>NZ_NJGY01000010.1 GCF_002250505.1 Janthinobacterium sp. PC23-8
CCGCCACCGTCAATAGTGCCGGCGCCACCTTTGCCGGCATGTTCAACGGCGACGTCCTGACGGTCAGCGCCAGCTCGGCATCGTTTGCCGACAAGAACGTCGGCAGCGGCAAGACCGTCACCGCCAGCGGCCTGACACTCGGCGGCACTGATGCGGGCAACTACCAACTGACGGCGGTGAACGGCAGCGGCACCGGCATCATCACCAAGGCGCAAGTGACCGGCGTGAGCGCTATCGCGGCCGGCAGCAAGACTTATGACGCCGGCACCACCGCCACCGTCAGCAATGCCGGCGCCACCTTTGCCGGCATGTTCAATGGCGACGTCCTGACGGTCAGCGCCACCTCGGCATCGTTTGCCGACAAGAACGTGGGCAGCGGCAAAACCGTCACCGCCAGCGGCCTCACCCTGGGTGGCACGGATGCGGGCAACTACACCCTGACCGCCAGCACCGGCAGCGGCACCGGCACCGGCACCATCACCCAGGCGCAAATTGCCAGCGTCAGCGGCATCACCGCCGTCACCAAAACCTATGACGGCACGGACGCGGCTACCTTGAACGCCGGCGCCACCTACAATGGCGTGCTGGGTAGTGACAGCCTGTCGTTTACCGCCACCAAGGCGGCCTTCGGCGACAAGAACGCCGGCAACGGCAAGACGGTCAAGGTCGAAGGCATCGTTCTGGGTGGCCTTGACGCGGGCAACTACAGCCTGGCCAGCAACACCGCCAGCGGCAGCGGCGCCATTACGCCGAAAGCGCTGACGGTAACGGGCGCGACGGCGGGCGACAAGGTCTATGATGGCACCTTGGCCGCCAGCGTGACGGGCGGCGCCCTGAACGGCCTGGTCAATAACGAAACCCTGACGCTGACAGGGCTGACGGGCACGTTTGCCAACCAGAATGCGGCCAGCAATATCGCCGTGACAGCCAGCGGCGCGGCCCTGCTTGATGGCACCGGCCTGGCCAGCAACTACACGGTCGGCAATCCGAGCGGCCTGACAGCCAATATCACGCCGAAGCAACTGAACATCGCTGGCATAACGGCAGGCAACAAGGTCTATGACGGCACCCTGGCGGCCAGCTTGTCGGGTGGCACCCTGAGCGGCCTGGTGGGCGAAGAGACCCTGCTGCTGTCCGGCACCAGTGGCGTGTTCGGCGACAAAAACGTGGGCAACGCCAAGGCAGTGACCGTCAGCGGCGCCAGCCTGGCGGACGGCACTGGCCTGGCCAGCAACTACACGGTGGCCAATCCGACCGGCTTGACGGCCAGCATCACGGCCAAGGCGCTGACGGTCACGGGCCAGCTGGCCGGCAATAAAGTCTATGACGG
>NZ_NJGY01000011.1 GCF_002250505.1 Janthinobacterium sp. PC23-8
ACCGACACCGCCCCCGTGGGCCTGTTCGGCAATATCGGCGCCACTGGTGCGGTGCGCAACCTGGGCTTGGTCGGCGTCAATATCTCGGGCGGAACGGCCTCGAACGGCGCTTACGGCAATGTCGGCGCGTTGGCCGGCAACAATAGCGGCAATATCGACAATGTGTACAGCGGCGGCCAGGTCGGCGGCTTGGCCAACAGCAGGATCGGCGGACTGGTGGGCAGCAATTCCGGTACCATCAGCAACAGCCATACCACTGGCGCGATGACGTCAATGTCCTTTAATACCATGGGCGGTCTGGTGTCGTTTAACTCGGTGGACGGCGTGATCCGCAATAGCTACAGCACGGCGGCTGTGACCAATAGCTTTAGATATGGCGCCGCAGGCGGACTGGTGGGCGCGAACGCGGGCACCATCACCGACAGCTATGCCACCGGCGATGTCAACGGCGCTCGTGCGGGCGGCCTGGTCGGCTACACGCTTAGCGGCTATGGGACGATCAGCAACAGCCATGCTGCCGGCAATGTCACCGGCTTAGATAGCGTGGGCGGCCTGGTCGGCTCGTTGTACGGTTCGATGGACAACAGCTATGCCACCGGCAGCGTCACGGGCGGCATCAGGGTTGGGGGACTGGCCGGCGTGTCCCAAGCCGACGTGAGCAACAGCTATGCGACCGGCAACATCTCGGGTAACTACAAGATCGGTGGCTTGTTCGGACACAATCGGGGCAACATTAGCAATGTCTATTTCTCCGGCAAGAACAACGGTACTTCGTCGCTAGGCGGCATCGCCGGCGTCAATGATGGCATCATTGTCAACGCCTTCTTCAACAACGATCTCAATCCCGGCATGTCCCCCGCAGGCGCCGGCAGTTACGGCATCACGTCCAACGCGCTGGCGCTGACCAGCGCGCAGATGCTGGCGCCCGACAACTATGTTGGCTTCACCACCACCACCACCCCTGGCGCCACCGGCAACAACTGGGTGATGGTGGGCAGTGACGGTGCGCTCAACGGCAGCGGCGGCACGCTGCCGATGCTGGCGTCCGAGTGGTCCAGAACCATCAATGGTACGCATCAATTGCAATTGATGGCGATGGACAAGAGCGCCAGCTACACGCTGGGCAGCAATTTCAG
>NZ_NJGY01000012.1 GCF_002250505.1 Janthinobacterium sp. PC23-8
GTGTCCAACGGCACCAAGGTGTACGACGGTACCGCCTATGCGGGCGGCGCCAACACCACGACGCTCTCCAACCTGGTGGCCGGTAATGTGCTGCCCGGCACACCTGTGTACGCTGGCAGCGCTGCCGGCGTCGTCAACGCCGGCACCTATGCGGTGTCGGTCAGCGGTTACTATGCCACGGGCGGCCAGTCGGCCTATGCGATCAGCTATATCGATGGCGGCCTGGTGATCACGCCGCGCCTGCTCACGCTGTCCGGCGCCACGGCCGGCAACAAGGTCTATGACGGCACCACCGCCGCCACCCTCAACGCCGGCTCCGTCGTGTTCAACGGCAAGATCGGCAGCGATGTGCTGACGGTGGCCGGCGCCGCCGCGTTTACCGACAAAAACGTTGGCACCGGCAAGACCGTCAACCTCAGCGGCCTGTCGCTGGGCGGCGCCGACGCCGCCAACTACGCGTTGCAAACGACCACCGGCAGCGCTGTGGGCGACATCACGCCCAAGGCCCTGACGGTCACCGGCATCACGGCCGGCAATAAAGTCTATGATGGCACCACAGCGGCAACGGTCAGCACCGCCGGCGCGACGTTTGCCGGCATGGTCAACGGAGACAGCCTGAACGCCACTGCCAGCGGCGCCTTCGGCGACAAGAACGCCGCCACCGGCAAGACAGTCAATGTCAGTGGCATTACCCTTGGTGGCATCGACGCCGGCAACTACACGCTGGCCAGCAGCACCGCCAGTACCACGGCGGACATCAGCCGCGCCGCCATCAATGCCGTGACCGGCATTACGGCTGGCGGCAAGGTCTATGACGGCACCGCCACTGCAACGGTCAACACGAACGGAGCAACGTTTGCCGGCATGGTCAATGGCGACAGCCTGAACGCCACCGCCAGCGGTGTATTTACCGACAAGAACGCTGCCACTGGCAAGACGGTGAACGTCAGCGGCATCGCCTTGGGTGGTGCCGACGCCGGCAACTACACGCTGACCAGCAACACGGCCAGCACGACGGCCGACATCAGCCGCGCCGCCATCAATGCCGTGACCGGCATTACGGCTGGCAGCAAGGTCTATGACGGCACCGCCACTGCAACGGTCAA
>NZ_NJGY01000001.1:0-317451 GCF_002250505.1 Janthinobacterium sp. PC23-8
ACGCCGACCAAGCCCAGGTTGCGCACCGCACCAGTGGCGCCGATATTGCCGAACAGGCCCACGGGGGCGGTGTCGGTGCGGGCGATGGTCAGGCCATGCAGCTCATGGCCCAGGCCATCGAAGGCGCCGGCAAACGGCGCGCCATCGCTGCCGATCGGCATAAAGCCGCTGTTGGCATTCCAGCCGCTGGTGGCGCTGAGGTCGAGATTGCTGCCCAGGGCATAGCTGCCGCCCAGGCCCAGGCCCTGCAGGTCGGTGCCGGTGCTGCTGCCAGGCGCGCCCAGGCTGTTGATCACCGTGTACACGGTCGCCACGCCGTCGCTGCCCTGTTTGGTGCTGAAGTTCTGGCCCGACGGCAGGTCGACTTCGGCCTTGACGTTGTAGGTAGCGGTATTGTTCGCCGCTACTGCGCTCTGGCCATATTCCAGCGCCAGGCTGGCCGTGCCGGCGCCGCGCAGCGCGCGGTTGATATTGATGCTGTTGTGGGCCGTGAGCGTAAGCGTGTTGGCGTTCCACGCGATATTGTCGTTGACATTGATGTCGCCGGCTCCTGCGCCCGTGGCCAGGGTCTGGATGGTGACATTGTTGCTCTTGAGCGCATTGGTATAGAACGCGCCGGTCTGGTCGCCGTCGGTGGCGGCAATCGTGAAGTCGGTCGGATCGATCAGCCAGGTGCCGGTCAGGCCCTTGCTCGATGCCGTCGTAACCTTCAATGTGTCATCGAGCTTTACATGCGCGGCCGAGGTGTCGATAAAGCCGCCATTGCCGCCGTCGGGCGCGCTGGCGTCCAGGGTGCCGGCCGCGTTCACCGTACCGCTTTGCATGTCGCCCAGCAGTTTGATGGTACCGCCGCGCGTGTCTATCGTGTGCGCCTCGATCACGCCGGTGTTGTTGACCACGGTTTTGAGCAGCTTGCCGGCGGCCTGCGCCGTCATCACCACGCTGCCGCCATTGGCCCGGATCAGGCCGCCATTTTGCACCAGCGCGCCCACCGCGCCGCGGTCCACCGCCACGTTCAGCAAGCCGTCGCCAGCCACATCGAGCGTGATCGCCTGGCCGGCGGCCAGCGCCACCGAACCGAGCCGCGCCTGGATCGTGCCTTCATTCGACACCTGCGCGCCCAGCAAGGCTACAAAACCGCCCGGCGCGCTGAGCGCGCCCTGGTTCAGCACTTTGCCCGCGCCATTGCCGGCAAATTTGTAGTTGCCCGACATAAAGTCGGCGTTGTTGATATCGAGCGTGGAGGCCACCAGGCCGGCCGTATTGACCGACGCGCCCTGGCCGAACAGCACGCCGTTCGGGTTGACGATAAACACCTTGCCGTTGGCCGACAGCTTACCCAAAATCGTGGTGCCGTCATTGCCCAGCACCCGGTTCAGGGCCACCGCATTGCTGTTGGGCTGCACGAACTGCACCGACTCGCCCTTGTTGATATTGAAGTTGGCCCAGTTGATGACCGCGTTCTGGCTGCCCTGGTGGATCACCGTCGAACCGGGCGCACCGCTAATGTTTGCCTGGCCCGCCACCACCGTGCCGCCCGTCGGTCCGGCCAGCGCCAGGCTGCCGTAGCCGAGCATCAGCGCCGCCGCCATGCTGGTCAGCGCAAAATGCGCGCCGCCGCTACTCCCGGGCATGGAGCGCTTGCCGGCCGATTTGACGTTTTCGGAAACGGCGGCATAGGCGCCCGTGGCCTGGTTCCAGATGGAGCGGTAGATGCGGTTCATGGGATTTTCAAGGAGTTACCGCAGTCTGCTACGGCCATCTTTCGCCAGGATAGCGAAAATTTCTTGCAATGATATCATTTCCCATTGCCAATATTTTATCTTGGATAAAATATTGATAAAATTAACATCGATGCTTCATGGAAAGAAGGGACGTCCCCTGCCGGCGCAGGACGCATCATGAGGAGCAGGGAGACAACAAGAAAGCCAGGCGGCAAGCAGCCGCCCGCACAGGAACAACTGTCAGCTGCGCCGCGCTTCGAGCACGCCGCTGACATCCTTGATCACATTCAAGGCCTTGAGCAACTGCGCCGTCGAGCTGATCTCGGCCGTAAAGGTCATGCGGGCCTGGCCCTTGGCGCTTTGGGTGTTGACGCCGATGACGTTGATTTTTTCACGCGAGAAAATCTCGGAGATATCGCGCAGCAGGCCCTGGCGGTCGCCGGCGAGGATGAAGATGTCGACCGGGTAGACCGTATCTTGCCCGCCGGTGCTGCCCCACTCGGTAAAAATCACGCGCTCGGGCGCCTTCGCGCGCATTTCCTCGAAGTTCTTGCAGGTGGCGCGGTGGATCGAGACGCCCTTGCCGCGCGTCACAAAACCGACGATGCTGTCCGGCGGCGCCGGTTTGCAGCATTTGGCCAGCACCGTCATCAGGCCTTCCGTGCCAACCACCAGCACGCCGGACTTGGCGCCCTGCTCCACGCTGGAGGCGCGGCTTTTGCCGACCAGCACCGCGTCCTCCGGCTCCACCACTTCGCCCGTGTCGTGCAGCGCCTGCTCGACATGGCGCAGGCTGAATTCATCCTTGCCGACCGCCAGAAACAATTCATCGACCTTGCCAAAGCCCAGCTTTTGCGCCAGCGCTTCGAGGTTGACGGCCGTCTTGCCTTCGCGCTGCAACGATTTTTCCACCAGCGCGCGGCCGTGGCCCAGGGTTTCCTGGATATCGATCGCATGGAACCAGGCGCGGATTTTCGAGCGCGTGCGGGTGCTGACGGCGTAGCCGGCGCCGAGCCAGTCGCGCGACGGCCCGGCCGTGCCCGGCGCGCCCTTGGCGGTAATGATTTCGCAGGTCTGGCCGTTTTTCAACTGGGTGTTCAGGGGCACCATCACGCCGTCGACCTTGGCGCCACGGCAACGGTGTCCCACGTCGCTGTGCAGGTGGTAGGCAAAGTCGACCGGCGTGGCGCCGACCGGCAATTCCAGCACGCGCGCCTGCGGCGTCATGACGAAAATACGGTCATCCAGGGTGGCGGACTTGAGCTTTTCCACCCATTCGCGCTGGATCTCTTCCTGGCCGACAACGGCGTCGGCCACCTCGGTTTTCCAGGCCAGCAACTGGCGCAGCCAGGCGATCTTTTCGTCGTATTTTTGGCCTGCAAAGTTCGAGCCGCCCTCTTCCTTGTAGCGCCAGTGCGCGGCCACGCCGTATTCGGCAAAGCTGTGCATTTCATTGGTGCGGATTTGCACTTCCAGCGGCCGGCTGTCGTCGGCCATCACCACCGTGTGCAGCGACTGGTAGCCATTGGGTTTCGGACGCGAAATATAATCGTCGAATTCCTTGGGGATCGGGGTCCAGATATTGTGCACCACGCCCAGCACCGTATAACAGGTCTTGACGTCGGCGACGATCACGCGAAACGCGCGCACATCGTACAGTGCCGTGAAATCGAGTTCCTTGCCGCGCATCTTGTTCCAGATGCTGTAGATATGTTTCGGGCGGCCGAACACTTCGGCCTCGATGCCGGCCGCAGCCAGCTCTGTCTGCAGGCGCAAAATGGCCGAGGAGACAAAGCCCTCGCGCATCATGCGTTTCTCTTCCAGCATCTTGGCGATGCGTTTATAGGCTTCCGGCTCGATGAAACGGAACGACAGGTCTTCCAGTTCCCACTTCAGCTGCCAGATGCCGAGCCGGTTGGCCAGCGGCGCGTACAGGTCCAGTGTTTCCCGGCCGTATTCGCGCGTCATGTCGTTGAACAGCTTGATCTCGGCAAAGTAGCGCAAGGTGGTCACGCACGACGCCAGGCGCACCAGCACCACGCGCATGTCCGAGGCCATGGCCAGCAGCATCTTGCGCAGGGTTTCCACTTGCGCCACGGCCTGCTGGGCCGCGTTCTTGCCGCGGCCGCCGGCGCCGCCCGCATACGAGCTCTGGTTCAGCGCGCGCAAGCGGATCAGCTGGCGCACGCCGGTGGCCAGGTCGCACACCTGCTTGCCGAAACGCGGCTCGATATCGGCCGCCGTATCGGGCTCCAACAGGGTCAGCTCGAACATCAGGCCGGCGATGCGGGTTTCCGCATCGCTGCGCAAGAAAGCCAGGGTGGTGGCCACGCCGATGGCAAAATCAAGCGCGGGGCGGCCGACAAAGGTCTGCTTGTCGCCGTAGGCCTCGGTGGCGTAGGCGAGCGCATCGAGCACGCGCGCGCTGTCCGGCGCACTCAGGCCCTCGACCAGTTGTTCCGAGGTGGCGCTATTGGGGGCCGAAGTGGAAACCATGGTGGCCTTAACGTTCCGCAGCGATGATGACGATTTCAACCAGGCATGCCGGATTGGCCAGTTTCGCTTCGACGGTGGCGCGCGGCGGCGTGTGGCCAGCGGCGACCCAGTCGTCCCACACCTCGTTCATGCCGGCAAAATGCTGCATGTCGGCGATATAGATCTGGCACGACAGGATGCAGGTCTTGTCGCTGCCCGCTTCCGCCAGGAGGCGGTCGATGTGGCCCAGCACTTCGCGCGTCTGGCCATTGATATCCTGGGTGGTGTCTTCGGCGATCTGGCCGGCCAGGTAGATGGTGCCGTTATGGATGGCGACTTCGGACAGGCGTTTGCCTACGTGCAAGCGGGTAATTTCCATGCTATTTCTTTCGTTTGTTTCAAAATCGGTAAAACGCAGCCGCAGCTACTTGTTCAACAAAAACTGGCGCACGATGGCGATCTGCTCGTCATGGATAAAGGTGGGCGCGTGGCCGACGCCGGCAATTTCCACCAGTTGCGCCTTCGGGCCGCGCTGCAGCATGGCTTGCGCCGTGGCGTGCGACAGCAAGTCCGAGTCGGCGCCGCGCACCAGCAGGGTCGGGCAGCGCACGGCGTCGTAGGCGGCCCACAGCATGGCTTCGTCGCGCGCGGCCGATTCCGGCGTGGCCGAGCGGAACGGCAGCGCCAGCCCCATGTCGTAATGGCGGCGCCAGCAGCCATCGGCATCCTGGCGCAGCACGTCCTGCGCCAGCTTGTGCCATTCAAGCTCGGTGTGCGGGCCGAAACTGGCCGACACGTCGCGCACAAACTGCGCACCCTGTTCAAACGTGTCGAAGCGCAGGTCCTGGCCGATATAGTCGCCGATGCGCCGCAAGGCCTCGGGCGCCAGCGTGGGGCCGATATCGTTGAGGATCAGCTTGCTGACCGGGCTGTGCGGCAAGGACGCCAGGCCCAGGCCGATCAAGCCGCCCATCGAGGTGCCGAACCAGTCCACCGTCTGGCGCTCGCCATTGGCCAGCACGCGCGCCAGCAGGGTCACCATGTCGCTCACGTATTGCGGCACGCGGTAGAACTCGGGGTTGGCCAGCCAGCCGGAACGGCCGCGCCCGACCACGTCGGGGCAGATCACGCGGTAGTCGCTGGCCATGGCTTGCGCCAGGCTGTCGAAATCGTCGCCCACGCGCGTGACGCCATGGGCGCACACCAGCACATCGGGATTGTCGGGCGCGCCCCATTCTTTATAGGACATGCTGTGCAGGCCGGCCGGCGAAATGCACTGGACGGTGTGGATACGGGCTTCGATCATGCGAGTTCCAGGTGGTGTCATCGATGGAAAAACAGCGGCGCGCCGTGCCCCCTGACGGGTGCTGCGCGCAAGCCTCTGGCGAAGTGTAGCGCAGCGCGGGCAATGCTCCAAGCGCACGGCTGAATTGGTCCGCCTTTGCTGCGGCGCAGCATGCCCACCATCGATTTCCCATTGTCTGATACCCGATATACAAAATGTGCATATCTGCGGTTATCCACAATTGAGCGGGCGAACCAATACGCGGATGATCGCATCCATCAACCCGCAAGAGGAGACTTCCGTGAAAAAACCATTCTACAAAATCCTGTATGTACAGGTGCTGTTCGCCATCGTGGCCGGCGTGCTGCTGGGGGTGTTCTATCCATCGAACGCCGTCGACATGAAGCCGCTCGGCGACGGCTTCATCAAACTGATCAAGATGATCATCGCCCCGGTGATTTTCTGTACCGTGGTGTCCGGCATCGCCGGCATGCAGGACGTCAAGAAAATCGGCCGCGTCGGCGGCAAGGCCCTGCTCTACTTCGAAGTCGTTTCCACCTTCGCGCTGGCGATCGGCTTGCTGGTGGCTAATATCCTGAAACCGGGCGCCGGCTTCAACGCCGATCCGGCCCACCTGGACGCCAAGTCGATCGCGCAATACACGCACGCCGAAGGCCTGACGACCACCGACTTCCTGATGAACATCATCCCGAAGACCTTCGTCGATGCGTTCGCCAAGGGCGACATCCTGCAAGTGCTGCTGATCGCCATCCTGTTCGGCTTCTCGCTGTCGCTGCTGGGCGAGCGTGGCCGTCCGGTCACCAAGCTGATCGACGAACTGTCGCACGCCATCTTCGGCATGGTCAACATCATCATGAAAGTCGCTCCGGTCGGCGCCTTCGGCGCGATGGCCTTTACCATCGGTAAATACGGCCTGGCTTCGCTGATCCCGCTGGCCAAACTGATGGGCTCGTTCTACCTGACCTGCTTCCTGTTCGTGTTCGTGGTGCTGGGCCTGATCGCCCGCTATACCGGCTTCTCGATCGGCCGCTTCCTGCTGTACATCAAGGAAGAACTGCTGATCGTGCTCGGCACCAGCTCGTCGGAATCGGCCCTGCCGGCCCTGATGAAAAAACTCGAACGCCTGGGTTGCTCCAAGCCGGTCGTTGGCCTGGTGGTGCCTACCGGTTACTCGTTCAACCTGGACGGCACCAATATCTACATGACCATGGCCGCCCTGTTCGTGGCGCAAGCGACCAACACGGAACTGACCATCTGGCAGGAGCTGACCATCCTGGGCGTGGCGATGCTGACCTCGAAAGGCGCTTCCGGCATTACCGGCGCCGGCTTCATCACCCTGGCCGCCACCCTGGCCGTGGTGCCGACAATCCCGGTGGCCGGCATGGCGCTGATCCTGGGCATCGACCGCTTCATGAGCGAATGCCGCGCGCTGACCAACTTCGTCGGCAACGGCGTAGCCACCATCGTCGTGTCGAAATGGGAAAAAGAGCTGGATATGGACAAGCTGCACAGCGAGCTGGCCCATCCGACCAGCCCCGCCGATGATGCTTACATCGCACCCGCAGTCAGTATCGTGAAGTAAGCTTTCACTAGGCCAAAAAAACCCCGCAGAGCGATCTGCGGGGTTTTTTTATGGGCGTCATCCATGTCACCCATTTTTAACGTTAGAAACGGCTGCTCAGCTGCACATACACCGTGCGCGGCTGGGCCACGTATTTGCCCAGGTTGTTGTCGTCGAAGGAGCGCGTGAAATAGCGGCGGTCGAACAGGTTTTTCACGCCCAGGCTCAAACGCAACGCGGCCGGCAGGCTGGCAATATCGACGCTGCCGCGCGCAGCCCATACGCCGTAGCCGGGAATGCGGCCATTGTTGCCGGCAGCATTTTCCGCCACGGTGTTGGCGCTGTCGGCGTACTGCCCGCCTTCGAACAGGCCATCGACGCTGGCACGCCATTTGCCGCCCTTCCAGGCCAGGCCGGCCGTGCCTTTGTGGCGCGGCGAAAACGGCACCTGCTTGCCGAAGTTCGGGCCATCTTCCTTGATGGCCGCGTCGACCAGCGCATAGCTGGCGTAGACATCAAGCCCGTTACCCAATTCATACTGCACGCTGCTTTCCAGGCCGCGATGGCGCGTCTTGCCGCGTGCGTAGACGCTGTTGTTTTGCTGGTTGCTTTCGTACTGGTTGCTGAAACGAATCAGGAACAGATTGGCATCGAGGCGCCAAGGGCCTTGCTGGTAGCGCGTGCCCACTTCCCATGAGCGGGCTTTTTCCGGTTCGGCGCCGCCGCTGACGACGGCATTGGCCATTTTGCTGTACTGCACCGTGCCAAACGAGCTGTCGCCGCTGGCATACAGATTCCACGCATCGCTGACGTGATAGATGGCGCTCAGGGCCGGCAGCAGCACATTGTAGTTGCCGCCGTCGCGCTTGCCGGTGAGATTGTTGTCCTGGTACGAGCGGATGCGCTCGTTGCGCAGACCGGGCGTGACGGTCCAGCTGCCGACATCGATGCGGTCGTCGATAAACAGCGCGTGGGCGCGTGTTGAGCCCGAGGTATCGCGGTCGATCGGGCTGCTTTCGGTTGGCAGCATGGCGCCGCTCTTGAGGCGCCAGTAGCGCAGCTCATGGCTGGACTCGTCGACAAAGCGGTGGCCGACGCCGATTTCATGGCGCACCTGCCCTGCCCGGAATGCCTGCGAGTAGCGCGTTTCCACCCCGCGCACTGTGTAGTTGCGCGGCGACAGGGTCAGGTTGCGGCCCTGGTCCAGGTAGCCGCTGCGCAAGGTGTCGGTATAAAACGCCTGCATGGTGAACTGGCGCTGGCGGTCGGGCTTGTATTCGTAGGCGAGGCTGGCCAGGTTGCGCCGGCCCCAGAAATTGTCATGGGGCCGCGTCGACTGATACGGGTCGCGCGCAAAGGCGGCGCTGGTCAGGCCGCCCGGCATGTCGGCTTCGCCGTCATAGCGCTGCAGCATGGCCGACACGCTGCTGGCGCCATCGATGCGGTAGCGCCCTTTGAGGATCAGGTCGTCGATCGTCGTCTCGCTGCGTTCGCGCCAGTCGCTGCCGCGCACGCCGCTGTACAGGACGGCGCCGCCCAGGCCGTTGTCCAAGGTGCCGCCCAGCATCAGGCTGGTGTGCGTCCTGATGCTGTCGCTGGACGAGGACGGGCTTTGTTCGGCCTGCACGCTGGCCTCGGCCGAGGCCTTGTCAGGGATCGCACGCGTGACGAAGTTGACGATGCCGCCCACGTTTTGCGGACCATAGCGCACGGCGCCGCCGCCGCGCACCACGTCGACCGCATCCATATTGCCCATGGAAATCGGGGCGAACGACAATTGCGGCTGGCCATACGGCGCGAACGGCACCGGGACGCCGTCCATCAGCACGGTCGAACGGGCCGCCAGGCGCGGGTTCAGGCCGCGCACGCCGAAGTTCAGGGCCATGTCGTGGCTGCCCGTGCCATTGTTGGCAGGCGCCGACACGCCAGGGATGCGATTGAGCACGTCACGCGCATCGGTCGCGCCCAGGCGCACCATCTCGTCGCGCCCCACCACATCGCGCGCGCCGCCATGTTCAAAGCTCGAGTGCGCATCGGGGTGGGCCAGCCAGTTGCCGACCACGGTAATGACCGCCATGGCCTGCTCACGCGTTGCCGCCGCCTGTACCCGCAGCACATAGCTGCCCGGCGCGCGCAACACCGCTTCCAGGCCGCTGCCGGCCAGCAGCAACTGCAAGCCCTGTGCCGGCGTATGGCTGCCCGCCAGGGCGGGCGCATGCTTGCCATCGGTCAGACGGGCGTCGGCCGACAGCGCGATGCCGGCTTCGCTGGCGAAACGACTCAGCGCCGTGCTGAGCAGCCCGGCCGGCAAGTCGTACTGGCGAACCTGGCCGGCATCGGCGGCCTGCAAGGAAGCCGGTGCTTGCACGGCAAGGGCCGGCAGCGCCAGCAGGGCAAGATGGATAGCCAGGGCCAGCTGGTAACGGCGTGGGGCGGTAGAGGATGACATGGAGTCCTTTCAGTTGAAATTCAGCGTTCTCTTGTTTGCCAATCGAGCGCTGAAAAGCGGAACTCCGTTTGAGAAATATTTTTACGGCACGCCGTCGCGCGGCGCAATCGTCACCCACCATGGCATGCTGCGCCGCACGCGCACCGGCAAGCTCGCTTCAAGCATGGCCAGGATGGCGTCCTGGTCGTCAAGCGGATAAGCGCCCACCAGGCGCAAGTTCGCCACCTGCGGATCGCAGCCCAGGTAGCCGTACCGGTAGCGCGACAATTCCTGCACGAAGTCCGCCAGGCGCATATTGTCGGCCAGCAGCATGCGCCGCGTCCAGGCTGGCGCCGCCTGGCCGCTTGGCGTCAGAGCGGCCACCCGCCCGGGACCAAATTGCGCGCCCTGCCCGGCCGGCACCACCACCGGCGGGCCGTGGCGCGGCGTGATTTCCACCGCGCCCTGCTGCACCCGCAGCAAGGTAAGCGCTGCATCTTGCCGCACCTCGAAGCGCGTGCCCAGTGCGCGCAGGCTGCCCTGCGCCGTGCAGACCAGCAGCGGGCGCTGCGGGTATACGGTGTCAGCAGCGGTGCTGAGCGCGATGCGACCCTGGCGCAGCACGATGCGCCGCGCGCGGGCGCCATAATCGATATCGACCAGGCTGTCCGTATCGAGTTGCAACTGGCCGCCATCGGGCAGGCGCAGCCGGCGTAGCTGGCCGACGCCGCTGGCGTGGCTGCCGGCCTCGGCCAATACGTCATCGGGCCGCACATCATCGCGCCACCATAGCGCCAGGCCACCGACAGCGGCCACCAGCATGGCGGCAACGGCGCGCCGGCCATGCGCAGGTCTGGTGGCCAGCGCGGCGCGCGCAGGCGCCTGCGGCAGGTCGCGAAACTGGCCGCTGATCGCCTGCACCTGGCGCCAGGTGTCGGCGTGCAGGGGATCGGCCTGCAGCCAGCGCTGCCACTTGGCACGCTCGGCCTCGCCAGCTTCGCCTGATTCGAGCAAGGCAAACCAGGCAGCCGCCTGTTGCAGGACGATATAGCGTTCGCGCGCGACGGTGCTGGCGTGCATCTCAATCGTCCTGCTGCAGGCACAGGCAATGCAACATGACTTGCGCCATGTATTTGCGCACCATGCGTTCGGAGACGCCCAGCTCAAAGGCGATCTCGGCATAACCGCTGCCGTCGAGCTGATGCATGAGAAAGGCGAGCCGCGCCTTGTGCGGCAGGCGCGCCAGCATGGCATCGAGACGGTGCAAGGTCTCCAGCACCAGCAAGCGCTCTTCCGGCGACGGCGCCAGTGCCTCGGGCATGGCGGCCAGCGCCTCCAGCCAGGCGCGTTCGAGATCGCAGCGGCGCCAGTAATTGACGGCCAGGCCGTGCGCGATGGTGCGCAGGTAGGCGCGCGGTTGCAGCAGCGTCACGCCGGCGCGGGTGGCCAGCACGCGCAAAAAAGTGTCCTGAGCCAGGTCGGCCGCCAGGTGGCTGGAACCGAGCTTGAGCCGCAGCCACGACAGCAGCCAGCCATGATGCTCGCCATACAGCCGGCCCACGGCGTGGCCATGCTGCACATCAGGGTCGGTGAAAGGCTTGCTCGCAGGCATGAGAGAAGACTGCCTGAAGGTCAGTCGATAATAATGAGAAGTATTCTCATTATCAGGCAAATACCGTCTGGCCGCAAGCCAGCGCCGCAAAAAAAACAAACGGCGGACATCGCTGTCCGCCGCTATTGATCAAGTACTGCCAGCAATTACACTGCGGACACGTCCAGTTCCGCACCCGTGGCCGCCTGGATCTGTTCCTTGCTCACGCCCGGCGCCAGTTCGACCAGTTTCAGGCCGTTTTCCGTCACATCGATCACGCCAAGATCGCTGATGATGACGTCGACCACGCCCACGCCCGTCAGCGGCAGGTCGCACTGTTTCAGCAGCTTGTGCGAGGTGCTGCCGTCCTTGGCAGTGGCCACGTGCTCCATCAGCACCACCACGCGCTTGACGCCGGCCACCAGATCCATGGCGCCGCCCATGCCCTTGACCATCTTGCCTGGAATCATCCAATTCGCCAGGTCGCCTTTTTCCGACACCTGCATGGCGCCCAGGATGGCCAGGTTGATCTTGCCGCCGCGGATCATGCCGAAGGAATCGGCCGAACTGAAGTAGGCCGCACCCGGCAAGGCGGTGACGGTCTGCTTGCCTGCGTTGATCAGGTCGGCATCGACTTCGGTATCAAGCGGGAACGGGCCGATGCCCAGCAAGCCGTTTTCCGACTGCAGGAACACTTCGATATTGTCCGGCACATAATTGGCCACCAGGGTCGGCAAGCCGATGCCCAGGTTCACATAAAAACCATCCTGCAATTCTTTCGCGGCACGCGCCGCCATTTCATCACGAGTCCAAGCCATGTCTATCTCCGATATCTTTTTTATGCTGCGCTGCGCACGGTGCGCTGCTCGATGCGTTTTTCCGGCGTGGCGTTGACCACGATGCGGTGCACGAAAATGCTCGGCGTATGCACGTGGTCCGGGTCGATTTCGCCCACTTCGACCAGCTTTTCCACTTCAACGATGGTGATTTTGCCGGCCATGGCCACGTTCGGATTGAAGTTGCGCGCCGTCTTGCGGTACACCAGGTTGCCGGCGCGGTCGGCCATGTAGGCCTTGACCAGCGACACATCGGCCACCAGGCTGCGTTCCATCACATATTGTTCGCCGTCGAATTCACGCAATTCCTTGCCGTCGGCGACGATGGTGCCCACGCCGGTCCTGGTAAAGAAGGCGGGAATGCCGGCGCCGCCGGCGCGCAATTTTTCCGCCAGGGTGCCCTGCGGCGTGAATTCCAGTTCCAGCTCGCCGGCCAGGTACTGGCGCGCGAATTCCTTGTTTTCACCCACGTAGGAGGCGATCATCTTCTTGATCTGGCGCGTGGTGAGCAACTGGCCCAGGCCGAAGCCGTCCACGCCGGCATTGTTGGAAATGGCGGTCAGGCCGGTCACGCCCGAATCGCGCAAGGCGCCAATCAGGGCTTCGGGGATGCCGCACAGGCCGAAGCCGCCGACGGCGATGGTCTGGCCGTCCTGGACGATGCCTGCCAACGCTGCGGCGGCGTCAGGATAAACTTTATTCATGGGTGTCCCTCTGGTGTGTTGAACTTTATTGTGAAATTCTTTGCGGCATCTTGGCATGGATCGCCGACGCCTGCAGCAAGTGAGCATAAAATACGCCCGTCGAAAGTACAATACCGTAGAACTACCGGCGCCGTGCCGCGGTTCGCCCTGTGAGAGTGATCCCCATCCGATGAATGCCACGACAGCGATCGACTATGAAAGCATCTTCCTGCACGCGCCGGTCGGCATGTGCATGTCGGAGCACCGCATCATGCGTAGCTGCAACGAAGCGCTGGCAGCCATGTTCGGCTACACGCGCGCGCAGCTCGACGGCCAGTCCTTCGAAGTACTGTATCCCACCCACGATGAATTCCTGCGCACCGGTGAGCGCATCATCCCCATCATGAACGCCAAAGGGCGCTATTCGGACGAGCGCATCATGCGCCGCGGGAATGGCGAATTGTTCTGGTGCCATGTGACGGGCCACGCCATGCTGCCGGGCCAGCCATTGGGCGCCGGTATCTGGACGTTCGAGGATGTCAGCGAACAACGCCCGGTAACGGCGCAACTGACGCCGCGCGAACGCGAAATCGCCGCGCTGCTGGTGGAGGGCAAGACCAGCAAGCTGATCGCGCGCCAGATCGACCTCAGTCCGCGCACGGTGGAAATGCACCGCGCCAAGCTGATGCGCAAGTTTGCCGCGTCAACGTCGTCGGAGCTGGTGCACAAGCTAGTGGGCTTGCAATTGCCGCGCTAACAATCCGCCCCGATGGAACACCGCCATCTGAACAGGTCCGAGGTCAGGTCGAGCCGCCTCGATTCGGCAATTGCGAGGGCAGTATTTGTTTACCTAAAGAATGGGAAGATCCAAGGTATGAATTTGCTTGGCAGAAGTAACTGCGTGTTCACCCGGATGTTCCAACAACCAGCGCATGGTATAGCTCCTGTTCGTTCAAAATTCAAAACGACGTAAGGCTGTACAATGGATCAGACCTTCTGCCTCGTTATGCATTGCTCCACATCACCATTCAGAATAATAACAAATCAGCTTAATGCAACTTCATATGGTTTTAGCGCGCCAGGAGCGTATTCAGCTCTTTTTCATACTTGATGATCTTCAAAACTCTGGAATTTGAAAAGTAACGAATACAATTCAGTGGCGAATAAAAAAAATCGGTTTGCCAAGTACCGCTCAGCAACTCCTTGCCAGTCGGATCATTGGCCGGCTGCATTATCATGTCCGCCAAAATACGATTAACGCCATTCTTGTTCGGCCCTGACTCATGCCATAGGGAACTGTTCATGACAACAAAATCACCTGGGTGTAATGCCGGCGTGACTTTTGGCCAGACCATATCAAAACTGCTCGGATCGATTTCTCCAGCATCGCCCAAAAATCCCATTTTATGCGATCCCGCATGAAAACTTAATCCACCATTATCTTCATTGACAATACTGAGAGGTACAAACACACTGCATTTATTCAGGCTACCCAAGTGATAACAGGAATCCTGGTGCAGAAATACTTTATCGAGGCTATACGCATCTTTGATGACGAAACGGTGATTATATAATGCCACATGTTCGCCAAAAACATGCTTCAATGTCTCCGCAAAAATCGGCTCGCGGTACATGGTCGCCAGGGTGCCGGGCAATTTCTCGGTCAACGCCACCGGATTGGCACGATTGACACTACGGCCATTTTTCAACTGATTGGTATAAAAATCATTCCACTCCATCTGCCAACGCTGCACGACAGCCTCGGGAATCGCATCGCGCATGACGAAAAATCCGACCTCTTTAAACACATCCGGGTCAAAAATTTTTCCTGATGCCAGACTAACAGCGCGTTCGACCGCAGCGGAAGTAGTTTTCATTTCATTCTCAATAAATCTGATGTCAAAATTAATCCGATCACTTTCAAGCTGCCAGATCATGAATTAATATATAAAAACACTATTTCAATATTGAAATATTAAAATAAACTCAAGTCAGAGCGATGATCCAGCAGTCGCAGGAAATCGAAAGCACCCATCATAGCCGTCAGGCAGTGTTAAAGCAATGCTCCAGGTCAATGTCAAAAGCCGGTCATACCTCCATCGGCTGAAATGATGGCGCCATTGATAAAGTGCGAATCCTCGCCAGCAAGCAATAACAGCAATCCATCGAGGTCTTCCGGCTTGCCCGGGCGCTTGTTGGGCAGCATTTCGATCAGCTTCTTGCCCTGCTCGGTGGCAAAATAGTCTTCATTGATTTCGGTCGAAATATAGCCTGGGCAGATGGCGTTGGTATTGATGCCGTACTTGCCCCACTCCACCGCCATGGCGCGCGTCATGTGCACCATGCCGGCCTTGCTCATGCAATAGACGCCGATCTGCGGCAACACCTGCAAGCCGGCCATGGAGGCGATATTGATGATGCGGTGCTGTTTTTTCGGATCGCCCTTGGCGCGCGCGATCATGCGCTTGGCCGTTTGCTGGGCCACGAAGAACGAGCCGCGCAAATTGGTGTCCATCACGAAGGCGTAATCCTCGGGCGTGACGTCGACCAGGCGCTGGGTGGTTGACACGCCGGAATTGTTGACCAGGATATCGATCGGTCCGGCTTCCGTTTCCGCATGGGCGATGGCCGACTTGATGCTGGCAAAGTCGGTCACGTCGAGCGACACCACGTGGGCGGCGCCGCCATCGGCTTCGATCTCGGCACGCAACTCCTTGAGCCGCTCGGTGCGGCGCGAGGCCAGCACGACCTGGGCGCCGGCCTGCGCCAGCACTTTCGCAAAGCGCGCGCCAAGGCCGCTGGACGCGCCTGTAATCAGGGCGATCTTGCCCTCGAAATTGACTTCTATGCCCACGAGCTACTCCTATTCTGTTTTGAACAACACTTTGCCTCTAGTATTGGCAACCGGACAACTTCCTGCCCGCCACGGCTGGGATAAAGTAAACGCCATCATTACACAAAATGCCCGGAATTAGATTGCGGCGTGGGGCAATGTCCCGCAAAATGGCGCCAAAGTTGCAATCCGCGCCAAAAACAAGCACACTCGTGCTTAAATTCCCCTGCGCTTCCCGATTCACAAAATTCAGTAACCATAAAACGAGACCATGACACAGCCAAATAACTTAATTGAACAGTACGGACCGCGCGAGACCATGGAGTACGACGTGGTGATCGTCGGCGGTGGCCCGGCCGGCCTGGCTAGCGCCATCCGCCTGAAACAGCTGGCTGCCGAAAAAGGCCAGGAAGTGTCGGTCTGCGTGCTGGAAAAAGGCGGCGAACTGGGCGCCCATATCCTGTCGGGCGCCATCATGGACCCAAAAGCGTTGACCGAACTGATCCCGAACTGGAAGGAACTGGGCGCGCCGCTGAACACCGCAGTGACGGAAGACCGCATCCTGTTCCTGACCGAAACCAAAGCCTATAAAACGCCGAATTTCGCCGTGCCGGCCTGCTTTGAAAACCATGGTAACTACATCGTCTCGCTGGGCAATGTGGTGCGCTGGATGGGCCAGCAGGCGGAAAACCTGGGCGTGGACATCTTCCCGGGCTTTCCGGCCGCAGAAATCCTGTACAACGACGACGGCGCCGTGAAGGGCGTGGCCACCGGCAACATGGGTGTCAAGCGCGACGGCGAACCGGGTCCGGACTTCCAGCTGGGCATGGAATTGCACGCCAAATACACGCTGTTCGCCGAAGGCGCGCGCGGCCACCTGGGCAAGCAGTTGATGGCAAAATACGACCTGAACGCGGGCAAGGACCCGCAATCGTACGGCATCGGCATCAAGGAGCTGTGGGAAATCGACCAGGCCCAACATCAACCCGGCCTGGTGATCCACTCGACCGGCTGGCCGCTGGACGCCAAAACCTATGGCGGCTCCTTCCTGTACCACCTGGAAAACAACCAGGTGATGGTCGGCTACGTGGTGGGCCTGGCCTATGAAAACCCGTATCTGTCGCCGTACGAGGAGTTCCAGCGCTACAAGACCCATCCGGAAATCCGCAAATTCTTCGAAGGCGGCAAGCGCATCTCGTACGGCGCGCGCGCGATCACGGCCGGCGGCCTGCAATGTTTGCCGAAACTGGTATTTGCCGGCGGCGCGCTGATCGGCTGCGATGCGGGCTTTTTGAACATGAGCCGCATCAAGGGCAGCCACGCGGCCATCAAGAGCGGCATGCTGGCGGCCGAAGCGGCGTTCGGCGCGCTGGGCGAACAGCGCCAGCACGACGAACTGGCCAGCTATCCCGTTGCTTTCGAACAATCGTGGCTGCATGAAGAGCTGCATGTGGCGCGCAATGTCAAGCCATGGCTGTCGAAAGGCCTGTACCTGGGCAGCCTGATGACGGGTATCGATCAGATACTCTTGCGCGGCAAGGCGCCGTGGACCCTGCACCACACGCATGGCGATCACGAATGCCTGAAGCCGGCGGCGCAATCGAAAAAAATCGTCTATCCGAAGCCGGACGGCAAACTCACTTTCGACAAGATGTCGTCGGTGTTCATCTCGAACACCAACCACGCCGAAGACCAGCCTATCCACCTGACGTTAAAAAATGCCAGCGTGCCGGTCGATGTCAACCTGGCCACCTATGCCGGTCCGGAAGCGCGTTACTGTCCGGCCGGCGTCTATGAGTTCGTAAAAAACGACGATGGCGCCGAACGCTTGCAGATCAATGCGCAGAACTGCGTGCACTGCAAAACCTGCGATATCAAGGACCCGACGCAAAATATCGTGTGGGTCACGCCGGAAGGCGGCGGCGGGCCGAATTATCCGAATATGTAAATGGCTGATTGCAGGCAAGCTGCAAGGTAGAATGGCGTGGACATCGCAAGATGTCCACGCCATTTTTTTCAAAGTGAAGTTTATGAAGAAGATATTTCTCTAAAGCACTGCCAGCCCTTACAATTGAGGGTGGCACTCACTCTTATTTCTTCCATGCACGCTACCGATTCCGCAGCACCGCCGCCCAGTGACGGGCAGCAGCCCACTCAACAGGAGATCGATCATATCGTTGTCCTGCATGAGAGCGGCGAGCATGGGGAAATGGAACAGGCGACACGCGCCCTGCTCGAGCTCTACCCTGCTTCGGCGCTGCTCTGGAGCGTGCTGGCCATGGCCTTGCAGCTGCAGGGCAAGGATGGCTTGGCGGCCCTGCAAAAAACGGTGGAACTGGCGCCCGGCGACGCCGAAACCCATCTGCACCTGGGCAATGCCCATATGGATGGCGGCCAGCCCGACCTGGCCATGCCGTGTTTCATGCGCGCCTTGGAACTGGCGCCCGCCTTTGCCGAGGCCCTGAGCCGCCTGGGCGATGCGCTGCAGGCGCAAGGACACCTGAAGGAAGCGGCCGAATGCTACCGTGGCGCGCTCGAGCTCGATCCTGCGCTGGCCATTGCCCATGCGGGCAAGGGCGACATTTTACAGGCGCAGCAACAATTCCAGGCGGCCGAAGCGAGCTACCGCCAGGCTTTGGCGCTGGCGCCCGCGACCGCCGATCTGCATCGCAAGCTGGGCGATGTGCAAGTGGCGCTGAACCGGCCGGAGCCAGCCATGCAAAGCTATGCGGCGGCGCTGCAGGGCGACCCTGCCAACGCCATGGCGCATGGCGGTCTGGGCAATGTGCTGTTCAGGCTGGACCGCAACGCGCAAGCTGCCGCCAGCTACCGCGCCGCCACCGCGCTGCCGGCGGCCATTGCCGCCCACTTCCACGGCCTGGGACGCAGCCTGCATGCGCTGGGCGAGACGGCCGAGGCGGAAAGCGCCTACCGCCAGGCGATCGCGCTCGACGCCACCGTCGCCGCGCCGATGCTGCATTATGCCGATCTGCTGCGCGAAACCCGGCGCAAGGAACCGGCGATCGCCATCTACCAGGCGGCGCTGTTGCTCGAACCGCACAATATCGACGCCTTGAACAACCTCGGCATGGCGCTGCAGGAAGACGGCCAGCTGGAACAGGCGCTGGCTTCTTTCCGGCAAGTGGCTGTACTGGCGCCGAACAATCCCATCACCCATAGCAATATCGCCGCCGTCCTGAACACCATGGGGCAACAGGACGCCGCGCTGGACAGCTGCAGGCGCGCCGTAAAGCTGGGGCCTAAATCCACCGCCGCGCATGTCAACCTGGGCACCTGCCTGATGGAGATGGGACGCCTCAGCGAGGCTGTCAGCAGCTTTGAAACCGTGGCCAAGCTCGATCCGCATCACCGCCGGGCGCACATTAATATCAGCGCCGCACTGACCCGTCTGGGCCGCATCGACAAGGCCATCGCGCATGCCCGCCAGGCACTGAAGATCAATCCGGACTGGGACGAACTGCACAGCAACCTGTTGTTCTATCTTACGCATAGCCAGGATATCGACGTCGCCGCCCTGCTTGCGGAACACCTGAAGTATGCCGAGCATTTCGAGGCGCCGCTGCGCGCTGCGTGGCCGCAGCATGCCAACGTGCGCGACCCCGAGCGCCGCCTGCGCATCGGCTTTGTGTCCGCCGACCTGTACAATCATGCAGTAGCGCATTTCATTACGCCTATTCTGGAGCACCTGGCTCTGTCGCCGCGCCTGGAAATCGTGATTTACGCCAACAGCTTCCACGATGACCACGTCAGCCGGCATCTGCACGGTCTTGCCCATATATGGCGCCAGGTCGAAAAACTGACCCATGCGGAACTGGCGCAACTGGTCACCAGCGACGCCATCGACATCCTGATCGACCTGTCGGGCCACACCGGCTTCAACCGCCTGCCAGCGTTTGCGCGCAAACCGGCGCCGCTGCAGCTGAGCTGGATCGGTTATCCAGGTACCACCGGTTTGCAGGCAATGGATTATTTTCTGACAGATCGACACCTTTCGCCACCGGGTACGCTTGATGCGCAATTCACCGAGAAGCTGCTGCGCCTGCCGGCGACCGCACCGTTCCTGCCCTCGCCCGACGCGCCTGATATCGGCCCAGCGCCAGCGCTTGCCAATGGCTACATGACTTTTGGCAGCTTCAACCGGGCAGGCAAACTGAACCGTAGTGTGATCGCCCGCTGGGCCAAATTGCTGCGCCTGGTGCCGAGTGCAAGAATGCTGGTCGCTGCCATGCCCAACAAGCAGACCAGCGACATGCTGCGTTCCTGGTTCCATCAAGAAGGCATCGCCTCGACGCGCCTGACATTTTACGGCTACACCAATACCCGCGACTACCTGGGGCTGCATCACCAGGTCGACATTTGCCTCGACACCTCGCCCTACACCAGTGGCACCACCGGTTTTCACGCGCTGTGGATGGGCGTGCCCACGCTCACGCTGCGCGGACGAACCTTGCCGGGCCACGTGACGTCCGCCATCCTGTCGGCGACCGGCCTCGATGAATTCATTGCGCTAGACGAAGCGGACTTCCTGGCAAAAGGCCAGCGCTTCGCCAGCAACATCGACAGCTTCAGCGCTCTCAGGCCTGCGATGCGCGACCGCATGAACAACGCGGCGACCGGACAGCCTGCAGTGATCGCGCAAGGACTTGAACTTGCCCTGCGCAGCATCTGGCGGCGCTGGTGTGCGGGCCTGCCTGCGATCTCGTTCGACGTCGGCGACACGGTCATCGCCGAACCAGCGGCCGGAGACTGACAGATGGCCATGTCACAAGCCCGCATCGCCGCCATTGCCTATCACTTGCCTGAAGCAACGCTGGACAACGACGCTCTGGCGCAGATATTCCCCGACTGGCCGGCACAAAAGATTGCCGACAAGACCGGTATCGTGCGGCGCCATATTGCGGCAAGCGATGAAACCGCCGGCGACCTGGCCTTCCATGCTGCCAACGCGCTGTTCGAGACACACGACATCGACCGCCATGCAGTCGATTTCATCATCCTGTGCACGCAGGCCCCCGACTATCTGTTGCCCACCACCGCCTGCCTGTTGCAAGCGCGCCTGGCGCTGCCGACCTCGTGCGGCGCGCTCGATATCAATCTTGGCTGCTCGGGCTATGTGTATGGACTGGCGCTGGCCAAGGGCCTGATCGAAGCAGGTATCCGCAGGCAGGTATTATTATTAACGGCTGACACGTATTCCAAGCTGATCAACCCCCTTGACCGCAGCGTGCGCACGCTGTTTGGCGATGGCGCCTCGGCCACGCTGGTCGCGGCCGCCGACGGACCAGCGGCGCTCGGCCCCTTTGTACTGGGCACAGACGGCGCCGGCGCCGCCAATCTGATGGTGCCCGCCGGCGGCATGCGCATGCCGCACAGCGCCGCCAGCGCGGTGGAAAAGGAAGACGCCGCCGGCAATGTGCGCAGCCAGGACCAGCTGTTCATGGATGGCGCCGAAATCATGCAGTTCACCCTGTCTTCGGTGCCGCGCGTGATGCGCGAACTGCTCGATGAGGCCGGCAAGACGCTCGATGACATCGACCATGTGATCTTGCATCAGGCAAACCAGTTCATGCTGGAAGCCTTGCGCAAGAAAATGAAGATTCCTGCCGAAAAATTCATCATCGAACTCGATACCGTCGGCAATACGGTGTCGTCTACCATCCCGATCGCCATTGCCAGGGCCCGCGCGAGCGGTCGCATCCGCTCTGGCGATACCGCCCTGCTGCTCGGCTTTGGCGTCGGTTATTCGTGGGCCGGCACCCTGGCCACCTTGCCTTGATCCATCATTACCTCTTTTTTAGGACGAACAATGCACGCATTATTTAATGGACTGGCAGAAATACTGGAAATCGATGCCGTCGACATCACGCCGGAACTCAAGCTCGCTGATTACGCATGGGATTCGCTGGCCATCATTTCCGTCATCGCGCTGGTGGACGAACTGTACGATCAGATGCTCAATGGTCAAGCCTTGTCGCAGTGCGTCACGGTGGCCGATATTACGGCAATGATCAACACCGGCGCCAAGCAATAATCATGGCCAGCGTCAGGACGGCATCAGGCTTGCCCTTTACCATCGCCAACCTGGCCATGCGTGGCCTGGTGTGCGCCGTGCCGCAGGAAGAGGTGACGAACGCCAGCCTGCAAGCCACTTTCGGCGCCGAAGGCGTCGCCGACGTGGCGCGCATGATCGGGGTAGAGGCACGCCGGCGCGCCGCACCCGGACAAACCACCGCCGACCTGTGCCAGGCAGCGGCGCAGACGCTGTTGGCCGGCCTGGGCTGGGAACGCGACAGCGTCGATGCGCTGATCTTCATTTCCCAAACAGCCGACTACGCCTTGCCGGCGACGGCCTGCGCCCTGCACGGGCGCCTGCAACTGCCCTCGTCCTGCGCCGCGTTCGACGTCAACCTCGGCTGTTCCGGCTATGTCTATGGCTTGTGGCTGGCCGGGAAAATGCTCGATGGCCTGGCCATACAGCGGGTGCTGCTGCTCGTGGGCGACACCATCAGCAAGACCGTCGATCCGCAGGACCGCGCCACCGCGCTGCTGTTCGGCGACGCCGGTTCGGCGACGGCGCTGGAGTTTGACCCGCTGGCGGCGCCGGCTCACTTCCTGCTCGGCACGGACGGCCAAGGCGAACGCCACCTGATGATACCGGCCAGCGCCCACCGCGCCTATCAGGACGATGATGCACGCCTGGCCGGGCGCGATCCGGCCCGCCTGTACATGGATGGCGGAGAAATCTTCAATTTCACGCTAACGCATATTCCGCCGCTGGTCAACGATCTGCTGACGCTGGCAGGCCAGCCACGCGACAGGATCGACGCTTTCCTGTTTCACCAGGCAAATACTTTCATGCTGAAACACATCATCAAGAAAGCCAAAATACCGCCTGAAAAAGCGCCAATGAACATGGCGCGTTTCGGCAATACGTCCAGCGCCTCGATTCCGCTGCTGGTCTGCGATCAGTTGCCGCAACTGACAAGTGCCGCCATGACGGTGGCCATGTTCGGTTTCGGTGTCGGCTATTCCTGGGCCGCAGCCTTGATGGAACTGCCGCCACTGGCAGTAAACCAGCTGATTGAAGTATCACCATAGAGAAACGGTCATCATGATTTTCCATCCTTCCCTCCTGGTCGGCCAGCGCATCGTTGTTACTGGCGCCTCATCGGGCATCGGCCGCGCGACCGCCATCGTGCTCGCCAATCACGGTGCACAGCTGGTCATTACCGGCCGCGACCCGCAGCGCCTCGCCGCGACACTATCCGAACTTGCCGGCGAAGGCCATCTGGCGCGCGAACTCGATCTCGATGGCAGTGACGCCATCGCGGAATTTCTGAAAGAAATCACCACCGGCCAGCAACCCCTGTCCGGCTTGTTTCATGCCGCTGGCGTCGAACTGCTGCGTCCCATGAAATTATCGAAGGCGCAGCAAACCGCGCAGGTTTTTTCGTCAAGCATCCATAGCGCACTGGCCCTGGCACGCGGTTGCGCCTTGCGTGGCGTCATGCAAGACGGCGCGGCCTTGCTGTTCATGTCCTCCGTCGCGGCACAACGGGGCCAGGCAGGCATGGCCGTCTATGCCGCAGCCAAGGCCGCCATCGACGGCATGGTGCGCGCGCTGGCGGTGGAACTGGCGCCGCGCGGCCTGCGCGTCAACAGCATTGCCGCTGGCGCCGTACAAACGGAAATGCATGAGCGCCTGCTGCAGGGGCTGCCCGAAACGGCGGTGCAGGCCTACGCCGAGCGCCACCCTCTCGGGCTGGGCAAGCCGGAAGACATCGCCCAGGTGGTCGCCTTCCTGCTATCGGACGCGGGGCGCTGGGTCAGCGGCGCCACCTGGGCGGTCGATGGCGGGTATCTGGCGCGTTAGCGCGTGAAGGACACTATGCGAAACATTATTATTGTTGGGGCCGGGCGTTTTGGCCGCGAAATTTGCTGCTGGCTCGAACAGATGCTCGATCCGGCCACCATCCGCATCAAGGGCTTTCTGGACGACACGCGCGCGGTGGCGCCATGCCTGAATGACGAGTACCAGTATCCTTTGCTGGGAGCCATCGACGCCTATGCCCCGGGTGCCGGAGATGCTTTCGTCATTGCAATTGCGGAACCGGCCGACAAATTACGCATCGCGGCAGCCTTGCAAGCGAAGGGCGCCGTATTTTTCACGCTGATCCACCCCAGCGCCGTGCTGGCGCGCACGACAACCGTGGGCCAGGGCAACATCATTTGTCCGTTCGCCATGCTGTCAGCCGACAGCGTGACAGGCGATTTTGTCACCATCAACAGCTATTCCGGCATCGGCCATGACGCCGTGATCGGCGATGGCACCACGCTCAGTTCACACGTCGACATTACCGGCGGCGTGATCGTCGAGGCCGGCGTTTTCTTCGGTTCCGGCGCGGTGGTGCTGCCGCAACTGCGCATCGGCAGCGGTGCCAGGATCGGCGCCGGGGCAATCGTCATGCGTCCGGTGGATGCGGGCAGTACCGTGTATGCCATGCCGGCCAAAAAATTATGACGACATATCCCCTTTCGGCGCCGCAGCTGCGCAATACATTCTGGCATTTATTGTGCCATCGCAGCGAATTGCCGCAGCCCGGCGATTTTCTGAAACTTGACTGGCTCGATCAGGAAGTGGTGATCTTCAACGACGACGGCGAACTGGTGGTGTTTGACAACCTGTGCCCCCATCGCGGCACGCGTTTTTTCACCGACAACACCGGCAACGGGGCCATCGCCTGCCCCTATCATGGCTGGTCCTACCGCGCCGGTTCCCTGCATATTCCATGCAGGGAGCAATACGCGGCAGACGATCTGCGCAACGCGCGCCTCAATACGCTGCAGACCGACTGGTGCGCCGACTTTCTGTTTGCCTCGATATGTCCGGCGATGCCGCTCGACGCGCAACTGGGCGACACCTTCAACCTGCTCGGCGCCCTGTCTTTCAATATCGACGGTCTGGCCGACGTCAATGCCTATACGTTTGAGTGCGACTGGCGTATCGCACTGGAAAACGCACTGGAACCCTTGCACGTGCCGTTCATCCATCCGGACAGCCTGGGACAATTGAATCTGGGCGACGGCGTCAATGATTTCACCGCGTGGACCTCGGTATGGCAGGCACCGCTTGGCAACATTGCCATGGAAAAAAAGCTCAAAGGCATCAAGCGCCTGTTTCAGCTCGAGGGGCAATACCCGGGCTATCAAAGCATCTACCTGTTTCCATTCACAATGTTATCGTCGACGTTTGGCTATTCCTATTCTCTGCAGCATTTCTTCCCTGCAGAGTCGGCCAATCGCACCCATTTTTCCAGCCGTCTGTTGCCTGGCGTAACTAAAAATGCCGCCGCCAGCACTGCGCTGGCCGAATTTTTTCGCTCCACTGCGGCCATGAACCGCCAGGTATTTCATGAAGATCATCAGATCTGCCAACGCATCGTGCATGGGGCGGCAGACAACGAACGGTTCGGCATTTTATCTGTCCGGGAAGAAAAAATTGCGCATTTCCGGCGCTGCCTCAAGCTGGCCGGCACGCTGCAACAGCCATGAATTACCCTCTTGTCCTCGCCATGAACGGGCCACTCGACTGGCGTCATCAGAACTGCCCCCACATTGCCGATAGCGACCTATGAAACCTGAAGCCGACAACAAGCCCCTCTATGTCACGCAGCCGGCCATGCCGCCGCTGCGAGACTTTTTGCCTTATCTCGAGCAGATCTGGGACAACAAGATCCTGACCAATTGCGGTCCCTACCACCAGCAGCTCGAGCAGGCGCTGGCGCAGTACCTGGGCGTCAAATATATCTCCCTGTTTGCCAACGGCACGCTGGCACTGATGACGGCCCTGCAGTCGATGCGCATCTCCGGCGAAGTCATCACCACGCCTTACTCCTTCGTGGCCACCGCGCATGCCATGCTGTGGAACGGCATCAAGCCGGTTTTCGTCGATATCGAACCCGGTGGCTTCAACATCGATCCCCGAAAAATCGAGGCGGCGATCACACCGCAAACGACGGCCATCATGCCTGTGCACTGCTATGGTCATCCCTGCGATGTCGGGCGGATTGAAGAAATTGCCAGCAATTATGGCTTGAAAGTAATCTATGATGCGGCGCACGCTTTTGGCGTGCAATCTGGCGGCAGCAGCGTGCTGCTGCAGGGCGATTTGTCCGTGCTCAGCTTTCATGCCACCAAGGTGTTCAACACCTTCGAGGGCGGCGCTATTGTTTCTCCCGACGCAAAGACCAAGCGCCATATCGATCACCTGAAAAATTTCGGCATTGTCGACGAAGTCACTGTCGTCGCTCCTGGCATCAATGGAAAGATGAACGAGATCAGTGCGGCGTTCGGCTTGCTGCAGTTAAAGAATATTGATATGGCCTTGCAACAACGCGCCGAGATCGATCACAAGTATCGCGCCGGCCTGCGCGGCATCGATGGCATTCACTGCCCCAAGCCACCGGCAAGCGCGGTACACAACCATTCATACTTCCCCATCCTGGTGCAAGCGGGCTATCGCCTGAGCCGCGACGGGCTGTTCCAGAAGTTGCGCGATGCCGACATCTATGCACGGCGTTATTTTTACCCTCTCATCAGCGAGTTTCCCATGTATCGCGGCATGCCCTCCGCAGCCACGGCCAATTTGCCTGCGGCAACGCTGGTATCGGCGCAAGTCATCTGCCTGCCCATGCACCCGGAACTGACCGATGCGCATGTCGAAAAGATCGTACAGATCATCCGTACAGCGTAGCCCGGACGGCGCCCGAGACTGACCTACCCATTTTAAAGAATATGCAAAATTCCATGAATAATTCCTCCAGCAATGCCAAGCCTGTTCTGATTTTTCCGGCAGGCATGCCGCGTTCCCTGGAATATCTGGAGCGCTGTCTTCGTACCGGCCAGGATGTGATAGGTTCGTCTTCGCTTGCCTATGACGTGGCAAAATCGCGCTATCCGGACTGGGCACATCTGCCCTACATTACCGATCCCGCCTTCAGTGACGCGCTCGTCACGCTGATCAATCAATACAAGGTCGGCGCGATCTACACGCCCAATGTGGTGGCGTGGTCCTATCTCAATCGCATGTTGCCGGTGATCGCGCCAGACGTGCCTCTCGTCAATGCATCGCCCATATCGGAAGAAGTGAGCGGCTACAAGGCGGCCACCAGACGCGGTCTGCAGATGCTGGAAAAACCGCTGTCACTGGCATCGAGCGTGAAACAGCTGCCTTGCGCTTCCGAACTGGAACTGAGCACGTTGTTCAGGCACGCCACCATCATTCCGGGCATGTGCGATGATGAAAAGATAGGCGCACTGTGTGAAATCGCCCGACATAGCGTGGCCGGTGATATCGTCGAAATTGGCAGCGCCTATGGCAAGTCGGCCTTTGTGTTGGCACGACTGGCACAGCTGCACCATACAGGCCCCCTCCTGTGCGTAGACCCATGGCAAAGCGAGTTTACCGTGCAGCACGATGCTGCCGGCCTGCTTGACAGCCTGGTCAACGAATTTGACAATGACGAAATCTTGCGCGTCTTTGAAATGAGCTTGCTTCCCTATAGCAACGGCAAGATCAATTATCTGCGCCTGCCATCGACCGAGGCCGTACGGCATTACGCCACCGAACGCGACGTCACAACCTCTGCCTTCGGCACCACCACCTATTGCGGTCAGATTGCCATACTGCATATCGACGGCAACCACAGCTATGAAGCGGCGCGCGCCGATGTCGACGCCTGGAGCGGCCATGTGTTGCCGGGCGGCTGGATCGTCATCGACGATTACGTCTGGCCTTATGGCGACGGTCCGCAGCGGGTGGGCGACGAATTCCTGAATGAAAACAAACACCGTCTCAGCTGCGCATTCGTGATGGGTACCGCGCTGTTCCTGCAGTTGCACTGAGGTCTGGACACATATGCCATCATCTACTCCACCATCGCCACGAAATGCGGTCCTGGCAAGTGCTGGCCGAGCCAACAGCAAGGCTGACAAGGTCATCGCGGCGGCCATCGATAATTATCGCAAGATGCAGTCGAGCTTGCCGCAAGACGCCGAAGTTCACTATACCATTGGTCATGCCTTGTCCCTGAGCGGCAAAACAGACGATGCGCAGGCGGCATTTCGTCTGGCGATCGAACTCAAGCCCAACCACCTCAACGCATTGAAAGACTATGCATCGCTGTTGCATGAGCGTGAACGGTATGAAGAAGCTGTTGTCCACTACCGTGCGGCGTCGCTGCTGGCGCCGGAAGACGCGGCGATTGCCTGCAGCCTGGGCGCGGCCTTGCAGGCGACGGGCGCACTGGACGAGGCTTTGATTGCCTATCGAACAGTGCTCGACCTGATGCCGGACAGCGCTTCGGCCCACAACAATATCGGCTCGGTGCTGCAAAACCAGGGGCAGATCGAACTGGCACAGCAGAGTTTCATGCGCGCCCTGGAAATCGAACCGGATTTTGCCGATGCCCTGTGCAATATGGGCGTGTGCATGCTGGGAGTTGGTCGGCTTGACGAGTCGCTGGACTATACCAGGCGCGCCATTGCGCGCCATCCCGCACATCTGCAGGCACGCACCAATCTCACTTCGATTCTTTTCAGGCAAGGCCGCAATGATGAGGTGATAAAGCAATGCCGCCTGGCGCTGGAAATCAATCCGGATTGGAAATTTATCCACAGCAATCTGCTGTTTTCACTTTCTCATAGTGAACAACTGGCTCCCGCAGCGGTGTTTTCCGAACACCTGCGCTACGCGGAGCAATTCGAAGCACCGCAACGGGCAGCCTGGCCACGGCATGCGAACGTGCGCGACCCCGAGCGCCGCCTGCGTATCGGTTTCGTCTCCGCCGATCTGTACAGCCATGTCGTTTCCAGTTTCATCACGCCAGTATTCGACCATCTGCGCCATGCGCCGGGATTGGAACTGCTGGTATATGCCAACAGTCTGCATGACGATGAATCGAGCCGGCATTTGAAAACACTGGTCGATATCTGGCGGCAAGTGGAAAAAATGAATGATGAGCAACTCGCGCAGTTGATCAGCGACGACGGCATCGACATCCTGATCGACCTGTCCGGGCATACCGGCGGCAACCGGCTGACCACTTTTGCCGGCAAGCCCGCGCCGTTGCAGGCAAGCTGGATCGGCTATCCCATGACGACCGGTCTACAAGCGATGGACTACTATATCAGTGACCGATATTTTTCACCGCCTGGCCTGCTGGACGCGCAATTTACGGAAAAGCTGCTGCGTCTGCCCGCAACCTCACCTTTCATGCCGCCTGCCGAAACCCCTGCGGTCAGTGCCGCGCCGGCACTGACCAATGGCCATATCACATTTGGCAGTTTCAACCGGCCCAGCAAACTGAGTCGGAAACTGATTGCCAGATGGGCGACATTGCTGCGCGCCTTGCCCGATGCGCGCATGGTCATGGCCGGCATGTCCGACGATGGCCTTGCCGACACCTTGCGCGCCTGGTTTGCAGAGGAAGCCATCGCCAGCGAACGGCTTGATTTTTATCGCCATACGCATACCGCCGCCTACCTCAAGCTGCATGAGCAGGTCGATATCTGTCTTGACACCTCGCCTTATGCCGGCGGCACCACAACCCTGTATGCCTTGTGGATGGGCGTACCCACCCTGACCATGACCGGCCCGACCCTGCCGTGCCGGGTTGGCGCCGCAATCATGTCGCAAACCGGGTTGCCTGAATTTATCGCCAGCGATGAAGCCGATTTTATTGAAAAGGGTGTACAGCTTGCCGGCAACCTGCCCCACCTTGCCGCCATTCGTATGCAAGCACGTGCGCGCATGAGCAATAGCGCCATGGGGCAGCCGGCGCTGATCGCCGCCGGCCTCGATCACGCGTTGCGCACCATCTGGCAGCGCTGGTGTGCCGGCTTGCCACCAACGTCGTTCGAGTCCGAACCTGAACAAAGTGCCCTGATCGAGCGCGCCCGCAGCCACAAGGCATTGCATGAGGTAAAGGTGGACGTCGCCTTGCCGCTGGCGCTCGAACATCACCAGGCCGGCCGACTTGAAGCGGCCGAAACACTGTACCTGGCGATTCTTCATGTGCAAGCCGACCACCCCATCGCCAATCACAACATGGGTTTGCTGGCAGGCCAGCTGGGCTATCACGATGCGGCCCTGCCCTATCTGTACAAGGCCCTGCAGAGCGCCGGCGACGAGAGCGACTTTCATTATTCCTACGCCAATGGCTTGTTGCAGGCAGGCCAGCCGCAGCAGGCATTGGAAATTATCGACGCGGCGATGGCGCAGGGACACGACAGCGCTCAGGCACAGGCCTTGCAACACCGCGCGCGCCAGTTGCTGGCCGGCGACGGCCCCAGCCAGGCGGAAGAAGAACAGCTGATTGCCCTGTTCGAAGCAGGGCGCCATGCGGTACTGGAAACTGCGGCGCAAGCGCTGGTCACGCGTTATCCGGCATCCGGTTTTGCCTGGAGCGTATTAGGCACCGCGCTGCAGCTACAAGGCAAGGATGCCTTGCAAACGCTGCTGCAGGCGGTGGCACTGGCTCCCGGCGACGCCCAGGCGCTGAGCAATCTGGGCAATGAATGGCAGGCACACGACAAGCACCAGGAGGCAATTGCCTGCTATCAAAGGGCGCTGGAACGCGATCCGCAATTTGCTGCCGCGTATGGTAATCTTGCCCGGGCACAACATGCACTGGGCATGGTCGCAGATGCCGCCAGCAATTTCCGGCAGGCGCTGGCGCTGGCACCGGATGACGCGCAACTGCTGAAAGACCTGGCAATTCTGCAAGCATGAGGTCGCACTGTATGGGCAACGGTTTGCCTCGCATGAATTTATTTTCAGAAATTTCTCATAAGAATTTAATTTTCTCGAAGCAATGGTCGTCTTGTACTCATGAGAGCGCAAAAATGCTGCTCCACACCGCATTCAACCAACTGGAGTACTTTTCATGCTGAGCCTTCACACCAACGCTGCCGCCCTGTCCGCACAATCGTCGATCTCGAAAACCCAACAGTCGCTGTCGACATCGATGACGCGTCTGTCCACCGGCTACCGCATCAACTCGGCAATGGATGACGCTGCCGGCCTGCAAATCGCCACCCGCCTGAAAGCACAAACCAGCGGTATGGCCATGGCCATGCGCAACACGCAGAACGCCACCTCGATGATCCAGACCGCCGACGGCGCGCTGGGCGAAAGCACGAACATCCTGGTGCGCATGAAAGACCTGGCCACGCAAGCGGCCGATGGTTCGTCGACCGTTGACGACCAAAAAGCCATGCAATCCGAATTCGACACACTGACCAACGAACTGAGCAACGTTCTGGGCAACACCTCGTTCGCTGGCGCCAAACTGATGTCCGTCGCAGCAACGGCAGCCCAAAAAACTGCGGCGCTGACCAAAGCTACCACTGATGGCCTGGCTGTCACCGATTCAACGCTCGGTACCACCTACCTGGCAACCTCGGCTGGCTCGGTGCTGGCCACTGCAGTGACCGCCAACGGCACAGGCGGCGCCAACGCCACTACCGCCGCTGCCGTGGTCACTGCAACGACCGCCAAACTGACCGCCGATAAAAACGATCAAGTGGCAAAAGCCACCGCCGCCGCTTCCGCAGCGTACAGCACCGCCGCCAATGCCAGCGACGCCACCAATGACGGCAAGTTCTCGGGCAACCTGCAATTCCAGATCGGCGCCTCGACCAAGGAAACGATGAGCTTTGACCTGTCGGCGCAGCTGGGCGCCATGCAGACTGCGCTGAAAGGCGCCACCGCCAATTTCAACACCTTCGGCGCCGCAGCGGGCACCGCAGGCACCGAACTGACCACGCCGGCAAATGCCTCGGCCGCCATCGACAAACTGCAGGCCGCGATCGACTCGGTCGGCACCACCCGCTCGTCGCTGGGTGCGGCAGCGAACCGCCTGGACAAAGTCTACAGCAACCTGTCGAACGTCAGCACCAACACCCAAGGCGCTTCGGGTCGTATCATGGACACCGACTTCGCGACCGAAAGCTCGAACATGACCGCTTCGCAAATGCTGCTGCAAGCTGGTACCGCAATGCTGAAACAAAGCAACAGCATGTCCTCGATGGTCATGTCGCTGCTGCAATAATAGTAATATTCTTCTGACCTTGCGCAGGTCAGGCGCACCAGAGCCAACTGCGCAAGCAGTTGGCTTTTTTTTCATCCCAGGCGGGAAGAGCAGCAATGGCCATAGACAGAGTATCCGCAGGCAACCCCCTGCCCCTGATTACGCAGCGTCTCGACGTCAGCCCGGCCACGCCGCTGACGCCGGGCGTGGTGCTGCCGCTGGTGCCGGTCGGCTCCTTCATGGCGCCGGCGCCCGACGCCGGCACGCTGCCGGCGCAGCTGGCGCAAGCGCAAGACGCCCTGGCGGCCCTGGTCAAGCCGCATGCCGGCGAGCCGGGCCTGGGCGCCACCGCGCGCGACAGCAGCGCGATGCAGCTCAATCAATTATTTTTTACGCGCCAGCTGGTGTGGCAGCCGCCCGATGCGGCGCAGCTGGCCGCCTCGTGGCGCGTGATGGTGAAAACCTACGGCGAGCAATATGCGGCGCTGCAGGAGCACGCGCGCGGCCAGCACCTGCCCGGCAACCTGTTCATGGCCGAGCAGCAGCCGGTGACGCGACCATCGCTGCCGCTCGATACAGAGGCCTGGCGCTTTGCCGTCTACGGCTGGGGCGGCCAGCGCCTGCTGCTGCGCGTGCTGCCCGGCGGCGACGGCGACGACGCGCCGCGCAAGCGCCACGGCAAGGTGGCGCTGCGCATCGAATTGCTGATCGACGATGTCGGACGGGTGGTGATCCAGATGGAACCGGCCCAGGATGGCGTGCTGCTGGAACTGGCCGCCGATGACGAGCTGGCCCTGGCGCATCTGCGCCGCGTGCTGCCCGAGATCGCCGCTTGCGTGCGCCAGGCCGGCCTGCGCCTGCTGCGCTGCCGCCTGAACCGCGCGCTGCATGGCCAGAGCGTGCATGGCGGCTACCCGATGCAGGCGGCGGCCAGCGCGCTGTCGCTGCCGGTATTCCAGGCGATGGCCGAAGTGGCCCTGTTGCTGACACGGCCGCCCGCAGAAGCGGCGCAGGATCCGGCCGGCCATGAGGCGCCAGCGCCGTCGGCGCCGGAAGAGCCGGTGTTTGTATCGAAGGAAGTGGCGGCGCCCAAGGACTACTGGGGCGACGCCACGGTCGAGGAAATCGTGTTGCCGGCCGATCAGCTGGCCATCGAACTGCTCACCCCCATCGACGAGCACAACTGAATCAACCGACAGTGCCGATAATGCTCACTTCGCGGTTTTCCGGAATCTCGTTATACGACAGCACATGCAGGCCCGGCGCGAACAGGCGCGCATAGCGGGCCAGCAGCGGGCGGATCTGCGGCAGCACCAGCAGCAGCGGCGGCGTGGCCTGCTGCTTCATCTGCTCACGCGCGACCGGCATGTTGACCTGCAGTTGCGACAGCAGGTGCGGGTCGATCGGATAATTATCCAGGGTCACCTTGCCGGACTGGCGCGCCTGGTTCAATGAACCGAGCAGCATGTTTTCCAGCTCGCCACCGAGGTTAAACGCCTGCATCTCCAGCTTTTGCCCGAACAGCCCACTGACGATCTGGCGCCGCAGCGCACAGCGTACTTCGGCCGCCAGCAGGATCGGGTCCTTGGTCGTTTCGGCGCTGTCGAGCAAGGTGGTGGCGATCGGCACGATATCCTTCAACGACACGTTTTCGGCCAGCAGCACGCGAAACACGCGCAGCAGTTGCGTGTGCGTCAGCGCCTTGCCGAGCGCGTCCGACAGTTTCGGCGAGAGCGCATTAAGGCGCTCCATCATGTGCGACACGTCTTCATGGCGGAACAGTTCCGGCAGGTACTCGCGGATCATTTTCGACAGATGGGTGGCGATCACGCTGGGCGCTTCGATCACCTGATAGCCCATGCCCAGCGCATGGGCCTTCTCGCCCGGTTCGATCCAGGTGACGGGCATGCCGTAGGCCGGTTCGATGCCGGGAATGCCGTCGAGCTGGCCATACACATTGGGCGAGGGAATCGCCATCAGGCGGTCGGCCTGCACCTCGGCCTGGGCCACCACCGTGCCAGACAGCATGATCGTGTATTGCGAGGGCTTCAGGGCCAGGTCGTCGCGCACGCCGATCTGCGGCAACAGCAAGCCCATCGCTTCGGACAGGCTCTGGCGTACGCCCTTGACGCGCTTGTTCAGCGGCTCGCCCTGGGTCTTGTCGACCATGCCGACCAGTTTATAGCCGAGCATGACCATCAGCGGCTGCACGGCCGGCAACTGCTGCCATTCCAGCTCGGCCGGCTTGTCGCCCAGCAGCGCCGCTGCGACGGCGGCCATGCCGGAATTATCGGGCGCCTTGATGCGTTGCTGCGTGAGGCGCCAGGCGACAAAGCCCAGCACCGCCGCGAACGTCATGAACATCAACCACGGCATACCCGGAATCAGGGCCAGCGCCACCATCATGCCGGAGGCGCTGAAGAGCACCGTTGGCGAGGTCAGCACCTGGCCCGCCACCTGCTGTTCAAAGTCGCCAGAATCGCTGATACGCGTTACCAGAATGGCGGCTGCGGCCGACAGCAGCAGCGCCGGGATCTGCGCCACCAGGCCATCACCGATGGTCAAGAGCGCATACTGGCGGAACGACTCGCCGAACGACAGGTCGTGCATCAGCGAACCGATCGCCACGCCACCGACCATGTTGATGATCAGAATCAATATACTGGCGACGGCGTCGCCGCGCACGAATTTCGAGGCGCCGTCCATGGCGCCATAAAAGTCCGCCTCGGCGGCCACGTCCTTGCGCCGCAACTGGGCTTTTTCCTGGTTGATCAGGCCGGCGTTCAGGTCGGCGTCAATCGCCATCTGTTTGCCCGGCAAGGCGTCGAGCGTAAACCGGGCCGACACTTCCGAGATGCGTTCCGCGCCCTTGGTCACCACCGCGAAGTTGATGATCATCAGAATCACGAAGACCACGATACCGACCACGAAGTTGCCGCCGATAACCACATTACCGAACGCTTCGATCACTTTACCGGCCGCGTCGGCGCCAGTATGGCCGTGCAGCAGTACCACCCGCGTCGACGCCACGTTCAGGGTCAGGCGCAGCATGGTGGTGGCCAGGATCACCGTCGGGAAGACCGAGAAATCGAGCGGCCGCTTGGCCGAGACGCTGACCAGGATGACGATCAGGGCCAGCACGATATTGAAGGTGAACAGGATATCGAGCAGCACCGGCGGCAGCGGCAAGATGATCATGGCCAGTATCACCAACAAGAACATTGGCGTGGCGAACTTGTGGCGGCGCATCTCGGCAACCAGTCGGTTCAGGAAATTCATGGCGGTACGACCTCGCTCAGATGAGATGGCACGGCCATCTCGGTGGGTAACACGGGCTGGGCAGTGCGCTGCCCGGACCGGAATGCTTTCAGTTGCAGGATGTAGTTCAGCACCTGCGACACGGCCTGGTACAGTTGCACAGGAATCTGCTGCTGCACCTGGCTGGTGTTGTAAATGGCGCGCGCCAGCGGCGGCAGTTCCAACGTCTCGATATTGTGTTCGCGCGCCACCTGGCGAATATACAGCGCCATTTCGTCGACCCCCTTGGCCACCACGAAGGGCGCCTCGGCGCGGTCCTGGTCATACTTGAGCGCGACGGCATAGTGTTCGGGATTGACGATCACCACGTCGGCGTCGGGCACGGTCTTGCGCACGCTGCGCCGGCCCAGCTGCTGCTGCAACTGGCGGATGCGCTGGCGCACTTCGGGCCGCCCTTCGCTGCTCTTGTGCTCCTCCTTGACGTCCTGCTTGCTCATGCGCTGATTTTTGGCAAAGAAGAAGGCCTGCGCCGGCACGTCGATGATGGCGAACAGGATAAACACCGAAATGAGCGCCATCAGGCCGTCGAGCATCAGCGCCGAGCCGTCCAGCATGGCCTGCTGCAAGGGCCGGTGCTGCAGGTCCACGTAGTGCGCCAGGCTGGAACGGCTGACATGCACCAGCACCATGCCCAGCACCACCGCCTTGGCGATCGAGATGCCGAATTCAAAGCCATGCTTCGGCGTGATCAGGCGTCCGAGGTTCTTGGCCGGACTCAGGCGTTCCATCTTCGGCGCCCAGTTCTTGGTGCTGATGACCCAGCCGCCGGGAATCAGGGAACCGAGCACGACAAAGAACGGCACGCAAAACAGCGGCAGGATCATCTTGATCAACAGGCCTACCGAGGTCGTAAACGCGCTCGACATGGCATTGTCGAGCGCACCCGTGCTGTCGAGTGGCATAAAGGACATGGCGAACAGCTGGCGGAACGACTCAAGATAGCTGGGCAACAGATACACGAACAGCTTCATGCTGATCAGGATGCCGAGCGCGGTCGACAGGTCGCGCGAGCGCACCACCTGGCCTTCCTGGCGCGATTTCTTCAGCTTTTGCTGTGACGCCTTTTCGGTTTTGTCGCCCGAGCTATTGTCAGCCATGGGCTACCCGCATCTGTTCGGCGATCATGTCGAGCACCCGGTTGGTCATGGCGATATAGTGTTCGGGAATGAATTTGACGATCTGCACCAGCATCAGCAGGCCAAACACGGTGATCATCGAAAAGCCAAGCGAGAACAGGTTCAGCGATGGCGCCACGCGGTTCAGGAAACCGAAGCCCAGCTGCACCACCATGGTGGAAAACACGATCGGCAGGGCCAGCAGCATGGCGGCGGCAAAAATCCATGCGACGTTATAAGCCACCGTCTGCAGCAGCAGCGGACCGTAGCCCTGCCCGACCGGCCAGGCCTTGAAGCTGGCGCCGATCACGCCGGCCAGCACCAGGTGGCCGTCGACGGTAAAAAACACGATCATGCACAGAATCGTGAGCAGGCCCGAGATCACGTCCGACGAAGTGCCGTTGAGCGGATCGTTCATGACGGCCATCGAAAAGCCCACCTGGCTCGACACGAGAAAGCCGAGCACCGACATGACCGACATGGCAAAGTGAAACGCCAGCCCCAGCACGAAGCCGATGATGGCCTGCTCCAGGGTGGCCACCATCGCGTGCAGCGACAGCGGATCGATGGTGAGCAGTTCGCGCGAGGCGCCGGACGCCTGCATCACCGGCAGCATCAGGATCGCCAGGATCAGCGCCAGCAGGACGCGCACCGTGACCGGCACCGTGGCGTCGCCGATCACGGGCGAGGCGCTGAGCATGGCCAGGATGCGGCAGAACGGCCACCATACGGCCAGCAGGAACGGCAGCACCTGGTTGAAAATCTCGTTCATGCACGCGTCCCGCTAGCCGACCAGGGTGGCGGCGCGCTGAAAAATCGACACGCAATAATCCATCAGGTAACCCGACATCCAGCGCCCGGCCAGTATCAGCGCCAGCAAGGTCACCAGCAGGCGCGGCAAAAAGCTCAGCGTCTGTTCGTTGATCTGCGTGGCGGCCTGCACCAGCGCCACCACCAGGCCCATCAGCAAACCGGGCACGACCAGCACCACCACCAGCAGCATGACGATGTGCAGCGCTTCGATGACGAGGTCGACGGCAACTTCCGGCGTCAGCATTTAATACGCCTGTATGCTGGTGACCAGCGTATTGACGGTCAGGGTCCAGCCATCGACCAGCACGAACAGCAGCAGCTTGAACGGCAGCGAGATGACCAGCGGCGAGAGCATCATCATGCCCATCGCCATCAGCACGGACGCCACCACCAGGTCGATGATCAGGAACGGTATGAACAGCATGCAGCCGATCTGGAACGCCGTCTTCAGTTCCGACAGCACGAAGGCGGCCAGCTTGACGGTAAAACTGTGATCCTGCGGGCGCATGGTGGACGGCTCGCCGGCCAGGTGGGCGATCTGCGCCAGCGCCGCCTTGCTCGTCTGCGCCAGCATGAAGCGCGTGACCGGCACTTCGGCGGTTTTCAGGGCCTGCTGCAGGCCGATCTGGTCGCGGTCATACGGCACGAATGCTTCCTTCCACACCTGCTCGCCGATCGGACGCATCACCAGCAAGGTCAGAATCAGCGCGATGCCGGTGACGATACGGTTGGGCAAACCCTGCTGCAGGCCCAGGGCCTGGCGCAGCAAGGACAGCACGATCACGAAACGGGTAAAGCTGGTCATCATCATGACCATCACGGGCAGCAAGCCCAGCAAGGTCATGATGACCAGGATCTGCATCTTGACCGACAGGTCGGTCTTTGCGCCCGGCACCACGCCGGCCAGCAGGTCCTGCGCGCCGGCGCTGGCGCACGCCAGCATCAGCAGCGGCGCGAGCAAGGCCGCAGCCAGCGCACCACGGTGGCCGCGCCAGCCGGTTACCGCCTGCTTCATGCCGTCATCAGGTCGAGATTGAGGCCATCGAGATCGATTACCTTCAGGCCGTAGTTTTCGCCGGCCACCACCACTTCGGCGCGGCCGATCGGCGTGCCATTGACCTTGATGACCAGCGGTTCGCCGGCCAGCATGTCGAGTTCGATCACGCTCTCCGGGCCGATCGCCATCAGCTCTTCAAGCGAGATGCGGGCCGAGCCCACTTCCAGGGTCAGGGTCACGGGTATCTTGCGCATCATCTGCGGGATGTCGCGCCGCGTGCGCGTGCTGGCGACATCGCTGACCTCGTTGACATCGCCCTGGTCGATGATCATCTCGTCGCCCAGGTCTTCCAGCAAGGTTTCGCTCTGGTTGGTATCGGTCATATTCATATTATTCGACATCTTCAAATGAGGTTAAACAGAGCTTGCCCTTGTGTTCGGACACGGCGGCCGTAAACAGGCGCGAATCGTCGAGCATGACATCGGTTCGGCTGAGGCTGACCGGGATCACATCGCCCACCCGCAGGTCGAACAGGGCGCCCAGTTGCACCTGTTTGCTGACCAGGCGACCTTCCAGCGTCACTTGCAAACGCGAAGCGAGTGGCCGCACGCTGCGCAGCGCCTTTTTCGCCTGCGCCCGTTCGGGCAGCAGGCCGCGCAGCACATCGGCCATCAATGGCTTGTCGAGCGAAAACCAGATTTGTCCGGACAGCCCCGCTTCGACATCACTGACGCTGACGCTGACGATCCAGCTGGAGCGCGCCGGCCGCACGCCAGGCTGCAGCACCAGCGCCGCTTCCGGATCGATGCTGCTCGATTTGCCGACCGCCAGCAAGTTCTTGTGGATGCGCGAAAACAGGCTGGCGATCAATTGTTGTCCCAGCACCACAGACAAGCGTTCTTCGGTGGCCGTCACGCGCACCAGCGCCGGGTCGACCGGCACGCTTTTCGCGCCGGCGCTGCCATAGCGGTAGTTCAGCACCTGCAGCAAGATCTTGCGGTCCAGCGAAAAGCCGGCCTGGCCTGCCGGCGAGGCAAAGGCAAGCCAGCGGTTTTGATTGTCTTCGTTGTCCACGCGCGACAGACTGACGTCGTCGATCTGGAAATTTCCCCAATAGCGGCGGCTCATCGGCAGGCGCAATCCGCTTGTCAGGTCGTCGCGCAACTGGGCGCCAAAGACGTGCAACAAGTGGACAGGACGCCCAAGCAGACAGGAATCGAGGACTTGATGGCGCAAAGTTTGATCTGTCTTGGTAGTTATCATGTGGGTCAAGTCGGTGTTGCGATGGCAGAACAAATTATACGGGATCGCCTGAACTTGCATATGACCAATATGCCGCGGACAGGCCATTTGATTTGGCCGTCGCCGGCAAAATCGGCACAAAAAAGCCACAACTTGCAATGACGCTGCAGAGTGCGCCGGCAATCCAGCACGCCCTTCGCATTATCCTGGCTCTCCCCGGTGCTGGAGAATACAGTAAATTACCGCATATTGCCACGAGTCAATATTATCAGGGACAATCCGTCCTTTACTTTATAGTTGCTGCGAGGTAAGCTTGCGACCATAAAATATCGCTTTGCAGCAGGCCATTCCACTTTCCTGATTTCAGTTTTGCTGATGGTTGATTTGATTAGAGATTGACGTCGCAAGAAACTTTTATCGCTTGAATATTATTGCCATGGCCATGCAGACATATTGCATACGACAGTGAGGGTTTGCTTGAAACTCGTTCTCGCATTTGGCGTGGCGTGGCAACTGATAAAACTGATGGGTTCGGCGACATCGGACCGGGCAAGATGGCAACACCAGTAATTCTGTTTGATTCCGCACCGCATTTGAAAAGAGGACAAGATGAGCAATGAACTCGCAGGTTTTATCAAGGCCGACCTGGCGGCATTAAGCAACGATGCGCGCGCGCTGGGCACCAGCATCGCGCCGGCCGCCAGCTTTGGCGCGCAGGAACCATCGGGCTTTTCGTTTGCGCAAAGCATGCAGGACGCCTTCGGCAAGGTCAACACCGAGGACCGCGCGGCGGCGCAGAAGATGAGCGACGTCGACAGCGGCAAGAGCGACGATCTGGTCGGCGCCATGCTGGCCAGCCAGGAAGCGAGCCTGTCCTTTTCCATGTTGATGCAAGTGCGCAACAAGGTCATGGGCGCCGTCGACGAACTGATCAAATTGCCACTGTAGTTAGTCCATACTTACTGTCACTCTTGCACTACGCTTACCCTCACGCCCAGCCTCCACGCGAAAGTCATTCCAAGTGATTACCCCCATGAAGTCCGCCTTTGCGCGCTGGCGCGCTGGCGCCCAGCCCGCCATTCCGCCCGCCCTGCTGAAAAATCTCGTCCCCATCGTTGTGCTGGCCATCGGCATCACCGCCATGGTGATGATGTATTTCTGGCGCGACCAGGCCAATTACAAGCCGGTGTTCGGCGCGCGCGAAAAAGTGGCCGTCACCGACATGATGGCCACCCTGGACGCCGAACACATCCCCTACCGCCTGCACCCGGACAGCGGCCAGGTACTGGTGCTCGACGCCATGCTGGGCAAGGTGCGCATGCTGCTGGCCTCGAAAGGCGTGACGGCGCAGTTGCCGGCCGGCCTGGAACTGATGGACAAGAACGATCCGCTGGGCGTGTCGCAATTCGTGCAGGACGTGCGCTTTCGCCGCGGCCTGGAAGGCGAGCTGGCGCAAAGTATCATGACCATGGATGCGATCGCATCGGCACGCGTGCACCTGTCGATCGCCAAGTCCACCTCGTTTGTCGCCAGCGATGGCGACAAATCGTCGGCCTCGATCGTGGTGGCCGTGAAACCGGGCCGTACCCTGGCGCCGGAACAGATCGCCGCCGTGATCAACATGGTGGCCGGCAGCGTGGCCAGCCTGGCGCCAACACGCGTGAGCCTGGTCGACCAGAGCGGCAACCTGCTGTCCTCGCATATCGACCTGGCCGACGGCTTCGATGCCTCGGCGGCCGGCAATGAGGGCGCCAAACGCTATCAGGATGAGATCCGCCGCAATATCACAGGCTTGCTGGGCCCGGTTCTCGGCGAAGACAATTTCAAGCTCAGCGTGACGGCTGCGGTCGACAATGACCGGGTCGAGGAAACGCTGGAAAAATACGGCGAAGCGCCAAAAGTGACCAGCGAAGCGATGCGCGAAGAGCAGGAACGCAACCGCAACGTGGCCGGCATTCCGGGCAGCCTGTCGAACCGCCCGCCGGCCGCCGCCGTGCCCGGCCCGACGGGCGCTGCAGCCGGTGCCGACGGCGCACCGAAACCCGAAGACGGCACCGCCCGCAAGAACGCCACCACGCGCCAGTATGCGTATGACCGCAGCATCACGCAGATCAAGCGCAGCCGTGGCCGCCTGGAAAAACTCAGCGTGGCCGTGGTGCTCAACAGCGCCGCCGCACCCGACGCCAAGACCGGCTGGAGGCCGGCCGAACTGGCCAATATCGAAAAAATGCTGCGCAGCGGCCTGGGCATCAACGCCCAGCGCGGTGACAGCCTGAGCCTGACCGCCCTGCCCTTCCCTGCCAGACAGCCAGTGGCGCAGTGGTGGGAAGAGCGCGATACGGTGGTCGACTTCAGCAGCTGGCTGCTGTATGCCCTGGGCGCCGTGCTCGGCTACTTCCTGGTGCTGCGTCCGCTGATGCGCCTGCTGACCACCCGCCTGGCGCCGCCGGAACTGAAAACACTCGATCCGGCCATGGCCCTGGCCGGCAACGGCGTGGCCGCTGGCGCCACCGGCGCGAGCGGCGCTGCGGCGGCCATCCCGGCGCTCGGCGCTGCGGCGGGCGCACCAAAGCTCGAAGGCGTGGCGAGCGCCACCGGCGGCGAGATGCCAGTGGTGCCGCTGCTGGAGAACTACAACCTGCCACCGCCTGGTTCGGCGGTCGACGTGATGGTCGACCATTTGAAAGTACTGGCCGAAAAAGAACCGGAACGTGTCGCCGAAGTCGTCAAACAATGGATGCAGAAAAATGGCCGAATTCAACAACAATAATCTCCCTGACGAGCAGGACGACGAGAACGCCAGCCTGACGCCGGTGGAGCAGGCAGCCATCGTGTTGCTGAGCATAGGCGAAGAACAGGCTGCGGCGGTGCTGCGCTGCCTGTCGCGCGAAGAACTGCTGGAAGTGACGCAGGTGATGTCACGCATGAGCGGCATCAAGGTCGAAGCGGTCAAGACCGCCATGCAGACTTTTTTTGACGACTACCGCCAGCAAAGCGGCGTGCATGGCGCCTCGCGCAGTTACCTCAAGCGTTCGCTCGACATGGCGCTGGGCAGCGATATCGCCAACAGTGTGCTGAACAATATTTATGGCGATGCGATCCGGCCGAAAATGGCGCGCCTGCAATGGGCTTCGCCAAAGTGGCTGGCCGAATACATCGTCAACGAACACGTGCAGATGCAGGCCGTGTTCCTGGCCTTCCTGCCGCCGGCGCTGGCCGGCCAGATCCTCGAAGCGCTGCCGGTCGAAGGGCGCGACCTGGTGCTGCTGAACCTGGCGCGCCTGGACGAAATCGACCGCGATCTGCTGGTCGAGCTCGATGAACTGGTGGGTCGCTGCCTGGGCGCGCTCGACACGCAAAGCACCAGCGTGGAAGGCATACGCCAGGCCGCCGAGATTCTCAACCGCATGCCGGGCAACCGCGCCGCGCTGGTCGAACTGCTGCGCGCCCACGATCCGGCGGTGGTGTCGGAGATCGAGCTGAGCATGTACGATTTCCTGATCCTGTCCACGCAAAGCGATGTCACCCTCACGCGCATCCTGGAAGACGTGCCGATGGAACAGTGGGCCATCGCCCTCAAGGGCGCCGAACCGGCGATCCGCGATGCGGTGCTCAAAACCATGCCGCGCCGCCAGGCGCAAAGCTTCGAGGACATGATGCGCCGCTCCGGCCCGGTGCCGATGTCGCGCATCGAACAGACGCGCCAGGAGATCATGGCCACCGTCAAGGGGCTGGCCGACGCCGGCGAAATCGAAGTGCAGCTGTTTGCCGAGGCGGTGATCGAATGAAACCTTTCCGCACCTACCGTTTCCCGCCGCTGTCGCAATTCATCGCCGCCGGCCAGCGCGCCAGCTCCGACGACACCGACGGCCAGTGGCAGGCGTCCGTTTCGGAAGGCTTCGAGCAGGGCCAGCGCGACGGCTATGAAGTGGGCCTGGTGCGCGGCCAGCAGGACGGCTATGATTCCGGCCGCAACGACGGCGTGGTCCAGGGCCGCGAAGAAGGCCGCAATGAAACCCTGGTCGCGCTCGACAAGCTGGCGCGCCCGGTCGACGCGATTTTGCGCGACCTGAAGAAAGTGCGCGCCGACTACCGCGCCGCCCAGCGCAAGGAAGTGGTCGACCTGGTGGCCAAGGTGGCGCGCCAGGTGATCCGCGCCGAACTGGCGCTGCAGCCGGTGCAATTGCTGGCGCTGGTCGACGAAACGCTGGCCTCGATGCCGCCGACGCGCGAGGAAATCGACGTCTATCTGAACCCCGAAGAATTGAAGCGCATCAGCGAACTCGATCCGAAGCGCGCCAAGCGCTGGAACCTGATCGCCGACGCCAGGCTCGACGCCGGCGAATGCCGCATCAAGGCCGGCGACAATGAAGTCGACGCCGGCTGCCATCAGCGCCTGGCCGCCTGCATGGACCAGGTCAGCAGCCACCTGGCGCTGGCCGCCGAACACGCCGACCAGGGCGCGCCTGCATGATAGCCGACACGCTGCGCAGTTTCGAGATGGGCGACATTCCGGTGGCCACGCCCACCGGCCGTCTGGTGGGCGCTTCCGGCCTGCTGCTCGAAAGCGCCGGCTGCAAGCTGCACACGGGACAACGCTGCCAGATCGAAACTGTCAGCGGCGAATGGCTCGACGCGCAAGTGGTCGGCTTTCGCGAAAAAGTCTCCTATCTGATGCCGTTCAAGAAGGCCGCTGGCCTGACTACCGGCGCGCGCGTGCTGCCGCTGCCCGACAAGGCCAGCCTGCAGATCGGGCCGTCCTGGCTGGGCCGCATGATCAATGGCCTGGGCGAGCCGATCGATGACCTGGGCCGCCTTGGCGGCGAGCATATCCTCGACGTCTCGCCACCGAAGATCAATCCCCTGAAAAAGCAACCGGTGATCGAGCCGCTCGACGTCGGCGTGCGCGCCATCAACAGCATGCTGACCCTGGGCAAGGGGCAGCGCGTGGGGCTGATGGCCGGCTCGGGCGTCGGCAAGAGCGTACTGCTGGGCCTGATCACGCGCCAGACCGTGGCCGACGTGGTGGTGGTCGGACTGATCGGCGAACGCGGCCGCGAGGTGCGCGAATTCGTCGAAAAGTCGCTCGGCGAGGAAGGCTTGAAAAAAGCCGTGCTGGTGATCGCGCCGGCCGACGAATCGCCGCTGATGCGCATCATGGCCACCGAACTGTGCCATTCGATCGCCGCCCATTTCCGCGACCAGGGCCAGCATGTGCTGCTGCTGGTCGACTCGCTCACGCGCTACGCGATGGCGCTGCGCGAAGTGGCGCTGGCGCTGGGCGAGCCGCCGGCTACCCGCGGCTACCCGCCATCGGTGTTTTCGAACCTGCCGCAACTGGTCGAAAGCGCCGGCAACGGCGCGCACCAGGACGGCAGCATGAGCGCCATCTACACCGTGCTGGCCGAAGGCGACGACCAGCAGGACCCGGTGGTCGACACGGCGCGCGCGATTCTCGACGGCCATATCGTGCTCACGCGCGAACTGGCCGAACGGGGCCACTACCCGGCCATCGACGTGGCCGCCTCGATCAGCCGCTGCATGGCGCAAGTGATCGCACCGGCCCACATGCAGGCGGCGCGCAGCCTGAAGGCGGCCATGGCGCGCCATGCGCGCGTGCGCGACCTGATCCCGCTGGGCGCCTATGTGCCCGGCGCCGACCCGATCACCGACCGCGCGGTGCAACTGCATCCGCAGATCGAAGCATTTTTGTGCCAGGGCACCAAGGAAGAAGCACCGATGGGGCCTTGCATTACCCAACTTGAACAGATCATGTCATAGGCGCCCTGATGAGCAACTCGCACACCATCCGCAACCTGACCACCCTGGTCGGCCTGCGCAGCACCGAAGTGGAACGCCTGCAAACCGAAATGGCGGCGCAGACGGCCGTGCGCGACCGTTACCAGAAAAACCTGGAACGCCTGACCAGCCTGTACACCGACAGCGGCCCCAGTGGCGCGCTGCACCTGGCGCTGTCGGTCAATTGCGGCAATTTCAAACAGTCGGTGATGGAGGTGGCGCAGCAGCACCGTACCGACCTGCATCTGCACGAGGCCAATATGGCGGTATCGCAGCGCGCCCTCAATGCGGCCTGGGCCAAGCGCGAAGTGCTCGATCAGGTGTTGACGCAAAAGCAGCGCACCGTTGCAACTGAACAACAGCGGATCGATGCCAAGCGACAGGATGAACTGGCGACGCAATTCTGGTTCCGCGGGCAGGTAAAATGATGTTTTGCAGAAATAATTTCAGAAACGCCGAAATTTGGTCGCCTTGTCATTACGTATATCCTGCATGCTAATTATTTAGGAGTCTGACATGGCCCTCACCACCACCGCTTCCAACACCTACGATCCGACCGCTTCGGCACAGGCGCTGACCGACAAATACACGGCCAGCCTGCAGGCGCGCATCACGGCGCAAACCAAGGCGGCAACAGCCACCTCGGCCGGCCTGACGAGCATGAAGATGGCGCTGACCACCTTCACCTCCAGTCTGCTGGCGCTGACCGGCAGCAAGACCATCGCCGCGCAGAGCGCCACCTTCAGCAATACCACGTTCGGCAGCGCCACCGCCAGCGCAACGGCTGCCGGCGGCACGTATTCGCTGTTCGTGGAAAAGGTGGCCACCAGCAACCAGATTTCACTCGGCGCCATCGGCGGCAGTGCGGTGCCGGCCAGCGGCGACGGCAACCTGAAGATCAAGCTGGCCAACAACAGCGATTTCACGGTGGACCTGAGCAAGGCCAACACGGACGCCGACCCGACCTTGTCGGCCAAGGAAATCGCCGCAGCCATCAATGCCGAACCGAAGAATAATTCGCGCGTGACAGCCTCGGTGATCACCATCGGCGGCATCGCCCAGCTGGTGCTGACGTCGAACGTCAGTGGCGAAGAAGGCGCCCTGTCGCTCGACACCAGCGCGATGGCCGATGGCGCCCTGAAAACCAGTCTGGCGGCGGCGCCCAATCAAGTGGTGCAGGCCCAGGACGCCGTCGTCTGGGTTGGCGGCAAACCGGCGGACCCCAACGATACGAGCAACCGCGTCAAGCAGTCGTCGAATACCTTCAGCAATATCGACGGCGTGAAAATGACCTTTACCAAGGCACAGGCCAGCGGCGACGCGCCCATCACCCTGACGGTGGCGCTCGACTCGTCGGCAACGGCGACCAACGCACAAAGCTTTGTCACGGCCTACAACAAGCTCAAGAGCGTGCTCGACGGCCTGACCGACCCGGGCGATCCGGCCTCGGGCAAGGCGGCCGGCACCTTTGCCACCGACAGCGGCGTGCGCGTGTTGCGCGACCAGATGGTGCGTGCCTTGCGTGAAACGGCCACCGGCGCACTGGCCACCTTTGGCATCACGGCGCAGCGCAACGGCAGCCTGGCTCTGGACACCGCCAAGCTCGATGCGGCGGTGAAAGCCAATCCTACCGGTCTCGACAAAGCCATAGGCAACAATTCGGGCGGTGCACCAAGCGGCATCGCCGGCAAGCTCGACAAATTTGTCGATACGTGGACCTCGACCAATGGCCAGCTGGCGCAGCGCGAAACCTCGGTCGCCAAGCTGCAAAAAACACTCGACGAGCGCCAGGCCAAGTTCGAAACCGACTACACCACCATGTACAACCGCTACAAGGCACAGTTTACGAAATTGCAGGACCTGCAAGCGCGCATGTCGCAAACGACCGGCATATTCGATGCCCTGTTTGGCAACGACAAGTCCAAATAAAGGCTGGCGCCCGTTGCCAGTCTCAGCATTTTAAAGTGAAAGAAAATGATGAACCACGATGCCTACAGTGATTACCATGCCGTCAACCTGGATGCGCAGACCTCGCGCGCCACGCCAGTCGAGCTGGTATTGCTGCTCACCGACGGCTTGCTGGAGGAACTGGCGCGCGCGCGTGGACATATCGTCGGCAAGCGCTACGAACAAAAGGCAATCAGCCTGAACAAATGCACGGAAATCATCAACGGCTTGTCGAGTTCGCTCGATTTCGAACAGGGTGGCGAAGTCGTGGTCAACCTTGGCCGTCTGTATGAATATTGCACCGGCCGCCTGTACCTGGCCGGTGTCAACCTGGACCCGGCGCTGATCGACGAAGTGACCACCTTGCTGGGCACCATCAAGCAAGGCTGGCTGGGCGTCCAGGCCAAGCATGGATAACAGTGCCGTGCTGCTGCAGTTGGCGCGCGAGCTGCAGGCCGCCGCCGGCAAGCACGATTGGGACACGCTCGATGTGCTGGAGCGCCGTCTGGCGCGCCAGCTCGCTGTGCTGTCCGCACAGGGTGGCCTGGACGCGAACGAACAGGAGGCGCTGCGCACGCTGCGCGCGGCGCATGCGCGCGCGTTTCAATTGTGCTCCGATGAAAAGCACAGGCTCGGTCTGCAACTGGGCGATCTCCATTCCAGGCAGGAGGGCTGGGTCGCCTACGCGCTGGAAGGCGCCATGTATCAAGATGGGAATCAAGCATGAATATCAACTTCAATTTCAAGGCGACGACTTTTAATGCTGCCGACTTGTTTGGCGCGACGACTGCGGTGAGCGCCGCCGGCACGCCCTTGATCGGCAGTACTGTTGGCGCTGGCGCCGCTGTGGACACGGCGCAAGTTGCCGTGCCGCCCGCGCTGCCCGGCGTCGCGCCCCCCCCTGCCAGGGGGCTGTTTGCCGACGCCATGGGCGTCGCCGTGCAGGCCAGCGAACCGGTCGCCAGCACTGCGCCGAAGTCGGACGAGACCGACCAGCCAGACCAGCCGCCAGCCGATGGCGTGCCAGCGGTTGCGCCGCAAACACCGTTGCCATCGATGGCGGCGCCATGGCTGCCAGCGCCGGCGATGACGACGCCGCCAACGCCACCAGCGCAGCGCGACGGCACAGGCGGCAACGCGCTGGCGGCAACGCGCGCCGCCAGCGTTCCAGCCGGCTCGGCTACCGCACCGGTCACGACGACCTTGATCAACAGCGAAACTGCAGCCGCACCGGTTGCCGCGACGATGGCCGGCAGCGCGCCTGTTGCCGCCACTGCGTTCAGTGCCGCCGCTGCTGCCGCGACGACACCTGCTACCACATGGACGCCTGCCGCTGCGCCTGTTACCGCATGGCCTGCTTCAGCAGCACCTGTGGCTGCATCGTTTCCTTCAGCATCACCTGTTGCTGCATTGCCTGCGTCAGCAGTGCCTGCTGCGGCAGCGCCTGTTGCGGCAGTGCCGGCTTCAGCAGCGCCTGTTGCCGCAGCACCTGTTGCTGCATTGCCCGCTTCAGCAGCCCCTGTTGCCGCAGCACCTGTTGTTGCATTGCCCGCTTCAGCAGCGCCTGTTGCCACAACGCCTGTTGCTGCATTGCCTGCGTCAGCAGTACCTGCTGCGGCAGCGCCGGTTGCGGCAGTGTCTGCCATCACCTCCCCCGTCACGCCGGCGCCAAGCACCAATGCCCCCCCTGCGCCGCGCGTCGCCATGGCGGGTGCCCCCGACGACCTGACGGCGCCTGCCACCGTGCGACTGACCGTGCGGCCAGCAACCATGCAGTTCAATGCGCAACTGGGAGCCCTGGTACCGATTCCTCAACCGGGCGAGCCACTGACGGCAGCGATGCCCGCACCAGCGGCCGCCACGAATACCGTGGCGCCGGCGCTTGCCGCAGCATTCATTCCGACCATCGGCATGCCGGCTGCGGTTGCCGCCTACGCGCCCGGCGTCAAGCCAGCGGCGAACGTTCCCGGCGATACCGGCACAGTCGCAGTGACCAGCGCGCCAGCAACACCGGCCATGGCGCCGGTGACGCCGGGCATGGCCGCCGCGATGCCGGCCATGGCGCCCGTGCTGCCCGGTGCAGCACCCGCCCGGGCTGCCACACCCGACGGCAAGGCGACGACCTCCGAACCGGCCACCACCACCACCACCGTGACAGGCCTGCCTGTTGCCGCCGTGGCGCCAGGCGTTCCTGCCACCCCTGCGGCGGCGAGCGACAGCGCCGTGGATGTGCGGCCGGCCGTTCGCCAGCAAGCCGGGTTGCCCGACGCGCCAGGCACGCCGCTCAAGTCCACCACCCCGGGCGCACCCGTCACGATTGCCGGCAATGTCGGCGGCCTGGACGCGGAACGCAACGGCGCCGCCAGCAACCCGGCGGCAGCGCCCGCCGCCAACCTGGGCCTGACAGCGGCGGCCACGGCCGGCACGCTGCCGGCGCAGGGCGGCGATATCATCAAACTCAACGGTACAGCCCAGCAATGGCAGGAACCGCTGCGCGAAGCGCTGGGCGAGCGCCTGCAAACGCAGATCAGCCGCAACAGCGAATACGCGGTAATCCGCCTCGATCCGCCGATGCTGGGCCGTATCGACATTGCCATCCGCCACACAGCCGGCAGCTTGCAAGTGAACCTGTCCGCCTCGAACACGGAAGTGTTGCGCCAGTTACAGAGCATTGGCGAGAACATGCGCAATGACCTGGCCCAGCGCCAGTACACCGAGGTGGCTGTCACCATCAGCGCCACGCCGCGCAGCCCGGCCGCACAAGCGTTTGCCGAGGGCGACGCCCGTGGCCAGCGTCAGCCGGCACGCCAGCAGGATGACGCCGAGCCTGGACGCGCGCTGTCTGACGACACGCCGGCCGGCACGCCATATGGCACCACCTTTGCCATGCATGAGCGGGAATACAACTGATGAATACCAAAGTAAAACTGATCGGCGGCTTCCTGCTGGTGGCCCTGCTGGCCGCCGGTGCGGCAGGCGGCGCCATGTGGTACCTGGCCAAACCGGTTGCCGGCCACGCCGAAGTGGCCGACGCCAAAGCGCCGCCGCCGCCGGCAACGGGCAAGAAGGCGCGCAAATTCGTCACGCTCGACAAGGTCATCGTGATGCTGCGCCACGGCCCCGGTGAAACCGATACCCATTACCTGTCGGCCGACCTGGTGATCTCCACCACGGAAGAAAATGAAAAGACGGCGAAAGCGCATTTGCCGCTGATGCGCTCGATCGCCGTCAGCACCCTGTCCAGTTTTTCGACGGACAAGGCGCAAGCGATGACGGTGGAGCAATATGCCGCGGAGATCAACAAGGCTTTCAATCTCAGCTATGAGCGCGAGCAGATGGAAAAACCGTTCAGCGAAGTCATGGTAGGCAAGCTGATCATTGAATAAGCCGACACCAGCAGGCCAGTTTCACTGATGGGAGATACCGTGGCCTATGCGGAGCAATATCAGGAAGCTTACGGCGCCAGCGAATATGCCGCCGCCGGCGCGACCGCGCTCGGCGTGGCGGAAGAACAGCGTCACCTGGTCGCGTATGCGCCGTTGGTCAAGCGCATCGTGCGCCAGCTCAATTCGCAGGTGTCGGGCGCCATCGACCGCGACGACATGGAGCAGATTGGCCTGATGGGCCTGCTCGAAGCGCTGCGCCGCTACGGCGTGCCGGATCAGTCCTTTGGCAGCTACGCCAGCCTGCGCATCCGCGGCGCCATACTCGACGAGCTGCGGCGCCAGGACTGGCGCCCGCGCGCAGTGCGCCAGGAAAGCCACCGCCTGCGCGACAGCGTGCGCGCGCTGACCCGGCGCCTGGGCCGTGAACCGCAGGAAGCGGAAATCATGGCGGCGCTAAAGCTGACGCCGGAAGCGTACCAGCAATACCAGTTGGCGGAAAACGCCGAACTGATCGCCAGCTTCGACGATATTTTGCAGGAAAGCCTGGGCCAGGCTGACAGCGCACCGAGCCCGGAAGAGCAATTGATGGTGCGGCGCAGCCTGGAGCAGGCCTTGCGCGCGCTCGATGAACGCGAGCAGCGCGTGGTGCAGATGTATTACGAGTTCGAACTGAGCTACAAGGAAATCGCCGTCGTGCTGGACCTGAGCGACGCGCGGGTCTGCCAGTTGAACAAGATGGCCTTGGGGAAAATGAAAGCCATGCTGCAGGATAGGTAAGAACAAGCTCCACCCATAAATTGATGCAGCACACGCAGAAAGGCAGTTGACATGGTAATTATCGGTATCTTAATCGTGATGGGATGTGTATTCGGAGGCTTTGCCCTGATGGGCGGCACCGTCCATGCGATCTGGCAGCCGGTCGAGTTGATCATCATTATCGGCGCCGCCGTCGGCGCTCTGGTACTGGGCAATCCCAAGCATGTGCTCGGCGAAATGCTGCACCAGATGCGCAAGGTCGTCACGCACAAGAAGCAAGGCTCGGAATTCCAGCGCCAGTTGCTGCTGTTGATGTATGAATTGCTGCAAACGGCAGCCGGCGGCCTCAAGGCGCTCGACGCGCACGTCGAAGCCCCGCGTGAAAGCCCCTTGTTCCAGCGCTATCCGCTGGTGCTGGAAGAGCCGAAATTGCTGGCTTTTATCGTCGATAACTTCCGCCTGATGGCGATGGGCAAGATCAACGCACATGAACTCGAAGGCGTGCTGGAACAGGAACTCGAAGCGATCCACGATGAGTTGCTGCAGCCATCCAAATCCTTGCACAAGATCGCCGAAGCGATGCCCGGCTTCGGCATTCTGGCCGCCGTGCTCGGCATCGTGATGGCCATGAATTCGGTGGCCGATGGCGCCGACGCGGCCGAAATTTCGGAAAAAGTAGGCGCCGCCATGGTCGGCACCTTTATCGGCATCTTCTTTTGCTACGGCGTGCTCGATCCGATGTGCAACATGATGAAGCAGTTGGTCAGTGAAGAAGGCTCGACCATGGAATGCGTGAAAGTCGTGCTGGTGACCCACGTCGCGGGCAAGCCGCCGCTGCTGGCGATCGACTCGGGCCGGCGCCTGGTGCAACTCAATATCAAGCCGAGCTTTGCCCAGCTGGAAAGCTGGATCAATGCGCTCGAGAGCGGCGGAGCAGAAGCTGAGCAGGGCCAAGGCCGGGGAGGCCGCCGTGCTAAAACCGCATGAGAAACATGATCAGGCCATCATCAAGCGCGCCGGACGCAAGCATGATGACGATGCTCACGGCGGCGCCTGGAAGGTGGCGTTCGCCGACTTCTGCCTGGCCTTGCTGTCGCTGTTCCTGGTGCTGTGGCTGATGGCCGCGCGCGAACAGCAGGCGATGAAGGAAATCATGATGGATGCGCTGGCGGGCAGCCGCCAGGGCGAAGGACAAGGCGTCATGCCGGAACAGAAAGGCGGACCGCGCGGCAGCCTGATCGACCGATTCCCGATGCCGCGTGACGGCATGGGCGACACGCGCACCGAGGGCGCGCAACAGAAAGACGGCAAACCCGATCAGGCCAAGGCCAAGGCCGAGGCCGAGGCCAAGCCCAAGATGAGCTACCAGACGCCGGAAGACCTGCTGGCGCTGTCGCGCGCGCTCGACAAACTCAGCGACGAGGCCGGCTTGAAGAGCAACTTGCAATCGGTGGTGACGCCGCACGGCTTGCGCGTCATGCTGCATGATACCGACAAGCAAGGCATGTTTGTGCGCGGCAGCGCCGTGCCCACCGACCGCTTCCGCAAGCTGCTGCGTGAAATGGGACCGGTCTTCGCACAGATGGAAAACCAGATGCTGATTGTCGGCCATACCGATTCGCTGCAGTACGCCAACACCGGCTATGAAGGCTATTCCAACTGGACCCTGTCGGCCAACCGTGCCATGTCGGCGCGTGCGCAACTGCTGTCGGGCAGCATGAACCCGGCAAGCGTGCTGCAGGTGGTGGGCATGGCCGACCGCGCGCCGCTGGACACGAAAAACGCCAGCGCCGGCATCAACCGCCGCATCGAACTGTTAATATTGACGCGCGGCCAGGCCGACAGCATCGCCTCCATGTTCGGCATGACCGGCCAGGGGCAGCAAGGCAAGGATATCGAAGTGGGCGCGCCCGATTCAGCAACACTGCAACGCTTGCGTGACAAGCTGGGCATGCCAGCGAAGAAAGAACGGGCCGACAATGCAAATTAAAGGCAAGGGGCAACGCATGAAAATCTCTTCTGCTAACACTGGCGCCGCCGTGCCCGGCACTGCCGTGGCGCCGACCGAAGCGGTCGCCGAGAACGCTGGCGCCGTGGCCGCCGGCGCTGGCTCGTCGGCGGGTGCCGAACTGCAATCGGCCGTGCTGCAGCCGGCCATCACGGCGCTGCGCGCCATGCCCGACATCGATCACGAACGGGTGGCCATGCTGCGCGACGCGCTGGCCAAGGGTGAACTGCCGTTCGACCCGTCGAAAATAGCCGGCCTGATCCAGCGCTTCCACGGCAGCGACGCATGAACGCGCCACGCAAAGGCATCACGCGCCAGCAAGCCATGCAACGTGTGCTGCAAGGCATGGCCGATGACCGCCGGGGCTATATTGAACTGCTGGCATTATTGGAAGAGCAATTCCAGGCAACCCTGCGCCACCAGACCGGCCACTTGCAGGTGTTGGCCGAACAGGTGGTCGCCGCCGTCGATCTGCTTGATGGTCGCCGGCGCCAGCGCGTGAGCCTGGTCACCGCCCTGCTCGGCCCCAAGGCCGCGATGGCACAGCTGTTTGCCTCGCTGCCCGATGACACGCGCGCCGAGGCCAGCGCCCAGTGGGATGAACTGGAGCAGATGGTGCTCAAATGCAAGCGCCTGAACACCCGCAACAGTCAGCTGTTAACCGAACAATACACGACCATGCAGCGCGTGCTGCACGGCGAGGAACATACCTATGCGCCAGGCTGATTTTTTCGCAAGCAATGCCCGTGCCACGACCGCAACGAGCGCTGCCAGCCCGACGGCTGGCGTGCAAAGCAATATGCGCGCGACCGGCCCCACCGCCTCCACCGCCAGCTTCAGCAGCGTGTTCCAGCAGGTGCAGGGAGAAGTGGCGAGCTTTATCGAACATGGCGGCGGCAACGCCAGCATGCCGGGTACCGAAGGCCGGGCCTGGTCGGCCAACAGCGCGCCGGCCAATGTGCTGGGCGCGATCGACCAGGGCGGCGAGCTGGGCGAAGTACAGCAGCAGTTTTTATCCTCGATCAAGCCATGGACCGAGGAAGCGGGCGCGCGCCTGGGCGTGGCACCGGAAATTGTAGCTGCCCATGCGGCGCTGGAATCGGGCTGGGGCCAGCGCCCGCTGCGCCAGGGCACGACCGACACCAATAATCTGTTCGGCATCAAGGCTGGCGCCAAATGGCAGGGCGAAGTGGCCCAGGCCTTGACCACCGAATATGTCGGCGACAGCGGCGCGGCGCTGAAGAAAACCGAGCGTTTCCGCAGCTATCCGGACCAGGCCAGCGCCTTTCGCGACTATACCCAGGTGCTGCTCGACAATCCGCGCTACCGCGCCGCCCTGAACGCCGGCAGCGACGCGCATGCCTTTGCGCAGGGGCTGGCGCGTGGCGGCTACGCCACCGATCCCCATTACGCGGCCAAGCTGGGCCAGCTGGCCACGCGACTGCAGCGCAGCGCCGCTGCGGCCGCAGAGTAAAATTTGCGCCTCAGTTCGCCGGCTCCACCACGCCCTCGTCGATCACGCGCGCACGGATCACCGTGCCGCTGGAAGCGTTGCGCACGCGGATCACCTCGCCTTGCGCGCCCGGATCCATTGCCACGCCGTCCATGCTGACGCGTACCTGTTCTTTTTGCGCAACAATATTGACCGAGGCGCCGCGCTTGACCAGCACCGGCGAAGCCAGTTGTCCTTGGCGCAACACTTCGCCGGCGCGCAGGCTGCGCCGGCTCGACAGCCCTGTCACGTCCGACAGGGTGGCGATGCTGTCGGGCACCAGCGTCACGTCGCGCCGCGCCAGCTCCACGTCGCGCGCCTGCAACGGCGTGTTGGCCAACACCGGTACGCTGGTGACCGCCACCTTGGCCGTGACGGTGGCGCGCACCAGCATTTCATAGCGCCAGCCGTCGGCACCGGGACAGGCGGCGAGAAAGCGCATGCGCTGCAGCGAGCGGCTGTCCTGCGCCTCGACCGTCACCCGAACCGGGCAGGCGGGAATGACACGTGTGGTTTTTACAACAGCGACGTCGAACAGCGGTTCCAGCAGTCCTGCAGTGGCAGCCTGCCGCGCCAACTGCTCGCGCGCCAGTTGCTCCACCCTTGAAAATATATTGTCGGCTGGCAATTCAGCTCGTCCTGCACTACTATAGAGGCTGGTCAGCAAAAAAAGGCCGGGGAGCAGCGTACGACATGCACGCGCCTTAGTGGATGTGGCGACATAATTAGTGAAATGAATCATTGCTACCTTTATTTACAAATCCTGATCAAAAATGGTGAAGCAGCATGACCTTAACATGCGTCAACATGACCAGGCAGGCATTTTACGCCCACCCTGCCTTTGACAGCCAGACCCGCGCCAGCACGAACGACTTCAATACAAAGGATGACCATGGGGATTAATTTCAAGGACGCAATCGGCGTGCACGCCGACGCGCTGGCCCTGCGCGCTGACCGCACGCGCGTACTGGCGGCCAATATCGCCAACGAGAACACGCCAGGCTTCCAGGCCATGGACATGGATTTCGGCAGCGCCATGCAGCAGTTGCAGGACAATGCGGCGGGCATGCTGTCGACCGACGACGACGCCAGCTCCCTGTACCGCGTCCCCTACCAGCCCAGCCGCGACGGCAACACGGTCGAGATCGGCGTCGAGCAGGCGGCCTTTTCTCAAAACGCCAGCGACTTCCAGACCAGCCTCAGTTTCGTCAACATGAAACTGAAGGGACTGGCCAAGGCCATTTCCGGACAAGGATAAACAGCATGAGCTTCCAGGATATTTCGAAGATCGCCGGTTCGGCGATGGCGGCGCAGACCGTGCGCTTGAATACCATTGCCAGCAATCTGGCCAACGCCGAGTCGGTCGCCGGCTCCGAAGCCGAGACCTACCGCGCCCGCAAGCCGGTGTTCGCGGCCGTGATGGACGGCGCCGACGCGGCCGGTGGCCGGGTGCAGGTGCTCGACGTGGTGCAAAGCGACGAGCCGCTGCGCAAGCTGTACGAACCGGGCCACCCGATGGCCGATGCGGACGGCATGGTGTTCTACCCCAACGTCAACCAGGTGGCCGAGATGACCGACATGATGTCGGCGTCGCGCGCCTTTGAAACCAATGTGGAAGTTCTGGGCCGTATCAAGTCGATGCAGCAGGCGCTCCTCAAATTAGGTGAAGTGTAATCATGCAAACATCCCTTTTCACGGGCAGCACCGGCAACACCAACAACACCGGCAACACGATCGCGTCGCAGAACAATGCCACGCAAGACATGTTTACCAAGTTGCTGGTGGCGCAGATCCGCAACCAGGACCCGCTGGCGCCTACCGATCCCAGCCAGTTCATCAACCAGTTGACGCAGCAGGCGCAGACCGAAGCGATGCAGAACCTGTCGACCCTGACCAGCGCCAACGCCAGCGTGCTGCAAAGCATGCAGGTGCTGGCGCTCGGCGCGCAGGTAGGCTCGGAAGTGATGGTCAACACCAGCACGGTGCAGCTCGACAGCGCCAAGGTCAGCGGCAGCATCGCCCTGTCGTCGAACAGCAGCAAGACCACCTTGACCCTGAAAGACGCCGCCGACAAGGAATACAAGATCGAGCTGGGCGCCAAGGCGGCCGGCAGCGCCGCCTTTACCATCAATCCGCAACAGCTGGGCTTGCCGGCAGGCACCTACACGATGGCCGTGACCACCAGCAGCGGCGAGAAGCCGTCGGTCGATATCGCGGGCAAACTGAGCAGTGTTCGCCTGTCGTCCAGCGGCAGCATGATCCTCAATGTCGCCAACCTCGGTGAAGTCAGTCCGGGCGCGATCACCGGTTTCAATGGCAAGACCTCCTGATCGGCCCGCAGCGCTTTTGCTTTTCACCCAATAATCCTGTCCTTCACTAAAGGAAGTTCACCATGAGTTTCGACATCGCACTGTCCGGCATCCAGGCCATCAACGAGCAACTGACCGCCTCGAGTAACAATATCGCCAACGCCGGCACCTATGGCTTTCGCAGCAGCCGCGCCAACTTTTCGTCGATGTACGCCGGCGACCGCGCCACGGGCGTGGAAATCGGCTCGACCACGCAAAGCATGAGCGTCAACGGCGGCGTGCTCAACACCGGCCGCACGCTCGACGCGGCCATCGACGGCCGCGGTTACTTTGTCAGCCGCTCTGCGCAAAACACCCTGAGCTACAGCCGCGTCGGCATTTTCAGCGCCGCCAGCAGCGGCTTCCTGACCGACTCGAACGGCAAGCTGGTGCAAGGCTATGCGCCGGCGCCCAAAGGCACGACCACCCTGGGCCCGATGGGCGACATGAAGATCCCGACCGGCCAGATTGCCGCGCAAGCGACCGAGAACCTGGCCTATGCCGCCAACCTGTCGGCCGAATGGAGCATCAAGGATGGCAGCAAGTTCGACAAGACCGATATCCAGACCTACAACAGCGCAAAAGTATCGGTGCTGTATGACTCGCTGGGCGCCAAGCACACCTTGAGCCAGTATTTCGTGAAAACCGGCCCGAGCACCTTGGACGTGCAATATACGCTCGACGACAAACCGGTGATGGAGCAGCCATTGGCGACGCCACCCAAGGTAATGGTAAGCAAGCTGGTGTTTGGCCTTGACGGCCAACTGGCGACCGTCAACGGCGTCACGCCAAACAATGTACCGACGCTACCGGCCGTTGCAGGACCAGACTGGAAACCGACGTTCAATCCGGTCAAGATGGGCGATCCGCTCACCGGCTCGGGCGCGGCACCGCTGGCGTTCAACCTCAATTACTCCGACACCACCCTGTCCTCGGGTGAAAACACCACCTCGACCAACAAACCCGATGGCTATGCCTCGGGCACCTACACCGGCGTGGAACTGGCCGCGGACGGCTCGATCATGGCGAAATACACCAACGGCGAAACCAAGAACGTCGGCACTATCGCCCTGGCCAACTTCGCCGACGAAGGCGCATTGACCGCCGCCGACAACACCAGCTGGACCGCCTCGACCGCTTCCGGTGCGCCGCTGTACGAGCGTCCTGGCGTGGGCATGGCCGGCAAGCTGGCGACCAGTTCGCTGGAGCAGTCGAACGTCGACATCACCACCGAACTGGTGGGCCTGATGACCTCGCAGCGCAACTACCAGGCCAACTCGAAAGTGCTGTCGACCGAAAACGCCATGCTGCAATCGCTGATGCAAGCGTTGTAATGACGGTCACGCAAAGGTAAACCACGATGGATGCGCTGATTTACACCGCCATGAGCGGCGCCGACCGTGCCCTGAAGGCACAGCAGGTACACGCCAACAACCTGGCCAATATCGAGACCGGCGGCTTTCGCGCCAATCTCGAAGTATCGACCGTGCAGTCGCTGCAGAAGGGCTATGGCTACGACGACCGCCACATGGCGCAGACGCAGTCGAGCGCGATTTCCACGCGCAACGGCACCATCAAGGAAACCGGGCGCGATCTCGATGTGGCGATCGCCGGCAACGGCTACCTGGCGGTGCAGTGGCAAAACGGCGAGGCGTATACGCGTGCCGGCGCCATGGAGCTCGATGAAACGGGCGCACTGCTGCTGAACGGACGGCCGGTGCTGGGCGAAGGCGGTCCGATCACCTTGCCCGAGCACACCAGCCTGGCGATCGGCTCGGACGGCACGATTTCGATCCAGGTACCCGGCACAGCGCAGATGCAGGCGGTGGACAAGCTCAAGCTGGTCAACGCCGAAACGGGCGAGCTGACCAAGAATGAGGCAGGGTTGATCGTCGCGCGCAGCGGCGAAGACCTGCAGGCCGACCCGGCAGTGCGCATCCGTGACCGCCATATCGAAGGCAGCAATGTGTCGGCGGTCGAGGAAATGGTCGCTACCATGAGCCTGAACCGCAGTTTCGAGATGCAGATGAAAGTATTCAAGGCCAGCGATTCGATGACCGAATCGGGCAACCGCCTGCTGGGCGCCTGAGCCCGCACGCCAACCAATTCAAGGAGCAAGCTATGAATCCAGCAATGTGGATCAGCAAGACCGGCGTGCAGGCGCAAGACGCGAAACTGCAAGCGATCGCCAACAACCTGGCCAACGTCAATACGGTCGGCTTCAAGCGCGACCGCGTGGTATTCGAAGACCTGTTCTACCAGGTCGAGCAGCAGCCGGGCGCGCAGCGCGCCGACAATACGCTGTCGCCATCGGGCGTGCAGCTCGGTAACGGCACGCACATGGTCGGCACGCAAAAGGTATTTACCACCGGCAGCCTGCAGACGACCAGCCGCGAATTCGACGTCGCCATCACCGGCAACGGTTTTTTGCAGGTGCTGCGCCCGAACGGCGAAGCGGCCTACACGCGCGCCGGCCAGCTCGGCATGAACGCCAACGGCGTGATGGTCAACGCCCAGGGCTTGCCGCTGGTGCCGCAGATCACCGTGCCCAACAACGCCAGCGCGATTACCATCGGTGAAAACGGCATGGTCTCGGCCACCGTCCCCGGCAACGTGGCGGCAACCCAACTGGGCCAGCTGACGCTGACCAACTTCGTCAATCCGACCGGTCTGCTGGCACTGGGCGAAAACCTGTTCCAGGAAACGGCGGCGAGCGGCGCGCCGATCGAAGGCAATCCGGGCACCGGTGCCCTGGGCAAGCTCAAGCAGTTCGCGCTGGAAGGCTCGAACGTGCAGGTGGTCGAGGAAATGGTCGACATGATCGCCGCCCAGCGCACCTATGAAATGAATACCAAGGTGCTGTCGGCGGCCGACAACATGCTGCAATACCTGGCGCAAGCGGCCCGTTGATGAAAGCCGCACTGCAAGCAGGCGCGGCGCTGCTATTGGCCTTGCTGGCCGGCTGCGCCAGCGGCCCGGGCGCGCCGGTGGCGCCGACGTTTTCCGAAGAGCCGCTGGTGGCCCAGCGCAACAACGGCCGTGGCGGCGTGTCCGGCGGCGTGTTCAACCCCGATGCCGGCCTGTCGCTGACCTCGGACAGCCGCGCCTTTCGCGTCGGCGACGTGGTCACCGTGTCGCTGCAGGAAACCACCCAGGCCAGCAAGAAGGCCGGCACCTCGTTCAACAAGGGTTCGACGGTCGGCGTGAAGGCCGCCAATTTCCTTGGCAAGACCTTCCCGACAACCGGCGTCGACCTGTCGGCCAACCGCAACTTTGGCGGCGACTCGACCAGCACGCAGCAAAACGCGCTGTCTGGCGCCATCACGGTGATCGTGCAGGAAGTGCTGCCCAATGGACTGTTGCGGGTGCAGGGCGAAAAAACCCTGACGCTGAACCAGGGCGAGGAATTCGTGCGTCTGCGCGGCTACCTGCGCGCGGCCGACATCGATTCGAACAACCAGGTGTCGTCGCTGCGCATCGCCAATGCGCGGATCGCCTATTCCGGCCAGGGCACCCTGGCCGAAGCCAATACTCCCGGCTGGCTGACGCGCTTTTTCGTCGGTCCCTGGATGCCGTTTTAAGGTGAGCTCATGAGATTTCGTCCCGCCCTGCCCGCCGCCCTGCTGCTGGCCGCCTGCTGCACCCTGTCGCTGCCGCTGCCAGCTTTGGCCGCGCAGGTGCTGCGCAACCTGGTCAGCATCGAAGGCGTGCGCGACAACCCGCTGGTCGGCTACGGCCTGGTGGTCGGCCTGAACGGCAGCGGCGACACGACCCAGGTCAAATTTTCCAGCCAGTCGGTGGTCAACATGCTCAAGCAGTTTGGCGTGAAACTGCCCGACGGCGCCGAATCGAAAAGCAAGAACGTCGCCACCGTGATGGTCAGTGCCGTGTTTCCACCAGGCTACCGCCGCGGCCAGGCCATCGATGTGACGGTGTCGTCGCTGGGCGACGCCAAAAGCCTGCGCGGCGGCACCTTGCTGCTGACCGAACTGCGCGCGGCCGACAATGAAACCTATGCGCTGGCGCAAGGCAATGTGGTGGTAGGCGGGCTGAGCGCCGGCGGCAAGAGCGGCTCTTCGGTGACGGTCAACACCCCGACCTCGGGCCGCATACCGAACGGCGCCAATATCGAACGCGAGATTCTCAGCGACTTTTCCACCCGCCCGACCGTCACGCTCAATTTGCGCCATCCGCATTTCGAAACGGCCATCAATATAGTCGAGGCCGTCAACCGCCGCTTTGGCGCCGTCGCCACCACCCGCGACGCCACCAGCGTGGAAGTGATTGCCCCGGAAAACCCGACCCAGCGCGTGGCCTTCATGGCCAAGCTCGAGGCGCTCAGCATCGATGTCGGCATCGACACGCCGAAGGTGGTCTTCAATTCGCGCACCGGCACGGTGGTGATCGCCGAAGGCCTGCGCGTGAAGGCGGCCGCCGTCACCCATGGCGCGCTGAAGGTAATCATTTCCGAAAGCTCGAACGTCAGCCAGCCGGCGCCGTTCGGCGCAGGCCAGACCAGCGTCACGCCGCAATCGAAAGTGTCGGTCGACCAGGGCAACGGCAAAATGTTCCAGTGGCCGGCGGGCGCCAAGCTGCAGTCGATTATCGACGTGGTCAACAGTCTGGGCGCCTCGCCGGACGATATCATGGCCATTCTGCAGGCGCTCGACCAGGCCGGCGCGATCGAAGGCGAACTGGTGGTGATCTGATGAACTTTCCTATCGACAACAGCAACGGCGCCCTGCCCTCGGCGCTGGACGACAAGTCGGCCGGCGCCGTGACACCGGCAGACCCGCGCTATGCGGCCAAGGCCACCGAGGCGGCCGTCAAGTTCGAAGCGTTTTTCATCTCGCACATGCTGCGCCAGATGCGCTCCGGCACGCGCGAGATGGCGGGCGAAGACAGCGTCTACAAGGACCCGGTCAACAGCGACATGCTGGAACTGGCCGACAATCTGGTGGCCGACAAGATAGCCGGCCAGCGCGCCTTTGGCATCGCCGACGCGATTTTGCGCCAGTTGCTGCCCGCCGCCGCCGCCCCGGCCACGAAAATCGATGTCAAAGCGGACAAAGTTGCGGCAGGACTTAATAAGCCGGCCTGAAACGTCGCCTTTAACACAGGTAGCGCTAGCGCCCCCTATCACGAAAGAATGCCATGAGCATGATCAGCAATGCCCTGTCGGGCAGCATCGCCGCACAAGCCGCGCTTGGTGCGGCGAGCCAGAATATCGCCAACATGCAAACCCCGGGGTATACCCGCCAGGGCGTGTTGCTCAGTTCGCTTGCCTCTGGTGCTGGTGTGCGCTCGGCCGGCAACGGCGTGGAAGTGGGCGCGCTGATGCGTTTCAGCGACGCCTACAAAAGCCAGCAGATGTGGCGCACCGCGTCGGAGCAGGGTTTCCGCTCGCAGGCCCAGCCCTACCTGACCCAGCTCGAGCGCGTGATGGGCGATGAAAAGTCGAGCATCAGCAACGGCATCGACGGTTTTTTCACGGCCCTGAACGCGGCCGCCGTCGATCCTACCTCGACCCCGCTGCGCCAGCAGATCATCACCTCGGCCGACGCCATGGCGCAGCACTTCAACAGCATCAACAATGTGATGAACAACCAGGTGCTGTCGCTGCACCAGCAGCGTGCGGCGATGATGCCACAAGCCAATACCGCACTGCAGAACATCGCCTCGCTGAACCAGCGCATTTCCACCTCGAACGCGGCCGGCACCAACGTCTCGGCGCTGATCGACGCGCGCGACCAACTGGTCGATGGCCTGGCGGCGCAGATGGGCGTCGAAGTCAGTTCGCAGCCTGACGGCTCGCTCAATATTTCCCTGAAAAGCGGCCAGCCGCTGGTGATCGGCAATATGTCGGCCACGCTCGAAAGCAGCGAAAACGTGCTGGGCGCACAAGGCATCACCTTGAAATTTGCCAACTCGACCTTCAAGCTCGACAATATCGCCATCGGCGGCCAGATCGGTGGCCTCGGTGAATTCGAACAGAACACCTTGCAGCCACTGCTGAAGTCGCTGGGCGATCTGGGCAAGAGCCTGACCGACAAGGTCAACCTGCAACTGAACCAGGGCCAGACCATGGCTGGCGCGCCAGGGCCGGATCTGTTCGAGTACAACGACGGCATCATGTCGATCAAGAAGACATTCACGACGGCCGACCTGGCGCTGGCCAGCAGTGGCGGCGCCGCCGGCGACAGCAAGAACCTGCAGAAACTGATCGACATCAAGAACCAGCCGGTCACGGTGACGTGGCTGGGGCAGGTCCTGATGAGCGACGCCGATACGCAACTGGTGGGCAAGCTGGGCATCGCCAGCCAGCAAAACCAGGCCTTGCTGAAGACCGCCGATACGGTGCGCGGCCAGGCGGTCAACGACTGGAGCGCAACGAGTGCCGTCAACAAGGACGAGGAAGCGATGAACCTGGTCCAATTCCAGAATATGTACCAGGCGAACATGAAAGTCATTTCCGTCGCCAATACGTTATTTGACGCCACTTTGGCAATGATGGGTTAAGGGGGCAGATCATGCGTGTAGCGAGCAACCAGTATCAGTCGCTGATCAATGGATCGATCCAGCAAAACCGGGAACGCATCAATTACCTGACGCAGCAGATGTCGTCGGGCTTGCGCATCCAGCTGCCGTCGGACGATCCGATCGGCAATGTGCGCATTTCGCGCCTGACGCGCGAACAGGCGATGGTCACCCAGTACAAGGACAATATTTCCGCAGTGCAGACGCGCTTGCTGAAAAATGAAAATTACCTGTCGAGCATGGTCGGCGACATGGGCCAGGCGCGCGACCTGCTGGTCTGGGCCGCCGATGGCAGCAATGCGCCATCGGACCTGAAGGCGATGACCGAATCGCTGCGCGCCATGCGCGACAGCGTGCTGTACACCTCCAACCTGAAGGACCAGGAAGGCCGTTACATGTTCTCCGGCACCGCCACCGACAAGCCGGCGATCACCTACGACGCCAGCGCGGCGGTCGGTTCACGCTACAGCTATACGGGCAATACCGAAACGCAAACGGTGGTGGTGGGCAATGGCATCACGCAGGCCGCCAACGTCGACGTGAAAAACCTGGAAAGCTGGCTCAACAAGATCGACCAGACCATCGATACCCTGAGCGCGCCCGGCCTCAATCCGACCGATCCGGCCGTGCGCGCGACGGTGACTGGCTCGCTCGATGGCACCGATGCGGGGATGGAGCTGTTGTCTGGTAAAATCGCCATCTTTGGCGGCGCGCAGAACATCCTGTCCACGCTCAATAACAACCTGGACAATGTGTCGCTGTCGAACAATACTGCGCTGGTGGAATTGAGGAGCACCGACTTCGGCGCGGCGGCGATTGACCTGAGCGGCTACCAGAGCGCGCTGGAAGCGACCTACAAGGCCTACGGCAAAGTGGGTGCACTTTCCCTGTTCGATATCCTCTGATCCCCATGCAAATCGCTCAGCTCCCCAATTCCACAGGCGTCGCCGGCAAAGGCAACGGCACGGCACGCGGCGTCGATGGCGCCTCCAGCGTTGACGGTGCCAGCGCGCGTGCCGACGGCGCCTCGCCGAGAGGCTCGGCGGCGCCGCTGCAGCGCGGACTGAGCAACTGGGATCATCAGTTGCAGGGCGAAATTTCGAATGCCCAGCAAACCCTCGATTACCTCGAACGCAGCAGCAGCCAGCTGCAGGCGCTGAAAAGCGAACTGGCCGCCAAACTGGCCGCGCGCGCCGGGCGCGATGGCCAGGTCGAGGCGCGCGTGCGCCAGTTCAGCAGCACCTGGCGCGACCGCAGCAGCGCCTCGGGCGGCTCGCTCGACGCCCAGCTTGGCTACAGCAGCCCGCAGTCGGCGCAACAGAGCTTTACCATCCGCGGCCTGACCATGGCCAGCCTGCGGGAAGGCTCGCAGGAAGTGCTGGCGTTTTCCGTCGGCGGCGCCAACCAGGCGCTGCGGTCGGTCAATATCGAACCGGGCCTGACCGACGACGAGATCATCGCCCGCTTCGACCGCGCGCTGATGCCGTCGAATATCCGCGTGCGCCAGGACGAGGACGGCCAGGTCGTGTTCAGCACCCCCGAATCGTCGTGGGCCAACGTACGCGACAGCCTGTCGGTGCGCGGCAGCGGCATCCGCTTTCCAGGCGGCCAGATGAACCGCGTCAGGACCGACCCGGAACCGGCCGCCATCGCGCCGGAACAATGGGATACCGGCGACACCGAAGCGCTGCGCGCCACCTTGCACGAGGTGGTGCTGGCGCTGGCGCATCTCCAGCAATCGCGCGCTGCAGTCGCCCTGGCGCTGGCGCAGGCTACCGCCAGGGTCGAGAATGCCCAGGCCAAACCCGTCGAGACAGGCATGGAAACGGTGGCGCAGAGCTTTACGGACAAGGCGAGCAAGCCCGGCTATGAATCGCTGCTGGCCATCAGTTCTGCCCTTGTCGGTATCAGCCGCGAACGGGTGGTAGCGCTGCTCGGCCTGCGCTAGTGCGCGCCGCCCTGCCTGCTATCGCTGCCACGAGTTCGCTTTGATAAAGACCATCGCCCGCCTGATCAGTTACGCCCTGCTGGGAAAATCCGACAAGCAAGCCCTCGATATCGCCAGCGTGCGCAAGGTGTTGATTTTGCGTAACGACAAGATCGGCGACATGATCGTCACCACGGCGTTGCTGCGCGAACTGAAGAAAAACTATCCGCACTGGCAGATCGATGTGGCCGCCAGCAGCGCCAACCGCGACATCATTGCCGACAATCCCCACGTCAGCGAGATCATCGTCTGGGACAAGCAGCCGTTGCTGCGCGACCTGCGCACCACCATCGCCCAACTGCGCAACCGCCGCTACGACGTCATCTTCAATCCCTACAACCGCTTTTCGATTCCCCTGCTGCTGCGCATCAAATGGCTGGGCGCGCGCTACCTGACGGGCTTTGCCATTCCCAAGTACGGTACCTCGACGGCCAGGCTGGGCATGTTCGACCATACGGTGCCCTGCGACAGGAGCAGCCATATCCTCCAGAGCTACTTCGCCACCTTCGGCCAATTCGGCCTGCGCGATATCGACATGCGCTATGAACTGTTCGGCGTGGACCAGCACGCGGCGGCCATCGACGCGGCCTGCGACGCCCTGCTGGACACGTATGACGGTCTGTTTTGCCTCAACTTCCAGGGCAGCAATGCGCAGCGCACCGTCAGCGTGGCTGACGCGCGGCGCTGCTGCGCCGCCATCGCCGCGCGCTACCCGCGCCACGCCCTGCTGGTGATCGCCGCGCCGGGCAGCGAGGCGCGCGTCGCCGAGATCGTCGACGGCGCCGGCCATGCCAACGTCATGCGCTCGCCTTTCACCGGCCATATCCTGCAACTGGCGGCGCTGATACGGCGCTGCGAACTGGTGCTCTCGCCCGACACCTCGGTGATCCATATCGCGTCGGCGTATGACAGGAAAATCGTCGGCTACTATATCCGTACCGACAATTACCGCTGGTTTTATCCGGCCAGCCGCCACTACCGCGTCATTCTGGCGCCCGGCCTGACCCTGGCCAGCGTCAGCGCCGGCGAGACCCTGGCCGCCGTCGAAGCGCTGATGGGCGGGCAGGCACCGGCCTTACAGCGTCACAGCTGAAAGCCGCCGCGCAAGGCCATGCCTGAACGCATGCACGCCGGCACGCGCGGCGAGCAGGCAGGCGTCGGCAAACATGGCCGCGCCGCCATTGGTGCGCCGGCGCAGCACCCGCGCCGCCATCCGATAGCGGCGGGCCTGGTACAACTGCTTGATCATGCGCCGCACCGCCGAGCCATGCATGGTGGCGTCGTCGCACAGGACCAGGTAGGCGGCGAGTTCGATGTCGCCCAACACCTGGCCAAAATTGAAAAACCCATGAAAACCAAACGTCGGGGCGACTGGCGCAACGCATTCGTAGGCAAACGCCGACGCCAGGGCGGCGTCGGCAAAGCGGATGCCGAAATCGCGCTCCAGCTGCGCGCCATGCAGTTCGCAGATCGCGTAATCCTCGGGATGGGGCTGGGCCATCCGCAATTGCGGCAGGACATCGTAGAGACGCCGCGAGCGCAGCGAAAAGCCGCCATTGCCGACGGCAGCCGGGCGATGCGACCACGGTGCTCCGATGTAATCGCAGTCGAGAAAAGCACCCTGCCACTGCCGGTGATCGACGATAAAGCTGTCCCATTGCATGATCAGCACATGCGTGCCGCTGAAATGCGCGCCCAGCTGATTGACCATGAACGCCGAATACGCTTCGATGCTCTCGATAGGCGCGATCAAAACCTGCGATATATGGGCCGGCAGCGCGTGCAAGCGCGACGTCAACAGCAGGCATTCCTTGAAATCGGCGCCGGCCAGGCAGCGCTCGATGGCGAATCTGGCCAGCTCGGGATAGCGTGTTTCCACGCACACCAGGCTGACATTACGCAGGTCCAGTTTGTCAGATTTATCAGCAATGGGCACGGTGGCGGCAACGCACCGGACGGTGCATGAAATTGGCAGGGATTGCATCATACAATGCCGGCCTCGACAGGACAATGCGCCGCTTAAAAGCCCATGCCGCGCCGACGCAAGCCAAAATCATGGCCGACCACCAGCAAGCTGCTGGCCACCAGGCTCGACAGCCCTACGAGCAGTTGAATCAATTTATCGTCGGGCAAGATCCACAAGGACGAAGGCGGCGTTTCACAGCCGGTGGCCGCGCTGATCAGGGGCGCGACCCAGGCCGCGTCAGGCGTGACGTCGAGCACGACGGCGCCATCGGCGCTGGTCTGCAGGTAGATATCGCCGCCTGCGGCCAGGGTGAAGCAGATGCCCACGCCGGTTTCCTGGGCGCCGATATTGTCCTGCATGGCGCGGTTATGCTCCTCGATCCACACTTCCACGTCATACGGCGTTTCCAGATGCTCCCACGGACGGGGCCGGAAACGGGGGCGCGCCAGGATCTCGTCGCCGACCGTGCTGTCGGTATTGCTTGCTGCTGCGTTGTCTGCTGCGCCTTGCATGATTGCCTTCTTTGCGGTGATGCGGCGAAACCGTTTGTCCGCCAGACATCATTATCCTCTGTTCACGCCAGCATGAACAAGCATCAGTCCACGACAAGAAGCGCCTGGCGCGCCAAATGCACCGTCAAAGCGGCTCTGTCTCGGACTTTGCCGGCTTCATGGATAATTTCTTGCAACGCGGCCCGGAAATGCACGAGAACCGCCGCCGGGGCTGGCGCATCGATTGGGAGCGGCCCGTCAATGTGCCCGCACTGGAACGGACCATGGCCGATACCGTGCCGTAACCGCCCCGCCATTATCAGCAAGGATCAGCCTTTCCAGGTGCGCTGCAATCCGGTATCGGCATGAATCCAGCCGCCGCGCGGGCCGGAGCGGTAGTAAAAGCCCACACCACCCTGCTTGAAGCTGCGCACCAGCGAGCCGAGCACTTCCGAGTTCAGGTTGGCGACGCGGATATCGGCCGCCTTGCCGGAAATATGCAGCGACTGGCGCGCGGCGGGTACCCCCGCTTCGCGCAGCCGGCTGTTCGATTCGGCAGTGCGGTAGCCGGACAAGATCTCCAGCGGCTGCTCGATGCCGTAGCGGGCGATAAACGCTTGCGTGCCCCACAGGGTTTCGAACAGTTTCGGATCGATGGGGGCCGTCTTCTTGCCGTTGACGTCGCGCAGCAAATGACACAGCTCCTGGTAGGCCGAATCGATGACTTCGCCATCTTTCCAGTATAGCAGCCGCGCTTTTTCATTGCTGGCCGGGCGTATCACTTCCAGGGTGCGCGGTTTCAGCCAGAATTCCAGGTCAAGGATCTGTGCATCGAAAATATCGGGCGGCGGCGCCATCTCGGTGATCGGTGCGCCGCGCGGCGTGGTGATGCTGTGGTCGACGCCGGCCAGTTGCTGCGACGGTGGCGGCGGCACGCCGGTGCGTGGCGGCCGCGCTCTGGCGCTGGCCGAGGCCGACGGTGGCGTGGCGGTGCGCGAAGCACAGCCGATCAGCGGCGCGGCCACCAGCCCGAGGGCCGCCATGCTCATGCCGTGTTGTAAAAAATTCCTGCGCGTTGCCATAGTGGTTCCCCGATAAAACGATGGGGAATACTATAGCGTATTGTGTCCTGAAGAAAAACCCTCGCGCCTACCGTGCTGGCCCTCGATCACCGGAATCGACGATAATTTCCCGTCACTACCGGCCCACTTCGCCATCATCTGGTTCGACGCGATGGTTTCATCGAGCAGCTTGCGCGGCGATTCGATGCCGGCCACCGGCAGCAACTGCGGATCGAGCAGTCCGATCTGCACCAGCACGCTGGCCTGGTCCCAGTAGATGTGCTTATGGTACAGCTTGTCGCCACGGAAGTTGATAATGCCGACCATTGCGATTTCCACGTATTTTCCGGTCGGCGCCACGTTCGGCAGCAACCAGTCGATCTCGCACGTGTGCGTAAAGCACATGATGAATTCATCGACCACCTGAAAGGCGCCCACCGTGCGCGAAACAGGTATCATGCGCATGTCTTCCGGGTTGCCATGCACAAAATGATGTTCGTAAAAACGCGCCAGTTGTTTGGCGCCCACGCCGCCGGTCAGGGTCGGAATATGATTGACATACGGCTCGGCCACCATGGTGGCCATGGTGGCCGGCACGTCGCGGGCCGCGAATTCGTGGTAAACGTGCTGTTCCCACAGATTTCCCGCCCGACCACCAGGCCAGGTCCCTTGCCACTGGCGGGCAACGCCAGGTAGCCCTTGAAACTGCCGGCGCCGTCCGCAGCCTGGATATCGATGTAGTGTGCCATGCGAATTGCTCTTTAAAGTATTTGATGTTACTTGACAAGGTCAGACGCGTAGCCTCAAATCGGCTTGCGACAGGAAGGCGTCGGCAAAAAAACGGGTCGGCGGCAGGGCGCGCAGTGTGCTGAAGTCGTGCTGCGCAGCCGCGACCATTTGCGGCGCGCCGCAGGCGTATACCTCGTGCTGCGCCAGGTCGGCATAGTCCTCCAGCGTGGCGTGGTGTACCAGGCCGGTGCGGCCGGACCAGGCGTCTTCCGGCGCCGGCTCCGACACCACCGGCACATAATCGAACCAGGGCAAGCTGGCGGCCCACTGGCGGCATAGCGCATCGAGGTACAGGTCGGCCGGCTTGCGCCCGCCCCAGTACAGGCGCATCGGCCGCGTGGTGCCGCTGGCAATGGCGTGTTCGAGCAACGCCTTCACGGGCGCAAAGCCGGTGCCGCTGGCCAGCAGCAGCACTGGCGCCGCGCTCGGCCGCAGGTAGAAGTCGCCGGCAGGGCCTTCCAGTGTCAGCCGCTGCCCGGCCTGCAACTCGTTGAACACGCGGTCGGTGAAAACGCCGCCGGGCAAGTGGCGGATATGCAGCTCAAGCACGTCGCCGCCGGCCGGCGCCGCCATCGAATAACTGCGCCGGCGGCCATCGCCCAGCAACACGTCCAGGTACTGGCCAGCCAGGTAGTCGAGTGGTGCGCCGCTGTCCTGGCGCAGGCGCAGCACGGCGACATCGCGGCCGACCTTGTCGATGCTGGCGATGCACACCGACACCGCGCGCGGCTGCGGCAAGGCAGGCGCCGCGCAGGCGCCGTTGCAGGCGCTTGCGGCATCGGCCGCCACGGCGGTCGGTTCGGCCACCTCGACCCCGCCCCGCCCCGCCACCACCCGCACCGGAAAACTGCGCACTGCCTCCGTGATCGGCGCCGAGCGGGCCGCACCGCTACGGATGTCGATCAGGCCCTGGTGCAGCGGACACTCGACACAGCCATCCTCGACGTAGCCTTCGGACAGCCGCGCATTGCCATGACTGCACTTGTCGCGCAGCGCGAACACTTCATCGCCGATGCGGACTACGGCCAGCGGCTGGCCGCCGGCCTGCCTCGCCACCGGCGTCTATTCGGAATACTCACCGGTCGTGCCGAGATCGAACCAGGTCGTCATGGCAACCTCAGATTGGCGTAGCCAGCAAGGTGGCCACGCGCGAGGTGTCGAAAATGACGCGCTTGGACTGATAGCGCCAGCCAGCGGGCGTGCGCACCACGCGATCGAGGTAGCGGCCAACCTGGTAGACGAAGGACTCGCCGTCCTGCAAGGTCTGGATCACCACATAGCTCGATTCGGTTTCCACGGTATCGGCGTCGATGCTGCGCAGCTGCAGGCCCGAGGTCATGTGGCGGTAGCTGTGCGCGCCGTAGATATTGGCGTGGCGCAGCGACAAGACCCGGTCGCGCAGCATGCGCTGGCTGTCGCAGTACATCACGCCGATCGGCAAGCCGGCATCCTCGTTCTCGCGCGGGATGATCTCGTACAGGCAATCCTCGGTAAAGACATAGGTTTATACACAAATCACCCAGCTTCGTCGCGTAGCGCTTTGATGGTGAGTGCAGCCACGCGCACATCCTGAATGCCCTGCCAGATTGTCTTGACGCCCGGATCGCCGTCGCCTTTTCGTCCAAGGAAGCCGCCGATGCGCGCGATCAAGCGCACCACATCGTTAAGTGTCGGAGGCTGATCCGGCCGTCGCTCCTTCGTGAGCAGGTAAGCGCCACGGATTTCATCTGGGTCGAAGAACAGGCTGGCGTCGAGATCCGGGCAGATGCGCCCGATGCGCATCAGATAGGAGACGCGCCACGCCACGATCATGAACAGCGCCAGCGCGCGTTCAAGATTGTCGATGTGGGAGAGCTGCATCGCCTCGACCTTGCAGGCGTTCTTCAACACATGGAAGAACATCTCAATTTCCCAACGCGCGCGGTACCAGTCGATCAACTCGATCACCTCATCGACGGTGGTGGCGGTTCGATTGGTGAGCAAGCGCCATTCGATCGGCTCGATGCCGGCGGGCGCATCGATTTCGCGCGCGATGACGCAGGTCGCAGCGATCTTGACGCCGCGCCGCGCCGGCAGTTCCACACGCCTGGCCCAGAGTTGCTGGCGCACCTTGCGGCCCTTCTGTTTGTCGCGCGCGCCGATGACGAAACTGATTTCCCCCACCGGCGCACCATCGAGCGTGTGCGCCCACAATCGCTCGCCCTCTGGCAGTGCCCGGTCGGTCTTCGCGCGCACCAGCCAGTCGGCCGGCGTGCCGCAGTCCTGTGCGTAGGTCATCAGCTCGATCATATCGGCCTCGCGGTCGGCCACGTACACCAGTCGCGTCGCCGGCATCTCGGCGGCCATCTCGGCGATCCGCCCGTAGCCTTCGATCCAGCGGCCACTTTCCTTGATTCCCGGTCGAACGCCGGCAGCGTTGATCTTCTCGCGCGCCCACATCCAGGCGTCGAGCACGCCTAGCGGCAACCGTTCCGGCGTGACGGCGTACGTTGGATGGACATACATGCCGCGCTGGACTTCATAGCTGAGCGGCCCGAGACCTTCGATCTGCTGCCCGTTGAAATTGAGTTCGGTCGTGTCCTGCAAGCACAGAATGACGGGGTGTTCGCCCATGCGCTGCTGCGTCTTGGCCCAGTGCGGTGCCATGATGTCGCGCCACTCGACGGCGTCGTTCTCGAGAAATCGGTATGTGGCGATCGTCTCGGCCCAGCCATTGCACGACTTAGGAATGCTGGACGAGGGCTTGTCGGCAAATCGCGCCACGATCTTCCTGGCGCGACTGTCAAGGCGGGAGTCCCCAAGGTCAAGTTCAGCAAATTCCAGGCCCGTCCAGTGCGTCGATTTAGTCATTATTTCGCGAGCCAAAAGACGAGAGTAAACCTGAAAAATCAATAGTTTACAACTGCTCCCGCAAGTGCTTGAATGTAAACGGATTTTTCCGCCCCACTGTTATCGCCAAGCAAACTTGGCGGGCTGACGCGGAGATGTGTATAAACCTATGCGGTAAAGAGCGTCGCCCACTCTTCAAGGCGGTCGTTATCGAGCGCGGCGACATACTGCTGCTGCAACTGGTGCAATTCGAACCACAAGATCATTTGTTCCATGTTCATTTTCCTTAAAATCCCATCAGCTTTTGGTAACCCTGCCAGAACTTGCGGATCATCCCTTCGGTGATCAGGGTTTCCTCCTGATCCGGCTTGTCCTTGGCCATTTCCATCACCGAGCATTCGTCCGGGTCGCGTTTGGTGCCGCGCTGGACCATCTCGGTCGCCTCCGTGTCTTCCATCGAGATATAGCCGGCCGGTCCCACCAGGTTGGCCTGCTTGATGCGCAGCGCGCGCAGCTCGGGGGTATCGTCGGCGTAGCCGAAGAAGTGGAAGATCAGCTCGAAGCTATCGGGGCCTTTGGCCAGCAACTGGCGCGCCACCAGCGTGTTATGGATCTGTTGTACCACCAGCTGCGGGAAGATCGGCTGGATGTGGTTGGTGGTCATTTCCTCGTATTCCTGGATCTGGCCCAGCACCGACGGATCTTCGAGCTCGAAGCCTTCATCGAACGAGCGGATGGCCTGCTGCTTGTAGGCGTCCGAGGTTTCTTCCTGGTTCTTGGTGGCGGTGATGATGCTGTGCAGGCCATGGCGCTTGTCCACGATCGAACGTGCCTTCATGCCTACCCGGAAGATATTGAAGGTGGTGTGGAACAGGTGCAGCAGGCTGGCATGGTACGGATCCTTGACGTTCTCCATGTACAGCTTCCAGTTCGATTTCGAATACTGGCGCGTGCAACCGAGGTACACGATCGGTTTGTGGAAAATGCGGTCGAGCCATGGTGTCATCTCCGGGCCGATGTAGTCCACCAGCGGCTCCACGGTCTCGCTGAAGGTCGCGAACACCAGACCCCGGTAGCTATCCACGCGCAACTGGCGCAGGCCGTGGCATTTCGGGTCGAAATCCTTGGGCATGCCGGCCATGCCGTTCTGGCCGCGCCGGAACGGCACGCCCAGCAGGTTGCCGCGCTGGTCGAAGCTCCACTGGTGGTAGGCGCAGCTGTGCGAACTGGCATTGCCGCGCGCTTCGCGGCAGACGGTGGCGCCCCGGTGCGAGCATTTGTTGACCCAGGCGGCCAGCGAGCCGTCGTCGGTGCGGGTCACCACCACCGGCGTATCGCCGACGAAGGTACTCTTGAAATCGCCTGGCTTGAGGATCTCGGCTTCCAGCGCGACGAAGCTCCAGACCGGACCACGGAAGATGCGGTCCTGCTCGCGCTCGAACACTTCCTGGGAACTGAAAACTTTATAGGGGGTGCGCGAACCGTCGGTACGCGGAAATTGCACCAGCGGATGGTGCAGTGGTCTAATGATGCCGGACACCTCAATGGGTGGATAATCCATCAACTGAGGAAATGTAAATGGCAAAGCAACGCAAGAAATTCGATATCAGCCTGAAGCTGGAAGTCGTACGCATGATCAAAGAACAGGGCCTGAGCGTGCAGAACGTCAGCGAGAGCATGAACATCGGTCCGACCGCGATACGGCGCTGGGTGACACAGCATAGCGCCGAGCAAAACGGTTTGCCAGGCATAGGCAAGCCGCTCACCGTCGAACAGCAGCGCATCCGGCAATTGGAAGTCGAAAACCGCCAACTTCGCCAGGATGTCGATATATTAAAAAAAGCGTCGGCCTTCTTTGCACGCGAACTGAAATGAGCTACCAGCTCGTTCGTGAACTGCAAAAGGAGGCCATCGCGGTCCAGCAAAGTTGCCGTGTTTTGGCCGTCAGCCGCTCCGGCTATTACGAGGCGCAGCGCCGTTCTGCCAAACCGGTTTTGTGCAAAACCAGCGTCCACTTGAAGGCCGCATTCATGGCTAGCCAGCAGAGCTACGGTAGCCGCCGGTTGGTGACGGCGATGGCCAACGAGGGCTTCGTAGTAGGCCGGTACAAGGTGCGCAGTCTGATGCGTAAAGCCGCCTTGAAGCCCGTATGGAAGCGTAAATTCGTGCACACCAGGACAGCAAGCACAACTTGCCGATCGCCGCCAATGTGCTTAACCGGCAGTTCAATCCGGTGGCGCCAAATTTGGCCTACGTGACCGACATTACGTACATCCGAACCGGCGCCGGCTGGCTGTACCTGGCGCTCGTGATGGACCTGTTCGCACGCAAGGTGGTCGGCTGGGCCATGGCGCCGAGCATGCCCGCTGAGCTGGTCTGCGAGGCCTTGAACATGGCCATCCAACAGCGGCAGCCTGGCCCCGGTCTAATCGTCCATTCCGACCGGGGAAGTCAATATGCCAGCGAGCTGTATCAGGACCTGCTCGACAAACACGGCTTCGTTTGCAGTATGAGCCGAAAAGGCAATTGCTGGGATAACGCCGTTGCCGAACGCTTCTTCTTGAACCTCAAGATGGAGCGGGTCTGGCAACGGCAATATGCTAATCACGCCGAGGCCAAAGCCGACATCACGGACTACATTGTCGGCTTCTACAACTGCAAGCGATTGAACTCAGTATTGGGTAATTTGCCGCCCGCCGCCTATGAGCGGAAAATGGCAAAAACCGCCCCTATGGATGTGTCCGAAATTACTTGACCACAGCACCCAAGCACACCGGAGAACTGATGCACTGAGAGGAAGGGGGCCGCTACCGCCCCCCTTCCCTCTTCCTTGCCTGGCCGCGCGCCGCGCGCACCTGGACGACAGACACGCCGTGGGCCCGCGCCCGTCCCGCGAACACCTGCAGGTTCTGGAACATGGTGTCGCAATTGATCAGGTCCACCCGTTTCCAGTTACCGCCTCCAGCGGTCGCTATCCGATTTCGGCAGCGTCGCAGGGATTCAAACGGGGCGACGGCTGAAACGCAAAAAGCGGATAAGCGCGGCAGGGGCACTCGCATGCGCGATCGGGGCCGGCGTTGGATAATGGTGTTTTCAAACGACGAACACCATGGAAATGCGTCAACTGAAATATTTTCACGCCGTGGCGCAGTCGCTCAGTTTCAGCCGGGCCGCCGACATGCTGCATGTCGCCCAGCCGGCGCTGAGCCGGCAAATCCGCCAGCTCGAGGAGATCCTGCAAATTCAGCTGTTCGACCGCGAATCGCGCCCGATCGCCCTGACTGCGGCCGGCCGCTTCTTTCACGAGCAAACGCTGCAGGTGGCGGCGCGCCTGGCCGAGATCGAGGAAGGCGCACGCCGTATCGCAGAGGCTCAGCGGCCATGGTTCGGCATCGGCTTTGTGCCGTCGGTCATGTACGGCGTGTTGCCCAACCTGATACGGCAGTTTCGGCTCGATATGCCTGACATCGAATCGGGCTTCATCGAGCTGATGACGATGGAGCAAGCGACCGCGCTGAAACTGGGCCGCATCGATATCGGTTTCGGCCGGCTGCCCATCCACGATCCCGCGATCAGCTGTGTCACCCTGGTACGCGAGCCGCTGCTGGCGGCACTGCCCGCCGGGCACCGGCTGACGCAGCGCCCGACGGTGGACCTGCCAGACCTGGCCAGGGAGCCGTTGATCGTCTATCCGGCGCGCCCGCGCCCCAGCTATGCCGACCAGGTGCTGGAACTGTTTTCAGCGCGCCATCTGCAACCGGCGCAGGTGCGCGAGGCCAACGAGATGCAAACCGCGCTGGGCCTGGTGGCGGCGGGCGTAGGCGTTGCGCTGGTACCTGCGTCAGTCCAGGGCGCACCCCGCAATGGCGTGCTGCTGCGCCCACTGTCGGAGCCGGAGCTGGTCTCGCCCGTGATCATGAACTTCCGCACCGACGACCGCTCGCCCATCCTGGCGCGTTTTCGCGAGATGGCGACCCACATGCTGCCCATGGGCTTTATTGCAGAAACGCCAGCAACAGATCGGTGAATTGCTGCGGCGCTTCCAGATTGGACAGGTGGGCCGCCTCGATCCCGGCATAACTGGCGTGTGCAATATGATCGAGCATGAAGCGTGCGTCCGCCGGCGTGGTCACTTCGTCGCACAGCCCGGCAATGAGCAGCGTGGGCGCGGTGATCCGCGCCAGCTGGCCGCGCAGGTCGGCCTCGGCCAGCGCCCGGCAACAGGCCGCATAGCCCGCCGGCGGACACATTCGCAGCGCCTCGACGTGGCGCGCCACCACTTGCGGAGCCTGCGCGCGGAAGGCGCCGCCAAACCAGCGGCCGGGGGCGCCATCGGCCACCGCGTCCATGCCCTCAGCTTCGACGAAATTGGCGCGGTCGGTCCAGCCCTGCGCGTTGCCGATGCGCGCGGCGCTGTTGGCCACTACCAGCGCTTGCACCCGCCCGGGCGCATGGATGGCCAGCCACAGGCCGATCAAGCCGCCCATCGAGATGCCGCAAAAGCGCACGCGGTCGATCGCCAGGGAGTCGAGCAGGCGCAAGACATCGGCGCCCAGTTGGTCCAGCGTGGCGCCGCCGGCCACGCCGTGCTGATCGGCATTGGCAGCGGCGGTGGCGCCGTGGCCGCGCGTGTCGTAACGCAGCACGCGGTAGCGCGTCGCCAGCGCCGCCGCCTGCTGCTGCCACATGTCCAGCGTGGTGCCCAGCGAGTTCGACAGCATCACCACCGGCGCGCCGGGCGGGCCTTCGAGCGTATAGGCGATCGGCTCCGGCCCCGCTGTCAGGCCATGCTGCAGGCCATGCGTGGGGGCCGCCATCACACCGCGAAATGCGCGCGCGCGATCTGGTCGGCCGGCAGCCCTTGCTGCTCGGCGTGCAGGTCGAAGTCGAAATCGATCGCGTAGAACGGCGCGTCGACTTCATGGGCGCGCAGCGCGACAGGATCGTCGACGCGGGTCATCGGTGGCACCAGCCCGTCGCGCGTGGCGAAGGCAAAGTCGTCCCACAGGTAAGGATCGCCTTCGATATTGATCTGCGTGGTGAGCTTGCGGTGGCCGGCGGACGTGACGAAGAAATGGATGTGCGCAGGCCGGGTGCCGTGGCGGCCCAGCAATCCGAGCAACTTTTCGGTGGCGCCGCCGGGTGGCACGCTGTAGCCCACCGGCACCCGGGTGCGCAAGCGATAGCGCCCCTCGGCATCGGTGCGGATCGCGCGGCGCAGGTTGAAGGCGCTTTGACTCGGATCGAAGAACGAATAGCCGCCCAGGTGATTGGCGTGCCACACTTCCACCACCGCGCCGGCCATCGGCGCGCCGTCGGCACCGCGCACCTGGCCCTGCATGAACAATACCTCACCCGGCTGCGGATCCTGGTCCAGCCGCGCGCTGCCTGCGGATTCTGGCGCGCCGGCCACGTACAGCGGCCCTTCGATGGTGCGCGGCGTGCCGCCGGTAACACCCTGGCGGGCCTCGGCTTCGTCCATGCGCAGGTCGAGGAAATGCTCGAAGCCGAGGCCCGCCGCGATCAGGCCATATTCGCCGGACTGGCCCGCTTCGGTCAGGTAGCTGATGGCGCTCCAGAATTCTTCCGGCTCGATGTCGAGCTCCTCGATGGTGACGAACAGGTCGCGCACGATGCGGTTGACGATGGTCTTGACGCGCGGGCTGCCCGAGGCTTTTTCAGTGCTTTCGATTTTGGCGAGCAGGGCGTCGATGGCTGGCTGGTTCATATTCTATGTCTCCAATATTGTGAGGGGAATTACAGTAACAACGGGGGCGATCAGCGATCGTCTTCATGGATCGACGACGGGTGGCGGCACAGCGCCTCGACGTCGATTTCCATGTAGGGAAATAGTGGCAAGCTCAACAGCAAATCATGGAGTTCCGCCGGCCCCGCCACATCGAAGACGCTGATGTTGGCGTAATGGCCTGCCACGCGCCACAGGTGGCGCCACTGGCCGTCGCGCTGCAACTGCTGGGCGATGGCACGCTCGCGCGTCTTCAGTTCATCGGCCACGGCCACGGGCATATCGTGCGGCAGGCTGACGGTCATGCTGACTTTGAATAACATGGTGCTCCTCTAAAAAAGTATTAAGTAAGTGCCAAGAAATTATTGTGAGATTATGACGAACAGAACCGGATGCGCTGCAAGGCGCCCGATGCGACGCAGTGCGAGCACTGCGAGCAGCGGGCAACGCCGCAGAGCGCCGGTTATGGAAGTCAGAATCCACAAGAATTTATGCGTACTTGCTTAGTGCCGGCGTTGCAGAAAGGCGAGCTTGTCTTCATCGAGCTCGATGCCGAGCCCGGGACCGGATGGCAGTTGCAAGGCGAAGTCGCGGTAGACCAGGGGCGTGCGCAGCACCTGTTCGGTCAGCAGCAGCGGACCGAACAGTTCAGTGCCCCAGCTCATGCCGGGCAGCGTGGCGAACAGCTGGGCCGATGCGATGGTGCCTACCGGCCCTTCGAGCATGGTGCCGCCGTACAGCGCCACGTTGGACGCCGCCGCGATGGCGGCCACCTGCTGGGCGCCGCGCAAGCCGCCCGACTGGGTAATCTTGACGGCAAACACGTCGACCGCGCTGGCGGCGGCCAGACGGAACGCGTCCGCCGGTCCGTGCAGCGCCTCGTCGGCCATCAAGGGCACCCGGTTCATATTGCGCAGGCGACGCATGCCCTCGTGGTTGCCGGCGGCGATCGGTTGTTCGACCAAGTCGACCCCGGCGTGCTCGAGCATCTGCATGCCCAGCATGGCGTCGGTTTCCTCCCAGGCCTGGTTGACGTCCACGCGCACACTGGCGCGATCGCCGAGCGCGCGCTTGATGGCGGCGACATGGGCCACGTCGTCGCGCACGGTGCGGGCGCCGATTTTCAGCTTGAACACGCGGTGGCGCCGCAGGTCGAGCATTTGTTCGGCTTCGGCGATGTCTTTCGCGGTATCGCCGCTGGCCAGGGTCCAGGCCACCGGCAGGCTGTCGGCCAGGCGGCCGCCGAACAGGCTGGACAAGGGCACGCCCAGGCGGCGCGCCTGGCCGTCGAGCAGTGCGGTTTCGATCGCACACTTGGCAAAACGGTTGCCCTGGAAGCGCGTATCGAGGTCGTGCATGCGGGCGGCGGGACTGTCGGCGTCGGCGCCGCGCAGCACCGGTGCCATATAGGTCTCGATATTGACCTTCATGCTCTCCGGGCTTTCCTCGCCGTACGCCAGGCCGCCGATGGTGCTCGCTTCACCCCAGCCGACGATGCCGTCGCTGGCGGTGATGCGCACCAGTACCAGGTTTTGCTGGCGCATGGTCGCCACCGACAATTGATGCGGACGTATGGTGGGAACGTCGACTAAGTAGTTACGCAAAATTTACTGTGAATGCTTTTCCATAATTTTCCATGATGGAACGAACTTCGTCGCGCAGGCTGTCACCCGTGAGATAACGGAAGCGGCGCCAGACGTACTTGGCTTGTTTCCAAAGGATTTCGATACGGTTCAGTTCCGGACTGTAGGGCGGCAGGTAGTATAAGTACAAGCCCTGCTGCTCCCATTGTTGGCGCTTTTCCCGCATCGGCTCACCCTTGTGAATAGCGGCGTTGTCGAGCACCACGATACGCGGCGCCGAATGCGCCTGGTTTGCCAACTCGTCCATGAACGCCATCACGTCCTCGCGTGTCGTACGCTTGTCGTGCATACGCCATATCAGCGAGCGGTCATGGCGCAACGCCCCCAGTACGTTGACTCGTTGCTCATGCGTGCCTGAACGTGCGGCGCGCGTGTGTCCCGTCGACATCCAGCCATACTGGAGCGGGGGATTCGGGCCAAAGCCCGCCTCATCGAAATACAGCAACTCGCATTGACCGGCCCGCGCCATGGCCCGCAGCGAGGCGAGCGCCCCATAGGCGCGCTCGAAGGCCGCCTCATCGCGTTGCCCTTTCAAGCTCAAGCGACAGCGCTTGTAGTGCAAACCCATCCGGCGCAAGTAGCGGCGCACCGTGCAGCGGCTCAGGCGCTCTCGTCCCCGTTCCAGCCAGCGCCGCAGCAGCGAACCCGAACTTCCGCCGTCCTCCCGTGCCAACTGTCCCAGTTCGTGCTGCCGTTGGCGCGACAAACTCGGTGGCCGACCGCTGTGCCGACCCTCATACAAGCCAACCAGTCCCAGGCGCACCCAGCATTGCCGCCAATGCTCCACGCTATTGAGATGCACATTAAACTCATCGGCAACTTGCTGTAGCGTCATCCCTTGACCCAGCAGCCGCACTCCTTGGGCGCGCCGCCGCGTACGCGCGTGCGAATGGTAAATCCCCATCTCCAGCAGCGTCCGGTTCTCTTCCTCACTCAATTCCAATCGTTTCATCGCTGCAAATCCTCCATCTCGCTTGCATGGAGGTTAGACAGTATTTTTTGCGCGATTACTTAACAGCACTTCGACGCGCTCGATCTTGATTAAGGGGTTGGTCATCTGTGCCTCGGATTGGTTTCGGCAATCATAGAAACAGGCGCGGCGCATGTCCAAGACCGATTTTGGCAACTACCATGCCGCAGCGGCATAATGCGGCGGTGCGGATTGACAATCCGACGCTAGGCCTATATCTTGAAAAAGGCGCCACCGCCGTACCGACCGAATGCCCAATTACTTCAATTGCGCCTAACAGGTCTATAACCTGCCTTCAACAGCTCCTATGTCAACCTCATTTCAGATCGACGCATCCACTTTGCTGCGCTACATGTATTTTGAGACGGCCGATATGGAAGAAGCGCGGCAGCGCATTGCGGCGGTGCTACAACCGTATCGTTTGATCCCCGGGCCGCTCCACCCGGGGCAGTGCGCCCGCATGAACCACCTCAGGCTGCGCCACCTCGCGTTCGGATCGCTGTCCTACGGCAGGCCAATGACGGTGGAAGCGGGAGACATCACCGATTACCATCTGATCATCATCGTCCTGGCGGGTGTGGCGCAGGTGAGCGTCGGCGAGCTGCAGGCCTCGCTCGGCAAGGGGCAAGGCGTGCTGCTGACTCCGGGCACGCGCTTCGGTGCCACGTTCAGCGGCGACTGCGAACAATTCTTCCTGCGTATCGACAAGGCGGCGTTCGATGCCCATGGGGGACTGGAGCGGGGCCGCATGGCGCCGCATCAGGCGTTTGCAACTGTTCGTGCTGCGTTATGGGGACCAGGTCGAAGTCGCCGAGCCCTTTCGATGATTTCGCGCTGGTACACATGTCGCTCAAAGGCAGCGCCGAATTCGAGAGCGACGGCCAGCGCGTACGCATGCCGGAAGGGACGATGGCGGTGGTTGAGCCGAAAAAAAATTTGCGCCTGTGCCCGTGCACGCCAGAGCAGTAAGCCCACAGGTTGACGTGGACAGTCTTGCCGCTGCCATCGACAGCTAAATCGCGTCGGCAGACAGCGCCATCAAATCAGTGCCGCCCCCACCTTCTGCCGATCCTCGTTTGACACCCGTACCTCCCGTGGTAATCGAGAGGATAATTTGAAGATAGCAGTCAGGAATTCATTGATGGGACGGCTGGGCGCTGACATTTCTTCGACATGCCAGCGGATCGCGCGCAGCGAACTTCGCCAGATCCTTTCCGTAACCGGAAGAATAGTTGGCCGCCTTCCAGCTGAGATAGGGTTCGTGAAGACAATAGAAGCGTTGGGCATAGCTATCGAAGTAGGCGTGAGCAGCCGTGCCGTTGCATAGTCCCGAGCTCACGCAGATCTGAAGTTCCGAAAAAAACGATTCCACTGCATTGACGTCGCCCACAATGCCACGGGTCGGCACACCATACTTGGCAGGAATTGGGGTAAGCTCAACAACGGACATGACTAGCTGATAATACCTCTGCAGATATGCCGCCTCAGACGACGAGTCCTGTAGCTTTAGCAACTGTTCCCGATATGCATACCACGCACTGTCGATGCGGTTCGTCGACTCGAGCATTGGCCCTTCGGAAAACCGCTTGACGTAACCCAGGCTGCCTTCGATCCGCTGTTGCTCTTCCTTGTGCAGATACTCGAAATAAGCCCACCCCGCGCCAACCATGGCCCCGCCAATGAGCAAAACCTTTGCGCAAACTTCAAGCCAATCGACCAGCGTGACAGGAAAAAAAGGTGTCTGATCACTCATTCTTTGCACACCAACGTATTAAGCACAACGGGATTCGTATCAAGGAAGGCGGGTGACTGCGTACTCTTGCGCCTGATACAACGCAACAATGCCTTGCTCACCTTGATAGGAGGGTTGCTATTGACCGCAGTTCCTCCAGGCCCGGGCACGACTGGCAGACTGTTGGCACTACTTCTTGTCGTGGCGTCATCGGGAAGACAAAGGTCAAAGTAGAAGAGCACTGGGTCGCCCTTGTCACGCAACAACAATTCTGCATTGTCCGCAAGACAATGCGCTTCGCTCGAGCTGAGGTTCATTGCTGGCACCGTCGGGATCCTTTTGACCGCCCAGGCCGCACTGGCGACGAGGCAGAATATAGCGCCAAACGCTTTTATGCAGAGTTGTGATTGCGAAAAGCAACTACTACTGGCGAATTTCATGAAGGTCTCTCCCTGAATAAAAAAAACCCGCCCATTGCGTAGGGTCCTTGAAGGGCTGCCAGTGCGGCTGGTGCTCAACACGCCATACCAGCGCGGTAAGCTCAGCCTTCGATACGGAATTCCGGGCCAACCCCAAGAGACGCCGGGCTGCCTTCAGGAGCTCCTCACCTCGGGCATCTCGAAGCCATAGTTGCGCCTCGCGCAGCGCATCTGGAACAGGGCGATTTCGGACAATCTTTGCTTCCATCAGTCGATCGACAAGGAAAAGAGTCGCTCTATCGTCGACCGGCCACAGCGTCGAAACCACCCCTTGGGAACCGAGGCCCAAAAAGGCCGCAGGAAGTCCTTGGAATTCGTTGGCGATGTCGTATATCTGGATCAAACCAGACTCGCAGGCAGACAGGATCGCCAGGTCTGGGCCCGTGTCCCCCACAGTCGTTTGAAGATCGGCAACAGTCAAGCGTTGCTTATTAGAAAACAACAAGTGGGACTGTGTGGGATGCTCGCGATTAAAGCTCGCATGACCGGCAAAATGGAACACCTGTGCGCGCGGAAGAGCCTGCTTTACATTTGCGGAAGTCGCCTGTCCGCCCGTAAATAACCTGGCTCTCGAGTACGGCAACCTCGAGAACGTACTGCGTGCCTCCACATCAGCGAATGGCAATGGGGATTTGCTGGTTGGATTACCCACAGCGACCAGCGCAAGATCTTTTCGCTGGCGAGCTTTGGGTGTTTCCAGCGGCTGGCGAAGCATTAGGAGGCTTGGGGCATACATCACTGGCATATGCTCGAACAGTGGCTTGCCATCCGCCATCAAGGCAACATGCATCGGCAAGATCGCGAGCTCACCCTGGGTGATCCACGCTACCGAAATTGGCGAGATGCCCTTGGCCGCCAACGCAGCGAACACTGGCTGGACGAGCCTCATTCCCAGCCATGCCTGGCTCTCGCGAAGTTTTCCATTCCAAGACTGCCGGATCGATTTGTCCAAGTCTCCATCGCGAACAAAATCCTGGTAAGTCCCGAGCCAGCCCCCCATGGAATCAGTGACTTGCCGCTCCCCTTGCATGAAGGCAACGACCGTGTTCGCATTTAGGCCGTCCAAAAACACCTCCATTACAACCCAGCCGTGAGGCGACTGGAATAGCGAGAACACCACTCCACCCTGCGTGGTGACGATTGGCACCAGCACCAGCCTACCGACCGCCGCATGGATATCGTCAAAGCCGCGGCGCGGTACGATATTCTCTGCCAGATCCTTCAGCCCAAGGCGACGTTTTAGCAGGCGAGTCTTGCCCTGTTCCGCAATCCAGAGGCCCTCCTCCGCCCTGCCTTGCTTCGCCAGCGCGTAAGCGGCCCGCTCGAACCAGCGTTTGGATTGGCCAGCCGCCGTCAACAGGACCTCACGCTGCTCGATCATTTCAAACATGCCGCGATGGCGCTGCGCGACCGACGTGTACAGCTCGGCCGCTTGTTGCCAGTTCGCGTTCTCAAACTCGAGGTTCGCGAGATTTACCAGGGTATCGGCATGCTCCTGGGGCATTGCCGCCTCGGTCCGTACCAGAAGTGCCTGCTGATAAGCATCGAACGCGCATTGATACAGGTCCGGCCGGCTCTTGGCATTACAGACGTTACCGAGGTTATTCTGCATGCTGGCCCAGACCGACGGGGACGCTCGTCGATCAGTCAGCGCGATGGCGGCACGGTATGCAACGACTGCCTGATCCAGGGCCTTCACGTCCCCAGCCGCAAACCGGTATCGGAGATACTCGCCTCGGTCCGCCTGCAGCAGTGCTCGCTGCGCTGCTGGAAGATGGGTGGCCCGTTCATCGGCCTTCGCAAGCAGCGCGCCAGCGGCGTCCAGCTGCTCCGCGCGTCCCCACGATGCCCAAGTGAGCCGGACTGATGCCTGAATCGCAAGCGGCTTCACCGTTTCCGTGAATCGCTTCCTTTCTTCGAGCCACGCGATGGTCTCGGTCAGGATGTCATCCGCGTCTTGGAGATTGGTTTCCTCCGCCACCTTCGTCGCCGCCAGTGCCATGGCGAGGTTGACCGAGCTACGTATCCATAGTACTTGCTCTTCCTGCTTCTTCGGGTCGAGTTGGGTTCTGGCGAGCTGGAACCATTTCACGGCCTTCAGCATATTCTGGTTGTGCTCACCAACCTGGCGTGCCATGAATGCACTGCCGAGGTTACTTGCAGCCCCTACATAGGCATCCCGGTCACGACGTGGGCTCAGCTCCTTGAGTACCCGCTTGAGAATCGCAATTGCCATTTCAAGGTTCTCACTGAAACGTGTTCCTTCCCCTTGAACATAGGCCATCGCCAAGTTCACTTGCGTGCGCACCCTATCGTCCTTGCTGCCCAACTTGCGATACAGCTCAATCGCTTCTTCGAAGGCACTGACCGCCGGGTCGAGATCATGGGCTCGTCCGCCCCCATCTCGGGAACCAAATGTGACCAGCAACCTGGCCTTTGTCTCGAGGGCATTTGCCCGTTCCTGCGTCTGCTCGCGGCCGGCTTCCGTGCCAAGGTAACGATCTAGCGCCTTGATCGCAGCAACTCGCGCGCTCGGGTCACCACGGTCAAAAATGGTCGCATTGAGTTCGGCAAGCACTTTGTAGAATTCAGCGTCTGCGCGTCCCACCCGAGATGTACCTTGCGACTCCGTCAAGAGGCTGTCCAAGCCGCGCCGAATTTCAAGAAGGGCATCGATGTCTTGGGCATCGTACATCCGGAGTCGGACTACGGCGAGACGCGTCTTGAACCAAAGTTCTTTATCGTCTGTCGAACGCAGCAACTCGGCCGACTGGGCCGCGTATTCTATTGCTCGCCGTATGTCCGCAGGCCCAATGCCAGTGGTACCCGTATAAAATAGAGACAACTCATACGCTGCTGCCGCCGCGACCATCGGGTACTCCGAGATGTTCGGGCAAGAAAGCCCGGCGGAAAGAGCAGACACACGCCGACGCTGGGCCGAGGGCTGCAAGGGCCGCTCGCCGACCACCTTTTTCAGTTGCATATATGAACAGGTATCGGACGCCACTGCGGCTTTGGCGGCACCGCCAAGCGTAACCACGAGCTGCAGCACCAAGACGCAGGCAGCCCAAAGAATGGTAGAACAAAACTTCGCCTTTTTCTTTCTCATTGCCAGCCCTCAGCCTCGAATTCATAGCAGTAAGCAAAAGGAAAAGGAAAATCAGTCTTCCGGTTATCCAAAATCCGCACGTAAAACTTCAACGATTCTATCGCCTCTTCGGCGAAAGAAACTTGATCACGATCAGACGACAAAACAAGGTAAGCGGGCGCAAGCATCCAGCCGTCCTGAACGCTGTATTGCAGCACCGAGGTCCACGACTGATGAGAGAGAGAAAAAGAAAAGGCGCCCGCTGCCAGAGACAGGGATGCCGTAAGACTGCGGGTCAGGTCAGCTAAGTAGTTACGCAAAATTTACTGTGAATGCTTTTCCATAATTTTCCATGATGGAACGAACTTCGTCGCGCAGGCTGTCACCCGTGAGATAACGGAAGCGGCGCCAGACGTACTTGGCTTGTTTCCACAGGATTTCGATACGGTTCAGTTCCGGACTGTAGGGCGGCAGGTAGTATAAGTACAAGCCCTGCTGCTCCCATTGTTGGCGCTTTTCCCGCATCGGCTCACCCTTGTGAATAGCGGCGTTGTCGAGCACCACGATACGCGGCGCCGAATGCGCCTGGTTGGCTAACTCGTCCAGGAACGCCATCACGTCCTCGCGTGTCGTGCGCTTGTCGTGCATACGCCATATCAGCGAGCGGTCATGGCGCAACGCCCCCAGTACGTTGACTCGTTGCTCATGCGTGCCTGAACGTGCGGCGCGCGTGTGTCGCGTCGACATCCAGCCATACTGGAGCGGGGGATTCGGGCCAAAGCCCGCCTCATCGAAATACAGCAACTCGCATTGACCGGCCCGCGCCATGGCCCGCAGCGAGGCGAGCGCCCCATAGGCGCGCTCGAAGGCCGCCTCATCGCGTTGCCCTTTCAAGCTCAAGCGACAGCGCTTGTAGTGCAAACCCATCCGGCGCAAGTAGCGGCGCACCGTGCAGCGGCTCAGGCGCTCTCGTCCCCGTTCCAGCCAGCGCCGCAGCAGCGAACCCGAACTTCCGCCTTCCTCCCGTGCCAACTGTCCCAGTTCGTGCTGCCGCTGGCGCGACAAACTCGGTGGCCGACCGCTGTGCCGACCCTCATACAAGCCAACCAGTCCCAGGCGCACCCAGCATTGCCGCCAATGCTCCACGCTATTGAGATGCACATCAAACTCATCGGCAACTTGCTGTAACGTCATCCCTTGGCCCAGCAGCCGCACTCCTTGGGCGCGCCGCCGCGTACGTGCGTGCGGATGATAAATCCCCATCTCCAGCAGCGTCCGGTTTTCTTCCTCGCTCAATTCCAGTCGTTTCATCCCTGAAAATCCTCCATCCTGATTCCATGGAAGTTAGACAGTATTTTTTGAGCGATTACTTAGCTGAATTAGAAAGCGTGGCGCACGCCGCCCCGCAACGTACAGGCTGACATATTTGATCACGGGACCGAAACGCTGCTGCGACAGCGACTCGAACATGAACTCGTACTGGTTGCCGGCGGTCAGCGTGCCCCAGTCGCCGGACAGACCGGCATAGGCCTGGCGTCCGAAAAAGTTGCCGACCTGGGCGCCGGTGTCGAGCTGGAACCGGCTTTCCAGCATGAAGATCGCCTTGTTGCCGATGCCGAGGTCTTCGCTGCCCCTGAAACGCAACAGATTGGGCGACTGAATGCCGGTGTCGACCAGCTTCGGCAGTGCCGCAGGCAATCAGCACGGCAAACGCGCATCACACAAAAAACGGATACCGGCACGCCCGTCTGGGCCGCAGACGAGGGCGGCGGCGCAGGCTGGGACAGTAACGCGTCTGTCTTGCTCAGGCGGCGACAGGCGCGGGCGATTCGGCCGCGTCGGCCACAGCCAGCAAGCTCAGGGGCTTGTCGAGCAGATAACCCTGGGCCACGATGGGCAGCCCGGTGGCGGCGGCGATACGCTGCAAGGCCTGCAGCGCGGCCGGCGTATCGAGGCGCTTGAAGACCACGCGGGTACTGGCCGCATGGCACGCGGTGACAAAGTCGGCGGCTGCCTCTTCATCGCCGAGATTGCCCGCGTCGAGCTTGAAGCTGTGCGGATGCAAGCGTTCCAGCAGGCCCGTCGCCTCCCTGACGCTGCTGGCATGGATCGCCAGGCGAAAGCCGTTGCGGCGGTAATTGTCGGCCACATAGTTGAGCAGCCAGCCCTGGTTGGCGGTGACCGTGGGCAGTTGCAGCACGATGCGCGCTATCGGCAGGCCCAGCGCGTCGAGGATGCGCTGGAAGGCGTGGCCGTGATTGCTGCTGACGGCACTGAGCAGACGGTCGTGCACGTTCAGGTACAGGTCCGACTGCCCGGCGCCGGGCTGGCGGAAAAAATTAATCGCGTGCAGCATGCGGCACAAGCGGTCGAGCTCCACCGATTCATCGTCGCTGGCCGCATGGTCGAGCAAGCGCCACAGCGACAAGCCTTGGTCGCTCTTCGACGCACTGCGCGCCAGGCCCTCGAAGGCCAGCACCTTGCCGCTGCCCAGTTCGCGCAGCGGCTGGAAGGCGCTGGTCATGGTGCAGTTGAAAAAGCGGCCCAGCGCCCTGCCCTCCTCGTCCAGCCAGATACTGGTGCCTGCCTGCGTCTGGTGCGACAAACGGGCCAGGTAATGATCAAGGACGGGAAACGGCATGCTGACTCCTTCATTGGGCCAAAGCGTGCAGAATAAGGCCGCGCGGCGCCAGCGCGAACGAATGCTTTCGCCATTTGATATGCGCTCAGCAAATAAGCACAGCTGTCGTGAAACGGCATATGCATATGCAGAAAAAATCCTTTTCGCTCGGACAAGCCGGGCTTACTGTGCTCCGGTACCGATATCGCAGAAAGGCCCCCCTATGTGCCAGTTACTCGCCATGAACAGCAGCAAGCCCGCCGCCCTGGGGTTTTCCTTCGCCGGCTTTGCGGAACGGGGCGGCCGCACGGGCGAACATCGCGACGGCTGGGGCATCGCCTTTCATTCCGGCGAGGGCTGCACCTTGCTGACCGATCACCTGGCGGCCATCGATTCGCCGCTGGCCAGGCAGGTGCACGAAAAGCCGGTGAAGGCGCGAAATATCGTCGCGCATATCCGCAAGGCCACGCATGGCCGCATCGCGCCGGAAAACACGCACCCGTTTGCGCGCGAGCTATGGGGCCGGACCTGGTCGTTCGCGCACAATGGCGAGCTGAAACCCTGGCATACACCGGCCGACGACCGTTATGTCAGCCGTGGCGACACCGACAGCGAACAGGCGTTCTGCCATCTGCTCGGCGCGCTGCGCGCCCGCTTTCCCGACGGCGAACCGGCGCGCGAGGCGCTGCGCGCGGCGATCACCGACATCGCGCACGAGATCGCGGCCCATGGCAGCTTCAATTTCATCTTGTCGGATGGCGAACTGCTGTACGCCCATTGCTCGACGCATTTGCACTACGTGGTACGCGAATACCCGTTTTCCGTGGCGCAGCTGATCGACTGCGAGCGCAGCATCGACTTTCGCCAGCACAATCACCTCGATGACCGCATCGCCGTCATCGCCACCCACCCGCTGACGGAAAACGAAGCGTGGACGGCCTTCGCGCCAGGTGAATTGAAGGTGTTTGCGGGCGGCGCGCCGCAGCCGGCAACAGCGCCGCAAGGCGCCGTGTATATCCAGATCAGTTGCTGATCAGGCCGAATTGCAGTTGCAGAAACGCTTGCGCCTGGCATCCCCTTTGGCCTCGCCCGTCACCAGGCAGGCCGGATCGAGCGCCTTCCAGCAAAAAACCGTTTGCACGCCATACGGCGAGCGCACCTGGCCCGCCTCGGTATAACCGTGCCTTGCAAAGAAAGCCTGGCCGCTGGCGGTACTGTGCAATTGCAGCGCCTTGATGCCCCATTGTCTGGCCTGCGTTTCGATCTGTTCCACCAGGGCAGCGCCGGCGCCGCGCCGCTGCGCTTCGGGCAGCAGGTAGCACAGGGCCAGCTTGCCGGCGCGCGTGAGCAGCGCCACGCCGACCACCGCGCCCGCCTCGACGGCGACCAGCGCGAAATTGTTGGGCGAGCCAAACCAGCACGCCACCATCTGCGGTGTTTTATTGCCCAGCCAGGCTTCCAGGATGGCCGGATCGTGCCGGTGGTCGAGGGCGCAGCATTCGACGATGGAACGCCGCAATACGGTGCACGCGTCGACAGCGTCGGCCGATGTTGCAATACGAATTTCAAGACTCATGGATACTCACAAATTATTACGGTTGCCGATACAGGCGGCATCAGCCCTGCAGCGCGCGATTCCGACTATACACCAAGCGACGCGATCCGTTTTTTTCGCACAGCGGCGCCAGCCGGCTTGCCGATGGCGAGCAGTGACAGTGAACTGCGTATTGCCGGACGAATCTAAGCATATTACAAAAAGTTCGTTTCCTTTTCGGCCAGAATTTTAGACTATGTCCATCTGCAACCACCACACGATAAGAAACATGCCCACACAAAACGCCGCCTTGCCGCTCATCGCATCGCCACTCACCTCGCTGACACGCCGCTGGTTGCTGGCCAGCGCCATGGCAGTCGGCGCCCTGGGAATGGGCTTGCCGATGGCCGCCGGCGCCGCCGAACCGGTGGTGTTGCTGAACGTGTCGTACGACGTGATGCGCGAATTGTTCAAGGACGTCAATCCGGCATTTATTGCCGAGTGGCAAAAAAAGACCGGCGAAACCATCACCATCAAGCAGTCGCACGGCGGCTCGAGCAAGCAGGCGCGCTCGGTGGCCGACGGCCTGGAAGCGTCGGTCGTGACCATGAACCAGGCCAATGACATCGACCTGCTGGCCGACCGCGGCCTGGTAGTGGCCGACTGGGCCAAAAAATTCCCCAACAACGCCGCGCCCTTCTATTCGACCATGGTGTACCTGGTGCGCAAGGGCAATCCGAAACAGATCAAGGACTGGGACGACCTGGCCAGGCCCGGCATCAAGGTCATCGTGCCGAACCCTAAAACCTCGGGCAACGGCCGCTACACCTACCTGGCGGCCTGGGGCTATGCCGTGAAAAAAGGCGGCACCGAAGCGCAGGCGCGCGACCTGGTGACGCGTCTGTTCAAGAACGTGCCGGTGCTCGACGGCGGCGGCCGCGGCGCCACCACCACCTTTACCCAGCGTGAAATCGGCGACGTGCTGGTGACGTTCGAAAACGAAGTGCAACTGGTGCGCAAGGAATTCGGCGACAACTTCGAGGTGGTCTACCCGAGCATATCGATCCTGGCCGAGTCGCCGGTGGCCGTGGTCGACAAGGTGGTTGACCGCCGCGGCATCCGCAAGGAAGCGACCGCCTACCTGCAATACCTGTACTCGGAACCCGGCCAGGAACTGGCCGCCAGGCACTTCCTGCGTCCGCGTTCGGCCACGGTGGCGAAGAAATACGCGGCCAGCTTCAAGCCGATCAGCCTGTTTACGGTCGATGACGTTTTCGGCGGCTGGAAGCAGGCGCAAAAGAAACACTTTGATGATGGCGGCGAGTTCGACAAGATTTACCAGAAATAAGCGCGGCCGCCTTATCTGAAAAAAATCGCCTGACAGCAATGCTCAGGCGATTTTTTGCATATGGGTATGCAAATCGATTCGTTTGCAAACTTCCCGCCACCCCTTACGCTGTCCTTGTCGCGCCAACCGGCGTCTCCACCAGCAAAAGGACAAACCATGGCTATCTCGGAAATCAATGTACGTAACCAGTTTCGCGGCAAGATCAAGGAAATCATCCTCGGCTCCGTCGTCTCGGAAGTCGACGTGGAAACCCCGCACGGCATCGTCACCTCGGTCATCACCACGCGCTCGATCAGGGACCTGGACCTGAAGGTGGGCAGCGAAGTGATCGCGCTGGTCAAGTCGACGGAAGTGTCGATTGCCAAGATCCAGTAAGTGTCACCACCCGCCCGGCCCCGTTCTGTGGGCCGGCACCATTATGTAGCTACAAGCGTCGCTATTCCCCAATGGGTGGCGATGTGGGATGATAGACAAAACTGAAATTCGTGACGGGTTTGTCGCATCATTCACAGGTAGATATAGAGATGATTAATTTTTTTGGCATTAGCAACTTCAAGTCACTTGTGGATTTCCAAGTTTCTCTACCTAAATTTACCGTCTTGATTGGCTTGAATGGCGCAGGAAAAACCACCATTTTACAAGCATTTGATTTTCTTTCTCAGGTAATGAGTGGACGACTAGATGAGTGGCTGATATCGCGCGGTTGGGACAAAGCGGACATAGCATCGAAATTTGCTCCGACAAGCAATATTGCTTTTGTTGCCACTAATCGCCAAGAAAATGATAATTTTAACAAATTATGGTACGGCTCATTTAATAGAAAAGAGTTGGCTTGCCTTTATGAAATGGCTACATGCTGGAATGATGAGCAAGGTGAAGAAGAATTGCTTTTATTAAAAGGGAGGCAGTATCGGATTAGCAATTCTGAAATGACACCCATAGCGTTCAGCTACCAAGGTTCCATTCTTTCTCAACTGCGGGACACAGAGCTTAGCTCGGAACTAAAAAGTATTCGCGATACGCTACGCAATATACGCTCATTAGAACTACTCTCACCACATTTAATGCGCCAGCGAACGCGTGACAGCGCGACCAGCATTGGCATTGGCGGTGAAAAGCTTTCTGCCTATCTGCATGCAATCAAAGGCGGCGACAAGCAGCATCTTCTTGAATTGCTGCGCACCTTTTATCCACGCGTAATCGACTTCAAATCGTCCCCTACAAAGGGCGGCTGGAAGCGCCTGTCGATCATCGAAGACTTCGACGGCAAGCATGTGGAGTCGGAGGTGCGCCATATCAACGACGGCCTGCTGCGCGTGCTGGCCATGCTGGCGCAAACGCTTGATGGCGATGCCATGCTGCTGTTCGATGAAGTGGAAAATGGCGTCAACCCGGAGATCGTGGAAAAACTGGTGAACTTGCTGGTCAATGCAAAACAGCAGATCCTTGTTACCACGCACAACCCGATGATACTGAACTATCTGGAAGATGACGTGGCGCGCGAGTCAGTGCTGTTTGTATACAAGACGCCAGAAGGGTTTACAAGGGTACGCCCCTTCTTCTCGCTGCCTGGAGTCGGGGAAAAGCTTGATCTGATGGGACCCGGTGAAGCCTTCGTTGACACCGATCTGGTAGCACTGACGGCCACCTGCGTCGAACTCGACAAGCAAGCCCAAGCTGCCGAAGACGTTGACGAGAAGGCGAAAAAAGCACCTGCACCGAGGAAAGCCACAGCATGATACTGATCCTGAGTGGCGAAGGCCCCAGCGACCTGGGCATGTGCACCAACGCCCAGGGCCGCTGCAGCGATCACAACTTCCAGTCGGGACCGATCACGGTGTTATTGGAGCAATTGATTGAACGCAGGCTGGGCTACGCACTGGCAGACGCCCCCGGCGCGATCCAATTCATCAGCAAACCACGCCTTGTTGAACTCGCTGTCAAGCGCAAGAATAATAAACGCAGCGTGATACTGCCTGGCAAAAAGCGTGGAGTGGAAACTGGCTATTTCCATGCCAATGCGCTCGATCTCGGTCAGGCAAGCCTGGAAATAGAAACAGAGCTCAACGACATCACAATTGCCGTTTTATTCCGCGACCACGACAAGATGCGCTCCGACCCGCCAGCCCTATGGCAACAAAAATGGCAATCCATGCTCGACGGCTTTCACCGCGCCCAGTTCCCCCGTGGCGTGCCGATGCTGCCCAATCCCAAGTCCGAAGCCTGGTTGCTGTGCGCGGCAAAGAAACAGCCATTCCAGCATTGCGCCAAATTGGAAGATGTGCCCGGCAATGACGACGCGCCTAATTCGGCCAAGGAAAAATTGGCACGTGCGCTCGGCGGCGAAAAAAGCGCGGTTGAGCTCGCCGAGTGGGTGCGTGGCATTGAGTTCGATGCGCAAGGCGCCTCCGCCATGCCCAGCTTCGCCGCCTTCCATGACCGTTTGCAACTCGTCCTGGGCGAGATGCTGCATTAATCGCGGAACAGATAGGTAAACGTCCGGCTCACCGGCAGCTTTTCCGTACTGCCCTTGAGCAGCACCTGCATGCGCTCGGCGTCGATGCGTTCGGCCGCTTCGATGGCTTTGACGTTGACCATGGTGCCGCGGTGGATTTGCCAGAACTGCTCGGGGTCCAGGCCGCCGAGCAAGTCTTTCAGCGGCGTACGCACCAGCGCTTCCGAGCCGGCCAGCACCACGCGCGTGTATTTGCTGTCGGCCTGGAAGAACAGCACCTCGTCGATATCGATCAGGCGGATCTGCTTGCCCACGCTGGCCTTGATCCACTTCAGCTTTTCGCGCGGCGGCGCCGGCAGCGCGGTGCGCAGCGATTGCAGCAGCTGGGCCATGTCGGCCGGTTGCGCCCCCAGTTTTTCACGCAGGCGCTGCACCGCGCGCTGCAGGCGCTCGGCCTGCACCGGTTTCAACAGGTAGTCGACGGCGCCGGCGTCAAACGCGTCGACCGCATACTGGTCGTAGGCTGTAACGAACACCACATGGGCGCGCTTGCCGATGCGCTCGGCCACTTCCAGGCCCGACAGGCCCGGCATGCGTATATCGAGAAACACCACCTCGGGCTCATGTTCCAGGAAACCATCCCAGGCGTCGTTGCCGTTTTCGGCCACCAGCACGATGCGCGCATCAAGCCAGGCCAGCGCCAGCATGGTTTGCAGGCGCTCGCGCATCAGCGGCTCGTCTTCGGCAATCAGGATGGTGGTGTTCATACGGCAGGCTCTTTCAGGCTGGTCTCAATGTTCATGGGGAGCAATATCTCGGCGATCACGCCGCCGTCTTCGCCGTCGCGCACGTCCAGGCTGGCGCACGGATCGGACAAGCGCAGCCGGCTGCGCACGTTTTCCAGGCCCAGGCCGCCTTCCTGCGCCTGCGCCGTGCCCTGTTCCGGCAAGCCCATGCCCGTATCGCGCACGCGCAGGCGCAGCATGCCGTCCACTTGCTGCGCCGACACGGCGATCTCGCCACCGCGCAAGGACGGTTCGATGCCGTGCTTGATGGCGTTCTCGGCCAGGGTCAGCACGATCATGCTGGGGATGGTCGCGTGCGCACATTCGGCGGGCAGCTCGAGCGCATAGCGCAGGCGGGAACCCATGCGCGCCTGCATCACGCGCAAATACGCTGCGACCATGTCGAACTCGCTTTGCAGCGGTACTTGCTCGCTGCGCATCTCGGCCAGGCTGGCGCGCAGGAACGCAATCAGGTCGGCCGTCAGCGCCGCCGCCCTGGCCGCGCCTGGCCCGCCCTGTTCGGCCAGCTGCTGCACCGCGCCCAGGGTATTGAACAGGAAATGCGGCTCGATCTGGGCGCGCAGCAAGCGCAGCTGCGATTCGCTGAGCGCGCGCGCCAGGCGGTCGCGCTCGGCGTTTTGCTGCAGCTGCAAGGTCAGCGCTTCGTACTGGCGGTTGCGCCACATGGCAACGATGGACATCGGCACCAGATAGACCAGGCCTGCCGTGCCGCTGGCATAAGCACCGATGCGTGCGCCGCGCGCCACGCACTCGCGCAGCGAACTTGCGGGGTCCAGCAGGAACAGCAGCAAACCGATCAGCAAGCCGGCCAGTAAAGGCAACAGCAACATCAGCACGATCATCAGCCTGATCTTCCTGCGCGCCAGCCTGCGGTAGCTGAACCACACACCCAGCACGCCGCAAGCCATGGCCAGCCCCAGGACATTACTCAACAGCAAAGCCTTGCCCCAGCCCAGCTTGTCGGGCGCCATCAGGTGCAGCAGCACACCCACCATGCAGAGCAGCAGCGTCAGCTTGGCGGCGGCAATATAAAAACCGATGCCGCGATATTTTTCCATGAAGTCATGAAACTGCTGACGCTCGATCGGTGTCAGCGTTGCCAGCTTGCGCGCGATACAGCCGCGCAAGCGACCCCGGACCTGGCCCGCCATTTCTGGCTGCTTGAGCACCAGCAAGGTTTCATCATCGACCGCGCGCTGCCAGTCCACGATTCTTTTCCACATCTGCGTCCTCCTCGCAACAATCATCGGGCATGAACACAGTCTATGGCGGCGCCCCTGGCCTGCCCAGCGGCAGGTGACGAAGCACGAAATGGCGTGCTTCAAATACGACGCATCCGATATCACAACACCTATCTTGCAGGAATAATACGAAGTTTCTGGATTGAAATCAATAAAGCACCAACAATTTTCACTCAGGCAATAGTCCGGGTTTTATTTTGCCTCGACGGCCATAAATGGCCTTGCACAGGCCGCATGCCATAGACATTGCCAGGTTTTTGATGGTATCGTCTAGCTTTGGCAAATATTGCTTCAGAGACATAGTCCCGCCCGGGGGCATGCTCGCCCTTTTGCCCGCAGCGCCCTCCCGTGGCGCCCCGAAACTGCTTTTCCATACAAAGTCCCATGCTCAAAAAAATCTTCGCCGCCGTGCTGATGACGCTATCGACAGCCGCCATCGCCGTGCCCTTCGGTTCCCAGTCCATCCTGGTGGTCGAGGACGGTACGGGTAAAGTCTTGCTTGAAAAAAATGCCAACGTGGTCGTGCCCATCGCTTCGCTGACCAAGCTGATGACGGCCATGGTCGTGCTCGACTCCAGGGCCAATATGCAGGAAGAGATCCTGATCGACCAGGTCGACGTCGACACCTTGAAACACAGCACCTCGCGCGTGCCCGTCGGCGCCACCTTGAGCCGCCATGATGTGCTGCAGCTGGCGCTGATGTCGTCCGACAACCGCGCCGCCGCTTCGCTGGCGCGCACCTATCCGGGCGGCCCGACCGCCTTCGCGGTGGCCGTCAACGCCAAGATCAAGGCGCTGGGCATGCGCCAGACCGTGATCGAAGAGCCGACCGGCCTGTCGCCGAACAACCAGTCGACGGCCGCCGACCTGGTCAAGATGGCTGTGGCCGCCTCGCGCTACCCGGAAATCAGCCGCATCACCACCGATTCGAAAGACGTGATCCAGATCAAGGGCCGCGACGTGGAATACCACAACACGAATCGGCTGGTAGGCGCCAAAGGCTGGGATATCGGCCTGTCGAAAACCGGCTTTACCAATGAAGCGGGGCGTTGCCTGATCATGCGCATCAAGTCGGCCGGCAAGTTCGCCACCATGATTTTGCTCAACGCGCGCGCCAACTCCGTGCGCGCCATGGACGCCGTCAATATCCGCCGCATGCTGGCCGCCGAAAACGGCATCGCCGAACCGAAAGTGGTGCGCGCCTCGGCCAGCCGGCATAAAAAAGCGCCGGCGAAACCGGGCAAGCGCCGCCGCGCCAAATAATTATTTGGCTTGCCGGTTGGTCATGATGACGCCGGCAATCGTCACCACTCCCCCCACCAGCATCGACGCCAGCACCGGCTCGCCCAGCAGGCCGGCGGCCAGCACGATGCCGAACACCGGCACCAGATTGTTGAACACGGCCGTGCGCGACGGGCCGATCGCTTTCACGCCCTCGTAATACCAGACAAAGCCGATCACGGTGCCAAATACGCCCAGATAGCCGATGGCGGCCCACACCTGCCAGCCGTAGCTGCGCCATGGCACGCTCGGGAATTCAAACGCGGCGCCCACCAGCAAAAACGCCAGGCCCCACATGGCGGCGTAGGTGGTGGCGGCCACCGGACTCAAGCCCTTGAGGGCCACGCGCCCGATCAGGGTGTAGGCGGCCCAGCTGGAAATACCGCAGAACATGAAGATCTCGCCGGCGCCTATGCCACCGCCATTGCCATGCAACAGGCCGGCCAGGTCACCGCGCGTGATGACGATGGCCGTGCCGCAAAACGCCAGCATGATGCCGAGCCACTTGAAGGCGCCCAGGCGTTCACGGAACAGCAGGGCCGAGGCCAGCGCCGTGACGATGGGATTGAGGGCCACGAACAGCGCCGTGCGGCCGGCCGGCATGCGCGACAGGGCGGCCAGAAAACACAGGTTGTACAAAAAGATGCCGGTCAGGCCCAGCGCGGCGGTCGTTGCCAGTTGCTTGCGGTCCAGGCGCGGCAGGCCGCCTTCGAATTTCCAGGCCAGCAGCACCAGCAGCAGGACGGCCACGCCGAAGCGGCCGCTGGCGGCCGTCATGGGCGGCATCTGCTGGGCCAGCACCCGGCCCGCGATAAAGGTGCCGCCCCAGAACAGGGCGACAAACATCAGTTTGATATAGACCAGTGGCGACTGGCTGGCGAGCGTGGGAATGGCGAGAGTGCGCATGAAAGATCCTGTCATGCCGCTTGTGCGGCGGGTAGTGTGCGTATATATTAATACTAATATCAGCTCATGAAATAATGAGCAATTACTCATAACCCACAGCGACCTGTCCATGACCTTCACGCAACTGGAAATTTTTACCCTGGTAGCCGAGCTGCGCGGCTTTTCCGCCGCCGCCATGCAGTTGGGCATCAGCCAGTCGGCCGTCTCGCATGCCTTGAAGGCGCTGGAAAAGGAAATGGGGGTGGACCTGATCGTGCGCCACCAGGCCTCGGCCGAGCTGACCGAGGTGGGCCGCCAGTTGCTGCTGCGCGCGCGCGAAATCCTTGGCCTGTCCGAAGCGATGCGCCAGGAAGCGGCCGACGTGCTGGGCCAGCGCCAGGGCTCGCTGCGCATCGGCTCCTTCGGCGCCACCTCCTCGTTGAATCTGCTGCCGGCAATCACCGCGCAGTTCAGGCAGCGCTATCCGGGCATCGAGCTGCGCATCGACGAGGGCGCCGACCATGAAGTGCTGCAATGGCTGCGCGAGCGCCGGGTCGACGTGGGCTTCCTGGTGCTGCCCGACGAGCGTTTCGACACCATGCCGCTGGTGGAAGACCAGATGATGGCGCTGCTGCCGCGCAGCCATGCGCTCGCTGGCAATACCAGCGTCACGCTGGCGCAGCTGTGCGCCGACCCCTTCATCATGTCCGAAGCCGGCTGCGCGGCGCTGATCGAACCGCTGTTCGCCAACGCCCGCCTGAAACCCGACGTGCCCTACCATATCAGCCAGATGATCACGATTTTCGACATGGTCAGCCGCGGCACCGGGGTCTCCATCGTCGCCGAAATGGCGCTGCCGCAGCATCTGGCCAGCCAGTATCCGGAGCTCGTCGCCCTGCCGCTGGACCCGCCCGTGATGCGCAAGGTGGGCCTGGCCGTGCGCGACCGGCGCCAGAACACGCCCGCCACCAATGCCTTTCTGGAGCTGGCCAGGCAAATGGCTCCCGCCTTGGCTCCCGCCTTGGCTCCCGCCTTGGCGCCCGCACTGGGGCCAAAGCCGATGGTGCCGATCTAAGAGATCAGCCCGCGCAAGCCGCTGGCGCGCTGCGTGCGGCGCAAGACCGCGTCGAACAGCACCGCCTGCGTCGGCGACACCAGCGTAAAAAAGTCGCGCGCGCGCGTGATGCCCGTGTAGACCAGTTCGCGCGCCAGCATGGCGCCGCCTTCCTGCGGCAGCACCAGCACCGTATGCCGAAATTCCGAGCCCTGCGACTTGTGCACCGTCATGGCAAACGCCGTTTCCACCTGGCGCAAGCGGGTGGCCAGCACGCTGCGCACCTTCTCGCCTTCGAGGAAATACACGCGCAGCGAAGCGGGGCGCGCCGGGTCCGGCAGGGTCAAGCCGATATCGCCATTGAACACGCCGGTGCCGTAGTCGTTACGGGTGACCATCACGGGCCGGCCCACATACCACTCGGCGCGGCGCAGCAGGCCTTCGCGCTCGAGGCGCAGCTCGATCGCCGTATTGAGCCCCGCCACGCCCCATTCGCCATCGCGCACGGCGCACAGGATGCGAAACGCTTCAAAGCTGTGCAGCACGGTGCGCACCCAGTCGTCGTGACTGTCGTGGCCTTCGCTGCCCGCCTTGACCAGTTCCAGGTAAGGCCGGTAGCCGCCCGGCGCCCCCGTGCGCCCAGCCAGCGCCAGGCGCAGCACCTCTTCAGGCTGGGCCGGCACGCGCCAGGCCACCTTGTTCTCGCCGTCGTTGGCAAAACACGCCTTGGCCAGGTCAGGCCGGCCATCGTTGACGGCCAGCGCCAGTTCTCCGATCGGGCCGCCGAAACGGTGGCTGTGGCGCAGCATCACGGTCTGCTGGGCCAGTGCGCCGGCGTTGCCTGCAAAGCCGGCGGGAATGGCCACGCCGCTGGCCGCCTGCGCATAGGCGATGGTGGCCGCATCATAGCCGCCCGCCTGCGCATCGTGGCACAGGTCGCCCAGCACGGCGCCCGCCTCCACCGACGCCAGCTGGTCCTTGTCGCCCAGCAGTATCAATATGGCGGTCGGCGGCAAGGCGTCCAGCACCGAGGCCATCATCTCCAGGTGCACCATCGACGCCTCGTCGACGATCAACACGTCCACGTCGAGCGCGTTGCCGGCATGGTGGGCAAACGCGCGCGTGCCGGGCCGCGCGCCCAGCAGGCTATGCAGGGTGCGCGCCGCGCCCATGCGCTGCGCCAGCGTCATCAGGGGCAGGCCATTGCCAACTGCTGCGCCCACTTTTTTTGCCAGCCCCGCCAGCGCCTGGTCGATCGACTGTTTCAGGCGCGCGGCCGCCTTGCCGGTCGGCGCGGCCAGCGCGATGCGCAGTTGCTCCGGCTGCGGCGAGACAGCAAACAGCAAGGTCAGCAAACTGGCTACCGTATAGGTCTTGCCGGTGCCCGGGCCGCCCGTGATAATGGCCACCTTGCCGCGCAGGGCGATGGCGCAGGCGACCTTTTGCCAGTCCGGCCCGCCGCCTTCGGGCGGCCGGTCGAACAGCAGGTCCAGCCACTGGCGTACTTGCGGCAATGGTGGCGCCACCGTATCAAAGGCGCGCGCGGCAATGGCCATGCCGACGGCCGTTTCGTCGCGCCAGTAGCGGCGCAAATACAGGCGCTCGCCGTCGAGCACCAGCGGTTGATGGGTGTCCGCCACGCCGGCCGACCACACTTGCGGCGCCCTGGCCAGCAGCGCGCACCACTCCTCCAGCGTATCGGGCAGCGGCCCGGACACGGCCAGCACGGCCTGCCATTGCTCGTCAGTCCAGCCCATCAGCTGCGACGGCGCATGCGCCAGCTCGGCCAGCATCACGCAGCTGTGGCCGCGCCCTTCGAGTTCCGACAGCACCACGCAGGCCACCACCAGCGCCGGCGCCTCCGCAGCTTGTACTTCGCCTTGCGCCAGGCTGGCAACAAAGCGCGCGAACGCCGCGCCCAGGCGGCGCACTAGTCCCGCATCGGCCACGCCATCGAAAAAGGCCAGCAAGGGTTCCACGGTGGGGTTATGCATGCGTGTTTTCCAGTAATTGATCTAGGCCGTCGAGCAACTCGAGTTGCGGCGCCAGCCAGTAGCAGCCGTGCGTGTCCGGGTTGGCGATGCCGCGCAAGAACAGGAAAATTGCGCCGCCCAGCTGGCGCGCCGGATCGTAGTGCTCGCCCAGCCGGCTTTTCAGCAAGCGGTGCAGCGCCAGCATATAGATGGCGCCCTGGATATCGTAGCGGTGCTGCGCCATGCCGGCCGCCAGCGCCTCGGTGTGATAGGCCGCGTCGTTGTTGCCGAGGGCATTCGATTTGTAGTCGAGCACCCAGTAGCGGCCTTCGCGTTCGATCACCAGGTCGGCAAAGCCCTTGAGCATGCCGTGCAGCTGGCGCCGTGGCAGCACCGGGCGCGGCGCGCCACCCAACAGCAAGCGCGTGCACAGCTGGTCCAGCTGCTCCGTGGCCAGGTGCTCGCTGGGGAACCAGAATTCCATCTCCGGCAAGGTGCTGTCGAGTGCCGCCAGCGGCGCGTCCAGCAAGGGCAGCGGCGTGATGGCGACCTCGCGCAGCCAGGCGATGGCGTCTTCCTGGCGGTGCCCCCAGCCGGCCTGGGCGCACCGCCTGGCCAGGCGTTCGTCAAAAGTCGATTGACGGACGCAATCGAAACCTTCGCCACCCATCCATTCAAGCTGATTGTGCAGGAAGGTCCCGGCAAGCGAGCCGCGCGGAAAACGGTGCCACGGTGCATCGGCCGTCTGCGGCGCCGTCAGGCTGGCGGCGGGCGCCACGCTGCTAGCGTCCTCCAGCAAGGTTTCTTCCAGCGCCCGCTGCGGCACATGGCTGACCACGGCGCCGATCTGGCGCGTAAGCGAGGTAAAACTGCCGACCGACCAGTCGCGCTCGAAGCGGCCGGTAAATTGCGGCGGCTCGCGCAACTGGGGACGGTGCTCGATACGGTTCAACAAGGTGGCGGGCCCGGGCTGCGCCAGGCCGGCAATGGCGATCGCGTCGCAGCCGCCACAGACTTCGTGCCAGCGCTGCTGCAATTGCCCGGCCGGCAGCTGGTCGCCGCCCGTCAGCAGGTAACCGAGCGCCGATTCATGCAGGGTATTGTCGCCCGCCTTGCGCGCCGCCAGCGCGGCCACGCCCAGCCACAAAAAATGGCGCGCGCGCGTCAGCGCCACGTACAGCAGGCGCAAGTCCTCCTCGATGCGCGCTTCCTCGACAAAAGCCATCGCCTGGTCCGACAGCGACAGGTCCAGGTGGCGTTCGCCCTCTTGGTCGGCATAGTCGACGAAGCTGCGGTTGCGCTTTTCCGCCTTGCGGGCGGTGACGGCGAACGGCAGGTAGACCAGCGGATATTCGAGGCCCTTCGACTTGTGCACGGTGATCACTTTGACCAGTTCGGCGTCGCTTTCGAGCCGCAATACGCGTTCGTCGCCGCTCTCGCCGCCGCCTTCGATCTGCTCGGCCAGCCAGCGTATCAGCGCCTGTTCGCCATCGAGCTGGCGGCTGGCCGACTGCAGCAGTTCGGCCAGGTGCAGCAGATTGGTCAGGCGCCGTTCGCCGCCCGTCTGGCGCAACAGCATGGCCGGCAGTTGCAACTCGTGGATAAAGCGGCGCAGCATGGCCAGCACGCCCTGGCGCTGCCAGATCAGGTGCAAGGCTTTTAACTGCTCGATGCGCCGTTCCCATTCCAGTTCGTCGCTCGACAGCCGCGCCAGTTCGCCCAGCGGCAGGTTGACGGTGCCGGTGGCAAAGGCGGCGCGCGCCAGGGCGCCATCGAGCGGATTGGCCAGCGCCGCCAGCCAGCGCAAGACGTCCTGCGCCTCTTCGCTGTCGATCACCGAGTCCTTGTCGGACAAATACACGCTGGCCACGCGCCGGCGCGCCAGCGCACGGCGCACCGCACCGGCCTCCTTGCGGTCGCGCACCAGCACGGCGATATCGGCCGGCTGCAGGCGCGCAAAGCCGTCTGGGCCGTCAAAACCGGCTTGCGGGTCATTGAGCATGGCGACGATATGCTCGGCGCAGTGATCGGCAAAGTAGCTGCGGTAGCTGTCGCCGCGCAGCGACTCGTCGCTGGCGCAGGCGGCCAGCAGGGCCGGCAGCGCGCCATCACTGTTGACGAGCCGTTCATTTCTGCCCCTGGCCTCGACCGCCTCGAAGGGCAGCGGATTATCGTCACCGTGGCGATAACGGAAGGCACCCTTGGGCACCTCGGGCCGCTCGGCGTGCAGGAACAATTGATTGACGGCCGCCACCAGCGGCGCCGTCGAGCGGTAGTTGGTGCCCAGCTGGTAGTGGCGCCCTTCGGTGGCACGCCGCGCCGCCAGGTAGCTTTGAATGTCGGCGCCGCGAAAGCCGTAGATCGACTGCTTCGGGTCGCCGATCAGGAACAGCCCGCAGGCCGGGTCGTTGTCGGCAATCCGGTACAGCAGGTTGAAGATCTGGTACTGGGCCGGGGCCGTATCCTGGAATTCGTCAACCATCGCCAGCGGATATTGTTCCACGATGCGCTGACGCAGCGCGGCACCATTTTCGCCGGCCAGCGCGTCGTGCAGGCGCTGCAGCATGTCGGCAAAGCCGAACTGGCGCGACTGGCGCTTGAGCTGGTCCATGCGCCGCGCGATCTTTGCAGCCGCGTGCAGGTGCAGGGTATGGGCCAGCGGCGTGATGGCCGCCAGGTCTTGCGCCAGCTGCGCCGTGTGCTCAAAACATCCGGGCACGCTGGCGGTAAAATTTTTGGCAAACGCGTCCTCGATGCCGGACGGTGTGAGGCGCTCCCAGGCCTTGGCGGTGACGGCCGGCAGCAACAGCAAGGGGTCCTGCGCCCAGCGCCTTAACCCATCGAACCATTTGGCCAGGTTGTCGGGCTTCATCTTGACGCCGTTGAAGCATTTGGGGTTGGCGGCGCGGTGGCCGTCAATCCACGCTGCCATCGCGTCGGCGCGCGCGACCCAGCCCTGTTTCAGGCCGGCAAGTTGCGCAGTGAGCGCCTGCTGTTCGCGATCGACCAGCGACGACAGCGATTCGTCGCTCGCCATCACCATCATGCCGGGCCGGCGCGCCAGTTCGCGCACGGCTTTTTTCAGCGCCGCCACATCGGGCCAGCAATCGAGCAGCACGGCCAGCGCCTGCTCGCGCAAGGGATAGACCTGCTGGCGCCAGTAATCGTGGGCCGCATCCTCGAACAGGGCCTGCTCGTCGCTGACCAGTTCCTCGTCGAACAGGCTGCCGCTGTCGAAGGCGTGTTCGCGCAGCATGCGCTGGCACCAGGCGTCGATGGTGAAAATCGCCGCCTCGTCCATGGTTTCGGCGGCCAGCATCAGCCGGTGCGCCGCCTTTTGCCGCGCGCTCTCGTCCGGGCAGGTGTCGAGCAGCGCATCGAGAAACGGGTCGCTGCCATTGGATTCATTGCGAAAATACGCTGCGGCCTCGATCAGGCGCTCGCGCACCCGGTTCGACAGTTCGCGCGTGGCGGCGCGGGTAAACGTCATCACCAGAATATCGGCCGGCAGCAGCGGGCGCGCAAAAGCCGTGCCGTCTTCGCCGTGGCCCAATACCAGCCGCACATACAGCGCGGCGATGGTCCAGGTCTTGCCGGTGCCGGCGGACGCTTCGATCAGGCGCGAGCCGTGCAGCGGAAACGCCAGCGGATTCAATACATGGCTGCTCATGGTGCTTCTCCTTCTTCAGCCAGGCCCGTGATCGGGTCCACGGTGACCTGCTGGCGCAGCCAGTCGGCCAGCGGACCATACAATTCGCGCGTGCAGTCCTGCCACGCGTCTTCAAGCGCCAGGGCCGAGAATTCGGGCCACAGCCGGGCCAGGCACAATTCCTCGCGCTCGCCGCCCATCTCGAAGCGGCCGTCATACACGGCGCGCGGATCGCCGCCCTGCACCAGCGCCAGGCCCGTCTTGCAGGCCGTCGGCAGCGGGTGGTTCATGCCTTCGCGCCACAGTGCCAGCAAGCTCGCCAGCGTTTCGCGCGAGGCGGCCGGGTCGAGCGGCGCCATGCTGACGATGGCGTCGCGCGCCACCAGGAAACCGGTAACGGGAAAGCCGATGGCCGCCGAGGCCAGTTGGCGCAGCCACATCAGTATCAATTTGTCGCCGCGTGCCTGCCCCTCTTTGTCGGTGACCCTGGAGGACATTTGTTCCAGCCAGATCGTCTCGACCCCATTGCCATGGAGTTTATCGAGCCAGTCTTCCATCGCAAGCTCGCCAAACGGCAGCGAAATCGCTCTTTTTTCCGCAGCCAGCGGATAGGCGGCGCAGAGCGTCAGCCAGGCGCTGCGTACCGGCACCAGTGCCTGCACCAATTGCTCTACTACCTGTTTGCCAATCAATCCAATCGGCAATACGCCTTGCCGTACCAGCTCATCGGCGCGCTCGCGCAACTTGCCGTGTACCTCGCCGAGCGCTTCCAGATCTTTTGCGCCCTTGAGCATGGCGTCTTCCAGCACGTAGCGCTCGAGCGCATTCAGGCCAAACGGCTCTTCATCCTCGCCCAGCATGGCGGCATCGGCAAAGTGCACGGAAAGGCGGCGGCGGAAGAAATACTTGACGGGCTGGCGCACGAAACTGGCCAGCTCGCCCAGGCTCAAACGGGTGTCGGGGTTGAGCTCATAGGGCCCCAGCGCCAGCAACTGCGGCGCCTGGCCTGCATCGGCATGGGCGATGCGCCATTCGCCGGCATAGGTCAACAGACCGCCGTCTTCGAAATAGCGGCGGCTGAACGGCTGCAGCGCATGCTCGGTGGTGAGCGTGCTCAAATGACGGTCCAGCGACCAGCCGGCGGCCAGGTAGTCGCGCAGCTGCGACACCAGCACGGACGGCGGCTGTTCGGAATTGTCGCGCACATTGCGCCCGACCCAGCTCACGTACAGTTTGTCGCGCGCCGCCAGCAGCGCTTCGAGCATCAGGTAGCGATCGTCGTCGCGGCGCGAGCGGTCACCGGGGCGCGCCATGCCGGGCAGCGCCAGCAGATCGAAATCGGCCTTCGGCGCTCGGCGCGGAAAGTCGCCATCGTTCATGCCCAGCAGGCACACCACGCGAAACGGCACGGCACGCATCGGCATCAGGGTGCAGAAGGTCACGCCGCCCGAGACGAACTGGTGGTTCAGGGTCGGCTCGTCGAGCGCGCCCAGCCAGGCCACGCGCAGCACGTCCAGCGGCACGGCGTCGGCAAAGCCGGCATGCTCGCAGGTTTCCAGCCAGCCCTGCAGCGCGCCTTCCAGCTGCGCCAGGCTCAATCGGTCGCCCTCGTCGCTGGCATCGAAAAAACCCGCCAGCAGCGCCCTGGCCTGCACGCCCCAGTCGCCCGGGGTGCGCGCCTGCGCCAGCACGGCGCGCCAGTGCAGCAGCGCTTCGACCAGCTGCGCCAGCGAACCGGCCAGCGCGGCGTCGAGGCCGCCCACTTCCGCATACGGCTCGATGCCGTCGAAACTGGCGTCACCGGCGCCGCTGGCGTAGCCGAGCAGCATGCGCCGCACGCCGAAGATCCACGCGTTCTGCTCGCCGGCCGCGCCCAGGCCCAGGCCGGCGCGGTGTTCGCGATCCAGGCCCCAGCGTATGCCCGATCCTTCGATCCACGCGCCCAGTGTATCGAGATCCATCGCCTGCAGGCCGAAGCGCGCGGCCAGCGCCGGCACGTCGAGCAAGTCGCGCACCTCGCTCTGGCGGCAGCGCTGCAGCGGCAGTCGCAGCAGCCATTCGAGCGCGACCAGCAGCGGGTTGACGCTGCGGTCCTTCACGTCGCCGATCTCGAACGGAATAAAGCGCGGATCAAGCCGGCGGTGCTGCCCGAAGACGGCGTGGATCGCCGCCGTGAACACGTCGATATCGGGCACCATCACCACCACGTCGCGCGGGCGCAGGCCGCTCCCTGCGCTGTCGGCAAACATGGCCAGCAGCTGGTCGTGCAGCACCTCGACTTCGCGCTGCACGCTGTGCGCGACATGAAATTCGATCGAGCGGTCGCCGGCCTCGGGCGGCACCTGTTCATGTTCGGCCAGGGGGCGCAGTTCACGGATCGCCACCTGCACCTGCTGCAACAGGGTCACGCCCGGCCCGTCGCCGAACAGGTCGATGCGCAGGCTGTCGTCGCGCCCTTCGGCGTGCGTCTGTTCGTCGAATTCGTCGAGCATGCGGATAAAGTCGCGCCCTTGCCGGCCCCAGCTGGCCAGCAAGGGATGGCTGTGCGCATGCAGTGCTTCCAGCGGCAGCTCGCCCAGGTCGTGGCCGTTGCGCTGCCGCTGGCGCTTGTAGCTGGCGCGCAGCAGGTCGCGCCCTTCGATGATGTCGCCCCAGTAGTACTGGCAAGGATTGGGCACGGCCAGCACCACCTGGGTATGGCGCGCCAGCGCCGCCAGCGCCTGCAAGGTCTGGTAGGGCAAGGCCGAGACGCCAAACAGCACCACGCGGCGCGGCAGCCTGCCCACCGGCTCCTCGCCGGCGGCGACCGCCGCCAGGAAAGCCTCATGGATATCGGCGCGGCCCGTCTCGCGCCGCGAGGCGTCGACATCGGCATGCACGGCGCGCCACAGCTGCGGCTGCCACAACTGTTCGTCCTTGAGGTTGATGTCCTCGCCACGCGCCGTTTTCAGCACATTGCGCCCGGCCGCCCAGTCGGCCAGCCAGTCGGCACGGTAGACCTGGTACTGGTCGAACAGGTCGGCCAGTCGTTCGGCCAGCTGCAGCCGCCGTTCGCAATCGCCATCGGCGAGAAAATAGCGCAGCGGTGCAAAAACCGGATCGGCCAGCAGCGACGGCAGCAGCCGCATCAGGCGCCAGGTCAGCGGCGATTTATCGAACGGCGATATCGTCGGCACGCGCTCGGCACCCAGCATCCCCCGGTAGCTCTGCCACAACTGGCGCGCCGGCAGGGCGATGCGGGTGGCGGCGCAGACGCCCATTTCCTCGGCCAGCGCGATCTTGAGCCACTCGGCCACGCCGTTCGACTGCACCAGGAAAATATCGGTTTCCAGGGGCGCCAGCGGATGCTTGCGCAGCCACTGGAAAACGGCGCTGCGCAGGTGCTCGAGCTCGTTGCCATGCAAAATCAACAGGCCGGGCGTGATGGGAGTGTGCATGCGGTGACGTTCAGGGTGGGCAGGCGCCTATTATCGCCGCTGCCCGCGTCAGGTGGCGTCGCTGTTGGCAAAATCGCGCGAAATTTTTTCGGCCACCCTGGCCAGCGCCGGCCCCATTTGCGCCATCAGCGCGCGCGCCTGCGCCAGGTCGCCGCCACGGCGCAGGCCTTCGAGCGCCAGGCACAGCGCCGCAAACGCATTGGCGCCAACGGCCAGCGCCGACGACTTGGTGCGGTGGCCCAGGTCGGCCAGGCGGTTGATGTCTTCCAGCGCCAGCGCCTGTTCCATTTCGGCCAGGCCGTCGCGCGCCGTATCGAGAAACAGCTGGGCGTATTTGCGCATCTTGACGGGATCGTTGCTGAAGGTCAGCGACAAGGCCGCCACGTCGAGCACCTCCACCTCGCGCGCGCCGGCGGCGGTCACCACGGAGGCGGGCGCCGGCGCCACGTTGCCGATGCCGCCACGCCGGCGCAGCCATTTGGCCAGTAACTGGAACAGCAGCATGGGCGCGATCGGCTTGGTCAGGAATTCATCCATGCCCGCCTCCAGGCAGCGCACCCTGTCTTCGCTGCCCGCATTGGCCGTCATGGCGATCACCAGCAGGCCTGCCAGCAGCGGGTCGGCGCGGATGCGGCGCGTCGCTTCGAAGCCGTCCATCTCGGGCATCTGCACGTCCATCAGCACGCAGTCGTAGCTTTGCTGGGCCAGCAGTTCCAGCGCTTCGCGGCCATTGTTGGCCACGCGCACGATGGCGCCCGCGTCTTCCAGCAGTTCGCAGCCCACCTGCTGGCTGAAGACATTGTCTTCCACCAGCAGGATGGAGGCGCCGCGTATCACGTCGAGCAGCGGCGGCTCGTTGTCGCTGGCACTGTCTTCGGGCACGCCCGTGTATTTGTCCAGGCGGGCGGTAAACCAGAAGGTGCTGCCCAGTCCGGGCTGGCTGTGCACGCCCACCTTGCCGCCCATCAGCTCGGCCAACTGCTTGCTGATCACCAGCCCCAGGCCGCTGCCGCCATATTTGCGCGTGGTCGAGGTGTCGGCCTGGTGAAAGGAGCGGAACAGCAGCGCCACTTCCTGCTGGCTCATGCCGATGCCGCTGTCCTGCACGTCAAAGCGCAGCAGGGCATGGCGCGCGCCCTCCTCGACGGGACGCACGCGCACGAACACATTGCCATGGTCGGAAAACTTGATGGCGTTGCTGGTCAGGTTCAGCAGCACCTGTTCGAGCCGCAGGGCGTCGCCGCACCAGCGCTGCGTCAGGTCGCGCGCAATATCGAAATGCAGGCGCAGGCTTTTCGCGCTGGCCGCCTCGCCCAGCTGGCTCGAGATATTGGCCAGCAAGGTGTCGAGCCGGAACTGCCTGACCTCCAGCTCCAGCTTGCCGGCCTCGATCTTGGAAAAATCGAGAATGTCGTTGATCAGGCCCAGCAGGTGCTGGCCCGAATGGTAGATTTTCTGCAAGTAGTCGCGCTGGCGCGCGTCCATCACCGATTTCAACGCCAGATGGGCCATGCCGATAATGCTGTTCATCGGCGTGCGGATCTCATGGCTCATGTTCGACAAAAAGTCGCTCTTGGCCTGGCTGGCCGCATCGGCCCGTTCCTTGAGCCGGTGCAGTTCGGTCACGTCGGTGGACAGGCCGATCAGGCCGGTCACGGCGCCGGGCAGGCCCATCGGCACTTTCACGCTCCAGAAATGATGTACCTTGCCGTGCATGTCCACGAAACGTTCTTCGCCCACGTACTTGACGCCGGTGGCGCAGATCTGCTGTTCGCGGCCATGGAAGACGGCGGCCAGATCCTCGCCGATCAGTTCGCCCGCCTGCCGGCCCAGGATCTGCTCGACGGGCCGCTCGAGGATCTCCAGCATGCGCGCGTTCACATAGCGAAAGCGCAATTGTTCATCCTTCATGTAGACATAGGCGTCGACGCTGTCGAGCACCGTGTCGAGCAGCATGCGCTGGCCGATGGCGCTGCGGCGCGAGCGGTACAGCATCAGGATATAGCCGTAGGCCAGCAGCGTGCCGGCCATGCCGACAAGCAGCGCCAGCGTCGGCAGGTAGCGGTCGAAATTGCTGTAGAGCTCGCTCTTGCGCACACGGAAATGGGCTTTCCAGACGCCGCCGTGGTATTCGATCGGCAGCAGTTCGTCGAAATAGGCGCTGTCCTGGCCCGGCATGAAAGCGGCGGCCGTCAGGTCGCCATGATCGTTGAACAGCAGCCGGTCTTCCGGCGCCAGCCGCAGTCTGGCGCCGGGCGCCACCGGCGCGGCCGCGCTGTACAAGGTCAGGTGCAGCGGCTGCAAGGTATTGCCTTCGAGCGCACTGCGCACCAGTTGCGCCACGCCAAAACCGATGCCGACCGAACCCTTGTAGGCGGCGCGGCGCTCGGCGACCGTGGCGCGCGGCATGCCGTTGCGGTAGACGGGCAGGCGCATGCCCAGGCCGATGAAGGCCGGCGGCCCCTTGATCATGATGATCTGGCCCGAGGCGCTGATCTCGCCGCTGTCGCGCGCCTGCTCCAGCGCTTGCGCGATGGCCGGGTTGGCACCGATATCGACGCCCTGGCGCTCGGCCACCAGCGAAGCCGGTTCCAGGAAGGTCAGCACGGTGTAGTGCGCGCGCTGGCCTGGCGGACGGATATCGAAGGCGGGATAGCCGCCCGGCACCAGGCTGTCGTCGGCGCGCACGGCGTCGACAAAGGCGTCGCGCTGGCTCGCTGGCACGGCGACGGCATAGTTCAGCGATTCGACGGCCGGGAACTGGCGCGCGATATCGAGACCGGACACATAATCGTGGAATTGCTTGCGCGACAAGTTTTCATTGGTGCGTAACAGCGACTCCATGCCGCGCAGCAGGTCGGAATAGCTTTTCACCCTTGCCACCAGGCTCTGCTGGGCACCATAGGCGAGATTGTCGAAGCGCTGGCGCGCATCGTCGTTGATGGTGCGCAGCGCGCCGGCATACAGCGCGCCGCCGATTGCCAGCGCCAACAGCGCGCCGCCAAGCCATATCTTTACTTGTAATACCGTCCAGCTCTTGCTCAGAGTGTGCATTGTCGATCGCTTCTTCCGGTTCCTCAACCTGCGGGCGCCAGCCCCCCGCTTGTCGTGAGGATACTATCAAAGCCTGCAAACAATACACATGCAGCAAAAAATTTCCCGTCAGCCCGCCGCAGCCAGTGCGTTGGCGCCATGCGCATCCCAGGCATCGGCGCAGCGCACCACTTCGCCCACCACGATAATGCTGGGGCTGCCCAGGCCGCTCGCTTGCAGGGCTAGCGGCAAATCCTGCAAGGTACTCAGCAACTGGCGCTGCGCGTCCAGGCTGGCCGATTGCACCACCGCCACCGGCGTGCCGGGCGCCATGCCACCCGCCAGCAGGCCCGCCTGGATAGCCGCCACGCGCGCCACGCCCATGTAGATCACCAGGGTCAGCCTGCTTTGCGCCAGCGCCGCCCAGTTCGGCTCGCACGCCGCATCCTTGCCGTGGCCGGTGACAAAAATCGCGCCCTGGCTCCAGCTGCGGTGGGTCAGCGGCACGCCGACGGCAGTCGGCGCGGCCAGGCCGCTGCTGATGCCGGGCACCACCTCGACCCGCACGCCATGGCTGCGCAGGTAGGCGCGCTCTTCGCCGCCGCGCCCGAACAGATAGGGGTCGCCTCCTTTCAGGCGCACCACGTGCAGGCCGGCACGCGCTTCGGCCAGCATCAGCCGTTCGATGAATGCCTGCGGGGTCGAGGCGCAGCCGCCGCGCTTGCCCACTTCCACCACCCGCACGCCGGGCGACGCATGGGCCAGGATGGCCGGGTTGACCAGGTCGTCGATCAGCACCACGTCGGCGGCGGCGATGGCCTTGACGGCTTTCAAGGTGAGCAGGTCCGGGTCGCCGGGACCGGCGCCTACCAGGGTAACGTAGCCTTGTGCCATGAGTGCTTGTGCCATGAGTGCTTCTCCTGCTTTCAGTAAAACTTTAAAAAAAGTGGCGGATCGGGAACGCGGCCGCGTATTGCTCGGGGTTGCTGCCGTCCCACAGCACGCCATCGCACAGGGTCGAGGCGCGCATGGTGCTGGCGGGTACCGGCGTGCCCGTGATTTCGGCCGCCTGGCGGTACAGGTCGATCCGGCTGACCTGCCTGGCCACGGCCAGGTAGTCGGGTTCGTCGCGCAGCAGGCCCCAGCGCCGGTGCTGGGTCATGAACCACATGCCGTCGGATAAATACGGGAAATTGACCGCGCCGCCACCATGGAAACGCAAGCCATGGCCTTCGTTCCAGGTCTTGCCGAAGCCGTCCTGGTAGTGGCCGAGGATGCGCGGCGCCAGCAATTCCTGCGGCGTGTTCAGATAGTCGGGCGCGGCCAGCGCAGCCGCCATCTGCAGGCGGTTGGTATCGCTGGCATCGATCCAGCGGCCCGCTTCGAGCACGGCGGCGATCAAGGCGCGGCAGGTATTCGGATGGGCGTGGGCAAACGCGGCGCTGGCGCCCAGCACCTTGCCCGGATGGTCGGGCCAGATGGCGCCGCTGCTGGCGGCCGTCACGCCCACGCCGTCGACCACGGCCTTGTAGCCCCACGGCTCGCCGGCGCAAAAGCCGTCCATCTGGCCGGCGCGCAAGGCCGCCACCATCTGCGACGGCGGCACCGTCATCACGCGCGCATCGCGCACCGGATCGATGCCGTGCGCGGCCAGCCAGTAATGCAGCAGCATCGCGTGGTTGCCAGTCGGAAAGGTATGCGCAAAGACAGGCAGACGCGCGCTGCTGCGCACCTGCCGCGCCAGCGACGGGCCATCGACGGCGCCGGCGCGCGCCAGCTCCGCCGACAGGGCCACCGACTGGCCGTTATGATGGAGGTTCATCAGCACGGCCATGTCGTGCTGCTGGCCGCCGATGCCCATCTGCACGCCAAATACCAGGCCGTACAGCACATGGGCCACGTCGAGTTCTCCATTGCCCAGCTTGTCGCGCACGCCGGCCCACGACGTCTCGCGGCTCAATTCGATCTTGATGCCGTGCTTTTCATCGAAGCCCAAGATGGACGCCATCACCAGCGAGGCGCAATCGGTCAGCGGCAGATAACCGATACGGACCAACTGTTTTTCCGGCCTGGCCGCCCGGCTCAGCGATGTGCCGCCTTCAGTTCCCTGCGTCATGCGTATCCTTGAAAAAACCACTTTGATGGGTTGAGCAGCAAAGAACATGCCAGCGGCACGCCGTGATTTGGCGCTGGCCCCGGCCATTCATGCACCGCGCTGGTGCAGTGCACCACGATAGCCCGCTCGCTGGCGACAAATATCTCATCCCAGCAAGTCCTCGACATCGAGAATGCGCTGGGCAATCTCGGCCAGTTTCAGCTTCTTGTTCATGGCCATGGTGCGCAGGCGCTGGTAAGCCTGCTCTTCCGTCAGGCCGTGATGGCTCATCAGCAGGCCCTTGGCGCGCTCGATCACCTTGCGCTCCTGCAGCTTGTGACGCGTATCGATCAATTCGGACCGCAGCTTCTCGTCCTGGCGAAAGCGCGACAGCGCCACGTTGAGCACCGGCGCGATGCGTTCGGACTGCAGGCCGGCCACGATATAGGCCGACACGCCCGCTTCCATGGCCGCGTCGATGCTGGCGGTGGCGCCGTCTTCGGTAAACAGGACAATCGGGCGGCGCTCGTCGCGCGTGGCGATGACGATATGCTCGAGCACGTCGCGGGCGTCGGATTCGGCGTCGATAATGATCAGGTCGGGCTGCAGTTGGGCGATGCGCTCAGGCAGGTAGAGGTCGGCGGGCAGCGAGGCAATGATGTCATAACCGGCCTCCAACAAGCCGATGCGCAGGGCATTGCCACGCTGTACCTGGGCAGCCAGCGCCAGATCCGTGTGCGCACCGTGCTCGACAATGGTATTGACGACCACGATGCGCAAGGGACGCTCGGAATGTGGCGGGATACGACTCGACTTCATGGGCTCTCTGGAGTGGCGAACGATTGCCACTGCAGCAAGCAAGAATCAAACCATGTCGATTTACTTGAGCGTCGGCATGGCGAACTCGGCGCCCGCCGCCGTCGAGGCCGGCCAGCGCTGGGTCACCGCTTTCTGTTTCGTGTAGAAACGCACCGATTCCGGGCCATGCGCGTGGTGGTCGCCAAACAGGCTGCGTTTCCAGCCGCCAAAACTGTGGAAGGCCATCGGCACGGGAATCGGCACATTCACGCCCACCATGCCCACCTGCACCCGGTGCGTGTATTCGCGCGCCGTATTGCCGTCGCGCGTATAGATCGCCGTGCCGTTGCCGTATTCATGGGCGTTGACCAGGTCCAGTGCGGTCGTAAAATCGGGCACGCGCACGATGCACAGCACCGGGCCGAAGATCTCTTCCTTGTAGATGGTCATGTCCGGCGTCACATGGTCGAACAGGCTGCCACCGAGGAAAAAACCGTTTTCGTGGCCGGGCAGCACAAAGCCGCGTCCGTCGGCCGCCAGTTTTGCGCCCTCTTTCACGCCGGTGGCGATATAGCCGGTAATTTTATCCTTGTGCACTTGCGTGACCACCGGGCCCATTTCCGCTGCCAAATCCATGCCCTGGCTAATTTTCAAGGCGGCGATGCGTGGCAGCAGCGCTTCCACCAATTGATCGGCAACATTGCCGACCGCCACCACCACCGAAATGGCCATGCAGCGCTCGCCGGCCGAACCGAAGGCCGCGCCCATCAGCGCGTCGACGGTTTGCGGAATATCGGCGTCGGGCATCACCACCATATGGTTTTTCGCGCCACCCAAGGCCTGCACGCGTTTACCCTGCGCACATCCCGTAGCGTAGATATATTCGGCGATCGGCGTCGAACCGACAAAGCTGACGGCGCGCACGTCCCGGTGGTGCAGCAGGCCATCGACGGCTTCCTTGTCGCCCTGCACCACGTTGAACACACCGTCCGGCAGGCCCGCTTCCGTGAGCAATTTCGCCAGCAGCAGGCTGGCCGATGGATCGCGCTCGGATGGTTTCAGCACAAACGTATTGCCGCAGGCAATCGCCATCGGGAACATCCACATCGGCACCATCACCGGGAAATTGAATGGCGTAATGCCGACGCAGACACCGAGCGCCTGGCGGATCGACCAGGCGTCGATGCCGCCGGCGACCTGTTCGCTGTATTCGCCCTTCATCATTTGCGGGATGCCGCAGGCGAACTCCACCACTTCGATACCGCGCGTGACTTCACCCTTGGCGTCGGTAAACACCTTGCCGTGCTCGGCGGTGATCAGGGCGGCCAGTTCATCGGAGTGGGTTTCCAGCAATTCCTTGAACTTGAACATGACACGGGCGCGGCGCAGCGGCGAGGTTTGCGACCAGGCCGGGAAGGCGGCGTGGGCGGCCGCCACGGCGGCGTTCAGTTCGCTGCTGGTGGCCAAGGCGACTTTGGCGGTGATTTCGCCGGTGGCGGGATTGAAGACGTCGCTCGTGCGCTCGAAGCGCGAGGCCATCGGCTTGCCACCAATAAAGTGGCCAATTGTCGGGATTGTCATCATTTTTCCTTGCTTATTTATTCATCAGCCATTCATGGGCCGGATCGTTTTTAAAATGCCAGACCCGTTTCGGGCCGGCCATCACATTGAGGTAGTAGCCGTCGTAGCCGTAGGGCATGGTGACCGGGTGGTAGCCGCGCGGCACCATCACCACATCGTGGTTTTCCACCGCCAGCGCCTGGTCGATGCTGCGGTCGTCCGTATAGACTCTTTGGTAGGCAAAGCCCTGCGCGGGATTCAAGCGGTGGTAATAGGTTTCTTCCAGTGAACTCTCTGTCGGGATATTGTCGCTGTCGTGCTTGTGCGGCGGGTAGCTCGACGAGTGGCCCGATGGCGTCACCACCTCGACCACCAGCAGGCCATCGGCTGCTTCCGTCTGCGGCAGGATATCGCGCACATAACGGGTGTTGGCGCCCTTGCCGCGTACCGAGCGCGTCATGGTGTTCGGGTCGATCAGCCGCACCGGCCGGTCGGACGTCCCCGGCGCGCTGCACAGGCCGACTTCGGCGTCGCTGGTGGCCGTGATGCTGACACGCATGCGGCGCGGCACGTAGACTGCCGCCGGCGCGCGGTCTTCGAACACGCTCAGCCGTTCGCCGATGTTTTCCCAGCTCTGCTCGCCCACCTTGACTGTCACCGTGCCCGTCAGCACCACAATACACAGCTCGCGGCCAGCGGTTTCCAGGCTGATCTGCTCGCCTGATGCCAGCCGGTGCGCGGCAAAGCCGACATGGGTCCAGCCGGCCGATTCGGGCGTGACTTCGACGATTGTCGAGCCGGCTTGCGCCTTGACCAGCAAGCTGCTCATCCGGCCTCCTGTCCCAGGCGGGGTATGTCATCAACCAATTTGGCAAGATAATCATGGCCCATCTTGGCGTACTGGTAGCTGGGCGCTACCGCCGGGTCCTGCTCGGCTTCCACCACCAGCCAGCCTTGATAGCCGTGGCGGTACAAGGCGGCCAGGATGCCGGGGAAATCGATGCTGCCGTCACCGGGCACGCTGAAGGCGCCGTTGATCACCGCCTGCAAAAAGCTCCAGTGACCATTCCTCGCCAGCTTGATCACGTTCGGCCGCACGTCCTTGCAGTGCACATGGCAGATGCGGGCGATGTGCTTGTTCAGCACCGTCAGGGCGTCGCCGCCGCCAAAGGTGATATGGCCGGTGTCGAACAGCAAGCCGACTTCGTCGCCCGTGAGCGCCATCAATTGATCCACATCGGCCGGCGACTCCACATACGCGCCCATATGGTGGTGGTAGGCCAGGCGCACGCCGTGCTCCAGCAGGTGTCTGGCAAACACGGTCAGCTTGTCGGCATAGTCCTGCCATTGCTGCTGGCTTTGAAAACGCGGGCGTTTGTACAGCGGGCGCGCTTCGCCCTGGATCGCATCGGCCACTTCGCCATACACCATCACGGTGGCGCCGCTTTCGGCCAGCAGCCGCAGATGAGGGCCGACGGCGGCAATTTCCTCTTCCGCCGAGCGGCTGGCCAGGCGGCCCGAATACCAGCCCGAGACGCAGGCCAGCTCATATTTGCCGAGCACGGCGCGCAAGGCGGACGATTCTTTCGGAAACTTGTTGCCCAGTTCAAAACCGGCATAGCCGATCTCGGCGCCCTCTTTCAAGGCCGTTTCCAACGGCGTCTCGCCGCCCAGGCTCGGCAGGTCGTCGTTCATCCACGAGATCGGATTGATGCCGATCTTGACGTTCCATGTAGTCATTTTGCTTGTCCTTGGCGATCGTTTTCATAACGGGCGCGTGCCGCTTGCACGCCGGGTTGGGTCGACACTTCCGGTACCGCCACTTCCCACCAGCAACCGCCCTCTTGCGTTGTGCGCGTGTCGTCGGTATCGATGCAAATCAGATAGGTGCGGCTGGCGGCGCGGGCGCGCACCAGCGCTTGCTCCAGCCCGGCAATACCGTCCACATGTTCGGACAAGGCGCCCAGCGACTGGGCATGCAGGGCGAAGTCGATGCGCGGCGCGCCCTCGCCCGCCTGCAGGCAATCGACCAGCATATTGTTGAATGGCACGTTGCCGCAGGCCTGCTGCAGGCGGTTGATACAGCCGTAGCCGCGGTTGTCGAGCACCACGATGATCAGCTTTTTGCCCAGCATGACCGAGGTGGCGATTTCCGAATTCATCATCAGATAGCTGCCGTCACCGACCATCACGATCACGTCGGCATCGGGTCTGGCCATCTTGACGCCCAGGCCGCCGGCGATCTCATAGCCCATGCACGAGTAGCCGTATTCCATATGGTAGCCACCGGGTGTCGACGTGCGCCACAGCTTATGGAGTTCGGCCGGCAAGGTGCCCGCCGCGCAGACGACGATATCGTTGACTGCCGACGTGCCGGACGAACGTTGCACGGCGCCGATCACTTCGCCGTCGTATGGCAGGCCGGCCACTTCGCGCTTGCCGGTGATCGCCGTGACGGTGTCGCGCCAGCCGCGTGCCTCGCGCTGCGCCAGTTCTTGCCATTCGCTACTGCTGGACCAGTCACCCAGCAGCGCAGATAAACCTTGCAGGCCCAGCGTCGCATCGGCCTGCACAGCGAGTCCCCGGCGTTTCAGGGCATCGAAAGCGTTGACATTCAGGCTGAGCAGTTCGGCCCTGGCAAACAGCGAGTTCGAACCGGTCGTAAAATCCTGCAGGCGCGTGCCGACCGCCAATACCAGATCAGCCTGACTGGCCAGCGCATTGGCGGACGGTGATCCGGTGACGCCGATGGCGCCCAGTTGCAGCGGATGGTCCCACGGCAAGGAACTTTTACCCGCATGGGTTTCCGCCACCGGCACGCCATGGCGTTCGGCAAACGCGCGCAGGGCTGCACCTGCCTGGCCATACAGCACGCCGCCACCGGCAACTAACAGCGGCTGTTTGGCATTCTTCAACAGCGCGGCCGCCTCCTCCAGTTCGGACTGCACCGGCGGGATGGCGCGAAAACGCACGATCCTTGGCGCAAAAAATTCTTCCGGGTAGTCATACGCCATGGTCTGCACATCCTGCGGCAGCGACAGGGTGACGGGACCGCAGGCGGCCGGATCGGTCAGGGCGGCGATCGCGCGCGGCAAGGCTGTGAGAAGTTGCTCGGGATAGATAATGCGATCAAAGTAACGCGACAGCGGCTTGAAGGCGTCGTTGACGGAGACGCTACCATCGCCACCATCTTCGAGCTGCTGCAATACCGGGTCCGGCGCGCGCGACACAAACACGTCGCCCGGCAACAGCAGCACCGGCAGGCGGTTGACATGGGCCAAGGCGGCGGCGGTCAGCAAATTGGTCGCGCCGGGACCGATGGAACTGGTGACCGCCATCATGCGCCGGCGCATGTTTGCTTTGGCATAGGCAATCGCCGCATGCGCCATCGCCTGCTCATTATGGGCGCGGTAGGTCGGAAAGCTGTCCTTGTATTGATACAGCGCTTCGCCCAGGCCCGCCACATTGCCGTGGCCAAAGATGGCAAAGGCGCCGCCGAACAGGGGTTCGCCACTGTCGACGCGCAGCGCCGCCAGGTAGCGCACCAGCGCCTGCGCCATGGTCAGCCGTATGGTTTTGTGTTGCGTACTCATGCCGCACGCTCCAGATGGTTGCGGGTCCGTTGCCACAGGCCTATGAGTTGCTCGAAGTTGGCGCGCACCTGCGCGATCAGGGTCGTGTCATCGATCTGGCCGGCCAGCCAGCGGCGGCTCGGTTCCTGGAAGATGGTGCGCCCGACCATAAAGCCACGGCAGGTGGTGCTGTGCCGCGCTTCCTCGAAGCTGGCGGCCAGTTCGGAAATCGGCGCGTTCAGGCCGAGCAGTACCACGCCACGGCAGTAGGGATCGCGTTCGTGCACCAGCGCGTCGATCGCCTGCCATTGTTGGGCGGAGAGGCTTTCCAGCTTCCACCATTCCGGGTAAATGCCCAGGTTGTACAGGCGCTTGACGGCGCGCAGCACGGTGTGCTCGTCTTGCGGGAAGGCATCGGACGGGATAATTTCCAGCAGCAGTTCGTGACCACTCACTTGCGCCGCGTCGTACAGGGCCTTGATCTGGGCTTCCTGTTCCAGGCGGTTTTCAGGCGCGTCGTCCGGGTGCAGCTGCACCAGGCATTTGATCACGTGCTCTTTCGGCCAGCTGATCAGGTGCGAGCCGATCGAGCGGCCCCAGTCGAACTGCAGCGGGTTCGAGCCCGGCAGTTCCACCGGACGGCCGATCCACCAGCCGCGCCCGGTCGCCTCATTCAAGGCATCGACGCCGTAGCGACCATCGATCAGCACACCCGTTTTACCGGCCAGGTGCAGCGAATCCTCGGTTTGCGCCACGGCCTTGACCAGCAATTGTTTCAGTGTGGAGATGGCCGCCTCGCCGGCGCCGGCCTGCTGCGACAGCTCGAAAAACTGCGTGCGATGATCAAAAGCGAACACGCACAGCTCATCCCATTGCCTGCGCGCCACGGTCGTGCGGTGCAGGCGCGCCAGGGTCGCATCCTGGTCGGGATGCGCAAGCTTGTCGGCATTGGCCAGGAAATAATCGAGCTCGACGCTGGACGGCATGGCCGGCGCGCAGCCGTGGCGCGACACCACCAGCGCGCCGCAGCCATTGGCGTAGCGGCAGCAGGCTTCGTAGTCTTCGCCGCGCAGCCAGCCTTTCAGAAAACCGGACAGGAAAGCGTCGCCGGCGCCCAGCACATTGAGCACAGCCACGCGCACGCCGCGATAGTTATAAGCGTCGTCCAGGCTGGCGGGAATGGTGCCCTCGATCACGGCCGAACCCAGCGGGCCGCGCTTGACCACCAGCGTGGCGCCCGATACGGCACGCACGGCTTGCAAGGACGCCATGATATCCATGCCGCCGCCGGCGATCATGAACTCTTCTTCCGTGCCGACGATCAAGTCGAACTGCGGCAGGATACCCTGCAAATGTTGCGTGACGCCCTCGTTCGAGACAAAGCGCGTCTCGCCGTCGGCCTTGCCCGACAAGCCCCACAGCACCGGCCGGTAATCGATATCGAGCACGGTGCGCACATTATTGGCACGCGCCAGGCTCAGTGCCTGCGAGCTGACCGCATGCATGGCGGCGGTGGAAAAATGCGTGCCGGTGATCAACAGGGCCTTGCTGGAGCCGATAAAGCCGGCGTCAAATGAAGACGGCTCGATCGCCATGTCGGCGCAGTTTTCGCGGTAGAAGATCAGCGGAAAGGTGTCCTTGTCCTTGATGCCCAGCATCACCAGGGCCGTCAGGCGGTCGCGGTCGACGCCGACATGGCTGATGTCGCAGCCTTCCCTGGCCAGGGTGTCGGTCAAAAACCTGCCCATATGGTCGTCGCCCACTTTTGAGAGCATGGCGGACTGCAGCCCCAGGCGGGCCGTGCCGAAGGCGATATTGGCCGACGAACCGCCCAGGTATTTGGCGAAGCTGGTGGCGTCTTCCAGGGTGCTGCCGATCTGCTGCGCGTACAGGTCCACCGCCAGGCGGCCCAGGCAGATCACGTCGAGCGCGCGGCCAGGTGCAAATTGTGTGGTGTTCTTCATGGTTATCCTTAAATCGTCACGCCGTCGAGTTCGCTCATCAGCGTCTGCATTTCCGCGCCGCCCGCCATCATGTCCAGCAGTTCTTCTTTCGTGACCGTTTCTTTGGTGAAAGTACCGAGCGACTTGCCCCGGTTCAGCAGGGTGAACGAGTCGCCGACCGGATACGCATGGTGCACATTGTGGGTAATGAAGATCACGGAAATGCCCCGTTCGCGCGCCTTGTAAATCAGTTTCAGGACATTGAACGATTGCTTCACGCCCAGCGCCGCCGTCGGTTCGTCGAGGATCAGCACGCGCGCGCCGAAGTGGATCGCGCGGGCAATCGCCAGGCACTGCTTTTCGCCGCCCGACATGGTGCCGATGGCCTGGTGCGGGTCGCGCACCATGATGCCCATCTCGGCCAGCTTGGCGCGCGCGGTGGCGGCCGCATAATCGATGTCCATCACGGGAACCAAGCCCAGCAGTTTTTTCATCGGCTCGCGGCCCATGAAGAAATTGCGCGCCACCGACAGCAGCGGCACCAGCGCCAGGTCCTGGTAGACGGTGGCCACGCCCATGTCCAGCGCTTCGCTCGGTGAATTGAACACCACCGGCTTGCCGTCGACCAGATACTGGCCCTCGGTCGGCTTGTGCACGCCAGCCAGGGTCTTGATCAGGGTCGACTTGCCGGCGCCGTTGTCGCCCAGCAGACAATGAACCTCCCCCTCGCGCAACCGCATGGTGATGTTCTGCAGCGCCAGCACGGAGCCAAAACGCTTGCTGACATTTTCCAGGGCAAGGATATGCTCGTTCATGATTACCTCGCTTCCGTGACGCGTGAGCGTACAAAATTATTGAACAGCACCGCGATCAGCAGCATCACGCCGAGGAACACGCGGAACCAGTCCGAATTGATATTGGTATAGGTGATGCCGATCTGCACCACGCCGAAGATCAGCGCGCCGAAGCAGGCGCCGATCACGGAACCGTAGCCGCCCGTCAGCAAGGCGCCGCCAATGACGGCCGCGATAATGGCCTCGAATTCCTTCTGCATGCCGCGGTCGGCCGCCGCCGAACCGACGTCGCACACTTGCAAGGTGGCAAACAGGCAGGCGCAAAACGCGGTAAACACGAACAGCGAGACCTTCACCTTGCGCACCGGCACGCCGACATTCTTGGCCGCGTTGGCGTCGCCGCCAACGGCGAACATCCAGTTGCCGAAACGGGTGCGCGACAGCACGAAAGCGGCGCCGGCGGCCAGCACCACCCACCAGGCGATCACTTTCGGGATGCCCTTGACCAGCGGCGAGCCGTCGTCGAGCACGGCAATCCAGCCATGGCTGGCCAGCCAGTGGAAAAGGCCGGTGGCAAAATTGCCGTGGAACAGCAGACTGGCCAGCCAGTCATTGGCCGCCAGGTCGCCCACGCCGCTGACGATGGTGCGGTTGGCGAACATGATCGACAGCGCCAGGGTCAGGCCGCGCAGGATGAACAGAAACGCCAGGGTGACGATAAACGAGGGCAGGCGCGTCTTGATGACGATGTAGCCGTTGAGCCAGCCCAGCGCCATCGAACCGGCAAAGGCGAACACGATGGCGGCCCACAGCGGCCAATGGAAATAGATGGTGGGAATGGCGATCATCATGCCGGCAAAGCCGATCATGGAGCCGATCGACAGGTCGAATTCACCGGCGATCATCAAGAGGCAGGCGCCGATGGCGATAATGCCCAGGTAGGAAGCGACCTGCATCCAGTTGACGACGCCATCGAGGTTGAACATGCCGGAATCGCCGGCGGTAATGATAAAGAAGGCGAATACCAGCACGGCGCCGGAGATGGAAGCAAATTCGGGCCGGCCGAACAATTGCTTGGCGCGGCTGGTCTTGCCAACCCGTTCGTCGGCGGCAGGTTGTGCCGGCGTCAAAGACGGAGTCACGCCGGGGGCGGCCAGGCCGGATTTGAGCGCAGTCATGTGAAATCCTTTCAGTTACTTGTTTGCCAGAAATACGCGAGCAGGGCGAGCGCCGGCCACGCGCCGCCCACGTGATGGGCGGCGCAGGAACCGGCCTGCAAGCTGCAGGCCGCTGGCAGACTCTGGGTTAGCGGTATTGCCCGGCGTACTTCTCGACCTTGGCGATATTGTCCTTGGTCACGAAACCGGGGCCGGAACTGATGTGGCGCGGGCCATAGATGGGGGTCAGGCCGTATTCGGCCAGGCGCGCCTGGTACTTCGGATTGGCGATCAGGATTTCCTTGACCTTGGCCAGGTCGGTGGTCTTCTGCTGCTTCATGATGGCCATCACGGCGACAGGAATGTAGCCTTGCAGGTAGGGCTGCTGGTCGATGGCGAACTGGATGCTGCCATCCTTGATACCCTTGGTGATCTCTTCCGACAGGTCGAAGGTGGCGAAATACATCTTGCCTTTCAGGCCCATTTTTTCCACCGCGCGCATGGCTGCCGGCGCCGAGTCCGGTCCCAGCGCCAGCACGGCCTGGGTTTTCGGATTGCTGCGCAGATAGGCGCTGACCTTGCTTTCGATTACGCCAGGATCGACGCCGTTGGTGTCCAGCGTCGATGACTTGAAGTCCACGCCCAGCGCATCGGCAAAGCCGCGGCAGCGTTCGAACGAGGAGGCATTCATCGCATAGTGGTTCACGCAGACAAAGGACTTGATGCCCGCTTCCCTGGCGCGCTTGCCGGCGCCCAGGCCGGCGTCATATTCAGGCTGGCCGACGTGCATGATGGCCTTGAGCTGTTCGCTTTGCGCCAGGGTGCCCGAGTTGATGGTCACCAGCATGATTTTTTTCGCCACCACCGTGCCCAGCGGTTTTTGCAGCACGCTGAAGTCGGCGATGTCGGCGATCAGGCCGTCGTAGTTGCGCGCCGCCGATTGTTCGATCAGGCGCGCCATGTCGGCCAGGTCGCCATTCGGTGGATTGCGGTAGTCGACGGTAACGTTGAAATCCTCGCCGGCCTGCTTGATGGCGTTCTTGATCGTGTTCCACCAGGAATCGGAGTCCGGTGCATGGCTGACCAGCACGAATTTTTCGCCCGCCGCATGGCTGGCGCCGCTGCTCAAGCCCAGACTGGCGCCCATGGCGGCGATGGCCAGGCACTTCAACAAACCCTTGCTCTTGATGCTATACATGAATGTCTCCTAGATGGATGATTTTTTATAGTTGTCAGCGTTGATTGAAGGGTGACACCGGCCTGCCCTGCGGCAGCGCGACCGGTGCACTGCGCATAGATTAGTCCAGGCTTGCGACGAACGCAATGAAAATTTCAAGGAATTCTCAAATAGAAATTTGTTTCTGTTTTACGAAATCGCTCTTATAATTATTGCGAGACTATTCACCCCACAACAGGAGATCAAGCATGATCCAGGTAGCATTGTTTGGCGCCGGCCGTATCGGCAAAATCCACGCGGCCAATTTGGCCTTTCATCCCGGCGTACGCTTCAAATACGTGGTCGACGTCAACCAGGAAGCGGCCGAGGCACTCGCCGCCATTCATGGCGGCAGCAGCGCCTCGATGGAAACGGCGCTGGGCGACCCGGACGTCCGTGCGGTGGTCATTGCCTCGAGCACCGACACCCACGCCGACCTGATACTGCGCTCGGCCGCCGCCGGCAAGGCCATCTTCTGCGAAAAGCCGGTCGACCTGACCATAGAACGCGCGCGCGCCTGCGCCGCCGCCGTCAGGGAAGCGGGCGTACTGTGCATGCTCGGCTTCCAGCGCCGCTACGACCCCACCTTCCAGGCCGTCAAACAGCGCATCGAAGCCGGTGAAATCGGCACGCCGGAGTTGCTGGTGGTCACCAGCCGCGATCCGGGGCCGCCGCCGGTCAGCTATATCAAGGTATCGGGCGGCATCTTCAAGGACATGCTGATCCACGACTTCGACATCTTCCGCTGGATCCTCGACGACGACGCCGTCAGCGTGCACGCCACCGGCAGTTGCCTGGTCGATCCCGCCATCGGGGCGGCGGGCGACCTCGATACGGCCGTCGTCACCATCCGCACCAAATCAGGCCGCTTGTGCCAGATCAACGCCACGCGCCGCGCCGCCTATGGCTACGACCAGCGTTTCGAAGTGCTGGGCAGCCTGGGGATGCTGCAAGCGGGCAATCACAAGCCGACCGAAGTGACGGCCTATGGCGCGGTGAACGTCAGCGTGGACCGGCCGGAAGACTTTTTCCTCGAACGCTACCGCGTTGCTTACGCGCAGGAAATGGCGCATTTTTTTGACGCACTCTGCAATGGCACGCCGCTGCGCACCACCGTCGAAGACGGCCTGCAAGCGTTGGCCCTGGCCGAGGCGGCAAGCCTGTCCTGGCGCGAACAGCGCGTCGTTACCCTGTAGACGTGGGAGAACACATGTCCTCGCCTACCTTGAAAATCGGCATCGTCGGCCTGGGCCGGCTGGGCCAGCGCCACGCCATCAACCTGGCGCAGCGCGTGCCGAATGCGCAAGTCGTCGCCGCCTGCAGTCCCGTGCCAGCCGAACTGGACTGGGCGGCGCGCGAACTGGGCATCGCCACCGGCTATGCCGACTATGGCGCCCTGCTGGCCCACCCGGGCCTGGACGCCGTGTTTCTCGTCACGCCCACGTCCATGCATGCGGAGCAGATCATCGCCGCCTTGCGCGCCGGCAAGCATGTGTTTTGCGAAAAGCCGCTGTCGCTGGACCTGGGCGATTGCCTGGCAGTGGAAGCGGAGGCGGCGCACCACCCGCAGCTGGTAACCATGATCGGTTTCGTGCGCCGCTTCGACGCCAGCTACCAGGACGCGCAGCAAAAAATCACCGGCGGCCTGATCGGCAAGCCTTACATGGTGCGCTCGCAAACCTGCGACCAGAACGACCCCAGCGGCGCCTTCATGCGCTTTGCGCCCACCAGCGGCGGCATCTTTCTCGATTGCAGCGTGCACGATATCGACCTGGCGCGCTGGCTGCTGGGCAACCCCACGCCGACGCGCGTGTACGCCAGCGGCACCAACGCCATCCACCACGGCTTGCAGGCGTTTGGCGACGTCGACAACGGCCTGGCGACGGTCGAGTTTGCCGACGGCGGCATGGCCACCTTCATGGCCTCGCGTACCATGGCCCACGGCCACGAAACGCTGACGGAAGTGTTCGGCACTGCCGGACGCCTCTGCGTGGGCGGCAATCCGCGTCTGAACCGCGTGGAAATTTCCGACGTGCACGGCGTGCGCAACGAATGCACGCCCGACTTTTACGCCCGCTTTGCCAATGCCTTTCTGGTCGAGGCGCAGGAATTTACCGATGCGGCCCTGGGCCGGCGCAGCCTGTCGCTGACCCTGAACGACGCCACCGAAGCGACGCGCCTGGGCATTGCCATGACGGTGGCGATGCGCGAGCGGCGCGTGGTGGAGTTTTAAGCCAACGGTTCTCAAGCGCCGGGATCGCTAACGCTCAAGCGCCAACCCGGCGCCCTTCCCCATCCTTTTACCCTATGCTCGCAAGGCGGAGCATGCTTTAATTATTTCATTTATGTAATATACATGAATGAAATCGTTAAACCATGCGCCCTCCCAGCCATACAGCCATAGGAGTTATACATGAAAGTCATCGGCATCTCTGCGCACAGACGCAATTTCCTGCGCAAGGCGGCCGTCGCCGTCCCCGTCGCAGCCGCCCTCGGCGCCGTCGGCACGGCCGGCACCGTGCTGGCCACCGGCGACGGGCAGCGCAAGCCCTACCAGAGCACGTATTTTACCGCCGCCGAATGGGCCACCTTGTGCGCGCTGGTCGACCGCCTGATCCCGGCCGATGCCGAAGGCCCCGGCGCCTTGCAGGCCGGCGTGCATGAATTCATCGACCTGCAAATGAATACGCCCTATGCCTACGGCAAGCTGTGGTTCATGCAGGCGCCCTTTGTGTCAGCACCGGAAGAGTTCGGCTATCAGTTCCATATGGCGCCGCGCGAGCTGTACCGCAGCGCCCTGCCCGGCTTCGCGCAAGCCGTACAGCAAAAAACCGGCAAGCTTTACGCCGACCTGCCTGCGGCGCAGCGCGACGCATTGATCAGCGAACTGGAAAAAGGCACGCTGAACATCGGCGCGGTGCCGCCGTCCCTGTTCTTCAAGCAACTGCTGCAAAACACGCGCGAAGGCTATTTCTGCGACCCGGCCCATGGCGGCAACAAGGACATGGCCGCCTGGCGCATGATCAACTTCCCGGGCGCGCGCGCCGACTACATGGACTGGGTCGAACAATACGGCGTGCACTACCCGCTGCCACCGGCTTCCATCGCATAAGGACACACCATGGCAGACATGACATTGAAACCGGTCGACGTCGTCATCGTCGGCTTCGGCTGGACCGGCGCCATTATGGCCAAGGAATTGACGGAAGCGGGACTGAACGTGCTGGCCCTCGAACGCGGCCCCTACCGCGATACCTATCCCGACGGCGCCTACCCGAAAACGCTGGACGAGCTGACCTATATCCAGCGCAGCAAGATCTTCCAGGACATGTCGAAAAGTTCGTTCACCTTCCGCCACGCGGTTGGCGGCATCGCCGTGCCGTATCGCCAGATCGGCGCCTTCAAGCCCGGCACCGGCGTCGGCGGCGCCGGCCTGCACTGGTCGGGCCAGCACTGGCGCGTGCTGCCGGAAGAGCTGCAATTGCGCAGCCACTACGAAAAACGCTATGGCAAGAAGTTCATTCCCGAAGGCATGACGATCCAGGATTTCGGCGTCAGCTATGAAGAACTGGAGCCGCATTTCGACTTCGTCGAAAAAGTCTTCGGCACCTCGGGCCAGGCGTATAAAGTCAAGGGCAAGATCGTTGGCGACGGCAATATATTTGAAGCCGACCGCTCCGACAACTTTGCGCTGCCGCCACAGAAAGTGCCGTACACGGCCCATCTGTTCCGGCAGGCGGCCAGGGAAGTGGGCCTGCACCCGTTTGTGTCCGCCTCGTCGAACGCCTCGCAGCCTTACACCAACCCCTACAACTGCCAGATGGGACCATGCAATTTCTGCGGCTTCTGTTCCGGCTTTGCCTGCTACAACTATTCCAAGGCCTCGCCGCAAGTGAACATCATGCCGGCGCTGCGCCTGGCGGCCAACTTCGAATTGCGCGCCAACTGCAATGTGCTGCGCATCAACCTCGATGGTGGCAAGCAGAAGGCCACCGGCGTGACCTATGTCAACGCCGACGGCAAGACGGTCGAGCAGCCAGCCGAACTGGTCATTGCCAGCACGTTTGCCTACAACAACGCGCATCTGCTGCTGGTGTCGGGCATCGGCAAGCCCTACGATCCGGTGAAAAACGAAGGCGTGGTGGGGCGCAATATTGCGTATCAAACCATGTCCACCGTGCAGATGTTCTACGAGCCGGGCAAAAATACCAACCCCTTCATCGGTTCCGGCGGCAACGGCGTGGCCGTCGACGACTACAACGGCGACAACTTCGACCATGGCCCGCTGGGCTTTGTGGGCGGTTCGCCCGCCTGGTGCAACCCGGCCGGCGTCAAGCCGATCGCCGGCATTCCGGTGCCGGACGGCACGCCAGCCTGGGGTTCCAACTGGAAAAAGGCCGTCAAGGACAACTACACCAGCACCGTCTCGTTCGACGTGCACGGCGCCAACATGGTCTACCGCGACTGCTATGTCGATCTCGACCCGACCTATACCGACACCTTCGGCCAGCCCTTGCTACGTTTTACCTTCGACTGGAAGGACAACGACATCAAGATGAGCCGCTACGTGACGGAAAAAATGACGGACGTGGCGAAAGCCATGAAACCGAAATCGATCCACGTGTCGGTGAAAAACTTCGGCGACCACCTCGATTTGCGCAACTACCAGACCACCCACTGGGCCGGCGGCACCGCCATGGGCACGGACCGGCGCACCAGCGTCGTCAACCGCTACCTGCAAAGCTGGGATGTGCCGAACGTGTTCGTCGTCGGTTCGAGTGTGTTTCCGGTCGGCATAGGCTACAACCCGACCGGCCTGGCCGCCGCGCTGACCTACTGGTGCGCCAGGGCCGTGCGCGAACAATATCTGAAAGACCCGCGACCGCTGGTCGCCGCGTAAGGATCGTCCCATGAAAACACACACACCACGCTGGCTTGCCGCCCTGACCCTGCTGCTATCCGCAGGCAGCCAGGCCGCCGCGGCCGATGCGCAACTGATCAGGCAAGGCGAATACCTGGCGCGCGCCGGCGACTGCATCGCCTGCCATACGGCGCCGCAAGGCAAGCCCTATGCCGGCGGCCTGGGCATGGCGACGCCGATCGGCAAGATCTATTCCACCAACATTACGCCGGACAAGGAACATGGCATCGGCAACTGGCGTTTCGAGGACTTCGACAAGCTGATGCGCACCGGCGTGACGAAGCACGGTTATACGGTCTACCCGGCCATGCCCTACCCCTCGTATTCGCGCCTGAGCGAGGCCGACATGCGCGCCCTGTACGCCTACCTGATGCATGGCGTGGCCGCCAATGCGGCGCCGAACCGCGCCTCCGACATTGCGTGGCCGCTGTCGATGCGCTTTCCCCTGACCGTCTGGCGCTGGGTATTCGCCCCCAGGCCGGCGCCTTATGTGCCAGCGCCGACCGCCGGCGACCCGCAGTTGCTGCGCGGCGCCTACCTGGTGCAAGGCCTGGGCCACTGCGGCGCCTGCCATACGGCGCGCGGCGTCGGCCTGCAGGAGAAGGCCTTGAGCGAACTCGACGGCAGCGCTTATCTTGCCGGCGGCGCCGCCATCGACGGCTGGGTCGCACCGTCGCTGCGCAACGAGCACGGCGGTGGCCTGGCGCGCTGGAGCGAAGCGGATATCGCGCAATTCCTGAAAACCGGCCGCAACAATCACAGCGCCTCGTTCGGCGCCATGAACGACGTGGTCACGCACTCGATGCAATACATGAGCAAGGACGATCTCTCCAGCATTGCGAAATACCTGAAATCGCTGCCGCCGGCCAACGCCAAAGCCCAAGCTTTTGTCGGTGACGACAAAGTCGCCAAGGCGCTGTTTGCGGGCAAGGTCGACACCACTGGCGCGCAGTTGTACCTGAACAACTGCGCCGGCTGCCATCGCTCGGACGGCAAGGGTTACAGCAAGGCCTTCCCCGCGCTGGCCGGCAACGCCGTGCTGCAAACGGCCGACCCGACCTCGTCCATCAATATCGTGCTGTCGGGCGGCAGGGTGCCGGCCACCCACACGGCGCCGTCGGCGCTGGTGATGGGCGGCTACGCCAGGACCTTGAACGACCAGCAGATCGCCGAGGTGGTCAGCTTTATCCAGACCAGCTGGGGCAATCACGGCAGCGCTGCAACAGCGGCCCAAGTGGCCAGGCTGCGCAAGGGCGCCGTGCCGGTCCAGGGCACGACGGCAGCGTCGTTCGCACCGGGACGCAGCGGCACTGTGCCCGTGCCGCCCCAGACGCGCCCCTCTATGATGAAGCAATAATGCAAAAGCCCCCGTGCCTGGCAATCAGGCACGGGGGCTTTTTTATGCAGACGTGTTTTGCGTATCAGCGGTTATTGCCATTGCTCCAGTAGCTGCCGCCGCTCAGGCGGTCTTGCTTGCGCATGCGGAACTCCAGATCATAACGGTCGGTGGCTTCGGCCAGGTCCGCATCCTGTTCTTCACGCACGCGCTCTTCGATGCCGTTGGCAAGCGCGTTGTGCAGTCGCAGCATCAGTGCTTGCACCGCCAAGGCTGCCTTCTCAAAGGCGCCGGACAGGCTGTTGAAAGAGAAAACGGTCAAGGCTGGCAAGGTGGTGTGCGACATGAAAAGCTCCTGAAATATGCGGTGTTTGTTGCAGTGCAATATCATGATAAGCGTTTCAAGATATAAAGCCACTTTCGATTTCAGATACCAGTTATTGATTTTGCTGATAAATGGGATAATGACACGGGATAATGACACGGGCTGATGACACGGGGCAGCGTGCGCCATCGGCAGCGTTATCACTGCGCAGCGCTGCTATACTGGGTTTTCCACTGCCGACTCCATGCCGCCATGCCTGCTTCCCTTGCCGATATTGCAGAACGTTATGTACACCTGGTGCTGGCCATCGGCCAGCATGATGCGTCCTATGTCGACGCCTACTACGGCCCGCCCGAGTGGCAAACAGCTGCCGTTGCGGCGCGCTTGCCGCTGGCGAAAATCAGCCAGGACATCGCCGCAGCGCTGGAACTGCTGCCTTTGTCGGGCGACCAGGAGACGCAATTGCGCGCGGCCAACCTGCGTACTCAATTGCTGGCCATGCAAGCCAGAGTGGCCATGCTCGGTGGCGCGAAACTGCCGTTTGACGAGGAAAGCGCGCGGCTCTATGACGCTGTCTCGCCCCACCATACGCGCCCCTGGTATGAAACCATCGTGGCGCAAGTGGACCATCTGCTGCCAGGCGCGGGGTCGGTCAGTGAGCGCGTGCAGGCATTTCGCCAGCAGTTCATCATTCCCCCCGAGCGCCTGCAGGATGTGATGCAGGCGGCGATTGCCACCGGCCGCGAGCGTACCCTGGCGCGCATCGCGCTGCCAGCGGAAGAAGATTTTGTCCTGGAATTGGTCACCGACAAACCCTGGAGCGGCTACAACTGGTACAAGGGCAATTATCAGAGCGTGATCCAGATCAATACCGACTTGCCGGTCCATATCGACCGCGCCGTCGACCTGGGCTGCCACGAAGCCTATCCCGGGCACCATGTGTATAACGTGCTGCTCGAACGCGATCTGGTGCGCGGCAAGGGCTGGGTGGAATACTGCGTCTATCCCCTGTACTCGCCGCAATCGCTGATCGCCGAAGGCACGGCCAACTACGGCATCGAACTGTGCCTGAACGACGAGGAGCGGCTGGCGTTCGAGCAGCAGGTCCTGTTTCCGCTGGCCGGGCTCGATGCCAGGCTGGCGCCGCGCTACCTGGCGCTCAATCGCCTGCTGGCGCAGCTGGCCTATGCCGACAACGATATCGCGCGCCAGTACCTGGACGGTGGCCTGACGCGTTCAGAAGCGCTGGAATGGCTGATTAACGTGCGCCTGTATCCGGTGGAAAAAGCGGCGCAGCGGCTGCAGTTCTACGATGGCATGGGCGCCTATGTGATCAACTACAACCTGGGCCAGGACATGGCCAGGGCCTGGGTCGAGCGCCAGGGCGCGACGCGCGCGCAGCACTGGGCGGCGTTTCGCGCGCTGATGTCCTCGCCGCGCACACCCACAGCCCTGCTTGCCTGACCCGGCAGGCGCGACTGTCATGACAAGCTGACGTAGGCGATCGCCGACAGGAAAGCGCTGCCGAAGCAAGCACGCGGGCCCCATCGGGAATTGACTGGCGCGCAAGGCGCTGATATTTTCCCGGCTGGAGGAATCTGACCGAGCGGCTTGCAGCAGCCGTATTGCAAATCAATTGTACACAATGAAAATACAATACCGCCAATTAAATTGATGATATTCGTTTTTTGACACACAAACAACACAAATTTCTCATTTTTACCTGTCACATATATATTCACAAAATAATATGTTACAGTGAAATGAGTGACCTGGAAGCCGCCTGTCAGGCTGTAATCACGCCGATCACACTATATTTTACGCACAAGACACGGCCGTTTCAAAGAGCAAGCGCTACCCCTCTTTCCCGCATCGGGCGGCTGGCATCGGGTAATCATAGAAACTCAATTTTACTGAAATAACAATGCTAAAACATTGTTAAAATAATAATGATATTTTCCACATTCAAAGTCCGCACCCGTCTGGCTATCGGCTTCGGTATCGTGCTCGCCATCTTAATATTGATCTCTGTGCTGAGCATCAATAAACTGGCCTCGTTGAACGAGTCGCTGACCGTCACGGTAGATTTCAATGCGCAAGAGGCCAATCTGATTTCTCAAGCCATGGGCGAAGCGCAAAAAGCATCGGCCGCCATGCGCAATCTGATTGTCCTGTCCGACATGCCTAGAATGGAGGTGCAGAAAAAAATATTTGAAGAAAAACTGCTGTCATACGAAAGATATGCCGAGCAACTGGAAAAATTATTCCAGAGCGATCCGAATACCAGTGCCGAGGAAAAAACCTATCTGGCTAAAATAGCCGAAGTAAAAACAGCCGCCCTGCCGCTGGTGAAAAAAGCGTCCAGCCTCGGCCTGGCCAACGATCCCGGCGCACCGGACGTGCTGATGGGCGAGACCGGACCTGCGCTGGACAAATGGATCAATCTGCTGATCGAGTTCAGGGACTATGAAATAAAAACCAGCAACCAGACGGCGCTCGAAGCCCACGAAAAATATAATCAGAGCAGAAATTTGATCATGCTGATTTCCGTCATCGGCATGCTGACCTCGATCGGCGCCAGCATCGCCATCACACAAAGCATTTTGAAACAATTAGGCGGAGAACCGAGCTACGCGATGTCCGTCGCCGAAGAAATTGCAGGCGGCAATCTGGACCGGCCCATCATGGTGCGCGATGCCGACAAGACCAGCCTGATGTTCTCGATCAAAACGATGCGCGATCAACTCGCCGGTATCGTCGGCCGCGTGCGCACTGGCACCGATACCATCGCCACCGCCTCGCATCAAATCGCGGCCGGCAACCTCGACCTGTCCTCGCGCACCGAGCAACAAGCCAGTTCGCTCGAAGAAACCGCATCGTCCATGGAAGAACTGACCGGCACCGTCAAGCAGAATGCCGACAATGCACGCCAGGCCAACGCGCTCGCGGTGTCGGCCTCGGAAGTGGCGGTCAAGGGCGGCAGCGTGGTGGCGCAGGTGGTCGAGACCATGGCCTCGATCAATGCATCGTCCAAGAGGATCGTCGATATCATCGGCGTCATCGATGGCATCGCGTTCCAGACCAATATCCTGGCGCTCAATGCCGCCGTGGAAGCGGCACGGGCCGGTGAGCAGGGCCGCGGCTTCGCCGTGGTCGCCACCGAGGTACGCAACCTGGCGCACCGCTCCGCCGCTGCGGCCAAGGAAATCAAGGTGCTGATCGACGATTCGGTCACCAAGGTGGCGGTCGGCGGCAAGCTGGTCGACGACGCCGGCGCGACCATGGCCGATATCGTGCAGTCGATTACCCGCGTCACCGACATCATGAGCGAGATCGCCTCCGCCAGCCTGGAACAGACCATGGGCATCGAGCAGGTCAACTCGGCGATAGCACAGATGGATGAAGTGACCCAACAGAATGCGGCGCTGGTCGAGGAAGCGTCGGCGGCGGCAAGCGCGATGCAGGAACAGGCGACAGATCTGTCCGCAGTGGTCAGCGTGTTCAAGCTGGCGAGCACCGTTGGCGCCAGCCAGCATGCCGGGCCGCGTCAGGTCGCGCCGCGCGCAGCGGCGCGCTTGCCGCTCTCGCCCGCCAAGGCAGCGCAAACCAGGAGCGCAGCGAGCAAGCCGATTGCCCGCCAGGCCAAGATCGTGGACAAGGGCAACCTTGAGGATTGGGAAGAGTTCTAAGCTGGACCGTCGTCAAGGTGAAGGACAAGTTGACGTCAGGCCAAGAATGCCTTGCCGCAGCTGCGCCGTGGCCATATCGATCAACGCGCGCAGCTTGGGCTGGCCTTGGGTTTTGGCCGCGAAATACAGAAACAAGCCCGAGGTAGGCGCAATGAACGGTTGGAGCATCCGCTCGAGCCGCAAGAGGCGGATGGCTTCCAGCGAGACTGCTTTCATGGTGTTGATTATTAACTTGAAGTTGATAGCTTACCTGTCAAACCTGCGTATCGCGACAAAATCATGGCATTTATGATGAGTCTTCGTTCAACTGACAGGAGAAACGACATGACGCTCAACTTGCCGGTCGTGGTGGCCGCTTATTTTCAGGCCGACAAGGCACACGATGCGCAGGCCGTGGCGCAGTGCTTCAGCGCCGACGGCGAGGTGCGCGACGAAAACGCCACCGTTTAGCGCCGGCGAGATACAGCACCAGGCTCCCGGCCTTGGCAATATCGAGCGCACGGATTACCCCAATGCGTTTTGGTCAGGTCGATCCACGCTTTATGGAAAGCGTCATTGCGGCACCAGCCTGCTATCGGGCTTGTTTTTTTGCCATTCCAGTGCCAACGGCGCCATCGGGACAGGCGGGCGACATAATTTCGCTCATGGCGCCAGCCCGCCCTGCCGTCCCAGCGCCTGTTTTACCGTGGCTGCCAGGTCCGCCAGCTGGAAAGGTTTACGCAGCACGGTGTTGCTGCCGATCACGCGGTCGATCGCTTCCATGTCGGCGTAGCCGGTGGCGATAATCATCGGCAGGCCGGGAAACTCGCGGTTGGCGATCGCCACCAGTTCGGCGCCCGTCATGCCCGGCATCAGGTAATCGGTGATCATCAGGCTGGGCTGGTCGCGGCGCAGTTCGTGCAGGCCGGCATGGCCGTCCTGCGCCTGGCTGACCTGGTAACCGAGCGCTTCGAGCGATTCGACCATCGACAGGCGCACCGAGCTGTCGTCTTCGACCACCAGGATGCGCGCGCCTTCGCCCTTGCCTGCCAGCGGCGGCGCGCCATCGAGGCGCTCGTCCGGCGCCGGCTTTTCGTCGCTGGCCAGGCGCAGCCAGATTTCGATCGTGGTGCCAATGCCCGGCTCGCTAAGCACGCGCGCCGTGCCGCCCGACTGCAGGGCCATGCCATACACCTGGCTCAGCCCCAGGCCCGTGCCTTTGCCGATCGCCTTGGTGGTGAAGAACGGTTCGAACACCTTGGCGGCAATCGCCGGGTCCATGCCCTGGCCGTCGTCGGTGACGGTGATCAGGCAATACGGGCCGGCCGGCAGCAGGCCGTCGGGCGCATCGGCCAGGCTGGCGCGCACGAGCAGCTTGCCGCCGGCAGGCATGGCGTCGCGCGCATTGATGGCCAGGTTAAGCAAGGCCATTTCCATCTGATTGAGGTCGGCCATCACGAAGCGCAGGCGCGCGTCGATATCGAAGGACAGCTTGACGGCCGAGCCGAGCGAGGTCGCCATCAGTTCGCGCACGCCATCGAACAGGGTGCGGATATCGGTGGCGCGCAAGTTGAGGCGCTGGTTGCGTGAAAACGCCAGCAACTGGCTGGTCAGCTTGCCGCCACGTTCGCAGGCGCGGCGCGCCACTTCGGCCTTGCGGCGGGCGTTCTCGTCCTTGGACAGATACAGGATCAGGTCCATGCTGCCCTGGATCACATTGAGCAGGTTGTTGAAGTCATGCGCGATGCCGCCCGTCAGGCGCCCGACCGCCTCCATCTTTTGCAGCTGCACCATGGCCAGCTGCACCCGCTCGCGTTCGATCACTTCATTCATCAGGCGGTCATTGGCCTGCGCCAGCGCGCGCGTACGCTCCTCGATGCGCGATTCGAGCGTTTCATTCAGTTGCAGCAGCTGGACCCGGCTGTCGCGCAGGCTTTCGGCCGCGCGCATGCGTTCGACCAGGATCTTGCGCGCTTCGTACTGGCGCTTGCGTCCGCGCAAGGCCGAGGCAACGGCGCTGCGCAAGGTTTCGGCATTCAAGGGCCGCTCCAGCAGGATGATATTGCCCAACTGGTCGAAGGTGCTGCGCGCCGCTTGCGGCGCGAGGCCATTGTGCTTGGAAATCAGGATCACGAAGGGAAAATCGGACCACGGTTCCTGTGTGCGCAGCCATGCCAGCAGCTGGTTGACGCTGGAATCCTGCAAGGCTTCTTCGGCGATCACGCAGGCGCCGGCGCCGAGCTGCAGTTCGGCCACCATGGCGTCGAAACCGGCCACCGCGCCGCCGCCAAAGCCATTGCGCGCCAGCACCTGGTGGATCACTTCGGCGTCGCGTCCATGCGGCGCCAGGATCAGGACCCGCTCGTCGAGCGCGCCATTATCGGGGCTCATCGGACCCCGCCAGCATCATGGGGGTGGCGCCGCGGTAGGTCGGCAAGCCCGTCAATATGCCTTCAAAACCTTCCAGTGCGCCGCCAATCACAATGCCGCCCGCGCCCAGTTGCAGTTCGTGGATGGTCAGCGCATGGTTGCTGGTGCGGCTCTTGATGACGGTAATGGCGCGGCGCAGCTTGCCGTTCGATTCGAAAAAGCGCAGCAGCACGGTGGTGTCGCTCAGGTAGCTCAGGTCCACGTCGGAGCGCACTTCGCCGATCAGGCCGTGCTGGCCCAGCACCAGCACGGTGGTCACGCCCTGCTGGTTCAGGTAGGACAGCAGTTCGTGCATCTGCAAGGTCAAAAAGTGCTCGCCAGGCATCGCCTGCAGATAGGCGTTCAGGCTGTCGATGACGATAAATTGCACGCCCGACTGCTCGACGGCGTCGCGCAGCATATGGGCAAACTCGCCTGGCGCCAGTTCCGCCGGGTCGACATGGTGGATCGCCAGCTGGCCGCTGTCCGAGTACGGCCGCAAGTCCATCTGCAACGCGGCCGAGCGCGCGAAAAACGTCGCCAGGCCTTCGTCGAACAGGTAGAACGAGGCCTTTTCGCCACGCTCGAGCGCCGACAGCAGGCAGCGCACTGACACCGTGGTCTTGCCGATGCCCGACGGGCCGACAATCAGGGTATTGGTGCCAGACGGCAAGCCGCCACCGAGCAGTTCGTCGAAAGCGCTGGCGCCGGTCGAGCTGACACGGGCGACGAAGTCACGGTTGTGTTCGGCTGCGATCAGGCGCGGGAAGATTTTCAGGCCGCCCGTTTCCAGGATATAGTCATGGTAGCCGCCGCGAAACTTGGTGCCGCGCATCTTGATGACATTCACGCGGCGCCGTTCCTTGCCGAACTCCTGCGCGATCTGTTCCAGGCTGATCACGCCGTGGGCGATGCTGTGCAGTTGCTGGTCCGGCGTGTTCGACTTGTCGTCGAGCAGCAGCACGGTGCAGTCGCGCAGGGAAAAGAATTGTTTCAGCGCCAGGATCTGGCGCCGGTAGCGCAGCGGATTTTGCGCCAGCAGCCGCATTTCGGACAGGCTGTCGAATACCACGCGCAGCGGTTTCAAGCTATTGACCTGCTCCATCACGCTGCGGGTGGTCTCGCCCAGCTCCACTTCGGACGGGTGAAACACCGATTGCTGGGCGTCCGGGTCGAGTGAATTGTCGTTCGCCAGTTCGAACACGGCGATGCCGTCCATATCCCAGCCATGGCTTTGCGCCACGGCGTCGAGCTCATCTGCGGTTTCCGACAGGGTAATGTACAAGCCAGGCTGGCCCTCGGCCGCACCTTCGAGCAAAAACTGCAGGCCCAGGGTGGTCTTGCCGGTGCCGGGCGAGCCTTCAACCAGGTAGACGCGCTGGGCCGTCAAGCCGCCGCACAGGATATCGTCGAGGCCGGCGATGCCGGTCGAGACGCGGGTGGTGGGCTTGCGCTGCGCGCGCGCGGTAGTGTTGTCATTCATAACAAGCCAGCTTCAGGTAAGAACAGCGATGCTTCGACAAAGACCAGCCGCGAGTGGCACCGCATGGTCAGGGGCAGCGTTACTGAACGCTACAGTTAGCCGTCATTTTAAATTCCCGCCATGAATTCTTATGTTCGCCAACATACATAAAGCCGATATCGCCGCGCTGAGGCTGCCTGCAAAAAAATGGCCCGGCAACCTTGCGGCGGCCGGGCCATGCATGTGGCGCGATCAATTACGCGATGCGTTCGCCATTGGCCGGGTCGAACAGGGCCGCTTTCGACAGGTTGAACGACAGCTGCATGGTCTGGCCGGGGCGCACGGCCTCGATCGGATGGGTGCGGCAAGTGACGGCCGCGCCGTTCAGGCGGGTGGTCAGCAGGGTGTCCGGACCGGTCGGTTCGACCAGGTCGACCAGGCAAGCGAGTTCCTGGCCGACGTCGCCGTGCGCGCTGCTGATGTCGGTGATCTGTTCCGGGCGGATGCCCAGGATCACGTCGCGGCCGACATGGCTGCGCAGCTTTTCGGCATCGAACGGCAGCTCCAGGCGCATGTTGTTGCCGCCGTTTTCGATGACGGCCGAGACGGCGCCGTTCTCGATCACCGGCTTGATGGTGATAAAGTTCATCGATGGCGAGCCGATAAAGCCGGCCACGAACAGATTGGCCGGATTATCGTAGATTTCCTGCGGCGTGCCCAGCTGCTGCACCACGCCATCCTTCATCACGGCGATCAGGTCGCCCATCGTCATTGCCTCGATCTGGTCGTGCGTGACGTAGACGATGGTGGCTTTCAGGCGCTGGTGCAGTCGCTTGATTTCGGCGCGCATTTCCACGCGCAGCTTGGCGTCCAGGTTCGACAGCGGTTCGTCGAACAGGAACAGCGAGGGCTTGCGCGAAATGGCGCGGCCCATGGCCACGCGCTGACGCTGGCCGCCCGACAGTTGCGCCGGACGGCGGTCGAGCAGGTGCGAGATCTGCAGCGTCTCGGCGACGCGGTTGACGATCTCTTCCTGTTCGGCCTTGGCGACCTTTTTCACGTTCAGGCCAAACGCGATATTCTCGCGCACTGTCATCGACGGATACAGGGCGTAGGACTGGAACACCATGGCGATGTCGCGGTCCTTCGGCGGCAGGTCGTTGACGACCTTGTTGTCGATCATGATCTCGCCCGAGGTGACGCTTTCCAGGCCGGCGATCATGTTCAGCAGGGTGGACTTGCCGGAGCCGGAGCCGCCGACCAGGATCAGGAACTGGCCGTCCTTGATCTCGATGTCGATGCCCTTGAGCACTTCGGCGCCGTTGGTGTAGACCTTGCGGATATTACGAATCGATAAGCTAGACATGTTTTTCCTTAACCTTTGACTGCGCCTGCGGTCAGCCCGCGCACAAAATAACGGCCTGCGACCAGATAGACCAGCAGTGTCGGCAACGCCGCGATCACGGCGGCGGCCATATTGACGTTGTATTCCTTCACGCCGGTCGATGTGTTGACCAGGTTGTTCAGGCCCACCGTGATCGGCTGCGAATCACCGCTGGCGAACACGATGCCGAACAGGAAATCGTTCCAGATCTGCGTGAACTGCCAGATGATGCAGACGACAAAAATCGGGCCGGAAATCGGCAGCACGATCTTGCGGAAGATCAGGAAAAAGCCGGCGCCGTCGATGCGGGCCGCCTTGATCAGCTCTTCCGGCACGCTGGTGTAGTAGTTACGGAAGAACAGGGTCGTAAACGCCGTGCCATACACCACGTGCACGAACACCAGGCCGGTGGTGGTGTTGGCCAGGCCGAAGTCGCCCAGCAGGCGCGCCATCGGCAGGATCACCACCTGGAACGGAATGAAGCAGCCCACCAGCAAGCCGGCGAACAGCAGTTCCGAACCACGGAAGCGCCAGTGTGCGAACACATAGCCGTTGAAGGCGCCGATAAAGGTCGAGATCAAGACGGCAGGCACCACCATTTCGAGCGAGTTCCAGAAGAACGGCTGCAGGCCGTTGCAGGTCACGCCGGTACAGGCCGAGGACCAGGCCTTGCCCCACGATTCGAACTGCCATACCTGCGGCAGCGCCAGCAGGTTGCCGCTGCGGATCTCGTCGAGCGACTTGAACGACGTCGACAGGGTCACGTACAGCGGAATGATGTAATACAGGGCGAACAGGACCAGCAACAGGTACAGGACCACCCGCCCGAGTGTCAATTGATGCTTGCGTGTGTGTGTCATCTCATCGCCTTTGCGCTGCGCGTTTCCAGGTACATCAGCGGCACCAGCACGGCCACGATGGTGGCCAGCATCATCATTGCCGACGCCGAGCCCAGGCCCAACTGGCCGCGGGTGAAGGAAAACTGGTACATGAAGATCGCCGGCACGTCGGACGAGTTGCCCGGGCCGCCCGAGGTCAATGCGATCACCAGGTCGAAACTCTTGATCGCGATATGCGACAGGATCAATATCACGCTGAAGAACACCGGACGCATGGCGGGAATCACGATGCGCCAGTAGATGGTCGGCAACGAGGCGCCATCGACTTGCGCCGCCTTGATGATCTCGTCATCGATGCCGCGCAGGCCGGCCAGGAACAGCGCCATCACGAAGCCCGACGACTGCCATACGCCGGCGATCACCACGGTGTAGATCGCCATGTCGGAATTGACCAGCCAGTCGAAGGTAAACGAGGTCCAGCCCCAGTCGTGCATGACCTTTTCCAGGCCCAGGCTGGGGTTGAGCATCCATTTCCAGGCTGTGCCGGTGACGATGAACGACAGCGCCATCGGGTACAAATAAATGGCGCGAAGAAAACCTTCGCCACGGATTTTTTGGTCGAGCAAGATGGCCAGGAACAGGCCGATGGCAATCGACAGACCAATGAACAGCAGGCCGAAAATGCCGAGGTTCGACAGCGAAGTCCACCAGCGTTCGTTATCGAACAAATTATAGTATTGCGACAGGCCGGAGAACTCGAAGTTCGGCATCATGCGCGATTCGGTCAGGGACAGATAACCGGTCAGAAAAATAAAACCATAGACGAATACCAGGCTGGCGATGAGCGTCGGGCCCAAGACCAGCTGCGGTATCCATCGATCAAATTGCTTGCGTATGGACATAGGACAGCCGTAGAAGTAGAACTGCGTATGGCGCCCGTCCGGGCCGAAGCCGGAGGGGGCCTGCGATACCTGCGATGCAGCAGCGCCGGCGGGGAGCCGGCGCCGTGGGGATTACTTCACTTTGGCGGCTTTGGCCAGTTCGGCAACTGCGTCTTTCGAGCTCATGTTGGTGTTCATGAACTTGGCGATGACGTCGGTCACGGCGCCCTGCGTGGCCGATGGCAGCGCCATGCCATGCGCAAACGATGGCACCAGGCCGCCGTTCTTGTTGCTGGAATCCATGTCTTCCATCGATTTCAGGGCGCAAGCATCAAACTTGTCCTTGGAAACGCCGGAACGCACAGGGATGGAACCCTTGTTCAGGTTGAAGATCGACTGGAACTTCGGATCCATGATGGCGTTGGCCAGGGCGATCTGCCCTTTCTTCGCACTCGCATCCTTTTGCGTGAACATGGCAAACGAATCGATGTTGAAGGTGTAGGCTTTCTCTGTGCCTGGCGCGGCCACGCACAGATAGTCCTTGCCTGGCACTTTGCCGGCGGCCGTGAATTCGCCCTTGGCCCAGTCGCCCATGAACTGGAAGCCGGCCTTGTTGTTGATGACCATGGCGGTGGCCAGGTTCCAGTCGCGGCCGGCCGCATCCTTGTCGATGTAGGTCTTGACTTTGCCCAGGGTGTCGAACACCTTGATCATCGTCGGGCCGGTCAGTTCTTTCTGGTCCAGCTTCAGGATGGCTTTCTTGTAGAACTCGACACCGCCCACGCCCAGCGCAACGGTTTCGAACACGGTGGCGTCCTGCCAAGGCTGGCCGCCATGGGCAATCGCGATGCCGCCCGATTTCTTGATCTTGTCAGCCGCTTCGAAGAACGCCGGCCAGGTGGTCGGCGGCGTGGCGACGCCGGCTTTTTTCAGCACTTCAGGGTTGACCCACATCCAGTTGACGCGGTGCACATTGACCGGTGCAGCAACATAGTGGCCCTTGTATTTCATGATGTCGGCCACGACTTTCGGCAGTACCGCATCCCATTTGCCGGCAACGGCGGCTTCATCGATGTTGGCCAGCACGCCTTCGGCGCCCCATTCCTGGATCGACGGGCCCTTGATCTGGGCGGCGGTCGGTGGGTTGCCGGAAATGACGCGGGTTTTCAGTGCGGTGGTGGCGTTTTCGCCGGCGCCGCCTGCTACTGCGAAGTCTTTCCAGCCAAAGCCGGCTTCCTTGACCATTTGTTGCAACTGGCCGACGGACTTGGCTTCGCCGCCCGAGGTCCAGTAATGCAGCACTTCCACGTCAGCGGCAAATGCGTTGCCGGCAAATGCCAGTGCGGTGACGGCGGCGACTTGGGTAATCTTGAATTTCAGTTTCATCTCCACAATTCCTTTTTTTGATCAAGCTTTTAGGGGGTGTCGGCGCAAAGGCCGAGAAAGGTCAGTTTGCGCCTGTGCCGGCGCTCTCACTTGCCGAGACCCGCTTGCAAGCGGGTATCTCGTCTGTTTCAATCAAATGGGGCCACACCCGACAGGAGTGGCCCCATGATGCAAAGCTTAGAACCAGGCTTCAACCTGGAAACCATACGAGGTGCCGCTGGTGTTGTTGTTGTAGATCGGGCCGCTGTTGTTGGCGGTGTTGACCGAGGCGGTGGCCGCATCGTTCCATTTGCCGTAGGTGACAAAGGCGCGCAGTTCAGGACGCGACCACAGGCCAGGGCCTGCCGAAATCGCCGGGGCGATGGTCAGCTTGGTCAGGCGCTTGGTCGGGCCGCTCGATTGCGTCACGCGGTCCGTGCCCAGCTCGCCAATCAGCTTGAAGTTGTTGGTGAAAGCGTAGACAGGGCGCACGCCGAGCGAGGTCCAGGTCGAGGAACCGCTGGCTTTGGCTTCGTCTTTCTGCCACAGGGCGACCAGTTCCATGCCGAAGTTTTCCATCGGCTGGATCGCCAGGTCATTGAACACGCGGGTGCGCTTGACATCCGAACCGAAGGAAGTGTCGCCTGCAGCGCCGAACTGGCCGCCGCCCTTGCCGACGCCAGGGCCGACGCCGTACTGCACGCCGAAGGTATTGCCGCCGCCGAAGACCTTGCCTTGACGGTGGAATGCCGACAGCTGCCAGCCGTTATGACGTGGACCGAACACATCGTTGTCCTTGCCTTCGCCGATGATGTAGGTCGCGGCCAGGTCCAGGGTACCGTTGGTGTTGACCGGAATTTCACCGTAGATGAAGTTCTGGCGCACGGCCGATTTGGTGCCTTGATAAACCCCGTTTTTGTCGCGCTGGGCGATATCGTTGTCCTTGAAGAAGGCGTACGAGAATTTGCCCGGACCGGCTGGAATGCGATCGAGGCCGGCGCCCGTGCCGTTCATGTTGATGTACTGCAGATCGAGCATGTGGATGTCAGGACGGTAGTAGAAACGTTTGCCGACCCAGGCCGTGCCGCCGTTCAGGAAGTCCAGCCCTTGTGCTTCGACGTAGGCTTTGACGATGCCGACCTTGTTGTCGCCGAAGTCGGAGTTCGGCGCATAGGCGTTGACCCAGACGGTGGCCATGTAGGTCACGTCGCCCGATTTGGCGATGGCTTTGGTGTAGCCGAATTCGGTGTAGGCGTCGCACTCATTGCCCAGACGATATTTCATGGTGTTGCCACCCAGACCGAAGCAGCCTTGCGAGCCGCCGCCACCGGACGTGTTGCTGCCGGCGCCAGCGCGCAGGTAGCCGTGGAAGCCTTCGGAATCGGTTGGGTACATCGGGTCCGCCATGGCGGAACCGCTGGCGATGGCGAATACGATAGCGGCAGGCAGCGTTTTCAGCGCGGCCTTCAACATGTTGCGATGCAGCATGGTAAGTCTCCTCAGTAGTTGTTTTTGTCTAGTATTTCGTGGCCGAATATACTGGCCAGAAATCTTTCCAGCAGAGACATAGTAACTATACTACGAACAAATATCAACATATTATGTTGTAATCCTACGACTAGTCCGAGACACTTTATTTGACTATTTTTGTCTTTGCGCAAACCTTTTTTTTTGCTTGCCTGAAAGCGCCGGAAAAGGAGTCGCCGTATTTTTTGGCAGATAGTACAAATACCCTCTAGAATCCGTGGTTTTCACCATAACGACAGTTGCGCCGCCAAGACGGCGCACGCCTACGAGACAAGAACGCCGCCATGAGAATTGATGCAAGAACAGACAGTGCGGGCAGCGACGCGACCGACCGTTTCAGCGATGGTCCGCGCCTGCTGGCCGATATCGGCGGCACCAACGCCCGCTTCGTGCTGGAAACGCGGCAAGGCCACCTGGAAGCGGTGGCCGTGCTGCCCTGCGACGACTACGCTTCCCTGCTGGACGCGATCACCGCCTATATCGACAGTATTGAGGCGCGCGCCGCCGGTTCGGCGCGCATACGCCACGCGGCCATCGCGATCGCCAACCCGATCGACGACGACAATATCCGCATGATGAACCACCACTGGTTCTTCTCGATCGAAGCGATGCGCACCGCGCTCGGCCTCGACACCCTGCTGGTGGTCAACGACTTCACCGCGCTGGCGATGGCCCTGCCCTATCTGCGGCCCGACCAGCGCATGCAGATCGGCGGCGGCATGGCGCGCGCCGACAGCGTGATCGGCCTGCTCGGTTCGGGCACGGGCCTGGGCGTGTCGGGCATGATCCCGGCCGAAGACCGCTGGATCGCGCTCGGCAGCGAGGGCGGCCACGTCAGCTTTGCGCCCTGCGACCAGCGCGAGATGGACGTGTTGTCGTATGCCTGGCGCGAACTGTCGCATGTCTCGGCCGAACGCCTGGCCTCCGGACGCGGACTGGAACTGATCTACCGCGCCCTGTCCGAACGCGCCGGCGTGATCGACGCGCAGCCGCTGCTGGCTGCCGAGATCACCAGCCGGGCCCTCGCCAACGAATGCGCAGTATGCCTCGAAGCGGTCGACTGCTTTTGCGCCATCCTCGGCTCCATCGCCGGCAATGTCGCCATGACCCTGGGCGCCCTGGGCGGCATCTATATCGGCGGCGGCATCGTGCCGCGCCTGGGGCCGCTGTTCGAACGCTCGCAGTTCCGCGCGCGCTTCGAACAGAAGGGCCGCCTGAACGAATACCTGGCGCAGATTCCCACCTTCCTGATCACGGCCGAACTGCCGACGTTTCTCGGCATCGCCGCCATCCTGGCGCAAAAGCTCAAGCGCGCCAACGCGGGCGCGCCGGTACTCGACTCGGTGCGCCAGGCGCGTGCGCGCATGAGCCCGTCCGAATGCAAGGTGGCCGACTGGGTGCTGAAGGAACCGAACGCCATGCTGACCCTGCCGATCGCCGAAATCGCCCAGCGCGTGGGCGTGAGCCAGCCGACCGTGATGCGCTTTTGCCGCTCGATCGGCGTGCAGGGCCTGGCCGACTTCAAGCTGAAACTGGCTTCGGGCCTGACGGGCGGCGCCATTACGGTGGCGCACTGCCATGTGGAGATGTCGGACTCCGACGCCGAACTGGCGCGCAAGGTGCTGGGCAACAGCGCCTCGGCCGCGCTGGCCATGCGCGACATGCTCGACGTGAAAGCGCTGACCGAAGCGATCGACATGCTGCGCGACGCGCGCCGGGTGGAATTGCTGGCCGTCGGCAGCGCGCGCGTGGTGGCCGACGACATGCAGCACAAGCTGCTCAACCTGGGCATCGTCAGCACTTATTTCGCCGACCAGCAGGCGCAGGAAATGAGCGCCGCCATGCTCAAACCCGGTGACGTGGCGCTGGTGATTTCGCGCTCGGGCGCCCTGCCCGAACTGCTGCGCACGGTAAAAGTGGCGCAGGGCTGCGGCGCGCGCGTGCTGGCCATTACCGCCAGCGGCTCGCCGCTGGCGCGCCAGGCCGACGTGCTGCTGACCCTGAACCACCCGGAAGGCAATCTGAACTTCGTGCCGATGATCGTGCGCCTGCTGCAGCTGATGGTACTCGATATTTTATCGGTCGGCCTGGCGCGGCGCGCCACGGTGCAGCGCAGCGGCGCGGCCGGGCCGGAAGAAGGCCAGCTGCATGGCATGCGCATCAGCGGCAAGCTGAAGTTCGGCGGCCACCTCGAATAGGATGAGCGCCCCCGCTTCCCCCCTCACCGCCACGGCCACCGACACGCCGGCCGGCGCCACCGTGCATGACGTGGCGCGCCTGGCCGGCGTCTCGGCCATGACGGTGTCGCGCGTGATCAACGGGCGCGCCAGCGTCAGCGCCGTCACGCGCGGCAAGGTCGAAGCGGCGATCGCCGCGCTGCGCTACCAGCCCAATCTGGCGGCGCGCGCCGCGCGCACCGGCACCCTGCGCATCGGCCTGTTGTACAGCAACCCCAGCGCCGCCTATCTCAGCGAATTTCTGGTCGGCGCCATGGAACAATGCAGCAAGCAAGGCGGCCAGTTGCTGCTCGAACGCTGCATCGATGGCGAAGGCCAGCGCGTCGCCATCGACAAACTGGTGGCGGCCGGCGTGGACGGCGTGCTGATCCCGCCGCCGCTGTGCGACTCGCCCGCAGTGCAGGCGCGATTGAACCTCCTTGGCATGCCGTCGATCGCGGTGGCGACGGGCCAGCCCTCGCCGGCCATTTCCGCCGTGCGCATCGACGACTACCAGGGCGCGCTGGCGATGACGCGCCACCTGCTGGCGCTCGGCCACCGCGATATCGGCTTTATCCGCGGCGATCCGGCCCACACCCCGGCCCTGCTGCGCCAGCAGGCTTTCCTGGATGCAATGTGCGAAGCTGGCCTGGCCGTGCCCGAAGACAGGCTGGCGCAAGGGATGTTTACCTACCGCTCGGGACTCGACGCCGCGCAGCTGCTGCTGTCAGGCGCCACGCGCCCCACCGCGATCTTCGCCAGCAACGACGATATGGCAGCCGCCACCCTGGCCGTGGCGCACGGCATGGGGCTGGCGGTGCCGCGGCAGCTGGCCGTGTGCGGCTTCGACGACACGCCGGTGGCGACCACCGTGTGGCCCGAGCTGACCACCATCCACCAGCCGATCGCGTCCATGGCGCGCGCTGCAGTGACGCTGGTGCTTGAAGAAATACGGCAGCGCAGGACGAATCACGCGGTGCCGGCCACGCATCGCTTGCTGGAGTTTACGTTGATGGTGCGGGGATCGTCGGGCGCGCCGGGAACTTGAACGAAACTCCGGGATCAGACCCGCCCGCGCGCTGGCAATGACCTTTGCGTTGGCGGCGTTGAGGGTCTGGCCCCGGCAGTGACGCCGCCAATATCAGCTGACGACGGTTTTTTGCGCCAGCGATTCGACCAGCTCCACCGACGGCGGCGAAGCGCCGGCCGCCAGGCAGGCGCCCGCGCCGGCCGCCACGGCAAAGCGCAGGTGCTCGCCGCCGTCAGCCCCGGAGCGGTACATCAGGCTGTACAGCAGGCCACCGATGCTGGCGTCGCCGGCGCCCACCGAATCGACTACCTCGATCTTCGGTGGCGATGCCTGCCAGCTGCGCTCGCCCTGGTACAGCGAGGCGCCCAGCGCGCCGCGCGTGTAGAGGAAAGAGCCCTGCGGGTTCCAGCTGCGCATCTGGGCAAACGAGGCGTCGATCTGGTCATGGCGGAACAGGCCCGCCAGGTCTTCGTCCGACACCTTCACCACGTCGGCCAGCGCCGTCATGCGCGCCAGCGTGGCGTCGTAGCGCTGGTCCATCATCACGCGGAAATTCGGGTCGTAGCTGATTTTCACGCCGGCCGCCTTGAGCTCTTCGGCCAGCGCCACCAGCTTGCCGGCCAGCGGCTCGCGCGCCAGGCTGATGCCGCCGAAATGCACCCATTGCGCGCCCTGCATCCAGCCGGCCGGCAGCTGCGCTGCGTCGAAATGCAGGTCGGCGCTGTCGTCGCCGATAAAGTAATAGGTCGGCGGATGCAGCTCGTGCACGATGGCCAGCAGCGGCGACTTGGCGTAGCGCTGCAGGAAGCGCGCATCGAGTCCGGCAGCGTCGTTGGCCGTGGCCAGCGCGTCGCCGAACACGTCGAGGCTGACGGCGCCGGCAAAGGCGCTCGGCACGCCCAGCCTGGCCATCACGCGCGCCACGTTCCAGGTCGAGCCGCCGACCTGGCTGCTCCACTGGTCGCTGCCGGTGCGCAGCATGTCGGTCAGCGCTTCGCCGGCCGAGACGAAACGTGGAAACTGCTGTGTGAGCGCGTTCATGCCGCACCGCCGATCACGTTCAGCACTTCATAGCAGGCGCCCATGGTGTGGTAGTCGGTCTTGCCGGCCGGACTTTTCTCGTTGCTGATCTTTTGATTGTCGGGCGTGAGGATGCGGTACCAGGCGCCATGGTCATGGTCGACGAAATGCTTCCAGCTGTAGTCCCAGATCTTGTCATAGGCCTGCCAGTAGCCCTCGTCGCCGGTGCGCTTGGCCAGCACGGCGGCAGCGGCAAAGCTTTCGGCCTGCACCCAGAAGTATTTGTCGGCGTCGCAGATTTCATCGTGCGGGCCGAAGCCGTAATGCAGGCCGCCATGCTTGCCGTCCCAGGCCTTGGCCAGGGCAGTGTCGAACAGTTCGCGCGCGCGCGGCAGCAGCCATGCCGACGGGCCGGCCATGAACCTGGCGTGGCGCTCCATGATCAGGAGCAGCTTGGCCCATTCGGTGAAGTGGCCGGGCTGGTAGCCCCACGGGCGGAAGATATTGCTCTTGTCGTGCAGGTTGTAGTCGCGGTCGATCGACCAGTCCGCACGATAATGCTCCCAGATCATGCCATCGGCGAGGCTGGCCTGGCGCACCGTGATATTGTGCGCCAGCGTTTCGGCGCGGTGCAGGTAGCGTGCCTCGCCGGTCGCCTCGAAGGCCGCCAGCATCGCTTCGCAGGCGTGCATGTTGGCGTTCTGGCCCCGGTAGCCGTCAAGCGTGGCCCAGTCGGCGCTGGCGACATCGGCATACAGGCCGTGCTCGGGCAGCCACATGCGCTGTTCCATCAGTTCGAACGTTTCATCGAGATACGCGCGCGCTTCCTGCATGCCGGCGGCAAGCGCATGCGCATAGGCTAGCAGCACGAAGGCCAGGCCGTAGCAGTGGTTGGCGCCGTCCTGCACCGTTTTCACGCCGTCCTGCCACGTCAGCTGCCAGGCGTAGCCGCCGGTTTCCGGGTCGCGGTGCACATCGCGCAAGAAGGCTACACCGTGGCGCAGCGCGGCCTGGTAGTCGTCGTCACCGAACTGGCGGTAGGCCATGGCGTAGTTGAAGATGAAGCGCGTACTGCTGACCAGGTGGCGCGTGGTGGCGTCGTAAATGGTGCCGTCGTCGAGAAAGAAATGGTAAAAGCCGCCGCTGGCGTCGAGCGCGCGCGGGTGGTAAAAGCGCATCGTGTGCAGGATATGCTGTTCGAGCACGCTCTTGGAACGGAAATCGGGATTCATGAGTCTCTCATCATACTGTTATCGATAACAAATATCATAGCATGCCGCCACTCAGGCTAGCCAGGACAGGCCTTGCCGCAGGCTTTCGTCCCTGGTCGGCAGCCAAGCCCATTATAGGCGGGAATATGGATGCAATATAGCCGTCTTCCTTAGCGCGCAGCTCCGAGCGCCATGCAGGTGGTGCAAACATGGGCCAGCTTGAGCGCATGGCCGGCGGTGGGCGCCTGCAGATAGGCGGCCAGCAAGCGCGCCGGCAAGTCCAGCCCCAGCGCGCGCAAGGTGGCGCCATGGCGCGCCAGTTCGTGCGCCAACTCTCCTTCCAGGCGCGGCCGGCCGCTGCGCGCCTGCATGGCCAGCAGCTCGAGCAGCTGCGCCAGCACCTGGGAGGTGGCCGGAATCGCGGCCAGCACGGGCGGCGCATGGCGGGTACCGGCCAGGCTCTTGAAAAAGCGCGACAGCGCCGACGGCGGCTTGCCGGCGTCAACGGCGAAATCGAGCGACACCACGCGCAGCTTGCCGTTCCTGGCGATCAACAGCGACACCGGTTGCCAGCCGTCCGCTTCGCCGCGCGCGCGGCTGGCCAGCACGGCGCGGATATCGGCGCCATCGCTGACGGCCGCCTGCAGCCGCGTGATGCGCGCGCGCAGCGACTCCTGCGCCGGCAGCACCAGGTTCAATACGGCGCCATTGGCATCGAACACCTGCCAGTCCAGCTGCTGGCGCACCTCGTCCAACTGCGGCGGCGCCACGGCACCGGGCCGCAGCAGCACGCAGTCGATGCTCTGCGCCGTCAGGCCGACGTTGTCTTTGACAAAGGCGGACAGCGCCGTCCAGTCGGCAAACCCCATCGCCTGCCAGCGTGGGTCGTCGAGCTCCCACAAGGGCGCCGCGCTGGCGCGCGCCTGGCTGTCCATGGCGATGCGCCCGTCCTCGGCCAGCGCAGCGCCCGCCAGTATCAGCCCCTGTTCGCACAGGCGCTGCACGCTGCCGGCGCCTTGCCACAGGCTGGTCGCCTGCCAGCTCGACTCGCGCGTAAACGACCGGTCGGCGTCGTCGGGACGCGCCAGCACCGCCTGCACGATGCGCGCCGCTGCGTGATCCCAGAACGACAAGGTGAGTCCTTGCGCGCCGCCGCGCGTCTGCCACCAATAAGCGCCCAGCGGCAGCAGTTCCAGTGGCGCCTCGCCGGCCGCATCGAAACTGCGCCGCGCCTGGCCGCGCAGCCGCCGCAAGGGCTGGTCGCTGGCCTGCTCCAGCGCCGAGGACAAAGCGTAGATGGCGGCCATTTCGTCGAAGGCCAGCCGCTCGCTGGCCTGATAATCGCGCCGCACCAGCAGGTCCAGGGTGCCGCCCAGGCCGCGCAGCATGGCGGCCAGGCGCGGCAGGTTTTCGCCGCGCGCCGACATGGTCAGCGCGCGCAGCTGGCCGGCCGCGATCGCGCTCGCATGCGACAGGCCATTGTCATACAGTTCTCCCAGCAGGCGGCGCACCTGGGCCAGGAACAGCAGTTCGGAGGTACTCAGGCCAGGCTCGCCCTGCGTGGCCGCCGCCTCGATGCCGGCCGGCCACGCAAACTCGCGGCCATGCTGGCGCCAGACGCAGGCCAGCGCATACAGGTGCAAGGCCCGGCGCAATTTGGCCGGCGTGTCCGACACCATGCCCTCGTAGCCGGCGCCGCGCAGATAGCTGCAAGCCAGCTTCAAGGCAGGCAGCTCGAGCTGCAGCCTGGCGTTGATCACGCTGGCCTCTACCTGATCGCCGTCAAGCAGCCAGCCCAGCGCCTGGCGCACGGCAGGCTTGCCGGCCTGCTTGCACAGCGCCGCACTGTCCTGTGCCAGTACTTCTTCCAGCACGCCCGGGGCTGCCGCCACAGCCTCGCCAGCGCCTTCCCCGGGCAGTTCGCGCAGCCACACGCTGGCGGCCAGGATATGCTTGCAGATGCCCGGGGCCGGGCAATCGCAGCGCGCCTTTTGCGGGCCGCTGCCGTCGAGCCTGACCTGCTGTCCATCGGCCAGTACGACACCGCCCTGGCCTGCCTGCCAGCCGACCTTGCCCGCCTCCACATCCTTCAGCGCGCGGCGCAGCAGGCCGGGATTGGCCAGGGTCGCCAGGCTGTCGTCGTCGAAGCTGCGGTACACCGTCTGCCAGCTCATTGCATCACCCCCGCCAGCCATTCGGCGAAATGCCGGGGCGTGAGCGCCGCCACGTGCATGCCCTGGTCGGCCAGGCGCTGCGCCATGCCCCGGTCGTACACGGGCTGCGCGCGCTCGTCGAGCGCGGCCAGGCCCAGCAGGGTCACTCTCGACTCGGCCATGCGCTTCAACGAAGCGAGCAGCGGCCCCGGTGGTGCGCCCTCCTCGAAGTCGCTGATCAGCGCCATCACGGTACGCTGCGGCTGCACCACCAGTTGCTCGCAATACTGCACCGCGCGTCCGATATTGGTGCCGCCGCCCAGCTGCACCGTCAGCAGCACTTCGACCGGATCGCTAGCCAGGTGCGTCAGGTCGACCACGCTGGTGTCGAACACCACCAACTTGACATTGACAGCCGGCAGGCCCGACAAAATGCCGGCCACCACCGCCGCATAGATCACCGAATCCATCATCGAGGCGCTCTGGTCGACGCACAAAATCACGTCCCACGGCAGGCTGCGCCTGACCCTGGCGTTGAAGATGGGCCGCGCGATCACCATGCGGCTGCTGGCCGCGTCATAGTTTTTCAGGTTGGCGGCGATGGTGGCGCGCCAGTCGAAGTTCTGCGCGCTGTTCATCTGGCTGCGGCGGAAGCGGTTGCGCCGCCCCGTCACGGCATTGACGAAATCCTGGCGCAGGCGCTGCGTGATTTCCTCGACCACGCGGCCGATGATGGCGCGCACGGCAGCTATCATGTCGGAGCTCAGGCGTCCGCGCATGCCGATCAGGGCGCGCGCCAGCTGCTGGTTCGGCTCCAGGCTGGCCAGGACAAACGGATCGCGCAGCAAGCCAGTGAGCTCATAGCGTGCGATCGCATGGCCCTGCACCTTTTCATACACATCGTGCGGAAACAGCTCGCGCGCCTGGTTCAGCCAGTCGATGGCGCGCAGCTGGCTGGGGTCGAGCGAACCGCCGGCGCCGGGGCTGCGATCACGCAGCATGCCCTTGCGTTCATATTCGCGGCCGTACAGGTAATCGAGGCTGGCGTCGAGCCGGCCGTCATCCCTGGTCCACGATTCGCCTTGCAGGGGCTGTGCATAGCGGCCCAGGATCAGGCGCCAGCGGCGCAGCAGTTCGGCATTGTCCTGATGATCAGCCATGCGGCGTCTCCGGTGTCGGGTTCAACCAGCCGCCCAGTGCATCGCGCTCCAGGCAGGCCGCCAGCGCCGCGTTCAGGCGGCCGCCGGCCAGCATCTCGCTTTCGCTGACGTCGTAATGGATTTGCGCCTGCAAGGCGTCTGGCGCGGCGCCATTGAGCAGCGCCAGCGCCTCGGCCAGTTCGCCCGTCTCCTGCGGTTTCAGTCCCGTAAACGCCAGGCGCAGATCGGGCAGATACCGGATGAAGTTCGCCTCGTCCCAGCTGCCCACCAGCCGGTTGAAGCTGCGCCGCAAGCCTGGCTGGGTCGGCAGCAGCTCGGGCGCGACGGCCATCAGGCCGGACAAAAACCGCACGGCGTCCTGCGGCGTGGCGCCTGCGCCGAAACGCTGTTCGAGCAACTGCGACAGCTGTGTTTCACTCCATGCGCCATCGAGAAACAGCAGCGCGCTGGCCGCGCCGCAGATGCCGGGCGCGCCATCGGGGCGACGCGCCAGGCTGTCGAGCTGGCGGTGCAGGTCAGCCGCCTCGAAGGCCAGCCCGGCTTCTTCCCCGCTCAGGGCGCTGCGCGCGGCACGGCCAAATTCACGCAGCGCCAGCAACTGCCCCACCTGCGCGCTTTCCGCCGGTTCATCCACGTCGGCCAGATTGGGCAGCAGGAACAGCGCTGCCGGCCACACGCGCCGCATCAGGTGCAGCACGCCAGGATGCTCGCGCACGCCGAGCGGCTCGCGCGCGCGCCACAAGGTCACCAGCGCATGGCCGCAGGCGACGACGGAAGCAAAATCGCCGTCGTCGTCGAGATGATGCGACAGCAGGTCGAGCAAACCAGGCAGGCGCTCATGCAGGCCAATCACGCAGGCGCGCACCAGCAAGGCCGATGCGCTGCCGGCGGACCTGGCGCGGCCGGCGGCGCCCAGGGCCTGCTCCTCGCGCAGCAGCCGCGCCAGCGCCACTTCAAGCAGGGTCGCGCCGTCGCCGGACAATTCGATCAGGCGCGCTTCGACCAGCGGCGTCCACGCATACGACCACTCTTCGAACAGCAGTTCGAGCCGGCTGCCGGTGAGGAAATCGGGGCCGCCCTGCCAGCGCGCAAGATCCGTATCGAGGTACTGCATCAGCTGGAAATACTGGCTGCGGCGGCGGTGACGATCCTTGCGGTACAGGTCCAGCCGCGCCAGGCGCTTTTCGCCGTCATCAAGGCGCAGGCCGTGGCGGCGCGCCTGCGCGCGCGCGTCTTCGACCAGCGGCGGCGAGCCGGCCGACGGCGGCACATCGCCCAGGCGGCTGCCCGTCATCTGGCGCCGCACATCGATCAGCAAGCCCTGCGTGCCGTCGTCGATGGCGCCTTTGACAAAGCACGAGCGCATGGCGTCCAGCAGGTCTTGCCGGCCCGGCCCCGCATGGCCGCGCAAGGCCGCCAGGCGCGCCGCCTGCAGCAGCGCCGCCTGCACTTCGGCCGTCGAGATGCGCTCCTGCAGGCCGCGTTCGCGGCTGTGCTGCGCCAGTTGCGTGAGCTGGTCAACGGCAACGACGAGGTGATGCTCGCCGCCAGGCCCAGGCCTTTGCAGCGCTTCCCACACAGCCTGGTAATAGGCCGGCGCCGGCATGCCGGCGCCATAGCCATTCAAGGCGTCGAGCCGCTCGAAGCTGTAGCGTATCAGCCAGCTTGGCGCTGCCGCAGGCGTGTTTGAAAGCGGCCTGGCTTGTTCAAGCAGGTCGATCAGCGCGCTGGTGTGAAAGCCGCCCGTCACCACCACGATGGGGCCGTCGACCTGGCCGCGCCAGCGCGCGATATGGGCCGCCATATGGCGCTCGCGCGGCAGGCTGCCTTCGCCTTCCAGCACGGCCGGTTCATAGTCGAGGCGCGCCATGGCGCAATAGGCAAACACGTCGCCGAACAGGGTGCGCCAGTCCAGCAAGGCCGCGCGCGAACGCGACTCGAACAAGTGGTCCCACAGTTCGTCCTGGTCGCGGCAGCCGGCGCCGCGCGCCAGCGCGTTCAGGTAGCTGCTGTGGGCCAGGTAGCGCTCGGCCATCAGGCTGCGCGCCTCGCCGTCCTCCGGCTGTCTGCTATCGCGATTGCCGCGCGCCTGCCAGGGCAGGTCGATAAAGGCCAGCCGGGCACCCACCTCCGTGCCTGCCCGCAGCGCCACCCATTCGGGGCTGTAGTCGCAGAACGGAAAAAAAGCCGAGCGGGTGCGCGCGGCGCCGTCTTCGTCCTGTTCGCTGGCCTGGCACAGCAGCGCCACCGGCGGGCGCGTGCGCTCGTCGAGCAGCAAGGGCAGCATGTCATTGAAAGCGTCGGGGCCTTCAATCAGCACGGCGGCCGGGCGCAGCTCGCGCAGCATCGCCTGCAAGGCAAACGCACAGGCGGGGCTGTGGTGGCGCAGCGGCGCGAAATACAGGCCGTTGGCGTGCAGCTTGCCGCGCGCCGCCGCCAGGCTGGCGGGCAGTGCTACAGCCATAGCTGGCGCGCCGCCTCGCCAAAACTCTTCCACAGATCATCGCGGCGGCCCCGTTCGCGCACCACGGTGTCGAAATAATGGCGCACGCGCTTGATGTCGTCGGCATTGTCCTTCAATACCACGCCCTGCAGCTGGTTGGCCAGTTCGCGCGGACGCAGTACCCCATCGCCGAAATGCAGCGCTTCGAGCGAGGCCGCATACACCAGGTTGACCGCTTCGGCACTCGACATCACGGCGTCCGGCGTCTTGATGGCCGCCCCTTCGCGGGTCTGGCCGGCGCGCAGTTCCTGGAAGGTGGTCACCAGCAGCTCGACCACGTCGCGGCCCACCACCACGGTGGCGCCGATGGACTCCAGCTCGCGCTGCAACTGCCGCAGCACCAGTTCGACTTCGAAGCCATGGTCGCGGATCGGCTTGACGGTTTCAAAATTGAAGCGGCGTTTCAAGGCGGACGACATTTCATGCACGCCGCGGTCGCGCAAGTTGGCGCTGGCGATGATATTGAAACCGCGCCGCGCATGCACGCGCGCGTCGCCGCCCAGTTCGGGGATCATCAGCTGCTTTTCCGACATCAGCGAAATGAGCACATCCTGCATCTCGGGCGCGCAGCGCGTGATCTCTTCGAAGCGCACCAGCTTGCCCGCCTCCATCGCCTGCAACAGCGGCGACGGCACCAGCGCGCGCCGGCTGGGCCCTTCGGCCAGCAGCAGCGCGTAGTTCCACGAATACTTGATATGGTCTTCGGTGGTGCCGGCCGTGCCCTGAATCGCCAGCGCCGAATCGCCGCTGATGGCGGCGGCCAGCAATTCGGACAGCAGCGACTTGGCCGTACCCGGCTCGCCCACCAGCATCAGGCCCTGATGGCCCATCAGGGTGACGATGGCGCGGTCGACCAGCGGATCGTCGCCATAGAACTTGCGGCTCACCTCGAGCGCGGCGTCGCCGAGGATAAAGCGGCGCACGGCGCGCGGCGACAACTGCCAGCCCTCGGGGCGCGGATCGGTATCGGCCGCCTTCAGCCGTTCGAGTTCGCCAGCGTAACGCTGTTCGGCGCTGCGGCGTACCGCATGCTCGTGCTTGTCTTTGTCAGTCATGTTTTCTCTCGCCTAGAAGGGCATTCTGCTTTCCCAGTTTTCATCGTAGCCGCAGGTCATGGCCACCGCATGATAATCCGCATACGCTTCCGCCAGCAGCACCGGCGGCACCTCAAGCAGTGGCAGCGGCTCGTCGCGCCAGGATTGCGGCAGGCGGTAGAAAGCCAGCGTTTTCAGGGCAGCCGCCATCTGCTCTTCCGGCAGGGCGCTGCCGGAAAACTCGATCAGCACGCGCAAAGCCACGCTGGTGAAGTCCTTGTGGTACTCGGTAAACACGCCGCCATCCTCGGCCTGGCCGCGCAGATAGCCCTGCTTGCCAAAGGCACCGCGCAAACCAAAGGTGTCGCCGACCCAGCCCTCGCGGTCGGCAATGCGCTTGCCCGCCATCAGCGACGCTGGCGGCAACTGGTGCGTGAGCTGCTCGAACAGCGGCTTGACCTTGTAGTCCTTGAAGTGGCGCTGCCAGGCGGCGACCTGTTCGGGCGTCAGGAGCGAGGCGTGTGCCAGGCGCACGCTGGCCCCCTCGCCCGGCGTGACCTCGTCGTCGCTGGCGTCGAGCAGGCTGCCGTCGTCGCTCGGACGCAGCAAGGTTTGCACGCCCTCTTCTGCGCTGAGCCACACCAGCGACTGCACCAGGCGCCCGGCGACCGGATGGCGCAGCAGGTAGTCGCGCCACTCGCTTGCCGGCCAGACGCGGCCCGCGCACATCGCTTCGTACAGGCGCGCCGTCTGCATGGCGATGACCTGTTTCAGTTCTTTTTTGCAGTTTGAAAACTGCTGTTTGGCTTCCTTGGCCAGTTCCGGCGCTTCGTCCTGGCGCGGCTCGGGCAGCGCCTTGATTTCCTTGCCGTCCGGGTTGTGCAGCACCGGCTTGATGGCGCCGTCGAGCGTGACGTGGAACACCCGTTCGCCATATGGCAGGTCGAGACGGCCAGTGTCGTCAAAGCCGCCGGTCGGTATCGTGCGGTCGCCCAATTGATCGTGGCTCCAGCCCTTGCCCTGGGCGATGCGCTCGACCAGCAGGCGCGCCTTTTCCTGCACCGAGGCGGTGCGGTAGCGGCGCGCGATGCCGAGCAACAGCTGGATCACGGCCGCGTCCATCCCGTCGGCCAGGCCATCGAGCATGGCTTCGATCTGCGCGCGGCGCGGATAATGGTCGCGCAGATAGCCCTGCAACAGGGTCAGCGCCACCTGGCCCGGCGTAAAAGCGGCCAGCGCCAGGATGCCCTTCTCGCCGATGGCGCTGCCCAGGTATTCGCGCAATTTTTCGCGCCGCACTTCGTCGAACACCTGTTCAGGCGTCAGCTTGCCCTGCGCGCTGTAATACTGCGGATAGCGTTTGGCGCTGTCCTGGTAGCTCTGGTAGCGCGCCGGCGCATGCGCCTCGGCATATTCATTGGCCACCTGCATGCCCGGGCCGCGCGTATCGTGGGCGATAAACTGGCGCAGTATCGTCTCGCCCAGCGCCGCGCGGCTGGCGTCGTCGAGCAGGCCCAGGTAGCGCAGCAGCAGCGCATTGCCGCCCGGCTCCTTCAGCTTGCAGGCCAGCACCACCCACCAGCCGATGATGCCGGGCTCGACCACCGTGCCGTCCTGCCAGTGGCAGGCCGGCAGCGCGTCAAACGAAAACCAGGCCAGGCCGACCGGCGCCTTGCCCTTCAGGCCCTTGCGCGCGGCGGCCAGCAGGATGGGCGGCGACAGGCGCGCACTCAGGTCCTCGCCCAGCTTTTCCAGTGCCGTCAACAGCGCGGCGATCACGGTTTCACGCGACTCCTTGTCCAGCGCCTGGTACAGGGCAGGAACGGCGGCGCGGTAATCGAGGTCCATCAGCCAGCGCGCGGCGCCGATACGCATGTCCTGCTTGCTCGACGCCAGTGCTTCGGCCACGCGCTTGCCGATGTCCGGCAGGCCGGCGAGCACCTGCTGCGCTGCGGCGCGGTGCTGCTTGCCTTCGCCGAGCGCGAACTCCATCACGCGCGGCAGCCATTGCGCCGGCAAGGTGGGGAACAATCCCAGTATTTCCAGCGTGGCGCCCAGTTCCGGCACGGCCGCACCCTGGCGTTTTTCCACCGCGCGCAGGCCCAGGCCCTGGTCGATCAGCTCGCGCCGTTCGGCAAACAGGGGCCAGACCAGGCCTGGGGCCAGCATCTGCTGCGGCTTGCCGCCCCACCAGCTGCTGGCCAGGCAGACCATGGCCACGCTGTCGCCCTGGTCGCCGGCCTCGCGCATGGCGCGGTCGAACAGGCGCAGGTCGAACGCCTGCTGGTCCTGGCGCGCCAGCCACTGCTGGAAAAAGCCGTCATGCCAGAAACGCAGGCTATTGCGCTGCGTGGCCACGATCCAGCGCGCCATCTGCAACATGCCAAATGCCGGCAAGGCCGCCAGTTTCCCCTGGAATTCCAGCACGTTGCCCACCAGATTGTTTCTCATGGGCAGATCGCCGCCCTTGCCTCCCTCACCCTTGCCTCCCTCACCATTAAGCACGCGGATGGCCGCCACCAGATGGTCGTCCTTCAGCGCTTCGTAGCGCTTCAAGGCATCCTGCTGCCACTTGTATTTGTGCTTGCCCAGCTGGTTCTGCTCGCGTTCCTGCTGCGCTTCGACGCGGTACTTCGCCAGCAGCGCACCATAATTGTCGCGCAGTAGCTGCAGCGCATCGGCGCCGAGCCGGGTGGCCGGTGGCGCGGGCGGCAGCGGCGCCTCGGGCAAGTCGCCGGACCCTGCATCGCTGGCCGCACCGAGCCACGACAGCGCATTGCGGATCGCCGCCTGTACCGGTTTGCTCGTTTCGGCCGCCAGCGCGTCTTCCAGCAGCGCAGTTTGCCCCGGCCCCGGCTGCGGCCCCAGTCCGCGTCCCATCAGCTCGGCCGCCTGTACCCGCTCTTCCGTCTTGCCGGTCGTCAGCAGCTGCGCCAGCAGTGCGATACGGCGCTCCTGCCCGATGGCGGCCAGGTGCGGCGCCGCTTCCGCGCGCACGGTCTTGCCGCCATCGACGGCCAGGCGCACCAGGATGGCGGCAAAGGCATCGGCCAGCGCCGGCGCGCTGCCCAGCCGCCTGGCCAGCTGCACCTTGCCGCTGGCCGACAGCAGGCCTGGCAGCTGCTCCACCAGCGCGGCGTGCGCCAGCAGGTAGTCATCCAGCGCGCCCGGCGCCAGCAGATACGGCAACGCGCGCTCGCGCTCATAGTCGGACAGCGCGCTGCGCTCGAAGACCATCTGCAGGCCGGCGATTTCCGGTTCGCCTTCGGCGCTCAAGAGGCGCACCAGCAGCCCGATATGCCAGCCGCGCCGGTTGACCACGGTGGCAACGGCGCGCGTGTCGTCAAAACTGGCGTGCAGCGCATCGTTGACCAGGTAATGCAGCCAGTCGGGCACCGGTGCGCCGCCGCGCTCGAGCGAGTCGCCCTGGTCGGCCGCCTGCAGCAGCTTGCCCAGGCGGACCAGCAAGTCGGTAGCGAGCTTTTCCGCATCGAACTGCGCGTAAAACTGGTGACGATGGCGCAGGCTTTCGGCGGCCAGCGCGCCGTCCTTCTTGTCCATGTTATAGCTGTAGAAACCGCTGACCAGCCGTCCCGGCCGGCCCAGCAGCTTGCCGCCGCGCGGCGCGCCCTGTTGCAGTTCCAGCAGCACCTGCGGATCGCCGCCCTTGCAGACAAAATCGCAGGCGCGTTGCCACAGCGGGGTGGACATCTGCGTCAGGCCGCGCAGGCCTTTTTTCAACTGATCGTGGTCGTCCAGCCCTACCGCCTGTTTTGCCGCCGCCAGTATATTTTTGAACATAGTCAATTGCTCCTTATGAATCACATCATGCCAGCACCAGCACGGTGGTCGGCCGCCGCCAGCAGCTTGCCCAGCCGGACCTGCATGGCGGGCGACAAGGTATCGGCATCGGGCAAAGCGTAACTGCGCGCGCCTGCTGCGCTTCCTGGCCGGTGATGCCGATGGCATGCTTGCTGGTGTCGTTCATCAGCAATCCTGGTGTTGTGCAGGACCCGCATGCAGATTGATCATGCACGATGGATATTGCATCTTGCCAAGTTGCTGATTGTATATTCTTATCTTCCAGATACCTTGCACGGTTGACTTGCTCAGTTCAACTGCTCGCCCGCCCTCAACAACGGCATTGCCGCAATGCTGAAAATGTCAATAGAACATTAGTCATATTGCACGCATGCTATTTCAAGTTCATCATCATTACTTACCGGCAATATCGTTACATAACACCGTCATGCAATTTTCCTTCTTATAACAAATCAAGAAATATTCCTGGACTCGATGCCTGAAGCTGTCACCTATCCCATCCATCCCGCGCTGGCTCGCTATACCTGTCGCAGCACGCGGCAATACAACCATCTTCTGACGACCAGCGTGACGCGCAACGGACCGACATCGACCATGCTCGTCAATAATGGTTACGGTAATGCAACACTACACCAGACGACCAGCACCTATACCGATCAGCAGATCGTGGGCAGCGTGGCGCAGTTTTATGCCCTGTTCGAAAATGATAGCAAGGAGCAGATTGAATTCAGGATCGCCAGCTTGCATAGCGTGACGCCAGGCGAGCACATTTATCTTTTACTGGAAAAGCAATTCTGGCTTTTCCAGCTCGAAAAAATGAGCGAGCCGCGCGTCGTGTTCGGCCATCTGCCGGAAATGGGCAATTGCGCGCCCTACCTGTCGGTCTGCGAACAGGCATTGCGGCTCAGCGACCCGGAGAGCCAGCAGCGCATCAAGCTGGCACTGTTCCCGTTGAAAGACTATCTTGCCGGTATCGGCAAGGGCACGCCCAGAACATTCCTGGGGACCGGGCGCCTGGAGGAGGTACTCAGCGAAAGCAAGGCCCGCGCGTCCGACAGCTACAGCAACGCCTCGTGGCCACGATGGCGGCGCGACTCGCATGAGCGGGCCAACTTTCCGGACAATGTGCTGTGGCCTATCCTCAAATACAAGGCAGTCAACGCCGCCACCACGCTCAGCCCGCAGCAAATGGTGAGGGGACAATTGAGCCGAACCTGGATGACGAGTGGCCTGGTACTTGGATCACTGGCATTTTTCGCCGATCGCGGCACCGTGGTGCAGCAGATATACAGAGCCCTGAATATGCAAACGCCCGTTTATTTCCATTTCAGCCTGACGGTCATCCTGCTGCAATGGCTGATATGGGTGATCGTGGCCCTGCTGTTGACGATGATCTTCATCAGCCCCGCCAGCAAACGACCGTTCAAATTTGACGAAGAGCAGTTCTACCGCATTGTGAACAAGCCCTATCATCGCGAGGCAAGGGTGGGATTTGAAATGAAGGGCTCTTTTTATGATGCTATTGCAGACGACAAGGCCTTGATCTCCGATACGGAGCTTGAAAACCGTCGCCTTCTGGCGGCGCACAACAAGTTTGATTTTTTTTACAAATCACACGAAGAATTCGTTGAAAAGTTGAAGAGTACCAAACTGAACGACGAAGAAAAACAGCGACTCCTGATGGAGATTGAACAATTCCGGCACCCTTACTGACAAACTCATGCAATCCGTTTACACCAAACACCAACAACTCGAGTCCATTGCCAGGGCAGGCAAGCGACGCTTCGGCATCAACAGGAGCGTGCTGATCACCGGGCTTGTGCTCGGCGCCATCAGCGTGCTGTATCCTTTCCTGGTGATACTGCCCATCCACATTCTGCTGATCGGATTCCTGTGGACTTTTCTGCGCAAGCCAGAAAGCCAGCGCATCGCCCTGCGCCAGATGAAATTGCTCAAGCAGGCCACTGCCGCCTCGTTTGCGGAACGCGGCATCAGTGCCGAACGCGCGGCGCAAATCATGAAGAAGTATCCACGTTGTGGTGCAGATATCGACTACGACGCAGAAATGCAGCAACGCTTCGTCGCACTGTGCAAGGCCGCCGGCATGCAGGAAGGCGGCATTTTGCCGGACGACCGTTTGCTGTAATGGCCAGAACGCAGGCGGTGGCAAATCGGTGCGCCTGGGCCGGCGCACCGTCATCCGGGTTGAAACCTTACACAGCCGGGTGCTGCAGCCTGTAAATGCTGGAAAAATCGAGCCCGCCCGCGCCCGACTTGCTGTGCACGTCGTATAGCTGGCGCGCCAGCTGGCCCAGTGGCACGCTGGCGCCCGAGGCACCGGCGCTTTCCACCGCCAGCCCCAGGTCCTTGAGCATCAGGTCCACGCCAAAGCCGCCCGTGTAATCGCGCGCGGCCGGCACGTTATCAAACACGCCCGGGCATGGGTTATACACTTCCAGCGCCCAGTTGCGGCCCGAACTCTTGGCCATCACGTCCGACACCACTTTCGGGTCGAGGCCATTGGCCACGCCCAGGCGTATCGCTTCGCTGGTGCCGATCATCAAAATCCCCAGCAGCATGTTGTTGCAGATCTTGACCGTCTGCCCGCTGCCGCTGGGGCCGGCGTGGAAGATGTTCTTGCCCATCTGCTCCAGCAGCGGCCGCGCGCCGGCCAGATCCTCCGCTGCACCCCCGACCATAAAGGTCAGCGTGCCGCCGGCCGCGCCGGCCGTGCCGCCGGAGACGGGCGCGTCGATCATGCGCAGGCCTTTGTCAAGCGCCGCCGCAGCCACCTCGCGCGCCACCTCCGGCGCGATGGTCGAGCAGTCGATCAACAAGGCGCCTTTTTTCGCCTGCGCCAGGATGCCGGCCTCCCCCAAGGGTGTACCCAAATACGCGCCCTGCACATGGCGGCTGGCCGGCAGCATGGTGATCACCACGTCAGCGGCCGCGATCGCCGCCGCCAGGTCTTCGGACGACAAGCCGCCGCCGGCCACGAACTGCCGCACGCTGGCCGGCATCAGGTCGAAACCGGTGACGGCGTGGCCGGCGCGCGCCAGGTTCTGCGCCATCGGCAGGCCCATGTTGCCCAGGCCAATAAAGACAATGTTTGTACTCATCGCCGCCCCTTATTTCATCGCGATGGTGGTATTGACGCCGCTGCCGCCATCGTCGGGCGCGAACCAGCGCGCGGTGACGGTCTTGGTCTGGGTCCAGAAGTACAGCGCCTGCTTGCCGTTCGGCCCCAGGTCGCCCAGTTTCGATGCGCGCGAGCCCGTAAAACTGAAGTAGGCGACCGGCACGGGAATGGCCACGTTGATGCCCACCTGGCCGACATCGATCTCGTTCTGGAACTTGCGCCCGGCCCAGCCGGACGAGGTGAAGATCGAGGTGCCGTTGCCGTTCGGGTTGGCGTTGATGAAGGCGATCGCTTCGTCGAGCGTGTCGGTTTCGACCACGCACATGGCGGGGCCAAAGATCTCCTGGGTGTAGACGGAATTGGTGGCGTTCACTTTCGAAAATATCGTCGGCCCCATGAAGTTGCCGCCCTCGTAACCGGCCACCTGGTGGCCACGGCCATCGAGCAGCAATTGCGCGCCTTCGTCGACACCGGCCTGTATCAGTTTTTCCGCGCGCCGCATGGCCGCTTTTGACACCATCGGTCCCAGGTCGGCTTCGCGGTCGCTGCCCGGCCCCACTCTCAAGGCCTTCGAACGCTCGACGATGTCAGGCAGCCACGAGCGCGCTTCACCGACCAGCACCACCACCGAATTGGCCATGCAGCGCTGGCCGGCGGCGCCGAACGCCGCACCGATCAGGTTGTTGATCGCCTGTTCCTTGTTGGCGTCGGCCAGCACCACGCAATGGTTTTTCGCGCCCATCATCGACTGCGCGCGCTTGCCCGATTCGCTGGCGCGGCGGTACACATGGGTGCCGACGGCGGTCGAGCCGATAAACGAGACGGCCTTGATGTCGGCATGGTCGCACAGCAGGTTGACCACCTCGGCGCCGCCATGCACGACGTTGAGCACACCGGCAGGCAGGCCCGCCTGGTACATCAGTTCGACCAGGTACATGGTCGAGGACGGGTCCTGCTCGGACGGTTTGAGCACAAAGGTATTGCCGCAGGCAATCGCGATCGGGAACATGAAACACGGCAGCATCACCGGAAAGTTGAAGGCCGTGATGCCGGCGCCCACGCCCAGCGGCTGGTAAATGTTATACACGTCGACGCCGTTGGCGGCGTTTTCGGCGATCTCGCCCAGCTGCAGGGTAGCTATCGAACATGCGTGTTCGACCACTTCCAGGCCGCGCATGACTTCGCCTTCCGCGTCGGGCAGGGTCTTGCCGTGTTCACGCGTGATCAGTTCGGCCAAAGCACCGATATTTTCGCGGATCAGATGCTGGTACTTGAGCATGATGCGCATGCGTGCGGCCAGCGGCGTATTGCGCCAGGTCTTGAACGCTTCCCTGGCGGTGGCTATGGCCAGCTCGACTTCGGCGGTGGTGGAAAACGGCACGCGGGCGACGATTTCCTGGGTGGCCGGATTGACCACGTCGCGCCATTCGGTGCTGGTGGAAGCGTGGTGCTTGCCACCGATATGCAGGGGCACGGCGGGGACTGAGGCAAGTGCCTGGTTCATGATGGACTCCGTAAATGTTGGGTTTATTTCTTGACCAGGTTGCACGCCGCCGCATCCATCGGCTTGAACGCCTGGTCGGCGGGAATGGTCGACAGCACCTTCAGGTAGTCCCACGCGCCTTTCGATTCGGCCGGGGTTTTTACCTGCACCAGGTACATGTCGTGGATCACGCGGCCATCCGGGCGGATCGATGCGTTGTTCATCACAAGATCCTTGACCGGCAGTTCGCGCATTTTTTCGGCGACGATTTTCGCATCGTCGCTTTTCGCCGCCGCCACCGATTTCAGGTAGTGGTAGACGCTGGAATACACGCCGGCCTGCACCATGGTCGGCTTGGCGCCCTTGTTGAGCGCTTCAAAGCGTTTCGCAAAGGCGCGGCTGCGGTCATCAAAATCCCAGTAAAAGCCGTCCGCATACACCAGGCCCTGCGCCGTTTCCAGGCCCAGCGCATGCACGTCGGACAGGAATACCAGCAAGGCCGCCAGGCGCTGGTCCTTGCCGCTGCCGATACGAAATTCGCGCGCCTGCTTGATGGCCGAGACCACGTCGGCGCCGCCGTTGGCAAGGCCGATTACCTGCGCCTTCGAGCCTTGCGCCTGCACCAGGAACGAGGAAAAATCGGCGGCGTTGAGCGGATGGCGCACGGCGCCCACCACGGTGCCGCCGTTGCGCTTGACGACCTCGCTGGCGTCTTTTTCCAGCGAGTGGCCAAAGGCATAATCGACGGTGACGAAATACCACGATTTTTGCCCCAGTTTGGTCAGGGCCGCCGCCGTGCCGGCCGCCTGCGAATAGGTGTCGAACATCCAGTGGAAACCGTTCGGCGAGCAGTCTTCATTGGTCAGCCGCCCGGTGGCCGGACCGCTGAACATGGCAATGCCGCCCTTTTCCTTCATCAGTTTTTGCACCGACAGCGCGACCGAGGAATTGGTCAGATCGGCGATCGCGTCGACCTTGTCGCGGTCCAGCCATTCGCGCGCCTTCGAGGCGGCGATATCGGCCTTGTTCAGGTGGTCGGCCGAAACGATTTCGATCTTCATACCCTTGCATTCGGCCTTCAGGCAGTCTTCCATCGCCATCTGGCTGGCGATGACGGAGCCGCGCCCGCCCATCGCCGAATAGGGGCCGGACATGTCGGTCAGGATGCCGATCTTGACGACGCCATCGGAAATCTGTGCCTGGGCAACATTGAAGGATAGCGCGAGCGCCAGCGCGCCCATGGCCAGAACGGTCTTTTTCATGCAGTGTCTCCTGATGGATAAAGGTTTTTCTTGTATGTTTAGTTGCATTCTGCATGTGTAAAAATATGCGCTCAAGCGAAATTAATGCATACTTCCTTTGCAAAAATGCACAAGGAGACAATAGTGCTCGATTGGGACAATGTACGGGTCTTCCTGGAACTGACGCGCAGCGCCGGCCTGGTCGATGCTGCAAAAAAACTCGGCATCGATCACTCGACCGTCTCGCGCCGCATGCGCAAGTTCGAGGAGCAAGTCGGCACCCAGCTGTTCGACCGCAATTACGTCGGCTATCAGCTCACGCCCGAGGGCCACCGCCTGATGGAATACGCGGAGACCATGGAAAGCACGGTGTTTGCCGCCACCGAGGAATTGGGCGAGCACAACCGGTTGCTGTCGGGCCAGGTACGCCTGGGCGCCACCGAAGGTTTTGGCGCCGTGGTGCTGGCGCCGCACCTGGCGCACTTTTGCGGCCGCCACCCGCATATCAGCGTCGACCTGATCGCCGTGCCGCGCTTCGTCAGCCTGTCCAAGCGCGAGGCGGACGTGGCCATTTCCATCGAGCGGCCGCTGTCCGGCCCGTATGTGGTAACCAAGCTGTCGGACTATCGCCTCAAACTCTATGCCACGCCGGCCTACCTGGCGCGCCATGCGGCCATCACCAGCGTGGACCAGCTGGCGCAGCATCCCATCATCGGCTATGTGGACGACCTGGTGTTCAGTGCCGAGCTGCGCTATATGGACCATGTGGCGCCCGAGTCCAGGCGCACGTTTCGCAGCACCAGCGTGCTGGCGCAATACCACGCGGCGCGCGCCGGCCAGGCGCTGGCGATCCTGCCGTGTTTTGTTGCCCAGCAGTCGAACGAACTGGTGCCCGTGCTCGATGGCCAGATCGACCTGCAGCGCTCGTTCTGGCTGATCTCGCCCACCGAGCGGCGCAATATCGCGCGGGTGCGGGCGTTATGGAATTATCTGCGCGAGGTGATAGCGCTGAACCATGGTTACCTGATGGGAGAAACCGCCACGCCCAGCTGGCTGCCATAAAACCAATCAAGGAGAAAACAATGCTGATGGATGCGAACAAGGCGGTACTGGTGATCGTCGACCTGCAGGGCCGCCTGATGCCGGCGATAGGCGATGGCGCGGCGGTGCTGGCGCAGAACGTGCGGCTGGCGAAGGTTGCCCACCTGCTGGAGATTCCCGTGCTGGGCACCGAGCAGAACAGCGGCAAGCTGGGGCCGAATGCGCTTGAAGTCGCCGCGCTGTGCCAGCACACTTTGCAGAAAACCCATTTCGGCGCCTGCGAAGACGGTTTGATCGACCTGCTGCCGGCCGGCCGCACGCAGATCGTCGTCAGCGGCTGCGAAGCCCATGTGTGCATGCTGCAAACGGCGGTCCAGTTGCTGGAACGCGATTACGATGTGATCATCGCGATCGACGCCGTCGGTTCGCGCCTGCCATCGAGCCGCGATGCGGCACTCAGCAGGCTGGCGACCCTGGGCGCGCAGTTGCTGACGGTGGAAATGCTGGCCTTCGAATGGCTGCGCGACTGCCGCCATCCGCGTTTTCGCGAGGTGCTTGCCCTGATTAAATAGCGGGTTGGCTTTACGCCATATCAAAGGCTTCAAGCTCCTGTTTGCTAGCTTGAGAGGGTCGCCGCAGCGTTTGCGGCGCCTGTTTCAACCAAGCAAGGGGATCGTCATGGCCTATATCCTGCGAGGCAAGCTGTGCGGCTTGATCTGCGCCGAATGTCCGGAAAACCTGGCGCACGTGATCGTGCGCCTGTACCGCGTGCGCGACACGCAGAACGTCACGGCGCTGGCGGTGGCCAATGCCAAGGAAACCTTTGCCATTCAGGGCGACGACGACGTCGAGGCCAAGGTGCCGTTTTTGCTGGCCGAAACGCGCACGGATGCGAACGGCAACTACAGCTTTGCCATCGGCGAAGGTGATCAATACCAGGGCGAGGCGGTCGAGGTCGACGTGCTGTGCCACACCGTGCCGCAGCTCAAACCTGGGCCGCAAGAACCGCCGCCGCTGCAGTTTTCCATCACCATCGTGCAGCCGCGCTGGCGCCGCGCGGGCGACGATTTCGTCGCCATCTGGGACTATTGCCTGCCGTACCGGTTCTGGTGTTTGATACGCGCGCGTTTCGGCGCCTGGACCATCTGCGGCACCTTGCGCACCTGCGCCGAACCGCACGCACCGATCGCCGGCGCCACCGTGCGCGCCTTTGACGCCGACTGGCTGCAGGACGACGCCCTGGGCGACGCCGTGACGGACGCGGCCGGCCGCTTTCGCATCGACTACCTGGCGTCGGATTTTACGCTCACGCCGTTCTCTCCCCTGATCAACGTGGAACTTGCCAGCGGGCCCGATGTGTATTTCACTGCCCAGTTGGGCAGCGTGACGATTTTGTCCGAAACCCAGGCCACGGGCCGCACGCCGGGCCGCGAAAACGTCGGCCATTGTTTTTGCGTGGAATTGTGTTCGCGCGAAGTCTTGCCGCCCGACGTGGAAGGCGTGCCGCACTGGCAGCAGGTGGAGGTGTTCGACATCCACCCGTTTCCCTCGCTGGGCGGCTTTTCGCCGCAAGGCTATGCGGGCGGGCCGGCGCTGTCCTGCGTGTTTGGCGGCGGCGTCACCTTGAAGGGCAACTGCCCGCTGCGTAACAGCGCGATTGCGGCAAACGCGCTCGAATACCGTTTCCTGATCGGCGAATGGACCTGGCCTGGCGGCAGCGACGACCCCACCGCCCTGCCCTCGGTGGCGCCGGCCAGTCTGGCGCCACTCACGCAGATTCTCGGCACCCATGTGGGCTATGTGTTTTACACCAACGGGCTGGGACTGGGCGACTCGGCAGCAGTAATTATCGACACGGCAGACCTGCAGCCGGGCGGCTGGATACGCATCGACAACAAGGCCGTGACGGTGGACATGCGCGACGGCAGCACCTCGGTGGTCAATGTTACTACCAGCAATTTTTTGCGCACCTTTGACCTGCTGGTGGTCAATACCGATGCCATCACCAGCCTGCATCCGCCCAAGCTGCCGGGCGGCTTGCCTATCCTCGACGCGGGCCGCAGCCTGCTGGCGGCCGAAAGCGAGCCGGTGCGCCGCTACCGTCTCGGCTTCGAGGTGCGCGACGCCACCACCCTGGCGCTGGTGGCCAGCGACGGCCTGGACTCCATCGTGTTCGACAATACACCCGTGATCGTCGCGCTGGACCTGGAAGAGCTGCGCAGCAACGCCTGCAACCCCGTGGCCGGTGGCGTCGTGCATTTGCTGTACAGCATCGACCATCCGCATCTGCGCTTTTTCAGCCTCAGCATTTCCAACAACAACGGCATTGCGCATCCGCCGCCACCGCTGCCGGCCGCCAACTTCACGCCACCGCCACCACCGGGCAATTACCTGTTCCGTGGCGGCGCGGGCGGGCCTCACCTGCCAGGCAATAACGGTGGTTTTCCCGTCAACGTGGCGCTCGATCCGCCGTGCGCCTACCGGGTGGCCATCAGCTGGCAGACGCGGCATTACCTGTCGTCGTCGCACAGCATCGACCGGCTGTACTGCAAATAGGAGCACCTCAGAAATAGCGGACCCAGGCTTGCGTCGAGCTGCGCTTGTAGCGGGCAAACGCGCGGCAGGGCCAGTACAGCAGCGGCATCATGGCCAGCGCGAACAACCATACCTGCCACACATGCTCGACGCCGTAGCGGTCGCCATGGTTGATGCCCAGCACGGCCGTCAAGGTCCTGCCGATGATCAGCAGCAGATACAGGTGCAGCAGATAGTAGAACATCGGCGCGCCGCCAAAGACGGCGCAGGCGCGCACGAACCAGTTGTCAAGTGTCTCCAGCCAGGCCATGCCCAGCATGCCGAAGCCCAGGGTGAACAGCAAAAAGTCCAGCGACGGCGGATACTTTGTAAAGTTCAGGAAACTCATCACCGTCAGCACAGCCGTCTCGCCCGCCACCCACGGCAGGTGTTCACCGTAGAGATTAAAGCCGCGCAGCACGGCCAGCAACAGCAGGCTGGTGCCACCCAGCGCCAGCAGCCAGCGGCGCCGTGCTTGCGGCGAGCGGCCGCGCGCATACAGGGGGCCGGCCGCGTAGCCGAGCAGGATCACGCCGATCCAGGGCAGCAGCGGGTAGCTGGCCTTGACCTTCGTGGCGCCGTCCGCCACCAGGTAGCCGCGCTGCAGCAGCACCGTCAGCAGGTAGTAGCCGAGGGTGCCCTCTTGCGCATGCAGCCAGGTCAGCAGATGCTGGCCGGCGATAATCGCCACGCCCAGGGCCACCAGCCATTTCAAGGGCAGCTTGTGCAGCAGGGCCAGCGCCATCATCGACAGGCCGATCACCCAGATCACCTGCAAATACAGGATGGCGGGCGTAAACGTGCCCATCCAGGCAAAATTGACGAACACCACTTCCAGCACCACCAGCAGCAAGCCGCGCTTGAACAGAAAACCGGTGGCGCTGCGCGGCCCTGCGGCCGGATGCGCATACAGCCAGGCCGACAGGCCCGTCAGGAAGACGAACATCGGCGCGCAGAAATGCGCCGCCGTGCGCGTGAAAAACAGCGCCGGTTCGACGGCGGCAATATCCATCGGGTCGCTGACCTGGTGATGCATGAAGACGGTTTCGCGCACATGGTCGAACAGCATGATCAGCATCACCAGGCCGCGCATCACGTCGATGACGGCAATGCGCGCGCGCAAGGCGGCCGGCGAGGCGGTGGCGGGAGTCAAGGTAACGGTTGTCATCGATTAAAAACGGTAATGTGCATTCAGGGTCACCGTGCGCTCGGCCCCCGGCGCCACCCACAATTGGCTATAGGAACTGGCATAGTAGCTGCGATTGAACAGGTTTTCCACGTTCAGGGCCAGGCGCAGTTTCGGCGTCGGCGAATACGAGGCCAGCAGCTTGGCGGTGGTGTAGGCCGGCAAGGTGAATTTGCTGCTGACGGCCACGTCGCCCATGCGCTCGCCCACATATTGCAGGCCGCCGCCAAAGCTGGCCGTGCCCGTGCCCAGGCTGAACTGCCGGGTGGCGACGAGATTGGCGCTGTGACGCGCCACGTTGGCAAAACGGCTGCCGGTGACGATGGCATTGTCGCCGCGCGTGACGGTCGCGTCCGTATAGGCGTAGGCCGCCGAGACGCGCAAGCCGCGCGCCAGTTCACCCGACACGTCCAGTTCCAGGCCGCGGCTACCCACTTCGCCAGCGGCGACGGCAAAGTCGGTATTGAGCGGATTGACGGTCAGCACATTGCGCTTGCTGATATCGTAGACGGCCAGGGTGCCGGTCAGCTTGCCCGTTTCCAGTTTCGCGCCGACCTCATACGAGCGGCTCTGCTCGGCCGGGAATGCCTTGTTATCGATGCTGATGCCGCTGTTCGGCCGGAAACCCTTGGCCGCGCTGGCGTACAGCGACCAGGCCGTCGACGGCTGGTAGACCAGGCCCACGCGCGGGCTGGTGGCCGACAGCGACTGCTGATTGCTGACGTTCAGGCGGTTGTTCGTCACGTCCTGGTCATAGCTGTCGTGGCGCACGCCGACCAGCGCCTTCCATTGCGCACCCAGGTCGATCTGGTCCTGCGCATACAGGCCGTGCGCCTTCTGCCCTTCCTGGGTGTCGATAGACAGCGCCAGCGGATCGGCCACGCCGCCATATACGGGAGCAAAAATATCGATGGCGTAAGCGTTGCCGGCGGACGGATTGCGGCGCAGCTGCACCCGGTGGTCGTCGAAATGGTAGGCGTCCAGGCCAAACAGCACTTCATGCTTGAATGACCCGGTATTGATTTTTCCGACCAGCTCGATCCGGCCCGACACATCGGTCGAGGAAAAATCGCGGTGGCGGCGCTGGCGGCGCAAGGTGCGCCCGTCGGCCAGCAGATTGTTCGCCTCGCTCGAATAACCGCTCAGTTCGCTGTCGCGATACGACAACCCGGCCTGCAAGATCCACTGGTCCGACAGGTCATGGTGGATAAACAGCTGCTGGCCCAGCGACTTGACCGTCATCGGGCCATCATTGGGCTCACCGAGGAAGCGCGACACCGGCAGCGCGCCCAGCTGGCCATTGACGGCCAGCACGCCCCGGTCGAACGGCGTGCGCTGGCGCACCGCTTCGATCTCGTAGGACACGGTGGTATGGTCGCCCAGCAGCCAGATGAACGATGGAGAGAACAGGCTGCGCTCGACTTTCAAGGTGTCGCGGAAGCTGTCGCCCTGTTCATGCGCGGCGTTCAGGCGCCAGGCAAAATTGTCGCTCAGTGGGCCGGTCAGGTCGACGGCGGCGCGCTTCATGTTGAAGCTGCCCAGCGAAAAGTCAGCGCTGTACTCGGGCGCGAATTTCGGCTTCCTGGTGGTGATATTGACAGTGCCGCCCGGCTCGCCCCGGCCATACAGGGCCGACGCCGGGCCCTTGAGCACTTCCACGTTCTGGGTATTGGCCGCATCGCGCATGCCGTTGTAGCCACGGCTGGAACTGAAACCGTTGACCATATAGTCGGAACCGAAATTCGGGTCGCCCGTGAAGCCGCGCATGGCATAGCTGTCCCACAGGCCGCCCAGCGGGCTTTGCTTGGCAATGCCGCTCGACAATTCCAGCGCGCCGGCCAGGGTCGTGACACCCGTATCGCGCAGCAAGTCGCCGGTCAGCACGCGCACGCTTTGCGGCAAGTCCATCAGCAGGGCGTCGGTCTTGGTGGCGCCCGTGGCCGACAGGCTGCGGTAATGCTGGCGCTCGCCTTTCACGTTCACCACGTCCGGTATATGGCTGTGGCCGGTGGTGTCGGTGTCAGTGTCGGTATAAGGCAGGGGATCGGCGGCGAACGCCAGGGGGCTGGCGGCGGCCAGGAGCAAGGCAGCGGGACGGCGTAAGTAGCGGGACATGGGTTTCGGGTTTCCTGGAAGCGAGTCAAGTAAATGCAATAGGCTTGCATTGTAATTGATAATTGTTTCTCATTAAAGGGGAAACACATCTTTTTGTATCGCGCCACGCCGAGCTGCGGCATGCGAAACGGGGCCTGCGCCTGGCCTGTCGTAGAATCGGCATCGTTGAATTACAAGGAGTCGCAGTGAACACACGCAGCATCCACACTATCGCCATACTGGTCATGACGCTGGGGGTCTCATCCGTTGCCCTGGCCAGTGCCGATACGTCGCCGAAACCGGGCGGCGTCTACCAGCTAAAGCCCGGCATTTACGTTGCCAAGGGTAGCGACTGCGGCGCACCGGCCAACGCCGCCATCCGCCAGTACGATGGCAAGGGCTTGTCCACCGCCCACACGCGCGCCTGCAAGGCCACCGTGCGCAGCCACAAACGCGGCAGCAGCATCTATACGGTTGACCAGAGCTGCATCGACGCCGGCGCCGGTCCCGCACCACGCGTCATCGAGCGCCAGCAGATCGTGGTGCTGGACGCCTTGAACTTTACGCAGGTGATCAAGGGCGACCGCACGGCTTACCAGTACTGCCCCGTGTATCAACTGCCGGCAGAGCTGCAAAAAGCGGTGCGGTAACGGTTCCTCCCGGATCAACCACGCTCGCTGGCCAGCCGCTTGGCCAGCAATCTTCCAGCCTTCTCCGCATAGGCACGGCAGCTGTTGCTGTCAATAAAAGGATTGTGATCGCCGCTGCGCTGGGCGGCTTTTTCCACCAAGCCAGTCATGCCGGGATGGACGGGAATAATGATATCGCAGGGCAAAGCGGCGACCTTGGCGATGCTGGCCTGGAACGAGGCCGAGATATCGGGGGTGTTTTGCTTTCCCCTGCCATTGCCGGTGAACCTGAAGTCGCCGCTGGAATAGGCGTTCAGGCTGTCGGCGTAGACGATATTGACGCAGCGCTGGTCTTCGCACGAGGTCCAGGTCCAGGTGGTGCCGCCCGGCGTATGGCCTGGCGTCATGTGCGCGGTGAGCGCCAGCTGGCCCAGCTTGACGACATCGCCCTCTTTCACCACCGTGACCTTGTCCACTTTCTCTACGTGCACCACGGGCTTGGCCTGGTATTGCGGATCATCTTTGCCATTGGTGCCGCTTTGCAGTACTTTCGCGCCCGAGGCGCTGGCCACCACGGTGGCGCCGCTGGCGCGAGCAAGGGCCGCAATGCCGCCCGCATGGTCCCAGTGCGCGTGCGAATTGAGGATCAGCTTGACGTCTTTCATGCTGAAACCCAGCGACTCGATATTGGCGGCAATCAATGGTGCCGATTGCGGCAGCGCGCCGTCGAGCAGGATATGGCCGCCCTCGCTGGCGACCAGCACGGCGGACAGGCCCGCCACGCCCACATACCAGGTATTGCCATAAATGTTGAAGGGTTTGACGCGTGCATTCCACGCCTGGCAGTCGTCGCAGTCCACGGCGGCGTCGTGCGCCTGCGCCCTGCCTGCCGCTGCCGCTGCTGCCGTCATCGCCACTACCATCATCAGTTTCGCCAAGCTCGTCATTGTTTTTCTCCACGGTTAAAAATGGGTAGATCCGGCCAGCGCGCTGCGGATGCGGGCCGCGTCGAGGCCGCGCCGCTCGGCCCCATCGGCATCGAGCAGCACCACGGTGAGGTGCTTGCCGCCGCTCCTTATGCGCATGGTCAGGCAACTGCCGGCCTCCTTGCTGCTGCCGGTCTTGGACAATAAAATATCCCAGCCCTGGCCGCCGACCAGCGCATTGGTATTGTGCAAGGTGCGTGTCTTGCCGGCGACGGCCACGCTGGCCTGCGCGGCCGTGGTGATGCGGGCGATCTCGGGATAGCGCGCGGCGGCTGCCACGATGCGGGCCACATCGGTGGCGGTCGAGGTATTGGACGGCGCGCGTCCGACCGGGTCGCTCAAGGTGGTGCGCGTCAGACCCAGGCTGCGGATCTTCGCCTGCAGGGCTTTGTCAAACGCCGCGCGGCCGCCGGGATAGGTGCGCGCCAGGGCGGCGGCGGCGCGGTTTTCGGAAGGCAGCAGCGCCAGCTGCAACAGCAGCGTGCGCGGCACCAGTACACCATCGGCCAGCAGGCTGCGGCGCTGGCTAGTCTCGCCGTCGGCGCGCACGATGCGCAGCGTTTCGTCGGGATCGAGCCTGGCGTCGAGCACCACCATGGCCGTCATCAGCTTGGTGATCGAGGCGATCGGTACGATGGCGTCGGCGTCTTTTGCCATCAGCACCTTGCCCGCGTCTTCGTCGAACACCAGCATATGGCGGGCGTTGACGGGCAAGGCCAGCAGGCTGGAAGCAGCCTCTGCAATTCTGGGTGCATTCGGCAAGGATTGCCCATGCGTTTGCATCAGCAAGGTGGCGCCGGCCAGCAGCAAGGCGGGCACGGCCATCTTCCAGCCGGCCTGGCCAGCCAGGGGTGCGGGCGCCATCAGCAACTGTATGCGCGCAAGCAAGGCGCCGCCGCGTGCCGCCACCAGCAGGCCCGGCTGGCGCAGCGCCGCCGTCTGCAAAGACAGCTCATACAAGGCGCTGGCCAGTTGCTGCGGGTCGATCAGCGCCTGCGCCGCCAGCGCGTCGGCCACCAGTTCGCGCTCGGCGCGCATGCGTGCCGACAGCCACCAGACCACGGGGTGAAAAAACAGCAGCGCCTCGGCCACGCTTTGCAGCAGGTTGACCAGATAATCCCAGCGCCGCACGTGCGCCAGTTCATGCGCCAGCAGGGCTTCGAGCAGCGGCACCGGCATGCCGCTCAGCAAGGACGCAGGCAGCAAAACAATGGGACGGACAAAGCCTACGGTGACGGGGCTGGCCAGCGCGTGATGCAGCCTGAGTGGAACCGACGTTTGCAAGCCCATGCGCAGCGCCAGCGCGTCCAGCCGCGCCTGCCAATCGCTGGGCGCGGCCACGGCCTGACGGCGCAGCCTGCCCACCCAGGCCAGGCCCAGCAGCAAGCGCAAACTCATCAGGGCGACGCCGGCGCTCCAGGCCAGCACCAGCGACGGCATCCAGGCTTGCAGCGCGGCGGCGGGCGGTACGGCAATTGACGGGCTTGGCGCGGACTGCGCCAGCAGATACAGCAGGTGCGCAACGGGAATACACAGGCACAGCAGCAGCGCGCATGCACAGACGGCATAGCGCGCCCGGGCATCAACGCCGCGCAGCAGCCACAAGGCGGCGGCAGTGCCCGCACCGAGCAGCAGCGCCTGCCAGAGGACATACAGCAAGGCCCAGCCCAGCGCGGCAATCACCAGGCTGGGGGTCATGGCTGCCTGCCGTCTTTGCGGCCAAGGATTTTTTCAATTTCCAGGCGTTCGGCCTCGCTCACATGCTCGCGCAAGGCGGTCAGTACCAGCGCCTTGCCGGAGCCGGCAAACACCTTGCCGATCAGATCCTTGAGCAGGCTGGTCTGCAATTTTTCCTGCGCTTCGGCGGCCGCATAGCGCTGCGGCCGCTGGCTTTCATCACGGCTCAGCAGGCCTTTGCCATGCATCAGCTGCAACTGGCGCAGCACGGTGGCGTAGCTGGCGTCGGCGCGCTCGGCCGCCAGGGCATCGTAGACGCTGCGGGCATCGAGCGGACCGTGCTGCCACAGGATGCGCAGCAGGTCCAGTTCGGCGGCGGTGGGGCTTGGAAGTGTGGTATTTTTTGACATGACGCCAATATACGCACACTAGAACTTTATGTCTAGAACTTTATTTCTAGCTAGTTTTATCCCACTCAGTCCACATGCAGCTTGTGATGCATGCGCCGCAGCCCCAGCCACACGCCGGCCGCCACGAACGGCACCAGCGCGCCGACCAGTATTTCCGGGTTGACCGGCAGGCCCATCACCTTGGCCGCCTTGCCCGTGTAGCTGAACAGCCCGATCACATAGTAGGAAATGGCCGCCACCGACAAGCCTTCGACCGCCTGTTGCAACTGCAATTGCTGGGCGGCGCGTGCGTTCATCGACTGCAGGATCTGCCGGTTCTGCAGTTCCTGCACGATGCCGACGCGGGTGCGCAGCAAGTCGTTGGTATTGGCGATGCGCTGGGCCATCGCTTCCTGGCGGCTGGCCATGGCGGCGCAGGTATTCATGGCCGGCGTCAGGCGGCGGTCCATGAATTCCTCGACCGTCGGAATGCCTTCGATGCGCACCTCGCGCAGCTCTTCGATACGGGCGCGCACCAGGCCCATGTAGGCTTTGGAAGCGGAAAAACGGTAACTATTGTCGAGCGAGAGTTTTTCGATGCGGGCCGCCAGGCGCGTGATGCGATCGAGCAAGGCCTGCTCGGAGGCGCCGTCATCGCCGCGCGCATTGTCGGTCTCGACCATGGCGGCGGCCAGGGTGGCCAGTTCGTTCTCGATCGCGCTCAAGGACGGCGCGGCCTGCATGGCATAAGGCAGGCCCAGCAAGGCAAACATGCGGTAGGTTTCGATTTCCAGCACCCGCTGCACCAGGCGGCCCGACTGCTGCGAACGCATGCCGGCGTCGCGGATAATGAAGCGGCTGAAGCCGTCGGACTGGATGGTGAAATCGGTCCATAACTCGCCGCCCTGCAGCACTTCGCTGCCGACCAGGGTATTGCCTTCGAACACGCGCGACAGTCCCTGCATATAGGTATCGGCCGGCTCCACGGCGCGCTCGAGCACCACGTGGGCCGCCACCATCAGCTTGCCTTTCAGGCCGGCCAGCCACTGCTGCGGCAATTGCTCCAACGGCATGCGCTCGAAGGCCTGTTCCAGCGGCACCGGGGCGTCGGGATGCTCGGCAAAGGTGAAGGTGGCAAATTCCGTATGGCATTCCCATTTCAGGCGGAAGCGGCCGAAGTCATAATAAAAATACTTCGCTTCACCGCTGGGGCCGGTAACACCGAAATGCGTGCACAGCGCCGCCAGCGTGGCGTGCTGGGCCTGCATGTTCGACCTGCCCGTATCATGCGCGTCATTGCTGTAGACGGCCAGGTGGGTGATCAGTTCCGGTGCATCGAGTTGCAAAAATGGCCGCGAATGGATTTCCGCGGCCAGCGGCACGCGCAGGGCGTGGTTCAGACTGGAGTTGATAAGGTGCATGGATCTGCCCATAAAGTGACAAAGTTGCCTGGCCCCATGAAGGCGGCCGATAGCGATAGTGTAACAAAGCAGAAAGCATGCCCGACGATTAGTTGTTGTTGACAGTCGTCCCCATGTCTTGTTCAACCGCTTGTCGTGTGCCCAGCCACCAGAAGACGCCGGTCAGCACGACGGCCGCAGCCTGCCCCAACGCCAGCTTGAAGCCGCTGTCGAACAGCAGCGGCGCGACAAAGCCGGACACCAGCGCAAACAGCACCATTTGCACAAAGCTCTGCAAGGAGGCGGCCAGGCCGCGCATTTGCGGAAAGATGTCCAGGGTCGACATGGTCATGCCCGGCAGGGCCAGCGACATGCCGAACGCATACAGCGCCACCGGCGCCACGGCGAACGGCAGGCTGGCGACACACCAGTGGTTGTAGGCCATGTTCAGAACAGCCGTGGCCGCCATCACCAGCAAGCCCCAGCGCACCAGCGTGGCGCCGGGTACGCTATGGGCCAGCTTGCCCGACAGCGCCGAGCCCAGCACCAGGCCAGCCACCATCGGCACGAACATCCAGCCGAAAGCCGTTTCGGGCAAGCCCAGCAAGTCCAGGATGAAATGCGGCGCCGAGGCGATATACAGGGCGAAGCCGCCAAAGGCGAAGGCCACGGCCAGGGAACGCAGCAGGAAAACGGGGTGGCGCAGCGCCTGCCAGTAATTGGCGGCGATGGTGCCTGGATGAAACGGCTGGCGCTGGTCGGCCGGCAAGCTTTCCGGCAAACCTTTCCAGCAGGCCAGTATCAGCAGCACGGTGACGGCAAAGGTGAACACAAACGTCGACTGCCAGCCAAAGGCGACGTGCAGCCAGCCGCCGATAACGGGCGCGATGGCCGGTGCGATGCTGAACACCATCATGATATTGGCCAGCATCTTTTGTGCGGCCGCGCCGGACAAGGTGTCGCGCACGATGGCCTGGCCGATCACCCTGCCCGTACCGGCCGAGGCGCCCTGCATGCCGCGAAAGAACAGCAGCCAGCCAAAACTGGGCGCAAAGGCGGCGCCGATCGAGCCGATGGCAAAGATCAGCAGCGCGCCAAGGATCACCGGACGGCGGCCGAACGAATCGGACAAGGTACCGTAGAACAAGGACATGAAGGCGTAGGCCGCCAGGTAGACGCTCAGGGTCTGCTGCACCAGCACGCTGCCGACATCGAAATGGGTGGCGATCGCCGGGAAGGACGGCAGGAAGGTATCGGTGGCAAACGGGCCCAGCATGGACAGGCCGGCCAGCAGCAGGGTGAGGTTGCGCGCCTTCATGCGGCCACCTCTGCCGGGTATTGTGCCCGCATGCCGGCCAGCGCGGCCAGCGAAAACTGCGCCACATGGCTGGCAATGGCGGCAATGCCGGCCTGGTCGTAGGTGAGCTCGGGCGCCACCAGCGCATGCACGACGCGCGAGCGCGCATAGAACACGGCCTGGCCGACCACGCTGAACACGCATTTCTGTACTATCTGGTCCGGCATGGCCGGTCCGACCACGCCACGGATCAGGGCGGTAAACAGCGTCTGCTGGGGCCGCACATGGCGCTCGACCAGTTTGTGCATGGCGGCGGTCGGCTCGATCAGCTCGCGCGCCACCAGCCGGCTGAACAGCGAGGCCGGCCCGCTGCGCAGCATGTCGGACACCAGCGCCTCGATGGCCAGGCGCAACTGTTCGACGGGCGCCATCCGGGCCGCTGCGCTGGCCGCCGCCACGGCCGGAGCCGACGCATTGGCCAGCTCATGCGCATGGTCGAAGGCGGCCAGATGCAGCTCTTCCTTGCTATGGAAATAGTAATTGACCATCGCCACGTTGACCTGGGCCGTCTCGCAAATCTTGCGTACGGAGGTGCTGGCATAGCCATGCTCGGCAAACAGCTCGGCCGCTGTTTGCAAGATGCGCGTACGCGCGGATTCGCCAGCCGCTTCGGCAGGGTTGTTGAGGGTCATGATTTATAAATGAATTAAACAGTTGTTTGATATCATATCAAACAACTGTTTAATTTTCAAGCAGGCCTGAAAAAACCCGGCGCACCGGGTTTCAAGAGAAGCAATGCTCAGTGCTGCATTGAATGCGCCGGCGCGCTACCGAGCGGGCGCGCCACCGCACTGACTTCGACGGTTTCGCGTTTCTTGTCGTCGCCTTCGAGCACCAGCGTCAGCGGCACCTTGTCGCCCGCCTTCACCTGGCCCTTCAGGTTGAGCAGCATCACATGGTAGCCGCCCGGTTTCAGTTCGACGACCTTGCCGGCCGGCAGCGCGAGTTCCTTGACCTGGCGCATGCGCATCATATTGTCGCTCATGCTCATTTCATGGATTTCGGCCACGCCGGCCACCGGCGAGCGCACTTCGACCAGGCGCATGGCTTTGGGTGCCGTGATCTGCATGAAGGCGCCGGTGGCTTTTTGCTGCGCCACGGTGGCGCGTACCCACGGTTCGGTCACGGTCACCGCGCTTTGGGCGGCGGCGGAGAAGGACAGCACGGCCAGGGTGGCGGCAACAACGGTTTTCAGATGCAACATGGTGAGATCCTCCTGGTTATAAAGTGTATTTGGCGGTCATCAGGGTCTTGATGTCCTGCGCACATTCGTCGGCCGTCAACTGGTGCTTGAGGCCCAGGCGCATGCGCCCTTGCGTGTCGAGCACATAGCTGATGGCCGTATGGTCCATGGTGTAGGAACTGCCGCTGGGCACGCGGCGGTAGAACACCTTGTAGTTGAAGGCGGTCTGGGCCGTGGCTTGCGGGTCGGTGCGCAGGCCCAGGAAGCCGGGGTCGAAGGCGCGCATGTATTCGCCCAGCAAGGCCGCCGTATCGCGCTCGGGATCGATGCTGATAAAGATCACCTGCAGCTTGTCGGCGCCAGTGCCCAGCTTGTTGCGGATCTCAACGGCGCGCGACAAGGCTGTCGGACAGACATCCGGGCATTGCGTGAAGCCGAAGAAGACCATCACATACTTGCCCTTGAAATCGGCCAGGGTATACACCCTGCCGTCGGGGCCGCTCAACTTGAAATCGGGCTTGTAATCGCCGCCGGTCAGGTCGATGCCGTTGTAATGGGGTTTGGGTTCCGGCTTGCCACAGGCGGCAAGCGTCAGCACTCCCGCCGTACCGGCGAGAAGGAATAAGCGACGTTTCATATGATTTCAGGCCCGATGGGCGCAGTAGTGCGTAAATGGTGCCGCGTAGCGGCAGGAAAGACAGGAACTCAGGCGGGGCCAGGGGGGCCGCGCGGACGCGCGCCACGCCAGGCGAACTGCGGCTGCGGCACCGGGTGGAACAGCGGCCGATACTGGTCGTGGCCCTTGATCACGGCCACCAGCGGCGGCGGCGATGGCGGCAAGGCCAGGCTGCCCGCATGGTGCATGCAGTACAAACAATGTTGGCCAGCTTGGGCCTCTGGCCTGGAACCGGACAGGGGCGCCAGGTCGGCCTGGGTGTAGACGGCGCCGCTGGCCGAGCAGATGTCGATGGCGGCATTGCCCTGTTGAACGGCAAACGCATGGGACAGCGAGGGCAACAGGGCATTGAGCAGCAGCGCCAGGCAGGCGAACCACAGACTCCACTGCTTGCGCTGTAAAAAATGTCCCATGCCGCGATTATAACGGAGTATCGCCTGGCGGGATCGGCGCGCGCAGGAACAGGCTGGGGCGCACGCCGGCCACATCGGTACAGGCGTCGCAAAACGCGGGCACCGAGGCAAAGCCGGAACCGGCCGCCACCTCCGCCAGCCCGCGCGCATCGTCCAGGCCAGCTTGCGCGGCCGTATGCAGAGCGTGCGCGAGGCGCTGCTCGCGCACCAGGCTGGTCAAGGCTTCGCCTTCGGCAAACAGGCGCGAGCGCGCCTTGTGCGGCGTCACCTGCCACAGCGCGGCCAGGCGAACGGCAGTCCACCGGTCTTGCGGAAACTGGAAAATATGCCGCGCCAGCGCGCGGCTCCAGCGTTTGCCGCTACCGTCGGAGGCCCGTGGCTCGTCCCGCTCTTCGTCCCGCTGCTCGTCCTCTTCCAGCGCCAGACTGAACACGGCCGGCTTGCCCCGCCCCGGCATCACGTCGCAGGCAAAGCGCAAGAAGGCGGGCACGACAAAGCTGTCGCCACTGCCCAGTTTTTTGGTGGCGATTTCATTGTGCAAGGTCACAAAGCCCTGGCGCACGGTGACGCGCAGGCGCAGCGGAAAACGCAGGCCCAGCAGATGTTGGGGAGAATCGGAAACCAGGGCCATGGGTCAGCTCGCCTTACCAGCAAAAACGGCCAGCATGCCATGCATCGCCCGCCAGGTCTGTCATCACAGCGACGCCACGCCATAATGGCGCAAACCGTCGAGGTCGACCACGCGGATCGCTTGCCAGGCGATGCTGATCAGGCCCAGTTCGGCCAGCCGGCCCAGCGCCAGATTGACGCGCTGGCGTGAAATCCCGGTCAGCATGCCGATTTCTTCCTGCGACAGCGCAAGCACCCTGGAAGTGCGCGGATAGAGCATCGGATGGAACAGCTGCGCGATCGCCTGCGCCACCTGCGCGTCGACGTCCAGCAGGCGCTGGTTCTGGATGGTGGCGATGAACTGGCCCATGCGCTCGTTGAGCTGGCGGATCACATAGGCATTGAACGAGAGGCTTTCGGCCAGCAGGCGATGGAACAGTTCGGCCGGCACCAGCAGCACGCTGGAGGCGCGCACGGCCACCACGTCGTAGCGGCGCAACTCACGCTTGAGCACGCTGCCTTCGCCACACCAGCCACCGGCCGGCACGCCGGAAAACGTGGCGCCGCGGCCATCGGCGTTGTACACGGCCAGCTTGATCAGGCCCGCGTGCACGCCGATCCAGTGCTGCGACGGCTCGCCGCGGCGCGTCACACAGGCGCCCGCCTCGAACTGGCGCAATTCGCTGCCGGCGCGCAGCAATGCCTGGTGGCTGGCGTCAAGCGCCGTGAACCAGTCGTGGCTGTCAAGTTCGGGCAAATCGTGATCCATTCCATCCTTGTCAGTGATCGTCGCCGTTGTTACGCAGTTGTCACTAAGGCGACATTGCTTTTCCGGCAGCGGTGCTATGCTGGCGAGCATCAGTCCCGCCCACAGGGAGCAGCAGTTTTTCTATCAGGAGACCCACCATGACACCCGATTTCAATACCGGCCTGGGCAAGAACAGCGCCAATTATGCCACCCTCACCCCGCTCGACTATATTGTCAGGGCAGCCGAAGTATATGGCAATCGCCTGGCCATTGCACATGGCAGCGTGCGCCAGAACTGGCGCGACACCTATGCACGCACGCGCCGGCTGGCATCAAGCTTGACGAAACTGGGCGTGGGCGTGGGCGACACGGTGGCCGTGATGCTGCCCAATACCCCGGCCATGGTGGAAGCGAGCTTTGGCGTGCCCATGGCCGGCGCCGTCCTCAATGCCCTGAACATTCGCCTCGACCTGGCCTCGCTGACCTTCATGCTGCGCCACGGCCAGGCCAAGGTCTTGCTGGCCGATACGGAATTTGCCGAGCTGGCGCGCCAGATGGCCGCGCAGATTCCCGGGCTGCGCGTGATCCAGGTCAATGACGTGCTGGGGCCGCAAGTGGAACAATTTGCCGAGCTCGACTACGAAAGCCTGCTGGCCAGCGGCGACCCCGAATATGCATGGCAGGGTCCAGCCGACGAATGGGATGCGATCGCCCTCAACTACACGTCCGGCACCACGGGCGACCCGAAAGGCGTGGTCTACCACCACCGGGGCGCGGCGCTCAACGCGCTGTCGAATATTCTGGAGTGGGACATGCCCAAGCACGCCGTCTATCTGTGGACCTTGCCGATGTTCCATTGCAATGGCTGGTGCTTTCCGTGGACCATCGCCGCGCGCGCCGGCGTCAACGTCTGCCTGCGCAAGTTCGAACCGAAGCTGGTATTCGACCTGATGCGCGAGCTGCGCGTCACGCATTACTGCGCCGCACCCATCGTGCATGCGGCGCTGGCCAATGCGCCGGCCGGCTGGCGCGACGGCATAGACTGGACCGTGCGCGGCATGGTGGCCGGCGCACCGCCGCCGGCGGCCATGGTGGCGCGCATCGAGGCAATGGGCTTTGACCTGATCCATTCATACGGGCTGACGGAAGTGTATGGGCCGGCCGCCATCTGCGCCGAGCAGGAGGAATGGGCAGTGCTGTCGCCGGAGGAGCGCGCCGTCATGAAGTCACGCCAGGGCGTGCGCTACCACCTGCAAAGCGAGGTGGCGGTGATCGACCCGGAGACCATGCTGGCAGTCGCGCCTGACGGCGAGCAGGTCGGCGAGATCATGTTCCGGGGGAACATCTGCATGAAGGGCTACCTGAAAAACGAAAAAGCCACGCAGGAGGCGTTTGCCGGCGGCTGGTTCCATACGGGCGACCTGGGCGTGCGCTATCCGGACGGCTATATCAAGCTCAAGGATCGCAGCAAGGACATCATTATTTCCGGCGGTGAAAACATCTCCAGCGTGGAAGTCGAAGACGCGCTCTACCATCACCCGCAGGTGCTGGCCGCCGCCGTGATTGCCCAGCCCGACGAAAAATGGGGCGAGACGCCCTGCGCGTTTGTCGAACTGCGCGAAGGCGCCAGCGTGACGGAAGCCGAACTGATCGCCTTTTGCAAAAATAACCTGGCCGGCTTCAAGGTGCCGAAAGCGATCTATTTTGGCCCCCTGCCCCGCACCTCGACCGGCAAGATCCAGAAATTCGAACTGCGCAAGCGCATGCAGTCCGACAAGGCGATCGACGTCTGAGCTTGTTCAGGTGTGCGCGGCCGGCTGCGCCACCACCAGGCGCGAAAAGCTGGCAATGCTGGCCAGCGCCGCAAAGCCGGCCGCCAGGCACAGGGCATAGGTCGTGCCCAGGCTCGCCGAGACCGTAAAGCAATACGCTACCAGCGCGGCGCCGGTGGCCTGCCCAACCAGGCGCGAGGTGGCGACCACGCCGCTGGCGCCGCCGCTGCGCTGCGGCGGCGCGCTGCCCATGATGGCTTTCAGGTTCGGCGCCTGGAAAAAGCCGAAACCGATGCCGCATAGCGCCATGCGCCAGCAGATATCGAACACGGTCGGGCTGGCAGGTATCCAGATCAGGGTCAGCAGGCCGGTAGCCAGCGCCGCCAGGCCGATGCCGCCCAGTACGCCCGGCGAATAGCAGTCGCTGAGACGGCCCGCAACCGGCGCCATCACCGCCACCAGCACCGCCCACGGCGTCATCAGGAAACCCGTCTCGATCGGCGAGCGGCCCAGGGTCACTTCGAAATAAAACGGCAGCGACACAAACGCCAGCCCTTGCGCGGCAAAAGTACAGATCGCCGTCATCGACGACAGGAAAAATAGCGGCCGGCGAAACAGGTCGATGGGAAACATCGGCGCCTGGTGGCCGCTTTGCCGGCGCAGCAGCAAAATAAAGAAGATCACCACCGCGACGAGCTCAGGCAGCAAGGTGCTCAAGGGCGCGTGGTGGGCGGCGTCGCCGAACAATAAAATCAGCAAGCCAAACGCGCCCACGTTGTACAGCGCCGTGCGCGCGTCAAGCACGTGGCCCGACAAGCTGGTGGCAGGCAGCATGCGGCTGGCGACGAAAAAACCGGCCACGCCCAGCGGCACATTGATGGCGAACAGCCAGGGCCAGGAGGCGGTGGCCAGGATCAGCGAAGCGGCCGTGGGGCCGATGGCAAAGGCCACGGCGACGACCAGCGAATTATGGCCAAACGCGCGGCCCTGCAAATGTTTGGGATACAGCACGCGCAACAGCGCCGTATTGACACTCATCATGGCGCTGGCGCCGACACCCTGGAACAGCCTGGCCACCACCAGCGAGGGCAAGGACCAGGCCAGCGCGCAAGCGAGCGAGGCCAGGGTAAACAAGAACATGCCAGCGATAAACACGCGGCGGTAGCCGGCGATTTCACCGAGCGCCGAAAACGGCAGCAGGGTCGCCACCATCGCCAGCTGGTACACATTGACGATCCACACGGACGCCGCCGGTGTCGCGTGCAGCTCGCTGGCGATCGCCGGCAGGGCCGTATTGGCAATCGCCGTGTCGAGCGAGGCCATGCCCACGCCGATGGCCAGCGACAGCATGGCCCACACGCGCGCCTTCGGCGGCAAGCCGTCTTCGCCCGCCATCAATGGCGCGGTTCTGTTCCAGTTCATCATGGCTGGCCTATTTCTGGCAATCGATCACTTTGAAATCTGTCGAGTAGCAGATGCGCAGCTCGCCGCTATGCTTTTCATAGCCGAGCCAGCGGCCCTTCAGTTGCGGGTTGTGTTCCTTCATCCACTGGAACAGCGCGTTCTTCGGCATACTGGTGTCGGGCAATGTCAAGGCCTGGAACAACTCGCGTTCCTTCTCGAAATATTGCTTGGCGGTCCCGAAATCGCAGGCGCCATGCTTTTCCCATTCGCCCTGCAGCAGCGCTTCGCCGGGCTGCATGCACATATACGGCAGTATCTCGGCCGGCGCCAGTTTCGGCAGGTTGCCCTTGCAATAGCGCGGATGCAGCTCCGTCTTGCGCGGCGGCGTAACGGAAAGATCGTCGCAGCTGGCCGGATTGCGTGACTGCGCCCACAGGCCATGCACGATCCAGCCGAAGTGCTGGTTGTCGGCGCACTGGAACGCGGCTTTTCTGGACACTTCGCCACGGCGGCGCTGGCTGTCGCAAAAGCCGGGCGACCACGACAGCGCCAGCATGAAGTAGTCGGTCGGCACATTGGTGCTCTGCTTGTAGCAGGTATTTTTTTCGTCGGACGGCTTGACGTCGTAATCGGCGTAGCTGACATTGCGCGGAATGGCGCACCGGGCGTCGGCGGCGTGCACCAGGCCGCTCGACAGGCTCAACAGAAGTGTGGCAAGGGCGGGCAATATGAAACGCAGTTGCATGGGATTCCTCGAACGATGTAAAAACGCCGGCAACACAGTGCCGGCGCGGACGCGATCAACTGCGGCAGATCAGCAGACGGTGTGCATCCAGCCGTGCGTGTCGGCCCTGGTGCCGTGCTGCAGGCCCAGCAGGGCCTCGCGCAGGGCCAGGGTCACGGTGCCGTTTTCGTTGTTGTTGATGGTCATTTCAAAGCCGTTGGCCTTGGCCACGCCCACCGGCGTGATGACGGCGGCCGTGCCGCAGGCGAACACTTCGGTCATGCGGCCCGAGGCGATATCGTCGCGCCATTGCTGTACCGACAACTTGCGCTCTTCGGTGGCATAGCCGAGGTCTTTGGCCATCTCCAGCAGGCTGCGGCGGGTAATGCCAGGCAACAGGGTGCCCGTCAGTTCCGGCGTCACCACCGTGATTTTTTCGCCATCCTGGTAGACGAAGAACAGGTTCATGCCGCCCATCTCTTCGATGAATTCGCGGTGCACGGCGTCGAGCCAGACCACCTGGTCACAGCCTTTTTCCTGCGCCTGCGACTGCGCCATCAGGCTGGCCGCATAGTTGCCGGCGCACTTGGCTTCACCTGTGCCGCCCGGCGCGGCGCGCACGAAGTCTTCGCTGATCCACACCGTGACCGGTTTCACGCCTTGCGGGAAATAGGCGCCGGCAGGCGAGGCGAACAGCACGAACAGGTATTCTTCCGACGGACGCACGCCCAGATAAGGATCGGTGGCGATCATCAAAGGGCGCATGTACAGGCTCTCGCCGGTTTTCGTTGGCACCCAGTTGCGGTCGATGGAAATCAGGGCGTCGCCCGCTTCCAGGAACAGGTCGACAGGAATGGCCGGCATGGCCAGGCGCGCGGCGCTGCGGTTGAAGCGCTCGGCGTTCTGTTCCGGGCGGAACGTCCTGATGCTGCCGTCGGGCTGGGCAAATGCCTTGTAGCCTTCGAAAATGGCCTGGCCGTAATGCAGCGACGAGGCTGACGGATCGAGCATCAACGGGCCGTAGGCTTTCAGCTCGCCCTGTTGCCACTTGCCGTCGCGGTAAGGTATGACCACCATATGGTCGGTAAACACGCGGCCAAAGGCCGGCTTGTTCATGCGCTCGCCGCGCTCGGCGTCGGACAGGGGGTGGGCGGAAGGCGTGATGGCGATGTTCGATGTGGTCATGGGATATCGATGAGAGTATGAATTCAGGCGGCTATTGTAGTCCTTCGTCGCGGCGATGGCAGCGTGCCGCCCTGCGCACGGGACAAAATGGCAGTATGCATGGCAAAACGCGGCGCGACAAGCACGCGGGCACTGTCGCGGCAGGAAAAAACCGCCGAAGCATTAGCGCGAATCATTCTCATTTGCGATATGATGTGGGCCTGGTCTGCAGTTGTCAGCGCCACCCTTCGTCTGAAAGCCGATTCATGAGTACACCGACCATCGCCGCAACGCCCGCGCCGCGCGCGAGCATGCCAACGCCATCGACGCCCCTGCCGAAGGCGGGCGTGCGCCAGCGCAACGCCACGCGCCGCAACTGGCCCAGCTGGAAACAAATCTGGTTCCAGCTGCACTGGTTTATCGGCATTACGGCCGGCACGGTGCTGATGATCATTGGCATCTCGGGCGCGACGATTTCCTTCAAGGATGAGTTGCTCGATGTAATGAACCCCGGCGTGCGCCAGGTGCCAGTGGAAACGCGCGCGCCGTTGACGCCAGGCCAGCTGGCCAGCGTGGCGGCCGCCGACCATGGCCAGCGTGTCGCCTCCGTCACCGTATATGCCGAGCCGGGCGCCGCGCCGCGCGTGTTGTTTGCGCCGCAAGCGGGCCAGCGCCGTGGCGAGTCGGTCTATGTCCACCCCTACACTGGCGCGACGCGCCCGGCGTTGCAAGGCGCCGGCTTTTTCGAGTGGACGGAGTCCCTGCACCGCTGGCTGCTGCTGCCGCGCGAGCCGGGCCGCCAGGTCGCAGGCGCGCTGGCGCTGTGCCTGCTGGGCCTGGCCCTGTCGGGCCTGTATCTGCGCTGGCCGCGCCGCCCGCTGGCCTGGCGCACCTGGCTGACGTTCGATCCGGCCCTGAAAGGCCGCTCGTTTTTATGGAATCTGCATGCCGTGATCGGCACCTGGTGCCTGGTGGTGTATGTGATGCTGACATTGACCGGCGTGTACTGGAGCTACGACTTTGTGCGCGACCAGATCGACGCCTGGGCCGGCAAGCCGCCGCGCATGGCGCAAGCACCGGCCCGGCCGGAACAGGCACGCGAGAAGAAACCGCAGGTCGCGCGCGCCGCAATCGACACCACGCTCGCCTGGCATGCTTTCCAGCAGCGCGCCGGCGCCTGGAGCCTGGCCATCGTGCGCCTGCCCGCACGCGCCGGCGAGGCGGTGCAAATCACCTGGCTGGCGGCCGATGCGCCCCATGACCGCGCGCGCAGCACCATGGCCATCCTGCCCGCCGACGGCAGCATCACCGAGGACAAGCGCTACGGCCAGCAAGGTACGGGTTCGCGCCTGGTCAGCGTGATTTACCCGCTGCATATGGGCACGTATTTCGGTTTGCCGGGACGCATTATCGTCACCATCGCCAGCCTGTGCATGCCGCTGTTCGGCATTACCGGCTGGATGTTGTATCTGGGCCGGCGCAAGGCCAGGCGGGCCGTTGCCGCGCAGCGCGCCATGCTGGGCGCCGGCGCGCCCGGCCCCCATGTCAGCGCCCTGCCGACCCTGGTGGCCTACGCCAGCCAGTCGGGCCAGGCCGAAAGGCTGGCCCTGGAAAGCGCGCGCGCCCTGCAGCAGGCCGGCGTGCCGGTCGACGTACGCTCGCTCGATCAATTATCTCCCTCGCAACTGCGCCAGTATGAACGCGCGCTGATCGTTGCCAGCACCTTTGGCGAAGGCGAAGCGCCCGACGGCGCGCGCCGCTTTGCACGCCTGCTGGGCGACAGCAAGGCAGCTGACTTGACGGGCCTGGAGTTCGGCGTGCTGGCCCTGGGCGACCGCCATTACGCCGAATTCTGCGGCTTTGGCCACGTGCTGGACGCGCGCCTGCGCGCTCTCGGCGCGACCGCTTTGTTCCCGCTGATCGAAGTCGACAAGCACGATGCCCAGGCTCTCGACGCCTGGTCGCAGGCACTGGCGCGCACCAGTGGCAGCCCGATCGACGCCATCGGCCGCCAGGAAGAAGCGTCGTACCAGGCCTGGACCTTGACGCGCCGCGTACTGCTCAATGCCGGCAGCCAGGGCGGCGAACTGTATGAAATCGGCTTGTCCGGTCCGGTGGGTGCGCAGTGGGAAGCGGGCACGCTGGCGGAAATCATCGCGTGTAATATCGACGGCAGCGAAGGCCTGGACGCCGCTGGCAGCGTGCCGCATGCGCCGCGCAGCTATTCGCTGGCGTCCATGCCGCAGGACGGCGAGCTGCAGTTGCTGGTGCGCCAGGAACGCCATCAGGGCGGCACCAACGGCGGCTATGGCGTGGCCTCGGGCTGGCTGACGCGGTTCGCGCCGCTCGGTAGCGCCATCCGCCTGCGCTTGCAGGCCAACCCGGCCTTCGCGCCGGCCTTGACGCAGCTACCCTGCATTTATATCGGCAACGGCTCGGGCCTGGCCGGCCTGCGCGCGCACCTGCGTGCGCGCCGGCAGGCGGGGCTTGGCCGCAACTGGCTGCTGTTCGGCGAGCGCCAGCACAGTGTCGACAGCATCTGCGCGCAAGAGCTGGAAAGCTGGCTGCAGGACGGCCACCTGGCGCGCCTGGACCGCACCTTTTCGCGCGACGGCGAACCTGGCGAATACGTGCAGGACCGCCTGCGCAGCGCCGCCGACGAACTGGGCGCCTGGCTGCGGGACGGCGCCATCATCTACGTGTGTGGCAGCCTGCAGGGCATGGCGGCCGGCGTCGATGCAGTGCTGCAAGAGGTACTGGGCCAGGAGGGACTCGACGAACTGCGCGCCCAGGGGCGCTACCGCCGCGATGTTTATTGATGTGGCACAAACCATGACTGGAGCCCGGCGCCCTGTGTGGGGCGCCGCACGGTCAGGCCACGCCATCGGCCTACAGTGGAGTTCTCTTCTCCACTTTGAGGTGCGCCATGAAAAACCCCTGGATGAGCATGTACCTGAGCGCCGCCAACCGCGTCGCCAATACGGCGCGCGGCCACGCGACAGCCGCCATCAAGCGCGAAGCGGCGAAAAACACGCGGCAGCTGACCCAAGTGTGGTTCGATTCCTTGCTGCCGCCGGCGGGCAGGCCGCGCAAAAGCCGCAAGGCAAAATAGACGGCGGCACGGCACAGCTTGGTGCAGTGCATCACAGCAATAAGTTGAACTTATCGCCAGTTGACCTACACTGCAGGCATGATGTCGTTGGATAACCGGCTGGCGCCGCATCCCCGCGCTGCCGCCGGCTTGCCGGGAGATGATCATGTTGACGCTCAAAGTGCTGGCCTGCCTTGCCATCTCGTCCCTGATGCTGCTGCCAGTGGTGTTGCACAGATCTACTCCCTCCATGACCCAAGTGCTGCAAACGCCGAATGTCGATGCCCATGCGATGTGGTCGCGATGGCCGCAACGCTGATGCAGATGCCGGTTGTCTGCGTTTGATCCCATTGTAATTTTGATCCAGATCATGGATTTCCGTGTTCGGCGCGCCCACACTGGAGTGGACCGGTCAACCCGACCGTAGGCCCACACAGGAGTTGGCATGTTGACATCGCAATGGAAGCAAGACATGGCGCTGGGCGTCCCCGCCATCGACGAGGCGCATGAAGCGCTGTTTGACGAACTGGCGCGCCTGTCGCAACTGGGCGACCGGCAGTTCAGCACGGCCTTTCGCGAACTGATCGCGGCCGTGGAACGCGATTTCCGCGAAGAGGAAGACCTGATGGAGGAAATCGGTTTTCCCTCGCTGGCCAACCACCGCGAACAGCACGCGCGGGTGCTGAGCGGTCTGCACCACGCCTGGGCCGCCGTCGACGAGGGCGACCTGGAACAGGGCCGCCATGCGCTGACCCTGCTGCCGCAGTGGCTGCTGTTTCACCAGGCCACGATGGACCTGGCGCTGGCTGCGGCGCTGGAACTGGTGCAGCGCCAGCCCAACTAAGCGCCTTACAGCAGCAGCACGGTGGCCTGTTCAGGCATCACCACGCGATACTGGCCCGGGTATTTGTCTTCGCCATCGAATTTCTTGCAATACACGGGCAGCTTGATATCGTTGACGGCCACGTCATCCATGGGCAGGGTCGCGATCAGTTGCTGGTCCTGCACCAGCTGCACGGCGCTGCCACGCTCCGGTGCGCAAAAGGCCAGCGACTCGATCTCGGTGGTGAACAGGCGCTTGTACCACGGCGTGATCGCGCGCACCGCCAGCCTGGCGTCGTGCAAGACCTGCGCCACTCTCGCCACCGTCCAGGCGTCGCGCGCCACGGACGGCTGGATCACCATACTGGCGGTCAATTCCCCCTTGCCCTTGTTGACCAGGAAACTGCCATCCTGGGCGGCGATCTCGTCGTTGATGGGCACGATAAACACACCGCCCTCGCCGACCTTGACTGCAATCGGTGCGCCATCGCCCTGCAAGGCCACGCGCACATCGTCGATGGTAGCGCTGAGCTTGGCGGGAATCAGGCGCAAGGCCATCACCACATTGCCGCGCGATACCTGCCACACTTTCTTTGCCGTCAGATAGCTGTCGCGGTACGCCGTAAAGCGCACGCGCGGCGCAGTGGCCAGATTGCTGGCCTTGACCGTCACCGACTGGGGCGTGGCTTGCAGCAGTTCCGACGCGCCCGGTTCCGCTACGGCTGCTGCGGCGGGAACTTCATGCGCCGGCGATGGGGACAGTGCCGGAACCGGCGCGGCCGGCGTTTCCTGCTGCGGTTGCGCCGTCACGAGCGCTGGCGCTTCCTGTGCCTGGCCTGGCAACACAATGCACAAGCATCCGGCACAGGCGATCACTATCCCGATCCCGATTTGTTTACGCATGAAATTCCTTCATCTGACAAATATCCTGCATGCATTATCGCAGAACCATTTGCACAGCGTACAGCATCCAAAAATATCATGATAGCAATATTTTTCGCACATTTTTGGTGCAAATACTGGCTTATTTAATCAACATCCCTTATATTGTTAATGATTCTCATTCAATTTATAGATGTACTCCAAGCCAGACCGGGCAGCAACACGCCACCCCACCAGCCACTGCGCCTAGCGCCAGAAGAGAGATGACACCCACAACGACACCACGCCAGGATGACCATGTCTGTACACGCCGCAACCACCCGCAACACCTGCCCCGCTCTGCTCCCCTTGCCACGCCTGCTGCGCATTTCCCTGCTGGGCCTGGCCGGCGCCTGCCTGCCGCTGCAGGCAGCTGACGCCGAGCCGACCATGCCAGCCATCACCATCACCGGCCAGGCCGCGCAAACGACCGAAGGCACGGGTGCGTACACCAGCGGCGAAGCACGCAGCGCCACGCGCATGGAACTGTCGCTGCGCGAAACGCCGCAATCGGTCAGCATCATCACCCGCGAACTGCTCGACGACCTCGGTGCCGTGCGCCTGGACCAGGCGTTGGGCTTGACCACCGGCATCCAGGTGGGCCAGCAGGACAGCGAACGCACCAGTTTCTATGCGCGCGGTTTCAGCATCAACAATATCCAGGTCGATGGCATGCCGCGCGGCTCGAATGCACCGCTGCAAGATACGGTGCTGTATGACCGCGTGGAGGTGGTGCGCGGCGCCAATGGCCTGATGGGCGGCACGGGCGACCCGTCGGCCACCATCAACATGATACGCAAGCGCCCCACCAAAACTTTCCAGGCCAGCGCCGGCGCCAGCCTGGGGCGCTGGAACAATCACCGGCTGGAAGCCGACATTTCCACCCCGCTCAGCCAGGATGGCAGCGTGCGCGGCCGCGCCACCATGGCCTGGCAGGAACGCGATTCGTATTTCGACATGTATCATGAACGCAAGGCCGTCGGCATGGCCGTGCTGGAAGCGCACTTGCGCCAAGGCACCATGCTGACGGCCGGTATCGATTTCCAGAACAATACGCCGACCGGCGCCACCTGGGGCGCCGTCCCCTACTGGAATGCCGATGGCAGCCTGGCGAACCTGCCACGCAATACCAGCTTGAGCACGCCATGGAGCACCTGGGCCAACGACCAGCACACGGTGTTCGCCGCGCTGGACCAGCACCTGCCCGGCAACTGGAAGCTGCACCTGGGCTATGCGCGCACGGAAAGCAGCAACAACACCACGGTGGCCTATGCGGGCGCCGGCTATCCGAATCCGCAAACGGGCACCGGCATGCGCCTGTGGACGGGCGCCTGGGGCGAAGGCAAGAGCACGGCCGACAATTTCGACCTGTACGCCAGCGGACCATTTTCACTGCTGGGCCGCAAGCATACGGCCATTATCGGCTGGAATGGCGGCAATACCGATTCGAAGTCGCTGGGCGGCGAAGCAACGATACTGTATCCGGCCGCCGTGCCCGACTACCGCAGCTGGACCGGCAATATCCCGAAACCCGTGTTCACGCCAGACGGCTCCTACACGCGCGACATGACGCGCCTGGCTGGCGGCTACGTGGCCTCGCGCCTGAGCCTGGCCGACCCGCTGCACGTGATCATCGGCGCGCGCAGCAGCAACTACCGCACCGAAACGCGCGCCTGGGATACCTGCGGAAACTACACGGGCAGCAGCGGCTTTTCCGAAACGCGCAATGAAATCACGCCATATGCGGGGGTGGTGTTCGACATCAATCCACACTACTCGACCTATGCCAGCTACACCGAACTGTTTACGCCGCAGTCCAACCGCGACCGCAACAACCGTTTCCTCGACCCTGAAACGGGCGACAACCTCGAAGCCGGCGTCAAAGGTGAATTTTTTGACGGCAAGCTGAATGCGTCGGCCGCCGTCTTTAAAGTCAGGAAGAAAAACCTGGCCGAACTCGACACCACCGTGCCGCAAGGTTTTGTGTTGCCCGGTGGCGGCTCGGCCTATGTGGCCGATGGCGAAGGCGTCAGCGCCAAGGGGTTTGAGTTCGACGTTTCGGGCCAGCTGGCCCCTGGCTGGGAGGCAAATGGTGGCTATACGTTCCTGAAGGCCGAAGAAGCCGACGGCAAGCGCGCCGTGCCGAACCAGCCGCGCCATTTGCTGCGTGTGTCGACAGCATACCGTTTCAAGGGCCGCTGGCAAGGCCTGAAAGTGGGCGGCAGCGCCACCGCGCAAAGCGCTACCTACGGCCAGTCCTGGTACGGCCGTCCACCGGCGCGCACCACCGCGCGCATTGCGCAAGCAGGCTATGCGCTGGTCAACCTGATGACCAGCCATGCGCTGACCAGCAAGGCCACCGTGCAGTTGAACGTCAACAACCTGCTCGACAAAAAGTACTATCGCAATGTCGGCTTTTATGACAGCGTGTTCTGGGGCGAGCCGCGCAATGTGAACCTGAGCGTACGCAGTACGTTCTAATGGCGGTCCTCAGTCACAGCGCCAGTACGCCGGCGCCAGCAAGTCGTAGCCTTCGAGCAAGGGCCCGCCGGCCGGCGCCAGTATCGCCGCAGCCACTTGCGCATACGCATGCTGGCCGGCCGGCAAGTCGCTGACCAACAAGCGCTGGGCACTGTCGAGTTGCACGGCAATGGCCGCATCGACCGCGTGCAAGCGGCGAAACAGATGCTTGCCGCCACCACTCCACTGGCCAGCCGCGCGCAGATGCAGGTCGGCCAGCATGCCGTACAGGCCGCAGGCCACCGCCATCGCCTCAGCGGCATGACGGCTATCGACCAGGTCCTCGAGCGCGGTGGTGATCGCGTAGCGGCGCTGCTGCAATTGCTGCGCGGTCAGCGCCGGCGGCCCGGCCGCGTGTATCGCCTGCGCCAGCGTCCTCAACTCTTCATATTGCGTGCTCGGCGCCACGATATTGGCGCCCTCGATCACCATCATCACCAAAGGCACCTTGCCGCCAGGCGCGTCGATATCGAGGCAAAAATACCGGAAAGTCGCCAGGTCATGCGCGAACAGTTCCACGGTTCGACCTTTCCACACCAGGGTGCTGCGCCAGGCGGCGTCCACATGCTCGAACAGCAGCAGCAGATCGATATCGGAACTGGCCGTCTGCCGCCCGGTGGCAAACGAGCCGCCGATCACGGCCGCCACCGCGCCCGGATAACGCTCGTGCGCCAGTTGCACGGCCAGCGCGCGGATTTCTTTATAAGTGGCAACTTTTTCCATCAACATCCTCCCTGCCGGCATGCTACACGTGTTTGTATGCTGATAAACTGGACCTTATCGCCGCTCACAAGGAATGCCCATGCACTGTGTCTGCAAGATCATGCCCTCGCCCGTGGGCGAACTGACGCTGGTGGCGCGCGGCGATGCGCTGGCCGCCATTCTGTGGCAGGACGACCAGCCGACACGGGTGCGCCTGGGCGAGCTGCGTGAAGACGGCGCGCATCCGGTGTTGCTGCAAACGCAGCAGCAATTGCGCGAGTATTTTGCCGGCATGCGCCAGCAGTTCGAGGTGCCGCTCGATTTTATGGGCACCGATTTCCAGAAGCAAGTATGGCAGGCGCTGCTGACGATCCCGTTCGGCCAGACGCGCAGCTATGGCGAGATCGCGCGTCAAATTGGCCGGCCTGCCGCCGTGCGCGCCGTCGGCGCGGCCAATGGGAAAAATCCCATTTCGATTATTGCCCCCTGCCACCGGGTAATCGGCGCCACCGGCGCGCTGACCGGTTTCGCGGGCGGCCTGGAAGCCAAGCAGACCTTGCTGGCGCTGGAAGGCATCGCCCTGTCGAGCGAGCAGGACGCGCAGAAGACGGGCCTGGCCATGCGGCGCGCCCGGCAAGTCGACCTGGCGCAAGGCAAGCTGTTCTAAATTATTCGCCCAGCAGCGCCAGCGATTCCAGCCAGGCCGCCTTCCACGGCCGCAGCAGCGGCTGGGTGGCAAACGCCTTTTTCAAATGCGGCATCGGCACGCGGTGCACATCGTGCAGGCCGAACGCCAGGGTGACCGGGTTCCACAGATAATTGTTCTTGCCGCCGCGCGAATTCTTGCGCACTCTGGCGCCATCGTCGCCAAAGATGCCCTGGCCCGCCAGCATGCCCTGCTCCAGGTTGACCTTGCCGATGCCGGCAAACGCTTGCAGGATCTCGCTGCGCTCCAGGCCCTTCAGGCTTTCCTGCGGCGCCAAAGGCGTTTCAGGCTCGACCGGAGTGGGATTGAGCAATTCCTTGACCAGTTTCAGCAGGTCGCGCTCCTGGAAATGCAGTCCGTCCAGGCTGGCGCGCAGGCCTTGATCCTTCAGGGCGATGGCCAGGTTGCCGCAGTCGCGTGTAAAACGCAGCCACACATCTTTGCTGCCAGCGACCAGGTGTCGCTTGTCGTCGATAAACACCACCGGCGCCGCATAGCGCGTCACGCCGTCATGGAACAGCTCGGCCCATTGTTCCGAATAATCGAGCCAGACATAGGGCAAGCCGCCCGCTTCGAGCAGCCGCGCCAGGGTCCAGGGCGTGCCGGTCTGCGTTTGCAGCCACTGGCAAGCCTCGTCGGCGGTGGCGCGGTAGGGCAAGGAAGAAAGCGTGGTGGTCATCAGGCGGGTCCGGTGAAAACAATGGTGCGCAGTGTAGCACTGCGCACCATCGAGGGCAGCTGCCGGCCCCTGCGCATATCAAAGATACTTGTCGGGCGTCGCGTCGCCGTCGACCATTTCGTACCACATTGCATTGAGCACGGCGAACATCGCCGCCAGCGGAAGGCCCAGTATCCAGGCGAAATACCACATGATGATTTCCTTTGAAAAGTTGAATTAATAGGCGTGGCCGTTGCCGTCCGCGATGGCCTGGCCGTCGACCTTGCCCCACAACACTTTATAAACCCAGCTCGTGTAGACCACGATCAGAGGAATAAAGATCGCAGTGACCACCAGCATGATGAACAACGTCATGTGGCTCGAGGAGGAATCCCAGACCGTCAGGCTGGCGCGCGGATCGAGCGACGACGGCAGAATAAAGGGAAACATGGAGGCGCCCACGCTGAGGATGATGGCGGCAATGCCCAGCGCGCTGGCCAGCAGGGCCGGCACGGCGCGGCGCAGGCGCAGAAACACCAGGGCCAGCAACGGCGACAGCAGGCCCAGCACCGGCGCGGTCCAGGTCCACGGATGGGCCGCGTAGTTGAGGAACCAGGCGCCGGCGGCCACTTCGGCCGTCTTGAACATGGGGTTCGACGGACCGGCCACGCTGATCGCGCTGGTTATGCGGTAGCCGTCCACCATGGCCCACAAGGCCACGCCGGCGCCGGCATACAGGACAACGGTAGCGATCGCCGCCACGCTGCCCAAGGTGCGCGCGCGCTCGGCGACGGCGCCCTCGGTTTTCACTTGCAGCCAGGTGGCGCCGTGCATCACCAGCATCGCTACCGACACCAGGCCGGCCAGCAAGGCAAACGGGTTCAACAGGCCAAAGAAGCTGCCTTCGTAAAAGATATGCATGTCGTCGGAAAAACGGAAAGGCACGCCCTGCAGCACATTGCCCATTGCTACGCCGAAGATCAGGGCTGGCACGAAGCCGCCGATAAACAGGGCGATATCCCAGCGCGCGCGCCAGGCCGGGTCTTCGTGCTTGCTGCGGAACTTGAAGGCGACCGGACGCAGGATCAGCGCCACCAGGATCACGAACATGGCCAGGTAAAAGCCCGAGAACGAGACGGCGTACAACTGCGGCCAGGCGGCAAAGATGGCGCCGCCGCCTAAAATCAGCCACACCTGGTTGCCTTCCCACACGGGGCCGATGCTGTTGATGATGACGCGGCGCTCCAGGTCGGTCTTGCCGGCAAACGGCAGCAAGATGCCGGTGCCCAGGTCAAAGCCGTCGGTGACGGCAAAGCCGATCAGCAGCACGCCGATCAAGAGCCACCAGATCAGGCGCAGGGTTTCATACGATAACAATTCATGCAAGATCACGATGCGACTCCTCAGGCAGGTTGTACGGCGGTTGGCACGGGCGACAAGGCAGGCGCAGGCGCGTGCGGTCCCTTGCGGATGGTGTTGAGCATCAGCTTCATCTCGATCACCAGCAGCACGGTATAGATGGCGGCAAAGCCGGCGATGGTGATCAATAACGTCGTCACGCCCAGGTTCGACACCGCCACGGCGGTCGGCAGCACGCCTTCGATGACCCACGGCTGGCGGCCCACCTCGGCCACGATCCAGCCCGCTTCAGCGGCCACCCAGGGCAAGGGAATGGCGAACACGGCCACTTTCAGCAGCCAGCGGTGGGCGTCCAGGGTGCGGCGCACGGACAGGACAAAAAAGGTCCCGGTCAGCAGGATGAAGAACATGCCCAGGCCCACCATCACGCGGAAGGACCAGAACAGCGGCATCACGGGCGGCACCGTGTCCAGCGCGGCTTTGGCGATCTGTTCTGGCGTGGCCAGGCGCGGATCGTCGACATAGCGTTTCAGCAGCAAGGCGTAGCCGAGCGACTGGCCTTTCGATTCGAACAGGGCCGTCGCTTCTTCGGGCACCACGCCGCCCGGCGGCACGGCGCGGATGGTTTGCAGCGCGTCATAGGCCTTGATGCCGTCGCGTATCAGCAACTGGCCGCGTTCGACCAGCTGGGCGATGCCGGGAATCTCGGTGTTCAGGGAACGCGTGCCGATCAGGCCCATCACCATCGGGATATGCAGCGCATAGTGCGTCTCGCGCGCGGCCTGGTCGGGAAAGCCGATGGCCGTAAAGGCCGCCGGCGCCGGTTCGGTTTCCCACATCGCTTCGATGGCCGCCAGTTTCATCTTCTGGTGTTCGGAGGCCAGGTAGCCGCTTTCATCGCCGAGCACCGCCACCGACAGCGACGCCGCCAGGCCGAAGGAAGCGGCCACTGTCATCGAACGCTTGGCCAGCTGCACATGACGGCCCTTGAGCAGATACCAGGCCGATACGCCCAGCACGAAGATGGCGGCCACCGTATAGCCGGCCGACACCGTGTGCACGAACTTGGCCTGCGCCACCGGATTGGTCAGCACGGCGCCAAAGTCGGTCACTTCCATGCGCATGGTTTGCGGATTGAAGGCGGCGCCCACCGGGTTCTGCATCCAGCCGTTGGCGACCAGTATCCACAGGGCCGAAAAATTCGAACCGATGGCAACCAGCCAGGTGGTGGCCAAATGGCCGCGCGCGGACAATTTATCCCAGCCAAAGAAGAAGATGCCGACAAAGGTCGCTTCCAGGAAGAAGGCCATCAAGCCCTCGATCGCCAGCGGCGCACCGAAAATATCGCCCACATAGTGGCTGTAATAGCTCCAGTTCATGCCAAACTGGAACTCCATGACGATGCCGGTGGCCACGCCCATGGCGAAGTTAATGCCGAACAGCACGCCCCAGAATTTGGTCATGTCGCGCCAGATGGTGCGGCCCGTCATCACGTACACGGTTTCCATGATGGCGAGGATCACTGACAAACCGATGGTCAGCGGAACGAAAAGAAAGTGGTAGAGCGCGGTCAGCGCAAACTGCAGTCTTGATAATGCAACAATATCGAGGTCCATGATGCTCCTGTTTGTTCCCTAAGTTTCTACTTCGTTAAACCAGCTGTACTGCAACAAATGGTATTCAATCGGCACGCAGGCCGGCCAGCGCCACCTCGAACGCCGGCGTGCCGCGCCGCGCTTCGGCCACGATGCGCCCGTGCCGTAGCGTCACCAGCCGGTCCGCCAGTTGCGCTTCGCGCCGCAGATGCGTGGCGATCAGCAGGCTGCGCCCGCGGCTCCCCTCGGCGAGCCGCCGCAGCACATCGATGGCGGTATCGGCGTTGAGCGCCTCGGTGGCTTCGTCGAGCAGCCACAGGGGCGAATCGTGCAGGAACAGCCGCGCCAGCGCCAGGCGGCGCGACTGGCCGCCCGACAAGCCCATCCCCCCCTCGCCGAGCGGCGTATCGAGGCCGAGGGTGAGCGCGCGCACCTCTTGCGCCAGGCCCGCCGCCTGCAAGGCGTGCCACAGGTGCGCATCGCTGGCGCTGGGGTCGGCCAGGCGCAGGTTGTCGCGCAGGCTGTCCTGGAACAATTCGGTCCGTTGAGTAAATAAACACGCGCGCGGCGCGCTGACGCTGCCGGACAACGGTGCCAGTTCACGCGCGGCCAGGGCCAGCAAGGTCGACTTGCCGGCGCCGCTGGGGCCGATCAGCGCGACTTTTTCACCGGGCGCCACCGCCAGGCTGACGCCGTGCACGATGGCCACCTGGCTGCCGGCATGCGCCGCGCTGACCTGCTCGAAGCGCAAACCGTCTGTCGCCGGCGCCACGCGCGACGGCACCGGTTCTGCCACGCGCGGGTTCAAACGACGCAGCGCCAGCAGCATGCGCCCCGCTTCCAGCGCGCCACGGCGCAAGGCCACAAACGGTTCCATGGCGGTCAAGGCCACCAGCACCGCCAGCGCCGCGGCCGGCACGCCGATCCGCTGGCCCTCGACCAGCGCGGCAGCGGCCAGCAGCACGCCGGCCAGGGCCATGCTGCCCAGCACGCCGAAGGCGGCGCCGGCGTTGGCGTCGAGGCGTTGCAGGGCAATATCGGTGGCCGCCAGCGAGCGGTCGATCTGCGCCAGCACCTGGCATTGGGCGGCCAGGCGCCCGGCCATCACCAGGTCGGTCTGGCCGGCCACCAGGTCAATCGCGCCAGAGCGCAGCTGTTCCATCGCCCGCGAGCGATGGACGGCGTGGCGGCGCGCCCGGCGCAGAACGTCGCCTGCGATGACGGCGCCGCCAAGCAACAGCCAGGCGCCAAACACCACGCCCAAAGCAAGGTCGAGAAAAGCCAGCGCCAGGCCGGCCAGCAGCGCCGCGCAGACGGCGGTGGAGACCGGCACCAGCAGACGCAGATACAGCGCTTCGAGCGCGTCGATATCGGCCGTCAGGCGAAACAGCATTTTGCTCGGCTGGCGCAGCAGGCGGTGGCCGGCGGCGGGCAGCGACCAGCGGCGAAACAGGCGCACGCGGATGGCAGCCAGCGCGGCAAAGGTGGCGTCGTGCGTGACCAGGCGCTCGGCGTAGCGGGTGCCGGTGCGGCCGATGGCCAAGAGGCGTATGCCGGCCGACGGCGCGAACACATCGAACGCCAGCGCGGTGCTGGTGGCCAGGCCGGCGATCGAGGTGGCGGTAATGAACCAGCCGGACAGGCCCAGCAGCGCCATGCCGGCCACCACCGTCAGGGCCGACAACGCGGCGCCCAGCAGCATCTTGCGTGGCTGGTCCAGCAGCAACTGGCGCAACAGGGGATTGGTGGTGAATGCGGTTTTCATGCCTGCAGCTCCTGCGTTTGTGCACCCAGCAGCACGCGGCGCGACAAGCGCGCCGCCAGTACCGGGTCATGGGTGGCGACGATCAGGGTCTTGCCTGTGGCCAGCAGCAGCAACGCATCGGTCACGCGCGCCGCCGTTTCGCTGTCGAGGTGGGCGGTCGGCTCGTCGACCAGCAGCAGATCGGCATGCGGGTGGAGCGCCACGCGCGCCAGCGCCAGGCGCACGGCTTCGCCGCCCGACAGCCCCTGCGCGCCGTCCCCTAGCATCACGCCGGGCTGCGCCTGCGCAACCGTCGCCAGTTCGGCCAGGTGCAGCGCAGCGCTGACGGCGCCAGGGTCCGCGCCTTCCCGGCCCAGGCTGATGTTCCGGCTGACGGAGGCGGCAAACACGTGCGGCCGCTGGCCCATCCAGGCCATGCGCTGGCGCAGGCCGCCAACCGTGGCGTCGTCCAGCGCCACGCCGCCAATATGGATGGCGCCGCTGGTGGCCGGCAGCAGGCCGGCGATCAGCGACAACAAGGTGGACTTGCCAGCGCCGCTGGCGCCCAGCAGGGCCACCTGTTCGCCGGGACACACCTGCAAATCAAAACCGTCAAACAGCGGCGCCTCGCCAGGATGGGCGAACCCGAGGCCCTGCAAGTGCAGCGCCGGTGGCGCGGCGTGGACGATGCTGGACACGACAGCAGTCGTCGCGCCACCGCCGGGCATGGCGACGCCGCCGTCGGCCAGGTCGGCCAATGCGGCCAGGCCCGCCTCGCCGGCCGCCTTGTCGTGCCAGACGGCGGCCAGTTCGCGCAGCGGCTCGAAAAAAGCCGGCGCCAGCAGCAGGATAAATAGCCCCTCATTCAAGCTGAGCTTGCCGCCCCAGCTGCCGAAATTGAAAGTGCCCAACAGCGAAAAACCGATATACGCCGCCACCATCGCCACGCCCAGCGCGGAAAACAGTTCCAGCACGGCCGACGACAGAAAGGCGATGCGCAGCACGGCCATGGTGCGCCGGCGCAACGATTGCGCGCTGGCGTCCAGGCGTTCGGCGGTGGCCTCGACGGCGTAGAGCGCGCGCAAGGTGGCCAGGCCGCGCAGGCGGTCGAGCAAAAAGGCGTTCATGCCGCCCATCTCCACCATCTGCGCGCGGCTGGCCGCTTGCGCGCCCATGCCGACTAGCGCCATAAAGACGGGAATCAGGGGCGCGGCGAGCAGCAGGACCAGGGCGGCGATCCACGACAGCGGAAAAATCACGGCCAGGATCACCAGTGGCACCAGCAGCACTTTCCAGCGCGCGCTCTGGTAGCGCACCAGGTAGGGCACGATGGCTTCGGCCTGCTCGGCGATCACGCTGGCGGCCTGGCCCGACTGCGCCCGCTGGCGGTCCAGCGGTGAACGCTGCGCCAGGGCCAGCGCCACTTGCGCGCGCAGGGTCGACAGATGGCCGCGCGCGGCCCCGTACAGGGTGCGCGCGCCCCACGCTTCGCCGGCAGCGCGCAGCAGGCCCAGCACTACGATGCCGGCGGCCGGCGGCACGGCCGCGCGCCAGCCGGCGCCCGCCGTCATGCTGGAGATCGTCCAGGCCAGCAGGGCCGCCTGGGGCAGCCACAACAACGCGGCGCCACCCTGGACCAGGCTGGCAAGACGGGGCAGGACAAAACGCGGCAAGGCAGGAAGCGGGGGGGCCATAAAAAAATTCTCGGTTACTTGTATTTCTTGAGTTTTCAGTAATTTATGTAAATTCGATTTTTTGTATAATACTGCGAAACGTGACAAATATCAATTGACCCACTATCAATAGAGTGCAAAACTTCCAGATAATTATGAAAACTCACCATATCGACATGACGCCGCTGATCCTGACCTTCGTCAGTCATTTCGGCGAGATGGGCAGCCGCTGGGGCTTTAACCGCACGGTAGGCCAGGTCTATGCCCTGCTGTTCGTATCCGAGCAGCCGCTGCACGCCGATGAAATCGCCGAGCACCTGAGCTTTTCACGCTCGAACGTGAGTATAGGCCTGAAAGAATTGCAGGGCTGGGGCTTGATACGGCTGACGCGCATTCCGGGCGACCGGCGCGAGTATTTCTCGTCCTTGGGCGACGTCTGGCAGATTTTCCGCGTGGTGGCGGCCGAACGGCGCCGACGCGAAGTGGCGCCCACGCTGACGGTGCTGCGCGAGTCGCTGCTGGAGCCGGCCATCGAGCCGGGCGACAAGTATGCGCAGGAGCGCATGCGCGAAATGTATGAACTGGTCGACCTGGCCAATACCTGGTTCGACGACTTGCAGCGGCTGTCGCCCGAATCGATGGCGCAGCTGATGAAGATGGGCGCCAAGGTGCAAAAGCTGTTGAATGCCAAGGATCGCCTGTTTGGCACGGGCAACAAAAAAGAGCAGGAAGAAGAGTAAAGCGCGATGCAGGAGCGCATCAAGGGCCAGCGATCGCTGGTCCGCCCAGAGGGAATCGAACCCCCATTCACGGTTTAGAAGACCGTTGTCCTATCCGTTGAACGATGGGCGGAAAGGTGCCGTATTTTAACTGATGCCGTGGCAGCGCAAACGATCGCTGCCCGGAATTGAAAACGGGCTGTCATTTCTGACAGCCCGCTTATGACTTTGGTCGGAGTACAAGGATTCGAACCTTGGACCCCCTGGTCCCAAACCAGGTGCGCTACCGGGCTGCGCCACACTCCGAAGACAAGATAATAAGGCCTGGGAACAATTTCGTCAATTGCCAGAGGCAAATTAAATGGAAATAACTATCGCCAGGCCCCGACTGCGTCAAATCAAGCAGCAAGTTTGTCAGCAATGCGCCTGGCCATGCTTTCAGCTTTGACGGGATCTTTCGCTTCGACCATCACGCGCACCAGCGGTTCCGTGCCGGAGGCGCGTATCAGCACCCTGCCCGTGTCGCCCAGCTCGGCTTCCACCTTGGCCGTCTCCGCCACCATGGCCGCATTCTGTTTCCAGTCGAAACCGGGCGCCACGCGCACATTGATCAGGGTCTGCGGGAACAGCACCAGTTCGGCGAGGCACTGCTGCAGGCTCTGGCCGCTGCGCCTGAGCGCCGACAGCACTTGCAGCGCCGACACGATGCCGTCGCCGGTGGTGTGCTTGTCCAGGCACAGCAGATGGCCGGAACCTTCGCCGCCCAGGATCCAGCCTTTTTCCTTCATCACTTCCAGCACGTAGCGGTCGCCCACCTTGGCGCGCGCAAAGCCGATGCCTTGCTGCTTGAACAGCACTTCCAGCGCCATATTGGTCATCAGGGTGCCGACGGCGCCAGCCACCGGGCCGGTGGCCAGGCGGTCCTTGACCATCACGTACAACAGCTCGTCGCCGTTGTACAGGCGGCCATTGGCGTCGCACATGATCAGGCGGTCGGCATCGCCGTCGAGCGCGATACCGAGGTCTGCGCCATGCTCGAGCACGGCGGCGGCCATCGCCTTGGTGGCGGTGGCGCCGAAGCCGGCGTTGATATTGAAGCCGTCCGGCTTGTTGCCGATGGCGATCACTTCCGCACCCAGTTCATGCAGCACATGGGGCGCGACCTGGTAGGCGGCGCCATGCGCGCAATCGACGACGATCTTCAGTCCATGCAGGTCGAGTTCGTTCGGAAAGGTGCTCTTGCAAAATTCGATGTAGCGGCCCGAAGCGTCGTCCAGGCGCGTGGCGCGGCCCAGTTTTTCAGATGTCACGCAATCCATCGGCTCATCAAGCGCCGCTTCGATTTCCTGTTCCAGGCTGTCGGGCAGCTTGGTGCCCTGGCCGGAAAAGAACTTGATGCCATTGTCATGGTAAGGATTGTGTGAAGCGGAAATCACCACGCCGGCCGTCAGGCGCAGCGCGCGCGTGAGATACGCGATAGCCGGCGTCGGCACGGGTCCGGCCAGCATCACGTCCACACCAGCGGCCGCTAGGCCCGCCTCCAGCGCCGCCTCCAGCATATAGCCGGAAATGCGCGTGTCCTTGCCGATCAGCACGGTAGGATGTACATTGCTGTTTTGCGCCTTGACCAATACCTTGCCTGCCGCGTAACCGAGGCGCATGACGAAATCAGGCGTGATCGGAGCCTTGCCTACCAGGCCGCGGATGCCATCGGTACCAAAATACTTGCGTGTCATATTCTTCTCTTTTGTTGTTTATAGTAAATTTTACAAGATCAATGCGCCATGCGCCACACTTTGAGCGCATCGACGGTGTCCAGAACATCATGTACACGCACGATTTGCGCGCCGTGCGCGACTGCGGCAAGCGCCCCGGCAATACTGCCCGCCAGCCGTTGTTCAACGGGGCGGCCGGTGACGGCGCCTATCATGGATTTGCGCGACAGGCCAGCCAGCACCGGCAGGCCCAATTCGTTGCGCAACTGCCTTGTTGCCCGCAGCAAGGCGTAATTCTGCTCGACCGTCTTGCCGAAGCCATAACCGGGATCGACGCACAGGCGTTCGCGGGCTATGCCTGCCGCCACCAGGGTATCGACCCGCTCGCGCAAAAAGTCGGTCACTTCGCGCACCACGTCTTCGTATTGCGGCCGGTCCTGCATGGTCTGCGGCACGCTTTGCATGTGCATGATGCACAGCGCACAGTCGCTGCCCCTGACGGCCTCGATGGCGCCCGGCGCGCGAAAACCGTTGATATCGTTGATCATGTCGGCGCCGGCCAGGAGGGCCTCGCGCATTACTTCGGGCTTGTAGGTGTCGACCGAGAGCGGCTTGCCGCAGTCGCGCAGCGCGTACAGCACCGGCATCACGCGCCCCAGTTCATCGGCCAAAGGCAGCGGCGGCGCGCCCGGGCGGCTCGATTCGCCGCCGATATCGATGATGTCGGCACCGTCTGCAATCATCTGCTCGGCGCGCGACAGCGCAAACTCCAGGTGCTGGAACTTGCCGGCGTCGGAAAACGAATCGGGCGTGATGTTAAGGATGCCCATCACCAGCGCCCGCTGGCCCTGTTCCTGCGCCTGCAACTGGAAGCCGAAGCGGCCAAATTGTAAATAGTGTCGCATGTAAATCGATCAGGTCGAGAAGAAAGGTGGAAGCCTCAATGAAAAAGGGCAAGGATTGCTCCTTACCCATTTTTTGTGAGTGCCGCCTGACGAGCAAAGGCGGCTACGATCAAGCTGGCGCCGTCACGTTTGGCGAGATACCGCCGGCACCACTGTCGCCCGCATTACGGCGTGGCGGAATGACTTTCGGCGGACGCGGCTCAAGGCCGGCCATAATGTCGTTGATCTGCTCGGCATCGATGGTTTCCCATTCCAGCAGCGCCTTGGTCATCATTTCGACCTTGTCACGGTTGCCTTCCAGCAGCTTGCGCGACAGTGCATATTGCGTGTCGAGGATGCTGCGGATTTCGGCATCGACCTTTTGCTGGGTCGCTTCCGAGATCGTCTTGGTGGCGCCACCGAAGAAGCCTTCGTTTTCGCTGTCTTCGTAGACCATCACGCCCATGCTGTCGGACATGCCGAAGCGGGTGACCATCGAGCGGGCCAGTTTGGTGGCGCGCGAGAAGTCGTTCGAGGCGCCGGTCGACATCTGGCCGACGAAAATTTCTTCGGCGATACGGCCACCGAACAGGATGGAAATTTCTTCCAGCATCTTGTCCTTGTAGGCCGACAGATTGTCGTGTTCCGGCAACTGCCAGGTCAGGCCCAGGGCCCAGCCGCGCGGCATGATCGTCACTTTATGGACCGGGTCGGCCTTCGGCAGCAGCTTCGCCACCACCGCGTGACCAGATTCGTGATACGCAGTGTTGCGGCGCTCTTCCTCGCGGATGATCATCGACTTGCGCTCAGGACCCATGTAGATCTTGTCTTTGGCGTCTTCGAAGTCGGCCATTTCCACCAGGCGCTTGCTGCGGCGCGCGGCGAACAGGGCCGCTTCGTTGACCAGGTTGGCCAGGTCGGCGCCCGAAAAACCAGGCGTGCCGCGGGCCAGGATATCGGCCTTGACGTCGGTGCTGATAGGCACTTTGCGCATGTGCACGTTGAGGATCTGTTCACGGCCGCGGATGTCCGGCAAGCCCACCGACACCTGGCGGTCGAAACGGCCAGGACGCAGCAGCGCCTTGTCGAGCACGTCGGCCCGGTTGGTGGCGGCCACGACGATCACTCCGGAGTTCGCTTCAAAACCGTCCATCTCGACCAGCAACTGGTTCAAGGTCTGTTCGCGCTCGTCGTTGCCGCCGCCGGTGCCGGCGCCACGGTGACGACCGACCGCGTCGATCTCGTCGATGAAGATAATGCACGGCGAATGTTTCTTCGCGTTTTCAAACATGTCGCGCACACGGCTTGCGCCGACGCCGACAAACATTTCCACGAAGTCGGAACCCGAGATCGAGAAGAACGGCACCTTGGCCTCGCCGGCAATCGCGCGCGCCAGCAGGGTTTTACCGGTGCCCGGAGGGCCGACCATCAGCACGCCGCGCGGAATGCGACCGCCCAGTTTCTGGAACTTGCTCGGGTCCTTGAGGAAGTCGACCACTTCGTTGACTTCTTCTTTCGCTTCGTCGCAACCGGCGACGTCGGCGAAGGTCACGGTATTGCTCGCTTCATCCATCATGCGGGCTTTCGACTTGCCGAACGAGAATGCCCCGCCCTTGCCGCCACCCTGCATCTGACGCATGAAGAACACCCAGACGCCGATCAACAACAGCATCGGGAACCAAGAGACGAAAATTTGTTGCAGGAATGACGCTTCCTCGGGCGGACGCACATCGAAATGCACGCCATTGTCGCGCAGGTCGCCGATCAGACCCTTGTCGAGGGTGGTGGCAGTGGTGCGCACCTTGGTATCGTCCGACAGCTTGGCGGTGATCGACGAACCTTCGATCACGACATCCTTGACGCGCTTGGCTTTGACCTCATCCAGCAAATCGGAATAAGCGATGGCCTTGCTGCCGCCCGTGGCGCCATGGCTATCAAACTGCTTGAACAGCATGAACAGCAGCAGCAGTACGACGACCCAGATGGCAGATTTGGAAAACATGTTATTCACGAAGACTCCTTGGATGCAGTGCGCATCTTTTTGCTATAGCTAGAAACACGATTTTACTCGCAATAAGCGGGCCGTGCCAAAGCCCGACTATCCGTGCGCGCCCAAAAAACCGCGCTCACGTCAAGAAATGCAGTATAAACAATTTAGGCCGATAGGCCAGCATCACTGCCGCACTTCTCGTTCCCATGTGCGGATTCCACCTTAAATATCAAGGGCGGAATCGTCTTCTTCAACGGCAATTTTCAGGGGATTCTTGAGACCCCGTCCCATCAGGAAGATTTCCGACGACTTGTCGCGGCTGGCCTTCGGTTTCTTCTGCACCACGACCTTGAACTCATCGCGGAATTTTTCCACGATCTGGCTGAAACCCATGTCCTTGAAGCACTTGACCAGCAAGACGCCGGAAGGTTTCAAATGCAGTTGCGAAAATTCGATGGCCAGGTCGATCAGATGCTCCATGCGCGCGGCGTCGGCCGTGGCGATGCCCGACAGATTGGGCGCCATGTCCGACAGCACCAGATCCACTTTGCGCCCCTGCAACACCACTTCCAGCTGGCGCAGCACGCGCGCTTCGCGGAAGTCGCCCTGGATGAAATGGAAGTCGGCGATCGGTTCCATTTCCAGCATGTCCAGGCCGATCAGCGTCCCATTGACGCCGCCGCCATCCTTGCCGGCCAGCTTGCGGCGCATGTATTGCGCCCAGCTGCCAGGAGTGCAACCGAGGTCGACAATCACCTGACCAGGCTTGATCAGCTTCTCGTCTTCATCGATTTCCTTGAGCTTGTATGCGGCCCGGGCACGGTAGCCCTCTTTTTGCGCCAACTTCACATATGGGTCATTAATGTGGTCGTGCAACCAGTTTTTGTTTAATTTCTTCTTTGCCATTCGCGTAGAATACTGCTTTTAAGGGAATTACTAAAAATTATTATGCTAAAACTTACACCCGTTGAGCGCAGCGCACTGCGCGCCGAAGCACACGCGCTGAAGCCTATCGTCATTATCGGCGAAGCGGGCTTGACACCTGCTGTCCTCAAAGAGATCGACCTGGGCCTCGATTCACACGGCCTGATCAAAGTACGCGTGTTCGGCGACGACCGCGAAGCGCGCGTCGGAATGTACGAAACGATTTGCGGCAATCTCGGCGCCGCCCCCGTACAACACATAGGCAAACTGCTGGTAATCTACCGTCCGAAAAAAGAAGTGGTGAAGGAGAAGGTCAGTTCCGGCAAGGGCATGCGCGAAGTGACCATCGTCAAAGCCAGCGCCAGCGGCACCAAGCGCCCCAGCGTGACGAAAGTCATGATCAAGGGCAATGAGCGCGTCACCGAAGGCGGCTCCATCAAGCGTGCCAAGCCGCGCCAGAAGAGCGCCAAGAAAAGCGCACTGGGTAGCAAATAAGGCTCTTTTCACCCCCAGCACCAAAGGCTGGGGTCGAACCCTGAGGGTTCGACCCCGGCTTTTTTTGCTTCTGGGCTTGAAAAATTATTGTTGTTTCCAGATCAAGAGACCCGCCAACAAGCTCTGCACCGCAAACACCAGGCTCGACATCCCATGCAGCATGCCGAAACGGCTGCGCATGGCGTCGTCCATGATGCCCGACGGCGCCTGCGCCTTGATCTCGCTCATCAAGGGCGTGATGCCGAAATGGCTGACCAGCGCGCACACCAGCATGGACAGCACCAGCGCGGCGAGCAGGCGGCGGCGCCTCAAATCGAGTGTGCCTGGCGCCCATTGCAGCAAGGCCAGCAACACCAAAGCGCAGGCGATGGACAGCCAGGCTTCGACACGGAACAGACTGCCGGCGATATTACCTGCCAGCACACGGTCGCTCAGGGTAGCGAACAGGGTGGGTGCGACCACAAAGCCGATGGTCCACAGGCTGCCGGCCCACAGGGTGGCGACCAGGATGCGCAGGCGGGCCGGCATCAGATGTACAGCACTTCCAGGATTTCGTATTCGCGCGGGCCGGACGGCGCCTGCACTTCGACCACGTCGCCGGCATACTTGCCGATCAGCGCGCGGGCGATCGGCGAAGTCACCGATACCTTGTTCAGTTTCAGGTCGGCTTCATCGAGGCCGACGATCTGGTACGTCACTTTCTGGCCCGAATCCAGGTCTTCCAGGTTCACGGTCGCGGCAAACACCACGCGGCCTTCCGCGTCCAGCGTGGTCGGGTCGATGATTTGCGCTGCGCCCAGCTTGCCTTCGAGTTCGGCGATGCGGCCTTCGACAAACGCCTGGCGCTCCTTGGCGGCATCGTACTCGGCGTTTTCCGACAGGTCACCGTGCGAGCGCGCTTCGGCGATCGCATCGATGACGATACGGCGTTCCTTGGTCTTCAAATGATGCAGCTCTTCTTTCAAGAGTTCTGCGCCGAATTTGGTCAATGGGACTGAGGTCATGTTATCTCTACTATCTGCTAGTTATCGGTGGTAAATGCATGCACCAAGTGAAAACCACAGAGGCCGCGCGCTGCTCTGCACGGAACTCTGTGGTTGATAAGCATGCAGTGTACCGCCTAACGGCGGCCACTGCAAATAACACTGGACGCGATCTTAATGCAGGGTCTTGTGCAAGCCTTGCAGATCGTACACGCGCAGTTCATCGAGGTGACGGATGCCTTCGACGGCCGCTTCCGCGCCGGCGATGGTGGTGTAGGTCGTCACGCGCGCGGCCAGGGCCGAGGTGCGAATGGCCCGCGAATCGACGATGGCGCTGCGTTTTTCCTCGACGGTGTTAATCACCAGCACGATCTCGTGGTTCTTGATCATGTCGACCACGTGCGGACGGCCTTCGATCACCTTGTTCACTGGCGTGACAGCAATGCCGGCCGCCGCGATCACGGCCGCCGTGCCCTTGGTGGCCACCACCGTGAACCCGGACGCGACCAGATCACGCGCCACTTGCACGGCGCGCGGCTTGTCCGACGACTTCACGCTGATAAAGACCTTGCCGGCCTTCGGCAGGTTCACGCCGGCGCCCAGCTGCGACTTGACGAACGCTTCGCCAAACGTCAGGCCCACGCCCATCACTTCGCCGGTCGACTTCATTTCAGGGCCGAGGATGGTATCCACGCCAGGGAACTTGACGAACGGGAACACAGCTTCCTTGACGCTATAGTACGGCGGCACGACTTCCTCGGTGATGCCCTGCGAGGCGAGGCTCTGGCCGACCATGCAACGGGCGGCAATTTTCGCCAGCTGCAAGCCGGTCGCTTTCGATACGAAAGGCACGGTGCGCGAGGCGCGTGGATTGACTTCCAGCACGAACACGACGTCGCGCATTTCACCTTCAACTTCCTGCTTCTGGATCGCGAACTGCACGTTCATCAGGCCGACCACGTTCAGGCCCTTGGCCATCAGCGCCGTCTGGCGTTTCAGTTCGGCGATGGTTTCCGGCGCCAGCGAATACGGTGGCAGCGAGCAGGCCGAGTCGCCCGAGTGCACGCCGGCTTGCTCGATGTGTTCCATCACGCCGCCGATAAAGGTGGTTTCACCGTCGGAGATGCAATCGACGTCGCACTCGATGGCGTCATTCAGGAAGCGGTCCAGCAGCACCGGCGAATCGTGCGAGACCTTGACCGCTTCGCGCATGTAGCGCTCGAGGTCGCGTTGCTCGTGGACGATTTCCATCGCACGCCCACCGAGCACGTAGGAAGGACGCACCACCAGCGGGTAGCCGATTTCCTGGGCCAGCGCCAGGGCGTCGGCTTCGGTGCGCGCGGTGCGGTTCGGCGGCTGGCGCAGTTCCAGCTTGTGCAGCAGTTGCTGGAAACGCTCGCGGTCTTCGGCCGCATCGATCATGTCGGGTGAGGTGCCGATGATGGGCACGCCGTTCGCTTCCAGGTCCAGCGCCAGCTTCAATGGCGTCTGGCCGCCGTACTGCACGATCACGCCGACCGGTTTTTCGATGGCGACGATTTCCAGCACGTCTTCCAGCGTCAGCGATTCAAAGTACAAACGGTCCGAGGTATCGTAGTCGGTCGACACGGTTTCCGGGTTGCAGTTGACCATGATGGTCTCGTAGCCGTCTTCGCGCATGGCAAGGGCGGCGTGGACGCAGCAATAGTCGAACTCGATACCCTGGCCGATACGGTTCGGGCCACCGCCCAGCACCATGATCTTTTTCTTGTCGGTCGGATTCGATTCGCACTCTTCGTCATACGTCGAATACATGTACGCCGTGTCGGTCGAGAATTCAGCCGCGCAAGTATCGACGCGCTTGTAGACGGGACGGATGTTCATCGCATGGCGCTGCTGGCGCACGGCCGTATCGGTCGTCTGCAGCAAAAAGCCCAGGCGGCGGTCCGAAAAACCTTTTTGCTTCAGCTTGTACAAGGTGGTTTTATCGAGGCCTTCCAGCTTCTGCGTGTCCAGCCACAATTCCAGGTCGACGATTTCCTTGATCTGGATCAGGAACCATGGGTCGATCTTGGTCAGGTTGTGCACTTCTTCCAGGGTGAAGCCCTGGGCAAACGCGTCGCCCACGTACCAGATGCGCTCGGGACCTGGCTCGCCCAGTTCCTCTTCGATCTTTTCGCGGTCCTTGGTTTTTTCGTTCATGCCGTCCACGCCCACTTCCAGGCCGCGCAAGGCTTTCTGGAACGATTCCTGGAACGTACGGCCGATCGCCATCACTTCACCGACCGACTTCATCTGCGTCGTCAGGTGGTGGTCGGCGGTCGGGAATTTCTCGAACGTGAAGCGTGGAATCTTGGTGACGACATAGTCGATCGACGGTTCGAACGAGGCCGGCGTGGCGCCGCCCGTGATTTCGTTGCGCAACTCGTCGAGCGTAAAACCGACTGCCAGCTTGGCGGCGATTTTGGCGATCGGGAAACCGGTGGCTTTCGACGCCAGTGCCGACGAACGCGACACGCGCGGGTTCATTTCGATGACGATCATGCGGCCGTCAGCCGGATTGATCGAGAACTGCACGTTCGAGCCGCCGGTGTCGACGCCGATCTCGCGCAATACCGCCAGACTGGCGTTGCGCATGATCTGGTATTCCTTGTCCGTCAGGGTCTGCGCCGGCGCGACCGTGATCGAGTCGCCCGTGTGCACGCCCATCGGGTCCAGGTTTTCGATCGAGCAGATGATGATGCAGTTGTCCGCCTTGTCGCGCACCACTTCCATCTCGTACTCTTTCCAGCCCAGCAAGGATTCTTCGATCAGCAATTCCTTGGTCGGCGATGCTTCCAGGCCGCGCTTGCAGATGGTTTCGAATTCTTCTTCATTGTAGGCAATCCCGCCACCGGAGCCGCCCATGGTGAACGACGGACGGATAATGGTCGGGAAGCCGACCGTGCGCTGCACGGCCCACGCTTCTTCCATCGAGTGCGCCACGCCGGAACGGGCCGAACCGAGGCCGATCTTGGTCATCGCGTCCTTGAACTTGGAACGGTCCTCGGCCTTGTCGATCGCTTCCGGCGAGGCGCCGATCAGCTCGACGTTGTATTTCGCCAGCACGCCATTGTTGAACAGGTCCAGCGCGCAGTTGAGCGCCGTCTGGCCACCCATCGTCGGCAGGATGGCGTCAGGACGCTCCTTGGCGATGATGCGCTCGACCACCGACCAGGTGATCGGTTCGATATAGGTGACATCGGCCATTTCCGGGTCGGTCATGATGGTCGCAGGGTTGCTGTTGACCAGGATGACTTTGTAGCCCTCTTCGCGCAGGGCCTTGCACGCTTGCGCACCGGAATAATCAAACTCGCAGGCCTGGCCGATCACGATCGGGCCAGCGCCAATAATCAGAATACTTTTGATATCTAAACGTTTAGGCATTTTTCTTTTTCTCCTCCGCGTCCATCAGCTTGATGAAGCGGTCAAACAGGTAAGCAACATCCATCGGGCCCGGCGACGCTTCAGGGTGGCCCTGGAAGCAGAAGGCCGGCTTGTCCGTGCGGGCAAAGCCCTGCAGGGAGCCGTCGAACAACGATTCATGGGTCACGCGGCAGTTGGCCGGCAAGGTAGCGGCGTCAACGGCGAAACCGTGGTTTTGCGAAGTGATCAGCACCTGTTTCGTTTCCAGGTCCTGCACCGGGTGGTTGGCGCCGTGGTGGCCGAACTTCATCTTCAGCGTTTTTGCGCCGGAAGCCAATGCCATGATCTGGTGACCGAGGCAGATGCCGAAGGTCGGGATGCCCTTCTCGATCAGCTCGCGGGTGGCGGCAATCGCGTAGTCGCATGGCTCCGGGTCGCCGGGGCCGTTCGACAGGAAGATGCCATCCGGATTCAATGCCAGCGCATCGGCGGCGCTCGCTTGCGCCGGCAGCACGGTGACCTTGCAGCCGCGCGACGTCAGCATGCGCAGGATATTGCGCTTGACGCCGTAGTCAAACGCCACTACATGGTATTTCGCATCGGCGTCCGCCAACTGGCCGTAGCCTTCGCCCAAGGTCCATTCCGTATCGCGGAATTCATAGGCCGCCTTGGTCGAGACGACCTTGGCCAGGTCCATGCCGGCCAGGCCGGGAAAGGAACGGGCCAGGTCCAGCGCTTGCGCGGCCGATGGTTCGTTGCCTTGCGTGCCAACCAGGATGGCGCCGCCCTGTGCGCCCTTTTCACGCAGGATGCGCGTGAGCTTGCGCGTATCGATGCCGGCGATGGCGACGATATTTTCAGCTTTCAGGTAGTCGGACAGGGACAGGGTGGAACGGAAATTGGATGCCAGCAAAGGCAGGTCACGGATGATGAGGCCGGAAGCATGCACCCTGGAAGACTCGACGTCTTCCGGATTGACGCCCGTATTGCCGATATGCGGATAGGTCAGGGTGACCATCTGGCGGCTATAGCTGGGGTCGGTGAGGATTTCCTGATACCCGGTCATCGAGGTGTTGAAAACAACCTCGCCCGTGGTATGACCGGCGGCGCCGATCGAAAAACCTTTGAAAATCGTTCCATCAGCAAGCGCTAATATGGCTGGAACGGCAGGGCCAGAAAAAAATGGCGGCAAGGGCAACTCCTGATAAAGTTACCGTAGCTGCGCCACGTCAGACCGACCGCCTAGATACCCGAGTCGCATGCGCTCAGGGTGTTTCAACGGTCATTTTGAATGATGGGATGGGTAGTCGCTACGGTATGTGTGTGATTGGCTAAACCTTTGAATTATAACCAAAAGGCAGCTTTTCCACAAGGAAGAAAATGCAGATTGATGGCCGTTCGGCATGCGCGGAACGGCTTGTCAGGCAATAGCGGCTGCTACTCAGGCCGTGATGGCGGCAATGCCTGCTTTGGCGATTTGCGCATCTTCATGCGATTTCACGCCCGACACGCCAACGGCGCCAACATAGTGGCCATCGTAAATGATGGGCACGCCGCCTTCGAGCAGGCCGTCGATTTCCGGTGCGCTCAGGAACGAGACCCGGCCGCCATTGATCATTTCTTCATAGATGCGCGATTCGCGGCGGCCCAGCGCGGCCGTCTTGGCTTTTGCCGGGGCGATATGCGAGGAGATCGGCGCCACGCCGTCCATGCGCTGCATCCACACCAGATGGCCGCCGTCATCGACGATGGCGATCGCTACTGCCCAGTTGTTCTTGACCGCTTCCGCTTCGGCGGCGGCGGCGATTTTCTTGATGTCTTCCAGGCTCAGTACCGGTTTCGATTGCATGATGCTTCCTTGTGATGGTGATTCGGTGATTCGGTGATTCGGTGATTCGGTGATTTAAAATTGTAGCTGAAACAGGAACGCCAGCGACAGTATTTACTGCGCGCGTTTGGCCTTGAGTTTCTGTTTGATCTGCGCCATGACGGCAAACGTCGCCTGCTCGCCGGCCAGGATGGCCTGGTTGCGGCTGGCAAAATCGTTGCCCTTCATGGTGCCCAGACTGGGCTGGATCACCACGTCGGCGTCTTTCAGTTCGAACTGGTTGATGCGCTGGCCCATGATGGCGAAGGTCTGCATGATCACTTCCATCGAGCTGATCGCCTTCTGGGTATCGGTTTGCGAGGAAATATTGACGGCGATAATGAAGTCCGCGCCCATGTCGCGCGCAAAGCGCACCGGCACCGGTGCCACCAGGCCGCCGTCCACATAGGTATGACCGCCAATCACCACCGGCTGGAACACGCCCGGCACGGCCGACGAGGCGCGCACGGCCATGCCGGTATTGCCCCGTTGGAACAGGATCGGCTGGCCGTTTTTCAGGTCGGTGGCGACCACGCCAAACGGAATCTTGAGTTTTTCCAGCGACACGCCGCCAACAGCCTTGTTGACATAGCTTTGCAGCGCCTCGCCCTTGAGCACCCCGGACGACTTGCCGAACAGCGGCAGCGCCCAGTCGGAAATAGCGGCCTCGTCCATGTCAAACGCCATCTTCTGCAGCGCAAAACCGGAGTTGCCCGCCGCATACAAGGCGCCCACCACGCTGCCGGCGCTGGTGCCGGTGACGATATCGGCATCGATGCCTTGCGACTCGAGCGCCTTGATCACGCCGATATGGGCAAACCCCCGCGCCGCACCGCCGCCCAGCGCCAACCCGATCTTGATCTTGCGCGGCGTGACGGCCGCCGGCTCGGGCGGCGTCAGCACTTGCACGGGTTTCGGGGCGGTGGTCTCGCAGCCGGCCAGCACGAAGGCGGCCAGGGCAAGCAGGGTCAGGCGTTTAGGGAGCATAGTGGACAGGTAGGGTGCCGCGCGCGGCAGTGACAGCAAAGGAAGCGCCGATTGTAGCGCAAGCGGCCCCAAGGCGGATGAGGCCGGGCTTAAAGAACATGCCAGCCACGGTTGCAGCCGTCGACTCACATCGATATCGCGTCAATAAATTATGAATGCAAATGCTTCTCATTTATAATTTGGTTTTTTTCACATCATGCCAATCAACCAATGCCTATCAAGCAAACAAATCCAGGTTTTTCCCGCCCCACCCACACGCTGGCGCTGGCCGCCTTGCTGGGCGCCTGCCTTGCCCCGCAGGCCTGGGCGCAAACCAGCGCCGAAGCACCGCCCGATCTGCCTATGGTGCGCGTCAATGGCCAGAGCGAGCCCGATTCGGGCGGACAGATCGAGAAAAGCGCACGCGCCGGCCTGCTGGGCGAGAAGAACTTGCTCGACACGCCATTCAGTGTCAGCAGCTACACCAGCGAGCGCATGCTCGACCAGCAAGCGCTGACCCTGGCGGAGGTGCTGGGCGGTGATGCATCGACGCGCTTTACCGGCCAGATCGGCGGCGTCACCGATTCCTTCTTCATCCGGGGATTTCCTCTGAACGAAGGCAATCTGAGCGAAGTGGCATTCGATGGCGTGTATGGCGTGTCGCCCAATTATCATTTATTTACGGAATACCTGGAGAGCGTGGAAGTGTTGAAAGGTCCTGCCGCCCTGCTCTACGGCATGTCGCCGAATGGCGGCGTGGGAGGCGTGGTCAATGCGGTACCCAAGCGGTCCTTGCCGCGCGACCTGACGCGGCTGACGCTGGACTACGGCTCGGACACCCAGTTGGGCGCCGCGCTTGACGTGAGCCGTCGGTTTGGCGAGGAGCGCCGTTTCGGCGTGCGCGTGAATGGCTTGCATCGCCAGGGGCGAACGCCGCTCGATCACCAGCGGTCACGGGCCGAAGTGGCTGCGGTAGCACTCGATTACCGTGGTTCACGCCTGCGCGCCTCGCTCGACCTGATCGAACAGTATCAATGGATCGACGCGCCGACGCGTCCGTTCCTGGTCGCCGCCAGGCTGCCGGTCCCGCAAGCACCCGACGGCCAGCGCAATATCGCGCAATCGTGGGGCTGGTGGAAATCCAACGACCTGGCCGCGCTGGGCAAGCTGGAATACGAGCTCAACGATGATATCAGCGTGTTCCTGGACGCCGGGGGAACCCGCTCGGATGTGCTGCGCTATTCGGATCAGACACCGACCATTACCAGTGCCGCCGGCGACATGACGGTCATCCCGATGAACTGGAAATTCCGCGTGCGACGCGCCAGCGGCGACAGCGGCGTACGCGCGCGCTTTCGCACCGGCGCCATTCAGCATGCAATGGTGGTGATGGGCAATGTCTATCGCGACGAGTTTGGCAGCATCAGTCAGGCCGGCAAGCTGATCACATCGAATATCTACGCGCCGGTCGCCGTCGCCGATCCCGGCGTGCCTGCACCGGGCCGCACGCCCAAACTGTCCGCCTCGACGCTGTCGAGCCTGGCAGTGGCCGATACGCTCGACATGCTGGACGGGCGTGTCCAGCTGACACTGGGCATCCGCCGCCAGTTGGTCGAATCGAAGAACTACAACGCCGCCAGCGGCGCTCTGCAGACGCGCTACAAACAAGGCGCGCTGACACCGCTGGCGGGCCTGGTGGTCAAGCCCTGGCGCCATATTTCGCTGTATGGAAATTATATTGAAGGTCTGAGCAAGGGCGATATCGCCCCCAATATCGCCAGCAACGCGGGACAGGTATTTACGCCGTACAAGAGCAGGCAACATGAGCTCGGCGCCAAGGCGGACATGGGAGAGGTACTGGCCACCATCGCGGTGTTCCAGGTCAGCAAACCCAGCGGCCAGCTCTACGGCGCGGTGTATCGCATGGACAGCGAGCAGCGTAACCGTGGCCTGGAGCTGAACCTGTCCGGGGCTGCCAGCAAAACGGTGCGCCTGCTTGCCGGCCTGACCGTGCTCGACGCACGGCTGGTCAAGACCAATAGCGCCGCCACCAAGGACAAGCGGCCGGTGGGGGTTCCCGCAGTCATGGCCAACCTGGGAGCGCAATGGGATCTGCCGGCCCTGCCAGGCCTCACCGCTACCGCCGCCGTGAGCTACACCGGCAAACAGTATGTCGACCAGGGCAATGTGCAATCGGTGCCGTCGTGGGCCAGGGCCGACCTGGGCCTGCGCTACCGCACCACCATCGGCGGCCGCGCCACCACCGTGCGCGCCGGATTGATGAACGCCTTCGATCGCCATTATTGGGCAGGCGTGGCGTCTTATGGCACCATCTCGCAATCGGCGCCGCGTACCGTGCAGCTGTCAGCGGCGTTCGATTTGTAAGCGGCGACATCAACACACCGGGCCGCCCTCCTACTTCGAATACCCCTGCTCATTGAACTGTCCGGCATCCAGCTTGGCCCAGGCATGCCGTATGCCCCACCACATCAGATAGGCATTGCCGCCGCCACGCGCGCGAAACCACGGCTTGACCGGGTCGATCGGCCGCACCGTGGCCGGCGGCAGCACCAGCACCCCCGTCGTCCGCCCCGCATCGGTGGTGCCGGCCACCAGCACGTTCTGTCCGAAGTGATTGGCCTGCGCGATGGCCAGCGCCACATTGGTCAGCGCCGTGGCGGCGCCCATCTCGCCCAGCAGCGCCGGCGTATTGAAGCTCTGTTTCAGGAAATCAAAGGCCGGCAATTCCATCGTCAGGGTCTGCGCCAGATTGCCGAGGCGATCGGACGAGGCGGCGTGCGCATGGTGCGCGTCGTGTATCACATAGCCGATCTCGGTATCGCTCTTGCGCCCATTGCCGGCCGCCTGCGCCAGCGTGGCCTGCCAGGCCTGCACCGTGGGCGGCGGCAGGCCCTTTTCCGCCACGAAATCGCTGACCTGATGCGTGGCCGGATAAGCGATCCACGCCAGCGCATCGCGCTCGGTCTTGAACTGCGGGCCGGCCAGCACCAGCAACACCATGTTTTCATTGATCTGCTCGTCTTTCGGAAAGCTGGGCGCATCCCAGCTCATCACCCACACCGTTTCATCGGGATGCGCGCGCAGATAATCGAGGGCGGCGGCCAGCGAGACAAAACCGGCGTTGGCGCCGCCCGCAGTGACCCGCACATCGGGCGGCGTGGAGCGGGTCCATGAGTTGGGGAAATTGGGGTTACCGATGGAAAATGTACTACTGATTTGCTCGCGCAAATCCTCGCCGGCCTGCAGCGGGTCAAACCGCTCGGCGGGGAGCGCATACTCGACATGAATACCCGCCAGTTCGCGCCAACCAATTTTATTTTTTACGTCGTGGGCATTATAGAAATACGTAGGATTGGAAAAATACATGCCATGGAATTTTGTTATTACCTGCCTAACATATTTAATGTGGAAATTATCAAAACTACCTTTCCCATTGTTAGATGAGGCAATCCCCGCCACTGATCGAACATCGGAGAAATCGGCAGGGTACAATTCAACCATATCATCTTTTTTATTTGGCTTCACTTTTCCCATAGTCCATAGCAACTGCCACTCGGTGGGATAATCCTGGCGTTGCAAAGGATTCAGCCACTGCACTCCCACCACTTGCGCAATGAACGGCAAACTCGCCTCTACAGTTTCAAGCTTGCTTTTATCGATAACTACTTGCTGCGTCGTTGCACAAGAGGACAATCCTAAGGCGGCCGTAATTGCCGCCACAGAAGAAAAGAAAAAATTTTTAGCCATCACATTATCTCCGATCTAATTTTTAAAATTAAATATTCACTTCGAAATATTTTCACGTAAATTTTTTATTTTTTCCGGCATTGCTCCCTCCTTGCATGTCTCCACCCATTTCAAGGCATAGGTTTATACACATCTCCGCGTCAGCCCGCCAAGTTTGCTTGGCGATAACAGTGGGGCGGAAAAATCCGTTTACATTCAAGCACTTGCGGGAGCAGTTGTAAACTATTGATTTTTCAGGTTTACTCTCGTCTTTTGGCTCGCGAAATAATGACTAAATCGACGCACTGGACGGGCCTGGAATTTGCTGAACTTGACCTTGGGGACTCCCGCCTTGACAGTCGCGCCAGGAAGATCGTGGCGCGATTTGCCGACAAGCCCTCGTCCAGCATTCCTAAGTCGTGCAATGGCTGGGCCGAGACGATCGCCACATACCGATTTCTCGAGAACGACGCCGTCGAGTGGCGCGACATCATGGCACCGCACTGGGCCAAGACGCAGCAGCGCATGGGCGAACACCCCGTCATTCTGTGCTTGCAGGACACGACCGAACTCAATTTCAACGGGCAGCAGATCGAAGGTCTCGGGCCGCTCAGCTATGAAGTCCAGCGCGGCATGTATGTCCATCCAACGTACGCCGTCACGCCGGAACGGTTGCCGCTAGGCGTGCTCGACGCCTGGATGTGGGCGCGCGAGAAGATCAACGCTGCCGGCGTTCGACCGGGAATCAAGGAAAGTGGCCGCTGGATCGAAGGCTACGGGCGGATCGCCGAGATGGCCGCCGAGATGCCGGCGACGCGACTGGTGTACGTGGCCGACCGCGAGGCCGATATGATCGAGCTGATGACCTACGCACAGGACTGCGGCACGCCGGCCGACTGGCTGGTGCGCGCGAAGACCGACCGGGCACTGCCAGAGGGCGAGCGATTGTGGGCGCACACGCTCGATGGTGCGCCGGTGGGGGAAATCAGTTTCGTCATCGGCGCGCGCGACAAACAGAAGGGCCGCAAGGTGCGCCAGCAACTCTGGGCCAGGCGTGTGGAACTGCCGGCGCGGCGCGGCGTCAAGATCGCTGCGACCTGCGTCATCGCGCGCGAAATCGATGCGCCCGCCGGCATCGAGCCGATCGAATGGCGCTTGCTCACCAATCGAACCGCCACCACCGTCGATGAGGTGATCGAGTTGATCGACTGGTACCGCGCGCGTTGGGAAATTGAGATGTTCTTCCATGTGTTGAAGAACGCCTGCAAGGTCGAGGCGATGCAGCTCTCCCACATCGACAATCTTGAACGCGCGCTGGCGCTGTTCATGATCGTGGCGTGGCGCGTCTCCTATCTGATGCGCATCGGGCGCATCTGCCCGGATCTCGACGCCAGCCTGTTCTTCGACCCAGATGAAATCCGTGGCGCTTACCTGCTCACGAAGGAGCGACGGCCGGATCAGCCTCCGACACTTAACGATGTGGTGCGCTTGATCGCGCGCATCGGCGGCTTCCTTGGACGAAAAGGCGACGGCGATCCGGGCGTCAAGACAATCTGGCAGGGCATTCAGGATGTGCGCGTGGCTGCACTCACCATCAAAGCGCTACGCGACGAAGCTGGGTGATTTGTGTATAAACCTATGATTTCAAGGGAGTCAACTTATTGATCTTTCCTTCTGAAAAGTATTCAATAAACAGATTCAGATTCATATTTTTCTTACCGTCAAAATCATCAAGAAACCGCCAATCCGCCATCGTCCTCAGTTCCCGCAAATCCTCGTCCCGCAGATAGCAGCAGCCCACTGCCACGTCATACGCCAGCGCCTTTTGCGCATGCTCGCTGTTGGTCATGATGGTCGAGTGGTCGGTCGCATAGGTACCGACGTTGCTGGCCAACATGCCCTGGATTTTCTGATTGCGCCAGGCGGTGTAGTCGGCCGTGGCCGTTTCGGGCTTGTCTTCCTGCGTCACATGTTCGTTGTTGGCGACCATGCCGTCGCGCTTGGCCGCCATGCGCAGTGCGGCGTGGTATTCATATTGCAGCGACGCTTCGCTGTGGGCATCGCCGCGCGCGGCGTCGGTACGCTGCTGCTCGCCATGCAGGCCGCCGCGCGGTATGCTGATATCGCCAAAAAATGGATCGCCCTTGGCGCGCACGGTTTCCTTGTCGCGTTGCCAGCCGTGCGGATCGAGCCCCATGTCGAAACCGGACTCGATCTGGCCAAACAGTTTTGCTTTCGGCAAAAAGGGCTCGGGCAGGTCGGGCGCTTCGAGCGGAATTTTCCATCGCGCGTCGGGCGAGGCGTTGATGGGTTTGCGCATCAGGCTGGTGGCGATGATGAAGGCCGGCGCGAATGCCACGGTCAGTACCTTGAACAGCCAGTTATTTTGCGCTTCCAGGCCCTTGGCCACACTGTAGCGGGAGAGCATGGATTGCGGTTTCCAGAAATCGTCACTGCCGGCGACCAGCGCCGGGCAGTGATTGGCCCAGTAGTCATACTCGCCTTGCTTGCCAACCGGATAACCTTCGGCAAATACGCGCTGGGTGAATACGCCCTGGCCGCCAGCCCGCGCAATTTCGCCCGGATCGACCACGCCATGCCGGTCTCGCTGCGGCACGCCATCCTTGTCCTTCCTGGGGCCGCACAGGCCACGCCAACCCATGCCTTGCACGGTCAGGGACGAGATCACCTGGTCGTGCGGATTGCAATACAGGGTCACGCGGCCCATGGTGGCGCCTTGCAGCCCGTATTGGTTCAGGTCCTGTTGTGCCTTGAAAGGATGGTTGCTGCCACTCATGGCGGCATCGATTTTTTCGGCTGGCCATTGCTGGGCTCTGCGCGCCCCTATCATCGCGAAGAATGCCGCCAGCGTCTCGAACCGGGCGGCGGCTGTCTGGCGGCCGCTGCTGCCATCGGCCGCCTTCAGGTTCGAGGCCGTCCAGTTATCAGCCATATTGTCTTCGACCACGCTGTAGGGGGGATTGCATAAAACATAATTATCGGCAATGCAGGGCCATGACCTTCCCTGCGCATCGCTGACCTTGGGCAGGCGTTCGCCGAGAAAGGCAGCGGCCATGCTGACCATATTGCCCTGGCTGTGGCAAACGATGGTGATCGGCACATCGGCCTGCTTTTGCCGGATGGCCTGGATCAGGCACGCCAGCCGATACGCCGCCAGGACAAAATAAGGACGCGGCGGACACGTATAGACCTTGCGGTCATTGGTGGGATTGAGGTGCTGGATCTGCAGCCAGAGAAACAACTGGTCCGATAACCCTTCCCCCCACAAGTCCGGCAGCGAAGTGCAGCCGTTGGCGAACGGGCCGCCACCCCAATAATTCTGTTCATTCAGGAATATCGCGTCGCCGTAGGTCTGCAGTTCCGTGTCGTTGGCCGCATAGCCCCAGCGAAAACGGATCACGGGCGAATAGCCGTCGCTCTGCATGAAAGTTTTCGGCTTCATTTTCGGGTTGATGAAACCGTCCCGCGTCAGCTGGTCCAGATAACGGGCGGGCGTCATGGCAATGCCTTCCTGCGCGCTGCGGCCGGGATCCTGCTGGCGCCGGTGCAAGCGCTCGTTGAGTCCGTCGCACAGCCCCTGCTCCGCCTCGTCATACCATTCCCCGTCGGAATTGACGCCATGCACGAAAATCATGATTCCCGGCAGGGGCAGGCGCGTGCTGACCGGCATCAGGCCGTGGTCGAAGCGCAGCAGGCCGTCGTTTTCGCCGATCTGGATATACTTGCTTTCATCGAAAGGCAGGGCGTTCGACGTGGGTTTGGCGCCGGTTTTATGTCGCGTCATGGCATCTCCTCTTGCTCGATCAAAACAGTGAACATCAGTCGCGCGGCCTGAAAATGCGCACCTTCAGCTTTTCCAGCGTATCGCCAACGATGGCCTCTGCCTTGCCCTCGCCGTCGGCGTCGAATACCTGGCGGGTGCCGTCTTCGCGGTCAATCACGATCTTGACGCCCTTGACGGGACTGCCGTCGAGGATGGAAACGGCCTGCGGCACCCGGCCCAGTTCCGCCTCGCCAAAGCCGGGCAGCTCGGCCGTGGCGCTGGCCGGTCCGTTCCAGTGATGGCCATCGGTCCGTATCGTCAGCGCGCCGGGGCCGCCCAGCTCGACTTTCCCACCTGACAGCTTCAAATAGGCGCCGCCCGCCGTCATGAAGGTGATGTCATCCTGGGCGATACCGATCAGGCTGGTATTGGCCGTCATCTTCAAGGCCTTGGCGGCGTTGAGCTGCATCTCGTCGAACTGGCTTTGCATGAGAAATTTGCCATGGTGCGCGATCTGCGCAATGCCGCCCTGGTGGGCGAACACGGAGATACCTTTGCCGGCGTGAATGCTGCAATGCTGGCCGGCGCTCAGTTGCACATGCTGCTGCGCCACCGTGTCGACATTGACGCCGGCATAGCTGACGATGGTCTTCGGGCTGCTCAATGCCAGCCCGGCCGGCGCCGTCAGGCTGGCCGTAGGCGCAGCGGCGGTGGCCACGTCGTCTTTCAGGGCGGCGGCGGGCGACGCGTCCAACGGCAGCGCCTGGTGCGCGGCGCCGTACTCGCCCAGCGACTTGAACAGGTCCAGGCACTCCTGCATCAGGGCCAGATGCTCATTCGCCGACAACTGACCGCCGGCGGCATCGAGCCGCTTCCAGGCCGACAGCAGCAGCGCCTTGCCGCTGCGAATGGCGCCGCCAGAGTCGCTGCGCAACTCGAAGCCGTCGCCGCGCTGTGCCGCCGCACCACCTGCGCGCGGTTCGACCAGAAATCCCAGATTCAGCTCGGTGGCGGCATGGTCGCTGGCCAGTTGAGCGCTGATCTGCGCCGGCGTGTCGTCCATGCGCAATTGATTGCCGCGTTGACCACGCACTTCGCGGCTGCGCAAGCCGGATTGATAGCGGTTTCCCGGTAGCGCGCCGCGCTTGCTCAGGGCCGGCGGCGGGGCGACGGCATTGAATAACTGGCCCAACACGATGGGCCGGTCAGGATCGCCGGCCAGAAAACCGATCAGCACCTCCGCACCGACGCGCGGCAGCGACAGCGCTCCGCACTGGTGCGCACTACCCTGCCCGTCGCCGGCCCAGTTGCTGACGACGCGCAACCAGGCCGTATCGCGTTCGGTATCGGACGCCCCGCTGCCCTGCGCATGGGCGTGGTCGGCCGCGCGCGTCGCCGGAAAACGGACCTTGATGCGCCCCTGGCCGTCGCAATGCACCTCCTCGCCGGCGGGCCCGACGACGATGGCGCTTTGCAGTTGCGGCTGCGGCACGTCGCGTTGCGGATCGAAAGCCGGCACCAGCGCCACGCCGGAGCGCATGCAGGTACAGCGCATGCGGTAACGGGGCATGCCGGGCTGCGCCTGGCCATCTGCGCGGCCAGCCTCTTGCGTCGCCCAGCCGCTGGCGGCAAACAGACGGGCAACCAACGCATCTAGCTGCAAGGGCAAGTTATTGGTGGCGTGCACTTCCAGCGCGGTGACGAAAAAACGACGCTCTTCAGGCCGGTGCCGGTCGATTTCAGGATGGCCCGCCAGGCTGAAATGCTGCCCTGCGGCCAAGGCGCGCACCACGCCTTCGGCGTGAAAGCACTTGGTATCGAGATCGTGGCGCGCCATCGCCAGCAAGCCCAACTGGCGAAAATCATCGCTGCCGTCGCCCAGGTGCGGCGTGGCGACAAAATAATCGTCGACACTGGCGGCCCAGCGGTTGCCATTGGGGCCCTGGTCGGCCGCCCCGCTCAATGCCATTTGCATGAACGGGCGGTTGCGCGGCGCCGCATCATCCCAGCTGTGAAGACCGATGCTGCCCGCTTGCAAAGTACGCACCGCGCCCCAGGCGGTGAAGGTGTCACTGTGCTCGGTGGCGCCCGCGCGATGGTAGCGGATAACGGGCGCCGTGTTGTCCGGCAAACGCCGCGCATCGTCAAACAGGAACAAGGTGTGTGCAGGCGTATCGCCAGGCGCCGTCCTCGTCGCTCCAGGCGGACGACGCCCCGGACGAATCACCCAGGCAATGCCGCGCCGCGCGAGCAGCCGGCGAATAAAGGCGGCATCGGACTCGTTGTGCTGCATGGTCAGTTCACGCGCCGGGAAGTGGCGGCCGGCCAGTGCCTGGTCGACTTCGCAAGCAAAAGCGGCGCTGATGACAGGATTGCCGAGCCGCCATTCGGCAATCAACAACTCGACGATATCAAGTTCATTCTTGCTGCGAAATACCCGCGTATTACGGCGCTTTTCCATCAGCGCCAGCGCGTCATGCATCACCAACCGATAGGCGGCCAGGCCACCGTCGCTCTGGCCCGCCGACGCCTGCGCGATGATGCCGCAGACGCTGCGCAAGCGCCCCTCATCGGTGACGATCAGCAATTCGGCCGCCACGCCGATGAATTGCTTGAGTGGCAGGTGGGCGTCGAGCGATACGCAACAGATGGTGTATTGCATGCCGCCACACACGGTTTCGCTGCCATCGACCTGCTGTGGCAGCACAATGTCGTCATTCAAGCCGTCCGCATAGGCCAGGCGCAGCCGCAATGGCCGGTTGCCGGCACCGAGTTCTTTTGCCATGCGCATGAACTGCATGAAATCGCCGGATCCATCCATTGTCTTCTCCTGTCAGCGGGTACCACCGTGCGATGTAGAGTGGCTGGCTCATCAGTATTCGGCTTTGTCTCCATGTTGACACTGCGCAACATCAAGCCGCACCGGGAAACCGGATCTCGTAGTGCATCTCGTCACAGTCACGCATTGCCTCTTCGGTCTGCAGGCGGGCCGTTTGTCCCAGGCAAGCGCCACCACCGGCCATGCCAGCGGCCAGCGTGACGCCATGCACATCGGCCGCGCGCAGGATCAGGCGAATTTCAAATTGCACTGAAGGCAAGCCGAAAAGACTCAACATGCTGCGCAAGGCCAGTCCGGCTGAACTTCCTGGTAAAAATTCATCAAATTGTGCGCGACTCAGGGGACCGATCCACAGGCGCAAACGCAAATCGCTGCGCCTGCATCGTTCTCCCAGCATGACACCCTGGCCCAAAGACACATTTGCCACTCCCAGCAGCGACCGTTCATCGCTGGCGCGCGTATGCCAGGCGTTCACAAACGACTCGATCCGTACCGGCACGCCAAAATAGTCGCCCAGTACCTCGCCCATCGACTCGCTGCTGACCGGACGCTGGCGCAGCACCGCCGCATGGCAGGCAATAGCTTCCGATGGCAAGGCGCCTGCCTTGGCGAGCTGCGCAGGCCAGGCGCCAGCCAGCGCCAGTTGCAGCGGCAAATAGCCGGGCCGGCCTTCGGCATCAACTTGACACTCGATGCGGCTATCGGCCCAGGCGCGATAAAACATGGCCGGCGCGCGTTGCCACACGGCGTCGAGAAAGGCGCGCGCACCGGCGTGACCACTCGCTCTTTCCTGGCTGGCCAGGCGTTCCGTATAGTGCAGTGGCAAAGTGCCGTGCACGCCCAGCAGACCCAGCAAACTGGGCCGCAGATGCACGCGCCGCTGTGCGCTGTCGTACCAGACCGCTTCCACTTCGCCGGCAGGAAACGCCAGCGCCACGCTGTTATGGAAGCGCACGCCATCCTGCAGCGCCGATTCAGGGCAGGCCCCTTGCCGGCATACCCAGCGCTCCAGCAAGCGCACGGTCTGGAAAAAACCAAACCGGTAAGGCGCCTCGGATAACAGGGCGATCACACCAGCACTTGCTGGCCATTGCGAGGCTGGCATCGCAGCAACTCCTTTCCGCTCTGGTGGGAAAGCAACAGCAAACGGCAATAGCTGTTCACATGCACATACAAGCCCAGCACATGGTCGATGACCTGCGCAAAGGCATGCAGGCCGCTACCGACATACGCGTCTTCATCAACGGTCAGCAAGACATCGATGCCGAATACCAGCGTGCCGCCGCTGGCGTCCGGCATCCAGGTGCTCGACGCGCGGTGCGCCAGCGCCATGAGGCCTTGAATCTGCCGCCGCGACATCTGTGAGGCTGGCAAATTATGCAATTCCAGTAATTCCTGAAACATCGGCAGTCCTTCCTGGAGCAAGGACTGATGATTCAAGGACAGCAGCGATAGCAAACGGATCTGCGTCATCAGGTCCAGGGCGAACCGGCAGGTCGGGCTTGGCCGGCGCAACAGACGCACCGGCAAGGTATTGGCCACGCTTTCATGCCGCAAGTCTCCATCGACGGCGCCGTAGGGTAGTGCGGCAGGCAAGTCACGATTGCTGCACGTGATATCGACCGACACCGTCGTGACGACCTCCGGTCCATGGTCGGCATCGCTGTCGACAAACGACAGACGCACTTCATGGCCGGGCGTGCCGTGTGCCCTTGCCTCGTCGCGCCGCGCCACCCAGTAGCGGTTGCGTCCGCCATTGCGCGGCCCATGGCGCATCGCATAAAACGGCTGGCAATCGGTGACGGCGTTCACGCCGGCGCCCTGGCGCACCAGCCGTACCGCATCGATGCTGTGGACATCGTAGGCATACGCGTATTTGTGCTCTGCCACGACGGGATAGTCGCTTTGCGTGTGTGTCAGCTGGAAAGGCGAAGCGGCCTGCGCAAACAGATTGACCACCGGCGTACAGCCCAGCAGGAAATTTTCTGATGACAAAGAGCGCAACAGGCGCCCGCTGCCGCCATCGGCTGTCACTTCCCGCAAGCCCAGGTACAGCGTGCAGCGCTGGCAAGCCGCTGGCAGGCAGGCCTTGATGGCAGCCAGATCGATATCGAAAAACTGGAATTTTTCGGGAAACGCAAAGTATTCGGTGAGCAAGCAGTAGGCGCGATGCGAACCTGGCTGGCGCGGCAACAGCGCTTCTTGCGGCAGGAAGCCAGCAGCGCGCAACGGTACTTGCGCCAGCCTGTGCCTGACGCCGCCCACCTCGATCCAGGCACTGGCGGCATGCAAGAACAAGGCATCGCGCAGCGTGGCGGACATCGAGGCCGCGCCGGCGATGTAGACGCGCACGCTCGACAACGTCAGCCGCTCCAATGCGCCCACCGCAGAAGTGGACGCAATATCGATGGCGATGGCGGTGTTGATGTCAGGCGGCAGCTCGATACCGGAGCGATCGGGAAACGGGATGAAACGCGCGGCCGGCAAAGACAGGGGCGCAAGCACCACGTCATACGCAGTACGAAACTTGCAGACCACGCCTTGATGCAAAGACGCATGCATCACGGTGCCGCGCGCAATGGTATCGATACCGTCACGCACCATGCCCAGCGTCCCACTGGCGTCCACATGCGCAATCGAGCACGACGGAAATGGCCTCAGATAGTGAGGGAAATTTACTTCCAGCATGGATTCGGTAAAGATCTTGCGCCCGTCCTCCAGCTTTTTCGCCGTACGCGCATTGCACAAGGCGTATGCCTCGATCAGGCGTTCGATCTGCGGATCCTGGCAGTCACCGCCCGCCACACCCAGCGCGCCGGCAATGGAGGGATAGCGCACGGCAAACTCCTGTTGATGCGCACGCAGCAGGCCCAGTTCCTCTTCGTAGTACTTCAACAACGTCCTCATGCGCGCTCTCCTGGTCATTGCGAAGCCGCAATCGCCGTCGATGGAACTGCGATGATAAAATAATTGTTGCATTGCAATTTGCGCAGGAACAAACGATGCCTGCTCTGCTCAACTTGCCGCATGGCGGTGCTGCGCGCACGCTTGCCGACCGAAATATGCTTGACAGCCAAACACAAACTCCATTACATTGGCTGCATGTCCTCCTTCAAACTTCCATCCCCTTCCCTGCTGTCGCTACCGCGACTACTACTGGCACGCGCCTGAGTTGCCGCTTTGCTGCGCCTGGCTACACGCCGGCGTGTTTTGAAAAAACCCTGGAAGGTTTGATGATGTTTGCACCATCCCCGATACACAACGCAATCCCCGCAGCCACTGCCGCTGTCTTTGAGCGTCTATCGCTACCGATCGCTTGCCTGGCCTAGCGTTGCGTGGCCGCCCGGCAAGCTTGCGCCACAGCCGATTTCAATTCCCCCCCATTTTCAGGAGTACCCGATCATGATGTTGCAAAATCCAGCTTCCAAATACCGCGCTTTTCCGCCAGTGAAATTGACCGACCGCCAGTGGCCGAACCAGATCATCGACAAGCCGCCGATCTGGATGAGCACCGACTTGCGCGACGGTAACCAGTCGCTGATCGAGCCGATGAGCGTGGAAAAGAAGCTGCGTTTTTTTGAAATGCTGATCGCCATCGGCCTCAAGGAAATCGAAGTGGGTTTTCCCTCCGCCTCGCAAACCGATTTCGATTTCGTGCGCAGCCTGGTCGATGAAAACCGCATCCCGGACGACGTCACCGTTATCGTGCTGACCCAGTCGCGCGACGAACTGATACGTCGCACGGTCGAGTCCGTGGCTGGCGCCAAACGCGCCATCGTCCACCTGTACAACTCGGTGGCGCCCGTGTTCCGCAAGGTCGTGTTCGGCATGTCGCGCGAAGAAATCACCAATATTGCCACCACCGGCACCACACTGGTCAAGCAACTGGTGGCGCAGCACCCGCAAACGCAATGGGGCTTCGAATACACGCCTGAATCGTTCTCGACCACCGAACTCGATTTTTCCAAGCATATCTGCGACGCCGTCAGCGCCATCTGGAAGCCGACCCCGGCCAACAAGATGATCATCAACCTGCCGTCGACCGTCGAATGCAGCACGCCGAACGTCTATGCCGACCAGATCGAATGGATGTCGCGCAAGCTGGCGCGCCGCGATTCCATCATCATCAGCGTGCACCCGCATAATGACCGCGGCACCGCCGTCGCCTCGGCCGAACTGGCCGTGATGGCCGGCGCCGAGCGCGTCGAAGGCTGCCTGTTCGGCAATGGCGAGCGTACCGGCAACGTCGACCTGGTGACCCTGGCGATGAACTTGTATACGCAAGGCGTGCATCCCGGCCTCGATTTCTCCGATATCGACACCGTGCGCAAATGCGTGGAAGAGTGCAATCAGTTGCCGGTCCACCCGCGCCATCCGTATGCGGGCGACCTGGTGTTTACTGCGTTTTCCGGCTCGCACCAGGATGCGATCAAAAAAGGCTTCGCCAAGCAGCAGCCCGACAGCATCTGGGAAGTGCCCTACCTGCCGATCGATCCTGCCGACCTGGGCCGCAGCTATGACGCCGTAATCCGCGTCAACAGCCAGTCCGGCAAGGGCGGCATGGCCTACTTGCTGGAACAGGAATACGGGCTGGTCTTGCCACGCCGCCTGCAGATCGAATTTTCGCGCGCCGTGCAAGCCGTGGCCGACGCCACCGGCCGCGAAATCGCCGCGCAAGACATCCACGCGATCTTCCAGAAGGAATATCTGCAACAGAGCACGCCCTATGCCTACACTGCGCATCGCATGGTGGAAGACACCAGCAGCGACGAATCGGTACAGATCGATATCAGCCTGTCGCACCGCCAGTCGCCACTGGCGCTGCAAGGCGGCGGCAACGGCCCGATCGACGCCTTCGTCAATGCGCTGGGCCTCGACATCAAGCTGATGGACTACCATGAGCACTCGATCGGTTCGGGCGCCAACGCCCAGGCCGCCTGCTATGTCGAATTGCGCCTCGATAACGGACCTACCCTGTTCGGCGCCGCCATCGACAGCAATATCGTCACCGCCTCGTTCAAGGCCGTGCTGTCGGCCGTGAACCGCCGCATCAAGCAGACGGAAGGCGAAAAAACAACAGTCGCGGCAACGCCGGCCGGCGCCGCGTAAGCCCGGCGGCAGCGCTCCCTCGCAGGAGAAAAAAGCGGGATGACTTGACGGTCGTTCCGCTTTTTCATTTCCGTATGTCAATTAGTGATGCATTCCAGGTATTGAAAAACGTATAATCCAATGACAAGAAGACAAGCGGGAACGTACCTTTTATTGTTAACAATCGGAAAGCATCATGAAACTGAAAGACATGAAGATAGGCACGCGGCTGGGCGCGGGGTTTGGCATGGTATTGCTGCTGATGGTGGTGCTGATCGCCACCGGCCTGTCACGCCTCGACAAGATCGGCGGCCTGAGCGAAGCCATTATCCAGAGCGACTGGGCCAAGGCCGACGCCATCGCCACCATTCGCAGCACCACGCGCTCGAATGCGGCGCTGGTGCTCGAACTGTTCATCCACGACGATGCGGCACGGTCGGGCGCCATCCACGGCGAGATCGATGTCAATAAAGTCACCATCACCAAGGCGCTGGAAGTGCTCGACCGCCTGGTCGCCAGCAGCGAAGGCAAGAGCCTGCTGGCAACCCTGAAACAGCAGCGCAAGGCCTATGTCGCCTCGTTCAGCCAGGCGGACAAGCTGTTGATGGCCGGCCAGCGCGAGGCGGCGGCCGAGCACGTGCGCAAGGATACCCTGCCGGCCCTGGCCAACTTGCAAGCGACCGTCAATACCCTGAACGACCTGCAACGCGGCCTGGTACTGCAAGGTGGCGAGCTGATCCAAAAAAACATTTCCATGGCCAATCTGCTGATGTCGGCGCTGGGCGCCGCCGCCGTACTGCTGGGCGTGGTCTTTGCCTGGCTGGTCACGCGTTCGATCACCACGCCGCTGGCGTACGCGCTGAAGGTGGCGCGGGCCGTGGCCGCCGGCGACCTGAGCAGCAAGATCGTGGCCGATAGCAAGGATGAAACGGGGCAGTTGCTGCAGGCGCTGCGCGAGATGAACGGCAACCTGGCGGGACTGGTGGGAAAGGTGCGCGGCGGCACCGGCGCCATTACCGTGGCGTCAAGTGAAATTGCCAGCGGCAACGCCGACCTGTCGGCGCGCACCGAAGCGCAAGCCAGCGCACTGGAACAGACCGCCTCGTCGATGATCGAGATGACCGGCACCGTGCGCAGCAACAGCGATAACGCGCGCCAGGCCGACCAGTTGGCCCGCTCGGCGGCCGAGGTGGCGCAACGCGGCGGCGTCGCCATGGCGCAGGTGGTCGGCACCATGGACGCCATCAATACGTCGTCGAAGAAAATTGTCGACATTATCGGCGTCATTGACGGTATCGCCTTCCAGACCAATATTCTGGCGCTGAACGCGGCCGTGGAAGCGGCGCGCGCCGGCGAACAGGGGCGCGGCTTTGCCGTGGTGGCCAGCGAAGTGCGCAACCTGGCGCAGCGCTCGAGCGCCGCAGCGAAAGAAATCAAGGACCTGATCGCCCACTCCGTGAGCCAGGTCGACCAGGGTGCGCATCTGGTCAGCCAGGCCGGCGTCACCATGGATGAAGTGGTGGCCAGCGTGGGCCGGGTCAGCGCGATCGTCGGCGAGATCAGCGTGGCCAACCATGAACAAAGCGAAGGCATCGAACAGATCAATGCCGCCATCATGCAGATGGATCAGACCACCCAGCAAAACGCGGCGCTGGTGGAGCAGGCCGCCGCAGCGGCGGCCGCCATGCACGACCAGGCCGGCGAGCTCGAAACCCTGGTCAGCCAGTTCAAGCTCGACCAGGCCAGGCAAATGCCGCACCGGCTGGCGAGGACTTAATCAGGCTGGCGCGCCAGGCGGACCCCTGTAAATTGCCAGCGCGCGCCGGCCGGAAAGAAATTGCGGTAGCTGGCGCGCGCATGGCCGGCCGGCGTGGCGCACGACGAGCCGCGCAGCACGTACTGGTTCAGCATGAACTTGCCGTTGTATTCGCCGAGCGCGCCGGGCGCGGTACGGTAGCCCGGATACGGCGCGTAGCTGCTGCTGGTCCATTGCCAGCAGTGGCCGAACATCTGCCGCAGGCCGGCGCCCGCTACCGCAGCAGCAGGATGCAGCTGGCCGCATTGCATCGGCACGCCGTGCGCCGCCAGCTCCCATTCCGCTTCCGTCGGCAGGCGCGCACCGGCCCAGTGGGCGTAGGCGTCCGCTTCGAACAGCGACAAATGCGTGGCCGGCAGGTCCAGCTCAAGCGACTGCAGGCCATGCAGGGTAAATTCCAGCCAGTTGCCCGTCTCATCGCGCTGCCAGTACAGCGGACACTGCAATCCCTGGCTGCGCACCCAGTCCCAGCCTTCGGCCAGCCACAGGCTGGCATTGCGGTAGCCGCCCGCCTCGATAAAGGCGAGATATTCGCCATTGGTCACCAGGCTGGCAGCGAGTTCGAATGGCGCGACGAATTGCCGGTGGCGCGGCAATTCATTGTCGAAGCAGAAACCCTCGCCCGCATGACCGATGTCGCTCAAACCGCCGTCAAACGCGATCCAGCCCGCCTTGCTTGCCGGCGCCGGCAGCACGCGCGCCGCCGGCGGCTCCAGGTAGGCGGGAAACAGCGCGCTTTGCGCCAGCAAATGCTTGACGTCGGTCAGCAGCAACTCCTGGTGCTGCTGTTCGTGTTCCAGTCCCAGGGTCAGCAGCATGGCCAGCTGCGCCGGCGTCGTGCCGCCGTCCATCAGCCGCGCCACGCGCGCGTCGACATCGGCGCGGTAGGCGCGCACCTGGGCCATGGCGGGGCGCGTGAGCAAGCCGCGCCGGGCGCGCGGATGCTTGTCGCCGATACCGTTGTAATAGGAATTGAACAGCACCCGGAAGGCCGGGTGGAACGGCGCAAAACCTTCTTCCAGCGTTTCCAGGATAAACGTTTCGAAAAACCAGGTGGTGTGGGCCAGATGCCATTTCACGGGACTGGCGTCGGGCATTGACTGCGCGCCGCAATCCTCGTCGGACAGCGGGGCGGCCAATTGCAGCGAGTGCTGGCGCACGCGCCGGTAGTGTTCCAGCAAGGGATGGCTGGCGGCAGAGTTGATGGCGTGCATGGCGGCTCCTTAATCGCGAATGGCGCGCGCGTGGATCACGGCGAACCAGTTTTGCTCATCGGTCCAGACATGGGCCGCAGCAAAGCCGGCCTGTTCCAGCAAGCCGACGAAACTGGCCCGCGTATATTTATAGCTGTCTTCCGTATGGATGCGTTCGCCTTTGGCAAAGCGCCGCTGGCCGCCCTGCCAGCGCACCAGCTGCTCGCTGCGCGCTTCCAGGTGCATCTCGACGCGGCTCTCAAGGGGGTTGAAAAAACCGTGGTGCTGCCACTGGCGCACGTCGAAATCGGCACCCAGCAGGGTGTTGAGGTGGCGCAGCATGTTCAGGTTGAAGGCGGCAGTGACGCCCAGCGCATCATCGTAGGCGGCATCGAGCACGGCGTCGTTCTTGATCAGGTCGACGCCGATCAGCAGGCCGCCGTCGCCCCCGGCGTTGGCGCGCACCTGCCGTAGAAAGGTGATGGCCTGGTCCGGCGTGAAGTTGCCGATCGAGGAACCGGGATAGAAAAACAGGCGCTTGCTGTCGCGCACCGTCTCGGGCAGGTCGAGGCCGCTGAAAAAGTCGAGGCCGAGTCCCAGCATGTCGATCGCCGGAAAGCGCTGCCGCAGGCGGCCCAGTGACTCGCTGAGGAAATCATACGAGATATCGATCGCCACATATTGGGTCGGCTGCAACAGCGGAAACAGGCTGGCGGCCTTGGCGCAATTGCCGGCGCCCAGGTCGACCAGGGTGCTGCCCGGACCCACGGCTGCGGCAATGTCAGCGCCGTGACGCGCAAAGATGGCCGCCTCGGTGCGCGTCGGGTAGTACTCGGGCAAGACGCAGATGGCTTCGAACAATTTGGAGCCCAGCGCGTCATATAAGTACTTGGGCGAGGTCCAGGCGGACGGCGCCAGCAGGCCTTGCGCGACCTCGGCTATCGTTGCGGGAGTCGCTGTCGCTTTCAAAGGGGGCCTGGCGGCGGGCTGGCGAAAATCGGTCGATGGCTGCGCAAAGGTCATGGTCATGGGTTGGCTGGTGGCGTTAGGGGTGGCGAAGACGGTCACAATATGGTGGCAAGCGCGCTGGCAAACGGCGCCACGCCGACATCGCGTCATAGGAGAAACGGGCAGCTGGCAACTGCGCCGGCCCGGCAAAACCGATGACGTTTTCCCATCATAGCCGAATATCCAGACCCCAGCCGTACGCCAGTTCACTTACGCTTTCCACGCTTTTTTTTACCATCCCCTCAATCGACTGCGAGATTTGTTGCGTAAACGCAGTTGTGCAAGCAAAAGGGACAAGCCTGTCGTATACTCCACATTGCCGGCCCACCAATCCGCCGCGCTTCAATGCTTCTCCCAGGCGCCCCTCTTCCCCGCGCGCCGCACTTTTTAGATCGCCACTATCATGCTCGAATTACGCCATCTGTCCAAGTCCTATGCCAACGCGCGCCCGGTGCTGGCCAATCTGTCGTGCCGCTTCCAGGCGGGCGAGTTCATTGCCATCATGGGCGACTCCGGCGTCGGCAAGTCGACCCTGCTCAACCTGATCGCCGGCCTCGACACGCCCGACGCCGGCGCCGAATCGCAACCGATACTGATCGATGGCATCGCCATGTCCAGCCTTGACGACACCGCCGCGACACGCTTGCGCCGTGCCCGCATGGGTTTCATCTTCCAGGCATTTCATGTGCTGCCGCACCTGACGTTGCTGCAAAACGTGGCGCTGCCGCTGCTGCTCAACGGCTTGCCGCAAGAACGCGCGGCCACCATGCTCGATGCGGTGGGACTGGGCGGGCGTGGCGGCGACTTTCCACAGCAGTTGTCGGGCGGCGAGATGCAGCGCGTGGCGATCGCGCGCGCCCTCGTGCACAAACCGGCGCTGGTGCTGGCCGACGAACCGACCGGCAATCTGGACCCGGAAACCGCGCACGGCATCTTGCAACTGCTGCGCGCCGAGATCAAGGCCAATGGCAGCTGCGCCATCATGGTCACGCATTCGCTGGCGGCCGCCGAAATGGCGGACCGGACCATGATACTGACACGCAATGGATTACAAAATACAACAACATCCCCACAAATGGACGAAACATTTAGTTAATTTTGCTGACCATCTTTCACAAAATTTGTTATCGTAGTATTATCTATATAATTGCCTTGGTGCCAATGTTGGTTAATAATATGTTCATCCATGGCAGTAATACAATATTACGATAGCAACCACCGCGGCACCGGAAACGGCGCCGTCCCTACCCTGGCCTGAAGGAGGAGTATATGAACGTTCGGCAAAAGAAGTTGGAAATGATCGAAGCGATGAACCGGGCGCGTGCGCTGGAACCATCGAGCTTCGTACCCAACAAGCTGCTCGACACCCTGATCGAAAAGCTCAATTTGAAAAATGATGCGGAATTGTGCCGCGTGCTGGAAGTGCAGCCGCCCATCATCAGCAAGATACGCCACGGCAAACTGGCCGTGGGCGCGACGATTTTGTTGCGCATGCATGAGAAATCGGAACTCTCGATCCGCGACCTGAAAGAACTGTCCTCGACCGCAACCCACTGATCTTCATGCTCCTGCCTGGCCTGGCCCGCGCTCATGGCGCCGCCCAATCCGGCCATCACGGTTCGCAGTCCGCTCCGCACGGAGCAACACTGGCAACATCACGGAAGCACAGCCCAAACCATGCTGTCTGTTTCTGCCACCAGGTTTTTCCTCGCCCTATCCCATCACGTCATCAGACCGGCTTCACCCCGTAATGACGCGCATAGCGCTCGTCCAGATTCGCCAGCGGCATCATCATGAACATGTCGGCACTCTCGAAATCAGGATCCCAGGCCGGTTCGCCGCAAATCCACGCGCCTGAACGCAGATAACCCTTGATCAGCGGCGGCACCTGAGGCTTCTGCGCCGCTTCCACCTGATGGATGGGAAAAGGCAGGTGCGGCGTGACGCGGTACTCGGACGGCGCCAGGTGCTTTGCCGCCAGCGCCTGGTACACGGCCACTGCATTGTGGCCGCCGTCGGCCAGGCTGATGCTGGCGCAACCGACCAGGTAATCGCAGCGCTCGCGGCGCATGTATTCGGCCAGGCCCGACCACAGCAGCATGATCACGCTGCCGCCACGGTACTTGGGATGGATGCAGGCACGCCCTGCCTCGACCATGCGTCCGCGCAGATGATTCAAGCGGCTCAGGTCGAATTCGTTCTCGGAATACAGGCGCCCCAGTTTGCCGGCTTTTGACGCGCTCAGCACGCGGTAGGTGCCCACCACTTTCAGGGTGTCGGCGTCGCGCACGATCAGGTGATCGCAATGGGCGTCGAACTCATCGCTGTCGAGGCCGTCGGCATTGGCCAGCGAGCTCAAGCCCATGGTTTCGATAAAGACCTTGTAGCGCAGGCGCTGTACTTCGCGCAGCTCTTCGGGCGTGCTTGCCTGGCTCAGTACCAATTGTACCGGCCGTGACTTGGCGTCGTTTGTAGCGATTATGTTTTGCATGGTGTCATCCCTGGTGAACAAGACGACCCCAGCGTACTTGCCTAATATGTCAGGAAAATGACAGCGCAATGTCATTTCCATGACGCAAGTCAAACCCCTATGGCAACAGCAAGATGGCTACAGCAAGATGTGTGGCGTGTAATCAACAAAAGCGTCCTGGCGGCAGAAGCCGACCAGTTTCATGCCGGCCTCGGTGGCGATCTGAATCGCCAGCGAGCTGGGGGCGGAGATGGTCGCCAGCAGCGGAATGCGCATGCGCGCCGCCTTGCGCGCCAGCTCGTAGCTGCCCCGGCTCGACAGAAACACGAAACCGCGCCGCAGGTCCGCGCCTTGCAGGGCCAGGTGGCCGATCAGCTTGTCGAGACCGTTGTGGCGGCCGATATCCTCGAACACGTGCACGATCTCGCCCTGCGGCGTGCACCAAGCGGCCGCGTGCACGCCGCCGGTGGCGTCCATCAGCGCCTGGTGCGCGCGCAGGCCGGCGGCCGCCTTCGCCAGCGCCTGCGGCAGGTCGACCTTGATCACCGACGGCGGCAGCGCTTGCGGCCGCAGGTCGAGCAACTCCAGGCTGTCGATGCCGCACACGCCGCAGCCGGTGCGCCCGGTCAGCGCGCGGCGCCGGTCTTTCAGGCGCATGAAATCCTCCTGGGCGATAATCATCGCCACCTCGGCGGAGTCAGGACGCAACCATACTTCGCAGTCGAAAATGGCGGCGGCAGACGCCACCACGCCTTCGGTCAGCGCAAAGCCGTAAGCGAACGCTTCGAGGTCGCGCGGGGTGGCCATCATGACCACGTGGGAAATGCCGTTGAAGACCAGCGCGACCGGGATCTCCTCGGCGACATGGTCGATGGCGCAGGTGCGGCTGTCGCCGCGATGGCGCACGATGGCGCGCTCGACGAAGCCGGCGCGTTCGGTTTCGGTCATTGCGGATGTTTCAGTGTCTGCGGACATGGCTGCCATGGGGTTTCAATACAGCCCCCATGGTAAACCAGAATCGCCGCGCCGGCAGAAAGCCAGCAGTCAGTGCCTGCCTCAGTCCTTCTTTGGACGTCCCGTTTTGAGCTGCGGCAGGCCGGCCAGCACGTTTTGCAGGGTCGCCAGGTCGATCTGGCTGATCAGGGCCACGCCGATACGCAGCAATTCGCTTTTCTTGATCTCGAAGCCGGCTTTCAGGCAGGCTTTTTTCACCTGGCCCAGCACTTCATACTCGGCTTCCGGCATGGTGAAGCTGTCGCGCACCAGTTTCGGCTTGCGGGCCTTTTCCTTGACGGCGGCGGTGGCGGCGGTCTTGGCGGCGGGCGCTTTTTTCGCGGCCGCTGGCTTCACGGCGGCCTTGGCCGCAGCTTTGGCCGCCGGTTTTGCGGCGGCTGGCGCCGGCTTGGCGGCTGGCTTGGCGGCTGGCTTGGCAACCGGCTTGGCAACTACTGCGGCCTTGGCCGCAGCCGGCTTGGCGGCGACAGGCTTGGCTGCGGCAACTGGCGCCGCCGGCTTGGCGCGCGGCTTGGCCGGCGCTTTCACCGCAGGCTTGGTGGCGGTAGCGGTTGCAGGCGCGGCGTCAACGGCGACTGCCGCCTTGATCGATTCGCTGGTCGGGAACATCGAGGCGGGAGCGGCGACGGGCTTTTTTGCTGGCGCGGTTTTGGTCATGTCTTATCCAATCAAATAAAGAATATAAACAATATATACGGTTTTTAGAATTTTTGCTCGTCAAAAATCATCAGGCGCTGGCGCGGATGGTGAAATCGACGCCCACTTCATCCCAGAACTCCTGCTCCTTTTCGATCCAGAACGACACTGTCGGATGATGCGCCACCCAGCCGCGCTTGATATCGAGGTCGATGCGGCTTTTCATGCGCAAACGCAATTCGCTGAAATCGGCCTCGATGCGTGCGTGCATCAGCAGAATCGACAGGCGCAGCGCCAGCACCGCCTTGGTAAAGTCGGGGTCGGCCAGCACGTCGTCGATCTTGCGCAGGTTACCCTTCTGCACCAGGATCAGCCGGCTCATGGTCTTCTGTTCGCGCGTGGTAAAACCGGGCAGGTCGGCGTTTTCGATGATGTAGGCCGCATGCTTGTGATAACCGGTTTGCGACACCACCATGCCCGTCTCGTGCAGCAGGCTGGCCCAGCGCAGCGGCTTGACCAGCGCCTCGGAAGTCGGTTTCAGTTGCGCGTACAGCGCCAGCGCCTGTTCGGCCACGCGCTGCGCGCGGCGCTGGTCGACATGAAATTTTTCCATGCAGGCCCGCACCGACTGCTCGCGGCGGTCGCGCTTGGTCGAGCGCAGGAACAGGTCCCACATCACGCCCATGCGCAGGCCCGCCTCGATCGGCGTCATCACGGGAATGGCCAGTTCGCGGAACAGGCCGATCAGGATCGCCAGGCCGCCGACGATGGTGCCGGCGCGGTCGGGCCGCAAGCCGGGCAGGTCGATCTTGCTGGTATGACCGAGTTCGATGAAGCGGCGCGCCAGCGCGTCGAGACTGACAGCGCTCAGCAGGCCGTCGCCCAGCTTGTTGCGCGAGATGATGTCGGCGATCGTGCGGATGGTGCCCGAAGAACCGTAGGCGGTCTTCCAGTGCTGCGGCATATAGGGCGGCGCGCCATCCTCGAAATGGCTGCGCGCCGACAGAATCGCCGCCTCGAACGACGGCGCGTCGATGCGCCCGCCGATAAAGAACGACAGGCTCTGCTTGACGGTGCCCAGGCTGAACGATTCGACCCGCTCCACGTCCTGGCCACGGCCCAGTATCAGTTCGGTCGAGCCGCCGCCGATATCCATCACCAGGCGCCGCTCGCCGGGTATCGCCAGCGAATTGGCCACCCCCATGTAGATCAGGCGCCCCTCTTCCTCGCCCGAGATGATCTCGATCGGGTAGCCGATGGCCTGTTCGGCCAGCGGCAGAAACACGGCGCCGTTGCGCGCCACGCGCATGGCCGAAGTGGCCACCACGCGCACCGCCTCGAGCTGGTAGCCCTGGAGCACCGTGCGAAAGCGCTGCAGGCAGGCCAGCGCGCCCTGCATGGCCGCATCGGTCAGGTCGCCATGGGCGTCCAGGCCGGCGGCCAGGCGGATCGGGTCGCGCACGCTCTTGATGACGCGGATGGTGTCGCCGTCATGCTTGCCGACGTGTAAACGAAAACTGTTGGACCCCAGGTCCACTGCTGCATACATACTGGCCTCTTGTCTGGTCACTGCCCCGCCGGCCGGACCGAAACAGGCCTGCCTGGCAGGGAAATTATATAAATCATTTAAACGATTTAAAAATCCTACCACACTACCGCCATGATATGACAGGGGCATGACAGGATCGTGACAGGCAAGGCCCGGTTTTTACGGCACGATGGTGGTGAAAAGGTAGACCGCAAAGATCACCAGGTGCACCGTGCCCTGCATCACCGTGGTGCGGCCCGTGCCCAGCGACAGGGTGGCCACCATCAGCGACAGCAGCAGCAGCACGGTCGACTTGACGTCCAGCCCCAGGGTGATCGTCAGGCCGGTCGCCAGCGACACCACTACCACCGCCGGAATCGTCAGGCCGATGCTGGCCAGGGCCGAACCCAGCGCCAGGTTCAAACTCGTTTGAAGACGATTGGCGCGCGCCGCGCGCACGGCCGCCAGGCCTTCCGGCAGCAGCACGATGGCGGCGATCACGATGCCGACCAGGGTCTTTGGCGCGCCCATGGCGGCAATCGCCGTCTCCAGCGCGGGCGCCAGCGACTTGGCCAGCAGCACCACGGCGCCCAGGCATACCAGCAGCGCGATGGCGCTGATCCAGGCCACCGTCGGCGTGGGCGGCTCGGCATGCACTTCTTCGTCGCCAACGGCCTCCTTGGGCAAAAAGTAATCGCGGTGGCGCACCGTCTGCACCAGCACGAACGTGCCGTACAGGACCAGCGAAATGACGGCGATGAAGATCAGCTGGCTGGACGTGTAGAACGGTCCGGCCGCGCTCGACGTATAGTTCGGCAGCACCAGGGTCAGAATGGCGATTGCCGCCAGGGTGGCCAGCGAAGCGCTCACGCCCAGGAGGCCAAAGGTCTGCTCCCTGTGGCGCCCGGCGCCCAGCAGCAGGCAGATGCCGACGATGCCGTTCAAAATGATCATGATGGCGGCGAACACGGTGTCGCGCGCCAGGCCCGTCGTCTCCGGCCCGCCGGCGAGCATCAGCGAGACGATCAGCGCCACCTCGATCAGGGTCACGGCCAGCGCCAGCACCAGCGTGCCGTACGGCTCGCCGATGCGGTGCGCCACCACTTCGGCGTGGTAGACGGCGGCCAGCACGCTGGCGATCAGGCCAAGCACCAGCAGGATCTGGTAGGCGCCGCCGAAACCGAAGCTGGCGCCGCCCAGCAACAGCCAGCCGGCGATCGGGGCGGCCAGTGGCCATACGGGCAGGGAAGTGAGACTTTTCATGATAAGGCCTGGCAAGAGTGGGAAAATGCATGCGAAAGACAAGGTCTTTCGCATCATAACTTGCTTGGCTTAAATATAAGTTAGAGCTTATATGTCCAGTGTGGCGGTCTCCGGCGCCGCCATCACGCGGTTGCGCCCCGCCTCCTTGGCCGCCTGCAGCGCCTCGTCGGCGCGCTTGAACAGCGCCACCGTGCTGTCTTCGGCGCGGATGGTCGTCACGCCCAGGCTGGCCGTCAGGTTCAGCACGGCTTTTTCGGTCTTGACGGGCAAGGCGGCGACGGCGGTGCGGATGCGTTCGGCCACCATCAACGCGTCGACCAGGCTGGTGCGCGGCAGCAAGACGGCGAATTCGGCGCCGCCCAGGCGACCCATCAGGTCGCTGTCGCGCAGCTGCTGGCGGCAGATATCGACCACGCTTTTGAGCACCGCGTCGCCGACCGGATGGCCGTAGCTGTCGTTGACGCGCTTGAAATCGTCGACATTGAGCACCACCAGCGCGGTGGGCAGGCCGGGCCGGCGCGCCAGCGCCATCCACGGCGCCAGCGCCTGGTAAAAGCCGCGCCGGTTCGGCACGCCCGTGGCAGGATCGACCACTTCCAGGCGCGCCAGCTCGCCACCGAGTTTTTCGCGCGTCAGCAGCAGATAGCCGAAGGCGTTGGTCAGCATCATCAGGTACAGTGCGCCAAAGCCGGCCAGCTGCATCCGTTGCGCGTCGAAATCGGGCACGAAGGCGGCCAGCACGCCGCGCGCGCCGATCAGCAGCGACAGCACGCCCATGGCGACGGCCAGGAAGCGGCGCAACATGCTCGCTTCGCGCCACTTCAGCGACAGGGCGGCCACGCCGGACAGGAAGAAGCCGGCGACGATCAGCGAGCCGCCCGCGCTGCGCAGCAGCGGCGCCACCTCGAAGATATAGCACAGCGCGAAAAGCAGCACGGCCACGCCCAGCGCCGGCAGCAAACGGTGGCGCCAGCCGCTCTTGCCCGCTGCCTGCCACAAGGCGCCGGCGTCGAGCGCCATGCCGGCAAACAGCAGGCTGTTGCCCAGCAAAATGGCGAAAAAGTCGGGCACCACGCCACGCAGGTACAGCAGGCACCAGGCCACCGCCTGGCACTGCTTGGCCAGCGCCCAGGTCGACATGGCGAACGATTTCTTGCGCTCGTATTCAAAGAAGAACAGCGCCGCGCACAGGCTCAGGTTGCCCAGCGCGAGCGCCAGTACCAGGGTCTTGATATCCATCGCTTATGCCCGCCGGTCGCTGCGCGCCAACTCAGATCTCGTGTTCGACATTGGTGCTGCCATCGCCCACCTTGCTGGCCCAGGCCTGCACGAAATAATGCTTTTCCTCTTCCGTCGGCGCGTCGTACCAGAACACGATCAAGGTACCCTTGTGGTCGTGGATCTGCGCCACTTTTTCGATGAACTGTGCGTTGCCGGCCTGGTCGGCCATGGCTGCGGCATAACCGTAGACGCGCGTGAGCCGCTCGATGCGGTCAGGTTCGGTAAAACTGTTGGTGGCCGTAATGGTGGGGTGATCCAAAAACATGTTTGTCTCCATGGTGCCCGATGGTGCGGCTGCGCGGCCGTGGGCCAGAGCGCCGCGGCCCTATGGGGATGATAAATCGAGTATGCTGTCGGAAGCTTATCAGATTTCTTTGAATGCAACAAAACCTGGCATCCTTTCCACCCGTTCACTCATGCCCATCGACGCACAGGCCACCAACCACCCTCCCCTCGTGCATACCGACGGCGACCGGCGCCGGCTGGAGTTTTGTCCCGGCATGATCCAGAGCGAAATGCTGCTGTCGCGCCCCGACCACCTGCTGCTGCGCTATGCGCGCGCCATGATGTGCTTTACCCTGTTCGTGCCGCGCCCGCGGCATATCCTGATGGTCGGCCTGGGCGGCGGCTCGCTGCTGAAATTCTGCCACCGCCACCTGCCCGGGGCGCGCATCACGGTGCTCGAGCTGCGCGCCGACGTGATCGCGCTGCGCGACCAATTCATGGTACCGCCCGACGACGCGCGCCTGCGCATCATCGAGACCGACGCCGTCAGCTATATCCGCCAGCACCCTGGCAGCGCCGACGTACTGCTGCTCGACGGCTTCGACGCCAGCGGCCTGCCGCCGGCGCTGGGCAGCGCGCGCTTCTATGCCGACTGCCTGCGCGCGCTGGTGCCGGGCGGCGTGCTGGTGGCCAACCTGTTCAACTACGACCCGCACTATGCGGCCATGCTGGGCCGCCTGATGCTGACCTTTCGCGGCAGTGTCTGCAGTTTCGACGGCATCGCCGGCAACAACCGCATCATCTTTGCCGCCAAGCCGGAACCCACGCAGCCGGGCCGTGCCGTGCGCATGGTAGCGCTGGTACGCTGGCGCGCCCTGTTCGGGCTGGGCTTCCTGAACCGGCTGCTGCCGTCCTGGCAGCTGTGGCGCCTGCGGCGGCGCCAGCGGCTGCCGGACTGAAACTCTGTTGCAGAATGGCACCGCACAGCTGCAAAATCAGCACGCCAGACAGCGTTTATGACACACTACCGGCTCTGCCGGCCCGCTGTCTCCATGGGTCATGGTCATCCTGAACGAGACTTCTTTCCATGCTGCGTGGCCGTCTGCCCTATTCCATTTCCGCTGCGGCCGCACTGACGTTTGCCTGCGGCCTGTCGGTCACCATCGTGCTGTTTGCCGCCATCAGCCAGCTCGAGTACGACAAGATGAGCCTGAGCCTGCAACAGCGCGCCGGCGCGCGCGTGGCCGCCATCGAGCAGGGCCTGGACGACGCGGTCGAAGTGCTGACCATCACCAACCAGCTGTTTTCGGCCATCGTGCCCGTCACCCGCCAGCAGTTCCACGACTTCACCACGCCGCTGCTGCAGCGCCATCCCTTTATCCAGGCCTTCAATTTCCACCGCCGCGTGACGCACGGCGAGCGCGCCGCGCTGGAGGCCCAATTGCGCGCCATCGTGCCCGGCTACCGCATGCTCGAGATGCATGACGGCGCGATGCTGGAAGCGCCAAGGCGTGCCGCCTACCTGGTGGTCGATTACCTCGAACCGATGCAGGGCAACCTGCCCGCCTTTGGCCTGAACGTGCGCCCCGACGGCCTGCTGGCCGACGCGCTCGAGCAGGCGGTGACGGGCAACCTGACGGTGGCGACAGGCCTGCTGAACCTGGCTCAGGGGCCGGAAAAGGGCTTCGTCATCCTGCGCCCCGTGTACCGTCACGGGGTGCCGCTCGCTACCGTCGCGCAGCGCCGCGCAGCCCTGATCGGCGACACAGCCGCCGTCATCCGCGCCAGCGAACTGGTACAAAAAATCCTGTCCGGCGCCGAACTGCTGGCCGACCCGCAGCTCGAAATCAGCGTGTACGCGGGCGCCGCCGCCGAAGCCGCCAAGCGCATCTTCCAGCACGGCGCGGTGGCCGAAGAAGACCCGGCCGCGCTCTGGCCTATCCTTCCGCGCCGGCTGCATTTTGCTTACCACAACCACTACGACAGCGGCTTTGCCGCCGCCGGCCGCTCCTGGCACGTGCGCGTGGCGGCCCATCCGCGCCCCTTCATGGCCGACCACCTGGGCTCATTATTCACCCTGCTCGCGGGCCTGTTGTTCAGCCTGCTGACGGCCGCCTTCGTGCAATCGCTGACGCAGCGCTCGCGCCGCGTGCAACTGCTGGTCGAGCAGCGCACGGTCGCCCTCAAACGCAGCAACGAGCTGCTCAGCGAAGACGTGCGCGCGCGCCAGCGTACCGAACGGGCGCTGCAGGAAAGCGAAAATCGCTTTCGCCGCCTGCTGGCCCTGTCCTCGGACTGGTACTGGGAACAGGATGCGAACTTCCGCTTCACCCATATCACCAGCGGCTTTGCCGACAAATCGAATATGCCGCTCGAGCGCTTTATCGGCGCCACGCGCTGGGAGCACAACGCCGAGATGCGCAATGCGCGCTGGGGCCTGCAGCATATCGCCAACCTGCAGGCCCACCTGCCCTTCTTCCATCTCGAATACGCGATGGAAGACCGCGACGGCAAGCTGCGCTGGTTCAGCATCAATGGCGAACCGTTGTTCGATGACCAGGGCGACTTCAAGGGCTATCGCGGCACCGGTTCCGAAATTACCGAGCGCAAGCTGGCCGAGCAGCAGATCCAGCATATCGCCCACCATGACGTGTTGACGGGCCTGCCCAACCGCGGCTTGCTGCGCGACCGGCTGGCGCAGGCGATGGCGCTGACGCGCCGCAAGCACCGCGCGCTGTGGGTGCTGCTGATCGACCTGGACCGCTTCAAGTTCGTCAACGACAGCCTCGGTCACAAGGCCGGCGACCTGCTGTTGAAAACCATCGCCGCGCGCCTGCAGGCCAGCCTGCGCGACAGCGACACCGTGGCGCGCCTGTCGGGCGACGAATTCGTCGCCATCCTGTGCGAGCAGCCCGGTGAAGTGCTGAGCCAGGCGGTGGTGCAGCGCATCATGGATGCCGTGGCGCAGCCGATGTTGCTCGATGGCAAGGAATTCTTTGTTACCTGCAGCATCGGCGTCGCCGTCTACGACACCACGCAGTTCGACGCGCCCGGCGATATGACCCTCAGCGGCGAGACGCAAAATCTGATCGAGCAGGCCGACATCGCCATGTACAGCGCCAAGAAACAGGGCCGCAACAACATCAAGTTCTATACCAAGGCGATGAACCAGGCCACGCTGGAGCGGCTGCGCATCGAAACGGCGCTGCGCAACGCGCTCGAGCGCGACCAGTTCGTGCTGTACTACCAGCCGCAGCTGGACCTGGAGAGCGGGCGCATCGTCGGCGTCGAAGCGCTGCTGCGCTGGCGCCATCCGGAGCTGGGCATGGTGGCGCCCAACCGCTTTATCGCGCTGGCCGAGGACACCGGCCTGATCGTGCCGATCGGCGCCTGGGTCTTGCGCCAGGCCTGCGCGCAGATGCAAGCCTGGCATGCGGCCGGCCTCGGGCAACTGCGCCTGGCGGTGAACCTGTCGGCGCGCCAGTTCAACGAGCCCAACCTGGTGGCCCTGATCGCCGGCGTGCTGGCCGAAACGGGCCTGGCGCCGGGCTGCCTGGAACTGGAACTGACGGAAAGCCTGTTCATGCACGACGTGGCGCTGGCGGTGGGCCAGCTGCACGACATGAAGGCGCTGGGAGTGCAGTTGTCGATCGACGACTTCGGCACCGGCTACTCCAGCTTCGCCTACCTGCGCACCTTCCCGATCGACGTGCTGAAGATCGACCGCAGCTTTGTCGGCGACGTCGCCAGCGACCTTGATGACGCCGCCATCGTGGTGTCGATCATCGCGCTGGCGCACAACCTGAAGCTGCGCGTGGTGGCCGAAGGCGTGGAGACGGCCGAGCAACTGGACTACCTGCGCCGCCACGGCTGCGACGAAGCACAAGGCTTTTACTTCAGCCACCCGCTGCCGGCGCACGAGGTGGAACTGCTGCTGCGCGGCGCGGCGTGCGTGGAGCGCTAGAGCTTCTGCTGCAAAAACTCCAGGAAGCAGCTGATGCGCTGCGCCAGCTGCGTGTTGCGGTAATAGACGGCGTGGATCTGCTGGCGGTAGCCGGTATAAAACGGCTGCAGCACCTTGACCAGCCGCCCGGCGGCGATGTCGCCCTTCGTCATGAAGTCCGACAGGCAGACGATGCCCTGGTCGCGCAGCGCCAAGTGGCGCAAGGTTTCGCCGCTGGAGGCGGCCAGCGCCGGCACGATCTGCAGGCTGTTGCCGGCTTCGTGGCGCAACGGCCAGTGATTGCCCAGGTCATACTGGGCAAAGCCCAGCAGCGCGTGATGGGCCAGGTCTTCCGGCGTGCTCGGTGCGCCATGGCGCGCCAGGTAGGCCGGCGTGGCCAGCAAATGCAGCGGGCTGGAACTCAAGGCGCGCGCATGCAGGGTGGAGTCGGCCAGCGCGCCGATGCGGATGGCGATATCGGTGCGGTGTTCCAGCAGGTCGGCGATCTGGTCGTTGCTGGTCAGTTCGAGCCGGATCTCGGGGTACATGGCGCGAAACTCGGCCACGTGCGGCACCACGCAGTGCAGCATGAAGGGCGAGGCCGCATCGACGCACAAGCGCCCGGCAGGCTTCTGGCGGCGGATGCGGATCGCTTCTTCCACCTCTTCCATCGACGCCAGGATGGCGCGCGCGCGCGCCAGGAACAACTGCCCTTCTTCCGTCAGTTCCATGCGCCGTGTGGTGCGCGTGAGCAAAGAAGTGGCCAGCTTGTCTTCCAGCCGCGACAAGGCACGGCTCACGCCCGAGGTGGTTTGCCCCAGATGCACCGCGGCGGCACTCAGGGTCCCGCTGTCGATCACGGTGACGAAGATTTTCAGGTCGTCCGAGTGGATGTCCATTGTTGCCCTTGTTTCACAAATCAGGGCATTATAATAGATTGTTGGCAATAGTCAGGCAGGGCGCCAGGCTCACCCTCGACGTCAGGCAACGTAGAACAAAATGGCGACAAAATGGCAGATGCTGCCGGCCAGCACGAACAGATGCCAGATGCCGTGGCCATGGCGCAGCTTGTGGTCGGTGGCGTAAAATCCGATGCCGCCCGTGTAGCACACGCCGCCAGCGGCCAGCCACAGAAAGCCGTTCCACTCGAGCGCCGCCAGCAAGGGCTTCAAGCCGATCACGATCAGCCAGCCCATCAGCACATAGATCACCAGCGACAGGATGCGCGCACCCCTGGCGTACAGGTATTCCTGCACGATACCGATCACGGCCAGAGCCCACACCACGCCAAACAGCGACCAGCCCCACGGTCCGCGCAGGGTCACCAGCATGAAGGGAGTGTAAGTACCTGCTATCAGCAGATAGATGGCGCAATGGTCGAGGCGCTGCAATACCGCCTTGACCCTGGGACTGCGCACGCTGTGATACAGGGAGGAAGTCAGATACAAGGTCAGCAGCATGGCCGCATACACGCCGCAGCTGACGATTTTCCAGACATCCCCAGTGAGCGCCGCCACCACGATCAGCACCACGCCGCCGATGGCGGCCAGCACGGCGCCGACCACGTGGGAGATGCTGTTGAAGCGTTCGCCGGGGTACATGCTCAGGACGAGCTTGCGCAGACGATCAAGCTTCTTCAGCCTTCTTGCGCGCAGGACGACGCGCTGGCGTCTTGCGCGGTGCCTTGGCTGGCTGCTCTGCCACCACTGGCGCTGGTGGCGCTGGTGGCGCCGCCTCGGCCACCGGTTCGGCTTCGACCACCACCTCGACGGCCGCCTTGGCCGGCTTCTTGGCAGCAGCCGCCTTGCGGGCCGGTGTGCGCTTTGCCTTCGGTTGGACTTCCGCAGGCGTTTCGCTCACAGGCTCGACGACCGGCTCCGGCTCCGGCACCAATTCCGCCACCGGCGCAGCGTCGACCACCTCCACCACCGCAGCGCGCGCGTCGCGGTTGTTGCGGCCACCACGGCCATTGCGGCGCGAGCCACGCTTGGCGTTGTTCTCTTCAGTGACGGTCTCGGGTACAAAGTCGATGACGACCGGTGCTTCCTCGGCCGCTTCAATGACGGCGAGCGGCGTTTCCACCTCGGTCTCGGCCACCGGCACAAAGGCCTGCGGCGCGGTGTCATTGCGACGATTGTCATTCTGCTTGCGCCCGCCCCGGCCATTGCGGCGCGAGTCGCGGCGGTTGCCGGGGTTGCCGGGGTTGCCGGGGTTGCCGGGGTTGCCATTCTCGCGGTTGTTCTCTTCCGCCGCGACGACAACTTCTGTTGTCACACTGTCGCTGGCGGTGTCGGCATTGGCCGCAACCGGCGCGGCGGCGGCCACCTGGCTGCTGCTGCGGTAGACATAGGCGCCCGATTTTTCATCGCGGCCAAACTCCAGCAGGCCGCGCGCCTGGGCTTCTTCCAGCAGGTTGCCGAAGGTGCGGAAACCGTAGAACGATTCGCTGAAATCGGGCTTGCGGCGCTTGATCGCCTCTTTCAGCATCGAGGCCCAGATCTTGCCGCTGTCGCCGCGTTCGGACACCAGCGCATCGAAGGTCGCGACGGCCATCTCGATCGCCTCGGTCTTGCGCGACTCGTATTTTTCCTTGCGGCGCACTTCTTCGTCGGGCGAGCGCTTCGGCGCCGGCGTGTCGCGCTCATCGCGCGCGTCGCCGCGCTTGGCGGCCGTGCGGCGGCTTTCGCGTACCAGGTCGTCGTAAAAAATGAATTCGTCGCAGTTGGCCACCAGCAGGTCGGAGGTCGACTGCTTGACACCGACGCCGATCACCTGCTTGGCGTTTTCGCGCAGTTTCGATACCAGCGGCGAGAAGTCGGAGTCGCCGCTGATGATGACGAAAGTGTTCACATGGGCCTTGGTGTAGCACAGGTCGAGCGCATCGACCACCAGGCGGATGTCGGCCGAATTCTTGCCGGACTGGCGCACATGGGGGATCTCGATCAGCTCGAAGTTCGCTTCATGCATGGTGCCTTTGAAGCTTTTGTAGCGGTCCCAGTCGCAATAGGCCTTCTTGACCACGATGCTGCCCTTGAGCAGCAGGCGCTCGAGGATGGGTTTGATGTCGAATTTTTCGTAGTTTGCATCGCGCACGCCGAGCGCGACGTTTTCAAAGTCGCAAAACACGGCCATGCTGAGGTTTTCTGGGGATGACGCCATAGGAATTTGTTCTCAAGTAATGGGTTGGCCTGCCCCGATTATACCGAAGCGGGCAGTCGCAGCAGGCCTGCCTGGGCGGCTGATGCCACCCGTTATTTCCCATAGTATATTCGCCCGCCCCCGTTTTCACGAACTCTTATCGTACTCTTGTCGTACGCGCCCCTACTGGCCGCCCGCCGGCCACACCACCTGGTCATCGACCAGATACAAATGACAGGGCGCGCTGCTGCCCTGCTGGCACGCGTCCAGCGCGCGCACCTCCGGGCTTTCGCCCTCCTCGGCCCAGCCCCAGGCGCCGCTGGACGAGACCGCAAACGCGCGCGGCTGCAGCTTGCCGAGAAAGGCGCGGTAGGCGGCGCGGCCACCGTCGGCCAGGTAGGGCACGGCGCCGATATCGGCGCGGCTGGCAAACCGCGTGGCCGGCAGGTCCAGGCGTTCGGGCAACGCCACCACCGGCGCGGCGGGCATGCCGATGCGGCGCAGGAAGCGCTCGGTGGGCACCAGCCAGACGGCCACGCCGTCGCGGCTGCCCAGGGTCAGGTGCGCGTCGCGCTTGAAGGCGCCGTAGGCGAGCAGCTCGGCCTGGCCGCCGGCCGCCGTATAAGCCTGATGCAGGCGGCGCACCAGCGGCGGCGCGAAATAGCCATCGTTCTGGCCATACAGCCACAAGCCGGGCACCCGGCTGGCCGCACCCAGGGCGGCAAAGGCCTGGCCCAGCGCTGCCTGCCAGTCGCACACGCCGTCATCGAGGCGCAGGCCGCCGGCGAAATTGAGCACGCCGCGCACGCCGGGCAGCACCTGCGTGGCCAGCGACAGCGCCGCCAGGGCGCCATACGACTGGCCGGCGAGGACGATGCGGCTGGCGTCGACCCAGCTCTGGCGCCGCGCATAGGCCAGCGCATCGCCCACGTCGCGCGCCTGGCCGGCGGCATTGGCGGCCATGTCGCAGCCATGGTCGCGGTAGGCGCCCGTCGAGCCGGCATAGCCGGCGCGCATCGGCAGCATCACGGCGTAGCCTCGGCGCACGAATTCGGTCGCCATATAAATAAAGCGTTCGCGCGGCTGTTGCCGTGCCGGCCCGGGCTGCTTGCCGTGATTCATCAGCAGCAGCGGGAACGGCCCGGGGCCGGGTGGCCGGAAGATGGTCGTTTCCAGCCGCTCGCGGCCGCCGTCGCCGGACGGCAGCATGATGATTTCTTCGCGCAGACGCGCCTCGAGCGGCAAGGGCAGCGCGTGGGCGAACAGGGGCAGGCTCAGCAGAAAAGAAAGCGTCAGGCGGCGGGCAGGCGGAAAAATGAGGGACTCCATGGACCAACGGTTGCGTCGAGTCTAGTCCAGAGATTACTCAAAGCAATATAAAAAAATTATCACCGGCAACTTTTTTTGCGGCAGCCATTTACTTCGCCGCAAGGTGAAGTACTTAACACCGTGTCAATCTTGTCTGTTCTATGCTGAAGTTCTCGGCACCACAACCGCCGGTACTTACAAGGAGCATGGAATGCGAAATGCAATGAAACTTATCAGCCTGACCCTGGCATTGGCGTGCAGCGCCTCGATGGCCACCGCGCAAACGGCGACGCATGCCAACGATCAAGGCAAGCCTGGCGTAGCCAGCCCTGCCGCCGACAACTCGGACATGAACGCACGCGACAAGGGTACTGCCAGCCAGACGCCGCAGAAGCAGTCGAACGCCAGGAGCGACCGCACCCTGCTGGCCGAAGCGCGCAAGGCCGTGGTCAAGGACGAGTCGCTGTCCACCACCGCCCATAACGTGAAAATCCTCGTGAAAAACGGCGTGGTCACCCTGCGCGGCCCGGTCAAATCGGCCGAGGAAAAAACCAAAGTTGAAGAACTGATCAAGCCGCTGGCCGGCGTGAACAGCATAGCCAACAAACTCGACATCAAGACCAACTAAGCAAACCCATCAAGGAGATCTACCATGAGCAAGAACGCCGTTTACTGCATCGCCCAGGAACACACCCAGGCCGAAGTCATTGTCAACTCGCTGAAGGACGCCGGCTTTTCGAACAACGACATCTCGGTGCTGTTCCCGGACAAGACCGGCACCCGTGATTTCGCCCATGAGCAGAACACCAAGATGCCCGAAGGCGCGGCCACCGGCGGCGTCGCCGGCATGGGCACCGGCGCCGTGCTGGGCTGGCTGGTGGGCATCGGCTCGCTGGCGATTCCCGGTGTCGGTCCCTTCATCGCGGCCGGTCCGATCATGGCAGCGCTCGGTGGCGCGGCCATCGGCGGCGCAGCTGGCGGGATCGTCGGCGGCCTGGTCGGCATGGGCATTCCGGAACTGGAAGCCAAGCAGTACGACGACAAGGTCCGCAACGGCAATATCCTGATCTCGGTGCACACCGAATCGTCGGACCAGATCAAGGTCGTCAAGGAAATTTTCGAACGCGCCAATGCGCATGACATCAAGTCGACCTCCGAATCGCACGCACCAGGCTGAGCGCAAGCCGGCGCCAGGGCCGGCTTGCGCAGTCTAGAATAGGCGGCATGAACCAATACCTTGCCGCCTTGTCGCTGGTTTGCGCCAGCCTCGCTCCATCGGTGGCGCAGGCCGCCGATTTTTACGTGGCGCCGCAAGGCGACGACCAGGCCGCCGGCAATCAGGCGGCGCCCTGGGCCACGCTGATGCATGCGCAGTCGCAGGCGCGCCCGGGCGACACCGTGTATTTTCGTGGCGGCCGCTACGCCATCACGGCCGGCGTCAACACGTGCGCCAGCCGTACTGCGGTGGTCGACGCCATCCTGATCGACAAGAGCGGCAGTGCCGGCCGGCCGATACGCTACTGGGCGTATCCGGGCGAAAAGCCCGTATTCGACTTCAGCGCCATGAAAGACGATTGCCGGGTCAAGGGTTTGACCGTCAAGGCCAGCTGGGTACACCTGAAGGGGCTGGAAATCACGGGCGCGCCGCAGCAGCCGCAAAATCGCCTCAATCACGAATCATGGGGCGTGTGGATCAACGGCAGCCACGACAGGTTCGAGCAGCTCGACCTGCATCACAATATGGGACCGGGCCTGTTCATCCAGAACGGCAGCCATAACCTGGTGCTCAACAGCGACTCGCACCACAACTATGACCCGTACACCTCGAATGGGGCCGGACAAAGCGCCGACGGCTTCGGCGCCCATGTGAAGGCGAACCAGCCGGGCAATGTGTTTCGCGGCTGCCGCGCCTGGGCCAACAGCGATGACGGCTTCGACCTGATCAACGCCTATTCGCCCGTCACCATCGAATCGTCCTGGGCCTGGCGGCAAGGCTATCTGCCCGGCACCACCACGCCGCTGGCGGCCGGCAATGGCAACGGCATCAAGGCCGGCGGCTATGGCGGCGTGTATGTGCCGAACGGCGTCAAGCACACGGTGCGCTTTTCGGTGGCTTTTCTGAACAAGGCGGCAGGCTTCTATGCCAACCACCATCCGCTGGCGATCGACTTCTTTAACAATACTGCGTTTGGCAACGGCAGCAACTTCGACATGCTCGGCATCGCGCCCGACGGCTCCAGCATCAGTGCCGGCAATCTGCGCAACAACCTCGCCTACAAGGGCCGCCTGATCGTCCATGCCGATGGCCTGGACATGGCGCACAATTCATGGACCTTGCCGGCGCCGGTGAGCGACAGCGATTTCGACGACATCTCCGCCACCGGCTGGGATGCGCCGCGCCAGGCCGACGGCAGCCTGCCGCTGCTGCGCAGCTATCACTTGCGCAGCAGCAGTGCCTTGATCGGCCAGGGCGTCGATGTCGGCCTGCCATTCAAGGGCACGGCGCCGGATCTGGGAGCGTTCAGCGCACCGTGACGAACACCGGATTCGAATAGAACCACAGGCTGCGGTAGTTGCGGTCGTTGATGTCGTTGAAGCGCTGGGTATTGTCGGCGCCGGCGGTGCGCTGGTCGGCCAGCGGTTCGCCGCCCTGGGTCAGGCCGGCCACGTCCAGTCCCAGGTTGGTGCCGCGCAGGCGGTAGTACTGGTTTTTTGAAGCGACGGTGTCATAGCTGATGGTGTAATAGCCGTCCGTGCCCAGCTTCCAGTCGGCGCTGGTGAAGCGCTTGACCACGCGGGTCGAGACGTTGGTCGCCACCGCATACGCCTTTGTACCCTGCGCGGCCTTGGCGCCCACATCGCCGGCAATCAGGTCGATATGGTCGACCACCGGCTTGACGCTGGCCGTCATGCCGCTGTCGACCGGCTTTTCGTAGTTGTTTTTCGCCGGACTTTTGAACCTGATGGTAATGGTCACCTTCTCGCCACTGACCACCTGGAGCTCGCCGCCCATTTCCTTGCGTTCCTTGCTGCCTGCCAGGTTGAAGTCGAGCGCGTTGATCAGGTCACCATAGACCGAAAACATCTTGCCCGAACGCAGGCCCTGCAGCAGGTCTTTCGCGTTGGCGGCACCGGTGGCGCTGTTGAACACATAGTTTTTTGCGTACTCGCCCGGGAAATAGCCGCTGCTGTTGTTGCCGACGATCTTGAAGTGGGTGTCGGAATCGGTCAGGTTCCATACCCGGCGTCCTTCGCCCAGCAAGGCGTCCCATATGCCGCCCACCCTGGCCACCACATAGTCGACGCCGCCATAGGCGCGCAGCGGTGCGTTCTCCGGCGTGTAAGCGGCAGTATAGCCGCCACGGTCCGGCTCCATCTGGTTGCCAACCATGCCTTCGATGGCGAACACGATGTTCGGCGCGATGTCGTTGAAGCGGCGGAAGTCTTCCACCGTGTAGCTGCCCTTGTTGCGCGACGGGTGGTTGATCACCGCATAGCTGGTGTTCGGGTAATTGTCCTTGAGCCAGCTGATGGCCTTGAGCGCATCGTCGCCGGTCTTGTTGTAGCGCGTCTCGCCATATTTGGCCTTCCAGGCCGCGATATCGGCGCTGTCGAACATGGTGGCGTCGCGCGTGGTAAACAGATATTCGAATTCGCGCACGCCACGGGTGCTGACGGCCAGCTTGTCGGCGCCGTCGAAGATGCCGATGCCGATATGGTCATGGGTCGGCATATCCCATTCGAAGCCCGAGAAAATCAGCTTGTCGGCGTAGACGGCGCCCGGCGCCTGCAGCGCGTTCAGGCGCGGCAGTTCGTAGCGTTCGACGCCGGTCGCCATCGGTATCGGCGCAGCCAGCAGATTGCCCTTGTCGTCGCGGGTCGACACGCGCAGGTGATTGGAGACAGCCATCCAGTCCAGCCCGAACGTCGTGAATGCCTTGCCCAGCACCTTGTCCAGGGTCTGGCTGACATCGGCGTCGGCCGACTGCGCGGTATGGGTATGCAGGTCGCCGGCGATCCAGCGGCCTTGGGGGACAGGCGGGACGACAAAGGTATCGTCGCCGCCGCAGGCAACGGCAACGATGCCGATGGCAATCGCGGCAGGGATCATCAGGTAGCGCGGGGACAGGCGTGGGTAAAGCGGCATCATGTTTTCCAAGGGGTGGGTTGAGAGTGCCGGCACGATAGCACCTTCCTGTTACCGTCTGATGACGACCGATGGTGACCACCTGCGGGCCAGATTCGGCACCATTTTAGTGCGCCGCACCATTTCGCTATGCGAACGAATGTTCCAAAAAACGATTGACACGGTGTAGCCGGCTAGGCAAACTGGTCTGCAGGAGCGAGTCAAAATGAACGCCAAGATGAAAAACCTGCAGCCAGCAAGCGATCCCGACATCGTCGTGTTCAGCGACGAGGACGAGGGCAAGGACCGCCAGTTCGTCAACGCGCTGGCGCGTGGCCTGGAAGTGCTGCGCTGCTTTCGTCCCGGCGAAATCCACCTGTCGAACGCCGACATGGCCAGGCGCACGGCGATCCCGAAACCGACCATCTCGCGCCTGACCTATACGCTGACGAAACTGGGCTACCTCAATTATTCCGAGCAGTTGGGCAAGTACCAGCTGGGCGCCGGCGTGCTGGCGCTGGGCTACCGCATGCTGTCGAACCTGGACGTGCGCAAGATGGCGCGCCCGCTGATGGAAGAACTGGCCGAGCATGCGCAGGCGTCGGTGTCGATGGGCACGCGCGACCGTCTCAGCATGGTGTATGTGGAAACCTGCCGCAGCAGCGCCAATGTCACCTTGCGCCTGGACGTCGGTTCGCGCATCCCCCTGATGACGACGGCCATGGGCAAGGCCCTGCTGTGCATCCTGCCGCAGTCCGAACGCGACTACCTGATGGACCATGCGCGCACGCACGACACCGAACGCTGGCCGCGCATCCGCGCCGGCGTCGAACAGGGCTTCAGGGATTACCAGGACCGCGGTTTTTGCATCTCGGCCGGCGAATGGCAGAACGATATCCACGCCGTGGGCGTGCCCATGCCGGGTGCGGACGGCGGGCAGGTAATGGCCTTCAATTGCGGTGGCCCCGCCTTTTTGCTGTCGCGCGAGCAGCTCGAATCGGACCTGGGCCCGCGCCTGGTGGCGCTGGTGAAAACAATCGAATCCAATCTGGGCCGCAGCTGATTTCCACGCCCTGCGCCCGCTATTCAACCTCGAAGGACACCATGATACGCGACGAAGAAACCCTCAATATCTTGCTCGACAGCATCAGCCGCTTCGTGCGCGAAGTGCTGGTGCCGAACGAAAACCTGGTGGCCGAAACCGATACCATCCCGCCGGCCATCGTGGCGCAGATGCGCGAACTGGGCCTGTTCGGCCTGTCGATCCCCGAAGCCTACGGCGGCCTGCAACTGAGCATGGAAGAGGAAGTGCGCGTCGCCTTTGAAATCGCCCACACCTCGCCTGCCTTCCGCTCGCTGATCGGCACCAACAACGGCATCGGTTCGCAGGGCATCGTGATCGACGGCACGGAAGAACAGAAACAATATTATCTGCCCAAGCTGGCGGCCGGCGAGATCATCGGCTCGTTCGCGCTGACGGAAGCGGGCTCCGGTTCCGATGCGGCCTCGCTGCGCACCAGCGCCGTGCGCGATGGCGACTTTTACATCCTCAACGGCAGCAAGCGCTATATTACCAATGCGCCCGAGGCCAGCATCTTCACCGTGATGGCGCGCACCGACCCGGCCAAACGTGGTGCCTCGGCGATTTCCGCGTTTATCGTGGAAAAGGATACGCCGGGCCTGTCCCTGGGCAAGATCGACAGGAAGATGGGCCAGCAAGGCGCGCATACCTGCGACGTGATCTTTGACAACTGCCGCGTGCCGGCGGCCAACATTATCGGCGGCAAGGAAGGCGTGGGCTTCAAGACGGCCATGAAGGTGCTCGACAAGGGCCGTTTGCATATCGCCGCCGTCTGCGTGGGCGCGGCCGAACGCATGCTGGCCGACGCCCTGGCCTATGCGATGCAGCGCCAGCAGTTCGGCCAGCCGATCGCCGAATTTCAATTGATCCAGGCCATGCTGGCCGACAGCAAGGCGGAAATTTATGCAGCGCGCAGCATGGTGCTGGACGCGGCGCGCCGGCGCGACAACAAGCAGGATATTTCGACGGAGGCGTCGTGCTGCAAGCTGTTCGCCTCCGAAATGTGTGGCCGGGTGGCCGACCGCTCGGTGCAGATCCACGGCGGCGCCGGCTATATTTCCGAATACGCGGCCGAGCGCTTCTACCGCGACGTGCGCCTGTTCCGCATCTACGAGGGCACGACGCAGATCCAGCAGATCGTTATCGCCCGCAACATGATCAAGGCAGCACAAAAGTGAAGGACGCCGCGATGGAGGATATCCCCGCCCTGCTGGCCAGCTTGCCGGCGCGCCTGTCGGACATCCCCGAGCGCTGGGCCGCAGACACCCCCGACGCACCGGCGCTGCACGAAGGCCCGCGCCACTGGAGCTACGCCCAGCTGCGGCACAGCGTCGAGGATGCCGCGCGGCGGCTGCGCGAGCTCGATGTGCGTGCCGGCGACCGACTGGTGGTGGTCGGCGAAAACTGCGCGCTGCAGGTGGCCCTGATTTTCGCCGCCGCCCGCATCGACGCCTGGATCGTCAATGTCAATGCGCGCCTGTCGGCGCGCGAGATCGATACCATCGTTGCCCATTCGACGGCGCGGCGGGTGCTGTACCTGCACCACGCATCGCAGGAAACGGCGGCCCATGCGCAGCGCGTGGACAGCATCGCGGTGGCCATCGACGGCATGGGCGAACTGCTGGCCGGCCCCCTGAACCAGGAAGCGGTGGCCGAAGCGACGCAAGCGGACAATGAACAGGTGGCCGCACTGATCTACACCACCGGCACCACCGGCCACCCCAAGGGCGTGATGCTGACGCACCGCAACCTGCTGTTCATCGCCGCCGTTTCGAGCAAACTGCGCGGACTGACGCAGCTTGACCGCGCCTATGGCGTGCTGCCGATCTCGCATGTGTATGGCCTGGCCTCGGTGGCGCTCGGCACCCTGTATGCGGGCGCTGCACTGTTGCTGGTGCCGCGCTTTTCCGTCGAGGGCCTGCTGTCGGCCTTGACGCAAGACGGCATCACCATCGTGCAGGGCGTGCCGGCCATGTACGCCAAGCTGCTGCAAACCCTGGGCGGCGCGGCCACGCCGCTGGCGACGCGCTTGCGCTTTGCCTATGCGGGCGGCTCGCCGCTGGCGCCGTCGCTCAAACACGACGTCGAGCTGCTGCTCGGCACCGCGCTGCATAATGGCTACGGCATGACGGAAAGCTCGCCCACCATCAGCCAGACGCGCCTCGATTCGCCGCGCCACGACGACTCGGTCGGCGCGCCCATTCCCGGCGTGGAAACGCGCATCGTCGACGCCGAAGGCAGCGACGTGGCGGCCGGAGCGCCTGGCGAACTGTGGATACGCGGGCCAAACGTGATGGCCGGTTATTACAAGGAGCCGGAAATGACGGCCGCCACCATGCGCGACGGCGGCTGGCTCAATACGGGCGACATGGCGCGCCAGGGCGACGATGGCGCGCTGTTCATCGTCGGGCGCACCAAGGAACTGATCATCCGTTCCGGCTTCAATGTCTATCCGCTGGAAGTGGAGACGGCCTTGAACGCCCACCCGTCCGTGATCCAGTCAGCGGTGGTTGGCTGCGGCACGGCCGATGGCAATGAAGATGTGGTGGCCTACGTGGAACTCGATCCACGCCAGCCGGCCACCCTGGAAGCCTTGCAGGCTCACCTGGCGCAGACCTTGTCGCCGTACAAATGCCCGTCCGCCATTATCGTGATGGAAGCGCTACCGGCGGCGGCCACCGGCAAGATCCTGAAAGGACGGCTGCGGCAGATGGCGCAGCAGCGGCAGGAGCAGCAGCAGCAATGATTTGCACTGAAAGCCAATACGCCCGACAATCAAACACCAGCGGGCAGCTTGAAACGCACAACAGAGGAGACAAACATGAAACGCACACTGACACGCATCGCCCTGGCCACCCTGGTTGCCGGCGCCTGGATGTCCGCCGCCAGCGCCGAGGAATTCCTGGTCGGCGCCGAAATCCCCCTGACCGGCAACCTGGCGCGGGTCGGCGCCGGCATGCAGGAAGGCATCATGGTCGCGGCCGAAGTGTTCAACAAGACCAACGGCAAGCACACGGTAAAAATCATGACCGTCGACGACGAATCGGCGCCGGCCAAAGCCATCGCTGCGGTGGAAAAACTGGCCAGCCAGGGCGTGGTGGCCATTACCGGCGGCTACGGCTCGAACAATATCTCGCCCGCCTCGGACACGGCCAACAAGCTGGGCCTGGTGTATATCACCTCGGGCGGCGTTGACGACAGTCTGGTGACGAGCGGGCGCAAGAATTTTTTCCGCATCAATAACACGGCCGGCTACGAAAAAGCCATGCTGGGCATGCTGCAGGAGGTGGGCGCCAAGTCGGTCTCCATCGTCTATTCGACCAAGGACGCCACCACCGGCCTGGCGAAGGACGTGGAAAAAGCCTTGTTGGCCAAGGGTGTGAAAGTGACGACCCACTCGTTCGATCCGGCCATTACCGACTTCAAGCCCATCATCAACAAGATCAAGCTGCAGGACAAATCGGAAGTGCTGGCCATGGTCGGCTATGAAAATGACTACGTCGGCATCATCCGCGCCGCGCGCGTGTTGAAACCGAAGATCAAGGCAATGGTGGGCGTGTGGTCGCTGGCCACGCCAAAAATGGCGGCCGACTTCCCCGACCTGATGCCGAACGTGTTCGGCACGGCGCTCCTGCCCTTCCCGACCGAATTCAAGACGGCCGACGGCAAGGCCTTCAGCGACGCCTACAAGCAGTTGTACAAGAAGGAGCCGGATTACCTGGGCCAGTTCGGCTATGTGCAGTCGATGCTGCTGTTCGAAGCGATCGCGCGCGCGGCCGACAAGGGCACGCTCAAGAAAGGCGGCGTGGCCGAGGAAATGCGCAAGACCGACCGCGAAACCCTGATCGGCCGGGTGCAGTTCGCCGCCAATGGCGACAACCTCAACTTCGTGCACCGCATGGCCCAGCACCAGGACAAGAAAGTGGTGATCGTCTGGCCGAAGGAAAACGCCACCGGCAAGCTGGTCTACCCGGCCCTGCCCTGGTAGCGCGCACTGAGTCTCCCGCGCGCCGGTTCCGGGCGCGCGCCGATAAACGACAGCCTGGCCATCGCCCCACGAGGGCGACGGCGGGCTGCCTGACGGGATAACGACATGACAGAATTAATCCTGCAGGCCCTGTATTCGGGCCTGCTGCAGGGCGGCTCCTACGCCCTGATCGCGCTCGGTCTGGCGCTGGTGTTCGGCACCATGAAGATCATCAACCTGGCGCACGGCGAGCTGGTGCTGCTCGCCGCCTATATCGCCTACAGCGTGGAGTCCGGCCTGGGCCTGGGCCCGATGTTCGCCATTCCCATCGCGCTGGTGATCGTCAGCCTGACCTCGGTCGGCGTCTACTACATCGTCAGCCGCATCAGGAAGGACCGCGAAATCAATTCGCTGATCCTCACCTACGGCATCGGCGTGATCCTCACCAATTTCATTTTGCTGGTATGGAAGGCCGATATCCGCTCGACCTCGTCGAGCTGGCTGCAGGAGGGCATTGAAATCGGGCCGTTCTTCAGCATGCGCAGCGAAGTGATTTTCTTCGGCGTCAGCCTGGCGCTGATGGCCGCGCTGTGGCGCTGGCTGTCGACCAGCTGGTATGGCCGCGCCGTGCGCGCCGTATCGAGCAACCGCGACGCGGCCAAGCTGATGGGCATCGACCCGGGCCGCACCGAAATGGTGTCGTTCCTGGTGGCCGGCATCCTGGCCGCGTTTGCGGGCGTGGCTTTGTTCAGCTATGGCGTGATCCAGCCGGCCTACGGCGGCGCGCTGACGGTGAAAGCCTTCATCATCACGGTCCTGGCCGGCATCGGCTCGATCCCGGGCGTGCTGATCGCCGCCGTGCTGCTGGGCGTGGCCGAAGCGCTGACCGTGACCCTGGCCAGTTCGGCGCTGCAGGAATTGTCCGGCATGGTGCTGTTCCTGCTGGTGCTGTTCATCATGCCGAACGGCCTGTTTGGCGCGGTACGGAGGCGCGGATGAAAACTGCTTCGACAATCTCCACGATCGTGCTGCTGCTGGCCGCCTATGTCGCCGTGCCGCTGGCGCTGGGCGGCAATCACTATGTGATGAGCATGGTGGTGGCGGCCCTGATCATCGGCGGCGTGGCCCTGTCCTGGGCCCTGCTGGGCAACCTGGGCGGCATGGTGAGCTTCGGCCATGCGGCGTTCTTCGGCGTCGGCGCCTATGTCTCGGCGCTCGCCACCGTGAAACTGGGCCTGCCGGTGTTTGCCGCCATGCTGCTCGGCGGCGTCGGCGCGACGATCTCCGCCGTCATCATGCTGCCGGTACTGCGCCTGCGCGGACCGTATTTTGCGCTGGCCATTCTCGCCTACGCGCATATCTTCCGCATCGTGGCCACCGAATGGAGTTCACTGACCGGCGGCTCGGGCGGCGTGGCCAATATCCCGACACTTCCCACCGTGTTCGGCGTTGACCTGGCCAGCAAGACCGGCGCCTACCTGGTGGTGCTGACGCTGGTGGTGGCCTGTGCGTTCGCCTACGGCCGCATCCGCTCCAGCTACTACGGCATCGCCCTGCGCGCCATGCACGACAGCGAGGACGCCACGCGCGTGGTCGGCGTCAACAGCACCTTGCTCAAAGGCGCGATGCTGCTGGTATCGGCCTTCATGGCCGGCCTGTTCGGCGCCTTCAACGCCCACTACATCAACTTCCTGGAACCCGATTACGCCTTCAACAGCCTGTGGGTGACCTTGCCCATCGTGGCGGCGATTTTCGGCGGCTACCGCACCATCCTCGGCCCCGTGCTGGGCGCGGTGGTGGTCTATCTGGTCGACCAGCTGATCTTCAAGTCGCTGATCCCCACCGGCCACCAGCTGGTGCTGGGCGTGCTGCTGGTGGCGATGATCGTCCTGAGCCCGAACGGCCTGCTGCCGCTGCTGAAAAAATGGCTGAAAAGAGCGCTGTTCAAGGAAAAGGCAAGGGAGAAAACACATGCTTGAACTTGAGAATGTGTCGGTACGCTTCGGCGGGCTGACGGCGGTCGATTCGGTTACCTTGCGTATCGCCAGCAATGACGTGATCGGCCTGGTGGGCTCGAACGGCGCCGGCAAGACCACGCTGTTCAATGCGATTTCCGGCCTGGTGCGCCCGACCAGCGGCGCGATCCGCTTCGAGGGACGCGACGTGATGGCCACGCCCATGTACCGGCGCGCGCGCCTGGGGATCGGGCGCACCTTCCAGATTCCGCAACCGATGCATGAACTGACGGTGCGCGAAAACCTGGTCGTCGCGCAGCGCTTCGGCACGGGCCAGGTCGATCACAAAAAAATCGATGAAATCCTCGATTTCACCAGCCTGGCCGCCAAGGCCGGGCGCGATGCGGCCAGCGAACTGGCGCTGACCGAATTGAAGGCGCTGGAAGTGGCGAAAGCGCTGGCCACCAACCCGAAGCTGCTGCTGCTCGACGAAGTGCTGGCCGGCCTGGAGACAACCGGCAAGCGCCGCTTCATGGGCATGCTGAAGGACCTGCATGCCACATTCGGCGTGGGGATCGTAATGATCGAACACGATATCGAGACCATCAGCAATCTGTGTCCGCGCGTGGCCGTGCTCAATTTTGGCCAGCTGATCGCCGACGGCACGCCGGACGCGGTGTTCCGCGATCCGGCCGTCATCAAAAGTTATACAGGAGCGGCAGATGCTTGAAGTGACCAATTTGCGCGCCGGCTATGGCGCCATCAATGTACTGTGGGACGTGTCGCTGCGCGTACCGAAAGGCAAGCTGACCACCATTATCGGCCCCAACGGCGCCGGCAAGACCACGCTGCTGCGCGCCATCATGGGCCTGGTGCCGGCCAGCGCGGGCACCATCAGCCTGGACGGCAAGGTGCTGAACGGCACGCCGACCTGGAAGATGAGCGATTCGAGCGTGACGATGATCCCGGAAGGGCGCATGACGTTTCGCGACATGAGCGTGGAAGAAAACCTGATCATGGGCGCGTTTCCGAAGGCGCACCGCGCGCATGTGCGCGAGCGGCTCGAACTGTCTTACGCCATGTTCCCGCGCCTGCGCGAACGCAGACGGCAGCTGGCCGGCTCGCTGTCGGGCGGCGAAGCGCAGATGCTGGCGATGGCGCGCGGACTGATGTCGGACCCGCAGTTGCTGATCATCGACGAGCCGTCGCTGGGCCTGGCGCCGCTGGTGGTGGGCGAGCTGTTCGAGATCCTGGCGCGGCTCAATGACGGCCGCCGCACCATCGTGCTGGTCGAGCAGAACACGGCGCGCGCGGTGAAAGTGGCAGATCATGTCTACCTGATGCAAAGCGGCAAGGTGGCGCTGTCGCAGACGGCATCCGAGGTCGATCTGGAGCATCTGCACGCGCTGTATTTCGCCCGTTAGGAGCTTTATTCCTGTTCGTCGGCCAGCTTCTCAAACGCCGCCAGCGCGCCCCTGCCCAGGCCGGCCACCACAAAAGGATCGTCGGCATCGAACTGGGCGGCATCGACCAGCATGCGCAGCTTGCTCAGGCGCTCGCCCAGCGACAGCGCTTGCGCCTGGGCGTTGGCATCAAGCTGTCCGGCCTGGGTGATCGCGCTGGTGACGGAGTCGGGAAACTCCCATAATTCGGCGATCTTGGCCGACAAGATCCGTGCTTGCGCAAATACCTCGGCGATAAAGGCGCTTGACTGGGGAAAGGCATCGGCCCCATGCATCTGGTCGATCAGGCGAAACGCCACCACCAGGCCGACGTTGCTCATCAGGCCCGCCAGATAAGCGTCGAAGGTGTTCGCCTGCATGGCTGGCGCCAGCAGGCTGGCGGCCAGCGCGCATTTCTCGGACTGCTGCCAGATCAGCGGCGCCGTGCGCACGGTCAGCCCACCGCTTTGCATGCTGACGATGGGACGGAAGGCGACACGGGCCAGCAGCATGCGCATGCCGGTTTGCCCGAGCAGCATGATGGCGCCGTCCATATTGGTGATCGATGGACTGGCGTTATAGCGCGACTGGTAGCAGGGCCGGTTCGCTTCGCGGTAGACCTCGGCGACCAGCACCACGTCCTGGCCCAACTGGCGCGACAGTTCGGCGGCGTTCATGTCATCTTCTTGCAAGGTACGCATCAACTGCGGAATGATGGAGGGAATGCGCGGCACCAGGGCAGCGCCAGCGATGGGCTCACGGACCAGTCGCGTCAACTCGTCCAGGATCTGCTGTTCGGTCTGCGCCTGCGCCTGCGCCGGCCCCACAGCCGCAAGCCAGCGGTAGTAGCGAGCGTCGATTTCGGCAATCGGGGCCGGCTGGTGCTCGACCTTGGGTGCCGCCGCTGCGGTGACTGGCGCGGGCTTGTTTTTTTCCTCGCCGCCGTTGAGTAATTTTCCTATCCAACTCATTTTGCCGTCCCCAGCTCTCTATGCTTCACTATCGGGAAATATCATCCCCGTGATTTTACCTGATCAGCGCACCGATCAAACGGCAAATTCTGGCCAGCCTGGTCCCGCTGTTGCAAAGTGATACAGTGGTGCTGACGCAGAAAGCGATCCCGAATCGACTTCGGACAGAAAGGACGATCATCATGAACAACAGTCTTGCGCATTACATCAGTACCCAGGCGTATAACAACGCCTGGGCCAACCACCGCCTGTACCAGGCCTGCGTCCAATTGTCGCCGTCCGGGTTCCAGGCCGTGCGCACCAGCTTTTTCCCCACCATCCAGGCCACGCTCAATCATATCCTGACGTGCGACTGGTTTTATCTCGATGCGCTCGAGCGCGAACTGCGCGGCGAGCCGCCACACCCTGACTGTTACGTGTTTTTTGCGCAGGACGAACCGTTCGACAACTGCCCGGCACTGCAGGCGGCCCAGCGCGCGTCGGATGAACGACTGATCGCGCACTGCCGGCAGCTGACCGACGCCGACCTGGCGCGCCCCGTCACCATCTTGCGCGATACGCCGCAGATCGACACGCGCATGCGCCTGCTGGCCCATCTGTTCCAGCACCAGATCCACCACCGGGGCCAGGTGCACGCCATGCTGTCCGGCACGTCCATTGCGCCGCCGCAGCTGGACGAATTTTTCAGCAGCGGCGAGGCGGACCTGCGGGCGCAGGATTTTGCGCAGCTGGGCTGGACCGAAGCATCGGTCTGGGGAGCGCGCTGAACTATTCAGCCTGGTGGCAGCAGACGCACAGCTTGTTGCCATCGAGATCGCGAAAGTAGGCGCCGTAATAATTGTCGTGATAATGGGGCCGCAGGCCGGGCGGCCCTTCACACACGGCCCCATGCGCCAGCGCTACCTGGTAACTGCGCTCGACCTGGGCCCGGCTGTTCGCCAGCAGCGCCATCATTTGCCCGTTGCCGGGCGAGGCCGCCTGGCCATCGTGCGGCGCGCCGAGCACGAACAGCGGGCGTGGCACATCCGGCGTCATCCAGCCGGCCCACGGCTTGGCCGGGTCGTGAAATTTCTGCACCAGGCCCAGCTCGCCAAGCAAGGCTGCGTAAAAATCATAAGCGCGTGAAAAATCATTGGTGCCGAGGCAAAGATGGGACAGCATGCGTTTCCTTTCGAAGCAAACAGGGACGACCGGTATTACCCTGGGCTGATTATAATGGCGCATCTCTTTTTGGTACGCCATCATGACCGCTATCAGCCGCCTGCAATTGCACGCCCCCACCGCCGCCGACACGCATGATCTGCTCGCCTTCGAGGTCGAAAATCGCGCCCACTTCGAAACCTGGGTCACGGCCCGCGCACAGTCGTATTACGAGCTCGACGCGGTTGCCGCCATGATCGAACAGGCGCAACGCGAACGCGAGCAGGACCAGTCTTACCAGTTCCTGGCCAGGCTCGACGGACAGATTGTCGGCCGTGTCAACCTGACGGCGGTGACGCGGCCCTATTTCAACAAGGCGCAGCTGGGCTACCGCATCGGCGCACAGTTTGGCGGGCGCGGCTATGCCAGCCGGCTGGTGGCGCTGCTGCTGGAACAGGCGTTCGGGCCGCTGGACCTGTGGCGCCTGGAAGCGACCGTGCGGCTGCCCAACCTGGCGTCGGCAAAAGTACTGCAGCGTAATGGCTTCCATCAGTACGGCACGTCGGAACAAGCCATGTATTTCGATGGCGCCTGGCGCGACCTGCTGTATTTCGAGCGCCGCAAGGCATAGCAAGCGCAGCGGCAAACAGCGTCTTTCCTGGCTGCCATCCTGTTTTTTCGCCAGCGCCAGCGACTTTAATCGAGCGCAAAGTACGTCAACGTCGGACTGACAAACTCAAGGTCCGGGAATCTTCTCTCTCTTGGCGAGTCCAACATGAAACTGCGCCACCGCCTGTTCGAACACGTGCTGCTGATGCTGCTGTTGGCCCTGGCCATCTTCGGCGCCGCCATCGTGCTGGTCTGGATGACGCAGTGGGCCGAAACCTTGCAATTGCCGGCTTATCTGGTCTATGGCATGCACCTGGTCGGCATGGTGCTGTTTTTTCTCGATGGCTGCGTCGTCATTGCCGCCAGCAGCATCCTTGCCGCCCGCCTGTACCAATTGTTATCGAAGGAGGACATATGAATCCGCGCCATCCCCTGGATGCCATCCTTATCCTGCGCCATCCCCGCCGTTTCTGGCTGACCTCGCTCGCCATCGCCTTGATCTGCGCCATCGTGCTCGCGCCATGGCTAGCCAGTTCGCCGTGGCTGGTGGCGATCCCCCTGGTTGTCGGCGGCTTGCTGGTGGCGCTGGGCGAATTATGGGAAGAGCTGCGTGGCCAGCCCTTGCAGGGCGACAGAAACGACCCGGCCACGCCTTGCCGACGGCCCTGAGTCCTGCCCATGAGGCCGGCGCGCAACAGTGCACGGCAATTTGCACAGGCAAGCGCCCTGTTTAAGAATCGCTTCAGTCTCGCCGGGCATCGTGGGCAGGTGCTGCCAACCAGACAGCACCCCACCATCCGACCCTGACAAGAAAGTATTACCATGCCGATCAGCACCTGGCTGCGCGCCAACAAAGGTTTTATCATGTTCCTGATGCTGTTCGGCGTGTTCCGAACCGCCGTGGCCGACTGGAATCCTATCCCCTCGGCATCGATGCGGCCCAACCTGCTCGAAGGCGACGTGGTATTCGTCAATCGCCTGGCCTACAACCTCAAAGTGCCGCTGACCGACATCGTGCTGCAACATACGGGCGAGCCGCAGCGCGGCGACATCGTCACCTTTTCCTCGCCCCTTGACGGCACGCGCCTGATCAAGCGCATCGTCGGCCTGCCCGGCGATACGGTGGCAATGCGCAATGAGCAGTTGGTCATCAACGGCCAGGCGGCGCAGTACAGCGCACTCGACACGGTCGCGGAAACCGTCGCTGCCGTCGGCCAGTTGCAGGAACAGCTGGTCAGCGAACAGGGCAGCGGCCAGGCGCAGCCGCACCGCATCCAGCTGCTGCCGCAAGTGCCGGCGCGGCGCAATTTCGCCGCCGTCACCGTGCCTGCCGGCCACTACATGATGCTGGGCGACAACCGCGACAACAGCGCCGACTCGCGCTATTTCGGCTTCGTGCCGCGCGCACTGCTGATCGGCAAGGCCGAGACCATCCTGGTGTCGGCCAATATCCAGGACCACTGGCAGCCGCGATTTTCACGGTTCGGCACTGCGTTGAAGTAAGCATGTACGTAACAGCGACGCGCATGGGCAAGGGGATTTTCGCGTAGCATGTGAATCATGCATACCATTACTTCCTCCAGCCCGCCCTGCGCCAGCCACGGCGAGGCCGCCGAACAGCTGGCGCACTTCCTGCAACGGCATCCCGACGTACTGCTGCTGACGGGCGCAGGCATCAGCACGGCGTCCGGCATTCCCGATTACCGCGATACCGATGGCGTGCGGCGCGGCAATGCGCCCGTGCAAGGGCCGGACTTCCGGCGCCAGCCGGCCGTGCAGCGCCGCTACTGGGCGCGCAGCATGGTCGGTTATCCTGCCTTGTCGCGCGCGCAGGCCAATCCCGGCCACCTGGCCATCGCGCAACTGGCGCAGCAGGGCAGCATCGGCAGCCTGGTCACGCAAAATGTCGACGGCCTGCACCAGCAGGCCGGCAGCGTTGACGTCACCGAATTGCACGGCAGCATACATGCGGTGGTCTGCCTCGATTGCCACGCCCACTATGCGCGCCGCACGGTGCAGGACATGCTGGAATACGACAACCCGCAGATGGTGGGCACCACCGCCACCCCGGCGCCCGATGGCGACGCCCTGCTCGAACCGGGTCAGCTGGCCAGCTTTACCGTGCCGCGCTGCCTGCACTGCGGCGGCACGCTGAAACCCGACGTGGTGTTTTTCGGCGACGGCGTGCCCGCCGCCTGCGCCGCCGAAGCGGCGCACAAGATGCGGGACGCCAGCGCCCTGCTGGTGATCGGCTCGTCCGTGATGGTGTATTCCAGCTTTCGCCTGTGCCGCATGGCGGCCGAAGCGGGCAAGCCGCTGGCCGCCATCAACCTGGGCAAGACGCGCGCCGATGACCTGCTCGGCTTGAAGATTGCAGCGCCAGCGCAAACACTGCTGCCGACGGTCGCCGCCATGCTCGCCTGAGCGAGGCTGGCTATACTACGATATTGACAAGGAGAATTCATGCTGGAACTGTTGAGTGAACACGCCTGCTTTGGCGGCGTCCAACGCTTTTATCGCCACGATGCACAAGCGATCGGCTTGCCGATGCGCTTTTCGGTATTTATTCCGGCCAGCACCAGGGACCAGGCAGGCAAGTCGCCCGCCCTGTTCTACCTGGCCGGCCTGACCTGCACCGAAGAAACCTTCATGATCAAGGGCGGCGCCCAGCGCGTGGCGGCCGAGGAAGGCCTGATATTGATCAGCCCCGACACCAGCCCGCGCGGCGCCAATATCGCCGGCGAAACGGATGGCTGGGACTTCGGCGCCGGCGCCGGCTTTTATGTCGACGCCACCGAAGCGCCATGGAGCGCGCACTACCGCATGTACAGCTACATCCTGGAACTGCGCGCGCTGCTGGAACAGGAACTGAACCTCGACCCGCAACGCACTGGCATCTTCGGCCATTCGATGGGCGGCCACGGCGCGCTGGTGCTGGCCCTGCGCAATCCCGGACTGTTCCGCTCGGTATCGGCTTTTGCGCCGATCACCGCGCCCTCGCAATGCCCGTGGGGCAAGAAGGCTTTTACGGGCTACCTGGGCGGCGACGCCAGCACCTGGCGGCAATATGACGCCAGCGCGCTGATGGCAGCAATGCAAGGGCAAGCTGCGCCATTTCCTGATGGCATACTGATCGACCAGGGCCTGGCCGACAAATTCCTGCCCGACCAGCTGTTCCCAAACGTCTTCGAAGCGGCCTGCCGCGACGCGGGCCAGCCCCTGACGCTGCGCCGCCATGCGGGCTACGACCACGGCTATTATTTCATTTCCACCTTCGTGGAAGACCATCTGCGCTTTCATGCGCGCAATTTGCGCAGCGGGACCTGAGTCTCAGCCGCCGGAACGCCCGTTGAAATGCCGGGTGTACCAGTCGCCAGCGAGCAAGGCCGCCTGATGGCGCGCATCAACGCTGCCGGGGGCGGCGATCTGTTCCAGTTGCTTGTCGCCGCGTAGCGCGGCGAACGCCATCCGGTTCAGGCCGGCTACGTCCGGGTCGCGCCCGGAAACGATCAACAGCGAGGGCACGCGCACATTGCCCAACGCCGCCTTGCCTGCCAGCGCCACCTGGGCGTCGCACACGGCCAGGGCGGCCAGCTCGCTGCCGCGCCAGGCGGCCAGTTGCATCACCACCGCCGCGCTGGCGCCATGGCCGTACAGGCCGCAGGGCAACTGGCGCGTGGACGGGTCGATGCGCAGCCAGCCCAGCGCTTTTTCCAGCTGGCGCGCCAGCAAGACGATATCGGCGTGCAGAAAATAGCGGTGGCCGCCCTCGCCGCCGCCGGGCGTAACGCCGGCCTGGTCAAAGCACAGGGTGGCGAGACCGGCGCGCACGAAGTCAATGGCGGTTGCTTGCGTGGCGGCATTGCGGTGGCCGCCGTCCAGGCTGGCGCCGTGGGCAAACAGCACCACGCCTACCGGGCGTTCCGGCAACATCAGTATGCCGTCCAGTTCCACTTCGTCTGCCGTAATGCTGACAAATTGCTCTTGCATGGTTGCCTCCCTGACGTACAGTCCGGACTTCCCGGGCGGCGCCAAGGCAGGAGCCTGGCCGCATGCTCAGTGTAGCAAACTCGCCGCCAGGTTCAAACCGCACCGTAGCGGTCCAGCCCCTTGAGCACGGCTTCGGGACGGATTGGCAGATGCCGCACACGCGCGCCGACAGCGGCAAAGATGGCGTTGGCGATCGCCGGCGCCACCACCGTGGTCGGCGGCTCGCCCATGCCCGTCGAGGCCTCATGACTGTTGATGAATTCGATATCGAGCTCGGGCACGTCGGCGATACGCAGCGGTGTATAGCTGGCGAGGTTGGTATCGCGCACTTCGCCATTCAGAAACGCCGTGCCTTCGTGGAGCGCCATGCTCACGCCCCACAGCGCGCCGCCTTCGGCCTGCGCCAGCGCGCCGTCGGGGTCGACGATGGTGCCGGCGTCGATCACCATCGTCAGTCTTTCGACCTGCACCATGCAGGTGCTGCGGTCGACCCGCACCCGCGCCACGCAGGCGGTCCAGGTCGGCATATCGCGTTCCTGGCCGAAGGTGGCGGCAATTCCCAGGCCCGTGTCTTTCGGCATCGCCTTGCCCCAACCCGCTTTTTCCGCCGCGCGCAGCAACACCTGCGCCAGGCGCTGCGCGCCGCCGACGGCGTTTGGCGCGCTGCCGGCGTTGCGACCCGTGGCCTGCAGCAGCGACAGGCGAAAATCGAGCGGATTGACCTTGGCCGCCTGCGCCGCTTCATCGATAAAACTTTCCACCGCCCAGTTGGTCCAGCCGGGCCCCACCGAGCGCAGCCAGCCCGGCCGGAAACTGCTGTTGGCCAGGTCATTCGATATGGCGCGCACGCGCTGCGCGCCCACCGTGTACCAGTGGTCGGCGCCGGCGATCGCAAATGGATCGTAAGGATGGCCTTGCTTGTCCCTGGCCAGCAAGCCGGGCGCCAGGGCCTGCGTCGGCCAGCCCGCGCTCGCTTCATGCTGCATGGCGCTTACCTTGCCGGCGGCGTCGAACGCCATGCGCAAGTGCTGCACCGACGGCGAGCGCGGCGAATCGAAGCGTGCATCGTCGGCCCGCGAACAGATCATTTTCACGGGCCTTCCCAGGGCTTGCGCGCCCAGCGCGGCCGGAATGCAATAGTCGCCATTGAGGCGCCGGCCAAAGCCGCCACCGAGCAAATAGGTGTGCAGCACCACCTGGCTTTCCGGCACCCGCAGCGCCTTGGCCAGCACCGGCAAGATCAGCGACTGCCATTGCGTGCCGGCATGGATATGCCAGACACCATCGACCAGTTGCGCCATGGCGTTCACGGGTTCAAGCTGGAAATGCAGCACCGTGGCCGTGGTGTAGTGCCGCTCCAGAGTCAGTCCCGCCCCGGCAAACGCTTGCTCGACGCCTTCGTCATTGACCACGCGCGCGCCCAGGGCGGGGTCGGCGATCTGTTTCGCGCCGTAATGCAGGATGTCCTGTTCCGACACATGGGCTGCCGCGCCGGCGCGCCATTTCACCCGCACCAGGTCGGCCGCGCGGCTGGCCGCCGCATAGCTGTCCGCATACACCATCACCCAGCCCGGCACCGTGCCGCTGGGGTCAATCAAGGCTTCGGACTTCAGGTAGCCCCTGATCTTCTTTGCGGCCGAGTCGTCGATGGACACTACCATCGAGCCATAGCGCGTCGGTGGAATTTTGGGGCGTGCATACACCAGGCCTTCGATCTCGTCATGGACACCGGCATCGATACCGTAGATGGCCTTGCCATTGGTTTTCGCCGGCACGTCCAGCGCCTGCACGGTGCGCCCCACCAGCTTGCGCTGCGGCGGCGTCTTGAGCACGATGGAGAGCAGTTGTTCGGGCGTATAGTGGCGCCCCAGCTTGCCGCGCCGCACGATATCGCCATAGGTGATCGAGCGCCCGCGCCCGTGTACCACGCCCGATTTCGCCGCGCAGGCCGACACCGGCAGGCGCAGCAGCCGCGCGCCCTCCTCGACCAGCGCCAGGCGCCCGGCCGCGCCGGCGCGGCTGAGCGGCTCGAAATTTTGCCAGACGGACCAGCTGCCGCCCGTGACCATCAGGCCCCATTTCGGATCGCTGTCCACATAACGCAGCTTCACTTTGGTCCAGTCCGCTTCCAGCTCGTCGGCCACGATGCGCGCCAGCGCCGTGCCGATATGCTGGCCCATTTCCGCCTTGGCAATATTGATGGTCACCAGTCCTTGCCGGTCGATCTCGAACCAGATGCCAGGGTCGAACACGGGCGCGGCAGGTATCACGGCAGGCCCTTTGGCCGCCTTGCCGGCCGCCAGCACGGTGTCGGCGCGCAGGAAGGCCAAAGTAAAACCGCTGCCGGCGGCGGCGATCAGGAAGCCGCGCCGCGCCAACGAAGCGGGCAAGGACGCGCCATGGTCTTTCGGCAGCTTAAGCATGCGGCGTCTCCCGCAGGCTGGCGGCCAGCTTGATCGCCTTGCGGATGCGCACATAGGCCATGCAGCGGCACAGGTTGCCGCTCATCACGGCGTCGATATTGGCGTCGGTCGGCTGCGGATAGTCGCGCAGCAGGGTCGCCGCCTGCATGATCTGGCCCGACTGGCAATAACCGCACTGCGGCGCCTGCATGGCGATCCAGGCTTGCTGCAAGCGGTGTTTTCCATCAGGCGACAGGCCTTCGATGGTGGTGACGGCCGAACCGGAGATGGCCGACACGGGCGTGATGCAGGAGCGCACGGCACGGCCATCGACATGCACGGTGCAGGCGCCGCACAGGCCAATGCCGCAACCAAACTTGGTGCCTGTCAATTTCGCTTCGTCGCGCAGCACCCATAGCAGCGGCGTTTCGGCGTCGACATCGGCAGCAAACGGCTGGCCATTGAGCGTGAAATGATGCATGAGATGACTCGCTTTGCTTGATTATTTGCCGGCGCGCACGCGCGCCACCGTCGCTTCCAGGCCGGTCCAGGCCGGCCGATGGCTGCGGCTGCGGCGCAAATAAGCGGCCAGCTGGACAATGTCTGCGTCGGACAGCGCATGGGCAAAGGCCGGCATCAGCGCGCCGGGCAGGCCCTCGTCCTTGCCGACGCCATGCAGGATCACCTGGATCAGGTTGGACGGGTCGGGCGCGCTGACGGCGCTGTTCAGGCTCAGTTCCGGGCGCAACAGCGCAGGCTGGCCATCGCTGTTCGAATGGCAGGAGGCGCAGGCGGCCACGTACAGGCTGGCGCCACGGTCGTTGTCGACCATGCCGACCTTTTGCGAACGGGCCAGGCTGGCCTTGATCACCGACGCCGTATCGACGGCCGGCTCGTTTGCATCACGCGGCCTGGCCAGGTCGGCAAAATAGGCGGCCAGCGCGCGGATATCGGCGTCGGGCGAGGCATCCATGCCTTCGTGCACCACTTCCGACATCGGCCCGGCGGCCACGCCGTGCAGCGCGGTGGCGCCGGTGCGCAGGAAAGCGTACAGCTCGTCCCGGCTCCACGGCAGCGGCGCCGTATTGGCGGCCGTCAGCGGCGGCGCATACCAGTTGTCGATGGCGGCGCCCTGGTAGGCTGCGACTGTCCTTTCCGCGCCCAGCGCATTGCGCGGCGTATGACAGGCGGCGCAGTGGGCCAGGCCTTCGGCCAGGTAGCGGCCACGGTGCCAGTCAGTGCCCTGGGCAGTATTGCGCGGCAAGCTGCCGGGCTTGAAGAACAGCAGTTTCCAGCCGGCCTGCAGGGCGCGCTGGTTCAAGGGAAACGGTACCGTGTTGGGCGGCGTGACCGCAACCACGGCTGGACGCGTCATGAAATAGGCATACAGGGCGGCAATATCGGCGTCGCTGGCCAGCGCGAAGTGTGTGTAGGGAAACACGGGAAACAGGTGCTCGCCGTTGCGTGCCACGCCCTCGCGCATGGCGCGCTGAAACGCCGCCAGCGACCAGCGGCCGATGCCCGTCTGCGGGTCGGGCGTGATATTGGTGGCGTGGATGGCGCCAAACGGCGTGGCCAGGCCGCGCCCGCCCGCGTAGGCGGCGCCGCCCTTGACCGTATGGCAGGCGCTGCAATTGCCGATGCCGGCCAGGATGCGGCCCTCGGCGATGGCCTGGGCGGAAAAGGAACTCGGCGGGGGCGGATCGACGGGCGCCAGCGCGGCTCGCCAGTAAGCGGCGTAGACGGCGCCGGCGGCGAGCACGATCAGGCCCAGCAATATCAGCAGGCCAGTACAGATTTTCTTGAACAAGACTTTCCAGTAATAAAACAGGCGCGCAGGCGGCGCGCTCCAACGGCAGGATTTTACGCGGATTGCGACTTGTTGTATGTAAGCAATAGCACCTGGCGCCGCCCTGTGTCAGCAAGTGCACGACGGCAAGCGGGCGCAGCGACTTATAATCGTCGTTTCCGTACTAGTACCAGCCCCCCTATTCCTTCATGCATACCGTCACCATCATCCTTGTCCTGGTCCTGACCGTCGTCCTGTGCGGCTTTCTTGCCCGCTCGCGCTGGATCAAGCTGCCGCTGCCGCTGATTCAGATCGCCGGCGGCACGGGCCTGGCCCTGTTCGGCCTGCAAGTGCCGCTCGATCCCGAGATATTTTTCCTGCTGTTCATTCCGCCGCTGCTGTTCCTCGATGGCTGGCGCATTCCCAAGGGCGCCTTCTTTTCCGACGCGCGCTCGATCCTGATGCTGGCCATCGGCCTGGTGCTGTTTACGGTGCTGGGCATGGGTTTTTTCATCGACTGGCTGATCCCCAGCGTGCCACTGGCCGTCGCCTTTGCGCTGGGCGCCATCCTGTCGCCGACCGATCCGGTGGCCGTGTCGGCGATTGCGGCCGGCAACCCGATTCCACCGCGCCTGATGCACATCCTCGAAGGCGAGTCGCTGTTGAATGACGCCTCCGGCCTGGTGTGCTTTACCTTTGCCGTGGGCGCCATGATGACGGGCGGCTTTTCCATCGGCGCGGCCTCGCTGAGCTTCCTGCAGGAAGCGGGCGGCGGCATCCTGATCGGCCTGGCCATTTCCTGGGGCGTGGGCCTGGCCAACAAATGGCTCGTCAGCAAGGTTGGCGAAGAGCCGGGCCTGCAGATCCTGATCAGCATCCTGATTCCGTTCGCGGCATATCTCGGCGCCGAGCAGATCCATGGCTCGGGCATTCTGGCCGCCGCCACGGCGGGCGTGTCCATGCACTACGCCGACCTGATCGGCCGCCCGCTGGCCGCCACGCGCACCCAGCGCAAGGCCGTATGGGATACCGTGCAACTGGTCCTCAACGGCGTGATCTTCGTCATGCTGGGCGCGCAACTGCCGACCACCATCACCAGCCTGCAGGCGGCCTCGGCCGAAGTGGGCGCGGGCAGCGCCTGGAAGCTGCCGCTCTACGTGGTGGCCATCACGGCGGGGCTGACCTTCATGCGCTTCGTGTGGGTCGCCATTTCGATGAAACTGACCTTGTTCAAGCACCAGAAAAATGCCGCCAGAAATGGTACGGCGCTGGAAAGCAAGGACCGCCCCGGCTTGCGTTTGCTGCTGGTGGCCTCGTTTGCCGGCGTGCGCGGCGCGCTGACCCTGGCCGGCATATTGACCTTGCCCCTGTTTTTGCCGGACGGCACGCGCTTTCCCGCGCGCGACCTGGTGATTTTCCTGGCCATGGGCGTGATTTTGCTGTCGCTGCTGCTGGCCAGCGTCACCCTGCCCCTGCTGACCAAGGGCCTGGTGTTCGCGCCCCCCGCGCGCCGCTCCAGCGAGGAGCGCAACGCCCGCGCCGCCGCCGCCGAGGCGGCTGTCGCGCGGCTGGAAAAAATGTGCTCGGGCATAGCCAGCGATGGCAAGGAGCAGGTCGTCACCGAGGCGGCCAATCGCCTGATCGACGCCTACCGGCGCCGCATGGCCTATGGCGAAAGCAGCAACGACGAAGCGGCCCGCATGCATGAACTGGCCAGGGCCGAACGCGCCTTGCGCCTCGAAGCGCTCAATGCGGAACGCGACGAACTGTTCCGCCAGCGCATTTCAGGCGAACTGGACGATGCAATCCATTTGCGCCTGCTGCGCGAAATCGACCTGCTCGAAGTGACGCTGGAAGAATAGTCGCCTGCCATCATCACGCCGTGACGGCCGGGCGGTGAGTGGACAGCCCGCCATGCGCTGTGTAGACTGATGCGCACTTTGAAAAGGAATCCCATGAACGCACCGACCACCAAACCCACCTCTGGCCCCGAGTTCTGGGAACGCGCCGACAAGGTGATCGCCCTGGCCAACGAACAATGTGCGCACAACCCGGCCAATGACGTGGCCACCTCGCTGCTGTACGCGGCCGCCCGCTTCAATGCCTTCCTGGTCGCCAGCAAGACCAACGACGTCAGCAAGATGCAGCAGGAAAAAGACGAAGCGGTCGCCTTTTTCACGGAGCAGTACAAGCGCATGCTGACCGACAACTTCAACGACTACATCAACAACTTCGACAAGTACACGCAACCGGCGGCCGCGCCGCAGGCTTGATCAATCGTTGAAGCACTGGCCTCGGCGGCGCCTCAAACGTCGTCCTTGCCCGCAAGGTAATTGTTCTTGACCCTCACATAGTGCTCGGCCGAATAGCGCAAACGGGCGATCTCGGCCTCGGTCAGCGCGCGCACCTTGACGGCCGGCCGGCCCACGTACAGGTGGCCGCTTTCCAGTACCTTGCCAGGCGACACCAGGCTGCCGGCGCCGAGCATCACGTTTTTCTCCACCACCGCATCATCCATCACGATGCTGCCCATGCCGATCAGGCATTCGTCGCCGATGGTGCAGCCGTGCAGGATCACCGAGTGGCCGATGGTGACGTATTTGCCGATGGTCAAGGGCGAGCCGTCGGGCTTGGCCGCATTCTTGTGCGACACATGGCCCATGGAAAAATCCTGGATATTGCTGCCCTCGCCGATCACGATGCGGTTGACGTCGCCGCGCAGCACGCTGTTGCACCAGATCGAGCAGTCGTCGCCGATGTGCACGTCGCCGATCACTTGCGCCGTATCGTGCAGGTAGACACGCTCGCCCAGCACGGGCCGGGTACTCAGGTAGGAACTCAATGGCATGGTGGTCTCGCTTGATTACAAATATAAATTGTATGCGGCGGCAAGAAAAAACGGGCAAAAAAAATCCGGCTGCGGGCAGCCGGATGTGACAATCTTTTCGCGCAGTCGAAAAACGTTCAGGGCAAGGCGCATGGTCGAAGACAGTACGCCAGTACGGCGAGACCGTGCAACGCCGCCATGGACGTTTTCTCGGCTGTGCGATGAATCAGAAGCGGTAGCCGACGCCTACGCCGATCAGGTATGGATCGACCTTGACTTCACTGGCTTTTACGCCCGAGATAAACACGTCGCTGCGGATCTGCACTTTCTTCACATCGAAGTTCAGCGACCAGTTCTTGTCGAGCTTGTAGTCGACACCGGCTTGCAGCGAGTAACCCCAGCTGTCATGCTCCAGGCGGCCAGCGCCGCCCAGCAGTTTCACATCCGAGATATTGGTGTAGTTGACACCGGCGCCCAGGTAAGGGCTGAACTGTTTCTCGGGCATGAAGTGGTATTGCAGCGACAGGGTCGGCGGCAAATGCTTGAAGGTGCCGATCTTGGCGCCGTCGAGCGTCACATCATGTTTTTGCGGGTAGGTCAGGATCAGTTCAGCGGCGATGTTGGGCGTGAAGAAATACGAAATATCGATTTCAGGAATGGTTTTGTCGCTCACGTGAATACGGTCGGATGCGCCAACGCCAGCCACTGGAGCGGATTTATTGGCGGTATCGATCTGCACCACGCGCGCGCGTACCAGCCATGGACTTTCCTGTGCCATGGCGTTGCCGGCGAAAGCGCCGATGGCGGCCAAAACGATTGCGGCTTTAGTTGCGGACTTTTTCATTCTGGTTCCCTCTTTTTTATCGTTAAGTAACGCAGCGAAGTCTAAGAGTGCGGTGCAGCAAAAACTTTGATCCACATCAAATAGTGCCGTAAGGCATAAAACACCCATATTTTTTCCTTGCACAGATCAAGAAAATGATGCACCGCAACGAAAATACCCGATGCCGCATTCGTCAAATGAGAATAGTAATGATAATCATTTGCGATATAATACGTACTGATCTGGCATTCATAGAGGGGATGGAAGAGATGGATATATTGAAGGAACTGCGCGAATCGGGGTTGAAAGTAACGATACCGCGCCTGCGGATTCTGCAACTGTTTCAAGAAGGAACGATCAAGCACCTGAGCGCGGACGAGGTCTATAAACTCTTGCTGGCTGAAAAGATCGACGTGGGCCTGGCCACCATCTACCGCGTGCTGATGCAGTTCGCCGAAGCCGGCATCCTGTTCCGCCGCCATTTCGAATCGGGCCACGCCGTGTTCGAACTGAACCAGGGCCAGCACCACGACCACCTGGTCTGCACCGGTTGCGGCAAGGTCGATGAATTCGTCGACGACGGCATCGAGTTGCGCCAGCACGAAATCGCCACCGAACGCGGCTTCGTGCTGCATGAACACGCGCTGTCGCTGTACGGCACTTGCGCCGACTGTACGGCAAAGAAGGTTCCTGCGCGCCGGCCCTGACGACAGTGCGGGAACCAGGCTATACAATGCGGCAACGTTGAAAGGAGCCGCATGTATATCGGAGAACTGGCGCGCCTGACGGGCGCCACCCCCAAGGCCTTGCGCCACTATGAATCGCTGGGCCTGCTGAAAAGCGTGCAGCGCACCGGTGCCTACCGCCGCTATTCGCAGCAAAACCTTGCACAGGTGACCCTGATCCGCCAGGCGCAAGCCCTGGGCTTCCGCCTGGCCGAACTGCTGCCCATCCTGGCCGGCAACGATACCGACTGGGCGGCACTGCGCCTGCATATCGCCGCCAAGCGCGCGCACGTGCACGACGAGATCGCCCGCCTGCGGCAGCTCAACGCGCAGCTGGAATCCATCGATGCGCAAATCAGGGATTGTTTGCAAGGCGCTTGACTCTGCCCCATGGGACAGGCTTTAGCATGAGGAATGCTCACTTCATGAAAGCCGCCCTCATGCGCAAACGCATCCTGGTCATTCTCGGCCACCCCTCGAACGACAGTTTTTGCGCCGCCCTGGCCGACGCCTACGTGACGGCCGCGCGCGCCGCCGGCCACGAGGTGCGCGAGCTGCGCCTGGGCCAGCTCGCCTTTGATCCCGTCCTGCATGAAGGCTACCGCCAGGTGCAGCCGCTGGAAGCGGACCTGCTGGCCGCACAGGAAGCGATCATCTGGGCCCGCCACCTGGTGTTCGCCTACCCGATCTGGTGGGGCGGTGCGCCGGCCCTGCTCAAGGGCTTCATCGACCGCGTGTTACTGCCCGGCTTTGCCTTTCAATACCGTCCCGGCAAGGCCTTCCCTGCGCAACTGCTGGCGGGCCGCACGGCCCAGCTGCTGGTGACAATGGACACGCCGCCCTGGTATTTCCGCTGGGTCTACCGCATGCCGGGCATTCATCAGGTGCGCAAGACCACGCTGGAATTTTGCGGCATCAAACCGGTCAGTGTCGTCAGCTACGGGCCGCTGCTTCATTCCACGGACCAGCAGCGCGCGCGGTGGCTGGCGCAGGCGGGCACCCTCGCAAGCAGGCTGGCTTGAACTATAAAGCTTGCCATGCGGCCATTTCAAATAGACGTTTGGCAAGTTGGTAATCATCCTGTCATATTCCGGCGCTACCATATCGAGATTGCCTTTTTGCCAGCCGCCTTGTGGTGTTGGCAAGCGGGCGCCGATCGTCTTGTAAAGGTAGCCGCCCGTGGAGTTCAACGCCTCTCGATTGCATCTTCCCCGTTATCGCTCTTCGGTCGCGGCCGACCTGTGCATCGCCACCGAGTCGGTGCAGGCCGACGCCAACAACTTCGCGGTGCTGGAACTGTTTACCGAACGGCGCGACATGATGAGCTTGCCTGTAACGGAACAGCAACGCCCGATCGGCCTGATCAGCCGCAATATCTTCATGTCGCAGATGTCCAAGCCGTTTTATCACGAGGTGTATGGCAAGAAGAGCTGCATCGCCTTCATGGACAAGGAGCCGCTGATCGTCGACGCCGCCACGAGCATCGAGGACCTGACTTTCCGTGCCGTCGAGGCCGGCGAAAAGGCGCTGGCCGACGGCTTCATCATCACCGAAGACGGCGTGCTGGCCGGCGTCGGCTTCGGCTTGCAGTTGATGAACGTGGTGGCCACCCTGCAGGCCGAGAAAAACCGCCAGATCATGCACAGCATCGATTACGCCAGCGTGATCCAGCGCGCCCTGCTGCGCTCGTCTTCTGCCGAGTTGCGCGCGGCCCTGCCCGACGCCCACCTGGAATGGCAGCCGCGCGATGTCGTCGGCGGCGACTTTTATCTGTTCGAACGCCATGCGGGCGGCTGGTTCGCGGCGCTGGCCGACTGCACCGGCCACGGCGTGCCAGGCGCCTTCATGACCCTGATCGCCTCCTCGGCGCTGAGCCAGGCCCTGCGCGATCTTGGCCCCCGCGATCCGGCCGCCCTGATCGGCGCCGTCAGCCGCGCCATCAAGACCTTGCTGGGCCAGGACGCCGCCACGCCGGGCGCCAGCCATGGCGCCGGCTCGAACGACGGCATGGACTGCGCCTTTATCTGCTACGACGAGGCCAGCGGCCAGTTGCATTTTGCCGGCGCGAAACAGTCGCTGTACCTGGTCGCGCCCGGGCAGGACGAGGTGCGCTGCCTGGACGGCGCGCGCATGGGCGTCGGCTATATCGATACGCCCGCCGGCCACGCCTGGCACAACCAGGTGCTCGAGGTCGCGCCGGGCAGCCTGCTGTTTATCACCACCGACGGTCTGCTCGACCAGATCGGCGGCGCGCGCGACATCGCCTATGGCAAGCGGCGCATGCGCGAACAGCTGCTGGCACGCCGCACCGCGCCAGCTGGCGAGGTGGCGGCGGCCCTGCTGCACGACTTCGGCGCATGGCAAGGCCAGCAGCCGCGCCGCGACGACCTGACGTTTTTCTGTTTCCGCCTGTAGAGCGGCGTTTCACTTTCACTCACCGCAACGATTACCATCCAGGAGCACTGACGTGCTGTATCAAGAATTCAACGAGTTTTGGGATGTGGCGCGCAAGCGCAATATCATCTTTTTCTACACGGGCTATTTTTCGCAGCACGTGGTCAGTGCCATTTCCGAAACCATCAAGGCGCGCCTGGACACGGCCGGCGCGGCCGGCCCCACGCGCCGGCGCATCTTTTCCTCGTTTATCGAAATGTCGCAAAACGTCATGCACTACTCGTCCGACAGCCTGACGCCGAACGCCCAGCACGACCAGCAGATGCGGCGCGGCTCGTTTTGCATCGGCACCCGCGGCGACAGCTTTTTCCTGCTGTGCGCCAATCCCGTTTCGACCGAAAACGTGACGCAGATCAGCAGCCGCCTGGAACCGCTGCACACGATGACGATGGAAGAAATCCGCCTGGCCTACAAAAAAGCCTTGCGCGAGGAGGCGCCGGCCGACAGCAAGGGCGCCGGCCTGGGCTTTCTGACCCTGGCGCGCGACGCCAGCGAACCGCTGGAATTCGAGTTCGCCCAGGACGCTCAGGAGCCGGGCAGCACCATCTTCTGCATCAAAGCCATCATCTGAAAGAGCCGACCCAGGAAAGCATATGCAATCATCGTCCCCTTTGCCACCGTTGTTCCTTGCCGCGACACCGAGTTCGCCCGAAATCGATTTCCGCTTCGAACAGCACACCCTGTCGATCAAGGGCGAGTCGTACCCCGAAAACGCGGCCGCCTTTTATGGTCCGCTGAATGCCGCCGTGCGCAACTACGTGGAAACCTGCCACGACGCGCAGATTACCGTGCATGTCTCGCTGGCCTACTTCAACAGTTCCAGCACCAAGATGCTGTTTACCCTGTTCGATATCCTCAACCAGGCCGCCATCGACGGCAACCGCGTGCGCCTGAACTGGTACCACGACGAGGACGACGACACCATCCTGGAATTTGGCCAGGAACTGCAGCAGGACTTCACGGCGCTGGACTTCCACGACCACGCCGTGGGCGACTAGCACGTGGGCGCGCAGATGTCCGCTTCAAGCCTGGAACCCGATCTGTTTACCGAGGAATCGGCGGTGCTGGCGGCCGCGCGCGCGCTGCACGCCGATGATGGTGCGTCAGTCGAGGCGCAGCGCCGCATGCTCGGTGAGCTGGTCCATCACTACGAACGCCTGATGCGCGAAACGCGCCGCCTGATACGCCGCAGCGACCGCGCCGAACGCGACATGCATGTGCTCAACCGCGAACTGCAGGCGCTGGCCGGCCAGCTGGAATACCGCGCTACCCACGATCCGCTGACCGGCGCGCTCAATCGCGGCGCCGTGATCGAACAGGCGTCAAGCCTCCTGGCGCAAGGCGACATGGCGCTGATCGTGCTCGACATTGACCTGTTCAAGCAGGTCAACGACGACTTCGGCCACCCGGCCGGCGATTGCGTCATCCGCGCCGTGGTCGACTGCCTGCAGGACCTGCTGGGCCAGTACACGCCCATCGGTCGCGTCGGCGGCGAGGAATTTTCGGTGGTCTGGCCTACCTCCTCGCGCGAGGAAGCGCGGCAGGTGGCGCAGGACATTTGCGACGCCATCGCCGCGCGGCAGCCGCCAGCGCCAATCACCCGCCCGGTGACCGTCAGCGTGGGCATGAGCTGGAACCGCGCCGGCACCACGTTTGAAAACGCCTACAGCCATGCCGACCAGGCACTGTACCAGGCCAAGCGCGACGGACGCAATTGCGTGCGCGTATGGCGGGATGGATGATGCGGGCCGCTTATTTGAGCGCATCATGGCGCGCCAGCGCGCCGTCGCGGCGCATGGCCGCCACGGCGCGCTGCATGGCGCCATATTGGCTTTCCGGCAGTTGCCGGTTACAGGCCAGATAAGTCTGCACGCGGTTGAAGGTCAGCAGCGGCACCACCAGGCCTTCCCACTCTTTGCCGGCAAATGGCCGGCTGCCCGCCGCCATGCCCACCGCCCACAGGTCGATGCGGCCCAGCAGCAGCTTTTGCGCATTGAGCCACTCCTGCGTCACGGGCGCCACTGCCAGGCCGCGCCCGCGCAAATACTCGTCGCGCGCGTCGCCCAGCACGGTGCCGATCACCAGGCCGCGCGCATCGTCGAGGCTGCGCAAATTGAAGTTGCGGCTGGCCAGGCCGTACAAGATCCATTCGGCCTCGTTCAAGGGACCGATCCAGCGAAACAGCGCTTCGCGCTCGGGCGTACGCGTGGTGGAATAGATACAGGTGTCGGCCTCGCGCAGCGCTTGCGCATAGGCGCGCTTCCAGGGCAGCAATTCGATCGTATAGGCGATGGCGGCGCGCGCCAGCAAGTCGCGCACCTTGGCCGTTTCGCGGCCGACAACGACATTGTTTTCCATCATGCTCGCGGGCGGCAAGACTTCGCTGACCACGCGCAGGGTTTGCGCCACCGCCTTGCCGGGCGCCATCATTGCAGCGGCGAGCAGCAGCGATGCGAGTGATCGTTGTTTCATGTTTGCCCTCCGATACTGAACAACGGCAGCTTTGCCAGCCAACTACGCCGCTGCGATCTCCAGCGGCCAACCCTGAAACTGCTCGCGCAGGGCCGGCGTCGGTTCGCCGCCAACGACAATTTTCGAAAACACGTCGAGCGGGCTGAAAAACGCCGTGCGCACCCGCCCCAGCTTGCTCTCGTCGACCACCAGTATGCGCTCGCTGGCGCTGCGGATGGCGGCCTGCTTGACGGCCACCTCATGAAAATGGGAACAGCTGACGCCACGCACCGGGTCGGCACCGCCGGCGGAAATAAACGCCTTGTTGACCCCGAGGTGGCCCAGGTACTGCACCGCCTCTTCCGAATAAAAGGTTTCCGACGAGGCCTGGAACAAGCCGCCGAGCAGTATCAACTGGGTGTTCCTGCGCTTGCTGAGGATATTGGCAATGTTCATGGAGTAACAAACCACGGTCAGGGCGATCTCATCTGGCAAGACCGAAGCAAACTGCATCATGGTCGTGCCGCAGTCGATGAACAGCATGTCGCCGTCATTGACGAAGCTGGCGGCGCGCTGGCAGGCCAGGCGCTTCCTGACCGTATGCTGGTCGAGTTCCTCGGCCAGCACGTATTTTTCTGCGGCAACTGGGAATGTTGCTTCCAAAACATAACCACCGAGACAGGACAGCGTGCTGTCGCCGGCCGCCAGGTCGCGGCGTATCGTCATCTCGGTCACTCCGAGCAATTCGGCAACACGGCTCAACAATGCCGGGCCCGAGCTTTTGACTAGAGCCTGCATCCGTTCCAGCCGCAGTTGGCGCGCCTTGGCGCCTGCAGTTTGTCGCATGGTAATACTTTCGTTCTTAATAACGTGTAGATGGCGATTGTAACAGTAACTATTGCGCATGTTATTAGAAAAAAGTGGTTGCACAAATAAATGTTATTGGCGTAACATAAAACCGTTGTGCAAATGTGTGAGTTTTCCTCGATCACCTTGCCACCGGACAGTAACAATAATGCAACGCGCTCAGTGCGTTCACGGAGATTCAAGCTATGCCTACCGCCCACCATCACTCGGACCGGCCTGTGCACCACTGCGCGGCGTCGCCACAACCATGACAACTACTTCCAAATCACCGCGCGTCGCCCCGGCAGCGCCCGCACGCACCGAAGCGGCCAAAGCCGCCGCAGCGGCGCCAGCGATCGTCGCGGCCAGCGTGCAAGCGATCGTGCCGGCCGGCTTTCATGTTCATGCGCGCAATCCGGGCGTACCGTATGACAGCAGCTGGTTCGACGATATCCGCGTCAACCTGTCGGCCGCCGAGCGTCGCGTCGCCACCCTGCCCGGCCGGCGCTCGGTCAAGAAAGACGCGCAAGCGGGCTGGCTGTTGAAAGCCATCAGCTGCATCGACCTGACCACCCTGTCCGGCGACGACACCACCGAGCGCGTCAAGCGCCTGTGCGCCAAGGCCATCGCGCCGGTGCGCCGGGACCTGCTCGACGCGCTGGGCTTTGGCGACCGTCAATTGCACACGGGTGCCATCTGCGTCTACCACCGCTACGTGGCAACCGCCGTCGAAGCGCTGGCCGGCAGCGGCATTCCGGTGGCCGCCGTGTCGACCGGCTTTCCCGCCGGCCTGATCCCGCATGATCTGAAGCTCAAGGAAATCGCAGCGTCGGTGCGCGATGGCGCCTCCGAGATCGATATCGTCATCACCCGCGAACACGTGCTGACCGGGAACTGGAAAGCGCTGTACGCGGAAATGCGGGACTTCCGCGCCGCCTGCGGCGACGCCCACGTGAAAGCCATCCTGGCCACGGGCGAACTGAAAACCCTGCGCAACGTGGCCAAGGCCTCGATGATCTGCATGATGGCAGGCGCCGATTTCATCAAGACCTCGACCGGCAAGGAAGCGACCAACGCGACCCTGCTGGTGAGCCTGATCATGCTGCGCATGATCCGCCAGTACCAGCAACGCACGGGCTACAAGGTGGGCTACAAGCCGGCCGGCGGCGTATCGGCGGCCAAGGACATCCTCAATTACCAGATCCTGATGAAGGAAGAACTGGGACGCGAGTGGCTCGAACCGGACCTGTTCCGCATCGGCGCCTCGTCCCTGCTGGCCGATATCGAACGCCAGCTCGAACACCACGTTACCGGCCGTTACTCGGCTTTCCACCGCCACGCGATCGGATAATTCATATGAGCCAGACGAGCATTAAACACTACTTCGACACCATGGACTACGGCCCTGCCCCTGAAAGCGACACCGACGCGCGCGCCTGGCTGGCGCGCCACAGCGACGGCTTCGGCCATTTCATCAACGGCGCATTCACGCCCGCCACGGCAGGCTCGCTGTTCGACACCAGTGAACCGGCCACCGGCAAGCCGCTGGCGCGCATCGCGCAAGGCACGCAGCTTGATGTTGACGCGGCAGTTGCCGCCGCCCGCGCGGCGCAGGAAAACTGGTTCGCCATCGGCGGCCATGGCCGCGCGCGCCACCTGTACGCCCTGGCGCGCATGGTGCAGCGCCACGCCCGCCTGTTCGCCGTGGTCGAAGCCCTCGACAACGGCAAGCCGATCCGCGAAACACGCGATATCGACGTGCCGCTGGTCGCCCGCCACTTCTATCACCATGCCGGCTGGGCGCAACTGCAGGAACGCGAATTTGCCGACCAGGTGCCGCTCGGCGTGATCGGCCAGATCGTGCCATGGAACTTCCCGCTGCTGATGCTGGCATGGAAAATCGCCCCGGCCCTGGCGCTGGGCAATACCGTCGTCTTGAAACCTGCCGAATTCACGCCACTGTCGGCCTTGCTGTTCGCCGAACTGGCCGCGCAAGCGGGCTTGCCAAGCGGCGTGCTCAACGTGGTCACCGGCGACGGCGCCACGGGAGCGGCCATCGTGGCCCACCCGGATGTGAACAAGATCGCATTTACCGGTTCGACCGACGTCGGCCGCCTGATCCGCGAAAAAACTGCCGGCAGCGGCAAGTCGCTGACCCTGGAACTGGGTGGCAAGTCGCCCTTCATCGTGTTTGACGACGCCGATATCGACGCCGCCATCGAAGGCGTGGTCGATGCCATCTGGTTCAACCAGGGCCAGGTCTGCTGCGCCGGCGCGCGCCTCTTGGTACAGGAAGGCATCGCACAGGACTTCTACGCACGCCTGAAACGCCGCATGGGCATGCTGCGCGCCGGCACGCCGCTCGACAAGACCATCGATCTCGGCTCGCTGATCGCGCCGTCGCAGCACGAGCGCGTGCGCAAGTTAGTGGAGATCGGCGTCAAGGAAGGCGCCACCTGCTACCAGCCCGATATCTCGATGCCGGTCGGCGGCAGCTACTTCCCGCCGACCTTGCTCACCAACGTGCATCCGGCCAGCACCGTGGCCAGCGAAGAGATCTTCGGGCCGGTACTGGTGGCGATGACCTTCCGCACCCACGATGAAGCGCTGGCGATCGCCAACAACTCGCGCTACGGCCTGGCCGCCAGCGTGTGGAGCGAAACCATCGGCCTGGCGCTGGCCATGGCGCCGGCCCTGAAGGCCGGCGTGGTGTGGATCAATTCGACCAATCTGTTCGACGCCGGCGTCGGTTTCGGCGGCGTGCGCGAGTCGGGCTTCGGCCGTGAAGGCGGCCGCGAAGGCTGCTACGAATACCTGAAGCCGCGCGCCTGGGCCAAACGCGTGGCGCGCAAGGCGGCAAGTTCCGAGAAATCGCTTGCCGCCATCGTTGACAGCGTGGCAGCTGCTGCTTCCCTGCCGCTGGTCGACCGCACCGCCAAGCTATATGTGGGCGGCAAGCAGGCCCGTTCCGACGGCGAGCAGTCGCTTGGCGTGGTTGGCGCCAACGGCAAGCTGGCCGGCGAAGTGGGCCTCGGCAACCGCAAGGATATCCGCAATGCGGTGGCCGCCGCGCACGCCGCCGCGTCCTGGTCGGCCACCACGCCGCACCGCCGCGCGCAAGCCTTGTACTACCTGGCCGAGAACCTGTCGGCACGCACTGCGGAGTTTGCCGCGCGCCTGGTCGAACTGACCGGCGTCAGCCTGGAGGCCGCCAACAACGAAGTCGGGCAATCGATCAGCCGCCTGTTCGCCTATGGCGCCTGGGCCGACAAATACGAAGGCGCCGTGCACGTGCCGCCGATGCGCGGCGTAGCCCTGGCCATGGTCGAACCGGTCGGCGTGGTCGGCGTGATCTGCCCGGACGAGTCGCCGCTGCTGGCCTTTGTCAGCCTGCTCGCGCCCTTGCTGGCCATGGGCAACCGCGTGGTCGTCGTGCCGAGTACGCGCCATGCGCTGATCGCCACCGATTTCTACCAGGTGCTGGAAACGTCGGACCTGCCGGGCGGCGTGATCAATATCGTCACCGGCGCGCAAGCGACCTTGCTGCCGACCCTGGCCGAGCACGACGATGTCGACGCCGTCTGGACGTTCGGCGACGCGGCCCTGTCGGCCACTACCGAGCGATTATCGACGGGCAACCTGAAACGCACGCTGGTCGACTACGGCCTGGCCACCGACTGGAGCGACGGAATGGCCGCCGAAGGCCCGGTCTGGCTGCGCCATGCCACGCAGATCAAGAATGTGTGGATACCGTATGGCGAGTAAGTAAAAAATAAGTAAAAACGCAGTGCCAGGCAAGCCGACGACGAGCGGCAAGCCTGGCGTACAACGCTGCACAAATTGAATCATGATCTGGAGACAAAAATGTTAAAGAATATCGACCCGCTGTTGAATGCGGATGTGCTGCAGGCCTTGCGCGCCATGGGCCACGGTGATGAACTGATCCTGTGCGACGCCAACTTCCCCGCCGATTCCGTAGCCCGCCAGACGATGCTGGGCAAGGTGCTGCGCATCGACGGCGTCGGCACCAGGGAAGCTGCGCGCGCCATTTTGTCCGTGATGGCGCTCGACACCGCCGTCGACGTGGCCGCCCACCGCATGGAAGTCGTCGGTGAACCCGACAACGTGCTGCCGGTGCAGCACGAAGTCCAGCTGGAAATCAACCGCGCCGAAGGGCGCGAGCGCATCATGGGCTCGATCGAGCGCTTCGCCTTCTACGATGTGGCGCGCAAGGCTTACTGCGTGATCGCCACCGGCGAGCGCCGCTTCTACGGCTGCTTCGTGTTCAAAAAGGGCGTAATCGCCCCCGAGGCATAAGATGGGCGCCGTTTCTGCCAAACGCGGGGTCGCGATCCTCGGCATCTATGTGGCCGACCTGGCCTTCCGCGCACCGCACATGCCGGGCGTCGGCCAGACCATCGCCGGCTCCGGCTTTGCCATGGGCCCCGGCGGCAAGGGTTCCAACCAGGCCGTGGCGGCCGCCCGCGCGGGCGCCGAGGTCACCTTTATCAGCACCCTCGGGCGCGACTCGTTCGGCGACAATGCGCTGGCCCTGTGGCGCGGCGACGGCATCACGCCACGCGTCAGGCAAGTCGACACGCACCCGACCGGCGCCGCCTTTATCTACCTGAACGAGAAAAACGGCGACAACGCCATCATCGTGGTGTCCGGCGCGGCCAGCCTGATCGGCGTGGCCGACGTGGAAGCGGCCGCTGACGCCATCGAACAGGCGCGCGTCTTTGTTACCCAGCTCGAGCAGCCCGCCGACGCCGCCCTGCGCGGCCTGCAAATCGCCCGCGCCGCCGGCACCATCACGGTGTTCAATCCCGCGCCCGCACTGAGTTTTGATGACGCCGTCTATCCGCTGTGCGACTTCATCACGCCCAACGAACACGAAGCGGCCATCCTGACCGGCCTGCCCGTCACCAGCCTCGATGAAGCGCGCGCCGCCGGCGACGTCTTTCTGGCGCGCGGCGTCGGTTGCGCACTGATCACGCTGGGCTCGCAAGGCGCGCTGCTGCACAGCGCCAGCGAATCGGTCTTGATCGCGCCATTCAACGCCGGCCCCGTGCTGGAGACGACCGGCGCCGGCGACGCTTTCAATGGCGGCTTTGCGGCGGCGCTGGCCGAAGGCGCCGCGCCAGGGGAAGCGGCCCGCTTTGCGGCAGCGTTGGCCGCCATTTCGGTGACGCGGGCCGGCACGGCGCCGTCGATGCCGCAGCGCGCGGACGTCGATGCGCTGCTGGCAAGGAACTGAGTTTTTCGCCGAGTTTTTGTTTTTCTGAACACCTTTTGGAGTCGCCATGAAGCGCCAGTTTTCCGACCCACAGCTGAATTTTTTGGTGGGCATTAACGTCCTGATCCTGGTTGCCGCGACCGTGCTGTCGCACGGCGACTTCCTCGACGTGTACAACTTCCAGTCCATGGCCAGCCAGCTGCCCGAACTGGCCCTGCTGGCCATCGGCGTCTCGCTGGCCATGATCGCCGGCAATGGCGGTATCGATTTGTCGGGCCTGGGCATGGCCAACCTGGCCGGCGTGGTCGCCGCCACCGTGGTGCCGCTGCTGGTCGACGCCGACGCCACGCCGTGGGGCTATACGGGCACCTTCATTCTGGTGGCGCTGGCGACGGGTTTGCTCGGCGGTTTGCTCAACGGCTGGCTGATCGCCGGCGTGGGCTTGACACCCATCCTGTGCACCCTGGGCACGCAGCTGATCTTCACCGGTGCCGCCGTTGTATTAAGCAAGGGTTCGAGCGTGCGCCTGGCCAGCGCCGAGCCGATGTCGATGCTCGGCAACGAGAACCTGTTCGGCGTGCCGATTCCTTTCATCATCTTCATGGTGGTGCTGCTGGCAATCGGCTGGCTGCTGCGCTACAGCCCTTTCGGCATCCGTCTGTTCCTGCTGGGAACCAACGCCAAGGCGGCCCGCTACGCCGGCATTCCCGGCACCCGCATGCTGGTCATCACCTACGCCCTGTGCGGCGTGCTGGCCAGCCTGGCCGGCGTGATCATCGCCGCCCGTACCGCCAGCGTCAAGGCCGACTACGGCAGCTCCTACCTGTTGATCGCCATCCTGGTGGCGGTGATGGCCGGCGTGCGGCCGCAAGGTGGCTATGGCCGCATGGTCTGCCTGTTCTTCTCGGCCACCGCCTTGCAACTGCTGTCGAGCACCTTCAACCTGCTCGACATCTCGAATTTCTTCCGCGACTGCGCCTGGGGCATGCTGTTGCTGTGCTTCCTGGCTTCGGCCCGCATCAATCTTGCTGATTACCACTTTTTCACGCCGCGCAAAAGCGCAACGCTGACCCAGTCCCCTCCTGGTTCAACGAATAAATAACGAGGGTTTGGAGACAACATGCTTACGAAAACAAAATGCGCCGCCGCCATCATCGCCCTGGGCACCCTGTCGGTCGCCGGTGTGCTGCACGCACAAAATAAAAAGCCGGTCGATATCGTCACGGTCGTGAAAATCACCGGCCTGAGCTGGTTCAACCGCATGGAAGTGGGCGTCAAGGAGTTCGGCGCCGCCAACGTCGGCGTGGCCACGACGCGCCAGATCGGCCCTGCGCAATCGGACGCGGCGCAGCAGCAACGTCTGGTGGAAGACCTGGTGGCCAAGAAGGTCGACGCCATCGCCGTCGTCTCGATGGACCCGCTGACCCTGGAACCGGTGCTCAAGCGCGCGCTCGACCGCGGCATCAAGGTCGTCACGCATGAAGCCGACAACCAGAAAAACACCCTGGTCGACATCGAAGCGTTCGACAACACCGCCTACGGCGCGCGTCTGAACGAACGCCTGGCCGAGTGCATGGGCAAGACCGGCAAATGGTCCTCCTTGCTGGGCTCCCTGGGCAGCCAGTCGCAAGTGCAATGGGCTGACGGCGGCGCCAACAACGCCAAGAAGTATCCGAAAATGACCCTGGTCGACGCGAAAAACGAAACCGCCAACGACGCTGAAAAAGCCTATGGCAAGGCCAAGGAAATCCTGCGCAAGCACCCGGACATCAAGGGCTTCCAGGGTTCATCCTCGCTCGACGTGCTCGGCATCGGCCGCGCCATCGAAGAAGCTGGCCTGACCGGCAAGATCTGCGTCTACGGCACCGGTTTGCCGAGCGAAGCGGCCAAGTTCCTGGAATCGGGCGCGGTCGGCGGCATCGCTTTCTGGGATCCGAAGGATGCCGGCATCATGATGAACAAGGCGGCACTGATGCTGGTGCAGGGCAAGACCATCACCAACGGCATGGACATGGGCGTACCGGGCTATAACGCGGTCACCGTGAAAAAAGGTCCTGGCGTGGGCATTATCGTCACCGGCAAGGCGTGGGTCGAGGTAGATAAATCCAACTACAAGAAATACGCATTCTAAAACGGTGTCCTGACCATCGGCCTGGCACCCTGCGTGTCAGGCCGATGCTGGCAACGCCTAGCGCACGCCGGCCGCGTGCGGCATCGTCTAGCGCACGCCGGCCGCGTGCGACATCGTCTATCGCAGAAAGAAACGATTCATGACCAGTACCAACCCCATTCCGGCGGCCACGCCGAAGGCCAAGGCCGAAGCCAAGGCCGAGGCCAAGGCCGAGGTATTCCTGCAGCTCGAAGGCATCCATAAACGCTATGCCGGCGTGCATGCGCTGCGCGGCATCGACCTGACCATCGAAGCTGGCGAAATTTATCATTTGCTGGGCGAAAACGGCTGCGGCAAAAGCACCCTGATCAAGATCATTTCCGGCGCCCATCCTCCGAGCGAAGGGCGCATCCGCATCAACGGCCAGCCGCACGACGCACTGACGCCGCTGCAGTCGCTGGCGCTCGGCATCGAGACCGTATACCAGGATCTGTCGCTGCTGCCGAACATGAGCGTGGCCGAAAACGTGGCCCTGAGCGAGCAGCTGGTGGCCGGCAACGGCCGCCTGGCGCGGCGCTTCGACCGCCGCGTGGTCGAGGCCACCGCCGCGCGTGCGCTGGCCGCCGTCGGCCTGCCGTCCGATCCCCATTTTTTGTCCACCCGCGCCGATGAACTGCCGATCGCCACGCGCCAGCTGCTGGCGATCGCCCGCGCGGTGGCCACCAGCGCGAAGATGGTGATCATGGATGAGCCGACCACCTCGCTCACGCAAAAGGAAGTCGACAACCTGGTGTCCGTCATCGAAGGCTTGCGCGCGCAAGGCGTGGCGGTGCTGTTCGTCAGCCACAAGCTCGATGAATGCTACGCCATCGGCGGCCAGGCCATCGTCTTTCGCGACGGCAGCAAGGTCGTGCAAGGACCGATCGCCAACTTCAGCAAGGCAGAACTGACGCACGCCATGACGGGCAAGCAGATCGATGGCGGGCGTTACCGCAGCCGCCGCTTGCACGTCGATGGTGACGGCGAACTGCTGCGCGTGCAGGGCCTGGGCCGGCGCGGCTATTTTTCCGGCGTTGACCTGACCTTGCACAAGGGCGAAATCCTCGGCATCACCGGCCTGCTCGATTCGGGCCGCAATGAACTGGCGCTGGCCCTGGCCGGCGTGCACGGCGCCGACAGCGGCGCGATTTTCCTCGACGGCAAAGAGATCACCCTGCGCAACCCTGGCGACGCGATCACGCAGCGCATCGGCTATGTGCCGGAAGACCGCCTGAGCGAAGGCCTGTTTCTCGACAAATCGATCCGCGAAAACATCATCACCACGGTATTGAACCGCCTGCGCAGCCGCTTCGGCGCGCTCGACGCGGGCCGCGCCCAGGCACTGGCGCTGGCAACCGTGAAAGACCTGCAGATCGCCACGCCCGATGTCGACCGACCGGTGCAGTCACTGTCGGGCGGCAACCAGCAGCGCGTGCTGATCGGCCGCTGGCTGGCGATCGAGCCGCGCGTGCTGATACTGCACGGCCCCACGGTCGGCGTCGATGTCGGCTCCAAGGACATCATCTACCGCATCATCCAGCGCCTGGCCGAAGACGGCCTGGCGGTGGTGCTGGTCAGCGACGACCTGCCCGAACTGCTGCAGAACTGCGACCGCATCCTGATGATGCGCAAGGGCCAGATCGCCAATACGTTTGACGCCGAAGGCCTGGCCGAAGAAACCCTGTACCACGCCCTTATCTCCGACAGCAAGGTGGCTGCATGACTACGAGTACCCTGAAAAACAGCAGCATGACCATGACGCCGGCCGACCTGGGCGCGCCGAAAATCACGCTGCGCCAGCGCCTGGCGCGCCATCCGCAGCTGTTCACGCTGGCCCTGATCGTCGCCGTCTGCCTGGTCGTCGGTGCGATCAATCCCGAGTTCTTCCAGCTGGCGATGGTGTTCGACATCGTGCGCGCTTCTACCGTGCTGGGCCTGTTCGCGCTGGGCGTGATGATCGTGCTGGCCGCCGGCGGCATCGACGTGTCGTTCGCGGCCATCGCGGCGCTGACCATGTACGGCATTACCAAGCTGGTGATGACGCAGTTCCCGGAAACGAGCATGACGGTGATTTTGATCGCCGGCGCCGCCGGTGGCACCTTGCTGGGCGTGCTCAACGGCCTGATGGTCGACTGGTTGAAGGCCCCTTCCCTGATCGTCACCATCGGCACGCAGTATCTGTACCGCGGCATTCTGCTGACCTTTGTCGGCACCGTGTTCTTCATGAACGTGCCGCATTCGATGGACGCGTTCGGCAAGCTGGCCGTCTGGCGCCACGACACGGCCACCGGCGTGCACGCCGTGCTGCCGGCCACCGTGCTGGTGCTCGTCGCCGCCGCCGGCCTGACCTGGTGGCTGCTGAACCGCACCCTGATGGGCCGCGCCGTGTACGCCATCGGCGGCAGCCTGCCGATCGCCGAGCGCCTGGGCTACAACCTGCGCACCGTGCACATCTTCGTGTTCGGCTACGCGGGATTTTTGGCCGGCCTGGCCGGCATCGTCCACGTGTCGAGCACGCGCCTGGCCAACCCGTTCGACCTGGTCGGCATGGAGCTCGACGTGATCGCCGCCGTGATCCTCGGCGGCGCGCGCATCACCGGCGGCAGCGGCAGCGTCAGTGGCACCCTTTTGGGTGTGTTGCTGGTCACACTGATCAACAATGTGCTGATTTTGGCCGGCGTGCCAAGCACCTGGCAGAAAGTGATTGTCGGAACCTTTATCGTGCTGGCGGGGGCGGTATTTGCCAGCAAGCGCTCATCGTAAAAGAACGGCAGTGCAGGCCGGATCAGCGATGCGCAACGCCGCGCAATCCGACCTGCGCGATGGCTATACGGCTAGTGAGGGAAATGGCGGAAAACAGTAGGAGTCGAACCTACGGGAGAACGTCTGACGCCCTCCACCGGGTTTGAAGCCCGGCCACATCACCGGATGAGTGTGCTTTCCGCGGTGCAGGATCTAGCCATTGGCGGCGGCGGGCGTGAATGACCACTGCGCGTGCGGGCGTAAAAGATGCCCATTGCCAACGCGGCGAGTATAACCGACCCGGTCGAAATATTCCAATACCTGGATCGCCCGCTTGCGGCCCAGAGCGCTGGCGTCGCGGTAGGCGGCCGCGCCCACTGCGCCCGAGCCCGCCGGCAAGCCGCCTTCCGCTTCCGCTTTTTCGGCCAGCTGGCGCACCAGCAGCGCCAGCTCGGCCAGGGCGGCCGGGTGGTAGAACAAATCGTGCACCACCTGGTTGATCTGGCCCGCCTTGGCCAGTTTGCGCAGCAGGCGGCGGGTTTCGTCTTCCTCCACGCCGAACCGGCGCGACAGGTCGCGCGTCCATGGCGGCTCGAAGCGTCCCTGCTCCAGCGCAGCGAGGAAAGGCTCGGCGATGACCTGCTCTTCGGGCGTCAGCTCGACGCTATGGCCAGGCAGGTGCAGATTGGCGCCACGCGCCATGACGGCGCCGCTGGCCAGCAAGGCGTCGACCAGGTGGCTCCACAACGCGTCTTCGATGTCGGCGTCAAGGATGCGCTTCAGGCGCCACAGTTCCGGCCCTGCTTCATCGGGTGCGCGCGCATGGAAGGCGGCCAGGGCCGCCAGCACCCGCTGCGCCAAAGCCGCCAGCGCCGGCGGCGCCAGCAGCAATGCGTCGCCGCCGCGCAGGGCGATGCGGCGCGTGTCGTCCGGCAGCGCCATCGCGCTGGCCGGCAGCAGCGACAGGCGCACCAGCAGGGACTCGCGCAGGCCCAGCGGGCTTTGCGCCAGCAGCGCCGCATAGTCGCCATGCGCGATGAAGGCGGCCAGGGCGTCGAGCCAGGCCAGCCTCACCGGGCTGCGCCGCTTGCGCGCGGGGCCGAACGGGTCGAGCACCATGCCGCCGCCCAGCGTCTGCGTGGCCTGCGCATTGCGCACCACGAAACGGTCGCCGGGCACGGCATGCATCGGCGCGTCGAACACCAGCTGCACGCGCCCGACCTGGCCAGGCGCCAGGGTATCACCATCGATCACCACGGCGCGCGCCAGCTGGTGCGCCGCGCCCAGGTGCACATGCAGCGGCGACCAGGCTTTCAGCTGCACGCCGCTATCTGGCAGCAGGCGCAGTTCCACGTCGATGCGCTCGGAACACTGCGCCAGCTCGGGCGCGACGATCCAGTTGCCGCGCTCAATGGCGTCGCGGTCGATGCCGGCCAGGTTCAGCGCCAGGCGCTGGCCGGCCATGCCGGCATCGGCCGCGCGGTTCTGCGCATGGATGCTGCGTACCCGCGCCGTCTCGGCTCCGGGCGCCAGCTGCAAGGTGTCGCCCAACCGGGCGCGGCCGGCCAGCGCCGTACCGGTAATCACCGTGCCCTGCCCCGACAGGGTGAACACGCGGTCCACGCCCAGGCGGAACAAGCGCCGTTCATCGCGCTGCGGCAGGCTGCGCGCCACTTGCGACAAATGCGCCAGCAAGGCCGCCACGCCGGGATCGTTCTCGACGCTGGCGTTGGTCGGAAAGACCGGGCTGCCGGCCAGCGGCGTGGCCGCCAGCAGCGCGGCAATGTCGCGTTCTACCTCGGCGAGCCTGGCCGCATCGGCGCGGTCGATCTTGCTCAACGCCACGGCGCCGCGCGTCACGCCCAGCAGCTGCAAAATCGCCAGGTGTTCGCGCGTTTGCGGCATCACGCCGTCGTCGGCCGCCACCACCAGCAAGGCGAAATCGATGCCGGTCACGCCCGAGGCCATGGTGCGGATGAATTTTTCGTGGCCGGGCACATCGATCACGCCCAGCACCGTGCCGTCCGCCAGCGGCAAATAGGCGTAACCGAGTTCGATCGAAATGCCGCGCGCCTGTTCTTCCTTCAGGCGGTCGGTATGCACGCCCGTCAAGGCACGCGTCAGGGTGGTCTTGCCATGGTCGATATGGCCTGCGGTGCCGACGATCATGAATTGAGTTCTTCCAGCTGGTCGATAAAGGCTGATTGATGCGGCGCTTCCAGGCAACGCAGGTCGAGCCATAAAGTGTCTTGCGCGATGCGCCCGATCACGGGGCACGGCAAGGCGCGCAAGCGCTGCTCCAAGGTGCCCAGCGGGTTGCTCAGGCGCGAAGCCGGCGCGCTGCGGATCGCCAGGCCAAAGCTGGGCAGTTGATCGACCGGCAAGGCGCCGCTGCCGATCTGGCTTTTCATCGCCTCAGTCGTGACGACGTAGGCGGCGCCGAGCACCGTTTGCAACTGCGGCAGCAGCGTTTCAGCCTGAACGCGCATGGCCGATGCAGGACGGGTCAGCAGGCGCAAGGTGCTCAATCGTTCAGCCAGGAGGTCGGGCGCTCGGTACAGCTGCAACACGGGCTCCAGGGCGGCCAGCGTCAGCTTGCCGACCCGCAGCGCGCGCTTCAATGGGTTGCGCTTGATCTGCGCGATCAGATCGGCGCGGCCGACGATCACGCCGCATTGCGGGCCACCGAGCAATTTGTCGCCGCTGAAGGTGACCAGGTCCGCCCCGGCCGCGATGGTTTCGCGCACCGTGGTTTCATGCGGCAGGCCGTATTGCGCCAGGTCGACCAGGGTGCCGCTGCCCAGGTCCACGGCAGTCGGCACGCCATGCCTGGCCGCCAGCGGCGCCAGTTCGTCCAACTCCACGCTTTTCGTAAAACCGGTAATCGCATAGTTGCTGCAATGGACCTTCATCAGCAAGGCCGTCTGTTCATTGATGCCATCGGCGTAATCACGCACGTGCGTGCGGTTGGTGCTGCCCACTTCGCGCAGCACGGCGCCGGCGCGCGTCATCACGTCGGGGATGCGGAAGGCGCCGCCGATTTCCACCAGTTCGCCGCGCGAGACAATCACCTCTTTTCCCTGCGCGAGGGTGTTCAACATCAGCAGCACGGCGGCCGCGTTGTTGTTGACGATGGTGGCCGCTTCGGCGCCCGTCAGTTCGCGCAGCAGTTCCTCGACCAGGTCGTCGCGGTCGCCGCGCTTGCCGGTGCCCAGGTCAAATTCCAGGTTCATCGGCCACTGCAGCGCTTCCACCACGGCCTGCACCGCCGCGTCGGGCAGCAGCGCGCGGCCCAGGTTGGTGTGCAGCACGGTGCCGGTCAGGTTGAACACGGCGCGCAAGTGCGAGCGCGACTGCGCCTGCAGCCGTTCGGCCATTTGCGCGGCGATCGATGCGATCGAAGCACCCTCCTCACAGACTGCGCCCGCCAGCATGGCGGCGCGCAGTTCGGCCAGCAACGCGCGCGCGCAGGCCAGTGTCTGCACGCGGCCGTATTGCGCAATCAGCTCCAGGCAAGCCGCGTCGCCCAGTATGCGGTCCACCGACGGCAGGCGCACGGTTTGCACAGTCTTCATCAGGCTTCGCTTCCCTGTGGTTCGGATTTGCCCAGCCACAGCAGCGGATTGCCGCTGGCGCGCTGGTAGCCCGCCTCGCCGACCAGCAGATCGAGCATCAGGCTGGCCAGGTCGTCGGCCAGCGGTTCGACCTTGTAATCGTGCTCCTGGTTGAAGACCTTGCGGTAGGTATGGCAATCGTCGCAGGTCTCCGCGCGCGCCACTTTTTTCGGATCATTGGCCTTGTTGGCCAGTTTGTCGTCCTTGGCCGCGGCCGGATCGAACGGCGCCGCGTCGTTGGCGTCCAGGCCCTGGTAGGCGATCTTGCCGTTCTGCTCGCAAGTCGAACATTTCACGCGCACCATATGCCACTCGCTTTCGCAAATACCGCAGTGCAGATAACGATAGCCCTGCGACTGGCCGCCGATGCGGATCACGCTGGCCACCGGGTGCGAGCCGCAGACGGGGCACAGGGTGCCCGTCTCCAGGTCGGGCACGCGCGTGGCGCGCAACTGGCTGGCCGAAGTGGACCACAGGATCTGCAGCGCAGCAGCGACAAACGGCGCGTGCATGGGGTTGAGGTTGTCGCCGTTTTCATCGAGCACCGCGTCGGCGCAGGCCTCCAACGCCGCCTCGTCCAGCGCGCGCAGCTGCGCCAGCACTTGCGTCAGGCCGGCCGACAATGCCGGCTGGGCGGCGGCCGTGGCAGCCAGTTCGCCCAGCAGATCATGGAAGATGGTGCGCCAGACGGGCGGCCGCGCGCCGCTGACGGGCAGCACCGGCATGCGGTGCTGGACGGCGCGGCGCAGCGCATCGGCGTCGGCCACCGACACGGCGCCGGGCGCCAGTGTCGAGACCACCGCCGCCTGCGCATCGGCCAGCGCGGCCATCAGCACCAGGTAACCGCGCATGCCGGCATCGACCGGAATGCCCTTGATGTTTCCCTGCGCCAGTTCGCGCAGGCGCTGCGCGCGCGCCGTAAACAGGTTTGACGGCTGCGGCAGCAGCAGGCGCGCAATCGCGTTATGGTCCAGGCCTTCGATTTCGCCTGGCTGGAGTATGCGTTGTACCAATGGAATTCCCATCAAAAAACGGTGCTGTAAAGCATTTTAATCGATAAAAAGAACGGGGCCAGTCTGTCACGACTGACCCCAGCTGTTGCCTTGGGCTAAAAAAGCCTAGCGCTTGCTGTTGCGGATCACCGCCTCGAACCACTTCGGATGGTGCTTGCGCGCCCAGCCGTACGTGACGGTGCCGCGCACCATCGCGCCGATCGAGCCCTTGACCCACAGCGCGGCATAGATATGCACGATGATGGCGCAGATGATGCCGAAGGCGCAGATCGCATGCAGCAAGGCGGCCGCGCGGATGACGGGAATCGGGAAATAGAACGCGAAATACGCGCGCCAGATCACGATGCCCGACAGCAGCAAACCGACCATGCAGAACAGCAGCACGAAGAACAGGATCTTCTGGCCGGCATTGTATTTGCCGATCTTCGGCAGCTTCTCTTCGCGGTTATTGAGCACATCATCGATCTGTCTCAGCCACTGTTTGTCGCCGTCCTCGAACTGGTTGTGGTGCCAGAAGCGCAGCACCAGGATCGCGAACGAGACAAACATCACCAGGCCGGCAAACGGATGCAGGATGCGCGTCCATTGACCGCCGCCGAACAGCAGCGCCAGCCACGCCATCGAGGGATGGAACATGGCCAGGCCCGACAAGGCCAGCAGCACGAAGGTGATGGCGGTAATCCAGTGATTGCTGCGCTCATTGGGATTGTAGCGCTGTATCAGCGGATTGCCGTCCTTGTCGCGCAAGGGGTCATGCCCGTGGAGATTATCGTGGCTCATGCTGATCCTCCCGCAGGCGCTTGGCCTCTGCCAGGGCTTCGCGCTCTTCGTCCCTGCTCACCTCGTTCGGACCGACACGCGTGTAGTGGAAAAAGCCGGCCAGTGCGGTCGCGGCCATGCCGGCCACGGCCAGCGGCTTGGACCAGCCCTTCCAGAAACCGACCATCGGGCTGATGCGCGGCCGGTCCGGCAGGTTGGAATACAGGCGCGGCTTGTCGGCATGGTGCAGCACATACATCACGTGCGTGCCGCCCACGCCCAGCGGATCGTACAGGCCGGCGTTGTCAAAGCCGCGCGACTTCAGGTCGACGATGCGCTCTTCGGCATGGACCTTCATGTCTTCCTTGGTGCCGAACAAGATGGCACCGGTCGGACAGGTTTTCACGCAAGCCGGTTCCTGGCCGACGGCCACGCGGTCCGAACAGAGCGTGCACTTGTAGGCGCGGTCGTCCTTTTTCGAAATGCGGGGCACGTCGAACGGACAGCCGGCCACGCAGTAGCCGCAGCCGATGCAGTTTTCCTGATGGAAATCCACAATGCCGTTGGTGTACTGCACGATGGCGCCAGGCGCCGGGCAGGCTTTCAGGCAGCCCGGGTCTTCGCAGTGCATGCAGCCGTCCTTGCGGATCAGCCACTCCAGGTTGCCGTCGTTACTTTCGTGTTCGGCAAAACGCATCACCGTCCACGATTGCGGCGTCAGGTCGGTCGGATTGTCGTAGGTGCCATGGTTTTCGCCGACTTCGTCGCGCAAGTCGTTCCATTCCATGCACGCCGTCTGGCAAGCCTTGCAGCCGATGCACTTCGACACATCGATCAGCTTGGCGACCGTGCCCGTCACCGGCGTCCTCGCCTGCGGCGCGGTGACGGTGGTGGCGGACAGGCGCCGGATATCCAAAGATTGCAGTGCCATTATTGAGCTCCCATCATGCTTTTTCCACCTTCACCAGGAAGGACTTGAATTCCGGCGTTTGCGAATTCGCATCCCCCACGCCCGGCGTCAGGGTATTGATCAGATACCCCGGCTTGGCCACCCCCGTAAAGCCCCAGTGCAGCGGCAGGCCGACGGTGTGCACCTGCTTGCCTTCGATCGTCAACGCCTTGATGCGCTTGGTGACGACGGCCTTGGCGATGATATGGCCGCGCTTGGAACTGACACGGACCTCGCCGCCGGCGACGACGCCGATGCTTTTGGCCAGCTCTTCGCCGATTTCAACGAATTGCTGCGGCTGGATGATGGCGTTCAGGCGCGCATGCTTGGTCCAGTAATGGAAATGCTCGGTCAGGCGGTAGCTGGTGGCCACATGCGGATACTCCTCATGCGTGCCGAACATTTTCCGGTCATCGGCGAACACGCGCGCGGCCGGATTGCTGGTCGCCTGCGGGTTTTTCGGATGCATCGGGTTGTAGCCGAGCGGATTTTCAAACGGCTCGTAATGTTCGGGGAACGGTCCTTCGGCCATCGCGCCGCGCGCAAAGAAACGCGCCACGCCCTCGCCGAGCATGATGAACGGGCCCATGCCGTTTTCGGGCGGCTCGTCGATCTTGAAGTCGGGAATATCGGCGCCGGTCCAGTTGCTGCCATTCCACTCGATGAGTTTGCGGGTCGGGTCGAATGGCTTGCCCTTCAGGTCGCACGAGGCACGGTTGTACAGCACGCGGCGATTCGCCGGCCACGCCCAGGCCCAGCCCAGCGTCTGGCCGATGCCGGTCGGGTCGCTGTTGTCGCGCCGTCCCATCTGGTTGCCCGCCTGCGTCCAGCTGCCGGCGAAAATCCAGCAACCGCTGGTGGTGGTGCCGTCGTCGCGCAGCTGCGCAAACGAAGCGAGCTGCTCGCCCTTCTTGACCAGCAACTTGCTCGCGTCCTTGGGATCGTACAGATCGGCCAGCGCACGGCCGTTGAATTCTCGGGCGATCTCTTCCGGCTGCGGATCATGCGGCCGCGCATAATTCCACGTCAGGTTCAGAATCGGGTCCGGGAACTTGCCGCCCTCTTTCTGGTACAGGGTACGCATGCGCAAGAACAATCCCGACATGATCTCGAGGTCGCTGCGCGCCTGGCCCGGCGGTTCGGCCGCCTGCCAGTGCCACTGCAGCACGCGCGAGGAGCTGACCAGGGAGCCGCGCTCTTCGGCGAAGCAGCTGGTCGGCAAGCGGAACACCTCGGTCATGATCTTGCCCGGATCGACTTCGTGGTACTGGCCGTGCGGCTTCCAGAATTCACCGGTTTCCACCGCCAGCGGATCCATGATGACGAGGAACTTGAGCTTAGCCAGCGCTTCGGTGACCTTCTGCTTGTTCGGCGCGGAGGCCAGCACATTGAAGCCCTGGCAGATATAGCCGGTCATCTTGCCTTGGTGCATGTTCTCGATGGCCTGCATCAGGTCATACGGCTTGTCGAGCTTGGGCAGGTAGTCGAAGGCGTAGTTGTTCTCGGCCGTGGCAAAGTCGCCCCACCACGTTTTCATGAAGCTGACGTGGAACTTGCGGTAATTGCTCCAGTAGCTGAGCTGGTTCGGCCGCAGCGGCTTGGTGGCGCGCGCGCTGATATAGCCGTCGAAGTCCTGCTCACCCTCGTTCGGCAAGGTCATGTAGCCGGGCAGCAGGTTCGACATCAGGCCCAGGTCGGTCAGGCCCTGGATGTTCGAGTGGCCGCGCAAGGCGTTCATGCCGCCGCCGGCGATGCCCATATTGCCCAGCAACAGCTGCACCATGGCGCCGGTGCGGATGGTCTGCGCGCCGGTCGAATGGTGGGTCCAGCCCAGCGCGTACAGAATGGTGCCGGCGCGTCCCGGCACGGCAGTCGACGCCAGTGCTTCGGCCACCTTGTGGAACTTGTCGGCCGACACGCCGCACGTGCGTTCGACCATCTCGGTCGTGTAGCGCGCGTAGTGCTTCTTCATCATCTGGTAGACGCAGCGCGGGTGCTCCAGGGTCGGGTCGACCTTGGCATAGCCGTCTTCGCCGATCTCGTAGTCCCAGGTGCTCTTGTCGGTGTACTTGCCTTTTTCCTTGTCGAAGCCCGAATACAGGCCATCCTCGAAAGCATAATCTTCGCGCACGATAAACGGCATGTCCGTGTAGTTGCGCACGTACTCATGCTGGATCTTGTCGTTCGTCAGCAGATAATTGATGATCGCGCCGAGGAAGACGATGTCCGTGCCGGTACGCGTGGCGCAGTAGTAATCTGCCACGGATGCGGTACGGGTAAAACGCGGGTCGACCACGATCAGCTTGGCCTTGTTATGGGCCTTCGCTTCCGTCACCCACTTGAAGCCGCAAGGATGGGCTTCCGCTGCATTGCCGCCCATGACCAGGATCACATCGGCATTCTTGATATCGACCCAATGATTCGTCATCGCGCCACGGCCAAACGTCGGGGCAAGACCTGCCACCGTCGGTCCGTGTCATACACGCGCCTGATTATCAAAGGTCAGCATCCCCATGCTGCGCACTGTCTTGTGGGTCAGATACCCGACTTCGTTGCTGCCGGCGGACGCGGCCAGCATGCCGGTGGAGAGCCAGCGGTTGACGGTCTGGCCGGCGGCATTCTTTTCGATCAGGTTGGCGTCGCGGTCATCCTTCATCAGGCGCGCGATCTTGTCGAGCGCCACATCCCAGGAAATCGGCTGCCATTCGGTGCCGCCCGGCGCGCGGTACTCGGGCACTTTCAGGCGGTTCGGGCTGTGGATGAAGTCGATCAGGCTGGCGCCTTTCGGGCACAAGGTGCCGCGATTGACGGGGTGATCGGCATCGCCTTCCACGTGGATGATGCTGGAGACGGCGTTTTTCGCGCCGTCGCCCAGGCCGTACAACAGGACCCCGCACCCTACCGAACAGTAAGGACAGGTATTGCGTGTCTCGGTGGTCCGGGACAGCTTGTATTGCCGCACTTCCGCCAGCGCCTGGCCCGGTGCAAAACCGAGCATGGCGAGGCTGGAGCCGGCAATGGTCGCGCCAGTTACCCGGAGGAACTGGCGCCTTGACATCTGAACCATATCAGGCCTCTATGAGGTGAGTAAAAATAAAAGTCAGGATGGCATCGCACTGCCATACCACCTTATTTTACGCCTCAATCACGGATGAGGCCGCGCACCGAAATCTTCATTCCTGAAATACAATACTTTCCTCTACTAAAGTATAGTTTCTTTTATACAACAAATCCCGCTGCTGCGGCCAGTTGCAAGGTCAAGCTGCCGGCCGGCAAGCTCGCTGCCAGGCGCGCCGCCTGGCCAGACCACAGCAGGCTGAAGTCGCCGCTGCCCTGCGCTTCGGCCTGTTGCTTGAGCAGCAAGGAGGCGCCGCCGGCCAGCGGAAACGCCGGTGCCAGTGCCGACATCGGTCCGGCTTCGCGCACCAGCCGGTTGGCCAGCCCCCGCGCGGGCCGCCCCGTAAAGACATTGGTCAGCCGCGTCTGGTCGTCGTGCGCTGCGGCCAGGGCGGCGCGGTGGATGGCCGATGTGCGTGCTTCGGGACACAGCAAATAGGCCGTGCCCACCTGTACCGCCGAGGCGCCCAGCGCCAGCGCGGCGCGCACGCCGCGCGCGTCGGCGATGCCGCCGGCGGCGATCACCGGCACCGTCACGGCGTCGGCCATTTGCGGCACCAGGGCGAAGGTGCCGACTTGCGCATCGATATCGTCGGTCAAAAACATGCCGCGATGGCCGCCCGCTTCCCAGCCCTGGGCGATAATGGCGTCGCAACCGTGCTGTTCCAGCCACAGCGCTTCCGCCACGGTAGTGGCCGACGACAGGATCACTGCGCCAGTCGCCTTGACCCGCGCCAGGAAGTCTTGCGATGGCAGGCCGAAGTGAAAGCTGACCACGCCGGGGCGCAGTTCTTCGACCAGCGCGCACATCTCCTCGCCGAAAGGCCGGCGCACCGAGGTGGGAATCGGCAGCGCCGGATCGATGCCCAGTTCTACATAATATGGGTGCAAGCGATCGCGCCAGGCCGCTTCGCGCGCGGCATCGGCTTCAGGCTGCTGGTGGCAAAAGAAGTTCAGATTGACGGGCCTGTCGGTGGCGGCACGGATGACCTGCATTTCAGCGCGGATCTGCTGCGCGTCGAGGCCGGCGCAGGCGAGCGAGCCGAGGCCGCCGGCCTGCGCCACGGCCACCACCACCTCATGCATGGCGGCAGCCACCATCGGCGCCTGGATCACGGGCAGGTCCACGCCCAGCAAGCGGGTGACGCGTTGGTCAGGCGAATTATTTGTCATGGCGGTCCTTTCGTCAGGGGGTTGCCCCATTAGACTATGCCAGCGGGCTTTCTGTCAGCGGCAACGCTGGCGTCACCAATACCGAATGGTCGAACTGCTGGCGCACGCGCTGCAGGAACGCCGCCAGCGCGGCCGACACAAAGCCGTCGCGGCGGCGCACGCACAGTGTTTCCACCCTGCCCGCGCCATCGGGCAGCACATGCATGGCCAGGCTGGCCAGACCAGCATCAACCAGCAGCGGTTCGACCAGCGCGCGCGGCAGCAGGCTGACGCCGATGCCGGCGCGCACGCAGCCGAGGATGGCGTCGAGCGAACCGAGTTCCATCATGCGCAAGCGGGCGGTGCCACGGCGCCGCATCACCGATTCAAGCAGTGCGCGGTAGGAACAGCCGTCGCGAAACACGATCAACTTGGTGTCTTGCAAGCTCGACCAGATACTGGCTGGGCCGAACAAGCTGACCCACGGCGCCGTGACGAGCACCAGCTCTTCCACTCCAACCAATTCCGCCAGCAGCTCGGGCTGGGCGGCCAAATCGATCACGCTGGCCGCCACCAGCGCCGCGTCGAGGCTGCGCGCCAGCACGGCATCGCGCATCTGCTGCGAGGTGCCGGTGCGCAGAATCAGGTCGACTTCGGGAAAATCCATGGCGTAGCGCACCAGCATGTCGGGCAGGCGCAGCGCGGCCGTGGTTTCCATGGCGCCAACCAGCAGCGGCCCCGAAGGCTCGGCACCGGCCTGCATCGCCTTGCCGGCCTCGGCAAGGGTGTGCGCGACCGTGGAGGCGTATGGAAGCAGGCGCTCACCGGCGTGGCTCAAGGTCATGCCGCGTCCGTGGCGATAAAACAGCGGCACGCCCAGTTGCTGCTCCAGGCGCTGGATACGCTGGGTGACGTTCGACGGCACCGTGCCCAGCCGGGCGGCGGCGCGCGTGATGCTGCCGCCGTGCGCCACGGCGGCAAAAAATGCAAGGTCGGTGGAATCCATGGCGATGACTGGCGTTCAAAACGCCAGTATCCCATGAACAACTACAGGCTGTAGCGCAAGGTGAGCGCCAGATTGCGCGGCGCGCCGGGCAAGCTCAGGTTCGGGCTGCTGCCGTGGCCGGATACGATATGGCGCGTGTCGCCGATATTGTTGACGTTCAGCTGCACCTCGTACCTGCCGCTGCGGTAGGCGGCCATGGCGTCGGCCGTCACATAGCCGGGCAGCAGCACCGTATTGCCCGGATTGGCAAAACGGCTGCCGATGGCGTTGGCGCCGCCGCCGACCGTGAAGCCGGAACCCAGATCCTTGGTCAGCCACAGATTGGCCGTATTGCGCGAAGTTAATGTGGCGCGCTTGCCCTTGATGGCGACCGAGCTGGCGGTAGTGCTGCCCGGCGTATTGACGCTGCGGTCGACGGCGATCGAATCGGTGATAGTGGCGTCAAGATAAGCATAGCCGGCCGTCATCTTCCAGCCGCCACGCAGGTCGGCGTTGAAGGTCAGCTCCAGGCCATCGGTGCGCTGGGTGCCGACCGGCACGATGCGGTTGGTGACGGGGTCGCTGGTCTTGATATTGTCGCGCTCGAGGCGGAACAGCGAGACGGTGGCGCTGGCGCGTCCGTCCATCAGATCGTATTTGGCGCCCACTTCGGTATTGCGCGTGGACTCCGGCGCCAGGTCGGCGTTATTGGCGGCCAGCGCAAAGTTCTCGCCGCTGGGCTGGAACGACCGGCTCCACGAAGCGTAATACGACTGGGTGGCGCCAGGCTGCCAGACGAGACCGGCGCGCGGGCTGTATGCCGAATCGGTGCGCGACAGGTCGGCGGTGGTGGTACCGGTCGCATTGACCAGGCGCGAGCGCTGCTGGTAACGGTCGTAGCGCAGGCCGGCCAGCGCCTTCCATGCATCGCTGAAGGTGATCGCGTCCTGCACATAGCCGGCGGCCGTGTCATAGGTGCCGAAAGTGTCGCTGCGCACGCCCAGTTTGCTGCGGTCAACCTGCGGCAGCACCGGGTTGAAGATCGATACATTGGTCGCCACCACGGTGGCGGCCCAGCTGCTGGCATCCTTGCCCTGGGTACCGAACTCGGCGCCGTACAGCACTTCGTGGCGGACCTTGCCCGTCGCCAGCTTTTGCGTCAGCTCGGTCTGGTTGAACCAGCCGTTTTCATCGCGGTTGAGCTTGGCATGCCCGAGACTCATGGTACCGCGCACCTCGTTGACATTGCCCGAGATATTCGTGTTGTTGCGGTCCAGGTGATAGTCGTAGTAACGGAAGGCATTGCGCAGCGACAACGTGTCGCTGAACTTGTGCGTCAGAGTGGCCGAAGTCGACACCACGCGCGACTGGGAAAAGTCCGCATCGCGCGCGTTGGCCGCGCCGAAGTAGGTGGCCGGATCGACGTTGACGGGACGGCCCTGGTACGACGGAATGCCGAAATCGGTCAGGCGGCGGTCTTCCAGGTAATCGCCCTGCAGCAGCAATTGGGTGTCGCCGGACAGGCGAATTGCGACCGTTGGCGCCAATGCGGTGCGGTTCAGGAACTGCTGGTCGCGATAGCTGTCGGACAACTCGCGCGCGCCCGTCATGCGCCACGATACGTCCTCGCCAACCCGGCCGACGTCGATTTCGCCACGCCGCCCCGCCGTATTGGTCAGGCTCAGCGCCACGTCGGTGATGTCCAGGCCAGGTTTTTTCGTGATGCGGTTGACCAGCCCGCCCGACGAGCCGCGGCCATACAGCACGGCGGCCGGCCCCTTGATCACTTCCAGGCGCTCGACGTTCGACAGGTCGCGGAAATACAGGGCATCGTCGCGGAAACCGTCGACAAACTGGTCGCCGATGGCCGTAAAGCCGCGGATGAACACCTGGTCGCGCTGGCCGTCGCCGGTCGACAAGCCCACGCCCGGAATGTTTTTCATGACGTCCTGGATCGACAACGCATGCTGGTCGCGGATCACGGCCGCTGGCACCACATTGATGGTCTGCGGCACATCGCGCAGCGCCATGTCCGTTTTGGTGGCGCTGCCCGAGCTGGGCGCCATATAAGCAGCACCATCTTTTGCGGCTGTGACGGTCACGGCCGGCAGGCTTTCCTGGGCCTGGGCCAGTTGTGGCAAGGCGCTGGCGGCAAACGCGCCCAGCAGGGCGATGGCGATTGGGGTAAATCCTGGCTTGCTGCGCGACTGCATACAACTCCTGTCATGTATTTGAATGAGAACCATTCTCATAATAATAGCAGTGTTGGCTGCGCAAGGTAAGTAGCAGTACGCATAGACAGCTAACTTGAGGTAAATAAGCCACAGCAGATCGATATCAAAAAAATATTTAAATTTCCTTGAAAAACTATTTATTTTCATCAATGCTATACTCGACGCCTGTTGGAAGACGATAGTCGCAATCGAAACTTCCCTGACTGTACCGCCATCGCCACGCTTGATGTGGCTTGCCGCAACGAATCACGCGGCACATGAAAACCCCGATCCCCTGCGCCTTGCGGCGCTTTCCCGCCCTTTGCCGGCGGCGGCGATCATGAATACTCACTGCTAGGACCACCATGAAAAACCTGAATATCGGCGGGCGCCTCGGCGTCGGCTTTGCCGTCGTCTTGCTGTTGCTCACCGCGCTGACCGTGACCGCCATCGTGCGCATGCAAACGGCCAGCGACCTGACCTATCGTTTGATCCATACCAGCATCAAGAACCAGCGCATGGTGGCCGAATGGGCCAAGATCATCGAGATCAACAGCGTGCGCGGCGTCGCCACCTTCGAAATGAACGATCTGGCCGCCCGCGCCAAGATGGAGCAGGACCTGAAAGTACAGGCCGAGCGCTCCAGCCAGTTGCAGGAACAGATCGCCGCCTCGCTGCGCAACCCGGCCGTCAAGCAGCAGTTCGAGGTTGTGCGCAAGGTGCGCACGCAATACGTCACCGTGCGCGGCCGCGCCTTTCAGCTCAAGGCCGATGGCGACTTCGACGGCGCCAAGCAGATGTTCTACAAGGACCTCGCGCCCATCACCACCGCCTACCTGGCGGAAGTCAAACGCTTTGCCGCGATGCAGATCAACGCCGCCGACGGCGTGGCCGACAGCATCATGGACAGCTATGCCAGCACGCGCAACCTGCTGATCGAACTGGGCTTGCTGGCCATTGTGGTCGGCGTCGCTTTTGCATGGCGCATCACGCGCTCGATCACGCAGCCGATCCACGCCGCCGTCAAGGTGGCGCAGACCGTGGCCGCCGGCGACCTGACGAGCACCATTACGGTCGCCAGCCGCGACGAAACGGGGCAGCTGATGCAGGCCCTGAAAACCATGAACGACAGCCTGGTGGCCATCGTCGGCCAGGTGCGCAGCGGCACCGACACCATCGCCACGGCCTCGTCCGAAATTGCGGCCGGCAACCAGGATCTGTCGGCGCGCACGGAACAGCAGGCCAGCTCGCTGGAAGAGACCGCCTCGTCGATGGAAGAGCTGACCTCGACCGTGAAGCAAAATACCGACCATGCGCGCCAGGCCAACAAGCTGGCCGGCGACGCGGCCGACATCGCCAGCCGCGGCGGCGCCGTGGTGGCCGACGTGGTGTCCACCATGGGCGACATCAATACGTCGTCGAAGAAAATCGTCGATATCATTTCCGTGATCGACGGCATTGCCTTCCAGACCAATATCCTGGCCCTGAACGCCGCCGTGGAAGCGGCCCGCGCCGGCGAGCAAGGCCGCGGCTTTGCCGTGGTCGCCACCGAAGTGCGCAATCTGGCGCAACGCTCCAGCGCCGCCGCCAGGGAAATCAAGGGCCTGATCGACGACTCGGTGCAAAAGGTCGATGCCGGTACCCGCCTGGTCGACAAGGCCGGCCGCACGATGGAAGAAATCGTGCAGAGCATCGGCTTTGTTACCTCGATCATGGGCGAGATCAGCAACGCCAGCGAAGAACAAAGCGCGGGCATCGAGCAAGTGAACCAGGCCATTTCCGAAATGGACCAGGTCACCCAGCAAAATGCGGCGCTGGTGGAACAAGCCTCGGCGGCCGCCGAAGCGATGCAGGAGCAGGCCGGCGAACTGGCGCGGGTGGTCAGCGTGTTTCGTCTCGACACCAGCAGCGCGGCACCAGCAAGCGCCAGCCGGCCAGCACGCCCGGCACCGGCCCGGCAGGCGGCCCCTGCCCGCGCCTTGAGCTTGCCGGCGCAGCGCGGCAAGCCGAAGGCCGGCAGCGGCGAAGGCGAGTGGGAAGAGTTCTAAGAGAGTTTCCAGGTTGCAGCACGCAGGCCACGGCGGCGGCCACGCTCGCGCCGCAATCATGTTGTCAGTGCCTGCCGGCCAGTCCCGCTTCGGTGTCGCTGACCAGGCAGGCCAGTTGACGCGGCAGAGCCTGGCCCAGAAAGGCCAGCGCCAGCGCCTCGGGCTCGATGGCGGCGTCCAGCGGCAGGCCCGTTTCAAAGCCGCCCACCATGGTGCGGCAGAAATGCGGCGACTGGGGACGCGTTTCCACGTACCAGCACCCGGCATAAGTCTGCACGAAATACTCGCCCAAAAAGTAGCCGAGCATGGTCTTGACCCATTGCCAGCTTTCATCACGAATCGCAATCGTGCGCATGGCCGCATCGATATACGGCAGGTATTCGGCCGCATTGTTCAGCACTTCGTGCGCCGGCTGCATGCCCAGGCGCTCGACAAAGCCGACCAGCGAGGCGCCCAGCTCGTCGTAATACACATCGAACGCCGCCAGGCTGCGTTGCAATTGTTGTTCCTGTTCCTGCTTCAGCATTGCCACCTCTTTATCCGCTAATTGATTGAACACCATCAGGCCATGCCCACGTCGACGCCGGCGCGCGCCAGCAGCGCTTCATTACGCTTCGATAAATGGCGCACCTGCAGATGCTTGCCGGCGCGCGCGTAGCGCTCATAGAGGCTTTCCAGCGCGGCAATCGCCGAATGGTCGGCCATATGCAGATGCTTGCAGTCGAGTACCACGCGCGCCGGGTCGGTGGCGGCCTGGAACAGTTCCTGGAAATGCGCGGTCGAGGCAAAGAACAGGGTGCCATGCGGCAGATAGACGCGCAGGCCGGCTTCGCTGTCGTCGATCTCGCTGCGCATCTCGCGCGCATGCTGCCAGGCAAAATTGAGCGCTGCGATAATAATGCCGCACACCACCGCCATCGCCAGGTCGGTCAACACGGTGATGATGGTGACGGCGACGATCACCAGCGCATCGTGTTTCGGCACCTTGCCCAGCACGCGCAGCGAGCCCCAGGCAAACGTTTCCTGCGCCACCACGAACATCACGCCCACCAGCGCGGCCAGCGGAATGCGCTCGATCAGCGGCGACAGGAACAGAATGAACAACAAGATCATCACGCCGCTGGTCAGGCCCGACAGGCGCGAACGGCCGCCCGAGCTCAGATTGATCATGGTCTGGCCGATCATGGCGCAACCGCCCATGCCGCCGAACAGGCCCGACACCACGTTCGAGGCGCCCAGCGCCACGCATTCGCGATTGGGCTGGCCGCGCGTTTCCGTCATTTCATCGGTCAGGTTAAACGTCAGCAAGGTTTCGAGCAGGCCCACCATGGCCATCAGCGCCGCATACGGGAAAATGATGCGCAAGGTCTCGCCATCGAACGGTACCTTAGGCCAATGCAGGGCCGGCAAGCCGCCGGCGATATGCGCCAGGTCGCCGAGGGTGCGCGTGGGCAGCTGCAGCGCGTAGCTGAGCACGCCCACGCCGAGAATCGCCACCAGCGCCGGCGGCACCGCTTTCGTCAGGCGCGGCAGCAGGTAAACAATCGCCATGGTCAGCGCCACCAGCGCGCCCATCACCGCCAGCGGCGTGCCTTGCAGCCAGCCATGGCCTTGCGGCGTGTCCTGGCGAAAATGCTCGAGCTGCGCCAGGGCGATCACGATGGCCAGGCCGTTGACAAACCCCAGCATCACCGGATGCGGCACCATGCGGATCAATTTTCCCAGGCGCAAAATGCCAAACAGCGCCATGATAATGCCGCTCAGTACCACGGTGGCCAGCAGATATTGCACGCCATGCTGGGCCACCAGCGCCACGATCACCACCGCCATCGAACCGGCCGCGCCCGAAATCATGCCGGGCCGCCCGCCAAACACGGCCGTCATGGCGCAGATGATAAAGGCGCCATACAAGCCCATCAGTGGATTGAGCTGGGCCACCAGGGCAAAAGCGATGCACTCGGGCACCAGGGCAAACGAGGTGGTCAGGCCGGCGAGGAAATTTTTTTGTATGTTCGGCAGCCATTCGGCCCGAAACGTCGCGTTGATCATTGCACTACCCAAGGTTGAAACAGAAAATGGCGCCTGGTGCGATGCATCCAGGCACAAGCCGGCGACAGCGCCCCATGGGAAGCCGGCGCATGGCGAACAATCGGAAGGTCAATGACTACATCGGCATGGCGCAATGGGACGATAAACCGCGCGCCGGGCGGCGCTGCCTGGCCAGCCCCGGATTATACAAGATCGTCCGGATCAGCCAGTACCCGCCAGAGGTCAAGCATGGAAGAACCTGTTCCACGCAAGCGCATGCCGGTAGGACAGGCGATGAACTCGCGTAATCAAAGCGGGTCCAACTCCGACAGCCCCAGTGGAGAACTATCATGAGCGAGACCATCAAACTTGAAAGGACAGCCTGGAAAACGTATTTTGATCACGTTTCCAGGCAACTCGAAGGCAGGCAGGTTGAAATTGAAATCGCCTCGCTGGCGATCGGCAACCAGTTGGCCGCAAAATGGCTGCCCCTGTTCGGCATCACCTATGACGAGAAAAATGACTTGCTCGCCGTGATGGCGGAAGGCCTCGATCACATGATACGCCATCCGCGCGAAGTGCATGCCGAGCGCGAGGGCGCCGATCTGCACTCGATCCATGTGAACGACGGCGACGGCGCCAGCCAGCTGCTTCGGTTCAGGGCCCCGCCGGCGCAGTCGCCGCCCGGGCCTGGCGGTAACGCACCGCGCGCGGCCGGCTGACACCGAGCAGGCACACCCGCATGGGATGTCCGCAGACGAAAAAAACCCGCATCGCTGCGGGTTTTTTTCGACTGCTTGTACTGGAGGCGAGGACGGGAATCGAACCCGTCTAAACGGCTTTGCAGGCCGCTGCATAACCTCTTTGCTACCTCGCCAGAGGAACTGCTGCGATGTGCGTTGCGGCACATCTTGAAACTGGAGCGGGAGAAGAGTCTCGAACTCTCGACCTCAACCTTGGCAAGGTTGCGCTCTACCAACTGAGCTACTCCCGCATGGAGCTGTTACCATCACGCTACGCCATCGAAGGCGGCGGATAAAAAAAGGAAGCCAGTTGCGCTTCCCTTCAGAATTCTTGGAGCGGGAGAAGAGTCTCGAACTCTCGACCTCAACCTTGGCAAGGTTGCGCTCTACCAACTGAGCTACTCCCGCATGG
>NZ_NJGY01000001.1:317675-541899 GCF_002250505.1 Janthinobacterium sp. PC23-8
TTCACTGGAGCGGGAGAAGAGTCTCGAACTCTCGACCTCAACCTTGGCAAGGTTGCGCTCTACCAACTGAGCTACTCCCGCGTCATCAACAACAGGCCAGCATTATAGAGGGATTACAGAGGCTGTCAATGGGATTTTACCCATCCCCTTCAAGTCCGCCCCTGACACCGCCAGCACGCCAGCAAAGGCACCCCGGGCCTCCGGCCCGTCGTTTCACGCCCGACCAAGCTCAATGCAGATTGCCCGCCTTTTCTTTAATGAGGGGCCACGCCAGGCGCAGATAATAAAACATCGACCATACCGTCAGCACGCAGGCGATCCACAACAGCTTTTCGCCCCACACATGGGTGTCGATGGCGCCAAAAATCACCTCGTGGTACAGCAGCAGCGGAATCGCCGTCATCTGTGCGGCCGTCTTGATCTTGCCGATCGAGCTGACGGCCACCGATTTCGAGGCGCCAATCTGCGCCATCCATTCGCGCAGGGCCGAGATGGTGATCTCGCGGCCGATAATGATAAAGGCCAGCACGGCGTTGACACGATCGAGCTGCACCAGCACCAGCAAGGCGCCGGCCACCATCAGCTTGTCGGCGACCGGGTCGAGAAACGCGCCGAAGGCCGAGGTCTGGTTCCAGCGGCGGGCCAGGAAGCCGTCGAACCAGTCGGTCACGGCGGCAACAATAAAGACCAGAGTGGCCACCAGATTCTGGTCGCCATGCAGCAGCATCGACGGCGGCAGGTAGAACACGCCGACGACGAGCGGAATCAGGGCCACGCGCAGCCACGTCAACAGGATGGGAATATTAAAAGGCATAGGGAAGCAATCGGCCGACGGGTAAATTAAACAAAGCGCCACTAGTCTACATGGCACGCGGGTATTAGCCTAGTCCGGTTGCCGCGTAGCCGGACCAGGCCGAAGTTGCTAGCCAGGTGACTAGTGCAATTGCTTGTAGATTTCTTCCGCCAGCTGGGTCGAAATCCCCTCCACCGACATCAGGTCTTCCACGCTGGCGTCGACCACGCCGCGCAGGCCGCCAAAGCGCGACAGCAGTTTTTGGCGTCGCTTGGCACCGATGCCCTCGATTTCTTCCAGGCGCGAGGTCTGGCGCGTCTTGGCGCGCTTGGCGCGCATGCCGGTAATGGCAAAACGGTGGGCCTCGTCGCGGATCTGCGCGATCAGCATCAGCGCCGCCGATTCCTTGCCCAGCTCCTGCGCTTCGCGGCCGTCGACGAACAGCAGCGTTTCCAGGCCGACTCGCCTGCCCTCGCCCTTGGCCACGCCGACGATCAGGCTGATATCCAGGCCGAGCTCGGCAAACACCTGGCGCGCCATTTCGATCTGGCCCTTGCCGCCGTCGATCAGCACCACGTCGGGCATCACACCGTCGCCATTGGCAACCTTTTCATAGCGGCGCATCAGCACCTGCCGCATGGCCGCGTAATCGTCGCCAGGCGTGATGTCGTTGATGTTGTAGCGCCGGTATTCGCCGTTCTGCATCGCATGGTGATGGAACACCACGCAGGACGCCTGCGTCGCTTCGCCCTGGGTGTGGCTGATGTCGAAACATTCGACGCGGATGGTGTCGAGCTCTTCCGCTTCCAGGCGCAGGGCGTCGGCCAGCGCGCGCGTGCGCGACTGCTGCGAGCCCTGCTCGGACAGCAGCCGCGCCAGCGATATTTCGGCGCCCTTGTGCGCCAGCTCCAGCCACTGGCGGCGCTGCCCCTGCGGCTGGAAAATCAGATTGATGCGGTGGCCGCACTGCTCCATCAACGCCACCATCAGCGCCGGCTGATCGAATTCGATATTCAGGATCAGGGTGCCGGGAATAAATTTTTCCGTGTAGTGCTGGGCCAGGAAGGCGGCCAGCACTTCGACTTCGATCGGTTCTTCGGCAATCGCCGCCGCGTCGTTCAGCTGGCTCGGGAAATAGGCGCGGTCACCGAGGTGGCGCCCGCCACGCACCATGGCCAGGTTGACGCAGGCGCGCCCGCCCTGCACCCGCACGGCGAGGATGTCGACGTCGGCGTCGCCCGTCGTTTCCATGCTTTGCTGATGCAGCACGCGCGACAGCGAATTGATCTGGTTGCGCACCACCACCGCCTGCTCGAATTTCAGCTCGGCCGCATAGGCGTGCATTTTCTTTTCCAGGTCGGCCATCACTTCGCTTTGCCGGCCACGCAGGAAACGCGCCGCGTTTTCCACGTCGTGTCGATAGTCTTCCTTGCTGATCAGGTCGACGCAGGGCGCGCTGCAGCGGCCGATCTGGTGCAGCAAACAGGGCCGCGTGCGATTCGCATACACGCTGTCTTCGCAGGTGCGTATCAAAAAAACCTTCTGCAGGATCTGCATCGATTCCTTGACCGCCCAGGAACTGGGAAACGGCCCGAAATACTGGTTTTTCTTGTCCACCGAACCGCGGTAATACACCATGCGCGGCGCCTCGCCATTGGTGATTTTCAGATAGGGATAGGACTTGTCGTCGCGAAACAGAATGTTGTAGCGCGGCTGCAGCGCCTTGATCAGGTTGTTTTCCAGGATCAGCGCTTCCGCTTCGCTGTGCGTGACGGTCGTTTCCAGGCGCGCGATGCGCTCGACCATCATGGCGATGCGCGGGCTGGCCAGGTTTTTCTGGAAGTAGCTCGATACGCGCTTTTTCAGGTCGCGCGCCTTGCCCACGTATAGCACCTTGTCGCTGGCGTCAAAATAACGGTACACGCCCGGCAGGTTGGGCAGTTTGGCAACGGTGGCCAGCACTTGCGCGCGCGGGTCAGGCGCGGAGACGACGGCGTTCAGATCGGGTATTGCTTCGGTCATTGCTGGCTCGGTTATTCTGGCGATTGTTCCACAATCACGAAGGCGACAGCGTACTCTTCCTCGTCGCTGATCGTTACTTGCGCACTCAGGCGGTGCTGCTCCATGAAGTCAAGCAGCACGCCGCTGCACACGATCATCGGCTTGCCGCTCGGGTGGTTCAGCATCTGGGCGGCGGGCCAGGTCATCGGCATGCGCAGGCCGAGACCAATCGCCTTGGAAAACGCTTCCTTGGCTGCAAAGCGGGTGGCCAGGAAACGCAGGCCACGCACGGCACTCCTGGCGCTGCGGGCACGGAATTTTTCCAGCTCCTGCGGCCCCAGTATCTTCTTTGCAAAGCGCTCGCCGTGGCGCCCGAGCGCCGCCTCGATACGCGCAATCTTGCAGATATCGGTACCGATGCCGTAGATCATGACTTGCCCGCCCGGTTGCCGATACGTGTCGCGACCATGATGGCCTTCATTTCACGCACGGCGTTTTCCCAGCCGACAAACACGGCGTGGGCGACGATGGCGTGACCGATATTCAGTTCGGCAATATCGGGAATGGCGGCGATGGCCTGCACATTGCTGTAATGCAAGCCGTGACCGGCATTGACCTTCAGGCCACGCGTCGCGCCAAACAGCACGCCGGCCTTGATGCGTTCGAGCTCCGCCAGTTGCGCCTCGCCTTCGGTGTCGGCATAGCGGCCCGTGTGCAGTTCGATCACGGGCGCTCCCATCTCGGCAGCGGCGGCAATTTGCTGCTCGTCGGCATCGATGAACAGGCTCACGCGGATGCCTTCGCCTTGCAATTGCTTGACGGCAGCCGACACTTCCTTGTAGTAGCGCACCACGTCCAGGCCGCCTTCAGTGGTCACTTCGGTGCGTTTTTCCGGCACCAGGCACACGTCCGCCGGCTTGATGCGGCAGGCAAAATCGACCATCTCGGCGGTGACGGCCGCTTCCAGGTTCATGCGCGTGAGCAACTGCGGCGCGATGGCGATCACGTCGGCGTCCTTGATATGGCGGCGGTCTTCGCGCAAATGCAGGGTGATGCAGTCGGCGCCGGCCTGCTCGGCCAGCAGCGCCGCGCGCAGCGGATCAGGGTATTGGGTGCCGCGCGCATTGCGCAGGGTGGCCACGTGGTCGATATTGACGCCCAGGTCGATGACGGGGCCGGCAGGCTGCAAGAAGCTCATGGTAATTTTCCGTGGTAACTGTAGTGGTCAAATATTACAACTGCATCAAATCGATCAGCATCTGGCGCGTGTTCAGGGTCGCGCCGCCGAGCTGATGGGCCAGCAAGAAGCGCATCAGGGTCTTGCTTTGCGCCTGCGTGGCGGTATCCGTGTAATCTTCGCACTCCATGTCGAGCAAGGTCTTGCCGGTAATGCGCGGCCAGGCGTCGCCGGCCAGGGCCGGACGGGGCCCGCGCTCCGGGTCGACCACATACACCTGTCCCGATTGCACCGGCTGGCGCGTGCCGGTGCAGCGCACCAGATCGGCCGCCACGCCGGTTTCCTTCAACAGCGCGCGCTCGAACTTGCGCAGCACGATGGGCGCCGGCTCATTGTGCGCCAGTTGATTCAAGGTGGCAACGTAGTGATCGAACAGTACCGGATGCGGATCATCGCGCGCCAGCAGCTTGACCAGCAATTCGTTCAGGTAAAAGCCGCACAGCAAGGCGGTCTTTTCCAGCGGCAGCATGCCGCCCACCCATTCGGCGCCCGTCAGGATGCGCAGCTCGGACTTGCCGGTCCAGCCCGCCTGTAGCGGCTGGAAGGTCTGCAGCACGCCGCGCAGTTGCGAATGGGGCCGCTTGGCGCCCTTGGCGACGAGCGCGATGCGGCCAAAGTCGCGCGTCAGCACGTCGATGATCAAACTGGTTTCTTTATGGGGATAGCTGTGCAGCACAAAGGCTGGCTGGCCCGTGATGCGGCCATCGCGCCCGGACGGGCGGCTGGCGCGCCGGGGCGCGGGAGCGGGAGCGGGCGCTGGGGTGGGAGCGAGCGCAGGTGTGGACGCAAGCGCGACGACGAGCTCTGGCGTGCTGGTGCTCATGCGGTTGATGGCGTCCCCGGGTAAGGGCTTACTCGTAGCCGTAGGCGCGCAGGCCCGCTTCGTTGTCGGCCCAGCCCGATTTGACCTTGACCCAGATTTCCAGGTAGACGGGGCCGCCGAACAGCTTTTCCATGTCCAGGCGAGCCTGGGTCGACACTTCCTTCAGGCGCGCGCCCTTGTTACCGATGATCATCGATTTATGCGTATCGCGCTCGACCAGGATGGCCGCAAACACACGGCGCAAGTCGCCTTCCTGCTCGAATTTCTCGATCAGGACCGTGCTGGTGTAAGGCAGTTCGTCGCCGACAAAGCGGAACAATTTTTCGCGCACGATTTCCGAGGCGAGGAATTTTTCACTGCGGTCGGTAATATCGTCCGGCCCGAAGATCGGCTGGTTTTCCGGCAGGAAGCGCTTGATTTCGTTCTGCAAGCCTTCCAGCTGGAAATGCAGCTTGGCCGAGACCGGCACGATGGCGGCGAAGTCGCGCATGGCGGCCACTTTTTGCGCGAACGGCAGCAGCACGGCCTTGTCTTTCACGCGGTCCGACTTGTTGATCACCAGGATGCACGGCACTTCCTTCGGCAGCAAGTCCATCACCTGCTGGTCGGCCGGGCCAAAGGTGCCAGCCTCGATCACGTACAAGATCACGTCCGAGGAAATCAGGGTGTTGGTGACGGTCTTGTTGAGCGTCTTGTTCAGCGCGTTCGAGTGGCGCGTCTGGAAGCCGGGCGTGTCGACGTAGATGAACTGGGCGTCGGGCACGGTCTGGATGCCGGTGATGCGGTGGCGCGTGGTTTGCGCCTTGCGCGACGTGATGCTGACCTTCGCGCCGATCAGCACGTTCATCAGGGTCGATTTTCCCACGTTGGGGCGGCCCACGATGGCGATATAGCCACAGCGGAAGTTGTCGGGCATTTTGGTGGCTGTCATGCTGGTGTCGATTTCTGTTGAGTGTGAGCGGCGACGGCGGCGTCGTCGCTCTGGATGGTGGCAATGCCGGCCAGCTTGAGCTGGGCGGCGCGCGGTTTGGGCTTGCGGTTGGCGGCAGGCGACTTCAGCAGTGCCTGCTCGGCCACGTCCAGCGCCAGTTTGGCGGCGGCTTGCTCACCGGCGCGGCGGCTTCCGCCACGACCGTAGACCTGGATATTCAATTTCGGCACCAGGCATTCGATCTCGAATTCCTGGCTGTGGGCGGCGCCGTGGGTGGCCACCACATTGTATTGTGGCAGCGAGATTTTTTTGCTCTGCAAGAATTCCTGCAATAGCGTCTTGGCATCCTTGCCCAGGGTCTGCGGATCGACCGAGTCGAGAATGGGAATATAAAAGGCGCGGATCACGGTGCTGGCGGCGTCGAAACCGGTGTCGAGGAAGATCGCCCCCAGCAACGCTTCGAGGGTATCGGCCAGGATAGACGGACGGCGGAAACCGCCCGACTTCAGTTCGCCTTCACCCAGGCGCAGGAACTGCGACAGTTCCAGCTTTTGCGCGATTTCATACAGCGACTGCTGCTTGACGAGATTGGCGCGCAGGCGCGACAGATCGCCCTCGTCGATGGCCTTGAAGCGCTCGTACAGGATGGACGCGACCACGCAGTTGAGTATCGAGTCGCCGAGGAATTCCAGCCGCTCATTATGCAAACTGCTGTGGCTACGATGCGTCAAGGCTTGCTGCAACAGGCCAGCATCCTGGAACGTATAGCCTAGACGGGTTTGCAATAGCTGAAGATTCATTGTTGGTTCTGTGTCATCTGATTGAGTCGGCATGCCGGCGCGCATTCAGGGCGCCGGCATGCGGGGTTGGTTCGATAAGGAACCAGAGCGGCTTAGTGAATGCCGCCCACGCGTTTCGGATTGCTGAAATTCATCCACACCAGGAAGGCCTTGCCGACGATATTTTCGTTCGGCACGAAACCCCAGTAACGGCTGTCCGCGCTATTGTCGCGGTTGTCGCCCATCATGAAATAATTTCCTGCTGGTACCACGCACGTGAAGCCGTCTTCGTTGTAGTCGCAGGCATCCTTGTGCGGGAAGTCGCTGACCTGGCCCAGGTTCAGGGTCGGCGCCGGATCGTCGTTGAGGATGCGATGGTTCACGCCGGTCAGGTTTTCTTCCAGCTGCTTGTGGTACACGGTGCTTTCGTCGTCGAGGTAATCATCGAGCGGCGTATAGGTGACCGGCTTGCCGTTGACGGTCAAACGCTTGTTGTCATAGGTGATTTTATCACCAGGCACGCCGATCACGCGCTTGATGTAGTCCTGCGACATATCCTTCGGATACTTGAACACCATCACGTCGCCGCGCTGCGGATCATTGACTTCGATAATGCGCTTGTTGACGATGGGCAGGCGGATGCCATAGGTGAACTTGTTTACCAGGATCAGGTCGCCCACCAGCAAGGTCGGCACCATCGAGCTCGACGGGATCTTGAACGGCTCGTACAAAAACGAGCGCAGGCAGAACACCATCGCGATCACGGGGAAGAAGCTGCCCGAGTATTCGACCCAGGTCGGCTGGCGCAGCAGCGCCGCTTCGATCGTGGCGCGGCTGCCGCCATGCTCGGCCTTGATGCCTTCGGCGGCCAGCTTCGACTGGCGCGCATCGAACTCAAACAGCGCGCGGTCGGCCGCCAGGCGGCGCTGTTTCGACAAGTAAAACACGTCCAGGCACCAGATAAAGCCCGTCACCACCATCAGTACGAACAAAATCAGCGCAAAATTTCCTAAAATCACTTGCAGGCTCATGTCAACCATCCACTTGTAAGATTGCCAGGAAGGCTTCTTGTGGAATCTCCACGGAACCCACTTGTTTCATGCGCTTCTTGCCGGCCTTTTGTTTTTCCAGCAATTTCTTCTTGCGGCTGATATCGCCGCCATAGCACTTGGCCAGCACGTTCTTGCGCAACGCCTTGACGTTCTCGCGCGAAATGATGTTGGCGCCGATGGTGGCCTGGATGGCCACGTCGAACATCTGGCGCGGGATCAGTTCGCGCATCTTGGCGGCCACCTGGCGGCCACGGTACTGGCTGTTCGAGCGGTGCACGATAATGGCCAGCGCATCGACTTTTTCGCTGTTGATCAGCATGTCGACCTTGACCACGTCGGCGGCGCGGTATTCCTTGAACTCGTAATCCATCGAGGCATAGCCGCGCGAAGTCGATTTCAGACGGTCAAAGAAGTCGAGCACGATCTCGGCCATCGGCATTTCATAGACCAGCTTGACCTGGCGGCCGTGGTAGCTCATGTCCATCTGGATGCCGCGCTTGGAGATACACAGGGTGATCACCGAGCCCACGTATTCCTGCGGCATGTACAGATTGACCGTGACGATGGGCTCGCGCACTTCCTCGATGCGCGACGGGTCCGGCATCTTCGACGGATTGTCGACATTGATCAGGGTGCCGTCGCGCTGCACCACCTCGTACACCACGGTGGGCGCCGTGGTGATCAGGTCCATGTCGAATTCGCGCTCGAGGCGCTCCTGCACGATTTCCATGTGCAGCAGGCCCAGGAAGCCGCAACGGAAACCGAAGCCCAGCGCCTGCGATACTTCCGGCTCGTACATCAGCGCGGCGTCGTTCAGTTTCAGTTTTTCCAGCGAGTCGCGCAGCGCGTCGTACTGGTTCGCCTCGACCGGGAACAGGCCGGCGAACACTTGCGGCTGCACTTCCTTGAAGCCTGGCAATGGCTCGGCGGCGGGACGGCTGACCAGGGTGACGGTATCGCCCACCTTGGCCGCCTTTAATTCCTTGATGCCGGCAATAATGAAGCCCACCTGGCCTGCCGACAGTTGCGGCAACGATTGCGAGCGCGGCGAGAACACGCCGAGGTCTTCCACCAGTTGCACCGAGTCGGTGGCCATCAGGCGAATCTTGTCCTTCGGCTTGAGGGTGCCGTTGACCACGCGCACCAGCATCACCACGCCGACATAGGCGTCGTACCAGGAGTCGACGATCAGCGCCTGCAGCGGCGCGTCCGGGTCGCCCTTTGGCGGCGGCACCTTGACGATCAATTGTTCGAGCACGTCGAGCACGCCAAAGCCGGTCTTGGCCGAGCAATGCACGGCGTCGCCGGCGTCGATGCCGATCACATCTTCGATTTCGGCGATCGCGTTCGGTGGATCGGCGTTCGGCAAGTCGATTTTATTGAGGACCGGCACCACTTCCACGCCCAGGTCCAGCGCCGTGTAGCAGTTGGCGACGGTTTGCGCTTCCACCCCTTGCGAGGCGTCGACCACCAGCAATGCGCCTTCGCAGGCGGACAGCGAGCGCGACACTTCATAGCTGAAGTCGACGTGGCCCGGCGTATCGATCAGGTTCAGGTTGTAGATCTGGCCATCTCGGGCCTTGTAGTGCAGGGCCGCCGTTTGCGCCTTGATGGTAATGCCGCGTTCGCGCTCCAGATCCATCGAATCGAGCACCTGCGCCTCCATCTCGCGGTCGGACAAGCCGCCGCACAATTGAATGATGCGGTCAGCCAGGGTCGATTTACCGTGGTCAATATGGGCGATGATGGAGAAATTGCGTATGTTATTCATTAACTAATATGTGTGCGAGTGACAACACTGCTTTAACAGGAATCAAGGGGATCATGCCCGGGCCAAACCCGGCACCCCGCTCATGATGAAAAAAGCGCTCCGGACAGGACATCTGCATGTCCAGGCGAGCGCTTTTGAAGCGACATAAGCTGCTGCTGCGGACAGGAGCTTTTTCGACCACCCCATTTTACCGGATTTCAGAGTAGAAAGCCCGTCTTTCAGCGGCCGGCACCCGGGCAACGCTGCAAATGAGCCATTTGCCTCATGCCAGATAGCGGCGCACGGCCGCTTCGTCAAGGAAATAATGACATAGCTCGGGCTGCGCCAGGTCGCCGTACAGCACCGGCACCAGCTCGTCGAAGCGCACCAGCAGCGCGGGGTCGGGCGAGGTGTCGATATCGATCACCTCGACCGTGAAGGATCTTGCGGCAGTTTGCAGCCCTTGCAGGGCGTCAAACATGTCCTGGCAAAGGTGGCAGTAGCTGCGGGAATAGAGAGTGAAGTGCATGGAGGCGGCGATAGCGCGTCCCGGCCAACACCGGGACGCGGATGAATGAACGATTATTTGGCGAAAGGACGCAGGGACACGAACTGCGTCGTCTCGCCGCGGCGCACCAGCAGGGCCGAGGTTTTCTTCGGATCGAGCCTGGCGACCAGAGCATTGAACTGCGTGGCGTCGCGCACGGCGACGTTATTGAGTTGCAGGATCACGTCGCCAGGCTGCAGGCCAGCCAGGGCCGCCACGCCGTCGGCGTCATCGACCAGCACGCCCGCATCGATTTTCAGCTCCTGCTTCCTGGCGGCCGGCACGTCGCTGACCTTCAGGCCCAGCGCATTGCTGGTCTGCGCTTCGGGCTGCCTGGCTGACGCCTTGCCTGCCGTCTTCCCGCCTTCCAGTTCGGCCACCGTGACGGGCAGCTCCTGCTGCGCGCCCTTGCGCCAGACGGTGATGGTGGCCTTGCCATTGACGGCGGCGCCGCCCACCAGGCGCGGCAGGTCGGACGAGCGCTGGATCTGGGTGCCATTGAATTTCAGGATAATGTCACCGGGCTTGACACCGGCCTTGTCGGCCGGGCCGCCGGGTTCGACCAGCGACACTTGCGCCCCCTTGGCGTTTGGCAAGCCCAGCGATTCGGCCACTTCCTTGCTCACTTCGCCGATCTGCACGCCGATGCGTCCGCGCACCACCTTGCCGGTCTTTTTCAGTTGCTCGCCCACCCGCATGGCTTCATCGATGGGCACGGCAAACGAAATGCCGTTATACGCGCCGGACAGGGTGGCGATCTGCGAATTGATGCCGATCACTTCGCCGCGCAGATTGATCAGCGGACCGCCCGAGTTGCCCGGGTTGACGGCCACGTCGCTCTGGATCAGCGGCAGGTAGTCGCCCGTATCGCGCGACTTGGCCGAGATAATGCCCGCAGTCACCGTGTTTTCCAGGTTGAAGGGTGAGCCGATGGCGATCACCCATTCGCCGACGCGGATTTTTTCCGAGTCGCCGATGGTCACGCGCGGCAAGTTGGCGCCTTCGATTTTCAGCAGGGCCACGTCGGTGCGCGCGTCAGCGCCAATCACCTTGGCCTTGAATTCGCGCTTGTCGGTCAGCGTGACATAGACTTCATCGGCGCCATCGACCACATGCGCATTGCTGAGCACATAACCATCGGCGGAAATGATGAAGCCGGAGCCGACGCCGCGCTGCACTTCCTGTTCCGGCGGGGCGCGGCGGCTGCGCGGACCCTGCTGGCGCGGCGCGGGCATGGCGCCGCCAAAAAAACGGCGCAGGAATTCCTGCATTTCCTGCTCGTCGCTGCTGCCGGCGCCAGCAGCGCCCATCTTCAGGCGCTCGGTGGTGCGGATATTGACGACGGCCGGGCCGACGGCATCGACCAGGTCGGCAAAATCAGGCAATTGAACGGACCGCACGGCGGGCACGGCGGCCTGGGCAGACGCGACGACGCCCAGCATGGCGGGCGCGAACAAAGCGCCGGCCGTCCCCAGACATAAGGCGGAAAGCGTCTTCGCTGAAAACGTTTTGCTGTGTGCATAAATATTTTTTTTCATGGAGTTATCTTTTCGAATGTTAGTCGGAGCGAGCTGTTGCCTTCCCGCCCATGCTGCGGCCAAGGGCAAGGCGCCGGAGGCACAGACGGCGGCCTTGGACAGACCGCACATGGCAAACCGTGCAACAATATATCGCATAAGCAAGATATCGCCAGCGGCTAGTGTCAATCGTGCAGAAGGCCGGTGTCAAGAGGGTGGCGCCGGTATTAAGGCTGGCGTAAGCAGTCCAGGAAACTAGCGCTGGGGAACAGCGCCCACGCCCGGCTGCCCGGTTACGCTGGACACCGTGGTCGCGACCGGCGCCAGGAGCGGGGCTGGTACGGCTTCGCACGCCAGGCGGCTGGCCAGCCGCGCGTCGAAGCCGGCGCTCAGGGCCAGCGCGTCCTGCCCGGCGCGCAATGCCTCGCCGATCTGGCGATACGCATGCCAGGCCTGCTGCCCCGCATCGGTGTCGAGCGCGGCAAAGGCCAGTTCGAGTTCGCTCGCCGCCAGTTCGCCATCGGCCAAGGCCGAAATATGCTCGTGCAATCCTGGATATGTGTCCATCTTGGGTCCTGCCAGTCAAAGGAAGTGGTGCGGCTTGCTTATGGTCAGTGCATTACCAACGCTTGTCAATCGGCATGTCCAGCAAGGGTTTGAGTTTTTCCGCAATCACCTCGCGCGCCCGAAAGATACGACTGCGCACGGTACCGATCGGACAGGCCATGATTTCCGAGATCTCTTCATAGCTCAGCCCTTCGATTTCGCGCAGCACGATGGCGGTGCGCAATTCGATCGGCAGCACATCCATGGCCGCATTGACGGTGGCGGCGATCTGCTTGCTGGCAAGCACGGACTCGGGCGTATTATTGTCGCGCAGCTTGTTGCCGTCATCAAAGGACTCGGCGTGTTCGGCATCGGTGTCGCCGGACGTGGGCGCGCGCCGGCCCTGGGTAACCAGATGGTTTTTGGCCGTATTGATGCCGATGCGATAGAGCCAGGTATAAAAGGCCGCGTCGCCGCGGAAATGCCGCAGCGCGCGATACGCCTTGATAAAGGTTTCTTGCACCACATCTTCGGCCTCCGCCGGGTCATGCACCAGCCGCGATACCAGCCGCATCAGGCGCCGCTGGTATTTCGATACCAGTACGTCAAATGCCCGCCTGTCGCCAGCCTGGACCCGCTCGACCAATAATTGATCACCTTCGCGTTCTGTCCTCACGCCCTGTATCCCTGGTAGCATGCAGCGCGGGCGTCTGTATGGTTATAGAGTTGGCCCGCTGCAAGAAGTTCAGTAGTTTCCGCACTTTTTATAACGCCCTCCCGCGCGCCGCGATGGCACGGCATGCCACGGCCAGTTCGCGGAACGCCAGCGTGCCCGGCAGGGCGCGCTGCACCACCACCGTGACGGTGCGCCCGTCGTCATCGGCCAGGCGCAGCACCAGCAGCGCAGGCCACAAGGTGGAGCCGGGCAGCAGGCGCAGCGGCTGCGCGGGTGCCGCGGACCGCCCCGCATGTGCCTCAAGTACCTCATGTTCCGTCAGCCGAAACTGGCCAACCGGTGAAATATCAAGCGTGCGCGGCTTTCTGCGAGAACACCACACAACGCCGGGCACGGCGAGCACCAGCACGCCGCCAGCCACACTGATCAGTGCAGCAGGCCAGGCCAGGGCATAGGCGCCCGTTGCCAGCGGCCAGGCCGCCAGCAAGGCGCCAAGACCCAGGCAGGCTTGCAGCAGAAGCAAGCCGACAGGCGTGCGCAAGACAGCCGATACGGCAATCGACATACATTCTCAATGGGGAAATATCAGGCGCGCCGGCACCATGCCGGGCAAATTCAGGTGCCAACGAACGTTGGCGCCGAATCAGCGCTCACTACGGTTTGACCGCAGCGAGCGCCAGAAAGTTCAAGCAATGAACAGCTTATTTCGCTTTGCCGAAAATCAGCGTGCCATTCGTTCCGCCGAAGCCAAAGGAATTTTTCACTGCAAAATCGATCTTCATGTCCCGCGCCGTGTTGGCGCAGAAATCGAGATCACACGCCGGATCCTGGTTGAAGATGTTGATGGTCGGCGGCGACACCTGATGGTGCAGCGCCAGGACCGTAAACACCGCTTCCAGACCGCCCGCGCCGCCCAGCAAATGGCCCGTCATCGATTTGGTCGAGTTCACTACCAGGTTTTTCGCATGGTCGCCGAAGGTGCGCTTGACGCCCATCACTTCGGCCACATCGCCCTGCGGGGTCGACGTACCGTGCGCGTTCAGATATTGAATCTGGTCCGGGTTCAGGCCTGCGTTGTTGAGCGCCGCGATCACCGACCTGCTGCCGCCGCTACCATCTTCCAGCGGCGAGGTCATGTGATAAGCATCCGCGCTCATCCCGAAACCATGCACTTCGGCATAGATCCTGGCGCCGCGGGCCACCGCGTGTTCGTACTCTTCGAGCACCATCACGCCGGCGCCTTCGCCGAGCACAAAACCGTCGCGGTCGGTATCCCACGGACGCGACGCCGTTGCCGGGTCATCGTTGCGGGTCGACAAGGCACGTGCCGAGGCGAAACCGCCCAGGCCCAGTGGCGACACGGTCGATTCGGCGCCGCCGGCAATCATGACGTCGGCATCGCCGTACTCGATCATGCGCGCGGCCGCGCCGATGCTGTGCAAACCGGTGGTGCAAGCCGTGACGATGGCCAGGTTCGGGCCTTTCAGACCATATTTGATCGAAAGGTTGCCAGAGATCATGTTAATGATCGAGGCAGGCACGAAAAAGGGCGAGATGCGGCGCGGGCCACGTTTTTCGTACTCGGACTTGGTTTCTTCGATCAGCGGCAAGCCACCGATGCCGGAGCCGATGATGACGCCGATACGCTCGGCGTTCTCTTCGGTAACCTCCAGGCCACAGTCCTGCATCGCCTGGATGCCGGCAGCCATGCCGTAATGGATAAAGGTATCCATATGGCGAGCTTCCTTACCGGAGATATAATCTTCGATATTGAAACCCTTGACTTCACCGGCAAAATGCGTGGTGAATGGCTGCGCATCGAACTTGGTAATCGTGGCGATGCCCGATTTTCCTTCGACGATTGCGCTCCACGCCTCGGCAATAGTATTGCCGACAGGTGAAACGCAGCCCAGGCCGGTGACAACAACACGACGGTTTTTAGAACGGCTCAAGCGATTCTCCTGAAGTCGGTCAGACAGGCTTAGGCCTTGACGTGTGCGGTGGCGTAGTCGATCGCCTGTTGCACGGTGGTGATTTTTTCAGCTTGTTCGTCAGGGATTTCCATTTCGAATTCGTCTTCCAGTGCCATCACCAGTTCCACGGTGTCCAGGGAATCGGCGCCCAGGTCGTCGACGAAGGAGGATTCGATTTTGATGTCTGCTTCTGCAACGCCCAGTTGCTCAGCGACGATTTTCTTAACGCGTTGTTCGATATCCGACATGTTATGGCTCCAAAGTGTGTGTTACGGAAAGTGCGCGCATTTTATCAGGTTTGCGCGTCCGGATACTAATTTCGGCGTCTGCTGATAATTCAACCGAAACTGCTGCTAAAAGATGCGATTATAGTCAAAAAACCAGTTGCACATCATGCCACAAACTGGTGTTTCATCTATCTTCACATCAATTCATGTACATGCCGCCATTCACGTGCAAGGTCGTGCCCGTGATGTAAGCCGCTTGCGGCGAAGCCAGGAACGCCACGGCGGCCGCCACATCTTCCGGCTTGCCCAGGCGCGACAGCGGAATTTGCGTCAGCAAGGCCGCGTGCTGCTCGTCGCTCAAGGCTTTGGTCATGTCGGTATCGATAAAGCCGGGGGCGATGCAATTGACGGTAATGTTGCGGCTGCCGATTTCACGCGCCAGCGCGCGGCTCATGCCTTCCACGCCGGCCTTGGCCGCCGCGTAATTCATCTGGCCCGGATTGCCCGACGAGGCCACCACCGAGGTGATGTTGATGATACGCCCGGCCTTGGCCTTCATCATGCCGCGCAAGACGGCGCGCGACAAGCGACCGACGGCCGACAGATTGGTGGCGATCACATTGTCCCACTCTTCATCCTTCATGCGCATGGCCAGCTGGTCTTGCGTGATGCCCGCATTGTTGACCAGGATCGACAGGCTGCCATAGGTTTTCTGCACCTCGTCGACCACTTGCGCGCAGCGCGTCGCATCGGTCACGTTCAGGACCACGCCCTTGCCGGCCACGCCTTCGGCGGCCAGGTAGTCGGTGATTGCCTGCGCACCGGCGTCCGAGGTGGCGGTGCCGACCACGGTCGCGCCCTGTTTGCCCAGCTCGGTGGCGATGGCGCGGCCGATGCCGCGCGAGGCGCCCGTGACCAGCACGACTTGATTCGTTAGCTTCATGAGTATCCTTAAAAATGGCTGGCGGCAGCAAAGCAAGCCCGCTGCCGCGCACTGTTTATTTGAGCTGCGTCAAAATACGGTCAAGCGAGGCCTGGTCGACGATGGCGTCACCCACCAGCACCGGATCGATGCGCTTGGCCAGGCCCATCAGGACCTTGCCCGGACCGCATTCGATCACCTGGGTGATGCCGTCCGCCGCTACCTTCTGCATGGTCTCCACCCAGCGCACGGGGCTGGCCGCCTGGCGCACCAGCGCATCCCTGATGCCAGCCGGATCGGTCACGATGGCGACATCGACGTTGTTGATCAGGGCGATCTGCGGCGTATTGAACGCCAGGTCGGCCATATAGTCGCGCAGGCGGTCGGATGCAGGTTGCAGCAGCGAGGAGTGGAACGGCGCCGATACCGGCAGCTTCATGGCGCGCTTGGCGCCCTTGGCCTTGGCCAGCTCGCAGGCGCGCTCGACAGCGGCCGTATGGCCGGCGATGACCACTTGCGCAGGCGCATTGAAGTTGACGGGCTCGACCACCAGGGCCGGGTTTTCGGCGGACGCTTGCGCACAGGCGGCGCGCACCTCGTCGTCCGACAGGCCCAGCACGACCGCCATGGTGCCCTGCCCGACCGGCACGGCTTCCTGCATCGCCTGCGCGCGGAAGCGCACCAGCGGCACGGCGTCCTTGAAGGCGATCACGCCGGCGGCGACCAGCGCCGAATATTCACCGAGGCTGTGACCGGCCACCACGGTGGGCAGCGGGCCGCCGGCCGCCAGCCAGGCGCGGTAGAAGGCCACGGCCGCCGTCAGCATGACGGGCTGGGTATTGGTGGTCAGGTCCAGCTCTTCCTTCGGACCTTCGGCGATCAGCTTGCCCAGGTCGAAGCGCAGCGCCTCGGACGCTTCGGCGACGGTCTGCGCCACCACCGGGTTGCCGGCGAAACCGTCGAGCATCGCGATCGCTTGCGAACCCTGGCCTGGGAAAACAAATGCAAATTGTGTCATCGTGACTCCGTTTTTTGAATAGTGTTGCAGCTTGCTTGCAGCCTACATGCGGGCCAGCACGGCACCCCAGGTAAAGCCGCCGCCCACGCCTTCCATCATCACATTGTCGCCTTTTTTGACGCGGCCATCACGCACGGCGATGTCCAGCGCCAGCGGGATCGAGGCGGCCGAGGTATTGCCATGCTGGTCGACCGTGACGACCATCTTTTCCAATGGCAAGCCAAGCTTTCTGGCGGTGCTGTTCATGATGCGGATATTGGCCTGGTGCGGAATCAGCCAGTCGATCTGGTCCGGCGTCATGTTGGCGTGCGCCAAGGCCTCATGCGCGACTTTTTCCAGCACCGACACGGCCAGCTTGAACACGGCCGGGCCGTCCATGTACAGGAAGGCGCTGCCGGCCAGTGCGCCGCCGGCCACACTACCCGGTACGCTGAGAATATCCGAGTGGCGGCCATCGGCGTGCAGCTTGGTGGCCAGGATGCCCGGCTCGTCCGATGCCGTCAGCACGATGGCGCCGGCGCCGTCGCCGAACAGCACGCAGGTGCCGCGGTCGTCGAAATTGAGGATGCGCGAAAACACTTCGGCGCCGATCACCAGCACGTTTTTATGCATGCCCGACTGGATGAAGCTGTCGGCGGTGGCAACCGCGTAGACAAAGCCGCTGCAGACGGCCTGCACGTCGACGGCGGCGCAATGATTGGTAATGCCCAGCTTGCTCTGCACGATGCAGGCGGTGCTGGGGAAGCTGCCGAAAAAGTCGGGGGTCGAACTGGCGACGATGATCAGGTCCAGATCGTTGCCGTCGAGACCGGCCATCTCCAGCGCCTTTTTGGCCGCTTCGACGCCGAGGTCCGAGGAATTTTGCAGTGGTGCCGCGTAGTGGCGCGCCGAGATGCCGCTGCGCGACACGATCCATTCATCCGAGGTCTCGATGCCCTTGGCGGCGAGCTGTTCCGTCAGATCCTGGTTGGTGACGCGCTTCTCCGGCAGGTAGCTGCCGGTACCGATGATTTTGCTGTAAATTTTACGTACGATAGTCATGCTTATCATCCACTAAATGCTGGAGCTTGTAGATTGAGCTTCCTGCGCCACTGGTATGCGCGGCATCAGCTCGGCGATCATGCTGGCCAACTGGGCCTGCACATCATTCTTTGCCGCCTCATAGGCGCGGCGCAAGGCCCATTCGAACGAATAGGCATCGGCGCCACCATGGCTCTTGATCACCAGGCCACGCAGGCCCAGCAGGCTGGCGCCGTTATAACGCGAGGGGTTCAGGCGGTTGGTAATGGCTTTCAGGGCGCCGCGCGCGATCAGGGCACCGAGGATGGTAATCGGATTGCGCTTGAATTCCGAGGTCAGCACGTCTTTCATGAAGCGCGCCAGGCCTTCGATGGCCTTCAGGGTGACGTTGCCGACAAAGCCGTCGCAGACGACGATATCGGTGGTGCCCTTGAAAATATCGTTGCCTTCCACATTGCCATGAAAGTTCAGCGCGCCGCGCTCGTGGTCGGCCTGCAAGAGCTTGGCGGTCAGCTTCACCACTTCATTGCCCTTGATGTCTTCCGTGCCCACGTTCAGCAGGCCGATGGTCGGGCGCTCGATGTTTTCCATGGCGGACACCAGCACCGAGCCCATGATGGCGAACTGGTGCAAGTGATGCGGTTCGCAATCGACGTTGGCGCCCAGGTCCAGCATATAGGTCGGACCGTTCTTTTGATTCGGCAGGATGCTGCAGATGGCCGGGCGGTCCACGCCCGACATGGTTTTCAGCACATAGCGCGACACGGCCATCAGGGCGCCGGTATTGCCGGCGGAAACGCAGGCTTGCGCCGCGCCATTCTTGACCTGTTCGATGGCCACGCGCATCGACGAATCCTTCTTGCGGCGCAGGGCCACTTCGAGCGGGTCGTCCATGGTGACTTGTTCGGAAGCATGCAATACCGACAGGCGCGGATGCGTCTCCGCCTTGTGCTTTTTCAGCTCGGCACGGATCACGTCTTCCAATCCTACCAGGATCAGTTCGGCGTCAGGTTCGTGTTCAATAAAGGAAAGTGCTGCGGGGATCGTGACTGAGGGACCGTGATCTCCGCCCATGCAGTCGATAGAAATTTTGATTGTCATTTGGTGTGATTCAGTACCGCTGCGGGCTTGCGGCAAGGTGTGAATCGGACTGTCGCTGCAGGGATGCGCAGACCTGGCCAGCGTGATTCAAAATGACGGTGCACAAGATGAATTGCAGCCGATAAAAAAGAAGAAGCGGCGCCACGCCGAAAAACCAACGCAACACCGCTTTCATCTTACCCAACAAAACGTCGATTACTCGTCGTTTTTGGTCTTCAACACTTTACGGCCACGATAGAAGCCGTTAGGGCTGATATGGTGACGCATATGTGTTTCGCCGGTAACTGGCTCGACGCTCAATTGCGGCGCGACCAGGAAGTCGTGCGAACGGTGCATGCCGCGCTTGGAAGGGGTTTTCTTGTTCTGTTGAACTGCCATGATGACTCCTAATACATAAGTTCTAAAATTTTAGCACAATCGATCAGCAAATTCATGCGAATCGAGTATCCCAGCGGCAAAGACTATCCGAAAACAGGCCGTACCGACATCGTTTATTTCATGCTACGTTTCACTACACACTGCCATACTCGATTACTACACGCGTTTGACACGTTGGTTACACACTGCTTATTCTGGCTTCAAGTCTTTCAGGGCCGCAAACGGCGACTTCTTTTCGGTCTTGAGAGCATCGAGCTGCGCCGTATCGGGGCAAACCTCATGTTTGGGTACCTGCGGCAGGGCCAGCAAGGCTTCATCTTCGATCAGGGCCGCGGCATCCATGCTGCGGCTGCCGACGATCACGTCGATCGACTCATCGTCGATGATCTCTTCGATCTCGTCCGCATGCTCGTCATCCTTGCCAAGCACTAATACTGTCGAAGAATCGATATCGTAAGCAAACGGGACCAGGCAGCGCTGGCATACCAGCTGAACGGTGCCGTTGACCGCCAAGGTCAGCTGCGGGTAGCCCAGCTTGCTGGTGCCGCCGACGATTTTCCAGGCGATCTCGCCGGAAGTATCGGCACAATCCTTGGTCAACCGGGTCATTTCAGCGACAGGAGTGACACCCTCGCGGCTCCCGCTGATACGACAAAAATCAAAGGCGTCGATCACAAAAGCATTCATTGGTAGAAAATTTCCCCGGAAAACCAGCGATCATAACAGGGTTTTCAAGCCGGAGTCAAAGCCTGCTTGCATTTTTTTGATATCAAGCAGGCTACTTCAGGCACGCAGCCGCAAGCAAAATTGCGCAGTAACGCCGCGACCGTCTACACTGGCGGCCTTGCCAGCCGCTTTATACAACGAATGATACCAACTTCCACCCCATTGCGCCTGATTCTTGCTTCGAGCTCCGCCTACCGCAAGGAACTGCTGTCGCGCTTGCGCCTGCCGTTCGAGGTGGCCATACCCGACCTCGACGAAAGCCCCCTGCCCGGCGAGCAGCCCAGCGCCACCGCCCTGCGCCTGGCCCAGGCCAAGGCGCAGGCCGTGCTCGAGCGCTTCCCTGGCAGCCTGGTGATCGGCTCCGACCAGGTCGCCACGCTGGACGGCGCGCAGATCGGCAAACCGGGCAATCACGACAAGGCATTGCGCCAGTTGCAGACCATGCGCGGGCGCGAGGTGATCTTCCATACGGCGCTGTGCCTGCTCGATGGCCGCCAGGCGGTCGCCACCGCCCAGGTCGAGGATATCGAGACCATCGTCACCGTGCGCGACCTGCCCGACGCCGAGCTCGACGCGTATCTGCGCATCGAACAGCCGTATGACTGCGCCGGCAGCGCCAGGAACGAGGGCCTGGGCATCGCCATCCTGGCCAGCATCGACACGACCGACCCGACCGCCCTGACCGGCTTGCCGCTGATTGCCCTGACCGGCATGCTGCGCCGCGCGGGCGTGGCGTTTTTTACCATTTAACAAGCACACACCATGACCGGCACCCTTTACCTGATCCCCAACCACCTCGGCCTGTCCGACAGCCCGGCAGATGCGCTGGGCCATATCATTCCCGAGCAGGTGCGCAGCATCACCGCGCAGCTCGATTATTTCGTGGCCGAAAACGCCAAGACGGCGCGTGCCTTCCTGAAACTGATCGCCATCAAACATCCGCTGGCGAAACCTTTGCAGGAAATCACGATTTCTGAACTGAATGTGAATACCCCGGCGCAGGCGCTGGCCGGCCTGCTGGCGCCGCTGCTGGCCGGACGCGACGCGGGCCTGGTGTCGGAGGCGGGCGTGCCGGCGGTGGCCGATCCCGGCGCCGACCTGGTGCGCCTGGCGCATCAGCATGGCGTGACAGTGCGCCCGCTGGTGGGGCCGTCATCGATCCTGCTGGCGGTGATGGCCAGCGGCCTGAACGGACAAAGCTTTGCCTTCAATGGCTATCTGCCGACGGATGCGGCGCTGCGCGCCAAGCGCATCAAGGACCTGGAAAGCCGCTCGCGCAGCGAAAAGCAAACCCAGCTTTTCATTGAAACGCCGTACCGCAACGCCGCCATGCTCGAAGCCCTGGTGGCGCAATGCCAGGCCACGACGCTGATCTGCGTGGCGACCGACCTGAGCCTGGATACGGAAACCATCCAGACCCTGAACGGCGGGCAGTGGAAGAAACAGCTGGCGGCCGGCAAGGCGCCAGACTTCCACAAGAAGCCGACCGTATTTTTGCTGCTGGGGCAATAAGCATCAATGCACGGTGCGCGAAATGCCGTGCACATAGTCGTTGACCCAGGCATAGGCGGCCATCTGTATGGCCGTCAGCTCGTTTTCCGACAATTGCAATTGCGCCAGCATGGCGGCCGTGGCCGGGCCGCCATCGGCTTGCTCGAGCTGCTCGACCAGCGCCAGCATATTGCCCAGTTCGCCATGACGGAACAGCAAGGCGTCGCTGACCTTGCTGTTGACGCGCACGCTGCTCACCACTTCGCTCATCCGCATGGAAAACAGCGTGTCCATCAGCGACATGATGCCCACCGTAAAACCGATATCGGCATATTGATGCTGGCCCGGCCGCAGTTTTTGCGTCATCAGTTCCAGCAGCTTGCCGCGCGTGGTGGCCAGTTGCAGCAAGGGCGAGGTGAACTGCGCTGACGTTCCGGGCCGCACATACAGCAGGATCTGCAGCCAGCGCTGCAATTGCCTGCGCCCCAGCAGCAGCAAGGCCTGGCCCAGGGTGTCGACGCGCACGCCGGCGCTGACGGCGGGCGTATTGACCAGGCGCAGCAGGTTCAGGCCGATCATCGCGTCGTGCTTGATGCAGCGCTCGAGCTCGCGGTTGTCGGCATTGCCTTGTATCAGTTCGAGCAGATGCAAAATCGCCAATTCCGAGGCCGACATGCGCTTGCCGCTGAGAATCACAGGCCGCGCAAAATAATAACCCTGGAAAAAATCAAAGCCCAGCGCCAGGCATTGCTCGAACTGCGCCACGGTTTCGACTTTTTCCGCCAGCAGTTTTTTGCGCGACCCGGCCAGCGCCCGCGCCAGGCGCGGCAATTCATCCGGTGTCAGCTGGGCGATATCGACCTTGATCACGTCCACCAGCGGCAGCAATTGCTGCACATCGGGCGTATCGAGCACCACGTCGTCGAGGGCAAAGCGAAAGCCGGCCTGGCGCAGCTCGCCGATGCGCGCCAGCAGGGCCGGCGTGGGACGCACGGTTTCGAGGATTTCCAGCACCACCCTGTGATGCGGCAGGAAGCCGATAAAGTCGCTCATCAGCGCCACCGCATCGACATTGATGAAGGCCAGCTGCAAGCCCACCACCTGCTCCATGCCCAGGTCGGACGCATGGGCGATCACGGTGGCGGTGGCCGAGACGGCGTCGCCGGTGATCCTGGCGTGGTTGTCGGCGGTGCTGCGAAACAGCAATTCGTAGGCGACCAGGCGCTGGTCGCGGTTCAGGATGGGCTGACGGGCGAGAAAGAAGTCTTGCAGCGCAGGATTTTGGCAGGAGAGAGTCATGGAACAGCCCGCTAATGAGGGCCGCGTTCAGGCTGCGGCAGGGCCTGGGACGGCGCTTGCCGACCCGTACCCAGTATAGCCCCAGCCTGCCACATCGTTATGTTCTACAGCGCACGCGGTGCGCGCAAACCACCATCAGACGCGGCGCGTACCCGTGTTCCTGACGCCACCCTTGCCTGTTTCCAGCACGAATTTGGCGCCATCGTCACGGCCCAGCACCTTGACCAGGTAAGGCATGACTTCGCGCAGCATCGGCTCGAGCGTGTACGGCGGGTTGAGGATGAACATGCCGCTGCTGTGCAGGCCAAAGCCGTCCGGCGAGGGCGTATTGACCGTCAGGGTCACGTGCAGCCATTCGGTAGAGGGCAGTTGCTTGAGCTTGTCGGCGAACTGGCGCGACTCCATGCGCTGCAGCACCGGATACCAGACGGCATAGATGCCGGAAGGAAAGCGCACCAGGGCGTCGGCCAGGGTGTCCTTGACCTTGCGGTAATCCATCTTGTCTTCATACGGCGGGTCGATCAGCACCAGCGCGCGGCGCGACGGCGGCGGCAGCAGCGCTTTCAGGCTCTGGAAACCGTCAGCCTTGGTGATGATGACGCGCTTGCCGCGCACGGTCGGACGTTCGCCCTGGGCCAGCGCGTGGGCTTCGACCTTGCGGAAATTATCGGCAAGAATCTTCGCATCGGCCGGGTGCAGCTCGAACAGGCGCAAGCGGTCTTGCTCGCGGCTGACCTGGTCGGCGCAATACGGCGAACCCGGGTAGTAGCGCATCTTGCCGCTCGGATTCATTTCCTTGATCAGTTTCAGGTACTCGGCCAGCGATGCCGGCAGGTCGGTACGGTCCCACAGCGGGGCGATGCCGGTTTCATACTCGGCGTTCTTCGACGCATAGCCGCCGTCGAGCGCATACACGCCGGCACCCGAATGGGTATCGATATAACTGTAGGCGGTATCTTTTTGATTCAGGTACTGCAACAACTGAATCTGCACATAATGCTTCAACACATCGGCGTGATTACCCGCATGAAAGGCGTGGCGGTAACTCAACATAAGCTGGCAATTCCATAAAATAAAGTAAAGGTGGGGCTGCGCTTACGCTTATACCGGGCAGAGCATGGGAACAGACTGGGAGGGTCAGGCTGCCGGGCCAGGAAACAGCATGGACCAGCGTAATGAGCGCGCAATTTCCAGCATTATCCACTAGAAACCGTCCCGGCATCAAAAAACCGCTTGTACCGACTGGGCAGTTGCCAAGCCTGCCTGGTCCTGGCGCGGTAGAATATGCGCACCGGCGCGAGCGCCATCTGCACTGAATGCCACCAAGACATGCCTAGCCTGACCTTAACTACCGACAACCGCGCCGCCATCGCGGCCGCCCTGGCCGGCCCGCGCTGGATCATCGCCTGCCTGTGCGCGCAGTGGTGCGGCACTTGCGCCAGCTACCGCGCCACGTTCGAGGAGCTCGCTGCGCGCCACCCCGACGCGGTGTTTGTCTGGATCGATATCGAAGACCAGTCCGAGGTGGTGGGCGAACTCGATATCGAGAACTTCCCTACCCTGCTGATCCAGCAGGACGACAACGTGGCATTTTTTGGCACCGTATTGCCCGATGGCGGCCTTGCGCACCGCATGGTGCAGGCGCAGCAGGCGCTCACTGCGGCCGAACTGGCGGCTCTATCGGCCAGCAACGAGGAGCGGCGCGGCTGGCAGCGCGACTGCAATCTGCGCACCATGCTGGCGATCGGCTGAGCTTTTCTACCCCAGCCGCAAGGGCAGGCTGCGCAGCCGCCTGCCCGTCAACGTAAACACGGCATTGGCCACCGCCGGCGCGATGGGCGGCGTGCCCGGCTCGCCCACGCCTTGCGGATGCGCAGCGCTGGCGATGATGATGGTCTCGACGTGAGGCGCCTGGCCCATGCGCAGCACCGGGTAATCGTGGAAGTTGCCCTGCACGACCTTGCCTTCCTTGAACGTGATTTCGCCGCCCAGCGCCGCCGACAGGCCGAACAGCACGCTTGATTCCATCTGCTGGGCGACGATATTCGGATTGACGGCCAGGCCGCAATCGATGGCGCACACCACCCTGTGCACGCGGATCTCGCCGTTTTCCACCGACACCTGCGCCACTTGCGCAACGATGCTGCCAAACGACTGGTGCAGCGCCACGCCGTGCGCATGGCCGGGCGGCGCGCTGCCGGCTTGCGCCACGGCGGCGTCGAGCACGGCCAGGTGGCGCGGATGGTGTTGCAGCATGGCGCGCCGGAACGCCACGCCATCCTGCGCGGCCGCATGCGCCAGTTCATCGATAAAGCTTTCCTTGAAAAACGCATTGTGCGAGTGGCCTACCGAACGCCAGTAACCGACCGGCACCAGGCTGTCGGCGATCACATGGGCGATACGCTGGTGGGCGATCTCGTAGGGCAGGTCGAATTCGCCTTCGGCCGTGGTCTTGTCCGGCCCCATGCCGGGCAGGCCAAAATTGCGCTGCAAGTACTGGTGCGTGATCGAGGCGCTGACGGACTTGTTGTCCCAGGAAGCGATGCGGCCGTGCGCGTCCTGCCGCGCATGGAAGCGCGCCAGCGCCGCCGGCCGGTACATATCGTGCTGCGTATCCTGTTCGCGCGTCCAGATCAGCTGCACCGGCGCGCCCTCGCACTGCAGCGCGATGGCCACCGCCTGCGCCACCATGTCCACTTCCAGGCGCCGGCCAAAGCCGCCACCGAGCAGCAGCACCTCGATGGTGACGTCGCCGCTGGCCACGCCGGCCACCCTGGCCGCCACATCGACGGCGATGCCGGGCGCCTGGGTCGAGACCCACAGGTGCACCTTGCCGTCTTTTACCTGCGCGGTGCAGTTGACCGGCTCCATCGCCGCATGGGCCAGAAAAGGCGCATGGTATTCGGCGGTGATCTGCTGCAGCTCCCGCACATGCTTGCCCTCGACCTCGCCGCTGGCATGGTAGACATGGCCGGCCTCGACGTCGAGCAGGCGCGCAAAATCGGCAAATACCTCGGCGCTGGACAGATTCGATTGCGCTCCCGCCTGCCACTGCGTCGGCAAGGTGGCCGCCGCCTGTCTGGCGCGCCACCAGGTATCGGCCACGACGGCCGCGCACGAGATGCTGTGCGCGCCCAGCGCCGAGGTCAGGTCCAGCACTTTTTTCACGCCCGGCATGGCCAGCGCCACCGGCGCGTCAAACGAGGACAGGGTGTCGCCCAGGCGGCGCGGCAGATGCAGGGCCGCGTACAGCATGCCGGGCGGGCGCGCGTCGATGCCGAACACGGCGCGGCCATTGACTTTCGCCTGCGTGTCCGTGCGCGCCATGGCCTTGCCGATCAGCTTGAAATGCGCAGGGGATTTCAACACGGGCTGGCCCGGGTCCAGCGCGCTGGCGCTTTGCACCAGGCTGGCGTAGCTGGCGCGCCGCCCATCGGCGTGCAATACTTCGCCGTCCTGCGTGCGGCACTGCGCCGCCGAGGCTTGCCATTGGGCGCAAGCGGCCGCCACCAGCATGGCGCGCGCGCTGGCGCCCGCCTCGCGCATCGGCTGCCAGCCGTCCTTGACGCTCGACGAGCCGCCCGTGACGACCACGCCCAGTTCGCGCGCGGCCTTGGCCACCGTCCACTGCGCCAGCCGCTTCAGCCGTCCATCATCGTCCGGATGAAACGGCAGACCGTCGACCAGCATCGCGACATTGCCGAAGATCTTGTCGATGGGCGCCTGCATCAGGGTGATGGACGCCAGCGGCACGTCGAGCTCCTCGGCCACCAGCATGGCCAGCGCCGTGTGCACGCCCTGCCCCATTTCGCTGCGCGGCATGGCCAGCACTACCATGCCGTCAGGGCGCAGCGCCAGCCAGCCGTTCAGGGCCACGGCGCCATCCTGGACCGGCAAGGGGTCGCTGCCGCGCAGGCGCTGGCGCGGCGGCAAGACCCCCCAGCCCAGCACCAGCGCACCAAAGCCGGCCACGCCCAGCCCCAGGCCTTTGAGCAGAAAACGCCGGCGGGGAGTGGGCGTGCGGGCAGGAGTACTTGCGGCCATGGGATTGTCCAGTCAGTTTTAGTTGTCGCGCCAGCGCTCGACTATATCCTGCGCCAGCACCGGACGGCTATAAAAATAGCCTTGCGCCAGGCGGCAGCCATGGCGCAGCAGGAAGGCGGCCTGCTCCTGCGTTTCCACGCCTTCGGCGATCACCGACAGATGCATGCTCTTGCCCAGTTCGATGATGGCGATCGCGATGGCTTCGTCGTTGGCGTCGCGCGCGATGTCCTTGATGAAGGAGCGGTCGATTTTCAGGGTCTGCACCGGCAACTGCTTCAGGTAGGCCAGCGAGGAGTAGCCGGTGCCGAAGTCGTCGATGGCCAGGCCCACGCCGATGGCGTGCAGGTCGTTGATGAAGCCGAGCGCATCGCCCGTGTTCATGATCACCGATTCCGTCACTTCCAGCTGCAGCCGCTGTGGTTCGAGGCCGGTTTCGCGCAGGATGTCGGCCACCATGCCGGCCATGCTGCCGCGTTCGAACTGTTTGACCGACAGGTTCACCGCCATCTTCGGCACGTGCAGGCCCTGCGCCTGCCAGCGCATCATCTGGCGGCACGCTTCGTCGAGCACCCATTTGCCCAGCTGGTTGATATAGCCGCTGTCTTCGGCCAGGGGAATGAAGCGGGCCGGCGCGACCAGGCCCAGCTCGGGATGGTTCCAGCGCACCAGGGCCTCGACGCCGATCAGGCGGCCCGTGTCGATCTCCACCTGCGGCTGGTAGTTCAGGAAAATCTCGTTCTTTTCGATCGAGCGGCGCAAGAAAGTTTCCAGGCGCAGCTTTTCGATGCCCTCGCCCGTCATCGACGGCGCATAGAAGCGGTAGCCGTTGCGCCCGCGCGCCTTGGCCTGGTACATCGCCACGTCGGCATTGCGGATCAACATGTTCAGGTCCTGCGCATCGTCCGGGTACAGGCTCACGCCCACGCTGCAGGTGACGAACAATTCGTGGCTGGCCACCAGGAAGGGCTGCTCGAACATGCCGACCAGTTTTTCCGCCACCTGGGTCGCGCCGTACTGGCCGTCGACATTTTCCAGCAGCACGATAAATTCGTCGCCGCCCAGGCGCGCCAGGGTATCGCCTTCGCGCAGCCGCGCCGACAACTGCGCCGCCACCTGCTGCAGCAATTCGTCGCCGATATGGTGGCCCAGCGTGTCGTTGACGTTCTTGAAGCGGTCGAGGTCGATAAACAGGATCGCCAGCTGTTCGGCGCGGCGCGCGGCGCGCAGCAAGGCGTGCTGCAGGCGGTCGTGGAACAGCAGGCGGTTCGGCAGCGCCGTGAGCGGATCGTGATGGGCCAGGTGGTCGAGCTTTTCCTGCGCCCGCTTGACCTCGGTGATGTCGCGCGAGACGCCCACGTAATGGGTGGCCAGCGCGTTGGTGTCGCGCACCGCGCTCAGGGTCAGCCATTCGAGGTAGATCTCGCCATTCTTGCGCCGGCGCCACAGCTCGCCGCGCCAGAAGCCGGAGGCGATCAGTTCATCGCGCATGGCCTGGTAAAACGCCGGGTCATGGCGTTCGGAACGCGTCAGCGACGAGTGCCTGCCGACCGCCTCGGCCTCGGCATAGCCGGTGATTTGCGTGAAAGCAGGATTGACGGCGACGATCACGCCCTCGATATCGACCACCATCACGGCGTCGGCGATATGTTCGAGCACGGTGGCCGACAGGCGCAGCTTTTCCTCGGCCTCCTTGCGCGCGGTGATGTCGGCATACACCCAGATGCTGCCTTCGGCCGGATGCAGCGGATCGAGCGCGCAGCCGCTCACCAGCGCCCAGAAGCGGCTGCCGTCCCGGCGCCGATAATGGCGCTCCTCGCTGAAGTCGCCGCCCGCCGACATGGCCGGGTACTGGCGCTCGCCCGCCTTTTCGAACTCATACCGGGAGGGGAACACGATGGCCGTCGAACTGCCCGTCATGCCGCCATGATCGTAGCCGAACAGCTCTTCGCAGCGGCGGTTGACGGAAACGATGCGGCGGCGGCGCACGAACATCACGCCGAACATCACATTGTCGAGTATCGCGCTTTGCTCGGTCAGCAGCGCCTCGATGCGCATTTCATGGTGCTTGCGCTGGCTGATGTCGGCAATGATGCCGTCGACCCACAACAGGCCGTCAGGGCCGGCCTGCGGCTGGCCATTTTCGGCTACCCAGCGCTCGGTGCCGCTGGCATCGACGATGCGGTATTCCAGCGCATACGGCCGCATCTCGCCGACCGCCTCCCTGACAGCGTGGCGGTGCATGCGGCGCTCTTCCGGGCAGATCAGGTCGACCCAGGCATGGGTGGTGCCGCGCATCAGTTGCGCCGCCGTGTAGCCGGCGATGTCTTCGATGGCGTCGCTGACGAAATCGATGGCGCCGTCCGGCCGGTAGCGGAACACGGCGCCCGGTACCTGCGTGACGATGGTGCGAAAGCGCTCTTCGCGCTGGCCGATGTCTTCGAACAGCTGGCCGATGGCGGCGCGCATCTGCTCGAGCTGCGCGGCCAGCCGGCCCAGCTCGTCATTGCCGCCCGCCTCCAGGCGCGTATCGAAGTCGCCATGCGACAGGCGGTCGGAAAAGCGCATCAGGCGGCGCAGCGGCCCCAGCAGCCGGCGGTTCATGAACAGCACGATCAGCGCCATCGACACGGCCAGTTGCGCGCCCAGCACGAACACATAGGCGATCTGCTTTTCGCGCAGCTCCTGCTGGCTGCGCGCATCGTCCATTTCAACCACCACATGGCCGATGCGTTCGCCGCGCACGGCAATATTGCGCTCGGCGCGGTAGACATTGCCGACCGGGCGCTGCGGCGCCTGCAGGCGCATGAATTCGGTATCGCCCTGGCCGACCACCCGCACCAGCAGCACGGCGCGGTCGCGCATCACCGATTCGACCAGCGACTGCGCCGATTCGGCATTCATGTTCCACAGCGACTCCTGCAGGCCCAGCGCCAGGATGTCGGCATTGCGCTGCAGCGCTTCGTTGAGACTGGTGCGCGCCGACTGGCGCTCATGCACGCCGACCAGCAGATAGCTGCCGATCAGGGCCGGGATCACCAGTCCGCCCAGCACCACCAGCAGCAAGGCGCCATAGATCGAGGAACCATACAGGGTGCGCAGGCTGGCCAGCCAGCGGCGATACGGAAAATTAGCCATGCAGGCACGGGCCTTGGTAAGTCATGCGAGCGATCATCGGATAGTAGCGGAAGGTTACGGGAAGCGAACGGCGGGAGAAATTATTCAACGGCAATTATGCATGGAAAAAGCGGGCAAAGTCATCTCTACCGGCTGGCGCTGTGGGAATATGTGCCGGAAACCGCACGGCCCAGCAGAAAAGGCTGCACCTTGCTATCATCGCCCCACTTTACCTAGAGGAACCACCATGACCTTCTCCATCCATTCCGCATCGATTCCTGTTTTCAAGCAAATCCTGGGCAGCCTGGCCGCCATCCTGGACAAGGCCGAAACGCATGCGCAAGACAAGAAAATCGATCCGAACGCGCTGCTGCAGTTCCGCTTGTTCCCGGACATGCTGCCCTTCGTGCGCCAGATCCAGATCGCCACCGACTTCGCCAAGGGCTGCGGCGCGCGCCTGGCCGGCGTGGCCGTGCCACCGTATGAAGATACCGAACAGAGCTTTGCCGAACTGAAGGCGCGCATCGTGAAAACCATCGCCTTCCTGGAAAGCCTGCCGCCAGCGGACATCGACGGCAGCGAAACGCGCGCCATCACCACCGGCAGCGGCGAAAAGTCCAAGCACTTCACGGGCCAGACCTATCTGTTCCACTACGCGCTGCCGCACTTCTTCTTCCATGCGACCACCGCTTACGACATCCTGCGCCATAACGGCGTGGAAGTGGGCAAGAAGGATTTCATCGGCAGCTATTGATACCGGCTCAGGTATTGCGGCGCGGGTAGCCCTGCGCCAATATCCTGACCCACACGACTTCCTTCTGTTCCGGCGTCATCGACACCCAGTGCGCCACTTCCACCACGCTGCGGCCGCAGCCGCGGCAGATTTCGTCAAAGGTGGTGGAACAGACGGCCACGCAGGGCGTGTCGGGGCGCTCGGGCAACTGAGCCAAATTCCCGGCCATCTCAAGACACCTTCGCGATGCCGAGCTTTTCCCAGCCTTCGAGACCGAGCTTTTCCAGGGTGGCGATATTCTTGTCGAAAATCTCGGACGCTTCCGGGAACGCTTCCACGGCGCGCTCGATGCTGTCCTCGCGCAGCAGGTGCAGGGTCGGATAGGGCGAGCGGTTGGTGAAGTTGCTGATATCGTCCTCGAACGTTTCGGCAAACTGGTAGTGCGGGTGGAAACTGGCCACCTGCAACTCGCCCGCCAGGTGCATGTCTTCCACGGCGGCGTCGACCACATCGAGGAACTCGTTGTAGTCGAGGAAATCGTTCAGTGTGTACGGATGGATCAGCAGGGTCGTGTCGATCTGCTCGGCACTGGTATCGGCCAGGGTTTGCAGCTCGTCCATCAGCATCGCCAGCAAATCTTCCGGATTGCTGGCGTCGCACACCACGTAGCGGATCTGTTTCTTCACATGCACGGCCTTGGCGAACGGGCAGAGGTTCAGGCCGATCACAGCCTTTTCCAGCCAGTCGACGGTGTTGGCGATAATGACGGCGTGGTCGTCGTCGTGGCGTGGCGGGGTATTCATAAGCGCAGACTCTCTATCAATGGGTGACCGGCTTTGCACCGGCCGGGCAAAGCCAAATTGTACGCACTCTTTGCGCAGTCTCATACTTGAGGGCCGTCACGCTTGCGCCAGGCCCTGACGCAACTATGCTATAACAGCGGTCGAACACGCTATTGGGCAAATTTTATTGGCAATAATTGCATTATTTGCGAATGGAAACTACCCGTTTCGCTGTCATCAGGCTGACATAATTCTTGACTCCGGCATGTGGATATACGTACACTCGCTGCTTGCTCATGGCTCAGTCCGATGTTTCCTCGACGACAACAATGGAACACTATGCACGAAAACTCCTTTAAATCGACCGCACTGGCGGCATTGGTCCTGGCCCTGGCGCCAGCGCTGAGCCAGGCGTACGACGCCGGTGTTGAGAGCGATAACGCGCCAGTCGCCGCCACCACGCCGGCCTTGATCCCGATGACCGCCCAGGTCACGGCAAAGCTCCCGACACTCGACAATCGCCTGCAAAAGACCGACCGCCTGATGAAAAATCTCAGCGACAGTTCCGATCCGCTGCGCGAAGCCGATGTCTGGGGCCGCATCCGCAGCGGCTATGCAATCCCCGACCTGAACAACCAGCTCGTTGCCAACCACGTCAACTGGTACGCCACCCGCCCCGACCATCTGGCCCGCACCACGGCGCGCGCCTCGCGCTACATCTACTATGTAGTGCAGGAACTGGAAAAGCGCGGCATGCCGACCGAACTGGCCTTGCTGCCGTTTATCGAATCGGCCTTCAACCCGCAGGCCTTCTCCAGCGCCAGCGCGGCCGGCCTGTGGCAATTCGTGCCGGCCACCGGACGCGATTTCAACCTCAAGCAGAACATGTTCAAGGACGAGCGCCGCGGCGTGCTGGCCTCGACCGATGCGGCGCTCACCTACCTGCAGCGCCTGTATGACATGTTTGGCGACTGGCAACTGGCACTGGCCGCCTACAACTGGGGCGAAGGCTCGGTGCAGCGCGCCATCAAGAAAAACCAGTCGCTGGGCAAGCCGACCGACTTTGAAAGCCTGGCCGACCTGATGCCGGCCGAAACGCGCAACTACGTGCCCAAGCTGCAGGCGGTGAAGAACATTATCGCCAATCCGGCCCAGTATGGCCTGACCCTGCCGGTGGTCGAGAACCAGCCTTATTTCACCGCCATCGACAAGACCAGCGATATCGACATCACGGTGGCCGCCCAGCTGGCCGAGCTGTCGACCGACGAATTCAAGGCCCTGAACCCGCAATTCAACCGCCCCGTCATCATCGGCGGTGAAAAGACCAAGATTTTGCTGCCGCAGGAAAACGCCGCCAAGTTCACCACCAACCTGGCGCAATGGGGCCATGCACTTTCGAGCTGGACCACGCACAAGATCACCAATGCGCGCGAACGCATCGAAACGCTGGCGTCGAAATTCGGTACCACGGCCGATGTGCTGCGCCAGGCCAATAATATTCCGCAAAGCATGCGCCTGCGCGCCGGCTCGACCATCCTGGTACCGAAAACCTCGGCCACCATGAACATGAACATTACCCAGGAAATCGCCGACAACGCCACCATGCTGTTCGAAGCGGACCGTCCGGAACGCGCGTTGAAGAATGCGCGCCGCGCCGTCAAGGGCGGCAAGGTGCAAGCCGCGCCGATCTCGCTGGTCAAGCCGCGCATCCAGCGCGGTGGCGGCAACAGCCGTGCCAAGGCACGCCACTGACCGACGTCCTGACCCAGCGCTGAACTTCACCGGCCGCCACAGCCTCGCTGTCGCGGCCGGTTTTTCCTTGCCTACCCAGTCCAGGCAGTCGCCATGACGGGCCCGGGACAGCCGGGCCGCCTGGCGCCGGAAGGCAACCTGGTCGACTTCGCACAGGCGAGCAGGCAGGTCAATATCGCCAGGATACGGCGATGGAAATGACACAATCTGCTGCTTGCCGCAAGCAAAACCATTTAGAACGTGCAAAACCGTGGAAAATACGGTATAGTGTCGTTGTGCGCTGCAATATGCTTTCTGCCGCAGCAAGATGCACAATAAATTTAGCAGCTTCGCAAGCCTTAGCGCATCCTCAGGATGCCGCTTATTAAAGCCCTCCCGCCTTGTGTGTCGCACCTGACACCGTCCCGGCGCAAAGCTTTTGTGCCGAAATTTCTTTTTAGTCGAGTCATTTCGTTTTGGTTGGCGTTGCTATTTTGCGTTCTGCTTTTTGCAAGAACGCTGATTTTCACGAAAGAAAAAGAATGACATTTGAATCCTTAGGCCTGCATCCGTCCATCATCTCCGCTCTGACCGAATCGGGCTACACCGCGCCAACCGCGGTACAGTTGCAAGCGATTCCTGCGGCGATCGAAGGCCGTGACCTGCTGGTCTCGTCGCAGACCGGTTCGGGCAAGACCGCAGCATTCATGCTGCCGTCGCTGCACAAACTGGCCAGCGCCGAACAAAACGCCGCCGGCAAGACGCCGAACCAGGAAATGCAAGCCTCGCGCGCCCGCGGCGAGCGTCCACGCTTCAAGGCTGCCCAGCCCAAAATGCTGGTGCTGACCCCGACCCGCGAACTGGCCCTGCAGGTGACCACCAACACCGACAAGTACAGCACCGGCATCCGCCGCATCAAGGCGGTGTCGATCCTGGGCGGCATGCCTTACCCGAAACAGATGCAATTGCTGGCCAAGAACCCGGAAATTCTGGTGGCGACCCCAGGCCGTCTGATCGACCACATGGATTCGGGCAAGATCGACTTCTCGCAACTGGAAATCCTGGTGCTGGACGAAGCCGACCGCATGCTGGACATGGGCTTTATCGACGACATCGAAAAAATCGTCGAAGCCACGCCGGAAGGCCGCCAGACCATGCTGTTCTCGGCCACCCTGGACGGTGTGGTCGGCAACATGGCGCGCCGCATCACGAAAAACCCGCTGGTCATCCAGATCGCCGGTTCGTCGAACAAGCACGAAAACATCACCCAGCGCGTGCACTTCGTCGACGACCTGTCGCACAAGAATCGCCTGCTGGACCACCTGCTGCGCGACGAAACGCTGGACCAGGCCGTGGTATTTACCGCGACCAAGCGTGACGCCGACACCATCGCCGACCGTCTGAACATCGCCGGCTTCTCGGCTGCCGCCTTGCACGGCGACATGCACCAGGGCGCGCGTAACCGCACCCTGGACGGCATGCGCCGCGGCCAGGTCAAGGTACTGGTTGCCACCGACGTTGCCGCCCGCGGCATCGACGTGCCGACGATTACCCACGTGTTCAACTACGACCTGCCGAAGTTCCCGGAAGATTACGTCCACCGCATCGGCCGTACCGGCCGCGCTGGCCGCAACGGCCTGGCCATCTCGCTGGTGAACCACGCTGAAGGCATGAACGTCAAGCGTATCGAACGCTTTACCAAGCAATTGATCCCGGTCAATGTGATCGAAGGCTTCGAGCCGAAGAAAACCGCCTCGGCACCACGTTCGAGCGCACGTCCAGGCGGCTGGAAACCAGGCGACAATCGCACTGCCGCCAAGCCGGGCCAACGCACGTTCAGCAAACCAGGCGCGCCACGCAAAGATGGCGCACCAAGCACCGGCGGCGGCTACAAGGGTTCCAACCCGCGCAGCACCGACGGCGCGCGCCGCAGCTACGGCGACCGTTAATCACGGATCGCTCTTAGCTAGCGGGTCATAGAAAACGGCCACCAGATCGCTCTGGTGGCCGTTTTTTTATTGTGCGGCAGATTATTTCCTGGATACTTTCTGGCGCGACAGCTTGCGCAGCTTGGCCTGCTCGAAGCGCACCTTCTGCTCTTGCGTCTCCAGCACCAACGGCGGCACGGCCACCGGCTTGCGGTTGGCGTCGACGGCCACCATGGTGAAATAGCAGCTGTTGGCATGGCGCACCAGGCGCTGCTGGATGTTTTCCGTCACCACGCGGATGCCCACTTCCATCGAGGTGGTGCCCGTGTAATTGATCGAGGCGAGGAAAGTCACCAGTTCGCCCACGTGGATCGGCTGCAGGAACATCACCTGGTCAACCGACAGGGTCACCACATAGCTGCCCGAATAGCGGCTGGCGCAGGCATAGGCGACGCTGTCGAGATATTTCAAAATGGTGCCGCCGTGTACGTTGCCTGAAAAATTGGCCATATCGGGCGTCATCAGGACCGTCATCGTCAGTTCGTGGGCCGACCAGTTCATCGCGCTGTCCAAAGTGTTCTCCAAGGGGGAAGATAAAAGTAATGGGGGAAATGAAAACCGGCCCCAGGGGCCGGTGGCAGGCTTTACAAGCCCAAGGTATCGATGTCGGCCAGCGAGTCGCGGCCCTTGTCGGAAATATCGTGGCCCTCGCCTTCGGGGCGTGCCACGATATGGGCTTTCTTGCCCAGGAAATAGGCCACGTCGGTGTCAAGCCTGGTCATCGGGTCGGCGGCCACGGCGCGCAATCCCATGATGCAGCGGCGCAGGAACAGCAGTTGTTGCGCTTTGTCAGTGATCGACAAACGGCCATCCCTGGCATAGCTGAGCAGCTTCAGGCCGGACAGGCGCTTGGCATTGCGGGCAACGCAAGCGCTCGGGCGCTCGGTCTTGATGCCGCGTGCAACCTGCTCCAGCGCGTCATATTCATCGGTTGTTAATTTCTCGTTCTTCATTGCATTTCCATAAAAGGCCAGGTGTTCGGCCCCCATGGTACGCGCCCCGCTGCGCATCGGCAACAGGCAAGGTGATTCCATCGCCGCGCGCGCTGCGCCCGGCCCGTTGAAATGACCTCAAGACGGCATTTATCTGAAGTTACGCAGCAACAGCCAGGCCAGGCCGCAACCGGCCACGGCGCCCGTCAGGGCCAGCGCCAGCAAGCTTTTGCTGTCCAGCACAGGGCGACGGCCCAGATAAATTTTGTTATGCAGAGAATTGCCCATGATCGTCTCCTGGTCTGGATTGATGGTGATGTCTCATTATAAGAACAGAATCGTGACGCCTGCGTGACGCACGGCAGTTCGCCGCAGGTTTGTGTGTGCGCACGAGCACATCGCGCAATTTTGTTGTTTTATTGGCGCGACGCACAGGCAGTGCGTGACGCCGCCGGCGCCATGCGCTGCCTGGCCAACCGTCAGTGCATCTTGACGGGGGGCTGCGCCGGCGTCGGCTCTTCAATCGGCACCGGGTCGACGTCGGGCATTTTTTCCGGCGGCGGCGTCACCGGATCGCCTTCCGGTGGCGGAACGTTGTCCGGCTCCGGGGTACTGTGGGCATGCAAACCGGCATGTGGGTTCAAAGCGTCCATGGTGTTCCTCCTTGGCCACCACTGTAACGCAGGCCGGAAAATCCTGGCGCGCAAAGCGGTGCGGGAACTAATCCGTAGCAGCCGGCTCCAACCATGCATGCCGGGAAACGGAGCACCGATGCATCGCCAGAAAATTCTCTTTGTCGCCGAGGCCGTCACCCTGGCCCATGTCGGTCGTCCGCTGACCTTGGCGCAAGGACTGGACGATACCCTGTACGAGGTGCATTTTGCGTGCACCGATGGCTATGATTTCTGCTTTCAGGGCACCCCTTTCCAGCGCTGGCGCATCCACAGCATCCCATCGCGGCAATTCCTGCATGCCCTGGCACAAGGCAAGCCCGTGTATGACGAAGCCACCTTGCAAGCCTATGTCGAAGACGACCTGCGCCTGTTCGACGCGGTGCGGCCCGATCTGGTGATCGGCGACTTTCGTTTGTCGCTGTCGGTCAGCGCGCGCCTGCGCGCCATCCCCTACATCACTGTCAGCAATGCCTACTGGAGCCCCCATGTGCGCCAGCACTACACGGTGCCCAGCCTGCCGCTCACGCGCATGCTGCCGATCTGGCTGGCCGATCCCCTGTTCCGCCTGATACGCCCGCTGGCCTTTGCCAGCCATGCCGTCCCCATGAACCGCGTGCGCCGCCGCCATGGCCTGCCTTCGCTCGGTGGCGACTTGCGCCGTATCTATACCGATGCCGACCAGACCCTGTATGCCGATATCCCGCAACTGTTTCCACCGCAGGCCATGCCGGCCCATCACGGCTACCTGGGCGCCATCGTCTGGGCGCCGCCGATGGACTTGCCGTCCTGGTGGCAACTGCCGGAACTGCGCCAGGACCAGGGGCGGCCCCTGATTTACGTCACCCTGGGCAGTTCCGGCCAGTCGCAGTTGCTGCCGCGCGTGCTGCATGCGCTGTCGACCTTGCCCGTCACCGTGCTGGCCGCCACGGCCGGCACCATTGAACTGGACAGCGTGCCGCCGAACGCCCATGTCACACCCTTCCTGCCTGGCGACGCGGCCGCACGCCGCGCCAGCCTGGTGATCTGCAATGGCGGCAGCCCCACCAGCCAGCAGGCTTTGGTTGCGGGCGTGCCCGTCATCGGCATCGCCGGCAATCTCGACCAGTTCCTCAACATGCACGGCATCGTTGCCGCAGGCGCCGGCCAATTGCTGCGCGCCGACCGATACAACGACGACGTCTTGCGCCAGGCCGTCACGCGCCTGCTCGGCGATCGCCCGGCGCAGCAGGCGGCACGGCAACTGGCGGCTGTATTCCAGGACTACTCGCCACATGCACGCCTGCAGGAACGCATGCAGGCCCTGCTCGCCTGAGGCTGCCGGCAGGGCGTCGGCATTTTTTACAGCCGACCGCGCAATCCCTGCCAAACGTCAACAACAATCCCGCAAGTGCTTGATTTACAAGCAAAGTCCCCGCTTGGCATGGAAGTCGCTTTGGAATGGCCGTGAGCACCTGACTGCAGGACTCAAACCCGACTTCCCTTTCACCACTCCATGCTGTGAGGTAACCCAAATGAAACTATCTCAACTGAAACTGCTCCCCGCCGCTGCGGCGCTGGCCATGCTGTGCGCGGCCGGCGGCGCGCAGGCAGGCGCTTATGGCTACTCGTACGACAACATCTTCGGCCTGACCATCAGCAATCCGACCGGTGTCGTCACTGTCGCCAGCTCCACCAATATTTCGCGCAGCACCTCCACCCTGAACGGCGTGAGCGTCATCAATGGCGGCTCCGGCCAACTCGACTCGCCGCAATCGGCCGTCGGCGCCGTGACCAAGGGCCAGAACGACTTCTCGCAGCAAGGCCCGACCGGCACCTACGCGCGTGGCGACGCACAGATCGTCAGCACGCAGTTCCCGCCCTTCCCCGCTGGCGCGACCAGCACCCAGGCCGTCAACGTGGCCGAGGCCCACCTCGACACGGCCGGCACCGCCGACGCCTCGGGCCGCAACGGTTCGACCACCGGCTTTTCCGTTGTCTTCGTGGTCGGCTCGCCCACGGCCACACTGGCCTTCAACTTCCTGGCCAATCCCTTCATGCAAGTGTTCCTGAACAACGACGTGGCGCTGGGCTCGTCGTCGACGGCCAACCTGGTGGTGACCTTCAGCATCACCGATGCGACCGGCGCCACCGTGTTCAACTGGGCGCCGGACGGCGCGGTCGGTTCCGGCATCTCGGGCGGTACGGAGTCGGCCGATGCGGCCAACCTGAACACCAACCTGTCGACCAACTTCCTGACCCGGGGCAATCTGTTCACCTATGACCCCACCGGTTGCGGCGCACCGGCCGGCACCGGCATCGGCACCGCTTGCGGCGGTACTTTCTCGGCCCTGACCAACACCCTGGCGGCAGGCAGCTACACCCTGACCCTGAACGCGGTGGAAAGCGTGGACCTGGTGAAAGTGACGGCCGTGCCGGAACCGGGCACGCTGGCCTTGCTGGGCCTGGGCCTGGCCGGCCTGGGCTACGCCAGCCGCCGCAAAATCACTGTCTGAGCTCGACAGCGGCAATCAAGGGCGGGGGAGCTCCCGCCCTTTTCGGTTGCAGCACAGGCCATGCCACCTTGTCGGCATTTTTTACAGACGCATGGGCCCTTGAGCGGGCAACAGACCAAGGATCTTCCATGACACTGTTTTTCCGTACGCCCCTCTCCACCGCCCTGAGCCTGACGGCATTGTTGATGGCAGGCGCCAGCGGTGGCGCACACGCCTCGGCCTACGCCTACTCGTACAACAGTATTTTCGGCCTGACCATCTCCAACCCCACCGGCAGCATTTCGGTGGCAGGCAATACCGATATCTCGCGCTCGACGGCCACCCTCAACGGCGGCAGCATCATCCGTGGCGGCAATGGTTTTGTCGATGCGCCGCAATCGGCACTGGGCGCGGTGAGCAAGGCGCAAAACAATTTTACCCAGCAAGGGCTGGGCAATGCCTCGTATTCGCGCGGCGACGCGCAAATCATCACCTCGCAGATTCCTCCCTTCCCGCCGGGCGCGACCAGCACCCACTCCGTCAACGCCGCCGAAGCCTTTCTGTTCGATACGGGCAGCGCCGATGCCTCGGGACGCAATGGTTCGAACACCGGCCTGTCGGTCAACCTGGTGGTCGGCGCGCCGGGCGCCACCATCCTGTTCAACTTCCTGGCCGCCCCCTTCATGCAGGCCTATCTCGATACGCTGGCCGGGCCCGGCTCGGCGTCGAGCAGCAATATGTCGGTCAACTTTACCATCACCAATGCGCTGGGACAAAACGTCTTCAACTGGTCGCCCGATGGCAAGGTCGGCTCCGGCATTTCAGGCGGCACCGAACTGGCCGACGCGGCCGACCTCAATATCAGCTATGCGGCCAATACCCTTACGGCCGGCAAGATGCTCACCTACGACCCGCTCGGCTGCGGCGCGCCCGCAGGCACCGGCAGCGGCACCAGTTGCGGCGGCGCCTATACAGCGCTGAGCAACAACCTGGTGGCCGGCAACTACGCCCTGACCTTAAATACGGTCAACAGCGCCGATCTGACCATCGTGCCGCGCGTGGTGCCAGTAAGCGAGCCGGGCACCCTGGCCCTGCTGGTACTGGGCTTGCTGGGCCTGTGCCTGCGACGCAGCGGGCGCTGACTTGCCAGGGTCACGCCTGCTTCCTGAGCAGGCGCGCCGGAATGCCACCCCATACTTCCCCGGCGCCCACCACGCTGTCCTTGGTCAGCACGGCGCCCACGGAAATAATCGCGCCATCGCCGATGCGCGCGCCAGCCATGATGACCGCATGGGCGCCGATGGTCACGCGATTGCCGATCATCACCGGGCGCAGTTCCAGCCTGTCGCCCTCGATCACATGCGCGAATATCACCGCATCGTGGCCGACAATGCTGTCGCTGCCGATGGTGGTCAACGGTGGATCGAGCAGAGCGCCGGCGCTGTAGGTATTGCTGCCCAGCCGGGCACCCAGCGCCAGGTAGACCAGGCGCAGCAGGGGCAAGGGCAGGAAGTGCGTGCGGATCAGGGAATTGAACAGCAGCAGATAAAACAAAATATTCAGGTTGGCGGCGAATTCCTCGCGCGAACCGGGCGCGGCGGCGCCTGCACGCAGCGGCAGCACGCGCAAGCACAGCCTGTATACCGCGAAGGCAAACAGATACACCAGCAGCACGGCCGCACACACCACCGCGACAGCACGAAACTCGCCCGGCGGCAGCAAGCCCAGCAGCAAGACCGCGCTGCCGACGCCAAGCAGCAGGATCAAGGCCAGCAGGCACAGGAACACCACGATTTCTTGCGTACCGATCTTGCGCATGGCTAGTCCTTCGCGCCCGGCGTCACGATCAGTTCCCGCAGTGGCCGGCGCAGCGAACGGGCCTGGGCCGGCGCGCCGGCGCCGATACGGCCCAGGAACACGGCCCGTTCGGCATGTTGCTCGCCCAGCAAGGCGCGCGTTTGCACGGCCAGCTCCTGCGCCACCTCCTGCAAGCCTTCGGTGCGGGAAAACACGCGGCGCTCGCGCACATAGCGGGCAAAGATCAACGGCGTCAGTTCCGGCTGCATCTGCAGGCCGAGCTCGGTAGCCGTCAGCCAGAAGCGCTGCATGGCGCGCCCGGCCGCCACGTAATCGTCGACATGGCGCGGTGGCGACTGGGCCAGCAGCGCGAAATGCGCGCCACAGTACCAGCCTGGCAGCAAGTCCATCTGCAGCCGTGGCGCCAGGGTGCCGGCCAGCCAGGTATTGAAGAAATCCACGCGGCGCCAGCTGCGCATGATCCAGCGCATCAATTTGGCCGTCATGGGGTCGACCCCGAGTGCCTGGTCCGGCATGCGGTCCACGCTGTAGCGCGCATTCCATTCGATCACGGCGCAGTGCACCCGGTGCGCCTCGGGCATGATCAGGCGCAAACGGGCATTGTTGAACATCAGCCGCGCGCAAGCGAAGCGCGTGCGCTTTCCCTCCAGCCACAGCACGCCGTAGCCTTCCGGCAGGCTGGCCGCCAGCGCCGCCTTTTCGCTCACGCGCAGGCTGCGCGTGCTGAGCCTGCGGCGCTGCACCGTGCGCTGCGGCAAAAAGGCCGCCAGCGGATCGGGCGCCAGGCCGGGCGCGTCGATAAAGACGGCGTCAAAGGTGGGCAAGTGATCGGGCATGCCTGGGCGGCGCCGCGCGTCCATCGAAAGGCCATGGCGGCTGGCCGCCAGCGCCAGGCTTTCCAGCAGCGCGCCCAGCGACAACTGGCTGGGATGGCCGTCGAGGTCGTACACGCAGTGACTGCGCGTGTCGAAACCATGCACCACCACATGGCGCGGGCCGCGCACCTCGAAGCGCCAGGGCTGGGTATTGTCGCCGCTGGGCGCCCAGCGCCCCTGGTCGAGGATCGCTTCCAGCACGGGATCGATCGCCAAGCTGTTTGTCATCAGGCCCCCCTGGCGGCGCGGCGCCGCTTGATGAGGGCCATGGCCAGGCGCTGCAGCGGGTGACGGTTGCCGCCCGGACGCCAGGTATGCACCATTTTGTTACGATAGGCATCGAAATGCATGCCATGCGGGGCCGCGATCACCTTGCCGCGCCGCAACAGGATCTTCAGCGCCTCGGTAGCGGCCGCGCCCGCGCACAACTGGCACCCCATGATGGTCGATGGCCCGCGCCGCTCCTTGAGGTTGATGGCGGACGGGTCGACTAGGTAAGGCCCGTGCAGGCCGGCCGGCGCCAGGCCCACCAGGAAGCGCAGCGCTTTTTCTTCTTCGGGCAAATCGCCCCAGCCGAAATACTGCTCGAACGTCATTTGCCCGGGCAGGAAACTGAGCACCGCCGTGCCCATGCCCAGCGGCGCGGCCGTGATCGCCGGGATCGCCAGCCTGGCGCACATGGCAAAGGTCGATTGGCGTGCGGGAAAGGCAAAGAAATCGAGACCGTCCACGTACAGGTCGACGCCGTCAAAAAACTCGGCCAGATTGGCGTCATTGATACCGTCGGGGAACAGCTTGATGTCGAGTTCGGGATTGATGTCGCGCGCCATTTGCGCCAGCACCTCGACCTTGGGCTGGCCCAAGGTCGACACCATGGCGCCGGCCTGGCGGTTGAAATTGGCAATATCGAAGGTATCGAAATCGGCGATATGGAAGGCGCCGACGCCCAGCCGTGCCAGGGTCAGCAAATGCACGCCACCGACGCCGCCCATGCCGGCAATGGCCACGCGCTTGCCACGCAAGCTGTCCTGTTCGGCCCGCGTGACCCAGCCCAGGTTGCGGGCAAATGCCGCGTGATAAGAAAAACCGTCTGTCATGCTCACCTTTCCGGATGCCTTGCGTCATTACGCAAGAACCAAGAAAGTATTGACAGGCATTACGATAAAAAGTTCCCGAAATACCTGAAATTTATTTCAGAAGCAGCGCAGTCGCGCGCGACCCGTCCTGGCCCGACGTGGCAGCCACCTTGAACACGCTGACCAGCTGCGCCAGGCCCGCCGCCTGCTCGTTCATGGCCTGCGCCGCCGCCGCCGCCTGCTCCACCAGCGCCGAATTTTGCTGGGTCATGTTGTCCATCTCGACAATCGCTTGGTTGATCTGATCGATGCCGGTGCTTTGTTCGCTGCTGGCCGAAGAAATCTCGGCCACGATATCGGTGACCTGCTGCACGCTGGCGACTACCCTGGCCATGGTGTCGCCTGCCAGCGCCACCAGCTTTTCACCGGTGCCGACCTGCTCGGCGGAACTGTCGATCAGTTGCTTGATCTCCTTGGCCGCCTGGCTGGAGCGCTGCGCCAGGTTGCGCACCTCGGTGGCGACTACGGCAAACCCCCTGCCCTGCTCGCCCGCGCGCGCCGCTTCCACGGCCGCGTTCAAGGCCAGGATATTGGTCTGGAAGGCGATGCCGTCGATCACGCTGATGATGTCGCCGATCTTTTTCGACGAAGCGTTGATCGCGCCCATGGTCTCGACCACCTGGCCGACCACGCCGCCGGCCTGGCTGGCCACTTGCGATGCAGAAATAGCCAACTGGTTGGCCTGGCGCGCATTGTCCGCATTCTGGCGCACGGTCGCGGTCATTTCCTCCATCGTCGAAGCGGTCTCTTCCAGCGAACCCGCCTGCTGCTCCGTGCGCGCCGACAAGTCGTGATTGCCGGCGGCGATTTCACCGGAGGCCAACGAAATCGACTCGGCATCGTTGCGCACCTGGCTCACCAGATGGGCCAGCTTGTCGCGCATGACCCTGATCGCGATCAACAGGCTGCCGGAGTCGCCGGCGCGCGTGTGCACCGGCGTGGTCAGGTCGCCCCCGGCAATTTGCGCAACGATGGCGGCGGCGTAGTCGGGTTCGCCACCGAGCTGGCCCAGTATGCGGCGCAGCATCAGCGCGGCCAGCGCGGCCACCACCAGCATCAGCACCACGCCGATACCCAGCAGCACGCGCGCCTGGGCCCAGAAGGCGGCATTGATGTCGTCGATATAGGTAGCGGTGCCGATCAGCCAGTCCCAGGGCGCGAACTTGATCAGCGCAAACAGTTTCGCCACCGGTTCGGCCACCCCGGGGCGGCTGCCGTTGGTCTGCAACACGCCGATACGGTTCTGGGCGAGGGCCGCGCGATAGCGGTCACCGGCCTCCTTTGCGCCTTTTTGCGGCACACCGATACGGTCCTTCTTGATGTGCAGATACAAGATGTCGGTGGTGTAATCGCGCACGAAAAAATACATCTCATCCTTGACGAAACTGCTCAATGCCAGTTTGGCTTGCTGCTGGGCCTGCTCACGCGTCAGCTTGCCGGACTGCTCCAGCGCATAGGCTTTTTCCACTGCGGCATTGGCCAGTTCGATCAGCACCGACACTTGCCCGGTGCGCTCGGCCATCATGGTCTGGCGCAGCGAATACAGGGAGAACGATGCGATCAGGACAATGCCCAGCAAGGTGCTGAAACATAACAAAAGGATGCGTGAACGGAGTGTCATGGCGTATGTCCGAAAAGTGAAGGTAGAACCCGGGAAAACATTTTTAAAAATGCAAAACGGGCAGCGCTACCGGGCTGGCGCCCGGCAGGCACCGCCCGCTATTGTTTCTGATGCGGCAATATGCCGCTGTGAGGCCCAGCGTTCAGGCCAATGCTTCCTTGGCTGCTTCTTCCGGCGTCAGGCCATCATAGAACTGGTCGGTAAACCACTCGACCTGTTCTTCGATATGGTCCTGCGCCTGTTCCACCGTGGCGCCGCCGGCAACTAAAAAGCCTTCGACTTCGATACACCAGTTAATCAGTTCCAGGGTTTCCGGATCGAGTTCTTCTTTCTTGGCCATCTTGCGCTTTCTGAGAGTTCATTTGCCATCACCTCGGCAGGCTCCAGTTTAACATTTCCGGCCGCGCCCGCCTCCAGGTATCTTGCTGGCTGTTGTTTGCCGCCACCTTTGCCTGCTCCGGATACAACACCACCTGCACATAATTATTCATGTTCAGGTAGCGCTGGGCGGCCTGTTTCACCGCTTGCGGCGTGATGGCGCGCACGCGCTGCGCGTAGCGCAGGATCTGTGTCGGGTCGCGGTCCTGGGTTACCGAGCCCATCAGCTGACTCATCCAGTAATTGTTTTCGCGCATCGCCTTTTGCTGGCGCGTGATCCAGTTCAGCTTGACCTTCTCCAGGTCGGCCACGCTCGGTCCGTCCGTTTTTACTTTATTGATTTCGGCGAACGCGGCGGCGATCACCTTGTCGACGTTTTCAGGAGCCGTCGGCAGCGACAGCGCCACCGAATAATGCCCATACGGGTGCTGGCCCATCGCGGTTTCAAAACCGCCGCCGTAAATCATGCTCATCTTTTCGCGCAGCACCTCGATGACCTTCAGGTTCAGCACTTCGCCAAGCGCTTGCAAAGTCAGCTTCTGCTCGTCCGAGTATGCGACGTCACCCGTGAAGGTGATCGAAATCGTGCTTTTCGGTTCGCTGCCCACATAGACGGCTTGCTTGACCACCCCTTGCACCGGACGCATGCCGACATCGCGGTAGGCGTGCGCCACTTCGGTCACCGGCAAGGTGCCAAGATAGCTGGCGATCAGGGGCTTGATCTTGTCGAGCTCGAAACTGCCCGTGAAAATGAAGGTCATGTCGCGCGCGCTGGAAAAACGCTGGCGGAAGATCGCCAGCGAACGGTCGAGGCTGACCTTGTCGAAGTCGGCCGGCCGCGGTACGCCGTCGATGCGCGGGTTATTGCCAAACAGGGTGTGCTGCACGGCATCGTAGAACACCGCGTCGGGCTGGGCCAGGGTGTTTTTTGCCAGGTCCTGCTGCTTGCCGATATACGACTGGAACAAGTCGCCATCCTTGCGCACGTCATGCATGTACAAATACACCAGTTGCAGCATCGATTCGATATCGGCGCTGCTCGACGAGCCACCAAAACCCTCGCTCAGTTCGCCCAGCGAGGCACCCACGTTGACGGTCTTGCCGGCCACCACTTTCTGCAGGTCCAGCGGCGTCATGCCCTTCAGGCCCATGCTGCCGACCACGGCGCTGGCATAGCGGGCGTTGTAGATATCGGCGTCGTCATACAGCGACTGGCCGCCGAAGCGGGTGGCGCCCATCAGCACCTGGTCGTTCTTGAAATCGGTAGGTTTCAACAGCACCCGCACGCCGTTGCCCAGCGTCAGTTCCGTCACGCCAATCGCACTGTTGAGCTTCTCGCTGACGATGGCGCCGCCAGACGGCGGTCCATCCATCAGGCTGCCGGCCACCATTTTTTCCGCCTGCGGCGCGATGTTCTGCTGTTCGGCGCTGGCCACCGCATCGAGCAATTGCTGCTGGCTCGGCACATTCGATGCGGCAGCGCCAGCCTTGGCTTCAGCCCCCATAAAGACCACCAGTTTCTTTTGCTGCTCGGGGATGGCTTTCGCCACCGTCTCGTTGATTTCCTGCAAAGTCACTTGCGGCAGCAATTCGCGCGCATACATCAGCTCGTTGGTGATGCCGGGGATGGCTTCCTGCTCCAGGAAGTTGCGCGAATACTCGGCCACGAAACCGGCGGAGTCGGACTTGTCGCGTTCGTTATAGGCGCGCTCATAGTTGCGCAGCATGTTCTTGCGCGCGCGATCGAGCTCGTCCTGGCTGAAGCCGAAGCGGCGCGCCCGTTCGTCTTCGCGCACCAGCGCATCGATGGCCGGCTGCACGCCGCCCTTGCCCAGCAAGGCGTAGGCGCTGAACGATTCATAGCCGCGCACCAGCTTGCCCATGCTGCTGCCGCCCTGGATAAAGGGCGGGTTGGCCTGCTGCGTCAGTTCCTGCATACGCGCGCTGAGCATCTGGCCATACAGGTTTTCGATCATCTGGCGGCGATAGTCGGCGATCGTCACCGGTTCCTGCGCCGGGCGGATCGGATAGCGGATAAACACGCTGTCGTCGGCCGCTTCCTTGTCGGTGATCACCAGCGCTTCCGTCTGCGCGCGCTGCGGCACGTCGGCATACAGGCGCGCACGCGGACGGGCCGGGTTTTTCAGCTTGCCGAAATGCTGCCGGATCAGTTTTTCAGCCTGCTTCGGCTCGATGTCGCCCACTACCATCACGGCCATCAGGTCGGGCCGGTACCAGTCCTTGTAGAAACGCTTGATGGTATCGGGTTTGAAGGTTTTCAGTATCTCTTCCTTGCCGATCGGCATGCGCTCGGCATAGCGCGAACCGTTCAGCAGTTTCGGATACAGCACCTTGTTCATGCGGTCGCTGGCGCCCTTGCCCAGGCGCGCCTCTTCCAGCACGATGCCGCGCTCGCTGTTGATATCGGCCGGGTTGAATTTCAGGCCATGGGCCCAGTCCTCGAGCACCAGGAAACCTTTTTCCAGGTTGCCCTTTTTGTTGGTGGGAATCGGCAGCACGTAGACGGTTTCGTCGAAGCTGGTGTAGGCGTTCAGGTCGGCGCCGAATTTCACGCCGATCGATTGCAGATATGAAATGAGTTCATTGCGTTTGAAATGCGTCGAACCATTGAAGGCCATGTGCTCGGTAAAGTGCGCCAGGCCCTGCTGGTCGTCGTCTTCCAGGATGGAGCCGGCTTTCACGACCAGGCGCAATTCGACTTTCTGCGCCGGGCGGGCATTTTTCTTGATGTAATAGGTCAGGCCGTTCGGCAGCTTTCCGACCGTCACTTCCGGTGCCACCGGCAGCGCATCGCTCAAACGGAGATCGGCGTGCGCCAGGGACGCGCAGGCCAGCAGCACGGCGCCCGAGATCAGGCGTAATTTACTCAGCTTCATGTGTTCTCATAGGGTAGATGCAACAAGCATACCTTACACCGAATTGCCGGCCCACCGATTAAAAATAGCTTAGAGGACATACTGCGATACAAAGGACAAGCTCCGGCCCAGGTGCCTGAATTATGCTAAAGTATTGCCGCCGGTCATGTGGACCGGCACAACAATACGTCTTCGGGGCGGGGTGCGATTCCCCACCGGCGGTAAGACCGGCAACGGTCAAGCCCGCGAGCGCTTTTCAAGTTTCGCTTGAAAGGGTCAGCAGATCCGGTGTGACTCCGGGGCCGACGGTATAGTCCGGATGAAAGAAGATGTGCGTCAGACCTGCTGTCCGCTCGCTTTGCGCGTAGCGGCCTGCTGCGCCTGTGCGCTTGCCCTGCAGCGTTTTTCGCCTGTGCGAGGAGCGTTCCACCATGTTAGTCAACAGCTACACCGTCCTGTCCCATGACCTTGAAGGTCGCATGCAATCGGCCCTGGCCGCCATGCGCGCCGGCCTGCCCGTGATCCTGCTCGACGATTTCGACCGTGAAAACGAAGCCGACCTGATCATTTCCGCCGAAAAACTGACGAACGAAACCATGGCCTTGTTGATCCGCGAATGCAGCGGCATCGTCTGCCTGTGCCTGCCCGCCGAGACAGTGACAACGCTGGAGTTGCCACCGATGTCGCTTGACAACGGCAGCCGCTACGGCACACCTTTCACGGTCTCGATCGAAGCGCGCGAGGGCGTCACCACGGGCGTGTCGGCCGCCGACCGCGTCACCACCATCCGCGCCGCCATCGCGCCCGATGCAAAACCATCGGACCTGGTGCGCCCCGGCCATGTGTTTCCGCTGCGCGCCGCGCCCGGCGGCGTGCTCGAACGCCGTGGCCACACGGAAGGATCGGTCGATCTGTCGCGCATGGCGGGCCTGAACCCGGCCGCCGTGCTGTGCGAACTGATGAACCCGGACGGCACCATGATGCGCGGCGACGATATCGAACGCTTTGCCGAGCTGCACGGCATGCCGATATTGACCATCGAAGAGATGGTTGCCTGGCGCAAGCTGCAGGAGTAAGGGCCAGGAGGCAGGCGGCGGCGCAAGGGAAGCGCGGGCAAGGCACGGGCAATGATAAGATGCCACGATGACAGCTTCCACCTCCATCATCATTCGCCTGCGCCGCCTGAACCGGGTCGCCATGGCCTGGTTCGTCAGCTGGTGGCGTTTGCTGCAGTTTTCGACCCTGATCTTTTCGCTGACGCTGTCGCCGTCGAGCTACAACCGGCAGAATCGCCCCATCCTCGCGCACCGCCTGGTCAGCAATACCGCCCCCAACCTGGTCTGGTTCAGCGTCGCCTGCACACTGGTCAGCCTGGTGCTGATCCGCATCGTGGTGGTCAGCGCGCAAAGCTATGGCCTGTCGCGCTATGCGCTGGAAATGGTGGTGCGCGTGCTGGTGCTTGAACTGATCCCGCTCACCGCCGCGCTGTTCGTGGCGCTGCGATTGACCCTGCCCGACGGCATCGCGTTTGCGCAAATGCGCTCGAACGGCCTGCTCGACAAGCTGCAGCGGCAAGGCACGGACCTGCTGCGCGGCGAGTATTTTCCGCGCGTGATATCGGGCATCTTCGCCGTCTGGATGCTGGCCATCGCCAGCTGCGTCAGCTCGCTGATCCTCGCCTATCTGACCATCTACGGCTTTACGCCGTGGGCGCTGCAGGGTTACACGCGGGTGGTGGGACAGATCTTCAATCCGGCGGTGGTGCTGATCCTGATGCTCAAGGTGGTGTTCTTCAGCTTTGCCGTGGCCCTGATCCCGCTGTCGTCGTCCTACCATCGGCCCGACGCCCACCACCGCCAGCGCCTGTTTGCCGCGCACGGCCTGTCCGAAATGCTGCGCCTGTTTTCCGTCATCCTGCTGGTCGAAGTGGCCTCGCTGATGGGAAACTACTACTGATGTCCGATCACTTTACTTCGAGTACCAAGCCATGAGCACTCCCTCCACTCCAGACCAGACCGACATCACGGCGCCCGAGGCCGTGCTGCCCGCGCCGCCGCCGGTGCGCCATGCCGAACTGAAGGCGGCCATCCTGCTCGTCTCCATGTTCGCGCTGATCGTCGGCTCGGTGCTGTACCTGATGTATGCGCGCGGCGCGTTCGAGGCGACGCAGACGCTGGTGCTGGCCGCCGACGACTCCGACGGCGTGGTGGTCGGCGCCGACCTGACCTTTTCCGGCTTTCCCATCGGTCGCGTGCAGCGCATCGAACTGGCGCCCACCGGCCGCGCGCGCGTGATCGTCGACGTGCCGAAAAAAGATGCGCACTGGCTGCGCACCAGCAGCATTTTCACGCTGGAGCGCGGCATTGTCGGCGGCGCCAAGCTGCGCGCCTACAGCGGCATACTGACCGATCCGGCGCTGCCCGACGAAGCCACGCGCGAGCTGCTGGTGGGCGACATGGCGGCCGAAATCCCGCGCCTGCTGGCCGCCGCCAAGGACTTGCTGGCCAACCTGGGCACGCTGACGGCCACCGATTCGGCGCTCGACACCACCCTGCGCAATGTGCAGGCGGTCACCGGCAAGCTCAGCGGCCCCGGCGGCGCCATGGGCCTCTTGACGGGCGACGACAAGCAATCAAGACTGCTGATCGAACGCGCCAACGCCCTCCTGGTGACGGCCGACCAGCTGGCGCACCGCACCGATGGCCTGGTGTCCAATGCCGACCGCCGCGTGTTTGGCGCGCAAGGCGTGATGACGGATGCGCAGGCCACCATCGTGCAGTTGAACGCCCTCCTGGCCGACACCCGCAACAGCCTCAAAAAAGTCGACGCCGTGCTGGTCGAGGCGCAAGCCGTGGGCGCCAATGCCAGGGCCGCCACGGCCGACCTGGGCCCGTTGCGCGCCGACGTGGAAAGCAATCTGCGCAAGGTCGAGCAACTGGTCAATGAAATCAACCGCAAATGGCCGTTCAAGCGCAATCCGGAGATTATCCTGCCATGACCATCACACGCCCCTTTCTCGCCGCCACGCTGGCAAGCCTGCTGGCCGCCTGCGCCAGCGGCCCGCCGGTGCCGGACTGGAAAATGAATGCACAAAGTGCGATCGAGCGCTTTGAAGCGGCTTACCTCGCCGGCAGGACGCTGGTGGAACAGACGGAATTCCAGCGCGCGCGCAGCCAGGTGGCCGGCACCGGCAAGGTCGAGCTGATCGCCAGGGTCGAACTGCTGCGCTGCGCCACGCGCGTGGCCAGCCTGGCGTTCGCGCCGTGCACCGGTTTTGAGGCCCTGCGCGAGGACGCCGGTGACGCCGACCGCGCCTACGCCCGCTATCTGGCCGGTACGGCGCAGCCGTCCGACGCCGCCCTGCTGCCCGCAAGCCAGCGCGCGGTGGCCGCCGCCACGTCCGATACGCAGGCGGCCAGCGCCGCGGCCGCCATCAAGGAGCCATTGGGCAAACTGGTGGCGGCCGGCGTGCTGCTGCGCGCCGGCCGCGCCAGCCCCGAGCTGCTCGACATGGCGGTCACGACCGCGTCGGACCAGGGCTGGCGCCGCCCGCTGCTGGCCTGGCTGGGGGTACAGCGCCTGCGCGCCGAACAGGCGGGCGACGCGCCTGAGGCGCAACGCATCGCGCGCCGCATGGCGCTGGTCGGCGAGCCGCCCGCGCCGTAAAATTGCCATGCCGGCGGCGCCGGCTTCGGGCATAATCGGAGGCAGGCCGATCTCCCGGCCACCGATGCGGTGAGGTGCGAGGATGCAATTCGAAGACTTCAGCTTTCCCAACGCCGTGGCGCCAGCCGACAGCGTGGCGACGGGCACAAGCCACGGGCGCCTGCAGTACCTGCTCGACAACACGCCATCGATCATCTATTGCACCGTGCCCAGCGGCGACTTCAAGATGACCTTTGTCAGCAACAATGCCCTGAACGTGCTGGGCTACCATCCCGACGAGATGGTGGCCGATCCCAACTTCTGGTTCGACCATATCCATCCGGACGACGCGCCCGGCATTTTTTCCAGCCTGGCGCAGATCTTCGTGCAAGGCGCGCGCGCCTATGAATACCGCTTCCGCGTAAGCGATGGCAATTATCTGTGGATGCACGACAGCCTGCGCCTGGTGCGCGACGAGCACGGCGTGCCGTGCGAGGTGATCGGCTCGTTGACCGACATTACCGAGCGCAAGCGCATGGAAGCGATGCTGCAGGCGCGCGGCGAGGAGCAGCAGCGCCTGATCAGCAAATTGCAGCAGGCGCACGAGCAGTTGCTGCAAGCCGAAAAAATGGCCTCCATCGGCCAGCTGGCGGCCGGCATCGCGCATGAGATCAACAACCCGATCGGCTTCGTGAATTCAAACATGAGTTCGCTGCAAGCCTATGTCGCCACCCTGTTCGACGTGATAGCCCGGTACGAGGCGGCGATGCGCCAGCCGCTCGATGGCGCCTCGCTGGCCGAGTGCGTGGCGCAGGTACGCCAGCAGGCCGACCTGGCCTACCTGCAGTCGGACGTGAAAGACCTGCTGGGCGAGTCGATGGATGGGCTCAAACGGGTGCGCGACATCGTGCAGGCGCTGAAGGATTTTTCGCACGTGGGCGAAACGGACTGGCAGGTCGCCCATCTGCATGCGGGCCTCGACAGCACGCTCAATATCGTCGGCAACGAATTGAAGTACAAGGCACGCATCGACAAGCAGTACGGCCAGCTGCCGCCCATCGCATGCCTGCCCTCGCAGCTGAACCAGGTGTTCATGAATCTGCTGGTCAACGCCGGCCAGGCCATCGCCGGCGATGGCGTGATCAGCATCCGCACCGGGCATCTTGACGGCTGGGTATGGGTGGAGATCGGCGATACCGGCGCCGGCATTGCGCCCGAACACCTGCACCGCATCTTCGAGCCGTTCTTCACCACCAAGCCCGTCGGCAGCGGCACCGGCCTGGGCCTGTCGCTGTCGTACGGCATCGTCATGAAGCATGGCGGACGCATCGAGGTGGCATCGGAACCGGGGCGCGGCACGCGCTTTACCGTGCACCTGCCGGTGGCGCCGCCGGCGGCGCAGCTGACCGAAGCGCTGCCTCAGAGCGCTTTGGCGGGCGGATAGACGCGGATCGCCAGGCGTCCGCCATTCTTGCCTTCGAAATCGAGCAGCTGGGCAATCACGCGCGCCGTCAGCACGTGTTCGCCGGCCAGCAGCATCAGGCCGTCACGGCTGACCAGGTCGCGCGACAGCACCATGCCCGGCGCGAGCTCGCCCGACAGCACGGCCATGTCGCGCGGCGGCGCCTGCGTCTGGTCCATGAGGCTGCGAAAAGCGGCCACCACTGCCGGATCATAACGCTTGCCGCTGCTGTCATAGACCAGGTTGCACGCTTCGTCGGCGCGCAGGCTGCGCTGCACCATGGCGCCGATCTGCAAGCCGTCGTAGTCCGAGGCCAGCGCCAGGATGCGCGCGCCCAGCGGAATGGCCAGCCCCGCCAGGGCGTCGGGAAAGCCGGCGCCATCGAAGCGCTCGAGCTGCGAGCGCAGGATGACCGACACGGGCCGCAGTTCATCGAGCGCCATCAGCAACTGCTCGGCGCGCAGCGGATGCTTGCGAAAGGTGGCCAGCTGTTCGCCGCTCCAGGCGCTGGCCGGCAGTTCCAGCAAGTCGTCACTCAGGCTGAGCTTGCCAATATCCTTGAGCAGGGCTGCGATGAACACGTCGCGCGCCTCCTGCGCCTCCAGGCCCAGCGCCTGGGCCAGCTTGCGCGACAGCTCGGCCACCCTGCGCGCATGGCCGACCAGCTTGCCGCCACGCATTTCGATCAGGTTGGAAAACACCTTGATGGTGGTAATAAAAGTCGCCTTGAGCTTGTCATTGGCCGTTTGCAGCTCGTCATGCGACAGTTTGAGCTGCCGCGTGCGCACGGCCACCTTCTCTTCCAGGCTGGCGTTGAGCACCAGCAGCTCGGCGTTCTGGCTGGCCGTCAGCGCTTCCAGGCGCAGCTTGTCCTGTTCCAGCGCGCGCCGCTCGAGCGCATGGCGCACCACCAGCACGATGTCGTTCTCGTCCCACGGCTTGGTCACGTAGCGGTAGATCTCGCCCTGGTTGATGGCGTCGAGAATCGACTGAATATCGGCATAGCCGGTCAGCAGCAGGCGCATGGTGGCGGGCCAGCGCTGGCGTACCTGGGCCAGGAACTGCGCACCGTCCATCTGCGGCATGCGCATGTCGGAAATGACCAGGTCCACCGCCTCGCTTTCCAGCAAGGCCAGGCCAGCGGCGCCGCTGTCGGCCGTCAGCATGCGGTAGCCATGCGGGCGGAACAAGCGCCGCAGGGCCGACAGGATATTCGGTTCGTCATCGACGCACAGGATGGTCGGCGGCGCGGTGGCAATGCTGGTCATGGTGCGGTGTCCGGTAAAAGTGATGGTGCGGCCAGCGGCGCCTGGCACACGGGCAGCGTGATGCGGAACGTGGTGCCACTGCCGAGCACGCTGCGCACATCGATGCGGCCGTGGTGCTTTTGCACCGTACTGTAGGCCAGCGACAGGCCCAGGCCCGTGCCCTGGCCGACCGCCTTGGTGGTGAAAAACGGATCGAAGATGCGCGACAGATGCTCGGGGGCGATGCCGCTGCCCGTGTCCTCGACCTCGATCCACACTTCGCTGTCGTTCTCGCTGCCGGTGCGCAGCGTGATGCGGCCGCGCTCTTCGCCCATGGCGTGGGCCGCATTGACGACCAGGTTCATGATCACCTGGTTCAGCTCCGAGGGCTGGCATTCGATATCGGGAATGTCGCCGTACTGCTTGACCACGTCGGCCTTGTACTTGACCTCGTTGTTGACGATGTTGAGCGTGGTGTCGATGCCCTGGCGCAGATCGGCCCAGACCCATTGCTGCAGCGCGTCGGAGCGCGAAAAATCCTTCAGGTCCTGCACGATGCGGCGCACGCGCACGATGCCCTCTTTCGATTCGCTCATCAGCTGGCCGATGTCGTTGCGCAGGAAAGCCAGGTCGATCTGTTCGCGCAAGGCGCACAGGCGCTGCGCCACATCAGGCGTGGCGATATCGGCTTCGGCCCCTTCATAGGCATCGAGCATGGTGAACAGATCGGCCAGGTAGCCTTCGAGCGCGCCAAAATTGGAAAACACATAGCCGATGGGGTTGTTGATCTCGTGCGCCACGCCGGCGGCCAGCTGGCCGATCGAGGCGAGCTTTTCCGACTGCAGCAGTTTTTGCTGGGCCAGCGACAGCTTGTCGTTCAGTTCGGTCAGCGCCAGGTTGCGTTCGCGCAGCGCCATGTCGGCGATTTCTCGCTGGGCGATATCGTCGGCCAGGCGCTCGTTCATCTCGGCCAGCTCCGCCGTGCGCCTGGCCACCAGGTTTTCCAGGTTATCGTGGGCGCGGCGCAGGGCGCTTTCGGCGTTGCGCCGCTCGGTCACGTCGCGCAGCGTTTCGATGACGCCAACCAGCCGCCCCTGACGGTCGCGCAGGGGCGCCGCCGTGAAGTGCAGCCAGTGGCCGCTGGCGCCAATATTGGGAAAGAAATCCTCGGCCTCGTAGGCGCCCGGTATCAACGAGGACGCCTTGAGCTTGCCCTGGTACAGTCCCTGCTCGCCCAGACCGATATCGCCCGCCACCAGCAAGTCGGCCAGGCAGGCGCGCGGCCTGCGATAAAACGCCTTCCAGTGTTCGCGCGTGCCGACCATCGCGGCGGCAGAAAAGCCCAGCAGCTGCTCGCAAGCACTGTTCCAGTGCGTCACCACATGGTCGGTATCGATGGCAAAGGTGGCCACCGGATGGCCGTCGAAGAACGCCGACAGGGCTGCGCCGGGAAAGGTCTTGTCGTCGTCTGGTCTCATGATGCTCCCATTGTGTCGCCGGCGTCACGCCAGCATGATGCGCGACATGTCATCGAACGTGCGCTCGGCCTGCCGAAACAGCGCAAACCAGTGCGCCTCGTCCAGCGCCACCGTGCGCCAGGCGGGCGCCAGCGGCGGCACCAGCGCCTCCTCGCTGCCGGCCAGGTCCAGCGCATGGGCAATCGCGTTGGCCATGTGCACCAGCAGCGGCAGGCCGGGCGCATCGAGGCGGTCGATGGCATGCTGGTCGGCGACCGCCTGCTGTATCGCGGCAGGGAACTTCCAGTAGGCGGCCAGCGCGCTGCCCACCTGCGCATGGTCGATGCCGAGCACGGCAAGTTCCGCCTCGATCATCTGGCAATCATGGTGCTGGCGATAGCTGCGCACCTGCGCATGCTGCTCGGGAAAGCGCGTCGCCAGCACCAGCGTGCCCAGGTTGTGCAGCAGGCCCGCCGTAAACGCCGTTTCCGGATTGACACCCAGGTGCGGCGCCAGCAGGCGGCCCACCACGGCGGTGGCCAGCGAGTGGCGCCAGAAGCCCTGGAAGTCGAAGCCTGCCACGGGCGCGAAACTGCCCGTCAACGCGCACGCCGTGACAACCGTGCGGATGCTGTGAAAACCGAGCACGGCAACGGCCTGCGCGATGCTCGTCACTTCCGACTGCATGCCGTAGAACGAGGAATTGGCGATGCGCAGAGTCTTGGCCGCCATGGCCTGGTCCAGTTCGATCTTGTGCGCCAGCACATGCACGTCGATATCCTGCTGCTCCAGGCTGGCGAGCAATTCCAGCACCACCGCCGGCAGCGACGGCAGTGCCTGGATCTGCCGGATGACATGGTCAAAGATCAAAGGTGTCATGCATCATCCCCTTGACGGTAACGCCGCAGCAAGGCCAGCAGACCGGCGCCGGCGGCATCGGGCGGCGTCGCGCGAAACAGGATCGACAAGCGTTCCAGCTGGCGTTGGCGCACCGCATCGGCCTGCGCCTGGCCGGCGGCATCGGGCGGCGCTGCGGCGACGATCCAGCAGTCTTCCACGCCACGCCTGTGCAAGGCGGCCAGGCTGGCCGCCGTCAGCACGGCGCCTTGCGCCAGCAGCACGGTACCGCTGGCGTCGCGCAAGGCGCGCGACAGGATGGCGCCCTCTTGCGCCTGCCGCAGCGGCACTTCGCGTTCGCCCTCGTTCATGGCGGCGTTCCGTCCAGGCACAGCGTCACCAGGCTGCCGCGCGAGCGCGAGCGCGCGCCCATCGCGTGCAGCGCCACCGCATACGACTTGCCGCCGATGGTCACTTTCCGCTGGGTATCGGCGTGCGCCTGGAACAACTGCGGCAGGGCCAGCGCCGCTTCGTTGCCCAGCAGCGCCGCGCCGCGTTCGAACAGTTGCGCGGCGGCCGTATTGATAAACGCGATCATGCCATCCTCGTCCAGACCCAGCACCGGTAGCGGCAGGAACTGCAGTACCTCGCGCGCGATACCCAGGCTGACTTCATCGCGGCTGATCTGGTGCTGCTGCCGGTGCAGCAAGGCCTGCATGGCGTCATTGGCAACGGCCAGCGCCAGGTTGGCCTCGCGCAGTTGCTCGTTCAAGCGCGCGTTGTCGTCGTCGATGCCTTTCAGGCGGAACGCTTCGGCGAGATGCCCGCGCAATTGCTGGTCATCCCACGGTTTGGTCAGGAACTTGAAAATGGCGCCTTCGTTGACGGCGTCCGTCACGGCCTGCAACTCCGTATAGCCGGACAGCATGATGCGCATGGTCTGCGGATACAGCAGCCTGGCCTTGCGCAGGAAGTCGGCGCCCAGCATGCCCGGCATGCGCTGGTCCGACACGATCACGTCAACCGCATGGCCGGCCAGCACATCGAGTCCCTCTTGCCCGCTGGTGGCCGTCAGGATATGGTAAGGGTCGCGCCGCAGCAGGCGCCTGAGGGCGGCGAGAATATTCTGCTCGTCATCGACCAGCAGCAGCGTGCGCCGGGGAGCGTCAGGTCTTTCATCGGTACGATCGGGTACCGGGGCATGGTGCACATCCATCGTACCATCCTGTCATCGCGGCAGCGACATCGGGGCTTGCCTGCAGGGGGACTGTCGGCTGGAACCGGCCAGGCGACAGTCTTCTGTCTGGAATTATACGGCGAACTATTCGCGATTGCCCTGTATTCATTGCAGATAGTTAACCGCCTGCAGGGCAAGGCATGTCGCGATAGAAAATGAAGCCGCCCACGCCGATGGTGGGCGTGTCGGCCTTGACGCCGTACACCAGCATATTCCTGTCCGCCTCCACGCGCAGCAGATTGCTCGCTTTGGACTGGTGGGCGTGGGCGCTGGCCAGATCCGGCCAGGGCCGCACTTCCAGCCGCAATTGCGCCTTGTCCGCATCATACGACCAGCGGCCCGGATTGAAGAAAGCAAAGCCGCCATCGAAGCGCAAGCGGCCATCCTTGAACTGGGTCAGGCAAATACCCGGAAACTCGCCGGGCGGGTTGTACCAGGTGGCGGCCACGTCGTCATTCACGGGCGCCTTGCCCGGCATTTGCAGCCCGGGCTTGCCAGCGCCCTGCCCCGGCAGGCCGGCGCAGGCTGCCAGCAACGCCACAGTGACCAGCATCGCTGCCGTATTGATCGTCTTGATGTGCATGTCCGTCCCGTATTTTTGCTTTCTGAACAGCAATAGTAGACCGCGGCGGCCGGGCACTCCAGTGCCCAGCGCACATAAGGACCATTTAATTGCCGGCAGCTTTCGCCGCCGCTTCGCGCAACTTGTCCTTCTTGCTCTTGCGCGCCCCCTTGACGCCGCCGTTGACGGTGTCGGTGACGGCGCCCGCCGGCGTGGGCAGTTCGGTCGGCTCGAAACCGGCCACCACTTCGCGCACGATGCGCAGGTCGTTGCGGTTTTCGATCAAACGGAAATGCGCTTCCGTATCGGCGGTAATAAAACTGACCGCCATGCCGCTTTCGCCGGCGCGGCCGGTGCGGCCGATGCGGTGCGTGTAGTCGACGGCCGAGCGCGGCAGGTCGTAATTGACGACGGCCGGCAAGCCGGCGATATCGATGCCGCGCGCGGCCACGTCGGTGGCGACCAGCACCTGCAGGCGGCCGGCCTTGAAGTCGGCCAGCAACTGGCTGCGCGTGCCCTGGCTGAACTCGCCGTGAAACGCGCCCACGTGCAGGCCGGCGCGCTGCAGCTTGTCGGCCACGTGTTCGGCCGCGTACCTGGTGGCGACAAACACCAGCACCCGCTCCCACTGCTGCTGCAAGATCAGGTAGCGCAATAGCTGCGTGCGGCGCGGCACATCAACAGTGATGGCGCGCTGCACGATGTCGGGCTTGTCCTGCGGTTCGGACGCCACTTCAATGCGCACCGCTTGCGTCAATAAACTGTCGGCCAGCGCCTGCACGCTGTCGGGGAAGGTGGCCGAGAAAAACAGGTTCTGGCGCCTGGCCGGCAACAGCGCCAGGATGGCGTTGATTTCTTCCGTAAAACCCATGTCGAGCAGGCGGTCGGCTTCGTCCAGCACGAACAGCGACACGCCGCCCAGTTTGACCGCATTGTGCCTGACCAGATCGAGCAGGCGGCCCGGCGTGGCGACGACGATATCGGCGCCGCCGCGCAAGTCCATCATCTGCGGATTGATCGACACGCCGCCGAACAGCACGGAAATTTTCAGTTTGACGGGCAGCGGCTTGGCCAGCGCATGCACGGTCTGCCCCACCTGCGCGGCCAATTCGCGCGTGGGCACTAGGATCAGCGCGCGCACCTGGCGCGGCCCGGAGCTTGGGGCCATCAGCGCCTGCAGCAGCGGCAGCGCGTAGGCGGCCGTCTTGCCGGAACCCGTCTGCGCCGCACCCAGCACATCGCTGCCGCGCAGGATGGCGGGAATGGCGGCGGTCTGGATGGCGGTCGGCGCGGCATAGCCAGCCTTGCCGACGGCGCGTACGAGTGCGGGAATCAGACCCAGTGAGGAAAATGGCATGGCGGGCCTTCTTGTATTCTTGAAAAGGCGCCAGTATAAAGCAATGCCTACTGCTTGGGCATTTGCCTGACGGGAATTCCCTGCTCGTCATAGCCGGGCATGGCGCGCCGGATCGCATGCGAAAAATCCGGGTCGTCATTGGCGGCCCGCGCGCGCGCCGTGATATGGCCGCCATCGCGCAGTTGCTGGAACGTCTTGCCCGGCGCCAGTCCCCGCACGTCGAACAGGTAGCGGTCGAGGTAGCCCGACGCCAGCAGGCGATAGTCAAAAGGCAGGCCCGGCACGATGCGGCGCGCCATCTCGAAGACGATGGTGGTGCAGTTGGCCGTCAAGGTATTGTAGAACTGCGGCTTGCGCTTGAGGGCATCGGCTTCGTCGAGGTAGGCCAGGAACAGCGAGCGCATGGCGGCGTGCGGCATCATCACGCGGTACAGATGGATGTCTTCGCCGCGCACATTGGTACGCACGCGAATGATGTCGCGCTCGTCGGCGGCGATCAGGCTGGTTTCAAAATGCTTGAAAAAGCCGCCGATGGCGGAAAAGCGCTCGCCCTTCTCCTTGCGGATCTCGATCGAAAAGGTCAGGAACCGCCCATCGGCAAAGCCGAACGACACCAGGGTGTGGGCGATCAACGGGCCGGTCCAGTACGACAGGGCGGTGTCGACCGTGCGCAGCTCATCGAGGTTGTAGCTGCGCTGCTCCCACCTGACCGTGTAATCGTCGTCGCTGCGCCAGTCGAAATTGCGCACATTGTCCAGCGTCACCACGCTGCCCTTGACCGTGCCCGTCACGTTCCTCGCCACGTCGTCGGCCCAGCTGCGGTCCTGCATTGGTGCGATCAGGCTCCACCACAGCAGCAGCAACACAAAACCGCCCGCATACGGCAGCAAGGCGCGCGCGCTGCCACGGCTCCACCACAGCGCGATGCTGCCGACCCCGAGCGCGGCCCACAGCGCCGCGCCGATGGTCTGCGCAGCCACGCCGCCGGCCAGCTGGTACCACAGCGCCAGTGCGCCCCACAGGGCGGTGAGCAGAATAACAAGGGAAGCGGCCAGTTTGCCGGCCGTGGCCAGCACGGAGCTGGCGCGAGGTGATAGGAAAGTCATGCCGGGATTATAGAGGCAAGCATGTACAGCACGCTATTGAGCTGATCAGGCCATGCTGAAAAACACTAAAATAGACCACCTGCCTTATTGAAAACACAGCATGCACGCCCCCATCCCCATCCTGCGCAGTTTTTCGGAAAACAAGGTGGGAGAGTTCTATTGCTATTTCTGTGCGCGGGCCGGCGTGCGCGACGAGGACTGGGGCCGCATCATGGAGGTGGCCGACCCGTTTGGCAGCAAGTTGCGTTTCTGGCAGCGAGCAAGCGAAACGTGATGGTAGACGGCAAAAACTGTGCAGATTGCTTACATTCCTGAAGCAACAGCCGCCAGGCGATGCATGCAAGGCCTCTGAATCAGGTTACACTACAATATTGTGTTATAGCAATTTTACGGGGAGTACCTGGTGCTGGTCATACTTGGATTTATCGTCGTGCTGTTTTCCGTCTTTGGCGGCTTTGCACTGCAGGGCGGGCATCTGGCGGCGCTGTTCCAGCCGCTGGAACTGTTGATGATCGGCGGCGCAGCGCTGGGAACTTTTTTTGTCGGCAATGACGCCAAGGCCATCCGCGCCACGTTCGCCGCCCTGCCCACGCTGTTTCATACCGCGCGCTACACCAAGTCGCGCTATATGGAGCTGATGGGGCTGATGTATGACATCCTGAGCAAGGTGCGCAAGGAAGGGCTGATGTCGATCGAGGGCGATGTCGACGACCCTTACCGCAGCGCCGTGTTCACCAAATATCCCTATACGCTCGGTGACGAGCATTTGCTGGAATTTATTACCGATTACCTGCGGCTGATGGTGTCGGGCAATATGGATGCCTACCAGATCGAAAACCTGATGGACAACGAAATGGAAACCCATCATGAAGACGCGGAAATGCCGATCCAGACCATTTCGCAGCTGGCCGACGCCATGCCCGCCTTCGGCATCGTGGCCGCCGTGATGGGCGTGGTGCATACCATGGCGTCGGTGGGCTTGCCGCCAGCCGAGCTGGGCGTGCTGATCGCGCAGGCGCTGGTCGGCACTTTTATCGGCATCTTGCTGGCGTATGGTTTTATCGCACCGCTGGCCAGCTTGCTGCGCCGCAAGCACCATGAAACCAGCAAGATGTACCAGTGCGTGAAAGTGACCCTGCTGGCCAGCCTGAACGGCTACGCACCGGCGCTGGCCGTCGAGTTCGGCCGCAAGGTGATTTCGGCCACCGAGCGCCCATCGTTCAGCGAACTGGAACGCCACGTGCGCCAGGTCAAGACGCGCAACTGACACAGGTTACTGTTCCGGACAGCTGGCCTCCTGCTCGTTGTACACGATCATCGGCACGCGCTGGCCGTCCACTTCCAGCTCGCGCACTTTCGGCGGCACCAGCGCGAATTGGCCGGCCTGCAGCTTTTCACGCAGCGGCCCGCAGCGCAGGGTCTCGCTGCGGATCTGCGCCCGCGCATACCAGCCGCCCGCTTCCTTTTCCGCCAGCAAGACCGACGTGGCGCGCGGATCATTGCTGATCAACAGCACTTCCTGGCGGCCATCGCCGTCGAAATCAAGCACATAGGCGTCGCACTGCTGCCCCGCCCGTTTCAGACAGGCGGGCAGCCGCCAGCCTGGACCGGCCTCGCTCCAGTCCTGTTGCAAAAAGCTGGCCGGCAATGTGGCGCTGGCCGGGCGCACGGTCAGGTTGATCGCCACATCACTCAACGCCCCTGTGTCATCGAAACGGTTTTCGCGCTTGAGCACGGCCTCGGCGCGCGCGCGGATCACGGCCGCGTCCGGCCCCGTGCGGTTGGCGAGTTGCTGCAAGGCCGCCTGGCCATAGCGGGCGCCCTGGAAACGCAGGTACTCGAAGTCGAACTTGTCGACGCTGACCTTGCCGTCATTCAAGCGCGCCATCTGGCTGGCCACCGACAGGCGGGCCGGGTCCATCAGCGGCGAAAACAGCGCCAGCATCACCAGCAAGGTAATGAACGCCGTGCCGACGTTGACATTGGCGATCCAGTTGAGCCAGTCGCCATACTTGCTGGCGGCCCAGGCATAACCTGTCGCATAACAACTGGCGACCAGCAGGCAGGCGCCGGCGATAATGCGCTCGGAGGTCCAGCCATGCGCCATCACGCGCAGTATCAGGGCGTAGATGGCGATGCCGACCAGCCAGGGCAACAGCAGGCACGACAGGCGCGTGCCGAAGCGGATGCCGCGCGCCACGCCCAGGCCCGCCTGGCCATTCTGGAAGGCGGCGTTGATCAGCACCACCAGCAAGCCCGCCATGCCCAGCAGCACGGAGGCCGCATGGCGCGTGGCCCACAGGCGCTCGAAGCCGATAAAAGGCAGGGTCAGCAGAAAACCCGCCACCAGCACGGCGGCGATCGGCATCAGCCACGACAGCAGCACCAGCAGCAAGGTGCGAATCCCGCGCACGATGGAGGGGCGCACATCGGTGATATGGATGGCAAACGAGAAGGCAAAGCACAGCACGGGAATCACGAACCAGGCCTGGCCCAGCAGCCTTTTCAAAAAATCCAGTTTGATCAGCAGGAACAACTGCCCGCCCAGCCACAGCACCAGCACCAGCACCGCCACGAACAGCAGGGAAAACACTAACTGGATGCCGAGCTTCCAGGCGACTTCAAAATACGTCGGATAGCTGGCCAGGCGGCGCCCGTCCTGCGCGCTGGCCAGCACCAGCGCGTGGGCAATATAGCAGCCCACCACGCAAAAACCGAACAGCTGCGCCGAAATCACCCGCAGTGGCGCACCGGGCTTGTAGTTGCCCCATATAAAATGCTCGCCGCCACGCGACACATCGTGCAGCGCCAGCATGGCCAATACCAGCGCCGCGCCCGTCATCCACAGCCCGATGCGGCGCGGCGACAGATGGCCCAGGCTGGATACCAGCAGCACCGGCAGCAGCAAGCCCGCCAGCATCAGCGGCGCCAGCAGCCAGGGTTCGGTGGCGGGCCAGGCCCTGGCCTGCGCCGCGCCGTAGAGCCAGTACAACAACAAGCCTTGCAGCACGCCCGCGAGCAGGCGCGCGACGGCGATGCGCGGCGCGACCACCGGATCGAGTAAAACAGTCGGGTTGCCAGTTGTGGCTTGCATGGATGTCCTTATGGTCTGCTACGGTATTGTTCGGGCATTATTGCATTTCGCTATGCCTGCCTCAAGCCGGCGATGCACACTACCATCGTGAGTGAAGGGGGAAGCAATGATGCGAAGATTGAAATTTTTGGCGCTGCTGTCATGGCTGGCGGCCGGTGCCGCGCAAGCCGAACTGGCCTGCGGCGACCTGCTGGCCAAGCTCAAGCACAAACCTGACTACCTGGTCTATCAAGGTTGCAAACAGGAAGTAAATCTGCAGGACCAGCCCCTTGTCGCACGCTACCGGGTCGATGGCAGCCATGCCCTGCAGGCAGAACGCTATCTGCGCAGCAGCTACGGTTTGCCTGAACTGAAACGCTATTGCTGCGCCTGGGACAGCTCGCCGCATTTCTGGCGCGACCGCCGCACCGGCATCGGCTACATGCTGGTGATGGCCTCGGGCGAGACACCGGTGCGCACACGCAAAGCCTGGGCGCAGATCGACCATTTCGAGCTCAATGTCAGCGCCTACGCACACGATCCCTGAAGCCTGCATGCCAGTGCGTGCCTGGTCACCAGCACATGGCCCGGCATTTCCAGGGTGCCAGGCACGAGGGCATTACATATAGTCATGATTTTATGCCTTTTGCAGCGCCACCGCGCGCGCTTTTCCACCGACGCCGACTGCCGTAACGATCGCCAGGGCCTGGAACACGCCGATGAACACGAACACCAGCGCCGGCTGGTCGCCATCCATCAGCGCGCCGAACAGCAAGGGTCCCACGGCCAGGCCGCTGTCGAGCCCCGAGTACACCACGCCATACACGCGGCCGGTGGCGTTCGGTGGCGCCGCCGCGCGTATCATCAGGTCGCGCGACGGCCCCGCCACGCCGGACGTCAGGCCGATCGCGCCCATCAGCACCACCGCGCCCCAGGCCGGCACCAGACTCATGCCCAGCAGCACCGCCAGCAGCGCCGCCGCCGAAAAAGCAATCGCCACGTTGCGGTCAGGATGGGTGCTGCGCGCGCCGAGCACGCCGCCGGCGGCCATGCCGACCGCCGAGGCCAGCATATAGGCCGTATAGGCACTGGTGGCCAGCGCCAGGCTCATGCCATACAGTTTCACCAGCGCCACGCTGGCAAAGCTCTGGATGCCGCCCAGGGCAATGGCGGTAATAAAAAAGAAGGCAAAGCACATCCAGACGGCCGGCAGGCGTAAAAACGACAGCGTGCCTTCGGCAGGCAGGCCGCCTTTTGCCGGCGCGGCGCGGCTCTTCAAGGGCTCGGGGCGGATCGCATGGCGGTTCAGGAACAACACCAGCAGCACCCATAATGGCAATACGGACGCGCTCATCAAGGCCACCCGCCAGTCGTAATGGGTGGCCATGAAGGTCATGAACAGGGGTGCCAGCGCCCAGCCGATATTGCCGCTGATGCCATGCATGGAAAAACCATAGGCCACGCGGCCCGGCGAGACGCGCTGGTTCAAAATGGTGTAGTCGGCCGGATGAAACACGCTGTTGCCGGTGCCGGCCAGCATGGCGCCGAGCATCAGCCCGGTATAGCTGTGCGCCTGGGCCAGCGCCAGGGCCGATATTCCGAGCAGTAACATTCCTGCAAACAGCACGGCGCGCGCGCCGAAGCGATCGACCACGAAGCCGGCCAGCGCCTGGCCCACGCCCGAGATAATGAAAAACACCGTCATCAACAGGCCCAGTTCGGCATAGCTGAGGTCGAAGGCGGGTTTCAACCAGACGAACAGGGCCGCCAGGATCAAGTGATAAAAGTGCGAGACACCGTGCGCCAGGCCCACCAGGCCGATCACGTGCGCGTCGCTGCGCAAGGTTGATGTCATGTCTTCCCCTGATTTATACTGGTCAGCTTGTAGTGTATGCAAATTGCTATCGCCTGTTTTCCGATAGAATGACATTCTTTATCGATTTCCTGCCAAGCTGATGGCTGTTCCCATTTTTCGCCATACCCGCATGTGTCCGCCGCGCGAAGCGCCCAGCGCGGCCATTCCCGTGACCATGATCGCGCGCGACCTGCAGCCCGACGAATTCCTGCTGCCGCACAGCCACCCCTGGGGCCAGGTCACGCTGGCGCTCGAAGGGGTGCTGCGCATTACCGCGCTGGGCAGCAGCTGGATCTTGCCGCCGATGCGCGCCATCTGGATCGCGCCGAATGTGGAACATGAAGTGACGATGCTCGAGAAAACCAGGCTGCGCCCCTTGTGCGTGCTGGCCGAGCGCGCACCGTTTGCCGGCCGCGACTGCAAGGTGCTGGAAGTGTCCAATCTGCTGCGCCAGCTGATCATGGCGCTCGAGCAGCTCGATCCGGGCCAGGAACCGACACGCGAAGCGCTGCTGGCCGAGCTGATCCTGGACGAACTGGCGCGCTCCGCCACGCGCCCCATCCGCGTGCCGCTACCGACCGACAAGCGCCTGAAAACCCTGTGCGCCAGCCTGATCGACGAGCCCGGCTCCAACCAGACCCTGGAACACTGGGCGCAGGTGGTGGGCGCCTCCGAACGCACACTGGCGCGGCTGTTCGAACGGGAACTGGGCTTGAGTTTCGGCCAGTGGCGCCAGCAGGTGCGCCTGGCCCACGCGGCGCCGCTGATCGCGCGCGGAGTGCCGCTGTCGCAAGTGGCCGAAGAACTGGGCTATGCCAGCCAGTCGGCCTTTTCGGCCATGTTCAAGAAAACCTTCGGCAGTTCGCCGTCGGCGTTTTTTGCGCAGCGAGAGCAGCGCTGAATCATCAAGCCATAAAGTCGAACAAGGAGCTTTTACCGGTATAGCCGGGCAGCACGGAACCGATGCCCGCCTGCTCCTGCGCCGAATACAGTTTCACCAGCGCTTCGGCCTGCGCCGTCAAGGTCTTGGCCAGCGCGGCCTTCTTGGTGTTCAGGCTGGTGATTTCCTTGCCCACCGTTTGCACTTCCTTGGTGATCAGGCTGCTGGTGCCCGTCAGTTCGCCGATCTTGCTGCCAAACTGATCGGCCACACCCTTGCCGTTATTGGTAAACAACTTGCTGACGGCGTCGGGGTTGGCGTCGATGGCGGACTTGAGTTGCTTTTCATCCAGCACCAGTTCACCGCTCCTGCCCAGGGTCACGCCGGCGCTGGCCAGCACCGAGACCGGCACGCCATTGCTGGCCGTGCGCAGCACCTGCGACATCTGCGTGCCGACCTGTTTCAGAGCCGTATCGTATTTCAGGTCGCCATCTTGCAGACTTTGCATCTTGGTATTGAGCTCGTTGTAGGCTTTGACGAAGCTGGCGACATTGCTGGCGATCTGGCTGCTGTCCTTGGCCACCACCAGGTTCGTCTGCCCCTTGGCTTTCAACTCGACGGTGACACCGTCGATGGCGCTGGTCAAGGTGTTGCTGGCGCTGCTCACTTGCTTGCCGGCCACGGTGGCCAGCGCGTCCTGTGCGGCCATGGTCTGCCGCATGCCCTTGCTGGCGCTGGGCGAATAAGTGAGCAGATTGCTGATGGCCGCGTCGCCCGTCACGCTGATGCGCATGCTGTTGCCGGCGCCGCTCTTGCCGTTCAGGGTCAGGGTGTAACCGTCTTCGCCCTTGATCACGCTGGCGTCGACGCCGGCTTTTTTCAGCGCGGCGGCGATGCCGTCCAGGCTATTGTTGCTGCTGTCGATATCGAGCGTGATGGCCTTGCCGTCGCCGGCGGAAAACTGCTTGCCGTCAACACTGCCCAGCTCGATCCTGATCTGCGCCGTGGCGCCCGTGCCGATGGCCGTATTCGACGCCTTTTGCGCGCTGGTCGCCAGGGTCTGGCCCTGTGCCAATTGCTTCACATCAATGGCATAGCTGCCGCTGACGGCCTTGTCATTGGTCGTGGCTTTCAGCACGCCAGCCGTGCTGGAAGTGGCCGAGGTCGCCAGGCCGCTGCCGGCCATGTTCTGCGCCACGCCCTGGAATTTGGCCAGCGCCGATTGCAACTGACCCAGCGCCGACAATTTGGTCTGGTCGCGCGTCAGGTTGTTATTGAGTTTGGTGACGCCGGTATTTTGCGACAGCATCTGCTTCTCGACCTTGGCATACACTTCGGCCGAGGGCGCTGTCTGGCTGGCCGTATTGGTATAGGGCTTGCTGGTGATGGTGGAGTTAAACATGGTATGGCATTCCCGTCCGTTGTCGATCACAACACACGGCTCAGCTCATCACCGCGCGCCCCGCAGAAAGCACGCCGCGCCGCGCATGGCGCAGCGGCGAGCTTCTGCCGATTGCTCATTATGCAGTATTACTGAATGATCAAAACAGCGAACAACGCTGTTTTTCCCTCACTACACCTATTCTAACGCATGAACTTGGAGATGGCGCTGGTGACCGCCATATCGAGCCGCATGAAGTTCAACCCCACCTTGAAGCCGGCACTGCTGAAGATGCAATGCGACACGCCGATGCGCGCTTCGATGATATTGGGCTTGCCGTCAAAAAACAATTCGAACAGCACCTTGCCCTGCTTGCCGGCCTGCACCGGTTCAGCCACCACGGCAGACATGCCGCCCGGCCCCACATCGATGGTGCGCGCCGCCACCGGGCCGGCACCATCCATGATCAACATTGCCTTGGCGCGCAAGATCTTGCGCGCGCTCTGCCTTTGTTCTACTGACACTGTATACGCTCTTCAAGAAATTCATTCCAATGCGCCACAACGGCACACCTGACTAGGGCGAATATTATAGTTCTAAATAGAAATTTCGTTTAACTCAGCATAAAATTATCAGTTTGACCACATCATTATTTATTCATGATCGCGCAACTTGTTGAACGCCTCGTCGATACGCTCGACGGCAATCACCTTGATCCCCTCGATCGGCTGTTTGGGCAGATTCGACTTCGGAATCATGGCCAGGGTAAAGCCCAGCTTGGCCGCTTCACGCAAGCGCTCCTGGCCACGTGGCGCCGGCCGGATTTCACCGGCCAGCCCCACTTCGCCAAATACCACCAGGCCGCGCGGCAAGGGTTTGCTGCGCATCGATGAATTAATCGCCAGCAACACCGCCAGGTCGGCCGCCGGCTCCGTGATCTTCACGCCGCCGACTGCATTGATGAAGACGTCCTGGTCAAACGCGGCGATGCCCGCATGGCGGTGGGCCACGGCCAGCAGCATGGCCAGTCGGTTCTGCTCCAGGCCGACGGACAGCCGGCGCGCATTGGGCAAATGGCTGGTATCGACCAGCGCCTGGATTTCCACCAGCAAGGGGCGCGTGCCTTCCTGCGTCACCATCACGCACGAACCCGGCACCTGGTTGTCATGCTGCGACAGGAACAGGGCCGAAGGATTCGACACGCCCTTCAGGCCTTTCTCCGTCATGGCGAACACGCCCAGTTCATTGACGGCGCCGAAGCGGTTCTTGATGGCGCGCACCAGGCGAAAGCTGGAATGGGCGTCGCCCTCGAAATACAGCACCGTGTCGACGATATGCTCGAGCACGCGCGGGCCGGCCAGCGCGCCCTCTTTCGTCACGTGGCCAACCAGGATGATGGTCACGCCGGTCTGCTTGGCCGCGCGCGTCAGCTGCGCCGCGCATTCGCGCACCTGCGCCACCGAACCGGGCGCCGAGCTGAGCGCATCGGAATACACGGTCTGGATCGAGTCGATCACCACCACTTCGGGTTTCAGGTCATGCAAGGTGGACAGGATTTTTTCCAGCTGGATCTCGGCCTGCAATTTCAGTTCCTTGGCGTCGATCGCCAGGCGCTTGGCGCGCAGCGCGATCTGCGCGCCCGACTCCTCGCCGCTGACATACAGCACGCGCTTGTGGTGCGACATATTGGCCAGCGCCTGCAGCAGCAAGGTGGACTTGCCGATGCCGGGGTCGCCGCCGATCAGCACCACGCCGCCGGCCACCATGCCGCCGCCGAGCACGCGGTCGAACTCTTCGATGCCGGTGCCGAAACGCGGCACGTCGATGGCGTCGATATCGTCGAGCGACAGCACCGGCGCCGTCTGCGCCAGCGACATGTGCTGCGGGTTCGAATAACGGTTATTGCCGGGCGCCGCCTCGGCCACCGTCTCGACCATGGTGTTCCATTGATTGCAGGAGGTGCACTGCCCCATCCATTTATTGCTGATGGCGCCGCAATCGCTGCAGGTGTAATTGGTCTTGGCTTTGGCCATGGGGAAGTTCGCCTTAAAATAACTGGTTATATATACAGTATATACAATCGCGCTCACGGCGTCACGCGGCATTCAATACCGAGCATTTGATCGGATACGCCTTGCGGACCTTGCTGCCATTTATAAAATATTCATGAATATAAACATTTTTACTATGACAAAGGTTTAACGGCGTCTTAAGTATTTCCGCCAGAACGGCCCCGCCCAAACTTGGGGGTAGCCGTTTTTTCGTGGTATAAAGCAAGCCAGATATGATTTCAGGCAATCCAGAATGAATCGTGGTTTTTATACCATCATGGCGGCGCAGTTCTTTTCCTCACTGGCAGATAACGCCCTCTTTTTTGTCGCCGTCGATTTATTGGTGTCCATGAACTCCCCGGCGTGGATCACGCCGCTGCTCAAGCTGTCGTTCGTGCTGTTCTATGTATTGCTGGCCGCCTTTGTCGGCGCTTTCGCCGATTCCCTGCCCAAAGGCAAGGTCATGTTCATCGCCAACATGGTCAAGATCTTCGGCTGCGCGCTCGTCTTTTTCCATGTCCATCCGCTGCTGGCCTACGCCGTGGTCGGTTTTGGCGCCGCCGTGTATTCGCCGGCCAAATACGGCATCCTGACCGAATTGCTGCCGCCTGAAAAACTGGTGGCCGCCAATGGCTGGATCGAGGGCCTGACCGTGACCTCCATCATTCTCGGCACCGTGATGGGCGGCGCCCTTGTCAGCGGCCATGTCTCGGACATGCTGCTGTCGTTGGACTTCCCCATGATCGACACCGGCATCACCAGCAAGAGCGAAGCGGCGCTGTGCGTGGTGGTCGGCATCTATATCCTGGCCACCGTGGCCAATTTGAAAATCCCGGACACCGGCTGCAAGTATGCGCACCAGGAACGCAATCCTGTCAAACTGATCAGCGATTTTGCCAATTGCTACAGCATCCTGTGGAAAGACAAGCTGGGTCAGATCACCCTGGCCGTCACCACCCTGTTCTGGGGCGCCGGCGCCACCTTGCAACTGATTGTGCTCGAATGGGCCAAGCAGTCGCTGAACATGCCGTTTGACAAGGCGACCAGCCTGGTCGGCGTGGTCGCCATCGGCGTGGCCGCCGGCGCCATCCTGTCGGCCCGCTTTATTCCACTACGCAAATCGCTCACCGTGATACCGCTCGGCATCGCCATGGGCGTGATCGTCATGATGATGACGCAAGTGCATTCCGTGTGGATCGCCTATCCGCTGCTGGTGCTGATCGGCGCGCTGTCGGGCTTTTTCGTGGTGCCGATGAATGCGCTCCTGCAACACCGCGGCCACGTGCTGATGAGCGCCGGGCACTCGATCGCGGTGCAGAACTTCAATGAGAACCTGTCCATCCTGACCATGCTGGCCGTGTATTCCATCATGATCCGCCTGCACCTGCCGCTGAACATCATCATTATCGTATTCGGCATGTTTGTGGCGGGCACCATGTACATGATCATGCGCAAGCACAAGCTGAACCAGGCTGAGCATGACAATCTGGCGCTGATCGGCGAACAGAAACACTAACTGATCAGATCAGGGCGGCAGTTTTCCCAGCAGTCGCCGCTCGGCCGCCTGGCGTTGCCAGTCATCGGGCACCACAAAGCCACGCGCCGTTTCCACTTCCCAGCCGTCCACCTGCTCGACGGCCGCTACCAGCACCGGTTGCGCCGCATCGGCCACACTGGCCTGCAAGCGGACAGCATCGAATACATCCACATCGCGCCCTTTGAACGGCGCCAGCCATTGCAGTTTCGGCAGCATCACATAGCGCTCGCCGTGCAATTGCGCCGCCGTGCACCAGAAGCCGTGGTTGTGATCCGCAGCAATGCCGTCCATCGCCTGCGCCTCGCCCTCTTCATAAAACAGCCAGCCCTTGACCAGCGCCTGCGCCGCCTGCACAGGTTCATCGAGCAGCTTGACCGCTGCGGGATGGCGTGACAGTGCCAGTTGTTTGTCGATAATCTTGCGCATTTTCAGACCCAGCGTATCGGCCAGGTTGGGACCGATCAGGTGGTGAAATACGCCCGGATCAGGCGCGCCTTCGAGCAAATAGAATTTGGTGGCAAATTCCCAATGCACCAACTTGCCATTGCGCTTGAGCAGGAAGTCGAACTCGCCCACCGTATCGTTGCGGTTGACCTGCACCTGCAGACCATGGGCGTGCAGCAGGCCGTGCTGCTCGAAATAAAAGGCCAGCAGCTTTTCGGCGTACAGGCCAAGGCGGGAATAGCATTTCGCACCCAGCGCGCGATCGAGCGGCGACGGGTCTTCCTGCAGTGCGGCCAGCCAGCCGGCCATATCGGCGGTGACGGGACCCAGGCTGGCGATCTGCCCGTGCCAGTGAACACTGCGGGAGTCGAGCAGGTCGGGCGCGTCGAGCAGCCAGGCCAGCGCACGCACGTGGGGCAGGGTCAGGTGACCCCAGCGGCGCTCGTAGCGCCTCTGGCAAGTGTCAGTCTCGCGTGGCATGCGCGCCGGTCGCCAGGCACAGGTCGGCCCAGGCACGCGCCTTGGCCTGGCCGGTCTCGTCCTGCAGCAGCCTGTCGGGGTGGAACGTGGCCACCACGGACGCGCTGCCCAGCCAGCGCACCTTGCCGCGCACGGGTTTTTCACCGGCAATCAAGCCGGCGGCGGCCAGTTGCCCCAGGGTGACGATGGTGCGCGGTTGCAGCAGCGCCAGTTCACGGTCGAAATACGGCCGGCAGGCGGCCGATTCGGCGTCGGTAGGCAAGCGTTCCTGGCCGCTATCGTCGAGCGGACGGCATTTGAGCAGATGCGTGATATACACATTCTTGCCGGCATCAACCTGCATGGCCTTGAGCATATTGTCCAGCAGCAGTCCCTGCTCGCCACCGAGAGCGCGCCCTTCGCGCTCCTCGCCGCGCGACGGACTGCTGGCCACCATCAGCCACTCGGCCTGGCGGTCGCCACGCCCCATCACCACGCCTTTGCGCGTCTGGCACAGCTTGCAGCGCGTACATTTGGCCACGGCGGCGGACAAGGCATCCCAATCCATCGCCGCAATTTCGGCATCCGTGACCTGCCTGGCGGGCTTTGGTGCCGGTGCGTCGTCGAACCAGGCGGTGGAGTCGTCTGCAGCCACGGCAACGGGTTCAGGCACGGGCGCGGGCGCGGGCGCAGGCACGGGCGCGGGCGCAGGCACAGGCGCGGCAATTTCCACGGGCAACTCGGGCAAGATTTCCTCAGCCACAGCCGGCGCCGCGCCCTGGCGCAATCGCCACAGCGGGCCGACGCCCATTTCATCGAGAAAGACGGCGCTGCGGTTCATAAGGCATGCCGCATGACGATGGCGTCCTCGCGTTGTCCATTGCTGGCCGGATAATATCCCTTGCGCCGGCCGATCTGTTCAAAACCATAGCGCTGGTAAATATCGAGCGCGCGCGTGTTCGACGGGCGCACTTCCAGCAACATCGACACCATGCCATGCTGGCGCGCGCAGTGGCACGCCTGGTCCAGCAGGAAGCGGCCCAGGCCCTGGCCCTGGAGGGCGCCATCGACGGCCACGTTCAGCAGATGCGCCTCATCGACGACCAGCATCAGCAGGAAATAACCGAGCAACACACCATCCGGGTCGCGCAGCACCCAGGCCGGGTAGGCGCTGTGGAGCGAATCGACGAAGTTGCCTTGCGTCCAGGGATGCGGATAGACGCGTTGCTCCAGCGCCGCCACCTCAGGCAGGTCGCTTGCCAGCATCGGCCGGTAGTCGAGGCGCAGCAAGTCGCGCTGGCCGGCCGGCATCATGGCGCCGCCTCCGCCGCCGCTTTCTCCTGCGCTTTCTCCTCTTGCATCACCAGCCGCTCGGCGCTGGTATAGGCGATCTTGTTGCGCAGATACAGCGGCTGCGCCTCGGCGGGGCTGACAACATGACCGGCGGCAAAGGCGATGCGCGCCAGCTGAGCAATTTGCACCGCGTGCGGCATGATGGCGGCATCGGCATCGAGGGCGCAGGGCAAGCCGGCCAGCGCTTCGGCATAGGCGGCAAAACCATTGCCGCACGCCGTGACGTCGCCTTGCGGCGCCACGCCGGCAGGCGCGGTCAAGACCGGCGAGACGACGGTTTTCACGCCATCGCTCACATCATATTGCGCCCAATAGACTTCACCCATGCGGGCGTCGAGCACGGTGAGCACCTGCTGCGCGCCATGCGCTTGCCGGCAAGCGAGCGCCATGGCATCGAGCGTCACGACCGGCACCACCGGCAGCCTGGCCCCAAAGGCGAGGCCCTGGGCGATGCCGCACGCCGTGCGCACGCCGGTAAACGAGCCGGGGCCGGAGCCGTAGGCAATCGCATCGCACTCGGCCAGGGTGACGCCGGCTTCGGCCAGCAATTGCTGCACCATCGGCAAGATCGACTGGGAATGGGTACGCACGCCCGACGAGGAACGGGACAGCACGACATCGCCGCGCAGCAGGGCGCACGAGGCGAGTTCGGAAGAAGTTTCAAGGGCAAGTATGGTAGACATGGCGCGTATTTTACCCTGCCGCGCCCGCGCCAGGCATGCACAGCAGTCAGGGCGGCTATAATGGAATGCTTGATCGCTGTCATTTTTGCACAGAACACGCCGTATCCATTCTCCCTACTCTTGCCCTGGTCCGCCTCGTGAATCCACTTCTTTCCAAACTGCAACCATATCCCTTTGAAAAGCTGCGCCAGCTGTTTGCCGGCGTGACGGTCAATCCCGATTACACGCCCATCAGCCTGGGCATGGGCGAACCGAAGCACCCGACCCCAAACTTTATCGAGCAGGCGCTGATCGACAATATCAAAGGCCTGGCCAGCTATCCGACCACCATCGGCTCGGACGCGTTGCGCGGCGCGATTGCCGGCTGGCTGAAGCGCCGCTACGACATTCCCGCGCTGAACCCGGCCACGCAGATCCTGCCCGTCAACGGCTCGCGCGAGGCGCTGTTCGCGCTGGCGCAGACCGTGATCGATCCATCCGCCGGCTCGCTGGTGATCAGCCCGAACCCGTTTTACCAGATCTATGAAGGCGCGGCCTACCTGGCCGGCGCCGAACCGTATTTCGTCAATTCCGATCCGGCCCGCAACTTCGGCTGCGACTATGACAGCGTGCCGGCCGCCGTCTGGGAAAAAGTCAAACTGCTGTTCCTGTGTTCGCCGGGCAACCCGACCGGCGCCGTGCTCACCCTGACCGACTGGGAACACCTGTTCGCCCTGTCCGAACGCTACGATTTCGTGATCGCCGCCGACGAGTGCTATTCCGAGATCTATCACGGCGACACGGCGCCGCTGGGCGCGTTGCAGGCGGCCCACATGCTGGGCCTGTCAACAGTCGAGCGCCCGTATGCGCGGCTGGTGGTGTTTTCCAGCCTGTCGAAGCGCTCCAACGTGCCCGGCATGCGCTCGGGTTTTGTGGCCGGCGACGCCGAAGTGCTGAAAAAATTCCTGCTTTACCGAACCTACCACGGCGGCGCCATGAGCCCTGCCGTGCAGGCGGCCTCCATCGCGGCCTGGAACGACGAAACCCATGTCGAGGAAAATCGCGCAAAGTACCGCGCCAAGTTTGACGCCATCACCCCGCTGCTGCAAACGGTGATGGATGTGCAACTGCCCGACGCCGGCTTTTATTTGTGGGCCGACGTCAGCCGTACCGGCCTGTCCGACACCGAGTTCGCGCAGCGCCTGTACGCCGAATATAATGTGACGGTATTGCCTGGCAGTTACCTCGCGCGCGACGCGCACGGCAGCAATCCGGGCCGCAACCGCATCCGCATGGCCCTGGTGGCCGAAACGGCCGAAGGGCTGGAAGCGGCTCTGCGCATAGTAAAATTCTGCCAGCAGCTTCCCGCATCCGCAACAACCAACTAGACAAGACATCATCATGAGCCAACAACTGCAAACCATCATCGACCAGGCCTGGGAAAACCGCGCCGAGATCACTCCGCGCAACGGCGCCGCCGAACTGCGTGACGCCGTCGGCCACGTCATCAATGGCCTGGACAACGGCAGCATCCGCGTGGCCGAAAAAACCTCGGGCGACTGGGTCGTCAACCAGTGGGTCAAGAAAGCCGTGCTGCTGTCGTTCCGCCTGGAAGACAACGTCGTGCTGCCGTCCGACGGCACGATGCAGTTCTACGACAAGGTGCCGACCAAGTTCGCCAGCTACACGGCCGAAGACTTCGCCAAGGGCGGTTTCCGCGTGGTGCCGCCGGCCGTCGCCCGCCGCGGCTCGTTTATCGCCAAAAACGTGGTGCTGATGCCGTCCTACGTCAATATCGGCGCCTACGTCGATGAAGGCGCCATGGTCGACACCTGGGCCACCGTCGGCTCCTGCGCCCAGATCGGCAAGAACGTCCACCTGTCCGGCGGCGTCGGCATCGGCGGCGTGCTCGAACCCATGCAGGCGAACCCGACCATCATCGAAGACAACTGCTTTATCGGCGCCCGTTCGGAAATCGTCGAAGGCGTGATCGTCGAAGAAAACTCGGTCATCTCGATGGGCGTGTATATCGGCCAGTCGACCAAGATCTACGACCGCGCCACCGGCGAAGTGAGCTATGGCCGCGTGCCGGCCGGCTCGGTCGTGGTATCTGGCAACCTGCCTTCGGAAGACGGCAAATATTCCCTGTACTGCGCCGTGATCGTCAAGCGCGTGGACGCCAAAACCCGCGCAAAAACAGGCATCAACGAGTTGCTGCGCGGTATCTGATGCGTCGATACCTGCGTTAAAAAGGTAGAAATGTCCCGCCACGTGCGGGACATTGTCATTTTCGGATCCATTTTCTGTGCTGTTGAAAAAAGCTGTCCTATACTGTTCGGATGAACACCTCCCAGGTCCTGATCGTCGGTGCCGGCCCGACCGGTCTCATGCTCGCCTTGCGGCTGGCCCGCCATGGCGTGGCGTTTCGCATCATCGACAGCAACAGCGGCCCCGGCGAGGCGTCGCGCGCCATGGCCGTGCACGCGCGCACGCTGGAGTTTTACCAGCAGATGGGCTTTGCCGACGAACTCGTCGCGCTGGGGATCAAGATCGAAGCCATGCATCTCCACGAGGCAGGCCGGGAACTGGCCAGCCTGCCGCTGGGCGAGATCGGTACCGGGCTCAGCCCCTACCCTTTCGTGCTGAGCTTGCCGCAGGACGAACATGAACTATTCCTGATCGGCAAACTGGCGCGCGCCCACGTCGAAGTCGAGTGGCAGACCACGCTGGAGAGCTGGGTGCAGGTCGACGGCGAAGTACGGGCCACGATCACAAAACACGGCCAGCGCCAGCATGGCGTGTTCGACTATCTCTGCGGCTGCGACGGCGTGCGCAGCACCGTGCGCAGCATTGCCGGCATCGACTTTTCCGGCGGCACCTACGAGCACCGCTACTACGTGGCCGACGCCGAAGTGGCCGGCGGCAATACCGACCTGCATGTCCACCTGGGCGAGAACGCTTTTGCGCTGATGCTGCCGGTGCGCACCAGCGGCATGCAGCGCCTGATCGGCATCCTGCCCGACCGGCCCGATAACGCGCCCGCCCCCGTGTTCGACGATGTGCGCGGCGCAGTGGAAAGCTTGCTCGACGTTCAGGTCCGTCACGTCAACTGGTTTTCCAGCTACCGCGTGCATCACCGCGTCGCCACCCACTTTCGCCAGCGCCGCTGCTTCCTGCTCGGCGACGCGGCCCATGTGCATAGCCCCGTCGGCGGCCAGGGCATGAATACCGGCATCGGCGACGCCGTCAACCTGGCCTGGAAGCTGGCGAAAAAACTGCATGGCCAGGCCGGCGACACCCTGCTCGACACCTATGAAAGCGAGCGCATCGGCTTTGCCCGCAGCCTGGTCGCCACCACCGACCGCGCCTTTCGCGCCATCGTCGCGCAAGGAGTAGGTGGGCGCTTGCTGCGCCGCTGGCTGTTGCCGCACGCCCTGCCCTACCTGTCCGGCTTCGAGCCCACGCGCCGGCTGCTGTTCAAGACCGTGTCGCAAATCCAGATCAGCTATGAAGACAGCGCGCTATCGGGCGGCCATGCCGAACAGCTGCGCGGCGGCGACCGCCTGCCGTGGCTGTCCGATGGCCCGCAAGACAATTTCACGGCCCTGCGCAGCATGGACTGGCAGCTGCACATCTATGGCGAGCCGGCGCCCGAACTGCTGAACGAGGCGCGCGCCTTGAAGCTGCCCGTGCATTGCTATGCCTTCAATGCGGCCGCCAAATTGGCCGGCCTGGGCCGCGATTGCGCCTACCTGGTGCGTCCGGACGGCCATATCGCGCTGGCCATGCAATTGCAACAGAGCGGCGCCATGCGGGCGCTGGCCTTGCGGCTGGGCCTTGACTTCAGCAGCGCGATCGAGTCCAGAATGGCGCCATCGCGCAAGGTGCAACCTTGACAGAAGCTGTGTTGCAGCGCCGCATCGCCCCGCAACGACTGTATAATGGCGGCCAAACCCGCTGATCTTGCAAATGTGCAAGCGTCGCGATCAAGCAATCCGCAGTCCTTCCTGGCCCGACCCACTATGACCATCACACTCTACGGCATCCCCAACTGCGATACCGTCAAAAAAGCCCGCACCTGGCTCGCCGACCATCAGCTCGCCTTCACCTTTCACGATTTCAAGAAGCAAGGCCTGGAACGGGCCACCGCCGAACAGTGGCTGACGCAATTGCCGTGGGACCTGCTGGTCAACAGGAAAGGCACGACCTGGCGCGCCCTGTCCGACGAGCGCAAGGCGAGCATCGTTGACGCGGCCAGTGCGCTTGACCTGATGCTGGAAAATCCTTCGCTGATCAAGCGCCCCGTGCTGGACCGCGACGGCCAGTTCAGCGTGGCGTTCTCCAGCGCGCAATACACCACTCTTTTTGCCGCCTGAGCCATGACTGCCTCGAAAACCCTCGCCCTGACCGAAAAACTGATCGCGCTGTCGTCGGTCACGCCGGATGACAAGGGCTGCCAGCAGCACCTGATCGACCTGCTCACGCCGCTCGGTTTCGTCTGCGAAACCATTCAATCGAATGACGTGACGAATCTGTGGGCGCGCCGCGGCACGGCCTCGCCCGTGTTCGTGTTTGCCGGCCATACCGACGTGGTGCCAACCGGCCCGGCCGAACAGTGGGCCTCGGCGCCGTTCATTCCCACGCAACGCGACGGCAAGCTGTACGGCCGTGGCGCGGCCGACATGAAAACCTCGATCGCGGCCATGGTGGTGGCCTGCGAAGAATTTATCGCCGCCAGGCCGGATCACTCGGGTTCGATCGCGTTTTTGATCACCAGCGACGAGGAAGGCCCGGCCACTGACGGTACGGTCGTCGTCTGCGAGCAATTGAAGGCGCGTGGTGTCACCATCGATTATTGCCTGGTGGGCGAACCGACGTCGAGCGCCCAACTGGGCGACATGATCAAGAACGGCCGCCGCGGCTCGCTGTCCGGGCGGCTTGCCGTCAAGGGTATCCAGGGCCATATTGCCTATCCGCAACTGGCGAAAAACCCGATCCACGTGGCGGCGCAGGCGCTCGCCGACCTGGTGGCCGAGCGCTGGGACGAAGGCAACGAGTATTACCTGCCCACCTCGTGGCAGATGTCGAACATCCATGCCGGTACGGGCGCCAACAATGTGATACCGGGTGCGATGGTGATCGACTTCAATTTCCGTTTTTCCACCGCCAGCACCGCCGAACGATTGCAGCAGCGCGTGCATGCAATCCTCGACAAGCATGACTTTCAATATCATATCGACTGGACCCTGAGCGGCCTGCCCTTCCTGACGCCACGCGGCACGCTCTCCGATGCCTTGTCAAACGCCATCTTCGAAGAAACCGGCGTCAGCACCGAACTGTCGACTACCGGCGGCACCTCGGATGGCCGGTTTATCGCGCAGATCTGCCCTCAGGTGATAGAATTCGGGCCGCCCAATGCCAGTATTCACAAGATCGACGAGCACATCGAACTGCGCCATATCGATCCTTTGACGAATATTTACCGGCGCACGCTGGAGCATTTGCTGCCCGCCTGACTCATTACCGAGGCCCGTCAAGGCGGGCCGGAACATCGTCTTTTCGAGAATGCCATGACCCCCAATCCGTTTACCACGCCACGCGACCTGCTGCGCTACGCCACCACCCGTTTCAACACCGCCAAGCTGTTTTTCGGCCATGGCAGCGCCGAGGCCTTCGACGAAGCGGCCTACCTGATACTGCATACGTTAAAACTGCCGCTCGACAAGCTCGAACCCTTCCTGGACGCCAAGCTCTTGCAGTCGGAAGTGGCAGCCGTAATGAGCGTGATCGACCGCCGCAGCATCGACCGCGTGCCGGCCGCCTACATCACGCGCGAAGCGTGGCTGGGCACCTACAACTTCTACGTCGACGAGCGCGTGATCGTGCCGCGCTCGTTTATCGCCGAACTGATCCCTGAATACTTTGCGCCCTGGGTGCCAGAACCGGAATCGGTGGAAAACATCCTGGAACTGTGCACCGGCTCCGGTTGCCTGTCCATCATGATGGCCGACGCCTTCCCGAGCGCCACCGTGGACGCGGTCGATATTTCCGCCGACGCGCTGGCCGTGGCCAGGCGCAATGTCGACACCTACAAGCTCGCTGACCGTATCAAGCTGATCGAGTCCGACCTGTACGCCAACGTACCGGCCAAGAAATACAATCTGATCGTCAGCAACCCGCCGTACGTCAATTCGCAATCGATGCGTTCGTTGCCACAGGAATACCTGGCCGAGCCGCAGATCGCTTTGGACGGCGGCAGCGACGGCATGGAGCTGGTACGCAAAATCATCGCCGGCGCCGCCGAGCGCCTGACCGACGACGGCATTTTGATGATCGAGATCGGCAACGAGCGCGCCTACGCCGAAGCGGCATTTGGCGAACTGGGCCTGACCTGGCTGACCACCAGCGCCGGCGACGACATGGTGTTTTTGCTGACGGCCGAGCAGCTCAAGTTAGCATAAGCGCTGGCGCAAGCGGCGCGGCGCCTTAATTTCCAATACAAAGAAAAAAATGATACGTTTCTTACAAGTAAGCCTGATGCGCGGCATCAAACCGTTGCTCGAACAAGTCGACGTCACCCTCAACCCGGGCGACAAGATCGGCCTGATCGGCGCCAATGGCGCGGGCAAATCGAGCCTGTTCGCCATGATGCGCGGCGAGCTGCACCCTGACCAGGGCGAGATCGATTTCCCGGCCAAATGGCGCGTGGCTTACGTGGCGCAGGAAACCCCGCCGCTGGACCGTGCCGCGCTCGACTACGCCATCGACGGCGACGCCACCTTGCGCAAATTGGAAGCGGAACTGGCGCACCTGGAATCCCAGCCGGAAAGCACCGAAAACGGCATCGCCATCGGCAATATGTACAGCGCGCTGGCCGACGCCGACGCCTACACGGTACAGTCGCGCGGCGAGCAATTGCTGCTGGGCCTGGGCTTCACCCTGGACCAGATGCAGCAACCGGTGGCCAGCTTCTCGGGTGGCTGGCGCATGCGGCTGAACCTGGCGCAAGCGCTGATGTGCCCGTCCGACCTGCTGCTGCTCGATGAACCGACCAATCACCTGGATCTGGATGCCATCATCTGGCTCGAAGACTGGCTCAAGCGCTACGCCGGCACTTTATTGATCATTTCCCACGATCGCGACTTCCTCGACGAAGTGGTCAACGTGGTGGTGCATATCGACGAGCGCAAGCTCAAACGCTATTCGGGCAACTATTCGAGCTTCGAGCGCCAGCGCGCGGCGCAGATGATCCTGGCCGCCGGCGCGCTGGAAAAGCAGCAGCGCAAGCGTGCCCACCTGGAGTCGTTCGTGAACCGCTTCAAGGCGCAGGCTTCCAAGGCCCGCCAGGCACAAAGCCGCATGAAGGCACTGGCCAAGATGGAAGAGCTGGCGCCGTTGCGCGCCGCCGCCGAGTTCTCGTTCGAATTCCGCGAGCCGCTGAGCGCGCCGAACCCGCTCTTGGTGATGGAAGACGTCGATGCAGGCTACAAGATCGAAAACGAAGCGACCGGCGAAGTCACGCATAAAACCATCGTCAACGGCATCAAGTTTTCGCTGCAGATCGGCCAGCGCATCGGTTTGCTGGGCCAGAACGGCGCCGGCAAATCAACCCTGATCAAGACCATCGCCGGCGAACTGATGCCCCTGACGGGCGACGCCACCATGGGCAAGGGCCTGAACATCGGTTACTTCGCCCAGCACCAGGTGGAAATGCTGCGCCATGACGAGTCGCCGCTGTGGCACTTGTCGAAGATCGCGCCGACCACGCGCGAACAGGAACTGCGCAACTTCCTGGGCGGCTTCAACTTCCCCGGCAATATGGTCACCGCCTCGATCGCGCCGTTTTCGGGCGGCGAAAAAGCCCGCCTGGCGCTGGCCCTGATCGTCTGGCAACGGCCAAATTTGCTGCTGCTCGATGAACCGACCAATCACCTGGACCTGGAAACGCGAGAAGCACTGACAGAGGCGCTGGCACAGTTCGAAGGCACTTTGGTGGTGGTCTCGCACGATCGCCATCTGCTGCGCGCCACCACCGACGAGTTCATCATCGTCGCCGACGGCAAGCTGCAGCCGTTCGACGGTGACCTGGACGACTACAAGGACTGGCTGTTCAAGACCAAGCTGGGCAAGGGCACCGACGTGTTGCCGGCGGCCGGCAAGGCCAACAAGACGGACTTCCCGGTGACGTCGTCTGTCGCTTCGCCGGTGGCCGCTGCCGCGCCGGTGCGCGACAAGCGCAAGGAAGCCGAGGAGCGCCAGAAAGCGGCGGCCTTGCGCAAGCCGATCGAAAACAAGCTCAAGCGCCAGGAAGAGCAGATCGCCAAGCGCAATGCGCAAAAGGCGGAAACCGAAGCCAAGCTGGGCGAGCCGGGCATCTATGACGCGGCCAACAAGGCCAAGCTGAAGCAGTTGCTGGCCGACCAGACCTTCTTCAACAAGGATCTGGCGCAGCTCGAAGCGGAATGGCTGGAGCTGCAGGATCAGCTGGAAAAACTGGGGGCTTAAGCAATAAACCAAAGACGGCGCAAGCCGTCTTAGGCCGCCTGCACTGGATGGGTGGGGCGAATCGCCATCAGCCGGTCGATATCGAGCAGGATCAGACGCCGTCCCGCTGCCAGCCCCAGGCCGATCAGATAGTCCGCCTCCACCGTGCCCAGGCCCGGCAACGGATGGATATTTCCATTCCCCAGGCTGACGATGTCGCCCACTTCGTCGACCAGCATGCCCATCACGCAGCTGCTCAGTTGCAAGATGATCACGTCGAGCTGCGGATCGGGGGCCTGATTGCTCAGGCCGAAGGCGGCGCGCATGTCGACGATGGGGATGATCATGCCGCGCGAAACGGCCACGCCATGCAATAGCGCCCCTTCCGACGAAAAACGGTCCAGCTCCCTGAACGGGCGCAATTCGCGCACGCGGCCATAGGGCAGGCCATAGTCGAGTCCGCCAAGGCGAAAGCTCAGGTAGTCCGCCGTTTGCTCGGCACAGGGCATGGTGGTGGGCTGCATGGGCGTCCTCTCAACGTTCGGCGCGCGGGCCTGCGCGAAAAGCCCATGCTAAGCAACTGGCCAGCGCGGGCGTTGTGGAACGTCAAATTGCTCGTAGGACACTTCCAGCAAGGGCTGGCTTCCTTGCGCCAGCACAGGGCGGCGCCCTGTTTCGCTTACAATGAACACCTTTTGAATCCCGGACAGGCCATGCAACACCTCGTCAATCCCGCCGAAGTCGAATTTTCCGCCATCCGCGCCCAGGGGCCGGGTGGACAGAACGTCAACAAGGTGTCGAGCGCCATCCACCTGCGCTTTCCGATTGCCGCCTCGTCGCTGCCCGACGCATGCAAGGAGCGCTTGCTGGCCCTGCGCGACAGCCGCATCAGCAAGGACGGCGTACTGGTATTGAAGGCGCAGCAATCGCGCAGCCAGGAACAGAACAAGGAAGAGGCCTTGCGCCGGCTGCAGGAAATCATCGATAGCGTGACCTGCCTGCCGGCCGTGCGGCGCGCCACCAAGCCCACGCGCGGCTCGCAGCGGCGGCGCCTGGACAGCAAGAGCACGCACAGCGCCCTCAAGCAGTCGCGCGGTAAAGTCACCGATTAAAGGGCTCCGAGCGGCGGTGGAGTGTAGGTCCAGTCCAGGCTGCCGCTGCTGTCGGCAAACACATTCTCCGTGACCGGTATCGCACTGTGCAGCAGGGCCTTGATTTCCTTCGGCGCCAGGTCATACACCTTGGCCTGCCCGGGCGGCGCCACCATCGAGCGCACGATGGTGTCGCCATCGACCAGGTCCAGCACGCAGCGCGACTGGCCGGCCGTCGCCGCGCGCTGCGCGCGGCTCTCCTCGGCCAGCGCCAGCATCTGCGCCTGCAGGATTTCCGACTGTTTCACTTCCACCCGCAGCCGCGCCACTTCCTTGAGCACCGGCGCGATGCGGGCCGCCAGCTTGTCGTACGGCGCCTGCTGGGCTGGCTGCAGCACCAGCTCGCCGCGCCGCAGCTGGCCGGCCAGGGCCAGGTAGCTGCGCACCTCGGGCAGTTGCGCGATGGCATCGATCTCCTGCTGGCGCTTGCGCTGCATTTGCTCATACTGCGCCGCGCGGGCCACGCTGTCGGCGATTTTCTGCTCCAGCAGCGCCAGGTCCGGCACCAGTGGAAAGGCGCGCATTTCAATTTGCTTGCGCGCCCCGGCGCTGCCGATGCGGATGGTGCGCGCCGCCACCGCGCAACCGAGCGCCATCTCGATGACGATTTCATCGGCGATGATGTCACAATTGCTGGCATGGTCAATCACCACGCGCGTGCCGGAAATGACACAGCTTTCGGCGCGCCGCAAGCGCACTTCGCCCTGGCGCGCCTGGATCACGGCGCCGGACGCCACGCCATCGACGCGGATGTCGCCCTGCTCGCTGACGGCCGTGCCGCCGACCAGGTTGCTGTGCAATAAAATTGTGCCACCATAGGAGTGCAGGCGACCGTACACGTGTCCGTGGATGGTGATGTCGCTGCCGTCGAGCTCGCGTTGCTCCTGCACCTCGCCGTATTCTTCATAGGCGGCGCGCAACTTCAGGTTGCCCGTGGTGCGGCTGCTGACCCCTTCGCGGCTGACAATCTTGTTACCGATGGAAATTTTGCCCTGCTCGTCGATATTCAGATAGCCGTCCATGGCGGCCACCAGGAACTCGCCCTCGCTGTAGCGCTCGACCGTGGTGCCCTCGCCGGCCACCGTGGCCAGTTCGACTTCCAGCGGCGGCGGCGGTGGCAACACGGCGCCGTCGAGCGCATGACCGGGCAGCCCCGGTACCGACGGCAGCTTGTACAGCAAACGCGCATGCTTTTTGACTTGCGGGAAACGGTTCTTGAAGCTGAGCAGGTCGAGCCTGCCGTTCGAGCGCTCGCGTGGCGCGTCGTTGCGATGGATGCCTTGCGACACTTCCACCAGCTGGGCGTCACGCCCCGGCTGGGGCGGCAGCGCGCGCGCCACCGTGATGCGCTCGGCCTTGCCGGAAGCGATCATGGCGCGCACGACGCCGCTGTCGATACCGTAAAACACACCCGTGGCCCACAGCGCGGCGACCATTTCGTCGAAATCGCGCGCCACCGGCACACGGCTGTCCTCGCTCGACGGCACTGCTTCGAAATAGCAATCGGCCACCTCGCCGCTGACCTTGATATGTTCGTACAGTTCGCGCCGCAGCGGCGAAAATGGCGCCACCCCCGCAGCGATACGCACCACGGCTTCGCCCTTGGGCGCGGTGCGCGGCCCCGGCGCGTGGTACAAGGTCATCTGGAAAAGAGGATAGTCGATGCCGGCGAGCAGCATGCCTGACCGGAACAGCTGGTCGACAGCCGCACGCAGCTGTTCCGGCGCCAGCGACAAGTCGAAGAATATCCCTTCCTTGCGCTGCAGCAAGCCCGGCGCAAAGCTGCCAGCTTCGATGGCGCCGGGCACTGGTGTCTCTTCATTACTCACTGCGCCCCCCAATAGTGAAACTGTTCACGTTGCACTGGAACAATATCACGGGGAGGCCCGGCGTGCGTGCCGGCGGGATCGTGGAAACAAAAAAAATCAGGCGCCATGCGCGCCAGCAAGCGGCGCAGCCCTGCTTTTAGCGGCGCGGTGGATTGGAATAGATATCCTGGCCCGCTTCATTGATCTGGCGGCGCAGGTCGCGCCGCTCGTCGGCTGTCATGCGGCCGGTGCGGCGGGCCGCATCGCTGCCTTCGCCAGCGCGGCGCTGCTCTTCCACGCGCGTGTCGAAACTGCGGGCCTCACGTTGTTCGCGCAGTCGGTTATCATTGCCGCGCTGCGGCTGTTCGAAGCGCTGCGACTGCATCTGCTGCTGGTCGTCACGGCGCGGTGGCTGCTGCGACTGTGCCTGCGCAACGCCACAGGCCAATACCGTGCACAGGACGAACGAAGACAGCACGTGCACGGCATGTACGGACGCTGATGCGCCGGGAGCGGGGTGAATTTTTTGGCTGACGATATTCATTGAGTTCCTCTTCCGCGATGCCGAACATAAAGCGCAATTCCACTGTGGCCCCAGTGTATGATGCTTTACACGGTGCAGTAAGAGTAATTGGGTAAAGTTTGTAACAGTATGTAATGGGTTGCGCCAGCCACTTGCCCATGCCGCGCCAGGCGTTACTATAGCGACTAATTATAAGATAACACGACCCCCAAAATGACCACAACTTCCACTTCCGGCAGCAGTGCCACAACGCAAAATATCCATGGCCACCAAGCGAAGATCATGGTGGTTGATGACGATGTGCGCTTGCGCGACCTGCTGCGCCGCTACCTGACCGAACAGGGCTTCAACGTCTTCACGGCCGAGAGCGCCACCGCCATGAACAAACTGTGGCTGCGCGAACGCTATGACCTGCTGGTGCTCGACCTGATGCTGCCTGGCGAAGACGGCCTGTCGATCTGCCGCCGCCTGCGCGGCGCCGGCGACCAGACGCCGATCATCATGTTGACGGCCAAGGGCGAAGACGTGGACCGCATCGTCGGCCTGGAAATGGGCGCCGACGATTATTTGCCAAAACCGTTCAATCCACGCGAACTGGTGGCGCGCATCGGCGCCGTGCTGCGCCGCAAGGGTCCCGACGAAATTCCGGGCGCGCCGTCGGAAACGCCGCAAACCTTCGAATTCGGCGACTTCGTGCTGGACCTGGGCACGCGCACCCTGAAGAAAAAAGGCGAGACGGTGCCATTGACCACAGGCGAATTTTCCGTACTGAAAGTATTTGCCCGTCATGCGCGCCAGCCGCTGTCACGCGAAAAACTGATGGAACTGGCGCGCGGACGCGAGTACGAAGTGTTCGACCGCAGCCTGGACGTGCAGATCTCGCGCCTGCGCAAACTGATCGAACCCGATCCGTCGAGCCCGCTGTTTATCCAAACGGTGTGGGGCCTGGGCTATGTTTTCATTCCGGACGGACAGCCGCGCTGATCGCTGGCGAGGCTAGATGAAACTTGTTCCCCAACTCAGCCTTGCGCGGCTGAAAAGCGGCCTGTTCTGGCGCACGTTTTTGTTGCTCGGCACCCTGACTACCGTCAGCATGATTTCCTGGATCGGCATGATTTCCGTGATCCAGCGCGAACCGCAGGCGCAGCAGATTTCCGCGCAGGTCATTTCGGTGGTCACCATCACGCACGCGGCGCTGACCCACTCGGCGCCCGAGTTGCGCCGCGAGCTGCTGTTCGACCTGGTCAGCAACGAAGGCATCCGCATCTTCCCGCTGGAGGAAGACGACCGCATCGATCCGCCGCCCGACAATTATCTGATGCCCGATATCGAAGCGCTGGTCAAGGCCAAGCTGGGCCAGGACACGCGCTTTTCCGCGCGCGTCAACGGCGTGGCCGGCTTCTGGGTCAGCTTCAAGATCGACGACGACGAATACTGGCTGATGCTCGACCGCGAGCGCCTGCGCGGCCTGACCGGCTTCCAGTGGCTGGGCTGGGCCAGCCTGGTGTCGCTGCTGTCACTGATCGGCGCGGCCATCATTTCCAGCCTGATCAACCTGCCGCTGTCGCGCCTGACGGTGGCCGCGCGCGCCATCGCCCAGGGCAAGCAGCCGGCGCCGCTGCCGGAAAAAGGCCCGATCGAAATCATCGAGGCCAACCGCAGTTTCAACCAGATGGTCGACGACCTGAAACAGGTGGAGTCCGACCGCGCCGTGATCCTGGCCGGCATCTCGCACGACCTGCGCACGCCGCTGGCGCGCATGCAGCTGGAAGTGGAAATGGCCAACCTGTCCGACGAGGCGCGCGACGGCATTCAGTCCGATATCGGCCAGATGGACGACATCATCGGCCAGTTCCTCGACTACGCCAAGCCGACCGAAGCGTCGAGCTTCACCGAGGTCGACCTGAGCGGTTTGCTGACCGATATGGCGCGCGAAACCATGCGCCTGCCTGACGTAAGAATTAGCACCGCGATTGCCGGCGATGCGCATGTGATGGGCAACCCGACCGACTTGCGCCGCGTGCTGAACAATCTGGTCGAAAATGCGCGCCGCTATGCCAGGACGCCGGGCAGCGAATTCACCGAACTCGACATCAGCTGCCAGCTCAGGGGCAGCGGCGCCGCGCGGCGCGTGATCATCGACGTGCAGGACCACGGCCCCGGCGTGCCGGTGGAAAAGATCGAGCAGATGTTAAAGCCATTTACCCGGCTGGACACGGCGCGCGGCCAGGCAAATGGCGCAGGGTTGGGCCTGGCGATCGTCGAGCGCGTGCTGCTGCGCCATGGCGCCGAGCTGCAGGTGCGCAACCGCGCCGGTGGCGGGCTGGCGTTCCAGATCAGTTTGCCGGCGGCGTGACCAGCAATTTGCTCATCAACAATTCCGTCGCGCCATAGCCGTACAAGGAATCGCTTTCCAGCCCCGGCGTATCGAACGGCACGGATTCTTCGCGGTCCAGCTTGGCCGGATCAAAGTCGGCGTAGGTGGCGCGCCAGGCGCGCTGCAAGGACTCATTGCGGCGGATAAACGAGGGCATCGGCCATTCATCGCGCTGCCAGTGTTCGCTGTCGCCGAGCATGGTCCAGCGCTCGTTCAGCAGGGCCATGTCGCCGGTGCGCAAGCGACGCAAGGCCTGTTCCGGCCGCAGTGTGTCCAGTTCGGCCAGCGACGGCAGCGCATCGCGTTTCGGGCCGAACATATAGGCCAGCATGATGCGCCCTGCCGGCGCCCGGCGCGCCACCACGCCGACGGCATGCCCTCCACCCGGCAAGGGCACGGCAAACCAGCTGCCTTCGCGGTATGGTAAAGACTTCATCACTGTACACTCCCAAAATCGTATTCCGGGCACAGTCTACGCGAGCCCTCACTTCCACGGCGCATGGTACGCAGCCGCCAAGGCCTACTGAACCTTGTCGTCGTAGTGATATTGCGCCACGATCGGTCCCGCCTTGAACAGCGCTTCCTTCATTTCCTTGTCCAGCCGCGCATCGCGCCGGCGCATCCATTCGAACAGCATGGCCGCTTCGCGCCGGCTGGTGTCGCCCGCATGGGCCAGCACGCGGCGCAGTTCAGGGTCGGTGCAGGCCTCGAGACGCTGGCTGTTGAGGTCCAGCGCCTGCAGCGCGGCGACCAGGGCGCCAATGGCGCGGTGCATGTCCAGTGCGGTGGCCGGCAGGCCCGATTCTTCCAGGGGTAAAAACGACATGCGATTTCCTTTGTGTGCGTCGGCCAGGCGGGTCAACATGCGCTGCATTTTCCACCGCACGCGCGAAAATCTCAAGCGGCAAACACGCGTGCGGCCATCATCGTCCATAATCAGGCCTGGAACCTCATCAGCATCAGGAGCGCCATGTTCAATTTCGACTTCTACAATCCCACCCAGATCCTGTTCGGCCAGGGCCAGATCGCCGCCATCGGCAAGCTGATACCGCCCGAGGCCAGAGTGCTGATGACCTATGGCGGCGGCAGCATCAAGCAGAACGGCGTCTACGATGAAGTGCGCGCCGCGCTGGCCGGCCACACGGTGCTCGAATTTGCCGGCATCGAACCGAACCCCAGCTATGAAACCCTGATGCAAGCGGTGGCACTGGTAAAAAGCGAAGGCATCGATTTCCTGCTCGGCGTCGGCGGCGGCTCGGTGGTCGACGGCACCAAGTTCATCGCCGCAGCCGCCCTGCGCGACGGCGAAGCGTGGGACATCCTGCAAAAAGGCGGCAAGATCATCGACGCCGCCCTGCCCTTCGGCACCGTGCTGACCCTGCCCGCCACCGGTTCCGAAATGAATGGCTCGGCCGTCATCACGCGCAAGGCGACGCAGGAAAAACGCTCGTTCATGAGCCGCAAGGTGTACCCGCAATTTTCCGTGCTCGACCCGTCAAAAACGTTTACCTTGCCGCTGCGCCAGGTCGGCAACGGCGTCGTCGATGCGTTTGCCCACGTGATGGAGCAATACCTGACGGCCCCCGTCAACGCTTCGGTGCAGGACCGCTTTGCCGAAGGCATCCTGCTGACGCTGATCGAGGAAGGCCCGAAGGCGCTGTCGCACCCGGACGACTACGACGTGCGCGCCAACGTGATGTGGTGCGCCACCCTGGCCCTGAACGGCCTGATCGGCGTGGGTGTGCCGCAGGACTGGTCCACGCACGCCATCGGCCATGAACTGACGGCCCTGTATGAACTCGACCATGCGCAGACGCTGGCCGTGATCCTGCCCAGCATGCTGCGCGTGCGCAAGCAGGCCAAGCGCGCCAAGCTGCTGCAGTACGCGGCCCGCGTGTGGGGCCTTGATGGCGGCGACGAGGACGGCCGCATCGAAACGGCAATCGCGCGCACCGAGTATTTCTTCCGCCATATGGGCGTCAGGACGCGCCTGGCCGACTATGGCCTGGACCACGCCAGCGTCGACGCCGTGCTTGCCGCACTGGAAGCGCACGGCATGACGGCGCTTGGCGAACAGGGCGAAGTAACGCTGGCCGTCAGCCGCAAGGTGCTGGAACTGAGCTTGTAGCGTCACTGCACGGTGTTGTAAAACCGTCAGCCCCGCAGACAGGGGGTGACGCTTCATGCTAAGCTGTCGGCTCGCTAGGGGTCCTGGAGCAGTCATCCGGGTGAGAGATACCCTTCGTACCTGATCTGGATAATGCCAGCGAAGGGAAAGCGCAAAGTACCTCCCCCTTTGATAGCTCCTGCGCTGGCGCCAGCCGAACAAGCAGCCTGCCGTTGATAAAACGGCTTGAACCACGAGCAATCATGTCCACACCGAATCTGTCTGTCTCCATCCTGACCCTGGCCATCGCGCAAGCGTTTGCCGCGCCCGTTTTTGCCGATGACGCCGTTGATGCCGCTGATGCACCAAGCATGGCCGAAGTGATCGTTACCGCCAGCAAGGCACCCGCCGCCCAGCGCGCCTCGGTGGGCGGCTTTTCCGATGCACCGCTGCTGCAAACGCCGGCCGCCGTCACCGTCATTTCGCAGCAAACCATGCAGGACCTGCAGATCCGCAATACCAGCGACGCCGTGCGTTTGGATGCCAGCATCAACGACGCCTACAACGCCGTCGGCTATGCCGAGCAGTTCTCGATCCGCGGCTTCAAGCTCGACAACAATTCCAGCTACCGCAAGGATGGCATTGCGATCCCCGGCGACACGCAAATCCCGCTGGAAAACAAGGAGCGCATCGAAGTATTGAAAGGCCTGGCCGGTCTGCAGGCCGGCATGGCCGCGCCGGGCGGCGTGATCGACTTTATCGTCAAGCGCCCCACCAATACGCCACTGCGCACGGTCACCGTCGAAGCGCGCGAACGCGGCACGCTGTACGGCGCGGTCGACCTGGGCGGACGCCTGGACGACCCGCGCTTCGGCTACCGCATCAACGTGGCGGCCGAGCGCCTGCGTTCTTACGTCAAGGGCGCCGACGGCAACCGCAAATTCATCTCCGGCGCCTTCGACTGGCAGATTTCGCCACAGGCCCTGCTGCAGCTCGATCTTGATTACCAGGACAAATCGCAGATCACCGCGCCCGGTTTTCAACTGCTGAACAATACCACCCTGCCCACCGGCGTGCGCGCCGACACCCTGCTCAACCTGCAGCCTTGGACGCGCCCGGTCGAGACCATCACCAGCAACCTCGGCCTGCGCTTTGAATATGCGTTCGACGACATCTGGCACGCCACCCTGAGCGCCAACCAGCACTCGTTCAAGCGCGACGACTATACGGCGTTTCCGTATGGCTGCAGCACGCAGGAACTGTTTCCCGGCTTCTGCGGCAATGGCGACTACGATGTCTACGACTACCGCAGCCTGGGCGAAACCAAGAAGCCCTTGAGCGCGCAAGCCATGATCCAGGGCAAGTTCGCCACAGGCAGCCTGCGCCATGAATTGACGGCGGGCGTGGCCACCTTCCACCGCAAGGACCGCGCCGGCCGCTATGTGTACGACTACGCCGGCACCAGCAATATCTACAAGCCCGTCATCGTGCCCCTCTCGAACGGCGTGCAAGGCCCGGTGCGCGAGACGCGCAATGACAAGGAAAACTCGGTCTTCGTGCAGGACATTGTGACCCTGGCACCGAACTGGAAGCTGCATGCGGGCCTGCGCCATATCGATGTCGACGGTTTCCAGTATGTGCTCAAAGCCGACCCGGGCGTGGCCGAAGTGCGCGCCAAACATGCTTTCCTGCTGCCCAACGTGGCGCTGGTGTACAACCCGCTGGACAACCTGGCCGTCTACGGCGCCTACTCGCAGGGCATGGAGCACGGCGGCACGGCCGACCGCAAGGCGCAGAACGCGAACGAGGAACTGTCGCCGAGCCGCTCGAAGCAGATCGAGTTCGGCGTGAAAGCCGAGCTCACGCCGGAGCTGATGGTCGCCGCCAGCCTGTTCCAGATCCGCAAGGGCCTGGAATTCCAGAACGCCAATAACGTTTTCGTGCGCGCCGGCCAGGCCCAGCACCGCGGCCTGGAACTGTCGGCGCAAGGCAAGGCCAGCCGCGACCTCCATATCGGCGTCTCGGTCACGGCCCTGAACAGCCAGCAATCGAACACGGGTCTAGCCTCGCTCGACGGCAAGCGCGTGCCGAACGTGCCGGCCTTCAAGAGCGCCGTCAACCTCGATTACCGCGTGCCGCAGGTGGCGGGTCTGTCGGTGAACGGCAGCTGGGAGTATTCGGGCAAGAAAGCGTTCGAGTTCAACAATAACACCTTCGTGCCGTCGTATCACGTGGCCAACCTGGGCGCCGCTTATATCACGCGCCTGGCCGGCAAGCAGGCCGTGCTGCGCGCCGCCGTCAACAATGTGTTCGACAAGTTCTACTGGCGCGACGTGACGCCCGAATCCGACGGCTACCTGTTCCCGGGCGCCAGCCGCACGTTGAAAGTGTCGGCGCAGTTCGACTTTTAAGCGCTGGCCAGCAGCGCATCGAGCAGCGGCGCGGTTTGCACCAGCCGCTGCGCCAAGCTGCCGTGCAGCACATGATGAGCAATCCCGCGCGCCGCCAGTTCATCGAGCAATTGACGGTAGATCAGCTGACGCACGGCTTCCGACTCGCGCTGCAAGCCGTCCGCCACCCACGGCGTATCGGGCGCCGTCACCAATGTCAAATCATAGTGCGTACTGGCGGCCAGCGCCGCCAGTGGGGCGTCTTCGCCGCCAAAATAATGGCGGCTGTACAGCACCGTCATCAAGGGCGTGGTATCGCAAATGAGCACGCCATGCGCAGCATCACTCGCTTCACGCTCGCGCGCGAGCTGGGTGCTGGCAATGAAAAACTGGTCCTGCGCCAGCGGCACCCTGCCCTGCGTCTCGACAAATTCGCGCAAGTATTCGGGCACCCACACGGTACCCAGGCGCTCGGCCAGGGCCGCGGCCAGGGTCGATTTGCCAGACGATTCGGCCCCCAGTATGGCAACCCGCAACAAGGCAGCCTTCACTTGAGGACCATCGCGTCCGGCGCGGCCGGCGCCGCCTTTTTCCAGGCCAGCAGGCCGATCATCGCCATCGCCACGAACACCGCGTACAGCACGGCCGTGAGCATCAGGTGCTTGTGGACATACAAGACCACGTACAGGATATCGACCACGATCCAGACGATCCAGTTCTCGATCTTCTTGCGCGACAGCAGCAACTGGCCCAGCAGGCTACCGGCCGTCAAAAAGCCGTCGGCATGCGGCACGTCGGTATCGGTGGAGGTCAGCAGCCAGGAAATCAGGAGGAAACCGATCAGCCAGGCCGCGCCGCTGCCCAGCCAGCCGCGCGGCGTGAGCCAGGTGACGGGCAAGACCGGCGCGCCGCTTGTCGGATGCAGCCACTGATACCAGCCCCAGCTTGATATGGCGATAAACAGCAGTTGCAAGCCCATGTCGCCATACAGGCGCGAGTCGAAAAACACAAACCCGTAAGCGGCCGACGAGATGATGGCAAACAGCCAGGCCCAGTGATTCTGGCCAATATTGAGCGCGACGGTGATCAAGGCCAGGACAAAGGAAATCAGTTCGAGCGGCGTGGTGGCAAAACCCAGCAGGAAAAGCGTATCGTTCATGAGAGTGGGGATGAGGCTGGTGGTGCAGTATGCAATACCAGGCCTGAATAAGCAAGAATCGCCCCCCCTGTGCCGGACTTACCGGACTTACCGAAACCCGCTGCGTGCCGCCCGCGTCAGCGTGTACCGAACGATCAGCTTGTGGAAGGGCCGTATCAGCATGAGGTAGGCGCGTCCCAGCCAATTATGACAGTGCACGGCGCTGGCCAGGGTCAGGCTGCCATGCGCGCCGCCCTGCGCGCTGCGCAGCATCGACAGGCGAAAGTCCAGGTGGCTGTCATCCTCGCCGACGATAATCTCGTTGGCCGTGACGGCGTAGATGCGGAAGATGCCCACCCGTCCACCGCCGCCCTTGGTCAACTCGGTCGCGGTCTTGATGCCGAAGCGCGCCACGATGGCGTCGCGCAGCACCATCAGCTTTTGCGCCCAGCCGGGCTGGCTGCCAAACACCACGTTGGCCAGGCGCTCCATGTCCATGCCGGCCGCCTGCGCGTTCGGCAAGGCGACGACATAGGCGTCGGCCAGGTCGCTGCCCGGATACAGCGGCGCGATGGCCGCTTGCGGCGGCAAGGCTGCCTTGCGCGCCTTGAGTGTGATTGCTTGCATGGTGGCCTCATGTGTAGAGAGAATGTGCTCACAACTGACATGGTGATGATACACATAAGCCAGGCACTGTAAACTGTGATAACTTATGAAACTGGCGCGGCAGAATGACACAAATAGCGCGCCGCCGCGAGCGCCGGCTGGTCGCTGGGCCACGGCTACGTGATGCTGCTGCTGAGCGGGCGGCAAGGAACTGTCGCCAGCGCTGGTGCCAGGGTTTTTCCAGCTGCCGGCAGCGGCACTGACGCCAGCACCGCTGACCTGCATCCTGTCCATCGTCGTCAGGCGTTAGCCGGATCTGCAATGGATGCCTCCATCAAATGCCACGTCACGTCGTCATCTGGCAAGGCCAGCAACCAATCGCGGCGCGGTTGCGGGAACGGCGCGCCCTGGGTAAGCCACGCCTGGCGCCAGGACTGGTTGACGATGGCCTGCAGAGGATGGTCGGCCGCTACCCACGGTTGCCAGACGCCGCTGACCGGACACGCTTGCCCGCAAGCGCAGCTCAACAATGGCTCGGGCCGCGCCACTTCGCGCAGCAAACCGCGTGCGGCGCGCGGTTCCACCGCGCCATGGTTATGCCGTATCGTCAGGCAATGCTCCCATGTCACGGGGCCATAACGGACCGTGCCAGCAGCATTGAGCACGCCGAAATGGCGGAATTCTTCACCTTTGCGCAGCAGCCGGGCCGGCTCCGTCAAGCCCTGCCCACCGGCGGGTTGCCAGTACGCCGAAAATGGCGCAGTCGGCGCGTCGCTGTGCAAGCCGGTGGACCGCAGCGCATAGTCGGCGGCCAGGAAATACGGTTTTTGTAACAGCGAGGCGGCGCTTGGCTGCGGGATGGCGGGTGGCGGGCGCACGCCCTTGGCAGCATGCAGCAAGGTATCCCTGTCGCCATTCCAGGGCGGCAGATCGGCGGGGGGCAGCGGCAATACCTTGTCCAGATTAGGAAAGCGCGCATTGGGATTGAATCCCAGTTCACGATTAAGTACACCATAACGTTCTGCACGTGCTTTATCAATATATGGAACCAGCATGTTTGCAAGATCAAATGGATCTCCGAATTCAATCTCCAGTTTGTTTGCGCATTTTCCGCAGCCTAATGCTACTCCCTTGTGTAAGACTTTAAGAGCAAGTGCTTTGGTTTCTAGCGTACGCGGACCACTAACTCTCCCCGTGGCCGTTCTGGGGGACGCATACATATAAGAAAGATTATATGCAACCGGCCCATTTCCTTGGGAAAATGCACATTCCATCATTTTTATTGCGACAGGAATATTAGCCCAATACCCTGCACCCTCATTTGCAGGTCCAACATTTAATTTATCTGCCAAAAATTCCATCGCTTGAGGATTACCCATCTGCGCCGCCTTTTGCCAGAAGGCATAAGCGCGAGTGATGTCGCCGTCAACGCCGGTGCTGTTCGCATAATACGTTCCCATCCGATCATACGCGGCCGGTATCCCGAGCCGCATCGCCTTTTCCACCAGTTGAACCGCCTCTTCATTACCGTATAAGGGATCGCGCCCTTCCACATACAGGCTGGCCAGATTGAGCATCGCCTTCCAGTGCAATCGCTCCGCCGCCCGATGTGTCAGATCGACAATTTTGTTGTAATCGCGATCTTCCACGAAAATTTCAGGATCTTCCAAGGCGCGTGCTTCGAGGAACCAGTCCTCGGCTTGCGCATCGATGGGCGGCACCTTGCTTGCCTCGGTTTCACAGATAAAATCCGCAACGTGGGGATTGAATAATGGCAAGCTTTGGTTGCGTGGCAAGACTTCTTTTTTGTCGTTAGGCATTTTGCAGGCGATTAAAGAAATATTCAGGAATACTGCCAAGATAAAAAATGACAGGAGAAGGGAGAAGTTTTTAAAATTTTTCATGTTCAACCTAAACGTAGCGTTGAACTACGGCTATCTTCCAAGGGAAGCAAAAATCCGGTCATTTTCTTGTGGTCCGCACTTGCAGAATCAGATTTTTTCCTGCCGCGATTTTCTCCCATCAATTCAACCCATTTCCCGAACGCCGACGCAATCTCCGCCTTCGTCCCGCCCCCGCCATCGACCAATCCCCCGCTAAGCATGCGCCACACCCGCTTGCGCAAGTCCCGGGCCACGCGGTAATCGACGGTGGCGATATTGATTTCGCTGTCGACGGCCATGCTGCGCTGGTTCAGGTTGGCGCTGCCCAAGGTCATGAATACGTCGTCGACCAGCATCAATTTGGAATGGATGTAGATTTCACGGTAGCGCCAGCGGTCGGTGTCGAACGCGCTGACATTGAGCATGGCCACCGAGACCTTCAGCCCGAACTCGCTTTCGAGCGTCATCGCGCCCGGTTTGTTGATGCCGTTGGAGTGCCGCACCACGTCGGGCAACTTGACTTCAACCTCGTTGGTGATGCCGAATCCGCCTCTGACACGCCGGGTTTTCGGCTGCTTGTTGTAGTCATCGATCATCGTGTTTTGTCCCGTCATGCCATCGTGCTGCCCGAGTGCCGCCAGCGTGTCGTGGGTGCGCGGCACCATCTGCGCGCGCTCGGGCACCGGGATGACGATGAACACGTGCATGATGGGCATATCACGCATGGTCTTGCCGGCCTTGACACTGCCGGCCTTCCAGGCGGCGACCACCTTCTTGCGCTCGGCCAGCAAATGCCTGGCCCATTCCTCATACTGGAAATACTGGTTTTCCACGTACAGGTAGCCGGCCGCCAGGCTGGCCTGGGTCACCGCGCGAAAGTAGGTTTCCTTGATGGTCTTGTCCTGCTCCTCGGGCTGCGTCAGGACGATCTGCACGGTGGAGTCGCTTGGTCCGGCCTTATCCAACAGTCGTGCCGGTGGGCTACCACATGGCAACTCCCGGCTAACACAGTCGGTGGAAGCCGAACGCGTGCGGTCGTCGATCGCGCGATCCCATGCCTTCACGAAATTGTTGTACAGCGCGATCAGCGCACGACCGCCGTCGATGCGGCAGGCATAATCCTGGTACGGTTTCAGCGTGGCAAACCCGCCGTCCGCGGCCATTCCTTGCAAGCACTCGCGCCGCTCGTTGACGCCGCCCTGTTCGCGCCGCGTATCGTCGAGCAGATGGGCCGTCGTATCCCAATAATCGGTCACCGAGTTCAGGCCCATCACGTAACCGACGGCCTTGGCTCCCTCTTTGTGGTCGAAATCGATCAGGACCGGCTTCTGGTGATGCGTGCCCAGGTATTGCATGCCGGGCTTTTCGATTTCCAGCATCGTCAAGCCGCGCGGCTGGTTGATTTCGGTCGCGATACTCTTGCTGATCGCGGCGCTGTCGCCATGGCGCAAGCGAATCTCCAGACCTCCAAACAGACCCTTGAACGCGAGCACATACCAACTGTAGCAATATTCTTCACGCGCCAGCATCGGGATATCCTCGGGCGGGATCCTATCGCCCCTGTAACCGCCGCTAACCCTCTCTTTCCTGGCGACCGCGTCCTGCAACATCGCCAGGCTGGCTTTAGCGCTGATGTCGTCGGCACGCTGTCCACTGTTTTTCCATGGCGAGGTGCCGTGCGAATAGCCCGGCATATTGTGCACCATTGGCGAGCCGATCCGGTCATGCCAGATCAGCAGCCGCACTTTGACGTGACGCCGTGCGGCGTCGATCAGCAAGTCGCCAAACGTTTCGCCGCGCGGCCAGGTGGCGCTGTTGCCGCGCACCAGTTCCATGCCCGGGTCGAAACCCCAGCAGCACAGGTCGATGGACTTTTCAGCCCTGGCGATCTCGCCAGCGATGTCGGCGAACCCTTCCTGTCCGCAAATGAACAGCGTCAGCTTGTTGTTATGCGTAATCGGGTGGCTGGCATTGCCTTTCAGGTTGCGGTTTTCCAGCAGCCACTGGAGCGAACTGGTGGCAGTGCGGCCGACCTCGTCGATGTGGGTGGTTTCAGTGCGCTTGGTCGATTCCGGCATGGCGTTCTCCAGTCAGTGCAAGGTGATCATTGAAAGCTGCGGCCGTCGCAGGTAGCGTCGAGCGCGCGCAAGCCACGGTTCGACAGCTTCTGTTCGCCGTCCGGTGCCGCACTGGCATCGAAGCATGCGCTGGCCTGCAATGAAAACTCCTCGCCATTGCCAAGGACGACACGGTAGCGTGGCGTGCCGTCCTGGTGCGCGATCAGGATGCGGCCGAATTCGTCGGTCAGGCCTTGCCCGACTTCGACGTCCCCCTTGTACAGCGTGTACGGCACGTTGGCACACTGGCCGCCATCCGCACGGGCCTGTATCGTATGCTGCAACTGCCCTGCTACCGGCGCGATGGGCGGTTCCATCTCCGGTTGCGGCCGGTTTTTCGGCGCCAGCGTTTCCAGGTTTCCATGAAACAGCGTCGGCGACGCGGTAAAAAACTGTACCTTGTCGCCAATTTCGAGCATGCAATCGGCCCCATGCAGGCGCACGCCTTTGCGGCCGCGAATAGTCACCCAGTCGGCTTGGCTGATCAATTCCAGTACCTTGTTGGCGACGATCTCGACCGCATCGGTTTGCGCCGCGATCTGCACCGGGCCGGCTGCGGCGATCAGTTTCATGCCTGCCTTGTGGACGAACAGGCGCAGCGCTGCACCGATGCTGGCGAACAGGCCGCCGCCGGCCGCCATCGACAGGTCGCGCCCGGTCGTCAGCGCGGTGTGCCCGGCGCTGGCGATGTGCGTAGATTGCGCGGTCGTCGTTTCGATGCCGGCCGGGCTGGCCAGCACCAGATGCGGTGCCGCCAACTCGGGAAATACGCCTTCGCCACCGCCGGCACCCTTGATCGCGGCATGCTGGGATTTCAGCTCATCGGCGGCGGCGCCCTGCTGGGCGGCGCTTTCTTGCGCGCCGTAATGCTGCGCCAAGGCGGCAAGCGCCTTGTGCCGCTCAGCCGCCTCGGCCAACCGGCGCAAGGTTTCATCCATGCTTTTGATAGACGAGGCGGCGCCAGGGCGCGCCTCGGTGGTCAGCAACATGCCGCGGCCGGCGCGCGCCACGCCCCAGGCGTCTGACGCCAGTTCCCAGCCCTCGCCACGACCATCCTTGCGCCCGCTGGCGTCTTCGATGCGGCTGATGCAGCCGAGCGACAATTGGCTGTGCTGATGATCGCTTTTCAGTTGCGCCTGGATGCGCTGGTGCGTGTCATCAAACACCAACTGGTTGCCGCGCACGCCGTAGCCGCCGCCAGGCATCAGCTCGGCGCTGCGCCAGCCGCCAAGCATGCATTGCCCCGGCAAATTCCACGGCGGCGCATGGTTGCCGTTGTACACCGCGCCGACAATCACGGGACGGTCGATATTGCCGTTAAGAAACTGGATCAGCACTTCCTGGCCGATGCGCGGCAACGCGATCTGGCCGAACGCCTGGCCCGCCCAAGGCGTCATGACCCTGATCCATGGCGAACTGCCCGCGTCGAACTTGCCCAGCCGGTCCCAGTGGAACTGCACCTTCACCCGCCCCAGCGCGTCGGTATGGATGGTTTCGCCTGCCGGCCCGGTGACCATCGCGGTCTGCACGCCGGAAAATGTACAAGGCGTGCTGTTGAACAGCCGCCCCGGATACCAGCGGATGCTCTTGCGGATACAGCTGAAACGGTTTTCATAATGCGACTTCGCGCCCGGCCCTGCCTGGTAATTGTTGCTGGCGATATGATCGACCGACAGGATCAGGTATTCGCGCGAGCCGATGTCCGGGCGCGCCGCTTCACCTCTGGCCGGCATGGATTGCTTGCCGCTGAAGTGGCCGCCCAGCGTGAAACTGCGCCCGGCCTGGGCGCAGCGGTGATTGCCGCCCGCTTCGAAGTATTGCGCCCGGCAGTTGTGTTCCTCCATGCGGCGTTGCGCCAGCGCGTCGCCGTCGTCAATGTCGGCATAGCCATAGCCGGTGTCCTGATACAGTTCATGGGCAAACACGTCACCCTGCTGGTGCAGCGCATAGCCGCTGGCGCGGGTGGCATACGGATGCTTGTAGTTGAAGCTGGCCAGCGTGAGCGAGCCTGAAGCGATCTTCCGTATGGCCTGCCAATCGCGTATGCCGTCGCGCTCCAGCGAGCCTGCACCGCTGCGAAATACCATCTCGTCCGCTACACTGGCATGGCGGTCGCTGGGGTCGATGCTGTCGCTCAGGCAGGTATTGTCGCCCAGACAGAGCGCGTGACCGTCGGCGCGATGTTCATACCAATAATGGAGTCCCTGCTCTTCCCAGCGCCGGTGCAGATGGTTGTAATCGGTTTCATTATGCTGGTTGGCGCAGCTTAATATCGCTTTATCTTCTTGCAGCCGGTTTTGCCAGTCGCGCTGCAAATAATGCTCGAAGGTCGTTTCGCTGATGTCGATGACCGTGCGTCCGTGGAACGAGACGTTGTCCATGCGCAGCCTGGAAAACGCCAGCCAGGGTTGCAGCACCATCTGGTAGAACGCGAAACCGCCATCGCTGCGCAACAGGCGAAATTCGCCGACATAACCATTAAAATGGCGCAAGCTGCCGTCATCGCGCACCATCGAAATCGTGACCATGCGTCCCATCATCGCTGTCAGGGGAACGTGGAGATTGTCGGACAGCAGTTCGGCCTCGAAGCGGAAGTCGCGTGACATTTCCTCGTGCGCCCGCAAGCTGTTGACCAGCAGCGCGGTATCGGGCGGACCATCGTCGTGCGGAAAATCCATGCGCAGGAAGCGGCTGTCCTGGACCCGCCGGCCTGCTGCGAAAAGGCGCGCCAGATCGGCTGCCAGCCTGCCATCATCCATCTCGCCTCCTGCGCAATTGTTTCCCTGGCTTATGCTAACCAGGGTGAGCGCTGGCATCTTGATGAAACTCAACTAGTTGCCCATACGTAAAAAAGCCGCATCGGCCCGGAGGCGGATGCGGCTTGCGTTCAGCGACCGACGACTATTTCTTCGCTGTTTTTGCGGGCTTCGGATACTTGATCGTCATTTCCGCCAGCAGGTTGTCGGCATGGTCGACTTCTTTCATGACCCACAGCATGTAGCGGATATCGAGATGGATGGCGCGCGTAATGGCCGTATCGAAGTACCAGTCCTTGGTGATCGATTCATAGGTCGAATCGAAGTTCAGGCCGATCAGCTCGCCACGCTTGTTCATCACGGCCGAGCCGGAGTTGCCGCCGGTGGTGTCGGCGCTGGTCAGGAAGTTGACCGGCACGGTGCCCAGCACCGGATCACGGAACTGGCCGTAGCGTTTTTCCCTGACGGCGTCGAGCAGGCCTTGCGGCGCCTCGAAGGGCGCCTTGCCGGTGACTTTTTCAACGATACCTTCGACGGTGGTAAACGGCCCCTTGCTGATGCCATCGCGCGGCGAGTATGGCGCCACAGTGCCATAGGTCACGCGCAGGGTCCCGTTGGCGTCCGGGTAGACCGGTTTGCCTTGCGACTGTTTCCAGGCGATCACCGCTTGCATGTATTGCGGAATCACGCGCTCGAGGTTGCCGTCGATTTCCTTGCGCCGCTCTTCCAGCGCGGCCGCGACCGGCTGCAATGTGATGGCCAGTTGCACGAAAGCGTCGTCGGACTGCCCGAACGCCGCCTGGTCTTTTTCCAGCCAGGCCAGGCGTTTGGCGGTGTCGGCCAGTTGCGTCTTCGTGTACAGGGCGACGACGGCGTTCGGCGCCGGCAGCAGCGCGTCCAGGCCTTGCGGATGGCTCTTCGCGGCCAGCGCGGCGTAGCGCTTCAGGCCCGCTTCGAAACGCGCCTGGTCGACCTTGTTCACATACGACTGTTCCAGGCGCGCCAGGCGGGCCTTGATAAAAGCCAGGTCGCGCTGCTGGTAGCCCGATTCGCGTTCGGCATCGGGCTTCTTGCCTTCCTGCGCGTAGCGGTACAAGGAGCGCGCGCTTTTCAGCAGGTCGCTATTGGTGGCCACCGACCAGGCGAACTCTTCGTCGCTCAGGGCCATGTCGCTGGCGATTGCCGCGTCCAGTTCGGCCAGCAGGGTCGGCGACACGTTCGGCTGTTTTGCGTACCAGGCGCGGAACTGCGCATCCTGCACGTCCTTGATGGCGGCGATATCCTTGCGCGCGAAACCGTCGAGCAGGCCCTGGGTTTTCTTGAGCACGTTGTTGATGCTTTTGACCACGCTGGCGTAGCGCACTTGCGCGGCGGCGTCGCCATGGGTGGCGTCGGCCATCACGGCCAGGTCGGCCTGCAGCTCGGCCACTTTCAAAGGGAAGGCCGCATCGCGCGCATAGCGGATTTCCGATGGCAGCTTGTAGCGGCTGGTGCGTCCCGGGTAGCCGGCCAGCAAAATGCCGTCGCCGGCCTTGATGCCTTCGGCCGACACCACCAGGAAGTCCTTCGACTGGTAGGGCACGTTGTCCGGCGACGGATCGGCCGGGCGGCCGTCCTTGCCCACGTAGGCGCGCAAAAAGGAATAGTCGCCCGTGTGGCGCGGCCATTCGTAGTTGTCGATGTCGCCGCCGAAGTTGCCGATCTTGTCCGACGGCGCGTACACCAGGCGCACGTCGCGTATCATCATCTGGCGGATGCGGTAGTACTCGAGGCCGCGATGGAAGGCCGGCACCGAGCAGCGGTACATCTTGTCCGTCTCGCATTCGGCGATCAGGTCCTTGATGCGTTTTTCCACCGCTTCATGGCGCGCGCGGCCGGTCATGCTTGCCGTCAGTCCTTTCAACACGCGCTCGCTGACGTTTTCCACCTTGTCGGTGACATACACCAGGCTGTTCGGGCCACCCGGCAGCTCGGCGGAGCGGGTCCTGGCCAGGAAGCCGTCGGTGATGTAATTGTGTTCGGGGGTCGAATTGCGCTGCACCGCGCCATACGCGCAATGGTGATTCGTCACCACCAGGCCGGCGTTCGACACAAAGGCGGCCGAGCAGCCGCCCAGCGAGACGATGGCGCTCATCGGATGCTTGCTCAAGTCGGCCAGCTTTTCAGCAGGGATCTCGATGCCGACACGTTTGAGTTCGGCCTTCAGCTGCGGCAGTTGGTGTGGTTGCCACTGCCCTTCGTCGGCTTGTACGCCGGCGAACGCGCCCATCAGGGCGACTGGTAACACGATAGTCTTGAACAAGGTAAGCCTCCATAAAAAGCAGGCGGAAGTATAGCGCGCCGGAGGGCACGCGTCGGCAAAAATTACTTCACTGCATTTTATGTATCACGGCGAACAACTCAGGCCGGCAGGCGCAGCGGCACTTGCAGCCACAGGCGGCAACCAGTTCCCGAGGCCGGTGCGCCGATCTCGACCTGGCCGGCCAGCGCGCGCACCCGTTCGCGGATGCCGATCAGGCCGAAACACTGCTTCTTGCGCTGCTGCTCGGCCGTGATGCCGACGCCGTTGTCGCTGATGCTGAGATACACGGCGCGCGCATCCGAATGGAACTCCAGCTCGACCGCGCTGGCCTGCGCATGGCGCATGACGTTCGACAGCGCTTCCTGGACGATGCGAAACAGCGCCGTCTCGACCTGGCTGCCGATGGTGGCAAACAGCGCTTCGTCGCCGATGTGCAAGTGGCAGGCGATGCCGCTGCGCTTGCGGAAATCGCCCACCTGCCATTCGATGGCCGCCTGCAAGCCCAGGTCCAGCGCCATCGGCCGCAATTCGTTCATGATGCCGCGCACGCTCTTGATGGTCGTGTCGATATTGTCCAGCACCGACGCCACCCGGCGATGCAGGCGCGGATGCGCGTTTTGCGTGCGCGCGCTGAGCATGGAAATATCGATGCGCAAGGCCAGCAGGTTTTGTCCCAGCTCGTCGTGGATATCGCGCGAAATACGCTTGCGCTCGTCTTCCTTGACCGTTTCCAGGTGCAGCGCCAGCTGGCGCAGCTGGGCGTGGGACTGGCGCAGCGCGCTGTCCATCAACTTGCGTTCCGTGATGTCGGTATGGGCCACCACCACGCGCAGCGGACCTTCGCCACGGAAACGGCTGACCTTGGCCAGCGACCAGTGCGCGCCGGCCCAGGTGACAAATTCATATTCGAGCGCGAAGGCGTCGGCATGGCCGGCAATCACCGACTTGATGCCGGCGGCCAGCTCGCGCCCGGCGCCGCGCTGCCAGCGCGGGTCCGTCTCGCAAAACTGCAGATATGGCAGATCGCCCGGCGCATGGCCTGCAAATTGCAGGCAAGCCTGGTTGGCATGCACCAGGCCGCCATCCTGGTCCAGCACCAGCACGCGGTCCGACAGCGAATCGATGGTGGCGTGAAAAAAACGCTCGGCTTCGCGCAAGGCCTGCTGCGCCACTTCGCGCTGGTGCACTTCCTGGCGCAGATGCTGGTTGGCCAGCAGCAGCTCGGCCGTGCGGTCGATCACGCGCTGGTCGAGCTCGCGGTGCAGTTCGCGCAGCGACGCTTCGGCCAGCTTGCGTTCGGTGATATCGGAAAACACGCCGACAAAATGGGTGGTGGCGCCGTCTTGGGCGCGCATCGGCGTGATCGACAGCGACTCGACGAAACGCTCGCCGGTCTTGCGCCGGTTGACCAGTTCGCCATACCAGTTGCCGTCGCGGCGCAGGCTGTCCCACATGCCGGCATAAAACTGCGGCGTGTGCGTGCCGGCGCCAAGAAAAGAAGGATCGCGGCCGATCGCCTCCTCGGCCAGATAGCCCGTAATGGCGGTAAAGGCGGGGTTGACGGAAATGATGCGGTTGCCGCTATCGGTCACCATCACGCCTTCGCGGATGGTATCGAGAATGACAAAGGCCCGCCGCAGCGCCGAATCGCGCGCCAGCTCGTCGCCGAGGTCGGTTACCAGCATGCGCACGCTGGCGCTGCCGGCGTCGAGGTTCGCTTCGATGCGCACCAGGCCGGCGACGGCCAGCGCGCCGCCCTCGCGCTGGCACTCGCGCTGGCACTCGCGCTGGAACAGCGGCGCCTCGTGCACCTGGCGCGCGCCGCTGTCGAACACCGCCGCGAGAAAGAGGCGGAAACAGCCTTGCGCTTCGGGTGCGATAAACTGCTCGAAACGCCGTTCCAGCAGCATGGCTTTGTCGCGCTGCAGCAAAATGCTGGCCGCCAGGTTGGCGCGCGTGATCACGCCATCGCGGTTGAGCGAAAAATAACTGACCGGCGCTTCCTCGTACAGCCGCGCATAGCGGTCGCGGCTGGTTTCGGACTCGATGCGCAGCTGTTCGAGCTCGGCCAGGGCGGCATTTTGCAACTGCAGCTCGATCTGGCTGACCTGCAATTCGTGCAACTGGCGCAGCATGTCTTCGCTCGACAGCGGCAACGGTGGTGCTTGCGTCACCAGTTGCTCGGCCTGCTCACGCACCCTCACGCTGAACGGCTCGCCATCGCTGACTTTGCCTGTCTTGCCTGCCTTGCCTGTCTTGCCTGCCTTGTTCACGCTGCGCTCCCGCCGGGCTCCCTGCCGGCCACGCCACCGGACTGTATCTGGCGCAACTGGGCTTCCAGCAACTTCGACTCGGTGATGTTGATAAAGGTGACCACCACGCCATCGATCACGTTGTCGACGGTGCGGTAAGGCATGATGCGCACGTTATACCAGCGCCCCGTCTTGGTCTGCACCTGGCGCTCGGAAAACACCAGGCTGCGGATGACTTCGAGCGCATCGGTCTCCAGGCCAGGATAATCGAGGTCGTTGACGATATCGCTGAGCGGCCGGCGCAGGTCGGTCTGGATCAGCTTGTAGATTTGCGTGGCCGGCGCCGTGAAGCGACGGATGCGCAGGGCGCTGTCGAGGAAGATGGTGGCGATATCGGTGCTGTTAAGCAAATTTTTCATGTCGCTGTTGACCAGCGACAGGTCGTCCACTTTCGACTGCAGCTCGGCGTTGACCGTGTACAGTTCTTCGTTGAGCGACTGCATTTCTTCCTTTGAGGTGGTCAGCTCCTCGTTGGTCGATTGCAATTCCTCATTGGTCGACTGCAATTCTTCGTTGGCCGATTTCAGTTCTTCGCGCGAGGTCTGCATTTCATCGCGCACCGCCTGGATTTCATTGCGCGCCTGCGCCAGTTGCTGTTCCAGCTCCAGCACCTTGGGACTGGGCGAGCGGCCGCGGCGCGCTTGGGCCGTCAGAGGCACGCTGGAAAAGGTAATGAACACCATGCCCCTGAGCGACTCGGGCTGGCTCAGCGCCTCGGCCGTCAGGTCCACGCCCAGCGACTGGCCAGCGTGATCCTTGACCACCAGGCCCTTCAGGCGCACCACCCCTTCCGTTTGCAGCGCCTGCTTGATCAGGCCCGGCAATTCATAGCGCAAGCCATCGCGCGCCATGGCGTGGATATTCCAGTTGGCCTTGCCGGCCGCCGGCTCCAGAAAGGCGCCCGTGCGGCCATTGATATAGAGGATATCGCCGTCCTGGTTCAGCAAGGCGGCCGCCGGCGAATATTTTTGGAGCAGCAACTGCTCCACATGGGATTGTATCTTTCCGGGCATGCTCACTTCTCTCGTGTCGCTGGTTGCGGGGGGGGACGCCAACGACACTTTGGTCGGAAAATACGTCGGCAGGCGCTGGCGCGCCAGATTGTCGAGGCGGCGATACAGCCGGGTCGATGTAATCAGCGGGACGAACAGCTCGGAAAAATGGCCCGGCGTGTCCGCGCTGCCCAGCAACAGCAAGCCGTCGCGGTTCAGGGCATAGTGAAACAGCGGTATGAGGCGCTGCTGCAGCTTGGCGTTCAGATAGATCAGCAGGTTGCGGCAGCACAGGATGTCGAGCTTGGTGAACGGCGGATCGGAAATAATGTTTTGCTGGGCAAAGATGATCATGTTGCGGATCTCTTTCTTGATGCAATAATCGTTCTTGTCCGCCACGAAAAACCGCTGCAGGCGCTCGTCCGAAACGTCGCTGCTGATACTCTTGGAAAACCGTCCCTGGCGCGCGCGGTCGATGGCGTCGGCCGACAGATCGGTGGCAAAGATCTGCAAGCTGTACTTCGACGGCGGGTTGATGCCGGCCACCACCTCGTGGAACACCATCGCCAGCGAATACGCCTCCTCGCCCGTCGAACAGGCGGGGATCCAGGCCTTGAAGGCGCGTCCGTCGGGGTTGGATGCCAGCAATTGCGGCAAGGCCACCATCTTCAGGTATTCCCACACCTTCTGGTCGCGGAAAAAACTGGTCACGCCGATCAGTAATTCCTTGAATAATAAATCGATCTCCGCCGGATTATCGCGCAAATACGGCACGTACGCTTCCATCGAGGTGATCTGGTACAAGCTCATGCGCCGTTCGATGCGCCGCAACACCGTATTGATCTTGTAGTCGACAAAGCTGTTGCCGGTGTGCCCGGACAGCAGGCTGACGATTTCATGCAGGCTATTGCGCCCGTTCGGCTCATGCCCGGGCAGGCTCAGGAAGCTGCTGCGAAACAGATAGTTGATGATCTTTTCCGGCATCCTTTCCGGATAGTCGATCAGGTCCACCACCTCGGCCGCGATGGCGCTTTGCGGCATCATGTCGAACTTGGCCGTATCGGGATGCTGGGCCAGGGTCAGGCCGCCGGCCTGCCTGATCGCCTGCATGCCGCGCGTGCCGTCGGCACCCATGCCGGACAGCACCACGCCGACGGCCAGTTCGCCCAGCTCGGACGCCAGCTCTTCAAAAAACATATCGATCGGCAAGCGGTGGCCGCGCGGCTGCAGCGGTTCGCGCAGCACGAAGCGGCCCTTGGACAGGCCCAGATCGGCATTCGACGGAATCACATAAACATGATTGGCGCGCAACTGCATATGGTGCGTGATTTCCGTGACGGGGATGCTGGTGGCGCGCTGCAGCAATTCCGGCAGCATGGCTTTTTGCGTGGGATCGAGATGCTGGATCACGACCAGGGCCAGCCCGCTTTCCTGCGGCACCTGGGCCAGGAAGGCGACGATGGGATCGAGTCCGCCGGCCGAGGCGCCGATGGCCACTACGGGAAAGCTGATGGCCGACGCTTCCGGAGCGGCTGGAAGGCGGTGCTGCCTGGCTTTGCTGCGTTTGCTGGTTGTCATCGTCTGCAAGACCCGCCACGGCCATGCCGCGGCCGGCAATTGATAATCTTACATTCTATCACCGGCATCTGCTCGACAAGGTGAATCTGGCGCGCTTGTTGCGTCACAATCGATGCCGCCGCGCTCTTGCCACAGCCGCTATTCGCGGCAGTGACAAGTCAGTTTGCTGCTGCGGCGGGCTGGAGCTGGAGGTTGCGTCCGGCCAGCAAGCCCGTCCATGCGCCAAGCAGGGCAATCACGGCGGCGAGCAACAGCGGCGTGGACCAGCCCCCCGACATATCGTGCACGCCGCCCAGCATCATCGGCCCCGCAGCAGCCATCAGATAGCCGATGCACTGCGACATGCCCGACAGCGCGGCCGCATCTTTGGCGTTGCTGGTACGCAGGCCGATAAACGTCAGGACATCCGAAAATATGCTTTGACGCTCGAGGGAAGGATAGTCGCCGCTTACGCATGGTGTATCGGTGCGAACGATTCGGCAAACAGATCGCTCTGGTAACCGGCGGCATCGAACAGGTGAGCGCAGGACTCGTCGATCGCCGCGTGCAGCCTGGCCTGGTCGACGCCCGGCACGACGCCGCCGCGTTTGCGCACGCGCCCTTTGATGATGACGGTATCGATATTGCTGCGCTCGGCCGCGTGCACCACGGTACCGATGGCGTTGTTGACCGGGTACAGGTTGAGGTCGCCGGTGCGTATCAGCATCAGGTCGGCCTGCTTGCCCGGCGCCAGGCTGCCGATGCGCTGTTCCAGTCCCGCCACTGCGGCGCCGTCGATCGTGGCCGCCTCCAGCAAGCGGAACGCATTGGTGGGCGCGGCCGCATGGTGATGCCCATGCAGGCGCTGGTGATGCGCCATCACCCGTTGCAGGTAGAACGCCACGCGCATTTCCATGAACATGTCGCCGCTGTACGAGGTCTCGTTGTCGACACTGAGGCCAGGGCGGATGCCGTGGTGCAGCGCCGCCTGCCAGGCGTACATGCCGTCCTCGATACCGTAGTGGGCATCCGAACGCGGGCATACATTGACGCGTACACCGGCCTCGCGCAAAATGGTCCAGCCGGCATCGGGCAGGCAGGTGCAGTGGTTGAAGATATTGTCGCTGCCGAGCAGTCCCTGCTGGTGCAGGCTTTCCAGCTCGTCTGCCATGACGCCGCCAAAAAACTCGGTCACGATGGGAATGCCCAGCTGCCGCGCGACGGCCCACTGCCCGGGTTCGAGCTGCGCCATCATGGCCAGTGTCACCAGGCTGTCAGGGTCGGTGAAATACCTGGCCTGCAGGCGTGCCAGGTTGCCTGGCCAGTGCGCCTTGTCCCAGTCGCCCGAGACGGGCGAGCCGGCGGCGTGCACCGCGCGGATGCCCGTATCGAGCAGTGCCTCGACCGCCGCGTCGGAGTGCGCCGCCGTGCGGCTGTTGTGCGAGTTGTCGATTACGGTCGTGATGCCGGCATCGATGCAGCCCAGGGCGGTCACCAGGTTGCCCACGTAGATGTCGCGCGGCCGGTAGTATTTGGCAAACGAAAAATGGGTGGCGTTGCAATAGTCCTCGAGCGTTGCCGCATTGGGGTTGATGCGGCGCAGCTGGCCTTCCCAGGCATGGCGATGGGTATCGACCATGCCGGGAATGGCGATCATCCCTGCGGCATCGATCACTTCGGCGCCGTCAAACGGCAGGTCCGTGCCAATGGCGGCAACCGCGCCATCGACAATCAGGATGTCGCCCCTGGGCAAATTGCCGACGTGGGGGTCCATGCTGATGATGGTCGCGCCCTTGATCAGCATCTTGTGCGGGATTGCTGCCAGCGGCGCCAGCAATGTACGGTCTTGTTCGAGCATGGTGGATTCCTGCGTAGATTATCGGTTGCTGGCAGTCTAGCGAACGCCAGCACACAGAAAAAGTGGCACGCGGCGTTTTCACCATGCAGGAAACGCGAACAATGCCGGGTTATAGTGCCGTCTCTATTACTGCCAGACGGACAAAACATGGATCGCGTACAAGCAATGCAGGTATTTCTTCGGGTAGTCGAAAGCCGCAGTTTTGTGCGCGCGGCAGAGACTCTGAGCATGCCTGCCTCATCGGTCACCGCCATCATCAAGCGGCTGGAAAAACATTTGCAGACGCGCCTGCTCAATCGTTCGACCAGAAACCTCAGCCTGACGCCGGAAGGCGAGCGCTACTTCCACCGTTGCCGCGACATACTCGACCTGATCGCCGACACCGAAGCGAGCCTGCAAGGATCGGGCGGGCGTCCGCAAGGACGCCTGCGGGTGGATATGCCTGGCGGCCTGGCCCATGCCGTGATCCTGCCGCAGTTGTGGCAATTCCAGCAGCGCTACCCGGACATCTACCTGCTGATCGGCGTCAACGATCGCCAGGTGGACCTGATCCAGGAAAACGTCGATTGCGTCATCCGTACCGGCAGCCTGGAAGACTCGACCCTGGTCGCGCGCCGCCTGGGCGAGCTGCGCTGGATCACCTGCGCGGCGCCGTCCTACCTCGCCGAACACGGCATTCCCGAGACCGTCGAGGCTTTGCAAGGACACCGGGCAGTCCATTACTTTTCCAGTACGATGCGGCGCGGCAGCGACCTGCGTTTCATCGAAGACAGCGTCAGCATCGCGGTGCCGGTTCCTGGTGCGGTGGCAGTCAACGACACTGCGCTGTACGTCAAGCTGTGCCTCGACGGCCACGGCCTGATACAGCTGGCCGAGATCCTGGTCAGCGAGCAGTTAGGCAGCGGTGCCTTGGTCGAGGTGCTGGCCGACCGGCGGCCGGCGCCGGTGCCGGTATCGCTGCTCTACCCCCATCACCGCTTTCTGTCGCCGGCGATGCGGGCATTCACCGACTGGACGGCCGGGTTGTTCAGCGAGGCCCAGGCAAATGCCGCCCTGTCAGCTTGACTCATTTTGCATGGGGCCTGACAGCGTCAGTTGCCAATACCCGACATCGACCCAGCGTCCGAACTTGAAACCCACCTCCCTGAACTCGGCCACTTTCTCAAATCCCAGCGCCTCGTGCAGGGCGACGCTGGCGGCATTGGGCTGGGCGATGCCGCCGATGACCAGATGGTAGCCTTGTTCGCAGAGGCGCCCGAGCAAGGCCTGGTACAGCAAAGTACCGATGCCCTTGCCAGCCAACGCCGGCGCCAGATACACCGTGCTTTCGACCGAGAATCGATAGGCATGGCGCGCGCGCCATTTGGTGGCGTACGCATAACCGACCACCGTCCCATCGTGCTCGGCAACGAGCCAGGGCAGATCTGCGCCTTGCACATCGGCGATGCGCTGCGCCATGTCATCTTCCGTGACGGCCTGCTCCTCGAAGGTGATGGCTGTGTTGACGATGAAGTGGTTGTAAATTGCCACGATTGCCGTGGCGTCCCCCCTGTTTGCGTTGCGAATATTCAAGCAGCTCTCCTCTTCAATGTGAATGCCGGTGGCATCAAACCAGGCGCACGGCCAGTGCGGCCAGCGTGATCAGCAGCACCGGCAGGGTCAGCACGATGCCGACGCGGAAATAGTAAGCCCACGAGATGCGTATGCCCTTGTTTGACAGCACGTGCAGCCACAGCAGCGTGGCCAGGCTGCCGATCGGCGTGATCTTCGGTCCGAGATCGCTGCCGATGATGTTGGCGTAAATCATTGCCTCGCGCACCACGCCTTGCGCGGTGGTCGCATCGATCGACAGGGCGCCGATCAGCACGGTGGGCATATTGTTCATGATCGACGACAGCATCGCGGTAATAAACCCGGTGCCCAGCGCGGCGCCCCAGACGCCATACGTCGCGCAGATGTTCAGCACGCCGGTCAGGTAGTCGGTCAGGCCGGCATTGCGCAGTCCGTAGACCACCAGATACATGCCCAGCGAGAACACCACCACCTGCCACGGCGCGTTGCGCAAGACTTCGCGTGTGGCGATCCGATGACCGCGCGCGGCCACCGCCAGCAGCAGCGCCGCGCCCACGGCGGCGACCGCGCTGATCGGCACGCCCAGGCTTTCTAGCCAGAAAAAGCCTACCAGCAGCAAGCCCAGCACCCACCAGCCGGTGACGAAGGTGGCGCGGTCGTGGATCGCCTCGGCAGGCGACTTCAGCTGGGCAAGGTCGTAGTTCGCCGGGATGTCCTTGCGAAAGAACCACAGCAGGGCGGCCAGGGTCGAAGCAACGGCCACCAGGTTGACCGGCACCATCACGGCGGCATAGCGCGCAAAGCCGATCTTGAAATAATCGGCCGAAACGATGTTCACCAGGTTCGACACCACCAGCGGCAAGCTGGCCGTATCGGCGATAAAGCCGGCCGCCATCACGAAAGCGAGCGTGGCCCTGGCCGAAAAGCGCAGCGCGCGCAGCATGGCGATCACGATCGGCGTGAGGATCAGCGCCGCCCCATCGTTGGCGAACAGGGCCGCCACTGCGGCGCCCAGCAGCACCAGCAGCACGAACAGGCGCTTGCCGCTGCCGCGCCCCCAGCGCGCCACATGCAGCGCCGCCCACTCGAAGAAGCCGGCCTTGTCGAGCAACAGGCTGATGATGATCACCGCCACGAAGGTGCCGGTCGCGTTCCAGACGATATGCCAGACCACGGGAATATCGGCGACATGGATGACGCCGGCCAGCAGCGCGACGATGGCGCCGGCGGCAGCGCTCCAGCCGATGCCGAGGCCGCGCGGCTGCCAGATGACGAGGATCAGGGTGGCGAGAAAAATCAGAAAGGCGATAAGCACGGCTGGTCCTTGTAGCGAGATCAATAATTAAACGGTGGTAGCGCCGATCGCCTGGATCTCGCGTTCAATAGCGTTCTTTTCCAGCATCTGCAGCGGCAGGCTGACAAACATGTTCATGCGCGTCATGATATCGAGCTGCTTGGCGATCCTGGTGGCAGCCATTCCTTCAGGACCGACCTGTACCAACAGCCGAAAAATGCCCAGCCGGCTTTCCTGCGCCATGGCCGAGAGCGCCGCCAAAACCTCTTTGGTATCCATGGCAACTCTTTCATTATTCAATAATTATGGAATAATCATAAGCCATAAAATTCGATACTTCAACTAATATCGAATTATATGACCGCATTGCCTGGCACAAAAGGTTTTGCAGCCTCGTCGGCCATCTTGCCAAGCGCCGGCCATGGAAGTCATCGATCGGAAGAATTTATTGGCGCCTGCCTGGACGCCTGGCGCCCGATTGTCGTTGTCTGTGTTCTTGCCTATTCGGGTTCACGGGTTTCAGCGGCGCCTTGCCGTGACTGTTTCTTCCGGTAGGCAGGCACGTCCCCCAGCTTGATGCCCTCGGGCATCTGGCGGTGCTTGGATTGCGCAATACGCTGCGAGCGATAGATGCCGGTGTGCCCCGAGAACAGATAGCTGACCACGCACGCCAGTGCGGCATAGACCCCCACCTCTGCGCCGAACAGTTCCATCGCCATCAGCGTCGATGCGATCGGTGTGTTGGCGGCGCCGGCGAACACCGCAACCAGGCCCACGCCCGCCAACAAGGGTATCGGCAAGTGCAAAATGGGCGCCAGGGCGTTGCCCAGGGTAGCGCCAATATAGAACAGCGGGGTGACTTCTCCCCCTTTGAAGCCGCTGCCCAGCGAGACGATGGTGTAGGCCATCTTGCCGAGGAAGTCGTAGGCCGGCAATGGGTGCTGGAACGATGCCACAATCGTTGGCAGGCCGAGCCCGATGTAACGGTCGGCACCGAAGCACCATGCGCTTGCCGCGATGACGATGCCGCCAAAAAAGGGCCGCAACGGCGCATAAGGGACTCGCCGCTTCATCCAGCCGCTCAAGGCGTGAGTGGTGTTCGCGAAGGCCATGCCGGTCAGGCCGAACAGCGCGCCCGCGATCACCATCGCCAGCAGCGGCCACGCCGATAATGGCGGTACAAAAGCAATTGCATAGTGGGTGTGATGCACGCCCCACAGCAAGCCGACCTGATCGGCAACGATGGCGGCCACCATGCAGGGCAGCATCGCGTCGTAGCGCAGGCGGCCGATGGCGAGCACTTCCAGCCCGAAGATCGCGCCCGCCAGCGGAGTGCCGAATACGGAGGCGAAGCCGGCGCTGATGCCGGCCATCAGGATGATGCGCCGGTCTTCGTGCGCGAGCTTGAACAGGCGGGTGAACTGGTCTGCCAGCGCGCCACCCATTTGTACCGCCGTTCCCTCGCGCCCCACCGATGCGCCGAACAGATGCGAGACAATGGTGCCGCCCAATACCAGCGGCGCCATGCGCAGCGGGATAATTTTGTCAGGATCGTGGATTTCGTCGATGAGCAAGTTATTGCCCGCCTCGACGCGCTGGCCAAAGCGCAGATACAGCCAGCCGACGGCAAAGCCTGCGATCGGCAGCAGCCAGATCAGCCAGCGATGGGATAGCCTGACGGCGGTTGCCCAGTCCAGCGCGAACAGGAAAAACGCCGATGCGGAGCCTGCGAGCACGGCAACACTGCTGGCGAGCAACAGCCACTTGCCGACATGCGGCAACAGCTCGATTTGTTCAGGAAAGTTGTGCTGTTTCATGCTTGTCCTATCGTTTGCGGTGTGGAGCACAAACCCGGACATGGGGAAGGACTGAGCTACGCCTGCACCTTCCCATGTCAGGGAATACGTGCAGGCATCATCAGCCCCAGGGGCGGTTTACAGGAGGAATGCCATCTCCTGTCTGAAATTTTATCAGTAAATGCTTCCACAAAGCAATGACGAGCCGCGCTTTTGCAGACTCGCCATCAATACAGTTACTGTGGCGCGGCAGCCTGCCAGCCGCCGCCCAGCGCCTGGATCAAGGCCACCGCCGTGGTCTGGCGGTCGGCCTGCGCCTGCACCAGCTGGCGCCGCGCCGACAGGGCCGTCACCTGCGCCGTCACCACGTCGGTATAGCCGACCTGGCCCGCGTTGTAGCGGTTCAGCATCTGCTGTTCCACTTCATCGGCGGCGCTGGACGCCTGGCGGCGCAGGTCGATCTGTTCGGCCAGCGCGCGCGTGGCCGACAACTGGTCTTCGACCGTGCCGAAGGCCGTGAGCACGGTCTGGCGGTAGCGCGCCACGGCCGCCGCATGGCCGGCCCTGGCCGCGTCCACGCTGGCGGTGGTGGCGCCCGCATTGAACACCGTTTGCGCGGCCGACAGGCCCAGCGACCACAGGCTCGATGAAGCGTTGAACAGGTCGCCTAGCTTGCTGGCGCCGGCACCGTAGGAGCCGGTCAGGTTCAGGCTCGGGTAATAGGCGGAGCGGGCAATGCCGATCTGTTCGTTGGCCAGCGCCACGCGGCGTTCGGCGGCGGCGATATCGGGCCGGCGTTGCAGCAAGGTGGAAGGCACGCCGACCGGCACCTCGGGCACCGTGATGGTCCACGGCGCCACGGCCAGGGTAAAGTCGGACGGCGCGCGGCCCAGCAGGATGGCGATCGCGTGTTCGAGCTGGGCGCGCGCGCGCACCTGGCTGGACAGGTCGATCCGCGCATTGGCCAGCTGCGTCTGCGCCTGCAGCAGGTCCGATTTCGCCGCGATGCCTGAATTGAAACGGTTGCGCGTGATGTCGAGCACGCGCTGGTAGCCTTCGATGGTGGAAGTCAACAGCGCGATCTGCGCATCGCTCTGGCGCAGCGAAAAATAATTGGTGGCCAGCTCGCCCTGCGCCGACAGGCGCGCGGCGGCCAGGTCGGCGTTCGATGCCTGCGCGGAAGCGTCGGCGCCGGTGACGCCGGCGCGCAGCCGGCCCCAGATGTCCGGTTCCCACGAAGCGCCCAGCGCGGCGCGGTAGTTATTGCTGGTCTGCTGCTCGCCACCACCGCCCGAGCGCGTGCCGCTGCCCGTGAGGTTCACGCTGGGGAACAGCGAGGCGCGCTGTTCGCGCACCAGCGCGCGCGCCTGCTCGTAGGACGCGACAGCGGCGGCCACGTTCTGGTTCGAGATGTCGATGCTGCCGGCCAGCTGGTTCAGTTGCGTGTCGCCGAACAGGGTCCACCAGGGACCGCGCTCGAGGGTGTCGGCCGGCGCGGCGATCTGCCAGCCGGCCGCCTCCTTGTACGCCAGCGGCGCGCTGGTGGCGGGCACTTCATGGACGGGGCTGACGGCGCAGCCGGCCAGCAGCGCGAACGCGGCCAGCGCCAGAGCGTGCAATGGCAGGCGTGCGGGAACAAAGGAGGTACGGTGTTTGACTTGACTCATGATTGTGTGCTCGGGTTATCTGGCCCGGGAATGCGGCTCAATTGCTGCTCGTCGGCGCTGCGCGTGCGCAGTTTGTCGAGCAGGATATAGACCACCGGGGTGGTCAGCAAGGTCAACAACTGGCTGGCAATCAGGCCGCCGATAATGGCGACCCCCAGTGGCTGGCGCAACTCGGAGCCCTCGCCAAAGCCTATCGCCAGCGGCAAGGCGCCAAGCGCCGCCGCCAGGGTCGTCATCAGGATCGGGCGAAAACGCAGCAAACAAGCCTCGCGCACCGCCTCGCGCGCCGCAAGGCCGCGCGCACGCTCGGCCTCCAGTGCGAAATCGATGATCAGGATGGCATTTTTCTTGACGATGCCGATCAACAAAAACACGCCGATCAGGGCGATGATGGAAAACTCCATGCGCAGCATCAGCAGCGCCAGCACGGCGCCGACGCCGGCCGACGGCAAGGTCGACAGCACCGTGATCGGATGGATCAGGCTTTCGTACAAGATGCCCAGCACGATATAGATCACCACGATGGCCGCCAGGATCAGGAGCGGCTGCTCCTTGTTGCTGTCCTGGGCGCTCTTGGCCGACCCCTGGAAACTGCCGCGCACATTGACCGGCATGCCGATCTCGGACTCGGCCTGCGCCACCGCCGCCTGGCCGTCGCCGAGGGTATAGCCGTCGGCGAGGTTGAACGACACGGTGGTGGCCAGCTCGCCGCCCTGGTGGTTGATGGCGGTGGCCGTCGAGCTTTCGGCAAAGCTGCTGAACGACGACAGCGGCACCATGGTCGCCAGGGTGCTCGACAGCGCCGTGCCGCTGGACGGATCGCGCGCGGCCGTGGTGTTCGAGGTGGTGGCGCTGACTGCTGCGGTGCTGGCGCTGGTGTTGCTGGCGGTGCCGGTGACGGCGGCGACGGCGGCCGCATTCGAGGCCGGCACATACACCGAGCGCAGCGCCTCCGGGCTTTGCGCATAACGGGGCGCCACTTCCATGATCACGTGATACTGGTTGAGCTCATCGTAGATGGTCGCCACCTGGCGCTGGCCGAAGCTGTTGTACAGCGCATTGTCGATATCGCGCACCTGCACCCCCAGTTCCGTGGCGCGGTCCTTGTCGATCGAGACATACGTTTCCACGCCATTTTCGGCCTGGTCGGTATCGACGTCGATCAGGGCCGGCTGCGCCTTCATCTGGTCGGCCAGTTTCGCCGCCCATTTTTTCAGGTCGGCCTGGTTGTCGCTGATCAAGGTGTACTGGTAGGTCGAATTGCTCGACCTGCCGCCCATGCGCAGGTCCTGCACTGGGTTCAGGAACAGCGAAATGCCGGTCACCCTGGCCAGTTGCGGGCGCAGGCGCGCGATCACGGCCTGCCCCTTGTCGGTGCGCTGCGAGGCCGGCTTCAGGTTGATGAACATGAAGCCGCCCCCTGCCCTGCCGCCACCCGTAAAGCCCACCACGGTGGCGACAGCCGGATCGGCCTTGATGATATTGACCAGCTGGCGCAACTTGCCCTGCATGGCCTGGAACGAGATGCTCTGGTCGGCGCGCATGCCGCCGTTGATCTGGCCCGTGTCCTGCTGCGGGAAAAAGCCCTTGGGCGCGGCCGCGAACAGGTACACGTTCAGGCCGACCACGAAAACCAGTATCGTCATCACCAGCGCAACGCTCGACAAGGCCCAGTCCAGGCAGTGTTCATAGCCCTTGAGCAGCTTGTCGAAACCGCGTTCGAACCAGCGCGCCACTGCGCCGGGCGCCTTGTGCTGCTGGCCGCTTTTGAGCAGCCAGGCGCACATCATCGGCGTGGTGGTCAATGAAATGACCAGCGAAATCATTACCGCCGCCGACAACGTCACGGCAAACTCGCGGAACAGCCGCCCCACCTGGCCGCCCATGAACAGCAGCGGAATGAACACGGCCACCAGCGACAGGCTGATTGACAGCACTGTAAAACCCACTTCGCGCGCGCCCAGCAGGGCCGCCTTGAAGCGGTCCATGCCGGCCTCGATATGGCGCTGCGTGTTTTCCAGCACCACGATGGCGTCATCGACGACAAAGCCGGTGGCCACCGTCAGCGCCATCAGCGACAAATTGTTCAGCGAAAAGCCCAGCATGTACATCACGCCGAAAGTACCGAGCAGCGAGACGATGGTGGCCACCGCCGGAATGATGGTGGCGCGCACGCTGCGCAGGAAGGCGCTCACCACCAGCACCACCAGCACGATCGACAAGATCAATGTGAACTCGATCTCGTGCAAGGAGGAGCGGATCGAATTGGTGCTGTCGGAGGCCACCTGCAGCTTGATGTCGCCGGGCAGCTGCGCCTGCAGTTGCGGCAGCAGCGCGCGCACGCCGTCGACCGTGGCAATCACGTTGGCGCCGGGCTGGCGCGTGATCAGCACGATCACGGCCGGGTCGCCATTGAACAGGCCCAGGGTATTGGTGTTTTCAACGCCGTCGGCCACTTCGGCCACATCGTCGAGGCGGATCGCGGCGCCGTCGCGCCAGGCCACCACCAGGCTGCGGTAGTCGGCGGCGCTGCGCCCGCCCGACGCCGTGCTGGCGCCCGAATAGATCTGCAGGCTGCGCGCGTCGCCGGTCACGGCGCCCTTGGGGCGGTTGGCATTGGTGGCCTGGATGGCGGCGCGCACGTCTTCCATCGACACGCTGTAGTGATTGAGCTGGTAGGGCAGCAGTTCCACGCGCACCGCCGGCAGCGAACCGCCGCCCAGCTCCACGTCGCCCACGCCCTTGACCTGGGCCACCTTCTGCTGCACCAGGTTCGACACGGCGTCGTAGATCTGGCCCGGCGTGCGCGTCTTCGATGTGAGCGCCAGGATAATCACCGGCGCGTCCGACGGATTGGCCTTGCGGTAGGTCGGGTTGCTGCGCAAGGTGGCCGGCAGGTCGACGCGCGAGGCGGCGATCGCCGCCTGCACTTCGCGCGCGGCGGCGTCGATCTTGCGGTTCAGGTCGAACTGCAGGTTGATGCGCGCAGAACCCGTGCTCGACGACGAGGTCATTTCGTTGACGCCCGAGATCACGCCCAGGCGCCGTTCGAGCGGCGTGGCGACGGAACTGGCCATGGTGTCGGGACTGGCGCCGGGCAGGCTGGCACTGACGGAAATGGTCGGATAATCGACCTGCGGCAGCGGCGAGACGGGCAGCACGAAGAACGCGCCGATGCCGGCCAGCGCGATGCCGATGGTCAGCAGCACCGTGGCGATGGGCCGCTTGACGAAGGGTTCGGACAAATTCACGCGGCGCTCCCTGCCGGCGGCTGGCCGCCCGGCTTGTCCAGGTTCACGGCGTCCTGGCGCTTGCCGCCGAAGCGGCGGCCCAGGCGGTCAAAGCCCAGGTAGATCACCGGCGTGGTAAACAAGGTCAGTACCTGGCTGACGATCAGGCCGCCGAAAATCGCCAGGCCCAGCGGACGGCGCAGTTCGGCGCCCTCGCCCCAGCCCAGCATCAGCGGCACGGCCGCGAACAGCGCCGCCAGGGTCGTCATCAGAATCGGGCGGAAGCGCAGCAGCGCCGCCTGGTGGATCGCTTCCTGCGGGCTCTTGCCCTGGTCGCGCTCGGCCTCGATGGCAAAGTCGATCATCATGATGGCGTTCTTTTTCACGATGCCGATCAACAGGATGATGCCGATAATGCCGATCACGCCCAGGTCCTGCCCCGACAGCATCAGCGCCAGCAGCGCGCCGACGCCGGCCGACGGCAGGGTCGACAGAATCGTCAGCGGATGGATATAGCTTTCGTACAGCACCCCCAGCACGATATACACGCACACCACGGCGGCCAGGATCAGCCACAGCTGGTTCGACAGCGAGTTTTCATATGCGCCGGCAGCGCCCAGAAAGGTCATGCTCACCGAGGCGGGCAAGCCGATATCGTGCGCCGCCGCGCGGATGGCGTCGACCGCGCTGCCCAGCGCCACGCCCCTGGCGGTATCGAAACCGAGGGTGGTGGCCGGGTATTGCGCCACGTGCGTGATCTGCAGCGGCGACTGCTTTTCGGTGATGCTGGCAAACGCCGACAAGGGCGTCGACTTGCCCGAACCGGTACGCACCTGCAGCTCGCCCAGCTCGGTCGGCGTGGTGACGATGCCGGGCTGGGCTTCGAGTATCACGCGGTACTGGTTGGTCTCGGTGAAAATCGTCGAAATGATGCGCTGGCCAAAGGCGTTATACAGCGCGTCGTCGACGGTGGCGGTGGTGACCGACATGCGCGCCGCGCTGTCGCGGTCGATCGCCACGTTGACGGCCGCGCCGGTGGCGCCGGCGTCCGTGGTCACGTTACGCAATTGCGACTTTTCACGCATGCGCGCCGCCAGCTTGTTGGCCCATTCGGTGACGGCAGCGGTGCTGGCGCCTTCGAGCGAGACGCGGTACTGGGTCGGGCCGGATTCAGCGTCGATGGTCAGGTCCTGCGTCGGCTGCAAGTAAAGCGTCACGCCGGCCACGCTGGCCACGCGGTTGCGCAGCCGCTCCATGATGTCATCCTGGCTGTCGGTGCGCGAGCGCTTCAGGTTGATCAGCATGCTGCCCGTATGGAGCATGGTGTTGTTGGCCGCATCGACGCCAACCACGGAGCTCAGGGTCTCCACGTCCGGGTCTGCCAGGATGGCGCTGGCGGCCGCCTGCTGCAGGCCGGCCATGCGTTCATACGAGACGGCCTGCGAGGTTTCGATGCGCGCCTGCAGCTGGCCCGTATCCTGCGTCGGGAACAGGCCTTTCGGGATGGTGATATACAGGATCACTGTCAGGAGCAGGGTCGCCAGCGCCACCAGCAAGGTCAAGCCCTGGCGCTTCAGGACCCACGCCAGCGCCTGGTCGTAGCGCGCAATCACGCGCTCGAAAAACGCCTGGATACGCTGGCCGGTAGCGCCGATCTTTTCATCGGCATGGCTTTTCAGCCAGCGCGCCGACATCATCGGCACCAGCGTCAATGACACCACGGCGGAAATCAAGATGGTGATCGCCAGGGTCATGGCAAACTCGCGGAACAGACGCCCCACCACGTCGCCCATGAACAGCAGTGGAATCAGCACGGCGATCAGCGAGACCGTCAGCGAGATGATGGTAAAGCCGATCTGCGACGCGCCTTTCAAGGCGGCGGCCATCGGTGTTTCGCCCTCTTCGATATAGCGCGCGATATTCTCGATCATGACGATGGCATCGTCGACGACAAAGCCGGTGGCGATCGTCAGCGCCATCAGCGACAGGTTGTTCAGGCTGTAGCCGAGCAAATACATCACGCCGCAGGCGCCGATCAGGGAAATGGGCACCGACAGGCTGGCGATCACGGTGGCGCGCAGGCTGTGCAAAAAGGCAAAGATCACCAGCACCACCAGCAGCACCGAGGCCAGCAGTTCCAGCTCCACGTGTTCGACCGAGGCGCGGATGCCGGTGGTGCGGTCGCTCAGCACGTCGAGTTTCATGGCCGCCGGCAAGCTCTTTTGCAGCTCGGGCAGCAGGGCCTTGATGGCGTCGACCGTCTTGATCACGTTGGCGCCGGGCTGGCGCTGCACGTTGAGGATAATGGCCGGCTGCTTGCCGGCCCAGGCGCCCAGGCGCGTGTTTTCGGCGCTGTCGACCACATTGGCGACGTCCGACAGGCGCACCGGCGCGCCGTTTTTATAGGTGATGATCAGGCGCTTGTATTCTTCCGCCGTGACCAGCTGATCGTTGGCGTTGATCGTAAACGAGCGCGACGGGCCGTCGAAGCTGCCCTTGGCGCTGTTGACGTTGGCCGCGGCAATTGCCGTGCGCAGGCTGTCCAGGCCCAGGCCGTAGGAGGCCAGCAGCCTGGTGTCGCCCTGGATGCGCACGGCCGGACGCTGGCCGCCCGACAGCGATACCAGGCCCACGCCATCGACCTGGCTGATCTTCAAGGCCAGGCGCGTGTTGACGATGTTTTGCACCTGTATCAAAGGCATGGTGGAGGACGTGATGGCGAGAGTGAGCACCGGCGCATCGGCCGGATTGACCTTGGCGTAGACGGGCGGCGCCGGCAGGTCGGTCGGCAGCAGCGAGCCGCCGGCATTGATCGCCGCCTGCACTTCCTGCTCGGCCACGTCGAGCGTCTGGCCGAGGGTAAATTGCAAGGTGATGATGGACACGCCGGCGGCGCTGGTCGAACTCATGCGCTGCAGGCCGGCCATCTGGCCGAACTGGCGCTCGAGCGGCGCGGTGACGGTCTGGCCCATGACTTCGGGGCTGGCGCCCGGATACAGCGTTTGCACCTGGATGGTCGGGAAATCAACCTGCGGCAAGGCCGCCAGCGGCAGGAATTTGAAGCCCACCATCCCGGCCAGCACGATGGCCAGCATCAGCAGCGCGGTGGCGACCGGCCGCTTGATGAACGGGGTCGATGGACTCATTGCGCCGCACCCTTGGCCGGGGCGGCAGCGGCAGGCCCGGTGGCAGGCGCCGACGACGCTGGTGCCGAGGATGCCCCTTCAGCGTGCTGGCGGCGCTGGCGGTGTTCGCCGTTCGCGCCGAGGCCACCCTGCCCCCGGCCCTGACCAGCAGCGGCCGGCTTGTCGCCGGCCAGCATGACTTTCGCGCCTTCTTTCAGGCGGTCGGCGCCCTCGGTGATGACCTTCTCGCCCGCTTCCAGGCCGGCGCGGATTTCCACCATGTCGGTGGTGGCCTGGCCGCGCGTGACCATGCGCACGGTAACGGTCTTGTCTTCCTTGAGCACATAGACGAAGTCGCCGTTATTGCTGTGGCGCAGGGCCGTGACGGGCACCAGCACGGCGCCCGTGATATTGCCCAGCTCCAGGCGCACATTGACGAACTGGCTGGGGAACAGCGCCATCTTGTCGTTGGCATAGCGGGCCTTGGCGCGCACGGTGCCGGTCTGCACGTCGACCTGATTGTCGAGCGCCGTGAGGTTGCCCTTGTCCAGGGTGATGCTGCGCGTGCGGTCCAGCGCCAGCGCCGGCAGCGCCACGTTCTGCGCCTGGCGTTCCTGGATGGTCTGCACCTTGTCCTGCGGGATGGCGAACTGCACGTCGATCGGCGAGAGCTGGGTAATGACCACCACGCCGCCGGCGTCGCCGGTGTTGACCAGGTTGCCGATATCGACCACCTTCAGGCCGGCCCGGCCGCTGATCGGCGAGACCACTTTGGTGTAGCCGAGATTCAGCCTGGCCGTGCCTTCGGCGGCGCGGTCGGTCATCACCGTGCCTTCGAGCTGTTTCACCAGTGCCGCCTGCGTGTCGACATCCTGGCGCGCGATCGAATCCTGGCCCAGCAGGGTCTGGTAGCGCTTCAGGGTCAGGCGCGCGTTATCCAGCTGCGCCTCATCGCGCTGGCGCTGGCCGGACGCCTGCATCAGGGCCATCTCGAACTGCGCCGGATCGATCAGCGCCACCACCTGGCCGGCCTTGACCATCGCGCCTTCCTTGAAGCGCAGCTCCTTCAAAATGCCCGACACCTGCGGGCGCACCGTGACGGTCGACGCGGCGGTGACCGTGCCGAGCGCATCGAGCACCACCGGCAAGTCCGATTTCACGGCCGTGGCCACGCCGACGGTGGTCGACGGCGGACCACGGCGACCGCCGCCGGGGCCGCCTGGCCCGCCAGGACCACCCGCGCCGGCGCCTTGCGCGCTGGTGCCCGAGTGCGTCAGATACCAGGCGCCGCCACCGAGGGCGGCCATCACGGCCAGGGCAATCAGGGTACCGACGATCTTGGAACGGCGGCTGCGCCGTGCGGGAGGTGGGGTCATCTGCGTATCCATCGCTTATCCTTTTATGCGCCGCTGGCACGGCGTAGCTGTTGGCCGTCCGCCGAGTCGGTTCACTCGGGCAGGGCGCCCGTTTTTCGGGTGTTTTTTTACAAGATCAACGGGGAATCAAGAGCTGAAAATCAGCTGAAAAAACATCGTTCTCCATCGAGCGAGGACTCTAGCATAGTCATGTAACTGTTTCATTTCTGTCTGAAACATTTGTACATATCAGCAGGGCCACGGCATGGCGCGGCGCACGGCGGCATCAGGCCTGCAGGGCGGCGGCCAGCAAGCCGGCGGCGCACAGGCAGATACAAACTCGCTACAAATCTCCGGCGGTCTTTACGTGGCTTTACCGCCTTTCAATAAAAACAAGCCGGACAAAGCCGGCTTGAGGTCACTGCGGGGTCAGACAGCGGCCTATTTTCCGCCCATCGGATTGGTGCACAGGCAATGCGTGAGCGCCATGAACGGCTTGCGTTCGCTGGTGATGCCGGACAGCCAGCCAAGGTCGCTCGCAATGCCCAGCGCCGCCGCTGGCGGCAGGCCGGTGGCGGCCAGGCCCAGCTTCACATGTTCGCCCAGGCCCAGCGAGGCCATGGCGTTGGCGCCGAACATGCCGATAACGCGGTCGAAGGTCGAGGTTTCGCGCTCGATATAGGCGACGCGATAGTCTGCGCCCAGGTTCGCCCGCTTGGCCGCCGAGGCCAGCGCATCGCGGTAGCTGCCGATGCGGTCGACCAGGTTGCGCTCTTTTGCCTGCAAGCCGGTCCACACGCGGCCCTGCGCCACTTCATTGATTTTTTCGGGCGTGGTCTTGCGGGCCTTGGCGGCGATGTTGATGAAGTCGCCGTACACATGGTTGATCGAGCCCTGTATCACTTGCGCGAAGCGCGGGTCGAGCGGACGCAGCGGATTGCCCGCGTCGGCCAGCCAGGTGGTCGGCGCGCCGGCCGTGTGGATGCCCAGCTTGTCGATGACTTTTTCGGCCGTCGGCAAGATGGCGAACACACCGATCGAACCGGTGATGGTGGCCGCGTCGGCGATCACTTCATCGGAGGAGGTACTGATCCAGTAGCCGCCCGAAGCGGCCACGTTGCCCATCGAGACCACCACCGGTTTGCCGGCCGCGCGCGTCAGTTCCAGTTCGCGGCGGATCAGCTCCGAGCCAAACGCGCTGCCACCGGGCGAATCGATGCGCAGCACCACGGCCTTGATGGCCTTGTCTTCGCGCGCCTGGCGGATCAGGCGCGAGGTGGACAGGCCGCCGACGGCACCGGCCGGCGCCACGCCGTCGCCGATCTCGCCCGAAGCGATCACCACGCCGACGGCGTCGCCGATGCGCGCCGGATGCAATCGGGCCAGGTAGTCGCTGTAGCTGACCTGGCGGAAGTTGTTGCCGTCCTCGTCCTTTGCGCCGCGCGCCATCATCAACTGGCGAATTTCATCGCGCGTTTTCAGGCCGTCGACCAGTTTGGCGTTCAGCGAGGCCTTGGCGATGTCGCCGCCGGTCGCTTCGATCAGCTCGGGCAGCTTGTCGATGCTGGCCATGATGGCGCCGGCCGGCAGCTTGCGCGCCTTTTCCACGTCGGTGGTGTAGGTGGTCCACAGGCCATTGTTCAGGTAGCGGTCCGCTTCGGCGGCCGCCTCCGACGGGCCGTTGGCGATAAACGGCTCGGCAAAGCTTTTATAGGTGCCGACTTTGAGCAGGTTGACCGTCACGCCGACCTTGTCGAGCGCGTCGCGGTAGTAATTGCGGTAGCGGCCAAAACCTTCGAGCATCACGGCGCCCATCGGGTGCACGAACACCTCGTCGGCTTTCGAGGCCAGCAGATACTGGCGCTGGTTGTAGCTCGAACCCCAGGCCGTGACCTTCTTGCCGCTGGCGCGGAAGCGCTCGATGCCGGCCGCCACTTCGCGCAAGGACGCCAGACCGCCGCCTTCGAGGTCATCGAGCAGCAGCACCATGGCGCCGATATGCTTGTCCTTGGCGGCAGTATCGAGCACGGCCAGCACATCGCGCAGCTGCACGGTTTTCTTGACGTCGCCGCTGACATTGGCCAGCACGGCTTCGCGCACGCCACCCGGCGTTTCTTCCACCAGCGGGCCTTGCAGGTCCAGCACCAGCGTGGTTTTTTCCTGCAACGGCTTGGCGCCGCCGCCAAAGATGGCGATCAGGATGGCGATCACGATCAGCAGGAAAATCAGGTTGAACACGGCGCGCCGCGTGGCGTCGAGCGCGCGCCAGAATGCGGCCAGACCGCGGCGCAGCGGAGGAAACGGATTGAGTGACATTGAGTGATGCTCCGTAGAGGGTGAGCTGGAAAAAATCAATATAACTGAAATCTGCGGCGATCGTCCTGTTTTGGCAACTGCGCCGCGCCCTTTGCTGCCGGCGTGGAAATCAAAAACAGGCCCGCCAGCATCAGAGCGCCATTCAAGATCAGCAGTTCCAGGCCGATGCGATAATGCGCAAACAGCAGCGCCTGCTCCTGCTCGACCAGCGCGCACAGGAGCGGCGCGGCCAGCGACACCAAAGGCACCCAGCGGTCGCGCACGCCACGCTGGCTGATCAGACCAAACGCGAACAGGCCCAACAAGGGTCCATAGGTATAGCTGGCCAATTTGAGGATCACGCCTATCATGCTGGGGTTGTCCATCCACTTGAAGGCCATGATCAAGAGCAGGAACAGCGCGGCAAAGCCCAGGTGCACGCGGCGGCGCCAGCGCATCTGCGTGGCCGCATCCAGTTCGTTTCTTTGCTGCAGGCCCAGGATATCGATGCAAAAAGTCGAGGTCAACGCCGTCAACGCGCCATCGACGCTGGGAAACAGGGCGGAAATCAAGGCGATAAAAAAGATCAGCTGCACCACCGCCGGGAAATGCCCGAGCACCACGGCCGGAAACAATTGATCACCCGTCGCCGTCACGCTCACCAAAGGTGCATACAGGTGCAGCAGGCCGCCGAGGAACAAAAACAGCAGCAAGACGCCAGTCAGCACGACGGTGAGACTGAGCATGTTCTTTTGCGAATCACGCAAGGTGCGCACCGAAATATTCTTCTGCATCATCTCCTGGTCCATGCCCGTCATCGCCAGCGTGATGAACATGCCGGCCACGATATGCTTGCCCACGTAGCCAGGGCTGTCCGGGTCAAAGTTGAACACCCGCGCCAGCCCTTGCGAGCGCATGCGCTCGATGCTGTCGATCACGGAAAGATCCATTGCGCGCAGCAGGAACACGGTGCAGATCACCAGGCCAGCGAGCATGCAGGCCGTCTGCACGGTATCGGTCCAGATGATGGTCTTGACGCCCCCTTCACAGGTGTACAGCAGGATCAGGAGCAGCACCACCGAAGCGGTCAGCCAGAACGGCACGCCCAAGCTGTCGAGTATGGTCGCCTGCAGGATATTGACCACCAAATACAGCCGCGCCGTCGCCCCCAGCAGCCGCGACAGGATAAAAAACGCCGCCCCGCTCTGGTACGAGCGCCGCCCCAGCCGCAGCTCCAGGTAGCGGTAAATCGATGTCAGTTGCAGCCGGTAGTACAGCGGCAGCAGGATGAAGGTGATCGCCAGGTAGCCCAATACATAGCCGATCATCAGCTGGATATAGCCGAAGCCGTCGCGCCCTACCGCCCCGGGCACGCTGATAAACGTCACGCCGGTCAGGGTGGTGCCCACCATGCCAAAGGCGACCAGCATCCAGTTGCTGTCCTTGTTACCGATAAAAAAGCTGTCATTGGTGGCATGGCGCGAGGTGCGCCATGCAACGGCGAGCAGGATCAGGAAATAGGCGACGACGACGGAGAACAGGATGGCGGGGGACATGGGGTGCCGAGGCGAAAAGGACAGGGGCGTGAATATACAGCAAAGCCGGACTGTCAAACTTTGTACGGCCGGTTCAGGAAAATACGGGGCCGGCCACACGGCGCCTGCGAAGCCTGGCCAACAAGGGCCGTTCAATCAACAAATAGGCGACGCAGCCAAGTGCGATGGTTCCTGCGAGAACAAGGATATAGGTCGCGCCAGCACCGGCAAATTCGTCAAGGCGCATCTTCATTGACAGTTTTAACAGCACGCCTTCGAGCGCCAGGTGTACCAGATAAATCGTATAGGACGCGTCGCCAACCAGACAGAGGAATGCGGGAATGTTCACATAAGCAGCCGTTTCCAGCTTGGTCACCCCCGCCAGCAGCAGGGCAAAGCCGACGGCAAAGACAATGGAACTCAAATTCTACAGGTAAGGAGTGTACTCGCTGAAGACAGGATTGCCGCCGTATCGCTGCTGCCCCATGGTGATCGACAGGTGAAATGCGGCGACTGACAAAGCGGCAAGCGCACGACCTGCCTGGAGAGTTTTTAGCATTTAACACACTGGAAGGAGTGGCGCCGAATGACAGGGCGGCGATGGAGTTGAGCGCATCTTTTTCATCGGCCATCATGAAAATTACAACAATACCACTCAAATGATCAGAATGACAATAATAAGACGTTGCCCCCCTCGGATTTACCCGGAAATACAAGTGTATAAGAATTGCGGAAGAGATGGTGCGCGTCGCCGACAAAGATAAAACAGGGCAAGAATATAAAGAAAAGTGCCCGCCTCCTTGCGAAGACGGGCACTTTTACTTTTCCTGCCGGCTTACGCCGGCATCAGATACGGCAAGTTATTTCGACAGCTTCACCTGTGTCAACTCCGCCGTCAGATAGCCGACCGCGCCACTGAACTTGTTGTTGTAGTTGGTGTTGATCATGATGTTGAGCTGGTCCTTCAGCGCCGATGGCAACGCCGGGAAGCGGTTCCACTCGTCGCCCGGATGCTGGAAGTTGCTCATGACATAGGTCCAGCCGTTGATCTCGTCGACCGCATGCAAGCCCGTCGATTCCGCACCGGCCGGGCAGGACAGCAAACGGTCCAGCTTTTTGGTATCGACGTTATACGCCCACAAGAAATTGTTCAGATGGTTGCCGCTGTCCTCGCCGATAAACAATGTGCGCAGTTTTTCCGAGAACTTCAAGTTGTCGGGGCTGGCGATCTTGTCCGGATTGGCGCTGTTGCCCAGGCCGTCGGCCGCGATGTCTTCACCGGCGATCAGGACGCTCGATTCGCTCGGCACCCATTCGCTGTCGATGGCCGCGCCGGTATCGTCCTTCTGTCCACCCGCAAGCTTGTGCGACACCACGGCGCCAGCCACCAGCTTCTTGAATTTGACATTGAGGCCGGCCACATAGCCCGAGCCGCCTTCGACCATCGAGTCCTGGATGTTGGCGTAGGCCGAGTAAGCAATCTTGTCCTTGGCATTGACCGTCGTGCCTTCGTTCTTGGTAAAGGCCATGCTGCCGCCCTTGAGGGCGGCGTAGCGATGGGTTTCAAGAAAGGCGGCGGCTTTTTCCTGGCCGGCCTTGACGCGCACCCAGGCGGTTTTCTTGTTCAGGACGATCTTCGTGTAGCTGGTGTCGGACGGATCGGTCATCGTCGAATCCATGATATCGGTGGCCTTGATGCCACCGTCGACCAGCGCCTTGATCTCGGCGTGCGTGGCATGGCCCAGCTTGACCCATTGCAGCTTGCCGGTGGTGGTTTCGGTCAGCTGGGTGGTGTATTTGGCGACGTACAGGGTACCGCCTGCCGCCAGGTCGGCGGCCTTGTCGGCCACGAACATGAACAGACCGCCATTGGTATAGTCGTCGCCGCCGAGGATGGTGCGCTGGTCTGGCATCACCTGCACCAGTTCGCGCGAGTAGCGGCCCAGGCAGTAGTGTTTCTTGATGCTGCCGGTGCCATCCGGGTTGACCGACACTTCCGGCAAGTGGCCGTAGTCATATGGATTGGCGGTGGTGGTATTGCCAAAGACGTTCTTGCTGAACTCCTTGAGCACGGCCAGGGTCTGGCCGCCCAGGCCCTGGTCAAAAGCGTCGGGTTCGTACTCTTCGCTCGACAGATGGGTGTTCCATGGCGACAGGCTGGCGCCGCAGGTAATCCACAGGCCTTTGACGGACGAGGTATCGACATTGTGATATTTCACCAGCGAGAGCTTGCCGGTGCTCTGGTCCTGGTCCAGCGTCAGCACGGCGATCGGCGACGGCAGCGTGCCGTAGGTGGAGGCGCCAGCCTGGTTCAGCGAGTTGTATTCAAACTGCACCACGGCAAACACAGGCTTGCCCTTGACGCCGGTCACCGTGGCGTTGGCCACCGTCAGCATCGAGCTGCCATCCGGCGAGTCCGAGAAGAACTGGCGCTCCTTGCCCGGCACCGACGCGTCGATGATAGGCTGGTTCTTGATGTCGACGTAGCCGCCGGCGATTACGGTGCCGCCCTTGCCGTCCGGCACCCGGTCGCCGGTCAGGAAGAAAGGCTGGTAAGCCAGGTTATAGCTGTTGCTGCTGCCATCGCTGAAATTGACCTTGAGTTTGGAGCCGACCGTGGTGGTGGCCAGTGCGGCAGGGGAACTCGCGGCTGGCGCAGCCATGCCGGTAAATTCTGCGGTGGTAAACGTGACGACCGGGGTACCCGTGCCTGGCGTGGTGGCCGGCGGCACGATGGTATCGGAGCTGCCGCCACAACCCGACATGAAAGCGCTGACACCGGTCAGGCCTGCCAATGGCAGCATGGGGGCGCCGGCAAACAGTTGCAACAGGCGACGACGCGTAGACTCAGGAGCACAATTCGACATTTTTTGTTTCTTTCTTTATAAATAAATATCGTAGAACAAACCAGCTTTGAAGACGATGCCAGATCATAAACAAGGAATATTTCAGCTTGATGACCAGGTACTGGCATCGGCCATGCGCTGAACAGGAAAGAAACGGCCCGCTGATGGTCAGCGCCCGCAAGGCAATGGAGATATTGAATATGGAAGACTACCAGGCCAAGCCGAAGATACTTGCGCCAATTTCAACAATGAGGCGATCTGCTAGAATCATCTGATGAATGCAGACAAACTGGCGCTGCTGCTGACGCGCGAAATGCCCTATGGGAAATATAAAGGACGGCTGCTGGCCGACCTGCCCGGCCACTATCTGGGCTGGTTCGCACGCGAGGGTTTCCCCTCGGGCGAACTGGGCGGTTTGTTGGCGCTGATGTACGAGCTGGACCACAATGATCTGCGCGGCCTGCTCGATCCGCTACGCCCGCCGGGCTGGAAGCGCCGGCAAGACTGATCTCCACTCAGCTGGACCAGGCCAGGCCTGTCGGTCATACATTGCGCCGGAGCGCTTAAAACTGGCGCACTTTTTTGCCAGCATGGTCGACAGCTCGCCGGACGTGACCAGCGCCTGCAACTCGCTGGCGCCACCGACCAGCACGCCGTTGACGAAGACCATCGGAAAAGTCGGCCAGCCGCTCCACATCTTCAGGGCGTTGCGGCGATGCCACTGATTGAAGTAGCTGCCGTATTGCAGATACTGGTAAGGCGTGCCGAGCACGTCGAGGATCTTGCGCGCCTTGCGCGGAAACGGATTGATCGCCATGCCAACCACCACAACTTGATTGGCGGCAATGGCGGCCTGCACTTCGCGTACCAGATCGGCATGCTTGCCGCCGATCAAAGGGCGGGCGGCGGGATGGATCTGGCTTTCGTCGAGTATGGCACGGGTCATGGGAGTCCTGAAGAAGGCACCTGGGGTGCGGATGGCGCATTGTGCCATGAAGGCGAGCCCGGCAAGGTGAAAAAAAGCACCGGGTGTACGGCATTCTGAACTGAGCAGCACTCTCTTCAACTGCCGGCCCCGGCTGCGTTTACGCCCGCAGCAAGACGGTGCAGCGCGCGCCGGCGCGCCGCGCTACATCACCTCTTCCAGCATCAGGTGCCGGCCCTCGCCGAGCATGGTTTCGAATTCCACGGCCGTAACCGCCGGGCTGAACAGATAACCCTGCAACTGGTCGCAGCCCAGGCTGCGCAGGAAACGCATCTGCTCCGGCGTTTCCACGCCTTCGGCGACGATCTCCTGGCGCAGCTGCTGCGCCATGGTGACGATGGCGCGCGCGATGGCGCAATCGTTTTCCTCGTAGGGCAAACCGATCACGAAAGCGCGGTCGATTTTGAGAGTGCTGATCGGAAATTTTTTCAGGTAGGCCAGGCTGGAGTAGCCGGTGCCGAAGTCGTCCAGCGCCAGCGACAGGCCCATCGCCACCAGCTCGTTCATGATCTCGATCACCTTGTCGGCGCCGCGCATCAACAGGCTTTCGGTAATTTCCAGCATGATCTGGTCCGGCCGCACACCGTAGCGCTCGAGCACCGCTGCCACCCTGGCCGGCAGGTGGGCGTCGAACTGGCGCGCCGACAGGTTGACGGCGATCACCGGCATCTGCAAGCCGCGGTCTTCCCAGGCGCGGATCTGCCGGCAGGCTTCATCGAGCACCCAGGTACCCAGTTCCAGGATCAAGCTGGTTTCTTCGGCGACAGGAATAAAGACGCCGGGCGAGACCATGCCGCGCAGCGGATGCTTCCAGCGCAGCAGGGCTTCCGCACCGACGATCTGGCCACTGGTCAAGCTCACTTTCGGCTGGTAATGCAGTTCCAGTTCCCGGTCGCCCAGGGCCAGGCGCATTTCGCTTTCCAGGCGCAAATGCTCCTTGGCGCGGCGATTCATGTCTTCGCGGTAAAACAAAAAGGTCGGCTCGATGGTCTGCGCCGCTTTCGCCACGGCCACGTCGGCAAAGCGGAACAGCGCCGGCGCTTCCATGCCGTCTTCCGGATACACGGTAATGCCGATGCTGGCGCCCACGTACAAGGCGTGGCTGTCGATGCGGATCGGCGCGTCGAGCAGGTTCAGCAGCTTTTGCGCCACATTGGCCGCGTGTTCGCGCTTTTCGATATGCAGCAGGGCAACGACGAACTTGCTGTTGTCGACACGGGCCAGGATATCGGCGTCGCGCAGCGCACCGCGGAACAGCGCGCCGATGGCGATCACCAACTGGTCGCCCACCTCGTGGCCGAGGGTGTCGCTGATCGAGCCGATGCGGCTGATATCGATCACCATCAGCGCGCCATGGGTTTCCTGGCGCTTCGCTTCGGCCAGGCCCTGCACCACCAATTGATTGAGCAGGCAGCGGTTGGGCAAGCCCGTCAGGCTGTCGTAATTGGCCATGCGCTGCATGCGCGCCTCGGCGTCCTTGTGCACCGAGATATCGGAAAACAGCGAGAACACATGGCTCACTTCGCCAAACTCATTGCGCACCACGCTGATGGTGACGGCTTGCGGAAACAGCTCGCCATTCTTGCGCCGGCCGATGATTTCGCCGCGCCAGGAACCATGGCCGCGCATGGCGGCGCGCACCTTGGCGCGGAATTCCGCGTCGTGCACGCCCGAACGCAGCAGGTCCGGCGTGCGGCCGATGGCCTCGAACGGCGAATACCCGGTGATGCGGCTGAAGGAACTGTTGACGGACACGATGCGCTCGTCGGCGTCGGTAATCAAGACGCCCTGCTCGCTGTCTTCGATAATGCGCGCGTGCAGCCTGACCTTGTCGATATCGGGCAACGGCTCGGCCAGCATGGACAGGCGCACGGCCATGCCGCACGTCTTGCCGGACTGGTCGAAAATGGCGTGGCGCTGCATGCGCAGCCAGGTCAGCACACCCGACTTCTTGCGTCGCAGCACATCGACGGCGATGTCCGGCTGCACCGGCAGCAGTTCCAATGGGGTGTCTTGCGCCTCGTCGGGCGGATACAGAAACAGGATGTGCTGGCCCAGCGCTTCGAACTCGGCATACCCGAACATCTGGTCGGCGCCATGGTTCCAGCCGATCAGGTAGCCGTCCAGGTCGATTTCAAGCAAGGCATCGGCCGGCGCCAGGCGCAGCACGGGCCGGCTGGCGCCGCGCAATTGTTCCAGCTCCCCCTGCAACTGCGCCAGGGTTTCGGCCAGTTGCAAGCCGCCCTGCCGCTGCGCTTCATGGCTCAGGCGCAAACACTGCGCAAGCCGCGCCTCAAGCACGGCGCCTCCGCACGACAGCAAACAGGGGAAGGCATAAAGTAGGCGCTGCAGGGAGTGTCATCATCAAAATCCCGTGATCGGGCTTGGAGTTTGGCGCAAAATGCTGCGAATATAGTAACCCGAAATTGTTGTCCCATGTCAACATTTTACAGTTCCACACGATGCAAGCGGTACACGATTGTCCTTGATCAAGCCGATGGCAAGGGCGACGCACCGGGCAGATATTGCGTCAGGCGGGCGAACAGTTCCGGCTCGCGCATGCGCGCCAGCCACCAGCGCAAGGCGGCGCCATCCTCGCCCACCCGCCAGGCCAGGTAGAACGTTTCGGCCGGCTTCGGCTCTTCCACGGCCTTTTCCACCAGCTGGCCGCGCGCGATGGCGGCCCGCGCGCACGGCCCCGGCAAAAAGCCAAACCCCAGGCCCAGCACCTGGTAATCGAATTTCACTTGCATGCCGGGTACGGTCAGGGCGTCTTGTCCCAGCAGCAAGCCCACCGTGCGCGGCGCCAGCTGGCGCGCCGAGTCGGCCACCACCACGGCGCGGTGATGCTGCAGGTCGCCGCGCGTCAAGGGCCGGTCGATGCGCGCCAGTGGATGCGTGGGCGCCACCGCAAACACGAAGTCGAGCATGCCCAGCGGCTGGGCGATATAGCCGCCGCCGGGCGGGCCGTCGCCGGGTGCGCCGACCAGCAGATCGACGCGGCGTTCCAGCAGCGCCTCCCAGGTCCCCGACAGGGTCTCCTGCACCAGGCGCAAGCGCGTCTGCTGCGCCACCTCATAGAAGGCTGCGATATCGCCGGCCAGCGCCCGCGCCGAAAACACCGAATCGAGGCCGATCGCCAGTTCCGTCTCCCAGCCCGAAGCGACGCGCCGCACGCGATGCTCCAGGTCCAGCGCGGCTTTCAGCAGATAGCGCCCTTCTTTCAGCAATTCCTGGCCGGCCGCCGTCAGCACCACTTTCGGGCCGTTGCGCTGGAATACCTGCACGCCCAGGTCGTCTTCGAGCTTGGCGACGGTATACGAGATGGTCGACGGCACTTTGTGCAACTCCTTGCCGGCCGACGAGAACGAGCCGCGGCGGTCGATGGCGTCGACGATTTGCAGGGCTTCCAGGCTGAGTCTTAGCATTCGATTTTTTCGATCATAGCACGGTAATCTTTCCGTTTTTCTTTCTCCGCAGGCAGGCCTATACTCGCTTCATCGCGTCACGAAAGACGAAGTCAGCCAGCCAAATCCGACAAAGCGCGGCAACGGCCCTTCGAAATTATCGCACATTAACTTATCAAGAAATGGAGTCTTACCATGTTACAAATCCGTCATAGCGAAGAACGCGGCGCCGCCAACCATGGCTGGCTCAATTCCCACCACAGCTTCTCGTTCGGCAGCTACCACGATCCGAAACACATGGGCTTTGGTCCTTTGCTGGTGATCAATGAAGACCGTGTCACGCCGGGCCAGGGCTTCGGCACCCACGGCCACCGCGACATGGAAATCATCTCGTATGTGCTCGACGGCGCGCTCGAACACAAGGACAGCATGGGCACCGGTTCGGTCCTGCACTATGGCGATGTACAGCGCATGAGCGCCGGCAGCGGCGTGCGTCACAGCGAATTCAACCACTCGCAAACGGACGGCCTGCATTTCCTGCAGATCTGGATCCAGCCGAACGTGACGGGCATCGCTCCCAGCTACGAAGAGAAACACTTCGCACCGGACAGCAAACAGGGCAAACTGCGCCTGGTTGCTTCTTCCGATGGCCGCCAGGGCTCGGTGCTGATCCACCAGAACGCCTCGCTCTACGCCAGCATCATGCAGGAAGGCGATGCGCTGGAACACGCCATCGACGACGGCCGCACGGCGTATGTGCACCTGATCCGCGGCAGCCTGGTGGTCAACGGCACGCCCTTGAAAGCCGGCGATGCGCTGAAATTGACGCAGGAAGCCAAAGTGAGTTTTACCCAGGCGGAAGATGCGGAATTGCTGCTGTTCGACCTGCCTTACTAAGACAGCGGAAAACGTTTTGCTGCTTTTTGGTATGATGGCAAGGCGCGCCGGCACCGCAGTGGTGCTGCGCGCCTTTTATTTTTGACACTTACCTATATGAGCACAACCATGCAAAGCGGCGCGGACATCCTGGCGACAGGCGAATTGGATTACACGACTTCCTGTGCGCTGCCAACGCCGTGGGCCCAGTTCACCCTGCACGCCTTTGTCGAACACGCAACCGGCAAGGAACACCTGGCCATGGTGCTGGGCAATGTCGGCGACGGCGCGCCGGTGCTGGCGCGCGTGCATTCCGAATGCCTGACGGGCGACGTGCTGTTTTCGCAGCGCTGCGATTGCGGCGCGCAACTGGAAGGCGCATTGAAACGCATTGCCGAGGAAGGCCGCGGCATCCTGCTGTATCTGCGCCAGGAAGGACGCGGCATCGGCCTGATCAACAAGATCCGCGCCTACCGCCTGCAGGAAGCGGGCGCCGACACGGTGCAGGCCAATGAGCAGCTGGGCTTCAAGGCCGACGCGCGCAACTACACCTTGTGCAAACCGATGTTCGAGCAGTTCGGCATCGGCAGCCTGCGCCTGATGACCAATAATCCGCGCAAGATCGCGGCGATGGAAGCGCTGGGCGTGACGGTGGTCGAACGGGTGCCGCTGCTGGTCAACCGCAACGCCTTCAACCAGCACTACCTGAACACCAAGGAAAGCAAGCTTGGCCACATGATGACACCGGCCGAAGCGCCGGCGCTCGAAGACGGCGCCCTGTAAGCCACGCCGCGCGGGCCGGGCGCGTGGCGCCTGGCGCGCGACCCGCTTGCCTCACGCCCTAAGGATGCATGAAATTATTTAACACTGCCTTGTTGCTGGCCGGCCTGTCCGCCGGCACGCACGCCGCCCCGGCGCCCGTCACGCCCCCTGCCGCTACTGGCGCACCAGTGTCCCCCGCCAAGCCGCCGCCCGCCACGGCAGCGCCCGCCGCCACCGAGCATGCGGCCCTGCCGCCGCCGTCCTCGGCCGCGCAAAAGCTGTACACCGCCGCGCGCGCCGATATCCTGCAAGTACGCGTGCTGCTGAAAAATGGCCGCACGCAATCGTCGGTCGGTTCGGGCTTCCTGATCGGCACGGGCGACCTGGTGGTCACCAATTACCACGTGGTGTCGCAATTTGCGCTCGACCCCGATACCTATGTCGGAGAATGGGTGGACACGGTCGGCCAGCGCGGCAACGTCGAACTGCTGGCGGTGGACGTGCTGCACGACCTGGCCGTGATCCGCGTGAACCGCCACGGCACCGGTTTTTTCAGGATGCCGGCGCAACTGGCCACCCTGACGCAGGGCCAGTACCTGTATTCGATGGGCAATCCGCTGGACCTGGGCTTTGCCATTTCCGAAGGCGCCTACAACGGCGTGGTGACGCGCAGCTTTTACGACCAGCTGATGTTTACCGGCCCCATCAATTCCGGCATGAGCGGCGGGCCCAGCGTGACGGCCAGCGGCGACGTGGCGGGCATTAACGTGTCAAAACGCCTCGATGGCGAACTGGTCAGCTTCCTGGTGCCTGCCCGCTATGCCCAGGAACTGCTGGAGCAGGCGGCGCGCCTGGTCAAGCCGCCGAAAGACTTCAAGCCGCTGGTCACCGCACAACTGCTGACCCACCAGGACGCCATGCTGGGGCGACTGCTGGCAACGCCCCTGAGCCTGAAAGCCATGGGTCCGTACCGGGTGCCGGTGCGCGAATCGGAACAGATGCGCTGCTGGGGCCGCTCGAACGTGAAAGCCGACAAGCCGTATACCATCGACAATACGAATTGTGCGATGGAATCGGCGATCTTCATTTCCGGCGCCCTGCAAACGGGGCAGGTGTCGATGCGCCACGAGTTCCTGCGCAGCAGCGAACTGGGCGCCCTGCGCTTTGCCGAACTGGCCAGTACCTCGTTCAAGAACGAAAGCTTCGGCAACTACAAGAGCGTCCACCTGACGGGCCCGCACTGCACCGAACAGTTCGTCAGGAACGCCACCTTGCCGCTGCGCGCCGTCCTGTGCGTACGCGCCTACCGCAAATTTCCCGGCCTGTATGATTTTGCCCTGCTGGCCGCCAGCACCGATGAGCCACTGATGAACCTGCAAAGCCGCATCGACGCGCGCGGCGTATCCTACGCCAACGGCCTGCGCGTGACGCGCACCTTCCTCGACGCGCTGACGCGCACGCCATCAGACAAACTCGCGGGCAAGCCATGAGAGCGCCCTATTACATCGAGATCCTGGCCGCCAATGGCGAGGTGCAACAGCGCCAGCGCATCGCCGCATTGCCGATCCGCATAGGCCGCGGCTATGGCAACGACTTCATTCTCGACGACGCGCATACGGCGCCCGAACACGCCATCGTCGAGGACGACGGCGCGGGCGGCCTGCTGCTGCGCGACCTGGGCAGCCATAACGGCGTGATCCACCAAGGCAAGCGCCAGAGCACCCTGGCCCTGCAGGGCCACACCGTGGTGCGCCTGGGCCATACCCTGCTGCGCGTGCGCGGCGCCGACCAGCAGGTCGCGCCCGAACGCAGCGACACCACCAGGCATGACTGGGAAGGCCTGCGCCCGGCCGTGTCGGGCCTGGCCATGATCGCCGTGTCCGCCGTTTTTTCCAACTGGCTCGGCGACGCCGAAAAATTCGAGCCGATTTCCTATCTGATGATCATCGCCTATGCGCTGGGTGGCGGCCTGGTCTGGGCGGCGATCTGGGCCGTGGCCAACCGTTTGTTCGGCCAGACGGCCCGTTTCGGCCGTCATCTGTTCATTATCGGCTGCGGCCTGGTGGCGATGGAGGTGTGGGAACTGGCCAGCGGCATGGTCGCCTATGCGCTGTCGCTCGAGTCGCTCACGCGCTATGGACGCCATATGTTCATCGTCATCGTCTGCGCCATGATCTTCTTCCACCTGTGGACCATCAAACCCCAGCATCCGCGCCGCTTCGCGCTGGTGGGCGCGGTGCTGGCCATGATCGGCTCGACGTTGATTCTCCTGAGCAACCTGCAACTCAATGGCCGGCTGTCCGATGAACTGTATATGTCCGTGCTGTACCCACCCGTGCTGCGCATCAGCCTTGACCACAGCACGGACAGCCTGTTCAAGGATGCCCAGGCGCTGCAGAAAGGCGTCGATGCCGAACGCGGCAAAGGTGGCGGCGGCGACGAGGACAGCGAGGACGACGGCGCAGAGTAGCTCAGGCGCGGAACACGTCCGGCTGCTTCTGGCCGGTGGTGAAGACCAGCAGGCCCAGGCCGACCAGCAGCATGACGTAGGTCGATGGTTCCGCTACCGGCGACACCGGGACCGGGCCATCGGTGGCGCTGACACTGGCGACGCTGCTGTTAGCCGCCGTGAACTGCGCCTGCTGAAAGCCATCGCAGCAGCTTTGCGGGCCGGCCTGGGCGGCACTCACGCCAAAATCGATGGTCGAACGAAACGCGACATTTTTCGAGCTGCCGAACAGGCTGCTGTTGTCGACGCTGCTGTAGCTGGCCACGGTCTTGCTGCCATAGCCCACGGTTGGCCTGGCGACGGCGGCATCAACCACGCTCTTGTAGGCAGCGGCGCTTTTTTGCGCGCCGGCAGCGAAGTAGCCGGTGGAGATGGTAGTGGTGCTGGCGTTCGCGTGGGCAAACACACCAACAGCGATCAGGGACAAGACCCATTGAGACAAGTTTTTCATGATGATCCAGGAATAAAGGCATGGGAGCACTTCAGCTGAATTCACGCTGCGTTGAGGCGTGTCGGCGGTGCGCTGCAAGGATGAGCGGCCGGTGGCATGACCTTCCGCACGGGTGGCGGACTTGCGGCAGCGTGCTGGCGCCACAAGTGTCCTGGAAAAGGGTCGGGTTTCCGGAACACGATCACAACGATAGACGGGTCAGGCAATCGAATGACACTATTTTATCTGAAAATTCTCAAAAGAAAAGATTTTTTCTTTTTATTATCAAAAATGATTTTATTGCAATACAATCACGGCAAGCCATGCGGAAGAATGCGGCTTGCGCACTGGTGGCAGGGCGCAGGCGATGAGCGGACAGTGTCGCGCAGACACCACAAACCGCCCGGCAGCTGTCGCGTGCCGCCGTGTTCTTTTCACGCATGCCGGCCCCACGCGGCGAAGCAACATGGCAAAATGCATATACGTTACTGTCTGTCCGATGAGGGGGAAAGAGGAAATGGTCGACCTGGAAGAACTACGCTATCTGGCATTGTCATTTCCCGATACCACCGAGGAAGAGCACCATGATCGCCCCGCGTTCCGCGTCGGCGGCAAGATCTTCGCCACCCTGCCCGACGATGAGCACATCAATGTGCTGCTCGATGCGGAAGCGGCGCATATCGCCACCGTCATCTCGCCTCACGGCTGCGAAAAACTGCTGTGGGGCGAACGGCTGGCCGGCATCACGGTGCGCCTGGCGGACGCCGAACTGGACATGCTGGCGGCGGCCCTGACGGCGGCCTGGCGGCGCAAGGCGCCGAGCGACCTGGCGAAAACCATCTCGGCCAGCCCGTAATCAGGCTCAGATACGCCCGCGCCTGAATTCACCGAGGAATTTTTTGACATCGGCCGGCGTCATCGGCACATCCGGGTCGCCATGCCAGGCATACAGATAGGGTGTGCCGCCGAGACGGTCGGTCAGCTTGGCAAACAGTAAAAAACGGCTGCCCAGCCGGTAGCGTTGCAGGTCGACCAGGCGGCGCGAGCATTGCACCGCCAGTTCGGGCGAGAACGCCTGGCCCGGCACCGGACGGATTTCCACCGCGCCGCCGATGTCGCGCGATTCGACGGCGACGTGCCGGTATGCATAGGTATCACGGGCCATGGCGCCACCTTATCTTGAAGAAAGGCGCCATCTTAAAGCAGACCGCCCTTGCGGCACATGATTATTGCGCGATGATGCGCAGCAGCTTGCCATTGCTCTCGTCCGTCAACGCATACAGGTAGCCGTCCGGCCCCTGCTTCACGTCACGCACGCGCTCGCCGATGGCCAGGCGGTCCTGGCCCGTCACTTGGCCAGCAGCGTCGAGCACCACGCGGCGGATATCCCTGGCCGCCAGGCCGCCGCTGAAGACGCTGCCGCGCCAGGCCGGAATCTTGTCGCCCGAATACACGGCCAGGCCCGACGGCGCCGGCGACGGCACCCAGGCCACGCTCGGGTTGATCATGCCGGCCACTTCGTGCTTGCCCACCGGCTCATGGGTTTTATAGTCGGCGCCATAGCTTTGCAACGGCCAGCCGTAATTGCCGCCGGCCACCACCAGGTTCAGCTCGTCGCCGCCATAAGGGCCGTGCTCGGTGGCCCAGATGCGGCCCGATACCGGGTCGCGCGCCAGGCCCTGGATATTACGGTGTCCCATCGACCAGATTTCCGGCAAGGCGCCTTTGGCGGCCAGCGGATTGCCGGGCGCCGGCTTGCCTTCGTCGGTCAGGCGCAGAATCGATCCCAGGTGGGTGGCGCGATTTTGCGCCTGCTCGCGCGCCAGCCGGTCGCCTATGCGCAGTGGCGGGTTGCCACCGTCGGCCACGCTCATCAGCAAAGTGCCGTCCGGCAGCCACAGCAGGCGCGAGCCGAAATGCTGGCCGCCGCTCTTGTCGGTCGAGACCTTGAACAAGGTCTTGATCCCAGTCACTTTCTTGCCGTCGAACACGCCCTGCACCAGGGTCGTGCGGTTGGCTTCACTGGTCCCGGTCGAGACCGTCATGTAGACGCGCGGATGCGGTTTGCCGGCATCCTGCGGGTGCAGCGCGATATCGAGCAGGCCGCCCTGCCCGCCCGTAAAAATCGCCGGCATGCCGTCGAGTACCACCTCGTCGAATGTCTGGCCATTCAGGATATGCAAGCTGCCTTCTTTGCTGGTGACCAGCGCGCGGCCGTCGCCGAGCCAGGCGATGCCCCAGGGCTGGCGCACGCCTTCGGCCACCGTGACCGCCTTCCAGCCTTGCCTGGCTGCGGGCGGCTCGCCGGTGGCGGCCAGTTCGGCGTGGGCGGGCAAGCTCAAGGCCAGCATGGCGGCGGCGATGGCCATGGCGCGTATGGAACGGAAATGGGACATGGTTTTCTCCAGGACTAGGGATGGCGGTGGACGGCAGTTCAGTAGCAAGTGTGCATCTTAGCGCAACATCAAAAAGCATGAACTTGCCGTACAGGCATCCGTCTGATCCCGGCTGCTAGGCTCGCAGCAACAACGCCACCGCCTCCGCCGCAATGCCCTCCTCGCGCCCCAGGTAGCCCAACTTTTCATTGGTCTTGGCCTTGATATTGACCTGGCCTACCGTCACGCCCAGGTCTGCGGCCACGTTGGCGCACATGGCGTCGATATGGGGCGCCATTTTCGGGCGCTGGGCGATGATGGTGGCGTCGATATTGCCGACCACATAGCCGGCGGCCTTGACGCGCGAGACGGCTTCCCGCAGCAATGTGCGCGAGTCGGCGCCCTTGAAGTTGGGATCGGTGTCGGGGAAATGGCGGCCGATATCGCCCAGGGCCGCCGCACCAAAGATGGCGTCGGTGATCGCATGCAGCAGCACGTCGGCGTCGGAGTGGCCCAGCAGGCCCAGGTGGTGCGGGATCTTGACGCCGCCGATGATCAGGTCGCGGTTTTCCACCAGCGCGTGGCAGTCATAGCCCTGGCCGATACGGAACGGCAATACGGGAGTGGTGATGGTTGTCATGCGGTCTTTCGGTTCAGGTTTCAAGAATGGGCCAGGTACATTTCCGCCGTTTGTATATCGCGCGGCAAGGTCACCTTCAGGTTGCGCGGATGGCCTTCGACCAGTTTCGGCGACAGGCCCAGCGCTTCGATGGCGGACGCGTCATCGGTGATCGCCTGCGGATCGGGCGCTTCGGACAAGGCGCGGCGCAGCAGCGCGTAGGAAAACATCTGCGGCGTCTGCGCCAGCCACAGGCCGTCGCGCGGCACGGTGGCGGCGCACACATTGCCCTGCCCTGCCCGCTTGACGGTATCGACCACCGGCAAGGCCAGCAGGCCGCCGGCCGGGTGCTGGCCCACTTCCGCGATCAGCTTTGCAATCAAGGCAGGCGTAAGACCGGGCCGCGCCGCGTCGTGCACCAGCACCTGATCCATGCCCTGCAGCACGTCCTGCAGCGCGTGCAGGCCGTTCAAAATGCTCTCCATGCGGGTCGCGCCGCCACAGCGCAGCACCGTCACGCCGTGCTCGGGAATCACGGCGTCGATCCAGCCGTCATCCATGCTGACCACCACATAGGTGTGGGCGATCAGCGGGCTGGATAAAAAGGCGTCGAGCGCGTGGCGCAGCATCGGTTTGCCGGCAATGTTCAGGTATTGCTTGGGGCTGCCCGCCGCCATGCGCGCGCCCACGCCGGCGGCGGGAATCAGCGCAAAATAGCGCGCCGCGGTGAATTGTTCGGCCGTTGATTGTTCGGCAGTTGCGGGTTCGGTCATCTCTGCTTTCCTGTCTCTTGCTGTCTCTTGCTTTACCTGGCCGCAGGCTGCGCCTTGCCGGCCAATATGGTCTGGATTTCGCCATTGCAGGCCTTGCCGAGACGCGCATACTCCTGCGGCGAATCGATGGCTGCCTGCAAAGTTTCCACCTTGCGCATTTCCGCCTTGATATACGGCAGCCAGCCCGTGTCGATCTCGCGCGCCAGCGCCGCCTTGGCCGTGCCGCGCGGCGCATACAGGGGGCGCGCTTCGAAGCGCCTGGCCAGCGCCGCGCGCACGGTGTTTTCGACGCGCGGCAAATCGTCCATATACGTTTTCATGTGCCGCAGCTCGTGCCTGAGTATTTCATCATACGCGCACGTACCAGGCGGAAATTCGCGGCCGATATAGATGATCACGGGCGCGTAGGTCAGGCTCACGCTGATCTGCGGCGCCACGCATTCGTAGCCGCTGACGGGGTCAAGCAGCATCGGACCGGCCAGCGCGATTTTCACTTGTGAATCGGTCTTGGTCAAGCCCAGCACGAAGGCATTGCTGCGCGCCACGCCCTTCATGGCGGTCAGCGCCCGGTATGGCAGATGGGTGTCGATGCTGTAGCCGTTCTGCTGCGCCGTCAGCACCGATACCGTCTTGCTGATGGTGTCTTCGCAGCGCACCTGGAATGGCGTACGCGCCTGGGCAAACGCGCTACTGCTGGCCGAGGCCAGCGCCAGCATCAGGAAGACGGCTGCGCGCATGAGCAATTTGCTCCGACCCTCAGGCCGGCTGCCAGGCGCCGCTGGTGATTTTATCGAGCCAGAAGATGCCGATCACGGTTTTCACGTCGGTAATCGTGCCATCCTTGACCCAGTCCAGCAATTGCGGCACGGTGGCCGTAAAGGTCTCCAGGAATTCGCCCTCGTCGAGCTGGCGCTCGCCGGCCACCAGGCCGCGCGCGAGGAACAGTTCCAGGTGCTCGTCCGAATATGCAATGGCGTTATGGATCGTCGTGACGAATTGCCAGTCGCTGGCCGTATAACCGGTCTCTTCCAGCAGTTCACGCTTAGCGCAGGCCAGATGCGCTTCGTCCGCATCGATTTTACCGGCAGGAAATTCGATAAAGACTTTGTTCAGCGGATAGCGGAACTGGCGCTCCATCAGCACGGTGCCGTCGCCCAACAGCGGCAAGATGACGACCGCGCCCGGGTGCAGGATATATTCGCGGTCGGTGATCTTGCCGTCAGGCAGGCTGACGCGGTCGCGTTGCACTTGCAGGAAGCTGCCCGTAAAGACGGTTTCGCCGTCGACCTTGGTTTCAAGCAGATTCGTATCCATGCATGTCCTTTTATTCAATAAAAAACGGCGCCAGAGGCGCCGCTTTTGAAGCGCTGATTCAGCGCTGCTTGCGTAAATAACGAGCCACGAAGCCGGGGAATGCCAGCACCAGGAACAGACAGCCGGTAATGGCGTAAAACTCCCAGGTTTGCGGGAAAGCGTTGCCGAGGCGCCCTTCGAGCACGAAGGCCAGGCTGCCGACGATGAAGTACAGGATCACCATCTCCAGCAGGCGCAGGGCCAGCGGCTTGCGCCAGCTTCTGCCGTCCCCCGGCGCCGCGTGCTGTTTCAAGGGCACGGCGGCAAACAGCTTTTCATTGAAGAAAGGCAGGTTGGCCGCCAGGATGCCCATGGCGATCACCAGCCAGCTTGAAACCGTGGCGTCCATCGCCTTACGATACCAGCGTTTTGGAAATCGCCGTGGCGCAGGCGGCCAGGATGCTGTTAGGCAGCACGCCCAGTACCAGCACCATGGCGCCGTTGGCAGCCAGCACGATGCGCATGTCGCCATGCACCACCAGCGCGTTGGTATCCGTCGGCTCGTCGAACCACATCATTTTCACCACGCGCAGGTAGTAGAAGGCGCCGATCAGCGAGAACAGCACGGCCACCATGGTCAGCCAGATCTGGCCCGTGCCCAGCACGGCAGCGAGCACCGAGTACTTGGCCATGAAGCCCATCAGTGGCGGCACGCCGGCCAGCGAGAACATGAACAGGGTCATTACCAGTGCGAAGATCGGGCTGCGTTTGCCCAGGCCCTTGAAGTCGGCCAGTTCTTCCGCTTCGAAGCCATTGCGGGCCAGCAGCATGATCACGCCGAAGGTACCGAGCGTGGTAAATACGTAGGTGACCACGTAGTACATGGCCGCGCCATAGGCGGTGGCCGCACCGGTGGCATTCAGCACGCCGGTCGCTTCGGTGAAGGTACCGGACATCAGGCCCAGCAGCACGAAGCCCATTTGCGCAATGGTCGAATAGGCCAGCATGCGCTTCAGGTTGGTCTGGGCAATCGCGGTGAAGTTGCCGATAGCCAGCGACATCACGGCCAGCACCATCAGCATCTGTTGCCAGTCGCGCGCCATCGGCAGCAGGCCTTCGGCCAGCAGGCGCAGGCAGATGGCGAACGCGGCCAGTTTTGGCGCCGCGCCCAGCAGCAATGTGACGGCCGTTGGCGAACCTTGATAGACGTCAGGCACCCACATGTGGAAGGGCACCACGCCCAGTTTGAAGGCCAGCCCGGCAACCAGGAACACCAGGCCGAAGACCATGATGGTGCCGTTGGCTTTGCCCGATTCCAGCGCATGGCGCACGGCATGCAGATCCAGCGTGCCGGTCGCGCCGTACAGCATCGAAATACCGTACAACATGAAGCCGGAGGCCAGCGCGCCCAGGATAAAGTATTTCATGGCCGCTTCGGTGGCCTTGGCGTTGTCGCGGCGCAGCGCGATCAGCGCGTACAGCGACAGCGACATCAGTTCCAGGCCCAGGTAGATGATCAGGAAGCTGTTGGCCGAGATCATGATCATCTGGCCCAGCAGTGCGAACAGGGCCAGCACGTAGAACTCGCCGCCCAGGTTACCCGACAGCATGGTGCGGTCGGTGGCATAGCTGCGCGAGTAGATCAGGGTCATGGCGACGGCGCCATACGAGAACAGCTTGAGCAGCTGCGACATCGGGTCCGACACGAACATATTGTGGAACGTGTAGACGGTGGTGCCGGCAGTAAAGTCGCCCACGGTCAGCAAGGCGCAGCCGGCCAGGGTCAGCAGCGACAGCGCATAGGTGATCGAACGCTTCGCCGCAGGCAAGAACATATCGATCAGCAGGATCGCCGAAGTGGCGATCAGCAGAAAGATCTCCGCGTACAGCGGGACCAGGTTGGGTGCATTATTCATGTTATCGATCTTCGTATTTAAGGCAACTTGCTGGTGGCGACATGCTTGAGCAGGTCCGTCACCGACGTTTGCATCGTGTCGGTGAACGGGGCTGGGTACAGACCCATCACGAGCACGGCGATGGCCAGCAACCCAAGCATGACGAATTCACGCTGGTTGATGTCGGTCAGTTCCGCCACATGCTTGTTCTTGATCTTGCCGAACACCACGCGCTTGGCCATCCACAGCGAGTAGGCCGCGCCCCAGATCAGCGCCGTTGCAGCCAGGAGGCCAATCCAGAAGTTGAATTGCACCGCGCCCAGGATCACCATGAACTCGCCGACGAAACCGGAGGTGGCCGGCAAGCCGCAGTTGGCCATCGAGAACAGCACGAAGAAGGCGGCAAATTTCGGCATGCGGTTCACCACCCCGCCGTAATCGGCGATGTTACGGGTATGCATGCGGTCATACAGCACGCCGATGCACAGGAACATGGCGCCGGAAATAAAGCCATGCGACACCATCTGCACGATACCGCCCTGCACCGAGATGTCGTTGAACATGAAGAAGCCCAGGGTGACGAAACCCATGTGGGCGATCGACGAATAGGCAACCAGTTTTTTCATGTCGGTCTGCACCAGCGCCACCAGGCCGACATAGATCACGGCGATCAGCGACAGCGCGATCATGAAGCCCGACAGGTAATGGCTGGCGTCAGGGGTAATCGGCAGCGAAAAGCGCAGAAAACCGTAGGCGCCCAGCTTCAGCATGATGGCAGCCAGCACGGCCGAACCACCGGTAGGCGCTTCGACGTGGACGTCCGGCAGCCAGGTGTGGACCGGGAACATCGGCACCTTGACGGCAAAGGCCATCAGGAAGGCGATGAAGATGAAGATCTGTTCGCGCATCGACAGCTTGAAGGCATGCCATTCGAGGATATCGAAGGTGCCGGTCTTCGAGCGCAGGTAGATGATGGCGACCAGGGTCAGCAGCGAACCGAAGAAGGTGTACAGGAAGAACTTGAACGAGGCGTACACGCGGTTCGAGCCGCCCCAGATACCGATGATGATGTACATCGGGATCAGCGTGGCTTCAAAGAAGAAGTAGAACAGCAGGCCGTCCATGGCGCAAAACACGCCGATCATCAGGCCCGACAGGATCAAAAACGCACCCATGTACTGCGCGATGCGCTTCTCGATCACCTGCCAGGCCGAGATCACCACGATCACCGTGATGAAGGCGGTCAGCGGCACGAACCACAGCGACAGGCCGTCGATGCCGAGCGAGTACCAGATATTGAATTGGGCAATCCATGGCGCTTTTTCGACAAACTGCATGCCGTGCGCGGCATTGTCGAAATGCTGGATCAGCGGCAGGGTGCACAGCATGCTGAGCACCGCGCCAGCCAACGACAGCCAGCGGGTAAAACCCGCTTTGCTGTCACGGCCGAGAGCCAGCACCAGGACGCCGCAAATGATCGGCACCCAGATCGACAGACTCAGGTAAGGAGGTAGTGTAGAAATCGTAGACTGCATCATGGTTCTCAGTATTCTTTTATCAGGTCAGCTTACTTAGCGGGCCAGAATGGCAGGAAATAGATCAGGGCGGCCAGCACGCCGAGGATCATCACGAACGCGTAGTGGTAGATGTAACCCGTCTGCAGACCACGCGACAGCGACGAGATCCAGCCAACCACCTTGGCGCTGCCATTGACCACCAGACCATCGATGAGCTTCTTGTCACCGAAGTTCCACAGGCCATTGCCCAACAGGCGGGCGCCGCCGGCAAACACGACTTCATTGAACTTGTCCATGTAGTACTTGTTGTCGAGCAGGGTGTGGATTGCGTGGAACTTGGCGAAGAACCAGGCCGGCACGCGCGGGTTGACCATATAGCAGTAGTAAGCCGCCACCACGCCGGACAAGGCCAGCCAGAACGGTGCCGTCGACAGGCCGTGCAGCGCCATCGCCAGTGCACCGTGGAACTCGTGCGACAACTCTTCCATCGCCGGATGGTTTTCGCCGACAAAGATCACGCCCTTGAAGAAGTCGCCATGCAGCATCGGGCCGATGGTGAAATAACCGATCAGCAGCGAAGGAATCGCCAGCATCACCAGCGGGAACCAGACCACGAAGGGCGATTCATGCGGTTTCTGGCCAGGCGCCAGGCCGTGGTGGCCATGGTCGTCTTCCTCGGCTTCTTCATGGTGGTCGTCATGCGCGTGATCATCACCTGCGTGGGCGCCATGGGCAGCCTTCGGTGCATGGTGATCATCATGACCATGCGCATGCGCCTGGCCGAAACGTTCCTTGCCGTGGAAGACCAGGAAATACATGCGGAACGAGTAGAAGGCGGTGACGAACACGCCGGCCAGTACGGCGAACTGGGCAAAGCCCGCGCCCCAGATATGGGTCGCTTCGACCGCTTCGATGATGCTGTCTTTCGAATAGAAGCCGGAGAACAGCGGCGTGCCGATCAGGGCCAGCGAACCGACCAGCGAGGTGATCCAGGTAATCGGCATGTATTTGCGCAAGCCACCCATATTGCGGATGTCCTGGTCATGGTGCATGCCGATAATCACGGAACCGGCGCCCAGGAACAACAGTGCCTTGAAGAAAGCGTGGGTCATCAGGTGGAATACGGCCACCGAATAGGCGGACGAACCGAGCGCCACCGTCATGTAGCCCAGTTGGGACAGGGTCGAGTAAGCGACCACGCGCTTGATGTCGTTCTGGATGATGCCCAGGAAACCCATGAACAGCGCCGTGATGGAACCGATCACCAGGATGAAGGACAAGGCCGTGTCGGACAGTTCGAACAGCGGCGACATGCGCGAGACCATGAAAATACCGGCCGTCACCATTGTTGCGGCGTGAATCAGTGCCGAAATCGGGGTCGGACCTTCCATCGAGTCAGGCAGCCACACGTGCAGCGGGAACTGCGCCGACTTGCCCATCGCGCCGATAAACAGGCAGATGCAGGCAACGGTGAGCAGCGCCCAGTCGGTGCCTGGCAGGTTCAACAGCGCCAGTGCTTCTTTCTTGGCGAAGACTTCCTGGTAGTTCATGGTGCCGGCGTAGGCCAGCAGCAGGCCGATGCCCAGGATAAAGCCGAAGTCGCCCACGCGGTTGACCAGGAAGGCCTTCATGTTGGCCACGATGGCCGTCGGACGCTGGTACCAGAAACCGATCAGGAGGTACGACACCAGGCCGACGGCTTCCCAACCGAAGAACAGTTGCAGGAAATTGTTGGCCATCACCAGCATCAGCATCGAGAAGGTGAACAGCGAGATGTAGGAGAAGAAGCGGTTGTAGCCTTCGTCATCCTTCATGTAGCCGATCGTGTAGATGTGCACCATCAGCGAGACAAAGGTGACCACGCACATCATCATCGCCGACAGCGAATCGATCTGGAAGCCCACTTCCATCTTCAGGGTGCCGATCGTCATCCAGTTGTAGATCGTGCCATTGAATGTCGCGCCATCCATCACTGCCAGCAACGTCTGCACGGACAGGATGAACGCGATCAGTACGCCCAGGATCGTCGCGGTATGCGACGTCTTGCGACCGACCAAATTACCCAGAAACTGGGTGCCAAGCAAACCTGCAATCGCGGCACCGGCCAGCGGCGCCAGCGGTACGGCAAGAAGGAGGTTAGGGTTGAGGAGTTGCCCCGCCATGATGAACCTTAATCGTTATTATTCGAGAGATCGAGTCTGAAAAACATCAGCCTTTGAGGCTGTCCAGGTCTTCGACGTTGATGGTATCCAGATTACGGAACATCACCACCAGAATAGCCAGACCGATAGCCGACTCAGCGGCGGCAACCGTCAGGATGAAGAAAACGAAGATCTGACCGGCCGCGTCACCCAGGAAATGGGAAAACGCGATGAAGTTCATGTTCACCGCCAGCAGCATCAATTCGATTGCCATCAGCAATACGATGATGTTCTTGCGGTTCAGGAAAATACCGACGATCGAGATGGCGAACAGGATCGCGCCCAGGACCAGGAAATGTGTGAGCGTAAGTGTCATGGTGTCTCCTTAACTTCCGGCGCCGCGGCACGCTCGACGACCGGATCCATCTTGATGATCTTCAGGCGGTCGTTACGCTTGACGCGCACGGCGTCGCCCGCAGCAAAATGCTTGGTGTCCTTGCGCTTGCGCAAGGTCAGGGCAACCGCAGCCACGATGGCCACCAGCAGCACCACGGCAGCGATTTCAAACGCAAACACGTACTCGGTGTAGATCAGCAGGCCCAATTCCTTGGTGCCGCCCAGGTTGATGTTGGCCGGTGCGATGCTTGGCGAAAAGTTGCGAAAACCATGCCACAGCACGGCGGCCATTTCCAGCACGATGAGCACGCCCACCGTCACCGACAAGGGCAGGTAGCCCCAGAAGCCTTCGCGCATGCGGTCGATATTGATATCGAGCATCATGACGACGAACAGGAACAGCACCATCACGGCGCCGACATACACCAACACCAGCACGATGGCCAGGAATTCAGCTTGCAGCAGCATCCAGATGCCTGCCGCAGAAAAGAAGGACAGCACCAGGAACAGCACTGCGTGGACCGGATTACGGGCCGTGATGACGCGTGTCGCTGCCAGAATCAAGATCAGCGAGAAGGCGTAAAACAAAATTGTTTTAAAGTCCATAAAAAACCCAATAGACGTACAGATGAACGAGGGGTGCGCCGCAGCCTGTGGCTGCGGCGCCTCCATCAGCGATAAGGTGCGTCGGCGGCGCGCGCGGCGGCGATCTCGTTTTCATAACGATCGCCCACGGCCAGCAACATCTCTTTCGTGTAATACAAATCGCCGCGTTTCTCGCCGTGATATTCCAGCACGTGCGTTTCAACGATCGAGTCGACCGGGCAGGATTCTTCGCAGAAACCGCAGAAGATGCACTTGGTCAAATCGATATCGTAGCGCGTGGTACGGCGCGAACCGTCGTCACGCTGCTCCGATTCGATCGTGATGGCCATCGCCGGGCACACCGCTTCGCACAGTTTGCAGGCGATGCAACGTTCCTCGCCGTTCGGGTAGCGGCGCAGCGCGTGCAGGCCACGGAAGCGCGGCGAGATCGGTGTCTTCTCTTCCGGGAATTGCACCGTGATCTTGCGCGAAAACATGTACTTGCCGGTCAGCGCCATGCCCTTGATCAGCTCGCCTAACAGGAGGCTGCTGAAAAAATCTTTTACCTTATCCATTCGTATGCACTCTCTTACTTCCAAATATTCCAGGATGTCTGCATCCAGGCAGCGACGAAGACCAGGTAGACCAGCGTCAACGGGATAAACACTTTCCAACCGAGGCGCATGATCTGGTCATAACGGTAACGGGGGAAAGTACCACGCACCCAGACAAACAGCGAGACGATAAAGAAGGTTTTTGCAAACAGCCAGAAGAAGCCGCCGAAACCGCCCCAGAATTCGAGGAAGCCGAACGGTGCCGACCAGCCGCCGAGGAACATGATCGAGGCGAGCGCGCCGATCAGGATCATGTTGGCGTATTCGGCCAGCATGAACATGGCGTAGGCCATGCCCGAATATTCGACCATGTGGCCGGCCACGATTTCGGACTCGCCCTCGACCACGTCGAACGGGTGACGATTCGCTTCGGCCAGGCCCGAGACCAGGTAGATGACAAACATCGGCAGCAGCGGCAGCCAGTTCCACGACAGGAAGTTGACGCCCTTGTCGGCGAAGTAGCCAATCTGCTGGCCGCCGACGATGTCGATGAAATTCAGGCTGCCCGACACCATCAGCACGATCACCATCACGAAACCCATCGGGATTTCATACGAGATCATCTGTGCAGAGGCGCGCATGGCGCCCATGAACGAGTACTTCGAGTTCGAGGCCCAGCCGGCGATGATGATGCCGTAGACTTCCATCGAGGTGATCGCCAGCAGCAGCAGCAAACCTGCGTTGACGTTGGCCAGCACCGCTTGCGGGCCGAACGGCACCACCGACCAAGCGGCCAGGGCCGGCATGATGGTCATGATGGGGCCGATCACGAACAGGCCTTTGGCGGCCTTGGACGGGATGATGATCTCCTTGAACAGGAGTTTCAACGCATCGGCGATCGGCTGCAGCAAGCCCAAGGGACCCACGCGGTTCGGGCCGACGCGGATCTGGATCCAGCCGATCAGCTTGCGCTCCCACAGGGTGGCGTAAGCAACCAGGCCCATCAGCGGCAACAGCACGCACAGGATCTTGATCAGCGTCCAGAAGAACGGCCAGGTCACGCCCAGCAGATTCTGGCCGCCGGTATTGATGACGTTTACAAATTCAGGCAGCGCCATCAGATGTTCCCCTCTGCTTTTTCAACGGTGATGTCACCGAACATGCCGCCAAGCTGGGCGGTCGAGGCATGCGCCGCCGACACTTTCACCACATTGGCTGGCAAGCCGGCATGAATGGCGGCCACCAGGATGGCGCTGCCCGCGCCTTGCGCGACCTTGACCTTGTCGCCGGCCTTGATGCCGAGCTGCCCGGCCAGTACTGGCGACAGATGGGCTTGCGGCGCGGCGCCGTCGACCGTGCGCTGCAAAGGCTCGGAGCGGCGCACCAGCGCGTCGGCAAAGTAGATCGGCACGTCGGCGATGCGTTGCAGCCTGTTTGACGCCGGTGCGTAGCTGGCAGCCTGCGGTGCGTTTTTGGCGCTGTTGGAAAGCTGTGCCGACAGGTCAAGCACGCCCACGCCGAATGCTTCGTCGCGGATCGCTTCCGAGGTGTCGTAGTCAAACCCTGGCAAGCCGAGGATATTGCCCAAGACGCGCAGCACTTTCCAGGCCGGACGGGTTTCGGCCAGCGGTTTCACGGTGCCATTGAAACTTTGCGCGCGGCCTTCGCAGTTGACGAAGGTGCCCGAGGTTTCGGCAAACGGCGCAATCGGCAGCAGCACATCGGCGTACTCCATGCCATGCTTGAAGGCGGACATGGCCACGACCATCTCGGCGCCATCCAAAGCGGCGCGGGCCGCCTGTGGATTGGCGCTATCGAGTTCCGGCTCCGCGTGCAGCAGCACATAGGCTTTTTTCGGCACGGCAAACGCGGCTTGAGCATTGCTGCGCGGCTTGGCGACCAGATGGGCGCCGACCGTGTTGGCCGCTTCCGTCAGGTAACCCAGAGTCGCACCGGTCTGTTCGGCGATCCATTGTGCGGCAGCATGCAGCTGCGACGCTTGCGGGTGCTGCGTTGCCGCGTTACCCAGCAAAATCGCGCCATGGTCGCCGGCCATCAGGCTGGCGGCGATATTGACGGCCACGTCGGAGGCGTTGACCGATTCGAAACCGGCGGGGGCGGCGATCTGCTTGGCTTTCGCCACGGCAGCCACCACTTCCGACAAGGCGGCCAGCCAGTCAGCTGGCGCGACAATCATCTTGTTGGCGATCGTGATCAACTGCTCGTCGTCGGAGGCGTGCAGGATCGACAGCCTGGCGCCGCTCTTGACCGAGGCGCGCAGGCGCGTGGCCAGCAGCGGATGGTCCTTGCGCAGGAAGGAGCCGATCACGAAGGCGCGCTTGATCTGCGCGAAGTCGCTGATCGGCATGCCCAGCCATGGTTTGACGCTCGCGTCGAGCGCGAAGTCAAGCTGGCGCAGGCGGAAGTCGACGTGCTCGGAACCGAGACCGTGGGCGACTTTTTGCAGCAGCACCAGTTCTTCCACCGTCGAATGCGGCGTGGCCAGCGCGGCGATGGCGTCGGCGCCATGCTCGTGCTTGATGTTTTTCAGGCCGTGCGCCACGTATTCCAGCGCGGTTTGCCAGTCGACTTCTTTCCACTCGTTGCCCTGCTTCAGCATTGGCGAGGTCAGGCGCTCGGCACTGTCCAGCGCTTCATATGAGAAACGGTCCTTGTCCGAGATCCAGCATTCGTTGACGGCTTCATTTTCCAGCGGCAGTACGCGCTTGACCTTGCCAGCTTTCACTTGCACGATCAGGTTGGCGCCCAGGCCGTCATGCGGGCTGACCGATTTGCGGCGCGACAGTTCCCAGGTACGGGCGCTGTAGCGGAACGGCTTCGAGGTCAAGGCGCCGACCGGGCACAGGTCGATCATGTTGCCCGACAGTTCGGAGTCGACCGTCTGGCCGACAAACGACACGATTTCCGAGTGTTCGCCGCGGCCGATCATGCCCAGCTCCATCACGCCGGCCACTTCCTGGCCAAAGCGTACGCAGCGGGTGCACTGAATGCAGCGCGCCATCTCTTGCATCGAGACCAGCGGACCGGCTTCCTTCGGTTTGACGACGCGCTTGTCTTCCTTGTAGCGCGATTCGCTCTTGCCGTAGCCGACTGCCAGATCCTGCAACTGGCATTCGCCGCCCTGATCGCAGATAGGGCAATCGAGCGGGTGGTTAATCAACAGGAATTCCATGACCGACTTTTGCGCCTGCACAGCCTTGTCGCTGGCGGAGCGCACGATCATGCCGGCACTGACCGGGGTCGCGCAAGCGGGCAAAGGCTTGGGCGCCTTCTCCACTTCGACCAGGCACATGCGGCAGTTCGCTGCGATCGACAATTTCTTGTGATAGCAGAAGTGCGGAATGTAGGTTCCCAATTTGTTGGCGGCGTCCATCACCATGCTACCAGCAGGGACTTCGACTTTTTTGCCGTCTATTTCGATTTCAACCATGGTGATCGTTACCTGACGCAGCTTAGATGTAAGCGGGCACTAAGCAATGCTTGTGCTCGACATGATATTCAAATTCTTCACGGAATTGCTTGATGAAGGCCCGTACCGGCATGGCGGCCGCATCGCCCAGCGCGCAAATGGTGCGGCCCTGGATGTTGTCGGCGATCGAGTTGAGCATGTCCAGGTCGTCTGGACGACCCTGCCCCTGCTCGATGCGGTGCACCATGCGGTACATCCAGCCAGTGCCTTCACGGCAAGGCGTACACTGGCCGCACGATTCCTCGAAGTAGAAGTAGGACAGGCGCTCCAGCGCCTTGACCATGCAGCGTGTTTCGTCCATCACGATGACGGCGCCCGAACCGAGCATCGAACCGGCTTTCGCGATCGAGTCGTAGTCCAGGTCGGTCTGCATCATGATGTCGCCGCGGATCACCGGCGCGGACGAGCCGCCAGGAATCACGGCCTTGATCTTTTTGCCACCGCGCATGCCGCCTGCCAGTTCCAGCAGTTTGGCAAACGGCGTGCCGAGCGGCACTTCGTAGTTGCCCGGCATTTCCACGTCGCCCGAGATCGAGAAAATCTTCGAGCCGCCGTTGTTCGGCTTGCCCATCGCCAGGTATTTCTCAGGGCCGATGTTCAGCACGAACGGCACAGCCGCAAAGGTTTCCGTGTTGTTGATGGTGGTCGGCTTGCCGTACAGGCCAAACGAGGCCGGGAAAGGCGGCTTGAAGCGCGGCTGGCCTTTCTTGCCTTCCAGCGATTCGAGCAAGGCGGTTTCTTCGCCGCAGATGTAGGCACCATAACCATGGTGCGCATGCAACTGGAACGAGAATTCGCTGCCCATGATCTTGTCACCGAGGAAGCCGGCGGCGCGCGCCTCTTCCAGCGCTTCTTCGAACCGCAGGTATTCCTGGAAGATCTCGCCGTGGATATAGTTGTAGCCCACGGTGATGCCCATCGCATAAGCGCCAATGGCCATGCCTTCAATCAGGGCATGGGGATTGTAACGAATGATGTCGCGGTCCTTGAAAGTGCCCGGCTCGCCTTCATCTGTATTGCAGACGAGGTATTTCTGACCCGGGAACTGGCGCGGCATGAAGCTCCACTTCAGGCCGGTAGGGAAACCCGCGCCGCCACGGCCGCGCAAGGACGAGGCCTTGAGGTCGGCGATGATCTGTTCAGGCGTGATCTTCTCTTCCAGGATGCGACGCAGGGCGGAATAGCCGCCGCGGTTCACATAATCTTGCAAATGCCAGTTCTTGCCATCCAGATCCTTGAGGATCAATGGATCGATATGGCGGTTGTGGAGTGACGTCATTTCTTGAGTTCCTCCAGCATGGCGTCGATCTTCTCGTTCGACATCCAGCTGCACATGGTTTTATTACTGACCAGCAGGACAGGCGCATCGCCGCAAGCGCCCATGCACTCGCCTTCGACCAGCGTGAACTGACCGTCCGGGGTGGTTTCGCGGAAATCGATGCCCAGCTTCTGCTTCAGGTATTCGGCCGCGCGCACGCCGCCCGACAGGGCGCATGGCAGGTTGGTGCACACGGTGATCTTGTGCTTGCCGACCGGTTTCACATTGTACATATTGTAGAACGTGGCAACTTCCTGCACGGCAATGGCCGGCATGCCGATGTAGCCGGCCAGTTCCTTCATGGTTTCCGGCGCCAGCCAGCCCAGCTCATCCTGGGCGTGGGCCAGCGCGGCCATCACGGCCGACTGGCGCTGATCGCCCGGATACTTGGCCAGCTCGCGGTCAATTTTTTTATAGCACTGCTCTGATAACAACATACTTTTTGCCTCTTAGCGGTCAATACTGCCGAACACGATGTCTTGCGTACCGATGATGGTCACGGCGTCGGCAATCATGTGTCCACGCGCCATTTCGTCGAGCGACTGCAAATGGGCATAGTCGGGTGCACGCAGCTTCATGCGGTACGGCTTGTTGGCGCCATCGGACACCAGGTAAATGCCGAACTCGCCTTTCGGGTGTTCGACCGCGCTGTAGGCTTCGCCCGGCGGCACGTGGAATCCTTCGGTAAACAGCTTGAAGTGGTGAATCAGCGATTCCATATTGGTCTTCATGTCGACGCGGCCCGGCGGCGCCACCTTGCGGTTGCTGGTCATGACAGGACCCGGATTGTTGCGCAGCCACTCCACGCACTGCTTGATGATGCGGTTCGACTGGCGCAGCTCTTCCACGCGCACCAGGTAACGGTCGTAGCAGTCGCCGTTGGTGCCGATCGGAATGTCGAAGTCCATCAGGTCGTACACTTCGTAGGGTTGCTGCTTGCGCAAGTCCCATTGCACGCCCGAACCGCGCAGCATGGCGCCGGTAAAGCCCATCGCCAGCGCATCTTCCGGCGCGACCACGCCGATGCCGACCGTGCGCTGTTTCCAGATACGGTTATCGGTCAGCAGCGTCTCGTATTCGTCGACATAGGTCGGAAAACGGCGCGTGAAGTCTTCGATAAAGTCCAGCAGCGAACCCTGGCGGTTTTCGTTCAGCTTGGCAATCGCCTTGGCGTTGCGGATGATCGACGCCTTGTGCTGCGGCATCGCGTCCGGCAGGTCGCGGTAAACGCCGCCCGGACGGTAGTAGGCCGCGTGCATGCGCGCGCCCGACACCGCTTCGTAGCAGTCGAACAGGTCTTCGCGGTCGCGGAAGCAGTACAGGAACGGGCCCATGGCACCGACGTCGAGCGCGTGCGCGCCCAGCCACATCAGATGGTTCAGCACGCGGGTGATTTCGTCGAACATCACGCGAATATATTGCGCACGCAGCGGCACTTCCAGGCCCAGCAGCTTTTCGATCGCCATCACATAGGCGTGTTCATTGCACATCATCGACACATAGTCGAGACGGTCCATGTACGGCACCGATTGCAGATAGGTCTTCTGTTCGGCCAGTTTTTCGGTGGCGCGGTGCAGCAGACCGATATGGGGGTCGGCACGCTGGATGACTTCGCCATCGAGCTCAAGCACCAGGCGCAGCACACCGTGCGCGGCCGGGTGCTGTGGCCCAAAGTTCAGGGTGTAATTCTTAATCTCAGCCATTATTTCATCCCGTAATGTTCTTCGCGGATCACGCGCGGCACGTTTTCCCGCGGCTCGATCGTCACGGGCTGGTAAATCACGCGTTTCTGTTCCGGGTCGTAGCGCATCTCGACATAGCCGGAGACAGGGAAGTCCTTGCGGAACGGATGGCCGATGAAGCCGTAGTCGGTGAGGATGCGGCGCAGGTCGTTATGGCCTTCGAACAGAATGCCCAGCAGGTCGAACGCTTCGCGCTCGTACCAGTTGACCGAACGCCAGATGCCGATCACGGACGGCAGCAGCGGCATCTCGTCGTCGGGCGCGAACACGCGCACGCGCACGCGCCAGTTGTGCTTGACCGACAGCAAATGCGACACGGCCGCGTAACGCAGGCCGGTCCAGGCGCCGTCACCATAGGTCAGGTAGTCGACGCCGCACAGGTCGAGCAACTGCTCGAAATGCAGGGACGGATCATCGCGCAGGGTTTGCATCACGGCCAGGTAGTCCTCGGCCTTGACGGTCAGGGTCACTTCGCCCAGCGCAACGCTCGTACCAACGCGTTCGCCCAGGGCAGTGCCGAGGGCGTTTTGCAATACTTCTAAATGTGTTGTCATAATCTGAAGCGGCCCGGTTAGCGTGCGATCGTGCTGGTACGCTTGATCTTGTTCTGCAGTTGCATGATGCCGTACAGCAGCGCTTCGGCTGTCGGAGGGCAGCCAGGCACATACACGTCGACGGGCACGATGCGGTCGCAACCACGCACCACGGAATACGAATAGTGGTAGTACCCGCCGCCATTGGCGCAGGAGCCCATCGAGATGACCCAGCGCGGCTCGGCCATCTGGTCGTAGACCTTGCGCAGCGCCGGCGCCATCTTGTTGCACAGCGTGCCGGCAACGATCATCACGTCGGACTGACGCGGCGAGGGACGAAACACCACGCCAAAACGGTCCATGTCGTAGCGGGCTGCGCCCACGTGCATCATTTCGACCGCACAGCAGGCCAGACCGAACGTCATCGGGAACATCGACCCGGTACGCGCCCAGTTGATCAGCTTGTCGGCCGAGGTGGTGATGAAACCTTCGCTTAATACGCCTTCAATAGCCATGGCTTATTCCCAGTCAAGGGCACCTTTCTTCCAAATGTACCAAAATCCGACCACGAATTCGGCGATAAACACCATCATCGTGACGAAACCAGCCCAGCCCAGGTCGCGCATTGCCACGCCCCACGGGAAAAAGAATGCCGTTTCCAGATCGAACAAAATAAACAGGATTGCAACCAGATAGTAGCGCACATCAAATTTCATGCGTGCATCTTCGAATGCTTCAAAGCCACATTCGTACGGGGAGAGTTTTGCTGCGTCGGGCCGGTGAGGACCCAGGATGCGACCCAGGACCTGGGGCGCGATGCCGACACCAAGGCCGACAAGAATAAACAGCAGGACGGGGAAGTAATTTTCGAGGTTCACGATTTGATGAGCTTATATTGAACGATCGGTTAAATGAGGACGCTGCGGTGATTTGCAGCGTATCTAACGCACGATCCCAATCAGGGCTACGATCAGGATCGAACGACACATCCTCGTAAAAAAAGCCAGCAACTTTGAACGAGCCATGGCCCGTGCGCCGTTGCTGGCTTCTGATTTCTGGTGCCGACGACGAGACTCGAACTCGTACAGCTTGCGCCACTACCCCCTCAAGATAGCGTGTCTACCAATTTCACCACGTCGGCGGTAAGGCCCGTATTCTACTCTGCTTTGCTGCCAAAGTTAATGCAAAAATGCATCAAAACACAGATAAAAACGATAAATTTTTACAGCTAATGCCTCTGTACTGCGTTTTCCTACCGTACTGCCAAAACATTGAGCAATATTCTGCCCGTAATGAGAATTACTCTCGAAAAACGCCGCCAATTACTTCGGAATCGTGTTTGCCGGAGTGGATGCCGCCGGGGTCGCTGGCACGGTGGCCGCTGGCACACCGGTCGATGGCGCCACTGGCGCGGCCGGAGCGGCACCAGGAATGGCGCCAGCGCCGGTCACGGGCACAGGCTTGACAACCTTGTCCATCACGCCGCCACCCACCGTGGTGGCACGCTGGTTGGCCATCAACGACAGCGCCAGGGTGGCGCCGAAGAAAATGGCGGCGGCCACGCCGGTCGACTTCGACATGAAGTTCGACGAACCCGTGGCGCCGAACAGGCTGCCGGACGCGCCGGAACCAAAGGCGGCGCCCATGTCGGCGCCCTTGCCGTGCTGCAACAACACCAGCGCAATAATCGACAAAGCGGACACTACCTGTACCACGACTACCAGATTGAACATCATGTTCATTGCAATTCCATTCTTAGTTTAAAGTAATTCAATCAGCGGCGTGAATAATCGCCAGGAAATCCGCCGCCTTCAATGCCGCCCCACCGATCAGACCGCCATCGATATCCGGCATTGCCATCAATTCTTTCGCGTTCTCCGGCTTCATGCTGCCGCCGTACAGGATCTGCACGCCGGCGGCCGCTACCGCATTCTTTGCCGCCAACTGGCCGCGCAATACCTGATGCACTTCCTGCGCCATGTGCGGCGTGGCGGTCTTGCCCGTGCCAATGGCCCAGACCGGCTCGTAAGCGAGCACCAGTTTCGCCACGTCGGCTTCGCCAATGGCGGCGAGCACTGCATTCAACTGCATGGCCACCACCGCGTCGGTCTGCCCTGCTTCGCGCTCGTCGAGATGCTCGCCGATGCAGACGATGGGCGTGATGCCTGCCGCCAGCGCCGCGACCGTCTTGGCTGCCACTTGCGCGTCGGTCTCGCCGTGATAGGCGCGCCGCTCGGAGTGTCCCAGTATGACGTAGCTGCAAGCAAAATCGTGCAGCATCGCGGTCGAGACTTCACCGGTGTAGGCGCCGCCCGCTTGCGCGGAAACATCCTGCGCGCCCCATGCCAGGCTGGACCCTGTCAATTGCGCCTGGCACTGCGCCAGGTAAGGCGCGGGCACACAGACGGCGCTGGCAGCAACGGCATCAGCCAGGCCAGCAACGATTTCAGACAATAACACCGCGTTCGAGGTGAGACTGCCGTTCATTTTCCAATTTCCGACGACGAGTTTGCGACGCATAGTAGCCTAAATTTTAATAACCCGTCATTCTAACGCTACCACTGTTGGCGGTCAAACCGCTAGCTACTGCTTTCAAGCAACTTGCAACATGATCTTGCCGATGTGGGTGCTCGCCTCCATCAGCGCATGCGCTTCATTCGCCTTGTCCAGCGGGAAGGTTTTATAGATCACGGGCTTGATCTTGCCGGCCTCGATCAGCGGCCAGACGGTCTGGCGCAGGTGCTGCGCCACCGCCGCCTTGAAGGCCACCGAACGGGGGCGCAAGGTCGAACCCGTCACCGTCAGGCGGCGGCGCAACAAGGTGCCCAGATCGAGCTCGGCTTTGGTGCCGCCCTGCACCGCGATCAGGCCGATGCGCCCGTCGTCGGCCAGGCAGGCGATCTCGCGCGGCAGGTAATCGCCGCCGACCATGTCGAGGATCACATCGACGCCCTTGCCATCGGTCAGTTGCTTGACGACGGCAACGAAATCTTCAGTGCGGTAATTGATGCCGCGCTCGGCGCCCAGCGCTTCGCAGGCGCGCGCTTTTTCATCGCTGCCGGCGGTGGCGAACACGCGATGGCCGAGCGCGCTGGCCAGCTGGATCGCCGCCACGCCGATGCCCGAGCTGCCGCCCTGCACCAGCAAGGTATCGCTGCCCGACAGCGCGCAGCGGTCGAACACGTTGCTCCAGACGGTAAAGAAGTTTTCCGGCAGCGAAGCGCCCTCGAGCGCCGTCAAGCCTTTTGGCAACGGCAGGCACTGGCCGGCGGGTGCCGCGCAATATTCGGCATAGCCGCCGCCCTGTACCAGCGCGCACACCAGATCGCCGGGCTGGAACCCGCTGCCCTCGAAATCGCCATCGACCAGCTCACCCGCCACTTCCAGGCCGGGCAGGTCGGAGGCGCCGCTTGGGGGGGCATATTTGCCCAGGCGCTGCAGCACGTCGGGACGGTTGATGCCGGCCGCGTGCACCTTGATCAGCAACTCGCCCGCCTTCCAGGCAGGCTGCGGACGTTCGGCGATTTTCAGGACATCGGAGGGGCCGGGCTGGCTGATTTCAATTGCGCGCATGGCAAGGCATCTTTAAAGGGAAAGTGCGATTGTACGCCAAGCTTGCGTGCCTTGCAGACGCCCCCGCGTCCTGCAGCGCGCCTATTCTGCGCCGGTCTTTGACGTGCGCGGCAAGGGCGTGCCAGGCTTCCATCTGGCCGACAGGGTCTGCCCCTCCTCGACCTGTTCCGGCGTCATCTTGCGCACCACGGCGGCGCGCTGGTCGGCCGCATTGCTCGAACCATTGGCGGCAGCCAGGTTCCACAGCATGTAGGCGATCACATTATCCTGCTGCACGCCGCCCATGTGATAACGGTACATCAGGCCCAGCACCTGCTGCGCCTCGGCATGGTTCTGCTCGGCCGCCTTGCGGAACCAGGCAACGGCCTGCTTGTGGTCCTGCAGCACGGCGTTGCCCGTGTAATACATGGCGCCCACCACATATTGTGCATCGGCCTTGCCCTGGTCGGCCGCCTTGCGGTGCCAGAACATGGCCTGTTTGTAGTCTTGCGGCAAGCCGCGCCCCATGTAATACATCAGGCCCAGCAAGTGCTGGGCGTCGGCGTTGCCAGACTTGGCCAACGGCAAAATTTCCTTGTAGGCCAGCACATAATTCTTGTTGTTGTAGGCGCTGGCGCCTTCGCTGAAACCGGCCTTGGCCGGCAGCTGTATCGCGAACAGCATGCAAAGTGTAATGATCAGTTTTTTCATCGGAATGGGATGTGGTCTGATTGCTTTTATTATCCTGCACGACGGCAGGACCCCCGGGGATTCCCTTATTTCCAGCTCACTTTGCCAAGGCCATCGACGCTGACATCGCGGTTGGCCGGCTTGCCATACACCGTCACCGAACCGAGTCCACTCAGGTTCAGCTTGGCGTTGCTGCGGGCGTTGACGATGGCGTTACCGAGACCACTCAAATCCAGATTGACCGCATCGGCCTCGAATTGTTGCGCATTGAGGCTGCCCAGGCCGCCGAGGGTGGCCTTGAGCACGCGCCCGCGCCCGCCCAGCACCATCGAACCGGCCCCTTGCAGGTCCAGGTCGGCCTTGTCGTTATTGCCGATCCACAGCACCATGCTGCCCACGCCGCCCAGGCTGGCGTTCAGTTTGCGATAGTCGCCGACCACCTTCACGCTACCCGCCCCTTCCAGCGACAGGGTCAGCTCGTCGCCCGCAAAACCGGATACGTCGGTGCTGCCGAAGCCTTCCGAACTGACCTCGCGCAGATTGGGCAGCACCAGGTCGGCGCGGATGGAACCCGGATTGAGCTTGAAGCCGCGCACTTCCGTTTCAATATGCAGGGTGTCGCCGCTTTGCGCCGTGCTCACATCGGCGATATAGCGCTTGTCGGCCGTAATGCTCAAGGACGCCACGTTGCCCTGGCGGATGCGCACTTCCATCACGCCATCGAGCTTGACGCGCACCACGCGCGCGTCGACCGCACGCATTTCCAGCTGCCGCGTTTCGGCGCAGACGCCGCGCAGCAGGCCAAACGTGGCCAGCAAGGCCAGCGCAAAGTGCAGGGTTTTTTTCATTGCATTCCTCAGTATCTTGTTTTTATAGGCGACGGCAAGCGGCCACTCTAGCAGCGGCCAATATTGCTGGCAATCACTTATGCGAAGAAGGCTTTTTGGGCAGCAGTGAGGCGCCTGGCCTTGACCTGAACGATATGCGCATCAGGCACGTTGAAGGAAGCAGTGGAGTGCATGCTGGAACTGGCCACCTGCAGGGCGGGCGCCGGTGCGGTGGCGTAGCAGCTGGCGCCGAGCACGATGGCGGCGGCGATGACGATGGCTTCCATGTGTCTGGCGACGTTCATGTGGTTCTCCTCGGGGTCTCTGGCAGTGAATCGGCATGTAGCCACTATAGCCATACCGCCTGCGCCAGACACGCCGATTGCGACGAACGGCGATTTTGGCGGCATGGCCGGACAAAATCGCCGATGAGCGTGCAAACCATTGACCTACATCAGAACTCTTCCCACTCGTCGGCGGCGGGTTTCGACGCCTTCACCGGCTTCGCCGCAGGGGCGGCGGGCAGGACCCTGGCCGGCGCGCGAGGCTTCGCGACAGGCGCGGCTGTGGCATATTCCTTGGCGGGCCTGGCCGGCGCGCTGGCCGCCACCGTATCGCCGAGGCGGAACATGGCAACCGCCTGCGCCAGATCCACCGCCTGCTCCTGCAGGCTTTCGGCGGCGGCGGCCGCCTGCTCGACCAGGGCCGCATTTTGCTGCGTCATGGCGTCCATGTGCGTGACGGCCGTATTGATCTCGCCGATGCCGGCGCTCTGTTCGCGGCTGGCCACCGTGATCTCGCTCATGATGGTGGCCAGTTGCTGCACCGACGCCACCACCTGGCCCATGGTCTGGCCCGCTTCATCGACGAGGCGACCACCGGCGCCGACTTTTTCCACCGAGTCGCCGATCAGTTCCTTGATTTCCTTGGCCGCACCGGCCGAGCGTTGCGCCAGGTTGCGCACTTCCGAGGCCACCACCGCAAAGCCCCGGCCCTGCTCGCCGGCGCGCGCCGCTTCCACGGCCGCGTTCAGGGCCAAAATATTCGTCTGGAAAGCGATGCCGTCGATTACACCGATAATGTCGACGATCTTGCGCGAGCTTTCCTGGATGCCGGCCATGGTGCCGACCACCTGCCGCACCACTTCGCCGCCCTTGGCCGCCACTTGCGAGGCGGACACGGCCAACTCATTGGCCACATGCGCGTTTTCCGCATTCTGTTTGACGGTGGAAGTGAGTTCATCCATGGAGCTGGCGGTTTGCTCCAGCGCGCCGGCCTGCGCTTCCGTGCGCGAGGACAGGTCGGCATTGCCGGCAGCGATATCGGCCGACTCGCTGCGCACCAGGATGCTGATGCTGCGGATCTGCACCAGCACGGTGGCGATCTTTTCCACGAACAGATTGAAGGCCTTGGCGATCTGCGCCAGCTCGTCGCTGCCGTCGGCGTCGAGGCGGCTGGTCAGGTCGCCATCGCCGGTGGCGATCGCGTCCAACGCGTCGCGCACCAGGCCCAGGCGGCGCAAAGCACGCGCCACCAGTACGCTCAGCACGGTGGCGGCCAGCGCCAGTACCAACAAGGCTGTCAGGGCCGAGGCGCGCAGCATCGAGGCCAGGGCCTGCGTCGCTTCCGCGCGGTCGAGCACAGTCGCCAGCATCCAGTCGCTGCCCGGCACTTTACTCACGTGCAAGATGCCTTCGCGCTCGCCGAGACGGATGGTCTCGCTCTCGCCGCTCTTTTCAATATCGGCCAGCGCCTGCGAAGTGAGCTTGGCGTCGAGATCGGACAACGGTTTCAAGGTCAGCTTGTCGTCCGGGTGGGCGATGATCTTGCCGCCGCCGTCGACCAGGAAAGCATAACTGGCCGGCGTCGGCTTGATCGAGGCAACGTTTTTGACCACCACATCCATCATCACGTCGGCCGCCAGCACGCCTGCCGGATTGCCCTTCTCGCCGAGCGGCTCGGCAAACGTCACCACCAGCTTGCCGGTGCTGGCGCCGATATACGGCGTGGTGATGATGGGGCCGCCAGTCGCCAGCGCCTGCTTGTACCACGGGCGCGCCGTCGGATCGTAATCGGCGGCGCGCTTGCGCTCCTGCGAAAACACGGCGTGCTTGTCGGCAAAACCGATATACGCCATGTCGAAGATGCCGGCCTGCTCGGCCGCCTTGAGCGACGGCACCGGGTCCTGCGCCTGCGCGCCGATCTTCATTGACGCCACCACCGCCTGTTTTGCGCGCAGCCATTCGGCAATCGCTTGCGCATGGCTGTGCGACAACTGCAGCATCTGCGTGTCGAGTGCGGCCAGCGTGCTGCTGCGGGTGGTAAAGAAGTTGGCGATGGCGACGGCCAGCATGGCCAGCACGACGATGGAGACAGCGATGGCGATCAAGCGCGCCTTAAGCGAAGACAGCATGGGCATCCAATAAAAAAGGAAAATCGAAGGGATGAACCATCGTCAGCGATTACTATTTTTCCGTCAAGAAATACTAACTATCGATTACCGTGAAACAACAAAACCACGATAAAAAACCGCCAGGGCTTGCGCGCTGGCGGTTTTTGATCATGCGGCCAAAGCCGCCGTCAGCCGGAATTACGCGGCTGGCGCTTCGCCTTCGGCAGCTTTCATCGACAGTTTCAGGCGGCCGCGGTCGTCCGTTTCCAGTACTTTCACGCGTACCAGTTGGCCTTCTTTCAGGTAGTCGGCGACGGCGTTGACGCGCTCGTTGGCGATCTGCGAGATGTGCAGCAAGCCATCCTTGCCTGGCATCACTTGCACGATGGCGCCGAAGTCCAGCAGTTTCAGCACGGTGCCTTCGTAGGTCTTGCCCACTTCAACCGAGGCCGTCAGTTCTTCGATGCGGCGCTTGGCTTCCTGGCCGGCGGCGGCATCGACGGAAGCGATGGTGACCACGCCTTCGTCGCTGATGTCGATTTGGGTGCCCGTCTCTTCGGTCAGCGCGCGAATCACGGCGCCGCCCTTGCCGATCACGTCACGGATTTTTTCCGGATTGATCTTGATGGTGATCAGGCGCGGCGCGAAATCGGACAGTTCCGTTTTCACATGCGGCATGGCTTTTTGCATTTCGCCCAGGATGTGCTCGCGGCCTTCCTTGGCTTGCGCCAGCGCCACTTGCATGATTTCCTTGGTGATGCCCATGATCTTGATGTCCATCTGCAGCGCGGTGATACCGTTGCGGGTACCGGCTACCTTGAAGTCCATGTCGCCCAGGTGATCTTCGTCGCCCAGGATATCGGACAGCACGGCAAACTTGCCGCCTTCCTTGATCAGGCCCATGGCGATACCGGCCACGTGTTCTTTCATCGGCACGCCGGCGTCCATCAGCGCCAGGCAACCACCGCACACCGATGCCATCGACGAGGAACCGTTCGACTCGGTGATTTCCGACACCAGGCGCACCGAGTAGCTGAATTCTTCAGCAGGCGGCAGGGCGGCGATCAGCGCACGCTTGGCCAGGCGGCCGTGGCCGATTTCACGGCGTTTCGGGGTACCGACACGGCCCGTTTCGCCGGTGGCGAACGGTGGCATGTTGTAATGCAGCATGAACGAATCGGTAAATTCGCCCATCAGCGCATCGATCTTCTGGCTGTCGCGGGCGGTGCCCAGGGTAGCGACGACCAGCGCCTGGGTTTCGCCGCGCGTGAACAGGGCAGAACCGTGGGTGCGTGGCAGCACGCTGGTGCGGATCGAAATCGGACGCACGGTGCGCGTGTCGCGCCCGTCGATGCGTGGCTCGCCGTCGAGGATTTGCGTACGCACGATTTTCGCTTCGATGTCGAACAGGATGTTGTTCACTTCTGCGCTGTCGATCGCTGCGCCGCCATTGGCCGCCGCTTCGGCCGCCAGGTCGGCCAGCACGTCCGAGGTGGCCGCTTTCAGCTTGGCCGTACGTTCTTGCTTGTCCTTGGTTTGATACGCGTCATTGATCTTGGCGTTGGCGAAATGGGCCACGCGCGCGATCAGCGCTTCGTTCTTCGGCGCCGGCGCCCATTCGACTTCCGGCTTGCCGCCGTCACGCACCAGTTCGTGGATCGCGTCGATCACGACTTTCATCTGGTCATGGCCAAACACCACGGCGCCCAGCATGATTTCTTCGGACAGCTGTTTCGCTTCCGATTCGACCATCAGCACGGCCGTTTCGGTACCGGCCACAACCAGGTCCATTTCCGACGTTTTCAGTTGCTGGACGGTCGGGTTCAGGATGTACTGGCCATTGGCGTAACCGACGCGCGCGGCGCCGATCGGGCCGTTGAATGGCACGCCCGACACGCACAGGGCGGCCGAGGCGCCGATCATGGCGGCGATGTCCGGATCGATTTCAGGGTTGACCGACAGCACGTGAATGATGACTTGCACTTCATTCAGGTAGCCTTCAGGGAACAACGGACGGATAGGACGGTCGATCAGGCGCGACGTCAGGGTTTCTTTTTCGGAAGGACGGCCTTCACGCTTGAAAAAACCGCCCGGGATTTTACCGGCAGCGTAAGTTTTTTCAACATAATCTACTGTCAAAGGGAAGAAATCCTGGCCTGGCTTGGCATCTTTGCGCGCCACCACGGTTGCCAGCACGACGGTATCTTCGATCGACACCAGCACTGCGCCGGATGCCTGACGTGCGATCTCGCCGGTTTCCAGGGTCACTTGATGTTGACCGTACTGGAAGGTTTTCGTAACTTTATTAAACATTGGGTACCCTTTTCTATTTGCCGACAGATTTTCAGGGGCTGTCGTTCACCTCACCACAGGCGGCGCATACAAGGTTGCCGCCTTTGCTATTTTGCCTTTAAAACATGTTCATCCACATAGAATACTGCAACTATGGGTAGCAATTCGGAATTTCAAATGACAAAATGCCCGCGACAGCGAACTGGCGCAGGCATTTCTGTTTAAACCTTGTACGGCAAAAATTACTTGCGCAGACCAAGTTTAGCGATCAGGTCGCGATAACGGGTAGCGTCTTTGGCCTTCAGGTAGGACAACAGGCTCTTGCGACGGTTGACCATCATGATCAGGCCGCGGCGGGAGTGGTGATCTTTCGAGTGGGCTTTGAAGTGGCCGTTCAGTTCGTTGATACGAGCGGTCAGCAGTGCAACTTGCACTTCAGGGGAGCCGGTGTCGTTCTGACCACGTGCGTTGTCCGCGATAATGGCGGCTTTGTTGATGTTCTCTACTGTCATGATAAACCTTTCACATGCGGTGCACAGAGTCTGGACCCTATCCACCGTGAACTACGATTGAAAAAACTGGCTTGAGCTCAAACCAGACGCGCAAGTATATCGGAAAAATGCCTGGCTGTATCCAGTCGCGCGCGCTTTTCTCGGTGCATGATAAGATTTTCCTGTCGTTCGGGAGTCTGACCATGAAAAAAGCATTCAAAATAGCAACGCTTCTGGCCCCCCTGCTGCTGGCCGCCTGCGCCAGCTTTGGCGGGCCACCGCCGCAGCCGGGCGAATCGCGCGCCGCCATCGAAGCGCGGCTCGGTCCGCCCACCAATGTCTACCAGTTGCCGGAAGGCCCGGAACTCGAATACGCGCACGGCCCCTACGGCCAGGTCACCTGGATGGCCCGCTTCGGCCCCGACCAGCGTTTGGCGTCGTTCGAGCAGGTACTCGACACGCCGGGCTTTGCAAGGGTGAAGATCGGCGTATCGACGCGGCAAGACGTGCTGCATTTGCTGGGCCGGCCGACGGAAACGTCGTATTTGGCGCTGCCCAGACTGTACGTCTGGTCGTACCGCTACAAGGAGTCGGGGGTGTGGGATTCGATGATGCACGTGCATTTTGACGAGGCCGGCATCGTGCGCCAGATGATGAACGGACCGGACCCGGCGAAGGAAGAGCGGCGGTTTTTCTGGTGACGGAAAAATAGCAGGGCCAGACCGGCAGATCTGGCCCTGGCAACATCAATGCTCGTGATCGGTCTGAATAATGCTGACCGGCTTGCCCTTGGCCATGCGCCAGAAAAACACGGCATAGCCCGACAAGCCATACGCGACAAAGATCGGGAACAGCACCTTTGGCGGATCGATCGAGATCAGCGCAAAGAACAATGCCAGCAGGAACACGACGATGAACGGCACCGACTTGCGGAAGTTCACATCCTTGAAACTGTAGAATGGCACATTGGTGACCATGGTCAGGCCGGCGAACAGGGCGATGGCCCACGAGACCCAGGCCAGCTGGTTGCCGGCAAACTGCAGATCGTTCATCATCAGGATAAAGCCGGCCACCATGGCCGCCGCCGCCGGGCTGGGCAAGCCCTGGAAGAAGCGTTTGTCGACCACCGCGATATTGGTGTTGAAGCGCGCCAGGCGCAGCGCGGCGCCGGCGCAATACACGAAGGCGGCCAGCCAGCCGAGCTTGCCCATGCCGCGCAGCGACCATTCATAGATCACCAGCGCCGGCGCGGCGCCGAAGGACACCATGTCGGACAGGCTGTCGTACTGGGCGCCAAATTCGCTCTGGGTATTGGTCAGGCGCGCGATGCGCCCGTCAAGGCCGTCGAGGATCATGGCGATAAAGATGGCCCAGGCCGCATGTTCGAACTTCTGGTTCATGGCCATGACGATGGCGTAGAAGCCGCAGAACAGCGCCGCCGTCGTGAAGGCATTGGGCAACAGGTAAATGCCGCGGCGGCGCAAGGTTTTCTTGCCTGCCGCATCGGCCGCCGGCAGCCGCACGAAGGTACTGAAGCGCGATGCCTTGGAGTTTGCCGGGTTGCCGTTCTTGCCTCGACGACGGGGAAAGTTTGCCATGTTAATCCATTTCTTGTGTGCTACAGGGTAATCGGAACCGAAAGGCGCACGCCTTGCCGTGCAGGTGCGCCGATATTGCCATTATAGAGGAGACAAGGTCAAAGAAAAGCCGTGTGGCCCCTGCGGCCTTCACCTGAACTTCACCTTGGCCACCAAGCGCAGGCTCAAGGTGGTTTCGCCTGGCTCGAAGTTCGGCTCTTCCACCTGAGCACCGTCATTTTTGAATAGGCGCATCGGCGCGGGAGGAGCAGGCGCAGCACCCCCCCGCGCATAATTGCCCGATCCCTCAAAATCGATGGTCTCGATCACCGCGTCATTGACATTGCGCCCCATGGCGCCGGCAATCGAGGCCACGCGCTGATTCAGGTTTTGATAGGCAGCCACGATGCGTTCATCGTCGAGCTTGCGCACGGTATCGGGCGCCAGGCCAAAGTTCAGCCGGTTCAGGGTCAGCATGGCTTGTGCCGCCGCCACCGTTTTCGGCAAGGCGGCCAGGTTGGTCGTTTTCACCTGCAGAGTCTGGCCCACACGCCAGCCGCTCGGCACCCTCGGCCTGGCCACGCTGCCCGCTGGCAAGGGCGCCACTTCCGGGTAGACAGCATAGGTGTAATAGCCCTGGGTTTTCAGCACGGCCTGCGGATCGGCCTTTTTCACGATGGCCACGCCCTGGTTCATCTTCTGGTTGACTCTTGACGCCGCGGCCGCCTTGTCCCGGTCCTGCTCCTCGATGGCCAGGGTGACGGTGACCTGGTCATTCACATGCACCACCTCGCCACTGGCGGGTACCACCACCTGCGTGCCGGCGGTGGGCAGCACTTGTGCCTGCACCGTGACGGCAACAGTGGCGGCGGCGGCGAACAGGATCGATTGCAGGATAGTCATGAAAACCCTTTCAGTGGTGGCGGCAGAAGCGACCATGGGGCTCAAAGCCCCATGGTTTTTTAGTAATTCATTCTAACGCGGAAATATTTACTTTGTCGCCTATCACCGCATCGCGATTTACTTGAACTTGACCTTGCCCACCAGGCGCATGTCGAGCGTGGTTTCGCCCGGCTCGAAGCTCGGTTCGGCCACCTGGCTATCTTCGGCCATCTTGGCGCTACGCATCATCATCGGCGCGGCGGCGGCACGGCTTTCGCCCGCGTAATTGCCGGAACCCTCGAAGTCCACCGTGTCGAGCACGGCGTCGGCCACATTGCGGCCCATGGCGCGCGCAATCGAAGCGATACGTTCGTTGAGGTTTTTATAGGTGGCGGCAATGCGCTGGTCGTCGAGCAAGCGGACGGTTTCCGGCTTCAGGCCAAAGTTCAGGCCGTTCAGTGTCAGCACGCCCTGGGCCGCCGAGACGGTCCTGGGCAGGCTGGCCAGGTTGGCGGTGGTCACTTCCAGGTACTGGCCGACGCGCCAGGCGGTCGGCACGCGCGGCTTGGCCACGGCGCCGGCCGGCAGCGGGCGGTCTTCCGGATACACCGGGTAGGTGTAATAGCCATACGATTTCAGCACCGCTGACGGATCGGCCTGCTTGATGATGGACACGCCCTTGTTCATCTTCTGGTTGACGCGCGAAGCGGCGGCGGCCTTGTCCTTGTCCTGCTCCTCGATGGCCAGCGTGGCGACCACCTGGTCATTGGCATGCCTGACCTCGCCAAAGGCGGGCACCACCACCAGGGTGCCGGTGGTCGGCAAGGTTTGCGCCTGGGCGGAAAGGGCAACGGTAGCTGCGGCGGCAACAAGTACGGATTTGATCATGGATACGGCTCCTCGGTGGTGGGATGCAAGCAGGGTCTGGATAAGCCCTGCTGCTTATGAATAATACAAACTGACTTGATTCTAACGTCCAGGAATTTGCCGTGGCGCAAATTAACAAATCGTCACACTTTCTGCCCGATAATCACATCTGGACACAAGTGCTCAAGCCGCCGTCATCGAGGCATCGTTGGCCGCCTTGCGCGGCGAAAACCAGGCGCTCGATTCCGCACTGAACAGGAAGGCGCACATCACGGCAAACGCGAGCGCGCCAGGCAACACGCCAATCTTGACGGGCACCGTCGCCAGGCTGAGCGCGATGTCGATCACTCCCCACAGCAGATAGACAGTGCGCGCGCCGCGATGCCGTTGCAGCATGGCCAAGGCAGCCACCAGCGTCAGGCCAAGGCCGCCAAGCACGATCGCATATTGCACCTCGACGGGAATCGCGCTGCGCGCCATCCAGGCCAGCATGACGGGATCGTTACGGCCCAGCCAGGCCGACACCAGCGACGCCAGTGAGCCGACGATCAGAAACCAGCAACTGATGGCAACCGATACTGGACGCTTGTTCGAGTTCAAATTTGCAACGAAAACTTTTGAAAAAACAAGCATGGCGCAACCGGTATTTTTGAATGGCACTGATTGTAGCGGATGCCCCATATACGGGGCCGTACGCACGAAAAAAAAGCCGGCTGGCGCCGGCTTTGCTGTGCAACAGACTGCTTAGTTTTTCGACTGGTCGACCATCTTGTTCTTGGCGATCCAAGGCATCATGGCGCGCAGCTTGGCGCCGACTTCTTCGATCTGGTGCTCGGACGTCAGACGGCGGCGCGAGATCAGGGTCGGTGCGCCGGCCTTGTTTTCCAGGATGAAGCTCTTCGCGTATTCGCCGGTCTGGATGTCCTTCAGGCACTGGCGCATCGCGTCCTTGGTGGCCGAGGTCACGACTTTCGGGCCGGTCACGTATTCGCCGTATTCGGCGTTGTTCGAGATCGAGTAGTTCATGTTGGCGATACCGCCTTCATAGATCAGGTCGACGATCAGTTTCAGTTCGTGCAGGCACTCGAAGTACGCCATTTCCGGAGCGTAACCCGCTTCGGTCAGGGTTTCGAAACCGGCCTTGATCAGTTCCACGGCGCCACCGCACAGAACCGCTTGCTCACCGAACAGGTCGGTTTCGGTTTCTTCGCGGAAGTTCGTTTCGATGATGCCGGCACGGCCACCGCCGTTGGCCGATGCATACGACAGGGCGATATCGCGGGCCACGCCCGATTTGTCCTGGTACACGGCGATCAGGTGCGGCACGCCGCCACCCTGGGTGTAGGTGGCGCGCACGGTGTGGCCCGGGGCTTTCGGCGCGATCATGATCACGTCGAGGTCGGCGCGTGGCACGACCTGGCCGTAGTGCACGTTGAAGCCGTGGGCAAACGCCAGCACCGCACCTTGCTTGGCGTGTGGCGCGATGTTCTCGTTGTAGACCTGAGCAATGTTTTCATCTGGCAGCAAGATCATGATGACGTCGGCCGCCTTGACGGCGTCGTTGACTTCCGCCACTTTCAGGCCGGCTTGCTCGACCTTGTTCCACGAAGCGCCGCCCTTGCGCAGGCCGACGGTGACGTTGACGCCCGAATCGTTCAGGTTTTGTGCGTGGGCATGGCCTTGCGAACCGTAGCCGATGATGGCAACGTTTTTACCTTTGATCAGGGACAGGTCGGCGTCTTTGTCGTAAAAAACTTTCATGGTATTTCCTATTTTTAATTAACTGCGTTGTATGGGGGTGCGGCCGGGGCCGCGTGCTGCAATCTTTTTTATACTTTGAGGATGCGTTCGCCGCGGCCGATGCCCGAGCCGCCCGTGCGGACGGTTTCCAGGATCGAGGCGCGGTCGATCGAATCGATGAACGCGTCGAGCTTGACCTTGTTGCCCGTCAGCTCGATCGTGTACGTTTTCTCGGTCACGTCGATGATGCGGCCACGGAAGATGTCGGCGGTGCGCTTCATTTCCTCGCGCTCCTTGCCCACCGCTCTTACCTTGATCAGCATCAGCTCGCGTTCGATATGCTGGCCTTCGGTCAGGTCCACCACCTTCACCACCTCGATCAGGCGGTTCAGGTGCTTGGTGATCTGCTCGATGATGTCGTCCGAGCCGCTGGTGACGATGGTCATGCGCGACAGCGTCGCGTCTTCGGTCGGCGCCACGGTCAGCGTCTCGATGTTGTAGCCACGGGCCGAGAACAGGCCCACCACGCGCGACAGGGCGCCCGCTTCGTTTTCCAGCAAGACAGAAATAATATGGCGCATGGTTACAGGTCCTCCGAGCCGAGCATCATTTCGGACAAGCCTTTGCCGGCTTTCACCATCGGCCACACGTTTTCGGACTGGTCGGTAATAAAGTTCATGAACACCAGCCTGTCTTTCATGGCGAACGCCTCTTTCAGGGCGCCGTCGACGTCGCCCGGTTTTTCAATTTTCATGCCGACGTGGCCATAGGCCTCGGCCAGCTTTTCAAAGTCGGGCAGCGAATCCATGTAGGACTCGGAATAGCGCGAGCCGTAATCGATTTCCTGCCACTGGCGCACCATGCCGAGGAATCGATTGTTGAGCATGATGATCTTCGGCGTCAGGTGATACTGCTTGCATGTGGCCAGTTCCTGGATGCACATCTGGATCGAGCCTTCGCCGGTGATGCAGGCAACGGTGGCGTCCGGATTGGCCATCTGCACGCCCATGGCATACGGCAAGCCGACGCCCATGGTGCCCAGGCCGCCGGAATTGATCCAGCGGCGCGGCTTGTCGAAGCGGTAGTATTGCGCGGCCCACATCTGATGCTGGCCCACGTCGGAGGTGATGAAGGCGTCGCCCTTGGTGATCTGGAACACTTTTTCCACCACCGATTGCGGCTTGATCACCAGGTCCGACGTCGGATACTTCAGGCATTCGCGGCCGCGCCATTCGGCGATCTGCTTCCACCAGTTCGACAGCGCATTGACGTTCGGCTTGGCTTCGGCCGCGTCGAGTTGCGCCAGGAATTCGATCAGCACGTCCTTGACGTTGCCGACGATGGGGATATCGACTTTCACGCGCTTGGAGATCGACGAGGGGTCGATGTCGATGTGAATGATCTTGCGCGGATGCGAGGCGAAGTGTTTCGGGTTGCCGATCACGCGGTCATCGAAACGCGCGCCGATGGCGATCAGGACGTCGCAGTTCTGCATCGCCATGTTCGCTTCGTAGGTGCCGTGCATGCCGGGCATGCCGACAAACTGCTCGCTCGAGGCGCGGTAGCCGCCCAGCCCCATCAGGGTGTTGGTACACGGAAAACCGAGGCGGTCGACCAGCTTGTTCAGCTCGGGCGCCGCATGCGCCAGGATCACGCCGCCGCCCGTGTAGATCATCGGACGTTCGGCTTGCAGCAGCAGCTGCACGGCCTTGCGGATCTGGCCCGAATGGCCCTTGTCGACCGGACGGTAGGAGCGCATCTCGACTTCCTTCGGATAGTCGAAATGGCATTTGTGCATGCTGATATCCTTCGGGATATCGACCAGCACGGGGCCGGGACGACCGGTGCGGGCGATAAAGAAGGCTTTCTTGATCGTTGCAGCCAGATCCTTGACGTCCTTGACGAGGAAATTGTGCTTGACGACCGGGCGGGTGATGCCCACGGTGTCGCATTCCTGGAACGCATCCTGGCCGATCGCATGGCTCGGCACCTGGCCGGAAATGACGACCATCGGGATGGAATCCATGTAAGCGGTCGACAGACCGGTCACGGCATTGGTCACTCCGGGGCCGGACGTGACAATGGCCACACCGACTTTATTGGAGCTGCGCGAATAGGCGTCGGCGGCGTGCACGGCGGCCTGCTCATGGCGAACCAGGATATGCTGGAATTTGTTTTGCTGGAAAATGGCGTCGTAGATATACAGTACGGCTCCGCCCGGGTAACCAAAGACGTGCTCGACGCCTTCTTCAGCCAGACAGCGCACGACGATTTCCGCGCCGGTAATGGGACCGATGGCCGGTCCCGAGGCAGATCCTCTTGCTTCGGTATTCATGAAACATTCCTTTCAAGGTCCATTGGAGATTGATCGGATGTTCTTTCCTGACGAGGTACGCCTGACGCTACAGTGCTCCTGCTTCCCTTTTCATGCGGTCACGATATTTCTTCGGGCACCCATAGATACCTTGCAAAACAACGCTGGACGCAACTCGTTTGGCCGGAGTTTCTGTGGCGACTGTACGAACCGCTCGCGCTTGTGGCGCGGGTTAGAACAAACTGCCTGCAAATGAAAGCGCGTCTTGTCGCTGCTGGCGTTGTGTGCCAGTTGCAACTTGACCATAGAGCTTTGGGGTGTTCAAAGCGTCCCATACGTTATCGCGTCGCACCATGATGGTCAAGGAAAATGTCTGTCTAAATACCTTTTTGCGCGGCCCGGGTGCAAAAATCATGCGGAAATGCACATTTTTTGCTAGCATGCGCTCAGTTTGCACAAAGCAGGCCACCTCCCCGCCCACAGTCCACGCAGCCCCCCGGCTCGCTCCCTACCGCATGGCAACAGACAAAGAACTATCCGATTTTCTCGAACATGTGGAGCGGCGCGCCTTCAAGCAGGCCGCCTACGCCGTACGCAAGGATGAATCCGCGCTCGACATCGTGCAGGACGCGATGATCAAGCTGGCCGAAAAATATGGCGACAAGCCGGCCGCCGAACTGCCGATGCTGTTCCAGCGCATCCTGCAAACGACCATCCTCGATTATTTCCGCCGTGAAAAGGTGCGCAACACCTGGGTCAGCCTGTTTTCGGGCATGAAACCATCGGGCGACGAGCATGAAGACTTTGATATACTGGAAACGTATGCGGCGGAACAAGGTTCGAGCGCCGCAGAATCGTCGGCCGACCAGGTCGAGCGCGCGCAAATGCTTGATTTGATTGATGAAGAGGTACAAAAGCTGCCCGCGCGTCAACGCGAAGCCTTCCTCATGCGTTATTGGCAGGATATGGACGTGGCTGAAACAGCGCTGGCGATGGGTTGCTCCGAAGGCAGCGTGAAAACACATTGCTCAAGGGCTACGCACGCGCTCGCCGAATCGCTGAAAGCCAAGGGAATACAACTATGAATACCGACGACATCAATTTCGCCTACAAAGTGCGCCACGCGCTCAACGAAAAGCTCGACGACCTGCCCGCCTCGACCACCGACCGCCTGGCCGCCGCGCGCAAGGCGGCCATGGCGCGCAAGAAGGCCGACGCACCTGCGCGCGTCGCTGCGCGCCAGAACGTACTTGCCGGTATCGCCACCCATCTGTTGGCAGAGCCATTGTCGTGGCTGGGCCGCATGAGCGTGGTCATTCCGCTGCTGGTGCTGGTCCTGGGCGGCGTCGGCATCTACCAGTTCGAGCAGGAACAGCAGATTGCCGAACTGGCCGAACTCGACGCGGCCGTGCTGTCGGACGAATTGCCGCTGTCGGCCTATATGGACCATGGCTTCAATGCCTACCTGACGAAACGCGAGCAATAATGGCCGACGCCACCGCAAGCAAGGCACGCAAAAGCTGGATCATGGGCGGCGCAGGCTTGGGCGTTTGCGTGCTGGCGGGCGCATCCTGGGTGTACGTCCACCAGGACGCGCTGCCCGCCGCGCCTGCCGTCACGGCCGCGCCCGCCGCAAAACCGCTCGCAACGCCTGCGGCGCCGGTGAAAAATGCCGGCAAGTCGCAATGGGACAATCTGTCGCTTGCGCAACAGGCGGCCTTGCAGCCGCTGGCCGGCGAATGGAACAAGCTCGGACCGGCGCGCAAGCAGAAGTGGCTCGATATCGCGAATCGCTTTGCCTCGATGACACCGGACGAGCAGGCGCGCCTGCACGAACGCATGCGCGACTGGATCAAGCTCACGCCAGAACAGCGGCGCACGGTGCGCGAAAATTATGCGCGCGCCAAGAAGATTGATCCAAGTCAGAAGTCGGCACAGTGGGAGCAATACCAGCAATTACCGGAAGAGCAAAAGAAAAAACTGGCGGCCGAAGCCTTGCCGAACAAGATCACTGTCATCAAGCCGGACATCCGCCCGCCCGCCGTCATGACCGTGCCGGTTATACCCACGCCGGTTGTACCCGCGCCGGTCGTACCCGCGCCGGCCCCGGCCGCCCCGGCGCCCCTGGAGCCGGCGACGCCGCCCGCCACACCCAGCCCTTTGCCCGACTATGCCAGATAATATCGCCGCCGCCACCACGTCACCGACCATCAAGCGGCGCCTGATCTCGATGGTGTACGAGTCCCTGCTGGCGCTGGCCGTACTGTTCCTGCCCTTCCTGCTGTTTGAACTGGCCGTGCGAGGCGCGCATACGCCGTTGACCGAACACATGCGCCAGTGCCTGGCCTTCCTGGTGATGGGCGCCTACTTCATCCATCAATGGAGCCGCGAAGGGCAAACCCTGGCCATGAAGACCTGGCGCCTGAAGCTGGTGCTGCCCGGCCACGCGCACGTGCCGCTGCGGGTGGCCGCCTGTCGTTACCTGCTGGCCTGGATGTGGCTGCTGCCGGCGCTGCTGGTATCGTATGGGCTGGACTTGCGGCACTGGCAGGCGCTGTCGGCGATCGGCGTCGGCATGCTGGCCTGGTCCGCCACGGCGCTACTGACCGGCAATGGCCAGTTCCTGCATGACAAGCTGCTCGGCACGCAGCTGGTGCAACTGCCGGCACCGGCCAGGAAGAGCAAAAAGGTTGCCGCCTGAGCCGCTATTTGCAGCGGCTTGACTTGGATCATTGAAGCAAACGGGGCTGTGCTGCCATCATGGCAGGCCATGAAAACCGCTCCCCCACCCCACGTTCACATCGTCCAGTCGCGCACGCACATCTGCACCGAAGAAGAAGTCACGCGACTGGTCCACACCTTTTATGCCGCCGCCCGCGAAGACGCCATGCTCGGCCCCATCTTTGGCCGCGAAGTCAAGGATTGGGACGAGCACCTGGCCACCCTGGTCGACTTCTGGTCGGGCCTGTTGCGCGGCACCATGCGCTACCACGGCAAGCCGCTGGCACAGCATGCGCAGATGGAGCACCTGACGCCGTGCATGTTCCGCCGCTGGCTCACGCTGTTTTTCGCCACCACCGAAAGCCTGGGCAATGCCGCCCTGCAGGAAAAAGCCGACGCCATCGCCCTGCGCATCGCCGAGCGGCTATGGAAAAGCTTTGCCGAAAGCCATATGCCAGGCCAGCCGGCTTAAAACCGTTCGTAACCCTGCAAATACCGCCACTGGCCCACGGGCATGGCGCCCATCGAGATACGGCCGATGCGCAGCCGCTTGATGCCCACCACTTCCAGGCCCACCATGCGGCACATATGGGCAATCTGGCCCGGCTGCACGTTTTTCAGGGCGAAGCGCAACCGCGTTTCGTTCTGCCAGCTGACCTTCATCGGCGGCAAGGGCTTGCCATTGAACGGCAGGCCGTGATTGAGCAGCGCCAGGCCGTTATCAAGCATCTGGCCAGTCACTTCGACGATGAATTCCTGCTCCACCGTTTTCGCTTCATCGACCAGCTTGCGGGCGACGCGGAAATCCTGGGTAAACACCAGCAGGCCCGAGGCCATGGTGTCGAGCGGATTGGTCACCGTCAGGCCGATCAGATGGCGTTTCAGGAAACGCGTGACGGAACTGGGCGCGACGTTGTCGGGCGTAAAAATTTCTTCGGGACGCAAACAGCTCAGGGCCGGCTTGCCTTCGCTGCCGACACCGCCATTGATCCCGGCCGGCTTGTGCAGCAGGATGGTCACCGGCGGCATTTCGTCGAGCGTCGCGTTCGGCAACAGCACCACTTCCTGTTTGTCGGCCACGCGCGCGCCGGCCTCTTCCACCAGCTCGCCATCGACCGTGACCCAGCCGCCCTCGATATACAGCTCGGCCTCGCGGCGTGAGCAGGGCAAGTCTTCGGCCAGGCGCTTGGCCAGGCGGACGGTGGGCATATCGAGTGGTGTGGTCATGTGAGGCGCAAAAAAGCAAAGGGGAGGAGAAGCCGGTATTGTAACCGACCTGCCCCTCCCCTTTTTGCTGATTGTCTTGCGCTGCGCGAGACCTTATGCCGCAGCCCTGGCCAATTGCTCGGCAAAGAAACGGTGGCCCATCTCTTCCAGGCCCAGCGTCTGCAGCACTTCCTGCAGCCGCTCGGTAGGACGCTGGCGCGGCAGGTTCTTGTAGCTGGCGATGATCAGTTCGTTTTTCATCGAATGCTCCCAGCCCACCAGTTCCGTCACGCTCACCTGGTAGCCGTGCGCTTCGAGCTGCAGGCAGCGCAGCACATTGGTGATCTGGCTGCCGAACTCGCGCGTGTGCAGCGGATGGCGCCACAGTTCCGTCAGCACGTTCCGGCCCAGGGTCTTGCCCTTGTTCTTCTTCAGCACCGACGCCACTTCCGCCTGGCAGCACGGCACCAGCACCATGAATTTCGCCCGCTTCTTCAAAGCGAAGTGAATCGCATCATCGGTGGCGGTATTGCAGGCATGCAGGGCGGTGACGATATCGATCTGCTGGGGCAGCAGGCTCGATTCGGTCGACTCGGCCACCGACAGCGGCAGGAACGACATGCCGGGGAACCTGAATTTGGCGGCCAGCTCTTGCGAGCGCTGCACCAGTTCCTCGCGCGTTTCGATGCCGTAGATATGCGAGCCGTCGTTGCCGTTCTTGAAGAACAGGTCGTACAAAATGAAGCCCAGGTAGGACTTGCCGGCGCCATGGTCGACCAGCGAGACGCCAGGATGGTCGAGCTGCACTTCGCGCAGCAGCGGCTCGATGAACTGCGTCAGGTGATACACCTGTTTCAGCTTGCGGCGGCTGTCCTGGTTCATCTTGCCGTCGCGCGTGAGGATGTGCAACTCCTGCAGCAGCGCGATCGACTGGCCATCCTTGATCTCGGGCATATTGCTGGCGGCCGTGATCACGTCCTTCGGGGCAGCGACTGTGTTGGCGGCAGCCTGTGCCGCGCCCTTAGCGCGCTTCATCGATCCACGCCATCTGTATCGCTTCGAGCACTTTTTCGCCACCGCGCGTGTGGTCGTCGTCAAAACCGTCCAGGCTTACCACCCAGTTATGCAGGTCGGTAAAGCGCACGGTCAAGGGATCGATATCGGGATGCGCGTCGTACAACGCTTCGGCGATCGCCGTGATGTCGGACCATCTCATCTTAGTGGCTGCCTTCGCTGACCTGGTTGATCGTGTATTTCGGGATCTCGACCACCAGGTCGGCCTCGGCCACGATGGACTGGCACGACAGGCGCGACACGGCTTCCAGGCCCCAGGCCTTGTCCAGCATGTCTTCTTCCAGTTCGGTCGCTTCGTTGAGCGACTCGATGCCTTCGCGCACCAGCACGTGGCAGGTGGTGCAGGCGCACGATTTTTCGCACGCATGCTCGATGTCGATATCGTTTTCCAGCAGAATGTCGCAGATGGACTTGCCGGCAGGGGCTTCGATCACGGCGCCATCCGGGCAAAGCTTGGCGTGCGGCAGGATAACGATTTGTGGCATGGTGTCTTCTTTCAGTCTGTCATTCGGGCGCGGCAGCCTTGCCGCCGCGCTGTTCAATTTTTTATGCTACCTGGTCGAGCGACTTGCCGGTCAAGGCACTGCGCACGCTGCGGTCCATGCGGCGCGCGGCAAAGTCTTCGGTGCCGTCGGCGAGCAGCTCGATCACGCGTTTCAGGCCATGGTGGTCGACGGCGCCGGTTTGCGATTGCGCGATGGCGCTGCGCACCTGGTCCATCAGGCCATCGACGGCGGCACGTTCAAGCGCGTCGAGCAGTGCGCCGTCTTCATCGAGGGCCGACTGCGTGGCCAGCACGATGCGTTCGGCTTCCACCTGCTCTTCGCGCAGCGCGCGCGCCACCATGTCGACGTCGGCCGAGGTGTAGGAATCCTGCAGCATGCGCGCGATCTCGTCATCGCCCAGGCCATAGGCCGGCTTGACGCTGATCGACGCTTCCACGCCCGAACGCAGTTCGCGCGCCGACACCGACAGCAAGCCGTCCGCATCGACCTGATACGTGATGCGGATGCGCGCGGCGCCCGCCACCATCGGCGGAATGCCGCGCAGCTCGAAGCGCGCCAGCGAACGGCAGTCGGTCACCAGCTCGCGCTCGCCCTGCAGCACGTGCACGGCCAGCGCCGTCTGGCCATCCTTGAAGGTGGTGAATTCCTGGGCCCGTGCGCAGGGAATGGTCGAGTTGCGCGGAATGATTTTTTCCACCAGGCCACCCATGGTCTCGATACCGAGCGACAGCGGGATCACGTCGAGCAGCAGCCAGTCGTCGCCGGCTGCGCGGTTGCCGGCCAGCAGATTGGCCTGGATCGCAGCACCGAGCGCCACTACCTTGTCGGGGTCGATATTGGCGTGCGGAATCGTATGGAAGAATTCGCTGACAATGCGCTGCACGTGCGGCATGCGCGTGGCGCCGCCCACCATCACCACGCCGTCGACATCATCAACGTCCACCTGGGCGTCGCGCAAGGCCTTCTTGATGGCATTCATGGTCTTTGCCACCAGGTGCTGGGTCATGGCCGCGAAATCGGTTGCCTTGATGCGCAGGTGGACTTCCTCGCCTGAATTGAGCACCGCGTCGATGCTGGTTTCCGCCTTGCTCGACAGCAGTTCCTTGACCTCGCGCGCCTTGACCATCAGGATCGCCGTGTCTTCGTCGGACAGCGGCGCCAGCCTGGCCTGCTCGCTGATCCAGCAGAACAGGCGGCGGTCGAAATCGTCGCCGCCGAGGGCCGAATCGCCGCCGGTGGACAGCACTTCGAACACGCCCTTGGCGAGTTTCAGAATCGAGATATCGAAGGTGCCGCCACCCAAGTCATACACGGCATACACGCCTTCGGAGGCGCTGTCGAGGCCGTAGGCGATGGCGGCCGCAGTCGGCTCGCTCAGCAGGCGCAGCACATTGATGCCGGCCAGCTGGGCCGCATCCTTGGTGGCCTGGCGCTGGGCGTCGTCAAAATAGGCCGGCACGGTGATCACGGCGCCGACCAGGTCGTCGCCGAGCGAGTCTTCCGCGCGCTGGCGCAGGGTGGCCAGGATCTGCGCCGAGATCTCGACCGGGCTTTTCACGCCGGCCACGGTTTTGAGCTGCACCATGCCGGGCGTGTCCTGGAAGTCGTAAGGCAGGTTCTCCGCGTAGGCGATGTCGCCCAGGCCGCGGCCCATGAAGCGCTTGACGGAGACGATGGTATTCTTCGGATCGGTGGTCTGCGCAGCCAGGGCCTTGTAGCCGATATTGGCGTGGCCGTTCGGCAGGTAGCGCACCACGGACGGCAGCAGCGCGTGGCCGTCTTCGTCGCTCAGCACTTCAGGAATGCTGTTGCGCACGGTGGCGACCAGGGAATTGGTGGTGCCCAGGTCGATGCCGACGGCCAGCCGGTGCTGGTGCGGCGCGGTCGACATGCCTGGTTCGGAAATTTGCAGAAGTGCCATGGTATTCGTGCCTCGATGATGAATTGCGTGGTGCCGCAGATACTGTAGCGCGCATTATAAAGCGCGGAGGAAGCTCACGCTGCTCAGGCTTCAAGCGCCTCGAAGGCAAAGCGGACTTCTTCGCCGAATTTGTCGAGAAACATCAGCGCGCGCACGCTTTGCGCGGCGTTCACATAGTCGGCAGCGTCGAGCTGGGCCTGCACTTGGGCCAGCAGTGTCTTGCGTTCGCCGCGCAGCTGGCGGTCGAGCACGTCGAGCGCATCGGCGTCTTTGGCGGCACGCGCCTCGCCCAGTGCCTCGCGCCACTCCATCTGCTGCATCAGAAAACTGACCGGCATGGCCGTGTTCGACTCCGTCTGCAGGTCGACGCCATGGAGTTCGCACAGGTACTGAGCCCGCTTTTGCGGGCTTTTCAGGGTCTGGTAGGCTTCGTTGGCGCGCGTGGCCCATTGCATCGCCACCCGCTTTTCGGCGCTGCTGGCGTTGATGAAGCGGTCCGGATGGACCTTGCCCTGCACCTCGCGATAGGCGCTGTCGAGCGCAGCCTGGTCGAGCGCGAATTGCGGCGGCAACTGGAATAATTCGAAGTGGTTTTGCATAGTGTGTCGGTGGTCGCTGTACCTCAATCGATGAGTACAGCGCACCGACCGGGGATCATGCTTGCTTCTTAAATGCGGAAACTCTCGCCGCAGCCGCAGGCGTCTTTTTCGTTCGGGTTGTGGAACTTGAAGCCTTCGTTCAGGCCTTCGCGCGCGAAATCGAGTTCCGTGCCGTCGATATACGGCAGGCTTTTCGGATCGACGAACACTTTCACGCCGTGCGATTCAAACACGCTGTCTTCGGCCGCCGCTTCATCGACATATTCGAGCTTGTAGGCCAGGCCCGAGCAGCCGGTGGTGCGCACGCCAAAGCGCAGGCCCATGCCCTTGCCGCGACGTTCGATATAACGGTTGATGTGCTTTGCCGCTTTTTCGGTCAGTGTAATCATGTATCTCTCCGCAACCGCCCCCCGCCTTGCGGCAGGAAACGGGATGCCAACGAATTTAAGCTGCTGCCGGGTGACGGGTCTTGTAGTCGAGGACCGCCGCTTTAATCGCGTCTTCCGCCAGGATCGAGCAGTGGATTTTCACCGGCGGCAGCGCCAGTTCTTCGGCGATCTGGGTGTTCTTGATAGACAGCGCCTGATCCAGCGTCTTGCCCTTGACCCATTCGGTCACCAGCGAGCTCGACGCGATGGCCGAACCGCAACCATAGGTCTTGAATTTCGCATCTTCGATCAGGCCATCGGCGCCGACCTTGATCTGCAGTTTCATCACGTCGCCGCAGGCGGGCGCGCCGACCATGCCGGTGCCGATGGTTTCATCGCCCTTGTCGAAGGCGCCTACATTGCGTGGATTTTCGTAATGATCGAGTACTTTGTCCGAGTAAGCCATTTTGATGCTCCTTAAATATTCTTGCCGGCCCCGGTTGGGGTCAAATTGTTACAAAGTGCCTGGAAAACCGTAGCGAGCGGAAGTGAATTGTGGCCAAGAAGCGGAACTGTGCTTGAGCACAGTGAGCATCGCAGGCCGCAAATCACGACGCGCAGTAGGTTTAACAGGTACTTTTAATGGGCGGCCCATTGAATGGAGTTGATGTCGATTCCATCTTTGAACATATCCCACAGCGGCGACAGTTCGCGCAGCTTGTGCACTTTCGCTTTCAGCAGGTCGACGGCGAAGTCGATGTCGGCTTCGGTCGAGAAACGGCCGATGGTGAAACGGATCGAACTGTGCGCCAGCTCGTCGCTGCGGCCCAGGGCGCGCAGCACGTACGATGGCTCCAGGCTGGCCGAGGTGCAGGCCGAACCGGACGACACGGCGATGTCCTTGATCGCCATGATCAGCGACTCGCCTTCGACGTAGTTGAAGCTGACGTTCAGGTTGTGCGGTACGCGCTGTTCCATGTCGCCGTTGATATAGACTTCCTCGATTTCCTGCAGACCCTTGGCCAGGCGGTCCCGCAAGGCCTTGATGCGGCCAAGCTCGACATCCATCTCTTCCTTGGCGAGGCGGAACGCTTCGCCCATGCCGACGATCTGGTGGGTCGGCAAGGTGCCCGAACGCAGGCCGCGCTCATGGCCGCCACCGTGCATCTGCGCTTCGAGGCGCACGCGCGGCTTGCGGCAGACGTACAGCGCACCCACGCCTTTGGGGCCGTAGGTTTTATGGGCGGTGAAGGTCATCAGGTCGACCTTGGTTTTCTGCAGGTCGATCACGACTTTACCGGTCGCTTGCGCGGCGTCGCAGTGGAAAATGATGCCTTTCGAGCGGCACAGGGCGCCGATTTCGTCGATCGGCTGGATCACGCCGATTTCGTTATTGACCAGCATGACCGACACCAGGATGGTGTCCGGACGGATGGCGGCAGTCAGTTGCTCGATGGTGATCAGGCCGTTGTCCTGCGGCTCCAGGTAGGTCGCCTCGAAACCCTGGCGTTCCAGTTCGCGCACGGTGTCGAGCACGGCCTTGTGTTCGGTCTTGACCGTGATGATGTGCTTGCCGCGGGTTTTGTAGAACTGCGCCGCGCCCTTGATCGCCAGGTTGTTGCTTTCCGTGGCGCCCGAGGTCCAGATGATTTCGCGCGGGTCGGCGTTGACCAGCGCGGCAACGTGGCCGCGTGCTTCTTCCACGGCTTTCTCCGCCGTCCAGCCATACATGTGGCTGCGCGAAGCCGGATTGCCGAACTGCTCGCGCAGGTAGGGAATCATCTTGTCGGCGACGCGCGGATCGATCGGCGTGGTGGCCGAATAGTCCATGTAGATCGGGAAATGCGGTGCCGTTTCAAAGTGCACCTGACCTGCGTTTTTTTCTGGGGCGTTCATCAATAACTCCTGCAATCAGCAACTGGTATTTTGGTCTTCTTATCCGAGGGCAGCATGATTACGGTGCATCACCATCACGCTTTGCTCGGCGTTCTTTTGTTTCTGCTGGTCAACCAGGTCCTGCAGCGACACAGAATCCAGATAATCGACCATTTTTTCATTCAGCGTGGACCACAGCTCATGCGTCATGCAGCGCGCGCCGGTGGCCGTGTCGGCGCCATGGCAGTGCTCCTTGCCACCGCACTGGGTGGCGTCGAGCGGCTCGTCGACGGCGATGATGATGTCGGCCACCGTCACCTTGTCGGCGCGGCGCGCCAGACTGTAGCCGCCGCCAGGGCCGCGGATCGATTCGACGATCTCATGGCGGCGCAGCTTGCCGAACAGCTGTTCCAGGTAGGACAGGGAAATCGACTGGCGCTGGCTGATACCCGACAGCGTGACCGGTCCCTTGCCCTGGCGCAGGGCAAGATCGATCATCGCGGTCACGGCAAAACGGCCTTTTGTGGTCAGACGCATACATCCTCGGCTCAACTCGGTTAAAATATTGCGGCTCTTCAACTACTCGATTGTACTTCCGAAACCCTGAGTAGTTGAATGATTTAGTCAAGTATAACAAATCCGCAGGGGTTTGTCAGAGACCCCCCTCATTTCCGCAAGATGGGCGAGGCGCGCTTCAGCCACCGCGTAGTGCGGTGCGCACCTTCATCAATGCAAATCCCAGCAGATTGAGGCCGTCCCAGGTCGCCGGGTCGAGGATGCGCGGATGGTCCGACGCCAGTCCCACGCCCCAGATGCGGTCGACCGGACTGGCCTCGACGATGATGCGTTCGCCCGTTCCCAGCAGAAATTTGCGCAGCGCCGGCTTTTGCGCAAATTTGGCGTAGTTGCCATCGAAAACAATTCCGGCGCGTGCCGCCTCCCACGTCCTGGCGTCGAAATTGGCCACTTCGCGGCCCAGTTTTTTCACTTCCGACGGCCGCTCGGCCGCCACGATGCGCGCCTGCACCGCCATGTCGCCGAACAGGGCGGCTTTTTGCGCCATCATGTAATGCTCGGCCGTGGCGTAGCGCACGCCAGCGAGGCTGAACGGCGACGGAAACCACTGGCTCAGGCAGCTCTTGTCGGCCAGTTGCGCCTGGGCCGGCGTATGGCCCCAGAAGTGCAGATAGTCGGGCACGCCGCCGGCGGCGATCCATGCCTTCAATTCTTCAACGTTATGGATTTGCATATTCCTCGAACTTCCACCAGGCAAGCGCTGGCTGGCGTGCGGTTGTGGCCGCACAAGATAAAAGCGAAATTGTAACTGAAGGCGGCATGGACCTTGCAGTATCGCCAAGCCTGCCAGCGCTCGCCGCCATACAAATAACATAATCAATTTGGTAAAAAATGCATCATTAATGTTCCCAAGGAACATAAGAATGCTAGACTCCGCTTCCATCCCAACCATGAAATTAAGCAGACCCATCAATCCATCAGCCGCCTTGCGCCTCCGACCTTCATGCACCGCCTGACTTTTTTCTTGCCGGCCTGCACCGCCCGCTGGCGCCGCCTGGCCTTGCTGCTGTGGTTATGCTGGACGCTGGCTGCTTGCGCGCAGGCACAGGGGCTGGCGGCCGAAACGCAAAGCCAGCTGGCGCGCGCCGCGCCGCGCCAGGTGCTGGTGCTGTATTCGCTGGGCAGCGACGCCTCGTCGCCATGGCAGACCCAGCTGCGCCGCGGCATGACCGCCGAACTGGCCAACCAGCACTGGAACAGCACGCCCGGCATATTCGAAGAGCGCCTCGATGCGGTGCGCGTGGGCGAACGCCAGGCAGTGGCGGGCCTGGAGACGTATTTGCACACCAAATATGCCAATGTCCGGCTCGATGCCATCATCACGGAAAACTATGTGGCAGCGCGCTTTCTGAGCGAGCATCCGAGGCTGTTTCCCGGCGTGCCGCGCTTTTATGTCAACCAGGGCCGCCAGGGCTGGAAGCCCGACGATGGCGTCAATCTCGACGTCATCCCTGATTTTCCACGTGCGCTGGCCGTCATCGAGCAGGTCACGCCCGGCTTGCGCCATATCGCCGTGGTCGGCGACACCAGCGCGCGCGGGCGCGACTGGATCGCCGCCATCCGCAGCGCCGCCACGCCTTGGCGGGGCCGCATCGTGTTCGACTACTGGGACCAGCTGACGCTGGAAGAGCTGCGCCACCGCACCGAGGCGCTCGGCGCCGGCAGCGCCATCTACCTGCTGCCGGTCTACCGCGACGCGCAGGGCGTCAGGGTGGCGCCAGCCGATATGACACGCGACCTGGCCGCGCGCAGCGCCGTGCCGATCTTTACCAGCGTCGAGTCGCTGATACTGCCCGGCGTGGCGGGCGGCCATGTGATCAGCGCCGACATGGTCGGGCGCACCATCGCGCGCATCTTGCAAGGCCGCTTGCCCGATCCGGCCGGCATGCAGGCGACCATCTTCGACGATGGCGCGGTGCGGCGCTTCGGCCTGCGCAACCTGCCGGCCGGCGCGCGCATCCTGAACCAGCCGCAGGGACTGTGGAGCTTGTATCACATGCAAATCCTTGCCGGCCTGTCGCTGCTGGCGCTGCAGGCGGCGCTGATCGCCGCGCTGGTGATGGCGCTGCGCGGCCGGCGCGCCACGCTGGCGATTCTCCATGAAGAGCGCGACAAACTCGAAGAGCGGGTCTTGCAGCGCACCCTGGAACTGCTGGTGGCCAACACCAGGCTGGAGCAGCAGGCCACCACCGACCCGCTGACGGAACTGGGCAACCGCCGCAAGATGACCTTGCGCATCGCCGAAGAAATCGAACGGGGCCATCGTTGCGGCCACGCCCTGTCGCTGCTGATGATCGATATCGACCATTTCAAGCGCATCAATGACCATTATGGCCACGACGCGGGCGACCGCGCCATTGTCGCCGTGGCACACGTGTTACACAACATGACGCGCGGCATGGACACGGCGGCCCGCTTCGGCGGCGAGGAATTCGTGCTGCTGATGCCCGAGACGCCGCTGCAGGTGGCGCTGGCGGCGGCCGAACGGCTGCGCGCGGCGGTCGAGGGCATGGAAGTCGATTGCGGCGATGGCCAGACGGTGCGCCTGACCATCAGCATCGGCGCCACCTCCAGCCTGCCGCTGCCCGACACCACCACCCCGCCCGGGCCGGACAGCCTGACCGATTTGCTGATCCGCGCCGACCAGGCCCTGTACCGCGCCAAGCATGCGGGGCGTAACCGGGTCGTATCGTCCTGACGCCTGCCGCACGGGTAACTCGTCAGCCAAACTACGACGTGCGCTTCAAGGTCAACACCCTCGGCGACGCGCGCTTGTTTGAGTCGGCCATCAACAATGTGCAGATCCAGCCAGGCGCGCCGCGCCAGCGTGACGCTCGCGACCCGCTTCTGACCGGCAAAGGCTACTCGGCATCGGGCTGGCGCGCGGGATGCGCCAGCTGGAAGGCGGGCAGCTGCGCGCAGGCCGCATCGATGCGCAGCAGGGCCGGAAACGGCGCCAGGTCGATGTCGAAGCGCCGCGCATTGAACAGCTGCGGCACCAGGCAGCAGTCGGCCAGGGTGGGCGTATCGCCATGACAGTAAGCGCCCGGGTTTGCGGCGCGGGCCAGCATCGCGTCGAAGGTGAGCAAGCCTTCGCGCAACCAGTGCCGCTGCCAGGCCAGCTTGGCTTGCTCGCTTTGTCCCAGCTCGCCCTTCACGTACTTGAGCACCCGCAGATTGCCCAGCGGGTGGGTGTCTGCCACCAGTGTCAAGGCCAGCGCGCGCACATGGGCGCGGCCGGCAGCGTCGCCCGGCAGCAGCGGCGGGCTGGGACGCGTCTCTTCCAGGTATTCGAGGATCGCCAGCGACTGGCCGATCACCACGCCGTTATCGTCCACCAGCGTGGGCACCAGCGCCGACGGATTGACCTGGCGGTAGGCATCGGCCAGTTGTTCGCCGCCGCCACGCAGCAGGTGCACCGGCACCGCGTCATAGTCCAGGGCCTTGAGTCCGAGCGCGATGCGCACGCGGTAGGCGGCCGAGCTGCGGAAATAGGTATAGAGCTTCATCAGATTTTTTCGCGGTAGTGGAGCACGGCCTGGTCGATGGCGCCGAAGATGCTGGCGCCGCCGGCATCCAGCATCTCGATGCGCACGCGGTCGCCGAACTTCAGGTAGGCCGTTTGCGCGGTGCCGGTCTCGATGGTTTCGTACATGCGCACTTCGGCCAGGCAGCAGTAGCCGACGCCGCCGTTGGCAATGCTCGAACCATGCAGGTTGCCCTGCTTGTTCGATACCGTGCCGGAGCCTAGAATGGTGCCGGCGGCCAGTTCGCGCGTCTTGGCCGCATGGGCGACCAGTTGCGCGAAATTGAAGGTCATGTCCTCGCCCGCATTCGGTTTGCCGAACGGCTGGCCGTTCAGTTCGACCAGCAGCGGCAGGTGCAGCTTGGCATCACGCCAGTGGCCGCCCAGCTCGTCCGGCGTGACGGCGACCGGCGAAAACGCGCTGGCCGCCTTGGACTGGAAGAAGCCGAAGCCTTTTGCCAGCTCGGCCGGAATCAGGTTGCGCAGCGAGACGTCATTGACCAGCATCACCAGCCGGATCGCGCAAGCCGCATCAAGCACGCCCGCGCCCATCGCCACGTCGCCGGTGATCACGGCCACTTCGGCTTCCAGATCGATGCCCCACTCTTCGGACAGCGCAAAAACGGGATCGCGCGGGCCGATAAAGCTGTCCGAGCCGCCCTGGTACATCAGCGGATCGGTATAGAACGAGGCCGGCACTTCTGCCTTGCGCGCCTTGCGCACCAGCTCGACGTGGTTGATATAGGCCGAGCCGTCGGCCCACTGGTAGGCGCGCGGCAGCGGCGAATGGCACAGCGCTTCGTCGAACGGCTGCGCGTCCGGCGCCTGGCCGGCGTTCAGCGCCGCATAGGCCGTTTCCAGCTGCGGCGCGACCGTGTGCCAGTCGTCGAGCGCGGCCTGCAAGGTGGCGGCGATGGCGGGCACCGGCAGGCAATGGCGCAGGTCGCGGCTGACGAGGACCAGCGCGCCGTCACGGCTGGCGTTCTTGAGGGTGGCGAGTTTCATGGTGGTGTCCTTGTACGAGGTTTTTCACCATTAGAAGCTGCTTCGCTCTATCATACAAACAATATTTATTGCTTGATTTATCGGATTATCTTATGAGTCCCAGCTTGCGCCAGATGCGCGCCCTCGTCGCCCTGGCCAAGACCGGCAGTTTTACCCTGGCCGCCGAATACCTGCACGTGACGCAATCGGCCCTGAGCGGCCTGATCAAGGAACTGGAAAGCATCCTCGGCGTGCGCGTGGTCGAGCGCAGCACGCGCAAGATGCAATTGTCCGAGCTCGGCCGCGAGCTGTATCCGCTGTTTGCAAAGATGATCGAGGACCTCGACGGCGCCATGGCCAGCGTGGCCCGGCGCAAAGCGCTCAAAACCGGCATGGTGCGCATCGCCGCGCCGCAGATGATGTCGTGCACCCTGCTGCCCGCAGTGATCGCCGCCTACCGCCAGGCGCACCCCGAGGTGCAGCTGCGCCTGGTCGACTGCCCGGTCGAGCATGTCTCGGGGCGCGTGTTCAGCGGCGAAGTCGATTTCGGCATCGGCCCCGAACGCGATCCGACGCCGGAAATCGCCGCGCAAGTGCTGTTCGACATGCCTTTCGTGCTGGTCTTCCCCGAACAGCATCCGCTGCGGCACAAGGAAAAAGTCACCTGGGCCGACGCCGCCGACTACCCTTTCATTTCGCTGCAGGGCCAGTTCACGGAACGGCTGCTGCGCGACATGCACGGCGCTTTTCGCACGCTGCCGCTCAAGCCGTACAACGAGGTGACCTTCATGACGACGGCGCTGGCCATGGTCAGCGCCAACCTGGGCGTCACGGCCTGCCTGCCGTATGCGGAACCGATGGTGAAACTGTACAAGCTGCAGATGCGCACCCTGCACGAGCCGGAACTGACGCGGCGCTTTTTCGTGTACACGAAAACCGGCCGCTCGCTGTCGCCGGCGGCCGACAGCTTCAAGGCCTTCCTGGTCAGCTTCGTCGACACGCACGAATGGAACGTGGGCAGCGGCGCGGCACCTGCGCCCGTATAATCTGCCATGCCCCCATCGCCTCCGCCGCCATGACCGAACCTTTGAGCGCCCCGCAAGAGCTGTCCCGGATCGACGCCGCCACCATCGCCATCAACCAGCGCATGAACCGCTTCGACGGCCATCGTCAAGTATGGCTGTTCGGCTATGGCTCGCTGATCTACAAGGCCGACTTTCCCTTCATCGAACGGCGTGCGGCCAGCATCGCCGGCTGGACCCGGCGCTTCTGGCAAGGCTCGCACGACCACCGCGGCACGCCGCTGGCGCCGGGCAGGGTGGCGACCATCGTGCCGCAGGCCGGCGCCGTGTGCGACGGCATGGCCTACCTGATCACGCCGCAGGTATTCGCCCACCTGGACCACCGCGAAAAGAATGGCTACCTGCGCCTGGCCACCACCATCAGCTTTGACGATGGCAGCGCGACAGAAGGCCTGGTCTACATCGCCAACGAGGAAAACGCAGCCTTCCTTGGCGCCGCCTCGGAGCTGGACATCGCGCGCCAGATCGCCCGCGCCAGCGGCCCCAGCGGCCCGAACAGCGAGTATCTGCTGCACCTGGCCAGCGCGCTGCGCGAGCTGGGCAAGGTTGATGCGCATGTATTCTCCATCGAACAGCACCTGGCGCAACTGGACCGGGCCGGTGAAGCGGCGACCTGATATCCGGGCCGCCGCGCCTTACAGCGCGCAGCCGCCGAGACCGCAAGCCGGGCCGCCGCTCGCCTGGCCTGGCTGCGTTTGCGTGGACAGCTGCTGGCGCAGGTAGTCGGTCCACCCTTCGGTACGGCCCAGCCAATTGCCAAGCTCGAGCGGCGCCATGCGGCCGTCAAGGTACTCGATGGCCAGGGTGGGAAAGCCCTGCCCGCCCAAACGGGCCAGCAAGGCGCGGCTGTGTGCAATGTGCCGTTCGATGGCGGCGCCGGCCAGGCGGCCATAGGCAGCGGCAAACAGGTCAGGAGCGATTCCCAGTTGCTGCACCAGCGCCGCCAGCACGGCGGCCTCGGCCACCCGCTGACCCAGCACATAGTGGGCGTGCTGGACCAGGTGCAGCATGGCCAGGCCCAGACCGGCGATTTCCTGCGCCGCCACGATGGCGGTGGTCGGCGGGGTCGAATCGAACACGGCGCCGGTATCGCGCAGCAAGCCGTCGACATACGCCGCGCCGAAAGGTTGGCCGGTCGCCTGGGCGATGCGCTGGTCATGCGCCATCACGTGGCGGCGCAGATTGTCGTTGACATTCTGGCGCTTGGCGCCGCTCATCATGCCGCCGCCGTGCAGCACGATGGCCAGGCCTTCGATCGCCTGCGCGGCGTGCAGCAAGGGTGCGGCGCCGTAGCACCAGCCGCACAGCGGGTCGTACACATAATGCAGCACGGGCGTGCTTACTGTGGCCATGTCATTTCTCCCTTGATGACTTTCGCGCTCAGTTCCAGCGAGGCGCTTTCACCCGCTTGCGGAAATTTTTCCTGCATGGCCTTGACCAGCGCGGCCGAGTCCCTGGCTTTAGAGGCGGCCGTCTCGAACGCCTGCAAGTAGCTGCGCGTATAGTCCAGCGCCGCCGTCGCTGGAGGAGCGGCGCCGAGGAAGTGGCCCGGCACAATGGCGTGCGGCTGCAGCGCGGCGATCTGGTCCAGCGTGGCCAGCCAGTTGGCGCGCGACTGCGGCGTTTGCGTGTCGGCCATCCAGACATGGATGCCGCTGCTGATGACGACACCGCCGGCGACGGTTTTCAGCGATGGTATCCACAGGTAGCTGCGCTCGGGGCTGGCGCCTTTGAGCCCCTTGATCTCGATCGTCTTGCCTTCCAGGGTCAGGTGGTCCGCGTGCAGCACTTGCGGCAGCACCAGCGCGCGTGGCGCATTGTCTTTCATGATCGGCCCCCAGTAGGCGAGCTTGCCGTCCATATTGGCCTTGATGGCGGCCACGGTTTGCGCGGTGGCGACAATGTTTGCCGATGGAAATGCGGCGTGGATCACGTCCAGGCCGAAGTAGTAATCGGGGTCGCTGTGGCTGATATATACGGTGCGCAAGGTCTTGCCGCTGTCCTGGATCTGCCTGACCAGCGCCAGCGCATCGTTGTGCTGGAACTGGGCGTCGACCAGGATGGCGTCGCGTTCGCCGCTGACGATTACCGAGCTGACCGGAAAGATGGCTTTTTCGCCCGGATTGTAGACTTGCAGCTGCAGTGGCTGCGCGGCCTGCGCTGCCGGCAGCAAGGTGGACAAGGCGACGGCGAATACGGTGGCGAGCAGGTGGCGACGGTGCATGGTGGTTTCCTTTGACGGGGTTTGGGCCCGGACAGCGGGCGACAACCTCATGGTAGTCGCATCAGCCTGTTCGATAAATCGCCTAGAATGCAATGGATTGTTGCGCAGATCGCGCAAGTAACCTCTTGAAAGGAAGCGCGCCATGGACCGCATCGTTGCCGCGAAAGTGTTCGCCACCATCGCCGAATGCGGCAGCCTGAGCGGCGCTGCCGAACTGCTCGACATGTCGCGCGCCATGGTTACCCGCTATCTGGCGGAAATGGAAACCTGGTCCGGCGCGCGCCTGTTTCACCGCACCACGCGGCGCATCAACCTGACGGCCGCCGGCGACATCACCTTGCTGCGCTGCCAGGAGCTGCTGGCGCTGGCCGAGCAGATGCCCAGCGTGGGCGACACCGATGCCGATGAACCTGCCGGCATCCTGCGCCTCGCCTGCTCGCAGTCGCTGGCCCAGGCCAGCCTGGCGGCGGCGATTGCCGCCTACCTGAAACGCTACCGGCAGGCAGCGGTCGACCTGCGCATCGATAACCGCGCCGTCAACCTGGTCGAGGAAAGAATCGACCTGGCGATCCGCATCACCAACCAGCTCGATCCGGGCGTGATCGCGCGCCGCCTGGGCACCTGCCATTCGGTGGTGTGCGCCTCGCCCGCCTACCTGCGCGAGCACGGCACGCCACGGCAGGCCACCGACCTGCAGACACACGATTGCCTCACCTATACGTATTTCGGCAAAAGCCTGTGGCATTTCGAGCATGCTGGCGCCACCGTCAGCGTACCCGTCAGCGGCAGCCTGAGCGCCAATGAATCGGTGGTGCTGCTGCAGGCGGCGGTCGAAGGGGCCGGCATTACGCTGCAACCGGTGTTTTCCGCCGCGCCCTTGATCGCCAGCGGACAACTGGTGGCCCTGCTGCCCGGCTACCAGCCACACTCGATGGGCATCCACGCCATCTATATTTCGCGTGCTCACACCAGGGCCATCAGCCGCACCATGCTGGCCTTCCTGGGCGAATGGTTTGCGGCGCACGAGACCTGACGGCATGCCATCACGGCGCCGGTTCAGGCAGGCGACATCTGCTTCACCACCACGCAGTTGCGCCCGGCATCCTTGGCGTGATACAGCGCGGCATCGGCCAGGCGCAGCAGCGCGTCCGCATCGCCCGCTGCCGCTGCCGGCCGGACGGCGACGCCGACGCTGATCGTCACCTGCCCCGCATCGCGGCCGGCGTGGACGATGCCAAGCGCTTCGATGGCGCTACGCAGCGCCTCGCCGACATGCCGCGCTTCCTGCGCGCCGGTGTTGGGCAGCACGATCGAAAACTCCTCGCCGCCATAGCGCGCCGTCAGGTCGCTGGCGCGCCGCGTGCCGGCCAGGAGCGCGTGCGCGACACGGATCAGGCAGGCGTCACCGGCCTGGTGCCCATAACCGTCGTTGTAGCGTTTGAAGTAATCGACATCGATCATGATCACCGACAGCGGCTGGCCGGCGCGCGTCGAACGCGCATGTTCGCGGCGCAGCACATCATCGAAATGGCGCCGGTTCGCCAGGCCCGTCAGGCCGTCGGTGATCGACAGGGTCGCCAGCTTGCGGTTGGCATCCTCCAGCTGGGCGGTGCGCTCGGCCACGCGCCGTTCGAGGTTGTCATGCAGCCTGGCGTTGGCGATCGAGATCATCGCCTGGGCGCCGAGCATGCGCAGGAAGGTGATCCGCTCGTGCGTGAACGAGGCCTCGGCCAGCCGGTTCTCGAAGTACAAAACGCCGCCGATCTGGCCGCCGTGCCGGATCGGCAGGCACATCACGCTGTCCTCGATCACTTCGCTGCTGGTGCGAATGGCGTAGCGCAGCAGCGGCAGCGGGAACTGCGGGTCGCTGGCGGCCTCGAGGTCGAGCCGGCGCGATTGCAGCACGGTGATGGCGTCGCCGTCCATCTCGGCCTCGACATGGTAGACGCCATCGGACAGCAGCAACAGGCGCGCCACCTGTGCGCCGGCGTTTTCGCAGACGATGGCAATCAGGCGTGCCAGCACCTTGCGCAGGCCCACTTCGTTCGACAGGATGGTGGCCGCCTTCATCAGCGACACCATGTCGAGCGCGGCACCCTGCCCCTGCACCTGCATATTGCGCGCCTGCGCCTTCGACAGCGCTGCGGCGTGGCGCGCGCGCAGCTGCGCCACCTTGCCTTCGGCGCCCCACTGCTCGTAGTGGGCGATGGCGTCCATGATGAAGACGGCGGCCACGCGCGGCTGCTCCTGCTCCAGCCAGCATTCGCCGCACAGCTCATTGCCCAGCGCCTGCATGCTCACGTGGCCGGCCAGGGCGGCGACGGCTATCGCCTGCTGATACAGGCGCGTGGCAATCTGCAGTTCCTGGCGGCTGCGGGCCAGCTCGGCCTGCACCAGCAGATGCCTGGCGTCGATGTAGTCCGAGCCTTGTCCGGCCCAGGCGGCAAGACTGCGTTGCACGGTGTCGATCAGGCCCGGCAGATTGGCCGCATCGAGGCGCGCGGGATCGCGCCGCAAGGCGCGGATCCAGATCAGCGCGGCGTAGAAGCTGGCCTCGACCACCTTGGCCTGGCCGCGCATGATGGTGGTGACGCGCGTCAGTTGCGCCGCCAGCGGTTCGCCATCGGCACAGTCGAACAGGTAGGCGTTGCGGATTTTCCCTTGCAACAAATAGGCGCGGTACAGCTGCGATTGGCCATACTGCGCCAGAAAAGCGGCCTCGCTGAAGACCCCGTCATCGTAGCTGTCGTGGCGCGCAGACAGCCCCATCAGGCACTTGATCGGCCCGATGGCGCCGGCAATGCAGCAGTCGGCCATCGCCTGCTGGCCGTTGGCGCGCATCAGGGCCATGTCCTGCTCGATATCGCGCATCAGCTGCGGCAAATGGTCGCCCAGGATCAGCCGCTCGGTGGCGCGCACGGCCGCCACCAGGCCGACCTGGACGAAGTCACCGATTTCCAGCGCCCAGCCCAAGGCTTCCTGGTACAGTGCGTCGCAATTGCGCAGTGGCCGGGTCCAGTGGCTGGTCAGCGCGGCGAACATCAGGCCGGTCTGCGTGCGCGCCTGCAGATTGCTGCGGCGCCGGGCCAGTGACAAAGCCATGGCGCCGACATCATGGCCGCGCGTCCCGTCGCCCTCGTACAGGGCGATCATCAGCGCGTAGCCGACATAGGCGACGGCGCTGAAGTCGCTGCTGCCCTGCCGCATCGACAGGCGGGTCATCGACACCACCATCAGCGCGCTCAGATCCTGCTGGCCGGCGTAGTAGCTGGCCATCCACAGGCCATGCATGATCTGCATCGCGGCCACATGAACAGGATCGCGCATGTCGGCGGCCGCCAGCAAGCTGGCCGGCGCGCGGGCGCCAGGCAATTGCCCGATCTCGGCGCGGATGTCATCAAAAAGCGACTTCATCTGCGCCACCTCCTGCGGAATAGCCATGCCCAGCAGCGCCAGCGCTTCGCGCTGCACGGCAATGGCTTCAAGCAAGCGGCCCTGCAGCTGATACTGGTGCGCCTCGATGGCGATGCGGCGCACCTGCTGCAGCGGCGCCAGGGCGCGCGCGCGCACCAGGGCATGGATCGCTTCGGCGGCATCGAACTGGCCACACAGGTAGCTCGCTTCGGCCGCGCCCAGCTGCAGGTCGAGCCACAAGCCGGTGTCGCCGTGCCCGGCGTCCACTGGCAGCAGCTCGAGGCCGGCGCGCATATGTTCCAGCGTGGCCTGGAAGGCAGCCGAACGGCGCGCTTTCTCGCCCGCCTGCAGGTTCAGTGCGGCCAGTTGCAGCCGTTCGCCGGCGTCGTGGATCAAGGCGCGGCCGGCGTTGAGCTGCTCGACGATGTCGAACAGCTTGCCATCGCGCTGTTGCTCGCTGGTGCGCGCCAGCAGCAAGCGGCCCAGCAGCAGATGGTTGGCCGCGCGGGTCTGCGCATCGACGGCCAGATAGGCGGCCTGCCGCACCCGGTCATGCAGAAACTGGTAGCTGCCGCCATCATCGCCAGCGCCGACCGATAGCTGGATCAGGCCGGCATTCATGGCCGGCGCCAGGTCTTGCCGCGTGTGCCCGGGCGCGTGATCGACGGCCAGCGCCAGCGTGCCCAGGGTGAAGCGGTTGCCGTTGGACGCCGCCAGTTGCAGCAGCTGCTGCGTTTTCATCGGCAGGCGGCGGATTTTCTCCAGCAGCGCCTCGACCACGTTGTCGGTATATCTGGCCTGCTCGATCGCCGGCAGGTCCCAGTCCCAGCAATCGCCGGCCGCGCGGTAACGCAGATGGCCGTCTTCGTGCAGCGCGGCGAGAAACTGCCGCAGAAAAAAGGGATTGCCGGCCGTTTTCAGGTGGCACAGGCGGGTCAGCGCGGCGCAGTCGGCAATCGCCACGCGCACGGTGGCCGAGACCATCCGCGCCACCTGCGGTTCGCTCAAGGCGCCCAGCGCCAGCGTGCTCACGCGCGCGCCACGCGCGAACAGTCTGTCGCGCAGCGCCATCAGCCGATGCGCTGCGTCCACTTCATTGTCGCGGTAAGCGCCAATGATCAGCAGGCGGCTTTTGTCGCACGCCACCATCAGCAGCTCGAGCATCCTCAAGGTGGCCGCATCGGCCCATTGCAGGTCGTCGAGGAACAGCACCAGTGGCTGCCCTGCGGAGGCGAAGACATCGACGAAACGGGGAAACAGGCGGTCCAGGCGCAGCTGGGCCTGGGTCGGCGTCGACGCCGGCAGGGCCTCGCTGGCGCCGACGATCAGGGCCAGCTGTGGTATCAGTTCGACCATCGCGCCCATGCCGCCGCCCAGGGCATCATGCAGTTTGCAGGTAGCCTGGCGCAGCGTGTCGGCGCTCTGCCCCAGCAACTGCTGCACCAGCGCCTGGAAAGCCTGGATCAGCGCCGCATAGGGCGCGTCGCGCTGCAGCAGGTCCAGTTTGCCAGGCAAGAAATAGCCGCGCCGGGCAAGCACGGGTTGCTGCAGTTGATACACCAGCGCCGACTTGCCAACACCTGAATTGCCCGCCACCAGCAGCATCTCGCACGCGCCAGCGGCGCTGCGTTCGAACCCAGCCAGCAAGCCGGCAACGGCGTCGTCGCGCCCGTGCAAGGTTGCTGGCACCAGAAAACGGCCATCGTGGATCGACAGGCGGCCGGGCGCGGCAGGCAGCGGCGCGCGACAGGCCGCCAGGTCGCTGCGCAGGCCTTGCAGGCTCTGGTAGCGTTGTCCGGGATTTTTTTCCAGCAGGCGCTGGATAATCGGCAGCAACTGGCCGGGCAGGCTGGCCAGCACCGGATGCGACCAGTCGGGGCTGCGCGCAATGTGGCAATGCACGAGTTCCATCTCGTCGCGCGCCTCGAACGGCGCCTGGCCGACCAGCAGCTCATAAAACGTGGCGCCGAGCGCATAAAAATCAGCGCGATGATCGAGCCGCCGGTTCATGCGCCCGGTCTGTTCAGGCGCCATGTAGCGCAGCGTGCCTTCCAGATGTTGCATACTGGCGCCGCCAAGGTGGGCCGGCGTCGGCTCGCTGGCAATGCCGAAGTCGATCAGCTGCAGTTGCCGCCGTTCGCCATGCCAGACCAGATTCGAGGGATTGATATCCTTGTGGATCACGCCCTGCAGATGGACCGCTTCGAGCGCCGTGCACAGCTGCAGCGCGATGTCGAAGAAATCGTCCAGCGCCAGCGCGCTTTGCGCCGGCGACTGACGCGCCGCCAGCCGCGCGCGCAGCAGCCGGTCCAGCGCCTGGCCTCCAATGTCTTCCAAGAGCATCGTCCAGCGGCCGCCATGCAGCCGCAGCGCCAGCGGATGCACCACGCCAGGGTGGCGGCACAGGCGCGCGACGGCGTACTCGCGCTTGAAGCTGGCCAATTGCTGAAAAGAAGGGAACTGCTGATTGGGAATCTTGACGATCAGCGCGGCGCCGTCAGCCGCCCTGGCGCGGCAGACCAGTGAACGGGGCCCGCTATGGAGCTGTTCGATGATGTCAAAATCGAAAAGGGCGCTCATGGGCTAGTCTTGCATTGCAAGGATGATGGCGGGAGCACCGGTGGCGCATTGTCGTCGCGTGATGTAATTAAAAGTATTATATCAGCAGGCAGTGTTAGTGCTCATGAATCGCCAGGCTCGTCAAGGCGCGCCGGCAAACCGGCGCCGCTGGCAACATATCGAGCGTCATGAGGGGCGTGCCGGGAGCATGATCACCACGTTAGAACAGATCGAGCTGCCCCGCATTGCCGCCCTTGGCCCTGCTCGCCATAGCCGGCACCGTCAGCGGACGCCGGAACTGCGTGCTGTCGAGTTGCTTGAAGCGTCCGCCCCTGCCATGCAGGCCCAGGCGGTGCACGGCTTTGTCAAAACGCTGGCGTATCAGGTCGGCCCACACGCCTTCGCCATGCATGCGCGCACCGAAGCTGCTGTCGTAGTCCTTGCCGCCGCGCATTTCGCGCACGCGGTTCATCACGCGCTGGGCGCGCTCGGGGAAATGCGCTTCGAGCCATTGCTGGAACAGCGGATTGACTTCCCACGGCAGGCGCAGCACCACGTAATGGGCGTTGATGGCGCCGGCGTCGCGCACCGCTTCAAGCAGCTGTTCGATTTCCGGTTCGGTCACGAACGGAATAATGGGCGCGATGCTCACGCCGACGGGAATGCCGACATCCGTCAGGGTGCGGATGGTGCGCAGGCGCCTTGCCGGCGCGGCCGCGCGCGGCTCGAGCGTGCGCGAGATGGCCGGGTCGAGGGTGGTCAGGGTGATCGCCACCGACGCCAGGCGCCGCGCCGCCATCGGCGCGAGCAGATCGATATCGCGCTCGATCAGGGACGACTTGGTGATCAGGCCCACCGGATGGTCGCATTCGTGCAGCACTTCGAGCACGCGGCGCGTCAGTTGCCGTTCGCGCTCGCAGGGCTGGTAGGCGTCGGTGTTGACGCCCAGCGCGATCGCTTCGGCGACATACGATGGCTTGGCCAGTTCACGCCGCAGCAATTCGGGCGCATTGACCTTGGCGACGATGCGGCTTTCGAAATCGAGCCCCGGCGACAGGCCCAGATAGCTGTGGGTGGGGCGCGCAAAGCAGTAGATGCAGCCGTGCTCGCAACCGCGATAGGGATTGAGCGAGACGCCAAACGGCAGGTCGGGCGAGGTATTGCGTGACAGGATGGTACGCGCCTGCTCGTCGCTGACCTGGGTTTTCCAGGCACTGGCGGTCTCCTCCCCATCGTCCACCGGCAGGCTCCAGCCGTCATCGAAGCCCTCGCGCCCGTGCACTGCATGGCGGCCCTGCAGGTTGGAAACGGCGCCGCGCCCTTTGCGCGGCTTGAGCGACTGCGGCGGCAGCATGGTCTGGCCGGCAAAGCTGTCGTCATGCTGCGGAATGATTGCTTTCATGAACGACCCCATCAACTGTATATACGTACAGTATACTATGCCGCAGTCACAGCAAGATCAAGGGTCGGCAAGGGCTTATTTCACGTTTTTTGCGTCAAATGCGGTGATATAGCTCAACTGTTGAGCGACAAAGCCGTCAAATGCGGCGATCAAAGGGGCGAAACGGGCGACCTCATCTTCGAGTTGCATCAGCGCGTAGCAAGTCGCTTCCAGGGTGGACAGCTGGTCGGGCACATGCGCCTTGCGGATCAGGTAATGGGATGGCGGCGTATCACGCAGCGGCAAGCGCGGCAGCTGCTGCAGGGCCGGGTTGAGATACAGCATCTTGCGGCTCTTGCGCCAGGTAGCGTCCAGCACCACCAGCCGCAAGCTGGCCGTATCCTTCAGCCATGCATCGTCGAGGGGCGGCGGCGGCGCGATGCCCAGCGAGCGGTCGCCGGGCGTGTCCGGGTACAGCAGCACGTTGTGCTTGCCGGCCAGCAGCGCGTCCAGTTCTGCGGCGGCAAACGCTTCGCCCGTGACCAGGCGGCTGTCGGGCAAGCTCAGGTGCAGCAGGCGCGCGCTGCCCTTGGCGTGCTGCACTTCCAGCGGATGCTGGAGTATCAAGATCTCCACGGCATGCGACAGCGGCCGCACCCACTGGCAGATGCAGCCGGACTGCGCGCGCAAACAGGTGGCGCAGCGTTCGCGCCGGGAGGAAACGGAGTCAGTCTGGGTCGTCATGGTGGAGCACAAAGGCATCAGGACCGCGATTGTAGCGCCCCACCGTCTTCGCCGTTAAAACTCTTCCCAGTCGCTGTTTGTTGCCGCCACCGCCTTGCGCGGCTTGCCGGCGGCGGCTACCGCCACGGCCGGCGGACGGCGCGTCGTCACAGGTGCGGCGGCAACCGCGCGCGTCACATGGCTGGCGTCGAGCTTGAACAGGCCCACCACCTCGCTCAGGCGCGCCGCCTGCTCCTGCATCGATTCGGCGGCAGCCGCCGCTTCTTCGACCAATGCGGCGTTTTGCTGGGTGACCTGATCCATCTGGCCGATGGCCTGGTTGACCTGTTCGATGCCGGAGCGCTGCTGTTCGCTGGCGTCGGTGATCTGGTTCATGATCTGCGTCACATGACTGATGCTCTGGACGATCTCGTCCATGGTGCGGCCGGCCTTGTCCACCAGTTGCGAGCCCGCTTCGACCTTTTGCACCGAATCGTCGATCAGCCCCTTGATTTCCCTGGCGGCCTGGCTCGACCGCTGGGCCAGGCTGCGCACTTCGCCGGCCACTACCGCAAACCCCCGGCCCTGCTCGCCGGCGCGGGCCGCCTCGACGGCCGCATTCAGGGCCAGGATATTGGTCTGGAAGGCGATCGCGTCGATCACGCTGATGATGTCGACGATCCGGCGCGAAGAATCGTTGATGAAGCCCATGGTGCTGACCACTTCCGACACCACCACCCCGCCACGGCTGGCGATCTGCGAAGCGTCGATCGCCAGCTGGTTGGCGCTGCGCGCGTTGTCGGCGTTGCGTTTCACGGTCGAGGTCAGCTCTTCCATTGACGAGGCCGTCTCTTCGAGCGAGCTGGCCTGCTGCTCGGTGCGCGAGGACAGGTCGAGGTTGCCGGCCGCAATTTCGCTCGACGCGGTGCCGATGGCGTGGGTGCTGGTGCGCACCTGGCCGACGATGCTGACCAGTTTGTCGTTCATGTCTTTCAGCGCTTGCATCAACTGCCCCGTTTCGTCGGTGCTGTCGACCACGATCCGGCTCGTCAGGTCACCGGTCGAGACCGCTTGCGCCACTGCCACGGCGCGCGTGATGGGCCGCGTGATCGAGCGCGTGATCCAGTAGGCGCAGGCGACGCCCAGCATGATGGCGGCCAGGCCCAGCGAGGTGAGCAGCAAGCGGCCATTTTCATAACCGGCGCGCAGCTCGCCGGCCGTCACGTCGAGCAGTTCCGCTTCGAGCTTGGCCAGCTTGGCCAGCGAGGCCAGGTAAATGTCGCGCTTGGCCGACATGTCGCCTTCGTACAAGCGCTTGCCCAGTTCCAGGTCGCCCGCATTCTTGGCCTTGAACACGTTCTTGCGCACTTCCGTATAGGCCTTGCGGGTGGCCAGCACCTCCTGGTACAGCGCCTGTTCCTGCGGGTTCAGCTCGCTTTTGCCGATGGCGTCCTGGATTTCCGTGGCGCGCGCCGACGAGACCGCCATTTCGTTTTCGAATTGTTTCTGGTGTGCCGGGTCGCTCACTTTCCAGGCCGCCGCCGTGCGCGCCGCATTGACTTCAATGACCTTGGTCCATTCACCGATCAGTCGCTCGTTGCGCACCTTGACGCGGACCAGGTCGTCGGTCTCGCGGCTGGCGTTGTGCATCTGCACGATGCCCGCCACCGTCAGCGTGGTGAGCAATACCAGTACTGCGGTAAAACCTCCACCAAGACGTACGCCGATCTTGAGGTTTTTCATGATGCTGTCCTGTCTGAAAAAAGTTGCCGCGCGGCCGCAGGCGCGTCGCGCGCTGGGCCTGATTGTGAGCGCATCAGATAGGCATTGCAAGGAAGAAGATTTGAAAAACAACAATGTAAAGCCAGGCTCAGTTTTGCTTGACGACAATCAGTTTCGAGGTATCGAAACCGAGGCCTTGCGCTTTCTCAATCAAACGCTTTTGCAGGGCCGGATCCATGGTGGGCGTGCGCGACAGCAGCCAGAAATAGGACTTGTCGGGACCGCTGATCATCGAATAACTGTAGCCCTGCTGGTCCAGATCGAAAACGATATAAGACCCATAGAAAGGACCGAAAAACGACACCTTCAGAAATCCTTCGTCTTTCTTGTCGACAAAATAGGCCTTGCCTTCCGATTCTTTCCAGACGGCGTCCGCATCCTTGTAGCCACGGTTGACGACCTTCAGGCCGCCATCCTGGCGCAGGCTGTAATCGGCCGTCACATGGCTCAGGCCACGCTCGAAGGAGTGGTCGAGGCGGGCGATTTCATACCATTTCCCCAGGTATTTGGTGGTGTTGAAATTGGTCACGGGCACAATATTGTCGGGACGGCCAACACAGCCGGCCAGCAACGCAGTCAACATCAACGGCAACAGCATTTTTTTCATCATGATCTCCGGATAACAAGTTGGCGCCGATTGTAGCTTGCCATTGCCGACAGGCGCGTCCGACAAGCGAACAGGGCAATCATCCCTGGGCAGTATCGCTGCCCAGCATGTCATCGAGCTGGGCCAGGGTGCCCTGGTCCTTGACGACGGCGCGCAGCCACAGGTGCAGCGGCATCTCGCCCCAGTTGGCGGCCTTGTCGGCCAGGTAGGCCACCGGGCTGTGCGGCTCGGTGCGGCGGAAAAAATCGGCCACCTGGCGCAGTTGGGCCAGCGCCTGCTGGCGTTGCACGATGGCGCCAACATTGCCGATGCCATGCGTCGCCGGCGCCCCCGGCAGGGCCGCCACCAGCTCGGCGCCCAGCGGCATCGGGGCGATGAAATGGATGGCGTTTTCCAGCGCTTCGCGGGCGGCGCGAAAACTGGGGCCGTCGATGCCGAAGCGCGCGTCGATGCCGCGTTCCAGCGCCAGCAGCGACTGCATGCAGTACTGCGCATCGGCCAGCAGGGCGTCGCTGAACTGGCGCGGATTTTTCTGCCGCGCCGCCTCCATCTGCGCCAGGGTCGCGCCCTCTTCCTGCCGGATTTCGCCCCAGCCCTGGTCCGGCGCTTGCGCACTGGCCGCCGCGCGCTGGCGCGCCGCATCGAAGTCCTGCAGGGAGAACCTGCCGTCGGCGCCGTCGGTCAGCGGCATTTCGCGCACCAGCTGCGGCGTGCGCGTCAACAGCCAGAACAGGTTGCCGATGCGCTGCTCCGGGTCGCCGTCTTCGATCGGTGGATACAGGCCATCCCAATAGCGTTCGCACAAGCCGGCCAGCAGCGCAAAGCCATCGCCCAGGCCGCGAAAATGGCGCGTTTTGGCGTGCGCCTCGGCCAGCCAGACGGCCACGCGCAAGTCCTTGCTGTGCGAGGCAATCAGCTGCTCGCAGCGGGTGGCGACAAACGGCCAGTCGGCTTCTTTCAAGGCCACCACCCACTCGCCCTGGTCGAGGCTGGGGTCGTCGTGCTGGCGCGCGCGGGCGATCGCGTCGAGCTCCTGGCTGAAGGTGATATCGTCGCCGCAGGGCTTGATGGGGCTGACCGGCTGCAGCAATTGGTCGAGGTTGAACATGGTGCGCTCCCGTGATTAATCGATGGTGTAGCTGAACTGGCCGCAGGCATTGACGCCCACGTGGATGCGCGACAGCGGCAGCGCGCCGGCCATGCGCGAGAGCACCGCCACGGCGATCTCGGGCAGCACGCTGCCGTTGAGGATCTGGTCGACATTGCGCGCGCCCGAATCGACTTCGGTGCAGCGCGCCAGCACCGCCTCGACCAGGGACTCGTCATGGCTGAAGCGGGCCTGGTGGTTGCGCGCGATGCGCTCGCCGATGCGCGCCAGTTTCAAGCCTATGATATCGGCCAGCACGGCGTCGGTCAGGGGATAGAATGGCAGCACTTTCAGGCGCCCCAGAAAGGCCGGCTTGAAGTGTTTCACCAGTTGCGGGCGCACCAGTTCTTCCAGCGCGCCGGGCGTGGGCAAGGCGTGCGCCGGCTGGTTCAAACAGGCGGCCATCATGGCGGCCGAACCGAGGTTCGAGGTGGCGATGATGATGGTGTTGCGAAAATCGATTTCGCGCCCCTCCGCATCATCGAGCACGCCCTTGTCGAACACCTGGAAAAACAGTTCAAGCACGTCGGGATGGGCTTTCTCGGCTTCGTCGAGCAGCACCACGCTGTAGGGCTGGCGCCGCACGGCCTCGGTCAGCACGCCGCCCTCGCCATAGCCGACATAACCTGGCGGCGCGCCTTTCAGTCCGGCCACGCTGTGCGCCTCCTGGTATTCGCTCAGGTTCAGGGTGATCAACTTGCGCTCGCCGCCATACAGCAGGTCGGCCAGCGCCAGCGCCGTTTCGGTCTTGCCGGTGCCGGACGGGCCGGTAAACAAAAACACCGCCTGCGGCTTGTCGGGATCGTCCAGGTTGGCGCGCGCCGTGCGCACGCGCTGTGCCACCGCATCAATCACATGATCCTGGCCCAGCACGCGCTCACGCAGGGCCGCGTCCAGGCTCAATACCGTGCGGATCTCGTCCTTGACCATTTTGCCGAGCGGAATCCCGGTCCAGCCGGCGACGATGCCGGCCACCACCTGCGCATCGACTTCCAGTGGCGCCAGCGGCGCCTCGCCCTGCAGCGCCGCCAGTTCCTCCTTCAGCGCCAGCAAGGCCGCCGCCCCTGCCTCGCCGGGCCGCTCGCGCCGCAGGCCGGCGCGCAGTTCGGTGATGCGCGCCACCAGCGACTTTTCCGCCTGCCAGCGCTGCGCCAGCGCAGCGATTGCCTGCTGACATTGTTCGGCGTCGCCTTGCAGCTGGCGCAAGCGTGCGGTGGCCGCCTGGCCCGGCTGCTCGCCACCGGCCTGCTCGCGTTCCAGCGCGGCGATTTCAACGCCGATGCGCTCACGCTTGCGGCTGGCGTTTTCCAGCTGCGCCGGCGTCGCGCTTTGCCCCAGCGCCACCTGCGCGCAAGCCGTATCGAGCACGCTGACGGCCTTGTCGGGCAGCTGGCGGCCGCTGATATAGCGGTGCGACAGGCGCACGGCGTCGACAATGGCTTCGTCGCGCACGCGGATATGGAAATGGCGCTCCATCAGCGGCGCCATCGCGCGCAGCATGGCACAGGCGATCTCCTCGCTCGGCTCTTCCACTTTGACGACTTGAAAACGGCGCGCCAGGGCCGCGTCCTTTTCAAAATATTTTTTGTATTCGCTCCAGGTGGTGGCGGCGATGGTGCGCAAGGCGCCGCGCGCCAGCGCGGGCTTGAGCAGGTTGGCCGCATCGTTCTGGCCGGCCTGGCCGCCGGCGCCGATCATGGTATGCGCCTCGTCGATGAACAGGATGATGGGATGGGCACTGCTGCCCACTTCGTCGATGACGTTTTTCAGCCGGCTTTCAAACTCGCCCTTGATGCTGGCGCCGGCCTGCAGCAAGCCCATGTCGAGCGCGTGGATATGCGCGCCCTGCAGCACTTCCGGCACGTCGCCGGCGGCGATGCGCAAGGCCAGGCCTTCAACCACGGCGGTCTTGCCCACGCCCGCTTCGCCGGTAAGGATGGGATTGTTCTGGCGCCGGCGCAGCAGGATGTCGACCGCCTGGCGGATCTCGTTTTCGCGCCCGATCACGGGGTCGAGCTTGCCGTCACGCGCCAGTTGCGTCAGGTCGGTGGTGAACTGGTCCAGCGCCGGCGTCTGGCTGGCCAGGGTGGCGACGGCGTCGGCCGGCGCATCAGGCATTGGCGGCGCGGCGCCGGTTTCTTCGCTTGATCCGGCCGTCAGTTTGTCGGGATGGTGTTTCAGTTGTTCGACGCTGAAGCGCGCAAACAGGCTCGAGCCACGATAGGCCAGCTGCGACAGTTCCGGCTCCGTCAGCAGCGCCAACAGCAGATGCCGGCTGCGTATCATCGCCGGTTGCGCCGTACCGAGCGAGGCGATCAGCCACGCGTGTTCGAACAGCCGCGGCAAATGGCGCGAGAACACGGGGGTGCGCGCGCTGCCGGTCAGAAAGTTGCCGATCTCGCGGCGCAGATCCGTTTCCAGGGCCGTCACGCTGATGTCGCTGCGGCGCGCGGCGACGGCGACATCGCTGCGTTCCTGTTCCAGCAGCGCCAGGAACAGGTGTTCGATATCGACTTCATACTGGCCCAGCCCCATGCAGATACTGGCGGCGCGCGTGGCGGCCGTGCGCGCCGTGTCATTGAGTTTGGCGATCAGGGTCTTGAGGTTGTTGCTCATGCGGCGGCTCCCTTGCGGTTGATCGAATAGCGCAGCGACGACGGCTGCAGCACGGCGTCAAAGTTGACGGCTTCACTGGCGTGCGCCACTGCCAGGGTGGCGCTGATGACAAAACTGACGCGGTTGATGGAGCCGGCTTCGCGCTCGAGGCGCGCGCGCACATGGCGCAGGCGCGGCTCGTGGCGCTCGATGGCGGCGCTCAAAGCGGCGCAGATGCGGGTGCGGTCATCGCTGCTCGACAGGCACATGCCGGCAAAGTCGATCAGCCCATAGTTGACGATGGAGGCGGCGCATTCGGGGAAGCCATCGAGCGCGCCGGCCGGTAGGGCCACACGCGTGTTGAGCAGCTCTTCGAGGTCGCGTGCCACTGCGTCCTTGAGCTGTTCAAGCGTCAGGCGCGCCAGACTGGCGCTGGCGGTGCCCTCGCCCATCAGGCGGTCGAACAAGCCCGGCACAAAGCCGGCGTTTGCATTCAATGGAGATGACATGCGACCTCTTTGAAAAATGAAACGGCAGGCGTCGCACTGGCGCCTGCCGCGCAACGGCTCAACTGATCAACGCCGCACCGTCACACCACGCGGTTGGCCGCCAGGTCCCAGCCGCCCGAGGTATTGCCGCCGACGCCGCCGGTGACCTTTTGCTGCGTGTATTTCCACTTCACTTTCGAGAACTTGAAACCCACGTGTTCGCCCAGGATGTCGCCTTCTTCCACGTTGGGCGTGACGGCGCCGATCAGCACGTTCTCGATTTCGATTTCAAAATACTTGACGCGCTCGCCCTGGCCGTCGGCGCGCATGAACTCGAAGCGCGCCTTGGGGATGGTCTTGCCGGCCGAGCAGGTCTGCAGCAGCACCGGCGAGGACAGGTCGGCCAGCTTGGAGATGACGATGTCCTTGTGCTCGCAACGCTCTGCCGTGTGGCCGCCGCCGGTCGAGGCGGTGGCCGATTTCGGCTGCTCCACGCTCCAGCTGACCGATTTGCACTCGATCCAGTCCTTGTGCTTGTCATCGGTCGATTCGCCCTTGATGCCGTCTATCTGCAGATATACATCGATTGCCATGGTGTGCTCCTCTGGTTGAAAAAATCGGGATGAATCAGGAATTGGTCGACTTCGGCAACTCCGCGACCAGTCGGAGCGAAACGGACAGCTCGTCGAGCTGGAAATGCGGCCGCAAAAACGACACGGCGCGGTACACGCCGGGCCGCCCCGGCACTTCGTGCACCTGTACCGACGCTTCGCGCAGCGGAAACTGGGCCTTCTGCTCCTGGCTGGCGTTGTCGTCGAGCAGCACGTACGTCATCAGCCAGCGGTTCAGGAAATCCTCGACATTGGAGGCGGCGGAAAAGCTGCCGATCTTGTCGCGCATCATGGCCTTCATGTAGTGGGCGATGCGCGAGACGGCAAAGATGTACTGCAGCTGCGACGACAGCAGCGCGTTGGCGTTGGCCGCCTCGCTGTTGTACTTGCGGCTTTTCTGCGTCGACTGGGCGCCGAAGAAGGCCGCATAGGCCGTGTTCTTGCAATGGACCAGCGAGATGAAGCCGAGGTCCGACAACTCCTTTTCGCGCCGGTCGGTGATCGCCACTTCGGCCGGACATTTCAGCGCCACGTCGCCCTCGTCGGTCTTGAAGGTGTGGGTCGGCAGGTCGTCGACCAGGCCGCCGCCTTCCACGCCGCGGATCGCCGCGCACCAGCCGAAGTCGGAAAAGGCGCGCGTCAGCTTGCTGCCGAACGCATAGGCAGCATTGCACCACAGGTATTTGTGGTGGTCGCTGCCGTCGACTTCCTCGACAAAATTGAAGCCTTCGACAGTGGTGCCATCAACCGGATTGAAGGGCAGCCGGCCCAGGAAGCGCGGCAGGGTCAGGCCGACGTAACGCGCGTCTTCCGACTCGCGAAACGCCTTCCATTTGGCGTATTCGATGGTGTCGAACACCTTGGCCAGGTCGCGCGGCTTGCCCAGGTCGCCATAGGTTTCCAGGCCAAACAGTTCCGGTGCGGCCGAGGCGATAAAGGGCGCATGCGCGGCGGCGGCGATATGCGACATCTGCTCGATGAAGTACATGTCTTCGGGCTGGCGCGAGATGGCGTAGTCGCCCAGCAGCGCGGCGAACGGCGCGCCGCCGAAGGTGCCGAATTCTTCCTCGTAGATCTTCTTGAACATGCTGCTCTGGTCGAACTCCAGCGCCGACTGGAAGTCCTTCACCAGTTCGCGCTTGGTGGCGTTGAACATGCGAATCTGCAAGCGCGTGCCGGTCTCGGAATTGCCGACCAGGTAGTGCAGGCCGGTCCAGCTCTGTTCGAGCTGCTGGAAGGCCGGCGAGTGCATCACTTCGCTCAATTGGATGGAAATCAGCTGGTCGATCTGCGCCACCCGCGCGTCCAGGGTGGCCGACAGGCTGTGCGACATCAGCACCGTACCGTCGAGTACCTGGCCCACCAGTTCGGCGATCAGGTCGCGTGCCCGCGCATGTTCGGCGTCGGACTTGGCGACCCGGCTCTGTTCGACGATCTGGTCCAGCAAATCGGTCGATGCCCCAGCCGCGAAGACGGGTGACGCCTGGACTTCTGCCTGTGCATTCATCTCAATCCTCCTTGATCGCGCGTTGTGGTTGCAGGGCGGCCAGGCTGTCGGTGTTGTTCAGCACTTCCGTCAGCAGGTCTTCCAGCTTGTCGTTGCCGGCCAGCTTGTTGCGCAGGTCGGCCAGCTTGGTGCGCGCTTCGAGCAGGCGGCGCAGCGGCTCGACCTGCTGCACCACCGACTCCGGGCGAAAGTCGCTCATGGCGCGAAAGCGCAGGTCGACCGGAAAGGTGCCGCCTTCGCTGCTCAGGCGGTTGCGCACCTGGAAGCGCGCCACCGGCTCGACGCTGCCCAGCACTTCGTCGAAGTTATCCATGTCGATGCCGACGAACTTGCGGTCTTTCAGGCGCCGTTTCTCGAGCTCGGCATCGCCGCCGAAGTCGCCCAGCACGCCGACCACGAAGGGCAGCTCCTTGTTTTCTATCGTGCCGCCGATCTCCACGTCATACGTCATCTGCACGCGCGGCGCGCGTACCTGCTGCAGGCGTTTCTGGACACTGTCAGGCTTGGCCATGGGGTTTCCTTCGCAAAGTCGATGGGCGGGCGCCGCCAAGGCGCCCGATAAAGATGCTGCTTACTTCAAGCCGCTGAAAGGATCGGCCGCGCCTTTTGCCGCAGGCGCCAGCGCCGGCGACGGTGCGGGCGATGGTGACGCTGCGGCGCTACCGGCCGCCCGCTTGCCGGCGGCCGCCGGGCGCCGGGCCGGCGGCACCAGCACCTCTTCGCCGATGCTGGCGCGCAGCAGCTTGGCCAGTTCCTGCGCCTCCGAACGCAGCGAACCATTGAGGTTGTTTTGCCGCGACAGGTCGGCCAGCGCCTTGCCCGACAGGCGCAGGCCGCTGACGGCGACGATGCTGTTGGCGACCTTGTCGTCGGGATCGCGCTCCAGCGCTTCGAGCGCATGGCTGATGGCATCGCCGTACTGGCCACGGTCAAATTTCATCTGCGCCATCTGCAGCCACGGCGCCTTGTCGGCCGGGTAGGCGCTGCCGCCTTTTTGCAGCAAGGCGTAGGCCTTGTCGTACTGGCCGGCGCGCGCGGCGGCATCGGCTTCGGACAGCACCTGCGTCAGGGTCGGTGCTGGCGCCGGCTGCGGCGCCGGTGGCGGCGTCGTGGCGCAGGCGGCGAGCAGGAAGGCGGCGGCCAGGCAGGCCAGGCGGGGCGGATGCATGCTTGACTTCATTTTGTGTTTCCTTCACGTAAAGGACGCTGCTGCTGGGAAAGATGGGCGACGCCAATGGAGGCCATTATTGATCGCGCTATTTTTTGCCAGCTTGAGCTTGATCAGCAAAGAATAAGTTCCACTCAGCCATGCATGCAACACATCAAAAAGCTGATCTAGCACAGCTATTTCAACGCTCGGGTAGCGGGTTTGTGCCAGCGCAAACGGCCAGCGGCGCCATGCGTTTAAATAGCGGCAGCACTTTATTTCCACACGTTTACTTTTTGAGAGGCCAGCCATGTGCCCTTCCCTGCCGCTGCGCTGCACCGCCTGTTTCTTGCTGCTGGCGCTGGCCGGCTGCGCCGGCGGCGCCATCGGCGGCATGGCCAATGCGGCGCTGCAGATGGCGGGCCTGGCCAAGCCCGCGCCCGAGGTCCCGGAAGCCCAGAAGCCGCCGCGCAACGTGAGCATCCGGCTGCATGCGGGCCAGCGCCTGAACACCGATCCGCAGGGCCGGCCGCTGGCGCTGGTGGCGCGCATCTACAAGCTGCGCCAGAGCGCCGCCTTCGAGCAGGCGCCGTATGACAGCTTCCTGGACGCGACCAGGGAAAAGGCGCTGCTGGGCGCCGACCTGCTGGAAGTACAGGAAGTGCTGCTGGTGCCGGGCCAGCACTACGAGATACAGGAAAAGGTCGGCCGCGAGGCGGCCTTTATCGGCGTGGTGGCGCTGTTTCGCGCCCCCGCCGCGCAGCGCTGGCGCGCCACCTTTGCGGCCAATGCGGCCGAGCGCGATGGCGTCACCATCGGCCTGCATGCGTGCGCGCTGACGGTCGGCGCGCAGGCCGTCCTGGCCGGCGCGCGCTGCGACTAGTCCCATCAACCACCATATCACCGACACAAGGAGAACGGCATGACCATGGCAGCGAAAGTCCTGTGGGGAGAGGGCCTGTTCTTGCGGCCGCAGCACTTCCAGCGCCAGGATCACTATCACGAAACGCGGCTGCACCAGACAGCCAGCGCCCTGCACCCGTATGCCTGGGGCGTGGCGCACATGGAATGGGATCTCGATGCGCTGAAAACCGGCAGCCTGCGCCTGCGGGCGCTGTCGGCGATTTTCCGCGATGGCGAAGTGTTCGATGCGGCCGGCGACGGCAGCGGCGGCGACAGCCTGCCGCCGCCGGTCGACCTGGCCGCGCTGCCGGCGGCGCTGCAGGAGGTGACGTACTACGCCGCCCTGCCGGTGCTGAACCGCGAAGGCCTGAACTATACCGCGCAGCTTGCCTCAACCGGCGCGCCGCCCGCCACCCGCTTCGCGCACGCCATGCGCGCCACGCCCGACCTGTTCACCAGCGCCAGCGTGGCCGAAGTGGCCTACCTGAAAAAGACCGTGCGTCTGATCCCCGACAGCGAAGCGCGCGGCTCCTACGACTGCCTGCCGCTGATCGCACTGCGCCGCACGGTGACGGGCGGCTTCGAGCCGCTGCCCTCGTTCATGGCGCCCAGCCTGTCGATCGCCGGCGCGCCGCGCCTGCAGGACCTGCTCGAACACCTGCTCGACGCCTTGCAGGCCAAGGTGGCGGCGCTGCACGGCCATCACCGCGAGCCGAGCCGCAACGTGATCGAATTCCGCTCGGGCGACGTGTCCTCGTTCTGGCTGCTGCATACGGCCAGCACCGCCGCCGCCGCCCTGATGCATTATGTACGCCACCCTGCGCTGCACCCGGAGCGGCTGTATGAAGCGCTGCTGTCGCTGGCCGGCGGCCTGCTCAGCTATGCGCGCCACCATACCCTGGCCAGCCTGCCCGCCTATGACCACGTGCAGCCGGGCACCTGCTTTGCCGCCATCGACACCATCATCCGCGAACTGCTCGACACCGTCATCTCGTCGAAGTACTTTGCCATCGCCCTGGCAGAAAGCAAACCCTCCTACTACCTGGGCAAGCTCGACTCGGACAAGGTCGACCAGCACACCACCCTGTACCTGGCGATCCGCGCCGCCATGCCGGCCATCGAACTGGTCGACATCGCGCCGCTGCGCGTGAAAGTGGGCGCGCCCGACGACGTGGAAAAATGCGTGCTGACGGCGATGCCGGGCGTGAAACTGTCGCATGCGCCGCAAGTGCCGGCGGCCATTCCCGTGCGGCCCGACACCTGCTACTTTGCGCTGGAAAGCCGCGGCAGCCTGTACGAACACATGCTCAAGGCGCAGTCGATCTCGGTGTATGTGCCGGCCGGCATACGCGAACTGCAGCTCGAACTGATCGCGGTGACAGCATGAGCGAGCTCATCGAACGGCGCTCCGCGCCCTCGCTGCTGGGACGCGGCAGCGCCTCCACCGCCGCCAATGCCGGCAGCGCCCTGCTCGACCTGATGCATGAAGGCTTCTACATGCTGTTCCTGCTGAAGAATGGCTGCTCGCCCGGCGACGAACAGGGCTTCATGGAGCGCATCAACACCTTTTTGGCCGAGTACACGCGCGAAGCGAAGAAGATGCGCGCCGATGACGACGATATCGAAGCGGCCAAGTATGCTTTCTGCGCCGCCGTCGATGAAATCGTGCTCGCTTCGCCGTTCGAGATCCGCAAGCCGTGGGAACGGCGCCCGCTGCAGTTGCTGATCTTTGGCGACCAGCTGGCCGGCGAACACTTTTTTGACCGCCTCGACGCGCTGCGCGGCAAGGGCGCCATGCGGGTGCAGGCGCTGCAGGTTTTTCACATGTGCTTGCTGTTGGGCTTCCAGGGAAAGTATGCGATCGACGGCGGCGAAAAGCTCAGCTACCTGACGGCCCGCCTCGGCGACGAGATCGCCCATATCAAGGGCAAGAGCCGCGGCTTCGCGCCGCGCGCCGGGCGCCCCGACCAGGTGATCAACAAGCGCAGCAGCGATGTGCCGCTGTGGGCCTTGAGCAGCATCTTCGCGCTGCTGGCCCTGTGCGCCTACCTGGGCCTGCGCGCCCACCTGACGCGCAATACGCAGACCACGCTGGCCGCCTATGCCGACCTGGTCAAGCTGGCGCCACGGCCGGCGCATTTGACAGTTACCTTACCCTGACTTACTGGGCGATGCGAAACTCGATGCGCCGGTTCCTGGCCCGGCCATCGGCCGTCGCATTGCTGGCCACCGGGCGGTCCGGGCCCTGGCCCGAGGTCAGCACGGTGTCCGGCGCGATGCCCTTGCTGGCCAGGTAGCCGCGCACGGCGTCGGCGCGCGCCTGGCTCAATGACACGTTGCTGGCGCGCAGGCCGGTATTGTCGGTGTGGCCGATCACTTCCACCTTGCGGCCCTTGAGCTTTTGCATGGCGGCCGCCATCTCGTTGAGGATGGCCAGACCGTTTGACGTGATGCTGGCCTGGCCGCTGTCAAATTCGATGATGCGCTTGTCGAGCGCCGCATCGAGCACGCCCTGTTCGGAAGCGGCGACGCGCAGGCCGTTGTTGACGGTGTAGGTGGGATTGAGGCTGGTGGCGATCTCGCTGGCGATCTGCTGGCGCTGCGCCTCATTGGCCACTTCGCCGCGCACGCTGACGCTGCTGCCGTCGATCGTCAACTGGCCGCGCGTGATCAGTTTCAGGTTCGGCGTCAGCAATTTTTGCACGTGCGCGTTCCAGTTGGCCGGCACCGCCACCGCGCCTACCGCCACCTGGTCCACCACGCGGTCAAAGCCATACAATTCGCGCAGCCGCGCCAGCACGGCTGCCTTCGACGCTTCATCGGCGACGGTGCCGGTGACCAGGATCTGGCCCGGCTGCGGCGACACCGGCGCCGGGGTTTGCGCGCGGGCGGCGCAGCTTGCCGCCAGCAGCAGGAACAAGGTCAGTGCTTTCATGTCCATCCTTCACTCAAAGGTATCGGTCAGCATGGCGCAGGCCGAGCGCAGCGACAGCTGGTCCTGCTGCAGGCAGGCGGACAAATGGCGCAGCGCCGGCTCCTGCGCCAGGCCATCCTCGACCCAGTCCAGCTGGTCGAGCACGATCAGCCGTTCGCACGCCGCCTGCGGGTCGATCAGCGCGCGCAGCGCATGCGGATCGGCGCCGCAAAAACCGACCAGCAGCACCGGCGCCTCGCCCAGGTGGGCAAAGAACAGCGCCAGTTCAAAGTCCAGCGCTTGCAGGAACGGCAGGATCAGGTGCAGCCAGAAGCTGGCCACCAGTTCGCGCTGGGCAACATCAACCGGCAGCGGCAGCACCAGGTTTTTTTCCAGCTGTATGTTCCGGCTGTGCCCGCTGTGACGCAGCGGCTCCAGCAGCATGCCCAGCCCCAGCAACAGTTCGCGCACAGTGACGGGAAAGGTGGGCGACGCGAGCATCGCTTGCAGCGAGTGCAGCGTGTGCGCCTGCAGGAAAGCCGAAAAACGCGCCGCATGGACAGGGTCGCCGGGGTCGACCTGCACCAGCTCGCCGGCCAGCGCCTGCAGCTTTTGTGCCGGATCGGCCTGCGACGACAGGCCCGCGCACAGGCTGTCGAGGCGCTGCCACAGGGGCGACAACACCAAAGGACTGCAGCCGACAAAGGCATCGGCGTCCGGCACTTCGATCGCGCTCATGGCCATGAAGGGAAAGCGGCGCTGCGAGACATCACAGCTGGCCTCCAGGCGCCCGGCGATGGCGCGCCGGCTGCGCGTGCCGACAAAGGCAAAGCGCAGCGGCGCGAGCGCATCGTAATTGAGCTTCCAGCGCGGCTCCATCGTCAGCGCGCTCATGACCTGCGCCAGCCAGTCGTCGAGCAGCCGCACCAGCGCGTGATTGTCGCAAGCCTTGACGAAGTCGCCGCGCGCGGGCAACTTGCCAAAGTATCCGAGGCGCACGGCTTGCGGCGCGGCCGTCATGGCGCCGCTCCCGCCACGGCGACCTTGGGCGCGGCGGCCGGTGGAGCCAGCGCTGCGCCGACGATGGTCTCCGGCAGTTGCATGCCGCGAAAGCCCTGCTCCTGTACTGCGGCCGCCGTGCCTCCCGCAGCGGTGGCCGCAGTTTCCGGGCTGCTGGTAATTTTCAGGTCCACGGCCACGGCCACCTCGCCGCGCGCCCAGCGCAGCTCGAACACGCCGCCCTCCTTGCGCTTCTTGGCCGCCGCGTCGATCATGCGTTTCAGGCCGTACTGGCCCGGCTCGTTGAACAGCTCCAGCGTGCGCCCGTCAAAGGTGGTGGCCACGATCCGCGCGCCTGGCGTGCCTTGGCCGGGGTGCACCATATTGGTCCACTGCGGCGGCGTATTGCGGTAGCGCAGCTGCTGGCCATCGATCTCCACCGTGTACTCCAGCGTGCCGGGCGCCGGCGACGGCAGGATCTGGAACACGGTCTGCGCCGCGCTCGAAGTGGCCGCCGCGCCGCCCGCGCCCAGCGGCGCGATCCAGCCCGGAAAGCGCGCCACCATCTGCGGCGACAGGCTGATGCCCATGTCGGCCCAGGTGCGCGGCGCCAGCACATCGCCGCGCCGCACCACCAGCGGCCCCATCGCCGTGGTGACAAACTTGGCCACCAGGCCTTCGGGGCCGAAAAACTGGCCGATTTCCAGGTGGCTGGCCTCGATGCGGGCAGTGGGCGCAAACGGATATTTGTTCGCCAGCGAGCGCTGGAACGGCTCGTACACCTGCGCCGACCAGGTCTTGTTCACTTCCAGTTCGGCCGGCGCCACGATGACGGCAAAGGTCTGCGTCAAAGGGCGCACCAGGATCGGCCGGATCGCCTGCTTTTGCGTGTCGCTCATGCCGGTCAGCATCTGCTCGTCCACCAGTTTCAGGGTCTCGGCCAGCTCCGAGCCGCTGCCCTCCAAAGTCTGCTGCATGAACTGCTTGGCGCCGGGGCCGGCGTCGCCCTGGTTTTTCAGCTGGTTCAGGCGGCTGCGCAATTTTGACAGCGCTTCCAGATAGGCGCGCATCAGGGAGGCGTCCTTTTCTTTCGCCGCCACCAGCTTGCCGACGCCGGCAAACTCGCGCCCGATCGGCCCCATTGGTTTGTCGAGCCGGGCCGGATCGAGCTGCGCGTTCAGGCCCGGGCTGGAAGTCATCTGCGACGGCACGCGGCGCAAGAACGTGTCCTTGAACCAGGCGACGATGCCGCGCTCGGCCTGGCGCAGCTGCGCGTTCTGCAGGGCCGGGTTGTCCCACGAGGTTTGCTCGTAGATCGTGGTCAGGAGCTTGGCGATCGGCGACGCTTGCGGGTCGCCGAGCCGGTTCATCGCCTGCACGGCGCCGTCAAACCCTTTCAGGTCGGCCACTGCCACGCCCTGCACGAACTTTTGCCATTCGCGCGCGTAATCGGCCTTGTACAGTTCAACCAGATTTTTCTCGATCTGTTCGGGACTGCCCTCCAGGGTCAGGTCGTCGGTGGACGCGCTTTTGAGCACCCAGTCGGCGCTTTGCAGCTCGCGGTTGGCCGCTTCGCGAAAAGCGCCTTCGACGAATTTTTCCCAGGCCTGGCGCGTGTAGGCGCCGGAAATGGCGTAACTGCCCAGCAGCAGGCCCTGGTCCGCTTCGCCGACGATGCGCGCCACCGTCACGCCGGCAAAGCGGGTCGCGGCGCGCGCCCTGACATCGGCGTAGACGCGCTCGCGCGCCGGCATGCCGCGCACCACGCGGCGCAGGTTTTCGCGCGCCTGGTCGACCAGCGCCAGCTTTTGCTCGATGCGCGGCCAGGACGGGTCGCCCACCTGTGCCAGGTAAAACGTCAGCAAGCGCTCGGCGCTGCGTATCATCTGCTCGCGCGGCATGGCGCCGCGGTTGTGCTCCAGCCAGCCGCGCCAGTAGCGCGCCATCTGGTCGTTCAGGTGGCTGCTCTCGGCATGGCTTTTATCGGCCAGCATCAGATAGGTTTTCAGGGCGTTGTAGGCGTCTTCCACACTGGTGGCGCTGGCCGCCTGGTAGGGCTGGCCGCCCGCTGCGGCCGCCGGCGCTTGCGGCGTGCGCGCTGCCGGCTGTAGCTGCCCGGCATTGGCGTTCATCTCGGCCAGCAGGTCTTCCAGGCCGGCCGTCACGGGATCGAGCATGACGTGGCGGGCGCCGGCGAAATACTCTTCACGCAGTTTGCGTTCCAGCAGCTCGCCCTGGTACAGTCCCATGCGCAAGGACCACGGCCTTTGCTGCCGGTAAGCGTCAAGCTGCTCGATGCGGTCCTGCAAAATCTCCAGCGCTTCCAGGCGCGACTGCAAATCGAGCCGCTGCTGCTGCAGGCGCAGCACCTTGTTCATGTCCGCCTCGACATTGGCCACCAGTTGGCGGTTGCCCAGGTAAGACCAGCTCCAGCCGCCCAGGCAGGCGCCCAGCAGCACCGTGGCGCTGAAAAACACCGCGTACTTGAAGCGCAGCCGGTACCGGCTGGCGTAGTTGGACACCAGGTATTTGTCGGCAAAGATCACCTTGCGAAACAGGTCGAGCAAAAAGTAGCCTTGCTGGCGCAGGCCGGCGGCCACCGGTGCCGGCCTGCAGGTGAGGTCGAAACGGCGCGCCACCTGCTGCTGCGAAGCGCTGACGGGTACGCCTTCCTGCAGCGCGCTGGTCAGGTAAAACCCGCGGAACACGGGCTGGAACTGGAACGGATTTTCCTCGAACAGGGTGGCGATAAAGGCGCGCAGCGACGGCTTGATGGCGCCAAATTCGAGCGGAAACGTGAAGACCCCTGGCGGCATGGTCTTGCGCTGGCGGTGCGCCATATTGGCCAGGCTCAGCTCCGTCAGGCCGTGCTGCAGTTCGTCGAAACTCTGGTCGAAAAACGCCAGCAGCTGCGCCGTGGGCAGCTTGCGCTGGTAGGGCATGGTGGCGCCCCAGGCCCGTTCGCGCTCGCTGCGTTCAGATTCTGCAAAGAACTCGGTAAAGCCGGCGATCAAATCTGCCTTGGTAAACACGATATACAGCGGCGCGAACACTTCCAGGCGTTCGATCACGTCCTGCACGCGTTTGCGCAGGCTGCGCGCCAGTTGCATGCCGACATCGGGGTCGCCGCCCAGTTCGGCGATGCTCACCGCAATGATGATGCCGTTGATGGGCGCCTTGCGCCGGTATTTTTTCAGCAGGTCGAGAAAGCCGAACCACTCGCCGCGGTGCTCCTCGACCACCGAATAACGGCCGGCCGTATCGAGCACGATGCCGTCGGTGGTGAAGAACCAGTCGCAATTGCGGGTGCCCCCCACGCCCTGCACCACCTTGCCGTCGGCAAATGGAAACTGCAGGCCGGAATGCAAAATCGCGCTGCTCTTGCCGGCGGCGGGGTTGCCGATGATCATGTACCACGGCAGTTCATACAGGGCCGCCGCCCCCGATTTGCGGCCCAGCCTGGACGTCTTGATGGTCTCGATGGCGGCCAGCAAACCCGTGCGCACGGCGTCGAGTTCGCCATCCCGGGGCGAGGCCGCCTGGGCAGCGTTGGCGGCGGCGATCTCGGCCTGGTTGAGGATGGCTTGCCCGAGCGCCTGCGCATCGCGGCGCGCGCGGCGCCGGCGCAGCAGCCATACGGTGAGCCAGATCGCGCAGGCCAGCAGCAGCAAGGCCAGCGCCCAGACCAGTGCCAGCTCCAGCACTTCGGCCCCCAGGTAGAGCAACAAGGCCAGCGCCACGAAGCCGAAAATGGTCAGGTGGCGGCTATCGGTGAGGAAATTCCAGATTCGTCGCAGCATGGTGGGTCCTGGTTGAGTCCGACAAAACGGGCGCCGCCGCAAGGGCGAACCGAACCATGCTGACAGTAAAAAAGCCGAGCTTTGTTGATTTTCAGCAAGTATTGCCGCCCGGACTGACCGGCCCGGCACGCCATGCTTGACGCTGCGCAAGTATGAGTTCGCCTGAGAAAATTGCGTCGCGGTCCCGGGCTAGAATGGCTGGCGCGCTGGCCCTGGCAGTCAGTTCCCCAGCACGCCGCGCTGGCGCAGTTCCGCATGGCCGAAGTCCATCATGGTCCAGCGCCCGCCCCAATGCAGGCCCACCGATTCGGCCGTCACGCCATACAAACGGTAGCCGCGCATGGCCCAGGCATTTTTTTCGGAAATGATGAGTTTTCCCTCATGCATGAATGCGCAATCGGCGGCCAGGCCGTACTGGTGATAGCTTTGAAACGCCTTGGCGTTGGTCACGTTCGGCCCGGCCGCAGCCAACTGGTCTTGCCGCGCCGCACTGCGGTAGCCTTCCAGCAGCACCATGTCATAGCCGTGCATATCCTTCATGATCTTGAACACCAGCAGCAGCCGCTGGGCAAAATCCTGCTCCAGCAACTGCCAGTTGCGGCTGGCGCCGCCCAGCAGCGGACGCAGCTGCGTCACTTCGGCAGTGGTAAACACCAGCGGCGGCAAGGCCGGCGGCGGCACCAGTTGCTCGCCCTTGAGCAAGTCGCTGACCTGGTCGTTGATTACATATTGCCGATCGGCATAGCCGCGCAAGGCAATACGGTCGCTGGCCAGCCAGGCCAGCCAGGGCGGAACGATGATCAGCAGCGCGCTTGCGAGCGACAGCCAGCGATGCCGCAGCAGCAACTGCCAGCCTTGCGCCAGGCCATGGCCGGTGCGATGTTGCAGCTGTCGCCACTGCCTGCCGCCGCCCTGGTTCAGTTTGCGGGCGCGGCCGTGCATGCGCCAGCCCAGGTTGACCATCGCCTGCACCAGCGTGGCGCGGCCCGAGGGAAACAGCAGCAGCCAGCAGGCAAAGGAAGCAAGCAGGAAATACATCAGGATCAGGGCGATCAGCATGGGACACTCCGTCAAGGGTTGCCAGCGGGTATCGCCAAATCGTAGGCGCGGGCGCGCAGGACGGGCGCGGCATAGATCAAATGAGATCAAATCAGATGCAATGGAATCGAGTCCGGAGGTGATATTTTGGCGACAAGCACCAACCAGGGCGGCCGCAAGGGTGGCCCCGATTTGCTGGCCCGGGCCGGCATGGCCGGCGACAACCGCATCCTGTCGCAGCTGGAATACGGCAGTACGCCATTTTCCGCCCCGCTGCCGGCGCTGCGCTGGCGGCCCGGCTGGCTGGCCATCATCGGCGCCCTGCTGGGGATGACGGTCTTGCCGCTGGCCTGGCTGGCGTATGAAGCCATGCTGGCCGCGCCGGCGCCGGCGCTGGTGCAACGCGGCGCCATCGCCACACCGGCGCCAGTACCCGACGCTGCGCCGGCGCCGGCGCCGGCG
>NZ_NJGY01000001.1:541922-715355 GCF_002250505.1 Janthinobacterium sp. PC23-8
CAGGCGGCCGCGCGCGCAGCGGCCGCCAGGCCCAGCTTGGCCGCAGCGGCCGGCGACAGCGACGTGACCTTGCTGGCCGCCATCGTCGCCCACGGTCAGCGCACGCAGCCGCCGCGCGACGTGGTGCTGCGCCATGAGGAAGCGGAAACGGCGAGCCTGCTGCAGCGCTGCCGGCAGCTGGGCTTGATAGAAGGCATGCTGTGCCGCGCGCGCATCTGCGCGGGCCGCTGGGACAGCGACCCGGCCTGTCACTGAGATTGGCTCAGCCCGCCTCGGCGATGCGTCCTTCGAGGAACACACGCATCAGTTCCAGCACCGCCTGCGGCTGCTCCTGGTGCGGCGTATGGCCGCATTGTTCGATCATCGCCGGCACCGCGCGCAGCGCCTGCGCGACGATGGCGTCGACCTGGGCCGCAGTGCCGTACTGGTCGGCGCTACCCTGCATCACCAGCGCCGGGCAGGCAATCGACGGCAACAGGTATTCGATATTCCAATAGCCGAATCCATGGCTGAGCCAAGTGTCGGCCCAGGCCTTGAAGAGGGTCTGCGTCTTGTCGCCATGGTATTTCGCCAGCGCCCGCAATTTGCCGGCCTCAAAGGCGGCATTGGCAGTGCGGATGCCGGCCAGCGTCACCGCTTCGACAAACACATGGGCCGCTTCGATGACGACGCCGCGCAAGCGCGCCGGCTGTTGCGCGGCATGGATCAGGGCGATGCTGCCGCCATCGGAATGGCCGATCACGATATGGTCCTGCTGCGGGATCAGGCGCTCTAGCACTTCGGGCAACTCGTGGAGCGCGCAATCGTGCACATAATGCAGGCGGCGCGGCGCCGTCAACGGCGACGACAAACCATGGCCGAGCCGGTCATACAGCAAGCCGGGGCAACCGGTGGCCTGGCATAGCCGGGCGGGGAAATCCTTCCACATGGCGCAGCAACCGAGACCTTCATGCAGGAAGACCAGCACCGGCCGCGCCGGGTCGCCGGCGATCAGTTCGTAATACAGCTCGTGATGGGGACGCAGTGTCAATATCGGCATGGGCAGGCGCTTGGGCTGAACAGGATCCCCGCATTGTGCCATCGACCTGTGGGCCACGCCCGCCGACGCCGTAAAAATAGCTGGCCGGAAAATGCATCTGCGGCAGGTTTGTCACAACGCAAACATGCCGATGCACTCACGGCGCCGCCCCGGCAAGGCACGCCTAGAATGGACTCGCCACTCGACACCAGACTGGCTCGGAGTCCAACTCATCAATCAGGAGAGCATCATGGATACACCAGAACAAATTCGTACAGGCAGCAATCTGCAGCCGGAAACCACGGACATGCCGCAGGAAGGGCAACTGGCCGGCCAGGACGCGAGCGGCCAGGAGGCAACTGCAAGCCTCAGCGGTGCCTCGTTCACCACCTACTATATCTGGCGCGCCAACGGCGTCCAGCCCAACGTCAATTTCACGCAAGCGAGCGTGAACGCCAATTCGCGCGTCTTCGTCAACATCAGCGAATACGGCGCAAACGCCCAGGAGCGCTTTATCGGCGCGGCCCGCATGGCGGTCTACAACATCGCTCCGTACAACGGCGGCTTCCGCGCCTGGGTCGACATTTCCTGGAACAGCCCGCTCAATATCCGCTTCGACGTGCTGATCGATCCTTGATGTCGAACCAAGCGCAACAGCGACAGGGCCACGTGGCAGCACGTGGCTCTGCTGCATTATCAGCCATCGAATGCAGGAAACAATCCGCGTATATTCCGCATATGCAAGCTGCTAGACTCGGCACATGATAAAAAAATACCTCATAGCATTGTTCATGTCGGCCCTGATGCCGTTTGCCGCCTGCCAGGCGCAAGCCGTGCCGATGGAAAAATCGCTGACGCCCGACATCGGCGGCATCACACAATTCATCGATATCAAGACCGACGATGCCAGCAAACCGGTGCTGCTGTTTTTATCGGGCGGGCCAGGCAGTTCGATGATCCGCAATGCCGATGCGTTTACCAGGATACTCCAAACCCGGTTTACCATCGTGCAATGGGATCAACGCGATGCGGGCAAGACCTTGCAATTGAATCGATCACCGGTGCCGCCTTCGGTCGCGCTGATACAGGCAGACACGCTGGAAGTCGTCAAGCTGTTGAGAAAAGAATTCAGGCAGGACAAAATCTATTTGTTGGGCAGCTCCTGGGGCAATGTGCTCGGTTTTCATGTCGTCAAACAGCATCCGGAACTGCTGCACGCCTATTTCGCCGTCAATCCCGTGGTCAGCCAGCTGGCCAGCGAACAGGCATTGCTCGCTACCCTGAAAGACCATTTCAAGAACGATCCCGCCGCCAGCGGCGAATTGGCCAGGGTCGATACCAGGTTCACCACCGATGACGACCTGTTTTATGTCAGGAAATGGCTGTTCTACAAAGACGGCATGGACGCCGCGCTCGGCGACGAGTTCAAAAAGATGTTTTTTGAATGGACAAAAACCTGGTCGCCGGTCTGGAAAGACGTGATGACGATCGACCTGCGCGACAGCTTGCGGAAAGCGGATTGCCCGGTCTATTTTTTCGTCGGCAAGAACGATATCCAGACTTCGACCAGGATCACGCGCGACTATTTTGACGAACTGCAGGCACCGAGGAAAAAGCTGTTCCTGTTTGAACGCTCCGGCCATCAGATTCATAAGGACGAACCGGAAAAACTCCAGCAGGACATTATCAGCACCCTGTAATGCCAATAGCTGAAAAATCGCCCCGTACCGCACAGAACCACGGCAACCGCGCAGAACATTGCCAATTGCCGCCTTCGAACCTCATCCCCACCCAACTTAAATATATTGCGATTTGTACCATATTGTAACGTGGCAAACTCTGTAGATGGTGGAGTTGATACTCTTGATAAAAACATGTTGATGTACTGAGATTAACTGGCCTGTGGAACGAGAGGGAGCCGTATGCCGACAACCGCGAGCAAAGCGGGTCCATGGAACGTTGTGGCAGTGAACGACTCCAGCCACGCAAGGTCGCTGTCGGTTGGGGCTGTCCGCATGAAGTCACTGATGACATTTCTGATGGCGCTGTTGTGGGGGACGGCCGCTGCCGCCAATGGCACGCACGCTGCACAGCCGGTCGCCGCCACGTTCCGCGTCACGCGCCAGTGCGGTGTCGCGCAAGACATGCAGCTCGACGCGGACGCCGCGCTGAGCAATTGTCCCGGCAAGGTTTCGGAAGTCGGCGCGGTCATGCCTGCTTCGGAGGTGGCAGGGCGGCGTCTATATCTCAACGCCGACCTGCGCTTCAGCGCGCCCGATGCCATTAATCTCAGCGTGCTGATCACCGCCTATCACGGCAACCAGGTGGCCAGCCATAGTGGCGGCAATTACCTGTTCAACGGCGGCGTGCTGCAGGCCAGTGCCTACATTCCATCGGAAGTGGACAAGGTCGGTGTTTTTATCCAGGTGAACAGCGGTCCGCCACGACTCGATATCCATTCGCTGTCGCTCAGCAGGAGCAGCGCGGTCTATGCGCCAGGCCAGATGAGCGTGGACAGCGAGGCCTATCTGGAACGAGCCTTCGACAAGCTGAGCAACTACTACCTGTACTACGATGCGGCGCGGCTGCGCACGCTGCGCCACAGTGCCGGCATCAGCGCCAGCGGCGCCGTGTCGCCAACCGAGCTGAGCCTGACGCTGAAAGACGTGACCCGCCTGCTGGACGACCCGCACAGCCGGTTCCTGAGCGCCGCAGAAGTTCGCACCCTGGGCGCCGCCAAGGGACGCGTGCGCGCCGGCAGTCCGTCTGAGAATCCGCCTGACAACCAGCCGATTGACGCCACACTGCTGGCGCCCGATCTGGCTTATCTGAAGCTGGTCAGCAAGTCCGCCGTCACCCGGGAAGCACGGCAACGCTATGCGCACCAGGTGCGCGACGTGCTGCTCGACATGCACACGCGCGGCGCGCGGCGCTGGATCATCGATTTGCGCGAACAAAGCGGCGGCAGCACGGGTCCATTGATTGCCGGCTTTCGTCCGCTCTACGGCAACATCGATGTCGCATATACGGTCGACCGTGCCGGCAAGCGCAGCCGATGGGCCTTTGGCATTCCGGCCGATAGCGACGACCAGGAACCGTACTTCAGCGGCGCCGATCCCGTGTTTGCTGGCGAGCGCGAACCGGTGGCGCTATTGATCGGCAAGCGTACCGCCAGTGCCGGTGAAGCCCTGCTGACCGCTTTTCTGCAACGCCCGTACACCGCGACCTTTGGCGCCGCCACTGCGGGATTGACTACCAGTGTCTTCGACCAGCCCTGGCCGGACGGTGCCAGTTTGGCCATCAGCACTGGCCGTTATGCCGACCGCAATGGCCAGGTGGTCCCGGAAAAAATCGCGCCCGACCATGCGGTCGATGTCCAAGCGGAAGACCACAGGGACGCGGTGTTTGAGGCCGCCCGGCACTGGATCAGTCAGCTCTGAAGCCTTCCCCAGTTCACGACGAGAGCATACTGTTATCTGCAATGCAAAAAGCCCGGTCCGTGAAGACTGGGCTTTTTGCTTTGCTGCTTGTTCTGGCTCCCCGACCTGGACTCGAACCAGGGACCTGCGGATTAACAGTCCGTCGCTCTACCAACTGAGCTATCAGGGAAGTGAGGCCGTATTATATACGCCGATTTTTCCTGTGTCCAGAAGCAATCTGCACCGCATCAAACATCCGGCTCTTACTCCGCGCCCAGATAAATGAACTTGAACAGAAAAATCGCGGCAATGATGTAGGCCACCACCGACACCTGCCGGCCCTTGCCTGTCAGCAGTTTCAAGACCGCATAGGTGATAAAGCCGAACGCCACGCCGCTGGCGACCGAAAAGGTGAACGGCATCATCAGCGCGGTAATTGCCGCCGGAATGCTTTCGGTGCTGTCGTCCCAGTCGATGAAGGTCAGTTCGCGCAGCATCAGGCAGGCGACATACAGCAGTGCCGGCGCGGTGGCGTAGGGCGGCACGGTATGGGCCAGCGGCGCAAAGAACAGGCTGGCCAGGAACAGCAGCGCGACGGCGACGGCCGTCAGGCCGGTGCGCCCGCCCGCTTGCACGCCGGCCGCGCTTTCAACGAACGCCGTGGTGCTCGAGGTACCCAGACAGGCGCCGGCAGCGATTGCCGTGCTGTCGGCCAGCAAGGCCTTGTTCATGCGCGCCATCTTGCCATCCTTGAGCAGGCCGGCGCGGTTGGCCACGCCCATCAGGGTGCCGGTGGCGTCGAACAGTTCAACCAGGAAAAACACCAGCACCACATTGACGATGCCGATCGACAGCGCGCCCATGATGTCGAGCTTGAACAGGGTCGGCGCCAGGGCCGGCGGCGCCGAGACGATGCCGTTGAACTGGTTGCCGCCAAAGAAAAAGCTCGACACCGTGATCACCAGAATGCCGATCAGGATGGCGCCCGGCACTTTCAGACGGTCCAGCGCGACGATGATGAAAAAGCCGATGATGGCCAAAATGGGCGCCGGCTGGTGCAGGTCACCAAGCGCGATGATGGTGGCCGGATTGGACACCACCACGCCGGCGCTTTTCAGGGAAATAATCGCCAGGAACAGGCCGATGCCAACCGTAATGGCCGTGCGCAGCGCGGGCGGGATGCTATTGATGATCAGCTCGCGTATCTTGAACAGGCTGACCAGGATGAACAGGCAGCCGGAAATGAAGACGGCGCCCAGCGCCACTTCCCAGCTCATGCCCATGCCCTTGACCACCGTGTACGAAAAGTAAGCGTTCAGACCCATGCCCGGCGCCAGGGCGATCGGGTAGTTGGCGTACAGGCCCATGACCAGGGTGCCGATGGCGGCGGCCAGGCAGGTGGCGACAAACACGGCGTCCTTGGGCATGCCGGCGTCGCCGAGGATGCTGGGGTTGACGAAGATAATATAGGCCATCGTCAAAAATGTGGTCAGGCCGGCCAGCAGCTCGGTGCGCACATTGGTGCCGTTGTCCTTCAGTTTGAAATAACGTTCCAGAAACTGCATGAGTAACCCCTTGTCTTGTTTTTGTTGTGCAAAGACGATCGTTTATTTGGCCGCCGCATCGGCCGGCTTGAAGGCCCACCAGCGGCTGCCGGCAAAATTCCACACCAGGCCCAGGCCGGTTGCCAGTATCTGCGCCAGCCAGACCTGCCAGCCCTGCCCGTGCACCAGAAACCACATCAGGCCGGTATTGATGCACCAGCCGACGGCCAGCAAGCTGAAGTACTTGGCGAGCGCCTCGCCATGGCCCTTGTCGCTCTTGAAGGTAAAAAAGTAATTGAGCACATAGTTGACCACCGAGCCGAGGATGTAGCCCACTCCGGAAGCCGCAGCGGCGGCGCCAACGCCGAAACAGCTGACGCCAGCCCACAGCACGGTGTACTGCACGAGCGTGCCGGAAGCGCCGACGGCGGCAAAGCGCAGGAACTGGTGATGCAGGGAATGCGACATGGTTGATTTCACTGGTAGCGATGCGAAATAGCCTAAGTAAGTGCCAAGAAATTATTGTGAAATTATGACGAACAGAACCGGATGCGCTGCAAGGCGCCCGATGCGACGCAGTGCGAGCACTGCTAGCAGCGGGCAACGCTGCAGAGCGCCGGTTATGGAAGTCAGAATCCACAAGAATTTATGCGTACTTGCTTAGGTCAGGCAAGAACAAAAAAATGGCTACGATTGCTCGTAACCATTTTTCATCCCGCATTTTACTGCAAGTTGCGGCAAAGATTCAAAATCAAGCGCGCCATCCTTGCCGTGACGGCGTGCGCGGCGCCAGATCGGCAAGGCGATCAGAGGCTTCGATTGCGGCAATTGCGAGATTTGCAGTCAGGTAATCCTTCGCACGTGACGAAAGCGGGCGTACTGATTCAACAGGTCGTTGATCAGCTGGTCGCTCGTGTAGCCAGTCACATCGTGCTGCTGCTCCCCTTCCGAGCTGGCGGCCATGGCCCGGTAGTGCCGGCTTTCCGGCGCGGCCTGCCGGGATTCGGCCCAGGCAAAACTGGGCGAGCGGTAACTGCGTGCGCGTACCGTATAGCGAAATACGCCACGCTCGCCATGCGGCACGGTGAGTTCAAGCCGGTCTTCGCCTTGCATAAATTCCGGCAACAGGCCGCTTTCGCGCAGTTGCGCCGCCACCGCGTCCAGTGCCGGGTGTACCGTGTCGCCGAGGAACGACGTAATCGCCTGCTGGTCGTAGAAACCGGTAATGCTGGCGAGGCGCTGCTGCCAGCTCAGCCCTTCGGGCGCCGACGGCATATCGGCCGCCAGCGACAGGTCCATCCCCGCCCCCTTGGTCTCGGTCTGCAGCGCGCGCAACAAGCCATAACAGATAAACAGCATCACCACGGCGAAGGGCAGCGCGCTGGCCAGCGCCGCCGTCTGCAGCGCCTTCAGCCCTCCCGCCAAGAGCAGCACGGCCGCCACGACACCGGCGCAGATGGCCCAGAAAATACGCTGCCACACCGGCGCATTGGGCACCGCGCCGGAAGTGATCATGTCGATCACGAGCGCGCCGGAATCGGCCGAGGTGACGAAGAAGGTGATGACCAGCAAGGTGGCGATGCCGGACGCGATCACCGACAACGGCAGTTGCTCGAGCACCTCGAACAGCGCCACCGGCATATTGTTGGCAACGCTTTGCACAATGGGCGCGGCGCCGCTCAGGTCGAGCGCAATGGCCGTGTTGCCGAACACGGTCATCCACAGGAAGGTAAACAGCACCGGCACCAGCAACACGCCGGTAATGAATTCGCGGATGGTGCGTCCACGCGAGATACGCGCGATGAACATGCCGACAAACGGCGACCATGAAATCCACCAGCCCCAGTAGAACAGGGTCCAGTCGCCCAGCCAAGTGTTGGGCTCGTAGGCATACATGCGGAAGGTGCGCTGCACCACGGCGCCCAGGTAGGCGCCGATATTCTGCACGTAGGCCTGCAGCAGGAAGACCGTCGAGCCCGCAAACAGGACAAAGATCAGCAGGGCGATCGCCAGGATGATGTTGAGTTCGGAGAGGCGTTTCACACCCTTGTCGAGCCCGGTGCCGGCCGACAGCGTCGCCATGCCGGTAATCACAGCGATCAGGATGACCTGCACCGTGGTGTTGACCGGCAGGCCGAACAGGTGCGCAAAGCCGGCATTGACCTGCAGCACGCCAAAGCCCAGCGAGGTGGCGACACCAAACATGGTGCCCAGCACCGCGAAGATATCGATGGCGTGACCGATCGGCCCGTAGATGCGCTTGCCGATCAGCGGAAACAGGCTTGATCGCAAGGTCAGCGGCAGGCCGCGCCGGAACGCAAAATAGGCCAGCGCCAGCCCGACCACGATATAGATGGCCCAGGCATGCAAGCCCCAGTGGAAGAACGTCAGGATCATGGCCTGGCGCGCCGCCTCGATGGTGCTGCCCTCGCCCACCGGCGGGCTGGCATAATGCTGGATCGGCTCGGCGACGCCGAAGAACAGCAGGCCGATGCCCATGCCGGCGCTGAACAGCATGGCGAACCAGGACAGATAGCTGTATTCGGGCTCGCTGTCGTCAGGGCCCAGCCTGACGTCACCGTAGCGGCTGAGCATGAGGAAAATCACGAAGATCAGGAACAGCGCGACGGCCAAAATATAAAACCAGCCGAAATCGTGCACGATGCGCGCCTGCAGCGTATCGAACACGCTGCTGGCCTGCTGCGGGAACAGGGCGCCGAACAGCACGAAGGCAATGATCAGGGCGGCGGAGATAAAAAATACCGGCGGATTGACTTCCATCCTGAAGCGAGACGGACGGCCCGCGACTTGCTTGGGTTGATGGTCACTCATCGATTCAGCTTTCTCTCAAGATATGGCTGGTGGAGTCAGGGCAGGCTGTTTGTTGCCGAAGCAATATTATCATTGCAAGGGTCGGAAACACGGCACCGGACGGATGGCGTGCGCCCCCTGTCAAAGCGCCGCGTCGCTGTCAAAATCCATGGTGTCGGGATCAGGGTCCGAGGCCAGCGGCGCACCCAGGAACTTGAGCCAGAGGAATCCGGCCAGCCCGGCGGCAAACGAGGCCAGCAGGATCGCCATTTTCGACGCATTGATAAGCTCGGCCTGGCCCACGAAGGCAAGATTGGTGATAAAGATCGACATGGTAAAGCCGATGCCGCCGAGCAGGCCCGCGCCCAGCACATGCCGCCAGGCCAGATCGAGCGGCAGGCGGCAAACGCCGAGCGTCACTGCGGCAAACGTGAACAGGAAAATGCCCACCGGCTTGCCGATCCCCAGTCCCAGCAGGATGCCGACACTGTTGGCCGACAGCAGTTCTGCCGCCCAGCCGGCGCCGATCACGATGCCGGTGTTGGCCAGCGCAAAGATCGGCAAAATCAAAAAGGCGACCGGCTGGTGCAACACATGTTCGAGCCGCTGCGAGGGCGAAGCGGCATCGTCCTCGATGGCCGAATCCGGGATGGCGAAGGCCAGCAGCACGCCCGCAATCGTCGCATGCACGCCGGACTGCAGCATGCAGAACCACATCACCGCGCCGCCCAGCAGATAGGGCCACAGCACCATCACGCGCAGCACGCGCTGCATCAGGAACAGCGCCGCGAACACGCCCAGCGCCGCCAGCAAGTACGCGAACGACAGCTGCGTCGTGTAGAACACGGCGATGACGATGATGGCGCCGAGGTCGTCCATGACCGCCAGCGCGGCCAGGAAGACCTTCAGCGACGCCGGCACCCGCTTGCCGAGCAGGCTCAGCACGCCAAGCGCGAAGGCGATATCGGTGGCCATCGGAATGCCGATGCCGGCCTGGGTCGGCGTGCCGCCGTTGAACGCGAGGTGGATCAGCGCCGGCACGGCGATGCCGCCGGCCGCCGCCAGGATGGGCAGCATGGCGCGGCGCAGGTCGGACAGCTCGCCGTTGTACAGTTCGCGCTTCAGTTCCAGGCCGATCAGGAGGAAGAAGATGGCCATCAGGGCGTCGTTGACCCAGTGTTCAATGCTCAGGCCGGCAACGTGGCGGTGCCAGAACCCCAGATAATCGGTGCCCAGCGCGGAGTTGGCCAGCGCCAGCGACACAAGGGTGCAGACGATCAGGACAATGCCGCCGGATTTTCCTGACTGCATGAATTCATTGAAGGTGCGGGAGAGTTTTTTTTCGATGCGCATGATGTATTCGGCACCCTGTCCGATGGATGGGCACGCCGTTGTCTTGTGATGGAAGGAACTTGCCAAACGTCGGTTCGGCGGCGCGTCAGGAGGTATCGAGCGGCAAGGTCACGACCGATGGCGCAGCATGGCAGCGCGCGTGTCGACGGAAGTAGAGGGGAAATGCGAGGCGGAACAAGGGCATGGGGATGGCACGCAAGTGGTCTGCGTGGCGGCCCGACCAGCGCATGTCCTGTCATACTTGTTCGTATGATCACCCGGGAATCATTATACCGTAACGGCTTGTCGGCAGACCAGAACGCGTCCCTTGCAAGGCGGCTCGCATGATCGCGGAAGATGCCCACAAGGCCTTGTGCATTCTGGCTCGCCGGCCTGGACTCGCACCAGGGACCTGCGGATTACTTCCCGAAGGGGCGGCCGGCGCGTCATCCATTCGTGGAAAAAACCGGTTCGTCGCGCGCAAGGAGCCGTTCAGCTCGCCACCGAGCCATTCTTCGAAGAGCACAGGGAGGCGATCACATCGAACACGCGTGAAAAACAACCACGTTGACGGTCTCGTACTTTCGTGAGAAAGTGAGATGCGAAGGGACAGTGGCGCCAGGCTCGGCGGCCACAGGATACGTCGCAAGCCGAGGCGTAGTCCCAAGCCTACAGGGAAAATCATGCTTCAACTGCGTCCCAATTGCGAGTGCTGCGACAAAAATCTTCCGCCTGAATCCACCGAAGCTCTCATCTGTTCATTCGAGTGCACATTCTGCACAGCGTGTGCCACTTCCATCCTTGAAGGCACTTGTCCAAACTGCGGCGGTGAATTGCTTGCTCGACCTCGGCGTCCGCTGGCGAAACTTGCCAACAACCCGGCTTCTACGCAGCGCATTTACAAGCCAGCTGGTTGCGAAAAGACGGCCTGAGCTAAGGCATTTCGGCCCGAAATCCCTCCCCAGTCCGCCAAACAGGCGCGCAACTTGGTCTTTATATCATCGATAACTTTTTTCGAGTGCAGGCAACTCTTTTCTCCTGAGCAAAGAATGCCAGCCCATCAAGAAAATTGGCAACCTTACCGGTCCACAACAGCTATTTTCTCGACGTTTTCCATGTGCTTCATGCATTAATGGCCATCGCTGGCCTCGAAGACGAAATTTTGCCGAAAAAAAACCCGCCAACTGAGGGCGGGTTGAATCCAATTCTTGGAGGAGTTGGAGGAGACAGATGAATTATGCTGCACTGCGCCATATTTTGCCAATCATCATTTGTAATGAGATGTATCACAGCTGGGAATGAGACTGTTGCTGGTGGCGAGCAATGGCGCGTGCGCCGGCACTGCTACGTGCTAGCGGGCTTGCAGAATCGTACAACTAGGGGACTGGCGCGCGCTTTTGACCGGCAGTCGAGTTCGGCCCTGTACGCGGCGCCACCGGGATGGCCACCGGAGTGCATGTAAACAACAAAGGCCTTCCGAAGAAGGCCTTTGTAATCAACGCTTTATTCTGGCTCCCCGACCTGGACTCGAACCAGGGACCTGCGGATTAACAGTCCGTCGCTCTACCAACTGAGCTATCAGGGAAAAGAGGCCGCATTATATACAGCGATTTTTCAACTGTCCAGATTCTCGCAAGAAAATTTTAAAGATGCGCTCAGCCCGGCACTTCCTGCGGGAAATAATCAAACACCAGCACCCGCGCCAGCCACGGCTTCAACAGTTCGACAAAGGCCAGGTGGGCCGGATGGGACAGGTAGACGTCGCGGGCGGCGACGCCGGCGAAGGTCAGGGTGAAGCAATCGGTGTAGCCGTCGTCGAGGCCTTCCGGGCTGACGTTCGGCCCCCACTCGAATTGCAGCACGCCGGGCACGCTGTCTTTCAGCAGGGAAAACTCGCACACGAGCTCGGCGTGTTTGGCGGGCGTGATGTCGCTGTTCAATTCGCACAGGACGATATGGCGCAAGGCGGCGGTGCAGGTCATGGTGGCTATCCTTCTCGTAACGTCTGGAAAGGATAGCGCAAATCGGCAAAGCGGGTGGCGGGGTGTAAAAGATGGTTTGCCGCCAAGCCCGGCACCCGCTGGAAAAGTGGCGCTGAAAATGAAAAAGCCACGTTTTTCAACGTGGCTTTCAAATTCTGGCTCCCCGACCTGGACTCGAACCAGGGACCTGCGGATTAACAGTCCGTCGCTCTACCAACTGAGCTATCAGGGAAAAGAGGCAATATTATATGTCGTTTATTTCATATTTGCAAGACTCAATTTTCAAGACCTGTTCAATACAAGCGCCACGACTTTCTACTGCCTTCGGCGCTGCTCTTGCAAGCAGCGCCGAAGAAGCAAGATCTTAAAGCACTTTGGCAATCGCGTCAATCACGATGTCGATATTGCGCGAATTCAATGCCGCCACGCAGATACGCCCGGTGTCGACGGCGTAGATCGACTGCTCGCGCAGCGACGCCACCTGCTCCTTGGTCAGGCCGGAGTACGAGAACATGCCGATTTGCTGGCGCACGAATTCGAAGTCGTGGCCTGGCGCTTTTTCCTTCAGCTTTTCAACGAAGGCATTGCGCATTTCGCGGATGCGCACGCGCATGCCGGCCAGCTCTTCTTCCCACAGCTGGCGCAGTTCCGGGGTCGACAGCACGGTGGCGACCACCTTGCCGCCGTGTACTGGCGGGTTCGAGTAGTTGGTGCGCACCACGCGCTTGAGTTGCGACAGCAAACGCGTCGCTTCTTCGGCGCTCGACGCCACCACACTCAGGGCGCCGACGCGCTCGCCATACAGCGAGAACGACTTCGAGAACGAGTTCGACACCAGCAGCGGGCCGCCGGCCTGGGCAAAGCGCAGCACCACGGCGCCGTCTTCGGCGATGCCGTTGGCGAAGCCCTGGTAGGCCATGTCGAGGAACGGCACCAGGCCGCGCGAGGTGACAACGGTAATGATCTGGTCCCACTGGGCGGCGGTCAGGTCGGCGCCAGTCGGGTTGTGGCAGCAGGCGTGCAGCACCACGATGGAGCCGGCCGGCATGGTGTTCAGGCTGGCCAGCATGCCTTCGAAATTGACGCCATGGGTGGCGGCGTCGTAATAGGTGTAGTTGTTGACTACGAAACCGGCGCTTTCAAACAGCGCGCGGTGGTTTTCCCAGCTCGGGTCACTGATATAGACCTGGGCGCCGGGTGCAAAACGCTGCAGGAAGTCGGCGCCAAGCTTCAGCGCGCCCGTGCCACCGATGGCTTGCACGGTAACGGCACGGCGCTCTTGAATCACGGCGCTGTCGGCCCCAAATACCAGTTCTTGTACCGCTTTATCGTAAGCCGCAAGGCCTTCGATCGGCAGGTAGGTGCGTGGCGCGGCCTGTTCGATCAGGATCGCTTCGGCTTTGCGTACGCAAGCTAACAGAGGCACTTTGCCGTTGTCGTCATAATAAACGCCGACGCCAAGATTGATTTTAGCGGCATTCTGATCCGCGTTAAATGCTTCGGTGATACCCAGGATCGGGTCACGTGGGGCCATCTCGATGGCGCTAAACAGACTGGCAGAAACAGTTGGGTTCGTCATGATAAGATTGGATTTGATTGGAAGCAGGTTCACAGCGGAGTTGTTGACAGCGCCCAAATACCGTTAATACCGCATCGGGGCCGCCAGCGGAGGTCTATTCTAACAAAGGTCTGATTCACATGCCCGATTTATCCAACGTCAACGACGCCGAACCGACAGTCGTTACCTTTCCCGACTCGCCGTTCAAGCTGCACCAGCCCTTCCTGCCGGCCGGCGACCAGCCGACCGCGATCGCCCAATTGTCCGAAGGCATAGCCGATGGCCTGGCCTTCCAGACCCTGCTCGGCGTGACCGGTTCGGGCAAGACCTATACGATGGCCAACGTGATCGCGCGCATGGGCCGGCCGGCCATCATCTTCGCGCCGAACAAGACGCTGGCCGCGCAGCTGTACAGCGAGTTTCGCGATTTCTTCCCGCAAAACGCGGTCGAATACTTCGTCAGCTACTACGATTACTACCAGCCGGAAGCGTATGTGCCGCAGCGCGACCTGTTCATCGAGAAAGACTCCTCGATCAACGAGCATATCGAACAGATGCGCCTGTCGTGCACCAAGTCGCTGATGGAGCGGCGCGACGTGGTGATCGTTGCCACCGTCTCGGCCATCTACGGTATCGGCAATCCCAACGAATACCACCAGATGATTCTGACCCTGCGCGTGAAGGACAAGGTGAGCCAGCGCGACGTGATTGCGCGCCTGATCCAGATGCAATATACGCGCAACGAGGTCGACTTTGGCCGCGGCACCTTCCGCGTGCGCGGCGACACCATCGACATCTTCCCGGCCGAACACGCCGAGCTGGCGGTGCGCCTGGAAATGTTTGATGACGAGATCGAATCGATCCAGCTGTTCGACCCGCTGACGGGCCGCGTGCGGCAGAAGATTCCGCGCTTTACGGTGTATCCGGGATCGCACTATGTGACGCCGCGCTCGACCGTGCTGCGCGCCGTCGAGACCATCAAGGACGAGCTGCGCGAACGGCTGGAATTTTTCCGCAAGGAAAACAAGCTGATCGAAGAGCAGCGGCTGGAACAGCGCACCCGTTTCGACCTGGAAATGATGGCCGAGATCGGCTTTACCAAAGGCATCGAGAACTACTCGCGCCACCTGTCCGGCGCCCTGCCCGGCCAGCCGCCGCCGACCCTGGTCGACTACCTGCCGGCTGACGCCATCATGTTCCTCGACGAGTCGCACGTGCTGACGGGCCAGCTCAGCGCCATGTACAACGGCGACCGTTCGCGCAAGACCAACCTGGTCGACTATGGCTTTCGCCTGCCGTCGGCGCTCGACAACCGGCCCTTGAAATTCGAGGAATTCGAACAGAAGATGCGGCAGACGATTTTTGTCTCGGCCACGCCGGCCGAGTACGAAAGACAGCACTCCGACCAGGTGGTGGAACAGGTGGTGCGCCCGACCGGCCTGGTCGACCCGCAGATCATCGTGCGCCCGGCCAGCAGCCAGGTCGACGACCTGATGTCGGAAATCGTCGAGCGCATCAAAAAGGACGAGCGCGTGCTGGTCACCACGCTGACCAAGCGCATGTCCGAGCAACTGACCGAATACCTGAGCGACCATGGCATCAAGGTGCGCTACCTGCACAGCGATATCGAAACCGTCGAGCGCGTGGAGATTTTGCGCGACCTGCGCCTGGGCACGTTCGACGTGCTGGTCGGCATCAATCTGCTGCGCGAGGGCCTCGATTTGCCCGAAGTGTCACTGGTGGCGATACTCGACGCCGACAAGGAAGGCTTCTTGCGCTCCGAGCGCAGCCTGATCCAGACCATCGGCCGCGCCGCGCGCAACCTGAACGGCACGGCGATTTTGTACGGCGACCGCATCACCGACTCGATGCGCCGCGCCATCGACGAGACGGAACGGCGCCGCGCCAAGCAGATCGCCTTCAATACCGCCAACAACATCATCCCGATCGGCGTGAAAAAATCGATCCGCGAGATGATCGACGGCGTCTACAGCCCGCAGGAAGCGCGCGAAAACCTGCAGGTGGCGCAGGAAACGGCCAAGTTCGAAGCGATGAGCGAGAAACAGGTCAGCAAGGAAATCAAGCGCCTGGAAAAACTGATGGTCGACCACGCCAAGAACCTGGAGTTCGAAAAAGCGGCGCAGGTGCGCGACCAGCTGCATATGCTCAAGCAGCAGCTGTTCGGCGCGCCGGGCACCGACAATGTGACGTCGATCCTGGGCAAGTAGCCGTCCGCGTCAAGCATCTTATCGGGATTACGGTAACGAGTAATCGAGGTCATAAAAATGCTGGCAGTCCTCGATGCGGATGGCCATTGTGCCGCCGATGCCCTCAAGTTGCACGGCGCCGCAATGCGCCACGATCACGATGGACAGCTCCTGTCTGCCATCGAATCGGGCAAACTGCGCTATGCGATTTCATGACTTCCTCCATCAGAACGACAACTCATGTCGTCGCGATAGTCGCTTTGCTGTTGCAGGCCGCAAGCCACCCCAGCCCCTCCTCGGTACGCCCGCGCGGACGGTATTCGCAGCCGATCCAGCCTTCGTAGCCCAGCTCGTCGAGCAGCCGGTACAGATACGGGTAATTGACTTCGCCGTCGTCCGGTTCATTGCGCGCCGGGACGCTGGCGATCTGCACGTGGCCGATGCCATCGAAGTGTTTTTTGAACGTCGTGGCGAGGTCGCCCTCGACGATCTGCGCATGGTAAAAATCCATCTGCACCTTGACGTTGGGCGCGCCCGATGCAAGGCGCAAGGCATGGCCCTGGGCCTGGGTGACGAGGAAGTAACCGGGCATGTCGCGGCCGTTGATCGGTTCGATCATGATCTCGATGCCATGCGCGCCGGCGGCCGTGGCGGCGTATTGCAGATTGGCCAGATAGGTAGCGCGGTGCGGCGCCAGGTCGGCGCCGCCCGGCACCAGCCCCGCCATCATGTGCAGGCGCGGGGTGCCCAGCGCCAGCGCATAGTCGATGGCCTGCGCCACGCCGGCGCGAAACTCTTCCTCGCGCCCCGGCAGCGAAGCGAGGCCGCGCTCGCCGGCCGCCCAGTCGCCCGGCGGCAGGTTGAACAGCACGTTCTGCAGGCCATGCTCGCGCAGCCAGAGCGCCACATCCTGCGCCGCATGCTCATAGGGGAACAGGAATTCGACACCCTGGAAGCCGGCCCTGGCGGCGGCGGCAAAGCGCTGCGGGAACGGCACTTCATTGAACATCATGGTGAGATTGGCGGCAAAGCGGGGCATGCGGGTCTCCTTGATTTTGTGCACTGGGTTTGACAGTGTATGCCAGGCGCCGCTCACGCCGGCCGCCGCTGCTTGATGATATTCTCGGCCAGCATGTCGAACAGGGTGCGCGCGGCCGGCGCCATCGCATGGCGATGCTTGCTGATCAGGCCGAGCGTGCGCTTGACGGCGGGATTGACGAGCGGCACGCCGACGACCATGCTTTGCCGCTCCGGCAAGATGGACAGCGCCGGCACCGCCGCCACGCCCAGGCCCGACTCCACCAGCGCCAGCACGCCGGACACATGGTTGATCTCGCACGAGATCCACGGGTGCTTTTCGACGCCGGACAGCGCAGCGTCGAGCACGCTGCGGTTGCCGCTCGACTTGGCCACCGCGATATAGCGTTCATTGACCGTATCCTTCCAGCTCAGCTTCTTGCGTTTGGCCAGCGGGTGGTCGTGCCGCATCGCCAGCACATAGCTCTCGACAAAGATGGGCTGGAAAAGGATCTCGGAATTTTCCGCGCCCGTGAAGCAGATGCCGAAGTCCGCCTCGCCGGCCAGCACGAGGTTGAGCACGTCCTGCGCGCTTTCGTCATGCACGCGCACGCGGATTTTCGGAAACTGCGTGCTGAAGCGCTTGAGCACAGCGGGCAAAAAATGCCACACGGCCGACGGCACGCAGGCGAGCGTCACCGTGCCGGTGCGGTGGGCTGCCAGGTCGGCCACTCCCAGCACGGCGTCCTCCAGGCCGTTGAGCGCATCGCGCACATTGACCAGGAACACCTGCCCGACATTGGTCAGCTGCACGCGCCGCGTGGTGCGCTCGAACAGCCTGACCCCCAGCGCATCTTCCAGTTTTTCAATCCGGCGGCTCAGCGCAGGCTGCGACAGGAACAAATCGGCCGCGGCGTGGCGGAAGCTGTTGCGCTCGGCCACGGCGACAAAGGCCTGCAAATCATGAAGCTCGTAATTGATGCGTTGCATGCATTAATTCCCGGAAAAATTGCAATTATCAAATTATGCCATTTCAACGATGATGGGGGACGAATGATGAGCCTCATCAAGAAGGCACCATCCACAACAAGGGAGACATAATGCGACAGTATTGTACGTTCGCGCTATTGCTTGCGGCCAACGGCACCTGCCTGGCCCAGAGCAGCGCGGTTTTCTATGGCATCGCCGATGTCGGCGCGCGCTATACCAACGGCTTGAACGCTGCCAACGCCCCGACACCCGGCGGCGGCACGCCGTCGCTCAGCAGCGGCGTCAACAACACCAGCCGCTGGGGAGTGCACGGCCAGGAGGATCTCGGCGCCGGCTGGCAGGCGCTGTACCGGCTGGAGGGCGGGCTCAATCTGGATGCAGGCACTGCGGCCAAATCCGACAAGCTGTTCGACCGCCAGGCCTGGGTCGGACTGAAGTCGCCGCTGGGCTCGGTCTACCTGGGACGCCAGGCGACCTTGATCTCCGACGCCATCGCGCCAGTCGACCCGCTCGGCGTGCGCTACGCCTCGTTTAACCCCAACGTCAATATCACCGGCTTGAGCAATACCGCTTTCGGCCGGCATGCGTTCGGCCAGCAATACGGTACCAGCGGCTATGCCGACAACTTCTACCGGCTCGACAATATGGTGAAATACAGCACCACGGTCGGACCGGTGGTGGCGCGCGCCGCGTATTCCTTCGGCGAGGTGGCCGGCAACACGTCGGCCATGTCGACCTGGGGCGGCGCCCTGACCTACCGGCAGGACGCTCTGGCCGTGTCCGGCGCGGTGATGCGTTTTCATAATCGCGACAACCGCAGCCTCGACGCCGCCACTGTGGGCGCGGCCTACAAGGTCGATGCCTGGCAGTTCAAGGCCAACGTGGGCGTCAACCGCGCCGATGTCGGCGTCGGCAAGTCCGTGCGGCAGGGCGTGTTATCGGCCGGCGTGAGCCGCCAGTTTGCGCCCGACCTGCTGCTCACGACTGCGTACTACAAGGTGCGGCGAACCGCCACCGGCTACGTCGACGACGGCTTCCAGCGCGCCTTTGCCTACCTTGAAAAGTCGCTCTCGCCACGCTCGACCGTGTACATTGAATCGGATTACACCTTGTGGCAAGGCGATGCCGCCGGCGTCACTGCGGGCCGCGCCAATGACCGCCACGGCCTGGGCCTGACGCTCGGCCTCATGCATAAATTTTAACAACAGGAGAAAGCACCATGCTTCAACATATTCTGATGCACACATCGCGGCCACTGCTCGCCGCACTGGTGTTGCTCGGCGCCGGCGCCGCGCAGGCCGCCGACATCCGCGTGGTCAGCTCGGGCGGTTTCGCCCAGGCCTATAAAAACCTGGCGCCCGCCTACGAGCGCGCCAGCGGCGACCATCTGGTGTCCGAATGGGGGCCGTCGATGGGCGCGACCAAAAACGCGATCCCGGCGCGACTGGCGCGCGGCGAGCCGATCGATGTCGTCATCATGGTCGGCGATGCGCTCGACAAACTGATGCAGGAAGGCCGCCTGGTCGCAGGCAGCAAGGTGGTGCTGGCGAACTCGCCGATTGCCTGCGCCGTGCGCCGCGGCACCGCCAAGCCCGACATCAGCACCACCGAGGGCTTGCGCAAGGCCTTCCTGCAGGCGAACAAAGTGGCCTATTCGGACAGCGCCAGCGGCGAATACATCGAGAAGAAACTGATGAAGACGCTGCAAATCTCGGAACAGATGCAGGGCAAGGCCGCGAAAATCCCCGCCACCCCGGTCGGTGAAATCATCGCGCACGGCCAGGCCGATTTCGGTTGCCAGCAGCGCAGCGAGCTGTTGCCTGTGGAAGGCATCGACATCGTCGGCCTGCTGCCGGCAGAGGTGCAACTGATAACGGAATTTTCAGCCGCGCTGGTGAGCGACGCCAGGCAGCCCGAAGCCGGACGCGCCCTGCTGCGCTTCCTGTCATCGCCGGCCAACGCCGGCGCCATCGAGGCCACCGGCTTGCAGCCCGCTTCGGCGCCTGCGCCACAGTCCAAGCCAGTCCCGCACTAATGCACCAGGAGTCTATCCCGGGAGATGTATTCATCTGCGGGGATAGACTCTGAACGACGTTTTTTCATTTTTCACCAATAGGTAACACATGGCTACTCCCTCCCCCGCCACACCCGTCGCCGAGGCCATCGCGCCGCGCGCCACGGTGCGCGCTCCGTCGCGCTTCGCCACCGTCATCCGGGTGACGAGCGGGAACTTCATCGAAATGTACGATTTTTTCCTGTTCGGCTTTTATGCGACGTATATTTCCAAGGCGTTCTTCCCTGCCACCAGCGAATTTGCCGCACTGATGATGACCTTCGCCACCTTCGGCGCGGGCTTTTTCATGCGTCCGCTGGGCGCCATCATTCTCGGCAGCTATGTCGACCGCATCGGCCGGCGCAAGGGCCTGGTGCTGACCCTGGCCATCATGGCTTCCGGCACGGCACTGATCGCCTTCGTGCCCGGCTACGCCACCATCGGCCTGCTGGCGCCATTCCTGGTGCTGATCGGGCGCCTGCTGCAAGGCTTTTCCGCCGGTGTGGAACTCGGTGGCGTATCGGTCTACCTGTCCGAGATGGCCACACCCGGCAACAAGGGCTATTACGTCAGCTGGCAGTCGGCCAGCCAGCAAGTGGCCATCATTTTCTCCGCCGCACTGGGCTACTTCCTCAACCAGACCTTGAGCCCGGCTTTCATCGCCGACTGGGGCTGGCGCATCCCGTTCTTCATCGGCTGCTCGATCATTCCGGTGGTGTTCTATATCCGCAGCTCGCTGCAGGAGACCGAAGCCTACCTGGCGCGCAAGTCGCATCCGACCTTCCGCCAGATGTTGAAGACCATCGCCATGAACTGGCCGCTGGTAGTCGCCGGCGCCATGCTGGTGGTGCTGACCACGGTGGCGTTCTACCTGATCACCGTCTACACGCCGACCTTCGGCAAGAGCGTGCTCAAACTGAGCACCGAGGAAAGCCTGCTCGTCACGCTGTGCGTCGGCCTGTCGAACTTCATCTGGCTGCCGGTGATGGGCGCGTTGTCCGACCGCATCGGGCGCTGGCCCATCATGGCGGTGTGCGCCGCGCTGACCATGCTGACCGCGTATCCATCGCTGTCCTGGCTGGTCGGCCATCCCAGCTTCAACCATATGGTGATGGTGGAGCTGTGGTTTTCCTTCCTGTACGGCAGCTACAACGGCGCCACCATCGTCGCGCTGACGGAAATCATCCCGGCCAGCGTGCGCACCACCGGCTTTTCGCTGGCCTACAGCCTGGCCACGGCGCTATTCGGCGGCCTGACGCCGCTGGTGTCGACCTTGCTGATCGAGAGCACCGGCGACAAGGCCTCGCCAGGCTACTGGATGGCCGGCGCCGGCGCCATCAGCCTGACCGCAACATGGCTGGTGTATCGCGGCATCGTCAGGGAGCGCCATCCGACCGTCGCCTGAACCAGGCCGGCCTGACCAGTATCAAGGCCAGGCCGGCCTGCGCATCTTGAACAGGCCGTCGGCCCTGATTTCAAAATAATCGGCCGGGCCGCCGCCGCGCAGGATCGGCGCGGCGGCGGCCGTGTCGTACACGCCATCTTTCAGCAGATGGCGCGCGATATGCACGCCCACCACCTCCCCCAGCACCAGCCAGCTGCCGACACCGCTGCCATTGACACCTTGCAGTTCGATGATCTGCGTGCGCCGGCATTCGAACGACACCGGGCTTTCGGCCACGCGCGGCACCTGCACCACGCGTGAAGCGAGCGGGCTCAGGCCTGCCAGCGCGAATTCATCGACTTCGGGCGGCGCCGGCGCGCAACTGGTGTTCATGGCGTCGGCCAATGGCCGCGTGGCCAGGTTCCACACGAATTCACCATTCTCTTCGATATTGCGCAAGGTATCCTTGCGGCCGATGCTGGAAAAACCGATCAGCGGCGGCGTGTAATTGAAGGCATTGAAAAAACTGTAGGGCGCCAGGTTGAGCACGCCCGCATTGCTGCGCGTGGCGATCCAGCCGATCGGGCGCGGCCCGACGATGGCGTTGAAGGGATCGTGCGGCAGGCCATGGCCCCGCGCGGGTTCATAAAAATGGCTATCGTCGCTCATGCAATTGCTTTCGTTGCGGCCGCAAGCCGGGAGTGCCAGCTTAACAAAATCGTCGGCCGGGCGCGTTTTCCGGCACCTTGGGATGCGCCATCCGCCCAGACAGAGCGCGGCTCGGACCCGCCGACAAGCCCCGCCGACGACACCGTGCCCGCCGAAGCGCCGCCTGCCGCGCCCAGGCCCGACGCCATCGACCGCCAGCTGCGCGCCGAACATCCGCAACAGTTCGTGGCGCCGCCCGATACGCCGCAAACGCGCCTGGCAAAAGGCTTTGCCGAAGCGCATGCGGCAGCCAGGCCAAAATGGTTCGAGGCGGCCCGCATCGAACTGTGGAGCGCCCCGAATGACCCGAAACGCATCTGCCGCATCATCACGGCCACCGGCGAATACTGCATCGACATGCCCGACAAGGGCAACCTGACGCTCAATCTCGACACCAGATCCGGTTATGCCGGCTTCGGCGGCGGTACGGCCGCGCCTTGTCCAATCAGGTTTTAATCGTCATGCGCCTGCGGCGCAGCCGCATATTGCTGCGTCCAGGCATGCGCTCCGGCCACATCCATCTGCAAGCTGGCATAGGATTTTTTCAGCAAGTGCTCGGGCAGCGCCCAATCCCATTTTTCCCTGCGCAGATTGAATGCACCCGCCAACAGTTGCTGCGCGTCAGGCGGCGGCTGGCGGGCAAACGCCTGCAGATATTGCGCGATCCTCTGCTCGTCAGTTTCCTTGGCGAAAATCTCGATCGCAGGACCGGATACCGAGACGCTCACGCCCGCCTTGCGCAGCACTGCGGCCAGGGCTTCGTTCTGCTTGTCGCCCAGCCAGGTCAGCAGATAGATATTGCTTCCCATGCTCAGCATCACGCGCTGATCGAGACGATAGCGCACATAGCTGTCTCGCCCTTCCTGCAACAAAAGGACGGAGGCGGCATCGAGAAAATGCGGCACCTCGCTGCCACGGTACAGTTCGCGCATGCGCTGCCTGATCCTGGCATGCAAATGCCCTTTTCCGCCGGCAAACACCGGCGCCTTGCCGATCGATGTCTTGCTGACCAAAATGGTTTTGCCTTCTTCTTCTATCGTCTCGACACACCAGGTTTTTCCTGCAAACACGATGTAGTCGCCGATGGACACGCTACTCGACACAGGCAGGGAGCCCAGCACGCGGCTATCGCAGACGACGCGATATTCTTCTTCCGCCGCAAACGCGGCATAAAAAGAGTAGTGATTGACCATGCGCTCACCTTTTGCCCCATGCAGCAGTACACCTGATGCGTCCTGCTGTATCAGTTCGAGCTTGCCCAGATGGCGCAACATATCGAGAAAATCAGCTTTGCCCAAGGCCGGAAAGGGGCCTTGCACACACAGCGCGCGATAGGCGTCACCTGCCTGCACGCCGCCACGCTGGGCAATCAGGGATAGCAATTGCTGGATCAGTGTTGAAAAGTGCAAGCCATCCGTTTGCGGTGGTTCGACCCACTTCTCTTCCAGCAGGCTGACCATCGCAGCGAACGTGAACAACCCTGTGCGCAACTGCACATCCAGGGTGGAATCCTTCATCAATGCCTGTTCCGTGACATAGCCGCGCAAGATGGCCGGCTCGCCGGGGCGCCGCCCGGAACGCCCCAGGCGCTGGCGCATGCTGGCCACCGATGGCGGAGAGCCGATCTGGGCAATGCTTTTGACGGCGCCGATATCGATCCCCAATTCCAGCGTATTGGTACAAATGGCGGTGGCATGCAAAGCCTTGTTCTTCAGCGCCGCTTCGGTTTCTTCCCGGATGTCACGCGACAGGTTGCCGTGATGCGGCCAGAATTCGTTGGTGATATGCTGCTGCTCGCACAGCCAGCCCAGGGCATGGGCGTATTCCTCGACCAGCCCGCGGGTATTCGGAAAGACCAGGTTGTTCGAACCGCGCAAGGTGTCGAACAGATGCCGGACGATGGAACTGGTCGTGATGGCGGGGGCATCCTGCTGCTCTGCCGGCAAATGTGCCGGCTCCACATACGCCTTGATTTCAAGCTGCAGACGTACCGGATCGGCATTCGAATTGATGATCTCGACGCCATCGCCACCACGCAAGCGCAAGAATTCCGCCGCCATGCCAAGATCACCGAGGGTCGCGGACAGCCCGACCCGCACCACCTTGTGCCCCACCGCCAATTCCATCCGCTGCATCAGCGACTGCAGTTGCTTGCCGCGCTCGCTACCGATAAAAGCATGCAGCTCGTCAACCACGATATAGCGCAGCCTGGCAAACAACTGCGGCACCTGGAAGCCGCGATTGCACAGCATCGCTTCGAGCGATTCCGGTGTAATCAACACCACGCCCGATGGTTGCTTGAAAAAACGGTTTTTAGAAGACGAAGAAATATCGCCATGCCAGGGCCAGACGGGAATTTCCAGCTGTTCGCACAACCGTTCGAGGCGCATGAACTGATCATTGATCAGGGCCTTGATCGGACTGATATAGATACACAGGCCGGTGTCCTGGATATTGGCCAGCAAATGCGTCAGGATGGGGAAGAAAGCGGCCTCGGTCTTGCCTGCGGCAGTAGCAGCGGCAATCAGCACATCGCGGTCGCAGCCGACCAGCGCCGGAATCGCCCGCTCCTGCGCGTCGCGCAAGACGCTCCATTTCTCTGTCCATATCCAGCGCTGGATGCGGACGTCCAGCAAGCTGAATGCGGCCGATGAACGCGGTTCGCCGGCGGACATGGTCAGATCCGGAAGCCGGCGAAATCTTCGTCCGGTTCCAGCTGGGCATCGGCAGCGCCGCCGGTATCGGCAAACACGTCGACCTGCTCCAGCAATGCCTGCCAGCGTGACGACGGATTTTGCTCAAGTACCGCCAGCAAGCCGACAAAGGACGTGATAGTAGTACGCGGCGTCCTGAAATAGAATTCGCCAACGCGCCTTGCGCAATGCTCCATGAAGGCGTGAATCGCTTCGTCAGGCAGGGCGAATTTCTCAGCCACGCCATACGCATGGACGTTGCGCACTTTTTGCAGCAAGACATAAAAGTCTTCGGGAGTCAGGCTGGCAAGGCGCAGCACCGGACCACTGTAATCGACCAGCCTCGCCGTGGCGAAGGTATTTTCCGCCAGGCGGCTTTGCAATGCGGGATAGCTGAACAGACCACGGCGCGCATCCTGCAAAAATTCAGGCGTGCCGCCCAGGATAAAACCCAGCCCTTCGGTATTGCCCTGCAAGGTGTCATTCAGAATGCGCAGAATTTGCTCGTAGTTGGCATTGCGCGCGGCCGTATTGGCCAACTTGTACAAGTTGACCAGCTCATCAAGACAGACGACAAAGCCCGTAAAGCCCGCCAGGCGCACGAAGCGTGCAAACAGCTTGAGCTGGTCGTAGAACGAGGCGTCGTCGACGATGGCCCGCACGCCCAGGGCCTGGCGCGCTTCAGTCTTGGTATTGAACTCACCGCGCAGCCAGCGGATGGCATCGGCCTTCAATTGCTCGTTGCCCGTCTCAAAACCTTTGTAATACGCGGCAATCACATCGGCAAAATCAAAGCCATTGACCATCTCCGTCAGGTGTTCAAGCTTCTGGCGGATAACCGTTTCGGTCGCAACGCCCTGCGCCGCCGCTTCGGTTTTCGCCGTCGAAACAAATTTCTCGACGATGCCCGTCATCGCGCCACCGTCCGGCTTGGAGCGTGTGGACAGGTTGCGCATCAACTCGGCATACAGCGAGCGTGCCTGGCCGCCGGTGGCGTGCAGGCGCCGGTCGGGATTCAGGTCGGCATTGGCGGTGACCAGTTTCTTTTCCATCGCCACGGCGCGTATCAGGTTCAGGAAAAACGTCTTGCCGGAACCATATTCACCGATCACAAAGCGGATCGCCGAGCCGCCGTCGGCAAGCCTGTCCAGATCGGATACCAGTGTTTCTATCTCATGCTTGCGGCCTACCTGTATCAGATGCTGCCCGACGCGCGGCACCACGCCGGCACGCAAGGACTGGAGGACGGCATCGCGGTCCCTGGGGCGGATAGGTGGCAAACTCATGGTGCGATTCTTTCGTGGATGTCGGGATTGATGTCAATCGGATCATCGCCTTCGGAGCACAGGCAGTCATAGGCGTCGAGGCAGGCTTCATTGACATGTTCCAGCGCGCCATCGAGCATCATGTCCAGACTGCGGGCGAGCACTTCCAATTCGCTGCGTGACCACGATGAACGGGCAAGCAGTTGGCGCATGAATACCGTGTGCGCAGAATCGAGTCCGGTCAGGCGGTCCAGCGAAGACGAGATTGGAGACGCCGTTGCCACAGGAACGGGCACGGGCACGGTATCGTCGACGAATATATTACCAAGTAATACTGCCAGTTTTTCACTATCGCTCTGCAATTGTGCAATGCGCGCGAGGTCAAGCATGACCACGCCGGAAGGGAGGGCGTCTGACACCGTGGCGTGCTTGGTTGCCGGCGCCATCTCCACCCCATGCAGGGCGAGGTACAGCTTCTTGCGCTCGACATCAAGAAAATCATACAGCCGCTCCAGCACCGCTACCGCGCCACGCGGCAGATGCGCGTCGGAGTTGGCAATGCCCACGATAAATTCGGCGCACGCTTCGCGCACCGCCTGTCCCGCGTCTTGCACCTTGCGTCGCATGGTGGAAGACAGCATCGGTTCTTGCTGCAGCAATCGAGCGTGCATCATCAGCTTGCGCTGTTGTTGCGTGCCCAGGTGACTCCAGGAAGCGATCTGTTCATCGAGTACCACCATTTTTTCGTCGCTCAATACCTGGTTGATCTGCGCCTGCATGATCAGCAGTTCCAGTGCCAAGGTGGCGGTGGCGTTCTGCATCTCGAGCACGGCGGTACATTCGTCCACCACTCTTTGCAGGAAATTGACGGGTCCGTCGATGGCGTTGATATCTGGAATATCGCCCAGTTCGACATCGATGCCTTGCGTGTCCCGGAGGAAGCCGGACGCCGGTGCATACACACATTTCAGTCTGGCCGCCGTCGGCCGGATCCTGATCCGGTCACCATGCATGTTCCCATATTTTGCCAGGAAGAGCGCATGGAATTGCTCATCGCAATACGCGGTCGCCGGGCTCAGTACGATCGCCGGATCGTGCAGTACCCAGGCCAAGGCCAGCTGCACCGGAATAGGATGCCGGTCAGCCACAGCCTGGCCGATGGCGAGGCGCAGCTGCATGGGCATCACGGTGCCAACGGCTAACTCTGGAACGGCTTGCAAATACAGTTGAGGCGGCGCCTGCAACAAATTGACGACATCCAGAAGCTCACCGCACTTCCGCTGAAACAACGATGATGTCTTGCCGTAATGCTTCAAGAGCCGCAGCAATTCTTTGGCAATTATTGGCAACTCTGCAAGCAGTGTCTTGTCAGCTTGGAAGTCCAGTAAAACCCGGCGTTCCAGGCCAAAGAAAAATAGCCAGATATTGCTGATATCGGCGTCAGGACCACTGCGGCCATCAGCAAGCCATTTCAAATAGGCGCCGCGTGCGCTCGGAGACATATCGGCATAACTGGGCCGATCTTCATGGGCATGCGCCTGGTTGTAATCGGCCCGCAAGTCGACCGCTTTCAGGGGATCGATCAGGCAGGGATCGGGTGGGCCATCTCTTCCTGGAAAATTCTCCCCGACATACACCATGCCTGATGGAATCGATAGACCAGCGACCGTCACAGCTTGATTGCGGCCATGCCACTGCGCCATTAATGGCTGAGCGGGCGGCCCGGGGATACGAAACCCACTATCCTCAAAGGAAAAATGCGCATCATCTGAACTGTATCGCGTCATCGATCTCGTCTTGCTCACGTTAGTGGTAGTGTCGTCCGGCACGAGTACCGTGCCGAATGACGCTCATGCTGCAATCACGGTCTTCAACAAGCGAGCCATGTAAATCGGCTGTTGTTATTTCCTCATGCTAACATGACTTCAGCCAAACACAGGCCGGAAAAAACTGCGTTCATAGCTGACGATGCAGCGCGTTTCCTCGGCATGGCGAAACGCCGCCTGGCAGTCGGGGTCCTGCAGCGAGTCGATGCGGTATTGTTCATACAGCGCCAGGCTGGGGAACGAGAACATGGCCAGCGCCACGTTGCTGGCGCCTTCGGATGGCAAAAAGTAGCCGTGATGCTGGCCGCCGAAGCGCTCGACCAGCGGTATCCACAGCTTGCCGTAGGCTTCGAATTGCTGCAGTTTGTACGGGTCGATGATATAGCGTAAATAGCAGGTGATCATATGGTTTCCTTGTTCATGGTCGATCCAGGCGGTAGACCACCGAATCGAGATCGTAGTGCTTTTCCATCCCCGTGTAGTGCATGCCCAGGCGCGTCATGACCTTGATGGACGCAGCATTGTCGGGATGGGCGACGGCGACCACAAACGGCGCGCCAACCACGTCGAACGCATGCGCGACGATGGCGGTGGCCGCTTCGCTGGCGTAGCCTTTGCCCCAGCCCGCGCGCGCCAGGCGCCAGCCGATTTCGTGCGCTTGCGCCTTGTCGCCGCCGATATGCTGCAAACAGGCCATGCCGACCAGCACCTCGTCGTCCTTGCGGATCAGGGCCCACCACGAATAGCCCCACTCGGCCCAGCGCCCCATGATGCGGGCGACGGCGGCGCGCGTGTGCTCTTCCGTCTCCGGCTGGCCGGCGTTCAGGAAGGTCATCACTTCGGTATCCGAGTTCATGGCGTGCATGGCCTCGTAATGGGTTTCGGTGACCGGTTCGAGGCGCAGCCGCGCCGTATGCAGGATAGTCATGCGCAATTCCTTCAGGCGAAAAAAAAGACGATACATGATCGTCTTTTTTTCTGCTACGCGAAAGAACAATTACTTGCCCTTCTCGCCTTTCTTGATCCACGCCGCCAGCTGGTGCGGGCGCAGGCCGTCGTAGTCCTCGAACGGCTGATGGATCCAGGGGTTGTGCGGCAACTCTTCCAGGAAGTAGTCGGGACGCACGACGGAGCAGCCCTTGAGCCAGATGACGGCCGATTTGACTTCCGTCACGCCCGGGAAATTGTCTTTCAGGTGATGCGTGACCTTGTCGAGCGTGACGCCCGAATCGGCCAGATCGTCGACCAGCAGGATGCGGCCGGCCAGCGGACCCTTGGTCATGGTCATGTATTTGGCGATATCGAGGTCGCCCTGGGTGGTGCCCTTGTCTTCGCGGTAGGAGCTGGTCGACAGGATCGCCAGCGGCAGGTCGAAAATGCGCGAGAACACGTCGCCGGGGCGCACGCCGCCGCGCGCCAGGCACAGCACCTGGTCAAACTTCCAGCCCGATTCGTGAACCTTGAGCGCCAGGCGCTCGATCAGGCGGTGATATTGCTCCCAGTTCACCCACAGGTGCTGGTCATTGCTTTGCGGTGTAGTCATGGTGGTGTATTTTATTCGTTGCTTGAAAAAATCCGCCTTGCGGCGGATTGTGTGCGACGCGTTTTATTGGAACGGGTGGCGCAGGACGATCGTTTCTTCGCGGTCCGGACCGGTCGAGACCATGTCCACCGGCACGCCGACCAGTTCTTCGATCCGCTTGATATAGGCGCGCGCGGTGGCCGGCAACGCGTCCATCGACTTGGCGCCGACCGTGCTTTCGGTCCAGCCTGGCATCTCTTCATACACCGGCACGCAGCGGGCCGCTTCTTCGGCGCCCGACGGGAAGATATCGACCGACACGCCATCGATGGTGTAGCCGGTGCACAGCTTCAGGGTGTCGATGCCGTCCAGCACGTCGAGCTTGGTCAGGCACATGCCCGACACGCCGTTGATCTGCACCGAGCGGCGCAGCAAGGCGGCGTCGAACCAGCCGCAGCGGCGGGCGCGGCCCGTCACGGTGCCGAATTCATGGCCCACTTGCGCCAGGTGGTGACCGACGCCAGCGTCGGTTGGCAGTTCCGACGGGAACGGACCGGAGCCGACGCGCGTGGTGTAGGCCTTGGTGATGCCCATGATGTAGTGCAGCATGCCAGGACCGACGCCCGAACCGGCGGCGGCATTGCCGGCCACGCAGTTCGACGAGGTGACGAACGGATAGGTGCCGTGATCGACGTCGAGCAGCGAACCCTGCGCGCCTTCGAACAACAGGTTGGCGCCGGCCTTGTGCGCGGCGTACAGCGCGCTCGACACGTCGGTGACCATCGGACGCAGGCGCGGCACATAGGCCAGCGCGTCGTCAAGGGTCTTCTGATAGTCGACAACCGGCGCCTTCAGGTAGTGTTCCAGCACGAAGTTGTGATAGTCGAGGTTTTCGGCCAGTTTTTCGGCGAAGCGCTTTTCGTTCAGCAGGTCGGCGATGCGGATCGCGCGGCGCGCCACCTTGTCTTCGTAGGCCGGGCCGATGCCCTTGCCGGTGGTGCCGATCTTGGCATCGCCGCGCTTGGCTTCACGGGCCAGGTCGATGGCGGTGTGGTAAGGCAGGATCACGGGCGCCGCGTCCGACACTTTCAGGCGCGAAGCGACTTCGACGCCGACTTTTTCCAGCTTGTCGATTTCGCGCAGCACGTCCGGCACCGACACCACCACGCCGTTGCCGATGTAGCAGGCAACGCCTGGACGCATGATGCCCGAAGGGATCAGTTGCAGCGCGGTCTTGACGCCGCCGATGACCAGCGTGTGGCCTGCATTGTGGCCGCCCTGGAAGCGCACCACACCCTGGGCGTGATCGGTCAACCAGTCAACGATCTTGCCCTTACCTTCATCGCCCCATTGGGTGCCGATGACAACGACGTTCTTTGCCATAATTTTGTTTGACATCACTCAACCTAAGTTTTTAAGAATCCAGCTACTACCATTATCGGCAAGTACCAGCACGCGATCGCACTCGAACTCGTCTTGTTCATTACTGTGACCCGGCAAACTCTGGATCACGACCTCGCCCGCCTTGCGCAACTCGGCGATTTTTTCCTTCAGTTCTGGCGCACTGCCCCACGGCGCGCGGATCGAATGCTTGCGCTCCGCGCTGGGCAACAGGCGCGCCAGTTCGCGCAAATCGAGCGAGAAGCCGGTCGCGGGACGAGCCCGGCCGAACGCTTCGCCGACGTGGTCATAACGGCCGCCGCGCGCCACAGCATTCGGCAAGCCAGGTACATACAGCGCAAACATCGCGCCACTTTCATATTGGTAACCGCGCAGGTCGGCCAGGTCGATCGCCACTTCGGCGCGGCCCAAAGCCGAGCCAGCCAGCGCGGCCAGTTCGGCCAGCGCTTTTTGCACGCCCGGCAGCGGCGGCAGCACTTCGCGCGCGCGCGCCAGCACATCGATGTCGCCATACAGGTTCGGCAAGGCCAGCAGCGCCTCGCGCGTGACGGCATCATAGGACGCGGTCAGGGCGCGCAGACCTGGCGCATCTTTCGCGCGCAGCAGGCTGTACAGCGCAGCTTCGTCGCGCACCGCCTGTTCATCCGGCGCAATAATAGCGCGCAGCAAGCCGACGTGCGACAGATCGAGGCGCACCGCATCGAACCCGGCCAGCGCCAGGGACGCGAGCGCCAGTTCCTGGATTTCGGCGTCCGCTTCCAGGCCGGCGTGGCCATAGATTTCAGCGCCGATCTGCAGCGGCTCGCGCGTCGCATGCAGGCCCGACGGACGGGTATGAAGCACGCTGCCGGCATAGCACAGGCGGGTGACGCTGCTACGGTTGAGCAGGTGGGCATCGATGCGCGCCACTTGCGTGGTCATGTCGGCGCGCAGGCCGAGCATGCGGCCCGACAACTGGTCCACCAGCTTGAAGGTGCGCAGATCGGTATCCTTGCCGGCGCCGGTCATCAGCGACTCCAGGTACTCGAGCAAGGGCGGCATCACCAGTTCATATCCGTACAGACGGAAATTATCCAGCATGAGGCGGCGCAGCTCTTCGATCTTGCGCGCTTCCGACGGCAATACATCGGCAATATTTTCGGGCAAAAGCCAATTCGGCATGAGGGAGCGTGATACGGAAGAAAGTTGAAAAATGCATCAGGCGAGGCAGCGGCGGGCGCGCCAGGCAAGAGGCCGAACCTGATATTTTACGCGAAAAAGTGTGGCTTTAGGGATAAGTTGTCGCCGCAGTGATAACCGAGGGCAAAAAAGCCGCCCTTTTCTGGGGCCGGCAATACTTCGATGCCGACGACTTCCTGGCGTCGATGCGTAACGGCATCCCGAATCTGCCCGTGTTCGACGTTCGTTCCGCGCAGTACGGCCGTAGCTAAACGAACCAACAGCACCGTCTCGCGTCCTCGCTGGCGTTCATGCCAAGCAAACCAGAGTAGACGAACCTATCGCGAGCATCAATGGCGGCTGCGGTTATACGAGCCCAAGCAATTTGCGCAACACTGCCTATTCGAGGGAAATCCACCCCAAAGTATCGGTAACGTCATCAAATGGATGCTGGGCGCATTTCCGGGTTCAGGGTACTCGGGCATCGGCAACGAACGATCCGTCAGCATCGCTCCCAAGTCGACGTCGACGGCGATTGAGAATAAACGCGCACAAGCGCACACCTGGCCGCTCTACGGTCAAGTAAAGCAGGCTCCCCGCGGCGAGTGCGCCCCCACCGTAGACACACAACGCAAGCAAATTGGCGTCCTGTAGCTGTGCGTCAAAATGAGAGTGGATGAGCTGATAAACCGGCTTGTGGGCAAGATAAAGACTGAATGCCATGGTTGCGATCGGGAAGACGCCCGGCACGAGACCGGCCCAATGCTTTGGACCCGATGACGCAAGCACGATGCAAGCAAAGCTGGCCGAAAGAAGCGGAAAACTGGACACGGCGCTCGCGTAGCCAGGCGACGGCATGTACATGGCTGCGGCAACGCCGATCAGTCCTCCTGCGAGGAAGCACCTGGATCGAACCATCGCCCACGTCCACCACCCTGGCCGGAACACTTTTACCACGGCCAGCAGGACGCCGGCGAGCAGGCCATCGAGACGCGTGAATGTCGGGTTATATATTTTCTCGATGTAACGCGTGAAAAAATCGCCCTCGCCGCTTGCAATGTGCAGGAACGGCGCCACACTATGTTGCCATAGCCAGGCACGCAATGCCATGCCACCCAGCAACAAAACGATAGCCACCATGGCAATTCGCGTGGCGCTCGGTTTTCGGGCCAGCAGCCACACGATTGGCGGCAATATGAGATAGAAATGTTCCTCTATGCATAAAGACCACGCATGGGAAAAAGCCCGGGCGCGGAAATAATCGGCGCACATATTCTGAGTAAATGTTAAAAATTGCCAGAGCGGCTGAATACCTTCGCTTTCTCGAATCGCCGGTACTGCAAAATACAGCATCACCATGACCAGATATGCGGGCAATATCCGAAACGCACGCCGCAGATAGAATTGCCACCAATGCGGTTCGCTACCTGCGGCGTACGGGCTCAGCAGCTGTTCGCCAATCAGAAATCCGCTGAGGACGAAGAACAAATCTACGGCCATGTAGCCGAATTCGATGATCTCCGGCAATGACAGGCCGTAACTCGTCACATGGTAGAGCATGACCCACACCACCGCGAACGCGCGCAACACGTCCAGCCCTGGAAGACGGCCGGAATTGCGCTGGATTTGAGGATTAGCGCTGAATATCACATTTAAAAAGCGGGGCCGGCATCGCTGCCGGCCCCGCGTGAAGGACTGCCCCTGGATTACTTCTTGGCGCCGCCGGCCGCAGCGCCCGGGCCATTGCCCTTGAAGTACTTGAAGAACTCCGAGCTCGAATCGATCACCATCACGTCGCCCTTGTCCTTGAACGTGGCGCGGTAGGCTTCGAGGCTGCGATAGAACTTGTAGAACTCGGGATTGCGGCCAAACGCTTCGGCGTAGATCTGCGAGGCCTTGGCGTCGCCTTCGCCGCGCAGCTTCTCGGCTTCGCGGTAGGCTTCGGCCATGATCACGGTGCGCTGCTTGTCGGCGTCGGCACGGATCTTCTCGGAGTCGGCCGAACCGGTCGACCGCAGCTCGTTGGCCACGCGCACGCGCTCGGACTTCATGCGTTCGTACACCGAATTGTTGATCTGCTCGACGTAATCGACGCGTTTGAGGCGCACGTCGACAATCCCCACGCCGATGGCCACGGCCTCGGCCGCCGCCTTGGCCTTGATCGCCTCCATCACCTTGCCGCGCTGGCCAGAGATCACTTCGCGCACGGTGCGCTTGGTGATTTCGTCATTCAGGGCAGCCTTGACGATTTGCGACATGCGGTCGCGGGCGCGGTTTTCATCACCGCCGAAGCTGCGGAAATACGTCTTCGGATTGGTGATGCGCCATTTCACGAAGGCGTCGACCAGGATGTTTTTCTTCTCGGCCGTAATGAAGCGTTCCGGCTCCGGCGTGTCCAGGGTCAGGATGCGCTTGTCCAGATACATGACATTCTGAAAAGGCGGCGGCAGCTTGAAGTACAAGCCGGGCTCGTTGATCACATCCTTGACTTCACCGAGGGCGAAGACGACTGCATATTTGCGCGCGTCGACCACGAACACGGTCGAGGACAACAGCATGATCGCGATAAAGCCCGCGATCAGGGCGGCAACGATACGGTTCATCAGCGGCTCTCCCGTTCACGCGAAGAGCGGCGCGTATTGACTTCGACTGTCGGCATGGCTTCCTGTGGCAAAACAGTGGTGGTGGCGGGCGTGCCCGGGCTGCGGGTGGCCTCGCTGGCGGCGGTCTGGGCGATCAGCTTGTCGAGCGGCAAGTACAGCAGGTTGCTGCCGCTTTTCGCATCGACCATGACCTTGCTGGCGCTGGCAAACACGTGCTGCATGGTTTCCAGGTACATGCGGTCGCGCGTGACCCCCGGCGCCTTTTGATACTCGACCAGCACCTGCTTGAAGCGCGAGGCGTTACCGGCGGCGTTTTCGGTCACCATGGCACTGTACGCTTCGGCTTCTTCCATCAGGCGGAAGGCGGCGCCGCGCGCTTTCGGAATCACGTCGTTGGCGTAGGCCTGGCCTTCATTCTTCTGGCGTTCGCGGTCCTGGCCGGCTTTCACGGCATCGTCGAACGCGGCCTGCACCTGCTCTGGCGGCTGTACCGCCTGCATCGTCACGTTGGTGATCAACACACCGGCCTTGTAATCGTCGAGTATCTGCTGCATCAATTTCTGCGTGTCGAAGGCCACTTTCTCGCGACCTTCGTACAGCACGAAGTCCATCTTGCTGCGCCCCACCACTTCGCGGATCGAGGTTTCGGCGACCTGGCGCAAGGTGTCCTCCTGGTCACGCACGCTGAACAGCCATTTGACAGGATCGTTGAGCGTGTATTGCACGGCAAACTGGATATCGATGATGTTTTCATCGTCGGTCAGCATCAGCGATTCGCCAGTCTGCTTGTTGCGCAGCGAAGTGCGGTAACCGACTTCCACCGTGCGCACCTGCGACACATTGACGGTTTCATCGGTCTGGAACGGATACGGCCAGCGCCAGTTGAGACCGGCCGGCGCCGTGCGCGCGTATTGGCCGAACGTCAGCACGACGCCGCTCTGGCCCTCTTGCACGATAAAGGCGCCGCTGGCGAGCCAGATGACGACGGCAATCACGCCGACCACGCCGGCGGTGATGCCGGCGCCCTTCATGTCGGGACGCGGACCGCCACCGTTGTTGTTGCCGCCGTTGCCGCCGTTGTCGGGACGGTTTTTCTGGCCGAAAAAGGCGTTCAGGCGCTGATTGAAATCGCGCCACAGCTGATCGAGGTCGGGCGGACCCTCACCGGGCTTTTTGCCTTCTTGGGCTTTCTTGCCGTCGTCCTTGCGATTGCCCCAGCGGGGATCATTCAGGGACAACTTCAAGCCTGTTTTTTTGAGTAGGGAGACAAGCATAACTATCGTGTTCCGACTTTGGAGTGGGTGGAAATACCATCGTCCGGGCCAGTTTCTTCGGCCTGGTCCCGGGCGGCGCCATCGTGCTGGCCAGCGTGATCGTGTTGCGCTTGCTGCTCGTCGATCGACTGGCCGTCCTGTGCTGCATCGTACTGATAGAGGTGGGCCGAACGCGGTGCGCTCCTGGCCATCTCGACGATGGCCTCGCGCAACAGGTCGAGCCCGCTGCCCTTGTGTGCGCTGACAAATACGCGGCTGAGCACGCCATCTTCATCGCGCTCGACGGAAGGCTCCAGCCCGGCCGCGTCGATCTTGTTCCACACGAGAATTTGCGGAATATGATCGGCGCCGATTTCCTGCAATACCAGGTTGACCTGCTCGATCTGCTCCATGCGCACCGGCGACGAGGCGTCGACGACGTGCAGCAGCAGATCGGCATGGATGGTTTCTTCCAGCGTGGCGCGGAAAGCGGCCACCAGCTGGTGCGGCAATTCGCGCACAAAACCGACCGTGTCGGAGATCACCACATTGCCCACTTCCTGGCCGAGATAGACCCGGCGCGAGGTGGTGTCGAGCGTGGCGAACAGCTGGTCGGCCACATACACGCCGGCCTTGGTCACGGCGTTGAACAGGGTCGACTTGCCGGCATTGGTATAGCCGACCAGCGACACTGAAAACGTGTGATTGCGGCCACGCGCGCGGCGCTGCGTTTCGCGTTGCTTGTGCAGTTTTTCCAGCCGTGCGCGCAGCGCCTTGACACGGTCGCCGATCAATCGGCGGTCGGTCTCGAGCTGCGTCTCGCCGGGGCCGCGCAGGCCGATGCCGCCCTTTTGCCGTTCAAGGTGGGTCCAGCCGCGGATCAGGCGCGTAGCCAGATGCTGCAGCTGGGCCAGCTCGACCTGCAGCTTGCCCTCGTGGCTTTGCGCGCGCTGCGCAAAGATGTCGAGGATCAGGCTGGTACGATCGAGCACGCGCACATTCAGGCGCTTTTCCAGATTGCGCTGCTGTGCGGGCGACAGGGCATGGTTGAAGATGACGATTTCCAGGCCATCGTTGACGACGGCGTCGCCAATCTCGTCGGCCTTGCCGCTGCCGACAAAGTAGGCCGAATCGGGACTGGAACGCTTGGCCGTGATAGTGGAAATCGGGTCGGCGCCAGCCGAGCGCGACAACAGCATGAGTTCCTCCATGCTGGCGGCAAAGTCGCTGTGACCGAAGTCAACTCCGACTAGTGCCGCGCGCATGATGGAAACAGACAGGTTGTCGCGGGTGCCGATGCAAATACATCAACACCGCTGGCACGGATGCTGGCGATGGAAGGTGAAAGGCGCGGGGCCGTCAGGCTCAACGCTTTACTCCGCTTCGGATTCAATATTGAGATTGACGGCACGGGCCGGCACCACAGTCGAGATGGCATGCTTGTACACCATCTGCGTCACCGTATTGCGCAGCAATACGACATATTGATCGAACGATTCGATATGGCCCTGCAATTTAATGCCGTTGACCAGGTAGATCGAGACAGGAACATGCTCTTTGCGTAATGCATTGAGGAATGGGTCTTGTAACAGTTGCCCTTTGTTGCTCATAACAGCTCCGTTGTTTATGTTGTTGTGTAAGAATTGGAGGCGACTCGCTTGATTTCAAGTGCTCTCACACCTCTCTCGCAGAGAAAGATGCGTCATAGCTACTGTAACCTGTTTTCGCGATCGCTGTCGCGCATGGCGCATTAACACTTTATTATTTTGGCGTTAATACACAGGAATGGCAATATTATTTGCTATCGGCGCCGCATTATTACTGCGGCGCCTTAATATGCGCTTAATTTTGCCATTAAAACCTTATTTCCCCGGCGTGCGCGCAAACGGGTTCTTACCGGTGCGCAGTTCAATGCGCAATGGCGTGCCGACCAGCGCAAAGGTATCGCGGAAATGTTTTTCCAGATACCGTTTGTACGGGTCGCCAACGGCGTCGAGCGCATTGCCGTGGATGACGATCACCGGCGGGTTCATGCCGCCCTGGTGGGCGTAGCGCAGCTTCGGACGGATCGAGCCCTTGCGTCGCGGTTCCTGCTTCTCCACCGCTTCGATCAGGGCGCGCGTGAGCTTCGGCGTCGACAGGTCGCACATGGCGGCCGCATACGCCGCGTTGAGCGACTTCATCAACGGGCCGATGTTGGTGCCCTTCAGCGCCGAAATGAAATGCATCTGCGCGAACGACAGGAAATCGAGCTTGCGGTCGATATCGATCTTGATCTCGTCGCGCTCATGCGACTGCAGGCCATCCCATTTGTTGACGGCCACCACCAGCGCGCGGCCCGATTCCAGGATAAAGCCGGCGATGTGCGCGTCCTGTTCCGAGATATCCTGCTGCGCGTCGAGCATCAGCACCACCACGTTGGCTTCCGAAATCGACTGCAGCGTTTTCACCACCGAGAATTTCTCGATCGCTTCGAACACCTTGCCGCGGCGGCGGATACCGGCCGTGTCGATCAGGGTATATTGCTGGCCGTCGCGCTCGAACGGAATCTCGATCGAGTCGCGCGTCGTGCCCGGCATGTCGAAGGCGATTACGCGCTCTTCGCCCAGCAGCGTGTTGATCAAGGTCGACTTGCCCACGTTCGGACGGCCGACCAGGGCGATCTTGATGCCACGGTCGGTTTTTTCCAGCTCTTCCGGCTCGTCCGGACGTTGTGCGAACGCCAGGTCCAGCATCACTTCGACCAGGTCGTTGACGCCGTCGCCGTGCGCCGACGAGATCGCATACGGATCGCCCATGCCCAATTCATAGAATTCGGACACCACGGCCGTATAGCGCATGCCTTCGCTCTTGTTGACCACCAGCAGGACCGGGCGACCGCTCTTGCGCAGGAAGTCGACGATGGTCTTGTCATGCGGCGTCAGGCCCTGGCGGCCATCGACGATGAACACCACCACATCGGCCTCGGCCACGGCCTGCTTGGTCTGCAGCGCCATCTGGTGCATGATGCCTTCCTTGGCGACGGGTTCGAAACCACCCGTATCGATGACCAGGAAGGGACGTTCGCCGACACGGCCTTCGCCATAGTGACGATCGCGCGTCAACCCAGGCAAATCCGCCACCAGCGCATCGCGCGAGCGGGTCAGACGATTGAATAAAGTCGATTTCCCAACATTGGGTCGACCTACTAGTGCAATTACCGGCTTCATTTGTATTACTCGACCGCGAGAGCGGTCACTGTCCCTGATTGGGTTTGAAAAATCAAATTCGAACCTGCGACCAGCGGCACCGAAACGATCGGACTGCCGTCGGTGCTGACCCGACCTATTAATGCGCCATCTTCCCGTGACAGGAAGTGGATGTAACCTTGATAGTCGCCAACGGCCACGCTGCGGCCGTACGAGGCAGGCGTGGACAGGCGGCGGCGCGCCAGCGCCTCGTTCTTCCAGGCGCCCTGGCCGCCGTCGCGGGCAAATGCCAGCACCGTGCCCTGGTCATCGGCGGTAAACACGAAACGCTGGTCGACCGCCACGCCCACATCGGACGAGACCGGCTTGGTCCAGCGCGGCACGCCGGTGGCGGCGTCGAAGCAACCGGCCTTGCCCTGATAGGTAACGGTGCACACTTCGCCTGCGAACACCACCGGCGTGCCGGCGATATCGGAGACGCGTTCGAGTTCGGTGGCGCCGCGCGGTTCGCTGACCACGGTTTCCCAGCGCACCACGCCGGTGGCCGCCGTCAGCGCCACCAGCTTGCCGCCCGGCTGGGCCACATAGACGTTCGTGCCGCCCAGCACCATGCCCGGCGCATTGCGCAGGGTCAGTGCCGGCGTGGTGCGCTGCACCACCCACTTGCGCTCGCCCGTTTTGGCGTCGAAACCGAGGATGCGGTTGTCAACGCTGCGTACCACCACCATGCCTTCGCCGACCACCGGCGCCGTCAGCACTTCGCTCGACGCTTGCGCCTTCCACAGTTCCTTGCCACTGGCGTCAAACACCAGGATAGCGCCCTTGGCGCCGCCGACCGCCACCACGTTGCCATCGGTGCCTGGACTGGACGTGATGTCGGCGCCGGCCTTGATGCGCCAGGCTTCGCGGCCGGTGCCCGCATCGAGACGCGCCAGCGCGCCATCGGCGTTGACCACGTACAGGCTGGTGCCGGACAGCGCCGGACTGAACGCATATACGCCCGACTTGCCGATCGAATACTTCCATGCCTCGCGCACGGCCATGCTCGATTTTAACTCGACCAGCTTGGCCGGCTCGGTTTTCGGATCTTTCTTGGCAAACGGATTCCATGACGAGCAACCCGCCATCAAGACCATCAGGCTTGCCGCTACCAGCTTTTCAGTGAGACGCATAAATGTTATCCAACCTTTTTCTTGTACTTGTAAGGACTATCAGGCAGCCGCTGGCGCGGCCTTGGCCTTCTCTTCCGGCACGCTGCCGCCGATGGCTTCCAGTTTGACCTGGATCAGCTGGCGGCCCGGGTTGTTTTTATCGGTCGCGGCAAACGCGGCCAGGTAGGCGGTGCGCGCATCGGCCAGCTTGTTTTGCGCGACCAGGATATCGCCCTTGCGGTCGGCCACGGCGCCGGCAAATTGCGGCACGGTGGCGCCCGACAGGGCTTTCAGGGCGTCATCGTAGGCTTTTTCGTCCAGCAGCACGCCAGCCAGGCGCAGCTTGGCGATGACCTTGTATTCTTCAGTGCCATGGTCAAGCACCCATTGCAGTTGGGCCTTGGCGGTTTTCGGGTCGTTGGCGTCGAACGCCACCTTGGCTGCGGCCAGGCCGCTCATCTGCGCATACGCCGTGCCACCGAAGCGCGACTGCATGTCGCTTGCTGCGCGCTGCACCTTGGCAGCATCCTTGGCGGCGATGGCGCCTTGCAGCTCATCGTACAGCTGGCCGGCCTGCGCGGCCTGGGTGCGCTGGTAGTACTGCCAGCCGGCCCAGCCGCTGTAGCCGGCCAGCGCCACGATCAGGACCCAGGAGGTCAGGTTGCCATAGCGCTTCCACCATGCCGAGAGGGATGCCAGTTGTTCTTGCTCTTCGTGATCGTATGCCATGAGTCGTCAGTGTAATGAATAGTGGATCGAGGGGTACGCCATGTTGCCACATTGCTGTGGCAACGTAGTTCAATGATGGTGATGCACATGGCCGCCGGGGCCGTGGTCATGACCGCAATCATGGTCGCCGATGATCTGGTCGACCACGTAATCGACGACATCGTCGAACGGCACCGTGTTCTGCTGCGCTGCGCCTTCGGCCGCGCGCATCGCTTTGACCGTGGCCACATGCCTGGCGACTTCATCGTCGCCAAGGATCACGGCAAACGAGGCGCCGCTGGCGTCGGCCTTTTTCATCTGCGTCTTGAAGCTGCCGCCGCCATTGCTGGCCGCGCAGTGCAGCACCACGTCCAGGCCCGCATCGCGGATGCGCTCGGCCAGCACGAACGCCTGCAGGCCGGCCTGTTCGCCCTGGTGCACCAGGTAGACATCGCATTGTGCCGGGGCTTCCGGCTCGGCCGCGTCTTTCATCAGCAGCACCAGGCGCTCGACGCCCATGCCGAAGCCGACGGCCGGCGTCGACTTGCCACCGAACATTTCGACCATGCCGTCATAGCGCCCGCCCGCGCAGACCGTGCCTTGCGCGCCCAGCTTGTCGCTGACCCACTCGAACACCGTGCGGTTATAGTAGTCGAGGCCGCGTACCAGGCGTGGATTGATGGTGAACGGAATATTGTTGTGGTTCAAGATCTTCTGCAGGCCGTGGAAGTGCGCCAGCGATTCTTCGCCCAGGTAGTCCAGCAGCTTGGGTGCGCCATTGACCAGTTCCTGCATGGCCGGATTCTTGGTGTCGAGAATGCGCAGCGGATTGCTGTGCAGGCGGCGCTTGGCTTCTTCGTCGAGCAGCTCGCTGTGGCTTTCCAGGTACACGATCAGGTCGGCACGGTGGCGCAGGCGCTCTTGCGCGTCGCCGATCGAGTTCAGTTCCAGGCGGATGCCTTCCAGGCCCAGGTCATCCCACAGGCGGCGCGACATCATGATCAGCTCGGCGTCGATATCCGGGCCGGCAAAGCCGATGGCTTCCACGCCAAACTGGTGAAACTGGCGGTAGCGGCCTTTCTGCGGACGCTCGTGGCGGAACATCTGGCCCTTGTACCACAGGCGTTTCGGGCCTTCGTAGACCAGATTGTGTTCGACCACGGCGCGCACCACGCCGGCCGTGCCTTCAGGGCGCAGGGTCAGGTTGTCGCCATTCATCGAATCGGTAAACGAATACATCTCTTTTTCGACGATATCGGTGACGGCGCCGATGGCGCGCGCGAACAGCTTCGTTTCTTCCACGATCGGCGTGCGGATCTGCTGGAAGCCATAGCTTTGCAGCACGGACTGGGCCGTATTCTCAAACAACTCCCACAGCGGCGCGTCGGCCGGCAGCACGTCGTTCATGCCTTTGACGGCGGTGATTTTATCGGCTTTTTTATTTTCGGACATAAATATTCTTCTTTGCTTTAACTGTGTTGTGGGATTACGCCCAAGGGCTAATCCAACCTACGCCGTTACTGCGGTTACGGTGCTGTAGTGACTCTTTACATACTTGAGGACGATGTCCTGGAATTCTTCGACGATGCGCTCGCCGCGCAGAGTGATGACTTTTTCGCCATCGACAAACACGGGCGCGGCCGGCGATTCGCCGGTGCCGGGCAGGCTGATGCCGATATTGGCGTGTTTCGACTCGCCCGGGCCGTTGACGATGCAGCCCATCACCGCCACGTTCATCGCTTCCACGCCCGGATACAGTTTTTTCCATTCCGGCATCTGCTCGCGCAGATAGGTCTGGATATTGTCGGCCAGTTCCTGGAAGGTGGTCGAGGTGGTGCGGCCGCAACCGGGGCAGGCGATCACCATCGGCGCAAACTTGCGCAGCCCCATGGTCTGCAGGATTTCCTGGCCGACAATCACTTCGCGCGTGCGGTCGCCGCCCGGTTCGGGCGTGAGCGAAATGCGGATGGTGTCGCCGATGCCTTCCTGCAGCAGCACCGACAGCGCCGCCGTCGAGGCCACGATACCCTTGCTGCCCATGCCCGCTTCCGTCAGGCCCAGGTGCAGCGGGTAGTCGCAGCGCCTGGCCAGTTCGCGGTAGACGGCGATCAGGTCCTGCACCCCGGACACTTTACAGGACAGGATAATCTTGTCGCGCGCCAGGCCCAGCTCCTCGGCGCGCACGGCGTTTTCAATGGCCGACGTCACCAGCGCTTCGTACATCACCGCTTGCGCCGGCCACGGTTCGGCGCGGCCCGCGTTTTCATCCATGATACGCGCCAGCAAGGCCTGGTCCAGACTGCCCCAGTTCACGCCGATGCGCACCGGCTTGTCGTAGCGGCAGGCCGCCTCGATCATCTGCGCGTATTGGGTGTCGCGCTTGGCGCCCTTGCCCACATTGCCCGGATTGATGCGGTACTTCGACAGCGCGCGCGCGCAATCGGGATAGTCATTGAGCAGGGTGTGGCCGTTATAGTGAAAATCGCCCACCAGCGGCACGTCGATGCCCATCTTGTCGAGCTGGTCGCGGATATACGGCACCGCCATTGCGCTTTCCGGCCGGTCGACCGTCAGGCGCACCAGTTCCGAGCCGGCACGCGCCAGCTCCTTGATCTGGATCGCGGTGCCGACCGCGTCGGCCGTATCGGTATTGGTCATCGACTGCACCACCACGGGGGCGTCGCCGCCCACCCAGATCTGGCGCTGGCCATGGGCGACCAGCACTTTGCGGCTGTCGCGCCGGCCGGACGGGCCGGAGCCGATCGCTGTATTCGAGGTAGCCATCATGATAGTCTTGTCAGTTATTTGATATTGACGCGGGCAATCGTGCCGCCCGCAATGCGCGGCAGCTCCAGCTTGGCGCCGCGCAGGGTCGCCTGCACCACCTCGGGCTTGCCCACCACCAGCACGGCCGGCCCGGTGATATCGAACGTTTCCGTACTGCCTGCCTTGACCAGGCGCGAAATCAGCGGCGTGCTGCCCGGGCGGCGAATTTCAACCCAGGAATCCTGCGTCACATTGAGCACCAGCGCATTGGCGCCGGCCACGGCTGGCGCAGCTACCGGCGTTTCGGCCGCCGGCGCAGGTGCGGGCACCGCGGCTGGCGCCGGCGCTGGCGTGTCAGTGCTGGCGCCGGCACTGGCGCTGGCGGCTGGCGGCACGGAAATCAAAGGCACCGACGGCGTTTGCACCGGAGCGATCTCCTGGCCCGGCTTGACCAGGGTAGTTTCCACCGGCGCGGTCACGCCGGCGTGCACCACTTCCTTGTCGCCATGGGCAAACAGGGTCTCGGGCACATAACCCATTTTGTAGGCGCCAAAGGCGGCGGCGGCCACGACCAGCACGCCGGCGATCCACAGGCCGGAATGCGACGAGCGCTGCGTCATCGACGGGAAGCGCGACTCGGAAAACGTGGCGGAAATGTCGCGCCGCGCCGGCGCCGCATGATGCTCCGGCACCGGCATGGGCGGATGGATGGCGATCATCGCCACCAGCGGCGCCGGGTCGATGCGCAGCACCTTGGCGTAGGCGCGCACGAAGCCGCGCACCACGGCCAGGTTCGGCAAGGCCGCCACGTCACCCTCTTCCAGCGCCACCATCTGGCGCGGCGCCAGCTTGAGCTGGTCAGCCACCTGTTCCACCGACCAGCCCAGCGTTTCGCGCTGCGCCTTCAGTTGTGCGCCTGCCGACGCAAGATTGCCCTGGGGCTGCTGCTGAGGTATTTCTGCCCGCTCTGAATTCATTGGTATCCCTGTTTCACTCATCAAACGCCCCACTTTGATAAGCGGCATATTCGGGCGAGCCGAAATGGTGGCGGCGCAATTGCGCCGCCAGGCCAGCTTCCGCACCCGCATCTCCAAGCTTATGCCGCACCTTGATCGCCAGCCACAGCACATCGGCCGCCTGGCTCTCCATCATCGTTACCTTGCCCAGGCGCTCCAGATAGAAAGCCGCCTGCCGGTAGTCCTGCTGTTCGTAATATGCACGCGCCAGGCCGATGTAAGTGCTTGCCATCCCCGGCGCAATGCGCTCTGCGCGCAGCCAGTAACTGGTGGCGCGCTCAGGATCTTTCATTGCCAGGCTGCAAGCACCACCATTGCCCAGCGCCTTTTCCGGCGACACATAGGCGGCGTCTCGCAGCGCGGCGTCAAAATAGGCCAGCGACTGCGCCGCGCGCCCCGTCTGGCACAGGAACTGACCATAATTATTGCTCAACTCGGGATTGTGGGGCGCAAGGCGCAATGCGTAAAGAAAATCTTTTTCGGCTGGCACCGGCTGACGCATGGCAGCAAGGACCAGCGCGCGCATACCGTAAGCCTGGGCGTCGCCTGGCGCCAGTGTGAGCGCTTGCTGCGCCTCATCGAGCGCGATATTGAACTGACCTTGCGCATAATAGGCGCCGGCCAGCTGCAGGCGCAAGCCGGCGCGTTCCTGCAACGAGGCGGCCTGATCCCTGTTCGCGGTGGAAGCACAGCCGGCCAGCAGCACGGCCAGGCTGGCGGCAGCCACGGCCAGCGCGCGCGGGTAAGCCATGCCTCCCCGCATCAGGAGCGGATCTCGACGATCTTGCCGAAATTGGCGCCAAACTTCTGCTGGTATTCCGTCATTTTTTCCATCCGCTCCTGCACCCGCGTACGGTCCTTGACTTCACCGGCCAGCTGGCCGCAAGCGGCATCGATATCGTCGCCGCGCGTCTTGCGCACGGTGGTGATGATGCCGCCGTCCATCAGCACCTGGGCAAACGCCTTGATGCGCGGATTTTTCGAGCGGAACAGGCCCGACTCGGGGAAGGGATTGAACGGAATCAGGTTGAACTTGCAGTTCACGCCAAACTCGCGGTCCTGCACCAGCGCCAGCAGTTCGCGCGCGTGCTCGTCGCTGTCGTTGACGCCATCTAACATGCAGTATTCAAACGTGATGAAGTCGCGCGGCGCAAATTCCAGATAGCGACGGCAAGCTGCCATCAGTTCCTTCAACGGGTATTTCTTGTTCAGTGGAATCAAGCCATCGCGCAGCACGTCGTTCGAGGCGTGCAGCGAGACGGCCAGGGCCACCGGCACTTCCTGCGACAGCTTGTCCATCATCGGCACCACGCCCGAGGTCGACAGGGTCACGCGGCGGCGCGACAGGCCGTAGGCGTTATCGTCGAGCATCAATTTCAGCGCGGTGACGGTCGGTTCAAAATTGAGCAGTGGCTCGCCCATGCCCATCATCACCACGTTGGTGATCTGGCGTTCGCCTTTCGGGCCTGGTTCGATGCCCTTGGTACGGCGCAGCTCGAATTCCGCCATCCACAGCTGGCCGATGATTTCGCCAACGGACAGGTTGCGGTTGAAGCCCTGCTTGCCGGTCGAGCAGAAACGGCAGTTGACGGCGCAGCCGGCCTGGGTCGAGATGCACAGCGTGCCGCGATTGTCTTCCGGAATGAACACGGTTTCCACGGCGTTGCCATTGCCCACGTCGACCAGCCACTTGCGCGTGCCGTCCGTCGAAGTATGGTCGCTGATGATGGCCGGGGCACGCACTTCGGCGCGCGTGGCCAGCTTGTCGCGCAGCGACTTGGCCAGATCGGTCATGGCGTCGAAGTCGGAGGCGCCAAACTGGTGTATCCAGCGTTGCAGTTGTTTCGCACGAAACGGTTTCTCTCCCAACTCGGCGCAATAAGCGATCAGCTGCGCGGGATCGAGGTCCAGCAAGTTGGTGAGGGTCGTCGTCGTCATGATGTTGCCTATTCTAAAAATCCGTCCCCGCGCGCGAAGGAAAAAGCACAGCGGGAACAGGGGTGATAAAGTTATTTCACAGATAACGCCAGGAAATAACGTTATCCAAGGCGATTAGGCCTTCAGTTCTGGGAAGAAGTAAGCGATTTCCACTTGACCAGCTTCGACAGCGTCCGAACCGTGCACGGCGTTGGCATCGATCGAATCGGCGAAATCGGCGCGGATCGTGCCTTTTTCTGCTTTTTTCGGATCCGTTGCGCCCATCAGGTCACGGTGGGCCAGCACGGCGTTTTCGCCTTCCAGGGCCTGGATCATGACTGGACCGGAAACCATGAAGTCGACCAGATCCTTGAAAAAGCCGCGCTCTTTGTGCGCTGCGTAGAAGCCTTCAGCTTGTTCGCGCGTCAGTTGGGTCATGCGGGCGGCGACGATTTTCAGGCCAGCGTTTTCGAAACGGCTGTAGATTTGGCCGATTACGTTTTTTGCAACTGCGTCTGGTTTGATGATCGACAGGGTGCGTTCGATTGCCATGTGTGAAAACTCCAATAAAAAGTAAGGTTTAAATCAATAATTGATAGTTCAATCAACCTTCGATTTTACCATACTACACGCCTTCCCACCCAGGGCGACCGTCACGATGGTGCAAGCCAGATGCGTTTAATGGAATCTTAAGCTGGTTTTTTTGCAAAAAAGCGGCGCCATGCTATCCTTGCACAAAGAAGTAAATCGATTTGACAACACGGAGGCTTTATGAATCAGAACATGCAACGCACCTTTGACCTGTCGGGAGGCATGCAACAAGTACGCCACCAGGTCTTGCGCAATACCTACTGGCTGCTGGCGCTGTCCATGATACCGACCGTGCTGGGCGCTTTCATCGGCGTGCAGATGCACCTGCCGATGCTGACCGGCGGCATGGGCTTCATCATCTTCATGGCGATCGCCTTCGGCTTCATGTTTGCGATCGAAAAAACCAAGAACTCGGGCATCGGCGTGGCCGTCCTGCTGGGCTTTACCTTCTTCATGGGCCTGATGCTCACGCCCATCCTGACACGCACCCTGGGCTACTCGAACGGCGGCATGCTGATCATGACAGCCTTCGGCGGCACCGCCACCATCCTGGCCGTGATGGCAACCATCGCCACGGTGTCGAAGCGCGATTTTTCGGCCATGGGCAAATGGCTGTTCGCCGGCGTGATCGTGCTGATCCTGGCGTCGGTGGCGAACATTTTCCTGGGCCTGTCGGCATTGTCGATCGTGATCTCGATGGTGGCCATTGCGATCTTCTCGGCCTACATCCTGTATGACGTGCAGCAGATCATCAACGGCGGCGAGACCAACTACATCTCGGCCACCCTGCGCATCTACCTGGACGTGTACAACATCTTTACCAGCCTGCTGTCACTGCTGGGTTTTGCCGGCGGCAGCCGCGACTAATCGCTGGAATCATGCGGTAACAAAAAAACCGGCTTTGGCCGGTTTTTTTTCGTCCATTGTTGTGGCTGCACCTGTCTCCATATAGAACAATTCTTAATGGAACCAATGTCTGCCACACATTTATAATGGACAGTACCTCCCCCTTCTGACGCCCTCCCACAATGACCCTGAACACCCTCCTGATCGTCACTGTCACCAGCATTGGCATTTCCTGGTTGATACACAAGATGAGCGGAAAATTTCCGCCACTGGCAGCGCTGCTGCTGCTCAACGTGGTGCTCAGCGTGATCCTGTTCAGTATGCCGATAACATCCTTCGCTGAAACGGTTTCCGATGCGCAGATCGCAATCTGGGTGGCCGTGGTGGCGTATGGCACCTTTCTTGCGCAGTACGTCAAACAAGCACCAAGGGGCGGCGTACAAATACTGGGTTTGCTTGGCTTGCTGGTGCTGGTGTATTGGTGTGGCCAGATACTGGTCGGCGGCATGTCGTTGGGCACCGTGTATGCGAGCGTGCCGCTGACCTTGCTGTTGGGCTTGCTGTACCGCGTGGGCGGCATGCTGCGCGCCACCCTGCAACATCAATACCGCATGCTGAAGGGCGGCGCGGTAGCTGCCACACATTATCGGTCAAAAACCGTTACCATCGTCTACCAGCCCGGCAGTGAACTGGTGCAGCTCGACCTGCTGCCCGACAGTATCGAAGACGAAGAAAGCAACGCTTTGCCGGTGCAACGCCAGCGCCTGGCGTTGCCGTTGCTGGCCACGCGCAAGAGGAGCAGGACTGACGCCACGCCTTTGCTGGTGGCGAATGTCAGCGCCTACTTTCGTGAAAACACCACGACAGCGCTGAACACGACCAGCTCTACTCACCACGTGCCCGGCTCGATGGCGACCGGCTACAGCGGCGCCAACACGGTTACCGTGCATATTCCCGCCAGCACGGTGACCACCACCCAATTGAGCGGCGGCACCTACGAAAGAGGCACGGGCTTCGGCACCTTGTGGATTACCCTCACCAGCGAGGGCCAGACGCGGCGCTTCAGTTTCGCGACCAACCTCAGCACAGGCAATGCCGTTAAAGAGACCTGCAAGGCGATTGCCGCCCATGTACAGGCACCGCTCGATGCGCAGGAAGCGCAGATCGCCGCCGCCGCCGAACAACAGCGCCTGCAAAAGGAACAGCAGCGGCGCGACAACGACGCGGCGCAAGTGCAGCAAGCCCGCGCAGCGAAACAACACGCTGCTTGCGCCGCGCAGGAAATCGTGCGTTCAGCCGGCTTGAGCACCTTGCCTGAAGAATTGTTCATCCACTATGCCGGCAACAAACAGGGCGGCGTGAGCGAATTGATCGCCGCCGACCGCCACGGGCGCGGCGTACTGGTGTATGAGGATGGCGCCAGTATCTGGCAAGGCCGCTGGGCCGGTGCGCAAGTGTCCTGCGACGAATTCTGCTTGCACATCAAACTGGTGGATGCGACTTACCGCCAGCAGCACCTGAAAGAGCGGCGCGCCTCGCTGCTGCACAAGGACGGCAAGCTGCTGCGCCAGGAGTGGGCTGACCGCATCCGCATTCTGAGCGGCCAGGCACCAGCTTAAACCAGATCAAACACCGCCATCGACTCCACATGCGAAGTATGCGGGAACATGTTCACCACACCCGCCTTGCTGAGCTTGTAACCAGCTTCCAGCACCAGGATGCCGGCGTCGCGCGCCAGGGTCGAGGGGCTGCAGGAGACATACACGATGCGTTTTGGCAGCATCTCGGGGCGCACCTGCGACAGACCGGCCAGCGCCTGGCACAGGGCCATGGCGCCGTCGCGCGGTGGGTCGACCAGGATGCGGTCAAACTTGTCCAGCGCGATCAGGTCGTCGGTCGTCACTTCAAACAGGTTGCGCGTCGAGAACGAGGTTTTTGCCGACAGGCCATTGGCCAGCGCATTTTCCAGCGCGCGCTCGGTCAGGGTGGTGCTGCCCTCGATGCCGACCACTTCCCTGCCCTGGGTGGCCAGCGGCAAAGTGAAGTTACCCAAGCCGCAGAACAGGTCGGCCACGCGGTCCGTAGCCTGCACATCCAGGAGGCGCAGTGCTTTCGACACCAGCACGCGGTTGATATGGTGGTTCACCTGGGTAAAGTCGACCGGCTTGAACGGCATCCTGACGCCGAATTCCGGCAGCAGATAATGCAGCTGTTTGTCGAGCGGATAGAACGGCACCGCCGTCTCCGGTCCCTTGACCTGCAACCACCATTGCACGCCGTATTCGTCGGCAAAGGCTTTCAGTTTCGTCTCGTCGTCCGCCGTCAACGGCGCCATGATGCGCAGCACCATGGCCGTGACATCTTCGCCGATGGCCAGTTCGATCTGCGGCATCTGGTCAAAGATCGACAGCGAACCGATCAGTGCGCGTAGCGGCAGCAGCATGGCGGAGATATGCGGCGGCAGGATTTCACAGCTGTCGATATCGGCAACAAAGGCCGATTTCTTTTCGTGAAAGCCGACCAGCACCGTCTCTTTTTTCTTCACGTGGCGCACCGACAGGCGCGCGCGGTAGCGGTAGCCCCAGGTCGGGCCGTACATGGGGCGCATGATGTTCTCGGCGCGCACCTTGCCGATATGCCACAGGTTGTCTTCCAGCACGCGCTGCTTGATGGCGACCTGGGCCGATGGCTCCAGGTGCTGCATCGAACAGCCGCCGCAGTAATCGAAATGCTTGCATTTGGGCGTGACACGCAGGGACGACTCGCGGTGCAGCACCGTCATGCGCGCCGCTTCCCAGTTTTTCTTTTTCTTGAACGTCACGAAGCCGACCCGTTCGCCCGGCAGCGCACCTTCGACGAACACGACCTTGCCCGGCGAGCCGTCTTCATTGTCGAGATGGCCGACGCCGCGCGCGTCCATGTCGAGCGATTTGATTTCGATGATATTTTCTTGCATAGCGATCAATAGGTAAAAGTGGGCAAGGACGCAGGGCCGCGCTGAAACCTGGGGGAGAATGGGGAAAGGTCAGGCGCCGCGAGCGGGGCGTATGATAGCAGATGCAGGCCAGCAATTGCCGGCCCGGGGGACTACAGCAAGGAATCTCTGACCACGCCGCGCGCGGCCATGGCGCGTTTCAACTTGATCAGGGCTTCCTGCTGGATCTGGCGCACCCGTTCGCGCGTGACGCCCATTTCCTCGGCCAGCGTTTCCAGCGTGGCCGGATCGTCGTTGTCGAGGCCGAAGCGGCGCATGATCACCACGCGCTGCTTGTCGGGCAACTTGCTCAGCCAGTCGCGCACCAGCACCGTCATTTCATGGTGTTCGGCGCGCGCGTCGGGGCTGTCTTCGCTGGCGCCGGGCAGCATGTCCATCAACGACGATTGCGGATCGTTATCCAGCGGCGCGTCGAGCGAGGTGGCGTGTTCGGACAGGGCCAGGATATCCTGCACCTCTTCCACCGGCCGGCCCACCAGGTGGGCGATGTCTTCGGCCGAGGCGTCCTTGCCGTCGTGGTGCTGCGCTTCGAGGTGGTATTTGCCGCGCAGGATCTGGTTCAGCTCGCGCACCATATGTACCGGCAGGCGCACCGTGCGCGCCTGGTTCATGATGGCGCGCTCGATACTTTGCCGTATCCACCAGGTGGCGTAGGTGGAAAAGCGGAAACCGCGCTCGGGCTCGAACTTGTCGATGGCGCGCATCAGGCCGATGTTACCCTCCTCGATCATGTCGAGCAGCACCACGCCGCGATTGATGTAATGCTTGGCGATCGACACGACCAGGCGCAGGTTGTGCTCGATCATGGTTTGCCGCGCGTCGAAATTGCCCTGCTTGGCGAGGGTCGCGTAATGCACTTCCTGCGCCGCCGTCAGCAGCGCTCGCGTGCCGATCTGGTTCAGGTAGTGCTGGGTGGTATCGGTCGACAGTTCGGCCGCCAGCACTTTTTTCAACTCATCGACACTGTCGACCAGCACGCTGGCGACGGCCACGTTATCACCCCCGGCCTCGGCCGGATCTACGCCGTCGAGCTCGCTTTCATCATCAGTGATGACCTCGTCCAGCACTTCGTCGTGCGGGTCCGGCTCATCAGCATGCGGATCGTGCGGCGCGTTTTTCATTGCTTTACCTAACGGTTAGGCAGGAACTTGGACGGATCGACAGGCTTGCCCTGCTGGCGGATTTCAAAGTGCAGCTTGACGCGGTCGGCATCGGAGTCGCCCATTTCGGCGATGGCCTGGCCCTTGTTGACGCTCTGCCCTTCCTTCACCAGGATGCTGCGGTTATGCGCGTAAGCCGACAATAAACTGTTACTGTGCTTCACGATAACAAGATTACCATAACCACGGATGCCACTGCCAGCGTACATGACTTTTCCGGCGCCGGCGGCCACCACTTGCTGGCCGGCCTTGCCGGCGATATCGACGCCCTTGTTCTTGCCTTCGTCAAAGGTGCCGATCACCTTGCCTTCGGAAGGCCACATCCAGCTGAGCTTTTCATCGCCGTTCGCTGGCGCGGCGGTGGCAGCGGCGGCCGGCGCGCCCGCCGGCACGACGGCAACCGCAGGCTTGGCCGGCACGGCCAGGGGCGCCGCCGGCGGCGCGGTGTCGGTCACGCCGGCATCGCTGCGCAGCTCGGCCAGGGTCGCATCGGAATACGGGCGTTTCTCGCCGCGCGGACCGGACTTTTTCGGCACCACCGGCGCGGCGCTGCGCACTTCCGTGACGGCCGGCATGACGACGGCCGAGGTCTGGGCGCCGCCCGCCTCGCCGCTCGGCGGCAGCACGCGCAGCACCTGGTCGACCTTGATGTCGTTCGGATTGGCGAGCTCATTCCACAGCACCAGGTCGCGGAAGTTCTGACCGTGTTCTTGCGCGATGCGCAGCAGGGTGTCGCCGCGTTTGACCGTGTACAGGGCGGGATCGCGGTCACGCGCCTCGCTCGCTGAGGTAGCGCCCGGCGCATGCTGGCGTTCGACGACGGGCGCCTGCACGCCGGTGGTGCCGCAAGCACTAAGCAGTATGGCCAGCGTGACGCCGCTGAGAAGTACCTTGGTTTGTTTCATCATTCGCATGTCGTTGTCTGTCCTGCTTGCTGATTGATCCGCGGATCAGATGGTCCCCGGGCGCAAAGGCACAAAATGGCAGTCTTCCAGGGCTGCGCTGGTCCATTCCATTTTTCCTACCCGGGTAATGAGTTGTAAATGCTGCAATTTGTCGCCCACCGGCGCCACCAGGCGCCCGCCTATCGTCAATTGCTCCAACAGGGCTTGCGGCACTTCCAGGCCGGCTGCGGCAAGGATGATCCCGTCAAAGGGCGCCGCCTGCGGCAAGCCTAGCATACCATCTCCATACTGCAAGCGCAGGTTCGGCACGCGCAGCGGGCGCAGGTTGGCCTTGGCCAGTTCGTGCAGCGGCTTGATGCGCTCGATGGAAAATACCTCTTTCGCCACCCGCGACAGCACCGTCGCCTGGTAGCCGCAGCCGGTGCCGATCTCGAGCACGCGCTGCAGCGCGCCGCCATTGCGCATCACTTCGATCATGCGCGCCACGATATACGGCTGGGAAATGGTCTGCTGGTGGCCGATCGGCAAGGACGCGTCGATATACGCCTGCGAGGCGAACGCCTCGTCCACGAACAGATGGCGCGGCACGGCCTGCATGGCGTCGAGCACCAGCTGGTCCTTGACGCCATGCCTGGCGACCCTGACCACCATGGCGCGCCGCACGGCGTCCGACACCAGCGGATTTTGCCTTGGTGCCGCCACCGGCACCGGCTGCGCGCGTTCGTTCGCGATCGCCTGGGCGCGCGACGGCGTGATGCCGTTTGGCGCGCCGTACACGGGCGCCGCGCCGCGCCCGGCGTTTTGCGCCGCATTCTGCGTCGCCGTTTGCGGCCGCACGATGCGCGACTGTGCCAGCGTCGGCCCCTTGCCCTGGCGCGACGGCTTGCCGGCCAGCGCATCGAGCGATAAAGGAAAACTGCGTGGCTTGTCGCTCATGCCAGGCCTTTTGCCAGTGCGCCCAGTTGCGTCACATGGGTCAGGTCGATCTGCAGCGGGGTGATCGAAACCTGCCCTTGCGCCACCGCATGGAAATCCGTGCCGGGGCCGCCTTCCCGGGTCGCGCCCACCGGGCCGATCCAGAAGATTTCGCGCCCGCGCGGATCGAGCGCGCGGATCACCGGCTCGGCCGAATGACGCTTGCCCAGCCGCGTGGCAGCCATGCCCTGCAATTGCTCGTAGGGAATGGCAGGGATATTCACGTTCAGCAGATACGGTTTTTGCAGTTCGTCAAAACGCCGCTCGACGATGTCGCGCGCCACGCGGGCAGCGGCGTCCAGATTGGCCCAGCCGAATTCGGACTGCGAAAAAGCCATCGCCGGGATGCCGAACAGATAGCCTTCCGTGGCGGCCGCCACCGTGCCCGAATACAGGGTGTCATCGCCCATGTTGGGACCATTGTTGATGCCGGACACCACCAGGTCGGGGCGCTCGAACATCATGCCGGTCAGCGCCACGTGCACGCAGTCGGTCGGCGTGCCGTTGACATAATAAAAGCCGTTGCCGGCCTTGTGCACCGACAGCGGCCGGTCCAGCGACAGGGAGTTGGACGCGCCCGAGCGGTTGCTGTCGGGCGCCACCACCACGATGTCGGCAATTGGCGCCAGCGCATCGGCCAGAGCGGCCAGGCCCGGCGCAAGGTAGCCATCGTCATTACTGATTAAGATTCTCATGCCGCGATTTTAACCGAAGCAAGGCCTGCGCTGCGTGCCTGCGACGATGCAATGCGGCATTTTTTTGCATTCCAGACAACCCCGCGTCAACGTTGTTCGATGCCCGCTTCCGACAGCGCCCCTTCCAACGCCTGCACCTCATCTTCCTGCAGCGCGAACAGCGCCTCGAGGTCGCCCTGCAGCTTGTACAGGAGCTTGAGCTGAACCATGCCGCGCTTGCGCAGCTTGCCCGGCACGCCGGGGCGCAACAGGCTGGACTTCAGGTGTCCGGCCAGCTCGCCGGCCTGGCGGTATTGCTCGCGCTCGATCATGGCCTGCAACATGGCGATCATGCTGGTCAGGGTCTCCGGCTCCTGCGTATAGGCCGCGTCATGCTCGGCCAGGATGGCTTGCTGCTGCACGGTACCGGCCAGTTGCCTCCGGCTGTGCAGGGTATCGAGATGGTCCTCGCCCAGCACGCGCGCATGCACTTCAAGCACCTGCTCCTGCACGCTGCGGGCGGCTTCGAACTCACCGCGCCGCAGCAGCGCTTCGGCCAGCTTGCGCTGGCTCATCAGCGTTTCAGGATGGTCGAGTCCGCGCGTGCGCTCGCGCGCCGCCACCTGGTTTTCATGCAACTGGCGCGCGCCAGCCCAGTCGCCGAGCCCGGCCATGATATCGGCCAGGCGGTCGCGCGTGGCCAGGGTAGCTGGATGGTCGAGGCCCAGCGTGCGCTCCTGCGCCTGCAGGATGGCGTCGAGCAGCAGGCGTGCGCCGTCCAGCTCGCCCTGCCGCCCCAGCACCTGGGCCAATACCAGTTTGCTGTGCAGGGTGTCGCCATGCTCGGCGCCAAACAGCCGCGTGCGCGCGGCGACCACGGTGACCAGCAATTGCCGCGCCTCGTCGAGCTTGCCCATGTGCAGCAAGGTGGCGGCGCGACACTCCATCGCGCCGAGGGTGCGCGGATGCTCGGCGCCCAGCTGGCGCAACTGGCTGGCCAGCACCGCATCCTGCAAGGCCAGCGCGGCCGCATAATCGCCCTGGCGTACCATGGTCTGCGCCAGGCAGGCCTTGGCGGCCAGGGTGTCGGCATGTTCGGCGCCCTGCAGCCGTGCGCGCGCTCCAGCCACGTCTTCTTCCAGCCGGCGCGCTTCGTCCAGGCTGCCCAGCTGGCGCAGCAGGCGCGCCATGCCGCTCTTGCCGGCCAGGGTATCGATATGCTCGCCACCGAGGACGCGGGTGCGGATCTCCACGCTTTGCCGGAAAGCGTCCAATGCCGGTTCCGGCCGGCCGTCTTTGCGGTACAGCTCGCCCAACCGGGCCAGATCGCGCGCCAGCGGCAAAGCCACGGCGCGGCCCGGCTCCAGCTGCAGCGCCCTGCGGGCTTCCTCGATGGCGGCCAAGAGGCCGATCTCGCGGCTCGATTGCCATGGAAAATAGCCGCCTGTCAGCCACTGCAAAAACGCTTCGAAGGTGCGCGTGAGCGAAAAGCGGTCGCCGCCCTGGTCGATGCGCACGGCCAACTGCTCGCCATAGGCGAAGGTCTTGGTCTGCTGCAACTGCACTTCATCGAAATAACTGTCGAGCGCGATCTGCGGCAAGCCGTAGGAGTTGCGCAGCAGGCGCTCGAACATCGGCTGGTAGCCGGCGATGCCCTTGTAGCTGTCGCCACGCCGCCATTCGGCGCGTTGCGCACCGTCGCCCATTTCTATGCGCGACGGCAATGGGTACACCAGCAAGGGGCGCTGTTCGTCTTCATGGCTGCGCCGGTACTCGATGGCGCGCGTCACCAGCGCATCGACGCCTTCCAGGCTTTGCCGGTTCGGCGTGAACACCACCACCAGTTTCTTTGGAAGCAAGGTGGTGCAGATGCCGGCGCTGTCGGTGCGCCCCGTGCGCGAGTCGACCAGCACGTAGCGGAAATGCCGCGCCAGCGTATCGGCAAAGCAGCGAAACAGCGCCGGGCAGGCGTCGAACAATTGATCCCAGCGCATTTGCGCCAGCCGCTCGCTGTAGCTGGCGTCGAAGCGCCCGGCGCGCATCAGGTACAGCGGACTGCCCTGGTCGACCCGCACCACGTATTGCTGCCAGTCGATGGCGTCGAGCACGCGCTCGGCCAGCGCCGCGTCGTCCTGCGCGCCGCCCTCGCCGTGCGTCGCGCCCAGTTGTTCCAGCTGTTCGCGGCAAGCCTCGAAAAACTCCAGCACGCCAGGGCATTCCTCGTGCTGATCAAAATAGTGGTGCAGCCCGGGCGCTTCCATGTCCCAGTCCAGCATCAGCACCGGCACGCTGGCGTTGTCGCGGCGCGCCAGCAGCACGGCGATATTCGACAGGGCCATGGTGCGGCCGGTACCGCCCTTGTAGGAATAAAAGGTGACGACTTCACCAGGGGCGCTCAAAGGCGGCAGGGACAGGCGTGGGCATTCCATGGCGGGGACCTTTAACGTGGGAAGTGAGGGGGCGGCACGGCCCGCCACTGCGGCGGGATCTCCGGCAGGACGAAGCGGCTGCAATCATGGCCAGGCGGTGTCGAGCGCTTAAGCATTTGATAATGCCTGGCGATACGCTGCACGATTTTCTTGATATCGGGCAAAAACTGCGGATTCGACTTCAGCTCGCCGCTGGCCAGCGTGTAGGCGGAAAAATCGACGTAGAAGCCGGGGCCGGCGATTTGCGCCGGCAAGCCCTCGGTATGCTGCGTCATGATGATGGGGATGATCAGGTGGCTGGGCAGCTCGTACCAGTTGCGGCGCTCCTGTTCGATCAGTTGCATGGCGGCGAACTCGCGCCGCGTATAGCCATGCGCTTCGTATTTCGGCGTGTACAGCACGATCATGCACACGCTTTCGCACATGGCGCGCGCCACGCGCAGATCGAGGTCGTCGCCGCCGCCAAGTTGTTCGCTGTCGATGAACAGGGCGTCTTCGCGGTCGAGGTGGGGTTCCAGATAGCACGACAGGGCTTCCACCAGATCATTCTTGAACTTGTTCATGAAAGCGAAGTTTCCGTGTGCATAGCTCAAGAAACAGCCGTAGCGGATCTCCATGGCATCCCCCTGCTCCTTTACCCTGGTGCTGCCGTGCCTGTCCCGCTCCTGGACGCGGACGCTGGCGCGAACGCGGATGCGGCAGGCATGCTCCCACTGTAAGCCGCTGAGTACGTCCCAATTTGCGCACGCGCAAACCTTGTCATGAACTTGCGACTACGCTTTTTACACCAGAAAAAAGCTTGCTCATGCCATTTCCTGGCACGGCAGGCGCGCAGGCAAGCTGCGCGTCGATACGCTATCTATTTGAATGCAAAGGGAAATTGGCCGGCGCAAGCGCGCCAGCCAGGAAACCGTCTAGACTTTGGCCGGCAGACTGCGGAAAAACTCGATGACGTCCGAGGACTCGCGCGTGCGCTTGAACGGCGGCAGGCTTTGCCAGATCCGCTTGCCATACGGCTTGGAAATAAGGCGTGGATCGCAGATCATCAGCACGCCACGGTCGCCTTCGTCGCGGATCAGGCGGCCGGCGCCCTGCTTCAGGTTGATGATGGCTTCGGGCAGCGAATGGTGCATGAAACCGTTCTTGCCCTGCTTTTCCATTACCTCGATGCGGGCCGCCAGCACCGGATCGTCGGGCGGCGCGAACGGCAGCTTGTCGATGATCACCAGCGACAAGGCGTCGCCGCGCACGTCGACGCCTTCCCAGAAACTCTGGCTGCCGATCAGCACGCCATTGCCGGCCGCGCGGAACTGGTCCAGCAATTCGGTGCGGCCACGGTCGCCCTGCACGAACAGCGGGAAGTCCAGACCGCGCTGCCTGAATTCGTCGGCCAGGCGTTCGGCCGCCCGCTTTACCGCGCGCAAGGTGGTGCACAGGAAAAAAGTACGCCCACCGGCCGCTTCGATGATCGGCAGGGCGCAGTCGATGACGGCGTCCGTGTAGCCCAGCGAATTGGGTTGCGGCAGGTTTTGCGGCACGAACAGCAGGCCTTGCTGGCCATAGTCGAACGGCGACGGCCAGGTGTGGGACGGTTCGCCCGTCAGGCCCATCTGTTCCGAAAAATGCTTGAAGTCATTTTTCACGGCCAGGGTAGCGGACGTGAAGATCCAGCTGCGCGGCGTGCCTTCGCGCTGGTTGTTGAAAATCGGCGCGATCGACAGCGGCGTCTTGTGCAGCTGCAAGGAGCTGGAAAACGCTTCGACCCAGAACACGGCCTCCTCGCCGGCCACGACCCTGGCTTTCGGGTCGAACTTCCAGCTGCTCAGCTGCTGCGCCAGTTCCACGCCGCGCACGCGGCATTGTTCCAGCGTTTCGGCCCGTTCGGCCTGGGTGTCGAGCACCGCCACCATGCCGTCGAGCTCGTCCTTGAGGGTATCGAGCGCGGGAAAAAAATCGCTCGACGGCGCGATCTGCGGCAGCGACAGGCGCACGATATCCTGAGGAAAGGTCAGACGCAGGTCGCGCGCGGCCTTTTCCACCACCGTGACGGTTTTCGCCCAGTCGATGCCGCGCGCATGGGCCAGCCCCTCGGCCAGCACGTCGCGGCACAGCTCGAGGATTTGCGAGGTCGACACCGTATTGCCAAAAAACAAGGTGGCGGTATCGGGCAGCTGATGCGCCTCGTCGAAGATGATGGTGTTGGCCGAGGGCAGCAATTCGGCCACGCCCGTGTCTTTCAGGGCCACATCGGCAAAGAACAGGTGATGGTTGACCACCACCACGTCGGCCTGCTGGGCCTCCTTGCGCGCCTTCATGACAAAGCAATCCTGGTAATACTGGCATTCGGCGCCCATGCAGGTGTCGCGCGTGGACGTGACCAGATTCCAGATCATGGCGTTTTCGGGCACCTTGACCAGCTCGGCCTTGTCGCCGGAGCTGGTCATCTTGATAAAGCGCGAAATCTCGCGCAAGTGGCCCACGTCGTCGCGCGAGGTCATGCGCCCATTTTGCAGCGTGCGTTCCAGGTGGTAATGGCAGACGTAGTTCGAGCGTCCCTTGAGCAGGGCGACCGAGACCGGCGCCTGCAAGGCGGCGCGCACGGTGGGAATATCGCGCAGGAACAGCTGATCCTGCAAGTTCTTGGTGCCGGTGGAAACGATGGTCTTGCCGCCCCACATCAGGGCCGGCACCAGATAGGCAAAGGTCTTGCCGGTTCCCGTGCCCGCCTCGGCGATCAGGGTGGTCTGGCTGTCGATGGCGTGGGCGATGGCCTTGGCCATCTCGGTTTGCGAGCGGCGCGGCTTGTAGCTGCCCACCGCCGGACCGAGCGGGCCGCCGGCGCCAAACAGGCGCTCGATATCGGCGTCGTGCTTGCCAGGTTCGGCTGGCACCACGTCGGCGGGGTCCGACGGCAAGCCGTCTTGGCTGGCAGGCAATAATTGGTGATCGGTCAAAATAAACTTAAGTAAGGACTGGGCCGGACGCTACTGGCGTCCCTCAGGCAGGCACATCGGGCACCAATTGCATTTTCAGCAAGGTGATATGGTCCTTCAACTGCAATTTGCGCTTTTTCAGGCGCCGCAGTTGCAATTCATCATGATGACCATCGAGCACCAGCAATTCGATGACGGCATCGAGGTCACGGTGTTCGACGTCCAGTTCAATCAGGCGCCGCTGTATATGCTGTGCATCGCTCATGTGTTGCGTTCCAGATAATGTAGGGGAAACAGACGCCGGCATCGCCGGCAAGGCCGTAGTTTAACCTGCCGCGCGCGATACGGCACGCCATTTCAGGGCCGGCCCTTGCGGCCGGCCATATCGACGGTCAGTTGACGCCGATGGGCGGCGGCGGCGCACTGGCGGCGGCGGCGGCACGGGCGGCCTTGTCGGCAGCCGCTTTTTCACGCTCGGCCAGACGCTTGGCCACTCTTTCCTGGCGCTTTACGGCTTCGGCCTGCTTGCGCGCAAAATTGGCCTCGCGTTCGCTGCGCTGCGGGGCCTCGGCAAGATCCTTGGCCTCCTGTTGTTTCACCTCGGCCGCGTGCCGGGCCTGGCGCTCGGCCAGGGTCGGCCCGCCCGGCCTGGTCGGTACCGCCTCGGGCGTGACCACTTTCATGGTCTTCGGCGTGGCGGCCGTGCGTTCGGCCAGCTCATCGCGCGCAACTTGTTGCGTGCGCGCCAGGTCGGCGTCGCGCAGGCGCACCGATTCGGCCCGCTTGAAATGGCTGGCCTCGGCTTCAATGGCGCGCAGGCGCACCAGGGTCAGGCGCCGCGTGTTCTTGGCCTGGTCCAGGCAGCTGGTCACAAAAAAACGGTCGTAACACGCCAGTTCGCGCGCCGCATAGGTGCTCTCGGCGGCGGCGCGTTCGCTGGCAACCTCTTTGAGCCTGGCGTCGGCCTCGACCATCGTCAGGGTCGGCACCACCTGCGGCATGCCCACCTCATCCATGGCCGCCTGGTGTTGCGTGGCGCAAGCCGACAGCAGCAGCGCGCATGCCAGCGCCGTGCTCCACCTGCCCATCATCGTCGTCATGATCTTCATCCTGGTTTTTTACCTTGCTTCAAACGATCGCGTCGGCAGCGCCGCGCTGTTCTTTTTCCATGTATTCGCGCGATTGCATTTCGACGATGCGCGAGACGGTGCGGTGAAACTCATTGGCCAGCATGCCATTGGTATAGAGCTGCTCGGGCGGCACTTCGGCCGACATGATCAGCTTGACCTTCTGGTCATAGAATACATCGATCAGCCAGGTGAAGCGGCGCGCCTCGGACGACTGCGCCGCCGACATGGCCGGTATCGCCGACAATATCACTGTATGAAAACGGCTGGCGATTTCAAGGTAATCATTTTGCGAGCGCGGTCCACCGCACAAGGTGGCGAAATCGAACCAGATGATGCCGCCGGCGCGGCGCAGGCAGTGGATTTCTCGGCTTTCGATACGGATGCGCGCGTCTTCGTCGGCCGTCTCGGCAATGCGCGCATAGGCGTCGCGCAGGGCCTTGTCGGTGGCCGCGCCGAGCGGCGTGTAGTAGCTGTCGACCTGTTCCAGCGCGCGGCCACGATAGTCGACGCCGGCATCGACATTCATCACGTCGAGCCTGGCTTTCAACAGCGCGATGGTCGGCAGCATGCGGTCGCGGTGCAGGCCGTCCGGGTACAGCAGGTCGGGATCATAGTTCGAGGTCATGATGAAGGACACGCCGTTGTCGAACAGGGCCGACAGCAGGTTGTACAAAATCATCGCGTCGGCGATGTCGGAGACATGGAATTCGTCGAAGCAGATCAGGCGGTATTTCCTGGCGATCCGTTTGGCCACTTCATCGAGCGGGTCGGCCACGCCTTTCAATTCATCGAGCTGCTGGTGCACGCCGCGCATGAATTCATGGAAGTGCAGGCGCGTCTTGCGCACCAGCGGCACCACCGAATAAAAACTGTCCATCAGAAAGGACTTGCCACGCCCTACCCCGCCCCACATGTACACGCCTTTCGGCACGCTCGGACGGTTGATCAGGCGCTTGAACGTGCTCGAGCGCTGGCCCTTGTAGGCCACCCATTCGTCATAGCACTGTTGCAGGCGGTCGACGGCGCGGCGCTGTGCCGCGTCGGCCTTGAAATCGCGCTGCTGCAACGCGTTCTGGTAAAACTCTTCTACGTTCATGGGGCTCGATTCAACGCGCAAGGGCGCTGGCGGCAAAAACAGCCGCCAGCGCCCCTGTATGGCTAACTGCGATTAAAAGTTCAAGGTACGCTTGTCAACGGCCAGCGCCGCTTCCTTGGTCGCTTCCGACAGGGACGGGTGAGCGTGGCAGATACGCGCGATGTCTTCGGCCGAGGCCTTGAATTCCATCGCCACCACGGCTTCCGAAATCAGCTCGGAGGCCATCGGACCGACGATGTGCACGCCGAGGATTTCGTCGGTGGTCGCGTCGGCCAGGAATTTCACCATGCCGGAGGTGTCGCCCAGCGCGCGCGCACGGCCGTTGGCCAGGAACGGGAAGCTGCCGGCCTTGTAGGCAATGCCTTCGGCCTTCAGGGTTTGCTCGGTCTTGCCGACCCACGCGATTTCCGGCGAGGTGTAGATCACCCACGGGATCGTGTTGAAGTTGGTGTGACCATGCTGGCCGGCGATACGCTCGGCCACGGCAACGCCTTCTTCTTCGGCCTTGTGCGCCAGCATCGGGCCGCGCACGACGTCGCCCACCGCCCACACGTTCGGCAGGTTGGTCTTGCAATCGCCGTCGACGGCGATAAAACCGCGTTCGTCCAGTTGCAGGCCGACCTTCTCGGCGGCCAGGCCGTTGGTGTTTGGCGTGCGGCCGATCGAGATGATCAGCTTGTCGAACACGGCGGTGACCGCCTCGCCCTTGGCGTCGACGTATTCCACGCTGACATCGTTCTTGCCCGGCGTGATGGCGCCGATCTTGCAACCGAGGCTGATCTTCAGGCCCTGCTTGGCAAACAGCTTGCCGGCTTCCTTGGCGATCTGCTCGTCAACCGCTCCCAGCAGCACTGGCAGGCCTTCGAGGATGGTCACGTCAGAACCGAGGCGGCGCCAGACGCTGCCCATTTCCAGGCCGATCACGCCGGCGCCGATCACGCCCAGCCTGGCCGGTACGGCGTCGATCGCCAGTGCGCCGGTGTTCGACAGGATCAGTTTCTCGTCGAATGGCGCGCCCGGCAGTTCGCGTGCGTTCGAACCGGTGGCGATGATGACGTGTTTCGTGCTCAAGGTTTCGTTGGCGGCGCCAACCACGCTGATGTCATAGCCTTCGCCAGCGGCGCCGGCGAACGAAGCGCGGCCGTGGAAGAAGGCGATCTTGTTCTTCTTGAACAGGTACAGGATGCCGTCGTTGTTCTGCTTGACGACGGTGTCCTTGCGCTTCAACATCTGGCCCAGGTTCAGCTTCAGCCCGGCGACATCGATGCCGTGCTCGGCGAAGCTGTGGCCCGCGTGTTCGAAATGCTCGGACGATTGCAGCAGCGCCTTCGACGGAATGCAGCCGACGTTGGTGCAGGTGCCGCCGGGAGCGGCGCCGCCCTTGGCGTTCGACCACTCGTCGACGCAAGCGACCGTGAAGCCCAGCTGGGCGGCGCGGATGGCGGCGATATAGCCGCCAGGGCCGGCGCCGATGACGACAACGTCAAATTGTTTAGTACTCATGTTTTGTTATTCCAATCTCTTCGTCCGGGACGAAAATCCACAATAGAAGGTAAATCACCACGCCAAAGCCGAAGGTCAGCGTAAACAGCACGAAGACCAGGCGCCAGATCCACGCTTCCATGCCGGAAGCGCGACCGAGGCCGCCACATACGCCGCCCAGCCAGCGGTCGCCGCGCGAGCGGCGCAGCTGGCTGAACTCTTGTACCAGGTCATTCGCGGGACCATCGCCATGGCTCGTGCCAGGCGCGTCCAGGTTGATGCCGCCCAATAGCTTGGCCTTGGCTTGCGCAAATTCGGCATCGCTTAATGCGCCAGCCAGGTGTAACTCATGCAGACGCTTGATTTCTTCAGAGACGTTCATGGGAATCCTCTTTGAGTTGAGATCAGCCAGCTGCGTCTTCTGGCACGGGTACAACGGCACTGCCTGCGCTGCCCCGGCGGCTGTGCCGGGGCGAACGCGGTACTACAGCTCCGGCATTACAGGTCCAGCAGCAGGCGTGCCGGATCTTCCAGCGCTTCCTTCATCGCGACCAGGCCCAGCACGGCTTCGCGGCCGTCGATGATGCGGTGGTCATACGACATGGCCAGGTAGTTCATCGGACGCACGACGATCTGGCCGTTTTCCACCACGGCACGGTCCTTGGTCGCATGCACGCCCAGGATGGCCGATTGTGGCGGGTTGATGATCGGGGTCGACAGCATCGAGCCGAAGGTGCCGCCGTTCGAGATCGAGAAGGTGCCGCCGGTCAGGTCGTCCAGCGTCAGCTTGCCTTCTTTTGCCTTGGCGCCGAATTCGCCGATTTTCTTTTCGATCTCGGCGATCGACATCTGGTCGGCGTTGCGCAGGATAGGCACCACCAGGCCGCGTGGCGAACCGACGGCGATACCGATGTCGAAATAGCCGTGGTAGACGATGTCATTGCCATCGACCGAGGCGTTGATGATCGGGTACTTTTTCAGGGCTGCAACGGCTGCCTTGACGAAGAAGGACATGAAGCCCAGCTTGACGCCGTGTTCTTTCTCGAACTTGTCCTTGTACTTGTTGCGCAGTTCCATCACTGGCGCCATGTTCACTTCATTGAACGTGGTCAGGATGGCGTTGGTCGATTGCGATTGCAGCAGGCGCTCGGCGATACGGGCGCGCAGGCGGCTCATCGGCACGCGCTCTTCCGGACGGTCGCCCAGGCTGGCGGCGGCAGGTGCGGCAACTTGCTGCAGGGCTGGTTTGGCGGCAGCCGGCGCAGGCGCGGCAGCGGCTGGCTTGGCGGCAGCGGCCAGGGCGTCGCCCTTGGTCACGCGGCCGTCTTTGCCGGAACCGGCGACGTCGCCAGCGGCCAGGCCTTTTTCGGACAGGATCTTGGCGGCGGCCGGCATGGCCACGTCACCCTTGGTTGCCGCTGCGGCAGGCGCCGACGCGGTCGCGGTTTCCTGTGCGGCGGCGGCCAGGGCTGGTGCGGGGATGGCCGACACTTCCAGCGGGCTGACCTTGGCCGAACCTTCGGTATCGATGATGGCGATGACTTCGCCGGCGACCACGGTGGCGCCGTTATCCTTGATGATTTGCACGATCACGCCAGCGACTGGTGCCGGCAATTCCAGTACCACTTTATCGGTTTCGATATCGATCATGTTCTCGTCGCGCGCCACTGGCTCGCCGACTTTTTTATGCCATGCCAACAGGGTCGCTTCCGCAACCGATTCCGACAACTGGGGTACTTTGACTTCGATTTGTGCCATGTAAAACTCCGTTTATTTTGTTATTGCGGCGCCGCCGCTGCGTAGCAGTGGCGGCGCTCCGTCATCAATTACCTGGTAAGGAGCCGTGCGACTCGCACGGCGCTCCATCCTTGCTTACTTGGTAAGGATAAACCCTTTTAATTTCGAGAACGCCGTTTCCAGCAGATCCTTTTGCTGGGCGTAGTGCTTGTCATAGTAACCGACAGCAGGCGACGCCGAAGCGGGACGGCCGGCGTAGGCCAGGCGTTGACCGGCTTCCAGGCCTTCGAAAATATTGTGCTGGATCTGGAACCAGGCGCCCTGGTTCTGTGGCTCGTCCTGGGCCCATACCACTTCGACCAGGTTCGGGAACTTTTTCAGTTCGGCGGCGAACGACTTGTGCGGGAACGGATACAGCTGTTCCAGGCGCACGATGGCCGTGTCCGTCTGGCCGCGCGTCTTGCGTGCGTTGACCAGGTCGTAGTAGACCTTGCCCGAGCAGGCGATCACGCGCTTGACCTTCTTGGCGTCGATTTTGTCGTCGACTTCGCCGATCACGGTCTGGAAATTGCCCTTGGCCAGGTCGGTCAGCGGCGAGCCGGCGTCCTTGTTGCGCAGCAGCGACTTCGGCGTCATGATCACCAAAGGTTTACGGAACTGGCGCACCATCTGGCGGCGCAGCAGGTGGAAGATCTGTGCGGCCGTGGTCGGCTGTACCACTTGCATGTTGTTGTCGGCGCACAGCTGCAGGAAACGCTCGGGACGTGCCGACGAGTGCTCGGGACCCTGGCCTTCGTAACCGTGCGGCAGCATCATCACCAGGCCCGAAGCGCGGCCCCATTTCACTTCGCCGGAGCTGATGAACTGGTCGATCACCACTTGCGCGCCGTTGGCGAAGTCGCCGAACTGGGCTTCCCAGATCGTCAGCGTGTTCGGCTCGGCCGTCGAATAGCCGTATTCGAAGGCCAGCACGGCCTCTTCGGACAGGACCGAGTCGATCACGGTGAACGGTGCCTGGCTGTCGGACACGTTTTGCAGCGGAATGTAGGTACCCGCATCCCAGCGCTCGCGGTTCTGGTCGTGCAGCACGGCGTGGCGGTGCACGAACGTGCCACGGCCGGCGTCCTGGCCGGTCAGACGGATCGCATAGCCCGACGACACCAGCGAGGCGTAGGCCAGGTGTTCGCCCATGCCCCAGTCCAGGTTCAGTTCGCCGCGGCCCATGGTGGCGCGGTCGCCCAGGACTTTTTCCACCAGCGAGTGGACCTTGAACTCTTCCGGCACGGTGGTGATGCGGGTGGCCAGGCGTTTGAGTTCGGTCATCGGCACGGCGGTGTCGGCCGAGTCGGTCCATTTCTTGTTCAGGAACGGCAGCCAGTCGACCGCGTACTTGTTCTTGAAGTTCGAGATGACCGGATCGACCGTGTGCTTGCCGGCGTCCATGGCGTCGCGGAAAGCGGCCACCATCTTGTCGCCGCCGTCGGCAGGGATCACGCCCTGCGCCGCCAGCTTGTCCGCGTACAGCTTGCGGGTGCCCGGGTGCTGGCCGATCTTCTTGTACATCAGCGGCTGGGTCAGCGCAGGCGTATCTTGCTCGTTGTGGCCCAGTTTGCGGTAGCAGATGATGTCGAGGACGATGTCCTTCTTGAACTCCATGCGGTAGTCGAGCGCGATTTGCGTCGCCAGCACCACCGCTTCAGGATCGTCGGCATTGATGTGCAGTACCGGCGCTTCGATCATTTTCACGACGTCCGAGCAGTACAGCGTCGAGCGCGCGTCGCGCGGGTCGGAGGTGGTGAAACCGATCTGGTTGTTGATGACGATGTGCACCGTGCCACCGGTGTGGTAGCCGCGCGTTTGCGCCAGGTTCAACGTTTCCATGACCACGCCCTGGCCGGCGAAAGCGGCGTCGCCGTGCACCAGGATCGGCAGCACTTGCGCGCCTTGCGCGTCGCCGCGGCGGTCCATGCGGGCCTTGACGGAACCTTCGACCACCGGGTTGACGATCTCCAGGTGCGACGGGTTGAACGCCAGCGACAGGTGGACCGGGCCGCCTGCGGTGGAGATGTCGGACGAGAAGCCCTGGTGGTATTTCACGTCGCCGGCCGGCAGGTCGTCGCCGTGCTTGCCTTCGAATTCTTCGAACAGTTCCTGCGGCGCCTTGCCCAGGGTGTTGACCAGCACGTTCAGGCGGCCGCGGTGGGCCATGCCGATGACGATTTCCTGCACGCCTTTTTCGCCGGCGCGCTGGATGGTTTCATCCATCGAGGCGATAAACGTTTCGCCGCCTTCGAGCGAGAAGCGCTTCTGGCCGACGTAGCGGGTGTGCAGATAGCGCTCCAGACCTTCGGCCGCCGTCAGACGGTCCAGGATGTGGACTTTTTTCTCGGCGCTGAAATTCGGGGTCGAGCGGATCGATTCGAGTTTCTCCTGCAGCCAGCGCTTTTCGGCCGGGTCGGAGATGTACATGAATTCGGCGCCGATCGAGCGCGTGTAGGTGTCGCGCAGGTAGTTCAGCAGATCGCGCAGGGTGGCGGTCTCGGGGCCAAAATAGGTATTGCTGATGTTGAACACGGTGTCCATGTCGGCATCGTTGAAACCGTAGAAGCTCGGCTCCAGTTCCGGGATCATCGGACGTTCCTGGCGCTGCAGCGGGTCCAGGTTGGCCCAGTGCGAACCGAGGTAGCGGTAGGCGGCGATCAGCTGGGTGGCGGCGACGCGCTTGCGGCCCATTTCAGCGTCGAACGAAGCGGTGACGGTGCGGATCGGACCGGCCTTGGCGCGCTCGGCGAACGAGGCCACCACGGAAGCGTGGGCGACGTCGGGCTTGTTGGTGCCATCGACGGCGGGCACGTGCTGCATCGCGTCGAAGTAGGCACGCCAGTTGTCGGGCACCGAGCCGGGATTGTTCAGATACGCTTCGTACAGGTCTTCCACGTACGGAGCATTCCCACCGAACAGGTAGGAGTTGGTCGTTAATTGCTGCATATATTGCTCACCTTTCTTCGCGCTTCGCGAGGAATTAGCGGGTTAATCTAACCTTCCGCGACACGGCCTGACCGGTTAGCGGATTGCACATCAAGTTGTGGGGAAGGGCTTGTTTACTACGCCAGCATTTCTGCATACCGTCATTTAGAATAGCACGCAGTATTGTAACGCAACAACCATTGCTTGGATTTTATTTGGCAAGCAAATGTAAGCTTTGCGGCGCCGGCGGCTGACCTGTGTTGCGCGGCAGGCAAAAAAAAGCGAGCATCGCGCTCGCTTTTTTGCGCCGGACCCGAGGGCCCGGCAGTGACAGTCGCAAAACTTACGCGCGCTGGTCCAGGGGTGGCACGTCACGCATGGTCGAACCGACAAACAACTGGCGCGGGCGGCCGATTTTTTGTTCCGGGTCGGCGATCATTTCGTTCCATTGGGCGATCCAGCCGATGGTGCGGGCCATGGCGAAGATACCGGTAAACAACGATACCGGGATGCCCAGCGCGGACTGCACGATGCCCGAGTAGAAGTCGACGTTCGGGTACAGTTTGCGCGACACGAAGTAGTCGTCGTTCAGCGCAATCTTTTCCAGTTCCATCGCCAGCTTGAACAGCGGGTCGTCCTGCAGGCCCAGCTCTTCGAGCACTTCGTAGCAGGTTTCACGCATCAGTTTGGCGCGCGGATCGAAGTTCTTGTAGACGCGGTGACCAAAGCCCATCAGCTTGACGCCGGAGTTCTTGTCCTTGACCTGCTCGATAAAGGCCGGGATATTGTCGACCGAGCCGATTTCTTTCAGCATGGTCAGCGCCGCTTCGTTGGCGCCGCCATGGGCAGGACCCCACAGGCAGGCGATGCCGGCAGCGATACAGGCGAACGGGTTGGCGCCCGACGAACCGGCCAGGCGGACGGTCGAGGTCGAAGCGTTCTGCTCGTGATCGGCGTGCAGGATCAGGATGCGGTCCAGGGCGCGCACCAGCACGTCGTTGACCTTGTACTCTTCGCACGGGTTGGCGAACATCATGTGCATGAAGTTGGCGCTGTACGACAGGTCGTTGCGTGGGTAGGTGAACGGCTGGCCGACCGAGTACTTGTAGGTCATGGCGACCAGGGTCGGCATCTTGGCGATCAGGCGGATGGCCGACACTTCGCGGTGGCGCGGGTCGTTGATGTCGAGCGAATCATGGTAGAACGAGGCCAGCGCGCCGACGGTGCCGACCAGAATCGACATCGGGTGCGCGTCGCGGCGGAAGCCGCGGAAGAAAAATTGCATCTGCTCGTGCACCATGGTGTGCTTGGTGACGGTGTCGACGAACTTGGCTTTTTCCGCCGCGTTCGGCAGTTCGCCGTTCAGCAGCAGGTAGCACGATTCCATGAAGTCGGCGTTGACGGCCAGCTGTTCGATCGGGTATCCGCGGTATTGCAGTTCGCCCTTGTCGCCGTCGATATAGGTGATCGACGAATTGCACGCGGCAGTCGACATAAAGCCGGGGTCGTAGGTGAACTTGCCGCTACCGGCGTACAGCTTGCGGATGTCGATGACGTCCGGGCCGACGGTGCCTTTGTAGATCGGAAATTCAAGCGATGGGCTGCCATCGGAGAACGACAGGGTAGCTTTTGTGTCAGAGGTATTCATGGGCTCTTCCTTCTCGGGAGTGAGTCGAAATTAAAATCAAAAATTCTGGCTGCAATTCGCCCCGCGTCTTGCGGAGCTACAGCGCGCCACTCGCACCGTTTGCAATATATCGCCCAGGCGGCTAGGCAATGCGCAGTCGTTGCAGCAGTGCACGCACATGCGGCAGATCGACTTCGCCTTCCGGCTCTTTACGGGCCAGTACCAGATCCATTAATGCATTGTCCGACAAATCGAGCAAACGCGTCAGCGCGTCGACTTCCTCGTCGGTCAATTCGGTTTCGTGCGCATCGAGAAAACGGGTCAGGATAATGTCGTTTTCCAGCAGGCCACGGCGCGAGCGCCAGCGCAGGCGCGAGCGGTTGGCCGGGTCGGCCTGATGCGAGGATAAAATTGATTCTGTCATTGGTTTTACCATCTTGCGCGTGCCGGTCAGGGCACGCCACTGCCTTGCCGGCGCCGCCTGCAGGGCAAGGGCCACTCCCCTGCCCTGCCAGCGGCGCCGGCGAAATGCGTTCTGAACGATCAGACCGCGCGGCGCACCATCAATTCCTTGATCTTGCCGATCGCCTTGTTCGGGTTCAGCCCTTTCGGGCAAACGTCGACACAGTTCATGATCGAATGGCAGCGGAACAGACGATACGGGTCTTCCAGGTTGTCCAGGCGCGCGCCGGTGGCTTCATCGCGCGAATCGGCGATGAAGCGGTAGGCTTGCAACAGACCGGCCGGGCCGACGAATTTGTCCGGATTCCACCAGAACGAAGGGCACGACGTGGAGCAGCAGGCGCACAGGATGCACTCGTACAGACCGTCGAGCTCTTCGCGCTGTTCCGGCGACTGCAGCCGTTCTTTTTCAGGCGGGATCGATTCGTTGATCAGGAACGGCTTGATCGAATCGTACTGCTTGAAGAACTGCGTCATGTCGACGATCAGGTCGCGGATCACCGGCAAGCCTGGCAGCGGACGCAGCACGATAGGCTCGGACAGCTCGTTCAGGTTGGTGGTGCAGGCCAGGCCGTTCTTGCCGTTGATGTTCATCGCGTCCGAACCGCACACGCCTTCGCGGCACGAGCGGCGCAGGGCCAGCGAGTCATCGACGTCCGACTTGATACGCTGCAGTGCGTCGAGCAGCATCTTGTCGGTGTCTTTCAACTCGACGGTGACGTCCTGCATGTACGGTTTGGCATCCTGGTCGGGATCGTAACGGTAAATTTTCAGTTTGAGAGTGCGTGCCATGGTATAGCCTTAGAAAGTACGTGGTTTCGGTTTGAAGGTATCTACCGTCAGTGGCTTGGTCACGACTGGCTTGTAGTCCAGGCGGTTGCCTTCCGAATACCACAGTGTGTGCTTCATCCAGTTGTCGTCGTCGCGGGTCGGGTAATCGTCCTGGGCGTGGGCGCCGCGCGATTCCTTGCGCGCCGCAGCCGAGACGATGGTCGCCTTTGCCGTTTCGATCAGGTTGTCCAGCTCCAGCGCTTCCACGCGGGCCGTGTTGAACACCATCGATTTGTCCTTGAACGAGACGTGCTTGCGGCGCTCGTCGAGCTTCATGATTTCTTCGACGCCCTTGTTGAGCATCTCGTCGGTACGGAACACGCCACAGTATTTCTGCATGGTGGCGCGAATGTCGTTCGCCACGCCCTGCACGGTTTCCGTGCCGGTCGAGTTTTCCAGGCGCGCCAGGCGGCCCATGGCCAGATCTGCGGCACCGGCTGGCAAAGGCTTGTTTTCCTTCGCTTTCAAACCGCTGCCCACGATATGGTTGCCGGCCGCGCGGCCAAATACCACCAGGTCGAGCAGCGAGTTGGTGCCCAGGCGGTTGGCGCCGTGCACCGACACGCAGGCGCATTCGCCGATCGCGTACAAGCCGTTGACGACCTTGGCCGAATTGTCAGGACCGGTCGGGGTGACGACCTGGCCATGGATATTGGTCGGGATGCCGCCCATCTGGTAGTGAATCGTCGGCACGACAGGAATCGGTTCCTTGGTGGCGTCGACGTTGGCGAACTTGTGGCCGATTTCCAGGATCGACGGCAGGCGCTTGGCGATGGTGTCGGCGCCGATGTGGCGCAGGTCCAGCATCACGTGGTCCTTGTTCGGACCGCAGCCGCGGCCTTCCTTGATTTCCTGGTCCATCGAACGCGACACGAAGTCGCGCGGCGCCAGGTCTTTCAGGGTCGGCGCATAGCGCTCCATGAAACGCTCGCCTTCCGAGTTGATCAGGATGCCGCCTTCGCCGCGCACGCCTTCAGTGATCAACACGCCCGCGCCGGCCACGCCGGTCGGGTGGAACTGCCAGAATTCCATATCCTGCAGCGGCAGGCCGGCACGCGCCGCCATGCCCATGCCATCGCCGGTGTTAATGAAGGCATTGGTCGAGGCGGCAAAGATACGGCCCGCGCCGCCGGTGGCCATGACGGTGGTCTTGGCTTCCAGGATCATGCATTCGCCGGTTTCCATTTCCAGCGCGACCACACCAATCACGTCGCCTTCGGCGTCGCGGATCAGGTCCAGCGCCATCCATTCGACGAAGAAGTGCGTGCGTGCGCGCACATTGCGCTGGTACAGGGTATGCAACAGGGCGTGACCGGTACGGTCGGCCGCCGCGCAGGCGCGCTGCACCGGCTTTTCGCCGAAATGGGCCGTGTGGCCGCCGAACGGACGCTGATAAATCGTGCCGTCAGGGTTGCGGTCGAACGGCATGCCGAAGTGTTCCAGTTCGTACACGACTTTTGGTGCTTCACGGCACATGAATTCGATGGCGTCCTGGTCGCCCAGATAGTCGCCACCCTTGACGGTGTCGAACATGTGCCAGAACCAGTTGTCTTCGGCCATATTGCCGAGCGAGGCGCCGATACCACCTTGCGCTGCCACGGTGTGCGAGCGGGTCGGGAAAACTTTCGACAGAACTGCGACGTTCAGGCCGGCTTCGGCCAGTTGCAACGACGCGCGCATGCCGGAACCGCCGGCGCCAACGATCACCGCATCAAAGCGGCGGGTAGGAATTGCAGATTTATATGCTGCCACGATTACACACTCCAGAGTATCTGTACCGTCCAGCCGGCACAAGCGATCAACCACAGCATGGTGGCAATTTGCAGAGCCAGGCGCAGGCCCGTGGCTTTCACGTAGTCCATCCAGACATCGCGCATGCCGACCCATGCGTGGTAAAACAGCGCCAGGAAAGTCACCAGGCTGAATAATTTGAACCATTGCTGCGCAAACAGACCTGCCCAGCCTTCATAGCTGAAGTTTTTGCCAGTCAGGAACGTCACCAGCAGGATGGCGACATACGCCACCATGACGAGGGCGGTCACGCGCTGGGCCAGCCAGTCGCGCAAGCCATAGTGGGCGCCGACGACGAGGCGTTTCGGTCCGATGTTATTGTCTGCCATGTTTAAAATACTCCAAACAGTTTCAAAGCGACCAGGGCGGTCAGCACCAGGCTCACGACCAGCACGGTCGAAGCGGTCTTGCGGGCCGGCTCTTTTTCGATGGCGACGTGCACATCCATGAACAGATGGCGGATGCCGGCGCAGAAGTGGTGCAGGAAGGCCCATACCAGGCCGAGGGTGATCAGCTTGACGAACCAGTGCGCGGCGATGCCCTGGAAGTAAGCGTAAGACATTTCGGAACGCAGGCTCAGTTCCAGCATGTACAGGATGCACGGCAGCAGGGCGAACATGATGAATCCGCTGACGCGATGCAGAATGGACACGATGGAACCGACCGCCATGCGGTAGTTGGACAATTCGGCAACATGAATGTTACGGAATTGCGGCCGTTCTTTTTTTGGCACTTCTTTTACGGCTTCAGACATAACAAAAACCTCCCCTTTGAACTGAACTAAATATTGGAAGCCGCGATTTTCGCCGATTTTCGCAGGCCCTACCACTATCTATTGTCACACATAACCAAAATGGTTTTTTTACTACACGATACCGCGCTACTTTCCGTAGTTCACGTAATTTAATTACAGAAACGCTGGCAAAAAACGACCCGCCGTTGGCGTAAGCCTGGCGGGCCGCGCTTTGCCTGCGATTTCTGCTGTCTCCGGCGCCTGCTTGCGCAGGCACGTTACTAACGATGTACTTGAGCCTGTCCGCTTGTGCGGGCGCCGCAGCGCCCCGCGGCTGTCAGCTCAGTTCATTCTGATAATGATGGCGGCTGGTCAGGTACAGGCCACGGCGCAGCTCCACCGGCTTGTCGCCGTAGGTGAACGACACGCGTTCGGAACTGAGCAAGGGCGTGCCCGCCTCGACATTCAACAACTGGGCCGCGCCCGCGTCGGCGCACACGGCGCGGATCTGCTCGGAGGCGCGTATCATGCGCGTGCCGAACTCGGTTTCGAACAGACCGTACATCGGCCCCTTGTATTCGACCAGGCGCTCGGCCGTCAGGCCCTTGAAGATCAGGCCGGGCAGCCACAGCTCTTCGAGCACGGTCGGCACGCCGTCGAAATACTGGACCCGCTTGATGAAAATGACCGCGTCGCCCGATTTCAATTCCATCAGGCGCGCCACGTCGGCCGGCGCGCGCACGCGCTTGACTTCGATGAACTTGCTTTCAGGATAGTGCGGCACGCCCTCGTCGGGCACCAGGCGCAGAAAGCGGAAATGCGCGCGCGCCTCGTGATGGGTGGCCACAAACGTGCCCTTGCCCTGGCGGCGCATGACAAGGTTTTCGGCCGCCAGCTCGTCGATGGCCTTGCGCACCGTGCCTTGGCTGACCTTGAAACGGCCCGCCAGTTCGACTTCGCTGGGAATCAGTTCGCCCGGCTTCCACTCGCCCGACTGCAGGCTTTGCGTGATCAGGGCCTTGATCTGCTGATAGAGAGGACTGAAGGTGGGCGAAGCGGCGGGAGCGCTGGGAACGGCGGCCGGCGCTGGCGCGGCGGCCGGCGCCGCAGCGGCGTCAGGCGGGTTGGGCGTCGCTGGCGTGCCGGCGGTCGGACTGACCGCCCCGCTTGCAGCAGTGGCATGGTTGGTCAGATTGGACGAGGCGGAATTCATAGTGCGACATTTCAACACAAATCACTGCGTACGTCCAGTAAAACACCCGTACTTATCTGTCTTATATAAGACATAAGATAGGATTGACAGATACAAATCAGCGGCCTACACTGCCCCCGGCAAACTGATGGTGTCATGCCAGCGCGTTGTTGGCCAGCCACTCTGGCCTGTAACGGCAAGGGCGCGACGGCGCGCACCACTGTCAATTCGGTGGCGACAGCCGATTTTGGTATCATTACAGTTTTTCCGAACCAGCGTAAGCTCAGCTTCAAGCCCGTTTTCTTTCCCATTTTTGGAGATTCATCATGGCAAAAACCCCTATGCGTGTTGCAGTGACCGGCGCCGCCGGCCAGATCGGCTACGCCCTGTTGTTCCGCATCGCCAACGGCGACATGCTCGGCAAGGACCAGCCTGTTATCTTGCAATTGCTTGAAATCGCGGACGAAAAAGCCCAGAAGGCGCTCAAGGGCGTGATGATGGAAATCGACGACTGCGCTTTCCCGCTGCTGACGGAAATGACGGCCCACTCCGATCCCATGACCGCCTTCAAGGATGTCGACGTTGCCGTGCTGGTTGGCGCCCGTCCACGCGGCCCAGGCATGGAACGCAAGGACCTGCTGGAAGCCAATGCCCAGATCTTCACGGTGCAAGGCAAGGCGCTCGACGCCGTCGCTTCGCGCAACGTCAAAGTGTTGGTGGTCGGCAACCCGGCCAACACCAACGCCTATATCGCCATGAAATCGGCGCCATCGCTGCCGGCGAAAAACTTCACCGCCATGCTGCGCCTGGACCACAATCGCGCGCTGTCGCAAGTGGCTGCCAAGACCGGCACCGCCGTGAAAGACATCGAAAAGCTGACCGTGTGGGGCAATCACTCGCCAACCATGTATGCTGACTACCGTTTCGCCACCGTCAATGGCAAGGCCGTCAAGGACCTGATCAACGACCAGGAATGGAACGCCAACACCTTCCTGCCGACCGTCGGCAAGCGCGGCGCCGCCATCATCGAAGCGCGCGGCCTGTCATCGGCAGCGTCGGCAGCGAATGCCGCCATCGACCACATCCATGACTGGATGCTGGGCACGAATGGCAAATGGACCACCATGGGCGTACCGTCCGATGGTTCGTATGGCATTCCTGAAGGCACCGTGTTCGGCTTCCCTGTGACCACGGACAACGGCGAATACACCATCGTTCAAGGCCTGGAAATCGATGCATTCTCGCAAGAGCGCATCAACCTGACCCTGAAAGAACTGACCGAAGAGCGTGAAGGCGTGAAACACCTGCTCGCTTAAGTCCAGTCAAATTCCGGCGACGCGGTGTACACTGCGTCGCCCGCCTTCGAGGCCGCACCGCGCATGTCGCGGCGCGGCCGTTTGAACAAGTGGCTTTATCATTGGAGACACCTGACAGCATGCACCCTTCCGAGGTTTTATTCCAAGGCAAACGCCAGCCGCTGTTGCTCGCCGCTTGCGACCACTACGCCGGCTCCGAAAAGCTGATGCGCAAATCGATTGCTTTGCAACAAGAGCTTGGCCCCCTGTTCGACATCACCTTCGACTGCGAAGACGGCGCCAGCGCCGGCAACGAAGAAGCCCACGCGCAGTTGGTCGCCGGGCTGCTGGCGAGCGACGGCAATCAGTTCAATCGCATCGGCGTGCGCGTGCACGACATCGGCAGCCCGTTTTTCGCGCGCGACGTGGAGATCGTCTGCGTTGCCGCCCAGCGCATCGCCTATATCGCGGTACCGAAAGTGAACAGCGTGCAGGACGCCATGCTGGCGATCGACCTGATCAACCTGCATGCGCGCCTCGCCGGCCGCGACAACCTGCCGGTGCATATCCTGATCGAGACCCACGGCGCGCTGCGCGACGCGTATGCGATCTCCGCCCTGCCCCAGGTCGAATGCCTGTCGTTCGGCATCATGGATTTTATCTCGTCGCACTACGGCGCCGTGCCGGCCGCCGCCATGCGCACGCCGGGCCAGTTCACCCACCCGCTGGTGGTGCGCGCCAAGCTCGAAGTGGCGGCCGCCTGCCACGCCCACGGCAAGGTGCCGTCGCACAATGTGACCACCGACGTGCGCGATTCGGCCGTAGTGGCCAACGACGCCCAGCGCGCGACGGCCGAATTCGGCTACACGCGCATGTGGAGCATCCACCCCGACCAGATCAAACCGATCATCAAGGCCTTCACGCCGCGCCTGTCCGAGGTGAATGAAGCGAGCAACATCCTCAACGAGGCGCAGCGCGCCAACTGGGGACCGATCGCGCAGAATGGCCGCTTGCATGACCGCGCCAGCTACCGATATTATTGGACCGTTTTGCAGCGCGCCAGACTGGCGGGCCTGGGCCTGCCCGAGGCGGCCGCTGCATTACTGAATCCGCCCTTGACCAGCACCACCGAAAACTGACAGGAATAACACGATGTCCCTCTCCAAATTAGCCCTCGCCTGCAGCGTCGCACTGGGCGCCATGACGCTGGCGCTGGCGCCGGCCAGCTACGCCGCCACCGAGACCAATGCCACTGCCAAGGCCAAGGCCAAGGCCGCCAAGGCCAAGGCGAAAGCGCCGGCCAAGGCCAAGCACGCAAAGCCGGTCGCCATGCCGGCCGAGCCGAACGAAGAAGCCGACGAACCGGACACCACCGGTTCGGCCACCACCGAATTCAATTGCGAACTTGGTAACAAGATTACCATCTACAGCAATGCCTCCGATGACTCCCACATCGCCCTGCGCTGGCAAAAGCGGCTGCACCGCCTGAGCCGGGTAGGCACCACCACCGGCGCCCACCGTTTTGAAAATCGCTTGTACGGACTGATCTGGATCGGCATCCCGGCCAAAGGCATGCTGCTCGATTCCAAGCAGAACCGCCAGCTGGCCAACGAATGCAAGGATGCGGAGCAGGCCAAGCCGACGCTGGCGACCGAAGCGCCGGTGTCGTTGGGCGTCATCAAGCCGGCCGGCGGCTGATGTGCGCGGCAAGAGTCCCCGGCCGGGGACTCGGTCATGGTTGTAACGCTCAATAATCAATAAATAGACGATACCCAACAAGGAGAGGTCATGTCCCGCAACACTTTGAACACGCTCAAGGACTTTAGCATTTCAGCCAGCAAAAAGGGACAGCTCTACTCCCTGCCGGCACTGGCAACAAGCCTGGGCATTAATGTCTCGCGCCTGCCGGTGTCGATCCGCATCGTGCTCGAATCGGTGCTGCGCAACTGCGACGGCAAGAAGGTTACCGAAGAGCACGTCAAGCAATTGGCGAACTGGAGCCCGACCGCCGAGCGCACCGACGAGATCCCGTTCGTCGTGGCGCGCGTGGTGCTGCAGGACTTCACCGGCGTGCCGCTGCTGGCCGACCTGGCCGCCATGCGCAACGTGGCCGCCAAGATGGGTATCGACGCCAAGAAGATCGAGCCGCTGGTGCCGGTCGACCTGGTGGTCGACCACTCGGTCACCATCGATCACTACCGCGAAAAGAAAGCGCTGGACCTGAACATGAAACTGGAATTCTCGCGCAATAACGAGCGCTACCAGTTCATGAAATGGGGCATGCAGGCTTTCGACACCTTTGGCGTGGTGCCGCCGGGCTTCGGCATCGTGCACCAGGTCAACCTGGAATACCTGGCGCGCGGCGTGCACACCACCGGCAAGAAAGCCGGCGACGTGTACTACCCTGACACGCTGGTCGGCACCGATTCGCACACCACCATGATCAACGGCATCGGCGTGGTCGGCTGGGGCGTGGGCGGCATCGAGGCGGAAGCGGGCATGCTGGGCCAGCCGGTGTACTTCCTGACGCCGGACGTGATCGGCGTCAACCTGTCGGGCGCGCTGCGCGAAGGCTGCACCGCCACCGACCTGGTGCTGACGATTACCGAACTGCTGCGCCGCGAAAAAGTCGTCGGCAAGTTCGTCGAGTTCTTCGGCGAAGGCACCGAGTCGCTGACCCTGACCGACCGCGCGACGATCGCCAACATGGCGCCGGAATACGGCGCGACCATGGGCTTCTTCCCGGTCGATGACGCAACCATCGATTATTTCAAGGGCACCGGCCGCAGCAAGGCTGAAATCGACGCCTTCCAGGGCTACTTCAAGGCGCAAAACCTGTACGGCGTGCCGAAAGCCGGCGAGATCGACTACACCCGCGTGGTGGAACTGGACCTGGCCTCGGTGGCGCCATCGCTGGCCGGCCCGAAACGCCCGCAAGACCGTATCGAAATCGGTAACGTGAAGGCCAACTTCGCCGAACTGTTCGCCAAGCCGACCACCGAAAACGGCTTCAACAAGAACCCTGCCGACCTGGCCGCCGTGTACGAAACGACGAACGGCGTGAAAGTGTCGAATGGCGACGTGCTGATCGCCGCGATCACCTCGTGCACCAACACCTCGAACCCGAGCGTGATGCTGGCCGCCGGCCTGCTGGCGAAAAAAGCCGTCGAAGCGGGCCTGAAAGTGGCGCCCCACATCAAGACCTCGCTGGCCCCCGGCTCGCGCGTGGTCACCGAATACCTGACGGCTGCCGGCCTGCTGCCCTACCTGGAAAAACTGGGCTTCGGCGTGACCGCCTACGGCTGCACCACCTGTATCGGCAACGCCGGCGACCTGACGCCGGAACTGAACGCTGCCATCACCACGCACGATATCGTCGCCTCGGCCGTGTTGTCGGGCAACCGCAACTTCGAAGCACGGATCCACCCGAACATCCGTTCGAACTTCCTCGCCTCGCCGCCGCTGGTGGTCGCCTACGCCATCGCCGGCAACATGACGCGCGACCTGATGACCGAGCCGGTGGGCAAGGGCAAGGGCGGCCGCGATGTCTACCTGGGCGACATCTGGCCAAGCTCGGCCGAAGTGTCGGCCATGATGAAGTTCGCCATGAACGCCAAGGTGTTCAAGGAGAACTACGCCGACGTCAAGGGCGCGCCAGGCAAGCTGTGGGAAAAAGTCACCACCGTCTCCGGCCAGGTCTACAACTGGCCGAAGTCGACCTATATCGCGGAACCGCCGTTCTTCGACAATTTCTCGATGACGCCGGCGGCCGTGGCCACCGGCATCGAAGGCGCGCGCGCACTGGGCGTATTCGGCGACTCGATCACCACCGACCATATCTCGCCAGCCGGTTCGATCCAGGAAAACGGTCCCGCCGGCAAATGGCTGAAGGAAAATGGCGTCCTGAAAGCGGACTTCAATTCCTACGGCTCGCGCCGCGGCAACCATGAAATCATGATGCGCGGCACGTTTGCCAACGTGCGCATCAAGAACCGCATGATCCCTGCCAAGGCCGACGGCTCGGCGGTCGAAGGCGGCATCACGATCCACCAGCCTTCCGGCGCACAGATGTCGATCTACGACGCAGCCATGAAGTATGTGGCCGAAGGCACGCCGACCATGGTATTCGGCGGCGAAGAGTACGGCACCGGTTCGTCGCGCGACTGGGCGGCCAAGGGCACCCAGCTGCTGGGCGTGAAAGCCGTGATCACCCGCTCGTTCGAGCGCATCCACCGCTCGAACCTGGTCGGCATGGGCGTGTTGCCGCTGCAATTCATCGGCGACGACAGCGTGCAGACGCTGGGCATCACCGGCGAGGAAACGTTCGACCTGAAAGGCCTGGAAGGCGAGATCAAGCCGCAGCAGCTGGCAACGCTGGTGATCCACCGCGCCGACGGCAGCGTGCAGGAAGTGACCGTGCTGCTGCGTATCGATACCCCGATCGAAGTCGATTACTACAAGCATGGCGGCATCCTGCCATTCGTGCTGCGTCAGTTGCTGGCCGAATAAGCCACCCCTGGTCGCATCCTGTGAAAAACGCCGGTTCAGACCGGCGTTTTTTTTGTGCTATTTTGCTGGCGCAGACTTGAAATCGGGACAAGCGCCATGATCTGCATTCAGCTTGCGCATCCATGTGGCCGAATCCTCTACAATACGGTTATAGGGGTTATCATTGTTTGACTGATCCATTTTTTTCACTTTCCGAGACTCTTATCCCGCTATGCGTCGTCCTTCCAAAGATTCATCCCACAAACTGACTGCCGACAGCCAGCGCCTGCTCACCCTGGCCCAGGCGATCGTGCAGGCAGCGAGCCGTCTCGAAGAGCGGTCCTGGGAACACAGCCTGGATACGCATCTCCAGAAGTTACTCAAGACCGGTCATCAGGACACTATCGACAACACCCTGGGCGCCCTGTTCAAGGAAGACCTGAACGCCTATGACGTGCTGATGGACGGCGTCGAAGCCGTCAGCGAAAGTACCGTCATCACGCATGAGGACGTGCGCTACGATGCGCTGCTGGTGGCCGTGCCGATCCTGGCGTGGACGCGCTTCTCGATCGCCTCGGGCAGCATTGGCGCCGACGCCCACGGCGTGCTGTCGATGCACTTTGCCGCCCACCTGCTGGCCGACGGCGCGAAAATGGCGATGGCGCCCACCTTGTACTCGATCGATCAATTGCCGCGCAGCCATGTCGAAACCTATGCCAAGACGCAAAAACTGGCGCAGGCGGCCCTGAAGGGCTCGTCGCTCAAGCCTTCAAACAAGGAGCCTGAAACGGCGCCCTTCCTGGCCGACACGCGCTACCTGCTGGTGGCCGTGGTGGCCCCAAGCGGCGCGCCGCTGTTCCGCTGGCAAATGCCGGCCTTGCAGAACGACTTCATCGTCGAGCGCAGCGCGGCGCTCGATCAATGGCGCGTGCAGGCGACGCCGACGATTACCCGTTTGTTGCCCGGCTGCGGCCTGGAATTGCTGCTGCCGGAAGCGTATTACGTGGCCTGCCGCGAAGCAGACAAGCTGATCCGCCCCGTCTCCGTGCGCGCCGCCGTGCACTACCTGACGCACACGCTGGCGATCGAGCCGTCGGAACTGCGCGCCGTGATCGCCGGCTTCGGCGAAGAATCTGCGGATGGCCAGGTCGACGAATACCGCATCGCCTTCACCTTGCGCCAGGCGCCGGAAGTGATCTACGGCATCGTCTGGCCGCTGTATGGCCAGGAAGACGAGGACGGCACGCCGATCGAAGGCCTGCTCCAGGTCGGCATCGCTGCGCTCGACAAGCAGAAAACCCCGGTCGATGAAATCATCGACCACCTGAACACGGCCGGCGTCACGCAGATCAAGCGCCATGCCGAGCGTTATGTGGGCGAATACTGCGACGACTGCGGCGCCCCGCTGTTTGCCGACCCGGTCGGTGAACTGGCGCATGCGGAAATGCCGGAAGATACCCCGCAGGGAACGGAACATTTCCACTGATCTGGCGGCACTTCAAAAGCAAAAGGCGGAACCGCGGTTCCGCCTTTTTTACGAGTCAAGCCACCGCCATCACCATTGCGAATACGGATGGCGGATCAGGTTCGCATTGTAGTAGCGCGCGTCATGGGACACTTCCTCGCCGGCCCAGTCCGGCTTGTCGAACGGCTGGTCTTCCGAGTGCAGTTCGATCTCGGCCACCACCAGGCCAAAGTTCGCACCCAAAAACTCGTCGACTTCCCACACCATGCCCGCATACATGATGCGGCGCCGGTATTTCTCGATCAGCGGCTGCTCGCACAGGCCGTCGAGCAGCTCGTTGGCGTCCGCCAGCGGTATTGGATACTCCCACTCGCCACGGCTGTTGCCCACGTTCGCGCCCTTGATGGTCAGCATGGCGTGATGGCCTTCGATGCGCACGCGCACCACGCGCTCGCGCGTGGACGACAGATAGCCCTGGCGCAGCAGCACCGGCTCGGCCAGCGCACGCCAATCGTCATTGGCGAGCAGGAATTTACGTTCGATCTCGACGCCCATGGTCAAGTCCTCAATCGAGCGACAGCAGGATAGGCTGCAGCATGGCCGCACCCAGTGCCGCACTGCGCGCGCCGTTCCAGCCCACGCTTGGCTCGGGCAAGTCGGCGTTGTCCTTGAACGGCATTTCCAGAGTCAGCGCCAGGCACTGGAAATGGTGGCCGATGTATTTCGAGGCCAGGGTCAGCATGTCGGACTTGTACTTGCTGGCGGCATAGCCGAACTTGTCCTGGAAATCGGGACTGGCCTGCTTGTAGCGCTCGATGAAGGCCTTCTGGTGCGCGGCCTGGGCCGGCGTGAAGTTTTCCAGCATCTCGTTGCCAGCCACAAAGTTGTACGGCAGCGCTTCGTCGCCGTGGATGTCGAAGAACATGTCGACGCCGGTTTCGTGGATCTTGTTTTTCACGCACAGCACTTCCGGGCTGGACTCGGGCGACGGCGTCATCCATTCGCGGTTCAGGTTGGCGCCGGCCGCGTTGGTACGCAGGTTGCCGCGTATCGCGCCATCGGGATTCATGTTCGGCACGATATGGAACACGGCGCGCTGCAAGAGTTTGCGCGCGATCGGGTTGGCGTCGTCGAGCAGGGAGTCGATCAGCCCTTCGACAAACCACTCGGCCATCGATTCGCCCGGGTGCTGGCGCGCGATGATCCAGATGGTCTTGTCGGCCTGCGGGTTGCCGATGGTAACGAGGTTCATGTCGCGGCCGTCGACCGTGCTGCCCAGGTCGGACACGCGCACCAGAGGATGCTCGGCCACTTCGCCCAGCAGGCGCAGATGGCGTTCCCACGAGTACGGCTCGAAATACGCGTAATACACGCTGTCGAGTTCCGGCGTATGCGTGATCGTCATCACCTGGCCATCAAAGCTGGTGGGCACGCGGAACCAGTTTTCGCTGTCGTAGCTGGCCACCGCCTGGTAGCCTTCGTAGCCGGCCGGATAGGTGGCCTGGCCGGCGTTCAGCAAGCGCAGGGTGCAGGCCTGGCCGCGTGCGCCTTGCAGGCGGAAATGGAACCACTGGTGGATGTCGGCGTGGCTATCCTTGCGCAACTTCAGGTCGATGGCGCCCGCGCTGGCGGCGCTCACCACCAGGATGGCGCCGGAGTCGAAGTTCTGGCTGATTTTAATGGTCATGTAACGATCCCGTAGAGATATAAAGGCGTTGTCAGTGCCACGGCGCAAGCTGCTGGAGCGCGCCGCAACGGCAAAACCGCAGTGTAAGCGATCCCGCCATTTTCCGCCCTTTGGCCGCATACGCAAAGCCTGGCCGGTGTTTTTTTGCACCATTGAGGGGCATCTTTGGCAAACCGCATGATTGCGCCGAAAAAAAACGCCATGCTTTTAAATTAAACGTTAAAAAATTGAATTGTAACAACACTGGAAACATTTCATGCCCCATGGCACCCCTATAATTCTCTTTTTTAAGTGACTAATCAGGAAAGAGTGTGGACAAGAAGTCAAGCAATATCCAGGAAAGAAAACTGCGCGAAGCGCAGGCACGCCGCGAGCATATCATCGCGGTAGTCAAGGACCTGATCAAGAAAGGCGGCGCGCGCGCCGTCTCGATCCGCAAGGTGGCCGAAGCGGCCGGCTTTTCCACCACCGTGGTATACGCCCTGTTCCGCGACAAGGCCACGCTGATCGGCGAGGCCATGGACAAGGATCTGCTGGCCCTGGTGCACGCCATGCGCAGCGCCAGCGAAGCCGGCGCCGGCATCTGGGAGCGCATCAATCTGGTGGGGCGTGCCTATGTACAGTACGGCCTGCGCCACCGCGACGAATATGCGCTGCTGTTCATGGAACTGCGGCCCCACGCGGCCATCGGCGCGGTCGAAATGGAACGCGGCAATATCGAACAGGACCCGTATGCCTATGCGCTGCACCTGTTCGGCGAACTGGCGCACAGCGGCCAGGTGCGCGCCGGCGAAGCGGCGCTGCACGCCATGACGCAGATCTTCTGGCAATCGCTGCACGGCCTGGTGTCGCTGCGCATCGTGATGGGCGAAGGCGAGCCGCACACGCCGCATCCGGCGCCGGGCGCCCATCTGGACGACTTGCTGGCGGTAGTGACCGAAGGCATACGGCTGCGCTTTGCGCCCTGACTATTCAGGCACGAGCATGCTGCCGCTCTCCTGGTAGCGCGCATGCCATGACAGCGCCTGCTCCAGCAGATGCGGCGTATGGCCGCCACGCTGGCAGGCCGCCTCGTAATAGGCCCGCAGTGGCGCCCGGTAATCGGGGTGCGTGCAGCGCGCGATGATCAGGGGTGCGCGTTCGCGCGGCGCCAGGCCGCGCAGGTCGGCATAGCCCCATTCCGTCACCAGCACATCGACGTCATGCTCGGTATGGTCCACATGCGAGACCATCGGCACCACGCTCGACACGCGCCCGCCCTTGGCGGCCGACTTGCTGACAAACATCGATATCTGGCCGTTGCGCGCGAAGTCGCCCGAGCCGCCTATGCCGTTCATCATGTGCGTGCCGCACACATGGGTGGAATTGACGTTGCCGTAGATATCGAATTCCAGCGCCGTATTCAAGGCGATGATGCCGAGGCGGCGCACGATTTCGGGATGGTTGCTGATCTCTTGCGGGCGCAGCACGATCTTCGAGCGGTAATGGTCGATATTGTCCATCAGCTTGCGGTGCACGCCAGCCGACAGGGTGATCGACGAGGCCGAGGCAAACGCCAGCTGGCCCGAATCGAGCAGTTCGATGGCGCTGTCCTGCAGCACTTCCGAATACATGGTCATGTCGTGGAAGGGCGAACCGATCAGGCCGTGCAACACGGCATTGGCGATGGTGCCGATACCGGCCTGCAAAGGCAGCAATTGCGGCCCCATGCGCCCTGCCGCCACCTCGCCTTGCAAGAAGGCGATCACATGGCCGGCAATCGCCTGCGTTTCGGCATCGGGCGGCAAGGCGTTCGACGGGCTGTCGGGACTGTCGGTGATGACGATGGCGGCGATGCGGGCCGGGTCGATGGCGATCGCCGTGCCGCCCAGGCGCTGGTCGACGCGCGTCAGTGGGATCGGCTCGCGGCCAGGCAAGGATTGTGGAATATAGATATCGTGCAAGCCTTCCAGCGCCAGCGGCGTCGACAGGTTGATTTCGATGATCACCTGCGCGGCCTGCTGGGCAAACGCGGCCGAGTTCCCTACCGACATGGTGGGGATGATGGCGCCGGCCGCCGTGATGGCGGTCGCTTCGATGACGGCGATATCGACGGCGGCCAGGTTGCCCGAGCGCAGCTGCTCGGCCGTTTCCGACAGATGCTGGTCGACAAACATTACCTGGCCGTCATTGATCTTGCCGCGCAAGACAGGATCGACCTGGAACGGCATGCGGCGCGCCAGCACGCCGGCCTCGGCCATCAGGCCGTCGCTGCCATTGCCCAGCGAGGCGCCGGTGATCAGGGTCAGGCTCAACGGCTCCTTGCGGGCACGTTCGGCCAGCGCGCGCGGCAAGGCCTTGGCGTCGCCGGCGCGGGTAAAGCCGCTCATGCCGACGCGCATGCCGTTGCGGAACAAGGTGGCCGCCTGCTCGGCGCTCATGATTTTGTCGAGCAAGCCCGGGTGGCGTATGCGATCCTGATACATCGAAGTCTCCTGTTATGGCAATAGTTGGCGCTCATGCCTGCGCGCCATTGGTGGCTTCAGTATAAAATCCTGCATACATGCATGGCATGAATTAATTTCGACATATCCAGTCGCAATTTTCATGCTTTGAAAGCCCTCTATCGTGGATATCCGTTCCCTGCGCTATTTCGTGGAAACCGTGCGCCTGTCGAGCTTTACGCAGGCGGCCGAATCGCTGCACCTGACCCAATCGACGATCAGCAAGATGGTGCGCCAGCTCGAAGACGAGGTCGGCGCCCAGTTGCTGGTGCGCGACGGGCGCAAGCTGAGCCTGACCGACACCGGCCGCATCGTCTACCGGCATGGCCAGGAAATGCTGGCCAGCATGCGCCAGCTGACGCTGGAAGTGCGCGACACGCAGGCACTGGCGCGCGGCAGCCTGACGGTCGGCATTCCGCCGATGATCAATCTGCTGTTTACACCGGTGCTGAAAGCGTTTCGCGCGCGCCATCCGCAGATCGAACTGACCTTGCAGGAAGACACCGGCCAGCAGATCGAGCGCAAGGTGGCGGCCGGCGAGCTGGAAATCGGCATGACGGTGTTGCCGGCCGATCCGGAGCTGGAACTGGTGACGGTGCAAGTGGCCAGCTACCCGCTGTGGGCACTGGCCGAACCGGGCACCTTCCAGCCGGACCGCACGACGCTGCCGTTCAAGGCGCTGCTTGATTTGCCGCTGGTGCTGCTGAAAGATGATTTTGCCCTCACGCGCAGCCTGCGCCAGCAGTTTGCGCTGGCCGGTTTCACGCCGACCATCGCCGCCCAGAGCGGCCAGTGGGACTGGCTCGTCGCCATGGCTTCGGCGGGCCTGGGCGTGGCCTTGCTGCCCGAACCGTTCATCGCCCGCCTGGCCGGCGAACCGCTGGCGGCGGTGCGCATCGTCGAGCCGGAGCTGGCCTGGCAGGTGGCCCATATCTGGCACGGGCGTTACCTGTCGCATGCGGCGCGCGCCTGGCTGGCCGTGTGCCAGGAGGTGCTGGGCACGAAGTTCTGAGCCCTGAATGCAAAAAAGGTGGCCGCAGCCACCTTTCTTGCATTCAAACTGGCGCGCGTTATTTTACCGCCGCATCATCGTTATACATGCTGGCGTATTTCCAGCCGAAGTAGAGGATGAAGGTGTAGCACAGCGCCGGCACCAGGAAGGACAGTTGCAGATTCATGTGGTCGGCCAGGAAACCCTGGATGAACGGCACGATGGCGCCGCCGACAATGGCCATGCACAGGATGCCCGAGCCCTGGCCGGTCTGCGCGCCCAGCTTGTTCAGGGCCATGCTGAAGATGGTCGGGAACATGATGGAATTGAACAGGCCGACGGCGATCAGGGCCCACATGGCGGTGTGGCCGGTGCCGAACACGGCAACGAGAATCAGCGCGATCACGATGGCGGCGTTGAAGGCCAGTGTCTTGCCTGGGCTGACATAGCGCATCACGGCAAAACCGACGAAGCGGCCCAGCATGGCGCCACCCCAGTAAAAGCTGACGAAATGCGCGGCGTCGGCCGGTGTCAGGCCGGCGATATGCTGCTCGCCCAGGAAGTTGATCAGGAAGCTGCCGATGCTCACTTCGCCGCCCACGTACAGGAAGATGGCCAGCGCGCCCAGCACCAGGTGGCGGTGCGACCAGATCGATACCTGGTGGCCGTCGCGCGACAGGCTGACGGCATCGTCCGCATGCGAAATCACCGGCAGCCTGGCCAGCGCGAACAGCACCGCCAGCACCACCAGGGTGGCGGCCAGCGCCAGGTACGGCCCCTGCACGGCGGCCGCTTCCTTGGCGCGATACGCCAGTTGTTCGGCGGCCGGCAGCAGATCGAACTGCTGCACCGTCAGTACCGTGCCCGACAGGATCAAAATGCCGCCCAGGGTCGGCGCCACCGTGGTGCCGAGCGAATTGAACGCCTGCGTCAGGGTCAGGCGGCTCGATGCCGTTTGCGGGTCGCCCAGTTCGGTCACATACGGATTGGCCGCCACCTGCAGCACCGTGATGCCGGACGCCAGCACAAAGAAGGCCAGCAGGAACAGCGCATAGCTGCCGGTCGACGCCGGGTAGAACATGGCGCAGCCGGCGGCGGCGATCAGCAGGCCGGCGACGACGCCGCGCTGGTAGCCGATGCGCTTGATCAGCGCGCCAGCCGGCATGGACACGATGGCATAGGCGCCAAAGAAACAGAACTGCACCAGCATCGCCTGCACATAGGTGAGCGTGTAAATCGAGCGCAAATGGGGAATCAGCACGTCATTCAACGATGTCAGCAGTCCCCACATGAAAAACAGCACCGTGACAATGATCAGGGCGCCTGTATTGTTTTGCGCGCCGGCCTGCGTGGCACGCGCGCCCTGGCCTTGCTTTACGTATTCCATACCTTCTCCATTTCCGTTCCGAGATTGTGTCGTCTTGCAGTTTGCTTATATCTGTCATGCGCCGCATCGCGGATCAGTCAGCGTCGGGGTCTGAAAACAACATCAGCAAGCGTTCAAGTATCGTAGTAATACTACTTCATTATGGGTGCATTATGCCTGAAAGGCCCGAATTGCACAGCTTTCACCATCATTATTCGATAATTGAATAGCTGACATTTGAAATCGAAAGTATACTTATAACTTGAAAAGGCTATACTTATGTTGCGGTGCAGCAGTTGCTACACCCCCACTAACCGGAGCCTGCCATGTCGACCACTTTCATGTATCACAGCACCCCATCGAACAACCTCGTTGCCACCCTGAGCAACATCGTCAAAACCATCGGCACTTTCCTGTCGCAAAGCCCCGACCACCGCGAACGTGCTTACGAAGAAGCCTACCTGGCCGAATCGACCGACCGCTATGACCTGGAATACCGCATGCGTGAACTGTCGCGCGCCCACCCGCAGCCAAGCTGGATGAGCGGCCTGGGTCGTTAAGCAATCGTGCAATACCTGGATGTACATGCAAGAACAATACCCCTGTCCGCGCCCAGCGCGCCAGCGACAATACCGATAGCACCATCCTGCTCGCCTTGCGCTTGAGCACAGGATGGGCCATGCGAGGGCCACGCTGCGCGTAGCCAACCCGGCATTGCACCGGGCCAGACTCGGTATGCTGCAATGCATCAAGCAATTTCGCTAATGCATTGATAATCTTTTGCTAGTTTTACTACGAGATTCTACTGAGGCTTTCAGGAGCCTTAGTGGGGAATCATGCCGGTAAACACATACGCCTGCAGCACCGTGATGATGCCGATGACGACGGCGAACAGCAGGCTGTGCTTCAAGGTGAAACGGAACAGGTCCGACTCCTTGCCCACCAGCCCCGTTGCCGCGCAAGCGACGGCGATCGATTGCGGCGAAATCATCTTCGCCGTCACGCCGCCCGTCGTATTGGCCGCCACCAGCAAGGTGTCGGAGACGCCGATCTGGTGCGCCGTCGTGTGTTGCAGCGAACAGAACAAGGCATTCGACGACGTATCGGACCCCGTCAGGAAGACGCCCAGCCAGCCCAGGAAGGGCGAAAAGAAAGGGAAGGCGGCGCCGCTGCCGGCCAGCAGCAGGGCCAGGGTGGACGACATGCCCGAATAATTGGCGACAAAGGCAAACGCCAGTACCAGGCCAATCGACAGCACGGGGTTGCGCAGTTCCACCACGGTTTCCACAAACGCCTTCACGCCGTCGCGCGGCTTCATGCGCAGCATCAGCATCGACAGCACGGCGGTCAGCAAGATCGCCGTGCCGACGGCCGACAGCAAGTCCAGCTTGAACACGGCGTCATACGCTTTCGGCACGGCGACGATGGGCACGGTCTTGATCACCAATTGGTCCAGATACGGCACGTGGATCTTGACGACCAGGCCGACCAACGCGCCGCCAGCGGCAAACAGGGCCTTGAAGCCGGGCAGGCTCCAGACGGTGACGATTGCCGTCAGCAGGCCGAACGGCGCCCAGGCGCGCATGGTTTGCGCCATCGTGTAGGGCGAGGCGGCGCGATGGCCGCTGCCGCGCACCGTGCCGGAAGACGCGCCGCCGAAGCCGGACAAGGCCGCCGCGCCAGCGCCGACGAGGTTGACCACTTTCGCGCTCTTCGGCTGCCAGACTTTCAGGAACAGCGTCAGCGACACCAGGCTGACCAGCGCCGAGGTGATGTCGGGCAGTTCGGGACCGATGTAGTTGGAGGTGAAATACTGGGTCACGGCGAAGCTGCCGCCGGTCACCAGCGCGGCCGGCCACACTTCGCGCACGCCGCGCAAACCATCCATCATGAAGACCAGCCAGAACGGCACCAGCAGCGACAGCAAGGGCAACTGGCGGCCCGCCATGGCGCCGATCAGGAAGGGGTCGATGCCCGTCACCTGCCCCGCCACGATGATCGGGATGCCCATGGCGCCGAAGGCCACCGGCGCCGTATTGGCGATCAGGCACAGTCCGGCCGCATACAGGGGATTGAAGCCCAGGCCCACCAGCAGGGCCGATGTGATGGCCACGGGAGCGCCAAAGCCGGCCGCCCCTTCCAGGAAAGCGCCGAAGGCAAAACCGATCAACAGCACCTGCAGCCGCTGGTCATCCGTGACCGACAGCACGGAGGCGCGGATGATCTCGATCTGCCCCGTCTTGACGACGATCTTGTAGAGGAAGACGGCCGTGACGATAATCCAGGCGATCGGCCACAGGCCATACGCGAAACCGTAACCGGCCGCCGCCAGCGCCTGCGGCACGGGCATGCCGTAGGCGAAAATGGCGACCATCAGCGCCAGCGCCAGCGTGACGGCCGCCGCCACGTGGCCCTTGATGCGCAGTGCCGCCAGGGCGATGAAGAAGAAAATGATGGGCACGGCTGCCGCCAGCGACGACAGCCACAAGCTGCCGAGCGGTGTATAAAGTTGGGTCCAGGTTTGCATCTCGGGTCTCCTCCGGTGGATGGCGGGTGAATGAAAAAACGGCTGTTGCTGTATTTTTTATGTCGCGCGTGCGCCGCCGCCGGGCCTGTTTATGCTTGCTGCCGGCACGCGTCGAGCAGGTCGGCCAGGCTGCGCGGCGCCACGATGTATTGTCAAGAAGGACTGCGTGACGCATAATTCCATCTTCCAGCGGCCAGTTCAAATTGCTCGGACCACTTTAAAACAACACTCTACGTAACGATGGTGACGATGGCGACAGGCATGCAAGCGCGGGGCAGAGTGGAAACGGTGATGCGCCTTCTGGAGACGGCATTGCTTGACGGTAGCCTGCCGGCCGGCGCGCAACTGCCGGCCGAACGCCTGCTGGCGCAGCAATACGGGGTGTCGCGCAATACCGTGCGCGAGGCCGTGCAGCGGCTGGCGGCGCGCGGCCTGGTGCGCAGCCGGCACGGCGCCGGCGTGTTCGTCACGGACCAGCTACGCACGGGCATCGCCTCGCCGTGGAGTCAGCTGGTGGCGGACCACCCCGCTCTGCGCGACGACATCCTGGAGTTTCGCCGCGTGCTCGAAGGAGCGACAGCCTACTTTGCCGCGCAGCGGGCCAGCGCCGACGAACGCTCGCAGATCCAGTCGCTCCTGACGGAACTGGAACAGGCGCGTGCCGCAGACGACCAGCATGGCGAGGCGCAGGCCGATGCGCGCCTGCACGAGAGCATCGCGCAAGCGTCACACAACACCATGTTTTTGCATCTGCACACCAGCATCATCGGCATGCTGCGCGAACACATCACCCTCAATGGCACCGGCTTGCGCCAGCAGGACGACGCCACCTCGCAGCAGTTGCTGGCGCAGCACCGCACCGTCTGCGAGGCGATCTGCGCAAAGCGGCCTGAAGAAGCACGCACGGCGATGCAAAGCCATATCGATTTCGTGCGCACGCGCTTTACCAACATGGACGATGCAGATTCACTGGTAGGACCAATTGACAAGCAGGCCGGCGGCGCGGCGTAAAAACTGCTACCATCGGGCGCCGCCACCTTACCCGAGATGCCATGACCGTCCTCTGCCATACCCATCCGCTGGTCGTGCAGCTGGAAAACACCTTGTTACCGCTGTTCCGCGCCGCGCTGCCACCCATCTGCCTGGCCGCGCCGCAGGTGCTCGCTTCCGTATTCGCCTTTTCCAGCGGCTCGGCCGCCGCCTTCGAGGCCTACCACTTCGGCATTTCTTGCCTGCTCAACGACGTGGCCGATAACGCCGCAGAAGAAGTCGCCTTGCTGGTCAGCGTGTCGGAGCTGGGCAGCCACGCGCAGTTGAGCGCGCAAGTGGTCTGGGGCCCGCCATCGGGCAAGGTCGAGGCGCAGGCCGCACTCACGGAAAACAGCATGACGGCACTGCTTGCAGCCCTGCCCGCCCTGCTGTCAGCGCTCAATCAAGCCGTCAGCCGCGCCTGGCAGCCAACGATGACGATTGCAACAATTTAAATGCGCCAGGCCTTCAGGCCGGGGTTTCAACCGGAGTCAGAATTAGATGAAAAAGACACTGACCGTCCTGACCTCCTGCACGCTGCTGGCCGCCTGTGGCGGCGGTGGTTCTTCTGCCGCTCCTGGCAATGGTACCGGCACCGCGCCGCTGCCCGTCTACACCGGCAAATAATGGCGTACGGCGGCGCCGGCAAATACGGATCCGTTTGCCGGCACTGTGCAGGATCGTACATACATAGCAAAAAGACAAAGCTACGCTGTTAAAAAACAGGAGCCTGCCATGTCTGCCAATACCACCGCCCCACCATCGCATGACGCCTTCGGCACTGCGGCCCTGGCCGCCCTGCTGGGGCCCGATACCTCGCTGCCGCCCATCGACGGCCTGCGCCGCCTGATCGATGCCGGACTCGATGATCTGCCCCTGCCCGGCCATGGCGCCACCTTGCGGCGCTGGCAGGCGCTGGCGGCAATCGCCGGCGTTGACCTGTCGCTGCTCAAACTTTATGAAGGCCACACCGACGCGCTGGCCATCCTGGCTGAAATCGACGGCCCCGGGGCGGCGCCCGGCAGCAGCTGGGGTGTCTGGTGCGCGGAAATGCCCGATGCGCGCGTGCGGCTGCGGCAAGCCGCGCAGGGCCACTGGCAACTCGATGGCCGCAAGGCCTGGTGCTCGGGCGCGGCAGGGCTCAGCCACGCCCTGGTCAGTTGCTGGAACGCGGCCGGCGACGCTTGCCTGGCGTCGGTGGCGCTGGCGCAGCCGGGCGTGCACGTCACGCAGGAAGGCTGGCAGGCGGTCGGCATGGCCGGCAGCGCCAGCGTCGACGTGGTGTTTGCCGCCGCCCACGCCACCCCCGTCGGCGCGCCGGGTGCCTACCTGGCCCGGCCCGGCTTCTGGCATGGCGGCGCCGGCATCGCGGCCGGCTGGTATGGCGCCGCCTGCGCCATCGCCGGCTACCTGCATGCGCGCGCCGCACAGGCGGCGCCCGATCCGGTGCGCCTGGCACAGCTGGGCCAGATCGACTGCGCGCTGCGCGCCGCCGGCGCCCTGCTGCGCGAAGGCGCGCGCGAGATCGACGCGCAGCCGCAGCGCGACGCGATGGCTACCGCGCTGCGCCTGCGCCTGACCGTGGAAGACTGCGCCACGCTGGTGCTGCGCCTGGCCACGCGCGCGCTGGGCGCCGCTCCCTTGTGCCGCAACGCCCACTTTGCCCGCCTGGCCGCCGACCTGCCGGTCTTCCTGCGCCAGAGCCATGCCGAGCGCGACCAGGCCACCCTGGGCACGATTGTGGCCGGTGTCGCCAGCGTGGCCAACCACCCCTGGAGCCTGTGACATGCACTTGAAGATGATCCCTGAACAAGAACGCCGGATCGAAGGGGCGGGCACGCCGGACGCTGCCTGGCAGGCCTGGCATGGCCTGGCCGCCCTGCCTTTGGTGACGGCGCGCGAACTGGTGCCGGGCGGCGCCCGCCCGGTAATCGTCGCACCGCACCCCGACGATGAAATCCTGGCCTGCGGCGGCTTGCTGCAACTGCTGGCGCAACAAGGCAGCGAGGTGTTGCTGGTGGCTGTGACCGACGGCGGCGCCAGCCACCCCGGTTCCGCCTTGTGGACTAAAGAGCGGCTGTGCCGCGTGCGGCCCGAAGAGTCGCGGCAGGCGGCCAGCACCCTCGGCGTGGCGCCGTCGTGGCTGCGCCTGCGCCTGCCCGATGGCGGCCTGGCCGGCAGAGTCCGTCCGCTGGCCGCCATGCTGCAGGAAGTCCTGCGCCCCGGCGACACGCTGCTGACCACCTGGCGTTTTGATGGCCACCCGGACCATGAAGCCTGCGGCCAGGCGTGCGCGCTGGCGGCGCGTGCCTGCGGCGCGCTGCTGGTGGAAATGCCGGTCTGGACCTGGCACTGGGCCGTGCCCGGCGACGCGCGCGTGCCATGGCTGCGCGCACGCCGCCTGGCCCTGCCCGACGAAGTGCTGCAACGCAAGCGCGACGCCATGCGCTGCTTTGCCAGCCAGACCGAGGCCGACGCCTCCACCGGCCAGGCCGCCATCCTTGGCCCGCATGCGCTGCAACGCCTGCTGCATCCTTGCGAGGTGTATTTCCGATGAAGCCGACATCGACCATGGGCGATGCGCGCGGCGCCTACTTCGAACAGTTGTACCGGCAGGACGCCGATCCGTGGCGCGTGCGCCAGCGCTGGTACGAAACGCGCAAGCGCACCCTGCTGCTGGCCGGGCTGCCGCAACAGCGCTATCGCAACGCCTATGAACCGGGCTGCGGCAATGGCGAGCTGACGCTGGAACTGGCGCGCCGCTGCGAGCAGGTGCTGGCGAGCGACTTTTCCGACCAGGCTTTGCTGCTGGCGCGGCACCGGCTGGAGGCGGCCGGGCAGGCCGATAACGTCACGCTGGCGCGCCACCGGCTGCCGCAGGACTGGCCGCGCACCGGCAAGGGCGTCGACAAATTCGACCTGATCGTCATCAGCGAGATCGCCTACTACCTGTCGGCAGAGGAACTGGCGCTGCTGGCCGAACAGGCCGTGGCCAGCCTGGCGCCGGGCGGCAGCATCGCCCTGTGCCACTGGCGCGCGCCATTCGCGCAGCGCATCCTGTCGACCGTGCGCGTGCACGACGCCTTCCAGCATGCGCCTGGCCTGCACTGTCTGGTGCGCCACGAGGAAAGCGATTTCCTGCTCGGCGTCTGGTCCAACGATGCGCGCTCGGTCGCGCAGAAAGAGGGGTTCGCATGATCGGCGTCGTCGTTCCCGTGCATGACGAAGAGACCTGCCTGACCGCCTGCCTGGAAGCGCTGACGGTGGCCGCCACCTGCGATGCGCTCGCCGGCGAAGCAGTGTGCATCGTCATCGTGCTCGACGCCTGCAGCGACCACTCGCAGCGCATCGTGCTCCATCACGCGATGCGGGCCGACGCGCGCTGGCGCCTCGACTGCATCGCCATCGACGCGCGCAACGTCGGCGCGGCGCGCGCCGCCGGCGCGGCGCTGCTGCTCGAACGCGGCGCGCGCTGGCTGGCATTTACCGACGCCGACACCTGCGTCGCCCCCGACTGGCTGCGCAGCCAGCTGCTGCAGCGCGCCGACGCCGTCTGCGGCACCATCGGCATCGACGACTGGTCGGCGCACGCGGATCACGCGCCCGCCCTGCGCGCGCATTTTGCCCGCACCTATACCGATGCAGACGGCCACCGCCATATCCACGGCGCCAATCTGGGCGTGTGCGCCCAGGCCTACCGGCGCGCCGGCGGCTTCGCGCCGCTGGCCTGCAGCGAAGATGTGGCGCTGGTCGCCGCCCTGCAAGAAACGGGGGCGCGCATCGCCTGGAGCGCCGCCCCGCGCGTGACCACCAGCGCGCGCCGCGACGCCAGGGCCAGGGGTGGCTTTGGCGACACCTTGCTGCAGGTGGTGGGGGCGATGGCGGCGCCGGCGCTCAGTGGATAAGGGACGCTGTACCTGATGCGCGCAAGCGCGTCAGCACACCGCGCCAGCATCGCTTTTTCCCTTGCGCAGATCAAGCCCGAGGTAGCAGGTCGGGCCATCCTCTTTTGTGCGCACGCAGAGCAAATGGCCTCTGCGGCGCTCGCGATAACCTGCCGCCCCGCTGCAGGCGTCCTGCTTTTTGATGTCCGGCCCTATCGAATCGAACAAGTCGCTTGCACTGCGACCTTTGAACCGGAATGACACATGGGCATCGGCCGCTGACGGAGCTTGCATGTCCGCCAGACTGCCGCCATAAATCTGGTAACTGCCATTCAATGACCTGGCTTCGGCGGACGGTTCGCTGTTTGCAACTGGAATGTTCAAGGATGTGAGAAGAAGAACACAATAAACGAGCACGCAAACGCTTCTCATGGGCGCCACCGCAATTCGACGTGAAAATGATCATCATGGCGCATTGCATAACGCACCCGACCGCCGCCGATAGCGCGCTGCACCTTCTCATCATTAAAATAGATGACTCTGACCGTCACATGCCACGCAAAAAGCTGTATCAACTTGGTTGTCGCTTCACGGTCGTAGACATCGTCAAAACGTGTGACCCGTGCAACTTGACCGGTAACTTTGTCTTTCCTGACGGGCCGTATATCAACCTCGATACCCCTTCTGTGAGTAGCGTGCCCGTCATACTCCTCACCACCATCAATACTGATATTTCCAATTCCAAATTTTCTATCGTCAATGGCCTGCCACTCGCGTTCAATGCAGAGTATCAAAGACATTAAAGAAGGATGCGCGTATTGCGCCAAGTGGCCAGTGTGGGGCCTGCCTCCAACATTGCCATATACATAGTAGCCTGCCCCTTCTGGAGCCTGAGGCAACATAAAATAACCACGCCTGTCCATCGGCTGAACTTCAAGCATGACTGACTCCCTCGCGATACCCCATTGATGAAAAATGCATTCATCATTTTCCCTGTGCCTGCCGCAAGGGAATTGTGCAAAGTCAACCATATCAGCCTGTCAGCAGACTAAACCATGCCCTCGCGCGGCCGGCCAATTGACGGGCCTTGCGGCGGCAAATCCATGGTGCGTTCTCCCAGGATGCTGCGCTATCGCTACATGGCGGCCGCCAGCTGCGGCGCCCGGCCGCGACGGACCGGGCTCGCCACTATGGCGGCGACGACGGGCTCACCGCCGTCGCGCAGCTGAAAGACCGACAAGACCTCGCTCAGGTGACCGGTCTGCTCGCGCAGCGACTCGGCCGCCGCCGACGCCTGCTCGACCAGCGCCGAGTTCTGCTGCGTCATGCCGTCGATGCTTTCGATCGCCTGGCCGATGCTCTCGATGCCACCGGTCTGCGCGCGGCTGGCGGCGGTAATATCGGACATGATGTCGGCCACCTTCCTGACCGACTCGACGATATCGCCCATGGTCACGCCGGCCTCGTCGACGAGCTTCGAACCGATGCCGATCTTCGCCACCGAATCGCCGATCAATTCCTTGATTTCCCTGGCCGCGCCGGCGCTGCGCTGCGCCAGGTTGCGTACCTCGCTGGCCACCACGGCAAAGCCGCGCCCCTGCTCGCCCGCCCGCGCCGCTTCCACCGCCGCGTTCAGCGCCAGGATGTTGGTCTGGAAGGCGATGCCGTCGATGACCGCGATGATGTCGACAATTTTCGTGGCCGAGCCGTTGATGGCGCCCATCGTGGCGACCACTTCATGCACCAGCTTGCCGCCCTTGGTGGCAATCGCCCTGGCCGACAGGGCCAGCGAATTGGCCTGGTTGGCATTGTCGGCGTTCTCGCGCACCGTCACGGTCAAGGTCTGCATCGAGCGCGACGTCTGGTCCACGCTGCCCGCCTGCGACTCGGTGCGCGCCGCCAGGTCGGCGTTGCCCGCCGCAATCTCATGGCTGGCCACATTGATCGTCTCGGCCGACCGCTTGATCTCGGACACCATGCTGCCCAACTTGTCGCGCATGTCCTTCAAGGCCAGCAACAGGCTGCCGCTGTCTTTCGGATCGGTGTGGATCTCCATCGACAGGTCGCCGTCGGCGACGGCGAGCGCGATGGCGCGGGTATATTCGGGTTCGCCACCGAGTTGCTGCCAGATGGTGCGCACCACGAAGAACGACGCGCCCGCCAGGGTGCCGATGACGATCAGCGCCACCGCAATACTGCTCACCAGAATGCGGCCGACGCTGGTCTGGCTTTGCACGATGCCGGCGCTGAAGCGATGGCGCGCATCCTCATTCGTCTTGAGCAGGTTGGCGTTCAAGGTCTTGAGCGCGCTTTGCATGCTGGTCACGGCACTGGCGGGATCGCCCTGCTCGACTTCCAGCATGATGCGCGCCGCCCTGAGCGCCGGCGCAAAATAGGCCTCGAATTGCTGCGTCAATTGCGCGCCGTTGGCACTTTGTCCATCGATCTGGCCGAAGGTTTTCAGTTTCACGCGCAGCCTGGCCGCTTGTTCGGGCAATTGGGACAGGCGATTCTTGTCGCCTTCGGCCACCGAGTCGCGCAGCGCATCGGAAATGGCGCCGATGTCGGCCGTCAGCGCCTTGGCCGTATCAAGCAGCGGATAGTCGACGGTCTCGGTGGCGTGAATCGACTTCTGTGTTTCAAACACCAGGTAGGTGCTGACCGCCAGGCCGAGCGCAAAGACGGCGGTTGAAATCAAGGGCAAGGCCCAGATTTTCTGCTTGATGCTCATCTTGAGCCTCTTGTGAAATGATTATGTTCTTGAACATCCCACACGGCGAAGCGCGCCATCGCGCCTCGCATCGCCGTGTGGCGATTCAAACTTACTTGATGGTGAGCAGCACTTTCACCGTCGCATCGACCGCGCTTTTATCGACATAGCCGATGATGTTGGGATTACCCGCCACCAGGGTCTTGACCGCCGCGCTGTCGCCGGCGTCCTTCGGCGGCTGGCCTTTGCCGCTGAAAATCTGCTTCGACCAGTAGGCCTTCAACTGCGCGCCGGTCTTGCCGGATACCTTGGCATAAAACTGCTCGCGCACCGGCGAGCCTTCGGCCTGGTCCACCGGCACCGCCTGTCCCGCGCCGGGCAAGCTGCTGTTTTTGCCCAGGAAAAGATCGGACGCCTGTTCTTCGCTTAGCGCCGTGGCCGTACTTTTCGCCGAAACAATCACGACAACCTCCGCGAACGCAGGCAGCGACAAGAACAGCAGACCGGCCGCCATCATGGACATACTGGTTTTTTTGGAAATGAACACGATTTAATCCCCCGCTTAAAATACGAAATCGGCTGAAACGCTCACCAGCTTCACCTTGTCGCCGGCAAGCGCCGGGCTTACGTTGTTAAATGCGCCGGTGGTTCCCTTCCTCAGGTTGACCTGATCAAATTGCAGCTTGAAGGCAATGTTTTTCAGCGCATCCCAGCGCACGCCGGCCGTGGTCGTGCTCTGGTTGGCGGGATTGGGCAGGGCCGAATTGGACGCCGTGCTAGGCGCAAACATCGCGTACGGCGTGAAATTGCCCAGGCGATAGCCGCCGTGCACATAGCCGGTGTTGACTAGGCCCGTCAAGCGGGGGATATCGATCCTGGTGAATTCGACTTGGACGAACCACTCGCCAGGATCGTAGACTGCGCCGATGTTGTACGATTTGAACGTGCTGGAAACAATTAATTTAGGCGAGTAGGGGACGACGACGTCCGATTGCACATAACCGACCCGCGCCGTCCAGGCGCCGAACTCGACGGCGTTGCTCAGCCCCCGGAGCCGATCAATCTTGATGCCGTGCAATACCTGACCGCTCCCAGTGAGGGAGTCGATCTTGGTTTTTCCGCCAAACACCGACAGCGTATTGGTGACATTGCCGAAGCGATGCTTGTAAGAGACGTCGACACCGTCGACATTGGTCATCGGCGCGCTGCTGTAGACCTCCACCGGCGGACGTGCCCACGTATTGGAGTAGCCCACCAGACGCGTGTCGGAGACCATGAAACTGGCCAGCGCCGTGCGCCCGACCCGCACCTTGAGATCGGGGGTGATTGCATATTGCAGATTGGCCCACTCAATGCGCGGCCCGTAGGTATTGTTGGTGCGCGGCATCGCTACCACTTGCACGGTGGCCGACCATCGGTCGCTGAACCTGGCGTTTACCTGCGCGCCGAGCTTGGTGTCGGCGCCGATATCCCAATCGTGCGAGGCGCCGGCGCCGGACGGTTGAAACCGGGTACTGACATAATCGCCCTCGTTCGACGACGAGTGCAGCGCGCCGACGGTGCCGAAACCGCTGTAGCTGAACATGCTGCCGGCGTCCTGCGCCTGGGCCGCACCGACGGCCAGCATGAGCGCCAGTGGCAAGGCCCGCAGGCGCGCCGCGCCGGAAAGTGCCTGGTTGAGGTTTGACGAATTCATTTTTTCTCCTTTGGCTATTTTTGGCAGATGCCACCATCACATTTCAGGCGCCGTCATCGCGTGTAGCACCCACTACTGGCGCCAGCCTGCGCTGTACGCCATTCTGCATCGTTGAGCAATATTTCCAATTTAAAAATACAGTTGCTTCTTATGCACACAAAAATTGATTAATTTGTTTTATTAATTATTTTTTTGATGAATTCATCATATATGTTTTTCAATAGAGCATCAAATAATTTGCGTAAATTGTTGTATTTGAGCACATTTAATTGAGCATCTGCCATTTAACAAGTTTGTGACAAAGCCGGCACGCAGGTCGTCCCGGCCGCTACCGGCGATATCCTCGTACGTTCCAGGCAGGTCGATTTCATCGGGCTCTGCCTGGGCAGTGCAGCGGCACGTGCTGGCCCACTTCCAGGCCATCGTCGCCCTGCAAGACAAGGCTTCGCAGAGGCGGTCCGCGATGGTGAGCGTGTTGCTGGTGATGTCGGCGATCTCGTCAACCGCGACTGGCGCGAACACCTCGTCGCCCCCGCCGGCGTTGCGAGTGGCGGGCCCTGAACTATCGCGCCGTCATGAAGTTCATCGAGGAAAAAACGCAGCGGGCATGTGGCAAGCGATGCACTGCGCGCTGATGGTGCTTGACGACCGACGATGTATCGGCAGGCGCGAGCGTGATGGTGATCGTCAACCGGAAGAGGTCAACGCCGACGGCGCCCGGCAGTTCGAACACCCCACCGGCGGCGCCTTGAGCGCCAAGCAGCGCGGCTACGCCATCGTCAACGCCATGCCGATCGGTGCAGGTCAATGTCAACAAGCTGACGCACAAGGTGTACCACAAGAAGTAAGGCGCGACGGGCCTGAGCTACAACGACGGCGCGCCGCGCAAGCTGCTATATTGCCCAGGCCGGTGGCGCCAAGGAGCGGACAGCCGTGTGCGAACCGGGCCGGCCGGGACGATGGCCCGCGCGCGCCAGCTTGAACACGCTCACCGCATCGCACAGGCGGACCGCCTGCTCCTGCATCGATGCGGCGGCTGCGGCGGCCTGTTCGACCAACGCTGCGTTCTGCTGTGTTACCTGGTCCATTTGCGTGATGGCCTGGTTGGCCTGCTCGATGCCCAGACTCTGTTCCGCGCTGGCCGCAGTAATCTCGCGCATGATGTCCGTCACGCGCGTGATGCTGGTGACGACTTGATCCATCGTCGCTCCCGCCACGTTGACCAGTTGCGAGCCGGCGCCGACTTTATCGACCGAGTCGCCGATAAGCGCCTTGATATCCCTGGCGGCCGCCGCCGAACGCTGCGCCAGCGTGCGTACCTCGCTCGCCACCACGGCAAAGCCACGTCCCTGCTCACCGGCGCGCGCCGCCTCGACCGCCGCGTTCAAGGCCAGGATATTGGTCTGAAACGCGATGCCGTCGATCACGCTGATAATATCGACGATCTTCGCCGACGAGGCGTTGATCGATTCCATGGTTTCGACCACTTTCGCCACCGCCGTGCCGCCACGGACGGCGATGCCCGATGCGGACAGCGCAAGCTCGTTGGCCTGGCGGGCATGGTCGGCGTTCAGTTTGACGGTGCTGGTGAGCTCCTCCATAGACGACGCCGTTTCCTCCAGCGAACTGGCCTGCTCTTCGGTGCGCGACGACAGATCCATGTTGCCAGCCGCGATTTGCGCCGACGCGGTGGCGATGGTCTCGGTGCTGCCGCGCACCTGGTTCACCAGCTGCCCCAGATTGGCTGTCATGTCCTTCAACGCCTGCATCAACTGGCCGGTTTCGCACGCCGACGTGACTTTGATATCATGCGTCAGGTCGCCGCTGGCGACGGCGCGCGCCAGCATCACCGCTTCGCGCAGCGGCGCCGAAACGACGCGGGCAATGCCGGCCGCCAGCGCGATGCCGATGCCGATATTCAGCACCAGCAGTACGGCGGCGGTGAGGCGCGCGTGATCATAGGTGACGCCGGCGGCATCGCTGGCGGCGGCGCCGCCGGCGATGCTCAGCTTGACGAGCTTGTTGACAGTGTCGAAAATGCCCGTCAGCGCCTTGGCCGACGGACCGATCAACAAGGCGCGCGCCTCGGCCTTCTGGTGCAGGCGCGACAGGGCCATGACCTTGGGGTGCTCGGTCATGAAGGTGGCCCAGTCGTGGTCGAAGGCAGCGGCAAGGGCGCGCTCGTCGGCGGTCGAGATCAACTTCTCGAGCGCGGCGCGGTCGGCGTTGGTGACTGCCTGGATCTCGTCCATCCGCTTCTCGTAGCCGGCCATCGCCTTGTCATCGTCCGCCAGAAGGTGGGCAAGTTCCCAGCGGCGCATCTCGGCCAGGTCGGTGCGCAGACTCATGGCGATTTGCACACTGGGCATCCAGTCCTGCGCCAGGTCACGGCTGGCCTGATTGACGCGGCCCATCGAATAGATCGAACTGATCCCCATGGCCAGCGTCAACAGCAGTACGATACCAAAGGCGACAAACAGCTTGGTGGCGATTTTCAGATTGTAGAACCAGCGCATAAATACCTTCCATTACGTCACGTCACGTGCCGTGCGCATCGCCCGCGATGTCACGGGCACCAGCAAATGCCTCAGTCCTTGTAGATACCGCAGCTGACCACCATATCCTCGTACTTTTCCAGGTAGGTCGATTTCATCCGGCTCTGCCTGGTCAGCGGATCGGGCCAGCGATAGTCCTGCCAGCCCTTGCCTTTGGTGCGGGCCAACTCGAAGCGCTCCTTGCCGATGGACTTGCCGTCGGCATCCTTGATATCGTTCAGATTCTTGCCCGCGATCTTGGGATTGGCGCCGTTGGCCCGGGTGATGCCATCCATGCCGCTGATGAACACATACAGGTCGCGGTCCTTGTAGCGCGCACTGCCGGCCTGCACATCCTGGATGACTTTCTCCTTGCCCTCTTTCTTCATGTCGTCGATGACCTTCTTCACCATCGCGACAGCCTCGTCAGCCGTACCCCGGTCAGATGCTGCAACGGACATGCCGGCAAAGCTGATCAACAGTGACGCCATTGCCAGTTTAAACATGGTTCGCATGATTTTCTCCCAGTTGTTGATCTTGATGATTTGGTAGCGCCAGTCGTTCAGAATACATGCCTGAGCCCGAGCGCCTCGCTACCGGCGGAGGCGGCGCCGCTGCGCTTGTCGCGCGAGTAGATCGCATAGACATCGGTGCGCTTCGACAGCCGGTAACCGTAGCCGAAAGACGAGGTGGTGCGATGCGCTTCGGCCACGCCCGGCGCCTCGATGCGCGAGCGGGCCACTTCCGCCATCAGCGTTCCGGCCGCCGAGACCGGCACGGAAACGCCGATGTCGGCGGTACGCGTGGAACGGCCGCGATCGATGCTGGTGCGCGAGCCGTTGGCGTAGAGTTTGAGCGCACCGAAGTCGTAGCTGGCGCCGCCGAGCACCGCGTTCTGCTCGACCGCCAGCGGCGTCAGTACATTGACCCTCAGCCGTTGCGCCGACAGCGCCGCCACGAATGCGCCGCTGGTGTAGACGCCGTGCAGGCCGAGATTGGCCACCCCGGCACGGCCAGCCACCTCGCCCAGGCCATATTGCGCCGTGCCGCGAAAGCCCTTGACGGTGGGCGTCGTGTATTGGACGACGTTGTTCCACACCGTGTCGCCCAGCACATTGCTGCCGTAGGTGGCGACAAAGGTCTGCAGCACCAGCGGCGAGAACACCACCGACGAGCCGAAGGGGCTCAGTTGAGTCATCGCGGCGTAGGCCGGATTGGTCTGGCGGCCCAGGGTCAGGCCGCCCCAGCTGCCCTCCAGGCCGACCCACGCGTTGCGGGAGAACAGCGGATCGGCCGCGCTGCGGCCTTGTTCGCCGGTATCGGGACGGAAGAAACTCTCGAGTGCGTAGATCGCCTTCAGGTCGCCGCCCAGGTCTTCCTTGCCGCGAAAACCGAGAAACGAGGTGGTCAGGCCACCGCCATTGACTTGCTGTACCGCCGCCGCGTCGCCGCTGCGCTGCATTTTTCCGGCGTAGGCGCCGACCAGGCCATACACCTCGATCGATGACTGGGCGCGGGCGTCGATGGCGGCGCCGCCGGCAAGGGCGGCAACTGCCAGCATGGGCAAACAGGTTTTATACATGATGTCTCCTTTTTTTATCCTGGTGCAGTCTCAGGCCACGCCCGGGAATTTATTAACGCAAACAAATAGTCTTTACAGTGTCGAAATCGCCGCAGCTCAGGGAGAGATCTCTTCCAGCGAGCGGTTGCTCGTTTCGATCATGCGCCAGCTCGCCACCAGCCCGACGACGGTGACGCCGGCAAACACCAGGAACACCATGGCGATGCCCTGCTTGGCCAGCACCAGGCCAACCATCGCCGGTGCGGCGGCCGACGCCGCCCGTAGCCACGACGTCGCCAGGCCGGTGCCGATGGCGCGCATCCGGGTCGGATAGATCTCCGAGGTGTACAGGTACAGCATGACGGTGGTGGTGCCCATCACCGCGTAGGCGCCGGAGGCCAGTATCATCACGTTGGTGGCGCTTTCCGTGCCCAGCACGACCAACCCCAGGAGCAGCAGGCCGGCGACGCAGAAACTGCCGATGGCCCAGCGGCGCCGTCCCACGCGGTCGATGATCAGCGCGCAGCAAATGACGGCGCAGGTGCTGAGCACATTCGACAGCGACGCCATGCGCAGCGCTTCCTGCAGCGGCAGGTGGTACACGGTTTTATACAGGCTGGGCAGCCAGTTATTGATGCCGTTGGCGATGAAATAGGCGCTGGCCCACAATACCCAGACCACCAGCGTGCGCGGACGGTAGATCGGCGAGAACAACTCTTTCCACGAGCGCTTGCGCTGGTTCTGCAACGTGCTGGTGATGGCGGCGACGCGCTGCCCGACGGCGGCGCTGTCGGCCGGGTCAATGTGCCGTCCGGGCGTTGCCGCTTCGACGCTGGCGATGATTTTTTCGGCCTTGTCGTAGCGGCCGCGCGAGATCAGCCAGCGCGGCGATTCGGGCAGGCGGCAGACAAAATACGTGATGATCAGCCCCGGCAGACCGCCTACCAGGAACATGCACTCCCAGCCGTAACGGGGCACCACAAAAGCGCCGATCTGCGCCGCACCCAGCAGGCCGATCGGAAAGATCATTTCGTAGAGCATGAAGAAGCGGCCGCGGCCGTGGGTCTGCGACAGCTCGTTGATATAGGTCGCCGCCACCGGCACCTCGCCGCCCACGCCGATGCCCTGCACGAAGCGCGCCGCAAACAACATGTGCAGGTTGCCGGTGAAGGCGCAGACGATGCTCATCACCGACATCACGGCGATGGTGATGCCGGCGCTGGGGACGCGGCCGATCCGTTCGGCCAGCCAGCCAAAGAACAGCGCGCCGATCACCTGTCCCAGATAGCCGGCGGCGATCAGCAGGCCGACCTGGCCGGGCGTGATGTGCCACAGCCCGATCAGCACCGGCAGCACAAAGGCCAGCGACAGGGCGTCGAAGGCGTCGAAGAAGGTGGCGGTGCCCATGACGATGCGCGCCCTGGTGTGCCAGCGGCACATGTGGACATTTTCGAGTCGGAACAGCAGGCCGGCGGCGCGCGTGCCGGGCGCGCCGGAGGGGGTGGTGTCAAGGTCTTTTTGTTGCGATCCCGTCGGGTATGATGCGGTGCTCATGTTGTCTCCGTTATTAGGGTTGTTCCGCCGTCTGCGCGGCGTTGGCTTATTTTTGAGTAAAGATGGTCAGCGTGCCGTCTATTTCCTCCTGTTCGATGCCGCGCGTGATGAACACCAGCCGCGTGCGATGGTCTTCGCCGGGCCACGCGTCGAGGATGCGGGGCGGGTGAAACACATGCTGCACGCCGTGGATCACCAGCGGCCGGTCGGGATGCTCGCGCACATTTACCAGGCCCTTGATGCGCAGCAGGTCGGGGCCGCGCATGGCGGTGATCAAGGCCAGCCAGGAATCGAAGGCCTGCCGGGAAATCGCCTCGTCGAGCACCACCGCATACGAGCGGATGCCATCGTCGTGGTGGTGCGCGTGCGGTGCGTCGTGAGGATGCTGGTGCCCATCGTCTTGGCCGTGGTCATGGCCGTGCTGGTGACCGGCGTGCTGGCCGGCCGGCGCGCCACCGAACAGCAGCTCCGGCGTGATCCGGCCATGGCGCACCAGGTTTACCGGCGCGTCGTGGTTCAGCCGCTGCACGCGCTGCAGCAAAGCCTGCAGCGCTTCCTGCGTCACCAGGTCGTCCTTGGTCAGCACCAGCCGGTCGGCCAGCGCCACCTGGTTCACGGCGGCGGCGTGCTGGTCCAGCGTGGAGCCGGCGTTGACGGCGTCGACCGTGGTGATCAGCCGGTCAAAATGGAAGTGCTCGCGCAGCGTCTCGTCCGACATCAGCGTGTGCAGGATGGGCGCCGGGTCGGCCAGTCCGGTCGTCTCCACCAGCACGCGGTCAACGCCGAGCGCGCCGCCGTCGACGCGCAGGCGGTTCAGGGCCGTCAGCAAATCGCCGCGCACCGTGCAGCACACGCAGCCGTTGGCCAGCAACACCAGCTCCTCGCGGGTCTGTTCCAGCAGTTCGTGGTCCAGCCCGACGGCGCCGTATTCGTTGATGATGACGGCGGTACGGGCAAACGCCGGATCGCGCAGTATGTGCGACAGCAAGGTGGTCTTGCCGCTGCCGAGAAAACCGGTCAGCACAGTGACGGGCAAGGTCGCAGGGTGGTTCGCTTGGTTCATGTGGTTTCCTTTTTTTAGCCGTGCAGCTTGGCAAACGAGCGCAATGTCTTGCCCAGCCGGGACAGGAGAAAATCGGACGCTTCGGCTTCGGCGGCGCTGCCATCCGGGGCGTCGATCAAGGCCCCGAGCAAGGCGTCGAGGCGCCAGAGGCCGGCCGCCTCGTCGAAGCCGTGGCGGCGCAGGAAGGCGACGATGTCGGCGCGCTGGCCGCGCTCGGCCTGCGCCAGCAGGTAATCGGCGATGTCCTGCTCGAAGTCCTGCAGACGCAAGGTGACGCCGCCGATGCCGCAGGCGCAGCCCGTCGCCAGGGCGACGTGCTGGCTCGACAGGCGTTGCCAGATATCGAGCAGTTCCTGCGCATCGCTGGCCGCCGAACCTGGGTGGGACGGCGCCATGGCCTCAAGCCTCCCTGGCTTGGCCGCCGCGCAGACGCTCGGTGGCGTCCACGTCCACCTGGCCGTCGGCCGTCAGCCCCACCCGGTAGGCGTCGGCCGCCTGGGCGGCGCTGACATAGCCTTCGCGTACATCGTGCGCCACCAGTTCGGGATCGCGCTCGGCCGGCGGGCCGAAGCCGCCGCCGCCGCCCGAACGCATCTTGTAGGCGTCGCCGCGCGCCAGCCGCACATTGAAAATCTTGGCGTTCGGCTGCTCCTCGTCCCATACGCCGTTGCGGCGGATGCCGATGCCGTTGCCGGCCGCATCGTGGCCGCCATCGAGCCCCCACGGCTTGCAGTGGACGCGGTCGATGCGGGTGGTGACGGCGAAAGGCGACAGCGCCTGCACCACCATCTCGGCGCCCAGGCCGCCGCGCTGGCGGCCCGGTCCGGCGCTATCCTCGCGCAGCCGGTAGCTTTCGACCAGCACCGGATACTTCGCCTCGAGCTGCTCGGTCGGGCTGTTGTGGGTGTCGCCGTCGTTGATGCAGACGGTGGCCGAGACGCCGTCCTCGCGCGACTTGGCGCCCCAGCCGCCGCCCAGCGGCCCGATGCCGACGATAAACAGGCGGCCGTCCTCCGGCGAGATGCCGTGGATGTTGGGGAACACCAGGTCGGCATGATGGCCCGCGATGGCGCGGTCGGGAATGGCCGGCGCCAGCGCCTTGAAGATGGTGTCGATCACCGTCATCGGGAAGGTCATCCAGACCCGCATCGGGAACGGCCGCTCGGCGCTGATCACGGTGCCCATCGGCATGATGACCTTCAGCGGCCTGAAGCTGCCGTCGTTGACCGGATAATCGGTCGGCGTGGTCAGGCATTTGTAGGCCACCTGAGCGCAGGCGATGCCCGTGGTAAAGCCGGAATTGTAGAAGCCGCGCACCTGCTTGGCGACGTCGCTGAAGTCGATCGTCATTTCATCGCCGCTGACGATCACCTTGACGCGGATCGGAATGCGCTTGCCCACTTCCAGGCCGTCGTCGTCCATGAACGACTCGGCTTCGTACACGCCGTCCGGGATGGTGAGCGTGTTGGCGCGCGCCAGCGCCTCGGAATGGTCCATGATCTGCGCCACCGCGCCCTGCACCGCCGGCCAGCTGTAACGCTGCACCAGTTCCAGGAAACGGCGCTCGCCGGTGGTGATGGCGGTGATCTGCGCGCGCAGGTCGCCCATGGCGCGCTCGGACAGGCGCACGTTCATGGCGATGATGTCGACCAGGTCCTGGTTGACGACGCCGCGCTTGCGGTATTTGACGATCGGAATCTGGATTCCTTCCGAGTAGATGTCGGTGGTGATCTGGCCCAGCGTGCCGCCGACGTCGAGCCAGTGCGCCATGCAGCAGGTAAAACCGATCAGGCGCTCTTCATGGTACACCGGCATGGTGAACGTGAAGTGGTTCAAATGGCTGCCGGTGGTGTAGGCGTCGTTGGTGACGAGGATGTCGCCCGGCTCGATGTTCTCCAGCCCGAAATGGCGGATCTTGGCCTTGACCGTTTCGCTCATGCCACGGATAAACATCGGCAGGCCCAGCCCGATCGAAATCGAATCGCCTTCGACGGTGAACAGGCCGACAGTGAAGTCGAGCGCTTCATAGATGATCAGGTTGTAGGCGGTGCGGGTCAGGTTGGACTTCATTTCCTCCGTCACGGCGATCAGGCCATTGCGGATGATTTCGACGGTGACGGCGTCGACCGGTTGTGTGGTCTTCATTACAGTTCGCTCCCGATGGAAATTTGCAGGTTGCCGCAGGCGTCGACCAGCACCGAGTCGCCCGGCTGCACGACGGTGGTCGAGGCGTGTTCCTCGATCAGCGCCGGGCCGTCGATCCGATTGCCGCTGCGCAGCAGATGGCGCTTGTAGACGTTGGCGTCGACAAAGCCCTGCGCCGAGCGGAAGTACACCGGCTTGCTGGCGCGCAGCGCCTCTGCCTGCGGCGTGGCACTACCCTCTTCCACCGCGTGGCGCGGCGGCTTGCGCATCACGCCCAGCACCGTCACCCGCAGGCTGACCAGGTCGGCCGGCTCGGCCGGCGCCGAGGTGCCGTAGCGCACCGCATGGACGGCGTCGAAACGCTGCTTGATGGCGCCGCGGTCCTGGCGCTCAAAGTAGTCAGTCTCCAGATCGACCGCCACCGCGTGCTCCTGGCCGACATAGCGCATGTCGGCGGCGCGCTCGATGACGATGGCCTCCGGCGTAACGGCCGACTGCGCCAGCGCGGCGCGGCCTTCGTCCTCCATCTCGGCATAGATTGCCTCGATGTCCTCGAACGAGACCTCGTCGAGCTTGCGGAACACCGAGCGCACATAGTCGTAGCGCAGATCGGAGAACAGCATGCCGTAGGCCGAGAAATAGCCGGGCGCATAAGGGATGAGCACCTTGCGGATGCCCAGTTCGCGCGCGATTGCCGAGGCGTGCAGGGGACCGGCGCCGCCATACACGACCATCGTGAAACGGCCGGCGTCGAGCCCGCGTTCGGTGGTGACAGCCTTGACCGCGTGCGACATCGAGGTGACGGCGATGCGCAGGATGCCGTCGGCGGCCTTGACCGGATCGAGGTCGAGCGGCTTGCCGATGCGTTCGGCCATGGCCTGGTGCGCGGCCTGTTTGTCGAGCAGCATTTCGCCGCCCAGGAAGTTATGCTCGTCCAGGCGCCCCAGCAGCAGATTGGCGTCGGTGACGGTCGGTTCGGCGCCGCCGCGGCCGTAGCATGCCGGACCGGGGTTGGAGCCGGCGCTCTGCGGGCCGACGCGCAGCGCCTTGCCGCCCTCCAGGCGGGCGATGCTGCCGCCGCCGGTGCCCACTTCGAAGATATCGATCATCGGGATCTGGATCGGCAGCGCCTTTTCGTAGCCGCCGATCAGGGCGCTGCTGCTGGTGAGCGGCTTGCCCTCGCTGATCACGCCGGCCTTGGCGGTAGTGCCGCCCATATCGAAGGCGATGGCGTCGCCCAGTCCAAGCTGGGCGCAGATGGCCTGGGCGCCGATCACGCCGGCCGCCGGCCCCGATTCCAGCATGCGCACGCATTCGCGCCGCGCATGCTCGAGCGGGAACAGGCCGCCGGTCGATTGCACGGCGTAAAAGTCGCCGGGAAAACCCTGCTCGGTCAGGTGGGTTTCCAGCTCGCCCAGATAGGCCGACACGCGCGGGCCGACATAGGCGTTGGCGGCGACGGTCGAGACGCGCTCGAACTCGCGGTACTCCTGCGACAGTTCGTGCGAGGCGGTGACGAACACGCCGGGCAGCTCTTCGCGCACGATCTCGCGCACGCGGATTTCATGGGCCGCATTGCGATAGGAGTGCAGCAGCAGGATGGCGACGGCGTCGACCCCTTCGGCCTTCAGTTCGCGCGCCAGTTCGCGCACGCGCGCCTCGTCGAGCGGCACGTGCACGCTGCCGTCGGCCAGCAGGCGCTCGGGCACTTCGTAGCGCAGCGAGCGGCGGATCAGCGGTTCGTGCTTGGAGAAAAACAGATTGTAGGCGTCCGGACGGTTGACGCGGCCGATCTCGTAAATATCGCGGAAACCCTGGGTGATCAACAGCGCCGTTTTGGCGCCGTTGCGTTCGAGCAGGGTGTTGATGGCGATGGTCGAGCCGTGCAGGAACAGGCCGCCGTTTTCGACGTGGGCGCCGGCGTTGTCCAGCGTATTCTGGATGCCGTCGACCAGTTGGCCGTGGGTCGACAGCGCCTTGCCAAAGGACAGCTCGCCAGTTTTTTCGTTCAGGATCGCGAGATCGGTAAAGGTGCCGCCGATATCGACGGCGATGCGCAGATGGCCGGCATTGCGTTTGCCGGGGTTGCTTGGGCTAGTCATGCGATTTCTCCGGTTGAGATGATTTAAACGACCTGCACTGCATTGCGCAACTGGCCGATGCCGCTGATGTCGACTTCGACGATGTCGCCGTCCTTCATGTAGGCGGGTGGATCGCGCCGGTCGCCGACGCCGCCCGGGGTGCCGGTGGCGATGATGTCGCCGGGACTGAGCGTGGTGAAGCTCGACAGATAGGCGATGATCACGGGCAGCGTGAAGATCAGGTCGGAGATCGGCGCCTGCTGGACGATCTCGCCGTTCAGGCGCGTGGTCAATTGCGACTGCGTGATGTCGGCAACCTCGTCGGCCGTGACCAGCGCCGGGCCGAACACGCCGGTGCCGGCGAAATTCTTGCCCGGGGTCCATTGATGGGTATGGCGCTGCCAGTCGCGCACCGTGCCGTCGTTGAAGCAGGCGTAGCCGGCGATATGTGCGAACGCGTCCGCTTCGGCGATATCGGTGCCGCCCTTGCCGATCACCACCGCCAGTTCGCCTTCATAGTCGAACATCTGCGACTTGGCGCCCGGGAAGCGCATCGGCGCGCCGTCGGCGCTCAAGCTGTCGGCGAAGCGCACGAAGATCGCGGGATGGGCCGCGTCGGGCCGCTTGGTCTCGGCCACATGGGACTTGTAATTGAGGCCGACGCAGAAGATCTTGCGCGGATTGCCCACCGGCGGCAACAGGCGCACCTCGGCCAGCTGCCGCGTGGCCGGCTGGCCGGCGACGGCGGCGGCCAGCTCCGGCAAGGCCTGCGCGTCGAGCACGGCGCGGATGTCGGGATAGCGCGCCAGCACGCTGGCGTCGGGTTCGATAATTTGTGTGCCGGACAGCACGCCGTAGGTGGCGATCCCCTTATATTCGTATGCGACCAACTTCATTGCTTGTCTCCTTTTGTCGTCGATAGGCTGGCTTGACCAGTGTTACGGACGAGTGTAGGCCATGCTACGATATGCGAGAAGATAGCAATCTGGCATTTCAGATATTCGTAAATTGGCATAACGGAGGGTGCGGTGGACTACACGGCATGGAAACTGTTTATCGACGTCAGTGAGCTGGGCAGCCTGACCAAGGCGGCCGCCGTCCATGGCACCACGCAGCCGCACATCAGCCGCCAGATCGGCGAACTGGAACGCGCATGCGGCGGCCGCCTGTTCCAGCGCACCGGGCGCGGCGTGGTATTGACGGAGCTGGGGCGCCGCATCGCGCCGCGCATCCGCAGCTGGATCACGCAGACCGAGCAGCTGGCCAACGATATCCGCGCCACGTCGGGTACGCCGGTGGGCACGGTGCGCATCGGCATCCTGCCATCGACGGCCCATCCGCTGGCCAGCACGCTCTACCATCAATTGAAACAGCGCTATCCGCTGATCCAGCTGATCGTGCGCGAAGGCCAGGGCGCCCAGCTTGAAACCTGGCTCGACAACGGCGACGTCGATCTGGCGGTCCTGTATCGGCACAGCCCGTCGCCGAACCATGGCGATATCTATCTGGCGCAGGTGCCGACCTTTCTGGTGGGGCCACCGGGCGACGCGCTCACGCGCGAGGGGACGGTGCGCTTCGACGTCCTGGACCATCTGCCGCTGGTGCTGTTCTGCCGGCCCAATTCCTGGCGCGACCGCCTCGACCAGGTCGCGGCCGAGCGCGGCATCACGCTTGATGTAGCGGCCGAAGCCGATTCGCTGGCGCTGCAGACACGCATCGTCAGCGACGGCGGCATTTATGCGCTACTCGGTCCGTATGCGATTGCCGGCGCGAACGCGCAATTGCGCCTGCAGGCGGCGCGGGTGGTGGAGCCCGAACTATCGCGCCACATTGCGCTGGCCATGTCGCGCCACGGCCATCTGACCCTCGCCTGCCGCGCCGTCATGAAGTTCATCGAGGAAGGCGCACCGGGCATGTGGTAAGCGACGCCATGTGCGCCGGTCGTGCCTGACGACGAACGATGTATCGGCCGGCGCAGCCACAGCGCCCACAGCAGCAAGGGGAACAATGGCTATGCTTGCCTGGCCGCCACTTGCGCCAGGGTCGCTTGCAGGGCCGCGAAATCGACCGGCTTGGTCAGGTGCAGGTCAAAGCCGGCCTGCCGCGAGCGCAGCCGGTCCTGCTCGCTGCCCCAGCCGGTCAGCGCGATCAGCGTCGCATCCTGCATACCGTCCATCTTGCGCATGGCCACCGCCACCGCATAGCCGTCCATGTCGGGCAGGCCGATATCGAGCAGCACCAGCGGCACCGGCCACTGCGCCGCTTTTTCCAGCGCGCTGGCGCCGTCATGGGCCACCATCACGTCATAGCCGCTGAACTCCATCAGCGCGCTCAGGGTTTCGGCCGCGTCGACATTGTCGTCCACCAGCAGTACCTTCATGGTTGCCGCAGGTGCAGTCGATGCCGGTGGTGCGATCTCCCCTGCTGCCTCAGGCACCGCTTCATGGTCAAACAAAGGCAGGCGCACGGTAAAACGGCTGCCATGGCCGATACCGGCGCTGGCCGCCTCGACCTGGCCGCCATGCAGTTGCACCAGCCGCTGCGCCAGGCTCAGGCCCACGCCCAGGCCGCCCTGCGACATGCCTTCGGTGCCGGGCGCCTGCGCATACAGATCGAACACGGTCGTCAGCACCTCGGCGGCGATACCCACGCCATTGTCACGCACCTCGATCACCACCTGGTTCGCCACTGCATCAATGCGCGCGGCCACGGTGATGGCGCCGCCTTTCGGCGTGTATTTGGCGGCGTTGTTGACCAGGTTGCTGAGCACCTGCGCGATCCGGTGCCGGTCCACATGCAGCGCCACGCTGTCGGGCGGCAGTTCGACGCTCAGTTGATGGCCGCCCGCGCGGATCAGCGGCATACTGATTTCGATCGCCTGGCTGACCACCGCAGCGAGCGTCACCGCGTCACGCTTGAGGGTCAGCTTGCCGCTGGTCAGGCGCGCCATGTCCAGCAGGTCGTCGACCAGGTGCACCATATGGTTGACCTGGCGCTCCATCATGGCGCCAATATCGTGGCGCGAGGCGGCCGGCGCGCCGGCGCGCATCAGTTCCAGGCCCGTGCGGATCGGCGCGAGCGGATTGCGCAGCTCGTGCGCCAGGGTGACCAGGAATTCACTCTGCATGCGGTTCTTCTCGCCCAGCTCGCCCGCCAGCGCCTCGGCGCGTTCCTGCAGCAGCTTGAGTTCATGCACATCGATCACCGTGCCCACGTAGCCGGCCGGCTGGCCGTCGTCGTCGACCCTCGGCATGCCGATATCGATCGCCCAGCGGTACTGGCCATCGCGGCGGCGCAGCCGGTAGTCGAACGAAAACGGGGCGTGGCTGGCATTGGCGGCCAGGAATTGCTCGCGCGTGCGCGACAGGTCGTCGGCATGCAGGTTTTCCAGCCAGCCAAAGCCCAGATCCTGATCCTGCCGGCGCCCGGTAAAGTCGGACCAGCGCTGGCTCAGGTAGGTGCAACTGCCGTAAACGTCGGTGGTCCACAGCATCACGGGCGACGCATCGATCAGGGTGCGGAAATACGCTTCCTGCTTGAACGCCTCCTGGCTTTGCTGGCGGCGCTCGCGCGCCAGGTCGACCTGGCGCTGCACCCTTGCCTGCAGTTCGCTGGCCGCAAACGGCTTGACCAGATAGTCGTTGGCGCCCGCGCGCAAGCCTTCGACCTTGGCTTCTTCGCCGGCGCGCGCCGACAGCAGCATCACCGGCAGGTGGCGCAGCGACTCGGTGGCGCGCAGCCTGGCAATCAGGCCGAAGCCATCGAGTCTGGGCATCATCACGTCGCTCACCAGCAGGTCCGGCGGGTCGGCCAGCAGCAGCTCGAACGCCGCCTCGCCATCGGCGCAGGCCGTCACATCGGCATACGCGCCCAGCAGCGACTTGATATAGGCGCGCATGTCGTTGTTGTCGTCGGCGACGACGATGCGCGGACGCGCGCGCGCAGTCTCGACTGCTTGCGGCGCGGCGACTGCAGAGGCAGATTCAGATGCGGGATCGGCGGCGTCGGGCAGCCAGCGCAAGGCTTCCTCGACAAACGAGGCGCCCTGCTGCGACTGCGCCGCATCGAAATGGCGCGCCAGGCGCTCGGCCGGCAGGTGCTCGTTGCCGAACGGCAGGTCGACATCGAAGCGCGTGCCCTCGCCTTCCACGCTGTGCACGGCGATCATGCCGCCATGCAGGCGCACCAGTTCCTGGATCAGCGCCAGACCGATGCCGGTGCCCTCATAGGTGCGCCCGGCTGCGCCCTCGATGCGGTGGAAGCGCTCGAACATGCGCGGCAATTCGTGCGCCGGGATGCCGCTGCCGGTGTCGCGCACCGACAGGCGCGCCATGCCCTGGTGGCGGCGCAAGGTGAGCGCCACTTCGCCGTGCAAGGTGAACTTGAAGGCGTTCGACAGCAGGTTGAAGACGATCTTTTCCCACATGTCGCGGTCGACATGCACCGGTTCGCCCAGGTCCTGCAAGTCCACCGTATAGGCCAGGCCACCCTTTTCCATGGCCGACTCGAACACGCCGGCCAGCTCCAGGGTGACCTGGCGCAAGTCGGACGCCACATAGGTCGCCATCACCCGGCCGGCCTCGATGCGCGAAAAGTCGAGCAGGGAATTGACCAGTTTCAGAAGCCGCAACGAATTGCGGTGCGTCACTTCGATGCGCTGGCGCTGCACCGGGTCGAGCAGGTGGCGCGTGTCGGCCAGCGACTCGGCCAGCGGACCGAGGATCAGGGTCAGCGGCGTGCGAAATTCGTGCGACACATTGGAAAAAAAGGCCGTCTTGGAACGGTCGATCTCGGCCAGTTCCTCGGCGCGGCGCTGTTCGCGTTCATACGCCAGCACATTGCCTACCGCCGTGTTGACGGCGCCGCCGAGCAGCGCATAAAAATTGCAGTAATCAGCGTCGAGCGCGCGGCGGGCGCTGGCGCCGGCGACCAGGAAACCGAACAGCGCCACCTGTCCCGGCAAGGCCAGCGGCAGCACCATGGCGCTGCGCGGCAACTCGTCGTAGGGGCCGCAAGCGTCCAGACCCAAGCGCGCTTCAAGAGCGTCGACCTGCTGCATCACGCCCGCCTGCGCGGTGGCGGCAAACGGCCAGAGGACGTCGTCGAACGCAGCCGTGGACGGCGCCAGCGCACCGCCTGCCGCGATGCCGGCGCTACCGCGCAGCACCATCTGACCACTGTCCGCGTCGATCTGGTAGAACAGCAAGAATGGCACGTCCAGCGCCAGGCTGTCGTACTGGCTGGCCATCTGCGCGCCGACCTGCGCTATCGTGCGCGCCGTGCCGATGGCCGCGCTCAGGTCGCGCAAGCCCTGCGTGCGCCGCGCATTGAGCACCTGCCCGGTCGACTCCGTAATCGGATGAAACACGCCACCGACCTTGCCCGACTCGTCGCGGATCGACGAAAACGAGAACGTCATGAAGGCTTCTTCCAGGTAGCCATCGCGGTCGAGGAACATGCGCTGGTCGCGGATATACGCGCCCTCGCCTTCGTGCGCGCGGTCGAACGCGCCGCCCACCACCGGCAAGGCGGTGGCCCAGCACACCTTGAACGGCTCGCCCATCGATTGCGGATGCTTGGCGCCGCAGATCGGGCGATACGCATCGTTATAAATCTGCACATCCTCGGCCCCCCACGCCACCAGGATCGGAAAAGTCGACGACAGGCACAGGCTGACGGACGTGCGCAGGCTTTGCGGCCAGCCTTCCAGCGGCCCCAGCGAGGTGGCTGACCAGTCCATGGTACGGATCAATGCGCCCATTTCGCCACCGCCGGACAGCCAGTCGAGGTCGTGGTTGAGCGCGGGAATAGAAGGCGGGGCAAGGGGCTGAGTCACGAAGGTTGTACCGGGCAGAGAGGATGATGGTGATCGGATGACGTGGGTAACATATTATATGCCGGGACGAGGGATGGCTTGGACGCGGATCGGGGAGGTGGCTCCCAGGGGGGCGCAACTCACCTGAAAGCTATCGCTATCTGAACATGAAGCGGACCATCTGCCCGGACAATCGGGGCTTAAGGTTCAGCCATGGTGACGCAAATGTTTGCCTGGGCCCGCAAGCGGCAGCCGTGGCGCAAGCTGATGGTCGACGGCGATCCGATGGAGCTGATCGAGATCGAGAAGATCGTCAGCCCCGAATACGACCTCGACAATAGGCGGGACCGCATCCTGTCGGCCGACGAGATCCGCGAGCTGCACGCCACTATCACCAGCATGCACACGGAGTACGAGGCGGCGCCGAACAAGCGCATCGGACGGCAGCCGCTGGAGGCCACCACCGAGCGCGCGATCTGGATCATGCTGTCGACGCTTTGCCGCGTCGGCGAGACAGCCATGGCGCGCTGGGAGCATGTCGACCTGGCGGCCGCCACCTGGTTCATCCCGAAGGAAAACGTCAAGGACAACATCGCCGACCTGACCGTGTACCTGTCGGCGTTCGCGCTGGACCAGTTCCAGCAGCTGCACACGCACACCGGCCACAGCGCCTGGTGCTTCCCGGCCAGGAACAACGCCGGCAACATCAAGGGGAAGTCGATCAGCAAGCAGGTCGGCGACCGCCAGTCGATGTTCAAGAAGAACAGGGACGGCACGCCGCGCGCGCCGCTGAAGAATCGGCGCAGCGACGACACCCTGGTGCTCGCCGGCGGCAAGAATGGCGCCTGGACGCCGCACGACCTGCGCCGCACGGGCGCGACGATGATGCAGGCACTGGGGATTTCGCTGGAACTGATCGACCGCTGCCAGAACCACGTGCTGCCGGGCAGCAAGGTGCGCCGGCATTACATGCTGCATGACTATGCGGACGAGAAGCGGGCGGCTTGGGCGGCGCTGGGTGAGCGCTTGGTCGCAGTCTTAGGGCATAGGTTTATACACATCTCCGCGTCAGCCCGCCAAGTTTGCTTGGCGATAACAGTGGGGCGGAAAAATCCGTTTACATTCAAGCACTTGCGGGAGCAGTTGTAAACTATTGATTTTTCAGGTTTACTCTCGTCTTTTGGCTCGCGAAATAATGACTAAATCGACGCACTGGACGGGCCTGGAATTTGCTGAACTTGACCTTGGGGACTCCCGCCTTGACAGTCGCGCCAGGAAGATCGTGGCGCGATTTGCCGACAAGCCCTCGTCCAGCATTCCTAAGTCGTGCAATGGCTGGGCCGAGACGATCGCCACATACCGATTTCTCGAGAACGACGCCGTCGAGTGGCGCGACATCATGGCACCGCACTGGGCCAAGACGCAGCAGCGCATGGGCGAACACCCCGTCATTCTGTGCTTGCAGGACACGACCGAACTCAATTTCAACGGGCAGCAGATCGAAGGTCTCGGGCCGCTCAGCTATGAAGTCCAGCGCGGCATGTATGTCCATCCAACGTACGCCGTCACGCCGGAACGGTTGCCGCTAGGCGTGCTCGACGCCTGGATGTGGGCGCGCGAGAAGATCAACGCTGCCGGCGTTCGACCGGGAATCAAGGAAAGTGGCCGCTGGATCGAAGGCTACGGGCGGATCGCCGAGATGGCCGCCGAGATGCCGGCGACGCGACTGGTGTACGTGGCCGACCGCGAGGCCGATATGATCGAGCTGATGACCTACGCACAGGACTGCGGCACGCCGGCCGACTGGCTGGTGCGCGCGAAGACCGACCGGGCACTGCCAGAGGGCGAGCGATTGTGGGCGCACACGCTCGATGGTGCGCCGGTGGGGGAAATCAGTTTCGTCATCGGCGCGCGCGACAAACAGAAGGGCCGCAAGGTGCGCCAGCAACTCTGGGCCAGGCGTGTGGAACTGCCGGCGCGGCGCGGCGTCAAGATCGCTGCGACCTGCGTCATCGCGCGCGAAATCGATGCGCCCGCCGGCATCGAGCCGATCGAATGGCGCTTGCTCACCAATCGAACCGCCACCACCGTCGATGAGGTGATCGAGTTGATCGACTGGTACCGCGCGCGTTGGGAAATTGAGATGTTCTTCCATGTGTTGAAGAACGCCTGCAAGGTCGAGGCGATGCAGCTCTCCCACATCGACAATCTTGAACGCGCGCTGGCGCTGTTCATGATCGTGGCGTGGCGCGTCTCCTATCTGATGCGCATCGGGCGCATCTGCCCGGATCTCGACGCCAGCCTGTTCTTCGACCCAGATGAAATCCGTGGCGCTTACCTGCTCACGAAGGAGCGACGGCCGGATCAGCCTCCGACACTTAACGATGTGGTGCGCTTGATCGCGCGCATCGGCGGCTTCCTTGGACGAAAAGGCGACGGCGATCCGGGCGTCAAGACAATCTGGCAGGGCATTCAGGATGTGCGCGTGGCTGCACTCACCATCAAAGCGCTACGCGACGAAGCTGGGTGATTTGTGTATAAACCTATGGTCTTAGGGATGCCAGCTCGGTTTTATGAATATCCTCGCTAGCCACGCAGTATGAGTGCCAAGTAATCCAGGCTATGCCACAGGCGAAAGGGCGAGCGGCAGGTGGCGAACGTCAAAATGCAGGGCAGTCACTTCCTTGTGGTTTACTCACAAGAATATATATATTAACGCTAGCGCTCCTCTAATGACACTAGCGCATACTCCGTAATTGGCAAAAAAAGGGCGCTGCTTGCGCGGCGCCCAAAATGCTTTAGTTAGTAATGATAACGGCAGCCGACGACGTAAATCACGCCGGATTCCACCAAATATACTAAGCGGTGCTCCCTGTCTATGCGGCGCGACCAAAGTCCGGTCAAATTCCCCTTGAGTGGTTCCGGCTTACCTATGCCCTTAAAAGGATCGACTACGCAAGCGTCAATCAGATCGTTAATCTTCAGGCGCTGTTTTGTGTCTTCCTTCTGCCAGTGCTGATAGTCCTCCCAGCCGACGTCAGTAAATACGACGGAGGACTGTTTAGCCTGCTCTTTATTACTCGATTTTTGATTCTTCATTCCGGTCTAGCTCCCTGATTCGGGCCTTGCCGGCTTTAAGCTGTTCAAATGATGTCAGCAAACGACTGGCGTTATTCGGCGAACTGAGTAGATATAATGTTTCCTCAATACTATTGAAATCCGCCAGCGACAACATAACAACTGCCTCCCCGCTTTGTCGGGTGATGACCGTTGGGCTGTGATCGGTGCAAACATCATCCATCACAGCTTTCAGTCCGGCACGTGCCTCGCTAAAAGTTAAGATATTCATTTACTAGCCTTTCCAGTCTCCGTGACGCATGCGCCAAAGAGTTTATACTTCATGTGTGTAGTTTCTTATAGCGTTTAGATTATTGACAGTATTTAGATTATTGAGAGGTAGATTTCAATATAACCATGGGAACGATGGCAAATCCCACCCACAAATTCATTGTACGTATTTTTGTACAACGTGTCAACATGGTACAAACTTCTGTACATGACTGTACGTACTTTGATTGAGCGTGTGGTCGTTGATAGCAATCGTAGCTATTGGGCTCTCTTGTCCCTGGCCACTCCGCCGCCTTCTCTCGCACACAAACGCTTGAGGGGCCAAGCCTCTACCTACACCCTTCAACCAGCGCCGCCAGCGCGCCCTCATATTTCCGCCCGCGCAGCCAGTCCCGCGCCAGCGCCAGGATGACCTCACCATCAATAGCGGTCGCCGGCAGTTTGTCGAACTCGTAGTCCGGGTGCTGCGGCACCGCCTTTACACATGGTGTAAAGACTGGAATTTCGACGCGCTGCGCCGCCGGTGGCGCGCTGGCGCAGCCGGTCAGCAGCACGGTCAGAATAATTTTTGGAATAATATGTCGCGCCATTTGGGGCTTCATCGCACATCCTCCAGCATGCGCCGCACGGCCGGCATCGCCTCGTCGCAGGTCGTGGCGCGCATGCCGGCCAACTGCGCCTGCGCTGCACTGTACTTCCGGCCAGCAGCAGCAGCGGCCTGCGCTGCCTCGCCGCGCTGCTGGGCCGCCAACGTCGCCTGGCCATGCCGTCGAAGGCCAGGCTCTGCTCGGCGATCGATGCGCGCAGCTCGCCGCTGTCCTGCGCGGCCTTGAGCTTGTGCGGGATGATGTGATCGACCACGCTGGCCGGTACCGCTGGGCACCCTTCCTTGGCGCATTGCGCGCACAGGGGGTGGGCGCGCAGGTAAGCGGCCCTGGCCTTGGCCCAGGCACCTGTGTAGCCGCGCTCGTGAGCAGTGCCGCGCTTCTCGTCGCTCGCTGCCTGGTTGTCCTTCTTGTGCTTGTCGCAGTGGCCTGGCTTGTCCACCAATGCGCCACAGCCTGCTTGTCGGCATACCGACCTGGGACGGCGTGGCATCAGTTGTGCGCGCGGAAGATATGTGTCTCGCCGTTGAGCAGTTGCATTTCGATTTCACCGCAGTACAGCACGGGTCGCAGCAGAGCCCTTGGCACTCGCATGCCAACGTCCATCAGCCGGCGATGCTCCTTGTCCGTGATTTCCCAGGTGGCAGCGCGGCGCTGGCTCTGGCCATCGACAATCACGTCCATCATCAGCGATACTTCGATCATGAGCAACTCCCAATCGGCGGTGCTGGCAGCGCCAAGCGCGCGGTGGCGCTGGCAACACACGCTGGGCAATGGATCAGCGCCTGCAGCAGCCGGCGCGCCTCTTCAGCCTGGGCCAATTGCGCGGCCAGCTGGTCGATGCGGCGCATGTCACCAGCTTGGCTGGCGCGGATGATCTCGTCACGCCAGTGCAGTGCTTGCATATGAGACCTCAAATAAAAGGCCGCCAGTGCAGTGATGCAGTCGGCGGCGAAACCCGGCGTGCCGGGCTGGAGACTCTGGTTGCGGCGGCAGAATCGAATCAGCCCACCTTACATTTATTTGTATGCACAAATAAATTGACACCATATCTATTTGTGCATACAATAAACATATTAACTACACACACGACCCCAAAAAACTCGCACAGAACGTAGCCAAGCATGGCGTGTGGTTCGATATCGCAGAAGGCTTTGACTGGGAAAATGCAGTCGTCCGCGTCGATGACCGTAACGACTATCCAGAAACCCGTTTTGTCGCGCTCGCCCCGATCGGGAGCCGCCTCTATGCGATGGTCTTCTGTCTCCGTGAAACAACCGTGCGCATCATCAGCCTTCGCAAGGCTAACCGTAGAGAGGTCAAAGAATATGAAAACCAAGCCTAAACTGATCCTGCCCACCGAGGCAGAGGATGCCCAAATCAACGCCGGCATCGCCGCCGATCCAGGCAACCCGGAATGGTCCGCTACCGATTTTCAACGAGCGCGGCCAGCGAAAGAGTTCTTCGGTGCCGCGACCTTTGAAGGCATGGTCTCATTGAAGCGCAAGCCGGGTGAGCGCGGGCCGCAAAAGTCTGCCGTGAAAGAGCGGATCACAATCCGTCTGTCGCCTGATATCGTCAGCCGCTTCCGCGCCTCGGGTCCAGGTTGGCAGGCAAGGATTGACGAGGCCCTGGCAGACTGGCTCAGCGCGCACTCGCCGGATGAACTGAGCGCGTGACCAACAAAAAAGCCCGCGACCGTGAGGTGGCAGGCTTCAATATTTCCGGGCGTAACAGGACATCAATGGTCTCGGCTTCAGGTCTGCCGCTGCCCTCGCCTGGCTTTCGCAGCCACTTGAGCGGGATCTTCCCCAGCGCCGAGACGTTCCTGTCGCTGACCTGCGTCCTCGCCATTTCAATCGACAGGAACAGCGCTGCGCCGTCCTGCGAGACGTTGCGCGCGATGCCCAGGCCCAGGGCCGTCTTGCCCATGGCTGGGCGCGCGGCCACAATCGTCAAGGTGCCGCGCTCAAGGCCGCCGTCGAGCTGCTCGTCGAGGTGGACGTGGCCAATGCTGATCGGCTTGATCTTCCCCTCCAGGCGATCCGTCAGCACCTGCATGTAGTCGCCCATCATGTCGCATATCCATTCCGGATCGGACGAGGTCTTTTTCTGCGCCAGCGCGTCAAGCCTCCCGGCCATGGTGTCGATGCACATAGCCGCCGGCTGCGCCGACGATGCCATGGATCGCCACCAGCTCGCGCTTGTCGGCCATACCCATTTCGTGGTTTCGCAACGGTTACTGAAACCGTTCAGGAACAGTTCCGCGCACCCTTTCTGAACCCGTTCAGCATCCCATTGCAAGTCCTCGCAGGCATAGCCATCTGGCAAGCGAAAGACGCCAGCGATAGTTCCGTGCGGGCAGCTGAGCAAGTAGAAGGCAAGCGCCCGCCCGTCCTCTGACATGCCCCGAATTGTCGAACTGGTCCAAAAAGACGTATGGAGCTTTCCGTAGTCGCGCATGCCCTATACCTCCGCCCGCGCACTGTCTGGTGGCGCCGTTGGACTGTCCGCCGCGTCGAAGCGCTGCGCATGTGCCAGCACATCCGCCAAGTCGAAGCAGGCGCCGTCACCTACCCGGCGCATCTGCTCCAGGCATGGGCATACCTGCAATTGCGTGGAGGATTGCGCGCCAAAGACGGAAGTCCAGCCGTCACCGACGAAATGACGCCGAAGACCCCGCCCGGCGGTTGATGGCGCGGCAGCGGGCCGCCCGGCAACCCTGGCACCCAGCGCTTCACCGCGGCGCCGGCCAGCGCCGAGTGCAAAGGCTGCCTGTTCGAGCGCAATAACGCGGCGACGTGCCGCCAAGCCGGCGAGATTGCGGCGACCCTGGGCCTGCCGGATTGCGAGGCGCACGCACCAGGTGGCCAGGCCTATATCTACGTGCTGTACAAGGGCGACCCGCGCCAGGTCGACCTGATCATAGTATTGAAATCAACTGAAAGCGAAAAATGAGCGATATGAGCGAAGTGACAAAATTCATGCGCATGCCGGCCGTGATCGAGGCCACCGGCAAGGCACGTCAGACCATCTACGACAACATGAAAGCGGGCACGTTTCCGAAGGCCGTAAGGATCGGCCCAAGGTCGATTGCGTGGGATGCCGACGAGATCGCAGCGTGGCAAAAAAAGGTGCGCGATGAGCGCGCCAAGGACGAATAAGTACGGGAATGTACGGCCACAGCCAACATTATTTAAGGCACCGCTAAGGCACGAAGCACCCGGATATGAAAAAGGCCAATCCGAAGATTGGCCTAAGTCCTTGATTCTATTGGTCGGGACGAGAGGATTCGAACCTCTGACCCCGTGCACCCCATGCACGTACGCTACCAGGCTGCGCTACGCCCCGACGAGGTAAAGATTATAGCAGACGCTTTTGGGTTTTTGCCATGCTTTCCATGCGAATCATTGCCGGGATCAAAAACCCGCCGTTGCCGCTTTATTCACCCAGCATCAGCGCGCGCATCGCCGTGCGCAAGCCCTCCACGAGGCCTGCGTTGAGCACGCCGGGGTTGTGGACATGGCGTACCGCCAGGCCCTGGTACATGGCGATCATGGCGTTGATGCGCCCTTCCACCAGCGATTCGCCGGCGGGCAGACCGCGCTTTTCGCGGGCGGCCGTGACGATGGCGAACAGCTGGCCGCGCGAGCGCTTGTCGGCTGCCTGCATGGTGGCAGCGATCTTCGGGTTGCGCGACGCTTCCGAGTGAATCTCGAGCGGCACGGCCCAGATTGACGGGTCGAGGCATTCCTGCACGCGCTCTTCCACATCGTCGATCATCGCCTGCAGCGGATCGTCGCTCTGCGCCAGGTCGTGCATGATGTTCGACACGCGCTCCATGTTCTGTTCGACGAACGCCATAATGATGGCGTCCTTGCTGTCGAAGTAGTTATAGATATGGCCGGCGCTCATGCCGGCGGTCTTCGAAATTTCCGCCATGCTGGCGCCGTGAAAGCCATGCCGGCTGAAACAGCAGGCGGCCGCATCCAGCACCTGTTTGCGGCGGCTGTTGGCGCGCTCCAGGCTCGGATGTTTTTTATCTTGATTCATGATTTTTCCCGTTGCGCGCCGACCCTGCCCTTGCGGGCAGGACCGGCGTCGGCGTGCCCTGGTTTACTGGCCGCCGCCAGCCGCTGCGACGGCTGTCTGCTCGGGCTGCCAACCGCCGCCGAGCACCTTGTACAAGGTCACCAGGTTGGTCGATTTGGCCAGGCGCGCCGTGATCAGGCTTTGCTGCGCGGTGTACAGCGCGCGCTGGGCGATCAGGGCGTTCAGGTAGGTTTCAGCGCCCTGCTTGTAGCGCGCATCCTGGATGGTGTAGCTCTTCGTCGACGCTTCGACCAGCGCTTGCTGCGACTGCAGGCGCTCGTCGATGGTGCCGCGCTGGGCCAGCGCATCGGATACTTCACGGAAGGCGACCTGGATCGCCTTTTCGTATTGCGCCACCGAGATTTCACGCTGCACCTTGGCGATATCGAGGTTGGCGCGGTTCACGCCGCCATCGAAAATCGGCAGGCTGATCTGCGGAATGAAACTCCAGCTGCCGCTGCCGGCCTTGAACAGGCCGGACAGATTGCTGCTGGCCGAACCTGCCGTGGCGGTGAGTGAAATGCGCGGGAAGAAGGCCGCGCGCGCCGCGCCGATATTGGCGTTGGCGGAACGCAAAGTGCGCTCGGCCACCAGCACGTCGGGACGGCGTTGCAGCACCTCCGACGGCACGCCGGCCGGCACGTCAGCCAGCGACGTGACGGCGCCGAATTCGGCTTGCGGCAGCAGTTCGGCCGGCACGCTGCTACCGACCAGCAAGGTCAGTGCGTTCTGGTCGAGCGCGACCTGGCTGGTGTAGACGGCCACGTCGGAACGGGCCAGCTCCACGCTGGTCTGGGCGTTGTACTTGTCCAGGCCCGAGGTGGCGCCGGCGCTGAAGCGGCGCTCGGCCAGGTTGTAGCTGGCCTGCTGGCTGCGCAGGGTGTCCTGCGCCACGCGCAGGCGCTGCTGGTCCGCCACCAGGTTCAGGTAGCTGCCGGCCACTTCGGACACCAGCGTGATCTGCTGGGCGCGGCGGGCTTCTTCGGTGCCCAGGTATTGTTCCAGCGCGCTGTCGGACAGGCTGCGCACGCGGCCGAAAAAGTCCAGTTCGTAGGCCGACACGCCCAGGTTGGCCGTGTACTGGCGCGTGATCGACGCGTTGCCGTTGGCGCTCTGGTTTTTCGGCACGCGCGTTGCCGTCTGGCCGCCGGCGGCCGACAGGGTCGGCATCAGGGCGGCGCGTTCGATGCCGTAGGTGGCGCGGGCTTTTTCGATATTCAGGATCGACACGCGCAGGTCACGGTTGTTGGCCAGCGCCAGCTCGATCACCTGGCGCAGGCGCGCGTCGGCAAAGAAGTCGCGCCAGGCGATGTCGGACACCGCCGTCGCGCCAGCAGGCGCATCGGCCGTGTACGACGGGCCGGAGGGCCAGGCGCTTGGGGACGGCGCGGCCGGGCGCTCGTAGGTGGGAGCCAGGCTGCAGCCGGCCAGCAAGGCCAGCGCCGCCATGGAAAGTAGCGATTTTTTCATATTAATGTGCATCCTTGGAAAGCGTGACGGCTGGCGCACCAGGCGAAGCGGGCGTCGTCTGCTGGTCGGACTTCGAGAAGAAGCCACGCACCAGCACGAAGAACACCGGCACGAAGAAGATACCGAGGAAGGTGGCCGACAGCATCCCGCCCAGCACGCCGATGCCGATGGCGTTCTGGCTGCCCGAACCGGCGCCGCTGGAAATGGCCAGCGGCAGCACGCCCAGGCCGAAAGCGATCGAGGTCATCAGGATAGGACGCAGACGCAGGCGTACCGCATGCAAGGTCGCGTCCAGCAGCGACATGCCCGATTCCTGCATTTCCTTGGCAAACTCGACGATCAGAATCGCGTTCTTCGCCGACAAGCCCACCACCGTCAGCAAGCCCACCTGGAAGTACACGTCGTTCGACAGGCCGAACAGCCAGGTGCCGAGCACGGTACCGATCACGCCCAGCGGCACGACCAGCAGCACCGAGAACGGAATCGACCAGCTTTCATACAGCGCGGCCAGGCACAGGAACACGATCAGCAGCGAAATGGCGTACAGCTGCGGCGTTTGCGAACCGGACTGGCGCTCTTCGAGCGAGGTGCCGGTCCAGCTCAAGCCGATACCAGGCGGCAGTTTGGCGACCATTTCTTCCATCGCATTCATTGCCGCACCGGTACTCTGGCCAGGCGCCGGCGTGCCGAGGATTTCCATCGATGGCAGGCCGTTGTAGCGTTCCAGGCGTGGCGAAGCGTAGATCCACTTGCCGGTGGCAAAAGCCGAGAACGGCACCATTTCGCCGGCGCTATTGCGCACATACCATTTGCTCAGGTCTTCCGGCACCATCCGCGAACTCGCTTCGCCCTGCATATAGACCTTCTTGACGCGGCCGCGGTCGATGAAGTCATTGACGTAGGCACTACCCCAGCCGACGGAAAGCACGCGGTTGATCTCGTCGATCTTCAGGCCCAGCGAGGTCGCTTTCTGCTGGTCGATGTCGATCTTGTACTGCGGCGTATCTTCCTGGCCGTTCGGACGCACGCCGACCATGACCGGGTTTTGCGAGGCCATGCCCAGCAACTGGTTACGCGCCGCCATCAGGGCGTCATGCCCCAGACCGGCCGTGTCTTGCAGTTGCATGTCGAAACCGGTGGCGTTACCCAGTTCCAGCACGGCCGGGGGCGCAAACGTGAACACCATCGCGTCTTTCAGCTGCAGCAGCGCGCCCATGGCGCGACCGGCAACGGCGGACGCCTTGGCGTCGCCGGCCTTGCGTTCGGACCAGTCTTTCAGGCGCACGAAGGCGATGCCGGTGTTCTGGCCATTGCCGCCGAAGCTGAAGCCGGCCACCGCAAACACCGAAGCGACGTTGGCTTTTTCATTGGTCAGGAAGTGCTGCTCGACCTGCTTGATGACGCCCAGCGTGCGCTCTTGCGTGGCGCCCGTCGGCAACTGGATCTGGGTAAACAGGATGCCCTGGTCTTCTTCCGGCAGGAACGACGTTGGCAGGCGCATGAACACCAGCACCAGCGCCACCAGCAGCACCACGTACATCAGCATCGAACGCAGGCGGTGGGTGACCATGCTGCCCACGAAACCCTGGTATTTTTCGCTGCTGCGCTCAAAACTGCGGTTGAACCAGCCGAAGAAACCCTTGTTGGTGGCGTGATGGCCCTTCTCGACCGGCTTCAGGATGGTGGCGCACAGCGCTGGCGTAAACACCATCGCCACGATCACCGACAGCACCATCGACGAGACGATCGTAATGGAAAACTGGCGGTAAATCACGCCGGTCGAACCGGCAAAGAAAGCCATCGGCACGAACACGGCCGACAGCACCATGGCGATACCGACCAGCGCGCCGGTAATCTGCGTCATCGACTTGCGCGTCGCTTCCAGCGGCGACAAGCCCTCTTCGCTCATCACCCGCTCGACGTTCTCCACCACCACGATGGCGTCATCGACCAGCAAGCCGATCGCCAGCACCATGGCGAACATGGTCAGGGTATTGATCGAATAACCGAAGGCGTTGAGGATGCCGAAGGTACCGAGCAGCACCACCGGCACGGCCATGGTCGGGATCAGGGTGGCGCGGAAGTTCTGCAGGAACAGATACATCACCAGGAACACCAGCACGATCGCTTCGACCAGGGTTTTCACCACTTCTTCGATCGACAGCTTGACGAATGGCGTGGTGTCGAACGCGACCACGGCTTTCATGCCGGCCGGGAACTGCTTGCCCAAAGTATCCACCATCGCCTTGACGGCGGTGGCGGTATCGAGCGCGTTGGCGCCGGTAGCGAGCTTGATGGCGATACCGGTAGCGGCGTTGCCGTTGTAGCGGGCCACCGTGTTGTAGTTCTCGCGGCCCAGCTCCATGCGCGCCACGTCTTTCAACAGCACTTGCGCGCCGCTGGTGGTGGTTTTCAGCAGGATGGCGCCGAACTGCTCGACGGTCTGCAGGCGGCTTTGCGCCGAGACGGTGGCGTTGAGCTGCTGGCCAGCGACGGCTGGCGCGCCGCCCAGTTCACCGGCCGACACTTCGGCGTTCTGCGCCTGGATCGAGGTAATGACATCGGCGGGGGTCAGCTGGAAGCTTTGCAGCTTGGCCGGATCGAGCCAGATGCGCATCGCATATTGCGAACCGAACAGGGTCACGTCGCCGACGCCGGGCACGCGGCTCAGCGGATCGACCACGGTGGCGGCCACATAGTCGCTCAAGTCGGTCTGGTTCATGCTGCCGTCTTCGGAGATGAAGCCGAACACGATCATGAAGTTCTTGGTGGCCTTGGCCACCACCAGGCCCTGCTGGGTCACAGCTGCCGGCAGCAGCGGCGTGGCCAGCTGCAGCTTGTTCTGTACCTGCACCTGGGCGATGTCGGGATTGGTGCCGTTGGTGAACGTCAGGGTGATGCTGATGCCGCCGGTCGAATCGCTCGACGAGGACATGTAGCGCAAGCCATCGATACCCTTCATCTTCTGTTCGATGACCTGGGTCACGGCGTCTTCCACCGTCTTGGCCGAAGCGCCCGGGTAGGAACCGCTGATCGAAATCGACGGCGGTGCGATGCTCGGGTACTGCGCAATAGGCAAACTGAGGATCGAGATCACGCCGGCAAGCATGATGACGATCGCGACCACCCAGGCAAAAATCGGGCGGTCAATGAAAAAACGGGCCATTAATATTCTCCTGAATTATTGGGCGCTGGCCGCTGGCGCAGCGGCGGCCGGGGCTTTTGCGCCAGCTGGCGCGCCACCGGCGGCGGGAGCGGCGGCAGGCACGGCGACGGCAGGCGCGCCCGGCTTGATTTTTTGCAAGCCTTCCACGATCACGCGGTCGCCGGCGGCCAGGCCGGACGTCACGATCCAATTGGTGCCGGAAGTGCCGTTGGTGGTGATGACGCGTTGCTCGACCTTGTTTTCCTTGTTCAGGATCATGGCGGTAGCTTCACCCTTCTGGTTGCGCGACACGCCCACTTGCGGCACGGTGATGGCCTTGTCATCGATACCGGTTTCCAGCTGGGCGCGCACGAACATGCCTGGCAACAAATCGCCTTTCGGGTTCGGGAACAGCGCGCGCAGCACCACGTTGCCGGTGGTCGGCTCGACGCTCACGCCCGAGAACTGCAGCTTGCCCGGTTCGCTGTACTTGCTGCCATCGGGCAAAATCAGATTGACCTTGGCCTGGCCGTCGCCGGCTTTCTTCAGGCTGCCGTCGGCCAGCTGGCGCTTCAGGCGCAGCAGGTCTGTGCTCGACTGGGTCACGTCGACATAGATCGGATCGAGTTGCTGCACCGTGGTCAGGGCGTCGGCCTGGCCAGCGGTGACCAGCGCGCCGGCCGTCACGGTCGAGCGGCTGGTGCGGCCGCTGATCGGCGCCGTCACGGTGGTGTAGCGCAGGTTGATATTGGCCGATTCCAGCGCCGCGGTGGCCGCTTCCACGTCGGCCTTGGCTTGCTCGTAAGTGGCGACGGCATCGTCATATTCCTGGCGGCTGACGCCTTCGATGGCCACCAGTTCCTTGTAGCGCGCGACTTTCGGACCGGAAGTGAGCAGGTTGGCCTTGGCGCGGGTCAAGGCGGCCCTGGCCGAATTGTAGGATGCCTGATAGCTGGCCGAATCGATCTGGTACAGCGGCGTGCCAGCTTTCACATCGGCGCCTTCGACGAACAGGCGCTGCTTGATCAGGCCGCCTACTTGCGGACGCACGTCAGCCACTTGATACGCATTGGTCCGGCCGGACAGGTCGGCCACCATCGGCAACGCTGCCGGATTCACAGTAAACACGACAACCTGCGGCGCTTGCTGCGGCGGAGGCGCTGCCTGTTTTTTACCGCAGCCGGCCAGGATTACAGAGGCGCACAGCACGGCAATAGCGCCGCTCGTACGCGGCGACGTCAGGGAAAATGTTGGTTGCATCTTGGACTTTCTGAAAAAGAAGCGGGCTAGTGTCGTTAGAAATGGGAGAATTTATTAACGCAGATCAAAGAATGAACGATCATTCTAAAATCGTCAAGCAGATTTACAATTGGCTTATGGAAACTTTTTCTTTCTTTGACAATCAGTACAGCAACGACGCGGTCAGTGCAGTGGCTTGCCTTGCGTGAAACAGGGCTGGCAGGCGACGATACAAAACGGTACGGCGGGGAAGGATTTGCACAGCTACTGTAGCAGGGTCGCGCTTTCTTTGCTTGCCAGCATGGCAAGCACGGCGCCAGCGCCAACAGTCTGCCTTATCAGCATGCTTATTTGTAAATGATGGTAAAATTACACTGACAAGGGAAGCGAGCGTCGATGACGATACCACCCATGCAGGCGCGGGCAGCGACGCCACCCGCCAGCGCACCGTGGACGCAGGCTTCGACTTTCACCTGACCAAGCCGGCCGACTCTCTGTCGATTACCGCCCTGCTGGAGCGGCACCTGGCTGCCGCCACGCAGCAGTGACGATTATTTCCACTTGCCCCGTAAATCCTGCACCTTTTGCTGCAACAGTTCCGGCGTGGCGTCCTCGGGCGCCACCGGCAGGCCGACGGCCAGCGACAATCGCGAGCGCAGGCCGGCCTTGAAGGCGCGTTCGAACAGATGGCCGTTGCGGTGGCTGAGCAGATGACCCCACAGGCCGCGCAGCGCCAGCGGAATCACCGGCACCTTGCTGCGCGCGACGATCTTGGCGATGCCGCCCTTGAATTCGCTGATCTGGCCCGTGCGCGTGAGTTTGCCCTCAGGGAAGATGCACACCAGGTCACCTTCATGCAGGGCCTGGGCAATATCGACAAAGGCACGCTCCATCAGGAACGGATCGTCCTTGGCCGAGGCGATCGGGATCGCCTTGGCAGTGCGAAATAGCCAGCCCATCAGCGGCAGCCTGAAGATCTTGTGGTCCATCACGAAGCGGATCGGGCGCGGACTGGCCGCCACGATGACGATGGCGTCCACATAGCTGACGTGGTTGCATACCAGCACGGCCGCGCCTTCGGCGGGAATCCGTTCGCCATCGACCACGTTCACGCGGTGCACGGTCTGGATCAATATCCAGGCCAGGAAGCGCATCAGGAACTCCGGCACCAGCGAGAAGATATACGCCGCTACCAGTGCATTGAGGATGGCGGTGACGAGGAACAGCTGCGGTATCGTGAAGCCTTTTCCCAGCAGCACGATGGCCACGCCGGCCGCCGCCACCATGAACAGGGCGTTGAGGATATTCATGCCGGCAATCGTGCGCGAAATATGCTTCGGGTCGCAGCGCGTCTGGATCAGCGCGAACAGCGGCACGATAAAGAAGCCGCCGAACACGCCGATCATCACGATATCGAACAGAATGCGCGGCACGCCGGCCTGGCTGGCAAACGCCAGCGCATCGACCAGTTGCGTATTCGCGTAGGCATTGCTGGCAAAAAACAGGTCGATGCCGAACAGCGACAGGCCGATCGAGCCGAACGGCACCAGGCCGATCTCGACCTTGTGGCCCGACAATTTTTCGCACAGCAGCGAGCCGGTACCGATGCCGACCGAAAACACCGTCAGCAGCAGCACGAACACGCTGTGGTCGCCATGCAAGAAATCCTTGGAATAGACGGGGAACTGCGCCAGGATCAGCGCGCCATAGAACCAGAACCAGGAGTTGCCCAGCATGGCCAGGAACACGGGACGGTTCTTGCGCGAAAAATTGAGGTTGCGCAACGATTCGGCGACGAAATTGATGCTGATCTTCAGGTCCGGCTCGGGCGCCGGCGTGCGCGGCACGCGGTAGCTGGCGATCAGGCCGAAGATGGACACGACGATGGTCGCGCCGGCCACCAGTTCCACGCCCAGCGGCTTGTGCACGATCAGCACGGCGCCGAGGATTTCACCGAGCAAGATACCGACAAAAGTGCCCATTTCGATCAGGCCATTGCCGCCGACCAGTTCCTCGGGTTTCAATTGCTGCGGCAAATACGCGTACTTGACGGGGCCGAACAGGGTGGAATGGATGCCCATGCCGACCACGGCCGCCACCAGCAGCCACAGGGTATGCGTCATCCAGCCGGCGGCGGCGATGGCCATGATGACCAGCTCCATCCATTTCACGAAACGGGCCAGCCCCGCCTTTTCAAACTTGTCGGCCAGCTGGCCGGCGGTGGCCGAAAACACCACGTAAGGCAGGATGAACAGACCGGGAATCAGGTTGGTGATGGTGGACGGATCGAGCGTGGTCCAGCTCAGCGCATCGTAGGCCAGGATCACCATCAGCGCCGTCTTGAACAGATTGTCGTTGAAGGCGCCAAAGAACTGGGTCCAGAAAAACGGCCCGAAGCGGCGCTGCGACAACAAGGAAAACTGGCTGCTCTGACTCATGGCGTGGAAATGGGAAGTGAACGAATTGCTAAAATACAGCACTATCTTGCGCACGACAATCTGAATGTCGTGGGCTTGCTCGCAATCAATACCGGCGCGGACAGGACATTGCATGCTGACAACTTCTGCTTCGAAGTTTCCACATGGCTATAAGAAAACCTCGTTTCTTGATAATAAGGTAAGGTGCGCATAACTGCGGGCGCCACTTCCTGTTGCGCCCTGTCCTGCCAGGAAAGCCGACCTATGTTTGTATTGATACCGCTGGTATTGCTGGGTTTATTGATTACCGCCTTGGTCGTCGCGCTGAAAAGCGGCCGCAAAGTGGCCGATCTCGAAGCCGCCACCGCCCGCTTGCGCCGCGAAGTCGACAGCATGCAGGAGCGCCTGCAGGCGCTCGAACTGGACCCCGCCAGGCGGCGCGCAAACGCCGACGCCGGGCAGAATGTCGAGGTCGCAGTCCGGGCGGCGCCTGCGCCGCCAGCCGAGGCGGCGCCACCCATGCCGGAGTTGGTGCCTGAATTTGTGCCGCCGGCCATCACCATTTCGCTCGACAAGCCCACACTGCGGCCGGTTCCCGAGTTCATGCCCGAGGTGCTGCCGCCAGTACCGGCACCTGTGCCACCACCGTTCCAACCCGTCCCGCCAGCGCCCACGCCACCCAACACCCCGGCCTGGGCCACCCCTGGCAACGCGCTGTTTGCCAAGGCAAAAAGCTGGCTGTTGACGGGCAACCTGGTGGCCAAGCTGGGCTTGCTGATCCTGTTCCTGGGCGTGAGCTTCCTGCTCAAATACGTGGCGGCGCAAGTGACCTTGCCGATCGAACTGCGCCTGGCCGGCATCGCGCTGGCGGACATTGCCCTGCTGGCCTGGGCCTGGCGCATCCGCGTGGCGCGTCCCGGCATCAGCCTGCCGCTGCAGGGCACGGCCCTGGCGATACTGATGCTGGTCACCTTTGGCGCTTTCCGCCTGTATGAACTGATGCCGGCCGGCCTGGCTTTCGGTTTGCTGTTCGTGCTGACCGCCTTTACCTGCCTGCTGGCGGTGCTGCAAAACGCCGTCTGGCTGGCCGTGTTCGGCATTATCGGCGGCTTTGCCGTGCCGATCCTGGTGTCGACCGGCGGCGGCAGCCATATCGGCCTGTTCAGCTATTACGCGCTGCTCAACGCCGGCGTGTTCGCCATCGCCCTGAAACGCGCTTGGCGCGTGTTGAACGTGCTCAGCTTCGGCTTTACCTTTGTCGTCGCCACCGCCTGGGGCCTGCTGCGCTATACGCCGGACAACTATCTGTCGAGCCAGCTGTTCCTGATCCTGTTCGTGCTGTTCTATGTCGGCATCGCCGTCGCCTATTGCGCGCGTCAGGCGCCGCGCCTCAAGCACTATGTGGACGGCACGCTGGTGTTCGGCACGCCGCTGGCCGCCATGGCCTTGCAGTACGGCCTGGTCAAGCATATGCATTTCAGCCTGGCGTTTTCGGCCCTGGCCGCCGGCCTGTTCTATACCGGCCTGGCGGTAGTGCTGTGGCGCCGTCACGGCGGCCACTTCAGATTGCTGGCCGAAGCCTTTCTGGCGCTGGGTATCGTGTTCGGTACCTTGGCCATTCCATTTGCACTCGACGGCCGCTGGACCTCGGCCGCCTGGGCACTGGAAGGCGCCGGCATCGTCTGGGTCGGCTTGCGCCAGCGCCAGCCTCTGGCCTGGGCCTTCGGCTTGCTGGTGCAGGCCGGCGCCTGGCTGTCCTTCCTGGGCATATTGGCCGACATGCATACCGACATCGCGCTGCAATCGAATCTGTGGCTGGGCTTTTTGCTGCTGGCCGCCGCCGCGCTGCTGATGGCGATCAATTTTCGCCGCCAGCACGGCGTCGTGCATCCCAAGCTGGCACCCGAGCTGATGCAGGGCCTGTCGGTGGTGTTTTTGACCGGCGCCACCGCCTGGCTGCTCGCCGGCCTGTGGACCGAAATTTTGCTGCGCACCGACGCCATCACGCAGCTGAACCTGCTGACCGTCAGCGCGCTGGCGGTCGCCGGCGGCCTGTTCTGGCTGGCGCAGCGGCTGCAATGGACGGCGCCGCGCTTGCTGCTGCTGGTGGTGCAGGTGCTGGCCGGCATCGTGTTGTTGCTGCGCATGGGCCTGGAATGGAATGACCATTCCAGCAACCTGTTCCACGGCACCTTCCTCAGCGCACTGCTGCTGGGCGCCGCAGCGCTGGCGAGCAGCTGGTTCACGCAGCGCCAGGCGCGCGTGGAAATCAACGCCAGGCTGTCGCTGGCCGCGCTGCCGCTGCTGCAATGGAGCGGCTTGCTGTGGTTTGTCGGCATCCTGTTCCCGCTGGCCAGCTGGCTGCTGCGCACCATTGATACCGATGTGAGCGCACACCCGCACGCCGGCGAACACTGGCTGGCGCTCTATCTGATACTGGCGAGTATCACCACGCCACTGTTCGCGCTGCTGGCGCGCCACCTGGCCTGGCCGCAGTTGCGCTGGTTCACGCTCGCCGCCTGGATCGGCCTGGGCCTGTGGAGCGCCAACATGCTGATCGCCCTGTACCTGCGTGAATATGTGCCGAGCGCTCTGTCCTGGCTGGCGCTGGCCTGCGCCCTGGCCGCCGGCGAATACATGCTGCGCACCTGGTCGCGCGCCGGCTGGCATATCGAGCTGCGCATGATGCGCTTGCTGCATACGGTGCGTACCGCCGCGCCCTGGCTGATGCTGTGGCCGGTCGGCGCAATTTACCTCGATGCGTGGCTGGCCGGCCAGGGCGACGCCGTCAGCCCGGCCTGGTCGCGCTATCTGCCGGCCTGGGCCATGATGCTGGTGCTGGCCAGGCTGATCCGCCGCTGTCGTGCAGGCGGCTGGCCGGTGGCGCCGATCGCCAGCTGGTACCAGCACGGCCTGATTCCGTTGGCAGCGCTGTGGTCGCTGGGGCTGATCGCCGTCTGGAACCTGCTCGACAACGGCGCCATGGCGCCCCTGCCCTATTTGCCGCTGCTCAATCCCCTGGACCTGTCCACGGGCTTTGCGATCCTGCTGGGCGTCGCCGCCTGGCGCCTGCTGCGCGCCGGCCAGCCGCCATGGCTGGAACAATGGTCATCGCGCGTGCCGCTGGTGGCCGCCTGTTTTGTCTACGGCTGGTTCAACCTGATGCTCCTGCGCACGGTATCGAACTACATGGCGATCCCCTATGCATTCGACGACCTGATGGCCTCGCAATTCGTGCAGGCGATGCTGTCGCTGGTCTGGAGCATCACCGCCCTGCTGCTGATGCGCCATGCGGCGCAGCATCAACGGCGCGGGCAATGGAGCCTGGGCGCGGTACTGCTGGTGCTGGTGGTATTGAAACTGTTCCTGGTCGACCTGTCGAACGTGGGCGGCATCGCCCGCATCGTGTCGTTCGTGGGCGTGGGCCTGCTGATGGTATTGATTGGCTACCTGGCGCCGTTTCCCAAGACAGAACCTGTTACCGAACCGACACCGGAGAACGCATGAAAACTGCTTTTTCGCTCACCATGGTGCTGGCGTGCGGCGTGGCGCTGGCACAGCATGCCCCTGACCAGCCGGCCAGCTACGGCTGGAGCATGCCGGTAACCGTGCCGGCCGGCGCCGGCGTGGCGCGGCTGCCGCTGCCGAAAGAAGTCTATCTGCACGCGCGCACCGGCAACCTGGCCGATGTGCGCCTGTTCGACCGCACGGGCCAGCGCCTGCCGTTCGCCGTCAGCACGCCGGCGGCGCAGTCGAACACCGAGCGCAGCAGCATTGCCGCGCGCATCTTTCCCGTCAAGGGAGCATCCACCAGCGGCGGCCTGCAGAACGTGGAAGTGCGCACCAGCCCCGATGGCAGGCTGCTGTCCGTAAATGCCAGCAGCGCGGCGGCGCACAGCACCTTGAGCTTGCAGGCGCTGATCCTCGACCTGGGCCAGCGGGCCGGCGACCAGCGCATCGCCGCGCTGCGCTTCACGCCGCCGCCCGGGCTTGGCGACTACAGCGCCCAGGTGCTGCTCGAAGCGAGCGACGACCTGAAGCACTGGGATGCGATCGGCACCACCACCCTGAACTGGCTGCGCAACAGCGACACGCAGACGCTGGCCAACGACAGCATCGACTTTGCGCCGCGCGCCTTGCGCTATGCGCGGTTGAGCTGGCAGGAGGGCGCGCCGGTGGTGTTCGCTGCCATCGCCGCGCAAGCCGTCAGCCAGACCGAGCAGGCAGTGCCGCGCGCCACCATCGCCCTGCAGGCCGCGCCCGGCAAAGTGGCCGGCGAGTGGGTCTATGCCACGCCGCTGGCGATTCCCGCCGACCGCATCGCACTGCAATTGCCACAACCAAACATGGTGCTGCCCGTGACGCTGGGTGTGTATCGCCAGAGTGCCTATGTGGCGCTGCGCCGTTTGAGCTTGCACCAGCAGACGCGGCCCGCGCAAGGAGCATATTTCGAGCCGCTGCTGAGCACCAGTTTTTACCGCATCAGCGACGGCGGCAAGGAGCGCGTGTCAGGCGAGCTGGCGATGCCGGTGGTACAGACCACGCAATGGGTGCTGCGGCCACAAAACGAGCAAACCACGCTGCCGGCCACCGCGCCCACCCTGCGCCTGGGCTGGACGCCGGAAACCCTGGTGTTCCTGGCCAGCGGCAAGGGCCCGTATCAGCTGGTGTTCGGCAAGGCCGATGCGGCCCAGGCGGCGCTGCCGCTGGCGCAGGTTGCACCGGGCTACAGCGCGGCCGAATTGCAGTCGCTGCCGCTGGCCAGCGTGGGGCTGCTCACGGCGCGCGCCGGCGTGGCGGGCGCTCACACTGCCGCGGCGGACCAGGGCCCGCCATGGCGCTTGCTTGCCTTGTGGGCCGCGCTGCTGCTGGGCGTGGCCGTACTGGGATTTTTTGCCTGGCGTTTGCTGTCGCAGATGAAGCAAGAGCAGACTCCGCCATAAGGCGCTACTGGCGCAGCAGCGCCTTGAACGTCTGCGGCATCCACGGCCGCGCCGCCAGCAGGAAGCTGATCGCCAGCCGTTCCTCGCCGGGCAGGCGCGCGTCTTCCTGGTGCTGGCGCGAGAACTCCACCGCCACCTGCTTCAAGCGCTCGAGCAGGGCTGCGGTGGATTTTTTCGACAGCATCACGTTGACCAGGCGCAGCAGCTCGCTCTCGCCATCGAATTGCGAATTGAGGTAGTCGCCATAGGCTTCCTGCTTGAAGTAGGTGTGGATGGGGCCGTTCGGTATCCAGGCAAAGGTGCGCGCCACCAGCAGCTTGACCCGGTTGTTCGGCAGCAACTCCAGGAAACCGATCTTGTCCAGGCGCAGCAAACAGCTGACGGCCTGCGCTTCGCTGATGTCGTAAATGGCGATGATCTGTTCCAGCGGCAGCAAGTTCAAGGCCGAGACGGCGACGACGAACAGTTTCGTGTCTTCGATGATTTCTTTTTCCTGCGCGTACGTCAGTCCCGTGATCAGGGTCGGCGCCGCCTGCGCCGCCTGCACGGCCAGCGCCAGCTGCTGGAAATCGCTGTCGACGGCCACCAGGATCTGCTCCACGCGCTGCAAGGTAAATTGTTTCAGCGAAAACATGCGCTTGACGCTGGCCTCGGACACCTCGATGCGCCGCGCCAGTTCGGCATAGGTCACACTGCGCGCCTTGAGCAGGCGCTTGAGGGCTTCGATCAGGGCGTGGGTTTGCTGCATGATCATCCTTGGCTTGAAAGAGCACTATAGTATCAAAAAGTGATACCCGCAGTATGGGTGCTCGCTACGAGTAGCATTTACGTTGACCAAACCGCCCCCATCGACAATGATGGTCATGCCAATTCGGCCACCCTGAAGGAGAAACACCATGAAGTTGACCACCCGTTTGCTGCCGCTCTTCCTGATGCTGAGCTTGTCCGCCGCGCTGCCGGCGATGGCACAGGCAGCCGCCTCCGAAAACCTGTCGCGCGGTTCGCAAAACCTGAGCCAGGGTTCGGCCGTGGTGGTGGCCGGCTCCATGTCGATGCTGGTCGCCTCGGGCCAGGTGATGGTCGCCAGCCTGGAGGCGGTCGGCGAAGGCGTCGTCATCGTCCTCAAAGGCGCGTCCGAAGCTGGCAGCGCCTCGATACAACTGAGCGGCCAGGCGGCGCAAGGCCTGTCGCTGGCGGTCGGCACGGTGGTGAGCGTGGTAGCAGTCTCCACCGGCCATGTGCTGGTGGCGTCGGGCAAGGCCATCGCCTTTATTCCGAACGAACTGGGCAAGTCGCTGCTGTATCACGCGAAGGTATAAGCCGTGAAACAGCTAAGCGCCCTGGTATTGAGCCTGCTGCTGGCCGGCGCCGCCCATGCGGGGCGTCCGTGCGAAGACAAACCGGCCGAGGCCAACGATGTCGTCAAGTCGATGGCGCTGGCGCAAAAGACCTTGCAGGCGCTGGACGCTTCCGGCGCCCAGGTGGCGCTGCTGGCGCGCGCCGGGCAGGACCTGTCGAAGTACCAGCTGCGCTACTCGCACATGGCGCTGGCCTGGCGCGACCATCCGAACGGCCGCTGGCTGGTGGTGCATGAACTCAATGAATGCGGCACGGCACAGTCGTCGCTGTACAACGAGGGCCTGGGCAATTTTTTCATGAGCGATGTGTTTTTGTACGAGGGCCTGATCCTGATCCCGTCGCCTGAACTGCAGCAGCAGCTGGCGCGCCTCTTGGCCTCGAACACGCCGAAGCGCCTGCATGAAGCCCACTACAATATGCTGGCCTATCCGTTTTCGACCAAGTACCAGAATTCAAACCAGTGGGTGCTCGAAACGCTGGCCGCGGCCAGCAATGAGCCGGGCAAGATCGAAACGCGGGCCGAAGCGCAAGGCTGGCTGCAAGGCGCCAGCTACGTGCCGCAAACGCTCAGCATTCCCGCCGCCACGCGCCTGGGCGGGCGCCTGTTCCGCGCCAATATCGCCTTTGACGACCACCCGTTCGCGCGCCGCATGACACGCCAGATCGACGTCGTCACCGTCGACTCCATCGTGCGCTTCCTGCGCCAGCGCGAGCCGCAGGCGCAGGAAATCGTGGTGCGCGGCGACTGATCGCCACGCACCACGCTGTTAAAACACCCAGAGCTTATCGGCCGGCATATGCAGCCAGTATTTGCCGGCGTCCAGTTTGTGGCGTGAATAAGCGCGCAGGCTGAGATTGTCGGCGCCGCCGCCACGCTCGAACAGGCACTCCCAGCGGTCGCCCAGGTACATGCAGGTCAACAGCGGCAGCTCGATCGCGTTCTCCACCTGGGTCGCGCTGATCTTCACTTCTTCCACGCGGATCATGGTCGTCACTTCCGACGCCGTATTGGCGCCGCGCGCCACGCCCTGCAGCGGCGCGCCGTCGATCAGCAGGCTGACCCGGTTGCCTTCGCGGCGCACCACCTTGCCCGGCAGCCGGTTGTTGCTGCCCATGAACTCGGCCGTAAACAGGGTGTCCGGCGTTTCATACATGCTTTGCGGCGTGCCCTGCTGTTCGATCTTGCCGTTATTGAGCAGCAAGATACGGTCGGAAATGGCCATCGCCTCGCCCTGGTCGTGCGTCACCATCAGGGCCGACAGGCCCAGGCGCACGATCAGTTCGCGCAGAAAGGCGCGCGCTTCCTCGCGCAGCTTCGCATCCAGGTTCGACAGCGGTTCGTCGAGCAGGATCACTGGCGGGTTATAGACCAGCGCCCTGGCGATCGCCACGCGCTGCTGCTGGCCGCCGGACAACTGATGCGGGTAGCGCTCGCCCAGGTGACCCAGGCCCAGCTGCGTCAGCACTTCCTTGACGCGCCCGGCGATGTCGCTGCTGCCCATCTTGCGCAGTTTCAGCCCGTAGGCGACGTTGTCGAACACGGTCTTGTGCGGCCACAGCGCGTAGGACTGGAACACCAGGCCCAGGTTGCGCTGTTCGGCCGGCATCTCGAAGTGTTTGGCGCCGTCGAACACATTGCGCGGACCGATTTCGATGGTGCCCGCCTTCGGGCTTTCCAGCCCGGCGACGGCGCGCAGCAAGGTGGTCTTGCCGCTGCCCGAAGGCCCCAGCAAGGCGACCACTTCGCCTTTTTTCAGGTGCATCGAGACACCCTTGAGGATCTGGTTGGCGGATGCGCCCGTGCCGTAGTCCAGGTACAGCTCATTGACGGTCAGTTCATTCATGATATGGTCTCAGTGTATTTTTAGTGTGTAACTTTAGTTATGTAACTTCACGCCAAAGCGCAGCGCGATACCGAGGCCGATGGCCACCAGCGTGATGTTGATGAACGACAGCGCCGCCACCAGGTCGGTCGAGCCGCCAGCCCACAGCGACACCAGCATGGCGCCGATCACTTCGGTGCCGGGCGAGAGCAGGTACACGCCGGTCGAGTATTCGCGCTCGAAAATCAGGAACACCATCAGCCAGGCGCCCAGCAGGCCGTATTTGATCAGGGGCAGCGTGACGTCGCGCGTGACCTGGCCGCGGTTGGCGCCCACGGCGCGCGCCGCCTCTTCCAGTTCCGGGCCTACCTGCAGCAGCGCGGTGGAAATCAGGCGCATGCCGTAAGCCATCCACACCACCGAATAGGCCAGCCACAGGGCGAAGATGGTCGAGCGCACTTCGCGCAGCACCGGTATCACATGGCCGCTCAGCCAAAGGGCCACGCCGTTGTCCATGCCCTTCAATATGCCGTCGAGCCAGGCCGGCACGAACAGGAACACCCACAGGAACGACAGGCCGGCCAGCAAGCCCGGCACGGCGCGCGGCACCAGCACGCTGTAGTCGAGCAGGCGGGTAATGCCGTCCTGCTTGCGGTGCATGGCCAGCGCGATGAAGCTGTAGCAGCCGACGGCCAGCGCGCCGCCGACCACGCCGATCAGGATGGTGTTGACGATGCCGCGCACCAGCGAAGGCTGTTCGAAAATGTCGCGGAAATGCTGCAGGGTCAACACGTCAGCCAGGTGCACGCCTTCACCCCAGTACTGCACGAACGAGCGCAGCACGATGCCGGTCAATGGCAGGATGATGGTGAAGATCAGCCAGCCGGCCAGCAGTGCGAACGCCAGCCACTTCCAGCGGCCCAGCGGCATGGCCTTGCTGCGCGCGCCCTTGCCCTTGATCGACACGTATTTGTTGGCCGACTTGAGCAGCCAGCGCTGTATCATCACCAGCGGCATGGTGACCATCACCAGACAGACGGCGACGGCGGCCATCAGGTGATACGACGGCGTGCCCAGTTTGTTGGTCAGCTTGTACAGATAGGTCGGCAGCACCAGGTGGCCTTCCGGGTCGCCCAGCACCAGCACCAGGCCGAACACTTCGAAGCCGAGGAAGAACACCAGCACGCCGGCATAGGCCAGCGCCGGCATGATCATTGGCAGCGACACGTTCAGCATCACCTGTACCGGCGAAGCGCCGGCCACGCGGGCCGCTTCTTCGACGTCGGAACCGAGGCTTTTCAGCGCCGACGAGGCGTACAGGTACACATGCGGCACGTGAGTCAGGCCGGCGATGATGACGATGCTGGTGAAGGAATAGATATTCCAGGGCACGAAGCCGAGCAGCTCCTTGGCCCATACCGAGTAAAAGCCCACCGGCCCCATCGACACCACATAGCCAAAGCCCATCACCATCGGCGAGACAAAGATCGGCACCAGCAGCATCGGCGCGACCCAGCCGCGGCCCGGCAGATCGGTGCGCACCATCAGGAACGCCAGCATGCCGCCCAGCGGCACGGCGATCACGGTCAGGCCGCAGGCGAGCATCAGGCCATTCTTGAAGGCCATCGAGAAATCGGGATCGTCGAAGATGAAACGGTAGGAATCAAAGCCGAATTCGCGCACCGGCATGAAAAACGGCGCGGACAAAAAGCTTTGATAAAAAATCAGGAACAGCGGCAGGAAAATGGCGACCACGGTGATCGCCACGACCACACCACGCGGCCAGTTCAGGCGCGACAAGGGAGAGCGCGACCGTGCAGGCAGCGGCAAGATAGCAGTTTGCATGAGGAATCCAATGAATAAGGTTACGGCATCCAGCCGCAGGCGCAGGGGCGCTGGCGGCTGGCCAGAACGGCATTACTTTTTGCCGGCTGTTTCTTTCCATTGTTTTAAGAAGGCCATGCGCTTGGCCGGTCCCAAAAATTGCAGGATGATCGGGTGCACCGGCACCGGCTTGATGTTGGCCGCGCCGATTTCCTTGATCAAGTCGGCCGAGGTGGTCTCGCCGGTGACGTCGGCACGGATCGCGTACAGCTTGGCGCCGTTCGAGATGACGGTCTGGCCACGGTGCGACAGGATGTAGTCGAGCCACAGCTTGGCGGCGTTGACGTTCTTCGCGTTCTTGTTAATGAACTGCACGCGCGACAGGATCAACGTGTAATCCTTCGGCAGCACCACGCCGATCGACGGATCGCTCTTGGCGCGCACCAGGGCGTAAGAGCCCAGCACGTTATAGCCGATCAGGTTTTCGCCCGACGAGATGCGTTCCATCATGGTGCCGGTCGACGACTGCACGCGCACTTTGGCCGCGCCAAACGCGTTTTGCAGCGCCAGGAACTGCGGATATTCCTTGGCGTCCTGCGCCATGAACATGAAGCCCACGCCCGACTTTTCGATATCGTAGGTGGTGACCTTGTCCTTGAATTTCGGCGTGGCGATCAGTTTCACGAAGTCGTCGTGGTTCTTCGGCACTTCCTTCGGATCGAGCAATCGCTTGTTGTAGACGATGGCGGCCGGCTCGAACGTGGTGCCGTAGGCCTGGTCGTCCCACATGGCCCAGCCGGGGATCTTGGCCGCTTCGACCGACTTGTATTTCAGCGCGTAGCCGTCCGAGGCCAGGCGCATCTGCAGGTCCATCGCCGACGACCACATCACGTCGGCGGTGTTGCCGCCGGCGGCAACTTCGGAAATGAAGCGGTTGTACACTTCGGTCGAATTCATGTCGTTGTATTCGACCGAAATACCGGGATACAGGGCGCTGAAATCCTTGATCAGCGGCGCGGCGGCCTTGCTGTCGGTGGCGCCGTAGATCACCACCTTGCCCTCTTTCTTGGCGGCGTCGACGATCTTCTGGTAGTCGGCCGGATAGCCTGCCGGCAGTTGTGCGAAAGCGGCGCCGTTGGCACCGGCGAAAGCGGCGGCGATGGCAATGGCGAGTATGGTTCTGGTTTTCATGGTGGTCTCCTTCTGTGATTGTTGTATGGTTTGCTATTGGCTTCAGCGCATCAGGCCCAGTTCGGCTGCCTGCCTGGAATAGCGCTCGACCGCCTGGTTCACGTACTGCGTCAATTTGTCGCCCGTCAGCGCGAACGGATACATGCCCGTCTGCATGCGCCACTGGGCAAACTGCGGCGTGGCCATGGCGCGGTCGAACGTGGCCACCCAGCGCCGGTAGTCCGCCTGCGGCACTTGCGGCCCCATCCACAAACCGCGAATGATGGGCCACACCACGTCGATGCCCTGCTCGCGCGCCGTCGGTATGCCGGCCAGCACACCGGGCAGGCGTTTTTCCGACAGCACCGCCAGCACGCGCTCCTGGTTCGCGCCGGCGCTCACGGTCGCTTCCGAGGTGTCGCCCGACATCACCTGCACGTAACCGGCCTGCATCGCCGTAAACACTTCGCCGCCGCCTTCGAGCGCGACGAAGCGCAGCACTTTCGGGTCGATGCCGGCCTGACGCGCCACCAGCGCCATCTTCAGCCAGTCCTGGCTGCCGATGGTGCCGGACACGCCGATCAGCACCTTGTCGGGGTGGCGCTTGAGCGCGGCGAGCAGTTCGCCCAGGTTTTTGTAAGGCGAATCGCGGCGCACGGCGATCATGCCGTAGTCGGCGCCCAGCGCCGCCACCCAGCGCACGTCGCCCGCCTTGGCGTTGCCGAACTTGCCTTGCGCCAGGTTCAACAGCGAACCGCCCGAAAACACCACCAGCGTGTCGGCTTCGGCGCGCCGGCGCTGCGACACCATCGAGCGCCACGCCACCGCGCCGATGCCGCCCGGCAGATAGCTGATGCGCACCGAGGACGCGAACGGCGCCGCCGCGCTGGCGGCCGGATCCGGCTGCAGCAGGCCTTTGCGCGCCAGCTTGCACGTCAGGTCCATGGCGCCGCCCGGCTTGGACGGCACCACGCAGTCGACATCGGGCGCTGCTTGCGCTGCCAATGCGGGCGGCATCAGCAGCGCAAGCAGCAACGACGGGACGACGGTGCGCAGTATGGTCATGCCTTAGAAGCGGTGCTGCACGCCGGCGATCAGGCCGCGCTGCGTGTCGCCGAAACCGGCGTCGTCGCGCGACAGGCTGACCAGCTGGCCGTGCTTGGCCTTGGCGTAGGCGCCCGCCAGATACAGGTCGGTGCGCTTGGACAGGGCGTAGCGCAGGCGCGCCACGTACATGATCGGGTCGGCGTCCAGGTTGGCGGCGACGTTTTTCACGTCCTGGTAGTACACCACGCCGGTCACGGTGATCACCGGGCTGACCTTGTAGCTGGCGCCGCCCCAGTACATGGTGCCGCGCACGTCGGGGCGGTTGGCGGCAGCCAGATCGAGCTTGTAGTCGCGCGCGGCGGCCTGCAGCTTCCACGGGCCCTCTTCATACATGGCCGCCAGATGCACCACGGTGTTCTTGTCGCGCGCGCCGCCGGCGATCGTGTTGCCGTTGATGCGCTCGTAGGTGGCCAGCACGCTGAGCGGACCCGTCTTGTAGTTGACGGCGGTCGACAGCTTGGCGCTGTCCGAAGTGCCGGTGCTCTGTTCGCCGAAACCGTAGGAGGCGCCGTAAGTAAAGCCGCCGGTCTTGCCCGAATACTTGACCAGGTTGTCGAACGCGGTGGTCATGCCGTATTTGCTGGGGCCGGTCGCATTGGCCGAGGTGGCCCAGGAATAGAACGGCGCATAGGCCATCGGATCATAGGGCAGCACGAAGTCATACACGGTGGTGAAGGAACGGCCCATCACCACGCGGCCGAAGGCGCCTTCCAGGCCAACGTTGGCCTGGCGCTTGAACAGCGCGCCGTCGGCCGCGCCGGTATCGACCAGAATGCCGCCTTCGAGGTTGAACACGGCTTTCAGGCCACCGCCGAGGTCTTCGCTGCCAAGGATGCCCCAGCGCGAGGTATTCATGCCGCCGGAGCTCACTTGCGTGGCCGAGCCTTTCGACGGGCCGGCGTTGCTGGTGTTGCTGATGCCGGCGTCGAGACGGCCGTACAGCGTGACGTTGGACTGGGCCTGGGCGGCGCCGGCGGTAACAAACAAGGCCAGGGCGGCCAGGGGCAATGCGGTTTTCTTCACAGGGGTCTCCCAATAGTTATATTTTTTGGTGATATGTCTGATTCGTTTTCTGAATCAGGTTCACACTATAAGAGCTGCATCCTTTCAATTGGCTTTCAGGCCGACCGCTGTCGCCGGCCAGCCACAAGCGGCCCCAAACTGCGGCGCCTCGCTTACACTGCACGCATACCAACGAATGGCGGAGACCATGCGCATACTATTAGTGGAAGACCATCTGGAGCTGTCGCACTGGCTGGCAAAAGCCTTGCGCGACGCACACCTGACGGTGGAGACAGCCCATAACGGCGCCGACGCCGACGCCCTGTTGCATACGCAGGACTATTCATTGGTGCTGCTCGACCTGTCGCTGCCGAAAATGGACGGCCTGGACGTGCTGCGCCGGCTGCGCGCGCGCGGCGGCACGCGCGCCAAAACACCGGTCATGATACTGACGGCGCGCGGTGGCATCGATGAAAAAGTGCAGGGCCTGAACCTGGGCGCCGACGACTACCTGGCCAAGCCGTTCGAACTGGCCGAACTCGAAGCGCGCGTGAAAGCGCTGCTGCGCCGCAGCCAGGGCAACGAGGCGCTGGTGCATCACTGCGGCGCGCTCAGTTTCGACACCATCACGCGCATGTTCAGCTACGGCGGCGCGGCACTGGCCCTGACGCCGCGCGAACACGCGGTGCTTGAAGCGCTGATCACGCGCCTGGGGCGGGCCGTGTCGAAGGAAAAGCTGTTCGATGAAGTATTCGCGCTGGCCGACGACGTCAACCTGGACGCCATCGAACTGCTGATCCACCGCGTGCGCAAAAAACTCGAACAGGGCGGCATCGCCGAGCCCGCCGCCATCACCACCTTGCGCGGCATCGGCTACCTGTTGCAACCGCGCAACGCCATGCCGGCCGCCGCCGCCAAGTGAACCCACGCCTCAACCAACGCCGCCTCAGCTGGCTCGAACGGCTGCGGCGCCACCTGCAGGCGCGGCGCCTGGGCAGCCTGCGCAACCAGTTGCTGCGCTGGCTCTTGATCCCGCTGGTGATGCTGGTGCTGCTCGACGCCGTTTTTGTGTACCGCAATGCGCTCGACGCGGCCGACATGGCCTATGACCGTTCCTTGCTGGCGTCGACGCGCGCGCTGGCCGAGCGCGTCTCGATCGAAGGCGGCAAGGTGGTGGCCGACGTGCCCTATGTGGCGCTCGACAGCTTCGAGACCGACACCCTGGGCCGCATCTACTACAAGGTGACCGGCATCCACGGCGAACTGGTGTCGGGCTATGGCGACTTGCCGGCGGTGCCGGCCAACGTGCCGCGCTCGCAGAATTACCCGGCGCTGGTGCGCTTCTATCACGCCGACTACCACGGCAAACCGATCCGCATCGCCGCCCTGCTGCAGCCCGTGTATGACGATTCCATGCGCGGCATCGCCCTGATCCAGGTCGGCGAAACGCTCGACGCGCGGCGCGGCCTGTCGAATCAGATCCTGTTTGACACCTTGACATGGCAGGCAGCGATGGTGCTGGTGATGGCGGCGCTGGTGTGGTTTGCCGTGCGCCTGGTGCTGCGCCCGCTGATGCGGCTGAAGACCGAAGTCGAAACGCGCACCCTGTCCGATTTGTCCGACGTCGATCCGGCGCTGGTGCACCGTGAAATGCGCCCGCTGGTATCGGCCATGAACGGCTCGATGGCCAGGCTGCAGCAACTGATCGCCAGCCAGCGCCGCTTTATCGCCGACGCCTCGCACCAGCTGCGCACGCCGCTGACGGTGCTGAAAACCCAGGCCGAACTGGCGCTGCGCGCCTGCGACCGCCTGCCCGACAATGCGCAGGCGGTGGCGGCCCTGCGCGACATTGTCGCCAGCATGGCCACCACCACCGATTCGACCGTGCTGCTGGCCAATCGCCTGCTGACCCTGGCGCGCGTCGAGCATGGCGGCGAACACCTGCGGATGAACACCGTGTCGCTGCGCGAACTGGCGCAGCAGGTCGGACTGGAGATGGCGATGGCGGCTGTCAACAGCGAGATCGACCTGTCGCTCGACGCCGACACGGACGCGACGGTGCAGGGCCAGGCGCTGCTGCTGCACGAGCTGCTGGTCAACCTGGTCGACAACGCGCTGCGCTACACGCCGCCCGGCGGCAGCGTGGCGCTGCGCGTGCATCCGCCCCGGGGGCCAGGCGACGGCGCAGTGCTGGAAGTGCGGGACAGCGGCGCCGGCATCCCCGAGGCCGAACGCGAGCGCGTCTTCACGCCCTTCTACCGCGTGTCGTCGGCGCTGGAACGCAATCCGGGCGGCGCCGGCCTGGGCCTGTCCATCGTGCGCGATATCGCCGCCCTGCATGGCGCGCGCCTGGAACTGGCAACGGCCGACAATGGCCAGGGCTTGCTGGTGCGCGTGCATTTCAGCGCGCCCGGCGACGACGCCTGAAACTGGTGCGCGGGCGCGGCCGATGTTACCATCGCGCCCTGCCTATCCACCAAGGACTCCCGCCATGATGACCAGAGAAGAAGTGACCGAACTGTTTGACAATATCGCCGAAAACGCGCCCTGGGACCTGACAGCGCCGCTGCTGTGGGGTTATTACTTCACCAACCCGACGCCGGAAGCGCTGGAACAGGCGGCCGGCCTGCTGGCGATCGACGGCTATCGCCCGGTCGAGCTGTACCAGCCCGAACTGGAAGACGCGGCCGCGCCGCCGGTGTGGGTGCTGCATGTGGAAAAAGCGGAAGTGCACAACGTCGACAGCCTGTACGCGCGCAATGGCGAACTGCAGCAGTTCGCGCTGGAGCAGAAGCTGGCCAGCTATGACGGCATGGATGTCGGGCCGGTGGGCGCACCAACGCTGTAATCCGGTTCAAAAAACGGCGCCCGCAGGCGCCGTTCTGATTGCCGGTCCAACGATCAGCTGAGGTTTTCCAGGCGGATCTTGATCACCGTGCCGACCACGCTGTCCAATGCCTCCATCTGTTCGATGGCGGCCGTGACGTTTTTCTCCTGCGTCTGGTGGGTCAGCATGATGATGTCGGTATGCGTCTCGCCTTCGGCCGGTTCCTTTTGCAGCATGGCGTCGATCGAAATGCCGCGCTCGGCCAGGATGCGCGTCAGGTCGGCCAGCACGCCCGGCTGGTCTGCCACGTGCATGCGCAGGTAATAGCTGGTGGTGATTTCCGACATCGGCAAAATCGCGATATCGGTCATCGCATTAGGCTGGAAGGCCAGGTGCGGCACGCGGTGTTCCGGGTCGGCCGTGGCCAGGCGGGTGATGTCGACCAGGTCGGCGATCACCGACGAGGCGGTCGGCTCGGCGCCGGCGCCGCGGCCCGAATACAGGCTGGCGCCGACCGCGTCGCCATGCACCAGCACCGCGTTCATCGCACCTTCGACGTTGGCGATCAGGCGCTTGGCCGGGATCAGGGTCGGGTGCACGCGCAGCTCGATGCCTTCGACGCCGTTGACGGTGGCGCGCTTGGTGATGCCGAGCAGCTTGATGCGGTAGCCCAGTTGCTCGGCATAGCGGATATCGACGGCGTTGAGATTGCTGATGCCCTCCACGTAGGCCTTGTCGAACTGCACCGGGATGCCGAAGGCGATCGCCGACATGATGGTGGCCTTGTGGGCCGCGTCCACGCCTTCGATATCGAAGGTCGGGTCGGCTTCCGCATAGCCCAGCTCCTGCGCCTGTTTCAGCACGGTGGCAAAATCGAGGCCCTTGTCGCGCATTTCCGACAGGATGAAATTGGTGGTGCCGTTAATGATGCCGGCGATCCATTCGATGCGGTTGGCCGTCAGGCCTTCGCGCAGCGCCTTGATGATCGGAATGCCGCCGGCCACGGCCGCTTCGAACGCCACCATCACGCCTTTTTCCTGGGCTGCGGCAAAGATCTCGTTGCCATGCACGGCCAACAGCGCCTTATTGGCGGTGACCACGTGCTTGCCGTTGGCAATCGCCTGCAGCACCAGGGTTTTCGACAGGTCGTAGCCGCCGATCAGTTCGACGACGATATCGATCTCGGGATCGTTGACGACGAGGGCCGGATCATTGACGACCTTGCAGGCGCCTTTGACCAGCGCTTCGGCGCGCGCCACGTCGCGCACGGCGACGGCCACGATCTCAATACCGCGTCCGGCGCGGCGCTTGATTTCTTGCTGGTTGCGCTGCAAAACGCTGAACGTGCCGTAGCCTACATTGCCCAGGCCCAACAGGCCAATCTTGATGGATTTCATAATGGTCTTGTGCTCATGAGTGGCGCGCGCACACTGCCCGCGCCAGGTTGATCGATGCTGCTGTCGTCCGGGTCAAGCCCGGCTGTGACGCTTGCGGTAACCTTCGAGGAAGCGCGCAATGCGCCCCATGGCCTCGGTCAGGTCATCCGAGTTCGGCAGAAAGACGATGCGGAAATGGTCCGGCGCGATCCAGTTGAAGCCGGTGCCCTGCACGATCAGTACCTTGGCTTCGGCCAGCAGTTCATAGGCAAACTGCTGGTCGTCGGCGATCGGGTAGACGGCCGGATCGAGTTTCGGGAACATGTACAGCGCAGCCTTCGGCTTGACGCAGCTCACGCCAGGGATTTCGGTCAGCAGCTTGTGCGCCAGGTCGCGCTGTTTCAACAGGCGCCCGCCCGGCCCGACCAGGTCCTGTATGCTCTGGTAGCCGCCCAGCGCCGTCTGGATCGCAAACTGCCCCGGCGCATTGGCGCACAGGCGCATCGAGGCCAGCATGTTGAGACCCTCGATATAATCCTTGGCGTGGCGCTTTTCGCCCGACACCACCATCCAGCCGGAACGGTAGCCGCAGGAGCGGTAATTCTTCGACAGCCCGTTCATGGTAATGAACAGCACGTCGTCGGCCAGCGAGGCGATCGACACGTGCTCGGCTTCGTCGTACAGCACCTTGTCGTAGATCTCGTCGGCGAAGACGATCAATTGATGCTGGCGCGCCAGTTCGACGATCTGCAACAGCACCTCGACCGGGTACAGCGCGCCGGTCGGATTGTTCGGATTGATGACGACGATGGCTTTCGTCTGCGGCGTGATTTTCCGGCGCATGTCCTCGATGTCGGGATACCATTCGTTCTGCTCGTCGCACACATAATGTACCGGCTTGCCGCCCGACAGGCTGACGGCGGCGGTCCACAGCGGGTAGTCGGGCGCCGGCACCAGCACCTCGTCGCCGCTGTTGAGCAGGGCGTTCATCGACATGACGATCAGTTCGGACGCGCCATTGCCCAGGTAAATGTCGTCGATGGTGACGCCGGCGATATTCTTGCCCTGCGTATAGTGCATGACGGCCTTGCGCGGCGCGAACATGCCTTTTGAATCGGTATAGCCGGCGGCATTTTGCAGGTTGAGCATCATGTCGCGCACGATCTCGTCCGGCGGATCGAAACCGAACACGGCAAGGTTACCGATGTTGAGCTTGGTGATCTTGTGGCCTTCTTCTTCCATTTGCCTGGATTTTTCCAGGACCGGGCCGCGGATGTCATAGCAGACGTCCGCCAATTTATTCGATTTCTGAATCGGTCGCAAAATAAATCCCTGTCGTGATGCGGCGCCGAGCCATCGCGCGCCTGAACTGTTGCCTATGCACTGCAAGGCGAAAACAAGCATTCTCGCCGAAAGCAGGCCATTTTATCAAATTAAACATGGTCAACCCCAGCATTTCGCACCCATCCTGCCACGCCTGCCTGCATATCGGGCAGCCAGGCCTTGCCCCCCTTCTTCATGTTCCCTTAATCTTCGCTGGTTAACATGCGCCTGCATGTCAAGGTTTAGATTGCAGTTTGGAAAGATTGCGATTTTTCAGTCGCTCTTTCCCTTCGTTTATGGCATCCTGACGGCCATGGCCGCATGTTTTTTTTGCAAGCACGCACACTGATCCACCGAACTGATTACCCGAACCACCATGAAACTGCACGCCTCCAGCACCCAGCAATACCAGACCGTGACCGGCTATGACGCCACCGGCGTGGAGATCAACGCCGAACACTTCGGCTACAGCCTGATCGTGATGCCGGAAACGGCGCCGCGTGCCTGGGACGTGACGCGCTTCGACGACCTGACCGAAGCCCATTTCGAGCAGATCCTGGCCGACGCGCCAGACGTGGTGATCCTCGGCACGGGCGAGCGCCAGCGCTTCGTGCATCCGAAACTGACGGCATCGCTGACCATGCGCCGCATCGGCGTCGAATGCATGGACAGCCAGGCCGCCTGCCGCACCTACAATATCCTGATGGGCGAAGGCCGCAAGGTCACTTTGGCCCTGATTTTGCCCGCCGCTCTGCCAGTCACCACAGGCACCCCGGCATGAGCCTGCCTGTTCGCGAGCTGCACGCATCGAAAGCGGCGATGTGGACCCTGTTCGGGCTGTTCGTCGTGCTCACCCTTTATGCGCTGGGCATCCGCACCCTGGTGCCGCCCGACGAGGGCCGCTACGCCGAAATGGCGCGTGAAATGTTCGCCAGTGGCGACTGGATCACCACGCGCCTGAACGACATCAAGTATTTCGAAAAACCGCCGCTGCAAACCTGGATGAATGCGCTCACCTTCGCCGCTTTCGGCCTCGGTGAATGGCAAGCCCGGCTGTGGACAGGCCTGTGCGGCATCCTCGGCGTGGGCATGACGGCCTGGGCCGGCCACAAGTTGTTCGGCCCGCGCGTCGGCCTGTATGCGGGCCTGGTGCTGGCGTCGAGCCTGTTCTGGCTGGCCTCGGGCCAGATCAATTCGCTCGACATGGGCTTGTCGGGCATGATGACGCTGACCCTGACCAGCCTGTTGATCGCCCAGCGCGATGAAGCGAGCGAGCGCGAGCGGCGCAACTGGATGCTGGTGTGCTGGGCCGGCATGGCGCTGGCGGTGCTGGCCAAGGGCCTGATCGGCCTGGTGCTGCCGGGCGCCGTGCTGATCCTGTACAGCCTGTTTGCCCGCGACTGGCGCATCTGGACCCGCCTGCACCTGGTCAAGGGCATGCTGGTGTTTTTCGCCATTGCCGCACCATGGTTTGTGCTGGTGGCCCTGCGCAATCCCGAACAGCCGTATTTCTTCTTTGTCCACGAACACTTCCAGCGCTTCCTGCTGAAAGGCCACAAGCGCGAAGGCGGCTGGTATTACTTCCTGGTGCTGCTGGTTCCCGGCCTGCTGCCGTGGATCGCCTTGTTGCCGCAAAGCCTGGCCGCCAGCGTCCAGCGCCAGGCCGGCGCCTTCCAGCCGCGCCTGATGATCCTGGTCTGGGCGGTGTTCATTTTCCTGTTCTTCAGCTATTCGACCTCGAAACTGCCCGGCTACATCGTGCCCATCTTCCCGGCACTGGCGCTGCTGACGGCGCTGTTCCTCGATGGCGCCTCGCGCCGCCAGCGCATGATCTTTGCCGGCGTGCTGGCCGTGCTGGGCTTGAGCATCCTGGTCGCCGTGCCCGTGACGCTGGCCGTGATCACGGCGCGCGACGAGGCTCACCTGGTCGCCCTGCGCGGCTACCAGCCCTGGTTCATGGCCGCAGGCGGCCTGATCATGGTGGGTGGCTTGCTGGCACTGCTGCACGAACGCCGGTCGCGGCGCGACCTGGCGGTGCTGACCGTCGCCGTGGCCGGCTTCCTGGCCACCCACAGCATCCTGGCAGGCTCGGAACTGTACGGCCGGAACCGCGCCGGCACCGACCTGCTGCCGCAGATCCAGGCCGAGCTCAAAGCCGATACGAAACTGTACTCGGTCGGCATCTACGAACAATCGCTGACGTTTTATCTGCGGCGGCCGGTAATCCTGGTGAGCTACACGGATGAATTCGCTTTTGGCCTGGAGCAACAGCCCGAATTGTCGATCCCTTTGCTGGAGACCTTCGTCACGCAATGGACCAGGGACGCCGCCGCCGGCGTCCACGACGTGGCCATCATCAGCCTGGACCGGTATGAAGACCTGAAACACCGCGGTGTCCCCATGCGTGTTGTCGCCAAAGATACGCGCCGCATTATAATTGCCAATTTGCAATAAAATTGTGGTGCCAACAAGCAACACGGCGGCAAGACCGGCCAGCCATCACGGTTTGCCGCCCTTGCCCCCACTTGCGCAGCACGGACCGCGGCCCTGCCCCCGCTGAAATAGGTCCGGCTGCACCCTTGAGTAGCTTAAAATGGAAGGGCCTGCGGCCATGTCTGCGCAGGCAGCTCCCGCGAGCACGCCGCATGGCGACAGACCAGCCCGAATGATGAACAAGTGAGTGCAGCATGACAAACATTACGACCCCGCCCCTGCCATTTTTGCCTTTTTCCAAGCCCACCATCGACGAGGCGACCATCGCCGCCGTCGGTGAAGTGCTGCGCTCGGGCTGGATCACCAGTGGCCCGAAAGTGCAGGCGTTCGAGGCGCAATTGTCCGAGTACTTCGGCGGGCGCCCCGTGCGCACCTTCAATTCCGGCACCTGCACCATGGAAATCGCGCTGCGCATCGCCGGCATAGGCCCTGGCGATGAAGTCATCACCACGCCCGTGTCGTGGGTGGCGACGGCCAACGTCATCATCGAAGTGGGCGCCACGCCGGTGTTTGCCGATATCGACCCGGTCACGCGCAATATCGACCTCGACAAGCTGGAAGCGGCGATCACGCCCAGGACGAAAGCCATCATTCCCGTCTATCTGTCGGGCCTGCCCGTCGACATGGACCGCCTGTACGCGATCGCCAGGCAATACAACTTGCGCGTGGTGGAAGACGCCGCCCAGGCATTCGGTTCCACCTGGAAAGGCCAGCGCATTGGCGCCTTCGGCGACTTCGTCTCGTTCAGTTTCCAGGCCAACAAGAACATCACCACCGGCGAAGGCGGCGCGCTGGTGCTGAACAATCTGGAAGAAGCGAAAATGGCGGAAAAATATCGCCTGCAGGGCGTGACCCGCAGCGGCGTCGACGGCATCGATGTCGATGTATTGGGCGGCAAGTACAACATGAGCGACATCATGGCTGCCATCGGCCTCGGCCAGTTCGCCAATATCGAGGCCATCACCGCCCACCGCCGGGCGCTGGCGCGCCATTACTTTGCCCGCTTCGGCAGCGATTTCGAGGGCGCCAGCGGCGCGCAACTGCCGGTGGCCGACTTTGACAACAGCAACTGGCATTTGTTCCAGATCATCCTGCCAGATCACGGCCCCGACACCCGCGCCACCTTCATGCGCCAGATGGCCGAACTGAATGTCGGCACCGGCTTTCATTACGCGCCCATCCACCTGTTCAGTCTGTATCGCGCCCGCGGCTTTACCGAAGGCATGTTCCCGCACGCGGAAAAAATCGGCCGCCTGACCGTCACCTTGCCGATGTTTTACGCCATGACGCTGGCCGACGTGGAACGCGCCGTTGCCGCCGTTAAATCTATCCTGATCAAGTAAGCAACCCCATCATGAAACCTGAACTGTCGGTCATCATTCCGATCTACAACGAACAGGAAGGCCTGGCCAGCCTGTTCGCCCGCCTGTACCCGGCGCTCGACGCCTTGCAGACCAGCTACGAAATCATTTTCGTCAACGACGGCAGCCGCGACAACTCCGTTTCCATTTTGGCCGAGCAATTCCGCCAGCGCCCGGAAGTGACGCGCGTGGTGCTGTTCAATGGCAACTACGGCCAGCACATGGCCATCCTGGCCGGCTTCGAAGCGTCGCGTGGCCAGATCATGGTCACGCTCGACGCCGACCTGCAAAACCCGCCCGAGGAAATCGGCAACCTGGTGGCCAAGATGCGCGAAGGCTACGATTACGTGGGCTCGATCCGGCGCAAGCGGCAAGATTCGGCCTGGCGCACGGTGGCCTCGAAAATAATGAACCGCCTGCGCGAGCGCATCACCAATATCAAGATCACCGACCAGGGCAATATGCTGCGCGCCTATGGCCGCAATGTGATCGACCTGGTCAACCAGTGCGCCGAGGTGAATACCTTCGTGCCGGCGCTGGCCTACACCTTTGCCCGCAAGCCGACCGAGGTCACGGTCGAGCACGAAGAGCGCGCGGCCGGCGAGTCGAAGTATTCGCTGTACAGCCTGATCCGCCTGAACTTCGACCTGGTGACGGGCTTTTCGCTGATCCCGCTGCAGATCTTTTCCATGCTGGGCATGCTGCTGTCGGCCAGTTCGGCCGTGCTGGTGACCTATCTGCTGGCGCGCCGCTTCCTGTTCGGCGCCGAGGCGCAAGGCGTGTTCACCCTGTTCGCCATCGCCTTCTTCCTGATGGGCGTGATCCTGTTCGGCATCGGCCTGGTGGGCGAATACGTGGGCCGCATCTTCCAGCAGGTGCGCGCCCGCCCGCGTTACGTGGTGCAGACCATTTTGCAGGACGGCATGGCGCAAGCCGAAGCCGAGGCGGCGCCGTATGTGCGACTGGAAAAACGTCAGGTGGCCCGCTGATGCGCGCCGTCGTGTTTGCCTACCATAATGTGGGCGTGCGCTGCATCAAGGTGCTGCTGGCCGGCGGCGTCGATATCGCGCTGGTCGTCACCCATGAAGACAATCCGCAGGAAAACCTGTGGTTCGAGTCGGTGGCGGAACTGTGCCTGATGGAGGGCATCGCGCATATCACGCCGGCTGACGCCACGAACCCCGTTCTGCTGGCACAGGTGCGCGCCGCCAGGCCCGACACGCTGTTCAGCTTTTACTACCGCCACATGCTGCCGGCCAGCATCCTGGAGGTGGCGCCCGCGTATAATCTGCACGGCTCGCTGCTGCCGCAGTTCCGCGGCCGCGCGCCCGTCAACTGGGCCGTGCTGCACGGTGCCACCGAAACCGGCGCCACCCTGCACGCAATGACGGTAAAACCCGACGCCGGCGCCATCGTCGCGCAGACCGCCGTGCCGATTTTGCCTGACGACACCGCCTTTGAAGTGTTCGGCAAGGTCACCGTGGCCGCTGAGCAAACCCTGTGGCGCGTGCTGCCGGCCCTGGTCGATGGCAGCGCGCCACAGTTGCCGAACGACCTCACCCAGGGCGGCTATTTTGGCGGACGCAAACCGGCCGATGGCCGCATCGACTGGACACAGCCGGCGCAGCAGGTGTATAACCTGCACCGCGCCGTCGCGCCGCCGTATCCGGGCGCTTTTACCGAGCTCAACGGTATTAGCTATGTCGTCAGGCAAGCCAGGCTGAGCAAACTCGCGCCGGTCGCCCTGGCGCCTGGCCTGGCCGTGCTCGATGGCGCTATCGTCGGCGTCTGCGGCGACGGCCGCTTGCTGGCCATTGCGTCCTTGTATGCCAACGATCAACCGATTTCTGCCGCACAATTGCAAGACCGGCTGACCGCCCATGTCAGCACCCCCAATACCATCGAAGAGAAATTCATATGAAAAAAGTCCTTATCCTCGGCGTCAACGGTTTTATCGGCCACCACCTGTCCAAACGCATCCTGGAAACCACCGACTGGCATGTGTACGGCATGGACATGAACAGCGACCGCATCAGCGATGTGCTGGACAATCCGGAATACAAGTCGCGCATGCACTTCTTTGAAGGCGACATCACCATCAACAAGGAATGGGTCGAATACCACGTCAAGAAATGCGACGTGATCCTGCCGCTGGTGGCAATCGCCACGCCATCGACCTACGTCAAGCAGCCATTGCGCGTGTTCGAACTGGACTTCGAAGCCAATCTGCCGATCGTGCGCTCGGCCGCCAAGTATGGCAAGCACCTGGTATTTCCGTCGACCTCGGAAGTGTATGGCATGTGCCATGATGAAGAGTTCGACCCGGAAAACTCGGAACTGATCTGCGGCCCGATCAACAAACCACGCTGGATCTACTCGAACGCCAAGCAGCTGATGGACCGCGTGATCTGGGGCTACGGCATGGAAGGCCTGAACTTCACGCTGTTCCGTCCGTTCAACTGGATCGGCGCCGGCCTCGATTCCATCCACACGCCGAAAGAAGGCTCGTCGCGCGTGGTGACGCAGTTCTTCGGCCATATCGTGCGCGGTGAAAACATTTCGCTGGTCGACGGCGGCGCGCAAAAACGCGCATTCACCTATATCGACGACGGCATCGATGCGCTGATGCACATTATCGCCAACCGGAACGGCATTGCCAGCGGCAAGATCTATAATATCGGCAATCCGAGCAATAACTATTCGATCCGCGACCTGGCCGGCATGATGCTGACCCTGGCCGCCGAATATCCGGAGTACGCCGACGGCGCGCAGCACGTCAAGATCGTGGAAACCACCTCGGGCGCCTACTATGGCGCCGGCTACCAGGACGTGCAGAACCGCGTGCCGAAGATTACCAATACCTGCGAGGAACTGGGCTGGGCGCCGAGCACCACCATGAGCGACGCGCTGCGCCATATTTTCGACGCCTACCGCGGCCAGGTCACGCAGGCGCAAGCGCTGATGGATTAATGTTGAGCAAACCCTTACTGACACTGAAGATCGACGTCGACACCTTTCGCGGCACCCGCGAAGGCATGGGCAATCTGGTGCGCATGCTGGCCGCGCACCAGGCCCAGGCGACGTTTTTGTTTTCGCTGGGCCCCGACCATACGGGCTGGGCGCTGCGCCGGGCGTTGCGGCCCGGTTTTTTCAGCAAAGTCTCGCGCACTTCGGTGGTCGAGCACTATGGCCTGAAAACGCTGATGTACGGCACCCTGCTGCCCGGTCCGGACATCGGCAGGCAGTGCGCGGAAGAACTGCGCGCGGTGCGCGACGCCGGCTTCGAATGCGGCATCCACACCTGGGACCACACCTTATGGCAGGACAACGTGGCGCGCCGTGACGCCGGCTGGACCAGCGCCATGATGCGCAAGGCCGCCGCCCGTTTTGCGCAGGTGTTTGGCGTACCGTCCCGCACCCACGGCGCAGCCGGCTGGCAAATGAATGTCAGCGCCTTTGTCGAGCACGATACGGCCGGCTACGACTACGCCTCCGATGGCCGCGCCATGCTCGACGAACGGGGCGCCATGGTGCGCGCCAGCGACGGACCGCACCGGTTGCGCAACGGCAATACGGTGCTGCAATGCGTGCAACTGCCCACCACCTTGCCCACCCTCGACGAATTGCTCGGTTGTGAGATCGATGGAAAAATGCTCACCGTTAGCAATATTGCCGACCATATCCTGTCGCTGACGGCGGACAATCGCCGCGATCATGTCTATACTTTGCACGCAGAGCTTGAAGGGCAGAAACTCGCCCCCATTTTCGAACAACTGCTGACAGGCTGGAAAACCCAGGGCTATCAATTTGCCTCGATGGCCGAGTATCACGACAAAGTGCGCCACACCGACTTGCCCGTCTGTCCGATTACCTGGGGCGAATTGCCAGGCCGTTCGGGACGCCTGATCGTGCAGGGTAAAGCCGCCTGAATGCTGTATTGTTCCACCTGGATGCGTTGCCAGGTTAAAAACAGCGCTGATGATCACCGTTCAGGAGAGAACCTGTGACTGAGAGACTATCCCTCGTCGCCCTACCCGATTTCACTGCCGCCATGACCAGCGACAAGACCTTTCAATTGCTGGGCCGGCCAGCCAAGGCCACCGTGCTGTTCTTTTATCCGAAAGACAACACCCCTGGCTGCACCACGGAAAACATCGCCTTCCGTGACGCCTACGGCAAATTTATCGCCGCCGGCGTGGAAATCTACGGCGTCAGCCGCGATTCCCTGCGCTCGCACGAAAGCTTCAAGGCCAAACTGGAGCTGCCGTTCGAACTGATTTCCGACCCCGACGAAGCGATGTGCCTGCTGTTCAACGTCATGAAGATGAAGCAGATGTACGGCAAGACCGTGCGCGGCGTCGAGCGCAGCACGTTTGTGATTGACGCTGAGGGCCGAATAGTGAAAGAATGGCGAGGCGTGAAGGTCGCAACTCACGTCGAAGAAGTGCTGGAATTGGTGGCGCGTCTGAACTGATGCGCGTGTCGGGTTTCCAGCAAGCGTCGTTCAACCTATCGTTCAGTTCACAGCAGCCATCGCCATTTTGAGTCAACGAAGCGCCTCACTCCACTCCGCCAGCCGGGCCGCGCGCCCGCTGATGGACATCCTTACCGGCCCTGTGGCCGGCCAGCCGGCAGTCATATCGTCCTGTTCCATTGTTATTCCCGCATCCACCCCATGCCGCGCCGCTGAAAACCGGCTGCCCGTGGGCGATTCATTCCAGAAATTTTTTGATTGAGATCCTGATGCCACTGCCAAAATTACCGAGCAAGCCAGCCACCATCCTGGCCACAGCAGATTACCCAACCGCTGGCGCAGCGCGCCCGGCCACCAAAACCCCGGCAGCCAAGAAAGTGGCTGCACCCATCATTGAAGCGGCGATCGCCGAAGTTGCCAAACCGGTCCGCAATGCGGCCACCAGAATCAAGCAAGTGGCGGCACTGATGGTCGCCAAGCCAGCGCCTGCACCAGAACCCGTTGCCGCGCCAGCCCTGGCCGCACCGGTAGCCAAGGCCAAGCCCGCCACGAAGGCGAAAGCGCCGGCCAAGGCCAAGGCCGAGGCCGAGGTCAAGGCTGAAGCGCCGGTTGCAAAAGTTACGCCGATCAAATCCGTCAAGCAGATCGAGCAAGCCCATCCGGCCAAGCACAAGCCGGTCGAAGTGCAACTCAAATCGTCGGCCAGCCGCGCCGCCGACCAGCGTGGCGTGTCGAAACTGTTCGTGCTCGACACCAATGTGCTGATGCACGATCCTTCGTCGCTGTTCCGCTTCGAAGAGCACGATGTCTACCTGCCGATGATGACATTGGAAGAACTGGACAACCACAAGAAGGGCATGACGGAAGTGGCGCGCAACGCCCGCCAGGTGTCGCGCACGCTCGACGCTTTGATCAGCAATACCGACGACGACGCGATCGAGCACGGCATTCCGCTGTCCAAGCTGGGCAACAAGGACGCCAAGGGCCGCCTGTTCTTCCAGACGCGTTTGCAAAGCGCCGACCTGCCCGCTGGCCTGCCGGTCGGCAAGGCCGACAATCAGATCCTGGCCGTCGTGCGTTCGCTCGAATCGGAACAGGAAGGCCGCCCGGTGGTGCTGGTGTCGAAAGATATCAACATGCGCATCAAGGCGCGCGCGCTGGGCCTGCCCGCCGAAGACTACTTCAACGACCATGTGCTGGAAGACACGGACCTGCTGTACTCGGGCATCGTGCAGCTGCCGGACGACTTCTGGAACAAGCACGGCAAGGATATGGAATCCTGGCAGGAAAGCAAGAACGGCTACAGCTCGACGTTCTACCGCGTCACCGGCCCGTTCATTCCGTCCTTGCTGGTGAACCAGTTCATCTACCTGGAACCGAAAAACGGCGAAACCCCGTTCTACGGCCAGGTCAAGCAGATCAACGGCAAGACGGCCGTGCTGCAGACCCTGCGCGACTTCAGCCACACCAAGAACAATGTGTGGGGCGTGACGGCACGCAACCGCGAGCAGAACTTCGCGCTGAACCTGTTGATGAACCCGGAATGCGACTTCGTCACCCTGCTGGGCCAGGCCGGTACCGGCAAGACCCTGCTGGCCCTGGCTGCGGGTCTGGCGCAAGTGCTGGAAACCAAGCTCTACAACGAAATCATCGTCACCCGCGTGACGGTGCCGGTCGGCGAAGACATCGGTTTCCTGCCCGGTACGGAAGAAGAAAAGATGTCGCCATGGATGGGCGCCTTCGACGACAACCTGGAAGTGCTGAACAAGTCCGACTCGGATGGCGGCGAATGGGGCCGTGCGGCAACGCAAGACCTGATCCGCTCGCGCATCAAGATCAAGTCGCTCAACTTCATGCGCGGCCGCACTTTTGTGAACAAGTTCCTGATCATCGATGAAGCGCAGAACCTGACGCCGAAACAGGTCAAGACCCTGGTCACGCGCGCCGGTCCCGGCACCAAGATCCTGTGCCTGGGCAATATCGCGCAGATCGACACGCCGTACCTGACCGAAGGTTCGAGCGGCCTGACCTATGTGGTCGACCGCTTCAAGGGCTGGTCGCACAGCGGCCACGTGACCCTGGCGCGCGGCGAACGTTCGCGCCTGGCCGATCACGCCAGCGAAGTGCTGTAAGTTTTAACCGGGCAGCGCCAGCTGCCTGCTCAATTGAAAAGCCCTGGCCGCAGCAATGCGGGCGGGGCTTTTTTTCATCTATCTCATTGCAAGCGAACGTGGACATGATCGCCGCGACCGTCATGTGCGGCAGCCATATGGCTGACTGCCCGTAGCAGGTGGAGCGCAACTTTTTGGTGTCCCATGCTTTAATACGGCTCGTCAACTTTTTCTCTGCCGCAATGCATCCCATCCTCCAGTTCCTGCTTTCCATTGTCCTGTTCATGGTGATCCATGTTTCGGCAATGGCCCTGTGTGCACGCGCGCTCGGCATCACCATCCGCCGCATCGGCTATGGCGTGGGGCCGGCCTTGTTCAATATCGGCAAGGCGCAGATCAGATTGCTGCCGTTTGCCGGCAGCCTGGTGCTGAAAGATACGCGTGAAGAAGCGATCCACGACGACGATCCCGGCAACGATACCTATAACGAGCGACCGCTGTGGCAGCAGATCGCCGTGCTGCTGTGCGGCGTGGCGGTGCCGCTGGCACTGGCGCTGGGATTGTTGGGGGCCAACGGCTGGCACGGTTTTACGGCGGCGTTTGCGCAGATGATCAGCGGTGCGCTGGCGCCGCTGAGCACGGCGCAGCAGTTGCTTGCAGACGGCGAGGCCTTTGCCCGTGACAACGCCTTTGTGCTGGTGTTTGCCCTGGCCAGCCTGAAACTGTGCGCCTTCAACCTGTTGCCGTTTGGCGGCCTGAACGGCGGCCAGATACTGCTGGCCATTGCGCGCGCTGGCAAGCCCCATGTGGCGTGGGAAGAGACGGTGGCAAAATGGCTGCTGCTGCCGGGACTGGCGGTATTGCTGTCGTGGCTGCTGGCATCCGGCTGGTATTGCTGGCGTCATTTTACGGGGTAACAGCGAACCCACAAGCAAGGGCTGGGGCACGACCCGCAGGGTCGGACCCCATGCACGCTTACGCCACCAGCACCAGCTTGCGGTTGACAAACTCCATGATGCCCAGGTCCGACAACTCGCGGCCATAGCCGGAATGCTTGACGCCGCCAAATGGTAAATCGGGCGCCGTCACGGCTGGCGAATTGATGAAGACCATGCCGGTCTCGACCTGGCTGGCCAGTTTCTTGCCGCGCGCGATATCGGCCGTGATGATGGTGCCGCCCAGGCCGAACGGCGAGTCGTTGGCCAGGGTGATCGCCTCGTGCTCGTCCTTGACGCGAAAGATCATGGCGACGGGCGCAAAGAACTCCTGGTAGTAGACAGGATTGTCGGGCTTGACATCGGTCAGGATGGTCGGCTCCATGAAGTAACCGGTACGCTCGATGCGTTTGCCGCCCAGCAGTACTTTCGCGCCGCCTTCGACGGCCTGGCCCACTTGCTTGAGGGCCAGCTCCAGCGCCGACTTGCTCGACAGCGGCGCCAGGGTGGTCGCGTCCTGCAGCGGGTCGCCTGCGGCCAATTTGGCCAGTTCAGCCTGGAAGCGCTCGACAAAGGTGTCGGCGACGCTGTCGACCAGAATAAAACGCTTGGAGCCGTCGCAGACCTGGCCTGAATTCTGCATGCGGCCAATCACTGCCAGTTTCACGGCCAGCTCCATGTCGGCGTCGTCCAGCACGATAAAGGCGTCGCTGCCGCCCAGTTCCATGGTGGTTTTCTTCAGGGCCTTGCCGGCCGTGGCGGCAACCGACGCACCGGCGCGCTCGCTGCCGGTCAGCGCCACGCCTTGCACGCGCGCATCGGCAATGGCGGTGGCCACCTGGTCGCTGGAGAAGAAGGCGTTGGTATAGGCCCCGGTCGGGGCACCGGCGTCGATAAACAGCTTTTCAAACGCCAGCGCGCATTGCGGTACGTTCGACGCATGCTTGACGACCAGGGTATTGCCGGCCATCAGGTTCGGGCCGGCCACGCGGGCCAGCTGGTAATACGGGAAATTCCACGGCTCGACGCAGAAGATCACGCCCAGCGGGGCGATTTCAACACTCGCTTCGCCGCGCCTGACGTCGAGTTTCTTCGGCGCCAGGAACTGCTCGGCGTTGTCGGCATAGTAGTCGAGAATGTTGACGCACAGCGACACTTCCTGCTGCGCTTCCTTGAACAGCTTGCCCATTTCCAGCGTAATCAATTTGGCGAAATCGTCGCGCTGCTCTTTCAACAGCCTGGCTGCTTGCTTGACCACGGCCTTGCGCTCGGCGAAGCTGCGCTGGCGCCAGTCGCTCTCGAAGGTGGTGGCGGCCTGGGCCAGGATGGTTTCCATTTGCGCGTCGCTGTGCGGCGTGAAGGTTTGTTCGATCTGTTCGCTGTACGGATTCGTGGTCTGATAGCTCATCTGTTTTCCTTTGTCATGACGCCCCGCGATTGCATGGGTAGCGTGGCAGTATGCGACGGCAAAGCAAACGCGACCGTTCGGGGACGTACATAGTGGCGGCATCAACTATATAAAAACAAGGCAGCACGGAACACCACAGCCATGACGTTTATTAATTTGTGGAATATACATTCATAAAATGAATATCCCCCATCGTCAGCGTGAATTGGCCTAAAACAAGGCTGCGACCTATACTGCAGGCGTCTCCTCACCACTGCCGCCCATGCACACCCTTCCCGGCCCGCCGCCGTCCTGGCATTCTTTGCGGGTTAGTCGTTCGCACCATGTTCCACCCCTGTCCACCACCTTCGGGAGCACGCCATGATCGTGCGCGACCGCCCTTCTGCGCTCAAGCTGTTCCTGGTCGTGCGCGGCTCCATCCTGCCGCGCATCCGCACCACCCTGATCGTCAACACCCTGTTCGCCACCCTCGTCACCTGGTACCACGGTACCCTGTTCGACCACAAGGTGATCCTTACCACGATTCCGTTTACGCTGATCGGCCTGCCGCTGGCGATTTTCCTCGGCTTTCGCAATACCGCCGCCTACGACCGCTACTGGGAAGGGCGCAAGCTGTGGGGAGAATTGGTACTGCGCAGCCGAAACTTTTCGCGCCAGTGCCAGAGCATGATCGCCAGCGATACGGTCGCGCACGTGAAACTGGGGCTCGATGACGTGCGCGTGCGCATGGTGTGCCGCACCATCGCTTTTTGCCATGCGCTGCGCCACCAGTTGCGCGACAGCCAAGCAGCCGTTGACCTGCAGCCGCTGCTGCGGCCCGGCGAATGGGCGCTGGCCTGCAAGTCGTCGAATCCGTCCGACTACCTGATGCTGCAGATGGGCCATGACCTGGCCAGCTGCCTGCGAGACAAGCGCATCGACAGCATCCTGGCGGCACAGCTCGACAATTCGATCTCGGCCATGGTGGGCGCCGGCGCCTCGTGCGAGCGCATCCGCAGCACGCCGATCCCGTTTTCGTATTCGCTGCTGTTGCACCGTACGGCCTATCTGTATTGCTTCCTGCTGCCGTTCGGCCTGGTCGACTCCCTCGGTTTCATGACGCCGTTCGTGGTCGCCGTCGTCGCCTACACTTTCTTTGGCCTCGATGCGCTCGGCGATGAAATCGAAGAACCGTTCGGCGAAGACGCCAACGACCTGCCGCTGTCGGCCATCTGCCGCGCCATCGAAATCAATCTGCGCGAGTCCTTGCAGGACGAGCAGTTGCCGCCACCGATGCAGGCCGAAAATTTCATGCTCACCTGACGCCTGACGCACGGTTGCGGCGCGGCTTGACCTTCCCACCGCAGGAAGGCTTATAGTGGTTTCACACTTACCTACAGGAGCATGGACATGTACCAGTTACAAGTTGAAAACATGAGCTGCGGCCACTGCGTAAACGCCGTCACCAAGGCCGTGCAGTCGGTCGATCCGCAGGCGCAGGTGCAGATCGAGCTGGAACAAAAAAGCGTCAAGGTCGGCACCGACAAGTCCCTGGAAGCCATCAGTGCTGCCATCGTCGAGGCCGGCTATCCGGTCACCAGCGCGGCGTAATCCGCATCAGCCGTCCAGTTCCGGGTAATGCCGGAAGATACCCTCGTCGCTGAACGGCAAGCGCCTTTTTGAGTCGAGGTAGCGGGCAATATTGGGCCGCACCGCCACGCTGTCGTGAAGGTCTGACAGTGCCTGGTAGCGCGGCGCCAGCCGTTCCATGGCCTGCGGAAACGCGTAGCGCAGGCCGGCGATCATCTGGAACAGCGACAGGTCACCATAGGTCAGCTTGCTGCCCACCAGGAAGCCGCCCCGGCCAGGGTTGTTTGCCAGCACCTGCGTAAAATAATCGAGAAACTTCGGCAAGCGCGTTGTGCGAAAGTCCTGTGCGCGCAAGGCAGCGGCGCCAGCCTGGTCTTCGTAGTACTGGCCCATGGCCAGCGGATGATGTGTGTCGTGTACTTCCGTCAGCCAGTCGGCCATGGTCAGCTGCAGCTGGTTCAGCCACAGGCGCCCGCCCTCGGCGCGCGGCGCCAGGCCCAGCTGCTTGCCCAGATACAACAGAATATTTGGCGTCTGGCCGATCAGCAAGTCGCCATGGCCGAGCACCGGCGGCGCATAGGCCGGATAGGGCGTCGTAGCGCCATCGAGACAGGCCAGCATGGCCGGCATGCCCTGCTGCTTGCCCTTGCGTTCGGGCAAGCGCGCCACGTCCTGGTAGTTGGCGCCCGCTTCTTCCAGCGCCAGGCGGATGAATTCACCGCGGCCCTGGAGGGTGGGCCAGTAATACAGCAGATAGGCTGCGTCCATCGCGTCCCTTTCAACAATGACATGCTGCAGGTATAGCATGATCGGCAAAAGGATGGCGATCAGCACGCCATGACCGCGAACGCCTGGTCCTCAACGCGAATCGAAGCTCAGCAGATAAGCCGCCATGTCGCGCGCATCGTCAACGCCCAGGTGGGCGTGGCCGTATGCGGCTTGAGGACTCAGAGGTATCTTTTCACACCCATGACAGCACGGGTTTGTAGCGCGAGGCCATGACATTAACCACAACATGCCTTGTTTGCACTGCCCTCCCCCATCGCCAGCCCCAGGTTCTGCAGGATCGGGCAATCGGGCTTGTCATCGCCATGGCAGGAACTGGCCAGCTGGTTCAGGGTATTGCGCATGTCCGTCAGTTCCGCGATGCGCTGGTCCAGCTCGGCCACATGGGCCAGGGCGATGCTTTTCACGTCGGCACTGGCGCGCTGGTCGTTTTGCCACAGCGACAGCAGTTCGCGGATCTGCCCGAGCGAAAAACCGAGATTGCGCGAGCGCTTGATAAAGTGCAGCGCGTGCAGGTCCTGCGGCGTGTAGATGCGGTAGCCGGCGTCGCTGCGCGCGCTCGGCTTCAACAGAGCGATGCTTTCGTAATACCGTATCATTTTTGCCGAGACCCCGGTCTCGCTTGCCGCCTGGCCGATATTCATTTTTCTTCATCCTTTGCATGTGCAGCGCGCGCCTTCCAGCGCCGCAGCAACAGCGCGTTGCTGATCACGCTGACCGAACTGAACGCCATCGCCGCACCCGCCACCATCGGGTTGAGCAGGCCGAACGCGGCCAGCGGAATGCCGACCAGGTTGTAGATAAACGCCCAGAACAGGTTCTGCCGTATCTTGCTGTAGCTGCGGCGCGAGATATCGATGGCGTCCGCCACCAGCGCCGGGTCGCCGCGCATCAGGGTGATGCCTGCCGCCTGCATGGCCACGTCGGTGCCGGTCGACATGGCGATGCCGACATCGGCCGCCGCCAGCGCGGGCGCGTCGTTGATGCCGTCGCCCACCATTGCGATTCTTGCGCCCGCCGCCTTCAGCTCCATGATTTTAGCGGTTTTATCGGCCGGCAGCATATTGGCCGCCACCGTGGCGATGCCCAGCAGTTTGCCGGCGGCCTGCGCGCTGCCCTCGTTGTCACCGGTCAGCATGACGGTGGCGATGCCCAATGCATGCAGCTCGGCAATCGCCGCGCGCGCGCCGGGCTTGACCGGGTCGCTGAAGGCGAACAGGCCCAGCAACTGCGGTCCGCAAGACAGCCAGGAGATTGTATTGCCGCCCGCTTCCAGCGCCTGCGCCTGCTCTTGCAGCGGCGCCAGGTCCACGCTCTCTTCGCGCATCAGGCGCGTGCTGCCCAGTTTCAAATTCACTCCATCGACCTGGGCCGCCAGACCCCGGCCCGGCAAGGCCGACACGCCGCCCGCCGTCAAGGGCGCCAGCCGGCGCGCACCGGCCGCTTCCAGCACCGCCTTGGCCAGGCTGTGTTCGCTGCCCGACTGGATGGCGGCCGCCAGTTGCAGCAATCGGTCTTCGGCAATGCCGTGCGCATGGATGGCCGCCAGCGAAGGCTTGCCCACCGTCAGGGTGCCGGTCTTGTCGAACACCACCGTGGTCACCGCATGCGCCACTTCCAGCGCTTCGGCGTCCTTGATCAGAATGCCGTAGCGGGCCGCCACGCCGGTGCCGGCCATGATGGCCGTCGGCGTGGCCAGGCCCAGCGCGCATGGGCAGGCGATCACCAGCACGGCGACGGCGTTGATGATCGCCGCTTCCAGGTCGCCATTGGCCAACCACCAGCCCAGCAGGGTCAACAGCGCCAGTCCCAGCACCACCGGCACAAAGATGGCGCTGACCTTGTCGACCAGGTGCTGGATCGGCGCCTTGGCGGCCTGCGCGTCTTCGACCAGCCGGATAATGCGCGACAACGTCGTCTCAAGGCCCACGGCGGTGGTGCGTACTACCAGCCGGCCGTCGCCATTGATGGCGCCGCCCGTCACCTGCTCGCCCGCATGCTTGAGGACGGGCAGGCTCTCGCCGGTGATCAGCGATTCGTTGACGTCGCTGGCGCCTTCCACCACGACGCCGTCGACCGGCACGCGTTCACCGGGACGTATCACCACCAGGTCGCCGAGCCGCACCTGGGCCACCGGCACATCGCGCTCCTGGCCGTCGCGGCGCACGCGGGCGGACACGGGGCGCAGCACTTGCAGCGCGCGGATGGCCGAGGCGGTCTGCCGCTTGGCGCGCGATTCGAGCCACTTGCCCAGCAAGACCAGGGTGATGACGACCGACGACGCTTCGAAATACAGATGCGCCATGCCGCCGTGGCCGGCCAGCAGCAGGTAGACGCTCAGGCCATAGGCGGCGCTGGTGCCGAGTGCGACCAGCAAGTCCATATTGCCGGCGCCGGCCCTGGCGGCCTTCCAGCCGGCACGGTAAAAGCGCCAGCCGAGCACGAATTGCACCGGCGTCGCCAGCGCCCATTGCAGCGAACCGTGCAGTGTCCAGTCCAGCCCAAGCCATTCGAGCAGCATCGGCAGCATCAAGGGCAGCGACAAGGCGGCGGCCAGCACGACCTTCAGGCCGTCGCGCGCCGGCGCGGCGGCGGCTGTCGCCGTGACAGTGCTGTCGTCGCTGGCCACGCTGGCCTGGTAGCCGGCCGCATCAATGGCGGCGATCAGGGTGGCGGCATCGACGCCGCTGACCTGGACTCTGGCGCTTTCAGTGGCCAGGTTGACGCTGGCGGCCAGCACGCCCGGCACTTTCAGCAGGGCTTTTTCGACCCGTCCCACGCACGAGGCGCAGGTCATGCCCTCGACGCCGAACGAGAAGGTGGAATGAACGGGCTGTGGCATGGCGCAGATCCTGTATGCATGAACAATGCAGACAGGATCGGCTATCCAACGATGGGAAGGTCAAGCGAAATCGGAAACTTGCTATTTAACGCACCTCGCAATCGACACCTCCCGACTTGGGGGCAGTGTGAGGCTGGTTGGGGGCACCAGGCGCGTTGCTGCCCAACTTGACCGGCAGCGTGAATTGCAACCCGGAACTCTCCGGCACCAGCATCGTCGGACTGTTGCCAGTCGGCGTAAAGCCGAACTGGCCGGCGACAATATTGAGTGTGCCGCCTGGATTGCTGACCACGATTTGTCCGGTAGTCACCGACGTGTACAGCCCGGGCGCCAGGGTCGGCGCTGCCGGCGCCCCCGTTTTGGCCAGCGACGACAGCGGCGACACATAGCCACCGGCGCCGATATACTCGGCAGTGAAATACGTGCCGCGGATGCCGATGGTGGCGACCGGCGTTTTCAGGGAAAACTTTTCCTTGTTGCGCTTGCCCAGCAAGCCCGACAGCGAACGCAGGCCGCCCTTGACCAGGTTGAAACTGGCCTGGTCGCCGTCGGGCTGTTCGGCCTGGTAGGCAAACTGTTCCACGACAAAGGTGGTGCCTGGCTTCAGGGTGATCTCGCTGTTGTCGATAAATTTCACCAGGGCGTAAGTGGCCTTCTCGGTGATCAGCGTATCGCCCGATTCCACTTCGGACTTCAGCGACAAGATCTTGACCTTGCCATCGGCCTTTTTCGCCATCATCGGCCCGCTCAACTGTGTCACCGTGCCGGCCACCTGGGCGAACGCGTGCAGGCTGATGCTCATCAGCACCAGCCACAGCATGGCGCCCGCCAGCATCGACCTAGTTGCAGAAGGTCTTCTGGATACCTTTTTTGGATTCATCTGTTGCTTTCGTCGTCGATTCTTGTGATGTGGTGATCCCCACCAGCGGGCTGGTCATGTCGTTGGGCCTACTGAGCTGGACGACCGGGCTGTATTGCGCATTGATGGCCAGCACGGTATTGGTAGCGCTGCTGACCGTCGATGGCGGTACAACCGGCGTGGTCACCGGCGGAGTCACCGGGGTGGGCACCGGGGTGGGCACCGGCGCGGGGACCAGCACCGAGGCCGGCACCGTCATCTTGCCATTGGGCGCCAGCAAGGAGACGGCAGCACCGCGGCTGTTGATGCGCACGGTGTCGGCGATGATCAGGTCGCCGTTTTTTGCCAGCAGATTGATGCTGCCCGTGGCCGGCACGTCGAGGGTGGCGGCGCCGGCGAGCGTGATGCCGGTGCCGGCCGTGACGGCAATGGCGCGCGCTGCATTGACGCGCGCGCCGTCGCCGAAGCTCACGCTCGTGCTGGCGTCGACGCTGACGTCATTGCCTTGGACGACGCCCTGCACGTTGACGGGGCTGTGCGCGATCAGGGTCACGTTGCCGCCGGTAGTGGCGATGGCGTGGCTTTCGATGCCGCCCGTGCTTTCGATGCGCACGTCGCCGGCGCCGGTCGCCAGGCTGCCCAGCACCAGCACGTCCGGCGCGCTGGTGGTGGTCAAGGCAATGCCGCCGGCGCCGCTGTTGCTGGCGCTAAAGTTCTTCAGACGATTGCCGGCGTCGTTCAGTACCGTACCGCTTTGCGATTGCGTGCTCAGGCTGCGGGCCACTACGGCGCCGCTCTGGCTGATGGCCCCCGCGCTGGCGCTCAGGCTGATGGCGTTGGCCGTCAGGGCGGCAAAACGCAGATCGCCGCGGGCCTGGCTGATGGCCAGGTTGCCGCCCACGTTGATGGCGCCGCCGCTCTGGCTGAAGCTGTTGCTGACAGTCACATTGCCCGAGCCGCCGAGCAAGCCGCCGCTTTGCGCGTAGTTGGCGGTGCTCAAGGCGCCATTGACCAGCAGGCTGCCGCCGGTCAGGTTCAGGCCGCCGCGCGAAGTAAAGCTGTTCAATACCGTGTCGCCGGCCGCCGCCGTGTACACCACGTTGCCGGTGCTGGCCGCGAAATCGGCCGCCAGCACATTGCTGCCGCTCGGCGCCACGCCGCCTTCCCAGTTGGCGGCATCGCTCCACAAGCCGCCGCTGGCACCTGTCCAGGTCGACAAGGCGCGTTGCGCAATGCTCGCCTGCGCCACGCCGCTGCTCGACGTCAGGGTGTAGTTACCGGCATCGCTACCTGCCAGCTGGAAGCCGCCGACCGTCACTGTCTTGCCCGTGCCAAAGTTGCGGTCGGCAAAGGTGCCGCTGCCGCCCGCCAGGCTGACCGTATCTTGCCCAATCACGCCTGCCACCGTGCCACTGACACTGGCCGCCTGCGTGCCGTCATACACCTTGTCGCTGGCGCTGACGCTGCCCAGCGTCAATGTCGCGCGGGCAATATTGGCAGTGGTCGCGCCAGCCGTGTTGGCCAGGCTGTAGTTACCGGCATCCGCGCCGGACAGTGCCGCGCCCTGCACCGCCACGGCCTTGCCGCTGCCCGCATTCTTGTCGGCAAAGGCCGCGTTGGCCGAGGCGCTCAGCACGTCGCCGGCGATACGGTTATCGCTGATCGCCACCTGGGCGCCGGTCACGCCGTCATACACCTTGTCAACACCAGTGTAAGCCAGGGTCAGCGCGCGCTGCGCAATGGTGGCCGTGGTCGTGCCGCCGCTGCTGGCCAGGCGGTAGTTGCCCGCATCAGTTCCGGACAGGCTGGCGTTCTGCACAGTCACCGTCTTGCCGTTGCCGGCATTCTTGTCGGCAAACGCGGCGCTGGCTGAAGTATTGAGCACATCGCCTGCAACACGGTTATCGGTGATGGCGACCGTGGCGGCAGTGCTGCCGTCGTAGGTTTTGCCGGCTGCCACAAAACCCAATGCCAGTTCGCGTTGCGTGATAGTGGCACTGGTGGCGCCGCTGGTCGAACTCAATACGTAGTTGGCCGCATCCACGCCGGACAGGCTGGCGTTCTGCACCGTCACGACCTTATTTGTACCTGCATTCTTGTCGGCA
>NZ_NJGY01000001.1:715631-805620 GCF_002250505.1 Janthinobacterium sp. PC23-8
GCCGCAAAACCCAATGCCAGTTCGCGCTGCGCAATGGTGGCAGTGGTGGCGCCGCTGGTCGAACCCAGCACATAGTTGGCCGCATCCACGCCGGACAGGCTGGCGTTCTGCACCGTCACGCCCTTGTTGGCACCGGCGTTTTTATCGGCAAACGCTGCGTTCGCACTTGCTGTCAGAACGTCGCCAGCGACGCGGTTGTCGGTCACAAGAACCGTGGCGGCGGTGCCGCCGTCATAGGTCTTGCCGGCGGCCGCAAAGCCCAGCGCCAACGCGCGCTGGGTAATCGTCGCAGTGGTGGCGCCGGTGGTCGAACCCAGTACATAGTTGGCCGCATCCACGCCGGACAGGCTCGCGTTCTGCACCGTTACGACTTTATTGGTACCTGCATTCTTGTCGGCAAACGCTGCGTTCGCACTTGCTGTCAGCACGTCACCGGTCACGCGGTTGTCGCTAACAAGAACCGTGGCGGCGTTATTGCCGTCATAGGTCTTGCCGGCGGCCGCAAAGCCCAGCGCCAACGCGCGCTGGGTAATCGTGGCAGTGGTGGCGCCGCTGGTCGAACTCAATACATAGTTGGCCGCATCCGCACCGGACAGGGCGGCGTCCTTCACGGTAATGGTTTTACCCGTACCGGCATTCTTGTCGGAAAACGCACTGGTGGCCTTCGCCGTCAGCACGTCGTCCTTTACACGGTCATCGCTGATCGTCACCACTGCTGCCTTGCCGCCGTCGTAGGTCTTGCTGGCACCGGCAAACGCCAGATTCAGGGTGCGCTGCGTGATATCGGCCGTGGCCGTGCCGCCGGTATTGCCCAACGTATAGTTGGCCGCATCCGCACCGGACAGGGCGGCGTCCTTCACGGTAATGGTTTTACCCGTACCGGCATTCTTGTCGGAAAACGCACTGCTGGCATTCGCCGTCAGCACGTCGTCCTTTACACGGTCGTCGCTGATCGTCACCACTGCTGCCTTGCCGCCGTCGTAGGTCTTGCTGGCACCGGCAAACGCCAGGTTCAGGGTGCGCTGCGTGATATCGGCCGTGGCCGTGCCGCCGGTATTGCCCAACGTATAGTTGGCCGCATCCGCACCGGACAGGGCGGCGTCCTTCACGGTAATGGTTTTACCCGTACCGGCATTCTTGTCGGAAAACGTACTGGTGGCATTCGCCGTCAGCACGTCGTCCTTTACACGGTCATCGCTGATCGTCACCACTGCTGCCTTGCCGCCGTCGTAGGTCTTGCTGGCACCGGCAAACGCCAGGTTCAGGGTCCGCTGCGTGATATCGGCTATTGCCGTGCCGCCGGTATTGCCCAGCGCGTAGTTGGCCGCATCCGTGCCCGCAAGGCTGGCTCCCGTCACCGTGATGGGTTTGCGGCTGCCCGCATTCTTGTCGCCAAACACGGCATCAACCGACGCCGTCAGCACGTCATCCTTGACGCGATCATCGGTGACCGTCACGGTCGCTGCCGTGCCGCCATCGTAGGTTTTGTTAACACCAGTAAAGCCAAGATTGAGCGTGCGCGCCGTAATGGCGGCACTGGTCCTGCCTTCGGCGGTATTGAGCACATAGTTGCCGGCGTCGTTGCCACTGAGGTTGCTGCCCGTCACGCTGTAGTTGACGTCCTTGGCCGCGCCCACGTTCTTGTCGGTGAAACTGGCCGAGGCGCCCGACAGCTGGACCTGGTCGCCGCCGATCACGCCGGTCAGGCTGCCGCTGAGGCTGGCGTTGGTGTTGCCGTCGTAAGTTTTATTGGCCACGCTCACGCTGCCAAGGCTCACCCTGGCGCGGCTGATCTCTGCCGTACCGCTGCCGGTCGCCGCCAGACTGTAGTTGCCCAGCTCGTTACCCGACAAGGCCAGGCCGGTGAGATTGACGGCCTTGGCGGTGCCGGCGTTCTTGTCGACGAATTGCGCGGTGCCGGTCACGCCCAGGGTGTCGCCGCCGACGGCGTTGTCCAGGCTGAGGGTCGCATTGGCAAAGCCAAGCTGGCCGTCATACACCTTGCTGCCGCCGAGGATCACGCTCAGGGGGCGCGGCGTGATGGCCACGCTGGTGGTACCGGCATAGCTGATATCGTATTGGGTCGACCACAGGCCGCCCAGCGCATAAGTGCCGACATTGCGAGCTTCGCCGTAACTGGCCGTGCCGCTGGCAGCCACGTCGCCATTGAGCAGGCCGGCATAGCTGAGCGGACCGACGCCTGCCACCTGGCCATCGTAGACCCTGCTGGCCGCGCCGCTGGCGCTCACCTGCAAGGGCGTCAGGAACGCCTTCAACAGCGGCGTGGTATGGCCCTCGTAAATGCGCCAGACGGGATTGTCGTCAAAATTGAAGCCGCCGAAGCTGCTTTGCTTCTGCATGTCCTGAGCATTGCGCCCGCTGGCTCCACCCCGGTCGAAAGGCGTGCCGGCCGTATCGGCATTGAAATAGGCCGCCCCCACAACGGCGCCCGCATCGGCGCGCCCGACCACGGCGCCCACCGTATCCGATGCAAAATCACTGCCCGACACGCTACCGCTGAAATACAGCCGGCGGGCGCTGCTGCCCGCCACGCTCCAGCCGATCACGCCGCCGATGTTCTGTCGGGACAGGATCTCGTCGACCGGACTGGCCAGGCCAACGGTGCCGGTTGCATAGGCGTCGGCGATGGCGCCGCCATTACGTCCGACCAGGCCGCCGACACTGGCCGCGCCGCCCACGGCGCCGGTGGCGTACGCTTGCGAAATATCGCCATCGTTATTGCCGACCAGGCCTCCGACCCGGCTGCCGGAGGCGTTGACGTCGCCAGTGGCGCGCGCCACCGTGATGGTGCCGCGCTGCTCACTGCCGTCGTCAATGCCGAGGTTGGAGCCGACCAGACCGCCCACGTACGAACCGTTCATATTGCCGGAAGCGAAGCCCGTCACAGTGCCGCTGGCACTGGCGTTGCGGATCACCCCTCTGTTGGCGCCCACCAGGCCACCGACATAGATGTTGCCGCTGACCGCCATGCTGCTGCTCACGTTGCTGATCGTGCCGCCGACATTGTTGCCCACCACCGCGCCCACGTTCTTGCCACCGGCCACGCTGCCACCCACCATGGTCAGGTTGCGGATGGTGCCACCCTGCAAACTTGCAAACAAGCCGCTGCCAAAAGACGAGGGGCTGTCGCCGCCGTTGATGGTCAGGCCGCTGATGCTGTGACCAGCGCCGTCGAACGTGCCTGCATACGGTGCGCCGTCACCATCGAACAGCGGCGCGAAACCGGTGCGCCCGCTGCCCCGGTTCCAGTTGGCCGTGCCGCTGGCGTCGATATTGGCCGCCAGAATGTAATTCTTGTTGTAGGTTTGCGTGGCTATACCTTGCAGGCCATACACGTCGGCGATCTGGTACGGCGTGACCAGGTCGCCATTGCCGCCCTTGACGCGCAAGAAGCTGCCGCCGTCTATCCTGAAGCTGTTGGCCGAAAACGGCGGCAGGCTGGCGCTATTCTGGACCCAGTTGCCCCTTTCGAGGGAAAACTCGCCACTGACATTGAGCGGGTTGATCGAGGTGATCAGATTGTCGCCGCCGCCACCATCGCCGCCAACGTTCAGCTTCAGGTTATGCAGCACGGTGAAAAAACTGTTCAGATTGATGCCGACGCCGCTACTCAACTCGAGATTGGTGACGTAATCGCTGATGCTCAGCGCGCCGGTTTGATTGATGGTGCCGGCACTGCTGCCGCCGACGGTCAGCGTATTGGCGACGACCTGGAATAATTCGGCATTGGTCAACCCCAGGCTGTCGGTCGGCTTGTCGCCGACCACGCCCAGTGTAATCGGGCGCCCGAAAGTCATCGGCGTCAGCGTGACGCTCTTGCCTCGGATGTAGCTGCCATAACTGATATTGTCCGCTTCCAACCGCAGCGTGCCGCCGGTCAGTTGATTGCCGTCGGCGCTGCCGCTCAAGCTGATGCCGCCGCTGCTGTCATTGGCGCGCAAGGTCAAGTTGCCGCCACCGGCGTTGACGGTGCCGGCGCCGGTCACGCTGGCGCCCGACAGGTTGGTGGTGCCGCCATTGGTGCTGATCGCCGCATTCAGATTGACAACGCCGGTGGCGCTGGCGGCGTGGCCGCTGCTCGCGTCATTGGCCGACAAGGTCACCGCACCGCCCCGGGTGGTAATCGGCGCGTTGACATCGATGCGCTCGCCGGCAGTCGCAGTGATGCTCACGCCGTCGCTGGCCATATTGATGGGGCGGTTGAAGCTGATGCGGTGCGTCGCCTGCAAGGTGACGGGGGTGGTGGCAGAGGAAATCGTGCCAGCGCCGATATAGGCGGTGCCCGCCGACGGCGCATCGTCGAACTGGTCCACGTTTTGCAACTGGCCGTAGAAGTTGCCGTAGTAGGGGATCGTGATGTTGATGCCAGTGTCAGGATTGTAGCTGACGCCACAATTACTGAAGCTGTTGTTGTAGACGCAGTTGCTGTCGACGATCTCGATATCGTAGGGATCAAGCAGCCAGTTGCCGGCCTTGCCGCGCCGCGCACCGGTATCGACACGGATGCCGTCGACGGCAAGGTAGTGGCCCGAGGTTTCCACCAGGCCGCCATTGCCCGAGGCCGCGCCGCCGCGCGCCGAAATGCTGCCGAACACGCGCGCCGTCTCATTGCCCCACACGATGACCTTGCCGCCGTCGCCGCTTTGAATGGCGTCCGCGGCAATGGTGGCGTCCTTGCCGACAGCCACCTGGCGCGCATTGGCAATCGCCGGGTTCTTGCCCTGGTAGTCGCCGCCCAGCAAGACCGTGCCGCCGCCAAGGGCGCCGCTGGCGTCGACCCTGGCATTGCCCTGCATGCCGACCTGCTCACCCAATACCGTGATCTCGCCGCCCTTGCCCGCCGCACTGGTGGCGCTGGTCATGCTGCCGTTTTCCAGCAGCGTCTTGCCCGTGGCTTTGAGCACGATCTTGCCGTTCTCGCCGACCACCGCGCTGTTGGCGTTGAGCACGCCGCGCTGGTTCAGCAGCGCACCCAGCATGCCGATGCGCCCGCCCTGCGCCACCACCTGGCCGATATTGATGGCCTGGTCGGTGGGCGCCGACAACACCACGCGCAAGTCAGGATTGGCCGCGTCGGCCAGTTGCACGCTGTGACCGGCGGCCAGCAGCACATCGCCATTGGGCGCGGTGAGGATGCCGCTGTTTTCCACGTTAGGCGCGATCAGCAATATCTGCCCGCCGCTGCCGGCGTTGATCGAGCCCTGGTTGATGACGGCCCCGGCCTTGTCGCCGGCATTGAAGTTCATCTTGCCAGCCAGGAAATCCTGGTTCGACAGCGCCAGGCTCGACGCCACCAGGCCTGCCACATCGACCTTCGCATCGCGGCCGAACAGCACGCCATTCGGATTGATCAGGAACACTTTGCCATTCGACTGCAGGGAACCGAGGATCTTGCTGGGGTCTTGTCCCGTAATGCGGTTGAGCACGCTACTGCCGGCGTTTTGCTGGAGAAAGCGCGTGATCTCGCCCGGATTGACGGAAAAACTCTGCCAGTTGATGATGGTATTGGGCGTGTTGGTGATCGTAAACAGATTGCCCTGCTGATTGAACGTGGCCTGACCATGCACCACTTGCGGCAAGACCGGATTGGCGTGGGCAGCATTGAAACAGGCGGCAATCAAGAGGGCCAGCGCGGTGCGGCGCAGCGGCGGCTCGAAGGATCGGCCAGCGGCCAGGGTGCGCAACGGTTTTGGTTTGGTCATGATGTTTTATCCTTGGGGCTCAGTACAGTACATCAGTACGACAGCGCAACTCTGAAATGCAGGCGGTTGGCGTCGCGGCGCCCCGTCTGGCCGGGGTTGACCACATGGGCGTAATCGAGCTGTAGATTGGCGTAGCGGCTCAGCAAGATACGCAGGCCCAGGCCCGCCGAACCGATCGCCATGCTGTTGATTTCGGCGGGCAGCGCATGATTGCGGCGCACCCAGCCCGTGTCGTAGAAGGCCAGCGCGCGGCACTGGTAGCTGCCCTCGCCGCACCAGTTCGGTGTGTACAGTTCCAGGTTCAGATTCGCGCCACTGTCATTGGCCACTTCGCGTTCGAGAAAACCGCGCACGGTGGCCGCGCCGCCAACGCCGAACTGCTCGCCCGGCACCAGCGCATCGGCCGTGTACTGGCCGTTGAACAGCGCGCGCCATTGCCAGTCCTGCTCCAGCACCTGGCTGTAGCTGCCACTGACGCGCACGGTGCTGTAGCCGGCCTTGGCGCCGGCACGCGCCAGGGTGAAGTCGCGCTGATTGCCATTGTTGCCACCAGGAATATTACGCGCCAACGTCACCCCCGCGCTGGCCTCGCCGCGCGGTAAACTCCAGGTACCGATATAGGCGATGCTGACGGGATGCACGGTCACGTCCGTGCCCAGTTCCGTGCCGAAGAAGCGCAGGCTGTTGCGGTAGGCCTTGAAATCCAGGCCATAGACCAGCTTTGGTTCATAGTCGTCGCGCTTGCCGAAATTCTGGTTGTAGTGCACGCCGGCGGTGGCGCCGCGGCCGCTGACGGCCAGGTCGACGATGCCGGCCGACACCGTGCCCGAATCGACGTTGGAATAACTGGCAAACACATCCACCGAGTCGCCGAGCGCATACAGCGGCACGTGGTAGCCAACGCCATACACGCCGACCTGCCTGCTGTGTTCAACCGACGTGGTGTATTGCAAGCTGGCCACATGGTCGCGCCCCCACAGGTTGGCGTGCTGCAGCACCACGCCGGCATGGGTTTTGCCGGAGTCCTTGCTGCCGGTATTGTCGACGTTGAGCGTGGCTTTCCAGGCGCGTTCATCGACCACCGTGATGCCGGCGTCGACCGTGCCTTCGGCCTCGCCGCCGGCCAGCTTGACTTCGAGCTTGCGGGCCGGGTTTTCATTGGCCAGCTTCAGGCTTTCGCCCAGCGCCGGCATGTTCGGCGTCTGGCCCTCGACCAGGGCCGGCAGCGCGCGGCGCACATTGGCCTCGTCCACATACTGGTTGCCGGAAATGACGACCTTGCCGACCTGGGTCTGCACCACGTTCAGGCGAACGGCACCCTGGTCGAGCTCCTGCTCCGGCAAGCCCACCAGCACCATCGTATAGCCGCGCTCGCGGTAAGCGTTTTCCAGCGCCTCGACGGCCTGCTGGATATCGCCAAAGTCGCGCTGCCGGCCGGCAAACGGCGCCACCAGTGCCTGCACCAGTGGCGCGCCGAGCAAGGTGTCGCCACTGACCTCGTAACGGGTGATATCGAAACGTGGAATACCAGCGTCGGGCGTACCGGCGTCGGCAGCGGCTTGCGGAGATTGGGCGTTTGCGCATGCCGCGCACAGCAACAGCGCGGAACCTGCAAGCAGGCGCACCAGACGATCATTCATGTGTGAGAATTCTTGTGGTTGCATGGCCAGCCAGGCGCGGCTGGACCATCAATTGATTAAAAGCAAAGTTTAGACGGATTCTGATTTCCAGTCAGAAATTTCTATGCTACCGATGGTTATTTTGTCTCGAAGTTGGTCACGCCATCCCAGTCCTTGCCAGGGGGATCGCTGCGATACTGGCGCAGGCGCGCGCAATACAGCCGGCGCAGCCCATCGTCTGGCAGGTTCAGCAAGATTGCCTCGGCGCCATCCCAGTCGCGTGCACGCAACAGCCCCAGGACGCGCGACCAATTGTCCAGCAGCGCCAGTTCCCCGGCGTCGGCTTCTGCGAGCAAGCCGCGCGGCTCGAAAATGGCCACCGGTTCGGTCTTGCCCTTGACGCGCACGCGGTCCAGTTCGCGGTAAGCGAATTGCGGCGCCTGCGCGCGCGTAAATTCGCTCACGGCAATGCCCACGCCATACACCTTGGTAATGCCTTCCAGGCGCGCGCCCAGATTGACGGCGTCGCCCATCACGGTATAGGCGCGGCGAATGCGCGAACCCATGTCGCCCACATGCATCAGGCCACTGTTGAGGCCAATGCCGATCTGCAGCGGCGGCCAGCCGCGCGCCTGAAAGTCAGTGTTCAGGCGCGCTGCGCTCTTCTGCATCAGCAGGGCGCTGGACACGGCGCGGCCCGCATGATCGGCAAACGCCACCGGGGCGCCCCAGAACGCCATCACGGCATCGCCGATATATTTATCCAGCGTGCCGCCGTGGCTGTCACGGATATCTTCCGACATGGCCGTCAGGTACAGGTTGATATACTCGCGCAGCTCTTGCGGCGTCATCTGCTCCGAAATGGCCGTAAAGCCGCGCACGTCGGCAAACAGCACCGTCAGTTCGCGGCTTTCGCCATCCATGCTGTAGCGGTCGGGATTGTCGGCCATCTGCGCCACCAGTTCAGGCGCCACGTACTGGCCAAAGCGCGACACCAGCGCCCTGCCCTTGCGCACTTCGAAAAAGTAACCCCAGGCCAGGTTGGCGACGAACAGCGCCGTGATCATCAGCAGCAGCACGGCGCTGTCCAGTACCGCGTCAAAGTGCTGATACAGCCACCAGTTCAGGCCCAGCGCGCCGGCCAGCGCGCCACCGGCCAGCAAGACGGCCGCCGCCGGCGTGGCCAGCGCCAGCGCGCCGCCGAGCAGCAGGCCCACCAGCACCACCTGGCCGAACTCGATCGCCAGCGCGTAGTCGGGACGCGACTTGAAATGGCCGTCGAGTATCGACTTGATCAGGTTGGCGTGTACTTCCACACCGGGAAACTCGGCGTTGACGGGCGTGGCGCGAATATCGTTCAGGCCGGCGGCAGTGGTGCCCACCAGCACGATGGCGCCGTGCAGCACGTCCGCCGGCACCGCTCCCATCAGGACATCGGCCGCCGACACATAGCGGAAGGCGCCGCCGTCCGGGCCGCCCTTGCCGCGAAACTCGATGGTGGTGGTCAGGGCTTCGCCCACCGGGATCGACAGCCGCCCGCGCGGCGTAAACATGGCAATGCGGTCCAGGCCGCCATGCTCGCGCTCGGCCTCGGACATCGCATCCGCAGCCTGGCTGAACACGGGCGCAATCGCGCGCGCCTTCAGGTAGGCGCTGGCGGTGGCCAGGGACAGCGACGGATAATAGCCGTCGCCAATACGCTGCAGCAGGGTCGACGAGCGCAGCACGCCGTCGCTGTCGGTCAGGGCCGTGAAGATGCCGGCGCCTTGCGCCGCCTGTTGCAATTGCGCCAGATTGGCTTCATAGCCGGGCGCGGTAAACGCCGTTAGCGTGCGCCCATTCAGGTCGTCCACTGTGAAAGCCGGCCTGGGCAAGACACCCTTCTTTTGCCGGTCCGACACGCTATAGCCGAGCACCACCGGCTGGCCGCGCATCGCCTCGGCAAACAGGGCGTCGTAGTCCATCTGGGGTTTGAGCCGTTCGAGCTGGCTGCGCAGGCCCGGCACGCCGGCCAGCTCGCCCTTGGCCAGGCTGTCGAGCACGCCGTAGCCGGAACTGGTGTCGGGCTCGGGAAACGAAATATCGAAGCCGACCGCCGCCACGCCATAGTGGCTTGTGAGCTGAGTGACAAGGCGTGCCTGCACGTCGCGGCCCCAGGGAAAGCGGCCGATCTGGTTCAGGCTTTTTTCATCGATATCGACGATCACGATGCGCTTGTCGAGCTGCGGCGCTTCAAAGCGCATGCGCATGTCGCCCAGCATGGCGTCGAGCCGGCCAACCGTATCGCCACCGAACAAACCGATGCTGGCGCAGGCGGCCACCAAGGTCAGCAGCGCGCCGAGCAACAGGCGCGCGCCATGCTTCGACAAGCCTGAACGCCAGCGCATCAGGGCACGTAGCCGGGAATGGCGGCCTCGTCGACGGCGTCGATCTGGTCGGGCTGCATATGCTTGTGGGCAAATGCCAGGTACACCTTGCTGCGAATAAACACGTCAAACAGGTCGGGGTCGATATGGCCGTTCAGGCTGAACTGTCCCAGAATGCGCAGCGACTCGGACAGCGACTTGCCCTTTTTATAGGGCCGGTCGCAGGCTGTCAGCGCTTCGAAAATATCGGCGATCGCCATCAGCCGCGCCGGCACCGACATCTGCTCGCGTGTGAGGCCGCGCGGATAGCCCTTGCCATCCATGCGTTCATGGTGGCCGCCCGCATATTCGGGCACCTTTTGCAGATGCTTGGGCCAGGGCAGCGCTTCGAGCATGCGGATCGACACCGCGATATGGTTGTTGATGATCTTGCGCTCCACATCGGTCAGGGTGCCGAAGCGGATGGTGAGATTTTCCAGTTCGTTGGCGTCAAGGAAATCGCGCTCCACCCCGTCGGGTCCGATCCAGCGCCGCGTCGCGATGGCACGCACGCGCTCCTGCTCCGCCGGCGACATGCCTTCGCCGCCGATATTGGCATGGCGCAAAAAGTCGCGCTCTTCGCGCAGCAGCGCTTGCTGAGCTTGCAAGGACAGCACGATCTCCCCGGCTTGCGCCGGCGACGCCAGTTGCGCCTTCAAGGCGGCAATTTCGGCGTCGCGCAGCAGCACTTCGAAGCGCGTGTCGATCAGGTCGATGCGGTCGTAGATGGTTTCGAGCTTGGTGGCCTTGTCGACCACATGCACGGGGGTGGTGATCTTGCCGCAATCGTGCAACAGCCCCGCCAGCCACAGCTGCTTGCGTTCATTCTCGCTGAGCTGGAAACCGGCCATGGGACCGTGGTCCGTGGCATGCACGGCATCGGCCAGCATCATGGTCAGTTCAGGCACGAACTGGCAGTGGCGGCCAGTGTAGGGCGACTTTTCATCGATGCCGATATTGATCAGGTTGACCAGCGACTCCAGCAATTCTTCGAGCTGGCGCAGCAGCAGCTGATTGGTCAGCGCCACGGCCGCCTGCGCCGCCAGCGCCTCGATAAAGCGCTGGTCGGTGGCGGAAAACGCGATGACCGCCCCAGTCTCGCGATCCTGCGCATTGATCAGCTGCAGCACGCCGATCAGCTCGCCCTCATGGTCGCTCATCGGCACCGTCAGGAACGACGTCGAACGGTAGCCATAATGGCCGTCAAAGGCGCGCATGCCCGAGAAATTGAAGTCGCCCGACTGGTACACATCGTCGATATTGACGGAAACGCGGCGGTGCGCCGCATACGCCGCCACCGAGCCAAGATTCGGCGCGCCATCTTCCAGCCACAGCGCCACGCCGGGCACGCCGACGGCCACGCCGGCGCTGGCGCCCTGGCGCAGCCCCAGGCTGTCGTTGATACTGATATGAAACTCCAGGCTGCGCCCGTCCACGCCGGGGCGGTACAAGGTGCCACCATCGGCGCCCGTCATGTCCTTGGCAACGAGCACAATCCGTTCCAGCAGGGGCGTGATATCGCCGCCATGCAGCATGCCTGCCGCCGCGCCACGGCCCAGTTCGACGCTCAGTTCGGTCAGCTGGTCGAGCCGCTGGGCGATTTGCTCGGGATGCAGCTGCAGCATGATAGGGAAGAGGTAAGTGGCAACAGCCACAAGTGTACCGTTGGCAAGCGGCATCTGTACATTACAAAATAGCAATAACTTGAAATAGATTTCTGAAACACAACATCTGGAAAAAAAATGCCGTTACGGCCCGGGCAATTAGAATAGAATCAACAATCGTTTCAGTATAACAAGGCAGCGATGAAATTCACCTTCAGGGGAGTGCGCGGTTCGATCCCCTCTCCCGGCCCGCACACGGTGCGCTACGGCGGCAACACGACCTGCATCGAAGTGCGCACGGCAGGCGGCGCCCTGCTGATACTCGACGGCGGCAGCGGCATCTTTGCCCTGGCCAGCGCACTGCCGCGGGGCCCGGTCGCGGCGCACATCCTGATCACCCACAGCCATTGGGACCATATCCACGGCCTGCCCATGTTCGCGCCGCTGTTCATGCACGGCAGCCATGTGCGCCTGTATGGTGCGGCAGACGCGTTTGGTAACGGCATCGAACACGTGATGGCCACGCAGTTGCAGAACAATTATTTTCCCGTCAGCGAAGCGGCCATGGCGGCCGAGATCGACTACCGCACCGTGGCTGTGGGCGAGCGCATGGCGGTGGCCGACGCGGTGGTGACGAATGCCGAAATGAACCATCCGGTGATCAACCTCGGCTACCGCATCGAATCGGGCGGCGCCGCGCTGTTCTTCAGCGGCGACCATGAGCCGTTCGACAATCCGCATGCCGCCGGCACCTGCGCACATGCGGCGCGCCAGTCATCGATCGATGCGCGCCAGGCGGCCATCGACGCGGCCATTCACGGCGTCGACGCCCTGATCATGGACTGCTCGTACACGCGCGACGAATATGCAGCCAAGCGCGGCTGGGGTCATGGCACTTTTGACGCCGCCTTTGAACTGGCCCTGCGCTGCGGCGCCAAGCAACTGTACTGCACCCACCACGAACCGACCCGCAGCGACGATCAGTTGGAGGCCGTGTTTGCCGACGTGATGGCGCGCTTTGCCGGGCGGCTGGGCGCGTTGCAGGTATTCCTGGCGGCCGAGGGGATGACGGTCAACCTGGCTTAAGCCGGTGTATTTGGCTTTGCTTGCGTTGCAGTCAAACGATCAAACATGCGTCTTGTCGCGCCCTGCACTTCGGGTTCAAGTTCAGCTAGCATATCGGCACGCCCCTCAATCGCTGCTTCGAAGGCGAGAATCAAGGGTTTTGCATGTTGCTCATAACCCGACTGCCGCATCTCAAAGAGAATTAACACTGCGGTATTTGGCTGGGACAACAGTGGCACCAAAAAACCTTCGACGAAATTTTTACTGATCAATACTTCAGCTATGTCTTCAGCATCCTCTAACACATGAGACAGAAATTTCTTTACAGCACCCATTTCACCAGCATGTATCGATTGACAAACCTCTTTCAGTCTCAACCGCAGGCGTATCTCGGCACGACGTTCCTTCCATTCGGGGATCTGGTTAGAATGCAATATCGCGCCTTGATCATATGCTGATAATGCGTTTTGATCACGCCCCATCATTTCGAGTACCAGCCCCAGCAAATTCCAAGTAGTCGCCTCGTTGGGAGCGAGCCTCACTGCGTCGCGGAAAATGATCTCTGCTTCTTCAAGCCGACTAAAATGTAGTATTAAAAGACAACCTAGCGAGATTAATGGCTCTACACTAGATTCGTCGAGTTCTTTCGCCTTTCGATAACTTGCTTCCGCTTCTTCGTAAAGCTGTAACTTCTCATTCCAATCACCAATTGCAAGCCAAGACCGCACATTGGAAGGGTTGAGTTCAATTGCCTTGCGCAAGGCGGCTTCTGCTTCCTCATAACGACTTGATTGCTTTGTAAGCATAGCACCTAGCGCAAGCCATGGATCGGCAGCTAACGGCATGCTTTCAATTGCCTTGCGATATATTTTCTCCGCCTCATCAAAACGCTGCAAATACAAATCCAACAACATTCCAAACAATAACCACGGGAAATCAACCGAGTCAATTTCTATGGCTTTACGATATGCAAATTCAGCTTCTTCATAGCGATTCAAACTGCCGGATAGTAAATTGGCAAGATATATCCATGCCTTAGGGTCTCTTTCGTTGCTAATCGTAGCCTGTCTAAATGCATTTTCAGCCTCAGAAAAATTACCACTTCTGCAAGCAAGAATACCTTTTTCAATCAAAAATTTAGCCGAAAAAACTAGTGAAGGCAGCGCATCTAAAGATGCTGAAGGATAAACATCAACCGACGGGAGATACTCGTCCAGATTCCCCCCATGATTTCTTACGTGCGATTGCAAGCGATCGGTGCCGAAAGCTTCTAACTCACCGCGATGAGAAGCGGCCTCTTGCATGGCTGCCACTGCAAACGCAAATTTAGCATCAGCCAACGCACTTGCTCCACAATCCTCCTTCAACTTCTCACGCAACTCGTTGGCATCGTACATAGCCTCAAAAAACTTGGTCAGCCCAATAACATTCTGACGAATCCGCCGCGTACCGCGCATCTGCAACCATAGTCGAAATAACTGCTCCGCAATCCGGTATTGGGTACGGCCGTGATCGGCGGACTTTTCCACCAGTCCTTCATTTTCAAGTATCGCCAATTGGGCGGAAACGGTGGTGGTCGGCAAGCCGGAGTGACCGCCGATTTCGGCAGCCGTATGACCAAATCGCAAGCCATCGGCGGCGGCGATGCCGTACACGGCCAGCGCATGCATGATGACTTGCGCTTGCTCCGACAAATCTTCTATCCGTGCCTTGTAGTACGGCGTGGTGATATCCATCAGGCGCTCAAAATCTTCCACCGCGCGGCTGTTTGGACCACTGCGCAATAGCTCAAAAATGAGTCCCAGCGCGCGCGGATTGCCACCTGTCAGTTCAAACAGGGCCTCGATGCGGCCAGGGCGCGCACGCAGGCGCTCCTGCAAGTCAGGCAAGCGCTGCGCTTCGGAAAGCCGATCAAGCACCAGACGCGCCTCATCCAGACTCAACTTGCCCAGGCGCTTGGGCAGGAAGAAATCATAAAAGGCCTTGTCGTAATCCTTGAAGGGTGCCGACAGGCGTACGGAGCCGCCAATGACAATCGGGGAGGTGCTGGTCGAGAGTGCTTCGCGCAAGGCCCAATAGGCGGGCGCATGCGGATCATTGAGTTTGCGGCCGTTCTTGTCGATACGCTGAAATACCATGTCGAGGTTATCGACCAGCATCACAGGGCGCAGTTTGAGCCGCGCGCACGTTTGCTGCAATAATTTGAAGGCGACATCGGATACCGGATTATTCCGGTCGTCGTTGCGGCGTGCGGTTGCAATCGCCGCCATCAAGTCATCTGCCTCCCCCTCGCGCTTCAAAAAATCGAGTTCGTCAGCAAGCGCATCGCAAGCAGCCCACCAGAAGTCGGCCAGATTTTTGACCTGATACATCTCTTCGGGGAATGACAACGCAATCAAATGCGCGTTCAAGTCAGTATCGCGACGAATGGCAACGGCCAGCCTTTTCAGCAAGGTGGTCTTGCCAGCCCCCCGTACGCCGACCAGCAAATAGTGCTGAACGTTACCTTCCAGGGAAGCGTGCGATAACTCATCTCGCAGGAACGTAAAATCGTGTTGACGAGCAACAAAATTGGCCAGTAAGGCGTCATCGCTGAGCCAGTCGGGATTGTAGTGGGAAGTCATACTCATTACAGCGTATTCCTTCTCATCCACCAGCGGCGCAACGGTTCCAGCCGGAACCGGTAGCGTTTGTTACCCGATTTTTCATCAGGCCACCAGTACGCATCGCGTTCGAGTATGTCGCGCAGGTTGATAAAGATGCGCCGCGCGTCTTCAGGCAGCACACTGGGCAGACGCTCTTCGATTATGTTCAGCAATGCCTCTGGCCTCACGCCAAGCGGATCGTTGGCAGCGAAATTGAGCAGGGCGATCGCATGCCCGGCACTGGCTCGGTCCAGCTGCTGTTCCAGTCTGGTTATCCAGTGATGAAAGTCATTGTCACTGCCGGGCTGCACCATCGTCTCTATCGCAGCGTCGATCAACGTGCCGGCGCCAATGCCGGGGTTAGCCACCATCAGACTGCGCAAATGGTGAAAGGCCGTTTGCAGATAGTAAGGCTGCGACCATTTGATGGCGTCCACCATGCTGCGCGCATCGTCTTCATGGAATGCCATCTGATAGCGGCCAGCCAGCGCCATCAGCATGCCGACGGCCACTTCATCTTTAAATGCCGGCAGTCCCTGATGGCTCAAGCTATTGATGGTATCGGCCATGCCATGCTGCTGTACCAATGTATCAAGCCCGATCGAACCGGAAACGAGCCATCGCACACTCTGCGCGCCTGGCAAACCACGCACATCGTTGCGGAACCAGTCAAGAAAACGACGCACCCGCTGCACGCCGGTGACAGGATCGCTACGCATGATATTGAACAGCATGATAGGCAGCTCATCGATGTAGATCAGCCACCGTTGCTCCACCTGTGCAATCAATTGCAAAACTTCACAACCCACCTTGGTCCACTCCTCCGTCGCCCCTTCGGCAATTTCCACTCCTACACCGGCGGCACAGGGAACGGAAAGCTTGATGGACTTGATGCGACTTGCAACGCTGGCAAGTGCGGCAGAAATGGTGCTGGTCACTTTCGCACCGAGGGAGGCCAGTTCTGGCCTCAGTGCACTATCAAGTTTTTCAAGAAAAGCTCGTTCATCAATGCAGGAGGCGACATTGATTTCGACGCTGCGCCAGCCATCAGCACGCACCTTTTGCATGACAGCACGCCCGATGGAAGTTTTTCCGATGCGCCGTGGTCCAAGCAACAGAATATCGTCATTCGCCAAAATGTCAGTCAAACGCATGACTTCAAGTTCGCGACCAAAAAAATTACGGCCCTCCACTGGCGCTCCAGCGATGTTATCCATGATCAAACTTTCAGAAATGCGCTATGAAATTTAAGCACTAAGAAATTTTAGTACTCTATTTTTATAGCGTCAATGTTTTTCATGCCAATCAGGATGGTGCTGTGTTGGACAGCGAACAGTCTGCTGCGCCAACAATGTGCATGATGAACCTTCATTACCCAAGGAGAGCACCATGACCCAGCAAAGCGAAAAAGCGCGCGAACAGCAGCAGCGCGAAGATCAGCAAGCCCAGCATGAAGCGAACAAAAGCCGCCAGCAGGCCGAGCAGGACAAAGGCGCGATCCGCCAGAATGACGGCCTGAAGGAACATCAAGGTGGTGACAAGGGACCACGCGGCCAGTAAGATGCGCTACGAAAGGAGCTGCGGCTCCTTTTTCTTGTCCACTCTGCAGGCGCGACCCTCATGAAAAATCTGCTGACCATCGCCGGCCAGGCCCTGCTTGCCGGCCTGGCGACCGCCGTGCTCGGCTTCGTGGCGCTCGAAGTGCTGCCCTGCTCCTAGTTCGGCAGCGCGTCCGAAGGCGCTTGCGGCTACGGCGCCACCCTTGCCGTGATGGGTGCCTCCCCCTTCGTGTTCCTGGCGCTGCTGGTGGGGCTGCGCATCGGCTATGCGCGCCGGCGCGCAAGACCGGCGCAGAACGGGGGATAAAAAAAGGGAGCCTGAACGGCTCCCTTTTCAATGGTATCGATACGCCATTACATGATGTGGTGGCCGATCCACCAAGCCACTGCGGCGACAAACGCCGAGGCTGGAATCGTGAAGATCCAGGCCCACACGATATTGCCCGCCACGCCCCAGCGCACGGCCGACATCTTCTGCGCCGAGCCGACGCCGACGATGGCGCCGGTGATGGTGTGCGTGGTCGACACAGGAATGCCGAGCGCGGTCGACACGAACAGGGTGATGGCGCCGCCGGTTTCGGCGCAAAAGCCGCCCACCGGTTTCAGCTTGGTGATCTTCTGGCCCATGGTCTTGACGATGCGCCAGCCACCGAACAGGGTGCCGAAGCTGATCGCCGTGTAGCACGAGATAATGACCCACAGCGGCGGCATGGCGTCGGCCGCGCTGGAATAACCGGCGGCGATCAGCAGCATCCAGATGATGCCGATGGTTTTCTGGGCGTCATTGCCGCCGTGGCCCAGGCTGTAGGCGGCGGCCGAGGCCAGTTGCAGGCGGCGGAACCATTTGTCGACCTTGCGCGGCGTCGAGCGCACAAAAATCCACGACACGATCAGCATCATGATCGAGCCGAACACAAAGCCGAGCACGGGTGCGATGACGATAAAGGCAACGGTTTTCCACAGGCCTGCCGCGACCAGCGCGCCGGTGCCGGACTTGGCGACAGCCGCGCCCACCAGGCCGCCGATCAGCGCGTGCGAGGATGACGACGGAATGCCGTAGTACCACGTAAACAGGTTCCAGAAGATGGCGCCCATCAGCGCGCCGAAGATCACGTACTGGTCGATCACCGTCGGATCGATGGTGCCCTTGCCTACCGTGGCGGCCACGGTCAGCTGGTGAAACACGAAAATGGCGACAAAGTTGAAGGTGGCGGCCATGGCAACCGCAGTCTGCGGTTTCAATACGCCCGTCGAAACCACCGTGGCGATCGCGTTGGCGGCATCGTGGAAGCCATTCATGAAGTCAAACAGCAGCGCCAGGGCGATCAACAGGCCTAGCACGTAAATGCTGATTTGTATGGTCATTATTAGGTTCTTTTCTGATTCTGGTTCAGGACATGCCCAACGCTTACGCGTTTTCGACGATGATGCCTTCGATAATATTGGACACATCTTCGCAACGGTCGGTTACGGTTTCCAGCAGCTCGTAGATCGCCTTCATCTTGATCAGGTTGCGCACGTCCGGCTCGTCGCGGAACAATTTGGACATGGCGGCGCGCATCACGTGGTCGGCGTCGGATTCGAGGCGGTCGATCTCTTCGCAGATGGCGACGATCTTGCGCGAGTTGTCCATATTGTGCAGCAGGGCGACGGCGTCGCGCACTTTTTCGGTGCAGGCCAGCACCAGTTCGGCCAGGCGCTTGGCTTCCGGCGTGACGGCTTTCAGGTCATACAGGGAAACGGTCTGGGCCGCGTCTTCCAGCAGATCGAGGATATCGTCCTGGCGCGTGATCAGCTGGTGGATGTCGTCGCGGTCGATCGGCGTGATGAAGGTCTTGTGCAGCATTTCGACGGTGGCGTAGGTCACCTTGTCGGCCTGTTTTTCGATGCTCTCGATGGCATGCACGCGGTTTTCCAGGTCGTCGAAATTGGTCATCAGGCCCAGCATCTCTTTGGCGCCCTTGACGCACAGTTCCGCGTGCTGGTTAAACAATTCAAAAAACTTGCCCTCTGTGGGCATCAAGCGTCCAAACATGTCATTCTCCGTTAAGCATTGAGTCGTGTTATTTACTGCAGAATGCCGCCCCGCCGTTGGCTGGGGGGCGGCCGATGGAATGCCAGTGCTGCTGTGCTAATCGCCCTGGTAAAGCGCCAGGCCACCACTGTAATTGCCAAATTTGGTGTACTGTCCCATGAAGGTAAGGCGGATGCTGCCGATCGGCCCGTTACGCTGTTTGCCGATAATGATCTCGGCCGTGCCCTTGTCGGGCGAATCGGGGTTGTAGACCTCGTCGCGGTAAATGAACAGGATCACGTCGGCATCCTGCTCGATCGCGCCCGATTCGCGCAAGTCAGACATCACCGGACGCTTGTTCGGGCGCTGCTCCAGCGAGCGGTTCAGCTGGGACAGCGCGATCACCGGGCAACCGAGTTCTTTTGCCAGCCCTTTCAGGCCGCGTGAAATCTCGGAAATCTCGGTGGCGCGGTTGTCGCCGGGCGAATTGGCCGACATCAGTTGCAAGTAGTCGACGATGATCAGGCCAAGCTTGCCGCACTGGCGCGACAGGCGGCGCGAGCGGGCACGCAATTCGATCGAATTCAAGGCCGGCGTTTCGTCGATGTACAACTGCGCGTCGTTCATCTTCTGGATCGCATTGGTCAGGCGCGGCCAGTCTTCGTCGTTCAGCCGTCCCGTGCGCAGGCGGTGCTGGTCGAGCTGGCCGACCGAGCCGAGCATACGCATGGCCAGCTGGGCGCCACCCATCTCCATCGAGAACACGGCCACCGGCAAGCCGCTGTCGATGGCCACGTTCTCGCCGATATTGACGGAAAACGCCGTCTTGCCCATCGACGGGCGGCCGGCGACGATGACCAAATCACCGGGCTGCAGCCCCGAGGTCATGCGGTCGAGGTCGATGAAACCGGTCGGCACGCCGGTGATTTCACTCTGGTTGTCGCGGCTGTAGAGCTCGTCGATGCGCTCGACCACCTGCGTCAGCAGCGGCTGGATCGCGGTCCAGCCCTGGGCGCCGCGCGCGCCTTCTTCAGCAATCGCGAAGATCTTCGATTCGGCCTCGTCAAGCATCTGCTTGACTTCCTTGCCTTGCGGGCTGAAGGCCGTGCCCGAAATATCGTCGGCCACGGTGATGAGTTTGCGCAGCACGCCGCGGTCGCGCACGATCTCGGCGTAGCGCCGGATATTGGCGGCCGATGGCGTGTTTTGCGCCATCGCGTTCAGGTAAGCGAGTCCGCCCACATCCTCGGCCTTGCCGAGCTGGGTCAGGGTTTCAAAAACAGTAATGACATCGGCCGGCCTGGAGGCGTTCACCATCTTGACGATTTGCTCGAAGATGATGCGATGGTCATAGCGATAGAAGTCATCCGCATGCATGAAATCGGCAATGCGGTCATACGCGGCATTATCGCGCAGCAGGCCACCGATGACGGATTGTTCTGCTTCGATCGAATGCGGCGGTATGCGGAGGGAATCCAGTTGTGGATCTGAGGGGGCGTTCATGGCGCGAATTATACCCGCTTCGGCGTGCGGGCAAAAATAAAGGGCTGAAAATGAGCGAAAAAAAGGCCACAAAAAAGCCGGGCGAACCCGGCTTTTCGTATTGCGGCAATGCCTGCAGGCCGGGGCCTGCAAACGATTTACGCGTGTGCGTCTGGCACGACAGCAATCACCACTTCCACCACCACGTCGGTATGCAGGGCAACCGAAACGTTGTGCTCGCCAACAACTTTCAGCGGGCCGGCAGGCATGCGGATTTGTGCTTTTTCAACAGCAAAACCTTGCTTGCTCAGCGCTTCAGCGATGTCGAAGTTGGTGACGGAACCGAACAGACGGCCATCGACACCAGCTTTTTGAGCAACTTGAACGGTCAGACCGCTCAGTTTTTCGCCCTGGGCTTGCGATGCGGCCAGTTTGGCAGCAGCAGCTTTTTCCAGTTCAGCGCGCTTGACTTCGAATTCGGCGATCGCCGTAGCGGTAGCACGACGGGCCAGGCGTTGCGGGATCAGGAAGTTACGTGCGTAACCGTCCTTGACTTTGACGACTTCGCCGAGGTTACCGACGTTGACAACTTTTTCTAACAGAATGATTTGCATAGTTCTTCTCCAGGAATATCTGACCGATTAAGCGTGGTGCAGATCGGTGTATGGCAGCAGCGCGAGGAAGCGAGCGCGCTTGATTGCGGTGTCAACCTGGCGCTGGTAGTGCGCTTTGGTACCGGTCAGGCGTGCTGGCATGATCTTGCCGTTTTCCTGGACGAAGTCTTTCAGCGTGTCAACGTCTTTGTAGTCAACTTGCTCAACGTGTGCTGCGGTGAAGCGGCAGAACTTCTTGCGTTTGAACAGTGGGTTTTGCTGTTTGCGTTTTTCTTTAAGCTTGAGCTTATTTTTGTCGAACTTTTTACCGAATGCCATGTGAGGCTCCTGTATCTAAAATGCGCTAGTCAGAAATGACTGCACTAAAATCAATGATGTGAAACACCAAACTCTTGCTGTTGCGGCTTTTCCTGGCCAGGAAACCCGTGAACTGATAGACCCCGCCCAAGCTTGCCTGGCTGAACCGGCCTGAAATTTCGCCAGCGGCCAGCGCGGCAAGTTCAAACTCGGTCAAACGGGCAATACCGGCTTCCATCTGCTGCGAACTGTGTTGCAATACTGCATTCACGATCGGCAACCCTGCCGGGGTGTAGCGCAATATTTCACGCTCGGCAATGATGGCGGTAACTTGTAACTGGTTCAGCGCACGATCCTGGACTATCAGGCTGCTGCGGCGGCTGGAGCGGCGGCTGGTGCTTCGGTGCGGTGGCTTTTCGCCGCATCTTCACGCTGTACCGATTTCATCATCGGCGAAGGAGCTGTTTCAGCTTTCTTCATTTTAACGGTCAGGTGACGCAACACGGCATCATTGAATTTGAATGCAGTTTCCAGCTCGACCAGGGTCTCGTTGTCGCATTCGATGTTCAGGCAGATGTAGTGTGCTTTAGGCAGTTTCTGGATCGAGTAAGCCATTTGACGGCGGCCCCAATCTTCCACGCGGTGTACCGAACCGCCGCGGGTGGTTACGCTGGCTTTGTAGCGTTCGATCATCGCGGGCACTTGCTCGCTTTGGTCCGGATGGACGATAAAGACTATTTCATAATGACGCATGCAAACTCCTTCAGGTCGGATTGATAATCGCCCACCCCGGCGTCAAGACGGGTGTGGGAAGGTCAGCCGAAGATTATAACCGCCTTTTGCGATCCGTTCAAGCTTTGCTTGCCTGCCAGCGCCTGACGCGGCGGCTGAAGCCCCCTTTTTGCACGCCAGGCGATTTTTTCCATCGAAATCGATCGAAAATGCCGAAAGTCGCTTGCATAGTCGGCGATACTGTACAAAAATACAGACTGTTCATATAGACAGCATTTCACTATGCACCCACCATCCATGATCAAGCTGACAGCACGACAAGAACAAATCCTGAACCTGATCAAGGACGCGATTGAGAACACGGGTTTTCCTCCGACCCGCGCCGAAATCGCCAATGAATTGGGTTTCAAATCGGCCAATGCGGCCGAAGAGCATTTGCAGGCCCTGGCCCGCAAAGGCGCCATCGAGATTTCACCGGGCACCTCGCGCGGCATACGCCTGATCGGTGCGGCGAGTGCGGCGGCGGCCGGGCAGGCGCTGCCGAAAGTACCTGCCGCGCTGCTGATGTCGTTGCCCCTGATCGGCCGCGTGGCCGCCGGCTCGCCGATCCTGGCGCAGGAAAACCTGGAAGCGAGCTACAACGTCGACCCGGCCCTGTTCTCCGCCAAGCCCGACTTTTTGCTCAAGGTGCGCGGCTGGTCGATGCGCGACGCCGGCATCATGGACGGCGACTTGCTGGCCGTGAAAAAAATCGACAGCGCCAAGAACGGCCAGATCGTCGTCGCCCGCATCGGCGACGAAGTCACCGTCAAGCGCTACAAAAAAACCGGCACCCTGATCGAACTGTTCCCGGAAAACCCGGACTTCAAGGTCATTACCGTGACGCCGGAAGACGAGTTTGCCCTCGAAGGCCTGGCGGTCGGCCTGATGCGCAGCTGGCACTAATTGATTGCATGTAAAAAGGGCCGCTACAGCCATGCTGTCGCGGCCCTTTTTTATTGCCGAAGCGCTTACGCGTCCAGCGCACCCTGAAAGTCGTCGAGCAAGTCGGCTTCGTCCTCGATACCGACGGAAACACGGATCAGCGACTCGGCGATGCCCATGCTGGCACGCCGCTCGGCCCCCATCTCGTAGAAGATGGTGTGCGCCACCGGAATCACCAGGGTGCGCGTGTCGCCGAGGTTGCTCGCAGGAATGGCCAAGTTCAGGCGATTGAGGAAATCGAAGCAATCGATCCCGTCTTTCAGTTCAAAGCTGAACAAAGAACCATAGCTGCGGAACAACTCGCTTGCCAGCGCATGCTGCGGGTGCGAGGCCAGGCCCGGGTAATGCACGGCCGCCACGCGCGGATCGGCGGCCAGCATGGTGGCCAGCGCCAGGGCGTTCGAGCAGGTGCGCTCCATGCGCAAGGCCATGGTTTCGGCGCCGACGGCGAGATGGTGGGCCGCTTCCGGCCCCAGCGAGGCGCCGAAGTCGCGCAAGGCCTTGGCGCGGATCTGCGCGAGAGCCCATTGTTTGGGCGCCGCTTTTTTATAGTTCTCGACAATATTCGGGTACCGCGTCCAGTCGAACACGCCCGTATCGGTCAGGCTGCCGCCCAAGGCATGGCCGTGGCCGCCGATCGACTTGGTCAGCGCATTGACCACCAGGCCGGCACCGACCGCTTTCGGGCGGAACAGATACGGCGTGGTCATGGTGTTGTCGACGATATACAAAATGCCTTTTTCGCGGCACAACGCGCCGATTCTCGCCAGGTCGGCGATCTGCGTGCGCGGATTGGCGATGGTTTCGACAAACACGATGCGCGTGTCCGGCGTGATGGCGGCCGCCACGTTGGCCACATCGGTGGCATCGACAAACGACACGGCCATGCCCTGGTTGGTCACCGTCTGCCACAGGCTGTTGGTATTGCCAAACAAAAAGGCCGACGACACCACATGGTCGCCCGCGCGCAGCAAGGACTGCACGACCGCGCCGATGGCACCCATGCCGGTGGCAAAGCACAGGGTGCCGACGCCGTCTTCCATCTGGTTGACCTTGTCTTCCAGCGCGGAGACGGTCGGATTGCCCTGCCGGCCATAACGGAAGCCCGGCTCCTTGCCCTGGAACACCGAGGCCAGCTGGCGCGCGTCAGTGTAGCCGAATGCGACCGAGGTATGCACGGGTTTGTGCAGCGAGCCGTGTTCGATGCCCTTGCGGCGGTCGCTATGCAGGATGGTGGTGGTAAAGCCGTAGTTTTTTTTGTCGTTCATGATCGCAGAGAAAAAAAAGCCCGGCGCAGGCCGGGCAGGTTACTTATGCTTCCGTTGTCGCCAGGTTCAGGTTCAGCTGGGAACGCGGCGTGTCTTCGGGCGCGGCGGCCTTCGGGTTGTGGCGCGCATATTCCAATCGGTCCAGGTAGTCCTGCGACACGTCGCCCGTGACATAGACGCCATCGAAACACGAGGCTTCAAAGCTGGTCAGGGCCGGGTTGACGTCGGCAATGGCCTGCTTCAGGTCGTCGATATCCTGGTAGACCAGGTAATCGGCCGTGATTTCCCGGCATACCTCTTCGGTGGTGCGGCCATAGGCGATCAGCTCGTCGCGGGTCGGCATGTCGATGCCGTACACGTTCGGATAGATCACCGGTGGCGCGGCCGAAGCGAAGATCACTTTCTTGGCGCCCGCTTCGCGCGCCATCTGCACGATTTCGCGGCTGGTGGTGCCGCGCACGATGGAATCATCGACCAGCAGCACGACCTTGTCCTTGAATTCGGAAGGAATTGCGTTGAGCTTCTGGCGCACGGACTTCTTGCGCGCCGCTTGGCCCGGCATGATGAAAGTGCGGCCGATGTAACGGTTCTTGATGAAGCCTTCGCGATACTCGATGTTCAGCGCCAGGGCCAGCTGGATGGCGGCCGGACGGGAAGAATCGGGAATCGGCATGACCACGTCGATGCCGCCTTCGGGCAGTTCGCGACGGATTTTTTCAGCCAGGTATTCGCCCATTTTCAGGCGCGTGGCGTACACCGAGGCGCCGTCGATGACGGAGTCGGGACGGGCCAGGTAGACGAATTCGAAGACGCAAGGGTTGAGGCTGGCGTTGTCCGCACACTGCTGGCTGTGCAATTGCTTGTCGGCGTCGATAAACACGGCTTCGCCCGGCGCGATATCGCGCACGAAGCGAAAGCCCATGCCTTCGAGCGCCACCGATTCGGAAGCGATCAGGTACTCGGCGCCCTGCTCGGTTTCATTGATGCCCAGGCACAGCGGACGGATGCCATGCGGATCGCGGAAGGCCAGCAAGCCCACGCCGGCGATCTGCGCGACGGCGGCGTAACCGCCCTTGACGCGGCGGTTCAGCACGGTCACGGCTTTGAAGATGGCTTCCGGGTCCAGCAGCAGGCCGGTGGTGGCCTGGTGGATTTCATGCGCCAGCACGTTCAGCAGCACTTCCGAGTCGGAATCGGTATTGATGTGGCGGCGGTCGTTCTTGAACATCTCCTGCTTGAGCTGTTCCCAGTTGGTCAGGTTGCCATTGTGCGCAAGGGTAATGCCGAACGGCGCATTGACATAGAAAGGCTGCGCTTCCTCTTCGCTGGACGAACCGGCGGTCGGATAGCGGCAGTGGCCGATGCCGGAATTGCCTTGCAGCGAACGCATGTTGCGCGTGCGGAAGACGTCGCGCACCAGACCGTTGGCCTTGTGCATGGAAAACATACTACTGTGATTGGTCGCAATCCCTGCCGCGTCCTGACCGCGATGTTGCAAGAGCAACAATGCATCATAGAGCAATTGATTGACAGGTTGATGGGAAACGACGCCGACGATGCCACACATGGTGTGCTCCTGTAACTGTGCTACTGATTTAAAAAGATCAAAATTTCACGTGCTGCGCGTAAGCGGCAGGCAGAAAAGGCTTGATGGTGCGCGCGCCCTGTTCCGCGAGCGCACTGAGCATGGCGTTCTTCCAGAACGGTTGTTGCGGGATCGAGGTCATGCCGCACAAGATGACGGTGGTCAGCACAATTACAAGCCCCCGCGCCGCGCCGAACAGGCTGCCCAGCATGCGGTCAACCAGGCTCAGCCCCGTCACCTTGACCAGCGCATCAACCGTCATGCCCAGCAAGCCCATCAAGATGCGCACGCCGATAAACAGGATCACGAAGGCCAGCAGCAAGCGCACGGCCTCGCCCGGAATCACGGCCGGCAAGAACTTGGCCAGGGTCGCGCCGTAGGCATTGGCGGCCACAAACGCCACCACCCAGCTCACCAGCGACAGGATTTCCTTGATCAGGCCGCGCATCATGCTGATCAGGACCGACGTGGCCAGCACGAACAGCACCAGGTAATCGAAGATCGTCACGCCGTCAGCCCACCTGCATCACACTGCTCACGCCGGCACCAGGCTACCGCCCAGGCCGATCTTCTGCAGCTTGGCGCGGGTTTTTTCAGCTTCGTCGCGGCTACCGAACGGCCCCACGCGCACGCGGATGCGCTGGCCGCCGGGACTCGATACTTTTTGCGTATAGGAATGGATGCCCGCATCGCGCAATTTTGCCTGCAGTTCATCGACCTTGTCCTGCGTCGCCAGCGCGGCGACCTGCACCACGAACTTGCCGCCATCGCTATCGGCAGATTTTTCCTCTGCCTTGGCCTCCGCCCTGGCTGCAGGCTTGCCTTCCAGGATGGCCAGCGCGCGCGCCGCATCGTCATTCGCCTTTTCCACCTTGACCGGTTTCGGCTCAGGCCTCGGTTCCGGCTTGAGCTCATGTTTCGGTTCCGGCCTGGCTTCGACCTTGGGCTCGACCTTGGGCTCGTGTTTGGGCTCGACCTTGGGCTCGACCTTGACCGGCTTCGGCTCGACCTTGACCGGTTTCGGCTCGACATAGGTCGGCTTGACCGGCTCGGCGGCGGCCACCACGGTGGCCGGTACCGGGGAGACCGGCGTGGGCATCGGTACCGGCTTCGATTTGGCCGGCAAGGGCGTATCGACGATTTCCTCGGACTGGTCCAGGCCAGTGTTGGCCGAGCCTTGCGCCGGTACCGCCTGCGCGGGGACCGGGACCGGGACCGGGACCGGGACCACAGCGACTTTTTCCTTCGACGGAATATCGATGGCGATATCGTTGGCAGGCGACTTCGGTTCGGAATCGAGCAGCATCGGCAAGCCGACGGCCACGCCCAGGGCCAGCGCAATGGCGCCGATCAGGCGGCGGCGTGCGCGCTTTTTTTCCGGCAAGGCAGGATCGGGCGCATCCCTGCCGCCACGGCGGCTGCCGCCACCGCCGGAGGTGTTGGCGGCGCGCTTGCGGGTCGGCGACTGTGCTTCGCCAGGAACATAAAAGCCGCTGTCTTCGCCAGAGGATTCTTGCTTGTTTTTAAACAGTTTCGAGAACAAGCCCATGCGTCATTTTCAGTCGAGTGCGTTTCAGTGAAGTGAGGATTTCCTGGCCTTCATCACGCCGGCAACGGTGAGGAAGGAACCAAAGACCACAATTCTATCATTCTCACCGGCCCGGCTCATTGCATTTGCAAAAGCTTGTGCCGGATCATCGAATACGGATACCGTATGGTCAGCGCTATCGGACTTGCCTTCCAGCATGATCTGTACCTTGTCCGCCAACTCGGAAGCCGTTGCCGCGCGTGGCGAAGGCAGGCCCGCCAGGCACCAGTGGTCGACGTGTTCGCTCATGGCAGCGAGCACGCCGTCGATATCCTTGTCATGCATGGAACCGAACACGGCATAGGTGTACGGGTGAAAGCCCATATTGCCCAGATTCTGGTTCAGCGCCGAGGCCGCATGCGGGTTGTGCGCCACGTCGAGGATCACGCTGGGGCGACCCGGCAAGACCTGGAAGCGGCCCGGCAATTCCACCGTGACGAGACCGGTGCGCACTTCCTGCGCGCCGACCGGCAGTTTGAGCTTGAGCACTTCCAGCGCCGCCAGCACGGCGGCGGCGTTGAGGATCTGGTTGGCGCCGCGCAGGCTCGGGTAAGCCAGCGAATTGCGGCGCTGCTCGCGCCCGCCATAGTTCCACTGCTGCTTGTCGCCCGAGTAATTGAAGTCGCGGCCCATCAGCCACAGGTCGGCGCCGATCGCCGCCGCATGCTCGATCAGCGACTGCGGCGGCACCGGATCGCTGCAGATGGCCGCCTTGCCCGGCCGGAAGATGCCGGCCTTTTCAAAGCCGATCGCCTCGCGCGTGTCGCCCAGGTAATCGGTATGGTCGATATCGACGCTGGTGACGATGGCCACATCGGCGTCGATCACATTGACGGCGTCCAGGCGCCCGCCCAAGCCCACTTCCAGGATGGCCACGTCGAGGCCAGCGTGCGACAACAGATGCAGGATGGCCAGCGTGGTGAATTCAAAATAGGTCAGCGGCGTGTTGGCGCGCACCGCTTCGACGGCGTTAAAACTGGCGACCAGCTGTTCGTCGCTGGCCATCTCGCCCAGCACCCGGGCGCGCTCGTTAAAGTCGAGAAAGTGCGGCTTGATATACAGGCCCACTTTGTATCCTGCACGCAACAATACGGACTCCAGCATGGCGCAGGTCGAGCCCTTGCCGTTGGTGCCGGCCACCATGATCACGGGACAGGCAAAGGCGAGCTGCAGGCGCGCCTTGACGGCCTGCACGCGGTCCAGGCCCATATTGATCTGCGTTTCCGAATGCCGGGTTTCCAGCATGGCGAGCCAGTCTGGCAAAGTGGTGGGGAGGTTTTGCATGGGAGACTTCTTGATTAGAGTGCGCGAAGCGGGAAAGACAGGTAAGCCAAAACAACATCGGGGTCAGTCCCGTCGGGACTGACCCCAGCATTGACGGGGTTGGCTATTAAGCCAATACTTCCACAGCCTGATTCTGCAACAGCGCCAGCAAATGGGCGATTTCTTCGCGCATCTTGCGGCGGTCGACGATCATGTCGACGGCGCCCTTGGTGACGAGGAACTCGGCGCGCTGGAAGCCTTCCGGCAGCTTTTCGCGCACGGTGTTTTCAATCACGCGCGGGCCGGCAAAGCCGATCAGCGCTTTCGGCTCGGCAATCACCACGTCGCCCATAAAGGCGAAGGAAGCGGACACGCCGCCCATGGTCGGGTCGGTCAGCACGCTAATGAAAGGCAATTTCTTTTCCGACAGCTTGGTCAGCATGGCGGTGGTTTTCGCCATCTGCATCAGCGACAGCAAGCCTTCCTGCATGCGCGCGCCACCGGTGGCGGTAATGCAAATGAACGGCACTTTCTGCTCCAGCGCGATCTGCGCGCCGCGCACGAAGCGCTCGCCGACCACGGAACCCATCGAGCCGCCCATAAATTCGAATTCAAAGCACGCCACCACCACCGGCAAGCTCATGATGGCCCCGCCCATGACGACCATGGCGTCGGTCTCGCCGGTCGCTTCCATGGCGGACTTCAGGCGGTCAGGATACTTCTTGCTGTCCTTGAATTTCAGGGTATCGACCGGCAGGATTTCCTGGCCGATTTCATAGCGCCCGCCCGCGTCGAGCAGGCTGTCGAGGCGTTCACGCGCGCGGATGCGCATGTGATGGTCGCATTTCGGGCAGACGTGCAGGTTCGATTCCAGGTCCGTCCGGTACAGCACGGCTTCGCACGACGGGCATTTGACCCACAGGCCTTCCGGCATGGTCTTGCGCGCGGCAGCATCAGAGCGCTGTATGCGCGGTGGCAGCAGTTTTTCCAACCAACTCATATTTTTCTCCTGTTACCCTTGTCGGGCAAGAATGTCGTGTCGGTGCGTCGGTGGACGCCCCCGGCGAACGATGATGGGCGCCACGTCTTGCGGCGCCCCTTGTTTTATCTATTGCACAATATCAGCCAATTCAGTGGCCGAAGTGTAGCCGTTTATCGCCGGGCTGTCGAACTTTGCCATATTAACGCATTACTTTTAAAGCAATATTGTCAGGCATCGAGCGCGGCACGGATGCCGGCCGTAAAGCTGCGCACCGCCTCGGCTTCGCCGCCGGCAGGGGCATTTTCAATCTCCTGGATAATGCGGCTGCCGATCACCACGGCGTCGGCCACCTCGGCCACGGCGCGCGCGGTGGCCGCATCGCGGATGCCGAAACCGACGCCGATCGGCAGTTTCACGTGCTGGCGGATGGCGGCGAGGCGCTCGGCCACTTGCGCGGTATCGATATTGCCGGCGCCCGTCACGCCTTTCAGCGACACGTAATAGCTGAAGCCGCCACCGACCTTGGCCACCTGGGCGATGCGCTCTTCGGTCGAGGTGGGCGCCAGCAGGAATATCAGGTCGAGGCCACCTGCGCGCATGGCGCTGGCAAATTCTTCGCACTCTTCCGGCGGATAGTCGACCACGATGGCGCCATCGGCGCCAGCTTCTTTCGAGGCGGCAATAAAGGCGGCGCTGCCGATGCGTTCGATCGGGTTGGCGTAACCCATCAGGACCACCGGCGTGTGCGCGTTGGTGACACGGAACTGGCGCACGTATTCAAATACGTCGTGGATGCCGACATTGAATGCCAGGGCGCGCTCGCAGGCGCGCTGGATCACCGGGCCTTCGGCCATCGGGTCGGAAAACGGCACGCCCAGTTCGAGCACATCGGCGCCGCCGTCGACCAGCGCGTGCATCAGCGGCACGGTGGCGTCAGGGCCGGGGTCGCCGGCGGTGATAAAGGTGACCAGGGCGGTTTTGTTGTGGGATTTTAAGGAGGCAAAGGTGGCGGCGATACGGGACATGGGATTCTTTCTTGATGCTAGATAAATGGAATAGTTTTCAAAACCCAACAGCAAATGCCGGGGTCGGACGGGGACGCCGAGTCCCTGAGGGTCCGACCCCGGTTTCTGCCTGGGGTTATGAAAAATTCAAACCCATGCGCTCGGCCACCGTATGCATGTCCTTGTCGCCGCGGCCCGACAGGTTGGCCAGTACAATCTTATCTTTTGGCAAGGTTGCCGCCAGTTTGGCCGCGTAGGCCAGTGCGTGCGCCGACTCCAGCGCCGGGATGATGCCTTCGATATGGCAGCAGTCGTGGAACGCTTGCAGCGCTTCGTCGTCGGTGATCGAGACATATTGCGCGCGGCCCGAATCTTTCAACCAGGAATGTTCGGGACCGACGCCAGGATAGTCGAGGCCGGCCGAGACGGAATGCGTCTCGATAATTTGCCCATTGCCATCCTGCAGCAGATAGGTACGGTTGCCGTGCAACACGCCTGGATAGCCGGCCGTCAGCGAGGCCGAGTGCCTGCCCGTTTCCAGGCCTTCGCCGGCCGCTTCCACGCCGATCAGTTGCACGTCCTTCTGGTCGACATAGGGATAGAAGATCCCCATGGCGTTCGAGCCGCCGCCGATACAGGCCAGCACATAGTCGGGCTGGCGGCCCGTCATTTCCGGCATCTGCACCAGGCACTCTTCGCCGATCACGGACTGGAAGTCGCGCACCATCATCGGGTACGGGTGCGGGCCGGCCACGGTGCCGATAATGTAAAAAGTGTTTTCGATATTCGTGACCCAGTCGCGCATGGCTTCATTGAGCGCGTCTTTCAGGGTCTTGGAACCGGACTCGACCGGAACGACGGTGGCGCCCAGCAGTTTCATGCGGTAGACGTTCTGCGCCTGGCGCTTGACGTCCTCGCTGCCCATGTAGACCACGCATTCGAGGCCGAAGCGCGCGCAGATGGTGGCGGTAGCCACGCCGTGCTGGCCGGCGCCGGTTTCGGCGATGATGCGCGGTTTGCCCATGCGCCTGGCCAGCAGGGCCTGGCCGATCACGTTGTTGATCTTGTGCGCGCCCGTGTGGTTCAGGTCTTCGCGCTTGAAATAGATCTGCGCGCCGCCGGCGATTTCGGACCAGCGCCTGGCGTGGTAGATCGGCGACGGGCGGCCAACGAAATGCTTGAGCTCGTAGCGGAACTCTTCGAGAAATTCCGGGTCGGCACTGTAGCGCGCGTAGGCGTCCTTCAGTTCGGCCAGTGCGTGGGTCAGCGTTTCGGCAACGAAAGCGCCGCCGTAGGGGCCGAAGTGGCCGCGCGCGTCAGGAAAAGCGTAATCGGCGGCGTGGAACAACGGCGCAGCGCCGCTGGTATTGAATGGTTTCATGGGGTATTTCCTCTGGCAATGATGGTATCGGCATCCTGCACCGCAGCGACAAACGCGCGGACCCGGGATGCGTCCTTGATGCCCTTGGACGCTTCGACACCACTGCTGATGTCGACGGCGTAAGGGCGCACGCGCACCACTGCGTCAGTCGCGTTGTGTACGCTCAAGCCACCACTCAAAACGACCCGAGGCGCGAGTTCTTCTGGAACGAGAGACCAATCAAATACCTTTCCTGCGCCGCCGTAGGCGTCCACATAGGTATCGAGCAAGAGGCTGGAAAACAAGGGACTGGCGGCGCGATAGCGCTGTTCGTATTCTAGCAAATCTTCCGCGCTTGTGTCAGGCTTGACCCGGAACACCTGCACGAACGGCGTATGGACGGCGGCCGCGATGGCCGCGCTGTGCTCGGGCGTCTCGTCGCCGTGAAACTGCAGCAGCGACAAGCGCGCCACCGCCGCGATCGATTGCACCTCTTCCACGCTGGCATTGACGAACAGGCCTACGGTCGCCACATACGGCGGCATGGCGGCGATCAGGCCGGCCGCCTGTTGCGGCGTGACGTAGCGCGGGCTGTGCGGATAAAACACGAAGCCGATCGCATCGGCGCCAGCAGCCACGACGGCCTGGACGTCTTCGATGCGGGTCAGTCCGCAAATCTTGATACGGGTGCGTGGCATGACGATAAATCCTTTTTAAAACCAGGGCAAGGCGCTGCTGGCGTCCTGCGGCAAGTCCCATTCTGGGTCGTAATCGATTTTCGCCAGATACAGGCCGTCCGGCATGAAGGTCGGCGCGGCCGCGTGGCGGTCCTTGCTTTCCAGCAGGCAGGCGAGCCATTGCGGCGGTTCACGGCCGCTGCCGATATACACCAGCGAGCCGACCAGGTTGCGCACCATATGATGCAGAAAGGCATTGGCGGTAATGGTAAAGATGACCATATCGCCACGCCGTTCGATGCGAATCTCATGCATCAGCTTGACGGGTGACTTGGCCTGGCACTGGGCGGCGCGAAAGGCCGTGAAGTCGTGCCAGCCCAGCAAGGGCTGCACCGCCTGCCGCATCAGTTCGATGTCGAGCGGGCGGAAAAAGAAACCGGCACGCCCCTCCACCAGCGGCGAGCGGGTCGGATTGTTGTACAGCACATAGTGATAGGTGCGGGCGCGGGCGCTGAAGCGGGCGTGAAAGAAATCATTGAGCGTCGGGTCGCCCGGCAATTGCCTGGCCCAGCGCACGGCGATCGAGGCGGGCAGGAAGGCATTGACGCCGCGCACCCAGGAGTGGATGTCGCGCTGCAAGGTGGTATCGAAATGCACGACTTGCTCCAGCGCATGCACGCCGGTATCGGTGCGCCCGGCGCAGGTGGTGGCCAGGCGCACGCGGGCAAATTTCTCCAGCGCATTTTCCAGCTGGTCCTGCACCGTCAGGCCGCTTTCCTGTTTCTGGTAGCCATGCCAGGCCAGCCCGTCATACTGCAGACCCAGGACAATGCGCTTCAATGGCGTTGCTTCGTTAGTATTTTGCATCGCCGCATTATACCGGCGTACGGAATTAACTTAACAATGCCTTCATGGTGTTGGCCTTGGTCACCTGTTCCGCGCTGCCACCCTTGATCACTTCATCGATCAACTCGCGCGCGCCTTCCTTGTCGCCGATTTCCTGATAAGCAATCGCCAGGTCCAGCTTGGTATCCATTTCCATATGGATGGCCGACAGCGGGTCGTCCACGCCCGCATTGAGCGCCGGATTGGCCATCTTGTCTTCGTCCAGGTCCAGATCGATGCCGGTCAGGTCGAATTCCTGCGGCGCCGGCGGCGTTTCCGCCGGCGCCGCCGCTGCGGGCGGCGTCACGGGCTTGGCGGGCGTTGCCGGTGTGACAGGAGTCTCGGGCGTGGCTGGCGTTTCCAGGTCAAAATCGTCCAGCCCGACATTCTTCAGGGGATCGGGCAGCGGCGTCAGGCCAGGACCGAGGCCATTGGCAGGACCGCCAGGCGGCTCCAGGTCCAGGCCGAAGTCCATGCTGGCGTCGTACTGCGCCGCATCCTTGCCGTCCGCCCTGGCCGCTGGCGGCGCAGCAGGCGGCATGACGATGGGCTCGCTGGTCGACACCGGTTCGAAGTCGAGGCTGTCAAGGTCGAAGTCGAGCGGGTGACGCTCCTCGCGCGCCGGCATGGCAGTTGCGGCGGCTGGCGCAGGCGCCGCTGGCGGCAGCTCGATGTCGAAGGCGTCCTGATCGAGCGGCAAGTCGTCCACGCGCTGGCCATGCGGCGCTTCCTCGGGCGGCTTGCTCAGGCTCACCACCGCATCGACGTCGGCGTCGCCATACAAGGGATTGGTCGGATCGAGCGCCGCGCCCATGGCGGCTGCTTGCGGCCACTCGTCGCCGTGGCCACGGGTCTGGCTGTACAGTTCGCTGGCCTGGTCTTCGAAGGCGGCCACATCCCTGCGCGCCGAATAGATTTCCAGCAATTTCAAGCGTGCCGCATGGCGCTCGGGATGGGCGCGCAGGGCTTCCTTGAGGATATCTTCGGCCTGTCCATCGCGGCCATAGGCGATATATACATCGGCCTCGGCCACCGGATCGACTTCATTGGCCGCCAGCGCCGTGCCGGCGGTGACCGCCGCCACGCCAGCGGCAGCGGCGCCGGCGCCAAACAGATGGCTGGCCGCTTCGGATGGCCGGTCTTCCGGCGCCAGCGCTGGTGGCTGGTCGGCATCAACAGACGGCTCGTCCGGTGGCAGCACCGGCGCGATATATTCATGTGGCGGCGGCGTGTCTTTCCTGCGCCGTGCGATCACCAGGGCAGCGGCGGCCGCAAACAGGGCGGCCAGGGTGATGCCGATGGCGCCCATGTGCTCGCTGATAGTGTCGGCGAACGTCGGTTCCAGCGGCGAAGGCTTCCTGGCCAGCGGCACTGGCTTGGCCTTGGGCACCGGCGCTTGCGGTGCAACCGGCTGCGTTGCCGGCGCACTGGTGGCGACCTCGCCGGCCTTGGCCGGCGACGGCGCGCTCTTGTCGGCCATGGCCTTGTTCTTCACGGCCATCAGCTGTTCCAGGTCGCTGACGTTCTTCTCCAGCTCTTTCACGCGCGAGGCCGCTTCTTCCACCTGTTTCGCCTTGGCGATTTTTTCTTCCTCGCTGGCCACGGCGCTGTTGCCGGCCACCTTGGCCGCCGGTGCGGCTTTCGACAGTTTCAGCTTGTCCTGCGCTTCGCTCACCGCAGTCGGCTTTTCCTCGACACGGGTGGCGCCGATCTTGCCGCCGGTGCTTTGCGTGGCCTGCGCGGCGCGCGCGGGCGTGCTGCGCGCCACCTGTCCGGCCAGCTTGTTGCGGTAAGCCTCGAAATCGATGGCGTGCGCCGTCACCACGCCCTTGGCTTCGGCGCCATCGAGCCCGCGCACGGTCTCGTTCGACGGCACGGCCAGAATGCGGCCGGCCTGCATGCGGTTCATGTTCTGGCCCTGGAAAGCGTCGGGATTGGCGCGGTAGAGGGCGACGAGCATCATGTCGAGCGACACGCCCGAGGGCTTGAGTTCGCTGGCGATACGGCTCAGGGTGTCGCCGCGCTTGACGCGATAGTCGGCCGTCTTCTTGCCCTCGACAGCAGGCCGGGCTGGCGCAGCGACATTGCCCGGCCCCTTGTCTGGCTGCACCGGCGCGGCCACTTGCGCGCCGTGCGTCTGGCGCGCTTCCGGGGTATCGAGTACAAAGGCGTATTCGCGGGTCTGCACGCCGCCCTTGCCGCTCAGTTCGATCAGCAGATTGACCAGCGGTTCGGTCACCGGCTGCGCCGAGCTGATGCGGATATACGGCGTGCCGGTACGGGTCTCGATGGCAAACGTCAGGGCGCCCAAAGCGGGATTGAACTCGACCACGGCCCGGCGGTAGGCCTCGGGCGGCGCCAGCTTGGCCAGCAAGGCCGTGGTTTCGCCAGGCTTGACGGCGCTCAGTTCGACTTCCGCGCGCAGCGGCTGGCCCACGGCGGACAGCACCGTAATCTTGCCCAGCTCGGCCGCGTATGCCGCCGGTGACAATAACACCGCGCAAGCGACCGCGCTGCTGAGTGTTTTGATGGCGAGGGAGGCGACTCGGGGGCGAGGTTTTACAGGCATAATTGGTGGCATCTTGGTTGACATGGGAAAACAGTTACTTTTCCAGAGGTATCAACATATCATCATGCCCTGAGCTATGCAAGCGCCGCATGGTTGAGCCACCCACGGGCATGGACGAAAAAAAAGCCGGAAATCCATCCCCGGCTCATTCATGCAGCGACTTTAATATCGATCAAGCATCAAGCAAGATGCGCAGCATGCGGCGCAGCGGTTCGGCCGCGCCCCACAGCAACTGGTCGCCAACGGTAAACGCCGACAGGTAGTCGCCGCCCATGCTCATCTTGCGCACGCGGCCCACGGGAATGGTCAGGCTGCCCGTGACGGCCGCCGGCGACAGGTCGCGCACCGATGCTTCGCGCGTGTTACTCACCAGTTTCACCCATTCGTTGTTGCTGGCGATAATGTCGTTGATCTCGTCGAGCGGCACGTCTTTCTTGAGCTTGATGGTCAGCGCCTGCGAGTGGCAGCGCATGGCGCCGATGCGCACGCACAGGCCATCGACGGCAATTTCCTTGCTGCCGAAGTCAGCACCGCGGCCGAGGATCTTGTTGGTTTCCGCGCCCGCTTTCCATTCTTCCTTCGACTGGCCGTTGCCCAGGTCCTTGTCGATCCACGGGATCAGGTTGCCGGCCAGCGGCGCGCCGAACTGCTTGATCTCGTCAGCTGAATAGCCGTGCTGGGTGGCCAGCACCTGACGGTCGATTTCCAGGATGGCGGAGGCCGGGTTTTCCAGCAGCGCCTTGACGGAGCTGTTGATGGTGCCAAATTGCGTCAGCAGTTCGCGCATATGCTGCGCGCCGCCGCCCGAGGCCGCCTGGTAGGTCATCGACGTCATCCAGTCGATCAGGTCGTGCTGGAACAGGCCGCCCAGGCCCATCATCATGCACGAGACGGTGCAGTTGCCGCCGATATAGTTCTTCACGCCCTTGCCCAGCGCATCCTTGATGACGTGCAGGTTGACCGGGTCGAGCACGATGACGGCGTCTTTTTCCATGCGCAAGGTCGAGGCCGCATCGATCCAGTAGCCGTCCCAGCCGGCAGCGCGCAGCTGCGGGAAGACCGCGCTGGTGTAGTCGCCGCCCTGGCAGGAAATGATGATGTCGCACTTGGACAGTTCGGCGATGCTGTTGGCATCCTTGAGGATGGTCTCATTCTTCGCCATCGCCGGCGCCGCGCCGCCCGTGTTCGAAGTGGTGAAAAACACCGGTTCGATATGGGCGAAATCGCCCTCTTCCTGCATGCGCTGCATCAGGACCGAACCGACCATGCCGCGCCAACCTACCAAGCCTACTAATTTCATTACCATTTCCTCAGAAGAGACGGCCTGCGCCGTCATTGAAATATTTATCCCAGTGCTTTCACAACCGCGTCACCCATCGCCTCGGTACCGACCAGCGTGGTGCCCGCTTCGTGGATATCGGCCGTGCGCAAGCCTTGCGCCAGCACGCTTTTCACGGCCGCTTCGATGCGGTCGGCCTGCTCTGCGCGGTTCAGGGAATAACGCAGCATCATGGCCGCCGACAGGATGGTGGCCAGCGGATTGGCGATGCCCTTGCCGGCGATGTCGGGCGCCGAGCCGTGCGACGGTTCGTACAGACCCTTGTTGTTGGCGTCGAGCGAAGCGGACGGCAGCATGCCGATCGAACCGGTCAGCATGGCGGCCGCGTCCGACAGGATGTCGCCGAACATGTTGCCGGTGACCATCACGTCGAATTTCTTCGGTGCCCGTACCAGTTGCATGGCGGCGTTGTCGACATACATATGGTCGAGCGCGACATCGGGATATTCCTTGTGCACGTCGGTGACGATGTCTTTCCAGAACTGGAACGTTTCCAGCACATTGGCCTTGTCGACGCTGGTCAGGCGCTTGTCGCGCTTTTGCGCGGCCTGGAAGGCGACATGGGCGATGCGGCGGATTTCACCTTCCGCATAGCGCATGGTGTCGAAGCCTTCGCGCTGGCCCTTGAAGGGACCGTCCGGGCACTCGCGCACGCCACGCGGCTGGCCAAAGTAAATGTCGCCGGTCAGCTCGCGGATGATCAGAATATCCAGGCCCGACACCACTTCCGGCTTCAGCGTCGAAGCGCCCGCCAGTTCCGGATACAGAATCGCCGGACGCAGGTTGGCGAACAGGCCCAGGTTCTTGCGCAGGCCCAGAATCGCCTGCTCGGGGCGGAACTGGCGTTCCAGGTTATCGTACTGGTAGTCGCCGACAGCGCCGAACAGCACCGCATCGGCCGCCTTGGCCAGGGCCAGCGTGCCTTCCGGCAGCGGGTGGCCGTGGGCGGCATAGCCGGCGCCACCGACGGGCGCCGTTTCCAGCTCAAACGATTCACCGAGGACATTCAGGACCTTGACGGCCTGGGCGACGATTTCAGGACCGATACCGTCGCCGGGCAGGATAGCAATTTTCATGTTTTTATAGAATTAAATGACGTTGGCGAGCCAGGGCTGGTTCGTGAGATGGCGTTCTTCGAAGGCGTGGATATCGTCGGCATGGCGCAGGGTCAAACCGATATCGTCGAGGCCATTCATCAGGCAATACTTGCGGAAGGCGTCGATCTGGAACGGATACGATACGGCGCCATTGCTGGTCGAGACCCGCTGCTGCTCCAGGTCCACCACCAGTTTATAACCGGGGAAAGCCTTGACTTCATTGAACAGATGGTCGACCTGGGTCTCCGACAAGACGATCGGCAGCAGGCCGTTCTTGTAGCTGTTATTGAAGAAGATATCGGCAAACGACGGCGCGATAATGGCGCGAAAGCCATATTGATCGAGCGCCCACGGCGCATGTTCGCGCGAGGAGCCACAGCCGAAATTTTTGCGCGTCAGCAAGATCGAGGCGCCCTGGTAGCGCGGCTGGTTCAGCACGAACTCGGGGTTCAGCGGACGGCGGCTGTTGTCCTGGCCCGGCTCGCCATGGTCGAGGTAGCGCCATTCGTCGAACAGGTTGGGGCCGAAGCCGCTGCGGTGGATCGACTTCAGGAATTGCTTCGGGATAATGGCGTCGGTATCGACATTGGCGCGGTCCAGCGGAGCGACCAGGCCTTCGTAAATCGTAAATTTATCCATGCTGTATGTACTCGGTAGGACGGGCGGCGCCAGGCGCCAACCCCGCCACAGGGTTATTTTCCGCCGGCGCCGGTGACGACCTGGCCGACTTTCTGCACATCGCGGCCGATGCCCGACACGGTATTGCAGCCGGCGAGCACGAGGGAGGCGATCAGGAGGGCGAAGAGTTTTTTCATGATGAGTGTGATATCAAATAAGGGACCGGAGCCAGTGTACGCCAGCCGTTCCGGCCCCGGTAGTCATCGCAAGCCGCGCACGTCGACAAAGTGACCGGCAATCCCCGCCGCCGCCGCCATCGCCGGCGACACCAGGTGGGTACGCCCACCCTGCCCTTGCCGGCCTTCGAAGTTGCGGTTCGAGGTCGAGGCGCAGCGTTCGCCCGGTTCCAGGCGGTCGGCGTTCATCGCCAGGCACATCGAGCAGCCCGGTTCGCGCCATTCGAAACCGGCGTCCTTGAAGATGCGGTCCAGGCCTTCGCGTTCGGCCTGGTCCTTCACCAGGCCCGAACCCGGCACCACCAGCGCCAGGGTCACGTTCGAGGCGCGGTACTTGCCGCGCACCACGGCGGCCGCCGCGCGCAAGTCCTCGATGCGCGAATTGGTGCACGAACCGATAAAGACCTTGTCGATGCGGATGTCCGAGATCGGCGTGTTCGGTTTCAAGGCCATGTAGACCAGCGCCTTTTCGATGGCGTCGCGTTTGACGCTGTCTTTTTCCTGGTCGGGATCGGGTACGCGGCCGTCGATGCCAACCACCATTTCAGGCGAGGTGCCCCAGGTGACCTGCGGCTCGATTTCCGCCGCGTTCAGGGTGACGACCAGGTCGAAGCGCGCGCCCGGGTCCGAATGCAGGGTGCGCCAGTAGGCCACCGCGCGGTCCCAGTGCGGGCCGGCCGGCGAAAACGGGCGGCCCTTGACGTAGTTGATGGTGGTGTCGTCGACGCCGATGATGCCGGCGCGCGCACCCGCTTCGATCGCCATGTTACAGACCGTCATGCGCCCTTCCATCGACAGCGCGCGGATGGCCGCGCCGCCGAACTCGATACAGTAGCCGGTGCCGCCAGCCGTGCCGATCTTGCCGATAATGGCCAGCACAATGTCCTTCGCCGTCACGCCGGCCGGCATCACGCCGTCGACCTGCACCAGCATCGATTTCGATTTCTTTTGCAGCAAGGTTTGCGTGGCCAGCACGTGCTCGACTTCCGAGGTGCCGATGCCGTGCGCCAGCGCGCCGAAGGCACCATGGGTCGAGGTGTGCGAGTCGCCGCAGACGACCGTCATGCCGGGCAGGGTCGCGCCCTGCTCGGGGCCGATCACGTGCACGATGCCCTGGCGCTTGTCGTTCATGTTGAAATACGTCAGGCCGTAGTGCTTGGCGTTCTTGTCCAGCGTTTCGACCTGCAGGCGCGAGACCGGGTCGGCAATGCCGTCGGCCCGACTGGTGGTGGGCACGTTATGGTCGGCCACGGCCAGGTTGGCGGAAATGCGCCACGGCTGGCGCCCGGCGTCGCGTAGTCCGTCGAACGCTTGCGGGCTGGTCACTTCGTGCACCAGGTGCCGGTCGATATACAGAATGGTCGTGCCGTCTTCTTCGGCGCGCACCACGTGGGATTCCCAGAGTTTGTCGTAAAGCGTCTTCATCATGAGTTATGCGGCAAGGCCGCATTGCCTGTAGTAAGTGATCAAGTGAGTCCAGATTCATACGGTGATCCACATGGATTATGCCATATTTTGCCTGCCACAGAACCGAAAGCGGGCCATCCGTGGGATTGGCGATACAAAGTTCGGCCCATTTGTTGGATTTGAGCTGGAAATTGCCGATTACATCGTTCTTGTGGCATCAGGCCGGTCCTTCAGTCAGCCCGTCCGAAGCAATGACGGCGCCCCTGCAAAGCCATAGGCGTTTCAGCAACTTTCGTGTATTGTATTTTGATAACATTTCCAACGAAGATAGCATTGATGAAACGACATTTTTTTGCGACAGCCATCCTCGCTACCCTTGCCGCCAGCCATGCGCAGGCGGCCTCGCCCAGCGAGGCCTGCCTGCAGGACTTGCGCGCCCTGCCCGACTTTTTGCTGGAAAACGATACCGGCGCACGCCAGCACCTGGCGCAAAAGGGCCAAGCGTATTTCGACCAGGCGCTGGCCAGCGCCAGCGCGGCGGCGACCGGCGCAAACGATGAGGCCGCTTGCAATGTGGCGCTGTCCGAGTATCTGGGCAAGTGGCGCAAAGGCCATCTGCAGGTCGTGCCAGACAGCGCGTTGCGGCAGGACAAAGCCACTGGCAACGCCACACTGGCGACAGCCATGGCGGACAGGTCGCCATCGCTGCGACTGCTGTCGTCGCACACCGCACTGCTGACGCTGCCCAGTTTTTTCCCGCAGTACGCCAACGCCATCGCTGATTTACTGGCAAGCAAGCGCCAGGACCTGCAACGCCGGCGCAACTGGATCATCGATGTCAGGCGCAACAACGGCGGCAGCGACAGCACGTATGCCTCGCTGTTGCCATGGATCGCGTCCGGCGAGAGCGTCACCATGGGCGTAGAATGGCTGTCCACGCCGGCCAATATCGCCAACCAGGAAACCATCTGCGCGCTGTATGCGCCAGGTGACGCCAGCTGCCCGATCAGCATGGCCAAGGCCATGGAGCGCATGCGCAGCGTGCCGCCGGGCCAGTTCGTGGCGCAAATCGCGGATACGCCCATCCGCTATGCACACTTTGCCAAAGAGAAAATACAGCCGGCACGGGTGGCGGTGCTGGTCGACCGCGATTGCAGCAGCTCCTGCGAACAATTCCTGCTCGCAGCGCGGCAAAGTTTTCGCGTCAAGCTGATCGGGCGCAACAGCAATGGTGCGCTCGATTATTCGAATCTGCGCCTGCAAGCCCTGCCGTCAGGCCTGCGCCATGTGGCCTACGCCACCTCGCGCTCGACCCGCTTGCCGCATCTGCAGGTGGACCTGGACGGCATCATGCCCGACATCTATTTGCCGCAGCCCAAGGACGAAGCGGGCCGCGCCGGGGAGGTGCTGCGCGTGCAGCGCTGGCTGGAAGGCGGCAGCCTGCGCCCGGTTGACGGCGTGCAATAAAAAAAGCCTGCGGCAAAAACTCTGCCGCAGGCTTTTTTTGAAACATGCAAACGGTCAGGCCGCCATGCGCACGCTGCCGCGGCAGCCGTCCATCAGGAAGGACAGGCCCACCACCAGCACCAGTTCGCCTTCAGCCGAACGGGCGGTACCCGTGATGCCTTCGACGGTGATGGCCGTCATCGGCTTGATCACCAGATCGGCCGTGCCATCGACGGCCGCCACCGCCAGGATATACGGCTGCGGCGCGGCGACCACAATGCCGACCCGCTCGCTGCAAGGCTCGTAGCCGAGCGAGCCGGCCAGCGAACGCACCGGCAACGGACGGCCCTGGTCTTTCAGTACCGGCGCACCGCCCACTTCCATGAACGTTTCCGGCAACTCGACCACGCGCTGCACCACCGCCATCGGCAGCGCCAGCGCGGCGCCCGAGGTCGATACCAGCATGGTCGGCACGATCGACAGCTCGATTGGCAGGCGGATGGCAAATTTCGTGCCCTTGCCCAGCGACGACTCGATATGGATGGCGCCACGGTTTTTTTCCACCGCCGTCTTGACCACGTCCATGCCGACGCCGCGGCCCGACACGCTGGAGGCGACTTCCTTGGTCGAGAAACCCGGCAGGAAGACCAGCTGGAAACACTCGTCGTTGCTCAGTTGCGCGTTTTCGCTGATCAGGCCTTTTTGCTGCGCCTTGCTGCGCAGGAAAGCCGGGTCCATGCCCTTGCCATCGTCCTGCAGCACAATCATCACGCTGTTCGCTTCCTGCCAGGCCTTCAGGGAAATATAGGATTTGGCAGGCTTGCCGGCGGCCAGCCGGTCTTCGGGCGATTCGACGCCATGGTCAAGCGAGTTGCGCAGCATGTGCACCAGCGGATCGTACAGGCTGTCGACCACCACGCGGTCCACTTCCGTTTCCGCGCCTTCGATGGTCAGTTCCACATCCTTGCCCAGGTCCTTGGCCAGTTCGCGCACCAGGCGCGGGAATTTCTGGAACAGGCGTCCCACCGGCTGCATGCGCGTGGCCAAGGTCGCCCTTTGCAGCTCGGTCGAGTAGCGCGAGGCGCGCTCCAGGGTTTCCGCCAGGGTCGCCATCAGGGTGGCGGCCTGGCCTTCGAATTTGAACTGCAGCAAGCGCTCCAGCAACACGGCAGCCTGATTGGCGGCCTGCACCGATTCGCCGGCCACTTCCAGCAAGGCGTCGAGCTTGACGGCGTCGACACGGATACTGTCTTCCTTGACCGGCGCGGCATGGCGCATCTCCGGGCGCTCTTCGCGCACCACACTGTCGACGGCCCTGGCGGCAGGCTTGGCGGCGGCGACCGGTGCAGCCGCAACGGCAGCGGCGACAGGCGCAGGCGCGCCAGCCGAAGTTGCGACGACAGCAAGCTGGCTGCCGGCCGGCACCACGGCGTTATACAGGGCGGTCCAGTCGAGGCCATCGGCGCCGATCACTGCAGCGGCCGCAGGCGCAGCGGCGACGGGAACTGCCGCCACGGCCGCTTCAACAACCACCGCAGGCGCCGGCACAGGCACGGAGACGGCGGGCGCATCCATGCTCTTGCCCTCGATGGCGTTGGTCAGGATCACTTCCAGCTCTTCCGGCATGGCCGGCAGGCTTTCCGGTGCGGCGCCATTGGCCAGCTCCGTCAACTGGTCGGCCACGAAGCCGGACGCCTGCAGCGCCGCCTCAATGGCGATCGGCGTGACCGGGGCGGCGCCCGTGCGCAGCGCGTCGAACAGGTTTTCCGTCAGATGGCAGGCCGCCACCAGCGCAGGCAGGCCCATGAAACCGGCGCCGCCCTTGATGGTGTGAAAAGAACGAAACACCGCATTCAGTGTTTCCTTGTTGTCCGGATCGCGTTCGAGACGCAGCAAGTGCTCTTCAACATTCACCGCAAGATCCATCGCCTCAACGACGAAATCCTTGAGCATATCGTCCATTAGAATCCCAAATCGGCAAGAAGGTCGTCGACATTATCCTGGTCCAGCGCCACCGACGGCACGGAAGGTCCTTGCATCAACGGCGCTTCGTGCTTCTGCGCGAGTTTCTCGCGTACTTCGGCAGGGGCGTTGTCGCGCAGCAACTGCGCCAGCTCATTTTCCACCGTCTTGGTGATAATCACCACTTTCTTGATCAGCTGGCCAGTAATGTCCTGGAAGTCCTGGGCCATCATGATTTCCAGCAGGCGGGCTTTTTCTGCCTCGGTCGCTTCCGTCACGGCCTGCGCGAACTGGCGCGAGTCGCCGGCCAGGGCCTTGAATTCATTGAGGCTGAGCTTGCCGTCGAACAGTGCCGTCCAGCGGCTGTCCATGTCCTTGGCCTTTTTCGACAGCACGTCCTGCGCCGGCATGCCTTCATCGAGCGTATTGAGAACCTTGTTGGCGGCCTGCTCGGTCAGGGTGGCGACGTATTCGAGGCGGTCCTGGGCATCGACGATCTGCGACGACGCTTCCGTCAGCGCCTTGTCGTAGCCCAGTTCGCGCAGCGAGTCGTGCAGCAGGCGCACGATGCCGCCCAGGCGTTCGAACATCGGCTTGTCGGCCTGGTCGACCGGCTCGGCGCCGCCAGCGGCTGGCGCGGCAGGCGCCGCTGGTGCAGCGGCTGGCGCTGGCGCGGCCGGCGCTGGCGCTGCGCTGGTCGATACCGCGTCGAACAGGGCGTCGAAATCGTCATCCGCCATGTCCGCCGATGGCGCCGGGGGTGCGGGCGCAGCCTTGGGCGCCTCGGTGCGTTGAGAAGATACTTCATCGAATAAGGCGTCAAAATCATCAGCGGCGTTGGTCATATCCCTGCTTCTCCATAATTTGTCAAAATTCCGCCTGAACTGTGCGTTTTACAGACTGATACCCACAATTTCTCGATTAAGATGATTTGAGGCAATACCGCTGCGATGGTGCGAGTGTAGCAGGGCGCCGGCCTGTTGGTAAATCTCAAAACGCGCTTCCCGCCGCAAAGCGGGCATACAATCCCTTTTCCATATGAAAATATCTGTGTCAGGTGTTGTATTTGGAAATATACCATTGGCGCGCAGGCAAGAACATCAATCGGGCGAGAAAACCTTGCCTTCAACCACCTTGCGCCACACCGTCAGCGTCAAATGACTGCTTTTCCGCCAATCTTGTCTATACTAAAGCTGCACAACTATTGATAAATATCAAGTCTTTACATGAATACAATCATGCCACCCGCCCTACAATGAGGCAGGCTGCGCGCAGCGGTTCATTTAAGAAGGAGCTGTCATGTATAAGAAAATTCTGATCACCACCGACGGTTCCGCCGTTTCCAACCTGACCGCCTGCGCCGGCGTCGCCTTCGCCGACCAGATGCACGCCGACATACTCGCGCTGTATGTGGCGCCCGAATACCAGTACCCCGTCTATATCGAAATCATTCCTCCCAGCTATCCCAGCGAAGAGGAATACCGCATCGCCATGCGCAAGGCCGGCAGCGGCCACTGGCAACCCATCCTCGACGAGGCCGCCAGGCGGGGCCTGGAGGCGACAGGCCTGACGGCATTTTCCGACAGCCCCGCGCTGAAGATCGTCGAAGTGGCGCAGATCCAGCATTGCGACCTGATCTTCATGGGTTCGCACGGCCGCAGCGGCTGGGGCCAGTTGCTGCTGGGCAGCGTCACCAACAAGGTGCTGTCGCACTCGACTTTGCCGGTACTGGTGCACCGGCTGATCAAGGAACCACCATCGCAATAGACCATCCGGTCGGCAAATGCTGGCGCCGCGGACTTTTTCGGCTAAAATGACAACCTTTTCTGTTTCATAACAATTTTCCGACGACCCAACCTACCGCTCCCTATGATACGTATTGTGATTGCCGACGACCACACCATCATGCGCGAAGGCCTGAAGCGCATACTCGACGGCGCGCCCGATATCGACATCGTCGGCGAAGCCATCGACGGCTTCGAAGTGCTGAACCAGGTGCGCCAGGGCGGCTTCGACCTGCTGCTGCTCGACCTGTCGATGCCGGGGCGCAGCGGAGTCGACCTGATCCGCCAGATCCGCAGCGAAGCGCCCAAGCTGGCCATCCTGATCCTCACCATGCATGAAGAAGAGCAATACGCCGTGCGCGCCATCCGCGCTGGCGCGCAAGGCTACCTGACCAAGGAAAGCGCCGGCACCCAGCTGGTCGGCGCAATCCACAAAGTGGCCTCGGGGCGCCCGTATATCAGCGCCGAAGTGGCCGAGCAACTCGTGCTCAACATCATGATGCCGAACGAAAGCCTGCTGCACAAGCAATTGTCGGACCGCGAATTCGAAGTGTTCTCGCTGCTGGTGGCCGGCAAGTCGATCACGGAAATCGCCAACAACCTGCACCTGAGCGTCAAGACCGTCAGCACGCACAAGACGCGCATCATGCAAAAAATGGGCATGAGTTCGCTTTCAGAAATGGTGCAATACGCCGTCGCCCACCGCCTGCTGTCGCCGTTCAAGACCTGAAGCAGCGCGCCGCGCGCGGGTGCATCACAGTAGGAACAATCCTACCCCTCTCTCCTTAGCTCCTACTGCCATATTCAGCCTCGACTGATATGAATTCCATACGCGTGTTGGCATACTGAAACCAGTCATCAAGTTGCTGGAAGTTATTTCATCACCAAGCAAGTTTCAGCGCTTCAAGCACTAACCGCCAGGACCATGCCGCTACATGGCGCAGTCCCTGAGCATTTCGTTATTCAATATGATCGACCTGCCACCAGGAGATGAACATGCTGTCCACGCAAACGTCAGAAACCCGTGCCGCCTCGCCCATGCCGCCAGCAACTTCCATGGAAGCGGGCCGCCAGCGCCAGGGTCGGCTGTGGTCGAACCTGAAGGAGGTCTGCGATCTGCTGCATATTTCCACCGCCTGCACCGTCGCCGCCGACGAACTGCTGTTCCAGCACGTGCAGTTCAAGACTGGCCAGCGCATCCACACCATCGGCCAGCCCTTCGACACCCTGTATATCGTCAACTCGGGTTTCCTGAAAACCGTGCTGATCGACGAGTTCGGCAATGAACAGGTGCTCAGTTTCCCCATGAAAGGCGACATGCTCGGCGTCGACGGCATCCACACCCGCCATTACTCGTCGGAAGCGGTGGCGCTGTCCGACTGCGACCTGATCTTGCTGCCGTTCAAAAAACTCACGGCCCTGGGCCGCGTCCACCTGGAACTGGAAAACGTCATGTACGGCGTGATGAGCCGCGAGCTGGTGCGCGAACAGGCGATGATCGGCATGCTGGGGGCGCTCTCCGCCGAAGCGCGCGTGGCCCGCTTTCTCGTCTCGCTGGCCGAGCGCTTCGCCCAGATGGGTTATTCAAGCAAGCTGTTCAACCTGCGCATGACGCGTCATGAAATCGGCAGCTACCTGGGCCTGACACTGGAAACGGTCAGCCGTACCTTGTCGGCCTTCAATGAAATCGGCCTGATCTCGGTGGACCAGCGCACCATCGGCATCAAGGATCCGGAAGCGCTGAAAACCCTGCGCCGCCTGCCGCCGTCGCGCTCGCGCGCCAAGCAACTGGCCGCAGCCAAGCTCAAGGCCGAGGCCGCCAGCGTCGCCGCCCTCGACACACCGCAATTGCTGGCCGTTTAATTCATTTCGCACAGGCTTGACCCGGCCGGAGAATGCGCTCCTGCCGGGTCTTTTTTCATCCGCAAAAAAGCACCTTTTTTGCGTAAATAAGGCTTGCATTTCGGGTCACATTCAACAATAATGCAAATACGAATCATTCTCAAGTAAGACAAGGAAAGCCACCCATGCACAGCTCAAAACCAGCCATGATCCAGGATGCCGCCACCGCCCATGTTCGCCAGCCCGTCAGCATGGCGCAGCCGGCCCGCCGCATCACCAGCGAAGCGCTGCTGCAGCAGGGCCGCGAAGTCGAAATCGAACACAGCGGCAAGATTTACCGCCTGCGCGTTACGCAACTGAACAAACTGATCCTCACCGCCTGAGCCAGCCGCAGCCGGCCCGCCCGTCTTCCCTTTTCCGCAAGCCAGTTGCGCGCTCCCGGCGTGCCCGCCAGCGACACTACCGCACAGGAGCGTTTGATGGCGAACGACCGTATCGACACGATGTTGGCGATCCATGAGCAACAGCCCGAGCTGATGCTGTCCAACGTGCTGCACCTGATGTCGCACTACCATGCCGACGCGGCATGTCCGAAACTGGCGTCGGTGATCGAGCGCCACCTGCGGGTGCTGTCCAGCCTGCCAGGCCTGGCGCCGGTGCTGCGGGCCACCTGTCAGCAGTTGTCGCAGCAGTGGGCGTCGATGGTCGAGATCAACCTGCCCAAGCCGTCCAGGGCGACCTTGCTCGAACGCCTGGACCGCCTGGTCAACCCCAGACAGCACCTGCCGCTGGCGCAATAAGCGCCGCCCTGCTCCTCACTCCAGCCCTACAGGAAACCGCCATGTGTGACAAAGACACCTCATTGCCCGTCATCAGCAACTGTTGCGCCGCCGAGGCCGATGCAGCCGCACTCACTTCGCGCCGCCGGCGCCTGTGGGAGCTGTCGCATACCTGCCATTGCCCGCTGGTCGGCGTCGGTTTGCCGCTCGGTTACTTGCGCAAACTCGTCGGCAAGATGACGGGGGGCCGCGTGCTGGCCGACGACTACGAGGTGCATGTGGGCGCGGTGACCGAATGCGGCGCGCGCAACCGCCTGTCCGAAGCGCTGCAAAAGGAACTGGAACGCCGCTACGCCCCTGTGATCCTGCGTTTTCGCGGCGCCAAAACGAAGGAACAAGTGGCGCAACTGTGGCGCGCGGCGGTGGCCAACGGCGACGTTTCCGGCGCCTTCTGGGCCGGCCTGACCCATCCGCGCTGCAATGCCGAACTGGAAGAGCAGATGTGCCGCGACCTGCACATGATCCAGCACCAGGCCGGCGCCTGCGTGCGCGCCGACATGGGAAAATTGTCCACCTTGCAGGAAGAAAATGCACGGCTGGCGCAGGAACTGTCCAAGCTACAACAACGCAGCCAGGCCATGCTGCAGGAAAAAACGGGCGAACTGGAACGCCAGGAAGCGCTGCTGCTGCGCACGCGCGCCGAGTCCATCGGCAAGGACAGCGTGATCGACGGCTTGCGGGCCGAGCTGGCGCAGTTGCAATCGGCCATCCCCGCGCTCGAGTCACGCACCCGGCTGGCCCTTCGGCTGGCGCAAATGGATGAGCGCGAAAAAGAATTGCGGCTGCAAATCACGGCATTGAAGCAGGCCCAGGAACGACCTGTCGCGGCCGCGCCACCGCCGCCGGCACCCAAGCTGGAAGCGCCCAGCGGCGGCAAGCTGAAAATGCCGATCCGCCTGGTCGACCAGAGCGTGCTGTGCGTCGGTGGGCGCAGCGGCAACGTCGCCACCTACCGCGCGCTGATCGAACGGGTCGGCGCCCAGTTCGCCCACCATGATGGCGGCCTGGAAGACAATGCCAACCTGCTCGATTCGAGCCTGGCGGCGGCCGACCTGGTGATATGCCAGACCGGCTGCATCAGCCACAGCGCCTATTGGCGCGTGAAGGATTACTGCAAGCGCACCGGCAAGCGTTGCGTGTTCATCGACAACCCCAGCATTTCCAGCCTGGCGCGCGGCTTGCAGGAAGTGAGCAGCGAGCTGGAACCGGTCGGCCAGCACGCCAGGCAGGACTGATCAACTCAGGCGCGCAGTTCGCGCGCGATGGCGTCCGCAAGGATGGCGTCGTCCGGCGTGGTGTCGGGTGCGTAGCGCCCCACCACCTTGCCATCCTTGCTGATCAAAAACTTTTCGAAATTCCACAGCACATCCTCGGGCTTGTCTTGCGTGATGCCGTAACCGGCCAGTCTGGCGCGAAAGTCGCTGCCCGGCTTTTCCTGCGCGCGCGGCTGGGCGGCAACCAGTTGCCGGTACAGCGGATGCTGGTCCGGCCCCTTGACGACGATTTTTTCGAACATCGGGAAACGCACGCTGAACTTGCTGGTGCAAAAGTCGGCGATCTCTTCGTTGCTGCCCGGCTCCTGCGCGCCGAATTCATTGGCGGGAAAGCCCAGCACCACCAGGCCCTCGGCCTGTTTTTCCTCGTAGAGTTTTTCCAGGCCTTCGTATTGCGGTGTCAGGCCGCAGGCCGAAGCCACGTTGACCACCAGCAGCACCTTGCCACGGTAGGCGGCCAGGCTGGTCGCATCGCCATTGATCAGGTTGATGGAAATCGTCTCGATAGTGTCGCTCATGCTGTCCTCCTCGGTTGAAACAACGATAATAGCGTGCCGCGTCAATACACGTCGCGGCGGTAGCGCCCCTCTTGCGCCAGCGCATCGAGACCCGGGCGGCCCAGCATCTCTTCGAGCGCCTGGTCGACGCCGCCGGCCATGCCGGCCAGGCTGCCGCAAATATAGAGGGCCGCGCCCTGCGCCAGCCACTGCCGCACTTCATCGGCATTGCCGCGCAGGCGGTCCTGCACATACAGGCGCTGTTCCTGGTCACGCGAAAACACCAGGTCCAGGCGCGGCAGCTCGCCGCTGGCATGCCAGCGTTGCAGTTCTTCCAGGTAATGCGCGTCGTGGGCCGCGTTGCGCTCGCCGAAGATCAGCCAGTTGCGCCGCTGGCCCGCCAGCACCCGGCTTTTCAGGTGGCCGCGCAGGCCGGCGATGCCGCTGCCGTTGCCGATCAAAATCAAGGGCCGTTCGGCATTGTCTTCCAGGCGGAAACGCCGATGCTGGCGCACGCGCAGCTGCACCAGTTCACCTGGCTGCACTGCCTGCGTCAGCCAGCCGGAAGCGACGCCCAGGCTGCCGTCGGAATGGCTGTGCTGGCGCACCAGCAAGTGCACGCGGCCGTCCTGCGGTATCGAGGCGATCGAATACTCGCGCGGCGTCGATCGGTCGGCCGGCGCGGCCAGCTGCACCAGGTCGCCCGACTGCCAGTCCGGCAAAACGCCGCTGGCGGGCGCCAGTTCCACGTGATAGATGGGGCCGCCGGCGCTGCCGGGATTGAGCAGACGCCGCGCCATCAAGCGCCAGTCGTCGAACGCGGGCGCGCTCCAGTCGGGTGCATCGCTGGTACCTGCCAGGTGGCTCAGTTGCTGGAACCATGCGGCAATGGCGGCGCTGGCGCTGCGGTCGACCTCGATACGCTCGAACAGGCTCGCTGCGCCCTGCCCGGCCAGCCAGGCATCGAACGCGCGGCCGAAGCCGCAGAACTGGCGGTAGCCGCGGTCGCCCAGGGCCAGCACGCCGTAATGCAGTTGCTGCAGCGCCAGTTCGCCCGTCATCAGCCGACCGCTAAAGGCGGCGGCGTTGTCGGGCGCATCGCCCTCGCCGTAGGTGCTGAGCAAAAACAGCGCCCGTTCGGCCTGCCGCAGCTCCTGCGCCGTCAGTTCATCCAGGGCGCACACGCGCACGGCGACGCCGGCCAGTTGCAGATGGTACGCCGTCTGCGTGGCCAGCTCTTCGGCGTTGCCGGTCTGGCTGGCATACGCCACCAGCCAGGCCGGACTGCCGCCCGGCGCGGCCCCGGGGGCAGCGGCGGCGCGGCGTTTGGCGCGCGCGCGCAGCCAGGGCGCCAGGCAAACGCCGGCATAACTGAGAGACAGGCCGGCCAGCAGCAACAGCCGCGTCGTATCGTGGGTAAACATCATGGAGTCGTCAATCGACGAGCAACGCCAGCAAGGCGCTGCTCAGGTATTCTTGATAAGCCTGGCCGTCGCGCCGCACGAAGCGCGCCGCCAGGCCCTGTTGTTCGGCCAGCACCATGCCGGCCTCGCTACCGAGCACGGTCAGGGCGGTGGACCAGGCGTCGGCCGCCATGCACTGCGCATGCACCACCGTGACGGAGGCGAGCTGGTTGTTGATCGGCATGCCGCTGCGCGGATCGATGGTATGGGCGTAACGCACGCTGCCATCGTGGAAGAAGCGGCGGTAGTCGCCCGAGGTGGCGACCGACAGGCCATGCAGCGCCAGCATCATTTGTGCCGGATGCAAGGCGGCGTCGGCGTCATCGACCTGCTCGAGCATCACCCACCACGGCTGGCCGTCGCTCTTGCAGCCGGCGCCGCGCAGTTCGCCGCCGACTTCCACCAGATAATGTTCGACGCCCTGGCTGTCGAGGTAGCGCGCCAGCCGGTCCACCGCATAGCCCTTGGCAACGGAGGACAGATCGAGCTGCACGCTGCCGCTCTGGCGCACGCGGCGCGTGGCCACATCGAACTCGATGCGGCGATCTTGCGACAATAATTGCCGCACGCTTGCCGCATCGGGCGCCCGAAAGCCGGGCTGGTCATGGCGATTCCCGGCACCAAACCCCCAGGCATTGACCAGGGCGCCGGCGCACGGGTCGTACGCGCCGGCGCTGGCCTGCGACACCTGCAGCGCAAAATCGAGCACCTCGCCAAAGGCGGCCGGCAGTTGCTGCCAGCTGCCAGGCGCGGCGCGGTTGAAACGGCCCAGGTCGGAGTCCGCCTGCCAGTGGCTCATCTGCGCCACCACCAGGTCCAGCTGCTGTTGTAAGCCTTGCCGCAAGTCGGCGCTGCCGGCGCGGCCCGGCATGGCGCTGTCAACCAGGCGCACCGACCAGCTGGTGCCCATGGTCAAGCCATGCAGATCCCGGATCGCGGCGCCTGGCGGCGGCGTGCGATCATCGAGGTGCAGCGGCAGCAGTACCCGGCGCACCATTTACTGCGGCAACACTTCCACGGTGGCCGCATAGGTCATGCGGCGCTCGGGCATGGCTGGCGGCTGGCCGGCCACCGGTGGCGTGGCCGCTGGCCAGCTGCTGTTGACGTAGTACATGCCGGCGGCCGGCAGCGTGAACGTGATTTCGCCCCTGGCGTCGGTGCTCTGGCGGATTTCGCCGAGCACGCCACGGTAGCGCACGCCACCCGGTACCAGACTGAAAGCCTGGTTGGCAGCGGGTTTACCGTCGATCAGGAAGCGCCAGGTGGCTTTTTCGCCGGTGCGCAGGTCGTTCGGATGCGTCACGGGCACCAGTTCCAGGCCCACGCCGGTCGGCTTGAACACGTCCATGCTGGTTTCGCCATTGCTGAAAAACGTTTCCAGGCGGCTAGCGGTGCGCGTGACCTTGACGTCCTGCGCGTCGGCCGGCAGGTCTTTCTTGAAGCTTTCCTCGTTGCCACGGAAACGCTTCTGCTCGCCGTTGACCTTGTAGCTGGCCATCACGTTTTGCGACACGATGGCCGCCTTGTATGTGCCCGGTTTTTCCATCTTGACGTCGAACACGCTGCGCAGGCGGCCCATGATGGCGTTCGCCGGCGCCACGATCGCGCCGCCAGGACCGCTGACGACCAGGGCGTCGAGACGCAGCGGCTGGTGGTCGATCTCGAACAGGCCTTCGGAGATGGCGGCGTCCACCGTCACCCAGGCGTCCTTGCTTTCCACCATCGTGCTCGACGGCACCATCCAGCCACGGTGGGCGTGGGCGTTCAGGGCCAGGCCGGCCAGGGCCAGGGCGATCAGCGGTTTGTTCAATTGCTTCAACATGATGGGAGCGCCTTAAGGTTTGAGTTGGACGACGACGTTGCCGAGTTCTTCCTTGCCTTTGGCAGGAACGGACAGGGCCGACTTCGGCGGCCACTGGAAGGGCACGCGCACCAGTTCGCGGCCGCCGGCTTCGCGCGCCGCTTCCACCACCAACTGGTATTCACCGGCCGGCAGCTTGTCGAGCACGGCTTTCGAGCCTGGGAAAGTCAGGTTGTGTTCGCCTGGAGCACGCGTGGCGCCGCTCACGCCATCGACCGGCATGGCCAGGTCGCGGCCGCTCTTGCGCCACCACGAACGCATGTCCTTGAGCCACTTCTCGCCCGCCTTGTCCTTCTTCTTCACGTCGTACAGCACGGCCAGGTTGCTCACCACTTTCTGGTCAGCCGATTCCAGCCAGGCGGCCACGTAAGGACGATGGTATTCCGCCACATTCAGTTGCGGGATTTCAAGCTTGAGGGCCAGGTCGGCCGCCATCGCCGAGGTGCCGATCAGGGGAAGACCGAGCGCAAGGGAGTAGCGTAATTTCATGGTGTGCCTGTCAAAGTAAAAAATACATCAGTGGATAAACAGCAGCGCGATCGCGCAAGGAATCAGGATACCGAGACCGACCATCGGCCAGGTGAACGGCCGGTTGGCCGCATGAAATTTCAGTATCAACAGCCCGGTCAGGCAAAACACGATGCACAGCCCGGCAAAAATATCGATGAACCAGAACCAGGCCACGCCCGTGTTGCGGCCCTTGTGCACATCGTTGAGCCAGGAGATCCAGCCACGGTCGGTCAATTCGTATTCGGCGGCGCCGTCTTCGAGGCCGATGCGCACCCAGGCGTCGCCGCCGGCCCTGGGCATCGGCAAGTAGACTTCCTCGTGACTCCATTCCGCCGGGCGACCGTCCGCATACACCGACCACTGCTGTTTCAGCCAGCGCTCGGCCGCTTGCGGCAGGGGCGCATTGGCGCCGTCATGCTTGGCGGCATAGGCGGCCAGTTCCGTGACCAGCGGCGCCGGCAGTTGTGCTTTCTGGCGCGAAATGACGGGTTTGGCTTCGATCTGGCTGGCGTGGTTGAGGGTCAGGCCGGTGATGGCGAACAGGAACATGCCCAGCAGGCACAAGGCCGAGCTGATCCAGTGCCATTGATGTAGTTGCTTTAACCACACAGCGCGGCTGGCGTTGCTGCGCGACACGTCAGCTTGCTTCATTCACATCCTTCATTAGGGGCAGACCACAGACATTATCTGATTAATGATAATGATTATCATTTATTAAGTCAATATACTATAGGCACAAGGACAACAACGTTTTGTAACAATGTTGAAACATGGAGCGACGGCGGCAACCTGGCTGCAAAGTACGCTGTCGAACAGAGCAAGCGTGGCGTGCGGCCTATGCTGTTGTTCAGGACAACCACACACGGAGCACAGCATGACTTCCTACACCAGCGAACAGATCGCCACCATTGGCGAGAAGATCAACAGCGTCAAATTCGGCATGTTTACCACCAGCGACGACATGCGCACGCTGACCAGCCGCCCGCTGACCCGGCAGCAAGTCGACAGTGAAGGCCAGATCTGGTTTTTCGTTACGGACGAGGCTGCCTATACGCGCGACCTGCTGAACAATCCCCAGGTGAACGTCAGCTTTGCCGAGCCGAGCGACAGCCTGTATGTCTCGGTCTGCGGCCGCGCCGAATTGCTGAAGGACCGCGCCAAGGCGGAAGAACTGTGGAACCCCATCGTCAAGGCCTGGTTCCCTGGCGGGCTCGACGATCCGCACCTGTCGCTGATCAAGGTCACCATCCAGTCGGCCGAATACTGGGACAGCGAAGCGAGCAAGATGCGCCAGTTCTTTGAAATGGCCAAGGCCGCCATCACGGGTGACACGCCGAAAGACCTGGGCGAACACGGCCGCATCGATCTGTAAAATTTTACCCGGATTTTATTGACTTTTAATTTAACCCGGGTAAAATAAGCTGCTACCCTGACACTACAAGGAGGCAGCATGCACCCATCCCCCCTCACCGCCTTTGCCGGCAAGCGCAAGGTTGCCGCCGGCAGCCTGCACGCCGTGGCACAGACGCTCAAGGAACTCGTGACCCTGGAACCCGACGCGCAAATCCTGATTTTCAATGATGACAATGGCCAGCAGATCGACCTGAACCTGCACGGCAGCCTGGCCGAGGTCTTGCTGCGCTTGCCGCAGCAGCGCGAACCAGTGGCAGAGACCATCGCAGCGGCCGCGCCACGCACGGCGGGCCGGCCCAGACTGGGCGTGGTGGCGCGCGAAATCACCTTGCTGCCGCGCCATTGGGAATGGCTGGCAACGCAGCCTGGTGGCGCTTCGGTGGCCTTGCGCAAACTGGTGGAGCATGCGCAGCGCGACAACAAGGCGGTCGACGAACAGCGGCAGGCACGTGAAACGGCCTACCGTGTGATGAGTGCGCTCGCTGGCGATGAAACGGGGTTCGAGGAAGCGAGCCGCGCGCTCTTTGCAGGCCAGCGCGAGGCTTTCATGGAGCAAATAACAACGTGGCCAGCCGACGTGCGCGAGCACATACTGCGGCTGGCGCAAGCGGCCTGGAGCATCAACTGAGGATTCACACGCCAGTGCTGCCCGTGGTATCGGGTGCATCGTCGGCGCTTTGCCGGCTCTGGCCGGCGTTGCCGCCCTGGTACTGGCGTGGCAGCCGGTCAGCGCGCCGCACCTCGCCGATGGAAAACAGGTCATCACCGATATCGAGTCCCTGTTCACTGTCGACCAGCACGAAATGTTCTCCTTCCTGGGCGTGGCTTTGCCGGTTGCCACTGTCCGTTCCGGCAGTTTGCCGATTGCCTGCCTTGTCCGCCGGCTCCGGTGTAGTGTTCTGTGCCATGTCGACCTCCGTCATTGATGTGCTGCATGATTGCAACCTTTCCAGCATAGTCCACGGCGGCGAAGACAGGCATAGGAAGTCATCAGATCAAAGTGCAGGAATTATCCTACACAATTAAACACCAGGCGGCCCGCAAGCCGCCTGTGGTCTCAAACTGCCGTCACGGCGTCAGCTGCCACGGCTGCCGCCGCTGCCCGATGAGCCAGAACTTCCGCTTTGCTTGTTCGGATTGTCCTGCTTCATGCTGGCGTCGTCGCGCCCGCCCGGATTTTGCGCAGTACTGGCGCTTTGCCGGTTGCCATCGTTTTTATGGCTCTGGCTGCCGGCGCGGCGTGCTTCTTCCGACGTGAATTCGTGCGCCGTGCCTTTTTCATGCGCGGCGCGCCCGCCTTCGCTGGCGATTTCACGCTGCTGTTCCGGATCCATGGAGGCAAACCCGCGTTTGCTGGTATCGCTTTGCTTGTTGCCGCCACTACTGCTACCGCTGCTGCTGCTGCCGCTGGCTTTGCCGCCTTGCTGACCCGGTTTGTTGTCACTCGATGTAGCCATGATTCATCTCCTTGATCGTTAGTAACGTCGGTTGTGAAACCACGCTTATGCATGGGAGCAGTCATCTTAGTGCGAGATCGGGCAACTCAAAATAGGAGTATGGCAAGCCAATACGTAGGAACATTCCGTACTGCGGTGGCGCAGTTACGATTGGTTTTTGATCGATGGTATCAGACACTGAGCGGTATCTGGGCCCTGCCCCGGCACGCGAAAAACAGCCGAGTCCGCTGTTACATAGACCTGTTCGTCAGGCAAGGGCTTGAGCGCGTGACCGCCCGTAAACGCGCCAAACGCCGGCAGGATGGCGCGCTGCGGCCCCAGCAAAAAGCAGGGCAGGCGCAAGGTCTCGCGCGCGGCGCGCAAGTGAAACACGGGGTGCACATGGCCGGCGAGCACATAGCCTTCCGTTTCCAGATCGGGGTGATGGCATAGCGCAAACGGCCCCATCCGATGCGGTTCGTCAAGCATGGCGATGCCCAGGCTGGCTGGCGGATCACCCGCATGCAGGTCGTGGTTGCCGCGCACCAGGCACAGGCGCAAAGCCGGATGGCGCGCGCGCCAGCGCTGCATGGCCGCCAGGGTGGCGGGCGCATGGGCCGCCCTGGCGTGCAAAAAATCGCCGAGAAACACGATTTCCTCGCAAGGATAAGCCTCGATCAATTGCTGCAATGCCTGCAAGTTTTCAGTCGTCGTGCCGTGCGGCACCGGCACACCGAGCGAGCGAAACGCGGTGGCCTTGCCGAAATGGATGTCGGCCACGATCAGGGTCTTGCGCGCCGGCCAGTAAATGGCCTTGCTGGCCAGTAGCCACAGCGTTTCGCCGGCCAGTGCAACGATGCTATGCGTCATGCTGCCGCTTTTTCCAGTTCGCGCACCAGGCGCGCCACCCGGTCCGACAGTTTTTCGGTGGTCAGTTTTTCGCGGAAACGCTCGACCATCAGGCCGAAGGCAAACGGCGAGGCGCGCTGCAAGGGGTGCACGCTCAACTGGCGCTGATGCAGCTCGCGCAAGGTGGCGCGCAAGCGCGTCAGTTCCAGTTCCTGCTCCAGCACTTCGCGCTGCGCCTGCGTGAGCAGCAGATTGCCCGCGTCATGCTTGCGAAACACTTCAAAGAACAGCGACGACGAAGCCTGCAACTGGCGCGTGCTTTTCGGCTGGCCCGGATAGCCCTGGAATACCAGGCCGGCAATGCGGGCGATTTCACGAAAGCGCCGCTGCGACAGTTCGGTCGCATTCAGGCTGGCCAGCACGTCTTCCAGCAGATTATCCAGGCTGAACAGGGCAACGGCGTTGCCCGTGCCAAAGGCAAACAGCGGCGCAAAATCGAGGTCGTCGGCGCCCAGCAATTCAAAACCGTAATCGTTGACGGCGATCGACAGGGTGGCCGGCTGCACGCGCGCAATCCGGTACGCCAGCAGGGATGCCAGGCCCAGGTGCACCGAGCGGCCGGCGAACGGATACAAAAACAGATGCCGGCCTTCGCGGCTGGACAAGGTTTCGACCAGCAGGCTGGCGCGCGTTGGCAGGCTGGACCATTTCTGCTGGATCGCCAGCAAGGGCGCCAGCGCGCGCATTTCCGGTCCCGTCGCCGTGCCCTCCTGCGCCTGCTGCAACTGGTCGAGCACGGCGTGCGCCAGTTCCGACGACAGCGGCATCTTGCCGCCCTGCCAGCGCGGCACGGCGCCACGGCTGCCGGTGGCGCGCCGCACATAGGCCGTCATCTCGTGCACGCGCACGAATTCAAGGATGCGTCCGCCAAACAGGAAATGGTCGCCTTGCTTCAGGCGCGAAATAAACGATTCCTCGATGCTGCCGATCTTGCCGCCGCTCATGTATTTCACCTGGATAGCCGACTCGGACACAATCGTGCCGATGCTCATGCGGTGGCGCCGCGCCAGCGCCGCGTCCGGCACGCGATACACCTCCTCTTCGTCCGGCAGCACGCGCCGGTATTCGGGATACACGGTGAGGCTCTGCCCGCCGCGTGCGACAAAGTCCAGCGCCCATTGCCATTCGTCAAGCGTCAATTGCCGGTACGACCAGGCCGTGCGCACTTCCTGGTACAGCTCTGGCGACCGGAAGCCGCCGCCGAGCGCGATCGTCACCAGATGCTGCACCAGCACATCGAGCGGTTTGTCGGGCACCTGGCGCGCTTCGAGCTGGCCTTGCGCCAGCGCCTGGCGCGCGCCGGCCGCTTCCAGCAATTCCAGGCTGTTGGTCGGCACCAGGGTCACGCGCGAGACGCGCCCCGGCGCGTGGCCGCTGCGCCCGGCACGCTGCACCAGTCGCGCAATGCCCTTCGCGCTGCCGATCTGCAATACCCGCTCGACCGGCAAAAAATCCACGCCAAGGTCCAGGCTGGAGGTGCACACCACGGCCTTTAATGTCCCTGATTTCAGGCTCCGCTCGACCCACTCGCGCACCTCGCGCGCCAGGGAACCATGGTGCAGGGCAATCAGCCCGGCCCAGTCCGGCCGCGCATCGATCAGGTGCTGGTACCAGATTTCAGCCTGCGAGCGCGTATTGGTAAACACCAGAGTGCTGGCGCTGGCCTCGATCTGCGCAATCAAGGGCTGCAGCATCTGGATGCCCAGATGGCCGCCCCAGGGAAAGCGCATCGGGCTCAAAGGTATCAGACTGTCGACCACGATGCGCTTGCGCACCTTGCCTTCGACCAGCACGCCGGCGTTGTGTTCACCGAGCAGTACCTCCTGCGCCTGCCGCAAGTTGCCCAAGGTAGCCGATACGCCCCAGGTAATCAATGCCGGATTCCAGCGCCGCAAGCGCGCCAGCGCCAGCTGCACCTGCACGCCGCGCTTGCTGCCCAGCAGTTCGTGCCACTCGTCGACAATCACCGTTTCAAGCAGATTGAAGCGTTCATGGGCAGCGGCCTGGCTGAGCATTAACGACAGGCTTTCGGGAGTCGTTACCAGCACATCTGGCCAGGCTGCCGACTGGCGCGCGCGCTGTGCCGCGCTGGTGTCGCCGGTGCGCGCCTCGATGCGCCAGCCAGGGGCCAGCGCTTCGCCTGATGCCTGCAGCGCGCGCACGGTATCGGCCGCCAGGGCGCGCATCGGTGTGATCCACACCACGCGCAAGCCCTGCTTGCGGCTGTTGCGCACCAATCGATCAGCGCGCAACAAGGCGCCGAACCAGACGGCATAGGTCTTGCCGGAACCGGTGCTGGCGTGCAGCATGCCGGACTGGCCACTGGCCGCCGCGCGCCAGACGGCGCGCTGGAACGGAAACACGGTCCAGCCTTTTGCCGCGAACCAGTCATCGATGCGCTGCGCCAGCGCGCTTTTGCTCACGGTATTACTTTCATTGAGTACCCGTCAACAGGGCTTTCAGCGTGTCGAGCGTATCGGCGTCGACTATCGCCTTGTCGTCGCGCTGACGCAAGATGCGCGGAAAGCGCACGGCGATGCCGGCCTTGTGGCGGTTTGAGGCGGCGATGCCCTCGAAGCCGATCTCGAACACCAGCGTCGGCTTGACGCTGCGCACGGGGCCGAATTTTTCGATGGTCGTCTTGCGGATCACGGCATCGACCTTGCCGATTTCAACGTCGCTCAAGCCCGAATAGGCCTTGGCAAACGGCACCAGTTTGCGCTGGCCGTTCTCGTCGTCATCCCATACGGCAAAGGTATAGTCGGTGTACAGCGAAGCGCGCCGGCCATGGCCGGCCTGGGCGTAGATCAGCACGGCGTCGACGGAAAAAGGATCGATCTTCCATTTCCACCAGGTGCCCACATCCTTGGTGCGGCCCACGCCATAGGCAGCCGATACCGCCTTGAGCATCATGCCTTCCACGCCGCGCGCGCGCGACTCCTCGCGCATCGCCGCCAGGTCTTCCCAGCTGCCGGCCGCGATGCGCGGCGACAGGCGCAGCACCGGGTCGGCTATCTTTTCTATCAACGTTTCCAGCAGTGCCCGCCGCTCGTGCTGCGGCAGGTGGCGGATATCGACGCCGTCGAGTTCCAGCACATCGTAGGCGACCAATGCCGCCGGCAATTCGGCCAGCAGCTTGCTTGATACCGTCTTGCGGCCCATGCGCTTTTGCAGGTCGGCAAATGGCGCTGGCATGTCGCCCGGCCGCCAGATCACAATTTCGCCATCGATCACGCAGCCTTCCGGCAAGGCCAGGCGCGCCAGTTCGGGAAAGCGTTCGGTGATCAGTTCCTCGCCGCGCGACCACAGCCAGCTGGCGCCGTCGCGGCGCAGCAGCTGGGCCCGCATGCCATCGTATTTCCATTCGACAAGCCAGTCGCTTACCTCGCCCAGGGTCTCCGGCGCTGCCTGCAGCGGGTGAGCCAGGAAGAACGGATAGGACTGGCCGCCGCGCAACGCATGTTCGCCGTCGGACTCCTCGCTGATCAGTTTCAAGAAACCGGCGCCGGTGGGGCTGACCTTGCCATCGGTCCAGCCCATCAGGCGCTGCGCGATCAGCTTGCTGTCGACCGCCGCGATGGCGCTCAGCGCGCGCGTGACCAGCAGTTTCGAGACACCAACCCGGAAGCCGCCGCCGATCAGCTTGGTCAACAGAAAGCGTTCGCGTGTTTCCAGTTCATCCCAAAACCCTAGCAAGGCGCTGCGGATGGTCTCGGGCGCCGCGCCGCGCAAGGGCGCGATGCGCTGCTCGACCCATGCGGCCAGGCCGATATCGCTGACGTGAGCAGGCGCGGGCAGGATCAGGGCAATGGTTTCGGCCAGATCGCCCACCGCGTGATAAGCCTCGTCGAACAGCCAGGTATCGAGCACGGCCGCTTCGGTGGCGTATTCGCGCAGCAATTTGATCGGCACGGCCTGGCGCGGCTTGCCGCCGGCCAGAAAATACACGGCCCAGGCCGCATTTTCGGGCGCGGCGCTGGAAAAATACGCCTGCAGGGCGGCGAGCTTGCGGCTGGTGGAGGTGGTTTCGTCGAGCTCGGCGTACAGACGGGCAAACTCACGCATGGGGCGCTCCAGCCGCATCCACCAGCGCATCGGCCGCTTCGTCATCGCCATATTCGGTCTCGAAGCCGCCCGCCTGCCAGCCGTTCTGCTGCAGCCAGCGCACCATGACGGGAACCGAGCCATGCGTGACGATCACGCGCTCGGCTTGCGTGGCCTTGATGGCGCGCATCAGCCCGGGCCAGTCGGCGTGGTCGGACAGGACAAAGCCGCGATCAACGCCGCGCCGGCGGCGCGCCCCGCGCAGCAGCATCCAGCCGCTGGCAAACGCATCGCTGTAGTCGCCGAAGCGCTTCATCCAGGCCGAGCCCTCGGCCGACGGCGGCGCGATGACCATCGCCGTCGTCAAGGCCGCCTTGTCCGGCACCTCGCCCGCCATCATGGTGGGCGGCAGCACCACGCCGCAGGCGCGGTAGACCTCGGTCAGTGCCTGCGCCGCGCCATGGCAGACGATGGGACCGATCGCGGGGTCGAGCCCGGCCAGGATGCGCTGGGCCTTGCCGAAGGCATAGCAGAACAGCACGCTGGTGCGCCCCTCGGCCGCGTTCTTGCGCCACCATTGATTGATTTCGTCGTAGATTTCCTGCGACGGTTGCCAGCGGTAGATCGGCAAGCCAAACGTGGATTCGGTAATGAAGGTATGGCAGCGCACCGGTTCGAACGGCAAACAGGTCGGGTCGCTTTCGAGCTTGTAGTCGCCCGAGGCCACCCACACTTCGCCGCCGTGCTCCATGCGTACCTGGCTGGACCCGAGCACATGGCCGGCCGGATGCAGCGAGACGGTCACGCCGTTGCGGGTGATGCGTTCGCCATATTGCAGGCCAAGGATGGAGACGCAACCGAGGCGCGACTGCAACACTTTCACGCCAGACGCCGCGCTCAGGTAATGGCCATGGCCCGCGCGCGCATGGTCGGCGTGCGCATGCGTGATGATGGCGCGCTCGACCGGGCGCCACGGGTCGATATAAAACTGGCCCGGCACACAATACAGGCCTTCCTTGCGCACTACCACCATGTCGCTCATGCCAGTCCCAAGTCGAGAAATTCTGCAATGAGAGCATTTTAGCGAAACGACGCATCACCCTCTGTCCGACAACGCACACTATATGGGTGCGACGAACTCGGCCATGAATGTCCTGGTGGTATTTTCAGGAAACTCGATGGTGACCTGCTCGCCCGCCATCGACAGCACGGTGCCGATATGAAAGCGCGGCACGCGCACCCGGCTGCCATAGCACGGCTACCACCGCCTTTGCAGAACTTCAGGAAGCCAACAGGATGGCCCAGAACAGCATCAGCAAACCGAGTACCGAGACGCACCACACGAGCGTGCGCACGACGGGAATGCCGAACGCATACAGGGGCAAGTACAGCACGCGCGCGCCCAGGTACAGCGCCGCGCCGTACAAGGTGAGCTTGTTATGTATCCCTGCCACATGAGCGATCAGCACGGCGACGGCGAACAGCGGCAAGGTTTCGAACAGATTGGCCTGGGCCCGCTTCAGGCGGGCGGTGACCTTGCCCACCGGCGGACCGGCCTCGTCGCGCGCGCTCATATTGTATTGGGTGCCCGTTTCGCGGTTGCGAAACGACGAGGGCAGCAGGATCTGCACCAGCGCCAGCACCAGGGTCCAGCCCAGCAGGGTCAATTCAGGAGTCATGCTTGTCTTTCAAGATAAAGGGGGTGAGAAGCCGGGCACGCAACGCCCGGCTCAGGCTTGTTCCAGCGCGGCCTGCAATTCCAGCAGGTCGTAGGGCTTGCGCAGCACGCTGGCTGAAAAGCCCAGCTCGTCCATCGATTCCTTGCCGTAACCGGTGGAAAAGATGATGCGCATGCCAGGTTTGTCGCGCAGCACCATGCGCGCCAGGGCGATGCCCGACATGCCAGGCAAGCTGACGTCGGTAAACAGGATGTCGAAGTCTTGTTCTTTGAGCAATTCCCATGCCGATTCGCCGTCCGACACGCCGCTGACCGTATGGCCCAGCATGCCCACCAGTTCGCACACCATCAGCTGGGAATCGAGATTGTCTTCCACCACCAGGATTTTCAGCGAGCCTGGCACGTCTGCCTGCGGCACCGGCGCGTGGCCCGCCAGATCGAGTCCCGGCGTGCCGGTTTGCGCGTTGGTGGCCGCCGGCGTGGCGTACCAGTCGAGCTGGCGCGCCCGCATTTGCTGCTGGCGGTTGGCCAGCACATGGCGCAGCTTGCGCGCCAGTTCTTCGCGCCGGTACGGCTTGCTCAGCAACTCCACGCCCGGATCGAGCCGGCCTTCGTGCACGATCACGTCCTGCGCATAGCCGGACGTAAACAGCACGGCGATATCGGGCTGCATGTCGCGCGCCATGCGCACCATGTCGGTGCTGCGCACGGGGCCGGGCATGATTACGTCGGTAAACAGCAAATCGATCTGCGCGCCGCTTTGCAGCACGGCCAGCGCGCTTTCTCCATCCTCGGCCTTGAGCACCTTGTAGCCCAGGTTGCCCAGCATGTCGACCACGGTGGCGCGCACGCCCACATCGTCTTCCACCACCAGCACGGTTTCCGTGCCACCCGTGACCACGCCGCTCAACTCCACGTCGTCCGCCGCTTCCGCCATCAGGGTGCGCGGCAGGTAAATCTTGACGCCCGTACCATGACCCGGCTCGCTGTAGATGCGGATATGGCCACGGCTTTGCGTGACAAAACCATAGGCCATCGACAAGCCCAGTCCCGTGCCCGCCCCTTCGGGCTTGGTGGTAAAGAACGGCTCGAACGCGCGCTGCAGCACCGGGCCGCTCATGCCCTTGCCGGTATCGGTCACCGACAGCATCACGTACTGGCCGGCCGGCACGTCGAGCTTGTGCACGTACTGCTCGTCGAGTATCACATTGCCCAATTCGATGGTCAGCTTGCCCACGCCGTCCATGGCGTCACGCGCATTGATGGCAAGGTTCAGGATCACGTTTTCGATCTGGCCACGGTCGACCAGGGTATTCCACAGGCCGGCGCCGCCCACCAGCACGATATCGATCGCTTCGCCCAGCGCGCGCCGCAACAGCGCGTCCATATTGCGCACCACGCGCGACAGATCGGCCACCACCGGCTGCAGGGGCTGGCGGCGGGCAAAGGCCAGCAAGTGCGACGACAGCTTGGCGCCGCGCTCGACGGCGGCAATCGCCGTATCGAGCCGCTGGCGCATCACGCCATCGTTGCCGGACAAATGGTGCAACAGGTGCAGATTGCCGGAGATAATTTGCAGCACATTGTTGAAGTCGTGCGCGATACCGCCCGTCAACTGCCCGACCGCTTCCATTTTTTGCGCCTGGCGCAGGGCGTCTTCGGCCTTGGTGCGCTCGCTCACTTCCTGTTCGACCCGGTGCTCGAGCGTTTCGTTCAATTCGTGCAGCGCTTTTTCCATCCGCCGCCGCTCGGTGATATCGGTCTTGACGGCGATCAGGGAGCGGGTTTGACCGTTCTCATCGACCAGGCGACTGACATTGCTCGACACCCAGACCTGCATGCCGTCCGGTTTCAGATAGCGTTTTTCCAGGCTGAACGATTCACCCGTTTCCACCAGCCGCCGGAACAGCAGGGTGTTGCCCGGCACATCGTCCGGGTGCATGATCTCGTTCATGTTCATGCTCAGCAGCTCTTCGGACGAGCGGCCCAGCATCGTGCACAGGGCGCCGTTGACACGCTGGAAGCTGCCATCGAGGCCCAGTTCCGACAGGCCGACCGCAGCCTGGCCGAAGATCGCGGCCATGCGCTCCTGGCTGGCGTGCAGCTCATTTTCGATCAGGCGCCGCTCGGTCACATCGAACGACACGCCGACATAGCGGCGTTGCCCAGGCGACGGGCCTTCGAGCACTTCACCCTGGCGCGCGATCCAGCGCACCTGGCCGTCAAGCGGGCGGCGCACGCGGTATTCCACGTATTCGAGCGGATTTTGCGACTGCTGCAGGCGGCTGGGGCCGACTTTATCCTGGTCGCGCAGGTCGACCAGGCCCACCAGCAATTGCTGCGTCACCGGCTCATCGTCGGCGATGCCCCAGATGCGGCGGAAGGTCGGCGACACGTCCATCTTGCCCGTTTCGGGAAACCACTCGAAAGTGCCGATACCGCCAGCCTGCTGGGCCAGGCGCAGCCGCTCGTCGCCCTCGATGCGTTCCGTCACATCGCTGCCTTCGACCAGGATGCCGACCACCATCCCATCGTCGTCCTTGATCGGCTGGTAGACGAAGTCGAGATGGCGCCGCCGCTGTTTTCCGTCGGCCGTGTTCAGGTCTACCTTCAACTGGCGCCCCTCGAACGGCACGCCGCTGCGGTAGACCTCGTCAAGCAGGTCGATAAAGCCCTGCTCGCGCACTTCCGGCAAGGCCTCTTCGACTGTCTTGCCCAGCAGTTCGCTGCGCCCCACCAGCCTGATGTAATGTTCGTTGGCCAGCTCAAAAATATGTTGCGGGCCGCGCAACACGGCCATGAAACTGGGCGCCTGCTCGAACAGGGCGCGCAACAGGCCGCGCTCTTCGGCCACGCGCCGGTTGGCGTCGCGCGCCGCTTCCGCTTCGGCCTGCAGCGCATCATGCGCGGCGCCCAGTTCGGCCGTGGCCAGCTTGAGCTGGCGTCCTTCCTCCAGGCGTGCCGTCAGTTCCAGCGCCGTGCACAGCACGCCGCCGACCTGGCCGTCATCGCCGTGCACGGGTGTGTGGAACAGGTCGAAATAATGCTCGACCGGCACGCCGTGGTGCAGCAACGGCAAGATGCACTGGCGGTGCACCTGGGCTTCGCCGCACAGGCCCGCCGCCAGGATGCGCGCATACCAGTCCCATATGTCGGGCCACACCTCGGACACGGTGGCGCCCAGCGCGGCCGGATGACGCCCGGCGGCAATCTTTGCATATTCATCGTTGTAGATCATCACATGCCGCGGCCCCCACATCAGCACCATCGCCATCGGCGAATTGAGCACGATGTCGACGCCGGTGCGCAAGCTGGCCGGCCAGCCGTCCATGGCGCCCAGGCTGGTGGCGGACCAGTCGAAGTGGCGCACCCGCTCGCCCATGGCGCCGCCGCCGTGCCGCAGGCAAGGATGCAGGGCGTCGTTCATGGCGCCGCCACCACAGTGTCGGCAAGCGCCCGCACCTTGCCATCGCACTGGCGCGGCAGGGTCAAGGTGAAGATCGTGCCCTGGGTGGCCGAGGAACTGACCTGCACCGTGCCGCCATGCGCCTTGACAAACATGTTGACCGTGTACAGCCCCAGGCCCAGACCCTGCCCCGTCCTGCGCTTTTCACCACCCTGGTGGAATGGTTCGAACAGGGCCGGCAGCAACGACGGGTCGAGTTCGCCCCGGTTCAGCACGCGCAGTTCGACATGGTCGGCGGCGCGCCCATCGAGCTCCAGCCGCACCGGCGCACCAGGCTCGCCATGCGTGAGCGCATTGGCCAGCAGGTTGGAAATAACTTGCGACAACAGCCCGGCGTCGCACTCGGCATGCAGCTCGCCGACATGGCTCATCGCGATGCGCGCAGGCTGGCCCGGCATGTCGAATTCGTCGACGATGGCCAGCGCCAGTGCCTGGTAGTCGTGCACGCCCAGACGCAGCTCCATGGTGCCCGAGCGTATGCGCGCCAGGTCCAGCAACTGGTCGACCATGCGCGCCATGCGCTTGGCGCTGCTCTCGATGCGCTGCGCCGTGATGATGACCCTGGGATGCTCGCTCATCATCGGCAACAGCATGGCGCCATTCATCACCACCGACAGCGGCGTGCGCAAATCGTGCCCGAGCACGGCCGTGAACAGTTCATTCAGGTGCAGCGCATGTTTGAGTTCGGCAAGCTGGGACGACAGTTCGCGTTTTTGCTGATACAGCTGTACCAGCACCTGCACCTTGCTTTGCAGGGCCATGACATCGATCGGCTTGAACAGGAAATCGACGGCGCCCGCCTCGTAGCCGCGAAAGCTGTAGCTCGGCTCGCGCGTGGCGGCCGTCAGGAAGATCAGGGGGATATCGCGCGTGCGCGCGCTGCCGCGTATCAGTTCGGCCAGCTCGAAGCCATCCATCTGCGGCATCTGCACGTCGAGCAGGGCCAGCGCCACCTCGTGGGTCAGCAGCATCTCCAGCGCTTCGGCGCCCGAGTTGGCCTTCAGGATAACAATGCCGGGACGGGCCAGCACGGCCTCCAGGGCAACCAGGTTTTGCGCGATGTCGTCAACGACAAGAATATGGATAGGTGCGGTCACGGATCAGTCTTCAGGCATCGCGACGGCCAGCCGGCAGCGTGCGTTTCAATAAAAAAATAACAAACAAGAATGTCGATACAGGAAACTCAACTCTGGCGCGGTAATGTGCATTTTCATATCATCTTACACGTACTGCGCCATCCTTACCGCCGGACCTGCGCAAGCGTGCAGCTCAGTTTGTCAACAGGGCCAGGCTGGCGGCCAGTTGCCCGATATCGAGCAGGCGGTCGGCGCCGGCCAGCCTGAGCGCGGCAGCCGGCATGGCGGGCGACGACGCCGTCGCCGGATCCTGGACCCAGGCGCCGCCACCGAGCTGGCGCACTTTTGCCAGCCCCTGCGCGCCATCGGCCGAAGCGCCCGTCAGGATAATGGCCAGCATCTCGCGCCGGTAGGCGCAGGCCGCCGTTTCCAGCAGCACATCGATGGACGGGCGCGAAAAATACACGGGCGCTTCGAGCGACAGCGAAAAGCTGCGGTCAGGCTCGATCTGCAAATGGTAGTCGGGCGCGGCAAAGTACACCACGCCCGGCTGCAACGGTTCCTTGTCCTGCGCTTCGCGGATCGGCAGCAGGCAGCGCGCTGCGTACAGCAGCGGCAAGCGGCTCGAACGCCCGGGCGCCAGGTGCAGCACCACCACCACGCTGGCGCGGCAGCTGGCAGGCAAGGCGCATAACAGCAAGCCCAGCGCTTCGACGCCGCCGGCCGAGGCGCCGATGGCGATCAGGCGCAGCCCTTCGGGCGGGGCGGCGATCTCGGTCAACGGGGCGCGATGCTGCATGGTTCAGGCCCGCTGGAAGATTTTTTCGGCCTGGCACAACTCGCGGAAGTTGCCCGCGTGCCGGCTGAAATGCAGGCTTTCCTTCATGCCCAGGCCCAGGAAGCCCCGGTTGACCAGCGCTTCGTGAAACAGGCCCAGCGCGCGGTCCTGCAACTCCTTGTTAAAGTAAATCATCACATTGCGGCAAGAGACCATGTGCACCTCGGAAAACACCGTATCGGTCGCCAGGCTGTGGTCGGCAAACACGAAATGGCGACGCAGCCGGCGCTCAAAAATGGCGCCCTTGTAAGCGGCCGTATAATAGCCGGACAAGGAACGCTTGCCGCCCGCCTGCCGGTAATTGTCGCTGAACTGGGCGATGCGGTCGACCGCATAAATGCCGGCCTCGGCGGCGGCCAGCGCCTCGACATTGATATCGGTGGCGTAAATCATGGTGCGTTCCAGCAAACCTTCTTCCTCCAGCAGGATGGCCAGCGACCACACTTCCTCGCCACTGCTGCAGCCGGCTACCCAGATCTTGATCGAGGGGTAGGTGTGCAGCAGCGGCACGACTTTTTCGCGCAGCGCGCGAAAATATGCCGGGTCACGGAACATCTCGCTGACCTGCACCGTAAAGAACTGCAGCATCTGCAGGAACAGGGCCGGTTCGCGCAAGATGCGCTCCTGCAACTGCGACAAGCTCGCACAAGCGAAACGCCCGAGCGCCTGGCGCATGCGCCGGCGCAGCGAGGCCACCGAGTAATCGCGGAAGTCATGCTGATACCGCAGCAATATTGCTTCCAACAATAATTTCAGCTCAATATCAAAAATCGCATCGTCATCTAACAAGGGTTTTCCGCCTTTGCCTGGTTTCCCGTAGTACATGGGGACCAGATTGATGCTAGCAGATCGTCCTGCATTTTTCCTTATCAAAAGATCCGTATACGTTCGCTAACGAACACTGAGCAGCCATCAGGCGTCCACGCCCTTCATTCCCTCGTCGGTATAGCGCGCGCCCGCAGCCAGCCCCGGCGGGAATGCCTGCGCGATGACGGCCAGCTCGTCCGTGCTCAAGCGCAGCTCCAGCGCGCCGAGGTTGTCGCGCAGATAAGCAATACGCCTGGTGCCCGGTATCGCAATGATATCGTCGCCCTGCGCCAGCAACCAGGCCAGCGCCAGCTGGGCGGGGCTGCAACCTTTCTGCTGCGCCAGTTGCCGCACGAGCGCCACGATGGCCAGGTTGCGCGACACATTTTCATCCGCAAAGCGCGGATTGAAACGGCGAAAATCATTGGCATCGAGCTTGGCAACATCCTCGATGGCACCCGTCAGAAAGCCGCGCCCCAGTGGACTGTAGGCAACAAAGCTCGTGCCCACCTGGCGGCAGGCGGCCAGCACGCCCTGCTCCGGTTCGCGCGTCCACAGCGAGTATTCGCTTTGCACGGCGGCCACCGGCGCGATCGCGGCGGCGCGCAGCAACGTGCCGGGCCCGACTTCGCACAGGCCGATCGCGCCGATCTTGCCTTCCTGGCGCAACTGCGCCAGCGCGCCCATCGACTCTTCCAGAGGCGTGTCGAGGTTGACCCTGTGCAGGTAATACAGATCGATGGTGTCGACGCCGAGCCGCTTCAACGACGCCTCGCAGGCCTGGCGGATATAGGCGGCGCTGTTGTCGACGCGGCGCGCATAACTTCCCGGCTCGCGCGCCAGGCCGCACTTGGTGGCCACCAGCACGCGCGAACGCCGGCCTTGCAAAAAGCGGCTCAGCAATTGTTCGTTATGGCCAAAGCCATAGGTGTCGGCCGTATCGAACAACGTCATGCCGGCGTCGCAGGCCGCCTCCAGCGTGGCCAGCGACTGCGCGTCGTCGGTGGTGCCATAGAATTCGGACATGCCCATGCAGCCCAGGCCCAGCGCCGCAGTGCTCAAGCCACTCAAACCGATTTTTCTTTGTTGCATGTTGATACTCCAGAGATGGTTGGGTAGCAGCAGTGTGCACCGGCCTGGCCAGGCCGGGAATGTCCGATTTCGTGATACCTTTATGGTATGAGAACCCTGGACAGCCACGCCTTGACCCTGTTTTGTACGGTAGCCCGCTGCCTGAACTTTCGCCAGGCGGCGCAGCAATTGCACATGACGCAGCCGCCGCTGTCGCGTGCCATCAAGACGCTGGAAGACAGATTGGGCGTGCGCCTGTTCGAGCGCGATACCCACGGCGTGGCGCTGACCGATGCCGGCGCGACCCTGCTGCCGCAGGCGCTGCAGATCCTGGCCTTGCTGGACAAGGCCGAGCGCTCGCTGTTACGCGGCAGCGCAGCGCCGCGGTTGCGCCTGGGATTGACAAGTTCGGTCGAAGCGGGCCTGTTCCGCCCGCTGCTGGCGCAACTGGCCACACTGCGTCCGGCGACCCGGCTGCACTTGCAGGCGGGGCCATCGCCGGCACTGGTGACGGCCGTACGCAAGGGCAAGCTCGACGCGGCGCTGGTGGCCTTGCCCGCCAATACCTTTGAACTGGCGGTGCGGCCGATGCTGCGCCAGCGCATGATGGTGGCCTTGCCATCCGGCCACGCGCTGGCGCGCAAGCGCACCGTGAGGCTGGCGGACCTGCAGGACGTCCCCGTCTACTGGTTCGAGCGGGCGCGCCAGAGCGCCTTCTTTGATCATTGCCAGCAGGTATTCCAGCGCCACGGCTACGATCCCGTGTTTCTGCGCGAACCCGTGGACCATCATGTACTGCTGGCGCAGGTGGCCGCCGGCACCGGTGCGGCGCTGCTGGCCGACTCGTTTCGCGCGCTGCGCCTGGCCGGCGTGGCCTATCGCGTGCTGGCCGAAGGCGAGGAACTGGCGCTGCAGCTTGCCCTCGTGTCGCCGCCGCAGCATGCCCATGCGGCGCTGGAGTTGCTGCACACGCTGAAAGCAACCATCGTCTGATCAGTTGCGTGCCTTGACGGCGATAAATTCGCCCTTGCCGACCGGCACCAGGCAAGTGGTATAACGCGTGTCAAGCCGTATGCCGTCAAGAAACGCCGCCATCTCCTCGTAGTGCGAGGTGGCGTTGTCGATTACCAGCACGCCGCCCGGCGCCAGCACCCGGTCCAGCTGCGGCCACCACGCCTGGTACTGGCTACGCGCCGAATCGAGGAAAATAAAATCCCAGGCGCCGTCTTGCGCTGCGCGCAGCACGTCGCCAGCATCACCGAGTTTCTGTTCGATCACGCCAGCCAATTGCGCCCGCACAAAGTTCGCCTGCGCCATGGCGAATTTGTCGCCGGCCTGCTCGACCGTCACCACCGTGCCTTGCAAGGCTTGCGCCGCGCGCGCCAGCCACAAGGTGGAGTAGCCATTCGAGGTGCCGATTTCCAGCAGCCGCCGCGCGCCGCGCGCCTGTATCAGCACCGCCAGCAGTTCGCCCGTATCGCGCGTGATATTGAGCATGCGGCTGCCCCGTTCCGACTGCGCCGCATCGTTGGCGATGCCGAACGCTTCGAGTTCGCTCAGCAAGGTTTCGACGCTGATCCTGGTGTTCATGGTTCGCTCCTGGCAAAAATACCAGCATGGCAAAATATCATGCCTGCCTGGCCTTGGCCCGCAACGGTTGCTTGAGCAGTTGCACCATCAGCACGCCCAGCAAGGTGACGCCGCCGCCGATCACATCGTAGGCGTGCAGGGTTTCACCGAGAAACAGCATGGCGATGATCACGGTAAACACTGGCAGCAGATTCATCAGGGTGGTGGCGCGGCTCGGGCCCAGTTTAGCCAGCCCATGCATCCACAAAAACGGCGCGACGATGGAGGCAGGGATGCCGGCAAACAACACCAGCGGTAGGCCGGCTTTGGACACAGGCGGTGCCGACTGGCTCAGGTAATAGATGAACAGCACTGGCACGGCGCACCACACCTGCACCAGCAGCGAATGCCAGTTATTGAGCGGAATTTTCCAGCGCTTGAGCAGTACGCCATAGCCGGCATACGCCAGGCAGGCGAGCAGCATCAAGCCATCGCCGACGGCGGCGCCATGCGCCAGCAGCGCCAGCGGATCGCCATGGCTGAGCAGGTACGCCAGGCCCAGCAGCGACACCAGGCCGCCAAACACGCCACCCACGGTGGCCGCCTCGTTCAACAGCATGACCGACAGGCCCACCGCCAGCAGTGGCATCATCGACGCCAGGATGCCCATGTTCGTGGCCGAGGTGGTCTGCGCGGCGATATACGCCAGGCACTGGTACAGCACCATGCCCAGCATACCCAGCACAAACAATTTTCCCAGGTAAGGCTGGACAAGGGCGCGCTGCTTCCATACCGGGCGGCCGAAGGCCAGCGCCAGCAGCACGCCGGCCAGCAGCCAGCGGAAAAACGAAATGGCGGCCGGATCGATCACGCCGACGGCCATCTTGCTGACGATGGTATTGATGGCCCAGATCAGTACGGCGATCACGGGAAACAGATAATGCCTGGCCTGCATGGCGACTCCTCGGTTCAAGAGCACGCATTTTCGCACGGGCGCCCAGTTGCCGTTGGCCAGCCGCAAGGAGGCACGATGAGCCGCCTGGCATCAATGCTAAAATCAGAACCTCTTTCAATCAGCAAAAGGATGGTCGCATGACCCCAGCTTCGGCGACGAACGGCGATGCAAGCGGCGGCGCCAGCGCGCCCACCGTACTGGGCAAACTGCGCAGCCTGGTGCAGGACAAGACCCGCTTCGAACCGCAGGACATCACGCCGCTGGCCGAAGACGACGTACTGCAGGACTTTTCGCTGCAGGCCAATTACACGCTCGACGCGCGCCTGGAACAGCGCCATATCAACGGCTACTTCACGCCATCAGCGAGCGATCACTGCTGCGCCAGCATTGACGTGACGCCATTGGCGCAAGCGCAGACCCGGGACCGGCTGCGCCGCGCGGCAGGCAAATTGTCCCATGCACTCAACAGCGCCGGCCACGCCTGCGATGGCGTGCCGGACGGCCTGTACCTGGGCCACGCCGTCAAACAGTGGCACCTGGACAGCTGCAACAGCTGCGCCGGCCGCGGCCGCGTCAACTGCACCACCTGTCATGGCGGCACCACCGAAACCTGCTGGAAATGCCACGGCCGGCGCACCGTCAGCTGCGACGCCTATGGCTGCTACGGCAGCGGCAAGGTAGCGTGCTCGTATTGCAGCGGCAGCGGGTCCGTCACCGAACAGGTGACCGACTACGTGACGGTGGAAGTACCCACTACCGTCTACGAGAACGGCAGCTCGCGCACCAGCTACCACACGGAAACGCGCACGCAATACCGCAACGTGCAGCGCAATTGCCACCATTGCAGCTACGGCAAGGTCATTTGCAACACCTGCCATGGCAATGGCAATGTCAATTGCGGCACCTGCCGCGCCAGCGGCAACGTCACTTGCCGCACCTGCAGCGGCGCGGGCGACTTGCGCTGCAACCCTTGCGACGGTTCCGGCCAGGTCGGCAACGCGGCCTGGGTCGACGTCCATGTGGCGCCCGCCTACAGCGTCAGCCTGCCCACGCAGGCGCCGGACGACGCGCGCCGCATCGCCGACAAGGAGGGCGTGCGCTCACTGGCGGCAATCGCCAGCAGCCTTCTGCTTGCAAAAGTGAGCACCGACGACGACGACTTGCCGCAGGAAGTCGACGCCCTGTATGCAGGCAAACTGCACATCGTGCGCCTGGACGCGGCCTGCAATGGCCAGGCGCATCACCTGGTGGCCTACGGCAATGATTTGCGCTGGCTCACCCTCGACGATATCGTCGAAAAACTGCTGCGCGGCGACCTCAAGGCACTCAGCGACGCGCTGGCCGGCAGCGCGGACGATGGCCTGTTTTCGGCCGATATACAAGGGCTGCTCGCGCCGCTGCGCGACGTGGCCGCGTCCGAACTGAACGCCGACGTGATCGAAGCGGTACTCAGCGGCGAGACCAATCACGCCCACGCCGGAGTAGTCTCGGCCGACTACGCCAGCAATGTGCGCACCTGCGTGCTGGGCGCGCTGCGCCAGGTGTACACGCGGCTGGCCAAGCAGTTCTGGTGGAAAGGTGCCCTGGCCGCGCTCGTTGCCACCATCGGTGTCTGGTTTTTCTTTGGCCGCGGCATGGCTGCAGCGGCCGGCCTGCTGGCCAGCGGCGCCGCCTGGCTGCTGTTCAAGCACCAGGTCAAGACAGTGCTGGCCGAGGCCTTGGGCGGCGACCAGCCGGCCGAACGGGCAATGTCAATCGCCGGCAGGGGCCGCCGCCACCAGCTGGCCTATACCCTGGTGCTGGCGCCGGCCATGGCCGTGGCGCTGGGCGCCGGCTATGGCTTGCCGGTACGCCAGCGCGCCAGCACGGCGCCTGTGCCGGCCATTGCGTCCACGCCAGTGGCGCCGCATGTGGCCAGCGTGCCGCAGGACGCCAGCGCGGCCAAGGCCTTGAAGCTGTATGAGAACGGCGAAAAAGTGCCGGCGCTGGCCATGCTCGACGTGCTGGTCAAAAAGGGCAATGCCGACGCCTACGGCCTGTACGGCTGGATGACACTGATGGGCGAAGGCTTGCCGAAAAAACCGGACCGGCTTGCTCCCACGGCGCAGGAACGCCAGGCCAGGCACGCCGACGCCAAGCCGTGGATCACGCGCGCGCTGGCCAAGAACGACAGCTATGCGCTGGCGGCCAAGGGCGTGATGCTGGCCGAAGGCTGGCAGGAACCGCGCAATATGCCGCGCGCGCTGGCGCTGCTGAAGCAATCTGCGAAAAAAGGCAATACGGAAGCGATGCACCTGCTGGGCCTGTACAACCTGATGGGCAAAGGCACGCCAGTGAACCACAAGGAAGCGCGCAAATGGTTCACCATGGCCGCCGACAAGGGCAGCGCCGGCGACATCTATCACCTGGGGCTGATGGACTGGGAAGGCGCGGGCTTGAAACGCCCCGACCACGCCAGCGCCATGCAGCGCTGGAAAATCGCCGCCGCCATGGGCGAAGAACGCGCCGTCAAGGCGGTGGCGCAGGGCAAGCCCTGAGCATCAGGGCTGGGCGCCTGGCAAGGCCGACAAGGTAAAGATTTCAAAACCGGTTTCCGTCACGGCCAGCGAGTGTTCGAACTGGGCCGACAGCGAGCGGTCCTTGGTGACGGTGGTCCATTTGTCGGGCAGCACTTTCACCTGGTAGCTGCCGACATTGATCATCGGCTCGATGGTGAAGATCATGCCAGGCTCCAGCACGATGCCAGTGCCGGCTTTACCGTAATGCAGCACTTGCGGCGTGTCGTGAAAGACCTTGCCCACGCCATGGCCGCAAAAGTCGCGCACCGACGAAAAACCCTGCGCCCTGGCCACCGCTTCGATGGCCGCGCCAACGTCGCCCAGGGTCGCGCCCGGACGCACGGTGTGAATGCCGACCATCATCGCCTCATAGGCGGTGTTGACCAGGCGGTTGGCCAGGATCGACACGGCGCCGACCTTGAAGGTACGGCTGGTGTCGCCGTGCCATTCATGGAATTTCGGCGTGACATCGATATTGAGGATATCGCCCACTTTCAGGATCTTGGTCTCGGACGGAATGCCGTGCGTGACCACATGATTGACCGAAATGCAGCTGGCGTGCTTGTAGCCGTGGTAGTCGATGGTGGCGGGAATGGCGCCGGCAGCGCGCATGAATTCCTCGCACAGGGCGTCGAGCCTGGCCGTCGAGATGCCGGGTTTCACAAAAGGCGTAATGTAGTCGAGCGTGTCGGCGGCGATGCGGCCGGCCGCGCGCATGCCGGCGAAACCTTCTTCGTCATGCAGGGGAATTTTCTTGCCGTGTTCAAGCTGGGTGGAATAGCGCATGGTATGGATTCTTTATATTGATTAATGTGTGGTGCGGGCGGCCCAGCCGCGCACGGCGTCGTGCGAGGCGCGCAGCATGGCGTCGACGCTGGCCGGTATCGCGCGTTCCTGCGTCAGGTAGGGTTTGACGACGGCCACCGGCGCGTCGATCAGCACGAACTTGAGCACCAGGTGGTCAACTTCAGTGTCGCTGCCGGCGGCGCCGGGCATGGCGGCGGCGCAGCGCGCAAAACAGGCGTCGAGCGCGGCCTGCTCCTGCTCCAGCGCGGCCTGCAATTGCTCGTCCAGGCTGCCGTTGAAATCGGGGCTGTCCTCGCATTGCAACAAAAAGCGCGCGTAGACGGGCTTGCGGCGGCACCAGTCCAGCAGGCCATGCACGCCGGCCCAGGTGTCGCCCTCGCCCCACAGGCTGGCGACCTCCTCGCGAAAGTCGCTTTTCACGCGCAGCCAGGCACGCGCCAGAATGGCGTTGCGCGAATCGAAGCGATGATACACGGAGCCGATCGGCGCGCCGGCCTTGACCGCGATGGCCGACATCGACACGGCCGCCACGCCGCATTGGGCGGCCACCGTGATGGCGCTGTCGATAAAATGATTTTCGTTGAACTTGGCTAGTCTGACCATGGCAAATAGAATAGCAATTCTAATTGGATTCGTCAAGCCTGCCGAGGTTTGCGCCCCGCCCGCCTTGCGCTTCCCACTACGCAGCAAGCTGGTCAAACCAGCACGGCGGCAGGGCAATGAAAAGCAAAACAAGTGGCCCCTGGTGAATAATCAGCGGACAAATGCCAGCTATCGCCAGAAAATTCGCTGATGCTGACGACAGGTTGGGCCGGCAAACCCGGCAGAACTTTCCTGGCCGGGATCGAATGTCGCCTCCATGCCGAAAGCGCCTAGAACGTTTCCCATTCGCCGGAATCGCCGTCGCTGTCCTTCTTCGCGGGCTTGCCCGGCGCTGGCAGTTTGCTGGTGGCGGCGGGCGCTTTCCGGAGCGGGGCGATCTTGCTGGCCGGTGCTGCGGCGACGCGCGGTTTGGCCAGGCCGGATGCGGCGGGGGCGGGGGTGGGGCTGCTGCGCACCGGTGCGGACACCACAGGCCGGCGCACCGGAGCGGCAGCGGCTGTGTGGCTGCCCGGCGTCAGCTTGAAGAAGGCCACGGCCTGGACCATGTCTTCGGCCTGGCTCTTGAGGTTGTTGGCAGCTGCAGCCATTTCCTCCACCAGCGCGGCGTTCTGCTGGGTGGCATGGTCCATCTGCGTGACGGCTTCACCGACCTGCGCCACGCCCGAACTCTGCTCGCTGCTGGCGGCGCTGATTTCGCCCATGATGTCGGTCACGCGGCGGATCGAGCCCACCACTTCCGCAATGGTGGCACCGGCCTTGTCGACCAGCACAGAGCCCCGTTCGACACGTTCCACGCTGGCGGAGATCAGCGACGTGATTTCCTTGGCGGCATCCGACGAACGTCCGGCCAGGCTGCGCACCTCGCTCGCCACCACGGCAAAGCCGCGGCCCTGTTCGCCGGCGCGAGCGGCCTCCACCGCCGCGTTCAACGCCAGGATGTTGGTCTGGAACGCAATGCCGTCGATCACGGCGATGATGTCGGAGATCTTCCTGGAGCTGTCGTTGATACCCTTCATGGTTTCAACCACCTGGCCGACGACTTCGCCGCCCTGGATCGCGACCGTGCTCGCAGCTTGCGCCAGCTGGTTGGCTTGCCGCGCGTTGTCGGCGTTGTTTTTGACGGCTGAGCCGAGTTGCTCCATCGACGCGGCGGTTTCTTCCAGCGCCGAGGCCTGAGACTCGGTGCGGCCGGACAGGTCCTGGTTGCCCTGCGCGATCTGCACGCTGGCGGAGGAGACGCCTTCGGCGTTGCTGCGCACGTTGGCGACGGTCTTGATGAGGCTCTGCTGCATGTGCTGCAGCGAGGTCAGCAACTGGCCGACTTCGTCGCGGGAGTCGACCACGATCGGCACGCTCAGGTCGCCCTCGGCAACCCGGTCCGCCACATTGACGGCCTGGCGCAGGGGTTTGGTGATGGAGCGGGTGATCAGGTAGCAGCCAACGATGCTGGCGAGGACCGCCAGCACCGCAAAAGCGACTACGGTCATCGCACCCTGCTGGTAGACGGCCGTGGCCTGGACTCCACCCTGCTTGATGCTTTCTTCCTGGAAAGTTGTCATGTCCTTCAGCGCGGCGAGGTAGGCGCCCTGCGTGGCGTACTCGGGGCCGTACAAGAGGGTCGTCGCCTCGCCGGCCTTGTTGGCCATGGCGAGCGCGACAACCTTGTCGGTGAAAGCCATATAGGCCACCCCTGTGTTCTTGACGGCCGTTTGCAACTCCCGCTCTTTGTTGGAATCGACCAGTTTTTCGAGCAAGTCGGTCAAGTTATTGATGACCTCCCGGTCCTTCTCCAGCGCGGCCTTGTTGCTCGCCATCTGTTTGTCGTCGTTGAGCAGGATCAAATTACGCGTGATGCGGGCGATATCCATCACCGTGTACGACAGGGTTCCCGCTGCCTGCACATTGGGATAGAGGTTGTCGGTGATGTGGTGCGCACCGTCGTTCAGGTTCGACAGGCGCGTCAGGCTGAGCGCCGTGGTGAGCAGGATAATGGCGACCAGCAGGCCGAAGCCCAGGGTCAGGCGTGCGCCGAGTTTGAGGTTTTTCATGAGCGAGCACGCTTCCTTGAATTTGAGTTGCGAAAGTTACCACTTTTATGCGACAGAACCAAAAAAACCGCCCGGAAGGGGCGGCAAGCGGAGCGGTCACACATCGGGAATGAGGAGCGAGGATAGCCCATGATCATGACCGCAAGATGACGCGTTGTTGTATCAACTGCCTGCATGTCTCTTCCAGTGCAAAGCAATCCATCGATACAGCGTCTGGCCGTGTGGGACCATCCGAAGAACCTTGCAATATAATCTTTACGAAACACAACGTTACAAAAGCAATAAATTTAATATTTCCACTGTGATATATTTTTAAAAAATGTTTTCTATTAATTAACCTCACTCCTGATCCCATATTTCGATAATTGATGAATGGTCAAGCCCGGCGCGCGCGTGGTTGTCATGTATGACGCCTTTCCCTTTCAGACCTTCGGTATTTCCCGGGGCGTGGTGCGGGAAATCGCCAGCGCTCCGGTGATGCCCAATGAGTTGCCTGTTCCGATCGAGACCAAGGAGCAGTTGTTCCGTATCCGCGTCATGCTGGAACGTACAGCGCTGGAAGCGTATGGACGCAGCTGGCCGTTGACTCCGGGCATGCGCGCTGAACTGATCTCGAGTAGTTGCTCGATCCGCTGCGCGCCAGCATGAAGCATGGAGGACAAGAGCATGCCACCACGAATGATAGGAAACTCAATGTCGCTCCTGAGCCTGCCCACATCGTTTTTCCGTGCAATGCTGGGCGTTTTTACGCTGGCGGGCGCCGTCTGCGGCGCGCCAGCCGGGGCCGCGCAAGCGGAGCCTGGCGCTCGCCTGTTGGCCGTCGAAAAGGATGGCAAGCTGGCCTTTTTTTTGCCAGAAAGCCATATCGGCACGCCGATGCAAAAAGATCCGTATTTTAATGGGCCAATTCGTGAAGCCTTCGCGGCCGCTTCGGAATTGTTGCTCGAACGTGCCGCCAGTGCGCGGCTCGACTACGATTACCAGCAACGACACTGTGCGGTCGAAGGGCCAGATGAGGGCGCGATGGATATGGAGCTGAACGCTGCCCTGCGCGCTCACCCAGACCCTGTGTTGGAGCGTGTCATGCCGCTGAACACGGAGATCGAGCACCTGGGCCGCTTTATGCGATTCGAACTGCTGCTGCAAGCGTGGTCTGGACGGGTCTATGAGCAGCCCGCCGGCAGCCCCGCCAAAAACGCGACGACAGTCAACCCGCTACCTTCGCAATCGGGACGCCTGATGATCGAGAAGCCGCGCCCATGGCGCTCGATTGACGATACGGCGACGTTTTACAATGCCTATTGCGCGCTGGCGCCGGCGGAGCGCAGCACCCTGATCCGAAGCTTACTCGACGGCTGGCGGCCGCAGGCTGTTGCGGTGCCGATGCTGCAACCGGAGAGCGGCCTGCGCGGACTCTACCGCTACATCGATGCCCTCTACCGCGCCAGCCTGGACGACATCCGAGATACGCTCGGGTTGGCACCAGCGACCGGCACGGCCAGGCCGGACATGGCGCACGCCGAACGACGCTGGTCTGGCGACGAGTTGATCAAGCACCACTTCTTGATCGCCGAGCGCAACCGCGCCTGGGTCGCACAACTTCCGGCGGTACTTGCGACCGAGCGCCTGCCGTTCTACGCCATCGGCGCCGACCACTTCGCCGACGGCCCCTTAGGACCAGGCCTGATTACGCTGCTGCGCAGGGCTGGTTTCCACGTCGCGCTGATCGATGGCCGACCGATGTTGCGCACCCTGCTGACTCGTCTGCCCGCAGCGGCGCGCAAGCCCGACGCACCGGCCTCGAGAGAGGAGGAAGCAGGCCTCCTGACTGGAAAATGCGTCCGTATCCCTGGCAATTATTCGTGTTCCTGGGGCGACGCGACGACGATTTACATAGCTACCCTGCCAGCGCCATCGTCGCCCAAGGAACTGCTGACTGTATGCTACCGGCGCGCCACCGAGCAAGGCCCGCTGAACCAATGTGTCACCGCCACGGTGCCGCGCGCACCGCAGCGCGTCGCCGACCTCGCGGCGGCGGAGGACATGGCACCTGCCAATCCGGCCGATGCGGCCACGACAAAATTGCGGCCAGATACCACACCGCCCCCAATTTAGTTTCCGGACGAGCGGAAACGCCCACGCCGTTATTAGAGCCCAGGTCACGTGAGCGCTCACGTACTGGGCAAAAAAGCTGCTTCCGCCAGGACCGGGCATGAAACTTACGGTGATTTAAGCGAGCCCAGCATGACCACTGCATACAACTTTCCTGTACATTTTCTGCATTGAAATATGCATTACCCAGTAGCTTTTCAAAGCAACAGGCAAAAAGCGATCACTCACGCCAGCGGTTACGGTTGAGAATCTGTTACCCATCTGTTTTTGTTGGGAATACTGGCGCCGCGTAGCGATTTTGGTGAAAACAAACAGCCTGGACCAAGCTTTCCACTGTTCGTCGCAAATCCAGGGAGCCTCGTGCAATGCTCGATAACATTAGCCCATCGAATCAGTGAAGGGAAACTTATGCGCTTTCGTCCATGGCTATTGCCAGTCCATGCTTCAGGCCGCGCGCTATGCCTGGGAGCCTTGCTGGGGGTGGCGGCAGGTAGCAGCCCCGCCCACGCGGGCGAGCCCGACATGGCCGGGCGTATCGCCGGCGGGCTGCGGCAGCGGGTGGACATCGCAGGCGAGCCGGCGCAGACCTTCGATATCGGGCAGCGCCTGCGCCGCTATCAGGTCTCCAGCGTCAGCCTGGCGGTCATCGGCGACAGCAAGATCGTTTGGGCCGGTGTGTACCGGCAACCGTCCGCACCTGCGACCGACACCGACACCGACACGCTGTATCAGGCCGCCTCCATCAGCAAGGGCGTGACCGGCGCGCTGGCGCAGCGTCTGGCGCGCAGCAACAAGCTCCAGCTCGATGTTCCGGTGGACGCCTGCCTGCAGCCGTGGACCCTGCCCGCCGGACAGCAAAGCCCCGGGCATCCGGTGACCTTGCGCAATTTGCTCAATCACAGCGCAGGGGCGACCGTGTCCGGCTTTCCCGGCTATCCACCGTCGCAGGCGATCCCTACGGACCTTCAGGTCATCAAGGGCGAGCCGCCGTCGCTCACGCCGGCGGTCGCCATCCAGACCATCCCGGGCGCCGCTTATGCCTATTCCGGCGGCGGCTACACCATCGCCCAAGTGGCCATGCAGCAATGTCTGCACACGCCTTTTGCGGAGTTGATGCGCCAGCAAGTGCTGCAACCGCTGGGGATGCGGCGCAGCACATTCGCGCAGCCATTGCCGGCGGCAGAACACAACCGCGCGCACGGCCACTACGCCGATGGCAGCGAAGTCGAAGGCGGAGCCTTCGTCTATCCGGAACTGGCGGCCGCCGGGCTGTGGACCACGGCCAGCGACCTGGCGCGCTTCGCCATCGCTGTCCAGCAGTCGTGGAAAACCGGTACGGCCTTTCTGAGCGCCACCGAGGCGCGCGACCTGCTGACGCCGGCGCTGAACAATTATGCGCAGGGCTTGTTCGTGGTCGGCGATGGCGAGCACAAACGCTTCATGCATGCCGGCGGCAACACCGGCTTCAAGAGCACCTACGCGATGTATCTCGACAGCGGCAACGGCGTCGTCGTCATGACCGACGGCGACAACGGCAGCTATCTTGGCGGCGAGATCGTCAAGGCAGTGGCGTCCGCCTACGGCTGGCCAGACTTCAAACCTCGCCTGGCCCATACGGCGCCGCTGGACCTGGCAACGGCCACACGCCACCTCGGCATCTACCAGCTCGACCGCTTCGAGGGACGTTTCGCCAACCGCTACGAACTGCGCTTCGACGGCAAGGACTGGACGATGGTCATGCCGGACATCGGCGCCACCCGGCTGGTGCCGACCGGCAAAACCCGCCTGGTGTCCCCCGAGACCGGCGATATCATCGAACTGGCGCAGGATGGCGCCCAGGATCTGCTGTTGATTGGGGGGCGCAAGGCCCACCGCAGCCCGGACAGCTGAACCGGCAACGGTAGCGCCAACTCGGCCAGGGCGTACAGGCGGAAGACAGCGATTTTCAGCGTGGGAATTTATACCGTACCAGCAGCGTAGGTCCCTTGCCGCCAGCTGGCGTCAGCAGTATCTCGTCACCCGGCTGCATCTCTTCATACATCACGGTGCAACAGGTCGGCATCGAGTGGCCGCGCGCCGGATAAACGCCAACGTCGGTATGCAGGGTCGCAGCGCGTACGTCCACGCTGGTTTCGCCGGCCTTTCCCGCTTCTTGCAGCAGTTTGCGCAGCGCGGTGACGAAGTCCCCTTTGCTGAGCCTGGCAGGTGCCTGGCTTGCCTGCGGGCGAACGGCAGCATCGTTTTTCATGGCAGTTTCTTTCAGTGTATACATTCCCGCCACTATATCATTGGCCCCAGACCTTCACTGATCGTACTGCCTGACAGTCGTTGTAAGCATTTGGGGTAGCGTGTTGTAGCCGGCGCTTGAGTCCAGCCTAAAACTGACCTAAACTTATGCTCCCCAAGCGTACAAAATCTCCACTAGCAGCCGAAATGGGGCGCTTCGTCCAGCAGTATGCTCGCAAAGCCCATAAAAATTGGGACCCTGATGACCGAAGCCATGACAGAAAGCTGGAGGCAAAAATGAAGAGGCTATCGCCAGAAGATATGTCTGACCTGCTTTCTGGTGACGATATTGAACCAATGCTACGCTCCCCAGTACCGAAAGAGGAATAGGCAGTCTTCGGCCAGCAGCGGAACTTGAATTCCCGCTTCAATTGTATGAACGCCCGCTTTAACGAAACGAACTCAAGATTGGAGAGTCATGTTACCGAAAGACCAGGCAAATGCGTTGGGCGACGCCATCATTGAACAAGCGCAACTGGATACGTTGATGCGTCAGAAGCCGTTCCCTGCACGCATCCCTCTCCTATGTCGTTGTCGAGAGTTGGACTCTTTGCCACGACCGCTTCAGGCGGACGTGATTCACCAGGCTACTCGAGAGTTAGGACGAAACTGGTCGTTCATCTTGTTGTTGCTGACTTGGCTATGTATCTGGGCGGGTGCGTATTGGACGCTATGGACGTCCCTTCGCAGTTTTTCACTTCTTGTAGTACCTTTACTCGTTGCAAACTGGGTCGTACTAAAATTACTGCGTGGTCTGTTTATGCGACGCAGTGTACGAACAATAGCCTCTCGACTCCAAGGTTAGGTGAGTCGAATGGCCGCTTCGGAACAACAGCGGCCAGGTCGGCAGGCGCCAGTTTTTCGTCGAGTACAATTGACAGCAATCGGCCAATACCAGACGGTCCGTGATGGATGGGAAGAATGGCGCTTACTCGGCTGACGCGAAGCTCTCGCATAGAATCATTGCTCTGAATTACTCAAGAGGTAGCAATGTCAATCCGTAAAGCTCTTCCCATCGATAATTCTGTTGCCAAGGCGGTAGTACAGAAATCATTAGCTTCTTTCGGTTTAATCGCGGATTTTGACACCCTGGATGCTGCCATTGGTGCGCTTGGCCTGGCCAACACCCCGAACGAAATCGAATTGGTGGCAGAGGTAGATGGCAAACTGGTCGGCTGCCTTGCAATTCAGCGCATGGAGGGGTCTGTCGCCAAGCTGTTCGGCTTCCACGTCGATGCGAGCATGCAAGGACAGGGCATCGGCCGAACGCTGCTGAGCGCGGCAATAGCACAGGCCGTTATCCATCACTTCACTCAACTGCAACTCGAAACTTGGGGCGACATGGGAGCTGCGGTTCACCTGTATGAGTCTTTGGGATGGGTTCGTGGCCCGGACCCACTACCAGAAAGTGGAGCGGACCGCTTTTACCGCTTGGCACTAGTCCGATAAAACCCGATTTAATGAGCGCCTCCCGCAGCAGTCGACTACTGGCAAACTGAATGACTGCAATGGGGCGAATCCAGCCTGGCGTGGGACGCGCTGGATTTTCCATCTGACAACCTGCTATGCTGGGCCGAACGGCGGGGGGGGGGGGGCCGGCCAAAAGCCGACATTGTTCAATCCAGTCTTACTGTCAAAGCAAGATTTTTCTCGATCCATTCCATGAACATTACAATTAGAAAATACGCTGATACTGACAAGCTAGCTGTTGACCAAGTAGTGCGAGATGCCTGGTACGAGCTAGCGCCCGTCACACCGGGATGGGATCAACTAGCCCCGCGACTTGGAGCTCTTACCGAAAACGCCAGTTACACCGAAATTGTCGTGGCTGAACTGGATGGGGAAATAGTAGGCGCCGTAGGGTACGTCGGCCCGCATCAACCTAAGCCTGACTTTTTTGCTCCTCAATGGCCAATGGTACGGTTCATGTCTGTCGCTCCCAAAGCTCGCGGCCATGGCGCAGGCCACGCTTTGCTGAACGCATGTATTCGCCGTGCCGAACGTGACAAGGCCGATGTGATCGCACTGCACACCACGCCGGTAATGATAGCTGCTCAGTACCTGTATCAACGTGCCGGGTTTGAAGTAGTACGCCATTTACCCGACATGTATGGCGTGCCTTATGTGTTGATGACTAAAGAACTTCAAAGAGATTAATTCGACGCTCGACTCTAAACCCTGAACGATACGCACACCAGCAACACATGCTGCGGCTCAAGGCTCCAACTTGGGCACCGCGTCTGCGGCCCGCCGTTTTTAAGCCTTTGCCGCATCCCGCAAATGCGGTGCCTGCCTTACAATGCCATGTACCAACCTCACAGGAGCACCGCTTGCATACGCCCCCCTTTATCGCCTCCGCCCGTTTTGACGACCCCCGCCTGGCTTTGGAACAGGTGCAAGCCATCTACCGCGCCAGCATCGATCATTTGCGCGACGCGCTGCAGCGCTTTGTCGCCGGCGAAAACCTGCAGGAACGGGTGCGCGGCTGCTACCCCTTCGTGCGCATCCAGACCGAAACCGTGGCGCGCGCCGATTCGCCGCTAGCCTACGGCTTTGTCGCCGGCCCCGGCGTGTTTGAAACCACGTTGACGCGTCCCGACCTGTTCGCCGATTACTATCTCGACCAGTTCACGCTGCTGCTGAAAAACCATAACAACGGCCAGAAAGTCACCCTCGAAGTGGGTGTCAGCGCGCAGCCGATTCCCGTGCATTTCTCGTTTGCCGAACACGACCATATCGAAGGCAATATGGATGCCGGCCGGCGCCTGGCCATGCGCGATCTGTTCGACCTGCCCGACCTGTCGGCAATGGACGACGGCATCGCCAACGGCACCCATGAACCGGCGCATGGCGAAGCCCAGCCGCTGGCCTTGTTTACGGCGCCGCGCGTCGACTATTCGCTGCAGCGTTTGCGCCACTACAGCGGCACCTCGCCGCAACACTTCCAGAACTTCGTGTTGTTTACCAATTACCAGTTCTATATCGACGAATTCATCCGCCTCGGCCACGCCATGATGCGGCGCGCGCCCGACGCCGGCGCCCCATCGGACGAGGACGGCTATATCGCGTTTGTGGAACCGGGCAATGTGGTCACGCGCCGCGTGGGACAGTCGGTGGCCGTGGAAGACGCCCTGGGCGCCGCGCCGCCGCGCCTGCCGCAGATGCCGGCCTACCACTTGCTGCGCGCCGACGGCAGCGGCATCACCATGGTCAATATCGGCGTCGGCCCGGCCAATGCGAAAACCATCACCGACCATATCGCCGTGCTGCGCCCGCACGCCTGGCTGATGCTGGGCCACTGCGCCGGCCTGCGCACCACGCAAAGCCTGGGCGACTACGTGCTGGCGCACGCCTATGTGCGCGAAGACCATGTGCTCGACGAAGACTTGCCGCTGTGGGTGCCGATCCCGCCACTGGCCGAAATCCAGCAGGCGCTGCAAACGGCGGTGGCCGAAATCACCCAATTGACGGGGCTGGACCTGAAACACATCATGCGCACCGGCACCGTGGCCAGCACCGACAACCGCAACTGGGAACTGCTGCCGCAGCGCACGCCCGAGCGCCGCTTCAGCCAGAGCCGCGCGATTGCGCTCGACATGGAAAGCGCCACGATTGCCGCCAACGGTTTCCGTTTCCGCGTGCCGTACGGCACCTTGCTGTGCGTGAGCGACAAGCCGCTGCACGGCGAAATCAAGCTGCCCGGCATGGCCAATCATTTTTATCGCGAACGGGTCGACCAGCACTTGCGCATCGGCATCCGCGCCGTGGAATTGCTGCGCCGCCAGGGCGTGGACCGGCTGCACAGCCGCAAGCTCAGGAGCTTTGCCGAAGTGGCATTCCAGTAATCCAGGTCAGGTGCAGCCGCAACGCCGGCGCCTGCGCTGCGGCGCACAGCAGCCAGTGCTCGGCCAGGTCCTGCTGGCGGACTTGCCACTGCTGCGCCGGCCGCTCGTCCCAGGCCGGCGCCAAAAAACCGGCGCCCGCCGGCCGCAGCAGATGCGGCTCGACGTGCATGCCGCAGCCCATGGCTTTCAGCACCGCTTCCCTGGCATTAAACTGGCGCATCAGGTAGTCGTTGCGCCGTGGCGCCGGCAACGCCAGGTACGCGGCCTGTTCCGGCGCCGACAGGATCAGCCGCGCCAGCCCCTCGTCATCGCCGCCGGGCGAGGCCACGCGTTCGATATCGATGCCCAGCTCCTGCCGACACCAGCCAACGGCGGCCATGCCCGTCAGGCCGGTGCTGTGCGAAATCGAAAAATGCGGCAGGCCGTCGAGCGCGCAGCGCGGCTTGCCCAGGCGGTCGGCCACGATCGGCACCGCCGATGGCGCCATGCCGGCCAGTTGCCCCAGCCGGCGGCGCACGGCCATGCGGCAACTGGCAAAGGCGGCGCGGTCCGCCGCACGCTGGTAGCGCGCCGCGCGCGCCTGCTCCTGCGCCGGCAGCGCGGCCAGCGCGCGCGCGACATCGGCCGCCGGCAACTGGTCGAGGGCGATCAGCTCAATGTCGATGTCGAGCGGCCCGCTCATGGCGGGCAAGCGAGCGCGTCGCGTATCAGCGCCAGCAAGGCGGCGGGCTGGCGGACGATGGAAAAATGGTCGCCGCGCAGCTCGACGATGCGCGCGCCGCGCTCGCTGCGGCCATGCCAGCCCTCCAGCCGCGCCCGCACCGACTCGATATCGTCATCGGCGCCCACCGCCAGGATGCGCGTGCGTGCCAGCGCACCGGCTGACGGCTGCCAGGTTTCAATCAGGCGAAAATCGGCGCGCAGCATCGGCAACAGCAAGGCCATCAGTTCGTCTTCGGCCAGCACTTCGGGCGGCGTGCCACCCATCTGTCCCAGCGCCAGACGAAACGCCGCGTCATCGAGCTGATGCAGGGGCGCACGCTGGCGCGCCAGCCCGGGCGTGCCGCGTCCGCTGACGATCAGCCAGTCGGGCGGCGCCATGCCCGGTTCGCGTTCGAGCCGCAGCGCCAGCTCCCAGGCAATCGCCGCGCCCATGCTGTGGCCATAGATCGACCAGCGCCGCGCATGCAATGCCCCGGGTGGTCGCAAGAGCGCCGCCAGGGCGCTCGCCAGCGTCGGCACCAGCGCCTCCATCTGTCCCACCGCCGGCTCGCCCATGCGCGCTTCACGCCCCGGCAACAGCAGCGGACAAACCTGCACCAGGTCCTCCAGCGCGGCCGGCCACTGCCGGAAAACGCCGCTCCCGCCACCGGCAAAAGGCAGGCAAAACAGCAAGGGCCGCTGGTCGTCGGCCAGCGGCGCCAGGCCAGAATGGATAGTATTCAATCGATGCTCCCTGATAACTCAACAATATTGTCGCCGCGCGCGATCGCCGCCGCCAGCGCCGCGCCCAGCGCCGCGCCACTGGCCCCTTCCAGCATCGACACATGGTCGCCGGCGCAGCGATGCGAGCACACCGGCTGCACGCTGCTGGCAGCCCAGGCGGGTGCGAAATCGTCGGCATGGGCGGCGCAATTCCAGACTTCCGGCGCAGTGCGCAGCAGCGGCAGCGATGGCGCCGGCAGGCGGGCCAGCAGCGCGAAGGCGCGGTCCAGCGCCGCCAGTTCGGCCACCGCATCGACGCCAGGCCACAGCTCCAGCGGCGCCAGGGCATCGGCAATCGCACGCCAGCGCCCGCTACTATCGGGCAGCGCCGCAAAATCGGCCCGCTCGAACGACGGCGCGCGCGCGCCGGCCGCCTGGGCACAGGCGGCGGCGATATACATGCAGCGCTCGAGCGGATCGGCGGCCGCCGCCAGCGGCGCCTCGCCGGGCGGCGGCGGCACGGTATCGAGCACGCCCAGGAAAGCCACGCGCTCGCCGAGCGCTTCGAGCCGTCCCGCCAGGTGCGCGGCCAGCACCCCGCCGTAGGAATGCCCGGCCAGGCGATACGGTCCGGCTGGCTGGCGCTGCCGGATGGCCGCCAGCGCGCGCGCCAGCAAGGCCTCGAAACTGTCCGGCATGTGCGCCTCGTGCCCGGTCAGTTGCAGCGCGGCGACGGCGTAACCATGGCGCACCAGCGCTGCCGCCATGCTGGCATAGGCGCTGGCGCGCCCGCCGATATCGTGCACCAGGAACACCATGGGCGCGCCAGGCGCGCCGCCCAGGTGCAACAACGCGGACGCACCGGCGCCATCGGGCGCAACGGCCGGGGCGGCGTCCGGCGCATCGTGCAGCGCCAGCCAGGCGGCCAGCTCGCGCGGGGTGGG
>NZ_NJGY01000001.1:805643-815194 GCF_002250505.1 Janthinobacterium sp. PC23-8
CTCGCGCGGGGTGGGCGCCGCGAACAGCGCCGCCAGCGGCACCGGCTGCGCCAGCGTCGCGCGCAGCCGGGCCAGCAGGCGCAGCGCCAGCAGCGAATGGCCGCCATGCTCGAAGAAATTGTCGAGCGCGCCCGCCTGATCGAGGCCCAGCACCTCCGCCCACAACGCGGCCAGCATGACCTCCTGCGGCGTCTGCGGCGCCACCAGCGAGACGGCGCCGCGCGCCATGTCGGGCGCCGGCAGGGCCAGGCGGTCGAGCTTGCCATTTGGCGTGAGCGGCCAGTGCGCCAGCGCCACGAAATGCGCCGGCACCATATAGTCGGGCAAGCTGCGCGCCAGCGCCGCGCGCAGCACCGCCGGCGCCAGGCGTTCGTCATCGACGCCCTGGCGCGCCAGCAGGTAAGCCACCAGGCGCCGCTGGCCGGGACTGTCTTCGCGCGCCAGCACCACGCACGCCCCGACGGCGGGCAGTGCCGCCAGCGCCGTTTCGATCTCCTCGAGTTCGATGCGAAAGCCGCGTATTTTCACCTGCTGGTCCAGCCGTCCCAGATAGTCGATCTGGCCGTCAGGCAGGTAGCGCGCCAGGTCGCCCGAACGGTACATGCGCGCGCCTGGCGTTTCGGCGTAAGGGTCGGGCATGAATTTTTCAGCGCTCATGGCCGGCTGGCGCAGGTAGCCGCGCGCCACGCCCGCGCCGCCGATATACAGCTCGCCAGCCACGCCGGTCGGCGCCAGATTGAGCGCCGCGTCGAGGATATACACCCTGGCGCCGGCGATGGCGCGGCCGATCGGCACGCTGGCGCCGGCCATGCCCGGCGCGGTGCGCAGCACCGTGGCCCAGACCGTACCCTCGGTCGGCCCATATTCATTGAACAGGCCCAGCTGCGGCAGCTGCGCATGGCTGCGCCGTACCAGCTCCGGCGGACAGGCTTCGCCGGCCACGATGGCCTGGCGCAAGGCGCCATGCCGGCCAGGATCGAGCAGGTGCAGCAGTTCGGCATACAGCGAGGGCACGCACAGCAGCATGCTGATGCGCTCGCGTTCGATCAAGCCTGCCAGCAGCAGCGGGTCGCGCACGCTGTGCGCATCGGGCAAGACCAGCGTGGCGCCGCCCAGCAAGGCGCCGAAGATCAGCGCCACCGAACTGTCGAACGACACCGGCGAGGTCAGCAGATAGCGCCCGCCGTGGCCATAACAGGCCAGACGCGCGGCGCTCGACGCCGCCAGGTTGCCATGGGCGATCTGCACGCCCTTCGGCTTGCCGCTCGAACCGGAGGTATAGATCACATACGCCAGGTGGCCCGGCAAGGTGGCGCAAGCCAGGTCGCCATCGTCCCAGGCATGCGCCACGGCGTCGTCCAGGCAGACGGTCTCCAGCTGCGGCAGGCCGGCCAGGGGCAGCGCAGGCAGCAAGGCGCGCTGGGTCAGCAGCAGCGCCGGCGCGGCGTCCTCCAGCATATGGCGCAGGCGTTCCTGCGGATAGGCCGGATCGAGCGGCACATACGCGCCGCCCGCCTTCAGGATCGCCAGCAGCGCCACGATCAGGTCGGCCGAACGCTCCAGGCACAGTCCCACCAGCGTGTCGGGCCCTACCCCCAGCGACCGCAGGCGGCGCGCCAGCCGGTTGGCGCTGGCGTTCAGGGTGGCGTAATCGAGTTCCAGCGTACCGCAGCGCAGGGCCGGCGCGTGCGGCGTGCGCGCCGCCTGCGCCTCGAACAGCAGCTGCACGCAGTCGCTGGCGGCAGGCGCGGGCGCGCCATTCCAGTCGACCAGCAGGCGCTGGCGTTCGGCATCGCCAGGCAGCGCCAGCGTCAGCAGCGGCGCCTCGGGAAGCGCCGCCGCGCCGGCCAGCAGCCGCGTGAAATGGCCGGCCATGCGTTCGATGGTCGCGCCATCGAACAGGTCGGTGTTGTACTCGAACGCCGCCAGCAGCCGGCCGTCCCGCTCGGCCAGGTTCAGGGTCAGGTCGAATTTGGCGACCGCCACCTGGCTGTCGATCGGCGCCAGCGCCAGCTCCGGCAACTGCAGGCTGTCCAGTGGCGCATTCTGCAGTACCAGCATGACCTGGAACAGCGGCGTGTGGCTCAGGTGGCGCTGCGGCCGGAGCGCTTCGACCAGCTGCTCGAACGGCACGTCCTGGTGGGCGTAGGCCGCCAGCGCCGTCTCGCGTACCTGCCGCAGCAGGCTGGCGTAGCTGTCGCCGGGCCTGACGCGCGTGCGCAGGATCAGCGTGTTGACGAAAAAGCCGATCAGGTGTTCCGTTTCGGCCCGGTTGCGGTTGGCGATCGGCGTACCGATGCAGATATCGGTCTGGCCACTGTAGCGCGCCAGCAGCGTACTGAAGCCCGCCACCAGCAGCATGAACAGGGTTGCCCCCTCGCGCTGCGCCAGCCGGTTCAGCGCCTGCAGCGTGGCCGGCGGCACCTCGAACGCCAGGGTGGCGCCGCCATAGCTTTGCCGCGGCGGGCGCGGCCGGTCGGTCGGCAGGGTCAGCAAGGCTGGCGCATCGGCCAGCTGCGCGCGCCAGTAGTCGAGCTGGCGCCGCAGCACCGGCCCGCTGAGCCAGTCGCGCTGCCACTGGGCGAAATCGGCATACTGCAGCGCCAGCTCGGCCAGCGGCGAAGGCTGGCCTGCGGCAAAGGCGGCATACAGCGCGGCCAGCTCGCGTACCAGCACGCCCAGCGACCAGCCGTCCGACACGCCATGGTGCAAGGTCAGCAGCACCACGTGCTGGCGTGCATCGAGGCGCAGCAAGGCGGCGCGGATCAGCGGGCCGCGCGCCAGGTCGAACGGTGCGCTGGCCTCGGCCGCCGCCAGCGCCTGCGCACGTGCTTCGCGCGCGCCTTCGGGCAGGATGCTCAGGTCGGTGACGGCCAGCGCCAGTTCCAGATGCGGCGCAATGCGTTGTACCGCGCCGCCGTCGCGCGCCTCGAAGCTGGTGCGCAGCACGGCATGCCGGCGCACGATCTCGTTGATGCTGCGGCGCAGCGCCGCCACATCGAGCCGTCCGGTGAGGCGCATGGCAACGGGCACGTTATACAGTCCGCCATCGACGCCCAACTGGTCGATAAACCACAGCCGCTGCTGCGCAAACGACAATGGCGCCGGCGTATCATCGCGCCGCGCCAGCATGGCCGGTTCGTCCGCACCGGCGGGCGCCTGCCGCCGCGCCTGGCCGATGCGCAGCGCCATCGACGCCACGCTGGAGGCCTCGAACATGACGCGCAGCGGCAGCTCGACGCCCAGGGTCTGGCGCAGCTGCGACATGACCTGGGTCGCCAGCAGGGAATGACCGCCGAGGGCAAAGAAATTATCCTGCGCGCCGACCTTGTCGAGCCCCAGCACCTTGGCCCAGATCGCCGCCAGCGCCTGCTCGTCGGGCGTCTGCGGCGCGACATAGTGATGCTGGCTGCGGCTGGCGTTCGGCGCCGGCAGCGCGCGCGTGTCGACCTTGCCATTGGCCGTCAGCGGCAGCCGGTCCTGCACGATGAAATGCGCGGGCACCATATAGTCAGGCAAGCTGCGCAGCAGCGCCATGCGCAGCTCTGGCGCATCGCCCGGCGTGGCGCCGGCATGCGGCACCAGGTAAGCGACCAGGCGGGTGTCGCCCGGCGTGTCTTCGCGCGCGCGCACCGCCACGTCGCGCAAGGCCGGCAAGGCCAGCAGCGCCGCCTCGATTTCGCCCAGCTCGACGCGAAAGCCGCGCAGCTGCACCTGCTTGTCCATGCGTCCCAGGTACACCATTTCGCCGTTTTCCAGCAGCTTGCCCAGGTCGCCCGAGCGGTACAGGCGCTGGCCCGGCAGATAGGGATGGGCGACGAAACGCTGGCCGCTCAGCTCGTCCCGGTTCAGATAGCCGCGCCCCACGCCCAGCCCGGCGACGCAGATTTCGCCAACCACCCCGGCCGGCAGCAGGCGCTGGCCAGCATCCATGATATAGGTCATCGTGGTCGGGATGGGACGGCCAATATTGCTTGCGCTGCTGGCGAAGTCGGACTCGCCCAGACGCTTGAAGGTCACATGCACGCACGTCTCGGTGATGCCGTACATGTTGATCAGTTCGACATGCGGATGGGCCGCATGGAAAGCCTTCAGCTTCAGCGCATTGAGCGCTTCGCCGCCAAACACCACATAGCGCAGATGCGGCAGCGACAGGCCGGGATGGTGCGACATTTCCTCGACCAGGTTGTAGAACGCCGTCGGCGTCTGGTTCAGCACGCTGACCTGCTGGCACAGCAACTGCGCCAGCAATTGCGCCGGATCGCGCCGCGCGCTGGCCGAGACCAGCGCCACGCGCCCGCCATGGAGCAGCGCGCCATACATTTCCCAGACGCTGAAATCGAAGGCGTAGGAGTGCAGCATGGACCAGACATCGCGCGCGCCAAAGCTGAACGGCATGCGGCCGTTGAGCAGCAGACGCACCACATTGCGGTGCTCCAGCAGCGTGCCCTTGGGCTGGCCGGTCGAGCCGGAGGTATAGATCACGTAAATCAGGTGATGCGGCGCGTTCAGGTTGCGCGGATTGCGCTCGTCACAGGCCGCGATGGCGCCGGCCTCGGCGTCCAGCGCGATCAGTCGCATGGACGCCGGCAGCAGGCCGTCGAGCGCGGCCTGCGCCGCGCCGCCGCTCACCACCCAGCCACTGCACGAGTCTTCCAGCATATAGGCGATGCGCCCTGCCGGATACTGCGGATCGACCGGCACGTAGGCGCCGCCGGCCTTCATCACCGCCAGCATCGCGACGATCATGTCGACCCCGCGCTCGAGGCACAGGGCCACCAGCGATTCGGCGCCAACGCCCTGGCTGCGCAGATAATGCGCCAGCCGGTTGGCGCGCCGGTTCAGCTCGTCGTAGCTGAGCGCAGCCTCCTCGAACGTCAGCGCCACCTGCTGCGGCAGCCGCGCCACCTGCGCCTCGAACAGCTGGTGCACCGTCAGCTGCTCCGGATAGGCGGCGTCGCTGTCGTTCCAGTCCACCAGTTGGCGCCGCCGCTGGTCCGCATCGAGCAGCGCGACCTGGCTGACCGGCTGCGCCGGATCGTCGGCCAGCGCTTCAAGCAGCGCCACGTAGTGCCCCATCATCTGCCGCACCAGCCACGGGTCGAAGAAATCGGCGTTGTAGACCAGCTTGCCGGTCAGGCCGGCGCCGTCGGCGTACAGGCACAGATGCAGATCGTTTTTTCCATAGCCCAGATTGGTTTCCACGCTGCGCGCGCGCAGCGGCCCGGATACCAGCACGGCGGCGTCTTCCTGCTCGAGCTGGAACAGCACGTCAAACAGCGCCGTGCGGCTCATGTCCTTGTCCGGCTTGAGGCGCAGCGCCAGCTGGTCGAACTGCATCTGCTGGTGGCGCAGCGCGCCGGCACGTCCCTGCGCCACGCCGCGCAGCAAGCCCAGCAAGGTGCTGTCATCGCCGACCTCATTGCGCAGCACCAGCAGATTGGCCAGCGGCCCGACGGTATCGGCCAGCGCCGCGCTGCGCGCCGGCACGCTGGTGCCCAGCACGATCTCGGCGTGGCCGGCATAGCGCCGCAGCAGCGCATTGAAGGCGCACGCGACGACATCGAAACGGCTGCAGTCGCACTGCTGCGCCAGTGTCCACAGGCGGCGCACCAGCACCGGGTCGAGCACGAATTGGTGACGCGCGGCGGTAAACGTGTGCACCGCCGGGCGCGGCCGGTTCAAGGGCAGTTCCAGCGCCTGCAGGCGGCCGCGCAACTGCCGCTGCCAGTAAAAGAACAGCGCCTCGCCATACAGCGGATCGAGCGTGCGCTGCCAGTGCGCGTGATCGGCGTGCGACAGCCGCAGCGCCGGCAGGCGCGCGGCGCGCCCTTCCAGCGCCGCGCCGCACAGCTCGACCAGGTCGCGCGCCAGCAGCCGCATCGAGGCGCGGTCGGCGATGATGTGATGCACCGTGAGGGCCAGCACGCTGGCCTGGGCGGCGCAGCGTACCAGCGCCGCCCGTACCAGCGAGCCGCCCTCCATGGCGAATGGCAGGGCGGCGTCGGCCAGGGCCAGCTCGATCGCCTGGTCGTCGGCCATGGCGCCATCGAGCAGGCGCAGCGTCAGGCGCGCGCCGTCGTCGATGCGCTGCCAGCCGCGTGCCTCGTGGGTACTGATGCGGGTGCGCAGGATGGCATGGCGGGCCAGCAGCGCGTCGAGCGCCGTCTGCAGCACCTGCGGCGTCAGCGGGCCGTCGACCTCCAGCAGCAGCGGGATATTGTGGTAGGTGGGGCTGGCCGGATACAGGTGGCCGGCTTCGAACACGTCGATGAACCACATCCGCTCCTGGTGCGGCGACAGCGGCCGCAGTTCGCCCGGCGCCGGCATGGCGGCGACCGGCGCCATCGCATCGAAGTCGCACAGCGGCAACTGCTCGATGGCGCAATGCGGGTCGGCCGCCAGCGCGCCCAGCAGATACTGGAAATGACTGGCCATGCGGGCCACGCTGGACTCGTCGAACAGGTCGGTATTGTATTCAAAATCGCCCGCCAGCTGGCCATCGTGTTCCTGCAGATACAGGGTCAGGTCGAACTTGGCCGCCGACCGCTCGGCCGGCACCGGGCGCAGCGACAGGCCGGGCAGGTCCAGCGTCGCTGTCGGTACGTTCTGCAACAGCAGCATCACCTGGAACAGCGGCGTATGGCTGGCGTCGCGCACCGGCTTGAGCGCGTCGACCAGCTGCTCGAACGGCACGTCCTGGTGGGCGTAGGCGCCCAGCGCCGTGGCGCGTACCTGGCGCAGCAGGTCGGCAAAACTGGCGCTGCCATCGACCTGGCTGCGCAGCACCAGCGTATTGACGAAAAACCCGATCAGCTCGCGCGTTTGCGGGCGCTCGCGGTTGGCGATCACGGTGCCCAGGCAAATATCGCTTTGCCCCGAATAGCGCGCCAGCAGCACATTGAACGCCGCCGTCAGGGTCATGAACAGCGTGGCCTGGTGCGCGCCGCCCAGCGCATGCAGTGCGCGCAGCAGCGTGGGCGGCAGCACAAACGACCAGCTTGCCCCCTGGTAGTGCTGCTGCACCGGGCGCGGCCGGTCGGTGGGCAGGACCAGCAGCGGCGGCGCGCCGGCGAGCTGGCGCTGCCAGTAGTCGAGCTGCCCTTCAAGCACGCCGCCGGCCAGCCACTGGCGCTGCCAGCGCGCATAATCGGCGTACTGCACCGGCAGCTCCGGCAGCGGCGCCGGACGGCCCTCGACAAACGCCAGGTACAGCGCGGCGAGCTCGCGTATCAGCACGCCCATCGACCAGCCATCGGAAACGATATGGTGCATGGTCAGCATGACGACATGGTGCTCGTCCTCCAGGCGCAGCAGGCCGGCGCGCAGCAGCGGTCCGCGCCCCAGGTCGAACGGCTGCTGCGCCGATTCGCGCATCAGTTGCAGCGCCCGCGCTTCGCGCTCGTCCGGCGCCAGGGCGCGCAGGTCAGTGAGCGGCAGCGCCAGTTCCAGCCGCGCGGCAATGCACTGGCGCGGTGCGCCGTCATGCAGTGCGAAGACGCTGCGCAGCGACTCATGACGGCGCACGATGTCGTTGAGCGCGTGGGTCAATGCGGCAACGTCCAGCCGGCCCGCCAGGCGCACCTGCACCGGCATATTGAAGAAAGCCGTGCCAGGCTCGAGTTCCTCGAAGAACCACAGGCGTTGCTGCGCGAACGACAGCGGCGCGCTGACCGCGCCCAGGCGGGCAATATGCAGCGGATCGAACTGCGCCGCAGCGGCGCCGGCATCGGCGGCATCGGCGTTATCGGGGTCATCGAGGGCGTCGAGCGCCAGCAGCAGTTCGGCATCAAGCAGTTCGTCATCATTGAACAGATCGGACATCAAGGTCTCCATCAATCAGCGTTGGGCGCGCGCGCGCAGGGCCGCGCGCGCCTCGGGGGTCATGGCCTGCACGGCCAGCGTGGCCTGCGCCAGGCGCATCGCCTCGCCGGCGGCGCCCTCGTGAGCGACAATGGCCGCCGCCAGGCGCGCCACCGTACTGGCTTCGAAGATCTGGCTCAGCGGCACCTTGCCGCGCAACACGCGCGCCAGCTGCGCATGGATGCGCGTGGCGATGAAGGAGTGGCCGCCAATGGCGAAGAAATCGTCGTCGAGACCGATGTCCTGGCGCCCGAACGCCTGCTGCCAGGCCTGCAGCACGACCTGTTCCAATGCCCCTTCGGGCTGGCGCGAGGGCGCCTGCTGCGCCGGCCAGTCAGGCGCCGGCAGCGCGCGCTGGTCGAGCTTGCCATTGAGGGTCAACGGCAGCGCCGGCAGCGCCATGAAGCGGCCCGGTATCATGTAGCGCGGCAGCTTGCCGGACAGTTGCCCGGCCAGCCGCTGCAAGGCCTGCGGCTGGCCGTCGGCGTCGACGCCAGCCAACACCACGTAGCCGACCAGCAGCGGCGCGCCGCCACCGGCATGCAGCGTCACGGCCGCATCGGCAACGCCGTCGAGCGCGCGCAGCGCCGCCTCGATATCGCCCGGCTCGATGCGAAAGCCATCGAGTTTCAGTTGCCGGTCACGCCGTCCCATGACGGCCAGCGTGCCATCGGCGCGCCAGGTGCCCAGGTCGCCCGTGCGGTAAGCCAGCGCGCCATGCTGGCGCAGCAGGTCGGGCAAAAAGGCCGCCGCGCTCAGCTCCGGGCGGTCCAGGTAGCCGCGCATGACGCCATCGCCGCCGATGCAGATCTCGCCGATGGCGCCGTCCGGTGCGAGCTGGCCATGCCGGTCGAGCAGGAAGATGGTGGTATTGGCGACCGCACTGCCCGCGCCAACCGCCTGCCCGCGCTGCTGGCGCTGCACCGCCGACCAGATGGTCGTTTCGGTCGGCCCGTACAGGTTCCACAGCGCGGCAAAGCGCGCCAGCAAGTCATCGCACAGGGCTTGCGGCAATTGTTCACCGCCGCACCAGGCGCGCAGCGCCAGCCGCGCATCGGCCGCGCACAGCAGCTTCCACGTCGATGGCGTGCCCTGGAACACCGTCACGCCGCGCGCCGCCAGCAGCGCCGCCAGGCGCATGCCGTCGCGCGCCACCTGCTTGTCGATCATGACCAGGCGCGCGCCAACGGTCAGCGGCAGGAACAGTTCGAGCATGGCGATATCGAACGATACCGTGGTGGCCGCGCCAAGCACATCGCGGCTGTCCAGCCCTGGCGCCACGGCGAACGAGGCGAGCGCGTTGGCAAAGGCGCCCCGGCTGATCTGCACGCCCTTGGGCCGCCCGGTGGAGCCGGACGTAAACAGGATGTAGGCCAGTGCGCCGGGCGCGCGAGCCATGTCGCCGGTGCCCGGCGGCGCCACGCCGCTGTCCTGCTCGAGCAAGGCTTCGATGGCGGCCGTGGCCTGGCCGGCCAGCGCGGCATGGTCGCCGTTGCGGTAATCGTGCAGCACCAGTTGCGGGCGGCAATCGTCGAGGATCATGCCCAGCCGCTCGACCGGAAAGGTCGGATCGAGGGGAATGAAGCAGGCATCGGCCAGCTGCGCCGCCAGCAGCGCCAGCAGCAGCGGCGCGCGGTGCTCGGCCAGCACGGCGATGCGCGCGCCAGCGGCGATGCCGCGGCCGGCCA
>NZ_NJGY01000001.1:815217-822771 GCF_002250505.1 Janthinobacterium sp. PC23-8
GGCGATGCCGCGGCCGGCCAGCGCGCCGGCCAGGCGCTGCGCCTGCTCCAGCAACGCCGCGTAGCTATAGCGGGCGTCGCCGCCATCTTCCAGCGCCAGCGCGTGCGGCGTGTGCGCCGCCTGACGCCGGATCGCCTCGATCACGTCGGGCGCCGGCTGCGCCAGTTGCGGCCCGCAGCCGACGCGCTGCGCCAGCAGGCGCGCCGACGCCGCCAGCACCGGCGTCGCGCCCAGCTGGCGCACGGCGCCGCCGCTCCAGGCGCGCAAGGCCTCGAGCACGCCCTCGCCCATGGCCAGCGCGCAACGCGTGGCAAACCGGCCCGGATCGTGGCGCAGCGACAAGCTCAGGCTGGCGCCCGGCTCGACATACAGCGACAACGGATATTCATTGACTTCATGCGCGGTGACCCCGGCCAGCGCCAGGGCCTCGCCGTGTTGCGGCGCCAGCGACTGCAGCGGATAGTTTTCAAACACCACGATGCTGTCGAACAGCGGCCGGCCCTGGTTAACCCAGGACTGGATGCGCGGCAGCGGAAGGTGGGCGCTGTCGGCGATCTCGGCCATCTCCTGATGAATCTCCGCCAGCCACGGCAGCAGTTCCGCACTGCCCGCCAGGCCGACCCGCACCGGCAGCGTGTTGATGAACATGCCGACCCAGTCGGCGCTGCCGGCGATGCCGGCGGGCCGGCCCGACACCACCATGCCGAACGCGACGTCGTCCACATGCAGCATTTTTCCCAGCATCAGGGCCCAGGCAGCCTGGATTACGGCGGCCAGGGTCAGGCCATGCGTGCGGCAGAACTGCTGCAGGCGGGCGCTGTCGGGCGCGTCGAGCGCCAGCACCAGCGGCGCCGCCGGTGGCGCCGCCAGGGTGCCGCTGGCCACCAGGGTCGCGGCCTCGAAACCGGCAAAGCGCCGCTGCCAGCGCTGGCGCAGCGCCGTCTCGTCGACCTCGTCCAGCCAGCGCCAGTAGCTGGCCGGAACGGCCACCGGCGGCGGCAGCGGCGCCTGGTGGTACAGCGCGACCAGTTCGCCCAGCAGCACCGGCTGCGACCAGCCGTCGGCAAGCAAATGATGATGGCTCCACAGCAAACGCCACTCCTGCGGCCCCAGCCGGGCCAGCGTGGCGCGCGCCAGCGGCGCCTCGGCCAGCACAAAGCCGCGGGCGCGGTCCTCGGCCAGCAGCGTGCGCCAGGCGGCGCCAGGATCGGCCTGGCCGCACAAGTCGAGCACCGCAAACGGCAACACAAGCTGCGCCTGCACCAGTTGCAGCGGGCGAGCGCCCTCGCCATGCACAAAGGCCGCGCGTAACGTATCGTGGCGCGCGACGAGCTGCTGGAACGCCTGCTCCAGGCGTACCGCGTCGGGCGCCGCCGCCAGGGCGATCTCCAGTTGCTGGATATAGTGCCCGCCCGCGTTGGCATGCAACTGCTGGTCGAACACCATGCCCTGCTGCACCGGCGTGCAAGGCAGCAGTTGCCGCGTGGCCGGGTAGCTGGCCAGCAGCGCGCGCAATTCGCTCTCGCCGGCCAGGCCGGCCAGCGGAAAATCGGACGCCAGCCAGGCCAGCGAGGCTGGCAGCCGGTCCGGCCGCGCCAGGCCGAGCAGCGCCGCTTTCAGCTGCTGCGCCAGTTGCCCGGCACGCGCGGCGCCGACACGGCTGCCGTCGGCCTCGACGCCGAGGCGCAGGCACTGGCCTTCGATCACGGCGACCAGGTCGAGCAGCGACGAGCGGCGGTTGGCCGGATCGCTGGCCGGCGGCAGCGTGATTTCCAGCGCTTCGAAAGGCGCCTCGCCGGCGCCGATGGTGCCGTCGAAACGCCCGAGGTAATTGAAGACGATGGCATCGTCAAGCGCCACGACGGAGCGTTCGCGGCACAGCCTGAGCCAGCCGCCTCCGGCGGCCGGTAGCGCGCGCAGGCGCAGCTTCGCCTGCCGTACCGCCTCCTGCGGCGAGTCCGGCGCGGCCGGCAGCAGCAGCGGGCGCTGGGTGGTAAACCAGCCGACCGTGCGCCCCAGGTCCACGCCGGCGACCACGTCGCGGCCATGGCCTTCGACCAGCACCAGGGCATCCTGGCGCAGTGGCATGCCGGCGCCGGCGAGCATCAGTGCGGCCAGCAGCAACTCCTCCACGCTGGCGTTCCAGTGATCGCCGGCGCGCGCCAGCAATTGCGCCGTTTCTTCCTGCGTCAGGGCGCAGGCAGCGCTCACGCTGTCGCCCTGCAGGCCAGCCGGTGCGGCGGCGGCGTCGCGGCCTTGCCCGAGCGTCTCGAGCAAGGCTTCCCAGTGCCGCCGTTCGGCCGGTTGCGGCTGCCACTGCTCAAGCTGCAGCGCGGCCTCGGCCAGCGCGGTGGCGGGTGCCGGCAGCGCCGCGCCGGCCAGCAACAGCCCCAGTTCGTCGAGCAGGATGCGCCAGGAGACGCCGTCGACGGCGATATGATGCACCGCCACCACCAGCGCGTCGAGCGTGACGCCATCGCCGCTGGCCAGCACCGCGCCCCACAGCGGACCGCGATCGAGCCTGGCGGCGGCCTGCAGCGCGGCGGCGGCCAGACATAGCTGGCCGGGGTCGTCGCTGTCGCAACGGCGCAGCAGCGGTGCGCCATCGCCGCGCGCAGTGTCGCTGGCGTCAGCGCTGAAGCGGGCGCCAAAGGCGTCGTGGCGCTGGCCCAGGTCGCGCAGCGCGGCCTCGACCTGCTCCAGCCGATAGCGCGCGCGCGGCCTGAGCGCGACGGTCTGGTGATACCAGTGCGGATTGGCCAGCCGCAGGCCGAAGTACCAGTGCTGGATCGGCAGCAACGGCCAGCGCGCGGCCGCCGTTGCCGGCACTGCCAGCGCCGGCATCGACGCTGGCAGTGCCGGCGCCGCGCCGCGCGCCATCTGGCGCACGCTGCGCAGCTTGAAAATGGCGCCGGCGCTCAGGGTCACGCCCAGCCTGCGGGCGCGCGCTACCAGCTGCATGGCAGAAATACTGTCGCCGCCGATGCTGAAAAAGTCGTCATCCAGGCCCACCGTGGACAGTCCCAGCAGGGTTGCGACTTCGTTCGCCAGCAGCGCCTGCAGGCCGCCGGCGACAGCGCCATCATCGTGCGGCGCGGGGAGGGGCGTGGCCGGCATGGCAAGCGCCGCGCTGGCGCTGGCCGCCAGCGCGGCGCGGTCGGTCTTGCCGCTGGCCATCAAGGGCCAGCGATCGACCAGGCGCACCAGCGCCGGCACCATATAGCCCGGCAACTGCCGCGCCAGCGCGGCGCGCCATTGCGCCGGCCCGGCCGCATCGCCCTCGCCGCCGCACTCGACATACGCCACCAGGCGGGGCGTGCCGCCGGGCGGCGTTTCGGTCTCGATCGCGCAGCGCCGACCGCCCGTCAGTTGCGCCAGCGCCACCTCGATCTCGCCCAGTTCGATGCGGTTGCCGCCGATCTTCACCTGCCGGTCCAGCCGGCCAACGAAGTCAAGCCGGCCATCGGCCAGGCGGCGCACCAGGTCGCGCGTCAGGAAGGCGCGGCTGCCGGGAGCGCCGTACGGGTCGGGCACGAAACGCTCGGCCGTCAGCGCCGGCTGGCCCAGGTAGGCCAGGCCGACGGCTGCGCCGCCGAGCAGCAGCTCGCCGGTGGCGCCCACCGGCAGCGGCTGCAAGTCCTGGTCGACCACCACCGCGCTGACGCCATCGATCGGCAGGCCGATCGGAATGACGCCGCTGTCGCTGCGCAGCGCGTGCCCCGCGTCGACCACTTCGAAGGTGGCGTCGATGGTCGTTTCGGTCGGCCCGTACAGGTTGACCAGCTGCAGCCGGCGCCCGCCGATGATGGCCAGCGCGGCCTGCCGGCGCAGCACTTCGCCGCCGGCAAACAGCAGGCGCAGGCGCTCCAGGGCCGCCTCGTCGGGATCGCCGGGCAGTGCTTCGAGCAGGCTGGGCACGACCTGCGCCACGCTGATGCGCTGACGCTCGATGGTGCGCAGCAGCGCCCCGGGATCGGCGCTGGCCTCGGCACTGGCCAGCACCAGCACGGCGCCGCTGTCGAGCGGCGCCCAGATTTCCCACACCGAAGCGTCGAAGGAGGCACGCGTGCGGTGCAGGATGCGGTCGCGCGGACCGAACTCGAAGCGCGCGCCCATCCATGCCATGTGGTTGGCCCAGGCCGCGTGCCCGATCTGCACGCCTTTCGGCACGCCGCTCGAACCGGAGGTATAGATTGCATAGGCGGCGGCAAGCGGCGCGAGACGCGCCGCGCGCTGTTCGAGCACCGCCGCAGCGCCGTCGCCGGCCTGGCAGGCGTCGGCCGCCGCCACCTGCAACGGCGTGCAGCGCTGAGCCAACGCGGCATCAAGCGGGCGATCGGCCAGCAACAGTGGCGCGCCCAGGTCATCGAGAATGGCGGCGATACGCTGCTGCGGCGCTTCGGTATCGAGCGGCACATACCAGCCGCCCAGGGCGGCAATGGCGATCTGGCTGGCGACCGCGTCAAGGCTGCGCCCCTGGTAGACGGCGACGGCTTGCTGTTCGCGCAGGCCCGACTGCAGCAGCAGGGCGGCGAGCCGCTCGACCCGGTCGAGCAGTTCGGCGCCTTGCCAGGCGGTGCCGTCGGCATCGACCAGGGCGGTGGCGGACGGCGCCGCGCGCAGGCGGCGCAGCACGCGCAACGGCAGCGGCGTGAACGCAGGCGCGGCCGCTGAGCGGTTGAAGCGGCGCAGCGACCAGTCGCGCTCGGCCTCGCTGGCGCAGTCGGCCGGCGCATCGGGGGCCTGCAGCAGGCGGCCAAGGCCGCACGCCAGTTGCGCCGCCAGCGCGGCCACCTGGACGGCGGAAAAGCTGGCGTTGGCCACCAGTTGCCCGCTCAGCGCACCGCTATCGGGATCGATGCCGAAATTGATGGTCAGCGGCAGCTCTGTCGATTCCGACGACAGCGACTCGAGCACGCCGATGCCGGAGCTGCGCTGCACTCCGGCCAGGGGCCGGAAATGGACGAAGTTGAGATTGACTTCAAACGGCTTGCGGCCGTCGTGCAGGCGCACCATTTCGGCCAGCGGGTAGTTGCGCCAGTCGTAGGTCTCGGCGTCGGCGCGAAGGGCGGCGCCGGCCAGCGCGCGCCAGCTGCCGCGCGCCGGCAAGGCCAGCGGAATCGTGTTGAGGAACAATCCCAGGGCGGCCGCGCCGCCAGCCGATTGCGCGCGGCCGTTGACCACCAGCCCCACCGTAAAGGCCGCTTCGCCGGCATTCCAGCCCAGCACCTGCGCCACCAGGCCCAGCAGCCAAGCCTTGGCCGGCAGGCCGCTGGCCGCGCACAGCGCCGCCAGTTGTGCGCCGCTGTCCGGCGCCAGGGCCAGCGTCTGGCGCGGCCGTTCGGCGCCGGCTTCGCCCCAGCGCGGCAATTGCGAAACCGGCAGAGCCGCCAGGCGCGAGCGCCAGAAGTCGCCTGCCTCCGGTGCTTGCATCAACTTTTGCTCCCGCGCCACGAAGTCGGCCATCTCGCAAGCGGCCGGCGCGCCGGCCTGCAAGGTGCCGCCGCAGGCGGCGCCATACAGCGCAAGCAGTTCAGCGCTCAGCAGCGCGACGCTCCAGCCGTCGAGAATGGCGTGATGGATTGCCACCGACAGCCAGCAGCTGCCATCGGCCAGCGCCGACACGCGCAGGCGCAGCAGGCCTGGCTGCTCCGGCACATAGGGCTGGCGGCGCAAGGCCTCGTCCTGGCGCGCAACGCGCGCACACGCCAGCGCCGGCGAAAAATCGCGCAGATCGCACCAGTCGACGCGCAGGGCGCTGCCCGCATGGACCACCTGCAGCGCACGCGCGCCGGACAGATGAAAGCTGGTGCGCAGCGCCGGATGACGCGCCTCGAGCACGCTCACGGCGCGCTCGAAGGCGGCGCGCTCGAGCTGCCGGTCGAGGCGGTTGCTGACCAGGTCGAGATACAGTCCCTCATCGTCGCCGAAATCGGCGTGATACAGCATGCCGGCCTGCAGGCGCGACAGGGGAAAGGCATCGATCGCGTCCGCTGGCAACGCGGCGCGCTCGGCCGCTTCCAGGCCATCGAACGGCGCGCGCGCCGGTGCGGCGGCCGTGGCATCGGACTGGCCGGACGATGCCGCCGCCAGCGTCGCGGCCAGCGCACGCACGCTGGGCGCCTCGAACAGGCTGCGCAGCGGGAAAGGCACGCCCAGCTCCTGCGCCGTCGAAGCGAAGCGCAGACTGCGGATCGAATCGCCGCCGAGCGCAAAATAATTGTCGTCGATACCGACCGCATCGAGGCCCAGCGCCTGCGCCATCGCCTGGCACAGCAGCTGTTCGCGTTGATCGCGCGGCGGCGCCGCCGGTGCTGCGGCGTCCCGCCCCAGCACCGGATCGGGCAAGGCGCTGCGGTCGGCCTTGCCATTGATGGTCAGCGCAATGCGCTCGACCAGCACCAGCGCGTCGGGCAGCATGTATGCCGGCAGACGCGCCGCCAGCGCGGCGCGCAAGGTTTCAGGCGCCGGCGCCGGCGCCGGCGCCGCCGACGTGCGCGGCACCACCCAGGCGCACAGGCCCAGCAGCGACGGATCGCCATGCGGCTCCTTGCGATAAGTACCGACGCAGGCCGCGCCAATCTCGGGCAAGGACAGCAGCGCCTGTTCGATCTCGCCCAGTTCGATGCGATGGCCGCGCAGCTTGACCTGCTGGTCGATGCGCCCCAGGTAGTCGGTTTCGCCGTCGGCGCCGCGCCGCGCCAGATCGCCCGAGCGATAGGCGCGCTGGCCGGGGCGGCTGGCAAACGCATCGGGCACGAAGCGCTCGGCGGTCAGCGCCGGCTGGTTCAGGTAGCCGGCGCTGACGCCCGCGCCGCCGACCCAGATCTCGCCGGCCACGCCGTCCGGCACGGGCCGGCCGTCGCCGTCCATCAGCGTCATGCTCAGGTGCGGCAGCGCGCCGCCGATGACGCTGCCGCGCCCGGCAGCCAGGTCCTGCGCCACAATGCGGCGCCAGGTCACATGCACCGTGGTCTCGGTAATGCCATACATATTGATCAGCTGCGGGGCGCAATCGCCATGGCGTTCGACCCATCCCTCCAGCGCCGCCAGCGTCAGCGCTTCGCCGCCGAACACCAGATAGCGCAGCGTGCTCAAAGGCTGCGCCAGCCGGCGCTCCGCCGCCGCGAACAGGCCGAAGGCCGAGGGCGTCTGGCTCAGCACGGTGATCTCGTGTTCGCGCACCAGTTCCACCAGCGCCGCCGGGTCGCGCGCCACCTCGAGCGGCACGATGACGCACTGCCCGCCGCTCAGCCACGGCCCCCAGATTTCCCATACCGAGAAATCAAAGGCAAACGAATGGAACAGCGTCCAGCGGTCCTCGGGGCCGGCCGCCACGCAGACGGGCGTGGCGGCAAACAGCCGCAGCACATTGTCATGCGTGACCAGCACCCCTTTCGGCCGGCCGGTCGAGCCGGAGGTATAAATGATATACGCGGGGGCATTGGCCGCCACCACGCACGCGGCAGGACGGGCCCCGGCGGCCGGCGCCACCGTCTCCAGCGCCAGCAGTGCGCCGGCGTCCAGGCCGGCGCTCGCCAGCCCGGCTGCGGC
>NZ_NJGY01000001.1:822794-825885 GCF_002250505.1 Janthinobacterium sp. PC23-8
CAGGCCGGCGCTCGCCAGCCCGGCTGCGGCAGCCCCGGCGGCCGGCGCATCGGCCAGCACCACGGCCGGGCGCGCGTCGGACAATATCCAGCCCAGCCGGTCGGCCGGATTGGCCGGATCGAGCGGCACATAGGCCGCGCCCGCCTTGAGCGCGCCCAGCATGGCGGCCAGCATGCGCCAGCCGCGCGTGGCGCAGATCGCCACCCGGCTGCCGGCGGCCACCCCGCGCGCCTGCAGCGCCAGCGCCACGCCATCGGCGGCGCGGTCGAGTTCAGCATAGCTTTGCACGCTGTCGCCGCAGCGCAGCGCCGTGCGCGCACCATGCGCCAGCACCGCCGCCTGCCAGGCCTGCACCAGGTTGGCGGCGGCCGGCGGCGCGCCGGCGGTGGCATCGGTCCAGGGCGACGGGGCCAGCTGGTCGAGTATCTGTCCCAGCGGCGTGAGCCAGCTTTGCGTCACGCTGGCGAGCGCGGCGACAAAGTCGTCGAGCATGGCTTGCGCGCGCCCGGCCTCAATGCGGGAGGTATCGGTCTGCAGCGCCGCCGTCCACTGTTCGCCCGGCACGATCACCAGCGCCAGCGGCAAGCTGGTGCGCTCCGACGAGGCCAGTTCAGAGAGGCGCAAACGGCCATCGGGGCGCAACTGCGACAAGGGAAAATTCTCGAATGCCACCAGCGTCTGCAGCAAGGGGGCGCCCGGCTCCACGGCGGCCCAGCGCTGGATTTCGCCCAGGTCGCAATAGCTGCGCGGTTCCAGCTCGTGCAGGCGCTGCTGCAGCCGCAAGCCCAGGTCGGCCAGGTTCTGCGCCGGATCGAGCACGATGCGCAGCGGTACCGTGTTGACGAACATGCCGACCGCGCCGAGCGCGGCGGCATCGTCGCCGCGGCCCGACACCGTCACGCCGTAGACCACATCGCGGCTGGCCGTGTGGCGCGCCAGCACCAGCGCCCAGGCCATCTGGCACAGCGTGGCCGGCGTCATGCGGCGCAAGCGGCCGGTGTCGAGCAGGCGCCGTACCAGTTCGCCATCGAGACTGACGCACGGGCGCTCCGGCGCGCTTGGCGCCGGCGCACCGGCAGGCGCCAGCGTGAGACCGGGTGCGCGCCAGCCGGCAAACATCTGGCGCCAGAACGCTGCGTCATCGTCGCGCCGCCGACCATGCATGGTGCGCAGCACGTGCGCAAAGTCGGGTGGCGTCGCCAGTTGCGTGGCGCGCGCGCCGGCGGCGGCATCGATCAGTTCATACAGCTCGGCCACCAGCAGCGATTGCGACCAGCCGTCGAGCACGATATGGTGGTGCGTGAGGATGAAGTCCCAGGCCTGCGGCCCGCGCCGCACCAGCGTGAAGCGCAGCAGCGGCGGGCGCCGCAAATTGAATGGCGCCGCCAGCTGCGCCGCCTTCAGCTCGGCCAGGCGCAGCTCGCCCGCCGCCGCGTCGTCGTCGCTCCAGTCGAGCGTGGTAATGGGCAGGGCCAGCGTGCGCAGTACCGCCTGGCGCGGTTCGGACTGGCCTTTGTGGATAAAGGCGCAGCGCAGCGCCGGGTGGCGTTCGAACAGCGTGCGCCAGGCGGACTGCACATGGTCCGGCTCGAGCGCGCCGTCGATACGGCCGCTCACCTGCAGGATATACGGGTCGTCGCCGCCGGCACTGGCGGCAACGGCGTGGAACAGCATGCCGCGTTGCAGCGGCAGCAAGGGCAGGATGGCGTCGATCTGGGACTTGTCGTTCATGGGGTTGCTCATTTCAATCATGCGTGTGGTCGTGACGCCCGGCATGCGCCGGGACGGTTACTCAATCGATCCAGCTCAATTCATCGAGCAGGGACTGCATTTCGGCCGCGCTCGGCGCAGCCCCGGCGGCGGGCGCAAGGCTGTCGAGCAGGCGCCGCACCTCTTGCCGGTGCGCCTGCGCCAGGGCGACGGCCTGGCCGCCGCGCTGGCCGGACCAGCGCACGGACAACTCATCTTTCATCAGCCAGGCGTCGACCGTCAGCGCATGCGGCAGCGGCAGGTCGGCGGCGATATCGTCTTGCGGCTGGCCGGCGGCCAGGTCGCCAAAGACACCGTGGCCAGCGTCGTCGCCGGAGCGCAGGCGCCCGAGAAAATTGAAGCCGACCCGGCAAGCCCGGTACAGCGCCGCAAAATCCTCACCCAGGCTGGCGCTGCGGTAACTGCGCAATGCGCCGAAACCGAGCCCGCCGTGCGGCAGCGCCGCCATGCGCGCGGCCAGCGCGGCAACCGCTTCGCCGTGGCGCAAACGCTGCGGAAAGGCGGCCGTAAACCAGCCCAGCGAGCCGGCGACATCGAGCGCCGGCAACGGTTCGCGGCCATGCCGCTCGCACTCGACCAGCAACTCGGGCTCGGCGCCAGCCGTCAGCACATTGCCCAGCGCCTGCAAAATCACCGCCTCGAGCATGGCCAGCGGCGGCGCGCCGGCACCCAGCGGCAGGCGCCACAGCTCGCGCCCGACACCGGCATAATCAGGCCGGGTCGCGGCGGGCACATGCAGCCCGGCCGGCGCCAGCGCGGCGCGCCAGGCCGGCGCTTCGGCGTCGAAATAAGCGCTGTCGGCCAGCATCGCCAGTTGCTGCGACCAGTACAGAAAGCTGGTCGCCGCCGTCCTGGCGGCCTGCCCCAGATAGGCGCGTTCGATCTCCATCACCAGTTGCTGCAGGCTCAGGACATCGGTCCACAGATGATGGCCCGCCAGCAGCAGGCTGGCCGCGCCTTCGGCCTCGTCCTCCCATAGCGCGCAGACAAAGGCGGGACCACGCACGGGATCGATCATGGCCCGCGCGGCGGCCATCAGGGCGCCGCGCGCCTGGCCCGGCACGCAGCGCAGCACCGGTACGGCGTGCCCCTCGCCGAGCAACTGGCGGTCCAGTTCCGGCGCCAGGCGCGCGCGCAGCAGTGGCTGGCCGGCCGTCACGCCGTGCAACGCCGCCAGCAAGCGCCCGGTGTCGACGCCGGGCGCCAGGTTCAGTTCGGCCGACAACAGGAAGCGCCGCGGCTGCCCGCCCGCCAGCTCGAGGAACCAGCGCTGCGCCGGCGCCAGCGGCGCCTCGGTCGGCGCCAGCGCTTCGGCCGGCAG
>NZ_NJGY01000001.1:825908-857061 GCF_002250505.1 Janthinobacterium sp. PC23-8
GGGCGGCGGCGCCAGCGGGGCCTCGGTCGGCGCCAGCGCCATGGCGCGCGCCAGCGCCAGCGGCGTGCCGGCTTGCATGATGTCGCGCGGTTGCAGGTGGTAGCCGGCGCCGCGCAGGCGCGAGGCAATCCGCATGGCCGAGATGCTGTCGCCGCCAGCGGCGTAAAAATCGGTCGCGGCCGTCACCTGGGCCAGACCCAGCGTATCGGCCCAGGCTGCGATCACTGCGGCCAGCACGTCCGCGTCATGCGCCGCAGCACCGGCACCGCCGGCATCGGCGGCGGCCAGCGGCTGCGGTGGCGGCAAGCGCCGCATGTCAACCTTGCCCGACGCGTTCAGCGGCCACTCGGGCACCAGCGCCCACAAGGCGGGCAGCATGGCGGGTGTCAGCAGGCGCGCCGCCGCGTGCGCCAGCAGCGCCAGGTCGAGCTGGCCGTGCGGGTCCTCGATCCAGGCCGCCAGCCGCATCGGCTGCAGGCCTTCGCGCCAGGCGCCGACGCGGACCCTGCGCGCGCCAGGCAGGCCGGCAAGCACCGCCTCGACTTCGCCCGGTTCGATGCGCTGGCCGCGCACCTTGATCTGCTCATCGCGCCGCCCGGCGTACACCAGCCGGCCATCGCCAAGGCGGCAGGCCAGGTCGCCGCTGCGGTACAGGCGCTGGCCGGGCTGGCTACCCGACGGATCGGGCACGAAGGCCGCCGCGCTCAGGCCGGGCTGGCCGCGATAGCCGCGCGCCAGGCCCGGCCCACCGAGATACAGTTCGCCGATCACGCCGTCGTCCACCGGCCGCATCCAGCCATCGAACAGGTGCATCGTCACGCCGGCCATCGGCCAGCCCAGCACCGGATCGCCCTCGCCATGCCACGTTTCCATCGAAGCGCAGACCGACGCTTCGGTCGGGCCATACGCATTGATCAGGCGGCGCCCGGGCGCGCGCCACGGCAGCAGTTGCGCCGCGCTGGTGCGTTCGCCGGCGACGAGCAGGGTATGCACGCTGTCCAGCGCCGACGGCGCCAGCGAGGCCAGCAACGAAGGCGGCAAGGTGATATGGGTCGGCCGATGGCGCCGCAGGTCGGCCTCGAAGTCGATATCGAGCACGCCGCGCCCGCCGTCCGGCAGGCAGAGCATGGCGCCGGCGCCAAAGGCCATCAGGATTTCCGAGATGGCAGCGTCGAAGCCGATCGAGGCAAACTGATAGATGCGCGCATCGCTGCCGATGCGGCAGGCATCCTGCTGCGCCCGCATCAGGTTGTGCAGGCCGCGCTGACTCACTTCCACGCCCTTCGGCACGCCGCTCGATCCCGAGGTATAGATCACATAGGCCAGCGCATCGACGCTGGCGGCCGTGCGCACGCGCGCCGTGGCGGGCGCCGCCAGCAAGGTATCGAGCGCAACGCAGGCCATGCCCTCCGGCGCGCTGGCGCCATGCGCATCGGCAAGCAGCAGGGCCGCGCCCGAGCGGGCCAGGGTCGCCTGCAGGCGCGCCGGCGGCAGATCGGCGTCGAGCGGCAGGAAGGCCGCGCCCGCCTTGGCCACGCCGAGCAGGCAGGCGATCAGCTGCGGCGTGCGGCGCGCGCACAGCGCCACCAGCGTTTCGGCGCCAATGCCGCGCCGCTGCAGTTCGGCGCAAGCGCGCTCGGCCTGGGCGTCGAGCTCGCGGTAGCTCCAGCGCTGCTCACCGCAGGCCAGCGCCGGCGCCTCCGGAAACGCCTGCGCGCTGCGCTCGAAGATATCGACCAGGCCGGGACTGCCTTCCGAACCTGACCCGGCCGGCTCGCCGGACGGCGCGGACGGCGCTGGCATCAAGGGCAGGCCAACGGCATGCAGCGGCGTGCCGGCCAGGGCCTGCAGCGTGGCATGCAGCCGGCCCAGCAGCGCTTGCCCGAAGGCGGCGCCGACGCCGCCGCGCAGCGCCAGGCGCAAGGCGATGCCGGTGCCGGGCAGCACCGCCAGCGTTACCGGATAATGGGCCCGTTCCGCCATGTCGATGCCGCTCACGGTCAGCTCGCGGCCAGCCAGCGCGCCGTGCGGATAGTTTTCAAATACATACAGCGTGTCGAACAGCTCCTGGCCTGGCTGGCCGGCCAGGCGCTGCAGCGCCGGCAGCGCCATGCCGGCGTGCGCCTGCATGCTTGCCAGGGTCAGCTGGACGCGCTGCGCCAGGGCAATCAGGGATTCGGCCGGATCGAGCGCAACGGCCATCGGCAGCGTGTTGATGGCCAGTCCAACCAGCTGTTCGATGCCGGCCAGCGGCGCGTCGCGCCCGGAGACGGTCACGCCGAAACAGGGCGTGGCGGTATCCGAGCAGGCCGCCACCGTCAGGGTCCACGCCGTCAGGAACAGGCAATTCAAAGTCAATCCATGGCTGGCCGCCAGCGCGCCCAGTTCGGCGCCCAGGGCCGGCGCCAGCGTCAGCGCCAGGTCGGCGTCGGCGCCATCGGTCGGGCCGCGTTCGGTCGGGCCGCGTTCGGTCGGGCCGCGCTCGGCCGGGCCGCGCGCCAGACGGCACGGACCGTCCAGCGGCGCCAGCAGAACCTGCCAGGCCGCCTGCGCGGCGGCGGCATCGCGCGACAGGCGATAGCGCACCAGGTCCGCTGGCGTACAGGCCGGCGCCGTCGGCAGATCGTGGTCCGCGTCGTACAGCGCCAGCAGATCGGCCAGCACCACCGGCAGCGACCAGCCGTCGACGATGGCGTGGTGATGGGTCCAGCCGAAGGCCCAGCGCTGCTGGTCCAGCCGCGCCAGCAACAGCCGCATCAGCGGCGCCTTGTCGAGCGCAAACGGCTTGCGATGATCGACCGCCAGCGCCTGGCGCAAAGCCTGTTCGGCGCTGGCGGCGTCGAGTCCGCGCAGATCGATCTGGCGCAACGGCAGCGCTGCGGCCGGCTCGACCTGCTGGCGCACGCGGCCATCGCCCTGCCAGTAGAAACGGGTGCGCAAGGCGGTGTGGCGGCGCAGCAGCGCCTCCCAGGCCGCCGCGAAGCGCGCCGGCTCCAGCGCGCCGTCGATCTGGCCGCGCACCTGGCCCAGGTAGCTGGGCAGATGGGTGCCGGCGTCGTTGGCGGCGTGGTAGACCAGCCCTTCCTGCAACGCCAGCACCGGCAGGCGCGGGCCGCCGTGCAACAGCTGCTGCGCCAGTTGCGCCAGCGCCGTGGCGATCGCCGCCAGCCAGGCGTCGACTTGCGGGCCCTGGTGCAGCGCGCCATGGTACAGCCATTGCAGATGCAGGCCGGCGCCATCGGACCAGGCCAGCAGGTCATGCGCGAACGGCCGCCCGCCATGCGGATCGTGCAACGCCAGCTCGGGCAGCGGCAGCAGCGTCATGCCGGCCACGCTGGGCGCAGTAGCGAAGTTCCCCAGGTAATTGAAGGAAATCGCCGGCAGCTGGCGCGCGTCAGGCGCCATCGCCGGGCGCAGCGCCAGCCAGTCGGCGGCGCGCGGCGTCCACGCGGCCAGCGCGTCGACGACATTGGCCAGCCAGTCGAGCGGACCGGCCTGTGGCGGCGCCGTCAGCAACAGCGGTGCGATCACGGTAAACCAGCCCACCTCGGCGCCTGCGCCGGCGTCGCGCGCGTCCAGGTCGCGGCCGTGCTGTTCCAGCGCCAGGGCGATATCGGCGCGCCCGCTGATGGCGCACAAGGCCTGCGCCGTCGCCGCCAGCAGCAGTTCCTCCAGGCGCAAGCCGTGCTTTTGTGCTTCCCGCACGGCGTGCCAGGTGGCACCATCGATCAGCAGGCTGCGCTTGCACTGCGCGCCATAGCTGCCGGCGGCGCCATCGAACGGCGCCGGCGCGCCGGCGTCGGACCAGTGCGGCCATGGCGCCGGCGCCGATCCGGAACGCGCCGCCAGGCGACGCGCGCGCGTCGATACGGGCGCTGCGGCCGGCGCCTGCACGCCCGCCAGCGCGGCGCCCAGGCCGCCCAGCAGCACATGCCAGGACAGCGCATCGACCGCCAGATGGTGCACCAGCCACAGCAGCCGCGCCGGACCGGCGCCAGCCTCGATCCAGGCACAGGCCGACAGCGCGTCATCGGCGATGCCGATATGGCGCTGCGCCAGTTGTACCGCTTCGGCGTCGCTGCTGCCGGCCGGCAGCGACAGCCACACGTGGCGCGGTGCCGACCAGTCCTGCTCCACGCGCCAGGCGGCGCCATCGGCGCGCCAGCGCCAGAAAAACGCGGCGTGGCGGCGCACTTGGCGCGCCACGGCGTCGGCTACCTGCGGCTGCGTCAGCGAAGCGTCAAATTCCAGCGCCACGGCCTGGTTCCAATGGTTGCGCTCAGCCAGCGGCAAATCGAAAAACCACGCCTCGATCGGCGTCAGGCGCGCATCGAAGCCATCGCCGTCCTGGCCCTGAGCCACCGCCTGGCCCAGCAGCGGCGCCAGCGCCGCCGGCGTCGGATGCTGGAAGATCTCGCGCGCGCTGCAGGCATGGCCCTGCTCCCTGATGCGCGCCACCAGGCGCAGCGCCAGGATGCTGTCGCCGCCGAGTGCAAAGAAATTGTCGTCCCGGCCCACCTGCGTGCGCCCCAGCACTTCCTGCCACAGGCCGGCCAGCAGCCGTTCCAGCGCCGTGCGCGGCGCCGCCTGCGCCAGCGTCGGCGCCACCCGCTGCGGCTGCGCCAGCGCGGCGCGATCGAGCTTGCCGTTGGCCGTCAATGGCAGCCGTTCCAGCCACAGCAGCGCCGACGGCAGCATATGCTCGGGCAAGCGCTCGCCCAGCCAGCCGCGCAGCGCTTCCTCCGCCACCTCGCCCCCGGGCGAGACCGGCGTCAGCCACGCCACCAGGCGCTTGCCGCCGTCGCCGTCCAGCGCCAGCACCACCGCATCGCGCACCTGCGGATGCGACCCCAGCGCGCTCTCGATCTCGCCCAGTTCGATGCGGTAGCCGCGTATCTTGACCTGCTGGTCGGCCCGTCCCAGGTATTCCAGTTCGCCGTCCGCGTTCACCCGCCCCAGGTCGCCCGAACGGTACATGCGGCTGCCGTCGGCGGCGAACGGATCGGGCAGGAAGCGCTCGGCGCACAGCGCCGCGCGTCCCAGGTAGCCGCGCGTGACGCCCGCGCCGCCGACATACAGCTCGCCCGTCAGGCCGGCCGCCACCGGCTGCATCGCCGCGTCCAGCAGGTACAGCCGCCAGCCCGGCAGCGCCGCGCCGATCACGCTGCCGCGCGCCAGGTCGCCCTCATTGAGCGTGCGGCTGGTCACATGCACGGTGGTTTCCGTGATGCCGTACATATTGATCAATTCGGTAGCCGCGCCGTGGCGCGCGTACCAGCCGGCCAGCATCGACGGTTCGAGCGCCTCGCCGCCGAAGATCACGCGGCGCAGCGCCAGCGCCGGCGCCGCAGCATCGGCCGCCAGTTGCGCGTCGACCGCCAGCAGCGAACGGAAGGCCGTCGGCGTCTGGTTCAGCACCGTCACGCCCTGCTGCGCCAGCAGCGCATGCAGCCGTTCCGGATCGCGGCTGACCGCATGCGGCACCAGCACCAGGCGCGCGCCCAGCAGCAGCGCACCCCAGATTTCCCATACCGAGAAGTCGAAGGCGCAGGAATGGAACAGCGTCCACACGTCGTCGCGCCCGTAGCCGTGCAGCGCCACCGCCGACGCCATCAGGCTGGCCACATTGCCATGGCTGACCACGCAGCCCTTCGGCTGGCCGGTCGAGCCGGAGGTGTAGATCACGTACGCCGCCTGCGCGGCGTGGATCGGCGGCGCGATCCAGGCGTCGGGCGCCGGCGCGCGCGCCAGTTCGTCGAGCAGCAGCAGCGGCGGCGCCGGCCAGTCGGTGCCGGCGGCGGCGGCGGCGAGCGCGGCGGCGCCCTCGGCGTCGGCCAGCACGCAGCCCAATTGCGCGTCGCCGGCCAGGTAGGCCAGGCGCTCGGCCGGATAGCGCGGATCGAGCGGCACATAGGCCGCGCCGGCGGCCAGGATGCCCAGCAGCCCGGCGATCAGGCCGGCGTGGCGGCCGGCTGCCAGGCCGACCCGGCTCTCGGCGCCCAGCGCGCGCGCCGCCAGGGCCGCGCCGATGCGGCGCGCCTGCTGGTGCAGTTCGGCGTAGCTGACATGGCGGCCGTCGGCGTCGACCAGCGCCGTCGCTGCGCCGTCGCGCAAGGCCTGCGCCTCGAAGCCGCGCCACAGGTCGGCCACCGCGCCAGCAGGCAGGGCGGCCTGCGGCATCGGCGCCGCCAGGCCGCCTTCGGCGAGCCTGCCGTCGAGCAGGGCCAGCCAGTCGTCGCGCAGCGCCTGGGCCGTGGCGTCGGTAAAGTAAGACAGGTTGAAATACAGGTCGAAGTCGACCTCCTCGCCTTCCTGGTACTCGCGCAGATAGATCTGCAGCGGCCGGCGCTGTTGCAACGGGCTGAACGCCGCCACCCTGTGCGTACAAGCAGGAAACATATCGGTGTAATCATGCCGTTCGAACGACAGCGTCGCTTCGACGAAACCGGCGCCGCCGTCTTCCTGGCTCCACGGCCGCGCGATGTCATTGGGCGTGATGCGCGCATGCCGGTAGTCGGCGCGCTGCTGCTCGGCCACGCGCGCCGCCAGCTGCGCCAATGACTGCTGCGGCTCCACCGTCACCGCCAGCGGCACCACATTGGCGAACAGGCCCATGGTCTGCTTGTGGCGCACGGTGCGCCGTCCCAGCAAGGGCATGCCGAGTACCGGGCGGGTCACGCCGCCATGGCGCGCCAGCGTCATCAGCAAGGCTGCAGTGATCCAGGGCACCAGCGACACGCCAGCCGCGCTGGCATCGCGGCCCCATTGGGCGTAACGGCTCCAGGCGACCGGACTTGCCAGCATGCGCGAGGCCAGCTGGAACGGCTTGATCGGTGCAAACAGCGGCTGCGGGGCGCTCGGAAAACGCTGCTGCCAATAGGACAGCGAGCGCTGGCGCGCGCTGCCTTCCTCCCACAGGCGCTCTTCGGCGACATATTCCAGGAACGACGGCGCCGGCTGCGCGGCATCGGCCAGCTGCTGCATGTCCTGCGCCAGATGCTGCTGCATGTCCTGCGCCAGCTGCTTGAACAGCAGCGAAAAACTCCACCCGTCGAGCAGCGCATGGGCGCCATAGCACAGCCAGACATGGTGCCCGGCGTCGATGCGGATCAGATAATTGCGCATCAATGCGGCATCGCCGGCAAGCTCGATCGGGGTGGCGAACTGCTGCGCAATAAACGCCCTGGCGCGCGCCGCGCCGTCCGCATGGGCCGAATAATCGACCATTTGCATCATGGCCGCCGTCCGCGCCACCGGCCGGTGGCCGATATGCTCGGCACTGATGGTCAGGCCAAGGCCGAATATCTCGTGCCGCGCGACCAGGCGCGCCGCGCCCTGGCACATCGCCGCAGTATCGAGCGGGCCGTGTATGGTGGCGGTACCACCGGTGTTGCCCAGGCTCGATTCAGGGTGGAGCAGGCTAACCAGTATCAATTCGCGCTGCGCGCGCGTGACGGGATGGGAGGCGGTCATAAGAGGTTCAATCGCGTAATGGAAACAGGAATGTCGGCGGCGCCAGCACGGCGGGAAGCGGCGGCGCCACGGCGCCTCAGGCGCCCATGTGTTTTCGCAGGCTCAACGGACGCATGTCGGTCCACACTTCGGTGATATGCGCCAGGCAGTCGTCGCGGCTGCCATGCTTGCCGGCATCAAACCAGCCCAGCGGCAATTCGCGATATTCCGGCCAGATCGAATATTGCTCTTCGTGATTGATCACCACGATGTAACGGTCCTGTTTTGCATCTGCTGTACTTGTGCTGTCCATGATGTGATTTTTAAATGAGATGAATGGAAATCGGCGGCTGCCAGGGCATGTGCGGCGCTGGCGCCACACCAGGCCCGGCTCTGACGGCCCGGCAAACCGGCAGATGGTCTTGAGGGCTCGCCGGGCACACTGATGACGGTGGTCGACCATGCTTGCCTGCGTACGTCCGCGCTGCTCAACAAGATCACAGGTCGCTCGTCATGCCTTTCGCGCTGGCGTCAGGCCGCAGCGACGGTAGCCGATGCAGTCTTCGCGTCCTGCTCGGCCTTTTCCAGCTCGGTACGGTAAAAGCTGCGCATTTCGATCGGATCGAAATCGAGCAAGGTACCGCCAGCTTCGAAATGGCTGATAAAGACGCGGCCCAGTGCCACGGTGGTCGCGTAAGCGATTGCCGGCTGGGTCACGACGCCAAGGAAGGAGCCAACCACCGGGATCGCGCGTACTGCCGAGCCGACCACGCCCGCTGCCAGCGAAGTGGTGGCGACACCGCCAACGAGCGAGCCGACCAATACCTTGATGCGCTCTTTCTGGAACGACACACCGTACTGGCCGGACAGGTCATGCAGCATTTTTACCTGCACGCCGGTCACCGCGGCGATGTCCAGGATACTGAACGGCACCAGGCCGGCCAGCAGGGACCACTGGGCATAACGCACGACGGTGCGTTCCGCGCCCAGCAAACGGTGCGATTCAGCGCCCAGGTCAGCGCGCTTTTGCGGTACCACTTCTGGTTCCAACATTTCCATACTCCTCAATAATGACGCATAAAAAAAATACCTCCCTTACAGACTCAAAGCGCATAGCCTCGACCGTTACGCAAAAAATCCTTTTAAATCCTAGCACGTAAACATTGCGATACACAATCACCCAATTCTCACCAAAAATAAAATAAAGCCATCCCGGATTCATTTCATCACCCAATCCATCCCCGCTCCCCCACGCCCACAGCAATTGCATACGCACTATCGGCAAAAAAAATCTATCCAATTGTTTCATGATAAAAAAATTTTAAATTAGTTTATAAATGAATATTTTCAAAGAATCAATCACCCGCCTACCCCGGCCGCCCCCATCACATCGCCCAACCGGCATGAACAGCCACCACTGGCATCTTCGATGGAAAAATCGCGCGACTGCGACAATACAAGCCTGCTTTTTTCACGGCCTCCTGGCGGCACATGCAAACGAAATAAACAATAAAGCAATCCCTGTCACCAACTGCCAGCATGATGCAAACCACGTTTTTAATTTTTATGATGGACTCTTGTTTCGAAACTTTAATGCATGCTAGTATTGCGCCCTGAAATGTTCCGCACCACCTTAATCATCCGGCACTTTTCATATTCCAACAAATATTAAAGAAACAATTGGTTAGTTTTCACAAAAATAATTACCCATATTTGCTTGTTCAAGGAGCTGCCGCACATGCTTTCACCACTTCTGTTGGCCGGATATCTGATGGGATGCCTGTTCGTCGGCCTGTTCGGCATCCATCGCCGCATCGGCTTCATCGGCTTTTTCATCCTGTCGCTGCTGCTTACGCCACCCATCACCTTGCTGCTGCTGGTACTGACGCGCGCCAAGCCGGCCCGCAGGTCGCTGTGAAGGCGCCGCTCCTGCGCCAGCATCGACATGGCGGAGCCCGCTCATGAGTTTTCTGCATCTGCTCAAGGCCGAAGGGCTGCGCATTACGCAGCGCAAACTGCTGGTGATGGTGGCGATCTCCGGCATTACCAGCGCCGGCGTGCTCGCCTCGGTCAATTACGCCGCCAAGGAGATTGCCAAGGGAAAACAGGCAACCCTGGCGTTTTTCATCTTCATGGTGCTGGTGCTGCTCAATATCGTCGCCACCCGCTTCGTCATCCGCGTCACCACCGCCGAAGTCGAGCATGTGGTGCACCGGCTGCGCCTGCGCCTGACCGGCAAGCTGCGCAATGCGCAGCTCAGTACGCTGGAAAAACTCGGGCCCGGCGTGCTGTACGCGGCCATCGGCAAGGACACGCAAACGCTGTCGCAACTGGCATCGGTGCTGACCAATGCGGCGCAATCGGTGGTGCTGATTTTTTTTGGCGCGCTGTATCTGGCCTGGCTGTCGCCGATGGCGCTGGCGGTGGCAACCGGCTTTGTCGCGCTGGCGGGCGGCATGTACCTGCTGAAAAGCCGCCAGCTCAACGAGGCCTTGAGCGACTCGGGACAGCTGGAAAACCGCCTGTTTGACCGGGTTTCCGACTTTGTCGACGGCTTCAAGGAAACGCGCATGAATCGCGGCCGCAGCGATGAGCTGTTCGGGCACTTTGCGGAAGAATCGGAGGCAGCGGCGCGCGCCCGCATTACCGCCATGACGGCGCTGGGCAGCATTATCGTGTTTGCCCAGACCACCCTGTTCCTGCTGGTGGGCACCATGGTCTTTGTCGTGCCCATCCTGTCGACGGGATTTTCCTCGCAGGTGGTGCAGACGGCCACCGTGGTGCTGTTCCTGTTTGGCCCGATCTCGGCGGTGGTCGGCTCGGTGCCGTCGATGGCCACCGCCGACATGGCGGCGCGCAACCTGAGCCAGGTCGAAGCGGCGCTCGACAGCGGCGGCGTACCGCAGGCGCCCGATGTGGTGGCGCCGCCGTTCGAGACGCTGACCATGCGCGATATCGTCTACACCCACCACGATATGGCAGGCCGCCACAGCTTCAAGCTCGGACCGATCGACTTCTCGCTGCGGCGTGGCGAAACGGTTTTCATCACCGGTGGCAATGGCTCGGGCAAGACCACCTTCCTGAAGATCCTGACCGGACTGTACCAGCCCGATAGCGGCAGCATCCACCTGGCCGACAGCGAGGTGACGCAGGCCGATGGCCAGGCCTACCGCGAGCTGTTTTCCGTGGTATTCAACGATCCGCACTTGTTCCGCCGCCTGTACGGCCTCACCCCACAGGCGCGCGAGCGCGTGCCGGCACTGCTGGAGCGGCTGGAAATGGTGGGCAAGGTGCGCCTGGTCGACGACAGTTTCGACACGCTAGACCTGTCCTCGGGCCAGCGCAAGCGGCTGGCGCTGCTGGTGGCGCTGCTGGAAGACAAGCCGATCATGATCCTCGACGAATGGGCCGCCGACCAGGACCCGGTATTCCGCATGAAGTTCTATCGCGAGCTGCTGCCCGAATTCAAGGCTGCCGGCAAGACCATCGTCGCCATCACCCACGACGATGCCTATTTCGATGTCGCGGACCGCCGCATTGCACTCAATTATGGAAGCATAGCAAAGGTTGATGATGAAGTTTGACAAGCCAGACGCGCTCGACAAGGCCAACACGGCCAACGCACTTCCCGCCACGCCCCGTAGCTGGCACCGGAAAACCAGGGACTGGTTCGCGGCGCGCGTCGTCGAACTGACGCTCACCGCGATGGTGCTGCTGACGATCATGGTGGTGCTGTCGCCGCACGTCATCCGCACGGTGCCGGCCGGCCATGTCGGCGTGCTGTGGAAGCGCTTCCAGCAAGGCACGGTGATCGACACCACGTTTGCCGAAGGCACGCACTTCATCCTGCCCTGGAATAAACTGGTGGTGTACGACCTGCGCATGCGCCTCGGTGAAATGACGGTCGACACCCTGATGGCCGACGGCCTGGCCATCAGCGTCAAGGTCGGCTACCGTTTCCGGCTGATCCCCGGCAATGTCGGCCATTTGCACCAGCGGGTGGGGCCGCGTTTCCTGGAAACCCTGCTGGCCCCCGATATCGCCGCCGAAACCCGCTCGGTGCTCGGCGAGGTGAAGGCCGAGGACATGTACTCGGAAAAGCGCAGCGAACTCGAACGCAGGGTGCGCGAGGTCGTCTCGGACAATGTCAACGAAGTGTCCGACAGTGTGGAACCCAAGACGAAACTCGAACTGCTGCACCTGGAAGATGTCCTGATCAGCAGCATCGTGCTGCCGCCCACGGTGCGCCAGGCCATCGAACACAAGAACGAACAGAAGCAGCGCGTCGAAGAATACGCATTTCGCATCAAGGTCGAGGAACTCGAGCGCAACCGCAAGGAAATCGAGGCACAGGGTATCCGCCGCTTCCAGGAAGTGGTCAGCGGCACGCTGACCAACGGCTATCTGCGCCTGCGCGGCATCGATGCGACCATGCAGCTGGCGCAATCGGAGAACTCCAAGGTGGTGGTGGTGGGCGGTGGCGAAAGCGGCATGCCGCTGATCCTCGGCGGCATGGACAACGCGCCATCGACCACGCACACCGACAAGGGCGGCCTGCCCAAGGCAAAGCAGTCCGGCATCATCAGCCGCCCCGCCGGCGATAGCGGCAAGCCGCTGGCCGGCGCGGCGCCGCTGGCGCCGTCCTCGCCGGCCAGGAAATAACCGTCCGACATCACCAAGCGAGCCATCATGTATCCTTCGCCCCCGCACCGCCCTGCCTCCCGCCTGCCCTGCCTGTTGCTGCTGCTGGCGCCGGCCTGCGCGCTGGCCCAGACACCGGCCGCCGGCGCCGCGCAGGCCGGCCTGAGCTTCACGCCACAGTTTCAGGTCGACCAGGAGCTGACCGACAACGCCCTGCTGACCAACCGCGACGCCATCTCGGACCGGCGCACCCGCTATACGGCCACCGTCAACGCCAGTGACAGCGGCGCGCAGCATACGCTGGCGCTGCAGGCGCAGGTGGCGCGCGAAAGCTACGCCAGACTGAAGCAGGAAAGCAGCAACAACTTCGTGCTGTCCGCCAACGGCGAGTGGCTCGCGAGCGGGCAGTTCAAGATGCCATTTTCCCTGTCGGCCACGCGTTCCCATAGCAGGCGCGGCGTGCTCGACGATCCGACCATGCTGGGCCTGACGGAAGTGCGCAACCGAAACGCCATGCTGGGCATCGACTGGAAGCACACCTCGCCCTGGCAGGCCAGCCTGGTGTTGCAGCAAGTTGCGCTCGATTCCGAGGACGTGCAGCACCAGCAAGGCATGCCGCCCACGCGCGACGATCAGGATCGCAAGCAATGGGACGGTTCGCTGCGCGTCGGCTATCAGCTGGCGCCACCGGTGCTGGTATATCTGAAGGCGGTGCGCACGCTGATCAACTACGTGGACCCGTATGATGAAAACCTGCGCCAGCGCAACTCGCATTCGAATACTGTCGTGCTCGGGTTGCAGGGCGCATTGTTGCCGACGCTGACAGGGCAAGTCGAGGCAGGCCGCGCCAGCCACCGCTACCTCGATCCCGCTTTCGGCCACTTCGGCGCACCCATGGCGACCATGGGCCTGTCCTGGCAGGCCAGCGAGCGCCTGGCGGCCACGCTGTCGCTGGGCCGCCTGTTCGTGGAAACCAACCTGCCCGGCTCGCCCGGCGCAAACGTCCGCAGCGCGCAACTGGGCATGGCATGGCAGGCGCTGCCGGCACTGGCCACCACGCTGTCGTATGGCCGGAACCGTTATGACGCCCAGGGGCAGCCCACGCTGCACGCGGTGCAAACCATGGCGCAGCTTGGCGCAAGCTATACAGTCAACCGCCACGCCAGCTTCAAGCTCAACTACGCTCGCACGGTGATCGACGCCTCCGTCAGCGCCTTCAGCTACCGCGACAAGACCACCGCGTTCAGCCTCGTGCTGAGCTACTGAGCCATCGCATTACAGGAAGCGGTCGAGGATTTTGCGCGTGTGCTTGTCGATGGTAAACATGTCGCGGATCAGGAACTGTATCCCGTGACTGTCGGCGATCAGCAGCGACGCCGCGCCGATGCGGCGGATATCTTCTTCGCCTTTGAGCACGAATTGCGTGTCGCCGCGGTCGGTCGCGACGCTCCAGGTGCACGGCGTGGCAAAGCTGGAGACGCTTTTCACGCGCGAGATTTCGGGCATGAATTCGCGCCCTTCCAGCTCTTCCACCAGCAAGGCGCGCGACGCCGGCGGCAAATCGTCCAGCGCATCAATCCACGCCACCTCCTTGCCGTCGCCTTGCACCAGCGAAATGCCTTCGTCGGGCGACTGGATCGGAAACGCGCGCACCGGCGCCACGCCCTCATGCACCTGGCCGTTGGCCGTGGTCATCAACAGCTTGCCGTAAGTGTCGCGGCTTAAGGTAAAAGTAATCTCGGCCATGCTTATTCCTTGTCGTCCAATACCATTTCGGCGGCGTTGCGGGCCTGCGCTTCATACAGGCGGTAATACGCGCCCTCTTTCGCCATCAGCTCGTCGTGGCTGCCCACTTCGACCACCTGGCCACGGTCGAGCACCACCAGGCGGTCGGCCCGGTGCAGGGTCGACAGGCGGTGCGCAATGGCGATCGTGGTGCGGCCCTGCACCAGGTTGTCGAGCGCTTTCTGGATTTCTTTTTCCGTTTCCGAGTCCACCGACGAGGTCGCTTCGTCCATGATCAGGATGCGCGGATCGATCAGCAGGGCGCGCGCGATCGAGATGCGCTGGCGCTCGCCGCCGGACAGGCCCTGGCCGCGTTCGCCAACCATCGAATCGTAGCCTTGCGGCAGTCGCAGGATGAATTCGTGGGCGTGCGCGGCGCGCGCGGCGGCGATGATTTCCTGGCGCGTCGCGTGCGGCTTGCCGTAGGCAATGTTTTCGGCGATGGTGCCGAAGAACAAAAACGGTTCCTGCAGCACCAGGCCGATATGGCGGCGGTAGTCGGACACGGCGAACGAGCGGATATCGACGCCATCGAGCAAAATCGCGCCTTCCGAGACATCATAGAAACGGCAGATCAGGTTGACCAGGGTGCTCTTGCCCGAGCCGCTGTGGCCGACCAGGCCGATCATTTCGCCGGGCTTGATATTGAGCGTGATGCCGCGGTTGACCGCCCGGTTGCCGTAGCGGAAACCGACTTCGCGCAAGTCGATGCGGCCTTCGACCTTGTCCAGCCTGACCGGCTGCGCCGGCTCCGGCACGCTGGAAACATGGTCGAGTATGTCGAAGATGCGCTTGGCGGCCGAGGCCGATTTCTGCGTCACCGACACGATGCGGCTCATGGAATCGAGGCGGCCATAGAAGCGCGTGCTGTAGGCGATAAAGGCGGTCAATACCCCGACCGTGATTTCGCCGCGCGACAGCTGCCAGATGCCGAAGCACCAGATCACCAGTAAACCCATTTCGGTCAGGAAGGAAACGGTGGGCGAAAACAGCGACCACACCTTATTGAGCTTGTCGTTGACGGCCAGGTTGTGCGCATTGGCGTCGCGGAAACGCGCCGCTTCGCGGTGTTCCTGGGCGAACGCTTTCACCACGCGGATGCCGGGAATGGTGTCGGCCAGCACATTGGTCACTTCGCTCCACACGCGGTCGATCTTTTCAAAGCCGGTGCGCAGGCGGTCGCGCACCAGGTGGATCATCCAGGCGATAAACGGCAGCGGGGCCAGGGTCATGATGGCCAGCCACGGGTTCATCGACCATAAAATGGCGCCGGTCATGATGATCATCAGCACGTCGGAGGCGAAGTCGAGCAGGTGCAAGGAGAGGAACACGCAGATGCGGTCGCTGCCGCTGCCGATGCGCGACATCAGGTCGCCCGTGCGCTTGCCGCCGAAAAACTCCAGCGACAATTTCATCAAATGCTCGTAGGTGGCCGAACGCAGGTCGGCGCCCATGCGCTCGGACACCAGCGCCAGCACATAGGTCTTGCCCCAGCCCAGCAGCCAGGCCAGCAGGGCCGAACCGAGCAGGCCGGCCATGTAATACACCACCAGCCAGGAGTCGATCTTCTGCCCGTTCTGGTACGGGATCAGCACATTGTCCATCAGCGGCGCCGTCAGGTAGGGCGGTATCATGTGCGCGGCGGTGCTGAGCAGCATCAGCAGGAAACCGAGCGCCAGCTGGCCGCGATACGGATGGGCGAAGCGCCACAGGCGAAACAGGGTCCAGGTCGATGGCGGCGTATGCAGCACCTTGGCGCAGATCGGGCACTCCTCCTGGTCCGGTTCGAGCGGCGCCTTGCAGCTGGGGCACACTTCCTGCTCGGCCGGCAAGACCGGCTGGCCCGTCAGGTGGCTGTCGAGGCGCTCGACGAATTGCTCCAGCACCCGGATCGCGTGCAGGTTCTGGCCCAGCGTAAAACGCCACGCGGCCAGGCGGCCATGGTCATCGAACAATTCCAGGTGGCCGACACCGGCGTGGTCGTGGTGTACCAGGCGCAAGCCGGGACGGTAGGACCAGTGTTGCCACTCGGTCTGGCCGGGGGTGCGCGCCAGCAAGCGCTTCTCCGTGACAACAATTATGCCTTTTGTGAAACGTAATCGCGCGTCGAGGTCAACCTCCACGCCAGTTAAAACGTTCTCCCCAGCAAGCAGATGCTTTTCCACCTGCGCCAGCCAGTGATCGGGCAGCGCGGTGGCGGGGGTGGTTACTGCGGGAACTATCAGTTCAGTTGTCATCGTAAAGCATGCTCCGGCTCATGGCCTGGCCCTCGAAGGGCGGATTGGGGGGTGAAAGCTGCCTGTCATTGGGGTTTGCAGCGGGACGGCGGCTGGCAGATATACCAGTGGCAATTTCCTGTATTGTATCGAATGGATGCCTGCAGGTAAGGTATGGATTAGCAAACTGATCAGGAAGGGCCAGGTGGATGCTGCGCTTTTGCAACGCCAGGCTGAAGTATACAACAAGGTGCCGTTGCGCAAATGATGCAAGTGAGGGGCAAGACAGGGCAATAATGGCAGGCAAGGCAAGGATTCGTAACAATTAGAAACGTAACTCCAGCAGAATAGTAGAAGCAACCGCGACAAGAGCCTGCTAAAAGTGGCACACTGCGCATACCCGGGATAAAGAACCAAGCACGAGACTGAAAAGTCTCTGTAGAGCCACCATAAAGTATCTGGCGCCCAGACGCCTGGCTTGTTATCAAGAAACCACTTACATGATCAAGAAGAAGAACATCGAATTTGTCCGCGTCACCCACTTGCGCGGCCCCAATATCTGGACCTATCGTCCGGTGATCGAGGCCTGGGTCGATATCGGCGAACTGGAAGACTACCCGTCCAACACCCTGCCCGGCCTGTACGAGCGGCTCGTCGCATGGCTGCCCGGCATGATCGAGCACCGCTGCGGCGTGGGCGAGCGCGGCGGCTTTTTCGCGCGCCTGCGCGAAGGCACCTGGGCGGCCCACATCCTCGAGCACGTGGTGCTGGAACTGCAAAACCTGGCCGGCATGCGTACCGGTTTCGGCCAGACGCGTTCGACCAGCCAGCGCGGCGTCTATAAAATGGCCTTCCGCACGCGCGAGGAACAGGTCGGCCGCGCCTGCCTGGAAACCGGGCGCGCGGTGCTGATGGCCGCCATCAACGACACCGCATTCGACCTGGAAGCGGCGCTGGCGCCGCTGCGCGACATGGTCGACGCGCGCTGCCTGGGCCCGAGCACGGCAAATATCGTCGATGCCGCCACCGAACGCCGCATTCCTTCGTTGCGCCTGAACGACGGCAACCTGGTGCAACTGGGCCATGGCGCCGCGCAGCGCCGCATCTGGACCGCCGAAACCGACCGCACCAGCGCGATTGCCGAAGGCATCGCCAGCGACAAGGACCTGACCAAGTTCCTGTTGAAATCGTGCGGCGTGCCCGTACCCGAAGGCAGCCTGGTGCGCAGCGCCGAAGCGGCCTGGGAAGAAGCACAGGATATCGGCGTGCCGGTGGTGGTCAAACCGTATGACGGCAACCATGGCCGTGGCGTGTCGCTCAACCTCATGACGGAGGCCGACGTGAAGGCTGCCTATGCCCTGGCCGCGCGCCAGGGCGACAGCTCGGCCGTGATTGTCGAAAGTTTCATTACCGGCGACGAACACCGTCTGCTGGTGGTCGGCAACAAGCTGGTCGCCGCCGCCAAGGGCGAATCGCTGTGGGTCGATGGCGACGGCGTGTCGACCATCTTGCAACTGGTCGACGCCCAGATCAATACCGATCCGCGCCGCGGCGACGGCGAAGATTTCCCGCTCGGCACCGTCAGGCCGCATGAATCGGGCGAGATCGTGCTCGAGTTGCAGCGCCAGGGCATGACCTCGCAATCGATCCCGCAAGCCGGCCAGCAAGTGCTGATCCAGCCGAACGGCAACGTCGCCATCGACGTCACCGACGAGGTCCACCCTTCGGTGGCGCATGCGGTGCTGCTGGCCGCGCGCGTGGTCGGCCTCGATATCGCCGGCATCGACCTGGTCACCAAGGACATCACGCGCCCGCTCGAAGAGCAGCGCGGCGCCATTATCGAAGTGAACGCCAGCCCGGGCCTCTTGGCCCATATCAAGCCGGGCGTGGGCAAGCCGCGCGCCGTCGGTGCGGCAATTGTCGACCATCTGTTCGAGCCTGACGAAACGGGCCGCATCCCGCTGATCGGCGTGACCGGCACGCGCGGCGCCAGCCTGATCGTGCGCATGCTGTGCAAACTGCTCAACCTGTCGGGCCTGCACACGGGCGCCGTCTGCGGCGAAGGCATGTTCCTCGACCAGCGCCGCGTGGTCAGCGGCAATTGCGTCAACTGGGACGCGGGCCAGCGCTTGCTGCTCAACCGCACCGTGCAGACCGCCCTGTTCGAAAGCAATCCGCGCATGATCCTGGCCGAAGGCCTGGCCTATGACCGCTGCCAGATCGGCATCGTCACCGACATGGGCAGCCTGGAGGACGTCAAGGATTTCGACATCCTCGACGAGATGGGACTGCACAAGGCCGTGCGCAGCCAGGTCGACGTGGTGTTGCCGACCGGCGTGGCGGTGCTCAATGCCGCGCAAGCGCAGGTGCTGGAACTGGCCGCGCTGTGCGACGGCAGCGTCACCTTGTACGCCCAGGACGGCAGCCTGCCCGGCATCGTGGCGCACCTGGCCGAGGGTTTGCGCGCCGTTTTCGTGCGCGGCAACCATATCGTGCTGGCCGAAGGCGGCATCGAAATCGTGCTGCTGTGCCTGGACCTGCTCAAACCGGCCACCGCCGGCAACGTCGACAGCGTGCTGGCGGTCGCCGCCGCCGCCTGGTCGCTGGACCTGTCCACCGACCTTATTTGCGCGGGGCTGCGCACGTTTGACGCGGCGCCCGGCTGTATCGGCAATTAAGCGATAACCAGGCTCGGCATCGTACAGAACAAGCCCGGCGCAAGCCGGGCCCACAAGAAGACAAGGATTACGGTTCAATTATGGAAGTATCTCGCGTACGGGCCCTGCGTGGCCCGAATCTCTGGAGCCACGACACCGCCGTGGAAGCCATCGTCTCCTGCACCACGCAGGAACTCGACATCGCCCAGTTGCCTGGATTCGAAGCGCGCCTGCGCAACATCTTTCCGCATCTGAGTCCGCTGCAACCGCTGGGCAACTACAACGCCACGCCGATGGCGCAGGTGCTCGAACTGGTGGCGCTGGGCCTGCAGGCGCAAGCCGGCTGCCCGGTCACCTTCAGTCGCACCACGCCGACGCTGGAAACCGGCATCTTCCAGGTGGTCGTCGAATACTCGGAAGAAGCCGTCGGCCGCCTGGCGCTGCACCTGGCGCAGCAGCTGTGCCTGGCCGCGCTCGAGGATGCGCCATTCGATCTCGCCGGCGCCCTGCTGCAGTTGCAGGAACTCGATGAAGACGTGCGCCTGGGGCCATCGACCGGCGCCATCGTCAACGCTGCGCTGGCGCGCAATATCCCGTTTCGCCGCCTGACCGAAGGCAGCCTGGTGACGTTTGGCTGGGGCAGCCGCCAGCGCAAGATCCAGGCCGCCGAAATGGACGGCACCAGCGCGATTGCCGAAGCGATCGCCCAGGACAAGGAACTGACCAAGAAACTGCTCGATTCGGCCGGCGTGCCGGTGCCGCAAGGCCGCGTGGTGCTTGACGCCGACGACGCCTGGGCCGCCGCCTGCGAGATCGGCCTGCCGGTGGTGGTCAAGCCAAAGGACGGCAACCAGGGCAAGGGCGTGACCGTCAACGTCACCACGCGCGAGCAGCTGACGGCCGGCTTTATCGCGGCGCAGGAATTTCGCGACGATATCCTGGTCGAGCGCTACCTGCCTGGCCACGATTTCCGCCTGCTGGTGATCGGCAACAAAATGGTCGCCGCCGCCCGCCGCGATCCGCCGCAGGTGGTGGGCGACGGCCGCCACACGGTGCGCGAACTGGTCGACCAGGTCAACCTCGATCCGCGCCGCGGCAGCGGCCACGCCACCTCGCTGACCAAGATCCGCTTCGACGACATCGCCCTGGCCAGCCTGGCCAAGCAGGGTTTCGTGGCCGACTCGGTGCCGCCGGTGGGCCAGCGCGTGATCCTGCGCAATAACGCCAACCTGTCGACCGGCGGCTCGGCCACCGACGTCACCGTCGACGTGCATCCGGAAGTGGCGGCGCGCGCCGTGGCCGCCGCGCACATGGTGGGACTGGACATTTGCGGCGTCGACGTGGTCGCCGACAGCGTGCTCAAGCCGCTGGAAGAACAGAACGGCGGCATCGTCGAAGTGAACGCCGCGCCGGGCCTGCGCATGCACCTGGCGCCGTCGTTCGGCAGGCCGCGCCCGGTCGGCGAAGCGATCATCGCCGCCATGTTCGCCGAAGGCGACGACGGCCGCATTCCCGTGGTGGCGGTGACCGGCACCAACGGCAAGACCACCACCGTGCGCCTGATTGCCCATTTGCTGACGGCGTCGGGCCTGCGCACCGGCATGACCAATACCGACGGCGTGTATATTGAAGGGCGCCAGATCGACAGCGGCGACTGCAGCGGCCCGCGCAGCGCGCGCAACGTGCTGCTGCACCCGGATGTCGACGCGGCCGTGTTCGAAACGGCGCGCGGCGGCATGCTGCGCGAAGGCCTGGCGTTCGACCGCTGCCAGGTGGCGGTGGTGACCAATATCGGCGCCGGCGACCATCTCGGCCTGAACTACATCACCACCGTGGAAGACCTGGCGGTATTGAAACGCGTGATCGTGCAGAACGTGGCCGACAGCGGCGTGGCGGTGCTGAACGCGACCGACCCGGCGGTGGCGCGCATGGCGAAGAACTGCAGCGGCAGCGTGACCTTCTTTGCGGCCGACAAATCGCATCCCGTGATGGCGACCCACCGCGCCCAGGGCAACCGCGTGGTCTACGTGGAAGACGGCAAGCTGGTGGCCGCGCAAGGCAAGATGCGCCACGAGATCGCGCTGTCGCAAGTGCCGATCACGCGCAACGGCGCCATCGGCTTCCAGGTGGAAAACACCATGGCCTCGGTGGCCGCCGCCTGGGCCGTCGGCCTGGACTGGGACGCGATCCGCGCCGGCCTCAAATCGTTCGCCAACGAGAACGACAATGCGCCGGGCCGCTTCAATGTGTTCGATTATCGTGGAGCGACGCTGATCGCCGACTACGGCCATAACCCCGACGCCATCTTGGCGCTGGTGCAGGCGGTGGAGAGCATGCCGGCCAAACGCCGTTCGGTGGTCATCAGCGGCGCCGGCGACCGGCGCGACGAAGATATCCGCCAGCAGACCGAAATCCTCGGCGCCGCCTTCGACGACGTGCTGCTGTACCAGGATCAGTGCCAGCGCGGCCGCGCCGACGGCGAAGTCGTCGCCCTGCTGCGCCAGGGACTCGACGGCGCCAGCCGCACCAGCCATATCGATGAAATCAACGGTGAATTCATCGCCATCGACACCGCCCTGGCGCGCCTGGGAGAAGGCGATCTGTGTCTGATCCTGATCGACCAGGTGGAAGAGGCGCTGGCGCATATCGCCAAACGCGTGGCCGAAGCGTAAGCGCACCATGCAATGAAGAGGCGGCGCGGTGCGCCGCCTTTTTTTCGCCCGGCGCCCGCTTGCACCAGCATGGTGCGGACAGCGTCGGAAGATGGTGAGAATTACTGTATTTTCAGGCATGAAAATTGCTTATAAGAAAATATATATCGGCAGACGAGAAGGCGGTGCAGGCATGGTGGGCAAAATCTCGCGGTTGATCGGCAAGCTGACGGTGGGGCGCAAGCTGGCGCTGATCTATCTGCTGGACCTGTCGGCGGTCATCTTCATCTCCGGCATCCTGATCAACGAAAAATACCTGGCCATCGATTTCTCGCGCAAGGAAATGGCCGGCAACGAGTATATCGCCGTGATCCGCGACGCGCTGCTGCCGCTGACGCGCCCCGGCGCCGAAGAACAGGGCGCGGCGGCGGCGGCCGGCATCGCCCGCGCCGAAGGGGCGCTGGGCGGCGGCATGCGCAGCGGCGCACTGGCCGCCGGCTTTACCGCCCTGCTGAAACAGCCGCACGAGGCCACAGCGGCAAGCGACGCCACCGCGCCTTCGCCGGTGTTTGTCGCCGGACGCGAACTGCTCACGCGCGTGGGCAATCAGTCGAACCTGATCCTCGACCCTGACCTCGACAGCTACTACACCATGTCGCTGGTGATCCTGCGTTTTCCCGAACTGCTCGAAGTGGTCAACAGCATGCGCGAACTGGCGCTGGCCCTGTGCACCGCCGAAGGCGCGCAGCGCCAGCGCATGCAGACGCAATTCCTGATCCTCGAAGGCCGCATGGACGCCACCATGGGCGGCATCGGCAGCGACTACACGGAAGCGTTCGAGGCCAGCACGCCGGCGCTGCGGCGGCGCCTGGAAAACTCGCGCGCGGCCCTGAACCAGGCGATCGGCCAGTTCCGCGCCAGCACCCAGGCGCTGACCGGCGCCGAACCCTATCCGGCCGGCCGCCAGGAACTGCTGCGGCGCGACGCGGCGGCGGTGGCCAGCCTGCGGCTGGCCTGGCAGGATGCCGAAGCCGAGCTGCAGCGCCTGATCCAGCTGCGGGTCGACGGCTTTTTCACGCGCATGTGGCTGCACCTGGGCACGGCCGTGCTGCTGCTGGCGCTGATCCTCGGGCTGGTGTTTTTTGTCGCGCGCCAGATCGCCCTGCCGATCCGCCGCCTGGCCCGCGTGGCGCAGGAGGTGCGCGAGACGGGCGACCATGGCCTGCGCGCCGACTGGCACAGCTTTGACGAAATCGGCCGCCTGGTGGACGCCTTCAACACCATGCTGCAGCAGCTCGACTTCCAGCGCGTGGCGCAGCAGGAACTGGTGGCGCGCGCCAGCGCCTTTGACGCGCAGCGCCAGCTGGTCGACGCGATTGCGATCCCGATGATGGTCACCTCGATCCCGCATCACCAGGTGCTGCACGCCAACCAGGCCGCGCATGCGTGGCAGCAGGGGCTGGAACTCGATCCGTGGAGCCGCGGCATGAGCGCGCAGGCCCGTTCGCGCTTCTTCCAGCGCTTGAGCGACCTGGGCGCCGTCGATGAATTCGAAGTGCTGTGGCACAGCGGCGGCGCACCGAGCTGGGCCCTGATCTCGGCGCGCCTGATCGACTACCAGGGCCAGCGCGCCGTGCTGTCGACCTTCACGCCGATCAACAAGACCAAGCAGATGGAGTCGCGCCTGGAGCTGTGGGCCAAGGTGTTCGAAGCGTCGGCCGAAGGCCTGATCGTGATGGACGCGAACATGCGCATCATCACCGTCAACCAGGCCTTCCGCCGCCATGCGCTGTACGATATGGTCGAGCTGATCGGCAAGCGTCCGGCCTTCCTGCTGGCGCCCGGCAACAGCCCCGAACAGCTGGCCAACCTGCGCCACACCCTGGCGCAGCGCGGCTACTGGCAGGGAGAAATCTCGATCCAGCGCAAGTCGATGGAAAGCTATCCGGCCTGGCTGGTGCTGAACGCCGTGCGCGATCAGGGCGGCGTGACCACCCACTTTATCGCCAGCTCGCTCGATATCAGCGAGCGCAAGGCCAGCGAGCGCCAGATCGAGCACATGGCCCACCACGATGCGCTGACGGGCCTGTCCAACCGCCACGTGTCGAACCTGCGCCTGGCCTCCGCCATCGCGCAGGCGCGCCGCAACGGCGACAAGGTCGGCGTGCTGTTCATCGACCTGGACCGCTTCAAGAACGTCAACGATGCGCTGGGTCATCATGTGGGCGACGCGCTGCTGCAATCGGTGTCGACGCGCCTGCTGGAACTGGTGCGCGATGGCGATACCGTCAGCCGCCTGGGCGGCGACGAATTCGTCGTCATCCTGAACGGCATCGACAATATCGAGGCCATCGGCCGCCTGCTCGAGGCGCGCTTGATCCCGGCCATGCGCGCGCCGCACCAGGTGGCCGGCAGCGAACTGTATGTGTCGTGCAGCGTGGGCGTGGCCGTGTACCCGGACCACGGCGACGACCTCGACACCCTGATGCGCCACGCCGACGCCGCCATGTACCAGGCCAAGAGCGGCGGGCGCGACCACGCGCGCATGTACTCGCCGCAGCTGCAGGACCAGCAGCTGCAGCAGCTGCACCTGGAAAGCGATCTGCGCCACGCCATCGACCGCCAGCAGCTGGTGCTGCACTACCAGCCGCGCATCGACGCCATCAGCGGCCTGCTGCACGGCGTGGAAGGACTGATCCGCTGGAACCATCCGCAGCGCGGCCTGATCGCGCCCGACAGCTTCATTCCCCTGGCCGAGGAGTCGGGCCTGATCGTGCCGATCGGCGCCTGGGTGATACGCGAGGCGTGCCGCCAGCATATGGCCTGGCGCGAGGCCGACATCGGCACCATCGCCATCTCGATCAACCTGTCGGCAATCCAGCTGAAAAACGGCGCCCTGGTGGCGACCTTGCGCGAGATGCTGGCCGAATTCCCCATCGCGCCAGGCCAGATCGAATTCGAGCTGACCGAATCGATCCTGATGGACAATGTCGACGACACCATCGCCACCCTGCAGCAAATCAAGGCGCTGGGCTTCGGTTTGTCGATCGACGATTTCGGCACCGGTTATTCAAGCCTCAATTATCTGTGCCGCTTCCCGCTCGACAAGCTGAAGATCGACATGAGCTTCGTGCAGAACATCCATGAGTCGCCGCAAAACCTGGCCGTGACCAAGGCCATCATCGGCCTGGGCCACACGCTGGGCTTGACGGTGACGGCCGAAGGGGTGGAAAGCGCGGCCGACGCCGACGTGCTGCGCCATGCCGGCTGCGACGAATTGCAGGGCTATTATTTTGCCCGGCCCATGTCGCAGGCGCAGCTGCTGGCGTGGCTGTCGGGCGCCGAACAGCCCTTGCCGGCCTGCGCCTGAATTTCCTGATGGCATCAATTTAGCGGTGGATTTGATCTGGAACAAAGTAAAACGGCACGGTGCTTCTATGCTGTCAGTTCCTCATCACTTCAGGCGGAGAACGGCATGGGCGGCCCGCAGCGAGTTCCTCAGCAATTATTCCAGCCCGATATCCCGGCCCGGCTGGACATGCGCACGGCCGCACTGGTCGAGCATGCGCTGGCGCTGCAGAACATGGCCGGCACTGGCGCGGCAGCCCTGTTCCTGCATTGCCACGACGTGCCCCTCGACACCGCCCTGCGCGTGCTGACCGCCGGGCCACAGCGGCGCAAGGCCGGTCCGCACCTGTTCGCCCGCCTGCGCCCGCGCGCAGGCGCCGTCGGCTACGCCACCCTGGCAGCCTGTCGGACTTAAGTAAGTACGCATAAATTCTTGTAAATTCTGACTTCCATAACCGGCGCTCTGCGGCGTTGCCCGCTGCTAGCAGTGCTCGCACTGCGTCGCATCGGGCGCCTTGCAGCGCATCCGGTTCTGTTCGTCATAATCTGACAATAATTTCTTGGTACTTACTTAGGATCGACAGGCTACCGGGACGCTGAGCTATCCTGTACCATCGCCCTACCCCCACTTCAGGCACGGCGATGCAGGCAAGTAAGCACCACCACAGGCACGCGGCGTTGATCGCCGAGATCCAGGCCCGCTATGCGCTGTTCAGCCCGCAGTTCCAGGCCGGCGCGCGCTACCTGGTCGACCACCCGGACGATGTGGCCGTCTCGTCCATGCGCAGCATCGCCACGCGCGCCAAAGTGCAGTCGAGCGCGCTGGTGCGCCTGGCGCAGCAACTGGGCTTTCCGGGCTGGCCGGAACTGAAAGCGATTTTCGTCGAACGGTTGCGCGCCGGACCGGCGCCGTATGCGGAAAAAGCCGGCGCGCTGGCCGGCAAGGGCGGCGAGCTGGTCGCCGAAGTGTTCGCGGTGCAGCAGCGCAATCTGGCCGCCACCGCAAGCGCCAGCCATGCGGCCCTGCTGGCGGCGGCCGGCCTGCTGGAAACGGCCAGCCGCGTGCATGTGGCCGGCTTTCGCGCGGCCCATCCGATCGCCTACACTTTTCATTACCTGTACCGCCTGCTGCGCCCCAGCGTGCAGCTGCTGAGCGGCCAGGGCGGCACCCTGGAGATGGACTTGCGCGCCCTGCAGGCCGGCGAAGCGGTGCTCGTGGCCAGCTTTGCGCCGTATTCCAGCGAAGCGCTGCTGGTGGCACGCCGCGCGCGCGAGGCCGGCTGCCTGGTCGTGGCCATCAGCGACAGCGCCATGTCGCCGCTGGCCTTGCAGGCGCACGCCAGCATCGTGATTGCCGTCGACAGCCCCTCGTTCTTCCCGTCCATCGTGGCGGGGGTAGCGGCCGTCGAAAGCCTGGCCGAACTGCTGGTGGCGCGCGCCGGGCCGCAGGCGGTCGATGCAATCGCCGTAGCGGAAACCCAGTTGCGCGCACTGGGGGCATATGCGCCTTAGTTGGCCACGACCTTGACCTGCTTGACGTCCACCGTCGACTCGCCAAAGGTTTCCTTGTCGAACTCGCCGGTCAGTTCCACCAGCGTCGTATGATCGATCCTGGCGCCTGGCGGAAAGTGCCTGGCGTCGATTTCCACCGTCAGCTTGCCGCTGGCGTCGGTAAATTCATAGTCCTCGCCGCCCTTGTGGCTGGTCAGCTTGCCCTTGAGTTTGACATATTGATCGTCCTTGGCGTTGGCCAGCACCTCCCTGGCCGTCATTAACGCCACGCTCGATGGCCCCGTGTAGCCGGCTGCGGCGGCTGGCGCCGTGTTCGACGGCCCCGTATAGCCGGTGGGCTGGGCGATGGCAAAGGCGGAAGCGGCAAACAGGGCAGTCACGCAAGAGATATTCAACAATTTATTCATGGTCATTCCTCTTCGGTAGTGGTGGGGTTTGCCTGTCGCTGCAGGCATGGACGCATTACACCGAACCCACATTAACCGTATCTTAAGGTGCGCAAGCGCCTGGGAAATCCAGGGTTACGCCCAGGCCACGGCCATCGAGGCCAGGACCGAACGCCAGCGTCATGCCATGCAGGTCGGCAATGCGCTTGACGATGGACAAACCCAGTCCGCTGCCCGCTTGCTGCTGGCCCAGCACCCGGAAAAACCGCTCGCTCAGGCGCTGGCGGCTGGCATTGTCCACGCCGGGGCCGTTGTCGCGCACGCCGATGCGGGGCCGCCCCGCGTGCCGTTCGGCCACGATCTCGATGCGGCTGCCGTCGGGGCAATAGCGCAGCGCATTGTCGAGCAGGTTGCGCAGCAGGATGTCCAACATGGCGGGATCGGCTTCGACAATATCGAGCTCGCAGCGCACGGACAGCGCCATGTTGCGACTGGTCGCTTCCTGCGCATGCGACGCCAGCAATTGTTCCAGCAGCGGCGCCAGCGCCACCGGTGTCGTCGCCACCTGAGCGCGCGCCAAAGGGTCGAGCCGCGCCAAGGTCAGCAGGCTGTCGACCAAGGCGGTGACGCGCGTGATATCGCGGCGCAGCTTCTGGAACGGCGCCACCAGTTCGGGGTGCTGGCGCTGCAGCAGTTGCACATGCATGTGCAGGCCCGCCAGCGGCGTGCGCAGTTCGTGGGCGGCGTCGGCCGTAAAGCGCCGTTCGGACTGCAGCGCCACGTCCAACCTTCCCAGTACGCCGTTCAGGGCCTGCACGATGGGCAGCAATTCGCGCGGCTGGCCGGCCAGTTCCACCTGCGCCAGGTCGCCCGGACTTTTCGCGGCAATCTTTGAGACGGTCGCCCGCAGCGGTTTGAGCACCCTGCCCGTCAGCAGCCAGCACACCAGCGCCAGCAGCAGCAGAAAGCCGGCAACCGGCAGCCACAGATGCTCGGCCAGTTCCTGCAGGATATCGTAGCGCTTCTTGTAGCGCTGCCCCACCTGCACCTCGAACTGGCGCTCTTCGTCGCGCACCACGAACACGCGCCAGCGGCGCTGTTCCACTTCGGGGTCGGCAAAGCCGTGGCTGTCGTCAAAATGGCGCACGAAGGGCTGCGACGGCGCGCCGCTGGTACGCTGTACCACCTGGCCGCCCACCACGATCTGGTATTGCATGTCCACCTTGCGGTCGGGTCCGCGACCTTCTTGCGCGCGCGCCAGCAGGCCGCGCTGCTGCCAGTCGGTAGTGGCGGCCATCAGCATCTGGCCCGATTCCTCGAGCGCATCGTCGAACACCTCGTTGGTTTCAATCCAGGCGATCATGGTGACAATGCCCAGACTGGCAAGCCACAGCACGGTACTGGCGGCAACGATGGCGGCCAGCAGGCGCCGCCGCAGCGACCACGGCTTGCGTTCCCGCTCAGCCCTGGCTGTCATCGTTCTTCAGCCGGTAGCCCAGGCCGCGCACGGTGACGATGCTGTCGGCGCCGAATTTCTTGCGCAAGTTATGGATATACACTTCGATGGCATTGCTTTCCACCTCGTCGCCCCAGCCATACAGCGCTTCCTCGATCTGCGCGCGCGCGACGATGCTGTTTTTCCTCAACAGCAGCGCATGCAGCACATGGTATTCGCGCGACGTCAGCGCCACCGGTTGGCCATCGAGGCTGGCCTGTTTGGTGTCGCTATTGAGGGCGATGCCGGCATGCGCCAGTTCGTTGCTGCTCTGGCTGGCGCCGCGCCGCACGGCCGCACGGATGCGCGCCGACATTTCCTCCAGTTCAAACGGTTTCACCAGGTAGTCGTCGGCGCCCAGGTCCAGCCCCCCGACCCGGTCGGCCAGCGCATTGAAGGCGGTGATCAGAATGACGGGCACGGCGTTGCCGGCGCTGCGCAATTGCGCCAGCAAGGCGTCGCCGCTCATGCCGGGCAGGCCACGGTCGAGCAGCACGCAGTCGTAATGATGGGTCATCAGGGCCGTCTGCGCGGAGTCGCCCCGCTCGACCCAGTCGACGGCGTGCTGGTCCAGGCGCAACCAGGCGAGGATGGTTTCACCGAGCGAGATATCGTCTTCGGCCAGCAGGATGCGCATGGGAGTTTCCATAAAAAGTCAACCGCCAGTATGGCCTGCCCAGTGTGGACGGGCAAGATGAACGCCATCTTAAGCCTGCCAAGCATCTATTGCTGTATTTAACTTTTAAATACAACATATGTTGTAAATTGCTTTTCATCATCTTATACTGGCGCTTCCCTCCCTGCCGAAAGCGCCGCCATGAGCCATGTCTTACACCGCAGCCTGAGCGCCAGCTACCCTACCGCCGTTGCCGGTGACGGCCCCTACCTGATCGATGCCGGCGGCAAGCGCTACCTGGACGCCTGCGGTGGCGCGGCCGTCTCCTGCCTCGGACATTCGGACGCGGCCGTGATCGGGGCCGTGCAGCGGCAAGTGGCCAGCATGGCGTACGCCCACAGTTCTTTCTTTAGCAGCGCACCGATGGAAGAGTTGGCCGACTTCCTGGTCGCCAGGGCGCCGGCCGGCATCGACAGCGTGTATTTTGTGTCGGGCGGCTCGGAAGCGGTGGAAAGCGCGCTGAAGCTGGCGCGCCAACATGCGGTTGAGCGCGGTGAACCGCAGCGCCGCCATCTCATCGCGCGCCGCCAGAGCTATCACGGCAACACCCTGGGCGCGCTGGCCGCCGGCGGCAACGCCTGGCGCCGCCGGCAGTTCGCGCCGCTCCTGATCGACGTCACGCATGTGGCGCCCTGCTATGCGTACCGCGACCAGGCTGACGGAGAGACCGATGGGCACTACGTGGCGCGCCTGGGCCGGGAACTCGAGGAACGGATACTGGAACTGGGCGCGGAAAATGTGCTGGCCTTTATTGCCGAACCGGTAGTGGGCGCCACTGCCGGCGCCCTGCCCGCCGTCGCCGGCTATTTTGCCCACATGCGCGCCATCTGCCAGCGTCATGGCGTGCTGTTGATACTCGACGAAGTCATGTGCGGCATGGGCCGCACTGGCAGCCTGTTTGCCTGCGAACAGGAGGCAGTCACCGCCGACCTGATCTGCATCGCCAAGGGCCTGGGCGCCGGCTACCAGCCGATCGGCGCGGTGATGGTGTCGCAAGCCATCCGCGACACCATCCGCGCCGGCACGGGATTCTTCCAGCACGGCCACACCTATATCGGGCACGCCACCGCCTGCGCCGCCGCGCTGGCGGTGCAGCAGCAAATCGAACAGCGCGATCTGCTGGCCAATGTGCGCGCCATGGGCAGCATCTTGAAAGACCGGCTGGTCCAGCGCTTCGGCGACCATGCTCACGTCGGCGATATCCGCGGACGCGGCCTGTTCCTGGGCCTGGAACTGGTGCAAGACCGCGCCACCAGACAGCCGTTCGACCCGGCCCGGTGCCTGCATGCGCAGATCAAGACGCAAGCCATGCAGGCCGGCCTGATGTGCTACCCCATGGGCGGCACCATCGACGGCCAGCAAGGCGACCATGTGCTGCTGGCGCCGCCGTATATCATCAACGCCGGCCATGTCGACGAGATCGTCGACAAACTGGCGCGCGCCATCGACAGCTGCCTCGATTGAAGCGCCGAGCCTCAGCCCCGCCCGCTGTTGCCCACCGTGGAAATCAGGCTGGCGCCGCAGGTCGTCTTGTGGCCTTCAAAAGCCACTGGCACGCCATCGATCAGCACCTGCGGATCGCCTTCCGCAATCGTGCAGCGCACGTGACCCTTGACCGGACAACTGCAGGGGTCCCCCTTGCGCGCCACGGCCACCCCCAGCACCGAACTGTTCGGCGCCGCCCCCGTCACCTTGCCGCCATGGCTGGTCGGGTCATTCAAACGAATCACGCCACGCATGCTGCCTCCCTGTCGATATGGATCACTGCGAAAACCCCTGCAGATACTCGGGCGCATCATGCCGCAGCCCCCACCACGGCAGATAAGCATGATTGCCGCCGCGTGCGCGAAACCACGGCTGATCGAACTTGATCGGCCGCACCACCGCCGGCGGCGCCACCACCAGCGCCACCGGCGCAGACAAATCGCTGGTGCCGGCGACCAGCACCGGTTTGCCAAAGTGATGCGCATGGGCGATAGCGAGCGCCACATTTGTCAAGGCCGTGCCCGCGCCCGTCTCGCCAAGCACGGCGGTCAGGTTGAAACTTTGCTTGAGAAAGTCAAACTCGGGCAACTGCAAGGTCAAAGTCTGCGCCAGCGCGCCGATGCGGTCGGACGAGTCCTTGTGCGCATTGCCCGCATCGTGGATCACAAAGCCGATCTCGGTATCGGCCTTGCCGGCCTTGCCGGCGGCCTCTTCAATGGCGACCGTCCACGCCTGCACCAGCCGCGGCGGCTCGCCCTTTTTCGCTTCAAAGTCAGCTGCCGCCTTGATGCTCGGATAGCCGAGCCACGCCAGCGGCGCGCGTTCGGTCTTGAAGTCCGGGCCGGCCAA
>NZ_NJGY01000001.1:858150-1233611 GCF_002250505.1 Janthinobacterium sp. PC23-8
CGCCTTGATATTGCACACCCCCACCGGCACGTCATACGCCAGCACTCTTTCCGCATGCATAGGATTGGTCATGATGGTGGAATGGTCGGTCGCAAAAGCGCCGGCCTGGCTGGACATCATTTCCTCGACCCGCGCGCTGCGCCAGGTCATGTAGTCGGCGCTGGGGGTGGCGCGCGGCATTTCCTGTTCTACCTTTTTTCCGGCGGCGCTTTTCTTTTCCCGTATCGCCTGGGCGCGCAGTACCGCGCGCTGCTCGTAGCGCAGGCGCGCTTCGTCATCGGCCGTGCCCCTGGCGATGTCCAGTCTTTGCGCTTCCAGCCTTTTTTCCTCGCCTTGCAGGCCACCGCGCGGAATTTCATGGTCGGCAAAGTAATCGTCGCCGGCTTCGCGCTGCTTGCCGGCCTGGCGCGCTTCGCCGGCCGGGGCGTAGCCTTCGTCGAATTGATCGCTCGCTTCCCCGAAGCGCAGGGACTGGGGTTTGAATGGCGGCGCCAGGTCGGGCGCGCTCAGTTCGATTTTCCAGTCCTTGTCGCGCGAGGCATTGGTCAGATTTTTGAACAGCATGGTCAGCACGATGAAGACGGGCGCCAGGCCCACCGTCAGGACGGCGGCAAACGCCCCCTCGCTGGCTTCCTTGCCTTGCTTGATGGAATAGGACGCATATTTTTGATCCGGGAACCAGAAATCCTGGCCGCCCGGCCCGGGTTTGCGCCAGTGGTCAAGCCAGTAGTGATAGCTGCCCTGCTTGCCCACCTCGAAGCCCTGGGCGAACACGCGCTGCACATACACGCCGCCGGCATCGGTGGCCAGCAGTTCGCCGCCGGACAGGCCACGCCAGCCGATGCCCTGGATGGCGATCGACGACACCACCACATCGTGCGGATTGCAGTAGACGGTCACGCGGCCATACGAGGATTTCTTGCCGCCGCGCGCGGCGCCGGCAATGCCGTATGTTTCGCGATCGGTGGCCGCTGAAAAGCCATGTTGCTCATTGGCCATCCAGTCGTCAACGCGCTGGTCGGTTTGCACGTCGCCCAGGCTGGCGCGCTGGCGGAGTATCTCGAAAAAGTTCTTCAACGTCTGTATCCGCGCTTCGACCGTCACGCGGCCCGTGCTGCCGTCGGCGGCGCGCAGATTGCTGCCGATCCAGTTTTCGGAAAAGTTGCTTTGCGCCAGGCTGTACGGCGAATTGCAGATCACATAGTTGTCGGCCACGCAGGGAAACTTGCCCTCTACCGCCGGCAAATTCTGGCCCAGGAAAGCGGCCGCCATCGCCACCATCGTGCCCTGGCTGTGGCAGACGATGGTGACAGGCACATCGGGCTGTTCCTGTCGTAGCGCTTCCACCAGTTTCGCCAGGCGATACGCGGCCAGCACGAAATACGGCCGTGGCGGACAGCTGAAGACCTGCCGCTCGGGGAACGGGTTCATGTGCTCGATCGTGGTCCACAGAAACAGGTCCGCGCTCAGGCCCTCCTTCCACAAATCGGCCAGCGCGCTGCAACCGTTGGCAAACGGGCCGCCGCCCCAGTAATCCTGTTCGTTGAGGTAGATGCCCTTGCCATACTGTTGCAGTTCCTCGCCCGACGCCTTGTAGCCCCAGCGAAAGCGGATCACGGGCGAGAAGCTGCCGCTGTCAATGATGAAATTGTCGGCCGACATCTCGGGATTGAGAAAGCCTTCGTCCGTGATCTCCTTGCCGTAGTTGACTGGCGTCAGTTGCCCGCCTTCCACGCCGTGATGGACAAGGTGCTCGCTCTGGCGCCTGAGGCGCTGGTTCAGCCCCCGGCACAGCCCTTGTTCGGCCGCCTGGTACCACTCGCCATCGGAATTGACGCCATGCACGAAAATAATCATGCCCGGCAGTGGCAACTGCTGCACCGTGTCCTTGTCGCTGTGCGGATAATCGGCGCTGCAGGCAAACTGGCCGTGCAGGTCGACTTTCGGGTCGTCGCACAGCGGCGGGCGTGGGTCAAACATCATGCCGCGCATGCTGCCTCCCTGTCGATATGTTTACTGCGAAAACCCCTGGAGATACTCGGGCGCATCATGCCGCAACCCCCACCACGGCAGATAAGCATGATTGCCGCCACGCGCGCGAAACCACGGCTGATCGAACTTGATCGGCCGCACCACCGCCGGCGGCGCCACCACCAGCGCCACCGGCGCCGCCAGATCGCTGGTGCCGGCCACCAGCACCGGCTTGCCAAAGTGATGCGCATGGGCGATACCCAGCGCCACATTTGTCAAGGCCGTGCCGGCGCCTGTCTCGCCAAGCACGGCGGTCAGGTTGAAACTTTGCTTGAGAAAGTCAAACTCGGGCAACTGCAAGGTCAAAGTCTGCGCCAGCGCGCCGATGCGGTCGGACGAGTCCTTGTGCGCATTGCCCGCATCGTGGATCACAAAGCCGATCTCGGTATCGGCCTTGCCGGCGGCCTCTTCAATGGCGACCGTCCACGCCTGCACCAGCCGCGGCGGCTCGCCCTTTTTCGCTTCAAAGTCAGCTGCCGCCTTGATGCTCGGATAGCCGAGCCACGCCAGCGGCGCGCGTTCGGTCTTGAAGTCCGGGCCGGCCAGTATCAGCAGCACCAGGTTTTCATTGATCTGCTTGTCTTTGGGCCGGCTGGGCGCATCCCAGTTCATGACCCAGACGGTTTCTTTGGGGTGGGCTTGCAGGTAGTCGAGCGCGGCGGAAAGGGAAGTGAAGCCGGCGTTGGGGCCGCCGGTTGTGATATGGACATCAGGCGGGGAAGCACGGGTCCAGAGAGTTGGAGCATGGATGTTACCAATGCTAAAAGTTCTTGCTACTCGCTTACGAACGAATTCCATCGTCTCAGCTGGATCCAGTTTCCCTTCTGGTAAAGCATATTCGATATGAATGCCTGCCAGTTCACGCCAGCGTGACTTGTCATCAGCGGAGTGAACATTGTAAAAATATTCTGGATCAGAGTAATAAACTCCATGAAACAAGTTAACTAACTGGCTGACATATTTTTCATGATAGCCATCGAAACTTTCGGACCCATCATTACCTGCGGCAATTGAAGCAATACTTTGTAATCTAGAGTATTTCTCGGGTTTTTCTCTAACCATCTCATCGTTTGGATTTGGCTGCACCAAACCTAGAGTCCAAAGCAACTGCCACTCAGTTGGATAATCTCTTCGATGTAGAGGATTCAGCCATTGCAACCCAACTACTTGGGCCATAAATACAGGCTTTTCTAATGTGGCTGCGTTGCTTGGGTTGGGCATGACCATCACGTTTGTAGCGGTACGCAAACGCGCACATGCCGTCAGCACTAAAATAGTCAAAAATATACCAAGTAACGATAAAATAACAGACCTGATCATGGAAGCGCTCCAAGCACATAAATTATCACAAAAATAATTACATAAAATACATTAATATTCCTATCCAAATGCTCTTTCGCCAGAATTTGGAAGTGGGTCACGAGCGGGATTCTCTCGACTGTCAATGATGGACGTAGGTAGCTCACCTCCACCTCCCTCATGCTGCACCCATTGGGCAACAGTTAATTGGCTTAACTTACCGTCTTCGAAATATTCCGCAAATACTTTGGCTGAATTAGTTTTATTTAGCGATTTCAACAACCTCCAATCCGCCGCCACCCGCAACTTCCTCAGCGCCTGCGCCTTGATATTGCACACCCCCACCGGCACGTCATACGCCAGCACTCTTTCCGCATGCATAGGATTGGTCATGATGGTGGAATGGTCGGTCGCAAAAGCGCCGGCCTGGCTGGACATCATTTCCTCGACCCGCGCGCTGCGCCAGGTCATGTAGTCGGCGCTGGGGGTGGCGCGCGGCATTTCCTGTTCTACCTTTTTTCCGGCGGCGCTTTTCTTTTCCCGTATCGCCTGGGCGCGCAGTACCGCGCGCTGCTCGTAGCGCAGGCGCGCTTCGTCATCGGCCGTGCCCCTGGCGATGTCCAGTCTTTGCGCTTCCAGCCTTTTTTCCTCGCCTTGCAGGCCACCGCGCGGAATTTCATGGTCGGCAAAGTAATCGTCGCCGGCTTCGCGCTGCTTGCCGGCCTGGCGCGCTTCGCCGGCCGGGGCGTAGCCTTCGTCGAATTGATCGCTCGCTTCCCCGAAGCGCAGGGACTGTGGTTTGAATGGCGGCGCCAGGTCGGGCGCGCTCAGTTCGATTTTCCAGTCCTTGTCGGGCGAGGCATTGGTCGGATTTTTGAACAGCTTGGTCAGCACGATGAAGACGGGCGCCAGGCCCACCGTCAGGACGGCGGCAAACGCCCCCTCGCTGGCTTCCTTGCCTTGCTTGATGGAATAGGACGCATATTTTTGATCCGGGAACCAGAAATCCTGGCCGCCCGGCCCGGGTTTGCGCCAGTGGTCAAGCCAGTAGTGATAGCTGCCCTGCTTGCCCACCTCGAAGCCCTGGGCGAACACGCGCTGCACATACACGCCGCCGGCATCGGTGGCCAGCAGTTCGCCGCCGGACAGGCCACGCCAGCCGATGCCCTGGATGGCGATCGACGACACCACCACATCGTGCGGATTGCAGTAGACGGTCACGCGGCCATACGAGGATTTCTTGCCGCCGCGCGCGGCGCCGGCAATGCCGTATGTTTCGCGATCGGTGGCCGCTGAAAAGCCATGTTGCTCATTGGCCATCCAGTCGTCAACGCGCTGGTCGGTTTGCACGTCGCCCAGGCTGGCGCGCTGGCGGAGTATCTCGAAAAAGTTCTTCAACGTCTGTATCCGCGCTTCGACCGTCACGCGGCCCGTGCTGCCGTCGGCGGCGCGCAGATTGCTGCCGATCCAGTTTTCGGAAAAGTTGCTTTGCGCCAGGCTGTACGGCGAATTGCAGATCACATAGTTGTCGGCCACGCAGGGAAACTTGCCCTCTACCGCCGGCAAATTCTGGCCCAGGAAAGCGGCCGCCATCGCCACCATCGTGCCCTGGCTGTGGCAGACGATGGTGACAGGCACATCGGGCTGTTCCTGTCGTAGCGCTTCCACCAGTTTCGCCAGGCGATACGCGGCCAGCACGAAATACGGCCGTGGCGGACAGCTGAAGACCTGCCGCTCGGGAAACGGGTTCATGTGCTCGATCGTGGTCCACAGGAACAGATCCGCGCTCAGGCCCTCCTTCCACAAATCGGCCAGCGCGCTGCAACCGTTGGCAAACGGGCCGCCGCCCCAGTAATCCTGTTCGTTGAGGTAGATGTCCTTGCCATACTGTTGCAATTCCTCGCCCGACGCCTTGTAGCCCCAGCGAAAGCGGATCACGGGCGAGAAAGTGCCGCTGTCAATGATGAAATTGTCGGCCGACATCTCGGGATTGAGAAAACCTTCGTCCGTGATCTCCTTGCCATAGGCAACTGGCGTCAGTTGCCCGCCTTCCACGCCGTGATGGACAAGGTGCTCGCTCTGGCGCCTGAGGCGCTGGTTCAGCCCCCGGCACAGCCCTTGTTCGGCCGCCTGGTACCACTCGCCATCGGAATTGACGCCATGCACGAAAATAATCATGCCCGGCAGCGGCAACTGCTGCACCGTGTCCTTGTCGCTGTGCGGATAATCGGCGCTGCAGGCAAACTGGCCGTGCAGGTCGACTTGCGGGTCGTCGCACAGCGGCGGGCGTGGGTCAAACATCATGCCGCGCATGGAACCTCCCGCTCCGCCCTCATTGCGAAAACCCCTGGAGATACTCGGGCGCATCATGCCGCAGTCCCCACCATGGCAGATAAGCATGATTGCCGCCGCGCGCACGAAACCACGGCTGATCGAACTTGATCGGCCGCACCACCGCCGGCGGCGCCACCACCAGCGCCACCGGCGCAGACAAATCGCTGGTGCCGGCGACCAGCACCGGCTTGCCAAAGTGATGTGCATGGGCGATAGCGAGCGCCACATTTGTCAAGGCCGTGCCAGCGCCCGTCTCGCCGAGCACGGCGGTCAGGTTGAAACTTTGCTTGAGAAAGTCGAACTCGGGCAACTGCAAGGTCAAAGTCTGCGCCAGCGCGCCGATGCGGTCGGACGAGTCCTTGTGGACATTGCCCGCATCGTGGATCACAAAGCCGATCTCGGTATCGGCCTTGCCGGCCTTGCCAGCGGCCTCTTCAATGGCGGCCGTCCACGCCTGCACCAGGCGCGGCGGCTCGCCCTTCTTCGCTTCAAAGTCAGCTGCCGCCCTGGTGCTCGGATAGCCGAGCCACGCCAGTGGCGCGCGTTCGGTCTTGAAGTCGGGGCCGGCCAATACCAGCAGCACCAGGTTTTCATTGATCTGCTTGTCCTTGGGACGGCTGGGCGCGTCCCAGTTCATGACCCAGACGGTTTCCCTGGGGTGGCTTTGCAGGTAGTCGAGGGCGGCGGAAAGGGAGGTAAAGCCGGCGTTGGGGCCGCCCATGGTGACGCGAACGTCTGGCGGAGTCGGGCGTGTCCAAAGTGTAGGAAAGTTGGGATTGCCGATATCAAAAGTACCTGCAATGTATTCGCCCACAAAATCCGCCGCGTCTTTTATATCAAGCTTTCCTTCAGGAATGGCATATTCCACGTGGATGCCAGCCAATTCGCGCCAGCGCGACCTGTCCTTGGCTGAATGAACGTTATAAAAATACTCGGGATCTGAAAAATACGGGCTACGAAACAGATTCATCACTTCACGTATGTACTTCCGATGATAACCACGAAAAGTTTCTTCACCTTCATTTCCAGCGGCGACAGGCGAGATAGCCTGCAAACTGGAATACTTCCCAGGGTTTGCCTTGACCATATCATCGGCAGGATTGGGCTGTACCAAACCTAGCGTCCACAGCAACTGCCATTGCGTCGGGTAATCACGACGCTGCAAGGGATTAAGCCATTGCACAGCAACCACTTGCGCCATATAAGGTCGCTTGACAACTTCTGGCAATACGATCGAGGTATTTGACGGCGTCGTAGTGGATGAGCGAAACCGCGCGCAGGCAGTCAGGAAAATTAATGCCAAAAATATCAGAGACGCGTACAAAAAAAGGGATTTCAACATACGAATTCTCCATTGGGAAATAATTTGAATAACGTTTTCAATCATGGAAGCAAGGGTAGTTTTCAATGAATAAGTTGTCAGCCATGCGCCATTTCGCCAGAGGCGGGCCTCTCGTTCAATGCAGGATTTTCACGATTGTCAATAATCAAACTTGGCATTGCAGCCTCACCAGACTGACCTGCCCACACGGAAATAGATTTTTTATGAAATTCACCAGTATCAAAATATTCTAAAAACACCTTTGCAGCATTTGTCTCATCCAACGCTTTCAACAACCTCCAATCCGCCGCCACCCGCAACTTCCTCAGCGCCTGCGCCTTGATATTGCACACCCCCACCGGCACGTCATACGCCAGCACTCTTTCCGCATGCATCGGATTGGTCATGATGGTGGAATGGTCGGTCGCAAAAGCCCCCGCCTGGCTGGACATCATTTCCTCGACCCGCGCGCTGCGCCAGGTCAGGTAGTCGGCGCTGGGGGTGGCGCGCGGCATTTCCTGTTCTACCTTTTTTCCGGCGGCGCTTTTCTTTTCCCGTATCGCCTGGGCGCGCAGTACCGCGCGCTGCTCGTAGCGCAGCCGCGCTTCGTCATCGGCCGTGCCCCTGGCGATGTCCATGCGTTGCGCTTCCAGCCTTTTTTCCTCGCCTTGCAGGCCGCCGCGCGGAATTTCATGGTTGGCAAAATAATCGTCGCTCGCTTCGCGCTGCTTGCCGGCCTGGCGCGCTTCGCCTGCCGGGGCGTAGCCTTCGTCGAATTGATCGCTCAGTTCGCCAAAGCGCAGGGACTGTGGTTTGAATGGCGGCGCCAGGTCGGGCGCGCTCAGTTCGATTTTCCAGTCCTTGTCGGGCGAGGCATTGGTCGGATTTTTGAACAGCTTGGTCAGCACGATGAAGACGGGCGCCAGGCCCACCGTCAGGACGGCGGCAAACGCCCCCTCGCTGGCCTGCCTGCCTTGCTTGATGGAATAGGACGCATATTTTTGATCCGGGAACCAGAAATCCTGGCCGCCCGGCCCGGGTTTGCGCCAGTGGTCAAGCCAGTAGTGATAGCTGCCCTGCTTGCCCACCTCGAAGCCCTGGGCGAACACGCGCTGCACATACACGCCGCCGGCATCGGTGGCCAGCAGTTCGCCGCCGGACAGGCCACGCCAGCCGATGCCCTGGATGGCGATCGACGACACCACCACATCGTGCGGATTGCAGTAGACGGTCACGCGGCCATACGAGGATTTCTTGCCGCCGCGCGCGGCGCCGGCAATGCCGTATGTTTCGCGATCGGTGGCCGCTGAAAAACCGTGTTGCTCATTGGCCATCCAGTCGTCGACGCGCTGGTCGGTTTGTACGTCGCCCAGGCTGGCGCGCTGGCGGAGTATCTCGAAAAAGTTCTTCAACGTCTGTATCCGCGCTTCGACCGTCACGCGGCCCGTGCTGCCGTCGGCGGCGCGCAGATTGCTGCCGATCCAGTTTTCGGAAAAGTTGCTTTGCGCCAGGCTGTACGGCGAATTGCAGATCACATAGTTGTCGGCCACGCAGGGAAACTTGCCCTCTACCGCCGGCAAATTCTGGCCCAGGAAAGCGGCCGCCATCGCCACCATCGTGCCCTGGCTGTGGCAGACGATGGTGACAGGCACATCGGGCTGTTCCTGTCGTAGCGCTTCCACCAGTTTCGCCAGGCGATACGCGGCCAGCACGAAATACGGCCGTGGCGGACAGCTGAAGACCTGCCGCTCGGGGAACGGGTTCATGTGCTCGATCGTGGTCCACAGAAACAGGTCCGCGCTCAGGCCCTCCTTCCACAAATCGGCCAGCGCGCTGCAACCGTTGGCAAACGGGCCGCCGCCCCAGTAATCCTGTTCGTTGAGGTAGATGCCCTTGCCATACTGTTGCAGTTCCTCGCCCGACGCCTTGTAGCCCCAGCGAAAGCGGATCACGGGCGAGAAGCTGCCGCTGTCAATGATGAAATTGTCGGCCGACATCTCGGGATTGAGAAAGCCTTCGTCCGTGATCTCCTTGCCGTAGTTGACTGGCGTCAGTTGCCCGCCTTCCACGCCGTGATGGACAAGGTGCTCGCTCTGGCGCCTGAGGCGCTGGTTCAGCCCCCGGCACAGCCCTTGTTCGGCCGCCTGGTACCACTCGCCATCGGAATTGACGCCATGCACGAAAATAATCATGCCCGGCAGTGGCAACTGCTGCACCGTGTCCTTGTCGCTGTGCGGATAATCGGCGCTGCAGGCAAACTGGCCGTGCAGGTCGACTTGCGGGTCGTCGCACAGCGGCGGGCGTGGGTCAAAGGTCATGGTGGCTTCTTCCGTGTTGGATTCAGGAACGGCGGCTGAAGAAAAAGCCTTTCAGCCGTTGCAAGTGATCGGTCAGCACCTTCGGCCCGCGCCCCTCGGCGTCGCTGTTGCCCGTCAGGGCGCCGTCGCCTTCGCGCTCGACATGCACCTGCACGCCTTCGACCGGCTTGCCGTCGGTGGCGCGCACCAGGCGCGGCACGCGGCCCAGGTCGCCTTCGCTGAAAACGGGTAGCTCCGCCTTCATGCTGGCCGGGCCATTCCAATGGTGGCCAGCGGTCTTGATGGTCAGGGCGCCCGGCCCGCCCAGCTCGACCGCGCCGCCCGACAGTTTCAAATACGCACCGCCGGTCGTCATAAAGGTGATTTCGTCCTGCGCCAGGCCGACCAGGCGCGTGCCGGCCGACAAACGGACTTCCTTGGCGGCATCGGCCTGCAGCAAGTCATGCTGGCTTTGCAGCAAGAACTTGCCGTGATGGGCCACTTGCACGATGCCGTCCTGGTGCGCGAACAGCGAGATGCCCTTGCCGGCGTTGATATTGCAGCGCTGCGCCGCGCTCAGTTGCAATTGCCGCAGGGCCACCAGGTCGATATTTTCGCCGGCATGGCTGGCGATGGTTTTTGGCGTGGACACGGCCACGCCCTCGGGCGCGGTGATGCTGATCGCCGGCTGGTCGGCCGCGATCGCGCTGGCCAGCGCTGCGCTGCCGGCCGTGTCCGGCGCCAGCGCCTGGTGCTGCGCGGCATACTCGCCCAGTGACCTGAACAGCTCCAGGCACTCCTTCATCAGGGCCGCGTGCTCGCCGCTGTCGAGCTGCTTGCCGCCAGCAGAAAGCTGCTTCCAGCTTGAAATCAAGAGTGAACGGGCGGTGCGCAGGCTGCCGCTGGCGTCGCTGCGCAATTCAAAACCGTCGCCGCGCTGCTGGCCGGCGCCGTCAACGCGCGGCGTGCTCAAATGGCCGAGGTTCAATTGCGTTGCGCCGTGATCGCTGGCCAGCTGGGCGCCGATCTGGCCCGGCGTATCGTCCAGGCACAATTGATTGCCGCGCGCGCCACGGATTTCGCGGCTGCGCAGGCCAGACAAATAACGGTTGCCAGGCAAGCCGCCGCGCGCGCTCAAGCCGGGCGGCATGGCCACTGCGTTGTACAGCTGGCCAACGATGATGGGCCGGTCCGGGTCGCCGCCAAGAAAGTCGACCAGCACTTCGCTGCCGATGCGCGGCAAGCTCACCGCGCCGCACTGCCGGCCCACGCCGGGGCCATTGCCGGCCCAGCTCGACGCCACCCGCACCCAGGCCGAATCGCGTTCGGTGTTCGACGCGCCCGAGCCGTTGGCATGTGCGTGGTCTTGCGCGCGCGTGGCAACAAAACGCACCCTGACCCGGCCCAGCGCGTCGCAGTGCACCTCTTCATTGGCAGGCCCCACCACCAGCGCGCTTTGCAGGCGCACCACGGGCAAGTCGCTGCGCGGATCGAAACCGGGCACGATGGCAACGCCGCGCCGCACGCAACTGAAACGGTTGCGGTAGCGCAAGGTCACGCCCTCGCTCGGCGCCGCCAGCCAGGAATCGACCGACCAATGGTTTTGCGCGAACAGGCGGTCGATGCGCGCATCGAGTCCCTTCGGCAAATTGTTGCTGGCCAGCACGGTCAGGGAGGTGATCACAAAACTGCGCTCAGCCAGGGCGTGGCTGTCGATCTCCGCATGGCCTTGCAAGCTGAACCATTGCCCGGCGCAAAAATCGCGCACGCAGCCTTCGCCCTCGAAGCATTTCGTTTCCAGGTCGTGGCGCGCCATCGCCAGCTCGCCGAGCCGGGCGTGATCATCGCTGCCGGCGCCGGCCTGCGGCATCTGCACGATATAGTCGTCGAGGGTGGCCGCCAGCTGCTGGCCATTGGCGCCCTGCTGCGCCATGCCGTTTGCGCGCGTGTTCATGAATTGCAGATTGAGCGGGTGGCCGTCGTCCCAGCTATGGCGCTCGGACGTTCCCGGCTGCAAGCGCCGCACGGCGTTCCAGGCCGTGACCGTATCACGTTCTTCGGTGGCGTTGTCGCGGTGATAGCGCACGGTAGCGGCCGCGTTCTGCGGCAGGCGGGCCGCGTCGTCGAACAGCAGCACCGTGTGCGCAGGAAAATCGCCGCCTGGCGCGCCCGGGGTGTCGGGCTGGCCCGGACAGATGCACCAGGCGACGCCGCGGCGCCTGAGCAGGCGGCGGATAAAGGCCGCGTCCGACTCGTTATGCTGCATGGTGAAGTCGCGCGGCCGATGCTGGCGCGCCGCCAGCGCCGGTTCGATCTCGAGCGCCAGGCTGGCGGCCAGGATGGCATTGCCCTGGCGCCATTCCTCGAACAGCAACTGCACGATCTGCAGTTCATTCTTGTCGAGAAACACGCGCGTATTGACGCGCTTGTCCATCAGCGCCAGCGCGTCGCGCAGCACCAGCAGATACGTGGCCAGGCCACCATCGCTCTGGCCGGCGCAGGCTTCGGCGACGATGCCGCACACGCGGCGCAATTGGCCACGGTCCGTTACGATCTGCAACTCGGCCGGCACGGCAATGAACTGCTTGAGCGGCAGTTGCGCATCGGTCGCCACGCACAGGATGCGGTATTCGATGCCGCCGCAGAGGGTTTCCGTGCCGTCGATGCGCTGCGGCAGCAGCACATCGTCATTGAGGCCTTGCGCGTAGGCCAGGCGCAGGCGCAGCGGCCGGTTGGCCGCTATCAGGTTTTTTTCCAGCGCCATCCATTGCGAAAAATCGTTGTCACTGTCCACGGCAATGCCCTCCCATCATGGTCAAGATTTGCTATCTCAGGCGGAACCATCAAAACGGAGTTCGTAATGCATGTCGTCGCGATCCATCGGCGACGGCGCGCCCAGCAAGAAGGCATGCTGGCCCAGGCAGGCGCCGTCCGCCCCGTTCAATGTGCAGCCGCGCACGGCGTCGCGGTGCAGCACCAGCCGCACCTCGAAGCTGACGCACGGCAAGCCGAACAGCGCCAGCATCTGGCGCAGGGCAACGGCGCCCGGCCGGCCTGGCAGGAAGTCGTCATATTGCTCGCGCGACAAGGGGCCTAATACCAGGCGCAGGCGCAGGTCGGCGCGCCGGCAGCGCTCGCCCAGCATGGCGCCGCCGCCCAGCACGGCATTGGCGCCGGCCAGCCGCGTGTGCTCGTGCGGCGCGCGGACGGCCCAGACGGGAATAAACCGTTTCAGCCGCACCGGCACGCCAAAATAATCAATCAGCACCGCCTGCATCACTTCGGCCGTGGCCGGCCGGTGGCGCAGCAGGGCCGCATAATGGGCCGGCACATGCGCCGGCAAAGCGTCGGGCGCTGGCTCCAGCGCATCTGGCGCCATGCCGGCCAGCGCCAGTTGCAGCGGCAAAAAGTCGCCGCCATCAGCATCGCCCTGGCATTCGATGCGGTAGCGGGCCCAGGCCTGGTAAAACAGGCTCAGCGCGCGCTGCGACAGGCCATCGAGCCAGGCGCGCGGGCCGTCGTCGCCGGTGTCGCGCTCATGGCGGTCGATGGCGTCGCTGTAATGCAGCGGCAAGTTGCCGTGCAGGCCAATAAAACCGATCATCGCCGCGCGCACATGAAAGCGGCCCTCGTCATCGACCCAGCAGTGTTCGATCTGGCCGGGCGCAAACGCCAGGCTGGCGCTGCCGTGCAGGCACAGGCCACGCTCGAAGACCTGGTCCGCGTCCAGTCCCTGCCGCGCCAGCCAGGCCGCCAGCAGGCGCAGCGCCTGGAAAAAATCGAAGCGCCCGGGCTGCGCCAGCAGCTGGGCGATCAAATCAGGGATAACGTCAGGGATCACATCAGGGTCTGGCGTCCATTGCGGGGCAGGCAACACAGCAACTCCTTTCCATTCTGGTGCGACAGCACGATCAAGCGCGTATAGCTGGCAAGGTGGACATAGAGCCCAAGGAAATGTTCGATCACTTGCGCAAACGCATGCAGGCCGCTGCCGGCATAGGCGTCCTCGTCCACCGTCAGCAATACCTCGATGCCGAACACCAGGCTGCCGCCCGCCTCGTCGGCCAGCCAGGTGCTGGCCGGGCGCTGGCGCAAGCCGGTGATGCCGGCGATCTGGAGCGCAGCGCTGCCAGATCCCCGCAAGTTGTACAGTTCCAGCATTTGCCTGAAAACCGGCAGGCCCTGCTGGCCCAGCGACTGGTGGTTCAGCGACAGCTGGGCAATCAAGCGCCAGTGGGCCGGCGCGCCCGAGGCAAAACGGCAGGGCGCGCCCGGTTTGCGCAGCAGGCGCACCGGCAGGCTGCTGGCCGGCCCTTCATGGCGCAGGTCGCCGCCTGGCGCGCCATAAGTCATGCGGGTCGGCAATTCGCGGTTGCTGCAGGTGAGATTGATCGACACCGTCTGCGTGGTGTCGTGCAGCGGCGCCATGGCGCTGTCGACAAAGGCGATGCGCATCTCGTAGCCCGGGTGGCTCTGCGCCATGGCCTCGTCGCGCCGCGTCACCCAATATTTGCCCAGCCGCCCGCCGGCCTCGCCGTGGCGCATCGAATACAAGGGCACATAAGCGTCCAGCGTGGCGCCCTGCGCGCTGCTGCCAAGCACGCGCACGCTGTCGACGCTGTAGATATCGTAGCAACCGGCTTGCCGCACCGACGGCAGCAGCGGATAGTCGGCGCTGGTGTGCGTCAGGCGTATCGGATTGGCGGCCTGGGCAAACAGATTGACGACCGGCGTGCAGCCGGTCAGCAGGTTGCGTGCAGACAATGGCCGCAAGATGCGCGCGATGGACGAATCGGCATGCACGTCGGCCAGCAGCAGGTGCACGGTGCAGCGGCGGCAATCGTCGGGCAGCAGGGCCTGGACGGCGGCCAGGTCGAGGTCGATAAAGTTGAATTTTTCGGGATAGGCAAAGTATTCGGTCAGCAGGCGATAGGCCGGGTGCGCAGTGGCCGGGAACGGGATCAGGGCCTCGCAGGGCGCAAAGCCGACCGGCATGACGGGGACCTGTTCCAGCGCCAGCCAGCGCCGCGCGCCGACGCCATCGACCATTTCAACGCAGGCGCCGCGCACATGCAGGAACAGGGCGTCGCGCAGGGTGGCGGACAAGGCCGGTTCGCCGTCGAGAAACAAACGCAGCGAGGGCACGGCCACATCGCGCAGCGCTTGCACCGCGCCGCTCGCTTCGATGCCGATGCTGATGGCCGAGCCGAATTCGCCGGGCAGGCACAGCGCGGGTGGCGCCGCCAGCGTGGTGTGAAAACGCACCTCGGGCAGGCGCAGCGGCGCCACCGTCACATCCCAGGCCGTGCTGAACTTGCAGGCCACGCCCTGCTGTTCCTGCCCGTGCATGACAGTGTCGCGTGGAATCACGACCGGCCCGACATCGCCATGGCCGTCGCTGTCGATGCGGGCAATCGAGCACGATGGAAACGGCCGCAGATAATGCGGGAAATTCACGTCCAGGAGGGTGTCGCTGAATTGGCCGAATGCATCGTCGAGCCGCTTGGCCGTGCGCGCATTGAACATGGCGCAGGCCTGCAACAGGCGCGCCAGGTGCGGATCGCCCGGTTCGCCGCCAGCCAGGCCAAGCGCGCCGGCCAGCGCCGGATAGCGCCGCGCGAACGCCTGGTTATGCGCGCCCAGCGTGCCCAGTTCACGCTCGTAATACTGCAGCAACTTGTCCATGACTGCCCTTTCCCATGCCAGGTTTCCCTTGCATTATTGGTGCAGTGGCGGCTGTCAAAGTTGCGTTTAAACAAGTTTCTGGCAAGCGCATGAACATCTTGCATGGCAACTCTTCTTCATTTTCTATCAATAGGAATTGACTTATTCGAAACAATCGTTTTAAATCAGGACGTTACTCAAAATCACTTATTGCACATCACGCCCTATGGAACTGCTCGATCCGGTGCAGCAAGCTGCACCACAAGGCGACACGCTCAGCGCGCACTACGAAGTGCGCCGGCTGCTGGGCGAAGGCGGTTTTGGCCATGTGTATGAAGCGTGGGATGCCAAGCTGTGCCGCAGCGTGGCGCTCAAGCGCCTCAAGCAGCAGGCCGACATGTTGCATCCGGAAAAGCTGCTCAACGAGGCACGCCTGGCGGCCTCGCTGCGCCACGCCGCCTTCGTGCGCATCTTCTCGATCGACGGCGACGGCAAGAGCCAGTCCATCGTGATGGAACTGGTCGAAGGCCAGACCCTGGGGCAAGTGATGCACGCCGCGCCCATGTCGCTCGACACCGCGCTCGATATCGTCTGCCAGATCGCCGACGCCATGGACGAAGCGCACGCCATGGACCTGGTGCACGGCGACCTGAAACCGTCGAACCTGATGCTCGAAGCAAACGGCAAGGTGCGCATCCTCGACTTCGGCCTGGCGCGCCAGCTGGACCCGCAAGCGACCCAAACCACCGCTCTGTGCGACCTGCAGGGAACCATCGCCTACATGGCGCCCGAGCGCCTGGCGGGCCGCCTGCCCGACACGCGCAGCGATATCTACGCGCTCGGCGCCATGCTGTACGAAATGCTGGCCGGCCAGCGCCCGTTCGCGCACCTGAACGGCCTGGCCCTGGCCGCCGCCCACATGCAATCGAACGCCGTCTGGCCCGCCATGCCGGCCACGGTGCCGCCAGCCATAGCCGCCCTGGTGCGCTCGATGACGGCGCATGATCCGATGGAGCGGCCGAGGACCATGCGCGATGTGCGCGAGGCGATTGCGACGCAGCGCAGCGGCTCAGGCACTTCGCCTGTGCCGTCAGCGGAGACTAAGTTGCCGCCGGAAACACCCTCCAGCGTCGCCATTCGCCTGCCAATTCCGCGCAAACGGACCTTGCAAATCGGTGCCGGGTTCGTCCTGCTGGCGCTGGTAGCAGCATGGCAATGGCCAAACATGGAGCCTGCAGTGAAAGCTTTCGTCGCAGGCAAAAAGGTGCAAGCGCCATATTCGGAGATAGCCAGCATGGCTGCGGGGATGGAAGCGTTGCGGGTGTTTGATCGAGATACCAGCCAGGCCGAGGCGATTCAGCACTTCACAACTATAATAAAGCACAATCCGGACAGTGCTGCTGCGACTGCAGGATTGTCGCTAGCATATAGCCTGCGCTATATAGGCAATGGCCGCGATGATACTTGGCTACAACGGGCCGATGCCAGTGCTCAGCAAGCACTCATGATAGACAACCAGTTGGCGCTGTCACATGTTGCTCATGCATGGGTCCTTGATCTTCAAGGCAAGCGCGACGCGGCAATGATGGCGACCACTGTAGCGCTTAATCTCGATCCTCATAACATCTTGGGATTAGCGGGAAAAGCACGTTTGCTGATTCAGGCAAACAAATTTGATCTGGCTCGCTTTGCTCTCGACGAGGCGATGACGACCTATCCGGCTGAGCGGCTGTTCCCTATGCTATTGGGGATGATGCATTACCGTCAAGCGGATTACGAAAGAGCTGAGCAAGCTTTTCGTACGAGCATAAAACTTGATCCACAATCACCAAATGCATACGCTTATCTCAATGCAGTTCTGCTACGCCTGAATCGCAATGATGAGGCATTGCAGGTACTGCAGCAAGGTTTGCAATTAGGACCTTATTGGGAGCTCTACAGCAACCTTGGAACCTCCTTGTTCGCAAAAGGCGATTATCTGGGTGCAGTAAAGGCTTTTGAAAACGCCGTATCCGCCAGCAAGGGTAGCCCTGGAATTTACATGCTTTGGGCAAATCTGGCAGATGCACAACGATGGATTCCTGCCCTTGAAAAAGACTCGCTACATTCGTACCGACGTGCCATATCATTACTAAACCCAATGCTGGCGCGCATGCCCGATGACGCCACACTTAATTCACGCATGGCGCTGTATTTAGCTTATGTAGGTGAGAAAAAAAAATCCTTGCTACACATGCGTCAAGCGATTGCCATCTCGCCTGACGGTGCAGATGTGAGTTTCAGAGCTGCGCTCACTTACGAATTGCTAAAAAACCGGGATGACGCAGTGCAAATGCTGCAAAAATCTTCCCGACTAGGATATCCACTCAACCTGATTGAATCGGCACCCGATCTTTTGAACCTGCGGCGAGATTCTCGCTATCAGCAATTTCTTATCAACCTGAAAAGAGACAGTGAAAAATGACACTTGTAAGCCCTTGGATGAAATTATCCGTGCATTTCGATGCAAACCAGATCACCAATCAACTTGACTATAGCTTTACCTCGTGCGACGGAACGGCAGACCCACGCCATGGTCCCTATATGGGTGGCGTTCATTTTCAGAAAGGCCAACACGTTTATTTCGATGTGACCTGCTGTGGCTCGAAGGAAAGCGGTTTTAGCGGCTTTCAAATCATCGACTGCTGCATTATCAGCGTACCTCAATTGACACAGATCGGACCAAAAGTCCCTACCGTATACGCGCCGCCGTCACCTTTCCTGCAAGCCGTCGGAGCTACCTACAATCTGCCGCTGGATTTCGAATCCCAATTACTACCACAAGACCCTGCATTACCGGATCTGCGCCGTATCCGTCAGGAATGGAAGCACACGCTGGACGTCGGTCATGCGAACGGCCGTTGGGAGCTTTCCTTTGTAATCACCGTGCGCATTACACGTGGTGAAGGCGAACAGCCTGAGCTGCGCGTGTTCTCGTTTGATCCGGAAAGCTCAGTTGGCGGCTCGATCGCCATTTAAGTCTGCATCCGATAGAGCATGGATTATCTGCGATGTTAAACCATGCTCAAATAGCTTTTGCTCAGTTTCGGCAATCTATATCACGCAATCTTTGCACTTATGGAGAGACGGCCAGCATGCCATCCACCGGCATTGCCGCTACAAGTGTTTTCGCCACAGCGGCTGATGACTGAGTCCATAGAGGCATTGCATTGAGTGGTAGTACCGAATAATTGCCTTGCCATCGCCTCTGCGGTTAAAGTCCCAGCTATGCGACAATCGCCGCACAGCTGCCTTGACCCACCCGAAAGCCCACCCATGTCCTTCCCGAAACCATTCCCCCGCCTTGCCCTGCTTTGCCTGTGCATCGCCACCACCTCCGCACACGCCCAGCAAGCCCCTGACGATGCGGTCACGCCATATCGCCCCTCGGTATCCAGCCCGGCACAGCTGCCGGTGCCGGGGCAGCTGGAACTGGAGCTCGGTGGCCTGCAGACCAAACTGGACAATGACCGCCGGGGCAGCCTGCCCTATACCGTCAAGCTGGCGTTCAACGAGGCGTGGGGTGTGGTGATCGGGGGCGAGGCTTTTGTTTCCGAACGTGATGGGGGCAAGCCGCGCAATCAGGGGCTGGGCGACACGATCATTGAACTCAAGCACGCTTTTCTGGTCAGCCCGGCCACGGCCTTTGGCGTGGAACTGGCCGCCAAGGTGCCGACGGCGCGCAAGGTGATCGGCAGCGGCAAGGCGGATTACAGCGTCAATGGCATCTACAGCCAGGATCTCGCCAGCGTGCATATGGACAGCAATCTGAATTTCACGCGCCTGGGCGCCGTCGATGCGGACACAGGGCGGGTGCAGACGGGCGCGTCGGTATCCTTGTCACTGCCGCTTGATGCACATTGGGGCGCGACGGGCGAGCTGTCGGGCACGCGCCGCTCGAACGCGAACAGCACTGCCCAGGTGCTTGTCGCCACCACCTACAGCCCGAGCAAACGGCTGGCGATCGATATCGGCTTTGCGCACGGACTCAATCGCGCCTCACCCAAGTGGTCGCTGTTCAGCGGTTTCGTGATGCCGCTCTCGCGCCTGTGGTAGCGCCTGCACCACGATACGGCATTGAGCTATCGCCAATCTACCTGAAACTGCGCAAAGTGGCCTATTCGGATTTTCCGAACAGCCAATACAACTTGCCGGGCTTGATTGCCGATGCATTGCCTGACGGCTGGGGCCGGCTCTTGATGGATCGCTGCTTCCAAAAAGATGGTCGCGACCCGGCCGGCATTTCACCGCTGGATCGACTGGCGTTCATCAGTGACCGTGCCATGGGTGCGCTGGTATTTACCCCACCCGATGCCTTGAGCCATGATCCCGACTATCGAGAGTCGCGCGTGCTGGCCGAAGGCGCGCAGGCGGTGTTGGCCGGCCAGGAGACAGCTACCCTGGCACAACTGGCACTGAGCGGTGCTTCGCCTCACGGCGCGCGGCCAAAGGTTCTGGTTCAGTATAACGCCGCCACAGGACAGGTCAGCACTGACCGCGCGGCGTCTGGCGCGCCATGGCTGGTCAAATTTCAGGCCCAGGGTGAGGCGAAGGAAGTCTGTGCCATCGAGACAGTGTATGCCAGCATGGCGAAGAAATGCGAGCTGGACATGCCCGCCACGAAATACTTCGACTTGACGCCGAAGTTGGCCGGCTTCGGGATCGAGCGCTTTGATCATCAACGCAGCATGCTGGTGCCGACCTTGAGCCTGGCCGCTTTACTCGATAGCATTTAAAAATTTCTGATCGCGTGCATGGCGGTCGGATGACATTCACCTGATGCTTATCGCAGAGCAGGCCAATATTCTGAAGGCAATAAATCTACGCCCGGCGTCAAAATGCCCGCGCCACCGTGACGACAAATTGATGGCGCCAGTCGCCATCGGCCGTGGTCGTGGCGGCACTGTAGCGGCCGCTGGCGGTCCCGCTGCGCAGGCGCGTAAAGTCCAGCGAGACTTGCGCCTGCCAGCCCTGGTGGCCGGTGGCCAGGCCGATACGCGCTTCGGCGCGGCGGCTCAGCGCGTTATCGCGCGAGTAGAGATAGCCGCCGTGCCAGAACGCCTGCAAGCGCTGCGCCAGCATCGCGCCGCCATTGAGCTCTCCATACAGGGTGCGTTCGCCGAAACCGAGGTAATCGGGCGAGTAATGCAGCCGTGCACTGAACTTGCTGCCTGCCAGGCCGACATAGACCTCGCGAAAGCTCCAGTTGGAATTGTTCGGGAAAGCATAGGCGCTCACGCCGGTCTCCCACGATAGGCCGGACGGCAGGCGCTGTGCATAGCCCGCGTAGCCGCTCCACTGCGCGCTGCGGTGTGGTTCGCCCACCAGTTGCCCGGTTACCACCTGCCCGCCGGCAAACCAGCCGGCCGTGCCGTCATAATTGAGTGCGAGGCGCGCCACCGGTTTATCGTCACTGAGCGAGATGCCGCGATACAGATAGTTGGAGAGCAGACCCGCACTGCCGTTTAACTGAGCCTGCGCAGCAGGCGCCACCAGCCAGGGCAGGACGCTCAGGGCGAGCGTGCGTAGTGGCTGCGGGTACCGGGTTGACACGCGCATGAGCATTTTCCTGAAATGCGGAGGATGGTGGCACACAGATCGATGCCGGTCAACGGCGCGCTGCCCTGGTTCAGGACGATGGCCTCGCGCAGCCGCCCTGCTGCCAGTTGCGGCTTGAGTTCTTCCAGCAGCGCCAGCATGCCCGAGACATGGGCTGCGGCATACGACGACCCGGCCACCACGCCCCAGCGTCCGCCCGGCATGGTGGTGGGAATGTCGCGGCCCGGCGCCAGCAGCGCGTGCACGCCAGCGCGCGGCGCGGCGCCGTCGGACGCCACCGCGAACACGCCCGGCGTATTGGCCGGGAAGCCGCCATCGGGCCGCGCCGGATCGACCGCGCCGACCACGCGGATGCCGCGCGCCTGCGCCAGCTCCACCAGTTGCAGCAGCAGCCTGTCCTGCGGCCCGGACAGGCTGAGATTAATGATTTGCGCACCGTTCGACAGCGCAAAGTTCAGCGCTTTGGCCAGCGTGAAGCTGTTGCAGCGGGTGGCGCTGGCGCTTTGCCAGCAGGCGCGCAGCGCCATCAGCCGTGCGTCCGGCGCCACGCCTTCGATGCCGACGCCGTTGCCGGCGCGCGCGGCGATCACTCCGGCCACCGCCGTGCCGTGCAATTCAGCCACGTATTTCTGGTTGTCGACGAAGTTTTCTTCGACCACCACCTGGCCCGCCAGGTCCGGATGGTCGCTCTCGATGCCGCTGTCCACCACGGCCACCATCACCTTGCGTCCGGTGGCAAGCTTGCGTACCTGGTCCAGCTGCCAGGGGCCGGCGGCCGGCTGCATGCGGTACAGGGGATCGCTGCCGCCTTGCGCGGCGAAATCCTGGATCAGCTGTGCCCACTCGATGCGGCGGTCGCGCGACAAGGCCTCCAGCACCGCCGCAGCAGCCACGCCTGCGGGCAGGCGCATGCGGTAGCAATCGATGCTCAGCGCGGGCATGGCCCAGTCCTCCATCACTTCCAGCTGGTGCTCCTCGGCCACGGCGGCGGCGATACGCTGGCGCGCGGCGCGGCCGGCGTCGTCGCGGTAGTTGGCGCTGCCGTAGCTGTCGGCACGGTAGTGCGGGGCCGGCAGGTGGAACATGACCAGGATTTCGGCGCTGCCGGCTGCCGCAGGCGCCTGGGATGCCTGGGCTGCGTCGTCGGGCGCATCGGCCGCCGACACGATGCGTGGCAAGTCCATGCCTGACTGCGGCTGCGCCATCGCAGCGCCGGCCAGCAGGTACAGAGCCAGTGCCAGGGCGCGCATCATGGCGCTCTGCCCGCTGTCAGCGATTCGGCGGTTTCCACCGACGGATCGGCGCGCAATGCCGCCAGCAATTGCGCCTGGCGGCCCGGCTCCACATCGAGCATGTAGGCGCCGGTGACGGTGGGGCCGCCGATGATCTGGGCGCCGTTGGCCTGCAGGATGCGCTGCACGTCCTGCAGGCGCGCTTCAAGCTTGAAGACGACCAGCATGTCCGGCGTCGACGCCGGGCCGCGCCCCAGCGCCTGGTAAGCCGGCGCTTCGTCGCGTGGCAGCAGCTGCACCGCCACCAGCACGGCAATCGCGGCAAACTGCGCGCCCATGGCCCAGCCTTGCCAGCCTGCCGCTCCCAGCCAGGCGCGCAGGCGCTGGCCCAGAGCGGGCGAGGCAGCGGGCGACTCCAGTTGCGGCATCAGGCGCGCCAGCGCGCGCTCCGGGTCCAGCCCTGCGGGAAGCGGGCCTTCCATTTCCAGCAGCTTGCGCTGCCAGGCCAGATCTTCGCGGCAGACGGCGCAGCCGCGCAGGTGTTCCTGCATGCGCTCGGCTTCCGCCTCGCCCAGCGCACCGGATGCATACCAGGGCAGCAAATCCTGCAGCGCCTGGTGCTCGGTATCGCTCATTGTGCTTGGGGTACTCATTGCATCTCTTCCCTATGATCGGACAGCATATCCTTCAGCTTTTGCCGCGCGTGGAACATGCGCGTTTTTACGGTGTTCACCGGGCAGCCCATGGTCTCGGCGATTTCCTGATACGCCATGCCGTGGTAATAAGTGAGGCTGACCACCACCCGCTGTTCCACCGGCAGCGTATCGAGCGCCCGGCTGACGCCGCGCTGCAACTGGCGCGCCGCCAGCGCATGCTCCGGCTGGCACTCCGCCGCACCCAACTGATCCTCCGGCTGCTCCAGCGGTTCATCCAGTCTGCGCAGCGCCTTCAACCCCTGCCGATAGGCGATGCCAAACACCCAGGTGGACAGCTTGCAGCTGCCGTCAAAGGTATCGGCCTTCTGCCACACCACCAGCATGGTGTCGTTGATGATCTCTTCGATCAGCGGCACATTGCGAGTCAGGCGGTCCAGAAACCGCGCCAGACGGGAAAAATAGGCGCGATACAGGGCCTGGAAGGCGAGCCTGTCGCCATTCCTTATCCGCCCCACCAAGGCCATTTCATCCAGCTCGTCCAGCCCAACCACCCCAATGCGCATGCAAATTCTCCTCTGACCCGGTACATACCCGGCCGAAGAAAAAAGGTTCTACGCAAACGCAAAAATATATTTCTCACCGGATATTGAACCACTTTGGCACGGGCAGGTATAGACCGCAAGAACATTAACGGATTACCCAGCCAGCGTGCTTGCCTTTTCCCCCTCCCTGTTTTGCGGCCCGGCCCTGCTGTTGCCGGACCTGGCCACCGTGGCGCGCCTGTTGCTGCTCGCGCCCGTGCTCGAAGAGTGGATCATGCGCGCCGGCTTGCAGGAGTGGCTGTTGCGTCGGACCTCGCCCATGCCAGCGCTGCTGGCCAGCGCCGCCGTCTTCAGCACCCTGCATCTGGGATCGGGTCTGGCGGCAGCGGCGCTGGTGTTCTGGCCCGGGCTGTTGTTTGGCGCAGTGTACCAGCGCTGGCGGGACTGGCGCCTGTGCGTGCTGGCGCATGGCTTGTGCAATTGCTTCGCGATCACTGTTTGTGGATCTGTTTTTGTACCGCATTTTGCACCCTGATTTGTACCTTGAGCTGATTGGAGAACCAATGAAAAGAATTCGACCGCCCCACGGCCGTGCGTTATACGCGGCCGGCATATGGGCCTTGCTGGCGCTGGCGCCATCGGCGCAAGCCGCCGATGCGCTGAACGGCAAGAACCTGTACCTGAACGGCCCGGTATCGGGCGGCACCTCCTGCGCTTCCTGCCACGGCGCGTCACCGGCGAGCAACGTGAACGGCATCCGCGCGGCGGCCAACAATCCCGGCGTGATCAGCAACGCCTTCGCCGCCAACCGTGGCGGCATGGGCTCTCTTTTCAACGGCAAGTTCAGCGCGGCGGAAATTGCCGACCTGGCGGCCTTTATCGGCAATCCGGACGTGACCTCCGCGCCGGCGGCAACGCTGGCGCCGACCTCGCTGGCCTTCGGCGGCACCACCGTCGGCCAGGCCGGCACGGCCCTGAGCACGACACTGACCAACAGCGGCAACGCGGCGCTCAGTATCAGCGCGGTGGCCGTGGGCGGCGCCAACCCGGGCGACTTCTCCATCAGTGGCGGCAACTGCGCCGCCGGCGCCAGCGTGGCGGCAGGCGCCAGCTGCAATGTGCAACTGGTGTTCCGTCCGACCGGCGCCGGTGCGCGTGGCGCGGCGCTCAATATCAGCCACAACGCCACCGGCGGCACCAGCAGCGTGGCGCTGAGCGGCACCGGCAATGCGCTCGCCACCGCCACCGTTGCGCTGTCCGCGAGCTCACTGAACTTCGGCGCCATGCTGACCGGCAGCGCTTCGCCCGCACAGAGCATCACCGTCAACAACGCCGGCCAGGCGGCGCTGAACTTGACCGGCATCAGCCTGTCCGGCGTCAATGCCGCCATCTTCACACTGGGCGGCAGCTGCGCCACCGCCACCGCCGTACCAGCAGGCGGCAGCTGCACCGTGACGGTAGTGGCCACGCCGACCACGGCCGGCGCGTTTTCAGCAAGTCTGAATCTGGCCTCGAACGCCAGCAATGGCAGCATCGCGGTCGGCCTGGCGGGCAGCGCCAGCACGGCGGCGCCTGCGCTGTCGGCCAATCCGACTGCGCTCTCCTTCGGCGCGCAGACCATCGGCGCCAGCGCCACCACGCAAACCGTGGCCATCACCAACAATGGCAACGTGCCGGTGACCTTTACCAGCGTCGCCGTCAGCGGCGCAGCGTCGGTGACCATCGGCAGCGGCGGCTGCGCCGGTACGCTGGCGGTAGCGGCCAGCTGCAATGTGCCGCTGGCCTTCGCGCCCACCGCGCAAGGCAGTGTGAACGCCACACTGCTGCTGCGCTCCAACGCGGCCGACGTGTCGGTGGCCGTCACCGGTTCCGGCACCACGGCCGCCGTGGCGCGCCCTGCGCTGTCTGAAACCGGACCAGTCGCTTTTGCCGATACGCAGGTGGGCCAGCAGGCCGGTGCGCACCGCACCACGCTGAGCAACAATGGCAGCGCCGCGCTGAAAATCACCACCCTGGCACTGGGCGGCAGCAATCCGGGCGACTTCGCACTGGCCGGCACCTGCGCCGTTGGCGGCAGCGTCAGCCCCGGCGCCAGCTGCACCATCGACTCCAGCTTCAAGCCTGCCGCCACTGGCGAGCGCAGCGCCGACCTGGTGCTGATGACCGAAGGCGGCGCACAATTGAGCCTGCGCCTGAATGGCAATGGCCTGGCCGTGCCAACCACCACGCCTTCCCTGAGCACCAATCCGCAAGCCTTCGACTTCGGCAGCGCCACTGTCGGCGATACCGGTCCGCTCAAGCGCTTCACGCTGACCAATAGCGGCAGCGCGGCGCTGACCATCAACAGCGCGACCTTCAGCGGCCCCTACGCCGTCGCCACCGACACCAAGGCCTGCGGCGCATTCCCGCTGACGCTGGCCGCCGGCGCCTCGTGCGAGCTGCCGGTGCGCTTCACGCCGACCACCGCAGGCGCTGCCAACGGCAACGTCACGCTGCAAGCGGCTGGCGCCAGCTGGACCATCGCACTGAGCGGCCAGGGCGCGGCATCGGTCGTCGTCAGCGGCCAGTCGCAGAACCGTGGTGGTGGCGGCTGCTCCGCCGCCCAGGATGGCAATGATCCGATGCTGGCGCTGCTGGTGTTGCTGGCAGCCGGTGTGCTGGTATGGCGCCGCCGCAAGCCGCGCGCGGCCGCCGTGGCCGGCACGCTGGCCAGCGTCGCCGCTTGCGCCATGTTCTCGCTGCCAGCGCCAGCGTCCGCGCTGGAAGCGGGCACACAAGCGCCCGCCTTCACGCTGAGCGGCCCGGATGGCGCCGTCAAGCTCGATCAGTACCGGGGCAAACTGGTGTACCTCGATTTCTGGGCCTCGTGGTGCGGTCCCTGCCGCCAGTCCTTCCCGTGGATGAACGAGATGCAGGCGCGCTACGGCAGCCAGGGTTTGCAAATCGTCGGCATCAATGTGGACGCCAAGGCCGATGATGCGCGCAACTTCCTCGGCACCACGCCGGCCCGCTTTGCCGTCGCCTTCGATCCCAGCGGCACCACGCCGCGCGCCTATGGCGTCAAGGGCATGCCCAGCAGCGTGCTGATAGGCCCGGACGGCAAGGTGCTGTATGAGCACAGCGGCTTTCGTGCCGCCGATCGCGAAGCGCTGGAAAGCCGCATCAAGACTGCACTGGGAGCGCTGAAATGAAGACGCGCAATTTGATACGAACCGTGCTCGCGCTGTGCGCCACCGTGGCCGGCTTGTCCGGCTGCGCGCTGCCAGCGGTGCAGCCCTGGGAAAAAGGCCAGTTGGCGCGTCCGGACATGCTGATCCAGGGCGATGGACTCGCCACCCGCTTCAATGAACACATCTACGCCAGCAAGGAAGCCGCCTCCGGCGGCAGCGCGGTTGGCGGCGGCGGCTGCGGCTGCAACTGACAAGGACTACCATGGATCAAAACAAACAACCTTCGGTAGGACAAGCACTGCTGGCAGCGGCCATGCTGCTGCCAGCAGCGGTGCACGCCGAGACGCCGCCCGAGCGCGCCGCCATCAGCGTCAAATACCTGGACTACAAGGAAAACCAGTCGGGCCTGGACCGGATTCGGGTACACGCCCCGTCCATCTCGGTGCTGGCACCGGTGGCAGGAGACTGGGCCATCGCCGCCAGCGCGACCACCGACGATGTCTCCGGCGCTTCGCCACGCTACCATACGGCGGTATCAGGCGCCTCGCGCATGAGCGATCTGCGCAAGGCGGGCGATGTCGCCGTCACGCGCTATCTGCCCGGCGGCACCGTCAGCGTGGGCGCGGCCTTCTCCACCGAGCATGACTACCGCTCGCGCGCCCTGTCGCTGCAAGGCACGGTAAACAGCGAAGACAAGAACACCACCTGGGCCTTCGGCGTGGGCGGTTCGGACGACGCCATCAATCCGGTCAACCACATCGTCACCAATGAAGGCCGCCAGACCGTGAACCTGCTGGCCGGCGTGACGCACGTGTTTACGCCGGTCGATATCGGCCAGCTCACCTACACCCACAGCAGCGGCCATGGTTATTACTCCGATCCGTACAAGCTGGTCGACAACCGTCCGCGCAAGCGCGATCAGGATACCCTGCTGGCACTGTGGAACCACCGATTCGTGGGCCTTGATGCCACCAGCCGCTTGAGCTACCGCTATTACCGCGACTCCTTCGGCGTCAGCGCCCATACGCTGTCGGCGGAGTGGGTGCAATCGCTGGCCGGCGGCTGGACGCTCACGCCAGCGCTGCGCCTGTATTCGCAGCGCGCGGCGAACTTCTATTTCGACCCGGTGTACGACGCCAGGACCGGTGCGCCCTTCCCGCCCGGCTATGTGTTTGGCGGCTCGGCCTTTACCTCGGCCGACCAGCGCCTGTCCGGGTTTGGCGCCGTCACGGCCGGCGTCAAGGTCGCCAAGCAGATCAACCAGGACTGGAGCGTGGATCTGAAGCTGGAGCGCTATGAGCAGCGCGGCGCCTGGCGCGCGTTCGGCAACGGCAGTCCGGGCCTGGCGCCGCTGCACGCCACCAGTATGCAAATCGGTTTCACGCGACTGTGGTAGGCGACATCCACAGCGTCGCCTTCACGGCCATGGGCAGCAGCTGCGACATTCGCGTGGCGGCTGAACATGGCGATGCGGCGCGCCTGATCGCCGCACCGGCCATCGCCGAAGTACGCCGGATTGAAAACAAATATACACGCTACCGCAGCGACAGCATTATCAGCCACATCAATGCCGCCGCAGGGCTGTCAGCGGTGGAGTGCGACGATGAGACGGCAGCGCTGCTGGCCTATGCCGACCGGCTGCATGCCGCCAGCGAGGGTCTGTTCGACATCACTTCCGGCGTGCTGCGCAAGGTCTGGGATTTCCGCAGCGGCGGCCTGCCCCAGCCCAGCGCCTTGAACGCGTTGCTGCCCCTGGTCGGCTGGAACAAAGTCGTGCACGGCAATGCCTCGGTGTTTCTGCCCCTGCAGGGCATGGAACTCGATTTCGGCGGATTCGGCAAGGAGTACGCCGTCGACCAGGCGGCCGGGGTGCTGGCAAATATGGGCGTGGAGCACGGCTACGTGAACCTGGGCGGCGACATGCGCTTTCTCGGACCGCGTGCCGATGGCGCTGCGTGGAGCATCGGCATCCAGGACCCGCGCGACATGGCGAGCACGGTCGCGAGCCTGCCGATCAGCCGGGGCGCGCTGGCCACCAGCGGTGATTACGAACGTTTTATTGAAGTCGATGGCCGGCGCTACTGCCATGTGCTCGATCCGTACACCGGCATGCCGGTGTCGTACTGGCGCTCGATCAGTGTGGTGGCGCCGCTGGCGATCACCGCTGGCAGCTGCACCACCACCGCCATGCTGATGGAGGAAGACGGACTCGATTTTCTCGACCGTTGCGGCATGGGCTATCTGGCCATCGACCAGCAAGGACAAATTTTTAGGAGAACCCCATGAAATCTATTTTTAACTGGCTGTGCGCGCTGATGCTGGCGGCCTGGCTGCCGTTTGCGGCGGCGGCGGACTTTCTGCCGCCCGAGCAGGCGTTTGTGTTGAAGGCTGAACTGCGCGATGCGCATACCGTCGCGTTGCGCTGGGCCATCCCGCCCGGCTATCACCTGTATCGCGAGCGGCTGTCCTTCACCGGCCCCGGCGTGGGCCAGCCGCAGCTGCCTGCGGGGAAGAGCAAGTTCGATGAGAACTTCGGCAAGGAGATGGAAACTTATTACACCTCGCTCGCCCTGGACGTACCGGTCAGCGGCACTGCACCGTTTGATCTGACGCTCGGCTACCAGGGCTGTGCCGACGCGGGACTGTGCTATCCGCCCGTGGTGCTGACCTACACCGTCAATCCGGCAGCGCCCGGCGTGCTGACCGCGAAGACTGTCGATGATGCTGGCGCACCTGCCGCCACCGCGTCCACCAAGCCGGCAAAGGCCGCCGCACCGGCGGCCGCCGAGGATGACACCTCGCTCGCCCAGCGCACCTTGCAAAGCGGCAGCCTGTGGCGCATCGGCGGTGCTTTCCTGATCTTCGGCCTGCTGCTGTCCTTCACGCCCTGCGTGCTGCCGATGGTGCCCATCCTGTCCTCCATCATCGTCGGCGAAGGTGGCGTAACACGCAGGCGCGGCCTGCTGCTGGCCGCCGCCTACAGTCTGGGCATGGCGCTGATCTACACCGCGCTCGGCGTGGCGGCGGGCCTGGCCGGTGAAGGCCTGGCCGGCGCCCTGCAAAAACCCTGGGTGCTGCTGACCTTTGGCGCGCTGCTGTTCGCCCTGGCCCTGTCCATGTTCGACGTCTACCAGTTACAGCTGCCCGGTTCCCTGCAAAGCCGCCTGAGCGAATCGAGCGGACGCCAGAGCGGTGGCAAGCTGGCCGGCGTCTTCGTCATGGGGGCATTATCCGCGCTGATCGTCGGCCCCTGCGTGGCGGGACCGCTGGCCGGCGCCCTGCTCTACATCAGCAAGACCGGCAATGCCGCCACCGGCGGCTGGGCCCTGTTCTCCATGGCCACCGGCATGAGCGTACCGCTGCTGCTGACGGGCCTGTCGGCTGGCAGCCTGCTGCCGCGCGCCGGGGCCTGGATGAACAACGTCAAAAAAGTCTTCGGCCTGCTGCTGATCGCGGTGGCAATCTGGATGATCGGCCCGGTACTGTCGGTCACGGCCAGCATGGCGCTGTGGGGCGTATTCGCCATCCTGTGCGCGACCTTCCTGCTTGCCGGCACAGCGCTGCCGAAAGGCGCGGGCATCGGCGCCTACGCCGCCAGGGCGCTGGGCGTGGTAATGCTGCTGGCCGGTCTGTTTGAACTGGTTGGCGCCGCCAGCTCGGGCACCGATGTGCTGCAGCCGCTGGCGCATCTGCGCGGCGGCGGCGCGGTGGCCGGCGCCACGACGGGCGCGCATGACGGCCCGCGCTTCACCCGTATCCGCACTGTCGCCGAGCTCGATAAGGTGCTGGCCAGCGCCGGCAAACCGGTCATGCTCGACTTCTACGCCGACTGGTGCGTGGCCTGCAAGGAGATGGAGCGCATGACCTTCTCCGACGGTCGCGTCGCCACCGCCATGGGCGCCATGCAGCTGATCCAGGTCGATGTCACCGCCAACAATGCCGACGACCGCGCGCTGATGAAGCGCTTCGAGCTGTTCGGGCCACCCGGCATCATCATGTTCGATGCCAGTGGCAAGGAAGTGCCGCAAGCGCGCGTGATCGGCTTCATGCCACCCGAAACCTTCGTGCGCCAACTGCAGCGCACCGCCACTTGACAGGAGCTTGCATGAACCACCACCGTCTCCTTATCCTCGGTTCCGGCCCTGCCGGCTACTCGGCCGCCGTGTACGCGGCGCGCGCCAACCTGCAGCCGACGCTGATCACCGGCATCGAACAGGGCGGCCAGCTGATGACCACCACCGACGTCGAAAACTGGCCCGCCGATCCGCTCGGCGTGCAGGGCCCGGAACTGATGGAACGCTTCCGCCAGCACGCCGAACGCTTCGGCACGCGCATGGTGTTCGACCATATCCACACCGCCCATCTGGAAGAAAAGCCGATCCGTCTGGTCGGTGATGGCGGCCAATACACCTGCGACGCGCTGATCATCGCCACCGGCGCCTCGGCCCAGTACCTGGGACTGCCGTCCGAGCAAGCGTATATGGGACGCGGCGTGTCAGCCTGCGCTACCTGCGACGGCTTCTTCTATCGTGGCCGTGAAGTTGCCGTCATCGGCGGCGGCAATACGGCGGTGGAGGAAGCGCTGTATCTGTCGACTATCGCCTCGCGCGTGACGCTGGTACACCGGCGCGTCACATTCCGCGCCGAGCCGATACTGGTCGACCGCCTGATGGCGAAGGTGGAGCAGGGCGCCATTGTGCTGAAACTCAATGCCAGCTTGCACGAAGTATGCGGCGATGACAGCGGCGTGACGGGCGTCACCCTGCGGCGCCAGGATGGCGAGCTGGAACAACTGCCCGTGCACGGCGTGTTTGTCGCCATCGGCCACAAGCCGAACACCGGCATCTTCGAAGGTCAACTGGCCATGCACAATGGCTATCTGCGTACCCGCAGCGGCGCCGAGGGCATGGCGACCGCCACCTCCATCCCCGGCGTATTCGCCGCCGGCGATGTGCAGGACCATATCTACCGCCAGGCCATCACCAGCGCCGGCACCGGCTGCATGGCAGCGCTCGATGCACAGCGTTACCTGGAGTCTGCGCAGATGCCAGTCGCACGGTAAGGCGGTCGCTGGCGGCCTGGATAACGTCGCCCAGCGGCACTTCCAGCCAGCGAAAGAAGGCAGCGCCGGCCGCAAGGCTGGCGCCCCAGGCCGCCAGCCTGCCAACCACCCGCCAGCGCGGCGCTCGCGCGCAGGTTGAAGACACGGGAACGTGAACCCTCAGCCGCCGGCATATCGCCACTGGCCCGGCATCGCCTGGTCGCCGAGATCGAGCGCCTGGACCGGACAAAGAAAAAGGAAGAGGAATGATCAGCCGCGAATTCCGGCGCATTCTGCGTAGCTTGGAAATACACCTCGCCAACCAGGTCGAGCAGCGCGAGGACAAAGCCATCGCCGCGCACATGGCGGACGTCAGCGCCTCACTCGGCAAGCCGCCAAAACGGCGCCAGGGCCGCGCCGAGACCATGCCCTACCGCCTGCGTATCGCCGTCGCGTTCGCATCGCTGGCCAGCGCCCTGTTCAGCCTGTACTGGTGGTATCCCTATCAATGAGAAGCATGATAAAACCGATTTACGTTGATCTTCCAGGCGTGGCCAGCCTGGTTACGCTGGCCACGGCAACAATCCAGCGGATGGTGCGAGAAGGCGGGTTCCCGAAACCACGACAGCTCTCCGCCAACCGGGTCGCGTGGCTGTTGCGCGAAGTTGAGGAGTGGGCGGAGGAGCGCCCAGTTTCTGAGATTCCGCCGCCGGCGCGCAGCAGCAGGCAGAAATAATGCTGCTGAGCAAAACTGGCTATTCTTGCCAACTGGATTGTCGCTGCCTTCATGAACCCGACTACTAATGGCGTCTCAATCAGGACAGTGATTTTCTGTTTGGAAAGTCTCGTGTATTGAGTGACGCGAAGGGCCGCTATCACTCGAAGCAGACGTTCGCCATAACCAGCTTACCGCTCAGCTTCAGGTAGACCCTGAGAACACAAACTCGAAATGCGTCACCTCGGCAGGCGAATCAAGCATATCCCGCAGCATTACAGGAAGAGGCGGTAGGTCGTCCCATGACCAGCTGGCACTCCACTCGGAGTGTGGTTGAAGACGTCCATCGCTGTGTAAGGTAAAGCCATCGTATCCATGCAGATGGCATCTCTGTTTGATAACCGCCCGCAAGCACTGCTCTGCGTTTGCCCTTGCGATCAGAGTTACGCCACCGTGAACCAGATGTGGGAAGCTCCACTTGTGTAGTAGTTGTCGTTGGTTCATGTTGCGGCAACCCTTGAATGAAGCACCTATTGAAGATCCGATCCTGGCATTGGATTCAAATGGCCTCAGCACCTTGCGTAGGCCTGCAATATTTTAGATTTGCGCCGCGGCATTTCCTCTTTACCCAATTCATTAGTAAGCTAAGCGTTTTTTTTAGCGGCCGTAGGCGGTAGTGTAAACGCGCTCCCTTTTTTACTTCTTGCTTTTTTGACGCCGGAATTAACGACCGCTGCGGCTTCTTTTTCAGTCGTTGAAGCAGTAGAAGGGACAACCGAGAAATAAGTGTCTCCATAGATACTTTCATAAGTAGCATAAAATTCCGGACGTTCTTTGAATTTATGGAAAAGAGGCCAAGCATGGTAGGAATGCTGATCAATTATTTCGCCGTTCTTACCGATACTTTTCATTAGCTCTACGGCTTCATCAAAGCGATCATTCAAAACGTGCAAAGCAAGCTTAAAATCCCTATATGTAGCAGTCCAATCAATACTGTTTAGAATTTTTCTTGCGTCGTCAAAACGATCACTAAACTTTAATGCTATAGAGACATTGATTACTCGAATTCTTAAGTCAATATCTGAGATATTTTTCTTCATCGGCTCCGATAATGAAAATTCGCCCAACTCAGCCGCAGTCTTCCATCTTTTGTCCTCCAAGCAGCTATAAAGGCTGTTATTTAAAGAGGAATGTAAATCGTTAGCTTCGCCAGGGAATATTTTTGACCAAAGTGTGTGACATAGCATGTATCCGAGCTTAGACATCACTTGCGTGGCTCTTGCAAAGTATTCAAAATTCATTTCCAAAACTTGACCAACTTCGGGTTTGGCAACGAAAACATAACTCTCTCTTGTACACACTGAGATGTATTGATCATTGATCATTCCATCATTGTGAGTAAATATATTACGCCTCTGGCTCAATTCAACAAATTCAGGCCATTCTGAGAATTTTCGTAAAGTGAGGTTGAATTTTTTTTCTAGCTGTGCAAATTGCTCGACATAGCTGTCACGCCGGAAGGTTTCGATTTCCTTATCCAACATTGCTTGCTTTACCGCATCAATATCTGGATAGGCCAGTAGATCCGAAAGAGATATTTCTCTGGATATGCCTTTAAGTAACTCAGAGTTCCTACCGTAAACTGCTTTCAGCAAAAGTCCGGTGAATGCGTCAAATTCACAGAACATTTGCATAAATAAACTACGCGCTAAAACCTCAACCGCCTTGCTATTTATCAAATCATCAATATTTTTAACAGCACCAGTGAACTCAGCGAAATCCCTCGCTTTTTCTAGGGTAATGTCTTCATCGTGCCCCACATCATCTGGAAAAAAGCGAGAAAGGCTTTTTTGAGCTTTGGCAATTTCTTCAGAGAACCATCCAGTTAGATGGGGCATAACGATATTAACTGTTTGGAGTATGTCCCTCATATTCGCCAAGTAGTCTTGAATTACTTTCTCAAGCGGATGGTCCGAGCTATATCTTGGGGCACGCGGGGCTTCAGTCTTTTCGTTTTTTACCAATATCTCAGTCTTCGATCTATCGATAGGCAAAGGATGATCTAATTTGGTCGACGCTTTTTTCCCGGAGGTTATAATTTTTTTGTCTTCTTTTTTATTTTTACGATCATCTTCGGCTAACATTATTTCTCCGGATATAAAAAATTTCGGCCTCTGCTTTTCGGCACAAGTCTCCACATACACAACACGGCAGATACGAATCTATTCGCCTACGTAATACTTGAGTCTCGTCAAACATGCATTCTTCACCTTTGCAAATTACATCAATCTACTTGTGATTTTGATTTGCAAATCATTCACCCCCTCACTTCCAGCCCCCCAATATCGGAACCAGATACCTTTAGTGCTTTAGTTTTTTTGCAGAGCCAAAAAATCCCCAAAATATTCAATTTTTTATATAGGAGGCGATTTTCATGGGACGGCAGCTAATGCCCGATAGTGGCACAAAAGCATACGGGATTGCCAAGCAGTAAATCTCCACACATTATCGCTCTGCTGTAAATGGCAGCTTCTGGCCGAATACGCGCGCGAGGCCCGTGTGCACGCAGTTCCTGCTAAATTTTCAGTTTTTTTTGTACTCAGCTATGCCATCGCAGAAGTACGAGATAGCGTCAGTCAAGTTTCTACACTGGTTGAAGAAAGAATCAACAAAAATCTCGCCAGTCTTCCCCTTGAGATCCACTAGGTGAGCGGCCTTCTGCCGTTCTCCTCCAAGCTTCTTGATTGCCGTTGTGAGCTTGTGTTCAATCGCAGCTAGGCTCTCCATGTCCTCAACCAGCTGCTTGGCGCTCTTAGGACGATTGCTCTCTTTATGTATGAAGTCCTGAGCCACGCTACCGAAGGTCTCAATCATGAAGGGTTTGATTTTGCTGACCTGCAGACTATCGTTCCCGATCAGCTTGAAGAGTTCACTGCATGCCTCCGTATAGGCGCGCTCAGTGTTCTCCGCTGGGACATGGATTAGCTTGTTAGCCGTCCTGGCCAACAGATCAAAGCCCAGCTTGTCATTCATACTTACCACGGCCGCTTTGAAGTCTGAGAGCGGGTCGTCAAACTCATGCCATGCCCCTTCAAATATCACGTGGGCGTACTTCACAAACCCTTCATCGTTCCTCATGAGCATCGGACTGCGGATCTCGTGGCCGTGCCAATACCTCTGCTCGTCGGCATAGAGCTTCTTCATATCAACTAGCAGAGGAACCACACAACGGCTCCCATCATCCAACCTCCTGCGTCCGCAGGTGATGTCAAAGTATCGCTCTCTGTCCTCGCCTATGTACTCTACTTCCACCGAAGAGAAGGTGTCTTTGACGCGGTATTCGGCTGGATCTCTTAGATATCGTTGTAGAACCGCCTCATCGAAATACAGGAAGCTGTAGGGCTGCGACCCCTTCATAATCCGTTCTTCATAGATGGGGTAGCTTTCCCGCGCCATCCCAGCTTTATGAAACGACTCCGTGAGAACATCCTTTTTCACAAACACGACGTGGCACACAACAGGGGTGAACGTAAATGAGCCTCCACCAATCGGAATGCTGATCTCGTTAAGCTGCGCATGACGGTTTAGGGCATATCGTTATACACAAGTCGGCAGGCGTCCCACGCGCCGCCCTGAAAGTCGTTAACTTTCAAGGACTTACCTGAGGGGCTTGTAAACTTTGCCGAGATCGCGTTTACTCTTTGACTTTGGGTGACGCATTGACCAAGGTATCGAGCCGCTGGACGGAGCAAGAGTTTGCTGGACTGGACTTGGGCGATGCTCGCCTCGACAAACGAGCGAGAACACTGATGGAACGATTTACGGCAAAGCCGACGGCGAGCATTCCCGAGGCCTGCGACAGTTGGAGCGAAACCTGCGCGGCCTACCGCTTTCTCGCCAATGATGATGTGTCTTGGGAGGCCATCCTGGCCCCGCATTGGGAGCGTACCCGCGAGCGCATGCAGGCCCATCCTGTCGTGCTGTGCATCCAGGACACGACCGAACTCGATTTCAACGGCCAGGAAGCGGAGGGGCTTGGGCCGCTGAACTATGAGGCACGGCGCGGCATGTACCTGCATCCGACCTACGCCGTCACGCCGACACGCGAACCGCTCGGCGTGCTCGATGCCTGGATGTGGGCGCGCGCGAAGCGCGGCAAGGACGGCGTACGTCCCGGACAGAAATAAATCGCGCGCTGGATCGAGGGTTACGAACGCGTGGCCGAGATGGCCGCGACGTTGGCCGGCACACGGCTGGTGTACGTGGCCGACCGCGAGGCCGACGTAGTGGCGTTGATGCGTCGCGCGCGTGACTTGGACACGCCGGCCGACTGGCTGGTGCGCGCCACACACAACCGCAGTGTGGACGACGGCGAAAAGCTGTGGGAGTACACTTGCAGCGGTACGGCCCTGGGGGAAATCAGCTTCACCATGCCGGCCCGCGAAGATCAGAAGGCGCGTGCTGTGCGCCAACAACTGTGGGCCCGGCAGGGCGAGATTGCCGACGGCAAAGGCGGGCGCCTGGGCGTGACCTGCGTGGTGGCGCGCGAAGTGGGCGCGCCGGCCGGCAGCGAGCCGGTCGAATGGCGCCTGCTGACCAATCGGCCCATCGAGACGGTCGAGCAAGCCGTCGAATTGATCGAGTGGTACCGGGCGCGCTGGGAGATCGAGATTTATTTCCATGTGATCAAAAATGGTTGCAAGGTCGAAGCGCTGCAGCTATCGGCCATCGACCGCATCGAGCGGGCGCTGGCCTTGTTCATGGTGGTCGCCTGGCGCATCACCTTTCTGATGCGGATGGGCAGGACCTGCCCCGATCTCGATGCCGCGCTGTTCTTCGATCCTGACGAGATTCGTGGCGTCCATTTGCTGACCAAGAAGAAGATGCCAGCCTCGCCGCCCACCTTGAACGAGATCGTCCGCCTGATCGCCCAAGTCGGCGGCTTCCTCGGTCGGAAAAGCGACGGAGAACCCGGCGTCAAAACCATCTGGCGCGGATTGAGTCAAGTTCACGCCGCAGCCGAAACATTACGCGCACTGCGCGATGGGCTTGGCTGACTTATGTATAACGATATGGGTTTAGGGACACCAGACCATCAGCTTCAAGCCTCTCTGCCGCCTTCATCACACTGTCAGGATTGGCTTTGATCTTGCGAGCTATAGTGCGAGTGTCGATCGAAGCTTGGTGCTTGAGCCATTGCTGTACTGCGAAGTCCAAAACCTTTTGATAGAGAGGCTTTGCCATCAGAGACAATCCTTTTTACGCTGAAACACTGTTTCCCTATTCTTAAACACGTCAATTGTCCGCACTTGGCCGAACCAAGACGGTAGCGGTAGTTGCCGAGCATAACATCTTGCCGCCCCTAAAAATACTCGGAATCTCACAACTTTAAGTACAGTGACTCTAATTAACACCTACGAGATGAGATCGAGTGGCCGGGAGGGAAAATAAAATGCCCGCCATCTGGCACCTCCCGGTGTACGGTTTGAGAAAAATTTGCTTCCGGGTTGAGGAGAATATTCACAAAGTCTCCAGATGCGTATTGAGCCGACCCAGCCACTCTCTGCGCTCTTGGTCGTAAGCATGCCGGTTGTAGACGCCTACGACGCCCTTCTTCATATGCCCCAGTACCGCCTCTGCGACTTCTTCGGGACATCCCAGCATTGCCAGTTGCGTGCGGCAGCTACGCCGCAAATCGTGTGGCGCCCAGTTCGTTACGGGCAGACGCGGCCGCAGATCTTCAGGCTTTGTGCCGCTGTATGGCATGTGAAACCACACCGCCACCCCCACTGATTTCTGCTCCATGTAGCCCAGCTTGCCGCGCGACTCGAAAAGATACTTTCCAGTGGCAGTTCCCAAGCGCCGGCGCACCACGACTTCAGCCCGGCCAACCAGCGACACGCGCAGGTCCGTAGCATGCTCGCGCCATGAATTCTTTGTCTTGGCTTTCGGAATCGTCCACCAGAGCCCATCAGCCTCCTCGCTGATCTCGCTCACTTCCATGGCCATGATTTCCGAGCCTCGCGTGCAGGTCCACAGGTACAGCGTCAGGGCGTCGGCCACCGCTTTTGAAAAATTCGGCAGCCACTTGATCAAGGTTGATAATTCCTCAGCACTCAATACGCGCTTCACCGGCCCGGCCTGGACGCCCTGCACCGCACGCCCCTTGCTGCGCAATTTGCCGCGCATGATCAGGCGCCACCAGTTCGGTACGGTATCGGGCAGGCGCCCCGCATCGTGGACGTAGTCCCAGGCCGAGCCCAGTTCCGCCCGCAGCTTGGCCGCCTGGACGGGAATATGGGCAAAGCTCTCGATCAGGTCAAAAGCGTGGGAACGTGAAACCTCTGCAGCTGGCATATCGCCAAACTCGCCCAGCATCGTCCCGAACATGCGCGATACTTCATTGACGCTCTTTTCGCCACGATTGCGCGACAGGTGGCCAGCCACGTACATATCCGCCACGCGCCGAACCGTCAGCAGCGCTTTCGCCTTGCGTTCGCGCTCTGCCTCGGTGGCCTGGCGCGATTGCGCCCGCACCTCGCGCTTGTCGACGGCCAAGTCGACGCCAACGCTGCGGGCGCCACTCAGGCGCTCCCACTCAACCATCGCGGCCGCCAGCAAGATCGCTGGCCATTCGCCAATCCTGATTTGTCGCATGCGCCCATCAAGCGGACTTTTATAGCGATATATCCACAATCTCGTCGACTTTGTCGCCTCAAGTCGCCGCCCTGGGCAGTCGGTAATGGTAAAGTGTGGGCCAGCTGCGAGCAGCTTTGCCGCTCTTGCATCGAATTGCATTCTCACCCATTGAGCCCAGGGCCGGCGCAGCTTTTACCCCGCACGCGGACCTCAAGACGGTTTTTCGGCGCAGCTTTGCAACACCAGACAATTCAGCGACGCCAGAACATGAAGTGTGATGATAGGCAATGACGCAACAGAACGAACATTGAATCAACAGAATAACGAAACAAATCAAATACTTACAGATGAAAATGCAGTCAAATCAAGAGCTTGCGACGATCGACAAAAGCAAACTGACGCCCATGATGCAGCAGTATATGGCCATCAAGGACAACCACCCGACGATGCTGGTGTTCTACCGCATGGGCGACTTTTACGAGCTGTTTTTCGACGACGCGGAAAAAGCCGCGCGCCTCCTGGGCATTACCCTGACGGCGCGTGGCGCGGCCAGCGGCAATCCGATCAAGATGTGCGGCGTGCCGTTTCATTCGCTCGACGGCTACCTGGCCAAGCTGGTCAAGCTGGGCGAGTCGGTCGCCATTTGCGAGCAGATCGGCGACCCGGCCACCAGCAAGGGGCCGGTCGAGCGCAAGGTGATGCGGGTGGTCACGCCCGGCACCCTGACGGACGCCGACTTGCTGCCCGAAAAAGCCGAGCGGCCACTGCTGGCCCTGTGCAGCATTACCCAGCGCAAGACGGTGACCACCGGCCTGGCCTGGCTGTCGCTGGCCAGCGGCGCGCTCAAATTGATGGAGTTTTCGGGCAGCAGCGACACGGTCGCCTTGCGCCTGCGCCAGGAGCTCGAGCGCATCGTGCCGGCCGAGATCCTCAGCGGCGACGGTGGCACGCTGTTTGACGACCATCCGAATACGCATGTCAACCGCGTGCCGGACTGGCATTTCGACGTGGCCGGCGGCCACAAGGCGCTGCTGGACCAGCTCGGCGTGGCGACCTTGACCGGTTTTGGCGCCGATGGCCTCGGCGCCGCCTTTGGCGCGGCCGGCGCGCTGCTGCGCTATGCGCAATCGACGCAAGGGCGCGGCCTGCAGCATGTGCGCTCCCTGACCACGGAAACGGAAAGCGAATTTATCGGCCTGGACGCCGCCACCCGGCGCAATCTGGAACTGACGGAAACCATCCGCGGGCAGGAGTCCCCTACCCTGTTCTCCTTGCTCGATCATTGCCGCACCGCCATGGGTTCGCGCATGCTGCGCCACTGGCTGCACCATGCGCGGCGCGAGCAGGGCGTGGCGCGCGCGCGCCACCAGGCGATTGCCGCGCTGATGCACAGCGAAGCGGCCGCGCCCCTGGCCGCCACCCTGGCGCAAGTGCCCGATATCGAACGCATCACCACCCGCATCGCGCTGCTGTCGGCGCGTCCGCGCGACCTGGCCGCGCTGCGTGACGGCTTGCTGCAACTGCCGGCCCTGCGCGAGCGGCTCACGCACTGCTATGGCAGTGAGCCGTGCGACGGCTTGCTGGCCGATATCCATGCGGCACTGGCCACGCCGCAAGCCTGCCTCGAGTTGCTGGTGCGCGCGGTGGCGCCCGAACCGGCCGCGATGGTGCGCGACGGCGGCGTGTTTGCGCGCGGCTTTGACGCGGAACTCGACGAATTGCGCGCGCTGTCCGAAAACGCCGGCCAGTTCCTGGTCGACCTGGAAACGCGCGAACGCGCCCGCACCGGCATTGCCAACCTGCGCGTGGAATACAACAAGGTGCATGGCTTTTATATTGAAGTCACGCACGGCCAGACCGACAAGGTGCCAGACGACTACCGCCGCCGCCAGACGCTGAAAAACGCCGAGCGCTATATCACGCCGGAATTGAAAGTGTTCGAAGACAAGGCCCTGTCGGCGCAAGACAAAGCTTTGGTGCGCGAAAAGCTGCTGTACGACCTCTTGCTGGCCGACCTGGCGCCGCATATCGGCACGCTGCAAACCATCGCCCAGGGCCTGGCCCAGCTCGACACCCTGAACGCGCTGACGGAACATGCGCAGCAGCACAACTGGGCCGCGCCGCAACTGGTGAGCGAGCCGTGCATCAATATCGTCGAAGGCCGCCACCCGGTGGTGGAAAAGCAGATCGAGCGCTTTATCGCCAACGACTGCCGCTTCGTCAACGAACGCAGGTTATTGCTGATCACCGGCCCGAACATGGGCGGCAAATCGACCTTCATGCGCCAGGTGGCCCTGATCACCCTGCTCGCCTACGTCGGCAGCTATGTGCCGGCCGCCAGCGCCACCATCGGCCCGATCGACCGTATTTTTACGCGTATCGGCGCGACCGACGACCTGGCCGGCGGGCGTTCGACCTTTATGGTGGAAATGACGGAATCGGCGGCGATTCTGAACGGCGCCACCGAGCACTCGCTGGTGCTGATGGACGAAGTGGGCCGCGGCACCTCGACTTTTGATGGCCTGGCCCTGGCCTGGGCCATCGCGCGCCACCTGATCGATAGCAGCCGCAGCTTTACCCTGTTTGCGACGCACTATTTTGAACTGACGCAATTGCCCGACAGCCATCCGAGCGCGGCCAACGTGCATTTGTCGGCCGTCGAACACAAGGACAGCATCGTCTTCCTGCACGCCGTGCAGCCGGGTCCGGCCTCGCAAAGCTATGGCTTGCAAGTGGCGCAACTGGCCGGCGTGCCGCAGCCGGTGATCAAGGCCGCGCGCAAGCACCTGGCGCGGCTGGAAGCGCAAGCGCTCGATAGCACGCCGCAACGCGACCTGTTCGCCGCGCCGGCCTGCGACCCGTATGCCGAGGAAGAAGAGGAAACAGCACCGGCGGCGGCCCTGAGCGAAGCGCAGCAAGCCTTGTTTGACGCGATCGCCGAACTCGATCCCGACGCCTTGACGCCGCGCGATGCGCTGGAACAGCTGTATCAGCTGAAACGGCTGGCCGCCGCATGACGCCAACGTGTCGCAACGCGCGTCGCAGCGCGTGTCGCATCGCACGCCGTCCGCTGCTGGCGGCCGCCTGGCTGGCCGCCAGCGCCTGGCTGGCACCGGCGCTGGCCAGCACCGGCAACCCCGGCTTCGAGTTTGCCGTGCTGGGCCACTCCTTCCAGGCCGGGCCCGATGACGGCCCCTTGAAAAAGGCCATCGCCGGCGCCAGCGCTTTCAATGCCTCGTTCGTGGTGGCGACCGGCATCAAGGCCGCCAGCGAGTCGTGCACCGACAAGCTGTATGGCCAGCGCAAGGATTTGTTTGAAGCCAGCACCTCGCCGCTGATCGTTTCATTGTCTGGCAGCGACTGGGCCGGCTGCCGCAATTCGCGCGGCAGGGTCAACGCCATCGAACGGCTGAACCGCCTGCGCGATGTATATTTTTCCGACAACCAGAGCCTGGGCCAGCGCAAGCTCAATGTCTCGCGCTTGTCATCGACGGCGAAGTTTCGCAGCTATGCGGAGAATGCCCACTGGGAAGTGGGCGGCGTGCTGTTTGCCACCGTCAACCTGCCCGCCAATAACAACCATTTCCTGCCCGAAGCGGGCCGCAACAGCGAATTCGAAGACCGGCTGGTGGCCAACCGTTCCTGGCTGCAGCGCCTGTTCGCCATCGCGCAAGGCAAGAAGCTCGACGGCATCGTGCTGTTTTCCGACGGCGACATCGGCGTGCTCGATGAAGAGGAAAGTTCGCTGCTGCCCAGTTTCAGCTCGAAGCAGGACGGCTTTGCCAGCCCGCGCAAGCAGATCCGCACCCTGGCGAAAAAATTCGGCGGCAAGGTGTTACTGGTCGATACACAGAAAGAACGCGACAGCAAGGGCAAGGGAACCCGTCAGGGCGATACGCCGGCCATCCACTGGAAAGACAATGTGGGCCATGTCAGCATCGCCAGCGACTGGGCGGCGATCGCCGTGCGCACCGGCAAGACCCCGCTGTTCGAGGTGCGCGAGCGCGCCGCCAGGCCTGCGGCGCCGCGTCGTTAAAATAATCAGCGGACCGGCGCGATGCCGGTCCGTTCATCCATCTTAATGGATGGGGTGGGTGCGGAAGTGATCGCCTTCACCACCTTCGTCGTCACCGTCTTCGTCGTCATGGCCGTGACCATGCGCGCCGTGCACGTGGCCGTGGGCAATTTCTTCTTCGGTGGCTTCGCGCACGTCGGCGACCGTCAGCGCAAAGCGCAGCGCAATGCCGGCCAGCGGATGGTTGCCATCCAGAACGACCTTGTCATCGGCGATATCGGTGACCGTGAAGATCATTGCCTCTTCGTCCGGCGAATCGCTTTCCGGCATGCCTTCGAACTGCATGCCCACTTCCAGCGGCTCAGGCAGGCGGTTGCGTGGCTCGACCTTGACCAGCGCCGGGTCGTATTCACCGAAAGCATCATCCGGTTCGATCTGGATCGTGTTGGAATAGCCCACTTCCTTGCCGTCGAGCTCTTCTTCGATCTTCGGCAGGGTGTTTTCATAATCACCGTGCAGATAGACCATCGGCTGGCTGCCGTCTTCGATCAGATTGTCTTGCGCGTCTGACAGTTTGTAGTTGACAGTCACGACCGTATTTTTGGCAATCTTCATTATGCTTCCTTTCATTGTATAAGCTGACAAATTATACCTTTCCGCCGCCAACGACAGGCGCATTCCTGCATATCCGGTTGTTATAATGGGCGCATGAAAAAATTAACTCTCTTGGGCGACATCACGCCGGCGCAATTCCTGCGCGACTACTGGCATAAAAAGCCGCTGCTGATCCGCCAGGCCGTGCCTGGCTTCAAACCCCTGCTGAACTTCAAGGCACTGGCCGAACTGGCCAAGCTCGACCATGTCGAGTCGCGCCTGGTCAGCCAGATCGACGGCCATTGGACGATGCAGCAAGGCCCTTTGAGCAGCCTGCCCTCGCTGAAACAGAAAGCATGGTCGTTGCTGGTACAAGGCGCCAACCTGCACAGCGCCGACGCCGATGCGCTGCTGCGCCAGTTCCGCTTCCTGCCCGACGCGCGCCTCGACGACCTGATGGTCAGCTTTGCCACCGACGGCGGCGGCGTCGGTCCGCATTTCGATTCCTACGACGTGTTCCTGCTGCAAGGCCAGGGCAAGCGCCACTGGCGCATCGGCGCGCAGCAAGACCTGAGCCTGATCGACGGCCTGCCGTTGAAAATCCTCAGCAACTTCACGCCCGACGAAGAATTCACGCTCGAACCGGGCGACATGCTGTACCTGCCGCCGCATTACGCGCATGATGGCGTGGCCATCGGCGACTGCCAGACCTATTCGATCGGCTTTCGCTCCCCGTCGTTCCAGGAGCTGGGCGAAGCGTTCCTGCAATTCATGGCCGACTCGATCGACCTGCCCGGCATCTACAGCGACCCTGACTTGAAAGCAAGCAACAAACCGGCGGAAATCCCGCGCGAGATGCTGGCCACCATCACCGAAGAGATCAACAAGGTGCGCTTCACGGAAGAAGATGTCACCATTTTCCTCGGCGAACACCTGTCCGAACCGAAGCACAATGTGTTCTTCACGCCAGTGGCCAAGCCGCTGACTGCGGGACGCTTCACACAAGCGGCACACAAGAACGGTGTGGTGTTGTCACGCAAGACGTTAATGCTGTATCGTGGCAAGAATGTCTTCATCAACGGCGAGTCGTTCGCCATTGGCCGTGCCGATAAAACGGCGCTGGAGACGCTGGCCAATGACCGTGCCCTCAATGGCGCGGCCGTGGCCCAGGCATCCGATGACGTAATGGAAGCACTGTATACCTGGTATCAGGATGGCTGGCTGGAACTGGCCTGAATGAGGCACAGCGCAGCAAATGTGGTGGAACACGAGCAGGGGCAAAGACTATGTGCCGGCGCAAAGAAAGATACGGTTTTAGTATCGTTTTGACGCACTTTCGCAAAACTCTTACACTTGCTTGCAATTTGCCTTGGCAAATATTGCGATATCACAAAATAGTTGCGAATTTGCCTCTTGCTCCTATTGCGACGCACCAAAAATCGCTATAATATTCGGTTAGGAAGTTTCCGTTGTCTGGCAGGCACCACCTGGTACGAAAAGCCTTCGAAGACGACCTAACGAGCGATAATTACCGGTAATTATTCATCGCAACAATATTGATTTAATTTTTGAAATAATTAAGGAAAACAAATGAAAAAATCCCTGCTGATCGCCTCCCTGATGGTTGTTGCTCTGGCTGCTTGCAGCAAAAAAGAAGAAGCTCCTGCACCAGCACCAGTTGTTGAAACCCCAGCACCAGCACCAGCAGTTGAAGCTGCTCCAGCACCAGCTGCTGCTGACGCTGCCGCTTCGGCCGCTACCGATGCAGCTGCTGCTGCTTCGAGCGCTGCTTCGGCCGCTTCGGACGCTGCTGCTGCCGCTTCGTCGGCTGCATCGGCTGCCAAGTAATTTAGCACCCCGTAGCGAAAAAGCCGGCCTTCGGGCCGGCTTTTTTACGTCCGCCGCTTTGTCGTAACGAGCCAGCAAGCCAGCGGCAGGCGATAAAAAAGCTGGCGCCGTCTCCGGGCCAGCCTGGTTGCCGTGCGGCGGTTCTTGCCCGCCTGGCACGATCTTATTTCAGCTGCTCGTTCAGCAAGCCCAGGATTTTCTCGGCCACTGGCGAGACATCGCTCTGGCCTTCGTTCGACAGAATGCTGACGTTGCTGGTCGCACCCGCACCGGCCTTGACCAGCACGCGGTAGCGCTGCGCGCCCTTGTCCTTGTCATCCGACGAGCCCCAGCTGAACAGTTTCGAGAAGAAACCATCTTTTTTGACGGCATCAGGATCGACGTAGCGCACGAAATACGTACCCTGCGTGCGGTCGCGGTCTTCGACGGTAAAGCCGACGCGGTCCAGCGCCAGGCCGACACGGCGCCAGGCGCGGTCGAAACCTTCATCGACTTCGATGGCGCGCGACGGCGTGGCAGGCGTGCCTACCAGCTTGGCATGCTGCGGTTGCACAATGGCGGAATCGACGGCGGTCCTGGCTTGCGCCTCGTCGCCGGCCGCACCCAGGCGCGTCATCAGCTTGGCCAGAAATTGCGCTTCCAGGCCGGGATCGTTGGGCCGCGCGGTCCAGGTGGTGCTTTCCTTGTCGCGGCCCGTGACAACCTCTTCCACGCCACGGTGGCTGATATAGATTTCGGTCGAGCCGTCGGCCAGGCGCTCGACGCGGGTACGGTATTTGTCTTTCTCGCCGCTCGAGTACAGGCCGTCGAAGACCTTGCCGATCGTGCTGCGCACGATATCTTGCGGGATCTTGGCGCGGTTTTCATTCCATTCCGTTTCCATGATGCCGGCCGTCGGCTGGTCGATGGCGAGGGTAAAGCCGGAATCTTCCCAGAACTGCTTCAGTTGCGGCCACAGCACTTCAGGCGACTGCTTGACCACCAGCCAGCGCTGGTTGCCCGCGCGCTCGACCCTGACCGAGCCGGCCGTGACCGGCGCCACGCCAGCCACGCCATCGGCGCCCACCACGGTCGGCATACCGGCCGTGGCGCTGCGCTGGGCGTTGTAGCCGGAAGCGGTGGCCACGCCGTTCTTGGAATCAGGCAAGGAGTAGCGGTTGTCCTGCTGCAGTTGCGTCAGGTCGGGCGGCACATCCAGGGTACTGGCTTTCTTGACCGACTTGTAGTCGACCTTGTCGCCGCCAACTACCGAGCTGATCATGCCGCAGCCGGCCAGACTGGCCGCGACGGCGCCGATGACGAGGCCACGCAGGGCGATGGTGGCTGGCGCCGGGGTGGTTTTCTTGCTATTAGTCATGTCGTTACTGGATAAGAAGCTAAGTGGCAGCTGAAATCAGGGAAGGTCCGGACTATATCAGTCCGGGCTCAGGATAAGACGCCAGCGTCGCGCAGGGCATCGCGCACGGTGGCATGGTACTGATCGGCCAGCGGCACCAGCGGCAAGCGTATGCCGCCAGGCATCAGGCCCATTTCCGCCAGCGCCCATTTGACGGGCACCGGGTTCGGTTCGACAAACAATTTCTGATGCAGGGGGAAGATCTTGTTGTTGATGGCGATCGCCGTGGCGCGGTCGCCGGCCATGGCGGCCACGCACAGTTCATGCATGGCACGCGGGGCGACGTTGGCCGTCACGGAAATATTGCCGTGGCCGCCGCACAGCATCAGCGCCATGGCGGTCGGATCATCGCCCGAGTAGACGGCGAAATCGCTTGGCACCAGGCGCAGCAGGTCGATGCCACGGCCCAGATTGCCGGTCGCATCTTTCACGCCGACAATGTTCGGAATCGCTGCCAGGCGCACGATGGTCTCGTTGCTCATGTCGGCCACGGTGCGGCCCGGCACGTTGTACAGGATCACAGGGATATCGACGGCTTCGGCGATGGCCTTGAAGTGCTGGTACATGCCTTCCTGGCTAGGACGGTTGTAGTAAGGCACAACTTGCAAGACAGCATCAGCACCAGCGTCTTTCGCATAGCGCGTCAGCTTGATGGCTTCGGCTGTGGAATTGCCGCCGGCACCGGCGATAATAGGAATGCGCCCCTTGGCGTGCTCGACGGTCAGCTTGATCAGTTCGCAGTGTTCTTCCACGCTCACGGTTGCCGATTCGCCTGTGGTGCCGACGATGACGATGCTGTCTGTACCCTCGGCAATATGCCAATCGATCAGCTTGCGCAGGCCTGGAATGTCCAGACTGCCGTCCGCTTGCATCGGGGTGACGATTGCTACAATGCTGCCCTTGATCATAGTAAGTTTATAGCGCCGATAAATAAAACAACGATTGTAGCGGATAGCCCGCGCCTGTGGTGCATTCTGCGACAGTATTGCCGCTCAAAACGCTGGCAACAAGGCCGCCAGCCGTGGAAAATCTGGCCGCACGGCGCAAATTCGTTGCACCAGAGCAGCTTTTGGCAGCTCCACACGGCCCTCTTCAAACGCCACCACGCGCAAGCCCTGCCGCAGGGCGTGGGCCAGCAGTTCGCCCTCCTTGAGCAGGAACTTGGGGTTCGATGGTTTGCCGAACTGTTCATTGCCTTCGGCAAAAGTTTCGTACAGCAGCACGCCATCGGGCGCCAGGCTGGCGATCATCGCTTCAAACAGCGGACGGTGCAGATAGTTGGTGACGATAATGCCGGCAAAGCGGCCGGCGGCGAACGGCCATACAGCGCCCGGCGCCTCGAGGTCGACCAGCGAAGTGGTGATGCCGGGACCGGCCGCCTTTTCCAGCATCTCCGGATCATGGTCGAGCGCGATCACGGTGTGGCCGAGGCCAGCCAGGTGCCGCGCATGGCGGCCGCCGCCGCAGGCCAGGTCCAGCACTTCGCCGCCCGGCAGCAGCGGCGCCCAGCGGCCCACCCAGCCAGAAATTGCCTCGGCATCGTTGTGTGGTTCAGTTGCTTTCATCGCAATATCCATCAATTAGTGACTGTGCGCCCAGGCAAGCAAGGCGGTGAGCGGCGTGACCAGCGTGAAGAAGATACCGATGACAAATTCGATGGCGGCCAGCAGAAAGCGGTTCAGCACGCCCAGATACATCAGCAGCACCAGCGCACCGAACACATAGATGCCATAGCGCTCGATGCTGGCGTACGGGCGTGCCAGCGACATCGGCAGGATGCCCGTCATGATGCGTCCGCCATCGAGCGGCGGCACGGGGATCATGTTGAAGACGAACATGGCCGCGTTGACGCTGACGCCAGCACCGGCCATCTTGCGGAAAAACGCGCCGATCTCGCTCGGCGGCAGCACGCTCAGCACCACAAAGGCGATCATCCAGGCCAAGCCCATCACAAAGTTCGAACCGGGACCGGCAAACGCCACCCAGGCCATCTGCTTTTTCGGATTGCGCAGGCGGCTGAAATCGACCGGCACCGGCTTGGCATAGCCGAACGGCACCTGGATCGTGAAATACAGCAGCAGCGGCAAAATCACCGTGCCGAAGGGGTCGATATGGCGCATCGGGTTCAGGCTCAGCCGACCCTCGTTGGACGCGGTCGGATCGCCAAAATAGCGGGCGGCGTAACCATGCGACGCTTCATGCAGGGAAATGGCAAAAAGGACGGGCACCAGGTACACCGCGACGGTTTGGACTATCGTATTGAAATCGCTCATGACCGCGATTCTACCAGAGCCGCCCTTGTCACTTTCTTATGCCGCCATTAAAGCGATGCAAAGCCGGCAGACAACCCGGCCTACAGGCCCAGCGCGGCCGGATCGCCACGCCCCACGCGCACCACTTCGGGATCAGTCCCGGTCAGATCTATCACGGTGGTCGGGCCATGCGCGCAGGCGCCGCCATCGACGATCAGGTCGACCAGCTTTTCCAGGCGCTCGCGGATGGTGTCGGCGTCGGTCAGGCTGTCTTCGTCGCCGGGCAGGGTCAGGGTGGTGCCCAGCAGCGGCTGGCCCAGCTCTTCCAGCAGGCACTGGACGATGCGGTGCTCGGGCACGCGCAGGCCGATGGTCTTGCGCGAAGGATGGCTGAGGCGGCGCGGCACTTCCTTGGTCGCTTCCAGGATAAAGGTGTAGGCGCCCGGGGTGGCCGCCTTGAGCAGGCGGAACTGGCGGTTGTCGACGCGGGCATACACGCCCAGCTCGCTCAAGTCGCGGCACAGCAGGGTCAGGTGATGCTTTTCATCGATGCCGCGGATGCGGCGCAGGCGCTCGACGGCGCTCTTGTCGTCGAGCTGGCAGACCAGCGCGTAGCAGGAGTCGGTCGGCAAGGCTACCACGCCGCCGGACTGGATGATTTGCGCGGCCTGCTTGATCAGGCGCAATTGCGGATTGTCAGGGTGAATCTGGAAAAATTGACTCATGGGTTCACTGACTGGCGGACCAGTTTTTTATTGATGTGTCATGATTGTACGCCGCGCAGCGCCGCGATGCGTTCCTCCAGTGGCGGATGGGTGGCGAACAGGGCGCCCCAGCCGCCCCCGCCACCGCTGATGCCCAGCGCCTGCATCGATTGCGGCAGCTCGCCCGGCGCCACGCCGCCCAGGCGCGCCAGCGCGTGCATCATCGGCGTCGGGCTGCCCAGCAGTTTGGCCGAGCCGGCATCGGCGCGGAACTCGCGCTGGCGCGAAAACCAGGCGACAATGATGGACGCCAGCAGGCCGAACAGCACTTCGCAGACCATCACGGTGACGAAATAGCCGATGCCGCGCCCGCCTTCGCGGTTGTTGTTCTTGAGCAGCATATTGTCGACAAAAAAGCCTACCACCCGCGCCATGAACACCACGAAGGTATTGACCACGCCCTGGATCAGGGTCAGGGTCACCATGTCGCCGTTGGCGACGTGGGCGATCTCATGGCCCAGCACGGCTTCGACCTCATCGCGGTTCATGCTTTGCAGCAAACCGGTGGAGACGGCCACCAGCGCCGAATTCTTGAACGCACCAGTGGCAAACGCGTTCGGCTCGCCGTCATACACGGCCACCTCGGGCATGCCGATACCGGCCCGCTCCGCCAGGGCGCGTACAGTATTGACCAACCACAATTCGGTCGACGAGCCCGGATTGTCGAGCACGCGCGCGCCCGTGCTCCACTTGGCCATCGGTTTGCTGATCAGCAGTGAAAAGATGGAACCCGTAAAGCCGACCACCAGCGAGAACACCATCAGGCTGCCGAGGTTCAGGGTGCTGCCGCGCGCGGGATTGCCAACACCCAACAAACTGAGGACGAGCGTCAGCACCAGCATCACGGCCAGGTTGGTGACAATAAACAGGACGATGCGTTTCATGGCGATGGCTCCGGCAGAAATTCAATAACAGTAATGTAGGGATGATACAGCTGTTATCAAGCTTGCCAGAGCGGCCTTAGCGGCGACTTAAAACCAGTCGTGCCAGATCGGTGTGACGTTGCCGGGAAGCGGCGGCAGCAGCGCAAAATCCACGCGCGACTCGCCCGGCGCATGGAAATCGGTGCCGCGCGAGGCAAGAAAGCCGTAGTCATTGGCCAGGCGCGCATATTCCGGATACTGGTCCGGGCTGTGGCTGCCCGTCACCACTTCGATGGCCACGCCACCCAATTGCTTGAATTCATCAAACAGCACGCCCTGCGCCATGTCGCTGAAGTGGTAGCGGCCCGGATGGGCGATCACGGCCACGCCGCCGGCGCCGCGTATCCAGCCCACCGCCTCGGCCAGGGTGGCCCAGCGGTGTTCGACATAGCCAGGCTTGCCTTCGGACAGGTATTTCTTGAAGACGTCGGGAATATTCGCGCACTTGCCCGTTTCCACGATATAGCGGGCAAAGTGGGTGCGCGACATCAGGTCGGGGTTGCCGACGAATTTCAGCGCGCCCTCGTAGGCGCCGGGGATGCCGACCAGGTCCAGCTGGCGGGCGATTTCGCGCCCGCGCGCGTCGCGCCCCGAACGGGTCTGGTTCAGGCCGCGCACCAGGCCGGCATCGTTTTCATCGATCTGCAGGCCGACGATATGCACGGTCTGGCCAGCCCAGGTAATCGAAATTTCCACACCGGCAACAAAGCGCATGCCCTGCTCCACCGCTGCGGCGCGCGCTTCGGCAACGCCGGACACCTCGTCGTGGTCGGTCAGCGCCCACACATCGACGCCAGCCTTGCGTGCGTAAGCGGCCACGGCGGTCGGTGCGAGGACGCCGTCGGAGATATTCGAATGGCAATGCAGGTCGACTTTAAGCATGGGTGACATTACCGTGCGGGCGGTGGATGATGGAAGTTTTCATTGTACGCTGCCTGCCGGGGCGCGACAGCGTCGCTATCACATTTGCATCATTTCTGTCTCATATTGAACCAAGGAACTCCTCGAGCAGGCGCGCCAGGGCTTGTGGCTGATCGTGGTGCAACATATGGCCGGCGTCCGCCATCATCTTGCAGCGCACATCCTTCAAGAAACCCAGGCGGCGGTCGATTTCGAGGCGCGCGGTTTCTTTCGGCCCCATCCATTCCCACATATTCGTCTCTTCCGCTTCGACCCACAGCACCGGCGCCGTGATGCGGCGCCAGCAGGCCATCACTTCCTCGACCTGGTACAGCATGGGGTTGACGCGCTTGTGACGCGGATCGCCGGCGATATCCCACTCGCCCGCTTCGTTACGCACCGACCAGTGTTCGGCCAGGAAAGCCGCGCGTTCATGGGTCAGGCGCGGATTGGTCTTTTGCAGCCGTTCGGCCACCGCCTGCAACGTCGGGTAGCTGCGCATGCGCGCCGGCTCGCGCAATTCGTCCAGCCATTTGGCGTAGCGGCCGGGCGCCTGTTCGGGCCGGGTCGCCATCATGCCGAAGCCTTCAAGGTTGATGAAGCTGATGAGGCGTTCGGGGCGCACGCCCGCATACAGGCCGGCTACATTGGCACCCATGCTGTGGCCGAGCAGGTGCACGGGCGAGTCGGGCGAGTAATGCAGCAACATGGCGTCGAGGTCGGCCAGGTAGTCGGGGAACCAATAGGTGTCGGACTGCGTGTAGTCGCTCTGGCCAAAGCCGCGCCAGTCGGGCGCGATCACATGCCAGTCGCCAGCGAGCTCATCGACGACGAACTGGAACGAGGCGGCCACATCCATCCAGCCGTGCACCATGAACAGGATAGGCGCGCCTGCACGGCCCCAGTGGCGCACATGGACGCGCGCGCCACGGATATGGATAAATTCGGAACGAGAAAGTTTCATGAGTAGCTACCTTGAAAGTGGCGCAGGCGTCGCCACATGCTATGTCTGTAAGTAAAGTACCGCGATAAACGTACGACCGTTCTTTAATTATACCGGATCGCTTGCCGCCGTTCTGGCTTGTCTTGCAACAGCGTAAAATAGCGACATCCCCGGCCTTTCCACCCTTGCCTCAGGCTAATCATGACACTCTACCAATTGGGCGCCGAGGCGCCGCAGATTGATGCTTCCGCGTTTGTTGCCGACACAGCCAATGTGATCGGCAAGGTCACCCTGCATGAAAACACCTCGGTGTGGTTTGGCGCAACCTTGCGCGGCGACAATGAGCGCATCACGGTCGGCGCCAACAGCAATGTGCAGGAAGGCGCGGTGCTGCATACCGACCCCGGCTATCCGCTCGACGTGGGGCAAAACGTCACCATCGGCCACCAGGCCATGCTGCACGGCTGCACCATCGGCGACGGTTCGCTGATCGGCATCCAGGCGGTGGTGCTCAATGGCGCCAGGATCGGCAGGAACTGCCTGGTCGGCGCCGGCGCGCTGGTCACCGAAGGCAAGGAGTTTCCCGACAATATGCTGATCATCGGCACGCCGGCCAAGGCCGTGCGCCCCCTGACGGCGGACGATATCACCAGGCTGCAAGGCAATGCTCTCAATTATGTACAGCGCGGCCAGCTATTTAATACGCAACTCAAGAAGATTGGACAAGACACATGAGCACTGACACCAGCGGCGCCATCGCCGCCCCCACCGCAGGCCGGGATACGCTGCAAAAATTTATTTTCGATAACGCCGCCGTGCGCGGCCAGTTCATTGACGTGTCCAGCACCTGGCAGGAAGTGGTGACGCGCCACGCCTATCCGCTGGCCGTGAAAAAAGTGCTGGGCGAAATGGTGGCTGCCGCCGCCCTGCTGTCGGCCAACCTGAAATTCAACGGTTCCATCATCATGCAGATCCATGGCGACGGCCCGGTACGCCTGATGGTGGTCGAGTGCGACTCCGACCTGCGCCTGCGCGCCACCGCCAAGCTCGATCCGGACGCCGAGATCGTTGACGGTTCCACCGTGCCGCAGCTGATGAACGCCAACGGCAAGGGCCGCTTCATCATCACGCTCGATCCGGCCGACAAGGTGCCGGGCCAGCAACCGTACCAGGGCATCGTGCCGCTCGACGGCGACGACATGGCAACCGTCATCGAAAACTACATGTTGCGCTCGGAACAGCTCGACACGCGCCTGTGGCTGGCCACCGACGACACCACCTCGCGCGGCCTGCTGCTGCAAAAACTGCCCCACCACGGCGGCAAGGCCGAAGCGACGCCAGTGTCGGAAGACGACGCGCTCGACACCTGGAACCGCGCCGTGATGCTGGCCTCGACCCTGAAAGAGGAAGAGATCCTGGCCACCGACATCGACACCCTGATGCAGCGCCTGTTCTGGGAAGAAACGATCCGCGTGTTCGACCCGCTGCACCCGAGTTTCCATTGCACCTGCACCCGCGAAAAAGTGGGCAATATGCTCAAGATGCTGGGTGAACAGGAAGTCAACGAGACGCTGGCGGAAATCGGCCACGTGGGCGTGAACTGCGACTTCTGCGGCCAGCACTACGATTTCGACAAGGTCGATTGCGCGCAACTGTTCATGACCGATGCGCCGGCCGAAGTGCTGATTCCGCCGGCCACCAGCATCAACTGATTTTTTTCGCAGTCTCTCCGCGCCGCCGTCCTGGCGGCGCTTTTTTTCGTCTGTCATCAATTCGTCACCAGGTCGTCATCAGCGCGTCACGCCCTGCCGTTACGCTGCCCAGCTTGCATTGTTCCCCCATTTACCACAGGCCATGATGAACCCGAATCTGACGCTGGCGTTGCGCCGCCACTCCTTTAACTTGCTGCTCGGCTGCGCCGCCGGCAGCGCACTGCCCGCGCTGGCACAAACGGCCGTTGCCGCCGCAGTCGCCTCCGCCACCACCGAGATGGCCGCGCCTGTCGAGGACAATGCCCCGATGGCAACAGTAGAGATTTCCTCGCGCAAGACGCGCTCTTCGGTGGCGCTGAGCAAGAATGAAATCCAGAAAATCCTGCCCGGTACCAATCCGCTCAAGGCGCTGCAGACCCTGCCGGGCGTGAGCTTCCAGACCGCCGATCCCTGGGGCAACAACGAACAGAACCTGTCGCTGTTCGTGCACGGTTTTTCGGGCCAGCAACTCGGCTACACCATGGATGGCGTGCCGCTCGGCGACCAGCAGTACGGCAACTACAACGGCCTGTCGCCGCAGCGCGCCGTGATCAGCGAAAACGTGCGCAGCGTGGTGCTGTCGTCGGGCGCCGGCGACCTGGCCACCGCCTCGACCAGCAACCTGGGCGGCACGATTGAAACCTTTTCCAGCGACCCGCTGGCCGCGCAAGGCGCCAGCGTGCAGCAGACCGTGGGCAGCCACCGCACCTCGCGCACCTTTGCCCGCTACGACACGGGTGTCTTTGGCGAGGGCAACAGCGCCTACTTTTCCATCCTGCACCACGAAGCGCGCGCCTGGGACTTCGACGCGCGCCAGGGCGGCGACCAGTTCAACGCCAAGTTCGTCAACCGCAGCGAGGCCGGCAAGCTGACCCTGTTCTTCAATTACTCGGACAAAACCGAGCCGAACGAAGACAGCACCGTGCACGTGGCCGGCGAAACCAGCGCGCCCTATACGCGCCCCTTCCTGTACCCGAACTTCGGCGCGGCCCTCAATTATCTGTCGCCCACCGGCGCCACGCCTGCGGCCGATGGCAACAACTACCGCAATTACTACAGCGACGCGCAGCGCACCGATTACCTGGCCTACGCCAAATTCGACGCCAACCTGGCCGATGGCGCCACCTGGAGCAACCAGGTCTATTTCCACAAGGATGACGGCGCCGGCGTAGTGGCCGGCCCGATCGGCGTGGCCGGCCTGCCGGCGCTGTTCGGCGTGTACTACCCGAACCAGAACCTCAGGCAGGTGTTCGGCAATTCAGGCTACGCCGTGCGCACCACCGAATACGACATCAAGCGCGGCGGTTTCATCTCGACCCTGCGCAAGGAAATTGGCGATCATCAACTGGAAGCGGGCCTGTGGCTGGAGCAGAACCGCTCCTCGGCCTATCGCCGCTGGTATGCGCTGGACGTGAACCAGCCGACCTCGCCGTATGACCGTCCCGCCAATCCCCTGATCACGCAATACGGCAGCGAGATCGACAACAAGGTGGTGCAGCTGCACCTGCAGGACGAATGGAAGATCAGCCAGGATATCGCGCTGCAGGCCGGCTTCAAGTCCAGCCTGCAGTTTGCCGATGGCCAGTTCCCGGTGCAGCCGGCCAGGGGCGCGATCTCCGGCGGCTCGACGGCCCTGCCGGTCGGTTCGATCGACACCAAAAAATGGTTTTTGCCGCAGTTGGGCGGGCGCTGGGATGTCACGCCGCAAGACCAGCTGTATTTCAATATCCAGAAAAACATGCGCCAGTTCGTCACCTACGGCGGTGGCGGCGCCTCGCCGTGGAGCCTGGCCAGCCAGTCCGCCTTCGACCTGTTCAAGCGCGACGCCAAGCCGGAAACGGCGCTGACGTATGAACTCGGCCTGCGCGGCAACCACCCGCTGCAGCTGGGCGCCGTCACCGCCATCGATGGCCAGGTCAGCGTCTATCATGTGGACTTCAGCAACCGTTTGCTGCAGATCAGCCCGACCCCGGTGATCTCGTCGATTATCGGCGGCAACCCGGTGCTGGCCAACGTCGGCAGCGTGCGCACGGATGGCGTCGACCTGGCCGCCACCGTCCACTTCGGCAATAATTTTTCGTTCTACAATGCGCTGTCGTACAACCGCTCGCAATATGCCGACAATTATTTCAACGGCGCCACCCTGGTGCCGACGGCCGGCAAGAACGTGCCCGGTTCGCCCGAGTGGCTCAATAAATTCGTCGCCACCGCCAATCTGGGCGAAGTGGAATTTCAATTGATCGGAGACTATGTGGGAAAACGTTACGCCACCTATACCAATGACCTGTCGGTACCCGGCTACTTCCTGATGAGCCTGGGCGTGTCGGGCAAGCTGCCGGCCCTGGCCAGCTGGCTGAAAAACCCGCGCTGGCGCGTCAATGTCAGCAACCTGGCCAACCGCGAAGGCGCGCTCAACGTGGTGGTGGGCGCCGCCGACAAGACCTACAACACCTTCCCGATCGCGCCGCGCCAGGGCTTTCTGACCCTGACGGCGGAGTTCTGATGCGCGCCCCCGTGTTGCCACAACGGCATCTGTCGCGCCGCCGCTTCGTGCAGGCCACCGCCGGTGGCCTGGCGCTGGCGGCTCTGCCCGCTTTTGCCGCCGGCATGCTGTCCACTCCTCCCACCCGCCCGCTGGTGTACGGCCACCGGGGCGCCAGCGCCCTGCGCCCCGAGCACACGCTGGCCTCGTATGCCAAGGCGATTGCCGACGGCGCCGATTATGTCGAGCCAGACCTGGTCGCCACGCGCGATGGGGTGCTGGTGGCGCGCCACGAAAGCAACCTGATCGAGACCACCGATGTGGCGCGCCGGCCTGAATTTGCCAGCCGGCGCAGCAAGAAGATGGTCGATGGCGAATGGCACGACGGCTGGCATGTCGATGACTTCACCCTGATGGAACTGAAAACCCTGCGCGCCATCGAACGCCTGCCCACTATCCGTACCGGCAACACCATGTACGACGGCCAGTTCCAGGTGCCGACCTGGGAAGAAATCATCGAATTTGTTGCGGCGCAATCGGCCGCCAGCGGGCGGGTGATCGGCCTGGTGCCCGAACTGAAAAGTTCCACTTACTTCAGCGAGGCCGGCCTGGCGCTGGAAGACCGTTTTATCTCGACCATGCTGGCGCACGAATACACGCGCCGCGCGCCGGTCGAGATCCAGTCGTTTGAAACGGCCAACCTGAAGTATCTGCGCAACAAGCTGGGCAAGCGCGCCAACGTGCGCCTGATGCAGCTGGTGCTTGGTGGCGATGTGCGCCCGGTCGATGTCGCCAAGGCCGGCGGCAAGCTGACCTTCGGGCAAATGCTGCAGCCGGCCGGCCTGCGCGACATCGCCGCCTACGCCGACGTGCTGGCGCCACCCACGCGCGGCCTGATCCCGCTGGGCGCCGACCAGCGCCTGGCAAAGCCAACCTCCATCGTCGACGATGCGCACCAGGCGGGACTGCTGCTGCACACCTGGACCTTCCGCCCGGAAAACCGTTTCCTGGCGGCCGACTTCCGGGATGGCAATGGCGAGAACGCGCGCAACGAAGCGGGCTCGGTGGCGGAAATGCGGCGCTATATCGAGACCGGCCTGGATGGCTTTTTCAGCGACGATCCCGGTTTGGGCCGTGTTGCCGCAGGATAATAATTTGTTACATATTTTTATCCGGGGCGTGGCCGGTGGCTACGCCCTTATTATTCACAGCTTGAATTACTGAAATTGGAATTTGGAATTGGACGTATATCGCGGTTTCCATTATTGTGCAATGCAACAACACACTTTCATGGAGGGCATATGTCCACAATGACCAGCACTTACAGCAGCACCAGCAACGACGGCTATTTCAACAACCTCGGCCGCGCCACGCGCGCTTTCCTGGGCGCCCTGCTGGCCTCGAAACCGGTCGTCCAGGCAGCCGCCGCCGCCGACGAGCCACGCTACAGCCGCCCAAGCCAGCGCGATATCGCCCTGCTGAACTCGGAAGCGGCACGCTACGAACACCTGATGCCCAACCTGGCCAGCGAACTGCGTTTCCTCGCTTCGCGCGGTTAAAAAAGCGTCCATGGCGGCGTTGCTTCGCCTTGCCTGAACACTTTTTTGATTACAACTTACATTACTTAGGATTGAATATGATGATTTTCGAAACCACCCTGATCACTCTGGCCGTTGCCGTGACCGCCATCCGCTTTTACCTGATTTCGAGCGGCAAGGGCGAGCTGTAAGCAGTAGAAAAGCGTGTATGCGTCAGCCTGGCAATCGGCCCGGGCTGGCAGGGAAGGAAATCAATCCTTCTCAGTGAGGCGCAGCCGTCGCGGCAGGCGTTTCTATCATCGGCGGCAGCTGGCCCTTGCGCACGATCTGCACAAAAATCTCATTCTGCTTGACCATTCCCAGCTCATAGCGGGCACGCTCCTCGACCGCGCCGGTGCCGTCCTTCAGGTCGCGCACTTCGGATTCGAGCTTGGCGTTACGGGCTTTCAATTCCATATTCTTTTGATGCGCCTGCGCGACTTGGGCTTCCATGTCGGCAACGCGCAGCCAGCCGCCTTTGCCCGTCCAGAGGGGAAATTGTATCAACAGCAGCAAGGCTGCCAGGGCAAGCGTAATCAGGCGCATGGGTCTCGGTTAAAAAACCGGCCGGAAAATTCCGGCCGGTCAGTTGCTCATCTTGTTGCAATTACTTCAGATTATAGAATGCATCGCGGCCAGGATAGGAAGCGATGTCGCCCAGGTCTTCCTCGATGCGCAGCAGCTGATTGTACTTGGCCATGCGGTCCGAGCGCGACATCGAGCCGGTCTTGATCTGCAGGGCATTGGTACCGACAGCGATATCGGCGATGGTCGAGTCTTCCGTTTCGCCCGAGCGGTGCGAAATGACGGCCGTGTAGCCGGCGCGCTTGGCCATTTCGATGGCGGCGAAGGTTTCGGTCAGGGTGCCGATCTGGTTGATCTTGATCAGGATCGAGTTGGCGATGCCCTTCTGGATGCCTTCTTTCAGGATCTTGGTGTTGGTGACATACAGATCGTCGCCGACCAGTTGCACTTTCTTGCCCAGTTCGGCCGTCAGGATCGCCCAGCCATCCCAGTCGCCTTCATGCATCGCGTCTTCGATCGAGATGATCGGGTACTTGTCGCACCAGGTTGCCAGCAGGTTGGTAAATTCGGTGGCGGTCAAGCTCAGGCCTTCGCCGGCCAGCTCGTACTTGCCATCCTTGTAGAACTCGGAAGCGGCGCAGTCCAGGCCAATGGCCACTTGCGTGCCTGGCTCGTAGCCGGCTTCTTCGATCGCCTGGATGATCAGCTTGATCGCTTCTTCGTGGTTGGCCAGCGATGGCGCGAAACCGCCTTCGTCGCCGACGTTGGTGTTCAGACCCTTCTTGTGCAGGATCTTTTTCAGCGTGTGGAACACTTCCGCGCCATAACGAACCGCTTCCTTGAACGACGGCGCGCCCACTGGAATGATCATGAATTCCTGGATATCGAGGTTGTTGTCGGCGTGCGCGCCGCCGTTGATGACGTTCATCATCGGCACCGGCAATTGCATCGCGCCCGAACCGCCGAAATAACGGTACAAAGGCAGGCCGGCTTCTTCGGCGGCGGCCTTGGCGACCGCCATCGAGACGGCCAGGATGGCGTTGGCGCCCAGGCGCGATTTGTTTTCCGTGCCGTCCAGATCGATCAGGGTGCGGTCCAGGAACGCCTGTTCATTGGCGTCCAGGCCCATGATGGCTTCGGAGATTTCGGTATTGATGTTCTCGCATGCCTGCAGCACGCCCTTGCCGAAGTAGCGCTTGGCGTCGCCATCGCGCAGTTCCACGGCTTCGCGCGAACCGGTCGAGGCACCCGACGGCACGGCGGCACGGCCCATCACGCCCGATTCCAGCAGCACATCGCATTCGACGGTAGGGTTGCCGCGCGAGTCCAGGATCTCACGGCCGATAATGTCAACAATAGCACTCATATCATTCTCCAAAGTTAAGCGTAACAGGGCTGCACACTGCGTTCTGATGCGCAATTGCACAAAGAGGGTAAACAAACTCCCGGCGTAGACTAAGCTGCCGGGAGCGGTGCTGCAAGGCCAAACGCCATCAGGCCACGTTTATTCTGCGGTGGCGTTCTCTTCCTTGTGGGCCAGCGCTGCCTTGATGAACGAGGTGAACAGCGGGTGGCCGTCACGCGGGGTCGATTTGAATTCCGGATGATACTGCACGCCCATATACCAGGGGTGGGCATTATCGCCCGTGCGCGGCAATTCCATGATTTCGCACAGGTCTTCGGTCGGCGTGCGGGCGGCTACCACCAGGCCGGCCGCTTCCACGCGCGGCAGGTAGTGATTGTTCGCTTCGTAGCGGTGACGGTGACGCTCGGTGACGACGGCGCCGTAGATCTCGGCGGCCAGGGTGCCCGGCTTGATGGCGCAGGTTTGCGCGCCCAGGCGCATGGTGCCGCCCAGGTCAGAATTGGCGTCGCGCTTTTCAACCTTGCCGTCCTGGCCTTGCCACTGATCGATCAGTGCTACCACCGGTTGCGCAGTGTCGAGGTCGAATTCGGTCGAGTTGGCGCTGGTCAAACCGGCTTTATGGCGTGCGTATTCGATCAGCGCCACTTGCATGCCCAGGCAGATGCCCAGGTAAGGCACCTTGTTTTCACGGGCGAACTGGGCCGCCATGATCTTGCCTTCCACGCCGCGCTTGCCGAAGCCGCCCGGCACCAGGATGGCGTCGTACTTGGCCAGAGCGGCGCAACCGGTGGTTTCGATTTCTTCCGAATCGATGTACTCGATATTGACCTGCGACTCGTTGTGGATGCCGGCGTGACGCAGCGCTTCGGTCAGCGATTTGTACGATTCGGTCAGCTCCACATACTTGCCGACCATGCCGACGGTCACTGCCGACTTCGGATGTTCGAGCGTGTAGATCAGCTTGCTCCAGACCGACAGGTCGGCCGGCGCCGGGTTCAAGTCCAGCGCGTCGCAGATGATCTTGTCGAGGCCCTGGTCATGCAGCATTTGCGGCACTTTGTAGATGGTGTCGACATCCCACACGGAAATGACGGCGTCTTCCTCGATGTTCGAGAACAGCGAGATCTTCGCGCGCTCGTCCTCGGGAATGGCGCGGTCGGCACGGCACAGCAGCGCATTGGGCAGGATGCCGATTTCGCGCAGCTTCTGCACCGAGTGCTGGGTCGGCTTGGTTTTCAATTCACCGGCCGAGGCAATATACGGCACCAGGGTCAGGTGAACGAAGGCGGTATTCTTGCGGCCGGCGCGCAGGCTCAGCTGGCGAGCCGCTTCCAGGAAAGGCAGCGACTCGATATCGCCGACGGTGCCGCCGATTTCGCACAGGGCCACGTCGTAGCCTTCGGCGCCACGGCGGATGTAATCCTGGATTTCATTGGTGATATGCGGAATCACCTGCACGGTCTTGCCCAGATATTCGCCGCGGCGTTCCTTGCGGATCACCGATTCATAGATCTGGCCGGTGGTGAAGTTATTCACCTTTTTCATGCGGGTGGAAATGAAGCGCTCGTAGTGGCCGAGGTCGAGGTCGGTTTCGGCCCCGTCGTCGGTGACGAACACTTCACCGTGTTGCATCGGGCTCATGGTGCCAGGATCGACGTTGATATACGGGTCGAGCTTGAGCATGGTGACTTTAAGGCCGCGCGATTCGAGGATCGCGGCGAGAGAGGCGGCGGCAATCCCTTTACCAAGGGAAGACACAACGCCACCGGTGACGAAGACAAATTTGGTCATTGCAGATGGTGCCGAACGGCACGTGCGGGAAATTGAAATTATACACTAAAGCCCGCCGAAAGCACGGTTGCCGCATGCAAAATTACGCCAACCGCCGGCAACGTCGCTCCAGCCTGGCTGTCGGCGCCGCAAGAGCTCACGATAGCAATATATGAAATATTTCCATCCTTATATCTTGTGTGGGAGAGCGAACAGACCCGGGTGTCGCGCTGCCGCACACTGGCATTTTCAACGGAGGTAAATCATGAGCTATGAAGAACGCGACGCCTATGGCATGTATGTGGACCGTGGCCATAAAGGTCCCGGCCCTGAACTGATGGGCGCCGACACCCTGATCGGTGACCACGTGCACAACGCCAGGGATGAACATCTGGGTGAAATCAAGGAAATCATGATCGACATGCGCAGCGGCAAAATTGCCTACGCCGTCATGTCGCACGGCGGTGTCTTCACCATCGGCGAAAAACTGTTCGCCGTGCCCTGGGAAGCGCTGCTGCTCGACACCGTCAACAAGCGCTTCACGCTGAATATCGACAAGGAGCGCATCGAAAACGCCCCCGGCTTCGACACGGACAACTGGCCGAACATGGCCGACACCACCTGGTCCAACGAAATCCACAGCTACTACGGCACCACCGCGCGCGAATAGTCATTCGGCACGCGGGGCGCTTGCGGCAAAGGGTGGAACCACAGGTTCTGCCCTTTTCTTTTGGTGCGCGCATCCTCAAGTAGAATAAAGAAAAAACGGAGGACACGCGTGAATCGACCTGACCATCTGGCCGCCCTGAAGCGGCCGCTGCCTGCATCCCTTGCGGCCGTACTGGCCCTGATCTTTGCCGAGCGCTTTTCCATGACGCAGGCCATGCGCGAGCATCATGGCCGCGACGAATCGAGCTACGACCCGATGCTGCCCGACGCCGTCATCTTTGCCCACTCGACCGAGGAAGTGGCGGCCGCCGTCAAGCTGTGCGCCGCGCATGACGTGCCGGTGATCGCCTGGGGCAGCGGCACCTCGCTCGAGGGCCATGTGCTGGCCCTGCACGGCGGCGTGACGCTCGACCTGTCGCAGATGAACGCGATGGTGGCCGTGCATGCGCAAGACCTGACGGCCACGGTGCAGGCCGGCGTGACGCGCAAGCAGTTGAACGAAGAGATCCGCGACACCGGGCTGTTCTTCCCCATCGATCCGGGCGCCAACGCCTCGCTGGGCGGCATGGCGGCCACCCGCGCTTCCGGCACCAACGCCGTGCGCTACGGCACCATGCGCGAAAACGTGCTGGCGCTCACGGTCGTCACGGCCGACGGACGCATCATCAAGACCGGCACCCGGGCGAAAAAATCGTCGGCCGGCTACGACCTGACGCGGCTGTTCGTCGGCAGCGAAGGCACGCTGGGCATCATCACCGAAGTCACCGTCAAACTGTACCCCTTGCCGGAAGCCATTTCCGCCGCCGTCTGCTCGTTTCCCGATACGGGCGCGGCCGTCAATGCCGTGATCGAGACCATCCAGATGGGCGTGCCGGTGGCGCGCGTGGAATTCCTTGACGAGAACGGCGTAAAAGCCATCAACGCCTACGACAAGCTGGCGCTGCCGGAAAAGCCGCTGCTGCTGTTTGAATTTCACGGCACGCCGGCCAGCGTGGCCGAGCAGGCGCAGCTGGTGCAGGAGATTGCCGCAGAACATGGCGCCAGCGGTTTCGAATGGGCCAGCCGGCCAGAAGAGCGCTCGCGCCTGTGGGCGGCGCGCCACAATGCCTATTTTGCGCTGCTGCAGATGCGCCCGGGCAGCCGCGCCATCTCCACCGATTGCTGCGTGCCGATTTCACGGCTGGCCGAATGTATACTGGCTACCAGGGAAGACTGCGAAAGCGCCGGCCTGGTGTACGCCATTATCGGTCATGTGGGCGACGGCAATTTTCATGTGCAGATGCTGGTCGACCCGGACAATCCGCAAGACATCGCGCGCGCCGAACAGGTCAACGCCGACATGGTCACGCGCGCCATCGGCATGGACGGCACCTGCACCGGCGAGCACGGCGTGGGCATGCACAAGATGGCCTTCCTGGTGGAAGAACATGGCGAGGGCGCGATCGACACCATGCGCGCGCTCAAGCATGCACTCGACCCGAAAAACATCATGAATCCGGGCAAGATCGTACGCTGGTAATTAGCCGGCCAGCGTCATCTGCATCGGCACAAACGCAATCCCGCCCTGCTCCACTTTCGGTCCTGTCGGCACGAATCCGATCCGGGTATACACCGGCAAGGCATACAGGGAGGAATTGACGGTAAATGCCGTCACTTCTCCCCTGGCCAGCGCCGCATCGCGCGCCGCCTGCCACAATCGCAGGGCGATGCCGCGCCGGTGCAGCGCGCGCGGCACGAACATATGAAACAGATGCGTGTTCTCGCGCATCGCCACCACGCCGGCCAGTTCGCCATCGAGATGGGCGATCTGGTAGCGGTATTTGTCCTGCGACAGATATGTTTCGATGGCCGGCAGGCTGCAGTGTTCGATGAACTTTTCCGCCCCGGCGCCGTCCGGGTGCAGGGTCAGGAAAGGCATCAGGTCGTCGATCAGGGCAACGATGGCGGGCGCGTCGGCCACCAAAGCCGGACGCAAGGTCCATGCAGGCAAAGCGAATTCAGATAAAGGTTTCATGGGCAGATCATGCCATAAGTATTAACAAAAATCGCGGCTGCTGGTGCGCAAGCGTCCCAGCAGATGCGACATGTCGACCAGGCGCCTGGCCACCAGGTTGCGCACGATGCCTTCCTGTTGCCACACGCCATACACGCCCAGCAAGGGCGCACCCAGCACCTCTTTGCGCTGCTGCTCCACCAGCGACGGCCAGACGATCACATTGACCGTACCGGTCTCATCTTCCAGGGTCAGGAACAGCACGCCCTTGGCCGTGCCGGGGCGCTGGCGTACGGTGACGATGCCGCAGGCGCGCGCCACTTGACCGTTGGTATAGCAGCGCAAGGTGGAAGCGGGCAGGAAACGCTGCGCCAGCAACTGCTGGCGCAGCAGCGCCAGCGGATGGCGGCCCAGGGTCAGGCCCTGCGCGCGGTAGTCGCTGACGATGCCCGCGCCTTCGCCCGGTGCGGACAGCTGCGGCAAGTCTTCAGCAAGCGTGGTGGCGCGCAGCAAGTCGCGCTCGGGCACGGCGCCGGCCGCCTGCCACAAGGCTTCGTGGCGGTTGCCGGCCAGCGCCTGCAAGGCATTGCCGGCGGCCAGTATCTGCAGGTCGTGACGGTCGAGCGATGCGCGCCGCGCCAGGTCGGCCACGTCCACGAACGCGGCAATGGCGCGCGCATCCTCGATGCGCAGGGCTGCCTGCGCGCGCATGCCGAACAGCGTATTGAAACCGAGGCGCACGGCAGGCGTGTTGGTGTCGCCTGCCAGCGCCGCTTCCCAGCCGCTGGCGGCCACATCGACGGGCAATACTGGCACGCCATGCCGGCGCGCATCCTGCACCAGTTGCGAGGGGCTATAAAACCCCATGGGCTGGCTGTTGAGCAAGGCGCACAGAAAGGCGGCCGGTTCGTGGCACTTCAGCCAGGAACTGGCATAAGTCAGCAGCGCAAAACTGGCCGCATGCGACTCGGGAAAACCGTATTCGCCAAAGCCTTCGATCTGGCTGAAGATGGCTTCGGCGAAGGCTGCGTCATAGCCATTGGCGACCATGGCAGTGACGATACGTTCATGGTAATTGTTCAAGCCGCCCTTGCGTTTCCAGGCCGCCATGGCGCGCCGCAACTGGTCCGCTTCGCCCGGTGAAAATTTCGCCGCGATCATCGCCACCTGCATCACCTGCTCCTGGAAGATCGGAATGCCCAGGGTGCGGCCCAGCGCCTTTTCCAGGCCCTTGGGGTAGCTCACCGCCTCCCGGTTCTGGCGCCGCTGCAAATACGGATGGACCATGCCGCCCTGGATCGGGCCGGGGCGCACCAGCGCCACTTCGATCACCAGGTCATAGAACTGGCGTGGACGCAGGCGCGGCAGCATGCTCATCTGCGCGCGCGATTCGATCTGGAATACGCCGATGGTGTCGGCCTCGCAGATCATGTCGTAGGTGGCCTTGTCCTCGGGCGGAATATCCTGCATCACGAACGGCTCGCCACGGCGCAGGCTGACGATGTCGAAGGCGCGGCGCAGCGCCGACAGCATGCCCAGCGCCAGCACGTCGACCTTCATCAGGCCCAGCTCTTCCAGGTCGTCCTTGTCCCATTCGATCACGCTGCGACCGGCCATGGTGGCGTTTTCGATCGGCACCAGGCGCGACAGCTGGCCCTGCGCAATCACGAAGCCGCCCGGATGCTGCGACAAGTGGCGCGGAAAACCCAGCAACTGCTGCGCCAGCGTGGCCCACTGGCGCGACAGCGGCGCCCCCGGGTCCAGCCCGCTTTCAGCCAGCCGCTTCAGCAAGTCGCGCTTGCCGTCGAACCAGCGGTGCGCCTTGGCCACTTTTTCCACGATGGCCAGGTCCACGCCCAGCGCGCGGCCGCTGTCGCGCAAGGCGCTTTTCGGCCGGTAGCTGATCACCACGGCGGCCAGCGCGGCGCGCCGCCGGCCATATTTGCCGTAGATATATTGAATCACTTCCTCGCGCCGCTGGTGTTCGAAGTCGACGTCGATGTCCGGCGGCTCATTGCGCTCGCGCGACATGAAGCGCCCGACCAGCGAGTTGCCGCGCGCCGGGTCGACCTCGGTAATATGCAGGCAATAGCAGACGGCCGAATTGGCGGCCGAGCCCCGGCCCTGGCACAGGATGGCTTGCGAGCGGGCAAAACGCACGATGTCGTAGACGGTCAAAAAGTACGGCTCATACGCCAGGTCGGCGATCAGTTCAAGTTCATGCTCGATCTGCGCCTGCACGTTGGCAGGGATGCCCAGCGGAAAGCGCGTGCGCGCGCCATGGTAGGTCTCTTCACGCAAGTAAGTGGCCGGCGTATGGCCGGCCGGCACCAGTTCATCGGGGTATTCATAGCGCAGGCTATCGAGCGAGAAATCGCACTGGCTGGCAATCAACACGGTTTCGGCCAGCGCCTGCGCTGGATACACATTGCCCAGGCGCAGCCGGGCGCGCAGATGCTGTTCCGCGTTTTGCGCCAGCGCATAACCGCACTCGGCCACCGGCTTGCCCACCCGCACGGCGCACAGGGTATCGAGCAGCGGCTTGCGCGAACGCACATGCATGCAGACATGGCCGACGGCCACCACCGGCAAGCCCTGCGCCCGGGCCGCCGCCTGCACGGCCAGCCGGTGCGCATCGTCCTGGGCGCGCAGCAGCAAATTGAGGCCAATCCAGTTGCGCGCTTTTCTCTCCCCCTTGTTTTCCTCCATGGCAAAGGTGGCCTGCATCCACACGCCCTGCTCGCGCAAGGCGGCCGCATCGGCCGGATAGCCGGGCAGCAAGATCATCAAACAGCCGGGCAAGCCTTTGAGATGGGCGAACTCGGGCGATGGCGCGGCGAAATCGTCGGGCGTCAGCAGGTAGCGCCCCTTGGCTGCGCGCGTGCGCGCCATCGTGATCAGCTCGGACAGATTGCCATAACCGTCGCGGTTCTTCGCCAGCGCCAGCAGCGACCAGGCAACACTGCCATCGGCATGCGTGAGGTGAAAATGCGCGCCTATGATCAGCGGAAAGTTGGCCCGTTTGGCCACGCCGTGGGCGCGCACCACGCCGGCCAGCGAACACTCGTCCGTGATGGCCAGCGCGTGGTAGCCCAGCTCGATGGCGCGCGCCACCAGTTCCTGCGCATGCGAAGCGCCGTGCAGGAAGCTGAAGTTGGTCAGGCAGAACAACTCAGCGTAATCGGGCAAGCTCGCGACCGCCATGATGCACCTCAATACTGTATATAAACACAGTAATTATACTCAGGTAAAAACTGGCCACTCGGTTATGCTTGTACTTTCCCCCCAAAGAAGCACTTTGCCCACCATGGCCATGACCATCCATCTCCTGAAATGTTTCGGCGCCGCGCCCGGTGGCGGCAATCCGGCGCTGGTCGTCGAGCACGACGCCAGCACAGAGACCGAGCGCCAGCAGTTTGCCCTGGAACATCAGGTCAGCGCCTGCGTCTTTATCGACCGCCAGCCTGACGGCGCCATCGTGCTCGACTATTTTTATCCGCACACGCGCAGCCCGCTATGCCTGCACGCGACACTGGCCGCCGCGCATGTGCTGCTGGCGGCGCCGGGCGCGCCGGCAAGCCTGAGCGTGCACACGGCCATGCACCATCAACCGTTGCGGCTGGCGCGGCGCGCGCAAGGGATGTTTGTCAGCCTGGCGCCGCAAACACCGCCGGCGGTGATCATCGAGCACTATCTGCCGTCTGAACTGATGGGCCAGCACATGCATTTGCTGTCGCCACCGGTCGTCGCCTCCGTCGGCAGCCCCAAGCTGCTGCTGGAAGTGGCCGACAGCACCACCTTGCGCGCGCTGCGGCCCAACCTGGAACTGATTGCCGACTGGAGCCGCTTGCATGGCGTCAATGGCTGCTATGTGTATTGCAGGCTGGCCGACGGCCACTATGAAGGGCGCAACTTCAACCACCTCGACCCAGGCATGGAAGACAGCGCCACGGGCGTGGCGGCGGGGGCGCTGGCACATCAGCTGCGGCAGTCGCTGAGCCTGTCCCAGGGCCACGTCACCGGCCAGCCCTGTTTGATCCAGGTCGAGTACGGCGCAGACGCTATCCGGGTGGGCGGAATGGTGCAAAACAGCACCTGAGCGGGGCAACATGCACCATGGCAATGCAGACCAGGCGCCCACCAAATTGATGCGAACCAGGAAACAACAGTCAGGCTTTATTTGTACGTGGAAAATACGGTAATACTGGCAAAAAGTTAAAAGCTGGCACTAAAATCAAGTAACAAATTCACTTGGAGATACCCGCGTGCCGACCCTCACTACCTTGCGTAAAGCCGTTCTGATCAGCCTCTATGGCAGTGCCGCCCTCGGCGTTTTCGGCCTCTGCGCCGCGCCCGCCATGGCGCAAACCGGTGATGCCGCCAGCGCCGCCGACGCGGGCGCCGTGCAAACGGTCAGCGTGGTCGGCTCGCGCCGCGTCAGCGCCAGTTCCGCCACCGACACCATGGTGCCGGTCGATATCATTCCCATGACCAAGGTCGCCGAACAGGGCGGCCAGTTCGACCTGGCGCAGTCGCTGCAATATATTTCGCCGTCGTTCAACTCCACCCGCCAGACCGGTGCGGACGGCGCCGACCTGGTCGACTCGGCCGCCCTGCGCGGCCTCGGTTCCGACCAGACCCTGGTGCTGGTCAACGGCAAGCGCCGCCACACTACCGCTCTGGTCAACCTGTTTGGCGCGCGCAACCGCGGCAACACGGGCACCGACATGAATGCGATCCCGCTGCTGGCGATCAAGAACGTGCAGGTGCTGCGCGACGGCGCCGCCGCCCAGTATGGCTCGGACGCGATTGCCGGCGTGATCGATATCGAACTCAAGAAAAGCCTGGGCTGCGAAGCGGTGGCCGGCTACAGCCAGTATTCGGAAGGCGACGGCAAGAACTACATGACCTCGGCCTACTGCGGCCTGGCGCTGGGCGACAAGGGCACCATTGCGATCACCGGCGAATACCTCGACCGCGGCCGCTCGAACCGGGCTGACGCCGACAGCCTGCGCACCATCGGTGACACCAAATCGCAAAACAAGACCTTGTACGTCAATGGCGACTACGCCACCAGCGCCACCAGCAAGCTGTATTTCACGGCCGGCGCGCAGACGCGCGACGCCTCCAGCGCCGCGTTTGGCCGCGGCGGCATCGGCAGCATCGATATTCCAGGGCGCAACTCGGCCGCCATGTATCCGAACGGTTTCGTGCCCTTTATTAACGGCAAGATCGACGACCAGTACGCCACCATCGGCCACCGTGGCCAGCTCGGCGACTGGAATGCGGATTTCTCGCAGACCTATGGCTACAACAAGATGCGCTACGACATCAGCAATACCCTGAACGCCTCGATCGCCAACCTCGACCTCCTTAATGGCGGCAAAGGCGTGAGCCCCAGCCGTTTTGACGCGGGCGGCTTTTCGTTCCAGCAGCTGACCACCAATGCCGATTTCAGCCGCTACTACGACACCGTCCTGCACGGCATGAACGTTGCCTTCGGCGCCGAATACCGCAGCGAGGAATACAAGATCATGGCAGGTGAACCGGGCTCCTATATCGACGCCGACGGCGTGGGTGTGGGCGGCAGTGGCCGCAGCCAGGGCTTCCCCGGCTTCCAGCCCAGCGACGTGACCAAGGCCAAACGCCACAGCATCGCCGCCTATGGCGACGTGGAACTGGACCTGACGCAACGCCTGAAAACCCAGGGCGCGCTGCGCTATGAAAAATTCAGCGACTTCGGCTCGACCGTCACGGGCAAGCTGGCCGCCAGCTACAAGGCGGCGCCGACTGTGCTGCTGCGCGGCTCGGCCAGCACGGGTTTCCGCGCGCCCTCGCTGCAACAAGTGTATTTCTCGTCGACCTTTACCGATTTCGTTGGCGGCGTACCGACCGACGTGGTGCTGGCGCCGAACGGCGGCGCGGTGGCCAACGCGGCCGGCATCCCGAAGCTGAAGGAAGAAAAATCGACCAGCTTTACCCTCGGCGCCACCTGGACGCCGACGCAAGCCGTGTCCGTCACGGCCGACCTGTACAACATCAAGATCAAGGACCGCATCGTGCTGTCGGGCCGCTTCAACGCCGGCAACTACCCTGACCTGGCGTCACGCCTGGCGCTGCTGGGCGTGGTCGAAGCGCAGTTCTTTGTCAACTCGATCGACACCCGCACACGCGGCCTGGACCTGACGGCCTCGCACAAGGGTGACGTGTTCGGCAACCGCCTGACCACCTTTCTGGCGCTGAACCTGAGCAAGACCGAAGTGACGAAAGTGAAAACCCCGGCTTCGCTGACCGGCTTTGAAGACGTGCTGCTGTCCGAACGCGAACGCCTGTTCATCGAGCAGGGCGGCCCGCGCTCGAAAGCCACCCTGGGTTTTGACTATGTAACCGGCAAGCTCGAATCGAACCTGCGCGTGATCCACTTCGGCCCGCAAACCCTGGGTACCTTCAGCGGCACCGCCGCAGGCGTGCCGAACGCGCGCTACGCAGCGAAGACCTCGGCCGACCTGAGCTTTACCTACAGCATCACCAAAAACACCAAGCTGACCTTTGGCGGCAACAACATCTTCAACGTCAAGCCGACCACGCAGAACGCCGACGAAACCGACAACGGCTTCAAGTACGACAGCGTGCAGTTTGGCCTGAACGGCGCCTCCTACTTTGGACGGCTGTGGGTAAAATTCTGAGTTGAGTTGGTCTTCTTGAAAACAGCGGCTGTGCCAGGAGGGGCAGCCGCTGTGCGGTTTGGAGCGTTCATCAGCATGCATTGGTTTAAACGTTGCCTCTTTACAACCACATCGTGAAGTTGATTGCTTTTTGTGTGTTTGTGTGAGAAACTAAATACATCAAATAAAATAAATAAAATGAAATAACCAGATAAGTTATTTCATTACACCCGCACCCAGCCCCGTGCCCTGACAGTGCAATGTTTTGCCCAGCGCTGACTTCGCGCATGAACGGCGTATTTTCTTGTCACGCTCATCCTGCCTTCGAAATTGCATTGTTTAACTGATCGAACACCAGACGGCGTATCGACATCCATCGTGCCCTCGCATGCGTCGAATTACGGCAGCCTGCGCGGACCATATGCAAATATTAGACCAAGGAAATATCGTGAAAAATTTAACGGTGCGTGCCCAGCTTGCCGCCGCCTTCGGCGGCATCGCATTATTGCTGACGGGAATTGCCATTTTTGCCATCTTCGGGATGTTGGACCAATCCGAGAACTTTGAAAATTATGTGCATGGCGTGCGCGAACGTTCCGAGGCGGCCCATGCCGTGCGGGAGGCGGTAGGGTTGCGCGCCGTGGCAGCCAGGAATCTGGTACTTGTCAGCACGCCGGCGGACCGTGATGCGGAGAAGAAAATTGTGTCCCAGGCCCAGGCAGAGGTCGTGTCCAATTTGCGCAAGCTGAAAGAACTTGCCAGCGATGCCTCCGTGTCGGCCGATGCCCGGCGCATGATCGACAAGATCGATAGCATCGAAAAGCAGTATTCCCCTGTGGCCTTAGCCATTGTGGAGCTTGCCCTGCAAGACAAGAAGGAGGAAGCGATCGTCAAGATGAACAAGGAGTGCCGCCCCCTGCTGGCCGCCCTGGTTGCCGCCTCCAATGAATACGGGCAATTCACCACGCGCCATTCCCTTGAGCTGATCAAGGATGCCGAGGATGACTTTACGGCTGCCAGGAACAAGCTGGTGCTCCTCAGCGTGCTCGCCATCGTACTGGCGATTGCGGCCGGCATCCTGATCTCGCGACGCCTGCTGCAAGCACTGGGGGCGGAACCGACCGATTTGTGCGACGCCGTGACCAGGGTTGCCAGCGGCGACCTGACCGGCGAACTGCATGTCAGGCCCGGCGACAGCAGCAGCGTTTTGGCAGCGGTGCAGCGCATGCAAGGTTCGCTGGTCCAGGTGGTCTCGTCGGTACGCCATGACTCGGAAACGGTGTCCACCGCCGCCGCGGAAATTTCCTCCGGCAATAATGACTTGTCGAACAGGACCGAGCAACAGGCCAGTGCGCTGGAAGAAACCGCTTCCTCAATGGAAGAACTGACCTCGACCGTCAAACAAAACGCCGACAATGCGCGCCAGGCCAACGTATTGGCGATCACGGCGTCGGACGTCGCGACCAAGGGCGGCGCTGTGGTTTCCCAGGTGGTGGGCACGATGGAATCGATCAGCGAAGCGTCGCGCAAGATCGTCGACATCATCAGTGTCATCGACGGCATCGCTTTCCAGACCAATATCCTCGCGCTCAATGCGGCGGTCGAGGCGGCCAGGGCCGGTGAACAGGGACGTGGATTTGCCGTGGTCGCTTCCGAGGTACGCAATCTCGCGCAGCGCAGCGCCAGCGCCGCCAAGGAAATCAAGGTCTTGATCGACAATTCGGTGGAGCGGGTTGACCTGGGCACCAAATTCGCCAACGAAGCCGGCTCCACCATGTCCGAGGTGGTCAGCAGCGTCAAGCGGGTGACCGATGTGATCGCCGAGATCGTCAGCGCCAGCCACGAACAATCGACGGGGATCGAACAAATCAATGAGGCCGTCAGTGCGATGGACAATGTCACGCAGCAAAACGCGTCACTGGTTGAAGAGGCTGCCGCTGCGGCCGAATCGCTGCGCGATCAAGCGGACAATCTGGTGCGCACCGTGAGCGTCTTCCAGATACCGTCAGCCGGTGCCCGCCCCACCGTCAAGCCCGCCGCGCGGCCCACGCTGAGCAATGCCAGCAAGGCAGGCGGTTTGGTCAAAACGCCTGCGCGCGCATCGTCGGCAAAGCCGGCGCCTGCATCGAACGTCCTGCCTTTGTCCCAGGCAAAAGCACGCAAGGCTGCCGCTGCCGGGGGTGACTGGGAAGAGTTCTAACAATAACCAGCGCATGAAGATGGTCTACAGCCGCATGCCCAGCCAGATCACCGATTCGGTCATGCCGGACACGACCGAGCCGAGCATCCGGCTCCACAGGCGGCTCGTTTGATTGTGTGGTGCAGCCGTGTGCCAGTGGCGGCAGCGGGCGCTGGAGTTTGTCGCCGAGTATGCCTGATCATCCGATCGCCAGCGCCGCCATCTCTTTGCGCATATTCTCGATCGCCCGCTGGTTGTACTGGTTGGAAAAATACGCATCGCCAAACAGTTGCCCGGCCTGCGCCTTGTCGCTCAGATGCTGTAGCGCCTGGCCGCGCTGCTGCTTGAAGCGGGCCGCTTCGACATGCGCGTATTCGCGGGCGATGGCCTGGGTGTAGGCCAGATACACTTCTTCGTCCTGGCCCAGGATGGCCAGGTCGGCGCTCAGCATCACGTCTTTCAGCACATGCGCAATCGATGATCCCTGGAAATGGTCGGTGGCGCGTATCAGCTGGGCCACGTCGGCATTGTCGCCGGCGTCCAGGCCGCTGCCCAGCCACAGGCGGGCGCTGGCTTCTTCGCTCGACTGCGCGGCGTCTTCGTCGTGGCCGTAGACGGCGTCGTGGAACCAGAAGGCCTTTTTCACCAGCGCGCTGTCGCGCGGCGCGGCGCAGGTGTTGTCGGCCCAGACGCGGATTTCGGACAGGCCGTGCACCAGATGGTCGAGGTTGTGATAATGGCGGTCCGCGCCGCCATACGCGTTTGGCCCCGTCAGGTGCGCGAACCAGTGGTCAAACAGTGCGATCTGGTCTGCGGGGGCGGTGGCGTAGTGCCACAGCGCCTCCCATTCCTTGCGCAGGCAGTCGAGTATCCACGCCTGGTAGGCGGGGCCGGGGACGAATTTTTTCATGGTCCAGTTCCAGCCGACCGGGCCTTCCAGCGCTTTCACGAAGCTGGAACTGACGGAACCGAGATCGCGCGGCGGCATGACGAAAATGGTTTTCGCGCCCTGCAGCACATCGACATTGGTTTGCTGGATCAGGTTTTCATAGTCGAAATCGGCGGTGGTGCGGATGCCGCGGATCAGGTAGTCGCAGCCGTGTTTTTTGGCCGCGCGCGCCGTGTAGTCTCCCTTGACGATCACCACCTGCACATTGTCCCAGCCCCACTCGCGCGCGCTTTGCTCGATGATGCGCTTGCGGTCTTCGGCGGCAAACTGCGGCTTCTTGGCCGGGTTTTGCGACAGGAAGACGATGACCTCGTCGGCCAGTGACCGCGCTTCGCCAATCACCCACATATGGCCATTGGTGATGGGGTCGAGGGTGCCTGAAAAACCGATCTTCTGCATGCTGCGCTCCGTTCATTGATGTACTTATTGGGCAGACAATATAGGCCTGCGCCGCGTACGTCAATCCAGCATGCCAAAAAATCGTATCAAATCGTCACTTTTTCAACGGCAGCGGAAACGCCACCCGCACGCACAAGCCGCCGAGGCGCTCGGAGCGGTCCAGCACCAGGCGCGCGCCATGGCGCTCGGCGATCGCCTTGATGATGGCCAGGCCCAGGCCGCTGCCATTGGCGTCGGTGCCGGGTACGCGGTAGAAGCGGCTGAACACCCGTTCGCGCTCTTCCTCGGGAATGCCGGGACCGCTGTCTTCCACCGACAGCGTCACGCCGACCGGCGTCGAGCGCAGGTCGATATCGACCCTGCCCCCCTGCGGCGTGTACTTGATGGCGTTGTCGACCAGGTTGCGCAGCAAGATATTCAAGGCGTCGGCCTGGCCGGCGGCGCTGGCCGGGTCCATGTGGTGCAGGCCCAGGTCGATCTTGCGCGCCTGCGCCACGCCGGCCATGTCGCCCAGCGCGCGCTTGACGACATCGTTCAGGTCCACCAGTTGCAGCTGGTCGCCGCTGGCCGCGCTCGCTTCCTGGCGGGCCAGCACCAGCAACTGCTCGACCAGCCGCGTGGCCCGTTCGATGCCGGCGCTGACGCGCGAAATGGCCAGGCTGCGCTTGTCTTCCGACTCGGCCCGCTCCAGGCTCAGCACCTGCAGTTTGAGCGCCGCCAAGGGCGTGCGCAATTCATGGGCGGCGTCGGCAACAAAATGCTGCTGCGCGTCGAAGGCGGTTTTCACGCGGTCGAACAGCAGGTTCAGTTCATGCACCAGCGGGCGCACTTCGTCGGGCAGGCCCGATTCCGAGACAGGCGACAAGTCGTCGGCCTGGCGCGCCGCCACCTGCTTGCGCACGCGCGAGACCGGCGCCAGCGAACCGCTGACCACCCACCACACCACCAGCATCAGAATCGGCGCCATCAGCGCGATCGGGCCGACGGTGCGCAGCGCCAGGCTACCGGCCATGCGTTTTCTCACCGCCATGTCCTGGGCGATCTGCACGGTCTGGGAACTGGTCTGCACGGAGAAGATGCGATAGGTGGTGCCGTTCGCCTTCACGTTCGAAAAACCCAGCACGGCGCGCTGCGGCAGTTCGGCGCGCGTGATCGAACGGAACACCTGCACCCCGTCCGGCGTCCACACCTGCACCACCATGTCGTTATTGGCCGGGTCGGCCGGCAAGGCTTCGGCCTGGTTGGCCAGCGGCGCGCCCGAACGCAGCGACAGCGCCATCTGCTGCATGTGGTAATCGAAAATCTGGTCGGCGTCGTACAGCGCGCTGCGGTAGGCGATCGACGCCTGCGCCAGTGCCGCCATGATGATGGCGGCCAGCAAAAACCACAGCAAGCGGCCGCGCAGCGAGTGCGTCACCGTCACCTTCATTCTCATGCCTTGGGCACCATGTAGCCAAGGCCGCGCACGTTCTGGATCAATTCGCTGCCCAGCTTCTTGCGCAGGCCGTGGATATACACCTCGACGGCGTTGCTGTTGACTTCATCCTTCCAGCTGTACAGCTTTTCTTCCAGCTGCGCGCGCGACAGCACGATGCCGGGCCGCGCGATCAACGCTTCGAGCACCGCCCATTCGCGCGCCGACAGGTTCACCGAATGGCCGTCGGCGATCACTTCGCGCGTCAAGGGATTGATCGACACGCCCTGGTGTTCGAATACCGGCTCCGGGCGGCCCGCAGCACGCCGCAGCAAGGCGCGGATGCGCGCCAGCAGTTCGTCCAGATCATACGGCTTCAGGACATAATCGTCGGCGCCGGCGTCCAGGCCGGCGATGCGCTGCTCGATGGCGTCGCGCGCGGTGGCCACCAGCACCGGGGTGTCGAGCTTGCGCAGGCGCATCGAGCGCAGCACTTCCAGGCCATCCTTGCGCGGCAGGCCCAGGTCCAGCAGCACCAGGTCATAGGTCTGCGTTTGCAGGGCGGTGTCGGCCATGTCGCCATCCTTGACCCAGTCCACCGCATAGTGCTCGGCGCGCAGCAGGTCCAGCACCACTTCGCCGATCATTGTGTCGTCTTCTACCAGCAGTAAGCGCATGGTGTGCCTCTCTTCGTGATGTATTTAGCCCAGGCGCACGGGAATAAAGATCTTGTCCGGTCCGCGCTGTATCAGCAAGGCGACCGACTTGGCCGACTTGTCGACCACGTCGCGTACCTGCTCGACGGTGTTGACGGGACGGCCGTTGACCGACAATAACACGTCGCCCGGCTGCACCCCGGCATTGGCCGCCGCGCCGCCGGCGTCTTCCACCAGCAGGCCGGCGCTGATGCCCGCTTCGCGCTTTTCATCCGATTGTAACGGACGCAGGGCCAGGCCCAGCTTCACCTTGCCGGCAGCGCCATGCTCGGGCGCCGCCTCGGCCACCTTGTCGGCGGCATTGCCCAGGGTGGCGGTGAGCGTCACGATCTTGCCGTCGCGCCAGACATCCATGCTGACCTTGTCACCCGGCAGCGCGATGCCCACCATGGCCGGCAAGTCGCCCGAGGCGATGATGCGCTGGCCGTTCATCTTGCGGATCACGTCGCCCGATTTCAGGCCCGCCTTGTCGGCCGGACTGCCCCGTTCGACGTTGGCCACCAGCGCGCCTTCGGGCGTGGCCAGCTTGAAGGAGTCGGCAAAGCCCTGGTTCACTTCCTGCACCGTCACGCCCAGCTTGGCGTGACTGGCCTTGCCGGTGGCAACGATCTGGTCCTTGATGCGGCCGGCCAGGTCGATCGGAATCGCGAACGACAGGCCCTGGAAGCCACCCGTCTGGCTATAGATCTGCGAATTGATGCCGACCACTTCGCCACGCGTATTGAACAGCGGGCCACCCGAGTTGCCGGGGTTGACCGCCACATCGGTCTGGATGAACGGCACGTTGCTGTCGTCGGGCAGCGAGCGGCCCTTGGCGCTGACCACGCCGGCCGTCACCGTGCTGTCAAAGCCGTACGGCGAGCCGATGGCCAGCACCCATTCGCCCACCTTCAGGTCGTTCGAGTGGCCCAGCGGCACTACCGGCAGGTTGCTGGCGTCGATTTTCAGCACCGCGATATCGGTCTTCGGATCGGAACCGAGCACCTTGGCGCGGAACTCGCGGCGGTCGTTGAGCTTGACGGTCACCTCGCGCGCATCGCGCACCACGTGGGCGTTGGTCATGATGATGCCGTCCGGGCTGACGATAAAGCCGGAACCGAGGCCGTGCGTGGGCACATCGCGCCCGCCGCGCTGCCCGCCTTGCGGCCCCTGGAAGCGGCGGAAGAACTCCAGGAAGGGATCGTTGCCGAAATCGTCGGCGCCAGCCTGGCCGGACGTATCGAGCGCCACCTTGGTGCTGCCGGTGACGCTGATATTGACGACGGCCGGGCTGTTGCGCGCGGCGATCTGGCTAAAGTCGGGCAACGATACCAGCGGACCGGGCGCCGCCGTGGCAGCGGCCGGCGCCACGGCGGCCACCACCGGGGCGGCGGCCGGCGCGCCATTGGCGCCCGCATTATTCTGATGCACCACCATCGCGCCGCCCGCGCCGAGCACGCCGATGGCGGCCAGGGCGGCGACGGTGCGTTTGATCTTCAGCGATGCGCTGGTCGTTTTATGTTCTGCATGTTCCATGGATTGCTCCTCATTTAATGAGACTTTGATGCATGCAATAGTGGGCCACCAGACTTAGGCGCTGCTTAACATTTTTCCATTAAGAAACATGTATTGCGTCCTGTCTCAACCCTTTAAGCATCATCTAATGCAGTCTTTCAAGGGGGCCGGACGTGACACTGGCCGGATCAACCGGCCAGTATTTTACTGCATCAGAAGGATGGGGAATCCTTCCGCCATTTCAGGCCAGGCTGAAGGCTCAAGCCGCCTGGCGCTGTTCCAGCGAGGCGAGCTGGTGGTCCACCACGTCGCCGCCGCCGGTGCCGATCTCGATCTTGCGCGGTTTCAGCGCTTCCGGCACTTCACGCACCAGCTCGATGGTCAGCATGCCGTTTTCAAACGTGGCGCCGGTGACCTTCACATGGTTGGCCAACTGGAAGCGCTGTTCGAAATCGCGGGCGGCGATACCGCGGTGCAGGAAGGTGCGCTCGACGCCATCTTTCTGCTTGCGGCCCGTGACATGCAGCGAGTCGCGTTCGGTGATGATGTCGATCTCGGCGCGCGAGAAGCCGGCCAGCGCCATCACGATGCGGTACTTGTCTTCCGACACCAGTTCGATGTTGTACGGTGGATAGCTCGGCGGCGCATCGGCGCGCTGTTCGTTGAGCAATTGGGCCAGGCGGTCGAAGCCGATGGCGGAACGATACAGGGGAGCAAGGTCAAATGTACGCATGATAAATATCCTTTTGAAGTTAAGCGATAAGAGGAGCGGACCTCACGATGAGCATCCGCTTGCTATCCAATCTAAGGACGATCAAGCCCCCTTCAAGGCCTTGAAAAACACGATTTTTGCCCCAGTGGCGAAAATATTTTTATTGCTCGTCCAGCAAGGCGCAGGACAGCGCCGTACGGTTGCTGACACCGAGCTTCTGGTAAATCATGTGCAGCTGGTTGCGCACGGTGGCCGGTGATTTGTCCAGGCTGCGGGCGATAATTTTATATGGCGCGCCGCGCATGGCCAGTGCCGCCACCAGCCGCTCGGCAGGTGTCAGGCGCTGCATCGCACCGCCGTGCTGTAAAGTATTGCCGTGTTGTCTCATGGTCATGCATCCCGGGTGGCGGGGCCGCGCGCTTGCGGCCCTTCACCGTCTTGTTCGTCGCCCGCCGCGATCCGGTTCAATCTTTTTGCAAACAATTTTAATATTGCCCCAATGCTATAATCGGCTGGCCCTGTCGCCACCCCTCCCCCCATGAGTGCATTGCCCGTCAATCCCGCCGAACTGCTCGCTGCCATGGCTGCGGGCGACCAGCGCGCGCTCGATGCTTTGTTCCGCGCCTGGTCGCCGCGCGTGCGCGTGTTTGCGCGGCTGCGGCTGGCCGGCTGCGGCCTCGATGCGCACGCCATCGCCGACGAAATCACGGTCGACGTGTTCCACGACGTATGGCGCGCGCCGATGCGCTACGACGGCCGGGTCGCCTTCGGCACCTGGCTGCTGACCCTGGCGCGCAACAAGGCCATTGACCAGATCCGCCGCCACGGCAAGCGCCAGAGGCGCGAAGAGTCGATCGACCTCGACGGCTACGACCAGGCGCAGCTCGATGAACACGAACACGACCCGGGGCCGCAGGCCAGGCAGGAAGGCGCGCAGCGGCGCCACGCCATCCTCGACTGCCTGCGGCGCCTGCGCAACCCGATGCAGCGCGAAAGCCTGACGCTGTGGGCCATCGATGAGCTGTCGGTGGCCGATATCGCCCAGGTACAGCAGGCGCCGCAAGGCACCATCAAGACGCGGCTGTTCCATGGCCGCCTCCATCTGCGCCAGTGCATGGAACGCTGGTTTGTCCAGGAAGGCCCGGCATGACTGACCCCATCGACCCCGAAGACCAGCGCCTGCGCGCCATGCTGCGCGCAGCGCTCGACGCGGAAGCGGCCACGATGGCACCCGACACGGGCCTGGCGCAATTGCACCAGCGGCTGCGCCCGACAAGCTGGTGGCGGCGCCTGCGCTGGCCCACTTTGCCAACCTTTCCATCATTGGCGCCTTGGGCGATCACGGCGCTGGCCAGCGTCTGCATCGCGCAGGCCTGGCTGCTGTGGCGGCCGCACGATGCCGCTGGCGACCAGCTGCAGTGGCGCAGCCTGCCCGGCGTGCAAACCCAGGGCGCGGCGACCTTGCGCGCGCGCTTTGCGCCCGGCGCCACCGTCGAACAAGTGAGCGCCGCCTTGACGCAGGCCGGCGCCACCATCGTCGCCGGCCCGCTGGCCGACGGCGGCTATCTGCTCGACGCGGCCGACCCGCCAGCGGCGCTGCGCAGCCTGCAATCGAGCGGCGCCATCGTCGCCACCATCGAACTGCGCCATCCATGAAGCGCCGGCTGTGCTGGCTGTTACTGCATTGCCTGGCAAGCGGCGCGGCGCTGGCCGGCGAGCGCCATGCGCTGCTGATCGGCGTGGGCGAACTGCCCGCCCTGCCGCGCGCAGCCTGGCTGGCCGGCCCCGCCAGCGACGTGGCCGCCATGGGCGCCGCGCTGCGCCAGCAAGGCTTTGGCGAACGGCATATCGCCAGCCTGGCCGATGGCGCCGCCTTTGATGGACTGCCCACGCGCGCGGCCATCCTGGCGCGCCTGGCGCAGCTGGAAAAGACCCTGGGCAAGGATGACGTGTTGCTGCTGTACTGGTCAGGCCACAGCGTGCTGGCGCCCGCTTATCCCGGCGCTTTTAGCACCAGTCAAGGCACGCGCCTGCTCACGCGCGACAGCCGCCTCGGCCCGTCCGGACGGCTGGACGGCGGCATCGGCAGCGCCGAACTGGGGCGCGCCATCGATGCGCTGTCGGCGCGCCAGGTACAGGTGGTGGCCGTGTTCGACACCTGCCACGCGGCGGCCGGCACGCGCAGCGATGACGGTCTGATCTGGCGCGGCCTGTCGGCCAGCGAGATCGGCTGGCGCCAGGGCGCCGGCAAGGATCAGGGATCTGTATCGGGATCGCAACCGGCGCGGGCGCGTCCCCGCTTTGTCGGCTTCTTTGCCGCCGAAGCGCAGCAGCGTACGCCCGAGGCGCGCGGCGTCCCGCTCCCCGGCCAGTCGGCGGGATTATTTACGCGGGCCGTGATCGCCGGCCTGCAGGCGCAGCCCATCACCTACGCCGCCTGGGCCGGCAACGCCAGCGCGCAATACCGCGCGGCGCTGCAAGCGTATCAACTGCCGCGCTCCGCCTGGCCCTCGCCCGTGTATGCAGGCAAGCTCGATGCGGCGCTATGGCGCGCGGACGACGCCGCACACATCGCCCCCCTGTGGCCGGTGCAACGCGACGCACAGGGCTGGAAGCTGCCCCATGGTCTGCTCGACGGCGTGCGCGGCGGCGACATGTTCGACGCGGGCGGCGCGCGCTGGCGCGCCAGCGAGGTGGGCTGGAACGGCGCGCGGCTGGTGCTGGCGGCCGACAGCCAGCAAACCCTGCCTGACACGAACTGGGCGCGCCGCACGCCGGCGCCAGGCACGCCGGACGGGCGTATCGCCTCGCTGCTGGCGCTGCCGCCATCAACCGGCGCCGCGCTGCTCGACGCGCGCATCGAACTGACGCTGCCGGGCCAGGCGCCGCGCCAGTTGCCCCTGGCCGATGGCGACCTGGGCACGCTGCCGGCCGGCACGCGCATCCGCATCAGCGTGGAAAACCGTGGCGCGGCATCGGTCGACCTGGGCCTGGCGCATTTGCCGCAGCACGGCGCCGCCACCCGCATCTACCCGGCGCTGGCGGGCGACAGCAACCGCATGCCGCCGGCCATCGGCAACGGCATCAGCCGTTTTGAACGCAGCTTTGTCGTCAGCGGCCCGGCCTATGGCGTGGAGTGGCTGGCGCTGGTGGCCGCACCCGCCGCCAATGGCGCGCCAGCGCGCCGCTTTGCCATCCTCGACGCCCTGCCGGCCACCACGCGCGGTGGCGCAAGCCCGGCGCCAGCGGACACACCCGAGCAGGCGCAGCTGGCGCGCCTGTCGTGGAAGTCGGTGCCATGAAGCGCTGGCTGCTGATGCTGCTGCTGGCCGGCCCCATGACCGCGATGGCGGCCGATAGCTGCCAGGCCACCATCGCGCCGTGGCTGGAAAAAGGCAATGAGGCCAGTGCGGCCGAGCAGCCGGCCGTAGCGCTGCCGCTGTTCCAGCAAGCCCTGGCGGCATGCCGGCAGGCCGGCGACCAGGCGGGCGTGGCCAGCAGCTTGCTGGGCCTGGGCCAGAGCCTGCAACTGCTGCACCGCTATGCCGACAGCGAACAGGCGCTGCTCGAAGGCTGGGCCATCCGCCAGCGGATCGGTGATGGCGATGGCGACCCGGGCCGCGAGAACATGTATTACCCGAGCGAGTTGATGTATCTGTACCGCCAGTGGAGCCACTTCGAGCTGGCCTGGCAATGGGGCGATATTGCGCTGGCCGCCAAGGCGCGCCTGATCGGCAAGGACACCGTGTCGTATGGCACCAGCCTGTCGAACCTGTCCGGCGTGGCGCTGCAGACCAGGGAGTACGCGCGCGGCCTGCCATATGCGCGGCAGGCGATGGAGACCTGGGAGCGCACCTCGGGCAAGAACAGCACCGACCACGCCTGGGGCATGCGCGACGTCGGCGTGCTGCTGCTGCGCATGGGCCGCATGCAGGAAGCATACGGCTATCTGGAACTGGCCTACCGGATACGCCTGGGCGCCTTCGGCGAAGACGCCACCGAGACGCAAACCAGCGTCAACGACCTGGCCAACTGGCACACCCTGGCCGGCAACGACCGCCAGGCGCTATCGTTCGCCCAGCGCGCGCTGGCCAGCGCCGTGCGCAAGGCGGGACCTGAGTCGATGCAGGCCAGCGTGGCCCTGGGCCGCCTGGCAGGCATCCATTTGCGTCTGGGCGAAAGCGGCAAGGCGCTGCAGGAAGCCGAAGACGGCCTGCGCATCCGCCGCGCCCTGTACGGCGAGCGCCACGCCCATACCGTCAACGCCTGGCAGGATGTAGCGCAAGCGGCGCTGGCCGACAACCAGTTGGGGCGCGCCGAGGTGGCGGCCGGCGAGGCGCTGCGCCACTGCCGCAGCGTGCAGGGCGACACGGCCCCGGCTTGCGCCTTGCACCAGCTCACGCAGGGCGGCGCATTGCTGGCGCTGGGCCAGTACCAGGCGGCGCTGGACGCGGCGCAGGCGGCGGCCAGGCTGGCCATGTCGGGCGAGCAGATGCTCCCCGGCGACGAGGCCGAAGCGCTGCTGCTGGCGGCGCAGGCGCAGATCGCGCTGGGCCGGCAAGCAGAAGCCGTCGCCGCCCTGGCCACGCTCGAAGCACGCCTGGCGCAAACGCCGCCCGCGTCAAAAGAGCTGCTGGACACGGTGCGCCAGGCGCATCTGCTGGCGCGTGCGGAAGTCGGCAATGCAGCTGCGCTTCCTGCGCTGGCGCAGCACGCATCGAACCTGGCGCAGCAGCTGGCCGAGACGCGCGGCCCGTCCCACCCCGCTTACGCGCAGGCGCTGCTCGACGCGGCCAGCTTGCAGGCGCGCGCGGGCCAATTGGCCACGGCGCGCGGGCAGGCGGCGCGCGCGCTGGCCATCGCGCTGGCCAATGACAGCACACTGCTCGAAGCGCGCGCCGCCTTGCAACTGGGCGCGCTGGAAGAAGATGGGGCCGCGATTTTCCTCGGCAAGCAGGCCGTCAATGCGCTGCAAACGGCGCGCGTGGCGACCAGCGGGCTGCCGGTGGCGCTGCGCCTGGGCTTTGTGCGGCAAAAGCGCGCCGCCTACGGCCAGCTGGCCGACCGCCTGCTCGACCAGCGCCGCCTGCCCGAGGCCGAAACCGTGCTGGCCATGGTGCGCGAAGACGAGTTTCACAGCCTGGTCAGGAGCGGCCCGGATCCGCGCACCACGCGCCTCGACTACACGGGCGTGGAAGCGGCCTGGCAGCGCCAGTTCGCCGCCAGCGGCGCGGCCCTGCGCGCCGGCAGCGCCGCGCTGGCCGTGGCACGCGAACAGCAGGCGCAAAACGCAGCGCAGGCCGATGCGGCGCTGGCGGCGGCGCAAGCGTCGATGGCCAGCCTGGTCGACGATGCTGCCACGGCGCTGCTGGCGCTGCCGTCCACACCGAAGGCCACCACCGTACGCGACGCCCGCGCCGCCAGCATGCCGGCGGCGCCGTTAAAGCGCGGCACCTTGCACCTGACTTACCTGGTGACGGGCCAGCGCCTTCGCATCGTGGCGCGCCGTGCCGGCCGCGCCGGCACCCATGTTTATAACGTCGCCATCGACGAGCGCGCGCTGGCGCAGCAGATCGCCCGCCTGCGCCGCAGCGCACAGGACCCGGACCAGGATGCCAGGGCCGAGGCGCAGGCGCTGTATGCGCTGTTGATCGCGCCGGCGCGGGCCGATCTTGCCGGCGCCACGTCGCTGTCGCTGTCGCTGGGCGGCGTGCTGCGCTACCTGCCGTTTGCCATGCTGCATGACGGACGCCGCTGGCTGGTCGAACGGCTGCCCGTGTCGCTGCAGGCCGGCAGCGGCACGATGGAACAGGCGCCGGCGCGCGCGCCGTCGATGGCGCTGTTTGGCCAGACCGGCGCCAGCGGCGAGCTGCCCGCACTGCCCTTCGTGCGGCGCGAACTGCAAGCCGTCGACACCATCGAACGGGCCGCGCGCATCCCCAGCCGCGTCTACCTCGATGACGATTTCACCGCAGAAGCGCTGCGCCAGGCGCTGCCGGCCAACAGCGGCGTGCATATCGCCAGCCACTTCGTGCTGCGCTCGGGCGCCGGCCAGGATTCGTATCTGCTGCTGGGCGACGGCCAGAAACTGAGCCTGGCCGAATTGGGTAGCAGCCGCTACCGCTTCGACGGCCTGGACCTGCTGACCCTGTCGGCCTGCGAGACGGCAGTACCGGCCGGCACCGACGACACCGGCCGCGAACTCGAAGGCCTGGCCTGGCTGGCGCGCCAGCGCGGCGCGCACAATGTGCTGGCCAGCCTGTGGCGCGTGTCGGACCAGTCGACCGCCACCCTGATGCGCGATTTTTATGCGGCCCGCAGGCAAGGCAAAAGCAAGCCGCAAGCCTTGCGCCAGGCGCAGCTGCACCAGTTGCGGGCAGGCCGGCAAGCTGCCGCGAACCGGGCCGGGCGCGGTCTTGCACCGCTCGACACGACATCGCCGGCCACCACGGGCCAGTCGCGCAGCCATCCTTTCTACTGGGCCGGTTTTATCCTGCTCGGTTCCTGACACTTTTTTTATTGCTGATCCATGCCCCTCTCTCGCCGCCCCCTGCTTGCCCTGCTGTTCGCCGCCGCCTGCCATGCGCAGGCCGCCGAACACATCGTATTGAACGTTGACGCCAGCAATGTCGCACAGCAGATTTTCCAGGTCCATGCGTCGATTCCCGCCGTCCCCGGCGAGCTGACCCTGCTGTACCCGCAATGGATACCGGGCAACCACGGCCCCAGCGGCCCGCTGAACCAATTGGCCGGCCTGCGCCTGTCGGCCAATGGCCAGAGCCTGGAATGGCGGCGCGACCCCGTCAACATGTTCGCCTTTCACGTCACCGTGCCGGCTGGCGCCGCCACCGTGGAAGCGCGCTACCAGTTCCTCTCGCCGGTCGAAGCGAACCAGGGCCGCATCACCATGACGCGCGAGATGCTGGGCGTGCAGTGGCAGGCCATGACCCTGTATCCGGCCGGGCGCCCCACGCGCGAAATCGCCGTGCAAGCCAATTTGACGCTGCCGGCCGGCTGGCAGTTCGGCAGCGCGCTGGACGTGCAAAGCCAGGCGGCCACGCCAGCGGGCCAGCAGGTGGCGTTCAAGCCGCTGGACCTGGAAACCCTGGTCGACTCGCCCCTGTTCGCCGGCCGCCATTTCAAGCGCATCGACCTCGACCCGGGCGCCCGATTTCCCGTGCACCTGAACCTGGTGGCCGACAGCGCCGACAGCCTGGAGGCGACGCCGGAACAGATCGCGCCGCACCGCGCGCTGATGCAGCAAGCGTATAAATTGTTCGGCTCGCGCCATTACAAGCATTACGATTTCCTGCTGGCGCAAAGCGATGAATTCGGCGGCATCGGCCGCGAGCACCAGCAGTCGAGCGAGAACGGCGTCAAGCCCGGCTACTTCAGCGACTGGGACAAGAGCGCGCCGGTGCGCGTGCTGCTGCCGCACGAGCTGACGCATTCCTGGAACGGCAAGTTCCGCCGCCCGGCCGGCCAGGACACGCCGGACTTCAACACGCCGCTGCAAAACAGCCTGTTGTGGGTGTATGAGGGGCAGACGCAGTACTGGGGCAATGTGCTGGCAGCCCGTTCCGGCCTGGTCGACCCGGTGCATATGCGCGAGCTGTTCGCCGCCACCGCCGCGCGCTACGACGTGGAGCCGGGGCGCAGCTGGCGCACCATGGGCGACACCACCAACGATCCCATCATCAATGGCCGCCGCCCGCAGGGCTGGAGCAGCTGGCAGCGCGATGAAGATTATTATATGGAAGGGGCATTGATCTGGCTCGACGTCGACACATTGATCCGCGAACTGTCGCGCGAGCGCCGTTCGCTCGACGATTTCGCGCGCCTCTTCTTTGGCGTCAACGACGGCAGCACCACGGCGCTGACCTACACGTTTGACGATGTGGTGGCGGCGCTGAACGCGGTACAGCCCCACGACTGGGCCACCTTTTTGCACCGCCGCGTCGATGGGCACGGCCCCGGCGCGCCACTCGACGGCCTGGTGCGCGCCGGCTGGAAACTGGTCTACCGCGATACCCCCACGGCCTTTCTGAAGGCCGATGAAGAGCGCGGCAAAAGCACCGACCTGACCTATTCGCTGGGCATGGTGATCGACAAGGACGGCAAACTGGGCCGGCTGCTGTGGGACGGTCCCGCCTTCAAGGCCGGCCTGTCGGGCAACACGACCTTGCTGGCAGTCAATGGCACGGCCTACACGCCCACGCTGCTGAAAGCCGCCATCACCACCGCCAAGAACGGTAGCGAACCGATCAACCTGCTGGTCAGGAAGGGCAAGCAGTTCCTGACCGTGGCGCTCGACTATCACGGCGGCCTGAAGTATCCGCAACTCGAACGCATCGCCGGCACGCCGGACCGCCTGAGCGCGATCTTGCAGCCGTTAAAATAAAGCTATCGCGCGCTGGCCCGCGCGGTGCCGTTTTAAGATGGCACAGCACATTGACCAAGGAGAAATCATGATCACGCTCTACACCTGGACCACGCCCAACGGCCGCAAGCCCACCATCCTGCTCGAGGAATTGAGCATTCCCTATCGTATCGAGGCGGTCAATATAGGCGAAGGCCAGCAGTTCACGCCGGAATTCCTGGCCATTTCGCCCAACAACAAGATCCCCGCCATCGTCGACGAAGACGCCGAAGGCGGCGCGCTGCCGCTGTTTGAAAGCGCCGCCATCCTGATTTACCTGGCGGAAAAACACCAGCGTTTCCTGGCGCCCTCGGGGCCTGCCCGCTACAAGGCCCTGGAATGGCTGAGCTGGCAAATCGGCGGCCTTGGCCCCATGCTGGGCCAACTGGGCTATTTCGAGCGGGCCGAGGAAAAATCGGAACAGGCGCTAAAACGTTACCGCGAAGAAGCAGAAAGATTGCTCAACGTCATGGAAAAGCAGTTGTCCGCCGCGCCCTACCTGGCCGGCAGCGAGTACACGATTGCCGATATCGCCGCCTACCCGTGGGTGCGCGCCGCCGAGGAACGCCTCAAGGGTGCGCTGGGCGCGCAGATCGAAACGAGTCCGGCGCTGCAGCGCTGGCTGACCCTGGTGGGCGAGCGCCCAGCCGTGCAGCGCGGCATGGCGCTGCCCAAAGTCTGATTGATTGGTGTATGCTGACACCATGAACAATGACACCGACATCCAGCTCAGCGGCCCTTTCAAGGCCACCGACGGCTCCGGCCGTGCCCACGACATCAAGGCCATCCGCATCTTCGACGAAGGCTACGGCATTATCGACGTGTATGTCGATTTTTCCGCCCCGCTCGAAGCGGGCGCTTACAAGGACAAGACCCTGGTCGGCCATATCCTGGCGCGCCTGCGCAGCCTCGGCTACGTCGGCCCCGACTTCGGCCATGGCGACCTGGGCCTGCAAGACAAGAAACTGATCGTACTCGAAGCACCGGAAGAGTTTTCCGCCTTTGCCACCAGCAAGGGCTGGAAAGATTTATCGGCAGAATTCGACGACGAGTAAACCCGCTTCTTTCTCAAATACGCCGCACCCGCTTTTTGCCGGTGCGGCGTTTTCATGTAATCGCGAAAAACCATGTTCCGAGCTTCCCTTATCGCCGTCACTGCACTGCCTGCCGCAGTCATCGTCTTTTATGCCGGCGTTTTTTCGACTTCGTTCAATAGCAATATGTGCTACTCATCGGCAATGCACGAACTACAGCGGCGCGCACAAGCCGTTGCGGCATCGAAAGACCCGGCAGCCATGGAAAAATATGCGAAGCTGATGCAGGCACTTCCTCTGCATGGATATGAAACCAGTTGCGATGAAATCAAAGCCATGCTGGCGAGAAATTAATCAGGACGCCTGCAGATAGCGCGCACTCCAGGCCGCGATCACGTTGGCAACATAGGCCGCATCGTCGCGCCCGGTCAGCAAGTGGTCGGCGTCGTCGAGCGAGACAAAGCTTTTCGGATGTTTCGCGGCCGTAAAAATCTCCATCGCGTTCGACAGGCTGACGGTGGTGTCGTTCGGCGCATGCATGACCAGCAAGGCGCGGCGCAGGCCGGCGATGCATTCCTTCAGGCTGTGGCTGCCCGCATCGTCGACGAATTGCTGGCGGATGCGAAACGGCCGCCCTTCCAGTTGCACCAGCGCTTCGCCATCGGCGGCGATCTGGTCCAGGTGCGCGCTGAACATGCGCGTCACATAGGCGGGCGTGCTGGGTGCCGCCAACGTCACCACGGCAGCGGCTTTCGGCACCTGCGCGGCGGCGGCCAGCACGGCCGCGCCGCCGAGGCTGTGACCGATCAGCAATTGGGGAGCGGCATGCCTGGTGCGCAGAAAATCGGCGGCGGCGACCAGGTCATCGACGTTCGACGAAAAATTGGTGGCGGCAAATTCGCCTTCGCTGGCGCCCAGCCCCGTGAAATCAAAGCGCAGCACGGCGATGCCGTGTTCGGTCAGCCCCTGCGCGATGCGGCGCGCGGCCAGCACATCCTTGCCGCAGGTAAAGCAGTGAGCAAACAGCGCGTGGGCGCGGATCGCGCCATCGGGCGCATCGAGCCGCGCCGCCAGCAGATGGCCATGCGCGCCGGGAAAGTTTTGCCGGGTGGATTTCATAGGTACTTGTCAAAAACTGCCGGACATGCCGGGCGATGGGGCATTGTAGCGCCGCTGGGGCGGGGATGTTTTGGAGGAGGCGGGGAGCTGGCACTTTTTTAACCCAACAGCAAGGACTGGGGTCGGATCCGAGGGGTCCGACCCCGGATTTTCCGACGTTGGGGGTGATATAAACTTCAACTGAACAGCCCATGCAGATACCACCTCGGCGCCTCTTGCGCATTGTTGGCAATGCGTTCACGATAAACCCAGTAGTGGGCATGATCGAGGCCTTCGGCAATAAAGTAGTCGCGCGCCTGTGACTGGCCCCACCAGCCGGCCTCGATGCGTTCGGCCACCGACACCATCTTCAAAGGCGAGCCGTAGAACGGCCGGTGTTCGCGCATCAGCAGGGCGATCGGCTGGGCCAGCAGCCAGCCGGGGCGGGGCATGCCGGGCAGGCCCGGCGGCAAGTCGGGCACGGCGCTTTTCGAGGGGGCTTTGGCCGGCAGCGGCAGCCAGCGATTGGCCGCTTCGGGCCGGTAATCGGCTTGCGGCATGGCTTGCAGCACATTGTCCGCGCCCAGGCGCGCCACCAGCAATTCCATCAGGTGCTGGCGTTCCTGGGGCGTGCCGCCCGGTTCGGGAAACAGGCTGTCGCTGGGCGGCGCCATCGCCTGCACCTGCGGCGCGGACAAGGTCAGGCCGATCACCGGTGCGTCCAGCGTCACTTGCGCCAGGCGCTCGCGCAGCAAGCGCACCAGGTGTTCATCGCGCCAGACGGCCTCGCCCAGCGCCAGCGCCAGCACGGTCGGAGGCTTCGCTACCCTGCCCCTTTCATGGATCAGCAGCAATTCTATGCGGGCTACGGCCAGCTGATGCGCGCACAGCCAGCCCGTCATTTGCTGCAGCAGGCGGCGCGCGCCGAACAGCAGCGCGTCGGCCTGCTCGACCCGGTCGAACAATTCCAGCGAGGCGCAAAAGCCGGGCGGCGCTTGTAGCCACACGAACAGTTCAGTGCCGTGGCCGTGCGCGTCGTCAAGCATGTCGAGCAGGGGCCGTCCGCAGCGGCGCTGCAGGCCCGGCCGTGGCAATCGGCGCAACTGCCCCAGTGTCATGCAGCCGATGCCTTCGAACCAGTCGAGATATGCGCGCGCCGGCGGCAGCAGCGCGCAGGGCAAGCGGTCCAGCTGGCGCACCAGGCTGGCCATGCCCAGCACCCGCCCCGATGTTGCGCCCGCCTTTGCAAGCCCTTGCGCCAGCAGCCAGGCGCCGCGCGCCGTCGGCGCGCACGACAGCACGGTCGTGTAGCCGAGCGCGCGCAAGCTCGCCTCGATTTGCCGGCACAGCGCGCGCACGCCGCCGAACAGGCGCAGGCTGGCGCCGGCGTCGACCAGCAGGGTCGCTTCTTCGGCGCTGGCCACCTGGGGCGAGTATTGCAACAGCGCCAGCGCCACTTCCTGCAAGGCCTGTGCTTCCCGTTCCGGCGAGCGTTCATGCACGCGCGCCTGCGGCGCCAGCATCAGGGCGCCGGCGCGGCGCATGCCCGGCTTGATGCCGGCCGCGCGCGCCAGTGGCGACAGGGCGATGACTTGTTCGTGCTCAAGCACGACGCACAAGGTGTCAGCCGACCAGTTCGGCAAGAACACGTCGAGCGGGAGCCGGGGCAGGCAAAGGCCGATCCAGAGGCGCATGGCGCTGCAGTAAAGAAGGAGGTTGCAAGGGCAGGAACAGCGGCGCATCGCGCTGCGGTCCCCGGCGTTTGATAAAGCCGATATCGATGCCGCCGGCGGCCGGCCGCACCGACAGGCGCAGCGGCGCCGGCGAGGCGTCTTGCGCGCCATGCAGCGGGCGCAGCATGAAAAACAGGGTATGGCCGCCCTGCGCCGCCAGGTGCAGCCGGCGCAGGCTGTCGGCGCGTACCTGGCTTTGCCAGAACAAGAGCGCGCCGCAACTGCTGCTACGCAAAATGTTCTCCGCCGCCCACAAGGCGTCCTTGCTGCTGGCGCTGCGCAGCCACAGCAGTTGCGACGGATGCAGGCCTTGCGCGGCCAGCGCCAGCGCCTGCGGCGGATGGGGCGGCTGCAGCAGCACGATGGGCAAGCCCTGCAGTTGCGCCAGTGCCGGCGCCAGCAGCCGCAATTCGCCGCTGCCGGCCTGCTGCACCAGCAGGTCGACCAGGCTGCCCGTGGGCCAGCCGCCGCCCGGCAGTTGCATGGACAAGGCGGCAAAGCCCGTGTCGACGCAGCGCGCCGCGCCCTGCCCCAGCTGCGAGGCGCGCCACAAGGAAGGATGCAAGGCTTCCGGCGAGGCCATCAGTTCGGAATGTTGCATGAAAGTACCCAAGGAAAATACTGTATGAATATACAGTACTATTCGCCGGCCATTTTGGCAAGGATTATCTGTCTGTCCATCCCTGGGCAGGCTGCCGGGGACACGGGAAAACGCGGTGATCGGGTACGATTGCTGTACCATAAGCGCTCTCCTTACCGTCCGGCATGGCTTCCACACGGACGGCTTCACATTCATGAAGGAACTGCATTTGACCACCATACAACTGATCAGCGCCGTCATCTTCGGCCTTGCCCTCGTCCACACTTTTGCCGCCAAGACGTTTGACCTGCTGGCCGACCGCCATCCGCGCCACGCGGGACTGTTCCATCTGCTGGGCGAGGTGGAAGTGGTGTTCGGCTTCTGGGCGTTTATCCTGATCATCACCATGGCCTTCATTTCCGGCAGCGCTGCCGCGATTACCTATGCCGAATCGCGCCATTACACGGAACCGCTGTTCGTCTTTGTCGTCATGGTGGTAGCCGCCTCGCGCCCCGTGCTCGACGCCGTGCAGCGCCTGTTGAAAGGCGTGGCGCGCGCCGTGCCGCTGCGCACCGAGCTGGCGCTGGCCTGGCTGGGTCTGGCGCTGGTGCCGCTGACCGGTTCCCTGATTACCGAGCCGGCCGCCATGACCCTGGCGGCACTGATGCTGGCGCCGCAAATCTTTCGCCCCGGCATACCCGAATGGCTGAAATATGGCGCGCTGGGCGTGCTGTTCGTCAACGTTTCCGTCGGCGGCACGCTGACCTCGTATGCGGCGCCACCGGTGCTGATGGTGGCGACCACCTGGAACTGGGACAGCGCCTTCATGGCCAGCCATTTTGGCTGGAAAGCGGCGATTGCCGTGTTGATCAACGCGACCGGCGCCTGTTTGCTGCTACGGAAGTATTTGCATAGCAACACCTCCGACCTCAAGCCGAAACCGGGCGACGTCGAGCTTCCTGAAGTACCGCTGGCCATCAGCCTGGTCCACCTGGCCGTGCTGGCCGGCGTGGTGGCACTGGCCCATCATCCGGTCTTGTTCCTGGGACTGTTTTTATTCTTCCTCGGCTTCGTGCAGGCGTATGAGCGTTACCAGAACCCTTTGATCCTGAAGGAAGGCTTGCTGGTCGGCTTTTTCCTGGCGGGCCTGGTGGTGCTGGGCGGCATGCAGCAATGGTGGTTGCAACCTATCGTCTCAAGCCTGGAACCGCTGTCTCTGTTCTTCGGCGCGCTGGGCCTGACGGCCATTACCGACAATGCCGCCCTCACCTACCTCGGTTCGCTGATCGTCGGCATCAGCGCGGAAGCGAAATACATGCTGATGGCGGGCGCGGTGGCGGGCGGCGGCCTGACCGTGATCGCCAACGCGCCGAACCCGGCCGGCGTGGCCCTGCTGCGGCGCGGCTTCGACAGTGAATCGATCGGCGCGCTGGGCCTCCTGGCCGGCGCCCTGCCGCCCACCATGGTGGCGGCGCTGGCCTTCCTGCTGCTGTAATCGAAGTACCTCAGTATCGCCGCTGGTGGCGCGCAAAAAAGTCCAGCAGCATCTTGCTGGCGTCCGGCCCCGCCTTGGCATTGAACGGCAGGCTGGCGTCGCCACCGCTCCAGGCGTGCTCCAGCCGCTCGATCTGCGCCACGCGCAGCAGCAACTCGCCTGCCACCTGATAATCATGCACGGCATAGCCATGCGCGGGATTGCGGCTGCCCGCCGCGCCGGGCGGCCAGCGCTGCGCCGTCACCACGGTGGTGGCCGGCATGCGGTTGAGGCGGATGCTCTGGCGCACCAGCTGGGTCTGGTTAACGGGACGCACCACATGGTCTTGCTGCCCCTGGATCAGCATGGTCGGCAGGTGTGGAAACAGGGGCTGGCGCGCCAGCACTTCGTCGATGGCGCTGTCGACCCGGCCCACCGCGCCATGCTGCATCACCTGCATGGCGCCGATCAGGCTGTGGCCGGCGCCGAATACGGGACCGGAATGCAGGCCCACGGCGGCAAACAGCTGCGGGTGGTTCAGCGCCACGATATGGGCCATGCCGGCGCCGGCGGAAATGCCGCCTATATAGATGCGCGTGCGGTCAATCGGATAACGCGCGGCCACCTGTGCGATGGCGCCGACGATCAGGCTCACATCACCGCCGCCGTCCTGGGTCAGCTTGTCATACCATTTCCAGCAGCGCCGCGCATGCGAGCGCAGCGATTGCTGCGGATACAGCACGGCATAGCCCTTGCGCTCGGCCAGGCGATTCATGCGCGTGCCTTCGGCAAACTGGGTGGCGCTCTGCTCGCAGCCGTGCAGCATCACCAGCAGCGGCCGGCCCCGGGTGCGCATGGCGGCATTCGGTTCCTTGTCGGGCAGATACAGATAGTAGGGCAGGCGCCGGCCCGGCAACTGCCCCCGTTCCACCAGCGGCGCATAATGTGCGGCCAGCCACTTGCCCGGCGCGGGCGCGGCCTTCTTGCGCACGCGCGGCGGCGCCAGCGGTGCGCCAGCAGTCGGCGCAGTCTTGGGAACGGCCTTGCGGCGTGGCTTCGAAGCGGGCTTGGCCGCAGGTGGCCCGAACAGCACCTTGGCCAGCCTGGTGGTCGTGCGCTGCTGCACTTTGCCGGCGCGCAGCAAGCCGCGCAGCCAGGTCGTGGCGGGTTTAACCATGATTGCACAGCCTCGTGATGGGGACAGCATAGAGTACCGCACTTGCTGCATGACACCGTACGATTCTGAGCTTTTAAAAGTTCCCCTGACACAATTGAGGCAACTCAAACGCCTGCGGGGCGCCATGCTTAATCTGGATGCTCACTGCGTACTTCCATCCACTTTCAATGGAGAAAACACCATGAGCTATCTGGACCGCGATATGCTGGGCATGTACCGCAACGACACCGGCCCCGGGCCGGCACTGATGGGGGCCGACACCCTGATCGGCGACGATGTCTGCAACCACAGCGACGAACAACTCGGTGAGATCAAGGAAATCATGCTCGACATGCGCAGCGGCCAGATCGCCTATGCCGTGTTGTCCTTCGGCGGCATGCTGGGCCTGGGCGAAAAGCTGTTTGCCGTGCCCTGGGAAAAGCTGACCCTGGACGCCGTCAACAAGCGCTTCCTGCTCGACGTGGACAAGAATCAACTGAAAAACGCCCCCGGCTTCGACAAGGACAACTGGCCCGACATGGCCAGCGACGCCTGGAACGACCAGATGAACCAGTTCTACGGCACCACCTCGCGCTATGGCATGGGCGGCATGAGCAGCACGGGCAGCGCGGTCGGTGGGCGCATGTCCTCCGGCAGCGACCTGCGCGGCGGCGCCAGCCTGCAATCGGACACCGGCGGCAGCATGAGCGGCTCGTCGATGAGCGGCAGCCGGGCCGGGACCGGTAGTTTGCAAGACGACCTGGGCTCGCGCTCGTCGCTCAGCGATGACGACGAGATGAACCGGCGCAGTTGATCAAGCCGCAGAGGTCTATCGCTGCATCGACTCCCATACTTTTTGCAGGCGTTTCGCCGACACCGGCATTGGCGTGCGCAACTCCTGCGCAAACAGGGACACGCGCAACTCTTCGAGCATCCAGCGGAAATCGACCAGTTTCGGGTCGGTATTCTTGCCGGCCTGGCGGTCTTTTGCCTGGCGCAAGTACGGTGCGGCAGCGGACTGCCATTCGGCCATGAGCCTGGTGTCGCGGGCTGGGTCGGCGCGCAGCTTTTCCAGGCGCACGTTGATCGCCTTCAGGTAACGGGGGAAGTGCGACAGCTGCGTGTACTCGTTTTCCGTCAGGAAGCGTTTATGCACGAGGCCTTGCAACTGTGCCTGGATATCGGCTGCCGCCGGCGCCGCAATATTTTGCAGGCGCTTGGGCAAGCCGTGGAATTCCGTCAGCACTTGCGACAGCAGGCGGGCGATTTCATTGACCAAGAGGACCAGGCGCGACTTGCCTTCCGCCTGGCGTTTGGAAAACGAAGCGGCGTCCAGCGGCAGCGGGTCTTGCAGGCAGGCGATGTCGATCGCCTTGTTGATGATTTGCTCGCGCAATTCTTCCTGCGAGCCCAGGGCCATGAACTGCATGCCCATCTGCTGCAGGCCAGGAATGCTTTTCTCGACGAACTTGATCTGCTCCTTCATCTGCAAGGCAAACAGGCGGCGCAGGCCGATGCGGTGCGTGCGCGCCGCCACCGTCGGGTCGTCGAACACTTCGAGATCGCAATGCGTACCCTTGTCGACCAGCGCCGGAAAGCCGATCAGGGTCAGCTTGCCCTGCACGATTTCGAGCAACTCCGGCAATTCACCAAAGGTCCAGCCCGTCAGGCCCATATGCTGGGCGACGGTATTGCCCGATGCGGCAGGCTTGGCCGCATTCCTGGCCGGCGCCGCCGACGCCTGCGACTGCAAGCGCGCGGCAACCTGGCTGCCGGCCACTTTCGCACCCGGCGTACCGGTACCCGGCATGCCGGCAGCGGAGACGCCCGACACCTCGGCCAGCTTTTGAAAACTCTGGCGCGCCTGGCCGCCGAATTCGGCTTGCAAGGTGGCCAGGTTGCGGCCCATGTCCAGTTGCCGGCCATGCTCGTCGATCACCTTGAAATTCATGAAGTGATGGGCAGGCAGGGTTTCCGGCTTGAAGTCGGTGGTCAAGACATTGATGGTGATCTGCGTGCGGATATCAAGGATAATCGCGTCGACCAGGTCGCCGCGTCCGAACACGCCCGCCTCGTGCACGCGCTCGCAGAATTTGGCCGCATAATCGGGCAGCGGCACGCAGTGGCGGCGCAGCTTTTGCGGCAACGATTTTAATAGCAGATGGACTTTTTCCTTCAGCATGCCCGGCACCAGCCATTCGCAGCGCTCGCGCGGCAACTGGTTCAAGGCATACAGCGGCACCGACAAGGTCACGCCATCGCGCACGCTGCCCGGCTCGAAGTGGTACGTCAGCCCCATTTCCAGGCCCGTCACCGACATGATTTTGGGGAACAGGTCGGTGGTCACGCCGGCCGCCTCGTGGCGCATCAGCTCTTCGCGGTTCAGGTACAGCAGCCTGGGGTTCTCGCGCGTGGCGTCCTTGTGCCATTTTTCGAAGCCGGCGCCATTGCACACGTCCGCCGGCAGCAGCTGGTCGTAGAAGGCCGCGATCAGTTCATCGTCAACCAGCACGTCCAGGCGCCGCGATTTGTGTTCGAGGTTTTCGATGTCCTTGATCAGTTTAAGGTTGTGCGCAAAGAACGGCGCGCGCGTGTCGAAGTCGCCGCCCACCAGCGCGTCGCGGATAAAGATCTCGCGCGCTTCCGGCAAATTGAAATTGCCGTAGTTGATGCGGCGCTGGCTGTACACCACCAGGCCGTAAAGAGTCGCGCGTTCCGATGCGGTGACCTGCGCCGAACGTTTTTCCCAGCGCGGCTCGCCCCACGATTTTTTCAGCAGATGCTCGCCGACTTTTTCCAGCCACTCGGGCTGGATCTGCGCCACGCAGCGCGCGTACAGGCGCGTGGTGTCGACCAGTTCGGCCGCCATGATCCACTTGCCCGGCTTTTTCAGCAGCGAAGAACCGGGCCAGATATGGAACTTGATGCCGCGCGCACCCAGATACCCCGCGCCCGGCTCGTCCTCGCCCTTGAAGCCGATATTGCCCAGCAAACCGGTCAGCAGCGCCATGTGCAAGTTGTCATACGTGGCCGGCGCTTCGTTCAGGCGCCAGCCCTGTTCCTTGACGATGGTGAGCAATTGCGAATGCACGTCGCGCCATTCGCGCAAGCGCATCTGCGACAGGAAGTTGGTGCGGCAATTGTCCTGCAACTGGCGGTTGGTTTTCTTGTGCTCGATGGCGGACTCGAACCAGCGCCAGATCTTCAGGTAGCTCAAGAACTCCGATTTTTCATCGGCAAATTTCTTGTGCGCTTCATCGGCCGCCTGCTGGTGTTCCATCGGCCGGTCGCGCGGGTCCTGCACCGATAGCGCCGAGGCGACGATCAGCACTTCGTTCAGGCAGGCGTTGTCCAGCGCGGCCAAAATCATGCGGCCCACGCGCGGGTCCAGCGGCAGCTTGGCCAGCTTGTTGCCCAGCGGCGTAAGCCGGTTGACGTCATCGACGGCGCCCAGTTCCTGCAGCAGCTGGTAGCCGTCGGCGATCGCGCGCGCCAGCGGCGGCTCGATGAACGGGAAAGTCTCCACGTCCGTCAGGTGCAGGGACTTCATGCGCAAAATGACGGCCGCCAGCGAGGATCGCAATATTTCCGGCTCGGTGAATTTCGGGCGCAGCAAATAATCCTGCTCTTCATACAGGCGGATGCAGACGCCGTCGGCGACGCGGCCGCAACGCCCGGCGCGCTGGTTGGCGGCCGACTGCGCGATCGGTTCGACCTGCAGCTGCTCCACTTTATTGCGGTAGCTGTAGCGCTTGACGCGCGCCAGGCCCGCGTCGACCACGTAGCGGATGCCGGGCACGGTCAGCGAGGTTTCCGCCACGTTGGTGGCAAGCACGATGCGGCGCGCATTGCTGGTCCTGAACACGCGCTCCTGTTCTTCGGCCGACAGGCGGGCGAACAGCGGCAGGATCTCCACGTGCGGCGGATGGTGCTTGCGCAGCGCTTCGGCGCAGTCGCGGATCTCGCGCTCGCCCGGCAGGAATACCAGCACGTCGCCCGAGCCGATGCGGCACAGTTCTTCCACGCCATCGACCACGGCGTCCATCAGGTCGCGTTTTTCGCGCGCAGCGGCGGTGCGCTGGCCAGGCTTGTCGGCGTTGGCGCCCGCACCGGGCATGGCCACCTGTTCGCGCTCGACCGGACGATAGCGCACTTCCACCTGGTACAGGCGGCCCGACACTTCGATCACGGGCGCCGGTTTGTCAAGCGTGCCGAAGTGGCGCGCAAAGCGCTCGGCGTCGATGGTGGCCGAGGTGATGATGATTTTCAGGTCGGGCCGGCGCGGCAGCAGCTGCTTCAGATACCCGAGCAGGAAATCGATGTTCAGGCTGCGTTCGTGCGCCTCATCGATGATGATGGTGTCGTAGTTTTTCAGCAGCGGATCGGTCTGTGTCTCGGCCAGCAAGATACCGTCCGTCATCAGCTTGACCGATGCGCCTTTTGTCAGCGTATCGGCAAAGCGGACTTTAAAACCCACCGTGACGCCCAGCGGCGTGCCCAGTTCCTGCGCGATGCGCTTGGCCGTCGACGAGGCGGCGATACGGCGCGGCTGGGTGTGGCCGATCATGCCCTTCTGGCCGCGTCCCAGTTCCAGGCAGATCTTCGGCAACTGGGTGGTCTTGCCCGAACCCGTTTCGCCCGACACGATGATGACCTGGTTTTCCTGCAGCGCTTTGGCGATTTCGGCGCGCCGGCCCGAGACCGGCAAGTCTTCCGGATAGGTGATCGGCGGCAGCGGATTGCGGAACGCTTGTTCCGCTTCGCGCGCGGCGCGGGCGGCCTCGCGCGCTTCGCGGCTTGGCGGCGCTTGCCGGCTACCGGGCGCACGCTGGCGAGCCTCCGGATTGGGCACATTCGCAACAGTGGAAGGAGGGGAAGACTTATTGCTGGCTGAAGACATTGTTTTTTACAGGTATTTTAAGCGCGCACATCGCGCAGCGAATTATAATGCGCTTAATGGAAAACCCTACCCAATTCGTCCAATGGCTGCGCTCCGTCGCGCCCTACATCCACGCCTTTCGCGGCAAGACCTTCGTGGTCGCCTTCCCCGGTGAACTCGTCAGCGCCGGGGCGCTGCAGGTACTGGCCCATGACTTGTCTCTGCTGCATGCGCTCGATATCAATGTGACCGTGGTCTACGGCTCGCGTCCGCAGGTGGCCGAACAACTGGCGCTGCGTAACGTCGAAGGCCGTTTTCACAACGGCGTACGGATTACCGACATCGCCGCGCTCGAGTGCGCGAAAGAAGCGGCCGGCGAATTGCGCCTCGATATCGAGGCCGCCTTCAGCCAGGGCTTGCCCAATACGCCGATGTCGAACGCGGCGATCCGTATTATTTCCGGCAACTTCATCACGGCGCGTCCGCTGGGCGTGATCGATGGCGTGGACCTGGAACTGACCGGCATCACGCGCAAGGTCGACGCCGAAACCATCCACTCCATCCTCGGCTCCGACGGCCTGGTGCTGCTGTCGCCGCTGGGCTTTTCGCCGACCGGCGAAGCGTTCAACCTGACCATGGAAGACGTGGCGTGCAGCGCGGCCATCGCCCTGCATGCCGACAAACTGATCTTCATTACCGAAACGCCGATGATGGCCGACGCCACCGGCGTGGAAATTCGCGAGCTGTCCTCGCACCAGGCCGAAGCCGTGCTGATGGCGGGCTTTTTGCCGGACGCCACCGCCTTCTACCTGAAACACTGCGTCAAGGCCTGCCACAACGGCGTGGACCGCTCGCACATCGTGCCGTTCACCATGGACGGCTCGGCCCTGCTGGAATTATTTACCCACGATGGCGTGGGCACCATGATCAGCCATGAAAACCTGGAAAGCCTGCGCCAGGCCACCATCGAAGACGTGGGCGGCATCATCAAGCTGATCGAACCGATGGAAGCGGACGGCACCCTGGTCAAACGCGGCCGCGAGCTGATCGAACGCGAAATCGATTATTTCTCCGTCATCGAGCACGATGGCGTGATCTTCGGCTGCGCCGCGCTGTACCCGTTCCCGGCCGAGAAAATGGCCGAAATGGCCTGCCTGATCGTCAACCCGGAAGTGCAGACCCAGGGCGACGGCGAGCGCATCCTGAAGCACATGGAAAACCGCGCGCGCGCCGCCGGTCTGACCAAGCTGTTCGTGCTGACCACGCGTACCTCGCACTGGTTCAAGAAACGCGGCTTTTTGCCGGCCACCGTCGACGATTTGCCGAAGGACCGCCAGCATATGTATAACTGGCAGCGCAAATCGCAGGTGCTGATCAAGACCTTGTAAATACCATCAACAAAAACGGCCGCCATGCATTGCACATGGCGGCCGTTTTTTATTGGGCCACCCTGCCCATCACGGTGGAAAAACCTTCGGCCGAACCGAAGACATGCTCCTTGCCCTGGGCGACCAGGATGGCGTCGGCCAGTTCGCGGAACGCGCCCTTGCCGCCTTCCTTGACCAGCACGGCGCTGGCGCGCGCCTGCACATAGACGGGGGCGTCGGCCACCGCATACGACAGGCCGCAGGCGGCAAACGCGGGCAGGTCGATGCTGTCGTCGCCGATGCAGACGGTCTCATTGACGCCGGCACCGGCTTGCTCCATCAGCGCGCGGCAGGCGGCGTGCTTGTCCTTCACGCCGAACTGGTACAGGGTGATGCCCAGGTCGGCCACGCGCTTGCGCAGGGTGGGCGAATCGCGGCCGGATAGTACCGCCACGCGCACGCCGTTTTCTTCCAGCAGGCGCATGCCCAGGCCGTCGCGCACATGGAAGCGCTTCAGGCATTCGCCGGTGGCGTCATAGTAAATGCCGCCGTCGGTCAGCACGCCGTCGACGTCGGTAATCACCAGTTTGATATCAGCCAAGGTCGCAGCCAAGGTCGGCAAGGACGCCGGCAGCTCGCCTGCCATCAGCGCCCTCACGCGCGCCAGGCACTCGGGCGTATCGACGCCGGGGCCGGAAGGCGCCACCTCGAAGGCGCGGATGCGCAGGCCGGCCGCCAGCAAGCGCAACTGCTCGAGCTTTTCGGCCTGCTCCAGCATCGCTGCCGGCAGTTTTGAATACGCGGCCAGCACCTCGCGCCGGTAGGCATACACGCCCACATGTTTCAAATACTGCGCCGGCGCCTCGTCGCGCGCAAAGGGAATCGCCGCGCGGCTGAAATACAGGGCGTCGCCATTGGCCGCCAGCACCACCTTGACGGTATTCGGATTGCGCGCTTCCACAGCATCGATGGCATGGTACAAGGTGCCGACCTGCACCGCGCTGTCAACGCGCATGCCGTCGGCCAGCAAGGCGATGTCGCCCGGGCGCACCAAAGGCTCGTCGCCCTGCAGGTTGATATAGATGTCGGCGTCCACCGTTTGCATCACCTCAACCAGGCGGTCGGTGCCGGACGGATGCTCAGGCAAGGTCATCACGCAACGCCCGCCAAAGCCGCGCACGGCGTCGGCCACGCGCAGGTCGTCGGTGGCCACCACCACCGTATCGACACCAGGCACTTGCAGCGCCCGTTCGTACACATGCTGCACCATCGGCTTGCCGAGGATCTCAAGCAGCGGTTTGCCTCGCAGGCGGGTCGAGGCGTAGCGGGCCGGAATGACAATGGCCAGGCGCGGTGTCAATTTACCGTTTTCCATTAATTGATATTCAGTGCAGGGAAGGATTTCACCAGGTCGTCCAGCGCTTTCAATTGCGTCAGGAACGGTTCCAGTTTATCGAGCGGCAAGGCGCTCGGGCCGTCGCAGCGCGCGTTATCGGGATCGGGATGGGCTTCCAGGAACAGGCCGGCAATGCCGACGGCCAGGCCGGCGCGGGCCAGGTCCGCCACTTGCTGGCGCCGGCCACCGGAAGCGGCGCCGCCGGGGTCGCGCTGCTGCAGGGCGTGGGTAACGTCGAAAATGATGGGCAGATCGTTGCAGGTCTGTTTCATCACGCCAAAGCCCAGCATGTCGACCACCAGGTTGTCGTAGCCAAGGCAGGTGCCGCGGTCGCACAGGATCAGCTGCTCATTGCCCGCTTCCTTGAACTTTTCCACGATATTGGCCATCTGGCCGGGGCTCAAAAACTGCGGCTTCTTGATATTGATCACCTTGCCGGTCTTCGCCAGGGCCACCACCAGGTCGGTCTGGCGCGCCAGGAAGGCGGGCAGTTGCAACACGTCGACCACTTCGGCGACCTGCTGCGCCTGCCATGGTTCATGCACGTCCGTAATGATCGGCACGCCAAACGCGGCTTTCACGTCCTGGAAGATGCGCATGCCCTCTTCCAGGCCCGGGCCACGGTAGGAATGGATCGACGAGCGGTTGGCCTTGTCGAAGCTGGCCTTGAAAATATACGGGATGCCCAGTTTTTGCGTGACGCGCACATATTCTTCGCAGGCGCGCAGGGCCAGGTCGCGCGATTCGAGCACATTGATGCCGCCAAACAGCACAAACTTGCCTTCATTGCTGACGCTGATGTCGTTGACTTTGACTGAGACCATAGGGGAATCCATTCTTGTTGGGCGGGCAGGCCGCGTGGTTGATGCGATACTGGCGCAAGAGCGCACTTGCGCGACAACACATCTTACTAGCTGGGGCGGCGCAGATCAAATTTGATCTGGCGCAAGAGCGAACCACAAGCGGCGCGGCCAGCCAGCCATGCCAGCCGGTAGCGCCGCGCAAAGTGCCTTATAATCACGCTTTATCTTTACACCGATTCAGGAGCACAGATGGCCCGCACTATCCATTGCGTCAAACTCAACAAAGAAGCCGAAGGACTGGACTTGCCGCCGTACCCGGGCGAACTGGGCAAGAAAATTTACGAATCGGTCTCGAAAGAAGCCTGGGCCGCCTGGCTCAAGCACCAGACCATGCTGGTCAATGAAAACCGTCTGAACCTGGCCGACGCGCGCGCCCGCAAATACCTGGCCACGCAGATGGAAAAGCACTTCTTCGGCGACGGCGCCGACGCCGCCATGGGTTACGTGCCGCCAACAGAATAAGTTGTATGCCCGTGACGGCGTCACGGGCAGTTTCATTTCTCGGTTTCATTTCTCAGTTTCACGCCACAGTTTCACGCCACCTCAAGCCGTTTCACGGCATCCCTCCTCTGTTTCGTCGCAGTGCGCTCGCCGCCGTCGCCGCTGGCAGGCACAGTACGTCCATCGACAACGACTTTTCAAGGCGCACACCATGCAACAGCTCTTCAGCCACACCCCCCTCTACGTCTGGGCCATCCTGGCGTTTCTCGTGTATCGCGGCGTGCTGGCCAGCCGCGCCCGTGAAGTGAGCTTGCGCAAGCTGTGCATCATTCCGCTGGTGATGCTGGCGCTGTCGCTGTCCGGCGTGCATGGCAGTTTCGGCTTCGACGGCATGGCGCCCTACGCCTGGACGGCGGGCGCCCTGGCCGGCGGCCTTCTCGCCTGGAGCATGACCAAGCCGCGCCAGTTGCTGGCCTTGCCGCAACAGGGCAGCGTACGGGTGGCCGGCAGCTGGCTGCCATTGGCGCTGATGCTGGCGATCTTTTGCATGAAATATGCGGTAGCGGTCAGCCTGGCGATGCATCCCGCTTATGCCCATGCCACCGGTTTCGTGCTGACCGTCTGCCTGCTGTATGGCGTCTTCAGCGGCCTCTTTCTGGGCGGTTTGCTGCGCACGCTGGCTGTGTATCGCCAGGCACAAATGACTGGCGGCCCACACGGGGCCGCCATCTGAAACAACGGTGCCGAGGATCAGTACATCAGTAGATCAAGGTACGCACGCCTTCAGGCGTACCGAGCAAACACACATTGGCGCCGCGTGCGGCGAACAAGCCCACGGCAATCACGCCGACGATCTGGTTGATCTGCTGCTCCAGCGCCACCGGATCGACAATCTTCAAGCCCAGCACGTCGATGATCTCGCCGCCGTTGTCGGTAATAAAGGCTTCATCGCTGCCGGGCTTCAGACGCAAGCGCGGCGTGCCGCCCAGTGCGGCCAGCTGGCGCGAGACGGCGGCGCGCGCCATCGGCACCACTTCCACCGGCAGCGGGAAGGCGCCCAGGGTCTCGACCAGCTTGGAGCCGTCGGCGATGCAGACGAACTGTTTCGCCACCGACGCCACGATCTTCTCGCGCGTCAACGCCGCGCCGCCGCCCTTGATCATGGCGCCGCTGGCCGTGATTTCGTCGGCGCCGTCGATATACACGGCGATTTCGCTCACATCGTTCAGGTCGAACACGGCGATGCCGTGGCTGGCCAGGCGCGCGGCGGTCGCTTCGGACGAGGCGACCGCGCCCTTGATGCTGTCCTTGATACTGGCCAGTTCATCGATAAAAAAGTTGGCGGTAGAGCCGGTACCGACACCGATGATTTCGCCTTTCACGACATAATCAATGGCGGTACGGGCTACGGCTTGTTTCAATTCGTCTTGGGTCATGGCAGGCAGGGTAAAGTGGGAATGGCGCTATTTTACTGGATCGCCGGACCGGCAAACATGGTCAAGGGCGACGCAGCAACTGACTGCGGGTGGAAGTCCTTGCATTTTTCGTCCTGGGGCAATTCGCATGGCGAATTATCAGGTGCTGCGGCAATCTATGCGAAAATGTCACATTGACAGAGATGACGCCTCAGGAATACAAATGGATCACAGTAAACAGGTACTGGTTGTCGATGACAGCCGCGTTTCACGTTTGATGGCGCATCAATTTATTCTCAGCAAACATGCCACCTGGCAGATCACTGAAGCGGCCACGGGCGAGGAAGCGCTGGAGAAAGTCAAGGCGCTGAACCCCTACCTGATCCTGCTGGACGTGAATATGCCGGGCATGGGCGGCGTGGCCACCGCCGAGCAGTTGCGCGCCCTGTATCCGCAGACCCATATCTTCCTGGTCACGGCCAATGTGCAAAACGCCATCCGCAACCGCGCCAGCGAACTGAAAGTAGGCTTCATGGAAAAGCCGATCACGGAAACGCGCATCCACCAGCTGATCGATACGCTGGAAGCCTGAACATGGTCAACCTGTCCGAACTGGAAAACGACGCGCTGATCGAAATCTTCAATATCGGCGTGGGTCACGCTGCGGCCTCCATGAGCGAGATCGTCAACGAAGAAGTCTCCATGTCGGTGCCATCGATTACCTTCCTGAACCGTGCCGACGCGGCGGACCTGCTGGGCAACAAGCGCGACGGCGACCGCATTTGCGGCGTCAGCCAGCATTACGATGGGGCGTTTGCCACCGAAGCCATCTTGATGTTTCCCGAAGATAAAAGCCTGGAAATCGTGCGCCTGATGGTGGGCGACGCCGTCCCGCTGCAGGAACTGACGGAAATGGAACAGGAGGCGATGTGCGAAATCGGCAACATCATCCTCAATTCCTGCGTGGGGACGCTGGCCAACCTGTTCGACAGCCAATTGCACGGCTCCCTGCCCATCTACCACGTGGGCACCAGCGCAGAAATCCTGTCCGTCTTCGGCGACCAGGGCGATGACGTGGTGCTGATGCTGCATATCGACTTCGTGCTGGCCAAGCACCAGATCCACGGCTATGTCGCCTTCGTGCTGAACCTGTCCGCCTTGCACGACCTGAAAGAACAGGTCAGCCGCTACCTGGCCAAGGTGTTTGGACCGGCGTGAGCACCATGCCCCAAACCTTGCACCGCTTGAGCCTGCTCGAAAGCATTATCGGCGCCGTCAACCTGGGCGCTATCGTGCTCGACGACAACCGCAGCATCTTGCTGTGGAACCGCTGGCTGGAGCGCCATTCGGGATGGCAGGCCGACACCGTGCTGGGCCGCGATTTCTTCGAGGTGTTCCCCGAACTGCAGCACAAGCGCATCGAGTCGGCCATCACCCAGGCCCTGCGCGACAACTTCCAGTCGCTGCTGTCGCAGTCGCTGCACAAGGCGCCGTTCCCGCTGTACCAGCAGGCGGCGGCGGGCAGCGAGCGGCGCGAACGCATGCAGCAGGCGGTGGCGGTCACACCGATCAGCCTGCCCGGCACGCCGCGCCACTGCCTGATCCAGATCACCGACGTCACCATCGCCGTGGGCCGCGAAAAACTGCTGCGCGAGCAGACCATGGTGCTGCGCTCGCAAACCTTTTCGGACGGTCTGACCGGTGTCGCCAACCGCCGTCATTTCGATGTGGCGATCGACAAGGAAATGCGGCGCGCCAGGCGCAGCGGCAGCCCGCTGTCGCTGCTGATGATCGATATCGACCATTTCAAGGACTATAACGACCAGTACGGCCACCAGCAAGGCGACACTTGCCTCAAGCAAGTAGCCGGCGCGCTGGCCGCCATGCTAAACCGTTCCGGCGATGTGCTGGCCCGCTACGGCGGCGAGGAGTTCGCCGCCATCCTGCCCGATACCGAACTGTCCAAGGCGCTGGGCCTGGCCGAGGCGATCCGCAAGGGCGTGCGCGCGCTGGCGATCGACAATGGCCAGCAGGACGGCGCGCCGCGCCCGATCACCATCAGTATCGGCGTGGCCTCCCACAGCGCTGGCGCGCCGCTGGAGATGGGCCAATTGATCGGCGCCGCCGACCGCGCGCTGTACCGCGCCAAGGACGGCGGGCGCAATCAGGTCATCAGCAACGATTCTCCGCCGACACCGCCGGCCTGACTATCTGGCTTGCAAGGTGGGATCACCTTGCAAGCCAGCGCCCCGGCAGCAAAGCAGGGTTGCCGGGCGACTGCAAGAAGCCACCGAGTACCTCGCGCAAAAAAGGCAGCCTGGCCGTCATCGACGCCAGGCCCAGTTCGGTGGCGCCGAAATAGTGAGACACCAGTTCGGCCTGCTGTTCCATGTTGTAGCTGGCCAGCGTCGTGCCCCGCACGCTGCTGTCGTAGCGGTAGGCGCGCTGGCGCCAATAGCCGCCGGACAGCGCCAGCAGCAAGCCATGCCAGAGGCAGTTGTAGCCCAGCTGCCACTGCCACACATGCACCATTTCATGAATGAAGAACAGCTTGCCGCTGGCGTTCTCGCGTGAAAAATCGTCGCGGTACTGGGGCGCCATGAAATACAGGCTGCCGCGCGGCGTCATGGCCGTGTTCTGGTCCTGCAGATTGAAGGGAAGGAAGGAGCCGCACACCACGCGCACGCGCGTGTAGTCGATGGCGCCCTGAAAGACGCTGCGCGCCATGGCGGTTTCACCAGCGCTCAAGGGACGGCGAAAATCTGGCATGGGCATCAGCAAATGCGAAAGCGCGGCAAGCCGGACGGCTTGCCGCGAGGGTAAAACTTAAGCCGAGCGCCTAGGCGGAGCGCCTAGGCGGAGCGCAAACCGCTGGCTGCCTTGGCGATTTCCGTGATGCGCTCCCAGTTGCCGGCCGCGATCGCGTCTTTCGGCGTGAGCCACGAGCCGCCCACGCAGGCAACGTTTTTCAGCGCCAGGAACTGCGACGCCGTTTCCTGCGAAATGCCGCCGGTCGGGCAGAACGTCACGTCCGGCAGCGGGCCGTAGATGGCGTTCAACATGCCGATGCCGCCGGCTGGCACGGCCGGGAACAGTTTCAGTTGCAAGAAGCCGTTTTCACGCGCCGCCATCACCTCACCCGGGGTCATTACGCCAGGCAACAGCGGCAGGCCGCTGCTTTTTGCGGCGGCCACCAGCGCGCCAGTCAAACCAGGCGAGACGCCGAACACGGCGCCGGCGTCACGCGCGGCGGCGAATTCCTCGGGACGGGTCAGGGTGCCGACGCCGACGATGGCGCCCGGCACTTCGGACATGGCGCGGATCGCCTCCAGGCCGTGTTTGGTGCGCAAGGTAACTTCCAGCACGCGGATGCCGCCCGCCACCAGCGCGCGGGCCAGCGGTACGGCGTGTTCAGGGTCGTCGATCGCAATCACGGGGATCACGCTCGAGGTGCGCATAATTTCCAGGAGTGTCATGGTCATGTTTATTTCCTTGCCAAAAAGTCTTCATCGGAGCCCGGCACAGTATCGCCGACATTCTCGCCTTCGTGCAAGGGCACGGTGGTGGGAATCGGCGACGGCAGGCCGAACGTGGTGGCGCCCTCTTCCGCCGCGCTGACGGTGGAGCGGAACATCGAAAACAATTCGCGGCCCATGCCGATATGGCTGGACGACAAATCAGCGGTGACCAGCGAACGCGCATGCCAGACGTCGGCCGGCACCAGCGCTTCGAGCACGCCAGTAAAAGCATCGAGACGGATGACGTCGCCGTCGCGCACCAGGCCCAGCGGACCGCCGGCCAGGATTTCAGGCGACACGTGAATGGCCGAAGGCACCTTGCCCGACGCGCCCGACATGCGGCCATCGGTGACCAGCGCCACATGGCGGCCGGCATCCTGCAGATTGGCCAGCGCCGGCGTGAGCGCATGCAGTTCCGGCATGCCGTTGGCGCGCGGGCCCTGGAAACGCAGCACGGCGACGAAATCGCGGTCCAGCGTGCCGGCCTTGTAGGCGGCCATGAAATCTTCCTGCGAATTGAACACCAGGGCAGGCGCTTCGACGGTGCGGTGCTCGGGCTTGACGGCCGACACCTTCATCACCGCGCGGCCTAGGTTACCGGCCACCAGCACCATGCCGCCGTCCGGCGCGAACGGGTTCGAGGCCGGACGCAGCACGCTCTCGTCGGCGCTGGCGGCCGCTGCATCTTTCCAGAATACCTTGCCGTCTTCGCCCAGGAACGGCTCGGTACAGTGGGCGCGCAGGCCGTGGCCGAGGATGGTGTTGACATCGTCGTGCAACAGGCCGGCGTCCAGCAGTTCGCGGATCAGATACCCGGTGCCGCCGGCCGCATGGAAATGGTTGACGTCCGCTTCGCCATTCGGATAGATGCGCGTCAGCAGCGGCACGATGGACGACAGTTCATTGAAGTCGTTCCAGTCGATCACGATGCCGGCCGCCTTGGCGATCGCCACCAGGTGCAGGGTGTGATTGGTCGAACCGCCGGTGGCGAGCAAGCCGACCACGGCGTTGACGATACATTTCTCGTCGACGATATGGCCGACCGGCAAGTAATTGCTGCCTTGCGCCGTGATCACGGCGGCGCGCTGGGCCGCAGCGGCCGTCAGCGCATCGCGCAGCGGCGTGTTCGGCGTGATGAAGGCGGCGCCAGGCAGGTGCAGGCCCATCACTTCCATCAGCATCTGGTTGCTGTTGGCAGTACCGTAAAAAGTACAGGTGCCGGCGCCGTGGTAGGCTTTCGATTCGCCTTCGAGCAAGTCTTCACGCGTCGCCTTGCCTTGCGCATACAGCTGGCGGATCTTGGCTTTGTCCTTGTTCGACAGGCCCGAGGTCATCGGGCCGGCCGGCACGAACACGGCCGGCAAGTGGCCGAAGTGCAGCGCGCCGATCAACAGGCCCGGCACGATCTTGTCGCACACGCCCAGGTACAGCGCGGCGTCGAACATATTGTGCGACAGCGCCACGGCGGTCGACATGGCAATCGCGTCGCGCGAGAACAGCGACAACTCCATGCCGGGCTGGCCTTGCGTCACGCCATCACACATGGCCGGCACGCCGCCGGCAAACTGCGCCACGGCGCCCACTTCGCGCACGGACTCCTTGATGATTTGCGGAAAGCGCTCAAACGGCTGGTGCGCCGACAACATGTCGTTGTACGACGAGACGATGGCCACCGACGGCTTTTTGTATTCTTTCAGTGCCAGTTTGTCATTGGCGGGAAAGGCGGCAAAGCCGTGCGCCAGGTTGGTACAGGCCAGCGCGCCGCGCTGCACGCCCTGGATGCGGGCGGCATCGAGGTGCGACAGATAGGCGCCGCGCGATGGCCGGCTGCGCGCGATAATGCGCGCTGTTACGGATTCGACTACTGGATGCAGCGCCATGATGGATTCCTTAAAAAGTATTTTGTGAAATTTTACTACAAAATGGTGAGGCAGAAGCACTCTTGCTGGGGCCAACACCATAAATAAACCACATTTTTTCCGCTTTTCAATGCTTGCATGCCAGGTACCAGCTTGGCGAAAATCCTGCCTCCATTGCCTGATTCAATGGCTGTTCATGCTGAAAACCACATGATGGCGCCTGGTCTTTGATACAAACTGTAGTGAATTTACTTTTTTCTGATGTATTATTCTCATATCACCGTCGGCAGCGCCCATCGCGGGTGCGCCGCACGCCTTATAACCGAGACCAGTATCCAGCCGACCGCCATGTCCACTCCCGCCCTCACTACCCTGACCAGTTTCCAGCAATTGCAGTCCCACAGCGCCACGGTGCGCGATGTGCACCTGCGCGCATTGTTTGCCGACAATCCGCAGCGTTTTGCGCAGATGACCATCGACGCGGCCGGCCTGATGCTCGATTACTCGAAGAACCGGGTCGATGCGACCAGCATGGCCTTGCTGATCGACCTGGCCCGCGAACGCGGCGTGGAAGCGCAGCGCGAAGCGATGTTTACTGGCGAGAAAATCAATCTTACCGAACATCGGGCGGTTCTGCACACGGCATTGCGTGCGCCGCGCGGCACCAGGCTGGTAGTCGACGGCCAGGATATCGACGCCGACGTGCACGATGTCTTGCAGCGCGTGAAAGCGTTTACCGACAAGGTGCGCAACGGCAGCTGGCTGGGCTACACCGGCAAGCCGATTTCCGACGTCGTCAATATCGGCATCGGCGGCTCCGACCTGGGGCCGAAAATGGCCTGCCTGGCGCTGCGCTCCTACGCCAACCCGGGCCTGGAAATGCATTTCGTGTCGAACGTCGACGGCCACGACATGGAAGCGACGCTGTCGAAAGTCGATCCCGAAACCACCTTGTTCATCGTGGCCTCGAAAACCTTCGTGACGGCCGAAACCATGCTCAACGCCAACACGGCGCGCGCCTGGTTGCTGCTGGAAGCGCAAGAAAAGGATCTGGCGAAACACTTCGTGGCGGTATCGACCAATGCGGCGGCCATCGTCGAGTTCGGTATCGATCCGGCCAACATGTTCCCGTTCTGGGACTGGGTCGGTGGCCGTTACTCGGTCTGGTCGTCGATCGGCCTGGCCGTGGCGCTGGCCGTCGGCTTCGAATACTTCAGCGATTTCCTGGCCGGCGCGCATGCGATGGACCAACATTTCCGTGAAGCACCGCTCGAACAGAACATGCCGGTGGTGCTGGCCATGGTCGGCTTCTGGAACCGCCAGTTCCTCGATTGCGGCTCCGTTTCCATCGCGCCGTATCACCAGGACCTCTCCCGCTTTGCGGCCTATCTGCAACAGCTGGACATGGAAAGCAATGGCAAGCGCGTCACCAGGGACGGCCAGCCCGTCGGCGTGCCGACCGGGCCCGTCATCTGGGGCGATTGCGGCACCAATGCCCAGCACGCCTACTTCCAGCTGCTGCATCAGGGCACCGACATCACGCCGATCGACTTTATCGCCGCCTTGCGCGCCACGCACGACCTGCCGGGCCACCACGACGCCCTGCTGGCCAACTGCTTCGCCCAGTCGGAAGCATTCATGACCGGCAAGACGGGCGAGGAAGTGCGCGCGGACCTGCAGGCGCAAGGCTTGCCAGTTGAACAGATCGAAGCGCTGGTGCCGCACAAGACCTTCCCCGGCAACCGCCCCAGCAACACCATTCTGATGGACCAGCTGACACCCTCGACGCTGGGCGCGCTGATCGCCCTGTACGAGCACAAGACGTTTGTCCAGGGCGTGCTGTGGAACGTCAACAGTTTTGACCAGTGGGGCGTGGAACTGGGCAAGGTACTGGCCAGGAAAATCGAGTCGGAACTGACGGGCGAGGCCCAGCCGGAACTGCACGACTGCTCGACCAATGGCCTGATTGCCCTGGCGCGCGCCGCCAAAGCCGCCTACTAAACAAAAGAGATCAATGAATATTTACGAAATCAAGGTCGTCAGCGAACAAGCCATGCAGGTGGGCGAATGCCCGCTGTGGCACCCGAAGGAACAGGCGCTGTACTGGGTCGATATCGACGGGCGCGCCGTGCACCGGCTGCATCCGGACAGCGGCAAGCAGACGCAATGGGAGATGCCGAGCGAACCGTCGGCGCTGGCCATCAACGCCGGCGGCGGCCTGATCGTGGCGCTGCGCAGCGGCTTTGCACACCTCGACACCAGGACCGGCAGCCTGGCGCACATCGCGCCGGCGCCGTTCGACATGGCCACCACCCGCTTCAACGACGGCAAGGTCGATCCCGCAGGGCGTTTCTGGGTCGGCACGATCTTCGAGCCGCGCAATGCGGATGCGGCGGAAATGTTTGTGCTGGAAAAAGGCAAGGTGCGCAGAATCTGGTCGGGCGGCATGACGGTCTCGAATGGCCTGGGGTTTTCTCCCGACCAGCACACCATGTACCACGCGGACACCACCACCCACCGCATCGACCGTTTCGATTTCGACGCGGCCACCGGCGCCCTTTCCGCAGCGCAACCGTTCCAGCGCTTTTCCACCGATAAAAAGGCAGCGGACTATGGCGGGCGCCCCGACGGCGCGGCCGTCGACAGCGAAGGCAATTACTGGTCGGCCATGTTCGAAGGCGGCAAGATCCTGCGCTTCGCGCCCGATGGCCAACTGCTCGGTGACATCACGGTGCCGGCACGCTGCCCCACCATGGTCACCTTCGGCGGCGCCGACCTGCGCACCCTGTATATCACCACCGCCAGCCACAACCGGTCAAAAGAAGAGATCGCCGAATACCCGCTGACGGGGCATGTGCTGTCGGTCAGGGTCGATGTGGCGGGGCAGCCGGAAACGGCTTACCAGGCGTAACTGCCGGGGTCAGACCCTCAATGCCGCTAACGCAAAATTCATTGCTAACGGGCGAGGGGGTCTGACCCCAGCCTTTGGAAGTTGGGTTGAAATTACCGCGCCAACACCCTGCGGATCGTGTCGGCCAATTCGGCGGCCACGAACTTGGCCACATAACCATCGGCGCCCACGCCCTTGACGTGGTCTTCGTTGGTCGAGCCCGTCAGCGACGAGTGAATCACGACCGGAATGGTGGCGAAGCGGCCGTCGTTCTTGATATTGCGGGTCAGGGTGAAGCCGTCCATTTCCGGCATTTCCAGGTCGGTCAGCACCAGCGCAACCTTGTCTTTTGCCGTCTTGCCTTCGGTCGCCGCCTGTGCGGAGATCGCCTGCAGACGCTCCCACGCTTCCTTGCCGGTCTTGGTCATGATGAAGGGCACGCCCATCGCTTCGAGGCCCTTTTCGATCAGGGAACGGGCCAGCGAGGAATCGTCGGCGGCCAGGATCACCGCGCCAGGCGGCAGGCGCACCAGCGGGCCGATGCTGCCCTTGTCGACGTCCGGGTCGCCCGATGGCAGCACATTGCGCAGGATCTGCTCGACGTCCAGCACTTGCGCCAGGCGCGTCTTGTCGGTATCGCCGTCGAGGCGGGCGATGCTGGTGACCAGGCCGCCGCCGACGCTCGATTCGGCCGACAACACCTGGTTCCATTCCAAACGCACGATTTCATCGACCTCTTCCACAGCAAAAGCCTGCGTCGAACGGGCAAATTCCGTCACCATCAGGATCTTCAGGCCACTGCTCTTGCAGCCGACCGCCATCGGCAAGTCGATCACGGGCACGATCTGGCCACGGATATTGACCACACCCAACATGTGCGGATGGGAACCGGCAACGGCCGTGATGGCCGGCATTTCCATGATCTCGCGCACCTTGAATACATTGATGCCGAACAGTTCGCGGCTGGTCGAATGGTCGCTGGTGCCGAGCTTGAACAGGAACAGCTCAAATTTGTTATTGCCTGTCAGGCTGGTGCGCTCATCGATCTCTTGCATTGAATTCATTATTTCCCCTTGAGCCGTCTTGTTGTCCGTGATTGAAGTCCCCTTGCCGCGCGCTTTCATGACTGAAGGCGTGGTACGGTAGTGTCGGAAGGCGGATTCGGGGCATGGCCGACGCTACAGCGCAGTATTTCGTCGCCAACATGGTAGCCAGCGTTTTATGCCGATTATACGGTCAATTTATTTCTTTAAAGTTACTTAAATTAGTTCAAGGGCTTTACGGCGGCTTTTCTTGTCGGTGTTGTTGCTACAGCGCAAATCCACACCGTTGCGGGCGAAAATTTCCCCGGCAATCATGGCCTTCCTGGAATCCATGATGCTGTGGCAAGTGCAGCGCACCGGCCTATAATGCGATAGTGGCGGCATGAAACACAATGTAGTAAAATTTCTTGCAATTGCCAGTTCTACGTAGTAAATTTACACCATGAATTTACAGTAGCATCAACTGCGGTACCACGCGGCGCTACAAGCGCGACGCTGCGCCACAGCGCTGCCAGCGATCAGCACCCTCCCGGCTCCGGCTCCTTTACTTTTGCGACGACATCATATTATGGCTCTTACCGATTTTGACCTGGTCCTGTTTGGCGGCAGCGGCGATTTAGCCATGCGTAAATTACTGCCTGCAATGTATGCGCGCGATGTCGCGAACGACCTGCCTTTGACTTCGCGCATCATCTGCGTCGGCCGCCAGGACAGCGGCCAGGACGCCTTCCTGAAAATGGTGGAAACCAATGCGCGCCCGCACATCAAGGCCAGCACGCTCAACGCGGCCACCTGGAGCAAGTTCTGCGCGCGTATCGTCTATGTGTCGCTCAACGCCAGCGACGCCAAGACCTATGCGCCGCTGGTCGAGGCGCTGCGCGGCGACGCCAACCTGACGCGCGTGTACTACCTGGCCACGCCGCCGCACCTGTTCGCCCTGATTTGCGACAACCTGGAAGACAACGGCCTGGTCACCCCAACTTCGCGCGTGGTGCTGGAAAAACCGCTGGGCCGCGACCTGGCCAGCGCCAAGCAGATCAATGCCGAAGTGGGCAAGGTGTTCCAGGAATCGCAGATCTACCGCATCGACCACTACCTGGGCAAGGAAACCGTGCAGAACCTGATGGCGCTGCGCTTCGGCAATATCCTGTTCGAGCCGCTGTGGCGCCGTGAATGGATTTCCGACGTGCAGATCACCATCGCCGAAAAACTCGGCGTGGGCAACCGCATGGGCTACTACGACACCTCGGGCGCGCTGCGCGACATGCTGCAGAACCACTTGCTGCAACTGCTGTGCATCGTCGCCATGGAGCCGCCGACCTCGATCGCACCGGACGCCGTGCGCGATGAAAAACTGCAAGTGCTGCGCTCGCTGAAAAAATTCACGCCGACCACCCTGGCACAAAACATCGTGCGCGGCCAGTACCGCGCCGGCCATGTCGACGGCGCCAACGTGCCGAGCTACCGCGACGAGCCCGATGCGCCCGAGCATTCGCGCACCGAGACGTTTGTCGCGCTGAAAGCGGAAATCGACACCTGGCGCTGGGCCGGCGTGCCGTTCTACCTGCGCACCGGCAAGCGCATGGCCGACAGCCTGGCCGAAATCGTCGTGCGCTTCAAGCAGATCCCGCACTCGATCTTCAACCAGCCGACGTCGAGCTTCCAGCCGAACTGCCTGGTGATCCGCCTGCAGCCCGACGAAGGTTTGCGCATGAATTTGATGGCGAAAACCCCGGGTGACGGCATGCGCCTGAAACCGGCCGAACTGGAACTCGATTTCCGCGAATCGTTCAAGACCCCCCGCATGGACGCCTACGAGCGATTGCTGCTCGACGTCCTGCGCGGCCAGCTGACCCTGTTCATGCGCGGCGACGAACTGGAAGCGGCCTGGGAATGGGTCGAACCGATCCTCGACAACTGGGAACAGAACGACAGCGCACCGATCCCGTACACGGCCGGTACCTGGGGCCCGGCGGCGGCCAGCGCGCTGATCGGACGCGATGGCTTGCAGTGGCGTGAAGAAGCGCTCCCAGAGGACTAAGAATGGAGCGCAAGGAGCCTGGCCTTGCAAGGCCAGGCCGTTACGCAGGCGCGGAGTAGTACTCCGCGAAACCCCTGCTTCACCGTTGCCAGAAATAAAAGATTAATTAATGCTACTCGATTCCATCCGCACCCAGCTCGACTCGCTCTCCAAGTCGGAGAAAAAAGTCGCGCTGGCGGTGCTGGAACAACCGAACCAGACGGTCAGCCAGAACATCACCGCGCTGGCGAAAAACGCGCAGGTGTCGGAGCCGACCGTGGTGCGTTTCTGCCGCACCCTCGGTTATGACGGCTGGCATGAGTTCAAGCTGCGCCTGGCGCAGGGCCTGGCGCTGGCCATGCCGGGCGCTAACGAGCAGCCGGCGCAGGACGACCTGGCGGCAGACCTGGTCAATAAAATCTGCAGCCGTTCGATCAACACCTTGCTCGACCTGCGCAACAACCTGAACCCGGAAGCGATACAGCGCGCGCTCGATATTTTGTCGCGCGCCAGCAAGATCGAATTCTATGGCCAGGGCACCTCCGGCATCGTGGCGGCCGACGCCCAGCACAAGTTCTTCCGCTCGGGCGTGCCGACGGTGGCCTACAGCGACCCGAATATCCACAGCATCGCCGCAGCCCTGCTGCGCGGCGGCGACGCACTGGTCGCCATCTCGCAGCGCGGCAACAGCCCGGCCCTGGTGCGCTCGGTCAAACTGGCGCGCCGCGGCGGCGCCGACGTGATCGTGCTGGCGCCGTCAGGCACGCCGCTGGCGGACCTGGCTACCGTGCTGATCCCGATCGACCTGATCTTCAACACCGACCCCTACACGCCCATCTCGGCGCGCCTGGCCTACCTGGTGGTGATCGACGTGCTGGCAGTGGGCCTGGCCCTGCAGCGCGGGCCGGAGTTCCGCAAGAAGATGCAGAATGCGCAGAAGGCTTTGCAGGAATTCGACATGCAGTTTGATTCCTTTATCGGCTAGTCGGTACAATACCCCGGCAAGCCCCTTCCTTCTTTTGAGCGCAGCCATGAACCAATTAGAACAACTCAAACAATTCACTACCGTGGTGGCCGATACGGGCGACTTCCAGTCGATCCAGGCGTACACGCCGCGCGATGCGACCACCAATCCTTCGCTGATCCTCAAAGCCGTGCAAAAGGATGAGTACAAGCCGCTGCTGGAAAAGGCCGTGCGCGACCATCCGAACGCATCGCCCACCGAAATCATCGACCGGCTGCTGATCGCCTTTGGCGTGGAAATCCTGCAGACCATACCCGGGCGCGTGTCGACCGAAGTCGACGCCCGCCTGTCGTTCGATATCGATGGCACGGTGGCCAAGGGCCGCGACCTGGTGGCCCTGTATTCGAACGCCGGCATCGCGCGCGAACGCGTGCTGATCAAGATGGCCTCGACCTGGGAAGGCATCCGCGCCGCCGAGATCCTGGAAAAGGAAGGCATCCGCTGCAACATGACGCTGCTGTTCTCGCTGGCCCAGGCCATCGCCTGCGCCGAAGCGGGCGCGCAACTGATTTCACCATTCGTCGGCCGCATCTACGACTGGCACAAGAAGTCGACCGGCATCGACTACATGGGTGCGGAAGACCCGGGCGTGCAGTCGGTCAAGCGCATCTACAATTACTACCGCAAGTTCGGCTACACCACCGAAGTGATGGGCGCAAGTTTCCGCAATACCTCGCAAATCCTGGAACTGGCCGGCTGCGACCTGCTCACCATCAGCCCCGACCTGCTGCAAAAGCTGGCCGACAGCGACGCGCCGATACAACGCAAGCTGAGCGCCGAAGCGGCGCCGGGCGCCAGTATCGTCAAGATGTCGCTCGATGAAAAATCGTTCCGCTTCATGATGAATGAAGACGCGATGGCGACCGAAAAACTGGCCGAAGGCATCCGCGCCTTCTGCGTCGATACGGGCAAGCTGAAACAGCTGATCTCGGCGCTGCGCTAAGACCTGCCACCATCAGGAAAAGCGGCGTCCGTGCAGTGCACGGCGCCGCTTTTTTCATGGTGTGGCACACGCCTGATGCCATCTCTGGCGCTACAATGAAAAGCTGTTTACCAGTCACGAGCTGCACCCCATGTCGCCAAGCACGTCCGCCATCACCATCCGCCTGGGCCGCAGGGCCCGCGCCCGCATCGCCGAGCACGGCTTGCGCGCGCTTGACATCGCCATCGTGCCGGCCGCTGCCGGCGGGCCGAAGGGGTTGATCCTGCACCAGTTCGATTGCTGGCTGTTCGGCGATTTTTTGCCGCGCGCGCCGCGCCGGCGCCAGTTCATCGGCGCCTCGATCGGCGCCTGGCGCATGGCGGCGGCAACCTTTGCCGATCCGGTCGCCGCGCAGCGCCGCCTGGTGCGCCACTACGTGGGCCAGCGCTATCCCGACAAGCCGACGCCGGCCCACGTCAGCCGCACCTGCCGCGCCCTGCTCGACGCCATGCTGGACGGCCAGGATGCACAAGTGCTGCAACATGCGCAGCATAGCCTGGCGGTGCTGGCCGTGCGCGGACTCAAGGGCCTGGACCGGCCTGGTGTCTGGCGCGACCGGCGCGGCTTTTTGCTGGCCGCAGCCAGCAATGCCGTGGCGCGCGCGCGCCTGGCCGCCTCGCTTGAGCGCGTGGTGTTCCATGCGGGGCCGGACGGCGCGAGCTGGCTGCGCTCGCGCTTCGACGACTTCCACGCCCACTTCGTGCCGTTGGCACAGGACAATCTGCGCGACGCGCTGCTCGCCTCGGGCTCGATTCCGCTGGTACTCGATGCGGTGACCGACATCGCCGGTGCGCCGCCCGGGCGCTACTGGGACGGCGGCCTGGTCGACTACCATTTGCACCTGCCCTACCAGCGCGAGCCGGACCTGGTGCTGTATCCGCATTTTGCCGACTACATCGTGCCAGGATGGCTGGACAAGGCCATGCCCTGGCGCCGCGTGCGCGGCCAGGATGCGGCGCTCGACAACATGATCCTGGTATCGCCTTCGCCCGCCTTTGTCGCCAGCCTGCCCAACGGCAAGCTGCCGGACCGGCGCGACTTTCCCCATTACGGCCAGGACCATGCGGCGCGCATGCGCGACTGGCGCCGCGCCATCGCCGAAAGCGAGCGCATGGCCGCCGCCTTTGCGCGCTGGGCCGAGCGGCCGGACCTGCGCCAGGCGCTGGACCTGCACGCCTGAGCGAAAAACAACAAGCCCCCTGCGACCCACCGGGCCGCTGCGCATTTCGTACCGACAATCATTTTTGCATGGTAGGATTTACGCACCGCCACCCCCGCTCTCGACACAAGGCATGGCGTTTTTTCACTATTTGTTTTCTCGGGCCCCAACCCCGCCTGGTGCACAAGCATGGCGCCACACCACGCTTGAACACGATCTTGCCATCGTCATGTCCATGTAGCATTTCCAATGGAAAATGCTTTATTGATCACTGCAACCAAAAGACACCATGAAAACACTTACCAATATTCGCATTGGCGCCCGCCTGGCGATCGGCTTTGCCGTGGTGCTGCTGCTGGCCATCATCTGCACCTCGTTTTCCGTCATCAGCGCCTGGGGCAACGCCCAGGCCACGCGCGCCATGATGGAAAAGCCGCTGGCCAAGGAGCGCCTGGCGTCCGACCTGTACCTGCTGATCTATGCGGCCATCGAACGCACCACGCTGATTGCCAAAAGCTCCGACGAGAGCTTGTCGGTGACGTTTGCCGACGCGATTGCGGCCGGCACCAAAAAAGGCGGGGGCCTGCTGAAACAGATGGAGGGCATGCTGTCGAGCGAGCAGGAAAAAGCCACCTTTGCCTCGGTGATGCAGGTGCGCGGCGTGTACCAGGAGGCCAAGCAGGCGGTGATGGCGGCCAGGAAGACCGGCCAGGCCGAGACGGCCGAACGCGTCTACACCCAGCAATACATGCCGGCCGCCCAGGCCTACCAGGCCAAGGTGCAGGGTTTCCTGGCCGAGCAGCGCCAGGCCATCGATGACACCGCCCATGCCATCGAACGGGCCAATACGCGCAGCCAGACCCTGACGGCCCTGCTGGCCGGCCTGATGATCGTCTTCGGCAGCCTGTGCGCCTGGCTGATCACGCGCTCGATCACGCAGCCGCTGCAGGCGGCCATCGCGGTGGCTGCCACGGTGGCCGCCGGCGACCTGCGCACGCAGTTCGGCCAGGCCACGCGCGATGAGGTGGGCGACCTGATGCGCGCGCTCAAAGGCATGAACGATGCGCTCATCAACGTGGTGTCGCAAGTGCAGACGGGCACCCACGCGATCGCCACCGCATCGTCCGAAATTGCGGCCGGCAACCAGGACTTGTCGTCGCGCACGGAGCAGCAGGCGAGCTCGCTCGAAGAAACCGCCTCGTCGATGGAAGAGCTGACCTCGACGGTGCGGCAGAACGCCGACAATGCGCGCCAGGCCAACCAGTTGGCCCTGTCCGCCTCGGAAGTAGCCGAGCGCGGCGGCGGCATCGTCGGCCAGGTGGTCGCCACCATGGGCGCCATCGATGCCTCGTCAAAAAAGATCGTCGACATCATCGGCGTCATCGACGGCATCGCCTTCCAGACGAATATTCTGGCGCTGAACGCGGCGGTGGAAGCTGCGCGCGCCGGCGAACAGGGGCGCGGCTTTGCCGTGGTGGCCACCGAAGTGCGCAACCTGGCCCAGCGTTCAGCCAGCGCGGCCAAGGAAATCAAGAGCCTGATCGACGACTCGGTGGCCCAGGTCAACGGCGGCAGCCGCCTGGTGCAGCAGGCCGGCAGTACCATGAACGAGGTGGTCGACAGCGTGCGCCGCGTCACCGACATCATGGCAGAAATCACCTCGGCCAGCGCCGAGCAGAGCCTGGGCATCGACCAGGTCAACCAGGCCATCACGCAGATGGACCAGGTGACGCAGCAAAATGCGGCACTGGTGGAAGAGGCGGCGGCCGCCGCCGAAAGCATGCAGGACCAGGCGGCCCGCCTGGCGCAGGTGGCCGGCGGCTTCAAGCTGGAGCAGTCGCCGGCCGTGCATGCCCCGCCCCCCGTGCGGCCGCGTTCCGCCGTGCATGCCGCGCCGGCAAAGCCGGCAGTACGCAAGGCGGTTGCCAAACCGGCCCTGGCAGCCCATCCGGCCACGCCCAAGGCGCCCGCCACGCCTGCCGGCGAGCAAGACTGGGAGGAGTTTTAAAAGAGTTCTCATTGATTTGACACGGCGCCAGGTGGCGCCGATACTGATACCAGGTGGGCCAGGCGCGCCACCTGCGGCAGTTGATACGGCGCCTGTACGGGAGAAATCATGCGCCGCCATCTCGGCATCCTCATCACTGCGCTCTCGTGCGCCCTGCTGGCCGCCTGCGCCACGCCACCGCCCCCAGCCCCCCCGGTCTTCAGCGACAGCGCCTTTGCGCCCGCCATGGCGGTCGACGCCAGCCAGGTGTTCGCCCTCGACGATGCGATGCGCCGCTACCTGCGCAACGAGGTACTGCTGCGTAAAACTGACGCGCGTTCGAACAACCCGCGCGCCGCCCTGTACCAGGCGCTGTACGACAAGGCCATGCTCAAGCTCGAATACGATGCCGATTTCACGCGCAACGCCAGCGAAACGTTTGCCGCGCGCAGCGGCAACTGCCTGTCGCTGGTGATCATGACGGCGGCGCTGGCGCAGGAGCTGGGGCTGGCCGTGCGCTACCAGGAAGTGCTGGGCGAAGCAAGCTGGAGCCGCAGCGGCGACCTGTATTTTGTCGCCGGCCATGTCAACCTGGTGCTGGGCCGCCAGCGCCTTGACAACTCGCGCAGCTACGATGCCAGCGCCATGATGGTGATCGACTTCCTGCCGTCGAAAGACGTGGCCGGCTACCGCACGCGCGAACTGGGCGAGGCGACGATTCTGGCCATGTACATGAATAACCGCGCCGCCGAAACCCTGCGCCGGGGCCAGGTACATGCGGCCTACTGGTGGGCCAGGAGCGCCATCGTGCAGGACCCGTCGTTCAGCGGCGCCTACAACACGCTGGGCCTGGTCCAGCTGCGCCATGGCGATACCGAAGCGGGCCAGCGCACGCTGGCCCATGCGCTGGAGCGCGCGCCCGACAATACGGTGCTGCTGGCCAACCTGGCGCAGTCACTGGAAGCGTCGGGACTGGCAGAGCAGGCGCAGCCGTTGAGGCAGCGCCTGCTGGCCTTGCAACCACAGCCGCCGTTCCATTATTTCAATCTGGGCAAGGCGGCGATGGAGCGGCACGACTACGCGCTCGCCATCGCCCTGTTCTCGCGCGAGATCGCACGCGACCCGTACTATCACGAATTCCATTTCTGGCTGGCCCAGGCCCACGCGCAACTGGGGCAGTGGCGGCAAGCCGGCAAGCAGCTGCAACTGGCGCTGGACCAGAGCACCACGCGCGGCGACCAGGCGCTGTATGCGGCAAAACTGCAACGCCTGCGCGCCGCTGGCGTGCAGTGAATGCTGAACCCTATTGTTCGAGGAACATCTGCTGCAGATCGTTGAGGAAACAAAGGCCCAGTTCGGTCGGTCGTATCACCTGGTGGTCGCGGTACAGCAAGCCCTTCGCTTCGGCCGCATTGAGCGGCTGCTCGATGGCGTTGAGCAGCAGGCCCGTGCGTTCGGCAAACAGGTTCGGCGCAAAGCCGCCGGTCAGGCGCAGGGTGTTGAGCATGAACTCGAAGCCCATTTCCTCGCGCGCCAGTTCTCGCTCTTCCTGCACCGGCTTGCCCTCGCGCACCGCCTCCATATAGGCGCGCGGCTGCTTGTAGCGGGCCTGGCGCAGCACGCGGTGCGGGAACGAGATTTTCGAATGGGCGCCTGCGCCGATGCCGAGATAGTCGCCAAACTCCCAGTAATTGCGGTTGTGGCGCGCCTGGCGGCCCGGCCGGGCATAGGCCGACACTTCATAACGGCCATAACCGGCCTGCGCGGCCCGCGCGGCCACCATGTCGGCGATGTCGGCGCTTTCGTCGTCGTCGGGCAGCGCCGGCGGATATTTCGCAAACAGCGTGTTCGGCTCCAGCGTCAGGTGGTACAGCGACAGGTGCGGCGGCGCGAACGACAGTGCCGTCTCCAGGTCTGCCTGCGCTTCGGCCAGCGTCTGCGACGGCAGCGCATACATCAGGTCGAGGTTGAAATTGTCGAAATGCGCCTGCGCGATCTCGACCGCGCGGCGCGCCTCGTGGTCGTCATGGATGCGGCCCAGCGATTGCAAATGGCGCCCATTGAAACTCTGGATGCCGACCGACAGGCGATTGACGCCGCTGGCGCGGTAGGACTTGAATTTCTCCGTCTCGAACGTGCCCGGGTTCGCCTCCATGGTGATTTCGCAGTCGCTCTCCAGTGGCAGCAAGGTGCGCACGTCCGACATCAGGCGGTCCAGCCCGGCCGCCGACATCAGGCTCGGCGTGCCGCCACCGATAAAAATGGTGTGGATCTTGCGGCCCCAGATCAAGGGCAGCGCCATTTCCAGGTCCAGCCGCAGCGCGGCCAGGTAGTCGTCTTCCGGAAAGCCCTGCTCCTGCCGTACCTCGTGCGAATTGAAGTCGCAATACGGGCATTTCCTGACGCACCACGGAAAATGGATGTACAGCGACAGCGGCGGCAAGGCCGTCAGGTTCAGCGCGCCCGGCTGCAGATAGCGCAGGGCCGCGCCGGCCGCGCCGGAAATGCCGTCCTGCGGCGCCGGGACATTGCCGGGCTTCGAAGCAGGCCGGGCCATGCTGCCCGCCACTTTAATCGGGATCATCGCAGTTTCTCGACCAATATGCGCAGCGCCTGGCCGCGGTGCGACAGCGCGTTCTTTTCGTCGGACGTCAGCTCGGCGGCGCACTTGCCCAGCGCGGGAATATAAAAATGCGGATCGTAGCCGAAGCCGCCCGCGCCGCGCGGGGTGGCGATCATTTCGCCATGCCAGCGCGCGTCGGCGATCACCGGCTGCGGATCGTCGGGGTGGCGCACATACACCAGCACGCAGTAGTAATAGGCGGACTTGTCGGCATATTGCCCGAGATCGGCGATCAGTTTGGCGCTGTTGGCCGCGTCCGACTTCGGCTCGCCCGCATAGCGCGCCGAGTACACGCCCGGCGCGCCGCCGAGCGCATTGACGCACACGCCCGAATCGTCGGCCAGCGCGGGCAAGCCCGTCAGGCGCGAGGCGTGACGCGCCTTTTGCAGCGCGTTTTCGACAAAGGTGCGAAATGGCTCGTCAGCTTCAGGCACGTCGTACTCGCCCTGGGCGTGCACGGCAAAGCCGATGGTCGAGAGCAGCTCGTTGAATTCCTTGAGCTTGCCGGCGTTGTTGGAGGCGAGGATGAGGCGTTGGGTCATGTCAGTCGTCCGTGTGAAGTGCCGACATTGTAAACCTTTTGCACGCCACCCGCCTCTGCCCTTACAGCCCCAGCGCCTGCTTTTGCAGCCTGACCAGGTCGGCGATGCCGCCTTGCGCCAGGTCCAGCAGCCGGTTCATGCCGGCGCGGTCGAAGGCGGCGCCCTCGGCCGTGCCCTGCACTTCGATGAAGTGGCCCGCTTCCGTCATCACCACGTTCATGTCGGTATCACAATTGGAGTCTTCCGCGTAATCGAGATCGAGCACCGGCATGCCCTGGTAGACGCCGACCGAAATGGCGGCGACAAAGCTTTTTACAGGGATCGCAGTGATCGCGCCGCGCTTTTGCAACTGCGCAAACGCATCGTAGGCAGCCACCATGGCGCCGGTGATCGAGGCCGTGCGCGTGCCGCCGTCGGCCTGGATCACGTCGCAATCGAGATGCAAGGTGCGCTCGCCGAAGGCCTGCAGATCGAAGGCGGCGCGCAGCGAGCGGCCGATCAGGCGCTGGATTTCCTGGGTACGGCCGGACTGCTTGCCGCGCGCCGCTTCGCGGTCCATGCGCGTATGGGTCGAGCGGGGCAGCATGCCGTACTCGGCCGTCAGCCAGCCTTGTCCCTTGCCCTTCAGGAAACCGGGCACCTTGTCCTCGATGCTGGCGGTGCAGATGACCTTGGTGTCGCCGCACTCGATCAGCACCGAGCCTTCGGCATGCATGGTGTACTGGCGGGTGATGCGGATGGCGCGCAGTGCGTCGACGGCGCGGCCGCTCGGGCGGGATGCAAATGTCATGGAGTGTCCTGTAGGGGTGGATGCGGCAGCGATTTTACCACCGCGCGGCGCCCTGCCAGATAGCGATCGCCGCCAGGACGGGCGAACCAGAAAGCAACACGCTCGCCTGCACGACAATCCTGCCCCACCCTGCACAATTTTCTTTACAATGCCGTAAAACGCACACTATTGCGCCGCATGCGCCTTCTCATGCGCAAAAAACGGGCCACCCCACGATGGCGCCCCTGTTTCAGGCGCGCGGGCGGTCTTGCCTGCGCTAGCTGATTAAGTGTATAAGTGACTGTATATAAGACCAAATCGGGGAATCCTTTGAGCATTTCGAGCATGACAGGCTACGCCGTTGCCACCAGCGAAGGGGCTGCAGGCACGCTGACAATTGAAATCAAGAGCGTCAATTCACGCTTTCTCGACCTGCAATTCCGTATCAACGACGATTTGCGCGCGCTCGAACCGGACCTGCGCGCCGCTGTCATGTCGGCCATCACGCGCGGCAAGGTTGAAGTGCGCCTGAGCTTTGGCCGCAAGGCCGCCACCGCCGGCACGCAGGCGCTGAACCTGCCGCTGCTGGCCGAACTGGCGCGCCTGCAATCGGAAGTGGGCCAGCATTTCGTGTCGGCGCCCGTGATGTCGGTGGCTGAACTGCTGCGCTGGCCTGGCGTGATCGAAGAAGCGCAAGTGGGCCAGGAGTCGCTGCAAGCGGACGTCGGCGCCCTGACAAAACGGACGATCGCCGCCTTTGTCGACAGCCGCAAGCGCGAAGGCGCGGCGCTCGAAGCGGTGCTGGTGGCGCGCATCGAAGCGATGGAAGCCATCGTCAAGCGCATCACGCCATTGATCCCGCAAGTGGTCGCCGCCTTCCAGCAAAAAGCCATCGAGCGCATGCAGGACGCGCTGGGCCTGGCCAGCCAGGGGTCGCATTCGGCGCTGTCGCGCCAGGACGCGATGGAGCGCATCCGCCAGGAAGTGATCCTGTACGGCATCCGCATCGACGTGTCGGAAGAACTGGCGCGCCTGTCGGCCCACCTGGGCGAAACGCGCCATATCCTGACCAAGGGCGGCCAGGTCGGCAAGCGCCTGGACTTCATGATGCAGGAACTGAACCGCGAAGCCAACACCCTGGGCGCCAAGGCGTCCGTCAAGGAACTGGCCGACGCCTCGATGGATCTGAAACTGCTGATCGAGCAGATGCGCGAACAGGTGCAGAATCTGGAATAGCGCCCGCCTGGCGTGCCATGGGACTGGCCGCGCGCCTTGCCTCTTGGTAAAATAGCGGATTGGGCGCCGCACTAACGGCGCCATCCCACGCCTTGGAAAAATACGCATGAGTCACCCTACCGCCTTCTCCGGCAGCCTGTTCGTGGTCGCCGCGCCCTCGGGCGCCGGCAAATCGACGCTGGTCAACGCGCTGCTGGCGCAGGAACCGGCCATCAAGCTGTCGATCTCGACCACCACGCGCGCGCCGCGCCCCGGCGAAGAGCACGGCCGTGAATACTATTTCACCAGCGCCGACGATTTTATCGCGCGCGCCGACCAGGGCGAGTTCCTGGAATGGGCCGAAGTGCACGGCAATTACTACGGCACCTCGCGCATCATGGTCGAGCAACAGATGGCGGCCGGCACCGATATTTTGCTGGAAATCGACTGGCAGGGCGCGCGCCAGGTGCGCAAACAGTTTCCGCGTGCGGCCGGGATTTTCATCCTGCCGCCGTCGATCGATGCGCTCGAAGAGCGGCTGAACAAGCGCGGCCAGGACGAACCGCACGTCATCACGCGGCGTCTGCTGGCCGCCGGCGGCGAAATCGCCCACGCGCCGGAGTTCGAATATGTTATTATCAATGAAGAGTTTACGGTCGCTTTGTCCGAACTGAGCGCGATCGTGAGAGCGGCCCGTTGCCGGTTTGCGCAACAAGCGGCCCGCAACGCCTCGCTTTTCGCCCAACTGGGCCTGCACGCCGAATAACAGCGCTGCACGCCAGTCACACAGCGCCACGCACCAATACTGTACCAATACTATATATTAGGAGTTACCATGGCCCGTATCACCATTGAAGATTGCTTGAAGCAGATCCCTAACCGTTTCCAGCTGACCCTGGCGGCGACCTACCGCGCACGTCAGTTGCTGCAAGGCCATACCCCTAAAGTGGATGCCAAGGACAAGCCTACCGTTGTCGCACTGCGCGAAATCGCTGCCGGCAAAGTCGGCATCGAGATGCTGAAAAAGGTGCCGATGTAACAGCCAGGCGCGTGCCGGAACAGTGGTGATCCCTGGTTCTACTTTACCCTTTATTCACACTGCGAAGTAACGCGACGTTTTATGAGTCTGACCCCAGCCGACACGACTTCAGCAGCACCGCCACCCCTGGCCCCGCGTCAGGCGCCAAAAGCGCCGGGCACGCATGCGCCAGGCACCGGCACGTCCAGCCCGCCGCCACCCGTGCCCGGCGTGGCGTCGGTCAGTCACCTGGCCGACAAGCTGGCCGAATACCTTTCTCCCGCCGACCTGAAAAAAGTCAAGGAAGCCTACCGCTTCTCCGACGAAATGCACCTGGGCCAGATGCGCCGCTCGGGCGAGCCGTATATCTCGCACCCGATCGCCGTGGCCGAAATCTGCGCCGACTGGAAGCTCGACGCGCAGGCCATCATGGCCGCCCTGCTGCATGACGTGATGGAAGACCAGGACGTCAAGAAAGACGAACTGATCGAGCGCTTCGGCGCCCCCGTCGCGCACCTGGTCGACGGCTTGTCGAAACTGGAAAAAATCGAATTCCAGAGCCAGATCGAAGCGCAGGCGGAAAACTTCCGCAAGATGCTGCTGGCGATGGCCTCCGACGTGCGCGTCATCCTGATCAAGCTGGCCGACCGCCTGCACAATATGCGCACGCTGGACTTCATGACGGCCGCAAAGAAGGCGCGCATAGCCGGCGAGACCATGGAAGTGTATGTGCCGATCGCGCACCGCCTGGGCCTGAACAATATCTTCCGCGAACTGCAGGACCTGTCGTTCTCGCATCTGCACCCGATGCGCTACCGCACCCTGGCCAAAGCCGTCAAGGCGGCGCGCGGCAACCGGCGCGAAGTCGTCAACAAGATCATGGAGGCGGTGAAAAGCACCCTCTCCATGGCCGAGATCGACGCCGAAGTGACGGGCCGCGAAAAGTCCCTGTACGACATCTATAAAAAGATGCGCAGCAAGCACCTGTCGTTCTCGCAGGTGCTCGACGTATATGGCTTTCGCGTGGTGGTGGGCAACTTTGCCGACTGCTATGTCACCCTGGGCACCCTGCACAGCCTGTACAAGCCGATGCCGGGCAAGTTCAAGGACTACATCGCGATCCGCAAACTGAACGGCTACCAGTCGCTGCATACCACCGTCATCGGCCCCTACGGCACGCCGGTGGAATTCCAGATCCGTACCCAGGAAATGCATCGCACCGCCGAGTCCGGCGTGGCGGCGCACTGGCTCTACAAAAGCGGCGAATCGAACCCGTCCGACCTGCAACAGCGCACCCATGCGTGGCTGCAGTCGCTGCTCGACATCCAGCAGCAGACGGGCGACTCGGCCGAGTTCCTGGAACACGTCAAGGTCGACCTGTTCCCCGATTCGGTCTATGTATTTACGCCGAAGTCGAAGATCATTGCGCTGCCGCGCGGCGCCACGGCGATCGACTTTGCCTATTCGATCCACACCGGCATCGGCGACCAGACCGTGGCCGTCAAGATCAACAATGAAACCGCGCCGCTGCGCACCGAGCTGCACAATGGCGATATCGTCGAAATCATTACCGATTCGGCTTCGCGCCCCAGCCCCACCTGGCTGTCGTTCGTGCGTACCGGCAAGGCCCGTTCGGCGATCCGCCACCACCTGCGCACCATCAACCTGCCCGAATCGATTTCGCTGGGCCAGCAACTGCTGTCGCAGGCGCTGCAAACCCTGAATATCGGCGCCGACCTGCCGGCGCCGCTGGTCGAACGCCTGCTCAACGAATCGAGCGCCCATTCGCTCGACGAGCTGTACGCCGACATCGGCATCGGCAAGCGCATGGCTACCCTGGTGGCGCGCCATATCTTTGGCCTGATCGGCGGCGAAGCGGCCAGCATGCCGGTCGAACACAACCACGGCAGCGAGCTCGACCCGGTCACCATCTGCGGCAGCGAAGGCGTGTCCGTGCAACTGGCGCCGTGCTGTTTGCCGATCCCGGGCGACCAGATCATCGGCCAGCTGCGCCGCGACCAGGGCCTGCTGGTGCACACCAGCGACTGCACCCAGGCCAAGCGCCAGCGCATCAAGGAACCGGACCGCTGGATCGCCGTGCGCTGGGGCACCGAGCTGAACCGCCGTTTCGACTGCCGCATCAAGGTCCTGATCAACAGCGAGCGCGGCATCCTGGCGCGCGTGGCCGCCGAAATCGGCGAGTCCGACGCCAACATCATCTATGTCGGCATGGACGAAGACAAGGACAACGTGCTCGACCAGCTGCGCTTTACCGTGCAGGTGAAGGATCGCGTACACCTGGCGGCGCTGCTGCGCAATGTGCGCAGGGTTGCCGGCGTGAACCGCATCCTGCGCGAACGGAATTAAAAACACCTGTTAAACCTACTGCGCGTCGAGATTTGCGGCCTGCGATGCTCGCTGTGCTTAAGCACAGCTGCGCTTCTCAGCCACAACTCACTGCCGCTCGCTACGGTTTTCCAGGTGTTTTATGCTTCAACACTCGTTCAAGCAACATCCCCCGGCGCCGGGTACGTCACCTCCAGCAACTCCAGTTCCTGCGCCCCCAGCGGGGTATTCAGAATGATCACATCGCCCTCGCGCGCCTTGGTGATCGCGCGCGCCATCGGCGAGACCCAGCTGATCTTGCCGTTCAGCGGGTCGAATTCGTCGATGCCGACTATCGTGATGGTATGCGTTTCGCCGTCGCCGGTGAGGTAGGTGACCGTGGCGCCGAAGAAGACCTGGTCGTTGCCATGATGGACGCTGGGGTCGACGATGGCGGCCAGGTCCATCCGCTTGGTGAGAAAACGGATGCGGCGGTCGATCTCGCGCAGGCGGCGCTTGCCGTAGATATAATCGCCGTTTTCCGAGCGGTCGCCGTTCGACGCCGCCCAATGCACGATGCGCACCACCTCCGGGCGGTCGACGTCGATCAGTTGCAGCAGCTCGGCACGGATGCGCTGGTAGCCGGCCGGCGTGATGTAATTCTTGGCGCCGGCGGGAATGGCCAGCGCCAGCGCGGCGGCTTCTTCATCGTCGTCGTTGTCGGACTCTTTTACAAATGCTTTATTCATCTGTCTATTGTAGCCCCGCCAGCTGGCCCGCACCTGCGTGCGCGTGGGCTTTTTTGACGTATCATCAGGGCAATATGTTTGGAGCCGGATGAGAAAACACTACCGTTTCAGGCGCTGGCTGTTTGCGCCGCTGGTCTACCTGGCCGCCATTTTCCTGCTGATCGAGGAATGGCTGTGGGCGACCGGCGCGCGCGCCATGCGGCTGGTGGCGCAGTTTCCGCCGCTGCACGCGCTTGAAGCGTGGATACAGCGCCTGCCGCCCTACTGGGCGCTGGCCGTGTTCGTGCTGCCGGCGGTGCTGCTGTTTCCCGTCAAGCTGCTGGCCCTGCTGGCGATCGCGCGCGGCCATGCGTTTTCCGGCATCGGCGTGATCGTCGCGGCCAAGCTGGGCGGCGCCGCAGCGGTGGCGCGCCTGTACACGCTGACCCTTCCCACCCTGTTGACCTTGCCATGGTTTGCCCGCTGGCATGGCCGCTTCATGGAGAACAAGGACCGCTGGATCGCCCGACTGCAAGCGACGCGCGCCTGGCGCCGCGTCAGCCGCCTGTCGAGCCTGCTGAGCCGCGCGCGCCGCGCCTGGTGGCGCCGCCTGCGGGCCGGCGCCGGCCGGCGCGGCCGCCACAATACGCGTGCGACCCGCGTGCTGCGCCGTTTTGCCGCTTTCTGGCGCGCACGCCGCTAATGAACCATGAAGACCATTACCACCATGTCAGATACGCTTGAGCTGCCCCATCTGGCGCCGGCCCTGCAGGCCGCCAACAATGACGCCTATCTGTTCGACGCGGCCAACTGGCAGGTGCTCGACGCCAATCCTGCCGCCTGCAAGCACCTGCAATACAGCCTGGCAGCACTGCAAGCGATGACCTTGCTTCAGTTGGCGCCGCAATGGCCCGATGGGCCGGTGCCGCTCGGGGACGGCATCGGCGCGCACGCCATCGTGCAGGCGCAGCTGCAACGGCGCGACAGCGGCGTCCACGCCGTGCGATTGCGCCTGACGCGCGCCGCACACCAGGGACGCGCGCTGATCCTGGCGCAGGGGGAGGAGCCGCGCACGCCGCAAGCGAGCGCAGCCGTCACGGAAGGCCGGCTCGAACAGCGCGAGCTGCGCCAGTCGCGCGCCCGCCTGGCCGAGCTGACGGCGCAAATCGACAAGGTAAGGCAGCAGGAGCGCACGCGCCTGGCGCGCGAACTGCATGACGACCTGGGCGGCAACCTGACGGCGATCAAGATGGCGCTGGCGATGCTGGCGCGCCGCCTGCCCGCAGGCGACGCCGCGCTGCAGGACCAGGCCGCCTATGTCGACGACCTGGTCGACCGCAGCATCGACGCCGTGCACCGCATTTCGCTCGACCTGCGTCCGTCCATGCTCGAGCTGGGGCTGGTCGCCGCGCTCGACTGGCAAGCGAAGCAATTCGTGCGACAGGCCGGCATCGAGTGCGTGTTTTCATCGAACCGCAAGGAGATCGACCTGAACCCGGACCAGGCTACCGGCCTGTTTCGCATCGCCCAGGAAGCGCTGACCAATATCGCCAGGCACGCGCACGCCAGCAAGGTAGCGGTACGGCTCGACCAGCAGCGCCAGCACGTCCGCCTGTGCATCAGCGACAACGGCGTCGGCATGCGCCCGCTGGACCGCGCCAAACCGCAATCGTTCGGCATCCGCAGCATGAGCGAGCGCGCCAGTGCGCTCGGCGGCGCCCTGCAACTGGCCAACGCCCCGGCTGGCGGCACGCTCCTGACCATAAAAATCAGGCTGAGCACGCCCCGGGAGGCGATAATAGCGGCTGCTGCCAGTGCGGGCACGCAACACGGCCCGCGGCAGCCGGATGTCAGTAAACCATAAAGCAACACATGCAGAAACGAATGCAGTCATGAAAGAAAAAGCCATCATCCGGGTATTCATCGCCGACGACCATGCGATCGTGCGCGAAGGCCTGAAACAGATCCTGGCCGATACCCGCGACATCGTCGTCGCCGGCGAGGCCGAAAACGGCCACGATGCGGTCAAGCGCTTCCGCGCCTCAAAATGCCAGGTGATGCTGCTCGACATCTCCTTGCCCGACCGCAGCGGCATCGACGTGCTCAAGCAGATCAAGAAGGAAAAGCCGGACCTGCCGGTGCTGATGCTGTCGATGCACCGCGAAGACCAGTATGCGATCCGCTCGCTCAAAGCGGGCGCGGCCGGCTACCTGACCAAGCAGAGCACGCCGCGCGAGCTGGTGACAGCCATCCGCCAGGCGGCAGAAGGCCTGAAATACATCAGCGCCGCACTGGCGCAGGAACTGGCCAACACGGTTGGCGAAGACCATGAAACGGCGCTGCACGAAACCTTGTCGGACCGCGAATACCAGACCCTGGTGCTGATCGCTTCGGGCAAGACGGTGGGCGCGATCGCCGAAGAACTGAGGCTGTCGGCGAAAACCGTCAGCGAATACCGCGCGCGGCTGCTGCTGAAGATGAAGCTGAAAAACAGCGCCGAGCTGACTCTTTATGCGATCCGCAACCAGCTGGTGGAGTAGCTTGCGGGCGCATATCGTGGGAATTGGCGGCCCTTCGTCATGCTTCTCCAACAATAAGTGCTTTGCCAACTCGCATATCATGGGGATAATTAGCAGATATCTAAAAAGGCCGTGCCTACATGTCCAGTAAATTGCCCTCCCCGCCGGCCAGCGTGCCTGTGACCGCCTTGAAACCTGCCGCCAATCCCGCCGTGAATCCGGCCGATATCGCCCGCGAAGCGTTTCGCCGCCTGGCCACGCGCCGCATCGCGCCCACGCCGAACGCCTACCGCGACATCTACAATGAAATCGCCGGCATCAGCGAACCGGCCGAAACTGCGCCGGCCGCCGTGCTGGCCGCCAGCGGCAACGTTGAAAAAAGCGCGGACCAGGGCGCCGAAAACGTGCTGAGCCAGTTTGCCGCCAGGATGAGCGAATCGGGCGGCGAACTGGGCGACTTCGGCCGGCGCTTCCAGCGGGCCCTGAAAGCGCGCGACTGGGACAGCTATGCACGCACCCTGGCGCAGCTGTCGGAAAAGCAGGCCAGGAAAGGCGGCGGCATCGAATTGCCGCCGCTGCCGGACGGCGAACAGACGCGCACCCTGCGCGAATTGCTGAGCCGTACCCTGGGCTTTGCCGTGGCAACCCTGCTGACCGGCACGCCGGCGCTGGTGCAGGAAGCCGAATCGCTGGGTGCGGCCATCAAGCAGGCGCATACGGAAGAGGCACTGAACGAAGCGGCGGTGCGCCTGAAGCAGCTGTGCTACCAGATCGAACTGAAAAGCGGCGACACGGCGGAGCAGCAGGAGTTGCTGTTGCGCCTGTTCAAGCTGCTGCTGGACAACGTCAGCCAGTTGCTCGACGACGACAGCTGGCTGCGCGGCCAGGTCGAGGCGGTGCAGAACCTGATCGCCGGCCCGCTCGACCAGCGCGCGCTGGAAGACGCCACGCGCAGCCTGAAGGAAGTCATCTACAAGCAAAGCCAGCTCAAGCACAGCCTGTCGGACGTCAAGCTCACCGTCAAGAACATGATGATGACCTTTATCGACCGCCTCGGCCAGGTGGCGGCCAGCACCGGCGACTTCCATGAAAAGATCGGCGGCTATTCCGACAAGATCAGCCAGGCGGAAAATATCACCGACCTGAACCAGGTGCTCGACGACGTGCTGCAAGAAACGCGGCTGGTGCAGACCGAGGCGCTGCGCGCGCGCGACAAGATGGTGCTGGCGCGCCAGGAAGTGCTCGATGCGGAACAGCGCATCCACACGCTGGAAGCCAAACTCCAGCATATGAGCGAACTGGTGCGCGAAGACCAGCTGACAGGCAGCCTGAACCGGCGCGGCCTGGACGATGTGTTCGAACGCGAAACGGCGCGCTCGGACCGGCGCGGCACGCCGCTGTGCATCGCCATGCTGGACCTGGACGACTTCAAGCGCCTGAACGATACCTATGGCCACTTGGCCGGCGATGCGGCGCTGAAACACCTGGTCAGGATCGTCAAGGACACCTTGCGCTCGATGGACGTGATCGCCCGCTTCGGCGGCGAGGAATTTTTGATCCTGCTGCCTGAAACCACGGTCGAATCGGCGTCCTCGACCATGACGCGGCTGCAGCGCGAACTGACCCGGCATTTCTTCTTGCATGACAATGAAAAAGTGCTGATCACCTTTTCCGCCGGCGTCGCCCTGCGCCGGCCCAATGAAGACCAGGCCGAACTGGTCAAGCGCGCCGACGGCGCCATGTACCAGGCCAAGCAGACTGGCAAGAACCGCGTGGTAGTGGCCGACTGAGCAATTGACGACACGCCGCTACCCGCCATGCCCGCCCTCCGCGGGCTTTTTTTTTGGCCAGACCATGGAAAATCGCCGTCCAGACGGCCCTCACCAGGCATTTATATTTTTTATTTTTGCCATAAAGTATCAAAAAACCCTGCCGTATAGGGACGGCGCTGCTAGGCGCTCATAGGAGAAAAGTCGAAAAAAACGCATTCCTGCCCTAAACTTTTTTGACCAGCCTCCGTTAATCTTTACAACTACGGTTTGAGTGCCCCAGAGCGCGGGGGCAGACCAAGGTGAGCAGGCACAGAGCCAAAACCCAGAGTAATCGGGAGCTTCAAAATGGCCGCAGTTATCAATACCAATATCGCATCGCTCAATTCGCAACGCAATCTGGGCGCATCCCAAGCCGCACTGTCCACCTCCCTGCAACGCCTGTCGTCCGGTCTGCGCATCAACAGCGCAAAAGACGACGCCGCAGGGCTGGCGATCTCCGAGCGTTTCACTTCGCAAATCCGCGGTCTCGATCAAGCCCGCCGCAACGCCAACGATGGCGTGTCGCTGCTGCAAACGGCGGAAGGTTCCCTGCAATCGACTGGCAATATCCTGCAACGGGTGCGTGAGCTGTCGGTCCAGTCGGCGAACGCCACCAACTCGGCAGGCGACCGTAAAGCGATTCAACAGGAAGTTGGCCAACTGTTGTCGGAAGCGGACCGTATTTCGCAAACCTCGGAATTCAATGGCTTGAAATTGCTCGATGGCTCTTTTGGCTCGGCCACCTTCCAGGTGGGCGCCAACGCCGGCCAAACCATCCAGGCCACCACCGCCAATTTCCGTACCAGTAACTACGGCAACAATGAAGCGGCCACCACGGCGCCCGCCACCGTCACCACCGGCACTGCCTACACGGCGGGCTCCTTCGACATTCAGGGCCTACAATCGGCGACCATCAGCGTCGCGGCGACCGACAGCGCGCAGACGCTGGCCACCAACATCAATGGCGCAGCCGAAAAAACCGGCGTGACGGCCACGGCAAAAACCGAAGAATCGGCCACCTTTGTTGCCGGCGGCGTGTATTCGCTGGCCGTCACCTCCGACAATGCCACGGCTGCCAACGTGACCTTCACCGTGGGCAATCCGCTCAATGCAAGCACCCTGGCCGCCTCTGTCAGCGCGTTCAACGATGTCTCGGCCTCGACCGGCGTGACCGCCAAGCTGAACAGCAGCAACAATGGCCTGATCCTGACCAATACCGCCGGCAACAATATCACGCTGAAAAACAACAGCACCGCCGCCGCCTCCACCGTCGTCGCAGCATCCATCAATGCCGCCGGTACGGTCGGTACGACAGCGACGATCGGCACTGGCGAAACGGCCAAGACCATGGGCTATATTTCGATGAATTCCGACAAGGGTTTTTCAATCGGCAACGTCACCAGCACCAATGCCGTCACAGCGGTCGGTGCCACGCTGAACCCCGTGTCGAGCATCGATGTATCGACCACCAAGGGCGCCAACGATGCACTGAAGATACTCGATTCGGCGCTGGCCGCTGTCAACAACCAGCGCGCCACCTTCGGCGCCTTGCAGTCGCGCTTTGAAACGGCGGTCACCAGCCTGGAATCGACGTCGGAAAACCTGTCGGCTTCACGCTCACGCATCCAGGACACGGACTTTGCGGCGGAAACAGCCAAGCTGACGCGCGGCCAGATCCTGCAACAGGCCGGCACCGCCATGCTGGCCCAGGCCAACTCGCTGCCAAACGGCGTGCTGTCGCTGTTGCGCGGTAATTAATCTCCCATACCACGGCGCCGCGCTGGCGCCTGATACAACCATGCCATCCCCGGCCGGAGTGATCCGCGCCGGGTTTTTTTTGATAAAAAAATAATAAAATATATTTCTTCTATTTAATTATTTTCGACCCTAAAGTTTATGCAAATCGTGTCGCTTAAACGCCCTCAGCCATGACAACTTGAGAGTGATAGACAAAAATACAGTGGCCTACTTTACTCAATATTCCATCGCGTATTCCGTTAATGAATATAACTGCGGTGTGAGTGTCCCGGAACGGAGGGGCAGGCCAAGGCAACAGGCATCTAGCCAAAACATATAGCAAGGAGCTTCAAAATGGCCTCAGTCATCAATACCAATACCGCGTCACTGAATGCACAACGCAACCTGAGCACGTCGCAGTCCGCCCTGTCCACCTCATTGCAACGCCTGTCCTCGGGTTTGCGCATCAATAGCGCAAAAGACGATGCTGCGGGCCTGGCGATTTCCGAGCGCTTCACGTCGCAAATCCGCGGCCTCGATCAAGCCAAGCGCAATGCCAACGACGGCGTATCGCTGCTGCAGACGGCCGAGGGTTCGCTGAAATCGACGGGCGACATTCTGCAACGTGTACGCGAACTGTCAGTACAGTCGTCGAACGCCACCAACTCGGCAGGCGACCGCAAGGCCATCCAGGCCGAGGTCGGCCAGTTGCTGTCGGAAGCCGACCGCATCTCGCAAACGTCGGAGTTCAACGGCCTGAAATTGCTCGACGGTTCGTTCGGCTCGGCATCGTTCCAGGTGGGCGCCAACGCCGGCCAGACCATCCAGGCCACGACCGCCAACTTCCGTACCAATAACTATGGCAACAACCCGTCGTCCGCTGCGCCACCTGCTAACGTCACGACGGGAACTGCTTACTCGACCGGCACCTTCGATATCCAGGGCCTGAAAACGGCTTCGGTCTCGGTGGCAACCACTGACACCGCGCAAACGCTGGCGGCCAGCATCAACGCCAAGACCGCCGACACGGGCGTGACGGCAACGGCCAAAACCGAAGAATCAGTCAAGTTTACGGCCGGCGCCGTCTATTCGCTGGCGGTCACCTCCGACAACACCACCGCCTCGAACGTGACCTTCACGGTGGGCGCAACTAACGCATCGGGCCTGGCCTCGGCAGTGAGCGCCTTCAACGATGTGTCCTCCACCACCGGTGTGATGGCCAAGCTGAACGACGCCAAAGACGGCCTGGTGCTGACTAATGTTGCCGGCAACAACATTACGCTGAAAAACAATAGCGCAACGGCGTCATTCACGTCTGCATCGATCGGCGCCGATGGCACCGCGACCGCTGCCCTCACGGTCGCGACCACAAATACGGCTGCGTCGATGGGCTATATTTCGATGAACTCCGACAAGGGCTTCTCGATCGGCAACGATACGGGCGCAGGCAAGAGTGGTGTCGCCGCCGGCGCCGCCACCCTGAACGCGGTGTCGAGCATCGACGTGTCGACCGTCAGTGGTTCAAACGATGCGCTGAAGATTCTCGATTCCGCGCTGGCCAGTGTCAACAGCCAGCGCGCTTCCTTCGGTGCCTTGCAGTCGCGCTTTGAAACGGCTGTCAGCAACCTGGAATCGACCTCGGAAAACCTGTCGGCTTCGCGTAGCCGCATCCAGGATACCGACTTCGCGTCGGAAACGGCCAAACTGACGCGCGGCCAGATCCTGCAACAGGCTGGTACCGCGATGCTGGCCCAGGCCAACTCGCTGCCTAACGGCGTGCTGTCCCTGCTGCGCGGCTAAGTTCCTTCAAAAGCACCTTTATGGCGCAATACGCCATCCCCGGCCGGAGTGATCCGCGCCGGGGATTTTTTTGATAAAAAAATAATAAAATATATTTCTTCTATTTAATTATTTTCAGCCCTAAAGTTTATGAAAATCATGTCGCTTAAACGCCCTCAGCCATGACAACTTGAGAGTGATAAAAAAAAATATAGGGGCCTTTCTTTACTAAACTTTACACATGGCTTTCCGTTAATGAAGATAACTGCGGTGTGAGTGTCCCGGAACGGAGGGGCAGACCAAGGTAACAGGCATCTAGCCAAAACATATAGCAAGGAGCTTCAAAATGGCCTCAGTCATCAATACCAATACCGCGTCACTGAATGCACAACGCAACCTGAGCACGTCGCAGTCCGCCCTGTCCACCTCATTGCAACGCCTGTCCTCGGGTTTGCGCATCAATAGCGCAAAAGACGATGCTGCGGGCCTGGCGATTTCCGAGCGCTTCACGTCGCAAATCCGCGGCCTCGATCAAGCCAAGCGCAATGCCAACGACGGCGTATCGCTGCTGCAGACGGCCGAGGGTTCGCTGAAATCGACGGGCGACATTCTGCAACGTGTACGCGAACTGTCAGTACAGTCGTCGAACGCCACCAACTCGGCAGGCGACCGCAAGGCCATCCAGGCCGAGGTCGGCCAGTTGCTGTCGGAAGCCGACCGCATCTCGCAAACGTCGGAGTTCAACGGCCTGAAACTGCTCGACGGTTCGTTCGGCTCGGCATCGTTCCAGGTGGGCGCCAACGCCGGCCAGACGATCCAGGCCACGACCGCCAACTTCCGTACCAATAACTATGGCAACAACCAGTCGTCCGCTGCGCCACCTGCTAACGTCACGACGGGAACTGCTTACTCGACCGGCACCTTCGATATCCAGGGCCTGAAAACGGCTTCGGTCTCGGTGGCAACCACTGACACCGCGCAAACGCTGGCGGCCAGCATCAACGCCAAGACCGCCGACACGGGCGTGACGGCAACGGCCAAAACCGAAGAATCAGTCAAGTTTACGGCCGGCGCCGTCTATTCGCTGGCGGTCACCTCCGACAACACCACCGCCTCGAACGTGACCTTCACGGTGGGCGCAACTAACGCATCGGGCCTGGCCTCGGCAGTGAGCGCCTTCAACGATGTGTCCTCCACCACCGGTGTGATGGCCAAGCTGAACGACGCCAAAGACGGCCTGGTGCTGACTAATGTTGCCGGCAACAACATTACGCTGAAAAACAATAGCGCAACGGCGTCATTCACGTCTGCATCGATCGGCGCCGATGGCACCGCGACCGCTGCCCTCACGGTCGCGACCACAAATACGGCTGCGTCGATGGGCTATATTTCGATGAACTCCGACAAGGGCTTCTCGATCGGCAACGATACGGGCGCAGGCAAGAGTGGTGTCGCCGCCGGCGCCGCCAGCCTGAACGCGGTGTCGAGCATCGACGTGTCGACCGTCAAGGGGGCGAACGATGCGCTGAAGATTCTCGATTCCGCGCTGGCCAGTGTCAACAGCCAGCGCGCTTCCTTCGGTGCCTTGCAGTCGCGCTTTGAAACGGCCGTGAGCAACCTGGAATCGACCTCGGAAAACCTGTCGGCGTCGCGTAGCCGCATCCAGGATACCGACTTCGCGTCGGAAACGGCCAAGCTGACGCGCGGCCAGATCCTGCAACAGGCCGGTACCGCGATGCTGGCCCAGGCCAACTCGCTGCCTAACGGCGTGCTGTCGCTGCTGCGCGGTTAATCCCCGCCCCGTAGTACCGTAGCTTAGCCCTCCCCGGCCGATCAAGATACCGCATCTTGTTCCGCCGGGGAATTTCCGTTAAAGGACACGATCATGGATATCCAGGCAACAGGCGCCATGCCAGCCGCACCGCAGCAGCGCGCCGCGGTCACGCCAGGCAGTAGCAGCACCGCCGCCAGGCCGGCGGAGGCCAGCGCGCCGGACAGCAAGGCCAGCGGCAAGGAAGACGCACAGTTGGAACTGAAAGAGGTGAAGCAGGCCGTCAGCGACATCAACAAGGCAATGCAATTCATGTCGCGCCAGCTGGAGTTTTCAGTCGACACCGACAGCGAGCGCACCATCGTCAAGGTAATCGACCAGCAAACCGGCGAGGTGATCCGCCAGATGCCGACCAAGGAGGCGCTGGAAATCGGCAAGGCCCTGGAAAAAGCACAAGGTTTGCTGATCAAGCAAACGGCGTGAGCCGGCCCTGTGCCACCGCCTGGTGGCATAGGGCAAACAGCTGGCCAAATACCCCTCTAAAGTCTGGATGGAATATGCCGTTAACCAAGTATATTCATGCTTTCCCCTAGGAGGTTATTGTGGCTGTTGCATCCGTCAGTACTGGTGGCGTTCTCGACGTCAATGGCCTGGTCAGTCAATTGATGGCCGTGGAAAGCCGCCCCTTTGTTGCAATGCAGAACAAAGAGAAGGAAATTACCGCCCAAATCTCCGCCTTCGGCACCCTGAGCGGCGCCGTTGGCGCATTCCAGGGCACCGTCACCGCGCTGGCCGACTCCTCGAAATACAAGGTGGCCAACGCCAGCTCGTCCGATGCAACCGTGCTGACCGCCACCACCGGCAAGGATACCGTCAAGGGCAATTACAGCGTCAAAGTCGATCAACTGGCACAGGCGCAGACCATTTCCGCCGCCGGCCAGGCCAGCACCACCGCCCTGATCGGCTCGGGCGCCAGTACCGTGCTGACGTTCGACTTCGGCAGCATCAGCGGCGGCACCCTGGCCAATGGCAGCTATACCGGCGCCACCTTTAATCTCGACTCAACGCGCGTAGCGCGCACCGTCACCATCGACGGCAGCAACAATTCACTGCAAGGTATCCGCGACGCCATCAACAAGGCCGCCATCGGCGTGACCGCCAGCATCATTTCCGACGGTAGCGACAAGCCCAACCGCCTGGTGCTGACCTCGGACAAGAGCGGCGAAACGTCGAGCATGCGCGTATCCGTGGCCGGCGACCAGGACATCAGCAACTTGCTGGCCTACGCACCGAATGGCACGCAGAACATGGCACAAAGCAACGCTGGTCAAAATGCCAAGCTGACCGTCAACGGCGTGGCCATTACCAGCCAGACCAACAATGTCGACAATGCCGTGCCGGGCGTGACGATGACTATCATCAAGGCTGGCAACAGCAGCGTCGGCGTGCGCATGGACACCTCCGGCATCAACACGGCGCTGAGCAATTTCGTCAAGGCCTACAATGAGCTCAATACCACCGTCAACGGCCTGACCGCCGTCACGCCCGACCTGAAAAAGGGTGCGGCGCGCACCGGCGGTCCACTGATAGGCGATTCAACCACCAACAGCCTGCAGGCCAGCTTGCGCAAGCTGTTTGGCAGCAGCGTGCCTGGCCTGGACGGCAGCGTGACGAGCCTGAGCCAGTTGGGCGTCGCCTTCCAGAAAGACGGCACGCTGAAACTCGACACCGGCAAGCTGCAAACGGCGATCGACAAGAATTCGGACGACGTCATCAAGCTGCTGGCCACTTCCGGTTCGACCAGCGACAGCCTGGTCAGTTTTGTCAGTTCGACCAGCAATTCGACGGTCGGCACCAAGGGCATCTCGATCTCCAGGCTGGCCACGCAAGGCACCTTGGTCGGCAGCACGGCGGCCAACCTGACCATCACCGCCGGCGTCAACGATAATCTGTCGCTGACCATCAATGGTGTCAGCACCAAGGCGACCCTGGTGCCCGGCAGCTATACGGCCGACAGCCTGGTAAGCCACGTGCAGTCGCTGATCAATGGCGCCTCGGGCGTGACGGACGCCACGGCCGGCGTCAAGGTAACGCAGCAAAACGGCGTGTTCAGCATCGTGTCGAACAAATATGGCTCCTCGTCGAAGCTGGAAATTACCGGCAGCGGTGCCAACGACCTGTTCGGCACACCCACCATGACCACAGGAGAAGACGTGACCGGCACCATCGACGGCGCGGTGGCCGTCGGCAGCGGCCAGACACTGACCGGTTCGGCCGGTTCCGGCAGCGCCGGCATTGCCGTGCTGATCAACGGCGGACAGCTCGGTGACCGCGGCACGGTGAATATTTCCAAGGGCATCAGCGCCTTGTTTGCTACTATTACCGATAATTACCTCGGCACGGCAGGCCTGATCCAGAACAAGAGTACCGGTTTGAACAAGAGCATCGCCGATATTGCCAAGCAGCGCGATGCGCTCAACACCAGGCTGACCCTGACCGAGGCGCGGCTGCGCAGGCAATACAGTTCGCTCGACGTGACGCTCAGTTCGATGAACAGCACCAGCAATTTTTTGACTCAGCAACTAGCGAAGCTGTCCTAGAGTTAACGCATCTTTACCAGAGGAAAACGAATGTTTGGATCATCAAACAAGGGCGCGCAATCCTACGCCAAGGTCGGGCTTGAAACGGGCATCGGTGCCGCCTCTCCGCACAAGCTGATTGCCATGCTGTACGACGGTGCGCTGGTGGCGGTGCTGAGCGCGCAGATGCACATGAAAGCCGGCAATATCCCGGAGAAAGGCAAATCCATCTCGCGCGCCATGCAGCTGATCGACCATGGCCTGCGCGCCAGCCTGGACAAGAATGCGGGTGGCGAGATCGCTGAAAACCTCGATGCGCTCTACGAATACATGGGCGCGCGTTTGCTGACGGCCAACCTGAAGAACGACCTGGCCATCCTCGAGGAAGTGCAGCGCCTGCTGACCGACCTGCGCGACACCTGGAACGCCATCGGCACCCCAGGCGGCGTCAACCTGGCCAGCGGCGATGCGCCGGTGGCCCGCATGTCCAACTACGCGAGCGCCTGAGATGATGACCGATCAGCAGGTCCTCGCTACCTACGAAGCGATGCGGGCGCTGACGGCGCGCATGCTGGTGGCCGCCAGCCATGCCGAATGGGATGAACTGGAAATCCTGGAACGGCAGATCAGCGACCATGCACAGCGCCTGAAGGACAATGAAGAACAAGTCGTGCTGGAAAGCGCCGCTCGCCTGCGCAAGGTGACGCTGATCAGGCAGATGCTGGAAGACGACCGCAAGATCCGCGACCTGACCATGCCGTGGATGGCGCAATTGTCCAAGCTGATCAACAGCACCGGCACCGAACGGCGCCTGGCCAACGCCTATAGCGTCTGAGCGCAGGACCCGGCGCCATGCTGCCCAACACCATCGGCATGGCGTCGGTCGCGCCGCTCAAGGGCACGCGTCCCGGCGACGCCGTTGCCGAACCGCGCCAGGCCGAATTCCAGCGTTCCTTGCAAGGCATGGTCGGCAAATCGATGCCAGGCCAGGTGATGGCGCGCATGAGCGACGGCAGCTATCTGGTGCGCGTGGCCGGCACGCCGGCGCGCATGCAGCTGCCGGCCGGCGCGCAACTGGGCGCCGAGATTCCCTTGCTGCTGGTCGGCATCAATCCACGCCCCTCGTTCCAGATCGGCGCAGGCCAGGATCCCCGTGGCGGCGGCGCCATGCTGACCTATGCCGATGCGCAAGCCGAGCCCGAAGCGGCCGCCGCGCAAGGCGCCCAGGCCGGCATGCGGGCCGGCGGCGCGCAAGCGGCTCTGCTGGGAAAGGCGCCGCTCACCCCCGCCAATTTGCTGCCCGCCCTGAATGCCGACACGCCGGCCCCTGAACTGAGCAGCACCGCGCGCGCCATCAGCACCGTGCTGAGCCAGGCGGAAAGCGTGCCCGGCGCGCCGCTGTCGCTGGTCGGCAAGACCAGCCTGATGGCCACGCCGGGCACGGACCCGGCGCAAGTGGCGCAACAGCTGCGCGACGCCGTCGGCAACAGCGGCCTGTTCTATGAATCGCATGTGGCCGAATGGGCCGACGGCAAGCGCCCGCTGGCGTCCTTGCTGCTGGAACCGCAAATGCAGAAGACGCTGCAGGGCGAAGGCATGAAGAACGGCACCGACCTGGCGCAAGCGCAACTGATCAACCTGCAACTGCATACGCATGAACAGGCCAGGGTGCAATGGCAGGGCGAGGCCTGGCCCGGACAAAAAATGCAGTGGGATATCGCCAGGGACGCTCCCGAAGGCGGCCAGCACGGCGGCCAGGAAGAAGACGCCACCGCCTGGCGCAGCAGCGTGCGCTTCCAGTTTCCGCTGTTGGGCGACCTGTCGGCGCAGGTGGTATTGCAGGCAGGCAAAGTCCAGATCCAGATGCAGGCCGGCAGCGAAGCGAGCGCCGACACCTTGCGCCAGCATGCAGCGCTGCTCGAAGCGTCGATGGCGGCCTCGGGCTGGCCGCTGTCTTCCCTGACCATCGCCGGCAAGGCCATCGGGGACGGCCATGGTTGACGATGGCAAGCGCAAGATGGCGCAGACGGCCGTCGCGCTGGCCTACCAGAGCGGCGCAGCGGCGCCCAAGGTGGTGGCCAAGGGCAGCGGCTTGATCGCCGACAAGATCATCAGCACGGCGCGCGAGCATGGCGTGTTCGTGCACGAATCGAAGGAACTGGTGGCGCTGTTGATGGATATCGATCTGGACAGCCAGATTCCGCCCGGCCTGTATCGGGCGATTGCGGAACTGCTGGCCTGGTTATATCATATTGAATCTGCGAAAGGCGGACCGCTCCCGCCACCGCCCGATACCATCGCAGCCCTTCCCAACGCACTCTAGAACAATAAAGACAGGCATCAATGCAAGCACATAATATGGATTCCGGCCTCGAAAACTGGCATGACTTTGAAGTGGAATCACGGCGGGAAATCGTCGCCCTGCTGCGCAGCATCGGCGAAAAAAATCAGTTGATCCGCATGCAGGCGCACGGCGAAGCCGAGGTCTGCGTCACGTCCATCCTCGAGATCGACGCCGAACGCAACATGGTCATCCTCGACCGCCCGGTCGACACCGGCCAGAGCCGGCGCATGGCGGCCGCCAGCGATATCGCGTTTGAAACCTCGCTCGACAAAATCCGTATCATGTTTTCCAGTAATTCGCTGGAAGAATACATGCATGGCAGCACGCCAGCACTGAAAATGGCCGTTCCCGACACCCTGATCCGCTTGCAGCGCCGCGAGTATTACCGCATGAACACGCCGGTCAGCAATCCCGTGCGCGTGACCATCCCCATGGTCACCGACGAGGGCACGGCCAATAACATGCCATTCCCGCTGGCCGACATCAGCTGCGGCGGCATCGCCATCATGGACAACAAGCTGGTGCTGGGCGACACCATCGGCAAGAATTACCCGGGCTGCCGCATCGACCTGCCCGAGATCGGCATCGTCACCGTAACGTTGCAAATTCGCAACTCGCTGGACATGACCCTGCTCAACAACAAGCTGAACCGCCGCCTGGGCTGCCAGTTCATCGACCTGTCGCGCGGCACGCTGGCGCAGGTACAGCGCTACATTACGCGCCTGGAGCGGGAGCGCAATGCGCGCATTGCCGGGTTGGGCTGATCCCGGCTCTAGACTTGCATGTTCATAATCTCGTGGTAAGACGACACGAGTTTATTTCTCACCTGCACCGTCGCCTGGAACTCGATGCCGGCTTTTTGCGACGCCACCATCACGTCCGACAGGCTGACCTTATCGTCGCCCATGGTAAAACGCTTGCCCAGGTCGGCCGACGTCTGCTGCGCGCTGGCCACCGAATCGAGCGCGCCCTTGAGCGCGTCGGCGAAATTGACCTTGGCGGCGGGCGCCTCGGTCTGGATAGCCGGCACTTTCGCCTCCGGCCGCGTGGCCGCCGCCTTCAATTGCGAGATCATCGCCTCGATCCTGCTGCTATCGATACCACCTGTTTTCACTATGCCTCCCGATTCCTGTCTGTTGCCTCCAGGGCACAAAACCCTGGTCGGCAAGGCAGCGCCGGGTACAATCACTGCTACCGTACGTTGCCAGTGTTCCACAATACCAGCAGGAAAGCCAGCCGCTCAGCCGAGCAGGCGGCGAAACCGCCTTCTATTTGGACGATTGAAGCGCATGACGGGAGCGGATAATTCCCCTTATCGCCCCTCGTCCCGCAGGCGGCTGCTCCACCCACCCCACAATACCAGCGCCACGGAAGGCAATCATGGCTGTAGCGGAAGAGATCGAACTGAACCAACCCTCACCGGCGCCCGTCCCCGCGCGCACGCCGGTCGAATCCGTGCAGGCATTTGCCAAGACGCCGATGGGCAAGAACTTCCTGCGCGGCCTGGGCGTGGCGGCGCTGATCGCCATCGGCGTGGCGCTGTACATGTGGAACCAGCCGCCCGAATATAAAGTCCTGTTTTCCAATTTCACCGACCGCGACGGCGGCGCCATCACCGCCTCGCTGGACCAGTTGGGCATCAAGCACAAGTTTTCCGAAGGCGGCGGCGCCATCCTGGTGCCCTCCGAGCAGGTCCACGATGCGCGCCTGAAACTGGCCGCGCAAGGCTTGCCGAAAGGCGGCAACGTGGGTTTTGAATTAATGGAAAACCAGAAGCTGGGCGTATCGCAGTTCCTGGAACAAGTCAATTTCCAGCGCGCGCTCGAAGGCGAGCTGGCCAAGTCGATCGAATCGGTGGCGGCGGTCGACACGGCGCGCGTCCACCTGGCGCTGCCGAAACCGTCGGTGTTCGTACGCGACCAGCAAAAACCAACCGCCTCGGTGCTGCTGAACCTGCATCCGGGCCGTGGCCTGGACCAGCTGCAAGTGAGCGCCATCGTGCACCTGGTGGCCTCGAGCGTGCCGGAATTGCTGCCTATCAACGTGACCGTGGTCGACCAGGCCGGCAGCCTGCTGTCGAACCAGGAACGCGACAAGGACCGCGCCAACGGCATCAAGAGCCTGGACCCGAACCAGCTGAAATACGTGCAGCAACTGCAGCAAAGCGTGATCAAGCAGGTCGAATCGATTTTGCTGCCGATCGTCGGCGAAGGCAATGTGCGCGCCGAAGCGACGGCCGACGTGGATTTTTCGCAAAGCGAACAGGCGGCCGAAACCTACAAGCCAAACTCGCCGCCGGAAGCGTCGACCATCCGCAGCCAGCAGACGAGCGAGTCGAGCGGCGCCGGCAACGCCAATGCGTCGGGCGTGCCGGGCGCGCTGTCGAACCAGCCGCCGGGCGTGGCCACCGCGCCCCTGACGGCCGAAGCGCCGGGCGCGCCGGGCGCGGCAGCGGCGGCCTTGCCGTCGCAAAAGGAATCGACCACCAATTATGAAGTCGACAAGACCGTGCGCTACGAACAGAAATCGATGGGCGGCTTGCGCCGTTTGTCGGTGGCGGTGGTGGTCAACTACCGGCGCAATATCGCCGCCGACGGCAAGGTGACGGTCACGCCAATCTCCCCGGCTGAAATGGTGCAGATCAATAACCTCGTCAAGGAGGCGATGGGCTACAACAAGGACCGCGGCGACAGTTTCAGCGTGGCCAATTCGCCGTTCGACGGCATCGACCGCCTGCCCGAAAGCAAGCTCGAATGGTGGCGCGACCGGGCCAACCTGCCGCTGGCGAAGGAACTGGCGAAGTTTTTGATCACGGCCCTGATTTTGCTGTATCTGTTCATCAAGATCGTGCGCCCGATGCTGCGCCCGGTGATGCGCAAGATCGACGACTTCGGCGCACCGCCGCCGGCGATCGAGCCGGAACTGCCGAAGACCGGCGAGGAAAACGAAGTCCTGCTCAGCGAAGCGCAGCTGGAAGAACTGGAAGCGGACACGGCGCGCGGCTACCGCGAAAACCTGGCGATGGCCAGGAAGCTGGCGCAAGACGACCCACGCGTGGTGGCCAACGTAATCAAGGCATGGATAGGCAATAATGACTGAAACGACGGGATTGCAAAAAGCGGCCATTTTGATGCTGGCCCTGGGCGAGAGCGAAGCGGCCGAAGTGATGAAATTTCTCGGTCCGCGCGAAGTGCTGAAACTGGGCGCGGCGATGGCCACCATGAAGGGCATTGCCCACGAACAGGTGGTCGAAGTACTCGACGACTTCCGCGAGCAAACCGAGCTCAATTCCACCGTCGGCCTCGATTCGGACGAATATATCCGCCAGGTGCTGACCAAGGCGCTGGGCGACGACAAGGCTTCCGTCTTGCTGTCGCGCATTTTGGGCGGCAAGGATGCGTCCGGCATCGAATCGCTGAAATGGATGGATTCGCAATCCGTGTCCGAGCTGATCCGCAACGAACACCCGCAGATCATCGCCACCATCCTGGTGCACCTGGAGCGCGACCAGGCCTGCGAAATCCTCGGTCACTTCACCGACCGCCTGCGCAACGACGTGGTGCTGCGCATCGCCACCCTGGACGGCGTGCAGCCGGCCGCGCTGCGCGAACTGAACGACGTGCTGACCAAACTGCTGTCGGGCAATGAAAACATCAAGAAGTCGTCGCTGGGCGGCGTGCGCGCCGCCGCCGAGATCCTGAACTTCATGAGCGGCGAGCAGGAAGGCTCGGTGATGGACAATATCAAGAACTACGACAACGACATGGCGCAGAAGATCATGGACGAAATGTTCGTGTTCGACAACGTGATCGACATCGACGACCGCGGCATCCAGTTGCTGCTGCGCGAAGTACAGTCGGAAATGCTGATCATCGCCCTGAAAGGCGCCTCGCAGGAGCTGCGCGAGAAGATTTTCAAGAACATGTCGCAGCGCGCCGGCGAGATGATGCGCGAAGACCTGGACTCGAAAGGCCCCGTGCGGCTATCGGAAGTGGAGTCGCAGCAGAAGCAGATCCTGCAGATCGTGCGCCGCCTGGCGGACGAGGGACAGATCGTACTGGGCGGAAAAGGCGAGGATTCGTTTGTCTAATTTTATTCCCAAAGAGAAACAAACCGCGTATCAACGCTGGGAAATGACCTCGTTTGGCGACGACCGCCCCAGCGTGGTGGCGGCGCGCAAGCTGCTCGAACCCGAGCCCGAAGCCGCACCCGAGGCCGACCCGTTTGCCGACCTGCCCGAAGAGGAGCTGGCGCCACCGCTGCAATACCCGACCCAGGAAGAGATCGACGCCATCCGCGAAGCGGCGCACGCCACCGGCTACGAGGAAGGCCGCAGCACCGGCTATGCCGAAGGCCATGCGGCCGGCCACGCCGATGGCCACGCGCAATCGTACGCCGAAGGCCAGCAGGCCGCGAGCGTGGAACTGGCGCACCTGCAGACCATCGCCGTCGGTTTCGGCACGGCGCTGCAGCAGGCCGACGAACTGATCTCCAATGAGGTGATGGAACTGGCCTTGCAACTGGCCAAGGGCATGCTGAAAGCCGCCCTGCCCGTGCGCCCCGAACTGCTGTTGCCGATGGTGCGCGACGCCATCGAATACCTGCCAGTGCTGCAACAGCCGGCCTTGCTGATGCTTAACCCGGAAGACGCGCAAGTGGTGCGCGACGGCATCGGCGAAGAACTTGGCAAAGGTGGCTGGCGCGTGATCGAAGATCCGACGGTGGAGCGCGGCGGTTGCAAGATCGACACGGCCAGCAACCAGATCGACGCCCAGGCGTCGACCCGCTGGCAGCGTCTCACGCACGCGCTCGGCAAAGACCTGGACTGGCTGGCGCCGTGAACGACAAGAACGACAAGAACGACAAGGACGTCAATGCGCATGCGGCGCGCTGGCGCGCCTATCTGAACGACTGTAGCGCCGTGGTCGGTTTTGTGGAACCGATGCAGGTGTCGGGCCGGGTCACGCGCGTGGCCGGGCTGGTGATGGAAGCGGTCGGCTTGCGCCTGGCCGTCGGCGCCGCCTGCACCGTGCCGCTGCCCAATGGCGGCCGGGTCGAGGCCGAAGTGGTGGGCTTCGAAGGCGACCGCCTGTTTCTGATGCCGCAAAGCGATGTCGAAGGCATCGTGCCGGGCACGCGCGTGTTTTCGGTCGAACCGGCGATTCCGCGCCCGGGCAGCGTGGCGCACCCGCGCCGCCGCCCCAGCGACCGCGCGCGCCATTTGCCGGTGGGCGCGCAATTGCTGGGCCGCGTGCTCGACGGCGCAGGGCGTCCGCTCGACCAATTGGGGCCGCTGCACACCACCGACAGCGCCCCCATCAATGTGCGCCCCGCCAATCCGCTGGGCCGCGCGCCCATCGTGTCCACCCTGGACGTGGGCGTGCGTTCGATCAACGCCATGCTGACCGTCGGCCGTGGCCAGCGCATGGGCCTGTTCGCCGGCTCCGGCGTCGGCAAAAGCGTGTTGCTGGGCATGATGGCGCGCTATACAGAGGCCGACGTGATCGTGGTCGGCCTGATCGGCGAACGGGGACGGGAAGTCAAGGAATTCATCGAGCAGATCCTGGGCCCCGAAGGCCTGGCCCGCTCGGTGGTGGTGGCCGCGCCGGCCGACACCCCGCCGCTGATGCGCCTGCAGGGCGCGGCCTATGCGACGGCGATTGCCGAACATTTCCGCGACCAGGGACAGAACGTGCTGTTGATCATGGATTCGCTGACCCGCTACGCCATGGCGCAGCGCGAAATCGCACTGGCGATCGGCGAGCCGCCCGCCACCAAGGGCTACCCGCCGTCGGTGTTCGCCAAGCTGCCGGTGCTGGTGGAACGGGCCGGCAATGGCGAGGAAGGCGGCGGCTCGATTACCGCGTTCTACACCGTGCTGACCGAGGGCGACGATCAACAGGACCCGATCGCCGACTCGGCGCGCGCGATTCTCGACGGCCACATCGTGCTCAACCGCCGCCTGGCCGAAGCGGGCCACTACCCGGCGATCGACATCGAACAATCGATCTCGCGCGCCGCCCATTCGATCACCACCCATGAACACCAGCAAAAGGCGCGCAAGCTGAAACAATTGTATTCACGCTACGAGCGCAGCCGCGACCTGATCAGCGTGGGCGCCTACGCCGCCGGCACCGACCCGGTGCTGGACCAGGCGATCGCCCTGCATGAACGGATTGAAGCGTTTTTGCAACAGCAAATTACCGAGCGTGTGGGCATGGACGAGAGCTTGGGGCAACTTGCCGCTCTGTTCGAGTGATTGAAGCGTGTCCGCCGGGCATATAATTAAATCATGGCATCTCCTTCCCAACTTGCAACCCTGATCGACCTGGCCCAGCGCGAGACCGATGACTGCGCCAAGCGCCTGGGCGCGGCCCTGAAGGCGCTCGACGATTGCCAGCAAAAGCTGCAGATGCTGGCCGGATACCGTGACGACTATGCGCAACGCTTCGAAGCGAGCATGGCCAACGGCATCACGCCCATGGCGTACAGCAACTTCCAGGCCTTCATGCTCAAGTTGGACAGCGCGATCACGGGCCAGCAGCAAGTGGTGAACCATGCGCAGGCGCGCAGCGAACACGAAAAAGCCAGCTGGCAAACGGCGGAGCGCAAACGCATGTCGTACACCACGCTCAACAACCGTGCGCAGGAACAGGCCTTGAAGCTGGAAAACAAGCGCGACCAGAAAGCCATGGACGAACACGCGGCACGGCAAGCTTATTACAAACGTTAGTTGACGCTTCATTTACGCTGGCAGCAGCGCCACAGGGCACCCTATGCAGACCCCGATTTCCCAGATTTCCTCCCCGCATGCCACGCCGGCGCCGGCCAACCGCGCCATGCCGTCCGGCACGGCGCCCGATGGCGATTTCCAGCGCACCCTGAACCGCCAGCTGGAACAGCGCCAGGCCAGCAGCCGCGCTCAACCTCAAGCGCCAGCGCAAGCGGCGGCCAAGCCTGCCGCTCCGGCTCCCGCCCCGGGCGCCAACAAGGCGGCCGAGCAGGCCCGTGCCAGCAGCAAGGAAGCGGCACCGGCCGACAAGGACAGCGAGGGCAGCGAATCGGAACAGGCCGCGACAGCCGAGGCCAAACTGCCAAACGACCCGATCGCCGACATGCTGGCCCTGGTCGGCAGCATCAAGCTGGCGATGCAGCCGCCGGCCAACGGCGACGCGGCGGCCGGCGACGCCGGGGAACGCGCGCTGGCAAGGCTTGATGGCAAGCTCGACGGCAAAAACATCAGTGCGGCGCAGTTGCTGGCCGGCCAGAAGATCGAGACCGACAGCGTGCAGGATGACGGCAAGGACGGCGATTTTGCCGCCCGCCTGGGCAAGGCGCAGGCCGGCGCCAGCGGGCCAGCGGCCAAGCTTGACGCGGGCAAGCTGGCGCTCGACGCGCAACTGGCGGCCACCGCCAGAACCGGCGCGGCGCTGGCCGAACCCTTGCCGAAAGAAGCCGCGCCCGACCTGACCCGCCTGGCCGCGCCGCTGGCGCCCGGCGCCCTGCAGCAGGCAGCGGCGGTGGCCGCCGTACCGACGGACAAACTGATGGGCCGCGTCGGCACGCCGGCGTGGGACCAGCAACTGGGCCAGAAAGTCGTGTGGATGGCGTCCGGCGGCGACCAGAGCGCCACCCTGACATTGCATCCGCCCGATCTCGGTCCGCTGCAAGTGGTGTTGACGGTCACCAACGACCAGGCCGATGCCGCCTTCATGTCGGCCCAGCCGGAAGTACGGCAGGCACTGGAAGCGGCGCTGCCGCGCCTGCGCGACATGATGAGCGAGGCCGGTATTGCGTTTGGCAACGCCACCGTCTCGGATGGCACGGCGCAGCAACAGAACAAGCAGCGCGACGGTCATGGCGGCGGACGTGGCGGCAACCAGGGCGGCGTGGTCTCGGGCGGCGAGATCGCCATCACCCAAAGCGCCAGCCGCAGCAGGCCGTCAGCGGGCGAAGTCGATACCTTTGCCTGAAGGTTTCTGCTGCAAAAAGCAAGTTGCGCGCACTGACGGCCTCTTTTCCATTGTTGCCTCTGCGCAGAATTTGCCGATAATGACATAATGGCGTCGTGATCCACTTCCATGCAGTCGAGTACCATTGAAAGCAAATCCAAAAATGAAAGCAGATCCGAAAGCCGATGCGGCACTGGCACCTGCGGGAGCGTCAAAAAAGAAACTGATCATCATCATCCTGGCCGCAGTGCTGGTGGCCGGCGGCGTGGGCGGCGGTGCGGCCTGGTATTTCTTGCACGGCAAGGGTGACGCGGAAGAATCGGCACCATCGAAGAAAAAGAAACACTCCGCAGCGAAAGCCGGCCCGCCCGTCTACGTGCCCATCGATTCGTTTACCGTCAACCTGCAGCCTGAAAATGGCGAGCAATATTTGCAAACCGCCTTCACACTGCAGGTAGCCAACTCGGAAGAAATGGAAACCATCAAGGCGAACATGCCGAAGGTGCGCAGCCGCTTGCTGCTGCTGCTGTCGGGCAAAAAGGCGTCGGAGCTCAATACCGTGGAAGGCAAACAGCAGCTGGCGGCGGAAATCGTTGCTCAAATAAACCAGCCGTTCGAAGAAAAAGGGCCGGAACAAGACGTAACGGACGTATTATTTACCGCATTTATCATTCAATAAGCAGCCATGGCCGATAATTTCCTTTCCCAGGAAGAAGTCGATGCCCTTCTGAAGGGCGTCAACGGAGATCAGGACGACGCGCAGGCGCCGGAAGACGTCACGGGCGTACGGACCTACAACCTGGCGACCCAGGAACGCATCGTGCGCGGCCGCATGCCGACGCTGGAGATTATCAACGAGCGCTTTGCGCGCTTGCTGCGCGTGGGCCTGTTCAACTTCCTGCGCCGCAGCGCGGAGGTGTCGGTCGGTTCGGTGCGGGTCTCGAAGTACAGCGAGTTCATCCGCAACTTGGTGGTGCCGACCAACCTGAACCTGGTACACATGAAGCCGCTGCGCGGCACGGCGTTGATGGTATTCGATCCAGGCCTGGTGTTTTTGCTGGTCGACAATCTGTTCGGCGGCGACGGGCGTTTCCATACGCGCGTCGAAGGCCGCGACTTCACGCAGACCGAGCAGCGCATTATCCTGCGCATCCTCGATATCGTCTTCGAGGCCTACACGAAATCGTGGGAACCGGTGTTCCCGGTCGAGTTTGAATATATCCGCTCGGAAATGAACACCCAGTTCGCCAATATCGCCACGCCGAACGAGGTGGTGGTGGCGTCGACTTTTACGGTGGAGCTCGGTTCGGTATCGGGCCAGATTCACTTCTGCATGCCGTATTCGATGATCGAGCCGATCCGCGATTCGCTCACCTCCAGCCTGCAGGGCGAGGCGCTGGAAGTGGACAAGCGCTGGATCCGCCTGATGACGCAGCAGATCCAGATCGCCGAAGTCGAACTGGTGGCGTCGCTGGGCACGGCGCGCGTGTCGTTTGACGAGATCCTGAACATGAAGGTGGGCGACATCATTCCGCTCAATATTCCCGAACTGATCGCCGCCACTGTCGACGGCGTGCCGGTGATGGATTGCACTTACGGCGTATTGAACGGACAATATGCATTGAAGGTCGAGAAACTGCTCGCCAATGCCGATAATATCAACAACTATTAAACCATCTGTCGCGATCCGCCATGCGGATCGTACCCGAACCACAGGAGAATGACATGTCTGACAATCTGGACGATCAAAGCGCGGAAGACGACTGGGGCGCGGCGATTGCCGAGCAAGCCAAGGCCGAAGCAGAAGCGCTGCAAAACCAGGCCGCCAATACGGCCAGCGCGGCCAGCGCAGCCGTGTTCAAGGATTTTTCGAAACATGCGTCGAAGTCCGAAACCCATAACGATATCGATTTCATCCTCGATATCCCGGTGCAACTGACGGTAGAACTGGGCCGCACCAAGATCGCCATCAAGAACCTGCTGCAACTGGCGCAAGGTTCGGTGGTGGAACTCGATGGCCTGGCCGGCGAGCCGATGGACGTGCTGGTCAACGGCTGCCTGATCGCGCAAGGCGAAGTGGTGGTGGTGAACGACAAGTTCGGCATCCGCCTGACTGATATCATCACGCCGTCCGAACGTATCCGAAAACTCAATAAATGAAGCCTGGCCTGTTGATTTCCACCCTGCTGCTGCCGCTGGCGGCGGCATGCTGCACGGCGCAGGCGGCCGATGCGCCGGCCAGCGCCGCCGTTACGGCTACTACGGCCAGCGCGCCGGCAGCGCCGGCCGCCGAGACTGACGCGCCGGCGGCACCGGCCACCACCCTGCCCGCCATGCCGCCCGGCGCGCCGATGACCATGGCGCCGACGAGCTCGAGCGGCAGCCTGCTGCAAACCATTTTCGCCCTGCTGTTCGTGCTGGCCCTGCTGGTCGCGCTGGCCTGGGCCATGAAACGCTTTGGCCCGAAAGCGCTGGGCGGCAACAGCAAGATGCGCGTAATCAGCTCGCTCAACCTGGGCGGGCGCGAACGCATCGTGCTGATCGAAGTGGCCGACCAATGGATCGTCGTCGGCGCTTCGCCCGGCAGGATCAATGCGCTGGCCACCCTGCCGCGCCAGGAAGGCGAGCCTCCATCGTTGTCGAATGCACAAAACGGCCCGGCCGCCGCCAATTTTTCAGAATGGCTGAAACAGACCATTGAAAAACGCAATGGCAAATAAGCGGGCGAAGACGTTGAACAATCCGAAGACGATAGTAAAATGGTTGCTGGCCGGCAGCGCGCTGGCCCTGCCGCTGTGGGCGCTGGCCCAGCCCGGCATTCCCGCCTTTAACAGCGCGCCGGCGCCCGGCGGCGGCCAGGCCTATTCGCTGCCGCTGCAAACGCTGATACTGATGACGTCCTTGACGTTCCTGCCGGCGGCCTTGCTGATGATGACCTGCTTTACCCGCATTATCATCGTGCTGTCCCTGCTGCGCCAGGCAATCGGCACGCAGTCGGCGCCGCCGAACCAGGTAATGGTGGGCCTGGCGCTGTTCCTGACGCTGTTCGTGATGGGGCCCGTGTTCGACAAGATCTATACCGACGCCTACCTGCCCTACCAGGAAAACAAGCTGACCATGCAACAGGCGCTCGACAAGGGCGTCGATCCCTTGAAAACCTTCATGCTCAAGCAGACGCGCCAGGCCGACCTGGCGCTGTTCGCCAAGATGTCGCGCACGCCCGCCCTGCAGGGACCGGAAGACGTGCCGCTGCGCATCCTGGTGCCGGCCTTTGTCACCAGCGAACTGAAAACGGCGTTCCAGATCGGCTTTGCAATTTTCATTCCCTTCCTGATCATCGACATGGTGGTGGCCAGCGTGCTGATGTCGATGGGCATGATGATGATGTCGCCGGCCACCATTTCGCTGCCGTTCAAGCTGATGCTGTTCGTGCTGGTCGACGGCTGGCAGTTGATGCTCGGCTCGCTTTCTCAAAGTTTTTACTAGGCGCGCACAATGACTCCCGAAAGCGTCATGACGATAGGCCGCCAGGCCATGGAAATCACCCTGATGGTGGCCGCGCCCATGCTGCTCGTCGCGCTGATCATCGGCCTGATCGTCAGCATCTTCCAGGCCGCCACCCAGATCAATGAAGCGACCCTGTCCTTCATCCCGAAACTGGTCGGCATCTTTGTCGCCCTCGTGGTGGCCGGTCCGTGGATACTGTCGGTGATGCTCGACTACATGCGCCAGGTGTTTACCGGCATCCCGAACCTGGTCGGCTGAACTTGAAGCAAGGGCAACGGCCGTGCTGACCCTGACCAGCATCGAACTCAATACCTGGATCGCAGCGCTGCTGTGGCCGCTTAGCCGCATCCTCGGCCTGGTGGCGGCCGCGCCGCTGTTCGGCAATGCCGCCGTACCCGTCAGCACCAAGGTCAGCCTGGGCGTGCTGCTGGCGATGATCATCGCGCCCACCGTGCCGGCCCTGCCCGCCACGAACCCGATGTCGATGGCCGGCCTGTTGATACTCACCCAGGAAATGCTGGTCGGTCTGGCGATGGGGTTTTCGATCCGCATCGTGTTTGCCGCCATCGAGATGGCCGGCGAGATCAGCAGCCTGACCATGGGCCTGGGTTTCGCCTCGTTCTTCGATCCGCAAACCAAGGGCCGCTCGTCGGCCATCAGCCAGTTTCTGACCATGCTGGCCACCCTGATGTTTTTGACCGTCAACGGTCACCTGGTACTGCTGGCGGCGCTGGCGGAAAGTTTCGTCAGCCTGCCGATTTCAGCGAGCCCGATCCACAGCGGCGGCTTCCAGCAACTGGCGGCCTGGGGCGGCGAAATTTTCCGCTCGGGCGTGCAGATTTCGCTGCCCATCGTCGCCGCCCTGCTGCTGACCAACGTCGCGCTGGGCATCCTGACGCGCGCCGCGCCGCAGCTCAACATCTTCGGCATCGGCTTTCCCGTCACCCTGGGCGTGGGCCTGCTGGTGCTGGCGATGGTGCTGCCCTACCTGGCCACGCCGTTCCAGAACATGTTCCTGCGCGGGATAGAGACGGCGCGCCTGCTGCCGCGCGGCTTTGCCGAGCGCGAGCGGCCGCCACCGCCGCCGGCCAACCCGCTGCGACCGGCGCCGCCAGCATCACCTGTCACGCCATTGCCGCCCCCTTAAATGACTAAAAACAGCGGGCTTGGCCCGGAAAGTCTGGGCAGGCGACCAGGGTTATGACATATTTTGCTGGTTTGTTCATGAAGCTGGAAAGCTCCATGGCCCATCGCTGAATGGCAGCTTACGCCCCCATAACGGTCATCTGTTAAAGTAATGGGGGAAATCCAGACTGGATTCTTAACTCTCGCATAAATCTGCGGCCTCGACTGTTAACAGGATGCATCTATGAACGACCAAACCTCTACCGTATTGCGCACCGAGCACACTGGGCTGACTGTCGCGTCGATCAATGGCGTACTTGATTTCTGGACTGAGGTCCTCGGCTTTCAACTCGTGTACCGCAAAGAGCTTGGCGGTGGGCACGCGATGGAACAAGTGGTCGGGGTGTCGGGAGCTTATTTAAGAAACGCTCTCCTAGAGGGTCCCGATGGATATAGAGTTGAGCTGATTGAGTACGATTCGCCGGAAGACCGCGTGGTTTTGAAACAACGTCCATGTGACGTAGGTTCGGCTCATTTGACGTTTGCCGTGACCGATCTTCGCGCAATGCTAAATCGCATGGCCCCTTATGGATGGACGGCAACCGGCGAACCGCAAACTGCGCCTAGCGGAACAATCATGGTCTACACCCGAGGACCTGACGGCCACACCATAGAACTTATGCAACATCCGGAGTGAACTGCCTGTCAGTGAATACTTATCTTGGTTGCTATCTGGTAGACGTAAAACGGAGAATAACTTCGGCATCAGCTGGGCGGTGCATCATCGGTGTGAGGTTTTAATGGGTGATTACTTGAGCGACCGGTTTTGGCCGAACCCGGCCGTTTGGGCCAGCATAGCAGGTTGCCAGGGTGAAAATCTAGCGGCTTCATCGGCAGGCTGGATTCGCCCCAAAGCGGTCATTCGTACCATCGTAAAATAAGTCAATTTTTCGTATGAAAAATATGCTACCCTTAACCAACTTTATGTTGAAATTGTAATTTTTGAACTACAAAGGAGAGCAGACATGGCACTTAAACCAGGACCAAAGCCGATAGCAAAATCAACAGGGCTGCCGGATCAGCGCCGCCGTGATAACAAAACCACACCAGGGAATAACCCGGCCCTTAAACCTAGCAAATCTAGCAATCCCCCAAAAAGTAAATGATAGGGGGCTGATTTACTATGCTAACCTGGCAGTCCGCGCGTCGATAACAACAGCGGCCTCGTCGCCTTGCGCGCGTTCATGGCCTCCGATGCCGCGGAAAAGATCGTAATGCCGCCGGCGCCAAACACGCGATGCGCTGGACTATGAGTGCCCGCGTACGCTGCAGCGCGTATCCCAGACCGCTCCTGGCCGAACGCGGCCCGTTGCGCTGCTAGGATAGCAGCTTGCCCATCTACAAAACGCAAGAATTCTCACATCGGGCTGTAACCGCCCCGAAGCGATTATCGGATTATCGAACCAGTGTCTGACCTTAAGCTGAACGGTTGCCACCCACCAGGTGGATCCCATTCTCCTTCTCCATCAATCGTACCGGGTGTCGCACGGTGGAGTACCACGCCATCAATTCCAAGGTCGTGCTGCTTCCAGATCAGACCCCCTGTACGGTCAAATGCGAGCACTTCAGATGCAGATGCGGCAAGGACGGAGATCTGACGATCAAGATGATCCAGGTCACGCGAGTCATATAGATGCCCGAAATACCCGCTTAGTGAGAAGCGGCGCACGTAGCCAAGATGAACGTCGACGACGAAGACGAACCGCCCGTAGCCAATGTAAATCATGCTGTCAATGGAACGTACGTCCCTGAAGCATGACTCGCCTGCACTCGCAAGAATGTCTACTCGGGCAAGCGGTGCGCTGTCAACAATCACGGCCACGCTTGCAACGACCTCGGAGTCCGATATCTCACCAGCGGCAGCTAGGACTTGGTCGAACTCAAGGTAGGGATCGTGAGGACTAAGGAATTCTGCTTTCATGGATTTATCGTTGACATGGTGGAGCATCAAATGTCCGCTTCTGGCCGAACCCGGCCGTTCGGCCCAGCATAGCAGGTTGCCAGGTTAAAAATCCAGCGGCCGCCACAGGCCTGCCTGGGACAGCGCATCATTGCCATCACGAATGCCTGCTCTCTGACATATCCACCAGTAAGCAACGCCGCCTGTCAAGCCGGACCCGAGATAGTTCAGCGAATCATAAAGACCCGATTTCGCCCAGCGGACAGAAGTGAATGGGTCGGCGAGCTCCATCCAGACAGGTATGGCACAGATAAAACCAGCCGTACCGAATTGCCAACAGCGCGTCAAGCGTAGCTTCCAAAACAAAAACGCGACTGGCAAGCCGAAGACAAGCGCCGCAATGATCGCGAAAGGAAAGCCGATGAGCCAGGCCAGCGGCAACGCGCACCAAGTGCCTGTTCCATTTGCCAACCCCACGCCGCAGGTGACAGATGTGGCGCCAGTCACGCCAATTTAATGTTGCTGGTCGCCGCTGAGCGCAAAGCGCCAGCGCCGGCTGTCAAAGTGCAGCTTCAGGCCGTGGTATTTCACCAGGTAGCGCACGCCGACGGCCGCCGCCGCAAAGCCGGACAAGGCACCGATGCCCAGCGCCCAGCGCGGACCGAACACGTCGGCGACCCAGCCGACGATGGGCGCGCCAAGCGGCGTGCCGCCAGCGGCGATCGCCATCACGATGGCCATCACGCGCCCGCGCATGGCCGGTGCCGTCGACAACTGCACCGCGCTGTTGACGGTGGTGGTAAATGTTTGCGCGGCAATCCCGATCACCACCAGCATGACGCCGAACAGCCAGTAGTTGGGCATCACGGCGGCCAGCGCGCAGCCGAAGCCGAACAACGCCGCCGCACCGAGCAGCAGCGCCAGGCGCGGCTGCTCGCGTCCGGCCGCCATCAGCGCGCCGGCCACCGAACCGCAGGCCATGATGGAACTGAGCACGCCATACTGGCTGGCACCCGCATGGAAGGCCGTCACTGACATGGTGGAGAGAAAAATCGGGAAATTCAGGCCGAAGGTGCCGATCAGGAACAGCATCAGCAGCACCGACACGAGGTCGGGCCGCGAGCGGACATAGCGGAAGCCGTCGGCCAGGCCGGCGCGGCTGGCCTTGATGCGCGGCGCGGCGCGCAGCAGGGTCGTGCGCAGCAACAGCAGCGAACCGATCACGCCGGCAAACGAGAATGCGTTGATGATAAAGACCCAGCCGGTCCCAACGCTGCTGATCAAGAGGCCCGCCACGGCCGGCCCCAGCATGCGCGCGGCGTTGAATGAGGTGGAGTTCAGGGCCACGGCGTTGCCGAGGTCTTCCTCACCGACAATTTCCGACACAAAAGTCTGGCGCACGGGCGCGTCGAAGGCCGTCACGCAGCCGAGCAAGAAGGCGAACACATACACATGCCACAGCTCCACCCGTGCGCTGATGCACAATAATCCCAGGCCCAGCGCCAACAAACCCATGGCCGCCTGGGTCAGCAGCAGCAATTTGCGCCGGTCCAGCAGATCGGCCGCCATGCCGGTCAGCGGCAGCAGCAGCACTTGCGGGCCGAACTGCAGCGCCATGACGATGCCGACGGCGCTGGCGTTGTGATGGGTCAGCTCGCTGAGCACCAGCCAGTCCTGCGCGGTGCGTTGCATCCAGGTGCCGACGTTCGACACCAGGGCGCCACCGGCCCAGATACGGTAATTGGGATTATTAAGCGAGCGGAAAGTATTGAGCATCTGGTGAGCGGGCCTCCTTGCCTGGGTCAGTTATCAAGTATCAATGTGGGTTCAGTCCGCCAGTCGTTTGAGCAGCGCCATGGCCTGCCGCAATTGCATGGCTTCGTCCAGGGTCAGCCGGCTGTCAATGGTGCGCGCCAGCCAGTCTTCGCGCGCCGCGCGGCTCGCTTTTACCAGGGCGCGGCAACGCTCGGTCAGGCTCAGGATGGTTTGCCGTTTGTCGAGCGGATCGGGCGCGCCCGTCACCAGTTGCGCTTGCGTCAAGACCAGCACGGTGGCCGCCATCGATTGCGGACGCATGCCTTCGGCGCGCGCCAGGCTGCTGACGGTGGCCGGGCCATCGCGTTCGAGCCGGCTCAAGACCGACGCCTGCGAGGGCGTGACGTCGGCGATATGCGCTTCTTCGCGCAAACGGCGGCGCAGCTTGCATACATGGATGCGCAATTCGCTGGCCAGCAGCAGGACTTGTTCGTGGTGTTCGGTGAGGGACATGAGGAAGGCAGAACGTTGAACGGCCTCAAGTGTAACAGATACGCAGGAAGACTGCTCAGTTAGACTGTCAATTGACTTTGTCCGAAAAAAAAGCCGGGGCGGAAGAAACTCCCTGCCCCGGCTCCCCGGCGGCGTCAGCAGACGTAACTTAGCGAATGTAATTGAACAACGACAGGCCCGACACTTGCGTAAAGGTTTTCTGCGCCGCCTGCAAGGTGATCTGCTGCTGGGTGAACAGCGACGCGGTCTTGACCATGTCCAGGTCCTGCAGGCTGGACAAGGTGGACGAATATTGCAAGTCCAGGTCGTCGCCGGCGCTGGCCAGGTAATCGAGTTCCTTCATGCGCGCGCCCACCTTGGCCGTGACCGACAGGACGTTGTCGTAGGCGGTGCTGAGGACGCTGCTGGCCGCGCTCATGTTGTTGGCCAGGCGGGCCTGGCCGGCGTCGCCATTGCCCGACAGGCGCAGCGAGCCGATCAGGTTGGTCACGGTGGTAAACAGCGACTCCTTTGAGCTAGGCGCCACCTTGAAGCTGTCCTGGTCGCCGGGTTTGCCGCTGATGATGACCTGCTGGCCGTCGAAATTGATCGCGTCGCCCGCCTTGTAGGCTACCGGCACGGCCGGATTGGGCACCGTCTGGCCCAGCGTCAGGTCATGGATGGTGTAGCTGGTGACGGCGGCGGTGCCGGTGCCGGCCACGCTGAACTTGATCTCGTATTTGTTGCCGGTCAGCTTGCTGGCGTCGGTGACGGTGCTGCTGGTGACGATACCGGCGCCGCCGCGCGCATAATTGCCGCTGTCGGGGGTAACGGTAAATTTGCCGTTGCCCGTCATATTGTCTTCAAACACCGCAGCGCCCGAATCGCTGGTGGGCAGGAACCGCGACGAGCCCACCTGCAGCTCGCGCTGGCCCTGGTCGCCCGCATAGACGGCGCCGGTGGGCGTCTGGCTGAACGGCTGAGTGCTCGACTTGTAGCCGCCGAACAGATAGCCGCCGGCGCCGTCGGCCGTATTGGCGATGCCGAGCAGGTCGGTCATGCGCCCTTCGAGCTCTTTCGCGATGGTGTCGCGCTCTTCGTTGCGCAAGCCCGGATTGCCGGCCTTGACCACCAGTTCCTGCACGTCGGCGATCAGCTTGGTGGTGCTTTTCAGCGCCAATTCTTCTTGCGTCAGAAAATTGGTGGCGTTCGAGCGGTTGGTCACGAACTGGGTATTGAGCGACTGCGACTGCGTCACTTCCAGCGCGCGCGCCGAGGCGATCGGATCGTCGGCCGGGGTCAGGTTGCGGCGGTTGGTCGACAGCTGCATCTGCGTGCGGTTCAAGGCGCTTTGCAAAGTGTTGATCTGGGTGCTGCCCTGCTCGTAAATCATTCGTGTGCTGATGCGCATGATGCTGCCCTTCCTGATGGCGGCGGCGATGCCGCTGCAAAATAATGATTAGCGTCCGAGGCCGATGACCACATCAAACAGGGTACTGGCAATCTGCATGACCTTGCCACACGCCTGGTAGGCCTGCTGGTAGCGCAGCAAATTGGCCGCCTCTTCATCGAGGTTGACGCCCGACACGGCCTGTTGCTGGCTGGTGGTCTGTTCCAGCAGGGCCTGGCTGGCCAGGCCGCTGACCTGCACTTCGCGCGTCTTGTTGCCGACAAAGCTGACGGTTTCCGCATACGACCCCTGGAAGGTGGCGTTGCCGCCATCGAGGATGTTTTTCGTCTGCAAGGCCGCCAGCGCCACCGCATTGCGGTTGTCGCCCACCCCGCCCGTGTTCGGCGCAATCGTGTAGGTGTCGCCATTGGCTGGCGCGCCCGTCATCGTCACATTGATGCCGCCAAAGCTGAAATGGTCGCCCGCCTTGTAGGCAATGCTGGCCGTGCCGGCCGGGTAGGTGGTGCTGTTGCCGTCCACGCCCTTGACGGTCACGGCCTTGTCCGCAGGAAAGCCTTTGAACGCATTGCTGGCCTTGTCGTACGTCAGGGTCACCTGACTCTTGAGTACATTACCCGCTTGCAGATACGTCTTGTCGACGCTGCCGGCCGACAACTTGCCGCTGCCGGTATTGCTGACCGGCGCGCCGGTGGTGATGGGGGCCGCCGCAGCGAGCTTGTTGCGGTCGTTAATCATGACGCCCAGGCCGGCGGCCACGTTGAAGGTCGGCCTGATGACGTAGTTGTCGCCTTCGGCGGCCGTGCCCGAGATCGAGAAATCCACGCCGTCGATGGTTTGCGGGCCGGTTTGCGGATACGGATTGATGACGGTGCGCGCGCCATCGCTCTGGCGCGTCACCACATAGTTGTTGCCATCGTACCGCATGTTGTAGTCGCTGGCCGTCAGCGCGCCCGGATCGCTGATCTTGGCCGACAACACGGTGGTGCTCGAGGCGCTGTTCAGGCGGCTGGCGCCGATCATCGGCGCGGGAATCTTGAAAAAGTCGCCGCCCATGTCGCCGTTCAGGTCCTGGCCCAGCTTGTGCTGTTCGTTGAAAGTGGTGGCGATCCCGGCGGCGACCTTGCCCAGCGAGTTCTGCACGCGGTCCAGGGCGCCGCTGCGAAACTCCAGCAAGCCGCCGAGCGAGCCACCCGCCAGCGCGTTTTCCGGCAGGATTGTCACGTTGCTGCCGGTGACATAGCCCACTTCGACCCGGTTCGGGTCGGTCAGCGACGGCGTGGCGGCCAGTTCGAAACTGCGGTTGGCCACCACCAGCGGCTGGCCCGAGCCGATCGACAGGGTCAGCGTGTTGTTCGAACCCGGCTGCGCCGTGGTCTTGACGTATTTGTTCAGTTCATTGACCAGCTGGTCGCGCTGGTCCAGCAAATCGTTCGGTTTGATCGACGGATCGACCGTCAGTTGCGAAATCGAGGTATTGAGTTCGGCGATCTGCTTGGCGTAGGTATTGATCACCGCCACGTTCGAGCTGATTTGCGAGTCGACGCCGGCGCCGATTTCCGACAGGCGCGCGCTCAAGCCCTGGAAGCGGCCCGTCAGCGAACCGGCGCTCGACAGCAGCGCCTGGCGCGAAGCCACTGACGACGGATTCGAACTGAAGTCCTGCACGCCCTTGAAAAAATCCTGCAGCGACGGCGACAGACCCGCCGTCGAATCGGCCAGCATATTGTCGATCTGGCTGATCTGCGTGTAATAGGCGTTGAGCGAGCTGGTGTTGCTTTGCGCGGCATTGACCTGGGTCGCCATGAAACTGTCGTACTGGCGCTTGACCTGCGACACTTCCGTACCGGTGCCCACATAGCCGTAACCGGCAAAATTGGCATTGGCCGTCTGCTGCTCCACCGTCTGGCGGTTATAGCCGGCCACGTTCACGTTGGTGATGTTATGGCCGGTCGTCGACAGGCCCACCTGCGCTGCGAGCAAGCCACTCTTACCGATGCTGAGGAGATTCGAGGTCATGGTGTCTTTGTAGGTTCCTGTCCTGTTTGTTTACGGCAGCGACGGCGAAAACTTGAAGTCGCAGGCGCGCCTGAACCGCCGGCACACGCTATCCGACCAGGGAATGCTTGATGATTTTTGTCAGTTTGGCAGCGTAATTGGGATCGGTGGCGTAGCCGGCCTTTTGCAATCCTTGCGCAAACGTACTGGCGTCGCCGGCTGCGGCCAGGACCTTTTCATAGCGCTTGTTGCCGGTGATTAACTGCGCATAATCCTTGAAGCTGTCCGCATAGCTGTCGTAGGCACGGAATTTCTCGACCTTGCGCTGCGCCTTGCCATTGACGTACTCGGTGGTGACCGCTTCGGTGACCTTGCCTTTCCAGTCGGCGCTGGCCTTGATGCCGAACAGGTTGTGGCTGCTGCTGCCGTCGCGACCGATGATTTCGCGCTTGCCCCAGCCCGTTTCGAGCGCCGCCTGGCCCAGCATGAACTTGGCCGGGATGCCGGTGCTGCGGCTGGCCTCTTCGGCGTGCGCGCCGAGCTTTTCCTGGAAGGCGCGCACATGCGGCGCCTGGCTCGCATTGGCCTTGTCGCTCAAGGTCTTGCCGTCGGCGGCGGTGGGCGCCGCGCCGTCCGTGACGGCGCCCTGCTGCTGGCGGAAGGCGGCCAGCGCTGCGGCCATGCTCGAGGAACGGGGCGAGGCGGCGGCTTCGCCATCGGGCAACGCCTGGTTGGCCGACAGTTGCCGCAACAACACATCGGCCAGGCCGGTGCCCCGCTTGGCCAGGCTCTGGCTGGTCTGCTGGTCCAGCATCGAGGTATACATCTTGCTTTGCTGGCTATCCATCACGCCGTCCTGCGGCGTGGCGTCGCGCATGCTTTTCATCATCATGTTGATGAACATGGCTTCGAACTGGGTGGCCGCCTCTTTCAGCGCGGCGGGATCCTTGGCCTTGGCGGACTGGCGCAAGCCATCCATGCCCTTGACGTCATAGGCGGCGGTATTGCTGAGGTCGGTTTGGCTGATCATGGCAGGCCCAATCAAATGATTTCAAGTTCGGCGCGCAGGGAACCGGCCGCCTTCATCGCTTGCAGGATGGCCAGCAAGTCTTGCGGCGAGGCGCCGATGGCGTTGAGGGCCTTGACCACGTCGGACAGCGCGGCGCCGCCCTTGACCAGCATCACCTTGCCCGGTTCCTTCTTGATATCGATCTGGGCCGTTTGCGTGACCACCGTGGCGCCGCCCGACAGCGGCGGCGGCTGGCTCACTTGCGGCTCGGTATTGATGGTCACCGACAGGTTGCCGTGCGAAATGGCGCAGGTTTCCAATGTAACCGATTGGTTCATCACCACCGAACCGGTGCGTGCATTCATGATGACTTTCGCGGCCAGGCGGGCCGGATTGACTTCGATGCTCTCGAGCTGGCCCAAAAAGGCCACGCGCTGGTCGCTGCCGGCCGGCGTGCGCACCTGGATCACGCGCCCGTCGAGGGCGGCGGCGGTGCCGGGGCCATAGCGGCTGTTGACGGCATCGACCACCCGGCTGGCGGTGGCGAAATCGGTGGCATTCAGTTCCAGGCGGATGATGTCGTTGGCGCCCACCGCACTGGCGACGCTGCGCTCGACGGTGGCGCCGCCGGAAATGCGGCCCACGCTCAAATGATTGACGGTGACGGAACTGCCGGCCGCCTGCGCGCCCACGCCGCCGACCAGCACGTTGCCCTGCGCCATGCCATACACCTGGCCATCGGCGCCCTTCAATGGCGTCATCAGCAAGGTGCCGCCGCGCAAGCTCTTGGCGTTGCCCATCGAGGACACTGTCACGTCGAGCAGCTGGCCCGGCTGGGCAAACGCCGGCAGGGACGTCGTCACCATCACGGCGGCGACGTTTTTCAGTTGCAGGCTGGAGCCTTGCGGCAGGTTGATGCCCTGCTGCTGCAGCATGGCCGCCACGCTCTGGATGGTAAACGGCGTTTGCGTGGTCTGGTCGCCGCTGCCGTCGAGACCGACCACCAGGCCATAGCCCATCAGCTGATTCTGGCGCACGCCCGCAATGCTGGCCAGGTCTTTCAGGCGCTCGGCCCGCGCTGCGGGCGCCAGCATCGACGCCGCCAGCGCGCAGGCGAGCAGCAGGCGGGGGAAAGTCAGCGTCGCCATCATCAGAACGGCAACAGGCTGAGGAAGAAGCGCGAGGCCATCGAGGCCATTTCGGCGCGGTCGATCTGGCTGTTGGTGCGGTATTCCACGCGCGCATCGGCCACCTGGGTCGACGGCACCACGTTGCCGATGCCGATGGTGTCCGGATTGACCATGCCCGAGAAGCGGATGAACTCGACGCCCTTGTTCATGGCGATCTGTTTCTCGCCAGCCACGATCAGATTGCCGTTCGGCAGTTCCTCGATCACCGTCACGCCGATCGTGCCGGAAAACGTGTTGCTGGCCGACTGGTTGTCGCCATCGGCATGCTTGAGCGCGCCATTGGCCGCCACCGTGCCGCCAAAGCGGCCCTGCAGCATGCCGGGCGTGCTGAAACTGGCGCTGTTCGATTTATTGCCCGAGCTGGCGCCCGACTTGACGGCATTGGTGCGTTCGGTAATGGCGATGATCAGGGTGTCGCCCACATGGCGGGCGCGGCGGTCTTCGAAGGCCGGACGGTAGGTCGACTGCTGGTAGATGGCGCCGTTGTTGGCCACCACCGGCTCGGGCAGCGGCGCGCGCGTGGTGGTCGGGTAAGGCACGATCGAGGTGGGAGTCACCGCGCAGCCTGACAGAACGGCTGCGGCAATCAGGGAAACGACGGCAAGGATGGGGTAACGCATGGTGAGCCTCCGCTGCCATCCGCAGGCGGATGGCATGACAACTGAATAATGAAGCTGATTAAAGCTGTGAAAGTTTCTGCAACATCTGGTCGGACGTGGTGATGGCCTTGCTGTTGATCTCGTAGGCGCGCTGGGTCTGGATCATGTTGACCATTTCCTCGGCCACGTTGACGTTCGAGGTTTCGATATAGCCCTGCATCAACAGGCCGGCGCCATTGGTGCCCGGCGTATTGGTCTGCGCCACGCCCGAAGCGCCCGTTTCCATGTACAGATTTTCGCCTTTCGATTCCAGGCCGGCCGGATTGACAAAAGTGGTCAGTTGCAGCGCGCCGATCTGCGCTGGCGCCGTCGTATTGGGCAAGGTCACCGAGACGGTGCCGTCGCGCGCAACGGTCAGGCTCAGGGCGTTGGTTGGCACGGTAATGGCGGGCTGGATCACGAAGCCTTCGGAGGTCACCATCTGGCCGTTGGCGTCGATCTGGAACGAACCGTCGCGGGTATAGGCGGTGGCGCCGTCGGGCAGCAGCACCTGGAAAAAACCGCTGCCGTTGATCATCACGTCGCGCGAATTGCCGGACGCCTGGGGATTGCCCTGCGTGTGGATGCGCTCGGTGGCCACGGTGCGCACGCCGGTGCCGAGTTGCAGGCCCGATGGCAGCTGGGTCTGTTGCGACGATTGCGCGCCAGGCTGGCGCACGTTCTGATACAGCAAGTCTTCGAATACGGCGCGCGACTTCTTGAAGCCGGTGGTGCTGACGTTGGCCAGGTTATTGGCGATCACGTCCATCTGCGTTTGCTGCGCTTCCAGGCCGGTCTTGGCTATCCAAAGGGAACGTATCATGATTTTTCTCCAATAACAGCGCGCGCAGGCCCTGTGATAATTTCTATGTGACCATTATGCGGGCCACCCTATCAATTCAAAGCGAGGATCTGGGTGGCTTTCGCCGCGTTGTTCTCGGCATTCTTGAGCAGGCTCATTTGGGTTTCGAACTGGCGCGCCAGTGCGATCATGGTCACCATCGAGTCGACCGGGCTGACATTGCTGCCCTCGAGCGCGCCGGTAGTCAGCTTGACGGCCTGGTCGGCCGGCGGCACGCTGCCGTCCTTGACACGGAACAGGCCGTCGTCGCCGCGCACCAGCATCTGCTCGGGAGGATTGACCAGCTTGATGCGGCCCAGCACGGTCGACGGCCCCGGCGGCACATCGGTGGAAATCGTGCCGATGGTGCCGTCGCCAGCGATCGCCACCGTCACGCCGGGCGGCACCGCCAGCGGCCCCGTATCGCCCTGCACCATCAGGCCGGACTGGGTTTGCAGCATGCCGTTCTCGTTCAGTTTCAGCGCGCCGTTGCGGGTGTACGCTTCCGAGCCGTCGGCCGACTGCACCGCGATCCAGCCATTGTTTTCCAGCGCCACGTCGAGCGCGCGGCCGGTATGGATCATCGGACCTTGCTCGAAGTTCGAGCCGACCGTCGAATCGACGACAAAGGTGCGCGTCGGCATCATGCCGTCGGCCACCACCGGCACGGCGCGAAACGAGTCGAGCTGGGCGCGAAAGCCCGTGCTGGTCGCGTTCGCCAAGTTGTTGGCCGTGGTGGCCTGCTTCTCCATGATGTGCCTGGCGCCAGAGCTGGCGGTATAGATAAGACGGTCCATGTTTTTCTCCTGCTGCGGTTAGCGCAGGCTGACCAGCGTTTGCAGGATCGAATCCTGCGTCTTGATGGTCTGCGCATTGGCCTGGTAGGAGCGCTGGGCGGTGATCATGTTGACCAGTTCGGCCGTCAGGTCGACGTTCGACACTTCCACCGCCGACGAGCGCAAATTGCCGGCCGTGCCGGTGCCCGGTACGCCGACAATGGGGCCGCCCGAGGTCGACGTTTCGCCCCAGGCATTGTTACCCAGCGGCTGCAGGCCGTTCGGATTGGTGAACGAAGTGAGGATGACCTGGCCCAGGTCGCGCGTCCTGCCGTTGCTGTACTGGCCCTGGATGATGCCGTCCGCGCCCACCACGAAGCGGCTCAGCTGGCCGGCGGCATAGCCATCGGCCTCGGTTTTCTTTTCACTGGTGGCGATGCCCAGCTGGGTCGAACTGCTGAAATCGACCTTGACCGCCAGGGTGCCGGTGGCGCCGGTGGCCGGGATGATCGGCAGGGTGACATTGACGGGCAAGCTTTGCGGCGGATTGAGCGCCAGCATGGCGGCCTTGTCCAGGCTGCCGACAGTGTTGAAGATCAGCGAACCGGTCTTGACCGCTGGCACCACGGTGGCGGCAGCAATCGCCGCGTCGATCTGGTCCGGCGTGCGGCTCGAATTGACGCCGTTGGCCACCGCGCCGACATAGGTGGCGCTGATCGCGCCCAGTTGCGCGGCATTCGCGCCGGCGGCACCGGCGGCGGTGGTGACGGCGGCGCCGGCCGCGCCGGCGTAGGCCACGGCGGCGTTGGCGACATTGGCGGCCACTTGCGGCACGGCCGTGACGGCCGCCTGGTAGGCGGCGCGCGCGGCCAGGGCAGCGGGATCGGTCTGCAGGGCGGACGCGGCCTTGGCGCTGGTCACTTCCAGGTCATCGGAGGCCGTATAGACGTCCCAGGTATTGGTGCCGGTCTTGACGTAGAACATCGACATGGTGTGCGCATTGCCCAGCGTATCGTAGACGGGAACAGGGATCTGCTTGTTGTACGAGGTCGGGTCGGTAATACTGAACGGCACCGTGGTGGGCATGGCCGAATTCGAATTGAGGTTGATCTGGGTGTTGACCTTGGTGGTGGCCTGCGGGTTCATGTCGCCCGGATTGATCTGCAGCGGGATGGGGGCGCCGGCCAGCACCTTGCCGTTGGCGTCGACCGGATAGCCGGTCAGTTTGGCATTTTGCGCATTGATGATAAAACCGCTCTTGTCGACCTGAAACTGGCCATTGCGCGAATACTGGATCGTGCCGGCGGCGTTGGTGCGGAAAAAACCGCCGCCATTGATGGCAAGATCGAGCGGATTGGCCGAGGTTTCAAGGTTGCCCTGGGTAAATGATTGCGCCACTTGCGAGACCGCCACGCCGATGCCGGACTGGCTGCCGGCCACGCCATACAGCGAACTGGCGTAGATATCGGCGAATTGCGCCTGCGACTGCTTGAAACCCACGGTGCCCGAGTTGGCGATATTGTTGCCGATGACGTCCAGCGATTTGGCGGCGCCGTTCAAGCCGCTCAGGCCTTGTTGGAAAGACATTTTTTGCTCCTGGTAAGGAATTTTTCGTTAAATAGTCAGGCAGCAGCGGGTTTCAGGCTGCAAAGAGGTTTTGCAGCACTTACAAGATCTGCTTTACGTCGGCCATGTTGATGCTGCCCACGCCAGGCACATTCAGTTTGACGCCGGCCGTGCCGGTCGAGACGCTGGCCACGGAACCGAAGGTCAGGCCGGTGGCGTCCTTGAGTTTCTCGCCGCCGCGCGTGGCCACCACCTCGAAGGTATAGGCGCCGTCGGCCAGCACGATGGCCTTGCCGTCCGCGTCCTTTTCACCGGTTTCGCCATTCCAGCCCAGCGGCACGGTGCCGGGGCCCTGGGCGCCGAGGTCGATGGAATGGACTTCCTTGCCGGCGCCGTCAAAGATGACGACCTTGACCTTGTCGGCCGCCGTCGCCAGATCCACGCCCAGCAGGGAAGCGCTTTTGCTCAGGGTAATGCCCTTGCCGGCGGTCAGCACGCCATGGCCGATGATATTGGCCGCCTGCATCGATTCGGCTTGCTGGTAGCTGGTCTTCAGGGTTTCCAGGGTCGTATTGAGCTTGTTGACGCCGGTCACCGTCGACAGCTGGGCCAGCTGGCTGGTCAGTTGTGCATTGTCGAGCGGATTCATCGGGTCCTGGTTTTTCAGCTGCGTGACGAGCAGGGTGAGGAATTTATTGGTGTCAGCTTCCACGCCGCCGGCGGCGGCCGTGGACTTCTTCGGATTCATCGTCGCCATCAGATCGGTGGTGACGGGCGCGGTGCTGGTATCGATGGTTGCCATAATGGTCAATCAGGCCTTACTGGCCGAGTGTGAGGGTTTTCAGGAGCAGCGACTTGGCCGCGTTCATGGTTTCCACATTCGTCTGGTACGAACGCGAAGCGGACAGCATATTGACCATTTCATCGACGGTATTGACGTTTGGCATGGTCACATAGCCCTTGTCATCGGCCAGCGGGTTCTTCGGGTCGTACACCATTTTCATCGGCGAGGGGTCTTCGATCACCTTCTGCACCTTGACGGCGGTGCCGCCGGCGGCCAGCGGCACGGCTTCGAACACTACCTGCTTGGCGCGGTACGCCTGGCCACTGGCGCTGGTGGCGCTGTCGGCATTGGCCAGGTTGCTGGCCACCGTGTTCAGGCGCTGCGCCTGGGCGCTCATTGCTGAACCGGAAACATTAAAAATATTAAACAGCGACATGATTATTGTCCTCCCTGGATGGCCGTCAGCATGCTCTTGATCTGCCCGTTGAGCAAGGTGATGCTCGCTTCATAACGAATCGCATTGTCGGCAAAGGCATTGCGCTCGAGGTCCATGTCGACCGTATTGCCATCGACGGCGCCCTGGGCCGGCGCGCGGTACAGCAGCGGCGTGCCGTCCGGCATGGTGTCGACCTTGGCGCCAGCGCCGGCGGCGGTGGCGGCCACGCCATTGCCGGGCAGATGCCTGGCTGCAGTGCCTTTCAGGGCCGGAGCGACGCCTTCGCCGCGCGCCAGCACGCCTTTCAGGGCGCTGGCGAAATCGACATCGCGCGCCTTGTAGTTGGGCGTATCGGCATTGGCGATATTCGAAGCGAGCAGTTCCTGGCGTGTCGAACGCAAGCTCAGCGCAGACTCGTGGAAGCGCAGGTAATCGTCGAGTTTCCCTATCATGTCAGGCTCCGGAAAGATCCGCCACTGACGCCTGCTGGCGGAAGGATGGCGATATATATGATGACAGGAAAGATAGTACGGTTCTCGGCAGTAATACCATCGCCTGATCAGACCGCACTTTCGCCCCTTAATCCACGCTTCAAGGGTGCCGGGCGAGACTATCATGGCACTATTCCAGAGGCCTATATCATGAAAAAAACCTTCCTCTCGCTGCTGCCGCTATTGCTTGCCCTGACGTCACTGGCGCAGGCGCAAACAGCCGCACGCCAGTCGCCCGAAGCGCTGCGCCAGACGGTACAGCAATTCCTGCAACTGCAAAGCAATGGCCTGCCAGGCCAGGTCACCGTCACGGTGGGCGCCGTCGATCCGCGCCTGAACCTGGCCGCCTGCCCCGCGCCGCAGGCGTTCATGGCGCCGGGCAGCCGCGCCTGGGGCAAGAGCACGGTGGGCGTGCGCTGCACCGCGCCGGCCAACTGGACGATTTACCTGCAAGCCAATGTGGCGGTGGTGGGCGACTATATCGCCAGCGCCGTGCCGCTGGCGCAAGGACAAACCATCGCCGCCAGCCAGCTGGTGACGATGCAGGGCGACCTGGCGGCATTGCCTGCCGGCATCGCTACCAATATGGAACAAGTAGTCGGCGCCAGCACCAATATGTCGCTGCCGGCCGGCACGCCGATGCGCACCGACACCTTGCGCCGCGCGCCGGTGGTCAGGCAGGGCCAGGTGGTCCGGGTAGTGTCAAGCGGCAATGGTTTTCAGGTAGCATCAGAGGGACGCGCCATCGGCAACGCCGGCGAGGGCCAGACGGTGCAGGTGCGGACCCAGGGCGGACAGCAAATCAGCGGCGTGGCGCGCGCGGGAGGGCTGGTCGAAGTTGCATTTTAAGGCATTGCAAACTTGTCTGGACAGTGATATTTGTCATCCGGCACACTAAAGTTTCAGGATTCGTGGCCGATAAAGACTCATACACCGGAGTTTTTTGACTTCGACCAGACGAGGATCATGTTGTGAAAATTACCGATAACATCAAAAGCAATCCCGGCTTGCCGGTCACGCCGGCGGCCACGTCCGGCGCCCGCAACACCGAGAAGGCGCAAGCTGCCCCGGCATCGTCGGACAGCGTACGCCTGTCGCCGCAAGGGCAGGCACTGGCGACCAGTGCAACGACCAACAGCAATAGCGTGTTCGACACGAAGAAAGTCGAACGCATCAAACTCGCGATTGCCGATGGCCAGTTCCAGGTCAATTCTGAAAAAGTGGCGGACGGTCTCCTCGACACGGTCAAGGACCTGCTGCACTCACGAAATAGATAGGTTCTTCCATGCAATCCGTGACTCCGTTTTCCAGCCTGCGCGACGAGCATGAGCTCATGACCAACTTGCTGGCATTGATGAAACAAGAACAGCTGCATCTGGTTGCAGCCGATATCGATGCAATTTCGGACATTACGGTGCGCAAGACAGCGCTGATCGGAAAACTGAGCCAGCTGGCGCAGCAACGCCACCAGGCGCTGGCCGCCGCCGGCTTTGCGGCCGGCGAAGACGGCATGGACGGCTGGCTGGCCGCTGCCGGCGACACGCCAGCGGCACCGCTGTGGAGCGCCCTGCTCGACACCACGCGCGCGGCCAAGGAACAGAATCGCCTGAACAGCTTGCTGGTCAACAAACATCTGCTGCACGCCCAGGGCGCGCTCGGCGCCATGCGTCCGGCGGCGCAAAGCGGCAACTTCTACGGCCCCAGCGGCCAGACCACCACCAATACCACCCATCGCCGCGTCGTCATCGGCTGATACTGCCGCCACGCTGTCCTGGCGCACGTTTGCGCGCGCGCAAAGTCACCATGCGCGCCGCCCCTATGCTCTTACATGGCACGCCGTACCACAAACATGCGGACTTTTCCCGCTGACAAAAAACATCTCCTCGGTTGACGTTGTTGCCTTCCACCGCGCACGGCGCCGCCCCGGCCCCGGCGCACCCACTCAATCAGTACAGGAGCATGAATATGAACGCTATCGCACTATCGCGGGCAAGCACGGCGCTGTTGTTGGGCTGCAGCCTGCTGGCGCCCCTGGCCCAGGCCGACACCCAGGTCGTCAAGTACGGCAACCTGGTCGCCAATGCCGTCGTCGCCACGCCACTGCTGGCGCAAGACTCGCTGGTGGTCGACACCTTCACCACGGAACGGGGCGCGCTGTCGCAAACGACCACGTTTACCGTCGGTGACGGCGTCGAATACTTTTCCGGCAACGCCGCCTGGCTGGTCAACACGGCAAACGACTTCGGCCCGCGCCTGACCGGGGTCAATATCGACCTGTTCGACGCCACCAATACCCTGCTGCAATCGGATACCTTCGTCGGCGTGCTGGGCGGCTTCGCCCATTCGACCTTCGGCGGCCTGCTGGGGCCGGGCACCTACACCATGGTGGCGAGCGGCGCCGGCATCCGCGATTCCCTGCTCGATATTTCGCTGACCATGGCCGTGCCCGAACCAGGAACCTACGCCATGCTGCTGGCGGGGCTGGCAGTGGTCGGCCTGGGCTTGTGGCGCCGCAGGAGCGGCATGGCGAACGACGGCGACCGCTGGCAAATGATGCGTTTCCAGCCAGTCACGCCAGCGTAAGCCTGTCCCAGGCCGGGCAGGCGCGCACAAGCGTGCGGTGCCGCCATCATGGCTCAATCATGGACCGGCCGCGCCGCATGCTGGCGAAATCTGGCGGCAATCGCGTTGGCACGGTTGACAGCATCGGCCTGTTGCGCGGGTGTCAGTTCGTCGCGCAACCAGTGCCAGTAGTTGTCCTGGTAGGGGTTGGTGCTGCCGGGCGTCAGGATATCGTCATGCACCATGCGCAAGGCCAGCAGATAGCGATAGGCCAGCGGCGCATCTTTCTTGACGACATCACCGTCGCTCAGGTAGGCCATCATCAGGGTGCTGAGGCTGGACAATTCGGCCTGGTCGGCCTGCGCCGTCAGTTGCGCGATCGCCTGCTGTTTCCAGGCCAGCACCAGCGGATCGTCGGGCCGGCTGCGCAGGGCGCTGCGGTCGCCGAACGGGCCTTCATGGAAAAAGCGCGTGCTGGCGCCCGGCACGCCGTCCTTGACGGCCAGCGCCAGGAAATCGAGGCGCGCGGCTTTCTGGCGCTCGGTCAGATTCGCACACAGATGCTGCTGCGCCACCTTTTCTGCCGCCGTCATCTCGCTGCCGCGCTCGAACTCCAGCGCTGGCAGGCGCCCTTCTTTCTGGAACATCATGCAGTCGTCAATCAGGTGGTAGGCGGCATAGGCGTCGTCCGGGTTGCCGCTGGCGGCCAGATGCGCCAGTTGCTGCTCCAGGCTGGGCGCAGCGTCTGGCCTGGCAGGCACCGGCACCAGGCTGGCGTCGAGATTGAAATACGACGACAGGCCGCGCCCGGTGGGCGTGAGCACGGCGGGCGCCGCTGCGTCGGGGGCCGCTGCGTCGGGGGCCGGCCAGCAGGCATGGAGCAGCACCGCCAGCGCGGCGGCAAGCACGACATGAAGTGGACGCATGGATATGGCGCGTTGCACGGTGACAGTTCAGCTGCCAGCCTGTTTCGGCTTGTGCCCCAGTTTCACAAGCGCGGCCATGATGGCGTCCACATGGTCGCCCTGCACCTCGATCACGCCATCCTTGACCGTGCCGCCCGAGCCGCACTGCGTGCGCAACTGCTTGCCCAGCAAGGCCAGCGCGATGGCGTCCAGCGCCAGGCCTTTGACGATAGTCACGCTCTTGCCGCCACGGCCCTTGGTCTGGCGCGCCACGCGCACGGCGCCGTCGCCGACCGGTGCCGCACTGGCGGCGGCCTTGCACGCGCATTGCACCAAAGGCTGGCGACATGCGGGGCACATGCGGCCCGTTTCGGTGGAGTAGACCAGGCCGCCTTGGGAACTGCTTTTCATGATGGGAATAGAAGAAAGAACAAAGATACCGCGATTGTAGCAAGCGGCAAGGCCAGGCACAGCCTGATTATTGCGGCCTGTCGGGCAAAGGCGCCGGCGCGGTCGGCACTTCGGTCACGGTATCAGCAATGCCCGAAAGAATCGTCACGGCGACGCGGCGGTTGCGCGCCCGCCCTTCCGGCGTGTCGTTGTCGGCGACAGGAATATTATCGGCGTGACCGACCGCCGTCAAGCGCCGCGCCTGTACGCCGCTGGCGATAAACAGGCGCACCACGGCGCTGGCGCGCGCCGACGACAGCTCCCAGTTCGAAGCAAAGCTGGAGTTGCTGATCGGCTGGATATCGGTGTGGCCTTCCACCTGCACACTATGCGTATCGTCGCGCAGCAACACGGCCACCGCGCGCAACGCCTGGTCCGATTCCGCCGTCAGGCCGGCCGCGCCCGGATCGAACAGCACGCTGGCGTTGATTTCCACACTCACGCCGCGGCTGGTCTGGGTCACGCGCACCTTGCCTTCCTTGACCAATGGCGCCAGGGTCGAGGTCAGGTCCTGCGCCAGGCGCGTCATGTGTTCGCGTTCGCGGCGGATCGCTTCGGTGCGCCGCTTGAGGGCGGGATTGGGCAAGGCAATCGCCTGCGGCGCCTCCATCTGGATCGGCGGCGCGCCCTTGTCGAGGCTGAAGGCGGTACCGATGGAATCGGAAAACACGCGGTACTTGCCTTCATTGACCTGCGAGATCGCGTACATCACCACAAAGAAGGCGAACAGCAAGGTGATGAAATCGGCATAGGAAATCAGCCAGCGGTCCTGATTGTCAGGATCTTCGTCATACTTCCTGCGCGCGCGCCGCATCATGGTCAATGCTCGCTCAGTGTTCATGCAACAGGCTGGCCACGCGCTCTTCGATGATGCGCGTATGGTCGCCGGTGGCGATATCGTGGAACACGGCGGCCGTGATTTCATACTGCACCACGCGGCGCGAGACGATGGCTTTCAATTTGTTGGCCACCGGCAGGAACAGCAAGTTGGCCAGGCCCACGCCATAGATGGTCGACACGAACGCGACGGCAATGCCGCCGCCCAGTTTGCTCGGGTCGCTCAGGTTTTCCATCACATGTATCAGGCCCAGCACGGCGCCCAGGATGCCGATGGTCGGCGCATAGCCGGCCGCCGATTCCCAGATTTTCACGGCCTGGCGTTCGGCCAGTTCATAGGCGGAAATTTCCACATCGAGCAGCTGGCGCAGCTTGTCGGGCGCGATGCCGTCGACGATCATGCGCAGGCCCTTGGCGTTGAAATGGTCATCCGTGCTTTCCATCATGCGTTCGAGCGCCAGGGTGCCGTCGCGGCGCGCCGTCAGACTCCACTGGCCAATGTCGCGGCCCAGCTGCGCACGCGTATCAAGCGGCGGAAAAAATACCCAGCGCAGCATTTCCAGCCCGCGCACAAAGGTGCGCAAGCGCGTCTGCAGCAGCACCGCGCCAAAGGTGCCGATCACCACGATGGCAAAGGCGGCCGGCTGCAGCAAGGACGCCATCTTGCCGCCTTCGAGCGCCTGGCCGACCAGCAGGCCCGCCAGCGCCAGCGCCAGCCCGATTACGCTGGACCAGTCCACGCCTGCTCCCTCAAGGTTGCGCGCAGGCGCGCCACGGCCTGGGTGTGGAGCTGCGACACGCGCGACTCGGACACGCCCATTACCGCGCCGATCTCTTTCAGGTTCAGCTCTTCCTCGTAGTACAAGCTCATCAATATCTTTTCGCGCGGCGGCAGCGCATCGATGGCGTCGATCACGGACTGCCGGAAATCGGTGTCGAGCAGCGAGCGCAACGGGTCGCTGTCCTCGTCCACGCAATGGCGGTCGAGGAAGCTGTCATTGCCGTCCGGGTCGTGGAAGTCTTCGTAGTAGACCAACTGGTGGCCGCCGCCCTCGCCCAGCATTTCCTGGTAATCGACGAGCGAGATCTTGAGCAGCTTGGCCACCTCCGATTCGGACGGCGGATGGCCGAGGCGCTGCTGCAGGGTGCTCATCGCCTCTTCGATCTTGCGCATGTTCTGGCGCATGCTGCGCGGCAGCCAGTCGCTGGTGCGCAATTCGTCCAGCATGGCGCCGCGGATACGCAGCACGGCATAGGTTTCGAACTGCGCGCCATGCGTCTCTTCATAGCGGGTGATGGCATCGAGCAGGCCAATCATGCCGGCCTGGATCAGGTCGTCGACCTCGACCGAAGGCGGCAACTTGGCCTTCATGTGGTGCGCCAGGCGCTTTACCAGCGGAATATGCTCCGTCAGCAAATGATCCTTGTTCGATTTCCCTTTGACCGTGTACATAGGCTACTTATTATTATCGTGTGAGGGGTGCTGCAACATCATCAGGCGCTGAAATGGTGCGGGCTCCCCGTCTGGTACAAGGTGGTGCCCAGCACCGGCGCCGCCGAGCGGGCCAGCCTTTCAGCCAGTCCGCGAAACGCCACCGATGCGCCAGCGAGCGGAAACGCATCGATCACACTGCGGCCAAGCCGCGCCGCGCGATGCAGGTATTCGTCGGCCGGAACCGAGCCCATCGACGTCAGTTTCACGGCCAGGTAGCGGCTTGCCGCTTGTGCCATATTATCGTATACCACTTTTGCTTCCGTTTCGGAAGCGCCAGTGACGAGAATGCCGAAAGGACGACGGCCCAGTTCCTGGTTCAGGCGCTTGATCAGGCAGTAGGCAGCCTTGATCGACGTGGCGCTGGTCGAGACCTGCACCACGATATCGGCGCTGGCCATCATCGGTACCGGGAAGCAGGCGCCACCCTGCCCGGCCATGCTCATGTCGCCATCGACCAGCACGATGCCGGCCTGACGCGCCATCACTTCAAAAGTCTTGGCCAGGCGCCGCGCTTCGTCCTCGCTGGCATAACCGGGGCCATCCATCAAGTGGTCGCGCGCGCCCAGGCTGGCCACGCCGAAGCCTTGCGGCACCTGGTGGATCACCTGGTTCAGGCCGCACTGCTGGCGCGCCACGTCGAGCAGGCTGGCGCCATGCGCCAGGCCCAGCCGCGAAGCGACGCCGTCGCCGCTGGTGCTGGCGTCGAGCAGCAGCACTTCATTGCCCGCATGGACCAGGGACGCGCCGAGGTTGACCATCATCGCGCCCTTGTCGTCCTGCGGCGTGGCCGACAGGAACGTCAGTACGCGCGGCTGCACGCCGGCAAGCATGCGGCGCAAGCCTTCGGCCTGGTCGAAATCAAAATTAGCCACCGTGCACCCCGCGCGCTTCGTTGTTGCGGCTGGCGGCCTGGGCCATCAGCAGCGGCAGTTCGTCGTCCGAAAACTGGGTCGCCGCGCTATCGCGCTTGAGCTTGAAAGCGCGGTCGATCAGGTAGCCGCGGTCAGCCAGGTATAAATCTTCCGGCACCCGCTGGCCATTCGACACATAAAACAGATTGAGTTTCTGGCGGATCACCACGTCGAGCACATTGCCGATCGAGGCCGCTTCATCGAGCTTGGTCATGATGCAGCCGGCCAGGCCGCTGCCCTGGTAGGCACGCACCACTTCGTTGAGGGTTTCCTGGGTCGCGGTGGAGTTCAGGCACAGCAGGCGCTTGACGTCGGCGCCGGCGCCCGACAGCATCGCCACCTGCTCCGTCACCATCTGGTCGCGCTGGCTGACGCCGACCGTGTCGATCAGCACCGTATGCTTGTTCTTGAGTTCCTTCAGGGCGATGCGCAGGTCGGCCTCGTCCTTGACCGAATGCACCATCACGCCGAGGATCTTGCCGTAGATGCGCAACTGCTCGTGGGCGCCGATACGATAGGCGTCGGTAGTAATCAGGGCCAGCTTTTCCGGGCCGTGGCGCATCACGCAGCGCGCGGCCAGCTTGGCGGTGCTGGTGGTCTTGCCCACGCCCGTCGGGCCGACCAGGGCGAACACGCCGCCTTGTTCGAGCATCGCGTCTTCGTTGGCCATGGTGTTGAGGTTGCGGCTGAGCACGGTCTTGATCCAGCGCAGGCTTTGCGCACCATCGAGGCCGGCCGGCAGCTTGTCGATCAGGTAGCGCGCCAGGCTGGCCGAAAAACCGGCCGCCAGCATTTCGCGCAGCACCACGGCTTTTTGCGGCTCGCGCTGCTGGGTGGCGCCCCAGGAAATTTCGGCCAGCTGGGTTTCCATCATGCCGCGCATGGCGCGGATTTCATTCATCATGCCGTCGATATCGGCCGTGGCGTGCTTTTTCACATGCGCCAGCGCGCTGGTCATCATCTGCTGCATGCGCGCCAGGTCCAGGCCTTCGGCAGGCGCCGGCGCAGGACGGGGAGCCGGCGCGGACGGGCGCTGCGGCACGGCAAACTGGGTCTGCAACTGCGGGCGCGGCTGCGACATTTCCGAGGCGGCCGGCGGCGAAGCGAGCGAGGCGGCATCGTCATTGGCCAGCGCGAGGATTTCCACCACGCCATCGCCCTGGCGATTCGACAGGATCACGGCGTCCGGGCCGAGCGCTTCACGCACCTTGCGCAGCGCATCGCGCGAGGTCGGCGCGGTAAATTTTTTCACATTCATGACCACACTCCCATGGCTGGCTTGGCGTGTTCCTGGCTGAACTGTGTGACCATCTTCGACTCCTGTTGCGTGAGCGATGCCTCCCAGATGGGACACGGATCACTCGGACAGCCTCCATTATTGGGGATGCGCCAAAGAAATGATAGAAGGAACAGAACCGGAAATGGGCCGTATTTCAATTTGCCGTCAGGAAATTGGCTAATTCACCCCAAAAGCAAGGGCTGGGCTCAGACACGCTCGCCTGCCTGTGCAAGCCTCTGCGTTCGCGGCATTAGGGTCTGACCCCGGTATTAACTTTGCCAACTATTGCGCGCCAACCAGGCTGGTGACGCGAATGGTCTTGGTTTCCGGCACTTCCGCATGCGACAGCACTTTCAGTTGCGGCAAGGCGCGGCGCAGGAAGCGCGACAGCAGCGCGCGCAGCGGCGCCGGCACCAGCAGCACCGGCGTCAAACCCATCGCTTCCTGCTGCTGCGCGGCCAGGCCGGCCTGGTGGGCAATGGTGTCGGCCAGGCCTGGCTCGATGCCGGCGCCGTCGCCGCCAGCGCCCATGGCCTGCATCAGCAGGCGTTCCAGGCGGTTGTCCAGCGTCATTACCGACAATTCGGCGGCGCCCGGGAACAACTGCTGCACGATGGCCCGGCCCAGCGACACGCGCACCAGGGCGGTCAGGTCGGTCGGGTCCTGCGTGTGCACCGTGTGCTCGGCCAGGGTTTCGATAATCGTGCGCATGTCGCGGATATGCACGCCTTCCATCAACAGGTTCTGCAGCACTTTTTGCAGGGTCGACAGCGACAGCATCTTCGGCACCAGGTCTTCCACCAGGCGCGGCGCATCCTTGCCCAGGTGGTCGAGCAGCGATTGCACTTCGGCGCGGCCGAGCAATTCGGAAGCATGCGAGGTGATCAGGTGATTCAGGTGGGTCGCCACCACGGTGCCCGCGTCGACCACCGTATAGCCCATCGATTGGGCCTGGTCGCGCAGGGCGCCGTCGATCCAGGTGGCCGGCAGGCCGAAAGCCGGGTCGGTGGTCGCCACGCCGGGCAGGCTGCCGCTGGCCATGCCGGGATTGATCGCCAGGAACTGGCCATTGAAGGCTTCGCCCACGCCCACTTCCACGCCCTTGAGCGTGATGCGGTAGGCGGAAGGCTTCAGTTCCAGGTTGTCGCGGATATGCACGGGCGGCGCAAGAAAGCCGACTTCCTGGGCGAATTTCTTGCGGATGCCTTTGATACGCTTGAGCAATTCGCCGCCCTGCGACTTGTCGACCAGCGGGATCAGGCGGTAGCCCACTTCGAGGCCCAGGGTGTCGACCGGCATGATGTCCTGCCAGCTCGCTTCTTCCTGTTCCGGCGCCACGGTGGCCTGTGGCGCCTCGGCCGGCGCTTGCGCGTCGGCTTTCTTCTTCTGCGCCGCCTTGGTGATCATATAGGCCGAGCCACCGAGGGCGCCGGCCAGCAGCAGGAACACCATGTTCGGCATGCCGGGTATCAGACCCATGCCGCCGATAATGCCGGCGGTGATATACAGCACTTGTGGCTTGGCAAACAGCTGGCCCACCAGCTGGGTGCCGATGTCCTGGTCGCTGGCCACGCGCGAGACGACGATACCGGCCGCGGTGGAAATGATCAGCGATGGAATCTGCGCCACCAGGCCGTCACCGATGGCCAGCAAGGTGTAGTTCTTCAGCGCGTCGGCAAAGCCCATGTCATGCTGGATCAGGCCGACCAGCAGGCCGCCGACAATATTGATCACGGTGACCATGATGCCGGCAACGGCGTCGCCGCGCACGTATTTGCTGGCGCCGTCCATGGCGCCGTAGAATTCCGCTTCCTGCGCCACTTCCGTGCGGCGGCGGCGCGCTTCGTCCTCGACGATCAGGCCGGCGTTCAGGTCGGCGTCGATCGCCATCTGTTTGCCGGGCATGGCGTCGAGGGCAAAGCGGGCGCCCACTTCGGCGATACGGCCGGCGCCCTTGGTGACGACGGTAAAGTTAATGATGGTCAGGATGATAAACACCACGATACCGACCGTATAGTTGCCACCAATCAGGAAGTGGCCGAAGGCCTCGATCACTTTACCGGCCGCGTCCGCCCCTGTATGGCCTTCGGTCAGCACCACGCGCGTCGACGCCACGTTCAGCGACAGGCGCAGCATGGTCGACACCAGCAGAATCGTCGGGAAAGCCATGAAGTCGAGCGGCTTGACGGTATACAAGGCCGTCAGCAGCACGATGATGGACAGCGCGATATTGAAGCTGAAAAAGATATCGAGGATAAACGCCGGCAACGGCAGCACCATCATCGACAACAGCATGATGATGATGATCGGCGCGGCCATGCCCTTGCTGGCATTGCCGTTCATGCCGCTCAGCCAGGCTGGCATTCTCAAGCCGTTCATGGTGTACTTCCTTTATTGTTCTTGTCCGCGTCTGGCGCGGGCTTGATCTGCGAAGCGGGGTGGTGCGGATCGAGTTCGGGTGGCACGTCGAGCTTTTTCGGTTTGTCCGGGCGCTGGCCCTGGCCCTTGCCATAGCTGCGCAACTGGAACACATAGGCCAGCACTTCGGCCACCGCGCCATACAGCGCTTCGGGAATCTCGTCGCCGATCTCGGTGTGCTTGTACAGCGCACGGGCCAGGGCCGGCGCCTCCAGGATGGCGACCTTGTGTTCGCCAGCCAGTTCGCGGATCTTCGCCGCCACCTCATCGGCGCCCTTGGCCACCACCTGCGGCGCGCCGCGCGAGTTCTCGCCGTATTTCAGCGCCACCGCATAGTGCGTCGGATTGGTCACCACCACGTCGGCGGTCGGCACATCGGCCATCATGCGGCGCTTCGACATCTCGTGCTGCAACTGGCGGATCTTCTGCTTGACCTGCGGATTGCCGTCCGATTCCTTGGCTTCCTGCTTGACTTCCTGCAGGGTCATTTTCATCTTGTTGGCGTAATGCCACATCTGGTACGGGCCGTCGATGGCAGCGATCAGGCCCAGCGCGCCGACGATAAACAGAAACGCGCTGATCAACAGGCTGATCATGTGAGCCGAGCCGGCGCGCAGCGCTTCGACCGACAGGCCCAGCACGGCATCCTTGTGATGCTGCATCACCAGCCAGGCGACAAACCCGACCACCAGGGTCTTGGCCAGCGCCTTGAGCAATTCGACCAGGGCGTTCTTCGACACCATGTTGCCCAGGCCGCGTATCGGGTTGAGCTTGCCGAAATTGGGCGTAAATGCTTTTGAGCTGAACAGCCAGCCGCCAACGAGCAGCGGCGAGGCCAGCGCCACCACCATGATCGCCACCGCATACGGCAGACACGTCAGCAGCACGGAAGTCACATCGTTGGCGACGCGCAAAATCATCAGGTTCGGATTGAGGATCTGTTCCCGGTCCAGTGTCAGGCCGGACACCATCACGGCCGTCAGCCGGCGCACGATGGCGTCGCCGGCAAACCACAGGCAGCAACCCGACGCCATCAGCACCGTGAACGTCGCCACTTCGCGCGATCGCGGAACGTCGCCTTCCTCACGCGCCTGCTCGAGGCGCTTCGGTGACGCCGATTCGGTCTTTTCTGCGTCGCTGTCGTCCGACATCAATCAACTCCGGTGAAGTCCTGCGGCCGGCACTGGCGCATGATGGACTGAACAAGCCGTATTATTGCCGTTCGCACAGGATGTCCATGCAGCGAACAGGGGCATAAATCCCCTGCATTTCGAGTTGCCGATAGAAAACTCAACGCGCGCGCCGGGTGTCGGCCTGTTTCAGCGCCTGTTCGATGGCGCCAAACAGCGATTTGCCGTCGTCTCCCAGCATGTCGATGCGCACCGTGTCGCCGAACAACATGTAGGGCGTGCTGATAACGCCATCGGCATGCAATTCCTGGCATCGTCGCTCAACGATGCTGGAAAAGCCTTTTTTGACTTCCTTGTTGGCGACACCGCCGGCGCTGAGCACGCTGCCGGCGCGGGCCGGACGCGTCTGGCACAGGTGGGCCAGCAATTGCGGATAATTGAAGGCCATGTCGGCGCCGGCGTGCGGCTGTCCCGTCAACTTGCCGTTCAGGCTGCAGCGTATCGGCAAATGCACCTTGCCGCCACGCCAGGCATCACCGAGCTCGTCCGGCGTAATCGCCACCGGCGAACAGGCCATGGCCGGTTTGGCTTGCACCAGTCCATAGCCGCTGGCCTGTTCCGCCGGCTGCAGGTTGCGCAAGCTGATGTCGTTGACCAGCATCAGCAGCTTGATGTTCAGGTGCGCCTGGTCGGCCGTCGCGCCCAGCGCCACGTCGTCGGTGATGACGGCCACCCCCGCTTCGTAGTCGATGCCCCACTGTTCGTAGGCCAGTTCGATCGCATCCTGGGCACCCAGGAACGTGTCGCTGGCGCCCTGGACCAGGCGGGGTGCCTCGCGCAGGTCGCCGGGGATGTCCTGGCCGGCCGCCTTGCAGGCGCGCTCGATCCGCTGCAAATAGGCCGCACCCGCCACCCGCTGGCTGCTGCGCGGCAAGGGCGCCATGCAGTTGGCCGGGTCGAAGTCGAACGCGCGGTGGCCGCGGCCGCTGTTGATGGTCTGGTACAGCAGGTCGAGCTGGGGCGCGATAAAGGTCCAGTCGTCGAGCGCTTTTTGCAAGGTCGGTGCGATGCCATCGGCCAGGTGCGCCGTTTTCAGGTCGCGCGAAACGACAGCCAGCTGGCCATCGCGCGTGCCGTCCTTCAGTGTTGCTAATTTCATGTAAGGAAAACTTTGTCAGATACGGGCAAAAGACGCCCAACAGCCGGGCACACCCGGCTTTGCGGCGCATCAGGGTGGCTCAGGCCAGCAGGGCCAGTTGCTCCGGCGTCAGGTAGCACCATTCGCCTTCTTCGATGCCCAGGGACTCCAGGGTCAGGCTGCCGATGGCGCTGCGGTGCAGCGCCGTGCAATGGTTGCCGGCGGCGGCCAGCATGCGCTTGACCTGGTGGTATTTTCCTTGCTCGAGCACGATTTCCAGCTGGTGCTCGCCGCGCTTGACGCAGACCAGGGCCGCCAGCGGCGCCGGCTCATCGTGCAGTTGCACGCCGGCCAGCAACAAGGCCACCAGTTCATCGGTGACGGGTTCCTGGGTAGTGGCCTGGTAAATCTTCGGCACGTGGCGCTTCGGCGACGATTGTGCATGGATAAACGCGCCGTCGTCGGAGATCAGCAGCATGCCGGTGGTATCGTGGTCGAGCCGGCCGACCGGCTGCACTTCGCGCCAGGTAAATTGTTCCGGCAGCAAGGTCAGCACGCCCGGATGGTGGCTCGGTTTGCGCGAGCACTCGAAATTGGCCGGCTTGTACAAGGCCAGGTACACGTGCTGGCGGTAGGCCCACTCTTCGTCAAACACGTGCAGCACCAGGCCATCGGTCTCCACCGTGGTGCGGTAATTGGTCTGGGTCACGCCGTCGATGACGACCTCGCCATCGTCGATCAGCGAACGGCAGTACTTGCGGGTGCCAAAACCCTGCGATTGCAGGATGCGGTCTAGGGATAGTTTGCTCATGGGCGTGACTTTAACAGATGCGGCCTATGGCGTGAAGACGAGGCTCGCGCACAAATATGGCGAAGTACAATGACTGTTTTTCGTTCAGGCAATGGCTTTTTTTGAGATATGTCAAACAGCAAGAAAAACGCATTGCTAAACTGAAACCTCATTAGGAATTCGCCTAATGCACTTTAGGAATTAAGGCAGTAACCGAGAAGGATATTCAGATGACACCGACAGACACCATCGCCCTGGAGGGCAGTATCACTCAGATGCGCACCAGTCTCGCCATCGCACAGGGCGCCATGCATCACGTGCGACTGAGCGTGGCGCGCTGGCGCGGCGACGTCGCGGCAAGCAAGCCGGAGCATGCAAATTGTCCGGCCATGGCACCCAGCCAGAGCGCCTGGCATGCCGCCGCACAGCGCCATTTCCTGTGCTGGCTGGCCGCTGGCGGCTTTGCCCAGTCCAGCGAGGAAGCGCAATGCCCCGGCCCCGCCAGCCAGGCCACCGCGTCGCACGGCGCAACGGATACCAAGGCACAGGAGCAGGGGCTGCCCGCCGCTTGCTGCCATAACTGTACCGCCTGAGCTCAGCGCGATATCATGCCCAAACCCCGCATATCCGCCCAAGTCACGCAGCATCACCATTATTACAGAGCAAAAGGAAACGGCGGCATTGCGCCGCCGCTCCCAAGTCCCATCGGGACTTTAGTGAGGAATATAAATTCACTCAAAACCGCATCGTCGATACGGCAAGTAGTTCCAAGACATACAGATCAAGTTCGCACTGACTACATTGTTGTTGATGTATATCACCCTCCCTTGAGAAGAACTACTGTTTCAATATACCCCATGCGGCAAGATTTTCAAGGTCAAATGCCCGGGTATTGAAAATTTTTCTCTGCCAGCCCTTAGCGCAGCGACGGCTGGGCTTGCTGCACGGCCGCCTTGATGGCGCCCGCCCCCATCGCAGCGCCGAATTTCTTCAGCACCCGCTCCGGCAGGCCTTCGTGCTGCGTGTAGTCGACGATATCTTCGGCCTTGACGATATCGCGCGCCACGCTGTCGACGGTGCCGAAGTCGTCGGCCAGGCCCATCTGCACGGCGCGCGCGCCGGTCCAGTACAGGCCGGAAAACATGTCCGGCGTTTCCTTCAGGCGCTTGCCGCGTCCGGCACGCACCACCTCGATGAATTGCTGGTGGATTTCATTGAGCATGCCCTGGGCGTGCGCCTTGTGCTTCTCGTTCAGCGGGCTGAACGGGTCCATGAAGCCCTTGTTCTCGCCGGCCGTCAGCAGGCGGCGCTCGACGCCGACTTTTTCCATCGTGCCGGTAAAGCCGAAGCCATCCATCAGCACGCCGATCGAGCCGACCACGCTGGCCTTGTTGACATAGATACGGTCGGCTGCGGCAGCGATGTAATAGCCGCCCGAAGCGCACATTTCATCGACCACCACATACAGAGGCTTGTCGGGATAGCCCTTGCGCAGGCGCAGCATTTCATCGACGATCATGCCGGCCTGCACCGGGCTGCCGCCAGGGCTGTTGATGTGCAGCACCACCGCCACCGAGCCGCTGTCGGAAAACGCCTTGTCCAGCGCCGGGATCACGACGGCGGCCGAACCGCTGCCTTCGGACTCGATGGTGCCGCTGATATCGATCAGCGCCGTATGCCGGCCCAGGGTTTCCGTATCGCCCATATTGTTGTAGTCATAAAACACCCACAGCGCGAACAGCACGATCAGCAGGCTGAAGATTTTGAAGAAGATGCTCCAGCGCCGGTGCGCGCGCTGCTCTTGCACGGTGGCAAACACGAGCTTTTCCAGCACCGTGCGCTCCCATTGACTGTTGCCAGCGCCAGCTGGCAGGCCAGCCGGCTTGTCATTGATGTTATCGCTCATGATTCACTTTATTAAATGGCCGCGCCCGACCCTATGCCTCGCGCGGCGTGACGTAATCGTCACTGTGCCAGTACAACTGCCCTTCACGTTCGGCAACCGCGATCGGCCGCAAACGGCCGCCCTTGCACGGACCGCCCGCGCACAAGCCGCTGTCCGGCACATAGATGGCGCCATGCGTCGAACACATCAGATACAAGCCGCTCGATTCGAAAAACTCGCCTTCGGCCCAGTCCAGCTCGATCGGTACATGGGCGCAGCGGTTCAGGTAGCCATACGGCTTGCCATCGTAGCGCACCACGAAGCCGGTGGTCGCTTCGCCGCCGGCCAGCACGGGAAAGCGCACGCCCTTGCCGCCTTCGGTAACGGCGTCGGCGGCGCAGATCGGGGTTTCTTGTACGCCAGCCATCATGCGTGCTCGCTCAACCATTGATGCAGCTGCGCCACGTTCGCCGCCGAATACAGGGGTTTGCATTCCTGCAACTGCGACACGGGATGGGCGCCATATTCGACGGCAATGCCGGCCGCGCCCGCATTGTTCGCCATCAGCAGGTCGTGGGTGGTGTCACCGATCATCACGGTGCGGCGCATGTCCTGGCCCAGCTCGCGCGTCAGTTCCTGCAGCATGGCCGGATGCGGCTTGGAGAAGGTTTCATCAGCGCAACGCGTGGCATCGAACAGCGACAGCAACTTGACGGCGTTCAGGGCGCGGTTCAGGCCGACGCGGCTCTTGCCGGTGGCCACGGCCAGGAAGTAACCGTTTTGCGACAGGTCGAGCAGCATTTCCTGCACCCCGTCAAACAGCACCAGCTCATGGTCGCGCGACAGATAATGATAGCGGTAGCGTTCGACCATGCGCGCGTGGTGTTTGGCCTCGACGCCAGGCATCACGACCCGCATCGCCTCCTGCAAACCCAGTCCGATCACGTGCGAGGCCAACAGGTCAGTCGGCACCGGCAAGTGCAAGTCCCTGGCCGCCGCCTGGATGCAGCGGACGATGGTCGAGGTGCTGTCCATCAAAGTACCGTCCCAATCGAAGACGATCAGATCAAATTGCTTTCTTGCCATTTTTCCCGACGATTCAGCCGCCGGCTCCTTGAGTGGTAAAAGTTGACCGCTGACGACCTCGTGAGTCGTCCGGCGGTACCTGACGTACCGACGATGCCGAAGATACTTAACGCGTGGCAACAGCGAGTGGTTTGCCCAAGCTTACCAAGAAACGCTCGCACTCGGCGGCCAACGGTGCGTTCAGGGTCATCGTCTTGCCCGTTTCAGGATGGACGAAGGTGATCTGGTGCGCGTGCAGGAACATGCGCTTCAGGGCGCCGCGCGTGGCGTCGGCTTTCAACAGCGCGCGGTTGAGGGCGAAATCGCCGTATTTGTCGTCACCGGCGATGGCAAAGCCCGACGAAGACAGATGCACGCGGATCTGGTGGGTGCGGCCGGTTTTCAGCTCCGCTTCCAGCAGCGCGAAGTTGTGATATTTATGCAACAAGGAAAACACCGTGTGCGAGGCCAGGCCATCGGCCTGCACCGCCACCCGGCGCTCGCCCTCGGCCGTCGTATATTTGTGCAGCGGCAGCTTGATATGCTGGCGCGCATTTTTCCAGTCGCCCGCCACCAGCACCAGGTAGCGCTTGTCGGTCACGCCGTCGCGCATCTGCTCGTGCAGGTTGGTCAGCGCCGAGCGCTTTTTCGCCAGCAACAGCAAACCCGAGGTGTCGCGGTCCAGCCGGTGCACCAGTTCCAGGAACTTGGCGTCCGGCCGCGACGCCCGCAATTGCTCGATCACGCCGAACGACACGCCCGAGCCGCCATGCACGGCCACGCCGGCCGGCTTGTCGATCACCAGCATGTGCGCATCTTCGAAGATGATCTTGAACTCGGCGGCCGGCGCGCCGGTGGCCGCTTTTTCGGCCACGCGCACCGGTGGTATGCGTACCACGTCGCCTTCGGCCAGCCGGTACAGCTGGTCGATACGGCCTTTGTTGACCCGCACTTCTCCCGAGCGCAAAATCCGGTAGATGTGGCTTTTAGGCACGCCCTTGCAAACTCTTAACAAGTAGTTATCAATGCGCTGACCTGCTTCTTCTTCAGCGATGGTGACGAATTGGGCTTGCGGCTGAACCGGGGGTGTTGAAGGGGGAACAACATCATTTTGACTCTTCATTTACTATGTCTTCCCAGAAATCTCTCTAAGTCCTTCATTTTGAATATATAATTGTTTTTGCTGCGGCCCTGGCTGCTGCTGGTGTAAGAATAAAAGCACATTTTACACAGGGGCGTCTCCACCGGCCTCGCCAAATTGCAAATTCGGTGGAAAAAAATCGTATACGCACCACCCTCGCGCCCATCAAGGTTGCACCGTAGTTGTAATCGGATAAGCGTGAGGATGCTGAAGAGAGTGATCTGGATTAAAAGGATAAGTACCCGTTAGCGCGACTTATCGAGTCGGGCTCGCGGGTTGATGAAGTTGATAACGCTTGCCGTTTTCGCCAAACCCCGTATGAAGCCACACTATTGAGGGTTGTCGATGAATAGGCTGAGGCCAAGCCTCGCCATCGCGATTCCAGTAGGTGAGCCGGCTTACGCTTTGGCTCTGAATTTGCTGACCGCCTGCATTCTCTGCTCCCGTAATAACCGGGCTGCATCAGATGAGTGCAAGTGTCATGTCACTCGGCATGTCGATCGACCTCATGCGCCCCGTTGCGGCCGTAACGTAATTACGTTGTTGCTCCGCACGCCAAGGCATTCCCCCCGCCAACACTCCCGTTCTCGCGTATATCCCTGTACTTTCGCCGCTTCCCAGGAAGCGGCTTTGAGATGGCCCACGGGTCGCGGAGTTATAAAAATGAAACGCATGTTGTTTAATGCCACGCAGCAAGAAGAACTGCGCGTAGCGATTGTCGACGGACAAAAGCTGATCGACATCGATATCGAGACAGCCGGGCGCGAACAGCGCAAATCGAATATCTACAAGGGCGTGATCACGCGCATCGAGCCTTCGCTCGAAGCGTGCTTCGTCAGCTACGGCGAAGACCGCCACGGCTTCCTGCCGTTCAAGGAAGTGGCCCGCACTTACTTCCGTGAAGGCGTCGACGTGCGTAACGCGTCCGTCAAGGAAGCGCTGCGCGAAGGCCAGGAAATCATGGTCCAGGTCGAAAAGGAAGAGCGCGGCAACAAGGGCGCCGCCCTGACCTCGTTCGTCTCGCTGGCCGGCCGCTACCTGGTCTTGATGCCGAACAACCCGCGCGGTGGCGGTGTCTCGCGCCGCGTCGAAGGCGAAGAGCGCCAGGAATTGCGCGAAACCATGGACAAGCTGGACCTGCCGGCAGGCATGTCCGTGATTGCCCGCACCGCCGGCATCGGCCGCAACGTCGATGAACTGCAGTGGGACCTGAATTACCTGATGCAACTGTGGCGTGCCATCGAAGGCGCCGGCAAGTCGGCCAATGGCGCCTTCCTGATCTACCAGGAATCGTCGCTGGTGATCCGCGCCATTCGCGACTACTTCCAGCCCGATATCGGCGAGATCCTGATCGATACCGACGAGATCTACGACCAGGCCCACCAGTTCATGAGCCACGTGATGCCCGACATGGTGCATCGCGTCAAACGCTACAGCGACGACGTGCCGCTGTTTTCGCGCTTCCAGATCGAACACCAGATCGAAACGGCCTACAGCCGCACCGTGCCGCTGCCATCGGGCGGCGCCATCGTGATCGACCACACCGAAGCGCTGGTCTCGGTCGACGTCAACTCGGCGCGCGCCACGCGCGGCTCCGACATCGAAACCACAGCGTTTAACACCAACTGCGAAGCGGCCGAAGAAGTGGCCCGCCAGCTGCGCCTGCGCGACCTGGGCGGGCTGATCGTGATCGACTTCATCGACATGGAAGTGGCCAAGAACCAGCGCGAAGTGGAACAACGCCTCAAGGATGCGCTGCACCATGACCGCGCCCGTGTCCAGATGGGCAAGATCTCGCGCTTCGGCCTGATGGAATTGTCGCGCCAGCGCCTGCGCCCTTCGCTGTCCGAAGGCTCGCACGTGACCTGCCCGCGCTGCTCGGGCACCGGCCATATCCGCGATACCGAATCGTCCGCCCTGCAGGTGCTGCGCATCATCCAGGAAGAGGCGATGAAGGAAAACTCGGCCACCATCCACGTGCAGGTGCCGGTGGACGTGGGTGCCTTCCTGCTCAACGAAAAGCGCGGCGAAGTACTGAAAATCGAGAACCGCCACCGCATCGCCGTGATCCTGATCCCGAACAAGCATCTGGAAACGCCGCACTACAAACTGGAACGCATCAAGCACGACGATCCGCGTCTGGAAGACAGCCAGGCCAGCTACAACCTGGCCGAAAGCGCCGAAACCGACATGGCCTACAGCAAGCGCCAGAAGGAAGAAGCCAAGCCGCGCCAGGAAGCCGTCGTCAAGACGATCACCCCTGACCAGCCAGCACCGATGGTGGAGCGCAAACCGGTGGAAGTCAAACCGGCGCCCGTCATTGCTCCGCCTGCGCCGCAAGGTTTCTGGGCCAAGGTCGTCAGTTTCTTCAACGGCCCGCAGGCACCGGTGGCAAGCGCCCCCGCACCGGTGGTACCGGCGAAACCGACCGGCACGCCGGACCGTGGCGACCGCAACAGCCGTGGCCCGCGTGGCCGCGGCCGCAATGGCAAGCCGGGCCGCGAGGAACGCGAACCGGGCCAGATCCGTCCGGTAGCGGACGAGGCGGCAGCCGAAGCACTGGAAAAAGCCGCGCGTCCGCCACGCCAGCCCCGTCCGCCACGCGAACCGCGTGAAGCCGGCGAGCTGACAACAGCGGTGCCACGCGAACGCACGGAACGCGGCGAGCGTCCTGAGCGCGCCGAGCGGCCAGAACGTGCAGACCGTGCCGAGCGTCCGCCACGCCAGCCGCGTGAAGCGCGCGAACCGCGCGCCGACAAGCCAGTCACTACCGAAGTGAAAGCCGAGTTCAAGCCAGACGTCAAGGTAGAGTTCAAGGCCGAGGAATTGGCCGCCGTGGGCGCGATTGCCACGCCGGTCAACCTGATCGCACCGGCGACGGGTGCCGTCAACGGTCCGGAGACCGACGCGCCAGCCCTGACCAGCCTGGTCAAGGCGCCGGTGAATGCCGGCCCTGAAGGCGACGACAGCGATGTCGAAGGCGAAGGCGAAGAACCGCGCCGCCGCCGTCGTCGTGGCGGCCGCAACCGCAACCGCCGCGACCGCGAAACGGGCGAGCTGATCGAATCGGCAAACGGCGAGAACGATGGCCAGGAAACGCCGGCCGTCAGCTTTACGGTCGCTCCCGCCGATGACGTGGCGCCCGCCGCCATCGTGACGACCGCTGCCGTGGTAACGGAAGTGATCGATGTGGCTGAAGTGGTGCCGGTGACGCCCGTGGCCGTCGAAGCGGCGCCAGTAGCGGTCGCTGAAGTTGTCGCCGAGGCTGCCCCCGCAGCCGCTGAACCAGCCCCCGCGCCAGCCGAAGTGATCGTGCCGCCAGCGCCGGTGGAAGCCATCGTTGCTGCAGCGCAAGCTGAGCCAGCCGCAGCGGAACCTGCGCCAGCGGCCGAGTACAGCTTTGCTGAAAAAGCGGTGCAAGCACCAGCGCCAGCGCCTGCCGAAGCGCTTGCCGAAGCGCCTGCCGTGGTCGAGGCGGCAGTCGAGATTGCTGCCGAGCCTGCTCCTGTAGCGGCAGCGGCGCCAGTGGCCGCGCCTGTCGCCGAAGCGGTGGCGGAAGTGGCGGAAATCGCCGCTCCTGCTCCTGCGCCTGCCGCCGCCGTGGCAGCGCCGCTGGACCTCAGCGCCGTACTCGGTTCTGCCGGTTTGACCCTGGCCGCCACCGATCCGGAAAAACTGCGCCTGGCGCGCGAAGCGGCCGCCAAGGCCGTCGCTCCGGTGCGCAAGCCGCGCGAACGCAAGCCATTGCCGCCGCAGTCGGATGAGCCGTTGATTCAGGTCAACACGCAGCGTCCATAAGCGCGGCGGGTTCGCCCAGCGCAGACCATGAAAGGGGAAGCTCAGGCTTCCCCTTTTTTTATATCCCTTGCCTTTGCCAACCATGCACGAGAACGCCATAGCCGCCATCCCTGCCCCCGAGCCTGTCAGCCTGCGCAGCGCCTTCTGGTACTGGCTCAAGCTGGGTTGCGTCAGCTTTGGCGGCCCGGCCGGGCAGATCGCCATGATGCATGCGGAACTGGTGGAAAAGCGGCGCTGGATTTCCGAGCAGCGCTTTCTGCATGCGCTCAATTACTGCATGCTGCTGCCGGGCCCGGAAGCGACCCAGCTGGCCATCTATATCGGCTGGCTGATGCACCGCACGCGCGGCGGACTCGTGGCCGGTCTGCTGTTTTTGTTGCCGTCCTTGCTGCTGCTGATCATGCTGTCGTGGATCTACATGGCCTACGGGCATGTCAGCGCAATTGCCGGCGTACTGTACGGTGTCAAGCCGGCCGTCGTCGCGCTGGTGCTGGCGGCCGCCTGGCGGCTGGGGCGGCGCACCTTGCGCACGCCCGGCCTGCAGCTGATCGCCTTGCTCGCGCTGCTGGCCCTGGCCGTGTTCCAGCTGCCGTTTCCGCTGATCGTGCTGGGCGCCGCCGTGCTGGGCGCGGCAGGAGGCTATCTGCTGCCGAAGCAGTTCCATACCGGCAGCGCCAGGCATGGCGGCAAACAAAACCATGGACCGGCCCTGATCGACGACCATACTCCCAGCCCAGTCCACGCGCGCTTCGGCTGGCCGCGCTTGTTGATGACGTCCCTGCTGGGCCTGCTGATGATCGTGCTGTCCTGGCTGCTGCTGGCCTGGCTCGGTGGACGCGGGCAGCCGCTGGCGCAGATGGCGGTATTTTTCAGCAAGGCCGCGCTGCTGACCTTTGGCGGCGCCTACGCCGTGCTGCCGTACCTGCACCAGGGCGCCGTCGACCACTATCATTGGCTCAGCAGCGCACAAATGATGGACGGCCTGGCGCTGGGCGAAACCACGCCCGGCCCGTTGATCATGATCGTCGCCTTTATCGGCTTTGTCGGCGCCTGGGGCCAGTCCCTGTTCGGCGACCAGTTGTGGCTGGCGGGCCTATGCGGCGCGCTGGTGACGGCCTGGTTCACCTTCCTGCCGTCCTTTGTTTTCATTTTTGCCGGCGCGCCGCTGGTGGAAGCGACGCGCGGCAATCTGCACCTCGACGCGCCGTTGAACGCCGTCTCGGCGGCCGTGGTCGGCGTGATCGCCAGCCTGGCGCTGTTCTTCGCCCAGCATGTGTTCCGGCTGGAACTGGCGCTGCCGCACTGGGACTGGCTGGCGATCGCCATCGCCGTGACGGCCAGCGTGGCGCTGATCAACTATCAGGTCGGCACCATCAAATTGCTGCTCGCCTGTGCCATCTTCGGCCTCGTGCTATCGTATCTGCCTTGAACGACTAAAGGCCGTGGCAACCCATTCATGCTTGACAAGATTATCTACCTGGCCGAAGCGCGCCATGGCGCGCTGGCCGTACCGCAGCAGCTGGAACAGCCCACCGGCAGCGTGGCCGACCGCCTGGGCCGGCCCCTGCACGACCTGCGCATTTCGATCACCGACCGCTGCAATTTCCGTTGCGTGTATTGCATGCCGAAAGACGTGTTCGACAAGAACCATGTCTATCTGCCGCACACGGCCTTGTTGTCGTTCGAGGAAATCACGCGCATCGCGCGCCTGTTCGTGGCGCACGGCGTGGAGAAAATCCGCCTCACCGGCGGCGAGCCGCTGCTGCGCAAGAACATCGAACGCCTGGTCGCCATGCTGGCCGCACTGCGCACGCCGTCGGGCCAGCCGCTGGACCTGACCCTCACCACCAACGGTTCATTGCTGGCCAAAAAGGCGCAATCGCTGAAAGATGCAGGCCTGAACCGCGTCACCGTCTCGCTCGATTCGCTCGACGACGCCACCTTCAAGCGCATGAACGATGTCGACTTTGCCGTCGCCGACGTGCTGCATGGCGTCGATGTGGCGCATCAGATGGGCCTGGGACCGATCAAGATCAATATGGTAGTCAAGGCCGGCATGAACGACCAGGAAATTGTGCCGATGGCGCGCCACTTCAAGCACACGCCGTATATCTTGCGCTTTATCGAATACATGGACGTCGGCGCCTCGAACGGCTGGGATCTGAAAGAGGTGATTCCCTCGGCGGAGGTGGCGCGCCGCATCGGCGAACAGATGCCCCTGGCGCCGGTCGATCCGAACTATACCGGCGAGACCGCCTCGCGCTGGCGCTACCTCGACGGCGGCGGCGAGATCGGTCTCATTTCCAGCGTCACGCAGGCGTTCTGCGCGGATTGCAGCCGCGCCCGCCTGTCGACCGAAGGCAAGCTCTACACTTGCCTGTTTGCCAGCGGCGGCCACGACTTGCGCGCCCTGCTGCGCGACGGCCGCAGCGACGCCGAAATTTCCAGCGCCGTGGCGCAGTTATGGCGCGGACGCGGCGACCGTTACTCGGCACTGCGCACCAGCCAGACCAATCTGGCGGGCCAGGCACTTGAGCCAGGCAAAAAGAAAGTGGAAATGTCGTATATCGGCGGCTGATTTGCGCCCGCCGGCCATCGCCGCTGCTACCATGGCGTCTGCAATCACCACCACCAGGCATCCGCATGATAGCCAAACACGATATTACCGGCCTGATACTGGCCGGCGGCCTGGGCACGCGCATGGGCCAGCAGGACAAGGGCATGCTGGCGCTGCACGGCCAGCCGCTGGCGCTGCACGTGCTGCAGCGCCTGGCGCCGCAGGTCGGCGCGCTGGCCTTCAATGTCAACGAGCACCATGAACACTACACCGGCTTCGGTTTGCCCATCTGGCCCGATGACCTCAGCAATCATTGCGGCCCGCTGGCCGGCTTGCAAAGCGGCTTGCGCCGCGCCAGCACGCCGTATCTGTTGACGGCGCCGTGCGACTCGCCACTGTTGCCGCCGGACCTGGCCAGCCGCCTGGCGGCCGGCCTGCTGGCGCACGAGGCCGACCTGGCGATTGCCGTCACCGAGGAAGCCGATACCGATGGCGGCGCGCCCCGGCGCCGGCGCCATCCCGTGTTTTGCCTGGTTAAAACTTCCGCCCTGCCCCGGCTCGATGCCTGTCTGGCCAGCGGCGAGCGCCGCGTCGGCGCCTGGCATGGCGACCTGAAACTGGCCGAAGTGCTGTTCGAGGATGGCACGGCGTTTCGCAATATCAATACCCCCGAGGAACTGGCCCAACTGAACGCCGACGCCATGCCGGTGGACATGGCGCAAGCGCTGCTGGCCGCCAGCGTCACGCCGGTGACCGAAGTGGAAAGCCTGCCGCTGGCGCGGGCGCTGGGGCGCATTCTGGCGTGTGATATCGTCTCGCCGATCAGCGTGCCCGCGCATGACAATTCGGCCATGGACGGCTACGCCCTGCATGGCGCCGACCTGGCCGGCGACGTCCCGCTGACCCTGGCGGTGGCCGACACCATCCTGGCCGGGCGACCGGGCACGGTGGCCATCGCGGCCGGGCAATGCGCGCGCATCATGACGGGCGCCGTGATGCCGGCCGGCTGCGACAGCGTGCTGCCGCAGGAGCTGGTGCTCACGGCAAGCGAGCAAACCATTACCCTCAATCCCGATGCGATACGGCCCGGCGACAACCGCCGCTTCAAGGGTGAAGACCTGATGCAGGGCCAGCCGGCGCTGCTGCAAGGCAAGCGCCTCGGTCCGGCGGAACTGGGTTTGCTCGCCTCGCTGGGCATTGCCGAAGTGGCGGTGCGGCGCCGGCTGCGGGTGGCGTTCTTTTCCACCGGCGACGAATTGCGCCAGCCTGGCGAGCCGCTGGCCGCCGGCAGCATCTATGACAGCAACCGCTACACCCTGCTGGGCATGCTGGAGCGTCTGGGCTGCGAACCGCTCGACCTGGGCAGCGTGCGGGACCAGCCCGCAGCGCTGGAAGCGGCCTTGCGCGGCGCCTGCGCCAAAGCCGACGTCATCATCACCTCGGGCGGGGTGTCGAGCGGCGCGGCCGACCATACGCGCGAGATCCTGGCGCGGCTGGGCAAGGTAGCCTTCTGGCAAATCAACATGCGACCGGGCCGTCCCATGGCCTTCGGCACCATCCACGCCGACGGCCACTCGGCCCTGCTGCTGGGGCTGCCCGGCAATCCGGTGGCGGTGATGGCGACGTTCTATTTCCTGGCGCGCCCGACCCTGCTGCGCATGATGGGCGCCAACGCGCAAGACTTGCCCTTGCTCAGCGTGCCGGCGCAGGCGGCGATCCGCAAGAAACGCGGCCGCACCGAATACCAGCGCGGCATCGTCGAGCGCGACACAAACGGCCGCCAGCAGGTGCGCGTGACGGGCGCGCAAGGCTCGGGCATCCTCAGTTCGATGAGCCAGGCCAACTGCATGATCGTGTTGCATGCGCACCAAGGTCATGTGGCGGCCGGCGAACTGGTCGATATCGTGCTGTTCCACGGCCTGGTCTGAAAGCCGGGGCGGCGATTACTTCCCGGCAGGTTCTTCGCCAGCTTCGCCCAGCAGCAGCGCTGCCGTCTCGCCCGGCAAGGCCTCCACCGACTTGAGCTTGCGCGCCATTTGCCGGCTGCGCACTTCGGCGCTTTCGATATTCCTGGCCGCCTTTTCCAGGGTCAAACGGGTTTGCGACAGCACCTCGCCGAACTTGCCGAACTCGGTCTTCACGGCGCCCAGCACCTGCCACACTTCCGATGAACGCTTTTCCAGCGCCAGCGTCCGGAAGCCCATCTGCAGGCTGTTGAGCAAGGCGGACAGGGTTGACGGGCCGGCGATGCTGACCCGGTGCACGCGCTGCAGGTCGTCGGCCAGGCCCGGCCGGCGCATTACTTCCGCGTACAGGCCTTCGGTGGGCAGGAACAGGATCGCGAAGTCGGTGGTGTTGGGCGGTAACAGGTATTTGTCGGCGATGGTTTTCGCTTCGCCGCGCACGGCGCGCTCCAGTTCGCGCCCCGCTTGCAGCACGCCTTCCGCATCGGCCCGTTCGGCCGCATCGACCAGCCGTTCGTATTGCTCCTTGGGAAACTTCGCATCGATCGGCATCCACACGGGCGGCCCGCCATCGACCAGCCCCGGCAGTTTTAACGCAAACTCGACCCTGGCGCCGCTGCCGGGCACGGTTTCCACGTTTTTCGCGTACTGGTCGACGGTGAGCACCTGCTCCAGCAGCATCTCCAGCTGCACCTCGCCCCAGGTACCGCGCGTCTTGACATTGGTCAGTACCCGCTTCAGGTCGCCGACGCCGAGCGCCAGCTGCTGCATTTCGCCGAGGCCCTGGTGGACTTTTTCCAGTCGCTCCGACACTTGCCGGAACGAGGCCGTGAGGCGCGTTTCCAGGGTGGCGTGCAGCTTTTCATCGACCGTCTTGCGCATCTCTTCCAGGCGCGCCCCATTATCCATCTGCAAGTCGCGGATCTTGCTCTCCAGGGTGGCGCGCACTTCCAGCATGCGCTGCGCATTCGACTCGGTCAGCTGGGACAGGGTCTGGTTGGTGCTGTCGGCAAAGCGCGCCAGGCTTTGCGCCTGTTCTTCGCGCCCGACCTTGCCCTGCGCCTGGATCTGCGTGCGCAGGCTGTCGAGCTGCTGCAAGGTGGCGGCCTGGAACTGCGCCAGGCCGGCGGCCAGGTCCTGCCGCGTGGCCTGCGCCGACGCCTGCAATTGCAGCCGCACTTCGCGCTCGACCCGGTCGATGCGTTCCAGGCTTTGCGCCTGATGCTGCTGCACCAGCGCCAGGGTGGTGGCGCCGTCGCCAGCGGCGGCAGCAAAGGCGCGGGGCCGCAGCAGCAGCAGCAGCAGCAGCAGCAGCGCAATCAGCAAGACGACGACGGCGGCGACGGCACCGAGCAGTCCATAGAATTGGAGCGAAGTCATGGCGTCAGTCGGGTTTGTTGCGCATCCAGTCGGCGGTCTGATAGAACGACTCCATCAGGCGCACGCGCAAGGCCTCCTCGATGCAGGTGTCTTCCATGGCCCAGGCCATGGCGCGCAGCCACTGGTCGCGCTCGCTGGTACCGATGGCATACGGCAGGTGGCGCGCGCGCAGGCGCGGGTGGCCGAATCGTTCAATATACAAGTCCGGCCCGCCCATCCATCCCGTCAGGAAGAAATACAGCTTGTCGCGCGAGCCTTCGGTCGAGGCCGGATGCATGCTGCGGATGCCGGAAAATTCCGGTTCCAGTTCCATCAGGTCATAAAAGCGGTCGACCATCTGGCGCAGCACGGCGGCGCCGCCGATGGTCTCGTACAGGGTGGGGGCGGTGGTATCGGTCATGGCCGTCATGATAGCGCAAGTGGCCGCCCTCGTCCCCGATGCAATGCCACAATAAACAGCAATATACTTGACTACTCAAGCTTTAATCAACTACCATGCAATTTTTAACCACAGCCGAGCTCAATATGACTACCGCCGCCACCGCCCACTTAATGCGCAACACCAATTTCCGCTGGCTACTGGGCGGCGGTCTGATCTCCATGCTGGGCGACCAATTCAGCCTGCTGGCCCTGCCCTGGCTGGTGCTGAGCCTGACTGGCGACAGTCTCAGCCTGGGCTTCGCGGTGGCCCTGATGGGCGCACCGCGCGCCTTGCTCATCTTGCTGGGCGGCACGGTCGCCGACCGCTACTCGGCGCGGACAGTGATCATGACGAGCAAATTGCTCAATGCCGCCATCCTGTTGCTGCTGGCCGCCTTGCTGATGCTGGGCCACGCCAGCGTGGCGCTGGCGTATGGCGCCGCGCTGGCGCTGGGCATCGCTGCGGCTATCGCCATTCCCGCCGGCACGGCAATCTTGCCGCAGGCGCTGCCGGCGCCAGCGCTGCAGACGGCCAACAGCATGCTGATGGGCGCGCGCCAGCTGGCGCTGCTTGCAGGCCCCCTGCTGGCGGCGCTGCTCTTCCAGGCTCCCCATGGCGCGCGGCAAACCGGCATGGCGGCGCTGGCCGCAGCCTTTGCCATCGATGCGCTGACGTTTCTGCTGTCGGCCTGGACCTTGCAAAAAGTCAGCCTGCGGCCACTGCCAGCCGCCGCCACGGTGCAGGGCCTGTGGCGCGACATGGCAGAGGGCCTGGCCATGGTGTGGCGCGACCGGGCCTTGCGCAGTTGCTATCTTTACTGGGCGGTGGCGGCGTTCTTTGTCATCGGGCCGCTGCAAGTGGCGCTGCCCGTGCTGGCCAGCGAACGCCTGCAAGGCGCGTCCGCGCTGGGCCTGCTGCTGGGCGCGCATGGCGCCGGCACCCTGGCGGGCATGCTGGCCTCCGGCCTGGGCGGCGCCTGGCTGCGGCGCCGCTTCGGCGCCACCCTCTTGAGCATCGACGCCGTCGTCAGCGTACTGCTGATGGCGCTGGGGCAGATCGGCAGCAGCTGGCAGGGCGTGGTCTTGCTGGCACTGACAGGCATGCTGTCCGGCTATCTGCAAGTGGCCATCTTTACCTGGATACAACGGCGCGTGGCGCCAGCCATGCTGGGCCGGGCAATGGCCTTGTTCATGAGTATTTTTCTGGGACTCGCGCCCCTGTCGGCGGCGGCCACCGGTGCGCTGCTGCGCCATCTCGGCGTGGGCGAGCTGTTCTGCGCCGGTGGCGCCATGCTGCTGGCCGCCGCCGTCGCCGCCGCCCTGTGGACCAACATTCCACGCATCGCGGCAAGCGGCCATGTGATGGAGCCTTGAGGCCAGCGCACGCTGATGCGCGGTCATGCCTTATACTTGCGCGCTCAAGCATTTCGCTGCGCATGAAAAGGATGGCATGACCGATCACACTCCAGCATTGCCCGATGGCGCCAGCGCGCTCGATTTTTGCCTGCGCCTGGCACGCGCCCAGGCGGTGCTGGTACGCCGCTTCGACAGCATGCTCGGCAATCTGCATGGCCTGAGCTTTGGCGACTACCAACTGCTGTTCCACTTGCAGCGCGCCCCGGGCGGGCGGCTGCGCCGCATCGACCTGGCCGAGCGCCTGGCGCTGACAGCGTCCGGCATCACGCGCTCGCTGATACCGCTGGAAAAGATAGGCCTGGTGGCGCGCCAGGCTGACGCACGCGATGCCCGCGTCGGCTATGCCGTCATCACGGCGGCGGGTCAATCCCTGCTGAGCGATGCCGATGCGACGGCGCAGGCGCTGGGCCAGGAGTTGCTGGGCAGCGCCAGCGCGCAACAGCTGGCCCCCTTGTCCATGCTGCTGGGCGCCATCGCCGGCAAGCTGCCTGCCAGCGGCTGACACGCCGCGCTTCACACCAGCGCCAGCTTGCGCAGGCGGCGCGTCGACGACCATTGTTCCAGCGCCACCTCGCCGCGTATCGCCGCGCAGCCGGCCAGTATGCGCTCGATGGCGGCGTCGTCGAGGCCGGCGTTCAGGGTCAGGCGCACCAGCGCGCGGTTTTTTGCCGTGGCCGGCGCACAAAACATGGCGCCATAGATACCGTGCCGTTCCAGCGCCTGGCGTAGCGCCAGGGTGGCCGGTTCGCCGCCCGCTTCGAGCGCGATGATCTGCTCGGTGCCGTCGCTGACGTTGTAGCCCAGTTCGCTCAAACCCTCGCGCAAACGGCGCGTATGGCGGCGCAAGGTGGCGCGCCGCGCATCGGCCCGCTTGATGAAGTCGAGCGCCGCTTCGAACCACGCCAGTTCATGGGCCAGCAGACAGGAACTGAAGATGGCCGGTCGCGATTCGGACAGGAAATAGCCCTTGAACCGGCTGGAACAACTGATGAAGCCGGCCCGTCCGGCAAAGGCCTTGGCCAGGGAAGCAGTGCGAAAATGCACGCGGTGCTCGAGGCCCCACTCGACCACCAGCCCGGCGCCACCCGGGCCATGCGTGCCCAGCGAATGCGACTCGTCGACCACCACCACGCAATCGTGCGCCTCGGCGATATCGAGCAATTCCAGCAGCGGCGCCAGGCTGCCATTGGTGCTGTACAGGGCGTCAACGACGATCACGCCACGGCCGTGCTTGAGCACCTGACGCTGCAAATGACTCATGTCGTTATGCAGAAAGGCCACCGCCTGCGCCTGCGCCGACAGCACCCCCTCCCATAGCGACGCATGGGCCTGCATGTCGAGATAGACGGGTATGCCGGGACCGGCGACGCATTGCAGCAGGCCCACATTGGCGGCCATGCCGGACTGCGCCAGGATGCCGTCTTCGGCGCCCATGAAATGGGCCAGCCGGCTTTCCAGCCGGTGCTGGGCGCTGCCTTCCTGCAAGTAGACGGCCGACATCAGCAACTCGCCCGCGCTCGCTTGCAGGCTGGCGATCTGCGCCCCCACCAGCGCGGGCTCGGCAGCGATATCGAGGTAATCATTGCCTGCCAAAAAGATTGCGTGCGCCGGTGTCGGCTGCCATGCATGCGGATGCTGGCCGCCCAGCAGTTTTTCGATGCGCGTGACGTGATGCGCATCCATGCGTTGCGTGATGTAGTCAGGCAAGCAGTGTTCGGCGCGTGGGGAGATCGGGACGTGGATGTGGGACGCGATGCTCATGGGTTTTCTCCTTGGGAATGTTTGTTGCAAATTAAAACATTGACCGGATAGCAAACCGAACCATTGACGTATATCAACCTCGCACCAGATTGGCCTCAAACAAAGCGAAATTACGCGATCATGAGGTCTTAATGAGAGGCAAGGTGTGTGCATGGAGCAGCAATGGCAAGCAAGTGGGGCACATTGGCGGCGGCGTCTGCGCCACTCGCTGCTGCAGGAGCGCGCATCGCCGCAAAACCTCGCTGCCAGGGTCGCCCTGCTGGCGGCGGTCGGCACGGTGACCTTGCCGCTGTACTACCTGCTGTGGCAGTTCTTTTTCCCGCAGGCATATGAAAACCTCAGCTTGCGCCTGACCGGCGTGCTCATCTGTGTGGTGGGCCTGTTTGCACGCCGCCTGCCACCGCGCTGGCTGTCGCTGTATCTGCTCGTCGCGCTCAGCTACGTGCTGCCTTTCTTCTTTACCTTCATGTTCGTGATGAACCACGCCTCGCCGATCTGGAGCGAGTCATTGCTGATCGGCCTGGTGGTGCTGTTTCATTTTGAAACGGGCCTGGCCTGCCGCGCCTACCTGACGGGCACCATCGCCGCCTGCCTGGCCGTGATACTGGAAGGCGAAGGCGCTTTCCTGCTGCGCAGTGAAATGCTGCAGCAGCTGCCCGTGCACTGGTTTACCATCGCCGCGCTATCGGTGGTCAAGGTCGGGCGCAAGGTGCTGGAACAGGAAAAACTGGCGGGCATGGCGGCCGGCCTCGGTTCGGTGGCGCATGAATTGCGCACACCGCTGACCAGCGTGGAGGCGAATGTGCGAGGCCTGCGCCGGCTGATGGCGAAGGCCGAATGCAGCAACGCGGCACAGGCGCAGCCGGTACAGGAAGCGCTGTCGCGCATCGTGTTCGAGGTGCGCCACATGCACCATATGATCGACCTGTTCCTGCTCAGCGCCAGCGCCGTCAACCGCAAGCTCGCGCCGAACCAGGCCCTGTCGATGCTGGAAATGGTCAATGCCGTGCTCAAGCGCTACCCCTTTGCCAGCAACGCCCAACGCGACAGCGTCACAGTCGACCTGCGCAGCGACTTCCAGTTTGCCGGCCAGGACGAACTATGCGTGGTGATCCTGCTCAACCTGCTGCGCAACGCGCTCAAGGCGGTACAGCGCGCCGGCAAGGGCCGGGTGCGCATCATCATCGACGGCGCGCGCCCCATGCCGCGCTTGCTCGTCATCGACACCGGCTGCGGCATCGCGCCCGACCGCCTGCCACGCATCTTCGAGCGCTTCTATTCCTATCCGGTACACAACGGCAGCGGCATCGGCCTGGCGCTGTGCCGGCAAATCATCGATGCCTGGCAGGCGCGCATCCGCTGCGTGTCGCGCGAACACGCCTACGCCATCTTTATCCTGGAGTTCCCCTGCCGCTACCGATCCGCTTCCAATAGTCTTCCCTTGCAAGGTGATGCATGATGCTTCCCGTCCATTTCCATCCGACCCTGACCGTCCTGATCGACGACAGCGATTCCTTCCTGAAAAGCCTGGCCTTCCAGCTTGACCCGGCGCTGGCGCGCAAGACCTTCCACGACACCAGCGCGGCCTTGCACTGGCTGCGCCACAGCACGCAGCGCGGCGAAACGCCGCTGCACGTCAACTTCGACACGCAAAACCTGCCGCCCGACCAGTGCAATGTGGCGCTCGACATCGAGCGCATCTGGCGCATCAGCGCCCAGGCCGGGCGCTTTGCCACGCCGTCGGTGCTGGTGGTCGATTATTCGATGCCGCAGATGAATGGCCTGGAGTTTTGCCAGGCCGTGCGCGACCTGCCGTGCAAGAAGATTTTATTTACCGGCGCGGCCGATGAAAAAGTGGCGGTGACCGCCTTCAACCGGGGCCTGATCGATCGCTATATCAAGAAGAGCGACGACAATGCGCTCGATATCCTCGAACACGAGATCGTCAGCCTGCAAAGGGAATTTTTCCTGCAGCAGTCCGAGACGGTGCGCGACTTGCTGTTGCTGCACAACTACCAGTTCCTGCAGGACGAGGCAATGACGGCGGTGGTGTTCGAGCTGTGCCGTCGCCATGGCTTTGTCGAACACTATATTTTCCCCAACCCGGGCGGCATCCTGTTTTTTACGCGCGACGGCCAGGCCCGGCTGATGGTGATCGAAACGGAACGCAGCCTGCATACGCAATACGAGATGGCGCGCGACAGCGACGCGCCCGACTCCCTGCTGCTGGCGCTGCTGGAAAAGCGCGTGATTCCGTATTTTTCCGACGCCGACGGCGACGGCATGTATTGCGCCTCTATCGGCGAGAACTGGTTCCGCTACTGCGCCGCGCCGACCATCTGCCAGGGCCAGGAGCCCTATTACTGGGCCCTGTTCGACGTGCCGGCGCACCAGCTGGGCCAGCCGGTGCGGTCGTACGCGCAATTCCTGCGGGAACAGGCCAGGGAAAGCCAGGCCGCCTGACGCCATTCAACCGTCATTCAGCTTTCGCGCAGGGTCTGCAGCGGCGGATGTTTCAGCACGCCGCGCAGGCCCAGCCAGCCGCCGGCGATCGCGCACAGGGCGCCGGCCAGCAGGCCGAAGACCCACACGCCAGGCGCAAAACTCCAGGCAAACTTGAACTGGTACGTCGCCAGCGCCCAGCCCATGGCCGCCGCACCGGACGCGGCCAGCAGGCCGGCCAGCGCCCCCACCAGCGAGAACTCGATCAGCTGGGCCTGCGCCAGCTGGCGCCGGGTGGCGCCCAGCGCGCGCAGCAGGCCCGCTTCGCGGGTACGCTCGTCTTGCGAGCCCATCAGCGCGGCATACAGCACCAGCAGGCCCGAGGCCAGCGTAAAGGCAAACAGGAATTCGACCGCCGTCACCACCTGCTCCAGCACGGCCTGGATCTGTTTCAAAATCCCGCCCACATCGACCACCGTCAGATTCGGATAGGCACGCGTCAACGCATTGCCCAGGTCGCCGTGCGCGGCCGGCAAATGAAACGCCGTGATCCAGGTTTGCGGCGTATCCATCATCGCTTGCGGGTTGATAATGACAAAGAAATTGACGCGCATCGAGCCCCATTCGAGCTTGCGCAAGCTGGTGATGCGCGCCTCGACGCTCTGGCCGGCGATATCGAAACGCATGCTGTCGCCCAGCTTCAGGTTCAGCGTTCTGGCGATGCCCTCTTCCACCGACGCTTCGGCCGGCGCGCCCGGCTTGCCGCTGAACCAGCGGCCCGCCACCAGCTTGTTTTGCTCCTGCATCTGCGCCATGGTCGACAGATTGAATTCGCGGTCGGCCAGGCGCTTGGCGCGGTCGTCCTCGTAAGTGTCGTCAGTAATCGCCTTGCCGTTCACGGCCACCAGGCGCCCGCGTATCATCGGATAGAGCGGCGCATTGACCACGCCGGCCTGCGCCAGGCGCGCGGCGATCGACTCTTTTTGTTCCGGCAAGATATTGATGATAAAGCGGTTCGGCGCGTCCGCCGGCGTGGCGTCGCGCCAGGCCGTCATCAGGTCGCCACGCACCACCGTCAGCAGCAGCAGGGCCATCAGGCCCAGCGCCAGCGACACCACCTGGATCACGGTGGCGCCCGGGCGGCGCTGCAAGGACGTCACGGCAAAGCGCCAGCTCTGATGGTTGACCAGGCCGCGCAGGCGTTTCAGGGACTTGAGGCCAAGCCAGCCCGCCAGGCCAAACAGCGCAAAGCCGCCCAGGAAACCGGCCGCCGTCAGCAGCGCCAGTTTCACGTCGCCCGCCTGCCACAGCAGCAGCACGACAAAGGCGCCGATGCCCAGGCCGTAAGTGGCCAGCGCCAGCGCCTGCGGCGGCGCCTGTTCGCGGCGGATCACGCGGTTGTGCGGCACGTTACGCAGCTGCAGAATCGGCGGCAAGGCAAAGCCCAGCAGCAGCAGGATGCCGGTGGCCACGCCTTGCAGCGCCGGCAGCATCGATACGGGCGGCAAATCGCCTTGCACCAGCTTGCCCAGCAATTCGAGCAGCACCAGGTGGCCGGCGTAACCCACGGCCACGCCGATCACGCTGCCGACCAGTCCGACGATCAGAAATTCGATTACATACATGGCCGTGACCTGGTTTTGCGTCAGGCCCAGGCAGCGCAGCATGGCGCAGGCGTCGAGGTGGCGCAGCATGAAGCGGCGCGCCGCCATCGCCACGGCGACCGCCGCCAGCATCGCCGACAGCAGGCCCACCAGGGACAGGAAACGGTCGGCGCGGTCCAGCGTCGATTGCATCTGCGGATTGCCCGACTCGATCGATTCGACGCGCACGCCCTTGATCGACTGTTCGCTGATCTGCTTTTCCACCCAGGCCTGGTAACTGGCGATCTCCCTGGCCTGGCTGGCCGGCGCCGACAGCAGCAGGCGGTACGACACGCGCGAGCCGTCCTGCACCAGCGCGGTAGCCGCCAGGTCGCCCAGCGGCAGCATCACGCGCGGCGCAAAGTTCAAAAACGAGGCGCCGCGGTCAGGCTCGCTGGCGATCAGCTGGGTGACGGTAAAGCGCTTGTCGCCCAGTTTTAATGTGTCGCCGAGCCTGGCGTTCAGGGCAGACAGCATCGCCGCATCGACCCACAGGGTGCCCGGCGCCGGTACCTGATCGGTCGGCTTGCCGACGGCATCGAGCGCTTCGCTGGAGGAGGTGGTGATTTTCAGCTTGCCGCGCTGCGGGTAGCCTGGCGAGACGGCCTTGATGGAGGCCAGTTGCGACAGCGATTGCTCGCCCTCGCCGGCCTGCGCCATGCTGGGAAACGTCACCGTGTCGGCCAGCAGGAAGCCACGCCGTTGCGCTTCAAGCCGCCAGGCGGCGCTGACCGGCTGGTCGGCGCTGATGACGAGGTCGGCGCCGAGTAACTGGTGCGCGTCGCGGTTCAGGCCTGAGCGCAGGCGGTCGACAAAAAAGCCCACCGCCGACAGCGCGGCGACGGCGACGATCAGGGCGATCAGCAGGAAACGCAATTGCCCGGCGCGCCAGTCGCGCCCGGTCATGTTGAGGGATAGGCGGAGCATGGCGGCAGGTCTTTATAGTGGTTCAGCTTGAAGCGTGCTGCGCGAAATACGCGTCGACGGTGGCAAGGAAGGCGTCTTTTTCCGCCTGCGGCAAAAAGGCGGCAATAAAACCGTTGCGCGACAACTGCCTGGCATGCGCCAGGTCCAGCGGCAAGGCGTCGAAAATGGCGTCGTAGTTGTCGTTCATGTAGCCGCCGAAATAAGCCGGGTCGTCCGAGTTGACGGTGACCAGCAAACCGGCGGCCAGCAGCTCGGCCAGGTTATGGTCATGCATCCGGTCGAACACGCGCAGCTTGGTGTTCGACAGCGGGCAGACGGTCAGCGCGATCTGCTCGCGCGCCAGGCGCGCCGTCAGCTCCGCGTCTTCCAGGCAGCGCACGCCATGGTCGATGCGCTCGACTTTCAAATCGTCGAGGGCGGTGCGGATATAGGCCGGCGGGCCTTCTTCGCCGGCATGGGCCACCAGGTACAGTCCCAGTTCGCGGCAGCGGGCAAACACGCGCGAGAATTTTTCGGGCGGATTGCCCACTTCCGACGAATCGAGACCGATGCCGATGAATTTGTCGCGGTAAGGCAGCGCATCTTCCAGGGTGTCGAACGCTTCCTTTTCGCTCAGGTGGCGCAGAAAGCACAGGATCAGGCTGGCGCTGACGGGGCTGTCCTGGCAGGCGCGGTGGATGCCGTTGATCACGTCGGCGATGGCCACGCCGCGCGCCGTATGGGTTTGCGGATCGAAGAATATTTCCGTGTGCAAAACGTTGTCGGCTTGCGCGCGCAGCAGGTAGGCCTGCGTCATGTCGTAGAAATCCTGCTCTTTCAACAGCACGCTTGCGCCAGCGTAATAAATGTCGAGAAAAGACTGCAAATCCGTAAAGGCATAGGCGCTGCGCAAGTGTTCCACGGATTCATAACCCAGCGGCACGCCGTTGCGTTCGGCCAGTGCGAAAATCAGTTCCGGCTCCAGCGAGCCTTCGATATGGATATGCAGTTCGGCTTTGGGCATGCCGCGTACGATCGCGCGCAATGGCTCGTTCATCATGAGGTGTTCCTTGTAGGGGGCGAAGAAAAAAATGCTGGCGCGGGCGCGTCAGGGAACCGTGGTCCTGGCGCCGCGTCATCAACCATGCACGCAGTTTATCGCAAGATGGCCCGCGCCACCGGCAACGCCGCCGCGCCACCTGTCGGCGCGAGCTGTCGAATTGTCGTATGATGATCGTGAAGGGTCGCCAAAGTTTGGTAAAAGGGCTGTGGTTTTTTGATTTTATTCAATTAAATCAACAATTTACAAACAAGTATTAAAGATATTACGACTTATCTTTTGACTTCCTCATCCTTTAGAGCAATAATTAATTTCATGGGGTAAAGGTAGGTGCAACAAGCGCTATCAACACATGAAAATAAGCCGGCTGGCCACGTCAGCATATGGCATCAAGCGCCAGTTTTTTGGTCCGGGCAATCCGGACTGGCAAAGACAGCAGGGCTTGAACAACAATAACAATCGAACACGGGGAACAGACAATGCAAGCGGCAAGCCGGCACGGCAAGCCGGCGCGACGAGCCGGGGCGACTGCCAGGCCGGCTGAGATGGTGACTGGCAGGTTGGTTTTACATTAAAGGACATTGAACATGACCATTTTTGACAACTACGCAGCACGCTACGAGCGCACCCGTGAAGAGGAAATGTCGCTCACCGAATACCTGGCCCTGTGCAAGAAGGACAAGCTGACGTATGCCAGCGCGCCCGAACGCATGCTGGCCGCCATTGGCGAACCGCAACTGATCGACACGCGCAACGACACGCGCCTGTCGCGCATCTTCGCCAACAAGGTGATCAAGATCTACCCGGCCTTCCGCGACTTCTACGGCACCGAGGAAGTGATCGAGCAAGTGGTCTCGTATTTCCGCCACGCCGCACAAGGCCTGGAAGAGCGCAAGCAGATTTTGTACTTGCTGGGACCGGTCGGCGGCGGCAAGTCGTCGATCGCCGAAAAGCTCAAGTCGCTGATGGAACACGTGCCCTTCTATTGCCTGAAAGGCTCGCCCGTCAACGAGTCGCCGCTGGGCCTGTTCAACGAGGAAGAGGACGGCACCATCCTCGAAGAAGACTACGGCATCCCGCGCCGCTACCTGCGCAATATCCCCAGCCCATGGGCCGTCAAGCGCCTGCATGAATTCAATGGCGACATCAACCAGTTCCGCGTCGTCAAGCGCTACCCGTCGGTGCTGAAACAGATCGCCATCTCGAAGACCGAACCGGGCGACGAGAACAACCAGGATATTTCTTCGCTGGTCGGCAAGGTCGATATCCGCAAGCTCGAAGACTACGCCCAGGACGATCCGGACGCCTACAGCTATTCGGGCGGCCTGTGCCTGGCCAACCAGGGCCTGATGGAATTCGTCGAAATGTTCAAGGCGCCGATCAAGGTGCTGCACCCTTTGCTGACGGCCACCCAGGAGGGCAATTACAAGGGCACCGAGGGCTTTGGCGCGATCCCGTTCGACGGCATCATCCTGGCCCACTCGAACGAGTCGGAATGGAAAACCTTCAAGAACAACCGCAACAACGAAGCTTTCCTCGACCGCATCTATATCGTCAAGGTGCCGTATTGCCTGCGCGTGTCCGACGAGATCAAGATCTACGACAAGCTGGTCGCCAATTCCTCGCTGGAAAAAGCACCGTGCGCGCCGGGCACCCTGCGCATGATGGCGCAGTTCGCGATTCTGTCGCGGCTGAAAGACCCTGAAAACTCGAGCATCTTTTCCAAGATGCTGGTGTACGACGGCGAGAACCTCAAGGACACCGATCCGAAAGCCAAGTCGATGCACGAGTATGTCGACTACGCCGGCGTCGACGAGGGCATGAACGGGCTGTCGACGCGCTTTGCCTTCAAGATCCTGTCGAAGGTGTTCAACTTCGACAATTCCGAAGTGGCGGCCAACCCCGTGCACCTGTTATATGTACTGGAGCAGCAGGTCGAGCGCGAACAGTTTTCGTCGGAGCTGGAACAACGCTACTTTTCCTATATCAAAGAGCATCTGGCGCAGCGCTATGTCGAATTCATCGGCAAGGAAATCCAGACGGCCTACCTGGAAAGCTATTCCGAATACGGCCAGAACATTTTTGACCGCTACGTGACGTTTGCCGACTTCTGGATACAGGACCAGGAATACCGCGACCCCGACACTGGCGAAAGTTTCGACCGCGAGTCGCTGAACAACGAGCTGGAAAAGATCGAGAAGCCGGCCGGCATTTCGAATCCCAAGGATTTCCGCAACGAGATCGTCAACTTCGGCTTGCGGGCACGGGCCTCGAACGGCGGCAAGAATCCGGCCTGGACCAGCTACGAGAAATTCCGCACCGTGATCGAGAAGAAAATGTTCTCGAATACCGAGGACTTGTTGCCGGTGATTTCCTTCAACGCCAAGGCCAGCGCCGACGATGCCAACAAGCACGCCGACTTCGTGGCGCGGATGGTGGAAAAAGGCTATACGGCCAAGCAGGTACGCCTGTTATGCGAGTGGTACTTGCGCGTTCGCAAGTCATCCTAGCGGACAGCGGGGCGCGCCCTGGCGGGGCCAAGGCGCGCAAGACAAGCTAAGGAGGCACGCTTTGACTTACCTCATCGACAGGCGCTTGCAAAGCAAGAACAAGTCCGCCGTCAACCGCGAACGTTTCTTGCGGCGCTACAAGGGCCAGATCAAGGATGCCGTGGGGCGCGCCATCAAGGGGCGCTCGATCACGGATGTCGAGAATGGCGAAAAGGTCACCATCCCCGTCAAGGACGTGGGCGAACCGGCGTTTGGCCACGCCCATGGCGGCGTGTGGGAGGTCGTCAATCCCGGCAACAAGGAATACCTGAAGGGCGACCAGATCGCCCGGCCCAAGGGCGGCGGCGGCAGTGGCCGCGGCAAGGCCGGCAACAGCGAGGAGACCAGCGAAGACGATTTCATCTTCGAGCTGTCGCGCGAAGAATTCATGAACTTCTTCTTTGAAGACCTGGAATTGCCGCACATGGTGAAAACCCAGCTGACGGCCACCACGGAACTGAAGAACCAGCGCGCCGGCTACAATATGTCGGGCACGCCCTCGAACATCCACGTGCTGCGCTCGCTGCGCGGCGCGCTGGGCCGGCGCATCGCCGTCGGCGGCGGCGCGCGCAAGCAGCTGGCCCTCGCCGAAGAACAGCTGGCGGCCATGCTGCACGAAGGCGTGCCGGAAGACGACGGCGACGTGATCGAGCTGCGTCGCCTGATCCATCACCTGCATACGCGCTTGCTGGCGATACCCTTCATCGATCCGTTCGACCTGCGCTACAGCAACCGCATCAAGGTGCCCAAGCCAATGACGCAGGCGGTCATGTTCTGCATCATGGACGTGTCGGGCTCGATGGACGAGTCGCGCAAGGACACGGCCAAGCGCTTTTTCATCTTGCTGTATCTGTTCTTGAAACGCGCCTACGACAAGATCGATGTGGTCTTCATTCGCCACCATACGTCCGCCTCCGAAGTCGATGAGCACGATTTTTTCAATTCGCGCGAATCGGGCGGCACGGTGGTGTCGTCGGCCCTCCATCTGCTCAACACCATCATCGAAGAGCGCTACGGCAGCGGCCAGTGGAACAGCTATGTGGCGCAGGCGTCCGACGGCGACAACTGGGACAACGATTCCGTGCTGTGCCGCCAGCTCCTGATCAACACCATCATGCCCAAGGTGCAGTACTACACTTACGTCGAAATCACCGACGGCCCGCAGCAGAACCTGTGGGAGCAGTATGCGGGCGTGCTCGACCACCACGCCCATTTCGCCATGCAAAAGATCGTCACACCGGCCGATATCTACCCGGTATTCCGCGAACTGTTCAAGAAACAGGTGAAATGATGACTACCGCCGCCACCCCGCATGCCGAACCGTTTGTCCGCGTGCGCCATCCGAACGCCCTGCCCGAACAGTCCGAATGGACGTTCGAGCTGATCGAGCAGGTCCACGAGGAAATCGCCCGCGTGGCAAAGCAGTTCGGCCTCGACACCTATCCCAATCAGCTGGAGGTGATCACGGCCGAGCAGATGATGGACGCCTACACCTCGGTCGGCATGCCGGTGTCCTATAACCACTGGTCGTTCGGCAAGCATTTTTTGTCCACCGAGAAAAGCTACAAGCGTGGCCAGATGGGCCTGGCCTACGAGATCGTCATCAACTCCAATCCCTGCATCGCCTATTTAATGGAGGAAAACAGCCTGACCATGCAGTCGCTGGTGATCGCGCACGCGGCCTACGGCCATAACTCCTTCTTCAAGGGCAATTATCTGTTCCGCGCCTGGACCGACGCCGACGCCATCATCGACTACATGGTGTTTGCCAAGAATTACATCGCCGAATGCGAACAGCGCCATGGCGTCGATGCGGTGGAATTGCTGCTCGACTCCTGCCATGCGATCCAGAACTATGGCGTGGACCGCTACAAGCGCCCGGCCAAGCTGTCGATGGCCAAGGAATATGCGCGCCAAAAAGAACGCGAAGAATACGTGCAGTCGCAGATCAACCAGCTGTGGCGCACCCTGCCGCGCCGCGACGAGGACGACGACGAGGAAGAGCAGCGCCGGGCGGCGCCCCGTTTCCCGCCGGAACCCGAGGAAAACCTGCTGTACTTTATCGAAAAATATGCGCCGCTGCTCGAACCCTGGCAGCGCGAGATGGTGCGCATCGTGCGCAAGATTTCCCAGTATTTTTATCCGCAGCGCCAGACCCAGGTCATGAACGAAGGCTGGGCCACCTTCTGGCACTACACGATATTGAACCAGCTGTATGACGAAGGCGTGGTCGGCGACGGCTTCATGATGGAGTTCCTGAAAAGCCATACCAACGTGGTGTACCAGCCGCCGATCGACAGCCCGTATTACAGCGGCATCAATCCGTATGCGCTCGGTTTTGCGATGATGAGCGACATCCGCCGCATCTGCGAACACCCGACCGACGAAGACCGCGCCTGGTTTCCCGAGCTGGCCGGCAGCGACTGGCGCAAGAGCCTGGACTTTGCCATGCGCAATTTCAAGGACGAGAGCTTCATTGCCCAGTACCTGTCGCCGCGCCTGATCCGCGAATTCCACTTCTTTGCCGTGCTCGACGACGACAAGAACGAGAAGCTGGCCATTTCCGCCATCCACGACGAAGCGGGCTACCGCTATGTGCGCCAGCAGCTGGCCGAACAATACAACCTGGGCAACCGCGAACCGAATATCCAGGTATGGTCGGTCAATACGCGCGACGACCGCGCACTGACCTTGCGCCATACGCAATTCCTGCGCCGCCCGCTGAACCAGCAGGCCAGCGAAGTATTGAAACACGTGGCGCGCCTGTGGGGCTTCGACGTGCATCTCGATACGGTCGATCCGCAGGGCGTGGTGCTGGGCACCCTGAACTGCCGGCGCGAAAAACGCAACCGCCGCGACGATCCCGCCTTCCGCCCGTAGGGCTTTGCGGCCCCTGTTTCCAGCCCCCGTATAAGCGTGCGCTATGCCCGCATCAGAATTCAGTATGGCTGGCAGGGCTTGAAAATCGCCATGCCGAGCCGGTTTTTTTGCCGTTCCAGGCCCGCCCCGCACCCGATTGGTGCAATCATCAGCGAAAGTGGTCTGGTTCCCCTTTGAAAAATTGCCAAAAAGAAATAAATCGATCCAAATTTAGCGGTTTCCATATTCAATAAAACAAAATTTAATTCTGCGATATCGACACATCGGAGAACTTAGCCATGGTAGCCCCAAGTGGCTGTAAAAAACCGATAAGACCGCCTTTTTTTATGTCCGAAAGCGTGCAAAGATGGCATAAGCAAGTACGTTTTCAGGGCGCAAAAGGTGGGAAAATTTAACCGGTTTTAGGCGTTAAAAATCTGTGTAAAATAAAGAATTCGTATGTATAATTCGGCGACGTCCCGGATACGGCTGGAGCTTTGTGTCGTCATTTTGGGGTTCAGTTGCAAGACAAGAGATGGTATTTGGAGAAAGCAGGCATGAATTTTTCGAACGAGAAAAGTCCCAAGAACTACACAGGCATCACGATCGTTGTCCTGCTGCACGTTCTCGCGGCTTACGGGATTGCGACGGGCTTGGGCAAACGGTTAGTTACCAAAATGATGGACCCGGTTGAAACCAAGATTATCGAGGAAGTCAAACCGCCTCCACCGAAGGATCTTCCACCGCCACCACCGCCGCCAGAAATGAAAGCGCCGCCGCCGCCGTTCATTCCGCCAGTCGAGGTGAACGTGCAGCAGCCGCCGCCACCGCAGAACGTGATTGCCAACACCACCCAGGTGAAGCCAGCCACCAATGTGCTGACGCCGCCTGCGCCGCCGGCACAGCCTGCGCCAGCCGCTCCTGGACCAGCCAAATCGGTGCGTACCGCAGCAGTGGTCGACTTCAGCGTCTGCGAAAAGCCGCAGTATCCGAAGTCCTCGCAGCGCAATGAGGAAACCGGTGTCGTGACACTGTCGTTCCTGATCGGCGTTGACGGCAAGGTCGCCGATTCGAAGATCGTGAAGTCGAGCGGCTTCCGCGATCTGGACAAAGCTGCGGTATCAGGTATCAGCCGCTGCACGTTCAAGCCTGCAACGGTCGACGGCAAGCCGGAACAAGGCTGGCAGCAAATGCAATACGTTTGGTCGCTGGATTAACACCCGAGGCAGTGATCCTGCCTCACACCATGATTTCGTTGTCATTACGTTCAGCGATCTGTTATTTTTAATTTTGGAGGAAGCATGTTTAAGAATACCCGTTTGTCCGCATTTTTTGCCGCGGTTCTGTTGTCCGTTACCGCTACTACCGCCCTGGTAGCAGCCCCAGCATTCGCGGACGCGCCAGCTTCGGCGGCAGCTTCGGCGCCTGCGGCAGACGCTGCTGCAGCACCGGCACCAGCTGCTGATGCGGCAGCTCCGGCAGCCGCTCCAGCCGCTGACGCAGCCGCTCCAAAAACCGAAGAAGTGCACAACCCGTTCGGCCTGTCGGCCGTGTGGGACGGCGGCTTCGTGCCACGCGCCACCCTGATCATCCTGGCCATCATGTCGATCGGCAGCTGGTACATCATCATCACCAAACTGCTCGACCAGATGAAAATCTTCAAGCAAGCCAAGGAAACCGCCGCCAAATTCTGGAAAGCACCTTCGATCGCAGCCGGTTCGGCCACGCTGGTAGAAGGTTCGCCATTCCGTTTCATCGCTGAATCGGGCACCAAGGCAACGGCTCACCATGACGGCGCCCTGCTGGAACAAATCGATCTGTCGACCTGGGTGACGATGTCGATCCAGCGCGCTTCGGACAAAGTCCAGTCGCGTCTGCAAGATGGCCTGTCGTTCCTGGCAACCGTTGGTTCGACCGCACCGTTCATCGGTCTGTTCGGTACCGTTTGGGGTATCTACGGCGCGCTGACCGCCATCGGCATGACCGGTAACGCTTCGATCGACAAAGTGGCAGGTCCCGTCGGTGAAGCACTGATCATGACCGCGTTCGGTCTGCTGGTCGCTGTTCCTGCCGTTCTGGGTTACAACTGGCTGGTTCGCCGCAACAAAACCGCAATGGAAGACATCCGCTCGTTCAGCGCCGACGTTCACTCGGTTCTGGTTTCCGGCGCCATGTCGACCAGCGAAGCTGGCCGTGCTGCCGGCGCTAAAAAGATCGGATAAGAATCATGTCGATGTCCGTCGGCTCCGACAGCGGAGATGAAGATCAAGTAATGTCAGAAATCAACACGACGCCGCTCGTCGACATCATGTTGGTTTTGCTGATCATTTTCCTGATCACCAGTCCGGTTGTTCTCAAGCTGCAGAAAATCGATCTGCCGATTGAGGCCAACCAAGCCCTTCAAACCAAGCCGCAGAACGTTAACATCGTGGTTAACAAGGACGGCGAGATTTATTTGGGCCAGACCAGACTGAAAGACACGAACGAATTGTTCGATTATCTTAAAGTTGAAGCAGTGAAAGTACCGCAGCCGGAAGTACACGTTCGTGGCGATCAGGAAGCACGCTATGAATCGATCGGCCGAGTGATCTTCACGACCCAACGTGCCGGGATTCAGAAGGTCGGCTTCATCACCGAACCACCTGACAAGAGCTGATAGCGACTGACGGCGGCGCCCTGCTTAAAAGGGGGCGCCGCCGCCAGGAGCTTGCCGGGCGGCAGTTGCGTCCGGTGCTTCGTTGGACTTCTTAAAGGAAACACTATGAGTATGAATGTCGGTTCGGGAAGCGCAGCAGGCGCCGATCCGGAACCAATGATGGAACTGAACATGACGCCCCTCATCGATGTGATGCTGGTGCTGATTATCATGTTGATCATCACGATTCCAAAACAAAACCACTCGGTGAACCTGAACATGCCGGTCGGCACCCCGCCGCCACCGACGACGGAACCAGTGGTCGTCACGATCGATGTCGATTTTGACGGCACCATCTTGTGGGACAATCAGGTCGTTCCTGACCGTGCCGCGCTGGAAGCAAAGCTGAACAACGTTGCTGCGCAAGCAGACCAGCCGGAAGTGCATCTGCGTCCGAACAAGCTGGTGGAATACAAGGTCGTCGCCGGTGTCATGGCAGCGGCGCAGCGTCTGGGCGTGACTAAAATCGGTCTGGTCGGTAACGAGCAATTCCAGTAAGCTGTTGTATCAGGTTCTTTTTACATCCGAATAGGCAGGCCTCCCTGCCTATTCGCTTTTTACAGAAAGACTTTCTCATGTCCAAGTTTCGTCTCGCTCATCTCGGCCTCGTCATGGCCGCTATCGGTTTTACCGCAGCCACTCCCGTCATCGGCCTCGGTTCGCTGGCATATGCCGCCGACACCGTGCGCGCCGAAGTCGGCAAGCCACTGCAAGAAGCGCAAAAACTCGCGAGCAGCGGCAAAAACAAGGAAGCGCTGGCCAAACTGCGTGAAGCAGACAGCGTCGGCGGCAAGACTGCCTTTGAAAGCTACCAGATCGAACGCGTGCGCGCCTCGGCCGCCGCTGCCTCCGGCGATAACGCCACCGCCATCAAGGCGTTCGAAGCCGTCATCAATTCCGGCCGCCTGAGTGCCGCCGAAGCACCGAAATTCACGCAGGCCCTGGCCGGCATGTACTACCGCGCCAAGGACTGGCCGAACACCGTCACCTGGATCAAGCGCTCGCTGAAAGACCGCGAAGACCCACAGATGCGCGAACTGCTGATCCAGACCTACTATGTCAGCGGCAACTACGCCGAAGCGGCAAAAGAGCTGCAGGCGCGCGGCGGCAACTCGGAAGCGAGCCTGCAAATGCTGGCCAACATCCAGTTGAAGCAAAATGACAAGGCCGGCTACGTGTCGACCCTGGAAAAACTGGCTGCCAGCTATCCGAAATCGAGCTACTGGGCCGACCTGCTGAACCGCGTCTCGGGCAAACCTGGCTTCTCGCAGCGCCTGGGCCTGGACGTGCAGCGCCTGCGCCTGGCCAACGGCCTGTTCACCAAGGCTTCCGAATACATGGAAATCAGCCAGCTGGCCCTGCAGGCCGGCAATCCGGGTGAAGCCTTGGGCATCATTGACCAGGGCTACAAAAAAGGCGTGCTGGGCACCGGCACCGATGCCGCCCGTCACCAGCGCCTGAAAGACCTGGCCCTGAAAACCCAGGCCGAGCTGAAAGCGAACGCCGCCAAGTCGGAAGCCGAATACGTCAAGAACAAGGACGCCGACTCCCTGAGCAAGCTGGGTTTTGCACTGGTCTACGACGGCCAGGCCGACAAGGGCCTGGGCCTGATGAACGATGCCGTCAAACTGGGCACCGCCAAGTATCCGGAAGAAGCCAAGCTGCACCTGGGCATCGCTTACATCCACGCCGGCAAGAAAGCCAATGCCACCACCGCCCTGAAAACCGTCAAGGGCACGGATGGCGCGGCTGACCTGGCCCGCTACTGGACACTGATGAATAAATAATCAGAGGTAAAGCCGTCTCCAAAAGCGTTGCAGGCAGTCATGCCGGCAACGCTTTTTATCATTTCAGCAGGGAAATTACCCCCTGGCCGGCCCTGCCGGGTGTGCATCCATGAAACAGTCCGTATAATCCCCCTTTTGGCACAGTTTTCATCCCATTCCCATGAAGGTATTTCGCGGACTTCCCAATGCCCAGGCACGCGCACCGTGCGCGCTGACCATCGGCAATTTTGACGGTGTCCATATCGGTCATCAAGCCTTGCTGGCGCGCGTGCGCAAGGCGGCGACCGAACTCGGCATCGAGGCGGCCGTGATGACGTTCGAGCCGCACCCGCGCGAGTTCTTTGCCCAGCGCGGCGGCGACTTGTCGAAAGCGCCACAACGCATCGCCAACCTGCGCGACAAGCTGCAGTCGCTGGAAGACGCCGGCATCGACCGCGTCATCGTCGAGCACTTCAGCGCGCAGTTTGCGGCCTTGAGCCCGCAGGAATTCACGCAGCAGGTGCTGGTCGACGGCCTGCACGTGAAATGGCTGATGGTCGGCGACGACTTCTGCTATGGCGCGCGGCGCGCCGGCGATGTGGCCATGCTGCAGGAAGCAGGCCGCGAACATGGTTTTCACGTTGAAACCTTGCCGACCGTAATGAATGGCAGCACCCGCATCTCGTCCTCGGCCGTGCGCCTGGCGCTGGCCGCTGGCGACTTTACCCTGGCCCAGCAGCTACTGGGCCATCCGTACGCCATTTCCGGCCATGTGATCCACGGCCAGAAGCTGGGCCGCACCCTGGGTTTCCCCACCCTGAACTTGCGCGTCGCGCACCGCCCCGCCCTGTCGGGCATCTTTATCGTGCAAGTACATGGACTGGCGCCCGGCCCGCTGCCGGCCGTCGCCAGCCTGGGCGTGCGCCCCACCGTCGACGACAGCGGCCGCGTGCTGCTGGAAGTGCATCTGTTCGATTTCGCCCAGTCCTGCTACGGCAAGCTGGTGCGCGTGGAATTCCTGGAAAAACTGCGCGACGAAGAGAAATACGATGACTTGCCGACCCTGACAGCCGCCATCGAGCGCGACTCGAACCAGGCGCGCGCCTATTTCGCCCAGCGCCGCAGCGCCCTTACCGCCACCGACCGAATTTGATCCTGGCCAACTCCTGCGCGCGGCGGGTTTGCCCGCCACGGTAACTCACACCATCCAAGTAAAGAAAACCATCCATGTCCGACCAAAACAAGCCAGCCGCACCCAAGCAGAACAAGAAACCCGTCAGCAAATACCCGGTCAACATGACCGAAACCCCGTTCCCGATGCGCGGCGACATGGCCAAGCGCGAACCGCAATGGGTACAGCAATGGCAAGACAAGAAAATCTACGAGCGCGTGCGCAAGGCCGCCGCCGGCCGTCCGAAATTCATCCTGCATGACGGCCCGCCGTATGCCAACGGCGACATCCACCTGGGTCACGCCGTCAACAAGATCCTGAAAGACATGGTCGTCAAGTCGCGCTCGCTGGCCGGCTTCGACGCGCCGTATGTGCCGGGCTGGGATTGCCACGGCATGCCGATCGAGATCCAGATCGAAAAACTGTACGGCAAGAACCTGCCGACGGCCGACGTGCTGGAAAAGGCGCGCGCCTACGCCACCGTGCAGGTCGAGCGCCAGAAAAAGGACTTTATTCGCCTGGGCGTGCTGGGCGAATGGGACAACCCTTATTTGACGATGGCGCACGGCAATGAAGCCGACGAGTTGCGCGCGCTCGGCAAGCTGCTGGAAAAAGGCTATGTCTACCGTGGCTTAAAGCCGGTCAACTGGTGTTTCGACTGCCAGTCGGCGCTGGCCGAGGCGGAAGTGGAATACGCGGAAAAACGCGACCCGGCCATCGACGTCGGCTTCAAATTCGCCGAGCCGGCAAAACTGGCTGCCGCGTTTGGCCTGCCTGCGCTGCCAAGCGACAACGGCTATATCGTTATCTGGACCACCACGCCGTGGACCATCCCGTCGAACCAGGCGCTGAACGTCAATCCGGAAGTCAAGTACGCGCTGGTGCAAGCCGAGCGCGATGGCCAGCCGCTGCTATTGATCCTGGCGCAGGACCTGGTGGTGTCGAGCCTGGCGCGCTTCAAGCTGGAGGGCACGACGATCGCCACCTGCGACGGCGCGGCCCTGGCCGGCATCAGCTTCCGTCACCCGCTGCACGCCGCCGACGCCTTCTACAACCGCCTGTCGCCCCTGTACCTGGCCGACTATGTGACCACCGAAAGCGGCACCGGCGTGGTGCACTCGGCGCCGGCCTATGGCCTGGACGACTTTATCTCGTGCAAGGCGCACGGCATGAAGGACGACGACATCATCAAGCCGGTGATGGGCGACGGCAAATTCGCCTCGACCCTGCCGCTGTTTGGCGGCATGACCATCTGGGAAGCCTCGAAGCCGATCTGCAACGCATTGAAAGAAGCGGGCGCGCTGTTCGAAGTAAAAATGTTCGACCACAGCTATATGCACTGCTGGCGCCATAAAACCCCGATCATTTACCGCGCTACCTCGCAGTGGTTTGCCGGCATGGACGTCACGCCCAAGGACGGCGGCGCCACCCTGCGCGAAACGGCATTGAAAGGCATCGCCGACACCGAGTTCTTCCCGGACTGGGGCCAGGCGCGCCTGCACGGCATGATCGCCAACCGTCCCGACTGGACCCTGTCGCGCCAGCGCCAGTGGGGCGTGCCGATGGCCTTTATCGTGCACAAGGAAACGGGCGATTTGCACCCGCGCACGCCGGAACTGCTGGAGCAAGTGGCCAAGCTGATCGAAAAGGGCGGCATCGAAGCCTGGCAGGCGCTGGACCTGTCTGATCTGATCGGCGACGAAGCGGCCATCTACGCCAAGAACAAGGACACGCTGGACGTGTGGTTCGATTCCGGCGCCACGCACCAGACGGTATTGGGCGGCCCGCAAGCCCATGGCTCGCACTCGACGCAATTGCAATTTCCGGCCGACCTGTACCTGGAAGGCTCGGACCAGCATCGCGGCTGGTTCCACTCGTCCCTGCTGGTGTCGTCGATGCTCAATGGCCGTCCGCCCTATAAAGCGCTGCTGACGCACGGCTTTACGGTCGATGGCGAAGGCAAGAAAATGTCCAAATCCCTGGGCAACACCCTGGCGCCGCAGAAGATCTCGGACAGCCTGGGCGCCGATATCCTGCGCCTGTGGATCGCTTCGACCGACTATACGGGAGAATTGTCGATCTCCGACGAAATCCTCAAACGCGTGACCGAATCGTACCGCCGCATCCGCAACACCCTGCGCTTCCTGCTGGCGAACACCTCGGACTTCAATCCGGCCAGCGACGCGGTGCCGGTGGCCGAGCTGTTCGAGATCGACCGCTACGCGATCGCCAACATGGCGGCCCTGCAGCAGCAGATCGAGAACAACTATGCGCGCTACGAGTTCCACCCGGTGGTGTCCAAATTGCAGACCTACTGCTCGGAAGACCTGGGCGGCTTCTACCTCGATATTCTGAAGGACCGCCTGTACACCACCGGCTTGACCTCGCACGCGCGCCGCTCGGCACAGACCGCCCTGTGGCACATCACGCAAAGCCTGCTGCGCCTGATGGCCCCTGCCCTGTCGTTTACGGCCGAAGAAGCGTGGGCCGTGTTCGCCGGTGAAGAAGCCTATGCCGCCAGCGATGAAACCATCTTCACGCAAACCTGGTGGCAGTTGCCGTCAGTGGCGGACGCTGCGGCCCTGCTGGAAAAATACACGGCCCTGCGCGCCGTGCGCACCGACGTGACGAAACAGCTGGAAGACCTGCGCACCTCGGGCGCCATCGGTTCGTCCCTGCAGGCCGAGCTGACCATCAAGGCCGCGCCGATGAAGTACAAGCTGTTGACCACCCTGGGCGACGACCTGAAATTCGTCTTTATCACCTCGCAGGCGTCGGTAGCTGAAGTCGTCGACGAAGCGGGCGAAGAGGTGGTGGTGACGGCGTCTTGCGCACCGAAGTGCGAGCGCTGCTGGCACTACCGCGTTGACGTGGGCACCGATGCCGAACATCCGACCCTGTGCGGCCGCTGCGTGAGCAACTTGTTCGGTGCGGGCGAAAAGCGCCGTTTCGCCTAAACTGTCATTACGGGGCACGGCATGCGCCCCGCCTCCGACCGCCGCTGCCAGGCAATCTGTATCCACAACCGTCTGGCGCGGCGGCTTTACCTTTCCCTGAAAAAATATGGCTACTAAAAATCGCGTTGTGTCGAAACCGAAATCGTCGTCGTCATCGTCCCTGGTTCCCTGGCTGGGTATCGCCGCCATCGTCATCCTGTTCGACCAGATCAGCAAGATCACCGTGCTGCGCACGTTCCAGTATGCCGAGGAAAAAGTCATCACCTCGTTTTTCAACCTGGTACTGGCGTTCAACAAGGGCGCCGCGTTCAGCTTTTTGTCCGACCAGGGCGGCTGGCAGCGCTATTTCTTCACGGCCATCGCCGTCGGCGCCGCCATCTTCATCATCTACCTGTTGAAAAAGCACGCCGGCCAGCGCATGTTCTGCTCGGCCCTGGCGCTGATACTGGGCGGCGCGCTCGGCAACGCCATCGACCGGCTGGTCTATGGCCATGTGGTCGACTTCCTCGATTTCCACTGGAAAAGCTGGGGCCATTTCCCCGCTTTCAATATCGCCGATAGCGCCATCTGCATCGGCGCTGCCCTGTTCATCATCGATGAACTGCGCCGGGTAAACAAATAACACCAAATAACACGCAGGAGCCATACCATGGAATTGTCCGGCAAGAAAATTGTCCTGGGCCTGTCGGGCGGCGTCGCCTGCTACAAGGCGGCAGAACTGTGCCGCGCGCTGACCCGCGCCGGCGCCACGGTGCAGGTGGTGATGACGGATGCGGCCAGCCATTTCATCACGGCCGTGACCATGCAGGCGCTGTCGGGCCACCCCGTGCACAGCAGCCAGTGGGATGCCCGCATCGACAACAATATGGCCCATATCGACTTGACGCGCGGCGCCGACGCAATCCTCATCGCGCCGTGCTCGGCCGACTTCCTGCGCAAGCTCGCCCATGGCGTGTGCGACGATCTGCTCTCGACCCTGTGCCTGGCCCGCCCCGCGCACCTGCCGCTGCTGGTGGCGCCGGCCATGAACGTCGAGATGTGGCAGAACCCCGCCACGCAGCGCAATGTACAACAGCTGCGCGAAGACGGCATTCAATTCTTTGGCCCGGCCGCCGGCGAACAGGCCTGCGGCGAGGTGGGCCTGGGCCGCATGCTCGAACCCGAGCAGTTGCTGGTGGAACTGATCGCCGCCTTCCAGCCCAAGGTGCTGGCCGGCCGGCGCGTGCTGGTCACGGCCGGCCCGACTTTCGAGGCGATCGACCCGGTGCGCGGCATCACCAATCTATCCTCTGGCAAGATGGGTTACGCCGTGGCGCGCGCCGCGCGCGAAGCGGGCGCCGAGGTGCTGCTGATCTCCGGCCCGACCGCCCTGGCCGCGCCGTTCGGCGTGCGCCGCATCGACGTGCAAAGTGCGCAGCAGATGCACGACGCAGTGCTGAACCACCTCGACGGCCAGCATGTCTTTATCGCCGTGGCGGCAGTGGCCGACTGGCGCGTGGTCAATGCCAGCAGCCAGAAAATGAAAAAGCAGGCCGACGGCTCGGTGCCCGAACTGCAGTTCGCGCAAAACCCCGACATCCTCGCCACCGTGGCAGCGCGCACCAACCTGGCCGGTTTTCCGTACTGCGTGGGCTTTGCCGCCGAATCGGAAAACCTGGTGCAATTCGGCGCCTCCAAGCGTGAAAAGAAGGGTATTCCGCTTCTGGTCGGCAATATCGGCCACAACACCTTCGGCCAGGACGACAACACCATCATCCTGTTCGACGAAGACGGCCACACGGTGCTGCCGCGCGCGTCCAAGCTGGAACTGGCGCGCCAGCTGATCTCCGAAATTTCCAAGCGCATCGCGAAAATCTCGCTGCTGAAATAATCTTCCCACCCTACGTATCCGATTCAATGAAAAATATCGACATCAAGATCCTCGACGCCCGCATGCACGACCAGTTGCCGGCCTACGCCACCCCCGGCAGCGCCGGCCTGGACCTGCGCGCGTGCATCGACGAAGCCATCACCATCGAACCAGGACAGACGGTACTGATCCCGACCGGCCTGGCGATCCACCTGGGCGACCCGGGCTATGCGGCGATGATTTTGCCGCGCAGCGGCATGGGCCACAAGAACGGCATCGTGCTGGGGAATCTGGTAGGCTTGATCGACTCCGATTATCAGGGCCAGTTGATGGTGTCGACCTGGAACCGGGGCCAAAACGCATTTACGCTCAACCCCATGGAACGCCTGGCGCAACTGATTATCGTGCCGGTGCTGCAAGTGGGCTTTAACGTCGTCGAAGAGTTCGGCGACAGCGAACGCGGTGCTGGCGGATTCGGCAGCACCGGCAAACATTAAGGATCACTCTCCATGCCAGGTTTCCGCCATATGGCTCCAGCCCAACACCCGCTGCGCCAATGGGCCCTGCCACTGCTGGTCGCCGGCGCCGCCCTGCTTGCCGGCTGCAGCACGCCCGGCGGCACCGTCAGCGGCCCGTTCAACATGACGCCCGCACCCGACGAAGCACCGGCCTACACGGCGCGGCAAAAGACGGCGCAGGAAAACCTGGTCAAGATGGTGGCCTTGCAGGACCGGCTGTCGAAAGTGTCGGCGCCGCTGCTGATCAACAATGCGGACCTGTGCAAGAACTACGCGCGCAATCTGCTGGGCTTTACGGCGCAGAACAAATACTCGTATCCGGGCGAATATGCCGAGGCGGCCCAGGCGGCCCTCGGCTACGGCGAACAGATGCAGGTCTCAAGCGTGCTGCCGGGCAGTGGCGCCGCGCGCGCCGGCCTGCGCAAGGGCGACGGCCTGCTGGCCGCCGACGGCAAGAGCTTGCCGGCCGGGCCGAACGCGGAAGGCCCGTTCGGCGCCATCGTCGGCCCGCTGGCCTCGAAAAGCGCCAGCATCAACATGATGATCGCGCGCGAAGGCCAGCCGCAGGACCTGAAAATTCCCGTCACCCGCGCCTGCGCCTTCCGCGTTGCGCTGGGCAATGCCGACAATATCAACGCCTATTCCGACGGCGCGCGCATCATGCTCACGCGCGGCATGATCCATGCGGCGCAAAACGACGAGGGCATCGCCTTCGTGATCGCGCGCGAAATGGCGCACAACATCCTCGATCATGCGCGCAACCAGCGCAACAGCGGCACGGCCGGCAGCATCATCGACAGCCTGGGCGCGGTACAACCGGACGCGTCGATGCTGACGGGCGCCGCCGGCATCCGCGCCATGCCGCAGGAACTCGACGCGCAAGCCGATACGCTGGCCATCTACCTGCTGGCGCGCGCCGGCTACAATATCGACAATGCGGCCCGCTTCTGGCAGCAGCTGGCCACGCAAGTGCCGGCCAGCACCGCCAACGGCTACACGGCGCTGCACCCGGGCATGAACGCGCGCATCGCCGCCATCAACCGCGCGGTGATCGAGGTGCGCGCCAAACAGGCCGCCAAAAAGCCGCTGCGTCCTTGAGAACGGCTGCTAGGAACCGGGAAATGGAGGGAATACGCCCCCCGCAAGCCAGGTGACGATGCCGGCCACGATCACTCCGAGAAACACGCCGACCAGCAGCTTGCTGGCGAGGGGCAGGCCTTGTTTGTGTTCTTTGATTACCATGGGAACTCTCCGCAGGCTGAGGAACAGGGAGTGTCCAGTATAGCCATGTTTCAGCCTGTTTTGCCGCCCGCGTGCAGCATAAATATTGAACTCACTAGCGAAGATGGCGCACCATGGACAGCATCGACCTCGAAGTACTGAAAACCTGCGCCGCCTGGATCGCTGGCGGCCACCGCTGCGAACTGGTCACCGTCATCAAGACCTGGGGTTCCAGCCCGCGCCCGGTCGGCGCCACGCTGGCCATTTGCGACGACGGCACGGTGGTCGGCTCGGTGTCCGGCGGCTGCATCGAAGACGATCTGATCGCACATGTGCGCACGCACGGCATCGTGCGCGAGCGGCCCGAGATCGTCCGCTACGGCATCAGCGCAGACGAGGCGCACCGCTTCGGCCTGCCCTGTGGCGGCACCATCGAACTGGCGATCGAACCGCTGCACGCCGGCAGCGGCGTGGCCGAACTGCTGGCGCGGCTGGAACGCCATGAACTGATCGAACGGCGCCTTGATCTGCGCACCGGCGCGGTCAGCCTGCATGCGGCCGCGCCGGGCGCGACCCTGGTGCTGGAAAACGACCTGCTGACCACCCAGCACGGTCCACGCTGGCGCCTGTTGCTCATCGGCGCGGGCCAGCTGTCGCGCTTCGTGGCGCAGATCGCCACCGCCATGGATTACCACGTGATCGTGTGCGACCCGCGCGAAGACTACCGCGGCGGCTGGAACGTGCCCGGCGTGCCGCTGCTGCACGCCATGCCCGACGACCTGGTGCTGGAACTGCAGCTGGACAGCCGCAGCGCCGTGCTGGCGCTGACGCACGACCCCAAGCTGGACGACCTGGCGCTGATGGAGGCCTTGAAATCGCCGGCGTTTTATGTCGGCGCCATCGGCTCGCGCGCCAACAACGCGAAACGGCGCGAACGGCTGCTGCAGTTCGACGTCACGCCGGAACAACTGGCGCGCCTGCATGGCCCTGTGGGCCTGTATATCGGCAGCAAGACGCCGGCCGAAATCGCCATCTCGATACTGGCCGAACTGACGGCCGTCAAAAACGGCGTGCCCGACACGCTGCAGATCGCCCACGCGCAAGCGCTGTCGGCATGAACACCTTGCACTGGAGCGTGCCGCTGCCTGCCGGCTACCGGCGCGGCGATGTGCTCGCCTTTCATGGCCGCGACGCCGAAGGCGTGGCCGAGCAGGTGACGCCAGACAGCCTGCGCAAGGCCATCTTGCAGCATGGCGTGCCAGTGCTGTTGGACGTGTCTTTTGGCGCCAAGGAAGCCTTGTGCCGCGCCGACATCGACGGCCCGCTCACCAAAAGCATGCAGGACGCGCTGCATGAAGTACTGAACAATATCCTGGGCCTGCGCATCGCGCCCGAACCGTTTGCGCAGCTGGTGGCGGACGACCCGCTGATGGGCCCATTGGTGCGCGCCAACGGCAGCTTGCGCATCGTGCAGTCGGCCACGCCGTTCGAAGCCTTGACCTGGGCGATTATCGGCCAGCAGATCAACCTGCCGTTTGCCATCGCGCTGCGCCGTACCTTCATTTTGCAGGCGGGGCGCCGGCACAGCAGCGGCCTGTGGTGCTACCCGCAAGCGCGCGACGTGGCGCACCTGAACCTTGAAGAACTGACGGTCCGCAAATTCTCGCGCGCCAAGGCCGGGACCCTGCTGCGCCTGGCCAGGCTGGTACATGACGGTGAACTGTCTTTGGCGCTGCCTGCCACAGGAGATGTCACGGCGGTATCGCAAGCGCTGTTGAATGTCAAAGGCATCGGCCCGTGGACCGTCAACTACGCGCTGCTGCGCGGCTACGGCTACGCCGACTGCTCGCTGCACGGCGATGTGGCGATCCGCGCCGCCCTGCAAAAACTGCTCAATGAATCCAGCAAGCCGGACATGGCGCGCACGGAACTGTGGCTACGCCAGTACGCGCCGCATCGCACCATGGCGGCGGCCCACCTGTGGGCCAGCCTGCAGGGCTAATGCAAAGGCAAGGCGCTGCTGCGTTGGGCGCGCGCGCCAAACAGGTGGATCACGCCGGCCACCGCACCGAGTACCACGCCGAATACCGCCACGCCGCTCCAGCCGTAACGCTCCATCAGCCAGCCGCTGGCCGCCACGCCCACCGCGCCGCCGATAAAGGCGGCCGTCATGTACAGGCTGTAGCAGCCTTTCAAAGGCTGCGTTTTGCTTGCGTCGAGTGTTCGTAACGAACATTGATGCGTTACATTCGAAGGGCATTGGCGGGACGGACCTTCATCGCGATCCACGCTTGTCGACTGGCTGCCGCCAAGGCAACGACGCTGGTCACGACGAACGCGAGCAGCAGTGTCAAGTACCCGACAGGTGCCGTTTCGACCCAAGTAGACAGATAACGTGCGATGGCCACTGCTGCAACCGGCAATCCAATTAAGGCGGCTACCAACAGCATAGTTCCGACGCCGCGCAAGACCAGCAGGCCGATAGCAGAGTCACTTGCACCATGCAGCTTGCGCAAGACGATTTCGCGAGCGCGGCGCTGCACTGTATCGGCCGACAGAACGTAGGTTCCAAATGCTGCAAGGGTTAGGGCGATACCTGTTGCCAGTGCGAGTAGGCTGGCCATGCGCGCATCGTCAGCATAATTGGCGGCGAGGACGCTCGACGCTGGCTGGATGGACGAAATGGCCGAGGGAAAATAACTTGGCCATATGGACCTGATGACATTAACCACCTTGGCGGGGTCGCCAACCGTGCGCACGCTCAAAGCACTACCGCCTGTGCTCAACTGGAACGCCATCGGCGCCGGTGCTTCGCGCAATGACTGGAAGCGCAGTGGTGGCGCGATCCCGATGACACGACCTGGGACCGGCTTGTTATCAAAACTTGTCGTGATGACGATTTGACCAAGTGCTGCTCGTGCGTCGGTAAAGCCGAGCTGGCGTGCTGCAAGTGCATTCAGGACCAGCGGCACGGAGTCGTCGTCATGGTCCAGGGTTCGATCGAATAAGCGCCCGGCTTCTGGCTTGATGGCGTAAAGCATAAAAAAATTGCGGCTGACTTGCTTGATTTCCATCGTGGCACTGGTGCCATCCGGACGTTTCAGGTCGCGGCGCCACGTGTCGTTATGACGGCCGATCGCGTCATCCGACACAGCGACGTCTTGTACCCCGGGCGCAGCCGCCAAAGCCGTCATCAGGCCGCGCGCTGGCGCGCTGTATTTGACCTGTTCAGGCATATCCACGATGAGTATGGAGGCCGGGTCGAATCCAGGCGAAGCACGCATGGCGTAACTTGTCTGCCAGGCGATGGCTAACGTCACACTGGCAAATCCAATCGCTGCGGATAGCTGCGCCACGGTCATACTGCGCCGCAGGCGTGCAGTCGCACGCGATTCAGTTGCCGTGCGCCCGGCCAATGATTTTGCCGAAGGGACAGACCAGGCGATCCACGCCGGCCAGGCCGCCGTCAACAGCCCGAGCCCGACGACAAGGGTACCGATCCAACCCAGGTCGCCAACTGTGAACGCGTCGTTGAGTTCGCGGCCGACCAGGGTCGAAAACAGCGGCAGTGCCAGCCATGCCAGGAGTAGGCCGACAGAGGCCGCCAAGAACGTGATCAGCCATGCCTCCGCCAGCAATTCCAGCGCAATGCTCCAACCTGAGGCGCCGAGCACTTTGCGCATGGCCAATTCACGCTGGCGCCGCACTACCCGCACGGTCGCCAGGTTCACGAAATTGATCGAAGCCAGAACAAGGATGAGCACGGCGACAGCGGCAAGGGCGGCAACGACCACCGGATCGCCTCGCTGGCCGGCGCCGGCGATGAAATTACCCTTGATGCCCGTATCGAAATACGCTGCGTCGAGCCGCGCTAGCGCAATGTCCATTACTGGGCGCAGGCCCAGGCGCGCCTTGATATCGGGGGGCTGCTGATGTAATGCTGGTGCACGGTCGACTGCGTCCTGCAGCTGTCGGACAAGCATCGGCACGGACGCGCCGGTGTTCACACGCACCAGGAGCTTGCCTGGCCAGCCTTTGAGGCCGGTTCGCATTTCATCGCGGACATCGGCCGCGAGCGTTGAATCGGTGCCTAGTAGTGCTTCAAACGGCATGGTGGTATTCGCAGCCGGCGTACGCAGCACCGCGCCAACCCGTAACAATTTACCTTCCGCAAACAGACTGCGGCCCAAGGCCTGCTTGGTGCCAAACAACCGCATTGCAGTCAATTCGGTGACCGCGACCTGATCCGGCGCTCCCAATGCGGTGGCAAGATCGCCCCGCACTGCCCTCAGGCCCAACATCTCGACAAAACCAGGCAAGACAGTCAGGCTTTTCAGGGCATGCAGCTTGCCGTCGACATTGACCGTCAAGCCTGTTGTCTCGGGACGTGATGGCAAGTAGCCGGTGGCCGCAGCCACACCGGGTGCTGCCGCTGCAACAGAGCGCAGCAGCAGCGGCGCCTGGTCGTACCAGGGGCCCGTGGGATCGACATTGTCGCGTTGTTTCACGACGTAGACATGTTCCACATCGGGCACTTCGGCATTATATTGCCAGCAGTAACGCACCAAGCCGAGAATCAGTATGGCTGAAGCAATGCCGATAGCCAGGGTGCCTATGACAATGGCAGCGTAGGCGGGTTCGCGCCGCAGTGCGCGTGCGCTATGGCGCATCGTGGTCAATAACATGTTCGCTCTCCGGTCAGGCGGGCTGCAGGGCGTCGATCAGGATACGGCCGTCCAGCAGCCGTACCGTACGAGAAGCTTGCGCGGCGTGCGCCGGCGAGTGCGTCACCATGACGATGGTTGTGCCATCTGCATTGATCTGACGCAGAATGCGCATCACCTCGTCGCCGTGTGCTGTATCAAGATTGCCCGTCGGCTCATCAGCAAGCAGCAGCGCTGGACTGGCCACGAGCGCGCGCGCGATGGCTACACGCTGTTGCTGTCCGCCGGAAAGTTGCGACGGACGGTGACCGGCGCGGTGCGCCACGCCTAGTTGATCGAGCATCGCGGCGACGCGAACCTTTCGTTGCGTTGCAGACACATTCAGGTAGTCAAGTGCCAATGCCACATTTTCGGCAACCGTCAATTCTTCGATGAGATTGAAATTCTGAAAAATGAAGCCGATACGTCCGCGCCGTAATCGGTTGAGCTGTGCCTCGCTCCAGCCCGCCACATTGCGACCGTCGAACCAGCATTCGCCACCGTCGGGCGTGTCCAGCAGTCCCAGCATGGACAGGAGTGTTGACTTGCCACAGCCGGACGGCCCGGTGATCGCCACATATTCACCCGCGGCGATGGTGAGGTCAATCCGGTCAAGCGCCGTTGTCTGCACCTCGCCGCCGCGATACGTTTTCGTCATGTTGACGAGCATGAACATGCTTTCCTGTTGTGTGCGATTAAATTGCATGATTTTGTCATTTCCTTGAGAAACCTGTTAGTGGGTAAGCTGAAGATGCAGCGCCGTTGCATACGGCGTGTAGGACGACACGATGACGCGCTCGCCGGCGACCAGGCCGTCGAGTACTTCGATCTGCGTGCTGTTGCGCCGGCCAAAACGCACGGCCCGGTGCTCCGCCTGTACGCCGTTAGCGCGCACGACGAATACCCAGCCGCCGCCGGTGTCATTGCTGAACGCATCATTTGGAAGAAGCAAGCTAGTCCGCGCAGCACCCAGCGTGATCAGGACGTCGACGCTCTGGCCTGGGCTGAGGGTGGCGGGCTGGCCATCAACGAACGTCAACTCAACCGTGAATTTGCCGTCGCTCACTTGCGGATATATGCGGCTGACAACCACGTGCTTGGTCTGGCCATCGATCACGGCTGTCGCCGGTCGACCGGTGGCAAGGCGACGTAAATAGTATTCGTCGAGCTGGGCCGCCAAACAAAATTGCGCGATGTCGTCGATGCGTCCAAGGCGCTGTCCTGATCGGACTGTTTCCCCTACCTGCAATTTGAAATCTGCAAGGCGGCCGGCAACGGGCGCGCGCACGGCCAGTGCATCGACGCCGGCATTGACCAACTTCAGGCCGTCTTCCAGCCTGGATACCGCCTGGGCAATCTGTCCGATGGCGTTGCGCCGGGCGGCCTCTTCGCTTTTACCAGCGGCGTCTTCGCTGGCTAGCGCGTGGCGCTGCCGCGTCAGCTGGTCGGCGACTTCTTCCAGTGCAGAACCCGACACGAAACCCTGCTTGGCCAGTGCCGCGCTCCTCGCGAATTGCTTTTCAGCCTGAGCGACTGCAAACGCGAGGTCGGCGCTGCGCCGCGCACTTTCCGCCCGGCTGGTTTCACCCGCGAGGCGCAGGTTCAACAGGTTTGAAATCTGCTGCGCATGTTCAGCTTCGCGTGCAAGCACCTCAAGCCGGCGCTGTGGATTCGACAGCCGGAACAATAATTCGCCTTGGCGTACCAGCGCGCCATCGCGCACCATCACCTCATCGGCCCGGCCATTTTCCACCACATCGAGCACGACCGAGTGCAGCGGCTGGGCCGTTGCACGCGCGGCCACGTCGTCGCGCAGGATGCCGCGCTCGACGACAGCGATGCGCACGCTGGCAGCGGGTACCTGCAGTCCGCTGGGCCAGAGCCACCACGCCAGTGCAGCAAGTCCAATCAAGATGAGCAAAATCGCTATTGCCATGCCCCAACGCCGGCCGCGCTGCCGTGGCACCGGTTGGTCCATGGCCGCGCCCGTAAGGCGTGATGCATTTGCGCTGTGGTCTTTTGTCATGATTTCTACTGTCGCAACATCCGTGCCACGCGGTTTCGGACCAATCGACCGGTATTTTTCTTCAATTGCCCGCTCATTCGTTCGCAAACGCACATGCAAACTGTCCACTTCCGGACACTTTGGGCAAAGTGCTATCGCGCTGTGGAATCAGGCAAAGCATGCTGATAAACTCGAGTTCTGTTAATTCTTTCATTTCCAATGTCCGGCAAGCAAGCAAATGTACTGATCCTCGACGACGATGCGGACGTGGCGCTGGCAGCGCGCATGCTGCTGCGCCGGCACGTTGCGCAAGTCGCGACACTTGACCATCCTGCACAGTTGCCCACATGGCTCGCAAGCAATCGTCCTGACGTTGTTCTCCTCGATTTGAATTTTTCGGCGGGACGGACGGATGGTGGCGAAGGTCTGCAGGTTTTGGCGCAATTGAGGGCGCTGCCCAATCCACCCGATATCATCGCGATGACCGCGTACGCTGATGTTCCTCTGGCCGTTGCGGCGATGCAGGGCGGCGTAAGCGATTTTCTGACAAAGCCGTGGGATAACGTTCGGCTGGTGCATGCTGTCGAGGCAGCCTTTGCGCGACAGGCCTTGCGTCAGCCTTTTCATGCCAAAGCCTCTGACGCGGTGCCAGCCGACGCCGATGGATTGCTCGGAAACTCGACTGCGATGGCTGCCTTGCGTGACATGATCGCCAGTGTGGGGCCCACCGAGGCAAACGTCATGATCCTGGGAGAAAACGGCGTTGGCAAGGAACTGGTGGCGCGAGCCGTTCACCGGGCTTCACACCGGGCATCCCGGCAGTTTCTCGCAGTGGATATGGGGAGCCTGCCAGAGGCAACGCTGGAAAGCGAATTGTTCGGACACCGGCGCGGCGCGTTCACCGATGCACGCAATGACCGCGCGGGCCGCTTCCAGGCAGCGTGCGGTGGCACATTGTTTCTTGACGAAGTCAGCAATATCCCCTTGACAGCACAAGCGAAGCTGCTGACAGCGCTCGAACGACGCCAGGTGACGCCCTTGGGTGCGGACACTCCCGAGGGCGTTGACGTGCGCGTCATTAGTGCCACCAATCTCGAAGAAGACCGGCTGCACGACGCTGCGTTTTTTCGCACAGACCTTCTGTTTCGCCTAAATACTATCGTCCTGCGCGTTCCACCCTTGCGCGAGCGCGCGGGCGACATTCCGGACTTGCTGCGCCATTATTTGGCCCACTACGAGCACCAATATCGCAAACCTGCGCGCGCCATAGCAGCGACTGCATTCGATGTACTGTGCTCGAATGCATGGCCAGGCAATGTTCGCTCCCTGCGCCATGCCTGTGAACGCGCTGTCATCCTGGGTCGGGAAAATGTGTATACCGTCGCTGACTTTGGTATTTCAGCGAAGACAGCTGTGCCTGCGTTATCGTCCCCGCTCACCATCGATGTCCCACGTGAACTGGGTACACTCGAGCGTGCCGCCATCGCTGCGGCGCTGCTGGAAGTTAAGGGAAATATCAGCAAGGCCGCCAAGACGCTGGGTGTAAGCCGGGCAGCGCTGTATCGCAAGCTGGACAAGCATGGGTTATAGACAGGCTCGCGTCGCCCTCGGCGGGACACTGCTTGCTGCGGCTGGGTGGGTAGGTGGTGCGCTAAATGAGAGCGTTGAAGGCCTGGGAGCACGCGCCGCCGTTTTGCTCGTCCTGACAGTGCTGCTCGCTGCAGCGCTGATCTGGCATTCAATCGGACACGTTACGGCAATGACGCCAGAGAGAGGGCTTACACTCACGACTTTGCAAGCGCCTGAGACTCTCCGACTGCTATTGCTTGAAGCACGCCTTGAACATGCACCGGTCCCTCTGTTCAACATGACGCCGACCAGGATGGAACCATTGAATGCCAGCGCGCGGCGCCTGCTGGCGCCTGGACGTGTCACTGACACGGTGCCCCTGAATACGGCTTTGGCCGGCCTTTCCGTCGGCACGCGGACGCTGGTTCAGTTCGACAGTGAGCATGGCACTGAACGCGCCCTGGCCGTCCGCAATGCTTTGACCGTCGATGGTGCGCCGCAGTCCCTGGTTGCACTGCTGCCGCTGGAGGACGAACTATCCGCTGAAGCCATGCAAGCCTGGCGCAAGCTCGTCCATGTATTGACCCATGAGATCATGAATTCACTGACACCGGTGGCGTCCCTTTCGCAAACCTCGCGCACGCTGCTCGCTGAGGCAGCAGGCTCTCTTGCTCCCGACGTGGCCGCAGACCTTGACGTCGCGCTGGACGCAATAAGCCGTCGCGCTGAAAGTCTGGGTCATTTCGTCAGCCATTACCGCGTGTTGGCTAGCCTGCCTACGCCTCTGCCGCAACAATTCCTGATCAAAGACTTGTTTGCACGTTTATCGGCTTTGGTGGCACCGAGCTGGCAGGCCCGCGGAGGAAGCGCGACTTTCGTCGTCGCATCAAGCACGCTGGCACTACGGGCTGACTCCGGCCAGATCGAACAAGCTCTGGTTAACCTGCTCCAGAATGCGGTAGAAGCAACCACCGCGAGTCTGGTGCCGCAAGTTGCCATCGATGCGCGCCTCACGACAGGTGGCCGGTTGCGCATCGATGTGCGTGACAATGGACATGGCATTGCCGATGGGGTAGCGGCGGAAATGTTTACACCATTTTTCTCGACCAAAAAACAGGGAGGCGGTATCGGCCTTGCAATGGTGCGGCAGCTAATTCAGTTGAACGGCGGAACTGTGCGCTACGCCCGCTCGGTCAACGATGGCGCTCACTTCATCATCACATTCTAGACGCGCTGATGCATACGCTGGGCTTTCGCTTCGCGCCGCGCATTCGCGTATGGCACTATCACCGCATCGCTCATGCGGCGCAAGCTCGGCAGTTATCCGCGCCAGAACGGTCTGGCGATCGCGCTGTGTGAACTTGGCCGCATCGAGCGCACGCTGTTCATTCCGGACTGGCTCCAAAACGTCGAGCTACGCCGGCGCGCCCATGCGGGACGTGGAGCGCATGGCGCTCTCCTTTCATGGTGATCTGTCAGGCGCCGCAGCAACATGCCACGGCGAAGGAGATGAGCTTACGTACTTGCACCCAGGAAGAAAATCCCCTAGCATCAGGAAACATTATTCCAATATTTGACAGGATCGCGAGGCACCCGCATGGACAGGCTGGACTCGATGGCGGTATTGCTGGCGGTGGTGGATGCGGGCAGCCTGTCGGCGGCCGCGCGCCAGCTGGGCATGCCGCTGGCCACCGTCAGCCGCAAGGTGGCGGCGCTGGAAGCGCACCTGAAAACACGGCTGCTGCACCGCACGACGCGCCACTTGGCGCTGACGGAGGCCGGCAGCGCCTATGTGGCCTCCTGCCGCCGCATTCTCGACGAGATCGGCGAAGCGGAGCGCACGGCGACGGGCGAATACGCCACGCCCAAGGGCGAACTGACGGTCACCGCGCCAATGATGTTCGGACGCCTGCACATCGTGCCGGTGGTGGCCGAATTTCTGGCGTGGTATCCGGAGATCGAAATCAATCTGGTGCTGACCGATCGCGTCATGCACCTGATGGATGAACATATCGACGTGGCGGTGCGGATCGGCGAGCTGCCCGACAGCACCCTGATGGCCACTGGCGTCGGCAAGGTGCGGCGGGTGGTGTGCGCCAGCCCCGGCTATCTGGCCAGGCATGGTGTGCCCGTCACGCCGGCCGACCTGGCCGCACATGACTGCATCAGCTTCGAAGTGCTCGAATCGCGGCGCGCCTGGCTGTTCGGCATGGCCAGGGCGGCGCAGGCCGTGCCCGTGCATTCCAGGCTGGCCGTCAATACGGTGGACGCGGCGATCGCCGCCGCCATCCTGGGCGTGGGCCTGGTCAGGGTGTTGTCGTATCAGGTGATGGACGCCTTGCGCGACGATGCGCTGCGCATCGTGCTCGAGCCGTTCGAGGCCAGCCCCTTGCCCGTCAGCCTGGTGCACAAGGGGCAGGCACCGCTGCCGCTGAAACTGCGCGCGTTTCTCGATTTCGTCGCGCCGCGCCTGCGTGAGCGCCAGCTCAGTATCGACTGATGCATCCGTTGAACGTCAGGCCAGCGCGCGCCTGAGTTCCGTATATGCCTGCACCAGCTGCTGCTTCGTGTAGCCGCGATTGAGTCCGCTGGGGTTGGGCAATATCCACACGCGCGCGCCGCCGAAGCGCCCGGCCTGTTCGCCCCACTCGAGCTGGCGCTTGCCCGTCATCGCGGCAAAGGCGGCCTTGCCCAGGAAGGCCACCCATTGCGGCTGCAGCAACGCCAGCTTGTGCGACAGGCCCGCCGCCGCTTGCGCAAATTCTTCCTGGCCGACCTGGTCCGCCCGCTGTGTCGGCCGCCCGACCGCCGCAGTCAGGCCCAGCCCGAACGCCAGCACGCTGGCGTCGTCCTGCGGCGCCAGCAGGTGCGGCGTGAAGCCGGCCAGGTGCAGCACCGGCCAAAAACGATTGCCGCGGCCAAGAAAATGGTGACCTGCCGCCGCCGCATCCGCGCCCGGATTCAGACCACAAAAAACCACCTGCAAACCGGGGCCGAGGATATCGGGCAGGCCTTGCGCCATCGTGCTCTCTGTCATGGGAAACTCCGTATGCCGGGAGCCCCAGTATAGAAGAAACGAGGGCGGACGTTGAACCTGGCTGCCGGCGCCTCGCCTGCAGCACTCGGCCGCCGATGCTACCATCTAGTCCTGACGAGCTAATCCCCATGACGGATGGCCGACACGTTTTCCCGTACCACCCACTTCCGAGGAATCACATGACTACCCTGACCATCAATGGCAAGCGGCACGATATCGCCCTGCCCGAAGACACGCCGCTGCTGTGGACCCTGCGCGACGAACTGGGCATGACCGGCACCAAATTCGGCTGCGGCATGGCCCTGTGCGGCGCCTGCACCGTACACCTTGATGGCGAGGCGGTGCGTTCGTGCGTGACGCCGATCTCGGCCGCCGCCGGCAAGCACATCACCACCATCGAAGCGGTCGCTGAAGACCCGCTCGGGCTGGCACTGCAACAGGCCTGGCAGGACCATGGCGTGCCGCAATGCGGCTACTGCCAGGCCGGGCAGATCATGTCGGCCACGGCGCTGCTGCACAAGACACCGAAGCCCAGCGACCAGCAGATACGCGAGGCGATGAACGGCAATATCTGCCGCTGCGGCACCTACACACGCATCCATGCGGCCATCAGGCAGGCCGCCGGCATGAGCGGAGTGTCGCAATGAGCGCCCCTGACCAACTGATCGCTTCCAGCGCGCGCCGCAACTGGCTCAAGGCCGCCGGCGCGCTGGCCGGTTTCAGCCTGATCGCCGGCCCGTCCGGCCTGGTGATGGCGGCCGACGCCGTCAAGTACGGTGGCGAGAACATGGCCGGCGGCGTGGTCGACGACGCCCTGGTATTCCTGTCCATCGGCTTTGATGGCATCGTCACGATCATGTCGCACCGCTCGGAAATGGGCCAGGGCATCCGCACCAGCCTGCCGATGGTGGCGGCCGACGAACTGGGTGCCGACTGGGCCCACGTCAGGGTGCAGCAGGCGCCCGCCGACGAAGCGCGCTACGGCAGTCAGGACACGGACGGCTCGCGCAGCATGCGCCACTCGTTTCGCGCCATGCGCCACGTGGGCGCCACCGCGCGCCTGATGCTGGAAACGGCGGCGGCGGCGCGCTGGAACGTACCCGTCGCGCAAGTGAAAGCGGCCGACCACCAGGTGGTGCATGCGGCCAGCGGACGCACGCTGGGCTTCGGTGCACTGGCCGAAGCTGCGGCCAGGCTGCCGGTGCCGCCGCGCGCCAGCATCTCGCTCAAGCGCGCCGACGAGTTGCGCTACATAGGAACGGATAACAAGCGCGGCATCGACCTGCACGATATCGTCACCGGCAACACCCACTACGGCATCGATACCCGTCTGGAGGGCATGCGCTACGCCGTGATCGCCCGTCCACCCGTGTTTGGCGGCAAACTGAAAAGCGTCGACAAGACGGCGGCCCTGAAGGTACCGGGCGTGCTGCGCATCGTCGAACTGGCGGGCAGCGCGCCGCCGGCCATGTTCAATCCGCTGGGCGGCGTGGCCGTCATTGCCAGCAATACCTGGGCCGCCATCAAGGGCCGCGAAGCGCTGGTGCTGGAATGGGAAGACGGCGCCAACGGCGCCTATGATTCCAGGGCCTTCCGCACCACCCTGGAAGCGGCCGTGCGCCAGAGCGCCAAGCCGGCGCGCGACCAGGGCAAGACGGTCGAAACGCTGGCCGCCGCACCGGCCAGGCGCAAGCTGAGCGCCGAATATTATCTGCCGCACCTGGCCCACGCCACCATGGAGCCGCCAGCGGCCACCGTGCGCGTGGTGAACGGCAAGGCCGAAGTGTGGGCCTGCGTGCAGGCGCCGCAAGCGACGCGCAGCAATGTGGCGAAAGCCCTGGGACTGGCCTTCGAGGACGTCACCGTGCACGTGACCCTGCTCGGCGGCGGCTTCGGGCGCAAGTCGAAACCCGACTTCGCGGTCGAAGCGGCGCTGCTGTCGCAAGCCATGGACGGCAAGCCCGTCAAACTGACCTGGACCCGCGACGACGACCTGCAGCACGACTACCTGCACACGGTCTCGGTCGAACGCCTGGAAGCCTCGCTCGACGCGAAAGGCATGCCAACCGCCTGGCTGCATCGCACGGCCGCGCCCACCATCGCCTCGACCTTTGCCGCCGGCGCCAACAGGCAGGCGCCGTTCGAGCTGGCCATGTCGGCGATCAATGTGCCGTTTGCGATTGCGAATATCCGCGTCGAAGTGCCGGAAGTGCCGGCCCATACGCGCATCGGCTGGTTTCGCTCGGTGTCGAATATTCCGCACGCGTTCGCGATCCAGTCATTCACGGCCGAGCTGGCGCATGCGGCGAAAAAAGATCACCGCGACTATCTGCTGGAACTGTTGGGTCCGGCGCGCAAGGTCGCCCCAAAAGAGCTGTCCGACGGCTGGAATTACGGCGAAGACCCGGCGAAATATCCGGTCGATATAGGCCGCATGCGCCATGTGATCGAACTGGCCACAGCCAAGGCGGGCTGGGGCCGCAAGCTGCCCAGGGGACGCGGGCTTGGTTTGGCCGTGTCCTACAGTTTCGTCACCTATGTGGCGGCCGTGATCGAGGTGGAAATCAACGCGGCCGGCGAAGTGCTGATCCCGCGCGTCGATATCGCCATGGACTGCGGCCCGCAGATCAACCCGGACCGCGTGCGCTCGCAGATCGAAGGCGCCTGCATCATGGGCCTCTCGCTGGCGATGAGCGGTGAAATCAGCTTCAAGAACGGCAGGGTCGAGCAGAGCAATTTTCACGACTATAGCGTGCTGCGCGCCGCCGACGCCCCGCGCGTGATCCACACGCACCTGGTGCCGGGCACGCTGGACATGGAACTCGGTGGCGTGGGCGAACCGGCCACCCCGCCGATCGCACCGGCGCTGTGCAACGCCATCTTTGCCGCCACGGGCAAGCGCATCCGCGCGCTGCCGGTGGGAATGCAGCTGGCGAAGCAGGGCTAAGCGCGCCGCAGGTTCCGTCGCTGCAGCAGCGCGGCGGCACTCGCCACCGCCGCGCTGCTTGCGGCCAGCATCCACATTGGCCAGTCCAGCAGCAACAGCAAGCCACCGGCGGCGGCGCCAATCGCGCTGCCCAGGTAAAGCGCCGATTCATTGAGGGCGATGGCCAGGTTGACGTCGCCCTGCTTTGCCCGCACGGCCAGCAGGCGCTGGTTCTGCGGCACCTGCAGCGCCCATCCGGCCGCCCCCCACAGTACGATCGGCAACAGTGCCAGGTAATGATGCCAGGCGCCCGCCAGCGGCAACGCCGCCAGTGACAATGCCAGCAACAGCAAGATCATCAGGGTCAGGCGCGGCGCGGCCATGCGGTCGGCCAGCGGCCCGACCAGCACGCTGCCCACCACCCCACCCACGCCCCAGGCCCACAGGAACGGCGCCACCGCTGCGCCGCCCGGCGCCACCAATAGCGCGATAAAGGTGTACATGCCCAGGCTGGCAATCGCCGCCAGCAAGGAAACGGCCAATATCGTCAGCACCTGGCCATCGGCCAGCAGGGCCAGTTTGCGGCACAGCGGCATTGCCGGCGCCGCCGGCAGCGCGGGCAACTTCCAGCACAAGCCCGCCAGCGCCAGCGCGCCGAGCAGCGCCACCAGCCACAGGGCCGAGGCCCAGCCCAGCTGCTGCGCCAGCAACAAGCTCAAGGGGACGCCCAGTACCGTGCCGCCGGCCATGCCGCCCATGATCATGCTGATGGCCTTGCCCTGCTGGCCAGGCGTCGACACAGCCGCCGAGGCTGCGATGCCCAGCGCCAGGTAGACACCGGAAGCGATGCCGGCGACAGCCCGCAACAGCATCAGGCTGGCAAAATCGCCCGCCAGCGCGCTGGCGCCATTGGCTGCCACGAACACGGCCAGGGCCAGCAGCAGGCCGGCGCGCTGGCGCCGGGCCGGCAGCAAGGCCACCGCCAAGGGCGAGCCGAGGCCGTACCCCAGCGTGAAGGCCGTGACCAGCTGCGCGGCCAGCGCCAGCGATACGGCAAAGGCGGGCGCGATCAGCGGTATCAGTCCGGCCGTCACATACGACGCCATGCCCAGCGCAAAGGCGCCCACGGCGATCAGGCAGACGGCCGGCGGCAGCCGGGTCGTTAAAGCGGGACAGGTGTGATCAAGCATGAGCCAGCCTTCAAAGGAAAGCAGCCATTCTGAAATACAATATAAACAATTACAATTTAACTGTTTATGCTATTACTGGTAGCAACAGCCTTGCCAACAGAGGAAACCCATGCGCAGCTTGCAACGCACCCGCCACGAACTGGCCGCCTATCTGCAGGCGCGCCGGGCCAGCTTGTCGCCCGGCGAGGTGGGCTTGCCCAGCGCAGGGCGGCGCAGGACGCCAGGCTTGCGGCGCGAGGAAGTGGCTGCCCTGGCCGGCGTGGGCCTGACCTGGTACACCTGGCTGGAACAGGGCCGCGATATCGGCGTGTCCGCCGCCTTTCTCGACAATCTGGCGCGGGTATTGAAACTCGATGCGGGCGAGCGGCGCCATCTGTTCTTGCTGGCCCATGCGCGTCCGCCTGCGGAAGAAGGCAAGACCTGGTGCGTCGTGCCGCCGCCCGTGCGCCGCCTGATGCACGACTTGCCGCATGCGGCCTTCGTGCTCAACCTGCGCTGGGATGTGCTGGCGTTTAATGACAAAGCCGATACCTTGTTCGGCCTGGCGGCACATGCGCCGTCGCGGCGCAACCTGCTGTGGCTGTTGTTTACCGATCCCCTGCTGCGTGAACGTTTTGATGGCTGGGAAACACAGGCGCCGCGCCTGCTGGCCAGCTTTCGCCGCGACTATGCGCGCGCCACGCAGGAGGCCGACATTCACGCGCTGGTGGCGGAACTGGAACAGGTGTCGCCCGAATTCAAGCTGTGGTGGCGCCGCCATGATGTTCATGCGCCCGGTGACGGCGTGCGCAGCCTGGTCATCGATGGCGAGCGCATCGCATATGAACACAGTTCGCTGACCATCGACGCGGACCGCCATTTGCGGCTGGTGGTGCATGCGCGCCAGTTGTAGCGGCAAGCGCGTCCCACAACGAAAAAACCGCTGACCCTCTTGCGAGGAATCAGCGGCTTCGAATTGGTTGCGGGGACAGGATTTGAACCTGTGACCTTCGGGTTATGAGCCCGACGAGCTGCCAGACTGCTCCACCCCGCACAAGAATTATAAGCGCAAACGCGAGGTTTAGGCAATAACTATCTCAGGATTGACAGCAATAGAGCCATTCAATAGAAAATCCCGGCGCAGGCCCGATCCGCCCGGCACGCCACGGCGCACACAATCGGTGTACAGTAAGCGTTACACTAATCATCGCACCTCTGCCATCTTGACCTTAAGCCAGCCCATGAAATTCTGCTCCGAATGCGCCCATCCCGTCAGCCTGTCGATACCGGAGGGCGACAACCGTCCGCGCCATGTCTGCCCCAATTGCGACACCATCCATTACCAGAACCCGAAGATGGTGGTCGGCTCGATACCGGTGTGGGAGCACGATGGCCAGTTGCAGGTACTGCTGTGCAAGCGCGCCATCGAGCCCCGTTACGGCTACTGGACCCTGCCGGCCGGCTTCATGGAAAACGACGAGACCACGTCGGACGCGGCCGAGCGCGAAACGGTGGAGGAAGCGGGCGCGCATATCGAACTGGGCAAGCTGTTTTCGCTATTGAACGTGCAGCGCGTGCACCAGGTGCACCTGTTTTATCTGGCGCGCCTGCGCGACCTCGATTTTGCGCCCGGCATCGAAAGCCTGGAAGTGCAGCTGTTTGCGGAAAGCGAGATCCCCTGGGACGACCTGGCCTTTCCCACCGTGCGCACCACGCTGGAACTGTTCTTTGCCGACCGCGTGAAGATCCGCGAAGGCGGCAGCTACGGCTTTCATACGGGCGACATCAACCGCCCGATGGCCATGCCCGCCGACGCAGTCCCTCAACCTTGAGCGCCCTGACCGCCTTGACTGCATGATCCCCTGGCTCGATCTCCATACCCCGTTTCCCGATGTGTCGCGCGCGCTGACGGGCGAAGCGCCTGGCCTCCTGGCGGCCGGCGCCGACCTGTCGCCGCGCCGCCTGCTCGAGGCCTACCGGCACGGCATCTTCCCCTGGTTTTCCGAAGGCCAGCCGATACTCTGGTGGAGCACCGATCCGCGCATGGTGCTGATGACCGACAATTTCAAATTGTCCGACAGCCTGCAAAAAGCCATCCGCAAGGTCGAGCGCAGCGCCGCCACCGACGGGCGCTGGCAGCTGCGCTTTGACGGCGACTTCGAGGGCGTGATGCGCGCCTGCGCCGCGCCGCGCAAGGATGGCCCCGGCACCTGGATTTCGGACGAGATCATCGACGGCTATACGGGCCTGCACAAGCTCGGTTATGCGCACTCGTCGGAATTGTGGCGCGATGGCGAACTGGTGGGCGGCGCCTATGGCGTGTCGATCGGCCGCATGTTTTATGGCGAGTCGATGTTCGCGCGCGTGACGGACGGCTCGAAAATCGCGCTGGCGCAACTGGTGCGTTTTTTGAAGGAACGCGGCGTGGCCATGATCGACTGCCAGCAGGAGACGCGCCACCTGGCTTCGCTGGGGGCGGCGCCGATTTCGCGCGCGCGCTTCCTGGCCCATCTGCGCGGCGCGATTGAAGAAGCGCAAATCACCGACTGGCACACTGCGGCCAAGGGGTAGCTATGCTATCGTTGCAAGCAACACCGCTGCCGCATACTGGACCGCCATGACGCACCTGAACGAATTACCGTTTGCCACCCTGCAGTTCTACACGACGGCGCCCTACCCCTGCAGCTACCTGGAACAGCGCCAGGCGCGCTCGCAGGTGGCCACGCCCTCGCACCTGATCAACAGCGACGTGTATTCGGAACTGGTGCGCAACGGCTTCCGGCGCAGCGGCATCTTTACCTATCGCCCGTATTGCGACGGCTGCCAGGCCTGCATCCCGGTGCGGGTGGCGGTGCAGGATTTTAGCGCCAGCCGCAACCAGCGCCGCGCCTGGAGCCGCCATGCGCAGCTGCAGGCGGGCGTGGCCACCCTGTCCTTCCTCGACGAGCACTACGAGCTGTACCTGCGCTACCAGAGCACGCGCCACGCCGGCGGCGGCATGGACCAGGACAGCCGCGACCAGTACGCCCAGTTCCTGCTGCAAAGCCGGGTCAACACGCGCCTGGTCGAGTTCCGCGACCCCGACGGCACGCTGCGCATGGTCAGCATCATCGACGTGCTGGCCGACGGGCTGTCATCGGTCTACACTTTTTTTGATCCGGACGTGCCGGGCGCCTCCTACGGCACCTACAACGTGCTGTGGCAGATCGCCCAGGCGCGCGAGCTGGGGCTGCCGTATGTGTATCTCGGCTACTGGATCGCGCAGAGCCCGAAGATGGCCTATAAAATCAATTTCAAGCCGCTCGAGGCGCGCATCAAGGGGCAGTGGGTGGTGATGTAAACCCAACGGTGGCCGCCTGGAACACGGTAAAATACGCCACCCGACAGTACCCATGACCGCATCACGCCCCGCGCACCATCCTTGAAAAACCCATGTCCAAAAAACTCCTGTACTCCCTCGCCCGCCCGCTGCTGTTTTCCATGGATGCCGAAGCGGCCCACCATTTCACCCTGCCAGCCCTGAAACGCGCCAGCGCGCTGGGCCTGACGAAACTGGCCGGCAAGCCGGCGGCGGACCCGCGCACGGTGATGGGCATTACCTTCCCCAATCCGGTCGGCCTGGCCGCCGGCCTGGACAAGGACGGCGCGTATATCGATGCGCTGGCCGACATGGGCTTTGGCTCGATCGAAGTGGGTACCGTCACGCCGCGCGCCCAGGCCGGCAACCCCAAACCGCGCATGTTCCGCCTGCCGCAGGCGCAGGGCATCATCAACCGCATGGGGTTCAATAACGGCGGCGTCGACGCCTTTGTCGCCAATGTGCAGGCCTCGAAGTTTTACCAGAACCGCGCCGGCGTGCTGGGCCTGAACATCGGCAAGAACGCCGACACGCCGATCGAAAAGGCGGCCGACGACTACCTGCTGTGCCTGGAAAAAGTCTATCCGTATGCCAGCTATGTGACGGTCAATATCTCGTCGCCGAACACCAAGAACTTGCGCCAGCTGCAGGGCGCCTCGGAACTCGACGCCCTGCTGTCGCAACTGAAACAGGCGCAGGCGCGCCTGGCCGACCAGCACCAGCGCTACGTGCCGCTGGCCCTGAAAATCGCCCCGGACATGGACGGCGAACAGGTGAAAAGCATCGCCGCATCGCTGACGCGCCACGGCATCGACGGCGTGATCGCCACCAATACCACGCTCTCGCGCAGCGCTGTCGAAGGCATGGAGCATGGCGCGGAAGCAGGCGGCCTGTCGGGCGCGCCCGTGTTCGAACTGTCGAACACGGTGATACGCCTGTTGAAAGCGGAACTGGGCAATGCGCTGCCGATCATCGGCGTGGGCGGCATCATGCGGGGCCAGGACGCGGTAGCGAAGTTCGAGGCGGGCGCGCAGCTGGTACAGCTGTACAGCGGCCTGATTTACGCCGGCCCGGCGCTGGTCGGCGACTGCGCGCGCGCGCTGCGCGGCAAACAAGCGCGCTAAGAAAACAGGAGAGACCATGGAGACAATCACACTCGGTTCAAGCAGCCTGCAGGTCAGCAAGATCTGCCTGGGCACCATGACCTTCGGCGAGCAGAACAGCGAAGCGGAAGCCCACAGCCAGCTCGACTACGCGCTCGAGCGCGGCATCAATTTCATCGACACGGCCGAGATGTACCCGGTGATGGCCAGTGCCGAGACGCAGGGCAGCACCGAGCGCCATATCGGCAACTGGCTGAAAAAAAGCGGCAAGCGCGGCCAGATCGTGCTGGCCAGCAAAGTCGCCGGGCCGAACAGCAGCATGCGCTGGATACGCGGCGGCAAGAACAATCTCGACGCCGTGAATATCCGCGCCGCCGTCGAAGACAGCCTGCGCCGTTTGCAAACCGGGCATATCGACCTGTACCAGTTGCACTGGCCCAGCCGCAATCTGCCCATCTTTGGCGCCAACAGCTTCAACCCGCAGCACGAACGCGAGGCGGTCGCCATCGAAGAGACGCTGGCGATTCTGGGCAAGCTGGTCGACGAAGGCAAGATCGGCCATATCGGCGTGTCGAACGAGTCGTCGTGGGGCGTGTGCGAATATATCAAGCAAGCCGAACTGAAAGGCCTGCCACGCATCGCCTCGATCCAGAACCTGTACAACCTGACGGCGCGCCAGTTCGAAACGAGCTTGCTCGACGAAACCTGCCACCGCGAGAACGTGGGCCTGTTGGCCTACAGCCCGCTGGCGTTCGGCCAGCTGACGGCGAAATACCTGGACGACCCGCAAGCACGCGGACGCCTGACGATTTTCCCGTCCGGCTGGAGCCCGCGCTATGTCCGCCCGGCCACGATAGAGGCGGCGCGCCAGTACGCGGCGCTGGCGCGCGAGCACGGCCTGACGCCAACGCAGCTGGCGCTGGCATGGTGCTATTCGCGCTGGTTTATCGCTTCCACCATTATCGGCGCGACCAGCCTGGAACAGTTGCAGCACAATATCGACGCCTATCAGATCACGCTGACGCCGGAAGTGGTCAAGGCGGTCGACGCCATCCACGCCACGCTGACCAACCCTGGCCAGTAAGCAGTCGTTTTTATACAACAAGCCGCAAGGCGCCGCAGTGCACCATTGCGGCGTTGCCCCGCCCCGCCGTATGCTGACAGCAAGGCAATATGCACTACTCCCGCAAATTTCCCGCGCATTATCCGTTTATCGCATAACGATACGCCGAAGCATTCGTAAGCGGGCCTGGCCCGCACTGTTACTCTTGTTTATCGCAGAACCCCACGTGTTCGCGCACACCGTTACCCTAACTGAAGAGACCGTCGATGAGTTCCCCACAAGCCCCTAGCGCCGTCCGCGCCCTCCCCGTCAAGACCGTCATTGCCGCCAGCCTGGTGGCCTGCTTCAGCCTGCCGATGACCGCACAAGCCCAGCAGGAACTGCCGGCCGAAGGCGAACTGCAATCGGTCGTCGTCACCGGCACCTTTGCCAAGAACCGCCGCACCATCGATTCCGAGTCGCCGATCGACATCCTGACCTCGCGCGAGCTGCAAAGCACGGGTTCGGGCGAACTGGCCACCGTATTGAGCCGCTTGCTGCCGTCGCTGAACTTCGCCCGCGCCACCGGCGCCGACGCCAGCGACGCCGTGCGTCCGGCCCAGCTGCGCGGCCTGTCGCCGGACCAGACGCTGGTGCTGGTCAACGGCAAGCGCCGCTATACCTCGGCCGTGGTCAACGTCAACGGTTCGCTGGGCCGCGGCTCGGCGCCGGTCGACCTGAACGCCATTCCCCTGGCCGCCATTGACCACGTGGAAGTGCTGCGCGATGGCGCTGCGGCCCAATATGGTTCGGATGCGATCGCCGGCGTGATCAACATCATCCTGAAAAAAGGCGCGGCCGGTGGCGACGTGGAAGTGGGCTATGGCCAGACCCAGGAACACGACGGCAAGCAAAAGTCCATCAAGGGTTCGGCCGGCTTTGCGCTCGGCGAAAACGGCTGGCTGCGCCTGTCGGCCGAAGTGGCCGACCGCGATCCGACCAACCGCGCCGGCGCCGACTTGCGTAACCCCCTGGAACCGCGCTACGGCAAGGTCAACCAGCGCTACGGCGACGCCGAAAGCCAGCCGGCCACCGTCTTTTTCAACAGCGAATACCATCTCGACGACAATCTCGACTGGTACGCCTTCGGCAACTACGGCAAGCGCGACACCTCGGCCGCCGCTACCTGGCGCACGGCATTGAACGGCACGGCGCTGCGCACCCCGGTCTATCCTGAAGGCTTCTTGCCGCTGCAAAACAGCACCCTGACCGACCAGTCCCTGGTGACCGGCCTGCGCGGCGAAGCGGCCGGCTGGCGCTGGGACGCCAGCCTGAACTACGGCAGCAACAAGTTCGAGCTGGACCTGGACAACACCATCAACCTGTCGATCGGCGCGCTGGGCGTCAACAGCCCCACGCATTTCTACGCCGGTTCGCTGAAAAACGAACAGACCGTGTTCAACCTCGACGCCGCCCGCGAATTTGCCGTACCGGTCTTGACGGGGCCGCTGACGGTGGCCGTCGGTTTTGAAGCGCGCCGTGAAAAATACAGCATCGGCGCCGGCGACGAAGCGTCTTACTCGGGCAGCGGCGCGCAGGGCTTTGCCGGTTTTCGTCCGGCCAACGCCGGCAGCCACTCGCGCCACAATGAATCGCTCTATGTGAACCTGGAAGCGGAAGTGACGAGGAAGCTGTCGGGCGGCGTGGCCCTGCGCCATGAACGCTACAGCGATTTCGGCGGCACCACCTCGGCCAAGGGCTCGGCCCGTTACGCCTTTACCGATGCGCTGTCGCTGCGCGGCACGGCCTCGAGCGGCTTTCGCGCGCCATCGCTGGCGCAGCAGTACTACACCATCACCACCACCAACTTCCAGGTCGTCAACGGCACCAATACGCCGATCGAAACGGGCACCTTCGCCGTCAATACGCCGCAGGCGCGCGCCCTCGGTGCGCAGGACCTGAAGCCCGAAAAAGCCCGCAACTACAGCCTGGGCCTGCAGTTCCAGCCGAACCGCAACTTCACCACCTCGATCGACGCCTACCGCATCGACATCGATAACCGCATCCTGTTCTCGGCCAACCTGGCGCTGAACAGCGCGCTGCAGGCCCAGCTGGCGGCGCAGGGCACGGCCGTCGGCGCCGCGCGCTACTTCACCAATGCGGTCGACACGCGCACCGAAGGCGTGGACATCGTCAGCACCTACCGCATCGAGCTGCAGGAAAAAGACCGCCTGGACTTCACCGTGGCCTACAACCACAACAAGAGCTCGGTACAAAGAATCGCCGACAATCCGGCCATCCTGACGGCCAACAAGCTGCTGCTGATCGACCGCCAGACAATCGCGCGCGCCACCGTCGCCTCGCCGAAAGACAAGTTCAGCCTGGTGGCCGACTATGGCTTCGGTGCCTGGAACGCGCACGGCGTGGTCACGCGCTACGGCAGCTTTACCGTGCCGCAAAACACGGCCGCGCTGGACCAGACCTACGATCCGCAATGGGTGCTGGACCTGTCGGGCAGCGTCAAGCTGGACAAGAACTGGCGCCTGGTGGCCGGCATCGACAACGTCACCAACCGCTACCCGGCGCAAGTGACCAGCGCCGGCAACCTGAACGTGGCCGGCACCCAGCCCTACAGCATCTTCGCGCCGAACGGCTTCAATGGCCGCTATTACTATGCGAAGGCTGGTTACAGCTGGTAAGCAACGGGCTGGCCACGCAGGGCAAGCAACCCGGCCATGTGCCGGGTTTTTTCTTGTGCGTCCAGCATGGACGCACTCTTGTGGGTGCAAGTCCCGCCGTGAGCTGACCACAGCGAACGAAGTGAAGCGCAACTGCGGAAGGGGTGACGGATGCCAATGGCAACCGGAACGACCGTGGAGAGGAAGCGTGGAGCGAATCTGCGAGCCGATGGACAAGAATCGGATAGAAGGCGGTGCCGGTCAGGGCGAGCGGGCGAGAAACCGCGAAGCTCCTGTGGTCAAAGGCCCGGCGCCGTAAATCCGGCGGTTGTGCAGAGAAGGAGTGCGTTCTTACCTGGAGAGATCTCGCCTCGTGCCTGAAAGGGCGACGGTGGAAGCCGGAGCGAGAAGTCAGCAGAGGCCATAGTAGCCTGAATTTTTTTTTTGAGGCGAAGGGCCGAACGAGAAGGAGCGTCAAACACCATGTCGATGGGGAAGGCATTGCATCAGATGTCCGCGTCAGCGGAGCGGTGTGCGACAGGCGATGGTGAAGCCATCGTTGAAGCACGCAGCGATGAAGCTCGTCCCACGCGACATGGCACCGTGGGCGCAGGGCCAAACCTGCTTGCGCAGGTGCTGGCGAGAGAGAACATGCAACGCGCGTGGAAACGCGTGAAGGCGAACAAGGGTGCAGCAGGCGTGGACGGTCTGGACATCGCCGCGACCGGCCGCTATCTGGTAACCGCATTGCCGACCATCCGAGATCAAGTGATGGCAGGCACGTACCGGCCCAGTCCGGTGCGTCGCGTCGGCATTCCCAAGCCCGATGGCAGCGAACGTGAACTGGGGATACCCACCGTGGTCGACCGGCTGATTCAACAGGCCGTCCTGCAAGTGTTGCAACCGCTGCTCGACCCCACTTTTAGTGAGCACAGCCATGGCTTTCGTCCGGGGCGTCGCGCACGCGACGCCGTGCTCGCCGCACAGCAGTATGTGCAGCAAGGCTACCGGGTGGTGGTCGATGTCGATCTGGAGAAGTTCTTCGATCGCGTCAACCACGACGTGCTGATCGACCGGTTCCAGAAGCGCATTGATGACCCCGGCATGATCCGGCTGATCCGGGCATTTCTGAACGCCGGCATCATGCACAACGGCGTGGTGGCCGAGCGCGAACGGGGCACGCCGCAAGGCGGGCCGCTGTCACCGCTGTTGGCCAATGTGTTGCTCGACGAGGTGGATCGGGAGCTTGAACGCCGGGGGCATCGCTTTGCCCGCTATGCTGATGACTGCAATATTTATGTACGCAGCCGGAAAGCTGGCGAGCGGGTGATGGCTCTGCTCAAGCGTTTATACGACAAGCTGCGCCTGACAATCAATGCGTCGAAAAGCGCGGTGGCCAGTGCGTTTGGCCGCAAGTTTCTGGGGTACAGCCTGTGGGCAACCCCGAAAGGCGAGATCAAGCGCGCGGTATCGTATAAGGCGCAGGCAACGTTCAAGCAGCGTGTACGGGAACTGACCCGGCGCACCTGTGGGCGCAGCATGACCGAGCTGATCGAACCGCTGCGGCGCTATATGCTGGGCTGGAAAGCCTACTTTGGATTGGCGCAGACACCGCGAGTCTGGCGCAGGCTGGATGAATGGCTGCGCCACCGACTGAGGGCGATTCAGCTCAAGCATTGGAAACGTGGCAAGACGATGTATCGGGAATTGCTGGCCTTGGGGGCGTCGGCAAAGGTGGCGCGACTGGTGGCGGCGAACAGCCGTCGCTGGTGGCACCACAGTCGTCTGGCGCTGAACAAGGTGCTGACGATTGCCTACTTTGACCGTCTTGGCGTGCCTCGCCTCTCATAACCTCAACTACTCGAACCGCCCGGTGCGGACCCGCATGCCCGGTGGTGTGGCAGGGGACCGGCTAGTTACTACTGGCCGCCCCTATGCCGATGTCTTGCCACCGCTTCATGCGCAAAAGCAAATAACAACCATACTGTGAAAAATGGTTACTTTTTGGGCGATAAAAAAATGCTACGCTCCTTGCTGTCGGAATGATAATAATTATATTGCCGTGACGACTCCCCCTTCATGCCACCAAGGAGAACTTCATGATCAAGTTGACGATAGCCGCCACTGTCACGCTGTTGCTGTGTGGTTGTGCATCCACTACCGGAACATTTTTCAACAGGCCCGTGGTCGAGGACAGCCTTGACAAGAGGCCGGGCGTCTTGTCGCTCTCTGCCGACCGCCGCACGGTGCTCTTTGTTGACCCTCCCTCAGCCGGAGTGCCAGGCGTGAAATTCTGCGCGGAACCGCCGCCGGATACCGCCAACGGCATCGCCGCCGCATTGAACGGCAGCATCGAATCGACGGGCAAGGGAAAAATCGCCGTCGATGACAAATTCACGACCACCGTGACGGTGCTGGCGGCCCGGACCGCATCACTCGATGCTTACCGTACAGGCGTATATGCACTTTGCCAATATCATCTGAACGGCGCCGTCAGCAGCGCCGAAGTGTCGGCCCTGTTCAAGCATCTGACCGACGCCTTCGTACAAGTCCAGTTGGCAGAGCAAAAAACAAAGGATGGGGCCAGCAAATAAGCATGAACCAACCAGCGCCCGCCGCCTAGCGTTCGTCATTGATGTCGGGCAGCCCCCCCCCCCTGCCGATGGTCGCCATCGAGCAACGCCAGCGTTGCCAAACCATCGGCGTCGAGGGCGAAATCGAACACCGCCAGGTTTTGCCGCATACGCTAGGGATTTTGCGATTTCGGAATCGCTGCGAGGCCGTGCTGCACATGCCAGCGCAATAAAATCTGCGCGGCCGACCGGCCGTGTTTCTGCGCGATCTGCGCTACGCCGGCGTCGTTGAGCATCTCGCCGCGTCCCAGCGGACTCCACCAGGACTGGATCACGATGCCCTGGCGCGCAGCGCCGCTTGCGTGAAGTCCGGTTGCAGCTCGATCTGGTTGACGGCCCGCAGCATGCGGGTTTCCATCAACAGTCGGTTGATATGGGGCGGCTGGAAATTTGATACGCCAATCGAACGGATGCGCCCTTGCTAGCGCAGGCGGATAAAGGCGCGCCAGCTATCGACATACAGGTCGCGCATGGGCAGCGGCCAGTGGATCAGATACAGGTCGAGGTCATCGGTTTCCAGCGCCGCCAGAGTGGCGTCAAACGCGCGCAGGGTGCTGCTAAAGCCGTGTTCGCTACTGCGGCAACTTGCTGGTCAGCTGAACCTCGGCACACGCCACGCCGCTGGCGGCAATGCCGTGCCCGACGCCGGCCCCGTTGCCGTAGCGCGCCGCCGTGTCAATCAAGCGATAGCAGCAAGCCAGCGCCGCCTGTACTGCCGTTTGCGCTTGCGCGTCGTCCAGCGGCCAGGTGCCAAAGCCGATCTGCGCCAGGCGCTGGCCATCGTTGAGGGTCAATTGGGCAATGTCAGCCGTCATGCCTGTCCTTTTGGTGAGAAGGAAAAGTTCATGATAGCGGCAGAAAGCCATGCCTGCTTTCAGCCGTGCAGCACTATTTACAGCGCTTCCTCGCCGCCCATGGCGCGGTCGATATCGGCGCGCGTCAGGTCCGGCGCCAGTTGCAGGATGAATTCATACGCATACGCGCGCAGATAGGCGCCGCGGCGCACGGCCAGGCGGGTGGTGTTGGTGGCGAACAGGTGCGACGCTTCCACCGCGCGCAAGCCCTGGTCGCGGCCATGGTCGAAGGCCATCGAGGCGACGATGCCCACGCCCATGCCCAGCGCCACGTATTGCTTGATGACGTCAGAATCCATGGCGGTGAGGATGATGTCGGTGGCCACGCCGGCCCTGGCAAACGCGTCGTCGATATGGCCGCGCCCGGTAAAACCCTTGTCGTAGGTGATCAACGGGTATTTCGCCAGCTCTTCCAGGCGGATCGGCGAATGCCCGAGCAGCGGGTGGCCGTCCGGCACCACGATCAGATGGCTCCAGCGGTAGCATGGAAACGACACCAGGTCGGGGAACTGGCTCAGGCCCTCGGTGGCGATGCCGATATCGGTCTTGCCCGACAAGACCCATTCGGCGATATGCTCGGGCGCGCTTTGCTGCAGCGCGATGCGCACCTCGGGAAACGCCGCGCGAAAACCCTGCACCACTTTCGGCAGCGCATAGCGGGCCTGGGTGTGGGTGGCGGCCACCGACAGGGTGCCGCTGGTCTGGCCGCTGTATTCCAGGCTGGCCTGCTGCAGGTTTTCCGCTTCGATCAACAGGCGGTCGACGATTTTCAAAATGCCCTTGCCCGGCTCCGTCAGGCCCGTCAGGCGCTTGCCGTTGCGCTCGAAAATGACCACGCCCAGCTCGTCTTCGAGTTCGCGGATCTGCCGGCTCACGCCAGGCTGCGAGGTGAACAGGGCGTTCGCCACTTCCGTCAGGTTATAACCGCGGCGCGCTGCCTCGCGGATCGAGCGCAATTGTTGAAAGTTCATGGCATTCCCATCAAGTTCGTGTCGGTTCGACAAATACGTGCAGGCGTTTCGGACGCACGACCAGGGTTTCGCCTTCTTTCAGTTGCAGATGGCGGTACCGCTCGTTCGACATGACCGCTTCGATCAGTTCGCTGTTATCGACGCGCTGCAAGTCCAGCTGGGCCAGCGGGCCGATCGCATGGGCGCGGCTCAGTTTCACCACGATGCCGTCGGCGCCCGGCGTATAGCGGTCGATTTCCAGGTCGTGCGGGCGTACATAGGCAGTGCCCTTGCTGTCGCTCACGCCAACGTAGTCAGGCACCTCGAAACTGGCGTCGCCGGTGGCCATCACGCCGTCATGCACGCGGCCATGGAACAGGTTGACGTTGCCGAGAAAGCCGTAGACGAACGGCGAGGCCGGATGGTTGTAGACCTGCTCTGGCGAGCCCAGCTGTTCGACGGTGCCCTTGTTCATCAGCACCACCTGGTCGGCCACTTCCAGCGCTTCTTCCTGGTCGTGCGTGACGAAAATGCTGGTCACATGCAGGTCGTCATGCAGGCGGCGCAACCAGCGGCGCAATTCCTTGCGCACCTTGGCGTCCAGCGCGCCAAACGGTTCGTCGAGCAGCAGCACGCGCGGTTCGACCGCCAGTGCGCGGGCCAGCGCGATGCGCTGGCGCTGGCCGCCCGACAATTGCGGCGGATAGCGGTCGGCCAGCCAGTCGAGCTGCACCAGTTCCAGCAGCTCCTTGACCTTGCGGCGGATCTGGTCTTCGGACGGGCGCTCGCTGCGCGACTTCACGCGCAAACCAAAGGCTACGTTTTCAAACACCGTCATGTGCTTGAACAGCGCATAGTGCTGGAACACGAAGCCGACCTGGCGCTCGCGCACATGGCGGTGCGAGGCGTCTTCGGCGTCGAGCAGCACCTGGCCGCTGTCCGGGTGCTCGAGGCCGGCAATAATGCGCAGCAAGGTGGTCTTGCCGCAGCCGGACGGGCCCAGCAGCGCAGTCAGTTCGCCGGCGGGAAAATCGAGCGAGATATTGTCGAGGGCGACGAAATCGCCGAAACGCTTGTTGATGTTTTTAACTGCGATGGTCATGTCAGTGCTCCGTGGAACGTAAGGCGGAATCGTCGGCGTCGCTTTCGTTCAAACGCCACTCAATAAAGGCTTTCAGGGCCAGGGTCACCAGCGCCAGCAGGGCCAGCAGCGAGGCGACGGCAAAGGCGGCGGCGAAGTTGTATTCGTTGTACAGAATCTCCACCTGCAGCGGCATGGTGTTGGTTTCGCCGCGGATATGGCCGGACACCACCGACACGGCGCCGAACTCGCCCATGGCGCGGGCATTACACAGGATCACGCCATACAGCAGGCCCCATTTAATGTTCGGCAAGGTCACGCGGCGGAAGGTATTCCAGCCCGAAGCGCCCAGCACCAGCGCCGCCTCTTCCTCTTCGCTGCCTTGCGATTGCATCAGCGGAATGAGCTCGCGCGCGACGAACGGGAACGTAATGAAGATGGTCGCCAGCACGATGCCGGGCACGGCGAACAGAATCTTGATATCGTGCTCCTGCAGCCAAGGGCCGAACCAGCCCTGGGCGCCGAACATCAGCACATAGATCAGGCCGGAAATCACCGGCGAGACGGAAAACGGCAGGTCGATCAGGGTCAGCAAAATGCTTTTGCCGCGGAACTCGAACTTGGCGATGCACCAGGAGGCGGCCACGCCGAACACCAGGTTCAGCGGCACGGCAATGGCGGCCGTGATCAGAGTCAGCTTGATGGCAGAAATCGCATCGGGATCGATAATCGCGGCCACATACGCTTGCCAGCCCTTCTTGAACGCTTCGGCAAACACGGCCACCAGCGGCACGATCAGGAAAGCCGTCAGGAACAGCAGCGCGATAGTGATCAGGACGGTGCGCACCCACAACGGTTCGAGCACCACGGGGCCGGCGGCAGGCGCGATGCGGCGCGCTGTCGGCAACGCATCTTCCACGGTGGCGACAGCGGAGACTTTGGTCGTCATTATTTCTTGCCCTTTCCGCGTGTCCACGCTTGCAGCAGGTTAATCGTCAACAACAGCAAAAAGGAGATCACCAGCATGACGACGGCAATCGCCGTGGCGCCTGCGTAGTCGTATTGTTCCAGCTTGGTGATGATGAACAGCGGCGTGATTTCCGACACCATCGGCATATTGCCGGCGATAAAAATGACGGAACCGTATTCGCCGGTGGCGCGCGCGAAGGCCAGCGCAAAGCCCGTCAGCAAGGAAGGCAGAATGGTCGGAAAGATGACGCGGGTAAAAGTTTGCAGGGAATTGGCGCCCAGGCTGGCGGCCGCTTCTTCGAGCTCTTTTTCCGCGTCTTCCAGCACCGGCTGCACCGTGCGCACGACAAAAGGCAGGCCGATAAAGGTCAGCGCCACCACCACGCCCAGCGGCGTGAACGCCACCTTTATGCCCAGCACGCCTTCGATAAACTGGCCGAACCAGCCATTGGACGAATACAGGGCCGTCAAGGTAATGCCGGCCACGGCCGTGGGCAAGGCAAACGGCAAGTCGACCAGGGCGTCGATAATGCGCTTGCCGGGGAATTGGTAGCGCACCAGCACCCAGGCCAGGATGCCGCCGAAGATGACGTTGAGCAAGGCGGCGATCAGCGAAGCGCCGAATGTCAGGCGGTACGAGGCCATCACGCGTTCGGAGGTGACGGCCGTGAAAAACGCGTCCCAGGTCATCGTGAATGTCTTCAGAAACACCGCCGACAGCGGAATGAGGACGATCAGCGCCAGGTAGAACAGCGTAAAGCCCAGCGACAGCTTGAAGCCAGGCATGACCCGGAACGGCGCTCCCCGCGCCTTGACCGGTGCTAGTGTTGCTGCAGACATAGAAACCCCTTCTTATTACATTTTCGAGTAACAGGGCGCCATATTCACATGCAACCGTTATAAAAAGAACGAACCATTTCTCATTTGCTTAGACGAGAAATGCATACCAACGCTGATAAACCGTGGGGTGAAAAAAAACGCACCGGCAAGGTGCGTTTTTGTACTGCAAGGCGCATTATTTGTTCGGCTGCGGTGTCAGACGAAGATATGGCTTGGCGGCCGTAAAGCCCTTCGGATACTTCTGCTTGATCACTTCCGGGTCCTGCACTGTCAGCGGAATAATGACGTCATCGCCGTCCTTCCAGTTGCCGGGGGTGGCCACGGTGTGGGCGTCGGTCAGCTGCAGGGCGTCGATGACGCGCAGGATTTCATCGAAGTTGCGGCCGGTGCTCAGAGGATAAGTGAGGATCAGGCGCACTTTCTTGTGCGGGTCGATGACGAACACCGAGCGCACGGTGGCCGTGACCGATTGTTCGGGGTGGATCATGTCGTACAGCACGGCCACTTTCTTGTCGACGTCGGCGATAATGGGGAAACCCACCACCGTGTGTTGCGTCTCTTCGATATCCTTGATCCAGCTTTTGTGCGATTCGGCCGCATCGACCGACAAGGCCACGGCTTTCACGTTGCGCTTGTCGAATTCCGGTTTCAGCTTGGCGGTCAGGCCCAGTTCAGTGGTGCAGACGGGCGTGAAGTCTGCCGGGTGGGAAAACAGCACCACCCAGGAGTCGCCTGCCCATTCGTGGAACTTGATGGTGCCGATCGAGCTGTCTTGTTCAAAGTCGGGGGCGGTATCGCCCAGGCGTAAAGTCATCGTGATCTCCTTGACAGGTTTTTACTGCAATAGGGTTGGACAATCAGGCCGCATGACGGTGGCGCGTACTATTTTGCGCCAGCTCAAACAGCGTTTGCAGTTGCGCCTGGCCATACACCCAGTCACCCAGATGGGACTCGGCATTGATATGGCCCAGCGCACCGCCATCAATATACTTGCAATTCCAGCGCCGCGCCCATTGCGCCGCGTGCTCGGCCGTCATCCACGGGTCGGTCTGGCTGGCGATCAGGATGCCGGGACAAGGCAGGCGCTTGTGCGGCAGCTTGTCGGCCACGCCGAATTTGTCAGGGTCGGCCGGCCCCACCAGCAAGACGCCGGCCACGCCGTGCGGATCGCGCGCCAGGCTGTGGGCCGTCGTCAAACAGCCGAAGCTGTGGGCAACGATCAGCGTCGGGCGGCTGTCCGCGCGGCGCGCCCGGCCCAACTTTGCCGACCAGGCCGCCAGGTCCGGCTGCGCCCAGTCGTCCTGCTCGACCCGCTCGAAGTGCGGATACAGGCGCTGCCAGCGGCTCTGCCAATGCGCGGGACCGCTGTCATGCAAGCCCGGCACGATCAGTACCCGATAATCCGAAAAGCCGCGCAGCGCCATGATGCCTCCTTTGCGATCTGGTCAGGCAGGCTCTGGCCTGCCATCGATGATTACTTCGGTTGATAGATCTGGTCGAAGATGCCGCCGTCGGCAAAGTGCGCCTTTTGCGCCGCCGTCCAGCCGCCGACCTGGTCGATGGTAAACAGATTGACCTTGGCAAACTGGCTGGCGTATTTTTGCGCCGCCCTGGCGGTGGCCGGACGGTAGTAGTTCTTCGCGATAATGTCTTGCGCTTCATCCGTGTACAGGTACTCCAGGTAAGCCTGCGCCACCTTGCGCGTGCCGTGCTTGTCGGCCACCTTGTCGACCACGGCCACCGGCGGCTCGGCCAGGATGCTGATCGACGGGGTGATGATGTCGAACTTGGTCGGGCCCAGTTCCTTGACGGCCAGGTAGGCTTCGTTTTCCCAGGCGATCAGCACGTCGCCGATGCCGCGTTCGACAAAGGTGGTGGTGGCGCCACGGGCGCCGGAATCGAGCACGGGCACGTTTTTATACAGTTTGCCGAGAAATTCCCTGGCCTTGGCCTCGTTGCCGCCCGGCTGGCGCAGCGCGTAACCCCAGGCCGCCAAGTGATTCCAGCGCGCACCGCCCGAGGTTTTCGGATTCGGCGTGATGACGGACACGCCTGGCTTGATCAGGTCATTCCAATCCTTGATGCCTTTCGGATTGCCCTTGCGCACCAGGAACACGATGGTCGAGGTGTAAGGCGAGCTATTGTGCTGCAAGCGCTTCTGCCAGTCGGCCGCCAGCAGCTTGCGTTCGGCCAGGGCGTCGATGTCGTAGGCCAGCGCCAGGGTCACCACGTCCGCTTCCAGGCCGTCGAGCACGGCGCGCGCCTGCTTGCCGGAACCGCCATGCGATTGCTTGATCTTGACGTTGTCGCCTGTCTTGCCTTTCCATTCCTTGGCAAACGCCGTATTCACGTCCTGGTACAGCTCGCGCGTCGGGTCATACGACACATTGAGCAAGGTGATATCGGCAGCTTGCGCGGTTTGCAGGATGGCCAGGGCGCTGAGGGCGGCGGCTATGATTATTTTTTTCGACAACATCGATGATCCCCGTGTGGTTAAGCTTTCAGAGTCACCAGATTACGGCACAGTAATCATAAAGAGAACGAAGCGTTTCAGCATTTGATATGCGATTTTCGCATATGAATGGCGTTCAACGGAGAGGCTTCGATCAATAGTAGCGATTGAACAGCACCACCGCCCAGGTGGCCAAGGCCAGCAGGCAGGTCAGCAGCACGGCGGCGCTGCCGAAATCCTTGGCATTTTTTGATAACTCATGGCGCTCCAGCGAAATGCGGTCGACCACCGCTTCCAGCGCGGAATTGATCAGTTCGACGATCAGCACCAGCAGCAGCACGCCGATCAGCACCAGCTTTTCAAAGGCAGAGATACGCAGCAGCAAGGCGATCACGGTGCCGGCCACAAAGAGCCCCAGTTCCTGGCGGAACGCGTGTTCGCCGCGCCAGGCGGCCTTCAGGCCGGCGAGGGAGTAGAAAAAGGCGGAAAAGATACGTTTCAGGCCGCTCTTGCTTTTGAATTCGCTGACAGGTTGCATGGATTTTCGTGTTCAGGCCGATAATGACGTTGATTATGCCTTGGCACAGTAGGAATGTGACAATTTTCCCGGCGAAGCCACAGCGGCCATTCCCCTCTTCCACATCATGGTATACAGTAGGGCATGAATACTGCATCGCACCAAATCCATCATGAAAATTGAACCCGTCGCAGCGCCGAAGACGACGATACAGGTGATCGAGCGCATGAACGCCCTGCTCGACGCGCTGGCCAGATATACCGACCCGGTCAGCCTGAAGGAATTATCAAAAGTTTCTGGCCTGCACCCGTCCACCGCCCACCGCATCCTCAACGACATGGTGCTCACGCGCTTTGTCGACCGCATCGAGCCGGGCACCTACCGCCTGGGCATGCGCCTGCTGGAACTGGGCAATGTGGTGAAAAGCCGCCTCAGCGTGCGTGAAGCGGCGCTGGACTTCATGCGCCAGTTGCACAAAAAAACCCAGCAAACCATTAACCTGTCGGTACGCCAGGGCGACGAGATCGTGTATATCGACCGCGCCTTTTCGGAACGCTCCGGCATGCAGGTGGTGCGCGCCATCGGCGGACGCGGCCCGCTGCACCTGACCTCGACCGGCAAGCTGTTCCTGTCGGTCGATGAACCGAAGGCGATCCGCGCCTACGCCACGCGCACCGGCCTGGCCGGGCACAACAAGAATTCGATCACGGATCTGCTCAAGCTCGAACGCGAGCTGAGCCAGGTGCGCGCGAACGGCTACGCCCGTGACAATGAAGAGCTGGAACTGGGAGTGCGCTGCATGGCGGCCGGCATCCGCGACGACTCAGGCAAGCTGATCGCCGGCCTGTCGATCTCGGCGCCGGCCGACCGCCTGCAGGATGAGTGGCTGGAAGACCTGGTCGACACCGCCAACCAGATTTCCGTGACCCTCGGCTTCATGCCGCAGAATTAAAAAAGCAGTGAAAACTGCAATGTAATAAGTCAGCGTCCCTGTGCAATAAGCGCACCCGCAAGACGCATTAAAACCCCAGCCGCCCGCTCAGGCGCATCGGGCCAAGCGGGCCTGAAAAATGTCGAGGGCAAGGCGCAGCGACGAAGACAGTACGCATGTACGGCGAGGAGCTGCAACGCCGCCATCGGCATTTTCTCAGGTTCGCGTCTCCGGCCCGCCGTTTCAACGCCTTGTACGTTTAATCCGTCGACGGCTTAAGTGAATGGTATTACAGCGAAAACTGCTTTTTTGATCAACCGCCCGGTAACACGAGGTTACCTGGTTTCAAAGCTTCCAGCCACTTGCGCATGCGGCCAGCATCGGCCGTGCGCGACTGCTTGCCCTTCGAATCGAGAAAGACCATGATCACGGAGCGCCCTTCGATCACGGCCTGCATCAGCAGGCAGCGGCCCGCTTCGTTGATGAAGCCGGTTTTCTGCAAGCCGATCTCCCAGCCCGGATTGGCCACCAGGTGATTGGTGTTACCAAATTGCATGGGGTGGCCGCTCGCCTCGACGATGGCTTTCGGATCGGTCGAGAACTGGCGCAGCAGCGGCTGCTGGAAAGCGGCCATGGCCAGCTTGGCCAGGTCATGCGCGCTGGCCACATTCATTTTCGACAAGCCGTTCGAATCGACATAATGGGTGTCGTTCATGCCCAGTTTGCGCGCCTTGGCGTTCATGGCGTTGACAAAGGCCGGCAAGCCGCCCGGATAATTGCGGCCCAGCGCGGAGGCGGCGCGGTTTTCCGAACTCATCAGCGCGATATGCAGCATATTGCTGCGAGTCAATTGTGAACCGACTTTCAGGCGCGAACTGCTGAACTTGGCGCGGTCGACATCGTCGTCCGTAATCGTCAGCACTTCTTCCATGTCCTGGCCCGCTTCGACCACCACCAGGCCCGTCATCATCTTGGTAATCGAGGCGATCGGCAAAGCGACGTTGGAATTTTTCTCGAACAACACTTCCGCATTGCTCTGGTCGAGCACCAGCGCCACGCTGGACTTCAGGTCGAGCGGATCGCGTGTCAGGTTCAAGCCGGCCAGGTCGCCCATGGTCGGCATCGGCGCGGCCATCGGCACGGCGGCGCTGGTGACTCTTTGATAGATGACCTTGCGCTTGCCATGCACGGTGACGACGCGGCGCACGGCCTTGCCGCGCGGCGCGGCGGCCGAGCGCGTACCCGTTGCGCGATCCCCCCTGCGCAGCACGACTTTGGCTTTCTTGCTAGTGTGTTTCTTGGCGGCTGAAGATTTACTGACTGCTTCCTTGGCGTGCACGGCCGCAGCCGGTGCCAGCGCGAACAGCAGGGAAGCCAGTAAGCCCAGCGCGAGTTTATACTTAGCCATTCAATGATTCCCCGTGGAGCTGTTGCATTATTGCAGTGTAGCGAAATGCAGAGTAATCGCAAGCCTATTTAACACTTGCGACAGTATTTATTGCAGCAATGAAACACAAAGCATTCATCGTCAGCCATTCCCATTTCCTTATGCAATTGCTTGCTGTAATCGTCGCCCGTGTTATTTCTTGACCACAAACACCACGCCGAGCACGGCCACCAGCATGCCGGCGATGCCCAATATGTTAAATGCCTCGCCAAACATCAGCCAGGCCATCACGGCCGTGGTCGGCGGCGTGAGGTACAGCAGGCCTGTGACCTTGGTGGCGTCGCTGCGCCGTATCAGCGCAAACAGCAGGAAGATGGCACCGATCGACAGCACCAATACCGACCACAGCAGCGCACCGATAAAGTTGCCGGTCCATTGCACCCGGCTCAAGGTCAGGTCCAGCCCTTCGTAATACAGGGCAAACGGCAGCACCACCACGATCGACGCGGCAAACTGCACCACCGTGCCGGTGCGCAAGTCGAACTGCGGGCAATGACGCTTCTGGACCATGGTGCCGGCCGTCATCGACAGCAGCGCGAACACGCACAGCAGCACGCTTTCCAGCGTCAGCCCGACCAGGTTGATCTTGGCGTAGACCACCAGCGCCACGCCGAGCAGGCCGAAAAACAGGCCCAGCCACTGGCGCGGGCGCACCGATTCGCCGATCAAGGGTGCGGCGCAGGCCGTCAGCACCGGCTGCATGCCGACGATCAGCGCCGACAGGCCGGCCGGCATGCCCAGCTTGATGGCGCACCAGACGCCAGCGAGGTAGCCGGCCTGCATCAGCACGCCAGCCACGGCGATCTGGCGAAACTGCCCCACCGGCCAGGGCGCGCGCAACACCAGCACCAGCGGCAGCAGGATCACCAGCACGCCCAGAAAACGCAGCAGCAGAAACGTCAGCGGCGGCGCATACGGCAGGCCGAACTTGGCGACGATAAAACCGGTGCTCCATAACAACACGAAGAATGCGGGCAAGGCCATCGGCGCCAGGCTGGCGGGAAAGACCGGTTTATTGCTGGCGCCGGGCGCAGCGGGAAAATTGGACATGGACAGGGCTCGGAAAACGTGGCGGCACCAACAGGCTGGCGCCAGTGCGGAGGGTCAAGTCTAGCATGCGGCGGCGCCTCGCGTATCGCATTAACCCCATGGCAACATTTCCTGAAAATAATTAACTAAAAGAATCGAAAATTATTCTTTAGAAACAATGGCCTTTGACCCAAATCTATTCAATTGTTGCATTGCACAAGATTCTCTTGACTTAACTTTTTTTCACCGTAGAATATGGTTTGTTGCGTTGCACAATTGCTTGTTCAGTTAGATAAAACAGAGTCAACTGCTACCCCTCTTTACGGTAAACGCAGCATCAACTTAACCAGATTTCAATATTTTGGAGATTCACCATGTTTTCAATCCCTGAGCAATTCTCGTCCGCCACCAAAGCCAACCTGGAAGCCCAATTCGCCCTGTTCTCGTCGCTGACGGGCAAGGCTTTTGAGAGCATCGAAAAAATCGTCGAACTGAACCTGACCGCCGCCAAGGCAACGCTGGAAGAGTCGACCGCGACCACCAAGCAATTGCTGGCTGCCAAAGATCCACAAGAATTCTTCTCCTTGAGCGCTGCCCAAGCCCAGCCGACCGCTGAAAAAGCCTTGGCCTACGGCCGTCACCTCGCTGCCATCACCTCCGGCGCCCAAGCTGAATTCAGCAAAGCTGCTGAATCGCAAATCGCTGAAACGAACCGCAAAGTCATCTCGCTGGTCGAAGAAGTGACCAAGAACGCGCCAGCCGGCTCGGAAAACGCTGTAGCCATGTTCAAAAGCGCCATCGGCAACGCCAATGCAGGCTACGAACAGTTCACGAAAAGCAGCAAGCAAGCCGTAGAAACGATCGAAGCGAACCTGGCATCGGCCGTCAGCCAGTTCACGCAAGCGGCTGCCAAAGCCGCTCCGCAGGCTGCCAGCAAGTAAGCAGTCACGCTTGACTCCGGGCCGCCAAGGCGGCCCGGCTGAACCAGCTCCTCCAGGCATCCATCCGGTTCTCTCCCATGGATGCCACTTGCCCCGGTCATACCGGGGCATTTTTTATGGGCGCAGGCTTTTCACCGCGCTTTACTCGCCCAGATAGGCCGCCTTCACGCGCGGATCGTCGAGCATGTCGGCTGCATTGCCGCTCATTGTCATCAAGCCAGAATCCATCACATAACCGCGGTGCGCCGCCTGCAGGGCCAGGCGGGCATTCTGTTCGACCAGCAAGATCGTGATGCCCTCGCTTGACACCCTGCGGATCACCTCGAAAATCTTCTCGACCATAATGGGCGACAAGCCCATCGACGGCTCGTCGAGCAGCAGCAGCTTCGGGTGGCTCATCAGCGCGCGCGCCATGGCCAGCATCTGCTGCTCGCCGCCCGACAAGGTGCCGGCCATCTGCGCCGCCCTTTCTTTCAAGCGGGGAAACACATCGAACCATTTGCCGATATCGGCCTCGACACCGGCCGCGTCCGTGCGGGTATAAGCGCCCATCATCAGGTTTTCGCGGATCGACATGCGGGTAAACACGCCGCGCCCTTCCGGCACCATCGCCAGCTTCTTTTCCACCAGGTGAAACGATTTGCTGCCCTTGAGCGACTCGCCCATATAGCTGATGGTGCCTTCGACCTTGCACGCCGGCAAAGTGCCCGTGATGGCTTTCAGGGTCGTCGTCTTGCCTGCTCCATTGGCGCCGATCAGGGCGATAAGCTCGCCCTGGTTGACTTCCAGGTCGATGCCCTTGACGGCCTTGATGCCGCCATAGGCCACGCTCAGGCCCGTTACTTTCAAAACATTGTTCATGCGTGCGATCCTCCCAGGTAAGCCTCGATGACGGCCTGGTTTTGTTGTATTTCGGCTGGCAAGCCTTCGGCGATGCGCTTGCCGTATTCAAGTACCGTGATGCGGTCGCACAGCCCCATCATCAGTTTCACGTCGTGTTCGATCAGCAGCACGGTCTTGCCCTCGGCCTTGATTTTCACCAGCAGCTCGCGCAGGGCCAGCTTTTCGGTGGCGTTCATGCCGGCCGCCGGTTCGTCCAGGGCCAGCAGTTGCGGGTCGGTGGCCAACGCGCGGGCGATTTCCAGGCGGCGCTGGTCGCCATAGGACAAAAAGCGCGCCGTGCGGTTGGCGAACTGGGCAATGCCGACAAACTCCAGCAGCTCCATCGAGCGGCGGCGGATCGCCGCCTCCTCGTCGCGCGCCGCCCGGTGGCGGAAGATGGCGCCGAACACGCCCTGGTGCGAACGCACATGGCGCCCCACCATCACGTTTTCCAGCGCCGTCATGTCGCCGAACAGGCGGATATTCTGGAACGTGCGGGCAATGCCGGCCTTGGCCACCTTGTGCGGCGCCGACGGCGAATACGGCTTGCCGGCCAGCTCGAAGGTACCCGTATCGGGCTGATACAAGCCGGTGATCACATTGAAAAACGTGGTCTTGCCGGCGCCGTTGGGGCCGATCAGGCCGTAGATCTGGCCTTGCTTGATGGTAATGCCGACATCGGTCAGCGCCTGCAGGCCGCCAAAGCGCTTGTTCACGCCGGCGATATTGAGAATGATCTGTTCGCTCAAGCCGTTCTCCTTAAGCCGACACGACATCGGTCGATTGGTTGGGCTGGTCGACATCATGGTCGGGCCGGTCTTCGCTCTTCGGCGACGGCCACAGGCCGGCCGGGCGATTGAGCATGATCAACACCATCGCCAGGCCGTACAGCAACTGGCGCAGCACTTCCGCCTCGATCAGCACCTTGCCGAACAGCGCCTGCTGGGCCGGCTCGACCACATGACGCAGCAGTTCGGGGATCGACGCCAGGATCACGCCGCCGAGGATCACGCCAGGAATATGGCCGATGCCGCCCAGCACCACCATCGCCAGCACGGCAATCGATTCGGTCAGCGAAAACGACTCCGGCGACACAAAGCCCTGGAAGGAGGCGAACATGGCGCCAGCCACGCCGCCAAACGAGGCGCCCATGGAAAAGGCCAGCAGTTTCACATTGCGCGTATTGATGCCCATCGCCTTGGCGGCGATCTCATCTTCGCGGATGGCGACCCAGGCGCGGCCCAGGCGCGAATGCTGCAGGCGCTTGGTGACGAACACCACGGCGAGGCACAGGAACAGGAACAGGAAATAATAGGCATTGACTGACGGCATCGACAAGCCGCCCACCATCACGGTGCTGTTGGTGCCGGCCTCGCCAGCCAGGTTGACGCCGAACACGCGGATCGGATCGATCAGGTTGATGCCTTGCGGACCATTGGTGAAATTGATCGGGTCGTTCAGGTTGTTCATGAAGATGCGGATGATCTCGCCAAAGCCCAAGGTGACGATGGCCAGGTAGTCGCCGCGCAGCTTCAAGGTCGGCGCCCCCAGCAGCGCGCCGAACAGGCCGGCAACCAGGGCGGCCAGCGGCACGATCGCCCACACCGACAAATGGATGCCGTGCTCGCGGATCTCCGGCCCCATCAGTTGCACGAGGGACTCGCCAAACACCGGATACTGGTTGATCACCGATTCGAGCAGGATGGCGAACTGAGGTGAAGCGAGCAGCGCCGTCAGGTAGGCGCCCACGGCGTAGAAGGCGATATAGCCCAGGTCGAGCAGGCCGGCGAAGCCCACCACGATATTGAGGCCTAACGCCAGCATGATGTACAGCAGCGCCATGTCGATGATGCGCACCCAGGAGTTGCCGAACTGGGCGGCAAAAAACGGGAAGATCATCAGCAGCGCGGCCAGGCCAACCATGCCGGCGTAAGCCTTGGCGGGATTTTTTTTGACGTCGAAATCGAGTAGTGCCATGATTTAATCTCCCAGTTTCACGTCAGGCGCGGTCGGCCACGCGTTCGCCCATGATGCCGGACGGACGCAGGGTCAACACGATGATCAGCACGATAAAGGCAAAGATATCCTGGTAGTGGCTGCCGAGGAAACCGCCGGTGAGGTCGCCGATATAGCCGGCGCCCAGGCTTTCGATAATGCCCAGCAAAACGCCGCCTATCATGGCGCCGTAGATATTGCCGATGCCGCCCAGCACGGCCGCGCAGAACGCCTTCAGGCCGGGGATGGCGCCCATCGAAAATTGAATGGAAGCATAGTTGGCGCCCCACATCACGCCGGCCACGGCGGCCAGCGCCGCGCCGATGGCAAAGGTGGCAACGATGACCTTGTCGGAATCGACCCCCATCAGGCCAGCCACGCGCGGGTTTTCCGCCGTGGCGCGCATGGCGCGGCCCATGCGGGTTTTTTCCACCAGGATCACCAGCGAGCCCATCGAAACGGCGGCCAGGGCCAGCAGCAGCACCTGGGTTTGCGAAATGACGGCGCCGCCGATATTGATCGGGTCGGTCGACAGCAATTGCGGGAAGGGCAGCGGATTGCGCGTCCAGATCATCATGGCGAAGGTCTGCAGCAGGATCGACACGCCAATGGCGGTAATCAGGGGCGCCAGGCGGGGGGCGTTGCGCAGGCGGCGGTAGGCGACCCGCTCGATGATGACGTTGATGAGGATGCAGGCCGGAATCGCGCCGAGGATGGCGGTGGCCAGTTTCAGGTAGCCCGGCCAGTCCGGCACATAAATGCCCAGCAGCTTCAAAATGGAGAGGCCCACCATGGCGCCTATCATGAGCACGTCGCCATGGGCGAAGTTAATCAGGTTCAAGACGCCGTACACCATCGTATAACCGAGGGCGACCAGGGCGTACATGCTGCCCAGCACCAAGCCGTTAATGATTTGCTGGATGAATGTATCCATGTCAGATTGCCCTATCGAGTTGCATTTTTCGGGAACACCGTCCACTCGCCATGCCGCCGCCGATAAAAAAACGGCACCGAAGGAAAAATTCCTGCAGTGCCCTCCTTGGACCGTTCTCACCAGCGCGGTGCACGCACTCAAAACGTGCACACACCTGCTTAGTTATAACGACAACACATTCAAGCTTGCGACCATCATAACGATCTTTTGTAAAAACTTAGCTTGGAATAATATCTAAATTAACAAATTAAATTCAGTTTCAGGTGGAAGTCGCTCCAAAGCTTACCTGCTCGACCACCCTTTTCACGCCGTCGAGCCCTTTTGGCATCGGGAACGTTACCGCTTCCTGCACGCCGTCGAGTGGCCGCACGCTCTTCACGCCGCACTCTTTCAGGCGGTCGATCACGGCTTGCACCAAAATCTCCGGCGCCGAGGCGCCGGCCGTCACACCGACGCGCAGCTTGCCGTCCAGCCAGGCCGGGTCGATCTGCGAGGCGTTGTCGACCATATAGGCAGGCGTGCCCATCTTGTCGGCCACTTCGCGCAGGCGGTTGGAATTGGAGCTGTTCGGGCTGCCGACGACAATCACCAGTTCCACCTGCGGCGCCATGAATTTGACGGCTTCCTGGCGGTTGGTGGTGGCGTAGCAAATATCGCCTTTTTTAGGCTCGGAAATATTCGGATATTTTTGTTTCAGCGCAGCAATAATGTCGCTGGTGTCGTCAACTGACAACGTTGTTTGCGAAACATAGGCCAGGCTGTCGGGATTGACCACCCGCAGCAACGCCACATCATCGAGCGTTTCCACCAGATGCATGCCCTGCTCTGCCTGCCCCATCGTGCCTTCCACTTCCGGGTGGCCGTCGTGGCCGATCATGATGATCTCGCGGCCTTCGCGGCGCATCTTGGCCACTTCCATATGCACCTTGGTCACCAGCGGGCAAGTGGCGTCAAAGATGGTCAAGCCGCGCGATTCGGCCTCGGCGCGCACGGCTTTCGACACGCCATGGGCGGAAAACACCAGCGTATTGCCAGCTGGCACATCGTCGAGGTCATCGATGAAGATCGCGCCCTTGTTGCGCAAATCGGTCACCACATAGGCGTTATGGACGATTTCATGACGCACATAGATCGGCGCACCGAATTGTTGCAGCGCGCGCTCGACGATCTCGATCGCACGGTCGACGCCGGCGCAAAAGCCGCGCGGCTGGGCCAGTAGCAATTCCTTGTCCATCGTTCTCTCCTTAGAGCACCGAAATCAGTTTGACTTCAAACCGCAGCGGCTGTCCGGCCAGCGGGTGATTGAAATCAAACAGGGCGGAGTCGTCGCGCATCTCGCGCAGCACACCGGCAAAACGGCCGCCACCGGGGGCAGCGAAGTCGACCAGGTCGCCGGTCTTGTAATCGGCGCCCGGCACGGAGTTGTCGTCCAGGGTGGCGCGCGACACCGATTGCACCAGGTCAGGGTTGCGCTCGCCGAAGCCTTCGCTGGCGGCCAGCTCGAAGGTAGTGTGCGTGCCTTCCGGCAAGCCCAGCAGGCGCTCCTCCAGGAACGGCGCCAGCTGGTTCTGCCCCAGCATCAGGGTCGCGGGATTTCCATTGAAGGTAGTGACAATATCAGTACCGTCCAGCGTGGCAAGACGATAATGCAGGGTGAGGTAAGCCTCTTTGGTGACGACAGCTGGTTGCTGGTTGGACATAGTGATGTTTTCAGATAACTGATGCAAAGCGATATTGTAAGCCACACTGGCCGCGCCCGCCCCATCGCATCCATCAAGGAACGCCCACATCGTGCTGTATCGGAGAGCAATATGGCAATCAAGGACTGGCCTGCCCGCGAGCGGCCCCGTGAACGACTGATCGAGGACGGCGCCCATACGCTGTCGGATGCGGAACTGCTGGCCGTGTTCCTGCGCACCGGCGTGCGCGGCAAGAGCGCAGTGGAGCTGGCGCGCGACACGGTCGAGCACTTCGGCTCGCTGCGCGGCCTGTTCGGCGCCAGCCTGGTCAATTTCTCGGCCGTGCACGGCATGGGCAGCGCCAAGTTTGCCCAGCTGCAGGCCGTGATGGAGCTGGCGCGGCGCGCCATCGTCGAAGACCTGCACGCGGGCCAGACCTTGAGTTCGCCGCACGCGGTCAAGGATTATCTGCGCATGACCATGGGCAACCTGGGGCATGAGTCCTTTCATGTGTTGTTCCTGGACGTCAAGAACCGCCTGATCACGGCCCGCGAAATGTTCAGGGGCACCCTGACCCATACCAGCGTGTATCCGCGCGAAGTGGTGAAACAGGCGCTGCAGCACAATGCGGCCAGCGTGCTCCTGGCGCACAACCACCCTTCCGGCACGCCCGAGCCCAGCGAATCGGACCTGTTGCTGACGCGTTCGCTGGTGCAGGCTTTGTCGCTGGTCGATGTGCGGGTGCTCGACCATTTTGTGGTGGCGGGACGGCATGTCCATTCCTTCGCCGAACACGGGCAGTTGTAGCAGGCATGCGCGTTTGCGCGAGTTTACCTGCGTAAACAAGGACATACAGGCGTTTTGCCCGACGTTTTACTAGCAGTAAACAAAACGGTTTACAAGGTTTTTCGTCGAGAAAGTACCAGTGCCTCAAATTGTTAACTTAAATCAATACAACAAGACACAATTGTTTTTCGCAAGTCATTGATAAATCTGATTTTTTTGGATATACTCTCGTTTTTCCAATTTGGAATGTCTTTAAGGAGTGCGCCATGGCACGTGTTTGCCAAGTCACTGGGAAGAAGCCGATGGTCGGCAACAATGTTTCCCATGCAAACAACAAAACCAAACGTCGTTTTTTGCCTAACTTGCAGAATCGTCGTATTTTTGTTGAATCTGAAAACCGCTGGGTCTCCCTGCGTTTGTCCAACGCCGGTCTGCGCGTCATCGATAAAGTCGGCATCGACGCCGTATTGGTCGACATGCGCGCTCGTGGCGAAAAAGTCTAATTAGCAGAACAAGGGAGCTATCATGGCAAAATCAGGCCGCGACAAAATCAAGTTAGAATCGACCGCCGGTACGGGTCACTTCTACACGACCACCAAAAACAAGCGTACGACGCCTGCGAAAATGGAGATCATGAAATTTGATCCTAAAGCACGCAAGCACGTGACGTACAAAGAAACCAAGATCAAGTAATTGATCTTTGTATCAAAAAAAACCGCTCACTGAGCGGTTTTTTTTCGTCCTTGAGGGCCAGACCCGATGGGTCTGAGCCCGATTATGCGTAGCTACGCAAGCGCAAGGAAAATTCCTGCAACGACTTGATGCCGGACGCTTCGGCGCGCACGCACCAGTCCTGCAACTTCTGCAATAGCTGCTCGCGCGTAAAATGCGAGCGCTCCCAGATGGCGCCCAGTTCCACGCGCATATGGTGCATGGTTTCCAGCGCTTTGCTGTGCTGGAACAACTCGGACAGCTGTTCATGGTGGACATCGGCCAGCTTGCCCGGTTCGCGCTGCATCAGCTTGCGCGACGACTTCAAAAAGCGCTGTTCCAGCTCGGCCTTGTCCTTCAGGTGTTCCAGCTCTTCCTTCCAGGCCGACTTGATCGATTTGGCGTACTTGGCCATCACGTCATAGCGGTTGGCGATCACCGACTGCAGGGTATCGAAATCCGCTTCCAGCTTGCCGTGGGAAAATTTAGGTTCCGGCGCCAGCTTTTTCACCTTCGCCAGGCCCAGCATTTCCAGGGCACGGATATACGCCCAGCCGATATCGAACTCATACCATTTTGACGACAACTTGGCCGACGTTGCATACGTATGGTGGTTGTTATGGAGTTCTTCGCCGCCGATCAATATGCCGAACGGAATGATGTTGGTGGCCGCGTCGGCGCAGTCATAGTTGCGGTAGCCCCAGTAGTGGCCGATGCCGTTGATGATGCCGGCCGCCGTCACGGGTATCCACATCATCTGCACGGCCCAGACGGAAATGCCGATCACGCCGAACAGCGCGAAGTTGATGAAGAACAGCGAGACCACGCCCAGCCAGCTGTACTTCGTGTACAGATGGCGCTCGATCCAGTCAGTTGGCGTGCCATGGCCGTATTTGGCCATGGTTTCCAGGTTTTTCGATTCGGCACGGTACAGTTCGGCGCCTTCCCAGAACACTTTCTTGATGCCGCGCGTGACGGGGCTGTGCGGATCTTCTTCCGTGTCGCATTTGGCGTGATGCTTGCGGTGGATCGCCGCCCACTCCTTGGTCACCTGGCCGGTGGTCAGCCACAGCCAGAAGCGGAAGAAATGGCTGGGGATGGCGTGCAATTCCAGTGCGCGGTGCGCCTGGTGGCGATGCAGGTAAATCGTGACGCTGGCGATGGTGATATGGGTCACCACCATGGTGTAGGCAAACACCTGCCAGGCGGACAGATCGGTAATACCAGTGGCCATGAACTGCAGAACGTCGTGTAAAACAGAACTCAATGTCATTACTACTCCAGAGTGGATGGGGCTTGTTCACGGTCGCGCCAGCAAGATACTGGCGGTCCGGCATCGTCAATTTTAGGCGTGATTGTACGCCCTAAAGGGTGTGATGAGGCAATTTTGAAGGCGGCAGCGAGGTCAGGGCTGCGTGCCGGGGGGCGTGGGCGCCCCTGTTGTTTCGCCTGCCAGCGCGGCGGGCGGTGTGCCGATAATGCGCAATTCGCGTTGCGGAAATGGTACGGATACCTTATGTTGCTGTAACGTCCGCCAAATCGCACGGTTCACATTCGACTTCACCCCGCCGGCGCCGTTTTCCGGATCTGAAATCCAGAAGCCGATCTGCAGGTCCAGGCCATCGGCGCCGAAGCGCAGCAGGGTCGCCGACGGCGGCTTGCTTTGTACAACGCGCGGCACGCTGGCGGTCGCTTGTTCCAGTAGCGGGAAGATGACGTCGATATCGGTCTCGTAGCCAACCGATACGGTGGTCGACAGCCACACCATGCGATTACTGAGCGACATGTTCTGCACGCCGCCCGAGATCAGCATTTCATTGGGAATAATGGATTCAACGCCATCGCCGCCCAATAGCACAGTATAGCGCGTATTGATCTGCGTGACTTTGCCGCTGAACTGGCCTACCGTGATCATGTCGCCGATGGTCAGGCTGCGGTCGAGCAGGATGATGAAACCCGAAACAAAGTTGGCGGCGATCTTCTGCAAGCCGAAACCGAGCGCCACGCCGAAGGCGCCGCCAAATACGGACAAGACCGTCAGGTCGATGCCCACCAGCGACAGGCTGACCAGCACGGAGACCAGGATCAGCACGGCGCGCCCCATGCGCGAGACCACCACCTTCAGCGACGAGTGCAGCCCCTGCGTCTTCATCAGGCGGTCGTCGAGCGCGGTGCCGGCCCACATCGCCAGCACCATCAGCACGGCCACCGACACAGCGGCTTGCAAGATGGCAGCGACTGACACTTTATTGCGCCCCAGCGGCACGATGATGCTTTCCAGGAATTCATGCAGCTCCGGCCACAAACCCGTGATATACAGGGCCATGCCCAACCACACCACTACCGTGAAGATTTTTTCCAGCAGCAGCATGGTGGGGCTGATCTCGCCATGGCGGGCAAAGATGCGGCGCAGCACATAAAAGCCGAAGCGCACCAGCGCCATCGAGGTGCACAGGGGTACGGCGATGCTGAGCAGATTGACGCTTTGCAACCTGCTCAGGAAATGCTGGGACACGCCCAGCAGCAGCGCCGTCAGCACCGGCGTCAGAATCCGGATAAAGCTTTCGGTGCGAGCACGCACTTCGACGCTGGCCGGCGGCGTGGCGGCGTCGGCGCGCCGGGTCAGCACGGCGCGCAGTTGGCGCACAACAACCCAGCTCAAGGCCAGGCAGGCAATAATGACCAGCGCCTGCCACAGGATGGCGGGCTGGCGGAAATCATCGACGAAGTCGGTGATCAGGTTGAGCAGCGGAGTTTTGGTCATGACGGTGGGGCAGGAAGGTGGTACGGACGAGCAGGACGCGCATGCCAGGCGGGCTGGCGCAGGCAACGGCGGCCGCTGCGAGTGCAGCGGCCGCCCGTCCAGCCTTATTCGGCGTCAGCCGCCTCCGCGTCGTCGGCCGGCTTTGCGTCGGCGTAGACTTTCTTCGGCATCGGCTTGCGTTCGAACACGGCGGCAAAGAAGCCATCGGTCTGGTGCAGGTGCGGCAGCAGTTTCAGGTAGTCGCCCATCTCCAGCGCGATCTTCTGTTCGGCCAGCACCTTGTTCATCGGCACCAGAGTGAAGTCGGGATTGGCGGCCAGGAATTGCTCGGCGATCGCATCGTTTTCTTCGTTCAGGAAACTGCAGGTGGCGTACACCAGGCGCCCGCCCCCTTTGACCAGGCGCGCGGCGCCGGCCAGGATCGCAGCTTGTTTCGCTTGCAACTCGACGATGGAATTGGGCTGCTGGCGCCATTTGACGTCCGGATTGCGGCGCAGGGTGCCCAGGCCGCTACATGGCGCGTCGACCAGCACGCGGTCGATCTTGCCGGCCAGGCGCTTGATCTTGGCGTCGCGTTCATGCGCGATCTGCACCGGATGCACATTCGACAGGCCACTGCGGGCCATGCGGGGCTTGAGCTTGGCCAGGCGCTTTTCCGATACGTCAAACGCGTACAGGCGGCCGGTGTTGCGCATCAGCGCGCCCAGTGCCAGCGTCTTGCCGCCGGCGCCGGCACAGAAGTCGACCACCATCTCGCCGCGCTTGGCGCCGACGATCTGCGACAGGATCTGGCTGCCTTCGTCCTGCACCTCGATGGCGCCGCTCTGGAACAATGGCATGTTTTGCAGCGACGGCTTTTTCAGCACGCGCAGACCCAGCGGCGCGAACGGCGTCGGCGTGCTCAGGATCGGTGCTTCGGCCAGCGCCAGCATCACGTCTTCCCGCGTGGCCTTGAGCGAGTTCACGCGCAGGTCCAGCGGCGCCGGCGCGTTCAGCGCATCGGCCAGCTTCATGGTTTCGGCTTCGCCGTACTGGGCGATCAGCTTGTCGAACAGCCACTTCGGCATGTTCGAGCGCATGTTCGCCGGCATCAGGTTGCGGTCGATCTGCTTGATGCGGTCGAGCCATTCCACTTCTTCTTCCGTCAGGCCGCCCAGCGAATCGGCGCCCATCGCTTCGGCCAGGCCCAGGATGGTCAGCCGGCGCATGGTCGGGCCATTGCCCGCTTCGGCGAAATCGGTAAAGAACGATTTATTGCGCAAGATGGCATAAATGCCTTCGGCGATGGCGCCGCGCTCGCGCGAACCCAGGCGCGGATGGTCGCGGAAATAGCGCGACAAGGTGGTGTCGGCGGGCGCCGTGAAACGTAAAATGTCGCGCAATACTTCTTCAGCATTGGCAAGTATCGCTGGTGGCAATCTCATTGTTATTCTTCCTGTAATATTTTATTGAGGGTCCACGCGGACCTGGCCATGCTCGATCGACAGTTTATCGTCAATGAACAGGCGGATGGCGCGCGGGTAGAGCAGATGTTCCTGTACCAGCACGCGCGCCGATAAGCTGTCTTCTGTGTCGCCCGGCAAGACGGGCACGGTGGCGCTGACCACGGCCGGGCCATGATCGAGTTCGGCGGTCACGAAATGCACGGTCGCGCCATGTTCCTTTACGCCGGCCTCGAGCGCCTGCCGGTGCGTCGCCATGCCCGGGAACAGCGGCAACAGCGACGGGTGGATATTGAGCATGCGCCCCGCATAATGTTCGACAAACGGTTCCGTCAGGATACGCATGAAGCCGGCCAGCACCACCAGGTCGGGGGCGTAGCCGTCGATCACTTGCTGCAAGGCCGCGTCAAAATCGGCGCGGCTGGCATAATCCTTGTTGGCAACGACTGCGGTCGCTATCCCATGTTGCGCGGCAAATACCAGGCCCTGGGCATCGGCCCGGTTGCTGATGACAGCGGCGATACGGGCTGGCCATTGCTCGGCTTTTGCCGCGCGCACGACCGCTTCCATATTGCTGCCGCGTCCGGAAATAAGGATAACGATATTTTTCATAGCGCGCATTGTACCCGCTATGGCGATGTGAATCTAGAAAGGCCGGCATTATTGTTGCGGCGCAGCATACGCCCGCGCGGGCCGCGTCAGCTGGTTTCGCGCTGTGCTTGCCGCGAGGAAGAGCGCTTATTCGAAGGAATAAAAGACGCGGAACGGGACTTTTTTCTCGGCCCAGTAGTCGGCCGCATCGCGAAACACATCGAGCAGGGTTTCGCGCGCTTCCTTGTCGAATTTTTGCGTATTGGGCAATTGCTCGAGTACCACCAGGAAACCTGTCTGGGGGCCGGCCTTGGCCATGGTGTCGGTCAGGCAGAGGCGCAAGGCGTCGAAATTCTTGGCCAGGCTTTTGGGAAACAGGAATGCTTCGGCGATCAGGCCGATGACTTGCTGCTTGGTCAGGCCGGTGTTGCAGTAGGCATATAAGAAGTGCTGCCCGAGACGAACCGCCTCGTCTTGTAACTCGGTCACGCGGAAGGCGCGGATGGACTGAACAAGGTTGGGCGGCACGGTTATTAACAAACTCATTTTTCCCTCAAATCGACCTGTTATGTATGGATCTGTTGTGCTTGTTGCATTTGCCGCCTGCGGGTCAATACGCGCACGGCATATCGGTCACCGCTCATGGAGTGGCGACGGACTGCGTTTTTAAAGCCATACGCGTATTAGGGTAACGTGTTGTTCCCTGTGAATCAACCCGAATATGACATCAAACGCAAGATTTGTTACAAACCATGAGTTTCAACTCAGTTTCAATCTTTTGTATCGATTGAAAGTGCATGTTACAGACCGGGGGGCAAGCTGCTGTTGCTGTTACATTTTGTTGCCAGCCGTATGACACTCGGGAGCACAGGCGCATTACACTGCAGTCATGTTGTCAATCAAAATCAAACAACACCCGACGCCAGACCCTGAGAGATTCTCTACATAACGAGGTAAGAAATGAACCTGCAAGCCAAATTGATCATGTCAGTCCTTTGTATCGGTGCTTTGCCACTCGCCCAGGCTACCGACTTTGAAGATTTCGGCAAGGTCGTGCGCGTGGTGCCGCAAGTCGAACAGGTCAACCGTCCACGCCAGGAATGCCGCACGGAATACGTGCAGGTGCAGGCGCCGCCGCAACAGCGCAGCGCGGGCGGCTCCATCGTCGGCGGTATCGCCGGCGCCCTGCTCGGTAGCCAGGTCGGTGGCGGCAATGGCCGCACGGCCGCTGCCGCCGCTGGCGCGATTGCCGGCGCCGTGGTCGGCGACCGGGTCGACAACCAGAACAACTACCAGGGCGGCAGCCAGGAACAGGCGATCAAGCAATGCCGCCAGGTCGACCATTGGGAGTCGCGCAACAATGGCTACCAGGTGACGTATGATTACCGCGGCCGCAACTACACCAGCATCATGTCGTATGACCCGGGCGAGCGCATCCGTCTGCGCGTTTCGATCGAACCAGCACAACAGTAACGCTTCTGTCAGGCGCTGTGACTCAGTAGTCTATCCAGATAATGCCGGTCCCGAGGGCCGGCATTTTTTATGGCAAGTTATAATGCGGCACACTTCCAGGCCTGCCTTATGCTTATCAAACGAAAATCCATCGAACAAGTCGAATCGTCGCGCCCCGCGCGCAAGCCGCGCTACGCGCCCGTCACCCTGTCTGAAATGGATGGCGTGCGCTACCTGCATTTCGGCACCGAATGGGTGCAGGGCGCGATGCGCATCCGCAAGCCCGACTGGCCGGAACTGGAATACGCGCAACAGATGATGGCGTGGATGCTGTGGATAGAACAACCGCAGCGCCTGGCCCAACTGGGCCTGGGTACGGCCGCGCTGACCAAGTTCTGCTACCGCACGTTTGCGCAGGCACAAGTCGAGGCGATCGAGCTGAACCCGGCCGTGATTACCATCTGCGAATCGATGTTCAAGTTGCCGCCGAATGACGAACGCCTGCATGTGCGCGAGATGGATGCGCTCGACTACGTCAACGACGAGGCCCACCATGGCACGCTCGACGCCTTGCAGGTCGACCTGTACGACGCCACCGCGCGCGGCCCGGTGCTCGACAGCGCCGAGTTCTACAGCGCCTGCTGCGCCTGCCTGGCGCCGCACGGCATCATGACGGTCAACCTGTTCGGCGACCACCCCAGCTACGCAAAAAACATCAAGGCGATGAAATTTGCGTTCGGACAGGTGATCTGCCTGCCTGAAGTCCATGATGGGAACGTGGTGGCGATCGCCTTCAAGACCAAAGTAACGCTCAATGCCGAGGCGCAAGCGGCATTGCTCGAACGTGCAAAACAGATCGTCGCCGATACCAAGCTGCCCGCCAGGAGCTGGCTCCAGGGCATCCAGAGCACGCTGTAAGCCGTCCTGCTTTCACCTTGCCGGCGGCCATGAAAGGCGCCGGCCATGTCCCCTCCTCTCTCTTCCTCGTCTTCTGCCCCGCTGGACCTGCAGGAACTCATTTCCTGGCTGCTGGCCGACGGCCACCTGGCCAGCGCCGGCATCGCCGAGATCCGCACCCGCACGCAGACGGTTTTACAAAACAGCAAGCCCATCCACCCGCTATGCGCGCTGGCCGACTGCCAGCTGCGCTCGGCGCTGGCGCCGCACGCGCCGCTGACCCTCGATACCCTGTGCGCCTGGCTGGCTGGCCGCGCCAGGCTGCCCTATCTGCGCATCGATCCCCTTGCCATCGACTTCAGCCAGGTGGCCGACGTGATGACGGCCAGCTATGCGGCGCGCTTCAATATCCTGCCCGTCGAAAGCAACCCCGAGCGCATCGTGATTGCCACCGCCCAGCCCTACGCGCTGGGCTGGCAGGCGGAACTGGGCCGGCTGGCGCCGCGCAAGCTAAGCCTGGTAATCGCCAATCCTGTCTTGATCGCCGATTACATTGCACAGTTTTTCAGCCTGGCCGGTTCCGTCAGGGTGGCGCGGCAATCGTCGGCGCAGGACTTGTCGCTGCGCCATAACTTCGAGCAACTGGTGGAACTGGGCCGCGGCAAGAGCAGCCTGGACGCCAACGACCAGCATGTGGTGCGCATCGTCGACTGGCTGTGGCAATACGCGTTCGCCCAGCGCGCCTCGGACATCCATCTGGAACCGAAACGCGACGCCGGCCTGGTGCGCCTGCGCATCGACGGCCTGCTGCACCAGGCCTACCAGGTGCCGCCGGTGGTGCTGCTGGCGATGACGGCGCGCATCAAATTGCTGGGCCGTATGGACGTGGTGGAAAAGCGCCGGCCCCAGGATGGCCGCATCAAGACGCGCAACGCCGACGGCCAGGAAATCGAGCTGCGCCTGTCGACCCTGCCCACCGCCTTTGGCGAAAAACTGGTGATGCGCATTTTCGATCCCGAAGTGGTGCTGAAAAGCCTGGACCAGCTGGGCTTTCCGCCCGCCGACGCCCTGCGCTGGCAAGCCCTGACGGCGCGCACCCACGGCATCGTGCTGGTCACCGGCCCGACCGGTTCGGGCAAGACGACAACCTTGTACAGCACCCTGAAGGCGCTGGCGCGCAGCGAAGTCAATGTCTGCACGGTGGAAGACCCGATAGAAATGGTCGAGCCCGCCTTCAACCAGATCCAGGTGCAGCCCGAACTGTCGTTTGCCGACGGCGTGCGCGCGCTGCTGCGCCAGGACCCCGACATCATCATGGTCGGCGAAATCCGCGACCTGGCCACGGCCGAGATGGCCATCCAGGCGGCGCTGACGGGCCACCTGGTGCTGTCGACCCTGCACACCAACGACGCGCCCTCGGCTGTCACGCGCCTGCTGGAACTGGGCGTGCCCGGCTATCTGCTCGAAGCGAGCCTGATCGGCGTGCTGGCCCAGCGCCTGCTGCGCTGCCTGTGCCCACAATGCAAGCAGGAGGCCCAGGCGCCCGCTGCCGCCCAATGGAACAGCCTGACCGGCGGCCAGCTGGCGCGCCCCGATACTTGTTATCGCCCGGTGGGCTGCGCCAGTTGCCGCCAGAGCGGCTTTCTGGGCCGCGCCGGCATCTATGAACTGTTGAGCGTCACGGAACGCTTCAGCCAGCTGATCCGCGAAGGCGCCGACCTGCACGCGCTGCGGCGCCAGAGCATACAGGACGGCATGACCCCGCTGCGCCTGGCCGGTGCGCAGCAGATCGTGGCGGGCTTGAGTACCATCGAGGAAGTGCTGAAGATCACGGCCGCCCTGCATTGAGTTCAACACCGGCAACAAGAAGGTTTTGCATTCTTTCAAAACTCCTATATAATGCGGCCTCTTTCGGGTCGTTAGCTCAGCTGGTAGAGCAGCGGACTTTTAATCCGTTGGTCGCAGGTTCGAATCCCGCACGGCCTACCACGAATGCGCAGTACAAAAAAGCCCCTCCCCACGGAGGGGCTTTTTGCTTTCTGGTCGCTCTTTGGTCGCTCTTTGGTCGCTTGCCTCGGTTGAAGTGGTGGCAGAAATCTCAGAACTAAACGTTGCCTTTGAGCTATGATCTTGCAGATACTCAAACATCCTCGCTGGCGATCATCGCTGGCGATCATCGCCAGCGCGTTCAAGGCCCCCTATCCCGATGACCGACAAAAAAAATCTTTCCGAACGCGACATCTGCACCAAGTACATCACACCTGCCATTACTACAGCAGGCTGGGATCTACATTCGCAGATTCGCGAAGAAGTGAGCTTCACCAAGGGCCGCGTCATCGTTCGTGGCAAGCTCCATGCACGCGGCGAGCAAAAACGCGCTGACTACATTCTGTATTACAAGTCCAATATCCCTATCGCCGTTATTGAGGCCAAAGAAAACGGGCACAGCGTCGGCGCAGGCATGCAGCAGGCGCTGAACTACGCTGAAACACTGGGCGTGCCGTTTGTGTTCAGCTCAAATGGCGATGCCTTCCTGATGCACGACCGCACTGGCCTTGCCGACAAGGTCGAACGAGAACTGGCGCTGGACGCCTTCCCGTCGCCAACGGAACTCTGGCAACGCTATTGCCAGTGGAAGGGCCTGGACACCAAAGAGGCGCGCCACACTGTCGAAATGCCCTACCACGACGAGGGCAGCGGACGTACCCCGCACTACTATCAAGCCAACGCCATCAACAACACGGTGGAAGCGGTCGCCAAAGGCCAGCAGCGCATCCTGCTGGTCATGGCCACCGGCACAGGCAAAACCTACACCGCGTTCCAGATCATCTGGCGTTTGTGGAAGTCCGGCACCACGAAGCGCATCTTGTTCCTGGCCGACCGCAATATCCTGGTGGACCAGACCAAGAACAACGACTTCAAGCCGTTCGGCCCGGCAATGACCAAGATCAGCAAGCGCCAGATCGACAAAAGCTACGAAATCTACCTGTCGCTGTATCAGGCTGTCACTGGCAGCGAGGAAGAGCAAAATATCTACAAGCAGTTCTCGCCGGATTTTTTTGACCTGATCGTGATCGACGAGTGCCATCGCGGCAGCGCGGCCGAAGACTCGGCCTGGCGTGAAATCCTGGCCTATTTTTCCTCGGCCACGCACATCGGCTTGACGGCGACACCGAAGGAAACCAAGGACGTGTCGAGCATCGTCTATTTTGGCGAACCGGTCTACAGCTACACATTGAAGCAAGGCATCGAGGACGGCTTCCTCGCGCCGTACAAAGTCGTGCGTATCGACATCGACAAGGACGTGCAGGGCTGGCGTCCCAGCAAGGGCCAGGTAGATGATAAAGGCCAGCCGATAGAAGACCGCGTGTACAACCAGATCGACATGGACCGCACGCTGATCCTGAAGCAGCGCACCGAGTTGGTCGCCAGGAAGATCACCGAATTCTTGATCGCAACTGATCCCTACGCCAAGACCATCGTATTCTGCGATGACATCGACCACGCCGAGCGCATGCGCCAGGCCTTGGTCAACCTGAATCCGGAACGGGTCAAGGAAAGCCGCAAATACGTCATGCGCATTACCGGCGACGAAATCGAAGGCAAGGCAGAGCTGGACAACTTCATCAACCCCGAAGAACGCTACCCGGTGATCGCCACCACCTCCAAGCTGATGACAACCGGCGTCGATGCGCAGACCTGCAAGCTGGTGGTGCTGGACCAGCACATCAAGTCGATGACCGAGTTCAAGCAGATGATCGGGCGCGGCACGCGCATCAACGAGGACTACGGCAAGTTCTGGTTCACCATCATGGACTTCAAGAAAGCCACCGAGCTGTTTGCCGATCCCGCGTTCGATGGCGAACCCGTGATTATCTACGAGCCCAAGGGCGATGAGCCGCCCGTGCCGCCAGAGAACGATCCAGAAGAAGTCGTCATCGGCGAAGACGGCCAGCCGGTACCGCCGGGTGCCGCCGATACCGGCCCCACAACCGCAGGGCCAGGCGAAGGTGGAGCACCCGGCCCCGGACGCATCAAATACGTGCTCGGCGACGTGACGGTGTATGTCGTTGCCGAACGTGTGCAGTATTACGGCCCTGAAGGCAAGCTGATCACCGAATCGCTCAAGGACTACACGCGCCAGACCGTGCGCAAAGACTACTCATCCCTCGATGACTTCCTGCGCCGCTGGGACAAGACTGAGCGCAAGGCCGCCATCCTGCGCGAACTGGAAGAGCACGGCGTCCTGCTCGAGCCGCTGGCCGAAGAAGTCGGCAAGCATTTCGACGCCTTCGATCTGATCTGCCACGTCGCTTTCGACCAGCCGCCGCTGACCCGCCGCGAGCGGGCGGACAACGTCAAAAAGCGCAACTACTTTGCCAAATACGGCGAGCAGGCGCGCAAGGTGCTTGAAACGCTGCTCGAAAAATACGCCGACACCGGCATCGAGAACATCGAAGACATCAAGATCCTGACGCTCGATCCCTTCAAGAGCATGGGCACCGCCAGCGAACTGGTATCGGCCTTCGGCGGCAAGCAAGGCTATACTATCGCCCTGCACGAGCTAGAGAAGCATCTCTACGCCTAGTTCTACGCCTAGTTGCCAGTTTTTCCTCCTTATCCATTACCGTAAAGCAGTCCACTTCATGAGCATTTCCAGCACCATCAAATCCATCCAGGACATCATGCGCAAGGACGTCGGCGTCGATGGCGACGCCCAGCGCCTCAGCCAGCTGGTCTGGATGCTTTTCCTGAAAATTTTTGACGACCGCGAGAGCGAATGGGAACTGCTGCAAGACAATTACAGATCGCCATTGCCGGAAAAATACCGCTGGCGTAACTGGGCGGCAAACGCCGAAGGCATGACCGGCGACGCGCTCAAGCAGTTTCTCGACAACGACATGTTCCCCGCCCTGCAACAGCTGGAAGCAAAGGGCGGCGACCAGCGCGCCTACGTGATCCGCTCCGTGTTCGAGGATGCCTACAACTACATGAAGTCCGGCCAGCTGATCCGGCAGGTCGTCAACAAGATCGAGGAAGGCGTGGACTTCAACAAAGCGCAGGAGCGCCACCTGTTCGGCGACATGTACGAACAATTGCTGCGCGACTTGCAGGCCGCAGGCAACGCGGGCGAGTTCTACACACCGCGCGCCGTGACCGAATTCATGGTGCGCATGGTGAACCCGCGCCTGGGCGAAAAGGTGATGGACCCGGCCTGCGGCACGGGCGGCTTCCTGACCTGCTCGATTGAGCACATCCGCAAGCAGGATGTGAAGACGGTGGAAGACGAAGGCCGGCTGCAAGCGGGCATTCATGGCATAGAAAAGAAGCCGATGCCGCACCTGCTCTGCACCACCAACATGATTCTGCATGGCATTGACGTACCGATCAATATCCGCCACGACAATACCCTGTCCTACCCTTTGATCAGCTGGGGACCAAAGGAGCGCGTCGATGTCATCGTCACCAATCCGCCGTTTGGCGGCATGGAAGAAGACGGCATCGAGACCAACTTTCCCGCCGCTTTCCGTACCCGCGAAACTGCCGACCTGTTCCTGGTGCTGATCATGCAAATGCTCAAAGCCGGTGGCCGCGCCGCACTGGTTTTGCCGGACGGCTTCCTGTTCGGCGAAGGCATCAAGACCCGCATCAAGGAAAAGCTGCTGGAAGAATGCAACCTGCACACCATCGTCCGCCTGCCCAATGGCGTCTTTGCTCCGTACACCGGCATCAAGACCAACCTGCTGTTCTTCAGCAAGGGCACGCCAACCGAGCATATCTGGTTCTACGAGCACCCTTACCCGCCCGGCGTAAAAACCTACAACAAGACCAAGCCGATGAAGATCGAAGAATTCGATACCGAGGCCGCATGGTGGGGCACGGAGTCGGACGGCTTCAAGCACCGGGTCGAGAACGAACAGGCATGGAAGGTCAGCCTGGAAGAAATCAAGGCGCGCAACTACAACCTCGACTGCAAGAACCCGCATATCGGCGAACAGGAAATCCATGACCCCGATCTGCTGCTGGCGCAATACAAGGCCATGCAGGATGATATCGCCACCCTGCGCGCACAACTCAAGGACGTACTGACCGAAGCGCTGCAACGCGAGGTCAAGGCATGAACGCAGTTCAGCAATTGCTGACCGATCATATCGACATCTGGACGGCGGCAGAAACCGAGAAGAAATCAGGACGAGGCCGCGCAGCAGGTAATGCCGCGAGCGTGTACGGCATCAAGAAATTGCGCGAGTTGATTCTGGACCTCGCGGTGCGCGGGAAGTTGGTGCCGCAAGATGCAAACGATAAGTCAGCCAGCGAATTATTCACACGTATCGAGGCTGAGAAAACCAAGCTGATCGCGGAAGGTAGAGTCAAAAAAAACAAACCACTCTCTGCGATTTCTGATGACGATCAACCATTTCCGTTACCGCTGGAATGGACATGGTTAAGACTAGAAGATTTAATGCCGCAATTCCAAAATGGCGCATCAAGCCGTGGCGATGTCGATGGCGAAGCGGTCGTCGTATTGCGACTGGCAGATATTAAAGACCGACGCATCGTGCTTGAAGATCCGAGGGAGCTTTTGATAACACCAAGCCTAATCGGAAAATACCACTTATCAAAAAATGATATTTTGATTGTACGTGTGAACGGAAGTTCTGATTTAGTTGGCGGATTTATTGTTTGCGAAGGAAACTTTAATGGAATTTATTGCGACCACTTCATTCGCATGAAAGTCCCTCAAAATATAATGAATTCTAATTTTCTTGGATTAATTGGATCTTCAGGCTTAATCAGAAATAGAATAAATGATTTGTTCATTACAACAGCAGGGCAGAAGACAGTAAATCAAGGTCACATTTCTTCATTGCTAGTACCAGTTCCAAGCATCGCGGAACAACACCGCATCGTCGCCAAAGTCGATGAGCTGATGGCCCTGTGCGACCAACTGGAAGCCCAACACAGCGACGCCGCCGACGCCCACGAACAACTCGTCAGCCACCTGCTAGACACGCTCACGCAATCGCAAAGCGCAGCAGACTTCAACGCCAACTGGCAACGCATCGCCGCGCATTTCGACACCTTGTTCACCACTGAAGCAAGTATCGAGGCGCTCAAGCAAACCTTGCTGCAACTAGCCGTCATGGGCAAACTGGTAGCACAAGATGCGAACGACGAGCCAGCTAGCGAATTACTCAAACGGATTGAGGCTAAAAAAGCTAAGCTGATTTCTGAGGGTAAAATCAAGAAAGAGAAAATGTTGGCGACGATTTCCGAGGATGAAAAACCCTTTGATTTGCCAGCAAATTGGGAATGGGTTCGACTTGGTAAGCTAGTCGAAAAGAGCGGTGCTGGTTGGAGTCCAAGCTGTGAAGGTCATGCGCGCGAAGGAGATTCATGGGGAGTGCTAAAAGTGAGTGCAGTATCGTGGGGAAAATTTTTGCCGAATGAAAACAAAGCACTTCCGAAAACATTGGAGCCTCGGCTCGACTGTGTTGTCGAATCTGGCGATTTTCTTATCACACGTGCGAATACTGATGAGCTAGTGGCGCGAAGTGTTGTTGTCGAGAATTGCCCTCCAAACCTAATGCTATCGGATAAGATTGTTAGGCTTCGGCTTTCCTTGTTGTGCAGCAACAAATTCATTAACCTTGTCAATTTATCGCCATTTTCAAGAAATTATTACGCTCTAGCTGCCGGCGGAACCAGTAGCTCGATGAAAAATGTAACGCGAGAGCAAATATTAAATTTGGTCGCAGGAACGCCACCGCTTGCGGAACAACACCGCATCGTTGCCAAAGTGGATGAATTGATGGAATTTTGCGACCGACTTAAGTCGCGCATCACGGCGACCAACCAACAACAGAAAAAACTGGCGGATGTTCTAGTTGAGCACGCTGTTGCTGGGTGAGGTGGCGCTTTGATCCGAATGTGGCGGCACGTGTTCGGCGGTGAACAGATGGGACTTCCGTCCAGGTGAGCAGACTTCGCGACTTTTCCAAAGTTACTGTGTCCATACGCTCCCAGTAAACCGTAAACCGGATTAAAACCCCAGTCGCCCGCACAGGCCCACCGGGCCAAGCGAGCCTGAAAAATGTCGAGGGCAAGGCGCAGCGACGAAGACAGTACGCATGTACGGCGAGGAGCTGCAACGCCGCCATCGGCATTTTCTCAGGCTTGCGTCTCCGGCCCGCCATTTTTACGTTTTTACGTTTTTACGCCTTACGCATTTACATGCGTCGGACAGCTTAACTGAACGGCATTACTCCCCACGGAGGGGCTTTTTTCGTTAACGCTGTCATGAACCCGTCACGCTCACGCAATAGACTGGCCGCTCTTCTTTTTGTGAGCACCATTCCATGAACCAGCACGACGAAAAGCAATCTTCATTCACTCCTGTCGCAAGCGCTGACGCGCAACGCCCGCAGCGGCGCGCCTTGCTGAAAATGGGCCTGGCGTCGGCGTCCGGGCTATCGCTCGGCGGGCTGCTGGCCGGCTGCGGCGGCGGTGACAGCGGCAGCGCCAATGGCGTTACGACACCGGTGGCGGTGCCGCCGAGCACGCTTATATCCAGCTTCGCCCTCGCGGTGCTGCCCGATACGCAGTTCTACTCGCGCTATGCAACTTCGTCGGAAAGCAACCAATACGAGCGCCACTATGGCAATGAACCGTTCGCCGCGCAGACCAACTGGGTGGCGCGCAACGCGGCCGCGCTGAACATTCCTTTCCTGATCCATCTGGGCGACGTGGTCGACCAGGTCGGCAAACCGGAACAGTGGAAGGTGGCCGACAGCGCGATGCAGGTGCTGGAGGTCAACAAGCTGCCGTATTCGATCCTGGCCGGCAACCACGACGTCGTCAACGATCTCGACTATCAGGGCGACCAGAGCAAGGGCACCGACAGCCAGCGCGTGCTGGCCAACGAGCCCTATCTGCAATGGTTCAGCACCCGCCGCGCGCAGCGCCAGGCGACCTTCGGCGCGCGCGACGCGAGCGGCTTTCACGAATACCATATCTTCACGGCGCAGGAGCAGAAGTTCCTGGTGCTGTCGCTGTCGTGGCGCATTTCCGACGCCGGCATCGCCTGGGCGCGCAAGGTGATGGCCGACAACCCGACCCTGCCCGTGATCCTGGTCAACCACCAGCTGATCAATATCGCGGCGGACGCCGTCAGCCCGCTGGAAACCGATTACGGCAAGATGCTGTGGGAAAAACTGATACGCGACAACGATCAGATCTTCATGACCTTGAACGGCCACCACCACGGCGCGGCGCGCCTGACCAAGACCAACAACTTCGGCAATCCGGTCGAGGAAATGGTGGTCGACTACCAGATGGACTACCAGGGCGGCAACGGCCTGATGCGGCTGTACGAATTCGACCTGACCAACAACCAGATCAAGGTGCTGTCGTTCTCGCCGTGGGTGCCGATGAAGCCGGCCGACACGCGCAACGCCTTCGACCGCGCCGTGCTCACCGAGGCCAACGAGGCGTTCACCATCAACATCAATTTCGCCAAGCGTTTTGCGCGCTTCAACACCACCTTCGGCACCGGCAAGGCAACGATTGCATCCTCGCTGATCGAGCAGGCCAGGGCGATGGTGCTCAAGGGCTACACGGAGCCGGCCGTGGTGGTGCCGGTGGCGCCCAAGGACGCCGACGATTATCCTAAAGTGGCCGCTACCGTGGCGCACTGGCGCTTCTTCGGTGGTGCCGACGGTGCAGCGGTGGCGCCGGGCGCGCGCATCGCCGACGTGACCGGCGCCAATCCGCTCACGCGCGACGGCCTCAACAAGGGCGGCATCGTCGGCGCCCAGGCCGGCGACATCGTCTGGAGCAGTGACCGCCACCGGCTGTCATCGGCGCCGGGCTCGGTCAGCTTCGTCAACACCGACAAAAATGCGCCGCGCCTGAGCTATTTTGTCACCGATCCCTCGGCAGCGATCAACGCGCAAACCTTCGCTACCACCGGCTACACGATCGAAGCCTTCGTCAAGATCAACCCGGCGTGGGACAAGACGAAGCATGCGTGGATGAACATCATGACGCGCGACGGCAAGCGTGGCGACCTGGCCGGTTTCATCGGCGGCGACCCGGAATCGCCGCCGCTGCTGTTCGCCATTTCCAGCCTGCGCGAAGTGCAGTGGGAAGTAGTGCCGGACGTGACGGGCAAGCGCGATGCGCTGGCCAGCTGGTCGGGCGAAATCATCGCCGGCACCTGGGTCCATATCTCCATCGTCAACGACCCGGCCACGCACGACACCGTGATGTATGTCGAAGGCGCGCCGGTGCTGCGCAACAGCAGCAATGTCGTCGGGCTGGCGACCTTGTCGGCCACCTCACCCTGGGTGGTGGGCGGCGGCTCGTGGGACGGTGCGCGGGCGGACGGTTTCTTCGGCAATATCGGCGAGGTGCGGGTCGCCGCTAGCGCGCTGGCGCCGGCGCAATGGCTGACGGCGCGCCGCGCTTAAGCTCAAGGCCAGACATCCCGTGCGCGCCGGGCCTGGCCGGTCCACCGGCTGGCGCATCAGTGCTGCAGCGCTTCCAGCTGCGCATTGCGGCGCGCCGTCAGCATGGCGGCCCAGGTGTGGCTGGTGACGGACGGATAATGCACGGCGCCAAAATCGATCCAGGCGTCGCGATACTTGAGCCACAAACGCTGGGTGTCGCGGATGCCGTCCTTGTCGACGGCCCCCGCGTCGTCTGGCCTGGGCTGCTTCATCAGCTTGCCGTAGATCACGTTCAGCTGCTTGTCGAGCGCCTGCGCCTGGGCTTGCGTCATGGCTGAGGGCAACTTGCCTGTCTCGTATTGCTTGACGTCCTGGGCCAGCAATTCCAGCTCGGCCGTGCGTGCGGCGATGCTCATGGCGGCGCGCGCCGTGCCGCCGAGGTCGGTTTCTTTTGCGGCGCGGGCGTCGGCGAATTTGGCGGTGGCCGCTTCAAGCTTCTGCCAGGACGCTTGCGCGGCAGCCGGCCAGGCTGCCGTGGCCTTGCCGCTGGCCTGGCTGCGCACACGGTTTTTCTGGCGTGCATCGATGGCGCTGCACACGCCCATCATGTAGCCGCTGGTGATGTCGTCGCACAGGTCGATCTTGCCCTCGCCACTGGCGGCCAGTTTTTGCAAATGCTCGACCCTGCCCGCCATTTCGGCCGGCGCCGCAGTAATGCTGCACGCATATTTCATGGCCAGCGGCGGCGCTTTCGTCACCCCCTGCCCGTTCTGGTACAACATCATCAGCACTTCGCTGTTGCTGGTGGCCAAGGCGCAATGGCGCACCTGGCGCCAGTCGTCCGGCCTGGGCGCCGACATACTGCTGGTATCGTAATACAGGTCGGCCGCCTTGCATTGCTGCAACGCGCTGGCGGCAGCGGGCGCGGGCAGGTCGGCCGGCGGCGGCGCGGCCTTGGCCACCTTCATGCAGGCGGCGTACCAGGCGGTCGTTTCCGCCTGGCCCACGCCCATGGCGCTGGTATTCGGGTACGGCGCGGCTTCGGCGGACGTCGCCAGGCTGCCCATCAGCGAACAGGAAACAAGAAAAACCGTTTTCAACAGGGTGTGGTCAATTTTCATGGGCTGGCAATGCAAGCATGGGGAAAGTGGCAAGTTTAGCCCATCGCCTGCCATGCTTGCGCACCACAGCCGTGGCAAGTAACGCTCCCCCTGCTTGGCATACGGCAAACTGATGGGCAATAATGTTGCTCGTCGTCTATATTCACTCCAGGATCCCGCCCATGACATCACCCCGTCTTCGCCGTTCCCTCGCTTCGCTGCTGATCGCAGCGTCGTGCGTTTCGCTTGCCCATGCTGCCGAATCCAATGCAAGCACATCCGCTGCCGCGACCCCATCCGCCAGACACGCCATCACCCACGAAGACGTGTGGCTGATGAAACGGCTCGGCGCACCCGTCGCCAGCCCAGACGGGCGCTGGGCCGTGTTTGCCGTGGTCGATGCCGCCTACGACAGCAAGGAACAATGGTCGGACCTGTGGCTCAAGTCGTTGACCGACAACAGCGACGATACCCCGCCGCGCCGCCTGACCTTTTCCAGAGGCGGCGAAAGCGCCGTCGCCTGGTCGCCCGACAGCCGCCAGCTGGTATTTGTCGCCAAACGCGATGGCGACGAGGCCGGCCAGGTCTACCGCCTCGACGTGGCGGCCGGTGGCGAAGCGCAGCGCCTGACCAGCTTGACCATGGGCGCGCGCATGCCGAAATGGAGTCCGGACGGCAAGCAACTGCTGTTTATCAGCGATATCTATCCGGGCAACAAGAGCGAAGTGGACGTCAGGCAAGGCGCGAAGGAGCGCAAGGAACGCAAGTACAGCGCGCGCTCGTATGAAACGACGGCGCCGCGCTACTTCGACAAATGGCTGACCGACAAGCAGGTGCGCCTGTTCGTCATGGACGCTCAGGCGGATGCCACGCCGCGCGATATTCTGTCCGGTACGCAACTGACCGACCTGCCCGGCTTTGGCGGCGGCCAGGGCGATGAAGGCCAGTCGCTCGACGCCATCTGGACGCCGGACGGCAAGGGCATCGTCTTCAACGCCGCCACCAACCACGATGCGGCCCAGCGCGCCGCCACCTACGCCCAGCTGTATCTGGTGACGGTGGCCGGTGGCGAGCCACAGCGGCTGACGCAGGACCAGCGCAGCTATAACGCTTTGAGATTCTCGGGCGACGGCAAGACCCTGTTTGCCCTGAGCGACGCCGAAACGCCGGGCAAGGTGTATGACGTGAAACGCCTGGCCAGCTTTGCCTGGCCGCTGACGAACCCCGCGCCGGCCATTCTGACGGACAAGCTGGACCGTTCGATCTCGCGCTTCGTACTGCCGGACGGCGGCCAGCGCATCGTCTTCAGCTATGAGCACGCGGGGCTGGAAAAACTGTATTCGATCGATGCGAAAGGCGGCGAGGTGCGCGAGGAACCGTCGCTGGCGACCGGCAGCATCAGTTCGCTCAGCAGCGGCGGCAAGGCCGTGGTCGGCGTGTGGGAGTCCAGCATCAATCCACCGGAAATCTATGCCTTCAATGGCAAGCAGCCGAAACGCCTGACGGACTTCAATACGGAAAAAGCCGGCAAGATAGCCTGGCAGGCGCCCGAACATTTCTGGTTCAAGACGGCCGACGGCCGCGCCATCCACAATATGATCGTCAAGCCGGCCAACTTCGACCCAAGCAAAAAATACCCGCTGTTTACCGTGATCCACGGCGGCGCGGCCAGCATGTGGCGCGACCAGTTCGTGCTGCGCTGGAACTATCACCTGCTGGCCAAGCCCGGCTATATCGTGCTGCTGACCGACTACAAGGGTTCCACCGGCTATGGCGAAGAATTTGCCCGTTCGATACAGTTCGATCCGTTGAAGGGGCCGGCCGACGAGATCAACCAGGGCGTCGATGAAGCGATCAAGAGATACCCGTTTATCGACGGCACAAAGCTGGCCGCTGGCGGCGCCAGCTATGGCGGCCACCTGGCCAACTGGCTGCAGGCGACCACCACGCGCTACAAGGCCATCGTCTCGCATGCGGGCGAAATGGACTTGATCATGCAGTGGGGCACCAGCGACGGCGGCTTTGGCCGCGAAGTCAATGCGGGCGGCCCGGTCTGGTCCGGCCTGCCCGTGTGGCGCGATCAAAGCCCGCTCATGCAAGCGGGCAACCACGACAAAGGCACGGGGTTCAGCACGCCGATCCTGATTACCGTTGGCGAACTCGACTACCGAGTGCCGGCCAACAATGCGCTGATGAACTTTGCCGTGCAACAGCGCCTGAACGTGCCGGCCAAGCTGCTGGTGTTCCCGGACGAAAATCACTGGATCATGAAGGGCGAGAACAGCCGCTACTTCTATAGCGAAGTGCAAGGCTGGCTCGCAAAATACCTGAATTAATCGCTTTCAGCGCCGTCAAAAGCCAGTCCCTGTTCAAGCAGGGCTGGCTTTTTTGACGTGCGCCACGGCGGCATGCTGGCGCGCAATCGCCAGCACCATCAGCGCCGCCACCAGGCACGCGGCGCCGGCCGCGAACAGGGCCGGATTGTAGGTCAGCATCAGGGTGCGGATGCGGCCCGCGCCATAGGCGGCCACGGCGGCGCCCAACTGGTGGCCGGCGAAGATCCAGCCAAACACCATGCCCGCCCTTTCCTTGCCAAAGGTAGCGCCCACCAGTTTCACGGTTGGCGGCACGGTGGCGATCCAGTCCAGGCCATAGAACATGGCGAACAGCGACAGGCCGTACAGCGTGAATTCCGAATACGGCAGCCAGAACAGCGACAGCCCGCGCAAGCCGTAGTACCAGAACAGCAGCTTGCGGTTGTCATAACGGTCCGACAGCCAGCCGGACAGGATCGTGCCGAACAGGTCGAAGGCGCCCATCATCGCCAGCACCGACGCGGCCGGCACGGCCGACAGGCCGGAGTCGCCGCACAGGGAAATGAAGTGGGTCTGGATCAGGCCGTTGGTGCTCAGGCCGCAGATAAAGAAGGTGGCGAACAGTATCCAGAAAGTACGGTGGCGGGCCACGCTGCGCAGTGTCAAAAAGGGCGTGGCAAAGGTCATTTTGGCGGCAGGGGTCACGACAAGCGGCGTGCTGGTGTCAGCGCCATAGGCGCGCAAGCCCACGTCTTGCGGCCGGTTGCGCATGCAGAAAAACGCCAGCGCGGCGACCAGGGCACAGCTGACGAAGACGGGAATGACGGCCATGCGCCAGCCCACGTGCTCGATCAGCCAGGCGCCGACGGGCAGGAACAGCAACTGCCCGGTGGCCGAGCTGGCCGTCAGCACGCCCACCACCAGGCCGCGGTGCGTATCGAACCAGCGGTTGGCCACCACCGCACTCAGGACCAGCGCCGTCATGCCGGAACCCAGCCCCAGCAGAATGCCCCACAGCGCCACCAGATGCCAGAACTGCGTCATGCGCGTGGCCAGCACCATGCCGCAAGCGATCAGGCCCAGCGCCACGCAGATGATATTGCGCAGGCCAAAGCGCTCCATCAAAATGGCGGCAAACGGCCCCATCAAGCCAAACAGCACGAAGCGCACGGCCAGCGCCGACGAGATCTGCTCCACATCCCAGCCGAACTCGCGGCTCAAAGGCTGCAGCAGCGCACCGGGCAGGCCCAGCGCTGCCGACGAGGTCAGGGCGGTCAGAAAAGTGATGGCGACGATGACCCACGCAAAATGGATGCCGCGCCGCGCCAGCCATTGCGATACAGGAAGGGAAAGCATGTGGACCCCATGAAAACCAGAACGCCGGATGGCGCGTGGATTTCATGATATATGACGATCATACTTAATACAATCAAATTAAAGCGGCAGTTTTTTACGCTGCCGCCGTGCAGGCCAGGAGCGATGGCCTTATTTCACCTTCAAGCCATTCTTCACATCGGTCACTCCTTCCACGCTGCGCGCCAGGTCGGCGGCTTTCTGCACCTGCGCCTGCGAAGGCACGAAGCCGCTCAGCATGACGACGCCGTTGACGGTTTCCACGTGTACGTCCATCGCTTTCAGGTCGTCATCCTTGACCAGATCGGCCTTGATCTTGGTGGTAATGACCGTGTCGGCCACCACATTTTTGGTGCTGCCGGCGGCATTGCGCGTCATGCAGGCGGCTTTGTCGGCCGCATCCATGGCGTCGCAATTTTCGCCCCTGGCAGGCGACGGGTTCTGCGCCACGTTGGTGCCGGCGGCGGCGCCCGTGCTGGCGTCGGCCAGGGCGGCGCGCTGCCGGGCCTTGGCGTCGGTCATGCAGGTGGTCTTGTCGGCGCCGCTGCGCTCGCCGCACTGGGCCTTGGCCAGGTCATATTCGGCATTGGCGATATCCTTGCGGGCCTTCGATAGCTCGCGCGGGGTATTGCGGTGCTGGGCCACGGCATCGGACTCGGCCTTGGCGCGGGCGACCTTGGCTTCTTCCATGCAGACTTTTTTGGCATTGCCGGCCTGGCCGTCACAGGCGGCCCTGGCTTGCTTGTAAGTCGCCGCCGCCTGGTCGGTCAGGGCCTTGTACGACGTATCTTGCGCATGGGCCGGTGCAGCGGCAAGCAGGGCACTGGCGCTGGCGGCCAGCACGAAGGAGAGCATTTTGTTCATGATGGGTCCTCGCGGTTTGGTTGATGCCACGATTAAACCCCGGTCGCGCGCAAACCTCTGTGCGACAGCGCACCCAGTTCAGTCTTCCGGAGCAGCAACTATCGACCTTCCAGCCCCTGGCGCCATAGCAGCTCGGCCTGCCTGAACGGTGTTTGCGCCGTGTCAAACACCGCGCTGTCGCCAGCCAGCGCCAGCCAGGCCCGGGTGTCGTGCGAGCCGCCGGCCTGGCGCAGCGAACCCAGCCAGGCCAGCACGTCCTGGTAATCATCAATATGGCGCGCATGGACCCAGGCCAGCGCCACCAGGTCGGCATACCCCTCCTCGCGGCGCGTCTGGCCTTGCTCCCGCACATCGCCGTCGATAGCGCCGCGCTCGACAAAGCCGCGTGGCAAGGCATGCCAGTCGCCCTGCGCATGGCGCTGGCAGTGGCCGATCTCATGCGCCGCCATGGTGGCGATCATCAGGTCCTGGCTTGCGGACGGCACGCCCTGCAGCGCCGTTTCCGCCTGGGCATTGCCGCGCATTGACAGCACCAGCTTGCAGCGCCCGCCGTCGAAACCGAGCGCCAGCGGCACGCTGCCGGGCGCGTCCTGGGGCTGGACCACGATATCGAGCGGCAAGCCCTGCTCACGCGCATAGTTGACCACCGGCGCGGCCGCTTTCAGCCAGCGCATCTCCAGCGGGTTCAAGGAGGAAGCGGCCATCGCGGGAACGGAGAATAGAACCAGACTCAACAGCGGCAACAGTTTCAGCATGGCAGACACAGTCATCAGGGGAGAGCATCGATATTGCAGAGTAAACCGGAAAAACGTTTCCACAAGGAAAAAGTAGCAACTTTTGCGAAAAAAAAACCGGCGCAATGGCCGGCTTCCAAGTGTGATCACAGTGGCTGTTTCAACTGTTTATTGTTTGACCCTGGCGGCGGCCATCAGCAGCGGGAACAGAAAGTGTTTCATGGGGACCCCGGCAAGACTATGGTGAGGTCTCCGTTGTATGCGAGCCGAGCGCCGCTTAAAACTCTTCCCACTCATCATTGGCCGGCGCCTTGGGCGCCAGCTTTTTCGGCGCGGGTTGGGCTGCTCGCTTGGGTTGCGCCTTGATTGGCGCCTTGACTGCCGGCTTGCTGACCGCCATCGCCGCCTTGCGTACCGGCGCTGGCGCTGGCGCCTGCACCTGCACTTGCACTTGCGCATGATCGAGCTTGAAGATGCTGACCACCTGCGACAGGCTGCCCGCCTGCTCTTCCAGCGAGGCGGCGGCCGAGGCCGACTCTTCCACCAGCGCCGCATTCTGCTGCACCACCTGGTCCATCAGGCCGATCGCCTGGTTGACCTGTTCGATGCCCGACGACTGCTCGCGCGTGGCAACGCTGATTTCGCCCATGATGTCGGTCACGCGCTTGACGCTGTCGACGATGTCCTGCATGGTCGCGCCCGCTTCATCGACGAGGCGCGCACCGGTGCCGACGCGCTCGACGGAGTCATCGATCAGCGACTTGATTTCCTTGGCGGCCTGGCTGGAACGCTGGGCCAGGCTGCGCACTTCGGTGGCGACCACGGCAAAGCCGCGGCCCTGCTCGCCGGCACGCGCCGCTTCCACGGCGGCATTCAAGGCCAGGATATTGGTCTGGAAGGCGATGCCGTCGATCACGCCGATAATATCGACAATCTTTTTCGACGACTCGTTGATGGCGGCCATGGTCTGCACCACCTGCGCCACCACGGCGCCACCCTTGACGGCCACGCCGGAAGCGGACACGGCCAACTGATTCGCCTCGATCGCGTGCTCGGCGTTCTGCTTGACGGTGCCCGTCAACTGCTCCATCGAGGTGGCGGTTTCCTCGATCGAACCGGCCTGCTGTTCCGTGCGGTTCGACAAGTCCAGGTTGCCGGCCGCGATCTCGCGCGAATTGGTGGCGATGGTCTGCGTGCCGGCGCGCACCTGGCTGACGATGGTCACCAGGCTGTCGCGCATGCCGCGCATGGCGTATAGCAGGCTGGCGCGGTCGTTCGGCCCGGTGGCGATATTGACCGCCAGGTTGCCGGCGGCAATTTCGCCGGCGATGGCGGCTGCATAGCCCGGTTCGCCACCGAGCTGGCGCAGCAGGCTATGGCTGATGCGCCAGGCGGCGGCCGTGCCGATGGCGATCGCGCCCAGGCACAGCAGCACCATGAAGAAGAAGAAGCTGCGCGCCACATGGCTGGCGCTGTCTGCCTGTTCGCGGCTCATCTTTTCTTCCAGGTCGATCAACTGGTTGACCGACGCCAGCCAGCCCGTAAAGGCCGCCGCGCCCTGCTGCTGCAGCAAGGCGGTGGCGCCGGCCACGTCATCGGCCAGGCGCAATTGAATCACCTTGGCGATAATCGGCTGGGCCTTCGCTTCGCTGGCCTTGATGGTGGCCAGGGCCGTACGCTCAGCCTCCGTCACGTCCTTGCCGCCGATGATCTGGTCCAGCGGCGCGGCCGCCTGTGCGTAGTTGGCGGCCAGCGTTTCGATGCGGGCAATTTCCGGTTTGGCCGCAGCGGCGTCGGCCGCCAGCACCACGTCGCGCAAGGCGATTGCGCGGTCATGCACGCTGCCGCGGAAATTGATCGCATGGCGCTGCTTGACGTTGTTGACGTCGCTGATACCGGTCAGGATGGCGTCGATCTTTTGCACGCGGTTGATGCCGAGCGCCGTAACGATGATCAGCAGCAGCAGGACCAGGCCAAATCCCGTATAAAGCCGGGTGCTGATTTTAGTGCTTTGCATATCCATCCATTCACGAAAGTTATTAAATTCACCATTAAATTAATGTTGAATTTTGGAAATAAAGTTAATTTATCACAATTTTTACCCTGCCGCATGGCGATCTAAAAAAGTGCATTATAGAAATTTAAAATGCATGATGGAAAATTAATTTTACCAACGCTACGGGCCGGCGGCGCCACCGCCGCCGGCCACGCTCACGTAAACAGTGGACCTTGGGAGCCTCAGTGCGACACTGCGAACTTGGCCAGGTCGCCCTGCGGCTGCCAGCCCGCGCCCAGCGCGCGGGCCACGGCCACGGTCGCCAGCAGGCGCTGGGTCTTGATCTGCACGGCGGCGCGGTCGGCCGCCAGCGAGCTGCGCTGGGCGTCGGTCACGTCGAGGTAGTTCGACACGCCGCGCTCGTAGCGCGTGCGCGCCACCAGGTAGGCGCGCGCCGCCGCCTGCTGCGACAGGGCCTGGGCGTCGCCCTGCAACTGACGCTGCTCCACGTCCGACAGGGCGTCTTCCACTTCGCGCAAGGCCGTCAGCAGCTTCGTTTCATGGTTGGCCAGCGCTTCGTTGTAGCGCGCCTTCGACAAGTCGAGGTTGGCCTGATTGCGGCCACCGTCGAAGATCGGCAGCGACAGCGCCAATGGCCCCACGCTGAACTGGCGCGAACCGCCCTGCGCCAGGTCGCGCAGCTTTTCCGAGGCATAGCCGAAATTGCCCGTCAACTGCAGCGACGGATAAAACGCGCCTTCGGCCACGCCCACCTGCGCATTGAGCGCGCGCAGGCCCGCCACGCTCGACACCAGGTCCGGACGGTGCGACAGCAACGTTGCCGGCAGGCCGACGGGAATCGCGGGCGGCTGCGGCAAGGCGGCCGGGTCGCCGGCCAAAGGCAGTTGCAGCGCCGCCGGCGCCTTGCCGGTCAGGGTCGCCAGGCTGTTTTCCAGCCCGTTGCGCTGGCGTTGCACCTCGTGCAGGTCGGCCTGCGCGTTTTGCAGTTCGACCCTGGCGCGCGCCAGGTCCAGCTCATTGGTCAGGCCCGCGTTGAAGCGCGCCTCGACCAGTTGCAGCGATTCGCGGCGGGTACCCAAGGCGCCGTTGAGGATCGTCATTTCCGCGTCCAGCCCGCGCAGCTGCCAGTAGTTGCTGGCCACTTGCGCCGACAGCATCTGCAGCACGCCGTCGCGGTCCGCCTGCGATGCGAGTACCTGCGCGTCGGCCGCTTCGACCAGGCGTTTTACGCGGCCCAGCAAATCGAGCTCATACGACAGCGAGCCGCCGACCGAGAAATTGTTGCCGCTGATCGAACGGTGGCCCAGCGCCAGGCCCTGCGAGGTATTGGCCGAGGTGCGCGCATTCGACATGCCGGTGCTCAGGTTGACGTTCAAACCCTGGTTGGCGCGCGCCGTGCCGCTTTGCGCCAGCGCCTGCAGCAGGCGTTCGCCGGCCGCTTTCACGCCCGGGTTGTCGCGCAGCGCGCTTTGCTCCAGGCCGCTGAGCGTGTCGTCGCCGAACACGCGCCACCAGTCGGCCGGCAACTGCGCTGCGTCAGTGCTGCCGTTAGCATGGCGGAAGGTGGCGGTATCGATGCCGGCCACGTTGGCGGGCGCCTTGAAGTCCTGGCCCACGGTGCCGCAGGCCGAGAGCAGCACGGCCAGCGAGGCGACTGCGGCGAATTTGGTCATAACTGTGTTCATGATGTCTACCTTCTTGTTCTTGAATGGGCGCGGTCGTCGCAATGGACAATCAATGTCCGCCGCCACCGCCACCGGGGGCTTTGAGTTTGTCGGCCAGCCATAGCGGCACGATACAGGCGATCAGAATCGCGCCGACCAGAAAGAAGCCGTCGTTGTACGCCATCACATACGCTTCGCGCCGCACGATGCCGTCGATCGCCTGCAAGGCCTGCTTGCCGGCCGTGACCGGATCGAAACCCTTGGCCATGAACGAGGACGTCAGCTGGTCGATGCGCAATTGCGTGGCGCTGGAAAACGCGTTGACCGCTTCGCCCAGGCGCTGCGAGTGAAAGTGCTCGCGGGTGCTGAGCGCCGTGGCCAAGAGCGCAATGCCGACCGAGCCGCCGAGGTTGCGCGTCATGTTGAACAGGCTCGAGGCCGACGCCATGTCTTTCGGCCCGATGCCCTTCATGGCGAAGTTCGACAAGGTCAGCATCACGAAAGGCTGGCCCAGCGCGCGCACCACCTGCGACCACAGCAACTGGTCGTAACCGGTGCTGGCGTCCATATAGGCGTTCATCAGGCAGGAGCCGCCAAACAGCAGCAGGCCGATCGAGCACAGGATGCGGTTGTCAACGGTGGAGGACAGCTTGGCGACAAACGGCATGATGAACAGCTGCGGCAAGCCCACCCACATGATGACTTCACCGATCTGCATCGGCGAGTAGCCGGCGATCTGGCCCAGGAACAGCGGCAGCAGAAAGGCCGAGCCGTACAGGCCCATGCCGGTCACGGCCGACAGCACAGTGGCGACCAGGAAGTTGCGCTGGCCATACAGCCCCAGGTTGACGAACGGTTCGGCGCGCGTGGCGCTGGTGACCACCCAGCCCAGGATGCCCGTCAGGGCCAGCGCGGCAAAGGCGATGATGAAGCCGGAGTCGAACCAGTCCTTGGAATTGCCCTCTTCCAGGAAAATCGTCAGGCAACCGAGACCGAGGGCCATGAAGAAAATGCCCAGCCAGTCGGCCTTCCAGAACAATTTGAGGTTGCTCGGCTCGCGGTCCAGGCCATAGATCATGCCGACGATCAGCAGCGCGCCCGGTACCCAGTTGATATAGAAGATCGACGGCCAGCCATACAGCTCGGACAGGTAACCGCCCAGGGTCGGCCCCATCGCCGGCGCCAGCGTGGCGGTCAGGCCAAAGATGGCCATGCCGGTGGCGCGCTTCGAGGCCGGCAGCTTGAGCATCACCAGCGTGAACGCCATCGGGATCAGGGCGCCGCCCGTAAAGCCTTGCAGCATGCGGAACACGATCATGCTTTCCAGGTTCCAGGCCGCACCGCACAGGGTGGAGAACAGCAGGAAAAACGCGGTGGTGCCGATCATGTAGCTGCGGATGCCGAACACGCGCGCCAGCAGCGCCGTGAGCGGAATGACGATGATCTCGGCCACCAGGTAGGCGGTGGAAATCCACGAACCTTCTTCCTGGGTAGCCGACAGCGAGCCCAGGATATCCTTGAGCGAAGAGTTGGTGATCTGGATGTCGAGCACCGCCATGAAGGCGCCCAGCATGCCGGCGGCGACCGCCAGCCAGGTACGCCCGGAGACCTTGTCGTCGAGCACGGGAAAGGCTGGCGGTTTCGCCAGCGTGGTGGTGGGGCTGCTCATGGGACGTTAGCGGGCAGCGTTCGCGGGTGCGGCGGCGTGGCTCGCAGGCTGTGCAGCTTGCGCGTCAGGCTGGTTGACTTCCACTTCGGCCACCACCGACATGCCCGGCACCAGGCGGCCGTTCATGGCCTTGATATCCTGCGGCTGGAACACGATCTTCACCGGCACGCGCTGCACGATCTTGGTGAAGTTGCCGGTGGCGTTATCGGCCGGCAGCAGTGCGAACTGGGCGCCCGAGGCCGGCGCGAAACTGTCCACGGTGCCGACCAGTGTCTTGCCCGGCATGGCGTCAACCGACACCTGCACGCTCTGGCCAGGGCGCAGGTTGGCCAGCTGGGTTTCCTTGAAGTTGGCGGTCACCCAAACATTGTCCTGCACGATGGCCGTCAGTTGCTGGCCAGGTTGCACGCGCATGCCGGTTTCCACGTTGCGCTTGCCGATGCGCCCGGCAACGGGGGCCAGGATGCGGTTGTATTGCAACTGCTGTTCGGCGTCTTTCAGTTGCACGCGCAACACATCGACCTGCGCCTTGGCCACGTCGCGCGCAGCTTGCGCCGCACCGATCTGCGCCTTGGCGGCCACCACGCTGTCACGGCGGGCGGCCAGGTCGGCCACGGCGCCCGAACGGGCCGCGTTGGCTGCGTCCAGTTCCGCTTTCGATACGGCTTTCATCTGGCTGGTGTACAGCTGGCCGTAACGCTCGGCGTCTTGTTTCGTGCGCAGCAACTGGGCGTCGGCCTGGGCCACCTGCGCCTGGGCCGCGCTCGCTTGCGCCTTGACTTGCGCGATCTGCGCGTCGGCCTGCAGCACCTGCTGCTCGGCGCTGGCGATCTGGGCAGCGATCTGCTCGGTCTTCACGCGCTGGTCAAACGGATCGAGTTCGGCGATCACGTCGCCCTCTTTGACAATCTGATTGTCATCGATGAAGACCTTGGTGACCACGCCTGAAATGCGCGACGACACCGGGTGCACGTGGCCGGCCACATAGGCATTTTCCGTTTCCACGAAATAATGACTGCGGTACCACATGCGGGCGCCGGCGCCCAGGGCGACCAGCACGATCAGGCCGGCGATAATCTTGACGCGGTGATTCGGCGCGTCGGGAGCGGCAACTGGCGCGGGTGCAGGAGCAATACGGGCGGCCACGGGACCTGCTGGCGGGACGGTGCCGGATGGCTCGGCGGAACGGGACGGGGTGGGCATGCTGCGCTCCAAAATGAAATGATATAGGTTCATTATTGGACAAACAAATCCGCTTGTCAAGAAATGAAACGATTGCATTTCATTTTAATTTGCCTTACAGTGTCAGCCATTACTTACCATCCACGAGACCCAGACCATGTCCGAGCCAGGCCTTCGCGACACATTCCCCATCGACCCTGCCGAAATGGCCGACCATGACACTCTGGAACACGGCGGCTGCGGCAAGAGCGCCGGCCGGCCACGCGCCGCCGACATGGAGGCGCGCGCGGAAAACCTGCTGCAGACGGCAGGCTGCCTGTTTCTGGAAAAGGGCTATGGCAAGGTCAGCCTGGAGATGATCGCGCGCCAGGCCCATGTGGCAGTGCGCACCATCTATGTGAAGTTTGGCGGCAAATCGGGCCTGTTCAATGCAGTGGTGGAACAGAAGCGCGCGGCCTACTTTTCCACCATGCCGGCGCTGGAAACCGACATGCGTGCGCTGCCGGCCATCCTGACCGAGTTCGGCCTGCTGTTCACGCAATTGATCACCATGCCGGCGGCGATTCACCTGAACCGCATGGTGATCGCCGAGGCGGCCAACCATCCTGAACTGGCGGAAACGTTCTACAAGGTGGGACCGGGCCGGACGCGCGAGACGCTGACCCGTTTTTTCAGCCGGCCCGATATCGCGCCGCTGTTCCGGCCAGGCCTGACGCCGGAGCTGCTGTCCATGCATCTGCTGAACTGCCTGATGGGCGACCAGTTGTCGCGCCTGCTGTTCATGCCGCCGGCCCCGCCCGAGGCGGCGCAGTTGCGCCAGCTGGTGGCGGCAAGGCTGGACCTGTTCCTGCGCGGCACCTTGCAGGATGCCCCAAGCTGATCAGGAACGGCTGCAGGCTTCCTGATGCGGCGCGGGCGCCTGGCAGCGTTCGCCATCGAGACCGAGCGCGTCGAGAAAAGGCCGGGCCGCCGACACACCGTCCAGCCGTGGCGCATTGGCCGCGCCATCGCGCCGCTCGGGGCCATATGGCATCAGGCCGAACGACGTTTCAAAGCGCTGCGCCAGAAAATAGGCGCGGAAATAGTCGTGGGCAAACACCACCTGGCCGTCGGCCCGCAGCAGCAACCCCTGCTCATACAACGGTGCCAGCCATTGCCGCGCCGACAGGTCCCAGCCCTTGACGGCGCAATAGTCGCCGGCGAAGCGTTCCATTTCATCGTGCGCCAGAAACAATGCCCTGGCCTCGAACAGCACGAAAGCGAGTTCGATCAGGAACTCGCGCGCCGCCAGCGGGTCGCCGGACGCAGGCTGTTGCGCCAGCGTCGGCTTGCCCAGCAGGCCGTTCAGGTAAGCGCCGTCAGATGCCAGGCGCGGCAGCAAGGTGGCAAACACCTGGGCGGCATCGCGTTCGGCCGGGTCCCGGCCAGGCGGGGTGTACAGCACCGACAGCGCGAAATCCTTGTCGGCCTCGTCAAATTCGCGCAGGGCCACCGTCCATTGCGCAGCGGGCGCATCCATGTCGAATTCCAGCAGGGCATAGGCCGCGCGCTGCACCGGGCCGCCATACAGGCTGGCCGGGCAGCTCTGGTACAGGATGCCAAGCGACTTCATCAGGGAACTGCTGTCGCCCGTATGGCGGTTGCCATGGAAGACGGCGTGGATATTCTTGTACAGCGCGCGCTGTTCGTTGGACGCCGGGTCACCGGCAGAAAAAAAACTCACGCCAGTATGCCCCTTGGCAACGTTCATGGCGCCCTGCCCACGGCTGCCAGGCAGCAGGTAAAAGCGCGCGCCCGGTGCGCTGGCAGCCTGCAACAGCGGCCGCAGCAGGTATTCATAAACATAGCCGGGCGTGGTGGCGGCGCAGGCGTCGGGCGCCACCAGTTCACCCGTCAGGAAGATCGCATCGATCTGCTTGCCCGCATCGCGCAGGGCGACCAGGTCCTGGTACAGGGCATGCAGCACGGGGGCATGGATTTGCTCGTCGCTACGGCGCAGGCGCACGTCGGCGAGATGGAGGGCGGTAAATTTTTTCATCGTTGCACTACTTTCTCGGCACAGCCAGGCTTGACTGCGGACGCACAAGGAGCATGCACACCGTCCTGGCCAGGCACAGCGAAACATCGCTTCGGAAACCTATTGTCCCATTTTTCCTTGAAGCAATACTCACCAATTTTCACCCAGCAAAAGTGTGGGCGCGCGAACCCGTGTATAGTTATCGTCTACTCAATGTTGTAAATATAAAATAATGTTAATTAATACACTCGGCATTCCTGCCAGCCACCGCGCACCGCGTGTAGCCATCCTGCTCGGCTTCCTGGCCACCCTCTCGCTCGCCTGCTGGGTCGGCTATGGCCAAGACCCGCACCTGGCCGATGAAAACCACCTGATGGAAAACATTCAGTCGGTGGCCCTGCTGCTGGCCTGCCTCGTGCATGGCTGGCGCGCCAGCAAACTCGACAGAAAAAGCGTGGGCTTCCTGCTGCACGCCGGCCTGTCGCTGCTGATGTATTCCTGCCTGCTGCGTGAACTGGTGATCCGTGACTTTGGCGTACCAGGCAAACAATTCTGGCCTTGGACCGAGCACATCCTGCGCGGCATCGGCTGGAGCTGCTGGGTGATCTACCTGGTCACCTTCGCCTCGCGCGTCAAGCGCATCTGGGCCCTGCGCCGGCAACTGCTGGCCACCCCCGTCATCATCACCACCGTCTGCGCGGCCCTGCTGATGGCGTCCGGCTGGCCCTTCGACAAGAAGAAATTCGAGTCGCTCTCGGCGCAGGATTCCGGCTTCATGGAAGAGCTGCTGGAGATGAACGCGTATCTCATTCTGTTTTTCGGTTCGGCCTCGGCGTCGCTGCGCGAGGTCAGTGACAGCGAGGAACGGCAATAAAAAAACCCCGCAATCGCTTGCGGGGTTTTGACGTTTACCAAATTGCCATCAACGCTTGCGCGGTGGCGGCAAGTCGGTGCAGACGCCTTCATAGACTTCGGCGAGTTTTTGTCCACTTGCCGATCGATTCGCCCAGGGTCGGGTGAGGATGGATGGTCTTGCCGATGTCGGTGCCGTCGCAGCCCATTTCGATCGCCAGGGCGATCTCGCCGCTTCATCGTTCACCTGTCGCCGGCGTGGGTGACGACGATGGTGCCGCCGACGAGGTATATCCACGTGCACATCATAAAAAAACCCGCAATCGCTTGCGGGTTTTTTGCCTTCACAGCCTGGAGATCAACGCTTGCGCGGTGGCGGCAAGTCGGTGCAGACGCCTTCGTAGACTTCCGCTGCCATGCCGATCGATTCGCCCAGGGTCGGGTGAGGATGGATGGTCTTGCCGATGTCGGTGCCGTCGCAGCCCATTTCGATCGCCAGGGCGATCTCGCCGATCATGTCGCCAGCATGCGTGCCGACGATGGTGCCACCGATAATGCGGTGGGTTTCGGCGTCGAACAGCAGCTTGGTGAAACCTTCGGCGCGGCCGTTGGCCACGGCGCGGCCCGAAGCAGCCCACGGGAAATGGCCCTTCTCGACCTTGATGCCCTTGGCTTTCGCTTCGTCTTCGGTGATGCCGGCCCATGCCACTTCCGGATCCGTATAGGCGACCGATGGAATCACCTTGACGTCGAAGTGCGATTTCTGGCCCGCTGCGGCTTCCGCCGCCACGTGGGCTTCATGGACAGCCTTGTGCGCCAGCATCGGCTGGCCGACCAGGTCGCCGATGGCGAAGATGTTCGGCACATTGGTGCGCATCTGGCTGTCCACTTCGATAAAGCCGCGGTCTGTCACCGTCACGCCGGCCTTGTCGGCGGCGATCTTCTTGCCGTTCGGGCTGCGGCCGACAGCTACCAGCACCAGGTCGTAGAGTTGCGGCGCCGGCGCGGTAGCGCCCGCTTCAGCCGCTTCGAACGTGACCTTGATGCCTTCGGGCAGCGCTTCCACCGCAACCGTTTTGGTCTTGGTCATGATGTTGTCGAAGCGCTTCTCGTTGAACTTCTGCCACACCTTGACGGCGTCGCGGTCGGCGCCCTGCATCAGGCCATCCATCATTTCAACCACGTCGATGCGCGCACCGAAAGTCGAATAGACGGTCGCCATTTCCAGGCCGATAATGCCGCCGCCGATGACCAGCATGCGTTTCGGGATCTGGCGCAGTTCCAGGGCGCCGGTCGAATCGACGATGCGCGGATCTTCCGGCACGAACGGCAGTTTCACCACGGACGAACCGGCGGCGATAATGGCCTGCTTGAACTGCACCACTTTTTTGCTGCCGTCGGCGCCCGTCACTTCAATGTGATTGGCGGACAGGAACTGGCCCACGCCGGTGACCACTTGCGTCTTGCGCGCCTTGGCCATGCCGGCCAGGCCGCCCGTCATGTTCTTGATCACGCCTTCCTTGTACGCGCGGACCTGGTCGATGTCGATGGTCGGCTTGGCAAACGTCACGCCCGTGTTGGACATGTGCGCCGTCTCGTCGATCACGGACGCGACGTGCAGCAGCGCCTTCGACGGGATGCAGCCGACGTTCAGGCACACGCCGCCCAGGGTCGCATAACGCTCGACGATGACCGTGGTCAAACCCATATCGGCCGCGCGGAAGGCCGCCGAATAGCCGCCAGGACCGCCGCCCAGCACCATCATGTCGACGCTGATGTCGACCTGGCCGGTGTAGCTGCCTGCCGGGATGGTCGCGACCGCAGGTGCGGCAGCGGCTGGCGCAGGTGCAGCTGCAGCTGCAGGAGCCGGGGCCGGGGCCGCCGCAGGGGCCACCGCTGGCGCTTCTGCGGCGCCAGCGGTCGCTTCCACCACCAGCAGCGCGCTGCCTTCGGCGATCTTGTCGCCGACCTTGACCTTCACTTCCTTGACCACGCCGGCGTGGGTCGAAGGAATTTCCATGCTGGCCTTGTCCGATTCCACGGTAATCAAAGACTGGTCGACCTTGATGGTGTCGCCGACCTTGACCATCAGCTCGATCACTTCGACTTCCTTGAAGTCGCCGATATTCGGTACTTTTACCTCTACTGTGCTCATGGTTGCTCCTTACAGCAGAATTTTGCGCATGTCGGCCAGTACTTCGCCGAGGTACACCGAGAATCGCGCGCCCATCGCGCCATCGACCACGCGGTGGTCGTACGACAGCGAGGTGCCCATCATCAGGCGTGGCTGGAAGGCCTTGCCATCCCATACCGGCTTGATCGACGCTTTCGACAGGCCCAGGATCGCCACTTCAGGGGCATTGACGATAGGCGTGAAATGCGTGCCACCGATGCCGCCCAGCGACGAAATGGTGAAGCTGGCGCCCTGCATGTCGGCCGGTTTGAGCTTGCCTTCGCGCGCCTGCAGCGACAGTTCGGTCATTTCCCTGGCGATCTGCGAGACCGATTTCTGGTCGGCGTTCTTGATCACCGGTACCACCAGGCCATTTGGCGTGTCGGCCGCAAAGCCGATGTTGTAGTACTGCTTGAGGATCAGGTTTTCGCCCTTGGCGTCCAGCGACGAGTTAAACGCCGGGAATTTCTTCAGCGCCGCGACGCAGGCCTTGATGACGAAGGCCAGCATGGTCAGCTTGGCGGCATCCTTGTTTTTCGCATTGGCGGCGTTGGTGTCGACGCGGAACGCTTCCAGGTCGGTGACGTCGGCTTCGTCGAACTGCGTGACGTGCGGGATCATGACCCAGTTGCGGTGCAGGTTCGGGCCCGAGATTTTCTTGATGCGCGACAGCGGCAGCAATTCGGTGGCGCCGAATTTGGCAAAGTCCAGCGACGGCCATGGCAGCAGATCGAGGCCGACGCCCGAACCGCCCTTGGCAGCGACCGGTGCACTGGCAGCGCCTGGCGAGGCAACCGCGCCCGACATTACGCCCTTGACAAAGTTCTGCACGTCTTCCTGCGTAATGCGGCCTTTCGGACCGGAACCGCCGACGCGGGCCAGTTCCACGCCCAGTTCACGGGCGAACTTGCGGATCGATGGCGAGGCGTGCGCCAGCTTGCCGCTCACAGGGGCTGCGGGTGCGGCGGCCGGCGCAGCGGCAGGCGCCGGTGCGGCGGCTGGAGCAGGAGCCGAAGCGGTGGCTGCGGCAGGAGCGGCGGCAGCTTGTGCGGGAGCGGCGGCAGGCGCAGCGCCACCACCGGTGGTTTCCACCACCAGCACCAGACTACCCTTGGCCACCTTGTCGCCAACCTTGACCTTCAGTTCCTTGACGACACCGGCATGGCTCGATGGAATTTCCATGCTGGCCTTGTCCGATTCGACCGTCAGCAAGGATTGTTCGACGGCGATGGTGTCGCCGACCTTGACCATCAGCTCGATGACTTCGACTTCCTTGAAGTCGCCGATATCGGGCACGGTCACTTCGACCAGAGCCGGCGCGACAGCGCTGGCGGCCGCCGCTGGCGCGGCAGCGGGTGCAGGTGCGGCAGCCTGCGCAGCGGCAGCAGGTGCAGGTGCAGGTGCTGACGCATCGTCCGCCACTTCCAGCAGCAGCACCAGCGAACCTTCGGCGATCTTGTCGCCGACATTGACCTTCAATTCCTTGACGACACCGGCGTGGCTCGATGGAATTTCCATGCTGGCCTTGTCCGATTCGACCGTGATCAGGGACTGGTCGACCTTGACCGTGTCGCCTGGCTTGACCATCAATTCGATAATCTCGACTTCCTTGAAATCGCCGATATCCGGGACTTTGACTTCCACAATGCTCATAGCTTGCTCCGTTATTTTATGTGTCAGATGGACCCGCAGACACGCCAGGGCGGCGCTTGCGCACCGCCCTGGCTGACCGGGTCCGCAACGATTACTTGGTCACCGGATTCGGTTTGTTGGCGTCGATGCCGTACTTGGCGATCGCCTGCTCAACTACCGACACGTCGATCTTGCCTTCGTCGGCCAGCGATTTGAGGGCGGCGACGGTGACATAATAACGGTTCACTTCGAAGAACTCGCGCAGCTTGGCGCGGCTGTCCGAGCGGCCAAAGCCATCGGTGCCCAGCACCTTGTAGGTGCGGCCCTTCGGCATGAAGGCGCGGATCTGTTCTGCAAACGCGCGCATGTAGTCGGTGGTGGCGACGATCGGGCCGTCGGTGTCCTGCAACAGCGACGTCACGTACGGCACGCGCTGCTCTTTCGACGGGTTGACCATGTTCCAGCGCTCGGCATCCTGGCCATCGCGGGCCACCAGGGTCAGCGATGGCGCCGACCAGACGTCTGCGGCCACGCCCCAGTCGTTTTGCAACAGTTCGGCGGCGAAGATCGATTCGCGCAGGATGGTGCCGCAACCGATCAGCTGCACGCGCAGCTTGGCGTCCGCACTGCCTTCCTGCAGCTTGTACATGCCTTTCAGGATGCCTTCTTCCTGGCCTGGCTTGATGCCTGGCTGGGCGTAGTTCTCGTTCATGATCGTGATGTAGTAGAACACATCTTCCTGGTTGGCGATCATGCGGCGCAGGCCGTCCTGGATGATGACGGCGACTTCATGGCTGAAGGTCGGGTCGTACGGCATGCAGGTCGGGATGGTGGCGGCAAAAATATGGCTGTGGCCATCTTCGTGCTGCAGGCCTTCGCCGTTCAGGGTGGTACGGCCGGCGGTGCCGCCCATCAGGAAGCCACGGGCGCGCATGTCGGCCGATGCCCACACCTGGTCGCCGATGCGCTGGAAGCCGAACATCGAGTAGAAGGTGTAGAACGGGATCATGATGCGGTCGTTGGTCGAGTACGACGTCGCCGCAGCGATCCACGAGCTCATGCCGCCCGCTTCGTTGATGCCCTCTTGCAGGATCTGGCCGGCCTTGTCTTCGCGGTAGTACATCACCTGGTCCTTGTCGACCGGCTCGTACAGCTGGCCTTTCGGATTGTAGATGCCGATCTGGCGGAACAGGCCTTCCATGCCGAAGGTACGCGATTCATCGACCAGGATAGGCACCACGCGCTGGCCCAGGTTCGGGTCTTTCAGCAGGGTGGAAATGACACGCACGAAGGCTTGCGTGGTCGAGATTTCACGGCCTTCAGGAGTGGCGTCGAGCACGTTCTTGAATGCGTCCAGGCCTGGCACCGGCAGGGTTTCTTCGGACTTCTGGCGGCGCTGCGGCAGGTAACCGCCCAGGGCCTTGCGGCGCTCGTGCAGGTAGACCATTTCCGGCGCATCGTCGGCTGGCTTGAAGAACGGAATATCGGCCAGCTGGTCGTCGGGGATCGGCAGCGAGAAGCGGTCGCGCATTTCGCGGATCGCCTCGTCGTCCAGTTTTTTCGTCTGGTGCGCCGTGTTGCGCGCTTCGCCGGACTTGCCCATGCCGTAGCCCTTGACGGTTTTTACCAGCAGGACGGTCGGCTGGCCCTTGTGTTCCTGGGCGATCTTGAAGGCGGCGTAGATCTTGTGCGGATCGTGGCCGCCACGGGTCAGGCGCCAGATGTCGTCGTCGCTCATGTTGGCAACCATTTCCAGCAGCTTCGGATGCTTGCCGAAGAAGTGCTTGCGCACATAGGCGCCGTCCTTGGCCTTGTAGTTCTGGTATTCGCCGTCGACGGTTTCCATCATCACGCGCTGCAGGATGCCGTCTTTGTCTTGCGCCAGCAGGGCGTCCCAGCCCGGACCCCAGATGACCTTGACGACGTTCCAGCCGGCGCCGCGGAATTCGCCTTCGAGTTCCTGGATGATCTTGGTGTTGCCGCGCACCGGGCCGTCCAGGCGCTGCAGGTTGCAGTTGACCACGATGACCAGGTTGTCGAGCATGTCGCGTGCGGCCAGGCCGATCGCGCCCAGCGATTCCGGCTCGTCCATCTCGCCGTCGCCACAGAAGGCCCAGATCTTGCGGTTGTCGGTCTTGGCGATGCCGCGTGCATGCAGGTATTTCAGGAAGCGCGCCTGGTAGATCGCCATGTGCGGGCCCAGGCCCATCGACACGGTCGGGAACTGCCAGAAGTCAGGCATCAGTTTCGGGTGCGGGTACGAGGACAGGCCCTTGCCGTCGACTTCCTTGCGGAAGTTCAGCATCTGCTCTTCGCTCAAACGGCCTTCGAGGAAGGCGCGCGCGTAGACGCCCGGCGAGGAGTGACCCTGGATGTACAGCAGGTCGCCGCCGTGGTCGGCCGTTGGCGCATGCCAGAAGTGGTTGAAGCCGATGCCCAGCATGTTGGCCAGCGAAGCGAAGGACGACAGGTGGCCGCCCAGGTCGCCGTCGGCGCGGTTGGCCTTGACCACCATGGCCATGGCGTTCCAGCGCATCCACGAACGCAGGCGCTCTTCGTATTCGAGGTTGCCGGGGCAGTGTGCTTCTTGTTTGGTGGGGATGGTGTTGACGTAGGCAGTGGTGCTGGAGAAAGGAATCTGGGCGCCGCGGCGGCGCGCCAGGTCGACCATGCGTTCCATCAGGTAATGGGCGCGTTCAGGCCCTTCATTTTCCAGTACCGCTTCGAGTGCGTCCAGCCACTCCTTGGTTTCCTGCATGTCCGGGTCGGCGCCGATCTGTGTCGTTACCTGGTTCAATTGATCTGACATCTGTTGAGTCTCCTTTTGTGAGCGCCCCACGCCGATTTTTCCGGATCGCTGTCGGACGGTATTTCGCTGATTATTTACTATTAACGTCGATGAGTGTGGGGATTCTAACAGTGTATTTTGTATTTTTCAAATTACGATATATGATTTCACATTATGAAATACTCCTCTGTGGTTTATGCTGCACTGCGGCAAATTCTGACCGGAAATTAGCATGATCAAAGCACCAAACATGGCGCCAAAACCGCCAGCCAGCCGCCAGCGGCTTTATAATCTGGTTTTCCCTGCCAACAGCTTCCAGCCACTACCATGCCAGCACAACTGATCGACGGAATTGCCCTCTCCCACAAACTGCGCAGCGAAATCGCCACCCGCGCCGCCGCCCTGACCGCCAAGGGCACCCAGCCCGGCCTGGCCGTGATCCTGGTCGGCGAAGACCCGGCCAGCCAGGTTTATGTGCGCAACAAGGTCAAGGCCTGTGGCGACGTGGGTTTTCATTCGGTGCTGGAAAAGTATGAAGCGCACTTGCCGGAAGCAGATTTGCTGGCGCGCATCGCCAGCCTGAACGCGGACCCGGCCATCCACGGCATCCTGGTGCAAATGCCGCTGCCCAAACATATCAACCCGCACAAGGTAATCGAAGCGATCGCCACCACCAAAGATGTCGACGGTTACTCGGTGCTGAGCGCCGGCGAACTGATGACGGGCCTGCCGGGCTTTCGCCCCTGCACCCCATACGGCTGCATGAAGCTGATCGAAAGCACCGGCGTCGACCTGCGCGGCAAGCATGCGGTCGTCATCGGCCGCAGCAACACGGTTGGCAAGCCGATGGCGCTGCTGCTCTTGCAAGCGAACGCCACCGTCACCATCTGCCATAGTGCGACACCGGATCTGGGCCATCACACGCGCAACGCCGACGTGATCGTGGCCGCCGTCGGCCGCCGCAACACGCTGACGGCCGACATGGTGCGCCCGGGCGCCATCGTGATCGACGTCGGCATGAACCGCGACGACAACGGCAAGCTGTGCGGCGACGTGGACTTTGCTGGTGTGCAAGAGATCGCTTCGCATATCACGCCCGTGCCAGGTGGTGTGGGCCCGATGACCATCACGATGTTATTGATGAACACCGTGGAAGCGGCCGAGCGCGTTTAAGAGGAGCACCTGAGAAAACGCCCATGGCTGCGTTGCATTGCCTCGCCGTACTATTCGTACTGTCTTCGGCAATGCGCCTTGCCCTGAACGTTTTTCAGGCGCTCTATTTAGTGCAGGCGGCGCCGCCGCCTGCAAAACAGAATGGATGAAATGACGATGACCACCAATCCCCTGCTTGATTTTTCCGGCCTGCCACGCTTCGACGCGATTACGCACGAGCATGTCACGCCTGCCATCGACACCCTTCTGGCCCAGGCCCGCGCCACCGTGGCGCAGCTTGAAGCGCCCATGGAAGAAGTGAGCTGGGATAACTTCGTCACGCCGCTCGACCAGATCGGCGAAACCCTGGGCCGCGCCTGGAGCATCGTCAACCACCTCAACAGCGTGATCGATACGCCCGAGCTGCGCGCCGCCTACAATGCGAACCAGCCCAAGGTGACGGAATTCTGGACCGAGCTGGGCCAGAATGAAATCCTGTTCGGCAAATACAAGCAGCTGCAGGCCAGCGCCGCCTTCGCCGGCCTGTCGCCGGCGCGCCGGCGTATCGTCGATAACGCCGTGCGCAACTTCCGCCTGGGCGGCGCCGAGCTGCCCGACGACAAGAAAGAGCGCTTTGGCGCCATCCAGGAAGAACACGCGGCCGTCTCGACGCGCTTTTCCGAAAATGTGCTCGATGCCACCAATGACTACAAACTGCTGGTCGACAACGAAGCGGATCTGGCCGGTCTCCCTGACGACGTGAAGGCTGCCGCGCGCGCCGCCGCTGAAAAAGCGGGCAAGCAGGGCTTTGAGTTCTCGCTGCACTTCCCGTCCTATTTTCCGATCCTGCAGTTCGCCGACAAGCGAGAGTTGCGCGAAACCATCTACCGCGCCAACGCCACCAAGGCCTCGGACCAGGGCGAGGTGTTCAGCAAGAAAGAAGACTGGGACAATACGCAAAACATCGTCACCCTGTTGAAGCTGCGCGATGAAGAAGCCAAGCTGCTGGGCTACGCCAATTTCGCCGAAGTGTCGCTGGTGCCGAAAATGGCGACCTCGCCCGACCAGGTCATCGCTTTTCTGGAAGACCTGGCCAAACGCGCGCGCCCTTATGCCGAGAAAGACCTGGCCGAGCTGAAACAATTCTCCCGGGAAGAACTGGGTATTGAAGACCTGCAGGCGTGGGACGTGCCGTATGCGTCCGAAAAGCTGCAGGAGCGCCGTTATGCGTTTTCGGCCCAGGAAGTCAAACAATACTTCCCTGAACACAAGGTGATCGACGGCCTGTTCCGCCAGATCCAGAATCTGTTTACGGTCGAGATCAAGCCGGATACGGCTGCGGTCTGGCACCAGGATGTGCGTTTCTACCGCATCGAACGCGACGGCAAGCTGATCGGCCAGTTCTACCTGGACCTGTATGCGCGCGCCGGCAAAAGCGGCGGCGCCTGGATGGACGACGCGCGCGGCCGCCGCGCCGACGCGAATCACGTGCAAACCCCGATCGCCTACCTTACCTGCAACTTTACTGAACCGGCCGTGATCGATGGCAAGGCCCAGCCAGCCCTGTTCACCCACGATGAAGTGATCACCCTGTTCCATGAATTCGGCCATGGCCTGCACCATATGCTGACCGCCGTCGACGAACTGGGCGTATCCGGTATTTCCGGCGTCGAATGGGATGCGGTGGAACTGCCGTCGCAATTCATGGAGAACTTCTGCTGGGAATGGGAAGTGCTCGAACATATGACGGCGCACTGTGTGACGGGCGAGCCGCTGCCGCGCGCGCTGTATGACAAGATGCTGGCGGCGAAAAACTTCCAGTCCGGCCTGCAGACCCTGCGCCAGGTCGAATTTTCCTTGCTCGACATGCATCTGCACTATGACTACGATGCAAGGTCTGGCCAGAGCGTGCAGCAGCTGATCGACAGCGTGCGCGCCACATTCGCGCTGATCATCCCGCCCGCGTTCAACCGCTTCCAGAATTCGTTCGGCCATATCTTTGCGGGTGGCTACGCGGCCGGCTACTACAGCTACAAATGGGCCGAGGTGCTGTCCGCCGACGCCTATGCCGCCTTCGAGGAAGCCAGGGCGCTGGGACCAGAGGCATCCACGGCTACGGGCAAGCGCTACCTGGAAGAAATCCTGTCGGTTGGCGGTTCGCGCCCGGCGCTGGTATCGTTTACGGCCTTCCGTGGCCGCGAGCCCTCGATCGACGCCCTGCTGCGCCACAGCGGCATGGCGGCCTGAAGGACGGCCCAGGCAATATGACGCGCGTCGACTTTCATACCAATGTGCCGGACAAGCTGGCCTACGCCTGCCGCCTGGCGCGCAAGGCCTATATGGCCGGCAACCAGATCGTGGTGCTGGCAGCGGATGCTGCCCAGCTCGACGCATTGAATGCCGCCCTGTGGACATTTTCCGCCACCGACTTCCTGCCGCACGTGCTGGTCGGCGACCCGCTGGCCGCGCAGACGCCCATCGTGCTCACTATTGATGAGACTGTGGCACTGCCGCACCACGATATCCTCGTCAACCTGTCGCAAGTTCCCCCGGCCAGCTATGCGCAGTTCCAGCGCGTGTTCGAAATCGTGTCCATGGATGAAGAGGACGCGCAAGCCGGCCGCCAGCGCTTTTTGCACTACCGCAAGCAGCATGTGCAGCCGACCCATTTTGTCGCGGCCAATCTGGTCAATCAGCCATGAACGGGCCGCCATTCGACCAGGGCATCCCGTTGCTGACGGAAGTGCTGTCGGGACCGGAAGCCTTGCATGAAACGACGGCCGAGCCCCAGGAGGCGCCGCCCGCCAGGATCGCCGAACCGGCGCCTTTACTGGGTCCCGCAGCCCTGCAGCCCGACTGGGACGCCATCGAAGCGCGCCTGACCCGGCGCATCCTGCACCAGGTGCAAGGCAAGATCGACCACCTGCTCGAAGAGCGCATCGCCCAGGTGCTGCAAACGGCGCTGCAAAACGCCCTGATCGGCATGCGGGGCGCTTTGCGCGAAGACTTGCAGCAGTCGCTCGAGCAGATCGTGGCGCATGCGGTCAGTCATGAGCTGGGGCATTTGCATCCGCCGCAGTACTGATCAGGCAGCCTCTTTTACTTCCTGCATCATATCCTGCACCACCTTGCCTTGGTGCAGCACCACCACCCGCTGCGCCATGGCGATGGTTTCCGGCCGGTGCGCCACAATCACGCGCGTCAGCTGGATTTTCTGAATCGCCGCATTCACGGCCTGCTCGTTCCACACATCGAGGTGACTGGTCGCTTCGTCCAGCACCAGCAGTTTCGGGTTGCAGTACAGCGCACGCGCCAGCAGGATACGCTGCTTCTGCCCGCCCGACAGGCCGCTGCCGATATCGCCCACCAGGGTATTGAAGCCCATCGGCATGGCGGCAATTTCCCCGTGCACGGCTGCCAGCTGGGCGCAGGCCTGCACTTGCTGCTGGTTCGGCGACGGCGCAAAAAAGCTGATATTGTCGGCGATCGAGCCGGCAAACAGGCTGTCTTCCTGCATCACGGTGCCCAACAGCTGCCGGTAATTTTTCATGCCCAGGTTGGCCAGCGTCACGCCGCCGATCAGGATCTCGCCTTCGGTCGGCTCCAGCAAGCCCAGCAGCAGTTTCATCAGGGTCGTCTTGCCGCAGCCGGACGGGCCGGTGACGGCAATGCACTGGCCGGCCGGTATCGTCAGGTTCAGCCCACTCAGTACAAACGGTTCACTGTCGGCATAGCGGAATGCCAGGTTGCGAATCTCGATCGACGGTGAAATATGCTCGACATCGATTTCCACGTCGTTGCTGTCTTCTTCCGCACGCGTCAATACGATATCGGCGACGCGCTCGCCATGCAGGCGCAACATGCGCAATTCAAACAGCTTGTCGACCAGGCTGGCCATGCGCTGGCTGAACTGATCCTTGTAGCTGATAAAGGCGAACAGCATGCCGACCGAAAAACGGTTGTCAAGCACCGCCAGCGCGCCCATCCAGATGACGATCACGCGCTCGGCGCTGAACAGCAGGGTATTGGCGGTCTGGTACGACACCGACAGGCGCGCGATGCGCAAGTCGGCGTTGAACTGGTCGGCCAGCGCATTCATCCAGCTGGCGCGGCGCTCCTCATTACGGCCGAACAGGCGGATGCTCTGGATGCCGCGCACCGATTCGAGAAAATGCGTCTGCTGCTTGGCGGCGTGGATAATCTGCTCGGCGGTCGCCTCGCGCAGGGCCTTGAAGATGGCCCAGCGCAGCAGCACATACAGCAGCACCGCGATACAGGCCACGCCGGCCAGCAGCGGGCTGTAAATGAGCATCATGCCCAGGGTGGCCAGCACCAGCACGCCGTCGATCGCGCCTTCGACAAATTGCGTCGTCAGGCTGCGCTGCATGGTCTGGATCGAATTGAAACGCGAGACGATGTCGCCCGTATGGCGCTTCTCGAAATACGGCAGCGGCAACTTTAAAAGGTGAGCGAAGGCATTGCCCAGCCATTGCAGGTTCAGATTGGTGGCCAGCACGGTGGTAATCCACGAGCGCACGGCGCCAATCGCCGTCTGTATCAGCACCAGCAGCAGAAAGCCGCAACCGAGTACAGTGATCAGGTCGCGGTCGGCCGCCAGCAGCGCTTCATCGACCAGCCATTGCATATAGAACGGCGCCACCAGCGCGCACACCTGCAAGGCCAGGCCCAGTACCAGCAGTTGCAGCAAGCCGCGCTTGAGGCCCACCACACGCCCCATCAGCGACAGCAGGGAGAACTGCTGCTTTTCCTCGACCTTCTTGAATTCGGCGGTCGGCGTCAGCTCCAGCGCCACGCCCGTAAAATGCTTGGCCACTTCCGCCAGCGGCAAGCGGCGTTCGCCGACGGCCGGATCGTGGATTACCGCATGGCTGCCGGAGACCGATTTGAGCACCACGAAATGGTTCAGGTCCCAGTGCAAAATCGCCGGCAGCTTCAGCTCGGGCAAGTGCTGCATGTCCAGTTTCAAGGGCCGCGTATGCAGCGCCAGGCCCTGCGCCATGGCCATCAGGCCTTTCAGGGTCACGCCTTTCAACGACACCGAAAAGCGCCGGCGCATGCTGGAAATATCGATCTGGTGGCCCCAGTAACTGGCCACCATGGACAAACTGGCCAGGCCGCATTCGGCCGCTTCCGTTTGCAGCAGCACGGGCAGGCGATTGCTGCGCCAGAAAGACAAATGGGCAAGAGAGGGTAAATGCATCAGGCGCAGCCAAAAAGAGGAAATAAGAAGGCCTACAGGCGACCGGAAATACTGAACAATGGTTCGAGCACCCATTCATACAGGCGACGCTGTTCCAGCAGCACGCTGGCGTCGACCAGCATGCCGGACTTCAAGGGCAGCGTTTCGCCATACGCCTGCACGCTCTGGCGCTGCAAGGTCAAGCGGATGCGATATAACGGTTCGCCATTGGTGCCGCTGACGGCGCCCGGCACGGCCAGGTCTTCCGGGCGCAGCGAGGTGCTGGCCACTTCGCGCACGCGCGCCGGATACTGGCCGAATTTCTGGTACGGATACGCCTGGTAGCGCAGCAGCACGTCCATGCCCGGCTTGATAAAACCGACCGAACGCGATGGCGCATAGATTTCCGCTTCCAGTTGGGCGCCCTCCGGCAGTACCGAGGCCAGCACGCTGTTGGCGGCCACCGTCTGGCCGATTTCGGTGGTAATTGCCGTGACCTTGCCGTCCTGCGCCGCGCGCACCAGGATTTCGCGGCGCGCCTCGTTTTCCGTCAGGTCCTGCTCGATGGCCGATACATTGCGCTGCAGGTTTTCCGCATCGCGCTGCGCCTGCACTTGAAGGTCGCGTACGTCGGCCTGGGCAGTAGCCAGGTCACGCCCGCTGGCCGACTTGATGCGTTGCAGCTCGGCCAGCCGCTGGTGCTGGTCCAGCAACTCGGCCTGCTTGTCCTGCAGCTGAGCCGACGAGATGTAATTGGTGGCGTGCAGATCGCTGTAGCGTTTATAGGACTGCTCGGCCAGGCTGACGCGGCGCTGCTGCAGCACGATCTGGTCGTCCATGCGCGCGATCTCGGCCGTGAGGTCGTTGGCGCGGCGCTGCCCGGCCGCCATGCGCTGGCGCGACTGCAGGCTCGATTGTTTCAGCTCGGCGTCATAACTGTCGCGCCGGCTTTTCAGCAAGGTTGAGACGACTTGCTGCGGCGCGCCAGCATTGGCACTGCTGCGCTCACCCGACAATACGAACAGCACATCGCCAGCACGCACGGTTTGCCCTTCCTTGACGCTGGTCCTGGTAATGACGCCCGTTTGGCCCGGCATCACACGGATCACGCCGCTCGTCGGCAGCAGCACGCCTTGCGACTGTGCCTTGCGGGTGGTGCTGAAGAAAATGAAAAAAACGATGATGGTGATAGCGATCACCAGAAATAGCCAGGTTAGGAACAGGTGGCTGACGGGGCGGGCCAGTATCACTGTACCGTATTGTTTACTGCTCAAGTGCTCGATAGCTTGCTGGCGGAACAGTGGTTGAACCGAAAGAGCTATGCTTGCTTCTGAAGCGGAGACACCGGATTGGTCACGCAAGATAATTTACTTTTAAAATGGAAACTGTGATGAGGAGCAAGGCGTGGCTCGTCGCCCATACGGGCGAATCGATATTTTCACAATTAAAATAATATATAATTTTCAGAAAAACATATTATAGCAAAATAATTTAGAATCGCATTAATTATTTTAGTGAGTCATGAAAAAAAATGCTTTACCAATTGTTTTGCCAATCAAAAACAAAAAAAATGAAGTACCACTGATCAAAAATAATACTTGCAGATATGCAGGAATTAAATTTACGCAAGATAAAATGCGACCAAATAAATCATTCATATAATTTACCAATATATATAATATTTAAAATATCCGCCTATATATAAAATACATGAGGCGGAATTTTTATTTAAAATTAATTTTTAATTAATTTATCATTTGGCTGCAGATTTAGCGTCGTTATATCCGACATAAGCTCCCAGAGCGACCAGACCAGCTACCGCTGCACCGGCAGCAGCGTAGGCAGCGTAGGCAACCAACGGAACGACGCCACCAGAGACTTGATCGACTTCACCGCAATGTAATTCTTGCATAATATGCCTTTTGATAATTAAATAGTTGGTATTTACAATTCGATTTTTGAATATTGCTAATTCGGCATTTAATGCGTAGCGTAATAGTATGCTGCGCCGATAGCTTTTCCAATTTCGATCAAGGCTACTGCACCACCGGCGACACCTGCAGCTGCCATGAGAAAAGGAACAATTCCACCTGATACTTCTTCTATTTCGTTAAAGCTTAATTCTTGCATGCTTCACTCCAATATTTAAATAGTAATAGTTGCGAAATTGCAACTTGTTTACAACGTAGCGAAAAAATTTATTTCCGTCAAGAAAAAATTTACTTTTTCCCAAAAATTAAATAGATGATAAATTATCAAAAATTAATGAATATTTTCATATGAAATGTTCAAAAAATGCCAACATTAAATAAATTTAAATATACAAATTCTAGCATCTATTTTTCCTGAGATACTCACACTTTCCCACATGTATCCAAGCAAGAGCCAGCGTTGCTGCACTTCGTTATACACAAGTCCAGACCGCCGGCCAGTCAATCCACCCAAGTTAAGGAATTGGTGTGCGTTTAAGTAATTTATTTTCAATATTAATACAAATACACTTGACACCGGATTAAAATCGCGGCGTGCAGTGTGGATTTTTATTTCCAATCGCCGCCATGTCCGTTCTAACCACGTTGTTTCAAGATTTCGCCGCCCACTTATGTTCAACAGAGTTTATCCACGATGCCCGCCACACCGACCATCCGACCGCGTTTTCGCGCCGTCGCAAGCTGCCGCTGGCGACGCTGGTCGCCATCATGCGGAAGGGCATGCGGATGAGCATCCAGGCCGAACTGGACACCTTCTTCGCCCATCTTCGCCAGCAAGCCCAGCTGGTCCACGAGGTATCCGAACAGGCGTTCGCCCAGGCACGCGCCAAGCTGTCCCTGAACGCCATTCCCGGCCTCAACGATTGGCTCGTCGCGCGCGCCGAGACGGACCAGTTTGTGCCGCGCTGGTGCGGGCTGCGGCTGGTCGCCGCCGACGCCTCGACAGTGCTTTTCGGTCTGAGGGCCAGCCATGTCAAGCGCGCCGCGCTGGCCGATCAAATCCTGTTCGGCCTGTTCCTGCCGGGGCCTGACTTGATGCTCGCCGCCGCCCTGCACGACGTCCACGAACGCGGCAAACGCCAGTTTCTGTTCGAACACCTGGACCGGCTTTCCCCGGACGACCTGCTGCTGCTCGACCGTGGCTACCCCTGCCGCTGGCTAGTCGCCGTGCTCAACGACCGCGCCGTCAAATTCTGCATGCGCGTCGACAATACCAGCGGCTTCGCCTGCGTGCGGGCGTTCATGCGCTCGAAGGCGCCGGATCAAGTCGTCATGCTGCCTGCGCCGAACAAGCGCGACGCGCTCGACTACGAGTGTTCGCGCAAAGCGCAGCGCGTGCGCCTTGTGCGCAACGTCTCGCCGGGCGGCGAACAGCGCGTGCTGATGACCAACCTGTTGGACGACAAGCTTTATCCGGCCGGCTGCTTTGGCGAGCTCTACCACGAACGCTGGGGCATCGAAGAGGCCTTCAAACGGCTCAAGCACAGGCTCAATCTGGAGCATGTGACCGGACTGACCCAGCAAGCCGTGGCACAGGATGTCGCCGCCAAAATCGTCTGCGACAACCTGCAGGCCCTCGTCGCCCTGACCGCGCATGCCGACGCAGCTCTGCCCGACAGCAAACGCGTCAATCATGCCTATGCCAACACTGCGCTCAAACCGCTGCTCCCCATTCTTCTGCTGGGCGCGAGGACCGGCAGAAAGGTCGGCGCACTACTGCGGACAATGCTCGATTTGATTGCCGGTCGGACCTATCGCCATCGTGAAAATCGCTCGACACCACGCAAAAAAGGTCAAAAGCCGCACAAATCGATGACTCAGAAAAATTGCTGAATGCCTTAACTTGGGTGGATTGGGTCACGGACTGGCTGATGTCGTTAAGCTTATTTGGTGGTCACATCGGAATGGAAGATTTCTTGCAATCGAAAAGCCCACGCAAGCAAGGAGGCAGTCTTTCAATTCATCTGGCGCGGGTGGCGGGAATCGAACCCGCGTGGAAAGCTTGGAAGGTATTGCGCCGTGCTTTTGTTTTCAGGCCAGATTGGCTGCGCTTTGCGCGCAGCAGGATCGGTAGCGATTCGTCATTCGCGCCACGCGCAGATCATCGGTGATCGGTGAAAACAGCGGATCCTGGTTCGAAGGTAACGTGCGATATGAAGGCGTCAGCAGGCAAGGTGCTCAGAGCACCTTGCAGCGCTGCCGCGTCTACTTCATGCGCACCGCCGTAGCACATGCCGAAACGGTTGGCGTCGACCTGGATACCGTCGCGCTTGTCGCAGACGCGCGACAGGCGCTCCTTGAGCGGCGTGTGCGAGCCGGCTGATGCCGACCGCATGCGACGATTCGAGTTGCGCTTGCATGGAAATCCGATGGTCAGGGAAGTGCGCTAGTGCAAGTCAACACCGGCACCATCGAGGTTTTGCCGGCCTAGTCGTTGACCAGCACCACACGGCCGTTGGCCGACTGCACCGGACGGGCGTTCATCTTGTAGACGTGGCCGAACTGGGCGATCTGCGCGGACGACACCGGCACAGCGTTCTTCATCACATACCAGGCCACGCCTTCGCTGCATGGCGGCGTCGTCAGCGAACCGCTGAAACTGTAGTAGGCGCGGTTCTCCGGCAGCAGGGAGGCGATGTTGATGCTGACGCCGGGCACTTCGACTTCCTTCTCCTTTTGAGGCGGCAGGTTGTCGAAGATGGTCTTGATCATGGCGCGCTTGGCGCCGGGCTCCATCAACACGCCGACCACGGCCAGTTCGCCCTCGGCGTTTTTGTGGACCAGGTGCGCGACCAGCGCGTACCTCTTGCCGTCGATGCGTTCCTCGCTCGGCTTGTGGAAGTGGAATTGCAGCAGTTCGTAGCGCTTGCCGTCGACCGTCATGAAGCTGCCTGGCGCGTAGTTGACCTGGATCGTGTGGCCGTTGTCGATCAGTTTGAGCGGGCTGGCCTGGTAGTCGAACGTCAGCGGCGACAGCGCGCCGTGCTTGGCGTCGGTGGTGCGGATGTCGATCGGCGATTGCACCTTGCCCTGCGAGCACGACGTGAATTTGCTGTCGACTTCGCTCCATTTTTCAGGCCCCGAGGTACCGCTGTAGCTCCAGTGCGGGTGGTGCGTCGCCGGCTCGGCGCACTGGCCGGCGATCGATTGCAAGGCGATGAAGCCGCCAATGGCGGCGGTGCGCAAGGTGGTGCGGACAGCGTTATTCATTTTGTCTCCAGCGAGATGGGCAATAGGGGGATGCGCGGACGGTACAGATTGTACTTTCCCAAGAGCATTCAATTTACATCTGAAAATACTCCTGGGGAGGGTCGCAACAAATAAATCGTTCAATTTGTTGTTTTCCGGAATGTTTTTGATATCGATCGGCAAGCTTGGGGTTCTGGCGGCTCAATGGCTGGCCTGTCGGTGCCCGCCGCATGAAATGGTGCGCAACTGCTTACAATCTTGCTGCCATAGCTACTGAACAAGGATTTCTTGCCGACCGTTCGCATCATGTCATTTCAAATGCGATCAATTCATTCAATCGGCCGCCGCCACCTCACACTGCCCCAAACGCCATTGTTTGGTGCACTCACACCATAGAAATCGGTGCAGTGCGCCTCACTTTGGTGATTGTGGCGATAAAATGCAAAAAGGCGCATTTGCGGCTTTGCGCGCGCTGTTTTTTATTGTACCTTTCTCCACACGCACCGCCGCACATAGCGGTTTCAAGAGACGCCGCCCGCCGTATCTCGTCGTATCTCGTCGTATATTATCCACTGGAGAATCTTTATGCTGCTCAAGACCACAACCCTTTCCCTCGCCATCGCATTCGCCTTTGCCGGCCATGCAGGGGCGCAGGAAATCATCAAGATAGGCCACGTCGCTCCGGTCTCGGGCGCCAGCGCCCACTTGGGCAAGGATAATGAAAACGCCGCCAAGATGGCAATCGAGGACCTGAACGCCAAGGGTTTCAAAATCGATGGCAAGGTCGTGAAATTCGTGCTGGTGGGCGAGGATGACGCAGGCGACCCGAAACAGGGCACAGCCGTGGCGCAAAAGCTGGTCGACGCCAAGGTCAACGGCGTGATCGGACATTTGAACTCCGGTACCACCATTCCCGCTTCGCGCATCTACTTCAACGCCGGCATTCCGCAAATTTCGCCGGCCGCTACCAACCCGACCTACACCCAGCAAAAGTTCAACACGGCCTTCCGCGTGGTGGCCAATGACAACAAGCTCGGTGGCACTCTGGGCGCCTACGCCGTGGGCAAGCTGGGCGCCAAGAAGATCGCCGTGATCGACGACCGCACGGCCTATGGCCAGGGTGTAGCGGAACAGTTCGTCAAGGGCGCGAAAAAAGCCATGCCGGGCGTGCAAATCGTCGGCAAGGAATTTACCAATGCCAATGCGACCGACTTCAACGCGATTCTCACCAGCATCAAGTCCAAAAATCCTGACCTGGTCTTCTTCGGCGGCATGGATTCGGTGGGCGGCCCGATGCTGCGCCAGATGAAGGCGCTGGGCATCAAGGCCAAGTTCATGGGCGGCGACGGCCTGTGCACGGAGCCGCTGGGCCAGCTGGCCGGCGACGCCATCGGCGAAAACCTGGTGACCTGCGCGGAAGCGGGCGGCGTGACGGGCGCGCAGCAAAAAGGCATGGACGAATTCCGCGCCCGCTACAAGCAGAAATACAATATGGACGTGCAGCTGTACGCGCCGTATGTGTACGACGCCGTGATGACCATGGCCACCGCCATGGCCGACGCCAAGTCCTCGAAGCCTTCCGTCTACCTGCCCTTCCTGGCGAAAGTCAAATACCAGGGCGTGACGGGACCGATCGCATTTGACGCCAATGGCGACATCAAGGATGGCGCGCTGACCTTATTTACTTACCGTGACGGCAAGAAGACCAAGATGGAAGTCGTCAAGTAATCAAGCTGTGTAGTCTTGTAATCCTTCCACCAGCGCATCGAAGGCCGCGCGGCAGCCCAGGCTGCTGCGCAGGTCTTCATGCATGGTCACCCAGGTTTCCAGGGGCAGAGTAAAAGCGTCTGGCAGCACCCGCTGCAGGGCGGGCTCCCTGGCCGCCAGCAGCACCTGGCAGCCGCCGATGCCGGCGCCGGCGCATATCAAGGCCATCTGCGCCAGGTCGCTGTCACAACACAGGGAAAAACGCTCGCGCGACAGCGCTTGCCAGGCGCCCGCGATGCCGCGCACCAGTGGGCTCGGCAGGTCGTAGCCGATCAATGCATGGCTTGCCAGGTCTTCAGTGTGCTGCGGCTCGCCGTGGCGCGCCAGATAGTCGCGGTGGGCAAACAGGCCCACCTCGATCACCCCCACCTTGCGCATCACCAGCCGTTCCTGGCGCGGCGGCACCATGCGCACGGCGATATCGGCTTCGCGCCGCAGCAAGTCCTGCACCTGGTTGCTGAGCACCAGTTCCACCACCAGCGCCGGATGGCGCTCGCGCAGCCGCGCCAGTATCGGCGGCAGCACTTCCACCCCCACCACTTCGCTGGCCGAGATGCGCACCACGCCGGCCACGCCTTGGCCCGCACTGCCGGCTGCGCGTTCCATCAGGCTGGCCGTGTGCGCCATCGCCTGCGCATGGGGCCGCAGGGCCAGCGCGACCTCGGTCGGCAGCAAGCCCTGCTGCGAGCGCGTAAACAGCGCCACGCCCAGTTCCTGTTCCAGCGCGGCGACATGGCGACCGACGGTGGGCTGCGTGATGCCCAGCGCGCGCGCGGCGGCGGACAGCGAGCCGTGGGTCAGCACGGCCAGCAGCGAACGGTAGTACTCCCAGGCGATATTTTTGGTCATGCATAAATGTATAGCCGATGGGCGATGTTCGTCAATTCCCAACTAGCCTGCCTGCGGCGATACTACACCCCATCAACCACAGGGAGAACAGCATGGACAACAAGACGGCATTGGTACTGGGCGCCACCGGCGGCATCGGCGGCGAAATGGTGCGCCAGCTGCTGGCGGCGGGCTGGCAGGTGCGCGCCATGGCGCGTGGCGAACCGCCCTCGCCACGCAGCGACGGCGTCACCTGGGTTCGGGGCGACGCCATGGTGGGCGCCGACGTGCTGGTGGCCGCCAGGGGCTGCGCGGTAATCGTGCACGCCGTCAACCCGCCCGGCTACCGCGACTGGGACAAACTGGTGCTGCCCATGCTGGACAACACGATTGCCGCCGCGCAGGCACAAGGCGCCACCATCGTGCTGCCAGGCACCGTCTACAACTATGGCGCCGATGCCTTTCCCATGCTGAAAGAGGACTCCCCCCAGCACCCGGCCACGCGCAAGGGCGCGATCCGGGTGGCGCTGGAAGCGCGGCTGGAACGCGCCGCCAGCACCGGTACAGCACGCGTGCTGATCGTGCGCGCCGGCGATTTTTTCGGTCCCCACGCCGGCAACAACTGGTTCGCGCAAGGCCTGATCAAGCCGGGCCAGCCGGTGCGCGCGATCAACACGCCGGGCGCGCAGGGCGTCGGCCATCAATGGTCTTACCTGCCCGACGTGGCGCTCACCATGGTCGAGCTGCTGGCGCTGCGCAGCAGCCTGCCGCCGTTCGCGCGCTTTCACCTGGCCGGGCACTGGGACCACGACGGACGCCAGATGAGCGAAGCAATTGCGCGCGTGGTGGCGCAGGCCACGGGCCGCACGCCGCGCATCAAAGCCTTTCCGTGGTGGTTGATGACCGTGGCGGCGCCCTTTGTGACAACCTTGCGCGAGCTGCGCGAGATGCGTTACTTGTGGCAGACGCCGTTACGCATGGACAATGCAAGACTGCTGGCGGTGCTGGGGCACGAGCCGCATACGCCGCTGGAGGCAGCGGTCAGGGCGACATTGAAAGGGATGGGCAATCTTTAAAAAAAACGCGCCGGGAATGCCGGCGCGTTAATTGCGGTGCTACTGCGGTTTCGGCACAGATTATTTCTGCGCCAACACCCATTTGACCAGGGTGCGGGCTTCCGCTTCGCTGACCTGCGGGTTGGCCGGCATCGGGATCGCGCCCCAGGTGCCGGAGCCGCCCTTCATGACTTTCGCCACCAGCTTGTTTTCCGCGTCTTTTTGACCGGCATATTTGGCGGCCACGTCTTTGTACGCAGGACCGACCAGCTTGCTGCCGATGGCGTGGCAAGCCATGCAATTCTTTGCTTTCGCCAGGTCAGGGTTGGCCATCGCCACTTGCGAGGTCAATGCCGACACAGCCAGTACACCTACCAACATCATGGAACGTTTCATTGTCTTTTCTCCAGAGTAACTTCCTGCCGGCATTCTACCGGGTTTCGGCAGGTTCACCACGAGCTCAGATCAAGTGTTCTAAAACAACAAACACTTGCGGCAAACCCATTTTGCCCCAAGCGCGCGCCAATTCCCATGTTGTTTGTAAGGCGATGTAACCCTATGCCACGCCGCTTCGAAAAGCGGCGTGACAATGCGGCGTTTTTACAACGATCAGCGCTTTTTCAGCTGCGACAGGTCGCGCACGGCGCCACGGTCGGCCGACGTCGTCAGGGCCGCGTAGGCCTGCAGCGCCTGCGACACATAGCGGTCGCGGTTGACGGGCAGCCAGGCGGCCTCGCCCTTGTCTTCCATGGCGGCGCGGCGCGCGGCCAGTTCGGCAGGTGTGACGCGCAGGTTGATGGTGCGCTCGGGGATATCGATATCGATGAAGTCGCCCTCTTCCACCAGGCCGATGGCGCCGCCTTCGGCCGCTTCCGGCGAGGCGTGGCCGATCACCAGGCCCGACGAGCCGCCCGAAAAACGGCCATCGGTGAACAGCGCGCAGGCCTTGCCCAGGCCCTTCGACTTGATATACGAGGTCGGGTACAGCATTTCCTGCATGCCGGGGCCGCCTTTCGGGCCTTCGTAGCGAATGATGACGACGTCGCCTTCATGCACGGTGTCTTCCAGGATGGCTGCGACGGCCGAATCCTGGCTTTCGAACACGCGCGCCTTGCCCGAGAATTTCAAGATGCTTTCGTCGACGCCGGCCGTCTTGACGATGCAGCCTTTCTCGGCCAGGTTACCGTACAACACGGCCAGCCCGCCATCCTGCGAATAGGCGTGCGCCTTGTCGCGGATGCAGCCGGTGGCGCGGTCGGTGTCGACCGACGCGAAACGCTCGGACTGCGAGAAGGCGGTCTGCGTCGGCACGCCGCCCGGCGCGGCGCGGAACAGTTCATGCACGGCCGGATCGTCCGTGCACTTGATGTCGTTTTGCGCGATGGCGTCGGCCATGGTCGGCGCATGAATGGTCGGCAAGGTGGTGTTCAACAGGCCGGCGCGCGCCAGTTCGCCCAGAATCCCCACGATGCCGCCGGCGCGGTGCACGTCTTCGATATGGTATTTGTCGGTCATCGGCGCAACCTTGCACAGGCACGGCACCTTGCGCGAAATGCGGTCGATGTCGGCCATCGTGAATTCGACTTCCGCCTCGTGGGCGGCGGCCAGGAGGTGCAGCACGGTGTTGGTCGAGCCGCCCATCGAGACGTCGAGCGCCATGGCGTTCTCGAACGCGGCCTTGGTGGCGATCGAACGCGGCAGCACCGAATAATCGTCCTGCTCGTAGTGGCGCTTGGCCAGTTCGACGATCAGGCGGCCGGCGCGCAGGAACAGCTGCTGGCGGTCCGAGTGGGTGGCCAGAATCGTGCCGTTGCCGGGCAGGGCCAGGCCCAGCGCTTCGGTCAGGCAGTTCATCGAGTTGGCCGTAAACATGCCCGAGCACGAACCGCAGGTGGGACAGGCCGAGCGTTCGATTTCGGCCACGTCGGCGTCGGACACGCTGCTGTCGCCGGCCTTGATCATGGCGTCGACCAGGTCGAGCTTGATGATCTTCTGGCTGCCGTTGACCACCTTGACGACCTTGCCCGCTTCCATCGGGCCGCCGGAAATGAAGACCACCGGAATATTGATGCGCATGGCGGCCATCAGCATGCCCGGCGTGATCTTGTCGCAGTTCGAGATGCAGACCATGGCGTCGGCGCAGTGGGCGTTGACCATGTATTCGACCGAGTCGGCGATCAGGTCGCGCGACGGCAAGGAATAGAGCATGCCGCCGTGGCCCATGGCGATGCCGTCATCGACGGCGATGGTGTTGAACTCCTTGGCCACGCCGCCGGCCGCTTCGATCTCGCGCGCCACCATCTGGCCCAGGTCCTTCAGGTGCACGTGACCGGGCACGAACTGGGTAAACGAGTTGACGACCGCCACGATCGGCTTGTCGAAGTCGCCGTCCTTCATGCCGGTGGCGCGCCACAGGGCGCGGGCGCCGGCCATGTTGCGGCCGTGGGTGGTGGTGCGTGAGCGGTATTGCGGCATGATGGTCTTTCAAAAGAGTTGCCTGACTGCCGGGATGGAGAACACAACCCTGCGTGCAGTGGGGGTACGCCAGATTGCCTTGCGCACGCCTGCCTGTCAAATATATGATGCACATGGCTGTGAGTCGAAATAGATATCACAGCAATTGTTCAACATGGAAATACATATCAATGATGCCTCTTGAGTTGCGCCAGTTGCGCTATTTCGTCACCGTTGCCGAAGAGTTGCATTTCGGCCGCGCCGCGCTGCGCCTGCACATGACGCAGCCGCCGCTGTCGCAAACCATCATGGCGCTGGAAGACCTGCTGGGCGCGCCGCTGTTTATCCGCACGCGGCGCGAAGTGCGCCTGACGCCGGCCGGCACCGCCCTGCTGCCCGAAGCGCGCCGCATGCTGGCCCAGGCGCAGGACCTGCCGGCGCTGGTGCGGCGCGCGGCGCAGGGCGAAGCGGGCCGGCTGGCACTGGCGTTCGTCTCGTCGGCCGACTACAGCGTGCTGCCGCCGCTGCTGCGCGCGTATCAGGCGGCCTATCCGCAAGTACAGATCGCGCTGCAGGAAGCAACCTCCGATCTGCAACTCGAGGAACTGCTGGCCGGGCGGGTCGACGCCGGCCTGTTGATCCCGCCGCTGCCCGATAAAGCCAGGCTGGCGCTGGCTTACCTGCCAGTGCTGGCCGAACCCTTGGTGCTGGCCGCGCCGGCCGGCCTGGATATATTGAACACACCGGGCCCGGTGCGACTGCGCGACGTGCCGGCGCTGCCCCTGATCATTTTCCCGCGCGCCATCTCGCCGGCCCTGCACGACGCCATCCTCGGCGTGTTCGGCGCCGCCGGCGTGACGCCCCTGATCGGCCAGCAGGCGATCCAGATGCAAACCATCGTCAGCCTGGTCTCGGCTGGCATGGGCATCGCGCTTGTGCCACAATCGGTATCGAATCTGATGCGCCCCGGCGTAGAATACAGGCCGCTGCAAGACCCGACGCCCCTGGTCGAGACGGGGCTTGCCTGGCGGCGCGACAATACCTCGCCCGTGCTGCAGGGTTTTCTGGCCCTGCTGCGCGGCACCTTGCCCAATCTTTAGAAAGACACCGATGCTGATACACCCGATGCCCAATCCGATTGCCGTCCAGATCGGCCCGCTCGCCGTGCACTGGTATGGCCTGATGTATGTGCTGGCCTTTGCCCTCTTCATTGCGCTGGGCCGCGTGCGCATCAAACAGCCCCATATCGCCGTGCTGGGCTGGAAAAAGGAGGACCTCGACGACATGCTGTTCTATGGCATGCTGGGCGTGGTGATCGGCGGGCGCCTGGGCGAAGTGCTGTTCTACCGCCCCGAATACTTCTTTCACAATCCGCTGGAAATATTGATGGTCTGGCATGGCGGCATGTCCTTCCACGGCGGCTTCCTGGGCGTAATCCTGGCCATGTACCTGTGGGGCCGCAAGGCGGGCCGCAATCTGTTCGACGTACTCGACTTTATCGCGCCGCTGGTGCCGCTCGGCTACGCCGCCGGCCGCCTGGGCAACTTCATCAACGCCGAACTGCCGGGCCGCATCGCGCCCGAAAGCCTGCCGTGGGCCATGCAGTGGCCGGGCATCCCCTACCCCGTGCACCCGTCGCCGATCTACCAGATGCTGGTCGACGGTATTCTGGTGTTCATCATCCTGTGGCTGTTTGCGCGCAAGCCGCATCCGCGCGTCGCCGTCGGCGCCATGTTCACCCTGCTGTATGGCTGCGCGCGCTTCTTTACCGAATACTTCCGCACGCCGGACTGGGAAGTCGTGTGGTTCGGCGTGCCGATCACCTCGGGCCAGATGCTGTCGCTGCCGATGATCGTCGGCGCGATTGCCCTGCTGGTCTGGTCGTACAAAAGCCGCATCATGGCCACGCCGCCGACCAAGGCGCGCCTCACCGGCGCCTGAGCCGGCGTCCTTCTTCCCTTGCCAAGCTTGCCACCACCCGGCGCGGCGCGCCGGCGTGGTCGCGTCCCGGCGACACGCACAGCTGACACACGCAAATGCGACAGCCATGGCTGAAATTATTTTTTCCAAATGGAATAAAATCGAAATTTCTTTCTATTTCTGGAATTCGATTCTATAATTTATCCAGCAAAGAGGGCGTCAGCATGGCGCCAGCCGTGCCTTGCCCACAGCCGATACAAGAGAGCACAAGAGATGGCACAACCCGCCGCGATTGACCAGTTAATGCAACAAATCGTCGATGAATACGACAGCCTGTCGCGCCAGTTGAAACTGATCGCCAAGCATGTCGAACAGCACCGCGCCAGCCTGATGCTCGAACGCATCAGCGACATCGCCGCCGCCTGCGACGTGCAGCCGTCGGCCATCGTGCGCTTCGCGCAGCGCTTCGGCTTTTCCGGTTTCAGCGAAATGCAGGACGTGTTCCGCCAGGCGTATACCGAGCAGGCGCGCGCCGCGCCGAATTACCGCCAGCGCATCCGCAAGCTGATTTCCTCGCGCGACAGCAAGGTGCGCACGGGCGACCTGACGCGCGAATTCATCGCCGCCAGCCGCAGCGGCCTCGATGAGCTGGCGGCCGGGCTTGATGACGAGCAGCTCGAGGCGGCCGTTACCTTGCTGCAGCAGGCCGACAATATCTATGTGGTGGGCGTGCGGCGCGCGTTTCCGGTGGCGTCCTATATTGCCTATGCCTTGCAGCACACCAGCAAGCGCGTGCACCTGGTGACGGGCCTGGGCGGTGGCCACCGCGACCAGATGCGCAGCGTGCGCGAAGGCGATGTGGCCATTGCCATCAGCTTTGCGCCGTATGGCAAGGAAACCCTGGAATGCGCGCGCATGGCGCATGACAACGGCGCAAAGACGCTGGTCATTACCGACAGCAAGCTCGCGCCCCTGGCGCGCAGCGCCGACGCCCTGCTGACGGTGACCGAAGGCAGCGCGTTTGCCTTCCGCTCGCTGACCGGCACCATCTGCCTGTGCCAGGCGCTGTTCATCGCGCTGGCCTACCGCATGGAAATCGATATCGAGGAAGTCGGCACGCAGGCGCCGGACTAATCCTTCAGCCGCGCCTGGATGGCTTGCCACTGCGCCGGCGTGACCGGCGTGATCGACAGCCGGCTGCCCTTTTTCAGCAGGAGCATGTCTTCCAGTGCCGGCATCTGGCGCAACTCAAGCAGCGGCAGCAGCGCCGTCTTTTTCAGGCCGCGCACGTCGACGCTGACCCAGCGCGGCTGTTCCTGGGTCGCCTTCGGATCGAAATAATGGCTGTCCCGCTCGAACTGGCTGTGGTCAGGGTAGGCCGTGCTGGCCACTTCGGCCACCCCCGCCACCCCCGGCTGCGCGCAGCTGGAATGGTAGAACAGCACGCCGTCACCCTCGCGCATGCCGTCGCGCATGAAGTTGCGCGCCTGATAGTTGCGCACGCCAAACCAGGGCATGGTGTGCCCGGGCGCCGCCATCAGGTCATCGATGCTCACTTCGGTGGGCTCGGATTTCATCAACCAGTACTGTTTCATAAGCAACCCTGAATAGAACGTCGGGACGTAAAAAAACGGTTGCGCACACAGTGCTGCAACCGTTCTTTCTGTATTAGGCCCCGCCTGTGCCGCTATGCCGGCATCCCGAACCAAACGGTTCAAGGTGGTCACGTTAGTTCAATTTCGGGTTCGTCGAACGAGCGACGCTCACTCCCATCAAACAAAATTCGCAACCGATGCGCATAAATGGTTCAAGGAATATATGGCAATCGCGAACACTGCAGGGTAGCCGGAAGTTTACTCCTTAGTCCGCACATCGCAAAGGAAATTCGTACCGAACATGCGGCCCGGGCACTTAAGAGCTGCTTAAAATAAATTCTCTTGAGGCGTGAGCGCGCTGTCGAGGACCATGTGCATGGCCGAAATTTTTTGCTTCACTTCCAGGATGGTCAGTTCGGACAGCGGTCCCTGCGGCGACTTGACGGACAAAAACTCCGCCGCCACGCCCAGCGCCGCCAGCACGGCAATGCGGTCGTTGCCCTTGACCTTGCCTGCATCGCGGATGGCTTTCATCTTGCTGTCCAGGTAGATGGCCGCCTCGCGCAGCGCGCGCTCTTCACCTTCGCGGCAGACCATGCTGTAGGACTGGCCCATGATATTGACATCGACACGCGCCATCACGCTTCCTTCCCGTTGTCAGCCGCATGGGCCATGGCTTCGGATGCGGCTTGCTCCAGGCCCGACTGTACCAGTTCCGGAATCTTTTCCAGCAGCGCCTCGACTCGCTCCTGCGCCTCGCGCATGCGCTGCACATACAGCGCGTTCTCCGCAGCAAGGGCGGTATTGTCCTTGCGCAGTTGCGCGTTTTCACGACGCAGCGCATGGGTCATCTCGGCCAGCAAGCCGATTTTGTCGGATAATTCGTTGAATTCGGAAATCATCCCGCCACTATAGGACGCAGGTCATGCGGGCGTCAACCGAATCACGTTACTGTCACACATAATTACATCAATACGCGTAGTTGCCGACAAATACAGGGTTTTTATCATCATGTCACTGTTTCTGGCGTGCCAGGGATGCTCCTGCGCGGTTCCTTGGGCGGCGTCAGAGGCAAATACTGGTCATCCTGAAAAATTTTAGCCATGCGATGTGTTACTCGTGTGTACAGAAGCAGCCCTGTCGCGCAGGCCATGCCAGAGTCGCTTGCGCCGCTGACGCCCGGGAAGATGGCTTGCGGCAGCGCAAACCCCAGTCACTATGCAGCCTGCACGAATCGTGTATAAATATGTTCCCCTTGAATAAGCCCCCTGCCGTCCCTATAATTAGCACTCGTTAGTAGAGAGTGCTAACAAACTCTTTCGTAGCAATCTTCATGACAAACCGGTGCTTGCCTGCTTTTGGCAAGGAGTACGCGCGGTGGGCGACACCGCGGCGCACTCCCGCCAGAGGCGGACAGGCCAGGGACGAACGAGGCTTGCTTGATTCGTTGCATGCCGTCGTGATACGGCGGTCGGTCGACAGTTGGCCTGGCGCGATGCCGGGCTGGCCAGGATCGAGCAACACTTATCCATTGAACTTTAAGGAGTTTTGTATGAATCTGCGCCCATTGAACGATCGCGTCATCGTCAAACGCCTCGACCAGGAAACCAAGACTGCGTCCGGCCTCATCATTCCTGATGCAGCTGCTGAAAAACCGGATCAAGGCGAAGTCCTTGCCGTAGGCAATGGCAAGATTCTCGACGACGGCAAAGTCCGTCCTCTGGATGTCAAAGTGGGCGACCGCGTGCTGTTCGGCAAATATGCCGGCCAGACCGTCAAAGTCGATGGCCAGGAACTGATGGTCATGCGCGAAGAAGACATCATGGCGATCGTCGTTCTGTAATTGTTTCCACGTTTTAAATAGATCTATTCCGAAATTTCTGGAGAATTGAACATGGCAGCTAAAGAAGTAGTATTCGGCGACGCAGCGCGCGCCAAGATGGTCGAAGGCGTGAACATTCTCGCCAACGCAGTCAAAGTGACCCTGGGCCCGAAAGGCCGCAACGTGGTCCTGGAGCGCTCGTTCGGCGCCCCGACCGTCACCAAGGATGGTGTCTCGGTCGCCAAAGAAGTCGAACTCAAAGACAAGCTCATGAACATGGGCGCGCAAATGGTCAAGGAAGTTGCTTCCCGCACCAGCGACAACGCCGGTGACGGCACCACCACCGCGACCGTGCTGGCACAAGCCATCGTGCGCGAAGGCATGAAGTTCGTTGCCGCCGGCATGAACCCGATGGACTTGAAGCGCGGCATCGACAAGGCTGTCGCCGCAACCGTGGAAGAACTGGCGAAAATCGCCCGTCCTTGCACCACCACCAAGGAAATCGCCCAGGTTGGCGCGATCTCGGCCAACTCGGACTACTCGATCGGCGAGCGCATCGCTGAAGCGATGGAAAAAGTCGGCAAGGAAGGCGTCATCACCGTCGAAGACGGCAAGTCGCTGAACGACGAGCTCGACATCGTGGAAGGCATGCAGTTCGACCGCGGCTACCTGTCGCCGTACTTCGTCAACAATCAAGAAAAGCAAGTTGCCATCCTGGACAATCCATTCGTCCTGCTGTGCGACAAGAAAATCTCGAACATCCGTGACCTGCTGCCGGTACTGGAACAAGTGGCCAAAGCTGGCCGTCCACTGCTGATCATCGCCGAAGACATCGAAGGCGAAGCACTGGCGACGCTGGTGGTCAACAACATCCGCGGCATCCTGAAAACCTGCGCAGTGAAAGCACCAGGCTTCGGCGACCGCCGCAAAGCCATGCTGGAAGACATCGCTGTCCTGACCGGCGGCCAGGTGATCGCTGAAGAAGTCGGCCTGACGCTGGAAAAAGTAACGCTCGAAGAGCTGGGCCAGGCCAAGCGCATCGAAGTGGGCAAGGAAAACACCATCGTCATCGATGGCGCCGGCGAAGCTGGTGCTATCGAAGCGCGCGTCAAGCAAGTGCGCGTGCAGATCGAAGAAGCGACCTCGGACTACGACCGTGAAAAACTGCAAGAGCGCGTGGCCAAACTGGCCGGCGGCGTTGCCGTGATCAAGGTTGGCGCTGCCACCGAAGTCGAAATGAAAGAGAAAAAAGCCCGCGTTGAAGATGCACTGCACGCGACCCGCGCTGCCGTGGAAGAAGGCATCGTGCCAGGCGGCGGCGTAGCCCTGCTGCGCGCACGCGCCAACATCACGGTCAAGGGCGACAATCCTGACCAGGACGCAGGTATCAAGATTGTCCTGCGCGCCATGGAAGAGCCACTGCGCATGATCGTGCAAAACGCTGGCGAAGAAGCGTCGGTCGTGGTGGCAGCCGTTCTGGCTGGCACCGGCAACTACGGCTACAACGCTGCCAACGGCACCTATGGCGACATGGTCGAAATGGGCGTGCTGGACCCAGCCAAAGTGACCCGTTCGGCGCTGCAAAACGCCGCTTCGATCGCTTCGCTGATGCTGACAACCGACTGCATGGTCTGCGAAATCGCTGACGACAAAGCAGGCGGCGGCATGGGCGGCGGCATGGGTGGCATGGGCGGCATGGGTGGCATGGACGGCATGATGTAAGGTCCTGCGGCCAGGCGCGCAGTCGACGGCGCTGCCGGGCCGCACTCGCCGCATGATAGCTGGCAGACCAAAAGCTGCTCTTTTATCTGCGGCAACCCCGAAAGCCATCTTCCACGGAAGGTGGCTTTTTTTCGTCCATTTTTTTGCCGTCAACGGGCGATTGCCCGCGCCCCGATTTTGCTTTAGCATGGCCGCCATCATCCACCTCCAGCACGCCACCATGCAAGCATGCGCCTCGTCTTCCAAAACCGCCATTACCGCCGGCATCCTGGCCGGCCTGCTGGCCGCCGCACTGGGCGCGTATTATGTGTACCAGCCGCCAGCAAGCTCGCCGGCGCCACAGGGCGCAGCCGGCGCGCAGCCTGACGACAAGGCCGTCAATGCGCTGCTGGCGCTGCCGGAAATCCGCGCTTGGTCGGCGCATATCGAAAAAATCTCGGGCGGCCGTTCCCATGGCGCCGTGATGGAAACGGCGCCCGAACAGCGCCTGGTCGACGGCCAGGCCTATTTTCAACTGAGCTTTTTTGAAAACGCGCCCGATGCGGCGCACCGCTGGGAAAGCTTTCTCGTCACGCCAGACGGCAAGCGCATCCTGGTCGACGACACGGCCGAAGGCGATTTGATCAGCCTGGAGCGCTGGCGCAAGGAAAGCGCGCCGATGCAGCGCGTCACCAACTAGGCAACTATTAGGCCAAATGGGCAAGATGGCTGACTTATGACTTCGTTTGCGCGGATATTCTTTTTACTTTGCTAGCGCGCCAAGGCCAACAATGCGGCGGCCAGTACCGGATCTTCGCCTGTGCGCACGCTTTGCAGGGTGGGCCGCGCTTCGATTTGCGGCATGACGCCCTTGCCCACGAACTCGCGGCCGTCCTGGTAGGTGTCACGCTTGACGCAGATGCGCGCCATGCCGCCACCGGGCAGTTCAAAGCTCAGTGGCTGGCCACTGCTACCGCCAGATGCCTCGCCAACAATGAGCCCACGCTGGAGCTGGTCAAAGGCGACCAGGAAGTCCTCGGCCGCAGAAAAGCTGCGCGGTCCGGACAGGACGGCGACGGGACCGGTAAACACTGGTGCGTTGCCGGGACGCTCATCGGCACCGCCATCAAGGCGCAACCAATGCACTGCATTGCCATGCTGTGCCCGGATAACAGGATCGCCCAGCCGAACATAACTGGCGGCGCCCCTGACAGGCTGGTTGGTCAAATGGCGCAGTATCTGGTGGCCGAACTCGGTTGACCCGCCGCCGTTGTTTCTCACGTCAATCACCAAGGCCGTTGCTTTCTCGATGACAGGCCATGCTTTTTCAAATGCCCGGACACCGGCATCACTTTGAAAATGGTCCAGCGCAATATATGCAACATTGTCCTTGAGCAGCTTGAACTCAAACTCCGGCGGCTTGCCGACATCCGGGTAGCCGCTACGCTGCACGCTGGTATCGCGCTGCTTGCCATCAGCACCCACCAGTGAAAGATGGACAGGTTTGGCGCCATCACCAGCGAGAAGCTGATTGGTATAGATGCGCATGATTTTGTCCTGCGGGGTCGAGCTGCTCACGAACGGGGCGACGTTTTGCTGGGCGTAGGCCTTGGCGGGCATGCCGTCGATCTCGATGATCTCGTCGCCAACCTTGATGATTTTTTCAAGCGACGGGCTGCTGACCCCGACTACCACGACCTTGTCTTCGATCAGGGCCGTGCGAAGCGGCGGCCTGGAATAGTACGTGCTGCTCAACGCATCCGGAGGATAGATATTCGTGTGCCCGTCCTGCAGCAAAGGAGCCAGCCGCATCAGGACATCATAATATTCGCGCGTCGTTTGCGCCGCCATTACCTTGGGCAAGTAGTCGAGGTAGACCTTATTCCAGTCCAGGTTCGATACATGGTCGAAATACACGAAATTCTGGCGCGCTTCGTGCCAGAACAGTGACAGACCGGCGATCCGCTCTGCGACACTCAGTTTTTCCTGGTAGCCAGCAGCGAGGGCAGGTGTATCGAAAATTCTCGTTCCGAGCCGGGCACGGGCGTTGATCGCCGCAAAACGAGGTTCGTTGCGCAAGCCTTCGAAGGCTGGTATTTTGTCAAATTCGATCGGAATCCAGCTCGAGCGCTGGCTTTGTTCCAGCGCCTCCAGGGCTTTGTCCTTCATGTCGAGACGAAGGTAGACCTCGGCCAGCGGAATCAGATTATTGAGACGCTCGGCGCGCAGGTAGGTGGAGCCGTTGGCAAGGTCGCGCATGGCAGGCTGGTCCAGTTCGACGATAATGCCTTCAAAGCGCGCCGCAGCTTCGCGCAGTTGCCCGGGCGTTGAGGTTTCATTGATGCTATGTTGCACTGCATTACGCTTGCCCTGCATGGTTGCACGCTGGTCATGGGCACGCTCCAGGGGCGTGCCCGGCGCGGCCATGGCAATGGAAGAAATGAACATCAGTACACAGAACGACAGAGGATGGGGGCGCATGCTTTTTCCGTTTTTGAGCAAATCAGAGTGTATCTGCAAAAAAACTATCAAAAATACGCGCTTTATCACCATGGCTCCATCAGGTAGCAATAAAACCGTAACCACACTGTCATTCGTTTTTCATCGCCACCGGCCTGGCAGCGCCGCTGACGCGCGAGGCCCACCATACCGTCAGCAGCGACAAGCCAGCCGCCAGCCAGCCATTGAGGCCGTAGCCGCTGATATGGCCGGCCGCATCCGTGTGCAGGGTCCATCCTCCCAGCCAGGCCCCGAGGCCATTGCCGAGGCTTTGCAGCGCCGAATTGGCGCTCAGAAAGGCGCCGCGCTGGTGCGGCGCGGGGATCGTCGTCAGCAGCGCCTGCAGCGGTATCGTCCGTCCCGACACAAACACCATAAACAGCGGAAACACCAGCATCAGCGCCAGCAGCGGCAGTTGCGGCAAATGCGTGATCAGCAGCATCGGCACGATGGAAAACAAGGCCATCGCGCGGTAGACCGTCCGCTTGCCGGCCCGGTCGGCCCAGCGCCCCACCATGCGCGCCGTGACCAGGGTGGCGCAGCCGCCCGCCAGGTAGACCCAGGTCACGTCCAGCGGCGTCAGGCCCTGGTTGCCCACCAGCATCGGTGAAATAAAGGGGATCAACAGCATGCCGGCCGCCATGTTCACCACGGACAAGGCAAACGCCTGCACATGGCGCGGTTCGCGAAACAGCGCCAGCAGGTTCGGCAGCACCTCGCGCAGCGGCGCGGGCGTGGCGGCAAGGTGGGCCGTGAGCGAAGGCAATACCCGCGCCGCAGCCAGCCAGACCAGCAGCGACAGCAGCACCAGCAGGAAGAACGGCGAGGCCCAGCCGAAATGCGCGGCCAGCACCACGCCGATCGGCACGCCGCCCACCGCTGCCATGGCGAACGAGGTCATGACGATACCGGTGGCCGCGCCGCGCCGTTCGGCCGGAATCACGTCGCCGATAATGGCCATCACGATGGCGCCCAGCACGCCGCCAGTCAGGCCGGCAAAGGCGCGCGACCACAGCAGCACATGGAAATTCGGCGCCAGCGCACAGGCCAGATTTGACACGGTAAACAGGCAGAACATGGTCAGCAGCAAGGTTTTGCGGTCGAAGCGGTCAATATAGGTGGCCGCGAGCAGGCCCGACAGCCCCGCGCACCAGGCATAAGCCGACACGGCGCCCGACACGGCGGCCGGGCCGATATGGAAAGCCTGCATCAGTTGCGGCGCCAGCGGCATCATCACCATGAAGTCCATGATGACGGTAAATTGCGTCAGTGCCAGCAGCCACAGCATCCAGCGTTCGCGCACGGGATCGAGCAGGGGCACCGGATCGATGGCGGCCTTCACGCCAGCGCCTCGATAGCGTGGCGCGCCTGGCGCAGGATGGCGCGGATCGCTTCGACCCGGGCCTGGCCTGGCTCGTCGCCACGCGACTGCGCGATCACCACGGCTTTCAGTTCATGCATCAGGTGACGCAAGTCATCGTCCTTGTCGGCCGTCGCCCCCACGCGGGCGGCGATGGCGTCGACATAGGCGCGGTTGGCGTCCAGAAAAGCCAGCCCTGCGGGCGTGATGCTGTGCAGCTTCTTGTTGCCGTCCAAACTGACGGCCACGTAGCCATGCCCGACCAGGCCATGCATCAGCGGATAGATGGCGCCCGGACTCGGTGCATAGCCGCTGCCGGCGCGCCGGGCAATCGCCTTGATGATATCGTAGCCGTGGCGCGGCTGGTCGGCGATCAGCTGCAGCACCAGGTAGCGCAAGGTGCCGGCGTCAAACATTTTAGGGCCGCGCCCGGCGGCTGGTGGCTGGAGATCGGTAGTGCGCATCAGGGGAGACATGGCTATCCTTAAGATATATCGTAACAAGATATATCTTATTCAAACACGCACCATATCGCAAGGTTTACTTTCCGATCACAACATCCGATACTCATCGCCATGCCCGCCGCTTCTTTCCTCCACCTTGTCCGCCCGCTCACGCCCGACGACGCGCCCGCCTACCGCGCGCTGCGCCTGGCCGGCATCGCCGAACTGCCGGCCGCCTTTTGCACCACCCATGCGCTGGAAAGCGGCTTGCCGATGGCACAGATGCGCCAGCGCCTGCAGCCCACCCAATTCCAAATAATATTTGGCATTTTTGATGATACGCAGTTGATCGCCATGGCCGGCCTGCGCCGCGAAGCGATTGCCGTCGTGCACGACAAAGCGGTCCTGTGGGGCGTGTATGTGGCGCCGCAGGCGCGCGGCCGGGGGCTGGGCCGGCAACTGGTGCAGGCGGCCATCAAGCATGCCTGCACCATCGCCGAGCTGGCGACAGTGAGGCTGGCTGTGGCGCACGACAACCAGGTGGCGCTGATGCTGTATCTGAGCTGCGGTTTTGTGCTTGAGGTCGCTGCGCCGCAGGGCGACATGCTGCAAATGCAATTGCTGTTGCCGCGCCCTGTGGCGCCTGCCGTGACGGCGTCACAAAGTAGTATCTTTCTGAAAATCAAAACCTTACAAATCCCTGCGAAATAGGGTTGAAGCCGTTTTTTCTGTTGCCAGCAAACGCGGCAGGCCTTAGCATCGCGGCTTACAAAAAAACTACTTGGGAGTGCCAATGTCAACGGCCGAGACACAAACCGCCACGGGTAAAATGCCGCGGCAGATTCCGTACATTATCGCCAACGAAGGCTGCGAACGCTTCAGCTTTTATGGCATGCGCAATATTCTGACGCCATTCCTGATCAGCACCTTGCTGCTGATGATACCGATCGACCAGCGTACGGGCGAAGCCAAGCATGTGTTCCATACGTTTGTCATCGGCGTATATTTCTTCCCGCTGCTGGGCGGCTGGCTGGCCGACCGTTTCTTTGGCAAGTACAACACCATCTTCTGGCTCAGCCTGGTCTACTGCGCCGGCCATGCCTGCCTGGCCGTCTTCGAGGACAGCGTCAATGGCTTCTACTTCGGCCTGTTCCTGATCGCCTTCGGCTCGGGCGGCATCAAGCCGCTGGTGGCCTCGTTTGTCGGCGACCAGTTCGACCAGACCAACAAGCACAAGGCCAAGCTGGTGTTCGACATGTTTTACTGGATCATCAACTTCGGCTCCTTCTTCGCCTCGCTGCTGATGCCGATATTCCTGCGCGACTACGGCCCGTCGATCGCCTTCGGCATTCCCGGCGTCATGATGCTGGCCGCCACCGTGGTGTTCTGGATGGGCGCCAGGAAATACGTGCACGTGCCGCCGGCGCCGCCCAATCCCGATTCCTTTACCCGCGTTGCCCGCACCGCCCTGCTGGCCCGTGTCGAAGGCGGTTCGCGCCCCGGCCTGTACATCGCGTATGTCGGCGTGCTCGGCGCCCTGTATGCGTTCTACAGCATCCCGGAATGGGGCTTCGTGATTTCGGCCTGTACCGCGCTGGTCCTGCTGCTGGCCTTCGGCAGCATCGGCACGGCCATGCAACTGGAACGCGCACGCGGCATCCACCCCGACGAAGCGGTCGAAGGCGTGCGCGCCGTGCTGCGCATCCTCGTCATCTTCGCGCTGGTCACGCCGTTCTTCTCGCTGTTCGACCAGAAGGCCTCGACCTGGATCGTGCAGGCCAACACCATGGAAAAACCGAGCTGGTTCCTGCCGGCGCAGATGCAGGCCTTGAATCCGATGCTGGTGATGCTGTTGATTCCATTCAACAACCTGGTGCTGTATCCGATGCTCAACCGCTTCGGCTGGGAAGCGACCGCCCTGCGCCGCATGACGGCCGGCATCGGCTTTTCCGCGCTGGCCTGGATCGTCATCGGCCTGCTGCAACTGGCGCTCGACAGCGGCAACGCCGTCTCCATCATGTGGCAAATCCTGCCATATGCGCTGCTGACGTTCGGCGAAGTGCTGGTCTCGGCCACCGGCCTGGAGTTTGCCTACAGCCAGGCGCCCGTGTCGATGAAGGGTGCCATCATGAGCTTCTGGAATCTGTCGACCACGGTCGGCAACCTGTGGGTGCTGATCGTCAACCGCAGCGTGATGAACGAAGGCGTGATCGGCAAGATTGCCGAAAGCGGCATCAGCGTCACGGCCTTCCAGATGTTCTTCTTCGCCGCCTTTGCCGCCGTGGCCATGCTGGCCTTCGGCCTGTATGCGAAGCGCTACAAGATGGTCGACAACTACCGCACGGCGGTGGTGCCGGGCAAGGCTTGACGCCCGTCTGATCGCTTGCCAAAAAAGGGGCGCACAGTGTGCGCCCTTTTTTTTACGTCGTTACCGTCGGCTTGTCGCGCCCCGTGCGCTGCCTGATCTGCGCCACCTGCTCGGCGATCGCGATCAGCCCGGCCAGCGCCTGCTGGGTCGGCATATCATGGTGGGCCGGGTCTGCCTCATAGCGCTCCAGGTACAGGCGCAGGGTCGCGCCCTGGGTACCGGTGCCCGACAGGCGCAGCACGATGCGCGAGCCGTCCGTCATGATGATGCGGATGCCCTGCTTGTGCGATACCGAGCCGTCGACCGGATCGGTATAGCTGAAGTCGTCGGCCAGCGCCACCGTGTACTTACCCGGCTGCTGACCCAGCTGCTGGCCCGGCAGGGCGGCCAGCTGGCCGCGCACGGCGTCCATCAGCTGCGTGGCGGCGGCGCTGTCGATGTCTTCGTAGTCGTGGCGCGAATAGTAGTTGCGGCCATAGGTGGCCCAGTGTGCGCGCACGATCTGTTCCACCGACTGCTGCTTGGCGGCCAGCAGGTTAAGCCAGAACAGCACGGCCCACAAGCCATCTTTTTCGCGCACGTGGTTCGAGCCGGTGCCGTAGCTTTCTTCGCCGCACAGGGTCGCCATGCCGGCGTCGAGCAGGTTGCCGAAGAATTTCCAGCCGGTCGGCGTTTCAAAGCTGGGGATGCCCAGCGCGGCGGCCACGCGGTCGGCCGCGCCCGAGGTCGGCATCGAACGGGCAATCCCCTTCAGGCCGGCGCGGTAGCCGGGCGCCACCGTGGCGTGCGCGGCCAGGATGGCCAGGCTGTCCGATGGCGTGACGTCGAAGCGGCGGCCAACGATCATGTTGCGGTCGCCATCGCCGTCGGACGCGGCGCCGAAGTCGGGCGCCTGATTGTCACCATCTTCGCCGGCCATGCGGGCGATCAGCTCGGCCGCGTTGACCGGGTTCGGGTCGGGGTGGCCGCCGCCGAAGTCTTCCAGGGGCAAACCGTTGATGACGCTGCCTTTCGGTGCGCCCAGCAGGCCTTCCAGGATGGCCGTCGCGTACGGGCCGGAGACGGCATGCATGCCGTCAAAGCAGATGCGCAGGCCGCCCGCGAACAGGGCGCGGATGGCGTCGAAATCGAACAGCTCCTGCATCAGTTCGGCGTAGTCCGCCACCGGGTCGATCACTTCGACCACCATCTGCTCGATCCTCACCTCGCCAAGCGTGTCGAGGTCGATATCGGGCGCGTCGCTGATGCGGTATTCGGTCAGTTCTTTGGTGCGCGCGAAGATGGCGTCGGTGATTTTTTCAGGCGCCGGGCCGCCGTTGGCGATGTTGTACTTGATGCCGAAGTCGCCGTCCGGGCCGCCCGGATTGTGGCTGGCCGACAAAATCAGGCCACCGCTGGCGCCGCGCTTGCGGATCACGCAGCTGACGGCCGGCGTCGACAAAATGCCGCCCTGGCCCAGCAACACGCGCGCGTAACCATGCGCCGCTGCCATGCGCAGCACGGTCTGGATCGCGGTGCGGTTGTAATAGCGGCCATCGCCGCCCAGCACCAGGGTTTGCCCGTGACAATCGCCGAGCGTGTCGAACACGCTTTGCACGAAATTTTCCAGGTATTGCGGTTCGCTGAACACGCCCACTTTCTTGCGCAGGCCCGATGTGCCCGGCTGCTGGCCGGCGATCGGCGCCGTATTGATCAACTGAATAGCCATCTTGCCTCCTTAATAACGCGTCATGGTAGCGCATGCGGCGCCGATGGCAAAGCCTTGCACGCGTACCACTGTACGCCAGGCCACCAAGCGCAAGACAGCCTTGCAGTTTCCACATCCCTAAAATATAATAGGAATCGTTCTCATTTAGATTAAGATTCTATAATAATCCATGCCCAGCATTTCCTGCCTGATGATGCGCTGCCAGTTGCCAAGGCTTCCGCTAGCCATGGCCCGGAAAGGGCGTTCACTTCACGGCAGCCATAACAACGACAACAAGGGATACATCATGACCATCACCTCCATCGCGCGCCTGTCCGCCCTTGCCACCGCCTTGGTCAGCGGCTCGCTGCTGTCCGGCGCAGCCGGCGCCCACCAGATCTGGCTGGAACAGAACGGCCAGGCCGCCAGCATCTACTTCGGCGAATTCGGCGACAACCTGCGCGAAGCGTCACCCGGCCTGCTCGACAAGTTTACGTTGAAAAACGTCAGCTGGATTTCCGCCGGCGCCAGGAAGCCGCTGCAGGCCAGCAAGACCGCCGGCGCCTTTGTCCTGAACGGCAAGGTGGCGCCGGGCGAAACCATCATCGCCGAAGAAAACAGCTATCCGGGCTGGGAAAGCAAGAAGGACGGCAAGGTGCTGTTCTCGATCTGGACCCCGGCCGCGCGCATCGTCGCCGACCATAGCGCCCAGGCCCCTGCGCTGACGCTGGACCTGCTGCCAACCGGTACGCCAGGCCAGTTCAAGGTGACCTACCAGGGCAAGCCGCTGGCCAAGGCCAAGGTCGGCGCCGTGGTGCAATCGGGCTGGATGCGCGAAGCCTACAGCGACGAGCAGGGCCTGGTCAGCTTCCCGCTGCCATGGCAGGGCAGCTATGTGCTGGAAGTGCACCATGAAGACAAGACCGGCGGCCAGCGCGACGGCAGGAAATATGACAGCGCCAGCTATGTCACCACCCTGAGCCTGGTGCAGGCGCAAGGCGTGGCGCCACTGCCGGCGCCGGCCCCGGTGGCGCCGAGCAAGGACCACGGCTGATCATGCCAGCGTCCGCCTCCACACCCAAGCTGCCGCGCCTGCGGCTGTCCGCCGGGGCTTTGTACCGCCTTGGCGTGGCCTCGCGCGGCGTGGCCGCCATCGTCGGCGGCTATGTGCTGGCGGCGCTGGTCACCATGCTGCTGTCGTTGACATTGCCGATGGCGCGCCCGGAAGCCGTCATGGCGGCCACCCTGCTGTCGTTCTCCATCTATACCTGCGCCGTACTCTGGGTCTTCGCCGCCGGCAGCGCCCTGCGCGCCTGGCTGGGCCTGTTGATCCCGGGCGCGGTGCTTGCCGCCATTCTGCAATGGATGGACGTATTATCCTGGAGTCTCGCATGAAAGAAGGTTTCCGCCAGTCGATGGCGTGGCTGCACACCTGGTCCGGCCTGCTGGTATGCTGGGTACTGCTGCTGGTATTTTGCGGCGGCACGGCCAGCTACTACCGCAGCGAAATCACGCTGTGGATGCAGCCGGAATTGCACGCCATCGCCGCCAATCCGGTCAGCAGCGAAGTGGCCGCCAGCGCCGCCCAGGCCGCGATGACGCAGCGCGCGGCCGGCGCCACGCGCTGGTTCATCAGCCTGCCCGACGAGCGCAACCCCGCAACGCAGCTGGGCTGGAGCAAGCCGTCGCAACCCGGTGAAAAGAAACGCGGACGGCGCGGCAACTTCCATAGCGAAAAGGCCGACCCCGCCAGCGGCGCGGTGCTGTCCAAGGCGCGCGAGACCCGCGGCGGCGAATTTTTGTATCGCCTGCATTTCGACCTGCACTATATGCCGGTCATCTGGGCGCGCTGGATCGTCGGCTTTTGCGCCATGTTCATGCTGGTCTCCATCATCAGCGGCATCATCACCCACAAGCGCATCTTCAAGGACCTGTTTACCTTCCGTCCGAAAAAGGGCCAGCGCTCGTGGCTGGACGCGCATAACGTGACGGCCGTACTGGCCCTGCCCTTCCACCTGATGATCACCTACACGGGCCTGGTCACCTTGATGTTCCTGTACATGCCGTCGGGCGCCACCGCCGCCTACAAGGGCGACCAGGACACCTTCTTTGCCGAAGCGTTCCCGCGCGCGCCAGAGCGCCAGGCGGCCGGCGTGGCTGCGCCCCTGACGCCCTTCGCGCCGCTGGTGCGCCAGGCCGAGCGGCAATGGGGCGGCAAGGTCGGGCGCATTGCCGTCAACGCGCCCGGCGACGCCAACGCCGTCATTACCCTCTCGCGCGCGGCGGGCCGCGACATCTCGACGCGCCAGCCATCGATGGACTTCGATGGCGTGACCGGCAAGCTGCTGTCGTCGAACGGTGAGTCGATACCCGGCGCGGCCGCCACGCAGGGCGTGATGATCGGCCTGCATGTGGCCCATTTTGGCGCGCCGCTGCTGCGCGCCCTGTTCTTCCTGTCGGGCCTGGCCGGCTGCGCGATGGTCGCCACCGGCGCCCTGCTGTGGGCCGTCAAGACGCGCCAGAAAGAGGCCAGGGCGCTGGCCGCCGGCAAGCACGCCTTCGGTCTGCGCCTGGTCGAAGCGCTCAATATCGGCGCCATCGCCGGCATCCCGATCGCCTTTGGCGCCTATTTCTGGGCCAACCGGCTGCTGCCGGTGATGATGGAAGAGCGGCCGAACGCAGAAATCGCCTGCTTCTTCGGCGCCTGGGCGCTGGCCGCCGTCGCCGCGCAACTGCGCCCGACGCGCGCCATGTGGCGCATGCAGCTGACGGCCGGCGCGATCCTGCTCGCCGGCCTGCCGGTGCTGAACGTCTTCACCACGCAGTCGCACCTGGGCGTGACCCTGTTGCTGGGCCGTGGCCCGGTGCCGGTGGCCGCGTTTGATCTGGTGCTGCTGATGCTGGGCCTTTTGCTCGGATACGCCGCGCATAAACTCAAGCCGCTCCCGTCGAAAGAGAAGAAGGCCGCAGCAGGCACCAGCAACACCGCCCTGCCGGGAGCGGCCTGATGGAGATACTATCCGACTTCCTCGTCTTCGCCCTGTCGTATGCGGGCCTGTCGTGCCTGTGCCTGGCGATGGACCGCCACTACGCCGACCTGCACGGCCGTGGCATGGAGCCGCCGCCGCAGCTGCGCCGCCGCCTGCGATGGGGCGGCGCTGTGGCGCTGGCCTTCAGCCTGGCCTGGGCCATGCATATCGCCGGCGCCGGCCAGGGCGCCGTATTCTGGATCGGCAGCCTGACCGGTTGCGGCTTGCTGCTGATCTGGCTGCTGCCCTACGCGCCGCAGCAGGCCATGCGCCTGGCGCGCGTGATCGGCGTGATCGGCGTTGCAGCGCTGGTAGCGGCCGTGATGCTGGCCGTGCTGTAATGCAGCTGGAAAGCTGCTACAGCGCCTACCACGGCTGGCTGGCGCACTGGCTGCAACGGCGCCTCGGCAATGCCTGCGATGCGGCCGACCTGATGCAGGACACCTTTGCACGCCTGCTGGCCGGCGCGCCGGCCCAGCCGCAAACCCCGGCGCTGCGCGCGCCCAGGGCCTACCTGGCGACCATCGCCAAACACCTGCTGATCAACCATCTGCGGCGCCAATCGCTGGAACAAGCGTGGCTGGAAGTGCTGGCCGCCCTGCCCGAACAGCATGTGCCGTCGGCGCAGCAGCAGGCAGAGATGCTGCAATCGCTGCAAGCGGTCGACGCCATGCTCGACGGCCTGAAACCGAAGGTGCGCGCCGTCTTCATCATGGCGCAGATCGAGGGCCATACCTATGCGGACATCGCCGTGCGGCTCGGTATCGGCGAACGCTCCGTCAAGCGCTACATGGCCGAGGCGCTGACCGAATGCGTGCTGCTGGCATGAGCGCCACCGGACTGCCAGCTGCAATCGTTCAGCAGCCCCTGTCACGCAAGATCGCGCGCCAGGCCGTCGAATGGTTTTTGATCGAACAATCGGGCCAGGCCACGCAGGAGGAGCTGGCGGCGAGCGCACACTGGCGTGCGCGCGACCCCGAACACTTGCGCGCCTGGCACAAGGTGCAGCAGGTCAGCAGCCAGCTGGAGCACGCCGCCATCCTGCTGCCGCCTGGCGTGGCGGCGCCCGTGCTGCGCCGTCCGCAACGCCGCGCCGCCATGCAGGCGCTGCTGGCGTTCATGACAATGCCCGCCGCCTGGATGCTGTATCGCCAGGATCTGCTGGCAGACTACAACAGCGCCATCGGCCAGCGCCGCGAGCTGTCCCTGCCCGATGGCGGCCGGCTGGTGCTCAACACCGACAGCGCCGTCGATATCGACTATACGGGACACGCGCGCCTGCTGACGCTGCGGCGTGGCGAGCTGCTGGTGGAAACGCGGTCTGACCATGCGGGAAGCCGTCCCTTTATCGTCGCCACTTCCCATGGCCGCATCCGTGCGCTCGGCACGCGCTTTATCGTGCGCCTGGACGATAGTGACAGTTGCGTGACCGTGCTGGAACACGCGGTGCAGATCGCGCCGCGCGCGCCCTCGGCCACCGTGCGCCGGGTCGAGGCCGGCCAGCAAAGCCGCTTCGACGCCGACCACGCCAGCCTGCCCGTGGCTGCCAAGCCGCAGGCGGGCGCCTGGACGCAAGGCATGCTGATGGCGCAGGACATGCGCCTGGACGCATTTGCCGCCGAACTGGCGCGCTACCGCTCCGGCCTGCTGCGCGTCGAACCCGAGGTGACGGGCCTGCGCCTGACCGGCGCCTTCCGCCTGGACGACACCGACACCGTGCTGGATAACCTGACGCGCATGCTGCCGGTCGACGTGCTGTACCGCAGCCGCTACTGGGTCACGATCACTGCCCACGCAAAATAAATCCGTTTTTCTGGCCCCTTTTTCAGCTCTCGCCTGTCCTGTGTATGTCTGTCACTTAACTTCACCGGAAAGGCTCAATCATGCACTTGCATCATCCGCACCCCACTCCCCTCGCACGCGCCGTTGGCGGCGCCCTGTTGCTGCTGTCGCTGGCGCATGCGCCAGCCATCGCCGCCGACATACCCGGTACCAGCGCCGCGACACAAACCCGCTACAGCGTGCCGGCCGGCGAGCTGTCCACCGCCATCACGGCCTTTGCCATCAACGCGAAAGTCAACGTGGGCGGCGCAGCCGAACTGCTGCAAGGCGTGCGTTCGCCGGGTCTGCAGGGCAGCTATACGGTACCGCAGGCGCTGGCGCAACTGCTGGCCGGCACCGGACTGGTAGCGGTGCCGGGCGGGGATCGCAGCTATGTATTGCGCAAAAGCGATGCGGGCACCGGCACAGGCGCGGGCGCACCGATTGCCGCCACCCTCGGTGAAGTGGCCGTCAGCTCCAGCGCGCTGCGCGACGGCACCACCGAAGGCAAACGCAGCTACGCGGGTCTGACCAGCGCCACGCGCCTGAACCTGTCGCTGCGCGAAACACCGCAAGCGGTCAGCGTCATCACGCGCCAGCAGATCGAAGACCAGGGCCTGCGCACCTTGCAGGACGTGCTGGTGCAGTCGCCCGGCGTCACGGTCGACCGCTCGTCGAGCACGCGTGAATACGACCAGGTGTTCTCGCGCGGCTTCGAGGTAACGTCGTATATGTTCGACGGTATTCCAACCAGCAAGAACCTCGAAGCGCGCACCTACGATGCCGCCATCTACGACCGTGTCGAAATCATCCGCGGCGCCACCGGTTTGATCAGCGGCACCGGCAGCCCGTCCGCCGCCATCAACCTGGTACGCAAGCGCCCGGGCCGCACGTTTGCCGCGTCGGCAGGCGTGCAGGCCGGCTCGTGGAACCGCTACCGCATCGACGGCGACCTGTCGACGCCCCTGAAGCAGGACGGCAGCGTGCGCGCCCGCGTGGTGTCGGCGCATGAAGACCAGCATTCCTTCATCGAGCGCTACCGCCAGAAGAAAGACGTGCTGTACGCCATCATCGAAGCCGACCTGTCGCCATCAACGGTACTGAGTGCGGGCGTGAACTACCATAAGGAAAAACTCAAAGGCGCGGGCCGCGAATTTCCCGTCTTTTACAGCGATGGCTCGCTGACCAACTTCAAGCGTTCGATGAACGGCACGGCGGCGTGGAGCACGTATGACCGCGAACAGAGCATGCTGTTCGCCACGCTCGACCATTATTTCGACAACGACTGGATCGCCAAGCTGGCCGTCAGCCGCAGCACCAATCGATATGATGCGCTGCAAGGCTTTGCCGGCAATGGCTATGCGGACCGCGTCAGCGGCGCCAACCTGAAACTGTGGCTGGCCAACTGGCACAGCAAACCGCAGCAAACCTCGCTCGACGCCTATGTCAGCGGGCCGTTCCAGGCCTTCGGGCACAAGCATGAACTGGTGTTCGGCGTGAGCACCTCGGAACTGCAGACCAAGAGCCCGATCTATCCGGGCTGGCGCCTGGCTGGCTACGACTACAGCATTCCCGATATCAATGCATGGAACGGCGCCATGCCGGTGCCAGACTATCGCGGCACGCGCATGGGCACCTCGTACGACAAGGAGCGCGAAAGCGGCCTGTATTCCACCTTGCGCCTGCGCCCGACAGACGCGCTGTCGGTGATCCTCGGCGCGCGCCTGTCGTACTGGAAGCGCGATATCCGCAGCGACTACGATGCCGACACGGACCTGTACGACGCGATGCGCGAGAGCGGCAAGATCACGCCATATGCGGGCCTGGTCTACGACCTGGGCCCGCACTGGTCGGCTTACGCCAGCTACACCAGCATTTTTACGCCGCAAAGTCAGCGCGACGTCAACAGCCGCTTCCTGCCGCCGCTGGAAGGCAAGAACTACGAGGCAGGCGTGAAGGGCGAATTTTTCAATGGCGCCCTGACCACCAGCGCCGCCGTGTTCCAGCTGCGCCAGGAAAACCTGGCCGAAGCTGATCCGGGCAATATCTGGATCATCGGCACCGGCGGCGGCTCGTACGCCTATCACACGGTCAAGGGCGCCACCACGCGCGGTGTCGAGGCGGAAGTGTCGGGCCAGTTGCGCCCGGACTGGCAACTGACGGCCAGCTATGCCTACAGCCGCATCCGCAGCGCGGCCGGCGAGCGCATCCAGACCAGCCAGCCGCAAGCCATGGCCAAGCTGTGGAGCACCTATCGCTTGTCGCAAGGCGTGCCGGGCTTGACCCTGGGCGCCGGCGTGAACTGGCAGAGCGGCATCTACATGGACGACCGCGGCCCGAACGGCGAGCGCTTCACGCAACAGGGCTACGCGGTGGCGGGCCTGATGGCGCAATACCAGTTCGACCCGCGCCTGGTGGCAACCGTGAACATCAATAATGTGTTCGACAAGCGCTACTACTCGACCGGCATGGGCGGCTACTATGGCGACCCGCGCAACGCCATGCTGTCGTTGCGCTACAAGTTCTAACTGCCTTTTTGCGGCACAGGTGTCGCTGTGACAAGCTGCGTCAGCCGGCGGCCGGCGCGCCGTGCATCCTGAGCAGCGCCGCCACCCCTTCCGGCGCCATCGCGCGCCCAAGGTGATAGCCGAAAGCGGCGTCACAGCCCATGGCGGCCAGCAGCGCCAGCTGGCGCGCGTTCTCCACGCCGCCGGCAATCGCCCGCAGCTTTAACGTGTGCGCCATCGCCACCATGGCGCGCGCCATGGCGCCATCTTCCACGCCATCGCCCAGTTCATCGACAAAGCATTTTTCGATCCTGATGGCGTCGACAGGAAAACGTTTCAGGCAATGCAGCGGGCCGTCGCCGGTGCCAAAGTCGCTGAGGCAAATGGCCATGCCCAGCTGGCGGAACTGGCGCACGATGGCCTCGCCCTCGTGGCTATGGTCGATCAGGGTGGCGGCGGCGATTTCCAGCGCGATGCATGGCCCCGGCACGCCGGCCGCCGCCAAAACGGCGCCAACATTGCGCGCGATATCGCGCTGGTAGAACTGGCGCGCCGACAGGCTGACGGTCACCGTCAGCGATAGCCCTTGCGCGATCCAGGTTTTCGCCTGCTCGACGGCGGTGGCCAGCACCCAGGCGCCGACCGGCAGGATCAGGGCGCTTTCTTCCAGCACCGGCAAAAAATCGAGCGGCATCACCAGGCCCAGCTCGGGGTGTTTCCAGCGCAGCAGCGCCTTCACGCCGGTGATGGCGCCGGTGGCCAGGTCCATGCAAGGCTGGTAGTGCAGCACGAATTCATGGCGTTCGAGTGCGTGGCGCAGCGCCGTCTCCAGGATGGCGCGCGAATACGATTGCGTCCGCATGCCTGCCGCATAGCGCAGGCAGGTGCCGGGCGCATGCCGCTTGGCCGCGTACATGGCGAGGTCGGCCTTTTCGATCAGGGCCTCGACCTCATCATCGTCGTCCGGATACAACGCCACGCCGACGCTGGCGGCCACCGACAGGCTGTACTGGCCAATCACGAACGGCGCGGCGATGGCGGCGATGATTTTCTCGGCCACCCGCAAGGCGTCGTGAGGATCGCGCAGTTCGGTCAGCAAAATAATGAATTCGTCGCCGCCCTGGCGCGCCACCGTATCGACCTTGCGCACGCATTGCCGCACCCGGCGCGCAAATTCCGCCAGCACCTGGTCGCCCACGTCGTGGCCCAGGCTGTCGTTGATGGCCTTGAAGCGATCGATATCGACAAACAGCACCGCCAGCAAGCCCTGGTGGCGGCGCGCATAGGCGATGCCATGCTCGAAGCGGATCTGGAAATGCAGCCGGTTCGGCAAGCCGGTCAGGCCGTCGTGGTGGGCGATGAATTCGAGCTGCTGTTCGGCGCGCCGGCGCGCCGACACATCGTGCAGCAGCAGCACCGCGCCTTCGTGCGCCAGCGGCGCGCAGCTGTAATGCACGTCGATGCGCTGGCCGTCGCTTGCGCGCAGCAGCACCGCGCCGCGCGCCACTTCCAGCACTTCCTGCTGCGCCATGCAATCGCGAACCTGGCGCGCCGCATCGATCGCGGCGCCGTCATGGAACAGCGGCAGCAGTTGCGCCACGCTGGCGCCAACCACTTGCGCCGCCGGCATGCCGCCCATGGCCAGTGCACGGCCATTGAGGTAACGCACCACGCCATACCGATCGGTGCCGACCACGGCCGCCGGCAGCGCCTGCAGCAAGGCCAGCACGGACGTTTGCGCCGCCAGTTGCGCCTCGCCCAGCGCATGCAGGGTGCGCCAGCGCCGTTCGCCCCAGCACTGCCCGGCCAGCAGCATGCCGAGCATGGCCAACAGCAGGCACAGCGCCAGCAGCAGCGCCATCATGGATCACCAGCGGGACGGGATGGGGGGCTCATGGCTTTCCTCGCAACGGCATCGAAAAAAAGATTCCGAGAGGAAATAATATAAGAATCCGCGACGCTTTTTGGCCCGTTCGGGCCGCGTTTGACTGGCGTCAATTACCCCGGCGGCGGCCTTGTGGCAGCATGCGGGTCAGCACATCGTCCCTGCGCACACGATGATGGTACAAGGCCGCCAGCACATGCAGGCCCACCACGCCCCAGGCCACCCACTTGCCCAGGAAGTGGTGCACGGCGTCCACCGGCGGCTCGAAGCTTTCCCAGTCAAAGCCGAAGATGGACGCCATCGCATCGAACAGCGCGGTATCGCGAAACGAAGGAACCGTCAACAGGCCAAAATCCGTGTGCAGGCTGGTGCCCGCATAGCCAGTCAAGGGCAGCACGATCAGCAGGCCATACAGGCCCCAGTGCGCCGCATGCGCCAGGCGGTGCTCCAGCACAGAGCCGGGCGGATCGTGCGGCTGCACGTCGAGCAGCCGCCATGCGAGGCGCGGCAGCACCAGCGCGCCTACCAGCAGGCCCAGCATCCAGTGCACGTTCAGCACCGCCAGGGTGCCGGGCGCTTCCTCGTCCAGGAACCAGATGACATAGTAGACGACGATATAGGCGCCGATAAAGGCGGCGGCGCTGGTCCAGTGAAAGAACTTGGCCAGCGCGCCAAAACGCTCACGGCTATTTTTCCATTGCATGATGTACTTCCTTGGCTTGAAGATTAAGGGTGTGGTCCGGCCAGCAGGCCGTTCAAGAGATGGTCGAGCGCGGCCTTTGATACGGCCAGCCGCGCCGGCGGATCGCCATCGGCTTCGGCGATCCAGAATGCCGCTTCGGTCACCGCGCCGTACAGCATGCGCGCCGTCACGCCCGCATGGGCGGGGCGCGCCACGCCGTCGTCGATCAGCGTCTGCAGGGCAGACTCCAGCGCGGCAATGCCGATGCGCTGGTGCGCTTGCGGCACGTCGCCGAACATGGCGCGCGCGTCCTGCAGCACGATGCGGCGCAGTTCTGGATCGAGCGCCAGCTCCAGGTACGCCTGGCAGCGGCGGCGCAAGGCTTGCCAGGGAGTTGCTGCGGCGTCGGCCATGGCCTGCAGGCGCAGGCCGACCTCGGCTTCGAGCTGATCAATGACGGCCAGCAGCAGTTTTTCCTTGCTGCCGAAGTGATGGTACAGCGCGCCGCGCGTGAGGCCGGCGGCGGCCGTGAAATCGTCCATCGAGCTATGCGCGTAGCCCTGTTCGGCAAACGCCCGGCGCGCCGCCGCCAGCAGCCTGGCGCGGGTTTCCTCGGTCATGGCGCCGCGACTACGGCGCAAGGTGGATACGACAGGGACAGACATGGGCATTCCTTTGACATACGCGGCGTATGTTATTGACATACGCTACGTATGTCAATGCGGAAATGCCCTGCCCTCAGCGCACCGCCGCCGCCGCTCCCGCAAACTCCTCGCGCAGCAACGGATACAGGCGGCGGTAGCGGCCCTGTCGGTCGGCCAGCACGCCGGACGCTTGCGGCGCGATGGTTTCCTGCACTGCGGGACGGGTGCACACTTCGCCAGGCGGGCGGCCCGTGACGGCCATCTGCGCCAGGCGCGCCGCGCCCATGGTGCCGCCGGCCACGCCATGGTCGTGGCGCAGCACGTTCAGGCCCGAGGCGCTGGCGCACAACTGCGCCCAGAAGCGGCTGCGCGAGCCGCCGCCGACAAACGACGCGTCCGTCAAATGCGTGCCGGCGCTGCGCAGCGCCTCGTTGCCGTCGGCCATGGCAAAGGCCACGCCTTCCATCGCCGCATAGGCCAGGTCGGCGCGGCCGTGTTCCGTCGACAAACCGAAAAATACGCCACGCGCCGTGGCGTCATTATGCGGCGTGCGCTCGCCGCTCAGGTAAGGCAGGAAAATCGGCGCCTTGCGCACATCGACTTTTTCAGCCAGGCCGGCCAGTTCGCCGATATCGGTCGATTGGGTCAGCTGCGCCACCCAGGCCAGGCTGGACGCGGCGCTGAGGATCACGCTCATCTGGTGCCAGCGTTCGGGCAGGCAGTGGCAAAAGGCGTGCACGCCCTGGCCCGGATTCGGTGCATAGCCGTCGCTGCCGGCAAACAGCACGCCCGAAGTCCCCAGCGACAACAGGCCCGCGCCCGGTTCCACCACGCCCAGGCCCACGGCGGCAGCCGCATTGTCGCCGGCGCCGCCGGCCAGCAGCACCGGATGGCTGATGCCCCATTCCTGGCACAGCGAACTGCGCACCTGGGCAGCGGCGGCGTTGCCTTCGACCAGGCGCGGCATCTGTTCGCGCGACAGGCCGGTGGCCGCCAGCATGCGGTCGGACCAGTCGCGCCTGGCCACGTCCAGCCACAAGGTGCCGGACGCATCGGACATGTCGGACACGCACTCGCCCGTCAGCCGCAGCGCCACATAATCCTTGGGCAGCAGCACGGTGGCGGTGGCGCGGAACAGCGCCGGCTCGTATTTTTGCAACCACAGCAGCTTGGGTGCGGTAAAACCCGGCATGGCCTGGTTGCCGGTGATGGCGCGCGACTCGGGCACCAGCGCTTCGAGCTCCACGCATTCGGCAAACGCGCGCGTGTCATTCCACAAAATGGCCGCGCGCAGCACGTGCTGCTGCTTGTCGAGCAAGGTCGCGCCATGCATCTGGCCCGACAGCGCAATGCCGCGCAGACCCGAAAACGCCACCGGCTGGGCGCTGCGTATCGCCGCGATCACGTCCAGCGTGGCATGCCACCAGTCCTCGGGATTCTGCTCCGACCAGCCCGGATGCGGGCTGGCCACGCGCAGCGCCACGCCGCTGCTGGCCAGGATGGTTTGCGCGTCGTCGGTCAGGATAGCCTTGACTTCGGAAGTGCCGATATCGATACCAAGATAAGTCATGTGATTCCAAAAAGTGATCTAGGGGCCGTCAGGCTGACGGTTCGGACATATTCATCAGCAGGCAGGAGCGAAACTTCGATGGCGACATCTGCTTGTGCGCCAGGAACTGGCGGTTGAAATTGGACAGGTTGTTAAAGCCCGTGCGGTAGCAGATATCGGTCACCTTCAGGTCCGTGTTCATCAGCAGCTCGCAGGCCAGCGCAATGCGCTCCTGGTTGACGTACTGGATAAAGGAGGTGCCCGTGTGTTTGCGGAAGAACCGCGTGAACTTGAGCGTGTTCATCTCGGCCACGTCGGCCACGTCCTGCTCGCAAAAGTCCAGCGTGATGTTCTGCTTGATATACGCCAGCACCTGGTTGATGGTCGACGACATGTAGCGCCCCGCCTGCGCCATATAGGTGACGCTGGCCAGCGCACGGCGCTCGCGGCATTCGCACAGGGTGCCGAACAGGCGCGCGAACAGCTCGACCCGGCGCAGGCCCTGCGCCGTCGTCAGCTCGCGCATCAGGGGCACCAGGCGCAGGCCCAGCGCGTCGGGAAACTGCAGGCCGCGCGACGCCTCGCCCATCAGGGACTTCAACGGCGCCAGTTCGGGAAACAGCAAGGTGCAGCGCTCGATGAAGTCGCTGGAGAACTGCAGCACCAGGTCGCGCTCGGGCAGCACCATGCCTTCGGGCAGTTCGCTGACCCAGTTATGCGGCAGGTTCGGCCCGGTCAGGATCAGGTTGCCCGGGCCGTAGCTGCCGATATGGTCGCCGATAAAGAACTTGCCGGTCGAGGTGATAATGAAGTGCAGCTCATACTCGGGGTGAAAATGCCATTTGGCCACCGTGTGCGGAAAGCCGTGCGCCCACGCACGAAACGATTCGTGCAATGGCTTGTGGATCACTTCCAGGTCTGGTGTCACGGCGTCTCCCCTGCACAATCTCGATGGCGGTATTCTAACGGTTTGCCGCCAGCGCCAGCCCGTTTTCGGCGTCGAACAGGTGGATATGCTCCTCATCAAAGGCGAGCGACAACCGTTGCCCCACTTGCGCGACGCTGTTGGCGGCATTGGCCGGCAGCAGCGCCGACAGGCTCAGCTCGCCGCACTGGAAGCTGATCAGGGCTTCCGCGCCCAGCAACTCCACCAGGTCGATCGCGCAGGCCAGGCCATGGCTGGCGCTACCGTCCTGCCGGTCCTGCGCGGTGGCCACGCGCAAATGATTCGGGCGCAGGCCGAACACCACCCTGGTGCCGGACGCCAGCGCCGCAAAACGGGGCGACACCAGCGGCCAGCGGTAGCCGGCGCAGATCAGCTGCGTGCGCGCGCCCTCCCTGTCGATCACGCCGTCGATGAAATTCATGGCCGGCGTGCCGATAAAGCCGGCCGCAAACAGGGTGCGCGGATGGTTGTAGAGTTCCGTCGGCGTGCCGATCTGCTCGATATGGCCGCCCTTCATCAGTACCACGCGGTCGGCCAGGGTCATCGCTTCCAACTGGTCGTGGGTAACGTACAGGGTGGTGGTGCGCAGGCGCCGGTGCAAGCGCTTGATATCGGCGCGCAGCTGCGCGCGCAGCTTGGCGTCCAGGTTCGACAGCGGTTCGTCGAACAGGAATACCTGCGGCGTCTTGATCATCGCGCGCGCAATCGCCGTGCGCTGCTGCTGGCCGCCCGACATGGCGCGCGGCTTGCGGCCCAGCAGGGCATCGAGGCTGAGGATGGCCGCCACTTCACGCACGCGGCGATCGATCTCGTCACCCGGCACCTGCAGGCGGCGCAGGCCGAAGGCGATATTGTCGTACACCGTCATGTGCGGATACAGCGCGTAGTTCTGGAACACCATCGCCACATTGCGCGCACGCGCCGGCAAGTCGTTGACGACAGCGCCGCCGATATGCAGCTCGCCGCCACTGATGTCTTCCAGGCCCGCGATCATGCGCAGCAGGGTCGATTTGCCGCAGCCCGAAGGCCCCAGCAGGACGATGAATTCACCGTCGGCGATATCGAGGTCGAACGGCTGCAGCACGGCCGTCTTGTGGTCATAGGTCTTGTAGAGCTGCCTGCAGGCGATATGGGCCATGCTCAGTCTCCAGCCAGTGCGATCTGTATCTTGACGTCGCCGGGCAAGGCCTTGGCCGCCTCGTCAAACGCCTGCACGCCATCGGCAAAACCGAAGGTGCGCGAGATGAAGGGTTTGACGTCGATCTTGCCCGAGCCGAGCAAGGCGATCGCGCGCGGAAAGATGTTCGCGTAGCGGAACACCGACTCGATGCGCACCTCCCTGGCCTGGATGGCGACGATATCGAACGGGACTTTATCGGGCGGCATGCCGACCAGCACCAGGCAGCCGTTGGGGCACAGCAGGTCGGTGATATCGTCATAGGCGCGCATGCTGCCGCTGGCCTCGAACACGATATCGGCGCCCCACCCTTCGGTCAGCGCGCGCACGGTGTCAAACAGGTTCGCCTGGCGCACATCGACCGTGGTGACGGCGGGATTGTCGGCAAACAGGGCCAGCTTTTCCGCCACCAGGTCGGCCAGGATCACGCGCGAGCAGCCGCCCGCCAAGGCGGCTAACGCGCTCATCGCGCCGATGGTGCCGGCGCCGATCACCACCGCCACGTCGCCGGGCTTGATCGCGGCTTTTTTTGCCGCCTGCAGGCCGATGGCCAAGGGCTCGACGATGGCGCCCTCGCCGAAGCTGACGTTGTCGGGCAGCTTGAAGGTGAACGCGGCCGGATGCACGACGAAAGGCGTGAGGCAACCGTGGATCGGCGGCGTGGCCCAGAAGCGCACGGCAGGGTCCAGGTTGTACAGGCCGCGCATGGTGGCGGGCGAATCGAACTGCGGCACGCCCGGCTCCATGCAAACGCGGTCGCCCACCTTCAGGTGCGTCACTTCCGCTCCGACTTCGGCCACCACGCCCGACGCTTCATGGCCGAGCACCATCGGCGCTTCGACCGCGAACGGGCCGATGCGACCGTGCTTGAAGTAGTGCACGTCGCTGCCGCAGATGCCGACCGTGTGGATCTTGATTTTCACGTCGCGCGCGCCGACCACGAGGGCGATGTCGATCTCGCGCAGGGTGATGGAATGCGCTTTTTCCAGTACGAGAGCTTGCATGATGGTGTTCCTTTATTTATGTTTGAGCATGGAGTTGAGCAGCCGGCCCAGGATGCCGACAAACAGCAGCGGCGGCAGCGCCAGCAGCACGGTGGAGGCGTTGACCACGCCCCACGGCACTTCCTGGCCCATCGAGGTAAATGCCGAGGCGATCACGGGCAAGGTCACGCTTTTCGACGACGTCAGCGCCAGCGCGATCATCAGCTCGTTCCAGACCAGCACGAAGCTGAAGACGATGCCGCCCATCAGGGTTTTCGAGGCTACCGGCAGGGCCACTTTCCAGAACACCTGGTAGGGGCCGTAGCCGTCGAGCGCGGCGGCCTCCTCGATCTCTTTCGGGATGCGTGCAAAGGCGGGGATCGACAGCCAGATGATCGTCGACAGGGTCACCAGCAGATACGTCACCACCATCGACAAGCGCGAGTCGTACAGGCCCAGGTCGATCCAGATCGAGATCAGGGGAATGGCGACGGCCACCGGCGGCAGGAAGCGCAGCGAGAGCAGGAAGAACTGGATATCCTTCTTGGCCGGCACCGGATAGCGTGCAATCGCATACGCGGCCGGCACGCCCAGCACGGCGCCAAGCAACACGGCGATGCCGACAATGGCCACGCTGTTGCCCAGGCCAGTCAACACCTCGGGGCTGGCCAGCACCTGCCGGTAGTTGGCCAGGGTCGGGCTGAAAATAAAGCGCGGCACCGGCGTGACGATGTCCATCAGCTCCTTGAAGGAATTGAGCACGGCCCACAGGATGGGAAACAGCGCCAGCAGTACAATCGCGGTGGTGATGGCGGTGGTGGCGACGGCGTCCGCGCCGCGCGTAATCGTCAGTTTTCCCATTTGGCGACCCGTTTCCAGAGCAAGGTAAAGATAATCGTCGTGGCGATCATCATCAGCACGGCCATGCTGGACGCATACGAGATCTTGCCCATCAGGCCGATGCCCTGCGCATACGCATACATGTCCAGCGTCTCGGTGGCGATGCCGGGGCCGCCTTTGGTCATCACGTAGATCAAGTCGAACGAACGCAGCGACTCGACCATCTTGATAAAGACCAGGCTCATGATCGGCACCTTGAGCATGGGCAGCGCGATATACGCATACACCTGCAAGGTAGACGCGTAGTCGAGGCGGGCCGCTTCCAGCGGTTCGGGCGGCAGGGTTTCGAGCAGCTTCAATATCACGGCGCCGAAGAACAGGCCCCATTGCCAGATATCGACCAGCGCCACCGCATACAGCGCCGTGGCCGGATCGGACAACAGCGCCGTGCCGCCCAGGCCCACGCCTTCGAGCAACCAGTTCAGGATGCCCATCAGCGGCGAGTACATGAACTTCCAGATAAACGCAGCCGACACGCGCGGCAGCAGCACCGGCACGATCAAGAGCAGCGCGATCACGTCACGCGTGCGGCCCTTCACTTTCTCGAACAGGAACACGGACAGCAGCACGCCGACGATCAGCGAACCGGCCACCGTCACCGCTTCCCACACGGCGGACACCTGCACGGCGTTCATGAAGCGGCGGTCGCCCAACAGGCGAATGAAATTGGCCAGCCCCACGTACTCGCTGTCGCTGTAGCGCAGCACGCGGTTTTGCAGGGCCAGGTTGATGGCGGCAATCGTCGGCACCAGGCCCAGGATCAGCAGCACCAGCAGCGGCACGGTGAGGAACACCGCTGGCAGCCAGGTGTGGCGTTTTTTGCGGAGGGTATGCGGCATAAGGATGGCTTTCAGGCAGGTGAAGGCAGGCCGCCGCCCTGGCGGGCAGGCGGCGTGCGAAACAAGGTCCGGCCGGCGCCCTATTTACGCTTCTTCGCCCGCGACATCACATCGGTCGCATATTCGTTCGCCTCATCGAGCGCGCCTTGCACGTCGGTGCGCGTGCCCGTAAATACTTCTTCGAGCACCACGCCCAGGTTGTCGCCAATGTCCGGCCACTCGGGGCTGGGCCAGATGGTCACGCGCGAGACCGGCGTGGTGTCGGTCAGGCCGGCCTGGATCTGCGGCTTGACGTGCTGGCGGAAGTAGTCGCTGTTGACCGTGCTGCTGCGGTTGTAGTCGCTGAAGACCTTGTCCTTCAGGCGCGCCTGTTCCTGCTCCTTGCCGGTGGCAAAGGCGATGAACTTGCCGGCTGCCTGGCGCGTGCATTCGTCTTTCGCGCCCGAGGTGGAAATGGCCAGGCCGTGGCCGTAGGCGGCCGAGGCCAGCGGCGCCGGCGGGCGCACATAGCCGACCTTGTCGACTACCGACGATTTTTTCGGGTCTTCCATCCAGTCGGCAAACGGCGTGGACTCGATCATGAAGGCGACCTTGCCCGACCTGAACGCTTCGAGCGCATTGCTCCAGTCATAGGTGGCGCCGCCCGGTGGCGCGTACTTGAACAGGTCGCGGTACAGGGTGGTCGCTTTCACGGCCTGCGCCGAATTGAAACTTGGCACGCCGTTGTTTTCCCACTTGCCGCCGGCGGCCAGCATGAACGGCGCCCAGCGCCAGACATTCATGCCCGAGCCGCGCTGGCCGCGCGCCGCCCAGCCATAGACGTTCGGAGGACTGTGCATTTTTTTCACCGCCGCCACCAGTTCGTCGAGCGTCCTGGGCACGGCGACGCCGGCCTTTTCCAGCAGGTCGCGGCGGTAGAACAGGAAGTCGCTGCCGCCGATCAGGGGCGCAAAATAGGCCACGCCGTTGTACGAGGCGACGGCGCGGCGGCCCGGCAGGAAGTCGTCATAGTCGGCCTCTTTCGGCAGGTATTTCAAGAGCGGCACGACCCAGCCGGCGGTGGCAAATTCGGCCACGTTGGCTTCGTCGATGTAATAGATCTGGTAGGAGCCGGCCCTGGTCGATGCGTCCAGCCTGGCCTTGGAGCGGCGGTCGTTCTCGCCGAAATAGCTGATTTGCACCTTGGTGCCGCTGGCCTTTTCATAGTCGGCCAAGGTCTTTTCCATCACCGTCAGCCCCAGGCTTTTTTGCGCCAGCACCTTCAGTAGCGGCACCTTGCAGCTTTGCGCCGAAGCGTCGGCAACGGCGGCGGACATGAGGGCGCCGCATGCGATAGCAGTCATGATTTTCATAACACGTCTCCATTTTTATAGTCCGGCGGTTTTCCACCGGTGAGCCCACTATAAAAACAAAGCCGACCCGCCACCACTGCAAAAGCGGCGAGTTTTCAAATACTATTTTTCAGCAAAACGATATCGGCCCACCAATCGCCTGTCGCTAAAATTTTTATGCGCTGACAGGAAAAGTCCGTCCAGTTCAAGGGGCTCAAGGGGCGCTGTGCCACTCCAGGAAAAATTCACACTTTGATGAACAAAGCGACATCAGAACCCGTAAATTCTTGGCATGGAGACACCTTACAGGAGACGGTGTTGCACTTGGTTTTGGAGGCTGCCCATTTTTACTTCGCTTTTTTCGCACGTTTACTTCGGTTGACGGCTGGGAGCTGGTACGCAGGAGCCGGCGCAGGTGCAGCGGGTGACCGATACGCTGCTCTCGCAGGATGAGCAAAGGCGCTCGGGGGCGTACGAATAGAACAGCTGACATGCAACGATGTCGCCTGAACTGGCTACAAGGAAATGTTTGTCAACAAGCTGTTGTGGGTTAAGCTGTTTGCCGTCGCGATTATTGCGCACTGAACACCGCTGCGGAGGGATCTCGTCAGTGGCACTCGCTTTCCACCGGTAGATCTTTCGTGAATCCAGCCCTTGCGCCACGCCACCCGCATTGCCTTGCCGCCGCCCGGCAGGACGGTTGGTGCCCGCTCGCGCTGCTGGTGATGATGCTGATGCTGATGCTGATGCTGGCCGTGTTGACCGCATGCACGGAGCGCACTGGTGAGCCCGATACGTTGCACGTGGTGACGGCCGAGGTGCAGGACGTGGCCGGTCCCGGTTTCACGCCGGCCCCGGTCCGCGTCGACAGTGCGCACCTGCCCGCCGCCTGGCACGGCATCGCGCTGCCGTACGCGCGCCCGTCCGACGTGCTCAAACAGGCCGAGGTCGCCGCCAGGGCTGCACCGCCGGGGACGGTCACCACCACCTGGTACCGCCTGACGCTGCCGGCTTTCGCGCCGGCGCCGGTGGCGCTGATGCTGTACGCGGCGCGCATCAAGGCCTATGGCCCGATCGCCGTGTATGTCGATGGCCAATTGCTGCACCAACGGCAGCTCGATGGCCCGAACTGGTACTGGACGCCGCTGTGGCTGCCCATCGACGCCGGCCAGCGTGCCGCGCCGCCGCGCGAAATCCTGTTCCGCCTGCAGCACGGCCGGGCTAGCCACACGGCTCTGGCCTCGGTCTGGCTTGGCAGCACAGAGCAAATCGGCTGGCGCTACCATGGCCGGCAGTGGCTGCAGGTCTACCTGCCGGTGATGTGGATCGGTGCCTTCATCTCCGCCGGCCTGTTCTCCGCCGTGGTCTGGTTCCGCGGTGGCGTCGGCCGCAGCTACGGCCTGTTCGCGCTGCTGGCCGTTGCCCAGTTCATCCGCGCGCTGGGCTTCTACTGCGAAACGCGGCTCGACAACGACTGGTTCGCCTGGCTGATGCTCAACTCGCTGTTCTGGATACTGAGCCTGGTACACGCGTTTCAGGTGCTCGGGCACGGCCAGCGCCAGCGCTGGCTCAGCCGCAGCCTGCTCGGCATTAACCTGCTGGTCGGGGTGTTCTCGTTGCCCATGGTGGCAAACTGGGCGAACTCGCCCTTGATCACCCCGCTGATCTACCTGCTGGCCATCGTTGCCGGCACCACCATGGGCGTGGCTGGCGCCTGGGCTTCACGGGGCCGCTCGCCGGAGGCCATGGTGATGTCGATCGGGGTCGGTCTGTGCGTGCTGTACGGCGTCAACGACTGGGCGCTGCAAAGCAATTTTCTCGGCCCCGAGGACTGGTATCTTGGCCCCTATATGAACCTGCAGAATTTCGCCACGCTGTGCTTTTTGATGTACCGCCGCTACATCGGCGCACTGATCCAGGTCGAGCAGAGCAATGCCCAATTGGCGATACGCCTGCGCGAGCGCGAGGCCGAGCTGGGCGAGAGCCACCGGCGGCTGCGGGAGGTCGAACACCGCCAAGCCGTCGCCGAGGAACGCCACCGCCTGATGCAGGACATGCACGACGGCCTGGGCTCGTCGCTGCACAGCGCGCTGCGCGCCATCGAACGCGGCCAGCTCGGCGAAATTTCCGTGTCCAATATCCTGCGCGACTGTATCGACGACCTGCACCTGACCATCGACTCGCTTGAGCCGGTCGAGGCCGACTTGTTGCTGTTGCTGGCCACCCTGCGCTACCGGCTGGGCGGGCGATTGCGCACCGCCGGCATCGAACTGCACTGGGCCGTCGTCGATGTGCCGCCGCTGAAATGGATCGACCCGCGCAGCGCCTTGCATATCCTGCGCATCCTGCAGGAAGCGTTGACCAATATCGTCAAGCACACCGAGGCCAGCCGCATCAGCGTGTCCACGTCCAGCGACGCCCAGGGCGTGCTGGTGACGATTGCCGACAACGGCGGCGGCTTCGACCCGGTAGCGGCGCTGCGCGGTGGCGGCAAGGGTTTGCTCAACCAGCAGCGTCGCGCCGCAGCCATCGGCGGCACGGTGTCCTGGGAATCCACCACGGCCGGCAGCCAAATGGTGCTGTGGCTGCCCCTGGCGCCGGCCGCCGCGCTCCATCCCATTACCGCTTGAAAGACATTGCCCATATGCCTGTTCCGCCCACTTTACCCATACGCGTCGGCATCGTCGAAGACGATATGGACTTCTTCAACGCGCTGGTGGACGCCGTGGCCGCCACGTCCGACCTGGTGCTGGCCGGCAGCGCCAGCACCCGCCGCGAAGGCCTGCTGCTGCTCGAACAAGACGCCGCCGATGTGCTGCTGGTTGACCTGGGTTTGCCAGACGGTTCCGGCATCGACGTGATCCGCGCCGCCGGGCTGAAGTGGCCAACATGCGCGGTGATGGTCAGCACGAACTTCGGCGACGAGCTGCACGTCATGCGTTCGATCGAGGCGGGCGCCGCCGGTTATTTGCTCAAGCACGCCGAGCCCTCCTGTCTTGCCGACGAGATTCGCAGCATCCACCGGGGAGGCAGCCCGATCAGTCCCCTGATCGCCCGCCAGATGCTGACCCGTTTCCGCCACCTGGTGCCGCCCGGGCTGCCACTGGTTCAGGAAGAGGCCAGCGACACCGAACCGGCACACCGCGCGCCATTGTCGCCGCGCGAACAGGAAGTGCTGGAGCTGATCACGAAGGGCTTCACCGCCGAAGAGATCGCGCGCCTGCTCAATGTATCCCATCACACGGTGCTGACCTTTATCCGCCGGACCTACCGCAAGCTGAAAGTAAACTCGCGCGCCGAGGCCATCTTCGAGGCGCGTCTTCAGGGCTTGCTCGACTGAACTGATCTTTTGCGGGGTACGCCGCCGCTCCGTCAAAACCATTCTTGTCCCCAGTTCAGGGGACAGACGCAACATCTCTCCCTTGTTAAACTTTCATAACTGACCACCTTACCGAATCGGCAAAATGCCGCTGCGGCCGGACGCTTCAACAATAACAATCAACACCTGCCATTCACTATCCAGATTGCGCAGTGTTACTGCCTCGCCCATGGCAGGCGAGAGGATACTTTTGCGCTCCACACTCATCCCCCTGGCGCTGCTGTTAGTGATCCAGCAAGCTTACGCCCAGCAACCGACCGCCGGCAGCCAGCTGCAGCAAATTCCGCTCGCGCCGCAATTGCCCAAGGCCGATCCCGGCATCCGCGTCCGGCAGGGCGCGGCGCCTGCCGCCGCCGCAGGCGACAGCACCCGCATCATGGTGCAGCGCCTGCACATCACCGCCGCGCCGGTGTTTACCGAGACCGAACTGATCGCCGCCACCGGCTTTGTGCCGGGCAGCGAACTGACCTTGGCCCAGTTGCGCGCCATGGCCGCCACGGTGGCCGGCTACTACCATGCGCGCGGCTATTTCCTGACCCAGGCTTTCCTGCCGGCGCAGGATATCGAGAACGGCGTGGTGGCGATCCAGGTGCTGCCGGGACAGTACGGCAAGGTCGAGTTGCGCAACAGCAGCGCGCTGTCCGATACCCTGGCACAGCATATCCTCGCCGGCCTCGATGGCCAGGTAATCGCCATCGACCCGCTCGAACGGCGGCTGTTGCAGTTGTCCGACCTGCCGGGCGTGGAGGTGGGCTCCACGCTGACGCCGGGCGCCTCGCTGGGGGTGTCGAACCTGATCGTCGATGTGCTGCCGGGCGCGCGTGTCAACGGCAGCGTCGACCTCGATAACCAGGGCAGCCGCTACACGGGCCGCAACCGCTTCGGCGCCACGCTCAACATCAACGAGGTGGCCGGCCTCGGCGACGTCGCCACCGTGCGCGCGTTTACCTCGACCGACGGCCTGAACTATGTGCGCGCCGCCTACCAGGGCCAGGCCGGCCTGCTGCGCCTGGGCACGGCTTATACGTATATGGACTACAAGCTGGGCAAGGAGTTCGCCGTGCTCGATGCGAAGGGCACGGCCAGCATCGCCAGCGTGTACGGCAGCTATCCTTTGATCCGTACCCGCGCCGGCAGCCTGTACGCGCAACTGAACTATGACAGCAAGGATTTCCAGGACAAGACCCAATCGACCGGCACCGTCAACGACAAACAAGCCAGAATCTGGATGCTCAATCTCAATGGCGACAGCAAGGACGGCTTTGGCGAAGGCGGCGTCAACAATTATTCGCTGACCTATAGCACCGGCAAGGTGGACATTGAAACCCTGGCGGCGCGCCAGATCGATGCGCTGACGGTCAAGACGAACGGCAGCTTCCACAAGCTGGGCTTGACCGCTTCGCGGCTGCAAAGCCTGGGTGCGGCCACCAGCGCCTACGCCATCGTCAACGCGCAAACGGCCTCGAAAAACCTCGACGCCTCGGAAAAAATGGGCCTGGGCGGCGTCGGCGGCGTGCGCGCCTATCCGGGCGGCGAGGCGTATGGCGACCAGGGCTACGTCTTGAACCTGGAACTGCGGCGCAACCTGCCGGCCTTGGCCGCCATTGCCGGCCAGTTGCAACTGGTCGGTTTTGCCGATACGGGCACCGTCAAGCTCAACCGCAACCAATGGAGCCCGGGCGAGAACCGCCGCACCCTGAGCGGCGCCGGCGTGGGCCTGTCGTGGACCGGCGCCAACGCCTTGCTGATCAAGGCGTATTACGCGCACAAGCTGGGCAACGCCAGGGCAACGTCCGTACCGGATACGGCCGGCCGCTTCTGGCTGCAAGCGGTCAAGTACTTTTAATACATAAAAAATAACGATCACCCGAACGCTTACCCCATCAGGACCCGCCATGAACCGCATCTACCGCTCCATCTGGAACCAGGCTACCGGCGCCTACGCCGCCGTTTCCGAAAACGTCAAATCGGCCGGCAAGCGCTCGATGCCCGGCAGCAGCGGCGGCGGCGCGCATTTTGCGCTGACCAGCATGGCGGCGGCCCTGATGCTCGGTTACGGCAGCCTGGCGCTGGCCGGGCCGCTTGGTGGCACGGTGGTGGCGGGCCAGGCGAACATTAGCGGTGCGCCGGGTTCGACGGTGATCAACCAGGGCAGCCAGAACGCGGTCATCAACTGGGCCAACTTCAATATCAAGCAGGGCGAGTCGGTGCAGTTCGTGCAACCGAACAGCAATGCAGTGGCCTTGAACCGGGTGCTGGGCAACGATGGCACGACCATCCTTGGCAACCTGTCGGCCAACGGCAAGGTGTTTATCGTCAACCCGAACGGCGTGCTGTTCGGCCACGGCGCGTCGGTCAACACGGCCGGCCTGGTGGCCTCCACACTTGATATTTCCAACGCCGACTTTATGTCGGGCAACTACAAATTTTCAGGCAATGGCACGGGTAGAGTGCTGAACCAGGGCGCGCTCAGCGCGCCGGGCGGTTTTGTAGCCTTGCTGGGCGCGCAGGTGTCGAATGAAGGCACGATCCAGGCGCGGCTCGGTTCGGTGGCGCTGGCCGCCGGCCAGGCGATCACGCTCGATGTGGCTGGCGACGGCTTGCTGAACGTGGCGGTGGACCGCGGCGCGGTGGGCGCGCTGGTGCAAAATGGCGGCCTGATCCGGGCCAATGGCGGCAGCGTGGTGATGACGGCGCAGGCCGCCGGCAAGCTGCTCAAAACCGTGGTCAACAACACCGGCGTGATCGAGGCGCACACGATAGACACGCGCGGCGGTACCATCAAACTGCTGGGCGACATGCAAAGCGGTACGGTGAACGCGGCCGGCACCCTGGACGCCAGCGCGCCCGACGGCGGCAATGGCGGCTTTATCGACACCTCGGCCGCGCATGTAAAGCTCGACGACGCCTTGAAGGTCACGACGGCATCGAGCAAGGGCCTGACCGGCACCTGGCTGATCGATCCGACCGACTTCACGATTGCCGCCACCGACGGCGACCAGACCGGCGCGTTCTATACCAATGCGCTCAAGAGCAACAATGTCACCATCCAGACCCTGGCCACGGGCGCAGGAGCCGGCGACATCAATGTCAACGACAATATCGCGTGGAACGCCAACACGCTTACGCTCACGGCCCACAACAGCATCAATATCAACCGCGCGCTGCGCGGCGCCGGCACGGCCAGCCTGGCGCTGGAATATGGCCAGAGCGCAGTAGCGGCGAACAATACCGCTACCTACAACGTCAAGGCCGAAGTCGACCTGCCGTCGGGCCAGAACTTCAGCACCAAACAGGGCAGCGACGGCGTGGCGACCGTGTACACGGTGATCAACAGCCTGGGCGCGCCTGGCAGCAGCACCGGCACCGACCTGCAGGGCCTGGGCCTGGGCGGCAGCTATGCCCTGGGCAGCAATCTCGACCTCAGCGCCACCAGCGGCTGGAATGCCAACAGCGGCTTTATGCCGATCGGCAGCGATGGCGCGCCGTTTGCCGGCGCCTTCGATGGCCTGGGCCATGAGCTGCATGGCCTGACCATCGCCCGCACCGACACCGCCCCCGTGGGCCTGTTCGGCAATATCGGCGCCACTGGTGCGGTGCGCAACCTGGGCTTGGTCGGCGTGAGTATCACGGGCGGATCGAACTCGCCTGGCAATGTCGGCAATGTCGGCGCATTGGCCGGCATTAATAGCGGCACGATCGACAATGTGTACAGCAGCGGCCAGCTCGGCGGCCTCCCCTACAGCAACATCGGCGGACTGGTGGCCACGAATGCCGGCGCCATCAGCAACAGCCATAGCGGTGGCGCGATAACGTCCGTGTCAAACGGCGCCATGGGCGGCCTGGTGGCGGTCAACGTGGCGGGCCACGTGATCCACAATAGCTACAGCACCACGGCTGTGACCAACAGCAACAGCTTTAACGGCACGGGCGGACTGGTGGGCAGAAACAACGGCGTCATCCGCGACAGCTATGCTACCGGCAATCTCAACGGAAACTGGCACGTGGGCGGCCTGGTCGGCATCAACTATGCGGCGATCAGCAACAGCCATGCTACCGGCATTGTCACCGGCAGCGTGGTAGTGGGCGGCCTGGCCGGCACGGCGTACGGTTCGATCGACAACAGTTATGCCACTGGCGCCGTCATGGGCAGCGGCTCGGTGGGAGGACTGGTCGGCATGTCCCAAGCCGACGTGAGCAACAGCTATGCGACTGGCAACATCTCGGGCGGCAGCTTGGTCGGTGGCGTGGTCGGTGGAAACTTGGGCAGCATTGCCAATGCCTATTTCTCCGGCAAGAACAACGGTACTTCGTCGCCAGGCGGCATCGTCGGCGGCAACTATGGCAGAATTGACAATGCCTTCTTCAATAATGATCTCAATCCCGGCATGGCCGGCGTTGGCAGTGGCAGTAACGGCTCCAAGTCCAACGCGCTGGGCCTGACCGGCGCGCAGATGCTGGCGAACGACAACTATGTTGGCTTCACCACCACCACCACCCCTGGCGCCACCGGCAACAACTGGGTGCTGGTGGGTAGTGACGGTGCGCTCAACGGCAGCGGCGGCACGCTGCCGATGCTGGCGTCCGAGTGGTCCACCACCATCAATGGTACGCATCAATTGCAATTGATGGCGATGGACAAGAGCGCCAGCTACACGCTGGGCAGCAATTTCAGCGCCGCCGGCACGGCGGCCAGTGCTACCGATGTCTGGGCCGGTGCAGGCTTTATTCCGGTCGGCACGGCGGCGTCGCCTTTCGTTGGCAAGCTCGACGGCACTGGCCACGTGATTGCCGATCTGCGTATCGCCAGGGCCGGCGGCACCGATATCGGCCTGTTCGGCGCCGTCGGCATGGCCGGCGTGATCGCCAACGTCGGCCTGAGCAACAGCAGCGTGACCGGCGCCACCAATGTGGGCGCGCTGGCCGGCAGCAATGCGGGCACCATTCGCGGCAGCTTTGCCAACGGCGCCGTGGTGGGCAGTCTCAATATCGGCGGCCTGGTGGGCAACAACAGCGGCACCATCCGCGACAGCTATGCCAGCGGTTCGGTGATCGGCGGCAACACCATGGCCGGCCTGGCGGGTAGCAACAGCGGCAGCATCAACAACAGCTACGCCAATGCCAGCGTGAGCGGATCGAGCAACCTGGGCGGCCTGGTGGCGGTCAATAGCGGCACCGTCGCCGGCAGCTTCTGGGATACCACGGCCAGCGGCCAAGCCACCAGCGCCGGCGGCAGCGGCATGACCACGGCCCAGCTCAAGAGCAGCGCCAACTACACGGGCGCCAGCTGGGAACTGCAGCAGATGTGGGTGGTGTACGACGGCCAGAGCGCGCCGTTCCTGCGCTCGTTCATGCAACCGATCGCGGTGCGGGTGTCCAACGGCACCAAGGTGTACGACGGTACCGCCTATGCGGGCGGCGCCAACACCACGACGCTCTCCAACCTGGTCGCCGGCAACGTGTTGCCCGGCACACCTGTGTACGCTGGCAACACCGCCGGCGCCGTCAACGCCGGCACCTATGCGGTGTCCGTCAGCGGCTATTACGCCACGGGCGGCCAGTCGGCCTATGCGATCAGCTATATCGATGGCGGCCTGGTGATCACCCCGCGCCTGCTGACGCTGTCCGGCGTCACGGCCGGCAACAAGGTCTATGACGGCACCACCAGTGCCCCCATCAGCGGCGGCGCATTGAGCGGCCTGGTTGGCAGCGAAACCCTGGGTTTGTCCGGCCTGTCTGGCGTGTTCGCCGACAAGAACGTCGCTAGCGGCAAGACCGTGACGGTCAGGGGCGCCACGCTGGCCGACGGCGCCGGCCTGGCCAGCAACTATACGGTCAGCAACCCGAGTGGCGTCACGGCCGATATCACGCCCAAGGCGCTGACCGTGACGGGCGCGACGGCTGGCAACAAAGTCTATGACGGCAACACCAAGGCCACCGTCAGCGGCGACGCATTGAGCGGTCTGGTCGGTTCGGAAACGCTGGGCCTGTCCGGCCTGTCTGGCGTGTTCGCCGACAAGAACGTCGCTAGCGGCAAGGCGGTGACCATCAGCGGCGCCACGCTGGCCAACGGCACCGGCTTGGCCAGCAATTATTCGGTGACCAATCCGACCGGCCTGACGGCCGATATCACGCCCAAGGCGCTGACCGTGACGGGCGCGACGGCTGGCAACAAAGTCTATGACGGCAACACCAATGCCCCCATCAGCGGCGGCGCATTGAGCGGCCTGGTCGGTTCGGAAACGCTTGGCCTGTCCGGCCTGTCTGGCGTGTTCGCCGACAAGAACGTCGCTAGCGGCAAGGCGGTGACCATCAGCGGCGCCACGCTGGCCAACGGCGCCGGCCTGGCCAGCAACTACACGGTCAACAACCCGAGTGGCGTCACGGCCGATATCACCAAAGCCACCATCAATACGGTGAGCAATATCGTGGCCGGCAGCAAAGTCTATGACGCTGCTACCTCCGCCACGGTCAGCAATGCCGGCGCCACCTTTGCCGGCATGGTCAATGGCGACGTCCTGACGGTCAGCGCCACCTCGGCATCGTTTGCCGACAAGAACGTCGGCAGCGGCAAGACCGTCACCGCCAGCGGCCTCACCCTGGGCGGCACGGATGCAGCCAACTACAACCTGACGGCGGTGACCGGCAGCGGCAGCGGCAGCATTACCCAGGCGCAAATTGCCAGCGTCAGCGGCATTACCGCCGTCACCAAAACCTATGACGGCACGGACTCTGCCACCCTGAACGCCGGCGCCACCTACAATGGCGTGCTGGGCAGTGACAGCCTGTCGTTTACCGCCAGCAAGGTGGCCTTCGGCGACAAGAACGCCGGCAACGGCAAGACTGTCAAGGTCGAAGGCATCGTCTTGATCGGCACAGATGCTGGCAATTACACGCTGACCAGTAATACCGCCAGCACCACCGCCGACATCAGCCGCGCCACCATCAATACCGTCACCGGCATCACGGCCGGCAGCAAGACTTATGACGGCACCACGGCAGCAACGGTCAACACGTCCGCCGCAGCGTTTAACGGTATGGTCACCGGCGACAGCCTGAACGCCAGCGCCAGCGGTGCGTTTACTGACAAGAATGCCGCCACCGGCAAGACCGTCAACGTCAGCGGCATTACGCTTGGCGGCCTTGACGCGGGCAACTACAATCTGACCAGCAACACGGCCAGCACGACCGCCAATATCAGCCGCGCCGCCATCAACGCCGTCACCGGCATTACGGCCGTCAGCAAGACTTATGACGGCACCACGGCAGCAACGGTCAACACGTCCGCCGCAGCGTTTAATGGCATGGTCACTGGCGACAGCCTGAGCGCCACTGCCAGCGGCGCGTTTGTGGACAATAATGCGGCGCTTGGCAAAACCGTTGCCATTAACGGCATTACGCTCGGCGGTACCGACGCCGGCAACTACACGCTGGCCAGCAGCACGGCCAGCACCACCGCTGACATCAGCCGCGCCACCATCAACACCGTCACCGGCATAACGGCCAACAGCAAGGTCTATGACGGCACCATCGGCGCCACCGTCAACACTGGCGGCGCAGCCTTTGCCGGCATGGTCAATGGGGACAGCCTGAACGCCACCGCCAGCGGCGTATTTGTGGACAAGAACGCAGCCACCGGCAAGACGGTCAATGTCAGCGGCATCGTCCTTGGTGGTGCCGACGCTGGCAACTACACGCTGGCCAGCAGCACGGCCAGCACCACGGCGGACATCAGCCGCGCCGCCATCAATGCCGTGACCGGCATTACGGCTGGCAGCAAGG
>NZ_NJGY01000001.1:1233756-1234770 GCF_002250505.1 Janthinobacterium sp. PC23-8
TGCCGTGACCGGCATTACGGCTGGCAGCAAGGTCTATGACGGTACTACCGGTGCCACCGTCAGCACCGCCGGCGCAGCCTTTGCCGGCATGGTCAATGGGGACAGCCTGAACGCCACCGCCAGCGGTGCGTTTGCCGACAAGAACGCGGCGCTTGGCAAAGCCGTTGCCATCAGCGACATCACCCTTGGTGGCGCCGACGCCGGTAACTACACGCTGGTCAGCAGCACGGCCAGCACGACGGCCGACATCAGCCGCGCCGCCATCAATGCCGTGACCGGCATTACGGCTGGCGGCAAGGTCTATGACGGTACTACCGGTGCCACCGTCAGCACCGCCGGCGCAGCGTTTGCCGGCATGGTCAATGGGGACAGCCTGAACGCCACTGCCAGCGGCGCGTTTGCAAACAAGAATGCGGCGCTGGGCAAAACCGTTGCCATCAGCGACATCACCCTTGGTGGCGCCGACGCCGGCAACTACACGCTGGTCACCAGCACTGCCAGCACCACCGCCGACATCAGCCGCGCGACTATCAATACCGTCAGCGGCATCACCGCCGGCAGCAAGGTCTATGACGGCTCCAGCGGCGCTACTGTCAACACGAACGCCGCTCTCTTTGCCGGCATGGTCGCCGGCGACAGCCTGAACGCCAGTGCCAGCGGCGCGTTTGCCGACAAGAATGCCGCCACCGGCAAGGTGGTCAACGTCAGCGGCATCACGCTTGGCGGCTTTGACGCCGGCAACTACACGCTGGCGAACAACACAGCCAGTACGACGGCCGACATCAGCCGCGTCACCATCAACACCGTCACCGGCATCACGGCCAACAGCAAGGTCTATGACGGCACCATCGGCGCCACCGTCAACACTGGCGGCGCAGCGTTTGCCGGCATGGTCGCCGGCGACAGCCTGAACGCCAGCGCCAGCGGCGCGTTTGCCGACAAGAATGCGGCGCTTGGCAAAACCGTTGCCGTCAACGGCATTACGCTCGGCGGTGCCGACGCGGGCAACTACAC
>NZ_NJGY01000001.1:1235272-1236216 GCF_002250505.1 Janthinobacterium sp. PC23-8
GCCTGAAGGCCACCGCCAGCGGCGCCTTCGGCGACAAGAATGCGGCGCTTGGCAAAACCGTTGCCGTCAACGGCATTACGCTCGGCGGTGCCGACGCGGGCAACTACACGCTGGCGAACAACACCGCCAGTACGACGGCCGATATCAGCCGCGCCGCCATCAATGCCGTCACCGGCATCACGGCCAACAGCAAGGTCTATGACGGCACGACCAATGCCATGGTCAACACCGCCGGCGCAGCGTTTGCCGGCATCGTCGCTGGCGATAGCCTGAACGCCACCGCCAGCGGCGCCTTCGGCGACAAGAATGCGGCGCTTGGCAAAACCGTTGCCATCAGTGACATTACGCTCGGCGGTACCGATGCCGGCAACTACACGCTGGCCAGCAGCACCGCCAGCGCCACCGCCGACATCAGCCGCGCGACTATCAATACCGTCAGCGGCATTACCGCCGGCAGCAAGGTCTATGACGGCACCAGCGGCGCTACTGTCAACACGAACGGCGCTCTCTTTGCCGGCATGGTGAATGGCGACAGCCTGAACGCCAGCGCCAGCGGTGCGTTTGCCGACAAGAACGCGGCGCTTGGCAAAGCCGTTGCCATCAATGGCATTACGCTCGGCGGCGCCGACGCCGGCAACTACACGCTGGCTGCCAACACGGCCAGCACCACCGCCGACATCAGCCGCGCCACCGTCAATACCGTCACCGGCATTACGGCTGGCAGCAAGGTCTATGACGGCACTACGGCGGCAACGGTCAGCACCGCCGGCGCAGCGTTTAACGGCATGGTCGCAGGCGACAGCCTGAACGCCACCGCCAGCGGCGCCTTCGCCGACAAGAATGCCGCCACCGGCAAGGCGGTCAACGTCAGCGGCATCGCCCTGGGCGGTAACGACGCGGGCAACTACAATCTGACCAGCAACACGGCGAGCACGACCGCCGAT
>NZ_NJGY01000001.1:1236488-1554820 GCF_002250505.1 Janthinobacterium sp. PC23-8
GGCATTACGCTCGGCGGTGCCGACGCGGGCAACTACACGCTGGCGAACAACACCGCCAGTACGACGGCCGATATCAGCCCCGCCACCATTAACGCCGTCACCGGCATCACGGCCGGCAGCAAGACTTATGACGGCACCAGCGGCGCTACTGTCAACACGAACGGCGCAGCATTTGCCGGCATCGTCGCCGGCGACAGTCTGAACGCCAGTGCCAGCGGCGCGTTTGCCGACAAGAATGCCGCCACCGGCAAGGTGGTCAACGTCAGCGGCATCGTCCTGGGCGGCACTGACGCCGGCAACTACAATCTGGCCAGCAACACCGCCAGCACGACGGCCGACATCAGCCGCGCCACCATCAACGCCGTCACCGGCATCACCGCCGGCAGCAAGGTCTATGACGGTACCACCGGCGTATCCCTGAACCTCACTGGCGCCACTTTTGCCGGCCAGGTGGCGGGCGATGCGCTGGTCCTGGCCACGCCGGTCAGCGGCGCGTTCAGCGACAAGAACGCAGCCAGCGGCAAGACCGTCACGATCAGCGGCCTCTCCCTGTCAGGCTTTGATGCCGGCAACTATACGCTGATCAGCAACCAGGCCCGCACCACGGCCAACATCACGCCGGCCAGCGTGGTGGTGGCCGCAAGCAGCGCCAACCGTGTGTACGACACCACCACCAATGCCAGCGTGGCGCTCAGTGACAACCGCATCGCCGGCGATGTGCTGAGCATCAGCAACACCGGCGCCAGCTTCGCCACCAGGAACGCCGGCGTGAACAAAACGGTGACGGTGAGCGGCATCGCCCTCGGCGGTGCGGACGCGGGCAACTATGTCGTCAACGCCACGGCCACCACCACGGCGACCATTGGCCAGGCCGCGCTGGCATTGCGGGTGGACAGCGCAGCGAAAGACCAGGGCAGCGCGAACCCGGCCTTTACCACCAGCTACACCGGCTTGCTGGGCGCCGATACGGTAGCGGGCGAAGTGGGCGGCAACCTGGCTTTCACCACCGTTGCCACCACCGGTTCGGCAGCGGGCGTCTACGCGGTGTCGGCGGGCGGACAGACAGCAGTCAATTACACGCTGGCCTATACGCCAGGCGTGTTGACCGTCAATCCGAACCAGGCGCCGCCGGTCGCAGCCCCTACGCCTGCGCTGCAAGCGGCACTGTCCAGTGCGCTGGGCATGGTCGCCGTGGCGGCTTCGCAAGGCAGTATAGTGCAGGCAAACAGGCCCCCCGCGGTGTCGGCTACGGGAGACTCCGAGGCTAAGGACGACGCCGCTGTCGCCACCACGGAAGCGCGAGCCTTCGCGAGCAGCACCACGCCGGTGGTGCAAGTGCAAGCAGTACCCGTGGTCAATACCAATGTCCTGCCGGGTCTGCGCCTGAGCGTGGTCGGCGCCGGCCTGCGTATGCCGGCCGGCGGTGGCGACAACACCAGCGTGGAAAGCCAGTAACGGCGTCAGGTGCGCGGTCCCGTCAACCGAAGTAATTGTGTAAACACCCCTGCGCCTGTAAGGGTTCTGTCGCGCTGTTTTCCAGGCGCACTTGACCTTGACCACCCCGGTTGACCTGATCGGGCTGCCGACGAGCGCTAATACGACATTAGAACCCTATATCCTTGTTCTCTTCAGTATTTGGCGTTTCCGTCACAGCATACGGCTCCTAAGAAAAATCCTTGCGATAGATATTGATATCCTTGCCAACGATCGGCTGGCGCGAAAAGCGTTCGAAGCGCAAACCGAGCTTGTTGATCAAGTTGATCGAAGGCTGATTATTCGGCGCCACAAGGCCATACAGCGTGGGCAGGGCCAGCACCTCGCGCGCATATTGCAGCACGCCAGAGGAAGCTTCCCAGGCCAGCCCCTGGCCGCAATATGCGGGCAGCAGCGCGTAGCCGATGTCGGGGCCCGGCATGGTGGCGCGCTTGATCAGGCCGCACATGCCGATCGCCACGCCGTCAGCGCGGTGTTCGACGATATAGAAGGAATAAGCAAGTTGCTGCTGCTGCGCAATCGGACCGGTTTCGAGCGCCACGCGCGCCGCGTCCACGGTATGGATGTTGCGCTCGCCGATGGTGGCCAGCCAGGTCGGCTGGTTGACCAGGCCGAGGAAAAACGCCGCGTCGTCCGCGCTGGCGGTACGCAGCCGCAAACGCGGTGTTTCAATGACGATCATGCCGGCCACTGCATCGGATCGCTGAGCAGCCGGTACATCACATACGCATCCACATAGCCGAGCTGCGCGTGGCGATACGCCATCGGCAAGGTGCCGGCCACCGTAAAGCCCAGCTTTTTCCACAGGGTGACGGCGGCCAGGTTGGTGCTGACGACAAAGTTGAACTGCATCGCCAGGAAACCCGCGCGCCGCGCTTCCTCCATGCAGTGCACGCCGAGCATGCGGCCCACGCCGACGCCCTGGGCGGCCGGGTCGACCATGAAGGAGGCGTTGGCCACATGGTCGCCGTGGCCGACCTGGTTGGCCACCAGCTTGTACATGCCCAGCAGGCGCTCGCTGGCCATCACGGCAACGAAGCTTTGTACGACGGGACCGAACCAGTAGGCGTGGCAGGTCTCGCGCGTGGTGGCGGCGTCGAACGGGTAGCTGTCGCCTGCGGCCACCAGGGTGCGGAAGATGCTCCACATGGCGTCGAAGTCGGCCTCGATGGCCGGGCGGATCTCGATTTCTTTCAAGGTGCTGCTCCCGATAACAAGTTAGCGTGATTGTATCAGCGCGGCAGGCGAAAATTGACCGTTTCAGGCCGGCCAGGCAACTGCAAGCGGGCGCCAGCGCGCGGCGACTCGCTGATAACCTGGCCGCGGCGCAGCACCAGGCGGCGCGCCGCGCGCAGGCGCAGCGCTTCCACGGTGGAGCTGCAATCGAGGATCACCAGGTCGGCATGGCAGCCGGGCGCGATGCCATAGCCGTCCAGGCCCAGGATGGCGGCCGGCGTTTGCGTAACCGCCAGGAAGCAGTCGTGCATCGCTTGCTGGCCCGTCATCTGCGCCACGTGCAGGCCCATGTGCGCCACTTCCAGCATATCGCCCGAACCCAGGCTGTACCACGGGTCCATCACGCAGTCGTGGCCGAAGGCGACCGGGATGCCGGCGGCCAGCATTTCGGGCACGCGCGTCATGCCGCGCCGCTTCGGATAGGTATCGTGCCTTCCTTGCAGGGTGATGTTGATGAGCGGATTGGCGATCGCCGCCACCCCCGCTTCGCGGATCAGCGGCAGCAATTTGCTTACATAGTAATTGTCCATCGAGTGCATGGACGTGAGGTGCGAGCCAGTCACCCTGCCCTGCATTCCCAGGCGCTGCGCATGGAAGGCCAGGGTTTCGATATGGCGCGACAGCGGGTCATCGGACTCGTCGCAATGCATGTCGACCATCAGCCCCTGCTCGCACGCATATTCGCACAGCAGGCGCACCGATTCGGCGCCGTCGGCCATGGTGCGCTCGAAATGCGGGATGCCGCCGACCACATCGACGCCCATGGCGATGGCGCGTTTGAGGTTGTCGAAAGCGCCCGGGCTGCGCAGGATGCCGTCCTGTGGAAACGCCACCAGCTGCAAATCCAGCCAGGGCGCCACTTGCCGCTTGACGTCGAGCAGCGCTTCGACGGCCAGCAGGCGCGGATCGCAGATATCGACATGGGAGCGGATGGCCAGCAGGCCGCGCGCCACGGCCCAGTCGCAATACTGCAACGCGCGCTCGACCAGCGCCTGCTGCGTCAGTTGCGGTTTCAGTTCGCCCCACAGCGCGATCCCTTCCAGCAAGGTGCCGGAAGCGTTGACACGCGGCAAACCGTAACTGAGCGTGGCATCCATATGGAAGTGGGCGTCGACAAACGGCGGCGTGACCAGATCGCCCCCGGCGTCGATTTCGCGCGCGCCCGTGACGGGCAAGGCGGGGCCGACGGCGGCAATGCGGCCCTGTTCGACGGCGATATCGATGGCGGTGCGCCCATCGGGCAGGCTGGCGTTGCGGATAACGAGGTCCATGGTGTTCCTTGCAAGAGAGTGAGAAAATGCTGCACTGCACGAATATAAAGTCAATTTTCTTTACAAGCATAAAGATAAAACAAGCATCTTGTGCAGTCACAAATGACCTTCAAAAAGCCAACAGCCGATGAAATGGCTTGTGGCAAGGCCACCGCACCGTTCGAAATAGCTTTCAACCAACACGAATCACCGCTAGAATATTCATATTGCGTTGCATCAAAACAGACCTCAACAACGCTTAACCATCATCAACACCCTACAAAACGCGGACAGGATGTGAGCAGCGTTTTGCCAGCATTTTAATCCGGACCAAGGAGTAAATATGTTCCCGCTTCCACAACAACTAGCCAGCGCGGCAAAATCGCAATGGGAAACCCAGTTGCAGATTTTCAGCACCCTCGGCCATACCATGTTTGATGGCGCCGAAAAAATCATCGCCCTCAACCTCGATGCCAGCAAGGCCGCCATTGCCAGGAGCACCGGCACGGCGCAGCACCTGCTGGCGGTAAACGATGCGCGCGAGTTCCTCAGCTACAGCACCAGCCAGGCCCAGCCCGGCATCGAGAGCGTGCTGGCCTACAGCCGCCAGTTGTTCGGCATCGCATCGAGCACCCAGGCGCAATTGCTGGAAGCGGCCAAGGCCAGGCTCGATCACGCCAGCGCGGCAGCACCGGCAGCGCCCGTGAGCGCGCCGGTACCGGTGCAGGTCCAGGTGGAAGCCATCGTCGAGCTTGCCGCAGTTGCCCCGGTTCCCGTCCCGGCTCCCGAGCCTGAGCCTGAGCCGGTCCCGGTCCCGGTCCCGGTCCCGGTCCCGGCCGCCATCCTGGCCCCGGTCGCCGAACCGGCGCCTGCCGCACCGGCGCCTGAGCCGCTGCCGTTGGCCGCCTTGCCGATCGCCGCCTCGGCGCCGGCCGCGATTGCCCCGGAACCCGTCAAAGTGCCGGCCGCCGTGAAAGCGACGGCCAAAGCGGCGCCAGCACCGACCACGAGCAAGCCGGCCGTCAAGCAAGGCGGCCCCAGCAGGGCCAGCGCCAAGCCTGCGACCAAAGGCAAGCGCAAATAAGCCGCAGTTCCCTGGCACAAGAATACAACGGGCTACGGCCCGTTTTTTGCACGCCTTTTCGACGCTGTTTCCGCCCTCGCGCGCAGCGCGTTTTACCGCCTTGTTGTATCCTGTGCGAACTTTCCGTCCGCGCGCCTCTTCCGTCCGCCCCGCGACACCCCGCTAACAAACCAACACAAGACAAAGGTAATCATGAGTTTATCGAGGCTCATCGCCGGCTTCGTGCGCCAGCATTGGCCGGCCTACGCCGCCGCCGCCGTCATGCTGACCGGCGTGGCCACATTGACCGTGTGGATACCGCGCCGCATCGGCGCCATCATCGACGCGCTGGCCGCTCACCGCATGAGCACATCCCAGCTGTGGCTGGAGTTGCTGACCCTGCTCGCGGTCGGCGTGGCCATCTACTTCCTGCGCGTCGGCTGGCGCATCACCCTGTTCAAGGCCGCCTACCAATTGGGCGTGATGCTGCGCACGCGGTTTTACACGCGCATGTCGCAGCAGGGCGCCTCGTTCTACCAGGGCCAGCGCACGGGCGACCTGATGGCGCTGGCCACCAACGATATCGACGCCATCGAAATGGCGGCCGGCGAAGCGATGCTGGCCGGCTTCGACGGCACGTTGACCTTGTTGATGGTGCTCGGCATCATGCTGCTGGGCGTGGACTGGCGCCTGGCCTGCATCGCCCTGTTGCCGTTTCCGCTGATGGGACTGGCCTTCTGGCGCATTTCCAGCCATATCCATACGGCGTCGACCGATTCGCTGCAACGCTTTTCGGCGCTGAACGACCATGTACAGGAGTCCTTGTCGGGCGTGCGCACCTTGCGCGCGCTGGGCCTGGAACAGCGCAGCGGCGCGCAGTTCTCGGCCCTGGCCGGCCACGCGGCCAACGCCAGCCTGACGGCGCAGCGCTGGGAAGCGGCGTACGAACCGGCCGTCGGCCTGACCCTGACGGCCGCCACCGCCCTGACGCTGGGGCTGGGCGGCTACCTGGTATGGCACGATCAACTGACGATCGGCGCGCTGACCAGCTTTTCCATGTACCTGGGCCAGCTGATCTGGCCGATGTTTGCCGCCGGCTGGGTGCTGTCCCTGATCGAACGGGGCCGCGCCGCCTGGCAGCGGCTGCAACCGATGTTAGATGCACCGCTGGCCATCGACGACCATGGCACCATCACCGAGCTGCCGCCCGGCCCTTTGCTGCTGGAACACGTGAGCTTTGCCTATGCGGGCCAGGGCACGCCCGCGCTGGCCGATATCGCGCTGCGGCTGGAACCGGGCCAGACCCTGGGCCTGGTGGGCCCGACCGGCAGCGGCAAGTCGACCCTGCTGCGCGTGCTGCTGCGCCAGGTCACGCCGCAATCGGGCCAGGCGACCTGGAGCGGCCAGCCGCTCGCCGCCTACACCCTGCATGCGCTACGCGCGGCGATCAGCTGGGTGCCTCAGGAGTCGTTCCTGTTTTCGGCGACGATTGCCGACAATATCGCGCTGGCCCGCCCCGGCGCCACGCGCCAGGAAGTCGAACATGCGGCCGAACTGGCCGACATCCATGCCGACATCCTGCAGTTCCCCGACGGCTATGAAACCCATGTCGGCGAAAAAGGCATCACCTTGTCGGGCGGCCAGCGCCAGCGCGTGGCGATTGCCCGCGCGCTGCTGGCCGACAACGGCCTGCTGTTGCTCGATGACGCCCTGTCGGCGGTCGATACGGGCACCGAGACGCGCATCCTGCAGCACCTGGAACAGTTGCGCCAGCGCCGCCCCGAGCGCAGCGCCATTATCGCCAGCCACCGCCTGAGCGCCGTCGTCAACGCCGACCTGATTCTGGTGCTGCGCGACGGGCGCATCACGGAAGCGGGCAATCACGAACAACTGCTGCGGCACGATGGCTGGTATGCCAGCCAGTGGCGCTATCAACAACTGGAGGCCAGCCTTGACGCCGACTGACACGCAAGACACCGTACGCCGCCAGGCGATGCAGGCGATTGGCCTGTTGCGCCGCGCCGCCGCGCCCGACCTGCACCATCTGTACTGGGCCACCCTGTGGCTGATCATCGCCGCCGCGCTGGAAGTGACAGGCCCGATCCTGGGCAAGGCCCTGATCGACCAGCACCTGCTGCCGCGCAACCTGGACTGGACCCGCATGTCGCTGCTGCTGGGCGGCTGCCTGCTGACGGGCTGGATCGCTTCCGGCCTGCGCTATCTGCAGCTGGTGCGCCTGTCCGGCCTGGCGATGCGCTCGGTGCAGCGGCTGCGCGAGACCGTCTACCAGCACGTCCTGCGCTTGCCGATGGCGTTCTTTGACCGCGCCATCACGGGCCAGCTGGTCAGCCGCGTGACCAACGACACCGAGGCGGTCAAGTCCTTGTACGTGCAGGTGCTGTTCGTCATCCTCGACAGCTCCATCGTCCTGATCGGCACCATCGCCGCCATGGCCTTTCTGGACTGGCGATTGATGCTGATCGTGCTGGCGCTGCTGCCGGCGGTGCTGGTGATCGTCTTCCTGTACCAGCGCTGGAGCGCGCCGGCCGTCACGCGCGCGCGCGCCCTGCGCAGCGAAATCAACGGCCAGATCGCCGAATCGATCGGCGGCATGAGCGTGCTGCAGGCCAACAATGCCGAGCGCCGCTTCGGCCAGCGCTTCACCGGCATCAACCAGGACCATTACACGGCGCGCATGCACGAACTGCGCGCCAACGCCTGGCTGCTGCGCCCCGCGCTCGACATGCTCAATATCGTGCTGCTGGCGGTGGTCATCTTCAGCTTCGGCCAGCGCGACATCGGCGCCGTCGAAGTAGGCGTGCTGTATGCGTTCATCAGCTATATCGCGCGCGTGATCGAGCCGCTGATCCAGATCACCATGCAGTTCAGCCAGCTGCAGCAGTCGGTGGTGGCCACCGCCCGCGTCTCGACCCTGCTCGACGAGCGCCAGGCGCTGGAACACGCGCCGGGCAAGGCCGCCAGCGCAGCGGACGGCACGGTTGCCGCCGGCACGCCAGCGGTCGATATTTCGCACCTGACGTTTGCGTATGTCGAAAACCAGCCGGTGCTGCACGACCTGTCGCTCGCCATTCCGCAAGGGGCGTTCTTCGGCATCGTCGGCCATACGGGCAGCGGCAAGTCGACCCTGCTGTCGCTGCTGCTGCGCTTTTATCCGGTGGCGCAGGGCCACATCGCCATCAACGGCGTGGCTCTTGACAGCATCGCCAACGAGCGCTTCCGCGCCGACGTGGGCCTGGTGCCGCAAGACCCCTTCCTGCTGGCAGCGTCGGCGCGCGAAAATATCGACATGGGCCGCGGCTACAGCCAGGCGCAGATCGAGCAGGCGGCGCGCGCGGCCCATGCGCACGACTTTATCGCCGCACTCGAGCACGGCTACGACACGCCGCTGGGCGAAGGCGGCTCGCGACTGTCGTCGGGCCAGAAGCAGCTGATCGCGATCGCCCGCGCGCTGGCAGGCCAGCCGCGCATCCTGCTGCTCGACGAAGCGACCTCGCGCATCGACAGCCAGACCGAACAGATCGTGCAGCTGGCGCTGAACGAATTGCGCGGCAAGGTGACCATTGTCGCCATCGCCCACCGCCTGTCGACCATCCGCGAGGCCGACACCATCATCGTGCTGAACCACGGCCGCATCACGGAAGCGGGGCCGCACGAACAGCTGATGCAGGTGGAAAACGGCTTGTACCAGCGTCTTTATCTGTTGCAACAACTGGCGCAATAAAGTGTGCACTTTGCTGAAAATATAACGGGCGCTCGAAATTTCTTGATTGCAACATCATATAATGGTCTGCAAACAAGCGGTTGGCAAGGAGTGGCGCATTGGAAGGCTTGGCATTGAACGGGACGGCACGACAACCGAGCCGGCGCGCGGCATCGTGGCTGCTGGCGCTGGCTTGCCTGCTGCCCGCGCTGGCCGGCGCCAGCCCGCAGTTGCAGCAGCGCCTCGACGCCCTGCGCGAGGAGGGCCGTTTCGTGCCCGAGCGTGCGCTGCAACACCTGAAAGAGATCGAAAGCGAGGCCTTCAGTGCGCAGTTCCCCCTGCGCGCCGAATATATCACCCAGCTGAGCAATGCCCATATGCGGCTGGGGCAGAACGATATCGCCCTGCAACTGATCGACGACCTGATCCTGGACGCCACCAGGCGCCACAATGACGTGGCGCTGGCCAAGGCCATGCTGGGCAAAGCCTATATCAGTTTCGCCCTTGGCGAGCGGCGCGCGTCCCATCTGCTCGCCTTTGAGGCGGAAACCGTTGCCAACCGCACCGCCAACCTGGCGCTGCGCGTGCAGGCGACCATCAGCGGCGGCCAATCCTGGGCCGAGGAAGGCAATTTTCCGGCCGCCCTGGCCAAGCTGCAGACAGCGGTCGACCTGGCGCGCCTGAGCAATTCGCCCGTCACCCTGGCCGCAGCCCTGAATGCCTTGACCCTGCTGTACACGCAGATGCGCGAGTACGACAAGGGCTTCAAGGTACTCGATGAATTGCTGGCCGTGGCCGGCAAGCTGGAGTCACCGGGCCGCCTGGCACAGGCAAAAAATACCGAATACGGCCTGGCGCTCGACGCCAGTCAGCCACGCCGCGGCCAGCGCGCCCTGCTCGACGCGCTGGCGCTCGAGCGCCGGCTGGGCGCCAAAGGCATGGAGGCGACCACCCTCGTCAACCTGTCGGACAGCTACCTGAAGCAAGGCGATCCGCAGCGCGCACTGAGCTATGCCAACGAGGCCATCGCCGCCGCGCGCCTGGTGCGCAATGACGACGTGGAATCGACGGCGCGCCTCAATATCGGCCTGGCCCTGATCGGCCTGGGGCGCCTCGAAGAAGGCAAGCGCAGCGTGGAAACGGGATTGGCGTATTACGATCTGATGGACAACAAGCCCGACCTGCAAGCGGTGCTGCTGGAGTACGGCATGGTACTGGAAAAAGCCGGCGACATGAAGGGGGCCGTGACGGCCTATCACCGCGAGCGCAAGATTTCCAGCCAGTTGTTTGAACAGCAGCGGCAAAAAGCCGTCTATGAATTGCAGGAAAAATACGAGACAGAAAAAAAGCAGCGCCAGATTGAACTGCTGAGCCGTGAAAACCAGGTCAAGAGCACCGAGCTCGACAATCGCCGCCTGCAGCAGCGCGTGTGGTGGCTGCTGGCGCTGGTGATGGCACTGGCGGCCGTCATCGTCGGCCTGCTGTACCGCAAGGTACGCCACGCCAATGTGCAGCTCAAGGAAAAGAACCAGGAACTGGCGCACCAGAGTGCGCGCGATCCGCTCACGGCGCTGTACAACCGCCGCCACTTCCAGGACTTCATGCCGCGCCACGCCGCCCTCGCGCCGGACCCCGACATACAGAAGGACAGCGACGTGGTGGGCGCCCTGTTCCTGCTCGATGTCGACCATTTCAAGCAGATCAACGATCAATACGGCCATGCGGCGGGCGACCTGGTGCTCACCACCATCGCCACCACCTTGCATCAGGTGCTGCGCGAAACCGACATGATCGTGCGCTGGGGCGGCGAAGAGTTTCTGGCGTTCTTGCCGAGCGTCATGCGCGGCAGCCTCGATCATATCGCCGCCAGGGTGCTCGACGGCGTGGCCGCGCAGCAGGTGCTTTACCAGGGCCAGGCCATCGGCGTGCACGTCTCGATCGGCTTTGCGCCCTATCCGCTGGCGCCGCTGGGGCAGCCGCTGTCATGGGAGCGCAGCGTCAACCTGATCGACATGGCGCTGTATCTCGCCAAGGCGCACGGACGCAACCGCGCCTATGGCTTGCGGGGGTTTCAGCAGATGGAAGGCATGACACTGGAAGTGATCGAGCAAGACCTGGAACGCGCCTGGCGCAACGGCGTGGTCGACTTGAATGTGGTGCTGGGACCGCAGGAAGGCTTGCCGCGCGCGGCCGCCTGAGTGGCGGCGCGGTGGCGGCGCGGTGACCAGGCATGCCGGCCACCGCACGCCATGTTGTTACTTGGCGGACTCTTGCATTTTTTCGCCGGCGCGTTCGACTTTCTTGCCGACCGCATCCGCCGCTGCATTCATTTTCGCGCTGGCCTCGGCGCCAACCTGGTCCATCTTGGCGCTGGTGTCGGCTGCGGCCTGGCTCATCTTCGCGTCGGCGTTGGCGGCGGCGGCCTTCACATCGGCTTCGGCCTTGGCGGCGGTGGCGTCAATTTGCGCGCCAGCCGTCTCGGCAGGGCCCTTGGTCGACATGTCATCCTTCTTCTGGCAAGCGGCCAGCGCCACGACCATCATGCCGGCGGCGCAGATTGTCATCAGGTGTTTAGTTGCTTTCATGATATTCCCTTTCATTGTTATCAGAACAAACTGATCAGTCTGCAATATACACCTGGGAATTTTTTTACAGCGTACGCCACCGCACATAAGAATGGGCTTTCGACAGGCAGTTTGTAAGCAATGGTTTCAGCCGCCATGCAAAGCTCAGGGCGGCGCGGCGCCATCGAGCAAGGCGTGCTCGAGCAACTGCGACAGCGCCGCGCGCAAGGTCTTGATACGCGACGCCAGTTCGGGACGCTTGTAGCGTTCGGCCGCCAGCAGGCTCTTTTCCATGCAGGCATGGTCGCGCCTGGCCAGGCAGGCGTCGGCCTGGTCGAGTTCACGCCTGGCCAGCGCCACCTTGATGCGGGCATCCAGTTCGATGCTGTCGGCGTCTTCGCCCCAGCGTTTGACATACGCGGCCAGCCGTGTGGCGGCCTGCTCGGGCTTGCCCGCGTCAAACGCCTGGCCGGCCACCAGCACCACCTGCTCCCAGGCCTGCACGCGTTTTTGCCGTTTGTCGCAGGTGGCCGCCGCACTGGTGATGCTTGCCTGCAAGCGTTTGATGTGCGCGGCCGGCGCCTTGGCGCTTTTCAGCACGGCCAGCGCGCTGCGCGCGCCGTCCAGGTCGCACTGCTGCGCCAGCGCCGTAGCCACTTGCACCTGCTCGGCCACGCTGGCCGGCTTGTCGTCGGGCTTGTTGACGAACCAGATCGCCACCAGCGCGGCCACCGCCAGCAGCCAGGTACGCAGGCGCACGGGGGCGCGCGGCGGCGGCACGGAGCGGGCCACGGCGGCTTTTTTGGGCGCTTCCCTGGCAGGCGGCGGCGCGGGCGCAGGCGTGGGTTCGGGTTCGGGCGCAGCTGGTGGCGCGACCAGGGACGCGGGCGGCGCCGGTCGCCATTGCGGCGGGATCGGCGGCGGCATCACGGCCGGCGTCACCGGCGCCGGCGTGGCCGCTTCGGGCGCCGGGGCTGACTGCGCAGTGCCGCAAAACGGGCAATACGCCACGCGCAGCGGCAATGGCTTGCCGCAAGCGGCATGGATGCAACGATCATTTACGGGTTCAAGCACGTTCTACCTTTTTCTACCTTTTTCAAGCGTCCATCGTGGCGAGCGCGGCGGCCAATACTGTTGCCAGATCCCGGCTGCGCTCCTGCGCAATATTACCCTACGGGCGGTCCCGCCAGCGCTTTGACACGGATCAATCGCCACCTGGCGCGACGGCCTAATCTGGTAGCACTCGGACAAGGAAAACGGGAGAACGCCATGTCAGCCCACCTGATCATCGAAGACGGCCAGCCCTGGTGGTGGGACAGCGCCGCTATCTGGGTCGTGCCCGGCAACGACCCGAACGGCGCGCCGGGCGCACCGCTTGCCGGCGCCAATAATTACCTGTGGGCGCGCGTGCACAATACGGGCAACAGCAGCTCCAACGGCGTGCGCGTGGATTTTTACTGGGCCGACCCTTCCGGCCAGATCGCCGTCGGCGTCGCCACCAGGATCGGCTCGGCGTTTGCCGACCTGGCGCCGGGCGCCACCCAGGACGTGCTGTGCCTGGTGCCCTGGTTCCCCGTCATCGTCAACGGCGGCCACGAATGCCTGGTAGCGGTCGCCCACGGACCGGGCGACGTCAACCCCCTGTCCGACCCGCTGCCCACCGGCTTTGCCTTCCAGCCGCAACACTACGAACAGATCGCCCAGCACAATGTGACGGTGGTGCGGGCGGCGCGGCGCGCGCAGCTGCTGGCCATCAGCGTGGCGGCGCTGCCGCGCCAGGACAAGCGAGTGCTGCTGCAACTGGAACACGGCGGCGAGCTGCCCGGCGCCGTGCTGGCCACCCTGGGCCTGGAAAAGTGGCGCCCCGCCAAGGAAGCCAAGGTCGAGGCGGGCCTGGCGCACACGCCGTATTGCGACGACCAGCAAGGCGAGCAGAAGCTGGAAGTGGCGGTACCGCGCGGGCGCGCCGTACCCGTCTACCTGAGCCTGCGCGCCAGCGAACTGGCGAGCGGTCAATACGCGCTGCTGCGCGTGCTCGAAACCATCGATGGCAAGGTCATGGGCGGCGTCAGCTTTGTGCTGGTCGACGCGGTTGACAACGGCAAACAGGAGAACGCATCATGAGCGACACGCCCATGCAAGTGCTGACGCGGCCCTTCGCAATCGAACCCGTCACCAATATCATGATGCCCGATGGCATCTTCGACAATGCGCTTTACCATCTGCGCATCGCCGCCCATATCACCAATATGTCGGGTACGGCGCTGACCAACGTCACGGTCTACCTGGAAAGCGTGGGCGACCCCGGCATCGTGCCTGTGGCGCGCACCTTTTTCTTTGCCAGCATCCCCGCCGGCGCCGCCATGCTGGTCATGTGGGACGCCAACTTCGAGCATGCGGCGCCGGGCAAGCGCCTGGTCAGCTTTGTCGCCAAGGCCGACGGCCACACGCCGCGCCGCTCGATCCAGCAGATTTTTGTCTCGCAGACGCGCTTTGACAGCACCAGCAACACCTATACCTGCGCCATCGAGGAAGGCACCCTGACCCTGTCGAAACCGCAGGGCCACCTGCCCGGCAAGGGCTGGGGCACCTCGGACGGCAAGCAATGCCGCTGCCCGCCCTGGCCAGGGCCGGTGATCCCCACCGGCTTTACCCTGGCCTGGGCACCCAATCCCGCCTATGCCGGCACGCATGGCGAGCTGCCGTTTTCCGATCCGTGGTGGAAGGTGCTGGCCATTATCATCGCCATTATCGCGGCGCTGGTGGCCATCATCGCGGCGGCACTGGGCTCGGGCCAGGCCAGCTTCAGCGCGGGCGGCGAATTTGAAGAAACCGACCCCAGCGTCCATTGCTGTTCGCCCGAAGGCGCCGCTTCCGGCGCGCCCGAATATACGGTGGCGGGCGTGGCCTCGGCCATTGCCTCGGGCGCGATTGCCGTGGCCTGCTCGGACGCGGCCGATCCGTTCTGGCGCGGCCAGGAAGCCACGCCCCCTGCGGCAGGCGAACTGACCCTGGGCGAGCGCGTGGTGGCGCAATGGGTGTTGCCGGAAGCACCGAATGCGGGCCGGCCCTATACGGCCGACGTCAAGTGGCAATATGAACGCTTTACCAGTGGCGGCAACTACCAGCATGGCGTGAGCGAAACCCAGGTCAACATCCATGTGGCAGGGCCCGTGGAAACCGACACGCCGGCCGTGGTGCAGGCGTTTGAACCGCTGTGGCTGCGCGCCAGCTTCCGGCGCGACAATGACGATCTGTTCCGTGGCAATGAATTGTATGCGTTTGCCCTGTTCCAGGCGCCGCAGGGCCTGTACTTCGTGCAGCCGCTGGTCGACGATGGCCTGGGGTTCGACCCGGGTGCCAACGATGGCGTCTATGCGGCCAGCCTCAACCTCAAGGAAGCGTACCGCCTGCTGCTGAAATACGGCCAGCAAGTCTACGGCACCTGGCGCGCATTCGTGTTTGCCCAGGACGTCAACCTGAGCAAGCCCGGCACGCCGCCCGAAATCGCCGCCCAGCATATCGGCGGCATGTTCGTCGCCAGCGCCATTGAGCTGACGTTCGACGACAGCCTGCCCTGTCCGCTCAAGGCGCAGGCCAGCATCGTTGTTGTCTAGAGCGAGGCCCAAGCGGCATTATCAAGGGCGCTTGAGAAAATGCCCAGGGCAAGGTGCGGCGCCGAAGACAGTACGCAAGTACGGCCAGGCGAACGCAACACCTCCATGGGCTTTTTATCAACCGCCCTTAGGCTTTTACCACATCCACTTTTGCCAGCACAGTGCGCGGCACAATCTCCGTTTCCGGGCACGACGCCATCGCATCGGAGTATTCCAGCCAACGCTTCAGGATTTCCATGCGGCGGATGGTGATGCCCTTGCCGTTGATATAGCCGATCTGCTCGAAGTTGGCCGGACTGGTGGTCAGTTTGGACACCGTGGGCGCGTTTTCGATCAGGCGGTCGTAGGCCTTGCGCGCCTTGTGTTCCCATTTGGCCAGCAAGGGATCGTCGAAGCGGTTGCTCTCGAAATAGACGGTGACGGTACGGTCGTGGTTGGCGAAACCGACAATGGCAGCGCCCTTGCGTATCGTCATCAGGACATCTTCCTTGACGCCGGTGACGGGCACCAGCAGGGCAGCGCGGCCATCGGTATCGGGCCGTTCCATGGGGATATCTTGTCCAATCAGGCTCATCGCATCACTCTTAACATTACTTTGTTGATGTCGCACTGCCACCGTCGGTGGCAGGCTGGTTTACAAATAATACATTGCCAATAGGCACTACACAAGGTAATCAGGCGGCGGTGATCGTTCTGAGGACCAATGGCGAGACAGTCGGGGCGCGCCTTATAATGCGCAGTTACCCCTACTTGCCCCGACTTTTCCATCATGACGCTTCCAGACAACGACACCAGCCGGCTCGACGCCATCAGCGCCGCCGCCACCGACGTGGCCGCGCAAAACGTGGCCGACCTGCTGGCCATGGCCATCTGCCACCGCCCCGGGGAACCGGCGCTGGTGGTCTGCGACAAGCGCAGCTGGCTCAATCTGGTGCTCAGCGACGCCTACCGGCTGGCCCTGCCGAACGCCAGCTTCATCGATTTCGACGACGTCACGCCCGAGGCCGTGCTGGCCGCGTTTGCCGCGTTGCCGACCGGCAGCCTGGTGGTGCTGATCCAGTCGACCAGCTTCCGCCTCGAAGCGTTCCGCATCCGCATCGAACTGTTCAAGCGCGGCCTGAAAGTGATCGAGCACGTACACCTGTCACGCATGCCCGGTGTGCAGGGCCTGCACTATATCGCCTCGCTGGCCTACGACCCCGCGTATTACCGTGGCGTCGGCCACGCCCTGAAAGAACGCATCGACCGCGCCCGCCACGGCATGGTCGACAGCGGCGGCGAACAACTGGTATTCGCTTCGCCGTTCGAATCGGCCAAGCTCAATATCGGCGACTATACCGGCATGAACAATATCGGCGGCCAGTTTCCGCTCGGCGAGGTGTTTACCGAAGCGCAAGACCTGGAAGCGGTAAACGGCCGGGTGCGCATTTTCGTGTTCGGCGACACCCACTTCCTGGTCAACCGGCCCGACACGCCGATCACCGTGATCATTGAAAAAGGCCGGGTCACCGGCACTGAAAACGCAACCCCCGCGTTTCTGGAAATGCTGGACATTATTCGCGCCCACGAAGGCGAAGTGTGGGTGCGCGAGCTGGGCTTCGGCTTGAATCGCGCCTTTACGCGCGAGCAACTGGTCAACGATATCGGCACCTACGAGCGCATGTGCGGCATCCATCTGTCGCTGGGCGCCAAGCACGGCGTCTACGCCAAGGCGCAGTTCAAGCGCAAGCAAGCGCGCTACCACGTCGACATCTTTGCCGTGACCGAAGCGGTGTATCTCGACGACGAGCGCATCTACGCCGACGGCGCCTGGCTGGTAGCAGACGCCAGCTGATACGCTGCTCGCCCTCATGTGCTCCCTTCCCTGCCAAAAAGCAAGGAAATGCCGTCTTGCGCACCGATATGGGGCATCGATACAACAGATGCCTATCAAAATCAGATACCAATTAAATAAAACTTTCCACACGGAAAACAGTTGATATATATTCTACGTTTTGCAGTGCCGCCCCCTCCCAGCCCATCGAGCGCCAGCCGCTGACCAGCCAGGCCGGCAGGCCCACTGCATTCCGAACAAAACCACCTTTGGAGTCAGATTCCATGCTAACTTTTATCAATAACATCACCATCGGCAGGCGCTTGCTGCTCGGTTTTGCAGTCGTACTGCTGTGTTCACTGCTGGCGATCGGCATCGGCATCGCCCGCCTGCACACGGTGGCCGAATCGACCCGGCAGTTGCTGGACGAACCGCTGAGCAGCGAACGCCATATCAGCGACTGGTACCGCAATGTGTTTGGCGGCATTCGCCGCACCCTGGCCATTGCCAAGAGCAGCGACAACTCGCTCAGCGAATTCTTTGCCGCCGATGTCGCCGAATCGACCAGGAGTTCTTCGGAACTGCAAAAGCTGATCGAGCCGGCCATCAATACGCCGGAAGAACAAAAGATATGGGGCGAGCTCAGTGAACTGCGCAGGCAATACCTGTCCTCGCGCGATGAAATTCTGGCGTTGAAAAAACAGGGCGAAGCCGAAAAAGCCTCGGCCCTGATCGACAGCAAATTTGGACAGATCGCACAAAACTACGGGGACAAGATCAAGCAGCTGCTGCAGTACGAGCGCGAAGACATCAACCGCCGCGCAAAGGAAATCGGGCAGATCTACGAAGCCAGCCGCAACCTGATGCTGGCCCTGACGGTGCTGACGGTGCTGTTCGTGCTCGTCTGCGCCGCGCTGCTGGCCCGCTCGATCACCGTGCCGCTGGCAAAAGCGGTGCAACTGGCGCGCCAGGTGGCCGACGGCGACCTGACCTCGACCGTCACCAGCACGGCGCGCGATGAAGCGGGGCAGCTGCTGCGCGCGCTGGGCGAGATGAACGGCAAGCTCTCAAGCATGGTCAGCGGGGTGCGCGGTTCGAGCGACACCATCAACACGGCCTCGCATGAAATTGCCGCCGGCAATGCCGACTTGTCGAACCGCACCGAGTCGCAGGCCAGCGCGCTGGAGGAAACCGCCAGCTCGATGGAAGAGCTCACTTCCACCGTGCGGCAGAATGCCGACAATGCGCGCCAGGCCAACCAGTTGGTGATCACGGCCAGCAGCGTGGCCGGACGCGGCGGCAACGTGGTCGAGCAGGTGGTGAGCACCATGAACGGCATCAAGGACAGTTCGCGCAAGATCGCCGACATTATCGGCGTCATCGACGGCATCGCCTTCCAGACCAATATCCTGGCGCTGAACGCGGCAGTGGAAGCGGCGCGCGCTGGCGAGCAGGGCCGTGGTTTTGCCGTGGTCGCCACCGAAGTGCGCAACCTGGCCCAGCGCAGCGCGGGCGCGGCCAAGGAAATCAAGACCCTGATCGGCGACTCCGTCACGCAGGTCGAACAAGGCGGCGCACTGGTCGATGAAGCGGGCAAGACCATGGAAGAAATCGTCACCAGCGTGCGCCAGGTGGCCGACATCATGGCCGAAATCACGGCTGCCAGCGCCGAGCAAAGCGCCGGCATCGACCAGGTCAACACGGCCATTACGCAGATGGATCAGATGACCCAGCAGAACGCGGCGCTGGTGGAGCAATCGTCGGCCGCCGCCGAAAGCATGCGACAAGAGGCCAGCACCCTGGCGCAGGCGATGGCGGTGTTCAAGACCGGTGCGGCAAGCACTCCTGCCCTGCAACGGCCGGCGCCGCCACGGCGTGAACGCCAGCGTCTGGCGGCGTAGTCACAGGATACCAGCGGCCGCCAGTTCGCGGTCCCAGATCGGCCCCGGCTGGTATTCGGCCACCAGGAAATCGATCAGCGCGCGCACCTTGGGTGACAGCTGGCGGCTGGCCGGATACAGCGCGCTGAGGTAATTCAAAGGCAGCGACCAGCCGGCCAGCACCGGTACCAGGCTGCCGTCGAGCAAGGCCCGCCAGGCCAGGAAAGTGGTGCTGTAGACGATGCCCAGGCCCTGCTTTGCGGCCTGCTGCAGCACCAGGCCATTGTTGGCCGTGAAGCCGGCCTGCACGCGCACGCTCACTTCTTCCAGGGTGTGCCCCTCCCCGCGCTGAAAATGCCAGTTCGTGCCATCGGTGAGGTGGCTGAAATGCAGGCACTGGTGATGCAGCAAATCCTGTGGCGTTTGCGGCACGCCGTATTGCGCCAGGTAGGCTGGGCCGGCGCACAGCACGGCGCGGCACGGCGCCAGCGGACGCATGGCCAGCGCGCTGCTGTCGGGAATGCCGCCGACGCGGATGGTCAGGTCAAAGCCATGGCGTATCGGATCGAGCAGGGCGTCGTCGACAAACAATTCGGCTCGCAGCTGCGGGTGCAGCAGGCTGAAGCGCGCCACGGCGTCGGCCAGCCAGGCGCTGCCGAAACTAGACGGCGCCTGGATACGCAGCGGCCCGGCCAGCGCCGCGCCCGCCTGCGCCACATGCGCCACCGAGCGCGCCGCTTCCTGCGCCTGGCTCACCGTCGCCATGCACGGTGCCAGGTAAGCGCGCCCCGCGTCCGTCAGGCTCACTTCGCGCGTCGAACGGTGCAGCAGCCGGGCGTTGAGCTTGTCTTCAAGCTGCATGATGGTCTTGCTGACCATGGCGCGCGACAGGCCCAGCCGCTGGCCGGCCAAGGTGAAGCTGCGCTGCTGCGCCACTTCCACGAAAATTTCCATCGCTTGCAATTGATCCATATCAAAGATTGTCTGCGTTTTGACGACAATCTGTCAACCACTGTGCGATTGTTTGCCACCTTCGACCGTCCTACAATGGCGTCTTCCTTCACCTCCCGGAGCCGCCGCCATGCTGACATCCCAACAACAAGAACAATACCAACGCGACGGCTACCTGGTGCTGCCCGGCTTCAAAAGCCTGGCCGAGATCGCCGTCCTGCGCGCGCGCGCCGAGCAGATTGTCAACGAATTCGATCCCAGTGTCAGCCAGTCGATCTTCACCACGCGCGACCAGGCCAGGAACACCAACGATTATTTCCTCGCCTCCGACAACACCATCCGCTGCTTTTTTGAGGAAGAAGCATTCGGCCCGGACGGTCAGTTAAAGCAAGCCAAGTCGCTGTCGATCAACAAGATCGGCCACGCCATGCATGACCTCGACCCCGTATTCCGCGCGTTTTCGACCGACCCGGCACTGGCGCAGGTGGCGCGCGACTTGGGCCTGATGGAGCCGCAGGTGTGGCAATCGATGTATATTTTCAAGCAGCCCGGCATCGGCGGTGAAGTGCGCTGGCACCAGGACGCCACCTATTTCGAAACCACGCCGATCAGCGTGACCACCTTCTGGTTCGCGCTGGAAGACGCGACCCTGGAAAACGGCTGCCTGTGGGCCGAACCGGGCGGCCACCGCGGCCCGCTGCGCGAGCGCTTTATCCGCAATGGCGACGCCGTGCGCGTCGAAAAACTCGACGCCATGCCCTGGCCCGACGACAGCACCGCCGTACCGCTGGAAGTCAAAGCCGGCGCCCTGGTGTGCTTTCACGGCCTGCTGCCGCACTACAGCGCACCGAACCGCTCGCCCGTCTCGCGCCACGCCTACACGCTGCACGCCACCGATGGGCAAACCGAATACGCCAAACACAACTGGATACAGCGCGATGCGTCCTTGCCGGTACGGGGTTTTGTCTGATGCGCATACAAATTTTTGCGCCGCAGTGGGGCAATCACGAACTGCCCGCCGAGGTCTTCATCGCCAGGGTGGTGGCGGCCGGTTTCGACGGCATCGAAATGTCGCTGCCGCCGGGTGCCGCCCTGCGCGAGGAATGGACGGGCCGCATTGCCGACGCCGGCCTGGCCCTGATCGCGGCGCAGTGGGAAACCGTATTCCACAGCGATTTCGCCGAGCACCGCGCGGCCCTGGCCGAACTGCTGGAAAACGCCTGCCTGGCGCGCCCGCTGCTGGTCAACACGCAGACGGGCAAGGATTACTACAGCGGCGCGCAGAACGCCGAACTGATCGAACTGGCGGCGGCGATTTCGGCACAACATGGCGTGCCCATCGTCCATGAAATCCACCGCAGCCGTTTCAGCGGCCACCCGCTGCTGCTGCTGCCCTACCTGGAGCAGTTTCCGCAGCTGCCGCTGACGGCCGACCTGTCGCACTGGTGCTGCGCCTGCGAGTCCCTGCTGGCAGACCAACCTGCCACGCTGGCGCGCACCCTGCCCCGGGTGCGCCATATCCATGCGCGCGTGGGCCATGCGCAGGGACCGCAGGTGGCCGATTTTCGCGCGCCGGAAGCAAAAGAGGCATTGGACGCCCATCTGGCCTGGTGGGATACGGTGGTGGCGCTGCGCCGCGCGGCCGGCGCCGAGCTGCTGACGTTCACGCCCGAATTCGGCCCGGCGCCGTATCTGCAAACACTGCCTTACACGCAGCAGCCGGTTGCCGACGCCTGGGAACAGAACGTCGCCATGCTCAATTTGCTGCGCCAGCGCTATGCTGGCTACAAGCCGGCATAAGAAAAATTCGCCTGCACGAAATCGATAAACGCGCGCAGCGGCGCCGGCAGGTGGCGCCGGCCCGAATAGTACAAATAAGGTCCCGGAAACGGCAGCACCCAGTCCTGCAGCACCGGCTGCAGCTGGCCCGCATCGATATACGGCTGCAGCCACTCTTCGAACAGGTACACGAGGCCATGGCCGGCAATGGCCATGCCGACGGCGACGTCCATGGCTGTCGGCGTGACGATCAACGGGCCGGCCGGGTCCATGTCGATGCGCTCGCCATCGCGCTCGAACTCCCACGGGGGAATGGCGCCACTCAGGAATTTTCCACGCAGGCAGGCATGCTGCAGCAGCTCGCGCGGATGGCTCGGCACGCCGCGCTGCGCCAGGTAAGCCGGCGCGCCCGCCACCGTAAAACGCTGCGTGCGCGGGCCGATCGGCACGGCGATCATGTCCTGCTCCAGCCGCTCGCCGTAGCGGATGCCGGCGTCGCAGCCGCTGGCGACAATATCGACGAAGTTATTGTCGACCACCAGTTCGACCACGATGTGCGGATACGTGCGCAAAAACTGGTCAAGCATGGGCTGCAGGAAGAAGCGCGCCGCGTTGACCGGCACGTTCAGGCGCAGGCTGCCGCGCGGGCTGCCGCGCAAGTCATTGAGCACGTCGAGCGCGCTGGCCACCTCCCCGAGGGCAGGCCGCAAGCGCGTCAGCAACAACGCGCCGGCCTGGGTCGGCGTCACGCTGCGCGTGGTGCGTTCGAGCAGCCGCATGCCCAGCTGCTGTTCCAGCCGGCGCACGGCCTCGCTCATGGCCGACGCCGACTGGCCCGACAGGCGCGCGGCCTGGCGAAAACCCTGGTGCTGGGCGACCTGGGCAAACGTGGCCAGGTCGGCCATGGAAGGACTCGATGGATACATGATGGATTGTGCGTAAATACGCACAGCCTGTGCGCGATTGCCCCGATTATCACACAGCGCCATCGCCGCTACCATGGTTGCTCCCCTATTGCATCACTCCACAGGAGCAATCATGAGCACGTATTCTCCCTTTCACGACCAGTTCACGCCTGCCGAGAGCAGCCTTGTTTTCAACCGCGTCGGCTACGGCGCCATGCAACTGGCCGGCCCGCATGTCTGGGGTCCGCCGAAGGACCGCGCTCGCGCCGTGGCCGTGCTGCGCGAGGCCATCGAACTGGGCATCAACCATATCGACACCTCGGACTTTTACGGCCCGCACATCACCAACCAGATCATCCGTGAAGCGCTGCACCCGTACCGCGACGATCTCACCATCGTCACCAAGATCGGCTTCGTGCGCGGCGCCGACCAGTCCTGGCTACCGGCCGCCTCGCCACGGCAGCTGCGCGACGCCGTACACGATAACCTGCGCAACCTGGGCCTCGATGTGCTCGACGTGGTCAACCTGCGCGCCCCGGGCATGGCCGGCCCCGATGGCTCCTCGCTGGCAGAACCGCTGGCGACTCTGGTGCAACTGCGGCAGGAAGGACTGGTGCGCCATATCGGCGTATCGAATGTCGATGCGGCGCAGGTGGCCGAGGCGCAGCAGATCACGCCCATCGTCTGCGTGCAGAACCACTACAACCTGGCGCACCGTAATGACGATGCGCTGATCGACACCCTGGCCGCGCAAGGCATCGCCTATGTGCCGTTCTTTCCGCTCGGCGGCTTCTCGCCGCTGCAGTCCGATACCCTGAACCAGGTGGCGGCCCGCCTGCAGGCGACACCGATGCAGGCAGCGCTGGCCTGGCTGCTGCAGCGCGCCCCGAATGTGCTGGTGATACCAGGCACCTCGTCGGTGGCGCATTTGCGCGAAAACGTCGCGGCCGGTGCGCTGACGCTCGACGCGCACGCCTTGGCCGCCCTGGAGTCGCTTGCAGGTCGGTCGTAACTCGCTTGCCAGCCGCTTGTAAGTCGGTTGCAAATCGCTTGTAATTAGATCGCGCGCTATATATACTGTGCAGATGGATACACCCCCCCCCCTGCACCAGGTGCCGCGTCTGGACAGCCAGCTGTGCTTTGCGCTGTACTCGACTTCGCTGGCGATGAACAAGCTGTACCGCAAGCTCCTGCGCAAGCTGGGCCTGACGTACTCGCAATACCTGGTGATGATGGTGTTGTGGGAGCGCGATGGCCTGAGCGTGTCCGAGGTAGGCGAACGCCTGTTCCTCGACTCGGCCACCCTCACGCCCCTGCTCAAGCGCATGGAGCTGGCGGGCCTGTTGAACCGCGCGCGCGCCGCCAGCGACGAGCGCCAGGTCATCATCACGCTCACCGCAGCGGGCAGCGAACTGCGCGAGCAGGCGGCGCTGCTGCCGGAGGCGATCCTGACGGCCAGCCAGTGCAGCGTGGCGCAAGTTGTAGATATGAAACAACAACTCGACCAGTTGCGCGCCAGCCTGATGAAAAGCGGGTAAAAATCTTCTTTTCCCGATCAAAATAAAGCATATCGCGGCATGCACGGCGCACAGCAAAAGCCGGGCTAACATTCACCATTTTTTATTAAAAATCGATACAAAGTATCGCTGCCCTGGATATAGAATAGTCGCCACTATTTCTATACAACAACATCAGGGTGAACATGCGCATTCTTTCCGGCTCCGCGGCCTGCCTGGCTCTTTGCTTTACCGTTTCCGCCTTGGCCGCCGAGCCCTTCGACGACAAGTTCCGCCAGCTCGAAGAAGTGCTGCCCACCCCGAATACCTACCGCACAGCCTCCGGCGCTCCAGGCCACGCCTACTGGCAGCAGCGCGCCGACTACACGATCCGCGCCACGCTCGACGAAGCCAGACGCGAAATCACCGGCAGCGGCACCGTCACCTACCATAACCAGTCTCCCGACACGCTCGCCTACCTGTGGGTGCAGCTGGACCAGAATATCTACAAGAGCGACTCCGACGCGCGCCGCATGGCCACCGTGCCCTCGCGCCAGGCCTGGGCCAAAACGACCGGTGACGACACCATGAAATTCGAGGGCCTGCGCGGCATGCTGGCGCGCGGCGACTTCCAGGGCGGCTTCAATATCCGCTCGCTCAAGGGCGCGGACGGCCAGAGCCTGAAACACGTCGTCAACCGCACCATGATGCGCATCGACCTGCCGCAGCCCCTGAAGCCGGGCCAGGATTTCGTCTTCCAGATCGAGTGGGACTACCGCATCAACGAGCAGAAGGTGCTGGGCGGGCGCGCCGGCTACGAATATTTTGAGGAGGACAAGAACGCCCTGTTCGAACTCGCCCAGTGGTTCCCGCGCATGGCCGCCTATTACGACGTGGCCGGCTGGCAGCACAAGCAGTTTCTCGGCTCGGGCGAATTCACGCTGGAATTCGGCGACTATGACGTGCAGCTGACGGTGCCGGCCGACCATGTGGTGGCCGCCACGGGCGAACTGCAAAACGCGCAGGAAGTATTGACGCCGGCCCAGCGCGCCCGCCTCGAGCAGGCCCGCACCAGCGACAAGCCGGTGCTCATCATCACGCAAAGGGAAGCCGAAGCGGCCGAAAAATCCAGCAGCGGCGCGCAAAAGACCTGGCACTTCAAGGCGGCCAATGTGCGCGACTTTGCCTGGGCTTCGAGCCGCAAGTTCATCTGGGATGCGCAAGGCTACAAGCAGGGCGGCAGCGATCTGATGGCCATGTCCTACTATCCGAAGGAAGGCAATCCGCTGTGGGAAAAATACAGCACGCAAGCCATCGTGCACACCATCGAACAGTACAACAAGTACAGCATCGACTACCCGTATCCGACCGCCATTTCCGTCAACGGTCCGGTGGGCGGCATGGAATACCCGATGATCTCGTTCAACGGCCCGCGCCCCGTCAAGGACAAAAAAACCGGCGAACTGACGTATTCGAAGCGCACCAAATATGGCCTGATCGGCGTGATCATCCATGAAGTGGGCCACAACTATTACCCGATGATCATCAACTCGGACGAGCGCCAGTGGACCTGGATGGACGAAGGCCTGAACACGTTCGTGCAATACCTGGCGCAGCAGGCGTGGGAAGACAACTACCCGGCCTCGCGCGGCGAACCGCGCGAGATCGTCGACTACATGCGTTCACGCGACCAGGTACCGATCATGACCAATTCCGAGTCCTTGCTGCAGTTCGGCAACAACGCCTACGCCAAGCCGGCGGCAGGCCTGAACATACTGCGTGAAACCATTCTGGGGCGCGAGCTGTTTGACTACGCCTTCAAGGAATATGCGCAGCGCTGGAAATTCAAGCGCCCCACGCCGGCGGACTTTTTCCGCACCATGGAAGACGCTTCCGGCACCGACCTCGACTGGTTCTGGCGCGGCTGGTTCTACACCACCGATGCGGTCGACATCAGCATTGACGGCATCAGCGAATATGGCGTCAGTTCAAAAAATCCGGAAACCGAAAAAGCCTGGAAAAAGGCGCAGAAAGCGGCCCAGCCCGAATCCGTCACCAACCGCGCCAATAAGGGCATGGCGCGCAGGATCGACGCACATCCTGAACTGAAGGATTTCTATAACCAGCACGACGACTACACCGTCACCAACCAGGACCGCAACGCTTATGCCGAAGCGATCGCCAAGCTGGAACCGTGGGAAAAAGACCTGCTAAAACAGGGCAAGCATTTGTACCTGGTCGACCTGTCCAACCTGGGCGGCATGGTGATGCCGCTGATCCTGGAGATCGAACTGAAAAGCGGCAAGAAATACATCGAGCGCGTGCCGGCCGAAGTATGGCGCTACTCGCCGAAGAAAATCACCAAGGTCGTCATCACGGCCGAGCCGATGGTGGGCCTGGTGCAGGACCCGTACTGGGAAACAGCCGACATCGACACCAGCAACAACAGCTGGCCCCGCAAGATCACACCGTCGCGCCTGGAACTGTTCAAGAGCGAGAAGTCACCCGGGGACAACCTGATGCGCGACTTTAATACGCCTTTGACAAACCAGGGTGCGCCTGGCGGCAAGGACGACGACGCATGAAGCTGCGACGTTTCTGGGCGATGGCGGTGCTGGCCCTGGCAAGCAGCGCCGCCTGGGCCCATAACTACCATATGGGCATCGCCGATATCAGTTACAACCCGTCGAGCGGCAGCACGGAAATCGTCCATACCTACACGGGCCACGACGTCGAAGCGCTGCTGACCCAGGTGTACCAGCGTCAGATCGACCTGGGCAGGAAAGACAGCGAAGCGTTTCTGCGCCGCTACGTGGAAAAGCAGTTTTATATCATTGGCGCCAATGGCCAGCGCCTGCGCCTGGACTGGGTCGGCGTCAAGGTCAATGCCGACAATGTGGTGATCTTCCAGGAAATTGCCCACACGCGCCTGGCAAGCGGCGCGCGCATCCATAACGCCCTGCTCAGCGATTTCCTGCCCAGCCAGCGCAACACCCTCAATGTGCAGGACGGCGCAAAGATCCAGACGCTGTTCTTTGACCAGAAGAACGTCGAATTGCCGGTCAGGTAAAGCATTTGCAAGCCGGCTGCCACGCGATGCCCATCCAGGTATTAGAATGCCTGTCTGGACAACCTGATAACGGCCGCCATGCGGCCGGCACCGACATGAGCACTGCCGCACCGATCTTCACCGACCCGTCCCACCTTGCCAGCGCCCTGCGCGAGGATGGTTATGCCGTGCTGCGCCCGCAGGACGTGGCCGCGCTGGCCGGCTGCACCCTGCCTGAACTGCGCGCGCTCGAACCGAGCTGGGACAACCTCGCGCTCGACAATTACCTCAAGGATGGCGGCCGCTACCGCCGCCGGCGCCACTCCTGCTTCGTGCAGGACGGCGGCGCGCTGGTGCAGACACCGCACCGCGCGCACTGGCAGCCGGTCGAATACAACGCCCTGCACGGCGGCATGCACCGCCTGTTCGAGCCGGTGGAGCCGGCCATTGCCGCGCAGACGGCCTGGCGCCAGCTGGTCGTCGCGCTGGGCGACATCTGCTCGCAGGCCAGGGGCGCGCAGCCCTGGTTCATCGAGGCGCACCAGTTCCGCATCGATACCACCGACGGCATCGGCCGCCCCACGCCGGAAGGCGCGCACCGCGACGGCGTCGATTTCGTCGCCGTGCTGCTGATAGGCCGCCAGTCCATCAAGGGCGGCGAGACGCGCATCTTCGAAGCCGATGGCCCCAACGGCAAGCGCTTTACCTTGAGCGAACCATGGTCGCTGCTGCTGCTTGACGACGCAGCGGTGATCCATGAATCGACGCCGATCCAGCCTGTGGGCGCGGCCGGCCATCGCGATACGCTGGTGCTGACCTACCGCGCAGGCCAGTTCCAGGGCGAAAACTAAAAGCACGAGGCAGCCCCGCGGACGGCCGAAATAGTGACCATGAAGTTACTTTGAAGTTACTTTTAAGCGGCCAAATCCGATATAGTCGCAAGATATCCATACTGGCCGCTAATCGTGTCCGGTACTCAAATACCCAGAAGCGAGGAGAGGTCCGTGGACTCCAACAACCAGATCAAGCCCGACGAAATCGAAATCCTGATCGTCGAAGACAGCCCGACCCAGGCCGAACGCTTGCGCCGCCTGATCCAGTCGCTGCACTACAAGGCGCGCGTGGCCGCCAACGGCCAACTGGCCCTGGCCGCGATCCGCGAGCGCAAGCCGCACCTGGTGCTGTCCGATATCGTCATGCCGGAAATGAACGGCTACGACCTGTGCCGCGCCATCAAGGCCGATCCCACCCTGCGCGACATTCCCGTGATCCTGGTTACCTCGCTCAACGACCCGAAGGACATTATCCGCGGCATCGAGTGCGGCGCCGACAATTTCATCCGCAAGCCGTACGCGGAAGACTATCTGCTCAACCGCATCAGCCACATGCTGATGAACCAGAAGCTGCGCAAGAACCAGAACGTCGAAATCGGCATCGCGCTCTACCTGGGCGACCAGAAGCATTTCATCAATGCCGAGCGCCAGCAGATCCTCGACCTGTTGATCTCGACCTATGAACAGGCGGTGCAGGTCAATGGCGAGCTGCAGGCGCGCGAGCGCCAGGTGATCGAACTGAACATGCGCCTGGCCCACCACGCAGCCGAGCTGGAAACGACCAACCGCGAAATCGCCCTGAAAAACCTCGAACTGGTCGAGGCGAGCCGCATGAAGTCGGCCTTTATCGCCAATATGTCGCACGAGCTGCGCACCCCGCTGAACGCCATCATCGGGTTTACCGGCGCGCTGCTGATGAAATTACCGGGGCCGCTGACGGCCGACCAGGACAAGCAACTGACCACCATCCGCGCCAGCGCACGCCATCTGCTGTCGCTGATCAACGACATCCTCGACGTGGCCAAGATCGAGGCGGGCAAGCTGACGCTGTCGATCGAGCCCGTCCCGTGCCACGACCTGATCGCCGAAGTGGCCGACACCTTGCGCCCGCTGGCCCAGCAAAAGGGCCTGCTGCTGGAAGTGGATGCGGGCGCGCAAAAGGTAGTCATCGACACCGACCGCCGCGCGCTGACGCAAATCCTGATCAACCTGCTCAACAACGCCATCAAGTTCACGGAACAGGGCACCGTGCGCATCAGCCTGGCCCAGCGCGAGGAAGACGGCGCGCGCGTGACCGAAATGAGCATCACCGACAGCGGCGCCGGCATCAGGCAGGAAGACCAGGCCAAGCTGTTCCAGGCCTTCTCGCAGCTCGATTCGACCTCCACCCGCCATGCGGAAGGGGCGGGCCTGGGCCTGTACCTGTGCCAGAACCTGGCCAACGCCATCGGCGGCGCCCTGTTCTTCAACAGCGACTACGGCCAGGGCAGCACCTTTACACTGGCGCTGCGCAGCTGACATGATCGAAATGTCACCGTAGTTCTACGGTATTGCACTGCACCATTTTTAGCGCTATAGTGGACTTGTCTCCTCCAAGCGTTCCTCGAACATTTGGATTTGGCCCGCGACTCAACCCGCGGGCTTTTTTTTGTCCATTGGCCATCGAACCAAACCTACTGCGCGTCGCGCTTTGCGGCCGGCGATGCTCACCGTACTTGAGTACGGCTGCGCTTCTCGGCCACAAATCACTGCCGCTCGCTACGGTTTTGTTCGACGTCGTGACGCCAACTGATTGTTATCTCTGTTCATAAGTGAATCAAACGATTAAGTTATATCATTTGTTTTAGTTATGTGATTTAATTCCCAGCATGAGAAAACCTTCACCACCGGCGCCGGCAGGGCCGGCAAAGGACGAGCCGGGCTGGCGCAATCTGTTTGGCCACTGCGTGGCGCGCAAGCCCCGTTCCGATGGCGAGCAGTCGCGCGAGCGCCTGCTGCGCAGCGCCATCCGCCTGTTTGCCGAACAGGGCTATGCCCGCACTTCCACGCGCGAACTGGCGCAGGCGGCCGGCGCCAATGCGGCCGCCATCAGCTATTATTTCGGCGACAAGGCGGGCCTGTACCGCGCCGCCTTTGCCGAGCAGTCGAGCGACCCGCTCGGCAATATCGCCCTGTTCGACCAGCCCGATTTCACCCTGCGCCAGACGCTGCAGGGTTTTTATGCGCAGATGCTCGCGCCCATGCAGCAGGGTGAACGGGCGCGCGACGCCATGCGCTTGTGGTGCCGCGAAATGCTCGAACCGACGGGCTTGTGGGCGCGCGAAATCGAGCAGAACATCCGTCCCGAGCACGAAGCGTTCGCGCGCGTGCTGGCGCGCCACCTGGGCGCCGACGCCGACAGCGACGACATGCACCGGCTGGCCTTTTCGATCGCTTCGCTTGCATTGCAACATATGGTCGGCGCCGACGTGATCGAGGTGCTGCGCCCGCAGCTGATGGCCACGCCCCAGGCCGCCGAGACCTGGCTCGGCCGCATGGTCGACTACGCTCTGGCGATGGCCGAAGTCGAACGCGCACGATTGCACGCCACTCCCACCATCGATACCGCAAAGGACCAGCATGAGGAAGTCTGAATACGCCCTGGCCGCCAGCATGATGCTGGCGCTGGCAGGCTGCGCCGTGCAGGGGCCACCCGCCACCGTGGCGGCGAGCACGCCCGCCAACTGGCACGCGCCGCTGCCGCACAACGGCAACGTGGCCGACCTGGCCAACTGGTGGCGCCAGCAGGGCGACGCCCTGCTGGTCGAGCTGATTACCGACGCCCAGCAGGTCAGCCCGAGCATCGCCGCGGCCCGCACCCGCATCGTGCAATCGCGCGCCGACCGCGTGGCCAGCGGCGCGGCGCTGGCGCCCGTGTTGGATGCCACCGGCAGCGTGGTGCGCACCAGCCAGCAGTCCGCCCAGCCGGGCGGCACCACCTCGCAGGCGGCGCTGCAAGCGTCATGGGAAATCGATGTCTTCGGCGCCAACCGCGCCACGCGCGACGCGGCCTCGGCGCGCCTGGACAGCGCGCAGGCCGGCTGGCACGACGCGCGCGTGTCGGTGGCGGCCGAAGTGGCGAACCAGTACTACAGCCTGCGCGCCTGCCGCCAGCTGCAAGGCGTGGCCGAACAGGACGCCGCCTCGCGCAGCGACACGGCGCGCCTGACGCAATTGAGCGCCGACGCCGGCTTCCAGGCGCCGGCCAACGCCGCGCTGGCCCGTGCCAGCGCCGCCGAAGGCGCCAGCCGCGCCATCGAGCAGCGCGCCGTGTGCGACGTGGGGGTGCAGGCGCTGGTGGCCTTGACCGCCATGCCGGAAGACAGCTTGCGCGCCAGGCTGGCCGCCGCGCCGCTGGTGACGCCGGCGCCGCTGGCCATCAATACCCTGCCGGCACAGACGCTGGCGCAGCGGCCCGACATCTTCAGCGCCGAGCGCGAAGTGGCGGCCGCCAGTTTTGAAGTGGGCGGCGCCAAAGCCCAGCGCTATCCGCGCCTGAGCCTGGCCGGGTCGATTGGCAAAGGCAATATCCGCGCCGGCGGCCAGAGCATCACCGGCAGCACCTGGAGCATCGGCCCGCTGGCCGTGACGCTGCCGGTCTTCGACGGCGGGCGCCGCCGCGCCCAGGTCGACGCCGCCGTGGCCCGCTATGACGAAGCCGTCGTCAAATACCGCGCCGGCGTGCGCCAGGCCGTGCGCGAAGTGGAGGAAGCCTTGCTGAACCTGCAAAGCACGGACGCGCGCGGCAGCCACGCGCAAACGGCGCTCGAAGGCTATCGCGTGGCGTTTGTCGCCACCGACGAGCGCTACAAGAACGGCCTGGCCAGCCTGCTCGAACTGGAGGACGCGCGCCGCACGCGCCTGGCCGCCGAAAACACCGTGGTCAATCTGCAGCGCGAACGCAGCAGCGCCTGGGTGGCGCTGTACCGCGCCGCCGGCGGCGGCTGGAACGCCGGCCAGAGCGCCCTGCAAGACGCCACCGCCCCCTGATACACCGCAATCTATCTGACGGACCAGAACATGAAAACACTGACATTCAAACCGCTTGCCGTGGCCATCGCGGCCTGTTGCCTGCTGGCCGGCGCCGGCGTGGCGCTGTATCCGGCGCCCTCCAGCGCCGCCGATGAAAAGAAGGCCGTGCAAAAGCCGGCCCTGACGGTGACCACCACCAAACCGCAAACGAGCAAACTGCCGATCAAATTGAGCGCCAACGGCAACGTGGCCGCCTGGCAGGAAGCCATTATCGGCAGCGAATCGAACGGCCTGCGCCTGACCGATGTGCGCGTCAACGTCGGCGACGTGGTGCGCGCCGGCCAGGTGCTGGCCGTGTTCTCCAGCGACACGGTCAACGCCGATGTGGCGCAGGCCAGGGCGGCGGTGCTGGAAGCCGAAGCGAACGCCGCCGAAGCGTCGGCCAACGCCGCGCGCGCCCGCTCGCTGCAAACCACGGGCGCCATCAGCGCCCAGCAGATCAGCCAGTACCTGACGGCCGAACAGACCGCCAACGCCCGTATCGCATCAAGCAGGGCGCAGCTGGCGCAACAGCAGCTGCGCCTGAAATACACGCAGGTGACGGCCCCCGACAGCGGCGTGATCTCGTCGCGCTCGGCCACCGTCGGCTCGGTGGTGGGCGCCGGCACGGAGCTGTTCCGCCTGATCCGCCAGGGCCGCCTGGAGTGGCGCGCCGAAGTGACGGCGGCCGAACTGCTCAATTTGAAAGCGGGCACCCTGGCCGAAGTGAAGGCCGCCAATGGCAGCGTCTTGACGGGCAAGGTGCGCATGATCGCGCCGACGGTCGACCCGCAAACGCGCTCGGCCCTCGTCTACGTGGACCTGCCGGCCGGCGCCGCCGGCAATGCCCCGTTCAAGGCCGGCATGTACGCCAGCGGCGCGTTCGAGCTGGGGACCTCGGGCGCCTTGACCGTGCCGCAGCAGGCGATCGCCGTGCGCGACGGCTTCAGCTATGTGTTCCGGTTGAATCCCGACCAGCGCGTCAGCCAGATCAAGGTGCAGCCGGGCCGGCGCCTGACGGACCGCATCGAAATCGTCTCGGGCATCACGGCCGATACCACCATCGTCGTCAATGGCGCCGGTTTCCTCAATGATGGCGACCTGGTCAGGAATATTGTCACCCCGGTCGCCAGCCCGGCCGCCGCGCCGGCAAGAAAATAAGGACGGGCCATGAATTTCTCTTCCCTGTCGATCAAGAATCCGATCCCGGCCATCATGCTGTTCGCGCTGCTGACGCTGGCCGGCCTGCTGGCCTACAAGGCCAATCCGGTGCAGGATTTCCCGGACATCGAACTGCCGATTGTCACCGTCAGCGCCTCGCTGCCGGGCGCCGCGCCGGCCCAGCTGGAAACCGAGGTGGCGCGCAAGATCGAAGACTCGGTCGCCACCTTGCAAGGCGTGAAAAACATCTATACCAAGGTGCTCGACGGCGTAGCCACCGTCACGGTGGAATTCGTGCTGGAAAAGCAGATAGCCGAAGCCGTCAACGACGTGCGCGATGCGGTCGCCCGCGTCAAGGCCGACATGCCGGCCGAACTGCGCGACCCCACGGTCACGAAAGCCTCTACCGCGGGGCGCGTGGTGCTGACCTTTATCGCCATGTCCAGGGCCGGCGTCGACAATCCCCTGGACGCGCCCGACCTGTCCTGGTATGTCGACAATACGGTCGCCAAGCGGCTGCTGACGGTGCCCGGCGTGGGCGCCGTCACGCGCGTGGGTGGCGTGTACCGCGAGATCCGGGTGGAACTCGATGACGCGCGCATGGCGGCGCTGAAAGTGTCGGCGCTGGACGTATCGCGCCAGCTGCGCCTGGTGCAGCGCGAGGCGCCGGGCGGGCGCGGCGACGTCAGCGGCGCCGAGCAGTCGGTGCGCACCATCGCCACCGTGAAGACGGCGGAGGAACTGTCGCGCGTCGATATCCCGTTGCCGGACGGGCGCCATGTGCGCCTCGACCAGGTGGCGAAGGTGCGCGACACGATTGCGGAGCCGCGCGCGCTGGCCGAGCAAGATGGCAAGACCGTGGTCGCCTTTGAGGTGTTCCGCACCAAGGGCGCCAGCGAAGTGGCGGTGGCCAATGGCGCGCGCGCCGCAGTGGCCGAGCTGCACCATGAAAACCCCAGCGTGGTCATCAAGCAGTCGATCGACAACGCCTTCCCGGTCGAGGAAAACTTCAACGGCTCGATGGAGCTGCTGTACGAAGGCGCGCTGCTGGCCGTGCTGGTGGTGTGGTGGTTTTTGCGCGACTGGCGCGCCACCCTGGTGGCGGCCGCCGCCCTTCCGCTGTCGGTGATGCCGGCGTTTCTGGGCATTTACTGGTTCGGCTATACGCTCAATACCGTCACCCTGCTGTCGCTGGCGCTGGTGGTGGGCGTACTGGTCGACGACGCCATCGTGGAAATTGAAAACATCTCGCGCCACCTGCGCATGGGTAAATCCCCGATGGAAGCGGCGATGGAAGCGGCCGATGAAATCGGCATGGCGGTGATCGCCACCACGTTCGCGCTGGTGGCCGTGTTTCTGCCGACCGCTTTCATGAGCGGCATTCCGGGCCTGTTCTTCAAGCAGTTCGGCTGGACCGCCGTGCTGGCGGTGCTGGCGTCCCTGGTGGTGGCGCGGCTGCTCACGCCCATGATGGCGGCGTACATATTGAAACCGCTGCCGCACAAGGAAGAACAGGACGGCTGGCTGATGACGCGCTACCTGAACACCATGCGCTGGTGTTTGAACCATCGCGGCATCACGGCGCTTGCCTCGCTGGCGTTCTTCGTGTGCTCGATCCTGCTCGTGCCGCTGCTGCCAACCGGCTTCGTGCCGGCCGCCGACCGCGCGCAGACGCAGATCAACCTGGAACTGCCGCCCGGCTCGACCCTGGCCGAAACCCGGGCGGTGGCGGCGCAGGCGCGCAATGCGGCCATGCAGGTGCCCGGCATCAAGGGCGTGTTCAGCTCCATCGGCGGTGGTTCCAGCGGCGACGCCTTCGCGCCTGGGGCTGCTGCCGAAGCACGCCGCGCCGTGCTGACCCTGACCACCGTGCACCGCACCGACCGCAAGGAATCGATGGCAGGCCTGGAGTCGCAGCTGCGCAGCAAGCTCGATAATATCCCCGGCGCGCGCTTTACGGTCGGCCCGCCCGATACCGGCGTCAAGATGCAGCTGGTGCTGCGTTCGGAAGACCCGGTAGCACTGATGGCGGCGGCGCAAAAGGTCGAACGCGAACTGCGCGGCCTGCACGGCATCGGCAACGTCAATTCCAGCGCCTCGCTGGTGCGCCCGGAAATCATCGTGCGTCCCGACTTTGCCAAGGCGGCGGATCTGGGCGTGACGGCGGCCTCGATCGGCGAAACCGTGCGCGTGGCCACGGCTGGCGACTACGACACCGACCTGACGAAAATGAACCTGCCCGAGCGCCAGGTGCCGATCCGCGTGAAACTGCCCGACAGCGTGCGCGCCGACCTGGCCGCCATCGAGCGCCTGACGGTGCCCGGCAAGAATGGCCCGGTGCGCCTGGCCACTGTGGCCAGCGTCACCATGGAAAGCGGCCCGGCCCAGATCGACCGCCTGAACCGCAGCCGCAACGTGACCCTGGACGTGGAACTCGGTTCGCGCACCTTGGGTGAGTTGAACCAGGAAGCGCGCGCGCTGCCGTCGATGAAGAACCTGCCGGCGTCGGTGAAAATCGCCGAACTGGGCGACGCCCAGGAAATGGCCTCGCTGTTCGCCAGCTTTGGCCTGGCCATGCTGATCGGCGTGCTGTGCATCTATTGCGTGCTGGTGCTGCTGTTCAAGGATTTCATGCAGCCGATCACCATCCTGGCGGCGCTGCCGCTGTCAATCGGCGGCGCCTTTGTCGCGCTGCTGCTCACCGGCAGCGCGCTGTCGATGCCGTCGATGATCGGCCTGATCATGCTGATGGGGATCGTTACCAAGAACTCCATCCTGCTGGTCGACTACGCGATCCTGGCGCGCGAGGCGGGCATGGACCGTTTCGACGCCCTGGTCGACGCCTGCCACAAGCGTAGCCGCCCGATCCTGATGACGACGATTGCCATGGGTGCCGGCATGATGCCGCTGGCGCTGGGCTGGGGCGCCGACCCCAGCTTCCGTTCGCCGATGGCCATCACGGTGATCGGCGGCCTGATTACCTCGACGCTTTTGAGCCTGCTGGTGGTCCCGGCCGTGTTCACCTATATCGACGACCTGGAACACCTGATGCAGCGCGGCCGCGACAGGCTGCGCCGCCAGGCGGCGAAGATCGATGCCAAGGTGGTGCTCGACAAGCACTAACCGTATCGAAGTCAAGAGAAGCGATGGCCGCCCGCGCCATCGCTGTGGTCTATCTGGCATACTGCGCCATCCATCATTACGCACCGGCACCACCCATGAATGTATCGTCTCCCCTCGCCCTGCTGCTGGCCTGTTCGCTGCTGGCCGCCTGCTCCGACAAAACCGCCGCCGTTCCCGCCCAGGCCAGCGCCGTCACGCCACCTGCGCCCGCAGCAATGGCAACGCCACCGGCCGCCGAGGCGGCCAGCAAGGGCGACGACATGAAAACGCCGGAATCGCGCGCGCGCGACAAGAAGCAACAGGCCGACATGATGCGCTCCATCTTCGGCAAACACTACCGCGCCGACAGCGAGGACGCGCTGGCCGACCTGCGCGACCCGGACAGCAAGGAAGCTTCGGCCGACAAGCTCAGTTACGTGGTCAGCGCCGTCAGCCACAAACTGCTGCCGGACGGGCGCGCCATCCTGGTCGCCAATGCCGAAACGGCCAATACGGAAGGCATGGCCGAATCAAGCCACGCCTCGCCCGGCCTGCTCAATGTATTCTACCTGGCACCCAAGGGCAAACCCGGCGGCGAATCCTGGCAGGTGGTGAAGCGGCTGGAAAATATCGCCACCCTCGGTTCGTCCGGGCAGTTGGGCGACGTGCACTGGGTAAGGCTGGGCGCCGCCAAGCAGGGCCTGGCGATCCACCACGGCTACACGGGCCAGGGCTATACGATCAGCCAGCTGACGCTGTTCGAGCTTGGCGCCGACACGGTCACCGAACTGGCTGGCGGCATCGACCTGCACTCGGACAATGAAGGCGCTTGCGGACCCGAAACGGACGACTGCTGGCTGGTCGACGGCAACTGGCATTTCGCCCCCGCGCGCGATGGCGGCGCCTGCGACGACCTGCTGGTCGACTTCACGGGCGCCTCACGCAAGATCAAGCCGGGGGTGCGGGTCAAGGAAAACGAAGAGCCGCCGCGCCTGGTCACGCCGATGAACGGCCGTGCGCGTTATGCCTTCGATGGCAAGCATTACAAGCTGGTCGAAGGGAAGAATATCGTTCCTGGCGTATAGTTTACCTGCGCGCCGCTTCCAGCCGCGCCAGCAGCGGCGCATACATCTGGCGCGTGTGGCTGTTCCAGCGCCGCATGGCGCTGTCGATATCCTGGCACAGGCGTTCCGACAAAATCGTGTCGCCCTGTTGCAGCGCCCAGATCGCGTATTCGGCGCGCGCTTCGAAACTGCCGTGGCGCGTCAGCGCGTCGTCAAATTCCGCCTTCGCTTCGGCCTGCCGTCCGCCTTGCGCCAGCGCGCGCGCCGTCAACAACGACACGAGCTCGGGACGGAAGTGCACATCGGTGCGGCGGATGAATTCCAGGTGCGTCAGCGCATCAACGCCCCGTTCGCATTCCAGGTAGGCGCGCGCGGCGCCCAGGCGAATTTCCAGGTCCGAGGCGAATGCGCCCTGCAGGCACGCCTCATACGTGGTGGCCGCTGCCTGCGGGTCGCCTGCTTCGAGCTGCGCGCTGGCCAGGCGCATCTGGTTTTGCGCCGTGGGCGTGTAGTCGTAGGCGGCGCGCGCTTCGCGCAGTTCGCGGTTCGGGTCCAGCACCTGCACCGCCTTGGAGGCGACCTTGCGCGCGCCTTGCGGCAGGCGCGAATTGGGCAGGAAGATGGCGACGAAATACACCAGGCTGCCCAGCAGCGGAAAGATGAACAGTATCAGCAGCCAGTACAACGGTTGCCCATTGCGCACCGCATGGATCGCGAAAAATAATGCGACCAGTATATGCAAGCCTACGCCAAAAATTTCCATGCCCTTCTTTCTCCGTTGGTAATAAAAATAAAGCGGATCTTACACCGGACGCTGGCGTTCATGCATGACAGCAGACTTAAGGTGCAGGCCGCCAGCCGCCGCCCATGGCGCGATACAAGTCCACCGAGGCGATCAGGATGCGCGTCTTCAACTGCAGCGAGCCGACATCGGCGCTGTACAAGCTGCGCTGTGCATCGAGTTCTTCCAGGTAGGACGCATAGCCGTTGCGGTAGCGGTTGTGGGCGATGCGCAGCGTGTCAAGCGAGGTGGCGCGGCGCGCGTCGTTTTCCACCGCCTGCTGGCGCAAGCGGAAAATCGCGCCCAGGCTGTTCTCGGTTTCGGAAAAGGCGTTCCTCACCACGTTTTCATAGGTGTAGACCAGAGCGTCGCGCTGGGCGCCAGCGCTATCGGTCTGCGCCTGCACGCGACCGCCGTCGAACAGCGGGCCGGCCGCCAGGGCCGTCAAGCGCCACAGGGCTGTCGGCGCATGCAGAAAGTCGGTCAGGGTGCTGGCCTGACCGCCGCCGGCGGCGGTCAGCCTGAACGACGGCAGCAGCTGGTCGCGCGTGGCGGCCAGGCTGGCGTTGGCGGCCGCCAGGTTATGCTCGGCGCGCGCGATGTCCGGGCGGCGGCGCAGCAGTTCCGACGGCAGGCCGGCCGGTACCAAAGGCGCCGTCAAGTCCTGCAGCGCCAGGCCGCGCGCAATCGGGCCGGGATTGCCGCCGACCAGCAGCGCCAGCGCGTTTTCCTGTTCAAAGATCTGCCGCTGCAGCTGCGGCACCAGTTCGGCCGCCGCATGGTATTCCGATTGCGCCTGCTGCCATTCCAGCTGCGAGCTGTAGCCCACTTCGAACTGCTTGCGGGCCAGCTCGCGCGACTGCACGCGCAGCGCCAAAGTCGCTTGCGTCAACGCCAGCTGGGCGTCCAGGCCGCGCAGGTTCAGATAGGCCGCAGCCACGCTGGCGGCGATCGACAGGGCCGCCGCATCGACGCTGGCCTGCTCGGCGCGAAAGCTCTCGCCGGCCGCCTCCGTCAGCCTGTCCAGCCGGCCCCACACATCGATTTCATAGCTGGCTTGCAGTTCGGCCTGGAAAACATTCGTCACAGTCGGCGCGCCGTTCGCGGCCAGGGTGCGGGTGCGCGTCGGCGAGCCGTCGAACGACAGCGTGGGCGCATGGTTGCTGCCTGCCTGCGCCAGGCGCGCGCGGTATTCCTCCATGCGGGCGCGCGCCACGCGCAGGTCGCCATTGCGGGCCAGCGCGGTGGCCACCAGATTGCTCAATACCGGGTCGCCAAAGGCCTGCCACCACTGCTGCTCGACCCTGGCATTGGCCACGTCGGCGCCCTGCGCGCGCCAGCTTGAAGGCAGCTGCAGGTTTGACGCCGGTTGCGGCGGCGCCTTGGCCGCGCAGCCGGCCAGCGCCAGGCCCAGCGCCGCGACCATCAGGGACGGGCGCTTCATGGCCTGGCCTTCGCAGGTATCTTTTTCGGTGGTGGTGGCGGCGCCGGGTTTTCCGCCGAGTCGTTCAGCACGGCCGAGGTGTCGACGCTGACCACCACCGACATGCCTGGCACCAGCCGGCGCGCATTGGCCTGGCCTGCATCGATGCGGATGCGCACGGGGATGCGCTGGGCGATTTTCAGGTAGTTGCCGGTGGCGTTATCGGCCGGCAGCACGGAAAACTCGGAACCGGTGGCCGGCGAGATGCGTTCCACCTGGCCCGTCAGCACCGCGCCGTCCAGGGCGTCGACATGAAAGGTGGCGCTCTGTCCTTCCTGCACGCCGTTCATCTGCGTTTCCTTGAAATTGGCGATCACCCACAGCTGGCGTGGCACCACGGCCATCAGTTGCGAACCGGAATTGACAAACGCGCCCTGGCGCACCGTCACCTGGCCCAGCTGGCCATCCGATGGCGCGACGATGCGCGTGTTATCGAGGTCGATCCTGGCCGCCTTGACGGCCGCCTGCGCATTGGCCACGGCGGCGGCCAGCGCCTGCTTGTTGACCACCACCGATTGCGCGCCTTGCTGCGCGATGTCGACATTGGCTTTTGCCTGCGCCAGCGCCGCCGCCATCTGCGCCTGGGCGGCGCGCGACTGGTCCAATTCGCGCTGCGACAGCGAGCCGTCGGCCACCAGCTGCTCGACGCGGTTCAGGTCGGCGGCAGCTTTTTTTGCCTGCGCTTCGGCATTCGCCAGCGCCGCGCGGCCCACCGCGATGCCCGCTTCGGAACTGGCGCGCTGCTGCGCCCAGTTCGACAGCGCCGCCTCCTGCGCGGCCAGCTGGGCCAGCGCCTGCTCGTAGCGCTGCTGGTAGATGCGGTCGTCGATGCGCACCAGCAGCTGGCCCGCTTTCACGTCCATGAAATCCTGCACATTGACTTCCACCACATAGCCCGACAACTGCGTGCCGATCACCGTCACCTGGCCGCGCACGGTGGCGTTTTCGGTAGTGACGACCGGGCTGGTAAACGGCGGCAAACGCCAGGCGTACAGCACGATCAGGACGCCCACCAGGGCGACAAAGGCAAAGGCGATGGTCGAGAGCCACTGCAAGCGGCGTTCGGGCTGCGGTGCGGCGGGAGTGGCCGCGGCAGGCGCCGTGGCAGGAGCGGTGGCGGGCGGCGGATTGTTATTGTCTGTCATTGCTCGGTTCCGAATTGGTAATGGGGACGATGGCCATGGCGCTCTGCGCGTCGTGCACGGGACCGACCAGGCGCCGCGCGCCGCTGGTGATGCTGGTCCAGCACTGGTGCACCAGCATCCACAGGAAGGTCACGATGGCGACCACGGCGATCATCAAAAAAACATCGTTATAGGCCAGCACATTGGCTTCGCGCGTGGCGGCCGCGCCGAGGCGGGCCACGCCGGCGGCGCCGCGCAGCACCGGGTCGGTCAGCACGCCGCCATAGGCGTTGGCGCCCGACTGCACGCGCGCGGCCACGTTGGGGTCGAGCAGGGTCAGGTGTTCGACCAGGTAGCTGGAATGGTATTTTTCGCGCGCCGTCTCGATGGTGCCGACGATGGCCGCGCCCAGCAGGCCGCCGAGGTTCTGGGTCATGGTAAACATCACGGAAAAACTGACCAGGTTACGCGGCTCGGCGATCACGGCGCCCATGCCGGCGACCATGGTGGGGCCCAGAAAATAGGTGCCGCCAAAGGCCAGCAGGAACTGGCTCACGTACATGTTGGCGGGCCGCGTCTGGCTGGTGGCGTGCGCGTCGATCAGGGCGCCGGCGGCGATCAGCAGCAGCGCGAACATCAGCGAGCGGACGATGGTGGCCGGGTTGATGGTCAGGGCGCTGACCACCAGGCCCGCCACGCTGCCGAGCAGCACGACCACGAACAGGTTCTGCATCTGGTCGGTACTGAGGCCCAGCGCCTGCAAGAAGCCCACCGCGCCGCTCGACTCGGACAGCACGATGCGAAACAGCAGCACCGACAGGAACAGCCTGGCGATCTTGCCAGTGGAAAGCCAGCGCGTATTGAGCAGCGGGCGCGTGCGGTTATGCTCGATCGCCAGCGCAGTCACGATCAGGATGATCGACGCGGCCAGGCACACGCCCACCCACCGCGCATCCATCCACCAGGCCGTGCGGCCCTGCGCCAGTACCGCGCACAGCAGCGCCACGCCCGGCGCGAACAGGATGAAGGTCAAAAAGTCGAGCGGCTCGAAGGTCTGCATGCGGTCGCCCGGCGGCAGTTTCAGGGCCAGCACGCAGCCCAGCGCCAGCAGGCACATGCCCAGCTCGAACAGATACAGGCCATGCCACTCGCCCAGTTCCAGCAGTTCCGAGGTAAAGATGCGCGCCAGCGGCAGCGCCAGCTGGGCAAAACCGAGGCCCAGCACCACACCTTTCAAGCGGTGCCTGGCGGGAAACGCCTGCAAGGTGTAATACAGGCCCAGCACGCCCAGCGCGCCGCCGACCATGCCATGCGCGGCACGCACCGCGATTGCCGACGACAGGGTATTGGCATACAGGTGGGCAAAGGTGACCAGCGCATACAGGATCAGAAACGCTTCCGTAAACAGGCGCAGCCCGAACTGCTGGCGAAATTTCACCAGCAGCAAATTCATGGAAACAATCGTCATCACATAGGCGGCCGGCAGCCACTGCATCTGGTAGGCGTAGGCGCCCAGCGCGCCTTGCAGGTTGAGGATATTGGCGGTGACCAGGCCATTGCCCAGGCCACCGGTCAGCGCCACGATCAGGCCGACGATAAAGTACGCGACGCGCTTCGGCGTCGAGTGTTCGGGCGTCGATGGCGAACCGGGCAAGGTCGGGCGCTCTCCCGGATTCCAGGTTCGTGGTGTGTACTTGTCCATGCGGCTATCGTGATCGGGTTGCTGGCGCGTTTCATTGCTGCACGGAGGCACCAATCGCTACAGTCAGCAGCATATCACCGCCGGGAATTTTTATTGTTTATGTTGAAGGTGGTGGCTTAAGCAGATGAGGGAAATCCAGGGTCAGACGTGGACGCCGAGACCCGACGGGGGAATGCCGCCCAGTGGGAGGCATTCCGATTCCGAAGGAACTGACCCTGGCTTTACGCTAACTTAATCAAACGCGCGGCGGATCGGTCTCGCGCGCATACGCCCGCTGGCCGGCCAGCGCCTGCTTGAACGCCGCCACCGCCTTCCCGTCGCCGGTAGCGGCAATGATGATGGCAGGATCGGCGCCGCCGTCCGGCAAGGTCAACGGCACGCCGGCCTTGTCGAGCAGGGTCTTGCCGGCGTCGATGACCAGCAGGGGCTTGCAGTGACGGTACTGCTGGCGCACGAAGTCGAGTGCGTTGGCGTCCATGCCCAGTTGCTGGGCGGCCGCTTCGCCATCGGGGATGACGACGGCGTCGAACAGCACCGACGGCGCCGTTTCCAGCGTCACTTCGACGGCCAGCGGTGCGCCGGCCGTGGTATCGACGGGACCCAGGGCGCTGCCCACCAGGCGCGGCACGGCGCCGTCGGCCAGCAGCGCGCCGTAGATGGCGCGCACCTGCGCCGCGTCCACGCCGGGACCGACCAGGATGGCCACGCGCCGGGTATGGATGCCGGTCTCGCCCGGACGGTAAGTCAGCGACAGCGAAGGCGCCGGCGCATAGTCGGGAATCGGCACCAGGTCCAGCGTCGGCATGGCTGGCGGCAAGGCCAGGCCCAGGCCATCGGCCACGCGCTGCGCCAGGGTTGCATCGACATTGCGCAGCATGGCCACGATGCGCTTGCGAATCGCCACGGTCTGCACCTTGCTCAGCTCGAAGCGGAAGGCGTTGACGATATGGTCCTGCTCGGGTGGCGTCTGGCTGATAAAGAACAGGCGCGCCTGGCCATAATGCTCGGCAAATTTCTCGGGCTTGCCGCGCACCTTGTCGCCATCTGCGGCTTGCGGAAAGCTGTTGAAGCCGCGGCCGCCAGCCTGGAACGGCGCGCCACCGGCCAGCGAGTTCGGTTCATACGCCACGCGGCCACGGTTGATGGCCTGGCGGTGCATGCCGTCGCGCTGGTTGTTGTGCAAGGGCGCGATCGGCGAGTTGATCGGGATCTCGTGGAAATTGGCGCCGCCCAGGCGGCTGATCTGCGTGTCCACATAGGAATGGATACGCCCTTGCAGCAGCGGGTCGTTGGAAAAATCGATGCCGGGCACGATATGGGCGGTACAGAAAGCCACCTGTTCGGTTTCGGCAAAGAAATTGTCCGGGTTACGGTTGAGCACCATCTTGCCCACTGGCGTCAATGGCACCATCTCTTCCGGGATCAGCTTGGTCGGGTCCAGCACGTCGAATTCGAACGCGTCGGCCTGCTCTTCCGTAAACACCTGCAAGGCCAGTTCCCACTCGGGATACTCGCCGCATTCGATCGCTTCCCACAGGTCGCGGCGGTGGAAATCGGAATCGGCGCCGCTGATCTTGACGGCCTCGTCCCAGACCAGCGAATGCGTGCCGGCCATCGGCGACCAGTGGAATTTACAGAAAACGGATTTTCCTTCGGCATTGACCAGGCGGAAGGTGTGCACGCCGAAACCCTGCATGGTGCGGTAGCTGCGCGGAATCGCGCGGTCGGACATGACCCACATCAGCATATGGGTAATTTCCGGCATCAGCGAGGCGAAATCCCAGAAGGTGTCATGCGCGCTGGCCGCCTGCGGGATGCCGTTGTGCGGCTCGGGCTTGACGGCGTGTACCAGGTCGGGAAACTTCATGGCGTCCTGGATAAAGAAGACCGGGATATTGTTGCCGACCAGATCCCAGTTGCCTTCGTCCGTATAGAACTTGACGGCAAAGCCGCGCACGTCGCGCGCCGTATCGGTCGACCCGCGTTCGCCGGCCACGGTGGAAAAGCGCACGAAGACGGGCGTGCGCTTGCCGGCCTTGGCGAACACCGAGGCGCGCGTCAGCTCGCTTTGCTCCTGGTAGCATTCGAAGTAGCCATGGGCGGCCGAGCCACGCGCATGCACGACGCGCTCGGGAATGCGCTCATGATCAAAATGCGTGATTTTTTCACGCAGTATGAAGTCTTCCATCAGGGTATAGCCGCGCAAGCCTGCCTTGAGCGAATTCTGGTTGTCGCCGACCGGCACGCCCTGGTTGGTGGTCAGCACGCGACCGCTGTCGTCGGCGCGCGCGCGGTCGAGCGGCGCCGTGCCGGCGTTGGCGCCCAGCGCGGGCTGGCCATTGCCGGTTTTCGGCGAGGCCGTGGTTTCGCCGGTGGTGCTGCCGGTGGCGGCCGGATCGCTGGCGGACACATGCACGCCCTCTTGCGGCGTGCGCGCCGCGTCGCCATACTGGCCGGCGACATTCGGATTGCCGGGCATGGCGTCGGCCAGGGACTGGCTGGCGGCAACCTTGCGCAGCAGCGTGCCGGCCGCGTCATTGCTGCTGCCCAGGCTTTGCGGCGCGGTGGTGTCGGACGGACCACCCGAGCTGCTCAGGACGGAACCTGCGCCATCGACCGATGGGGAGTTTTGTTTGGTAGCCATATATCTCCTGTAGAAATAAACTCAGATAAAAACAGTGAACAAGACCAACAGTTTCTAGCGGGTACAAATTACGGACCCAAAAACAAGGGCGCCGGACCAGTTCGCCGTGAGGCAAACCGGGCCAGCGCCCATCTCAGGCCGGGGCCTGGACTGCGGCAGCGTCAATAAGGGCTATTTGCGCGCGCCGAGCAGTTTCGACAGGCCATAACCGGCGGCCAGGGCCACCAGCAGCGAGGTGGCGGGACGTTCGCGCACATAGCTGCGGCCCGTTTCACCGGCGCGCTGGGCGGCGGCGCTCCACTCCTTGCCGCGCGCCAACAGTTTTTCCGATGCCGCGCTGACGCTGTCGCTGACGGCGCTGATTTTTTCACCGACCTGGTCGACGCCGTTGTGTACGCTTGAAGCGACCTTGTTGATGGCCGGCTGGGCTTTGTCGGCCGCTTTATCGACGGCGTCATGCACGTCCTTGCGCACGTCCTGGGCAGAGTTGTTGATGTTGTTGGCGGCTTGGTCGATTGCGTTTGCGTTCATGATGGTTACCTCCAAGTGAACAATAAAATCCAACCATGCTCGATGCCTGACCGAATCATGATTTTCCTCGCCTCCCGAGAACAGAGGACAAAAAGACGCTGCCTGACTGATGCGTATCAACCGCATCGGCAGCGAGCTGTTGTTGCTACAGTAACGCCGTCCTGTAGCAACAACCGTGCGCTGTCTCACCTAATCAGCAACCGTCAAATGCGCATCGACCGAATACTTGCCCGCCCCGCTGACGGCGATGGTGCCGAAGACGATGATCAGCAGCCAGCCGAACTGGCCGTCGGCGATGCTCCAGTCCGGGTGCACGAGGAACATCGACACCAGCAGCAGGAACAGGAAGGGCAAGCTGGCCAGGCGCGTCAGCAGGCCGACGGCCACCAGCACCGGGCACACCAGTTCGGCGAACAGCGCGCAGTACAGGGTCAGCGCGCGGCCCATGTGCAGCGGATCGTCGATATGCGCCAGCTCGTCGGAAAAATGCAGCAGCTTGGGCAGGCCATGTACGTGCAGCACCAGCAGTGCGCCCGTCACGCGGGCGAACAGCAAGCCCGCATCGGGGGTAAAGGGACCGATCAGTTTTCTCAGCCAGTCAGCTTGTTTCATCGTCTTGCTCCAGGAAAGAAGGCGCCACGCGCCAGACTGTCCATCATAGGCAGCGAGCGCGCCACCGGCGCCTGCCAAAAGGCCAGCGCCGGGCCTGAAAAACGCGCGGCGACTGGCCTTTTGGCAGAAGCGCTTTGGCACCGGCCTGACTACACTGGTTCACGTTGTCCACCAACCCACACTGAAGGAAACATCATGTCCAGGAAAATCGAAGCCGAAGAAATCACCTCGCGCCGCAAACTGCTGGTCGGCGTGGCTGGCGTTGCCGCCGGCGCAGGCCTGCTGGCCACCGGCGGCGCTGCCGCCAAGCCTGCCTCCGCAGCAGCAGCGGGCAAGCCAAGCGTCAACAGCATCACCGTCAAGGACGGCACCGTGATTCACTTCAAGGACTGGGGCACCGGCACGCCAGTCGTGTTCAGCCACGGCTGGCCGTTGCAAGGCGACGCCTGGGAAGACCAGATGATGTTTCTGGCCAGCCACGGCTACCGCGTGATCGCGCATGACCGCCGCGGCCATGGCCTGTCGAGCCAGCCTTGGCAGGGCAATGACATGGACACCTACGCCGACGACCTGGCAACCCTGCTCGACGCGCTCGACATCAAGGGCGCGACCCTGGTCGGCCACTCGACCGGTGGCGGCGAAGTGGCGCGCTATATCGGCCGCCATGGCGAAAAACGCGTGGCCAAGGCCGTGCTGGTGGGCGCCGTGCCGCCGCAAATGGTGCAGTCGCCAAGCAACCCGGGCGGCCTGCCGATGTCGGTGTTCGACGGCATCCGCGCCGGCGTGCTGGCCGACCGTTCGCAGTTCTTCAAGGATCTGTCGGGCCCCTTCTATGGCGCCAACCGTCCGGGCAACAAGGTCTCGCAAGGCCAGCGCGACACGTTCTGGCTGCAAGGCATGCAATGCGGCATCAAGAACGCCTATGACTGCATCAAGCAGTTCTCGGAAGTCGACTACACGGCCGACCTGAAGAAAATCACCGTGCCGACGCTGGTGGTGCACGGCAGCGACGACCAGATCGTGCCGATCGACGCCTCGGGCAAGGCCTCGGCCAGGATCATCAAGCACGCCAAACTGGTGATCTACGAAGGCGCGCCGCACGGCCTGCCAACCACCCACAAGGATCGCCTGAACGAAGACCTGCTGGCCTTTATCAAGTCCTGATCCCCGTTTGACTCCATCGCCGGCGCCCGCCGGCGATGTTTCCCGCAGCGCCTGCTGCGCTGCAAAAAACCTCCCCGTTCCCCCATTCGTATAACAGCGATGCCGGCATCAGCGTGCATACTCGGTGTTATCGCGGCTTGGGCCGCAACCACCGACAGGACCTTCACGATGAACGCCCGTTGAGTCTGCAGCGACGCCTGCGCCACCACTTGCGGCACCGCTTGACTGCCCTGCCCCCGCGCTGATCTGCACGGCGCCGTCAAAGGCGCACTCTGAAGGAAAGCACGACCATGCAAAACATTTACGATACCGACGCAGCGACCGAGACGCCGATCACCATCCTGATCGCCGACGACCATCCATTGATCCTGGCCGGCCTGGCCTCGCTGATCAACTCCATGTCCGGCTTTCGATTGCTGGGCCAGGCCAGCACCGGCCAGCAGGCGCTCGAGCTGTACCAGCGCCTGCGCCCGGACGTGGTGCTGATCGACCTGAACATGCCGGAGATGAACGGGGTGCAGGCGATCGAACATATCTGCGCCTTCGACGCCGACGCGCGCATCGTCATCCTGACCACCTACCAGGGCGAGGAAAACGTGCATCGCGGCCTGCGCGCCGGCGCGCGCGGCTACCTGCTCAAGGCCTCGGGCTTCAACCAGCTGACCGACTGCATTACCACGGTGGCGGCCGGCAAGCAGTACCTGCCGGCCGAACTGGCGGCCCAGCTGGCCGAACGCATCGACGCGAACCGCCTGTCCAAGCGCGAACTCGAAATCCTGCAGCATTTATCGGCGGGGAAAAGCAACAAGATGATCGCGCGCAGCGCCGGCATCGAAGTGGGCACGGTGAAATTCCACGTCAACAATATCCTGTCGAAACTGAATGTATCGAGCCGCACCGAGGCGGCAACGGTGGCGTCCCAGCGGGGGTTGCTGGGCGCCTTCTGATCAAACGGCCGACTCGTCTTTCTTTTGCGGCGCTGGCACTTCGACCAGCACCGGCTTCGCCTCCACGCCACTGATCTTCGGCACGCACTCGCTGCGCAGCCATGATACGGTGATCTTCTCGCCGTCCATCAGGCGCTTCACGCTGGGCACGATCTGTTCACCGATCAGCATGCCCAGCAAGCCGATCAGGGCGATGGCCGGCGGCGCCGGCGAGCGCACTTGCAACACGGCATAAATAATACCGACCAGCAGGCCGACGGCCAGCGAAATCACATACAGTTTCATGATGAATATCCTCTCGATAAAAAAAACCGCCGCGCACGGGATCGGGCGCGGCGGCAAAGACAGCAGGGGTAATGCGCTTGACGTTACTGCTTGGCCGGGACCGGCGCCAGCGTGGTGTGTTCGGTGGTGGTGCGCGGCGCCGCCTTGTGCACCATGGTGTAGGCGTAGTCGACGCCCATGCCGTAGGCGCCCGAGTGTTCCTTGACGATCTGCATGACGGCGTCATAGGTCTCCTTGTGGGCCCAGTCGCGCTGCCATTCCAGCAGCACCTGCTGCCAGGTGACCGGCACCACGCCAGCCTGGATCATGCGCTGCATGGCGTAGTCGTGCGCCTCTTTCGAGGTGCCGCCCGACGCATCGGCCACCATGTAGATTTCGTAGCCGCCTTCGAGCATCGCGCACAGGGCGAAGCTGTTGTTGCACACTTCCGTCCACAGGCCCGACACGACGACTTTCTTCTTGCCGTTGGCGGCCAGCGCATCGCGCACTTTCTGGTCGTCCCACGAGTTCATCGAGGTGCGTTCCAGGATGTCCAGGCCAGGGAACACGTCCAGCAGCTCAGGGTAGGTGTGGCCCGAGAAGCTTTGGGTTTCGACGGTGGTGATGATGGTCGGGATATTGAACACCTTGGCGGCCTTGGCCAGGCCCACGGTATTGTTCTTCAGCGCCTGGCGGTCCATCGACTGCACGCCAAAGGCCATTTGCGGCTGCTGGTCGATAAAGATGATCTGGCAGTTGTGGGGGGTGAGGACTTCGAGTTTCGAGTTGGTCATGATGGCATCCATAAATAAAAAATGTGGGGTGGGTTACTGCTGCTTATCGTATGCCTGGCAAGCCTTGCGCACCACTATCTAAATACAGGGAGACTCGTTTCCCGCACCCGGCCAGCGCGTGCCGAACGCGTTGCTGCGTCACTGCAAGCGCTGATGTAAAATGCCTTTCACTCACTATTTTCCAACGACTCTTGATCGATTTATCCTCCATGACGGCCGGCACGATGCACAGCGACAGCCAGGCGATACGCGTGTTGATTGCTGACGATCATCAATTGCTGCTCGACGGCATAGCCACCCTGCTGCAAGCGTTTCCCGCAGTGGAGCTGGTGGGCCAGGCCAGCGATGGCCGGCAGGCGGTGGGGCAGTTTCTTGCGCTGCAGCCGGACGTGACCCTGATGGACTTGCAGATGCCGGTGATGACGGGCATCGAAGCGATCACCGCCATCCGGGCACAGAACCCCAGGGCGCGCATCATCGTGCTGACCACCTACAAGGGGGATACTTTGGTCGGGCGCGCCGTGCAGGCCGGCGCCTGCGGCTATCTGCTGAAAAGTTCGCTGCGCCATGAACTGCTGGCGGCGATACAGGCCGTGCATGCGGGCCGGCGCTATATCGCGCCCGAAGCCGAAGCGGAAATGGCGCGCTACGCCAGCGCCGACGTGCTGTCGAACCGCGAGCTGGACGTGCTGCGGCTGGTCGCGCAAGGCAATTCCAACCGCGAGACGGGCGCCCTGCTGGCCATCAAGGAAGAAACCGTCAAGGCTCACATGAGCACCATCCTGGCCAAGCTGGGCGCCAGGGACCGCACCCATGCGGTCACCATCTCGCTACGACGCGGCATTCTCGATACCTGATCAGCCTGGACGGCGCTGGACCACGATCACGGCACCCAGCACGGCCAGCGGCACGGTCAGCGCGATAAAACCATGCGCCAGGTAGGCAAAGGCGGCGGCGATCGCGCCGATGGCAAACGCCACCAGCGGCCACAGGGTTTTCACGCAGCGCGCGCTGGTGGATGCGTCGGCCGCGCCGCGCAGCACGTCGACCGTGTCGAGCACGATCTGCGTGACGTTACCGGTCATCATCGAGGTCGGCGCCAGGTGCGCCAGCAGCAGGCGGCTGGTGGCGCTGTGCACGCCCATCGCGGCCGTGCCCAGCAGGCCGGCGACCATCGCCATCTCGCTGACATCCTTGCCGATCGGTTCGGCCAGGCAACCAAAAACCATGAAGGCGGCCAGCAATACCCATTGCAGGATCAAGGCCATGCTCAGGGAAGGTCCGCCGCGGCGCTCGATCGCCAGCACCATCAGGCGCGTGACGGCCACGCCGATCACGAAGGCGGGAAAAGCGAGGAATTTCAACAGGATCGACACGCGCGACGGATCGGCCAGGGCCGCGCCGATCAGCACGAAGTTGCCCGTGACGTGGGCGGTAAACAGGCCGAACAGGGCGATAAAGCCCAGGGTATCGACATAGCCGGCCAAAAAGCCCAGGCTGGCGCCGAACAGGCGGCTATGTGGTGGTTGAACCATGGTAATACTCCCTGCATTTTTGGGGCTGAAAAAAGCGCAGGCGTTGAAGAAACAGGCCATGCGCGGCATGCCTGCATGGTAAAACAGGCGGCGCGCCGCCGCACCACCCATTGGTCCAGTACCTGCCGGCCCAAACTGGTCTTTTGGCCCGTGCGCAAGCGCGACCGCACGGCTACACTGAGGAACAAGTCTATCCTCAGGGCGCCTGCACCGGCCCTGTTTCACCTACCATGGAGCCGCACCATGACCGCACACACCACCACCCCGTCTTCCGCCAGCGCGCCGTCGAAAGAGGCCCCGCTGATCCTGTTCAACGGCCGCTTCCATACGGTCGACAAGAGCCGCCCGCAAGCGAGCGCCGTGGCGATTGCCAACGGCAAGTTCCTGGCCGTCGGCGACACCGATGAAGTGATGCGCCACCGCACTCCCGACAGCCGCGTGATCGACCTCAATGGCCGCACCGCCATTCCCGGGCTGAACGACTCGCACCTGCACCTGATCCGCGGCGGCCTGAACTACAACCTGGAACTGCGCTGGGAAGGCGTGCCGTCGCTGGCCGACGCGCTGCGCATGCTCAAGGAACAGGCGCTGCGCACGCCCAACCCGCAATGGGTGCGCGTGGTCGGCGGCTGGAACGAATTCCAGTTCGCCGAAAAACGCATGCCGACGCTAGACGAAATCAATGCAGCCGCGCCCGACACCCCGGTCTTTATCCTGCACCTGTATGACCGCGCCCTGCTCAACCGCGCCGCCCTGCGCGTGGTCGGCTACGACAAGAACACGCCGAACCCGCCGGGCGGCGAGATCGTGCGCGACGCCTCGGGCAACCCGACCGGCATGCTGATCGCCCGCCCGAACGCGATGATCCTGTACGCCACCCTGGCCAAGGGCCCGACCCTGCCGCGCGAGCTGCAAGTAAACTCCACGCGCCAGTTCATGCGCGAACTGAACCGCCTGGGCCTGACCAGCGCGATTGACGCCGGTGGCGGCTTCCAGAACTACCCGGAAGACTACGCCGTGGTCGACCAGCTGGCCAAGGATAATCAGCTGACCATCCGCATCGCCTACAACCTGTTTACGCAGAACAAGGGCCGCGAGCTGGAAGACTTTCAAAAGTGGACCGAGATGGTGACGCCAGGCCAGGGCGATGATTACTACCGCCACAACGGCGCCGGCGAAATGCTGGTGTTCTCGGCGGCCGACTTCGAGGACTTCCTGGAGCCGCGCCCGGATCTGGCGCCGGGCATGGACGACGAACTGGAAAAAGTCGTGCGCCACCTGGTGTCGAAACGCTGGCCGTTCCGCCTGCACGCCACCTATGACGAATCGATAGCGCGCATGCTGACGGTGTTTGAAAAGGTCAACCGCGAGATTCCCTTTGACGGCCTGACCTGGATGTTCGACCACTGCGAAACCATCACGCCGAAAAATATCGACCGCGTCAAGGCTTTGGGCGGCGGCATCGCCATCCAGCACCGCATGGCCTTCCAGGGCGAATACTTTGTCGAGCGCTACGGTGCCGAAGCGGCCAAGCTGACGCCGCCAATCGCCCGCATGCTTGCCTCGGGCGTGCCGGTCGGCGCCGGTACCGACGCCACCCGCGTGGCCAGCTACAACCCGTGGACGGCGCTGTACTGGCTGGTGTCGGGCCGCACCGTGGGCGGCTTGCGCCTGTATGACGCAGGTTCGCGCCTGTCGCGCGACACGGCGCTGGAATTGTGGACCACCGGCAGTGCCTGGTTCTCGAACGAGAAAGACAAAAAAGGCCGCATCCAGGAAGGCATGCTGGCCGACCTGGCCGTCTTGAGCGCGGATTTTTTCAGCATCGACGAGGAAGCCATCAAATCGATCGAATCGGTGCTGACCATCGTCGGCGGCAGGATCGTCTACGGCCAGTGCGAATTCACCACCGTGGCGCCGCCACCGATTCCCGTGCTGCCGGACTGGTCACCCGTGAAAAACGTGGCCGGCCACTACCGCAACGCGCCGCCGCAAAAGACCGGCGTGCTGCAGCAGCACCAGTGCCAGGGCGCCTGCGGCGTGCACGCACATGCGCACGACGTGGCGCGCAAGAGTGCCGTGCCGGTGGCCAGCCATTCCGGCTTCTGGGGCGCCCTGGGGTGCAGCTGCTTTGCGTTCTGACGCGCGGCTGTTGGCGGGCCTCCGGTGACGTTAAAAAGCGAGGTGGATTGTCACACCTCGCTTCTTCTTACTGAGAGGTCAACACCCGCAGGAAAGCGTCATTGAAGGCCGGGATATCATCCGGCTTGCGGCTGGTGACCAGCTTGCCATCGACCACCACCTGCTCGTCGCGCCACTGCGCGCCGGCGTTGCGCAGGTCGGCCTGCAAACTTGGCCAGCTGGTCATCTGCCGGCCCTTGACGGCCCCTGCATCGATCAGGGTCCAGGGACCGTGGCAGATCGCCGCAATCGGTTTGCCCGCCTCGGCAAATTCCTTCACAAACGCCACCGACGCCGGGTCGATGCGCAGTTCATCGGGATTGGCCACGCCACCCGGCAGCAGCAGCGCATCGTAATCGCGCGCCTGCGCTTCGGCCACGGTCAGGTCGATATCAAACGAATCGCCCACCTCCTTGTGATGCATCCCCACGACCTGCTTGCCCGTGGCCTTGGGCGAGACGATGGTGAGCACCGCGCCATGCTCCACGAGGAAATCGCGCGGGCCGGTAAATTCGACCTGTTCAAAACCGTCCGTCATCAAGACCGCGATGCGCTTGGCGTCGAGGGGCGTGCTGGCCTGGTTTGCTGCCATGGTGAACTCCTTTGCTGGTGGCGGCATGCAACAAATGGCATGCCGTAAGGGCTTACCTTAACCGGCGCTGGCACGCACGTATGTGAGCGCGCGCACCTACGACGCGCCCGGATTGATTTGCAGCTGCGGTTTCAGAGTCTCGATTTCGAGACTTTGTATAACCGGAGCCAACGGGCAAGATCACACAATTTCACGCCAAGGGCAAACCCTGTTTCGCCAATTTTCACCGGTGAAAGTTGCGATCCTTCACCAACGGGAGAGCGTCACCGCCAACATCGTTACGGCGCGGTTCATCGCTGCATGCGCGGGGAACACCACTGCGTAATAATGCCGGCGATACCGTTGTACGGTTCATCCCCGCAATGCGGGTGGCCAGAAACACTTACCTGACCGACCTACACCACGCAGCTTCATTTTCCCCCCCGACGATCGGAGGAGGGACTTTGCCATACGCGACCTGAACTACCAGCTCAAGCAACTGTGTCATCGCAACCGCGACGGCAGCTATGCCACGCGGGCCGACCGCGAGCGCTTGTTGAGCCTATGCGCGAACGACTTGGTGGTATGGGGCTTCCAGCATATGGGCGCGGACAGCCTGAAGCCGAAGCACGTGGCGGCGCTGCTCGATAAATGGAAGCAGGACGGCATCAGCACCGGGACGCTCAAGAACCGAATGAGCGCATTGCGCTGGTGGACAGAGAAGATCGGCAAGGACAACATCATTGCGCGCACCAACGAAGCGTATGGCATCGCGGAGCGGGTGTTTGTCACCAATTTGTCGAAGGCCAAGGTGCTGGATGCCGACATGCTCGCCCGCGTGACCGATCCCTATACCCGGATGTCCTTGCAACTGCAGGCCGCGTTTGGATTGCGGCGGGAGGAAAGCATCCAGATCAGGCCGGGCTGGGCCGATTGCAGGAGCTTCTTGCGGCTGCAGGATAGCTGGATCAAAGGCGGCAAGTATCGGGAGGTACCGATTACCACTGCGCGGCAGCGCACCGTGCTGGATTCGGCCAAGACACTCGCGGGGAACGGCAACCTGATTCCGACGGAGATGCGCTATCGGGACCAGTTGAACCGCTTTCGGGCGCAGTGCGATAAAGCGGGCATTCATGGCGTGCATGGGATACGCCATGAGTACGCCCATCGGCGCTACGCCGAGTTGACCGGCTGGTTATGCCCCGCGAACGGCGGATTCACGTCCAAACGGCTGGATGCGGCCAACAAAACGATCAATGAAGCCGTGCGGCTACAGTTGTCGGCGGAAATGGGCCATTTCCGGGAACAGGTCACGTCGATATATTTAGGTAGATGACCTACGACTTGAAGCAGGGCCTTTTTTTGGCAATACTGGGCCGACCTTGCGTCCCCAGCGTTAAGAGATAACACGACAGTCTGCCTGCGTCCCGTTGCCGTCGGTCAGCTTGTCGATCACAGCCACTAGCGTCGTAACAGAAGGTGATTGTCAGCTAGCCAGGTGGCCGATCGTGTCCGTAGGCATCAACTGCCTGTCACCTCAAAAATTCACTACCAAGCGAAAGGAAAGTTGTATCAATAAATTAAACTTCAATCCATCAGCTTCCGCCATGCACCCGAGAACGAAAAAAACTACACATCGAAGCATGGAGGCGCTTTTAAAATTATCGCTCCCCGATCTAGCATCGAACCAAGGAGCTGCAGACTAGCCGCGTGATTATTCAAATTTATAATATTTAAGATCAACCATTTATAATTTTCTAAAAATTACCGAACCATTATTGAAAAAATCTGAAATTACTAACTCTCCCAAGATACCAATCTCTTAAACTTATGGAAAGAACCAGGAACGAAAAACGAAGAAAATTTCCCTGCGGCAAAAAATTAATATCCGAATTGATCATGCCATTTCTCTTAATATTATCTCGATGCAACTTTAATGATTATTAATTTCAGATGTACGTTCTACGATGTGCGCGCGAAGTCCGCCGCGTCTAAATCCTAAGAAGAACCGAACTGCCACATTTTCATCCGCATCGGCATGAAAATTTTCTCCCGGGATAAAAAATGCCTCAACCGATCGAGGTTGAAACCCGCCTTTGACTACTGGTTTCCAAAGTGGAATTACAGTAATAGTTCCAGCTTGTGGCCCTCGGATTTCTTTAATGATGCCATCAACATATGCTAATTTTTCCGTCTCCGTAAAGAAGCCGGTAGCTGGATCCCGCTCACCCAATTGATCTGCGGCAACTATACCAATACCTGATTGCGACTTTGCCAAATATTCAAACGATTGTTTCCTATTTCGCTCCTGCGAAAGTGACAAGCATTGATCTAGGGCTTTTGCAACCACCTCAACATTTGTAATTTCACCGTCATACCACTGTGCAAAATACAATATATAAAGATAATACGAAGAATCGATACTTCCAATAGTTTTATTCCATCTAGTCACTTTATCAATTGCCTCAATCATGCTAAAGATTTGCGAGTCACGATATAGCGCAAGCCAATGCCGAAAATCTTGATCAGAAGGGTTAGTGGTATCGATATTTTTTTCAGCCATTGAAAGCAATGCTACAAACCTCTCGGGTGAACCAAAAGATGTGTTTCCTCTTTTTTTCTGAAGTTGACACACACTAAGCAAAAAACGTCTATTTTGCACCGTGTTTCCACCAGGCTCTGCGACTTTTTTTAACAAGTAATTAGAAAGCTCATCTGACGATTTTTCAATTTTCTTCAAGTAAAAATCTACTGCCTCCACATATTCTGGGTGCTCTGCCTTTTCATCCGTTAATCGTTTTACTTCGGAAAGCAGGTCATTGGCGGACGAAAGTTCATTTCTTATATCCAAGGAAATACTAGTTTCTTCAATTAGGAAATCGTAAAAACTTGCAGCACCAGAAATTGCGCGCAATGAACTAACTGTTCTCGTAACTAACTGGATATCACTGACAAATGGGTATTGACTGGCCCCGTTTGATAGTACTCTTGCATTTAAAAAACAATCTCTTGCCGACCGATAGTCATTTGATATATCGGTCCACGCCACAACATGATCATGGGATCCACTCCTAAATTGTTGAAGGGTTTCGCGAACACAATGTGCATAAATCATCCCAAGAGTATGCAGATGTAATTCGTCGTCTGGCGCCAATTCAATTGCCAAATTCAAATTTTCTATTGCGTCTTTAAATCGTTTGCTCTCCGAGTACATACAATGTCTGCCGAAATGATTCCAGAAATGTGGCTCATTCGGCAAGACAGCAGTCAATTGTCGCAAAATCTCTGCTTGATATGGCTCATCATATATCTCTGTCAATAGCGGAGAAAATAGGTTACGTCGACCTGAGTCCGCAGATAGATGCTCCCGCTGAATGAACATTTGCATTAACAAATCTTTAAATTCGGGGCCGTCGAGACTTTCATTTTCTGTAAATTCCTTTATCATCCGAATCGACAAATTGCTTAATTTCTCTTGCCATTTTGTGTTTTCTGGATGTCTATTCGTGTCAAAAATTACTTCAAGCGTTTGTTGCGCGAGTAAAGGATGCGACGCCTTCACCAATAAACTTCCTTCGGAACCGTAGGTTACGAAAAGCCGATCAACATCCTGTCCGAAAACGCGCCCCACCATTGTGCCTGGCGTATATTTTTTCTCATTGAGCGTGGCCAATATCTGTTCTGGAACGCCACTTTGCGTGAATACGCTAACTAGACTAACGTAAGATAAGAGTATCTTCTGCCTATCAGTGAGATCGTGAAGGTGTCCCCTGACATATTCGGAAACATGAGAAAATTCTTCTTCGAAGCGATACAAGCCAAAAAAGAACGGGCTTCGAAACCTTTGTTTCTCAGCGGTCGTTGCAAGACGCCTAAGTTGATCCAGTTGATTTAGTGACGCGCCAGTACTGTATCTACCCAAGAACTTCTTTGCCTCGTCCAACGGCATCACATCACTAATAAAAGTGAAACTATCTGTTACTTGGCTCGGCGGTGCACTTCCAGTAAACCGGGAGACGAACAATACGCAGCAGCGAACATTTCGAGATGACGCAGTGTGCAACAAGCGTGAAACGTCCTCGCGGGTACACACATCGGCCTCGGCCAATAACAAAACCGGAAGGGAACTCAAGTGAAAGAGCGTCTCCACTCTCAAGGCGGTATTTGAATTTATTCCACGTAATACGGCGACCGGAAATTGTCGCTTAAGGTCCCAAAACAATCTGCGTGCAAAAGTACTTCCGCCAGCCCCGGGTTTATGCTTAATCTCAAACATCCGATTCCTTGGATCCGAAAGCGCTTTTTGCAGATTCATTTTGGTCTCCGAATAGACATCCCGAATAAGATCTTGTTCTAGATCCAGTTCTGGCCATGAAATCGGAGCACCGCGAAGGAATTTTCCTTCCATTTTATGAGTTTCGACCAACCGAAGACCAGCATGGACCAACTCCAATTCTTCTGCGATAACCGCAAGCTCATGGGTGTTAGTTATGTCCCTGTATTCGATGCTACCTTCATCTCCCTTAATGCGACTCGGAATTAATACTTGAGCAGCGTCGCCAATCTCACCTAAACTCAGGTCAATTCCAGCAATTATTCTTTCAACTGGATCTCCGCTGTATTCAAATACCGTATCAGCAGGCATACTTGAATTTTCAATTCGGCCACCTAATACAAGTGCTCTGATATCGTCAATACCACAGGTTTCATACAAAGCAGCGCAAATCTCGGCAGTATATTCCGAGGAATAATTTCCTTGCAAAACCACAACACGCACAGACAATGGGGAAATAGAGTTAAATAATTCACTCATCGAATTGCGAATTTTATTTAATTTCTTCCTTTTCCAGTTTAATAAGTCTACTGATTCGCTTTCCGGCTGTTTGCTCCACCCCCTAGCCTTGAGCCAAGTCGTGGACCGCAACTTAGGTGTAAAGTTATTTATACCATCTGGCAGCTTTACTCTGACGACCTGTGACTTTTCAATTTGAGATCCAAGGAGCGAAAAAAAACTACCATTTTCTGAATTTGTACTGCAATCAATAACCAATGGCCAGTTCACTCTTGACGCAACAGTTGGATCAAATGCAATCAACTCATCCGACTCTAACGCGCTGACAAGAATATATAGATGACGGCCCACTTCAAAAGAGTCTACAAAATGACAAGCTTCTCTAATTTTTTTGGTATCTAGTCCAAGCTTAATTTCTGGCTCAATAAGTGCGCACTCTGTCGCCGGCATATCGACCTTGCAATAGGAAAAATATGCTCTCAAGCTTATCGCTGCATAAATTAAAGCTTTTAACTCAGCCTGTCTACTTAAACCATTTTTGTTGAAAAAATTAAGTGCCGCCGCCATTCGAGATAAAAGTTGCTGTCGGTATACGTGCGCTCGACGAGATGAATATTTCTCGACTGTCCATCGATTAATTTGATGCCTGATTTCAATAATAGACTCTGCTACCGAAATACGATATCGATCGACATTTTTCCCATACAAATCCTGAAGTCGCTCAACTGTGGATAGTTTAGTAATTTCTTCAATCCATGTTTGAATGCTCATGTTTTCACACGAAACCAGAAGTGACGAGAATTCAAGATATGCTTGATCAAAGAGCAATGGCTTTTGGGGCTCCGCCAATGCAAAATCAATCACAAAATATTCAACATCTTTTCCAAACTCACCAGGAACCCGAAGAATATTTTCCTCGTGAAGATCATTATGTAAATGTCCGACAATTGGGCGTATCCCGGCGTCAATATACAGATTGTCGTTTTTTGACCAGTAGTACGGATTAGGATAAACAATGCCAGCGTATGAAAACCCTTTTTCATTACCTCCAATCCCAAAATCCAGCAATTTTTTTTCAATGCGGCCGCCATCTATCTTATTGAGTCGATAACCGAGCCACAATTGAAGAATTTTTGATTCAGAAAAAACTGAATCTGCTTCACTAGCCGACGAATTCCATTCATTCAAAAGATCACTGGTAATCCTTTGACAGACGTCTTTATGATCATCAGCAAGCAAGGATTTCATTGAGCGACAGTTTTCCATACCACCGCCAACAGCAGCAAACAAACTTACATAATGATTATTAGTTTTTGAAAATGCCACTAATTTAGCAATATGAAGATTGGTGAATTTCTTATTTATGCCTTCTGCAATCGAATGCGCTGTAGCCTCGGCAACCCTACCGATTACATTCTCTAACCGTTCTAATTTTAGAATCGCTATGCCACTCCATGCCTCGAGTTGTATATCAACTAACCAAACACCGGCGCCGGACTTACCGCCCAAAGTTCGCAACAATGCGATCGAGCTCTTGACGCCAAGTGCTGCGCCAATTTCGTTGAGGTCGGATGTTTGTAACTCCATTAGAACTCCTTGGTCAAAAAATCTTTAAGTCAGAACTACGTCTGCGCCGTCGAATCGAATCTCTTCAATTCACGGAGATACTTGTCGAACATACAGTCCCGCCAAATCAGCGACTGCTTGTGGCTGCGGATGCAGCCACAAGCAGCCAATGATGCAGCATATCAGGTTGCCAACTGGAAAAACTCACGCATTATCACACGGCTTCATTGTTCAATAGTCTGCTGGGAAATTGCAGCGACGGGGGGGGCGTCATCTCCAGCCCCAAAAGCTCAAGGACAGCACTCTACGGCTTGCATAATTCGAAGAATTCCAGCAGCGCGAGGGGCGCGTGGCTCAGGCCCGCCATTAAGACACGAACTGATGCATTAGGCGCCGTAAAAGCATGCTCAGCCGAGAAGTTTTTAAACCGTCACTTACATACCAAATTCCACCAAGTTACCAAACCGTCCACTTAACGGTTTGAACGGATCGTTCGCCGAGATCTTCGACAGACCGCATCGGCCATGACAACCAACCCGAATCAAACACCCTGCCATTCCGCGCAACGATGACCATGCACGGATGCAAGCAAGACCCCTGCTGGTCCAACGGCGCCGGCGTGACATGGAACACCATGGACGACAGATCTGCTGCCTTCAGACCGTGGGCCTGCAGGATGCGTATTGCAGTGGCATGCAGTGCCGCCAGCGCAAGGCGCAAGGGTGCCTGTTCGGCGACAAGCGCGGGATAAGGCGCAGGATCGAGCAGATCCATCTGCATGGTCTGCTGGTTCGCTGCGCGCAGCACCGGGGCGAGGTGGGGCGACAGATAACTGAGGGCGCTGGCCGCATGATGGGCAATGTCGTGGGCGGCCCGCAAGAACGGCAATTCTACCCATGTCACGCCCCTTCAAAAAGCCTGACAACAGCATCAGGCCAGAGTGCGAACTTTGAACAGACAACAAAAAACCCGCTTACCTTTGCAGATAAACGGGCTTTTTGATGAATCTCTGGTGCCGCTTGCCGGAATCGAACTGGCGACCTTTTCATTACGAATGAACTGCTCTACCAACTGAGCTAAAGCGGCGAAGACCCACATTCTACAAACAATGCACAAAATTTGCTAGTGTCAACGCGATCTTTTTTGCACAGTGTGGGGAAAGTTCCTGCTTACTCCTGGTGGTAGGCGGTCACGCGGGCTACTTCGTCTTTCGAGCCGAGGTAGACCGGTACGCGCTGGTGCAGCTTGTGCGGGACGATGTCCATGATGCGCTGCTGGCCGTCGGTGGCGGCGCCGCCGGCCTGTTCGACGATGAAGGCCATCGGGTTCGCTTCGTACATCAGGCGCAGTTTGCCGGGCATGGAGGTGTCGCGCAGGTCGGCCGGGTACATGAAGATGCCGCCGCGGTTCAGGATGCGGTGCACGTCGGCGACCATCGAGGCGATCCAGCGCATGTTGAAGTTGGTGCCGCGCGGGCCCGTTTCGCCGGCCAGCAGTTCGTTGACGTAGCGCTGCACCGGCGGGTGCCAGTGGCGCGCGTTCGACATGTTGATGGCGAATTCTTTCGTGGTGGCGGGAATCTGGATATTGCTTTGCGTGAGGACCCAGGAACCCATTTCGCGGTCCAGCGTGAAACAGTTCACGCCATTGCCGAAAGTGAGCACCAGCATGGTTTGCGGGCCGTACACGGCGTAGCCGGCGGCGACCTGCTTGGTGCCGGCCTGCATGAAGTCCTGTTCGGTCGGCTGGGCCATGCCTTCGGGCGCTTTCAGCACCGAGAAGATGGTGCCGATCGAGACGTTGACGTCGATGTTCGACGAGCCGTCCAACGGGTCGAACAGCAGCATGTATTCGCCCTTCGGATAACGGTTCGGGATCGGGTGGATCGATTCCATTTCTTCCGACGCCATCGCCGCCAGGTGGCCGCCCCACTCATTGGCTTCGAGCAGGATCTCGTTGGAGATGATGTCGAGTTTCTTCTGCACTTCGCCCTGCACGTTTTCCGTGTCGGCCGTGCCCAGCACCTCGCCCAGCGCGCCCTTGCCGACGGCGTGGCTGATGGTCTTGCAGGCGCGCGCGACGACTTCGATCAAGAGGCGCAGTTCGGCCGGGATGCTGTTGTTCGAGCGCTGCTCTTCAACCAGGTATTGCGTAAGACTGATGCGTTTCATGACTTCCCTTTTGTTTTAATAATGACTGCTGTTTTAGTTCGCCAATGCCTTGGAAACGACTTCCATCACGTCGTTCGACAGGCTGGCCTGGCCGGCGACCTGTTCCAGTGCGGCGCGCATCTGGGTCTGCAGGGCCGGCAGGTAACGGCGCCAGCGGTCCATCGAGCGGGCCAGGCGGGCGGCCACTTGCGGGTTCAGGGCGTCGAGCGCGATCACCTGCTCGGCCCAGAAGGCGTAGCCGCTGCCGTCGGGCGCATGGAACTGCGACGGATTGCCGTTGGTGAAATTGAAGATCAGGCTGCGCGCGCGGTTCGGGTTTTTCAGGGTGAAGGCGGGATGCGTCATCAGCTTGCGCACGCCCGCCAGGTCGGTGCTCGGGGCGGCCGCCTGCATGGCGAACCATTTGTCAACCACCAGCGCCTCGCCCTGGAAGTCGCTGTAGAAGCTGGCCAGGGCCGCTTGCGCCGCTTCCTGGGCGCCAGAGTGTATCAGGGCGCCCAGCGCGGCGGCGCGGTCGGTCATGTTGCCGGCGCTGTCGAACTGCTGCTGCGCCAGCGCCAGGTCGTCCGCTCCGGGCGCAATCAGCAGGTAAGAGAGCGCCAGGTTTTTCAGCGCGCGCTTGCCGGCCGACAGGGCGTCGGGGCTGTAGTCGCCCGGCGTCAGGTTGGCGTGGTATTGCGCCAGCAGTTCCGGTTTGAGGGCGCTGGCAATCGTGCGGCGCATGAACTGGCGCGCCGCGTGGATCGCTTGCGGGTCGACCTGCGCCAGGCGCTCGGCGATGATGGTCTCGGACGGCAGGATCAGGGCCAGCTCGCGGAAGGCCGGGTCCAGCGTGTCGTCAGCCAGCAGGACGCGCTGCGCTTCGATAAAGGTGTCGTCCAGGCTCAAGTCTGTGCCGGCGGCCACCGCGCTGGTAAGCATCAACAGGCGCGCCATGGCCAGGCGCTGGCCCGCTTCCCAACGGTTCACCGGGTCGCTGTCGTGGCGGAACAGGTGCAGCAGTTCGGCGTCGGTGTACGCATATTCCAGCACCACCGGCGCGGAAAAGTCGCGCAGCAGCGACGGCACGGGCAGCTCTGCCACATTGATGAAGCGGAAGGTCTGCCAGCCTTCAGTCAGTTCCAGCACGGCGCTGGTGCCGGTGATGGCGTCGCCACTTTCCAACTGCAGCGGCAGGTCGCGGCCATCGGCGCCCAACAGGCCCACGGTGACGGGAATATGGAAAGGCAGCTTGTGCGACTGGCCGGGCGTGGCCGGGCAGCTTTGCCGCAGGGTCAGTTCAAACGTTTTGGCTGCGGCGTCGTAGCGCGATTCGGCTTGCACCACGGGCGTGCCGGCCTGGCTGTACCAGCGCTCGAACTGGGTAAAGTCGCGGCCATTGGCGTCGGCCATGGCGGCGCGGAAGTCGTCGCACTGCACGGCCTGGCCATCGTGTCGTTCGAAATACAGGTCCATGCCCTTGCGAAAACCTTCGCGGCCCACCAGGGTCTGGTACATGCGCACCACTTCGGCGCCTTTTTCGTAAATCGTGACGGTGTAAAAATTATTAATCTCGACGAACGAGTCGGGACGCACCGGGTGCGCCATCGGGCCTGCGTCTTCGGGGAACTGCGCCTGGCGCAGGGTGCGCACCTGGTCGATGCGGGTCACGGCGCGGCCGGTGTCGGTGCCGATCATGTCGGCCGAGAATTCCTGGTCGCGAAACACCGTCAGGCCTTCTTTCAGCGACAGCTGGAACCAGTCGCGGCAGGTCACGCGGTTGCCGGTCCAGTTATGGAAATATTCATGGCCCACCACCGCTTCGATGCCGGCGTAATCGACGTCGGTGGCCACGCGCGCATTGGCCAGCACGTACTTGGTGTTGAAGATGTTCAGGCCCTTGTTTTCCATCGCGCCCATATTGAAGTCGCCGACGGCGACGATCATGAAGCGGTCCAGGTCCAGCTCCAGGCCGAAGCGTTCTTCGTCCCAGCGGATCGAGTTTTTCAGCGACTGCATGGCGTAGTCGGTCTTGTCGAGGTTGCCCTCTTCGACCCACACCTGCAGCAGCACTTCGCGGCCCGATTGCAGGGTGTAGCGCTCTTCCTGGCAGACCAGGCGCGCGGCGACCAGCGCGAACAGGTAGGACGGCTTCTTGAACGGGTCTTCCCACTTGGCGTAATGGCGGCCATCCCCCAGGTCGCCCTCTTCGATCAGATTACCATTCGACAACAGCACCGGATATTGCTCCTTGTCGGCGCGCAGCATGACGGTGTACTTGGCCATCACGTCCGGGCGGTCCGGGAAGAAGGTAATGCGGCGAAAGCCTTCGGCTTCGCACTGGGTGAAGAAGTTATGGTTCGACACGTACAGGCCGGACAGCGAGGTATTATCCTGCGGCGCGAGGATGGTTTCGATATCGAGTTCAACCTCGTCGGGCGCCTTCGGGATCGTCAGCATGCCGGACGTCAGCTTGTATTGCGAGGGTTTGAGCAGCTTGCCGTTCAGGCGTAGCTGTACCAGCTCGATATGCTCGCCGTGCAGTTCGATGCTGCGGCTGGTGCTGTCGGGATTGCGATGCATGCGGATCCGGCTCGCCACGATGGTGCGGGCGGGATCGAGATCGAAACCCAGTTCCACGGTATCGACCAGATAGCTGGGCGGCGTGTAATCCTGGCGGTAAATCGTCTGAGGGCTGTCTGTGCGCATGGGATGGAATGGGGGCGGAGGCAAAAGCCTATTTTACCAATACCAGCACAGAGCGGGCCTGATTTGGGCTTGATTCAGGCCATTTACTTCAATCAATAGCGGCAACCGCGCGCCAGCGCACACACAGGGTAACAAACTGTAATAATCATCAGCACTGGAATAACGTAGTCTTACACTGTAAAGCGATACATTTCGTCCGCCAGGTGGCGGATTGCATATTGAGGAGATTCGGCAATGAAATACCTGGCCATATTCATGACCGCGCTGACGGTGCTGCTGACCGGCTGCGCCACCACCATCCGCAGCGACGTCACGGTGTTCCACGACTGGCCGGCCCAGCAGAATGATAAATCGTATGTCTTCGTGGCGCCGCCCGCCGAGGAAGACACCCTCGAATACCGCAGCTACCAGAACCTGGTGCGCGCCGAACTGGCCAAGCATGGCTTCGGCGAAGCGTCGGGTCCGGACAGCGCCAAATTGCGCGTCGCCATGCGCTTTGCCACGATGGATGTGCCTGAACGCGTGCTGCAGGCCACCGACCCGTTCTGGTACGGCCCCGGCTACTGGCCCGGCCGGTACGGCTACCGCTACGGCGCCTGGCCCGGCTACGGCCGCTTCGGCTACAGCCCGTTCTGGGGCGGTCCGATGGCGGTGGAAGAAACCGTGCATCATCAATTCGAACGCGAACTGCGCGTGACGATCAATGAAAATACGGGCAAGAAGCTGTACGACGTGACCGTGCATTCGAGCAGCGGCAAGCGCGCCACGCCGCAAGTGATGCCGGCCATGGTGGCCAGCGCCTTTGCCGACTTCCCGGGCCGTAGCGGCGTGCCGCGCCAGGTGGAAGTGAAGGTCGAATAAATCATCGTACCCATGAAAAACCGGCTGGTGCGCGCAAGCGGCCAGCCGGTTTTTTGTCGTCCGCAGATTAGCTGTAGAACGCTTCGGTGGCAAACGTGATCACGCCCACCAGGGCCACGGCCAGCACCAGCACGATCAATAGCCGGCCGAATTTCGGATTGCCGTCGTCGCCGCCGCTCATGGCACGATAATCGTCGAGCCGGACGTCTTGCGCCCTTCCAGGTCACGGTGGGCCTGGACGATATCGGCCAGCTTGTAGCGCTGGCGCACTTCCACCTGCACTTCGCCGCTGCCGACCACGCCGAACAGCGAGGCGGCCATCTCTTCGAGCCTGGCGCGGTCCGAGGCATAGCTGAACAGCGACGGGCGCGTGATGAACAGCGAACCGCGCGAGCCGAGTTCGGTCAGCGAAAACGGCGGCACCGGGCCGGAGGCATTGCCGAAGCTGACCATCATGCCCAGCGGCGCCAGGCAGTCGAGCGAACCCGTAAACGTATCCTTGCCGATCGAGTCGTAGACCACCGAGACACCCTTGCCGCCGGTGATGTCGCGCACGCGCTCGACAAAATTGTCGGTGTTGTAGTTGATGACGTGGGCCGCGCCGTGGGCCAGCGCCAGCTGCGCCTTTTCGTCCGAGCCGACCGTGCCGATCAGGTTGACGCCCATCACTTTCGCCCACTGGCAGGCGATCAGGCCGACGCCGCCGGCGGCCGCGTGGAACAGTATCGTGTCGCCCGCTTTCAGCGCCACCGTGCGGTGCAGCAGGTATTGCACCGTCAGGCCCTGCAGCATCATGGCGGCGGCCGTGTCGAAACCGATACGATCGGGCAGCGCCAGCAAGGCCGAGGCGGGGATATTGCGCTGCTCGGCATACGCGCCATTGATGCGCGCCGCATAAGCGACCCGGTCGCCCACCTTGACATCGGTGACGCCCTCGCCCACCGCTTCGACCACGCCCGCGCCTTCCACGCCCAAACCGGCCGGCAGCAGCTGCGGATACAGGCCGGTGCGGAAATACACGTCGATGAAATTGAGGCCGATCGCCTCGTGTTTCACGCGCGCTTCGCCGGGGCCGGGCGGCGCCAGCTCCATGTCGACATACTCCATCACTTCGGGGCCGCCCGTGCGCTGCATGCGGATGGCCTTGGTCGTTATCATGTCCGTCATCGTCGTCTCCTGGAGGGGGTGATTCAGGCCGCAGCCAGAGCGTCGGCCTGGGTTTGCAGTTGCGACAGTACCAGATGGGCCGTCGACAGATTGGTGGCGCACGCCACATTGTGCACGTCGCAGGCGCGCACCAAGGCGTTGATGTCCGGTTCGTGCGGCTGCGGCGTCATCGGGTCGCGCAGGAAGATCACGCAATCGATCATGCCTTCGACCAGTAGCGAGCCGATCTGCAAGTCGCCGCCGAACGGCCCCGAATGCTTGCGCTCGACCGTCAAGCCCAGCTCGTTGATCAGGCGCCCGCCCGTGGTGCCGGTGGCGGACAAGTCGCACGTCTTGAGAAAATCGAGGTACTCGCCTGCCAGGGTGATCATGTCATCTTTTTTCTTGTCGTGGGCAATCAGGGCGATGCGTGTTTTCATGGTGAACCGTCTCAGTGGGTGGGTGGGTTATTTTTTCTTTGAAAGCAGATAGATACCGGCCAGTACCAGGCCGGTGCCGGCCAGCTGCCAGCCGGTGATCGGCTCGCCGAGGATGATGGCGCCCAAAAACAGGGTCGACACGGGGCCGATCATGCCGGCCTGCGAAGCGACGGGTGCGCCGATGCGCTCGACGGCGATCATGGTCATGAATACCGGCAGCACGGTGCAAAAAATACCGTTGACCAGCGACCAGCCATACACGGGCATGGGCTGGCTCAGCATGCCGACCGGGCGCAGGATCAAGAACTGGGCGATGCAGGCAAAGCTGGCCACGCACATCGCATACGACACCAGCCGCGTGGCGCCGATGCGTTTCACCAGTTCGCCCGAACCGAGCAGGTAGACCGCATAGGAACAGGCCGAGCCCAGCACCAGGGTCGAACCGAGCACGATATTGCTGGCGCCCGAGCGCAGGTCATGCACGAACACCAGCACGATGCCGCAATACGAGATGAGCAGCGCCAGCCACTGCAGGCGGCTGATGGTGTGCTTGAGAAAGACGGTACTGATCAACAACACGAAGGTCGGTGTCAGGAACAGTATCAATCGTTCCAGGCCGACGGAGATATATTGCAGGCCAAGAAAGTCCAGATAGCTCGACAGGTAATAACCGACCAGCCCCAGCCCCACCAGCTGCCAGCGGTCGCGCCACGCCAGAGGCGGCTCGGTGCGCATCTGCCAGCAGGCGATGACGGCAAACACGGGGACGGAAAAAATCATGCGAAAAGCGATGACCGTGACCGCATCGACCGGATATTGGTACAACAGCTTGGCGACGATGGCCTTGGTGGAAAACAGCACCGCGCCGCCCACGGCGATGGCCAGGCCACCGAGGTAGACGGCGCGGGGAGTGGCGGATGCGGACAAGGGGCTGGTGCTCATGACCAGATTGTAAGGCAATTTCGGGGTCAGCCCCCAACCCCGGCCATCAGGCTATCACGACCCCCGCCGTTCCCGCCGTCACCGTCGCCGTCGTTACCCGCGCAATCACATTCGCCGGCGCGCTGGCCCCCACCAGTTTATTGACCTGCTTGAACTGCGCCACCAGCTTGCCCGGCGTGAGCGTCACCACCGTGTAGCCTTGCGCATCGGTATTGAGGTGCTTGAGCCACGGGTTGTTGCCCAGGCTTGATAACTGCTGCGCCAGAGCCAGCAAGGTCACGCTGAAGTCGGTGCTGGCCTTCAGGGCCGCCTGCACGGCAGTGACGGTCGCGTCGAGCTGCGCTTCGGGCACGCCCCTGGCGCCCAGGGCGCCGCGCAGTTGCACGCGCAGTTGTTCCAGCAGGCTGTCGAGGGTCGGCGCCGCCTTGCCCATGGTGTAGTCGAGCAGGTTGATGGCCAGGTTGACCGTGCCCACGCCCGGCACGGGAATGGCCAGCGGGTAGCTGACCAGGGTGCCGATATCGCCCTGCGCGGCCGAATTCATGTAGCTGAAGAAGGAGTCGGAACTCACGCCCGCCGACACCAGATCCACCATCACCGGCGTGCCGCCACCGGCGGCGTCGAAATCGTCGTTGACCGTGCCGGCAAAGAAGGAGTGAATGTCGCCGGTGATCGCCACCACGTTGCCGATGGCATTGGTTTTCAGGTGCGCCATCAGCGCCTTGCGCTCGCTGTTGTAGCCGTCCCACTGGTCGCAATTGAGCAGGAAACGGTTGAAGAACGGCGCCAGCGCTGCGGCCTGGCCGGAGCTTTTCACGAATGCGGATTGAGCCTGTTTGGCCTGCACGTCGGGCTTGATCCAGCCAAAGGCAATCACTTGCGCGCCAGCCGTGGCCGAGCCGCTGTTGTAGGCCGCCACCGTCATGCCGGCCTGCGCGTTTGACAAGCCCGCGCCGACGGCGGCTGCGGCCTGCGCCGCAGTATTGCCGCCGGCGCCGGCAATCGCCATCGCCGCCGCCTGCGCCATCGCACTGGTCGCGCCGGCCGTCGAGGCCGCCACGATAGCCGAGGCCAGCGGCACGCTGCCGCCGACCAGCGGCAAGGTCGAGGCGATCGCCGCGCCGATCTTGCTCACGCTGCCCAGCGCTACCAGGGTGGCGATGGCGTCGATGCCGTTCAGGCCCATGCGCAGCAGGGACACTTCATTGCCCCACAGTTTCCAGGTGGACGTCGCGGCCTTCATCTTGCCCTTCCACCATTCGCGCTGGGTGGTGCCCAGCATGCCGACGGCGGCCAACGGATCGGTTCCGGCCTTGGTGGCGGCCGCCATCTTTTGCGCCTCCACGCTGTCGAACAGCTGCTGCGGCACCAGGTAGCGGCTGCCGATGCTGCCCAGCGGCTTGCCGGTGGCCGGGTTGATGGTCGCTTCGGCAATCGCATGGTCGGCGCGGTACAGGCGCTCGTCCGTCATGATGAGTTGCATCAGCTTGCCGAACTGGAAATCGCGGTAGATCTGGATATTCTGGAAGCTGGTGGCGGCGGCGTCGAAGGAGACGTCGGCCGGCATGTATTCGAACCAGGCCTGGTTGGCGCTGCGCCGGCGCGAGGGCTGGTGCAAATCGCTGCCATCAAGCGCCACGATGCCTTCGTAGGTGGACGCGTCCTGCCAGGCGTCGTCGGTGAATTCATGGTCGTCCCAGATGGCGATCAAGGCGAAGCGCTCGTGCACGGCCTGCAGGCGGGCGTCGGTGCGGTATTTTTTGTACAGATAGCGGTAGTCGGCGGTGCTGGTGGCGTATTTGGCGCCGGCGCTGCCGCTCTTGAAGGTGCCGTCGGGCAGCTTCAACTGGTCGTGGCGGCTTTCCACGGCGCCGCTCTGGAACGCTTCGCCCACCGTTTCGTAGATGTAGTCGCCCAGGTGGACGATAAAGTCGAGATTTTCATTGGCGGCGATATGGCCGAGCGCGCCCCAGTGGTTGATGCTCCAGTCCTGGCAGGTCAGGTAGGCGAACTGCAGTTGCGCCACGTCGGCGGTGGCGGCCGGCGCCGTCTTGAAGCGGCCCACGTTGGAGCGCACGTCGCCGGCGATGAACTGGTAAAAATACGTTTGCCCCGGCTGCAGGCCGGTGACCTTGTGGCGCAGGGTATTGTCAAAGTCCGCCTTCAGGGGCAATTTGGCGTCGACGATGGTGGTGCCCGCCAGGGCCTTGTTGCTGCCGAGGGAAGAGGAATTATCAAGCGCGCTGACGATCAGGCGCACCGCCACCTGCACGCCGGCGGCCGGCGCTGGTGCGACAGCGTCCAGGCTGGCGGGCACCACGCGCGTCCACAGCATGACGCTGTCCGGGCGCGGATCGCCGGACGCCACGCTTTGCGGGAACTGCCAGTCGCCGCCCATGGCGAGCGGCACGCTGGCGTCGCTGTGGTCGCTGCCGCCGCAGGCGGCGAGGCCGGCAGTGGCGACAGAAACGGTTATAAAGCCACCCAATTTGAGGAATTGACGCCGGTTGATCTGACTTGCCATGATTTTCTTACCCCGAAGTAACCCGAAAGCGCGTCACTTTAGCAACACAATATGTCGGCTTCATGACCGGGACAGCCGGCGGCCGGGGGGGCCGCTATGCTAAAATGTCCGCCACAATTGAACACCCGTCTAAGGAAGATTCGACATGGCAGGACATAGCAAATGGGCCAACATCAAGCATAAAAAGGCTGCCACGGATGCCAAGCGCGGCAAAATCTGGACCCGCCTGATCAAGGAAATCACGGTCGCGGCCCGCATGGGCGGCGCCGACGCCATCACCAATCCGCGCCTGCGCCTGGCGGTCGACAAGGCGGCTGACGCCAATATGCCGAAAGATAACGTGCAGCGCGCGATCAACCGCGGCAGCGGCGGCGTCGATGGCGCCAACTACGAAGAAGTACGCTACGAAGGCTACGGCGTGGGCGGCGCGGCCGTGATCGTCGAATGCATGACCGACAATAAAGTACGCACGGTGGCCGAAGTACGCAACGCCTTCAACAAGAACGGCGGCAACATGGGCAACGAAGGCTCGGTTGCCTTCATGTTCCAGCACTGCGGCCAGCTGCTGTTCGCGCCGGGCACCGACGAAGACAAATTGATGGAAGCGGCCCTGGAAGCGGGCGCCGACGACGTGATCGCCGACGACGAAGGCGGCTTCGAAGTGGTGACGCCGGTGCACGATTTCGCCGCCGTCAAGGAAGCGCTGGAAGCGGCAGGCTTCAAGGCCGAAGTGGCCGAAGTAATCATGAAACCGGCCACCGAAACCGTCTATTCCGGCGACGACGCGATCAAGATGCAAAAGCTGATCGATGCGCTGGAGTTGCTCGACGACGTGCAGGAAGTGTTCACCAACGCACTCATTGAAAACTGATTCGAGAATAAATCACACGCACTCAAGGGCGGCCTCCCCCGCCCTGCAACCCCCACACTGAACGAACGGTCCCTATGAAAATTCTGGTAGTCGGCTCTGGCGGCCGCGAACATGCCCTGGCCTGGAAACTGGCGCAGTCCGAACGCATACAGATGGTGTATGTCGCTCCGGGCAACGGCGGCACCGCGCGCGACGCGCGCCTGGTCAATCTCGACATCAGCGACCCGCAATTGCTGGCCGATTTCGTTGTGCGGGAACATATCAGCCTGACCGTGGTCGGCCCGGAAGTGCCGCTGGCCGCCGGCATCGTCAACCTGTTCCGCTCGCGCGGCCTGAAGATCTTCGGCCCGACCAAAGAAGCGGCGCAACTGGAGTCGTCGAAAGACTTCGCCAAGGCCTTCATGCAGCGCCACGGCATTCCGACGGCGGCCTACCAGACGTTCTCGGAAGTGGCGCCGGCCCACGCCTATATCGACAGCATGGGCGCGCCGATCGTCATCAAGGCCGACGGCCTGGCCGCCGGCAAGGGCGTGGTGGTGGCAATGACGCTGGAAGAAGCGCACCAGGCGGTCGACAACATGCTCGCTGACAACCAGTTCGGCGACGCCGGCGCGCGCATCGTCATCGAAGAATTTTTGGCCGGCGAAGAGGCGAGCTTTATCGTCATGTGCGACGGCAAGAACATCCTGCCGCTGGCCACCAGCCAGGACCACAAGCGCCTCAAGGACCACGACCTGGGTCCGAACACGGGCGGCATGGGCGCCTATTCGCCGGCGCCGATCGTCACGCCGGCCATGCATGCGCGCGTGATGCGCGAGATCATTGTGCCAACCATTACCGGCATGGCGAAGGACGGCATCACGTTTACGGGCTTTCTGTACGCCGGCCTGATGATCGACGACAAGGGCACACCGAAAACGCTGGAATTCAACTGCCGCATGGGCGACCCGGAAACCCAGCCCATCATGGCGCGCCTGAAAACCGATCTGGTCACCGTGATGGAACACGCCGTCAACGGCACGCTCGACACGGTGGAGCTGGAATGGGACCGCCGCACGGCCGTGGGCGTGGTGATGGCCGCCGCCGGCTATCCGGACGACCCGCTCAAGGGTACGCCGATCGGCGACATCCCCGCTGAAACCCATGACTCGGTGACCTTCCATGCGGGCACCCGCATCGAGGGCGAGCGCCTGGTTACCAATGGCGGGCGCGTGCTGTGCGTGGTGGGCCTGGGCGACAGCGTCAAGATGGCGCAGAAGCAGGCTTATGAAACCCTGGAAAAAATCCACTTCGACGGCGCGCAGTACCGCCGCGATATCGGCTGGCGCGGCTTGAAGCACTGATGGCACGTTGATCGCACGATAAAGATCAACTATCATGCGATCAACCATCAGGACAGACAAGCCGGGCCTCCCCTGAACAGGAGCGGCCCCACCGGGCAACGATGCTCTGGCCGCTCCCCCGGCCTCGCTGAAGCGGCTGCAACAGCTTGGCAAGGCGCTGCGGCGCCCTGGCGCCATACAGCCCGGGAAACGAGCCCATCGTCAGTTTTGCTATCACAAAAATCCGTTACGGGGTACAATCCGTCCTCAATTTTTTATTTCGGCCTCGTCGGCCCACGCGATGTCGTCCACTCCCTCCCCTTCGGCCGTAAAGGCCTATTTGCTCGATTTGCAAAGCCGTATCGTGCAGGCGCTCGAAGCGCAGGATGGCAAGCCCTTCCTGACCGACAGCTGGCAGCGGCCCGAAGGCGGCGGCGGCATTTCGCGCCTGATCGAGGAAGGCCATGTATTCGAGCGCGGCGGCGTGAATTTTTCGCACGTCACCGGCGCCGCCTTGCCACCATCGGCGGCCGCAGCGCGCCCTGAACTGGGTGGCAAGCCATGGGAAGCGATGGGCGTGTCGCTGGTGCTCCATCCGCGCAATCCGTACGCGCCGACGGTGCACATGAATGTGCGTTTTTTCAGTACGGTGAACGCCGACAATGAGCCGGTATGGTGGTTCGGCGGCGGCATGGACCTGACGCCGTATTACGGCAACGCAGATGACGTCAAACACTTTCACCAGGTCTGCCACGATGCGCTGGCGCCCTTTGGCGGCGAGCTGCATCCGAAGTTCAAGGCCTGGTGCGACGAGTATTTTTACCTGAAGCACCGCAAGGAGCCGCGCGGCGTGGGCGGCATCTTTTTCGACGACTTCAACGCCCTGGGCTTTGACGACAGTTTCGCCATGATGCGCAGCGCCGGCGATGGCTTCATCGACGCCTATGTGCCGATCCTGGCGCGACGCAAGGATACGCCGTATGGCGAGCGCGAACGCGATTTCCAGGCCTACCGGCGCGGCCGCTATGTCGAGTTCAACCTGGTGTTCGACCGTGGCACGCATTTCGGCCTGCAGTCGGGCGGACGCACCGAGGCGATCCTGATGTCGATGCCGCCCATCGTCAAGTGGCGCTACGACTGGCATCCGCAAGAAAATAGCCCTGAAGCGGCGCTGTACACCGATTTTCTCGTGCATCGCGACTGGCTGCAGGCGTGAGTCAAAGTGGTACGGCATGCGTGGCGCTGCTCGGCGGCAGCTACGATCCGGTGCACACGGGCCATGTCGCGCTGGGATCGTACTTCTCCCGTTTGCTGCAGGCCGATGCGCTGCGCGTGATCCCGGCCGGCGCGCCATGGCAAAAGGGGCGCCTGGGCGCCACCTGCGAGCAGCGCGCCGAGATGACCCGGCTGGCTTTCTCCGGCCTGCCGCTGCCGGTGATGATCGACCGCCAGGAAATCGAACGCAGCGACCAGGGGCAACCCAGCTACACCATCGATACCCTGCGCCAGGTGCGCGCCGAACTGGGGCCGCAAGCGTCCATCGTGTTCCTGATGGGGGCCGACCAGCTGCAGCGCCTGGACACCTGGCGCGAGTGGCGGCAGTTATTTGAATACGCCCATATCTGCGTCGCGGCCCGCCCCGGCTTCGCGTTGAATGGCACGGCAATGCCGCAGGCAGTGGCGCAGGAATTCACGCGCCGCCTGGGCACGCTCAGCAGCATCCGCAACACGCCGCACGGTCTGACTTATCTGGCACAGGACTTCGCGGTGGATATCTCCGCCACCGAAATACGTGCGGCATTACAACGGGGGGTTCCGGCAAACGAGCTGGTTTCCCCGCTAGTGCTAGACTATATTGAACAACATAATTTATACAAAAGCTAAATGGATATCAAAAAACTGCAAACCCTCGTCGTTGACGCACTTGAAGACGTCAAAGGCCAAGACATCGCCGTATTCGACACGGTGCACCTGACCAGCCTGTTCGACCGCATCGCCATCGTTTCCGGCACCTCGAACCGCCAGACCAAGGCGCTGGCCGCCTCGGTGCGCGACAAGGTCAAGGAAGCCGGCGGCGAGATCATCGGCATGGAAGGTGAAGACACCGGCGAATGGGTACTGGTCGATCTGGGCGACATGATCGTGCACATCATGCAAGCGCCGATCCGCGCCTACTACCGCCTGGAAGAAATCTGGGGCGACAAGCCGGTCAAGCTGGGCGCTGCCAAACGCGCGCCTAAAAAAGCCGCCGGCGACGAGCCGAAAAAGGTCAGCGGCCACCTGGCGGCAAGCAAGGCCAAGGTAGAAGCGTCGCCCGTGATCGAGAAAAAAGCACCGGCCAAAAAAGCCACGGCAGCCACCGCCGCCAAGAAAGCCCCGGCCAAGAAAGCCGTCGCTTCCAAAGCCGTCGGCAAGACCGTGAAAGTCGCGCCCACCAAGACCGAGGCGGCCGCCGTCAAGGCCTTGAAAGCGCTGCCGGAGAAAAAAGTCCGTGCGCCACGCGCAGCCAAACCGGCGGCCGATGCAGCACCGGCGAAAACCGTCATCAAGCGTATCAAAAAAGTCGAAGAGTAAGCGTCGATGCAGCTTATCATCGCTGCGGTCGGCCATAAAATGCCGGCCTGGATCGAGACGGGCTTCGCCGAATACGCGAAGCGCATGCCGCCGGAATTGCGCATCGTGCTGAAAGAAATCAAGCCCGTCGAGCGTTCCGGCAGCAAGACCGCCGCCACCGCGATGGCGCTGGAACGCGAACGCATCGAAGCGGCCCTGCCCAAGGGCGTGCGCATCATCGCCCTCGACGAACGCGGCAAGGACCTGACCAGTGTCGGCCTGTCGCAGCAGTTGATGGCGTGGCAGCAGGATGGCCGCGACACGGCCTTCCTGATCGGCGGCGCCGATGGCCTCGACCCTGTCCTGAAAGCGCGTGCCGAAGGCATGCTGCGCATCTCCAGCATGACCCTGCCGCACGGCGTGGTGCGCGTGATCCTGGCCGAGCAGCTGTACCGCGCCTGGTCGATCACGCAAAACCATCCCTACCATCGCGTCTGACTTTTATCTCTCCATGAAACCGGCTGACAACAAGATCTACCTGGCATCCAAGAGCCCGCGCCGGCGCGAACTGCTGCGCCAGATCGGCATCGAATTCGAACTGCTGCTGCTGCGCAGCGACGGCCCGCGCGGCGCCGACGTCACCGAAGAAGTGCTGCCTGGCGAATCGGCGCTGGCCTACGTGGCGCGGGTCGCCAATGAAAAGGCAGCCTTTGCCTGGAACATGGTGCACCGCCGCCACCTCACGCCGCGCCCGGTGCTGGCGGCCGACACCACCGTCACCATCGACGGCGCCATCCTCGGCAAACCGGCCGACCGGGCAGAAGCAGTGGCCATGCTGGAGCAACTGTCAGGCCGCACGCATCAGGTGCTGACCTCGATCGCCGTGCATGGCGATGGCATCGCCGAACAGCGCACGCAGATCTCGCAAGTGCGCTTTGGCGTCTTGTCCGCCGCCTCGATCGCCGCCTATTGCGCGACGCCCGAACCGTACGACAAGGCCGGCGGCTACGGCATCCAGGGCAGCGCCGCGCTGTTCGTCGAGCACATCGAAGGCAGCCATTCCGGCATCATGGGCCTGCCCCTGTACGAGACGGCGCAATTGCTGCGGCAAGCAGGTTTGCCCCTGCCCTGATACCGCGTATGATGTCATTCGTTGCCTCCACTTTTGCGCCTCCATGAACGAAGACATCCTGATCAATATCACGCCGCAAGAAACCCGCGTCGCCCTCATCTTGCAAGGCGCAGTGCAGGAACTGCACATCGAGCGCACGCTGACGCGCGGCCTGGCCGGCAATGTCTATTCCGGCAAAGTGGTGCGCGTCTTGCCGGGCATGCAGTCGGCCTTTATCGACATCGGCCTGGAACGCGCCGCCTTCCTGCACGTGGCCGACATCTGGGAGGCGCGCGGCCACGACGGCCAGAACGCCAGCCCTGCCCCGATTGAAAAAATCCTGTTCGACGGCCAGGTGCTGACGGTACAGGTGATCAAGGACCCGATCGGCACCAAGGGTGCGCGATTGTCGACGCAGATCTCGATCGCCGGGCGCATGCTGGTGTATCTGCCGCAGGACAAGCATATCGGCATCTCGCAAAAAATCGAAAAGGAATCGGAGCGCGAACTGCTGCGCACGCGCCTGCAAAGCCTGCTGCCAGCGGACGAAAAAGGCGGCTACATCGTGCGCACCATGGCCGAAGACGCCTCCGACGCCGATCTGAAGGCCGATGTCGATTATCTGCGCAAGACCTGGAGCACCATCGTCCACGGCGCCCGCACGCGCCCGGCCACCAGCCTGCTGCACCAGGATCTGAACCTGGCGCAGCGCGTGCTGCGCGACTTCGTCGGCGACGAAACGGCCACCATCCAGGTCGACTCGCGCGAGAACTACGTCAAGCTGCGCGAATTTGCCGAAATCTACACCCCCAGCGAACTGACGCGCCTGCAGCACTACACGGGCGAGCGCCCTCTGTTCGATTTATATGGCGTGGAAGAAGAGATTCTGCGCGCGCTGGGCCGCAGGGTCGACCTGAAATCCGGCGGCTACCTGATCGTCGACCAGACCGAAGCGATGACCACCATCGACGTCAACACGGGCGGCTTTGTTGGCGGACGCAACTTTGCCGACACCATCTTCAAGACCAACCTGGAAGCGGCCCACGCCATCGCCCGCCAGTTGCGCCTGCGCAACCTGGGCGGCATCATCATCCTCGACTTCATCGACATGGACAACGCCGAGCACCGCAACGCCGTGCTGGCCGAGTTGAAGCGCACGCTGTCACGCGACCGCACCAAGGTTTCGGTCAGCAACTTCTCGCCGCTGGGCCTGGTCGAAATGACCCGCAAGCGCACCCGCGAGTCGCTGGCCCATATCCTGTGCGAACCGTGCCCGGCCTGCGCCGGCAAGGGACAAGTAAAAACCTCGCGCACCATCTGCTATGAAATTTTGCGCGAACTGCTGCGCGAAGCGAAGCAGTTCAACCCGCGCGAGTTCCGCATCCTGGCCTCGCAGGAAGTGGTCGATCTGTTCCTGGAAGAAGAATCGCAGCACCTGGCGATGCTGGGCGACTTTATCGGCAAGAAGATTTCATTGCAGGTGGAGAGTACTTATCATCAGGAGCAGTACGACGTGATTTTGATGTGATCATTTTTACGGTCTTCGTGATCTCAAGGGTACAGGGGAGAATCATTGCCATATACTTCCCTCCTCATTCAATCAAGTGATACATTGCATATCTCAATTATGGATTGATTGAAAAAATGCTCAGGAAATAACATGTTAAAAATAGCCAGATTCCAAAATTTCACTACAGTACCAAATGCTGTGTGGAAATTTTCACCCGGATTGAATATCATCGTGGGGGAAAACGGCTTGGGCAAGTCACACATGCTCAAGGCAATTTACTCTCTGCTCAAGGTTCAAACAGGGAAAGAATTTTCCAAATCTTTTCTTGAAAAAGCCTATGCTGAAAAATTGGTCGCCGTTATGCGTCCGGAATCGATCGGCCGTTTGGTAAAGAGAAAGCAAGGCCGTGATCGCTGTGAAATTGAGCTGATCATGAAGGACGATGAAAAAAGCTGCACGATTGCCTTTGCAACAAATGCAAAGTCTCAGGTTGAGGTCATTCATGCCCCTCGTGAAGGTTTGACTCGATCTCCCGTTTATTTACCCACCAGAGAATTGGCCACACTATGTCCTTGGTTTGTTCCCTTATATGACAATTATCATCTTGAATTCGAAGAGGCGTGGCGTGACACTGTTTCATTGCTTGGAGCTCCGTCAATAAAAGGTCCCCGGGCGAGCAAAGTTGCTAACCTGCTTAAGCCATTGGAGGAGGCGATGGGCGGAAAAGTTATTGTTGATTCAGCCAATGGCCGGTTTTATCTTCAAGTTACGAGTGAAGGACGAATGGAAATGCCGCTCGTGGCTGAGGGATTAAGGAAAATAGCAATGCTGGCTCGCCTGATAAGCACCGGTGTTTTGCTGGATAAAGGTTATTTATTCTGGGATGAACCGGAGACGAATTTAAATCCAAAACTTATCAAGGTTCTTGCAAAAAGCATCGTACATCTGGCGTCCGAAGGCATTCAGATCTTCATCGCCACCCATTCGCTTTTCCTGCTCCGGGAACTGGAAATATTGACGGAAGAAAATATCTACAAGAAACTGGCATCCAGATATTTCTCACTTAAAATTGAGGAAAATACTGTCCTGTTGGAGCAAGGCGACAAAATAGATGACCTACAAACCATTGCTTCCTTGGATGAGGAACTCATGCAGTCCGATCGCTTTCTTGCATCCGAGGAAACTTAATGCCAGTTATACAGTCGATCATCGCTGAAGGAAACCTGACATTCACTTTCCCTGCCAACAGCATGTCAAGCAAATATGATGAATGGTCTCATTATCGCAATCAGTCTCAAAAAATTTGCGGCGCCAGTAAAGCTGCTGACATCGTCTTTGCAGAATCCGGCATCGCCTGGCTAATCGAGATAAAAGATTTCCGGCAACATGCAAGAACAAAAACAATTGACTTAGGCGAAGAAATAGCCATAAAAATCCGAGACACGATTGCAGGACTTGTCAGCGCAAAATGCGAAGCAATAGACAAAGACGAAAAGCGGTGTGCGAAAAAATTAATCGCGGCAAGTAAAATTCGTGTTGTGTGTCATTTGGAGCAGCCGGCCAAACATTCAAAGTTGCGTCCCAGAGCAATTGACCCAAGCCACCTCGCACTCAAGCTAAGAACCTTGCTCAAAGCGATTGACCCTCACCCTTTTGTCGTCGACTCCAACTCATTACACCCGTCAATGAACTGGATCGTCACCTGATCTCTTCATCTTGATGATACTGAACGGTGACGCATATCGAACATCGGGCTGGGACGATCTTAGTCAGGCTGGATCGAGGTAAAACACCGCATACACTTTCAACGGCGACGTTTCGGTGGCTTTTTCCGAACGCACCACCGAACAGTCGTCGGCGGCCAGGCTGCGCCAGTTCTGGATGCCGGCCTTGGCGAACATGGCGTGCGCCGGGGCGTTGGCCGCCAGGTCCAGCACCAGGCAGGCGTTGCGCGGGCCGGCGCCGTAGTTGACGGCGCGGATCTCGATGCCGAAGGTGCTCATCCATGGTTCCCACAGGCCTTTTTCCTTGCCGGCCGCGATGCGCTCGAGCATCTCGCCAAAATTCAAGCCTTTTTTGACCGTATCGCGCAGTGTCTGCAGCGACGGCGCCAGGCGCGGGTCGGGCTGCTTGTTGCCGGCGCGAATTTCCGCGATCGCCTTCAGTTCCTTGATGATGGCCGCGTCGCGTTCCGTGTAGTCGCGCATGCGCGCGTAGAAGTCGGCGTCCAGGAAGGGATTGACGGTCAGCTTGGCAACGCCCTCTTCGCGGCGTTTCGGGGAAGGCGTGTTGGTTTTGGTCATGGCGATGAGGGCAGGAAATCAGGGAGGGCCGCCAGTGTACCACCTTGCGGCCCCGCCCAGCGCATCAGGCACGCGGTGGCGCCGTCGATTCGCGCACCACCAGTTCCGGTTTCAGGCGCACGTCGAGCACCGACGAGCCGGGCGCGTCGATGGTTTGCAGGATCAGCCGCGCCGCTTCGGCACCGATGCCGTGGTGGCGGATGCGGATGGTGGTCAGCGGCGGGCGGATCAGGTCCATATACGGCATGTCGTTGTGGCCCACCACCGAGATGTCCTGCGGGCAGTTCAGGCCCAGCTCGCGGATGGCATCGTAGCAGCCGATGGCCACCAGGTCGCTGCCGGTGACCACGGCCGTGGTCTGCGGCGACTGGCGCAGCAATTCCAGCAGGGCCGCCTTGCCGCATTCACGCGAATAGCCGCTGCTTTCGAACACAAAGGCCTGCGAGGCATCGAGTTCGCTCGCTTCGATGGCGGCCAGGAAACCCATGCGCCGCACATGGCCGGTGGACAGGTTTTCCGGGCCGGCGATATGGGCGATATGGCGATGGCCCAGCGCCAGCAGGTGGCCGACGGCCAGGCGCATGCCGACCACGTCGTCGCTGACCACGCAGGATGCGACGCCGTTTTCATCGCTGCGGTTGACGGTGACCACCGGCACGTTCTGGTCGATGCACATCTTGATGACGGGGTCGTCGCGCCGCGCGGTGGCCAGAATCAGGCCGTCGACCTGCTGGCCCAGCAGGCGGTTGATGACAAACAGTTGTTCTTCCTCGTCGGCGCCGACATTGGCGACGATGGCCAGGTAGCCATGCTTGCGCAAGCCTTCCTCGATGCCCAGCAGAATCGGCGGAAACACGGCGTTGGTAATGTCGGGCAAGACCACGCCGATAATGCGCGACTTGCGCGTCACCAACGTGGAGGCGGCGCGGTTCGGGCGATAGCCCAGACGGGCGGCTTCGGCCAGCACCCGCTTGGCGACCTCGGCGCTGACTTTTTGCCGGGTTGCCGGGTTCATCACGCGCGAGACGGTGGAAAAATGCACGCCGGTGGCCCGCGCTACGTCGCTTAAGGTGGGGTTCTTGTTTGTCATGGGCTTCCCGGATCGCAATGGTGTGATTTTATCGCATAAATGGCGTATTTCGTGGAAAACCGAGCAAACGCTTGCATTCGTGCTTACCCCTGATTCAAAGCGCTTTTCACGGGAATATCCCAAATTGAGGCTTGACATCGTGCAAACGCTTGCATACCATGGCTCGGACTTACCACTCGGGCCTGCCTGGCCCTCCCGAGAATTCTTATGTCTACTGCCCAAAGCAAGCATGCCGAGCACACCGGCGAAGCCTTCAACCTCAAGGAAGCCGCCCTCGCCTATCACGCCGAGCCCCGCGCCGGCAAGATTTCCGTCACACCCACCAAACCGCTGGGCGATGCCCGCGCCCTGACCCTGGCCTATTCGCCGGGCGTGGCGTTTGCGTGCGAAGCCATCGTGGAAGATCCGCGCTCGGCCGGCATCTACACCTCGCGCAGCAACCTGGTGGCAGTGATCACCAACGGCACGGCCGTGCTGGGCCTGGGCGATATCGGCCCGCTGGCCAGCAAACCGGTGATGGAAGGCAAGGCCTGCCTGTTCAAGCAGTTCGCCGACGTCGATGTGTTCGACATCGAACTGGCCGAAAACGATCCCGACCTGTTCATCGACACCGTGGTGCGCATGGAGCCGACCTTCGGCGGCATCAATCTGGAAGACATCAAGGCGCCGGACTGCTTCTATATCGAGCAGCAATTGCGCAAGCGCATGAACATTCCCGTCTTCCATGACGACCAGCACGGCACCGCCATCATCGTCGCGGCCGGCATCCTGAACGGCCTGGAACTGGTCGGCAAGGACATCGGCAAGGTCAAGGTCGCCGTCTCGGGCGCCGGCGCCGCCTCGATCGCCTGCCTGGACCTGCTGGTCTCGCTGGGCCTGAACAAATCCCTGCTCAAAGTGTGCGACAGCCAGGGCGTGATCTACCCGGGCCGCGACGCCAACATGGAAGAGAACAAGGCGCGCTACGCCAATGACACCAGCGACCGCGACCTGGCCGAGGCCATGGTTGGCGCCGACATTTTCATCGGCGTATCGAAAGGTGGCGTGGTCAGCGCGCAGATGGTCGAAGCGATGGCCGCCAAACCCCTGATCTTCGCCCTGGCCAATCCGCACCCGGAAATCGCGCCAGAGAAAGTGCACGCCGTGCGCGACGATGCCATCGTCGCCACCGGCCGCTCGGATTACCCGAACCAGATCAACAATGTGCTGTGCTTCCCCTACATCTTCCGTGGCGCGCTCGACGTCGGCGCCACCACCATCAATGAAGAGATGAAGCTGGCCTGCGTGCGCGCCATCGCCGCGCTGGCCAAGGAGCCGCTGCCGGGACATGAAAGCAGCGCCTTGAGCCCGTTGCAACTGATTCCGTCGCCATTCGACGAGCGCCTGCGCAGCTGGGTCGCGCCAGCCGTGTCGCAAGCGGCAATCGACAGCGGCGTGGCCACGCGCGCACCGGCAAAGTAAGCCAGGGCGGCCAGTTACTATTGCTTACAAAAAAGAACCATGGTGCAAACCATGGTTTTTTGCGTTATGCCAGAGGGGACACCGTCAAGCCGTGATGCTTTGACAAGCTCCGGACACCCTGTCAACACCGCGCTTTCGTCTACAATGGCGCCTGCCTTGATGTTGTTACAGTAATCACCTTTTCACCGGGATGTCCAGGAACCTGCGATGCTGCGTTTAACTTCTGTTTGTGTTTTCCTTTTTTCAGCCTTGTCGGTGTCGGTTGACAGCGGCTATTCGTTCGGTGCGGTGCTGTTGTTGCTCAGCAGTACCTGCCTGCTGTGGCAACGTCCCCGGCTGGGACTGGAACGCCAGGACTGGCTGCTGATCGCCGCGCTGCTCGTCTATTTCTCGGTGCTGGTCGCCAACATGCTGTATCACGGCGATCCCGCGCGCGAATTCGACATGCCGCTGCGCGCCTTGCTGGTGGTGCCGGTGCTGCTGCTGCTGCTGGCGTATCCGCCGCAGCCTGCGGCATGGTGGAGCGGCGTGGCGGTGGGCGCCATCGCCGGCGCCGCGCTGGCGCTGTGGCAATTCACGATGCAGGACATGGTGCGCCCGCAAGGCTCGACCAGCAATGCCATTCATTACGGCAATGTCAGCATGCTGCTGGGCATGCTGTCGCTGGCCGGCCTGGAATGGGCCAGGACGCAGCGGCGCGCGCGGCCCTGGAGCGCCTTGCTGCTGGCCGGCTGTCTGGCTGGCGTGTTCGGTTCCATCCTCAGCGGCAGCCGCGGCGGCTGGATCGCCTTGCCGGTGTGCGTGCTGCTCATCGCCATGCACAATGCCCGCGCGCATGGCAAGCGCTACCTGGTCATCGCCGTGTCAACCATGGCCGTGCTGATGGTAACTGCCTATTACGTACCGCATTCGCCGATCCGCGAACGCACCGCCATGGCCGTGACGGAAGTGGAAAAGATGAACGACCCCGCCAATGCCACCACCTCGATCGGCCAACGCTTCGAAGCGTGGCACACGGCGCTGCTGCTGTCGTGCGAGCATCCCTTGCTGGGCATCGGGCGCAACGGTTACATGGACGAAAAGAAGCAATGGGTCAGGGAGGGCAAGATGGGGCCCGACACCAGCGACGCCACCAATGCCCACAACGACTATCTCGACGTGCTCGTCAAGCGCGGCGCAAGCGGCCTGCTGGCGCTGTTCGGGCTGTTTTTTGTACCGTTGTGCCTGTTTGCCCGCGCCCTGCGCCGCCGTGCCGCCAACGCCCATCCGTTTGCGCTGGGCGGCGTGGTGCTGTGCACCTGCTACCTGATCTTCGGCCTGACCACCAGTTCGCTCACCTTGAATATCGGCATCATCATGCTGGTGTTCCCGATGGCCATGCTATGGGCGCTGCTGCGCCATGCACAGCACGGCGCGCGATGAGCGGGCGCGCCGGCGCGCCCCCATTGAGTGTGCGCCCTGAGTCGTGGTATTGTCCCATCGGCAAATACTGCCAGTCACAGCCATCGCATGACGCCGGCCGCATGGCTCGCCCGATTCACTCCATACACCGCATTGCACCATGACCCCATTGATCCCCGCCGCACTGCTCGCCCAGTCGGACAAGATCCTCTTTGTCGCCCACCTGGCGCTGGGAGACTATACCTACATGCAAAACGGCTTTCGCGCCTTTGCCGCCGCCTATCCGCACCTGAAGATCCACCTGTGGATCGATGAAGTGCGGCGCACCGACGATGCGGCGCAATGGGAAAGCCTGCGCACCTATTCGCTGTACGACTGGGTCGAGCAATCGGGGCTGTTCGCCAAGGTGTACCGCAAGACGTACAGCCCGGCGCTGTACGAGGAAAGCGTGCGCGAGGCACAGGCCGAACATTACCCGCTGGTGGTGTCGCTGGCGCATATCCGCCCGCAGCGCTACGCCCACCTGGCGCGCGCGATCAGCCCGGATGGCCTGGTGATCGGCATGCGCAAGCGCGTGACCATCTTGCGGCCGATGCACTATTTTGCCTACCGCAAACTCGATGCCCTGTTGACTCCCTATGCGGGCCAGGATGCGGGCGCACACCATATCAGCGCCGTGTATGCGGACTGGTTCCGCCAGCTGACAGGGCTGGAGATACCCCTGGCCGAGCGCTACCCGTACGTGCATCTGCCCGAAGACGCCTTGCAACAGGCACGGCAGCAATTGGCCGCCTGGGGATTTGACCAGCGCCAGGGGCCGCTGGTACTGCTCAACCCATTCGCCAAGTCGCACAAGCGCGGCTGGCCACTGGAACGTATCTGCGAGCTGATCGAGCGCATGCGGCAGCAGCCCAAATGGGCCGGCGCCTGCTTCCTGATCAACGCCATGCCGCATGACCTGGCCAAGGTCAACGCTGTCGTGACCACCGCCGGCCTGGCGCGCACGCAGGCGTTCAGCGCGGTCGACCATTTCTTCCAGCTACCGGCCATGCTGGCGCAGTGCGACCTGATCATTTCAGTGGAAACCTCGATCATGCACCTGGCCAATGCCGTGCACGTGCCGGTGGTGGCGCTGATGCGCAAGAAGAATCCGGAATGGGCGCCGTTCGACAGCGCCAGCAGCACCGTGCTGACGGTGGCAAAACGCAACGACTGGGTCGATGCGATCACGGTCGAGCAGGTACTGCAGGCCATCGAGTAAGATCACGAGGGGGGTTAATCGCTTCCCAGCATGCTGATGCGCACCAGGTCGGCCACGTTGTCGACTCCCAGCTTGTCCATCAGGCGCGCCTTGTGCACTTCCACCGTGCGCACGGAAATGCCCAGCGCGGGGGCGATATCGCGGTTGTGGCGGCCGGTCACCACCAGTTGCATCACTTCGCGCTCGCGCGGCGTCAGGCTGCGCAGCGCATCGAGCCCGTCCTGCTGGCGCCGCAGCTGGCCGCGCGTGGCCGCCTCGCGCGAAAACGCCTCATCGATGGCCGCCAACAATTTATCGTGGTCGAACGGTTTTTCCAGGAAATCGCTTGCCTGCGCCTTGAAAGCCTGGCGCGCCAGCGCCACGTCGCCATGGCCGGTAACGATAATCACCGGCAGCAGGCAGCCGAGCTCCTGCAGGCGGCGCTGCAGCGAGAGCCCGTCCATGCCAGACATGCGGATATCGATCAGCACGCAGCCGGCCCACGCGCGCTGCCAGCCCTGCAAGAAATCCTCGGCGCAGGAAAACAGCGCCGTGCGATAGCCGCGCACGCCCAGCAGCAAGCCCAGCGCATCGCGCACGGCGGGATCGTCATCGACGATAAACACAGTCAGGTTACTGGTCATGCAGACTCTCCGGGCGATGGCGCGCTGGCACGCGCCAGCGGCAGGACAAAACGAAAAATACCGTGGCTGCCGACTTCGGCCCACAGCTGGCCGCCATGCGCCTCGACAATGCTGCGGCTGAGCACCAACCCCAGGCCCAGGCCGCTGGCCTTGCTCGACACAAACGGCTCGAACAAGCGCGAGGCCAGGCTGCTGGAAATGCCGGGGCCGCTGTCTTCCACCGACAGGCGCAGCCGGCCGCCGTCGAGCCGCTCGGCGACGACGGTAATGCGGCGTCGGCCGCGCGGCTGGGCCAGCACCGCGTCCTGGGCATTGGCCAGCAGGTTGCGCAGCACCAGTTCCAGTTGCAGCCGGTCGGCGTTGATGGCCAGCGACTGCGGCGGCGCCAGCACCAGTTCGATGCCGTGTTCGTGAAACTGCTGCGTGAACTGGCGCGCGATGCCGGCGATCAGGGCGCTGGCCTCGACCACTTCGAGCTGCATCGCGCCGGTGCGGAAAAAGTCGCGCAGGCGGCGCACCACCTCGGCCGCGCGGCCCGATTCGACGATCATGTGGCCGATGGCGTTTTGCAGCAGGGGGCCGCTCTCGCCCCGTTCCAGCAAGTATTCGCAGGCCTTGCCATAGGTCGACAGGGCCGTGAGCGGCTGGTTCAGCTCGTGCGCCAGGGCGGCCGCCATTTCACCGGCGGCGGCCAGGCGCATGGTGTGCTTGAGTTCATGCGAGACCTGGCGCACTTCATCGACCACGATGCCGATAAAAAAGCCCACCAGCGCCAGCATGGCGTCGAGCAGTTGCAGTTCATAAAACTGGATATGCACCAAGGGCGACCATTTCACCAGCGTGATAATGCACAACTGCAAGGCGAACACGGTCAGCATGGCGCCCTGCAGGCCCTGGCGCGAGGCGGCCCAGATCACCGGCAGGAACAGGAAATAGAAATGCTTGTAGTCGCAGCGCAGGATAGAGCCGAACACGCTCCACAGCACGATGCCGCCCAGCGCCAGGTAGGCCAGGGTTTCCCAGCGCCAGACGGCCTTGCGCAGGCGTTCTCGGCCGCGTTCGCTCACCAGCACCCAGATCAGCGGCATCGACACCAGCATGCCCACCGCGTCGCCGACACCGAAGCGCAGCAGCGCCGTCGCCCATTCGCCAGCCGGAATGCGTCCCGTAAACGACAGCAGCGACATATAGCCGAGGGCATTGAACAGGGTGCCGGCCATGACGATGGCGGCCCAGGTCAGCAAACGGCGGCGGTTGTCGAACATATTGCTGCGACTGAAACGGCGGCGCAGGGCCGCGCCGATGGCGCCATAACCGAGCACCAGCCAGGCCGAGCAGAGCAATGTCAAATGCAGGCCGGCCGGCATGCCGCGCACCAGCACTTCGGCGCTCATCAAGGCAACAAACCAGGGCAGCGCCGCCTTGCGACCATGGATCAGCCAGAATACCAGGCCCAGCGCCGGGTCGGGATTCCAGGGCGTGATGTTCAGGCCATACATCGGATCGATGTAGGTGGCCCAGTCGAACAGCAGGTACAGGCCGACAAAGGCGGGATACTGCAGATAGCGGAACAGGGATGGGCGCATAACGGTGTTTTTTAACGTCCCGTATTATGCATCGGGGCGGCGCGCAATACCATCATATGTTGCACTTCAAGCATAAATAATGTAATTCATGCAATCAATTCAGACTTTAAGGCCAACGGCAGGCGTACTTCCACCAGCAAACCCTGGCCACCATCGGCATGGTGCAACGCAATACTGCCGCCTTGCCGCGCCACCACCGAAGCGACAATGGCCAGGCCCAGACCGCTGCCGGGCTGGTGTTGCTGGGGTGCGCGGAAAAACCGGTCGAACACGCGCGCATGCAGGGCGGCCGGAATGCCGGGTCCCTGGTCGGCCACGTGCAGCACGGCTTGCCCGCCCTGCGCATGCAGCGACACCGTCACGCTGCCGCCGCGCGGGCTGTACTTGATGGCGTTTTCCACCAGGTTATCAACCAGCGACACCAGGCTCTCGCGCTGGCCCGGCACGCACAAGGGCACGGCGGCCTGCAATTCGAGCTCGATGCCGCCGGCCCGCGCCAGGCCGGACAGGGCCGCCAGCCGGTCTTGCAGCAAGGCATCGAGCGCCTGCGGCACCGCCGGTTGACCGGCTTCGGCCGGCACGTCGTTGCGCGTAAGCTGCAGCAACTGCCCCACCAGCCGCGCCGCGCGGCTGTTGCTGTTCAGGATGCCATCGAGCAGTTCCTGCTGGCGCGGGTCGTGCGCCTGCCCTTGCAAGGCCTCGACATTGACGCGCATCGCCGCCAGCGGCGTGCGCAGCTCGTGCGTAGCGTCGGCGATGAAACTGCGTTCGCGCGCGGCGCTGGTGTCGACCCGCTGCAACAGAGCATTGATGCTGTCGACCAGCGCCGCCAGTTCGCCATGCGGCGGCTTGAAGGCCAGCGGGCGCAGGTCGCGCGGGCCGCGCGCCGACACCTCCTGCGCCACCTTGCGCCACGGCCGCATGGCCAGGCGAATCGACAGCCAGGCCGGCAGCAGCAAAAATGGCAGGCTGATCAGCAGAGGCAACAAATAATAGCCGCGCGAATTGATGGTGATGAAAACCTGCCACGGTCCGCCCGCTTCCAGGACCGTCACGCGGGTGGCGCCCTCGACCACGGTGCGCGTGCGCCACACCTGGCCCTTGATATCGAGCATTTCGGCATCGACCGGCCCGGCGCTGCGGATGCCCGCCGGCGCATCGGCCGAGCGATAAATCAGCTGGCCATCGCGCCAGACCAGGGTGCGCGGCGCCAGCTCGGGCATGCCGCCAGAGAAAAAATCCTCGCGCAGCGCCTCGTCCATCGCGCGCAGGCTGTCATGCTGGCGCTGCGGCTGGTCGGCCAGGTTGTCGGCGACGGTGGCGATGGCGCGCAGCACACCATGGCTGATGCTGCTGTCTTCGTCGGTGCCGTCGATCATCACGAAGGCCACCGCCATGCTCCACAGCACGGTCAGCATCAGCACCTGGGCCAGCATCAGGCGGCGTACCAGAGTCGGCCTGCGCAGCAGATGCCAGCTCCGCAGCAGCATGTCGCTCAGCCGCTTCATGCCGGCTCACCGTGCTGGTCGATCACATAGCCGACGCCGCGCACGGTGCGGATATAACCCTCGCCTATCTTGCGGCGCAAATTGCCCATGTGCACGTCGAGCGTATTGCTGGCATTGGCCAGGCCGCCCGGCAAAATGTGCTCTTCCAGGATGCGGCGCGTGATGACACGGTTGGCGCGCATCAGCAGCGCTTTCAGCAAGGCGTATTCGCTGGCCGTCAGTTCCACCGCCCGCCCGTGCACGCTGACCTTGCGCGTGGGCACTTGCAGCAGCAGGCCGCGCAGCTCGATGGTGTCGCCGTCAAAACCATAGCTGCGGCGCGCCAGCGCCCGTACCCGCGACAGCAGCTCGGCCAGCACGAACGGCTTGACCAGGTAATCATCGGCGCCGCCATCGAGGCCGCGCAGGCGTTGCTCGACCGTATCGCGGGCGCTGAGGATCAGCACCGGCAGGCGCGCCGCGCGCAGCCGCGCCAGCAAGTCCAGGCCATCGCCGTCAGGCAGGCCCAGGTCCAGCAGCACCAGTTCGCAACTGTCGTGGGCGATGCTGCGCGCCGCGTCGTCCAGGGTGCGCACCCAGACCACCTGAAAGCCCTGGTCGCGCAAGGCAATGCGCACGCCGTTGCCCAGGTCCATGTCGTCTTCGATCAGCAATATTTTCATGTTGGATATTAGACCACCGCAAACTGAAGAACAGGTAAAGAACGACTGTTCATGCAATCTTCATGTAATCCTCAGTCAACGCTCAGCTTTACATCCACACAACGTTTCATACTATGCACTGTCAATCGAGCCATACGGGACTCGGTTCTCCACCTGAAGGAAACTACCATGCAACACTCCACCGTGCTGGCCCTGGCCGGCCTGCTGTGCTTCCCCCTGTCCGCGCTGGCGGCCGACGACACCAGCGGCAACGTGCTCACTGTCGGCGCCGGCGTGGCCGCAGGCAGCCCCTATGCGGGCGACGACAGCATCCGCGCCATGCCCATCGTCGTGCTCGACTACAGCATGGCCAACGGCTTTTTTGCCAGCACCATGCGCGGCCTCGGCTATGGCGGCCAGGCCGGCCCCTTCAGCTACAGCGTCGCGCTCGGCTACCGTGGCGAACGCGATGACCACCGGCGCAAGGGCCTGCGCGGCCTGGCCGGCAGCGATTATCTGAAGGGCATGGGCAAGGTCGAAGGCAATGCCAGCGCCTTGCTGAACCTGAGCTACTCGCCGCTGCCGGGCGTGCAGCTGAGCGTGGCCAGCGATATCCCGCTGACCCACCGCGAGAACGGCGCCACCGTGCAGTTCGGCGCCAGCGGCCAGGTCTACAGCCGCAAGGACAGCCGCGGCGTGCCGCAAGACAGCATCAGCCTGGGCCTGCAAGCGGGCTGGGGCGAAAAGAAATACCTGCAAACCATGTATGGCGTGACTCAGGCCCAGGCGGCCAGGACGGCGTTCCGGCAATACACGCCCAAGGGTGGCTTTTACGAGGCGCAAGCGAGCGTCAGCTGGGAACACCGCATCGATGCGCGCTGGAGCCTGAACAGCGTGCTGGGCGTGGAACGGCGCCTCGGCGACGCCGCCAACAGCCCCATCGTGCAGCGCAAGCATGCGCCGATGGGCGCGGTGTATGCCACCTACAGTTACTGAAAAAAACCGACCATAAGGGAAACCCTTACGCCATTTCGCCAATTTACAGGGTCCATGGTGCTGGCTAAGATGGGGCCGTTTTCCTGACAAAGGTCCCTTCCATGCACGCTGCACACCCTGTTTCGCCACGCCATGCGCACGCCACCGAGCGCGCCAAGGAACGTGCAAGCGGTGCGCCTGGCACGGACCAGGCGGCGACCTTGCAACTGCTGCTGCCGGTCAAGCGCGTCAGCGACATCGTCTACGGCGCGCGCTATGCCCGGCGCCTGCGCGAGTGGGGCATCGATGTGCACGTCCACCTGCTGCATGTGACGCCGCCGCTGGCGCAGCACGCCGACGGTATGGTGCGCCAAGGCCAGCTCGACAACGGCGAGGCCGCCGCGCAACTGATGCGCGAAGCGGGCCTGTACCTGAGCCGTTCCGATCTGTCCTTCAGTACCCATATTTTCTCCGGCGAACGCCTGTTCATCATTCTCGACACCGCCGAGCTGCTCGGTTGCCAGGAAATCGTCCTGCCGGCACTGAAAAGCCGCTCCTGGCAGCGTCACTTCGCCGACACCCTGGCGCACAAGCTGGCGCGCGCCACGCGCAGCGCCATCGTGCTGCTGGCCGACGCCGACGGCATCGGCGGCCCGCCGGCGGCCTGACATTTTCGCCGCCGCCTTCCGCTCTCTTTATATGGACTGTCTATGACACAAGCAATTACCCTGCATGCCGGCCTGAGCAATATGCCGCCCGGCTTTGCGCGCCTGCGCGAACTGCTCAAGCTGCAATTGCGGGCCCGCCTGCGGCAGCGCGAAACGCGCGTCTGGCTACAACTGCTCAATTCCCATCCCGTATTCCCGGAGCTGCTGCGCGCCTATCCGCGCATGATGCACAAGGTGTACCGCCATTACCTGAGCAAGAGCCTGTCCTGCGCCCAGCGCGTGGCCTTGCTGGTCGACCACTACCGCTTCATCCTGCAACAGGGCTGGGGCAAGCTGATGGTGGACGCGGCGTACCAGCCGGTGCTGCTCGGTTCGGTGGCAGGCAAGTCCGGCGAGCTGTACCACCTGCATTTGACGTCGCTGTCACGCATGGACCGCGAAGGCGAGATGGTGCTGCAACTGATGCACGGCGGCGAGATGCTGTATGCGGTGGTGTTTACCTTTTTCGGCTGCCGCACGCGCGCACCGATGGAGATGGGCGTGCGCATCGGCTGCCTCCAGGGCCCCAAGGGCGAGGACAGCTTGCGCCGCGTGCGCGAAGCCACGCGCGACCTGCACGGCATGCGTCCCAAGTTCCTGATGCTGCGCCTGGTGCGCCAGCTGGCCTGGGAGCATGGTTGCCGCAACATGATTTTGGTCGGCAATGACAATCGCACGGTACACCATTCGGCCAAGAAATATGGCCGTCTGATGGCCGACTACAACGGCGTCTGGCTGGAACTGGGCGCGCGGCTGCGCAGCGATGGCGATTTCGACCTGCCATGCGAAAACCTGCCGGAATTGATGCTCGAAGAGATCGCCTCGAAAAAACGCTCGGAAGCGCGCAAGCGCCATGAACTGACGCTGACCATGATAGCGACCTTGCGTAGCGGCCTCGACAATAACAGCGTGCCCGCCTCCCTGCCTGGCGTCGCCCCCGCCGCCAACGATTGCCAGCATCGCCTCGCGCCGGCCATCGCCGTTGCCTGAGTGGTTCCCCGGCCAGCCAGCGCCCCGCGCCCAGCCACGCCAATCCCCTCCTGCACACTTTTCGCCGCGCCACGCAGACAAAAAGCATGCTCCCGGCATTCCTGTTACGCTAGCAAGATCGGTTGGCACACCAGTGCGCCGTTTTCCCTAACGCTTACAAGGAGGCAAGTTATGCGCGTCGATATCTACCGTCGAGCCGAACATGATGGCATTTTTTCCTATCTCGCCGTGCCAGAAGGAAAGATCATTCCCGAAGAAGTCACGAGCACCGACTGGCAACTGGAAACGCAGGCCAGCGAAGTGGCCGACGATGCCCAGGCCTTGCCCGACTACCATATCGAACACCCGCTGCAGCAGATCGCCGCCAAAGGTTATGCGATCACCAGCCTCAAGGATATGTAAAGCGCCTCCATAGCGTCTTGCGTCAAAGCCAGACCGTCGGTCTGGCTTTTTGCCTCAGGGCACAGCGCCTCAGTATTCCACTTCCACTTCCTTCGCGCCCAGTTCCCGCACCAGCGCCGTCTGCAATTCGTCCGATGGCGCGACCCGCCACTCATCGCCGAACTGCAGCACGCAACTGACGCCTTGCGGGCTGACCTTGGCCGCGATCGGCAAGCCCGATTCGGCGCGAAACGGCATCAGCACGTCGCGGATACGGCGCGCGTCGAGGGTAGTCGGCAAGGTCAAGCCCAGCTGGCGGCCATATTGCACGCGCGCCGAGATAATGTCGAAGGCGCTCTCGGCCATGATGCGCAGGCCGCCCGAAAAACGGTCTTCCGACACCTTGCCCACCACGGCCAGGAATTCGTCTTCCTTGAAGATTTTCTTGTTCTGCTCGAACAGTTCGCTGTACACCGTCACTTCCACCGTAGCGCTCTTGTCGTCGAGCGTGACGATGACGATCTTGCCGCGCTGCGTCATCTGCGTGCGCAAGCCCGTGATGACGCCGGCCATCATGCGCGGCTCGCGCGACGGCGACAGGTCCGACAATTTGGTGCGGGCAAAGCGGCGCGCTTCGGGCGCATACGAATCGAACAAGTGGCCGGACAAATAAAAGCCCAGGGCAATTTTTTCTTCCGTCAAACGCTGCTTGTCGGTCCATGGCTGGGCCTTGACATACTCGGGCGGCGCCACCATGTCGCTGTCGTCGCCGCCAAACAGGCTGACCTGATTGGCCGCCTTGGCGGCCTGGTCGGCGCACTCCATGGCGAAGGCGACCGAGGCGAGCAGAATCGCGCGGTCGACCTTCAGACAGTCGAACGCGCCGCTGCGGATCAGCGACTCGATGGTGCGGCGGTTGATCTGCTTTTTATCGACCCGCTTGCAAAAATCGAACAGGCTGGAAAACGGACCGCCAGCCGTGCGCGCGGCGATAATCGCCTCGATCGCATTCTGGCCCGAGCCTTTCACGGCGCCCAGGCCGTAGCGGATCTGCGTGACTTGCTTGCCGCTCACCGACGGCGCTTCGCCGCTCGGCGTAAAGCGGTAATCGGATTGGTTGATATCCGGCGGCAACAAGGTCAGCTTGCAGATTTCCAGCGAGTCTTCCACCAGGATCTTGATCTTGTCGGTGTCGTCCATGGCCAGCGACAAGTTGGCGGCCATAAAGGCGGCCGTGTGGTGCGCTTTCAGATAGGCCGTGTGATACGACAGCAAGGCGTAGGCGGCGGCGTGCGATTTGTTGAAACCGTAGCCGGCGAACTTTTCCATCAAGTCGAAGATCTCGTCGGCTTTTTCCGCCGTCAGGCCGTCTTTCGCCGCGCCGGCGCGGAAGATCGCGCGGTGCTCGGCCATCTCCTCGGCCTTCTTCTTGCCCATCGCGCGGCGCAACATGTCGGCGCCGCCGAGCGAGTAGCCGCCGACGATCTGCGCCATCTGCATTACCTGCTCCTGATACACCATGATGCCGTAGGTTTCGGACAGAATCGATTCGGTGCGCGGATCGGGGTAGTCAAACCGTTCGCCGTGCTTGCGCTTGCAAAAGTCGGGAATCAGGTCCATCGGGCCCGGACGATACAGGGCGACGAGCGCGATAATGTCTTCGAAGCGGTCGGGACGCGCGTCTTTCAGCATGCCCTGCATGCCGCGCGACTCGAGCTGGAACACGGCCACGGTCTTGGCCTTGGTCAGGAGGTCATACGAGGGCTTGTCGTTCAGCGGCAAGGTCGCCAGGTCAAAGTTCGCCTGGGCCGGATCGAGCTGCTTGATGTAGCGCACGGCGCGGTCAAGGATGGTGAGCGTGGTCAGACCCAAAAAGTCGAATTTCACCAGGCCGACGGCTTCGACGTCATCCTTGTCGTACTGCGAGACGACGCCCGAGTCGCCGCCCTGCGTGTACAGCGGGCAAAAGTCCGTCAGTTTTCCAGGCGCGATCAGCACGCCGCCGGCGTGCATGCCGATATTGCGGGTGATGCCCTCGACCTGCTGCGCCAGTTCCAGCAGCTGCCTGACCTCTTCCTCGTTTTCCTGGCGCTCCTTGAGCAGCGGTTCCTCCTCGATGGCGTCGGCGATGCTGACCGGCTTGCCGGGCTTGAACGGGATCAGCTTCGAGATGCCGTCGCAGAAGTTATAGCCGAAGTCCATCACGCGGCCGACATCGCGGATCGCGCCCTTGGCCGCCATGGTGCCGAAGGTGGCGATCTGCGAGACCGCCTCCTTGCCGTACAAATCCTTGACGTGCTGGATCACGCGATCGCGCCCTTCCTGGCAAAAGTCGATATCGAAGTCGGGCATCGAGACGCGTTCGGGATTCAAGAACCGTTCGAACAGCAGGTTGTACTGCAACGGGTCCAGATCGGTGATCAGCAGCGAATAGGCCACCAGCGAACCGGCACCCGAACCGCGGCCCGGCCCCACCGGCACGCCGTTTTCCTTGGCCCACTGAATGAACTCGGCCACGATCAGGAAGTAGCCTGGGAACTTCATGTTGCAGATGGTATCGGTTTCGAATTTCAACCGCGCCTCGTAGCGCGGGCGTTCCTTCTCGCGCCGCTCTTCATTCGGATACAGCTGCAGCAAGCGCTTTTCCAGGCCGGCCTTCGACTCGGCGACGAGAAATTCGTCGATCGTCATGCCGGGCGGCGTGGGGAAATTCGGCAACTGCGGCTTGCCCAATGTCAATGTCAGGTTGCAGCGTTTGGCAATCTCGACGGAATTGGCCAGCGCGGCCGGCAAGTCGGCAAACAAGGCCTGCATTTCCGCCTGCGACATGAAGCGCTGGCTGTCATTGAAACGTTTGACGCGCTTGGCATTGGCCAGCATCTCGCCTTCGGCGATACAGGTGCGCGCCTCGTGGGCAATGAATTCTTCGGGTGAAATGAATTGCACCGGATGCGTGGCCACCACCGGCAAGCCCAGCTTGGAGGCCAGCGCCACCGCATGGCGCACCTGGGCTTCCTGGTTGGCCTGGCCGCCGCGCTGGATTTCGATATAAAAATGGCCAGGGAAAATGCTGGCCCAGCGCTGGGCGTTGCGTTCCGCCAACGCCAGGTTGCCGTTTTCAATCGCGATGCCGACGTCGCCGAAATGCGCGCCCGACAACACGATCAGGCCATCGGCCGCACTGTCGCCCGGATATAAATCATAGGTATTGGTGGCCAGCGCCTGCAGCCATTCGATGCGCACTTCGGCGCGGCCCTTGTACTGGTTGGTGAGCCAGGCGGTCGACAGCAGTTCGCACAGCTGCAGATAGCCCATGCGGTTCTTTGCCAGCAACAGCAGGCGCGACGGTTTTTCGCGGTTGTCGTCGTTGCTAATCCACACATCGACACCGACCACCGGCTTGATGCCCTTGCCGCGCGCGGCCTTGTAGAACTTGACCATGCCGAACAAATTGGACAAATCGGTGACAGCCAGCGCCGCCTGCTGGTCCTTGGCGGCGGCGCCCACCACGTCGTCGATACGCACCAGGCCGTCGACGATCGAGTACTCCGAGTGCACGCGCAAATGCACAAATCCGGGCCCTTGCGCAGCGGGGCGCGCCACCGCCGCAGTGGCGGCCTCTTGCATTACCATTTCCATCTTTGTGTACCCATCGTGCAAAATTCAATGGGGTCTATTCTACCGCGTCGCGGGCATCGGCCGGGTATCGTGGCCGGCCCGGCGGGCTTATAATATCGGCTGTTCAGTTCAAGCCGATCGCCATCATGCAAGCTACTCCCGTCGTTTCCACCGCTGCCAGCGCGCTGGCCGCCACACCTGCTGTCACTTTTGTCAATATTGCAGCGTATAAATTCATCACGCTCGACAACACGGAAGCCATGCGCCCCTTGTACCAGGAACAATGCCTGGCTTTGGCGCTGAAAGGCACCATTTTGCTCACCCCCGAGGGCATCAATATGTTCCTGTCAGGCACGCGCGAACATATCGATGCGTTCCTGGGCTGGGTGCGCTCTGACTCCCGCCTGGCGGACCTGGAGTGGAAGGAAAGTTTATCCAATGAGCAATCGCACAAGCGCATGCTGGTGAAGCTGAAAAAAGAAATCATCACCATGCGCATGCCCTTGATCAAGCCGGAACTGGGCCGCGCGCCATCGGTGGACGCGCACACGCTCAAGCGCTGGCTGGACGCCGGCGTCGACGATGCCGGCAAACCGGTGGTGATGATGGAAACGCGCAACGCCTTCGAAGTGGACGTGGGCACCTTCAATAACACGTTAGATTATCGCATCGACAAGTTTACGGAGTTCCCGGCCGTCGCCGCCGCACACAAGGCTGAGCTCGAAGGCAAGACCGTGGTCACTTTCTGCACCGGCGGCATCCGCTGCGAAAAAGCCGCCATCCACATGAAGGAAATCGGCTACGACAGCGTGTACCAGCTCGACGGCGGCATTTTGAAATATTTTGAAGAGGTGGGCGGCGAGCATTACACCGGCGACTGCTTCGTGTTCGACTACCGCACCGCCCTGAATCCGAAGCTGGAGCCGACCGAAACGGTGCAGTGTTTTGTCTGCCGCGCCGTCGTCACGCCGCGCCAGCAACTGGCGCCCGAGTATGTGTACGAGGTGTCTTGCCCGCATTGCTGTGGCAAGGCCTGAACCTGTCGTCCTAGCGCGGCGGCCAGGCGTACGAGAAATCCTCGTCATACGCCGTCAGGTTGGGACTGTAAGCCGGATCGCTCTGCAGTTGCTTGCCCCAGCGCTGCTGCACAAAAGCGATTTCCGCTGAGAAACGCGCCAGCTTGTCCGGCGCATGGTCGTCACCGCGCGTGGCCGATTCGTGATGAACCATCTCGGCGTACGGCGTCCAGACGTTGCGGTAGCCGGCTGCGCGCACTTTCAGGCAGAAATCGACATCATTGAAGGCGACGCCCAGTTGCTCTTCCATGCCGCCGACCAGCTCGAACACCTCACGCCGCACCACCAGGCAAGCAGCCGTGACGGCACTGAACGACTGATGCAGCAGGGCGCGTCCGAAATAGCCGGCCTGACCGCGCTGCACATAGCGGTGCGCATGGCTGGCCACGCCGCCCACGCCCAGGATGCAGCCGGCATGCTGCAGCCGCCCGTCCGGATACCACAGGCGCGCGCCCACGCAGCCGATCTCGTCACGGATGGCAAATGACACCATTTCCTCGAGCCAGTCGGGCGTCAGGATTTCGATATCATTGTTCATCAGGCACAACAGGCTGCCGCGTGCCATCTTTGCCGCGCGATTGTTCAGGGCGGCAAAGTTAAACGGGGATTCATCGCGAATAACCTGGACCCGCTCGGCCGGCAGGCGCGCAAATAGCTGCCGCGTGGCCTCTTCAGTACTGCCGTTATCGATGATGATCACTTCGAAGTTGCCGTAGCTGCTGCGCGCAAACAGCGAGTCGAGGCACATGCCCAGCAGGTCGGCGCGGTCGCGCGTGGGGATCAGGATGCTGACCAGCGGCAACGGCGAGGGACGCGCAAAGCGTACCCGGTTCATGCTCGGCACCTCGGGCGCCTCCAGCACGTCGGCCGCGATGCCCTTGCGCGCCAGATGTTCCCTGACCGCCCTGCGTCCGGCTTCGGCGGCATAATTCTTTTCACCGGCGTCAAGCGCCGTACTGCCGCTGATGGCGCGCCAGTGATACAGTACCTTGGGCACGTGCACCACCTGCTCCGGCCTCAGTTGTTCGATCACGCGCAATGCCAGGTCGTGATCCTGAGCGCCATTGAAGCCTTCCCGAAAGCCACCCAGCTCGCGCACCAGCGCGGTACGGTACACGCCCAGATGGCACACCATGTTCTGTGCCAGCAGCAGTTCAGGATTGAGATCGGGCTTGAAATTCGGATCGAAGCGGCGGTTGGCCGCATCGACCTTGTCCTCGTCGGAATACACCAGGCCCACGTCGGGCTGCCGGTTGATGGCTTCGGCGATCCACCACAGCGCATGCTCGGCCAGCAGGTCGTCGTGATCGAACAGGGCGACAAATTCACCGCCGGCCAGCGCCAGCGCCGAATTGGTGGACGCCGCGATATGTCCGTTCTGTTGACGATAGACGATACGGATGCGGCTGTCCAGGCTGCGGTAGCGCTCCAGCAAATCTCGCACGCCCGGATTGGTCGATGCATCGTCGGCAATGCACAGTTCCCAGTGCGGGTAAATCTGCATGCGCACCGATTCGATCGCCTGCTCCAGAAAGGCCAGTGGCGGATCAAACACCGGCAACACCACCGAGATCAGCGGCCGTAGCGCAAAGCCTTGCATGTCGGTGCATAACTGCGCGCGCGTCGCCTCATCGAGTGAGCCATAGCGGCGTACCCATTCGGCATAATCGTTGCGTCCAAACTGCGCGGCGCTGGCGACCTTGCCAAAGCCGAGCCGCACGCCGGCCAGTCCCTCGCGCCGATACAGGCGGCACGCCTTGCGCACGACGCCGGCCACGCCGCCGCCACGCTGCAGCGCCAGGCGCAGCACGGCGGCGGCGCGCGCCGGATGGCGCAACCAGGAAAGGAAGCGGCCAGGCTGGCGGCACGAGTGCGCAGGGGTTTGCTGTGGCATTTTTGGGGACATGATGATCGACGATAAAGGGAAAGCCAGGCGCTAGCGGAACGACCAGCGCTTGTGTCCGAGGTAGCTGGTAAATACCGGCACGACCACGCCGACGGCATGCGCGATCTCCTTGCCCCAGCTTGTCACGCCCATGGCTGGCAGCACGTAGTAGGCCAGCGCCATGCTGATGGCCCAGGTTTGCGCGACCGCCACCAGGTTGACCAAGGTAAAGAACAAGGCGGAGCGGCCCATCGATTGCGCGCTGTCCTTGAACACAAACAACTTTGCCAGGACAAACGCCGTCACCATGCCCGTCAGGTAAGCGAGGATGACGGCGCCGGAAAACGGCAGCCACTGGTTATAGACGATGCGCGAGCCAAAATTGACGGCCGCGGCGGTGCCGCCGGTCACCAGGAAGACAACAAACTGGCGCGATGCAAAATGCCTGATCATGCGGCCGCATCTTTCGCCATCTGACGGCCAAAACCGATGCTTTCGGAAATGCCGCGGTCTTCCGGGTAGTAATACGAGGTGTCGGCTACCCACAGGCCCTGCACCGGCAAGGACACGGGCGGCAGGCGCGACAGGTAGCCAGGCTCGCAAATGGGCTGCGCATGGCGGTAACGGCTGGCGCGCATGTCGATAAAGTCGGCGTCGCTCAAGGCGGGGTTGATCTTCTTGAAGTAACGGCGCACCTTGTCGAGGAAAGCCTGGTCCGGTTCTGCAAACTTGGGATGCTCGCCAGGCATGTAAAACGGCACGTACACGATATGCTCGTCCATCGGACGCAGATTGGAATACTCGACCAGGCCGGGGATATCCATGTCGGGGTCATTGGTGTTGAGCCAGAAATTGTCGGTCAGGCGCTGGCGCAGCTTGACGATCACGCAGACCACCGCGATATTGTTGAGCGCGCGAAATTGCGACAACACCTGCTCAGGTAAATCCGGCATCAGGCGCGGCACATACGGCAACGGTACTGTACTGATCACCTTGTCAAACACTTCGAACTGGCCAGCCACTTCCAGGCCGCGCACCTTGCCGTCCTCGATCAGCACCTTGCCGACGGGCGAACTGAGGCGTACCTCGCCACCATGACGCACGATATCGGCGTGCATACCCTGCAGCAGGGTCGACGAACCGCCGTCGAGATAGCCGAGCTTCTCCTTGAACAGGCTGTAGCGCGAACGGCCAATGCGGCGGATGCGGCTCCAGATCCAGGCGGCGGACAGATTGTCCGTGTAATCATAAAACTTGTAGTCGAACAGGCGCCGCCACAGCACTTCATAGGCTTCCTTGCCAACCCAGCGGCGTATCCAGGCCACCGCATCGACATTGTCCAGCGGCTTCCAGTCATCGCGCTTGGTCGACAAAAAGGCATGCAGGCCATAGCGGAACTTGGCCACGAAACCCAGTCCCTTGAATTTCAGCAGCGCCACCGGATTGCCCCATTCCTGCAAGCGGTCCTGGTACCAGTAGCCCATGCGGGTGGCAACCCAATGCATCTTGTCCTGCAGTCCCAGTTCGTCAAGTACCGTCAGGAAGGCATGGTCGGAGATGGCGTGAAAATGATAATAGCGTTCGATCGACAAGCCGGAAAAATCGAATGCGGCCGTCATGCCGCCGACCCGGTCGTCGGCCTCGAAGACCACCGGCGTGTGGCCGTCGCGCGCCAGCTGATACGCCACAGCCAGTCCCATCGGACCGGCTCCCAGCACTGCAATACGTTGACCCATGTTGATACTCCACTGTGTTAATTTGAACAAAGGCGTTGACCGACGTCGCTACGCCTTCTGCTGCTATTCTGATTTCAGCGCCAGCGCCGACCATTCGCCCCAGCCATCGCCGTTGTCGCTGATCCGCAGCACCAGTTCACCCGATGGCAAGGCGGCGCTGTCGAGCACGAGTTGCGTCCATTCCGGCAGCACCGGCATGACCACGCTCAACTGCGGATATCCTTCCACTGTCATCACCTGGTGTCCGGCGGTGGGCCCGGAGCGGTAAAAAAACCGGTCGCCGCGTTTGAGCCGCAGGGAAATAGTTCCCGTATCCTGGTCACCGTGGATTGAACTGCCATAGACCCGCATGCCGTCGATCTTCGATCGATGGAAATCCGCACCCAGCCATTGATTGCCCGCCAGGACGCTGGCGCTGCCCAGGCTCGCCAACTGCGGCGATGGCGCGATGGGTTGCGCGGAAAACAGCGGTGCCGACACATGGACAGGCAGGAAACATGCTGGATGCTCACCTTGCAGTACCATGTCGCCGCCCAGCGCCACAGCTTTGGCGTAGCCGGCAAAGCCGGTCTGCGTCGCCGGCGCGCCTGGCGTCGGAGCGCCGGTTGCCGCATAACCGACCACGTGGCCTGCGACGACCAGCCGCACGAAAGTGGGCGCCTGCGCACTGCCGGGCGCATGCAAGGCACCTTCGATGCGCACATAAGCAGGATCGCCAACGACAGGAACCACGGCCGACACGCCGCCATCGCAGCGCACGCCAGACTGTGGCAAGGACTGCCCCATACGGGCCGCCACACCCTGCAGCGGATAATGGCCGAAGATCGACAAGTCTTTTTGCACCGCCCGCGCGGCCAGCGCCAGCGCCCTTGACGGTTCCGGATAGACCTGCATGATCTGCGCCTTGTCCTGCACCCCCATCGCCAGCGCCAATGCGGCAACGCGCTTGCCGAACAAGGCCGTCTCGTTCGCCGGCTTCAAGGCCTGCACCTGCAACAGCAGCATGGCCGCGCCCAGTACGCCCAGCGCCAGCACCGACACGCCGCGCCAGGCTTTGGCGCGCTCGCGCAGCAACGGAAAATACAGCACCGCCAATGCCGCCCAGGCCATCACCGCCGGCGTGGTATACCGGCTTGAGAAGGCTTGTTCAGGCCCGAGCGACATACGCCCGCTTGCCGTCAGCACGGCCGTCATGACGATATACGCGATAAAAAACAGCAGCGCCAGCGCCGGACCGCGCCGCGGCGATGACAGCTCGCGCCAGAGCCGGTAGAGCGCACAGGTCACCAGCAACAGGCCGGCCACCAAGGCGAGCTGGCTGGCCCAGGAAGCGCCGCGCGCCAGGTAAAAAAATGGCCCGCCCAGGTAGCGCAAGCTGTAGGACAGCATGCCCAGCGGATGCTCGAGCAGCACCTTGTGGATCGGTGCACGGCCGCCGATCATATTGTAGTGATAAAAGAAGACCGACAAGCCCAGTACGGTAAAAAAGGCCAGGAAGACAATCTTGAAGCGGCCCAGGCGCACCACGATCGCATACACCAGCATCAACGGCAGGGCAAGAATACCGTTGGCCATCGCCACCATGCTGCCCAGTCCGAACACGGTGGCCATCATGCAATGACGCCCCGCCAGAGCGCCATATTGCGCCCGCGACAGCCAATACAAGGCGCACAGCGGCAACAACTGGGCCAGGAAAAACTGACTCTGGAAGCCCCACGTCAGGTTCTCCTGCTGCGACCATAAAAACAGCCATGCCGTCAGGAACAGCATCGCCGCCCATTCGCCGGCAGTGGCGCGGGCGGTGCCGGCGAGCTGGCGCAAGATGCGGCAAAACAGCAGCGCCGCGCAGGCCACCAGCAGGTAATTGCAGATGATCAGGAACACGCTGGTCCCGCCGAACCATTTCAGGTCCAGCCAGAAAAGCACTTTTGCCAGCACGATGCGGTGCTCGTTCTGCTGAAACCACCAGATGCTGCTGTCGCCAGCCTGCTGGAACAGGAAGAAATCGAGATAACCGTCCCACATGTCCCAGAATGGCACCGGAGACCAGGCCAGCACGCCGCCCGCTATCGCCAGTCCCACCATGCAGATGGCAAACAGGGCGCTGGCCAGCAACAGCCAGCGGCCACCCGATACGGCCCAGGCTTTGCGCCCGCTTATGGTATCGGTAGCCATCAGAATTCCAGAATTACTTTGTTATAACGCGCATCGTTGAACGTTTCATCGATGGCACGGGCAAATGGGGTGTACGGCACGCCGAACATGCCGGGCCAGTCGATCACTTCGAACTCATCTTTCGCGCTCAGCGCGGCGAGCTGCTGCGTGGTAAACGGCGGATTCTTGTCGAACACCGACCACAGCCAGATCAAGCCATAAAACAGGTGATACGGAATCCTGACAATCGGCGTGCGTGCGCCGGTGGCGCGCTTGATGGTGCGGATGATATCGATGTAGTCGACTTTTTCGTGGCCGGAAATATTGTAGATGCCGGCGCCACGGCGGTGCTCGATGCAACTGATGATGATATTGGAAAAATCGCCGACATACAGCGGCTGGCGCATGTAGCGGCCATGGCCCGGGATCGGGAACACCGGCACTTTTTTCATGAAACGCGACAACCAGCCCAGATGCTTGCGGTCGAACCAGCCAAACATCAGCGTCGGCCGCAGCACCGGGCAGGCGATGCCGCTGGCCAGCACCATCTGCTCCTGCTCCTTCTTGCTGCGCGTATAGAAATCGTCAGCCACCGATTCCACCACCGAAGAGCTGATATGCACCAGGTAGGGCTGGCGCGGGCTGGACTTGATCTGTTCCAGTATCAAACGCGAGGCGTCGACGTTATTGCGCACAAAGTCCTGGTAGTCGATGCCGCCAATTTGCGCCTGCAGCATGACCACCACATCGGCGTCAAGCACATGGCGCTGCCAGTCGCCCGGCTCGGCCAGGTCGGCATATTCGCAGACGATATCGGGCTGGACTTTTTGCAAAATCGCCAGATTGCTGCGATGCTTGTCCAACACCACCAGATTGGTATAGCCCTTGGCTTTCAGGCGCGCCACCAGGTTTTGCCCGACCAGCCCGGCACCGCCCGGAAGGACAATTTTTTGATTGCGATGGTTCATACGTAACACACTCCCATTATTATGCTTTAAACAGTACCGCCGTCAGATATCCATTTTATTAAAGACAAACCGTGGCAGGTGGCGAATCACCTGCATGATCACGGCCCATTTGCCCGGCGTATAAATGGTCTGCGCACCACGGGCGATCCCGGCCACAATCTCGCGCGCCACCTGCTCGACCGGCGCCATCTTGCCCTGTCCCGGCAGGTGCGCCGTCATCGGCGTGGCGGTCGGTCCCGGCTTGATCAGCACCACCGTCAGGCCACTCGACGCCAGGCGGTGCTGCAGGCCTTGCGCATAGCGCGTCACGAGGCCCTTGGCGGCGCCATACACATAATTGGATTTGCGGCCACGATCACCGGCGACCGAGCCGATGATGGCCAGTGTGCCCCGTTCGCTACGCTGCATGTGTTCGACAAACGCTTCGGCAAACAGCACCGGGGAGATGGCGTTGACCTCGAGGGCCTCGCGGCATTGCGCCAGGTTGGTCTGGCATTGAGCCTGGTCTGGCAAGGAGCCATGGGCAATCAGCACCACGTCCAGTTGCCCTTGGGCAGCCAGTTCCGCAGCCATCGCAGCGATGCCATCGGCGTCCATGAAGTCGGCCTCGCGCACGCTGATGCGCGACTGCGGGCTGCGTACCTGCAGGTCATCGGCCACCTGCTGCGTACGTTGCACGCTGCGCCCCACCAGTGTCAGGTGCACCGTGGTGTCGCTCACCCACAGCCTGGCGCAATGCTCGGCGATGGCCGAGGTTGCTCCGATAATGACGATACGTTGTGGCTTGTTCGGCGGCATACGCATTTCCTTGCTTAAAATTGATTGGATGTGAGTGGCAGCGCTACGCTGGCCACGCATTGATAGTGCGGATGCTAGCTGCCCATCAGGCGGCGCGACATGGCCGAACTGATGCCCGGATCGCGGTAAGGCAGAAACTCGGGCAGGCGCGGATAGCCGGCTTCAAACAAGGCACGCGGCATGCGCGCATCCTTGGCAGGATACAACCTGCCGCCGGCTTCAGCCACGATACTGTCCAGCCGCGAAAACAATGCCAGCGTACCGTCTCCCCGGTTCGGGAAGTCCAGCGCCAGGGTCACCCCAGGCTGCGGAAAACTCAGCATGCCTGCCGACTGGCGCTCGCCAAAGGTCTTGAGCACGGCCAGGAACGAGCCCTCGCCGGCGCGCGCAATCGCCGCGAGCATCGCTTGCACCGCATCCTGGCCCACCGCGCGCGGCACCACGCTTTGATACTGATAAAAACCGCGCGGGCCATACATGCGGTTCCAGTCGAGCACATTATCGAGCGGATAATTAAACGTTTCGTAATGCACGGTGCGCCGGGGCACTTTCCATTTATTCAAATGATAATAGGCCGTATTCAATACCGGCAACGACCAGCGGTTCATCAGCGACACCGGCGGCACGAATGGCATCTGATGCTTGCGGCCCGAAGGAGCGGCAGCCAGGCTTGCAGCCCCGAGCTTGCCGCGCATGAACAGGCCACGCGCGCCGCCGCCGGCCATGCAGTCGATCCAGGAGACCGTATGTTCCCACTGCGCCTCCGACTCGTCCGACAGCGCGAAAAACTGCGCGAGGTTTTCATAGGGCAGTGTTTCCGTTTCCAGCCAAGGGCCGGCAACGCGGCGCAATTGCAACTGCACCCGCATGATGACGCCGGTCAGGCCCATGCCGCCTATGGTGGCGGCCAGCCATTGCGGTAACAGGTGCGGACCGCAGTCGATCACGCTGCCATCGGTACGCAGCAATTGCAGCGCCAGCACATGGTCGCCAAACGAGCCATGCACATGGTGGTTTTTTCCATGCACGTCATTGGCGATTGCACCGCCGACGGTCACCATCTGCGTGCCTGGCGTGACCGGCAGCATCCAGCCGCGCGGCACCGCCATCTTCTGGATATCACGCAACAGGACGCCGCTTTCACAGGTCAGGCGGCCGTTAACGGGATCAAAACCGAGGAAACGATCCATGCTGGTCGTGCGCCATAGCGAACCGCCCGGGTTGAGGCAAACATCGCCATAGCTGCGTCCCATGCCATGCGCCACGCCCGGCCGGGCACCAGGCAAACCCTGCAATGCGCGCGCCGCATCGGCCAGCGCGAAGACCTCGTGCTCGTCAGCTGTCAAGCGCCCCCAGGATGACACTGTCACCATGACCATCCGACGGTGCCGCTCACCAGCACCAGCGCGAACACCAGGCCGGCCACGATGCTGACCTTGTCCTTGACAGCGAATACCAGCGGGTCGTCATGCATGTCGCCGCGGTGCGCCCGCAGCCAGATCCAGCTGACCCAGAACAGCATCACCGGCACCGCCCCCCATACAAACTCGGGCGTACGGTACAGCTGCAACACCGCCGCGCTGTTCAGGTACAAGGCCAGCACGACCACCGAGGCGTAACCGGAAGTAATGCCCAGCATTTGAATCAGGGGCGCATCACTGGTCAGATAACCACGGCCGTGCACTTTTTCTTTGCCACTGAGCATCTGTACCTGCAACTCCGCATAGCGCTTCACAAACGCCAGCGACAAGAACAGGAATACGGAAAAAGCCAGCAGCCAGAATGACAAGGGCATCTCGGCCGCAGCCGCGCCGGCAATGATGCGCAGCGTATACAAAATGGCCAGGGTCACGCAGTCGACCAGCACCAGGCGTTTCAAGCCCCACGAATAGATGCAGGTGAGCAGGAAGTAGACGACCATGCAGGCCAGGAACGCGCTGCCGACATAGTTGGCCAACAAGATGCTCACGGCCAGCAGTACCGGCGCGAGCAGCACCCCCATCCAGGCGGGCACCACGCCAGAGGCAAACGGCCGCGTGCATTTGCGCGGATGCTGACGGTCGCTCTCCAGGTCCAGCAGGTCGTTGGCGATATAGACGGACGAAGCACACAGGCTGAAGGCGACAAAGGCCAGCGTCAACATCAGCAAGGTATCGATTTCGCTCAGCAGATGAGCTGCCACCAGCGGCACGAACAGCAGCAGGTTCTTCATCCACTGGTGGACCCGCAGGACGCGGCGCCATGCGCTCAGGCCGGCGGCAGGGGCGGCGAACACGCGCTCGACCTCGCACTGCGCAGCCGCCTTCGTGGCCAGGTCGGCCGAAGCATTCACCACCACCGCCCGCCGCGCCCGCTCCCATACCGCCAGGTCGGCATATGAATTGCCCGCGTAATCAAAACCGGCGCGTCCAAAGCGCTGCTCCAGGGCCGCAGCCTTGTTCTGCCCGGCCAGATTAACCACGCCATCGCTGGCCATCACGGTATCGAAGATATCGAGGTGCGCCGCAACTGCGTTGGCGATCGACATATCGGACGCGGTGCACAGGACCAATTGCCGTCCCTGTGCCTTTTGCAGTTTCAGCCAGGCCAGCAAGTCTGGCGCATACGGCAGCGAACTGGCATCGACACTGGCGCCTTGTGCCAATCGCTGCTTGAGGACAGCCTTGCCCTGAGACAGCCAGTAAGGAATGCGCACGGCATCCCATGGCCTGTCGCGCAAGGTGCGCAAGGCCGATTCATGCAGCATGTCGGTACGGATCAAAGTCCCGTCGAGATCAACGACCAGTGGCAGCAAACTCAAAATAAAACCCTTCAAAAGTAAACATCCAGGACAACAGCATTTTTAAAATATGCCGTACCCGGCTTTGCCGGCACCTGTGCGAACGTCTTCATGGGCAGGGCCGGAGCGTCGGCCACCCTGCCCTGCGCCAGGCTAGGCCGCGTGAGGCGCCGCCGAACGCGGCGGCCACGCCAGGCTGAAGTCACTGTACAGCAACGACAGATTCGGACTGTACGCCGGATCATGCTGCAACAATGGCTCCCAGCGCCGCTTCATGTACTCCACTTCACGGTTGAAACGCGCACTCTTTTCGGGCGTGTCATCAAGTCCCCGCGTGGCCGACTCGTAGTGATACAGCTCGGCATACGGCGTGAGCATGTTGGTGTAGCCGAGCTCACGTACGCGCAGGCAAAAATCGACGTCGTTGAAGGCCACTGCCAGGTCGGTCTCATTGAGCCCGTCCACTTCCTGGAAGATGCTTTTGCGGATCACCAGGCAAGCTGCCGTCACGGCAGAAAAAGCGCTGAGCAGGCTGGTGCGACCGAAATACCCATCATGCTGGCGCGCCATGTGGACGTGTGCATGACCGGCTACGCCACCGAGACCGACAATGACACCGCCGTGCTGCAAGGTGTTATCCGGGTACCACAGACGGGCGCCCACGGCGCCAATGCCGGGTTGCAGCGCATGGCTGACCATTTCGTCAAGCCAGTCGGGCGTGATGACTTCAAGGTCGTTGTTGAGCAAACCGAGCAGCTCGCCGCGGGCATGCCGCACCGCGCCATTGTTAAGCGCCGAATAGTTGAACGGACGGTCATCGCGCAGCACCCGCACGCGCTGGTCGCCTTGCACGTCGCGCAGCCAGTCCAGGGTAGCCGGGTCGTCCGAACCGTTATCGACGATCAGTATTTCGTAGTTCGGATACGTCGTCAACGCGAGGACACTCTGCACGCAAGTGCGCAGCAGTTCGAGTCCATTACGGGTCGGAATGATCAGGCTGACCAGCGGCGGATGGTCCGGCAGCGCGTAACGCACACGGTAACTATCTTTCACGCGCTCGACAGTGGCGTTCACGCCACGGCGGGCAAAATGGGCGGTCAGCGCCCGTTCGCCAGCCATTTGCGCGTACGGCTTGGCGTCGCTGGACATGGCCGTGCTCTCCTGGTGGACTCGCCAGTGGTACAGGACACGCGCAATATGGTGGATCTGGTGATCTTCGATACGTTCTATGCAGCGCAACGCCAGGTCATAGTCCTGCGAGCCTTCCATGCCCACCTGGAAACCGCCGACCTCGCGCACCAACGCCGCGTGGTACACGCCCAGATGCGAAATCATGTTTTGCGAATAGAACAGCGGACGGTTCCAGTCGGTCTTGAAGTAGGCACCGAAACGTACGCCATCCGCATCGATCTTGTCTTCATCGGAATAGATCAGGCGTGCATCGGGCTTCTGGTTGATCGCCTCGGCAACCCAGAACAGGGCTTGCTCGCTGAGCAGGTCGTCATGGTCGAGCAGCGCGATCCAGTCACCGGTGGCGACTTCGATGGCGCTGTTCGATGCCGCCGAAATATGGCCGTTCTTGGGCCGGAACACGACCTTGATGCGGCTGTCCTCGCGCTGGTAACGCTCGAGGATCGTACGGATCTCCGCATTGCTGGAGCAGTCGTCGGCGATGCACAGTTCCCAGTGCGGATAAATCTGCTGGCGCACCGATTCGATCACCTCGACCAGCCAGCCAGGTTTCGGATTGTAGGTCGGCATCACCACGCTGATCAGAGGCTGGACGGCAAAAAATTCCTGGCGCGTGCGTAGCGCGGCGCGCCGTTCATCGTCCAACACGTCATAGCGGTGCAGCCATGCCGCGTAGTCATTACGGTCGGGCTCGCCGGCAGCCACCGGCACGCCGGACGGATTGCCCGACTGCACAGCTTCGACCAGCGCAGCACCACGTTGCAAACCGGCAATACCATCACGGCGGTAGGCCTCTGCGGCCTTGGCGGCGGTCGCCGGCAGGCCACCACCCATGCGAACCGCCGACCGGACCAGCCGCACCGCGCGCTTGGCCCGCAACACTTGCGTACCAACAAAACGCAGCCCGGCCGTCGCGCGCCAGCTGCTGGAGCTGCGCAGGGCGGCAATCTCGATATCGCGCTGGGTCAGTGTTTGCTGCACATCAGCAACACGTTCATCGCGCTGTACCAGGATCTGCTGGATTTCGGCTACCCGTTCTTCGCTCTGCGCCAGGGCTTGCTGCAGAGTGGCAATCTGTTCTTCTTTCTGCACCAAAACTTGTTGCAAGGCGGCAGCGCGCTCGTCGCGCTGCGCCACTTCCTGCCGCACGGCGGTAGTCTGGCTGATGCTGGTCGACAGTTGCTGGCGCAAGGTAGCGATCTGCTGTCGTTGCGATGCCGCATACTGATGTTGCACAGCGACCTGGTCGGCGTGGCGTTGCTGCAAGCCGCTGTGACGTTGCTGCAAGTCCGTCTGGCTTTGCTGCAGGTCGGCGTAACTTTGCTGCAGGTCGGCGTAACTTTGCTGCAGATCGGCGTAACTTTGCTGCAATGCGGACAGTTGCTGTTCGACCGCGGGCAAGGCCTCGTCGGGCGCCTGCAGCCGCAGGCTCCATGGATTGGCGCTCTGGTCAAACGCCACGCCATGCACATATTCCGTATTATGCAGCTGCAAAATACCAGGCACGACCCGCTCGTCGCTGCCGGTAACGATACGCCGTCCCAGCACGTTTTCTTCTGCCGGCGCCTTGCGTACGATACACAGCGAATTGATGAACTCGACGGAATGAATACTGGTCAGCACCGCCTCGTCGATATCGCAGCCGTAATGGCCGAAAATACCCTGCAAGATGGCCTTGCGTTCGCGTGCGATGCCCCAGTGCTGGTGGCTGATCACGTCGGACAGGCGCTTGAAAAATGACAACGACGAATACGGGTCGTACAAGCCCCCCTGGTATTGTTCCCAATAACTACAGTGCAAATCTTCCGCGACAAACAGGCCGCCGTCGGCCAAATGCTGGAAATACAGCGTGAAGGTCTTCACGATATCGCCCGAGGTGTGCGAACCGTCGTCGATGATCAGATCGAATACCGGCGCGCGCCGCAGCACCTGTTCCACCACGGCAGGGTCATTGGCATCGCCCAGAATGAAACTGATGGCCGGATTGTCATATACCAGTGCCGCGCAGTCAGGATTGATGTCGCATCCGACCAGGGTACTGCCGGGCGCAAAATAATCGGCCCATATGTCGAGCGAGCCGCCGTTCTGGATGCCGATTTCAAGCAGCCGCAGCGGTGCTGTCCGGTAAGCGCTGAACAGGCGGTCATACTCCCTTAAATACAGATCCCATTTATCGGACACTTTGCCCTGGTGACTGGTGAATATTTCAAACAACGTAGGCTTACTCATGAATGACCTCAAGCTCCGCACGGGTGAACGGCAAACCGACCAGGCCGTAACGGATTTTACTAGATGAAATGTTAATGATCAGAGCATCGTGCAACCAGTGATGCTGTACGTGGTTCTGCAGGTCGCCGTCCGCCACCGACGCCATGACGGCATATTGCCCATTGGGCAGCATCGGCAGGCGGAACTCGAACACTCCTTCGAACAGGGCGCCGGCGGCAACCGGGGTCGGCCGCAAGCCGGTGAAATGCAGGGTATTTTCGCCGAACAGATCCTGCCCCAGGCGGTCGCGCACGAGGAAACCAAGAATCGGCCGCTCAAGTGCCTGATGTGCCCGTGCCCGCACCGTCATGCGTACCCGTTCGTCGCCCTCGAACACCGCGTCGGTCTCGTCGGAGAGTTTGGTCAGCGCCACCGAAACAATGTCGGCATGGCCGGTTTTCCAGCCATTGGCGTCACTCAGATTGTCGCGCACCGACGCTTGCGTACCATAGTCGCTGGCCAGGGGTGGCGCTGAGGTGGCGTCGCCCGCTTCGGCGCCGCCTACCGAGGTCAGCTTCGACTCGGCACCGTAGATCTCCTGCAGCGTGTATTGCAGGTAGGCTTCGGAAACGGCCTTGGCCGTGCCCAGTTGCTCCACCCGCCCATGCTTGAGCCAGATCCCCGAGCGGCACAGGTTCTGCACCGATGCGGTGTCGTGGCTGACAAAAATCAGCGTGCCGCGTTCCTGGAACTTGCGGATGAAGCGCATGCATTTCTGGGTAAACACGGCGTCGCCCACCGCCAGCGCTTCGTCGACGACGAGAATATCGGCATCGACATGGGCGATCACGGCAAAGGCCAGGCGCAAATACATGCCGCTGGAATAGGTCTTGACGGGCTGCTCGACAAACTGTCCGATGTCGGCAAAAGCGACGATGTCATCATATCTGGCGTCGATTTCTTCGACCGACAGGCCCAGCACGGACGCATTCATGTAAATGTTTTCACGGCCCGTGAACTCCGGGTTGAAACCCGACCCCAGTTCCAGCAGCGCGGCGATGCGGCCGCTGGTTTCAATGCTGCCCGAGGTGGGCGTGAGGGTGCCGCAGATCATTTGCAGCAAGGTCGACTTGCCGCTGCCATTACGGCCGATGACACCCACGGTTTCACCGCGCCGGATTTCAAACGACACATCGTTCAAGGCCCAGAATTCGCGGAAATACTGGCCGGTTGGACGGCCGAGCAGGCGCTGCGCGCGCGGCAGCATGAACTGTTTCAGGCGATCGCGCGGCGTGTCGTAGATTTCATAACGCTTGCTCAGGTTGCTGACGCGGATAGCGATTTCATCAGAGGACATCGGCAAATCCTTTCCGGGTTTTCTGGAACCAGACAAAACCGGCCCAGGCAAACACCAGCGCCAGCAGCGTGTACAAGCCGAGGCCGGACCAGTCCGGCAAATGCCCCCACAGCAATACGTCGCGCGACTGTTCGATGATGAAGGTCAAAGGATTGGCCATGATAAAGACCCGCGCCGCTTCCGGCACGGCGGAAACCGGATAAAAGATCGGCGACAAGAAAGTCAGGACGGTGGTCAGAATGGTGACGAATTGCCCCACATCGCGCAGAAACACGCCCAGCGAGGCGAGTATCCACGCCAGACCCATGATCAGTATCATCAAGGGCAGCAGCACCAGCGGCAGCAGCAAGGCGGTCCAGTGCAGGTAGCCATTGAGCAGGAAGAATGCGCTGAGGAGCACGACCAGGCTGATCATCGCATGAAACAGCGCGGCGCCCATCGCGATCAGCGGCAGTACTTCAAGCGGAAACACCACTTTCTTGACATAGTTGACATTGGCCAGCACCAGCGTGGGCGCGCGGTTGATCACCTCGCTGAACAGGCCGAGCACGATCATGCCGACAAACAGGACAATCGCAAACTGGGTTTTGCTTTCCTCCACGCCAGCACCGCCCCAGCGTGATTTAAAAATCTCGGAAAACACGAAGGTGTACACCACCAGCATGAAAACCGGATTGAAAAAAGACCATGCCAGGCCCAGGATAGAGCCCTTGTAACGGCCCACGACTTCGCGTTTGCTCATCTGGGCAATCAGGCTGCGGTTATGCCACAGGCTGCGTCCGAGCGCCAGCAGCGACGTTGGCTGGGCGGCATGCGGATTGATTGCCGCGACATGCTGCCTCACGCAAACGTCTCCGCATCGGCCAGCAGCTTGCCCAACTGGTCCTTGCCCGACAAGGCAGGCAAGCCGTCCAGCGGCCAGGCGATGTTGAGCGTCGGGTCGTTCCAGGCCAGGCAGCGCTCGAACTCGGGATACCAGTAATCGGTGGTTTTATACAGAAATTCGGCACTGTCGGACAGCACCAGGAAACCGTGAGCGAAACCGGGCGGCACCCATAACACCTGTTTATTCTCGGCCGACAGTTCGACAGCGACGTGCTGGCCAAAGCTGGCGGAACTGCGGCGCAGATCGACGGCCACATCAAGGACGCGCCCCTGGGTGACGCGCACCAGCTTGCCCTGAGGATGCTGGATCTGGTAGTGCAGGCCGCGCAACACGTTCTTCGCCGAGCGGCTGTGGTTATCCTGGACAAACCCAAGCTGGCAGCCTATTGCCTCTTCAAACTGGCGCTGATTGAAACTTTCATAGAAAAACCCGCGCGCGTCGCCAAACACCTTCGGTTCGATGATCAGCAGATCGGGAATTGCCGTCGTTATCACCTTCATCCCTGTACCTTTTCCTTTAATAAGCGCTGCAAGTACTGGCCATAGCCATTCTTCGCCAGCGGTGCGGCCAGCTGTTCGAGCTGGGCTGCGGTAATGTAGCCTCTACGGAATGCAATTTCTTCCGGGCAGGCCACTTTCAATCCCTGGCGATGTTCGATCGTCCGGATGAACTTACTGGCCTCGTTCAGGCTTTCATGGGTGCCGGTATCGAGCCAGGCATAGCCACGGCCAAGAATTTCCACATTCAATTCATGGCGTTCAAGATAAATACGATTGATATCGGTCATTTCCAGTTCGCCGCGCGCCGATGGAGAATGCCTTTACCTTGATCCATCATTATTTTCTAGAATCTCACTGAGCATGCGCGCCACGCCACGCTGCCAGTCCGGCAGCGTGAGCGAGAAGGCCGATTGCAGTTTTGCGGTATCGAGCCTGGAGTTTTTCGGCCGTGCGGCAGGGGCGGGAAACGCTTCGCTGCCGACGGCGGCGATCGCCTCGTTTGCCACCGTGATCCGGGCGCCTGCCTGGCGCGCAAAATCGATCACGTAACGGGCATAGCCGTGCCAGGAGGTTTCGCCGGCGGCGGCCAGATGATAGATACCCGACAGTTCTGGCTGCGCGCGCGCTGAACGGATGGCGTGCGCGGTCACATCGGCAATCAGCTCGGCGCCAGTCGGCGCACCGATCTGATCGGCCACCACGGACAGACGCTCACGCTCGCCGGCCAGGCGCAGCATGGTCTTGGCAAAATTGCCGCCGCGCGCGGCATATACCCAGCTGGTGCGGAAAATCAGGTACTGGCAGCCGCTGCGGGCAATCGCCTGCTCGCCATCGAGCTTGGTGCTGCCATAGACGCTCAAGGGTCCGGTCGGCGCCGATTCATCGCGTGGCGCTTCGCCACTGCCGTCAAACACATAGTCGGTCGAGTAATGCACCAGCAAGGCGCCGGTTTCGGCGGCCACTGCGGCCAGCACGCCGGGCGCCCGGGCATTGACCGTAGCGCAGGCATCCGCATCGCTCTCGGCCTTGTCGACCGCCGTATAGGCGGCCGCATTGACGATCACATCGGGGGCGATGGCCCGCACCGTGGCCTCAATCCCCGCCAGATCCTGGAAATTGCCACACCATTGCACGCTGTCGCTGCCCAGCGCAATGACCTCGCCCAAGGGCGCCAGGCTGCGCTGCAGCTCCCAGCCGACCTGGCCGTTCTTTCCTAACAGTAAAATTTTCATGGTGTCCGCTCGCTATAGTTTTTTGCCACCCAGTTCTGATAAGTTCCCGACTGCACGTTGACCACCCAATCCTGGTGATCCAGATACCACTGCACCGTCTTGCGGATGCCGGTATCAAATGTTTCGGCCGGCTTCCAGCCCAGCTCGCGCTGCAGTTTGCTCGCGTCGATGGCGTAGCGGCGGTCATGGCCCGGCCGGTCGGTCACATAGGTGATCTGTGCGCTGTAAGGACGGCCGTCGGCGCGCGGACGCAATTCGTCGAGCAGGGCGCAGATCGTGTGCACGATCTCGATATTCGGCTTTTCATTCCAGCCGCCAACGTTATACACCTCACCCACGGTGCCTGCGTCCAGCACGCGGCGAATTGCGCTGCAATGATCCTTCACATACAGCCAATCGCGAATCTGTTGACCATCCCCATATACTGGCAGCGATTTGCCAGCCAGGGCATTGACGATCATCAACGGGATCAGCTTCTCCGGGAAATGATAAGGGCCGTAATTATTCGAACAATTGGTAGTAAGTACCGGCAAGCCATACGTGTGGTGATAAGCGCGCACCAGATGGTCGCTGGCGGCCTTGCTGGCTGAATAAGGACTGTTGGGCTCGTAGCGGTGGGTCTCGGTGAAAGCTGGCTCGTCTTTGGCCAGCGAACCATAGACTTCGTCGGTCGACACATGCAGCATGCGCAACTGCTGGCGCGCATCGTCTTCGAGCGCCCCCCAGTAGGCGCGCACGGCTTCCAACAGATGGAAGGTGCCGACGATATTGGTTTGAATGAAGTCGCCTGGGCCATGGATGGAGCGGTCGACATGGCTTTCCGCTGCGAAATTGACGATAGCGCGTGGCTGGTGCTCGGCCAGCAATTTGGCCATCAGGGCGCTATCGCCGATGTCACCATGGACAAACAGGTGGCGCCGGTCGCCCTCGAGCGTGGATAAGGTATCGAGATTGCCCGCGTAGGTCAGGACATCAAGATTGACGACTGGTTCATCAGATTGAGCAAGCCAGTCCAAAACAAAATTTGCGCCAATAAATCCCGCGCCCCCCGTTACCAGTATCATTTTAAATCCTCAATATTGCCCATATTTCATCAAACCGACCAGAAACCGCAGCGACCAACCGCAACACCAAAAAAGGTTTTCACTTTAGCATCACTGGTTTGGCAGATTGTATCGTATCAGCCGTGTTTTAACGACCCCGACATACTCGCGGCTTGCCATTGTTCAGGCAAAGCGCCAGCGGAAGCGATATCAGGGCAGCAAACGCTGGAATACTCATCGTTTCCCGAAAAAGCGCCGCATCAGGATTTTCAGATACACACTTGACACAAAAAATTTCAGTGCGCTGCCCAGGTGCCACAGCATGAAGCGCAACTGGCGGTGGCTATCGCGCTGGGCTTCATGAATCACGCGGATCTCCGTATTGACCAGGGTTTGAAATCCGGCCAGGCGCGCCCGCGCACAAAAATCCACATCTTCAAAATATAAAAAATAACGTTCGCTGAAACCATGCAAGGCCACATAAACAGCGCGCGGCACGGCCAGGAACATCCCTGCGGCCCAGTCAGGCACCAGCATGGGACCCACCTGCGGCACCACTTCACGCGGCCGCTGCAGATGCAACAGGCGTCCGACGATCCTGCGCAGCAGATGATAAGGCGATGGGAAATTGCGCGCACTGTCTTCGACCTGGCCACTGCCACTGACGATCAGCGGCGCACAGATGGCCGATGCCGACTGCTCCAGCATGGCGAGCAGTGCCGGAAAAGGATCGTCCATCAAGCGTATATCGGGATTCAATACGACGAAATGATCACTATTAGACAACATAAAGGCAGCATTATGGTTGGCCGCAAAACCGCGCGGTGACGGATTTACAATCAGATACACTTTGAACGGCAGGGCCTCGAGATCGATCGCCAGTTCTTCCCTGATATTGAGCGTCAGGATGACGTCGAACGGGCGCTCCCGCAGGGCCGCCAGTTGATGCAACAACGGCTCGATATAGGCGCGGTGTCCGTGACTGACGATAGACAGCGAAAATTTTTGACGACTCATAAACCAGGATCCAGTGATAAAAAGCGGCGTGCACGCCACAACGGTCTTCAACAGCTCAGCCTCGCCACAGCGCGCCGAGCCCATCGCGCACGCCACGCAGAAAGTATCTCAGCTGCAGCAGCCTGTTTTTCTGTGTCGCCAGCAGAATGCACTGATACACCATGTTGATCATGACTTCGCGCAACGCCAGCAGTTTGGGCACATGGGACAGGCGCAGCAGCAAAAAGCCATTGCGGATGCGGTAATAACGCCGCGCCTCCGAATGAATCGGCAAGCGCCACTTCAGGAAGGCAATCGAACGCTCGCCGATCGAATGGACCATGCACACCGAGGGAATGGCAAACAGCACGTAACCGGCATTCACGGCCCGCAAGCACCATTCGATATCGACATAATCGATAAAGAAATCGCTGCGCATCGCGCCCACCTGGTCCATCACGGCCATGCTGGTGAAGGAGCCCGACGAAATGGCGATGGAAACGGGAATGGCGCTGGTTTCCTGACCGGTAGGAAAGATTTTTCGACGCGTACCATGCCGGCTGAACCAGACCAGAGGATAAAAAAACCCCTTCTGTTCATCCTTGAACACCGGCGCGACCAGGGCAACCCTGCGGGTTTGCGACAGCGCGAGAAAAGCGGCTTTCAACGACGCGACGAAGCACTGCGTGATGCTGCTGTCCTGGTCGAAATAGATCAGGTACTGGGCACCGGCCAGGCGCGCCCGGTCATTCCCCACATTTTGTGCGTAGGCAATACCCATGTTCTGCGGCAGCGCGATCAGTTCAATCTCGGCACAAGCCTCGCAGCCGGCGCGCAACAGCGCGATATTGGCACTGCCGTTGTCGACCACGATGATTTTTTCGACCTGGCCGGCCAGACAGGAAGTCAGCCGCCACAGATGGTCCGGCGTCGGGTTGTAGGTAACAACAATGGCATACACACTGCCAGTGGAAATATCATGCATGAAGCGACTCCAGGCGCAAACACCGGCGGCAGGCGATCCACCGGCGTCCGATCTGCGCCTGTCTATGATGGGATGAGGAGCGTGGTGGATGCCGACATGCGCGCCGGCGCGGTGATTACTTGCTCAAGCCGCCGAGCAGGGCTGCCAACTTTGGCTTGGGCTTGCTGGCAGGCGTATTGACCACCGCCGCTGGCGCCGCCTTGGCCGGCTCATATGGCTTGAGGAACCAGGGATCGACCTTCTCGCGGCGCGCGCCGGGACTGAAAGGCGGCCGGCTCGAGCGTTCAGGCGGACGGGTGGACGAGCGCACGTCGGCGTCGGACGCGCGCGGTGGACGCATGTCGCCTTCGGCGCGGCGCGGCGGACGGCGCTCGCGGTCGCTGTCGGCCGAGCGTGCCGGCACCGGCGAAAAGCCGCCCAGTTCGCCACGCTTGACGGTTTGCTTGATCAGCCTTTCGATATCGGCCAGCAAGCGCTCGTCCTTGTCGGAATAGATCGAAATCGCGTCGCCCGAGGCGCCGGCGCGGCCGGTGCGGCCGATGCGGTGCACATAGTCTTCGGCGTTATATGGCAAGTCGAAATTGATGACGCAGGGCAGGTCGGAAATGTCGAGGCCGCGCGCGGCCACGTCGGTTGCCACCAGTACATCGATCTCGCCCTTCTTGAACGATTCGAGCGCGGCCATGCGCTCCTGCTGGCTCTTGTCGCCGTGAATCGCGGTGGCACTCATGCCTTCCTGTTCCAGCACGCGCGCCAGGCGCGAGGCGCCGATTTTCGTGTTCGAGAACACGATCACCTGTTTCAGGTCGCGCTGGCGCAACAAGTGCACCACCAGGGCGTGCTTCTGGTCTTCCGGCACTTTATAGACCACTTGCGTGACCTTGTCGGCGGTCTGGTTGCTGCGCGCCACTTCAATCGTCAGCGGATCGTTGAGAAAGGTGGCAGCCAGCTTCTTGATTTCCGGCGAGAACGTGGCCGAGAACATCAGGTTCTGGCGCTGTTTCGGCAGCAAGTTGATAATGCGCTGCAAGTCCGGCAGGAAACCCATGTCCAGCATGCGGTCGGCTTCGTCCATCACCAGCATCTGCACCTGGCCCAGGCTGATGTTCTTCTGCTCGATATGGTCGAGCAGGCGGCCCGGCGTGGCGATGACGATTTCCACGCCGCCGCGCAGGATCACCGTTTGCGGCTTCATGTCCATGCCGCCGAACACCACGGTCGAGCGCAGCGGGGTGTGCTTGGCGTAGGCCTTGACGTTTTCGGCCACCTGCACCGCCAGCTCGCGCGTGGGGGTGAGGATCAGCGCGCGCACCGGGTGGCGCGCCGGCGACATGCTGCCGCTGGCGTGGGCCAGCAGCAACTGGATGATCGGCAGCGAGAAGCCGGCCGTCTTGCCGGTGCCGGTCTGCGCGGCGCCCATCACATCGCGCCCTTGCAGCACCACCGGAATGGCCTGTTCCTGGATCGGCGTTGGATGCGTATAGCCCTGCTCGGTCAGCGCGCGCAGGATATCGGGCGCCAGGCCGAAATCGGCAAAGCTGAAGGCAGGAGCGGCAACGGCGGGAGCGGGAATGACAGCGGAGGTGACGGCGGGAGTGGCAGTGGCAACAACAGCGACAGGCGTGGCGGTAACGGCGGTAACAGCAGGAGCGTCGGTGGCGGCGACAGGCGCCGCGGCTGGGGCGAGCGCCGGATCGGGCGTAGGAGTCGTTTCGGTTTCAGACATAGTTTTCTGGTGTGCCTCCGCACTGCGGAAGCCATGCTTTCTCAATAAACAACATTTCAGGGCGCAGCAGCTACGTTTTGCAAGCCCGATGATTGTTCTTACGGCACCTCTGTGCTCCGAGGCAGGCTGTGCGGCGAGTGCGGTAGCGTCAGGAAGGTGTACGGACGATGGCGGCGGAGATTGCGCCGGCGGAACATCGCGCGCAGAAGATACAATATCAGTGCTGTAAACGATACCCTAATTCACTGCAACTGTACACGGAAACCGTGATTTTCCGGCAAAAACCATCAAGAACCAGCCCCGCCGCCCCATCGAGCGCCACCAGCGCCGCGCATCCCTAGCGATCACTGCCAGCCCCGCCTGTGCCGCCTGTGCCACGCTCCATCAGCGCCTGCGGACGACCTTGCCATGCCGGCAAGTTGACGACGTAGGAATGGGATGACACGGGGCAATGTTCCTAGCCTACATAAGCGCGTCGGCTCATCCGATGCCGGCGGCGGCACCATCGTCTTATAGTGGAGTCATTGCAGAACACAACGCAGCACAGAATACAAAACAACAGCAATAACGCCAATCAACAAGATCAGAAGACGAGGCCATATCATGTACAAAGCTTATAGCAACCTGTCCCCAGCCGTGACCAGCACCACCGCCAGCGGCGACTGGAAACCAGCGCCCGCCAAAGCCCCCGCTTCGCCCATGATCAGCATCACTGGCGCCCAGCAGAACGAACTGCTGCGGGCCCTGTCGCGCACCGACCTCGAACGCCTGTTCTGCCAACTGGAACTGGTCGCCCTGCCCGCCGGCAAGCACCTGTTCGACTTCGGCGACAAGATCGACTATACCTACTTCCCGACCAACGCCATCGTCTCCCTGCTGTATGTGATGGAAGACGGCGCCACCACCGAGATCGCCGTGATCGGCCGTGAAGGCGTGGCCGGCGTGACGCTGTACGAAGCCGAACGCGCCACCTGCACCGCTGTCGTGCAAAGTGCCGGCTACGGCTACCGCCTGAAAACGGCCTTCCTGCGTGAAGTCTTCAACGAAGGCGGCGCCCTGGCCCAATTGCTGATGCGCTACACCAGCGCCATGTTTGCCCAGATGGCCCAGAACGTCGTCGGCGGCCGCCACTGCAGCATCGAACAAAAACTGTGCCGCTGGTTGCTGGACCGCCTGGACCGTTCGCTGTCGAACGAACTGAAAGTAACGCAAGACACCATGGCCAACATGCTCGGCGTGCGCCGCGAAAGCATTACCGTCACGGCCCGCAAGCTGCAGGACGAAGGCCTGATTCAATATCGTCGCGGCACCGTCGAAGTGCTGGACCGCGCCGGCCTGGAAGTGGCCGCCGGCAATTGCTACAAAGCCGCCCGCGCCGGTTTCGAACAGTTCCGCAGCAGCATCAGCGCCTACAACTGATCATTCACAGCGGCCTCCCGGCGCTCCTTCCAAGCACGCTGCGGCGTGCTTTTTTTCGCCTGTACAATTGTGCCCTCAATTACGAAAGGCACCATGGACGACTTCAACTGCGAAGACCTGCCGCATATCCGCGTACTGGCCGGCGAGAACGAAAACGGCCCGGTCTACGAATCGCTGCCCGCGCGCCAGATCGACGACGACGTCTACGAATTGCTGGCCTCGCCCGGCCTGACCCTGAACCTGGCGCGCGGCGACATCATCAGCATCCAGGACCCGACCGTTCCCGCCGAAGTGCTCAAACGCGGCGGCAATTTCTGCATCCAGCTCTATGCCGACCAGGTACCGGACGACGCCGTGGCCAAACTCGAACGCGAGGTGCGGCAACAACTGGGCGGCACCCTCGATGGACAATACCAGGGCAACCTGACCTTCAGCGTGCCGGGCCGGCATGGCATCTACCACGTCAACGGCCCCTTCGACGCCTTTCGCGAGGCCACCGGCGTGGAATGGTACTTCGCCAATATCTACGCCAACCTCGGCGATGACGACGACGAAACCTTGCTGGACTGGTGGCTGACGGCCTGAACAGAAAAGCGGTACATGCTAGGATGGAAGATTGATCTGTCTGTGCCTAGCCATGAAACACACACTGTTCCTGTTCGACCTCGACGATACCTTGCTCGATTTCAAGGCCTCCGAAAACCTCTCCTTTGTCCGCACCATGCACGCGCTGGGCGTGGCGGGCGCCACCGAAGCGCTGTTTGGCTACTACCAGCCGATCAACGTGGCGCTCTGGCGCGCCTTCGAACAAGGCACCGTCACCCAGCATTTCCTCAAGGTTGAGCGTTTCCGCCAGACGTTCCTGGCCGCCGGCCTGGTACTCGATCCCGAACTGGCCAGCCGCCTGTATCTCGAATCGTTGTCGGACACGGTGGTGCTGATCGACGGCGCGGTCGAACTGTGCGCAACCTTGGCCGCGATCGGCGAAGTGGGCATCCTCACCAACGGCGTCGATGCGATCCAGAACCGCCGCATTGCCAGCTCGGGCCTGCAGCCGCATATTTCCTTCGTCGCCACCTCCGAAGCGGCCGGCCATGCCAAGCCGGACCTGCGCTTTTTCGACTACGCGGCGAAGATGGCCGGGCCGTTCAGCAAGGAGCAGGCGATCATGATCGGCGACCGCCTCGACGCCGACATCCTTGGCGCCAACCGTTACGGCGTCGACAGCTGCTGGTACAACCCGCAGCAGAACAGCAATACCTCGGCGGCGGCGGTGCCGACCTTCGAGGTGGCCAGCCTGCGCGAAATCGTGGCCGCGCTCCAGGGTTTGCCGGTGGCGTCGTGACAGCGTGCGCGCTATGTTGGTGGCCGTACAGTGAGGCAGCGTTTGCCTTGCTATAATCAGGACGACAAGATTGCCGGTTTTTCAAACGCGCCACGGCCCGGCGCCGCACGCCAGCCAGACCGCTACGCCGGCCCGTTGCCCATGATGAGATTGACATGAACACCAGAACCAACCCGCTAGCGCGCATTCCCCTGTTGAACACCGGCGTGGCCGGCATGGACCGTATCCTGGGCGGCGGCTTTCCGGCCCACAGTCTTTATCTGATCCAGGGCCTCGCTGGCAGCGGCAAGACCACACTGGCCTGCCAGATCGGCTTTCATCACGCGCACCAGGGCAAGAAAGTGCTGATCCTGACCCTGATCGCGGAAACCCATGACAAGATGCTCAACCACCTGAGCAGCTTTTCCTTCTTCGACGAAAGCCTGGTGGGCGAGCGCATCCTGTTCATCGGCGCCTATGCCGACCTGCTCAAAGGGGGCCTGCGCGAACTGCTCAAGTCGATCGCCACGACCCTGGCCGAAGAGCGGCCCGACATCATGATCATCGACGGCTTTCGCACCGTGCGCGACGCCAGGCCGTCCGACGTGGCGCTGTCGGAATTCATGCTCTCGCTCAATTCGCTTGTCTCGACCATGCAGTGCACCACCTTTTTGCTGTCGCCGACCGAAGGCAATGTGGCCGACTCGGAAAACACCCTGGTCGATGGCTTGATCGAACTGAGCCAGTTCGAGCATGGGCTGCAACTCCTGCGTGAAATCAAGGTCTTCAAGCTGCGTGGCAGCAAGCACTTGCTGGGCCGCCATGTATTCGAAGTGGATGAAGACGGCCTGGTGATGTATCCGCGCCTCGAAGCGATCAGCTCGACCTCGGGCGCGACGCCCGGCATGTCGCGTCAACGCCTGGGCTTCGGCATCCAGGGCATCGATGAACTGACACTGGGCGGCATCGCCAAAGGTTCGACCACGGCGCTGCTGGGCAATCCCGGCGTGGGCAAGACACTGATGGGACTGCATTTCATCCTTGAAGGCCTGCGGCGCGGCGAGCACTGCCTGATCGCCGGCTTCTACGAATCGCCCTCGCGGCTGATCGAAAAGGCCGCCAGCGTCGGCATCGACCTGCAGCCCTACCATGACAGCGGCGCCCTGCAAATCATCTGGCATCCGCCATTGGAGGTGCTGGTCGACCGCCTGGCGCAGCAGGTGCTACGCAATATCGGCGAACGCGCCGTGACGCGGCTGTTGGTCGATGGCATCGACGGCCTGCGCGACATCATCGTCCACGATGGCCGCTCGCGCTCCTTCCTGGCGGCCTTTGTCAACGAGCTGCGCTGCAGTAATGTGACTACCTTCTTCACGCAGGAACTGCCCTATTTCGGCCAGGACCAGTTGCATGGCGACATGTCGGCGTCGATGCTGTTCGAAAACATCATCCTGCTGCGCTTCGTCGATGTCAACGGCATCAACCGGCGCCAGATCGGCGTACTGAAGCTGCGCGAAAACAGCTACGACGCGGCCAACCACGTGCTGTTCATCAATGATCATGGCATGTCGGTCAAGGCGCCCGTCACCGGCCCGGTCGTGCCCGACATGGAGCTATAGCGAGCGGCCATGAGCGATCACACTGCGATGATGGAAGCCCCCACGGATGGCAAGCTCGTCCTGCTTGTCGACGACGAGTTCGACATCCTGTCGACCTACTCCATGCTGTTCGAGTACAGCGGCTTTCGCGTGGCGACCGCCGCCAACGGCCGCCTGGCCCTGGCCGCCGCCGCGCTCGAGCAACCGGCCATCGTCGTCTCCGATTTCATGATGCCCGCCATGGACGGCGCGGACCTGTGCCGCGCCTGGCGCGCCGACGACAAACTGCAAGCGATCCCCTTCATCCTGTGCAGCGCCGGCATCGTGCGCGACCATGCCACGATTGCCTACGACAGCTTTTTCAGGAAACCCGTGCCGATCGACATGCTGATCAAGGAAGTGCGGCGACTGCTGCTCAAAGGCCGCACGCAGGAATGATGGCCTGCTGCGTCGAGCACTAATCGCGCGTCAGCACTTCCAGCAATTCGATCTCGAATGTCAGGTTCGCATTCGGCGGTATCAGCCCCACCTGCCGCTCGCCATAGGCCAGATGCGCCGGCACCCACAGCTTGCGCGTGCCACCGACCTGCATGCCCGTCAAGCCCAGTATCCAGCCCTGTATCACCTTGTTATTGCTCAGCACGCACTGGAACGGTACACCGCGTTGATGCGACGAATCGAATTGCGTGCCGTCTTCCAGCCAGCCGCGATAGTGGGCGGTGACCAGGGCGCCACGTTCGGCGGCCTTGCCGGTGCCGGCCACGATGTCTTCAATTTTCAGCTCAGTTGTCATATTGATTTCATTGAAATTGCTGCTCATGCGACGTCTGACCGGCGCCGAGGCACGTCAGGCATTTCCGGCATTTCCGGCATTGACGTCCCCGACGCGGCCGGTAATTTGGCCAACGGCACCCGCACGAAAGTCCTGATCGCTTCGGGAAAAAAAAGGCCTTGCCATAAAGATCACCATCGATGGTCACGGTCGCTCCTTGCATCATCGATTGACGGGATATGCACCAGATTCAACATCAGGACAAGCGGCGTCACTGGCAAAAGTCGACAATGTTTGCATTACAAAAATGAAAAATGCTAGCGCAGCCAAGCCTTATATTAAAATTTGAATTACTCGCCGTAAAAGTATTGAAAATTATAGCTCAATTCCAATTTTTTCTGATATTTTTTTAACCAATTCCCTAAAGTCTTTCTTTGCGTCTTGAACTGCAGCCGAATGGCTACCTATTGCACCGTCAGCCGAAGTCAGATTGAAAATTGGTTTTCGATGCTCCTGTGCCATCGGAATTAAACTGCGGTAGTGTTTAATTGTCGCCAAACAATAAGGATCATCTTCCTGCTTTATCTTCTCCAGAAGTTTCGTATTAAGTACCGACTCTCTGTAAACAGCTGGAATACGTTGCACCCATTTATCATAGGCTTTCACTGGCCTGTCCAACCTTACACTGTGCTGCTGACATAGATAGCCGATCGGCTGCATTTTCCCCTGCGGCAGTTTGAAGTCCGGAAAAGCACTGTTCTCAACATTACCATCCCAATTGTCCAACCTCTTCTTCCAGAGACTTTTCCAGCTCCTCAAGGTTGGCCCAAGATTCTTCAACCCTTGCAATGAAAACAAGTCAGCACCCAACGGAATCACGACATAATCTGTAGCAATCAATACTGATCGATTGATGGCACCCAAGTTAGGTCCAATATCAACCAGAACAATATCCGCTTGCACCTTCTCAGCGGATTTTTGCATGACTTGCCAAAAAGAGCTAAGTATTCGCATGGGGCGATACAAGTTATTATCCCCCATACTGCTAGGCCATTCCGCAGACAGCGCATCCTCGTAACCTGATAAATTGACATCACCAGGGAGCAAGTATAGGTCAGTGGCAATATTCTGAAGAATAGGCTCAGCGATATCACCTACTCCCGTTAGTGGTTTTACACACTGGTAAATTGTAGATCCAACATTTTTTTTCTCCCAAAGTGCCTCGATCTGATCCTCATCAAGAAACGCCGCTGTCAAGTTAGCCTGAGGATCAACGTCCACGATTACCACTCTTTTGCGCATGCTCGCATACATCCATGCCAAATGATAAATAAGGGATGTCTTGCCTACGCCCCCCTTATTATTGAAAAAAGTTAGTATCGGCGCGCTCACAGCTTTCCCCTCAACACACAAACAACAGCGCTCTGATTTGTTTCAAATGTCGGTGCCAAATTGCCGTTCTCCTGCATGGCCCTGCGCGCAGTAGCAATCCCCCGGCCGAAGGCCTGGATAAATCCATAAGTCTTCAACACATCTGCGATATTCGGATTACGGTAGTCTGTAATCCCGGGCCTTCCAAAATTTTCTATTGTAACGTTACCATAAGGCCCTCCTGGGCTATTGATCTCGATTCGATCATTGAACCAATATACTCGTATGGGAGAGTTGGTACTTTCATATGTACGATGCAGAACTGCGTTATACAAGATCTGCTGGAGAGCGGACTGCGGATATGGAACATCAAATTGGTGTGTGGATGCAGAGGTAATATCAACAGCAACTCGGTTATGCGCCTTCAGCTTTTCCTCAGCCCTGCGAAGCATTTCAACCAGTCCACCACGAATTTCCTCTTCATCAATAACCGGATCTGCCAATTCAATGCCGTCAATACGCAAAAATTGAATGTAAGCACCCGGCAAGAAGTCTTGCGGTTGCTTTCCTACTGCAAGCAAACCTACTACCGTTGGCGTAAATTCATCAGGCCCGACAATCATGCGGCAGGACGCCAATCTTTCCTCGTAGCTGCGGCCATTTTCTTCGAGGACATCTTGCGCAAATGCTTGAGGCAAATATTCGTTTTCAAAAATCACACGGGAAAGATCACTCACTTTGGCCGAGGGAACAGGATAAATATCAAAAGGCAAATTCTTATAGCGCCGTTTTTCGTTGAGAATACGTTCCTCTTGTGCATTAGCCAGTGATCGGCGCGGGCCAGTGCGAATCCATATACGACCTTCAAACTTCACTGGTGGCATATCTGATGGCATAACAGTGACAACCGCCATCGCCAAACCTTTCAGAATCCGTTTTTCCACTGAAAGAACGGGTAATGGCAAAATATTGCCATCGGTTTTCATATCAGCGAGTGACAACAAAAGTTGATCAGTGATATCCAATCCGCAAGGCTCGCCTTTGTCGTTGGCACCGATAAATAGAATTCCTGGCTTGTTATGTCCTGGAAAATCATTGGCGAATGCACACACCGCTTGACGAGCCTTTTTAGGCACGTCACCTTTAAAAGACTCTTTCCGCTCAGCACGATCCGATTCCGTGTCATTGAGCAAACCAAGCAGCTCTTCATCAGTTAATCTTTGCATTTCTCATTACTCCAGAATGGTCGTCCAGTCGGAATTTACATATCCAACGCGCTGTGCGCGGCCCAACGGCCTGCCTATCTAAATCGTCTCTCAAGAACCTCTATCGCCCAATCTGGACAAGTGCGAGCACGCTTCGCAGTCGGATCGCAAGTCCACGATTTGATGGCGTCAACGCTAAGCGGGCGCCTCGTTTCTTCTTGGATGAGCGCGGCTGCCGCTGAGTATGACCCGGCGAGTGCACACAACTCCTTCATTCGTTCCCGATTATCCATTGATCTTGCAGGAGTGTTCTTGTACACCATATGATACGCGCTAACTTGATGCCATGACCGTCTGACCCCGGATGGATGCCCTGGATTTAATTGATCGTCGCCGGCGCTTTGGCTTTACTTGAGGAACAAGTCGCGGTCCGGCGCGAAATGCGCGTACAGGGGCAGGAAGGCGCCGCCGACGGCGCGCGCGTCGGAGCCGACGGTGCCGCCGAGCACCTGCGGTCGGGTGATGCCCTCCCAGCTGTAGTATTCCAGCGCGCGCTCGACCTCGGCCAGCAACTGCTCGAGCAGGCTGCGGTCGAAGGAGCCGTCGATAATCACCCCCTCCAGGTCGAGCAGGCAGGTGGCGCTGTTGATGCTCAGCGCAATGGCCCGCGCCGCGTCGTCGAGCCAGGCCACGGTGTGCGTGACGAAGGGGTCCTGCAGCGCGCGCCCGTCGTGGGCGGCGGCCGGGTCCAGCCCGGCCAGGATAAACAATTGCTCGAGGTTGAACAGGGAGGCGTCGCCCAGCAACTGGCCCGGCGGGTGCCTGGCGCCGGCCGTGGCCAGGCCGAGCGGAAAGGAGCCGACCGCGCCGGCGTTGCCGTGCAGGCCGCCGTGCAAATGGCTGTTGATGACCAGGCCGCCACCGATAAAGATGTCGATGAATACGTACAGGAAGCTCTTGATGCTGCGCCCGCGCCCGAGCACCAGCTCGGCGACACAGGCGGCGGCCGTGTCCTTGGCGAACTCGACCGGCAACGCCGTCATCGCCTGCACGCGCTGGCGGATATCGATGCGGTCCCACTCGTTGGCTTGCTCCGGCGCCATTTCGAGCAGATTCTGCCAACCGCCCAGGGCCAGCGGCGCGGCGATGCCGACGCCGCACAGGCGTGGCAGCAACTTCGGTCCCAGCAGCACGGCCATGCTTTTAAGCGCCGACTCGATCTGGCCGAACACGCTGTCGGGGACGGGAAAGGGATAAGGCATGGACAAGCGCTCGCGCGTCTTGCCGACGAAATCGACCAGCAACACGTCCAGACTGCGCCGGCCGATCTTGATGCCGATCGAGAAGGCGCCGTCCGGATTGAGCATGATCGGCACCGACGGCTGGCCGACCTTGCCGCGCACCGGCGCGCGTTTGCTGACCAGGCCGTCCTCGAGCAGGCGGTTGATGATCAGGGAAATCGTTTGCGTGCTCAGGTTGGTCAGCCGGGCCAGGTCGGCCTTGGGCATGCTGCCGTGCAAGCGCACCGCCTGCAGCACCACCCGCTCGTTGAATTGACTCATGCCCATCTGGTTCGAGCCGCGCGGCTGCAGCCATTGAACATCGTCGATGGCCGCTTGCGGCGCGGACGATTCGGTAAAGCTGTCTGACATGGTGGGCTTGGGTCCGATTTCTACAGGCATAAAATAGAGGCATTTTATTACATATCCGATGCCCCGCCCGTCCTCGGCATGAAGCTCCAAATGAAGGGGGCACCTGTGCAGCCCGGAATCAGGTGCCCCCCATTTCAAAGGCCCGTGTTGGCGATGTCAGCGGTTGGCCCAGATCGACTTCAAAGGCCATATTTTCAGATCTTTCAGCGTTGCCACACCGCCCACGGCGAACAGCGCGACACCGTTGCTGGACGGTTGCGGGAAGATCTGGTCGGTCAACACCACCTCATTGCCCGCAAATACCATCACCGACGAAGTATCGACCACGATGCGCAGCTCCACCGTGCCGGTGCGCAGCGGCAGCGGGGCCGTATGGCGGGCGGCAAAGCTGGTGTTAAAACTGGCGTCGCCCGATTTGCTGCGGTCGATGTAGACCTCGCCGGCCACCGCGTCATAGCCGATGACGGTTTCTTCGCCATTCGTGCCGGTGCGCACCTTCAGGCCAAAACCGGTGGCGCTGCCGGGTTGGAACTGGGCCACGATGTCCAATGCCTGACCCGGGGCGGGGGTGATATTGAGCGCTTGCACGCCGGCGGCCACCGGACGGTCCTGGGCACTGTAGAGCGCTTTGTCGCGCAGATTGCTGAAGTTGTCCACCGGCTGCTGCACCAGCCGCACCTTGCCTGCTATGGTGCGCAGCGTGAATTCCCGGGCGAAAGTCTGGGCGCTGCGCCATGGCGTGGTGGGCGTGTTGCCAGCGTAGTTCCAGTTGCTCATCCAGCCCAGGCCGATGCGCTTGCCATCGGGTATGCCGTTCCAGGTCACGGCGGCATAGAAGTCGGCGCCGTAGTCCAGCCAGTTGGCTTCTTCTTTGGCAGTGTTGGAAAAGACGATGTGATCGACCAGGATATGGCCCCAGCCGCCGGTGTTCTTGTCCACCACCTGGATCTGCGCGCTCTTGCCCTGGTAGGCCTCCACGTTCCAGTTGCGCCAGTTCAGGGTTTCGGAATTGGCGCCGGTCTCACTCTTCACCACCTGGCCGTTCACCAGCAGGTTGACCGTCGTTTCATCGCTGATGGGCTTGGCCGGTTGGTCCGATGCCTCAAACACGTCGGCCACGATGTGGCCCCAAGCACCGTCGTTGTCGTCGATGATGACAATTTGCGCCTGCTGTCCGGCGAACTCTCGCACGTCCCAGTTTGTCCAGTTCAGTTCGGAGTCCGCTCCGGTGGCGCTGCGCACGACCTTGCCGTTGACCTTGAGCACCACCGCCGTAGGATTGTCGCTGCCATAGGGATGGTTGCCGCCCCCGATGAGGAAGTTGATGTAGGCCCTGGAGATGGTAAAGGTGGGCGACGTCAGGCTGCCCTTGGACGCGTCACCGGCCCCGAAGAAGGAATTGAGCACACCCGAGCCGAGCTTGCCGGCTGCCGCTTGCCGGTCGGCGTCGCTTCCGGCGGCAACCTTTTGCCCCACCAGGTCGCCGGCGGGCGTCCAGCCCAGGTCGGCGTAGGTCGCATTGGCCGGGCCTTCAAAACCCGCGCCTGGAAACAGCAAGGTTCCCGCAGGGACCGTGCCGTCGCCCGCATCGGCCAGGCGTGGATGGCGCCCGCCACCCACCATCAAATTGATGTACTTGCTGGACACGGTAAAGGTGGGCGAGGTGAGCGTACCCACCGCGGCGTCATCTTTGCCCAGCCGGTAGGTGTCGAGCAGCTGGCTGCCCTGGTTGTCGGCCACGCCATGCGAGGGGGCCATCGGCGTCTTGCCGACGAAGTCGCCCGTGGAGGTCCAGCCGGTGGCGTCGAAGCTGGCCGCTTCAAAGTCCTGGTAGACAGTGCCTGCGGGGGGCTTCTTGTCGATCACGCTGTTGGCGTCGGCCACGAATTGCTTGCCGTCGAATGTCCCTACAAAATAATGCGCCCCGGAACCACCGGCCACCGAGCCGGGGTTGATGTTGATGTTCATCACCCATTTGCGTTTGCTGGCGTCACCATCGACGGGCAGCTCGAACAGGTCGGGACATTCCCATATGCCACCTACCGCGTTGGCCGGGCCAAAGGCGCTCATATAGGTCCAGTCGCGCAGGTTTTTGGACGAAAACAGCAGCGCCTGGTGCCGCTCCGAGGCCACGGCAATCATCACCCATTTTTGTTCCGGCGCATACCAGAAGACCTTTGGATCGCGGAAATTTTGCCCCTCGTTTTCAAATGGCGCCGGTGGCACAGGAATCACCGGGTTACCTTTGTACTGCGTCCAGGTACGGCCCCGGTCCAGGCTGTAGGCGATGGACTGGGCCTGGCTGTTGGAGGCGAGCACTTGTCCGTTGGCCAGTGTTTTTCCTTGCGGGTACACACTGGTGTAGATCGCCACCATGGCAGGATTGCCGGCGCTGCCAAAGCCGCTGGTATTGTTGGTGTCAACCACGGCGCTGCCGGAGAAGAACATTTGGGTGAGCTTGCCGCCAGCGTCTTTTTCGGCGGTCAGGGCGACGGGCAGCTCGTTCCAGTGCAGCAGGTCGGTGCTGACGGCGTGCCCCCAGGACATGTCGCCCCAGGTATTGCCGTTCGGGTTGTACTGGTAAAACAGGTGGTATTCGCCGTCGTGGTAGACCAGACCGTTGGGATCGTTCATCCAGTTTTTGGCGCTTGTATACGAGAGCTGGGGGCGGTAGGTTTCAAGGTATTTGGACTGGATGGGTCCGCTGTCGCTGTCGTTGCCGCTGCTGCAGCCCACCAGCAGGGTGGCGAGGCAAGAGGCGAGAAGGGTAAGGTGGTTTGACATGGTGTCTCCTTTATATTTATATTTTATTCAAGCGTGCGCGGCTTGACTGGTGCAAATGCTTGATGCGGTGTACACTGGGATAAGATTGTTGCCTTTGGGCCATTTTTTGATGACTCGGAAATTCCAGCAACATCAAGGGTAGCTAAGGTTTTTCGCGTGGCATCGAATTCATCCATATCGTTCACCGGCTTGTGGCCAGCGTTCAATTTGAGCGAGGATCAAGCTCTTCAGTTGGCGCGCCAAGGCGTTGACCATCGCTGGCAATGCGCACATTGCCAGGGATCGCTTCTGCAGGCGCGGTGCACTCCCCCTGCGTCGCTACCGCCAGACGCGTCCAGATCGGGGAATGTATTTCTTGCGCGTTCTTCTGGGCTCAGGTCGCCAGCGGCTCGCTGATCACACCCTTCTTGAACAGGAAATTGGCGTACGGTTGCATTTCCCCGGTCTGCACGATGGCGTAGGCGCCCTTGACGCGTTCATAGAAGGCGAAGCGCTCGACCGCCTCGCATTGCTCCGGCGCGGCGGCGCCGGTGGCGGCGATCTGCTCGAGCATGGTGCGCTGCAGCGCCGACAGATAGCCATCGGCGGTGTTGCATACCTTCATGAAGGCGACCGGCTGGTCCACCATGGCGTCGAGCGGAAACACCGACAGCAGCGCCGCGCTGGCGCGCTGCAGGTCGATGCCAGGCAGGCGCACCAGCGGCTTGCCCTGGCCCAAAGTCTGGCTGGTGAAGTTGGCGTCGACCAGCACGATTTCCTCGCCATGCCCCATTTCACACAAGATCTTCAGCAATTCCGGGCTGAGCAGCGGATCGATTCCTTTAAGCATGAGCTTCCTCCGGAAATTCTTCGGCGCTCTTCGCGCCCGTCATCACTGCCACGGTGTCGGACATGCTGATGTGCTTCGGGTTGAGGACGGCGACGCGCTTGCCCAGGCGTTGGACGTGGATGCGGTCGGCGATCTCGAACACGTGCGGCATATTGTGGCTGATCAAAATCACCGGCAGGCCGCGGTCGCGCACATTGCGTATCAGTTCCAGTACCATATTGCCTTCCTTTACGCCGAGTGCGGCGGTTGGTTCGTCGAGAATCACGACGTGCTTGGCAAACGCCGTGCTGCGCGCCACGGCCACGCCCTGGCGCTGGCCGCCCGACAGGGTGCCGACGGCTTGCTTCATTGAACGGATGCCGATTTTCAAATCGCGCATATGGGCTTCCGCCTCGGCCAGCATCCTCTTCTTGTCGATACAGCGCAGGAACCTCGAAATCATGCCCTTGCGCAGCAGTTCGCGGCCGAGGAACAGGTTCTCGGCGATCGTCATGGCCGGCGCCACCGCCAGGTCCTGGTACACCGTCTCGATGCCGTAGCGGCGGGCGTCGATCGGCGACCTGAGATGGACCGGCTTGCCGTCGAGCAGCATCTCGCCCTCGTCGGGCACGAGGGCGCCCGACAGGGCCTTGATCAGCGAGGACTTGCCGGCGCCGTTGTCGCCGATCACGGCGAGTATTTCGCCCGGCAACAAATCAAAATCAGTGCCGTCGAGGGCGGTCACGCTGCCGTAGCGCTTGACCAGGCCGCGGGCCTGGAATACGGGTTGCACATGGCTTGTCATGATCATCAACCTTTCTTATGTGTAAGTTGATCGGTTGCCACTGCCAGTATCACCAGGATGCCCGTCACCAGGATCTGGTACACCGAGGACACGCCCATCAAGGTCAGGCCGTTGCGGAACACGCCGACGATCAGCACGCCGACCAGGGTGCCCATGATCGAACCGCGCCCGCCGAACAGGCTGGTGCCGCCGAGCACGACCGCGGTGATGCTGTCGAGGTTATCGGTCTGGCCGCCCTGCGGGTCACCCACACCCATGCGCGCCACCGACATCAGCGCGGCGATGCCGTAGCACAGCCCGGCGATCATGTAGACGCCCAGCAAAACTTTATTCGTGGCGATGCCGGTCAGGCGGGCCGCCTCCGGATTGTTGCCGACGGCGTAGAGATGGCGGCCGGGCGCGGTCTCGCGCAGGTACAGCCAGGTCAGCACATACATGCCCAGCATCAGCACGGTGCCGTAAGTGAAGGTGGCCTGGCCGAGCTGGAAGGTGTTGCCGAAAAAACCCATCGCTTCCGGCAGACCGGTGACGGTTTGGGCCTGCGAGTACAACTGCGTGACGGCGAAGGCAATGTTCATCGTGCCCAGCGTGACGATAAACGCCGGCAACTTGATCGTGGTGACCAGCGCGCCGTTGATGAAGCCGATCAGTACGGTGACGGCAATGCCGCACAAGACCGCGAGATAGGGGTTCATGCCGAGGTCGACAGCGAATTTGGTCATGATGACCGAGCCCAGGGCCATGGCCATGCCGCAGGACAGGTCGATACCGGCGGTCAGGATGATCAGGGTCTGGCCGATGGCGATGATGCCGACGACCATGACCTGCTGCAAAATCAGGGAAAAATTCTGGCTGCTGAGGAAGCGGTCGCTCTGCGACGCGAAGAATACGCAGGCGGCGAGCAGGGCAATGACCGGACCCAGTTTCGAGATTGACGGCAGAAATTTCGGGACGGTGGAACTCATATGTTATCCATATTCAAAAGGGAAAAAAGGGTGCGCGCCGGCGACCGCCCCGGCAAGGCCCGTAGCCTTGCCGGGGCGGCTGCCGGCGTGGGCTTATTTACCCCAGCAGGAGTTCAGGCCGAACGCCGTGTCGCGGCTCGCGACGCCTGCTTGCTGCTTGTCGCTGATCAGGGTGACGCCGGTGTCGACGTAGCCGCTGACCTTCTTGCCGTTCTTGGCGTACTCGACGCCGGCTTCGATGCCCAGGCCTGCCATGTTCAGCGGATACTGCTGCGAGGTCGCCGCGATGACGCCGGCCTTGACGTCGCGCACGCCGGCGCAGCCGCCGTCGACCGAGACGATCATCACGTTCTTTTCCTTGCCCAGGGCCTTGAGTGCCTTGTAGGCGCCGGCGGCGGCCGGTTCGTTGATGGTGTACACCAGATTGATGTCGGGATTTTTCTGCAGGCAGTTTTCCATCGCCGTCTGGCCCTTGCCCTGGTCGCCGAAGCTGTCGGCCATGCATACCACATCGGCGGTTTTCGCCAGTTCGACCGTCTTGGCGCTGATGCCCGACGCGCCGAAGCCGGCCAGGAAACCGTTGTGGCGGGAAATGCCCACCGGATGGCCCGGGAACAAGTCCAGCATGGCGATCTTGGCGGGCTTGCCGGCGAAAGCGGCCTTGGCGTATTGGCCGATCAGCAAGCCGGCCTTGTAGTTGTCGGTGGCGAACAGCGCGTCCGTCGCGTCCTGCGGCTCGGTCGGGCTGTCGAGGGCGATCACCAGCACGCCGGCGGCGCGCGCCTTCTTGATGGCCGGCACAATGGCTTTCGAATCGTTCGGGGTGATCATGATCGCCTTGGCCCCGGCGGCGACCATGTTTTCAATCGCCGTTACCTGGCCGGCGTTGTCGCCGTCAGCGCGCCCGGCCGCCGTCAACAGCTTGGCGCCCTTCAGTTTTGCGCGTTGCTGCGCGCCCTCTTTCATCTTCACGAAGAAGGGGTTGGTATCGGTTTTGGTGATCAGACCGACGATCGGCTCATCGGCCATGGCGACGCCGCCAGTTGCCGTTAGAATAGCCAGTGCGATGCATTGTTTGACGTTCATTGTGTTGTCTCCAGAATCTATTTGTTTTTTACCGGGAGGGCGAGTGCCTCGGCCTGGGGGCGACCGCCAACGGCGGTACCCGAATTCAATATACTCCCCGATAATTAATAAATCAAGCGACTTTATATATTGTTCCTACCAAAAAATCTGGCGATCCGGCCGTCAATCGAAATACCGTTAGTCGCAGGTCTTGCTGCGGCGACGCGTCGCGCGGCTCACTCGATCTGGTAACCATTTCCGGCGGCATTGAGGCGACGCACGCGGTATGGAAAAGTGAAGGGCACCGTACCATTCGCGCGACAATTCCTCCTCCGATCAACAACGCGACATATATATAAAACCCTGTTCGCTACCGCCAGGCTCAATGGACTTTGATCCGGCGCGCTGGCTGGCGGACGTATTGGAACGTCGCCCGACGTGCCCCAACAGCCAGATCGACTCGCTGCCGCCATGCCCGGACTTTGCCCAGCGCTGAGCACACCCGACAGGTGGGGCGGCTGGCCGCTGGCGGCTCAATGGTTGCCTTGTAGTTTGCACTGTCAGGCAAAAAGCAGGGTCCTGTCGAGCCATCGTCGGCCCACCCAGGTCATATGCTTGTCATAACAGGCAATGGCTTGATTGATCGGCGCGGCCCGCCGCCACAGATCGATCACTTCAGCCCCCATCACCCCCATCACCGCAAGGACTACAGATATGACCGCGCAAATTACTCCCGTCAGCGATGCGAACTTTGAGGCCGAAGTGGCGCGCAGCGAGGTTCCCGTTCTGATCGACTTCTGGGCACCCTGGTGCGGGCCTTGCATGGCTCTGCTACCAACACTGCAGGCCCTGGCGCCGGTGTACGAAGGCAGCTTGAAGATTGTGAAGGTCAACATCGACGAGTGCCCTGCACTGGCCGAGAAATTCAGCGTTCAAGGCATCCCTTATCTGGTGCTGACCAGGCATGGCGAGACGGTGCTCACTTTGCACGACCGCAGCCGCACGCGCCTGGCCAGCGAGATCGACGCCTTCCTCGATCAGGACGGCGAAGCATGAGCGGCGCCATACATTACTGCGCCTTCGACGGCGATCCGGCCCGCAAGGCGGAGATGGTTGAGCGGGTTCGCGCCAAGTGGTCGCAAGGACAGGTCTTCCCGCTGTCCTATCTGAAATGGCGGACCGATGGCGGGATGGTCTCGATATCGGGGACCCTGGCTGAAACCCAGATTCCGGAGCAGTTCATCGAGCGCACCGGCCTGCCGGTCGAACTGGCGACCCTGTGCGAGGGCCTGGTCTATTCGGGCGTCGAGTTCAGCGAGGACCAGGCCGCGCCCTTTGGCCTGGCCATGCTGGGTAGCGAGGCCATTCTGGGGTTTGCCATCGAGTGGCTGGAGGCCATTCCTGTGGGCGCGGATCTGGGGGGCGTGGTGCCGCGCTTCATGCACAGCTTCCTGACCCGCGTTCTGGCGCCCGACTTCGCCATGGCGGCCCATATGGCGCCATCCGTGCGCACCTGTGCCGAGCGGATTGCCGGCTTGTGGGCACAGGAGATCGACGGCGTGCAGGTGGCGCCCAGGCAATGGCGCAGCGTGCGCTCCGATGCGCTGCGCGCTTCTGACAACTCCAGCGACCCTTGGGGCTACAGCTTGTCCGAGCTGGTCGAATCGCTGGCCTGGCCGGCGCGCGGGCTGGCGCCTGAATTCGTGCCGATCTTCCAGATCTTCGTGAAGGAGTTGCGCCAGTTTTTGACCGCCCCCTACCTCAGCGGCGAAGACTGGGAGCTCCTGACGCAGTCGTCGGTGGGCCTGCGTGCAGTGACCCGTGCCCAGCGCGATCCTCAGCTGTCGCACTTGCCCATGGAAACGCTGCTGGGGCGCGATCCGCAATCGAGGGATACGGTGCTGGCGTTCATGCAAGCGGACATGCAGGCCCGCCTGAAGGCAGCCACGCAACAAGCCCGGTCGGCATCAGACCGTGTGCTGCGCCAGCAGATGGACAGTCTGCGCAGGTTCATCGAGTCACCGGCCAGCTCAACGCGAGCGGGGTGTGAAAGCCCTGACAGTGGGGGGAACCCGGCATGACTGACGTCGGCATCACGGACCCCTCTGCAGAAGAGGCGGTCAAGCGCGAAATGCCGCAGGAAAGCGGCGGCAAGTCCTTGCGGGCTGACATCCGATATGGCGCGTCGCTGGTCGTGCAATACGTCAAGGCCGAGCCGCTGGCGGGCTCGCTGCTCATCGCCTACCAGTTCGCGCACAGCGGGCTGGCGATGTCCTTCTTCCTGAAGATGCAGCTGGCGTTTGCGGACATCGTCAACGCGCTGGCCGCTCACAATGCCTCGGTCATTCCGGGCATCATCACCCAGATCCTGCTGTTCGGCGTCGTGACCACGGTGCTGGGCGCCATTGGTACCTGGTCGCGCCTGTCCTTGCGCATGCGCATGCGCCGCGTGTTGACAACCACGCTGCTCGATCGCTGGATGAACGACAACCGTTTCTTTCACCTCGAACGGCGTGCGCAACTCGACTATCCGGAACAGCGTATTCAGGAAGATATCTTCCAGTTTGTCGACAAGCTGACCCAGATTGGAGTGTCGGTCCTGGGCTCGCTGTTCGGTGTTCTGCTTTACACGTCACAGCTGTGGCGCCTTTCGCCGCCGGTGGGGGTGCCCGCCATCGGCATAACGGAGCCGATCCCCGGCCTGCTGGTCTATCTCGCCTTTGGCTTTGCGCTGGCGATGACGCTGCTGGTGCATTGGGTTGGCGCACTGCTGACGCGCGCCGAGGTTGTGCGGCAACGGCTTGAAGCGCAATTCCGATCGGAAATGCACGCGGTGCGGGAGAACGGCGAATCGATCGCCTTCGTTCGTGCGGCACCCCTCGAGCGTCGCCGGCTGGCCGACACCTTCGCGCTGATCGTGCTGAACTGGCGCACCTACACCTTGGCCAATATGCGCATCACGATTGCCACCGGGCTGCCCGACATGCTGTTGATGTTGATGCCCTACCTGCTGTGTATTCCGTTCGTGCTCGAAGGGCGTATGCAGATAGGCGACATCCAGATCGTGTCGGCCTCGTTCAGCCAGGTCTATAACGGTATCGGCACCCTGGTGACGCAATATGCCGAACTTGCCACCTGGCGCTCGTCCATCGCGCGTTTGCGCTTGCTCGACGAAGCGCTGTCGCAGACCGTGAGCAGCGACATCGTGATCAGCGAAAGTCCTGCGCCGCAGATTGCCGCCCATGATCTGAACATTACCTTCCCGAATGGTGCGCCGATGGTGACGCTCGACAAACTGCATATTGAGGCAGGGTCGCGCGTGTTGGTGCAGGGCACCTCCGGCGCTGGAAAAAGCACGCTGTTGCGCAGCATTGCCGGGCTGTGGCCCTACGGCAGTGGAGTGGTGGAGCTGCCCGCCAACGCGGTCATCGCCTTTCTGCCCCAGCGCAATTACATGCCCAACGGCACGATCGCCAGCTTGATGGCCTATCCGCATGCGCCCGATCGCTACCGCGATGAGCAGTACACCGGCCTGCTGATCGCGTTGGGCCTGGAGCGCCTCCTGCCCGACTTGCACACCTACCAGCCGTGGAGCCGCATCCTCTCGCCCGGGGAGCAACAGCGTATTGCAGCCGCTCGGGCGATTCTGAGCCAACCCGATTTCCTGTTCATCGATGAAGGCACGAGTGCCCTCGATGCACAGTCAGAAACGAAGGTCTACCAGACCGTCGTTGAGCGCTTGCCCAAGGCGGCGCTCATCTCCGTCGCGCACCGCGACAGCGTGGCGCAATTTCACCAACAGCTTCTCAGAATTGAAAACGGCAGGACCAGCCTCTCGCCACTCAGCCAACCATTGTCATCAAGGGGTACAGCAGATGAAGTTTGACGTTACAGGTGTACGTTTTCGCGCCCTGATGGGCTTGGGCAACCTGGCCATGGGGGTGTCGTTGTGCAGCACCACTTATGCTCAGGATCAGGCCAATACGGCCCAGAGCAATGCTCACGGCGCCGCCAGCGAGGTTGGCCTGCCGCAGATTCTGGTGCGCGGCAAGTCCACGCTCGATATGGACATCCGCCGCAGCCGTGACGACATCCAGCCCTATGTGGTGTTTGATGCCGAGCAGATTGCCCAAAGTGGCGCGCAAACCATCGAAAGTTTCCTGCAGACCTATCTGCCGATGAATGCGCAGCAGAACACGACCTCGCAACTGGGTCCACAGACCTCGCCACAGGGCCGCCTCGACCTGCGTGGCCTGGGCGCCAACCAGACGCTGATTCTGGTTGACGGGCGCCGTCTGCCCAGCATTTCGACGGGCGATTCTTTTCAACAGCCCAACCTCAACGGCATTTCGGTGTCGCAGATCGAACGCATCGAGATCCTGCCGGCGACGGCGAGCGGCATCTATGGTGGTGGCGCGACCGGTGGTGTGATCAACATTATTCTCAAGCGCGACTACTCCGGGATCGAGGTCGATGCCAGCTATGGCAATGCTTCTGATGGGGCGGCGGGGCAATACCGCGTGGGCCTCAGCGGTGGTTTCTCGCTGGAAGACGGGCGCACGCGGGTGCTGTTTTCGGCCTCGCATGCCGATGCCGGGGTGCTGCAGTCAAACCGGCGCGATTTCAACAGTCAGGGGCGACAACTACAAATGCGCAACGCTCCGACCGATCCCAGCATCTTGCTGGGCGGCGCCAACATCTGTTCCACCGTTGATGGCTCTACCTGCTCGACCCAACCCTTGCAGCTCAAGAGTGGTGCAGCGCTGGGATCGGCGCTCACCAGCGTTCCCGCCAAATACACCGGGGCGGCCAGTGATGGCGGCGCGGCACTGGCCGCCAATGCCGGCCAACTCCAGTTCAACCAGACTGCGCAGCCCCTCTGGTCGGCGCCTGAAACCACGACGTTCACCTTCAACCCGCGCCGCGAGTTCACGAAAGATGTCGAAGCCTATCTGGACTACGCGTATGACTATTCCAGGACTTCCCTGACGATGCCAACGCAGAGCCTGCAGTATGTGCCGGCCAGCGCGACGGTCAATCCCTTCGAGCAGGATGTGCTGTCCTACCTCACCGTGCCCAATGGCCTGGTGCAGCAGCAGGTGGTCAAGAACACCCGCGTCCATGTCGGGTCGATTGTGCGCTTGCCCGGGCACTGGAGCGCGGTGCTGGAATACGGCTGGCTGCACAACACCACCTCCAGCATCAACAGCACCGCCCTCGGTGCCGCGTCGCAGGCCGCCGACGACACCCTTCAGGGTGCGGCGCTGCGCGACATCGTGGCCTCGCCGCTCGGCGATCCGAACTCGCTGTTTTCGTTCTACAAACAGAGAGGTGAACTCGGCAACACGCTCAAGACCCTGTCCCTGCGTCTGAGCGGCCCGCTCATGAAGCTGCCGGGCGGCAACCTGACTGCCACGGCCTCGTTGGAGCAACGGCGTGAAACCAGCGACAACTCCATCAATTTCAGCGATATCGGTGGCGCCAGCACCTTCTCCTGGACACCTGAAGCCCATCGGAAGGTCGATGCGCAATATCTGGAACTGCGCGCGCCGGTGCTTTCGCCCAGCAACAACGTATTTCTCGTGAATGCGCTGGAACTGATGGCCTCGATTCGCCATGATGGTTACCGGACTGACTTTTCGGGCTCGTCGATTCCGGTCGACAGCGCCAACGGGCCGTTCCTGCCCCAGTCACCCTCGGTCAACAGCTTTGGCTCGACCAACTCCACGCTGGGCTTTCGGTATGCGCCGACGCGCGATATCGCCTTGCGCGCCAGCCATGGCACGGGCTTCCTGCCGCCCGACCTTGGCCAGATTCGCAGTGCGGCGCCAGGCCAGTACTCGTCGTTCCTGATCTCCCTGTTGAATCTGCGCGATCCGGCACGCGGCAACTCGCCCGTTCCCGCGCCGCTGACGGTGCTGGCGGGCGGCAACCCGTCGCTCAAGCCGGAAGCCTCGCGCAGCTCTTCCCTGGGTCTGGTGCTGACTCCGCAGTTTGCGCCGGGCTTGCGTATTTCCCTGGATCACACCGATATCCGCAAGACCAATGAGATCGGTGCGCTGCCACTGCAATATTTTATCGACCACGAAGCCTCGCTCCCTGGGCGCGTGGTGCGTGGGCCGGGTTCGGGCGGGCAGCCGGGCGCCATCACGCAGATCGACGCGTCGTCGCTCAATCTGGCCAGCACCCGCCTTCAGGCGCTCGACCTTCAGGCTGAATACGCTATCAACAGCGAGACGCTGGGGCGTTTGCGCTTCCATGCTGCCGCCACTTACACGAAGGAGCTGAGCCGCCGTGTCCTGGCGACGGAGGCGGCGGTGGATCGTGCCGGTTTTTCCGATGGCCCGCTGAAGTGGCGTGGCAACCTCGGGATCGACTGGAGCAGGAACGACGCCTGGAGCGCTGGCTGGAACGCTCAGTATTACGACAGCTACCGGGTTTGCCAGTCCACCCAGTCGGAAGCCGACTGCCAGATGTGGGAGATGTGGCAGGGCGCCAGCAAGGTACCCAGTCAGTTGTACCACGACGTCTATGTGCGCCATGACTTCGGCACGAGAGGCGGCGTTCTGGGCGAAACCGAAGCGAGCTTTGGCGTGAACAACGTGTTCAACAACCAGGGTTCGTCCATCGCCAGCGGCGTTGCCTATATTGTGGGCCCGACGTCTTATGTCGATCCGCGCGGGCGCCGCTTCACGCTGTCGCTGCGCAAGCACTTCTGATCAAGCGGGCGCCGTTACCGGGAGCCGTTACCGGGAGCCGTTCTCACATGTTGGGCGTGATCCGCTCAGCGCGGCGGGAAGGCCCCGGTTCAGGAACGATTGTTGGCGCGCATCGTTTTGGCCGTGATGCCGAACCGCGCCCGGAACAGGCGTGAGAAGTGGGACAGGCTGGAAAAGCCCACGTCATAGGCAATCTGGGAGATACGTTCCTGGGTCCGCACGAGCTGGTACTGCGCGGCCACCAGCCTGGTTTCAATGAGCACCGCGCTGAAACTGGTGCCGTGGGCTGCGCAAGTATTGTAGATCGTACGCACCGAGCATTTCAGCTTCGCTGCGGCATCTTGCGCCGACATGCCGGTTTGCTCGATGTTGCGGGCGATGAACCACAGGATTTCGCCCATGCGCCCGCGCGCGCGCGGCATGATGTTGTCTGGCCTGGTGCCGGCGGCCAGCGCGGTGCGCAGCAGGTCGCTGATCATGGTCAGGGCCTGGGGCAGGGTTTCATCGTCCTTGAGATCCGGGATACGCCGAGCCAGATCGGCGATGATCGGGGCGGCAAAATAATCTTTGCTGATGTAGAGGTCCGGCAAGACCTGTAAATTGTCCAGGAAGCGCTGCATCGACCACCAGCCCGGCAAGGTGATGATCAGCATGTCCACCTCGCCAGAGCCGGCCAGCGCCATGGGCTGCCAGGCGCAGGCGACAAAGATGTCGCCTGCCTGCAGCATGCGGCGATGCCCGTGCTGGTCCACGCTCAATTGGCCAGAACGCAGGAAAATGGTGTGGGTGCAAAAGCCCCTGCCGTCCGCGCCCGTCGCGCCTTCGATGGAGCAGGCGAAGGCACCGGCGCAGATGTGGTGTACGGTGGCGATGTCGCGTGTCACACTGGTGACACACCAGCCATGGCCTTCGCGGGAACCGCGAAAGCTGTTGTCGAAGACGGCAATAAGCGAAGACTTCACTGACATACGTTGCGTGACCGGTTGCGTGACCGGCCCGGATCATCGCCGGGCCGCCTCCTTGAGCTGGGCACCTCCAGATTACACGACCAGCGTGGCGGCGTCATCAAGCATTTTTTGTTGCATCTCGCTCCGCCAGAGGGCCAACCTGGCTTTGATCCGGGCCTGCCTGGCCACCGACCGCTCCTTGAGGGCCAGCGTGACCGGGTCGGCGGCCCAGCGTTTATTCACTTCTTCCAGGAACTCTTCGTAGCTGGGATCGCCATCGCCGTCCACCATGTTCAGCGCGGTGAATGATTCTTCACTGATGCGGTCCATGGCGGACTTGAAAAAGCTGGCCTCGGCCTCGGTGAACGGGTCCTCGTCGCTGGCCTCGGCCTCGGCGGACAACTGCGCAGTCCAGGCCCGCATGACGTCCTGGACTGCACCGGGCGACAGTTCCAGGTCCCAGGCCAGCGACAGCATCAAGTCGACCACCGGCTCGCTGGCGGGGGCTTCCCGCTGGGCCTGTGTCAGCCTGGTGCGGGCGGCGCGCCAGCTTGGCTTGTCGACGGTGGTGTCGAGCGATCGCTGCACCAGCGTGATGATGGCGACACAGGCGTCGCGCACCGCGCCGGCTTCGACGTGCCGGGCGCGGCCATGGACCGGATCCGTCCAGGCCAGCAGCACTGTACGGCGGGCGAGGTGGCCGGTCCCGGCACCGACCGGAATGCGCTCGAGCAGGGCGTCGTAAAACGTCAGGGCCGCGTCGTCCTCGCCAAAGGCGCCCAGCGCCGGCAACAGCCGGACCAGGGCCGGGTGCAGGCCGTAATCTTGCGAGATCATGGTCAGATCACCCTCGATCGAGGCGTGGGTCAGCCACACGCAATACACCGGCCCCTTGCTGCGGACGTCGGCCTGCAGGGCCTGCTTGGTGGCTGCGTTGCCAAAGGCGTGGAAAGTGCTCACTGGCCGCCTCCGGTGTAGGGTTCGAGCACCGATGCCAGCTTGCCGCGCGAGATCAGGCCGATGAAGCGCTCTACCGGCGCGCCGTCCTTGATCAGAATGAAGGTCGGCACGCTCTGCACGCCGTAAGCCTCGGCCAGTTCGGACTCCTGGTCGATATCGACCTTGACGAAGGCGACCTCGCCCTCGAACTCGCGCGCAGCATCTTCCAGCGCGGGCGCCGAGGCCTTGCACGGGCCGCACCAAACGGCGTGGAAATCAATCAGCACAGGAATCGACGAGCGCAGCACATCGTCCTCGAAGCTGTTGGTGGTAGTGACTTTGAGCAAAGACATGGTTGCATCCTTTATAGGTAGACGCCGCCCGCCAGGCGGGGCGGCTGGAAGGGGTCACTCGGGCTGGCTTGCGCCAGCCTGGGTATCGATCAGAAAGCGCTCGGCTTCCAGGGCCGCCATGCAGCCCATGCCGGCCGACACCACGGCCTGGCGGAAGTGCCTGTCCTGCACATCACCAGCGGCAAACACGCCGGCCACGCTGGTGGCGGTCGAGCCTGGCGTCACCAGCAGGTAGCCGTCCTCGTCCATGGCCAGCTGGTCCTTGAACAGGCTGGTGGCCGGATCGTGGCCGATCGCCACGAACAGGCCGTCCAGCGCCAGCTCCGAGGTCTCGCCGTTCTGGCGGTGGTGCAGGCGCAGGCCCGTGACCTTCTTGCCGTCACCGAGCACTTCGGCCACTTCCGCGTTCCAGATCGGCAAAATCTTCTGGTTGGCCAGCAGGCGGGCCTGGTTGGTCTGGTCGGCACGCAAGCTGTCGCGGCGATGGATCAGATAGACCTGGCTGGCGAAGTTGGCCATGTGCAGCGCATCTTCGACCGCCGTGTTGCCGCCGCCCACCACCGCTACCACGCGGTTGCGAAAAAAATAGCCGTCGCAGGTGGCGCAGGCCGAGACGCCCTTGCCACGGTAGCGGCGTTCACTGTCGAGCCCCAGCCAGCGCGCGTTGGCGCCGGTGGCGATCACCAGGCTGTCGGCGCTGTAGCGCGCGCCGCCGTCGCCGACGGCCACGAAGGGGCGCAGCGACAGGTCGACCTCGACGATATAGTCGTTGATGATCTCGGTGCCCAGATGCCGCGCGTGCTCGCCCATGCGGGCCATCAGCTCGGGGCCTTGCACGCTGGTGTCGCCGGGCCAGTTCTCGACATCGGTGGTGATGGTCAGCTGCCCGCCGGGCTGCAGACCCTCGATGAGCACCGGTTCAAGCGCGCTGCGCGAGGCGTAGATCGCCGCCGTGTAGCCTGCCGGCCCGGAGCCGATGATCAGGAGCTTGCTGTGGCGTGGTGCCGGTGTTGCTGTCTTTGCTTGCATGATTTATCCCTTTGCGCCACCGACGACGACGTTGTCGATGCGAATCGTCGGCTGGCCCACGCCGACCGCCACCATCTGGCCGTGTTTGCCGCACAGCGCGACACCGCCATCGAGCGCCAGATCGTTGCCGATCATCGAGATGGATTTGAGTGTCTGGTTGCCCACGCCGATCAGCGTGGCCCCTTCGATGGCGGCGGTTACCTTGCCGTTCTCGATCAGAAAGGCCTGCTCGGCAGAAAAATTGAACTGGCCCGAGGTGATGTCCACGGTGCCGCCGCTGAACTCGACCGCATAGATGCCGTTGCGCACCGACGCGATGATTTCTTGCGGGTCATAAGAGCCGTTGTCCAGGAAGGTGTTGGTCATGCGCGGCATCGGCAGGTCGGCGTAGGACTGGCGCCGGCCATTGCCGGTCGCGCTGCAGCCCATCAGCCGGGCGCTGGTCTTGTCATGCATAAGGCCGACCAGGCGGCCGTCCTCGATCAGCAAGTTGCGCTGGCCGGCCACGCCTTCATCGTCCACATTGAGCGAGCCACGTGCTTCGGGCAGCGTCGCATCGTCGAAGACGTTGACGCCGGCGGCGGCGATCTGCTGGCCGATCATGCCGTTGAACACCGATTCACGCTTGCGATGGAAATCGCCCTCCAGCCCGTGCCCGACCGCCTCGTGCAGCAGCACCCCGGGGAAGCCTGAGCCCAGTATCACGGTCATCTCGCCGGCCGGCGAAGGCTTGGCGCCCAGGTTGGTGAGCGCTATGGAGGTGGCCTTGCGCACCATTTTTTCCAGCCGGTCGGCGCTGAACTCACTTAATGCAAACCGGCCGCCGCCGCCGGCAGCGCCCGTGCTGCGCTTGCTGGGGCTCTCGGCGATGACCGAGATGTCCAGCCGCACCAGCGGGCGGACATCGCCGGCGAGCGTGCCGTCGGTGGCCGCCACCAGCACGGTTGTATCTTCCACCGACAGCTGGGCCGAGACCTCGATGATGCGCGGATCAATGGCGCGCGCCATCTGGTCGAGCCGCTGCAGCAGCGCCACCTTTTCGACGCTGTCCATGCCGCCCGCCGCCTCGATGGCCGGGTAGGCCCGGGCATCACGGGCCACCCCGGCAATGGCCACGCCACGTCCGGTCGCACCGGCATCCTGGCCCTGGGCTTGCATGCTGCGGGCCGCCGCAGTGATGGCGCTGATGGCTTTTTGACTGATATCGCTGGAATAGGCAAAGGCGGTGTTGTCGCCGTTGACAGCGCGTGCGCCCACGCCTTGCGAAATCGAGAAGGCGGCGCGGGCAACCTTGCCGCGTTCCAGCGACCAGGCATCGCGGGTGGTCAATTCGAAATAGAGGTCGCCGTAATCGGCGCCGCGCGCCCACAGGCCGGACAGCCCCGTCTGCAGCTGGTTGATATCGAGGTCGTTAGCGACCAGTAATCTGTCCTGGGCCAGGGCCAGGCGATGGGAAGCGGTCATAAGCATGGGAATCGGCTTTCTCTTCAAAGGAGTGGTTGACATCAGCGTCCGGCGATCTGCAAGTCGGGCAGCAGGATCGAGCCGACCCGGATCGCGCCCTCGCGGTGCACGTCGGCGCCCACCGCGACGATGGCCTTGAGCATGTCTTGCAGATTGCCGGCCACCGTGAAAGCGTGGACAGGCCGCACGACCAGACCGTTTTCAACCCAGAAGCCGGCCGCCGCCCGCGAATACACGCCGGTGGCCAGATTGCTGCCGCCGCCCATGAAGCGGGTCAGCCACAGGCCGGTGCCCAGCTTGCGCAGCATGGCCGGCAAGTCGTCGCCCGGCAGGGTGGCGCTGCTGGTCAGGGTGAGGTTGCGCATGCCGCCGGCGTTGCCGGTGGAGGCATGGCCCAGCTTGCGCGCCATGCGCGTGTCCAGAAACAGCCCCTCGACCACGCCGCTGCGCACGATGGCGCGGCGCCTGCCCGCCACGCCTTCGCTGTCGAACGTGGCGCTGGCCAGGCCAAAGGGCTCGAAGGGATCTTCTTCCAGCGTCAGGTGCGCGGCCGCCAGCGGTTGCCCCAGGGCGTCGGGCAGGAAGGTCAGGCGCTGAAACTGTGCCGTGCCGCTCAGCTGGGCGCACAGGTCGCGCACCAGGCTGGAGGCCACCGGCGCATCGACCAGCACCGGCACGCGACAGGTGGTCAGCCCTTCGGCGCCCAGCATGCCCAGCGCCTTTTCGGCGGCGATGCGGCCCACCTCGGCATGGGAGCGCAGACCGTCCAGGCGGCGGTCCACCGACGACCAGTTACCCTGGTACATGTCCTCGCCGCGCTGGGCGATGGTCTGGCACCAGCGCTGCTGGACCGAGCTGCTGCCGGTGCGGCAAAACCCCTGGCTGGTGGCCAGCGCAAAACGCATGTCCTGGCTGGCGGCGCCCGCCTGCGACACCCGCACCTCGTCACGGTTGGCGCTCGCCAGCGCGGCGGTCTCGATGGCCAGCGCGGCTTCGGTCAGATCCCCGGCGCTCTGGCCGCACGGCGCGAACAGTGGCACGCCCGGCGTTGACCATGCCAGGGCGTCGCGCTCGGCCAGGCCGGCATCCGGATCGGGTTCCAGCTGGCGCGCCATGGCGGCAGCCTGCTCCACCACCCGGTCGATGGCGCTGCGGCTCAGTGATTGGGTCGATGCAACGCCGGTGCGGCCATCGGCATAGACCGTGATGCGCAGGCTTTGACTGCCTTCGCGCACGGCGGTCTCGACCTGGCCACCGGCGACAGTGACGGTGACGCCGCCTTGCTCGCTGACCATGGCCATGGCCTCACGGGCACCCACGGCAGCGCTGCGCTCAATCGCGTACGCCACCGCTTGGGCAAGATCAGTCTTGCTTTGGAGAAGGTAGCCATCGCCACCCGCGATGGACGCTGTTCCGGTGGAGCGGGTAAGTCCGCTGAGGCTCATATGATTTCCTTTGATAAGCAGTTTTGGAGACCTGTCGGTTCAGGGCGGCGCACGCAGTACGGCCCGCCATCTCTGGCCGGTTGACCAATGCTGCAAATATAAGGTGAGCGCCGCCAGTGCGTTGGCTCCGCAGGACGCGGCTTGTTGTCTGACAGTGCAATCTACGCAAAGTCCGCCGCAGCGGTGCCGGGTCTGGCGCAACCCCGCACTGCGGCTAACCACCTTTTTTCTGCCTCGGCTAAAATACCGGCTTGAGTAACCGCCACTTTCGGCAGCGCGCCCCGCGCCGACCCGCTTTATGAAAATCCTTGAATACGCCGAATTTTCGCCGCCCCGCAACAAGGCACAGTACGACAAGGTGCGGCAGGCGATCGAACGCGACGATTTTCGCTCGGCCGATGTCAAAAAACTGACAAATTTAGCACACGGCAAGTTCTATCGCGCCAAGCTCGACTATGCCGACCGCTTGCTGTTCTCGACCATCCGCTACCAGGGCGAGGTGTACGCGCTGATGCTGGAGGTGATCGAGCAACATGCCTACGACAAGTCGCGCTTCCTGCGCGGCGCCGGGATCGACGACGCCAGGATTGCGCCGGTCGAGGCGGCCGAGGCGATCGAGCAGGCCGATCCGGTACGCTATCTGCACCCGCAGCGGCGCCATGTGCATTGGCTCGACAAAGTCATTTCCTTCGACGATGCGCAACAGGCGATCTATCTGCAGCCGGCACCGCTGATCATCGTCGGCAGCGCCGGCAGCGGCAAGACCGCCCTGACGCTGGAAAAAATGAAGCATGCGCGCGGCGAGATCCTGTACGTAACGCATTCGGCCTACCTGGCGCAGGCGGCGCGCGACTTGTATTTTGCCGACGGCTTCGAGCGCGAAGGGCAGGAAGCGACCTTCCTGTCGTATCGCGAGTTCATCGAGTCGATCCGCGTGCCGGCCGGGCGCGAAGCGAACTGGCGCGATTTTTCCGCCTGGTTTGCGCGCATGCGCCAGCAATTCAAGGGCATCGATGCCCACCAGGCCTTCGAGGAAATCCGCGGCGTGCTGACCGCCGATGCCGGCGGCGTGCTGGCGCGCGAGCAATACCGCGCGCTTGGCACCCGGCTGTCGATCTTCGCTGCGAGCGAACGCGATACCCTCTACGACCTCTTCGAGCGCTACTGCGACTGGCTGCACGAGGCGCAATTGTATGACCTGAACCTGGTGGCGCACGCCTGGCGGCGCGAGGTCGCGGCGCGCTACGATTTCGTGGTGGTCGACGAGGTCCAGGATCTGACCGTGGTGCAATTGGCGCTGGTATTGCAGGCGCTCAAGGCGCCGGGTCAGTTTTTGCTGTGCGGCGATTCGAACCAGATCGTCCACCCCAATTTTTTCTCCTGGAGCAAAATCAAGACCCTGTTCTGGAACGATCCGGCGCTGGCCGAAAGACAGCAGTTGCAGGTGTTGCGCGCCAATTTCAGGAACGGCAAGGAAGTCACGCGGATTGCCAACACGCTGCTCAAGATCAAGCACCGGCGCTTCGGCTCGATCGACCGCGAGAGCAATTTCCTGGTCGACGCCGTCAACCAGGAGGCCGGCACGGTCAGCCTGCTGGCCGACAGCGACAATGCCCGCCGCGATCTCAATACGCAAATCCGCCGCTCGACGCGCTTTGCGGTACTGGTGCTGCGCGACGAAGACAAGGCCGAAGCGAAAAAGCAGTTCGATACGCCGCTGATTTTCTCGGTGCATGAAGCCAAGGGCCTCGAATACGACAGCATCGTGCTGTTCCGCTTTGTTTCCGACAACCGCAGCCGGTTCGCCGACATCGCCGACGGGGTCAGCGCGACCGACCTGGCCGGCGACGAACTGCAATACAGCCGCGCCCGGGACAAGGCCGACAAGTCGCTCGAGATCTACAAATTCTATGTCAACGCCCTGTACGTGGCGCTGACCAGGGCGGTGCGCAATGTCTACCTGATCGAATCCGATGCCGGCCATCCGCTGCTGCGCTTGCTCGATATCAGCCAGGCCGATGCAGCGGCCAAGGTCGATGCGCAAGCGTCGAGCCTCGAGGACTGGCAAAAAGAAGCGCGCAAGCTTGCCTTGCAAGGCAAGCAGGAACAAGCGGACGCGATCGAGCGCCTGATCCTCAAGACCACCCCGGTGCCATGGACGGTATTCAACGACGCCACCTTGCGCGAGACGCTGGCGAAAGTCTTCCGCGAGCGCGCGCCTGGCAGCAAAAGCAAGAGCCAGCTGTTCGACTACGCGACCTGTTTCGACGAACCGGTGCTGGCCGGCCTGCTGGCGCACGATGCCGGTTTCGAGCAGGCGCGCAATTTCCACCGGCTCGCACCAACGCTGGGGCGGCGCCACTACCAGGGGTATTTTGCACGCAACATCAAAGACATCTTGCGCCTGTGCGACAAGCACGGCGTCGAGCATCGCACGCCGATGAACCAGACGCCACTGATGGCGGCGGCAGCGGCCGGCAACCTGCCGCTGATTGAGGCCTTGCTCGAACGCGGCGCCGACAGCGGCGCCACCGACCACCTGGGCCGCAACGCGCTGCACTGGGTGCTGGCCACGGCCTGCCGCGACAGCGCCTACGCCACGGCATCGCTGGGCGCCGTCTACCACCTGGTGGCGCCGCCCTGCATCGATGTGATGGCGGGCGAGCGCCTGATACGCATCGACAAGCGCCAGTCCGAGTACCTGCTGTTCCAGACCATGTGGATGCTGTTCAAATCGTGTTTCGGCATTCACGAGCGCGGCAGCTTCGATGCAGGCATGCTGCTCGACGCCTACGAAAAAATGCCGCCGAGCATACTGGCGCCGGAGCGCAAGAAGCGCGCCTTCATTTCCGGCGTGCTGGCACGCAACGAGGTCGATCGCGACTACGCCTACAACCGGCGCCTGTTCAAGCGCCTGGCGACCGGCCAATACCAGTTCAATCCCGAGTTGGCCCTGCGCCGCAGCAGCCACGATGGCGATACCTGGGTGCCGGCGTTTGCCGCGCTCAACCTGCCATTGGTGAAGGAACTGGCCGATCCGTGGCATCACCGGCAGATCGATGCGCTGCTCGTCCTGGCCGGGCTGCCCCCGGGCGGCGACAAGAGCATCGCCGATGACGCGCATGATCGCGTGCGGCGCGCACTCTGACCATCCTTGTGGCGGGCTGCAACAGTTGACAAGACCGGCTATGGCGCCACCGGCGCCAGGCCCGCAGATCGGGTATCAGGGCCACGGGTATCAGGGTCAGGTCCGCCATTCGGACACAAGCGCACATAAAAAAGCCCCGGCAGCTGCCCGCCGGGGCTTCATTCGATGCTGCCAAATTCTGGTGGGCCTCCCGTGAGTCGAACACGGCACCAACGGATTATGAGTGCGTCTTGCTTGCCGTCAACAACCGTCAATACTCGACAATTCAACGACTTACAAGAAAAAATCCCTCAATAATCGTCATTAAATGCCAGTAAAGTGGACATAAAATGGACACTTTACTATTCTGTCATTAGTGGAAGTAAGTCAATAAACATAACTGGTGTTTCACTTTGACGATTTACATCCGTATCCAATAAAGTAAAGCCCGTTCGCGTATAAAATTTAACGGCTTCAGATTTGGCATCCGTAACAACGAACCGACATCCAACAGCAGGTGCAATTACATCAGCGGCTATAGCGAGAGCAATCGACACAAGATTTTCCCCGACACGTACGCCTCGATATCGTTCATCAACAGCTAAACGAGCAATTTTAACGGCAGGTAAGGACTCATATCGGTTAGCATACTGACAGTCTTCAAGGGCATAACCATTGCGAATATCAATCTCGCTACAGGTGAGCGTCAGGTAACCAAGAATTCCCGAAACGTCATCTTCTACTGGCTCTATGACTGGTACATCTTTGTCAACTAAAAGCTTAATAGCAACATAAGTCTTGGCAATATTTCCAGTATGAAAATCTTTTGCCTGATTGCGTAAAAAGCTTTTCAATGGAGCAAATGCTGCAGCTCCTGTCTTAAAGCTATTTATACGATCACTAGGCTTTAGCTCGCGGATAACGTAGTCAACACCAAACAGCATCTTGGTGAAACTATTTCGATGAATTGGTAACTTTGGAGGCCAGCAATTGGCGCAGCACAGCCCGACCATGCGCAAGCGTGGCTTGAGCAGTAGCGTTCGGTTTGTCTTCGCGCATGTGCTGAATGAACCGAGCAGCATCTTTGCCGCTCAGCTCTACACGCCCGAAAGTGCTTGTTTTGATAGCCATATTGCCTAATTTGAAATTTCTTTTTTAACAACGATAATTTAGTAGTCCTTTAAATGATACATCAAATTTGAGTAAGAGTACACGTCTAAACGTGTATTCGCCTCACTGTCACTCACCATATCTATAAGTAGGGCAAGACCCTCAGCAAGTTGCTTAATGGCAATATTTCCAGAAAAATTCTTCTCGATAGCACAATGACGCAAACAGTCGGGCACGATGAGCTGCGGCACGCCGCCGTAGAAGCGCAACGCCCGCGCCGTCGAGTCTAGCCAGTCGGCCATCGTTTCGTGTGGCGTGGCACAGGCATAGGTATAGCTCGACGCACCCAGCGAAGCGACGAAGATGTGGGCCCGCCCGCCGTCGGCCAGGGCGATGGTGGGGCCGGCGTAGTCGATGAACAGCTTCTCGCCGGCGCGGTGGAGCTGCCGCATCGAGCGCTTCAGTTGCCTGGCGAAGCGCCGGTAGTTCTCGCGGAACTGCGAGTAGGCATAGGTCTGCAAGCTGGCGTGGTCGGCGCGGTGCTCTTCCCACAGCAGCATCAGCGTCATGCCTTTGCGGCGCAACTCCTGGTGCAGGCGCCCGTAGTCAGGTTGCACGTAATCGCGCACTTTTTGGGAACCGGCCAGCAGGCGCCGTTCCAGTGCCGCCTCGTCCATGCCCAAGACGGCGTCCCACTCCAGGCCAGCGGCGGCGGCCAAGCCCGCGTATTTCGTGACGACGCCTTTTGAGAGCCCCAGCGCATCGGCGATCTGCTGGTGCGACAGTTTGGCATCGAGCTTGAGCCGTAATACATCTTTGATCTTACGCATAGTGATCCTCGGTGCGGGCACGCTGTATCCAGTCAAAAAACTGGCAGCGTACCCGTAGGTTGCAATATGCGTAACACCATTCTTGCGCCGTACAACGCCGTTCCGGCATCGTGACCAGCCATTCCGGGATCGTGACCGCTGATTCCGGGGAACCCCCAAAATCGGTCACGTTCGCGCGGAATGGGCGGTCACGTTCAAATGGAATGACTGGTCACGATGCCGAAATCACTGGTCACGATGAACCGGAATACCCACTTTGCCAAGGGCGGCGCTGGGAAAGCGCCACAGGACCGGGTTATCGGCTCCCAGGCATTCGGCGCCCTGGCGCGCATGGTGTTGGTGACGGCAAAGGAAGAAGGCAGCAACCAGCGCGTAATGGCCAGGGCGAAATCGAACATTGCCCCGGATGATGGCGGCGTGGCGTACTCGCTGGAGCTGGCCACCATCGTCGGCGGCATCGAGGCGACGCATGCGGTATGGGCCGGCGCCATCGAGGGCACGGCTCGGGAAATCCTCGGCGACGTTGAGCACGACGACAGCGAGGGCGGCGGCGAGCGCCAAGAGTGAAGGCAAGACGTTGGGGCGGCCATCCAAGACCACTTCTGAGCAGCGCGCCGAAATTTCCTCCAAGTACGAGCAGGGTGAGAGCGTTAGCGCTCTGGCCCGGTTTTACTCGGTATCGAGGGCTAACATTCTGAACGTGGTAAAGTCGAGCTAAATTTTTTTCAGGTCTACACAATCAATTTTATCTTCGCCCGCAATTATATAACCACCAATCTCCACTTCGAACCCCATTTGTTTAATCATCTCACCAACCTTCAGCAAATAGGCCTCGTCTGCTCGTTTCCATCCTAAGTTCAGCACTTCCAGTCCTAGTCGAGTAACGATATAAATAGGTAGTTTGAGGATGCGATTAACGTCAGAATGCCTTACAAGCAAGACGCGTCCGTGTGATGTAAGGCCTTGTAAGAAATTTTCTTGTGCTGAAGAGCGAAGTTGGGTAGACATACCTAGCGCTTCAACTCCAGATAGAATACCAAGTTCTTGAAGCTCTAAAAAATTTAAAAAATCTAAATCTTCGATAAGTTCTTTATTCTTTGGAGGGCGAACAACGAAGTTTTTTACAACGTAGGGCGCTAATTTCTCAATTAAAACTGCATCCTCACGAGAAATATTTCTCAAAAAAGCTAAAGTGCGTAGCGAGAATGCTCCTGGACTTTTGACCTCCCCTGCCAGTACTTTACCCCACAATGCCTGAAGCTCATCCGACGAAACTGCCGCTGCGCTATCACGCCATCTTAGAAGCCAGTCGTCAGACACAGGTACATCCGTCGCGTCCTGGGTATCTTGCTCAAGCTCTTGCTCTGCATATAAAACAGCTTTCGTGACGCTGACCTCTTTCCTGAATTCCTCTTTGAGCACATTTGCCCGTACGATTTCTTCAAGTTCCTCAATAATCGCCAGACGCGTAGTGGGTAAAACTCCTTCATGAATGGCTGTCACGCCTGCGTTTTCCAGTCTCCCCCCTGGGAGCAGTACTTTCTTCCCTGATTGAATATCGGCAACTTCAATTTTTGTCTGAGCAAGCATCAGTGAATTTAGGCGTTTAATTTCTGCTGCCGCAGCTCCCTCACGACGCATCTGCCATGGTTTGAGTAGTAAACCAACCCCTTTACCTGCGATTGTGTCGCAGAGTTTTATTAATAACTTCTCACCTGGCCAGTTGAACTCCATAAATCACCTCGATAAGTCGATTATTCGGAAAAACCTACACGGTGCCTACACGGAAAATATGGACAAGAAAAAAGGACTTAGATTTACACCTAAGTCCTTGATTTAATTGGTGGGCCTCCCGTGAGTCGAACACGGCACCAACGGATTATGAGTCCGCTGCTCTAACCAAGCATGAGCTAGAGGCCCGGGGTGGTGCTGGCGGGGCGGGCGGTGGAGCCGGCCTCGCGTGGCCGTTGTGAAACGGACACGCGAGCATAGGGGGAACCGCCGCCTACGTCAAGCCCTGACGGACCTTTAATTACCTTCCAAGAAGCTTTTCAGCTTGTCGGAGCGCGATGGGTGGCGCAACTTGCGCAGCGCCTTCGCTTCGATCTGGCGGATGCGCTCGCGCGTGACGTCGAATTGCTTGCCGACTTCTTCCAGCGTGTGGTCGGTGGACATTTCGATGCCGAAACGCATGCGCAGCACTTTCGCTTCGCGCGGCGTCAGGGAGTCCAGCACGTCCTTGACCACGCCGCGCATCGAGGCGTGCAGGGCCGCGTCGGCGGGGGCCAGGGTGTTGTTGTCCTCGATGAAGTCGCCCAGGTGGGAATCGTCGTCGTCGCCGATCGGCGTTTCCATCGAGATCGGTTCCTTGGCGATTTTCATGATCTTGCGGATCTTGTCCTCGGGCATTTCCATCTTGATCGCCAGGGTGGCCGGATCGGGTTCGGCGCCGGTTTCCTGCAGGATCTGACGCGAGATGCGGTTCATCTTGTTGATCGTCTCGATCATGTGCACGGGAATGCGGATCGTGCGCGCCTGGTCGGCGATCGAGCGGGTAATCGCCTGGCGGATCCACCAGGTGGCGTAGGTCGAGAACTTGTAGCCGCGGCGGTATTCGAACTTGTCGACCGCCTTCATCAGGCCGATATTGCCTTCCTGGATCAGGTCGAGGAATTGCAGGCCGCGGTTCGTGTATTTCTTGGCGATCGAAATCACCAGACGCAAGTTGGCCTCCGTCATTTCACGCTTGGCCTTGCGCGCCTTCATTTCACCGGCCGCCATCTGGCGGTTGATGTTGCGCAGGTCCGGCAGCGGCAGCACGACGCGCGCCTGCAGGTCGATCAGGCGTTGCTGCAGTTCCTTGACGGTCGGAATGTTGCGGCCCAGGATGGCGCTGTAAGCGTGTCCTGCGTTGACTTCGCCATCGACCCAGTCGAGATTGGTTTCATTGCCGGGGAAGACCTTGATGAAGTGGGCGCGCGGCATGCCGCAGCGGTTGACGGCCACGTCGAGGATCTGTTTTTCGATATGGCGCACTTCGTCAACCTGGCCGCGCAGGGTGTCGCACAGCTTTTCGACCACCTTGGCCGTAAAGCGGATGCCCAACAGTTCGTGCGAGATCGCTTCCTGCGCCTTGGCGTAGGGCTTGGAGTTATAGCCTTCTTTTTCAAAGGCGCGGCGCATCTTGTCGAATTGCTGGGAAATCACGGCGAATTTTTCCAGCGCCGTGCGTTTCAGCGTTTCCAGCTGCTCGGCCGAGAAACCGGCGGCACCCGAGGCACTCGCTTCTTCCTCTTCGCCCTCTTCCTCTTCTTCCTCTTCGCCCTCTTCCTCGTCTTCCTCGACGGGCGCGACCACGACCGGCGCGACCACCGGCTCGTTGTCATCGACCAGGCCGTCGACGATTTCATCGATCTTGGTCTCGTCGTTGGCGATGCGGTCGGCGGCGGCGATGATCTCGGCGATCGTCACGGGGCAGGCGGAAATGGCCTGTATCATGTCTTTCAGGCCGTCTTCGATGCGCTTGGCGATTTCGATCTCGCCTTCACGCGTCAAGAGCTCGACCGAACCCATTTCGCGCATGTACATGCGCACGGGGTCGGTGGTGCGGCCAAAGTCGGAGTCGACCGTCGACAGCGCGGCCTCGGCCGCCGCCTCGGCCTCGTCGTCGCTGGTGACGACGGCAACGTTATCGGACAACAACAACGTTTCGGCGTCGGGCGCGTGCTCGTAGACGGCGATGCCCATGTCGTTGAAGGTGCCGATAATGCCTTCGATGGCTTCCGGATCGACGATGTTTTCGGGCAAGTGATCGTTGATTTCGGCGTAGGTGAGGAAACCGCGCTCCTTGCCGAACTTGATCAGGGTCTTGAGTTTCTGGCGCCGGCGCTCGAGTTCTTCCTCGCTCGCTTCGGTGTCGGACGAAAACGCGTCTTTCAGCAGCGCGCGCTCTTTCGCCTTGCGGTCCTTGGCCTTGGCCTTGTCGACGGCCTTGAGTTCGGCCCGTTCGACGGCGTTCAGCGCGGCGACTTCATCGTTTTCTGGCTGGAATTCTTTTGGCTTGCGGCCGCGGCGGCCTGGCACTTTTACCGAAGGCAAGACATAGCCTGACGTATCGATCGCCGCCAGGGTGGCGGCATCGGTGGTCTGGCTCACCACGGGCGCGCTGATGACCCGGGTTTCGGGCCGGTCCAGCGCCTTTTCGGCTTTCGTGGTAACTTTAGTGGGCTTCACAGCCGCTTTGGATTCGGGTTTCTTGATTGGCACAGGCGCTTTCGATTACACAACGACTTGCTTTACGGTGGATTAGGATAAAGTTTGCTGCCAGCCCCGCGTCTCTCCACGGAAGCCACCATCTTCGAACCTGCCGACAACTCAGGTTCGACACTGTTACGTTACTTACACCTCATCGGCCACGATCCGCGGGAAACGCAGCACTTCCTGTCCACCGGCTGTCGCCAGCCGTTTTCGGCAGAAACTACTGCATCCAACCGCGCGGGAGCGAGAGCCTGGCGCGATACCACCGCCAGCTGGCCCTGGCTGCCGACGCGATTCCAGCGCCGATCAAGAGCCTAACTTACTGAAAACAAACACTATTTACGATCAGAACGAGCTTGCCAAAGCACACAATACTTAGCATTTGATTATAGCACGCGAAAAATGTTTTTCCAGTCCACACAATATCCTACAGGAAACATTACCGATTTACCAATTCCGCATCGCGCTGACGTTCCAGCTCACTCTGCTCCTGCATGATTTCGCGGTAGCGTACACCAATTTTCTCCGATGGCAAACCCGACGCAAACAATTGCTGCAATTCCGCCTTCAGGGCGTTCAGCTTGATCTCGCGGATGGTGCTGACCAGCCACGATTGCTCGCTGTCAAAATCCGATTCGCTGCCGGCGGCGATCTCGCCGATGATCTCGTCGTACTCGCTGCCCAGTTCCTTCAATTGCTGGGCCAGCGCGGCAAAACTGCCGTGCTCGCCCAGCGCCTGGCCCACGCCCACCAGATGCCCCAGGCTGTGCGCCGCATCCGGCCCCAGATGCTGGAAGGCGGCCAGCGCCGCTGCGTCGATCTGCAGGCTCAAGGGCGGATGGGCCACCAGCATGCGCATGATCTTCAGTTCCAGCCCCACCGGCACCGGACGGCCCGACTTCGGCGGCGCGCGGCGCGCCACGGCGACCGGCCTGGCCAGCTCGAACAAGGCCTCGATCTCGGCCGGCGTGGACTGCGTCAGTTGCGCCAGTCCACGCACGATCTGCAAGCGCAGGGACGACGGCGTCATCAGTTGCAACAGCGGCTTGGCGTCGAATTGGACACGCGCGCGGCCTTCCGGTTCCGACAGATCGTGCTCGCCCGAGACTTCTTTCAGCAGGAACTGCGACAGCGGCATCGCCTCATGCACCTGCCGCTCGAAGCCTTCGGCGCCAAATTCCCGGATATAACTGTCCGGATCGTGCTCGGACGGCAGGAACAGGAACTTGATGGTTTTATTATCCGACACATGCGGCAAGCTGGCCTCGAGCGCGCGGCGGGCGGCGCGGCGGCCGGCCTTGTCGCCATCGAAACTGAAAATCACGTTATCGGTCTGGCGCAGCAGTTTTTGCACGTGGGTCGGGGTGCATGCCGTGCCTAGGGTGGCCACCGCTTGCGGAAAGCCCATCTGCGCCAGCGCGACCACATCCATATAGCCTTCCGTCACCAGCACATAACCGGCGTCGCGGATCGCCTGGCGCGCCTCGAACAAGCCATATAGTTCGAATCCCTTGGAAAACAAGGGGGTTTCCGGGGAATTCAAGTATTTCGGTTCACCATGGTCGAGCACCCGGCCGCCAAAGGCGATCACCTGGCCCTTGGTATTGCGGATCGGGAACATGATGCGTTCACGGAAACGGTCGTAGCGCTTGCGGTGATTGCCCTCTTCATCGACCTTGTCGATCACCAGCCCCGCTTCGACCAGCGCCACCACTTCGTAGTCGGCAAACACGGAACGCAGGTTATCCCAGCCGCCAGGCGCATATCCCATGCCGAAGCGAGCGGCCACTTCGCCGGTCAGGCCACGATTCTTGAGGTAGGCGATGGCGTCGGGCGCGTGGCGCAACTGGCCGCGGTAATAATCGCAGGCCTGCGTCATGGCGTCGGACAAAGCCAGGCTTTGCGCCTGAATCTGCGCGCGCTGGGCCGGCGGGATTTTATCGTCCGCTTCCGGCACCACCATGCCAACGTTCTGCGCCAGATCCTTGACGGCATCGACAAAGCCCATGCCCGAATACTCGATCAAAAAGCCGATCGAGGTGCCATGCGCGCCGCAGCCGAAGCAGTGATAAAACTGCTTGGTCGGGCTGACGGTAAAGCTGGGCGACTTTTCACTGTGAAACGGGCACAGGCCCATGAAGTTCGCGCCACCTTTTTTCAACTGCACATAGCGCCCGACGACATCGACGATGTCGACGCGGTTGAGCAAATCGGAAATGAAAGATTGAGGTATCACTGGCGAGGGCGGTCTTGTTATAGGTCAGACTATACTACCGCACGCGGCCGGATGTTGATCCTGGTCAACGTGTGGCGCTGCGGCTGCCAGCGTGGTTGCCGGCAGCCGTTATTGCTGAAGATATGGCTTACGCGGCCGGCGTCAAGGCCTTTTTGACCAGTGCCGAAACGACGGTCATGTCGGCGCGGCCGGCGAGCTTCGGCTTGACGATGGCCATCACCTTGCCCATGTCTTGCGGGCCGGCGGCGCCCGAGGCGGCCACGGCGGCAGCCACTTCAGCGGCCACTTCCTCGTCCGACAGGCCGGCAGGCATATAGCCGGCCAGGTGCACCAGTTCGGCTTTTTCGATGTCGGCCAGGTCGGCCCGGCCGCCGGCTTCGAATTGGGTGATCGAATCCTTGCGCTGCTTGATCATCTTTTCAACGATGGCCGTCACCTGCGCGTCCGTCAGCTCGATGCGCTCGTCGACTTCCTTGCGCTTGATTTCAGCGAGCAGCAGGCGAATGGTGCCCAGCTTGCCCGTTTCCTTGGCGCGCATGGCATTTTTCATGTCTTCGGTAATTTGTTCTTTCAAGCTCATGGCAATCCTCGTTATTGGTGTGGTGGGCAACGCAGGTGCGCAGGCCACAAAAGCGAAAACCCGCCGCGGCGAACCGGAGCGGGTATGCGACTCATCTGAAGCAGTGCTCCAGGCGAATCAAAACAAAACCCGTGGCGAACAATGCGCCGTGCTACCCGGGTTGGTTCTGACTGGACAGTCTTAGAATAATTTTTTCGGCAGTTGTTGGCTGCGGATGCGTTTGTAATGACGCTTGACAGCAGCTGCCAGCTTGCGCTTGCGCTCAGCTGTTGGCTTTTCGTAGAATTCGCGTGCGCGCAATTCGGTCAGCAGACCCGTTTTTTCGATGGTGCGTTTGAAGCGACGCATTGCGACTTCGAACGGCTCGTTTTCTTTAAGGCGAATAGTGGTCATGTAAAATTCAAACCGTTGAGGTGGTGTATAGGAAGAGGTAGATAGTAGCAGCTTTTATCGGAAAAAGAAAGCCCTCCCCCGCTTGCGCCTGGGATACAGCCTTGGCAGGCCGTGCGGCTGTGGTGTAAACCACGCAATAATGGGACGCGCTGTAGCGTCCGCTTATTCTACCGCAAGTGCTTTATTGCAGCGCCACCCCGGCAGCCACGCCCGAGGCCCAGGCCCACTGGAAGTTGTAGCCGCCCAGCCAGCCCGTCACGTCGACCGATTCGCCGATAAAATACAGGCCCGGCACCTTGTTGGCCATCATGGTCTGCTGCGACAGCTCGCGCGTATCGATGCCGCCGCGCGTCACTTCGGCCTTGCGATAGCCTTCCGAGCCGTTCGGCACGATGGACCAGGCATTGATGGCCTGGCCCAGCTTGCGCAGTTGCGCGTCGGGCATGTCGGCGATGCGCGCGTCCGCCGCCAGGCCGTTGACGGCCAGCAGGCAGTCGGCCAGGCGCTCCGGCAGCCATTGCGAGACGATATTGCCCAGCTGCTTTTTCAGGCTGCCCTTGCCTTCGATCAGGGTTTGCGCCACATCCACTTCCGGCAGCAGGTTGATGACGATCGCCGTGCCGGGCTGCCAGAAACTGGAGATTTGCAAAATGGCCGGGCCGGACAAGCCGCGATGGGTGAACAACAAGTCTTCGCGGAAACGCGCGCCGCTCGGCTTGCGCCCTTTCAGGCTGCCCGTTTCCACGTCCACTTCCAGGGCAATGCCCGACAATGGCGCAAACGGCGCCCAGCTGGCCGGATCGAACGTCAGCGGCACCAGCGCCGGGCGCGGCTCGACCAGGTTGAGTCCGAACTGGCTGGCGATGCGGTAGGCGAAATCGGTGGCGCCGATCTTCGGAATCGACAGGCCGCCCGTGGCGACCACCACATTGGCCGCCTCGATCTCGCCGCTGTCGGTATGCAGCACAAAGCCGCCGTCATCCTGGCGCGCCACGCTGTCGATCTTGCACGGCATGCGCCAGTGCACGTCGCCGGCAGCGCATTCGTCCTTGAGCATCTCGATGATCTGCTCGGCCGAGTCATTGCAGAACTGCTGGCCCTTGTGCTTCTCGTGGTAGCCGATGCGGTGTTTTTTGACCAGCGCGAGGAAATCCTGCGGCGTGTAGCGCGACAGCGCGCTCTTGCAGAAATGCGGGTTATCCGACAAAAAATGCTGCGGGCCGGCGTGGATATTCGTGAAATTGCAGCGCCCGCCGCCCGAGATGCGGATTTTCTCGGCCAGCTTGGTCGCGTGATCGATCACCACCACGCGCTTGCCCTGCCGGGCGGCCACCGCCGCACACATCATGCCGGCCGCGCCCGCGCCGATCACTGCCACATCAAATTGTTTTGCCATAAAGAATTCCGGTCACCGCTGATTACAAAGCGCCATTGTAAACGGCGCAGGCCATCAGGCGGCGGCGCTTGCAATCTTGCTCGACGCCATCAGGCATTGCGCCACCTGTTCCGCGATCGATGGCGGCACGGCAATGGCGCCGGCCAGCACTTGTTCGATCCAGGCGGCGGTGGTGGCCGCGTCGCGCTCCAAAGGCAGGTCCGGCAACTGCTCGACCAGCAACTGCTTTTCCACCAGCACCGTGCGCTGCTGCTCGTGGAACCAGTCGATCTGCTGCGCCTTGTTGGCGTTGGCCACCGTTTCGCCTTCCGTGCCGCGCATCAGGAAGGCATCGCCGCGTCCGCCTGGCGCTGCCGTGATGAAATATTCGCCGAGCATTTCCAGGTATTCCGGGTGCGTATACGACACCAGGCGCAGCGCCGGGCCCGCAAACGGCTGCATGATTTTCACCAGGGTATGGGTGGAATTGCGCACACCCAATATGCGGCGCAGCGACAACAGATGGGAAAGTTTGGGCGCCAGGGTGGCGATCGGCATGAAGGCGACCGCGCCGCGCGCCATCGCCTCTTGCGCCTGCTGATGGCTGTCGCAGGCGGGCACGCCCAGCGCGGCCAGCACTTCGGCAGTCGTCACGCGGCCCACGTCAAGCGTCACGCCATGCACCAGCACCGGTACGCCGGCACGCGCCAGCAGCAGCGCCAGCAAGGCCGTCAGATTGGCCATCTTGCGCGCGCCGTTATAGCTGGGAATGACGATCGGCGCATACGGCCCGCCTGGCGCTTGCAACGGCGCAAACGCGGCTTCGGCGGCGTCGAGGAAACCGGCGATCTCGTCCACGGATTCGCCCTTGATGCGCATCGAGAGCAAAATGCCGCCCAGCTCCAGGTCGGACACGCGACCATCGAGCATGGCGCGGTACAGGGCAAAGGCGTCGTCACGCGTCATGCTGCGCGCGCCGTTCTTGCCACGGCCAATTTCCTTGATAAAGCGGGCGGCGGGAAACGGCTCGCCGGCCACGTCGGTATGGGGGATGGATACGGTAGTCATGGCGCCAGCTTACACGCAAAGCGCCCGCCCATCCTGCGCGCACCCCCACTTTGGCGGCGATGCCACAGTCTCTGGCGTTGCATATCAACAACATATATGCGCTGTAAAGGCGCTGGACAGACGCACAAAAAACGGGCCGGCCACAGCTATCTTGCCCCGCAAATAACCGCCAGGTTCCATTTCCGCTACACTACCAGGTCTTGAAGAATGCAATAGTGAAAGCCCAGCCAGAATCATGAATACGCCAGACATCGAAAATATCAACGTCACTTCCTTCGCGGCCATGCCCACGCCGGCCGAACTGCACGCCAGGCTGCCGCTGTCGGCCAGCGCCTTCGACACCGTCAACCGCGGCCGCGAAGCATTGCGCGACATCATCGACCGCAAGGACCAGCGCCTGTTCGTCGTCGTCGGTCCGTGCTCGATCCACGATCCGGTGGCCGGCCTCGATTACGCGCGCCGCCTGAAAGCGCTGCAAGAGGAAGTCAAGGACACGATGCTGCTGGTAATGCGCGTGTATTTCGAAAAACCGCGCACCACCACCGGCTGGAAAGGCTATATCAACGACCCGTACATGGACGACTCGTTCAAGGTCAACGAAGGCATGGAAAAGGCGCGCCAGTTCCTGCTCGACGTGTGCGAACTGGGCATGCCCACCGCCACCGAAGCGCTGGACCCGATTTCGCCGCAATACCTGGGCGACCTGATCGCCTGGACGGCGATAGGCGCGCGCACCACCGAATCGCAGACCCACCGCGAAATGTCGTCGGGCCTGTCGACACCGGTCGGCTTCAAGAACGGCACCGATGGCGACATCAGCATCGCCGTCAATGCGATTTTGTCGTCGGCCCATCCGCACTCCTTCCTGGGCATTAACAGCGAAGGCAATGTGTCGATCGTGCGCACGCGCGGCAACGCCTACGGCCACGTGGTGCTGCGCGGCGGCGACGGCCGTCCGAACTACGACTCGGTGTCGATCGCGATCGCCGAACAGGCGCTGGCCAAGGCCAAGCTGCCGGCCAACCTGGTGGTCGACTGCTCGCACGCGAACAGCTACAAAAAGCCGGAACTGCAGCCGCTGGTCATGGCCGATGTTATCCACCAGATCGTGCAGGGCAACCGCTCGCTGGTGGGCGTGATGATCGAATCGAATATCGTCAGTGGCAACCAGAAGATCCCGCAAGACCTGTCCCAGCTGACCTATGGCTGCTCGGTGACCGACGGCTGCATCGACTGGGAGACGACGGCGACCATGCTGCGCGACGCGCATGCGCATTTGCTGAACCGCCCCAAATAAGCGATTCTCAGCTCACTGAAACGGCGCCGCGTGCGCCGTTTTTTTCGCCTTTTCCTTCCTCACGCCATCTGCACGTGCGGCAGCAGCGCGAACGAGCCGGCCAAGGCTTGTTCGGCCTTGCTGGCCGGGACATTGAGTTCCTTCAGGTCGAGGTAGATGCGCCCGTCCAGCAGGCGCACCGCATACATGCGCGCCATCGCCTGCACCGGCGCGACCAGGCGGCCCGAATCGAGTTCGATGATCCAGCTGTTCTTCGGCCCGATCAGGTTTTTCTCCATCAGCACGCCGTGCGCCAGCGGGCCACCCAGGCACGGCACCGTGTCGAGCAGCGCATAGACCATATCGTCGGCCGCGCGAAACAGCGCCACGCCCGGCAAGTCCTGCCAGGCCAGGCCGCGCTGCACCATGCGCGGCCCCGTCAGGGGCATGTCCTTCAGGCGGCATATCATTTTCCATTGTTCTGGCATCACAAGCTCCCGGGAGAAAAGCACAACTGATCCATAAGCAAGAGCGGTGCCAGTGCAGCAATGGCGCCGGCACCGGGCCATCGCGCGCGCAGGCCGCGATGCGCGCACTGCGCAAGTGCACACTGCCGCCGAAATGGTGCGCCGGCGGCCAGGCTGGCGCGGCCGCTTTCCTTTACAATGGCGGATTACTCCCCCTACTTTGCCCCTTCCATGATTGTTCTTGGCGTCGAATCCTCCTGTGACGAAACCGGCCTGGCCCTGTACGACACCGACCGCGGCCTGCTGTCGCATGCCCTTTATTCACAGGTCGCCATGCACGAACAGTATGGCGGCGTGGTGCCGGAACTGGCCTCGCGCGACCATATCCGCCGGGCCATTCCGCTGCTGGGCGAAGCCTTGGCCAGGGCCGGCATCGCCCTGGCGCAGATCGACGCCATCGCCTATACCCAGGGTCCCGGCCTGGCCGGCGCGCTGCTGGTGGGCTCATCCGTGGCCTGCAGCCTGGGCCTGGCGCTCGACAAGCCGGTGCTGGGCATCCATCACCTGGAAGGCCATCTGCTGTCGCCGCTGCTGGCGCCTGACGCGCCCGAGTTCCCGTTTATCGCCCTGCTGGTGTCGGGCGGCCATACGCAGCTGATGCGCGTCGATGGCGTGGGCCAGTACACCATGCTCGGTGAAACGCTGGACGACGCGGCCGGCGAGGCGTTCGACAAGTCGGCCAAGCTGCTCGGTCTCGGTTACCCCGGCGGACCGGCCATTTCGCGCCTGGCCGAATTCGGCGACCCGCTGGCGTATAAACTGCCACGCCCGATGATGCATTCGAAGGACTTCAATTTCAGCTTTTCCGGCCTGAAAACGGCCGTGCTGACGGTGGTGAAAAACCACGAGGAAAAAGTCATCGCCAATATCTGCGAGCAGGACAAGGCCGATATCGCACGCGGCTTTGTCGACGCCATCGTCGACGTGCTGACCGCCAAATGCGTGTCGGCCCTCAAGCACACGGGCTTGAAACGGCTGGTGATCGCCGGCGGCGTGGGCGCCAACGCCCAGCTGCGCGCCTCGCTCGACGCGGCGGCGGCAAAAAAACGCTTCAAGGTGTATTACCCGGAACTGGAGTTCTGCACCGATAACGGCGCCATGATCGCCTTTGCCGGCGCCATGCGCCTGCAGATCAACCCGAACGCGGCCAAGCGAGATTATGCCTTCAATGTGCGGCCACGCTGGCCGCTCGACGAAATTCGCGAAATCTGACGCGCGAGACCAGAGAACGCCATGATCGTCGCCGCCAATGCCGTGCAGTGGGACCAGCTGTACGACTTGCCGCTGCTCGAGCGCCTGGGGCCGGCACAGCCGGAAATCATCAACCATGTCACCGCGGTCAATCTCGCCCTGAACGTGGCCGAGCGTCCTTGCTCGACCGAGGTCGATGCCGCTTTCCAGGACGACGTGCGCGCGGCGATGGCCGCCATGCCGGCGTCGGTGCAGGCGCTGCTCGACGGCGTGCTGCTGGGCGTGCGCTATGCGCGCCAGCTCGGTTCGTCCGCCATCAGCGATATCGTCGTCAGCTTTGAGGGCGTGATCCTGGGCGTGGTGGTGGCGCTCGATGTCGAGGCGTTCGAGTCGCGCACGGCCAATGCCTGGGCCACATGGAAGGAAAATACGCCGTTCGCGCCGAAGGATGGTTACAAGCTGAGCGCACAAATCGCGCAGCCCGAGGACGACAACCGCCAGGGCGCGCTGCAATACCTGCTGCTGCATGAATTCGGCCATGTGCTCTCGGCCGGCCGGGGCCTGCTGCATGACTGGTGGCTCGACGCGCAGTCGCTGCGCGGCGCCGATGACTACCATTACCTGCCGCTGGCCTGGCGGATCGATGCAGAGAAAAAGGTCGTGCCGCTGGCGGACAACGAGTTTGCGCTACGTGGCGAGATTGTCTACTACCATGGCGCGCGGCTGGCCGGCAGCCAGATGGCGCACGCCTATGCCCAGCTGGAGCAAACGAACTTCGCCACCCTGTACGCCGCCACCAGCGTGCACGAGGATTTTGCCGAATCGTTCGCCAGCTATGTGCATGCCGTCATGCTCGGCAAACCGCAGGCGATTCGTATCGAAAAGGACGGCGCACTGCTGCTGCAGTTCGACGGCTACTGGGAGGCGCCGCGCAGCGCGGCCAAGCGCGCGCTGCTGGCGCGGCTGCTGGACTAAGTAAGTACACATAAATTCTTGTAAATTCTGACTTCCATAACCGGCGCTCTGCGGCGTTGCCCGCTGCTCGCAGTACCCGCACTGCGTCGCATCGGGCGCCTTGCAGCGCATCCGGTTCTGTTCGTCATAATCTCACAATAATTTCTTGGTACTTACTTAGGCGCCGCTTGCCGCCCTGGCCAGCATGGCGCGAAACGCCGCGAATACTTTCTGCATGGCCGGCCGCTTGTACGGGTACATTTCCTCGGCGTCCATCGCGTGCACGATCATCGCGTTGTCCGCTTCAAACACCAGCAGTTCGCCGTCGCGCGTCTCGGCGCAGTCGATGCCGAGATACGGCATGCCCATGCGCGCATCGATGGCCTGGAAAGCCTGCGCGTGGCGGCGCGCGAACTGTTCGTCAAACTGCGCCATGATGCGCGCCTCTTCCTCGCGCTTGACCGCGCTTTCGTCCATGCCCGCGTTCAGGTAATGGATCATCCAGTGCGACGACACCGCAAAGTGGCAGATATAGGGCCGGCCATCGATCAGGGCAATGCGGTATTTGCGGAACTGGCCATCCATGTTGCGGTAGTCGACAAAGCGAGCGATATAAAAGCGTTCGGCATCGACCTTTTGCAGATACCCCCGCAGGTCGGCAACGCTGGCGATCCTTTCCAGGTCGTGGCCAGCGTGCGAGCCGAGCGGGCGCACGATCAGCGGAAAATCATCGCCCGGCAGCAGCGCATCGACCTGCAGCTCGCCACTGGCCAGCGCTTCGAGCTGGGCGCGGACCAGGCGCGCCGTGCGCGGCATGGCCACGCCGGGCACATCCTGCAGCCGCGCGCACAGGCCGTCGCGCGAGGTATGCGCGATATGCTCCGGCAGGTTGACCACCGGGCGCGGCCACTCGAACAGAAACGCCGCCAGGCGCGCCAGTAACGGTTGATTGGCGTCCGATTCGGCCACCGCCACCAGCAGCACATCGTGCTCGGGCACTTCCTCGGGAAACACGCTGTCGGCGCTCAGGTACAGCAAATCGATGGCCACGTCGGACTGCTCCAGGAGGAATTCGATCGGCGTATTCGACATCAGATCACCGGGCCCCATCACCACCAGCAGTGTGAGGCCGGGGCCGGGGCCGGGCTGCGCCGCCTGCGCGGGCAGGCTGTACCACTGCTGCAGTTCGATCGCCTGCGCCTGCACCGCCAGCGCCAGCTCGCGCTGGCCCTTCAGTTGCAGCACGGTCGAAAAATCGAGCCAGGCATGGGCATCATCGGCATGCGCCTGGGCGCGCGCCAGCAGCGCTTCGCCCAGCGGCGCCAGGTCCTGCTGCAAAAAGGCCAGGCGCATCAGGGGCGCGAGGCCAATCAGCGGCGCATGGGGGGTGCAAGCCTGTCGCATCAAATCAGTCATGGTGTTTCCGGAGTCAGGAAAGGCGCGCCGCGCCAAAGCGCAGCACGGCGTCGACCAGCGCGTCGATATCGTGCGCGCGCGTGCGGTGGTTGACGATGGCGGCGCGGATCGCCAGCTGGCCGTCAATGGTGGTGGTCGATGGCGCGGCGATGCCCGATTCATGCAGGTCGGCGACGATCTCGCGGTTGAAGGAGTCGCTGTCGCCCCCTGGCACGCCGCAGTGGCGCAAGCACACGATATTGAGCGTGACGGGCGCCAGCAGTTCCAGCTCGGGCGTCGCCTGCACGCGCGCTGCCAGGTAGCGCGCCAGCGCGCAGGTGTGGGCGATGGCCGCGCCCATGCGCTCGGCGCCATGTACCTTGAAGGTAAACCAGGTTTTCAGGGCGCGAAAGCCGCGCGACAGGTCGGGGCCGAAGTCGCACGGCCACGGCGAGCCGCCGGCCAGGCCGCGTGCCTCGCGGCGCAGATAGGCGGCCGGCGCGGCAAACGCCGCCAGATGGCGCGCACCGTCGCGCACCAGCAGAAAGCCCGCGTCATACGGCACCTGCCCCCATTTGTGAAAATCGAAGGCCAGCGAATCGGCCAGCTCGATGCCGGCCAGCAGCGGCGCCACCTCGGGCGAGAGCATGCCCAGCGCGCCATAGGCGCCGTCGACGTGGAACCACAGTTTTTCACGCGCGGCCAGCGCCGCCAGCGCCGTCAAGTCGTCGATGGCGCCCGTATCGACGGTGCCGGCCGTGCCGGCGATAAAGAACGGCTTCAGGCCGGCCGCGCGGTCCAGCGCGATCGCCTGCGCCAACGCGGCCACATCGATCTGCTGCCTGCCATTGACGGCGATGCGGCGCAACGATGCCGTGCCCAAGCCGGACAAATCCATCGCCTGGGCGATGCAGCCATGGGCGGCGGCCGAAGTGTAGGCTACCAGCGGCGCGTTCTTGACGCCACCCTGGCGCGCGGCCACGCCCAGCGCCTGGGTGCGCGCTACCAAAAGGCCCATCAGGTTGGCCATCGAGGTGCCGGTGACGAACACGCCGCTGGCCGTGTCGGGAAAGGTGAACAGTTCGCGCATCCAGCGGCAAATCTGGCGTTCCACTTCCACCGGCATCTGGCTGCGCCCGCCCACATTGGCGTTCAGGCCGGCGGCCAGCATCTCGGCCAGCATGCCGACCGGCGTGCCGCCGCCATGCACCCAGCCCATGAAACCGGGGTGGACATTGCCCACCGCGTAGGGCAGCACGTCGTGCATGAAGGTGGCGTGGGCGTCGGCCAGTTCGCCTGGCGCGCGCGGCAGCGGCTCGCCAAAGCTGGCGCGCGCCGTGGCCGGCGCCGGTTGCCAGACGGGGCGCGTGCGTATCTGCTGCGCATAGTCGAGCATGTCGTCGAGCATGCGATGGCTTTGCGCGCGGAAGGCGTCCCAGTCTTGCGGGTCGAGAGAATCAGGGTCAGGCGGCAACATGGTAGCCCAGTACAGGAAGTTGATCGATTATCGCACCGCGCAGCCATCGCGTGGCGTCCTTGTCGCGACTTTACGGTTGCTGTGTGCGCCTGCGCGGCCCTATTCCAGGCTGCGCAGCGCCTCTTCCAACCCGGGATGGCGAAACACGAAGCCGTCGGCCAGCAGCCGGCGCGGCGCCACGCGCTGGCCTTCGACCAGCAGGTCGGCCTGTTCGCCCAGCAAGGCGCGCATCACAAAAGCCGGCGTCGGCATGAATGACGGGCGCCGCAGCACTTTGGCGGCGAGCCGCGCAAAGTCACCCTGGCGCAGCGCCTCCGGTGCGCAGAAGTTCCAGGCGCCGTTGATGTTGTCAACTGCGCTACCGTCTTCGCTGCGGCGCGCCAGGTGGGCGATGCCGCGTATCACATCGTGCACATGCACCCACGACAGCCACTGCCGGCCACTGCCCAGCGGCCCGCCGACGCCCAGGCGTATCGGCAGCAGCATCTGCGGCAAGGAACCCTGGTGGCCAAATACCAGGCCAAAGCGCATGCAAGCGACCTGCACGCCATATTGCCCGGCGCCTTGCGCGGCTGTTTCCCATTCACTGCACAGCTGCGACATGAAGATCGCTTGCGGGTTGCTGTCCTCGGCGAGCTCGGTATCGTCGCCCTGCGGCTGCACGCCGTAGTAGCCGATGGCCGACGCCGACAGCAGCACGCGCGGCTTGTGGCTGGCGTGCGCGATCCAGGCGATTACCTGCTGCGTCAGGCCGATGCGGCTGCGGCGCAAGGCGGCCTTGCGGGCCTCGGTCCAGCGCGCGCCGACGATGCGCGCGCCGGCCAGGTTGACCACCATGTCGATGCGTTCAGCATCACGCAGATCGGCCATGGCCGTAATGCAGCGCACCTTGCCATCGAACGTCCACGCCGCCTGCCTGGCCTGGCGCGTCAGTACCGTCACGGCGTGGCCATCGGCCAGCAAGGCGGCGACCAGCTGCTGGCCGATAAAGCCGGTGGCGCCCGTCACCAGCACCTGTTGCGGCGCGCTGGCGAAACGGATCGCCTCCACTGTGCGGCCCCCTTGTTTCACGCGTTTTCCCAGCTGCCAGGCCGCGTAGCCGTCGCGCAGGCCCGACAAACCCACGCCCACGCCGCACAGGGCCAGGAACACGCTGAGCCAGCCGTAAGGCTGCCACACCAGCGCCGTCGGCAGGCTGCCCCAATCGGCGCTATTGATGGCCAGCAAGGCGATAAAGGCGCCGGCATTGATCGCCAGCACCGTGTGCGTGACCCGCTCGGTGGCCGGCAGCAAGCGCGTGCGGTCTTCGACGACGAAGTCCCACAAGGTCAACACGATCTCCACGCTGAACACGATCACCAGCACCCAGGCCCAGGCGCCATGCCACTGCCAGGACGACAGGCCGGCAAACAGCAGGCTGTAGATCAGCGCGCGCACCGAATGGATGGCCAGTTCCAGCCGCGCCGACTTCTTTTGCGGCAGCGCCTCGGTGATCTCATGGTGGTAGATGGTGTCAAAGGCGCCCAGGCAGCCTTGAGCCGCCATCAGTTGCAGGGCCAGCAGATGCGTATTCATGGTGTATCCTTGTCGGTGTCGGGGCCGGCCGCTTCGCGAAACACGCCGACCTGGGTAAAGGTAGTGCCGAACAGGGCGTGGCGGATCTCGATGCGGATATTGAATTGCTGCCGGTTGTCGTTGCGGTGGCACAAATAGGTCTTGCCGGGCGTGAGCAGGCCGGGCAGCGGCATGCGCCAGCCGAACAGGTCGAGAAAATAGCCGTCGCTGGTAAAGTACAGATTGCCTTCGCGGATATCGAGCACCAGCTTCATGCCCAGTCCCATGCCCACGTATTCGAGCACCTCGCCTTTTTCGCTCTCGGCCATATAGGACGTGAAGCGTATCGGTTTGCGCTGGTGCAGGCGATAGGTGCGCTGCTTGAAAATGTGCGGGCAACCGGGGCGCGAATAGACTTCGATATCGACCGGAACATCGTGATCGTCATGCGGAATCAGCGCGCCGTTGATAAACGGCCGCGTGATCCAGCCCAGCAGTTTGCCCAGGCGCGAGCTGCTGAGTTCACTGAGTTCGCCCCGGTAGTACAAGGGCTGGCCCGGCGCCGGATTTTTTTCGAAGCGGCGGCGGATATCGGGGTGCAGGTTCAGCCACGCATCGCCCATGACCTTCCTGAACAGTTCGCCTTCGGACGGTGCGTTCATGATTGGGCCTTTTGGGCTTTGGCTGGTTGGTCTTGCGTATTGAGGATCTGAGTCAAGCGCGAGTCCTTACGATGCAAGGTGACGAAGCCGGCGGCCGCTGGCCCATGGCTTTCAAAAACTGCTGCTGCGAGGCGTGCAGCTGCAGGTAGCCGATCTCGCGGTAGCGCAAGCCATGGCGCGGCGCCAGTTCGGCGATGATGCGCGCCAGTGCCGGATAATGGCGGTGATTCCAGGTCGGGAACAGATGGTGGGTCAGGTGCAAATTCAGGCCGCCGAGCCAGTATCCCAGCCAGCGCAAGGCGCGCGGCTTCGGCGTCCAGTCGCAGGTGGTGTAAAACGTGTGCTGGTACCAGTCGTGCGGCAAGGTGCCGTCTTCACCGGGCTGGAAGAAGTCGACCTCGGCCCAGTGCGTGCCCAGAATCAGCGCCACCAGCACGCAGGAGGCGATCATCTGCCCCAGCAGATAGGCGCCCAGCAGCGTGCCCCAGGCGATGCCCTGCCCTTGCATCACCCAGACCGGCAGCGCCAGCATCAGCGCCACATGACCCAGCTTCCAGCCCAGGAACGCGGCCCAGCCGCGCCAGCCCTGCAGCCGGCTGTGGGCCGCCACCGGCGTCTTGCCGAAGCGGTCCAGCCAGTCGCCATACCAGTTCAGGTACGGCAGCGACAGCGCGGCGATCACCGGCCAGTACAGGTATTGATAGCGGTACTGCGGCGACCAGCTCTGGTACGGCGTCTGGCGCAAAAAAGGATTCGGCTCCGTGTCGAGGTCATAGCCTTCGACGTTGGCGTAAGTATGGTGGAAGTGGACATGGCGGATGGTCCAGAAGTCCATGTCCACGCCCACCGGCAGGCTGACCAGGCGTGTGAGCAGCCGGTTCAGCGGGCCGCGCCGGAACATGGCGCTGTGGGCGCCGTCGTGCAGGCTGTTCATGGCCAGCACCATGGCGGTGACCACGCAGGCGACATAGCTGGCGACAAAGCCGAGGTTAGCGCCGGCGCGCAGGGCCAGCACATACAGCAGCGCAGCTGTTACCGTCAGAGCGATGGCCTTGAGATGGATGCGCCAGTCGGCAAAGCGGTGAGTGGAGGCCGCCGCCAGGTAGGCGTCGGCCCGCTCGCGCAGTTCGCGCCGGAAGGCCGAATCGCGCGCCGGGGCAAAGCGCAGCGGCGGCAGGGACTTCGGCGCCGTCATGCGCGGCGGCCCTCCCGCGCCGGCCACCACAGGCGGCGCGCGCCATCGAGACCATGCAGCAGCAGCAAGCCAAAAAACACCATGCCCCAGGCGTCGCGCGCGCCCTGCCCGAACAGGAACAGCAGCGGCGCGGCAAGGGAGATGCCAACCCAGGCCAGCACGCCCCAGCGGCGCGCGTCCGACAGGCCGCCCAGCGCCAGGGTGCCGCCAAAGATCAGCGCAAACAAGGTCGCCTGCTGCCAGGCGACTAGCGCCGCTTCGTGGTTGACGTAATAGATTACCAGGCCAAACAGGATCACCCCGCCTGCGCCTATATACGGCTCCGGTACGTGAAACACGCCGCGCGACTGCCAGTGGGGAAAGCGCGCGCGCAGCCATTTGAACAGTTTGCCATTGCTGGCCAGCAGCGGGTTGTGGGTGGTCGTCGTGCCTTGCACGCCATAGCGCATCTCCACGCCTTCGAGTTCGGGCTGGAAGCTGCCGAACAATTGATCCCACAGCAGCAGGGTGCCGCCAAAATTGCGGTTGATATAGCGCTTGTCGGTGCCGTGATGGACCCGGTGGTGCGAAGGGGTGACCATGAATTTGTCGAGGATGCCGGATTTGTTGACCAGCGCATTGTGGTTGTAGAACTGCACCGAGTAATGCACCGACGAGACGACCAGGAACACTTCCAGCGGCACGCCCAGCACGGCCAGGATGGCGATGAAGGGAAAATTGGTCAGCGACGAGTACCAGGAATTGCGCACGCCCAGCGACAAGTTGAAATGCTCGCCCTGGTGGTGCACCACGTGCACGCCCCACAGCAGCGGTATTTTGTGGTGCAGGCGGTGCATCCAGTAAAAGCACAGGTCCCAGGCGACGAAGGCGAACAGCCATTGCGCGGCCACCGGCCACTGGTCGACGAGATGCAGGTTGGCGTGGCGCAGCAGCAGCGCAAAGGCCGCCACTTCGACGCCGCGAAACACCCACATCAGGATATGGCCGGAATTGAGGTTGAAGATCACGTCCTTCCATGGCACCGGCGTCTTGCGTACCCATTTGAGTATCAACAGTTCGATCAGCACGAAGGCGAGCATGACCACGAAGGTCAGGGCAAAAGGATTGAGAGTCATGGTGCAATTTGCTGAGCAATATCACGGCGATCTGCCGAGGATACGCGCATTTGCGCCAGCGCGCCGCCCGCCAGGCCCACCAGCAGGCCGGCGCCCAGGTCGATGCTGACATGCCGGCGCAGCGCGATAATGGCGTAGCAGATGCCCAGCGCCAGCAGCACGGCCAGCACGCTGCGCACTGGATGTTCACGTTCGAGCAGCGCCCAGGCGCACAGCAGGGTCAAGGCGCCATGCAGCGAAGGCAGGCAGTTTTGCGTGGAGTCCATCGCCTGCAGCATGCGCAGCAACTGGGTGCTCCAGCCGGCGCCGTCACCGACCGGCGGATACGCCAGCGTGGTCGGATACAGCAAAAACACCACGCCGCAGATGAGCGCCGACATGGCCATGGCGCGCGCCAGAGCGCGCACGCGCGCCGGGCTGACCACCAGGTAGGTACAGGGGATCAGGATAAAAAAAGACAGGTACAACCAGATCGCCGTGTCGCTGTAGGCAATCGCGCGGTCGATGAACGTCTCGGGCAACAGCTGAGGCAACAGCGTGCCCTGCCCCTGTAACCAGTCGCTGGAAAAGTAAACCAGGCCGACGCTGCCCCAGCCGGCCAGCAGATACAGCAAACGCGTAAAAAAAGTCATGGCAAAGGCAGACGCCGGATGCGGCGCCGTTTCATGGTGGGATCAAAGGCGGGCAATTCGCCGCTGACGCGCCAGTGCAGGCGCTCGACGTCCACGCCCAGGCCGCGCAATACGCCTTCCAGGTGCGCACGCAACGCCTCCAGGCCGGCAGCATCCTGCGCCGCATGCAGCTGCAAGCTGGCCGCGCCCTGCTGCACCAGGCGGTAATCGCCATCGACCGGCAAGGCTTGCGCAAAGGCGCGCGTGAGCACATCGGCAAACACGTCCACCGTGGCGTTTGCGCCTTGCCGGGACGGCAGCACCAGCATGTCGTCGCAGCGCCCTTCGATGCCGTCGATGGCGCGCGTGACGCGGCCACACGGGCAGGGCGTGGCACGCGCCAGCAAAATATCGTCGAGCCGGTAGCGCACGATGGGCTGCGTGATGCGGGTAAAGTCGGTAATCACGGGCACGAAGCGGCGCTGCTCGAGGTCCAGCCACTGCGGCTCGACATGCACATATTCCTCGTTCAGATGCAGCACGCCGTGTTCGCAGGTACTGGCCAAAAACCCTTCGGTGGCCTGGTAGATTTCATGCACCTCGCCAAACGCCTGCACGATCAGCGCGCGGTCCTGCGGCTCCAGCACTTCGGCCACCGAGATGACTTTTTTCGGCGCCAGCGCCAGGCGCCCCGCGATCACGCCCAGCGCGAGCTGGCGCAGCACCTGGGCTGGCGCCACGATCACGGACGGCTGGTAGGCCACCAGTTCGGTGCACAGCGCGTCGAACGGCTGGAACAGGTCGTAAAACGCAAACGTCAACCATGGCGAGCGCACGGCCGTGTACAGATTGCTGTTCGCGCGCAAAAACAGCGCCACCCGCTCGCCCGAAAACAGGCCATCGGGCAGCGCCTTGGCCAGCATCACGCCGGCCCACTGCGCTTTTTCACGGGGGCTGACGGCAAACACGGCGCGCTGCGACGAAGTGCCCGACGACAGGCCCACCGTGATGTCGCCCACGGCCGGCGTGAAGTCGCGGCTGCGCTCGGCCGCCATGGCCGCCTCCATTGCCTGGCCCAGCTTGATCCCTGCCGTGTTCATGGCGTCGAAATGCTCGAGCATCAGCGCCTTGTTCATGGTCGGCCACCTGGCCAGCGGCAGGTCGCGGAACGGCGCGAAGTAGGTGCTGCGCGCGCACAGCCTGTCGATAAAACGCGCCAGCCGGCGCCGTTGCCAGGCGTCCAGCCGCGCGCGATCGGCAAAGCGCAGGCGGCGCGTGCGCCAGTAGGCCAGCAGCAGCCAGAGTATGCGCTTCAAGGCCGGCCCGCCACGGGCAAAGTCAAAGGCGCGTAATCGTCCGTGTCTTCATGGGTGATGCGGATGCGCGCCTGGCCGCCCCGGTGCAGCTGGTGCAGGCGCTGCAAGGTCTCGTAGTAGGGGGCGCGCTTGTGCTGGATGATGAACGACAGCTCGGACGGGCCGCGCAGCTGCTGGAAGCTTTCCGGCACCCAGGCCGCGTCCGAGGCCAGCAGTGTCCAGCCACTGTCCTGCAGCACAAAAGCGCCCAGGTGGCCGATGGCGTGGCCGGGCAGTTCGACGATGTAAATCTCGCCGGTGCCGCTGACATCGCGCCCCCTGGTGAACGGCTGCAGCGCGGCCGGCAAGGCTGTCTCGGGTACGCTGTCGACAAACGCCAGGCGATCGGCAACGTCTGCCGGCAGCAGCTCGGGCACAAAAGCCTGGCGCACGGCCGCAATGCCCGACAGGCCGCGCACGGCGTCCCAGCCGGTTCTGGAGGCCATCAGCCGCGCCCTGGGAAAATCGCGCATGCCGGCGATATGGTCGGCATGGAAATGCGACAGCAACAGGGTGTGGATATCGCCGGGCGCCACGCCATGGGCGCGCAGCTGGCCCCGCAAGGACTCATTGTCGTCAAAAAAGATCGGCGTGACCCAGGCGTACATGCGGTACACGCCCTTGGCCGTGGCGCTGCGGAAGTGTTCGGCGTAGCCCGTGTCCCACAGGTACAGGCCGGCGCGCGTGTCGATCAGGTAGGCGCGCGACGGGAAGCAGCGGCTGGCAAGGCCACTGCCTTTCAGTACCATGCAGGAGGGGTGGGTACAGTGACCGACGCGAAAGGCGGTGATGCTAGCCATTACGCTCCTTCGCCATCTTGTGCGCGGCCGCTTCCTGGCGCATCCATTGCGCGGTACGGGCAATGCCGTCCCGCAGGCTGACGACGGGACGGTAGCCGAGCACCTTGCGCGCCTTGGCGTTATCGAGCGTCATGTCGAAGCTGAGCGCGCCGATGCTGTACGGCGTCAACGACGGTTCGCGGCGCGTGAAGCGCGAGGCGAACTGCATCAGGCGGGCGACGGCCGCCAGCAGCCGATACGGCACGCTGACGATCTCGAAAGGCTGGCGCAGATGGTCGCAAAACAGGCTGCGCAGGATGTCGCACAGGCGCGCCGGTTCGCAGTTGGTGATATTGAAGGCGCTGCCCGAGGCCAGCGTCTTGTGCAGGGTGGCCAGCCACATCGCATGCACCACATTGTCGACATAGGTGATGTCGATGATGGCCGCGCCGCCATTGGGCAGCGGCAGCTTGCCGCCGCGCTGCTGCAGCACGCGCGCCAGGCGCGGCATCAGCACCTGGTCGTGCGGGCCGAAAATGGCGCGCGGGCGCAGGATCACGCACAGCATCTGGCGGTGCTTGTCGGCCGCTTCCTGCACCAGTTTTTCCGCCATCGCCTTGCTGCGCGCATAGGCGTTGACATAGGTATCGGGGCGGAAGGTTTCCGGCACGTCGAGGCGGTGGCGGTAGTCGAAATACAGGGCCGGCGTGGAGATGTGGACAAAGCGCGCCACATGAGAAGCTGCCCCCGCGCGCAGCAACTGGCCGGTGGCGGTGACGTTGGCAGCGATAAAGTCGCGCTCCAGGCCCCAGGGCGAGGACAGGGCGGCGCAGTGCCAGACGACGTCCATGCCGCGCACCAGCTGGTCCATCTGCTGGGGCGTCGCTTGCGCCAGGTCAAGCGGCACGAACTGCGCCCCCAGGCGTTCGAGCTCGCGGCCCACGTCCAGGTTGCGGCCGCTGGCGCGCACGTCCACGCCCTGCGCCAGCAGGAAGTGCACGGCATTGCGCCCCAGGCCGCCTGTCGCCCCCGTGACCAGTATCCGCCTCATTGCGCCATCCTCATCAATCGCTAGTCATAGCTCATATTCATCGACCATGTTCATAGATCAAGAATCATGCCGCCGATGGTCAGCCCGGCGGCCGTGCCCATCATCAGCAGGCGCTGACCGGGCCGTGCGCGGCCCGTGATCACCGCCTCGTGCAGCGCACTGGGCAGCGAGGCCGCCACCTGGTTGCCATGGGTCTCGAAGATCTTGATGATTTTAGCATCGGGGACGTCGAGGATGCGCGCGGCATGCGCGAGCCCCAGCGGGCTGGCCTGGTGCGGCACCACCACGTCGATGCGATCGAGGCCGGCGCCGGATTCGGCCATCAGCTGGTCCAGGAAAGCCGGCATGACCTTGACGGCCAGGCGGAACACGGCCTTGCCGTCCATATGGAACAGGTAGTCGCCCGGTTCGCAGCCGGCACGCGGATTGCGCCCGGTGCCGCCGCCGCGTATCTCGCAGTAGCGCCGCCCTTCCGGATACGTGGCCATCTTGCAGGCGACGATGCCGGCCGTGCCGTCACCGCGTTCGACGATGACGGCGGCGGCGCCGTCGCCAAAGATCATCGACGACTCCGGCTCGCTCCAGTCGACCCCGCGCGAGGCCAGGTCCGCCGACACGATGGCGATGCGTTGGTAGCCGCCATCAGACAGCAGCGAGGCGGCCACGCGCAGCGCCGCCATAAAGCTCAGGCAACTGGCGTTGACATCAAAGGCGGGCGTACCAGGCGGCAGGCCCGCATGCAGGGCGATAAAGCAGGCCGTGTTCGGCAAGGCCTGCTCGGGTACGCCGCAGGCGCCGATCAGCAGGTCAATGTCGGCCGGCTGCAGGCCCGCGTGCTTCAGGGCGTCGAGCAGGGCGGCGGCGCCCAGCTGGCTTTGCGATTCGCCGGGGGCGGCCACAAAGCGCGACACCACGCCGCTTTTGCGCAGGGTGTAGCCGGGCGGATGGCCCAGTTGTCGATCCAGGCTGTCGGACGTCACGCTTTGCGAGGGCACGGCCTTGCCGGTCGCGATCAGGCGTACTGGAATCATATAAGCCTTTATTGTTATGTTGGTCAGGCGTCGTGCTTCATGGCAGCGGCAGGGCGTCGCCGCAATGCTTGCAATAGTTGGCGTCGTCATCGATATCGCGCTCGCCGCAGCCGGGGCAGCGGCGGCCGGCCTGCTGGCGCCCGCCGCGCTGCACCGTCATTTCCGCGCTGATGATGCCGGTCGGCACAGCCAGGATGCCCCAGCCCAGCAGCATCATCATCGAGGCGATGGTGCGCCCGATATCGGTCTTCGGCGTGATATCGCCAAAGCCCACCGTGGTCATGGTGCTGATGGCCCAGTAGATCGAGGTGGGGATGCTGCTGAAACCGTTTTGCGGCCCTTCCACCACATACATCACGGTGCCCAGCAAAAACACGATCATCATCACGACCGACAAAAAAATCAGGATCTTGCGCCGGCTGGCCAGCAGCGCCCGGCCCAGCATCGTGTACTCATGCACATACGAGGTCAGCTTCAAAATACGGAACATGCGCAGCAGGCGCAGGATGCGTACATCGATCAGCACATGGGCGCCCGGCAGCAGCAGACCGATATAGGTCGGCACGATGGCCAGCAGGTCGATGATGCCGAAAAAACTGCGCGCATAGCGCACGGGATGCTGCAGGCAAGACAGGCGCGCCAGATATTCGATGGTAAACAACAAGGTAAAAAACCATTCCAGTGCCACCAGCCAGTGGCCATAACGCTCTGCCACCGAGGCGACGCTGCTGAGCACTACCACCGTCACGCTGATCAGGATGGCGGCGATCAGCACCAGGTCGAACGCCCGCCCGGCCGGCGTTTCCGCCTCAAAAATCACGCCATACATGCGCGCGCGCCAGCCCGCCTCGGGTTTGCCATAGCGTGTTTGAGCTTCCTGCGCGGCGCGCTGCCGGGGCGTCAGAGGTGCGGCTTTCATGCTGGTAATGTGTCCATATGCCAATTATTGTATAGATAATTGAGTCAGTATGGCGACACGACACGCTATGGGCGGCGCCCCGCCAGCAGCACGGCGTTGCGGCGGTCCCGTTCGGCCTGCACGATGTCAGTCGCGCGCGCTTCGCTCACGCCGGCCGTCTGCAGCACGGTGGCCGTCAGTTGCAGCGCCGCTTCCAGCGCTTCGGGCACGACCAGGGTGGCGCCGGCCTGCACCAGCGCCAGCGCATGGGCTTCGTCGCGGGCGCGCGCATACACGGGCAGCTGCGGATAGGCGCGCCGGATCGAGCGCACTGCATGCAGTACCGAGGCGGCATGGTCCATCGTCAGCACCACGGCGCTGGCGCGGTCGGCATGGACCTTTTGCAGCAACTCGGCGCGCGAGGCGTCGCCAAAATACACGGGAAAGCCGCGCGGATGCAGGGTGGTCACCAGGCGCGCATCGTTTTCGATCGCCACATAACTGATGTCCTGCTCGGTCAATACCCTGGCCAGCAGCTGGCCCACCCTGCCGAAGCCGGCAATGATCACGGTGCCGGCCGGCGGCGCGGCGCCGGTATCGAGGTCGGCCAGCTGGTGATGGTGGCGCCGGTCCCACCAGGCGCCGAAAGCGCGCGCCGCCTTCGCCAGCGCCGGCGTGGCGAACAGGCTCAGGCCCACCACCAGCATCACGAACTGCGTCACTTCAACCGTGATCAGCCGCTTGCCCAGCGCATAGGCGACGACGATAAAGGCGAACTCGCCGCCCTGCCCCAGCAGCACGCCCGAGGCCACCGCGCGGCCCCAGGGAAAGCCGCCGAGGCGGAAAATCGCGCCGATCACCAGCGTCTTGACGGCAAACAGGCTCAATACGGCCAGCGGTATCCAGACCGGCGAGCGGACGATTTCACGCACATCGATCTGCATGCCCACCGACATGAAGAACAGCCCCATCAGCAAGCCCTTGAACGGTTCGATGATCACTTCCACTTCATGCCGGAATTCCGTCTCCGCCAGCAGCAGGCCGGCCAGCAAGGCGCCCAGCGCCATCGACAGGCCGGCCAGGTAGGTCAAGCCGGCGATGCCCAGGGTGCTGAGCAGGGTCAATGCCATGAACACGTCGGGCTGGCGCTTGCCGACAAAGAACTGGAACAGCGGACGGATCACGCGGCGCCCCAGCAAGTAAATGAGCACGATGGCGCCGGCCGATTTGACGGCCGCAAAGCCGAGCAGAGAGGCCAGGTCGTCGCTGCGCCCGCTGGCGAACACGTCGATCAGGATAAACAACGGCACCACCATCAGGTCCTGGAACATCAGGATGGAAAAGCCGGCCTGGCCGCTGGGTGTTTGCAGCGCGCGCTGCTCGGCCAGCAGCTGCATCACCACGGCGGTCGATGACAGCGACAGCACCAGTCCCAGCACGATGGACGCTTCGAGCGACAGGCCAACGTAATACGCGACAAAGCCGACCAGGCAGGCGCTGACCCCCACCTGCCCCACGCCGGCGCCGAATACCCAGCGCCGCAACGCCCACAGCCGTTCGGTCGATAACTCCAAACCGATCATAAACATCAAAAACATCACGCCCAGCTCGGCCAGGCCGCTGACCTGTTCGGCGCGCACAAACGAAAAATACTTGAGCCAGGCAAAGTCGCCAGCCCACAGGCCGAAGCCGAAAGGCCCGAACAGGGCCCCGACGGCGAGAAAACCCAGTACCTGGTTGACTTTCAGGCGCTGCAACAAGGGAATAAAAATGCCGGCCAGGGCGAGAAACAACAGGGTTTCGCGCAAATACGGCAGGGCGTGCTGTTCTTCCACGATCATTCCTTAAGGTTGCGAACGCGCCGGAAGCAATCCCAGCATGTCCGCGCGCGGCCGGTCCCAGCCCGGCACATGGCCCGGGCAAGGCTTGCCGCTGAATTGTTCCAGCCGTACTGTGGTGAAGTTGTCCTGCATGTCCGGGTTGAAGCGCACATCGGTCAGCGTCGTGCCGCTCAGCTTGGGCATGCGGCCAAAACGCAGCCAGGCGTCCGCATGGCAGTTGCTCGACTGCAGCGCGCGCAGGGCCGCCAGGCTGCCCATCGCTTGCGCCGAGACGGCGATGCCGGGCGCCAGCTGGCCGCCACCGTCGCCAGGCTCGGCCAGGCCGGCCGGACAGGCGGCCGGCGCCAGGCTGGCCGGCAGCAAGCTCATGGTGCCGCGCCGCAGGGTGTAGGCGTCCGCCTTGGCTTCCGCCTTGGCGTCCGTTTTGCTGTCGAGCGAGACATAGGTCCAGCACAGCGGATGGCTGGGGAAGGCGGTCATGGCCACGTCCCACACGCGCGTGCCAGGGGCGATGCGCTGCAAGGCAGCCTCGACCCTGGCGCGGCCCACTGCGGAGGCCATACCCTGCATGCCGACAAAGGTGGCCGACAGCGCAAAACCCAGCAACAAGGCGCCTCTTCCCCTCACGCCGGCGCGCGCTTGCACGACCGTCATCAACGCACCCAGCGCCAGCAGCACAGCCAGCGCCACCGGCGACAGATAATTTTTATAGGCAAAGAAACACAGGGCCGCTGCCAGCCCGGCCAGCAGCACGCTTTTGAGCAGGCCCGAGCGCAGTGCGACGATCACGGGCACGCCCAGCAGCACCCAGAACAGCGGTTCGACGATAAACACCATGTCGCCGAACAGCCAGCGGTTGTCGAACGGGTAAAACGGATGCAGACCGTAGGAATTCAAAAAATCCATGCCCATGTGCAAGCCAAAGCCCAGTAGCAGGCACAGCGCCAGCCCGAGGCGGGCCGTCGGGCTGGTTTTCAGCAGGCGCCGCGCGCCGGGCCACAGCAGCCACAGCAGGGCCAGCACCAGCAAGGCTTGCGGCAAGGCAAGCAATAGCGTGTGGGTATGGCCGCGGTGCTGCAGCATGTAGCCGAAGGGGCGCGGCATCAGCCGCGTCAGGAACAGGTCGAGGTCCGGCGCATTGCTGGCAAACCAGGCGGAAAACAGCAACAGGGCGCGCCGCGTGCGCTGGGAGGCTTCCTGCGGCTCCGGCGGCAAGCTGCGGTGCAGCAGCTCGCCCACGCCCAGGCCGATCGCCGAATGTGTAATATTATCCATCGGGCAATTTTACAGTACAGCCGCGCCGGGCCGCAGGCTTTTCGCTACAGGGGCGCCAGGTTTTCGTCGCGCATGCCGACCAGCAAGGCACGCCCGTCGGGCAGCACGCGGAACTCGCCAAAGCGCGCTTTCTCGAAGTGTGCGCCCTCGCCTTCCCTGAAGAACCAGGCGTCGGTGACCAGCGTCCAGCGGCCATTCTTCTGCGTCAGCTGCATCAGGAACTCACCGGGCGCCAGCGCTTTGCCGTCATGGACGCGTTTGACGCTGGCCACGCCGCGTTCATCGCGCGTGAGCACCACCTGGGGACGTGCACTGGAACCATCGCCGGTCGGCAGGTCATTGAGGTCATTGAGTCGCAGGAAATTGAGGGTCATGAAATCGCCCTGCATCAACGAGCGGGGATCGGCAGGTTCCAGCGCGACGAGGACGCGCTGTCCCTTGGCGATCAGCTGCTCTTTTTGCCAGATGGCGCCATTACCCACCAGCAGTACCAGCAGCAAGCCGGCCAGCACGCCCAGCTGCGCCTTGCGGCCAGGCTTGCCGGAAGGCGCGCCACCATCGCCGTCAGTAACAGGCAGGATGGCGCCGCGCGCGGCCAGCACCGACATCAGGCCCAGCACCAGGCCGGCTGCGGCCAGCAGCAGCGCCTTGCTGGCCAACGGCCAGGCCAGCAGATAATAGAAACTGCCGATGATCCAGGCGGCGGCCACGCCAGCGGCCACAGCCACGCGCAGGCGCGCGCTGCTGACGCAAAACGCCAGGATCAGCAACACGGGCCCGAGCCCCGGCAAGAACCACGCCAATACCGTCAGCACCAGCGCCACGCCGGCGGCCGGCAACTGGCGCAGCGACGGCCAGCGGCGCAGCATCCAGGCAGCCGCCGCCACGGCGAGCAGCACCGACAGGAAAGGCAACCATTGCGCGTACCAGCTGCCGCCATGGCGGTTCAGCTCATTGGCCATGTCGCTGCTCAAGCCATCGCCGACGCTGGCACTGAGCAGGAAAGTCTTGCCCGACCAGCTGGCCAGGCCCAGCAGGATGGCCAGCACCCAGCCGATCGAGACCGATTCAATATAGGCGGCCACGCGCGCGCCGACGCCATCGTCATAGCTGTTTCTCTGCAGCCAGTGCGCACCCAGCCAGACACCGATCGCCAGCAGCCAGGCCAGGTACAAGGTGGCCAAATCTTCGCCGTAGGACCAGATGTAATGGCTGCCGACGCTGCCCAGCGCCAGCAAGCCGCAGGCGACCAGACCCAGCAGCACACGCAGCCAGTCGCGCGGCACGATGGCGGCAAACGCCAGGCTGACGGCGGCCAGCGCCAGCGCGGCGATCTGGTCATCCATGTCGCGGAACAGCGCAAAACCGAGCAAGCCGCCGCCGACCAGCAGGCACGGTATGCCCAGTTGCTCGACAAACAACGACACGCCGCGCGGGCGTATCAGCATCACGGCCACGCCCAGCGCCAGGATCGCCACGATATAGGTGCCACCGCCTTTTTCCAGGAAACTGCCCAGCGCAAAGCCCAGCGCCAGCAGCAACGGCAGCGCCGCCAGCCAGGCGCCCAGCGCCGTCATCAGCACCACCGGCCACGGCCGCACATCCTGCACCGGCACGGTGACGTTGGCGGGCAGCACGCCGGCACGGGTGGCGTCCTGCATCAACGCGCCCAGCGCATCGGTTTTCGCGATAGTCATGCCAGCTCCCGGCGCGTGCGCCACAAAATGCCTTGCACGGTCAGCGCCAGCAACACGGCGGCCACCAGACCGATCATCAGCAAGCTGGCAATCTCGTCGCCATCGTTGCCGCTGAACAGGCGCGACACCATGCCAGAAATAATCAAGGTATTGATCCCCAGCGCCACGGCGCTGAGACCAAACACATCAAAGAAATGGGGCATCAGCAACAGCGCCGCCACCGCCAGCAGCAGGACAAGAGCGGCCCAGTACGGCGTGGCGATGCTGCTGTTGAACAGCGCCGTCATACCCGAACCGGTGACCATGATCATGGTCAGCAGCAGGCCCAGGCGCAGCGGCCACGCTTTTGCGCCCGTCCAGCGCGCCAGCAGCGGCGAAACAAACGCACAGGCCAGCAGCAGCGCCAGCCAGCCGGTAAAGAAGATACCGAGGTCTTCGCTATGGATGCTCCAGCTGCGTTGCGCATGGGCCTTGATCCACAAGGTGACGCCGGTGGCCAGCACCAGCATCCACGGCGTCCACAGCACGTCGCTGCGCGCCACCAGGCACAGCGGCAGCGCCAGTGCGGCCCAGACGGCAAACAGCTGCCACGGGTCGGCGCCGGTCTGGTAGGTCTGGCCAAAATAGGCGAACAGGCCGCCAATGGCCAGCATGGCGATCAGCAGCAACGGCGCGCGGGCGCGCGGCGCCGCACAGGCGCCCAGGCAGGAGGCCACGAAAATGGCCTGGATCAGGGCGAAGCGGCCAGTGCGGCTGAACTCGGACCAGTTGGCGGCGACCCAGAAGATCAGTCCCAGGCCCTGCAGGGCCGCACCCAGCACGGCCACGCCGCGCGGCAGCCACCAGGACAGGCCGTCCGGTTCGCGCTCGAAGCCGGCCAGTTCCTGCAGTTGCCGGGTTTGCGCGGCGTCGAGCTGATTGCTCGAGGCGAGTTGATACACGGCCAGACGTAGATCCATCGTTTGCTTTCGAAAGTAAGGGTATGCGGCTCAGCGCTCGACCACCACGCCGCGCCAGAAAGCGACATGGCCGGCGATCTGCATGGCTTCAGCCTTGGGGGCGGGGTAATACCAGGCCGCGTTCTCGTTCACCTTGCCATCGACATGGATGTCGTAATAGCTGGCGATGCCCTTCCACGGGCAGCTCGTCTGGTGGTCGCTGCCGCTCAGGTACTCCTGGCGGACGGCAGAGAGAGGGAAATACACATTATTTTCAACGATCTGTACCTGATCGCTGTTCGCTTGCGCAATGACGGCGCCATTCCAGCTTGCTGTAGGCATTCGGCTATCCTCCGGTGAGAGGGAAGTGTAGCCTGAATATCAAGAAACGGCGCGCGCCATTGGTGCGCTGGTACCACTTACTCTTGCGTGATGATCTGGCGCAAAGCCTGTTCGAATACTTCCGGTGGCTGGCCGCCGGAGATCAAATGGCGTTCATTGATGATAATGGCGGGCACCGAGCTGATGCCGTTCTGCTGGTAAAACTGTTCGCGCGCGCGCACTTCGTCGGCATATTTGTCCGACGTGAGAATATCGCGCGCCGTCTCCGGATCGAGCCCCGCGTCAGCGGCGGCCTTGACCAGCACCTCGTGCGAGGACGGGTCCTGGCCCTGCGTGAAATAGGCGTCGAACAGGGCCATTTTCAGTTCGCGCTGGCGCCCGGCCAGTTCGGCCCAGTGCAGCAAACGGTGCGCGTCAAAGGTGTTGTAGATACGGCCGCGCTTGTCCATGGAAAAAGTAAAACCGAGCGACGCGCCACGCGCGCGGATCGCTTCGCGCGACTGCGCGATCTGTTCCGGCGTGGAGCCATATTTTTCGGCGATATGTTCGCCGATATCCTGGCCTTCGGGCGGCATGTTGACGTTCAGCTCGAACGGCTGGAAATGGATCTCGGCAGCCACCGTGTCTTGCAGGCTCGACAGCGCCTGTTCCAGCGATTTGAGGCCGATCACGCACCAGGGGCAGGAAACGTCGGAGACGAAATCGATACGGACGGGAGTAGCAGACATGGGACAGCCTTTCGCGAGTAGTGGCAGAGCAGCAGAAAACTGGGGTCAGACCCGTCGGGTCTGACCCCTGATTTTACTTTGTCTTGCTGCCAGCCGCTTTTGCACCATCTTTCTTCGCGCCGATCTTGCTCTCTTTGCCAGCGAGCAAGTTGGCGATATTCTGGCTGTGACGATACGCCAGCAGCACGCTCATGACCACCACCGACAACAGGATCGCGTCGACGCCGAACAGCAGTCCATAATAAAACGGCGCGAACAGGGCCGCCAGCAACGCCGCCAGCGAGGAATAGCGGAAGGCGTAGGCAATGATCAGCCAGGTCGCCAGGGTGGCCAGGCCCAGCCAGGGATTGATGCCCAGCAGCACGCCCAGCGCCGTGGCGACGCCCTTGCCGCCGATAAAGCGGAAGAACACGGGCCACAAGTGGCCGAGGAAGACGGCGATGGCGACCAGCGCCACAGCGGTCTCGTCCACGCCCAGGTCGAATGCAAAATGGTTGGCCAGGAACACGGCCAGCCAGCCCTTGGCGCCGTCGCCCAGCAGGGTCATGATGGCGGCGCCCTTGTTGCCGCTGCGCAGCACATTGGTCGCGCCCGGATTCTTCGAGCCATAGGTGCGCGGATCGGCAATGCCGTACACCTTGCTCATCACCACGGCGAACGAAATCGAGCCGAGCAAGTAAGCGGCCACTGTCATCGCCAAGGTTGTGATTACTGGATTCATTTCTTCCCTTTGTTATGTGATTGCTACCAGCGCTGCGGATGGCGCAGCAGAATATACACCAGCGTCCCGTGCAAGGACAGGGTGCCGGCGCATTTGATTAATCGTGCAAGGCGCAATGCACAGCCTTGGCTTTCAACAGATCGAGCAGCACCTGTGGCGCCAGCGCGACGAGAAAGCCGCGCCGCCCGCCATTGATATAGATGCGAGGCAAGGCCAAAATGCTTTCCTCGACGTAGACCGGCATGGCCTTCCTGGTGCCGAACGGCGAGGTGCCGCCGATCATGTAGCCGGAATGGCGCTGCGCCACGTCGGGCTTGCACGGCTCGACCGACTTGCAGCCGATGGCGCGCGCCAGGTTCTTGGTCGACACCTTGCAGTCGCCGTGCATCAGCACGATCAGCGGTTTGGCCGCCTCGTCCTGCATCACCAGCGTCTTGATCACAGAGTGTTCGGGCACGCCAAGCTCGCGCGCCGAGACGCTGGTGCCGCCATGTTCTTCATAGGGATACGGAAATTCATCAAAGGCAACCTGGTGCTTGCGCAGCAGCTGGGTCGCCTGCGTTTCTGAAATATGCTCTTTTTTAGCCATGCGTGATACGCTGATCGTTCAGTGAGGAGTGCTAATTATGCAGCAAGAAATACGCTTTGCCACCTTCAATGTCTGCAATCTTGCCCCGCCGGGCGCCAAGCTGTACGATAACCTGGCGCCCTTGAGCCAGGAACAGTACGACGCCAAGGCGGAATGGACGGCGCACCAGATCGATCTGCTGGGTGCCGACGTGATCGGTTTCCAGGAAGTATTCTCGCAAGGCGCCCTGCGCGACGTGCTGTCGCGCACCCGCCACTACCGCGACGCGGTGCAGGCCGGCTACGATGCGCCGGACGGCCCGGAACGCCTGCTGCCGACCGTGGCGCTGGTGTCGCGCCTGCCGCTGGCCGGCCCCAGCGTGGCCTACGCCGACTTTCCCGCCGGCGTGGCCATGCCGGCCGACGGCCACCCGGAAGACGCCACCCTGTCGCGCTTTGCCCGCCCGCCCCTGCATGCGCAGGTGATACTGCCCGGTGGCCAGATCACCGACGTGCTGGTGGTGCATCTGAAGTCGCGCCGGCCCGACTACCGCCACGGCGACGGCGCCGACGCGCGCAGCTATGCGCTGGCCAACCTGCGCTCGCTGCAGCGGCGCGGCGCCGAAGCGGTGGCGCTGCGCGTGCTGGTGAACGACCTGGGCCGCAGCGGCCGGCCCTGCATCGTGCTCGGCGACTTCAACGATATCGCCAGTGCCGTCACCACCTCCATCGTGATGGGCGCCGGCGCGCCGTGCGAACCGGGCGCCGACCTGCCCGAAATGCGCGAGCGCCTGTACGACTGCAACGCCATCCAGCTGCGCCAGGACTACCTGCGCCACGTGGGCTATACCAATGTGCACGACAGCACCTACATGACGATCGACCATATCCTCGTCTCCGAACACTTCCACCCTGCTTCGCCACGCGCCATCGGTGCGGTGCAGGACGTGCTGTACGTGAACGACCACTTGCTGCAGGCGCTGCCGCAGGCGTCGGACCACGGGCAGGTGGTGGCGCGCATCAAGCTGTTGAATCTTGGCTGACCAGCAGCCTTCCCAGCACGCTGCCCTCGATCTGCGCGCTGGCGTGGCGGCCCTGGTACTGGTCGCAGCCCTGCTCGCACAGGTAGCTCAGTTGCTGCGCCGTTTCCACGCCTTCGGCGATCACCGTCAGGTGCAGCTGGCGCGCCATGGCGATGATGGTGGCGGCCACGGCCAGATCGTCGCCTTGCAAAAACGATGGGTCGATCTTCAGCTTGTCGACCGGGTACTGGCGCAGGCAGGACAGGCGCGAGTAGCCGGTGCCGAAGTCGTCGATGCTGATGGTCACGCCCAGCGCGCGCAGCTGCGCCAGCATATCGGCCAGGCGCGCGCCGCCTTTCATCAGGATGCTTTCCGTTACCTCCAGCTCCAGGCACGCGGGCGGCAGGCCGGCGGCCAGCAGCGCTTCGCGCACGCTGTGCAGCAGGTTGTTCTGCATGCACTGCGCGGCTGACAGGTTGACGCAGATGGCCAGCAAGTGGCCCGCGTCATGCCAGGCGCGGGCGCGCAGGCAGGCCTGGCGCAGCACCCAGCCGCCGATCTGCACCATCAGCCCGCATTCCTCGGCCACGGCGATAAAGCGTTCGGGCAGCAACAGGCCCAGTTGCGGGTGGCGCCAGCGCAGCAGCGCTTCGCAGGCGATGACGGCGCCGCTGGCGATGGCGATCACGGGCTGGCAGTCGAGCACGAATTGGTCCTTGCCCAGCGCCGCGCGCAAGTCGTGTTCCAGGCTGGCGCGCTCGATGATGTGGGCGTTCATGTCGGCGTTAAAGAACTGAAAATTGTCGCGGCCGCAGCTCTTGGCGTGGTACATGGCAACGTCGGCGTTGTGCATCAGGGCGTCGATGCTGTCGCCGTCGCCTGGAAACACCGACACGCCGATCGAGACCGATACATGCAGCTCATATTCGCCCAGCTGATAGACCTGGGTGACGGCCTGCAGCACGCTGGCCGCCACGTGGGCCGCCTGGTCGGCGCCGCCCACTTCGGCCAGCAGGATGACGAATTCGTCGCCGCCGTGGCGGCTGACCGTATCGACGCCGCGCACGCAGCGCACCAGGCGCCGCGCCACTTCCTTGAGCAGCAGATCGCCCACATGGTGGCCCATGCTGTCGTTGATATGCTTGAAGTGGTCGAGGTCGAGGTACAGCAGCGCCAGCATGTGCAGCTTGCGCCGCGCGGCGGCCAGCGCCAGCGACAGCCGGTCGCGCAGCAGCACGCGGTTCGGCAGGTCGGTCAGAAAATCATGCTCGGCCAGGTGGCGCGTCTGCGCCTCGTCTTTCTTGCGCTCGCTGATGTCGAGCAGGATGGCCATGTAGTTGCTGGCCTGGCCAGCATGGTCGCCGATGGCGGTGAGTGACAGCCAGGCCGGATACGGCGCGCCGGCCTTGCGCGGCGCCAGGAACTCGCCCTGCCAGTGGCCTTCGCTCCGCACCGCGTCCCAGGCTTGCGCCAGCACCGCTTGCTGTTCGGCGCTGGCCACATCAATGAATCTCCGGCCCAGCAGGTCTTCCAGGCGGTAGCCGCTGATGTCGCTATAGGCCGGGTTCATGCTGACCACGCAATGCTGCTCGTCCATCACCACGATGGCCTCGCGCGCATGCTCGAGCACCTGCGCGGCCAGGTACAGCGCACGCTCGGCCAGCTTGCGCGCGGAGATATCGCGTACCACGGCATAGAACAGATAGCTGTGGTCCACCGTGACGGAGGTGAGCAGCACTTCGCCCCAGAACAATTCGCCCAGGCAGGTCAGGTAGCGCCATTCGTAGCGGCGGTTGCCGTCCGCGTGCGCCTGCGCCGCCATCTGCGCGCCCAGCGCGGCGGAGAGTTCACCACCGGGCTGGCGCAGCGGCGAAAAATCGCTGAGGCGCCGCCCCAGCAGGCGTTGCCGGTCTTCACACTGGAACAGGGCCACGGCGGCCGGATTGGCTTCGGCGATATGCTCGTCGCGCAGCAGCACGATGGCGTCGGCAGATTTGTCATACAGCTGGCGGAAGTGGTCGGCCATCAGCAGCAGCGCGCCGACCGGCGTACCGTCCTGGCTGCCGGCCGTAATGTCGACGTCGATGCACACCACATGGCGCACCCTGCCCTCGTGCAGCAGCGGGAACAGCGTGGAACAGAAACAGCGCGCGCCGGCGCCGTCCAGCGCCACCTGCCACAGGCGCGCCGGCCTGGCCTTGCCGCCGGCCAGCGCCAGCGCCAGTTCCGGCCCGAAGCCGTCGGCCAGTTCGCCGGCCAGTTCCGGCGCGGCGGCCTGCGCCACCCTGGTCCAGGGCTGGCCGGCGGCCTGCTCGGTGCGCACGCCATACAGGCGCGCCGCGCCCGGACTCCAGTAGCGCACGATGCCGTCGCGGTCGATGCCGCGCACCGCCATGCCGGGTGCCTGCTCGACGGCGGCGGCGATAATGGCCAGGAAATCGAGCGCCTGGGCGGCCAGCCCCGCGTCCGCAGGCGCGCAGGCCAGCAAACGGCCCGGCGACGCGGCGGCCCTGGCAATCGGATCTACCATGCGCTCCCCTTCCGCTTCACGGCCCGCCCGGTGGCGCAACCATCGCCCCCATTCTTGCCCGCCAGCGTATCGGCTTATTGAGACTGCACAAGCATCGCGTCCCGCTCCCGTCGCCTCACCGTGCATTCCAGCCCCGTTTTTGTGCAATCTGTCGCATCGGACTGGCACGCTGGCGGCAATCTTCATAAAGTGGCAACATGCGTATCGTCGTGAACGGATCCCGTGGCAGGCGTGCCATGGTCCCGCCACGGCGGTACGCTACCCGAATGCCTATCCTGAAAAGTATCCTATGAAAAACGAGACAACGTCCCCGCTCCCGCCGTTACCTTTTGCCAACACCCGCCGCCCGCGCCGCTGGCGCGCGCCCGTGCTGATCCTGCTGGTGCTGGCCCTGGCGGGCGGCGGCTGGACGGTGATGCAGTCAAAACAACAATCGGCCAGGGCGGCCGAGGCGCAGGCGGCGAAGAAACAGGAAAAAACGCCCGTGCATGAACTGGCGCAAGGCGACGTGGCCGCCATCAGCGCGCGCGCCCTGAGCGTCAGCCTGCCCTTGTCCGGTTCGCTCGCGCCCCTGAACCAGGCCACCATCAAGGCCAAGGTGTCCGGTGAAATCCGCGAAACGACGGTGCAGGAAGGCCAGCAGGTGTCCAGCGGCCAGGTGCTGCTGCGCCTGGACGCGGCCGATCAGCGCGCACGCCTGACGCAGCAGCAGGCCATGCTCGACGAAGCGCAGGCGCGCTTGTCGATGGCCAGCAAGAATGAAGCGAACAGCCAGGCGCTGTTGAAGCAAAAGTACATTTCCCAGACCGCCTACGACACGACGCAGAACTCGGTCGATCTGGCGCGCGCCAGCGTGAAGTCCGCCGCCGCCATGGTCGAGATCGCCCGCATCGCGCTGGCCGACACCGTGATCCGCGCGCCGATGGCCGGCATCGTCAGCAAGCGCCATGTGCAGGCCGGCGAAAAGGTCGCGCCCGACATGCCCGTCTACACCATCGTCAACCTGGCCCAGCTGACGCTGGAGGCGCCCGTGCCCAGTGCGGAAATCCCGCGCATCAGGATCGGCCAGGAGGTGCGCTTCAAGGTCGACGGCTTTGGCGCGCGCGACTTTACCGGCAAGGTGGCGCGCATCAACCCCACCACCGAAAGCGGCTCGCGCGCCATGCTGGTGTATATCGCCGTCGACAATGGCGATGGCGCCCTGCGCGGCGGCATGTTCGCCAAGGGCAGCATCGTCACCGAACGCTCAAGCGTCGCGCCGATGGTGCCCTTGACGGCGGTGCGCACGGAAAAGCGCGGCACGGTGGTCTACGCCGTGGTCGACAACAAGGTGGTCGAACAGCCCGTGACCCTGGGCCTGCGCAACGAGGACGAAGGCTATGCGGAGGTCAAGGAGGGCCTCGCAGCCGGCACCAGGGTCATCGTCGCCAGGCTCGACGGCGTCAAGCCCGGTCATGGCGTGACCTTCAGCGCGCCGTCTTCCGCGACGGCCGTGGCCACGCCTCCGGCCGCGCCGGCACCGAAAGGCTGAGCCATGTGGATGACCAAAGTCAGTATCCAGAACCCCGTGTTCGCCACCATGGTCATGGTGGCGCTGGTGGTGCTGGGCGTGTTCTCGTACCGCGGCCTGGGCGTGGAAAGCATGCCCAGCGTGCAGTTTCCGTTTGCCGCCATTGAAGTAAGCTATCCGGGCGCCTCGCCCGAAGCGGTGGAAAACGACATTACGCGGCCGATCGAAGACGCCGTCAACACCGTCAGCGGCATCAAGACCATCCGCGCCAACTCGTGGGAAGGACGCGCTGGCGTCTACCTGGAATTCGAGCTGTCGACCAATATGGACAAGGCCATGCAGGACCTGCGCGACAAGGTGGCCCTGGTGCGCCCGCGCTTTCCCAAGGAAGCCAAGGACCCGTTCATCGCGCGCGCCGAAGGCGACAATGAACGCCCGATCGCCACCATCGTGCTGACCTCCACCGGGCATGATCTGCGCGAGCTGTCGACCATGACGGAACAGGTGCTCAGCAAGCGCTTCCAGAGCGTGGCCGGGGTCGGCCAGGTCAAGCTGCGCGGCCTGCGCGCGCGCCAGATTTTGATCAGCATGAAACCGGTCGAACTCAATGCCCAGGGCATCGGCGTCGATGAAGTGATCCGCGCCATCCAGGCCACCAATACCAATCTGCCGGCCGGCTCGATCAGCCATGGCGCGGCCGAGCAGCTGGTGCGGGTCGAAGGCAAGATCAAGGATGCGCGTGAATTTGGCAAGATCATCGTCGCGCGCCGCGCCGTCGGCCCGGTCTACCTGGACCAGGTGGCGACCGTCGTCGATGGCGCGCAGGAAGAGCTGTCGATCTCGCGCATGAATGGCCGGCAGGCCGTGACCATGGAAATTACCAAGGTGCAGGACGCCAATGTGGTCGAAGTGGGCACCGGCATCCTGAAAGTCGCCGCCGACCTGCAAAAGACGCTGCCGGCCGACATCAGCCTGCGGGTGCTCGACGACGAATCGGCGCGCGTGCAAAGCCAGCTCAATAACGTCAAGCGCACCATCATCGAAGGCGCGGTGCTCACCATGGTGATCGTGTTCCTGTTCCTGCACTCGTGGCGCAGCACCATCATCACCGGCTTGACCTTGCCCATTTCCGTGCTGGCCAGCTTTATCGCCATGAAGGCGTTTGGCTTTACACTGAACTTCCTCACGCTGATGGCGCTGTCCCTGTGCATCGGCCTGTTGATCGACGACGCCATCGTGGTGCGCGAGAACATCGTGCGGCACTTGGGCATGGGCAAGAACCACTACAAGGCGGCCAACGACGGCACCAATGAAATCGGCCTGGCCGTGATGGCCACCACCTTTGCCATCGTTGCCGTGTTCGTGCCGGTCGCTTTCATGGACGGCATTATCGGCCGTTTCTTCCTGCAGTTCGGCATCACGGTGGCGGTGGCGGTGCTGGTGTCGCTGTTCGTCAGCTTCACGCTCGACCCGATGCTGTCGTCGGTGTGGCGCGACCCCGTCAAGGACCGCTTCAAGTATGCGCCGTGGCTGGGCCGCTTCATGGCCTGGCTGGAAACGGGCATCGACCGCCTGCACCTCTGGTATGGCAAGGTGCTGGCCGTGGCCCTGCGCTGGCGCAAGACCACCCTGGCCACCGCCCTGGCGCTGTTCGTCGGCAGCCTGATGCTGGTACCCATGATCGGCGGCGAGATGTTCCCTGAAACCGACCAGGGCTGGGTCAACCTGCGCTTCAAGACGCCGGTCGGCTCCAGCCTGGAATACACCGACAGCAAAGTGCGCCAGATCGAGCAGGCTTTGAAAGAATTCCCCGAAATCGACAGCCTGGTGGCCAACGTCGGCACCCCGGATGGCCGCAACGCCGCCGAAGTGAATCTGAAGCTGACGGATGTGAAAACCCACAAGCGGCGCTCGCAGCAGGAACTGGAAAAGCTGATCCGCGAACGCCTGGCGCCGATTGCCGGCATCACCCTGTCGGTGGGCCAGCGGCCGATCTTTATCGCCATTTTAGGTACCGACGAAGGCAAGCTCGATGCGGTGGCCCACACCCTGATGGCCAAGATGCGTACCATCAAGGGCCTGGCCGACATGGAGTACAGCCAGGAAGGCGCCAACCCGTCGACCACCATCAAGATCAACAACGAACTGGCCAGCGACCTGGGTCTGTCGGTGCAGCAGATCGGCAATGCGCTGCGCCCCTTTGTCGCTGGCGACACGGTCAGCCACTGGCTGGCGTCCGACGGGCAGAACTACGATGTCAACGTGCAGCTGCCCAAATCGGGCCGCCAGAAAGTGGCCGACCTGGCCGACCTGTCGCTGGCGTCCAGCAAGCTCGATGCGAACGGCAAGCCGATCATGATCCCGCTGCGCCAGGTGGTCGACTTCGTGCCGTCGTCCAGTCCGCAGGTATTGAAACGCCAGGCGCTGCAGCGCCGGGTCGCCATCTATGCCGGCGTGCAGGGCCGCCCGGCCGGCGATGTCGACGCCGATGTGCAAAAGGCCATCAAGTCGATCGCGCTGCCGCCCGGCGTGCGCTTCGACGTGGCCGGCAATGCACAGCAGATGGCCGAAACCATGGGCGGCGCGATGATGGCGCTGGGGATCGCGGTGATCTTCATCTACCTGGTGCTCGCTTCGCAGTTCGGCAGCTTTTTGCAGCCGATCGCCATCATGGTGTCCTTGCCGCTGTCGCTGATCGGCGTGCTGCTGGCCTTGTTAATCACCGGCAGCACCCTGAATATCTTCTCGGTGATCGGCTTTATCATGCTGATGGGGCTGGTGACGAAAAACGCCATCTTGCTGGTCGACTTTACCAACCAGCGCCAGCGCGAAGGCCTGGGCCAGTTCGCCGCGCTGATGGAAGCGGGCCAGGTGCGCCTGCGGCCGATTTTGATGACCACGCTGGCGATGGTGTTCGGCATGCTGCCGATGGCCATCGGCATGGGCGACGGCGGCGAATCGCAGGCGCCGATGGGACGCGCCGTGATCGGCGGCGTGCTCACCTCGACCCTGTTGACGCTGGTGGTGGTGCCGGTGGCCTACACCTATCTCGACAGCCTGGGCAAGCGCGCGGCGCGCTTCTTTGGCGGCGGCGCCCATGAACCTGACATCGACGACGACGGCAAGCTCGCCGTCGCCGGCAAGGCGCATTAACGCTGCAACGGTCGCCTTCACCGTCCCCGCATTGGCGGGGACGACGCGGCGGCTGCCTGAAGAGAGCTTCAGTTGACCAACGCTGCGGCGCTGGCTAGACTGTCCCCGTTATCAATGATATGGAGTAACTCGTGGGTGCATGTTCCAGTGACAGTAGCCGATCGACCATCGGTGTTCGACCCTAGACAAGACGCGCTCACACCGCTCGCCTTGCTCCGGACAAGGTGCGGTTCCCAACGCGGCGAGTTCCTCGCCGCACCTCCCTCCTGATCGTTCCACCGTCATCGTCTGCTGCCCTTCGCGGGGCGGTTTTGCCACGCCCTTGCACTTGCCTGTTGCTCCCCAGCCGGGAGAAACTGATGGTGATATTTGACTTTGCGCTGCGCGTGGCCGCAGCATTGACCCTGGGCGCCATGATCGGCGCCGAACGCCAGCTGCGCCAGCGCATGGCCGGTCTGCGCACCAATGCACTGGTGTCGGTCGGCGCCTCGCTGTTCGTGATGGTGTCGGCGCTCGATGGCGACCGCTCCGGCCAGATGCGCATCGCCGCGCAGGTGGTGTCAGGCATCGGCTTTTTGGGCGCCGGCGTCATCATGCGCGAAGGCATGACGGTGCGCGGCCTGAATACGGCCGCCACCCTGTGGTGCTCGGCCGCCATCGGCGTGCTGTGCGGCCTGGGCTTTCCACTGGAAGCGGCGATCGGCACGGGCTTCGTGCTGGTTGCCAACCTGGTGCTGCGCCACCTGGCCCAGCGCATCAACACGCATGGCAGCGCCGCCGGCATCGAGATGGAAAGCATCTACCGCGTCACGGCCGTGTGCGAGGCGCAGCAGGAAATCGTGGTGCGCAAACTCATGCTGCGCCTGATCAGCGGCATGCCGGCGCTGATGCTGCAGTCCTTGCACAGCGAGGACGCGGCGCAGGCCGGGCGCATCGAAGTGCGGGCCGACCTGCTCACGCCGGTGGCCAGCCTGGGCCTGCTGGAGCAGATCGTCAGCCAGGTCAGCCTGGAAGGCAGCGTCTCGGCCGTGCGCTGGGCGCTGGTCAACAATGCGGAATTTGTCGCCGAACGGGGCGTCTGACGCGACGCTTTAATGTGAAGCGGGCAGGCGCATGGTAAACAACGCGCCGCCGCCAGGCCGGTTGCACGCCTCGATGCGCCCGCCATAGGCGTGCACGATGGCTTGCGACAGCGCCAGGCCCAGGCCGAAGCCGGGCGCTTCGCCTGCGCGCGCCTGCGCGCCTCGGTAAAACCGTTCGAACAGGTGCGGCAGGTCTTCCACGCCGATGCCTGCACCCGCGTCGGCCACGCCAACGAGTGCATCGCCGCCGTCGCGCGTGACGTGCACCGTGATCAGGCTGCCGAAAGGCGAAAATTTGACGGCGTTATCAAACAGGTTGGCCAGCACCAGATCGGCGGGGCCGGCCGCCACGCGCGCATGCACGGGGCCACCCTCGTCGAACACGATGCGGATGCCGCGCTGCGCCGCCACGTTCTCGAGCCGCCGGGCGGCGGCGCGCGCCAGTGGCGCCAGGTCCACCGTTTCGAGCGCATTGCGCTCCTGGCCCGCGTCGAGCCGGGTGAGCATCAGCAGCTCTTCGACCAGAGTCGTCAGGCGTTGCACTTCATCGAGGCAGGACGCCAGCGCCTCGACATAGTCAGACGTATCGCGCGGGCGGCGCAGGGTGATTTCGATTTCCGTGCGCAGGCGCGACAGCGGCGAGCGCAATTCGTGCGAGGCGTCGGCCGTAAAGCGGCGCTGCGCCTCGTAGCCGTTTTCCAGGCGGTCGAGCATGGCGTTCAAGGTATCGACCAGGCGGCCGATTTCATCCTGGGTGCCGGCATGGGCCAGGCGCTGGTCCAGACTGGCCTCGCCGATCGAGCGCGCCTGGCGCACCACGTCGTCGATGGCGCCCAGCACGCGGCGCGCCAGCATTTCGCCGGCCAGGCCGACGGCCGCCAGCAGCGCCAGCGCCATCGCGCCGAACAGCAGGGTGGCGGCGGCCAGCACGCTGTTGACGTCATCGAGCGAGCCGGCCACCTGCACCGCCAGCCGCTCGTTTGAACCGCGCACCGGGATCGACACCATGCGCACCGGTTCCTCGCCAAACCTGGGCAGGGTTTCGAACACGGTCTGGCCGGCCGCCAGGCGCGCCAGCAGGATGGCATCGGCCGGCAGCTGCGCCGCGTCCAGGTTGCGGCTGCGCGCCAGTACGCGGCCCTGGCCGTCGATGATCTGCACCAGGCGGTCGAGCCGCACCAGCGACGGCGGCGCGCCTGCGGACGCCACCTCGTGCACCTTGACAGGCTGGCGCGGCGCGGCCGGCAGCATCGCCATTTCCGTCTCGCCCAGCGCCAGCAAGGCCGCATCGAGCTGGCCGTGCACGGCGCGCGCCAGGCCCCAGTAGCCGGCCAGCGCGGTGCAGGCGACGATGGCCAGGATCACCGCCAGATGCACCAGCAGCAAGCGCTTGCGAAAGCTAACCACCGCTGTTTTCCGCCAGGCGGAAGCCGCGCCCGCGCACCGTGTGGATCAGCTGCGCCATCCCCGGCGCATCGACTTTGCCGCGCAAATTGCGCACATGGACGTCGATCAGGTTGTCGATGCCGATCAGGTCCGCCTGCCAGATCTGCTCGGCCAGGCGCGCGCGGCTGACCACTTCGCCCGCCTGGCGCAGCAATATCAACAGAATCGCGTATTCCTTGGGCGTGAGCACCAGCGGCGCGCCGGCGCGCGTGACCTGATGGCTGACCGGGTCGAGCGTCAGGTCGGCCAGCGCCAGCACCAGCGGGCGGCTGATATCGGAGCGGCGCAGCAGCGCGCGGATGCGCGCCAGCAGTTCCTCGAATTCGAACGGCTTGGTCAGGTAGTCGTCGGCGCCCGTGTTCAGGCCTGCGACCCGGTCGGCGGTGGCGTCGCGCGCGGTCAGCATCAGCACCGGCGTCTGGATCGCGCGCGCGCGCAGGTCGCGGCAAAAGTCGATGCCCTGCTTGCCCGGCAACATCCAGTCGAGCACGATCAGGTCGTAGTCGACGGCGTAGCTTTCGTCCTCGCCCTCTTCGGCGCTGTGCGCCACGTCGACCACAAATCCTTCTTCCTGCAAGCCGCGCGCCAGCAGCCGCGCCGCCTTGCGGTCGTCTTCCACCAAGAGGATTCTCATGCCTGCCTTTCGCGCTGCGCCGTCAGCTTAGGGATCAGCCTGCATTTTACCGCGCAGCCCCCGCTGGCAGCCGAATCTGAAGAAGGATTCAGGCTTTCTTGGGAGCATCTTCAGGACCAGCTTGCTATGCTTTCGGGGCGCTGTTGTGACCACCGCATTCTACTGCCCGCCTGGGCAAGGCATCCACGCATGCCCCCTACCCACCAACAACAAGGAAACACGGGATGAACACGAGCACCCCCAACGCCATGACCATGGGCGCATGCGCCCTGGCCGTCGCCCTCGCCTGCACGGGCCTGGCCGGCTGCGGCAAGGCCAGCGAGGCGGCCCAGCCGCAGCCGCAGGCGCAATTGCGCCATCTGGACGATGGCAGCATCGAAGTGAACAAGACAGCGCCGCTGCGCCAGCGCCTGCAGGTCGAACCGGCGCTCGAACGGGAGATCGCCACCGAGACCGAAGCGCCGGGCAGCATCGAGGCGATGCCGGAAAAACTGGTGCGCATCACGCCGCCGGTGGCCGGACGCATCACGCGCCTGCAACGCACGCTGGGCGACAGCGTCAAGGCTGGCGACGCGCTGTTTACGCTGGACTCGGCCGAACTGAGCGCCGCCTACGCGGAGCACAGCAAGGCCAGCTCGGCCCTGCTGCAGGCGCGCCAGGAACTGCAGCGCCAGAAGACCCTGTTCGAAGCGGAGATCGCCGCGCGCAAAGATTACGAAGCGGCGCAGGCCGGCTACGACCAGGCCAGCAGCGACGCCCAGGCCAGCGCCGACAAGCTGGCCCAGTATGGCGCCGGCGCACGCGGTTCGCGCCGCGACTACGTGCTGCGCTCGCCGATTGCCGGCACCGTGATCGCCATGGATGGCGCCCAGGGCGGCTACTGGAACGATATCAATGCGCCCGTGATGACGGTGGCCGACCTGTCGACGGTCTGGCTGTCGGCCAATGTGGCCGAAAAAGACCTGGCGCAGGTGGCCGTCGGCCAGGTTGCACGCATCCATGTCGACGCCTGGCCCGGCAAGTCGTTCGAAGGCAAGGTCGCCTATGTCGGCGCCATGCTCGACGCCGACACGCGCACGGTGAAGGTGCGCGTGGCCATCGACAACCGCGCCGGCACGTTCAAGCCGGGCATGTTCGCGCGCGCCACTTTTACCGGTGCGAGCCGGCGCGCCATCCTGGTGCCGGCCTCGGCCCTGCTGCAAGCGGGACTCGACACGCGCGTGATGGTCGAACGCGGCGCGCTGCGCTTTGCGCCAACGGTAGTGCAGGTAGGCGCCAGCCACGGCGACCAGGTGGAAATCCTGTCGGGGCTGCGGGCCGGCGAACGCATCGTGGCCAAGGAAGGAGTGCTGCTCAATGATTGACCGCCTGATCGCCACCTGCTGCCAGCGGCGCGGCATCGTCTGGCTGGTGCTGCTGTTCGTCGCCATCTACGGCGTCTACAGCTGGAAGCAGCTGCCCATCGAAGCCTATCCCGATATTGCCGACGTCACCTCGCAGATCGTCACGCAAGTGCCGGGCCTGGGCGCCGAGGAAATCGAACAGCAGATCACGATTCCGCTCGAGCGCGCGCTGCTGGGTACGCCCGGCATGCATGTGCTGCGCACGCGCAGCCTGTTCGCGCTGTCGCTGGTGACCGTGGTGTTCGAGGACGGCAGCGACGGCTACTTCACGCGCCAGCGGCTGCAGGAGCGCATGGATACCGTCAACCTGCCCTACGGCGCCAAGCCGGCGCTCGACCCCTACACCTCGCCCACCGGCGAGATCTACCGCTATACGCTGGAATCGAAAACGCGCAGCCTGCGCGAACTGTCCGAGCTGCAGTTCTGGACCGTGATCCCGCGCCTGCAGCAGGTGCGCGGCGTGGCCGGCGTCAGCAATTTCGGCGGCCTGACGACGCAATTCATGCTGGAGCTCGACCCGGCAAAACTGTCCAGCTACGGGCTGTCGCTGGCCCAGGTCAAGGACGCCATCAACGCCAATAATATCAGCGGCGGCGGCAGCGTGATCGACCGTGGCCAGCAGTCCTACGTGGTGCGCGGCGTGGGCCTGCTGCATTCGCTGGACGACATGGGCAATGTGGTGGTGACGTCCAAAAATGGCGTGCCGGTGCTGGTCAAGGACCTGGGCAAGCTCGCCTACGGCAACGTCGAACGGCGCGGCGTGCTGGGCAAGGACAACAATCCCGACACCATCGAAGGCATCACCCTGCTGCTGAAGGACTTCAATCCGTCCGAGGCGCTGGCCGGCATCCATGCGGCCGTCGACGAACTCAATACGCGCCAGCTGCCGAAAGACGTCAAAATCGTGCCGTATCTTGACCGCAGCTCGCTGATCGACGCCACCTTGCACACGGTCGGCTCGACCCTGGGCGAAGGCATGCTGCTGGTGGCCCTAGTGCTGCTGCTGTTCCTGGGCAGCCCGCGCGCGGCCGCCATCGTTGCGCTGACGATCCCGCTGGCGCTGCTGATCGCCTTTATCTTCATGCATCATTTTAAAATTCCCGCCAACCTGCTGTCGCTGGGGGCGATCGACTTCGGCATCCTGGTCGACGGTTCGGTGGTGGTGCTGGAAAACCTGCTGCGCCGCCGCGAGCGCGAGCAGCAGCGGCCCTTGAGCATCGAGGACGCCATCGAGGCGACGTTGCAGGTGGCGCGCCCCATCATGTTCGGCATGGCCGTCATCATCGCCGCCTATTTGCCGCTGTTCGCCTTCCAGCGCATCGAATACAAGCTGTTTTCGCCGATGGCCTACGCGGTCGGCGCGGCGCTGGTGGGTGCGCTGGTGGTGGCGCTGGTGCTGATCCCTGGCCTGGCCTGGATCGCCTTGCGCAAGCCGCGCCCCATGTTCCACAACCGCGCGCTGGAAAAGCTGGCCGCGCTGTACGGCCGCTTCCTGGAGCGGGCGGTAGGCGGCAGGCGCTGGGTGGTGATGGTGTGCGCCGCCTCGCTGGCCGGCCTGGCGCTGCTGGGCGCGACCATCGGCCGCGACTTCCTGCCTTATCTTGATGAAGGCTCCTTGTGGCTGCAGGTGCAGATGCCGCCCGGCATCACGCTGGAAAAAGCGTCCATCATGGCCAGCGAATTGCGCCACGCCGCGCTGGAGTTTCCGGAAGTGTCGACCATCGTCACGCAGACCGGGCGCAATGACGACGGCACCGATTACTGGACGCCGTCGCATATCGAAGCGAGCGTGGGCCTGCAGCCGTACAAAAGCTGGAAGTCGGGCATGGACAAGCAGCAGCTGATCGCCAAGATGAACGAACGCTTCGCGCGCATGCCCGGCTACACGGTGGCCTTCATGCAGCCGATGATCGACGGCGTGCAGGACAAGCTGTCGGGCGCGCACAGCGACCTGACGGTCAAGATCTTCGGCAATGACCTCGATGAAGTGCGCACCCTGGCCGGCAAGGTGGCCAAGGTGCTGCGCACCGTGCCGGGCGCCTCCGACGTGGCGGTCGACGTCGAGCCGCCGCTGCCGAACCTGAAAGTGGAACTCGATCGCGCGGCCGCCGCCCGCTACGGCATCAACGCGGCCGACGTGGCCGACCTGATCTCGACCGGCATCGGCGGCGCGCCGATCGGCCAGCTGTATGTAGGCGAGAAAAGCTACAGCATCGCCGTGCGCTTTCCACTGGCCATGCGATCAAACCCCGACGCCATCGCCGGCCTGATGCTGACCGCCGCCAATGGCGCGCGGATTCCTCTGGCGCAGGTGGCCACCATCAGCACCACCTCGGGCGAGAGCGTGATCGTGCGCGAAATGGGGCGGCGCCACATCATCGTGCGCCTGAACGCCCGTGGCCGCGACCTGGCCAGCTTCCTGGCCGAAGCGCGTCCGCTGCTGGACCAGGCCGTCGCCTACGACCACCAGCGCATCAACATGGAATGGGGCGGCCAGTTCGAGAACCTGCAGCGCGCGCAAAGCCGCCTGGCCATCATTTTGCCGATGACCCTGGGCGCCATGTTCTTGCTGCTGTTCTGCCAGTTCCGCAACCTGCGCCAGCCGGCGCTGGTGCTGCTGGCCGTGCCGCTGGCCATGCTCGGCGGCCTGGCCGCGCTGCACCTGCGCGGCATGACCCTGAACGTATCGAGCGCGGTCGGCTTTATCGCCCTGTTCGGCGTGGCCGTCCTGAACGCCGTGCTGATGCTGGCGCAGCTCAACCGGCTGCGGCTGCAGGAAAACAAAAGCCTGCGCGAGGCCGTGCTCGAAGGCGCGCGCGACCGCATGCGCCCGGTGCTGATGACGGCCACCGTGGCCGCCCTGGGCCTGACACCCGCCATGCTGGCCACGGGCCTGGGCAGCGATGTGCAGCGCCCGCTGGCGACGGTGGTGGTGGGTGGCCTGGTGACGGCTACCGCCTTGACCCTGCTGCTGTTGCCGGCTCTGTATTACCTGATCGAGGCGCACATGATCAAACGGGCCGAGCGCCAGCATCCAACCGAGGGAGAAACCCATGACAAGATTTAATTACTTCCTGGCCGCCTGCCTGATGAGCCCCTGCGCCATGGCCGCGCCGCTGAGTTTTGACGCCTATCTGTCGGCCGTGGAGCACAACAGCCTGGAACTGCAGGCGCAGCAGGAAAGCATCACCTCGGCCAAAGCCGGCATCGGCATCGCCGGCCTGCGCCCCGACCCGCAATTTTCGCTCGGCGCGGGGCGCGAGGCGGTGCAGTCGCTGCCGCGCCATCCCGTGACCTGGACGCCGGCGCTGGCCATGACGATCGAGACGGGCGGCAAGCGCGACGCGCGCATCAAGGCCGCGCACAGCAACGTGGCGCTGGCCGAGGAAAACGTGGCCGGCTTCAAAAGCGCGCTGTACGCGAGCAGCGCGGCCGCCTTTACGGAAGCGTGCCGCACGCGCGACGTGGTGGCGCGCAAGGAGCAGACCCTGGCGGCGCTGTCAAAAGTGGTAGCCGCCAATGAGGTGCGGCGCAAGGCGGGCGACGTGGGCGGCATCGAGCTGCTGCAGTCGCGCGTCGAACGCGACCGGTTCCAGGCCGAGCTGCTGCAGGCGCGCAGCGATGCGCACAGCGCGCAGCTGGCCTTGTCGCCGCCGCTGGGCCGCCCGTTCGACGAGCTGTTCCCCGAGGCGCAGCTGGCCTGCGAGGTGCTTGAATTTGACGGCGGCACCAGCAGCGCGCTGCTGGCGCAGGCGCTCGATGCGCGCAGCGACGTGCGCATCGCCCGCGCCACCTTGGACAATCTGCGCGACGGCGCGGCGCTGGTGCGCGCCAACCGCTCGGTCGACCCGACCGTGACCCTGGGCCTGTCCGCCGTGCGCGGCTACCATGGCGGCGTTGATGGCAATGGCGCAGCGGTTGACGGCACGGCCCGTTCGCGCGCCGTGACGCTCACGCTGGCCGTGCCGATTCCGCTGTCGCGGCGCGACCATGGCGACGTGGTGCAGGCCGAAGCGGGCGTGACGCAAGCGATGCTGGCGCTGCGCCAGGCCGAGCTGCAGGCACAGATCCAGGTGCGCACGGCGCAGTTGCAACTGCGCGCGGCGCAGGACAAGCTGGCGCGCTACCACGACGGCGTGCTGGTCGACGCGCAAAAAGTGGTGGACGGCCTGCGCCTGTCCTACTTCAGTGGCAACGCCTCGCTGCTGGAGTGGCTGGCGGCGCAGCGCTCGGCCGACGATGCCTGGCAGGGCTATCTGCAGGCGCGCGCCGATGCCGCCAATGCCAGCACGCAGCTGCAACTGGCCATCGGCCGGCGGCCGGTGCTGTAAGGGAAGAAAGACAGCCGGCGCGGTGAGTCCGCGCCGGAGAGGAACGAAAAAATTACTGCGGCTGGGCTGGCGCGTCGCCTTCAGCCGTGTTGGTACCAGACTCGTCGGCGTCATCGGCGTCGTCGGTTTCTGCGCCCGCTTCACCTTCGCTGCCATCAGCCGCCTTCGGATTGTTTTTCGCTTCCAGCTTGCGCCTGGCTTTTTCCTCGGCTTTCTTCTTCTTTTCCAGCTCTTTTTGCCGTTTTTCGTATTGGAAATTTGTCTTGGCCATTTACTACCTCTTTAATGTTTGTTGTGACAGATAAGCGCACTAGCCACATTATGACGCAGTTAGGCCAAATGCAAAATTTTCAGCCCCGCGGATGATGTTCGGCATGTAACAACTTCAGCCGTTCGCGCGCCACATGGGTATAGATCTGGGTAGTGGAAATATCGGCGTGCCCCAGTAACAATTGCACCACACGCAAGTCGGCGCCGTGGTTCAGCAAATGCGTGGCAAACGCGTGGCGCAAGGTGTGCGGCGACAGGGGCGACGTGATGCCGGCGTGCATCGCATGTTTCTTGATGATGAGCCAGAACATCTGCCGCGTCATGGCGCCGCCGCGGCGCGTGACGAACAGCGCGTCATCCATCTGGCCGTCGAGAATAACGGCACGCGCTTGCTTCAGGTAACGCTCGATCCATTGCCGCGCCTGCCCGCCGAACGGTACCAGACGCGTCTTGTCGCCCTTGCCCGTGATGCGCAGCACGCCATCGTTCAGGCTCAGTTCCACCGTTTTCAGGTCCACCAGTTCCGACACGCGCAGGCCGCTCGCATACATTAATTCAAGCATCGTGCGCTCGCGCAGGCCCAGCGGCGTGGCCACGTCGGGCGCGGCCAGCAGCGCTTCGACCTGCGCTTCGGAGAGGGTATGGACGAAACGCGCGGGCTGCCTGGCCGACACCAGCTTCAGGCAGGGATCGACATCGATATGTTTCTGGCGCAGCGCCAGTTGGTAAAAGCGCTTGAGCACCGACAGGCGGCGGTTCGAGGACGTGGCCTTGCTGTCGTCGTGGCGGGCCGTGAAATAGGCTTCGATGTCGGCCGTGCTGACGTCGAACAGGCTGTCGCGCCCGGGGAGGTTCACTTCCAGCCAGCGCGCGAACAGGCGCATGTCGCGCCGGTAGGCGTCGAGCGAGTTCTTCGACAGGCCGTCTTCCAGCCACAGGCTGTCGCAGAATTCATCGATCAGGGTGGCATTATCGGGCGCAAGCAGGCTGTTCATCATCGGCACGGTCGCGATCAAAAAATTAAATGTGGTAAATATACAACTGGAACTGGCTGTCCGCGCACCAGAAAGTGGCGTGCACCTGATTATGCCTGCACCAAGGGCGGGGAGGTGATGGTGTGCGGCGGACGAAAAAAAAGCGCACCAGCCGGTGCGCTTCAAGTATTTCTTCACGTTCCCGGTCGTTTGGGTCCGCCGGTGACAGCTTGTGGCCGCAGACAGCGATGACTCAACAACTTCTGTGAAACGTGTGTCTCCTCAATATATCCCCGGTATCAATACCGTTTTTATAGACCACTCCCCCCACCAACCATATAACCAATTCTGTCTTGCCTGCCTTGCTGACGGACCGTAGCAACTCGTCCATGTTTCCCCCTTAAGGCCGCCCATCATAACGTATTTAATCTGCAGGATCGACTTTTTTTGCACCATGACGTGGCAGGCCGATCAGCTATAAATTAAATTTGGCAGCCACAGCGATATTTGTGGTACGTACGTAATGAGCATGAGGAAGGCCAGCATGGTCAGCAGCCATGGCATCACCGCCACGGTCAGCTCGGAAATACCCATCTTGGTGATGCCGGAGGCGACATACAAGTTCAATCCGACGGGCGGATGACACATGCCGACTTCCATGTTGACCACGATCAGAATGCCGAAATGCACGGGATCGATGCCCAGTTTCATGGCCACGGGGAACAGGATGGGCGCCATGATCAGCACGATCGACGATGGCTCCATCACATTGCCGGCCAGCAGCAGCAGGACGTTGACCACCAACAGGAAGCTGATCACGCCCAGGCCCTTGCCCGTGATCCACTCGGCCATCGCTTGTGGAATATTCTCGCTGGTCATCAGGAACGAGAACAGCACGGCGTTGGTGATGATGTACAGCAACATCGCCGACATGGCGGCCGAATCGAGCAGCACTTTGCCCACCTGCTTGAGTTTCAGGTCCTTGTAGACAAAGACGGCGATGAAGAAGGCATACACGGCGGCCATGGCAGCCGCTTCCGTCGGCGTAAAGGCGCCAGAGTAGATTCCCCCCATGACGATGACGATCAACAACAATCCCCAGGCACTTTTCTTGAACGTGACGAAGCGCTCGCCCCAGCTGGCCTTTTTCATGCGCGGATAGTTGTGCTTGCGCGCCAAAAACCAGGTGGTCAGGCCCAGCAGCATGGCCAGCATCATGCCGGGAATCACGCCTGCCATGAACAGCTTGCCGACCGAGGTGTTGGTGCTGACCGAATACATCACCATCACGATCGATGGCGGAATCAGAATGCCCAGGGCACCCGAAGTGGTGATGACGCCGGCGCCAAAGCCGCGCGGATAACCCTGCTTGACCATGGCCGGCAGGATGATCGAGCCGATGGCCACCACGGTGGCCGGGCTCGAACCGGAGACGGCGGCAAACAGCGCGCACGCCATCACGCCGGCCAGCGCCAGCCCGCCATGCCAGTGTCCGACCATGGAACTGGCAAAGTTGATCATGCGCCGCGCCACCCCGCCATGCGTGAGGAAGTTGCCCGCCAGGATAAAAAACGGAATGGCCATGATCTCGAACTTCTCGATGCCCGTGAAAATCTTCAGGGCCACCGATTCGATCGGCACGCTGGTCATGGTAAACAGGAAGGTCAGCACCGTCAGACCCAGCGAGATGGAGATCGGCATGCCTGTCAGCATCAGTGCCAGCAATAACACAAAGATAATCAGGGCATTCATGCTTTGGCTCCTTTTTCTTCGGCGGCCAATTCTTCATCGAGGCCTTCGACATGCGAATGGTCGTGTTTGGGCAAGGCGCCGGTCTTGATGAAATGCACCATCACCTGCATGAAACGGAAACACATCAGATAGGAACCCAGCGGCACGGCCAGGTAGACGATCCACATCGGCATTTCCATGTCGGCCGAGGTCTGGTCGGTATGGCCGATGGACCAGACGAAGCTCGCTCCCAGCGTTCCCACGATGGCGGTAAACAGCGCGCCGGCGCCCAGACCGAAGACGATGAAACGATCGCGCCAGCGCGGGTTCATGCGGTTGATCAGCACATCGACGCCCACATGGATGCCGGTGCGCACGCCATAGGCGGCGCCGAACTTGGCCATCCAGACGAACATGTAGATGCACAGCTCCTGGGCCCAGCTGGTATTGATTTGAATCAGATAGTCTTGCACGCCCGGAATGGGCAGGCCGGAAAGGTAGCGGTGCACGACCGCCACGAAGATGATGAAGGTGGCCGCGCCCATCAGGGACGCGATCAGCCACTCTTCCAGGTGATCCAGAAATTTCATGATCGACTCTCAAAGAAATGCGGGTGCAGGAACGCCTGCGCAGGACGCGCAGGCGAGGTTCGGGCATCAATGGCGGGAGCGTTCCCCCGCCCGCCGCGCAGCGGCGCGGCGGAACTGCGCCGTGTTTACTTGGCGCTTTCCTTGTTGATGGCCGAGATCAGCTCCTTGCCGATGCGCTCTTCCATGCTCTTTTGCACGGGCGCGAGCGCACGGCGCCATTCAGCCTGCTCCTGCACCGTCAGGGTGTAGACCTGGGTCTTGCCCGTCTTCTTGATGGCGTCGAGGGCCTGGTCATTGTCGCGCTGGGCGATGGCTTTTTCAAACGTCGTCGCTTCGCGCATGGCTTTTTCCAGCTGGCCGCGTATCTCCGGCGGCAAGCCATCCCAGAATTTCTTGTTGACGATGACGGCGTAGCCCAGGTAGCCATGATTGGACACAGTCACATGCTTTTGCACTTCATGCATTTTTTGCGTATACATGTTCGACGGCGGATTTTCCGTGCCATCGACCACGCCGGTCTGCAGGGCCTGATACACTTCCGAAAAAGCCAGCACCTGTGGATTGGCGCCCAGCGCGCGCATCTGTGCGTCGAGCACCTTGGACGACTGGATGCGCATCTTCAGGCCCTTGAAGTCAGCCGGCTTGTGCAGCGGTTTGTTGGCCGACATGACCTTGAAACCATTGTCCCAGTACGCCAGCCCCGTGATACCCTTGGGTTCGAGCTTTTTCAGCAGGCTCTTGCCGATATCGCCTTCGGTGACGTTGTACAGGGCGGTCTTGGTCGGGAAAATATACGGCAGGTCGAACGCTTCGAATTCCTTCACGCCCAGCGGGCCGAATTTGGCCAGCGAAGGCGCCAGCATCTGCACCGCACCCAGTTGCAGGGCTTCAAGCTCTTCCTTGTCCTTGTACAGCTGGCTGTTCGGATACAGTTCGACCTTGACCTTGCCGTTGGTGGCTTTCTCGGCCAGTTGCTTGAAGCGCTCGGCAGCCTGGCCTTTTGGCGTATCGGTGGCCACCACATGGCTGAATTTGATGACGATCGGGGCCTGGGCATGGGCGCCGACGGCGGCGGTGGCGCCGATGGCCGCGCATAGCGCGACCAGAATGGATTTCATGTGCATTGCTGTCTCCTGTATGGTTTTTTAAAATTTATTATTTGTCTATTTCGATATTCCGCCAAAGAAAAATTCATGACTATTGTGGTTAACCACAATAGCCGCGTGCCGATTAGCCGCTACCCTGCGATCCCATGAACCGTCCCCCCACTTTCGCGCGCCGTTTTAAATTGTCCAGTCCGGTGCGCTGGCTGCTGCCGGTGATCCTGCTGCTGCTGTTCCTGTCGGTCCTGTTCTGGTTGCCATGGCAGGCGCGCCAGATGGAAAGCAACGAACGCCAGGAACAGCTGATCGCCGACACCCTGTGGGTGGAGCAAACCATCCGCTTTCAGCTTGGACGCAATGAGGAAAGCCTGTACAACCTGGGGGCCGACATCGCCAGCGGCATGCTGGACACGCCAAAGGTGCGCGAGCGGCTGCAGCAGATGTTGCGCAATGGCCGTGAACTGCAGCGCGTGCTGTGGCTCGACACCAGCGGCAAGATGCTCGCCAGCAGCGACGCCGGCGTGCCCCATGCGCTGACGTTCGCGCCCGCTTCGCTGACGGCCGCCGACAATGCGCGCCGGCTGCACCGTGGCCAGTACGCCCAGCCGGCGCAGCAAAGCGGCTTTCCCGACGTCCCGCCCGGCGCCATGCTGATGGACTACCATCAGCCTTTGTACAACGGCCAGCACTATATCGGCAGCCTGGTGGCCACCTATCAGATCAGTAGCCTGCTCGATGAAATGGTGCCCTGGTGGTTCGCCCAGGATAACCAGATTTCGCTGATCGACCGCGACGACAAGGTGCTGGCGCGGCGCGCCGCCGCCGGCCCCGGCCACGGCGTCTACACGCACAAGCGCGCGCTCGACGTGCCGGGCGCGAACATCACCCTGTTTACCGACAGCGTGAAAAGCCAGCCCAAGCTGCTGCCCAACCTGCTGGTCGGCTCGGTCATCGCCCTGTCGCTCGGTTTGCTGTGGAGCTTGCTGGCCCTGTGGCGCCATATCTCGCGCCGTCTGACGGCCGAAGGCGCGCTGCGCCAGCAGATGCTGTTTCGCACGGCGATGGAAAATTCGCTGGTCACCGGCATGCGCGCGCGCGACCTGGAGGGGCGCGTGACGTATGTGAATCCGGCGTTCTGCCAGATGGTCGGCTACAGCTCGGCAGACATCCTGGGACGATTGCCGCCGATGCCCTACTGGGCGCCCGAAGCAATGGACGAATACCAGCAGCGCTTTGCCAAGGCGCTGGCCGGCGACCTGACGCCGCAGTTCGAAACCTATTTCCAGCGCCCCGACGGCACCCGCGTGCCGGTGCTGATTTTCGAGGCGCCGCTGGTCGACAAGAACGGCAAGCAGACCGGCTGGATGGGCTCCGTGCTCGATATCTCGGACCGCAAGCGGGTCGAGGAACTCAATCGCCAGCAGCAGGAAAAGCTGCAGACCAGTTCGCGCCTGGCCACCATGGGCGAACTGGCCTCCATGCTCGCGCATGAGCTGAACCAGCCGCTGGCGGCCATTTCCAGCTATACCACCGGCGCGCTGAACCTGATCAGCAGGGCCAGCGACAGCGGCCAGCCGGTACCAGCCAATACCCTCAAACCGGCGCTGGAGCAGGCCAGCGCGCAGGCGCAGCGGGCTGGCCAGATCATCCGCAGCGTGCACGATTTCGTGCGCAAGAGCGAGCCGCAGCGCCAGGACATCGCTGTGCGCAGCCTGCTCGATGGCATCCGCGCGCTGATCGACCTGCAGGCGCGCAAATTCTATGTCACCATCGTCGAGGAAATTGCGCCCGAGCTGCCGCTGCTGCATGCCGATCCGGTGATGATCGAGCAGGTGCTGCTGAACCTGACGCGCAACGCCATCGAGGCGATGCAGGACGCCGCGCCTGGACGGCGTATCATGCGCCTGCGCGCCAGTTACGACGCACAGCAGGAAATGGTGACGGTGGAGGTGATCGACCAGGGCCATGGCATCCCCGAGGAGGTGGCCGAACGCCTGTTTTCGCCGTTTTTCTCGACCAAGGCCGAAGGCATGGGCATGGGCCTCAATATCTGCCGCACCGCCATCGAGTTCCATGGCGGCGCGCTGACTTTTGGTGCGAACCCGGCCGGCGGCACCATCTTCACCTTCAGCGTGCCGGCCGTGCCGCGCACCGTAACCGCAACGTAACGCATAACGCGACCAACGCATAACGACAGCGACGACTGTTACCGGAGAGACCATGCTGCATATTATCGACGACGAAGAAGTAGTGCGCGACTCCCTGTCCTGGCTGGCCGCCTCGCGCGGCATCGAGGCCCGCAGCTACGCCAGCGCACAGCAGTTCCTCGACAGCCTGGACGGCAGCTTTGACGAACAGGGCGACTGCGTGCTGCTCGACGTGCGCATGCCCGACATGAACGGCATCGCCCTGTTCGACCAGTTGGTCAAGCGCGACCTGGCGGCGCGCCTGCCGGTGATTTTCCTCACCGGCCACGGCGACGTGCCGATGGCCGTCGACAGCCTGAAACGCGGCGCGCTCGATTTCTTTGAAAAGCCGTTCAACGACAACGACCTGATGGACCGCGTGCAGCAGGGCCTGGCCAGCTCGCGCCAGGCCGGCGAACTGGCCGCCGTGCACGCCCGCCTGGCCACCCTGTCGACGCGCGAGCGCGAAGTGCTGGACCTGATTTTGGCCGGCAAGATGAACAAGGTGGTAGCCGACAAGCTGGGCATCAGCATGCGCACGGTGGAAGTGCACCGCGCGCATATTTTCGACAAGATGCAGGTCAAGACGGCGGTGGAGCTGGCGGGGTTGCTGAAGTAGCCCCTTAGCCTTAGCCGGCAAGTTACGTCCCTGCGCCTTGAGTCCACCCGCAAAGCGAATTAAAACCTGAGTCGCCGGCACGGGCACATCGGGCCGCGTCTCCGGCCCGCCGTTTTGTGCCTTGCGCCTGCAAATGCATGGCACAGCTTAACCAGACGACATCAGCATCAGCCGCCGGGCTTGATCAATCATCATGGTGTTCATGATGCTCGGCCGTGCCATGCTTCCAGTAACTGGCCACATGCAAATGCTGCTTCGGCACGCCGGCGTCGATAAAATGCGTGCGCAGCCCCTGCACCTGCGCATGCTCGCACGCCACCCACACATGGCCGTCGCCCTGCTGCGGCAAGGCGATCGCGCGCAGTTCTTCCAGCAAGAGCGCGCCGCTGCGGCCATTGCGCCCGACCCAGTGCAGATCGACCTGCGCGACTGACTCCAGCGCCAGCTGCTCGCCATCCTCGATGGTTTCAATCACGGCAATCGCGCGCGCGCCGGCCGGCAGTTGTTCCAGGCGGCGCGCGATCGCCGGCAGCGCCGTCTGGTCGCCGACCAGCACATACCAGTCAAAGTCGAGCGGCACCACCATCGAGCCGCGCGGCCCGCCCACGCCCAGGGTCTGGCCCGGCGCCGCTTGCGCGGCCCAGCTTGATGCCGGCCCGTCGCCATGCAGCACGAAGTCGATCTCGAGCTCGCCCTTGAGCGGGTCGTAGCGGCGCGGCGTGTAGTTGCGCGCGACCGGACGCGCGCCGTCGGCGTATTGAATCGGATTGGCGCCCTTGCCCAGCGCCGGCAATACCGGCCGGCTGTCGCCGGACGCCGGGAAAAACAGTTTGACGTGGTCGTCGTGCGAGGGCGACACAAAACCGTCAAGGTCGCCGCCGGCCAGGGTGATGCGGCGCATGTGCGCCGTCAGCGCCTCGGTGCGCACCACCGTCAGTACGCGCAGCTTGAGTTCATGGCGCAGGCGTTCGACGGCGTGCGGGCGCTGGGAAGTGCTTGCTGCATCAGTCATGTTCTGTCCTTTGTCGGTGAAGATCAGTGGCCGTCGACGATCTCGTTGGCGGCTTTTTCCAGGATGGCGGCTACCCGTTCGGTCTGCTCGTCGCTCCAGCTGGTTTTATTGAGCAGCAGCGCGTGCTTGAGGGTATGCATGGCCTGGTGCAGGCGCTCGGGCAGCGCGCGGCGCGCCTGCATGCGGGCGACCATGTCGAGACGGGCGAAAATGCCGTCGACCTGGGCACGGTTGGCGTCGAGATAAAGGCGGCCCTGCTCCGTGATGGTATAGAGCTTCTTGCCGCTGCCGCTATCGGACGCCGTCACCTGGTCCTGCTCTTCGAGCAAGGTCAAGGTCGGGTAGACCGCGCCCGGGCTGGGGGCATAGGCGCCGGCGCAACGCTCTTCGATGGCCTTGATGATTTCGTAACCGTGGCGCGGGCTGATCTCGATCAGCGCCAGCACGATCAGCGGCAGGTCGCCGCGGCCAAACACGCGCTCGGCGCGTTCGCCGCGCCCGCCACGGCCCATGCCGTCGCCGCGTTCGCCGCCGTTGCCGTCAAGGCCGCCACGCGGTCCGCGCCCGTGCAGATCCATGCGCTCATGCCGATGGTGGTGGTCATGATGATGGTGATGGCGGCCGCCATGGCCCTGTTCTGTGTATGCCGAGTTTCTCATGTTTTCTCTTCTTTAAAGATATATCGTTAGTAGGTATCGTCATCTTATAACGATATATCGATAAGTCAAGGAAAAGAAATGTAACTGGCTCAGGCCACGCCGTGCAGGGCCAGCGCCCATTCAATGTGTTCGCGCACCATCGCGGACGGATGGTCGCGCCGTGACAGCAGCGCCGCCACGATATCGGGCTGGCCCTTGGCCTTGGCCGCTGCATTGCCCATGCCGACGGCCAGGTTGCGCAGCCAGCGTTCGTGGCCGATGCGGCGGATCGCGCTGCCTTCCATGCGGCGGTTGAACTCTTCTTCGCTCCAGGCGAACAGTTGGGCCATGCCGGCGCTGCCCAGGCCGTGGCGCTCGTCGAAGTCGGGCACCACGGCGCGCTGGGCGAACTTGTTCCACGGGCAGACGGTCTGGCAATCGTCGCAGCCATACACCTTGTTGCCGATCAGTGCACGCATCTCGACCGGAATCGCGCCCTTCAATTCGATGGTGAGATAGGAGATGCAGCGGCGCGCGTCGAGCTTGTGCGGTCCCAGAATGGCCTGGGTCGGGCACACCGTGATGCAGGCCGAGCACTGGCCGCAGCGCGGGGTCTCGGGCGCATCGACCGGCAGCGGCACGTCGACCAGGATCTCGCCGAGAAAAAAGAAGGAGCCGCCCTGGCGGTTGATCAGCAAGGTGTGCTTGCCGCGCCAGCCCAGCCCCGCCCTGGTGGCCAGTTCGACTTCCATCACGGGCGCCGAATCGCTGAACACGCGGTAGCCGAAGTCGCCGATTTCGCCCTTGATGCGTTCGGCCAGCTGCTGCAGGCGCGAGCGCATCACCTTGTGATAGTCGCGCCCGCGCGCGTACACCGAGATCACGGCGGCCGACGGATCGGCGTCGCGCGCCGCCTCGTGTGCGCGCCAGTCGGGCCCCAGCGCCGGCGGCAGGTAGTTCATGCGCGCGCTGATGGCGCGCACCGTACCCGGCACCAGTTCGGCCGGACGCGCACGCTTCATGCCGTGGCTGGCCATGTATTCCATCTCGCCGTGATACCCTGCGTCCAGCCAGGCCTGCAAGGGCGCCTCCATGTGCGCCAGGTCGACATCGGCGATGCGCACCTCGGCAAAACCGAGCTCGCGCCCCCATTGCTTGATGGTGCGCGCCAAGGCGACGAGATCGGTGACGGTGGTGGACATAGGAAACTTTACGAAATGCGGCAGCAGCGCTGGCGGTTACAATGACTGCTGCGCGCAGGCGCAGGCGGCCTCTATTTTATGCGATACCGACAACCATGACCGAACACTTCAAAGCCCATCTCCACGATGAAGCCGGCACGGCCGCCCTGGGCAGCGCCCTGGCGCGCGCGCTGGCGCCGGGACTGGCGATCCATCTGCACGGTGACCTGGGCGCCGGCAAGACGGCCCTCACGCGCGCCCTGCTGCACGCGGCCGGCCATGCGGGCCATGTAAAAAGTCCCACCTACACCCTGTCCGAACCGTATTCGATACAGCTGGACGGCCAGGCCGTGCAGGTGATTCACTTCGACCTGTACCGCATGGGCAGCGCCGAAGAATTCCTCGACGCCGGTTTTCGCGAGGACTTCGACGGCCATAACATCTGCATCATCGAGTGGCCGGAAAAAGCCTTTCCGGTGCTGCCGCCGGCCGACCTCGCTATTTATTTGAGCGTGGCGGGACAGGGCCGTGATGTAAAATTGCAAGCGTCTTCTGAATTGGGTCTGTCATGCCTCCACCGTCTCACATTCGCCCCGAACCTTTGATATCGTCGCCGATCACACGGCGTACGGTACTGAAGGCCGGCGGCACCCTGCTGTTGTCCGTGTTCGCGCCGATGTCGGCGATGGCGGCGCAAATCCTCGCCGTGCGCGTCTGGCCGGCCGACGACTACACCCGCGTCACGCTGGAAAACGACAGCATCCTCAAGGCGACCCATTTCATCGTCAAGGACCCGGAACGCCTGGTGGTCGATATCGAGGGACTCGAACTCAATCCCACGCTCAAGGGCCTGGTGGCCAAGATCCAGTCAAACGATCCGTACATCAAGCAGGTGCGCGTGGGCCAGAACCGGCCGCACGTGGTGCGCCTGGTGTTCGACCTGAAGGAAGAAGTGCGCCCGCAGCTGTTTACCCTGCCGCCGGCGGGCGCCTATAACCACCGCCTGATCTTCGATTTGTATCCGGTGCAGGAACCGGACCTGATCGCGCAGATGATCGAAAAAGGCGACTGGTCGAGCGACCCGAACAAGCCGTTGATGAGCGACACGCACACGCCGCCGCCGGCGCTGCCCCTGCCCGAAAGCGGCAAGCCGCCGCTGGTCGTGGTGATACCGGGCGTGCCGGCTACGCCCGCCGTGCCGGCGATGCGCCCCGACCTGCGCCCGGAACAGCGTCCCGAGGCGCGGCGCCAGCCGGGCCAGAAAGTGGTGCGCATGATTACCGTCACACTCGACCCCGGCCATGGCGGCGAGGACCCGGGCGCCAGCGGGAGCCGTGGCAGCCGCGAAAAAGACGTGGTGCTGGCCATTGCCAAGCGCTTGAAAGCCAAGCTTGAGCTGCTGCCGAACATGCGCGTGATGCTCACGCGCGACGCCGACTTTTTCGTCCCGCTCGGCATGCGCGTGGAAAAGGCGCGCAAGGTGCAGGCCGACCTGTTCGTCTCGATCCACGCCGACGCCTTCGTGCAGCCGACCGCGCGCGGTTCGTCCGTGTTCGCGCTGTCCGAAAAAGGCGCCTCCTCGAGCGCGGCGCGCTGGCTGGCGGATAAAGAAAACCAGGCCGACCTGATCGGCGGCGTCAACATGGGCAACCACGACCGGCAGCTGGCCAGCGTGCTGCTCGACCTGTCGACCACCGCGCAGATCAACGACAGCATGAAGCTGGGCGCGGCCGTGCTGCGCGAAATCGGCGGCATCAACCGCCTGCACAAGGGCTCGGTCGAGCAGGCCGGCTTCGCCGTGCTCAAAGCGCCCGACATTCCCTCCATCCTGATCGAGACCGCCTTTATTTCCAACCCGGAAGAAGAAGCCAAGCTGACCGACAACGGCTACCAGGACCAGATGGCCGACGCCATCGTCACGGGCATCAAGAATTATTTTGCGAAAAATCCGCCGCTGGCGAAAAGCCGCATGACCTGACAGGAACACAAGCATGAGCAAGAACACATTTGGCCAGTTGCCGGCCGTGACCATCCGCGCCGCCGATGGCGCGCAGGCGACGGTAACGCTGTACGGCGGCCACCTGGTGTCGTGGCGCAGCAGCGATGGCCGCGAACGCCTGTTCTGCAGCCGCGAGTCAAAGCTCGACGGCAGCCGCGCGATCCGTGGCGGCGTGCCCGTGATCTTCCCGCAGTTCGGCGCGCGCGGCGCCGGCATGCGCCACGGCTTTGCCCGCGTGGCGACCTGGCAGCAAGCAGCCAGCGGCGTGGACGACGGCGCTGCCTGGGTCGAATTGCGCCTGACCCAGGACGCTTTGCCGCCGGCGATCGCCGCCGCCTGGCCATTCGCGTTTGCGCTGCGCCTGCGCGTGGCGGTGCGAGACCAGTCGCTCGATATCGATTTTACCGTGCACAACACGGGCGAGCAGGCCTTCCCGTTTTCGGCCGCCCTGCACAGCTATTTCGCCATCGAGCGGCTGGACCAGGCGCGCATCACCGGCCTGCAGCGCGTGCGCTATTCGGACGAGACGCCGCCGGACGCGCTGCAAGCCGAAGAGGTGCTGCAATTTGCCGACAAGTTGGATCGCATCTATCACCAGCTGCCCGGCCCCTTGCAACTGGCCTCAGGCGGCGACACGCTGCGCCTGGCGCAACAGGGTTTTACCGATGCGGTGGTGTGGAATCCGGGCGCGCAGGACGCAGCCGCCCTGCCCGACCTGGCCGACGATGAATATACGCGTTTTGTCTGCATCGAAGCGGCCCTGATCGAGCCGGACCTGCTGGCCGCCGGCGCCGCATGGCATGGCAGCGCGCAGTTGCAGTTCAATTCGATTCCTTGATGATCCTGCCGTTGGTAGCCTGAACCGGGCGTGCGTTCAGCGGATACAAGCGGCTGAACAGCGCCATCTGCGCCGCCGACGCCTGCACCGGCTGCTTCATCACCAGCCACAGCACGTTCTCGCTGCAGGGCGGCTCCGTCATCGAGCCCATGTAGGTGTAGTAATCGCGCCGCGCCGGCACCATCTCCATCGGGTCGAGCAGAATCGACGGGCTCATGGTGTCGAATTTCTCCAGCGGCAGGTTGTTCCACACGGTCTGGATGGTCGCTTGCGGCGTACCGCGTTCGAGCATCAGCGCCAGGATGGCCAGTTTGCCTTCGGCGTCGCGGTGCACCAGGTGCACCACCATCTCATAGGTCTTGCCATTGATGCGGTCTTCCGACGGCCGGTGGAAATGGAACTGCTGCAGCTCGAACATGCGGTTCTGCACCGTGAGGTAGTTGCCGCTGCCCACGCCCACCTGCACCGTGTGGCCGTTGTCGATCACGTTGAACGACGAGGGATGGTAGTCAAAACTGATCTGCTCCAGTTCCACCTTCATGCCGTCGCGGATATCGATCGGCGACTGGCGGTTGCCGCTGCCGCACTTGCCCCAGTCCACATTGATCTTGCTCCAGTTGGCCGGGCCGCTGTCGCCTTCGTACGACCAGTGCGTGCCGCGCGCCACCGGTGGCGTTGGCGCAGACGGCGCGGCTTTCGCCACGGTGGCGTGCCTGGCACGGGCGGCCGCGCGGGCGGCCTGGGTGGCGCGCATGGCCGCCAGGCGTGCCGCGATGCGTTCGGACAGATCGACTTCGGACGCCTCTTCCTTGTCGCGCGCGGTGGGGGCCACGATCACGGGCGGCTTGCCCTTGACGGACTCGGTCAGGGTTTTCATGGCGGCCGCGCGCTCGGACGCCGACGCGGGAGCCTTGGCGGCGGGAACCGGCGACGCGGGGGCATCTTTGGCGCTGGCCATCGCCGTCATCACGGCCAGGCTGCAAGCTAACAGGGCGCTCAAGTGTCGCATGGAAATCCAGAAAGTAAGAGTACTCTCTGGTTTACGGCTGGAAAGATCCAAAACTTGAATGCAGGGGGAGGCACGACAGGACAAAAGAAGGGAAAAGCCGGCTGCGGGCGCGATGGCCACGCAGCCGTGTGCTGCGATCAAGCCGACCTGGCCGTCATTTTCTTGTACAGTTTCCAGATGCCGCCCAGCGCCACCGGCACCACGGCCGCGCCCACGCCGATCAGCACGATCAGGGTCAGGTGGTCGCGGATCCACGGAATATTGCCAAAGAAGTAGCCGGCCGTGACCAGGCCCACCACCCACAGCACCGCGCCCGTGATGTTGTACATCTGGAAGCGCGTGTGCGTCATGTCGGAAATACCGGCCACGAACGGGGCAAAGGTGCGCACCACCGGCACGAAGCGCGCCAGGATGATCGTCTTGCCGCCATGCTTTTCAAAAAACTCATGCGTGCGGCGCATGGCGTCCTTGTTGATCCAGCGGTAATCGTGGGTAAACACCCTTTGCCCGATGGCCTCGCCTATCCAGTAATTGAGGGTATTGCCGGTGACGGCGGCCGTGACCAGCAAAGCGATCAGCAGGCCCAGGTGCATCTGGCCGGTCGCGCAAAAAGCGCCGGCGATAAACAGCAAGGTATCGCCGGGAAAGAAAAACAGCACCACCAAACCTGTTTCACAAAAAATAATGGCGAACAACACCGCATACACGAGCGTGCCGTACTGTTCAATCAAGAGGCCGAGTGTCTTGTCGACATGAACAATCATGTCGAGGAATTGCACAAAATCCATATTTTTTTCCCTAAAGGTAGCGCCGGAATCATACACCACCGAGCCTGTGCGACGGCAGTCCCGGGGCCGATATTTCGTGATTAATTTATCAGCGCCCGGGCAAGCGTGGCACGCGGTGTCACAATTTAAGGCCAGGTTAAGGAAACCGCAAGCCGCCGGCCTTGCGGCATCACATGCGGGCGCGCTGTTGCGCCATGTTTTTCCTTCCGAAATATTGCTATTGCGTTATACACTTTCCGCCGGGCGCAAGCCGCGCCAGCCAGGAGAGACCATGCGAAAACCCCACCTCACGGCACTGACCATCGCCGCCGCCCTCGGCGCCGCGCTGCCGTCCCTGCACGCCGCCACCATCCGCGCGCCAGCCGAACTGCCCGCCAAACCGACGGTGGCCGACACCATCAAGGCGTCCACGCCGGCCGACTGGCGCGCGCTGGACCCGGCCAATACCTTGTACCTGGATATTGCGGCAGGGCGCGTCGTGATCGAACTGGCGCCCGAGTTCGCGCCGAAGCACGTGGCCAATATCAAGGCGCTGGTGGCCGAGCGCTATTACGACGGCCTGGCGATCACGCGCGCGCAGGACAACTGGGTGGCGCAATGGGGCGACCCCGATGAAAAGAATCCGAAAGCCATCCATCATGCACAGCGCACCCTGCCCGGCGAATTTACCGTGCCGATGAACACCATCAGCAGCTTCACGCGCCTGCCTGACGCGGACGGCTACGCGCCGCAAGTGGGCCACAGCAACGGTTTTGCTTCGGCGCGCGATCCGCAAAGCGGCACCGCCTGGCTCACGCATTGCTACGCCACCGTCGGCGTGGGCCGCGACGTGGGCAGCGACAGCGGCGGCGGCACCGAGCTGTACGCCGTCATCGGCCAGTCGCCGCGCCACCTGGACCGCGACATCACGGTGGTCGGGCGGGTGGTCTCCGGCATGCCCCTGCTCTCGACCCTGCCACGCGGCGCCGGACCGATGGGCTTTTACGACAGCCCGGACAAAAACGTGCCGATCAAGTCCGTGCGCCTGGCATCGGAAGTGCCGCCTGAACAGCGCGTGCGGCTGGAAGTGATGCGCACCGACAGCGCCGCCTACCAGGGCGTACTGGAAGCCCAGCGCAACCGGGGCGGACCGTGGAGCAAGGTGCAGGCCGGGCATGTTGACTTGTGCAATGCACCGATACCGGTACGCGAGGTGGGGAAATAGGCGTCACGCCAGCCACGCTATAATCACGGCATGAACGCTCCCCTCACGCCCCACCGTCCGATCCAGGCCCTGCCTGACCAGCTGATTTCGCAAATCGCCGCCGGCGAGGTGGTCGAGCGGCCTTCGGCGGTGGTCAAGGAGCTGCTGGAAAACGCGCTCGACTCGGGCGCCACGCAGATCACCGTGCGCCTGGAAGAGGGTGGCGTGAAGCGCATCGCGATCACCGACAACGGCCGCGGCATAGCCAAAGACCAGCTGCCGCTGGCCCTGGCGCGCCACGCCACGTCAAAAATCGCCTCGCTGCACGACCTGGAAAACGTCGGTACTTTGGGCTTTCGCGGCGAGGCGCTGGCCTCGATCGCGTCGGTGGCGGCCGTCACCGTCACCTCGCGCACGGCGGACGCTGACCACGCCTGGGAAATCGTCGGCTCGCACACTGGCACGGTGGCGCCCTCGTCGGGCGCACCGGGCACCACGGTCGACGTGCAGGACCTGTATTTCAATACCCCGGCGCGGCGCAAATTCCTGAAGTCCGAACAGACCGAATACGGCCACTGCGCCGAAGTCGTGCGCCGCATCGCGCTGGCGCGGCCCGACGTGTCGTTCTCGCTGTCGCACAACGGCCGCACCATCGATCAATGGAACATCACTGAACTGGCCAGGCGCAGCGCGCATATCCTTGGCAATGATTTTGCCGAAGCGCGCCTGGCGCTGGACGAAGCGGCCGGCAGCCTGCGCCTGCACGGCTTTGCCGGCTTGCCAACGGCCTCCAAGGCGCGCGCCGACGGCCAGTTCTTTTATGTCAACGGCCGCTTCGTGCGCGACAAGCTGCTGGTGCACGCGGTGCGCATGGCCTACCAGGACGTGCTGCACGGCGACCGCTTTCCGTCCTACGTGCTGGCGCTCGATCTCGACCCGTCGCTGGTTGACGTGAACGTCCATCCGTCCAAAATCGAAGTGCGCTTCCGCGACAGCCGCTCGGTGCACCAGTTCGTGTTCCACGCGGTGCAGCGCGCGCTGGCGCAAACCTCGGCCACCGCTTTTGGCAGCGTGCCGGCGCCCTTGCCGGCCGCCGCCAGCCTCGGCGGCGATACTGCTGGCCCCGGCCTGGGTGGACCTGGCCTATGGCGCCGCGAGCAGACGCAGACCTCGTTCGGCGCGCAGTTCACCAATACCTTTGCGCCGGCCCCGGTCCCGGTCCCGGCTGGCGGCGCCGTGCCCTTCTTTGCCGACGCGCCGGGGGTTGAGCAGACGACGGCCGCGTATGGCGCGCTGTTTGGCGGCGCCGCGTCGCCGGTCACGCAGGTGCAGCCCTATGTCGCCTCGCCCGAAGCGATGGCGCGCGAAGAGTATCCACTGGGCTTCGCCCTGGCCCAGCTGCACGGCATTTATATTCTGGCGCAGAACACCAGGGGCCTGGTGCTGGTCGACATGCACGCGGCACATGAGCGCATCCTGTACGAGCAGCTGAAAAACGCGCTGCAGGCGCAGGTGTCGGGCCAGGACATGCAGGTGCAAGCCTTGCTGATTCCCGTGACGTTTTATGCGGACGCGATCGAAGTGTCGACGGCGAACGAAAACCAGGACACGTTAAAGGCGCTGGGCTTCGATATCGCCGCCCTGTCGCCCACCACCCTGGCCGTGCGCAGCGTGCCGACGCTGCTGAAAAACGCCGACGCGCAGACGCTGGCGCGCGACGTGCTGCGCGACGTGCGCGAATACGGCGGCTCGCGCGTGCTGATCGAGCGCCAGAACGAACTGTTGGGCACCCTCGCCTGCCACACGGCCGTGCGCGCCAACCGCATCCTGTCAGTGCAGGAAATGAACGCCCTGTTGCGCCAGATGGAAAGCACCGAGCGCGCCGACCAGTGCAACCATGGTCGGCCGACCTGGGTGCAGGTCGAGATCAATGCGCTCGATAAATTATTTTTACGTGGGCAGTAGATTCAATATGACCAACACCCCCACGCTCCCCCCCGCCGTCGCCATCATGGGCCCCACGGCCAGCGGCAAGACCGCCTGCGCGCTGGCCATCGCGCAAGCCATCCCTTCCGAGATCATCTCGGTCGACTCCGCCCTCGTCTATCGCGGCATGGATATCGGCACGGCCAAGCCCACGCTTGACGAACTGGCGGCCGTGCCGCATCACCTGATCGATATCATCGACCCGCTCGACGCCTACTCGGTGGCGCAGTTCCGCAACGCTACCCTGCGCCTGGTGAGTGAGATCACGGCGCGCGGCAAGTTGCCACTGCTGGTCGGCGGCACCATGTTGTATTTCAAGGCTCTGGCCGATGGCCTGGACGACCTGCCCGGCGCCGACCCGGCCCTGCGTGTGCAACTGGAAGAAGACGCGGCCGCCATCGGCTGGCCCGCCATGCATGCGCGCCTGGCCGCGCTCGATCCCGTCACGGCGGCGCGCCTGGCGCCGAACGACGCGCAGCGCGTCCAGCGCGCGCTGGAAATCATCGCCCTGTCGGGCCAGCCCATGTCGGCCCTGCTGGCGCTGCGCGAAAAAACCGTGCTGCCATTCCAGCTGCAGTCGTTTGCGCTGGAGCCGTCCGACCGCGCCGTGCTGCACGCGCGCATCGCCACGCGTTTTGATGCCATGCTGAAAGACGACGCCCTGCTGGACGAAGTGGAAACGCTGCGCCGGCGCGGCGACCTGCACCCGGGCCTGCCTTCGATGCGCTGCGTCGGCTACCGCCAGGCCTGGGACTACCTCGACGGTCGCATCGACCGCGCCGCACTGCGCGAGACAGGCATTATCGCCACGCGCCAACTGGCCAAGCGCCAGCTGACCTGGCTGCGTTCCATGCCGGAGCGCATCGTCATCGACTGCCTGGGTGCTGACCCGGCCGGACAGATGCTGGCGCAGATCCGGACGCGCCTGAGCTAAGCCGGGGCGAAAAACCCACAGATTTTTTGCGGCCGGCATTGACAAGGAAAACGGAAGACCGGATAATGCTCGGCTGTTGGGTGATATAGCTCAGTTGGTTAGAGCACAGCATTCATAATGCTGGGGTCGGTGGTTCAAGTCCACCTATCACCACCAAGAATTCATCTTCCAAGGTACCAGGAAGGCGAAGAAGCTGTAGTTCTCCCTCTGGAGACTGCGGCTTTTTTACGTCTGGTCATCCCAAGACGTCCCGCAGCGTCCGAACTTTATGGAGGGGGTGGGGTACGACCACCAGAGGCAACGGTCTTGACGATCAGGCTGCGATCTTCGACACGGCGCTCACACTCAGGAACCTCGCCCTCACGTAACAGCACTTTCACTTCAAAGATCTGGCTCAAGAGGCTGACCTTTAACTACCCCGTCATTTAATTTCGAACGGATGCTCGTCAATGCAGCATCTAGCCCACGTGGCTTCGACGGTATGAAGTGCGCTGGGAAGAGCGTCTCGAAACCCGCACCTCGTCCAAATCCCTGCGCAACGCGTATTAAAACTTCTACGGAGTCGCAACCTCCCAACTCGAATCGCTTAAAAGTACGCAACGGAATACCGCATCTCTCAGCAAATGTTGTCTGGGTAAAGCCCAATTTCTTACGTTCCATGCGAACGCGATCACGTAGCAACGCGAGTACGTCTTGGCTTTCCATCGCGTTGGCACGCTCAAAGCTAGGTATAGGCATAAGAAAAGTGCCAAGTTTGGCACTAGTGCTGTGGGTAAGTCGCATTGTACCTATTTTTTGGCTATCCTACGCTCAGCCTTTAAGCATTTAAAACCTTATTAGAATTTTCCGACGGCTGACCGATGTGGCACTAACAGGAGCATGCATGAATAATTACGCGGCCTACATAGACGAATCTGGCAATCACGATCTCGCGACTGAAAAAGAGGGGGCATCCAAATATTTTTTAGTGTTGGCAGTTCTGGTCCCACAGACTAAAGTCTCCGAGTTGGAGGCTGCGATTGAGGTAATCCGCGCCAAACATTTCGGCGTGGGAGAGATGAAGTCGAGCAATGTAAAGGATAAGCGTAGAATTCGGATTCTTGCAGAGCTGGCACCAATAGATTTTCAATTCTATGCTGTTGCAGTCGATAAGGAAAGAGTGGACAAAGACAGCGGACTGAGACATAAAAAATCATTTATAAAATTTGCCAATGGACGACTATACTCCGCACTTTTCAAAAATATAGCTGACGTTTCGATTTTCGCTGATGGCCATGGAAGCCCTGAATTTACTTCAAGTTTTACAAAATACATTCGCGAGAATCACAAACCGGACCTGTTCTCCACAGGTGAACTGAAGATGCTAGATAGTAAGACAAGCGTTTTAATTCAGTTGGCTGATTTTCTTGTCGGCACCATAGCTAAGCTCTACGAAAAAAAATCGACAGAGCAATTCCGGAAAAATTTTTTAACGTTTATCACAAACAAAAGAATTCGTGTGGATGAGTGGCCTCCGCGCTATGAGTGGCACGGTAAAGAAATCTCAGGGTCAAATCAATTAGACGAAAAGATTCGTAATATTTCATTAAATTCAGCCACTAGCTTTCTCAACCGTTCGTCGCAAGACGATGATATAGAAAGAAGAATTCAAGAAGCAACACTTCAATTCCTGCTCTTCCAAGCAACGTTCTCGACAAATGAAGAAGTCCATATTCCAACCCAGAAAATCGTAGAACACCTGCATCTACATGGGTTCACTGAAGTAACAAAGCATTACTTAAGGTCAAGCGTCATATCGAAACTTCGCGACCATGACGTGATTGTTGCAAGCTCTCCTCGCGGGTACAAAATCCCTACGTCCTATAGTGATATTGTCGAGTTCGCAGACCTAGTTGACGGAATCGCGTCACCTCTTCTAGCTAGACTGGATCGAGCAAGTGACATTTTCGATTTAGCGAGTATTGGACAAATCCGAATTCTCGATGAGCCACGATTTAAACGTCTTCGATTTATGCTTGCAAAACTAAAAGAGGCCAGCGATGTAAATTAACTATGAGGTTTTGGACTCAGCGCTTATAAGTTTCAACGCGATCGCCTCAACCCCTTTGTTGGCGCCGACCGGAAACTGACCCACCGGGTCAAGTTTTGATAGCCAGACACACGGTTGGGTCGAGCCTACTCGGCTCCAGCTCTTCTATGCTTTAGTCAACAAACAGCGGCCCCGGGCGCCACAACCGCTGAAACTTAAAGTCAGGCTCTTCTCAGCGTGAGGCGCCGAGCTGTGGCAGCTTGTAAAAGGAGGGATCTAGAGAGATAAGACACAGCTAGTGCAAGCGAACCGTCCACCATCTTTCTCCCGCAAACCATATCATGTGAAACGTCGAAGATCTGGGGTCCTCCAGATTTCAAAAAAGCTCTCAAGAATGGCACGTCATGCCTGTATAAAAGTGTAATATCGTAGAAATGTATTCTAAAACATTAACGTTTTCGTTAGGAACGTGAATGCTTAATTATGTCAATGCACGTGCTATAAATTTTTTATCTAAGTCAGTAAGATTCTTCATGGATCGATACCGAAGGCGGAGATAACGTGCTAATACGTTAACATTTACTTTTGCCAAGCGCTCACTTTTTATTTTACTAAGCGTTTGCACGGGAATCCCCATCTCTTCAAGCGCAGAAAATACACCGGGAAGATGGCTATTTTCAAATTTAGCTTTAACATAATCGAACTGAGCCGAGAAAAGGAGACCGCGCTCATTAATAACGTGATTTATAAGATCTTGCAGAAGAGACAATGTCCGAGGGACTGCGAATCCAAATATATTACGGATTATTTTTAGATCGCGATCCATAGCAGTGGATTTTAAAATATCTGTAGCATAATGCAAATCTATCCACGCAATTATTTCGTCGAGATATGACTGATGACTTTCTGCAAATAAATAACGCGAAATTTTTAATTTCAGGTCCGATTCTTGTGAATGCAAGTTCAAATGCAATAGTGTTCGGTATTCTGCAATTCTCAATGCGTTACACATTAGCTCTAGCTGAGCTGCGCTAGGCTTCTTCGAACAAGCCTCCTCCAGTTCATAATTTGAATGAGCTTTTACTGCCTCCAGAACTGCACGGAGAGTCTCTACCCGATATGTAGCATGCTTCTTCAGGATCGACAGCGGTACATGACTCGAAGCAATATAGTCACTCAACGTGCCTGCAGCAGCCTCTTGGACATGTTCCGTTTCAATACCCGCTAGTAAATTTGGTGGCGTGGAGGAGCTTTGTAGACCGAGCGGAACATCAACAATTCGCCCCTCAATTGTATCTTCAGGAATTTTTTCGAGGCAATGTACATTTCCAACAAAATGCACATTCATACGACCCGCACGTCCTTTTATATTATTATGAGTGAATCGATCAATCGATCCAGTTCCGCTTCGATTATCAAATACAACTACCGTTTCTGCATTTGTATTTACACCCTCAATTATTGTGGCCGTACAAATCAACACCTTTAATTTTTTCTCATTGAATAGATCAATAGTGTATTGCTGAATGGCGCGAGGCAAAGAACCGTGATGAATACCGATGCCGGCGCGCACTGCACGAGAATATGCCCAGGTCGTGCTGTAGTGAGTGTCGATCCAGTCGGTATAACTGGAACGAACACTTGCTCCAATTTCATTTTCTATCAAACTCTCCACGATTTCCGCTGCTGCCTGTGGAGAACGACAATAAATAATTGTTTGCTCACCAGAAGTCGACCCAATGGGCCTAAGTATTTTCAACAAGGCTCGGGTTTTTTCCTCACGATCGTTCGCAGGAATATTATATTCTGTAACATTTACCGCTACTGTATTAAATGCAGAAGGTACGAAAACATAATTTCGACCAAAGTCGTTTAGTCCGCGCACCTCGTCAACGCTAGGGCCGATCATGTAAAACTGTTTACTTACGAGCAGTAATTTACTCAGGCAGATATTTAGTGAGATAGTTCTTGCGTCAGCATCATTTTTTTTGAAAGCCAACTTGTAAAACTCATCAATTACGAACAAATCTATGTGTTTGAGATCAGTTCGTTCATTAATGCGCTCTTGGGTGAGCACGAACACTGTTTTCCGTGAATCTCGTAGCTCCTGCGAATTATGAGAAATAACATCATAGCGCGACGCAAATTTGTGGGCAATTCGTCGCCGTGTCTCATCAATAAGTGCAATTGTGGGCACTACGATAACCACTCGAAAATATTTATCACTTGCTATGAGCGAGTCAACGATTGCACTTTTCCCCATACTAGTCGGGGCGCTCAATACGACATTTCTACCCTCATTTAGTAATTTCAGGATTTTTAGCTGCATCGAATGATATATAAATCCGGGCAGATAAGCGGCTCGGTATATCTCTATAGCATATTGCTCCTCGATGGAGATTTTCGCGAACTCACTACTAAGATATGGATAAAGACCCGCCTTACGCACCATAGCTTTCAAGATACCAAGATGGTTAATGAATTTCTCTTTAGCATCTAATGCACGAATGACCAGCTCTCTACCAAGCACTTCCTCGTATGGATTCGAGAGCAAACTGTTCGCAGTGCTCAGGTATACGAAAGTATCTAACTGATTGCTCCCAAGAGAGCTTATAGCAGTCTCGAATTTTTTAGACATATTTTGTGCTTTGCAATTTCTCGGCAACAGCTTGTTGCAACGTCGTTAAACAAGGGTTTGGGAAAAGATATACAAAAAATCTCATTTTATGGAAAAATGTATCTTTCGACAAAAGAATGGAAATCATATCTTGAAATAATAATTGCGCTTCTAAAAGGTGAGCATCATTACTACTCAACTGGCCGCGCAACTCAAAATGAGATGATTTATAACCTAGAAATATCACAAAGCAAAACCGGTCGATATTGTCATCAATTGGGATGCTTTCGTTTAGCAAGTCTGCGACATCGTGGTTAATAAAATAACTATCCTCTTTTATATCCAGAATTCTACGTCTTTGCTTGCCAAAATCATTTGATATTAATAGATTTATCTTTTCAGCTAATGATTCCATCACATCCGGAAGATCCGCGCTTTCGGAAAATTCGCTTATTCCTAACCAAAGCTCGTCACCAGCAGATCGTTTCACAATATGAATATTTTCGAATTCGTCGAATGCAGCGCCTGCATCTACGTACAAGGTAGCCGGAACCGGTTGACTATCCGAAAAAAACCGTAAGGCGGAGTGCATTAGAACACGCCCAATAAGCGAAGCTAGCTCTTTCTTTTCTTTATTTAGCCTTTCTGCGATCAGGTTAAGCTTTCCAAGCACACTCTTCCCAGTATTGTCTGCCAATTCGCTAGGCCTTAGTAATATCTCAGGCAACCACTCCACGACAGATTCTGCAATATATTGATAGCGATATACTCCTCTTTCATAGCCTTGTCCAAGCGCCATGCCCGCGAGTTTTTCCGGAACTCCCAAATCAATAAATTTAACTAATATTGGATTCTTTGATCCAACACCGTTAAAGTAAACTTTTTTGTAGATAGCCGTATTTTCGCCAACCAGTATTATTTCATTGCTAAACCACGAAATAAAGTCTTCACGTTTATAAGTTTTATCGTCAGCAGTATATATAGTTCGAGATAATGCACTTTTTTTCGTAATTATCGTCAGTATCGAGTTAAGGATCGCTTGATCCCCAACTCCTGGCTCCAAGACAATACTTTGTGAAATTGCTGCTTTAAGTATCGAATTTCTTGCCCGAAGCTCCAGTATCTCAAGAGAACTCGCGACTTCCCAAAATGCATTATCTACCCATTCCTTCACCGCAAGCCCGCTAGAGGTGACGTAAGAATTTAGTTTGGTCTCAAGCGAAGATATAAAGTCCGATCTCGCGTTATTATCAATTCTCTTATTAGGCGTCGTTCGCAAATACAAAAGTTCTTTGCGAACATCTCGCATACTCAGAATTCGAAATTTCGCTACTCTACCAATACCCTTGCACTGCATCGATTTATGAATAATAGAGTCTTCACTAGGAAGAGGTTTTGGCTTCCCTTTCTCTTTTTTTCTTTTGGTCACAGCGCACACTTCGGTGATGGTCCACTTACTTTCACCATCTGTAGTTTTAACCTGAACAAATTCTTCGTGATCATCAAAAATAAGGTCTATATCGTCTGTTACCTCACATCGCACAGCAAGCAAAGTTTTATCGGTTAACATTTGGATGACATATAGAGCGGCAGCATAGTCTTGGAAAAGAAATCCTGCCTTCGCCCCCACGCCGCCAGCATTTGAAGAAATCATCATAGATAAATTGGACTCATGCAAATAACATACAAAACAATGGTTGAGAGACTTTGTGTGTCCATTCTAACCATTTATTCAGAGAAACTGAAATAATTAGTGTAGCCCTGACCGCTTCGTTACCTATCAGCGAACATTTTTGTCTGCTCGGAAGCACTCCCCCCCCCCGCGAGCAGCAAGTTGAAGATTGCCTCGCCTTATTTGCGCAAAAATAGGTAGACTTAAAGTTGCTGGAATGACATTTAGTTGACCCTGGTGGGTTCTCTTGCTAGATTTAGTGTATGAGCTCGCAGCACGGTGGCGCTTCAGATTATGACTAGATCACATCAGCCTCTGACTTCCGGCGGAAAGCGGTCTGATAGCAAGCGCATATGGCATATTGATTCCGAAGTATTCATTCCATTCGGCAAAGTCAATAGCGAACCCATCGGGGATGCGCTCGTCTTCGGCAAGTAATAGTTTTCGATCAGCGTCTGCTGCGTTACGCCGTAACGACTGCGATCCGTTTCAGTGCCAGCGCCGACCAGGTAATGCGCCATACATTGATCCGGCGCTGGCCCTCGCCGTCCTTGCCGCTAATTACTTTGCTCGCTCGATAGCTTGCTTGCCTCTCCGCTGCCGTTTCCACCATCGCGCTCTCCCCTGAACATCGTTTATAGCGTCGTTACGCTGTAACGACGCTATAAACGAAAATTTGAGGTTCATCCATGACTCGGCAAAATTTCACCTGCGTCAGATTCGACTGTTCCTGAGCAACATCGGCGAATGCAACGATCACATGAGTTCGCCAAGTTGGTAAAAATGTTACAGGAATCCCATTGCGAATTCGCGTAAATCTCGATGCATTCAAGAGATTTTCGGCGATTCATTCACCTTAACAGGGTGTTGAATTAATCGCTGTGCCCGTCAACCGTCACGGGCCGGTAAACGTTGTTGCATCAGCCCCACTTCCCCACCGCCATCATGCGCAAGACCGACGTCACCCAGCACTCTCTGTACAGCTACCGCTCGTTGGAAGAACGCATCCCGAATGCGCATCCCTTGCGCAAATTGCGGGTGCTGGTCGACGCCATCCTGGTCAATATGAACGATGATTTCCAGGCGCTGTATTCGCGTCGGGGCCGTCCTTCGATTGCCCCGGAACGCCTGCTGCGCGCCAGCCTGATCCAGACGCTGTTCTCCATCCGTTCCGAGCGCCAATTGGTGCAGCACATCGATTACAACCTGCTCTACCGCTGGTTCGTCGGCATGAATCTCGACGAGGCCGTGTGGAATCACTCAACCTTCAGCGCCAACCGTGAGCGCCTGTTCAGCGAAGCGATGACACAGCGTTTCTTCGCCCAGGTGCTGCGCATCGCCGAATGGAAAAACCTCGTTTCGGACGAGCATTTCACCGTTGACGGCACCATGATCGAGGCGTGGGCATCGGTCAAGAGCTTCACCAGGAAGGACGGCAGCGGACCGCCGCCGAGCGACGGCGGGCGCAACGCCACGGTCGACTTCAAAGGCGAGAAACGCTGCAACGAGACGCATCAATCGACGACCGATCCGGATGCGCGCTTGTACAAGAAAGGCGACGGCGATAAGTCAAGGCTGTGCTACCTGGGCCACGCGCTGATGGAGAACCGCAATGGCCTCGTGGTCGATGCCACCACCACGCTGGCAAGTGGCACGGCCGAACGGGACGCGGCGCTGATCATGGCCGGGCGCAGCATCGACAAATCCGGCGCGACGCTGGGCGCCGACAAGGGCTACGACGCGGCCGCGTTCGTCAAGGAACTGCGCGCTCTGGGCGTGACGCCGCATGTGGCGCAAAAAAACACAGCGCCATCGATGGACGCACCACGCGCCATGCGGGCTACGCGGTGAGCATCAAGAAACGCAAACTGGTCGAAGAGATCTTCGGCTGGAGCAAAACCATCGGCGGACTGCGCAAGGCGCGCTTCGTCGGCCTTGCGAAAGTGCGTGCCCAGACCACGTTTACTTTCGCCGCTTACAACCTGACACGCATGGCGACGATCTTTGGCTGGCGGTTATCGGCGATGGTGGGATAGCTCCGTCCAAAGTGGGTAGAAAGCGCTAAAAAATGCCAAAAATCGGCCTGAAAAGTGGCTGAAAACTGCTTTTTAGGAAAAAAGCGGCTTCCAGCCCAAAAAAATCGCATGTCGGGAGACAAAATCCGAAGGACTGGGTTCCTTTTTCAACACCCTGTTAACGGTCACTTTTTTAGGCGCTCGCGACCGGTATCAATGGTAGAGCCAATTTCCGTTACCTGAGCAGCTGCAACCGAGCATCCATGCTGCCTCCAGCGAATCCGAACTGTTCACCTATCCCACCAAGAATTTGCAGCATTGACAACCCGCTGCTGCCTTGCGCAGCGGCGGTTTTTTTCATGGGCGCATATGAAAAAAATGCCGGTTCATCGGAACCGGCATTTTTAATCACAGACTGCGTCGATTACTCCCACGCTTCCTTGCCCGCACGTGGTTTGCCCACCAGCAGCAAGGCGCCCAGGGTCAGCAAGGCGGCCAGGGTCAGGTAGTAACCTACATATTGCAGGCCGTAGTTGGTGCCGAGCCAGGTGGCGATATACGGCGCCAGCGAGGCGCCCAGGATGCCGGCCAGGTTGAAGGTCAGCGAGGCGCCCGTGTAGCGCACTTCCGGCGGGAACAGTTCCGACAGCATGGTGCCCAGGGGACCATAGGTCATGCCCATCAGGCCCAGGCCGACGGCCATGAACAGCGTCACTTCCCAGGTCACGCCCGAGCCGAACATGGGCGCGAGCACCAGGCCGAAGACGGCGATGGCGACCGAGACCCAGATCAACGTGGTGCGGCGGCCGCGGCGGTCCGCCAGGATGGCCGAGAACGGGATCGTCAGCGCGAAGAACAGCACGGCGAACAATTGCACGATCAGGAATTCCTTGCGCGTGAAGCCCAGCTTGGTGGTGCCCCAGCTCAGTGCGAACACCGTCATCAGGTAGAACAGCACGAAGGTGGCCAGCGCCACGATGGTGCCCAGGAACAGCATGCGGCCGTGCTGGCGGAACACGGTGGCCACCGGCAGTTTTACGCGTTCGTTCTTGTCGAGCACTTTCTGGAAGTCCGGCGTTTCGGTGATTTTCAGGCGCACATACAGGCCGACGATGACCAACAGCGCGCTGGCCAGGAAAGGAATGCGCCAGCCGTAGCTGAAGAACTGCTCTTCGCTCAAGGTTTCGCTCAGCAGCAGGAAGATGCCGCCCGACAGGAAAAAGCCGATCGGCGCGCCCAGCTGCGGGAACATGCCGTACCAGGCGCGCTTGCCCGGTGGCGCGTTTTCCGTGGCCAGCAGCACCGCGCCGCCCCATTCGCCACCGAGACCCAGGCCCTGGCCGAAGCGGCACAGCGCCAGCAGCAAGGGCGCCATGGTGCCGATCGCGGCATAGGTCGGCAGCAGGCCGATCACGACGGTGGAAATGCCCATCGTCAGCAGCGCCGCCACCAGGGTCGCCTTGCGGCCGATGCGGTCGCCGTAGTGGCCGAACACGGCCGAGCCGATCGGACGCGCGAAAAACGCGATGGCAAAGGTGGCCAGCGACTGCAGCACGGCGGCCGACGGGTCGCCGGCGGGGAAAAACAATTTCGGGAACACCAGCACGGCGGCGGTGGCGTAGATATAGAAGTCGAAGAACTCGATGGTAGTGCCGATCAGGCTGGCAAACAGCACCGTGCCTGCCGAATTTTTCTTGGGGGTAATGCTCGGGGTATTGCTCATGTACTGCGCTCCTTGGGGAGGGTGTCTAAAGGCCATTCTCTGGATGTTTGTTCAGGCGGCAGCACGGCGCGTTGTCTCGACGCGTCGCTGGCATATCATAGCCGCGCGCGCTCGCGTTTGCTGCGCATTTGCCAATCAATGTGCAAACAAAAAAACAACGTTCGTGCGCAATCCGGTGATCCGGGGCACGGCAGGAAGGGCGTCAGGGGATGAGGACGTGTGTCAGCGCCCGGCGATTGCCAGGCATTTCCGTACCAGAATTGCGCGTCGCATCGCGGCATCGGTCATTTGTGGTGAATCCTTGCCTGCGGCCGCCCGCGGTGGAGCCGGCCGTGATGATCGCGCCTGCATCTTGTGAGGGATGCGGTTGATCTTGCTGTATGGATTCATGATACGCGTAGTGGTGCACTGCGGCAAGAAAGTTGTGGCGCGGCGGCGCCACGGGCCGCATTCAAATGTCGATCAGGGCGAACGCCTGCCCGATCTCGCCGCTGTCGAGCGGGCGCACCAGCCGCGCCACTTCCTGGCCGTCCTTGAGGAAGATCAGGGTTGGCCACAGCTTGACCCTGAACGAACGCCCGAGCAGGCGGCCGCTGCCGTCCTCCACGCGCAGGTGCGGCACGTCGGGGTGGTGTGCAAAGGCGGCCGCCAGCGGCGCGTCGGTGGCGCGGCAATGGCCGCACCAGCCGGTGCCAAATTCCAGCAAGGTCGCGCCCGGCAATGCGTCGATGTCGGCGCGCGTGGGCTGCGCCACGGCGTAGGTTTTGCTCATCATCGGTGTCTCCTCAAAAAAGCCAGTAGCCTGATCAGGCCGCGTCAGACGACCTTGAGGCGCAATTCGCCCAGGCCGGTGATGGTACCCAGCAGTTCGTCGCCACGCTGCACCGCCGCCACGCCGGCCGGTGTGCCCGTGTAGATCAGGTCGCCCGGCTGCAAGGTGAAATAGGTCGACAGGTCGGCAATGGTTTCGGCCACGTTCCAGATCAGTTTGTCGATATTGCTGCTTTGCCGCACGGCGCCATTGACCTGCAGCGTGATGGCGGCGCTACCGATCTCGCCGGCCTGGGCGGCCGGAGTGATGGGGCCGATCGGCGCGGAGTATTCAAACGCCTTGCCCGTATCCCAGGGCCGGCCCAGTTTTTTGGCCGCGCCCTGCACGTCGCGGCGCGTCATGTCGAGGCCAATCGCATAGCCCCACACATGCTCCATTGCCTGTTCCACGGCGATATCGCTGCCGCCCTTGCCGATCGCCACCACCAGTTCCATCTCGTGCTGGAAGTCCTCCGTTTGCGCCGGATACGGCAGTTCGCCGGTGGCGCCGTGTGCCACCGGCAGCACGGCGTCGGCCGGCTTCATGAAAAAGAACGGCGCCTCGCGGCCCGTGTGGCCCATTTCCTGGGCGTGATCGACGTAGTTGCGACCCACGCAATAAATGCGGTGGACGGGAAACAGGGCCTGCTGACCGACGACGGGCACGGCGGCCTGCACCGGTGCGGCGAAAACATACGACATGGTCTCTCCTGGAAAATGGGGTAAAAAATGGCAGCCATCACGCTGCCATTTCCTGAGTGCTTATTCTACGACGTTTGCATGCTTATTTCAGCAGGCCCGAACGGCTCGGGTCCGGCATGCGGATGGCCACGATAAACGAGATCAGGCACATGACGGTGACGTACCAGTAGAAATACTCCTCCACGTGCCAGGCCTTGAACTGCAGCGCCACGTATTCGGCCGAACCGCCGAACATGGCGTTGGCCACCGCATACGACAGGCCCACACCCAGCGCGCGCACTTCGACCGGGAACATCTCGGCCTTGATCAGGCCGCTGATCGAGGTGTAGAAGCTGATGATGGCCAGCGCGATGATGATCAGGCCAAACGCCGCGTACGGGCTGCTGATGTCTTTCAGGGTGTGCATGATCGGCAGCACGCACAAGGTGGCCAGGCCGCCGAAGAACAGCATCGAGGTGCGCCGGCCGATACGGTCCGACAAGGCGCCGAACACCGGCTGCAGGATCATATACACCAGCAAGGCGCAGGTCATCACGGCGCTGGCCGTCTTGGTGTCCATGCCGGCCGTGTTGACCAGGTATTTCTGCATATAGGTGGTAAAGGTGTAGAACACCAGCGAGCCGCCGGCCGTAAAGCCCAGCACCGTGACAAAGGCGCGCTTGTGCTTGAGCAGGCCGCGCAAGCTGCCCGCGTCCTTGTCCTTGCGCTCGCTGGCGGTGGTCGTTTCGGTCAGGGACTTGCGCAGGTTCAGCGACACCAACGCAGCCAGCGCGCCAAACACGAAGGGGATGCGCCAGCCCCAGGCACGCAGCTCTTCCAGGGTCAGCAGTTGCTGCAGCACCACCAGCACCAGCAGCGCCAGCAACTGGCCGCCGATCAGGGTGACGTACTGGAACGAGGCGAAAAAGCCGCGCTTGCCCGATTCCGACACTTCGCTCATGTAGGTGGCGCTGGTGCCGTATTCGCCGCCGACCGACAGGCCCTGGAACAGGCGCGCCAGCAGCAGCAGGAACGGCGCGAAGGCGCCGATGGTGTCATAGGTGGGCATGACGGCGATCATCAGCGAGCCGCCGCACATCATCAGCACGGAAATCATCATCGACTGACGGCGGCCGTATTTGTCGGCGATGCGGCCGAACAGCCAGCCGCCGACCGGGCGCATCAGGAAGCCGGCGGCAAAGATGCCGGCCGTTTGCAGCAGCTGCGTGGTCGGATTACCGGAAGGGAAAAAAGCGTGCGAGAAATACAGGGCACAGAAGGAATAAATATAGAAATCGAACCATTCCACCAGGTTGCCGGAGGAGGCGCCGATAATGGCCTTGATGCGTTGCTGGGATGTCAGCTGCGCAACGTCGTGCGGTGTGTCATGTGTCATAGGCGTCTTCTTGTTCGTGTAAAAAAGGCAAGGCCAGCCCGGGTTTTGGGGGCTGGCCTTGCCATCATACGCGCTGCAAACGCGCCGCGCGCCCGCCCGGCGTACGCATAAATACGTATGCCGGGCAATCGCTCCGCAGCAGCATCAAACTCTTTCCAGCACCAGCGCAATGCCCTGGCCCACGCCGATGCACATGGTGCACAGCGCATAGCGCCCGCCCGTGCGGTGCAGCTGGTTGACGGCTGTCATGGCCAGGCGTGCACCGGACGCACCCAACGGATGGCCCAGCGCAATCGCGCCGCCGTTCGGGTTGACGCGCGGATCGTCGTCGCGCACGCCAAGCTGGCGCAGCACGGCCAGGCCCTGCGCGGCAAACGCCTCGTTCAGTTCGATCACGTCGAAGTCCGCCATCGTCAAGCCCGTCATGGCCAGCACTTTTTGGGTGGCGGGCGCCGGGCCGATGCCCATGATGCGCGGCGCCACGCCGGCGGTGGCCATCGCCACCACGCGCGCGCGCGGCGTCAGGCCATGGCGGGCGGCACTCGCTTCGTCGGCCAGCAGCAGGGCCACGGCGCCGTCATTGACGCCGGAGGCATTGCCGGCCGTCACGGTGCCGTCGGGGCGCACCACCGGTTTCAATTTCGCCAGCGTTTCCAGCGTGGTGGCACGCGGATGCTCGTCACGCGTGACGATGACGGGATCGCCCTTTTTTTGCGCGATGGTGACGGGGCAGATCTCGCTGTCGAACACGCCAGCTTCCTGAGCGGCCAGCGCCTTGGTCTGGCTGGCCAGCGCCATCAGATCCTGGTCCGCGCGGCTGATGCCGAAATCGCTGGCGACGTTTTCCGCCGTTTCCGGCATCGAATCGACGCCATACTGCGCCTTCATCAGGGGATTGATAAAGCGCCAGCCGATGGTGGTGTCTTCCATTTTCATGCCGCGCGAAAAGGCGCTGTCGGCCTTGCCCATCACGAACGGCGCGCGGCTCATGCTTTCCACGCCGCCGGCGATCATCAGGCCCGCTTCGCCGCTCTTGATAAAGCGCGCGGCGCTGCCGACGGCGTCCAGGCCCGAGCCACATAAACGGTTCAGGGTGGCGCCCGGCACCGTGACGGGCAAGCCGGCCAGCAAGGCCACCATGCGCGCCACGTTGCGGTTGTCTTCGCCGGCCTGGTTGGCGCTGCCGTACAGCACGTCGGTGACGGCTTCCCAGTCGACGTTCGGGTTGCGCGCCATCAGGGCGCGGATCGGCACTGCGCCAAGATCGTCGGCGCGCACGCCGGACAAGGCGCCGCCATAGCGGCCAAAGGCGGTACGCTGGGCGTCACAAATAAAGGCTGCGGTCATGTTACTTTCCTCCAAGAAAGGTTATGTATTGGTGAGAATTCAGCGCGCGTCCGTCAGGGTGACGGGCGTCAAGGCCTGCAACTGTTCGAAACTGAGGCCCTCGACCAGTTCGATCACGCTTGCACCCTGCGGCCCCAGGTCGATCACGGCCAGGTCGCTGTAGATGCGGCTGACGCAGCCCACGCCGGTCAGCGGGTAGGTGCAGTGCTGCACCAGCTTGCTGTCGCCGGTCTTGGTCAGCAATTCCATCATGACCCAGGTTTTTTTCGCGCCGATGGCCAGGTCCATCGCGCCGCCGACGGCCGGAATCGCATCCGGCGCGCCAGTATGCCAGTTGGCCAGGTCACCGGTGGCGGACACCTGGAAGGCGCCCAGCACGCAGATATCGAGGTGGCCGCCGCGCATCATGGCAAAGCTGTCGGCATGGTGGAAATAGCTGCCACCGGGCAGCAAGGTGACGGGCTGCTTGCCCGCGTTGATCAGGTCGTAGTCCTCTTCGCCGGGCGCCGGCGCCGGGCCCATGCCGATCACGCCGTTTTCGCTGTGCAAAATGATCTCGGCACCGGCCGGCAGGTGGTTGGCGACCAGGGTCGGCAAGCCGATGCCCAGGTTCACCACGGATCCTTCATGGATGTCGGCTGCCACGCGGGCCGCCATCTGGTCTCGATTCCATTTGTTCATAGTTCTCTCTCAGGAAGCTTTGAAGCCGGCCGGGCCGGTGGCGGTGCGCGGCACTTGCACGATGCGCTGCACGAACAGGCCCGGCGTGATCACGTGTTCGGGGTCGATGGCGCCCAGCTCGAGCACCTCATGCACTGAGGCAATCGCCACTTTCGCAGCCATCGCCATGATGGGACCGAAGTTGCGCGCCGTCTTGCGGTAGGTAAGGTTGCCCCAGCGGTCGCCCTGCTCGGCCTTGATCAGCGCGAAGTCGGCGTGGATCGGCGACTCGAACACATACATGCGCCCGTTGATCTCGCGTGTTTCCTTGCCCTTGGCAAGTTCGGTGCCATAGCCGGTGGGCGTGAAGAAGCCACCAATGCCGGCACCGGCGGCGCGGATGCGCTCGGCCAGATTCCCCTGCGGCACCAGTTCGAGTTCCAGCTTGCCGGCGCGGTACAGGCCGTCGAACACCTGCGAGTCGGCCTGGCGCGGAAACGAGCAGATGATCTTGCGCACCTGGCCGTTTTTCAGCAGCGCCGCCAGGCCCGTGTCGCCATTGCCGGCATTGTTGTTGACGATCACCAGGTCGCGCGCGCCATGGGCGATCAGGCCATCGATCAGCTCGGCCGGCTGGCCGGCGCCGCCGAAGCCGCCGATCATGATGGTGGCGCCATCGTGGATATCGGCCAACGCCTCGCTGACGCTGGTACGGAGTTTATCGATCATGCATGGTCTCCTTATGGAATATGTTAAATTTGTTCTATATACGAACAAATATTCGCATTGAGAACATAATCATGAGAATATGCCTGTTCGCCGTGCTTGTCAATTTGCCGTTCGCACTGATGGCATGGCTATAATTGCCACCTTGATCCACTGGAATGCTTATGAACGAGCGCAGCACCAACCCAGGCACGACCAACCTCGCTACCGAAGACGGCCCCCGTCCCGGCGACAGCTATGTGCAGTCCTTTGCGCGCGGGCTGGCCGTGCTGCGCAGCTTTGGCTTTGATGCGCCGCAGCAAACCCTGAGCGAAGTGGCGGAACGGGCACAGCTGACACGCGCCGGCGCGCGGCGCATCCTGCTGACCTTGCTGCAACTCGGTTATGTGGAAGCGGACGGCCGGCTGTTCCGGCTCACGCCCAAGGTGCTGGACCTCGGCTACGCCTATCTGTCGTCCCTGCCGATCTGGACCCAGGCTCAGCCGCTGCTGGAGGAATTGATGCAGGCGCTGCGCCAGTCGTGCTCGGCCACCGTGCTCGACGGCGACGATATCGTGTATGTGGTGCGGCTGTCGGCGCACCGCACCATGTCGATCAACCTCGGCATCGGCAGCCGGCTGCCCGCCTATTGCACCTCGATGGGCCGCGTGCTGCTGTCGGGCCTGGCGCCGGACGCCTTGCGCGCGCGGCTGTCCAGCATGGCGCTATTGAAAATCACGCCAGCGACGAAAATCGATATCGAGGTGCTGATGGAAGAGATCGCGCAAGTGCGGCGCCAGGGCTGGTGCCTGGTGCAGGAAGAACTGGAACAGGGCCTGGTCGCGCTGGCCGCACCCGTGTTCGACCGGGCTGGCAAGGTGGTGGCGGCGATCAATGTCAGCGGCCAGACGGCCGGGCCGTCGGTGACCCAGTGGCTGGAACACAGCTTGCCGACGCTGCTGGCAACGGCGGCGAAAGTCAGTGCGCTGATCGGCATGCAACGCTGATCACGGCGGCCCGATCCAGACCGGATTGCTGTAGGCCTTGTGTCCATCGCGGTCTTCGACGATCAGCGCATACCAGGCGGCGTTCTCCGTCAGCCTGAAATCGACGCGCCGGGTCTGCGGAAAATGGTCGAAGCTCTGGCTGGCGAGCACCTTCCCGCCACCGATCAGTTCGACGCGCTTGATGCCGGCCAGCGATTGCAGCGCAAAACCCAGCGAGGCAGGTTGTTTTGCCAGGCGCGTGCCGAACAGGATATCGGGCTCGATCAGCGGCCCGGCGCTCACATAGGCATGGCCTGCCTTGACGGCGGCGCTGAAACTGGCGGCCGTCAAGGCGCCATCGACATGGGCAAACGTGCGCACCCGCCCGGACACATCCTTCCAGACGTCATGCACATCGGTACCGCCGCTCAGGTAATAAGGCTGGCCCTGGTTCCAGTATTGCCACAGCCGCTGCAGCACCTTGACATCATCGCCGGGCGTGGCGGCATTGATTTCCACCACGTCAAAGCCCGGGTTGAAACCGCCGGGCGCCAGGCTGGCGTCGAGGCTGGCGAAATAGCCATACGGGATGAAAGGATGATTAACCTGTATCGTCGTCGCTCCCAGCCGCCGCGCCTCGGCAAAAATCTGTCCCACGCTTGCGGTGCTCATGTCGATCGCCAGGGTTTGCCCCGCCTTCAAGGGATAGGCGTTGAAATGGGCCCACGAAGCCGACAATTCCATCGAGCCGATAAAGGGCATGCGGCGGCGCTCGGCAATCGATGCCAGCGCGGGCAAATTGCGCATGGTGTCATGGTCGCTGACGAACAGCAGATCGAGCCCGGCCGCCAGTTGCGCACGCGCCAGATCGGACGGCGGCGTCACGGCTTCGGCCTGATCCGCATGGTGGTGCAGGTCGGCGGCAAACCAGCCGCGCGCGCGCGGTTCGGCAAACGGCTGCAGCAGCACCGTGGCGCGCTGGCGCACGCCGGCGGCAACTTGCAGTGTCAGGCGCACCGGCTCGGCCAGGAAGGCGCCGCCCGACGAGACCGTCAACACATACGGCCCTGGCGCCAGCGTCAGCTCGGCCTTGCCCTTGCGGTCAAGCTCGGTGAAAAAAGTCTTTTTGCCGAGAAACTCCACCACCGGCTGCTGGCCTTCTGTAATGACGATGCGCGCGTCGAGCGGCACGCCACCGGCGCCGGCGCGCCTGACGTCGATATCGACCGTACCCGGCCCCTGCAACTGATGGAAGTCTTGCGTCACGGCCTGGCCGCTGGCCATGTTCAAGGCTTGCGAGGCCGTCTGTCCATGGCCTTTCGCGGTCGCATACATGCGGTAATCGCCCTGCGGCAGCCGCATGCTGTAGCGCCCGGCCGGCGCCAGCGTCCAGCCGTAGGGCTGGCCCGATTTTTCCACCACCACCACGGCTTGCCGCACCGGCTTGCCGTCGGCGCCGCGCACCATGCCGCGCACTTCGCCGGCCGGCAAGCCATCGCGCTCGATCTCGGCGCGCATCACCGGCGCCAGGTCGCCGCTGGCGCCCACTTGCAGCGAGCCGTCAAAGCGCCGGCTCTCGCCTGGCCCCAGCGTGTGCAACTGATACAGGTCTTTCGACGCATATTCGACATGATCAAAATACGCCGCATGTAGCGCCACGCTCCAGTCGGCGTCATACGCTGCCATGCGATGCGCCAGGGCCTGCGGTGCCGGCCCATGCTCGGGCGCTCCCGGCACCCCGAACAGGAAGCCGCCCTTCGGCCAATACGTCAGGCCCGACAGCAAGCCCGGCAAGGCCACCTCGCCGTCATTGCGCATGAGCGTGCTTATTTCCACCCGGTCCGCGCCGTCTTTCAGGGTGTAGCTTGTGCTGATCACGACCTTGCCCCAATCACGCGTGGCGCGTATCACGACTTGCTGCGGCCCGGCGTCGAGAATCTCGATCTTCTGATACGTGTTCGGCCAGGCCGACCAGTTATTCGGAATGAAGTCGGCGAAGACGGCGCGGTCGCGTCCTATCTTGCCCTGGACGACGGCGGCGATATCGACCAGCGCGCCGCGCGGCACGCCGTACGGCACGGGCGACTCGATGGCCAGCGCGAAGGCCAGGTGCTGATTGACGACGGTGAGGTCGCCGCGCGCCCTGGCGTCACCGTCGCCAATCGGCGTCGGCCCCGTGACAATGCGCACGGCGGCGCTGGCCAACAGCGGAAGTGCGCACATCAGCCACAGGGCCAGCCTGAAATACCTGCTCATGAAATATCTTTCCAAAAAAAACGCGGTGGGCAAGCTGCGCCACCGCGTGCGGTCAAGGACCGGCCTGCTTTGAGCTTACAGCTTGCCGCTGATGGTCAGAAATACCTGGCGCGGCGCGCCGGCCAGCAAGGTGGCGAGCGTGCCGTTCGGATCGGAGGCGGCAAAGCCGTTGGTGCCGATGGTGCTGTAGTACTGCTTGTCAAACAAGTTGCTGACATTCAATTGCAGCGAGACATCCTTGAAGGCGCCCAGGTTCTTCAATTTGTAGCCGGCCGACAGACTCGACGTCCAGAACGATGGCACGGACGCATCGTTGGTGTAGGTGTAGTAACGCTTGTCGGTAAATTTTCCGCCCACGCGCGCAAACCACTCGGCATGTTCATACGACAATTCGGTGTTGAACATGATGCGCGGCGCGTCCACCACGTCCTTGCCGGCCACCGCGACCACCTTGCCGTTGTCCATGTAATCCGACTTGTATTTCGAACTGTTATAGGTGAAAGAATTGAACCACGACACTTCGCGCGCGATTTTCCAGACGGCCAGCGCCTCCAGGCCGCTGGTTTCAACCTTGCCCACGTTGGCGATGGTACTGGGGCAACCGACGATGCCGGCGCAGGTGGCGATGCCCAGCTGGCGATCCTTGAAGTCGGCGTAATACACGGCGATCGAGCCTTGCACGGCGTCACGCTTGAAGCGCATGCCGAGGTCGACGGTGGTCGAAGTTTCCGGTTTCAGCTGACCCACGTTCAGGTTGAACGCGCTTTGCGTTTGCGAAAATGGCCCGTTCACGCCGGGCTGGTAAGCGCGCATATTCTGCGAGAACGAGGTAAAGATCTCATCGTTGTGATTGAGGCGATAGGTAATGCCCGCTTGCGGCAGAAACGTTTTCTTCGCAGTGATGTCGCCAGCGGCGCGCGTACCGACCAGGCTGACGGCATCGATTGTCACCTTCGGCGTCTTGAAGCCAGCATTGATCGTCAGCTTGTCGTCGAGTAACGACAGCGTGTCCTGCACATAAAACTGGCGGGTGGTGGTGGTGAAATCCTGCTTGAAGCCGGTCGAGGTCGGGTTCGTCAGGAAATGATCCTGGTAGCTGCCGTCGCTTACCGCATAGAAATTGCGCGTCAGCGTATGCAGGCTGCGCTCACCCCAGAAGCCGGCATTGATGGCATGGTTGGCCACATCCCAGCTCAGGTCGGCGGTCACGCCATCGCGACCGATCGAATATTCGGTGGTGCGGATCGAAATCGGCACGCTCGACGACGACGCGTTGTACGGCGTGTACCAGTGGCCCTGGCCTTTGTTGTCATGATGATAGATCGTGGTTTTCAACACCGCCGCAGGGGTCAGTTGCAGATCCAGCGACAGGGCGCCCAGGTTATCCTTGCGCAAGCCGCGCCCCAGATAATAGGCGTCGTCCATGCTGGTCACGCCGCCCGTATAGATCCCGTTGGCGGCATTGACGGCGCGCTGCCAGTTCGGTGCGTAGTTATCCCATTGATAACCGAGTCGCTTGGTCATTTCCAGCGACAAATCCTGGTAATCGACTTCGCTGCGGTTGGAATAATTGTAGAAGCCACTTAACTTGTTGTCGCCGAACGTGTGCACGAACTTGCTGTTGAACTGATCCTGGTCTTGCGGGCCGTCGCCCTTCCATTTGTCGGCGCGCATGCGCGTGCCGCTCAGGTAAAACTTGGTGCCTGTGGACAACAAGCCGCTATCGACGCGGACCACCGTGCGCGAGGTGCTGTCGCTGCCCAGGGTTTGCGCCGCCGTCACCCCCATCGTATCGGATGGGTCCAGGGTGTAGAACTGCACGGTGCCACCGAGGTTGCTGGTCGACGCGGTGCTCAGCGAGCCGGCGCCTTGCGAGACGGCCACGCGGCCGATGTTTTCCGAGGCAATCGCGCGGCTGATATGCAAGCCGTTGTTATTGCCGTAGCTCATGTCGCCCAAGGGCACGCCATCGAGCGTGAATCCGAGCTGATTCTGATTGAAACCGCGTATGCTGAAGCGCGTCGACCACTCATAGGCGCCGAACGGATCTGCCGACTGGAAACTGACGCCTGGCAATTTTTCCAGCGTCTGCAAGGGACTGGCTCCGGGAATTGCCTTCAGCAAATCGGCGCGCGTGATGTTTTGCACCTGGCGCGACTGCCCCTGGCCCGTCACTTCGACGACCTGCACCGGAGCGCTGACGTCATCGCCTTCGGGTGCGGCGGCGTACGCATGGCCAGCGAGCGCTTGCAGCACCAGCAAGCAAATCGGTTTTAATGGGTAACGACGCTGTTGCATGGAATTCTTTCATTGGATTTGGATAAAAGAGTAGCCACGAGGTGAACGGTGCATCAGTCACGAACTCGGCTGCAGCGAATTCTATTCAGACAATGTGACGCACCAATGACAGCAACAACGTCAATACAGATGTGAACTCCCGGTAAAAAGCTACCGGGCAGGCCAGGAGCGGCCTAGTTGGTCTTGAATTTGGCGCACGGATCCGGCCGCGGCTGGGCCGGCATGGTCTGCGTCAGGTCGAACACACCCGGATAGCTGGCGCCGCCCTGCTCCAGGTAGCCGATGGCGCGCACATTGAGTTGTGGGTCGGCCAGTTTCAGCCAGCGCGGCACGCCGATGTCCTTGCGCACATGGCCGTTGCCGGCGAACAGCACCACGTCGCGCGGCGCCTGGTCGCGGATCAGCTTGGCCATCCAGATATCGCGCGCCACCTGGGCGTCGACCATGCCGCCTATCATCATGTCGGGCAGCATGCCGCAATGGCCGTCCTGGATTTCCTTCTTCTGTGCGGCCAGAATATCGGCCGGCACCGGCGCGGCCAGGTAGGTAGCACGCATGGCCGGCGGCATCGACCATTGCACGCCGTCGCGCACGGTGCGCGAGGCGTCGGCACGCGACAGGTTGGCGGCGATCAGCGGCAACTGGTAGCTGATGACGAGGTCGAGCACGGGGCGGTACAAGCTCCAGTCCCAGCGCGGCTGTTCCATCACGCGGATAATGCACTCGGGGTCGGCGCAATCGCGGGCCGCGCGCGTCAGCAAGGGCTGGGTTTCGCGGTCGAACTGTTCCATGGCGATGGCCGGGCGCCAGCCGGCGGCCACGCGGCGCTGCAACTCTTCGAAGCGCAAACGGTGGCCCTGGGCATTGTCGTGCACTTCACCGAGCAGCAGCACTTGCGGATTGGGCAGGCTGTCGGCCACCGGCGCGGGGGCCGGCGGCGGCGACTTTTTCAGCAAGCCGCCACAGGCGGACAGCGCCAGCACGCCGCACAATACGGTGGCACGCGCGGGGGCGCGAAAAGTCAGGGTCTTCATGGTCGGGGATTCCTGGAGTGGCGATGCGCCAGATTGTACCGTCTCAGGCCGGGCGGCGAGCAGCTCTGCGGCGTTCCAGCACTTCGAACACCAGCATGCCGGCCAGCATGGCGCCGGCAAAGATCCAGGCCTGCGGCAAGCCGGTCAGCAAGGACACCAGCGCCGGTCCCGGGCAAAAGCCGGCGATGCCCCAGCCGGCGCCAAAGGCCAGGCTGCCCAGCAGCAAGCGGCGGTCGATGGCGTGCGCGGTGGGCAGCTGCATGGCGTCGCCCAGCCAGGCCGTGCGGCGGCGCCGCGCCAGCCAGAAAGCGGGCATGGCCACCAGGATGGCGCCAAGCATGACCAGCGCCAGCGAGGGATCCCAGTTGCCGGCCAGGTCGAGAAAACCGAGGACCTTGGCCGGATTGCTCATGCCTGAAATTAACAAGCCGATGCCAAACACCAGGCCGCTCAACAGGGAAAACAGCAGTCTCATGATTCAGCCCAGCGCATGGCGCAACACATATACCGTCACAAAACCGGCCGCCATAAAGGCGATGGTGGCCGCCAGCGAACGCGCCGACCAGCGCGACAGGCCGCAGACGCCATGGCCGCTGGTGCAGCCGGCGCCATAGCGTACGCCCAGCCCCACCAGCAGGCCCGCGACGATCAACGCCGGCGTGCCGGCCTCGACACGCGCCTCGGGCAGCGCATGGAACAGCAGATACAGCACCGGGCTGGCCAGCAAGCCGGCAATAAAAGCCAGGCGCCAGGCCAGGTCGCCGTGGCGCGGGCGCAGCAGGCCGCCGACAATGCCGCTGATGCCGGCGATGCGGCCATTGAACAGGATCAGCAAAGCGGCGGCAAGGCCGATCAGCATGCCGCCAGCCAGCGCGGTCCACGGCGTGAAGTGTTGCCAGGCGATTTGCATGGATCAGTCCGCCTCGTCGTCGAACTGCGCGCGCGGCGCGCAAAAATGCGCGTACAGCACCTGCAGCACGGCCAGCACGGCGGGGCTGGCGACACGGTAATAGATTTGCTTGCCGTCGCGGCGGGTGGCGACCAGCATGTCTTCGCGCAACACACCGAGCTGCTGCGACAGGGTCGGCTGGCCGATGCCGGTGCGCTGTTCCAGGTCGCTCACGCAATGCTCGCCCTGCGTCAACTGGCACAGCAGCATCAAGCGGTCGGCATTGCCCATGGCTTTCAACAGCGAACTGGCTTTATAGGCGGACGCGCGCATGGCGTCGAGATTGAATGGCGCAGGCAGTTCCTGCGCTTGCAACGTTTCCATCATGCCCTCCCACAGGCGTGGTCTTCACGGCAGCCACCAGGACAGCGGCACCTGAACAATATACTAATCGATATATTGTTTATCTGCTGCCGGCGCGCCAAAAAAACAACGCGGCGCGCCCATTAAGACCATGGGGACGGTTAATATTATTGGGCTGCCGTTGCAGCGCCATTCAACAAGGCGTCGAGTTTCTGCATGGTGGCCCAGTTGCGCGAGGTGACGCCATCGCCGAGCAATACCCCCAGCGCGGCCACCACCTTGCTGGCCAGTACGCCATCGGGACACCAGGCATAGGCCGCCCAATTGCCCAGTGCCAACGCTTCGGGCTGCCAGGGCTGGCCCAGCAGCGGCGCCAGGCGCGCGCCATCGGCCGGGTTGTTCAGCACCAGCGCCAGCAAACGCGCCGGGTCATCACCCGGCGCCAGCGTGTTTTGCGCCATCAGCTCGCCAAACTGGCCGGCCGACAAGACCGTGACGCGCGCGGCCACGCCCAGTTTCAGCACCAGCGCTTCCTCGATGCGCGCCCTTGACGTGGCCGGTGGCACGCCGTCAGCGGCGAATACCGCGTTGCCGCTGTTGAGCACGGTACGCACCTCGCCATAGCCCAGGTCGCTCAGCAGCTTGCGCAAATCCGCCATCGCCACGCGCTTGGCGCGACCGACGTTTATGCCGCGCAGCAACGCCACCTGCCGCTCATTGTGTTCGATCGCCATGCCCTTCTCCTTTGCTGTGCGCCAACGGCGTCACGCGGGGCAGGCGCAACAAAAAGGTGGCGCCCTGGCCCAGCGTGCTACTGACCGTGATGGTGCCGCCAAACTGCTTGGCAATCAAGTTGAACACGATATTGAGACCCAGGCCGGTGCCGCCCTGGCCGCGCCGCGTGGTGACAAACGGGTCGAACACGCGCTCCAACAGGTCGGGCGCAATGCCGCAGCCATTGTCGCGCACCTGCATGACGATCCACTGCGCCTTGGCGTTAGCGTTGGCGTTCGCCTTGCCCTCCCCTTCGCAGCGTACGCCGATATGGATGGTGCCGGCCGTATCGGCATCGAACGCGTGTTCGACGCAATTCAAGACCAGGTTGGTCAGTACCTGCGCCAGCGCGCCCGGATAACTGTCGAACTCGATGCCGGGCGGACAGTCGATGATGACTTCGCTGCGCGTCTTTTTCAGCGTCGGCTGCAGGCTGTCCATCACTTCAACTATATAGGAGCGCAACTCGAAGGCGCGCCGCGCCTCGCTGACCTGGTCGGCGGCGATCTGCTTGAAGCTGTGGATCAGGTGCGCGGCGCGGTAGGCATTGTTCATGATCAGGCGCGAGCTTTCGCTGGCCGTTTCCAGGTAGCGCACGATATCGGTTTTCCTGATATTGCCGGCGGCCACCGCCGCGCTGATCGCGTCGGTCGCTTCCTTGAGCACCGAGGCGCTGGTCAGCGCAATGCCGACCGGCGTATTGATTTCATGCGCCACGCCGGCCACCAGGCTGCCAAGCGAGGCCAGCCTTTCAGACTGCAGCAGCGATTCCTGGGTGCGCCGCAAATCCATCATGGCCTGCGCCGTTTCCTGCTGCGAACGGCGCGCCGCGTCTTCCGCATGGCGGGTGCGCTCGATAATGGATTTCAATTTGCGCTGCACCGCATTGAATCCGCGGATCACGTCGCCAAGTTCGTCGCGCCGGCTTTCCGGCAATTCCTCGACCTCATCGCTGCCGCGCGTGGCCAGGTCGAACAGGCCGTCGCGCAGCTGGCGCAGCGGGCCGAAAACGATGCGCAGGCTCAGGCCCAGCGCCGCCACCAGGATCACGTCGAGCATCAGCACTTCGAGCACCTTGCGCCGCACTTCGCCGCGCAGCGCCGCATCGATCTGCGCGCGGCTGAAATTGACCACCACCTTGCCGACAATCACGGCCGTGCCACCGCTGGCGGCGGCCACGGCGTCGCGAAACACCAGCGGCGCTTCGATCGCGGTGCCAGCCATGGCCGCTTCGCTGCTCAACGGCGCCAGGGCGCCGTTGGCGTCGCGCATTGCGCCGGCGAACAGGCCCACCGAGGCGTCATAGACGCGGATGCCGACCAGTTCCGGCGGCAACATTTCGGACGCGACGATGCTGTCGACCTTGGATTTGTCGAGATCCCACAGCGCCGATGGCAAGCTGGTCTGCAAGCGCGTGAGCACGCCGCTGCGCAAGCGCGTGCTGTCCGATTCGAGTTTATTGCTGAGGGTATATTGGGTATAACTGCCGGAAATGCCGAGCACCAGGGTCACGATCACGACAAAAAGCAAGGTCAGCCTGACTTGGATACGTACCATCAAACAACACTCCCACGGCCTGGTCCGGGCGTCCCGCGGCGCGGGGGCACACCGTGAAATGTACGGTATCACCTGCTGATTGGCAAGAATAAGCAGGATTTGGCGCAAACCCGCCGTGCAAGCCGTATTGACGCCGATTCAACTGACGCTACAATGGGTTCATTGTGCTACGGCAATGGTAATATCGTGTATCACAGGAGGAGTCGTCATGGCGCTCACGCATCAACATTTACCCCTGGACCAGGTCCTGCCGGGCATGATCTTGTCCGATGTACTGCTCGATGCGCATGGGCAGGTCTTGTTGCCGCAAGGCGCGGTGCTGACGGAAAACATGCTGTCGCTGATGCCGCGCCACGGCATCGACATGCTGTCCATCGCCGCACCGGCGATGTCGCCGGAAGAGCAAGCCCTGCAGCAGAAGGCGCACCGCGCCCGGCTCGACTATCTGTTCCGCAAATACGACCCCGACAATCCTGATGAGGCCGCCACCAGCATGCTGCACAGCTATGTCAGCAGCTACCGCCTGGGCCTGGGAGAGCCGGCATGAGCGCCGGCCCCACCCAGCTGACAGCCGACGATATCGTCGCTCACCTCGACGACCTGCCCTCGCTGCCAGTGGTGGTGATGGAGCTGCTCAACAGCATGGACCAGGAGGATGTCGATATTTCCGTGCTGGCCAAAAAAGTATCGTATGACCAGGCGCTGACGGCCAAGACCTTGCGCCTGGCAAACTCGTCGCAGTACGGCTTGCAGGTGAAAGCGACCACCATCCAGCAGGCAATTACCTATCTGGGCTTCCAGACCACGCGCAGCCTGATCATGTCGGCCGCCATTACCGGCTGCTTTCCGGAAGGGCGCTGCCCCGGCTTTAATGACAAGCAATTCTGGCGCCACTCGGTGGCCACGGCCGCCTGCGCCAAGGTGCTGGCGCGGCAGATCCGCTTCAACCAGGATTACGCGTTTACGGCAGGGCTGCTGCACAATATCGGCCGCCTGGTGCTGGTGTCGAGCTTTCCGGAACAATACGCGCAGGTGATCGCATACCAGGCCGAACACGATTGCACCATGCTCGACGCCGAACGCGCGGTGCTGGGCGTGGACCATGTGCAGGCCGGCGTGGCGCTGGCCGAACGCTGGAATTTTTCCGATACCATGCGTGTGGCGATCGGCCACTATCTGACGCCGGAAGCGACGGGCGCCGGTTTCCTGGCCGCGCTGATCCATGTGGCCAACGCGATTGTCTGTGCGCTGGATCTGGCGCAGGCCGGCGACGACATGGTGCCGCATGTGTCGCTGGTGGCGTGGAATGCGCTGGGACTGTCGGAAGAGACGTATCTGCAACTGTTCCGTGAAATCGAGCTGCGCTATGACGAAATCACCGCCGCCTTGCTGAACCAGGCGGGCTGATCGATCCAGAGCGGAAACGCAAACGGCCCCCGCCGCGAGGAGAGAGCCGTTATCTGTACTGCAAGTGCCCATGCTGCCCGCCTGCCGCCCGACCGTGGCCGCCTGCAACGAGGCAAGCGGCTCGGTCAGCGTTCGGGCCCGCATCAGTGATGCGCGTAGTTCGGTTCCTTCGCATCGCCGCGCTCTTCCGCTTTCGGACGGCCTTGGGCGTCGGACAGGCGGTACTTGGTGCGGCGGTCGCCCATCAGGTCGCGCAGGTCGCGGATGCTCATGCCGGTCACTTCGTGCATGCGAATCAGGAGCGAGGCGCCGACCGGCAAGCGGTGGTGGCGGATCTTGCTGATGACCGGTGGCGCGACTTCCAGCAGACGCGACAAGGCTGCATCGTTTTTCAGCTGCATCTTACTGAGTAAAATATCGAGCAGGTGGTTGGGGTTGTAGCTTTCTTGAGATGCCAGTGCATGATGTGCCATGATTTTTCCTCGTCTGGTGAATGTTAAAAATAATGCCGATCTGAACTTAAGGCTGGCTTAGAGCGTTCAACAGAACGCGGCCCCAGCCTTTCCCTCCCCTCAATCCCGTTCGCTCGAAAATCCGAATGAATTGCATATAAGGCAATATACTAGTTCAAACAGCCAGCACTCGCGGGCAACGCAACCTTCCCGATTGTTAAATATCAATCAAGCTGCTGGTTGCCTTTGCAACGATGCCATTTCAACACATTAGGATGTGCAGGGGTCGCACACTAGGATTTGCAGCAACTTGTTACAAATCAATGGTGACACGCGGCAATAGTTGCCTTTGCACCCGATGCGCCGCCACCGGCCCGGGGCCAAGCGCGCCATGGCCCGGCGCGGCAATTTACGTTAAACTACCGCCTGAGCGCAGCTTGCCTGCCTGCGCATGGCCCGGCCCGCGCCGCATTCGCGCCTCGCCCGCTCTGCGCAATCCACCCCCGCACCCATTACCGCTAAAGCGCCTGACTCCATGCAGAAAAAAGTATTCATTAAAACCTTCGGCTGCCAGATGAACGAGTACGACTCGGACAAGATGGCCGACGTGCTGGGCGCCTCCGATGGCCTGGTGCGTACCGACACGCCGGAAGACGCCGACGTGATCCTGCTCAATACCTGCTCGGTGCGCGAAAAGGCGCAGGAAAAAGTATTTTCCGACCTGGGCCGGCTGCGCGAGCTGAAGCTGGCCAAGCCGCACCTCCTGATCGGCGTGGGCGGCTGCGTGGCGTCGCAGGAAGGCGACGCCATCGTCAAGCGCGCGCCGTATGTCGACATGGTGTTCGGCCCGCAGACCCTGCACCGCCTGCCGCAGATGATGGAACTGCGCCGCTCCAGCGGCGCCGCGCAGGTCGACATCAGCTTTCCGGAAATCGAAAAGTTCGACCACCTGCCGCCGGCCAAGGTCGACGGTGCCTCGGCGTTTGTCTCCATCATGGAAGGCTGCAGCAAATACTGCAGTTACTGCGTGGTGCCCTACACGCGCGGCGAGGAAGTGTCGCGCCGCTTCGAAGACGTGCTGACGGAAGTGGCGGGCCTGGCCGCGCAGGGCGTCAAGGAAATCACGCTGCTGGGCCAGAACGTCAACGCCTATCGCGGCGTGATGGAAGGCGGCGAGATCGCCGACTTCGCGCTGCTGCTCGAATATGTGGCCGCCAACCCCGGCATCGCGCGCATGCGCTTTGTCACCAGCCACCCGAAGGAATTCACGCAGCGCCTGATCGAGGCCTACGCAAAAATCCCGCAACTGGTCGACCACCTGTACCTGCCGGCACAGCATGGCTCGGACAAAATCCTCGGCGCCATGAAGCGCGGCTACACGGGCCTCGAATACAAATCCATCATCCGACGCATCCGCGCCGTGCGCCCGAACATGGCCATTTCCTCGGACTTCATCGTCGGCTTTCCGGGCGAGACCCAGGCGGACTTCGACGCCATGATGAAGCTGATCGCAGACGTCGGTTTTGACAACAGCTACAGCTTCATCTTCAGCAAGCGCCCCGGCACGCCGGCCGCCAGCCTGGAAGACGACACGCCGCATGCAGTCAAACTGGCCCGTTTGCAGCAGCTGCAGGCGGCGATCGACGCCAACACGCGCAAATACAGCCTGGCGATGGTCGGCACGGTGCAGACCATCCTGGTCGAAGGGCGCTCGAAGAAGGACACGATTGATCGTGAACTGCAAGGGCGCACCGAGAACAACCGCGTGGTCAATTTCGACGCCGGCCCCGATGGGCTGCACCTGATCGGCCAGCTGGTCGAGGTGCGCATCACCGAAAGCCATTCCTACACCCTGCGCGGCGAACTCGTCGCCGGCGCACAAGCATTGAAAAGAGCCAGTTGAAAACCAAAGCCCCGATCCAGCCGCACTACTTCATTCCCGAGCCGCTCGACAACACGCGCCTGGCGCATTTGTGCGGGCCGCTCGATGAAAACCTGCGCCAGATTTCCGCCGCCCTCGACGTGACGATCTTTCGCCGCGGTGAAAAATTCATCGTCGGCGGCAGCAACGCCGAGCGCGCCGTGGAAATCCTCGAGCAGTTCTACGCCATCGCCAACAAGGTCGTACCGCTGGAAGAAGTGCAGCTGGCCCTGGTGGAGCAGCGCGCCGGCCTGTCGGCCGCCTCCGAACACCATGCGCACCGGCTTGACGCCGCCGCGCCGGCCTTTGTCGAACCCGATATCGCCAGCCCGGTGCTGAAAACCCGCCGTTCCGACCTGCGCGGGCGCACGCCGCACCAGATTTCCTACCTGCGCGGCATCCTTGAACACGACATCAGCTTTGGCGTCGGTCCGGCCGGTACCGGCAAGACCTATCTGGCGGTGGCCTGCGCGGTCGATGCGCTCGAGCGCGACGCCGTCAAGCGCATCATTTTGACGCGCCCGGCCGTCGAAGCGGGCGAGCGCCTGGGCTTCCTGCCCGGCGACCTGGCGCAAAAGGTCGATCCTTACCTGCGCCCGCTGTACGACGCGCTGTACGATTTATTGGGCTTTGACCGCACCCAGAAGCTGTTCGAAAAACAGGTGATCGAAATCGCGCCGCTGGCCTATATGCGCGGACGCACGCTGAACCACGCCTTCGTGATCCTCGACGAAGCGCAGAACACCACGGTCGAACAGATGAAGATGTTTTTGACCCGCATCGGCTTTGGCAGCAAGGCAGTGGTAACGGGCGACGTGACCCAGGTCGACCTGCAAAAGAGCCAGAAGAGTGGCCTGATCGACGCCGTGCAAGTGCTCAAAGACGTGCGCGGCATCGGCTTCACGCAATTTAACAGCACTGACGTGGTGCGCCACCCGCTCGTCGCGCGCATCGTCGACGCCTATGAAACGGCGCAGGCGGCCGGCCCCGACGCGCCTGTGCTCCCCTTGTTGAAACCAGCAGCTTCCAAAAATGTCCGAAAAAAATAAACTGTCCTTGTCCGTGCAATACCCGGACGATCGCCTCGCCAGCCTGATCACACGGCCCAAGATCCGCCGCTGGGTACAGGCGGCCCTGCTGGCGCCGGCCGAACTGACGATCCGCTTTGTCGATCTGGATGAAGGCCGCAGCTTGAACCGCGACTACCGCGAAAAAGACTACGCCACCAATGTGCTGACGTTTGCCTACAACGAAGGCGAAGAGTCAAGCGACGACGAGCCGACCCGCGCCGACATCATCCTGTGCACCGACGTGCTGGAAAAGGAAGCGCAGGAGCAGCGCAAAAGCGTGGAAGAACACACGGCCCACCTGATCGTCCATGGCGTGCTGCACGCCCAGGGCTACGACCATATGGATGACGAAGAGGCGACCGAGATGGAGGGGCTGGAAACCGGGATACTGGCCAGACTCGGCATCAGTGATCCGTACGCGGACCAGCAGTAACTGCACAGCCGGCACACGCCGGCTTTTTCACGCTGTCACCACGCACCGTAATTGGCCGGCAGCCAGCGGTAGCCCGTCCCGTCCTTCGCGATATGGCCGATACCGGGAAAGCTCAGGTGCGCCGCGCCGACCCAGTAACCGTTTTTCGCCGCATCGGCCATCTCGCTGGCCCGCCGCGCTTTTGCCGCCTTCGCGTCGACGTCGAAGCCGATGGTGGTGCCGGGATGCGCAAACTGCACCGCGCCCGCATGGATCATGTCGCCAAGCAGCAGCAACTTCTGCCCGCCGCTTTCCACCGCATAGTAGCTGTGCCCCGGCGTATGGCCCGGGGCGGCCACCGCGCGGATGCCAGGCAAGATCTCGGCGCCGCTCTTGAATGGCGTCAGCTTGCCCGCCGCCACATAGGGCGCCAGCATGGCCTGCGCTTCGTCAAAGCCATGGCGCTGACCTTCGGCAGCGCCCGCCCGATTCGCCTGGTTCAGCCAGAAATCGCTGTCGTGGCTATCCACATACACTTTCGCGTTCGGGAACAGCCGCACGCCGTCATGCGACAGGCCGCCCGAATGGTCGGCATGGATATGCGTGAGCAGCACCGCGTCGATCTGCCCCGGCGCATAGCCGGCATTGCGCAAGCTGCGCTGCAAGCGGCCCGCGTGCTCTCCCATCGGCAGGCCGAACAGGTCGCCCGCGCCCGTATCGACCAGCACCAGCTGCTTGCCCGTGTTGATCAGAAAAGCGTTGATCGAGGTTTCCGCCATCGGCTGCAGGTGGGCCTCTTGCAAGCTGGCGGCCAGGGTGGCCGGCTCGATGTCGGTCAGCAGCTTGTCGAGCGGGATGGTGACCGTGCCGTCGGACAGAGCAGTAACCTGGAACTGGCCCAGCATCATGCGGTAGATGCCGGGCGCCGGCGCCTGGTCGAACGGGGCGGCGGCCAGGGCCGCATGGGATAGCGTCAGGCTGGCAAGCAGCGCAGCGAGGGGTTTGATGGCAAACATGGAATCTCTTTCAAAAATGGTGATGTGCCAGTAGACTCCTTTCGAAGACATAAATGAAATTGATTATTTGAATTGGAGGCATCCAAATGCTGGATATACGTGGTGTCGACCTGCCCCTGCTGGTGTCGCTCGATGTGCTGCTGGAGGAAAAACATGTCACGCGCGCGGCAGTCCGTTTGCACCTGAGCCAGCCTGCCATGTCGGCCCAGCTGGCCCGGCTGCGCACGCTGTTCGACGACGCGCTGCTGGTGCCGGCCGATTCCGGGCGCGGCATGCTGGCCACGCCGCGCGCGCTTCAATTACAAGCCCCCTTGCGGGCCGCACTGGCGATGCTGGGGCAAGCCGTACGCCGCGATGCGCCGCCGTTCGATCCGCGCACAGCCGAACGTACCTTTCATATCGCCGGCAACGACAACGCCGTGCTGATGCTGATGCTGCCCGTGATACAACAGGTGGCGGCACGCGGCGGGCCACGCCTGAGGCTCGCGTTTCGCACGCCCGAACCGGCCCACCTGGCCGGGCAGATGGAGCGTGGCGAGATCGACCTGCTGGTCGGCGGCAGCCGCTTTGTCCCTGCCACCCTGCACCACAGCCCGGTGCTGCTGGTCGAGCATCGCATGGCGCAGCGCAAAGGCCATCCACGCGGCACCGGGCCGCTGGACCTGGACAGCTATTGCGCGCTGCGCCATATCGTCGTGTCGACCAACGGCAGCTTTCACGCCTTTATGGACGAACAACTGGCGCAGCAGGGCCGCACGCGCAGCGTACCGGTCGCCGTGGCGCAGTACAACCTGGTGCCGCCCATGCTGACGGCCACCGATCTCGTCTGCACGCTGCCGTCGCGCTTCCTCGATCGCTTTGAAGGCCAGCTCGACACCTTCGCGCTGCCCTTGAGCGTGCCGGCGCTGGACCTGTCGCTGGCCTGGCATCCGCGCAGCGAGCACGATGCGGGTTTGCGCTGGCTGCGCGAGCAGGTGGTGGCGGGTGGTCCAGGCATGCCACAATAGCGCCATCGCACAACTACGCAAGGACACATATGGCCACTTGGGCACTGGACGCCTTCGGCAACGACTACGCCATGGACTGGGCGCAGGACTTGCAGGAATATACAACGCTGGAACTGGTCGAGACCACGCTCGACAACGTGATCGACAGCCAGCAGGCCGAACTCGAAGCGCCGTTCGCCGCCGAAGCGCTGGCCGCGCTCGAGGTGATGGCGCGCCTGCAAGGCCGGCCGGGCGAGCCCGACCCTGCCACCGCCGAAGTCGACGCGTGGGTGGCCGCCTGCAAGAAGCGCCTCACGCCGCCGCTGCTGGACAAGGCGCGCCTGGCCTTCGGGCGCATCATGTCGGACGCATCGGAGCTGCGCCAGCTGTGGCGGGAAAGCGAACACGGCGAGGAATGGCTGGCACAGGTGGCGGCCTTGCGCCTGCGCGTGCTGGGTGCGCAAAGTACGCCGACTGCGTGAAACGTCGGCAAACAGCGTAGTAAATTCACATCAAAAGCGGGGAATATCGGTAAGCGGCCGCTTTTGGTGTATCCTATATCCCTTCGCAACAACGGCTCACGCCTCCTATGCCCGAGCATCCTAATGGCGTCAAAACTGACGTCAAGCCCCACCGGTCACTGTTTGAACGCCTGACCGCACTCATTTCCCCCGAGCCAGAGAACCGTGCAGAATTGCTCGAGGTTCTGTACGATGCGCACGAACGCAAGCTGATTGACGCCGACGCCCTGTCGATGATCGAAGGCGTGTTCCAGGTGTCGGATCTCTGCGCGCGCGACATCATGATTCCCCGTTCGCAAATGGATGTCATCGACATCAGCAAGCCGATCGAGGAATGGATGCCGGAAGTCCTGTCGACCGCCCACTCGCGGTTTCCCGCGATCGAAGGCGAACGCGACAAGGTAATCGGCATCCTGCTGGCGAAAGACCTGCTGCGCTACTACGCGGAAGAGTCCTTCGACGTGCGCGAGATGCTGCGTCCCGCCATTTTCATCCCCGAATCGAAACGCCTCAATGTGCTGCTGCGCGACTTCCGCGCCAACCACAATCACATGGCCATCGTCGTCGATGAATACAGCGGCGTGGCCGGCCTGATCACCATCGAAGACGTGCTCGAACAGATCGTCGGCGATATCGAGGACGAATACGACTTCGACGAAGCCGAGGACAATATCCTGTCGCTCAAGGAAGGCCAGTTCGGCCCGCGCTGGCGCGTCAAGGCCTTGACCGAGATCACCCAGTTCAACCAGGAACTCGGTTGCCGCCTGCTCGATGACGACGTCGACACCATCGGCGGCCTGGTCTCCAAGCACCTGGGCCGCATGGCGCACAAGGGCGATATTTTCGACCTGGGCGACTTGCGCTTCGAAGTGCTGCGCGCCGACGCGCGCCAGGTGCACGTGCTGCTGGTCGAGCGCCTGCCCGCCGTGCCGGAACTGGAACTCTGACATGCGCGTGCTGTAAATGCGTTTCAGACGCGTTGATCCAAACGCCGCCCCCAAGCCGCCCCGCAGCACGCTCTCGCGCATGCTGATCGCCGCCATCGCCGGCGCAGCGGCGGTGCTGGCCTTTGCCCCGTTCGGCTACTGGCCGCTGCAGATCCTCAGCCTGGCCGTGCTGTTCTACCAGGTACTGCGCGCGGCCGACATCAAAAGCAGCGCGCGCATCGGCTGGGCCTACGGCTTCGGCTGGTGCGGCGCCGGCACCCACTGGCTGTATATCTCGATGCACCGCTATGGCGACATGGCCGCGCCCATCGCCGCCATCGCCGTGGCGCTGCTGGCGCTGCTGATGGGCGTCTACGTGGCGCTGGCCATGGGTGCGGCGGCCTGGCTGCGCCGGCGCTGGATCTTGTCGCTGCCAACCATGACACTGCTGGTCTTGCCTTCCCTGTGGACCCTGTTCGAATGGACACGCGGCTGGCTGTTTACGGGCTTCCCGTGGCTGGCCACCGGCTACGCCCACAACACCAGCCCGCTGGGCGGCTTTGCGCCCATCATCGGCGCGTATGGCCTGGGCTGGCTGGCGGCACTGTCGGCTGGCGCCCTGCTGCTGCTGACGCATCCGCTGCCGCGCACGCGCTGGCTGGCCTTGGGTGGCGTGCTGGCCCTGTACGGCGCCGGCGCCGGCCTGCGCCACATCGACTGGACGCATGCGGTGGGCCGCCCGATCACGGTGCGCCTGTTGCAGGGCAATGTGCCGCAGCAGCAGAAATTCGATCCCGCTTTCGTGCTGGGCGCCTTGCAGATGTACCAGCAGGCGATCACCAGCGCGCCGGCCGACCTGATCGCCACGCCGGAAACGGCCGTCACGGTGCTGCCGCAGCAGCTGCCGGCGGGCTATCTGGACAGCCTGGGCGCCTATGCACAGAGAACCGGCAGCACGCTGCTGGTCGGCATGCCGGTGCTGGACGAAGAACGCCGCTTTTATAACGCGGCGGTGGGCATCACGCCGAACGCAAATCCGGGTCCTTACTATCAATACCGCAAGCACCACCTGGTGCCGTTCGGCGAATTCGTGCCGCCCGGCCTGCACTGGTTTGTCGCCATGATGGCCATCCCGCTGGGCGACATGGGCCGCGGCGCGCGCGTGCAGCCGCCCTTGCAGGTACGCGACCAGCTGGTGCTGCCGAACATCTGCTACGAAGACCTGTTTGGCGAGGAAATTGCCAGCCAGCTGGCCAATGCCCACCGCCATGGCAAGCAATCGGCGTCGGTGCTGCTCAATATCTCGAACCTGGCCTGGTTCGGCGACTCGATCGCCATCGCCCAGCATTTGCAGATTTCGCAGATGCGCAGCCTGGAGACGGGCCGGCCGATGCTGCGCGCGACCAATACCGGTGCCACCGCCGTCATCGACGGCAAGGGCGTGGTAGCGAGCCTGCTGCCAGCGGCGCAGCAAGGCGCCCTGGCGGCCACCGTGCAAGGCATGGGCGGCATGACGCCGTATATCTTGTACGGCAACAAGCTGATGCTGGCCCTGAACGCACTGGCCTTGCTGGCCGCCTTCCTGCTGGGCCGCCGCGCCCGCAAGGCATGAAGCAAAGGCGAATTGACACAAGAGTCACAGTAGCGCCATAAAACCCGCTAAAATTAGCAAAACTCCGGCCCGCACGCCCGCCTGCCTTGCAGCGCGAGCGTGCCGGCTTCAAGCAAACCCTTACAAAGCGCAGCCTGTCGCGCGGCGAACTCATACGATGCTCACATTTCAACAAATTATTCTGACCTTGCAAACCTATTGGGACAAGCAAGGTTGCGCCCTGCTCCAGCCTTACGACATGGAAGTGGGCGCCGGTACGTTCCACACCGGCACCTTCCTGCGCGCGATCGGCCCGGAACCGTGGCGCGCCGCCTATGTGCAGCCATCGCGCCGCCCGAAAGATGGCCGCTATGGCGAAAACCCGAACCGCATGCAGCATTACTACCAGTACCAGGTAGTCCTGAAGCCGGCGCCGGAAAACATCCTCGACCTGTACCTGGGTTCGCTGGCCGCGCTGGGCCTCGATCTGAAGCAGAACGACGTGCGCTTTGTCGAAGACGACTGGGAAAGCCCGACCCTGGGCGCCTGGGGCCTGGGCTGGGAAGTCTGGCTGAACGGCATGGAAGTGACGCAATTCACCTACTTCCAGCAAGTGGGCGGCCTCGATTGCAAGCCGGTGCTCGGTGAAATCACCTACGGCATCGAACGCCTGGCCATGTATCTGCAGGGCGTGGAAAACGTGTACGACCTGGTCTGGACCGAGTGGGAAGAAAACGGCACGACGAAAAAACTGACCTACGGCGACGTGTTCCATCAAAACGAAGTGGAACAATCGACCTACAACTTCGAGCACGCCAACACCGACCTGCTGTTCGAACAGTTCGGCAACTACGAAGCCGAAGCCAAGCGTTTGATCGAGCTGCAGCTGACCCTGCCGGCCTACGAAAAAATCATGAAGGCCTCGCACAGCTTCAATATGCTCGATGCGCGCGGCGCCATCTCGGTGACCGAGCGCGCCGCCTATATCGGCCGCGTGCGCACCCTGTCGCGCCTGGTCGCCCAGGCCTACCACGATTCGCGCGAGCGCCTCGGTTTCCCGATGCTGCCAGCACAAGAACAAGCCGCCCCGGCTGCCTAACGACCGCCGTACCAGACAAGAACACCATGAACCAAACACTGCTTATTGAACTGCTGACCGAAGAACTGCCGCCGAAAGCGCTGGCCAAGCTGGGCGCCGCCTTTGCCGCCGGCATCGTCAACGGCCTCAAATCGCGCGACTTCCTGGAAAGCGACAGCGTCGCCACCAGCTACGCCTCGCCGCGCCGCCTGGCCGTCTCCATCACCAATGTGCGCGAGGTCTCGCCCGACAAGTCGATCCGCGAAAAAGTGCTGCCCGTCTCGGTGGCGCTGGACGCCAACGGCAACGGCACCGCGCCGCTGGCCAAGAAACTCGCTGCCCTGGGTTTTCCCGACCTGACGGTGGCGGACCTGGAACGCGCCGTGGACGGCAAGGCCGACAGCTTCTTCTACACGCATACGGCACCGGGCAGCCTGCTGGCCACCGGCGCGCAGGCCGCATTGACCGAGTCTTGCGCCAAGCTGCCGATTCCAAAACTGATGAGCTACCAGCGCCCGGACGGCAGCACCGTGCAATTCGTGCGCCCGGCCCACCGCCTGATCGCCCTGCACGGCATCAATGTGCTGCCATTGACCCTGCTGGGATTGACGGCCGGCCGCGACACCCTGGGTCACCGCTTTTTGACCGACGGTCAGCCGATCACCATCAAGCACGCGGAAAACTATGCCGCCAGCCTGATCCTCGACGCCAGCGTGATCGCCAGCGTCGAAGAGCGCAAGGCCACCATCCGCGCCCAGTTGCTGGAAAAAGCCGGCGCCGATCAAGTGCTGATGCCCGAGTCCCTGCTCGATGAAGTCACCGCCCTGGTCGAGTGGCCGGTGGTCTACGAATGCCATTTCGAGGAAGAATTCCTGGCCGTGCCGCAGGAGTGCCTGATCCTCACGATGCAGACCAACCAGAAATATTTTGCGCTGACCGATGCCGAAGGCAAATTGCGCTCGCGCTTTCTGATCGTCTCGAACATCGCCACCGACACGCCCGAGCACATTATCGGCGGCAATGAGCGCGTGGTGCGCCCGCGCCTGTCCGACGCCAAGTTCTTCTTCGAGCAGGACAAGAAAAAAACATTGGCGTCGCGTCTGCCGCTGCTGGCCAATGTGGTCTACCACAACAAGCTGGGCACGCAGGCCGCGCGCACGGAAAGAGTCACGGCGATTGCCGGCGCGATTGCCGCCAAACTGGGCGGCGACGTCGAACTGGCAAAACGCGGCGCACTGTTGGCCAAGGCCGATCTGCTGACCGACATGGTCGGCGAGTTCCCCGAGCTGCAAGGCATCATGGGCACCTATTACGCGCGCCATGACGGCGAGCCGGAAGAAGTGGCGCTGGCCGCCTCCGAACACTATCAGCCGCGCTTTGCCGGCGACGCCCTGCCGTCGACCGCCACCGGCACCGCCGTGGCGCTGGCCGACAAGCTCGAAACCCTGGTCGGCATCTGGGCTATCGGTCTGGCGCCCACCGGCGACAAGGACCCGTTCGCGCTGCGCCGCCATGCGCTGGGCGTGCTGCGCATGCTGCTGGAAAAGCGCTTGCCGCTGTCGATCCAGGGCCTGCTGGCGGACGCCGCCGCGCAATTTGCGGCCATCCCCGGCTTCAAGGACCCGGTGCTTGAGGTCTCCACCTTCATGCTCGAGCGCCTGCGCGGCATCCTGCGCGAACGCGGCTTTTCGCCCAACGAGATCGAGGCGGTGGTGGCGCAAAACCCGGACCGCCTCGACGATATCGTGCAGCGCCTCGAAGCCGTGCAGGCCTTTGCCGCACTGCCGGAAAGCGCCTCGCTCGCTGGCGCCAACAAGCGCATCACGAATATCCTGAAAAAGAACGAAGAGGCAGTGCGCCAGGTCGCCGCCGGCGGCGTCAACGTGGCGCTGCTGCAGGACGAAGCCGAGAAAACACTGGCCGCCGCCGTCTCGCGCGTGCAGCCGGAAGTCGACGCGGCCTTTGCCAAAGGCGACTTCACGGGCACCTTGCAAACGCTGGCGCAGCTGCGCGACGATGTCGACGGCTTCTTCAACGACGTGATGGTGATGGCCGACGATGTCGCCCTGCGCAACAACCGCCTGGCCCTGCTGTCGTCGCTGCACGGCATGATGAACCGCGTGGCCGACATTTCGAAGCTGGCGGCATAATGGGTGCGCCGGCGCTGAAACTGATCATCCTCGACCGTGATGGCGTCATCAACCATGACTCGCCGGACTTCATCAGGTCGCCGGCCGAATGGCTGCCCATTGCCGGCTCGCTCGAAGCGATCGCCCGCCTGAACCAGGCCGGCTACCGCGTGGTGATCGCCTCGAACCAGTCGGGCATCGCGCGCGAATACTTCGACATGCCGGTGCTCAACGCGATCCACCAGAAGATGCACACCCTGGCGCAGCAGGTGGGCGCCGACATCGACGCCATCTTCTTCTGCCCGCATGCGGGCGCGGACAATTGCGACTGCCGCAAGCCCAAGCCGGGCATGTTCCATGAAATCTCGCAGCGCTACAACACCAGCCTGAAAGGCGTGCCGACGGTCGGCGACTCGCTGCGCGACCTGCAGGCCGGCTTCATCAGCGGCTGCGTGCCCTACCTGGTCCTGACCGGCAAGGGCGCAAGCACCAATGAAACAGGCGGCCTGCCTCCCGGCACCCTGGTCTTCGCCGACCTGGCCGCCGTGGTCAACCACCTGCTCAAGGCGCCGGCCGCCGCCGCGCCATCGCCCACCGTGGCATTCAGTATTTAATCCGGAGAACCGCTTGCGTACCATTTCCCTGTTCCTCAGGTCCCTGCTGTTCATGCTCATCATGATCGTGGCCACCATCGTCTGGGCCTGCGTGTGCTTTTTCGCCGCGCCTTTAAGCTATAACAACCGTTACTGGGTCACCTCGCGCTGGAACGTGTTCATCATCTGGTGCGCCAGGGTCATTTGCGGTATCCGCTATGAAATCAAGGGCGCAGAGAACTTCCCCGACGCGCCGGCCATCGTGCTGTCGAAACACCAGTCGGCCTGGGAAACCATCTTTCTGCTGCCCAGCCTGCCACGCCCGCTGGTGTACGTGTTCAAGAAGGAGATCCTGTACATTCCGTTTTTCGGCTGGGCCATGGCGCTGCTGCGCATGATCCCGATCGACCGCAAGCAGGGCAAGCACGCCTTCAAAAGCGTGGTCGCGCACGGAAAACGCCGCCTCGCCGATGGCCAATGGATTATCATGTTCCCCGAAGGCACCCGCATCCCGGTCGGCCAGACGGGCAAGTACAAAAGCGGCGGTACGCGCCTGGCCATTGCCACCGGCGCGGTGGTGGTGCCGATCGCCCATAACTCGGGCGAGTGCTGGCCCAAGCAGTCATTTCTCAAGCGGCCGGGAGTGATCACGGTCTCGATAGGCAAACCGATTTCGCCGGAAGGGCAAACCCCGGACAGCATGATGCAACAGGTGGAAAATTGGATAGAATCAGAAATGCGCGTCATTTCGCCTCACGCCTACAACGCTGGCTAGACGGCATCAGCGCGGTCATCCAGGAGCCGACACTGCGTGAGCAGATGAAGACCATCAGGGTCGGCGACCAGCAACTGGATCTGTTCGCGCATGACGTCTCGACCAGCACGCCCCCGCTGGCGCGCCCCGTGGTGGCGCCGGTGCTGCCCGTGGCGCCACCCGGCGTGGCCCGGCTGCCGCCCCTTGCCGTCCCTGAGCTACCTGCCCTGCCCCCGCTTCCGTCACCTCCACGCACCGCCGACGGCCCGCCGCTGCGCCAGCTGCAACTGGGGCCGCATCTGCTGGAATTCGCCCTGCGCCGCTCGACGCGCCGCTCGATCGGCTTCATGATCGACGACAATGGCCTGCGCGTGACAGCGCCCAAGCGCGTCACCCTGGCCGAAATCGACAACGCGATACGCGCCAAGCAGGGCTGGATCATCTCGAAATTGCAGGAACGGGGCGAACGCAAGGTGCAGCGCCTGCAGCGCGCGCCGGTGGTATGGCTTGACGGCGCCGTACTGCCCTACCTGGGCGGCGAGATCACCCTGCGCCTGCACCAGGCGCCACGCCACCGCGCCAGCTTCCAGCGCGACACCGGCGAACTGCATGTGTGGGTCACGCCCACCGGCAGCGAACAGCAATTGAAGGAAAAAGTGAAAGCCTGGTTCCAGCACGAGGCGCGCCAGCTGTTCGAAGAGCGGCTGGACCTCTATGCGGAAAAACTGGGCGTGCGCTACGACTCCTTGTCGCTGTCGTCGGCCGGCACGCGCTGGGGCAGTTGCACCGTGCAGCGCAAGATCCGCCTGAACTGGCGATTGATCCATTTCGCCCTGCCGCTGGTCGATTACGTGGTGGCGCACGAACTGTCGCACCTGCTGGAAATGAACCACAGTGCGCGCTTCTGGGCCACGGTGGAGTCGATCTATCCCGATTACGACGGCGCCAAGCAGGCCTTGCGAAAACGCTCGCAGGAACTACCCGTTTTGTTCAATTAATCAACAACGGCCTGATCGCCGCCATCGTGCGCGGCGTGGCGCCACGGTGTTGGCTGGCAAAGGCCAGCGCCTTGCCTCCCATCGCCGCCAGGCGAGCTCTATCCTGCAGCAAGCCGGCTGCCTGCGCCATCAGCGCCTCGGCGTCAAGCACCAGCGCGGCGCCACCGGCTTCAATCGCCTGCTCGGTCACCAGCGCAAAATTGAAGGTATGGGGGCCGATCAGCACCGGCTTGCCCAGCGCGCAGGCTTCAATCAGGTTCTGGCCGCCAAGGGGCAGCAGGCTGCCGCCGATAAAGGCGCAGTCGCAGGCGGCGTAGTAGGCAAACATCTCGCCCATCGAGTCGCCCAGCAGCACCCGCGTGCCGGGCCCCACCACGGCGTCCTGCGCCAGGCTGGATCGGCGCTGCGCGGCCAGGCCGCGCGCAGCAAGCAGTTGCGCCACCTCGTCGAAACGCTGCGGATGGCGCGGCACGATCAGCAGCAGGGTATTGTCTGGCAGGCTGGCGCGCACGAACGCGTCGAGGATCAGTGCTTCCTCGCCTTCGCGCGTGCTGGCGCACAGCAGCACCGGGCGCTGGCCCACCACACTTCGCAGCCAGGCGCCGGTGGCCAGCGCCGCTTCCGGCACCAGCACGTCGAACTTGATGCTGCCGGTGACAACGACATCGCCAACACCGAGCTGGCGCACGCGCGCGGCGTCGTCGGGCGTCTGCGCCGCCACCAGCGTAATGGCGCGTGCGGCCTCAAGAATCAGCTTGCCCAGCCGCCGCGCCTTGGCCAGCGAACGCTGCGACAGGCGCGCATTGGCCAGCACCACCGGCACCCGGTGGCGCCGGCACTGATGAATCAGATTGGGCCACACTTCGGTTTCCATCAAAATGCAGATGCGCGGCGCAAAGTGGCGGATAAAGCGCGCCGGCATGGCGCCCGTGTCGTATGGCAGATAGCTTTGCACCAGGCGCGCGCCGTGCCTGGCGAACAGCGCCTTGCCGGTAGCGCGGCCGGTGGGGGTCATGTGGGTCAGGACAATGCGGCAGTCGGGCCATTCGGCCAGCAGCGCGTCGACCAGCGGTTCGGCCGCGCGCGTTTCGCCGACCGAGACGGCGTGCAGCCAGATGGTGAGCGGGCTTGACGCCGGCCGGCGGCCATACAGGCCCAGGCGCTCGCCCCAGTGCTGGCGGTAGCCCGGCTCCTGGCGCCCGCGCAGCCACAGGCGCGCCAGCACCAGCGGCAGTGCCAGCCACCAGGCCAGGGTGTAGAGAAATCGCATGATGTTCTTTTACGGTCAGTTGGCCAGCAGCAGCCTTGCCGCCGCCAGCACTTCGGGCACGCCGGGCGGCTTGCCCTGGTCGCCCAGGTTGATGATGCTGTCCGACCAGTTGCCTTCGGTTTTCCACAGCGGCGAATCGGCGTAGATTTCCACCGTGGGCCGCACGAACGCGGCGGCGATATGCGTCAGGCCCGTATCGACGCCGACCACCAGCGCCGCATGGCGCGCCAGCAGGGTGGCGTCCGCCATCGACAGTTTCGGCAGCACGCGTGCATTCGGCAGACCGGCCGCCAGCACCTCTGCTTCCAGCTTTTCCTTGGGCGAACCCCAGGGCAGCAGGATGGTCATCGGCGCCAGGGCCTGGCCCAGGGCGATCCAGTTTTCCGGCGCCCATTTCTTGGCGTCGCGCGCGGTGCCATGGAAATACACGGCATACGGTGCCTCGCCCATCCAGTCGGGTCGCGCCGCGCCGGCAGGCAGTGCGGGCAGGCCGAAATCGGCCGGCGTATCGACCGCATAGCCGAGCGCCGCGGCGGCGACCAGGCGGCCGCGCGCCACCGCATGGGTGCGCGGATCGAGGGCGATGCTGTTGGTATGGAACAGGCGCGAAATGCCTTCGTAGCCCGAGCCTTCGCTGCCATTGGCCAGCCCCACCTTCTGGCCGCCCGGCGCCAGGCGCGCCGCGCCCATGATGATGCCGGTTTTCAGCAGGCCCTGCGTGTCGAACACATAGTCGTACTGCGTCTTGCGCAGGGTGCGGAAGAAGGCGGCGATTTCGGCGCGCGTCTCCTTCTTGCCCAGGCTCTTGCGCCAGCGCCGCAGCGCGAACGGGATGATGGCGCCAACCCGTGCATTGAGGCGCACCAGGCTGGTGTAACCCTCCTCCACCACCCAGTCGATGGTGGCGTCGGGATAATGGCGGGCGATATCGGCCACCATCGGCAGGTTGTGCAGCACGTCGCCCAGCGAGGAGACGCGCACCAGCAGTATTTTCAAGGGCGCTTTTGCGCCAGCATGGACAACCATGAACTCAGAACGGCAGGACGGCATCAGGCTTGGCCGCCAGGATCACGTTCCTGAACTGGCCCTGGATACGCGCCAGCGCTTCAGGCGTTTCGGCTTCGAAGCGCATCACGATCACCGGCGTGGTGTTCGACGAACGCGCCAGGCCGAAGCCGTCAGCGTATTCGACGCGCAAGCCGTCGATGGTGATGATCTGCTCATTGCCGGGGAAAACGGCGTCGCGGCGCAGCATGTCCATCAGCGCGACGTTTTCGCCTTCCGTCAGTTCCAGGTGCAGTTCGGGCGTGCTGTCCGATTGCGGCAGGCAGTTCAGCAGCGCCGAAGGGTCGGCTTCGCGGGTGAGGATTTCCAGCAGGCGCGCGCCCGAATACAGGCCGTCGTCGAAACCGTACCAGCGGTCCTTGAAGAAGATATGGCCGCTCATTTCGCCGCCCAGCGGGGCACCCGTTTCGCGCAGCTTGGCTTTTACCAGCGAGTGGCCGGTCTTGTACATCAGCGGCACGCCGCCGTGCTTGGTGATCCAGGGCGCCAGGTGGCGCGTGCATTTCACGTCATACAGGATCTGCTCGCCCGGATGGCGCGTCAGCACGTCGGCGGCAAACAGCATCATCTGGCGATCCGGGTAGATGATCTGACCATCCTTGGTGACCACGCCCAGGCGGTCGCCGTCGCCATCAAAGGCGATGCCGATTTCGGCGTCGGTCTCGGCCAGGCAGCGGATCAGGTCCTGCAGGTTTTCAGGGTGGGCCGGGTCCGGGTGGTGATTCGGAAAATTGCCATCGACTTCGCAGAACAGTTCGATCACGTCGCAACCCATGCCGCGGAACAGGTCGCCGGCAAAGGCGCCGGCCACGCCGTTGCCGCAATCGACGGCGATCTTGATCGGGCGCGCCAGTTTCACGCCGCCCAGGATACGGTCGATATAGGCCGAGCGGATATCATGCGTAACATAACTGCCAGGCTTGTCGCTGGCGCTGCCGTCGTGCTCGACGATGCTCTGGTACAGCGACACGATCGCCTCGCCATGGATCGCTTCGCCGGCCAGCACCATCTTGAAACCGTTGTAGTCGGGCGGGTTGTGGCTGCCGGTGACCATGATGCCCGACTTCGTGTCGAGCACATTGGTGCCGAAGTAAACCATCGGCGTGGCCACCACGCCAAGGTCGATCACGTCGACGCCGGCCGCTTGCAGGCCTTGCACCAGCGCCTGCGCCAGTTCAGGGCCCGACAGGCGGCCATCACGGCCGATCACCACACGCTGCTCGCCCTTGGCCAGGGCGGCCTGGCCGAACGCCTGTCCGATCTTCCTGGCCACGCTGGCATCGAGGGTTTTATCGATGATGCCGCGGATATCGTAAGCTTTGAAGATCGTTTTTGACAGTGGGAGCATGGTCTGAATAAGAAGGACGGCAAACGTGGACGACGCGCCACGGCAGACTTGCTGCCGCGCCGAATATACCGGATTATACCCGCAGCAGATCGATCGACTTGCCTGATTCTACCCAATGCCTGACCCACAGCGGCTGGCGGCCGCGGCCGGTCCACTGCTCGCTGGCGTTATCGGGATTGCGGTACTGCACCGCCACCTTGCTCACGCGCGGGTGCAGGCCCTCGAGTATCAGCTGCTTCAAGGGAATGCCGGCCTGTTGCGCAATCGCCATGATCTGTTCGCGCGCCTTGTTCAGATCATCGCGTTCACGATGACTGATTTCTTGCTGGACCTTGTCCGCCAAATTGCGTAATTCGGCCATGGTCAATATCGACAAATTCATGCTTTACTTTCTGGAAAATTAATAGAAATAACTAAAACCCATGGAATATACACCGGTTCAGGAAAAATATATTAATTCTTCTTGTGCACAATCATCCAGCGCGGGGCTTTGAAGCGAATAATACGCCAATATAACCAGATATAAGTGGCAATAAATATCAGGGAACAGCAAATCAACAGCCAGGTATGGCGCCAGAAAAGCGAGGCCGGAATCACCGCCATCAGGGAAAACAGCCACAGATAAGGCGAAGTAAGGGAATTGCGGCGCATCAGCGCGCGCGCTTCCTTGCGGCCCACCGTCCATTGCACGATGCGGCGGAAAATCAGGCTATGCAAATGTATGCCGTCAGGCATGACCGGTGACTTGCCTTGAATAAAGGCGCGCCGGTAGGCGGAGAACAGCGTTTCAAATGCCGGATAAATCAGCAACAATACGGCATACCAGGTCGACACTTGCGGATTGCGCATCACCAGCAGCAAGGTCAGTTCGCCCAGCATGAAACCGATGAAATAGGCGCCGCCATCGCCGAGGAAAATCAGGCCGACCGGATAGTTCCAGATCAGGAAACCGCTGATCGCGCCCGCCACCAGCAGGGCGACGACGAGAATGAACGCGTCATTGACCTGCAAGGCAACATAGGCCAGCGACAACAGCATGCAGATCGACACCACGCTGGCCAGGCCATTGAAGCCGTCGATGATATTGATGGCGTTGGCGATGCCGGCCACGGCCAGCACCGTGATCGGCAGGCTGAGCCAGACAAACGGAATCGCCCAGCTGGAAAACAGCCAGTCGATGCGGTCGATGCGCGCATCGATCAGGAAGTACGCCAGCAAGGCGCCCGCCATCGTCAGCAGCAGGCGCCCCATGGGACTGACCTTGCCCGTGAAATCCTCGACGATGCCGCCGGCAAAGGCCATGGCGGAACACAGCAGCAAGCAGATCATCCAGTAGGCCATTGCCGGCAGGCGCCAGATCGACACCACCGCACCGAGCACGACGGCCAGGAAAATGGACAGGCCGCCGATGCGCGCCACCAGATGCGAATGCACTTTTTGTACGCCGTGAAAATCTGAATCGAGCGCGGATTTATGCAAATGCACCTGTTTTATGATCAACAGTGTCAACACGGCAGAAACAGCAAAGCTCACGATGAAAGAAAACATTTTTTATCAATAAAAAGATCGGGTTTGCCGGCTCTCGTCACGTTCGAAAAATGCGCCGTGAATTGCCTTTTCCGGCAGATTTTTATCCGCACAAAAAAACGGTATCGACAGCACGCATTTATTTTTATTCCAAGACCATGCGGCAGGCACGAATATTACAAATTAATCAATATCATGGACGTGCGATACCACCCATGAGCATGGCGCGAAGCATGGTAACAACGCGCGCCCATGATTGCTAACACTATTTACCATTTGATACACGGCTGCTAGCTTTTTTGACAAGCAAATCTGTTGCGATCTGCCGATTGTTTGAGATATCGCATGGATTGAAGCTCGCAAATAACTTCTGGCATGTTGTCACGCACGTCATTATCGTCTGGTACGATCCTGCAGACAATAGCCATCACCCACTACCGCGACTCATGAAAACTTACTTTATCGGCGACCTGCAAGGCTGCCATGCGCAGACACTGGAGCTGCTCGCGCGTATAGCCGACACGGCAACGCAGCCTTACCGCCTGCTGTTTGCCGGCGACCTGATCAATCGTGGCCCCGATTCGCTGGCCACCTTGCGCCTGGTGTTCAAATTGGCGCAACAGGGCCTGGCCGACAGCGTACTGGGCAATCACGACCTGCACTTGCTGGCCGTCGTCAACGGCATCCGCCCCGAACACGCTTCCGACACACTGGGCGATATCGTGGCTGCGCCCGACCGCGACGAGCTGGTGGACTGGCTGCGCCGCCGCCCGCTGGCGCTGCGCCGCGACGGCCATCTGCTGGTGCACGCAGGCGTGCTGCCGCAATGGAGCGTGGAACAGGCTCTGCTGCTGGCCGATGAAGTGTCGGCCATGCTGGCCAGCGATGGCTGGGTGGCTTTTTTGCGCACCATGTACGGCAACGAGCCCGCTGCCTGGGACGACGAACTGCGCGGCGCCGACCGCCTGCGCTGCATCATCAACGCCATGACACGGCTGCGTTTTTGCACTGCCGAGGGTCGGATGGACTTCAAGATGAAGGAAAGCGGCAGCGCACCAGAGGGCTCCAGCCTGATGCCATGGTTCGAGGTGCCGGGCCGGCAAAGCGCTGGCGACACGGTGGTATTTGGCCACTGGTCTGCGCTGGGTCTGCTGTTGCGGCCGCGCCTGATCGGCCTCGACAGTGGCTGCGTCTGGGGCGGCAAACTGTCGGCCGTCTGCCTTGAGGACCGCACGCTGATCCAGGTGAGCTGTCCCGAATTCCGGCAGGCGAGAGGCAAAACATAAGCTGCATATGCTTGCTCGGAATTGGTCGTTGGCACGCAACGGTGTGCGCCGTATGATCAGGCTTTGGCCTTTGCGACCCGATGACTCCTGATACCGACCAGTTGGCGCGCTGGCTGCTGGGCAGCCTGCGACTGGACACGGCCGTGCTGCACGCGGGCCAGTATTGCGGCCGCTGGCGCGCCTCCACCGCCGGGCGGGAACTGGGCAGTTTTCACCTGGTGCTGGAAGGTCAATGCTATCTGCACTTCGACGGCGCAGCGCCGATCCCGCTCGGTCCGCGCGATGGCGTGTTCCTGCTGCGCGACCTGCCGCATTTTCTCAGCCCGTACCCTGACCCGCTGCACGCGGCCAGCGCGCAAGCCATGCGCCCATTGCATGCGCCCGCAAACAGTCCCTCCACCGCGTTGGCCTGCGGCTTTTTCCAGTTCCAGGGCGCGGCCTCGAAGCTGATCGTCGACTCGTTTCCACCGTACCTGCTGCTACGCGGTGGCGCGCCCGCGTTTGCCGCCGCCGCCGCGCTGTTCGACCTGATCCTGCAAGAGGCGGGCGGCGACCCGGAACAGCCGTCACCGCTGATGGCGCGCCTGGTCGAACTGCTGTTCTTTTACCTGATCCGCCATGTGGCGCAGGGCGAGCAAGTGGCCGGTGGCCTGCTGTCGCTGCTGCACCGGAGCGAATTTGCGCCGCTGCTCGAACGCATGCTGGACTCCCCCGCCGCCGACTGGTCGATCGAAAACATGGCCAAGGCCGCGTGCATGTCGCGCGCCAGCTTCTGCAAGCATTTTGCCAGCGCCAGCGGCCACTCGCCGGCGCAGTTCCTGCTCCTGCTGCGCATGAAGATCGCCGCGCGCCGCCTGCACGACGGCACTTCCGTCGAAAGGGTGGCCGAACTGGTCGGCTACCGCTCGCACGCCGAATTTACGCGCGCCTTCAAGCGCGCCACCGGCGAACAGCCCGGCGCCTATCGCCGCCACCACCTGAGACATTCATCGAATTGAGAAGGATTTCAATATCACAGACGAATGAGCAGAAAATGGCGACGTTAGCGTCTGTCATGAGACAGAAGGGGCCGATATAATCAAGCGGTGATTAACCAACCCGGCAAGGCTCCATATGTCCCGACTGACGCTCCATACGCTAGACACCGCCCCGGCCGAGAGCCGCCCTTTCATTGAAAAGGCGATCGCCAACAATGGCTACCTGCCCAACCTGATCGGTGTACTGGCCAATGCGCCACTGGCGCTGGAAACCTATCTGACCGTATCAGGCATCAATGCCCGCGCCAGTTTGACTCTGATGGAACGCGAAGTGGTGCAGATCACGGCCGCGCGCATCCATGGCTGCGATTTCTGCATCGCCGGCCATAGCGCGATTTCCCTGAAAAAAGCCGGTGAAACCCCCGCTACCGTGCGCGCCCTGCAGCATGGCCAGAGCACGGGCGATGCAAAGCTCGACGCCGTGGCCGCCTTTGCCAGCGCCGTCATCGCCACGCGCGGCGCCGTCGCCGACGATGCATACCAGGCCTTCCTGGCAGCCGGCTACAAGCAACAGCAGGCGCTGGAAGTGGTGCTCGGCATCAGCCTGGCCACCCTGTGCAACTTCTCCAACAGCCTGGCCGGCACGCCCGTCAATCCGCAATTGACACCATATCTGCCGGGCGCCGTCTGACATGGCGCACCGCATGCCCAACCTCACGCCCTGGCTGCAGCTGCATGCCGACCAGCTCGACGAAGCGAACACACTGGCTGAAAGCGTGCTACCGGCGCTGGCTGCCGACCAGCTGCTGGCCATCGGCGTGCCGCAAGCACAAGGCGGTGCGGGCGGCGACGTGCGCGACGCCATCGAAGCGATCGCCAGCGTGGCCGAGCTGTCGCTGAGCGCCGCCTTTGTGTTCTGGGGCCAGCGCTGCTTTATCGAGTTCCTGCTGCAAAGCCCGAACCGCGCGCTGGCCGGCAAGCACCTGCCCGCCTTGCTGGCGGGCACCCAGGCCGGGGCCAGCGGCCTGTCGAATGCCATGAAATTCTTGTCCGGCATCGAACAGCTGCAAATCACGGCCGCGCGCAACGGCGATGGCCTGCTGGTCGACGGCGCGCTGGCCTGGGTAACGAACTTGCGCAAGGCAGGTTTTGTCGCGGCGGCCGCCGTCGCGCCGAATGACGGCGCGCCACCGCTGATCGTCGCCTTCGACAGCCGGCTGGACGGTGTGCAGCGCAACGCCGACCTGGACCTGATCGCCCTGCGCGGCAGCAATACGGCATCGCTCAAGCTGACGCAAGTGGCGATTGCGGCCGAAGATATCATCAGCGACAATGCGCCGGCCTGGCTGCCGCAGGTGCGCCCGGCTTTCCTGGGCATGCAGTGCGGCATGTCGATTGGCCTGGCGCGCGCCAGCCTGGCGCAGGCCATGTCGATTTCACAGGATTCGCGCAACGCGCTCGCGCCGCGCATCGAGGCGCTCAAGGCCACCCTGGACACCACCGTCGCCACCTTGCTGGCCGGCGTGCACGATGGCCGCTTCCAGAAGGAAGCGCCGGCCATGTTCCGCCTGCGCATACAACTGGCCGAGCTGGTGCAGCAAGCCATGATGCTCGAACTGCAGGCGATGGGCGGCCGCGCCTACCTGAGCGAGCATCAGCAAGGCTTTGCGCGCCGCTGGCGCGAATCGGCCTTTATTCCCATCGTCACACCGAGCCTGACGCAACTGCAATCGGCGCTGCGCCAGTTCGACAGCCAGCAGGCGGCCAAGGCGGCGGGAAATCCGGCATGACGGCCAACGACTGGGCGCTGCGGGCACAAAACCTGTCGTATGCCTATCCAGGCCAGGACCCCGTATTTCAGGCGGTGTCGCTGGCGGTGCGCAAGCGCGAGATCGTCTGCCTTTTGGGCGGCAGCGGCTGCGGCAAATCGAGCTTGCTGCGCGTGCTGGCAGGCTTGCAGCCGCCATCGGCCGGCCATATCGACTTCCTGGGCACGCCGATGCGCGAACCCGACCCGCGCAGCGCGCTCGTCTTCCAGCAGGCCAGCCTGTTGCCGTGGCTGAACGTCACCGGCAATGCCGGCTTTGGCCTGGACTTCAAGCACCAGCCCGCACTCACGCGCGAGGCGCACACCGCGCGCGTGGCGCAGGCAATCGAGGCGGTGGGCTTGCAGGGCCGCGAAAAACTGTATCCGTCCGCGCTGTCGGGCGGCATGGCGCAGCGCGTGGCGCTGGCGCGCGCACTGGCGCGCGAGCCGGAACTGCTGTTTGCGGACGAACCGTTTTCGGCGTTGGACGCCATCACGCGCGCCGAAATGCAGTCGCTGCTGGTCGAGGTGGTGCACCGCTGGCACACGGCGGTGCTGCTGGTCACCCACGATATCGATGAAGCGATCCTGGTGGCTGACCGCATCGTGCTGATGGGCGGCAAACCCGGCAATATCGTGCGCGAGTGGCCGGTCGATATCGCCCAGCCACGCATCGGCCATAACGCCGACGTGGTCGCCCTCAAGCTCGATATCCTCGACGCGCTCCATCTGCTGCAAAAACCGCAACCCGCGGCTACCCCCTACTGACCGGAGCTTTCGCATGTCCTTCCAAAAAGAAAACACACCCCTGCATATCTGCGCCTCGTCCGACTGCGACTGTGGTTTGACGCGCCGCGACTTTCTGCGCATGTCGGCGCTGGCCACGGCCAGCGTCGCCTCGCCGCTGCTGTTCGCCGGCGACGCCATGGCGCAGCAGGGACCGAAGGGCGACGACCAGCCCGTGAAAATCGGCTACCTGCCAATCACCGATGCCACGCCCTTGCTGGTGGCGCACGCCCGCAAGCTGTTCGAGGCCGAAGGCTTGCAGGCGGAAACGCCGCGCCTGTTCCGCAGCTGGGCGCAGATCATCGAAGCGTTTGTCGCCGGCCAGGTCAACGTGATCCACCTGCTGTCGCCGGCCACCCTGTGGGTGCGCTATGGCGCCAAATTCCCCGCCAAGGTAGTGGCCTGGAACCATGTCAACGGCTCCGCGCTGACGGTGGCCAACGAGATCAACAAAGTGCAGGACCTGGGCGGACGCACGGTAGCGATCCCGTTCTGGTACTCGATCCACAATATCCTGCTGCAGCAAATCCTGTCGGCCAATGGCTTGACACCCGTCACGCGTGCGCGCAACGCGGCCGTCAAGCCGAACGAGGTGAACCTGATCGTGCTGGCGCCGGCCGAAATGGTCTCGGCCCTGGCCAGCAAGGCGATTGCCGGCTATATCGTGGCCGAACCGTTCAATGCGGCGGCCGAAAACGCCGGCATCGGCAAGATCCTGCGCTTCTCGGGCGATGTGTGGAAAAACCATGCCTGCTGCGTCACCTTCCTGTCCGAGCGCGACATCAGCACCCGCCCCGAGTGGGCACAAAAGGTCACCAACGCCATCGTCAAGGCGCAATTGTGGACGCGCTCGAACCAGGTCGACACGGCCAAGCTGCTGTCGAACGTCGGCGAGCATCGCTACACGCCGCATCCGCTGCAGGTGCTGACCAAGGTACTGGCCACCACCGATTACGCCGCCTATGAAAAACAGGGCCTGATCGTGCACAGGAACTGGCAGCAGCGCCGCATCGACTTCCAGCCCTATCCGTTCGCCTCATACACGGAAGAACTGGTGCGCGCGATCGGCCGCACCAAGGTCGAGGGCGATACGCGCTTTCTGGCCAACCTCGATCCGAAATTCGCCGCGCGCGACCTGGTCGATGACCGCTTCGTGCGCAAGGCGATCAACGCCGTCGGCGGTCCGGCCGCCTTCGGCCTGCCGGCCAACCTGCTGCGCAGCGAAACCGTGGCGGTCTGACGATGGCCAGAACGTCGTTGATGCGCCTCGGCCTGCCACTGGTCGGGCTGGCTGGGGCCTTGCTATTGTGGTCGCTGGGCGTGTGGCAACTGGAAAAATCGACGCCGATCGCCAGCGCGTTTGCGCCGCTGCCCACGGCGCTGGCGTTCAGGGACATGCTGGCGGGGTCCGATATCTGGCTGCATGTCACGCTCAGTTTGCAGAGGGTGGCCGTCGGCCTGGGGCTGGCGATCGTGATCGGCGTGCCGCTGGGCGTGCTGGTGGCAATGTCAAAACTTTTTTCGGGCGCCGCCATGCCGCTATTCCAGCTGCTGCGCATGATTTCACCGCTGTCGTGGATGCCGATCGCGGTGATGGTGCTGGGCGTGGGCGACGCGCCGGTCTACTTTCTGCTGGCATTCGCGGCGGTGTGGCCAATACTGCTCAATACGGCGGCCGGCGTGGCGCGGCTCGATCCGAACTGGCTGCTGCTGGCGCGCAGCCTGTCGGCCACGCGCCGCGAGATGGTCCTGAAAGTGATTTTGCCGGGCATTACAGCCGATATATTGACCGGCGTGCGCCTGGCGATCGGCATTATCTGGATCGTGCTGGTGCCGGCCGAAATGCTGGGCGTGTCCGCTGGCCTGGGCTACTTCATCCTCGACACGCGCGACCGCCTGGCGTACTCGGAACTGATGGCGGCCATCGTGCTGATCGGCATATTGGGTTTCGCGCTGGACTATCTGGCCAGGGCCGCGCATGCGCGCTGGCTGCATCTCAAGCGGTAACGGCCACGCCAAGTGAACTGGCCACGGCGCCATGCGCCGCCAGCGCCAGTTCGCGCCGGTGCGCGCCGACCGTGGTCAGCGGCGCCAGGCATTCCAGGCGCGCGATGACAGGCTTGCCGCCAAGGATGCGCAGCATGCTTTGCGCAAACGTCATCTCGCCGATAAAGTCGATGGAGTCGTGCGGCACGCCCGCCGCATCGACATACGACACGGCAAACGGCTGCACCGGCGCTTGCGCGTCGATCGCCGCTTCGAACAGATTGGCGTGAAACGGCAGCAGGTTTCCCTGTGCGGCCGTGGTGCCTTCGGGGAAAACGCCAATACGCTCGCCATCGTGCAGCTTGTCGACCAGGCCCTGGAAGATCTTGCGCAAGTCGCGCTTGTTGCCGCGCGAAATAAAGATCGTGCCGGCGCGCGCCGCCAGCCAGCCCAGGACCGGCCACGCGCGAATCTCGGCCTTGGCGACAAAACGGCAAGGGTGCACCGCGTTGATGACAAAGATATCGAGCCACGACACGTGGTTCGCCACCACCATGCAATGCTTGAGCGCTGCCGCATGGCTGGGCGACGCTTCGACGGTGACGTTGCAGATGGCCAGCAGCTGGCGCGACCAGGCGCGGATGCGCCGGTTGCGGCCCTCCACGTCCAGCCATGGAAACAGCACCAGGCTTTTGCTCATGCCGATGGCCAGATGCAGGGCGACGCGGGCGAGGCGATAGGTAAGCAGTAGTTTCAAATCACACCAGATCAACGTTGAAACGCCACCCGACCCGCCACGATGGTCGCCCTGACCACGCCGCTCAGCTCATAGCCGAGGAAAGGCGTGTGCTTGCCCTGACTGGCCAGCGAGGACGACGATACGGTCCAGCGCGCGGCCGGATCGAACACGCAGATGTCGGCCGCTTCGCCGATGGCCAGGCTGCCGGCCGGGATGCCGGCCACGCGGGCGGCGTCGGCCGTGACCTTGGCCACGGCGCGCGCCAGCGGACGGGCGCCCGACTGCGGCTGGGCCAGCGCATAGTCGTCGGCCCATTTCAGGGCCAGCGACAGCAGCAGTTCCAGGCCGGTGGCGCCCGGCGACGCTTCGCCGAAGGGCAGCAGTTTTTCATCGTCGTCGACCGGCGTATGGTCCGAGCACATGGCGTCAACGGTGCCGTCAAACAGCGCGGCGCGTATCGCGTCGCGGTCGCGCTGGCTGCGAAACGGTGGCGTCACGCGCGCGTTCGGGTCAAAGAAGCCGATATCGGCGTCGGTCAGGTGCACATGGTGCACGCCCACGTCGCAGGTCACGGGCAGGCCTTCGGCCTTCGCCGCGCGGATCAGTTCCAGGCCGGCGGCCGAGGAAATGCGGCACAGGTGCACGCGCGCGTGGCTGGCGCGCATCAACTCGAAAATCGTGTGCAGCGCAATGGTTTCGGACATCACCGGCACGCCCGACAGCCCCAGGCGCGAGGCCAGCGGGCCGCTGTGGGCGATGCCGCCGCGGCCGATATGCGGGTCCTGCGGGCGCAGCCACACGGTGTAGCCGAAGGTGTTCGCATACTGCATCGCGCGCAGCAGCACGGTGGTGTCTTCGATCGGTTCCTCGGCTTGCGCGAAGCCGATGCAGCCCGCTTCCGTCAGTTCCGCCATTTCCGTCAGCGACTGCCCCTTCAGGCCTACCGTCAGCGCGCCCAGCGGATGCACATGGGCCTTGTCCTGCGTCTTGGCGCGGTATTTCAGCATCTCGACCAGGCCCGGCTCGTCGAGCACGGGGTCGGTGTCGGGCGGGCACACCAGGCTGGTCACGCCGCCTTGCAGCGCCGCCTGCAGCTCCGATTCGAGCGTGGCCTTGTATTCGTAGCCCGGCTCGCGCAGGCGCGCCGACAGGTCGACCAGGCCCGGGGATACCACCAGGCCGGCCGCGTCAAAGGTGGTGTCGGCAATAAAACCGGCCGGCGCGCTGCCCACGGCGGCTACCTTGCCGTCGGCGATAAACAGGTCCTGCACGCCATCGATGCCGTTGGCCGGATCGATCAGATGGCCATTCTTGATATGTAGTGTCGTCATGCTTGCTTCTCGTCCTTGGGCCATCAGCCCTGATTACCAGCCAAAATACTCATCACCGCCATGCGCACGGCGATACCGAAGGTCACCTGCGGCAGGATCACCGCCTGCGGGCCGTCGGCCACGGCCGAATCGATCTCGACGCCGCGGTTCATCGGTCCCGGGTGCATCACGATGGCGTCCGGTTTCGCCAGCGCCAAGCGCTCCGGCGTCAGGCCATAGCTCTTGAAGTATTCCTGCGCCGACGGCAGCAGCGCGCCGCTCATGCGCTCGTTCTGCAGGCGCAGCATGATGATCACATCGACGCCCTTCAAGCCTTCATCCATATTGGTGAAGGTGCGCACGCCCATCTGTTCCAGGCCGCCCGGCAGCAGGGTGTGCGGGCCGATGGCGCGCACTTCCGGCACGCCCAGGGTGGTCAGGGCGTGGATGTCGGAACGCGCCACGCGGCTGTGCAGGATGTCGCCGACGATGGCCACCGTCAGGTTGGTGAAATCCTTCTTGTAGTGGCGGATCGTGTACATGTCGAGCAGGCCCTGGGTCGGGTGCGCGTGGCGGCCGTCGCCTGCGTTGACCACGTGGACATGCGGCTGTTTCGTATCGATCAGGTGCTTGGCGATCAGGTAGGGCGCACCCGACTGCGCATGGCGCACGACGAACATGTCGGCATGCATGGCCGACAGGTTGTCGATGGTGTCGAGCAGGGATTCGCCCTTGCTGGCCGACGACGCCTGGATGTTCAGGTTGATGACGTCGGCCGACAGGCGCTTCGAGGCAATCTCGAAGGTGGTGCGGGTGCGCGTGGAATTTTCAAAAAACAGGTTGAACACGCTTTTGCCGCGCATCAGCGGCACTTTTTTCACATCGCGGTCGGAGATGCCGACAAACGAGGAAGCGGTGTCGAGGATATGGTTGACGATAGACTTCGGCAAGCCTTCGATAGTCAACAGGTGCTGCAGTTCGCCGTGTTTATTCAGTTGCGGATTAAGCATGGTGGGTGTCTATGGTGAGCGTGAATGTTCCATCGCCGGCCTGCTTGAGGACCAGCGCCTGGCCCGGCGGCACGGCGGTAAAGGCGGCCACGAAATCGGCGGCCACCGGCAACTGGCGCTCGCCCCGGTCGACCAGGGCGGCCAGCATGATCTTGGCCGGACGGCCGTAATCGAACAACTCGTTGATGGCCGCGCGCGTGGTGCGGCCCGTGTACAGCACGTCGTCGACCAGCAGGATGGTGGCACCGGCCACGTCAAAGGCGATCTGGGTCGGTTTGACGTCGGCGTGCAGGCCCTTCTGCGCGAAGTCATCGCGGTAAAAGGACACGTCGAGCACGCCCAGGCGGGCCGTCAGGGCAAGGTCGCGCGCCAGGCGTTCGGCCAGCCAGGCGCCGCCCGAGTGGATGCCGACGATGGCTACGTTGCTGGCGCCGGCCAGGCCGCTGCGCACTTGTTCCAGCAAGACCGCATACAGGGCCTCGGCGTCGAGTTGGGAGGGATTCAGAGGATTGGACATAGGAAGGATCAATCAAAAAAAACGGTTCAGGACCGCGCGTCGAAATACTGCTGCAGGATAATGGCGGCGGCGCGGTCGTCGATCACTTCGCCGCGCCTGGCGGCAATCACGGCCGAGGAATAACGCTCGTCGACCAGTTCCACCGGCAGGCCGAAGCGGCCGTGCAGCTGGTTGGCAAAGCGCCGGCAGCGCGCGCTCATCTCGTGTTCGGTGCCGTCCGGGTAGCTGGGCAAGCCGACCACGATGCGCGTCGCGCCCCACTCGCGGACCATGGCGGCGATGGCGGCGAATTTCGGTTCATTGGCGATCGCCGTGATCACGCCGAGCGGCTTGGCCTGGGCAATCATGGTATTGCCCATGGCTACGCCAATGCGCTTGAGGCCAAAATCAAAAGCGAGGATGGTGTCGATGGCCTCACCGCTCATGCGTGGCCGGCTTCCGAAGCGAGCATCAGCGGATCGATGCCCAGCAGCTTGATGGCCGCCACATAGCGCTCGGCGATCGGAAAGTCGAACAGGATGTCGGCCGAAGCGCCCACCGTCAGCCAGCCGTTGCGGCCGATCTCGTCTTCCAGCTGGCCCGGGCTCCAGCCCGAGTAGCCGATCGACACCAGCATGCGCTGCGGGCCTTCGCCCTTGGCGACGGCTTCGAGCACGTCGATCGAGGTGGTAAACGCCACTTCATCGGTCACCGTCAGCGACGAGGAATAGCGCGCGCCCGGCGTGTGCAGCACGAAGCCGCGGTCGTCCTGCACCGGGCCGCCGAACATGATAGGCTCATTGACGATAGGCGCATCGCTGCCGGCCGCCAGTTTCAGGTCGATGCGTTCGAACAGCACATCCATCGTCATGTCGGTGGGTTTGTTGATGACCACGCCCAGCACGCCGTTTTCATTGTGTTCGCACACGTAGACGACGGTGCCGCCGAAGATCGGGTCTTGCATCGCCGGCATGGCGATCAGAAAATGGTTGGCCAGATTCAAGGTGGACGAACCGGGTGCGGCGCCTTCGCTGGCGCTCTGCATCAAACGATGTCCCGGGAGCATGTGGTCGATTTTACTCTTTTTCATACGCGTTGCTCTCTCTGTGGGCTTGCTGGCAAGTCACTTTACCCCTGCTGTCATTATTTTTTTAAATGCTATTTTTGCAATGCTTTGTTGGTGCGCGTGGCTTGCGTGGGGAGGTCGATTGTAAAATCGTTACCGTTCTGCTGTCGCACGCGAACTTTGCACGCGTCGCCACCGCGCACTCAGGCGCTAGTTTACACTGAATTGCCATGGCGGCGACGCCCAAGGCACGGCGCGGACAGGCATAATGCGCCGCAAGCGGCGAAAAACCGCTCTTTCTTGACCTTTTACAACGCAAATACGCACAATCCGCCCCCCATGACACTCACTACCTCCCTGGTCTGGTTCCGCCGCGACCTGCGCGCTTTCGATCATGCTGCACTGCACCATGCCTTGCGCCAGAGCCAGGCCGTGCACTGCGTCTTCGTCTACGACAGCGCGATTCTGGCGAGCCTGCCGCGGCACGACCGCCGCGTCGACTTTATCCACGCCAGCGTACTGGAACTGGCCAGCGAACTGCGCCAGATGGAAGGCGACCTGATCGTGCTGCACGACGATGCGGCCACGGCGATACCGCGCCTGGCGGCCGAACTGCGGGCCGACGCCGTATTTGCCAACCATGACTACGAGCCGCAGGCGAATGCCCGCGACGCCGTGGTTGCCGATGCTTTGATGACGGACGCACGGCTGTGGTTCAGTTTCAAGGACCAGGTGATCTTTGAAAAAGACGAGGTGCTCACGCTCTCCGGCAAGCCGTACACCGTCTACACGCCGTACAAGAACGCCTGGCTGAAGAAAATGCGCGCCGACCCGGCGTGCCTGGCGCCGTACGATATCGCGCCGCACGCGGCCCGGCTGGCGCCGCCGCGCGGCCAGCCGGCCGCCCTGCCCGGTCTTGATGAACTGGGGTTCGAGCCGAGCAACCTGGCCGAACTGGCGATCCCCACCGGCATGTCGGGCGGCGCCAGATTGTTCGAGGATTTTTTGCCGCGCGTGGAAAAATACGCCGTGGCGCGCGATTTTCCCGCCTTGAAAGGGCCGTCCTATCTGTCGCTGCATTTACGCTTCGGCACCGTGTCGCTGCGCTACCTGGTGCGCACCATGGTCGAACTGATGGAGCGCGGCGGCGGCGGCGACGGCGCGCCCGTGTGGCTGGCCGAACTGATCTGGCGCGACTTCTACGCCATGATCCTGTACCAGAACCCGCAGGTGGAGCATGGCGCCTTCAAGAGCGCGTATGACGCCATCGTGTGGCAAACGGGAGAACTGGCGGATGCCGCGTTTGCCGCCTGGTGCGCAGGGCGCACCGGCTATCCGCTGGTGGACGCAGCCATGGCGCAGCTGAACCAGACCGGCTACATGCACAACCGCCTGCGCATGGTCACGGCCTGCTTCCTGATCAAGGATCTGGGACTGGACTGGCGCCGTGGCGAAGCCTATTTCGCGCTGCACCTCAATGACTTCGACCTGGCCTCGAACAACGGCGGCTGGCAGTGGGCCTCGTCGTCGGGCTGCGACGCCCAGCCCTATTTCCGCATATTCAACCCCATCACCCAGTCGGAAAAATTCGACGCCAGCGGCCGCTTTATCCGCCGCTATCTGCCGCAATTGAAAGCGCTGGGCGACAAGGAAATCCACGCGCCATGGCTGGTGCCGCGCATGCTGTTAGAACAAAAGAACATTGTGCTGGGCCGCGATTATCCGATGCCCATCGTGCAGCACGACGAGGCGCGCAAGCAGACGCTGGCGCGCTATGAGGTCGTCAAAGTCGTCAAGGCCGCCTGACTCCCGGTCAGCAGCCGCTCCACCTCGGCCAGCAATTGATCCTCCTGGAAGGGCTTGCCGAAATACGCATTGACGCCCAGGCTCAAGGCATGTTCGCGGTGCTTGTCGGCGCTGCGCGAGGTGATCATGATGAGAGGGATGGCGCGCGTGCGCGCGTCGCTGCGCACATTGCGCGTCAAATCAAAACCGTCCATGCGCGGCATTTCCACGTCGACCAGCATCAGCGCCGGCAGTGCCGCCGGTTCCAGTTCATGCAGCTGCTCGAGCGCGTCGACGCCATCCTTGGCCAGCAGCACCAGATAGCCTTCGCGCTCGAACAGGCGCTGCATCACGCGGCGCACCGTCAATGAATCGTCGACCACCATCACGCTGGCGCGCGGCGCGGGCAGCGCCACGCGGCCTTCGCTGGCGGCGGCCGCATATTGCGCCAGCAATTCGGGATGGTGGGCCAGGTGCTGCGCCAGCGCCACCGGATTCAGTATCAGGACGATGTCGCCGGTACCGAGCACGGTGGCGCCGGCGATGCCCGGCATGCGCGCCAATTGCGGCCCCACATGCTTGACCACCACCTCGCGATTGCCGACCACGTCGTCGACCCGCAGCGCCAGCCTGTCGTTGCCGTTACGCAGCAACAGCACCGGCGCGTGGCGCTGGGTCGCTGGTGCTGCCGGCGGGTCGCCCAGCATGGCCGATAACTGATGCAGCGCCAGCAGCTGGCCATGCGCGTCGATCTGGCCGGCCTTGGTGACTTGCTCCAGCTGCTCGCCCTTCAGGTGCAGCACCTGCTCGACCAGCACCGAGGGCAAGGCATAGGTCTTGCCATTGGCTGCCAGCAGCACAACTTGGGTAACAGCCAGAGTGAGCGGAAGATGAATGGTAAAACGGATGCCTTGGCCCGCTTCGGTCACGGTATCGACCCGCCCGCCCAGCGCCAGCGCTTCCGAGCGCACAATATCCATGCCGAAGCCGCGCCCGGCCAGTTCGGTCAGGCTGTCGGCGGTCGACAGGCCGGGCGCGAAAATCAGTTCGGCCGCCTGCGCGTCGCTGACCTCGGCGTCCGGCGAGACCAGGCCGGCGCCGCGCGCACGGGCGCGGATGCGCTCCAGGTCGAGGCCCGCGCCATCGTCGGAAAAAGCGATCGCCACCTCATTGCCCTGCTGGCTGACCTGCACCAGCAGTTCCCCCGTTTCGCTTTTTCCCGCCGCCAGGCGCGCGGCGCGCGGCTCGATGCCGTGCGCGATCGCGTTGCGCAGCAGGTGTTCGAACGGCGCGGCCATGCGCTCCAACACGCTGCGGTCGATCTCCACATTGCCGCCACGGATATCGAGGTTGACCCGCTTGTCGACTTCCTTGGCGCTTTGCCGCGCCACCCGGAACAGTCGCTCGGCGATGCTGGCAAAGGGCACCATGCGGATCTGCATCAGGTCGCGCTGCAGTTCGCGCGTCAGGCGCGCCTGCAGCACCAGGTCGTCGCCCACCGTGCCGAGGCTCTGGCTCAGGTTTTCATGGAAGGAGGCGACGTCGTTGACGCTTTCGGCCATCATGCGCGTCAGTTCCTGCAAGCGCGTAAAACGGTCGAATTCAAGCGGGTCGAAATCGCGCTCGCTGCCGACCGCCATGCGCGAGGCGATCTGCGACTCGGCCTGCATTTCCACTTCGCGCAGCTGGCGGCGCAAGCGCGCCAGGTTGTCCGAAAACTCGCCCAGCGAGGCGCCCAGCACGCCCACTTCGTTTTCGATCTTCGAGCGCGTGATCGACACTTCGCCGGCCTGGTTCACCAGGCGGTCGAGGATATCGGCGCGCACACGCACCAGCGCCGCCTTCGGCTCGGGCGCCGGCGACGCTTCCATGCCCGGCAGCGGCAGCAGGGGCTGCTGCAATTGTTCGAACAGGTGCAGTGCATGGTCGTAATGGGCCAGCAATTCCTCGAACGCCTGTGGCGTGGCCGTGCCCGCGTGCAGCATGTTTTCGATATGGGTTTCGATTTCATGCGCGTGCTGGCCCAGGCGCATGGCGCCGGCCATGCGCGCGCTGCCCTTGACGGTGTGCAGGGTGCGCAGCAGCATCTGCGCCTGGCTGCTCTCTTGCGGCTGCTGCTGCCAGTTGCGCAGCGCCGTGCCGATCTGCGGCAGCAAATCGGCGCCCTCTTCCAGGAACACCGGCAACAAGTCGAGGTCCAGCTCATCGCTGATGCCGGCGCTGGCGGCCAGCAGGGCTTGCGCATCGGCCGGCACCATGGCCGGCGCTGGCGGTGCAGGCTCCGATTCCGGCTCCGATTCCGGCGCGGCTGGCGCTGGTGGCGGCGCCTCGAACACGGAATCGAACAGGTCGTCGATGTCGCTGGTATCGGGCGCCGGCGGCAGTTTCATGCGCGCCGCTGGTGGCTCTGCCACTGCTGCTGCGCCCTGTCCCGACCCGTCGGCGACGATGCTGGCGTAGGCGGCGGCAAACAGCGCGTCCAGGCCAGTCCCGGCAGGCTTGGACGCCGCCTCCATGATGCTGGCGTAGGTAGCGGCGAACAGCGCATCGAGACCGGTTTCAGCTTCAGGCGCCGCATGTTCCGGCGGCGCCGTCAGCGCACGCCACAGGGTATTGAGTTCCTCGATCAGCGCCGGCTGCGCCGGCGCCAGCTCGCCCAGGGCAAACGCCTGCAGCATCTGGCGTATGCCGGCGGTGGCCCGTTCAAGCACGTCGTGCCGGGCGGCAGCCAGCCCGGCATGCGGCGGCACTACAGTTTCGATGGCGATTTCCAGCGCGTGCGCCAGGTCGCGCAAGGCGGTAAAGCCGACCGTGCCGGAGCTGCCGGCCAGGGTATGGACAGCCTGCAGCGCTTCGGCGCTGACGGCGCGCGCCTCATGGCGCCATTCGCCGAAGTCGCGCGTGAGCACGCGCAGCAGTTCGTCGGTTTCGGCCAGGTAGATGTTATACAGCGGCAGGCCGATACGCAGCTCGCCCACGTGTTTCAGGTTATCGTCTGGCGCCTCGTGTACGGCGGGCGCGGTCGCCGGCGGGAAACCGATCACCTTGCCATTGCCGGAAGGCACTGGCGCAGGGACATCGCTGACCACCGCGCGCCGCTTGCGCAGCTCGAACGACCCACCTTCGAGCACCCTTTCGGCCGCGTCCGGCAGCATGCCGGCCTCGCGTCCGCGCGCGCCGCCGCCTTCCAGTTCGGCCACCCATTCGCTGAGCTGGTACCAGCCGTAATTGAGCAAGGTAAACAGATCGTCGTTGGGGCTGCGCGCCTCGGCCAGCCAGGTATTGAGCACCTTCTCGATGGCGCCGGCCGCCTCGGCAAACTGCGCCAGGCCGATCATGCGGCTGCCGCCCTTCAGGGTGTGGTACGAGCGGCGCAGCATGGCCAGGTGTTCGGCATTGCCGGCATCGGCGCGCAGCGCGGCCAGGCTGGTTTCAATAAAGGCCAGCACCTCGCGCGCTTCGGACAGGAAAATATCGAGCATCTCGGCGTCGATATCGCCGGCCGACAGGATGGCGTCCGGCGCCGCTGGCGGCGTGGCGCTCTGCGGCGGCAAGGGATGATCGAGCACGGGTACCGGCACGCTGCCGCTTGCTGCCACTTTTTCAAACGGCAGCGCGCGGAAAGCGCCGCTGGCGGCATCGAAATGAAAGCGCGCGCTGGCCGCCTGCCGATTGCGGCCCAGCATGTCGACAAAAAAGCCCAGCGCGCTGACGTTCTGCGCGATCTCGTCGAGTGCCTCCATAGGCGCCTGGCTGTCGCCATCGAGCAGTTGCCGCACGGCAGAGACCACCTGCCGCATGCCGGCGCTGGCGGCGGTTTGTCCCAGCTCCTCCAGCGTCTGCCGCATCGGCTGCAGCAGCGGCGCCACGCCGGCCAGTTCATCGCGGCGGCCGCTATCGGCGTAATACGCATTGAGCAGTTGCTCGACCTGGCGCAGCCCCGCCTTCATGGTCTCGGCGAGCGCGGCGGCCGTCTGCCCCTGTTCGATCTGGCGCGACAATTCGCCTTGCGCGGGCGCCGGCGGCACCTCGCCGGCCAGCAACGCCTGCAAGCGCGCGGCGATGGTTTCGGCATTGCTGGCGAAATCGTCGGGCAGGCGCCGCAATTGCGCCAGCCCCGTTTCGGCAAACAGCAGCGCGGTGTCCATTTCCTGCGCCAGGGCCGGCAGGCAGCCGCTGGCCGCTGCCTGCCGCGCCACCTCCGCGCCCTGGCGCAGCAGGCTGGCCAGGGCTGGCACTTTCAGGATATCGGCCTGTCCTGCCACCTCGATCATCGCCGCACCGAAGGCCTCGCCCGGTGCGCTTTCGCGCCAGGCGGCGCGCGCACGGGCCAGCGCCGCACGCGCGAGCTGCAGCGCGTCCTGATCGACCTGGCCATAGCGCCGCGCTTCCACGTCGATTGGCACCAGGCCGTCGAGTTCGAACACCGCGCGCAACTGGCGCGCCGCCGGCGTGGGTTCGCCAGCGGCGGCGATCAGGTACAGCGCATCGCGCAGCAACGTCTCGGGCAGGCCGGCGGTGCCTTGCGCCAGACGGCGCAATTGCAGGTTGATCAGGCCGAACAGCTGTTTCATGTACAGGCTGTCGCCGCCCTGGCCCTGGGCGGCCAGGCCGGCCACGGCCTGCATGGCGAACCAGAAAGTGCGCGCCGACGCTTCGCCCTGCGCGTCGGCCACCAGTTGCAAGGTATCGTGCAGGGCCTGTGCATGCAGCCGGCGCGCCTCGGCGTCGGGTGAGCGCAAATAAGGCAGCAGCGACTTTTCAAAACGGCTGCGCCAGGCCGGATAGTCGGCGGCGATCACCGGCTCGGCCAGCGCAATCGCATGGCGCTGATCGATGGCCGGCGGGAAAAACAGTTCTGCCGGATGCACGCGCTGCGCGCCCAGCATGGTCTGCAGCGCGCGGTAGTAGGGAAACAGGCGTGTTGGCTGAGGCGGCGTGCCGGCCAGCAGATCCTCCAGGTATTCACTCAAGGCCTGGTACAGCTCGGCCACCACTTGCGCATGGTCGACCGTGTATTCCAGGGTGCCGTCGCGAAAGCGCGTGAGCGCCTGTTCCGCGCCCGCCGTCAGCAGGCCGGCGCCGGCCACGTCGACCATCACCAGCGCGCCGTGCGCCTGGTGCAGGTGCGAACGCGCGTGCTGCAAGGCGGTGGCGCGCTCTTCGCGTTCGCGCCCGCCCGCTTCGAACAGGGCGGTGCGGGAACGGGCCAGTGCTTCGCGGATTTCCACCAGCACCCAGGACAAGGGCTCGCTGTCAAACGGCTTGGACTGCTGCGGCCTGGACTGCTGCGGATTATCTGGTGTGCTCATGCCTGCCTCGGTAAAGAATTCATAACGCAAAAATCGGCACGTGCCGGGGTGCCGGCTCAGGCGGCGACACGGAAGCGTGACACCGAGTTTTTCAGCTCCTGCGCCAGCAGCGACAGTTTATGGATCGACTGCGCCGTTTGCTGCGTGCCATCCTGGGTCTGTTCCGTCACGCTCAGGATATGCTGGATATTGAGGGCCACGCCACTGGCCGAACCGGCTTGCGTGCCGGTAGCGAACGACATGCCCTGGATCAGTTCGGCCAGGTGTTTCGACACCTTGCTGATATCGTTCAGGGCGGCGCCGGCCGCGTCGGACAAATGCGCCCCTTCGACCACGCCCTGAGTCGATTTTTCCATCGCCCGCGTCGCATCCTGGGTATCGGCCTGGATGGTGCGCACCAGCGCGCCGATCTGCTTGGCCGCGCCGGCCGAACGCTCGGCCAGGCGCTGCACTTCCTCGGCCACCACCGAAAAGCCGCGCCCCGCCTCGCCCGCCGAGGCGGCCTGGATGGCGGCGTTCAGCGCCAGCACGTTGGTCTGCTCGGTGATGTCGGAAATGAGCTCGGTGATCTCGCCGATCTCCTGCGACGATTCCCCCAGGCGCTTGATGCGCTTGGAGGTATCCTGGATCTGGTCGCGGATTTCATGCATGCCCTTGATGGCGTTTTCCACTGCCGTCGAGCCTTGCAGGGCGGCCGCCACCGACTGGCGCGCCACGTCGGCCGAGACGCTGGCCGACTTCGATACTTCCGTGATCGCATTGGCCATTTTCACTACCGTGGCGCTGACGCCCTGGATTTCGCGCGACTGCTGCTGCGAGGCGATCAGCAGTTTGCTGGAAATGCTTTGCGCCTGGGTCGAGGCGCGGTTGACCTGTTCGGCCGTCGCCGTCACGCGTCCCACCAGGCCGCGCAATTCCTCGACTGTGTAGTTGACCGAATCGGCGATGGCGCCCGTGATGTCTTCCGACACCGTCGCCTGCACCGTCAGGTCGCCATCGGCCACCTTTTGCAGTTCGTTCATCAGGCGCAGGATCGCCGCCTGGTTCTGGTCGTTCTGCGCCTTGGCCGCTTCCTCCTTTTCCTGCGCCAGCAAGCGGCGGATCTCGGCCTCCTGGCGCCGCCGCTCGGCGTCGCGCGTGCGGTTGACCGAATCCTGCAGCAGCACCCGGCCCATGCCGGCGGCTGCCACCAGGGTCAGCAGCACGCCGCCCACCATCAGCCAGAAGGCCACGCCCAGGGTTTCCTGGTTCGCATGGTACAGCTGCTGCAGCAGGGTCAAGCGCTGGCGCAGGTCTTCGTTTTCGCTGAAGATCAGCCGCTCGGCGCTTTTCGCGGCGCTGAATTTGTCGAGGCCGTCGAGCAGCGACGAGACCAGCTTCTGGTAGGTATCGAAGCCGGCCTTGAGCGCCACCATCTGCTCGCGCAATTGCACATCGCGCGTGGGCGCCAGCTGCAAGGTGGCGCTGCCGTTGAGCAGGCCGTCGACGGCGGCGCGGAAATACGTGGTGTCGCGGCCCAGCGCAAACGCGGTTTCAGAGCTGATGCTGCCGGAACCGATAAAGCCGCTGGCGCTGCGGCTCATGCGCTGGGTCAGCATCATCAGCCGGCCGATCACGGCCAGCTCGCGCGCATTGCCGCCGCGCTGCACCTTGAGCGCCGCGATTTCCTCGGTCTGCGCCAGCAGCGCGGGCGTACGCGCATTCAACTGCTGCAAGGTCTGGTCGAACTGGCCCAGCTCTGCCTTCAGGCGCAAGATGGTGCCGGCGGCGCGATCGCTGCTGGCCCATTTTTTGCGCGCGTCGGCCACCGCCGCCAGCAGGCTGGCGCGCGACTCGCCGATATCGCGGCCGTGATAGGTGCCGCCGCGCACCATCAGACGAAAATCCTGGTTCAGCTCATTGCGGCTTTCTTCCAGCTGGCGAAACGCCTCGGGATTGCCCTGCACCGCGTTCGGCGCGGCCTTGCCCAGGCGCTGCGAATGCATCAGCGCGTCGCTGGCCAGCTGGGTCTGCGCCGAGGCGATATTGCCGCTCCTCGTATTGAGGGTGACGAACAGCAGGCTGGCGGCCAGGCTCAGCGCCAGCAAGGTGGTCAGCACCGACAGCTGTTTTTGCAGCGGCAGATGGCCGATCAGCGGCAGTTTCAGGTCGGCCGCCGGCGCGCTGGCCAGCGTCTTGCGCCGGCCCAGCGCATCGCGCAGGCGCAGCGGCAGATCGTCCGGCGAAACGGTAGCGGCCGGCAGGGCGCCGTCGGCCAGGATCGAAGAATGGTCGCCCATCAGCGCGGTTCCTTGTGTGTGTGAGCGAGGTGGGCGCCGACGACGGCACTGGCAAAGCCGGCATCGAGAAAGCGTTCGGCTTGCGCCAGCCGCGCCAGGTCCAGCCGCAGCCAGGACTGCTGTTCGCTGTCGCGCAACTCCTGCGCGGCCCAGGGCAAGCCGGGCAGTCCCGCCGGCGGCGCCATGGCCCGCATGCCGCGCTGCTGGCGCAGGCCCAGCACGCGCTCGACCAGCACCGCGCAATCGAGGCCCAGGCGCGGCGCAAAGGTCACCAGGCGGCTCTCGCCCTGCATGCCGCACGCCGGCTGGCCCATGTAGCGCGCCAGGTCGATGATGGCCGTCAGGCGACCGCGCATGGCCGCCAGGCCCAGGTACCAGTCCTGCGCCAGCGGCACGCTTTGTACCTGCAGGCCCGCCGGGATCACGATCTCGCCCAGCTGCGTCAGGTCGAGCAGGCAGTGCCGTCCGCCCAGCAGCACGCCCAGGTCCTTGCGCCCGGCCAGTGCGCCGCTGCGCGCAGCCTGCACCCGTTCGTGCAGCTGCAGCTGATACTGGCGCAAACGCCCGTGCCGCGCACCGACGTCAACAGGCGGCGATCCGGAGGCGCTGATGCCGGGCGTGATCCGCATGGGTCAGGACAGCGCCGCGATCTTGGCCAGCAGGTCCGCTTCGACCACCGGCTTGACCAGATAGTCGCGCGCACCCTGGCGCAGGCCCCAGATGCGGTCCGTCTCCTGGCTCTTGCTGGAACAGATAATCACCGGCACATGCGCCAGCTCGGGGTCGCGCGCGATGGCGCGCGTGATCTGGAAGCCATTTGCGCCCGGCATCACCACGTCCATCAGGATCAGATCGGGCCTGTCCTGTTTGAGCTTGGCCAGCGCATCGGCGCCGTCTTCGGCGGTGGCGACGGCGTAACCGGCGCGCACCAGCATCTCGCTCAGGTAATAGCGTTCCGTCGGCGAGTCATCGACGATCAGAATTGTATGTATGGACATCAGCTTCCTTGCTGCATTGGTTAATAACGGCGCTATCGCGGCAACGCGCCAGCCGCCAGGTGATGGCGCACGGCCGCCAGCAGCGCCTCGCGCGCCAGCGGCTTGGCCAGGCTGCCGCTGGCGCCGGCCAGGCTGCCGCGCGCGCGGTCGAACAGGCCCTCTTTCGATGACAGCATCAGCACCGGCGTGGCGCGAAAACCGGCGCTGGCGCGTATCAGCGCACAAGTGCGGTAGCCGTCGAGGCGCGGCATCACCACGTCGCACAGCACCAGCATGGGCCGGCAGTCGCCCAGCTTGGCCAGCGCCTCGAAGCCGTCTTCGGCCAGCACCACCCGGTAGCCGGCGTCATGCAGGTAGCCGGCCACGCAAGTACGCATGGTGGCGCTGTCGTCGATCACCAGGATGGTGACATCGCTGGCGTCGGCGTCGGCGCTGGCGTCGGATAAGGGACTGCTCACGGCCGGTTCAGTTTGATCATCAGGCAATTCTTCACACCATAGCATAGGCGGTGGCAAGCTGCCGCGCCGCAGCAGCCCTGGCACCAGGCTGGTCTATCGTATAAAATTATTCAAATAGCCACCATCTCGAAATCGTCCTTGCGCGCGCCGCATTCCGGGCAGGTCCAGTTCATCGGCACGTCCACCCAACGCGTGCCCGGAGCGATGTCTTCGTCTGGCAGGCCGGCCGCTTCATCATAAACCCAGCCGCAAATAAGACACATCCACGTTTGGAATTGCTGCGTTGTTTCGTTGCTACTCACGTTCCGCCACCCTTCAATCAAGTAAAATGCTGAATTAGGTATCTTAATCTACCCGCCGTGCAAAACCAAACTTCTCCCCTCATATTAAGCTTCGGCGTGTCCGATCCCGTCGGTGCAATCGGCATCCAGGCCGATCTGGCCACTTTTGCATCGTTCGGCTGCCATGGACTGTCCGTCACCACGGGCCTGTTGATCAGCGATACGGCCCGCGTCGAAGACGTGCAGGCGGTCGATCCGGACTGGGTCTCCGACCAGGCCCGCGTGCTGCTCGAAGACATGTCGGTGGCCGCCATCAAGATCGGCGCGCTGGGCAGCGTGGAAAACGTCACGGCGATCGCCGAAATCGTTTCCGACTACCCCAACGTGCCGCTGATCCTCGACCCCTTCATTTCGGCGCTGCCGGAACAGGGCATGGACGACGAAGACATCCTGACCGCCGTGCGCCAGCTCCTGATCCCGCAAACGACCTTGCTGGTGCTCTCGCCGGTGGAACTGGAACGCCTCGCCGAAACCTGGCGCGATGCCGACCCGTCCGACACCTTGCAAAACGACGTCGACTACCTGGTCGCTTTGGGCTGCGAATATGTGCTGGTGACCTGCATGCAGGCCGACGCCAGCAAGAGCGGCGCCGGCGAAGGCAAGCTGCGCGCCAACACCCTGTTCGGCGAAGACGGCGTGGTGCGCCACGATGTATGGCGCCACCTGCCCGGCATCTTCAACGGCGCCGGCAGCACCCTGTCGGCAGCCGCCACGGCGCTGCTGGCGCTGGATCAGGGCGGGGGCGGCGGCGATGTCGACAACGACGTGCAGCAAGCCGTGGTGGCGGCCCAGGAATACACGGCCGGCGCACTCACGCATGCGCGGCGCTTCGGCATGGGCAAGCTGGTGCCGAACCGCCTGTTCAGGGCAGGTACCTGACGTTCCCCATACCCATACTTACAACATCTCCAAGGCACTCTCATGACGACTTCGCAAAACGACACCCTGTTCGCCCGCGCCCAGAAAACCACGCCGGGCGGCGTCAATTCGCCGGTGCGCGCCTTCCGCTCGGTGGGCGGCACGCCGCGCTTCATCACGCGCGCCGAAGGCCCGTATTTCTGGGATGCCGACGGCAAGCGCTATATCGACTATATCGGCTCCTGGGGCCCGGCCATCGTTGGCCACGCCCATCCCGACGTGGTGAAAGCGGTGCAGGACGCGGCCGCGCTGGGCCTGTCGTTCGGCGCGCCGACCGAAGGCGAAGTGCTGATGGCCGAGGAAATCACGCGCCTGGTGCCGTCGATCGAACAGGTACGCCTGGTTTCGTCAGGCACGGAAGCGACCATGAGCGCACTGCGCCTGGCGCGCGGCGCCACCGGACGCGACAAGATCGTCAAGTTCGAAGGCTGCTACCACGGCCACGCCGATTCCCTGCTGGTGAAAGCCGGCAGCGGCCTGCTCACCTTCGGCAACCCGACTTCGGCCGGCGTGCCGGAAGATTTTGTCAAGCACACCCTGGTTCTTGATTACAACAACGTCGAGCAACTGAAAGACGCCTTCGACAGTTTCGGCGCCGAGATCGCCTGCGTGATCGTCGAACCGGTGGCCGGCAACATGAACCTGGTCAAAGCCACGCCCGAGTTCCTGCAGGCGATGCGCGAGCTGTGCACGCAGCACGGCGCGCTGCTCATTTTCGATGAAGTCATGTGCGGTTTCCGCGTGGCGCTGGGCGGCGCGCAGGCGCTGTACGACATCAAGCCGGACCTGACCGCCCTGGGCAAGGTGATCGGCGGCGGCATGCCGGTGGCAGCCTTTGGCGGCAGCGCCGCGCTGATGCACCATATGGCGCCGTTGGGCGCCGTCTACCAGGCCGGCACCCTGTCGGGCAATCCGGTGGCGGTGGCCGCCGGCATGACGACATTGAAACTGATCCAGCAGCCGGGCTTTTATGAACAGCTGGGCGCCACCGCACGACGCCTGGCCGATGGTTTGACGGCGGCGGCGAAAGAAGCCGGCGTGGAGTTCTGCGCCGACGCCATCGGCGGCATGTTCGGCATTTATTTCAGCGCCACGCCGCCGACCAGCTATGCCGAAATGATGGCGGGCGACCGCAGCAAGTTCAACGCCTTCTTCCACGCCATGCTGGACGAAGGCGTGTATTTCGCGCCGGCCGCGTTTGAAGCGGGTTTTGTCTCGGCCCGGCACGACGACGCCGTGATCGACGCCACCATCGCGGCGGCACGCAAGGTGTTTGCACAATTGAAATAAGCGTTTCTGCGGCGGCCATCCTGGCCGCCGCGCGCCCCTCCCCATGGTCGTCGCTCTCCTGCTATATTCACGCTATAAAAAAGGAGACTGCATGGACTATGTCATCGGTGTCGATATCGGCACGCAAAGCACCAAAGCCTTATTGGTCAACAGCACGGGCGCCATCATCGCCCAGCACACGCACAGCTACCAGGTCGACACACCCAAGCCCCTGTGGGCCGAGCAGTGGCCGGCCGTCTGGCATGAGGCCGTTCTCGCCTGCATCGGCCAGGTGGTGCAACAAAGCGGCGTGCCGGCGGCAAGCATCAAGGCCGTTTGCGTCAGCAGCCTGTACGGTGGCTCGGGCATCCCCGTCGACGCGGCCATGCAGCCGCTGCACCCTTGCCTGATCTGGATGGACCGCCGCGCCACTGCCGAGGTGGAATGGGTCAATCAGCATATCGATCTGGAACGGTTGCACGCCATTACCGGCAATGGCGTCGACAGTTATTACGGCTATACCAAGATGCTGTGGCTGAAAAACCAGCAGAGCGCCATCTGGGCACGCACGCGCTACCTGCTGCCGCCGAACAGCTATATCAACTACCTGCTGTGCGGCGAGGTGGCGGTCGACCATAGTTCGGCCGGCAATATCGGCGGCGTGTACGACATGGCCGCGCGCGGCTGGTCCCATGACATGCTGGCCGCGCTGGGTATCCCGGCGCGCATGATGCCAGAACGCCTGCTCGACTCATCCGAAGTGGTCGGCCCCCTGCTGCCGCAAGTGGCCGAGCAACTGGGCCTGCTGGCCGGCACGCCGGTGGTGGCCGGCGGCGTCGATGCGGCCGTCGCCACGCTGGCGGCGGGCGTCAGCCGCGCCGGCCAGCATGTGGCCATGATCGGCACCAGCATGTGCTGGGGCACCATCCGCCAGCAGGCCGACGCCCGCCATGGCCTGATCAGCATGCCGCATGTGTTCAACAGCCAGCACGATCTGTATGTGTTTGGCGGCGCGATCACGGCCGGCGCTTCGGTCAGCTGGTTTCGCGACGCCTTCTGCCAGGCCGATATCGACGAAGCCAGGCGGCAAGGTTACGGCGACGTCCACCAACTGATGGAAGAAAACGCCGCCAAGGTGCCGGCCGGCGCCGACGGCGTGCTGTTCCTGCCCTATCTGATGGGCGAGCGCAGCCCGATCTGGGACGCCAAAGCCAGCGGCGCGTTCCTCGGCCTGAACCTGTACCACGGCCGCGCCCATTTGTACCGCGCCGTGCTGGAGGGCGTGAGCTTTGCGCTGAAACACAATATCGACGCCGGCAGCCAGGGCGCGGCCACGCTGGACGACAAGCTGATCGTCGTCGGCGGCGCCGCGCATTCGCCATTGTGGATGCAGATCATTGCCGACGTCACCGGCTACCAGGTGTATACCATCGCCGAAAATGTCGAGGCGGCCCTGGGCGCGGCCTTGCTGGCGGCGCTGGGCACGGGATTGATCTCGCGCGAGACGGCGCAGCAGGGCTGGGTCACGCTGGTGCCGCGCAGCACGCCTCAGGCCGCCGCCAGCACCGCCTACCGGCGCGCGTTCGGCCTGTATCGCGATGCGTATCCGGCCTTGCAATCGCTGATGCACCGTTTGCAGCCGGACGGGCAGCCGTAGCTCATCGCGCGTCGGCACAGGCCGGCTCCGCTGCCGGCTGGGAGACGGGCACCGACATCAGCCAGCCGCGCAAGTTGCTGATCAGCGCGCGTCCGCACTGTTCGGACAGCACCTGGGCGCGCTCGGCGGCTTGCTTGCGGCCTTCCTGATAGCGCACCGTCCTGAAAGGACCCAGGTCGGCGGGCGCGTCGCCGCCGCGGTAGGCCTGTTGCAATGCGATCTCGAGCGACAGCGCCAGCAGGGCGGCGCTCTCGTCGCGCAGCGGGCGGCCCTGCTGCGCATTCCAGTAAGCCTCCAGGTCGGCCTGCGTGCTGGCGCGCGAGACCACGCGCACGGTATGACGATAGGCAGCTTGTTGCGGCGCGCCCGGCGCATGCACGGCGATCGCGTTATCGAGCACCAGCGCGCTCTGGTCCTGGGTCATGGCGAACAGCGGCGTACTTTCAACGATCCAGCCCGACTCGTCGTGGTCGAGGAAGGCGATCAGGCGCGGCGTGCTGCCCGGCGCCATGCGCGCCAGCGCCTGCGCCATCAAGCTGTCCTGGCGCAGGGCATCGAGTACCGGCAGGTAAGGCAGGAGCACCTTGTCCGCCGCCAGCTCGATCTCGTTTTTTTGCTTTTCCAGGCCGCTATTGATCACCAGGCTGTGGGCCGCGAGCGCCGCCGCGAAGCCGGCGATGCCCGGCATCATGTAGGTGGTATTGCCCGCACCCTTGCCTGCCTTGTCGAAATTGGCCAGGCCGCGAAAGGCCACTGCCTGCTGCTGCGGCAGACGCAGGGACCAGGCGGCAGGCAGCGTCTGCTGCTGGGCCAGCGCGCCGGCGCACAAGGACCAGGCCAGCGCGGCAAGCGCGGCGGTTTTCAGCATCGCCATCTCAATACAAGGGCTTGCGCAAGGCATCGCGCGCACCTTCGATGGCCTGGAAATAGGCATTGCTCAAACCGGGATAATCGGGCGCTTCGTCCCAATTGCCGGTAGCGCTCCTGAGCTGGCGCAGCGCCCGGTACCAGTCATACGCATGGTCTTCCAGGTTGACGATATAGGCGGCGCCGGCCACCAGGCCCTGCGGGTCGCCGGTCGGGATATAGCTGTTGTAGTTACGATTGACGCCGATCTTGGTCAGATGAATCACCAGCAGCTTGTCGAGCCGGTATTGCCGGCCCAACGCCGCAAAATCCTTTTTGGCGCCATTCGGCTTGCTGTCCTGGCGCTCGGGCAAGGCATCGATATCGAGCGGCTCGGCGATGACGATCACCTCATGACCTTTTTTGCGCAGCAGCGCGGCGAGGTCGTCCTTGATGCTCGGCAGGTCATCGGTCGGCAAGGTGCGCACATGCGCCGTCAGCGCCGTATTGGAAACGGTCACGGCGGCGATGCACAGCAGGCAGCCGGCGCCAGGAAAGTGGGTATCGGCTTTCGGCACGGTGCTCATGGCCACGCCGATGCGCACCGGGCGGGCCGACAAGGCGCCGACCGACAGCGGCACGGCTGCCTGTTTTGGCGCCGCGCAGGCGCCAAGCAGCGCGGCGCAGCACAAGGCGATCAGGATCGCGCGCGTTGCCATGACTGGCCTGCGCCTAGTGATGAACAGCCGAATGGCTGGTCGACGAACCGGAACCACCCGAACTGGCCACGCCGATGGCGATGGCAACGGCGGTGCCGATGCCGACCAGCATCGTCGTGCTGATGCCCGTCGTGGCGACAGCGCCAGCCGACGTCGCCGCAGGCGATTTTTTGGCCGAATTTTTCAGGCCGATCACTGTCTGGTCATCGTCCTTTTCCTCTTCGTCGGCGCTATTGTCCGGCGCCGGCGCGGGCGCGGACGTCACTGCAGGTACGGGGACGGGAGCCGAAGTCTGCGCCAGCGCATGCAAGGGCATGGTGGCCAGCAACGCCGTCAGTAATAAAGCACTTTTCATGACATAACTCCTAATATGAACCTGATAATTTTTTAATCGGATGACAACGAAGTTATTCGTATCAAAATCTCGTCACTGCCCAGTCCCCATGATAGCGACAAAAAAATCATCTATTTTTGCTTTAAGTGAGCAGATTCTCATCAAATTGCCTCTTTTCCAAGCAGAATTTCGCTATCGACAGCCTCTGTTCATGGTGGCTGAATAGTTGCCACTATTACATCATAAATTAACTGGTTTGCCTATCCCCCATTTGTGGGAAAAATGGAAATATTTGTTACCTGAAACAACCATTTGCGCCTCTTTTCGGCAGAGCAACTTCACATCGAGGAGAGGCGTGATATGGGTACGCGTGCTATGCGCCAGCGTTTATGCAACAACAACGCCGCCGCCATGAGCCATTCTTCTTGGAAATTCATTGCCGCTGGTTTAGAGTGGTCCGGCGATCCAACCGTCCCTCTTACCATGCGCCCAGGCCTGCTCCCGGAATACAGCAATCTGCTGCTCACGCTCTACCGCTTGGCCCAGCAATGCCCGGTCCATCAATTCCAGGACGCGGCGCTGACACTGCTCAAAACCTGCCTGGCCTTTGACTCCTCGATGTGGGGCACCGCCACCATGCTCGACGGTGGCATCGACATCCACAGCATCCACCTGCACAATTCCTCGCCGGCGATGCTGGAGGCCTACGAAAAAGTGAAGCACTGCGACACCGCTGCCGTGCAAGTGACGGCGCAGCCGACCATGACCATCGGCTTTCGGGTCGAGGATTTCCCCGGGGAACACAACGCGGCGTTCCGGCAGTTTCTGCACGACTTTGGCCACGTCAACATGCTGATCACCTCGGACATCCATCCCGGCACCCGGTTCGTGCAGTGGGTGTCGCTGTACCGCGCCGAATTGGCGGCGCGCTGTCTGCAACCGGAGATCGACCTGCTGGCCTGCCTGGCGCCGCACCTGATGCAGGCGCTGGCCATCAACCGCCTGGTACACCTGGACCGTCTGAGCCATGACACGGTGCGCGCCAAATGGTCGGTCGCGATCGCTGACCTGCGCGGTGTGCTCTACCATGCCGACGAACGCTTCAAAGCGTTGGTGTTTGCTGCCTGGCGCACCGACGATCCGCAGCACTTGCCGCCGGCGCTGCTGAAGCAACTGGTCAGCCAGCAGGACCTGCCGCATGTGGCCGCCGGCGGCGTCATCGTGCAGGGCCAGCGCGATCAGGGCTTGCTGTTTTTAAAGGCGCGCGCCAGCGAAACGGTGGACACGCTGAGCGAGCGCGAATTCCTGGTGGCCAAGCTCATCGCCCACGGCCTGACGCAAAAACAGGTGGCCACCCAGCTCAACCGCTCGCCGGAAACCATCCGCAGCCAGATCAAGGCCATCTTCAACAAGCTGGACATCAATAACGTCGCGCTGCTGGGGGCGTTGCTGGCGGTGCGGGAATAAGCACCGGCCTGCGCGGTATGCCGCAACTCAAGCCGCCGCACGCTGCATCAAGCTGGCGACCAGCGCCGGCAAGCTGGCCATGTCGCTGAACACATGGGCAGCGCCAGCGGCCTTCAGCCGCGCTTCCTGTCCTTCGGCGATATGCCCGCCGCCGATAAAACCGAGCACCGTCATGCCGGCGGCAGCAGCGGCGGTCACGCCCGTGACGCTGTCTTCCAGCACCAGGCACTGGCCTGGCGGCACGCCGAAGCCGGCGGCAGCGGCCAGGTACAGGCCCGGATGCGGCTTGGCGTGGCCGACCAGGTCGGGCGTAAAGTAACGCCCGCCAAACAGCTCCACCATGCCGGTGCGGGTGAGCGCGGCGTGCACGCGCGCGCTGACGCTGTTCGAGGCGACCGCTTTCGGCAGATCGATGGCGGCCAGCGCCTGCGCCACGCCGGGCACGGCGCTCAATTGTTCGTCGCAGCGCAGGTTGACGGCGTGGGCAATGTCCAGCAGTTCGTCGTCGGCTACCTGCGGCAAGCCCAGTTCGGCATAGATAGCGCGCATCAGCGGCACCAGGCGCAGGCCCAGGCGCGGTTCGATCAGGCCTCGCAGGGTCACGCCCGCAGGCAAATTCGCCAGGCGCGGCGCCAGCAGGTCGAGCAGCGCCTGCAGGGCCACGGCTTCGCTGTCGATCAGGACGCCATCGCAGTCGCTGATCAAGTGGGTGTAGGAGAAATGCTTGGTAACGGTGTCCGGCATGCAGGCTCCAGTAAGGGCGCCATCGTCTGGCAATGGGGTGGATGGGATAGCAAGCAAGTTGTTGCTTTTATTTAAAGTTCAAAGGCATACTTCAGCTTGTTCTGATCGCGTGCATCAGACCCAACCGGAAGCCATGCCATGAAACACAACAGCTTGCACGACCCCCGATTATCCCTGATTTCCCTTGTTGCCGCGTTTGCGTGCGCTACTACCATCGCGCTGCCCGCGCTGGCGGACGACTCGGCCGACGTGCTGAACCTGGTGCGCCAGCACGTGGCGGCGCAGACCGGGTTCGACGTGCCCAGGCTGGCGGCGCTGACGACCGACAATTACGTGGAAGTGTCACCGATGGGCGAAGTCGACACGCGCGAAAAAATGCTGGCCTTCTATGCGCCGGAAAAGAAAACGGCCACGCCCGTGATCACGGTCGAGGAGCCGCTGGTGCGCGTGACCGGCGGCACGGCCGTCCTGATCGGCAAGCTGGCGATCTCGGTCTACGCTGGCGGACAACAACGCCAGATGGCCATGCGCGCCAGCTATGTGGCGCTCAAGCAGGCGGACGGCTGGAAGCTGATGTCGGCGCAGTACACGGGGATTGCACCGAAACGCCCGGCGCAATAACGGTACTCATGAACGAAATCAGCGTGGCCGCCAGCGTGCGCCTGGCGGTCAGAACAACTTGGCCAGCCTGAAATTGACGCGCTGCTTTTCCTTCGGGCCGCTGTCAACGGCCAGGTCCCTGCCGTATTGAAGCTGCACCTGGACGGTCGGACCGATGAAGCTTGTCGCGGTCAGGCGCGCGTAGCGCGTGTCGAGGCGGTCGCCCTGGTGCGCGCCATCGACCAAGCTCCCGGCGCCGCTGATCCGACCAACCCCGGCCGACAAAGCGGTGGCCGGCGTCAGGTTGTAACGCAGATGGGCCTGGACTTCATAGCGTCGTTCCTGGCGCAGCGTGGCGCGGGCGGCGGTGTAAGCGGTGTTCTTGCCATGCACGGTGACGTCGCCGACCAGGTCCAGCGCCCAGTGCGCGTTGAAATGCCGGATGTAGGCCAATTGCAGCAAGCCCTTCCAGCGATGCTCCCCCAGGCTCAACGCGCGGCCGCTGTCGTAGTTTCCGGTCGGCATGTAAAGATAGGGCCCGATGCTGATCACGTCCCGCGTGCGTCCATCGAGAATGAACTTGAGCGGTGCACCGAGAATCAGGTCACCGACGCCGCTGGCAGTTCGCAGCGCGGCGGCGTCGCCCCCGGTGCGCAGGCGCCCGGCCGGCACGATGACTTGCGGATCGACCACCAGGTTGTCAGACAGTCCCACCACGTGGATATAGCGCGCCAGGGCAACGTTGCTGTCAAGCCCGAAGTTGCCCGAAATCTTGTTGCCGTTGGCATACAGGCTGCCACGCGTGGCGTACTGGTAGTACAGCATGGCAATATTGCTGCCAGCAGGGAAAGCCTCGTAATCGCCAGCCGTCACTTCCAGCGCGCTGGCGACCGGCGCCAGCAGCAGCCACGCGGACAGCCCGGCACAGAAGGGGGCGCCGGCCACGCGGCGCGGCTGGCGAAACCGATGATGTTGCTTGAGCATGATATTTCCTTGTATGGTCAGGCGCCGAGCAAGCCGGTGCGGGGATGGCAATTGATGTATTCGTAGTCTTGTTCATGCGGCTTGAGCACGGCCACCTCGTGGAAGACGCTGAGCTTGAGCTGAAATGCCAGCGCCTGCACCATGCGCAGGAAGGTGCCGAAGATCTCGACGTGGGTCGGGTGGAATTCGGCCCACTGCTCCAGCGCGTCCAGCGAGCGCCAGTGGCTCACGCCGAAGGTCTTCTCCAGCGGCCGGCCAGCGGCGTCGATGTGAGTCATGTAGCGGTTGCTGTAGCAGCCGATCGCGCGGCCCTCGTCGCGCAGAAAATTCATGCCTGCCACCAGCACCGGTGCCATCTGCTCTAGGTACAGCGCACGTTCCTGGCCGTCGGTGGCGCCCCAGTCCTGGCCGGAGCGGATGATGGCCAGGTTGTCGTGGCCGGCCACCCGGAGTCGCCCGGGCGACTCCGGGCGCGCGGCCTGCGCCAGCGCCCCGTCCGGCGCCAGCGCATCGGTCTGCGCCAGGGGGAGGCGGTCGCGCATCGCGCCCCAATACCCATGCTCGCGGATCTCGCCGCTGAGTGAGCCCATCACCACGCCTACGCCTTGCGGATGGTCGGGCGTGTTGAACATCGTTTCGAACTGCGCCACGTGCGGCATGTGGATTTCGCGGAAATATCCGATCCCCTCCTGCAGGCGTGCCGGGTGGTCCCACCAGGCGGCCACGCCTGCGCTCCAGCGCAGATAGGCTTGCGGCGAATCCCAGTAAGCGATGGCGATCATGTTGTCGTAACTCTCGGCGTCGACATAATGGCTCAGGTCGTGGTGACCGGGACCGTCAGCCAGCGTGAAACTGGCAGTGATCAGCGCCAGCGCCCGGCAGGCGGCGCCGTGGAGCTCGCGGCCCAGCGACTGCACGCCGAAATGGGCCATGACCACCTGCGTGACGGCGCCGCCGGCGCGTGCGCTCCAGCACGGATAGTTCGGTTGATATTCGTCGCCGGCCCGGCGGGCCAGCGTGCGGGGGCATTGCAGATGTGGTGCGATAGCCGATTCCATGACGGTTCCTCAGGCGATGCCAGCAGGGTTGATTGCGGTAGTTTCGATATGGGCGCTGTCGTCGCCCGGGCGCTCGATTGGCAAGGAGAAATACTCGACCGGGCGCGCGCGGCGCGGATTCAGCAGCAGCCGCGTGACATCGGGCCGCGCGTAGTGACCGGCCGGGTCGGCCACCGACTTGGCCACGCTGATGGCGTCAAAATCGAGCTCGGCAAACAGCAGCCCTTCCTGGTCCGGCGCCAGCGGCGCGCACAGCGGTGCGCCGTCCGGCCCGTAGATGACGGCGTGGCCGCCACCGGCGTGCAACAACTGGTGCTTGTCGTCGGTATCGCACAGCAGCGCGATCATCTGCGGCGAGACGACTGCGCACGGCGCGATAACGAAGCAGCCGCCCTCAACCGCGTAAATACGGCTCGCTGCGTTGTTGACCTCGGCGCCGAGCGCATGCGCGAACGGATCGTAGATCGAAAAGCTCGGCCAAGCGGCCACGTGGATCTGCTCGTTCTGCGCGTACATCGCGTACTTCGACAGCGGCTGCAGATGCTCCCAGCAGCACAGCGCGCCAAGGCGGCCGATCGCCAGATCGTGCACGGCCAGGTCGCTGCCGTCGCCTTCGCCGAACACGGTGCGCTCGACGTGGGTAGGCTTGAGCTTTCGGCGGCGGGCGATGTCGATGCCATCCGGGCCGATGATCCACTGGCCGATGTACAGCGTAGCGCCGTCGCGTTCGGACAGGCCCATCACCACGTACATCTTGTGCTCGCGGGCGGCGGCACGCAGCCGGTCGGCCGCCGCGCTGTCGTAGCACAGCGACTGCGCCGCGTAGCGGCTGACGAAGCCGCGCATGATGGCCCAGGCCGGCGTGCCGATCCAGGTCCAGAACGGATAGCCGGGCAGCCAGGTTTCCGGAAAAGCGATCAGGCGCGCGCCGCCTTGGGCGGCCTGCGCAATAAGGGCAATGGATTGATCGATGCCGGCCTCGAGGTCAAGGAAGGCCGGCGCCGCCTGGACGGCGGCCACGGTAAGTGGTGCATGGATCGGTGTCGGGTGTGCCATGGTAATCTCCGAAAGAAGGGAAACCCAGTATCTGCGCGGCATGGCGGCCGGTCTTGTCCGTGGCGGAGGCGCAGTTGACTGTAACGGAGATCGCCATGGCAGCAGCCGGTGACGCCATGCTTCTTGCTTGTTAAGCTGTACCAGCCCTTGCGGAAAAGAAAGAGTACCCATGCAAACCGATCCATCGCCCCCCCGCTTGCCAGGCGTCACGCTGATGACAACCAGCGGGCAGCAGCCGCACCACCGCGTCGACTACTGGCGCGAACTGGTCTGCCGGCGTTTCGCCGAGGTGCAGATTGCCTCACGGCTGGGCACGGATTTCTCGGGACGAATGGAAACGCACCAATACGCGTCACTGCGGCTGGCCACGGTGGCGGCCAAGGCGCAATCGGTGGCGCGCGTGGCGCACCACGCACAGACGGAAAACGAAGATTGTTATTTTGCCGTGCTGCTGCTGGCCGGCAGCGAATTTCTGGCACAAGATGGCCGCGAGGCGCGCCTTGGAGCCGGCGACCTGGCCGTGTACGACGCCACCCGTCCTCACAAGCTGATCATGCCGGAAGATTTCACCAAGCTGATCGTACAAATTCCGCGCGCCGCGCTGAGCAGCCGGGTGGGCGGACTGGAGCGAACGATGGCACGCCGCATCGACGGCGCCCAAGGGCCGGGCGCGGTGGCGGCGGCATTTTTCCGTTCGCTGGCGGGCCACTCGACGCAATTCGACGCCGCCCAACGCGAACGCCTGGCCGAGCAGGCGCTCGACATGCTGGCCTTCGCACTCTCGCCCCAACCGAGCACGCTGCCACCGGCGCGCAGCCGCGCCATCACGCTGCTGCGGGTCAAGCAGCATATCGAACGACACCTGGGTGATCCTGCCTTGAGCGGCGAAGTCATCGCCGATGCCGTTGGCCTGTCGTCGCGCTACGTCAACCAGTTATTCGAGGAAGAGGACATCTCGCTGATGCGCTATGTGCTGAAGCGCCGGCTGGAACAATGCCGCGACGAATTCGAGCGTGGCGCCGGCCACGCACAAAGGCTATACGACGTCGCGCTGCGCTGGGGGTTCAACGACCCCTCCCATTTCAGCCGCGCGTTCCGCAAACACTTTGGCGCCGGCCCGCGCGAATTCTGCGGCCTGACCCGGGGGGCACAAAGCGAATCGTGATCACTTCAACCAGCCGCGGTGGCGGAAGTACAGGAAAGGCGCAATCGCGCTGGTAATCATCAAGCCCCAGGCCCACGGATAGCCAAAGGTCCATTCCAGTTCCGGCAAGAACTTGAAGTTCATGCCGTACACGCTGGCGATCAGGGTCGGCGGCAGGAACGCCACGCTGGCCACCGAGAAGATCTTGATGATCTTGTTCTGGTTGATGTTGATGAAACCGACGGTGGCGTCCATCAGAAAGTTGATCTTGTCGAACAGAAAAGAGGTGTGGCCGTCCAGCGATTCGATATCGCGCAAAATCTGGCGCGCTTCCTCGAACTGCTCGGAATTGAGCAAGCGGCCGCGCATCAAAAAGCTGACGGCGCGGCGCGTATCCATCATGTTGCGGCGGATGCGGCCATTCAAGTCTTCCTCGTGGGCGATGGCGTTCAGCGCTTCGGCCGCGTGCGCATCGGTAAATTCCTTTTGCAGCACGCGCGTGCTGACTTCTTCCAGGTTCTGGTAGATGCCCTCCAACACGTCGGCCGAATATTCGGCGTCGGTGGCGTACAGGTCCAGCAGCACGTCCATGTAGTCGGCAATCGAGCCGGGCCGCGAGCGGGCGCGCATGCGCACCAGGCGGAACACGGGCAGGTCGTCCGTATGCATCGAAAACAGGATCTTGCGCGCCAGGATAAAGGCGACCGTGATCACGCGCGAGGGGCCGTCGTCTTCTTCCAGCAGAAAATCGGTGCGCAGATGCAGGTCGCCGTTTTCCGCTTCGTAGTAGCGGGCCGACGCTTCGATATCCTTGACTTCATCCTCACCCGGCAGGGTGACGTTGTAGGTGGCCTTGACCCAGGCCCGTTCATCATCGGTCGGGTCGGTCAGGTCGACCCACACCGGTTCGGCATTTTCAAGGTCTGCGCGGCTGTCGATCGGCACCTGGTTGAGCCGGCCATTCTGTAATACAAAGACATTGATCATGCGCGCTCTCAGCCGGATGTGGGGTTATCGTGTCAGGTGTGGCGCTGGCGCCAGAAATCAAAACAGCGCAAGTGTACTCGCAAAGGCCTTTTGACCACCACCCCCGCGCCTGCCTTTTTCACCGAAATAGTGCGGCGCAGCATCCATACCACGCTTTCTTCATGGCACGCTTGCCTGTCAGGCCACACCTGTCACTATGGCAACTCCGCCGCGCCCATGCGGCGCAGGATCACGCCGGTGCGCCGGTTCAGATACCCCGTATCGCGGTGGCTGTCGTAATAGCGCGGGTTGGGCAGCATCACGGCCAGCTTGGCCGCCTGGCCCGCATTGAGCCTGGCCGCGCTGGTGCGATAGTAATGGCGCGCCGCCGCTTCGGCGCCAAAGGTGCCGCTGCCGAACTCCACCACGTTCAGATAGATTTCAAAGATGCGCTGCTTGTCCATCAGGCTTTCCAGCATATAGGTGATGATCAGTTCCTGGCCCTTGCGCACATAGCTGCGCGAGCCGGACAGGAACAAATTTTTAGCCAGCTGCTGGGTAATGGTCGAGCCGCCCGCCACCACCTTCTGCTTCTTGCTGTTTTTTTCGTACGCCTTTTGCAGGGCGTCCCAGTCCACCCCTTCATGCTCGGAAAAATTGGCGTCTTCCGAGGCGATAATGGCGCGCTTCAGATTGTTCGAGATGCGCTCGTACGGCACCCATATCTGCTGGATATGGGCTTGCGGATTCTTTTCCTGCAAGCTCGACAACTGCTCGCGCATGAAGGCAGTGCTGGTGGGATTATGGTCGACCCACCAGCAGATCTGCAAAAAGAAATACAGCTGCACCACGACAAAGGCCAAAACCGGCACGATGAACAGCCATTTGATCCAGCCATAGCGGCTGGCAGACGCGCCCTTGCGCGCGCCCTTCTTGACCGCCTTCACAGGGCACCGCGCAGCAGCGCCAGCAATTGCCCTGTTTCAGGGCGCACGCCGCGCCACACAAAAAACGCTTCGGCGGCCTGTTCGACCAGCATGCCCAGGCCGTCGCGCACCTGCGCGCCCTGCGCGCTGGCGAACTCCATGAACACGGTCGGCGCGGCGCCATACATCATGTCCAGCGCCAGCGTGTGGCTGCCAAACACGGTGGGCGGCACCGGTGGCAGGTCGCCGGCCAGGCTGGCCGACGTGGCGTTGATGACGATATCGAAGACGCCGTCGGGCTGCTCGAAGCCGCCCGCACGCAAGGTAGCCTGGCCTGCGCCGGCTTGCTGGAATTGCTCGACCAGTGCCTGCGCCGTCGCTACGGTACGGTTGGCAATAAACAATTCTTGAGGTTGCTCCTGCAGCAGCGGCAGCACCACGCCGCGCGCGGCGCCGCCGGCGCCCAGCAGCAGCACGCGCTTGCCCTGTACGTCCACGCCGGCATTGCGCATGATGTCGGCCACCAGGCCGGCGCCATCGGTGTTGTCGCCAAGGATCACGTCGCCATCGAAACGCAGGGTATTGACCGCCCCGGCCGCTTTTGCGCGCGGCGTCAGTTCGGTCGCCAGCGCGCAGGCGTCAAGCTTGAAGGGCACGGTGACATTGGCGCCACGGCCGCCTTCGGCCGCAAAACCGCGCGCCGCCAGCGCAAAACCGTCCAATGGCGCCAGCCGGCGTTCATAGACGATGGCCTCGCCCGTTTGCTCGGCAAAAGCGGCATGAATGGCGGGGGATTTACTGTGGGCAATCGGATTGCCGAACACGCAATAGGCGTCAAGTGCGTCAAGCTCGATATCGTTGGTGCTCAATTGCCGCCGCCTGTGAGGTTAGCTTCCATTTTTTCTTCGCGGGTAAATTTAAATCGGGTAATGACAACCCACAGGTCATCCTTGTCACTCGACAGCATATTCGGAGGAAAGCGCCCGAACGGGGCCGCGCGGCGCACGATGGCAATCGCCGCCGCATCGAGCGCCGGGTTGCCCGAGCTTTTCTCGATGCGGATGCCGCCTTCCTTCTGGTAAATCGTGCCGTCCTGGAAGATCGGGATATAGACCACCAGCTCGCCGTACATCTTGCGGCCATTTTTTTGCGGGAAATTCAGCGTACCGATATCCTCGACCCGTTTTTGCAAGGTCTTGTAATACATGGCATAGCCGACCTCCTGCGTGCTGGGCGTAATAAAAGTCTTGCGCGGCCGCTTGTTCTGGTCTTCCACGGCCTGGCTGATCTCGGCCGCCATGCGCGCAATCGCCTTGCTGCTCTCTAACAAATCCGAGCCGGTCGCCGTCGGGTTGGGCTTGTCTTTTTCCGTCACCGGCGCGGCGCTGTAGGGCGTGGCCTTTTGCGCCTGGGTCAGCAATTCCTGTTGCTTCTGTTCCAGTTCGGTAATCCGGCGCGCGCTGGCCTTGACGCTGTCGCCCTCCTCCACCTTGCGCATGTCCGGCAGCGGCGACTTGGCGCGGCCCTTGTCGGCCTGCCCGCCCCCGTCGAGATTGGCTTGCGCCAGCGCCTCGGCCTTCAAGGGCTGGGCCGCATGCTTGGCGTTGACCAGGATGACTTCCAGGCCAGGATCGGTGGCCACGGCGCGCTGCGGCGCCGGCGCGACAAAATGCACCGCCAGCAAGGCGCCATGCGCCAGCAGCGAGGCGCCGATGGCGACGGCCAGGAAACGATGTTGTTCGATAAGCTTCACGCGGGCAGCAGGTCCGTGACGTCGGGAAAGGGTGAATTTTACGTCAAAGCCGGTGTGGCTCCGGCAGTTTTTGTGCGGGGTGCGGGGTAAAGTTGCAAGCGCCACGCCAGATCAGGCTGCAATCGCTGCCGTCGAATATGGCGACAGCACGCCCCAGCCCAGACTCTTATACAATTTCAGCCCGTCTCCGGTTGCCACCAGCACCCGGCGCGCGCTGCCTGAAACTTGCATGGCACCCAGCGCCGCCATGCCAGGCGCCAAGCAGTTCAGGATTCATCAAATGCACGGTCTTCCCCCATCGCTTGCCATTGATCAGGTCACCATGACGGCGATTGTATCGTGCTCATCGTCAAGCAGACCGATGCCAACCCGTGTCAGAACCCCGCCTCCCGCCACAACATGGCCGCCACGCCGCGCAGCAACCGCGTACCCGGCGCTTCCCAGTCGGCGGCGATCACCACCTTGCCGCGCCAGCTGCGCCCGGCCAGCTCGCCCGATGATTGCGTCACCTTGAAGCTGACGCGATAGACGGCGCGCTCTGGAAACCAGTAGCCCTGCTTTTCGCGCGCCGTCACCGAGCCGCCGTGCTGGGCCGACCATAGGCCGCTGGGCAGGACGTGGGTGGCGTCCTGGTCGATGCCGCTGACCTGCAAGTGCACGAACGGGCCTTCCAGGCCGTCCGGGTAAAAACGTGCACTGTCGCCGACGGCCACGCGGCGCACCGTGTCTTCATCGAGATAGGTGCTCACTTCCTCGCCCTGGTCGCTGACCAGCACGCCCACTCGCTCATTCTTGCCGACCCAGACGCCCGGCGCCAGTTCGCTGTCGATATCGCGCAGGGTGCCGGCGAACGGCGCCACCGGGCGGTAGCGGGCGGCCTGTTCCTTGAGCAGGTCCAGTTTCGCTTCGGCGCTGGCCAGCTGCTCGCGCAGCACCATGCTCTGCGCGCGCTGTTCGACGTCGAAGCCGGCGCCTTCGCTGCGCCAGCGCAGGCTGTCGATCTGTGCTTCCAGTGCCTGGCGCTGGCTGGCGTTTTCCGCCACGGCAAATTGCATCATCACCTCGCCAGGTTTGACCTTGGCGCCGTCGCGCAGCGGCAGCGCGGACAGCATCGCGTGTTCGGGCGCGTGGATGGGGAACACCTCGGCCGGGCGCAGCACGCCGCTCGACTGCACGCGCGTGGGCCAGGGCAGCACGAACAGCAGCACAGCCGCCCCAAGCAGCCAGGCGGTGCGGCGGGTGCGGCGGGTGGTTTTGATCTGCGGCCACAGGGTGCGCCAGACGCGCAGTTCGGTCGCCAGCGGGCGCAGGATGAACCAGCTCATTTCGATTGCAAACAAAAAGATCCCCACCAGTTTGATAAAAAAGTGATACACCAGCACGGCAATGCCGAGGAACAGCGTCAATCGGTACAGCCACACGCCCCAGGCAAACAGAATCAGGCCCCAGTGCCGGCGCGGCGGAAAATATTCGGGCGGCGGCGCACCGAGCCCGAACAGGCGTTCGCGCAGATCCCAGCGCGCCAGCGCAAACGACCTGCCATGCAGGTTGGGCATGTCGAGCCAGTCGGAGACGACAAAGTAGCCGTCGAAGCGCATGAAGGGGCTGGCGTTGATGGCCAGGGTGGCGATCCAGGTGGTGGTCGCCAGCGGAAACACGATGGAGCGCAGCACGCCGTCGGGCAGCACGGCCCAGGCCAGCGAGGACCAGATGGCGATAATGAGTTCGGTCGCCACGCCGGCCGCCGCCACCTGCTGGCGGTGGTGCTTGTTGTTCAGGCGCCAGACATCGTTGGTGTCGGTATACGGCACCGGCCACAGCACCAGGAACGCCAGGCCCATGGTCGGCACGCGGCAGCCGCGCCGCTTGGCCGTGATGGCGTGACCCAGCTCATGCGCGCACTTGACGCCGGCCAGCGCCAGGGCGTAGCAGGCCAGGCCCGTGGGCGTGAAGGTATCCATCAGCATGCTGCCGAGGCGATCCCATTCGCGGTAGATCTGGATGCAGCTCAACACCAGCGCCAGCAGGGTCAGGCGCGCAAAGGTGTTCGAGAACAGCCATTCGAACGAGGGTGCCACGCGCGTCAGCCAGCGGTCCGGCTTGACCAGCGGGATGCGGAAAAACAGGTAGCTGTGCAGCAGTTGCGTATGCCAGGCGCCCTGCTGCGCCTTGTGGCGCGCGGCCATGGTTTTCACGGACGCGAGCGGGTCGGGCTGCAGCAACTGGTTCCGGTCGAGAAAACCGAGCACCGATTCGATCTCGCCGTAGCCGATATCGAGCGCCGTAGCCTGTTCGATATCGCGCAGCACCTGCCGCGGACTGCCCAGCGTCCAGCGCCGCAGCACTTCGAAGGTCAGCCAGTCGATACGGAAGAACTGGTTGCGCACCGGGTCTTCCAGCGTGTAGCTGGGTTCACCGGTGGCCAGCGCCGGGCCGGCGTGCAGGCTCAGTTCTTCGCGCAGCGGCGGCAGGCGCAGCTGTTCGAACTGGTGGGGCAGCAGATTGTCCAAGGATTACAACCCCACCATCTGGCGGATCGCCGCCAGCGGCCGGCGCATGATCCAGTAGGCGGCAGGCACCCAGCGCCCGGTCAGCTTGGCGGTGCCTTTCAGGCCCACGCGGTGTTCGGTGGGACCGTCGAGCGTGGCGCGCACGCGGTAGGCATAGCTGCCATCGGGGCGCGGCAGCGCTTCATACGAGACATAACGCACCCTGGCCGTTACCGGCTGCAGCGGACTGGCACCCAGGTACAAGCTGGTCTCGGCGCCGGCTTCGAGCGGAATCGCGTCGCCCACGCCCAGCCAGGCTTCGACTTCGACGTCTTTCGGCGTGGCGATGCGCATGATGCGCTCGCCCGTCATCACGGGCCGGCCTATCCATTCGCTGGGGTCATCGAACAACGCGATGCCGTCGCGCGGCGCGACGATGCGGGCGCGTTCGGCCTGGCCGTGCAAAAATTCGCTTTCCGCGCGGCGTTCCTCGATCTTGCCCTGCAAGGACGACAGCAGGCCTTTCGACTTGCTGTCGGTCAGCGCCTGCTGCAGCGACTGGCGGTATTCCGCTTCGGCCGTGGCCAGCGCCTGGCTGGCCACCTGGTAGCGGCTATCCAACTGCGCCTGGTCGAAGTCGAGCAATGGATCGCCCTTTTTCACCAGCTGATTCGGCTTCACATGGAAACGTTCGATCACGCCTTCCAGCGGCGAACGGATGGCGGCCGGATTGGCCGGCACCAGTTCACCCGGCGCCAGGATGGTCAGGCGTACTGGAATACAAAGCAGGACCGCCACGCCCAGCGCCACCTGCACCTTGCGCCGGCGCCACCAGGGCAAGGCCGCGCTCTTTTCCTGCGCCATGCGGTTCTTCCAGCGCGACTTGAGCGCAAACGGCGACCATGGCGCCGGTTTCGTGACGGCCGCATAGGCGTGGCGCAAGATGTCGCACCACTGCGTCAGCAGCGAAATGTCATGCTCCAGCCACGGCGTGTCGCGCGCCAGCAGCAAGCCGCCGCGCGCTGCGGCTTGTGCGCCTGCGCCTGCCGGCAGCGGCAGCCACAGGGCGTAGGCCGGCAGCCATTCGGCCCATTGCGTCGCAACGTCGCCATCAAAATCGACGGCCGTCAAGGCGCCGGCCGGTGCGCTGCGGCACAGCAGCTCCAGCCATTGCACATAGGGCGCGTTCGCCTCGATCTGCACCACGCCCGACAGCGCGCACACCTTGCGGTCCTCGAACCACAGCGCCCCCTGGCGATAAGGCGCCAGCGCATGGCTGCCGTTGACGGCCAAAAAATCCAGTTCGACCCGCTCGCCAACATGGCGCGCACGGTGCGCCATGTCGAGCAGCGTTGCCAGCGGATAGTGACTGTCTTGTTGCGTGTTTTCCATCATCTAACCTTGTAATACCTTCACTTACGCCCTGGCCCGATACGCCGCATTCACCGCAGTGGCCTGGCGCAGTTGCTCGCTCAAGCCGCTCTTGCCCATGGCGTTTTTCGCCTGGCCCACGTTGATGCGGAACAGCGCCGTCGCTTCATGACCTTTGATGTCGCGCGCCGTCAGCTTGATGCGCAGTTCGCCCACCAGGCCTGTCGGCACTTCGCCGGTAAACTTGCCGGTCTGCGCATCGAACTGCACCCACGATGGCAGCGGACGGCCATCCTGCATGGTGGCGGCCAGACGCACCACCGCGTCGGACTGGGTATGCACGAAAGCGTCGCTCGGGATCGTCATCACCAGCGCACGGCCACTCTCGGCGTACTGGTCGGGCACGCCCTGGAACAGCATCAGCGCAGGATTTTCCGCCTTTGCCACCACCGTACGGAAGCCGTTGTTGTCGGTGTACAGATCGCTCATTGCGGCGCTGCGGCGATACTCCGCGTTCGACAGGTCGGCGGCGCGAATGCCGCGGCCATCCAACTGTATCGTCGCGTCGCTGCCACCCATGTTGAGTGGCGCGGCAGCGTTGATGCGGGTGTCGACGATGTCCGGCGTCGGCACGAAGATCGGCAGCGGCGGCAAGGCGGCCACCGGCAATGGCGCCGGTGCCTGCGGCGTTTCCACCACCACCGACGCCGGCACGGCAACCGGTTCCGGCGCGATTACCGGCTGCTGCGGCAGCGGCAGCACCGTGAAGTTGACGGCGATGCTGCTTGTGGCCGTGCCATCGCTGGCGCGCACCAGCACCGAGTAGGTGCCGGCGGCGTCGCTGGCCGGCGTGCCGCTGAAGGTACGCGTGGCCGGATCGAACACCAGCCAGGCCGGCAAGGCGCTGCCGTTGGCGAGGGTCGCCGTGTAGTTCAGCGATGCGTTGTCGATATCGGTAAAGGCCGGCACCGCCAGCGCCGGCATGGCCACGCCGGCAGACAAGTTGGCGGGGGTCGGTACGCCGCCAGGCGCGACTGGCGCATCGTTGACCGGGTTGACCGTGATATTGACGGTATAGGTGCTGCTGCCGCCTTTGCCATCGCTGACCGTGTAGCTGAAGCTGTCAGGACCATTGAAATTGGCGGCCGGCGTGTAGACGTAAGTACCGTCGGCATTGACGGTCACCGTGCCATGGGCCGGGTCGCCCGCCTTGGCGTACGTCGCGCTGTCGCCATCGACGTCAACCACCGCCGGCAGGGAACCTGACAGCACCGCGTCTTCGTTCAGCGTCACTGTGGCATTGGAAGCGGTCGGCGCATCGTTGACTGCGGTGACGTTGATCGCCACGGTGTAGGTATTGCTGCCGCCTTTGCCATCATTGACCGTATAGGTAAAGCTGTCGGCGCCGTTGTAGTCGGTCGCTGGCGTGTAGGTATAGGTGCCATCAGCCTTGACCACCACCGTGCCGTGGGCGGGGTCGCTGCCCTTGCCGTAAGTAAGCTTGTCGCCATCGACATCGGTGGCCACTGGCAGGGTGCCGGTCTTGGCCGTGTCTTCTGCCGTGGTAATGGTCGTGCCGCTGCCTATTGGCGCATCGTTGACCGCAGTGACGTTGATCGCCACCGTGTAGGTGTTCGAACCACCCTGGCCGTCGCTGACCGTATAGGTAAAGCTGTCGGCGCCGTTGTAGTCCTTCGCCGGCGTGTAGACGTAGCTGCCGTTGGCGTTGACCACCACCGTGCCATGAACAGGGTCGCTGCCCTTGCCGTAGGTGAGCTTGTCGCCATCGACATCGGTGGCCACTGGCAGGGTGCCGGTCTTGACCGTGTCTTCTGCCGTGGTGATCGTCGTGCCGCTGCCCACTGGCGCGTCATTGACAGGCGTGACCGTGATTGCCACCGTGTAAGTATTGCTGCCGCCCTGGCCGTCATTGACGGTGTAGCTAAAACTGTCGACGCCGTTGTAGTCGGCCACTGGCGTGTAGACATAAGTACCATCTGCATTGATGGTGACTGCGCCATGCGACGGATCAGTTGCTTTCACATAGGTGACCGTGTCCTTGTCGACATCGATGACCACTGGCAAGGTGCCGGTCTTGACCGTGTCTTCGGCCGTGGTAATCGTCGTGCCGCTGCCCACTGGCGCGTCATTGACCGGCGTGACCGTGATCACCACCGCGTAAGTATTGCTGCCGCCCTGGCCGTCATTGACGGTATAGCTAAAGCTGTCGGCGCCGTTGTAGTCGGCCGCTGGGGTGTAGACATAAGTACCATCGGCATTGATGATGACTGCGCCATGCGACGGATCAGTTGCTTTCACATACATGACCGTGTCCTTGTCGACATCGGTGGCCACTGGCAAGGTGCCGGTCTTGACCGTGTCTTCGGCCGTGGTGATCGTCGTGCCGCTGCCCACTGGCGCATCGTTGACCGCAGTGATGTTGATCGCCACCGTGTAGGTGTTCGAACCACCCTGGCCGTCGCTGACCGTATAGGTAAAGCTGTCGGCGCCGTTGTAGTTTGCCGCTGGCGTGTAGACGTAGCTGCCATTGATGTTGACCACCACCGTGCCGTGGGCAGGGTCGCTTCCCTTGCCGTAGGTCAGCTTGTCGCCATCGATGTCCGTTGCCACCGGCAGGATGCCGGTCTTGACCGTGTCTTCAGCCGTGGTAATCGTCGTGCCGCTGCCCACCGGCGCGTCATTGATCGGCGTGACCGTGATGCCTACCGTGTAGGTGTTCGCGCCACCCTTGCCGTCGCTGACGGTATAGCTAAAGCTGTCGGCGCCGTTATAGTCGGCCACTGGGGTGTAGACATAAGTACCATCGGCATTGATGGTGACTGCGCCATGCGACGGATCAGTTGCTTTCACATACGTGACCGTGTCCTTGTCGACATCGGTGGCCACTGGCAGGGTGCCGGTCTTGACCGTGTCTTCGGCCGTGGTAATCGTCGTGCCGCTGCCCACCGGTGCATCGTTGACCGGCGTGACCGTGATGCCTACCGTGTAGGTGTTCGCGCCACCCTTGCCGTCGCTGACGGTATAGCTAAAGCTGTCGGCGCCGTTATAGTCGGCCACTGGGGTGTAGACATAAGTACCATCGGCATTGATGGTGACTGCGCCATGCGACGGATCAGTTGCTTTCACATACGTGACCGTGTCCTTGTCGACATCGGTGGCCACTGGCAGGGTGCCGGTCTTGACCGTGTCTTCGGCCGTGGTAATCGTCGTGCCGCTGCCCACCGGTGCATCGTTGACCGGCGTGACCGTGATGCCTACCGTGTAGGTGTTCGCGCCACCCTTGCCGTCGCTGACGGTATAGCTAAAGCTGTCGGCGCCGTTGTAGTCGATCGCTGGCGTGTAGGTATAGGTGCCATCAGCCTTGACCACCACCGTGCCGTGGGCGGGGTCGCTACCCTTGCCGTAGGTCAGCGTATCGCCATCGACATCGGTGGCCACTGGCAAGGTGCCGGTCTTGACCGTGTCTTCTGCCGTGGTGATCGTCGTGCCGCTGCCCACTGGCGCATCGTTGACCGCAGTGATGTTGATCGCCACCGTGTAGGTGTTCGAACCACCCTGGCCGTCGCTGACCGTATAGGTAAAGCTGTCGGCGCCGTTGTAGTG
>NZ_NJGY01000001.1:1555196-1555912 GCF_002250505.1 Janthinobacterium sp. PC23-8
ATGCCTACCGTGTAGGTGTTCGCGCCACCCTTGCCGTCGCTGACGGTATAGCTAAAGCTGTCGGCGCCGTTGTAGTCGGCCACTGGGGTATAGACATAAGTACCATCAGCGTTGACAGTCACCGTGCCATGGGCAGGGTCGCTGCCCTTGCCGTAGGTGAGCTTGTCGCCATCGACATCGGTGGCCACTGGCAGGGTGCCGGTCTTGGCCGTGTCTTCAGCCGTGGTGATGGTCGTGCCGCTGCCTGCTGGCGCATCGTTGACCGGGCTGATGGTGACCGCCACGGTGTAGGTATTGCTGCCGCCCTTGCCGTCGCTGACGGTGTAGCTAAAGCTGTCAGCGCCGTTGTAGTCCTTCGCTGGCGTGTAGGTATAGGTGCCGTTGGTGTTGACCACCAGCGTGCCGTGCGCGGGATCGGTGGCCTTGGCGTAGGTAATGGCATCGCCATCGACATCGGTGGCCGTTGGCAAGGTACCGGTCTTCGGCGTGTCTTCGGCCGTGGTAATGGTGTCGTTGGCCGCCACCGGCGCGTCGTTGACCGCAGTGATGGTAACACCCACCGTATAGGTGTTTGTGCCGCCCTTGCCGTCACTGACGGTGTAATTAAAACTGTCGGTGCCGTTGTAATCCTTCGCTGGCGTGTAGGTATAGGTGCCGTTGGTGTTGACCACCACCGCGCCATGTAAAGGATCGGTCGCCTTGGCGTAGGTGACGGT
>NZ_NJGY01000001.1:1556072-1557492 GCF_002250505.1 Janthinobacterium sp. PC23-8
CAGGCGCATCGTTGACGGCAGTGACGGTAACGCCCACCGTATAGGTGTTCGTGCCGCCCTTGCCGTCGCTGACGGTGTAATTAAAACTGTCGGTGCCGTTGTAGTCCTTCGCCGGCGTGTAGGTATAGGTGCCGTTGGTGTTGACCACTACCGCGCCGTGCGTGGGATCGGTCGCCTTGGCGTAGGTGACGGTATCGCCATCGACATCGGTGGCCGTTGGCAGCGTGCCCGCCTTGGGCGTGTCTTCCGCCGTGGTAATGGTGTCATTGGCCGCCACCGGCGCGTCGTTGACCGCAGTGATGGTAACGCCCACCGTGTAGGTGTTCGCGCCGCCCTTGCCGTCGCTGACGGTGTAAGTAAAGCTGTCGGCGCCGTTGTAGTCCTTCGCCGGCGTGTAGGTATAGGTGCCGTTGGCGTTGACTACCACCGCGCCGTGCGCGGGATCGGTCGCCTTGGCGTAGGTGACGGCATCGCCATCGACATCGGTGGCCGCTGGCAACGTGTCCGACTTGGGCGTGTCCTCGGCAGTCGTGATCGCCGTGGCCGCTGCCACCGGCGCATCGTTGACCGGGCTGACCTTGATCAGGGCCGTGTAGGTGTTCGAGCCACCCTTGTCATCGCTGACGGTGTAAGTGAAGCTGTCGGCGCCGTTGTAGTCGGTCACCGGGGTGTAGGTGTACGTACCATCAGCCTTGACTACCACTGCACCATGTGCAGGATCAGTCGCCTTGATGTAGGCAAGCACATTGCTATTGAGGTCCGTTGCCACCGGCAAGGTACCGGTCTTGACCGTGTCTTCGGTGGCGATGATCGTCGGATTGATGGTGACCGTCACTGCGTAGGTGTTCGTACCGCCCTTGCCGTCGCTGACGGTGTAGCTAAAGCTGTCGGTACCGTCGTAGTTGGCGACCGGCGTGTAGGTATAGGTACCGTTGGCGTTGACCACCACTGAGCCGTGTGCCGGATCGGTCGCCTTCGAATAGGTAACGGTATCGCCATCGACATCGGTGGCGCCCGGCAGGCTGCCAGACTTGGCAGTCTCTTCAGCCGTCGTGATCGCCGTAGCCGCTGCCACCGGCGCATCGTTGACCGGGCTGACGGTGACGGCCACTGCGTAGGTATTGGAACCGCCCTTGCCATCGCTGACGGTGTAGCTAAAGCTGTCGGTGCCGTTGTAGTTGGCGACAGGTGTGTAGGTATAGGTGCCGTCGGTATTGACCACTACCGCGCCATGGGCGGGATCGGTCGCCTTGGCGTAGGTGACGGTATCGCCATCGACATCGGTGGCAGTCGGCAAGGTACCGGTCCTGGGCGTGTCTTCGGCAGTCGTGATCGCCGTGGCCGACGCGGTAGGCGCATCGTTGACGGCAGTGACGGTAACGCCCACCGTATAGGTGTTCGTGCCGCCCTTGCCGTCGCT
>NZ_NJGY01000001.1:1557967-1884434 GCF_002250505.1 Janthinobacterium sp. PC23-8
GCGCCGTTGTAGTTGGCCGCTGGCGTGTAGGTATAGGTGCCATTGGAGTTGACCACTACCGTGCCGTGTGCAGGATCGCTCGCCTTCGCGTAGGTGACGGCATCGCCATCGATATCGGTCGCTGCCGGCAGGCTGCCCGATTTGGCGATATCTTCCGCTGTCGTGAAGGCAGTGGCGGACGCGGTGGGCGCGTTATTGTCCTTAAAATCGAGCACGATATCGGCACGCGCAGCGCCGGTCACGGCGCTGGCAGCCAAGCCGCTGAACGCCCCAGCGCCGAAGGTGACGCCGAAGTTGCTGATGTCATTCGCGTTGGCGTGCGCGCTGGCGTTGCCGGTGAATCTCAAGGTGGCGGTGGTGGCGCTGGTGCGCGTCAATTCGGCTGTCAGGCCGGCTGGCAAATTATTGGAAAAAGTGACGCCGGACAGCAACGCGCCATCGCTGCCGCTGAACGTATTACTGCCGCTATTGGCGAGTGTAATGGTCGACGTCATCGTAAACGATCCATCATTGGCGGTCGCTTCGACGAAGTTGGTGGTGCTGTAGCTGAGCTTGGGTGCCGGGGTGTCAACGATGGTGGTAGAACCGGTCCATGGCTGTGTGATGCTGAAATCATACGCGAACTGCGCGAAACCACCGGCGCCATTCACACCCGACTTGATATTGATGGAACTGAGGGAATCGTAATACACCTTGACCCGGAAACCATCGGCATAAATATTGGGATTGGGTGCAGGACTGTTGGTCGTGTACACGAAGATGACCGAGCCGTCCGCCTGCACGGTCGGCACCAATTGGGTGGCGGTAGACAATTCATACCTGGAAAAGCCGCTGAAAACCTGATACTGGCGATCCGTACTATTGCCCGAGGTATCGATGTCATACGAGTTGATCGCCACCTTTTGCAAGGTCACCGCCGTGCCGGTGCCAGCGCCGGTGTAGGTGCCCGCCTTGTAGAAGGCGACCGTGAACGTGGCGCCGCCGCCAGCCGACGCCACGTTCAGGTTCGGCTGGAAATATTTGGTTTCAGTCGACGGCTTTCCACTGGCGTCATCATAGATGTCGATAGTGGCCCGGTCCACCGTGGTGGTCACGATCGCATCGATGGCCTGGCCGTTGATGGTAATGACATTGCCAAAGCGCATCACGTCGCCGGTCGATTTGCCACTGCCACTGCCGCTGACGCTGGTAGCGCCGTTGAAGTCCAGCGTCTGCCAGTTGGCGTCATACACGGTCTGCACCGCCAGTTCGCCCTGCCAGCCGGCGCGGTCCAGCGCCAGGGCGGCGGTTTCAATGGCACCATGCTGTGCTTCCAGGGTCCAGTTGCCATGGAAGGCGGCGGAACCTGTGATATCGGTCGAGGCGGCCACGTCGGCGTGGGTCAGTTCGGCCAGGCGGTCGACAAAGGCCAGGCCGGCCTTGCCTTCGGCCACGTCGCAACCATAGATCAGCAGATCGCCATTGGCCGTCAGCGACTGGCCCAGCTGCGCGAACTGGTCGCGGTACTGTTCGATATTGGCGCCTGAAATGGTGGCGCCCAGTTCGATCTGGCCGGCGGAGCCGTGCGTGACCAGGTGGATCGCATCGACCGGCGCATGGCCTTTCAGGGCCGCCAGCATTTGCTGCAAGCCGTCGCGGGTATGGTCGAGCACCACCACTTCAACGCCATCGCGCACGCCGGCCACCAGTTGCTGCAGATTGGTCACATTGTCTTCGATAAAGACGATTTCATGACGCGCCTGCTCGCCAGGCGCCACCACCGCCGCCGGCGCCTTGACCACGGCGGCGGCTTTTTCGGCGGCGGCGCGCTCGGCCGCTGCGTTGTCGGCTGCGGCGTGCTCGGCGGCCACCTTGGCGCCGACGGCGGTATCGACCGCCGCACCGTCAAACATGATGCGCTGTTCTAACACCAGCGGCGCCGGCATGCGGCGCTTGAGCGCGCGGCGGGCTGGTGCGGTTGGCGTGGTGGAAGCTTCAATGACGATGCGGTATGGATTTTTCATGGCGTATTTTTATCAGTAGTTTTTTGCGATGGATTATTTGCCTGTGGGCGGATTCAGGGCGACCCGCCCACTCATGCCTGCGATCAAATCGGGGAAGCGTCCATCGATGGCGGCCGACAGCTTGACCGACTGGCTGACCGGGTCGACGCGCGCGCCGATGCGCTGCACCTTGGCCGGATACGTCTTGCCCGTTTCATCGATCGCCACCTGGAAGGCGTAGCCTGGCTTGAGCCAGGCCAGCCAGCGCGACGGCACGATGAATTCAAGCTCCAGCGCGGAGTCATCGATAATTTCCAGCAAAGCCTGGCCGGGCTGCACGTATTGCTGCTCGCGCACCTTCTGCTCGGTCACGCGGCCGGAAAATGGCGCTTGCACGCTGCATTTGCCGATCACCGCCGCGCCATAGGCCAGTTCGGCCTTGGCCTTGCCCACTTCGGCTTCCGACACTTCCAGCTCGACCTTGCCGATCGAACGCAGCTCTTCCAGGCGGCGGTTGGCGTTATAGGTGTGCTCGGCCGCCGACAGCATGGCCTTGGCCTTTTCGCGCTGCGCCTGCTGCAGCGAGCAGTCGAGCGAAATCAGGGTCTGTCCGGCGCGGAAACTGCCGCCTTCGGTGACCGCGATGCGGCTGATCTTGGCGCCGACTTCGGCGGCGACGGTGGTGTAGCGGCGCGGCGCCAGCTGGGCGCGCACTTCCTGGCGCTCCATGGCCGCGCGTGGCGCAGCCGGCGCGGGCGCAGGCACCACCGACGGCGCCGCCAGCACCGGCGCGGCGACGGCCGCAACCAGCGCCGCCAGCAGCAAAGGCTTGACGTCCATCATTTGGCCACCGCCGGCGCCTGCACGCCCTTGTTCCAGCCAGCCATCGAAGCACCCACTTCGCGGGTCAACTGATCCAAAGGCATGTTGGAGACGCTGCCCAGCACCGGCTCCAGACCCAGGGTCGCTTGCACCTTGCTGGCCGACGCCTGCAGTTGCGCCAGCGACTGATAGCGGCGCAACAGGCTCAAAATGGCGGTGGTGCTGTTGGCAACCTGTTCCAGCTTGCCCTGCGTTTCAGCCGTGCCGCGATTCTTGATATGCATGGCGATCTTGGCGTCGGCCTGCCAGATTTCATCGGCGCGCGTATATTGCTTGTAAGCGATCTGGTATTGCAGGCGCGACAGGTGTACCTGCGTCAGCACCGTCATCTGCGCCGTGATGCGGCGCTGGTCGGCCAGTTTCACGCCGGCTTCGGCCAAGCGTTTTTGCGCCGGCCCCGAGAACAGATTGAACAGGTTGTACGACAGGTGCACGCCGGCGTCGTTCCAGCGGTTGTTGATCATGTAGCGGTCGCTGTCGTAGCGCAGGTTGTAATTGAACGACAGGTTCGGGAACAGGCGCAGCATGACACGGCGCGTTTCCTCGGTGGCGATGCGGGCGTTGTAAAACTGTTCGCGGATATCGGCGTTCTGCATCACCGCCAGTTCTTCCATGCGCTCGATGGGCATGTCGAGCAAGGCTGCATCGACTTGCGCGCCGGGATCGCTCACTTCCATGAGCTGGCTCAACGGCGCGTTGATCAGGTGCGCCAGTTCCACCCGGCCCGACGACAATTCCTGCTCGATGCTTTCAAGCAGGCGCAGGTTTTCCAGCAACTGGCGCTGGTAGCGCAGCGCGTCGACGGGCGAGCGCAGGCGCTCGGCTTCGGCCTTGCGTGCATCCTTCAGCGCCTCTTCGGCCAGGTCGATCGTTTCCTGTACTTCCACACGCAGCTTTTGCGCGCTGGCCATGCGCCAGAAAGCCGTGCGCACATCCTGGATCAGCACGTGCATGGCCTTGCGGCGGCGCTCGGCGGCGATATTGACGCGGTCGGCGGTCTGTTTGGCCGTGATGTAGCTCATGCCGAAATCCAGCGCATTCCAGGTCAGGCCCAGGTCGTCGGAGGAATGGTTGCGCGCGGATGAAATATAGGGATTGGCCAGCGAAGGCTTGCCGGTCACGGAATCGACGCTGCGCGTGATCAATTCCTGGTCGCGCGTGGTGTAACCGGCGTTGGCCATCAACTGCGGCAGCATGTCCCAGTTGGCGCTGTCAAGCTGGTTCATCGCCAGTGCCTCTTCCATCACGCGCGTGCGGCGCTCGAGGTTGTACTTCAGCGCCCGCGCGATCGCCTCATCCATGGTCAAGGCGCCCACCACCGGCGGCACGTTTTCCATCGCCTCCTGGCGATCCAGGGCGGTCTGGGTCGTCAGCTCGGTACTGGCCAACGGTTGTACTTGAACGGTGCCGCACGCCGTCAGCATGACGGTGACGCAAGCTGCTACAGCTTGGACGATGAATTTTTTTTGCATGGGATCTAGGCGGACAGAAGGGTTATCGATGGAGTTATTGATTTGCAACTACTATTTTTTATTTGGAGATATTGACCTTGGTCAATTATATTTTATGCAAACATTTCTGCCTAGACTCGAAGATGATATTTATGCAAATTTTCATATGAAAATTTCATTATCAATACATAAAATAACATTTACATATCAATACTGAAATACTTTCCTGTTTATCATATCAAATGGCGTTTTTCACCGACAATGGACGAAAAAAAACCCGGTTAACTACCCCGGGCATTGCTGCAGATTTATGTGACAGCGTTTTTATTTTGGCGCGGCTGGTTCTTCCGCCGTGACTTCGGCCATGTCTACCTCGGCGGCCGGATTGGCGGGCTCGACAGCATCGCCTTCGACTTCGGCGGCGGCCCCCTCTTCCTCCTCCTCATACTCGCCGGTCGCTGCGGCATCGTCGTCGCTGGCGGCGATTTCCAGCAGGCGCGCTTCGATGCTGAGATCGACTTCATCCCAGCGCAGCAAGTCCAGTTTCACTTGCGCGCCGCGCGCCACGGCCGGCATGCCCGGCAGCTTGATGACCAGCGGAATGTCGACCAGGCGCAGGATTTCGTCTTTCAGGACCACCGCATCGACCTGGCGCGCGTCTTCCTGCGCCAGCCAGCGCAAGCACCAGTAGCGTTCCATGTTCGACTGGAAGTCGCCGTAGGCGGCATAGGCCGCATCAAAGGCCGAGACGATGGCGAACAGATTGGCGTCGCGCGGCTTGAACGGGGCCACCAGCGGGGCGGTCACGCCATGCTCGGCGCAGGCGATGATCTGCCATTGATTGACCAGGTCGGTGTAACGGCGCAGCGGCGAGGTGCTCCACGCATATTGATCGACACCCAGGCCCTGGTGCGGCGCCGCATGGGTCACCATGCGCACCTGCATCTTGGCCGCCCAGCCATTGCCGGTGCCGCCACCTTGGCTGCGGTAGATGCCGGGCACGCCATGATCGTGCAGCATCTTGCCCCAGGTGCTGTTGGCAAAGATCATCAGTTCGGCGACGATCTTGTCGAGCGGCGCGCCACGCTTGCGGCGCACCACGCTGACGATATCGTTTTCCACATAGAAATTGAAATCGACACGGTTGTTCTGCTCGGGCTTCAGGCCAAACCCTTCGCGCTTTTTCATGCGGCCCTGTTCGAGCTGCTGCGCCCACTGCCACAGCACGGCAAAGTCGGCCTTGTGCGGATACTCGCCCTCGCCGCTGGCCAGGGTTTCCTCGTTGACCACGTCGTCGAGCTGGTTATGGCGCAGGTTGCTGGCGATCGGCACCAGCTCGGCGCGCGTTTCCGTGCTGACCACAGCCCAGTCGGCTTTCGGGTCCAGTGTGGCGTACAGCGACAGCGCCGGGCAGGTCGTTCCTTCAGCCAGGGTAAAGGCGTTGACGATTTCGTCGGGCAGCATGGTGATCTTGTCGCCCGGCATGTAGACGGTCGACATGCGCTGGCGCGCCATCTTGTCGATCGCGTCGTCCGGGCGTATGCCCAGGCCCGGCGCGGCGATATGGATGCCGACCTTGACGTTGCCGTCGGGCAAAGGCTGCACCGAGAAGGCATCGTCGATCTCGGTGGTGGTCACGTCATCGATGGAAAATGCGGCCACGTCGGCCAGCGGCAGCCTGGCGGTAACGGACGGCACCGGCACATTCGGAAAACCGGCGCCTTTCGGGAAGTTCTCAAACAAAAACTTCGACAAATGCAGCTCTTTCGGCGTGGCCACGCCGCCGGTGGCCAGCATCAAACGCGGCGCGCTGGTGTGCAATTCATTGCAGGCCGCTTCGAGCGCCTTGTATTCGATGGTGTTCTTGTCGGGCTTGAACAGCAGTTGCAGCACCATGGCCTGCATCGCGGCCGGCAAGCGGTTCTGCCGGAGCTCGTCCACATAGCCGGCCTGCACCAGCGCCTGCTGCTTTTTCTTTTCGATGCCGGCCAGCGCGGCCTTCAAGGACGCTTCCGGCGCGGCCTTGTAGTGGCCCCGGCCCTTCTTGTAGAAATACACGGGCGCCGAATGCAGCGACAAGATCAGGCCGGCCGCTTCAAACGGCAACGGCGCGTGGCCAAAGTATTCGGCACCCAGTTCGGCAAAGCCGAATTCCTCTTCGCCTGCTACTTCCCACAGGAAATCGAGGTCGATTTCGGCGGCGACGTTCCTGGCCTGCTCCAGCAGTTCGCCCGGCGCCGGCTTCTCATATTGCAACAGCACATCCTTGACCTTGACCTTGGTGCGCTTGCCGCTGGCCATTTCGACCTGGTATGCCTCGCCTGCCTGCGACAGGACCGTGCCGACCTTGAAATCGCCGGATTCTTCAAAAAATAGATTCATTATTATGCTTTATTGATTAATGTGTCAGTTGCAACGACAGGTGCCAGTTCCAGCACCGCCGGCAGAAATACTTCCGTGACCAGCAGCAAGCCCTGATGACGCCGATACAGGCAGCGGCGCGCAAAGAACAGCGCCTGTTCCGGCGCGGCCCGCCCCTCCAGCGCCAGTGCCGCTTGCGCCCGCCGCACCAATGGATGGCCGGCGCGCAGCCGCGCAAATTCCAGTCCACTGCGGCGCACCATGCGGTCGCCAAACAAGGTCGTGCCCAGCGAGCGTTCGCCCAGCCCTGAAAACAGCGGCCAGTCAGTGGCCGTGGCCTGCATCGGCACGACAGTATGGCCATATACCGCAGGCCTGTTATCACAGCGCAGCAGCACGTCGCGCTCCCACACCCTGCCCGCCCGGTGCAAGCCGATAATGGCCGCCTCGTCCGTCAAACAGCGTGCAGTTTCCTGATGCAAGCACTGCACGCGAAACGCGCGGCTGTGGGCTTTCAGCTTGGCCGTCAGCGAGCCGCCGGCCGCGAGCCAGTGGCGCATGGATGGCGGCGCATGGACGGCAGTCACATGCGCATGCCATTGCGCCTGCCGCAGCGAGCCCGGCCTCACTGACCCGCTTTCGTATCGATCCCGCAAAATTGCAGTACCGGCGCCAGATAGTCGGCAAACTCGCTGATGCCATGGTCGCTGCCGTTGATGATGGTCTGCCGCGCCCCTGCATAATGCGCCACCATGTGGCGGTAGTCGAGTACTTCGTCGCCGGTGGCGGCGATCAGGAAATAACGCTCGGGCTGGCTGACGGCCGGCACGGCAAAACCGCGCAATTCGTCAATATGGCCGCGCTTGAATTCGAACGGCTCGTCGGAATGAAACGCCGTCGTTACGCCCACATGCTGTTCCAGGTCCAGCAGCGGCACGATGGCGGGATTGAGCAGCACGGCGCGGCAACCCAGCTGTTCGGCCAGCCAGGTGGCGTAATAGCCGCCCAGCGACGAGCCGATAATGATCAGCTCCCGTGCTGGCACGTCCTTGACCAGCGACAAGGCCAGTTCGATCGCCAACTTCGGTGAAGCAGGCAGTTGCGGACACAGCCATTCCTGGCTGCGCCCCAGCGCCTGCATCCGCGCGGCCAGCAGGCGCGACTTCATCGACAGCGGCGACGAGCGAAATCCATGCAGGTACAGAATCATCGGCCCAGGGCCTCCAGCAATTTCTGGTGCACGCCGCCAAAGCCGCCATTGCTCATCACGATGATCTGGTCACCCGGGCGCGCCGCAGCGGCCACGGCCGCCACCAGCGCATCGATCTCTTCATAAGCGCTGGCAATCTTGCCCAGCGGCGCCAGCGCGTCAGCCAGGCTCCAGCCCAGCGCCTGCTGGCTGCCAAAACCAAATACCAGGTCGGCATCCTTCAGGCTGGCTGGCAGCGCATCCTTCATGGCGCCCAGCTTCATGGTGTTCGAGCGCGGTTCCAGCACGGCGAGGATGCGGCCGGTGTTGCCTGCGCTTTTACCTATTTTTTGGCGCAGCCCGCCCACGGTGGTGGCGATCGCCGTCGGATGGTGGGCAAAATCGTCGTAAACGGTAATATTGTCGACCACGCCGCGCACTTCCATGCGCCGCTTGACGCTCTCGAAGCTGGCCAGCGAAGCGCAGGCCTGGGCAATCGGCACGCCCACATGGCGCGCGCAAGCAATCGCCGCCAGCGCATTGCTGCGGTTGTGCTTGCCGGTGAGCGACCACGCCACATGGCCTTCCTGCCGGCCATTGAACAATACATCGAAACTGCCGTTGTCCTGTTCGGTCAACTGCCAGTTGGCGTCCTGGCCAAAACTTTCCTGTTCGCTCCAGCAGCCGCGCGCCAGCACGCGCTGCAACGATGCTTCATCGCGATTGACGATCAGCCGGCCGATACCGGGCACGGTGCGCACCAGATGGTGGAATTGGGTCTCGATGGCATGCAGATCGGGGAAGATATCGGCGTGATCGTATTCCAGGTTGTTCATCACGGCGGTTTTCGCGTGGTAATGGACAAACTTGCTGCGCTTGTCGAAAAACGCCGTGTCGTATTCATCGGCTTCGATCACGAAGAAGTCCGACTCCGCGCTTTTGCCGTCGATCGTGCCCGAGAGGCGCGCGGAAATGCCGAAGTTCATCGGCACGCCGCCGATCAGGAAGCCCGGCGCGTAGCCTGCGTCTTCCAGTATCCACGCCAGCATGGCCGACGTCGTCGTCTTGCCGTGCGTGCCGGCCACGGCCAGCACCCATTTGTTACGCAGGATATGTTCGCCTATCCATTGCGGGCCAGACACATACGGCAGGCTGCGGTTGAGGATTTCCTCGACCAGCGGGTTGCCGCGCGAGACGACATTACCGATCACATATAAATCCGGGTTCAGTTCGGTCTGCTTCGGGTCGAAACCCTGTATCAGTTCGATGCCCTGTGCTTCCAGCTGGGTACTCATCGGTGGGTAGACGTTGGCGTCGCAGCCGGTGACTTTATGGCCGGCTTCCTTGGCCAGGACAGCCAGGCCGCCCATGAAGGTACCGCAAATGCCGAGGATATGAATATGCATGTGATCAGTGCGTAAGACGCGCAAGGCGCGCTTGTTAATGTAAGGAACGAAGGTCAAGTATGGGATTTTAACCGACGCCATGGTTTTTTCCGCTTCAGAGTATGATCGGGGAATGACGACTGATGCTTTTGATGACAACCGGCAACTACGGCTGGAAATTGCCGCCGCCGCCGCCCGCCTGGTGGCGCAGGACGGCGCCGACTATGGCAGCGCCAAGCGCAAGGCGGCACGGCAAATCCTCGGCGACGCGCCGGGCGGGGCCAGTGTGCTGCCCGATAACGAACTGATCGAGGAGCAATTGCGCCTGTACAATGCGCTGTTCCTGGCCGACAGCCAGCCGGCGCGCCTGTTCCAGCTGCGCACGATCGCGCTGCAGGTCATGGAAGCGTTGCAGCAATTTCATCCACTGCTCAGCGGCCCCGTGCTCAACGGCACGGCCGGCCCCCACGATGAAATCTATCTGCAGCTGTTTGCCGAGAGCGCCAAGGACATCCATATTTTCCTGCTCAATAAAAACGTGGTGCTGGACATGTCGGAAACCCCGCATTTCAAGGGGCCGCGTTATGATGCTGTCGAGACCGCCAGTTTCCTGTGGAACAACGAAGGCGTACATGCGGCCATGTACGAACTCGACGACATGCGCGGCGCGCTCAAGCCCAGGGCGGACGGCAAAGTGCTGCGTACCGATATCGCCGGCCTGCGTACCTTGCTGAGCCAGTCCCAGGCAATATCATGAAAAACCTTTATTCAAATCAATATGACCAAAAAGAATATTATTGCCTGCACCATCGTCGCCCTGCTGTTCGGCGCCATGGGCGCTTATGTTGGCCTCAGCAAGAACAAGCAAGCGGCCGCGCCCGTGACCACCACCATGGCGCCTGGCGGCAGCAGCCCTGTCACTGAACTGTATGCGCTGTCGCTGCCGGACGCGGCCGGCGCCACGCAAGCCCTGTCTCAATGGAAAGGCAAGAACTTGCTGGTCAATTTCTGGGCGCCGTGGTGCCCGCCCTGCGTGCAGGAAATGCCGGAATTGTCGGCAATACAAGGTGACTTTGCCGGCAAAAACCTGCAGGTCATCGGCATCGGCATCGATTCTGCCAGCAATATTGCCGCCTTCGCCGAGAAGGTCAAGATCGCCTACCCCGTGTATGTCTCGGGCATGAGCGGCACCGACCTGTCGCGCCATTTCGGCAATACCACGGGCGGCTTGCCATTTACCGTGCTGATCGGCGCCGATGGCGAAGTCAAAAAGACCTATCTGGGCCGGCTGAAATTCGATCAATTGCGTGCCGACCTGGGAAAATTGTAAATTCGACAGCGTGCTTTTTTCTCTTGCCAATGCGTATCTTTGGCGGCAAAATGCGGAACTTTCGCTAAAACGGTCTTCCATACATGGCAAAAAACCTCCTTCTGCTCAACGGCCCCAACTTGAATTTGCTGGGGACGCGCGAGCCTGAGGTCTACGGTGCCAGCACCCTGGCCGATATCGAGCAGGCGGCGATGGCGCAAGCACTGGCGGCCGGCGCCGATCTGGTATGCTTCCAGAGTAACCATGAAGGTGCGCTGATCGACCGTATCCATGCCGCGCGAGCGGAAGGGGTAGACGCGATCATCATCAATCCGGGCGGCCTGACCCATACCAGCGTGGCCTTGCGCGATGCGCTGGCGGGGGTGGCCATCCCGTTTGTGGAAGTTCATATCTCGAATATTTACCAACGCGAAACGTTTCGTCATCACTCATTCCTGAGCGCGATCGCGCAAGGGACGATCTGCGGACTGGGTATCGATGGATATCGGTTTGCCATCGACTTTGCACTTAAAGAACGTTAATCTACGCGATCTGCACGCCATTAGCGCGGCAACGGGCTTTCGACCGCGCCGCACCACTTACAAAACAAATTACATTCCTAGGGGTTTTACATGGATCTACGAAAACTCAAGACCTTGATCGACCTGGTCGCCGAATCGGATATCGCAGAGCTGGAAGTGACCGAAGGCGAAAGCAAGGTTCGCATCGTCAAATCGTCGGCCATGCCGCAAAACCAGATGGTCATGATGCAGCCAGGCATGCAAGCCCCTTACCAAACCGCCCCGCAAGCGGCACCTGCGCCAGCCGCGGCGCCCGTCGTGGTGGCCGCCGAGCCTACCGGCTACGTGGTCAAGTCGCCGATGGTCGGCACCTTCTACCGTTCCTCCGCTCCTGGCAGCGCCGCGTACGTCGAAGTCGGTTCCACCGTCAAGGAAGGCGACACCCTGTGCATCATCGAAGCGATGAAGCTGTTGAATGAAATCGATACCGACAAAGCCGGCGTCGTCACCCAGATCCTGGTGGAAAACGGCCAGCCGGTCGAATTCGGCCAACCCCTGTTCGTGATCGGCTGACCCCCTGTCCACACGGCCGGCAACGGCCGTTTGCAGTTTCACGCCCCTCACACTTGTTGTTCCGCCGGCTAGCCGGCTCTCACAGACATACGCGAACCTACCATGTTTGAAAAAATCCTGATTGCCAACCGTGGTGAAATCGCCCTCCGTATTCAGCGCGCCTGCCGCGAAATGGGCATCAAAACGGTTGTAGTTCACTCTGAAGCCGACAAGGACGCGAAATACGTCAAGCTGGCCGACGAATCCGTTTGCATCGGGCCGGCACAGTCGGCCCTGAGCTACCTGAACATGCCGGCCATTATCAGCGCCGCTGAAGTGACGGACGCGCAAGCGATCCACCCTGGCTACGGCTTCCTGTCGGAAAACGCCGACTTCGCCGAACGCGTCGAAAAATCGGGCTTCGTCTTTATCGGCCCCCGTTCCGAATCGATCCGCCTGATGGGCGACAAGGTCTCGGCCAAGCAGACCATGATCAAGGCCGGCGTGCCGTGCGTGCCAGGCTCGGAAGGCGCGTTGCCGGACGATCCGAAAGCGATTGTGCAAATTGCGCGCAAGGTCGGCTACCCGGTCATCATCAAGGCGGCCGGTGGCGGTGGCGGACGCGGCATGCGCGTGGTACACACCGAAGCGGCCCTGATCAACGCCGTGGCGATGACCAAGACCGAAGCGGGCACCGCATTCGGCAACCCTGAAGTCTATATGGAGAAGTACCTGGAAAATCCGCGCCACGTGGAAATCCAGATCCTCGCCGACGAACACAAGAACGCCGTCTGGCTGGGCGAGCGCGACTGCTCGATGCAGCGCCGCCACCAGAAGGTGATCGAAGAAGCACCGGCGCCGGGCATCCCGCGCAAACTGATCGAAAAGATCGGCGACCGTTGCGCCGAGGCCTGCCGCAAGATCGGCTACCGCGGCGCCGGCACGTTTGAATTCCTGTACGAGAACGGCGAGTTCTATTTCATCGAAATGAACACCCGCGTGCAGGTCGAACACCCGGTCACCGAGATGATCACCGGCATCGATATCGTGCAGGAACAGATCCGCATCGCCGCCGGCGAAAAACTGCGTTTCCGCCAGCGCGACGTGCTGCTGTCGGGCCACGCCATCGAGTGCCGCATCAATGCCGAAGATCCGTTCAAATTTACGCCTTCGCCAGGCAAGATCGTGTCCTGGCACGCACCGGGCGGTCCCGGCATCCGCGTCGATTCGCATGCCTACGCCGGCTACTATGTACCGCCCCACTACGACTCGATGATCGGCAAAGTGATCGCTTACGGCGCTACGCGCGAGCAAGCGATACGCCGCATGCAGATCGCCCTGTCCGAAATGGTGGTCGAAGGCATCAACACCAATATCGCCCTGCACCGCGAACTGATGATCGATGCGCGCTTTATCGAAGGCGGCACCAACATCCATTACCTGGAACAGAAGCTGGCCGACATGCCGGACCTGGGCAAGCACATTCATGGCGACACCCCGAGCATCGCCAAGAAATCGGAAATCAAGGCGGACGCCAAGGCGGGAGCATGAGCTGGACTGAAATCGTCATTGAAATTGCGCGCGACAACGCCGAGGCCATGTCCGACGCCCTGATGGAAGCGGGCGCCCTGTCGGTGTCGGTGGAAGACGCCGACGAAGGCACCGAAGCCGAGCAGCCGCTGTTTGGCGAGCCCGGCATGGAGCCAAAGGAAGCGGCGTGGGAACGCAGCCGCGTGGTGGCGCTGACCGATGTCGACGCCGACCAGGCCGCCATCGTGGCGACCGCCGCAGCCGCTATCGGCATGGCCGGGGCGCCCGCGTTTACCGTGCGCGCCGTGGAAGAGCAGGATTGGGTGCGCCTGACGCAGTCGCAGTTCGCGCCCATCCACATCGGCAAGAACATCTGGGTCGTGCCGAGCTGGCACGAGGCACCGGACCCTGACGGCCTGATCCTGGAACTGGACCCGGGCCTGGCGTTCGGCACCGGCAGCCACCCGACCACGCGCCTGTGCATGGAATGGCTGGAAGCCCATCCGGCGCCCGGCAAGAGCGTGCTCGACTATGGCTGCGGCTCCGGCATCCTGGCCATGGTGGCCAAAAAACTGGGTGCGCAAGCGGTGGCCGGCGTCGATATCGACCCGCAGGCGATCGAATCGGCGCGCGACAATGCCGAGCGCAACCAGTGCGAGATCGAATACTTTCTGCCAGACACCTTTGCCACCTCGGCCCATGCCGCCGCCAGGTTCGATATCGTCGTCGCCAATATCCTGTCGAGCCCATTGAAACTGATGGCGCCGATGTTGTCGGGCCGTGTTGCCGACGGCGGCGCCTTGATTTTGTCGGGCGTGCTGGCGCGCCAGGCGGAAGAAGTGGCGGCCGCCTACGCCCCCTTCATTCAGCTTGGCGTATGGGCTGAGCAAGACGGCTGGGTAGCCCTGCACGGCCGCCTGGGTGCGTCCAGCGCTCCGGCGCCACGCGCGGAAGGTGCATAAGCACAGCAATGGCCCTCGCCACCAAATGCCCCCATTGCAACACGATATTTCGGGTCGCCGCTGACCAGTTGAAATTACGTGGGGGCATCGTGCGCTGTGGCACATGCAAGGAAGTATTTGACGGCAATGCCGCGCTGGTCGATCCGGACGCGGCATTGCTGCCATCGGCCTCCCCGGCCCCAGCGCCACTACCGGCCGCGCCATCGTTGCCGCCGGTGCTGGCGCTCGATATTCCCGAAGACACGCCTTCCTGCACCAGCGGCGATGAAGAGCCGCTCTATACGCTCGACTTCGACACCTCGTTCGATCCCTTCGGCATCCTGCCTGAAACGGCGCAACCGAAGGCCGACCAGGACGACGCGCGCGCCGCCGAAGAAGCAATCGAGCTCGACCTCGATATCGGCCAGGCGCCCCAATTCGCCGCCGAACCCGAACCTGAAGCCGAGCCGGAGCCTGCGCCGGCGATGGCCACGCCAGCCGTGCCGATGGCGCCCTTCCGCCGCCGCGAGATCGAGGAAGCACCCGCCTTTGTCACATATCTGCGCGACAGCCGGCTCGAGCCGAAGTTCGAGGCAGATGAAGCGGCACAAAAAACTGACATTGAACCGTATAAAGTCAGCCTGGACAAACCTGTGCAGCCGGCTCCGGCAGGCGCGCGCCAGGAACCAACGCTGACCGATCACTCCTTCGACCTGCCGCCAGGCAGCGCGCCGCCAGCTGCCGAGCTGCATGTGCTGGACGACTTGCCTCCGGTTGAAGAGCCCGCCTTCGTGACCCAGGGCCGGCGCCGCGAACAGAGCGGCAAGGCCCTGCGCGTGGCCATGCTGGCCGGTTCCATCGCCCTGTTGCTGTTGCTGCTGCTGCAAGTGATGACCACCTTCCGCAATCCGCTGGCCGCCCAGTTTCCGCAGTTCAAGCCGGCCCTGGCCGCACTGTGTTCGCTGAGCGGCTGCCAGGTCGAGCTGCCCGCGCAGATCGAAGCGCTGTCCATCGAACAAGGCGAATTGCAAACCCTGGCGCCGAACCGTTTTTCCTATGTATCGCAGCTGCGCAACCTGGGCCGCAGCGTGCAAGCCTGGCCGAACATCGAGCTGATCCTCAATGATGACGATGGCAAGCCGGTGCTGCGCCGCGTGGTTGCGCCACGCGACTATCTGCCGGCCGGCACCGATATCGGCAAAGGCTTCGCACCGCGCTCGGAACAGAACATCAAACTGTATTTCAGCTTGGACCGGCTTGCGGCATCCGGCTACCATATCGCCATCTTTTACCCTTGACTGACACTACCATGACCAAAACTTCATTGATCTGCGGCTCGCTCGCTACCGACACCATCATGCAATTCCCGGGCCGTTTCGGCGAATCGCTGCTGGCCGACCAGCTGCACAAGGTGAACGTTTCGTTCCTGGTGCCAACCATGCGCACCGAGTTCGGCGGCTGCTCCGGCAATATCGCCTACAGCCTGAAAATGCTGGGCGGCGATCCGCGCATCGTCGGCGTGATGGGCCAGGACAGCGCCGCCTACCTGGAGCGCCTGCAAAAGCTGGGCATTTCCACCGCCAATATCCTGATCAAGGCCGACAGCTACAACGCGCAGTGTTTTGTGACCGCCGACAGCGACAACAACCAGATCAACGCCTTCCACCCGGGCGCCATGTCGTTCGCGCATGAAAACCCGATCGCCAACGCCGGCCCGGCCCGCGTCGCCATCATTTCGCCGGACGGCGACCAGGGCATGCTCAAGCATGCCGCCGACCTGGCCGAACTGGGCATTCCCTTCATGTTCGATCCGGGCCAGCAATTGCCGATGTTCAATGGCGAGCAGTTGATCGACTTCATCAACAAAGCCACCTATGTGTCGGCCAACGATTATGAAATGGAAATGTTGATGGAGCGCACGGGCTTGACCCTGCAGGACATCGCCAGCCGCCTCGAAGCGCTGATCGTCACGCGCGGCGAAAAGGGTTCGGAGATTTATACGGATGGCAAGCGCATCGACATTCCTGCCGTCGCCGCCAAGGACGTATTGGACCCGACCGGCTGCGGCGACGCCTACCGCGCCGGCCTGCTGTTCGGCATCACCAACGACCTGGGCTGGGAAACCAGCGGCCGCCTGGCCAGCCTGCTGGGCGCCATCAAGATCGCCACCCAGGGCGCACAGAACCATGTATTTACGGCCGAGAGCATTGCCGATCAGTTTGAAGCGGCCTTCGGTTACCGTTATTAAACCCGCGAACCCGGTTAAGGCCGGGGTCAGCCCCCCACGCCCGTTGGCGCTGAGCTTTGCGCCAATGCTGACGAGGGTCTGACCCCAGTACTACCAGGCATTGCGTTGCAAGGCTATCCCATCACAAAAATCATCCCCACCAGCATCTGCGCAATCTGCAGCAGTATCAGCGCCACCAGCAGCGACAAATCGAGGCTCCCCACCAACGGCACGACCTTGCGGATCGGACGCAGCAGCGGCTCGTTCAGGGCGCGTACGAACGGTGCCAGCGGCGCATGCGGGTTGACCCAGCTGAAGATCGCTTCGATGATCAGGAGCGCCATGAAACCGTACAGTATCCATTGCAAAAAGCGCTGCAGGGCTTTGAGCAGGACCGCTTCGACTGGCAGGCCGGCGATAAACCAGACGCAGGTGGCCAGCAGCACGATCAGGAAGGCGCCGATCAGGCTGGCCCAGTCGTAGCCGCCCACGCCCGGCACAACGCGGCGCAGCGGGCGCACCAGCCAGTCGGTCAATTGAAAGGTGAATTGCGCCACCGACGACGGCGGACGCACGCGCACGGCCTGCATCCAGAAACGCAGCAGCAGAACGCCGCCCAGCAGCGTGGCAATGGTATCAACGATCAATGTAAGGATAGTGTTCAGCACAACAAATTCTCCAAAAAAAAACCGCTGTGTGATTGCGTCACACAGCGGCGTGTTGCCTCATGCAGGCACCCGATTCATCCAGCTTACGATGGGCGGGTGGTGCTGGTCGGGAACGGCCAGGCGGCGGCCGGCGCCAACACGGTTTTTGCTACCGGAGCGACAGGCGCCGCGGGCTTGACTGCTTCGGCTTTTTTCGGCGCGGCCTTTTTAGGCGCGGCCTTTTTCGCTGCGGCTGGCGCGGCGGCGGGTGCCGCCACTGGCGCCGCTACCGGTGCTGCCGCCGCTGCTGGCTTGGCCGCTGCTTTTGCCGCAGGCTTGGCTGCGGGTTTCGCCGCGACCTTGGCCGCTGGCTTGGCCGCTGCCGCTTTTACTGCTGGCTTGGCCGCTGGCGCTTTGACCGCTGCTGCTTTGACCGCAGGCTTGGCTGCAGGTTTCGCCACAGCCTTGGCTGCCGCTTTGACCGCTGGCTTGGCTGCCGCTTTGACCGCTGGCTTGGCTGCTGCTTTGACCGCTGGCTTGGCTGCTGCTTTTGCCGCTGGTGTTGCCACAGCCTTGGCTGCTGCTTTTGCCGCTGGCTTGGCCGCCGGTTTCGCCACAGCCTTGGCTGCAGGTTTCGCCGCTGCTTTTGCAGCAGGTTTGGCTGCCGCTGTAGCCACTGGTTTCGCTGCCGCCTTGGCCGCAGGTTTCGCCGCTGCTTTTGCGGCAGGCTTGGCTGCTGCTTTTACCGCTGGCTTGGCCGCAGGTTTTGCCACAGCCTTGGCTGCCGCTTTGGCCGCAGGCTTGGCCGCCGCTTTGGCTACTGGCTTGGCGGCTGGTTTGGCCGCTGCCTTCGCCGCAGGTTTGGCTGCCGCTTTCGCTGCGGGCTTGGCTGCCGGTTTTGCCGCCGCTTTGGCCGCTGGCTTGGCTGCTGCTTTTGCCACAGGTTTCGCTGCTGCCGCTGGCTTGGCTGCTGCTTTTGCCGCAGGTTTCGCTGCTGCCACTGGCTTGGCTACTGCTTTCGCCGCAGGTTTCGCTGCTGCCGCTTTCACGGCTGGCTTGGCGGCCGGTTTGACTACCGCCTTGGCTACCGCCTTGGCGGCAACGGGTTTGGCTGCGGCTTTGGCAGCAGGTTTGGCGACAACCGGTTTGGCTGCGGCGGCCGGCTTCTTCGCGGCAGGAGCAGCTTTTGCGGCTGGTTTCTTTACTTCTGATTTCTTAGCGGCTGTTGCCATTTGTCTCTCCTTCATCTGAGATGAGAAATTTAAGCTACAAGATTTAAACCCGTCCAACCCACCACAGGGATAGGCCAGGCGAATTATTCATCGGCACAAACGCTTGTTTGCGCTAATGAATTCGGCACCAGCTGAACTGCTGCAACTCCTCACGTTTGCAGCACTTCAGCCATCGTCGGTGCCACCGTGCTTTATCTCGCAGCTGGTGGCAAAGTCTGAATTCGGTTGTTTCGTTTTCGATGCCGTGCGTTTTTTCCGCTCCTCGCATCGCGCTCGCCGCCACCAGGAATCGTCAAATAAAAAACCGCCAAGCCTGAAAAAATTCGGGCACGGCGGCAGACGAAAACGGGGTGGTGTTGTGCATATCCGTGTAAATCTGTATCCCTGTTTTGCGAGCTTTTTCTGGCTTCGCGCTGGTCAAAAAACCCCGCATACTACCACTCGCATTTGCAATCTCCTAAAGTACACGAAAACCTTGTCGATGCGCAACCGGCACGATACGTTTTCGCGGGCTTTTTTACAGCGATACGCGCGCTAACGTACAAACGCGCGGCAAATGGCCAATTCCCCCTGCGCGCATGCCGATGCGCACGCGCACCGCGCGCCATCACCGATCAGGACAACCGTCTCCACAGGCCGGCGCAAACACCATAGAATGTCACCCTCTCTAGCCTGCCTCCATACACCATGTCGCGCCACGCTTCCTTCATTCCGATCCTGTCCATCCTGGGCGCAGTCACCGCACTGGGCATCGGCACCTCCTGGGCCAAGCACGCCCTGTTTCCGCTGGTCGGCGCGCAGGGCACGACGGCCGTGCGCGTCGGCTTTTCCGCCTTGCTGCTGCTGTTGTTCTGGCGTCCCTGGCGCTGGACCCTGAGCCGCCAGGACGCGCGCACGGTGGCCCTGTATGGCGCCGCGCTGGGCGCGATGAATTTGTGCTTCTACATGTCGCTGCGCACCATCCCCTTCGGCATCGCGGTGGCGATCGAGTTTGCCGGACCACTGTCCGTCGCCCTGCTCTCCTCGCGCCGCCCGCTCGACTTCCTCTGGGTGCTGCTGGCCGCCGCCGGCCTGGCGCTGCTGCTGCCGCTCGGTCATGACATGTCCACGCTGGACCCGGCCGGCATGATGTTCGCGCTGGCCGCCGCCGTCTTCTGGGCCACCTACGTCCTCTTCGGCAAGCGCGCCAGCCATCTGCATGCGGGCCATTCGGTGTCGCTGGGCTTGTTCGTGGCGGCGCTGGTGGTGGTGCCGGTCGGCGTGGCGCATGCCGGCAGCGCGCTGCTGTCACCGCAGCTACTGATCACGGGACTGGGCGTGGCGCTGATCTCGAGCGCGATTCCCATCTCGCTCGAGATGGTGGCGCTCAAACGCCTGTCGCCACAAGCCTTCGGCATCATGGCCAGCATGGAGCCGGCCGTGGCGGCCTTGCTGGCTTTGGCCCTGCTCAATGAATACCTGAGCGCCACCCAGTGGTTGGCCATCGCGCTGATCATGGCGGCATCGGTCGGCAGTTCGGTGACGGCGCAGCGCGGCAAGCGCGAGCCGGCGCTGCCCTTGCCAGGGTAGGAAAACGAGCAGGGACAGCCTGATTCAGTGTGCTACCGCACCGATCAGCAGCGGCAATGCGCCTACCATGGAGCCGTTGCCGAGTCGCCCGGATGCATCCGGGCGACATGCTTCTCCCCGCGGCGCTCATGCGTCCTCACGCATTCCCACGAAAGTACCCCATGTCATTGAATAACGCCGTCGTCTGGCTCGACCATGTCAAAGCCCATGTCATCCATTTCGACAAGGACGCTGCCGAATCCGAGTCGCTGAAAACCCACTCCACGCATCCGCACCCGCACGTCAAGCACGGCGACAGCCATGCCAGCGAAGACGACAACACGCGCTTCTACAACGAGATCGCGGCGACCCTGAAAGACAGCCAGCAAATCCTGGTGGTCGGACCGGCCGGCGAAAAGACCGCCTTTATGAAACACCTGACCGCCAACGCAACGGCCATCGCCGATAAAGTCAAGGCCGTGGAAACGGTCGATCACCCGTCCGACAGCCAGCTGCTGTCGTTTGCGCGCCAGCATTTCATCAGCGCCGGCGGCTTGCAGTAAAAATCAAAGCCCATGAAAAAACCCCGCCAGCTGGTTTCAGCTCGCGGGGTTTTTTTCAAGGTAAAGCAGCCTGTTTCAATTACTCCCAGTTCAACGCGCCACCGGTCTGGTATTCCGTCACGCGCGTTTCGAAGAAGTTGCGTTCCTTCTTCATGTCGATCATTTCGCTCATCCACGGGAAGGGGTTTTCCTCTTGCGCGAACAGCGGCTCGAGGCCGATCTGCTGGGCGCGGCGGTTGGCGATAAAGCGCAGGTAGCCCTTGAACATCGGCGCGTTCAGGCCCAGTACGCCGCGCGGCATGGTGTCTTCGGCATACGCATATTCCAGGTCGACGGCGCGCAGGAACAGCACCTTGATCTCTTCGCGGAACTCGGCCGTCCACAGCTGCGGGTTTTCCATTTTGATGGTGTTGATCAGGTCGATGCCGAAGTTGCAGTGCATCGACTCGTCGCGCAGGATGTACTGGTACTGCTCGGCCGCGCCCATCATCTTGTTCTGGCGGCCCAGCGCCAGGATCTGCGTGAAGCCGACGTAGAAGAACAAACCCTCCATCAGGCAGGCAAAGACGATCAGGGACTTGAGCAGCTTCTGGTCGTTTTCGGTGGTGCCGGTGGTAAACGCCGGGTCGGTCAGCATGTCGATGAACGGGATCAGGAATTCATCCTTGTCGCGGATCGACTTGACTTCGTTGTAGGCGTTGAAGATCTCGCCTTCGTCCAGGCCCAGGGACTCCACGATGTACTGGTAGGCGTGCGTGTGGATCGCTTCCTCGAAAGCCTGGCGCAGCAGGTACTGGCGGCACTCGGGGGCCGTGATGTGGCGGTAGGTGCCCAGCACGATGTTGTTGGCGGCCAGCGAGTCGGCGGTCACGAAAAAGCCCAGGTTGCGCTTGACCAGGCGGCGTTCGTCTTCCGTCAGGCCGTTCGGATTCTTCCACAGCTCGATATCGCGCTGCATGTTCACTTCCTGCGGCATCCAGTGGTTGGCGCAGCCGGCCAGGTATTTGTCCCATGCCCATTTGTACTTGAACGGCACCAGCTGGTTGACGTCGGTCTTGCCATTGATGATGCGCTTGTCGTCGGCGTTGACGCGGCGCGCCACCTGCTCGGCGTTCGCTTCGGACGGTTCGGCGCCGGCCGACAGGTTCAATTCGGTATTGCCCAGTGGCGCCTGCTGCGCCGGACGCGGCACTGCTGCCGTCGTGGTTTCATCATCCCAGGATAAGGACATAATTATTTCTCTCTTGAAATGCGGATATTCACAATCAGCCCGGCGATGCCGGGCTGAGCACTTTAAATTATTGGCAGGCTTCGCACTCTTCGAAGCCATCATCACCGGGACGCAGGTAGCAGGCTTCGCCATCGGCGTCGTCCGCTGCCGCTACGGCAACCGCTGCTGGCGCGACGGCCACGGCGGCGGCTGCAGCCACGCTGGCGGCCTGCGCGCTCTGGGCGCTGGCCGACATGCCGCCATCGACCGCCACCGCGTTCAGGGCGCCGGTCCTGGAGGTCGATTTCTCCATGTGGGTGGCGGCGATGGTGCGCAGGTAATACGTCGTTTTCAGGCCGCGCAGCCACGCCAGTTTATACGTCTCGTCGAGTTTCTTGCCCGAGGCGCCGGCCATGTAGATGTTCAGCGACTGCGCCTGGTCGATCCACTTCTGACGGCGCGATGCCGCTTCCACCAGCCAGCTCGGCGACACTTCAAAGGCGGTGGCGTAGATGTCGCGCAGGTCTTGCGGGATGCGGTCGATCTTCACCAAGGAACCGTCGAAGTATTTCAGGTCCGAGATCATCACTTCATCCCACAGGTCGCGCGCCTTCAGGTCGCGCACCAGGTAGCCGTTGATTTCGGTGAATTCGCCCGACAGGTTCGATTTCACGTACAGGTTCTGGAACGTCGGCTCGATACAGGCCGACACGCCGATGATGTTCGAAATGGTGGCCGTCGGCGCGATCGCCACGCAGTTCGAGTTGCGCATGCCGAATTTGGCGATGCGTTCGCGCACCGGGGTCCAGTCCATCGCCGACGAAGTATCGACTTCCAGGTAGCCGCCGCGCTCTTCAAGCAGCAGTTTGACGGAATCCTGTGGCAGGATGCCGCGGTCCCACAGGGAACCTGCGTACGACTCGTAGCGGCCGCGCTCTTCGGCCAGTTCGGTCGAGGCCAGGTAGGCGTAGTAGCACACCGCTTCCATCGAGGTATCGGCAAACGACACGGCGGCGTCGGAGGCAAACGGGATGCGCATCATGTGCAGGCAATCCTGGAAGCCCATGACGCCCATGCCGACCGGACGGTGGCGCATGTTCGAATTGCGCGCCTTGTCGACGGCGTAGTAGTTGATGTCGATGACGTTATCGAGCATGCGCATGGCGGTGCGCACGGTCTTCGCCAGCTTGACGTGGTCGAGCTTGCCTTCTTTCATGTGCGCCGGCATGTTGACGGAACCCAGGTTGCAGACGGCGATTTCGTCGGCGCTGGTGTTCAGCGTGATTTCCGTGCACAGGTTCGAGCTGTGCACCACGCCGACATGCGACTGCGGGCTGCGGATATTGCACGGGTCCTTGAAGGTGATCCATGGGTGGCCGGTTTCAAACAGCATCGACAGCATCTTGCGCCACAGGTCGAGCGCGGCAATTTTCTTGAACGAGCGCATTTCGCCGGCGGCGGCCTTCGCTTCGTAGCCCAGGTAAGCCGTTTCAAAGGCCTTGCCGACCTTGTCGTGCAGGTCCGGCGTTTCCGATGGCGAGAACAGGGTCCATTCGCCTTTTTCCATCACGCGCTTCATGAACATGTCGGGAATCCAGTTGGCCGTGTTCATGTCGTGGGTGCGGCGGCGGTCGTCGCCCGTGTTCTTGCGCAGGTCGAGAAATTCCTCGATGTCCATGTGCCAGGTTTCCAGGTAGGCGCAAACGGCGCCCTTGCGCTTGCCGCCCTGGTTGACGGCCACGGCGGTGTCGTTGACCACTTTCAGGAACGGCACCACGCCTTGCGACTTGCCGTTGGTGCCCTTGATATGGGCACCCAGGGCACGCACTGGCGTCCAGTCGTTGCCCAGGCCGCCGGCATACTTGGCCAGCAGCGCGTTGTCCTTGATGGCGTCGTAGATGCCTTCGAGGTCATCGGACACCGTGCTCAGGTAGCACGACGACAGCTGCGAGCGCAAGGTACCCGAGTTGAACAGGGTCGGCGTCGAGCTCATGAAGTCGAACGAAGACAGCAGGCTGTAGAACTCGATGGCGCGCGCTTCGCGGTCCGACTCGTTCAGTGCCAGGCCCATCGCCACGCGCATGTAGAACGCTTGCGGCATTTCGATGCGCACGTCCTGGATATGCAGGAAATAGCGGTCGTACAGGGTTTGCAGGCCGATATAGCCAAATTGCAGGTCGCGGTCGGCGACGATGGCCTTGGCCAGGCGTTCCAGGTCGAACGTGGCCAGTACCGGGTTGAGCAGCTCGGCAGCGATGCCCTTGGCGATATAGGCCGGGAAATACGTCAGGTATTCGGCGGCTGCGGCCGCTTGCGGCACTTCCTTGCCGAACACTTCCTTGCGCACCGTATGCAGCAGGATGCGGGCCGTGACCTGGCTGTAGGCCGGGTCTTTTTCCATCAGCGCGCGCGCTGCCAGGATGGCCGACTTGTGCAGTTCTTCGACCGGCACGCCGTCGTACAGGTTTTTCACGGTTTCAGCGAGGATGGCGTCGGCGTCGACATGCTTTTCCAGGCCGGCACAGGCGGCGTTGATCAGGTCGCGCACTTGCTGCATGTCGAGCGGGCGGCGCACGCCGTTGTCGAGCACGTTCAATTGCGGTGCGGCCACGTGCGCGGAGGCGCCCAGCGCCTCCTTCTGCAGGCGGCGCTCTTCCATGTGCTTGGCGCGGTACAGCACGTAGGCGCGCGCCACATCGTGTTCGCCCGAACGCATCAGCGACAGTTCCACCTGGTCTTGCACGTCTTCGATATGGAAGGTGCCGCCGCCGGGCTGGCGGCGCACCAGCGCGGCCACGACCGAGCTGGTCAGTTGCTCGACCAGTTCACGCACGCGGGCGGAAGCGGCGCCCTGGCCACCGCCCACGGCCAGAAACGCCTTGGTCATCGCGATGGCGATTTTCGACGGCTCAAATGCCACCACCGCGCCGTTGCGGCGGATGATGCGATAGTCGCCCATGGCCACGCCGATGCTTGCCACGCTGTGCGCCGCGCCTGGCGCTGGCGGTACTGGCGTTGGATGGATAGAAATATCTTGAGGTGATTGCATTGAAGCTCCCGTTGTCAGCTAAAGTCAGCCTGCAGTTTTGCTGCCGCGTGTGTTGTTGAATAGAACGCCCGATGGTCCGGGCTTCTTCCGGTATTTAGTATTAAAAACTACATTTTTAAGGCATCAGATGATACGAATGAAAATAGCGTGCCATCACGGCCATGGCTGGCGTGAAACCTGTCTCGATGGGTGATAAACCGCCAGTGCCAGCTTGCCAGGTAAGCACGCAAACGGTGTTGGCGCTGGCTTGACACTAATTCTGAAAACATCTGTGATGGCACTACATTTAGTAAGTATATCGAATTTATGCACTAATTGTAGTACCCATCGATGGCAGGCGCAATACTTTTCCCCGCCTGGATCCCGCTTAATTTTTACGATTTCATGCACGAATTCAATTGACTTTTCAGGGCATGGATCACAGGCCCGGCACCCGCGCAGTGAGCACTAACGCAGGCCGCCGCAGAGCGCTGCGCACCCGGTTCCCGATATTAATCCAAATCAATTTCAGCCTGGTTTGTGCTTGCCGTAGCAGCAATTATTTACGTCAATGCAACTACTGAACCAGCGAGCAGCCGCCGCTGGCGAAAGCGGGACCGGCATTATAATCTACCGCGCCGTTTCGGTCCTGGCCGCGTCCTGTTGGCTCAGCCCGGCGGCTCGCGCAATTGCAATTTTTGCATGCGGTAGCGCAACTGGCGCACGCTGATGCCCAGCTGCCGCGCCGCCCGCGCGCGGTGGTAGCGCGTTTGCACCAACGCCTGCAGGATCATTTCGCGCTCGGTTTGCAGCAGGAACAACTGTAGCGGAATGATCGGTGCGCCGCCATGCGCCATGCCGGGCAGCGGCAATTGCCGGCCCGGCAAGCCGGGGTTCAGGGCCGTCACCGGCGCAGTCACAGCCAAACCCAGCCCATCGGCCGTGATCACGCCGCCATCGGCAAAAGCCAGGGCGCGTTCCAGCAGGTTTTCCAGTTCGCGCACATTGCCGGGAAAAGCATGGCGCTCCAGCGCCGCCAGCACCGCCGGCGCCAGATGTACGACTTGCCGTGGCGCCAGGCGCGCCAGGATGGCCTCGCACAGGGCCGGCAAGTCGCCCAGCCGTTCGCGCAGGGGCGGCACCGCCAGTTCGATCACGTTCAGGCGGTAATACAGGTCCTGGCGAAAGCTGCCGGCCGCCACGCCGCGCGCCAGGCCGTGCTGGCTGGCGCACAGAATGCGCACGTCGACGGCCTCGTCGGCGCTGCCGCCCAGTTTGCGCACGCGGCGCTCCTGCAGCGCGCGCAACAGCTTGACCTGCATCACCAAAGGCAGGTCATCGACCTCATCGAGCAGCAGGCTGCCACCGTGTGCCGCCTGGAACAGACCTTGCCGCTCGTGCAACGCGCCCGTGTAGGCGCCGGGGCGGCAGCCGAACAGTTCGGCTTCCATCAGGGTCTCGGGGATAGCGCCGCAATTGACGGCAATAAACGGACCGGCGGCGCGCGCGCCCTGGGCATGGATGGCGCGCGCCACCAGCTCCTTGCCGCTGCCCGATTCGCCGCGGATCGCCACCGGCGCGCAGGACGCGGCGATGCGCGCAATTTGCGCGCGCAGCGCCTGCATGGCGGCCGAACTGCCGCTCAGTTGTGGGACAGAATCTTTAGCGAGGGGCGCGACGTGGCTGCCGACGGCCTGGATACGCGAGCTGGGCATGAGCTATCCTTTCGACAAGGACTGCGATCGGACACATCAGGGTGTCAGTGTCAGGCCCATGCTACGCCTGCCCGGCGGAGCATGGCGTCACGATACGGATGAGAAATTGCTGAGGAAGGCGGCAGGCGGTCGTTACACAGTGGCGTGCGCGTGACTGCAGTAGTCGTGGCCCTTGGCCTGCACGTTTTCGGAGGCCGGGTAGTACACGCCGCAGTGGGCGCAGCACAGCATCAGCTCGGCATCGGGCAATTCGGCCACGCGGCCGGGTGCTGCATGGGGATTAGCTTGCTGCTGGCGTTGTTGCTGACGCTGCTGCAGGCCGCGGATCTTGCTGCGGATCGCGAACACCACCAGGAACACCAGCGCCAGCCAGAACAAAATACGGGTCATAAATATCCTCGGTGCAAAACCACTTCCAGTACAAAACGGCTGCCGACATAGGCCAGCAGCAAGGTGGCAAAGCCGGCCAGGGTAAATGTCAGCGCCGTCTTGCCGCGCCAGCCGCGAAAGCGGCGTCCGGCCAGCAGCACGGCAAACAGCAGCCACGACAGCAGGGTAAATACCGACTTGTGATCCCAGGTCAGGGCCTTGCCAAATAATTGTTCAGAAAACACAATGCCCGACAACACGGTCAGGCTCAGCAAAATGAAACCCAGGCCGATCATGCGAAACAGCAGCTTTTCCATCGTCAGCAAGGCCGGCAGCTGGTCCAGCGCCCCGGACAAGAAGCCGCGCCGCTCGCTGCGCGTGTGCAGGCGCGATTCCTGCAGCGCCATCAGCACGGCGTGAAAAGCGGCGATCGTCAAGGTGCTGTAGGCCAGCACGGCCACCGTGATATGCCAGCCGAACACGGCGGACTTGCCTTCCAGCACCACCTGATTGCCGGGAAAGGCCCAGGCCAGGCCGATCGCCAGCACGGCGCAGGGCATGACCATGCGGCGCAGGCCATCGAGGCTGAAATTGCGGTTTTCTATCCAGTAGGCGCCCACCGACACCCACAGCGCGGCCGACAGCATGGCGGAAAACCCGAAGCGCAAGGTGCCCGGCGCCATCAGGTCGAACCACAAGGTGGCCGCGTGCGACAGCCAGGCGACGCCGGTCAGCGCGGCGATCAGCCTGCCTTGCGACGAGGGAAGAAACGCGCACACCGCATACGCCATGGCGGCAAGGAAGAAAAAATAGGTCTGCATGTTTTAAGTTTACACCATAGCCGGCCAGCGCGAATCGCGCAGCGGCACGCGTGGCTGCCCGATACTGTGCCGCGCGCAATGCGAAAGAGCCTGCCATGATATCGCGCCTGAGGCCGCGCCGGTGGCCCGCCCTCAAGATTTCGCGAATCTTTCCTGCCGCACGGCAAGCTTGCCCGTCATTTCAGGATATTGCGGAATATTGCAGGATATTGCTTAAGGCGCCGATTATCGTTAGGCTGGCGCCATCACCGCTTTCTGACTGCCATGCCATGCCCGCTTCCAGCCTCGACGACAAATTGTGTTTCCAGCTCTACGCCACCTCGCTGAAAATGACCCAGCTGTACAAGCCGATGCTGGCCGCCATCAAGCTGACCTATCCGCAGTACCTGGTGATGCTGGTACTGTGGGACCAGGAAGGCCTGGGCATCAAGGACCTGGCCGAGCGCTTGCAGCAAGATTCCGGCTCGATCACGCCGCTGGTCAAGCGGCTCGAAGCGGAAGGCTATCTGCTGCGCGCACGCGATCCGCGCGACGAACGCAACCGCGTGCTGACCTTGACTGCGGCCGGACGCGACTTGCGCCAGGCCAGCACCGCCATCGACCAGGCGATTGCCAACAACTGCAGCGTGATCGCGCCGGAATTCGAGGTCATGATGGAAGGCTTGCGCAAGCTGAACGCCAGGCTGGGCGCCTGATGGACCAGCCGCGTCGAATTTCCTCAAAAATATATTGCACACTAATGATTAGTGCGCTATTCTTATTTCACTGACTGCCCGATGGTGCTGCTGATAGCAGGGCAAGTTCACTACCGACCGCCATTTTTAATTAATAATTAGCGCGCTAATTAATAGCCAGCCATAAACTCAAGGAGTCCTGCCATGTCGTCCATCCCTTTCAAAGCTTCCCTGATCGCCGCCGCCATCGCTTCCGGCGTCACGCTTGCACCAGCCCAGGCGGCTACGCCAGTTGAACAGAAGCTTGATACCACCGTGGTGCTGGTGCATGGCGCCTTTGCCGACGGTTCCAGCTGGGACAAGGTGATCCCGCTGCTGCAGGCAAAAGGCTTGAAAGTGGTGGCCGTGCAAAATCCGCTGACTTCCCTGGCTGACGATGTCGCCGCCGCCCAGCGCGTGATCGATGCACAGACCGGCCGCGTGGTCCTGGTCGGCCACTCCTGGGGTGGCACCGTGATCACGGAAGCGGGCACCAGCGACAAGGTCAAGGCGCTGGTGTATGTGGCGGCCTTTGCGCCATCCGAAGGCGAAGCCTCGGGCGAACTGGGCAAGGACTACCCGACGCCACCGGGCATCGCCACCCTGACGGCGGACGCGGCAGGTTTCCTGTATCTGCCGGCGGAATCGCTCAGGGTCAATTTCGCCCAGGACCTGCCGGCCGCGCAAACGCGTTTGATGGCCGCCACGCAAGGCCCGATCCAGGGCAAGGCGTTTGCCGACAAGACCACCGTCGCCGCCTGGAAGAACAAGCCCAGCTACTACATCGTGGCCGGCAAGGATCGCATGATCGCGCCGGAACTGCAGCAGGCGTTTGCCAGCAAAATCAAGGCCACCAGCACCGTGCTGCAAACAAGCCATGTGCCGATGCTGTCGCAGCCGAAACAGGTGGCCGAGGTGATACTGGCGGCGGCCAGGCGATAAGCAGCTATCCCTGCGCGCCAGCCGTGGCGCGCAGGCTTTTCCCCGATTTTTCCTGACTTTTACTTCACATTCAGGCTTTTCTTGGCCTGGTCGAGCAGATCGGTCTTGACCCAGTCCCTGGCCACCGGCGGTTTGCTCATGCGGCCCACGCCCGTTTTCACCATCACGTCGGTGGTGGTCTGGATATGTTCGGGCGTGATGTCGTAGGAATACGGTGAATTGCTGATCGCGTCGTCGAAGTCATCCTTGGTAATCTGGCCACGGAACACCACTTCACGCACGTATTTTTCCGCCGTCGGCTTGTTGTCGATAAAGGTCTTGGTGGCCTCGACGAAGCAGCGCATGAACTTCTCGGCCACCGGACGGCGTTCCTTGTAGAATTTTTCCGTCATCACCATGGTGCGCACCGGCTCGCCGATCGGCGTGTCGTACGGTTTGATCACTTCGGTGCCGAAGCCCTTGTTGATGGCCTGCGACGATTGCGGCTCCGACTGCATCATGGCGTCGATATTCTTGCCCATCAGCGCCTGGTTCAGGTCGGCATACGCGAGGAACACCAATTGCACGTCCTTGCCCTTGGTTTCCGAATACGTCAGCCCCGCCTGCGACAGCTCGGCCAGCAGCAGCACTTCCTGGATGCCGCCACGCGTCACGCCCACGCGCTTGCCTTTCAAATCCTTGACGCTGGCAATCTTCTGCCCCGTGCCGCCCACCAGCCGCGCGCCGCCCTTGGCAAAGCCGGCCACCACATAGATAGGCGCGCCGCCGGCGCGGCCCGAAATGGCCGCTTCGGACGCCGTCGCGCCCACGTCCAGCTCGCCGGCAATAATCGCCTGCATCACGTCCAGGCCCTTGGCGAAGATATGCTCTTCGACCTTGATGCCGCACTTGGGCGCGATTTCCTTGATATACGACACGGCGCCGTAGTGGGCAAATTTCAGATTGCCCAGGCGAACCACCTCCTGGGCCTGTACCTGTGCAGCGCCCATGCTGAAGCTCAGCATGACGGCGGCGGCGATGGTGGTTTTGAAAATACTGGAATGACGCATCTGCTGCTCCTGTCTCACGGTGATGGGAATGCCTGCCTTGCAGGCAAGGAAACACTGCTTTTTTATTATGCAGAGATAGTACCGTGTGTTAAAGCAGGAGCAACAATTTTTTTATTGCCCCGCCAGCGCCACCACCGGATCGAGCCCTGACGCCTTGCGGGCCGGCATAAAGCCGAACACCAGCCCCGTCGCCACGGCGCAGGCAAAGGCGCCGCCGATGGCGCTGAGCGAAAAGATCACCGGCACTTGCCACGCCAGCAGCAGGCCGGCGAATGCGATGCCAACCACGATGCCGGCCACGCCACCGACCACCGACACCAGCACCGCTTCGGTCAGGAACTGGCGCAGGATGTCGCGGCGGCGCGCGCCGGTCGCCATGCGGATGCCGATTTCGCGCGTGCGCTCGCGCACCGTCATCAGCATCACGTTCATGACGCCGATGCCGCCCACCACCAGCGACACGGCGGCGATCAGGCTGAGCATCATGGTCATGTTGTCCTGCGTTTTCGCTTCCGCCGCGATCGAGGCGGCCGCGTTGCTGATGCCGTAGTCGCGGATGCGGTGGCGCTCGAACAGGGTGGCGTCAACCGCCGCCTCGACTTGCGCCACGCGTTTCACGTCAAACGCCGCCAGCACGGTGTAGGTCGGTTCGCGCTGGCCGAAGACACGGATGCCGGCCGTGGAAAACGGCAGCAGCAGCACGTCGTCCTCGTCCTTTTCGCCCGTCAGCGCGCCCTTGGCGCTCATCACGCCGATCACCTGGAACGGCACGTTGCCGATCAAAATGCTCTGCCCCACCGGATTGGCCACGTCGGGCATCAGCTTGTCGGCCAGGCGCGCGCCCAGCACGGCCACGGTGGCCATCTCGCGTTCGTCCTGCTCGGTAAAGAAGCCCCCTTTGGCCACCGGCCAGGTCTGGATCTGCGGCAGCGCCGGCCCCGTGCCGCGCACATAGGTCTGCACGTCGATATTGCCGTGGCGGATCACCTTGTTGCCGGTGACGTTGGGCAGCACATGCGAAATGCCCGGCACATCCTTCAACGCCTCCAGGTCGCCCAGGGTGATGCTGCGCCCCGGAATACGCGAGCTTTCGCCGCGCGAGGACATGTACAGCAGGTTAGAGCCGAACGCGCCCAGCTGCGCCATCACCTGCTGGCGCGTACCGAGGCCGATGGCCAGCATCACGATCACGGAAGCGACACCGATCACGATGCCGAGCAAGGTGAGCCCGGTGCGGAAGCGGTTGATCCACATGACGCGCCAGGCGGCGCGCGCGGCGTCCAGCAGTTCCGTGCCCAGCGACGCCCCGCTGTCATTGGCTGCGCGCGCCATGTCGAGCGGCGCCAGCGTGGCCGCCGTGGCGGGAATGGCCACCGCGCCCGAGTCTTCGATGATTTCGCCGTCGCGGATCTCGATCACGCGCCGGGCCTGGGCCGCCACCTTGCGGTCATGGGTAATCAATATGATGGTGTGGCCGGCGTCGGCCAGCTCGCCCAACAGCGCCATCACCTCGGCGCCGCTGGTACTGTCGAGCGCCCCGGTCGGTTCATCGGCCAGGATAATGCGTCCGCCATTCATCAAGGCGCGCGCGATCGACACGCGCTGCTGCTGCCCGCCCGACAACTGATTGGGGCGATGGTCGAGGCGCTCGGCCAGCCCCAGGCGCTGCAGCAGCGCAGCCGAGCGGGCGTGGCGCTGCGCCGCCGGCATGCCCGCATACAGGGCCGGTACTTCGACATTTTCGCGCGCCGATTCGGTGGCGATCAAATGATAGCCCTGGAACACGAAGCCGAAGGCCTCGCGCCGCAGCCAGGCCAGCTCGTCGGGAGTCAAACTTGCCACGTCCTGGCCGGCAAAGTGATACGTGCCGTCGCTGGGGCGGTCCAGGCAGCCCAGCAGATGCATCAGGGTCGACTTGCCGGAACCGGAGGCGCCGACGACGGCGACGAATTCACCGGCGCCGATCAACAGGCTCACGCCGCGCAGCACCTCGACGGCCGGCGCGCCGTCATGGCCACCGTAGCGTTTGCGAATGCCGTGCAGCTCGATCAAGGGCGCAGTTTTGTCAATCTCGTTCATAACTGGAACCGGCTCGGTCCATTGACGGCCGGCTGTTCGCCCGTCACCAGCAGTTCGCCCTCTTTCAACCCTTGCAGCACTTCGGCGCTCAAGCGATTGCGCACGCCCACCGTCACCTCGCGCTCATCGACCTTGCCGTCTGGCGCCATCACGCGGGCAGTAAACTCGCCTGCCCTGGCGCCTTCAGCGGTGGACGGTTTGAGCGCCGGCAGCGGCACGGCCAGCACATTGTCGGCGGCCGCCGTGACGAACACCACTTGCGCCGTCATCTGCGGCATCAGTTCGCCGTCGGCGTTGTCGACGTCGAACAGCACGGTGTACAGGACTACCTTGCTGGTCGATGGCGCCAGCGCCGTGCCGGCGCTGGCGCCGCCCGGGACCGGCGGCGCCGGCAGCACCTGCCGTACCTTGCCGCGCCAGCGGCGCTGGTCGCCACCGAGGGTCGTGAAATACACGGGCATGCCGGCGCGCACGCGGCGCACGTCCGCTTCCGACACTTCCGTCCACACCGTCATGGCGGATAAATCGGCGATGCGCAAAATAGTCGGCGTCTGGTAGGTGGCGTTCAGGGTCTGCCCTTCCTTGGCGTCCAGGCCCACCACGCTGCCGGCCATCGGCGCGTAGATGCGCGTATAGCCCAGGCGCGCTTCATCGGCTTTCAGGCTGGCCTGGGTCTGGTCTATCTGCGCCTTCAGATGGTCGATTCTGGCGGCGGCCGAGGCCAGCGTGGCTACCGCCAGCTCCAGCTCGGCCAGCGGGGTGGCATCGGATTTGGCCATCTGCTGCTGGCGCACATGCTGCTGGCCAGCCAGGCGGTGCTGCGCCTTTTGATCGGCCAGCTGTGCCCTCAAGCCGGCCAGCGCGGCGCGGCCCGCGTCGACGGTGGCCTGCTGCACGCTGGGGTCGATCTCGGCCAGCAGCTGGCCTTTTTCCACGGCGCTGCCGGGCTGCACATGCAAGCGCGTGATCTGGCCCGATACCTGGGCGCCCACGTCGACATAGGTTTGCGGCTGCAGGGTGCCGATCGCCGTCACGCTCGCTTCGATGCTGCCGCGCTTGACAGGCATGGTCTCGAAAATCGTGGCCGGGCCACGCGTGGCCCACAGGGCGCCGGTCCCTGCCAGCGCCAGCAGCGCCACGCCAGCAAGAATGGCCGCGCGGCGGGAAGCATAAAACGGTGTCGCCTTCGGTGCAACGTGCATCGGTCTGTCCTTGAAGAGGATTACTAAAGAAGGGTTACCAGCCCTGCCAGCGCGGCGACGGCTGCCAGCAGGGAACTACGCAACAGCAGTTTGGGGGCATACGGCAGCAGCAGGGCCACGCCCAGCGCGCCGGCCGACAAAAATCCCAGCCAGGCGAGCACGCCGACCGAGGCGCTCCAGCCGGCCACGCAGGGCCAGATGGCCAGCGCCAGCAGCGCGCTGCCGGCCAGTTGCAGCGCGCGCCGCACAGGGACGGCCGCATCGCGCCCGAATACCTGGCCGTGATGGCGGTCCATCGCCAGCGACAGGCTGGCCATGCCCGCATACGACAGGCCCAGTGCGCACAGGATGGTATTGATCATGCGTTGTGCTCCAGGGTGCTTGATCGGCTTGCATTGCACAAGGGGGCCGTCCTTGCCGCTGCGGCGCACTTCTCCTTGCGCGTATTGGTCTTCCAGGCGGCCCAGGCGGCCAGCAGGCCGAACGCCAGCGCGCACAATTCGACGCCGGCGCTTTCCCAGTCTCCGCGCGCACATTGCGCCGCCAGATGGTCGCCCGTCGTCAGCAGATTCAATAGCGGCAGCAGCAGGCATAGCGCCGCCAGCAGGCCCAGTTGCTCGAGCCACGCGCGCTTCTCGCCGCGCAGGCAGGCGTGCAGCAAGGTCAATAACCAGACGCCGAAAAAGGCCCGCACTTCCCAGCTCGCACGCAGTTCCAGGCCGACGGGGATCAGGCGGTTGGCCCACAGGTAGGCGATGCAGGCGATCGACAGGCCGGCAAGCGCGGCGATATTCAGGCGCGCCACCAGGCGATAGACGCGCGGCGTGGCGGCGCCGAATTCGCCGAGCGACTTCTGGCGCCGCTTGACCAGGAACAGGATCGCACCGGTGCCCATCATGGCGGTGCCGGCCAGGCCGCAGACGAAATACAGCCAGCGCATGGGCAGGCCGCCAAAGCTCGCCATGTGCAGGCTGGCCATGACATTGCGCGTCAGCGCGGCGCCCCCCGTGTCCGAGCCGCCAGGCTGGCGCACGGCCGTTTCCAGGCCGCTGGCCAGCGCATAGCAGGCGCGGCCCGTACTGGGGCTGATGCGTTCGATCAGTTCGCGCTCTTCGTTCCAGCCATACATGCACACGCGCATGGAGCCGTCGTTCGGATTGTCAAGCACCACCGCGCGGATCTCCTGGCCGATGGCCTGCTCGGCGCGCCGCGCAAACGGTTCCAGGTCGGGGATGGCCAGCGGCTGGCCCGTGCGCGCCGGTTTGCCCGCCTCATTCCATTCGGCGAGGAAGGATTTTTTCGTATTCTGCACACCATATTGCGCCACCACCGGCGCCGGCACATAGTCGTCGGCGAAAAACACCAGCCCCGTGTAGGCGATCATGCACTGGAACGGCAAGGTCAAGACGGCCACCGCGTTGTGCGCGTCGAGCCAGGAGCGCTGGCCCTTGGCCGGGCGGAACGTAAAAAAATCCTTGAAGATGCGCTTGTGCGTGATCACGCCGCTGACCAGGGCAACGAGCATGATCATGGTGGTGATGCCGACGATCCACACACCGATGCGCCCCGCATGGAGCTCATAGTGAAAATCGACGAAATGATGGCCGCCGTGGGTCGCGCGCTGGCTGGCGTGCTGTTCGCCGCCTGGCGCATGCCTGATTTCCTTGCCCGTCACCGGGTCGAGATCGGCCGCACCGTAGCCGCCCTGTGGCTGGAACCAGTAGGCCGACAAGCCTTGACCCGGCCGCTGCACGGGCCAGATTTCCCACATGTCGGCCTTCGGATGGGCCCTGGCCATGAAGGCCAGCGCCAGTTGCAGGCGCTGCGCGCGGTCGGTGACCTTGGGCGGCGGCGGCTCGCTGGCGTGCGCCGCCTCGACCAAAGCATGCTCGGGCTGCATCCAGTGACCGATCGGCTCTTCGAACACCGACAAGGTGCCGGTCAGGAAAATGGCGAACAGCAGCCAGGAAATCCACAGCCCGCTCCAGGTATGCAGCCAGGCCATGGCCTGGCGCAAGCGGCCCGACTGCGGCGTCCTGACGTTTTTTTCCAGCTTCGCACTCATGCGGCACCCCGCGACAGCAGCAGGCCCAGGCCGCCACAGGCAATCGCCGGCAGCAGCATGCCCAGCCACGCGCGGCGCAGGCCCGGCACCGCAAACACCCAGATCACGGCGCAGGTATAGACCGCGAAAGCGCTGAGGGTGGCCGTCTGCACGGCTTCGACGCGCGACAGCGGCAAGATCGATGACAGCAGTACCGCCACGCCGGAAGTGAGGGCATAGCCGCCAAAGACGGCCGCCAGCACGCGCGACAACAGCATCAGGTGGGCCGGCTTCATGGCTGTGCTGCCGGGCCGGTTGTTTGTTTTTGTTGCATCACTGCGTCTCTCCGTCAAATGGATGATGAAAACGGCATCCTTCACATACAGGTGCCGCGAGCATCCGGATCGGGCAGTCCTGCCACAAAATATTTTTTGGGGGAGGGACGGGGCGGCTAGGGGGCCGGTTCGACCGACACCCAGTAGCGCGTGCGGCTGCGCACCTGCACCGGCAGCGAATCGGGCAGCAGGTTCAGGATGCGGTCCGTGTCGAACAGCAGAAACACCCCCGACAGACGCAGCTGGGCCACTTCGGGCGCGCAGTGGATCAGGCCGGGACGGTAGCGCGACAGGTCGGCCAGGAACTCGCCCAGGGTCACGTCGTCGACGATCATCTGCCCGCGCGACCAGGCGTCAAGATGGGCGTCGATCGCCTGGGGCGCCTCGGGACGCTGGCGCGTAAAAGTCGCGCTGCGCCCGGCCGGCAGCAGCAAGGGCGCGCCCACACCGTCCAGCGGGCGGATTTCGACCGCGCTTTCAAACACGGCCACATGGCTCACGCCATCGCGCTGGCGCACGGAAAAGCGCGTGCCGAGCGCGCGCACCCGGCCTTCGTGGGTGGCCACCAGCAGCGGTGCATCGCTGCCGGCGCCATGGCCGCTGACGACCATGATTTCGCCCGCCAGCAGCTCGATCAGGCGCTCATCGCCATCGATGCGTACATTGACGGCGCTGGCGGTATTGAGCTTGAGGACGCTGCCATCGCTCAAAAGGATAGCGCGACGCTCGCCGGTGGCCGTCTGGTAGTCGGCGCGCAAGGCCTGCGCCCGCTCCCACATGCCGTTCTGCGCGGCCAGCATGCCGGCACCTCCGGCCACCCCCAGCCATGCCAGCAAGCGGCGGCGCTTGCCACTGGCCGGACGCACGCTTGCGCTGGCCAGCGCCTGCGTGGCCGCGCCCTTGTGCACGCTGCCAAAACGCTGCGAAAACGCCTCGATATGGGCCCAGGCCCGTGCATGTTCAGGGTCCAGCTCGCGCCAGCGCCGCCAGTCGCGCAGCTCGGCTTCGCCCGCCTCGTCCGACATCAGCACGGTCAGCCAGTCGGCGGCCTGCTGCGCCACCGCCTCGTTGATGGCAGGATGCCGCGCCCTGCTCATGCCGGCAGCGCAAAGAACACGTGCCGGTTGGCGCGCGTCAGATACTGTTTGACCGAGCTGGCCGATACATCGAGCCGCGCGGCGATCTCGGCGTAGCTGAGGCCTTCAAGCTGGGCCAGCAAAAACGCCGTGCGCACGGGGAACGGCAAGCCGTCAAGGGCCGCATCGATTTCCTGCAAGGCCTCCAGCGCCAGCAAGCGCTCCTCGGGTGCCGGCGCCACGGCCGGCGGCAGGCAGGCCAGCGCGGCCAGGTAGGCCTCTTCCAGCACCTGCCGGCGGTAGCGGTGGGCCACCAGCCGGCGCGCGACGGTGGCCAGAAACGGCCGCGCTTCGCGGATCTGCGGCGCGCCGCCGCCGGTCAGTACGCTGACAAAAGTGTCCTGCGCCAGGTCGGCCGCATCAAAGGCATTGCCCAGCTTGTGCCGCAGCCAGCCCTGCAGCCAGCCGTGATGGTTGCTGTAGAGCACATGCAGTTGCTGTTGCTGGGAAAAATCGGCGGCGGCCATGACATCCATGTAAATAAGAATTATTCTCATTTTAAACCTGAAATGCCCTTGCATGCAATCAGGGTATTGCCATAAACGCCAAATTATCGATGCCGGCGCCGGACCGTGGCGGCCACGCGATAGAGTAAAATGGCGCCCATCGTCCGGCTTAGCGCCGCCCACTCCCAAGCTTTCCACTGCAGGTTGATCATGCTAGATAATCTTACCCAACGGCTTGCCAAAGTCGTCAAGACCATGCGCGGCGAGGCGCGCCTGACTGAAGCCAATACCGCCGAAATGCTGCGCGAAGTGCGCCTGGCGCTGCTCGAAGCCGACGTCGCCCTGCCCGCCGTGCGTGAATTCATCGCCCGCGTCAAAGAAAAATCGATGGGCGAGGAAGTGCTTTCCTCGCTGTCGCCCGGCCAGGCCCTGGTGGGCGTGGTGCAGCGCGAGCTGGCCGCCATCATGGGCGCCGACCTCGGTCCCGAAGCGTCGCAACTGAGCTTTGCGCAGCAGCCGCCCGCCATCATCCTGATGGCCGGCCTGCAGGGTGTGGGTAAAACCACCACCGTCGGCAAGCTGGCGAAATACCTGAAGGAAGAAAAGAAGAAGAAAGTGCTGACCGTTTCGGCCGACGTGTATCGTCCCGCCGCGATCGCCCAGCTGCAATCGGTGACCAGCCAGGTCGGCGCCGACTTCTTCCCGTCGACGGTCAATGACAAGCCGGTCGATATCGCCCTGGCCGCACTGGACTGGGCCAAGAAGCACTATCACGACGTGCTGATCATCGATACGGCCGGCCGTCTCGGCATCGACGAAGAGATGATGCGCGAAATCGCCGCCGTCCACGCCGCCGTCAAGCCGATCGAAACCCTGTTCGTGGTCGACGCCATGCTGGGCCAGGACGCCATCAACACGGCCAAGGCCTTCAATGACGCGCTGCCGCTGACCGGTATCGTGCTGACCAAGCTCGATGGCGATGCGCGCGGCGGCGCCGCCCTGTCGGTGCGCCATATCACGGGCAAACCGATCAAGTTTGCCGGTGTCTCGGAAAAACTCGACGGCCTCGAAGCGTTCGACCCGACCCGCATGGCCAACCGCATCCTCGGCATGGGCGACATCCTGGCGCTGGTCGAAGAAGCGCGCAAGGGCGTCGACAGCAAGGCGGCGGCCGACCTGGCGCAGAAGATGAAGGTCGGCGGCAAGTTCGACATGAACGACTTCAAGGCGCAGCTGGGGCAGATGAAGAAAATGGGCGGCATGGCCAATCTGATGGACAAGCTGCCGGCGCAGTTCCAGCAGGCGGCCGGCGGCAAGAACATGGACCAGGCGGACAAGCAGGTGCGCCGCATGTGCGGCATCATCGACTCGATGACGCCGCAGGAACGCGCCAAGCCTGAACTGATCAAGGCCACCCGCAAGCGCCGCATCGCCGCCGGCGCCGGCGTGCAGGTGCAGGAAGTCAATCGCATGCTGAACCAGTTCGAGCAGATGCAGACGATGATGAAAAAACTGTCGGGCGGCGGCATGATGAAGATGATGCGCTCCATGAAGGGCATGATGCCCGGTCTGAAGTAAGGCCTTCAGGCGCCGCAAAAAGCGGTAAAACAGTATGTTAAATAATGCCGGGCAGCATTTTCCTCAGCCCGGCATTTCCCCCTCCCCGCATAGCCAGCAACCATGCCGTTTTCAGGCAAAAACACCCTTGCAAGCCCTTCCACGCTGCCCCCGGGCGACAGAGGGCGGATTTCGCTACTTTTTCCTCTTGAAAACGTGAAAATCGCTTGCATACTGTGGAAATCCCCACCAATATTAGCCGTGCGATTAATTGCGCAATTTCCCATGTGTTTGTTAAGGAGGCTCGAAGATGGCAACAGCCAAAAAAACCCCAGTAGCAGCGCCAGCCAAGGCGGCAGCAGCCAAGCCTGCAGCCGCCAAGAAAGCAGCACCCGTAGCCAAAGCCGCGCCAGCGGCAAAAACCGCAGCCAAGCCGGCTGCGAAACCGGCAGCGGCGAAGAAAGCGGCAGCACCGGCAACCCCACGCAAGCCAAACGCAGCCTTCATGAAAGAAATGACGCCGTCCACCGAACTGGCGGCCGTCGTTGGCGCAGCACCGTTGCCACGCACCGAAGTGACCAAGAAGGTCTGGGATTACATCAAAAAACTCGACCTGCAAGATCCGGCCAACCGCCGCATGATCAATGCCGACGACAAACTGAAAGCCGTTTTTGGCGGCAAGGCCCAAGTCTCCATGTTTGAAATGACGAAACTCATCTCCGATCATTTGAAATAGTCAGCGACCCGCCGGCCATTTGGCCGAGCGAGTGCCCCGCCGCTTCATTGCGAGCGGGGTATTTTTTTGCCGTCAACCCGCCGGCTTGAGCTCCCACTGCACCCACGCCGCGCGCACCGCATTCGGATACTCGGGCCTGCCCCGGCTGCCGTTATACCGCCCCAGCGCCAGGTACAAATCGCCCTTTTCCATATCCAGGTACATGCGCAAAATCGCGCAGCCATAGCGCAGATTGGTCTGCATGTGAAACAGCTTGCTGCGGTCATGGTCACCGATCACGCCGGTCCAGAACGGCATCACCTGCATGTAGCCGCGCGCGCCGGCCAGCGAGACGGCGTATTTGCGGTAGTTGGACTCGACCTGTATCAGGCCCAGCACCAGCGCCGGCTCCAGCCCCGCGCGGCGCGCTTCGTACCAGACGGTTTCCAGAAATTCCGTGCGCAGCTGGGCGTCCGGGAGTTTGCGCTGCAGCCGTTGCGACATCTGCGCCAGCCATTGCCGGTAGCGCTCCAGATCCGCAGGATGGGGGAACGTGGGCTGTGGCGCTCGCTCGTCGCGGATCGCCTGCGACAGGGCCAGGCGCACCGAGTCGGCCAGCGCCTCTTCCTTCTGGTTGCCGGCCTGCGCAAGGGGGGCGCAAGCCAGGCAGGCGGCCAGCGCGAGCGCGCCGGCCGTTTTCATGAACAACACGCTCACTATGCCATTTTGGCCTGGATAAAGGCGACGATGTCGCTTGGTGCCACGCCAGTGGCTTCGGTATCGCGGCGGCCCTGGTATTCCAGCTTGCCTTCTTTCAGGCCACGTTCGCCGATGACGACGCGGTGTGGCACGCCGATCAGCTCCCAGTCGGCGAACATGGCGCCAGGGCGCAGGCCGCGGTCATCGACGATCACGTCGACGCCAGCGCCTTGCAGGGCCGCGTAGAGCTGTTCCGTCTGTTCCTTGACCAGTTCACTGCGGTCCATGCCCATCGGGCACAGCACCACCTCGAAGGGCGCGATCGACGCCGGCCAGATAATGCCCTTGTCGTCGAAGTTCTGTTCGATGGCCGCGCCCAGGATGCGCGTGATGCCGATGCCGTAGCACCCCATCTGCAGCGGCGCAGGCTTGCCGTTTTCGTCGAGGAAGGTCGCCTTCATGCTTTCCGAGTAGGAGGTGCCCAGCTGGAACACGTGACCGACTTCGATGCCGCGCTCGATGGCCAGCACGCCCTTGCCGTCCGGCGACGCGTCGCCGGCCACCACATTGCGCAGGTCGGCCACGATGGCCGCTTCCGGCAGGTCGCGGCCCCAGTTGGCGCCCGTGTAATGGAAACCGGCGTCATTGGCACCACAGACAAAGTCGCTCATCTTGTCGACGGTGCGGTCGGCCACCACGGTGACCGGCAATTTGGTGCCGATCGGGCCCAGGTAGCCGGGAATCGAGCCATACACTTCCAGCAGCTCTTCTTCGCTGGTGAAACGGTGCCCGGCCAGGCCTGCGACCTTGCCGACCTTGATTTCGTTCATCTCGTGGTCGCCGCGCAGCAGCAGCATGAAGTGCTGTTTCGTGACCTTGCCGTCTTTTTCCGTTTCCGTCGTCAGCGCCATGGTTTTCACGGTGCGCGCCAGATCGATGCCCAGCAAGGCGGCCACGGTTTCGCACTTGACGGTGCCAGGGGTCGAGGTTTTCGTCAGTTCCTCGGTGGCGGCCGGGCGCTCGCCGCTCAAAGGCAACGCTTCGGCCGCTTCCATGTTGGCCGCGTAGTCGGAGGTCGGGCAGTACACCAGCGCGTCTTCGCCGGTATGGGCGACGACGTGGAATTCGTGCGAGCCGGAGCCGCCGATGGCGCCGTTGTCGGCCGCCACCGCGCGGAACTTCAGGCCGAAGCGCGTAAAGATGCGGGTGTAGGCGTCGAACATGACCTTGTACGAGGCCTGCATGCCGGCCAGGTCGCGGTCGAACGAGTAGGCGTCCTTCATGGTGAATTCGCGGCCGCGCATCAGGCCGAAGCGCGGACGGCGCTCGTCGCGGAACTTGGTCTGGATATGATAGAAGTTCAGCGGCAGCTGGCGGTAGGACTTGATTTCCGTGCGCACGACGTCGGTGATGACTTCTTCCGAGGTCGGCTGGATCGCGTATTCGCGGCCATGGCGGTCTTTCACGCGCATCAGTTCGGCGCCCATCTTGTCCCAGCGGCCCGTTTCCTGCCACAGTTCGGCCGGCTGCACGAGCGGCATCAGCAACTCGATGGCGGCGGCCTGGTTCATCTCCTCGCGCACGATGGCTTCCACTTTGCGGATCACGCGCAGGCCCATCGGCATGTAGGTATAGATGCCGGAACCGAGGCGTTTGATCATGCCTGCACGCATCATCAATTGGTGGCTGACGATTTCCGCGTCAGAAGGAGCATCTTTGAGAGTCGAGATAAAAAAACGGGAGGCGCGCATAACGGTGAATTCTTTTTAAAAAGAGAGGGTTATAATCAACCTAATTTTAAAGGATTAGCTGGCTGATGCGTCCATACTTTATACAAATGCGCTCAATTGGTGCGATTCCAGCCCTTTTCGCACCCCGAAAAGACGGTTGGCACGCGGAGTTGTGGGCATTTATGTAAAAAAAAGACGCGCTGTCGCAGAAAGTTTGAGGTGTTTTATGCTCGACCGTGAAGGGTTTCGGCCCAACGTCGGCATCATCCTGCTAAACGCCCAGAACGAGGTGTGGTGGGGCAAGCGGGTGCGCGAGCACTCATGGCAGTTTCCGCAAGGCGGTATCAAATATGGCGAAACACCGGAACAAGCCATGTTTCGCGAACTTGAAGAGGAAATCGGACTCAGACAGGAACATGTCAAGATTGTCGGCCGCACCCGCGACTGGCTGCGCTATGAAGTGCCGGATCACTTCATCAAGCGCGAGATTCGTGGCCATTACCGTGGTCAGAAGCAGATTTGGTTTCTGCTGAGAATGTGCGCGCGCGATAACGACGTCAACCTGCGCCTGACCGACCATCCCGAGTTCGACGCCTGGCGCTGGCATGAGTACTGGGTCCCGCTCGATGTCGTGATTGAATTCAAGCGTGATGTCTACCAGCGCGCCTTGCAGGAGCTGTCCCGCTTCCTGACCTGGCCCGTGCATGGCAACGCACAGCAGCCGCACCGCCATACCTCGCGCTATTTGCGCCAGCCCCATGCGCCCCGTGTGCAAGAGGCCGGCGTACCGGCCAAGAGCGGCGAGGAAGGCATGCGTGACGACTGCACGCCGGAATTGATTTTGCCTGGCAAGCAGTAAGCGGCATCCATCCCGCGTCCATGCAAAAAGGGCAGCCTGCGAAGGCTGCCCTTTTTTATTGCCGACTGATTAACCGTCTGGCGCCTAAGCAAGTACGCATAAATTCTTGTGAATTCTGACTTCCATAACCGGCGCTCTGCAAGGTGGCCGACGAGGCTTGCCCGCTGCTAGCAGTGCTCGCACTGCGTCGCACCGAGCGCCTTGCGGGAGTATCGCCTTGCAAGGCGATACCGTTGCGCAGGCGCGGGACAGGTCCCGCGAATTCCCTGCTCCGCCATCCGGTTCTGTTCGTCATAATTTCACAATAACTTCTTGGTACTTACTTAGTTTGCCGCTACCGCTGGCGCCGCAGCTGTACCTGGCACGTCCAGCGTAAACGCTTTCAGGCCCAGGATATCGCTGCTGTAGTGGCGGATCTTGTTCGCCAGCGCCGGGTCGCCATTGAGCTTCTGGCCATACGAGGGCACCATTTCCAGCATCTTGGCTTGCCATTGCGGCGTGGCCAGGCGGTCCTTGAAGGCTGTTTGCAGCACCTTGATCATGATCGGCGGCGCGGTCGAGGCGCCTGGCGAGGCGCCCAGCAGGGCCACGATGCTGCCATCGGCGGCGCCGACGACTTCGGTGCCGAACTGCAGCAGGCCACCTTTGACCGGATCATCCTTGACGATCTGCACGCGCTGGCCGGCGTTCTGCAAGGTCCAGTCTTCCATCTTCGCCGTCGGCAGGTACTCTCGCAGGGTGGCCAGGCGGTCTTCCGGCGAATTCATCACTTGCTGCACCAGGTATTTGGTCAGCGGAATATTGTCGTAGCCGGCCTGCAGCATCGGCTTGATATTGCCAGTGCCGATAGACGCCGGCAGGTCGATCCACGAACCGTTTTTCAGGAACTTGGTCGAAAAGGTGGCAAACGGGCCAAACAGCAGCGCTTTCTTGCCATCGATAATGCGGGTATCCAGGTGCGGCACCGACATTGGCGGCGAGCCGACCGAGGCCATGCCATAGACCTTGGCCGCATGCGCCGCGACCAGTTCGGGATTGGTAGTGACCAGCCATTGGCCGCCGACCGGCACGCCGCCGAAGCCCCTGGCTTCAGGGATGCCCGATTTTTCCAGCAGCGGCAGCGAACCGCCGCCAGCGCCGATGAAGACGAACTTGGCGCGCACGTTTTTCTCGGTGCCATCGGCCAGGTTCTTGACGGTGACGTTCCACACGCCATCGGCGCCGCGCTTGATGTCTTCGACCTGGTGACGCAGGTGCAAGGTCATGCCATGGCTGTCGGTCAGGTATTTGACCAGGGCGCGCGTGAGGTTGCCGAAGTTGACGTCGGTACCGATATCCATGCGCGTGGCGGCCACTTTCTGGCTCTTGTCACGGCCTTGCATGACCAGCGGCGCCCACTGTGCGATCTGCTTGAAATCTTCCGAGAACAGCATGCCCTTGAACAGGTTTTCCTGCTGCAGCGCGGCGTAGCGCTTTTTCAGGAAGGCGATATTGTCGTCGCCCCACACAAAGCTCATGTGCGGCACATTGTTGATGAAGGTCTGCGGCGCGCCCAGGTGCTTGTTGGCCACCTGGTAGGCCCAGAACTGCTTCGATACTTCGAACTGCTCGTTGATGGCGACGGCCTTTTTGGTGTCGATGCTGCCGTCGGCCGCTTCCGGCGTGTAGTTCAGTTCGGCAAACGCCGAGTGGCCGGTGCCTGCATTGTTCATCGCGTCCGAGCTTTCGGCCGACACGGCATCCATGCGTTCAAACATTTCCATCGTCAGCGACGGGTCGAGTTCCTTGAGCATGCTGCCCAGGGTGGCGCTCATGGTGCCGGCGCCCACCAGCAGCACGTCGAGCGGCTTGTCCGTCGACGCCGGCGGCGTCTTGTCACATGCGGCCAGGATCAGGCACGACATCAAAAGTATTAGCGATTTACGCATGGGTAACTCCGTTATGAATGGGTTGGCTCTTCCAGGCCACCGGGCGGCGCAAAGACCATCGGCAAACAGTCATCCCTCCAGCGCAGGCCGGATCGTCGGAGATCGATGGTGATGAAGCATGCTGCCGCCGCCGGGTAGCGTGATGCGGACAAGGAAAACACGGCGCCGCTGCTGTTTTGGCCCTCGCGCGGGGCCAAACTGGCAATAAAGGACGGCGATTGTCCATAGCAAATATCAAGAGCGGCGATTTTATCACCGTTATTTGCGCTTGCCGGGCCGCCCGGATCGTGGATAACACTTACTTTGGAGTATTAAATTGTCAGTAACCGGGCATCAAAAACCCAGCTGATGCCCTGATGGCAAGGGCAATGCAGAGAGCAAGAAACGGATGGCGGATCCGCTTGGGCCATGGTCTGATCACGCTTTGAGCACACCGGAGCCTGACCATGCATTTCCGTATCCGCGGCCTGTCGTCCACCCCTTTCCTGCCGTATTTCGGCCTGCCCGACGCCGAACTGGCAGCACTCGGCATCATCCGCTACCTGGTCGACAGCGCCCCCGGCTACCCCGACCGCATCGCGCTGCGCGACGCCGCGATCGGCGACACGGTGCTGCTGCTGAACCATGTCTGCCAGGATGCCAACACACCCTACCGCGCCGCGCACGCCATTTTTATCCGCGAGGGCGCCACGCAAACCTATGACGCCGTCGACCAGGTGCCGGCATCGATGCGTATTCGCTTGTTGTCGCTGCGCGGCTATACGCAAGACGGGATGATGGTCGACGCCGATGTGGTCGATGGCACGGCCATCGAAACCCTGATCGCAAGGCTGTTCGAGGATCCGACTGTGAGCTATATCCACGTGCACAATGCCAAGCGGGGCTGCTACGCCGGACGCATCGACCGGGCCTGAGAACTTATTGCGGCGACGCGGTACAATATCGCCTGCCCTTTTCAGCCCTCTGCCAAAACGATGTTCAATCCTTCTTCCGACGATGTGCGCCGCTTCTTTTGCGATACCTTGCGCAAGCACCGCGCCCGCGAAATCCTGTCGCCGATGGAAGCGATCGCGATCGACTGGATCCTCGAGCATCCCGAGTATGAAAACGAACTGTCGGACGTGGAAGCGGCGCTGGCGCGCGACTATTCGGTCGAAGGCGGCCAGGCCAATCCGTTTTTGCACCTGTCCATGCATCTGTCGATCACGGAACAGGTGCAGGTGGATCAGCCGCGCGGCATCCGCACGGCCGTCCAGCAACTGGCCCAGCGTCTCGATTCGGCCCACGCGGCCCACCACGAAGTGATGGAATGCCTGGGCCAGATGATCTGGGCCTCGCAGCGGTCAAGCCTGCCGCCCGATACGGATGCGTATATCGACTGCGTGCGGCGCCGCTGATCGGTTGATCAGCCAGCCTGCACCGCTTGCGGCTGCAATGTGGCCGCCTTCGCCTTGCCCAGCAATCCCAGCACCACCTGCAGCGCCATGGCCAGCGCGCCAACGATGAATACCACATCGCCAAAGGTGCGCACCCAGCGCAGGTTTTGCAGCAGCGGCTGCTGCATGAACTCCTCGCTGCGCGCATACCAGAGGCCTTCGGTCACGCTGGCGTGGAACTGGATGATGCCGATCGGCAGCAGGCTGGTAAAGATCATCAGCACCAGGCCCGCGTTCAGGCCCCAGAACGCCGTCATCATCAACCCCTTGCTGAAGCGGTAATCGGGCCGCAGGTAGCGCAGCACCAGCAGTGTAAAGCCCAGCGCCAGGAAGCCGTACACGCCGAACAGCGCCGCATGGGCATGGACAGGGGTGGTGTTGAGGCCCTGGATGTAATACAGCGCCATCGGCGGATTGATCATGAAGCCGAACACGCCCGCGCCCAGCATGTTCCAGAACGCCACCGCGACAAAGCACATCAAGGGCCAGCGCAGGTTTTCCATCCACGCGGCGCGGTCCTTCAGGCGCCAGTTTTCCCATGCTTCGTGACCGAGCACAATCAGCGGCACCACTTCGAGCGCGCTGAAGCTCGCGCCGATGGCCATCACCGGCGTGGTGGTGCCGGCAAAGTACAGGTGATGGAAGGTACCCGGTATGCCGCCCAGCATGAACAGCGAGGCCGAGGCCAGGCTGGCGGCGGTGGCCATGCGCACCGACACCAGGCCCAGGGTCGAAAAGATAAAGGCCAGCGCCGTGGTGGCGAACACTTCAAAAAAACCTTCGACCCACAGGTGCACCACCCACCAGCGCCAGTATTCCATTACCGACAGATGCGTGCGCTCGCCGTAGAACAGGCCGGCGCCATAGAACAGGCCAATCGCGCCCACCGAGGCGGTCAGCAGCGCCAGCAGATTCTTGTCGCCGCCTTTGACCCGCAGCGCCGGCACCACGCCGCGCAGCATCAGGGCCAGCCACAGCAGGATGCCGACATATTTGCCGATCTGCCACAGGCGGCCCAGGTCCACGTATTCATAACCCTGGTGGCCGAGCCAGAAATTCCATTCGGGCGGCATCACCTGCGCAATGGCCAGGTAGTTGCCCGTAAACGAGCCGACCACCACCACCACCAGCGCCCAGAACAGCACGTCGACCCCAAAGCGCTGCCATTTTGGGTCCTTGCCGCCATTGATCAGGGGCGCCAGGAACAGGCCGGCGGCCAGGAAACCGGTGGCGATCCAGAACAGCGCCGCCTGGATATGCCAGGTGCGCGTCAGGGAATACGGGAACCAGCGCGACACGTCGATGCCGTAGAAGGTTTGTCCTTCCACCGTGTAGTGGGCCGTAAAGCCGCCGATAAACACCTGGAAGATAAACAAGGCGACGACCAGGAACAGGTATTTGCCCAGCCCGCGCTGCGAGGGCGTCAGGGCAAATGTCGTCAGCGGGTCGCGCGCGCCGGGAACCGGCAAGGGTTCGTCATGGTCGCGCAGGAAGGCCCAGCCCCAGACCAGGAAGCCGACGCCAGCCAGCAGCACCACCACGCTGGCGACCGACCAGATCACGTTTTCGCCGCTCGGGTGATTGCCGATCAACGGTTCATGCGGCCAGTTGTTGGTGTAAGTGACGTCATGGCCGGGGCGCTCGGTGGCGGCGGCCCAGGCGGTCCAGAAGAAGAACTGCGTCATCTGGCGGCGCCGCTCGCTGCTCGGCAGGGTGTTTTCCTTCATGGCGTAGTGTTCGCGGGTGGTGCGCAATGCGGGCGCGTCCGAGAACAGCTGGTCGTAGTAGTTGGCAGTCATGCGTACCGCCTCGACCCGGCGCGCCGACAGATGCAGCTGCTGCGCTGCATCGACGCCGTTGCCGCGGTATTCAAGCCTGAGCGCTTCGCGCAGCGCCGCCTGCGCCGGGCCGTCCAGGGCCGCATAGGCGCGGCCATGCTGGTCTTGCGCGGCCAGCTCCAGCCAGGCCGTCAGTTCGCGGTGCAGCCAGTCGGCCGTCCAGTCGGGCGCCTGGTAGGCGCCATGGCCCCAGATGGAACCGAGCTGCATGCCGCCCACCGATTGCCAGGCCGTCTGGCCGTCGAGGATGCCCTCGCGGTCGAACAGGAGCTTGCCGCCCGGCGCGCTCACTTGCGCAGGAATCGGCGGCGCCTGCCGGTACACTTCGGCGCCGTAGTAGCCGAGCAGGGAAAAGGTCACGATCAGCACGCCGATCAGGGTGAACCACAGTTTTTTATAGGGACCCATTGGTCTTCCTTCGTCAATGCACCATGGCCGGCGCAAAGCGCTCGAACAGGATGTTGTTTTCAGTGTGGATATGCGCCATCAGGTCTTCGCGGAAGGTGCGCAGCCCGGTGTACAGCGCGCGCCAGGTGGTGCAGGCGCCACCTGGCGCCACCATGCCGTGCGTCAGTTGCTCGATCGCGCGCAAGGCCACGCCATGCTCGTCATGCTCCATGCGCATCACGCTGATCGGCCCGCCCGCCATGGCCCCCTGGCCGCTCGTGATCATCGGGAACAGCACGTTTTCTTCCTTGCGCATATGGCTTTCCAGCTCCTGCGCCATGCTAGACAATTGATCGGCCAGGCCGTGCGGACAGTCGGCGCGGTCGCCATGCACCTGCTCGACCTTGCGCGCCAGGCGTATCAGTTCGGGCAGCTGCTCGCGGTGCACGGCGTGGTAGCGCGCCAGCACATGCGCCACCAGCTCGCCGGCCGTCGCGTGCTGCCATTCGCCTTCGCCGGATGCATCGCTGCGTCCCAGCAGCACCTGCAACTGGTCGACGATGGGCTGCGTATCGACGCCGGCGGCGGCCGCCGCCGCACGCAAGGTCTTGTTGCCGCCGCAGCAGAAATCGAGATGGTGGGCGTCGAACAGGCGCGTGGCGCCCGGAATGCGGCGGGCCAGCTGGCCCAGGGACTGGTCGATGAATTCCATGATTGCTCCTTGAAGATAGGGTAGGTTTATTGATGGGCGCCGGCGTGGAAAACGCCGGGGACAGGCTCGCCCGTCACTTCCAGCACGCCGACGGCGCCTTTGCCGGCCCGCGACAGGGCATGGTCGACCAGCAGGTAACTGCCCGGATGCTGCACTTTCAGTTCGACGATGGTCGCGCCGCCTGGTGCCACCAGCGTGGTTTGCACGTCGTGTTTCGGGCTGCTGATCGAGCCTTCGCTGTAGACCTTGTCGAAGATCTCGCCGATGATGTGGAATGATGAAATCTTGTTCGGGCCGCCCACGCCAAAGTAGATGCGCACGGTTTCGCCAACTTTTGCCTGCAGCTTGTGGGTCTTGCTGAGCGCGCCCACCTCGCCATTGAAGACGTAGTAGTCGGGCAGCTCGTTGGCCATCTTTTCCAGGTTCGCCTCCTGGTGCACGGGCGCGCCGTGCGGGCGGCCCGTGTACATCTCGCCCTGCATCACGTAGTACTCGCGGTCGACTTTCGACAGGCCGCCTTCCGGTTCCACCAGGATCATGCCGTACATGCCGGCCGCGATATGCTGCGGCACCAGGGGCGTGGCACAGTGGTACACATACAGGCCGGGGTTGAGCGCCTTGAAGGTGACGGTTTTTTCCTGGCCCGGCGCGACCTGGGTATGCTGGCCGCCGCCATGGCCGCCGGTCACCGCATGCAGGTCGATCGAATGGATCATCTTGCTGTCGGCGGCGTTGAACAGGGTCAGCTCGACCGTGTCGCCCACCCGCGCGCGCAGCATGGGGCCGGGTACCTGGCGGTTGAAGGTCCAGTAAGTGAAGGTGGTGCCGTCGTCGAGCTTGCCGGGCAACTCCACCGTCTCCATGCGGTACTTGAGAAGCTGTGGTGCGCGCGTGCCGATCGCCAGCGGCACCTGCGCCGGATTGGCCGCCACGCTGACGGCCGCAGGGTCCGGTCCGCGCATCGGCGACGACGCCGGCGTGTACAGCGCCAGCGCGGCCGAGCTGGCGTCGCCGCCGTTGTTGGCGGCGGGCGTGGCAGCGGTACCAGCGTCGGCCAGGGTCGGGCCGCTGACCTGCAGCTTGCCTTCCATGCCGATCTGGCGGTGGCCGGGAATCGAGCAATAGTAGGTAAAGCTGCCGGCGCGGCTCACCTTGAAGCGCACGGTGATCTTGCCGCTGCCGGCGCTGAACCTGGCGGAGGCGACGTTCAGTTCGGGGATCACCAGATCATGCTCGGCGCCCTCGCCGCTTTTCAATACCAGCTCGATGGTGTCGCCCGTATTGGCCGTCAACACGGGATTGACCTGGCCCCGGGCGTCGACAAACACCATCTTGCCGTCAACGATATTGGTTTGCAGTTCGTGGTGGCGCACAGTCGGCGCGGCGGCGGCCCTGGCGGCCGGTGCGGCCAGCGCAGGCGCAGGCACGTCAAGGAACAGCAGGCACAGTGCGGCGGCGATGCCGGCGAGGGGGAAAGTTGGTTTCATGAGGCGATCCTTGGTCTTGTATGCCGAGTTGGCAGTTGTAATAACGCAACTCGCATGCCAGGAAAAACCTGTTTCAAATCAAGGGATTGAAAAATACAAGGTCATATCTACCCTGCCAAAGCGGGTAGCGCGTACCCTCCATGGTCATCATGACCATTACCACTACCCATCTTTTACTCCTCACCGACCTGGTGGCCGACCTGCCAGTGGCCGTGCGCCTGCAGCGCCTGGTCGTCAGCCTGCGCGCCCACTTTGGCTGCGGCGCGGTGGCCCTGTTGAAACTCGACGGCGAGCATTTGCGCCCGGTGGCCATGGACGGCCTGGTCAGCGACACCCTGGGGCGCCGCTTCCTGATCAAGGATCATCCGCGCCTGGCGACCATTTTGCGCCGGCGCGGCGTGACCTGCTTCCATCACGACAGCGCCATGCCCGACCCTTACGACGGCCTGATCGCCGACCGCCCTGGCGAACCGCTGCCGGTGCACGACTGCATGGGCATGGCGCTGGACCTGGAGGGAGAACGCTGGGGCGTGGTGACGCTCGATGCGCTGCAGGTGGGCACGTTTGACAGCCAGGCGCAGCGCGAACTGGGCGAACTGGCGTGCGCCATCGAGGCGGCCGTGCGCGTGACGCGGCTGGAAGCGGAGATCCGCGCCCTGCGCGTGTCGGGCGCCGCCGCCCAGGCGGCGAGTACCGGCGCAGCACGCGAAGACAGCGATTTCCTGGGCCAGAGCGACGCCATCACGCAGCTGCTGCATGAACTCGACGTCGTGGCCGACTCGGAACTGCCGGTGCTGCTGCTGGGCGAGACGGGCGTGGGCAAGGAGTTGTGCGCGCACCGGCTGCACCGGCTATCGCGCAGGGCAGGCAAGCCGCTGGTGCACGTCAACTGCGCGGCACTGCCCGAATCGCTGGCCGAGAGCGAACTGTTCGGCCATGCGCGCGGCGCGTTTTCGGGGGCGGTGAACGACCGGCCGGGGCGTTTTGAAGCGGCCGAAGGCGGCACGCTATTCCTCGATGAAGTGGGCGAATTGCCGCTGTCGATACAGGCCAAGCTGCTGCGCACCTTGCAAAACGGCGAAATCCAGCGCCTGGGCGCCGACCAGCCGCGCAGGGTCAATGTGCGGGTGATTGCCGCCACCAACCGCAGCCTGCGCGACCATGTGCGCGACGGCACGTTTCGCGCCGACCTGTATCACCGGCTGTCGGTCTACCCGGTGCCGATTCCGCCGCTGCGCGAACGCGGTCACGACGTGCTGCTCCTGGCCGGGCGCTTCCTGGAGCTGAACCGCGCACGCCTGGGCCTGCGCAGCCTGCGGCTGTCAACGCAAGCCGAAGACGCGCTGCGCCACTACCGCTGGCCCGGCAATGTGCGGGAACTGGAACACGTGATCAGCCGCGCCGCGCTCAAAGCCGTGATACGGGGCGCGGACCGGAAAGAGATCATGACGCTGGAGCGTGACATGCTGGACCTCGACGGTGTCGACATGCCTGCCAATACGGATGCGCCAGCGCCGCCGATGTCAGAGGCGATACCGGCCACCATGCAGCAGCTTGTGGAAGCGAGCCAGCGCCAGGCGATCCGCCAGGCATTGAACCGGCATCAGGGCAACTGGGCCGCCAGCGCGCGCCAGCTGGGCCTGGACGCGAGCAATCTCCATAAACTGGCGAAGCGGGTGGGGTTGAAACCCTAGCGGTGAATGACCAGGCTTTTCGGCAGGCTGTTGAGATAGGCCGCCAGGTCCTTGATATCCTGGTTGGTCAAAGGTTTGACCTGGCCCGTCATGATGGCGTTGTTGCGGCCATTGGGGGCGTCGCCGCGCTTGTAGGCGGTCAGGGCATGCTCCAGGTAGTCGCGGTGCTGACCGGCCAGCTTGGGATAGGACGGGTCGATCGGCGAGGCGTAATCCTTGCCGTGGCAGGTGGCGCAGCTGTATTTTTCGGCCAGGACCTTGCCCGTATTGATATTGCCGGCGGCGACAGCGCCGAAGGAAACGAGCGAGCACAACAGGGCGGCGAGTATTTTTTTCATCTGGCTGGTCCTCAGTTGGGCTTGGCTTGTTGCGAATAATAGGCGGCCACGTCGGCGATATCCTGGTCCGACAGGCTGGCGGCGATGCCCTTCATGGTGGGGTGCTTGCGGTCGCCCTTCTGGTAGGCTTTGAGCGCGTTTTCAATGTATTTGGCGCTCTGGCCGCCGATCATCGGCACCTGGAAAACTTCAGGAAACGTGGCCTTGTACCCGGGGATGCCATGGCAGCCGATGCACATTTCCACCTTGGCTGTCCCGGCCTTGGCGTTTCCGACGATATCAGCCGCTGTGACGGCATTTGCTATGCCGGCAAGCACGAGAAGTGCAAATATTTTTTTCATAGTGGCAAAGTGAGCAGAGGTAATCGGAGAAACGCGAAGGCTGGTTTTTTTTGATTTTATATGTTGACAATGAAACTGTTCCTTGCCGATTCTAACCAAGATATTCTTGCAAGTCCACCTACATAAAATCGCTTGTGCGCATACGGGCACAAGCCGCTGGCGTGGCGGCGCGCCACGGTTCTGTTTATACTCGGTCTTTCCCTACTTTGGCAGGATCGCTCATGCAAGCACAGCACCCACAGCAAGGCCACCGCTTCGAAGGCTCCGACAACTACGTCGCCACCGCCGACCTGAAACTGGCCGTGAATGCCGCCTTGACCCTGCAGCGCCCGCTGCTGATCAAGGGCGAGCCTGGCACCGGCAAGACCATGCTGGCCGAGGAAGTGGCAGCGGCGCTGGACATGCCCCTGATGCAGTGGCATATCAAATCGACCACCAAGGCCCAGCAGGGCCTGTACGAATACGACGCCGTGTCGCGCCTGCGCGACTCGCAACTGGGCGACGAGCGCGTGCGCGACATCCAGAACTACATCGTCAAGGGCGTACTATGGCAGGCCTTCACGGCGCCAGAACCGGTGGTGCTCTTGATCGACGAGATCGACAAGGCCGATATCGAGTTCCCCAACGACTTGCTGCGCGAGCTGGACCGCATGGAATTCTATGTCTATGAAACGCGGCAGATGGTCACGGCGCTGCATCGCCCGCTCGTCATCATCACCTCGAACAACGAAAAGGAACTGCCGGACGCCTTTTTGCGCCGCTGCTTCTTCCATTACATCAAATTCCCGGACAAGGACACGATGGAGCAGATCGTCGCCGTCCACTACCCGCACCTGAAACAGGAGTTGCTGGCGCAGGCGCTGCAAACCTTTTACGCCGTGCGCGACGTGCCGGGGCTGAAAAAGAAGCCGTCGACCTCGGAATTTCTCGACTGGTTGAAACTGCTGCTGGCCGAAGACATTCCTGCCGAAGCGCTGCGCAGTCAGGATCAGAAAACCGTGGTGCCGCCACTGCACGGGGCGCTGCTGAAAAACGAGCAGGACGTGAACCTGTTCGAGCGCCTGATGTTCATGTCGCGCACCAACCGCTAAGGAGGGGCCGTGAAAGCCATTGCACCGGTCAGCCTTGAATTGAACGGCATCCGCCTCGAACCGCTGGCGCTCCACCACGCCGAAGGCCTGCGCGCGGCGGCGGCCGACGGCCAGCTGTGGCAGTTGCGCGTGACCTCCGTGCCCGAGCCGGACCAGGTGGAACAGTATATCTTCAAGGGCATCGAAATGCGCCCCTCGCGCCTTGCGTTTGCGGTAATCGATATCGCCAGCGGCGACGTGCTGGGCACCACCAGCTACCACGACGTGCTGCACGAGATAGGCCGCCTGGAAATCGGCTACACCTGGTACGCCAGGCGCTGCCAGCGCAGCCATGTCAATACCACCGCCAAGCTGCTGCTGCTCACGCACGCTTTCGACACCCTCGATTGCGCACTGGTGGGCCTGCGTACCGATAACTTCAACCATGCTTCGCAAGCGGCCATCGAGCGCCTGGGCGCGAAAAAGGATGGCGTGCTGCGCCACCATGCGCTGCGGCGCGACGGCACCGTGCGCGACACCGTCATGTACAGCATCACGCGCGGCGAATGGCCCGAAATCGCCGCCCACCTGCGCTACAAGCTGGCGCAGCGGCCCATCGTGGCGCTGCCGCGTGCCGGAGAAACGCCGTGCTGATCGACTTCTTTTTCACGCTCAAGGATGCGAAGATTCCCGTCTCCATCAAGGAATTCCTGACCCTTTTGGAAGCGCTGCAAAAGAACGTGATCGACGCGTCGATGGACGATTTTTACTATCTGGCGCGCCTGACCCTGGTCAAGGACGAAGCCCATTTCGACAAGTTCGACCGCGCCTTTGGCCAGTACTTCAAGGGCGTCAACGCCGCTTTTGACACGAATGCGGCGATTCCCCTCGACTGGCTGCTCAAACGCATGCAGCGCGAACTGACCGACGAGCAGAAGGCGCAGCTGGAAAAATTCGGCTACGACAAGCTGATGGACCGCCTCAACGAACTGCTGAAGGAGCAAAAAGAGCGCCACGAAGGCGGCGGCAAGTGGATCGGTACCGGCGGCACTTCGCCGTTCGGCAACGGCGGCACCAACCCGGAAGGCATCCGCATCGGCGGCAAGGGCGGCAACCGCACGGCCGTCAAGGTGTGGGAGGCGCGCAGCTACCAGGATTACGACGGCGAACGCGAACTGGGCACGCGCAACCTGAAAGTGGCCTTGCGGCGACTGCGCAAATTCGCGCGCGAAGGCGCGCAGGACGAACTGGCGCTCGACGCCACCATCGCCGCCACCGCCAACAACGCCGGCTACCTCGACATCAGAATGCGCGCCGAGCGCAAGAACCGCATCAAGGTGCTGATGCTGTTCGACGTGGGCGGCAGCATGGACGACCATATCGAGCGCACCGAGGAACTGTTTTCGGCGGCGAAAACGCAATTCAGGAACATGGAGTTTTTCTACTTCCATAACTGCGTCTACGACTACCTGTGGAAGAACAACCGGCGCCGCAACGCCGAGCGTTTTGCCACCTGGGACGTGCTGCGCAAATACCCGGCCGACACCAAGCTTATTTTTGTCGGCGACGCCACCATGAGCCCCTATGAAATCCTGCACCCGGGCGGCTCGGTCGAGTACAACAACGAGGAAGCGGGATCGACCTGGCTGGCGCGTTTTACGCAGGCCTTCCCGAAATTCATCTGGCTCAATCCCGAGCAGGAAGGCCTGTGGCAGTACCGCCAGTCGATCGGCGTGATGCGCCAGTTGATGAACGAGCGCATGTTCCCGCTGTCGATCGATGGCCTGGAACGGGGCATGCGCCTGCTCAGTAAATAAGTAGGCAAGGGCGTATAACAAAAAGTCCATGGCGGCGGCAGGCCGCCATGCCGTACACTGCTGCACGACATCGCCGGGCGGACCAACCCGCCCATGCAACACCCCTGCGCGGCCGGCATTGCCGGCGCACCGTTCGATTGGCTACATTGTGTACAGCGTGCGCGCCTTGCGCTCCGGTAGAATCTGCGCATCAGGAAGCACGCAACAGCGCCCTCGCAACCATGCACTATCGCGTCACCATGTTCTTGCCGCGCCAGCCTTGATGCTGCCGGCCGGTGCCAGCGCTACTACAAAGGAATCAGCATGCAAAGTCTCCTCGCTATCGCCGCCGACCTGTCCTGGCCGTTCGCCATTACGCTGGCCTGGGTCGTCGGCGAATTCGGCCACCGCTGGACGGGCCTGCCGCGCATCAGCTTTTATGGCGTGATCGGCTTTATCCTGGCCCAGACGCAGGTCGGCATCCTGCCGCAGATGGACGCCGGCCCCATGCTGGTGCTGGCCGACGTGGCCTTCGGCCTGATCCTGTTCGAGGTCGGCTACCGCATCAACCTGCGCTGGCTGAAGAACAACCCGTGGATCGCGGTGGCCGGCCTGGTCGAGGCGCTGGGCACCTTTGCCATCGTGTATTTCATCGCCCTCGAATTCGATACCTCGCGCATGACGGCGCTGCTGCTCGCCTCCCTGTCAATGTCGACCTCGCCCGCCACCATCATGCGCGTGATTAACGAGGAGCGCAGCTCGGGCCAGGTAACCGAACGCCTGGTGCACCTGACGGCGCTCAACTGCGTGCTGGCGGTGTTCACCTTCAATATCATCGTCGGCTTCTGGATGTTCCACAGCTCGACCGACCTGATCGAAGCGACCAGCAGCAGCGCCGCCGTGCTGGCCGCCTCGGTGGCCGCCGGCACCGTGTTCGGCATCGTCGTGCCGGCCATGCTGCGCCGCCTGGGCAATATGGCGCAGGACGCCACCGTGGCGTTTGCCTTGTCGGTGATGCTGCTCGTTGCCCTGACCTACACCACCAGTTTGTCGCCGCTGTTGGCCACCTTGACCTTCGGCCTGGTGGCGCGCCACCGCCGCGTGGCCTTCAGCCAGGCGCAGCGCAATTTCGGCGCGCTCGGCGAGCTGTTGACGGTGCTGCTGTTCGTCTACGCCGCCTCGACCCTGGAATGGGCCAGCGTGACGGCCGGCGCGGCGCTGGCCGGCGCCGTCATCGCCGGACGCCTGCTGACCAAGGTAGTGGGAGTGGCCGCGTTTTCGCATGTCAGCGGCATCTCCTGGCGCAAGGGCATACTGACCGGCGCGGCGTTGACGCCGGTGTCCGTATTCATCATCCTGGTGCTGGAACACGCGCGCCAGCTGGGCGTCAATTTTGGCGACGAATTGAACGCGCTGGCCGCCATCACCCTGATGCTCGAACTGGTCGGCCCCGTGCTGGTGCAGCGCGTGCTGATGCTGGCCAGAGAAACCCATGAAATCAAGGAGCGCTAAATGCCGCTGGAACCCTTTGGCCAATCGGCCGCGCTGACTTTCGGCGTCGAACTCGAACTGCAACTGGTGAACCTGTCGGACTACGACCTGACGGCGGCCAGCCCCGACCTGCTGCATTTGCTGGGCAAGCAACCGTTTCCCGGCAATGTGACGCCCGAGATCACCGAGAGCATGATCGAGATTAATTCGAGCGTGCACACGCACCACGAACCGCTGCTGGCGCAGCTGCAGGAAATCCGCGACACATTGATTACCGCCGGCGACAAGCTCAATATCGGCATCGCTGGCGGCGGCACCCACCCGTTCCAGCAATGGTCGTCGCAAAAGATCTTTTCCAAGGCCCGCTTCCAGGAGATCTCGGAACTGTACGGCTACCTGGCCAAGCAGTTCACCATCTTCGGCCAGCACGTGCATATCGGCTGTGCCTCGGGCGACGACGCCATGTTTTTGCTGCACTCTCTGAACCGCTATATCCCGCACTTTATCGCCCTGTCGGCCTCATCACCCTATGTGCAGGGACGCGACACGCTGTTCGATTCGGCCCGTTTGAATTCCGTGTTCGCGTTTCCGATGAGCGGGCGCGCGCCGTTTACGCTCAGCTGGGAGCAGTTCTCGAACGAGTATTTCGCGAAGATGGAAAACACCGGCATCATCAAGAGCATGAAGGATTTTTACTGGGATATCCGGCCCAAGCCGGAGTTCGGCACCATCGAGCTGCGCGTGTGCGACACCCCGCTGACGGTGGAACGCGCCGCCGCCCTGGCCGCCTACCTGCAGGCGCTGTGCCGCTACCTGCTCGAGCGGCGCGAAACGCCGCCGGTGGAAGACGACTACCTGGTCTACAACTACAACCGCTTCCAGGCCTGCCGCTTTGGCCTCGACGGCGCCATCACGCACCCGAAAACCTACGAGACCATGTCGCTGCGCGAGGACATCATGACCACCCTGCGCAAGATGGAACCGCACGGCGAAGCGCTGGGCAGCACGCAGGCGCTGAAACATTTGTCCGACGTGGCCAAGCAATGGAGCGACGCGCAGTATCTGCGCAAGCAATACAACCTGCAGGGCAGCGCCGAGGGCATGGTCGATTCGGCGATCCGGTGTTTCCGGGGCGAGCCGATGATTTATTGAAGATCAGAACAGCGCCAGCGCCCACGCTGGCGGCTGCAATTGCTTCGCCAGCGGCGCATAGGATACGTCGAAGCGCGACGCCAGCAGGTACACATTGGCCGCGCCCGAGCGGTCCCAGTTGCCCGTAAAACCCTTCTGGCCGACGGCCACGCGCTTGCGGTCGAACGGCACGGCGCTTTTGGCGAACTCCTCGTGCGTTTTCTTCCCTTGCGCATAGGGCGCCAGCCAGGCCAGCGCTTCTTGCAAACGCCGTGCACCGGGCGCGGCGAACCAGTCGTCGCCATGGTTTTTCGCCATCAGGGCCGCCGTCAGCAGCGGCTCCAGGCTGTAGGTGGTGTAATGCAGGGCGTCACGCTGTTCAAAATCGAACGGCACCCCGTCCTCGCCAATATTGCGCGGCACGTGGGACATGAAGCGCTCTTTTGCGCGCGCCACCAGGGCCGCGTCACCGGTCAGATAAGCGGCCGCCGTACCGATCTTGATACGGTGGCTATGCCAGTTGTTGCGCGCCGTCGATGGACCGCCCACCTTGATCGGGTCGCTCAGGTAGCCGCTGGCGAGGGTGCGGCAAAACGCCTGCAATTGCTCGCGTTCGCTGGTACTCAAACGCTCCTGGATCAGGTCCACGCCCATCAACAGGCTGGCCAGTTCCGTCTCGTCGATGGGGCTGAATGAGGGCTGGTAGCTGCGAGACCAGGCCAGCGCCAGCTTGTGCGCATTGTCCAGGCAAGCCGACTCGCCGGATAAGCTCCAGGCCAGCGCCTGCAGCCGCGCCTGGCGCCAGTCTTCCTGCGCCTGCTGGCTTTCCTTGCGCCCACCCTCGCCATCGAGCAGGCCGCCGGTGCGCACTTGCTCCATCAGGTGTACGGGCCGCTCCACCGCCTTGTGCGCCGCGCGCAGCACTTGCGCCGCGATTTTTTCCGGCACCTGCGAGCGCAAAGCGGCCGCGCGCGATTGCGATGTCAGCGCAAACGGCAGGGATGCACTAGCCGGTTTCGCCGCACGCACGCCGGCCAGCGGCAGGGCCAGCAGGCCGGCCAGCACTGTGCGACGGCTAATCAAAAGCGCGTCTCCCGCGCCGCGCGCAGGAAGTTATCGAGGATGGGCGTGCAATCGAGGAGCTCGACGCCGCCCGCCGAATGAAATTCCGGGTGCCACTGCAAGCCCATCACGAAGCGCGCGCGCTGGTAGCGGATCGCCTCGACGATATTGTCGCCATGCGAATACGCTTCCACCGTGATATCGCGCCCCAGGTCTTTCACCGACTGGTGGTGGATCGAGTTGACCAGCGCTTCGCCCGCCTTCGGAAACAGCCCGGCCAGGGTCGAGCCCTTCGGGAACACGATGGTGTGGCGGTGGCGGTCATACAGGTCGTTCACGTGCGACGATGCGCCCTCCACGTCCGAAGCGATATCCTGGTACAAGGTGCCGCCAAAGCCCACGTTGATCAGCTGGCAGCCGCGGCAGATGCCCAGCACCGGTTTGCCGGCATCGACGAATTCATGCAGCAGTTCCAGTTCATACAGGTCGCGCGCACGGTCGCCGCTCCATTCCGGACGGGTGGCCGCTTCCGAATACGTCTGCGGCGACACGTCCGCGCCACCCTGCAGCACCAGGCCATCAAGGTGGCGCGCATAGTGGCGCAGGGTGATATTGCTGGGGTGCAGCAGGCCACTGGTATTGACGGTCGGGATCATGAACACCAGCACATCGCGCGACATCACCCACTGTGCGATTGACTCCTCCAGGTACTGCAAATTCTTGCTGCGCAGGCCAGTGGCGCCCGGCTCCGGATGGAAAATGCGCGCCGAAATCCCGATGCGCAAGGTGCGCCGCATAAAGTCGCGCCCCGCCTTGTCGCGCATCGAGCGGTAGCGCGCGGTCAGCACCCGCCAGGCCAGCGCGAACGGCGTGTCGTTGTCCTGCATATAGCGCGGCGGCGCCTCGCGCGACCGCCGGTCGCGCTCATCGGCGTCTGGCGCGCGGCCCACGCGGTCGGGGCGCACTGGCGGAGCAGGCGTGGGCGGAGAAACGATGGGGGGGATTTTTTCGTCTGACATGGCGTGACTTGCTGGATGGCGGAGACGGTTTCAATATAAACCTCGGTTCCCGCAAGCACGATTCGATTTTGTAACAAAAACGTATCGGCGGGGCATAACTGCAACAACAGATATTCTGCCTCCCTCTTGTCGTCGGCAGCCTATGCACATAAGGCGGCACTCTCCCTTGGCCGCGTTCGGACACCAAAACTGATCCCGGTTTCAGGAACGAATCCCGCTTCGCAGGTAGCCCAAGCCCAAGTACACCTACTCAGTGGTGCCTTCGCAGGCAGCGACTTCGTCATTCCACCGCCCACCACGGTCCAGGCAGCTATCAACCTCTCGCTTGATCTGGATTCCAGCAGCAAGGAGCACTACCGCCACGAGCACTAGAAAGCCTGCAAAAATTGCTCGCTTCATCGTTTCCCGAGGAACATTAGATCAGCCGTCAAGGCAGGTAACACCGCACACGGCCTTGCATACCTGCTGCAACGTGGTCCGATCGCACCTGTGTCTGCGTCCAGTGCGGTGCCAGGACATGAATGTAAACGGCTTTCAAGCTATGTCAGACCCATCTATCGAGTTGTGTATAAAAAATGGCCCAAAGTCATGCTAATTCCCGGAGTGGATATCATAAAAATCAAGATGAAAAACTATCGAAAAGTAACAATTACGATTCGGCAATGTTGCATGAAAGCGTTTGACTCGCCATAGATAAGAAGATAAATTCATATCAACGGCTGCATGTCAAAATCAATCGTTAAGCTTCAGCATTTGATAGATGCAAACCGTTATTTTTAATTTTCGATTTAACACGATTATTGGCGATATAAACCTCACATAACCATTTCAAAATTGAGGGGAACGTAATGCGAGTTATTGGCGCAACTGAAATTGAAGCAGTAAGCGGGGGCTTGATCGATACTTCTGGTGATTACGAGGCGATAGGCAAAAATATCGGATCGACGGTGGGAAATACTGCTGGTCGATTCTTGGGCGGGTTATATGGTGCCGAAGTTGGCGGGATTGTTGGCGCCGCAGCCGGCGCAATAGTTGGCAATCCTGAAGGCGGAGCGTTGATCGGCGCGGCGGCTGGTGCTAAATACGGGAAAACGGTTGGTGGAGCAGCAGGCTCATCCGCGTTGGGTAACATCGGACAATCGATTGGTGGTGCAGTATGCGGAAACGGTATCGGTGGCATGTCGTTTGGCGATGATGCTGGCGGTTACGACAACGGCGAAAAAAATCTCTGTATGGCTTAAGAAATATTCATTGTACGAGATATCCATTTAAAAGAGTCTCTCGCAACATTAAAACTGCAGGGAAACTTCCCTGCAGAACATGCTATTGACCATGAAAAATCTTAAGAATTTGTTTTTTTTCCTTGCATTTCTTGCGAGTCAAATCCTGTTCTCAATTTCCCCCTCTGTATCGCATGCTGGAACAGAAGTAACTGTTCCTCAAAAAGGCGCAACGACAGAACAAACAGGCTTTCTTTTTGAAATCGAAAAAAATGGCTTCAAGTCCTTCGTTTTTGGAACCATCCATACGGGATTTTCTCCAGCGCAGCTCATGGATGCAAGAACAACTCAAATTATTAAAAAATCCAGACGAATTTATGTCGAAGCTGATATTAGTGATGTGGCAAAAAGCGATAAAGCTATTGAGGATGAAGGCTTTTACAAGGGCGACAAAAAATTGGCTCAATCTATCGATGCAAAAAATTACGATCTTTATCGTTCTATTCTTGTGGATCGTGGTCAATTTCTCTCGATTCAAGAATACGAAATTGCCAGGCCTTGGCTAATTGCCATGTTGATTCCAATTGCAGATTCACTGGTTGAATCATATCCGCTTTTGAAATTTGGTAGCGATATTAAAATCATAAAATTATCAAAAGAATATGTCATTCCGTTGATTGAAATTGAAGGTATTGCCAACCAAGCACAGTTCTTCTCTTCGATGGCAGACGATGTGGAAAGGGTTTACTTTTCCTCATATGTGGATTTGGTCAAGAACAAAATTATATACGGCAGAATATTCAAGGAAATTTCAGCCTGGACCTCTTCAGATTTCGAAAGCCTGGAAAATTTAATGGTCGACGCACGCCAGAAAAAAGATGCTTATTCTTCATTTTATTTTAAAAATGTCATAGATGAGAGAAATAAAAAATTCATCAAGATGATTGCCAATGCTTCTAATAATGCTAGCGGCGGTTTTTTCGCTGTCGGGTGTGAGCATCTGGCGGGGGTGAGCGGCGTGGTGCACGGATTGAGAGATCGCGGTTACTCTGTGAAACAAATTAAATACTAAAGTCAACCAAGAAATGATGCGGATACTTTTTTTGTGGTGTATTAAAGTCTATCGAAAATTCATTTCCCCTTATAAGGGTTTCTCTTGTGCTCATGCCTATTGGGGCAATCAAAGTTGCTCCATCTTCGGGTACAGAGCGGTCGAACGTCATGGAGCATCGCTTGGTCTTTTGTTAATCGCTCGCAGGATGAAGCGGTGCGAGGTCTCCCATGACAGGATTCGACGTCTGACTGAAACCGCGCTATTTCGCGGTACTCGACGGCAGCGAGGAAATTGCGAAGTGATAGGCTGTGTGGAAGTCTGTGCACCCGAGGCAATCGGACCATGCATGCTCGATTGCGCTACGGCTATTAGTCTGAAGAGCTGTTTGCCACCGAGTAGAAAGAAGCCGTAGCTCGCACCCACGTCTGGTGGTAGGCGATAAAGCCAAATGTCCGTTCACAAAATGACAAATTTTTTGAAACCGCCCAATATTGCCTAATTTGCAACAGATACGTCTGCTCTGCTTTTGCGTCCATGAACATTCAGCCAGTGCTGCCCGACCCGGTCCCCGCTTCCAATACAACTTCGCTCTTCCGCAGGGAAGTTATGGAGACCCATACCATTACCTGGAACGGTGCGATCCAGTTGGGGCATCCCATTTCTGGCACGCTGGCCGCAGTCGTTGCACTTGCCATCGCGGCTGGGCTATTGGCATTTGCTGCTTTCGGCAGCATCACGCAAAAAGCCCGCGTTGGTGGCCTGGTTGTTCCAACAGAGGGGGCCGTCACGGTGGCCGCCATTCAATCAGGAATATAGTGGACCCACGATTTGAGACAGCAGTTTAAGCTATGGTCCTCACAGGAGGATGGCGGCGAATGGCGGAGATAAAGAAGCGGAAAGTGCACAGCGCGGAGTTCAAGGGAAAGGTCGGTCTTGAGGCCGTGCGTGGTATCAAAACGGTGAACGAGATCGCGCAGCATCACGGTGTCCATCCTGTGATGGTCAGCCAGTGGAAGAAGGAGATCCTTGCCCGAGCTGGGACCCTGTTCGAAGGTAAGCGGGGACCGAAAGTGGAGGCGGCACACGAGGACGAAGACCGGCTGTACGGCGAAATTGGTCGCCTTAAGATGGAGTTAGATTGGCTTAAAAAAAAGTCAGGCCTGTAAGCGGCGCGGTGCGGTTGGAATGGATCGTCGCCGGCGAGATATCGCTGTCGCGACAATGCGAGTTGGCGGGTGTCTCGAGGGCGACCGTGTACCGGCCACGGGAGGCGGCGCGTCCTGATGACGATGAGCTGACCTTGTGTGCGCTGATCGATGAAGAATTCACGCGGCATCCGTTCTACGGGAGCCGGCGGATGGTGGTGATTCTGACGCGGCAAGGTTGGATGGTTAACCGCAAGCATGTGCAGCGATTGATGCGCATGCTCGGGCTGGCGGGGATGGCGCCGGGGCCGGGCACGGCAGTTCAACATCCAGGGCACAAGGTGTATCCGTATCTACTGCGTGGCGTGGCCATCGTGCGGCCAAACCATGTCTGGAGTACAGACATCACGTATATCAGGCTGGCACGCGGCTTTGCGTACCTGGTCGCGATCATCGACTGGTACTCGCGGCGCGTGCTGACCTGGCGCATCAGCAACAGCATGGACGCGTCATTTTGCGTGGACTGTCTGGAGGAGGCATTGATCGATCACGGCAAGCCTGAGATCTTCAACACCGACCAGGGCAGTCAGTTCACGAGCGTGGCCTTCACAGGGGTCCTGAAGCGTGCAGGAGTTGACATCAGCATGGACGGGCGGGGCCGTGCATTGGACAACATCTTCGTGGAGCGCCTGTGGCGCAACGTCAAGTACGAGGACGTGTACTTGAACGGCTACGCCACGATGGGCGACCTGCATGCAGGATTGACGCGGTACTTCGCCTTTTACAATGGCGAGCGGCCGCACCAGGCGTTGAACTATCAGACGCCGGATGTAGTGTACAAAAGTGGCGAAGGCGGTGGTGCCTTGATCCTCGATAAATACGGCAGCGTGCCTGCGCTGGAATCACCTGAGACAAAACCAGGGCACGATGCAAGCAGTGCTGGGGAGCATGGGGCTCCGCCCCAAACCCCGCCCTGCCGGGAGCCGACCGAGATGACTCCCATGCTCACGGGTGGGTAAAATTAAGCAAGACAGGGCAGCGCTGATCTGCTGCATGCAGGATCAAGACCATAGCTTAAATTCAGGCAAAAACTGTCTTGACGGATGGGTCCACTTTAGTTCCTGCTCGGTTCTGTCACATTGTTGATCCGATGGCGAAATTTCTCCGAATGGTCCCCTCAAACTGGACGGACCTTTCCCGCACAACGCATGAAATTGGTCGGCGAACGACATCCTGTCTGCGCCTTCGATCGGGTAGCGAGATACAAACTGTCGAATTTGCCGAAAGCGACTCTGGCGACTGTCCAAAAAAATACACCGCGTTTACACCCGCCACCGCGCTTTTTAGACCATCTTTACAAGCCCGCTGCTAATCTCGATTGCATCTCAACCACCGCTGCAAAGCAGCCTTTGCCATGGACACATCCTTACGCCAACCCACTTTTCTTATCCATATCACGGTCGACAAGGAGTGCCTGTCGGCGCTGCGCCAGCTGGTGTTCAAGACCTGCGGCGCGATGCTGTCGTTCATGCGGGTCGTGGCGGTCGATCATGCCGAGCGCATGCGAGTGGACCTGTGCGTGACCGAGCCGGCGTTGCGCCTGACGATGGACGCCGTGATGCGCTGGTTGCCGGCGGCGGAATTTGGCCGCATTTGCCAGGACCGTCCACGCCACGGTGGTGCGCAGTGAACCAGTACGCGTGCGAACACGCGATGTCCTGCGAGCGCATCACGGCCCATTTCCAGGGCATCTGGGTGCCGATGGTCACGCCGTTTCGCGATGGCGCGGTCGACTTCGACGCCGCGCAGCAGCTGGCCGGCGAACTCGCTTCCAGCGGCGTCAAAGGCCTGGTGGTGTGCGGCACCACGGGCGAGGCGGCCATGCTGAGCGAGGCAGAACAGGGCACGCTGTTGGGCAGCGTGCTGGAAGCCGTTGGTCCCCGTTTTCCCGTCGTGGTGGGCGTCGGCGGCAGCGACACGCGCGCCGTCACGGCCGCCGTGCAGCGCTATCACGACCATCCGCTGGCCGGCCTGCTCATTTCCGCGCCGGCCTATGTGCGCCCGTCGCAGGAAGGCATTATTCGCCACTTCCAGGCCATCGCCGCCGCCACCGACCACTCCATCGTGCTGTACAACGTGCCGGCCCGCACCGGCGTGCATATCACGACGGCGACGGCGGCGCTGCTGGCGCGCGATTCGCACTTTGTCGCCATCAAGGAAGCGGGCGGGCAGCTCGACCAGTTCGGTCAGCTGCTGCGCGACACCCACCTCGATGTGCTGTGCGGCGACGATGCGCTGCTGCTGGCCAGCCTGGCGATGGGCGCACACGGCGCCATGTCGGCCGCCGCCCAGGTACGGCCCGACCTGTATGCCCAGCTGTTCGATCTCGTGAAAACCAACCGCCACGCCGATGCCGGCGCGCTGTTCAAGACCATGCTGCCTGCCATACGGCTGCTGTTTGCCGAACCGAACCCGGGCCCGGTCAAGGCGGCGCTGGCCATGCAGGGCAAGCTGCGCGACGAGCTGCGCCTGCCGATGACGAGCATGTCAGGCGCCGGCCAGGAAAAACTGGCGCTGGCGCTCGAACCCATGCTGGCCTTGCCGCGCTGGCAGGCCTCGTTTAAAACACCTTGCTGACCGTCAGCACCAGCGCCGTCTTGCCCATGAATTTGCCATTCACGGGCGAGGCGTAGGCCACCTTGCCGGCATTGGTGCCGATCACGGCCAGCGCGCCGGTAACCACGCCAAAGTCGCGCGTCACGCCCACTTTCCAGTCCGTATAGCTCGATGCGTCGTTGTTTTTCACCTTCTGGTGGCCCGCATGCAGGTTGCCGGTCCAGCCGTTGGCCAGGTCGATATTGGCGCCCAGGTCGAGGTAGCCGCTGTTCTTGCTGTTAACGATGCCGAACAGGTTCGAGACGGCGTGCGAATACTTGATGTAGGCGGGGCCGTACGACAGCTGGCCGTAGATTTCCTGGGTGTTGGCATCGGCGAAGCCGGCCACGTTTTTCAAGCCATTGTCGGCATACACATAGGCCAGCACGCCGACGTCGTAGCCGATATCGTCAGTGACCTGGCCGCGCTTGCCCGCATACAGATCGACTTCCACGTCGCCGCTGCCGCCAGCGTCTTTGGTCCACTTGATGGTCGAGGCCCAGGCGCCTGCATACAGGCCGGTGGGGTTGTTGACGTAGTCGGCGCCGCCCTGCAGCGCTGGCTGCAAACGCGTTTGCGAGATGCCGCGGTAGCGGTAGTCCGAAACGCCGGCGAGGTTGAAACTGACTTCATTGTCCGGTTTGGCTTCCTGCGCGTGGATCAGGCCGGAGGCAAAGGTAGCTAAGGTAGCGGCGATGGCAAATACGATTTTGTTCATGGTAGGTACTTCTTCATTGGTGGGTTGGGCCTTTGCCGGGATGGCGCAGCTGGCCCGTCGCTGCAAAATATCGGGTAAAGCGTCCCCCCGGCGCGCGCGGCGCCTGTTGTCAAACGAGGGAGAAAAATGGATTAGTGGGGCAGCAGGAGCCGGTAGCCGACCGCCGTCTCCGTCAGCAGGTATTGCGGCTGGGCCGGGTCGGCTTCGAGCTTCTGGCGCAAGTGGCCCATGTAGATGCGCAGGTAGTGGCCGTTGTCCAGGTTCGACGGCCCCCACACTTCGCGCAGCAGCTGCGGATTGGTCACCACCCTGCCGGCGTTTTTGACCAGCACCGACAACAAGCGAAATTCGGTTGGCGTCACATGCACCAATTGCTTGTCGCGCATGACCAGGCGGTTCTGCACGTCCACCGTGACGTCGCCGAAACGCACCACGCCATCGTCAGGGGCGGCTGGCTGGCGCTGGCGGCGCAAGGTGGCGCGCACGCGGGCCAGCAGTTCGCCCACGCCGAACGGCTTGGTCAGGTAGTCGTCGGCGCCGGCGTCGAGGGCGCGGATTTTTTCGTCTTCGCCCACGCGGGCCGACAGCACGATGACGGGCACGGCCGACCATTTGCGCAGGTCGCCGAGAAAATCGATGCCGTCGCCGTCGGGCAGGCCCAGGTCCAGCACCACCAGGTCGGGGCGGCGCGTGCCGGCGTCGATCAGGCCGCGCTGCAAGGTGGCCGATTCGTGTACCTGCCAGCCTTCGGCTTCCAGCGCGGCGCGCACGAAGCGGCGGATCTGCGGTTCATCCTCGACCAGCAGGGCGGTCGGTGCGGTAGCGTTAGCAGTTGCATTGGCGTCATTCATGATGGTGTTCCCGTGTCAGTCAACTCGCTGTCCAGTTCTTCGGGCAGCGCCGGCGGCGTGCCCAAAGGCAGCATCAATACGAAGGCCGCGCCGCGCGCAGGCACCGGTACTTGCGCGGCGATGGTGCCGCCATGCGCTTCGACGATGGCGCGGCAGATCGCCAGCCCCAGGCCCACGCCGGGCAGGTTCGATTCGCGTTCGCCGCGCGTGAATTTTTCAAAGATCGCTTCTTCGCGCCCGGGCGGCAGGCCCGGCCCGTCGTCGCTGACCGTCACCCGCAGCCACTGGCCATGCACCTCGGCGGCAATCGTGATGGTGCTGCCGGGCGGCGTGTACTTGGCCGCGTTTTCCAGCAGGTTGCACAGCACGCGTTCGATCAGCACGGCATCGTAGCGCGCCAAAGGCAGGTCGGGCGCGAGCTGCGTGCGCAATTGGTGCCGGACCAGTTGCGGCCTGCTTGCGCGCAGGGAACTACCCACCACTTCTTCGAGCGACTGCCATTGCAGGTTCAGGCGCACATGGCCGCTTTCGATGCGCGCCATGTCGAGCAGGTTGGCCACCAGCGCGCTCATGCGCACCGTTTCGGACTGCAAGGAACGCGCCATCTCCAGCTGCGCGCTGGACAAGGCCGGCTTTGAGCGCGCCAGCGATTCGGCCAGGCCCACCAGCGAGGTCAATGGGGTGCGCAAGTCGTGCGACAGCGCCGCCAGCAGCGAATTGCGCAGCCGTTCCGATTCCATCTGCACCAGCGCGCCCTGCGCCACGGTTATATAGTGCACGCGCTCGAGGGCAATCGCCGCCAGCGCGGCAAAGGTGTCGAGCTGCTGGCGCTGTTCGGGCACCAGCAGCCAGTGCCGGTGCTGGGGTGAGTCCAGCGGCAGCAGCGCCAGCAGGCCGCGCGTGCGCATCGGCGCAATCAAAGGCAGGTAAAAAATGTCGGAGCCGGGCAAGGTATCGGTGCCGGTGCCGGCCGCCTGCGCACGGTCGAAGGCCCATTGTGCGATGCCCATATCGAGCTGGCCGGCGTCCTTGGGTGCCTGCAGGCGGCCTTCGTCATCGGGCAGCAGCAAGGTGGCGCGGGCGCGAAAAGCGCGTTCGATGGCGCGCCGCGTGATATCGAAAATCTCTTCGGTCTGCAGCACGCCGGACAATTCGCGCGCAAACTCGTACAGGGCGCGGGCGCGCGCTTCGCGGTGCGTGGCGACGCGCGCCTGGAAGCGCAGGCCGGCCGTCAGGCGCCCCGTGATCAGGCCCACGGCCAGCATCACGCCAAACGTGATCACGTATTGAAAGTCGCCCACGGCAAACGAAAAACGCGGCGGCACGAAGGCAAAGTCAAAAATGGCCACGCCCAGCATGCTGGCCAGCGCGGCCGGTCCACGCCCAAGGCGCACCGCCACCAGCACCACCGTCAGCAGGGACAGCATGGCGATATTGGCCAGGTCGATATACGGCAGCAGCGGCACCGAGACCAGCGAGGTGACCATGCTGGCGCTGGCGGCCAGCCCGTAGCGCCAGGCGCGCCCCGGCCGGGGCATGCGCACTTCTTCCATCGTCTTGCGCGGCGCGGCGTCGAGCGCCGGCTGGCCCACTTCGATCAGGTCGATATCGGGCGCCAGGCCGGCGATGCGCGCGGCGCTGGCCGCATGCCACAGCCGCGCCAGCGCCCCGCCCTGGCGGCGCCCCATCACCAGCTTGGCGATATTGGCGCTGCGCGCATGGGCGACGATGGCGGCGGCGATATCGTCAGCGGCCACGATGGCGGTGCGCGCACCCAGGTCCTGCGCCAGTTTCAGGGTGTTCAAAATGCGTTCGCGCTCGCGCGCCGGCAGGCGCTGCAAACGCGGCGTTTCCACGTACAAGGCATGCCATTCGGCGTTCAGCTGGCTGGCCAGCCGGGCCGCGCTGCGCACCACCTGTTCGCTGCCCGCATGCGGCCCGACGCAGGCCAGCAGCGCCGCGCCCGTCTTCCACACCGGATTGATCGATTTTTCCAGCCGGTAGGCCTGCACGTCGTCCTGCACCCGGTCGGCCGTGCGGCGCAGCGCCAGCTCGCGCAAGGCGATCAGATTACCCTTGCGAAAAAAATGCTGCGACGCGCGCTGCGCCTGCTGCGGCTGGTACACCTTGCCCGCTTTCAGGCGCAGCAGCAGTTCGTCGGCAGGGATATCGACCAGCACCACTTCATCGGCGCGGTCGAACACGGTGTCGGGCAGGGTCTCGGCCACGCGCACGCCGGTAATGCCGCCCACCACATCGTTCAGGCTTTCCAGGTGCTGCACATTGACGGTGGTGAGCACATCGATGCCGGCGCCCAGCAGTTCCTCGACATCCTGCCAGCGCTTGGGGTGGCGCGAACCGGCCACGTTCGAGTGCGCCAGTTCGTCGATCAGGATGACAAACGGCTGGCGCAGCAGCGCCGCGTCGAGGTCGAACTCAGCGAGCGCCTTGTCGCGGTAGACGATGGTCTTGAGCGGCAGTTGTGGCAAGCCGTCCAGCATGGCCGCCGTCTCCGCGCGCCCATGCGTCTCCACCACGCCCACCAGCACGTCGACGCCGTCGGCCAGCAGCTTGCGCGCTGCGGCCAGCATGGCATAGGTCTTGCCGACGCCGGCCGAAGCGCCGAAATAAATGCGCAAGCGGCCGCGCGCGGCCTGGCGTTCCTGCGCCTGGACCTGGGCCAGCAGGGCGTCGGGGTCGGGGCGTTGGGGCGTGTTAGGAGGCATGATGTATTTTAATCGTCCTGGCTGGCATCATTTTTTTATTTTGCCATGGCGTCGAGCGCCAGATTCAGCTCCAGCACATTGACCCGCGCTTCGCCGAAAAAGCCGATATACGCGGTTTTCTGTGCCTTGGCGATGGCGTTTTCCACTTGCGCCAGGGGCAGGCCGCGCACGCGGGCCACGCGCGGCGCCTGGTAGATGGCGGCGGCCAGGCTGATCTCCGGGTCCAGGCCGCTGCCCGAGGCCGTCACCAGGTCGACGGGAATGGCGCGCGTGTTGGCGGGATCAAGCTCTTTCAAGGCGGCGATGCGCGCCTTGACGGCGTCGACCAGGGCCGGATTGGCCGGGCCCAGGTTCGAGCCGCCCGAGCCGGCGCCATTGTTGGCCATCGGCGCGGTGGCCGACGGGCGGCCCCAGAAATACTTGGGCGACGTGAATGACTGGCCGATCAGGCTCGAGCCGACCGGCTTGCCGCCGCGTTCGACGATGCTGCCCGCCGTTTCATCCGGAAAGGCAATCTTGCCGATGCCGGTGGTGGCCAGCGGATAGAGCACGCCGCAGATGATGGTCAGCGCGCTAAACAGAACCAGGGCGGGACGTACGATGGTGTTCATGATGATCCTTTAGATGAAGTTCAGTGCCGACAGCACCATGTCGATCAGCTTGATGCCGACAAACGGCAGCACGATGCCGCCCAGGCCGTACACCAGCAGGTTACGGCGCAGCAAACTGGCCGCGCCGATGGCCCGGTACTGCACGCCCTTTAATGCCAGGGGAATCAGCACGACGATGATCAGGGCGTTGAAGATCACCGCCGACATGATCGCCGAGGCGGGGCTGGCCAGGTGCATGATGTCGAGTGCCTTCAGTTGCGGATAGGTGCCGACAAAGGCCGCCGGGATGATGGCGAAATACTTGGCGATATCGTTCGAGATCGAGAACGTGGTCAGCGAGCCGCGCGTCATCAGCATCTGCTTGCCGATTTCGACGATTTCCAGCAGCTTGGTCGGGTTCGAGTCGAGATCGACCATATTGCCCGCCTCTTTCGCCGCCTGCGTGCCCGAGTTCATGGCCACGGCCACGTCGGCCTGGGCCAAGGCCGGCGCGTCGTTGGTGCCGTCGCCCGTCATCGCCACCAGCCGGCCTTCGGACTGATAGCTGCGGATCAGTTTGAGCTTGTCTTCCGGCGTCGCTTCGGCCAGGAAATCGTCCACGCCCGCTTCGGCCGCGATCGCCGCCGCCGTCAGCTTGTTGTCGCCCGTGATCATCACCGTCTTGATGCCCATGCGGCGCAGTTCGGCGAAACGCTCCTTGATGCCGCCCTTGACGATATCCTTCAGTTCCACCACGCCCATCACGCGACCCGCATCGACCACCACCAGCGGCGTGCTGCCGCGGCGCGCGATATCGTCGACGGCGCGCGACACCTCAAGTGGATACGCCTGGCCCAGCGCTGCCACATACTTTTTGACGGACTCGGCCGCGCCCTTGCGCACTTGCCGTTCGCCGATATCGACGCCGCTCATGCGGGTTTGTGCCGTGAAGGGAACAAAGGTCGCGTTCAGGCTCGCCATCTCGCGTTCGCGGATATTGAACTGCTGCTTGGCCAGCACCACGATGCTGCGTCCTTCCGGCGTTTCATCGGCCAGCGACGCCAGTTGCGCCGCGTCGGCCAGTTGCTGTTCGGTGACGCCCGGCGCCGGCACGAAACTGGCCGCCTGGCGGTTGCCCAGGGTGATGGTGCCGGTTTTATCGAGCAGCAGCACGTCGACGTCGCCGGCCGCTTCCACCGCGCGACCGGAAGTGGCAATCACATTGGCCTGCATCATGCGGCTCATGCCGGCCACGCCGATGGCGGACAACAGCCCGCCAATGGTGGTCGGAATCAAACACACCAGCAGCGCGATCAGCACCGTGATGGTCACCGGCGTGCCGCTGCCGGCAGCCGCCACCGCGAACAGCGAGTAAGGCAACAGCGTCACCGTCACGATCAGGAACACGATCGACAGGGCCACCAGCAGAATGGTCAAGGCGATTTCATTCGGCGTCTTCTGGCGCTTGGCGCCTTCGACCATGGCGATCATGCGGTCGATAAAGGCTTCGCCGGGGTTGACGGACACTTGCACCAGCAGCCAGTCCGACAGCACGCGGGTGCCGCCGGTGACGGCCGAAAAGTCGCCACCCGACTCGCGGATCACGGGCGCCGATTCGCCGGTGATCGCGCTCTCGTCGACCGAGGCCACGCCGGCCGTCACTTCGCCGTCGGCGGGGATCACGTCGCCCGCTTCGACCAGCACCGTCATGCCGCGGCGCAGGTCGGTGGCCGGCGTCGGCAGCCAGGAGGTGCCGTATTTGGGCACCTGCATTTTCTTGGCCATCACGGTCTGCTTCAGGGCGCGCAGCGAGGCCGCTTGCGCCTTGCTGCGTCCTTCGGCCAGCGCTTCGGCAAAGTTTGCGAACAGCACGGTAAACCACAGCCACACGGCAATGGCCGCGATAAAGCCGAACGGCGCCTCGCCTTTGCCCGTCAGGGCCTGGATCGCCAGCAAGGTGGTGATGATGCTGCCCACGTAGACGACAAACATCACGGGGCTGCGCCACTGCGTGCGCGGGTCGAGTTTCCTGAAGGCGTCGGCTATGGCCGGCAGCAGCAAGGCAGGGTCGAACAGGGTCAATGTTCTGGTTTTCATGGCAGTTGAGTAAAGAGTTGAAGATGTTCGATAACGGGGCCCAGGGCCAGCGACGGTACGTAGTTCAGCACGCCCACCAGGATCACCACGCCGATCAACAGGCCGATGAACATGGGGCCATGCGTGGGCATGGTGCCGGCGTTGGCCGACAGGCGCTGTTTGGCGGCCAGCGAGCCGGCGATAGCCAGCACCGGCACGATCACGGCAAAGCGGCCGAACCACATGGCAATGGCCAGCATCACGTTATAGAACGGCGTATTGGCCGACAGCCCCGCAAACGCGCTGCCGTTGTTGTTGGCGGCCGACGTGAAGGCGTACAGGATTTCCGTGAAACCATGGGCGCCCGGATTGGCCACCCCCGCCTTGCCGGGTTCGAGCATGACGGCGATCGCCGTGCCGATCAGCGCCAGGGCCGGCGAGACCAGGATGGCCAGCGAGACCATCTTCATTTCATGGGCCTGGATTTTCTTGCCCAGGTATTCAGGGGTGCGCCCTATCATCAGGCCGGCGATAAAGACGGCCAGGATGGCGAACATCAGCATGCCGTACAAGCCCGTGCCCACGCCGCCGAAAATCACTTCGCCGAACTGCATCAGCAGCAGCGGCACCATGCCGCCCAAGGGCATATACGAGTCATGCATGGAGTTGACGGCGCCGCACGAGGCCGCCGTGGTGGCGGCCGCAAACAGCGCGGACGAGCTGACGCCGAAGCGCGTTTCCTTGCCTTCCATATTGCCGCCCGCCTGCAGGGCGCTTTGCTGCTGGTCCACGCCCAGCGCCTGCAAGGCGGGATTGGCCTGCTGCTCGGCTTGAAATACGCCGGCCGTCATGACCACAAAGATCACCGTCATCGCGGCCAGCACGGCCCAGCCCTGGCGAGTATCGCCCACCATGCGGCCAAAGGTAAAGCACAGGCCGGCGGGAATCAGGAAGATGGCCAGCATCTGCAGGAAGTTCGACATGAACGTGGGGTTTTCATACGGGTGGGCCGAATTGACATTGAAAAAGCCGCCGCCATTCGTGCCCAGCATCTTGATCGACTCCTGTGAAGCGACCGGGCCCATGGCGATGGTCTGCGTGGTGGCCACCTGTGCCAGCATCACCGGCTTGCCGGCAGCATCGAGTACCGGCTGGCTGGCGGCGTCGGTTTTTGGCGTTTCATAATTCACTTGGTCGAGCAGGGCAACTTCCTTGTACGGCGAAAAATTCTGGATCACGCCTTCGCCCATGAACACGACCGACAAGGCCAGCGACAGCGGCAGCAGGATGTACAGGGTGGAGCGCACCAGGTCGACCCAGAAATTGCCGATCGACTTGCTCGACCTTGCCGCAAAGCCGCGCACCAGCGCAAAGATCACTGCGATGCCGGTGGCGGCCGAAAAGAAGTTCTGGCAGGCCAGGCCCAGCAACTGGGTCAGATAGCTCATGGCCTGCTCGCCGGAATAGCCTTGCCAGTTGGTATTGGCGACAAAGCTCACCGCCGTATTGAACGAGGAATCGGGGCTGATCGCGCCCAGCCCTTGCGGATTGAAGGGCAGCACGCCCTGCAGGCGCTGCAGGCCATAGACAAAAAAGGCGCCCACGGTATTGAACACCAGCAGCGCGATGGCATAGTGTTTCCAGCCCATGCCGCGCTCAGGGCCGGCCTTGACGCCGGCCAGGCGGTACAGCAGGTTTTCACATTTGTGCAACCAGCCCAGGCCGCGTATCGGCGCCTCGCCAGCCACCCTGGCCATATACAGGCCCAGCGGATAGGCCAGCGCCAGCAGCACCACCAGGAACAGCGCCAGCAGCAATATCGATTGGGTCGTCATTACAGTTCCTCCGCTCTCAACAGCGCCACCAGCAGGTAGACCAGGAGGCCAGCCGAGACCACGGCGCCCAGCACATAAAAGGCGTTCATTGCGCGCCCCCCTGCCTGGTTTGGCCCAGGCGTTCGCAGGCGCCGGCAAAACCGGCCACCGCGACATAGAACACGGCCATCAGGCCCAGGTATACGAGATCCATTGCCACCCTCATTCAGGTTTGTTTTGATAGCCTGAAGCTTAGCCAGAAGGGTCTAAAAAATTCGTAAAGACTGGGTGGGCCGGTGTAAACAGAATGTAAAAATTGCCCGTTATCATCAAGAGGTCATGGGAATGCGGCACCATCGTTGCCAAGCAGTAGCGCCATTGCGCGCCGATCACGATAGAATGCGCGAGCGTCCGCACAAGGACGCTCGGCCCGCCGCAATGCGCTGCCACAGTGACGCGAGGGACGATATACTGTATATTTATACAGTTATCGCTGCCGCTGTTACCTTGGCACTTCCCGCACGGCAAGCGCGCCTGGCGTTCCAACCACTGTCTTTACTTAGCTTGAACACGTATGGCCACTAAAAAACCAGCATCCGACTACAGCGAATCATCCATCCGTGTCCTGAAAGGGCTGGAACCCGTCAAGCAGCGCCCGGGGATGTACACCCGCACTGAAAATCCGCTGCACATCATCCAGGAAGTGATCGACAATGCCTCCGACGAGGCGCTGGGCGGCCATTGCACGCATATCGCCGTGACGCAAAACGTCGACGGCAGCATCACGGTCGAAGACAATGGCCGCGGCATTCCCGTCGGCATACACCCCGAAGAAGGCGTGCCCACCGTGGAAATCGTGTTTACGCGCTTGCACGCGGGCGGCAAGTTCGACAAGGGTTCGGGCGGCGCCTATGCGTTCTCGGGCGGCCTGCACGGCGTCGGCGTGTCCGTCACCAATGCGCTGTCGTCGCGCCTGGAAATTACCGTCTGGCGCAAGGAAAGCGATGGCAATGGCCTGCACCACATGGTGTTTGCCGATGGCGATGTGATTGAACCTTTGAACTCGCGCCCGGCCCCGCGCGACGGCAAAAAATCGGGCACGCGCGTGACCGCCTGGCCGAACCCGAAATACTTCGACTCGCCGGCTATCTCGCAGCCCGAGCTGCAGCGCCTGCTGCGCTCGAAAGCCGTGCTGCTGCCCGGCGTGACCGTCACCTTCACCAACGCGAAAACCGGCGACACCCAGACCTGGCTGTACGCCGAAGGCCTGCGCGGCTATCTGACCGAATCGCTGGCGCAGGTATCGAACGGCGAAACCCTGATCCCGCTGTTCGAAGGCGCGCAGTACGCCAGCGGCGAGTCCGACGGCTTTGCCGAAGGCGAAGGCGCGGCCTGGGTGGTGGCGTGGACCGAGGAAGGCGCCATCGTGCGCGAGTCCTACGTCAACCTGATTCCCACCTCGAACGGCGGCACGCACGAATCGGGCTTGCGCGAAGGCCTGTTCGGCGCCGTGAAAAACTTCGTCGAGATGCACTCGCTGCTGCCGAAAGGCGTGAAACTGCTGCCCGAAGACGTGTTTGCGCGCGCCTCGTTCGTGCTGTCGGCCAAGGTGCTGGACCCGCAGTTCCAGGGCCAGATCAAGGAGCGCCTGAACTCGCGCGACGCCGTCAAGCTGGTGTCGACCTATACCAAGCCGCCGCTGGAACTGTGGCTGAACCAGCACGTCGACTACGGCAAGAAACTGGCCGAGCTGGTGATCAAGCAGGCGCAGTCGCGCCAGCGCTCGCTGCAAAAAGTGGAAAAGAAAAAATCGTCGGGCGTGGCCGTCTTGCCGGGCAAACTGACCGACTGCGAATCGTCGGACATCACGCGCAATGAACTGTTCCTGGTCGAGGGCGACTCGGCCGGCGGCTCGGCCAAGATGGGCCGCGACAAGGAGTTCCAGGCGATTTTGCCGCTGCGCGGCAAGGTCTTGAATTCCTGGGAAACCGACCGCGACCGCCTGTTTGCCAATAACGAAATCCACGATATCGCGGTGGCCATCGGCGTCGATCCGCACAGCGCGCTCGACACGCCCGATCTGTCCGGCCTGCGCTATGGCAAGGTCTGCATCCTGTCCGATGCGGATGTCGACGGCTCGCACATCCAGGTACTGCTGCTGACGCTGTTCTTCAAGCACTTCCCCGCGCTGATCAAAAAGGGCCATATCTGCATCGCCCGCCCGCCCCTGTACCGCGTGGATGCGCCGGCGCGCGGCAAGAAGCCGATCCAGAAAATCTACGCGCTCGACGACGGCGAACTGGTCGCCATCGAAGACAAGCTGCGCAAGGAAGGCGTGAAACAAGGCGCCTGGGCGATTTCGCGCTTCAAGGGCCTGGGCGAGATGAACGCCGAGCAGTTGTGGGAAACCACGATGAACCCGGATACGCGCCGCTTGCTGCCGGTGATGCTGGGCGCGGTCGACCATGTGGACTCGAGCGCGCGCTTCAATATGTTGATGGGCAAAGGCGAGGCTGCCGGCCGCCGCGCCTGGATCGAAGAACACGGCAACGAAGCAGAGGCGGATATTTAAATGATCATCGGCATCGACCTGGGCACCACCAACAGCCTGGTCGCCATCTGGCGCGACGGCAAGGCTTCCATCATTCCCAATGCCTTGGGGGAATCGTTGACGCCGTCGTGCGTCAGCATTGACGACGACGGCACCGTGCTGGTGGGCCGCGCCGCGCGCGAGCGCCTGCAGACGCACCCGCAACTGACGGCCTCCGTCTTCAAGCGCTACATGGGCAGCGAAAAGAAGATCACCCTCGGCGCGCAGCAGTTCCGCCCCGAGGAACTGTCGTCGATGGTGCTGCGCGCGCTGAAGGAAGATGCCGAAGCCTTCCTGGGCGAAAAGGTCGAGGAAGCCATCATTACCGTGCCGGCCTACTTCAGCGACGCGCAGCGCAAGGCCACGCGCATCGCCGGCCAGCTGGCGGGCTTGCGCGTGGAGCGCTTGCTGAACGAGCCGACGGCCGCAGCGCTGGCCTATGGCATCCGCGACAAGGAGCAGGAAAGCAAATTTCTCGTGTTTGACCTCGGTGGCGGCACGTTCGACGTGTCCATCCTGGAGCTGTTCGAAGGGGTGATGGAAGTGCGCGCCTCGGCCGGCGACAATTTTTTGGGCGGCGAGGATTTCGTCACCGTGCTGGTCGACGCCTTTGTCGAAGAAAGTGGCCTGCGCAAGGCACTGGGCAGCCGCCAGTTTGATCTGCGCCAGCAGCAGGTGCTGCGCGACGAAGCCGAACGGGTCAAGCGCTTGCTGTCCGATCAGTCGCCGGTGCGCATGAACACGCGCTTTGAAGACACCGACTACAGCTGGGAAATCGGCGAAGAGAAACTGGCGCAGTTGTGCGAACCGCTGCTGGCGCGCCTGCGCGTGCCGGTCGAGCGGGCGCTGCGCGACGCCACCATCCGCGCCGCAGAACTCAATGAAGTGGTGCTGGCCGGCGGCGCGACGCGCATGCCGCTGGTGCGTAAATTAGTGTCGCGCATGTTCGGCCGCTTCCCCGCCATCCACCTCGACCCGGACGAAGCGATCGCGCTGGGCGCGGCCGTGCAGGCGGGCCTGAAAATGCGCGACGCGGCGCTCGACGAAGTAGTGATGACGGATGTGGCGCCGTACTCGCTGGGCATCGGCATTTCGCGCCAGATGGGGCCGAACCAGTACGAAGGCGGCCACTACCTGCCGATCATCGAGCGCAACTCGGTGGTGCCGGTGTCGCGCACGGAAAACATCGTCACCATCCACGACAACCAGAAAGAAATCAATGTGGCGATCTACCAGGGCGAATCGCGCCTGGTGGCCGACAATGTCTTCCTGGGCAAGATCAACTTCCCGATCCCCGCAAAAAAAGCCGGCGAAGTGGCCATCGACGTGCGCTTTACCTACGATATCAGCGGCGTGCTGGAAGCCGAAGTGACGGTGCTGGCCACCCAGGAACGCCACAAGATGATCATCAGCGACAACGCCGGCGTGATGACACCCGAGCAGATCGAACAGCGCTTTCTTGAGCTGGCCGACCTGAAAATCCACCCGCGCGACCAGATCGAAAACCGCACCCTGGTCACGCGCGCCGACCGCCTGTACGAACAGTCGCTGGGCGACGTGCGCCAGTACCTGGCCGAGCACACCGCCAACTTCCAGGCCGCGCTCGAGTCGCAGGACCCGTCCACCATCCGCAAGGCGCGCCAGACCCTGGACGACGTGCTGCGCCAGGTCGAGAGCGAGAGCTTTCTGTAAATGGGCGGCGGCATCGATAACAGGCGCAGTCTGTGGGACATCCTCGGCACGGCGCCGACCGGCGACGAGCGCGCCATCAAGCGCGCCTATGCGAAGCGCCTGAAGGTGACGCGTCCCGAGGATGATCCGCAGGCCTTCCAGGAACTGCGCGACGCCTATGAATATGCGCTGCACCATGCGCCGCGCTTTGCTGCCGAATTGGCGCAGATGCAGGAAGAACCTGAAGAAGCGGCGCACGTTGTCTTGCCTGAAGCGGTGGACGAATTGCCAGTGGACGAATTGCCGGTGGAAGCGCAGGCAGAGGCGCCGCCGGCCGAGCTATGGGGTGTGATCAACACGCCCCCACCGCCGCCCCCTGAACTATGGGGCGTGATCGAGATCGAGCCGGCCGGGGAAGCGGCCAGTATCTGGCAGGCCTGCCTGGAGCAGTTGCGGCAGCTCGATGCCGAGCCGGCGCTGGCCCATGCCCTGCGGGACCCTGCCCTGCTGCGACTCGACGTGCGCGAAGAATTCGAGCTGTGCGCGCTGCGCTACTGCGCCAGCGACGGCTACAACAGCGCGCTGCGCGACGCCGTGTTTGCCGCGTTGGGCTGGAACAGCGACTTTTCCTACCTGGCGCGCAGCCATGGCGACATGGTACGCAACGCCGTGCAGCGTTACCGCGCCGACCAGTCGTTCATGCACTTCGTCGAGTTTGGCAGGAATTATCCGGGGCTCGACTGCATCATGTCGCACAAGCCGCCTTCGGCCTATGCGCGCCGCTTGTTCGATAAAAAATTCACCAGGCAGCTGAGCGAGCTGCTCTCCACCATACGCTGGCATCACGCTGAAATGCTCATCTACAAACTCGATATCGAACAGTTCGAGCGCTGGGAGCATGCCGTGTTCAGCAAACGCTATTTCTCGCAAACGGCGCTGGCGTCGTGTGGCCTGGGTTTCGTGCTGCACTTCATGCTGGCCGGCGTGATCAGCGCCGCCGGCATGCAGTTGGGCGATGCCGGCAGCAAGATCAGCCTGTTCGGTTTCCAGGCGCTGGCCTTTGCGCTGCTGGCCCTGCAGGCCTTCCGCTGGCCGGCACCCCTGTTCGACAAGCTGCAAACGCTCAAGGATCGCACGCACGAACGCCTGCCCGCCTTGCAATCGCGCCCCGGCCTGCTGCAGCTGGGATGGATCGTTCCCTTCCTGTTCGTGTCGCAGCTGTTGTTCGCGCCTGGCCCTGATACCGCGCTGCGCGTGGCCACCGCTGCCGCGCTGTGCATGCTGGCGATGCTGGCGTTTGCCGCCAACCGCACCTTGCTGCAAGGCCTGCTCGGCTACACGGTGGGCGTGTCGCTGTTTGCCAGCATCTTCATGAGCGGCGAGGGCCCAGGCGCGCTGGCGATCAGCGACAGCATGATGCTGGTGTTCTGCCTGCTGGTGCTGGCGCTGCGCACGGCCAACGGCCTGTATGCGCAATGCGGCTGGCCGGAAGCGATGCTGCCGCGTTGGCGCGCGGCGTGGGTCATCGCTTGCGCCATCGGCTTGACGGCGCTGCAGGTGCATCCGGCGAACGCGATGGTAGTGGGCGCCCTGCTGTTTGCATGGGCCTGCGTCGGCATGCTGTTCGCCCCAGCTGACCTGCGCTGGAAGTTTTCCTGGCCGCTGGTGCTGGCGCCGGCGATCGCCCACTTTTTGCTGGCCGGGCAGGTCTCTGGCGCGCAATCGTACACCTCGCACACCATGACCAGGCTGGGCGCGGTGCTGGCGCTGGCCGTGCTGTATTTCACCATGCTGCATCTGTATCGCCTGTACCAGCTATCGCGATCCCAAAACGGGCTGTCATGACTGGCCCACGAATTCAACCGCAATCACTCCATACTGAACTGAACCCGCACCATGTCCACACAAACGAATTTATTTGACGATGCCCAGAGCGAGCCTGTCGTTCCCGATGAACCGGTATTCGACGGCGAGGCGCTGACCCTGTCCACTTTTGCCGAGCGCGCCTATCTCGACTACGCCATCTCGGTGGTCAAGGGCCGCGCCCTGCCGGACGTCTGCGACGGCCAGAAGCCGGTGCAGCGCCGCATCCTGTATGCGATGAACGAGCTGGGACTCAGTTCCACCGCGAAGCCGCGCAAGTCGGCCGCCGTGGTCGGCGACGTGCTCGGCAAACTGCATCCGCACGGCGACCAGTCGGTGTACGACGCGCTGGTGCGCATGGCGCAGGACTTTTCGCTGCGCTATCCGCTGATCGACGGCCAGGGCAACTTCGGCTCGCGCGACGGCGACGGCGCGGCGGCCATGCGCTACACGGAAGCGCGCCTGACGCCGATCGCCAAGCTCTTGATGGAGGAAATCGGCATGGGCACGGTGGACTTCCAGCCCAACTACGACGGTTCGACGGAAGAACCTAAACTGCTGCCGGCACGCCTGCCGATGGTGCTGCTCAATGGCGCTTCCGGTATCGCCGTCGGCCTGGCCACCGAGATCCCGTCGCACAACCTGGCGGAAGTGGCGAAAGCGGCGGTGGCCCTGATCCGCGACCCGAAGATGACGCACGCCGAGCTGATGGCCATTATTCCCGGCCCCGACTTCCCCGGTGGCGGCCAGATCATCACCCCGCCATCGCAGGTCCAGGACATGTACGCGAGCGGGCGCGGCAGCATGAAGGTGCGCGCGCGCTGGAAGATCGAAGAACTGGCCCGCGGCCAGTGGCAGGCGGTGGTGACGGAACTGCCGCCCGGTACCTCGTCGCAAAAAGTGCTGGAAGAGATCGAAGAGCTGACCAACCCGAAAGTCAGGCTGGGCAAAAAAGCCTTGTCGCCGGAACAGGTGACCCTGAAAGCGCTGATCCTCAATTCGCTCGACACCATCCGCGATGAATCGGGCCGCGCCGCGCCGGTGCGCCTGGTGTTCGAGCCGAAATCGAAGAACCAGGACCAGGCAGAATTCATGCTGATGCTGCTGGCCCATACCTCGCTCGAATCGTCGACCTCGATCAACCTGGTGATGATAGGCGGCGACGGCCGTCCGCGCCAGAAAGGCCTGGGCGACATCCTGCGCGAATGGATCGCCTTCCGCTTCGAGACCGTCACGCGCCGCACCGGCTACAAGCTGGGCAAGGTGCGCGACCGCATCCATATCCTGGAAGGGCGCGAAGCGATCCTGCTCAATATCGACAAGGTGATCCATATCATCCGCAATTCGGACGAGCCGAAGGCGGCGCTGATCGAGGCGTTCAATCTGTCCGAGCGCCAGGCCGACGATATCCTGGAAATCCGTCTGCGCCAGCTGGCGCGCCTGGAAACGATCAAGATCCAGCAAGAGCTGGCCGAGCTGCGCAAGGAAGAAAAGTCCTTGCAGGACCTGCTCGACAACCCGGGATCGATGAAGCGCTCCATCATCCGTGAAATCGAAGCGGACGCCAAACAGTTCGGCGACGCGCGCCGCACGCTGATCGAGGAAGCGCAAAAAGCCGTGGCCGAACAGAAGGTGCTCGACGAGCCCGTCACCGTGATCATTTCCGAAAAAGGCTGGGTGCGCGCGCGCACCGGCATCGGCCACGACGCGGCCCAGTTCACCTTCAAGGCCGGCGACGCGCTGCACGGCGCTTTCGAGTGCCGCACGGTCGACACGCTCTTAGGCTTCGGCAACAATGGCAAAATCTATTCGGTGCCGGTGTCGGCGCTGCCCAACGCGCGCGGCGACGGCGTGCCGATCACCACCTTGTGCGACCTGAGCGGCGGCACGCCCGGCAACGCCGTGCGCATCCTGCACTACTTTGCGGGCAATGGCGCCACCAACCTGCTGCTGGCCACCAGCGCCGGCTACGGTTTTATCGCCAAGGCAGGCGACATGGCCAGCCGTTTGAAAGGCGGCAAGTCCTTCATTACCCTGGGTGATGGCGACCTGCCGCTGGCGCCAAGAGTCATTGCGCCAGCGGCCAGCGCACTGGCCTGCCTGACCGAAGGCACGCGTTTGCTGGTGTTCGGCCTCGATGAAATGAAGACCCTGACCAAGGGTGGCACCGGCGTCAAGCTGATCGAACTCGAAGGCAAGGACAAGCTGCTGGCCGTGCAGCCGATCACCCAGCGCGGCGTGGTGGTGTCGGGCATCGGCCGCGGCGCCAAGCCGCAGGATGTGTCGCTCGGCGCGACCGCCCTGACCGAACATTTCGGCAAGCGTTCAAGGAAGGGCAAGGCGCTGGCGTCGAAACTCAAACCGATCAAGATGGCCGCGATCGGGTAAGCCGGTCCATGCAAATAATTTTGCATATTGCTGCCGGTTCTCCGTTATCCCTGCAAGGCATGCATGGTCATGCCTGCGGATCAACAGGAGAACGGACATGGCCCACGCACCATCAAGCACCTTCCCATGCAGCGCCTGACGCCGGCCGAACGGCGGGTCGCCAGCATGGCGGCCGAAGGGCTGCCGTATAAAATCATCGCCAGGAACCTCGGCAAGTCGCCCGCCACCGTGCGCAACCAGCTGCATGCCGTGTATCAAAAACTCGGCGTGGCGAACCGCACGGCGCTGGCCTACAAGTTGCGCGCGCCGCCGCCGTGACGGCGCACCAGCTTCAATATGGCCGGCGTGGCCTCGACGATTTCCAGCTCCATGTCAGCTCCCCATGCGTAGCGCCCGCCGCCCAGCGCACGCAAGGTCGCGGCCGGCGCGGCGCGGGGGCGGTCGTCGGGGCCGGGCAGCAACGAGGTGACAGCCGGCTCGCCATCATCGTGGGTGGCAAAGCGCAGCACCTCCCGGCCCTTGCGGCTGGGCGGGAAAGGAAACGCGTCCGTCGGCCGGTAGACTTCGACGCCGGCTTCGTCCTCCTCAAAAGAATGGGTCCAGCTGCCGCCGGGCAGTGCCCTGTTCGTGTCCGTCATGCCACGCCTCCTTCAAAAGCACGATACCACGCCGCCCAGCTCCTCGAAGCCGTCGACGCCAGGCTGCCAGGCGCCGCCGTCCCAGGCCTTGTGGAACAGCGCGCCATTGGTACCAAGCACAAAAACGTCGAGGCGGTCCGGGCCCCAACTAACTACGCGCGGACGCGAGGTGCAAAGGCCGCCCAGGCGCTCGTAGCCGTCCGCCGAAGGCAGCCATGCCGCGCCATTCCAGGCCTTGTGGTACAGCGCGCTGTCGGTGCCGATGACGAACACGTCGAGCCGGTTTGCCGCCCACGCCACGGCTTCCACTTCGCCCACGCACACGCCCCCCAGGCGCTCGAAGCCGTCCGCCGAAGGCAGCCATGCCGCGCCATCCCAGGCCTTGTGATACAGCGCGCCATCGGCGCCGGTGACGAACACGTCGAGGCGGTCCGGCCCCCAGCTGACCGCACGCGGCGACGACAGGCACACGCCGCCCAGCCGTTCATAACCGGTGAGCGATGGTCCCCAGGCCGCGCCATCCCACCACTTGTGGTACAGCGCATGGTCGGCGCCGATGACGAAAACATCGAGCCGATTCTCGCCCCAGGACACCACCTCCGGCTGGCCCAGGCAGACGCCGCCCATCGCCTCGTAGCCCGTCAGGGAGGGCCCCCAGGCCGTGCCGTTCCACCACTTGTGATACAAGGCGCGATCGGTGCCGACCACAAACACGTCGAGACGATTCGGGCCCCAGCTGACGGCGCGCGGGTCACCGACGCACAAGCCGCCGAGCGACTCGAAACCGTCCACCGACGGCCCCCAGGCCGAGCCATTCCACCATTTGTGATACAGGGCGCTGTCGTTACCGGTGACGAAAATATCGAGCCGCTCCGGCCCCCAGGCCACCGCTTGTGGCGCGCTCAGGCAGATGCCGCCCTGCGCCTCGTAGCCGGTGACGGAGGGCTGCCAGGCCGCGCCGTCCCAGGCCTTGTGATACAGCGCGTGGTCGGTGCCGATGACAAAGATATCGAGCCGATTGGCGCCCCAGGCCACGACGGGCGAAGAACTGTTGTGCGGCGCCAGCGTGCCAGCACCGCCACCGCTGCCGATGGCCGCGCGCGGGCCATCGAGGCAAGCCTGCATGCGCGTCACCTGGCCGGCCGTAAACATGAACATGGCCGGGTCGTCAACGTAATCCATGTAGTTCATGAACATGTCGCCGTGCGGGCCGTTATTGCATGACAGTTGAGGAAACGGCGGCTGACCCGTGTTCGGCCCGCCCTGGTTGGGCGTGTCGTCGACATTGTCGGTGCCGGTGCAGCCGGTGCCGTCGTCGCCCCAGATATGGTTCAGGTTCAGCCAGTGCCCCACTTCATGCGTGGCCGTGCGGCCCAGGTGGAACGGCGGCGCGGCCGTGCCGGTGGTGCCGAAAGCCGATTGCAGGATCACCACGCCATCGGTCTCGTCAGGGCCGCCCGGGAACTGCGCATAGCCCAGCAGGCCGCCACCGAGCTGACAGACCCATATATTGAGCCAGGATGCGGCCGGCCAGGCGTCCAGGCCGCCCGAAGCCTGCGACTTGACGGCGTCGTCGGCGCCAAAGGAAGCCACGCTGGTCTGGCGCCGCTCGATGCCGGTGGTGGCGGCGCCATGCGGGTCAAGCGTGGCCAGCGCAAATTCCACGCGCGCGTCGGCCGTGAAGGGCAGGAAGGGCGCCGGCGTGGTCTCGACATCGGGGTTGGCGCGGCGAAAATCGCGGTTCAGCACGGTGATCTGGCTGGCGATCTGTTCATCGGAGATATTCTGCGCGGGCGTATTCCACACCACATGCACCACCACCGGAATGCGCGTCACGCCCGCGCGCCCGGCCATGCCGCGCCCTTCCTGGTACAGCAAGGTCATGTTTTCGATATCGTCGCGCGCATGCGCATAGGACGGATCGTCGCTGAGCAGGCGACGGTGCACGTCCATGGTGGCGCAGCGGCGCACTGGCGGCGTGTTGGTGGGGTTCGAGGTCGCCATGATGTCTCCCTTTCAGTCTGTCAGGAAAAACACTATGGCATGGCAAAAACGGGAGGAATTGACGCGGATCAAGCCCGGCAAGCGGGCCGGCGAAAAACGTCCAGACGAAAAAAGACAGCCGAAGCTGTCTTTCTGCCTTTTATAGTCCGCAGGACTGGCCTGCGGACGGATGGGGCTGATTACTTGGCTGCGGCTGCCTTGACGTCAGCGTCGGCCTTGGCTTTGGCTTCCACGGTTTTGGTGGCGGCAACGGCTTTGTCGGCGTTGGCTTCCACTTTTTCCTTGGCCAGTTTTTCGTCGGCTTTTACAGCGGTTTTGTGGGCCTTGGCATCGGCTTTGGCATCCTTCTTGTCAGCCTTGGCTTGCGCTTTCATCTTGTCTTGCGCATCAGCGTCGACGACGCTGTCGTGTGCCTTGGCTTTGGTCTTGGCGGCCTTGTTATGGGCGTCAGCTTTCTTTTCGTCGGCTTTCATCTGTGCCTTGGCGACATCTTCGTTGGCGTTGGCGACGACTTTGGCTTCCTTGGTGGCGGCCTTGTTGACGTCTTTTTGAGCCGACGCCTGGGCTTCGGCAACTGGGGTGGTTTGAGCGATGGCTGCGGTAGCAAATACGGTAGCGATCAGGGCGGCGAGTAATTTGTTCATGATGTGTGACCTTTCAATATGGTTTAAATTCTTTTAATAAAGGCGGGCAAAATGTTCAAAATTTGCCAGCACTGCCGAGGTTTTTGCAAACAACGCAGTGGCATGACTTCATAGTAGAGAACAATCAAAAACCACACAGTGCGCTAGCGCACTCAAGAGAGAAAACACTGCAAACAAGCAATTGCCCCTCTCAGGACGACACCGCCCGCGCCGCATGGCGGGCCGCCACCCATTCCTCGTTCGCCGGTTCCACGCCAACCACGATGCGGCTGTGCGGCGCCGAGATCACGCTGGCGTTGCGGGCATTGGCCTCGCCATCGAGCGCGGGGCCGACAAATGTCAACGCATCGCAGATGCGCTGGCGCAGCACCGCGCTGTGTTCGCCGATACCGGCCGTAAACACCAGCATGTCCAGCCCTCCCAGCACCGCCGTCAGCGCGCCGATCTCGCGCACGATGCGGCGCACGTACAGCGCCAGCGCCGCGCGGATGCGCTCGCCGGTCTCGTCCATGCGGCCTTCCTGGGCCAGCAGCACCGGCGGGTCGGCCGACACGCCCGACACCCCCAGCAAGCCCGACTCGTGGTACAGCACATGGGCCACTTTTTCCAGCGACAGCTTTTCGATTTCCATCAGGTAGATCACGGCGCCCGGATCGAGCGCGCCGCAGCGCGTGCCCATCATCAGGCCGTCGAGCGCGGAAAAACCCATGGTGGTGCCGACGCTTGCCAGGTTCTCCATGGCGCACAGGCTGGCGCCGCTGCCCAGATGCGCGACGATCACCTTGCCGCGCGCGGCAGCGCCAAAGCGCTGTTCCAGCACCAGCGACTGGTATTCATACGACAGGCCGTGGAAGCCGTAGCGGCGCAGGCCGCGCTGCCACGCAGCGTAGGGCAGCGCCAGCATCTGCTCGACCTGCGGCACCGTGTGATGGAAGGCCGTGTCGAAACACGCCACCTGCGCGATATCGGGACGCGATTCCAGCAGCACTTCGATCGCCTCCAGCGCGAACGGCTGGTGCAAGGGCGCCAGCGGCACATAGGTCTTCAGGTCGGCCAGCACGGCCGCGTCGATCAGCACGGGCGCAAAATACTTGCTGCCGCCATGGACCACGCGGTGCGCCACCGCATGCAGGCGCCGTCCCGCCAGCTGTTCGACGACCTTTTCGCGGATATGCGCCAGCGACTCGTGGTGCGCCTGGGCTTGATCGAACACCAGCGTTTCGGCAGGCAGGCCGCCGGCGCGATAGCTTGTTTTTTCGCGGCCGATGCCTTCGACCTTGCCGCTCCATTCGCTCTGCTGCGCCACCGCGCCATTGTTCGCCGCGAACAGCGCGAACTTGATGCTCGACGAGCCGCAATTGAGCACCAGGATCAGCGCATCTTCTTGATGGAAAGTTTCGCTCATGGCGGCGTGCTCCGGTAGTGGCTGGCCAGCATCACGGCCAGCGCGCACGAAGCGATGCGACTGGCGCGCGAGTCGGCGCGGCTGGTGAGGATGATGGGAATTTTTGCGCCCAGCACGATGCCGGCCGTATCGGCGTCGCCCATGTATTCAAGCTGCTTGGCCAGCATATTGCCGCTTTCGAGGTCCGGCACCAGCAGGATATCAGCGCGCCCCGCCACGTCCGAGACGATGCCCTTGACGGTGGCCGCCGCGATCGAGACGGCGTTATCGAACGCCAGCGGGCCGTCGAGAATGGCGCCGGTGATCTGGCCACGGTCGGCCATCTTGCACAGGGCGGCGGCGTCCACCGTGGCCGGCATGGCCGGGTTGACGGTTTCCACGGCAGCGAGGATCGCCACGCGCGGGCAGGCCACGCCGATCACGTGCGCCAGGTCGATCGCGTTGCGCACGATGTCGGCCTTGATTTCCAGCGTCGGCACGATATTGACGGCGGCGTCCGTGATGATGAAGGGACGCGGATAGGCGGGCGTCTGCATCAGAAAGCAGTGGCTCACGCGGCGCTTGGTGCGCAGGCCGGCGCTGGCCGCCAGCACGGCCGACATCAGTTCGTCCGTGTGCAGGCTGCCTTTCATCAATGCTTCCACTTCGCCCTTGCCGGCCAGCTCGGCGCCGCGCGCGGCCGCCGCATGGCTGTGTTCCACGTCCTCGATGGCGATGCCGGCCAGGCTCAGGCCTGCGGCGGCCGCCACCGCTTCGAGGCGCGCGCGCGGCGCCACCAGGATCGGCGTGATCAGGCCGGCCGCATGCGCGTCGAGCGCGCCGGCCAGGCTCAGTTCATCGCAGGGGTGCACCACCGCCACCTTGATCGGCCCCTTGCTGCGCGCCTGCTCGACCAGGCGGCGCGTGCCATCGCCATTGTGCAGCCGCACTTCGGGCAAGGTGGCGCGCGTGCGTTCGATCTGTTCGGCTGGCGCGATCACTTCGGCCACGCCATCGAGCACCATCTCGCCATGCTGGTTGACGCAGCGGCAGGCCAGCGTCACCTGGCGCGTGGCCGGCTCGCGCTGCGTCACCGTCACGCTGATATCGAGCGTGTCGCCGACCCTCACCGGCAGCAGGAAGCGCAGGGTCTGGCCCGTATAGACGGTGCCGGCGCCGGGCAGGCGCGTGCCCAGCACGGCCGAGATCAGCGACGCGCCCCACATGCCATGCGCAATCACGCCCTGGTAGCGCGACGCGGCGCCAAATTCGGCGTCCAGGTGCTGCGGATTGTCATCGCCCGACATCACGGCAAACAGCGCGATATCGTCGGCGCTCAGGGTGCGCAGGATGCTGGCGCTGTCGCCGATGGCGATCTGCCCGAAGGTGCGGTTGCGCACGATATTGAGTTCATCATGGGGATTCATCTGGGCCTTCATGCGGTAGTAGCGGATTGGGTTAGCGTCTTTCCGGACGCCGCGTTTTTTGTTTCGGTGCCTGGTTGCGCGGCGCGGCCGAACACTTCCAGCATCTGCGCAAGACTCGTCTTTTCGTCCGGCGTGGGCGCATCCAGCATCAGCACCACCTGCTCCAGGCCGTCCGCCATCGCGCGCACCGCATCGGGTTGCGCGCGCGCCAGCAGCACCGGCAGGGCCGCCATGCTGGCCTCGACATCATGCTGCATCAAGCGCGCCTGGCGGCGCACGATCACGCGGAAGTCATCCATGCGCAAGCCCTGATCGAACAGCGGCTGCAGCAGTTTCAGGGCCAGGTTGAAGCGGCGTTCGTCGGCAGCCGTGCGGAAACGATGAACGTGGAACAGCGCACGCACGCCGGCCTCCACCAGACCGCCCTGATATATATCGTCGTCCAGCTCCGCGCCATCATCGGCCAGGCTCGCTACGGCGCCGGGGTACGGGCGGGGAATGCTGCCGGCGCCCTGGCCCGCCAGCGCCTGCACCAGGCAATTGCCATAGACCATATCAAAGGTCTGCTCGGTGGCTGCGTCGCGCAGGTCGCGCCAGCTGTTCAGGCCCGCCATAATGGCGCTGGACCACGCTTGCTGCAGCGCCAGCAGCGGATTGTCGGGCGCCACCGGCGCGCGCCGGGCGCGTACCTTGTCCGCTTCCTTCGCCACCAGCCTGGCCAGCGGATTATGGTCGTTCCAGCGCTCGTAGGACACGCGCAGCGGATGCGTCAGTTCGAGCAGGCGCGCCGATTGCGGCGTCACCACGGCGCGCACCCACGGCTGCATGAAGGTGCGGTACAGCGCCAGATTGATTTCCGACACGCGCGCGGCGGCGGCGAACTTGCGCTCGTTTTCCACGCTGGGCTGCACGATGGCGCGCACATCGTCGATGGTACGCTGCTCGAGCGACAGCACGTAGTCGCCGCTGGCCAGCTCCAGGTCGGGCATATCCGCCATCTTGTCGGCGATTTTCGCTTCGTACAGACCCGCCGGCAGCAGGTCGATCAGGTCGATATTGCTGGCGAACTTCTGGTGCTCCTTGTGGCCCACCTTGCCGGAGACGAAAATACCCAGGTGGCCGATGCTGTCATGCACCGCATAGACGATGGTCTGGTCGTGCGCCTGCAGGTCGGCGTCGTCGCGGTACAAATCCGAGATCCAGCCCAGCGCCTGCGGCGGCGGCGTGATGTTGTCGCCGTTCGAGCAGAACACCACGATCGGCGAGCGGATATTGCGCAGGTCCAGGCGCACGCCATCGGCGGTGATCAATTGCGCGGTGGCCAGGCGGTTGCCGATAAACAGATTGTCGACGATGTACTGCATCTCGACGGCGTTCAGGAATACATGGCCGCCCCAGTATTTTTCAAATTCAAGGTAGCGCGGCGCTTCCGTGTCGATGTTTGCGTACAGGTTGTACTGCTTGCTCCAATGGGTATTGGCGGGGTTGAGCTTCTCGAAATTTTGCACCAGGTTGGCGCCGTCGAAACGGCCGTTGCCCAGGTCGCCGGCCAGCGCCGTGGCCCAGCTGCCGCCCATGGTGCCGCCCGAATAGCGCATCGGATTGCGGCCATGCCAGCCGGCCCAGTACGACACGGGCGCGCCGGCCACGATGATCGGGCCGAACAGGTCCGGGCGCATGGCGGCCGTCATCAGGATCTGCCAGCCGGCCTGGCAATTGCCGATCACGGTGGGCTTGCCTTCGCTGTGGGGGTGCAGCGCAATGACTTTTTCCAGGAACGCCACTTCCGCATGCATCACGTCTTCCACCGTCTGGCCCGGCACCGGGTTGGGCAAAAAGCCGATGAAATAGCAGGGGTGGCCGGCGCGCAGGGCCACGCCCACTTCGCTTTCGGCCTTGAAGCCGCCGATGCCGGGGCCGTGGCCGGCGCGCGGGTCGACCACCACGAAAGGGCGCTTCGATGGATGGGGTTCAGGCAGGTCGGGCGCCAGGATGCGCACCAGGCCATAGTTGACGGGGCGCGGCAGGTCCACGCCCGTCATCACGATTTCGGCCGGAAAATCGAGCACATTGGGCACGTCTTCTACCAGGTGTTCCTGGTACTGGTTGCCGCGCTGGCGCATCACGTCCGCGTACAGCACCATGCGCTGCCACGAATCGCGCGCGTAATCACCTGCAGCGCCCAGCATCCCCAGGGATGGTATGCCGCCAGTGGCGAAAAATGGTGCGGGTTGAATCTTCATGGCTGTCCTTTTCATGCAAATAAGCGCCGGACCATTCCGGCGCGGGGGCTACGCCATCTGGCTGATGGTCTTGCGAAAACGGGCAAGGGCAAAGGTGAACAGGGCCGCGCCGATCGCCAGCAGGGCCAGGAACGGCTTCCACACCACGTCGATGCCGGCGCCGCGGTAGAGGATGGCCTGGCTCAATTCGACAAAATGCGTGGTGGGCGCAATGAGCATGATATTTTGCACCAGCTCGGGCATGCTCTCGCGCGGCGTGCTGCCGCCCGAGAGCATCTGCAGCGGCAGCAGCACGAGGATCAGGAGCATGCCGAACTGCGGCATGCTGCGCGCCACGGTGGCGAGGAAAATGCCCATCGAGGTGGTGGCAAACAGGTGCAGGGCTGCGCCACACAGGAACAGCGCAATCGAGCCTTCGATCGGCACATGCAGCATGCCGCGCACCACCAGGTTCAGCGACAGGACGGCTGCCAGCAGCACCACCAGTCCCATCGACCAGACCTTGCTCAGCATGATTTCGGCCGGCGTCACGGGCATCACCAGCAAGTGCTCGATGGTGCCGTGCTCGCGCTCGCGGATCAGGGCCGCGCCCGTCAGGATGATCGACAGCATCGTCACCTGGTTGATGATTTCCATCAGCGAGCCAAACCAGGCCTGGCTCAGCGAGGGGTTGAAGCGTGCACGCATCACCAGCTCCACCGGCGAGGCCGTCGCGCCCCGATAGCGTTTGGCGAACTCGGACACTTCGCCGGCGACGATCTGCTGAATGTAGCCGCTGCCGCTGAAAGCCTGGCTCATGCGCGTGGCATCCACGTTCAACTGCAGTTCCGCCTGGCGCCCGCCCAGCACATCGGCCTGCAGCTTGGCCGGGATCGTCAGCACGAAAGTGTACTGGCCCGCATCGAGGCCGGTATCGACCTGGCTCTGGTTGATCATGGCCGGCGGCGTGAACTGAGGCGGGAAGAAGGCCGAGGCAATGCGCCCGGACAGGGGCGAGCCATCCTCGTCGACGATGGCGATCGCGGCCATATGCAGGGTTTCCGGCTTGGCCGTGGCGGCCACGTAGATGGCCAGGGTAAACGTGTAGAGGATCAGGACCAGCATCATGGGGTCGCGGATCAGACTCCAGATTTCCTTCACGCCCAGGCGGTAGATGTTGGCAAGGTGGCGCATGGGATCAGCTCTCCTGCTTTTTCAGCAGCGCCACCGTCACGCCGAGGATCGCCGGAATGGCCACGAGCAGGGGCCAGAACGAGGCCTGCAGGTCGCCGAACCCCAGCGCCTTGTTGAACACGCCGCGGCTGATATTGAGCATGTGCGTGGCCGGGTACATCAGGCCGATGGCCTTGCCCACGCCTTCCATCGACGAGACGGGATTGAGCAGGCCGGAAAACTGGATGGCCGGGATCATGGTGCCGATCATGGTCACGAACAGGGCGGCGATCTGGCTGCGCGTAAAGGTCGAGGCGAACAGGCCGATGCCGGTGGCGCAGATATTGAAGATGAAGGTGGCGCAGATCAGGGCCGGCAAGCCGCCCTTGACCGGCACGCCGAAGGCGGTGACCGCCAGCGCGGCCATCAGGCCGAAGTTGAACATGGCCAGCACCACGTACGGCACCTGCTTGCCGAGCAGGAATTCAAGGCGGGTGACGGGCGTCACATACAGGTTGATGATGGAACCGAGTTCCTTTTCGCGCACCACGGACAACGCCGCCAGCATGGCCGGCAGCATCAGCAGCAGCAAGGGAATCACGGCCGGGATCATGGCCGGCAAGCTTTTCACGTCCGGGTTGTAGCGGTAGCGCGTCTCGATGGCGACCGGGTTGTTCACCTTGATGCCATAGCGGTGCAGGGCCTGGTCGGCCAGCCATAGCTGGTGCATGCCTTGCACATAGCCCTGCACGGTTTCGGCGCGCATCGGCATGGCGCCGTCGATCCAGGCGCCCACCTGGGCCGGCGCGCCGCGCTGCACATCGCGCGCGAAGCCGGGCGGGATCTCGATCGCCAGCGACAGTTCGCCGCTGCGCATGCGCCGGTCGATATCGGCATAGTCGCGCAGTGCCGGTCGCTCGATGAAGTAGCGCGAGCCGGCCAGGTTGTTCGCGTAATTCTGGCTCAGGGTGGTCTGGTCATGGTCGAGCACGGCGTACGTCAGGTCTTCCACGTCCAGGCTGATACCGAAACCGATAACGAACAGCAGCAGCACCGAGCCGCCCAACGCCAGGGTCAGGCGCACGGGGTCGCGGCGCAGTTCCAGGGTTTCGCGCCACATGTAGCTGAGCATGCGACCCAGGCTGAAACGGCTGCGCCGCTGTTTCCGCGCCGTCGCTGCGTCCGGGGGTTCGGCCGCATTCTGCCCACTTTGCGCCTCGGCGGGCGTGGCGCCGCCCGCCTCCTCCAGGTAGGAAATGAAGGCTTGCTCCAGGGTGGTGCTGCCGCGTTTTTTCACCAGTTCGGCCGGCGCATCGCTGACCAGCACTTTACCCGCATGCATCAGCGAGATGCGGTCGCAACGCTCGGCCTCGTTCATGAAGTGGGTCGAGATAAATATGGTGACGTGGTCGCGCCGCGCCAGCTCGATCATCAGGCGCCAGAAATTGTCGCGCGCGATCGGGTCGACGCCGGAAGTGGGCTCGTCGAGGATCAGCATTTCCGGCTTGTGCACCATCGCCACAGCCAGCGACAGGCGCTGGCGGATGCCCAGCGGCAGACTGTCGGGCAAGTCGTCCATCACCTCGCGCAAGTCGAAGCGCTGCGCCATCTCGTCGATCCTGGCCGGTATCGCGCTTTCCGGCACGTGGAACAGGCGCGCGTGCAGCACCAGGTTCTGGCGCACCGTCAGTTCGCTGTACAGCGAAAACGCCTGCGACATGTAGCCAACCCTGCGGCGCGTGTCAATGTCGCTGGAATCGACCTGCTTGCCAAACAGCCAGGCCTTGCCTTCGGTGGCCGGCAGCAGGCCAGTGAGCATTTTCATGGTGGTTGACTTGCCGCAGCCGTTCGAGCCGAGGAAACCGAAAATCTCGCCGCGGCCGATGCGGAAATTCACATGGTCGACGGCCGTGAAGTCGCCAAAGCGCATGGTCAGGTCTTGCGCCTCGATGGCGACATCGTGCGCGCTGGCCGCGTCCAGCGGCGTGATCACCACCGGCCGGTGAGCGGCGCGCTTGGCTTCGGGCAGCAGTTTGATGAAGGCCGCTTCCAGGCTGCCGCTGCCCGTGCGCGCCAGCAGTTCGGCCGGCGTGCCCGTGCCTCGCACCTTGCCGTCGTCCATGGCAACGAGCCAATCGAAGCGCTCGGCCTCGTCCATGTAGGCGGTGGCCACCAGCACGCTCATGTGCGGGCGCTGTACGCGGATGCCGGCGATCAGGTCCCAGAACTGGGCCCGCGCCAGCGGATCGACGCCGGTGGTCGGTTCATCGAGAATGAGCAGGTCGGGATCGTGGATCAGGGCACAACACAGGCCCAGTTTCTGCTTCATGCCGCCCGACAGCTTGCCGGCCGGCCGCGCCAGGAAGGCGTGCAATCCCGTGCTCAGGGTCAGCTGGTCGATGCGGCGCCGACGCTCGGCTGCGTCGTGGCCGAACAGACGCGCGAAAAACTGCAGGTTTTCCTCGACCGACAAGGTCGGATACAGATTCTTGCCCAGGCCTTGCGGCATGTAGGCGATGCGCGGACAGACCTCGTCGCGGTGGCGCGCATCGCGCATGTCGCCACCGAGCGCCATGACGCTGCCCTGCTGCACGGCGCGGGCGCCAGCGACCAGCGACAGCAGGCTCGATTTGCCCACGCCATCGGGCCCGATCAGGCCCACCATGCAGCCTGCCGGCACGTCCAGGTCAATCGCATCGAGCGCGAGCGTCTTGCCATAATGCTGGCTGACGCCCTGCATGCTGACGACAAGGGACGTGGCGGCAACACTCACTGCGGAACCTTCGCCGTCAGTTCAGCAGGCCATGCCTGCCGCGCATCGAGACGCACCCAGGCCACGCCCGGCAAGCCCACCTTGACCACGGCGAGGTGTTTTTGCAGCAGCTCGCGGCTGATCTGAGCCTTCACGCGGAACATCAGTTTCTGGCGTTCGCTGGCCGTTTCCACTGTTTTCGGCGTGAACTGCGCGCTGGACGCGACAAAAGAGATGGTTGCAGGAATCACGTAAGCGGGCGCAGCGTCGAGGATGATGCGCACTTCGCCGCCCAGGGCGACCTTGCCGGCAGCCGTTTCGGGCAGGAAGAAGGTCATGTAGACGTCCGACAGATCGACCAGGTTGAGCACCTTGCCGCCGCCTGCCAGCACTTCACCCTGCTGCGCCACCAGGTATTGCACGCGGCCGTCGCGCGGCGCGGCCAGCTGGCCATCGGCCAGGTCCGAATCGATGCGCGCCGTGGTTGCCTCGGCGGCAACCACGGCCGAACGCGAGCCGACCACCTGCGCCCTGGCCGCGTCGATGGCCGCCTGCGCCGCCGTCACTTGCGCCCTGGCCGCATTCAGCGCGGCGGCCACGCTGCGGGCGCGGGCGCGGTCGTCGTCGAGTTCCTGCTCCGAGGACGCGCCCTCTTTCGACAGGGTTTCGGAGCGGGCCAGGCGGCGCTTCGCCGCATCGAGTTCGCTTTCGCGCTGCGCCACCAGAGCCAGCGCCGCCGCCTTGTCGCTTTCACGCACGGCCACCTGCGCCTGCGCTCCCACCACCGCATCGGAGGCCTGCTGCTGGCGCGCGCGCGCCTCGTCGCGCTGGGCCGTCAGGGAATCGACCTGCATGGCGGCCAGCGGCTGGCCGGCCTTGACGAAGTCGCCCTCGCGCACGGAGATTTCCTTGAGCCGGCCGGCCAGCTTGGTGGCCACGTCGATCTCGGTCGCTTCGATACGGCCATTGCCGCTGACGAACCCTTCACCGGGACCGGCAGGACGCATTTTTTGCCAGGCCATATAGCCCAGCGCGACAACGACCACGACCACGAGCAGCATGGCGGGAACGAGTTTTTTCATCAGTTGTGGCTTCATGGTGTCGGCAATGGCAATGAATGCGTGAAAATCAATCAGCGAACGTGGCGGCGGGCGCGCCGCCGCCCAGGGCGGCGTACAGGCTGACCTGGCTGGACAGCAACGCGCGGCGCGTCTGCACCAGTTGCTGCTCCACCGTCAGCAGGTCGCGCTGCGCGTCGAGCACTTCCAGATAGGGCGCGGCGCCGTTGTCATAGCGCAGTTTGGCCAGCCGCGCGCGTTCGCTCTGCGCGGCCAGGGTAGTCTTGCCGATCTCGACCTGCAGCGCCAGCGACCGCCGGTTCGACAGCGCATCGGCCACTTCGCGGAAGGCGCCCTGCACGCTCTTTTCATAATTGGCCACGGCCAGGTCGCGGCGCACTTCGGCCAGGTCCATATTGGCGCGCAGGCGGCCGGCGTCAAAGAGCGGCAGCACCAGGCGCGGCGCAAAATTCCATGCACCGCTGCCCGCATCGAACAGGCCGCTCAATTGCGTGCTGGCCGTGCCATAGGCGGCCGTCAGTGAAATGGCCGGGAAGAAGGCGGCGCGCGCGGCGCCGATATTGGCCTGTGCGGCGCGCAGCTGGTGTTCGGCCGCCGCCAGGTCGGGCCGCTGCGCCAGCAAGGCTGATGGCAAGCCCGCATGCAGCGGCTGCAGCACGCTGGCGTCGTCGAAACGGCGCGTGTCTGGTGCCAGGTCGACGGGGCCGCCCACCAGCTGGGCCAGCGCGTGCGCCTGCACGGCGCGCGCCTGTTCCAGCTGGGCCGACAGGGACAGTGCCTGGCTGAGCAGGGTTTCCACTTGCGTCAGGTCCAGCTTGGAAATCGCTCCCACTTCAAAGCGGCGCGTAAAGATGCGCAGCGATTCGGCGCGGCTGTCGACGGTGGCGCGCGCCAGCGCCACCCGCTCGTCAAGTTCGCGCAAGGCCAGGTAGCCATTGGCCACTTGCGCCACCAGGGCCACGCCGACGGCACGGCGCGCCGCGTCGCTGGCCAGCAGGGTTTGCAGCGCGCTGTCCTTCAGGCTGCGCACCCGGCCCCAGAAATCGAGTTCCCAGGCGCTCACGTTCAAGCCGAGCTGGTATTGCGCGCTCGTCATCGGGCGGCCCGTCAGGCTCAGGTCGCCGGGCACGCGCGTGCGGCTGCCGGACGCGCCCAGGGCCACAGCAGGAAATTGTTCCGCGCGCGCGATACCATACGCCGCGCGCGCCTCTTCCACGCGCAAGGCAGCGATGCGGATATCGCGGTTGCTGGCCAGCGCCTGCGTCAGCATGGCCTGCAGGCGCGCATCGGCAAAGTAGGCTTGCCAGGCGATCGCAGGTGCGGACGCGCCGGCCGGATCGTTTTCAGGATACTGCGCCGCCACCGGCAGCGGCGGTGGCGCGTATGGCGGCGCCATCGAGGCGCAGCCGGCCAGCACCATGCCGGCGGCCAGCGCCGCCAGCATGGCACGCGGGAACGGGACGGGAACGGCCGTGGGCATCATCTTCCAGTCAGTTCAGGATGTTGTAGCCGCAGTCGACGTACAGGGTGCCGCCCGTGATGGCGCGCGCACCGTCGCCGGCCAGAAATGCGCACAGGGCGCCGACGTCATCGATGCTGGCCAGGCGGCGCATCGGCGAGCGCGCTTCGGCGTCGGCCAGCAAGCGGTCGAAATGGGCGATGCCGGATGCGGCGCGGGTGGCCAGCGGCCCCGGCGAAATCGCATTGACACGGATGCCGGCCGGACCCAGTTCGGCCGCCAGGTAGCGCACCGACGCTTCCAGCGCCGCTTTCACGGGGCCCATCAGGCCATAGTCGGCGATCACGTCTTCGGCACCCAGGTAGGTCATGGCCATCAGGCTGCCGCCCTGCCCCATCAGCGGCTCGGCCAGTTTCGCCATGCGCATGAAGGAATGGCACGATATGTCCATCGCCTGCGCAAAGCCGGCGGCCGAACTGTCCGTCACGCGGCCGTGCAGGTCCTGTTGCGGGGCAAAGGCGATCGAGTGGACGACGAAGTCCAGGCCGCCCCATTGCTGTCTGATCTGCTCGAACACCGCTTCGAGCTGGCCCGGCACCGACACGTCGAGCGGCGCCGCAATGGCAGCACCGAGCTGCTGCGCCAGCGGTTCCACATGCGGGCGCGCCTTGTCATTGAGCCAGGTCAGCGCCAGTTGCGCGCCGGCCGCGCGCAGTGCGCTGGCACAGCCCCAGGCGATGCTCTGCTCATTGGCAATGCCGACCACCAGGCCGCGTTTGCCCTGCAAACCGAATAGTGCTTGTGTCATGTTCATGCTCGCTTTAGCTCATGTCTGTGGCTTTTCCGTATACGTGCCCATCTTGATACGGAGCCGACTATAACGGCTTTTGCGGCGATGCAACATTGATATGGATCAAATTTTACCGTAATGCCATATCAATACCATGACAGCCAGCCTATCGTGCGGCAGACTCATTCAGATCTTCCATGATCCATTGGACAATTCCGGGTTCAGGACGGTGATTCAGCATCCGCGCCACCAGCCTGCCATGTTCAAGCATGTCTTTTTTCCTGGCTGGTCAGCGTTGCGGTGGGCCGGCATACAGGTCGATAATGGTGCTGATGCCGTCCTGGCAGACCGAGCAGAAGGTCTGACTGCGGTCGAACATGATACACTGCATCTCGGGCCGGTAAAACCCCGTGGACTCGTAGTTGGCGCCCTCGAACGCGCCCACCGCATGGCGCTGCGGCGCGCTCGAGAACAGCTGTTCGGTGTGCGCCAGGTCGGCCTTGAACAGCGCGCTCATTTCGCTTTCCGGGCGGTTGGCCGCGCGCAGGGCGGCGCGCTGCTGCTGGTACTGGCGCGCGTGGCTGTCGTAGGCTTGCTTGGGCCAGGGCGTGGGCAAGGGCGTGCCTTCCTTCACATGGCTTTTCCATTTCAGTCTGGCCGGGTCGCGCAGCGCGGTGGCGTTCGGCTCCCACGGTTCCTGGCGTTCGCCATTCGATTGATACGCCACCGGCGAGGTGTAGTACTCGTCGGCCAGGCCGGCGAAATGGTGGCCGAATTCGTGCACGAACAGATAGTTGGCCCAGTCGTTATTGGCCGCCGCCGTGCTGAACTGGCCGAAGATGCCGCCACCGCCATAGGTGTCGTTGTTGACGAGGATTTCGATGAATTCATACGGCGCGTACTGCGTCAAGTCGCGCAGCGCGCGGTTGTCGGTGGTCAGCACGTAGCGCTCGCTGCCGAAAATATCGTAGCGCGTGCCCAGCGGCGACGCATGATGGACGCCCGTCGAGGGGCGCGACACGCCCGACTCCGGGGTCGGCGCGGCCATGGCCCACACGTTGAAGTCTTGCGCGCGCTCGCGAAACGGCGAGACGGTAAACAAATGGTCGGCCAGCTTGCGCGCCGTCGCCTCAAAACTGCCCATCTCGGCCGCCGTATAGCCGTCGCCCAGAATCAGCAGGTCGACCTTGTCTTTCGAGGCCCCGCTGACGCGAATGGCAATCGGCTTGACGGGCGCCGGCGGCTGCTGGCGGATCACGTCCGGCGCCTGCGGGTCGACATCGGCAGACCAGACGATGGAAAACAGGCCACGCTCGTCGCGTTTCAGGATGCGCACGCGCACCGGCTGCGCGGGCTGCGGGAAGCGCACCGATTCCTGGAAGGCGCGCGTGGTGGTTTTCGCTTCGTCGGTGCTGCTCCACTCGCCGAAGATGGTGGAAAAGCCGCGCGAGTACAGCACCTTGCCCGTCTTGATGTCGACCACTTCCACCATATTGACGCCACGGTTGCTGTCGTCGATGGTGCGTTCCATGCTGCCCGGCCAGGGCAAGGGTTCGACCAGCACCCGCTCGAGCGCGTAGTGCTCGCCCAGCGCATTGCCGCTGTGCTGGTAATCGAGGCGCATGGTGGCCGGCTGCGCGGCTTGAGCGGCAGGAAGGGCGCCGGCGACCAGCGCCAGTGCACAAAGGAAGGATCGAAGGGAAGCGAGCGGCATGGTATTCCTGGAAACGGAGTTGGGCAAAAAATCGGCAAACAGCGACGGTACGCTGCGCTACATTGTAGCGACAAAGACGCGCGTCAAGGCCAGGGAGCTTGCTACAATCGCGTGGCGATGGCCCGGTTGCAGGCCGGTTGAAACTGAAAGGTAATAACGTGAAGCAAACGGACTTGTCAGACACGCCACCCCCGGCCTTTCTCGCCGGCGGCGGCGAAATGGGCGCCCTGATGCGCAGCCACGACTGGGCGGCCCATCCGCTGGGCGTGCCCGCGCAATGGCCGTCCTTGCTGAAATCGACCTTGCGCCTGCTGCTGACCAGCAATCACCCGATGTTCATCTGGTGGGGCGACGAGCTGCACCAGTTCTACAACGACGCCTACCGCCGCACCATGGGAGCGGAGCATCATCCGGCGGACCTGGGCCAGCGCGGCCGGGAATGCTGGGCCGAAGCCTGGCCTGTCATCGGCCCGCAGATCGATGACGTGATGGCCGGGCGCGGCGCCAGCTGGCACGAAAATGCACTGGTGCCGATGAGCCGCCATGGCAACCGCGAAGACGTGTACTGGACCTATGGCTGCAGCCCGATCGAGGACGAAGAACGCGTGCACGGCGTGCTGGCCTTGTGCACCGACGTCACCGGCGAAGTGCGCCTGCGCGAAAAACTCAAGCAGTCATACGTGACGGTGATCGACTCGATGGACGAAGGCCTGGCCGTGATCCAGATCATCGTCGACGATGCTGGCCTGCCCGTCGACTACCGCTTCCTGGAGGTCAATCCTGCGTTTGAACGGCAGACCGGGCTGGTGGGCGCCATCGGCCGCACCGCGCGCGAACTGGTGCCCGGCCTGGAAGAGCGCTGGTTCCAGATCTACGGCAAGGTGGCGCTGACGGGAGAATCGGTCCGCTTCATGGAGGGCTCGGAGCCGATGAACCGCTGGTTCGATGTCTACGCCATCCGCGTCGGCCCGGCCGAAGAAAAAAAAGTGGCGCTGATGTTTCGCGACGTATCCGAGCGCACCCGCACCGAACAGGCGCTGCGCGACGCGGACCGGCGCAAGGATGAATTCCTGGCCATGCTGGCCCATGAGCTGCGCAATCCGCTGGCGCCCATTTCGGCGGCGGCCAATCTGCTGCAACTGGCCAGCACCGACCCGGCCCGGGTCAAGCAGGCCAGCGCCGTGATCGGGCGCCAGGTGCGCCATATCAGCGGCCTGATCGACGACCTGCTCGATGTCTCGCGCGTCACGCGCGGCATGATCCCTTTGGTGAAAGTGCGCACCGACGTCAAGCGCGTGGTGGCGGATGCGATCGAACAGCTGCGCCCGCTGATCGAAAACCGTGGCCACCGCCTGAGGGTAGAGACCCGGGCGGCTTCGGCGCTGGTACTGGGCGACCCGAAACGCCTGGTGCAGGTGGTGGCCAACCTGCTCAACAACGCGGCCAAGTACACGCCGCATGGCGGCGATATCGCCCTCGAACTCGATGTCGAGGACGACCAGGTGATCCTTTCCGTGACCGACAACGGCATCGGCATGACGGCCAGGGTGCTGGAACACGCGTTTGAGCTGTTCGTCCAGGCCGAACGCGAAACCGACCGCGCTCAAGGCGGCCTGGGCATTGGCCTGGCGCTGGTGAAAAGCCTGGTCGGGCTGCATGGCGGCGAAGTCTTCGCCAGCAGCGACGGCCTGGGCCTGGGCAGCCGTTTTACGATCTGCCTGCCGCATTTGCCGGAACAGGAAGAGCGCTCGCCCGTGCATGCCGAGGCCAGCCGGGAGCGCGGTGCCGGCTGGCGCGCGCTGCGGGTGATGGTGGTCGACGATAACGTCGATGCGGCCGAGATGCTGGCCATGCTGTTGGAAACCACGGGTCACCAGGTCGCCATCGAACACCACGCGCTGCAGGTGGTCAACCGCGCGCAAGCGTGCGTGCCCGATGTGTTCCTGCTCGATATCGGCCTGCCCGACCTCGACGGTTATGCGCTGGCGCGCCAGATCCGCGCGGCGCCGGAACTGGCTGGCGCGGTGCTGATCGCCATCACCGGCTATGGCGACGAGCAGGCCAGGCAGGAGGCCAGCGCGGCCGGCTTCGACCATCATTTTGTCAAGCCGATCGAGACGGCCAGGCTGCTGGCGCTGCTCGACACCCTGGCCCTGGCTTGACGCCTATTTGTAGCGGTACAGCGGCTGGCGCAGCTGGATCGGCCGGATATCGAGCCGCAGTTTCAATACCGAATACGCTTCCGCCTCGGTCGAGCTGTAGCCGACGCTGTTGACGGTCTTGCTGAACCGAAATTCGAAACCGAGGTCCGGGTACGGGTCGCGCGGATTGCCGAAGGCGATGCCGATCGCTTCCTGCTGGGCGTTGTCGATCAGGTTGCCCATCAGGTCCAGCACGGCGTTATTGCCGAGGATATCGTTGGTAAACACCGGTTCGCGCATGTCGGGCTGGTTCGGATCGAGCTTGTTGTCGGCTTTATCAGGCGATGGGGTAAACACCTTGGTGATCAGGTTGAACTTGTCGCCCCGGTCCAGGTAGCTGATGGCCGCGTTGCTGATATTGAAGTTCTTCACGCCCCGGTCGCTGATGGCGCCCGACAGGTCGATCAACAGCGCGCCGCTGTAGCCGATCACTTCCACGTCGCGCTTGGCGTCGACGATCATGGCGCTGTTTTCATCGATGCCCAGACCGATGTGATAGCCTTTTTTCAGCATCACGGGAATCATGCGGGCAAAGCGGCCGCGCACCAGCAAGTGCTGGTCGACGAACACGTCGCTGCCGATAAAGCCCAGGCCAGGCGCGATCTCGCGGCCATCGGTGACGCCCATTTTCAGCATGTCGAGCACCGGGCGCGCGTCATAGAACATGGTGGTGCTCATGATGGCGGCGCCGGCGCTGGAACCGGCAATCACGCCGCCGTTGCGGTACACCGACCAGATCGCTTCGAGCGCCGCCGTGCGGCTGCCGTCCGGGCGCAGCAGCGCCTGGGTGATGCGGCCCTGGTCGCCGCCGGCGAAATAAATACCGCTGGCCGACTTGATCTGGGTGACGATGGCCGGGTCTTCGGCCGCCTTGCGGTAGTCGCTATTGGCCAGTTTTACGCCCAGCGGCACGAAGAAGGCGTCGGCGCCATACTGATTGAGCTTGGCGATGATGCTGGCGCCCGATTTTTCAGGGTTGATCGAGGCCGACGCCATCACGGCAATGCGCGCGCCCTTGCCGCCGGCCAGGGCGACGATGCGCTGCCACACTTCCGCATTGTCGGCCCGCAGGCCGCCGCCGATAATGACCAGGGTGCCCTGCGGCGCATTGGCCGGGACGGCGGGCGTGGCGGGCGCGGCAAACACGGCCTGCATGCCCGTGATCAGCAGCGCCACCGTCAGCACAAAGGCTGTGCACAATTTTTGAAGCGGGATTGTGGTTGATTTCATGATGCCTTTCAAATGCGATGAAAACGGCGCGCGCAAGACGCGCGCCGCACACTACGACTGCTGTTACTTGAAGCTGTAGTTTGCGCTGGCATAAAACCGCCGGCCGCGCGGGTCCGTATAACTGGGATCATACCCGGACAGGAAGTAATACGCCTGATTCGAATACGGCGGGCTGGTATTGAACATATTTTGGATGCCGGCGCGCAGCTTGAACGCTTTGCTGAAGGCATACGCACCCGACATGTCCCACATCGTGTAGGCCTTCACCCGGTTCGGCTGGACCACGCTGCCGTCATCGGTATTGATGGCCGAGTTCTGATCCTTGTAACCGGACGAATAGGTGTTCGACAGGCTGGCCGAATACGGCCCCAGATCCCAGTCCACGGTGATTGTATGGCGCCAGCGCTGCACCACGCCGTCGGTAACAAACGCATTGAGGTTGCTGACATAGGCGTCGCCGGGGCTGGTCTGGATTTTCGAGGCCAGCACATAGGTGCCGCTCAGGTGGCCGCCGAAACGCCCCCACGCCGTTTTTACGCCATGCAGATCGGCCGTCAGGTCGAGGCCCGAGGCTTTTTGCGCGCCGCGATTTTCCTTGCGCAGGTCGATATAGTCGATCTCGTTATCGGCATTGCGGTGCACCAGGTCGCCGTATTTGGCCAGGTTGCCCAGGATAATGTCGTCACCGATTTCGCTGATCAGATTGCTGCGCTCGATATTCCAGTAATCCGCACTGAAGGTCCAGTGCTTGCCCGGTTCGAGCACCAGGCCGGCCGAGAACTGGCGGCTGCGCTCAGGTTTCAGTTTGTCGTTGCTGTAGCGGCGCGTATCCCAGTTATTGGCGCAGCTGGAATAATCATTGTTTTCCGCAGCGCACAGCACCGGGTCGGGCAAGGTCGCCGTCTGGCTGTAGACGGTAGGACGGTGCAGGTCCGACATCGATGGCGCACGGAAGCCCTTGCCGGCCGAGGCGCGCACCAGCAGCTGCTTGTTCGGCATATAGGTGACGCCCAGCTTGGGACTCAAGGCCCCGCCCACCTGCTGGTAATGGTCGTAGCGGCCGGACAATTGCGCCTGCCACTGTTTGGTAAACGGCAGCAGCAGCTCGCTGTAGATCGCTTGCACATTGCGGCTGTCGCTGGTGAAACGGCCGCCTTCGGGGGCCGCATCATCGGTGATATTTCCACTCAACAACAATGCGGACGGCCGGAATTCGGTGCGCTCGCGCCGTACTTCGCCGCCCACGGCCAGCGCCAGGTCGCCGCCGCCCATCGCGCTCAAGGCGCGCGAGACCTTGAAGTCGAGCGAGTCCATGGTGCCGCGCGCGTGGCGCACTTCGTCGTTGACCTGGATTTTGTCGAGCAGCGCCTTGCCCGCCGCGCTCGACTCGCCAAAAGGATTGATGATGCCGTCAGTAATACCCTGTTGCAGCTGGTCGGCCAGCAGGTAGCCATGGGTGTCGCGGTCCTTGACCACGTTGACGCTGTGGTTAAGCCCGATGTCGTAGTCCCACTTTCCCACGGTACCGGTGGCGCCCACTACATAGCGCTGGCTCTCGCTGGTCAGTTCGCTGGTGCGACGACCCGCTTCGTCCAGGCGGATGCGCAAGGCGAGCGGGCCGGTCAGCCCGGCGGCGGCCAGTTGCGGCACCATGCCCGCGTCAATGTCGCCATCCGGGCGCGACGTCGATCCGACGTAATAGCTGCGTGAACGGCTCAGTGCCGCTTCCGCATACAGCTGATGGTCGCTGTTGAGCTTGAAGACCCCGCGCGTGAGCAGGTTCTGCTTGTCCGTCTTCGGATACAGCTCGGTGTCGCCCATGTAGTTGTAGGTACAGGCATCGACCCCGCCGGTGCCGGCCGGCAGGTAGACATTGGCCGGGCCGCTGCATGTCGGAATCGACAGGTTGATCAGGCGATTGGTGATCGGCTTGCCATTGAGCAGGAATCCTTTTTCCTGGAGAAAGTCGCGCTGGTCGCCGCTCAGGCGGATATTGGCAGGACTGGTATAGCTCGACAGCAGATGGCCGAGGCGCTCGGGCACGTGCAGGTTCGAGATGAACTTGCGCTGCGAGGTGCTGAGGCGATCGGTCTGTTGCAAATCCACCACGGCAAAAACGTTGTAGCCATCCGTTTCCAGGTTGCCGGTGCCGGCCGTGATGCTGGCCGTGCGCTTGCCGGCGCCGCCTTCGTCGGTGCGGCTGCCGTACACGTTCAGGTCCAGGCCCTGGTAATCCTTGCGCGTGATGAAGTTGATCACGCCGCCGATGGCGTCGGTGCCGTACAGGGCCGAGGCGCCGTCGAGCAGCACTTCCACCCGCTGCAGCGCGGCGGCCGGGATATTGTTCAGGTCCACGCCCGTGTCGTCGCCGGGCGAGGCAAAGTTGGCCATGCGCCGGCCATTGAGCAGCACCAGCGTCGACGAGGTGCCCACGCCGCGCAGGTTGGCGCTGTTGAAGCCGCGCTGGTCGCCGCCCACGTTGATGCTGGCGCCGTCCGTCAGGCCGCCGACGTTGGCCGACACGCGCGCCATCAGTTCGGCCGCCGTCGTCACGCCCGCCTTGTCGATGTCGGCGCGCGTGATCACCTGCACCGGCAACGCCGTTTCCGACTCGAGCCGCTTGATGGCCGAACCGGTGATTTCCACGCGGCGCAAGGCCGGGTCGATCTCGCCGTTGGCCGTTTGCGCCAGCGCGTCAGTGCCCGGCACGCCCAGCGCCGCCGTCATGCCCAGCACCCCCAGCGCCAGGCGTATCGTGCGCGCCAGCGCCGCTTCGCGCGGCAAACTTCCCCCGCCTTGATGTTTTGCTTGCTGTTCTGCCTGCATTTGTCACTCCCGATGGTTTACCCTGAATTTTTATATGGCCTGCTTTTTTTGCACCGCCCTGCCCTGATGCTGCCTGAGCGCGGATTTTCTTGGCCCCTGCGCGCCATGCTCGCCGCCATACAGATAGGCGGCGATCACCTCGCTCAGGCGCGCGGCCTTTTCAACATTGCCCTTGTTCGACACCATCAGCGCCACCGCCAGCGCCTCGATCATGGCCAGCGCCGTGCTGGCGCTGCTGGGCAGCACCGGATGCATGCTCTGCGCAAACAAGGCATGGTCGGCCAGTTCGGCCAGTGGCGAAGCGGGCGAATCGGTCAGCGCGACGATGTGCGCACCGCGGTCGCGCGCAAAGCTGGCCAGGCCGATGCAGTCGAGTGTGTAGCGCGGGAACGAGATCACCACCAGCACATCGTGCGCCGTCAGGTTGACCAGGTGGCCGGCCGCCACTTCCGAGCCGCCGATGCCCACCACTTCCACCACATGCGGGCAGAACGGCTGCAAATACTGCACCAGCATGCCGGCCAGGTTGGCCGACAGGCCAAAGCCCATCACATACACGACCCTGGCGTGCGTCAGGCGCCGCACCACCGCCTGCATCTGCTCCAGCGACAGGGCAGCGCCGGTGGCGGCGATATTGGCGGCCGCGTATTCCAGGCTTTGCGTGACAGGCGAGGTGGCGCGCGCGCGATGGAGGATGGTGTGGCGCAGCTTGTCCACCGGCTGCAACAGCGACTGCAGGGTTTCGGCCATGGCGCCGCGCATGGCCGAATAATTCTTCTGGCCGATATCGCGCGCAAAGCGGCTGATGGTGGCGGTCGACACCTGGCAGCTGTCGGCCAGTTCCTCGATGCCGAGCGCCGTGACGCGCATCTGGTTGCGCAGCAAATAGTCGGCGATCAGGCGGTGCGACGCCGAACCGGTGGCCAGCACGCGCATCAGGGTCTGGCCCAGCGCGGACTGCGCAAACGCGGCGTCGGGCGCGTGGACGCCGGCGACGGAGGCAGGACTGGCGGATGGCTTCATGTGCTGGCGGCCTGTGATAGTGCGTGCGAAGGACATGCGGCGCCTGTCGAAACTGGTCCGAAAAGCGGCTGCTGCAAGCCACTGTACTCATATCAAAAACAAAACTCAATCAATATCTGTAAAAGGATTTTCATTTATTTACTTAGTGAAAATAATGCTACATAATCGACCAAAAACCCGTCCACCATGCCCCGTTTTGGAGCGCCTCATCATGCAAGTTCGCCAGCACACCCTCTCCACGCCGCACGCCAGCGTTGCCTACCAATTGAGCAGCTTTCATTTTGGCGACGCGGCGGCGGGCAGCCTCAGCGGCAAGAAAGTCTATATCCAGGCCGCCCTGCATGCCGACGAAGTACCGGGCATGCTGGTGGCGCAATTTTTGCGCCGCGAACTGCTGGCGCTGGAAGCGGCCGGCAAGATCCTCGGCGAAATCATCCTGGTGCCGGCGGCCAATCCGATCGGCCTGTCGCAGGCCATCCACGGCGCGCCGTTCGGCCGCTTCGATCTGTCGACCGGCATCAACTTCAACCGTGCCTACCGCCATGTGGCCGATGAACTGAAAACCACGCTCGATGGGCAGCTGGGGCCGGACACGGGCGCCAACGTGGCGCTGATACGCCAGCAGGCGCTGGCCGCAGTGGCCAATTGGGCGCCGCGCACGGACGCCGAGACCCTGAAAAAAACCCTGCTCGGCATGGCGATCGACGCCGACATCGTGCTCGACCTGCATTGCGACAACGAAGCGGCCCTGCACCTGTACACCGGCACGCCGCTGGCGGCGCAGCTCGCGCCCCTCACCGCCCTGCTCGGTGCGCGCGCCGTGCTGCTGGAGCTGGCCGCCGGCGAAGAACCGTTCGACGAAGCGTGCAGCCGCTTGTGGTGGGATCTTGACACCCATTTCCAGGGCCGCTACCCGATCCCCGCCGCCTGCCTGTCGGTGACGGTGGAGCTGCGCGGCGAAGTGGAAGTCAATTATGCGCTGGCCGAACGCGACGCCGGCGCCATCTTGCGCTTCCTGGCCATCGAAGGCGTGCTCGACATGCCCGGCGCGGCCGATGACCTGCCGGCACCGCAATGCGTACCCACGCCCCTGGCCGGCGTGGAACCGATCCTGGCGCCCCATGCTGGCGTGCTGGTGTATTTGCGTGAAATGGGCGATATGCTGGCGGCCGGCGACGCGGTGGCCGACGTGATCGACCCCGTCAGCGGCGCCACCACCACCCTGCGCTGCAGCGTGGCCGGCGTATTCTTTGCCCGCAGCGCGCACCGCCATGTGCTGCGCGGCATGAACGTCGGCAAGGTGGCCGGCGCCGTCGCCTACCGGGGCGGCAGCCTGCTGAGCCAATAAGAGACCCCACCCATGAAAAAATCGTTCAAGCTGCCCAATACCTTCGTGCTGCTGTGCGCCATCCTGGCCATGATCGCGCTGGCCACCTGGCTGGTCCCGGGCGGCAAATTCGACACCCAGCTGGTCAACGGCAAGCAGCTGATCATTCCCGGCACGTTTCACTATGTGGACAACAAGCCGCAAGGCCTGGCCGCGCTGATGATGTCACCGATCAAGGGCTTTGTCGACGCCAGCCTGATCATCGGTTTTGTCCTGATCGTCGGCGGCGCCTTTGCCGTGCTGCAGAAAACCGAAGCGTTCGATTCGCTCATCAAGGCCATTGCCAAGGCCCACACCAGCTCGCGCTTCGTGCGCGCAGCCATCATCCCCGTCTTCTTCACCATGTTTTCCCTCGGCGGCGCCACCTTCGGCATGAACGAGGAAGCGATTCCCTTCATCCTGATCTTCGTGCCGCTGGCGCTGGCGCTGGGCTACGACACGATTACCGGGGTCTCCATTCCGTTTCTCGGCTCGCAGGTGGGCTTTTCTGCCGCCTTTTTAAATCCCTTCAATGTCGGCATCGCCCAGGGCATCGCCGGCGTGCCGATCTTTTCCGGCATCGGCTATCGATTGATCGTCTGGAGCATCGCCACGGCGGTCAGCATCGTGTTTTTGATGTGGTACGCGGCGCGCATCAAGCGCCATCCCGAGAAAAGCCCCACCTGGCAGCTCGACATCGAAAAGCGCAGCGAGCACACGATGGATCTCGACAGCTTCGCCGGCATGACGGGCACCCACCGCGCCGTGCTGTGGATCTTCCTCGGCACCTTGCTCACCATGGTGGTCGGCGTGGTCAAGTACGACTGGTTCATCGACGAAATCGCCGCCCTGTTTTTAGTCATGGCCATCGTGGTAGGCCTGGTGGGCCGGCTTGATGCCGACAGCCTGGTGGCCGCGTTTGTGCAGGGCGCGCGCGACATGGTCGGCGTGGCGCTGGTGATCGCGCTGGCCCGCGCCACCATGATCCTGGCGCGCGACGCGCAGATCATCGACACCATGCTGCATGCATTGACGCCGCTGGTGGCGTCGTCCAGCCCCGTGTTCGCCGCGCAGAAGATGTTCTTCATGCAGACCGTGATCAACTTCTTCATCCACTCCGGCAGCGGCCAGGCGGCGCTCACCATGCCCATCATGGCGCCGCTGGCCGACCTGGTGGGCGTGACGCGCCAGACGGCCATCCTGGCGTTTCAATTTGGCGAATTCACCACGCCGATGATCCCCACCTCCGGCATTACGGTCGGCGTGCTGGCGCTGGCGCGCGTGCCCTGGATTACCTGGGCCAAGTGGATGATCCCGCTGCAGCTGATTTACCTGGCGCTGGCCTTGCTGCTGCTGATACCGCCCTGTTTGATGCATTGGCAATGAACAGGGCCATGGCAATACAACGCAGCCTGCGATCACTGTCCCGCCTCAGCGGCTGCGCGTATGCAGCACGCGCAGCCGCTCGGCATAGCGCACAAGGTCGGGCAAGGAGCGCGCGCCCATCTTGTCCATCAGCTTGCGTTTGTGCATTTTGACCATGATTTCGCTGATGCCCAGTTCGTCGGCGATCTGCTTGATCATCAGGCCGCCGATCACCAGTTGCATCGTCTCGAGCTCGCGTGGTGTCAGCGCCTGGTGGCGGAGGTGCAACTCATGCAGTTCCTGGCGCTGCTGGTGCCTGGCGTGGGCCACCAGCAAGGCGTCGTGCACTGCGCGCAGCAGTTCGTCCGGCGCCACCGGCTTTGTGAGAAACTCCAGCGCGCCCGCTTTCATCGCCTGCACGGTGAGCGCGATGGAGCCGTGACCGGTGACAAAAATCACCGGCAGTTCGATACCGGTGCGCTCCAGCTCTGCGGCAACGTCGAAGCCGCCCGCATCGGGCATGCGCAGGTCGAGCAACAGGCAGGACGGCACGTCGGGCAGGGGCTGCTGGAAAAATGCCGCAGCCGACGCATAAGCAAGGACATCGTAACCTGCCGAGTCGAGCAGGTTGACAAAGGCGCGGCGCACCGCTGCATCGTCGTCGACCACAAATACCATGGGCTTCGGGGCTTGGTTATTCAATCTTTCTCCGCCAATCTGAACACGACGCTGCAACCGTGCGGGTGGCGCACTTCGGCCGTGATGCTGCCGGCATGGGCTTCGATGATGGAGCGGCAAATGGCCAGGCCCATGCCCATGCCCTCATGCTTGGTAGTGTAATACGGATCGAACATCCGCGCGGCGCTGGCCGGCTCAAGGCCGACGCCGGTATCGTCGATATGCACCAGCATTTGCCGCTCCTGCGAGCAGGTGGCAATGGCCAGTACCCGCGAGCGCCCCGCCACCCCGGCCATGGCGTCGAGGGCATTGACCACCAGATTGAGCAGCACCTGCTGCAGCTGCACCGCATCGCCTTCGACCCAGCCGCAGCGCGCATTGAGCGCCAGCTCCAGCTTGACCTCGTTGCGCTCGAGTTCAGCGCGTGAAATCAGCACGATATGGCGGATCGTCGCATGCAGGTCGACCGGCGCCGATTCCTGTATGCCCTTGCGCGTGAGCGCGCGCAGGCCACGGATGATCTGCCCGGCACGCTGGCTCTGCTCGGCAATCTCCTGCAAACCGCTGCGCACGCGGTCCAGATGCGGCGGATCGCGGTCCAGCCAGCGCAGGCTTGCGCCGGCGTTCGAGGCGATCGACATCAGCGGCTGATTGATTTCGTGCGCAATCGATGAAGTCAGCTGGCCCACCGTGGTCAACCGCGAGACCCGGGCCAGCTCGACCTGCGCCTGGCGCAACGAGTCTTCCGAGACACGCCGGGCCGTGATGTCGACCGTGGTGCCGACAAACACCGATCCGCCGGTACCGGCCATCGGTTCACCGACGCAGCTCAGATGGCGGATCTTGCCGTCCGGGTCGATGATCCGGTAGTCCATGGTATAGGCTTTGCGCTGCGCGATGGCGTGTTCCAGCACGTGAGTGACGCGCGGCTGGTCGTCGGGATGCAGCGCTTCGACAAAGATCGACAGCGGCATCGTCGGTTGCGGGTCAGACAGGCCAAAAATACGGCACAGCTCAGGCGTGCCATTGATGGTCGCTTCCGACAGATCCCAGGTCCAGCTGCCGCTACGGTTGATTCTTTCGCCTTGCAGCATCATCGCACGGCGCTCGCGCAGCGTCTTTTCCACCTCGCGGCGGTGCTGGTTCTCCTGCAGCAGTTCGGCGTACAAGGCGGCCGTTTCCAGCGACACCGCCGCCTGCGCGGCCAACAGCAGCAGCACGCGCGCCTGTTCGCCGGTAAATGCGGCGCTGGCAGACCTGTTTTCCAGGTACAGCATGCCAACCAGCCGGGCCTGCTTGAGCATCGGAATGCAGATCGCGCTGCACTGCGAGTAATGCTGCAGATAGGCGTCGCCGCGGAAAGGCGCCGGACGCGGCTCGGCGCCCACGCTGACCGGCTTGAGCGTGCGCATTGCCGTATGCAGCATCGTCAGGGGCAGGTCCTGCGCATGCGGCGCCGATTGTGCCAGCGTCACGTCGACGCCGCGCCCGGTCAGCAGCGCGTGCGCCTCGATCAGCGGCGTTTCGCCCTGCATGCGGATCAGCAGCCCGCGCTGCGCGCTGGCGTGCTCCAGCGCGATGCCCATCAGCGACCGGGCCAGCGCATCGGTCTCGATTTCTTGTGACAGCGCAATCGACGCGCGCACGATGCTGTCGACATCGCGCAACTCGGCGCTCTCGATCAGCGAGACGGTTTGCTGGTCGCCGCCGCCCATGGCGGCGCCGGGCATCGCCTGGCTGTAGCGCACCTCCAGCTGACGGACGCGCCGCAGCGCACCCCAGCGGCGATAAGCATCAATGGCGCCGCGCAGATGCGCCTGCTCGGCGGTGGCAAGAGCGCCACGGCGGCACAGGCGGGCCGCCAGCTCGTGCGCGAATGCGGTGTAGTGATGAAAGCCCTGCGCCTGGGCATGCAGGGCGGCCTGCTCGTACAGCGCCAGCGCGCCGAACGCGTCGCCGGCACGCTCGCGCATCGCCGCCATCGCCAACGCATGCTTGTCGGCAAACGTCGCCGGATTGGCCTGCGCCCATTTGGCCAGCAGCGCCACATGGCCCTGTAACTGCTCGGTACAAGCAGCAGGGTCGGCATCGGGTGCCGGAGCGGCGCACAGCGCAAGCACGCTGAACAGATGGAATTCCATCTGATGCACATGCGCGGGCGCGGACCAGGCAAGTGCAGCCGCCTGCTGCAGGCAGGCGCGGGCCAGTACCAGGTCGCCATCGAGGAAAGCGGGGCCGGCCTGGTACACCAGGTGCCAGAAGCGCAGCGGGGCCATGCTGTTGGCAACGATGCCCTGCACCAGTGGTTCGTCGTCCAGGCCACGCAGATGATTCACGTACCACTGCTGCACTTGCAAAATCTTGTCCATATCGCGAAATTCGATGGTCGCCACGAAGGCGCGCGCGCTGGCAATTTCGGCGGCAACCGCTTCGAGTGCGTCGCCGCGGGTGATAAGCATGCAGATGCGGTGGCACTGCTCCAGGCTGGCCATCGGCAGGTCGCCCACCACCAGCGCGGCGTCGTATCCGGCCCGTGCATACTGCAGCGCGGACGACAGCGGCTGGGTCCACACACTGATCTGGTCCAGCGCCAGCAGCACCGGTGCGGCGCAGGCACGCAAGCCATGCCGCTCGACCAGGCTGCGTGCGGTATCGGCATACTCGAAGCCCTCGGCATAAGCGCCGTGCCGTTCGCCGCTCATCACGCCGAACCAGGCCAGCGCCGTGGTGGTCGCGCCGCAGATACCGTAATCGAGACTGACCTGCAGCGTATGGCACAGATGCAGGAACAGCAGCGATGGCGACGAAAAGCTGGCCGGCAGCAGCATGCCCGACAGCAGCGACATCGCCACCGTCATGTCGGGATCGTCCAGCGGCGGCAGCGCGTGCAAGGTGGTGCGCCAGTCGCCCTGCAAGCGTACACGCAAGGCCGCGTACGCGCGCTCGCATTCGGCATCATCGGGATGCTCGGGCATGTCGATACCGAAAGCGCGCAAGCCTTCCAGCGTATGCTGCAGCGCCTGCGCATAATCACCGCGCCGCAGTGCGACCTCGGACGCCAGGCGCAGGACCTCGCCCTGTATGCGCCGCTCCTGTGGCCCGCGGCGCAATGCCGGCAGCATGGCCTGTGCGGTATCGAGATTACCGCCCAGACAGTGGCAATGGGCGCGTTCCAGTTGAGCCTCAAAACGCAGGCACGCCGCCCACGGCGCCTCGGCGGCGCATGCCAGGCCATGCGCGAAGTCGAGATACGACAGTGCGGAATCGTAGGCACAGGCGCGCCGCGCCCTGCGCCCGGCCAGCAACGCTGCCTCGGCGATACGCTGCTGCTGCGCAGCAGGCAAAAGCTGCGGCGCTTTCTGCAGGTGCTCCATGGCGCTGAACAGCAAATCGTCACGCTCCCCGGCAAGCCCGTTGGCCACCATCAGCAGGCCCAGGCGCACATGCAGGGCATCGCGGGTAGCGCTGTCGAGTTCGGCGTAGGCGGCTTCCTGCAGGCGGTCGTGGCTGAACACAGGGCCGCCAGGCGACTCGATCAACACACCGGCGGTCGTGGCAACAGCCAGGTGCCGCTGCATGTCGGCCTCATCGACCTCATGCAGCGCTTGCAGCAAGCCGGCACTGCCCAGGCGTCCTAGGCAAGCGAGCCCCTGCAGCACGCGCCGCGTCGATTCAGGCAGGCGTGCCAGACGCGTCAGGGTCAGTTCGGCAACGTTATCGGTAAAGTGCAAGGCGGCGATTTTCTCCAGCTGGAAGTACCAGGTGCCGCTGGCCGCTGCACGCAGCACCAGCCGCTCATCGACGACAGTTTGCAGGAACTGCTGCACGAAATAGGGATTGCCGGCGGTCTTGCGATATACCAGCTGCGCCAGTTCCGCCACGTGGGCAGGGACGGTGGAGAGCGTCTCGGCCAGCATGGCCTCCAGGGCCGCTGGCGCCAGTGCCGACAGCACGATCTCGCCAGCGCGTGGATGCAGCCGCAGTGGCCCTGCTGCGGCCGGCAATGCCGCGCCATCCTGCCCCGAACGGCTGGTGACCAGCAACATGATGGGCAAGGCGTCGAGCTGCGATACCAGCTCGGCCAGCAGTGCCGCCGTGGCCGCATCGAGCCACTGCACATCGTCGATCACCAGCAACAGCGGACGCTCGCGCACCGCAAATATTTGCAACAACCGCAACACCGTCATCATCTGCCGGTTGGCCGATTCCGGTCCCGAAATGTCGGGCAGTTCACGCGGAGCCGGTTCGCCCGCGAGCAGCGCCAGTTCCGGCATCAGCCCGAGCGCAAGATCGCGCAGCATGGCAGCATCGCCATCGAAGGCGTGGCGCACCCGTGCGCGCCAGAATTCCACCTCGCTGGCGCTCTGCCCCAGGATGCACATTACCAGGCCACGCAACGCTTCGGACAATGCCACGTAAGGCGCTGCGCCGCCGAACTGGTCGACCTTTGCGCTTGCCACTGAAGCGGCGCAGACGGCAGGGTGGCGCAGGAATTGCGCCACCAGCGCCGTCTTGCCCACGCCGGACGGGCCATGCACCAGCAGCATGGCGGACTTGCCGTCGCCAGCCACCGTCCGGTAAGCACCGAGCAACGCTTCCATGGCGTCATCGCGCCCGAAGAGCTTGCTGGAAAAACGCAAGGCAGGAGCATCTTCCAGTCCCGGTGCAAATTCGTCGATGCGCCCGTACCGCCGCCACGCCTGCAGGCAATGCTCCAAATCGGCTTCCAGCGCAGCAGCGCTTTGATAGCGCTGGCCCGGATCCTTGGCCAGCAGCTTCAGTACCAGGGCCGACAGCATCGGCGGTACGGTGGGGCTGTGGCGATGCGGCGGCAACGGCTCCGATGCCAGATGCGCATGGATCCATTCGCCGCTGTTGGCCCGGTGGGCCGCTGCGAACGGCAACTGGCCGGCCAGCAGTTCGTACAGCGTCACGCCCAGCGAATACAGGTCGCTGCGACGATCGCTGGGCCAAGGGCTGCGGCCGGTCTGCTCCGGTGACATGTAGGCCGGCGTACCGTGTACGGTACCAGCTGCACCGGCAGCAGTGGTGCGCACGCCGCTGCGCACGCCGCTGCTCAGCACGCTGGCAATGCCAAAACCGCGCAAGCGGCAATGGCCGGCATCATCGACCAGGACGTTGGCCGGTTTGATATTCTGGTGCAGGATGCCGGCGCCGTGCATCGCACGAACGGCGGCGCACAGCGACAGTGCGACTGCCAGGAATGCCTCGATATGGCCGACTGCGGGGATGCAGTTCGACAGCGGCGTATCGCCGAGATCCGGATACAGCAGTGCCATCGCGCCGTTATGCCAGGCGATGCCATGCGGCCGCCGCGCCCAGGCGACATCGAGTTGCGCGCGCAAGGCATATTCGTTGTTGAGGTAGTGGACCGCATCGGCAGCCTGGGGCTGCGACGCCGCCGTGGTGATCAGAATGGCGTGCCCGGTGGCGCAGTGCCTGGCACGCATGGTGGCGAGCACGCCGTCCTGCGAAAGCTGCTCGCATGCATAGGCGGCCAGGCCGCCATCGGCCAATACCATCTCGTCCCGGTTCGGCATGGCAGGGTTCATGGTTGCGCGCGACCGGCCAGCGCACCTTCGATCAGCATCAGCAAGCGGTCCACGTCGACCGGTTTGTGCAGCAAGGCGACTGCACCCGCCTTGACGGCCAGTTGCTCCATTGCCTGGTCGGCATGGCCGCTGATGAACACCAGCGGCAGGTCCAGCGCCATGACGTTGAGCCGCTGCTGCAGTTCGAAGCCGCTCATGCCGCCCAGCTTGACATCGACCACGGCGAAATCGACGTCACCGAGTTTGGCGTACGACAGGCATGCCTCACCAGAGTCAAAACACAGCGGCACATAATCTGCCGAGGTCAGCAAGTTGTCCAGCGCCTGGCGAACGGCCGCGTCGTCATCGACAACGCAAATCAGTGCAAGCGGGGCAGTAGGTGTGGATCTCAACACATTGGTTCCTGATGTCATGTAAAACGTCGCCGCCGTCACGTCCCGGCAAAAATATCGTCCGGACATCATGATACCTTCCCGCCGCAGTGCCCTGGCAGTATCTGTTTGTATAGGGGGAGGCACTCGCAAGGGTATATTTTTGTATAGCTAGACCGCGATCGGGCAACTGGCGACAATGTCCCCATGCATACTACCCGCCACCCCGCTCCATCGAACGATGTCCGCCTGTTTGCGGCATCGATGATCCATGAACTGAGCCAGCCGCTGGCGGCAGTCACCCTCAACGCCGAATCGGCGCTGCGCGGCTTTCAACGGTCGCTGCCGCACGACCATATTACAGCCGCGCTTGACTCGGTACTGGCGGCGGTGGCCGAGGCCAGCGCCATGTTGCACAGCATGCACAGGCTGGCGTCAGGAGCGCGTCCGGATCGACTGGCATGCTGCCTGGATGCCATGATTCGCACGACCTTGCACAGCCACCGCGCGCAACTGCGCAGCTTGCGCATCAGGGTCGATACCGATTTGACGGCGCCGCAATGCTACGGCGATCCGGTGCAACTGCAGCAGGTGCTGCAGAACCTGGTGGCAAATGCGATCGATGCGATGCGTGCGGTCGAAGACCGGCCACGCATCCTCGGCATCCGCGCAGTGTGCGACGAGCGCGGCACGGTGCTCGTGACGGTCAGTGACAGCGGTTGCGGCATTGCCCCCGCCCTGTTGCAGAATCTGTTTGACCCGCTGGTCACCAGCAAGCCGCACGGCATGGGCATGGGGCTGGCCATTTGCCGCTCCATCGTCGAGCTGCACGGCGGCGAAATCCGCGTCGATTCCAACCCCGCGCACGGCAGCACGTTCACATTCAGCTTGCCGATGACTGAACACCAGCCTTCAGCATTTTTGCCCGCCCCAAAAGCCAGTGATGCACGGGTTAAACGCGAAATGTCGTGGCCAGCCTGACCTGGCGGCATTTCCGCCAACTGCTTACCACATGATCACGCGCTGCTCGGGCGGCAGATACATGGCGTCGCCCGGCTTGATGCCGAAGGCCTCGTAGAAACCAGGCTGGTTCATCACGGTGCCCTTGGCGCGGAATTCGCCGGGCGAATGCGGATCGCTCTTGATCTGCGCGATCGCCGCTTCGGGGCGCAGCTTGGCGCGCCATTTCTGCGCAAAGCCGATATATAAACGCTGCTCGCCGGTCAGGCCGTCGATCACCGGCGAGAGCTTGCCGCCGAGCGAGCGGCGATAGGCGTTATAGGTCAGCGACAGGCCGGAATTGTCGCCGATATTCTCCCCCAGGGTCAGTTCGCCATTGATGTAGTAGCCGGGCACCGGGCTGTAGGCGCCATACTGCTTGACCAGGCCTGCGGCGCGCGCCTTGAAGGCGGCGCGATCATCTGCCGTCCACCAGTTGCGCAGGCGGCCGTGGGCGTCGTACTGGCTGCCCGAGTCGTCGAAAGCGTGGCTGATTTCATGGCCGAAGGTGATGCCCAGCAGGCCGTAGTTGACGGCGTCTTCGGCCTTCACGTTAAAGAATGGCGGCTGCAGGATGGCGGCCGGAATGGTGATGGCGTTCAATGCCGGGCTGTAGCTGGCGTTGACGGTTTGCGGCGTCATCGACCACTCGTCACGGTCGACCGGCTTGCCCAGTTTATCGAGATTGTTCTGGCGGCCCCAGGCACGTGCGGCGCGCACGTTGGCGATCAGGTCATCCGGCTGCGTTTTCATGCTGCTGTAGTCGCGCCATTGGTCAGGGTAGGCGATCTTTGGCTTGAGGCCCGCCAGCTTGAGCTGCGCTTCCTTTTTGGTCTCGGGGCTCATCCAGTCCAGATGCTCGATGCCTTCCCTGAACGAGGCGACGAAGTTGTCGAACATGGCCATCACGCGCGGCCGGGTCTCGGGCGGCAAGTACATTGCCACATAGCGCTTGCCGACGGCGTCGCTGATGGCGTTGTCGGTAAAGCGCAGCGCCAGTTGCCACTGCGGTTCGCTTTGTGGCACGCCGCGCAGCACCGTGCCTTCGAAGGCGAAGCGCTCCTTGACGCTGGCGCTGTCGAGGTAGGACGCATAGCTTTCGATGATGCGCCAGTTCAGATAGCTCTTCCACGATTGCAGCGGCATCTCGGCCACGGCGGCGGAAAAGCCGCCGAGGAAGCCGGGCTGGCGCACCACCGCCATCGATGCTTTCGGCGCCAGGCCGGCGGCGGCAAAGTAGCTATTCCAGTCGAAGGCCGGCGCCAGTTCGCCGAATTTGTCGAAGTCGACACGGTTATATGACTTGACCGGATCGCGCATCTGCACGCGCGTCCACTGCGCCGCGGCCAGGCGCGTTTCGATCTCGAGCACCTGGGCGGCATGGGCGGCGGCGTCCTTGTCGCCGCCCATGGCCAGCATGGTGGCGACATGCTGCAGGTATTTGGCGCGCACGGCGGCCAGCCTGGCGTCGTCGTCCTTCAGGTAGTAGTCGCGGTCGGGCAGGCCCAGGCCGGACTGGCTGATGTTGACGGTGTAGTGCTCCGGGTCCTGCGCATCGGGTGCGACGCCGGCCGAAAACGGCGTGGCGATGCCGTTGCGCTGCAAAAAGGCGAACAGCGCCGGCAAGTCCTGCTTGTCCTTCACGGCCGCCACGCGCGCCAGTTCGAGGCGCAGCGGCTTGAAGCCGGCAGCGTCGCGCGCCTTGTCGTTCATGAAGCTGGTGTACAGGTCGGCGATCTTGCGCGTCTCGCTGCCGGCCTTGCCGGGATGCTTCAGCGTGGCGTCGATCAGGCCGCGCAACTGGCCCTGGGCGATTTCGCGCAATTCGATATACGTGCCCCAGACCGATTTGTCGGCCGGGATGTCGGTGTTGCGGGTCCAGATGCCGTTGACGTAGCCGTAGAAGTCATCCTGCGGGCGCACCGCCTTGTCGAGGGTGTTCATGTCGATGCCCGAGACGGGAGCGGCGGCATGGGGGGCTTGCTGGGCTTGCAGCGAGGGGGTGGCAAGAGCGAACAGGGCGCAGCAGGCGGCGCTGATAAGCGAACGATGCACGAAGATTCCTTTGGTGGTGAGTGAGACTTCCTGTTGGAGAGCATGCTGGGTGCAGACATGCAAGCGCAGGATTATACGCACAGACCGGTACTGCATTGCAGCAAGGCCAAAGGTTCGATAACTGCTTTTTGCGCCGGTGATGCGCGCGGGGGAACTGCCTGGAACTGTTGTCAGCAAGGCTGGAAAGAACCGGGGGCGCCGCCCGTCCTGACTGCCTGTAATGGGGTACTGCGGTGTGCCGCCTTGCGCATGGTGCGGCTGCGCTTACAGGGCGGCTTTTTCTTCGGCGCTCAAACGCCTGGCGCTCACATACACGGTGTGCATGACGGTGGCATCGCTGCTGGCAACCACGCTTGCCGGCGCGGCGCGGAACTTCGGTACCGAGGCGGTGGCGATGCCGGTGGCGGCGGCGATGGCGACGATGGCAACGAAGATGGCTTCCATGTTTTTGGCGATGTTCATGATGGTGTCCTTTGGGTAGCGGGTTGTGTGCTGCGATGATGGAACTTTAGTCTGGTCGCACCACACGCGCCACCGGATTGCGACCAACTGCGCAAAACGCGGGACAGAATACACGCTGGACGGATGGAACTAGTGCGCCCACTGCGGCAAATATTCTTGAACCACTTCTTCGACGGCCTTTGCTTGCAAGGCATCGCGCCGGCGCTTGAGTGGATCGCGCTCAGGCAAGGCACTCATCCATTGCTTGAAGCGGGCAAAAGCCGCAGGATCGAGCGTATTCATTCTAGCCATATCGCCATTGGTGGCGACGATAACGGCCGAGAATGGAGGCGAGTCCAGCAATTCCTGGGCACGTGGTGCTTGAGCTACCCAAAAATCCTCGTCGTCATTGCTCAAACGGATAGGATGCGGGTCGCCAATCGCCTGCTCACGGCGAATAATATCGACCTCGAAACCTTCCTTGTTCACAGCCGTATATTTTTGAGAATTTCGGATGCGAAACGTCGGATCTACTTTCTGAAGCACACCTAGCATGGACATGTCGACCTTGCTCAAGGCAGTGGCAAATGCGACCCTTTTTCTGACATCCCAAAGCAAGTCTATGTCGCGCGTCGCCACCGCATCGTTTTCAAAAATAATGCCCGCCGCCGATTCGTAAGCGTAGAGTGCGTGGGTACCGACCACGCGGAAATGCACACCCAAATTGGTGACTGCCAGTCGATTCAGAATATCCACGATGATAGGTGCCACCCGTCCAACACGCAGCGCACGATTCATTCTCTTATGCTTGGCTAACGACGCCTTGAGCCCATCTCGACGCAGCTCGCCTGACTCTTTTCTCTGACGAAAACTGTCATAGATCGCTTCTGTTTCAGGCGACCGGCGTCCCAGACTCTTTTCACTGCCGGCAGCACTGGTACGCACCAGATAGACATCATCAGGATCGGCGATTGGTCCCTTGTGCCAATACATACCGCCACGTACTTTGGCGGCCTCCGCCAACGCCTCTTCATAGGCTTCAAAAGTGGCAACCGCGTCAATGTACTGCCGGGTGGCATCGGCTGGCAGTTCTAACATCGCAGGCTCCTCGGTATATTTCCATTATCTCTTACTTTATACCGAAAGATTTTTAAAATCAATAACTTGAGCCATAAAAAAATGGCGGGAATGGGCCAGTCGTTCAGTTGCAGCCACGCGTGCAGCTGCGATACGGCACCTCGCACGCCTGCAAGCGCTCCGCGCGGCGGGCACGGAACGCGTCGGCTTCGGTCGGCCGCAGCAGTTGCGACTGCGGCCGCACTTCCGTGGCGGCGGTGGCATAAGGATTGGTACTCTGCTTCATCTCCAGCAACGGCCTGGTATCTTCTTCGGTAGCGCCGCGCGCGCGGCAATCCTGGCGCGTGGCGACGCAATCGGCCTTGCACAGGCCGGCGTCAACAAGCGGCCTGGCGGCGGCCGGTTTGTCCTGGGCGAAGGAACTGGTGGCGCAGCATGCCAGCAGCATGAACAGACAAAATGATCGCATGATGAACTTTCTGGAGGAAGCCGCAGGCAGCCACATGGCGGCACGTCAGCCTCTGAACTTTATAACTTGGCATCCATTTCAGGCAAGGTTTTTTTTGCCGTTCCCTGCGGCACTACGTACTTCAGCGCGTATAAAGATCGGGCACATATTTCTCCATCAGCGACTCCGGCCGTAGCGGCGCCGTGAAGCCGTGGCGCGCATACAGGCCATGCGCCGTGCTGGTGGCCAGCATGAAGCGGCGCAGTCCCTGCAGGTCGGGATGCGCCATGACGGCGTCCATCAGCTGCTTGCTGTAGCCCCTGCCCCGGTATTGTTCCAGCACATACACGTCGACCAGGTAGGCGAAGGTGGCGTAATCGCTGACGACGCGGGCAAACGCCACCTGGCGGCCGTCGGCAAAACCGCCAAAGCACAGGGAATGGTCGATCGCGCGCTGGACGGTGGCCAGCGCAATGCCGGTGGCCCAGGTCGATTGCGTGCCGAGAAAATGGTGGATGGCCGGAACGTCGAGTTCCGTCTTGTCGGTGGTGATCATGAAGGATGACATAACGCTGGTCCGGCGGTCGTTGAAAACACGATCATCGGCCATTTTGGCGCTGCTGTCACCAGGGCTGGAAAGAACCGGGGGCGCCGCCCGTCCTGACTGCCTGTGATGGGGTATGTCCTTGTACTGCCGATGCTGTTGCGGGTACGACATTTTGCATGGTGCGGCTGCGCTTACAGTGCGGCTTTTTCTTCGGCGCTCAAACGCCTGGCGCTCACATACACGGTGTGCATGACGGTGGCATCGCTGCTGGCAACCACGCTTGCCGGCGCGGCGCGCAACGTCGGTACCGAGGCGGTGGCGATGCTGGTAGCGGCGGCGATGGCGATGATGGCAACGAAGATGGCTTCCATGTTTTTGGCGATGTTCATGATGATGTCCTTTGGGTAGTGGTTGGTGTGCTGCGATGATTGAACTTTAGGCGCATCGCCGTGCCAGCACCACCGGATTGCGACCAACTGCGCAAAACACGGGACAGAATACAAAAATCTGCGATGAAACGCGGTATCGGCTCAGAGGGTTGGCAGGGCTGTGGCTGGGCGCTGGCGGAAATGCGCCAGCGCGGTGAGGATATATCTACAGCGCGGCTTTTTCTGCGGCGCTCAGGCGCTTGGCGCTGACATAGACCACGTGGGTGGTGACGGCGTCGGCGCTGGTGACAACTGGCGCTTGCGGCACCGAAGCGGTGGCCATGCTGGCAGCGGCGGCAATGGCGATGATGGCGATGGCGACGGCTTCGATGTGTTTGGCGATAATCATGGTCAAGTCCCTGGGATCGGTGGTTGTGTGCTGCGATGATGGAACTGTAGACGCCTCCCCCTCCCTGTACCAGCGGCTTGCGACCAGGCGCGCAAATCGCGGGGCAGAATACAAACCGCGCCGACAAAACGCAGAAAAGGCGGACAAACCGCCTGCGCGCCGCATTTTGATGCGCGCCAGCCCCATTTCCGGCCCTGTCAGCGCCGTCTGCCATCCTAAAAGCCCTGATGCGGGCCAACCTTGTTTATAATCGCCGTACACTAAAGGACTTCTTTCATGACTGATCAATTCTCCAAAAAGGGCGAAGCCTGGTCGGCCCGGTTTTCCGAACCGGTCTCTGACCTCGTCAAGCGCTATACCGCCTCCGTATTTTTCGACAAGCGCCTGGCGCTGTTCGATATCGAAGGTTCGCTGGCCCATGCGGAAATGCTGCATGCGCAAGCCATCATCAGCCCGGCCGATTACGCCGAGATCGTCCGCGGCATGGCGCAGATCTCGCAGGAAATCGCCGCCGGCCAGTTCGAATGGCTGCTGGACCTGGAAGACGTCCACCTCAATATTGAAAAACGCCTGACCGAACTGGTAGGCGACGCCGGCAAGCGATTGCACACGGGCCGTTCGCGCAACGACCAGGTGGCGACCGATATCCGCCTTTACGTGCGCTCGGCCATCGACGACATCACCGCCCTGCTGGCGACCCTGCGCGGCGCCCTGACGGACCTGGCCGAACAGCACGCCGGCACCATCATGCCGGGCTTTACCCACATGCAGGTGGCCCAGCCGATCACCTTCGGCCACCATATGCTGGCCTACGTCGAGATGTTCGGCCGCGACGCCGAGCGCATGGCCGACACGCGCAAGCGCGTCAACCGTTTGCCGCTGGGCGCGGCCGCGCTGGCCGGCACCACCTTCCCGATCGACCGCCTGCGCGTGGCGAAAACCCTCGGTTTTGACGATGTGTGCCACAACTCGCTCGACGCCGTCTCGGACCGCGATTTCGCCATCGAGTTCTGCGCCGCCTCGGCCGTCCTGATGATGCACGTGTCGCGCATGGCCGAAGAACTGGTGATCTGGATGAGCCCGCGCATCGGCTTTATCGACATCGCCGACCGTTTCTGCACCGGCTCGTCGATCATGCCGCAAAAGAAAAACCCGGACGTGCCGGAACTGGCGCGCGGCAAGACCGGCCGCGTCTACGGCCACCTGATCGGCCTGTTGACCCTGATGAAAGGCCAGCCGCTGGCCTACAACAAGGACAACCAGGAAGACAAGGAGCCGCTGTTCGACACGGTCGACACCGTCATCGACACTCTGCGCATCTTCGCCGACATGGCTGGCGGCATCACGGTGAAACCGGAAGCGATGCGCGCGGCGGCCCTGCAAGGGTATGCCACCGCGACCGACCTGGCCGACTACCTGGTCAAGAAGGGCCTGCCGTTCCGCGACGCCCATGAAGCGGTGGCGCTGGCCGTGCGCGCCTGCGTCGACGCCGGCTGCGACCTGGCCGACCTGTCGCTCGAGCAGTTGCAGGCGTTTTCGCCACTGACGGGCGAAGACGTGTTCGACGTGCTGACGCTGGAAGGCTCGGTGGCCGCGCGCGACCATGTGGGCGGCACCGCGCCACGCCAGGTACGTGTAGCGATCGCGCGCGTGCGCGCGCAGCTGGAAAAATAAGCTCGCCCTGCGCCGCCCCTTCCACTGGGGCGGCTGCTATCATGCCTGCCTTCTGAATCATCTTTGGGGAGCAGGCATGGGTAGCGTCATGAACGCCGGCGGCATCGGCATCGGCGGAAAATCAATCGAAGCAGTACTGTCCACACTGTCGGACATGACGGCCGGCATGGCCGCCATCGGCAAGGACGAACACGCGCAGCGCATCGCCACGGCGCAGTCCTTCATGCGCGAGCACGGCATCGCCGCCATCTACCTGAACGCGGGCGCCAACCTCACCTATTTCACGGGCACCAGATGGTATGCCAGCGAACGCATGGTCGGCGCCATCCTGCCCGCCAGCGGCAGCCTGGAATATATCGCCCCGGCATTCGAAGAAAGCACCTTGCAGGGCTTTATGCAGATCGAGGGCAAGGTCAACTGCTGGGAAGAGCATGAAAGCCCGTACCAGCTGTTTGTCGATGTGCTGGCGCGCATGGGGATAGTCCAGGATGCGGCCAAGCCACCGCGCGTGGGCATCTGCGAAAGTGCCGCCTTCTTTATCCATGACGGCATCAGGCCGCTGGCCGCCGGCTATGCGCTGGACAACGCGCGCGCCGTCACGGCCTGGTGCCGCAGCCGCAAGTCGCCGGCCGAAATCGCCCTGATGCAGCGCGTGATGGACATGACCCTGGCCGTGCACGTGGCTACCGCCAGCATGCTCCACGAGGGCATCACGACGGTGGAAGTGGAAGAATTCATTCAACGGGCGCACCGCAAGGTGGGCGCGCCGCGTTCGTATTTCTGCATCGTGCTGTTCGGCGAAGCGACCGCCTATCCGCATGGCGTGAACTATGTGCAGACCTTGAAGGCAGGCGACACGGTGCTGATCGACACGGGCTGCCAGGTGATGAACTATATCTCCGACATCACGCGCACCTATGTGTTCGGCGCCATCAGCGAACGCCAGCGCAGCGTGTGGAACAGCGAAAAGAAAGCCCAGGCGGCGGCGTTTGCGGCGGCCCGGCTGGGCGTGCCCTGCGGCGACGTCGACCGCGCCGCGCGCATATCGCTGGAAGAAGATGGCTTTGGCCCCGGCTACAAGCTGCCAGGATTACCGCACCGCACCGGCCACGGCATCGGCCTCGATATCCACGAATGGCCTTACCTGGTCGGCAACGACACCACGCCGCTGGACGTGGGCATGTGCTTTTCGAACGAGCCGATGATCTGCATACCAGGTGAATTTGGTATCCGCCATGAGGATCATTTCTACATGACGGAGCAAGGACCGAAGTGGTTTACCGAGCCGGCACACAGCGTCGATAACCCCTTCGGCCTGGGCTTGTAAAACTTACTCGCGCTTCGACACCAGCGTCAGGATGTCATAGCTGGCCACCAGTTCATCGTTCTGGTTGGTCACCTGCACATCCCACGCCACCACGCCCTGGCCGACACCGAACACATCCTTGCGGTTGCGGTCGACCTTGCGCTTGCAGGTCAGGCGGGCGCGGATGGTGTCGCCAATGGCCACGGGCGCGACGAAGCGCAGGTTGTCCAGGCCGTAATTGGCCAGCACCGGGCCGACGCCGGGCGAGACGAACAGGCCGGCGGCGGCCGACAACACGAAGTAGCCGTGGGCGATGCGCTTGCCGAACTGCGACTCTTTTGCCGCAATCTCGTCGAAGTGCATGTAGAAAAAGTCACCCGAGATGCCGCCAAAGGCGACGATGTCCGCTTCGCTGACGGTACGGCGGTGCGTCAAGAGCGAGTCACCCGTTTTCAGGTCTTCGAAATGCTTGCGGAACGGGTGGATCGGGCTTTCATTGACCTGCGCGCCGCGCACGTATTCGCCGGTGACGGCGGCCAGCATGGTGGGCGAACCCTGTACCGCCGCGCGCTGCAGGTAGTGGCGCACGGCGCGCACGCCGCCCAACTCTTCGCCGCCGCCGGCGCGGCCAGGGCCGCCGTGCTTGAGCTGCGGCAGGGGCGAGCCGTGGCCGGTCGAATCGACCGACGCTTCGCGTTCCAGGATATGCACGCGGCCGTGGGTGGCGGCCACCAGCGGCACCACGCGCGCCGCCAGTTTCGCATCGCGCGTGACCAGCGTGCTCACCAGGCTGCCCTTGCCGCGCGCGGCCAGGGCCAGCGCTTCGTCGATATCGTGGTAGCCCATCATGGTGCTGACGGGGCCGAATGCTTCCACGTCATGCACGGCGTCGTTGGCAAACGCATTGCGGCACATCAGGAGCGTCGGCGCGAAGAAGCTGCCGTCAAGGGCGCCTTCGCCCAGCGGCTTGAAGCCGTCGGCCGCGCCGAACACCACCTCGTTGCCCATTGATAGCGTAGCGACCCGTTCAGCCACGTCGTGCTGCTGCTCTTTCGAGGCCAGCGCCCCCATGCGCACGCCTTCGATCGACGGGTCGCCCACCACCACCCTGGCCAGGCGTTCGCGCAGGCGCGTGCCGACGGCGTCCATCAGATGGTCGGGCACGATCACGCGGCGGATCGCCGTGCACTTCTGGCCCGACTTGCCTGTCATTTCGCGCACCACTTCCTTGACGAACAGGTCGAACTCCACATCGTCGGGCGTGACGTCCGGCGCCAGGATGGCGCAATTGAGCGAATCGGCTTCGCCATTGAACGGCACGGAATTGGCAATCAGGTTGGGGTTGGTGCGCAGCTTGGCGGCGGTGGCCGCCGACCCCGTAAACGTGACGACATCCTGGCCGTTCAGGCGGTCCAGCAGGTCGCCGGTCGAGCCGATCACCAGCTGCAAACTGCCCTCGGGCAGCAAGCCCGATTCATGCATCATGCGCACCACGGCCTGGGTCAGGTAGCTCGTCGCCGTGGCCGGCTTGGCGATGCAGGGCATGGCGGCCAGAAAACTCGGCGCGAACTTTTCCAGCAGGCCCCAGATCGGAAAATTGAAGGCATTGATATGCACAGCCAGGCCGCCGCGCGGCACCAGGATATGGGTGCCGGCAAAGCCGCCTTTTTTACCCAAAGCGATGGCCGGGCCTTCGTGCAGCACGTTCGACGAGGGCAGCTCGTTGCTGCCCATGCTGGCGTAAGCGAACAGGGTGCCGGTGCCACCTTCGATATCGACCCAGCTGTCGGCGCGCGTGGCACCCGACAGGTGCGAGATCACATACAGCTCTTCCTTGCGGCCGACCAGGTACAGCGCCAGGGCTTTCAGGCGTGCGGCGCGCTGCTGGAAGTCCAGCGCCATCAGGCCCGGCACGCCCGTCTTGCGGGCATAGGTGACGGCTTCCTCGAAATCGATCTTCTCGGCGTGCGTGTGATAGATGACGTTGTTGTTCAGGGCGCTGTGCAGCGGCACGGCGGCCGACTCGCCCAGCCAGCGGCCGGCGATCAGGCTTTGCAAAGTTGAAATGTGAGCCATGGGTGATACTCCTGTAATGGTTATTGCGCGGCGGCGTTCTTGTGCAGATGCAGCGGCAGCGCCGATTCAAAATTCAATCGCTGGCGGCCAGGTTCAACCTGCGTCAGCGCCTCGACTTCGCGCATGGTGTGCATGGAGCGCACGGCCAGTTCGTGGTACTGGCCGGTGCCCGAGGTTTTCCATTTGATTTCATCGTCGCTCAAGGAGCGGATGATTTTCGCCGGCGTGCCGACCACCATGCTGCGCGGCGCGACGATCATGCCGGCCTTGACGAAACTCATGGCGGCAACGATCGATTCCTCGCCGATGACGGCGTTGTCCATCACCACCGCGTTCATGCCGACCAGCGCATTGCGGCCGATGCGGCAGCCGTGCAGCACGGCGCCGTGGCCCACATGGCCATCGACTTCGACCACCGTGTCGCAGCCGGGAAAGCCGTGCATCACGCAGGTGTCCTGCAGGTTGGCGCCCTCTTCCAGGATCAATCGCCCGAAGTCGCCACGGATCGACGCCAGCGGCCCGATATAGCAGCGCGGACCGACGATCACGTCGCCGATCAATACCGCACTCGGGTGCACATAGGCGGTGGGGTGGACGACGGGGGTGACGCCGTTGATTTCGTAGACTTTGACCATAGCAACTCCTTACATGCCCAGATAGGCGCTTTGTACCTGCTCGTTATGCAGCAATTCGGGACCGGGACCGGACAGGGTGATGGCCCCCGTCTCGATCACGTAACCGACATCGGCAATCGACAGCGCCGCGTGGGCGTTCTGTTCGACCAGGAAAATCGTGATGCCGCGCTCGCGCAGTTCGGCCACGATGCGGAAGATCTCGGCGATCAACAGCGGCGCCAGGCCCATGCTCGGTTCGTCCAGCAGCAGCAACTGCGGGCGCCCCATCAGCGCGCGCGCCATGGCCAGCATCTGCTGCTGGCCGCCGGACAGGGTCCCGGCCAGCAACCGCCGCTTTTCCTTCAGGATCGGAAACAGGCCATACATGCGCTCGATCTCGCCGGCCACTTCCTGCTGCGGGCGCGTAAAGGCGCCCAGGCGCAGATTGTCTTCCACCGTCATCGGGCCGAATACCTGGCGCCCTTCGGGCACCTGGCAGATGCCGGCGCGCACGCGCTTGTCGGCGCTGCTGCGGCTGATGTCGTGGCCGGCAAACGTGATCGTGCCGGCGCTGATGGGCTGCACGCCGGAAATGGCCCGCAGCAAGGTGGTCTTGCCGGCGCCATTGGCGCCCACCAGCGCCACCAGCTGGCCCTGGCGTACCTGCACATCGATGCCGTGCAGGGCCTGGATGCGGCCATAGTGGCTGGTCAGCCCTTTGATATCGAGCACCAGCGGTGCCTGGGGGGTTTCCATCTTCATCATGCCGCCACTCCCAGGTACGCCGCCACCACGTCGGGGTTGGCGCGCACTTCGGCGGCGGTCCCTTCGGCCAGCTTCTTGCCATAGTCGAGCACCAGGAGTTGGTCCGACAGATTCATCACCAGTTTCATGTCGTGCTCGACCAGCACCACCGTCACGCCCGATTGCGCCACCTTGCGGATCAAGGCTTCGATCTCGCCCGTTTCGGTATGGTTCAGGCCCGCGGCCGGTTCATCGAGCAGCAGCACCTTCGGCCTGGCCGCCAGCGCGCGCGCGATCTCCAGGCGTTTCAAGGCGCCATACGACATCTGCCCCGCCTCGTCATCGATATGGCGGCCGACGCCGACAAAGTCCATCAACTGCGCCGCCTCGTCGCGGCAGGCAGCGTCCATGCGGCGCACGGACGGCAGGCGCAGCATGGAGGCGAACAGATTCTGGTTCAGGCGCAGATGCGCGCCCACCATCACATTGTCGATCGCCGTCATGTTCATGCACACCTGCAGATTCTGGAAGGTGCGGCTCATGCCGCGCCGCGCCAGGGCATCGGGCGACATGGCGGCCACGTTTTCGCCATTGAGCAAAATTTCGCCCCTGGTCGGCGTATAGACGCCGGTGATCAGGTTGAACAGGGTGGTCTTGCCGGCGCCATTGGGGCCGATCACGGAATGGATATGGCCTTCCTGCACGCTGAAGCTGACATCCTGCACCGCATGCACGCCGCCAAAGCTCTTGCTCAGGTTTTTAATCGTCAGCATCTCAAGCCTCCTGCGCAGGTTTGGCTGGCGCCTTTGGCGCGGTAGGCGTGCCCACCCGCTTGCGCGAACGGCTGGCCAGGCTCGGCACCAGCCCCTTGGGCATAAAGATCATGGTCGCCATCAAAATCACGCCGAACACCACCGTTTCCCAGCCTTCAAAGCTCGACAGCAGTTGCGGCAGGATCGTCAGCAGCGCTGCACCGATAATCGAGCCGAAGACCGACGCCATGCCGCCCACCACCACCATCGTCACCAGCTCGATCGAGTGGAAAAAGCCGGCCAGGTTGGGCGTAATGAAACCGATATAGTGGGCGCTGATGCTGCCGGCGATGCTGGCGATCACGGCCGACAGCACGAACACGCGCACCTTGAAGCGCGTGGTGTCGACGCCGACCACGCGCGCCGCCACTTCCGAGCCGTGGATCGCCTGCAGGGCGCGGCCGACGGGCGAATCGATCAGGTTCAGCGCCAGCCAGGTCACCAGCAGCAGCAAGACGGCGCACACCAGGTACCACGATTTTTCGCCGGCGATTTCCGGCCCGGCCACGCTGAAGGCGGCCACGCCGATGCCGTCCGGGCCACCGGTCCATTGCGTCTCGTTGTTGATGACGATGGAGATGATGATGCCCAGGCCCAGGGTGGCCATGGCCAGCGTGTGGCCCTTGAGTTTGAGCACCGGACGGGCCAGCAGCAGCGCCAGCAGTCCCGTGGCGACGGCGCCGGCGGCCAGGGCGGCCAGCGGCGGCCAGCCATGGTGGGTGGTCAGCACGGCCGAGGCATAGGCGCCCAGGCCATAGAAGCCCGCGTGGCCCAGGCTGATCTGGCCCGTATAGCCCATCAACAGGTTCAGGCCGATGACGACGATGGCGTTCAGGGCAATGCGGATCGCCACATCATAGTAAAACGCGTTGGTCAGGAACAGCGGCAGGATGGCCAGCACCAGCGCCAGCACCAGCAGGCCGCCATGGCGCGAACGTGTAAAGAAACGTGTAAAGAAGTTGCTCATACACGCTCCGAATTTTTGGCGCCGAACAGGCCTTGCGGCAGGAAGAACAGGATCAGCAGGATCAGCACGAAGGGCACCGCGTCTTTGTACGCCGACGAGATATAGCCGGCCGTCATGGCTTCGGCGATGCCGAGGATCAGGCCACCGGCAATCGCGCCCGCGCCGCCGCCCAGGCCACCCAAGACGGCCGCCACAAAGCCTTTCAGGCCCAGCATGATGCCGGCGTCATAGGACGTATAGGTGATGGGCGCGACCAGGATGCCGCCGGCCGCGCCCAAGAGCGCCGACAGGCCGAACGAGAACAGCAGCACACGGCGCGTATTGATGCCGACCAGTTGCGCGGCCAGCTTGTTGTGCGAGGTGGCCAGCATGGCCTTGCCCATCAGGGTGCGGCCAAAGAACCAGCCCAGCACCAGCACGATCACCACCGTCACGCCCAGCACCCACAGACTTTGCGGCAAGAGGCTGGCACCTAAAAATTCGATAGCCGCGTCGCCCGAAAACGCCGGCAGCGAGTGCGTGTCCTTGCCCAGCCAGATCTGCACCAGGCCGCGCAGCACCAGCGACGCGCCAATGGTGATGATCAACAGCGTGATGACCTGCGCGTTCTGCGCCGGTTCGATCACGGTCTTTTCCATCAACAGGCCCACCAGGCCGGTGGCGACGACGGCGAGGATAATGGCCAGCGGCAGCGGCACGCCGGCGGCCGACATCACGGCGGCCAGCATCCCGCCCAACATGATGAACTCGCCTTGCGCGAAATTGATCACGCCGCTGGTGTTGTAAATGATGGTAAAGCCCAGCGCCGCCAGCGCGTAGGCGGAACCGACCGTCATCCCGGAATACAGAAATTGTAGAAATTGTGCGACTTCCATGGTGTCTCCATTATGTTCGGCTGCGCGCGGACCATCCTTGAGAGCGGCCCGCGCCGCTGCTACTGCTGCTGGCTTGCCTGCTCGAACATCACTTCGACAATTGCCATTCGCCGTTCTTCACTTCGACCATGCGGAAAGCCGACAGGTCCAGGCCCATATGGTCCTTGGCCGACATATTGAATACGCCAGTCGTCCCCACAAAACCCCTGGTCGACTCCAGCGCCGCGCGCACTTTTTCGCGGTCGGTGCCGCCGGCGCGCTTGATGGCGTCCACCGACAGGTTCAAGGCATCGAGCGCATAGCCACCAAAGGTCGACGGATCGACCTTGTAGCGGTCTTTATAGGTCTTGTCGTAGCCGATGACGATGGCTTTCTGTGGATCGGCGTCGGGCAGCATGGCGCCGATCAGGAGGGCCGGCGTCGGCAGGCGCGCGCCTTCGGCGGCCTTGCCAGACAATTTGAGGTATTCATCCGAGGCCACGCCATGCGACTGGTACAGCGGCAGCGCCGTCATGCCCAGCTGGCCGTAGTTCTTGGTGACCACGGCAGGCCCCTGGCCCAGGCCAAACACGAACACGGCCTGCACGCCGGCGGTGTTCTTGATGCGCGTGAGCTGGGCCGTGATGTCGGTGTCTTTCGGGCCGTAGGTTTCATCGGACACCAGGGTGATGCCATATTTGGCGGCGACGCTCTGCGACTCCTTGCGGCCCGACGCGCCAAAGCCGCTGGTTTCCGACAGCAGGCCCACCTTGCTGATGCCGCGCTTTTTCATGTCTTCGAACACCTTCTCGGCCGCCATGCGGTCGGTATGCGGCGTCTTGAAAACCCATTTTTTCACCGGATCGATGACCACCACGGCGCCGGCCAGCGAAATGAAGGGCAGGCTGGCGCGTTCGACCAGCGGCGCCATCGCCATCGTCGCGCCGGTGGTGGTGCCGCCGATCAGCACGTCGACCTTGTCGGACTCGATCAAACGCTTGGCAAAGCCGTTGGCCTTGGCCGCATCGCTGCCGTCGTCGTAGTGCACCAGTTCGAGCTTGCGGCCCAGGACACCACCGGCAGCGTTGATTTTCTCGATGTACAGCTGCAGGGTTTTCAGTTCCGGGTCGCCCAGGAAGGCGGCCGGACCCGTGACGGACAGCACGGAACCGATCCTGATATTGTCGGCCGCATAAGCGCCGGAGGCGGACATGGCCAGCACGCCGGCGATCAGGGTTTTCTTGAAAATGTTGGCAATCATTGTGGTCTCCACCAGGTTGGCACTACGGTCAATGTTGGTTGGCGCTTTTCTGACTAGCCTGCGCCTTTTTTGTTTTTTACTCTTTTTTTACTCTTTTAATATGCGCTCAATCGCGATGGCGATGCCCATGGCATGCGCCCTGAAGCCGTGTTACGCCAGGATCTTCGGACGCTGGTCGAGCACGCGCCTGGCCTTGCCCGTCAAGGTGCGTTCGATGCCGGCGGCGGCCACCAGGCGCACGCGGGTGCTCACGCCCACATGGGTCTTGATACGCTGTTCGAGCTCGCGCGCGAGAGCCTCGGTGTCGCCGGCCGACGGCGTCGTGCCCAGGTCGATGCGCAGTTCGACGACCACTTCGAGCTTGTCCAGATGGCCGTCGCGCGTGACCACCAGTTGATACTGCGGCGCCAGCTTCGGCATCTTCAGAATCAGCTCTTCGATCTGCGTGGGGAACACGTTCACGCCGCGGATGATCAGCATGTCGTCCGAGCGGCCCGTGATCTTGCCGATGCGGCGCATCGAACGCGAGGTCGGCGGCAGCAAGCGGGTCAGGTCGCGCGTGCGGTAGCGGATAATCGGCAGCGCCTCTTTCGACAGCGACGTGAATACCAGTTCGCCCTCTTCGCCGTCCGGCAGCACTTCGCCCGTTTCCGGGTCGATGATCTCGGGGTAGAAATGGTCTTCCCAGATGACGGGGCCGTCCTTGCTCTCGATGCATTCGGAGGCCACGCCAGGGCCCATCACTTCGGACAGGCCGTAGATATCGACCGCGTCGATGCCGGCGCGCGCTTCGATCTCTGCGCGCATGGCGTCGGTCCACGGCTCGGCGCCGAAGATGCCGACTTTCAGCGAGGAGTCAGCCGGGTCCAGGCCCTGGCGCGTGAATTCCTCGATGATGTTGAGCATGTACGACGGCGTGACCATGATGATGGACGGCTTGAAGTCCTGGATCAGCTGCACCTGTTTTTCCGTCTGCCCGCCCGACATCGGGATCACCGTGCAGCCCAGACGCTCGGCGCCGTAGTGGGCGCCCAGGCCTCCCGTAAACAGGCCGTAGCCATACGAGATATGCACCATGTCGCCCGCGCGGCCACCGCCGGCGCGGATCGAACGCGCCACCACAGTAGCCCAGGTATCGATATCGTTCTGCGTGTAGCCGACCACCGTGGCCTTGCCGGTGGTGCCGCTCGAGGCGTGGATGCGCACCACCTGCTCGCGCGGCACGGCAAACAGGCCGAACGGATAATTGTCGCGCAAGACCTTTTTATCGGTGAACGGAAACCTGGCAATGTCGGACAAGGATTTGAGGTCGTCCGGATGCACGCCGGCTTCGTCAAAGGCGGCGCGGTAATGCGGCACATTGTCATAGGCGTGCCTGAGCGTCCATTGCATGCGTTCGAGCTGCAGCGCCTGCAGTTCGTCCTTGCTGGCGCGCTCGATCGGTTCGAGGTCATTCGGGGCTGGGCTTCGTTGGACCATGATTGTCTCCTGTTGATTCTTTAACTGTTCGGTGTTGGGGCAGTTCAAGCCTGCTCTTGGATCACTTCACCGGCCACGCGGATCGACTTGCCGCGAAACAGCGCGATGGCGCGGCCTTCCTGGTTGCAGACCCTGACGTCGTAGACGCCGCTCTTGCCGGCCAGCGCCTGCTCGATGGCCTCGGCCACCAGCACGTCGCCCTCGCGGCCCGGCGCCAGGTAGTCGATGGTGCAGCCGGCGCCAACCGTGTTGAGGTTGTAGCTGTTGCAGGCAAACGCAAAGGCGCTGTCGGCCAGGGCGAAGATAAAGCCGCCGTGGCAGCTTCGATGGCCGTTGAGCATGTCCGCTCGCACGGTCATGGTCATGCGCGCATGGCCGGGGCCGACCTCAAGCAGGGCGATGCCCAGGACGGCGGTGGCGCTGTCGCGCGACAACATGGAGGCGGCGGCCGCTTCGGCCAGCTCTTGTGCTGCGTGGTCAGAGGCTTGCTTATGCATGAAACAGTGCTCCATTGGCGAGTTTGCGGCGCAGCAGCGGCGAGACACGGTAGCGGTCTTCGCCATAGCCTTGCGCCAGGTGGTGCAGCACGGCGACGATATGTTGGACGCCGACCGCATCGGCCCAGGCCAGCGGGCCGCGCGGATAGTTGACGCCCTTTTGCATGGCGATATCGACGGCCGCCGCCGTGCACACGCCCTGGTGGACGGCGTCGGCCGCTTCATTGGCCAGCATGGCCACCGTGCGCATCACGGCCAGGCCCGGCACGTCGTCCAGGCGGGTGACCGTAAAACCGGCCGCCTGGAACAGGCCGACGGCGGCGTTGTACGCTTCGTCGCCGCACTGGTCGGCGCGCGCCAGCGCCACGCGTTTTGCGCTGGCGTAGTCGAGCGCCAGGTCGAACAGCACCGTGTCGGCGTGGTTGTTGTCGTGCGCGCGCTGGGTGGCGCTGCGGCCATCGGTGAGGTAGATCGCGGCGCCGTTGCAATGCAGCGCCGGCGCCGTGTCGCTGACCTGGCCTTCGAGCGTGACGCGGCTGGTGAGATTGATGCCGGCCGCTTCCAGGCGCCGCACCAGCGCGTGAACGATGCCGCTGTGGCCACGGCCGTCGCCGCCGACGGCGCTGGACAAGGCCACCACTTCAGGGCGTGGCTGGGTGCTTTCCTGCTGTGCGTCGGGGATGCTGGCGCCTTCGCCATACCGGTAAAACCCCCGGCCCGACTTGCGGCCCAAAAAGCCCGCGTTGACCATTTCCTGCTGCAGCACCGACGGCGTAAAGCGCGGATCATTGAAGTAGGCGCCGAACACCGATTGCGTGACCGAGAAATTGACGTCGTGACCGATCAGGTCCATCAGCTCGAACGGCCCCATGCGGAAGCCGCCCGCTTCGCGCAACACCGCGTCGATGGTGGCGGCGTCGCCGGCCTGCTCGTTCAACAGGCGCCAGCCTTCCGCATAGAATGGACGGGCCACGCGGTTGACGATAAAGCCCGGCGTCGACTTTGCGTGCACGGGCTGCTTGCCCCAGGCCAGCGCGGTGTCGTGGACGGTAGTTGCGACCTCGTCGCTGGTGGCCAGCCCACTGACCACTTCGACCAGCGCCATCAGCGGCACCGGGTTAAAGAAGTGCATGCCGACCAGGCGTTCGGGATGGCGCAGTTTGGCCGCAATCGCCGTGACGGAAATCGACGAGGTATTGGTGGCCAGGATGCAGTCGTCGTCCACCAGCGCTTCCAGGTCTGCAAACAGGCTGCGCTTGACGTCGAGGTTTTCGACGATGGCTTCGACCACCAGCGCCGCATCGGACGCGTCTTGCAGGCTGGCGGCGCCCTGCAGGCGCGCGCTGGCATCCTGGGCTTGCTGCGCCGTCATGCGGCCTTTTTCGGCCAGTTTCACATACATCTTGCCGATGTCCGCCAGCGCCTTGCTGACGGCCTCGGGGCGCGTGTCGTAGAGCTTCACACGATAGCCGGCAGCGGCGGCAACCTGCGCGATGCCGGCACCCATGGCGCCGCTGCCGATCACGGCGACTATGCTGTTGTTGTCCAGAGCTGCCATCTTAGTGTCCCTTGAATTGTGGTGCGCGTTTTTCCAGAAAGGCGGCTACACCCTCGCGGTAGTCGTCGCTGTTACCGAGTTCGCTCATCATGCGCGCTTCCAGCGCCAGCTGCTGCGCCAGGGTGTTGGCGCCACTGAGAGCCAGCGCCTGTTTGGTGAACGCCAGGCCCTTGGTCGGCGCGGTGGAAAAATGCACGGCCAGCTTGCGCGTTTCTTGCGCCAGCTCGGCGTCGTCCACGCACTTCCAGATCAGGCCCCAGTCTTCGGCTTTTTCGGCCGTCAGTTTTTCGCCCAGCATGGCCATGCCCATGGCGCGCGCCGAGCCGACCAGACGCGGCAAAAAGAAGGTGCCGCCCGTGTCGGGAATCAGGCCCAGCTTGCAGAACACCTCCACAAAGCTCGCAGACTTTCCGGCGATCACGATATCGCAGGCCAGCGCCAGGTTGGCGCCCGCGCCGGCGGCCACGCCGTTGACGGCGCAGATCACCGGCATCGGCAAAGCCTTCAAGGCCAGCACCAGCGGCGCATAGTTTTTTTCCACCGACTCGCCCAGGTCCACGCCTGTCGAACCGGGTTCCACGGCGCGGTCGGACAGATCCTGGCCGGCGCAGAAACCCCGGCCGGCGCCAGTCAGCACGAACACGCGCACGGACGTATCAACGTTGACACGGCCAATTGCGTCGCGCACTTCCTCGTGCATGGCCTGGGTGAAGCTGTTCAGTTTGTCGGGGCGGTTCAGGGTGAGCGTGGCGATGCCCTGCTCGATGGTAAAGAGAATATTCTGGTAGCTCATGGCGTCTCGCTTTTTTAATGGGTGTCGCAGGGCGTCAATCGGGAACCGGCTTTATTCAGCCTGGTCGAAATCGACAACCACCTTGTCGGTGACAGGAAAACTCTGGCAACTGAGCACAAAGCCGCGCGCCACTTCGTAGTCTTCCAGCGCGTAGTTGACGTCCATCTCGACCTTGCCGTCAAGGACCTTGCAGCGGCAGGTGGAGCACACGCCGCCCTTGCAGGAATAGCGCATGTCGATGCCTTGCCGCAGGCCGGCGTCGAGGATCGATTCCTTGTCCTTGTCCATCGTGAAGGTGGTGTGGTTGCCGTCCAAAATAACGGTCACTTCCGTTTCCTTGACGGCGCCCGCGTCGAGCCGGGCGCGCGGCTGGTGGGCATTTTTCGGGATGCTGGCGGCGAACAGTTCGATCTTGATGTTCTGCCTGGGCATGCCGGCTTCCTGCAGCGCGGCGGACACGCCCAGCATCATGTCTTCCGGGCCGCAGATAAAGGCGTGGTCGTAGTCCTCCACACGGATCCAGTGCCGCAAAAACTGCTCGCATTTTTCCTGCGTGATGCGGCCGTTGAACAGTTCGATGTCCTGTTGCTCGCGGCTCATCACGTAGACCAGGTTCAGGCGCTCCAGGTACACATCCTTCAGGTCCGTCAGTTCTTCCTTGAAGATCACGGACGAGGAGGCGCGGTTACCGTAGAACAGCGTGAAACGGCTCAATGGTTCCGTCAGCAGGGTGGTCTTGATGATGGAGAGTATCGGAGTGATGCCGCTGCCCGAGGCGAAGGCCAGGTAGTGCTTGCGGTTGGCGCAGTCGAGCGGCACGTTGAAGTGGCCCATCGGCGGCATCACCTCGATGGTGGCGCCAGCTTTCAAGGTGTCGTTGGCCCAGGTGGAGAACGCGCCGCCGGGCGTGCGCTTGATGGCCACGCGCAGGGTGCCGTCCTGCACCGCCGAACAGATCGAATACGAGCGGCGCACGTCTTGCGCATTGATATGGGCGCGCAAGGTCAGGTGCTGGCCCTGCTGGAAGCGGAACTGCTGCTGCAATTGCGCCGGCACATCGAAGGTGACGGCGATGGTGTCGCGCGTTTCATTGCGCACCTTGGACACCGACAGCGGATAAAATTTACTCATGCTTCATCTCCAGTTTCTTCGGACTTCCTGCTTTTTTTAGTGGCACTTGAAGTAATCAAACGGTTCGCGGCAATCGATGCACTTGTACAACGCCTTGCAGGGCGTCGAGCCGAACTGGCTGGTCAGCTGCGTATGGTTCGATCCGCAGTTCGGGCAGATCACGTCGAGCTTCGGCATGGCCACGCGCTTGACGCCCACCGCTGCTCCTCTACCAAGGCCGCTGATATCGATCACCTGCTGCTGCGGCGGGGCGATGCCATAGCCTTTCAGCTTGGCCTTGCCCTCGTCGCTCATCGAGTCGGTGGTCCAGGCCGGCGACAACTGGTTGACCAGCGTGACGTGCTCCACGCCATGCGCGCGCAAGGCCTCGGTGACCGCGTCCGCAATCACCTGCATCGCCGGGCAGCCCGAATAGGTCGGGGTGATCGTCACCACGCAGGCGCGTGCGCCCGTCACTTCGACGGTGCGCACGATGCCCAGGTCCACCACCGAAATGACGGGGATTTCCGGGTCCGGCACGTCGGCCAGCCAGGCCCAGACTTGCGCCGCGTCGAGGCTGCCTGCCTGCGGGTTCATTACCACTCTGAGCCCGGATAGGCGCGCTGCAGGAACTGCATCTCGGCCAGGATAAAGCCCAGGTGTTCCGTGTGCGTGCCCTGCTTGCCGCCCTTTTGCATCCAGGCGTCGGGCGCCGGCATGGCAAGAGTGGCTTCGGCAAAGATCTCGGCCACGTGTTCGATAAAACTGGCGCGCAGCGGTTCGGACGGCGGCGCGACGCCGGCAGCAAGCATGGCCTGGTCGAGCGCGTCGTAGTGGAACATCTCGCCCGTGTACATCCACAGCGCGTCGGCGGCCGCTTGCGTTTTCTGGTGGCTGTCAAGCGTGCCGTCACCGAGGCGCACGACCAGGTCGCCGCTGCGGCGCAGGTGGTACGTCACTTCCTTGAGCGACTTTTGCGCCACTTCGACGATACGCGCATCGTTTGACTTCGTCAGCTCCAGCAGCTGGAAATAGTGCCAGGTATCGAAGAAGAACTGGCGCATCATGGTGTCGGCGTAATTGCCGTTCGGCTGCTCGACCAGCAGGCAATTTTGAAAATCGTGGGCGTCGCGCAGAAAGGCGATATCGTCCTCGTCACGGTCCGCGTTTTCCAGTTCGGCCGCGTAGCTGAACCACAGGCGGGTCTGGCCCAGCAGGTCCAGCGCGACATTGGTCAGCGCCATGTCTTCTTCCAGCGCCGGCCCCTTGCCGCACAGCTGCGACAACTGCTGACTGAGGATCAGGGCGTTGTCGCCCAGGCGCAGCAGGTAGTCAAACTTTTGTTGAGTGAGCTTGTCGTCCATTGCAATCGCTCCCGTCACAGGTTCTTGACTTCTTCCGGCATCGGGAAGAAGGTGGGGTGGCGGTAGACCTTGCTGTTTGACGGCTCGAACAGGGCGCCCTTGTCGCCGGGGCTGCTGGCAACGATATCGGCGGCGCGCACCACCCAGATGCTCACGCCTTCATTGCGGCGCGTGTAGACGTCGCGCGCATGATTGACGGCCATGGTGGCGTCGGAGGCGTGCAGGCTGCCCACATGCTTGTGTGCCAGGCCGTGCTGGCTGCGGATGAAAACTTCCCACAAAGGCCATTCTTTGCTCATGTTGCTCTCCCCTTTTATTGATGTTCTCAGGCTGCCGCTTTGCTGGCGATTTGTTTATCCGCATACGCGACCAGGGCGTCGCGGAACCACGCGCCGTCTTCATGGGCTTTGACGCGCGTTTGCAGGCGTTCGCGGTTGCACGGGCCATTGCCCTTCAAGACATTGTTGAACTCGGACCAGTCGATCTCGCCGAATGCATAGTGGCCGGTTTCGGCATTCAATCTCAGGTCCGGGTCGGGCACGGTCAAGCCCAGGTATTCGATCTGCGGCACGGTCTGGTCGACCATGCGCTGGCGCAGTTCATCGTTCGAGAACAGCTTGATGCGCCATTGCGCCGACTGGGCGCTGTTGACGGAGGCCGCGTCGGACGGGCCGAACATCATCAGGGACGGCCACCACCAGCGGTTCAGCGCATCTTGCGCCATGGCTTTCTGTGCGGGGGAACCCTTGCACAGCGACATCATGATGTCGTAGCCCTGGCGCGCATGGAACGATTCTTCCTTGCAGACGCGAATCATGGCGCGCGCATACGGACCATACGAGCAGCGGCACAGCGGGATCTGGTTGATGATGGCCGAGCCGTCGACCAGCCAGCCGATGGCGCCCATGTCGGCCCACGACAGGGTCGGATAATTGAAGATGCTCGAATACTTGGCTTTGCCCGAATGCAAGGCGGCCAGCAGCTCGTCGCGCGATACGCCAAGCGTTTCCGCCGCGCTGTACAGGTACAGGCCGTGGCCCGCTTCGTCCTGGATCTTGGCCAGCAGGATGGACTTGCGTTTCAGGGTCGGCGCGCGCGTCACCCAATTTCCTTCTGGCAATTGACCGACGATTTCCGAGTGGGCGTGCTGCGAGATCTGGCGGATCAGTGTCTTGCGGTAGGCGTCCGGCATCCAGTCCTTTGCCTCGATCTTGATGCCTGCGTCGATACGTGCCTGGAAGGCCTGCTCTTCGGTGCCCATGTCGTCGATGGAGCGAACGTTTTTCAAGCCGGTTTCAACCATTTGTGCGTACATGATCTGTCTCCCATGTCTGTGTTTGCGCTGGAGCGCAAAGCGATCAACACATAATACGATACATAAATCTATTTGCATACACTTGATTTGAATCGTTTTAAAATTCCGTATCTTATGTTTCTTTTACGGAGGTATCATATGGAAAATAGTGCGTGCCACAGCGCAGGGCAAACGCTGCGTCAAGTAGACTGCTGCCTTTATAAAAAATATCCCCTTACGGCCATACCAGGACCACATGAAGAACACCGCTTGCACCGCATGGATAGCCGACTTTCTTGCCCATGACCCACCGCGCTCGAAGTCGCTGGTGATGACCATTTTTGGCGACGCCATCGTGCCGCGCGGCGGCGCCATCTGGCTGGGCAGCCTGATCGACCTGCTGGCGCCGTTCGGCGTCAACGACCGCTTGCTGCGCACCAGCGTGTTCCGCCTGGCGCAGGAAGGCTGGCTCAGCGCGCAAAGGGATGGCCGCCGCAGCGCCTACGCGATCCGCCCGGACGCGCTGGCCCGCTTCGAGCGCGCCTACCGCCGCATCTACGCGCCGCTGGTCAAGCATTGGGACGGCAGCTGGACCCTGGTGCTCGGCGCGGCCGGCAATATCAACGCCAGCGAACGGGGTGCGCTGCGCAAGGAATTGCTGTGGGCCGGCTATGGCCTGGTCGCACCGGGCATCTTCGGCCATCCGGCCAGCAATGGCGATGTGCTGGAAGACATCCTGGTGCGCAACGCGATGCAGGGCAAACTATATGTCTGCCACAGCACGGAGCTGCCGGGCGTAAGCACGCGGCCCCTGCGCGAGATGGTGGGTGAATGCTGGGATCTGTCGGAAGTGATGGCCGGCTACGAAACATTCATCGCCAGCTTCCAGCCGCTGCTGGCCCTGCTGCAGGACGCACCGGCCATCGCGCCCGAACAGGCCTTCGTGATCCGCTCGCTGCTCACGCACGCCTACCGCCGGGTGCAGCTGCACGACCCGCAATTGCCGGTCGAACTGCTGCCCGAACCGTGGCCCGGCACACAAGCCTATGCGCTGGCGCGCGCGCTGTACCGGCGCACCTATGCGGCCGCCGAAGAACATATCCTGGCCACCTTGCGGCGCGAGGACGCGCAGGCGGCGGACGTGGAGCCGTGGTTTTTTGAACGCTTCGGCGGCCTGCGCTAAGTAAGTGCCAAGAAATTATTGTGAGATTATGACGAACAGAACCGGATGGCGGAGCAGGGAATTCGCGGGACCTGTCCCGCGCCTGCGCAACGGTATCGCCTTGCAAGGCGATACTCCCGCAAAGGCGCCCGATGCGACGCAGTGCGAGCACTGCTAGCAGCGGGCAAGCCTCGTCGGCCACCTTGCAGAGCGCCGGTTATGGAAGTCAGAATCCACAAGAATTTATGCGTACTTGCTTAGTCCATCTGCCGGTCCAAAACAGGTATCATCGCGCCATTGCACACGATGCAAACCTTAACTTGTTTTTACCAGGAACAATCATGACGATTAAAATCAGCCAGCAGTTCGACGCCGGCGCGATCGAGGTGCTGCGCGCCGACGATGCGCAATCCATTGAGCTCAACATCCGCAAGGATACCCACGCCGACATCACGCAGTGGTTTTACTTCCGCCTGCAGGGTGCGCAAGGCGAGGCCTGCACGATCCGCTTCATGAACGCAGGCAAGTGTGCCTACCCGGACGGCTGGAAGGACTACCAGGCCGTGGCCAGCTACGACCGCGAAACCTGGTTCCGCGTGCCGACCAGCTATGACGGCACCGTCATGACGATCGAACATACGCCCGAAGAAGAAAGCGTGTATTACGCCTATTTCGAGCCGTATCCCTGGGACCGCCACCTGGCGCTGATCGACAGCGCGCAAGCGTCGCCGCTGGTGCGCCTGGTCGACCTGGGCAGCACGGTGGAAGGGCGCGACATGAATTTGCTGGTGGTCGGCGACGCCGATGCGGAGAAAAAAGTGTGGGTGATCGCGCGCCAGCATCCGGGCGAAACGATGGCCGAATGGTTTGTCGAAGGCATGCTCGAAGCGCTGCTGGACCAGGCCAACCCGTTTGCCCGCCAGTGCCTGCAGGACGCCGTGTTCTACGTGGTGCCGAACATGAATCCGGACGGCTCCGTACACGGCAACCTGCGCACCAATGCGGCCGGTGCCAACCTGAACCGCGAATGGATGACGCCAAGCATGGAACGCAGCCCGGAAGTATTCCTGGTGAAACAGAAGATGCATGAAATCGGCTGCGACCTGTTCCTCGACGTGCATGGCGACGAAGGCTTGCCGTATGTGTTCGTGGCCGGCAGCGATGCGCTGGAAAATTTCACGCCAGCACAAAAGGCCGCGCAAGACCGCTTTATCGCCGATTTCAAGGTGGCCAGCCCCGACTTCCAGGATGAGCACGGCTACGAAGACGGCCCGTTCACGCCGGAAGTGCTGACCATGGGCTCGCCCCATGTCACGCACGCCTTCGCTTGCCTGTCGCTGACGCTGGAATTGCCGTTCAAGGACAATGCCAACGACCCCGATCAGCAAACCGGCTGGAGCGGCGCACGCAGCGCCGCCCTGGGTGGGGCAGTGTTGCAGCCGATCCTGTCGAGCCTGCGCGCTTAAGCTTCTTTCGCCACCTGGCGCAAGGCTGCCACCAGCCGGTCCAGGTGCGACTCGGGCGTAAAGATGGCTGGCGTCACGCGCAGGCATGCGCCCGACGCCAGGCCATCGCGCGGCACGGCAAACACGCCGTGCTGTTGCACCAGCTTTTTCGACAAGGCAAAATTGTCGGCCACGCTGGTTTTCCCTTTGAGGCGGAACGAGGCGATGGCGCTGGTCAGGCGCGGATCGCTCGACGCCAATACTTCAATCCCCTTGATGCCGCGCGCCGCTTCCACCCAGCGGTTGCGCAGCAGCCGCAGCCGCGCCTCTTTGTTGGCCACGCCGATCTGCGCATGCGTGTCCAGCGCCAGCGGCAAGCTCAGGTAGGCGGCAAAGTTCACCGTGCCCGTATGCACGCGGGTGCGGATATCATCGCCCATCACCTCCCCCATATAGGGGTCGATATCGGCCACCCTGCCACGCTTGATATACAGCGCGCCCACGCCCACCGGCGCGCCTATCCATTTGTGCAGGTTGATGCCGGCAAAGTCGGCCTGCAGGTCGGGGATCGTCATGTCGAGCTGACCGAAGCCGTGCGCCGTATCGACGATCACATCGATGCCGCGTTCGCGCGCCATGCGGCTGATCTCGGCCACCGGCAGCACCATGCCATTGCGATGGTTCACATGCGTGAGCAGCATCATTTTCAGCTTCGGGTGGCGCGCCATCGCCTGCGCATAGGCCGCGATCACGCCGTCGTGCGTGAACGGCTCGGGCATATTAATCGACACTACCTGGGCGCCGCGCCGCTGTTCCAGCCAGCGCGTGACCGTGATCATATTGTCGTAATCGATATCGGCGTACAGCACCGTATCGCCCGGGCGCAGACGGTTGTAGCCGGCGATCAGGGTTTGCAGCGCTTCGGTGGCGCCGCGCGTCAACACGATCTCGTCTGTTCCCACGCCCAGCGCCGTGGCGGCCGCCGCCCGCGCCGCTTCGAAGTCGGCCGGAAAGCGCATGCGCGCATACCAGGCGTTGTCGCGGTTGACCATTGCCACTTGCTGCTGGTAATGCGCCAGCACGGACCGGTTCATCGAACCCCAGTAACCGTTATCGAGCTGCACCACCTCATCGGTAACGTCGTACTGCGCGGCCACCGCCTGCCAGTAGGCCTGGTTGCCGGCCAGCGCCTCGGGCGAGGTGCCGGCGGGAATGGCCGGCAAGCCTGGCATGGCGGGCGCGGCCATGGCGGTGCCGCCCGACAGCAGCGGCAGCGCGGCGGCCAGCGAACTGGCGCACAGCAAACGGCGTTGTGGATTCATTTTCAAGCTGCGCCCCCTTAAAATTTGACGTTGTACTCAACATACAGGTTGCGGCCATCCGTATCGTAGGGCGCGTTGCGTGAATAGATCAGGCCGCGGCTGGCCTGGAAACTCGCTTCTTCCGGATAGGTATCGAACAGATTGTCGATGCCCACCCGTAACGATTGCCCCGCAGTGATCCTGTAGCTGGCCGCCAGGTCGAAAAACTGCCGGGCGCCAAAGCGCTGGAAGATGTCGCCGGTGGCATTGCCGGAATTGTCGGTCCACGCGCCATAGTAGCGCACGCGGGCCAGGGTATTCCAGTTGCCCAGCTCGTAGTTGCCGCTGATGGTGGCTTTCTGGCGCGGCAACCGTTCCTCGAACACCTGGCGCTGCGCCGCATTGGTCACCAGGCTGGAGTTACCGCCGTCGACTTTGGTGGTGTTGTAGTTGTAGGCCAGGGTCAGGTTCAGCTTGCCGTCGCCGAAGCGGCTCAGGTGGCTGCCGACGATGTCGATGCCGCGCGTGGTGGTGTCGAAGTCGTTCGTGAAATAGCTGACCGAGGTGTAGCGCAGCGGATTGGCCACGCCGGCCGGCACGGCAAACGCGGCAGAGGTGCTGAAGCGGTCGCTGACCTTGATGTCATACACATCGACGGAGCCGGAAAAGCCTGCCGGCGTCTTCCAGGTCAACCCCAGCGACAGGTTTTTCGATTTTTCCGGCTTCAGGGCCTGCGCGCCCAGCAGCACCGCCAGCGGGTCGTTATTGGCCAGGCGGCCGCTGGTAAACAGCAGCAGGGTCTTGGTGTCGAGGCCCTGGCTGGTGCTGTTGGTGTTGGACTGGCCCGGCGTCGGCGCGCGAAAACCCGTCGAGTACGAGCCGCGCAGGGCAAGATTGTCGCTGAGCGCATAGCGCGCCGACAGCTTGCCGTTGACGGTGCCGCCGAACTCCGAGAAATGCTCGTAGCGGGCCGCGCCGCCCAGGCTCAGCGCCCGGGTCACCGGCACTTCCACATCGAGGTAGGCCGCAGAACTGTCCTGGCCCCAGCTGCCCGCCTGGCGGCTGCTGAAGCCGGGCGCGCCGTTGGCGTTGGCGTCCAGGCCAACCGCCGCGCCCGGCCCTACCGTCCACGACGCCGTGTCGCCGGCCGTCACGCCATAGGTTTCATTGCGCGCTTCCATGCCAAAGGCGATATTGACCGGTTGCGGCAGCGCGGCGATTGGCAATTCATAGTTGAAGTTGACATTGAGGATTTTTTCCGTCTGCGACAGCTGGCCCAGGTAAAAGGCCGTCGGGCTGCCTGGCCCCATCGACGCATTGATGGAATTGGCCAGGTGGTAGTCGATGCGGTTGCGGCCATACGAAGCGCTGGCATCCCAGCCCAGGCGATCGGTGACATGGCCGCGCACGCCGGCCACCAGTTGCACATCGTCCTGGTCATTCGAATAGCTGGGGCTGAAACCGAGCGGATACACGCTGCGCAGGTCCCAGCCCGGAAACAGCGTGCTGGTTTTATAGGCGCCGGTGCTGGTGTCGGGATTGCGCCAGTTGAAGTCGGACGTGCCGTCGCTGCGGCTGACCAGGCCAAAGCCGTACAGCTCGGCGGTGTCGGACAGCGCCATGCTGGCGTTGAAGCCGAGGCGCTTGCTGTCCAGTTCAGGCTGGCCCCAGCGCTGTACCGGGTTCGGCACCTTCAGTTCAGGATGAGCCTGCTGGAAAGCGATGGCGTCGGCGCGCTGGCGCGTGCGCGAGGTGGGGTCGGACTTGGCCAGCGCGCCGAAAATGCTGGCCTTGCCCGTCTCGCCAAAGGCAAAGCCCGTTTTCAGATTGAGTTCGTTGGCCTTGCCGTCGCCTTCCGAGTATTGCGAATGGTGCACGGAGACTTCCGTGCCGACCGTGTCGTCGAGAATGATATTGATCACGCCGGCAATCGCGTCCGAGCCGTACTGGGCCGAGGCGCCGTCGCGCAGCACCTCGATGCGCTTGATGGCCGACACGGGGATCTGCGCCAGGTCGGGCGCCTGCGCGCCGCGTGCTCCCAGCAATGCGCTGCGGTGAAAACGCTTGCCGTTGACCAGCACCAGCGTCTGGTCCGGCGACAGGCCGCGCAAGGTGGCGGGGCGTACGAACACCTGGCCGTCAGCCATCGGCAAACGCTGCACCACATAGGACGGCACCAGCTGCGCCAGCACATCGTTCAGGTCCGACGATTCCACGGCGGCGATATCTGCGCGGTTGAACACATCGACCGGCGCCATCGTGTCGAACTGGGTGCGGTTGCTGCCACGCGTGCCGGTGACGATCACCGCTTGCGCGGTGTCGACGGCATCATTGGCGGCGGCGGATGCATCGCCATGGGCTTGCGCCGGGCTGGCCAGTACGGCGTTCAGGGCGCACATCAGGGCCACGGCATGGGCGATGCGGGTACGGACAGGTGTCATGGGAGATTTTTCAAACAGGGTGAACGAGACAGGGCGGCGCTTTTGAAGCAGCCACATCATACGAAGCGAATATGTCCGCCGTATGACCTGCCGGCACCAAAAAAAGGCGCCAGCGGCGCCTTGCGGGGATGGGGATGGTGACGGCAAGCGTCAACCGCCCGCCACCACCATGCTCTCGATCAAAATGGAGCCGGTTTCCTTGGTGCCGCGGCGTAGCACATCGGCGCCGATGGCGACGATATGGCGCAGCATATCCTTCATGTTGCCGGCAATCGTGATCTCTTCCACCGGATATTGAATCACGCCGTTTTCCACCCAGAAGCCCGACGCGCCGCGCGAATAGTCGCCCGTCACGTAGTTCGTGCCCTGCCCCATCAGTTCCGTCACCAGCAGGCCCGTGCCGAGCTTTTTCAGCATGGCGACAAAGTCATCGGTGGGCCGCGTCAGGCTCGACGTCATATACAGGTTGTGCGAGCCGCCCGCGTTGCCCGTGGTCTGCATGCCCAGCTTGCGCGCCGTATAGGTCGACAGGAAATAGCCTTGCACCACGCCATCCCTGACCACCTCGCGGCTGACGGTTTTCACGCCCTCCTCGTCGAATGGCGCCGAACCGACGCCGCCGATCACATGCGGGTCTTCGAAGATCTGCACATGATCGGGCAACACTTGCGTGCCGAGTGCATCGTTGAGGAAAGTGGACTGGCGGTACAGCGCGCCGCCGGACGTTGCCTGCACATAGGTGCCCAGCAGGCCTGCGGCCAATGGCGCCTCGAACAGTACCGGGCAGGTGCGCGTGCCGAGCTTGCGCGCGTTCAGGCGCGACAGCGCGCGTTCGGCGGCGTAGCGGCCGATGGCTTCAGGGCTCGACATCCTGGCGGCATCGCGCACCGAACAATACCAGTCGTCGCGCTGCATGTTGGCGCCCTTGCCGGCAATCGGCGCCACCGACAGGGTATGGCGCGAAAACGGATAGCCGCCGATAAAGCCGCGCGAGTTGGCCGACACAAAGTGCGACTGCTGCACATGCACGCTGGCGCCTTCGCTGTTGGTGATGCGCGGATCGACGGCAAAGGCGGCCGCCTCGCCGCGCTGCGCCAGCACCACGGCTTCTTCGGTGGAAATGCGCCACGGGTAGAACAGCTGCAGGTCGCGCGGCGCCATTTCCAGCATGTCGGCGTCGGCCAGGCCCGCGCAATCGTCCTCGGCCGTGAAGCGGGCGATATTGCAGGCCGCGTCGACGGTGGCGCGCAGGGCCGCAGGTGAAAAATCGGAGGTGCTGGCATTACCGCGTTTTTTGCCGACAAATACGGTCACGCCCATGCCCTTGTCGCGGTTCTGCTCGATGGTCTCGATCTTGCCTTTTCGTACAGAAACGGACAGGCCGCCGCCTTCGCTCACTTCGACCGCCGCATCGCTGCCGCCCGCTGCGCGCGCAAAAGACAACACATCACGGGCAAGTTGCTGCAATTGCTCTTGACTATGGGTAAATACGGACTCGTTCATGTGCTGTTTTCTTCGGAGAGGCCCTAAAAAGGTTATCATAGCAGTCGTTTACAGTTTACAGGTGCGGCCAACGAGGCCAATCCCGCCTTATCATGCCAAATCCAAACCGGGGAGCTTGCGGCTTCCAATCGTCCGAATTCGAACAGGAATATGAACGTCCTTCGAAGTCGGAACTCAAGCGCCAGATGACCGTCCTGCAAAAGCTGGGCGAAGAATTAGTCAATGAAGCGCGCGACCGCGTCAAGCGCGTGCCGATGCCGGAAGACGTGCGCGACGCCATCCTCGAATGCCAGCTGATCAAGGATCACGAAGGCCGCCGCCGCCAGCTGCAATATGTCGGCAAGAAAATGCGCACCCTCGACGAAGACGAAGTGGCCGCCATCCAGCGCACCATCGACAGCTGGAAAGGCTTGTCGAAAGCCGACACGGCCGCCATGCACGCAATGGAACGCCGCCGCGACAAGCTGCTGACGGACGACAAGGCGCTGACGGTTTTGCTGTCGGAAAACCCGGAGCTCGACGTGCAGCACCTGCGCACCCTGATCCGCAATGCCCGCAAGGAGCAGGCCGAGAACAAGCCGCCGAAAGCCTACCGCGAAATCTTCCAGATCCTCAAGCAAATTGCCAAGAAGAACAATGGCGGCAAGGATGATGCGGATGAAGAGGGCGTTGACGCCGACGAAGACGAATAAGCGCTTGGGGCAGGTCCCCGGTGCAGCGCAAAAACCGGGATAATCCCGGTTTTCTTGTTTTTACGCTCCCCCACTCTTTTACAGGTGACCGATGGCAACCACTCTCGAAGACGAATTGATTATCGGCCTCGTGTCGATCTCGGACCGCGCCAGCGGCGGCGTGTATGAAGACCAGGGCATCCCCGCGCTGGAAAGCTGGCTGGCGGCCGCCCTGCGCACGCCTTACCGACTGGAAACGCGCTTGATCCCCGACGAACGCTCGCAGATTGAAAACACGCTGATCGACATGGTCGACCTCAACCATTGCCATTTGATCCTGACCACCGGCGGCACGGGACCGGCGCGGCGCGATGTGACGCCAGATGCAACCTTGTCGGTGGGCACGAAAGAGATGCCGGGCTTTGGCGAACAGATGCGCCAGATCAGCCTGCAATTCGTGCCGACGGCCATTTTGTCGCGCCAGGTGGCGGTGATCCGCGAAACGCCCGAGCGCGCCTGCCTGATCATGAATCTGCCGGGCCAGCCGAAAGCCATCAAGGAAACCCTGGAAGGCCTGAAGGATGCCGACGGCAAGCAACTGGTGAGCGGCATCTTTGCCGCCGTACCCTATTGCATCGACCTGATTGGTGGCCCGTACATGGAAACCGACCCGGCCGTATGCAAGGCCTTCCGTCCCAAATCGGCGCTGCGTCCGGCGCACACTATTGAAGAGGAAAAACCATGAGCACTTTGCTGGAAACTATCGAACTCGACAGCGCACCCGACACTACCGTCTCGATTATCTGGATGCACGGCCTGGGCGCCGACGGCAATGACTTCGTGCCGCTGGTCAAGGAACTCGACCTGCACGGCTGTCCCGCCATCCGCTTTATCTTCCCGAGCGCCGGCACCATGCCCGTCACCATCAACAACGGCTATGTGATGCGCGCCTGGTACGACATTGTGTCGAGCGATCTGGTGCGCCGCGAGGACGAAACCGGCCTGCGCGCCTCGCAGGCACAGATCGAAGCGCTGATCGCGCGCGAAAAAGCGCGCGGCATCCCCGCCAGCCGCATTATCCTGGCCGGCTTTTCGCAAGGCTGCGCCATGGCCTTGCAAACGGGCTTGCGCCATCCCGAACCATTGGCCGGCCTGATGTGCCTGTCCGGTTACCTGCCGCTGGCCGACAAGACGGCGGCCGAGCGCACCCCGGGCAGCCTGCAAACGCCGATCTTTATGGCGCACGGCACGGCCGACCCGGTGGTGCTGATCGCCCGCGCCGAACAGTCGCGCGATTTGCTGACCGGCATGGGCTACCAGCTGGAATGGCATACCTACCGCATGCAGCATTCGCTGTGCCAGGAAGAAATCGACGCGATCGGCGCCTGGCTGAAAAAAGTGCTGGGCTAAAACAAGACAGGCGCGGATTGCGCCGCGCCTGTTGCTTCACTTCCTGACGACGGCGACTTACCGGTTGGCCGTCGTTTTGTCGTTCCAGACCTTCAGCATGTCGGGCGATGCTTCGGAACGGATGCCGTTGTCGCTCAGCACCGCCTCGGTGGCCGCCAGCATCTCCTTGCGCGGCACCACGACGATTTCCGCATCGCGCTGCTCGAAGCGGAAGGTGACCATCTCATCGGGCAGGTCGCGCAGCAGGGTCACCATGTGCGCCAGGCTGCGCACCGGGATGCCATTGACGGAATACACGACCGAGAAGAAGCGGTTGCTGTAGCCATTCATCAGCTTGTGCGGGAAGAACGGCGCCGAGACCGCCACCAGTTCCTCGCGGTTGGCGTCGGGCGCATCGCCGCGCCGCGTGACGAGCGGATTGCCGGCAAAACTCATGCCTACCAGCATGGGCGCATTGGCGTTGGGGCCGGCCATGAATTCGGCCGTTACTCTTGAAAATACCATCGGGCCGAAGATGAAATACGATGGGTAGGCGCCTTCCAGGCCGGGCACCAGCATCGGGTGCGAGGCCGACACGGGCACGCTGACGTTCATGGCCGCGCCATGGCGCACCACGGTCAGGGGCAGCATGCCGTTTTTCGCCAGCTGCTGCACCCGGTACTGGAAGCGCACGCGGCTGTTGGCGGTCAGCTTGACCATGCCCTGGTTGTCGACAGGGTAGTCGCCAATTTTGGTGATGACATCGAATTCCTTGAGCGGATAAGCGGGGTCCTTGCTGGCCGGCGTCATCACGATGGCGCCCTCGACGCCCTTGTCGAGCTTGAGCATGCTGCGCAGGGCCGGATTTTCCAGCGTTTGCGTCACGTCGAACAGGGCCGGCTTGCCCTTGGGCGCGCCACTTTGCTGATCGCGCAGGAACAACTCGATCTCTTCGTTGGGAATGATGTAACCCATGTTTTGCGCATTGGTCACGGTGGCAAACGCCAGGCCGATCATCTTGTCGCCGGCAATCACGGCGCCGCCGCTGTTGCCGGGATTGATCGCCGCGTCGATCTGGATGCGCAGGCCCGAGACGGGATAATGGTAGCGCACGAACTCGATGCGCGAGACGATGCCCTTGGTAATCGACAGCGAGGTGCCGCCCAGCGGATAGCCATAGGCCAGCACGGCGTCGCGCACGTCGGGCAAGACATTGGCGCGCGGCATGGGTTTATGGGTATCGAAAAAACTGTCGTCATCGACCTTCAGCAAGGCCAGGTCCATGCCTTCGGAAATGGCCAGCACGGTGGCGGAAAGTTTATCGCCGGAACCATTGGCCTGGATCTGCACCTGGCTGGCATAACCGACCATATGGGCATTGGTGAGAATGCGGTGGCCATCGATCACCACGCCCGAACCCGTTACCGATTGCGGCGCCGCCTTGCTCCATGGCTTGTACGGATCGGGCCGGCGCAGGGTGGCGAACACCTTGACGACGGCATTTTCCAGCGCCGTGGCGTTGGCCGTGGAGGCGGTCTCGGCGGCCATCGAGCGCACCGCCATCAATGGAGAAAAAGAAAAGGCCAACGCCAGCAAGGCGCGGCCAATGAGGGACTGGAAAAGTCGAGTTTTCATGGTCAGTCAGACTATGGATGGTGGGAAATAAAGTATATATTGGGCAATATGCGCAAAAATTACAGTTTGTCCATCATCCAGGCCTGGCGACCTGAGGCCTGCTACGGCAGCGGCGGTACTTTCAATGGCGGCACGGCCGTCTGCGCAGCGTTCATCACCATGGCGAGAAAAGTGTAGTAGCCGTTGATGCCCATTAAATCCACCACGCCATGCTCGCCGAACAGCGCCAGCGCGCGCGCATAGGTGGCGTCGCTGACGCGCTTGTGCTGCTGCAACTCGATGCAGAAATCATGCACGGCCCGCTCGTCGTCCGGCAAGGTCTCAGGCGGGCGGCGCTGCGCGATGGCCTCGATGGCCGCTGGCGCAATGCCGCTTTGCGCCGCCAGCGGCGCATGGATCGCCCACTCGACCTGCTGGTCCCACTGGCGCGCCGTCACCAGGATGGCCAGTTCGGACAGCCGCGTGCCGATGGCGCTGCGGTAGCGCAAATATTCTCCCATGCGCTGCGCCGTTTCCATCAGTTCCGGGCTACGGATCAGCGGCACGAAGGGGCCGTACAGCGCCCCGCGCGGACCGTCTATGATCGCTTGCGCGGCCGCGCGCTGCTGCGCGTCGAGCTGGTCGACAGGCAGCAGCGGCAAACGGTCAAGGTCGAAACCCGGCATCAGGCGGTCCAGGCGATGACGTCCTGCTGCTGTTCGCCCAGGCCGGCGATGCCCAGGCGCATGGTGTCACCCTTTTTCAGGAAGCGCTGCGGCTTGCGGCCCTGGCCCACGCCCGGTGGGGTACCGGTGGCGATCACGTCGCCCGGTTCCAGGGTCATGAATTGCGACAGGTAGCTGACGATTTGCGCGACGGTAAAAATCATGGTTTGCGTGTTGCCGGTCTGCATGCGCTTGCCGTTCACTTCCAGGTACAGGTCCAGGTCCTGCGCATCGATCACTTCGTCGCGCGTGACCAGCCATGGGCCGACGGGGCCAAACGTGTCGCAGCCCTTGCCCTTGTCCCAGGTACCGCCCCGTTCCAGCTGGTAGGAGCGCTCGGATACATCGTTGACGACGCAGTAACCTGCCACGTGGCTGAGCGCGTCTTCTTCGCTCACGTATTGCGCGCGCGTGCCGATAATGACGCCCAGTTCCACTTCCCAGTCGGTCTTTTTGGAACCCTTGGGCAACACCACAGTGTCGTCCGGGCCGTTCAGGCAGGTGATCGCCTTCATGAAAACGATCGGTTCAGCCGGAATCGGCATGTTCGATTCGGCCGCGTGGTCGGCGTAGTTCAGGCCGATGCCGATGAACTTGCCAACCTTGGCCACCGGCACGCCGAAGCGTGGATTGCCGCGTACCAGCGGCAGCGTTTTTTCGTCGAGCCTGGCCAGCTTGCGCAGCGCCTTGTCGGACAGTTGCGCGCCATCGATATCGGCAATGATGCCGGAGAGGTCGCGCAGTTTGCCTTCTTCATCGATCAGGCCCGGTTTTTCCTTGCCGGGACGACCATAACGAACGAGTTTCATATTCTTCCTTGGAGTTGATCATTACCGCTGTGCCGGCCATCATTTTACCGGATGGCCCGGCACGCCTGTGGCGGTCGATGAAAAACCAGGCAAGTCCCGGCAGCTGCAAGGCCGCCAGCAGGCCGAATGCAAGCTGGTAAGCCTGGGGCGGATACTGGTACGCGGCATTGGTCGGCCAGCAGCCCAGCACCAGGCCGAAGCCGGCCTGCACCAGGAAGGCGCCGCTAAAGATCAACAGGTTCAGACAGGTGGTGGCGCGCCCCGTCATGCCAGGCGGCACGCTTTGCGCAACGATGGCGTATTCCAGCCCCGCCACCGTGCCCAGCAAGGCAAACAGCACCGACAGCAGCGGCAAGCCGGGCCGGAAATTGCTTGCCATGGCGAACTGCACCAGCACGAACAAAGCGACGCCCCAGGCCGCCACCTGCATGGGGGGCACGCCGCGCCGGCCCGCCCATTGCGTCAGCATGCCCGTGGCGATGGCGCCAAAGATGACGGCCGCCATGCCCAGGTAGAGCAGGTAGGCGACGGCCTCCTCCGGCAAGCCGCCCACGTCGGCCAGCCAACGCCCTATCCACAAGCCCTGCACGCCAAAGAATACGCTGTGCGGCAACAGCAGCAGGGCGATGGTGCGGCGAAAGGCGGGATCGCGGTAGACATCAAACATGCCGGCCTGGGGTTTGATCGCCGGCGCCACCGGCGGTGCCGGCGACAGCAAGCGGATCAACAGGCCCACCGCCAGCACGGCCAGCGCCAGGCCCTGGAACAGGCCGCGCCAGTCCGTGTAATCGAGGGCCAGCCTGACGGGCAAGGTGGCGCTGGCCGCACCCAGCCCGCCCACGGCGATCAGGTAGCCGTGCACGGACGGCAATCGCGCCGGCGCCACCGCGCCCGAAATGGCCTTGACGGCGGCCATGAAGCAGCCGCCGAGGCCGGCGCCCATCACGGCGCGCGCGCACAGCATCTCGACAAACCCCTGGCTGTGGCTGAACAGCCACACGCCCAGCGCCGCCACGCTCATCAATACCAGCTGCACCTTGCGCGGGCCATGGCGGTCCAGCGCCATACCGACAGGCAACTGTACCAGCGCGAACGCGAGGAAAAAAGCGCTGGTCAAGAGGCCCAGCTGCGTGGCGCTCAAGGGTACTAAAGCGAGCAGTTGCGTGGTCAGCACGGCATTGATTGCGCGCAGCAGGCACGACAGATAATGGCCGAGCGCGAACGGCAAAAACACCATGCAAAAGATGGCCCAGGGATGGCGCCCAGCGCTGGCGTCGACCGCCATCGTCAAGCCGCTTGCGCCAGCGCAATCACCTTGTGCGGCATCTGCGGCACCGGTTCATCGAGCTCGAAAAAGAATTTTTCCTGGTCAAACGCCGGTTGCAGATGGTCGATCCAGGTCGCGTGTTCATCGTATTTGGCATAGAAGGGCCGGCGCACCCAGTCGGGGTTGCGCGCTTGCAAGAACTGCAGGGCAAACAGTTTTTCGCCATGGATGCTGACTATGCCATCGACCACGATCTTGCCGGCAAAGGCGCTCATCGACGGCCCGCGCACCGTGCGCGACAGGCCCGAGACCTGCTGGTAGGCGGCCTGGAAAATCTCGTGCGCGCGCGCCAGGGGCAGCTCGAAATAGCCGCGCGGCCCCGTGTCGCGCTCGACAAACATATAGTACGGAATCGCGCCCAGCCGCGTGCCCGTCTGCCACAGTTCGGCCCAGCTGTTCGGGTCTTCATTGATATGGCGTATCAACGGCCCTTGCATGCGCAAGGTGGCCCCGGTGCCGACGATGCGCTTGACGGCCTGCCGCGCGATCTCCGGGCGCAGCTCCACCGCATGGTTGTAATGGCCCATGATGGCCAGATTCTTGCCGGACTGAACGATGCGCTCGAACAGGCGCAGCAAGTCGTCCGCATCGCGGTCGGAGACAAAGCGCTGCGGCCAATACGCAACCGACTTGGTGCCGATGCGAATGTTCTGGATATGTTCCAGCGCCGGGTCCAGCAGCGGCTCCAGGTAGGCCGCCAGTTGCCGCGTGTTCATGATCATCGGGTCGCCGCCCGTGAACAGCACGTCGGTCACTTCCGGGTGCCGTTTCAGATAGGCCACCAGTTCATGGGATTGACGCGCATCGAACTTCATGTCGTCCATGCCGACGAACTGTGGCCAGCGAAAACAGAAGGTGCAATAGGCGTGGCAGGTCTGACCGGCGCTGGGAAAGAACAGCACCGTCTGGCCGTACTTGTGCTGCAGGCCGCGCACCGGCACGCCGTCCATGGCCGGCACATTGTGCGTGAGCTGGCCGGCCGGATGCGGATTCATGCCCAGGCGGATAGTGCGTACACAGGCGTCGATGGCGGCCTGGTCCTGGCGCTCGATGACCAGCTCGCGCAAACGGGCGTACTGCTCGGGCGGCAGCATGTCGCGGTGCGGAAACACCAGCCGGTAGATGGGGTCGTCGGGAATATTGTTCCAGTCGATCAGCTGGTCGAGCACATATTCATTGGTGCGAAACGGCAGCACGGCCGAGACCACCTGCACCGCTTCGCGCTGCTCGGGCGGCAGCCATTCCCATTGCCGTGCCTGGCGGATGGACTGCCGCGTATAGGGTTTGAATTTGGCTGGCAGCAATTCGGTCGTCGTCGTGGACATGGCTTCTCCGTGGCAATGGGTTGGTGGCATTGAAAAACCCATCATAGTTCTTGCTTAAATGCACTAAATTGCACTACATCAACAACGTTTCCACCATCCTGTTGCGATCAATAAACCTGCATCTAGGCAAGAAAAAACTTGTGCTACCGCAATTTCATCGGACACCCCGCACAGTAAATTACGACCTGGCAACTCTCCCTCCCCCACCTAAGGACACATCATGAAACGTGTATTGAGCGGCACCGCGCTGTGCCTGCTGTTTGCTTGCGCCGGCCATGCCAGCGCCGCCGTCGAACCGACCGCCAGGGACGCCATTGCCATGGCGGAACGGGGCGCAGCCTTCATCAGGCAGCATGGCGAAAAAGAGATGATGAAAAAGCTCAGCGCCAAGGACCCCGAGTTCGTGCAGGGCGAGCTGTATGTGGACATGCGCGACATCAAGACCGGCATCGTGCTGGCGCACCCGATCAACCCGTCCATCGTCGGCAAGGACCTGACGGACGTGCCCGATGCGAACGGCAAAAAATACCGCCGTGAAATCATCGAACTGGCGCAGAAGCAGGGCAAGGGCTGGGTCGACTACCAGTATAAAAATCCCGTCAGCGGCAAGATCGAACCGAAGACCACCTATATTTTGCGCGTCAACGACGTGGTGCTCGAAGCGGGGATCTACAAGAAATAGACAACGGCGGGCCGGCCCTGCTGGCCTCGCTTCCATCCACAGGCAGGAGGACATATGCTCAACAAATTACGCATCGGCCCCAAGCTGTTGCTGGCGCCCGCCCTGGTGCTGCTGTTGCTGGTGCTCAGTTCGGCCAGCGCCTGGTACGGCATGGTGCGGCAAAATGCCTCGATGGAAAACATGGTGCAGGTGCGCATGGCGCACCTGAAGGCGGCGCTGGACGTGGCCGGTGACGTGCGCTATGCGCACAGCAATATGTACCAGCTGCTGTCGTGGACCAATGGCAGCTTCGCCAAGGCCCGCCTCGATGCGCTGGAAGGGCAGATCAAGCAGCGCCATGGCGATATCGCCCAGCAACTGAGCAGGCTGCGCGCCACCTCGAACGGCGCGGAGCTGGCGATGGTCGATGGCGCCAGCGGCGCTCTGGGCGCCTACCGCAAGGCAGTGCTGGAAACCATGGAAATGGCGCAGATGGATTTGTCGATCGCCGCCAATTCCATGGTCAAGGCGGAAACCCAGTTCGGTCAGCTCAACGCCCAGTTGATGAAGCTGGCAGCGCTGGAAACCACGCTTGGCGCCGCAGCGCATGCGGCGGCCGCCCGGCAATTCCACAACCTGGGCTGGACCTTGCTCACCACGGTGCTGCTGTCGATGTGCGCCTCGGTGGTGGTGACGATGCTGGTGCGCCGCGCCATGCTGCTGGAAATCCACGGCATCGCCGAGGCGGTGCGGCAACTGGCGGCGGGTAGCTTGCGGCCCGGCAAACCGAAGCAGGGCAGCGACGAGATCGCCGCCACCTCGCGCGTGCTGGACCAGTGCATCGCCAAGCTGAACCAGACCTTGTGCACCATTTCGTCGTCCGTGCAATCGATCGACATGGCCTCGCACGAGATCGCCACCGGCAATATGGACTTGTCGGCGCGCACGGAAATGCAAGCGAGCTCACTGGAACAGACGTCGAGCGCCATGGCCACCTTGACCGAAGCCGTCAACGACAATGCCGGCAACGCGCGCCGCGCCTGCGAACTGGCGGCGCAGGCGTCGCACCTGGCCGTGCAGGGTGGCGCGGCGATGCAGCAGGCGGTCGCCACCATGGCCAGCATTCGCGGCCATTCGCGCCAGATCGTCGACATTATCGGCGTCATCGACGCCCTGTCGTTCCAGACCAATATCCTGGCGCTGAACGCGGCGGTCGAGGCGGCCCGCGCCGGCGAACAGGGGCGCGGCTTTGCCGTGGTGGCGTCCGAAGTGCGCACCCTGGCGCACCGCTCGGCGCAAGCGGCGAAAGAGATCAAGACCCTGATCGCCACGTCGGTAGCCACCATCGACGGCGGCAGCGTGGCGGTGCAGCAGGCGGGCGACAGCATGGGCGCCATCGTCGCTTCGGTGCAGCAAGTCAACGACATCATCGAGCGCGTGGAGCAGGCCAGCGCCGAACAGGCGAGCGGCATTACAGAGGTGAATCTGGCGGTGGCGCAGATGGATAATGTAACCCAGCAAAATGCGGCGCTGGTGGAACAGGCGGCGGCAGCAGCGGCCAGCTTGCAGGAGCAGGCGGTGACCTTGTCGGCGGCGGTGGCCGTATTTACCCTGGACCAGCCGCAGGCGGCGTCAACCGCCGTGGCGGCAACGCAAGCCTTCCAGGCCCCCGCCAGCCATGCCGAGCGGCGCGCCGCACATAGTCCGCTGCGCGGCAAGAGTGCTCCGACGCGCCGGCGCAGCGCCTGACTTAGCTACACCACCCGCATCGGCTTGCTCAGGAATCGTGAGCCGGCTTCGACAAAGCGCCACGGCAGCGCCATGGCCCTGGAGATGCCGATGCGGGGACCGGCCAACACCGCCACAGCGTCTTCCCGGGCCAGCAGCACGAACGGCGGCGCGTCCAGCGCCACGCCGTTGTGCGCATGCGTGATGGCGAGCGCCTGGCAGAGCTTGCCCGGCCCGGAACACAGCAAGCGCTCGTCCTCGACGCCGCGCCGCGCGCGCATCGCGTCGAGCCCGTACAAAGGCTCGATGGCGCGTATCAGCACGCCGGCGCCATGGCCGGCTTCGCGGCAGACAAAATTGAGGCACCAGTGAAGGCCGTAGGAACGGTAGACATAGGCGTGTGCGGGTGGGCCGAACATGGCGGCGTTGCGCGGCGTCTGGCCGCCGAAGGTGTGCGAGGCGGGGTCCAGCCGGTCATACGCTTCGGTTTCCACGATGCGCCCGCCGATGCCGTCGAGCAGCACCGTCACGCCGATCAGCTGGCGCGCCACCAGACAGGAATCACGCGCGAAATCGATGTCTGCAAGAACACTTTTCATGCGCCAATTGTAGCCTGCGACACCGTGCGCAGGTTTCTTGAATAGCCGTAAAACTTGCGGCAACACTATCAAAATGCGGCGCCCGGCCGCCTGAAAATGCGCAATAGCGGAGGGCTAATTGAAAGAATGGGCGTTTTTTGCCATAATTTTAGGGCCGTTCTGAACTATTACTCATGATAAACAGCGATAATCGTTGGCGACGGAGCAACCAGCGATAGTGATGAAATGATGAAAGCAGCATTGAAAACGGCACAGCCGGCAAAGGCCGTGGAAGGCGATCCGGTCGAGGCATTGATGCGATCGATCCGGATTCCGCCGCGCCCCAGCCTGCTGGTCGATCTGCAGCGCGAACTGGCCGAACCCGATCCCTCGCCACGCAGGATCGCGCGCATTATCGGCGACGATGTCGGCATGTCGGGCGCATTGTTAAAACTGGCCAATTCGCCGTTCTATGGCGCGGCGCGCAAGGCCAAGTCGGTCGAGCAAGCCACCAATTTCCTGGGCATTAACCAGTGCAGCGCCCTGATGACGGGCTTGCTGGCACGCCAGGCGCTGGAAGCCGAAGGCGTGGAACTGAACAATTTCTGGGACGTGTCGGCCAAGCGCGCCCGCGCCGTGGTATTTACCTCGCGCAAGCTGCGCATCGCCCCGCCCGATATCGCCCACACCTTCGGCCTGTTCTGCGATATCGGCGTGCCGCTGCTGATGAAGCGCTTTCCCGACTACGTGAACACTTATGCGGCAGCCGCCAACGATGCGCACAACAGTTTTACGGCGGTGGAAGACGCGCGCCACCAGACCAACCATGCGGCCATCGGCTGCCTGCTGGCGCGCAACTGGGGCCTGTCGTCGGATGTCGCCTGGGCCATCCTGCACCACCACGACTACAGCGTGCTGGGCGACCCGTCCACCGACGACGCCATCCGCTCGCTGATCGCGCTGTCGCTGCTGGCCGAAAAAGGCATACAGCGCTACCATGGCAACAGCAGCTCTCTCGAATGGGACAAGGGCGGCGAACTGGCCTGCCAGCACCTGGGCCTGTCGGCCGAGGAAACGGCCGACCTGCTCGACGAACTGCATGAAATGTTCGGCACCGACGAGTAAAGCCGTCACCGTGTATCATCGCGACGGGCGCCAGGTTGCTGACCTTGGCGCCCTTTTCAATTTCACTTCAATTCACATACTCACTCACCATGCCCAAGAACAAGCGCCCTGCCCCTCGCAAATCGTCCAACTCGCCCGAAGACAAGGATGAAGCCGTCGCGCGGATGCTGAGCACGATGGCGCTGAACCTGGCGGAACAGGAAGACAGCGAATCGCAGGGTACGGTGCTGGCCGAACAGGCCATCGAATTCGGCCGCCTGATCCGCAAAAGCCTGAACCAGAAAAAAGACGAAGTGCTGTACGACGCCATCGAACGGGCGAAATACGAGGACGTGGGCGCGTATCAATACCTGCGTGGACAGATCGAGGAAGCCTCGTCGGTGGTGGTGATCCGCCGCGACAATGCGCCGGCCATGGAAATCAACGCCTTCGTGGTGCCGCTGCTGGTGCAAAGCACGGGCGGCCTGCAGGAAGCGGATGGTTTCCAGGACCAGGACGCATTCGAGGCGCTGGTGAAAAGTTTCCAGGAATCGGAGCTGGAAAGCGCCAGGGCCAAGGTCGTGCTGATGAGCCACGCCTACGACCTCGACGAAATCGACCGCATCACCTACAGCCATTTGCATGAAATGGTGCGCGACGCCTACACCTCGATGACGGACAAGAAAATCGTCATCGCCGCCGGCCTCGAGCGCAGCATCGCCGGCTGGAGCGCCACCGAATTCGGCGCCGACGACACCGCCGTCGAACTGCGTTTTTTACTGGGCTTTGCCCTCAAGCGCGTCGACGACCCCTTCTATGTGGAACCGAAAGACGAAGCGGCGCTCGACGCCTGGTTCGACGCCCGCATGGAGCGCTACCAGCAATGGACGGCCAAAGTGGGCGACCTGGTCAAGCGCTGCCTGGCGCCGGCCGGCAAGTCACTGGAAGTGAGTTTCCTGTACCAGGATCTGTTCCATGGCGGCAAGGAACAAGGCCTGGCCGAATACGCGATGCTGCAAATGATGTCGGGCATCAATCACGCGCTGGCGGAAAACAATCTCGACGCCGACGACGTGTCGGCGGTGGTCGGTCCGGCCGACGCGCATGGCGACATGCTGCTGCGCGTGAACGTATACACCGCCAGCGGTGCAGTATTGCACAGCGCCGACAAGCCGCTGGACCTGGCGGCCGACCTGCAGGACGAAGTCAACGATGTGTGCGATGCGCTGGCCATGATCGGCGTGACGAACTTGTCGGTGGCGCTGAAATTCGATGGCCAGGGACAGGCGATGGAAGTGCACGCTTACTCGCCGGCTTGAGATCAGAAAAACAAAAAGGCGAGCATGGCTCGCCTTTTTCGCTTGGGGCGTTCTTTTTCAGACGCGGGCTGTCAGCACCGCCAGCAGCGTCAGGACAAAACCGATCACGCCCGCACCGACAGCCATATTCGACAGCGTCGTACGCGCTTTTTCAGGCGTGTCAAGGTGTTCGCCCATCCAGGCTTTCAGGGTTGTCATGGTGCGCTCCATCGCGTGGTCTATATGAACTCTATATGAACTGTATAGGGCGCGGAAGTTATGCTTGTAACGTCTGCACTCCAACCGTACCATAATGGACCAATCCATACAACAGCGCACTTGCGGCGGTCAAGCCAACCGACTTGATCATGATTTCAAAATGTTTCATCCAGACAATGCCGGCTGGCTTCGGATAGGTCACTGGCAGCATTGTTCCCACCGCAGCGATCGCGCTGGAAGCGCACAGGAAGGCGATCGCCGCGCCGATGGCATAGCCGGCACCGACCCAGCCGAGTTGGCCATCCTTGATCATTTGGATAACTTTGGGTGCGCTCGGAAAGGCAAAGCCCTTGAGTGCCCAATAAAATAAAAAGGGCGTGAAGATCGGCAGCAAGAGCGAGATGATTATCCAACCCAAAATATCCCCCCGAAACAGCTTAGTTGGATTATATCGAAACGTCCACAGCCCCCATACAATTGCGGTGGGCAAGCTGCAGGCAGAGATAGCCCCGTCTACGATATTGTTTACTATCAGTAGACGCAAGAGAGGTTCTCAATCCTGTCCACCCCGCCCCTCCAGCCTGAACAGCCTCACCAGTTCCGCCAACTGCCGCGCCTGCTCCTGCATGGCCTGCGCGGCGGCGGCCGCCTGTTCGACCAGGGCCGCGTTCTGCTGGGTCACGTCGTCCATGCCGATAATCGCCTGGTTGACCTGCGCGATGCCCGTGCTCTGCTCGTGGGTGGCGCTGCTGATGTCGTGCATATAGGCGCTGACCTTGGCGATGCCTGCCACCACATGCTGCATCGCCTCGCCGGCCTGGCTGGCCAGTACGCTGCCCTGCGCCACCTGGCTGCCCGAGACGCCGATCAGGTCCTTGATTTCCTTGGCAGCCGCGCTTGACCGTTGCGCCAGGTTGCGCACTTCACCGGCCACCACGGCAAAGCCGCGTCCCTGTTCGCCGGCGCGCGCCGCCTCGACGGCGGCGTTCAGGGCCAGGATATTGGTCTGGAAGGCGATCGCGTCGATCAGGCCGGTGATGTCGGCGATCCGGCTCGAGGACTGGCCGATGGCGTCCATGGTGTCGACCATGCGCGCCACCACCGCGCCGCCCTGCTCGGCCAGCCGCGTGGCCTCCAGGGCCAGGCTGCTGGCCTGGCGCGCATTGCCCGCGTTCTGGCTGACGGTGCCGGTCAGCTCTTCCATCGAGGCGGCCGTCTGTTCAAGCGCGCTGGCCTGCGCTTCGGTGCGCGCCGACAGGTCCAGGTTGCCCTGGGCGATTTCCTGCGAGGCGCCGGCGATCGCCGCCGCATTGCCCTGGACCTGGCGCACGGTGGCGGCCAGGTCCTGCTGCATGCGGGCAATGCTGTGCAGCAGGCTGCCATCGTCGCCACGCCGCAAGATGACGGGTACCGACAGGTCGCGCCCGGCGATGCGGCGCGTGACCTCACCCGCGTAGGCCGGCTCGCCACCGAGCACGCCCAGCACGCGGCGGATGACCTGCCAGCCCAGGGCCAGCATCACGGCCAGGGCGGCCAGGAAAAACCACAGGAACTGCAGCGCCGCCTGCCAGAAGGCGCGATCGATATCGTCGCCGAAAAAGCCCGTGCCTATCCACCAGCCCCAGGGCTTGAAGGCGATAATGCCGTTGAGCTTGGCCACCAGTTGGCCGTCGCGCCGGCTTTTGACCGACACCAGCCCCACTTCGCTGTTGGCCAGCGCCTCGATATAGGCTTGCGCATCGGGCCGGCCGTCCATGGTTTCGCCCTGGGCGATCACGCCGATATTTTTTGGATTCGGGTGCACCAGGTTCAGGCCGTCGGGCAGGCGCACCCAGTAATAACTCTTGCCTTCGTTATTGAGGTGGGTCAGCGCGGCCTTGGCGGCGGCTTGCGCCTGCTCACGCGTCAGGCGCCCATCGAGTTCCTGGGCATGATACGAGGCGACCAGGTGTTCGCCCATCTTGAGCATATTGACGATCTGCGCTTCGCGGTCATGCAGCATGGCTGCATGCAGGGTGCGCAGGCTGTAGGCGCCCAGCATGGCCATGGCCAGCAAGGCGGCGCCGACCAGCAGGATCAGGCGGTGTGACACTTTCATGATGTTCCTTCAAAACGGCCGATAGCAGACGCGCTAGCGCGCAGGTTTGGTGGCGAGGTGCGGCATGAAATATTCAGGCCGCAACTTGCGGGTAATTTCCAGCACCGGCAGCACATGGTCGAGATGGCTGCGCATGGCGGCGACGGCCAGGCCTGGGTTGCCCGACGCTACTGCCTCGACCACCTCGCCGTGCTCATGCATCACGTCGCTCATGCGCCCGGCCAGCGGCAGGGTCAGCTGGCGATAACGGTCCATCTGGGTTTTCGCCTGCAGGATCATCGGCCACACGCCCGGATAGCCGGACAATTCGGCCAGCGCCGCATGAAAACCCTCGTCGGTACGGTGAAAGCCGCGTATATCGTTATTGACGATGCACTCGGCTTGCGCAGCGAGGATGGCGCGCAGGCGGGCGATGCCTTCCGGCGTGACCCGTTCGGTGGCTTTTTCGATGATGGCCGTTTCCAGCGCACAGCGCACCAGCATGGCTTCTTCGAGCGAATCGAGCGGAATGCGCGCGACAAAGGTGCCAACCCGGGGCAGCACCTCGACCAGGCCTTCTTCGGCCAGGCGCTGCACCGCTTCATGCACGGGCGTGCGGCTGGTGCCCAGTTCTTCGGCCAGTTCCTTTTCGACGATGCGGGTGCCGGGCAGCATGCTCATCTCGACGATGCGCTGGCGCAGCAAGCCATACACGCGGCGCGCGGCGCTGATGCCCGTTTCGCCATCGGCGGGAGGAAGGGAAGACGACAAATTCATAAGCTGGGCCAGGTTAAACGGTTCAACGACAGGGCAGGCGATCATACCCTGCCCACTCTCAGGACGGCATCAGCGCGCGCGCGATAATCGCACCGCGCTGGCCGATCACGCAGCCGGCCAGGCGATGTCCCGCCAGGGCCGCGTCGGCCGCACTCTTGCCCGCCAGGCGCGCCGCGACATAGGCCGCGCCGAACGAGTCGCCGGCGGCCGTGGTATCGACCACCGTGGCCACCGGCGGCGCCGCCACTTCCTGCGTCTGGCCATCGCGCCAGAGCACGCAGGGCTCACCGCCGCGCTTGAGCACGATTTCGGCCACGCCCAGCGCGCTGGTACGCGCCAGCACCTGTTCGATCGTTGCCGGGCCATGCAGCGCCTCTTCATCGTCGAGCGTCAACAGGGCCAGCGAGGACAGCCGCAATACGCGATGATAAACCTCGGCGGCCACTTGCGCACCTTCCCAAAGGCGGGGCCGGTAGTTATTGTCGAAGACGATCTGGCCGCCATTGTCACGGCACCGCGCCAGCGTTGCCAGCAGCACGTCGCGGTCGGCGGGCGACAAAATCGCCAGGCTGATGCCCGACAAGTACACGTGGCGCGCGCCAGCCAATTGCGCCAGAATCGCCGGCGCCTGCGGGCCGCGCAGCCAGTGGCGCGCCGCCGAATCGCCGCGCCAGTAATGAAAGCGCCGCTCGCCGTCGGCATCGGTTTCGATCAGGTACATGCCGGGCAGCTTGTCGGCCAGGCGCTGCACGCGGCTCGTTTCGATGCCCTCGGCCTGCCAGCTGGCGGCCATGTCATCGGACAGGCCGTCGGTGCCGAGCGCCGTCACATAGGCGATGCGGTGGCGGCGGGCGTCAGTCAGGCGCGCCAGGTACACGGCGGCGTTCAGGGTATCGCCGCCGAAGCGGTAATCCATCGCCTGAGCCACTTGCCCGCGCTGCAGTTCGATCATGCATTCGCCGATCACAAAAACAGTCTCGGCGGTATTGTTCGTCTCCATCTCACTCCTATCGATCAAGAATGCCAATGACACCGCGCCGGCATCCGTGAAGAAGGCCGGCGCGGCATACTACCCAAAGCTACTGATTACTTCTTGTCCCAGGTCGAACCGAACAGGTTGGACTGGCCAATCGCCGGGAAGTCGACGAAGGCGCGGCTGCAATCGACCACTTTGTCGACATCGACCGCTTGCGTGGCCGTGCCGGCGACCGTCACGCGCTCGGCGGCGTTGGCGAAGATCGGCAGGTTCGTGCCCTTGATCGTCAGGTTCGCGTCCGACGAGGTCATGGTGGTGCCGTTCGGCGAGTCCGTGACCACGTTGTTCAGGTTCATCACCAGAGGAAATTGCGGGTTGGTAAAGCCGCCCGTATTTGCCTTGAAGCCTTGCAGCTTGATCGCAGTGTTACCCAGGATGCGCACATTGTCCAGCGTGATGTCATGGAAGTTCGGGTACAGCGGGCCGCCCGCCGGCAGCGCCTTGGTGCTGTAGTAGGGGGTAAACAACAGCGCGTTCTGGGCGTCGCGGATGCAGATGTTGCGGTAGTGGATATTGCTCACCTCGCCGCCACGCGCGTAGTCGGACTTGATGCGCAGGCCTTCTTCGGAGTGCGTAAACGAGTTGTCATACACTTCGACGTTGGTCACGCCCGCATTCGTTTCGCTGCCGACCGAAATGCCATGGCCCCAGTAGATATGGTTGTGCGCGATCACGATGCCGTTCTTGCGGTCCGCACGCACGTCGCGCTTGCCGTCGATGGCGAACAGGCCGGAACCTGCCGGCGAGGGATTGGCGCTGCCTTTCAGGGCCACGTCATCGTCGCCGGTGCTCACGAAGTTATACGCAAACACGAAGTTCTTCAGGTAGCCGTCGAACGACATCGCGCCGCTCGATGTGGTATTGCTGCCGGTGGCCAGCTTGCCCGAAATCGCCTTGCCGGCCGCGCCCGGATCGAAGGCGTCGGTGTTCTTGACGTTGTCGGCGTTGTAGGTTTCACCGTTGTACAGCGGGTTGCCGTTGCCGGCCGGATTGGCGAAGGCCGCCAGGGTCGGCGTCTGCACTTTCACGCCCCATACCGTCAGGCCGTCGACGCCGCTCGGCACGACGTGGAAGTTGGCGCTGTTGTTGAGCGAGATGCGGTACAGGGTCAGGTTTTTCGCGTAGTTGAACACCATCATGCGGAAGTTCGACTGCGAGCCCGTGCCCGTCACGCCGTTCTGCACCATATTGCCCAGGAAAGCCAGGTCCCACCAGCTCATGTTGCGCGCCGACGATTTCGAGTCGACCGTGGTGCCGCCGTTATCGCACGACACGCCGTCAGCGGCCTGCTTGCCGGTGGCATAGGCCGCGTAGGTGTTCGAGCAGGTCATGTCGACCTTCATCAACGGGTACAGCTTGTTGGTGGTGACGATTTCCGCATAGGCGCGGCTGTCGATGGAGCCGTCGCCCATGACGGCCGAGTTGACCATATTGGTGCCGTTGATCAGCGCGCTGCAATTGCCCGAGCTGCCGGCCTTGGTCGAGCTGACGGCCGTATTGCCGCAGTAAGGGCCGGCCGGATTCGGCGAATAGGTGGTCACGTCGCGCGAAGCGTACAGGGTCACGCCCTTGTCGATCCACAGCGTCACGCCGGACGGCAGGGTCAACGGGCCGCTGATAAAGCCGTCGCCCACGCCGGACTTGTTGACCACCAGGCGCACCGCATATTTGCTGGCGCGGTATTCGGGCTTGGCCAGCTCTTCGCCGGACACGCCGGCGATATTGACATTCTTGACGTTGGCGGTTTTTTGCGCGGCGGTGGCGGCGGCGTCGGCAGCGGCGATTTTTGCGCCCACTTCGGCGTCGACAAAGGTGCCGCAGGCGTCGAGCGCGGCCTGGATGCGGGCCTGGTCAGGATTGGCGGTGGCGGTGGTGACAGCCACACCGACACCGGCTTTCGACGGGTCGGCTTCCGGCGGCAGCGAGCCGTCCGGACGGCGCACCAGGTTGGTGCTCGCTTCCAGGGTGGCGCAGACCTGCGTGTCTTTCGGCAGGCTCGGTTCGGCCGGCAGGTCGGGGTCGAAGGCGGTGGTACCGACCTGGAACACGCTGCCCGGGGTGTAGCTGGTGGCCGTTTCGCCCTTGGTGTCGCCGCCGCCGCCGCAAGCGGCCAGCATGACGGCCAGCGGCAGGGCGACGCATGCCTGCGTCCAGCCTGGATTACCTTGTTTGATACCTGACTTCATGATGCATCTCCTGATGAAAGCGCGCTCTCGGGCGCGCTGTGTGCCGGCTTGCGCCGGCCTGTTTTTGAAAACGAAATTAGAAACGCGCGATCATGCCGATGCCGAAGGCGCGCGGCGAATTGCCTGGCGCCAGGAAGGCGTCGTCGGTGCCGGCCTTGTTGCTGTGCAGCGGCGACTGGCCCAGGTTGACGTTCTGCTGCGACTTGTTGTTGATGCGCGTGAAGTACACATACGGCATGAACTGTTCGTCGATCTTGTAGGTCGCGCCCAGCGACACTTGCGTGGCGCCGAAGTCGTCGGCGCGGCCGAAGGTCGTGTTGTCGAGTTTGCCCAGCTTGCCGGCGGCCAGCATCACGCTGATGTCCTCGCCCACTTCCTGCGTCAGCGACGCCATCACCGAGCGTTGCTTCATGCTGCCCGTTTTCAGCGCCGTGTAGATATTGCCGGGGGTTGGCAGCGACTGCAGCGCGTAGCCATAGCTGCCCGCTTCAAAACCCAGGCCGACCGAGGTTTTGGTCGGGAATTTATAGGTCGCCAGCACCTTGTAGAACGAAGTGTTCACGCCGCTGACGGAGGTGTTGCGAAAGCCGAAGCCCTTGGACAGGTTTTCCACGTCCACACCGGTGTTTTGCCGGCGGTCGTAGCCGGCGCCGATCGAGAACGCGCCGAGCGAGTACTTGGCGGCCAGCGCGTAGCGCGCGCGGTCGTCGCCGGTGTCGCGCACTTCATCGAAACCGTAGGAGGCGCCAGCCTGGAAGCCGTTCCATTGCGGCGTCAGATAGTGGGCCGAATTCTTGTAGCGCGCTTCGCCACGGCCGAACAGGCTGTCGGCATTGCCGCTCAGCTGGGCCGAGGTATTGTTCCACACGTCCAGGCCCTGCACCGTCAGGCCCAGGTTGCCGCCCAAAGCGCCGCCCGAGCCGACCAGGCTGCGGTAGACGGAGTCGTTGTTGCCGATGATGAAGCGACCGAAGCGCTTGCTTTCGATACCGACGAAGGTATTGCGCGACTCGATGGTCGACGACTTGCCCTGGCCGTTGATACCGCCTTCGTCAAAGTTGTTCAGGCTGCCTTCGATCTGCCACAGGCCGCGCACGTCGCCCTTGATGCCGATCGAGCCGGCAAAGCCGATGCGCGAATTGCCATCCGAGACGCGGCCACGGCTGCCGTAGGGGGTGGCGCCGCCTTCGGCTTTCACCGATTCGATCTCGCCGTTCAAAAAGCCATAGATGCGCGTTTCGACCTTGCGCTCTTCCATGAAGCCCTGCGCCATGACGCCGCCCGACAGGGCCGCCAGCAGTGCGCTTGCCAGCACGCGGCGGGTCAATTTATTGTTCAGTTGTTGCATGTCTTTCTCCTCTGGTCGCGCCTTGAGGCGGCGCTTTATTAACATCATCAAAAACAGTCATTCCCGCCCGGCGCAGGGGTGAGCCAGGCAGGGGGAATCGTCAGGATCGGGTCGGGATCAGGCGTTGAAAGCGGCCTTGCCCAGCGGGACGGCCGGCGCGATTTTTTCGCGGATCAGCATGCACACCACGGCGGCGGCCACCAGGTCGAACACGGCCAGCAGCATGAACAGCGGGCTGTAGCCGACCAGGGTCACCAGCACGCCGAACAGCAAGGTGAAAATGGTGGCGCCCAGGTAGCCGGACATGCCGGCCAGTCCCGTGGCGGTGGCCACTTCGTTCTTGCCGAACACGTCCGAGGTGATCGAATACAGCGCACCGGACAGGGTCTGGTGGGCAAAGCCGCCCACGCACAACAGGGCGATCGCCGCATACGGGCTGGCGACCAGGCCAATGCAGGCCGGGCCGATCATGCAGACGGCGCCGACCACGACCACCAGTTTGCGCGAGGTGAACAGCGACACTTTCCAGTATTTGTGGAACCAGGGGCTCAGGTAACCACCGAGCACGCAGCCGATATCGGCGGCCAGGAACGGCAGCCAGGCGAACATGGCGATTTCCTTGATGTTCATGTGGCGCTCGGTGGCCATGTACAGGGGAATCCAGGCATTGAAGGTCTGCCAGGCCGGTTCGGACAGGAAACGGGGAATCGCGATGGCCCAGAAATTACGGCTGCGCACGATCTGGTGCCAGCGCGCCTTGGGTGCCGAATTTTTGTCACCCTCGACACCGAAAGAGTCGCTCTGCTCCTGGCCTTCGAGGATAAAATCGCGCTCCTTATCAGAAAGCATCTTCTGGTCGCGCGGGTGTTTGTAGAAGGCCAGCCACAGGCCGGTCCAGACGATGCCGATGGCGCCGACGATAACGAACGACATCTGCCAGCTGCCGTGCAGGATGGTCCACACCACCAGCGGCGGCGCGCACAGGGCGCCGATCGAGGAACCGATATTGAACCAGCCGATGGCGATCGAACGCTCCCTGGCGGGGAACCACTCGGTGGTCGCTTTCACGCCGGCGGGGATGCCGGCCGCTTCGGTCAGGCCCAGCATGCCGCGAAACAGCGCCATGCTTTGCCAGCCGGTCGCCATGGCGGCGCAGGCGCAGGCCAGCGACCAGGCCAGCGCAAACATCGCAAAGCCGAGCTTGGTGCCGACCGCGTCGATCACATAGCCGGCGATCGGCTGCATCAGCGCATAGCAAACCTGCCACGCCACCACGATATAGGAATACTGCTGGGTGGTGATATTGAGCTCGGTCATCATCGTTGGCGCCGCCACCGACAAGGTATTGCGCGCCAGGTAATTCACGATCAGGCCTGCCGTCACCAGCCCGACCATCCACCAGCGCATGCCGCGTACTTTAGTCATTTTGTCTCCCTCTGTCATCCACGGCGGCGCAGCTGCGCCGCCACTTTGCGGGCCGTTCAGCCTTCCTTGCGGAAGTGCCTTCGGCCTCGGTTTTTTTAGTGCTGCTACTGTTACTGCCGGTACCGCCGAAACTTTTACTGCAGCGCCTGCAAGGCGCCGCGCATGCCCATCGCGTCGATACGCGCCAGCGCGCCGGCCACCGCCTGCGCCAGGCCAGGCACCGCATTCATGTCGCGGCCCCACACCTTGTCGTTGGCCAGCCAGCCCTGCGCCAGCTGCGCCAGGCTCAAGTCGCCCGCATCGACGTCCTGCCAGGCGGCCTTGAACCAGGCCAGGGTCGCGCCATCGTCGGCCAGCGCCATCACGTCGCCGCGATACAGGCGCATGGTGGCCGCCAGGGCCAGCACCAGGCGCTGCGGCAACTGGCCTTGCAGTTCCACGTAGCGCAGCAGTTGCGGCGCGATGCGGGCGGCAAATTTGCTCCAGCTATTCAAGGCAATCGAGGCCAGGCGGTGCTGGATGTAAGGGTTGCGGAAACGCAGCAGCACGTCGCGCGCAAACTGCCGCAGTTCGTCCTGCGGCAGCGGCAGCGCCGGAATGATTTCCTGCGCCAGCGTGTCGAACAAAAAGCCGCCGACCTGCTCGTCGTTGACGGCCTCGCCTACCGTTTCCAGGCCGGCCAGCAGCGCCACCGGCACCAGCGCCGTATGGCCGCCGTTCAGAATGCCGACCTTGCGTTTTTTATACGGCGCGATGTCGTCGACCAGCCGGATATTGAGGTCGGCGCCGGCCAGCTTCAGTTCGTCGGCCAGCCAGGCCGGCCCTTCGATGACGAACAGGTAGTAGTACTCGGCCGCCACCAGGAACTGGTCGGTGTAACCGAGGTCCGCCGCGATGGCATCGGCTTCGCCGTCGGGAAAGCCGGTGACGATGCGGTCGACCAGGGTCGAGCAGAACACGCAGGCGGAGTCGAGCCAGGCGGCAAAGCCGGCGTCGAGCTGCCACAGGTGCGCGAAATGCAGCACGGCCGCCTTCAGGGCCGGGCCATTGTTTTCGATCAGTTCGCACGGCAGCAGCACCAGGCCTTTCTCCAGACTGCCATTGAAACAGGTGTAGCGGTCGAACAGCAGGCGCGCCAGCTTGGCCGGGAAGGTCGAGGGCGGCGCGTCGTCAAACGCGTCGGTGTCGTTGGTGGCGATGCCCGCTTCGGTGGTGTTCGAAACGATAAAGCGCAGTTCGGGCAATTGCGCCAGCGCCAGGTAGTCGCCATACATGGTGGCCGGATTGATCTCGCGCTGCACGCAGGCGATGGTGCGGTACTCGCTGACGGGCGCGCCGTGCTCGTCGAGGCCGCGCACGACGGTGGTAAACAGGCCGTCCTGCACGTCGAGCAGGGGCGAGCCGCTGCCGCCGCGCGGACGCACCACCACCACGCCGGCGTTCAGGCCGGTGCGTTCATTGAGCAGGTCGATCTGCCAGTCGAAAAAGCCGCGTAGAAAATTGCCCTGGCCGAACTGGAGAAATTTGATCGGCAGCGCGTAGGGCACGCTGCGGCGTAGGGTTTGCATGGTCGTGTGGCTCACAGTGAAATGTCGCGTTTCCAGAAGATGAAGTCGTACTGCTGCAGGCGGTCGGCCTTGGCCGTGTACTGGCCGCCGGCCGTGGCCACCACCATGTCGAACAAGCCGTTGGCCACGTCCGGCAAGGGCGTGCCGTCGATCACAGGGCCGCAGTCGTAGTCGATCAGGTCGGACAGTTTTTTGGCCACCCGCGTGTTGCTGGAAATTTTCAGCACCGGCACGATGGGGTTGCCCGTCGGCGTGCCCAGCCCGGTGGAAAACAGCACCACATTGGCGCCGGACGCCACGATGCCGGTCACCGATTCGACGTCGCCGCCCGGCGTGCACAGCAGCGACAAACCGGCTTTCGGGCTTTGCTCGCCATAGTCGAGCACCGAGACGATGGGCGAGGTGCCGCCCTTCTTGGCCGCGCCGGCCGACTTCATGGCGTCGGTAATGAGGCCGTCACGGATATTGCCGGGGCTCGGGTTGTCGGCGAAATGCGTGCCGACCGCTTCGGCGCGCGCTTCGAAGTCACGCATCAGGCCCAGGAAGCGGCGCTTGTCGTCGTCGTTTTCGCAGCGTTCGATCAGGTTCGCTTCGACGCCGCACAGCTCGGGAAATTCGGCCAGGATGGACGAACCGCCAACGGCCACCACCATGTCCGACACCAGGCCCATGGCCGGGTTGGCGGAGATACCGGAAAACCCGTCCGAGCCGCCGCATTTGACGCCGATTTTCAGGTGCGACAGCGGCACCGGCTGGCGCGTGACCTTGTTCGCTTCCTTCAGCTGCGCCAGGGTGTCGGTCAGCACGGCTTTCATCATCGTGTCTTCGCTGTCCCACTGCTGCTGTTCGTAGATCAGGCAGGGCTTGTCGAAGTCGGGGTTCTGTTTTGCCAGCGTTTCCTTGAACATGGCAATCTGCGCGTTCTGGCAACCGAGGCTGAAGACGGTGATGCCGGCCACGTTCGGGTGATCGGCATAGGCCGACAATATCCTGCACAGCGAGCGCGCATCGGCGCGCGTGCCGCCGCAGCCGCCGTTGTGCGTGATGATGCGCACGCCATCGAGATTCTGGAACGGACGCACCACGGCTTTGGGCGCTTCCATGTCTTCGCCCAGCAGCGACAGGGTAAAGGAAGCCAGGTCATTGCGCGTGTAGCCAAGCGGCGCTTCGAGCGCATTGCGCAGGTGCTCGACATTGCGGTTTTCGCAGAACACCAGCGGGAACACCAGCCAGTAATTGGCCGTGCCCACGCGCCCGTCGGCGCGCACCACGCCGGGGAAGGTGGCGCCGTCAAAGCGCTTCATGTCGGGCGGCGTCCAGCTGTACGGCGCTTGCGGTTCCAGTTCCACTTCGGCCGCGTAGTGATGCAGGTTGTCGGTGGTGACGGCTTCGCCGCGGCCGATAGCGACGGTGGCCTTGCCGACCGGTACGCCATACAGGCGCAGGATCTCGCCGGCCGCAAACGCGCGGCGGGCCAGCTTGTGCTTGGTCTTGACGGCGCTGCTGATCAGGATGGATTCACCCTCCCAGTTGACAACTTCGCCGGCGGCCAGGTCGGACAGGGCGACCAGCATGTCGTCGTCGGGATGAATACACAATACTTTTTGCATGACTGTTCCTGGCGGCGGCTGATCGATTAAAGCTGGAAGTATTTGCGGGCGTTGTCGTAGCAGATACCGCGCACGATGGTGGCCAGCGCCTCGAAATCGTTCGGGTATTCGCCACCGTGCACCCATTCGCCGATCTGGCGGCAGACGAGGCGGCGGAAATAATCGTGGCGCGGGTAGGACGCGAAGCTGCGCGAATCGGTCACCATGCCGACGAATACGCCCAGTACGCTGTGGTTGCCGAAACCGATCAGCTGCTGCAAGTTGCCTTCCTTGTGGTCGTTGAACCACCAGGCCGGGCCGAACTGCAGCTTGCCGGCGACGTTGCCGTCCTGGAAGTTGCCGACCATGGTCGACAACACTTCGTTCATGTTCGGGTTCAGGCAGAACAGCATGGTTTTCGGCAGGCGGTCGTCCTGGTCCAGCGCGTTCAGCAGCGAGGCCAGGCCGGCGCTGGCGCTCATGTCCGAGATCGAGTCGTAGCCCGTGTCGGGACCGAGTTTGGCGCGCATGCGGTCGTTGTTGTTGCGCTGGGCGCCGATATGCAAACACATGGTCCAGCCGTAGTTGGCATAGACGCGGCCGATGGCCTCCAGCAAACCGCGCAGGTACAGGCCGTTTTCCTCGTCGCTCAAGAGGGTGCCTTGCAGGCGCTTGGCGAACAGCGCTTCGAGTTCCTCAGGCGTCGCACCCGCCACCGGCAAGGTGACATCGACGGCGTGATCCGAGATGCGCGCGCCACGCGAATGGAAAAATTCCACTCGCACGGCCAGCGCGGCGATCAGCGAGGCGAACGAGGTGACGGAAATGGACGACACTTCGCCCAGGCGTTTCAGGTAGTCGATAAAGCGCGGCTGGTTGATGCGCATGGCCTTGTCGGGACGGTAGGCCGGCAGTACGCGCGTTTTCAGTGCCGAGCCGGCGATTTCCGCATGTTGCAGCAAGTCGTCGGCCGGGTCGTCGGTAGTGCAGGCGATTTCCACGCCGGCCTGTTCCAGCAGCGACCAGGTGTCCATGGTGGCCAGTTTGGCGTTGGCCTGCTCCCAGATCGCGTCGGCATTGGCTTCATTGATGAGCAGATCGATATTGAAGATGCGGCGCAGTTCCAGATGGCTCCAGTGGTGGATCGGGTTGCCGATGGCCAACGGCAGCACCTTGCAGAAGGCGCGGAACTTTTCCTGGTCAGAGCGCTCGCCGGTGATGAATTCCTCGGCCACGCCCGCCGTGCGCATCAAGCGCCATTTGTAATGGTCGCCCGCCAGCCACAGTTCGGCGATATTGCGGAAGGTCTTGCGCGCGGCGATTTCGCCTTGTTGCAGATGCGAGTGGTAATCGATGATGGGCAGGTCGGCCGCCACCTCGTGATACAGCTTGCGGGCCGTCGCGGTGGTGAGTAGAAAATCCTGATTCATGAACTCGGTCATCGTAACCATCTCCTTGCTTTGCATGTTTTGTCGTGGCACCAAGTTGGCGCACTCTGATATATCAGGATATTAAATGTAATATATCAGTGTAAGCAAGCGCAAAAGTGAAGTTGTGCAAAAGAATTGGGTGGGGAAACAACAGCGAGGCCAGACTGCCGCAAACGCCCGAAGTGTTGAACTTGCGGCACGCCAGCGGGGATAAATTCGGGAGGATGGAGCGATTAAAGCGACGTTGTGCAAAGTTGGAGAAACTTAGGGTATGAACTGCAGCACTTGCCACGCCTGCAATTTTTCCGTATACGCCAGCGTATAGGCCGGGCTGCTCGACGGCAGGCTGACGATGCGGTAGCCGCTGGCGTGTGCGCCCAGCACCTTCAAGCCCAGCCTGGCGGCAGTGCCGCCGTTGAAGGCGATGGTTTCCAGGCGCGGCAGGCCGGCGATCAAGGCCACCAGGTCGTTATCGTCGCGCGCGCGGATATTGCTGTCCAGGCTGCCGGAACGGTGCGCCTGCGCCACCACGTCCCACAGCCCCACGCCATGCGCCAGCAAGGTGGCCAGGCGCTGCTCGTAGGGCAGGCTTTTCAGCTCGACGCCCAGCACTGCGCCCAGCAGCATCCAGAAACGGTTTTGCGGATGGGCGTAATACTGGCTGTGCGCCAGCGACTTTTCGCCGGGCAGGCTGCCGAGGATCAGCAGCCGCGTGTTGGCGTTGACGACGGGGTCGAAGCAGCGCTTGCGCGTGTCTGGCGTGATAACGAGCGTGGACAATGGCGTTCCTGCGGGTAGGGGCAAGCCGCCATTCTAAGCGCCCGCTACGCCAGCACGGCGGCGACGGTGTAGAATTTCCCAAACCCGACCAACCAGGCTGCCCATGCGCAATATCGATACCCTGCTGTACCAGTACGGCGACAGCCACCGCAATCGCGTCAATGAATGGGTGCACATCGTCTGCGTGCCGCTGATCGTGTTCAGCGTGCTGGGCTTGCTGTGGAGCGTGCATGCGGTCGTGGCGCTGGCGGGCAGCGTGGCCGCCCTGGCCTACTATATAAAGCTGTCGCGCCCGCTGGCGCTGGGCATGCTGGTCATGCTGGCGCTGATGCTGGCGCTGCTGGCCGTCTTGCCCGCCATTGTCGTTTTGCCGCTATCGCTGGTGCTGTTCGTGCTGGCCTGGATAGGCCAGTTCATCGGCCACCAGATCGAGGGCAAGAAGCCGTCGTTCCTGGACGATCTGCGGTTTTTGCTGATCGGCCCGCTGTTCGTGCTGGGCTTTGCCTACCGGCGTCTGCGGCTGGCGTATTAGTGTTGAGGTAACAGATTCTTACGATTCCAAGCTGTTTATTGAAAGCAACTTGTCTTATCATCAATGTGCAGCCGATGCCATCAGCCGTGATCGGCGCACCACCTTTTTCTACCTGGAGTTGAACATGAAAACATCGATGATTGCCGTGGCCTTGTTGGCGACCCTGGCCGGTTGCGCCGTACAACCGAATTCAGCCAACGTCTACAAGGCGCGCCAGGCGCAAAATGAACAATCCGTGCGCATGGGCACCGTGGAATCCGTGCGCCAGGTCACCATCGACAAAGGTCAAAGCGGCACCGGCGTGCTGGCCGGCGCGGCGCTCGGTGGTGTGGCCGGTTCGGCCGTGGGTGGCGGCAAGGGGGCGATTGCGGCCAGCATCCTCGGTGCGGTGGCGGGCGGGATTGCCGGCCAGAGCATCGAAGCGAACTCGGCTAACAAGCCCGGCTTCGAGATCACCGTGCGCCTGGACAATGGCGACCTGCGCGCCATCGTGCAAGATGCGGACGAGCAATTCCGCCCCGGCGAACGCGTGCGTTTGCTGTCGGACGGCCGCACCACGCGCGTCACGCACTGATCGCCTCAGCCAAAGCTGCCGGCGGCCATTAAATGGGTAGCCGGCGCCATGCCTTCGTGCAAGCAGATGGCGAGCATGCTCATCACCACCACGTAGACGATCACGGACCATACTTTGAAGTGCAGCGAGGCTGGCATGATGGGCTCCCTGACGAGTTAAAAGCATAAAATATTTACTTAATAATAACATAAATATTTTCATAAATTCAATATTTTCCACCGCCCCTGTTTTGCCTCAAGCAGCGCTGTGACTTCCATGCCGCGCTGGTCAAGCCCCGGGCGACACCGTATACTGCCGCGATGTCCTCTCCCCTCCTGTTTATCACCGCCTGCCTGATCTGGGGCTCCACGTTCTGGGCCATCACCTTGCAACTGGGCGACGTCGCGCCCGCCGTTTCCGTGGTCTACCGCTTCGGCCTGGCATCGCTCACCTTGTTCGCCTGGTGCGCCATCCGCGGCGATACCCTGCGCCTGCCCTGGCGCGCGCAACAATGGATGCTGCTGCAGGGCCTCGCTTCGTTCGCGCTCAGCTATGTGTGTACCTACAGCTCGGAGCAATACCTGGTGTCGGCGCTGGTCAGCGTGCTGTTTGCGCTGATGGTGTTCTGGACCCCGCTGCTGAACCGTGTCGCCTTCGGCACGCCGATCACCCTGTCCACCTGTTTTGCCGGCGCGGTCGCCATCTGCGGCATCGTGCTGCTGTTCTACCAGTCGATCGACGCGGCGTTAAAAGAGATGCTCGGCGGCGGCAACGGCCACTTTCTGCTGGGCTTTGTGCTGGCGCTGGTGGCCACGGTCGCCAGCACGGTCGGCAATGCACTGGTGATGAAGGTGCGCGCGCATTCCAGCAATGTGATGCTGACCATGGCGTGGACCATGTTGTGGGGCACCCTGATGGTGGCGTTGTGGGCGCTGGCCACGGGCCAGGCCTGGACGGTGCCGGCGCGCGCCAGCTACTGGATGGGCCTGGTCTACCTGGCCGTGTTCGGCTCGGTCATTGCGTTCAGCGCCTATTTCACCCTGATCGCCCGCATCGGCACGCAAAAGACCGTGTATATCGGCGTGGTCACGCCCGTCATTTCCGTACTGCTGTCGATACAGTTCGAGCACTACCGCCCCGCCGCCATCGAATGGCTCGGCATGGCGCTGTGCCTGTCCAGCGTGGCCTGGGCCTTGAGCTCGGGCGCGCGCAAGACCCGCATCGCGTCCTCGATTTCCACCACACCCACCGCAAAGGCCCCATGAGCAACTCGTCCACCCTCGCCATCCGTCCCGCCCAGCCAAGCGATGTGGCCGCCATCTTCGGCATGATCCACGAACTGGCCGTGTTTGAACACCTCGAACACATGATACTGGCCAACGAAACGATGCTGCACGACAGCCTGTTCGGCCCGCATCCCGTCTGCGAAGCACTGGTCGGCACGCAAGACGACGAAGTGGTCACCTTCGCCGTGTTCTTCCACAACTTCTCGACCTTCCTGTGCCGCAAGGGCCTGTATCTGGAAGACCTGTACGTGAAACAGGCCGCGCGCGGCAAAGGCTACGGCAAGCAAATGCTGGTCGCCCTGGCCCAACTGGCGGTGGAACGCCACTGCGGCCGCTTCGAATGGTCGGTACTGGACTGGAACGAAAACGCCATCAATTTCTACAAGGGCATGGGCGCCGACGTGATGCCCGACTGGCGCATCTGCCGCGTGACGGGGGATGCCTTGACCCAATTATCAGCAGGAAAACCACAAGGAATTCCGCGATAACGTCTCGGGTCAGCGTCCACCACATAAAAAAATACCTCACGGGCTAGCGGCACCGTGAGGTAGAACCCATTGTCAAGTGGGAGGGGAGAATGCAATCAACGGTTATGAATATAAACGGTGCACCATAGGTTCAGTTCCACCCTTACATTTGCTTACCTGCCCTTACATTTCCTCGGTAGTTCGTTACTATTTCCGTGGCTCAATCAATGTGCCATGCAAGCCGATATGCTGCTGGGCAGCGCCGCCCTGGCGCTGCCTGTGTTTGCAAAAGAAGGCGATACAGCAGGCAACAAAGTGGCGGGTCATGCGAATCTCCTGGAGAGGGTGAGGACGGTGCGGGAGATCCAGTGTGGCACCTTCAAGCGCCCAGGCCTTGCGCCATATCAAGCGCGCAGCTTGCCCTCGCGGTGTAACGCCCAGCGCTCCACCAGTTCAAAGATGGCCTGCGTCAGCAGCGCCAGCACGGCGGCGGGAATCGCGCCGGCCAGCAGCATGTCGTTGTCGTTCAGCGCCAGGCCGATGGTGATGCGCTCGCCATAGCCGCCGGCGCCTATGAAGGCCGCGATGGTGGCCGTGCCCACGCTCATCACGGCGGCCGTCTTCACGCCGGCCAGTATCACCGGCAAGGCCAGCGGCAAGTCCACATGCAGCAGGCGGTCGCGGCGGCTCAAGCCCAGCGCCAGCGCCGCCATGCGCAAGCCCGGCGGGATCTGCAGGATGCCGGTGCAGGTATTGCGCACGATGGGCAGCAGCGCATAGACGAACAGCGCCACCAGCGCCGGCACCATGCCGATCATGCCCAGCACCGGTATCAATATCGCCAGCAGCGCCAGCGACGGCACCGTTTGCAACACCCCCACCAGCGCCAGCACGGTTTGCCGCAGCGGCGCAGAGAACGCCGCCAGCACGCCCAGCGGCACGCCGATCAGGCAGGCCAGCGCCACCGACAGCAGCACCAGGGTCAGGTGCTGGCGCGTCAAGGTCCACAAGTCGTCGCCGATGATTTTGTCGACCAGTCCTGCGCGCGCGCCAGCGTCGGCCGGCTTGCCGCCGCCGAAGGACAGCCATTCTTTGGCGACGACGGCAAAGCTCTTGCCATCGATTTCCACCGCCGCATTCATGGCGATCATGGCGCGCTCGCTGATGCGCCCTTGCAGCCCTTGCAGCGCCTGCCAGGCGGCCGGAAAGCGCCCGGGCATATCGAGGCGGTACAGCAGCATCGCGTCGTAGCGGGGAAAATACTGCTGCGTGTCGGCCAGCACGCGCAGGCCGTACTGGCGAATCTTGGCGTCGGTCGAATAGATATCGATCACGTCGACCTGCTTGTGCGCCAGCGCTTCATAGGCGATGCCATGATCGAGCCCGCGCGGGCGCTGCGGCAAGCCATAGCGCGCGGCCAGCCCGGGCCAGCCATCGACCCGGCCGATGAATTCATGCGACAGGCCCAATTTCAGGGCGGGATGGGCGGCCAGGTCGGCCAGGCTGGCGATGCCGGTATCGTCGCCGCGCATGGCCAGCGCATAGGTGTTGTTGAAGCCCAGCGGCACGGCCACGCCCAGGTCCAAAGTCGCCAGTTCGCGCCGCATCTGCGCCAGGGTAACGGGCTGGTCGTGTTTCAGCACTTCGCTGGCGATGGTGCCCGTGTATTCCGCATACAGGTCGATGCTGCCCGCCTGCAGCGCGGCCAGCACGATGGCGGTATTGCCCAGGCCCTGGCGGTGTTCGACCTTCACGTGGGGCGCGGCGCTTTGCCGCACGATCTCGCCCAGAATATACGATTCCGTAAAGCGTTTCGAGCCCACCTTGAGGGTGCCGCCGTCCATCGCCTGGACCGGTGCCATGCCGCAAAAAACCAGTAAAACCAGCAAGTAAATGACGCGCACGCAGCGCTCCCCGACGAATGATCAATCGGGCAAGCTTACCACCGGTGCGCGCCATACGCCGCCGTGCACCACGCCGGCGCAGGGATTGAAACCGATCGCATACGCCAGGTCGGCCGGGCGGGCGATGCGCCACAGCGCAAAGTCGGCGCGCTTGCCCACCGCCAGGCTGCCCCGGTCATGCTGCAGGCCCAGCGCGCGCGCGGCAATGACGGTAGCGCCGGCCAGCGCTTCCTGCGGCGTCAATCGCCACAAGGTGCAGGCCATGTTCATCGCCAGCAGCAGGGACGTCATCGGCGAGGTGCCGGGGTTGCAGTCGGTAGACACGGCCATCGGCACGCCTGCCGCGCGCAAGGCGGCAATCGGTGGCGGCTGCGTCTCGCGCAAAAAGTAGCAGGCACCCGGCAGCAGCACGGCCACCGTGCCGTGGCGCGCCATGGCGGCGACGCCGTCGTCGCTCAGGAACTCCAGGTGATCGGCCGACAGGCCGTCAAACTTCGCCACCAGCACCGCGCCGCCCTGGTCCGACAGCTGCTCCGCATGCAGTTTCACGGGCAGGCCCAGCGCTTTGGCCGCCTCGAACACGCGCCGCGTTTGCGCCGGTGTAAAACCGATGTGCTCGCAAAAGGCATCGACCGCATCGGCCAGGCCGGCGCTGGCAATGGCCGGCAGCATCTGGCCGCAAACGAGATCAATGTAGTCGTCAGGGCGGCCCGCGTACTCGGGCGGCAGCGCATGCGCGCCAAGAAATGTGGCGCGCACCGTCACCGGGCACCGTTCGCCGATGGCGCGCGCCACGCGCAGCATTTTCGCTTCGCTCTCCAGCTCCAGCCCATAGCCGGACTTGATCTCCAGCGTGGTCACGCCTTCGGCCAGCAGGGCCAGCACGCGCGGCAGGCTTTGCCGCAGCAGTTCGGCCTCGCTGGCGGCGCGCGTGGCGCGCACGGTGGCGGCGATGCCGCCGCCGGCGCGGCTGATGTCTTCGTAGCTGGCGCCATTCAGGCGCGCTTCGAATTCGTCGCTGCGCTGGCCGGCGTGGACGATATGCGTGTGGCAGTCGATCAGGCCGGGCGTGAGCCAGCATTGCTCACCATCGATCCGCAGCGCGCCGCTGGCCGGCAGTTCGTCGGCGGGACCGAACCAGGCGATGCGGCCGTCCTTGACGGCAATCGCGGCGCCCGGCAGTTCGCCGTAGCCCTGCTCCATGGTGGCCAGATGAACATTGTCGATGACCAGGTCCCAGTCGCGCATGCGGTCTCCTTTCAGGTGAACAGATCAACATGGAACACGGCCGTGGCGTGTGGCGCCTCGAGCCACCATTGCCGTGCGTCGCCAGCGTCCAGCAGCAGGGCGTCATGGCGTTTCAGCATCAATGCCTGCTGGCCGCCACGCGCCAGCACGGGGCCGTCACCGGCGACAAACAACAGCGTGGCAGCGCTGCGGCGCGCCAGCTGGCACGGCGCCATGAGGGTTTCCAGTTGATGGCGGCAGCGGCTGCGCCGCGTCATCACATTGAAGTCCACGGTTGCGCCCTGCACCTGCGCGTGGGCCAACGCTTCACCGGGAAACCACAGCATGGGCTGCGCCCGGCTCAAGGTGACAGTGCGCGCGCCGTCCAGCGTCAGCTGCAGCTTGTCTCCCTCGACCAGCAGCAGGCTGCGGTCGATGCCGGGAAAGCTGGAAAACGGCCCGTCGGCCGTGATGGTCGCCAGGCTGATGCGCCAGTCGAAATTATCCAGGGACGCGTCAGGCGGGAAGATGGCGATTTGCGCCGTGCTGCCGCCGCCATTCTTCCACGGCGCGGCGCGCAGGCGTTCGCGGGCAATCAAGGTCGCCATCAGAGTGATCGCAATCGCGCCACGGCGCACTTGTATGCACTGGCGATGGCGTCTTGCGCCACGTGGCGGCCACCGCGCACCTGCCAGCGCCCGCCGCATAACACGTCGCGTACCAGATTGTCGTTACCGCAAAACAGCAAGCTGCCCAGCACTTCGTCAACGGCCACGGCGCACAGATTGGGATGGGCATCATCCAACACCAGCAGGTCGGCGCGGCAGCCCACCGCCAGCGCGCCCAGCTTGCGCCCGGCAGCCTGCGCCCCGCCCTGCAAGGCCGATTGCCACAGATAGTCGCCCACCTGGGGCTGCGCGGGCGTGGCCGCGATATTGCGCTGCCGGCGCTGCAGGCGCTGGCCATATTCGAGCCAGCGCAGCTCCTCCACCGGCGACTGCGACACATGGCTGTCGCTGCCGATGCCGAAGCGCCCGCCGGCAGCGATGAACTCAGGCAGTGGAAACAGGCCATCGCCCAGGTTCGCTTCCGTGGTCGGGCACAGGCCGGCCACGGCGCCACTGGCGGCCAGCTGCACGATTTCATCGTGTGACAGATGGGTGGCGTGCACCAGGCACCAGCGTGCATCGACGTCAAACTGATCGTACAGATACTGCACCGGCCGCATGCTTGTGGCGACCAGGCACTGATCGACCTCGGCCTGCTGCTCGGCGATATGGATGTGGATCGGGCGCCCGACCGGCACGGCCGCCAGCACCTGCGCGACCTGATCCATGGGCGCGGCGCGCAGCGAGTGCGGCGCAAACCCGACTTCCACTTGCCCGTCGCGCTGCACTTCCAATGCCTCGACGATGCGCAGCACATCGCCGGCATCGGTGCGAAAGCGCGCCTGTTCCGGGGTCAAGGGCTGGGCACCGAACCCGGCATGGCTGTACAGCACCGGCAGCATGGTGATGCCGATGCCGCTGGCGCGCGCCGCCGCGATCACCGTTTCGGCCGTCTCGGCCGGCCGCGCATACAGGGCACCAGCCGCATCGCGCTGCAGGTAATGAAATTCGCACACGGCCGTATAACCATGGCGCAGGCATTCGGCAAACAGCTGGGCGGCGATGGCTTCGATCTGTTCCGGCGCAATGCGCCCGGCAAAACGGTACATCAGTTCGCGCCAGGTCCAGAAGCTGTCCGGACCTGCACCGGCCTTTTCCGTCATGCCGCCCAGCGCCCGTTGAAAAGCGTGCGAATGCAGGTTGACCATGCCGGGCACCACATACTCGGCCAGTTCCACGCCATCTGGCGGCGCCGCGTTATCGATCACGCTCGTCAAATCACCATCCGCATCCCACGCCAGCAGCACGTCGCGGCGCCAGCCGCCGGGCAGCAGCGCGTGGCGCGCAAACAGCTTCAACGCCGCACCCATGCCACGGCCGCTGCCATCATCTGCCGCAGCAGCGGCTGCACCTGTGCCGCCAGCTCGGGCCGATAGGCAAACGGCGCCGCTTCGTCCGTTTCGTTCATGTACAGGCACTGGCACATCTCGAGCTGGATCGCCTGCACGCGGCGCGCCGGCTGGCCGTAGTGGCGCGTGATATGGCCGCCCTTGAAGCGGCCGTTCAGGGCTACCGTGAATGGTGCCTGCGCACGCGCCAGGTCCACCACGGCAGTGCTCAAGCCGGCATCGCAGCTGGCGCCGTCGGCCGTGCCGAAGTTCAGGTCGGGCAGCTTGCCGTCGAAAAAACGCGGCACGCGCGAGGCGATCGAATGCGCGTCCCACAGCACCACCGCGCCATGCACGCGCAGCAGGCGCTCAAGCTCCTGCTGCAGCTGGCGGTGATACGGCGCCCAGTAACGCGCGACGCGCCGCTGCCGCTCCTGCATGTCAGGCTCCTGACCCGCCAGATACAGCGGCTCGCGCTGAAAGGTGTCTGTCGGCAGCAGACCGGTCGTGTCCTGGCCCGGATACAGGTTCGTATCCTCCTGCGGCCGGTTCAGATCGATCACATAGCGCGACCAGCGCGCCGACAGCACCGACGCATCCATGTCCCGCAAGAAGCCGTGCAGTTCGCGCAGATGCCAGTCGGTATCCATCTTCACCAGCGCCTGCGGCGTCATGCATGCGGCAATCTCGTCGGGGATGTCCACGCCCACATGCGGCATCGATACCAACAGAGGAATGCTGCCGGCGTGAAATTGATAATCCATGATGGTCTCCTGGGCCGCTCAATCGTACAGCGGCGCGAACAGCTGTTTGCAGGTCAGGCTCAAGTCGCCGGCAAGCACCATCTGCCGGGCCGCTTCGATATCGGGTGCGAAATAGCGGTCGGCGTCAAAAAACGGCACCTTCTGGCGCAACTGCTGGTGCACGTGTTCCAGTTGCGGCGAGGTTTTCAAGGGCCGGTGGAAATCGATGCCCTGCGCGGCGGCCAGCAGCTCGATACCGACGATCACCGCCGTGTTGTGCGCCATGTCGCCCAGGCGCCGGCCGGCGAAGGTCGCCATGCTGACATGGTCTTCCTGGTTGGCCGAAGTGGGCAGGCTGTCGACGCTGGCCGGGTGCGCCAGCGACTTGTTTTCCGACGCCAGCGCGGCCGCCGTCACGTGCGCGATCATGAAGCCGGAATTGATGCCCGGCTCGCGCACCAGGAACGGCGGCAGGCCGGACAGCGTCGCGTCGATCAAGAGCGCGATGCGGCGCTCGGCCAGCGCGCCGATTTCGGCGATCGCCAGCGCCAGGGTGTCGGCCGCAAAGGCCACCGGCTCGGCGTGGAAGTTCCCGCCCGAGACGATGTCGGCCAGGGCGCCAGCTCCATCCGGGAAGATCAAGGGATTATCGGTCACCGCATTGGCTTCGATCAGCAGGGTGCGGCGCGCATTGACGATCAGGTCCAGGCAGGCGCCCATCACCTGCGGCTGGCAGCGCAGGCTGTACGGGTCCTGCACGCGCTCGTCGCCTTCCAGGTGCGAAGCGCGGATGGCGCTGTGCGCCACCAGCTGGCGGTACATCTGCGCCGCCAGGATCTGGCCCGGCTGGCCGCGCACCGCATGCACGCGCGCGTCGAACGGCGCATCGCTGCCCTTGGCCGCGTCCAGCGACAGCGCGCCCGTGACCATCGCCGCTTCCAGCAGGCGCTCGGCCATGAACAGGCCGTGCAGCGCCAGCGCGGCCGACACTTGCGTGCCGTTGATCAGCGCCAGCCCCTCTTTCGCCGCCAGCACCACCGGCGCGATGCCGGCCTGCGCCAGCGCGTCGGGCGCCGGCATCAACACGCCATTGACGCGCACGTCGCCCACGCCCAGCATGGCCAGGGTCATGTGCGACAGCGGCGCCAGGTCGCCCGAGGCGCCCACCGAACCCTTGGCGGGAATGGCCGGCATGATGCCGGCGTTGTACAGCGCGATCAGGGTATCGACGATCAGCGGGCGCACGCCCGAATAGCCGCGCGCCAGGCTGCCGATCTTCATCAGCATGATCAAGCGCACCACCGCGTCCGACAGCAGCTCGCCGGTGCCGACCGAATGCGACAGGATCAGGTTGCGCTGCAGTTGCTCGAGCTTTTCATCGGGAATGCGCGTCCTGGCCAGGAGGCCAAAGCCGGTGTTGATGCCATAGGCCGCCTCGCCCTTGGCGACGATGTCCCGCACGGCGGCGGCCGACGCTTCGATCGCGCCGTAGGCATCAAGCGCCAGCTTCAAGGTGGCCGGCCCGGCCCACACTGCGCGCAGATCGGCCAGGGTCATCGCGCCCGGTGTCAGGGTCCAGCCAGTCAAAGATGGTGTCATGTTTTCATTCCATCATGGGCAGGTTCAGGCCATTGCGCCTGGCGCAGGCGGCCGCCGTTTCATAGCCGGCATCGGCATGGCGCATCACGCCCGAGCCGCTGTCGTTGACCAGCACGCGCGCCAGGCGTTTCGCTGCAGCGTCCGTGCCATCGGCCACGATCACCATGCCCGCATGCTGGGAATATCCCATGCCAACGCCGCCGCCGTGGTGCAGCGAGACCCAGGTGGCACCGCCGGCCGTATTGAGCAGGGCGTTGAGCAGCGGCCAGTCGGACACGGCATCGGTGCCGTCCTTCATGCTTTCCGTTTCGCGGTTCGGGCTGGCCACCGAGCCCGTATCGAGGTGGTCGCGGCCGATCACGATGGGTGCCTTCAGCTCGCCCGTGCGCACCATCTCGTTGAAGGCCAGGCCGGCGAGATGGCGCTCGCCCAGGCCCAGCCAGCAGATGCGCGCCGGCAGTCCCTGGAAGGCGATGCGCTCGCGCGCCATGTCCAGCCAGTGGTGCACCTGCGCGTGCTGCGGGAACAGCTGCTTGATCTTCGCATCGGTCTTGTAGATGTCTTCCGGGTCGCCCGACAGCGCCACCCAGCGGAACGGTCCGCACCCTTCGCAGAACTGCGGGCGGATATACGCCGGCACGAAGCCGGGGAAGTCAAACGCGTTGCGCACGCCCTGGTCAAACGCCACCTGGCGGATGTTGTTGCCATAGTCGACCGTGTGCACGCCCATCGCGTGAAAGTCCAGCATGGCCTGCACGTGGGCGGCGCAGGAGTCGGCGGCGGCCAGCGCCAGGCGCGCATGGCGTTTCGGGTCCTGCTGCGCCGCCTTCCAGTCCGATACGCTCCAGCCGCGCGGCAGGTAGCCGTTGACCAGATCATGCGCCGAGGTTTGATCCGTCACCAGGTCGGGCAGCGGGCCGCCCGCTTTGGCCCGTTTCACCAGTTCAGTCAGCACTTCGGCGGCATTGCCGAGCAGGCCGATGGAGATCGCTTCTCTGCGTTCGGTGTGGTGTGCTATCAGCGCCAGCGCATCGTCCAGATTGGCCGCCTGCTTGTCGAGGTAGCGGGTGCGCAGGCGGAAATCAATGCTGCTTTGCTGGCATTCGATGGTGAGCGACACGGCGCCGGCCATGGTGGCGGCCAGCGGCTGCGCGCCGCCCATGCCGCCCAGGCCGGCCGTCAGTATCCAGCGCCCGGCCCAGTCGCCGCCGAAATGCTGGCGGCCCGCTTCGGCAAAGGTTTCATATGTGCCCTGCACGATGCCCTGCGTGCCGATATAGATCCAGCTGCCGGCGGTCATCTGGCCGTACATGAACAGGCCCTGGCGATCGAGTTCGTTGAAGTGTTCCCAGTTGGCCCATTTCGGCACCAGGTTGGAGTTGGCGATCAGCACCCGTGGCGCGTCCGGGTGGGTGCGAAAGACGCCCACCGGTTTGCCGGACTGGATCAGGAGGGTCTGGTCTTCTTCCAGTGCGCGCAGCGAGGCGAGGATCTGGTCGAAACAGGCCCAGTTGCGCGCCGCGCGGCCGATGCCGCCGTAGACCACCAGATGCTGCGGATGCTCTGCCACCTCGGCATCGAGATTGTTCTGCAGCATGCGGTAGGCCGCCTCGATCTGCCAGTTCTTGCAGTGCAACTGCGTGCCGCGCGGGGCGCGGATGCTGCGGCTGGCGTCAAAGCGCGGATCGCCGTCCATATCCTGGTTCATGCCGTCTCCTCTCAAGGGGAAAGCGGGCATGCGTGGCCCGCTTTGATGTGACAAGCATAGGTTGTCTATACAAGCAAGTCAACCGCTTTTGTCTGACGCTGATGTGACTTTTCTCGCCCCCGCCACTGTCACAAATGCCTGGCATGCTCAAGCCCGCGACGGCTTGCACAGGGCCGCCAGGCGGCCAGCAGCTTGCGTTGGGTCAACAGGCCTTGGAACTGGCTGGCCTACGCTGGCGTTTTATCGCGGAGGCCACCATGACACGCCACCATGTAATCAGCACCACCGGCTGCGACGTGTTTTATGCGCTCGTCACGCACTGCAGGGACAGCCTGGGCGCGCATTTCGACACCATGGTCGTCACCTATACGGAAGGCGGCCAGCCGGTGCTCGGTGCGGCCCTGCGCGACGCCGGAAGCGGCTGCGAAATGCACCGCCGCGCGGGCCAGGCCGACGAATGCTGGTGCTGCGGCTTTGACGAGCAGCTCGAATTCGTATCGCAGACCGACGTGCCGCTGGCGCATGCCGATTACCGCCTGACCGTCAGCAATGGCGAGACATGGACAGGCACGACGGACGCCAAAGGCCGCACGGAGCGTATCGCCAGCAAGCAGGCAGAGCGCATCGTCAAAGCCGAATTTTTCCCGCCAGCGTATCAATCCCCCTGCTGCGCCGCATCCCCCGCACGCGCCAAACCGGCCGGCAAGACCGTCGAACTGCAGGATGTCAGGACCACCGACCAGAATGTCGGTTCGTCGGTCAGGACAGTCAAGTTGAACGACAAGGTGCGCCCGCTGACGCAGGGCGAGATCAATATGGCGTGGCTGCTGTTCGAGGACGCGATTGACTACAGCAAGGTCAAGGTGCATGCCGAGCCGTATTTATGGTTTGGCTTGCAGCCGAAGGATGTGGCCATGACGCCGAATGGGGAGATTTATTTTCATGAGTCGGAGTTCAAGGAGGATTTTTCTCAATCAGACGATCAACGAAAACACTGGTTCATACACGAGATGGTGCATGTTTGGCAATATCAACTCACATATCCCGTCAAACTACGAGGTGCCATCCGCCTTGGCCTGGACTATAAATATGTTCTGTCATCTACTCAAAAGCTAGCTGACTACAACATGGAGGCACAAGGTGATTTGATCGCCGATTATTTCGTACTGAGGTTTTTAGATTCTACCGACGCAATGCGTCAGCAACAATATAAAGACTCCAAACATATTTTTGAAGAGGCACTCAGTGATTTTTTCAAGAATCGTAAAGAACCAAAAAACCTGCCTGGTTACAATATCGATCATGAGCCAATGGTCGATATCCCCTGATGTCGCAGCATATTCACGCATGGCTGAAGCCATCGTTACGTCATCAGACGGAGCACCTTGCTTTTCCATCACAACAAAAGAAGAAGCGCGCAATGGCGTGCCAATTCTGGGTGCGCTGATCGTGTCAGATCTGTCACTTCGGCCAGTCAAAAAAGTATGGTCTTTTTCCCTGCCACCATCGACACAGCTTCCCATCCATGCAGCTTCATGCATTCGCTATGGAGAATTACCAGGGATGGCGACTGGCATCAGCCCCGGAATACTCATTTCCGGGCATTTTTATAGCGTTTTTTTGAATGGTAGCCCAAAGGACCCGTCTGACCCCACTTATGGCTACGAAGGAAAATTCTGTATCGCTGCCACTGCCACTGGCGGCCAGCAAGTCGTTCCGATTACCAGAGATATGCTGGCGTGGCGAAGTGAAGTCTGTCCAAGCGCCTCACCATCACAATAGGCCTGCCATGTGCATGCGCTCGCGCGGTGCAACTGCCGCGCGGCGAACGCAGCAGAACGGACACCAGTTGCGAGAACCCTGCGGCGCAGCAATAAGCCTTGCCTTCAACTGGCATCATGAAAAATCACGCCCAGCGTATGCCGCACGCCCGAGCGCAGGCGCGACACGCCGTGGCGCATGGTGACCCGGTAGCTGCCGCGCACGCCATTGACGGGGCGCTGCGCGACGGGAAAGATGACGGCGTCGCCCTGCTGCAGAGGCACCACTTCCACGCGCGACTGCATGCGCGGGCGCTGCTCCGTCAGCACGAATTGGCCGCCCGTAAAGTCAAACTGCGGGCGCGACAGCAGCACGGCCAGCTGCAGCGGAAAAACATGCTCGCCATACAGGTCCTGGTGCAGGCAGTTGTAGTCGCCTTCGCCGTAGCGCAACATCAGCGGCGTGGGCCGCGTCTGCCCCGCCGCATGGCAGCGCGCCAGGAATGCTTCATGCGCCGGCGGAAAGCGCGTCTCCAGTCCCATGGCCGCCTGCCAGCGGTTGGCGATCGCCGCCAGCGGCGCATACAGCGCCATGCGCAAGGCGGACACCGGCTCGGGCAGCGGATAGGCGAAATATTGATATTCGCCACGGCCAAAACCCTGGCGCTCCATCACCACCCGGCTGCGGAAACGCTCCGGCTGATCGTATTGCGCCGCCAGCGCCAGGCAGGCGTCCACCTCCAGCAAGCCGGGCACCACGGCGCAGCCATGGCCGTTGAGCTCGTCCTCGATGCGCTGCCAGTCAAGCCGCTGCATCGCCGGCCTCCCGCTCGAGCAACTGCCGCTTGCGCTCCACGCCCCAGCGATAGCCAGACAGCGCGCCGTCGTTGCGCACCACGCGGTGGCACGGTATTGCCACGGCCAGCGTATTGGCCGCGCAGGCGCCGGCCACGGCGCGCGCGCCGGTGGGCAGGCCGATGCGCCGCGCCAGTTCCGCGTAGCTGACGGTGCTGCCGGCGGGAATGGCGCGCAACGCTTGCCAGACGCGTTGCTGGAAGGCCGTGCCGCGCACGTCGAGCGGCAGGTCCAGGCCCAGCGCGGGCGCTTCGACCAGACCGATCACCCTGGCCACCGTCTGCTCATAGTCGGGCTCGGCGCCGCGCAAGTCGGCCTGCGGAAAGCGGTCCTGCAAGTCGCGCAGCAATGCGTCCGGATCGTCGCCCAGCAGGATCGCGCAGACGCCCTTGTCGGTGCTGGCGACCAGGAGTGCGCCAAGGGTACAGGCGGCGATCGCAAAGCGGATCACGGCGCCGCTGCCGCCGGCGCGAAAGGCGCCCGGCGTCATGCCCAACAGCGCAGGCGTGGCGGCATAGAAACGTGCACTGGAATGAAAGCCGGCCGCATACAGGGCGTCGGTGACGGTGCCGGCGCCCGGCTGGGCCAGGCCGGCCTTGAGCCGTTCGCCACGGCGCGCCACCGCATAGCCTTTCGGCGTAATGCCGGTGTGCGCCTTGAAGACGCGGTGGAAATGAAAGCGGCTCATGCCGGCCGCCTGCGCCAGCGTATCAAGATCAGGCAGGTCGTCGCTGGCCTCGATCAGACGGCAACTTTGCGCGACGATGGCCGCCTGGCGCTCGGCCAGCGGCGGCTGGCCCGGTTTGCAGCGCAGGCAGGCGCGAAAGCCGGCCGCTTCAGCCTCGGCGCAGCTGGCGTGAAAGGCCACGTTGGCGCGCAGGGCCAGGCGCGCCGCGCATGACGGGCGGCAATATACGCCGGTCGTACGCACCGAGTAATAAAAGCGGCCGTCGGCGGCAGCGTCGCGCTGTTGCACCGCCGCCCAGCGCGCTTCGTCGTTCGTGTAAGAATGGTCCATGATGTTCCCCCTGTTTTGCTCTTTGCTGGCCACCATCGTGCCACGCGGCGACAGGCGCCGCACTCCGGCTCTTGCTTTTGAATTCGCCGGCCGGCGGCGGTGCTAAAATCGGCCATCGCGCCGCCATGGGGCTTGCCTTGCGCTTCGGAGAAATTGCATTGGACCACCAGCTTACACAGGAAAATACGCCCATTTTCCAGCGCATCAAGGATTATTTATTGGCCGGCATCGCCGCCGGTCGCTGGAAGGAAGGCGACGTGATCCCGTCCGAGCAGGCGCTGGTCAAGCAGTTTGGCGTCTCGCGCATGACGGTCAACCGCGCCGTGCGCGAGCTGACCAGCGAACAGGTGCTCACGCGCCGCCAGGGCGCCGGCACCTATGTCGCGCAACAGAAGTACCAGGCAACGCTGCTGGAAATCAAGAGTATCGCTGATGAAGTGCGTGCGCGCGGCCATTTGCACCGCAGCAATCTGCAAGTGCTCGAACAGGTCAAGGCTTCCGAGCTGATGGCCAGGCAGTTCGGCCTGGCGTCCTCGAAGACGCTGTTCCATTCGCTGATCGTGCACTTCGAAAACGGCGTGCCGATCCAGGTGGAAGACCGCTGGGTCAATCCCGGCTGCGCGCCCGACTACATGGTGCAGGATTTTGCCACCATCACGCCCAATGAGTACCTGATGGCGGCCGCGCCGCTGCAGGGCGCCACCTACAGCATTGAAGCGCTGTCGGCGCCACGCAACATCGCCGAAATGCTGGCAATCGACATGAAACAGCCTTGCCTGGTGCTGCGCCGCCAGACCAGGTCCGCCGGCAAGATTGCCTCGATTGCCACCATGTGGCATCCGGGCCACCGCTATCAGTTCGCCGGCTCGTTCAGCTAACCGGCAATTGACTGTCAAAATGCTATTTTACTAGCATAAATTACACCTTCTTTTCTCTCCGATTCTCACTTGAATGCAAAAAAAACAACTATTTTTTTGCAGAAAAATCTGCCTTTTGTACGGCAATGGAAGTTAGATAGTCGGCATAAATATTCGGTGCTATAGTTGCCGCCAGAACAGAATGCCGGCCGCATGCCGGCCCGCACATCGCGCAGAGCCAGGCGTCATCACGCAGCAGAAAGGGATGCATTTGTCGCATCGCAGCCTCACCAGATCCAGCGCAAGACGCCTGCGGCGGCTTGCGCCGCATCCGCTCGTCCTGCTGCTCGCCTGCGGCTGGACGGCGTTGGCACGCGCGGCGCCGGCGCTCGGTGAAGGCGCTGCGGGACCATGGCCATGGCTGGCCGCCAGCGCCACCGCGCTGGCCGGCATCGCCACCTGGCAAGCCTGGCGCTGGCGCCGGCAACTGCAGGGCGTGCAATCGGGCGAGATCAGCGACAAGGGCATCGGCACGCCGGCGGCGCAGGCGCTGCAAGGCGCCGTGCTGGCCGGCTGGTGCTGGCAGCGTGGCGGCGACCGTTTGAGCATGTCCAGCCTGTATCGCAGCCTGCTGGGCGACAAGAAAGCCAGCCTGCAGCTCACCCTGGCCGACTGGCTGGCCGAAGTACACCGCGATGACCGCGCACGCCTGAGCAACGCTTTGCGCCAGCATTTCGACGGCCAGGCGCCGGCCCCCGTCAGTTGTGAATTCCGCCTGCGCCATGGCGACGGCCAATGGCGCTGGCTGCTGCTGCGCGGCGCGGTGCTGGTGCGCGCTTCCGATGGCGCGCCGGTAAAGGCCAGCGGCGTCCTGTGCGATATCGCCGAACGCAAGGCCGACGAGCAGGCGCGCATGCGCAGCATGCTTGAAGCGGCGCCCGAAGCGATGCTGATCGCCGATATCGAAGGCCGCGTGCACTTCGCCAACCAGATCGGCGCGCGCTGTTTCGGCTATCCGCTGGCCGACATCATCGGCATCTCGCTCGAACAACTGGTGCCCGACAGCACGCAAGGCCAGACGGCGGGCGAGGCGCAGTCGCGCCACAGCCTGCCAGGCCGGGTGATGATGGCGCGCCGGCGCGACGGTTCTCACTTCCCGGCCAAGGTCAGCCTGTCGCAGCTGCGCATGGCCGGCCAGGTGTATTCCATCGTCTCGCTGCGCGACATGACGCAGCGCCAGCGCGCCGAGGAAGCCCTGCACGCCAGCTCGGAACGCTATCGCCTGATCGTGCAGACGGCAGCCGAAGGCATCTGGATGACCAATAGCGCCGGCCTGACCACCTTCGTCAATCCGAAGATGGCGCACCTGCTCGGCTACACGGTGCAGGAAATGCTGGGCCGCCCCCTGCTCGAGTTCATGGACCGCGACAGCCAGTTGCTGATGCAGCGCCGCCTCGACAGCCATGGCAACCTGCACAGCCAGCCGGACCAGGTCGATTTCCGTTTTTTCCGCAAGGACCAGTCCAGCATGTGGGGCTTGCTGTCAAGCAGCAGCATCCAGTCGGACAACGGCGAGCCCGGTGGCACCCTGGCGATGATCACCGACATCACCGAGCGGCGCCAGGCCTCGATCGCCCTGTCCAATTCCAGCCAGCGCATGGCTTCGGTGTTCGGCGCCGTCACCAACGGCCTGGTGGTGCAGAACAGCGATGGTCACATTCTGGAAAGCAATGCGGCGGCCGAACGCATGCTGGCCGCCAGCCGCGCCGGCGGCAGCCTGTGGCAAGCGATCCGCGAAGACGGCTCGCCGTTCGAGCAGCACAGCCATCCCGTGCACATCACCCTGTCGACCGGCGAAGCGATGCGCGACGTGGTGATGGGGGTGCAGCAGCTCGACGGCAACCTGTGCTGGCTGTCGGTCAATACCGAAGCGATCCGCGACGAATACGGCAAGGTGGGCATGGTGGTGGCCAGCCTGACCGATATCACGTATCACAAGCGCAGCGAAAGCACCCTGCGCGAACTGAACGAACACCTGGAAGAGCGCGTGGCCCAGCGTACCGAGCAGCTCGACCAGGCCAAGCAGGTGGCCGAGGAAGCCAGCCTGGCCAAGGGCCAGTTCCTGGCCAACATGAGCCATGAAATCCGCACGCCGATGAATGGCGTGATCGGCATGGCCTATCTGGCCCTGAAAACGGACCTGGAGCCGCGCCAGCGCGATTACCTGGAGAAGATCCGCTTTGCCGGCGAACATTTGCTGGGCATCATCGACGACATCCTCGACATTTCCAAGATCGAGGCCGGCAAGCTGAAGATCGAGCACGTCAACTTCAGTTTCGACCATGTGATCCAGACCCTCAACACCGTGGTGGCGCCGCGCGCCGCAGGCAAGAACCTGGAACTGCTGTTCGAGATCGACCCGCAATTGCCGCCCATCCTGGTGGGCGATCCCCTGCGCCTGGGCCAGGTGCTGATCAACTACGCCAATAACGCCATCAAGTTCAGCGATCAGGGCAGCATCACCGTGATCGTCAAAAAAGTGGTGGGCGACGACAAGCATTGCCTGGTGCGCTTTGAAGTGTGCGACCACGGCATCGGCCTGTCGCACGATGAAATGAGCAAATTGTTCCAGTCCTTCCAGCAAGCCGATACCTCGACCACGCGCGAGTATGGCGGCACCGGCCTGGGCCTGGCGATCAGCAAGCAGCTGGCCCAGCTGATGGGCGGCGAGGTCGGCGTCGACAGCTGCCCCGGCCTGGGCAGCACCTTCTGGTTCACGGCGCGCCTGGGCATTTCAAGCCAGGCCGCGCCGGCCCTGCTCGACACCATGCTGGAAACGGCGCAGGCCATGCGCGCCAGCGCCGATGCGGCGCTGGTGATGGGTGCGCTCAAGCATGCCCGCATCCTGCTGGTGGAAGACAATACCTTCAACCAGCAGGTGGCGCTGGAGCTGCTCGAAGAAGCGGGCGCCTCGGTCTGCCTGGCCAACAATGGCGTCGAAGCGCTGGACTTGCTGCGCCAGGCGCAGTTCGACTGCGTGCTGATGGACGTGCAGATGCCGCTGATGGATGGCCTGCAGGCCACGCGCCTGATCCGCGCCGATCCCAGGCTGGCGCAGCTGCGCGTGCTGGCCATGACGGCCACCGCCACCAGCGAAGACCGGGTGCGCTGCCTGGAGGCCGGCATGGACGACTTCATTTCCAAGCCGATCCAGCCGGCCATGATGTACCAGACCATCGCCGGCTGGCTGCCGGCGCGCGAGGCGCCGCCGCCGCCCGTGCGCAGCCGCAACGCGCCAGCCTTCAAGACCACGCTGGCCGGCGACCCGCAGGTGATCGACCTGTCGATCCTGGCCAAGCTGCTCGGCTACAACCCGCAAAAAGTGCGCAAGTTCGCCTTCAAGTTCCTGCAGACGACGCAGGACGGCTTTGCCGACATCGATGCGGCGCTGGCGCGCGGCGACGTGGCGCAGGTGCGCGAACTGGGCCACCGCATCAAATCGTCGGCGCGCACGGTGGGCGCGCTGGGCATGTCCGAGCTGTGCCACCAGCTGGAAAACCTGCCGCCGGGCACGAACGCCGACGAAATCGAACAGGCGCACCGCATCGTCAGGCTGCTGTGGCCCTTGCTGGAACAGATTACCGAGCAAATCATGAACAACACCAGCTTTGCCAATGATGATTAATCGCGGCAAGCAGGGCGACCACACCGAAGGACACTGCGATGACTGATGCCAATTGCCCCGCGCACATGCCGCCGAATCCGGACCCGGCGCCGATGCGCGTGCTGCTGCTCGACGACGATGTCTTCATGCTCGACGTACTGACCGACATGCTGGGCCAGCAGGGCCGGTTCGATATCCGCTGCGAAACGACCAGCATGGCCGCGTTGGGCGCGCTGCACCAGCACCAGCCGGCCCTGTTGATCTGCGACCTGTCCATGCCCGACATGGATGGCATCGAGTTCCTGCGCATGGCGGCCGACAACGATTTCCAGGGCGGCGTGGTGCTGCTGTCGGGCCTGCACACGGCCATCCGCGAGGCGGCCGAACGCCTGGCCGTGGCCAATGGCCTGCGCATTCTGGGCACGTTTCCCAAGCCCTTGCGCCACGACGACCTGCGGCGGATGATCGCGCTGCAGCAAGCGGGCGGGCGCAGCGCGTCCATCTAAAAGTCCAGGCGCGCCAAGTTTTTCTGCAATAATCGCCACGCTTTGAAAAAATGGGTTATTATTTCAGCCATCCCCGCCTGCATACCCCTGGTCGCACCTTCCAAGAACATTGAATATGTGCCCATCGCCCCCACCTGCCAGTTGTACTTCAGGAAGCGTGGATGGCGAACCAGCGTATGGTTAATTCCAGGCATTATTGATCCCACCCTCATTTGAGGAAAATATGAGCGAAAATATCAAACACATTAGCGATGCTTCTTTCGAAGCGGACGTCCTGAAATCCGAATTGCCGGTCCTGGTTGACTTCTGGGCCGAGTGGTGCGGTCCATGCAAGGCCATCGCGCCTATCCTGGAAGAAGTGGCCAAGGAATATGCCGGCCGCATCCAGATCGCCAAGATGGACGTCGATTCGAACCAGGCAGTACCCGCCAAGTTCGGCATCCGCGGCATCCCGACCCTGATCCTGTTCAAGAACGGTGAAGCGGCGGCGCAAAAAGTCGGCGCCATGGCCAAGGGCCAGCTGACCGCTTTCGTCGACAGCAATATTTAATGTATGACAGGCGGCGCTGCGCCCGCAGCGCCGCCTGACTGGATAGACCGGGAAGCGGCTTGAAGCACCATCCGCTGTCCCTTTCCTGATAATTAATCAACGCCACGCAGTTCCCTCCCCTACCTTTACCTCCCGTCTCGGGACACTCAACATATATGCATTTATCCGAACTAAAGGCCCTACACGTATCCGCCCTGCTTGAGATGGCGATCGGTCTTGACATTGACAACGCGGCCCGCTTGCGCAAACAGGAGCTGATGTTTGCGATCCTGAAAAAACGCGCGAAATCGGGCGAACAGATTTTTGGCGACGGCGCCCTGGAAGTGCTGCCTGACGGCTTCGGCTTCCTGCGCTCGCCTGACGCCAGCTACATGGCGTCGACCGACGACATTTACATCTCCCCTTCGCAAATCCGCCGCTTCAACCTGCACACCGGCGATTCGATCGAGGGCGAGGTAAGGACCCCGAAAGATGGCGAACGCTATTTCGCATTGGTCAAGGTCGACAAGGTCAACGGCGAATCGCCGGAGATGTCGAAACACCGCATCCTGTTTGAAAACCTGACGCCGCTGCACCCGAACGAGCCGCTGCGCCTGGAACGGGAAATGAATGGCCAGGAAAACATCACCGGCCGCATCATCGACCTGATCGCACCGATCGGCAAGGGCCAGCGCGGCCTGCTGGTGGCGTCGCCGAAGTCCGGCAAATCCGTGATCCTGCAGCACATCGCGCATGCGATCACGGCCAACCACCCCGACATCACCCTGATCGTGCTGCTGATCGACGAACGTCCGGAAGAAGTGACCGAAATGCAGCGCTCCGTGCGCGGCGAAGTGGTCGCCTCGACCTTTGACGAGCCGGCCACGCGCCACGTGCAGGTTGCCGAAATGGTGCTGGAAAAAGCCAAGCGCCTGGTCGAAATGAAAAAAGACGTGGTGATTCTGCTCGACTCGATCACCCGCCTGGCGCGCGCCTACAACACCGTGATCCCCGCCTCGGGCAAGGTGCTCACCGGCGGTGTCGATGCGAACGCGCTGCAACGCCCGAAACGCTTCTTCGGCGCCGCCCGCAATATCGAAGAAGGCGGCTCGCTGACCATCATCGCCACCGCGCTGATCGAAACGGGCTCGCGCATGGATGACGTGATCTTTGAGGAATTCAAGGGTACCGGCAACATGGAAGTCCACCTGGAACGCCGCCTGGCCGAAAAACGCGTCTACCCGGCCATCAACCTGAACAAATCGGGCACCCGCCGCGAAGAACTGCTGATCAAGCCGAACGAACTGCAAAAAATCTGGATCCTGCGCAAGTTGCTGTACTCGATGGACGAGATCGAAGCGATGGAGTTTATCCTCGACAAGATGAAAGCCACGAAGAACAATGCAGAGTTCTTCGACATGATGAGGCGAGGCGGGTAATCCCAGCCGTCAGCCATGCAAAGCCGCTCGATGAGCGGCTTTTTTATTGCCGCCAGCCGCAAAGCGCTATATAATCGACGGTTGCATTTATTTAAACCCTGGCAAGTGATCGGCAATCGGGTCAAGAAGCAAGACGACCGACGAAGTGCTGTTTGGCTACCAAATCAGAGAGAAGACCATGAAAGTCGATACCCATCCAGATTACCGCGAAGTTGTTTTCCACGACCTGTCGTGCGATTTCAAATTCGTTACCCGTTCGACCATCCAGACCCGCGAAAAAATCACCCACGACGGTAAAGAATACCCGCTGGTGAAAATCGAGGTGTCGGCTGAATCGCACCCATTCTTCACGGGCAAGCACAAAATCGTCGACACGGCTGGCCGCGTCGAGAAGTTCCGCCAGAAATTCGGTTCCGTCGGTTCGAAAACCGCAGTCGCAGCAGGCTGATTTTTGCCGCTTGCGGCAAAAACAGGCAGCTTTGGCTGTCAACAAAAAGGCAGCCACGGCTGCCTTTTTTGTCTTTCGGCGCTTTACTTTATACTGCCGCATAGCCCGGCGCGTCCGCACGCGTCCCAGATTCCTTTTTACTGATACCACCATCGATGAAGCCAGTCCGCCTTCCCGCCGCTGCCACACTCGCGCTGCCACGATGGGCCTTGTTCGCGCTTGGCCTGCTGTACATCCTGCCCGGCCTGATCGGCCGCGAACCGTGGAAGAACGATGACGCCGCCAGTTTCGGCATCATGTGGACCATGGCGCACGGCGGCCTGGCCGACTGGCTGTGGCCCAATATCGCCGGCATGTCGATGCCCGACGAAGGCCCGCTGGCGTTCTGGCTGGGCGCCATCTTCATCCAGCTGTTCGGCTGGATCGGCAATGAAGTGTTCAGCGCGCGCATGTCGACCATCGGCATCTTCGTCATCAGCGCGCTGTCGGTCTGGTACACGGCCTTCAACCTGGGTCGCCGCGGCGACGCCCAGCCGCTGCGCCTGGCTTTTGGCGGCCAGCCCGAACCGGACGACTTCGGCCGCACCCTGGCCGACGCTGCCGTCCTGATCTACCTGGGCTGCATGGGCCTGCTGACGCACAGCCACGACATCACGGCCGAGGCGCTGTATGTCTCGCTGATGGCCTATCTGTTGTACCGCGCGGTGCGCTACGTCGAACGCGCCTCGCCGCGCAACGCCATCCTGCTGGGCCTGGCGCTCGGCGGCCTGACCCTGACGCGCGGCTGGATCACGCCGGCGGCGCTGACCCTGTCATTGCTGCTGTGCTCGCTATTCCTGCGCCTGCCCCTGCTGCGCACCGTGGGCCACCTGGCGCTGGCGGTGCTGGTTGGCGCGCTGCTGACTCTGACCTGGCTGCTGCCGGGCGAATGGCTGCAACCGTACGGCCAGTCACCGCTGCAGGCCTGGATGGAATGGAATTGCCGCCAGTTCAGCCTGCCAGACCGCCGCAGCATGCTGTATTTCCTGCGCGTCGGCATCTGGTTCTTCTGGCCGGCCTGGCCCTTCGCCGCCTGGGCCGTGTACGCCTGGCGCCGCCAGCACCATGTATTGCATATCGTGGTGCCGCTGACCTTTGTCGCCATGCTGGCCTTGCTGGCCATGTTCCACCCCGACCCCGACCAGGCGCAACTGCTGCCGCTGCTGCCGCCGCTGGCCGTGATGGCCGCCTTTGGCCTGTTGACCATGAAGCGCGGCGCCATCAACGCCATCGACTGGTTCTCGGTGATGGTGCTGACCATTTGCGCTTTCGTGCTGTGGCTGTTCTGGTTTGCCGCCCTGAGCGGCTGGCCGCCGAAGCTGGCCCACAATGCCCTGAAACTGTTGCCAGGATTTAAGCCTGAACTGGGCCTGGTAGCGTTTTTTGTCGCCGCCGCCGCCACCGCCGGCTGGATCGCGCTGGTGCACTGGCGCATCTCGCGCCAGCCGGCCGTGCTGTGGCGCGCCGTGGTGCTGTCGTCGGGCGGCCTGATCCTGATCTGGGTGCTGATCATGACCCTGTTCCTGCCGGAACTGAACTACAGCAAGAGCTACGCCGGCGTGGCGCACCAGATTGCCATCCATCTGCCACAAGGCAAGGCCTGCATCACGACCAACGTCGGGGCGGCACAGCGCGCCTCGTTCGCCTACTACGGTCGCCTGCCGTTCGCCGGCGTCGACAACCCGCGCTGCGACTTGCTGCTGCTGCAAGACAGCAGCAGGAAACGCGAGGGCGCGGATCAGTTGCCGGAACACCATGGCGCCGACTGGATCAAGCTGTGGGAGGGCCGCCGCGTCACCGACGACGCCGAACGCTTCCGCCTGTACCAGCGCGTGAAATAAGCAGTAACATCAAAAACCGGGTGTCATGACCCGGTTTTTTTATGCCCGGCCCGCTTGCCGGTGCGATATTGGCACATCGCCAAGCTGTTGTTTGGTCTGCCTTTTTTTATGGCAGCGATGTTACAACGCCCGCCGACGGCGCTATAGTTGACAGCAGTATGTTGCCTTGCGGCATGTCAAATCGACATGCCGCCGCGACCTGCGCTACGCTCCAAACAATCGTCCGCCGCTGCCCTGCCCCGCAAGTCCGGCTTACCATCCGAGTCCTTCATGCCCTTTCTGTACCAACTCCGGCTTGCGCTGCGCAATACCTATGTCCGCCTGGCCCTGGCCGCTTGCCTGGTGGCCGGCGCGGCTGCCGCGCTGTACTTTTCCACTTCGGTTGCGCAAGACACCAGAGCCCTGCTGCGCTCGCAAAATATCGGCGAAATCACCGCCCTGCCGGCCCAGCGCGCGCGCCTCGAGTATTTGCTGCTGGCCAAGCCCTTGTCGGAAACGCCGCGCTACATCTTCAAGTTCAAGGATGCGCCGTCCATCCACGTGGTGAAAGTGCCGGCTACTTCGCATCTGAGCCTGGAGCGCGAAGTGCTGCTGAAACATGGCTTGCCCTACGCGATCGCCACCGATGCCTACCTCGCTTCGCACAAGGCAGCGCTGCAGGACGGCGACAATGGCCCGCTGGATGAAGCCGGCGCCTTTTTGCAGCGCCATGCGGTCGATATCGGGCTGGTGCTGTTGCTGCTGTGCGTGCTGAAATTCGGCATTCCCGGCATGGGCGTGAGCGCCAATGTGATCGCACCAGGCAAGCTCAAGGGCAGCCTCGACGACCTGATCGGCATGGATGACATCAAGCAGGAAGTGCTGCACCTGGAAGACATGATACGCCACCGCAGCGTGTACAAATCGCACAATATCGACAAGCCCTTCAATGTCATGCTGACGGGGCCAGCCGGTACCGGCAAGACCAAGCTGGCCGGCTACCTGGCCAAGCGGCTCGACATTCCCTTGATCCAGGCCTCGGGTTCGGCGCTGGAATCGGGCTATGTGGGCGGCGGCGCCAAGGCCCTGAACGCCCTGTACCGCAAGGCCTGCGCGCGCGACAGCTGCATCATTTTCCTCGACGAAGCGCAATCGCTGTTCATGCCGCGCGGGCGCGGCGAGCGCAAATGGGAAGACGATACGGCCAATACCTTGCTGGGCCTGCTCGACGGCGTGAAAAGCAGCGAAGGCGCGGGCGTGATCTGGATCGTCGCCTCGAACTTCGACGATGCGTCGAGCCAGATGGATGAAGCCATGCTGCGCCGCTTCCCCGTGAAAATCAATTTCCGCCTGCCCAACAAGGCCGAACGCGGCGCCCTGTTAAAGCATTTCCTGTCGCAAAAGGCCGAGGGCTGCGTGGACTGGGCGCAGCTGGACCTGGCGCAAGTGGCCGAAGTGACGGCCAATCTCAGCCCTGCCCTGCTGGAAACCGTGGTCGAGCGGGCCAGCATGCTGGCGATCCAGGAAAAACTGCTGATCGATACCGATTTGCTGTTCCGCGCCTTCGAGCGGGCCACCATCGGTCTGGCCGACCGCGCCGCCACGGCGGAAAAACAGGTGCAGCGCGAACGCATCGCCCTGCACGAGCTGGGCCACTTCTTCATGCAGATCGACCCGTATTTGCGCGCAGGCATGCCGCTTGCCGAGGTGAAACAGAAATCACACTTGCTGAAAATCAGCACCGAAGCTGTCTCGAAGATCGGTGCGCTCGGCTATGTGCTGTCGTCAGGCGACGACCTGTCGCTGCGCACCCTGGAAGAACTGGAACGCGACGTGATCGGCCTGTACGGCGGCGTGGCCGCCGAAGAACTGTTTTACGGCCCGCGCGGCATCTCGGTGGGCAGCCAGAACGATATCGAAAAAGCCACCACCCTGCTCGACACCATGGTCAACAAACTGTCGATGTACTCGCGCTCCAAGCTCGATTACCGCCAGCTGAAACACACACACGGCGACGAACGCACGCTGGCCCTGGTGGAAGCGAAGGCGGACGAACTGTACAGCTACACCTTGACCGCGATCGGCGACTACCGCAGCGCCATCGAAGCGATCAAGGTGGTGCTGCTGGAGCGCTATGTGCTGTCCAAGGATGCCGTGTTCGAGCTGCTCGAAGAGCAGCTGCGGGTCGCGTAAGCACCACCGGCATTATTCCGTCCCCAGCCCCAGATCCGTCGCCACTTGCTTGCGCAACAGATACTTCTGGATCTTGCCCGTCACCGTCATCGGGAATTCCTCGACAAAGCGCACATAGCGGGGAATCTTGTAATAGGCGATCTGGCCGTCGCAAAAGGCACGGATGTCTTCGGCCGTGGTTGCTTGCATGCCGGGACGCAAGATGATGCAGGCGCACAGTTCTTCGCCGTATTTGGCGTCCGGCACGCCCACGCATTGCACGTCGAGCACGCCGGGGTGGCGGTATAAAAACTCTTCCACTTCGCGCGGGTAGATGTTTTCGCCGCCGCGTATCACCATGTCCTTCGAGCGGCCAACGATGCTGCAATAGCCGTCGGCGTCGATCACGGCCAGGTCGCCCGTATGCATCCAGCGCGCCGCGTCGATCGCCTCGGCGGTTTTGTCAGGCTCGCCCCAGTAGCCCTGCATCACCGAATAGCCGCGCGTGAGCAATTCGCCCTTGTCGCCGCGCGGCACGATACACCCTTCGCCATCGATGATTTTCACTTCCAGGTGCGGGTGCACGCGGCCGATCGAGGACACGCGCATGGCGCGCGGGTCGTCGATGGCGGTCTGGAAACTGACGGGCGAGGTTTCCGTCATGCCATAGGCGATCGTGATCTCCTCCATGTGCATCAGCTCGATCACCCGCGTCATGACTTCGGTCGGACAGGGCGAGCCGGCCATGATGCCGGTGCGCAAGCTCGACAGGTCGTATTGTTTGAAATCGGGGTGGTCGAGGATCGCGATGAACATGGTCGGCACGCCATGCAGTCCGGTGCAGCGCTCGGCCTGCACGGTGTCGAGCACGGCTTTCGGATCGAACCCTTCGCCGGGAAACACCATCGCCGCGCCATGCGTGACGCAGGCCAGGTTGCCCAGCACCATGCCGAAACAGTGGTACAGCGGCACCGGAATGCACAGGCGGTCCTGTTCGGACAGTCGCATTGCTTCACCGATAAAAAAGCCGTTGTTGAGAATATTGTGATGCGTCAGGGTCGCGCCCTTGGGTGCACCGGTGGTGCCGGAAGTAAATTGGATATTCACGGCGTCATCGAATTGCAGCGTGCCGCTGACCGCTTCCAGCTGCGCCAGGTCGGCTTCGCTGATGCCCTCCATCAAGCGATCGAAATTATGCATGCCCGGCGTGGCGTCCTGGCCCAGGCGAATCACATGGCGCAACTGCGGCAAGCGGCTTGAACGCAACTGGCCGGCGCGGCTGGCGGCGATGTCCGGCACCACGTCTTGCACGATGGCCAGGTAGTCGCTGGACTTGAAGCTGGGCGACAGGATCAGGGCGCTGCAACTGACCTTGTCGAGCACGTATTCGAGTTCCGCGCGGCGATACGCGGGGTTGATATTGACCATGATCAGGCCCGCCTTGGCGGTGGCGAACTGGGTCAGCACCCATTCGGCGCAGTTTTGTGACCAGATGCCGATGCGCTCGCCCGGCTGCAGGCCCAGTTTCAGCAGGCCGGCCGCCAGCCGGTGCACGCGTTGTTGAAATTCGCCGTAGGTCCAGCGCACCTGCTGGTGCGCCACGATCAGGGCGTCGCGCTGGCCATGGCGTGCCGCGATGGCATCGAGCCAGGCGCCGATGGTCTCGCCGATCAACGGCGTCTCGTGGGCGCCGTGCACATAACTCATGTCTTGCATACCGTCTCCAGGTAGGGTGGCGCGACGCGCTCTGATGCTGACAAATCAGAAAAATTATAGCCCCATCGCCCGCTGGCATGCAGCACAGTTATCAATACAATAATAATCAGCGCACGGCAGCAAGCGTTGACGATGCAACTAATCCAAGCTCAGGTAAAATATTTGCACGCCGGCTCGGGAAGCTGGATAGTAACTTCCACCTGGCTCGCTTATGACTCAAGAATCTCCGCGCATTTCCGTTCTGCTCCTCGATGACGAAGCCATCGCGCTAGACCTGATCGCCCATGGCCTGGAACGCGAAGCCGACGTCACCCTGCGCTATGATGCGCGCTCGGAAATGGCGGTTGCCCTGGCGCGCGAAACGTCGGCCACCATCGTGCTGGTCGATCTGCGCATGCCGGGCGCCGACGGTTTTGACGTGATCCGCATGCTGCGCGGCAACCCCGCCACCGAACATATCCCGGTAGTGCTGCTGTCGTCCGAGGACGACCCGTCGATCAAGGTCAAGGCCTTTGCCACCGGCGCCAACGATTACCTGGTGAAATGGCCGGACCCGCGCGAACTGCTGGCCAGGGTGCGCTATCACAGCGCCGCCTATATCGCCCGCCAGCAGCGCGACGCCGCGTTCATTTCGTTGCGGCTGAGCCAGGAGGAACTGGCCGTGAGCCAGTCGGCCCTGCACCAGGCGCAAAAAATGGAAGCCATCGGCCAGCTGACGGGCGGCGTGGCCCACGATTTCAACAATGTGCTGCAGATTATTGGCGGCAATTTGCAACTGATCAAGCTGCTGGGCGGCGTCAGCGAAAAAGCCGGCAGCCGCATCGAGGTGGCGCTGGCCGGCGTGGAACGGGGCGCCAAGCTGTCGGCCCATCTGCTGGCGTTTGCCCGGCGCCAGCCGCTGCAGGCGCAACTGATCAATCCGGGCCAGGTGCTGCGCGACATGGGCGACATGATACGCCGCCTGCTCGACCCGCGCGCCGTCATCGACACCGATATCGAAGACGGCCTGTGGAGCACCATGGTCGACGCCAACCAGCTCAACAACGTGCTGCTGAACCTGGCCATCAATGCGCGCGACGCGATGGCCGCCGGCGGCACCCTGACCATGCGCGCACGCAATATCGCCGCCAGCGCGATGCCGCTGTCGGAAGTGGCCAATGCCGACTATGTGATGCTGGAAATTGCCGACACCGGTGTCGGCATGGACGAGACCGTTTTGCAGCGCGCCTTCGAGCCCTTCTTCACCACCAAGCCAACCGGCCAGGGCACAGGCCTGGGCCTGAGCATGGCCTACGGCTTCGTCAAGCAGTCCGGCGGCGAGATCATCCTCAAGAGCGCGCCCGGCGTGGGCACCAGCGTGAAGATCTTCTTGCTGCGCAGCGAACAACAGGCGCCGGTGGTCGAGGAAGCGCCGGTGGCGCCCTTGACGCGCGGCCTGGAAACGATTTTGGTGGTGGAAGACGAGGAAGAGGTACGCCGCTCAACCGTCGAACTGCTGTCGGCGCTCGGTTACAAGGTGCTGCAGGCGGCCCATGCGGGTGCGGCCCTGAACCTGGTGCGCTCGGGCATCCCGATCGACCTGGTATTTACGGATGTCATCATGCCCGGTGACATCAGCAGCCTGCAGCTGAGCGAGGCGGTGCGCGAGCATCTGCCCGACACGCAGATTTTGTTTACCTCAGGCTACGCGGAAGGTGTGCTGACCCATGAAGGGCGGCTCGATCCCGGCGTCAACCTGCTGCAAAAACCCTATACGCCCGATGTGCTGAGCAGCCGCCTGCGGCAGTTGCTGCAGCGGCGCCAGGCGGCACGCTGACCAGGTTATTGGGGACGCACATAGCGGTGCGAACCCGGTGGCGGTTCATTGAGCACGGCCCAGAAGATGCCCAGGTCGGCAATCGCGCGCACGAATTCCTCGAAGTCGACCGGCTTGACGACATAGGCGTTCACGCCCAGCTCGTAGCTGCGCAACAGGTCCTGCTCTTCCTTGGACGAGGTCAGCATCACCACCGGGATGCTGCGCAACCCCAGCGTATGGCGAATTTCCTTCAGTACTTCCAGGCCATCGATTTTCGGCAACTTCAAATCGAGCAGCACCACGGCCGGATTGCCGACCTCGCGTGCGGTGTATTGTTCACGGCACAACAGGTAGTCGAGCGCTTCGGCGCCGTCGCGGGCGATGATGACCTCATTGGCCAACTGGCTCTTGGCCAGGGCGATCAGGGTCAGTTCCAGGTCATGCGGATTATCTTCGACCAGTAAAATGGGTTTTAACATAGACTATCCTTGCGTAACAAAATCCTTGGGAAGACTGAATGAAAAAGTGGCGCCAAGGCCCGGCGTCGACACGGCCCATACCCGGCCGCCATGGCGCTCGATAATGCGGCGCACATTGGCCAGGCCGATGCCGGTGCCGGGAAAGTCTTCCATGCGATGCAGGCGCTGGAAGACGCCGAACAGTTTGTGCACATATTCCATATTGAAGCCGGCGCCGTTGTCGGCCACGTGAAACGCCACTTCCCGGGCGTTTTCGGTGGCGCTCACGACAATGCGCGCCACCTCCTGGTGGCTGGTAAATTTGACGGCGTTCGACAGCAGGTTGTACAGCGCCAGTTGCACGAAGGTCGGATCGGCCTTGATCGAGGGCAAGGCGCCGATATCCCACTCGACCTGCCGTTCGCGGGTGTCGAGCGCCAGCTTCTGGATGCAGGCGCGCACCAGCTCGGTCATATTCACCTTGCACGGGTGCAGCGCGGCGCGGCCCATCTGCGAAAAGCTCAGCAGGTCGTCCACCAGCTTGCCGGCCAGGCGCGCCGAATCCTTGATGTTTTTCAGGAAGCGGCGGCGTTTTTCCAGGTCTTCCGCGCCCGCCGTTTCCATCAGCAAGTCGGAAAAGCCGGCGATATGGCGCAGCGGTGCGCGCAGGTCATGCGAGACGGAATACGAAAACGCTTCGAGTTCCTTGTTGGCGCGGCCCAGTTCCTCGGCCAGCTCGGCCATCTGCTCGGCCCGTTCCAGCACGATGCCGAGCAAGGCGCCGCGAAACTCGACCGCCAGCTCGATCTCGCCGTCGTGCCAGGGCGCGCTGATGCCGTGGATGGTTTCGCGCCAGCTGGCAAAACTGCTGCGCGGCGTCAACTGCCCCTGCCCGCGCTTGTCCTGCGGTTGGCCGGCCCAGTCGATGGTCCGCACCACTTCCGGCCGGAACCACAGCAGATAATGCGGGTGGATGCGCGAAATCGACATCGACAGCAGGCCGCTGGCATTGCGCCTGCAGGCGAGCGCCGGTGCATGCAGGACGCTCAGCTGATCGGTATGAAACACTTCGGCATGGGCGTTCGCGCCCAGCCACCGCACCAGTTCACGCACCTCGTGCTCGTCGGGCGCGTCGCCGTAGGTCAGCACGCGGTCGTCGACGACGATGGCCGCGCCGCTGGCGCGGGCAAAGCGCAGCAGCTCGGGAAACACGCTGCACAGGCTGTCGGCAAAGTCGGCCTTGTGCTGCGACAGGCCCGCCAGCATGCTGACCATGGTGCGCCGCACTTCCAGGCGCAATTCCAGTTCGCCGGCATCGCTGCGGCTTTCGATGCGCAGCGCCAGAATTTGCCCCAGCTGTTCGCACACCGTGCGCTGCTCGAAGGCCACCGGCATCGCCGTGGCGTTATGACAGGAAATCAGGCCCCACAACTGCCCCTTGACGATCAGGGACACCGACATCGACGCCAGGGTGCCCATGTTGCGCATATATTGCAGGTGGATCGGCGACACGCTGCGCAAGGCGGCATACGACAGGTCATTCGGCGCTCCCGTGAGGGGGTTAATGGCCGGCACCAGGCGCGCCGGCACATAATGGGCGTCCTGGATCAGGCGTATATGGTTGAGCATGTACAGCTCGCGCGCCTGGCGCGGAATATCGCTGGCGGGAAACCGTTGTCCCAGATAAGAGCCGTAACCGTCGGCAAGGCTTTCGGCCAGTACATGACCATGGCCATCGCGGTCGAACTGGTACACCATCACGCGGCCAAAGCCGGTCACGTCGCGGATCTGCTGCGCGGCCAGCGTACTCATCTCGACGATATCGTGCACATCGTTGATTTTTAACAGAAAACTGCCCACCTTCGGATACAGGTGGCGGAAATCGGGCGGCGTGGCGCGGCTGACGGACTCGAACTCCAGCAGCAGCAGGCGGTCGAAAAGATGGGCCAGCACATCGAAATAGCGCTCGTTACCCACCAGTACCGTGCCCAGGTGCGTGGGTTGCACGCCCAGCTCGGTACGCGCCAGTTCGGCCTCCAGCTGCAAGGCGGCCCGCTCGCCCAGGATCGCCGGCAGTGCTTGCCCCAGTGCCTCGTCGCAGGCCACGCCCGTATGCTGCGCCAGGTTGGCCGAGGCCTGCACCACGCGCCGCTCGCCGTCTTGCGGCAGGGCCAGCAAAAAACCGTGCGGCTGGATGCTGCCAGGAATGCGAATCGGCTCCTGGTCGCACGAAGTAAGATTGAGTTGGGGCGGAACGGTGGCGGCGGGCATCATGGCGGGTATGTCGGCAACGCGGGCCGGTCAGGCGGTGGAAGTCACATTATTGTACTGGAGCACGATCAGCCGCGCCGCACAGGATGGGCGTGTTGTCCACTGGCGGCATTTTCAGCACGGCCTGTTTGGATTACCATGCAGACCAACGCGACGGCGCGCAGCCCCATACACAGCAAGGTCAACGGTGCAATCTTTACAACAGGGCTTTATTCTGACCCGCCACTGGCGCGATACCCGCGACGGCACGCAGGTCGATTTCTGGCTGGCGACCGATGACGGTCCGCGCCAGGTCAGCCTGCCGCCGCAGACCTCGGTGGCCTTTATTCCGGTTGAACAGCGTGAACAGGCAGAACTGCTGCTGCACGGCGAGCGCCATGCCGAGCTGCGGCCCCTGACCCTGTGCGATTTCCGGCACCGCCCCGTGCTGGGCCTGTATTGCAAGCAATACCGGCACTTGCTGAAGCTTGAAAAACACTTGCGCGCCCATGGCGTGGAGGTCTACGAAGCCGATATCCGCCCGCCCGAGCGCTACCTGATGGAGCGCTTTATCACAGCGCCGGTAGCGTTCGAAGGCGAAGCCGGGCAGCAGTTGCACCTGAAACCTGCGCCCGGCTACCGTCCCACCTTGAAACTGGCCTCGCTCGATATCGAAACGACGGCCCACGGCGAGCTGTATTCGATCGCCATCGAGGGCTGCGGCCAGCGCCAGGTGTATATGCTGGGGCCGAAAAACGGCGGCGACGAGGACCTCGACTTTGACCTCGAATACTGCGCCAGCCGCAGCCAGCTGATCGAGTGCCTCAATGCCTGGATGGAACAGCACGACCCTGACGCCATTATCGGCTGGAACGTGGTGCAGTTCGACCTGCGCGTGCTGCGCGAACAGGCGCAGCGCCACAGGGTGCCCCTGAAGCTGGGACGCGGCGGCGCGGAGCTGGAATGGCGCGAACACGGCGGCAAGCAGGAACATTATTTTGCGGCCGCCGCCGGCCGCTTGATCATCGACGGCATCGAGGCGCTGAAATCGGCGACCTGGAATTTTACTTCGTTCAGCCTGGACAACGTGGCGCAAACCCTGCTGGGCGAAGGCAAGTCGATCGACAATCCGTATCAGCGCATGGCCGAGATCGACCGCCGCTTTCGCGAAGACAAGCCGGCGCTGGCGCGCTACAACCTGAAGGATTGCGAACTGGTCACGCGCATCTTTGCGAAAACCGAACTGCTGACCTTCCTGCTGGAACGGGCCAGCGTGACGGGCCTGGCGGCCGACCGCAGCGGCGGCTCGGTGGCCGCCTTTGAACATCTGTATTTGCCGCTGATGCACCGGCAGGGTTATGTGGCGCCCAACCTGGGCGACGTGCAGGGCGACAACAGCCCGGGCGGCTTCGTGATGGATTCGCGCTCGGGCCTGTACGACTCGGTGCTGGTGCTCGACTACAAAAGCCTGTACCCGTCGATTATCCGCACCTTTTTGATCGACCCGGTGGGGCTGGTGGTGGGCACGCGCGAGGGTGAGGGCGAGGCCGATACCGTGCCCGGCTACCGGGGCGCGCAGTTTTCACGAGTTAAACATTGCCTGCCCGCCATCGTGAAGCAGGTGTGGCAAGGCCGCGAGGCGGCCAAGCGCGAACGCAATGCGCCACTGTCGCAAGCCCTGAAAATCATCATGAACGCCTTTTATGGCGTACTGGGATCGAGCGGCTGCCGCTTTTTCGATCCGCGCCTGGCCTCGTCGATCACCTTGCGCGGCCACGACATCATGCACCGCACGCGCGAGCTGATCACCGGACAAGGCTACCAGGTGATCTATGGCGATACCGATTCCACCTTCGTGTGGCTCAATACACGGCATGACGACGAGGCGGCCGGCAAGATCGGCCGCGCGCTGGTGGCGCATGTCAACGACTGGTGGAAGCAATATCTGCGCGAAACATTCAATCTGGACAGTGCACTGGAACTGCAATTCGAAACCCATTACCGGCGTTTTCTGATGCCCACCATCCGCGGCTCGGAAGAAGGCAGCAAGAAGCGCTATGCCGGCCTGGTCGGCAAACCCGACGGCAGCGAAGCGATGGTCTACAAGGGCCTGGAAACGGTGCGCAGCGACTGGACCCCGCTGGCCCAGCAATTCCAGCAAGCCCTGTATTGGCGCGTCTTCCAGCGCGCGCCCTACCAGGACTATCTGCGCGACTATGTGGAACGCACCCTGGCTGGCGAACACGACGCGCTGCTGGTCTACCGAAAGCGCCTGCGCCGCCCCCTGGACGACTACCAGCGCAACGTGCCGCCCCATGTGCGCGCCGCGCGCGCGGCCGACGCCTATAACCTGGCGCAAGGGCGGCCCCTGCAATACCAGAACGGCGGGTCGATCAGCTATGTGATCACGCTGGCCGGCCCCGAACCGCTGGAGACGCAGCGCTCGCAGATCGACTACGAACACTATCTGACGAAACAATTGCAGCCGGTGGCGGACGCCATACTGCCCTTCCTCGGCGACGATTTTTCGAAGCTGATTTCACGCCAGCACGATTTGTTCTGAAACGATTTTGCTTGCCTTGTCGCAGCCATGAGGTAATATCGGCGCCTGCCCGGCCTCGGCCACAGGCGCAAGCCACGGCACAGGCGTAAAATACGCCATGGCGAAAGAATAAGAGCGGTACCAGTACACGAAGATGCGCCCCGGCCCGGATGGTACCGGCTGCAGTGGCGCATACTGCACCGATGTTGAACCAGCAAGCACGGCGGCCTCGCTTGCCCCTTGCCTGTTATTTTTAGATTGAATACACCATGACCGAGATCACGTCCTTAAGAGACATTCCGCAAAAAAACATCTTCCGCAAAGGCGATACCTTTGTGCTGTTTGGCGAGCTGTTCGGCCGGGGCTATGTCAATGGCCTGCTGGACGAAGCACGCAAGGCGGGCATGAACATCGTCGGCATGACGGTCGGCCGCCGCGATGAAAACCTGGCGCTGCGCCCCTTGAACGCGGAAGAGCTGGCCGAAGCCGAAGCCAACCTGGGCGGACGCATCATCAACGTGCCGCTGATGGCCGGTTTCGACCTCGACGCCCCCGCCGGCGAACCGACGCCAACCGCCCTGCTGGCCGACCTGACCCTGAAAAGCTGGCAGGAAGACAAGCTGGACTGGGAAAAGATCGCACGCTCGCGCGCAGCCGGTACGGCCCGCTTCACGGCCTCGGTGGCGCAAGCCATGGCCGAGCTGGACAGCCTGATTCCTGACGGCAGCAATGTGTATTTCGCCCACACCATGGCCGGCGGCATTCCCAAGGTCAAGGTCTTCCTGGCCATTGCCAACCGTATCTACAAAGGCCGCGGCGAGCGTTTCATGTCCTCGCGCGCCCTGCTCGACAGCGACCTGGGCAAGCTGATCCTGATGAACTTCGACGAAGTCACCGCCAACACCCTGCAGCACCTGATCGATGGCAGCGCTGCCATCCGCGCGCGCATCGAGCAGGCCGGCGGCCAGGTGCGCTACAGCGCCTACGGCTACCACGGCACCGAGATCCTGATCGACGGCAAGTACCAATGGCAAACCTACAGCAACTACACCCAGGGCCTGGCCAAGATGCGCCTGGAAAACGTGGCCAGGGCTGCGTGGGAACAAGGCATCAAGGCCACCGTCTTCAACTGCCCTGAAATCCGCACCAACTCGTCCGACATTTTCGTCGGCGTGGAACTGTCGCTGTTCCCCCTGCTCGACGCCCTGAAAAAAGAAGGCGGCGGCGCCTGGGCCGAACAGCAATGGGAGACCTGCCAGGCCCTGCTGGAAGACGGCACCTCGCTGCAAGACCTGCTCGACCGCATCGCCGCCTACAACGGCGACGCCACCAGCGTCCACTTCCGCAACTTCGCCGCCTGGCCGATGGACAACACGCCGGAACTGGCCGAAGTCATGATCGGCACCTCCGACGACATCACCAAGCTGCACAAGGACCGCAAGGAACTGATCACCGACCACCTGAGCTCGCTGGTGCTGGAAGGCACCGGCCCGCTGATGTTCCACGAAATGTCGGACCCGCAAGCACCCGTCATCTGGCTCAACCACGACATCATCGCGCGTCAGCTGAGCGCGGTGCATAATCCGGCCTGAGCTGCTGCGGCCCCTGTCACGCCGCCGTGAATGCATGTTTTGCATGGTGGCGTCAGCTTGCAGCAAACCGTATAAAAGGTATGCCAAGCAAAAAACTTGCCGGAACCGGATAAATCAGTGATAATGCCTCTCGCGTTGCCGGGATGGCGGAATAGGTAGACGCACGGGACTCAAAATCCCGCGCTGGAAACAGCGTGCCGGTTCGATTCCGGCTCCCGGCACCACGCACCAAATTCAAGAAGTACCGAAAAAGCCATAAAATCCAATGTTATCAAGGGTTTAGTGGCTTTTTTTACGTCTATGCCATCCTGCTTTCTACCGATTAAACCCGACAAAAACCACTAGCGACTACGCCATGATTACGCCAAATTGGAGAGGTCATGGCATCATTCAGAAAACGTTCAGGCGGCTGGTGCGCAGTAATTGCAGTACTTGGCGCACGCGAATCCGAGACATTCAGCACCAAGGCTGAGGCAATGGCTTGGGCTGCCGAACGCGAAGCCCAGCTGCGCCGCAACGACGCTTCAGGCATAGTCTTGGGGAAAACCTGGCTGCAGGCATTTGAGCGGTACCGTGACGAAGTTTCCGTCCACAAAAAAGGCGCGCGTTGGGAAACCATCTGACTGGCGGCGATCGCAAGGCACCTGGTCGCCGGCAAGATGCTGGGCGAACCTCATCGCTGAAGTTACGCCAGACATTTTGGGACAGTGGCGCGACATGCGCCTCAAAACAGTATTGGGGTCGACGGTCAATCGGGATCTCAATCTGATTTCGCATCTTTTCACCACTGCCCGCCGCGAATGGAAATGGGCCGCAAAAAGCCCCACTGCTGATGTGCGCCACCCTACTCGGCCCGTGCGACTTATTTCAATGTGTCAGATGAAAGCCGCGATGCGCTTGCAAGCGCAACCTCTCCGATTCTTCTGCCCTTGCCTCCATTTGTTGACGTACGCTTCAATAAAAAAGTCCCCGGATCTCCAAATGTCGGCACTGACCCCGAAGTGAGGGAGTCAGGCGGAGATGTGGAGGGTGCCGATGATGCCGGCGGCGAATGAGCTGCCGATGACGTCGCTGGCGTAGGCGGGATTGGATTTGAGGATTTCGGCCCAGTTGGTCGAGGCCTGGTCGGACAGGCCGTTGTTGCCGCCCACGGTGTAGACGCCCGAGGCGCTGCCGGCGGCGGAGTAGGCCGACAGTATGCCCTGGTCCGTCGCCTGCGGCGCCGTCTGCGAGGTGTCGGCATTGCTGCCGGCCTCGGGCACGGCGATGGCTTCCTCACTCGTGCCGGCCTGCTCCAGGGTGCCCAGCAGTCCGGCGGCGGAGTACACTGCGCCGCTGCCAGCGCCACTGCCACCGCCCAGCATGGCCACCACGGCCGACTCCTCCGACAGTTCGACCGCCTCCGATGACAACGCCGCCGCTTCCGCGTTGCGCGGGACGGCCACCGGCGCCGACCCGATCGGTCTGCTGGTATAGCTGGCGGCGGGGTTCAGGGACACGGTCATGGTCTTGCCAATATAGCCTATGAATTTCCACTGTTCAAGAAAAAGGACGCCGCAGCCTCCCTTTCTGGCGTCTTGCCGTACAGCGCGCATGTCGGGCCAGTCGCTGCGAAGTCGAATTTCAACCAACTTGACTGTGGTCAAAGGCTATCGTGGATTGCTCATGATTAATATAGGAACACGTAGCATGAAAGTGTACAGATTTGACGGTACTTCCTGATGCCGTCAAAAAAGTACCATCACGGGAGAAGGCATGGCGCCCGCCCATCGCCAGATGACGGCGGGTTTTTTGTTTTGCGGGATAGCGGCAATCGATGCCGATGTCGTTTTGGCCCGCCTTGCTGCCTTTCCTGTAGCTGACTTCGCAGCGCCTGACGCTGTCATCCATTCTTTTTGACAACGTCACCTGGCCATGTTCGCCATAACTGCACTGTAACCATTTCCCTTCGGAGAAACGCCCTTCCAGTTGATAGACGAGCAGCGTTTGCCCTTTTTCCTTGCGCTCTGCCGTGGGAACCAGTTCTCCCTGGCGTTGCGGTGGTCCGTCGATTGGCGCCGCCGAGTTCAGGTAGAGCGCGCTGGCGATATACGTAGTCCAGCCGGCGGGCGAGGGGTCGAGTTTGATGGAGGTGGCGGCAATACTGGTGGGGCAGACGGATGATAACGTGGCGCCAGCGAATGCGGGAAAGCAGAAGCAGGCGACACCGGCCATGATGGCCTTGAGCACTGGTGAGCAATGATTCAGCATCGTGGCGCCTATTCGATCACGAAAAAGGCATCGGCATTGTTACTGGGATCGTTATACAGACGTTCTTGTGCATTTTGCGCTCCCCGATATGAAGAAGCGCCTTACGGTAAAGCTCGGTAGCGAGGCGCCGTTTGAAGAAAAACAAACTACCGGCGATTTCACGGCCTGCGCGTCAGGGTCGGTTGCGGCAGCATCGCGTCATTCTTGGCTACCGCTCCTTATCGCTCTTCGCGGTAATACTCGCAGCCATCGAAGGTCGTGCGCAGCGCCTGCCGCAGCTGGGCGTAGCGCTCGGGCGTGAGGTTGAAGCGCACATCGATCTGGCCGTCGTCATCCATCTGCATGGCGGCTTCGGCGTCCATCTGCACCGACAAGCGATTGGCGTGCAGAATCACCGCGTGCATATGGCCATACCACGAAAATTCCTGGCCGCAGTATTCGACATAGGGCGCGTCCATGCCGAGCGCCACATCCTGTTCATCATACTGGCCGGCGCGCTGGAACATCAGGTAGACCGGTTCGCCATGGGCGGCGGGTGCGGCCAGGGTGGTGTTCAAGCCGTCATCTTCTTCAAGGACAGACAGTTCGGTGGCGGTAAATCCTGCGGACATGGCGTACTTTCATAAAATCGATGCCGCCACCATAGCGCAATTGGCGACTGGCGAATAGCCGCATTTATAATTGACTGCCACCTATTGACTGCAGGAGCTCGCCTTGTCCACGCCTTACACCACCCGTCTTGCCATTCCCGATGTCGCCACCTATTGCCAGCTGCGCAGTGCTGCGGGCCTGAGCCCCAAGACGGCGCAAGCGGCGGCAAAGGGACTGCCGAACTCGCTGTTCGCGGTACAGGTGCTGCAGGGCGAGCTTGTCGTCGGCATGGGCCGCATCATCGGTGACGGCGGCTGCTTTTACCAGGTGGTCGATATTGCCGTGCTGCCGGCGCACCAGGGCCGTGGTTTGGGCAAGCTGATCATGGGCGAAATCAGCGCATTTATTGCCACCGAGGTGCCGGCCAGCGCCTATGTCAGCCTGATCGCCGATGGCCAGGCGCAAGACCTGTATGCGCAGTTCGGTTTCACCCACACGGCACCAAAGTCGGTGGGCATGGCGCTCAAGCGCTAGTACATCAGGCATGGCGGCCACGGGTGCGCCTTGCTATAGTGTCGGCAACGCGTTCCGACGCCACACCGCCTGACCTTGAAACCTGAGAGTGACCATGCTTTACCTGCTCGCCATAGCGACCGTCGTCGCGCTGCTGTATTACGTTTTCCGCGACCGTACCGCCGTCGAGCCGCTAACGAAAGCATTGTTGTCGATACGCGAGTATGTGCCGGCAATACCACCCGGCGCACCAGCCCAGCACTGGACCGATGGCGGGCGCTATGTCTGCGAAGTGGACAACGACGCGATGTACCAGCCGGCCATCGCGAAACTGGCCGGCGAACACGGCCCCGGCAATGCCGATGAAAAATGCCTGGCGCTGCTGGTGTGCGACGATGGCAACCCTTTCCAGGACAAGGCCATCGCCGTCTTTATCGATGGCCAGCTGGTCGGTTACCTGGCGCACCGCGATGCGCTGCGCCTGCACCGCAACCTCGGCCATCTGGACCTGGCCGGGCAATTGACTTCGTGCGACGCCGTGATCCGTGGCGGCGGGCTATGGAATGGCAAGCGCTTGTCGTATGCTGTCTGGCTTGATTTATCCCCCCTTTGAGGGATCTTCCCGCATTACCACTAGCCAACTAAAAAGCCGCCCCTCCTTGCGGATGGGGCGGCCTTTGATCGGCAAAACCGCTCAGGACATTACACGCGTTGCGCTACCGCATCAACCACGCACAGGGCCGTCATGTTGACGATGCGGCGCACGGTGGCCGATGGCGTCAGGATGTGCACGGGCTTGGCGCAGCCAAGCAGGATAGGGCCGACCGCGATGCCGTTGCCGGCGGCGGTTTTCACCAGGTTGTAGGCAATGTTGGCCGACTCGATGTTCGGCATCACCAGCAGGTTGGCGTCGTGCTTCAGGTCCGAGTTCGGCATCAGCTTGTGGCGCAGCTTGCTGTCCAGCGCCGTGTCGCCATGCATTTCGCCGTCGATTTCCAGGTCGGGCGCGCGTTCCTTGATGATGGCCAGCGCGGCGCGCATTTTTTGCGCCGAGGCGCTGTCGCTGGAACCGAAGTTCGAGTGCGACAGCAGGGCCGCGCGCGGCGACAGACCGAAGCGCGTCATCTCTTCGGCGGCCATGATGGTGATCTCGGCCAATTGCCCGGCGTCCGGATTTTCATTGACATGGGTGTCGACCATCACCAGCTGGCGCTCGGGCATGATCAAGACGTTCATGGCGGCGTAGACATTGCTGCCGGCGCGCTTGCCCAGCACCTGGTCGATATATTTCAGGTGCAACTGGGTGGTGCCGAAGGTACCGCAGATCATGCCGTCGGCATGGCCTTTATGGATCATCATCGAGCCGATCAGGCTGTGGCGGCGGCGCATTTCCAGCTTCGCGTATTCCTCGGTGACACCCTTGCGGCTGGTCATCTCGTAGTACGTGGTCCAGTAATCGCGATAGCGCTCATCGAAATCCGGGTTGATGATGTCGAAGTCGATGCCTTGCCTGAGGCGCAGGCCGAACTTCTGGATGCGCGTTTCCAGCACCGCCGGACGGCCCACCAGGATGGGACGCGCCAGTTTCTCGTCGACCACCACTTGCACGGCGCGCAGCACGCGCTCTTCTTCGCCTTCGGCGTAGACGATGCGTTTCAATTCATTCGCGGTTTTCTTGGCCACCTGGAACAGCGGCTTCATGAAGGTGCCGCTGCGATAGACGAATTGCTGCAGGCTGTCGGCGTACGCTTGCAGGTCGGCGATCGGACGCGTGGCCACGCCCGACTCTTCGGCCGCCTTGGCCACCGCTGGCGCGATCTTGATCAAGAGGCGCGGATCGAAAGGCATCGGAATCAGGTATTCGGGGCCGAACGACAGGCTGGTGAAACCGTAGGTGGTGGCGACGATGTCGGACTGTTCGGCGTGCGCCAGTTCGGCGATCGCATGCACCACGGCAATTTCCATCTCGCGCGTGATGGTGGTCGCGCCGCAATCGAGGGCGCCACGGAAAATGTAGGGGAAGCACAGCACGTTGTTGACCTGGTTCGGGTAATCCGAACGGCCGGTGCAGATGATGGCGTCGCCGCGCACGGCTTTCACGTCGTCCGGCTGGATCTCCGGATTCGGGTTCGCCAGCGCCAGGATCAGCGGGTTCTTGGCCATGGTCTTGACCATGTCCTGCTTGAGCACGCCGCCAGCGGACAGGCCGAGGAAGATGTCGGCGTCGGGCATCACTTCGGCCAGGGTGCGCGCGTCGGTGTCGCGTGCGAAACGTTCCTTGTCCGGATCCATCAGTTCGGTGCGGCCCTTGTAGACCACGCCGGCCAGATCGGTGACGAAAATGTTTTCCAGCGGGAAGCCCAGATCGACGATCAGGTCAAGGCAGGCCAGGGCGGCGGCGCCGGCGCCCGAGACCACCAGTTTGCAGTTCTTGATGTCCTTGCCGACATACTGGATGCCGTTCATGATGGCCGCGCCGACGATGATGGCGGTGCCGTGCTGGTCGTCATGGAAGACGGGAATCTTCATGCGCTCGCGCAACTGGCGTTCGATATAGAAGCACTCGGGCGCCTTGATGTCTTCCAGGTTCACGCCACCGAAGGTCGGTTCCAGCGAAGCGATGATGTCGACCAGTTTATCGGGATCGAGCTCGTTGATTTCGATATCGAACACGTCGATGCCGGCGAACTTCTTGAACAGCACGCCCTTGCCTTCCATCACCGGCTTGGCGGCCAGCGGGCCGATATTGCCCAGGCCCAACACGGCGGTGCCGTTGGTAATCACCGCCACCAGATTGCCGCGCGCCGTGTATTTGTAGGCGTTGGCTGGATCGATGACGATTTCTTCGCAAGGCGCAGCCACGCCGGGCGAATAAGCCAGCGCCAGGTCGCGCTGGTTGGTCAGTGTCTTGGTAGGCGTCACGCTGATCTTGCCGGGGCGCGGAAACTCGTGATATTCGAGTGCGGCCAGGCGCAATTGTTGACGCAATTCTTCTTTTTTATCAGATGACGAATCCATGCTGTGCTGCCTTCCTGTTTGGTCGATCGGGGTGTTTGCGATTTTATCAGACCGATACTTTCAATTAGCTAGGTATTTTCCGCAAGCATAGTCTGATATCACGAAAGCGTATAACCCCTTCATTGTAAAGGCCGCTGCCAGCACAAACCGGAATAGCATCAAAAACTATTGAATATGAAATATCGATAATTTTCTACGATCAAAACCTTCTGGCCCGACATTTTCTTCGATCCTGCACGATCGACTTCCGGCAGGACGAACGCTATCAGCGCAGCCTGGCGCCAGGCGCAAAGCGCAGCGCGATCAGCAGCAACAGCACCACACCTGCGGCCATGACCATCCACGCCTGGGCCAGGCTGGATGACTGCTGGCGGATCAGGCCGGCAATAAATGGCATGCTGCTCGCAATGATATAGCCGCCGCCCTGCACAAAGCCCAGCAGCGCGCCAGCGCCAGCCGGGTCCGTCACATGGTCCATGCTGACGATCAGCGACAAGGGAAACAGCGCGCCGATGCCGCAGCCCAGCAGTATCACGGCCGGGATCGCCAGCAGGCCGGGCGCGACGATCAGGCAGGCCAGTCCCAGCAAGACGGACAGCAGCACCGCCAGCAGCAGCGGGCGGCGGTCGGGATAACGGTTGATCACGCTCGACACGCATAAACCGGCCAGCACCTCCACCAGGGTCAGTGCGCCCAGCAGCAAGCCACTGTGCGCCGCGCTCCAGCCCAGTTCGGTATAAAACGGCGGCAGCCAGGCCAGCACCAGGGTGTAGGCGCCGGTGCCGATGCCAAAGAACAGCATCAGCAGCCAGGCGCGGCCGCTTCCCGTCGGCAAGCTCGCGCCTGCGCCAGCGGACCCCTCGCGATGGCCGCCCGCCGCCCGCCGCCACAACAGCAGCGCAGCGGCGGCCGGCAGCGCCCATAGTGCCAGCAGCACTTGCCAGCCCAGGCTCTGGCCCAGCGGCGAAGCCGAGGCGGCGGCAATGGCCGCACCACCCATGATGCCGGTCGTATAAAAACCCATCAGCTGGCCGGCGCGCTCGGGAAAACGGCGCTTGATAAAGGCCGGCAGCAGGGCTTGCACCAGCGCGATGCCCAGGCCACCGAGCGCGGCTGTGGCAATCAGGCCGGCGCTGCCGTGCAAGGGCCAGCGCAGGGCGCAGGCGAGCGCAATGATGGCGATGCCCAGGCCCACGCCCCGCACCGCGCCTAGGCGGCGCTGCAACTGCGCACCGCCCAGCGCACAGACACCCATGGCAAATACGGGCACGGTGGTGAGCAGGCCGGCGTCCGCGCTGCTGATGCCGGTGCTGGCCTCGATGACGCCCAGCAAGGGGCCGATGGCGGCCAGGATGGGCCGCAGATTAAGACCAAGCAAAATGATGGCGGCGACGAGCAGCGCCGTGGAAAAGGAATGCTGCGCTTCGGTTCGAGATGACATGGATAGTCCTTGCCTCGCTGGGAGGCACATGGTTTAATATTCGATGAAAACTAACTTAATGAGAAGTATCTTAACATGAAGATTAAAACCAATCTCGACGTCAAGATAAAGGAAGCGGCATGACGGACACACCGCAGGAACATCAGCGCGCGCAATTTGCGGCCGAACAATGGCAGCGCGAATTGCCGCAGCTCGATACGCGCGCCATGCAAGTGGTGGGTCAGCTGGGCACGGTGGCGCAGCTGATGGCGCGCGACTGGCTCAATCCCCTGTTTGCCGAATACGGCTTGCAGCCCGGCGAATTCGATGTGCTGGCGACCTTGCGCCGCTCGGGCGCGCCGTATGCCTTGACGCCGACGGCGCTGTACGAGGCGGCCATGCTGTCGTCGGGCGGCATGACGAACCGCATCGATCGGCTGGAAACGGCCGGCCTGATCGAACGGCAGAAACATCCGACCGACCGGCGCGGCGTGCTGGTGGCCTTGACGGGCGCCGGCCGCGCACTGATCGACAAGCTGGTGCTGCTGCATGTGGCCAACGAGCAGCGCATGCTGGCCGCATTGACCGCGCGCGAACAGGCCCAGCTGGGCCTGTTGCTGGGCAAGCTGTTGCAGGGGATGGCGCAGGCGTAAAGCCAGGCAAGCTGGTCATCATGACAGGTCAGCCTATAATCCCCGTTACAGCATACTCAATCCGATCGACCATGGCACACCCCGACCCCCTCTCCGAATTCGACCTGATCAAACAATACTTCGTGCGCCAGCGTGCGGGACGCGCCACGCTGGGCATCGGCGACGACTGCGCCCTGCTCACGCCCACGGCCGGCAAGCAGATCGCCATCTCGTCGGACATGCTGGTGGAAGACCGGCATTTCTTTGCCGACGCCGACCCGCGCAAGCTCGGCCACAAAAGCCTGGCCGTCAACCTGTCGGACCTGGCCGCCATGGGCGCGCGCCCGCTGGCGTTCACGCTGGCGCTGGCGCTGCCGCAAGCCAATCGCGCCTGGCTGGCCGGCTTTGCCGAAGGGCTGTTTGCGCTGGCCGACGCCCACGATTGCGAGCTGATCGGTGGTGACACCACCAAGGGCCCGCTCAATATCTGCATCACCGTGTTCGGCGAACTGGCGCCCGGCCAGGCGCTGCGGCGCAGCCGCGCCGTGGCCGGCGACGATATCTGGGTCAGCGGCACGGTGGGCGACGCGCGCCTGGCGCTGGCAGGCTACCGCATGGAGCAATCGTTAACCGCCGAGGAACTGGCCAGCGCGGCGGTGCGCATGCACACGCCCACGCCGCGCGTGGCGCTGGGCCGCGCCCTGGCCGAAGGCAACTTGGCGCACGCCGCCATCGATATCTCGGACGGCCTGGTGGGGGATCTCGGCCATATCCTGAAGGCCTCGCAGGTGGGTGCCACCCTCGACGTGGACGCCCTGCCCGCCGGCCCCATCCTGGCACGGCAGGAAACAGACTTACGCCGCCGCTTCGCGGCCGCCGGCGGCGACGACTACGAGCTGTGTTTCACGGCGCCCGCCACCTCGCGCGCCACCATCGCCGCGCTGGCCAGCGGCTGCGGCACACCGGTCACGCGCGTGGGCCAGATCGAAGCCGAACCCGGCTTGCGGCTGGTGGACGCCAATCGGACGGCGCTGGATTTAAGGCTCAGTTCGTTTGATCATTTCAGTGACTGATTGGTATGCATTGAAGAGCTACCCTCTATGGTGCTGACGATGCAGCTTCCATGGCAATATGACCAGCAAAAGATGTAATAAAATTCTTCAGACTGGTCAGTTGCGAGAGATCTTCATACGCACCTGTGGTCATCGCTTCTTTCGGAGTAGCAATAACTGAAGCTGCGGTATAGAGCTGTTCTTGCACCAGACGTTGGCACAGGACATCGTATCGTTTCAGATACGATGCGCCTTGAAACTCCGGGAAAACCGGAAAATGCGGCGACTTGTCACGTACCGGGGAGCGCGACCTGGCGACATCTTCGACCACCATCAGCCAACCGACAAAAGGTTTCCGATACTTGCCAAAGGCATTCTCCCGATAGGCAGTCCAGATATCATGTGCCGTCCCTATGGCCATAGGTTTATACACATCTCCGCGTCAGCCCGCCAAGTTTGCTTGGCGATAACAGTGGGGCGGAAAAATCCGTTTACATTCAAGCACTTGCGGGAGCAGTTGTAAACTATTGATTTTTCAGGTTTACTCTCGTCTTTTGGCTCGCGAAATAATGACTAAATCGACGCACTGGACGGGCCTGGAATTTGCTGAACTTGACCTTGGGGACTCCCGCCTTGACAGTCGCGCCAGGAAGATCGTGGCGCGATTTGCCGACAAGCCCTCGTCCAGCATTCCTAAGTCGTGCAATGGCTGGGCCGAGACGATCGCCACATACCGATTTCTCGAGAACGACGCCGTCGAGTGGCGCGACATCATGGCACCGCACTGGGCCAAGACGCAGCAGCGCATGGGCGAACACCCCGTCATTCTGTGCTTGCAGGACACGACCGAACTCAATTTCAACGGGCAGCAGATCGAAGGTCTCGGGCCGCTCAGCTATGAAGTCCAGCGCGGCATGTATGTCCATCCAACGTACGCCGTCACGCCGGAACGGTTGCCGCTAGGCGTGCTCGACGCCTGGATGTGGGCGCGCGAGAAGATCAACGCTGCCGGCGTTCGACCGGGAATCAAGGAAAGTGGCCGCTGGATCGAAGGCTACGGGCGGATCGCCGAGATGGCCGCCGAGATGCCGGCGACGCGACTGGTGTACGTGGCCGACCGCGAGGCCGATATGATCGAGCTGATGACCTACGCACAGGACTGCGGCACGCCGGCCGACTGGCTGGTGCGCGCGAAGACCGACCGGGCACTGCCAGAGGGCGAGCGATTGTGGGCGCACACGCTCGATGGTGCGCCGGTGGGGGAAATCAGTTTCGTCATCGGCGCGCGCGACAAACAGAAGGGCCGCAAGGTGCGCCAGCAACTCTGGGCCAGGCGTGTGGAACTGCCGGCGCGGCGCGGCGTCAAGATCGCTGCGACCTGCGTCATCGCGCGCGAAATCGATGCGCCCGCCGGCATCGAGCCGATCGAATGGCGCTTGCTCACCAATCGAACCGCCACCACCGTCGATGAGGTGATCGAGTTGATCGACTGGTACCGCGCGCGTTGGGAAATTGAGATGTTCTTCCATGTGTTGAAGAACGCCTGCAAGGTCGAGGCGATGCAGCTCTCCCACATCGACAATCTTGAACGCGCGCTGGCGCTGTTCATGATCGTGGCGTGGCGCGTCTCCTATCTGATGCGCATCGGGCGCATCTGCCCGGATCTCGACGCCAGCCTGTTCTTCGACCCAGATGAAATCCGTGGCGCTTACCTGCTCACGAAGGAGCGACGGCCGGATCAGCCTCCGACACTTAACGATGTGGTGCGCTTGATCGCGCGCATCGGCGGCTTCCTTGGACGAAAAGGCGACGGCGATCCGGGCGTCAAGACAATCTGGCAGGGCATTCAGGATGTGCGCGTGGCTGCACTCACCATCAAAGCGCTACGCGACGAAGCTGGGTGATTTGTGTATAAACCTATGCCCTTCAACCCCATATCGTTATACATAAGTCAGCCAAGCCCATCGCGCAGTGCGCGTAATGTTTCGGCTGCGGCGTGAACTTGACTCAATCCGCGCCAGATGGTTTTGACGCCGGGTTCTCCGTCGCTTTTCCGACCGAGGAAGCCGCCGACTTGGGCGATCAGGCGGACGATCTCGTTCAAGGTGGGCGGCGAGGCTGGCATCTTCTTCTTGGTCAGCAAATGGACGCCACGAATCTCGTCAGGATCGAAGAACAGCGCGGCATCGAGATCGGGGCAGGTCCTGCCCATCCGCATCAGAAAGGTGATGCGCCAGGCGACCACCATGAACAAGGCCAGCGCCCGCTCGATGCGGTCGATGGCCGATAGCTGCAGCGCTTCGACCTTGCAACCATTTTTGATCACATGGAAATAAATCTCGATCTCCCAGCGCGCCCGGTACCACTCGATCAATTCGACGGCTTGCTCGACCGTCTCGATGGGCCGATTGGTCAGCAGGCGCCATTCGACCGGCTCGCTGCCGGCCGGCGCGCCCACTTCGCGCGCCACCACGCAGGTCACGCCCAGGCGCCCGCCTTTGCCGTCGGCAATCTCGACCTGCCGGGCCCACAGTTGTTGGCGCACAGCACGCGCCTTCTGATCTTCGCGGGCCGGCATGGTGAAGCTGATTTCCCCCAGGGCCGTACCGCTGCAAGTGTACTCCCACAGCTTTTCGCCGTCGTCCACACTGCGGTTGTGTGTGGCGCGCACCAGCCAGTCGGCCGGCGTGTCCAAGTCACGCGCGCGACGCATCAACGCCACTACGTCGGCCTCGCGGTCGGCCACGTACACCAGCCGTGTGCCGGCCAACGTCGCGGCCATCTCGGCCACGCGTTCGTAACCCTCGATCCAGCGCGCGCTTTCTTTCTGTCCGGGACGTACGCCGTCCTTGCCGCGCTTCGCGCGCGCCCACATCCAGGCATCGAGCACGCCGAGCGGTTCGCGTGTCGGCGTGACGGCGTAGGTCGGATGCAGGTACATGCCGCGCCGTGCCTCATAGTTCAGCGGCCCAAGCCCCTCCGCTTCCTGGCCGTTGAAATCGAGTTCGGTCGTGTCCTGGATGCACAGCACGACAGGATGGGCCTGCATGCGCTCGCGGGTACGCTCCCAATGCGGGGCCAGGATGGCCTCCCAAGACACATCATCATTGGCGAGAAAGCGGTAGGCCGCGCAGGTTTCGCTCCAACTGTCGCAGGCCTCGGGAATGCTCGCCGTCGGCTTTGCCGTAAATCGTTCCATCAGTGTTCTCGCTCGTTTGTCGAGGCGAGCATCGCCCAAGTCCAGTCCAGCAAACTCTTGCTCCGTCCAGCGGCTCGATACCTTGGTCAATGCGTCACCCAAAGTCAAAGAGTAAACGCGATCTCGGCAAAGTTTACAAGCCCCTCAGGTAAGTCCTTGAAAGTTAACGACTTTCAGGGCGGCGCGTGGGACGCCTGCCGACTTGTGTATAACGATATGCCCTATGGCCTCTTCAGTCCGATTATTGAAATTATTTCCGAATGAAGGACCGACCTGGCTCTTTAATTCAATGGCGGCAACAAGGCGGTGATGATGGATCACCAACAGATCCCATTTCTTGGTCGGCCGAAAATAGCCTGGGAGCGTGACCAGAGAAGATCGCTGATGAACTTGGGCGTCGGACAAACCGTTTGCGGCGACCAGATCCAGTATCAATGATACGAAGCCATCAAGATTCTTGCCAGCGGTAACTCCAACTCGCTCACCTTGATCTTGAACTCCTGCCTCAATCTGTTTTTGGCGAGCCTTCTCCCGATTTCCCCAAAAAGCCATAATGGATTCAGCTGCCTTTTGTTGATAATTTGCAAGATCAAGCGCCATGGTTTTTTCGATCAGTGTGCAAGAGCTTGCCGCTCCTGTTGAGTTAAAGAATACAAATCCGCTGTCACCTCGTTGCATTCATCAATATCCAATGCAGTGGCCGCGTTGATCAGGCGCTCCCTCATGACCGGTGAGACACCGCTCCATATTGGCAGCCGTATCCTGCGCAAATATTGCGCCTGAAATCGCAAATACCCACCCCGCATTTTCGTTGAGTAAGTAGAGATGAATAAACGCGCGATGTTGGAGAGCAGTACCGCTTGCAGTGCTCTCAAGTCCCAGGTATCCGACACAATAAAGTACAAATTATGATGTGGATAGAGATTCCCGCTTTCAAAAGCGACCTGCGCCTCGCCACGGATATCCGGAATCAGCAGTTTGGGACGCGAAGACAGCGATGGCGTGATGCGATCAATTGTCCTGTACCAGTTTTCGGGATTTTTTTTTGCAACATGCCTGCCCATGATCTGTTGCCGATGACCTTCAAGATAGCGGCGCAGTTTGGGGTATCTGCCCAGATCGACCAGTGGTCCTTCATCGGTAAATGGATTAATGACACCATAGCCGCGCCAGACCACATGACCACTTGCCAAGTCCTTCGCCATTGCCAAAGGCAGCTTTCTATCCTCCTCAACATCCAATTCAGCAAACTTGCCGATGAATGCCTTGTCTGCGCCAGTTGCAACACCAATGCCGATCTTGCAACCGACCTCTTCAAGGTTGGGATACTCAGCTTCCAATCGTTTGATGAGTAGCGTTTTAGCCGACAAATCAAGTATCCACGGTGCGCTTCCCGATACGATCCCTGCAATTTCACGGATCAAGGTATCGACCAGTACTGGGGAGTGAAAAGCAAGCGCCAAGGCGCTCAAACACGCTTGATCAAGCTGTGGACGCTCGGCGACGCGGGTCGGACCGGGGCGATTCCTGGAGATGACTGTAATGGCAGGATAGGCACTCACCTCGGAATGAAATGCATCGGCATCGACCATATCAATGTAAGCGCGCAAGTGAAATTGCTGCGATACCAAGTCTCGCAATGGTCCGCCATATTTGTTCTTCATCCATCGATCTGAACAGATAAAGCTCAATTGCCCTTGATCTTTCAACAGGTGAAGCGAGCGCTCGATGAATGGCACATACAAGTCAGCCCTGTCATACAGTGTCGGGTAGCGGCGGCGGTACTCCTCCAGCAAAGGAGCAGGAATCAGTTCTTGTCGTACATACGGAGGGTTGCCAACAACAAAATCAAACTCTGATTGCAGTTCTGCCAGTAAATAATCTCCTTGCACCAGCCAGACGTGCGCAATACGCCGTGCTTCTTCCAATGAAAAGTGCGAACGTGTCAACAGGGCGACCACTTTATCTCGCGTGAGGACATAGCTGTCAGCATGCAGCTCAACGCCTCTTATACAGTGATCAATCGAGCCAATATGATCGCCTGACTGTTGGACGCGCAAACGTACGGCCAGCAGTCGTTCAATCGCCGGCAGGAGAAAATCGCCATCCCCAAAAGATGGCTCCAGCAACGAAGTTTCCCCCTGTGTCAAACTGTCGTGAGACAACTTCAGCAGTCTAATTAAAGAAGTTGCACACCCAGGTCATAGAATGAAAATCAGTCATCAGCAGCAGGATATCGATAACGCCGTATCTTTGGAGGGCGCCTCGCAGGGAGCCCGCAGGGCGAGCGTAGAGGCGCCCTCCAAAAAAGCCGACGCGGAGGTCGTCGCGGTGGCGCGCCGTCGCAAATTCACCCAGGCCTACATGCAGCGTATCGTGCGCGAAGCCGACGCTTGCACGGTGCCTGGCGCCATCGGCGAGCTTTTACGACGCGAAGGCCTGTACAGCTCGCATTTGAGCACTTGGCGCGCCGCCGTGGCCGCCAGCGACGCAGCGTTGCAGAGCCCGAAGCGCGGTCCGAAACCTGACCCCGCCAAGGCCGCCGACCGCCAGCTGGCGCGCCTGCAGCAGGAGAATGACAAGCTGCGCAAGCAACTGGGCAGAGCCGAACAAATCATCGATGTCCAAAAAAAACTTTGCGATTTGCTGGGCTTGCCCACGGCAGTGGAAGTGCCGTGATGCAGGCAGCCATCGCACTCGTGGTGCCGCTGGGCGCGCGCGCCGCTTGCGCCGGTTTGGGTGTGCCACGCGCCAGCCTCTACCGCGCCCGCCAGGCACGTGTGCCGCAGCACACGGTGCGACGGCCGCGCCGCTCGCCGCTGGCCTTGGACGAGGCTGAGCGCGCGGCCATCCTGGCATTGTTGCATTCACCTGAGTACGTCGACGTCGCCCCGCGCACGGCCTATGCCATGCTGCTCGACGCCGGTCTCTACTTGGCCTCGCCGTCGACCTTTTACCGCTTGTTGCGCGCCAGCAGTGGCACGCGCGCACGCCGCGACGAGCTGCGCCATCCCGCCTATGCCCGGCCCGAATTGCTGGCCACCGCACCGCGTCAGGTGTGGTCGTGGGACATCACCAAACTGAAAGGCCCGGCCAAGTCAGCGCACTTCCATTTGTACGTCATTCTCGACATCTTCAGTCGCTACGTGGTCGGCTGGATGATCGCCGACTGCGAGTTGGACGCGCTGGCCGAAAGCCTTATCGGCACCACCTGCGACCGCGAAGGCATCGTGCCGGGAACGCTGACCCTGCACGCTGATCGCGGTGCGGCGATGCGTTCCAAACTGGTGGCCGACCTGCTCGTCGATATGGGTGTGCTCAAGAGCCACAGCCGTCCCTACACGTCGGACGACAACCCGTTCTCGGAGGCGCAGTTCAAGACGATGAAATACCGCCCCGAGTTTCCCGAACGCTTCGGTTCGCTGGCCGATGCGCGCGCCTTCTGCCAGGTGTTCTTTGCTTGGTACAACGACGAACATCGGCATTCCGGCATCGGCTACATGACACCGGCGGCCATGCATACAGGAACAGCTTTGGCCATTCATGCACAGCGCGACATGGTCTTAGAAGGTGCCTTCGCGCGTCATCCCAACCGCTTCAAACAGCGCCGTCCGCAGCCGCCGGCGCTACCCACCGAGGCCGGAATCAATATGCCAAAGAACACGTCAGGAGACGAGACCACAGCTAAAATTGCCCTCTAAACTATTTACAAAAACTGTCTCAAATAGTTTGACACCTTCCGTTTCGTGCAGATCCATATCAACGGTATAACCGACCAGATCGAGAATGAAATCAACCACCACCCGCCGCGTAAAAATGGCTCCGCGTTCATCAGCACTACGGGGCGCAGCGACATCATGAAATACCGCCGTCGCATCTCCGAAACCAGACAGGGATAGCTGTTGCTGGGCATTTCTACGTTGTTTTACAAGTGTCATATAGGCTAGGCTTACCGGGCTATGCTTCCAGGCAGACTGAGGAAAGCAAACAGCGATTTTAACAGTCCGGCTGCCGTGCCACACCTGGTTTATCGCAGTTGCGAACGTCCCATCCCCGGCTGATTGGCCATCCAGTAATGCTGGAACGCCTGCCGGATATTGTCGCGCAGTTCGGTGTCGTCCCACGGCTTGGTATAGAAACGGTAGATGGCGCCGCGGTTGATGGAATCGAGCACGGCTTCGAGGCCCGTGTAGCCGGACAGGATGATGCGGATGGTTTCCGGGTACAGTTCCTTGACCTTGCTGAGAAACTCGGTGCCGCACAGGGCCGGCATGCGCTGGTCGCAGATGATCACGTGCACGCAGTGCAGGGCCAGCAGTTCAAAGCCTTCGTCCGGCGTGCCGGCCGTCAGGATCTGGTAGCCGTCGGGACGCAACAAACGGTGCAGCGAGGACAGCACGTTGACGTCCTCGTCGACGATCAACAGGGTTTGCGCCGGTTGTGCGGCCGGGTCATGGCCGGGCGGCAGGCCGGCGCCGGCGGCAATGATCTGGCCCAGTTCCAGCGCCGGCAAGGCGCGGCTGAAATAGAAGCCCTGGATTTCGTCGCAGCGGTTGCGCCGCAGGTATTCCAGTTGCGGGCGCGATTCGACGCCTTCGGCCACTACGCTCAATTTGAGGCTGTGCGCCATGCTGATGATGGCCAGGGCGATGGCCGCGTCGTTGGGGCTGCTGGTAATGTTGCGCACGAAAGCGATATCGATCTTCAGCTTGTCGATCGGAAAGCGCTGCAGGTAAGCCAGGCTGGAGTAGCCGGTGCCGAAATCGTCGATGGCCACCTTCACGCCAATCTTCTTGAGCTTGCCCAGCACGATGATGGTGCGTTCGGCGTTCGACATCAGCGCCGTCTCCGTCAGCTCCAGTTCCAGCAATTCGGCCGGCACCAGGTAGCGCGCCAGCGCCTGCGTCACTTCGGCTGCCAGGTCGCCTTCGGCAAACTGCCGGCTCGACACGTTGACGGCCACCCGCACCGGCCCCACGCCCTCGTCGCGCCACTGCGCCACCTGGCGGCAGGCGGCCTCGATCACCCACGCGCCCACGCGCCCGATCAGGCCCGTGTCTTCCAGCACCGGCACGAATTCGGCCGGCGCCAGCAGCCCGTGGCCGGGGCGGCGCCAGCGCAGCAGGGCTTCCACGCCGCTGATGCGGCCGGTGCGCAAGTCCACCTTGGGCTGGTAGTGCAAAATGAATTGTTCGTGCTCGAGCGCATGGCGCAGCGCCAGCTCCAGGTCCAGCCGCGCCAGCACCTGCACGTTCATGCCCGCCGTGAAAAAACGGTAGCCGTCGCGCCCGGCCCGCTTGGCGCCGCCCATCGCCGTATTGGCGTACCTGACCAGTGTTTCCGGGTCCAGCGCGTCGTCGGGATACATGGCGATGCCGATGCTGGCCGTCAGGGTGGCCGCATGACCGCGCAGGTCGAACGGCGCGCGCAGGGTGTCGCGCACCTGGTTGGCCACCGCCACGGCATCCTGCTGGTGGCGGCTCATGGTGAGGATCAGCGCGAACTCATCGTTGCCCAGGCGCCCGACCGTGTCGCGCAGGCGCACGCAGGCCACCAGGCGGTTGCTGAACTGGCGCAGCAATTCGTCGCCCAGCGCCGCGCCAAGGGTGTCGTTGATGCTCTTGAAGCGGTCGAGCGCAATGAACAGCACCACGATGCGCCACGATTTTTCCTGCGCCAGCTCGACCGCCTGCGCCAGGGTCTGGTAGAACAGGCTGCGGTTCGGCAAGCCCGTCAGACTGTCGTAATGGGCCAGGTGCTGCAGGCGCTCCTGTGCCTGGCGCCGCTCGCTGATATCGCGCGCCACGGCGATCAGCAGCGCCCCGTCCGTGCCGGCGTCGGCGTCTGCGGCCTGCGCATGCCAGTGCCACTTCAACTCGACAGGAACCAGGCTCAGGTCGCGCCGCAGCAGTTCGCATTCGCTGGCCTGCGACGCCAGGGCGGCCGGCGCATCGGGCAAGCCTGCCGGCGGCAAGGACGGCAGCAGCGCGCCAGGCGCCAGCGCCAGCAGTTCCTCACGCGTATAACCGAGCAGGCGGCAGGCGCCATCGTTGACATCGACCAATGTCATGCCTGGCACGTCGAACAGGAAGATGGCGTCGCTGGCGGCATTCATCGCGGCGCGCAAGCGCCGCAGCCCGGCTTCCTGATGGTTGACGCTCAGCATGCGCGCGCCATGGCTAGCGGCCGGCTTGATCATGCGGCTGCGCCCAGCGTGATCGAGAAAGTGCTGCCTTGCTGCGGGATGCTGCTCACGCTGATGCCGCCATCCATTAATTCCACCAGGCGCTTGGTGACCACCAGGCCGATGCCGCTGCCCTCCTGCGCGCCACCCTCCTGCCCCAGGCGGTTGAAAGGCTGGAACAACTGCGCCTGCTGGGCGCTGTCCAGACCCATGCCGGTATCGCGCACGCTGATGCAGACCCGGCCATCGGCCTGCACGGCGCAGCCGATGGCCACCTGGCCGTCGTCGCGGTTGTACTTGATGGCGTTCGACAGCAGGTTCAGCAGGATCTGTTTGAGCCGCGTGCGGTCGGCCAGCACCTGCAGGCGGCAATCCCCGGAAAACGTCATGGCGATGCCGCGCCCGGCCGCCAGCGGCGCCGTCATGTGGCGGCACTCTTCCAGCAGCGGCAACAGTGCCACCGATTCGAGCGACAGGCTCAGCGTGCCCGACTCGACCTTGGCCAGGTCGAGGATTTCATTGATCAAGGTCAGCAGGTGGCGGCCCGCCTTGAGGATATGGCCGGCAAACTCTTTCTTTTGTTCCAGGGTCGACGGCAGGCGGTCGGCGCTGAGGATTTGCGCAAAGCCGAGGATGGCGTTGAGCGGCGTACGCAGTTCGTGGCTCATCGTCGACACAAAGGCCGACTTGGCCTGGTTGGCGCTGTGCGCCTCGTGTATGGCCAGCGCCAGCTCGCCATTGGCCAGTTCCAGCTGCATGGTGCGCTCGTGGACGCGCATTTCGAGTTCCTGGTTCAGCCGCATCACTTCCTGTTGCGCCTGCGCGCGCTGGGCCGCTTCGCGCGCCAGTTCGCCGTTCGAACGTTCCAGCGCCTGCGTGCGCTGCTCAACCTCGTCCAGCATCTGGTTGAAGGAGTCGACCAATTGCGCCACTTCATCGACGCTGAGCTTGCGCGCGCGCCGCGTGTAGTCGCCCGTGTCGATCACGCTGCGGGCCACTTCGGCGATAGCGAGAATGGGCTGGATGATCACATGATCGAGGCGGCGCAGCAGCAGCCAGGCCATCAGCAGCGCTGCCACCGTCACCCCCAGCACGATGAGCAGATAGTCTGTCGGCAGCATGCGCCGCGCGCCGTGCAGATCGTAAGCCAGAATGGCGCCGAGGGAAATCAGCAGCGTCATCAGCGTGCTGAGCAACACCACCGAGGCCAGCTTGTGGCGAATCGAGCGCAGCCGTATCATGAGGCAGCCTGCAACAGCATGGGCCCGCCAGCCAGGCATGTGCACCTGGAAAAACCGTCGCCTGGAAGCTGATTCAATCGTGCCATGACAGTCAAGTAAGAAAGGTTGCGTTAAATCGCATGCCAGTCACCGTTTGACATGCTTGCAATAAGTGTAACCATTTTTCGCTGTCAAAGGGGAAACTTTTATATCCCGCCTGCGGCTTTTGCGGCACAGTGCGCTGTGCTACAGTCAACGCCTGTCCAACTCAACTGACACCATGAACAACGATCTGTTTGCACTGGCCCATGAGGTGGGCCAGGCCCTGCATGCAAAGGGGCAATTACTGGCCACGGCCGAATCGTGCACGGGCGGTGGCGTGGCCCAGGCCGTCACCGACATCGCCGGCTCCAGCGCCTGGTTCGAGCGCGGCTTCGTCACCTATACCAATCTGTCCAAGACCGAGATGCTGGGGGTGCCGGCGCAGCTGCTCGCCAGCCATGGCGCCGTCAGCGAGGAAGTGGCCGCCGCCATGGCGCAAGGCGCGCTGGCCCATAGCGGCGCGCAGGTGGCGCTGTCGACCACCGGCATTGCCGGCCCCGGCGGCGCCGTGCCCGGCAAGCCGGTCGGCACGGTCTGCTTCGGCTGGGCCAGCGCCGGCGCCGTGCACACCGAGCGTCAGGTCTTTGCCGGCGACCGCCAGGCCGTGCGCGAGCAGGCGGTGGCGCATGCCTTGCAGGGATTGCTGAAACTTATCTAGCCGGCTAGCCGGCGATCATGGAGCGGTCGCGGCCGGCCTGCTTGGCCGCATACAGGGCGCTGTCGGCGCGCATCAGCAATTCATGGCGGCCAGTGCCGTGCAGCGGATATTCGGCGATGCCGGCCGAAAAAGTGCAGCCGGACAAGCTATGCGGCGCCTGTTTGATCAGCAACTGGCGGTAGCGCGCGGCGATGTCGTCGACCTTGTGCGCCGCCACCAGGCTGTCGGCCTCGCGCAGCAGCAGGCAGAATTCCTCGCCGCCATAGCGGCACACCATGTCGCTGCCACGCAACTGGCCTTCGACCAGGCGCGCGAACTGGATCAGCACTTCGTCGCCGAAGTTGTGTCCGTAGGTATCGTTGATGCGCTTGAAAAAATCGAGGTCGATGATGATGAGGGCCACCGCAGCTTTGCCATTGGCCTCGTGCAGGATGGCGTTCAGGCAGGTTTCGAAATGGCGGCGGTTGTACAGGCCCGTCAGATGGTCGCGCATGGCCTGCTCCTTCAGGCTGTCCTGCAGCGAATTGACGTGCAGGATCTGGTGCGCCAGTTCGCGGTTCAGGTGCTCGAGCTTGAGGTTTTCCGATTCGCGCGCGGCCTGCAATTCCAGCGCCTTGTCGCGCTCGGCCTTGAGGTTGCGCATTTCTTTTTCCAGGTGACGCATCAGCACGCGCGAGGCGCGCGCGGACTTGCTGCTCGCCTCAAAAGCGGCGTGATACTGCTGCAAATAACCATACGCGTCCTGCCAGTGGCCCAACTGCGCATTGAGGTCGGACAAGCCGCGCAGGATCTGCTGCCGGTGAAACGGATTGCGGGTCCAGCTCAGCAGGCTGTGCGCCTGCGTCAACGACACCAGCGCGGTGGCCGCATCGCCCGCGTGCAGGTCGAGCTTGCCGCGCACCAGCCACACATGCATCTGCTCCTCCAGGTCCTGCGCCTGATGCGCGTATTGATCGGCGCGCTGCAGCAGTTCCAGTGCGGTTTGCGCTTGCTGCAGCGAAATGGCGGCATGGGCGGCAATGCAGAACAAGAAGGCGCGCACCGCCAGATTTTCCTCGGGCCAGTCATAAAACGGTTCGACCAGCGCCAGCGCCTCGACCGGCTTGCCGGTGGCCAGCAAACACATGGCCAGGTTGGCCGAGACGATGGTGTGCTGGTACTTGAGCTTTTGCGTGCCGATGATGTCGAGCGCTTCGTACAGCAGCGGGATCGCGTCCTCGTCATTGCCCAGGTCGTGCTGCGACGAAGCCAGGTTCGACAGGCTGTTGACGCGCTGCGCGGGCGTGCCGAAGCGCTCGGCGATATCGAGTGCCAGCAGGAAGTTGCGCGGCCCTTCCTGCGTATCGCCACGGTTCAGGGCATCGACGCCCAGGCGCGCATACAGCATGAATTTATGCAGGGAATCAGGAATTTGCGCGGCAAGCTGGCGCGCCAGCAGGAAAAACTGTTCCGCTTCGGCAAATTCGCCGCGCCGGCTGGCGTAAGCCCCCTGCAGCGCGGCCAAGGACATGCCGCCTTCGAGGTCATGGCAGGCGTGAAAATACTCGCGCAATGCGGCACTGGCCGGCTCCATCTCGCCGCCATAATAGGCCAGCCAGCATCGGTTCAGCTCGGCGTACGCGTGGCCGCGGCGATACTGCCGGCGTTCGCTGGCGGCCAGCACCAGTCGCACCAGGCGCCTGGCTTGGCGGCGGTTGCCCACCACGCAGGACAAACCCTGCAAATTGAGACGGTCCAGGTGGGCTTTATCGAGACTGGAGAGCGGCACGGCAACCTTTTCACACTCCAGGGTGGATTTTTCACACAAAAATTACCCTATATCAATGATATTCTTCCCCTTCATCATAACCAGATTTCGCCTTGCACATGGTATCTTTGCAAACGATTGTGGTAAAAACCCCAGTGCGCGGTGGTGACCGGACAATCTGTCCACGGTTGCCTGCGGAACAAAAAACCACTATTCTCAATAATTGCCAGCCACCACCCCTTCCATGACCCTGTCTTCCGCGCTCACCACCTGCCTGTCCCTGCTGCTGTTGTCGGGCTGCGCCGGCGCGCCGGCTGATCCTGCGGCCGCCGCCTACCTGGCCGGTCCGGCCTACACCGTCTACGCGGCCGGCGATATCGCCGATTGCCGACAGCACGGCTGGCAATACACGGGCGCGGCGCTGACGGCCGAGCTGATCGCCGGCGAACTGGCCGGCAAGCCGGAGGCCGCCGTACTGAGCCTGGGCGACCATACCTATCCGGTCGGCCTGGCGGCGGAATTTCGCGATTGCTATGCCCCCACCTGGGGCCGCTTCAAGGAGCGCACCTACCCCACGCCCGGCAACCATGAATACTACGGTTCCAGGTCGGCCAGCGGCTATGTCGATTATTTCGGCCGGCCCGATTACTACAGTTTTCAACTGGGCAGCTGGCACGTGATCTCGCTCAACAGCCATTTGCCGGCCGCGCGGCTGGACGAGCAGCTGGCCTGGCTGAAAGACGACCTGGCGCGCCACCCGGCGCGCTGCACCCTGGCCTACTGGCATGCGCCGTTGTACAGTTCGGGCGGCCACCGCGCGCCAAAAACCATGCAGCCGGCCTGGCAGGCGCTGCACCAGGCTGGCGCCGAGCTGGTGCTGTCGGGCCACGACCACGATTACGAGCGCTTCGCGCCGCAGGACGCCAGCGGCAACATCGACACGGAACGGGGCCTGCGCCAGTTCGTGATCGGCACCGGCGGCGCCTTCCTGACGCCCTTCTTTTATTTCATGCCGCACAGCGAGATGCGCGACAACAGCAGCCATGGCGTGCTCAGGCTGAGCCTGCACGAGGCCGGCTACAGCTGGCGCTACCTGGCCGTGCCGGACGACGGCACGGTGGCGCGCCCGGCGCCCGACAGCGGCGCAGCGCCCTGCCATTGACCTTTTCACCTGTTACAGACGCAATCACTTGGAGTAGTCGCAATGCAAAACACGGTACATTTCATCCTGCAGGGCAAAGGCGGCATCGGCAAGACGCTGGTGTCGACCCTGCTGGCGCAATGGATGGTCGGCAAGGACGACAACGCCCTGCGCTGCTACGACACCGACCAGGAAAACGCCACCTTCTCGCGCTACAAGGCGATGAACGTCAAGCATGTGCCGGTCATGACGGAGGGGCGCATGATCGACCCGAAGCGTTTTGACGCGTTGATGATCGATATCCTGGAGACAGACGGCAACTGCGTGGTCGACAACGGCGCCAATACCTTTTCGCCACTGATGGGCTATCTGCTGGAAAACGACTGCTTTGCCTTGCTGGAAGAATCAGGCCGCAAGGTGTATATCCACACCATCGTCGGCGGCGGCGACACCCTGCACGACACGGCCACCGGCTTTGTCGCCACGGCCCAGGCGACCACGGTACCGCTGGTGCTGTGGCAGAACGAACACTTCGGCCTGCTGCAATCGGCCTCGGGCAAGCGGTTCATCGAATCGCAGTCGTATAACGACCACCGCGCCCGCGTGAAAGGCAGCATCACCTTGTCGCAGCGCAACCCGGATACCTTTGGCGCCGACGTGAAAAAGATGAACACGGCACGCCTGACGATGCAGGAAGTGCTGCAGAACGACAAGTTCAACATCATGGAAAAACAGCGTATCAAGGTGGTCTACCGCGATATTTTCGAACAACTCGACAAGGTGCAATGGTAGTGGACCAGCATAAACTGCGCAGCCATGTGTTTGAGCGGACCGGCATCCGGATCGACACCGACGACCCCATCTTTGCCCTGGTGGCCCTGAACGAAGCGGTGCTGGCCGAGACCGTCGAGCGCCAGCTGGCCGTGCTGAACACCGCCACCGAAGCGCTGGCGGCGCAGGCCTGCGCCACGGGCGGCCTGCCGCCGCTGGCGATGCCGCTCGCTTTGGGCGTTGCCGACAGGCGCTGGTTTACGCCGCGCGAATGGCGCTTGCTGGGCGCCGCCGCCATCGTCTCGCTGGCCTCTTCCCTCTTGGTGCTGGCCGGCGCGGCGCTGCTGTGGCGCTAAGTAAGTGCCAAGAAATTATTGTGAAATTATGACGAACAGAACCGGATGCGCTGCAAGGCGCCCGATGCGACGCAGTGCGAGCACTGCTAGCAGCGGGCAACGCTGCAGAGCGCCGGTTATGGAAGTCAGAATCCACAAGAATTTATGCGTACTTGCTTAGTCCCGAACTCTTTATCATCCTCTATTGGAAGCACGCATGAAACCGATCAAATTGCTGGCCATCCCCGCCCTGATGCTGTCGCTGTACGGCGCTGCGCCCACGCTGGCCCATGCGGCCGAAGCGGCCGTAGCGGCAGCGGCCGGCGCCACCGCCGTGCCGCATATCGCCTACGAAAAATACACGCTGCCCAACGGCCTGGAAGTGATCCTGGTAGAAGACCACAAGCTGCCCGTTACCGCCGTCAATATCTGGTACCACGTGGGGCCGGCCAATGAAGCGCCGGGCCTGACCGGCTTTGCCCACTTGTTCGAACACATGATGTTTGCCGCCACCAAACACGTGCCGCGCGGCCTGGCCGACCAGTTGCTCGAAGGCGCGGGCGCCACCGATTCGAACGGCAGCACCGATTTCGACCGCACCAATTATTTCGATACCGTGCCGTCGAACCAGCTGGAACTGGCGCTGTGGACCCATTCCGACCGCATGGGCTATCTGCTCGACGTGCTCGACCAGACGGCGCTGACCAACCAGCAGGACGTGGTGCGCAACGAGCGCCGCCAGAGCGTGGAAAACGTACCCTACGGCATCGTGCAGGAAGCGCTGTTTCATCAACTGTTTCCGAAGAACCATCCCTATTACGCCAGCGTGATCGGTTCGCACGCCGACATCCAGAACGCCAAACTGGACGACATCAAGCAATTCTTCACCAAATACTATGGCCCCAACAACGCCAGCCTGGTGATCGCCGGCGATATCGACAAGGCCAAAACCAGGGAACTGGTCAACAAATATTTCGGCAGTTTCAAGAGTGGTCCGGCGGTGGCAAAACCGCAGGTGGTGACGCCACCGATCACCGAGGAACGCCGGGTGGTAGTGCAGGACAGGGTCGAGTTACCCCGTGTCTACTTCGGCTGGCTCACCCCATCGGCCTACACCAAAGACGATGCGGAACTCAAGATTGCTGCGCAGATCCTGGCCGGTGGCAAATCGAGCCGCCTGTACAAGTCGCTGGTATATGAGCAGCAGATCGCCCAGGACGTGGGCGCCGACCAGGGTTCGGCCGCGTTGAGCTCGATGTTTACCATCGACGCCACGGCCCGCCCCGGCCACCAGCCGGAAGAAATCGAGCAGGCCCTGAACGCCGAACTGGAAAAGCTGCGTGCGCAAGGCCCGACCGGGAAGGAAATCGAGCGCGCCCGCAACGGCATCGAAACCATGATGCTGAGCCAGGTGGAAAAAGTCGGCGGGCACGGCGTGGCCAACTTGCTCAACGAATACAACCAGTACACGGGCGACCCCGGCTACCTGGCCAAGGATATCGAACGCTACCGGCAAGTGACGGCGGCCGGCGTACAGCGCGCCGTCGACACCTACCTCAAAACCCGGGCGCGGGTGGTGGTCTACGGCGTGCCGGGCACGCCCGACCTGGGCCCGGAAGTGGCCACGCCGGCACCGGGCAAGGTCAAGGCCGCGCCCGGTACCGCCATCAATGCCGACGAGCCATGGCGTAACAAGGTGCCCGCCGCCGGCCCGGCGCCAGCGATCAAGCTGCCGCAAGGCAAATCGTTCACCCTGGCCAACGGCCTGACGGTGATTCACCACTACAACCCGGCCGTGCCGCTGGTGGCCAGCCAGCTGGTGATCAAGAGTGGCTCCGGCGCCAATCCGCTGGCCCAGCCCGGCCTGTCGAGCTTTACGGCGCAATTGCTGCAGGAAGGCACGGCCACGCGCAGCGCGCCGCAGATCGCCGATGAAGCGGCGCAACTGGGCGCTTTTCTCGGTACCGGTTCCGGCGCCGACAGTTCGTTTGCACAGATGACGTCGTTAAAGAGCACCTTCCCGCAGGCGCTGGACCTGCTGGCCGACGTGGTGCAGCATCCGCAGTTCCCGCAAGAGGAAGTGGAGCGCCAGCGCGCCAGCCGCATCGGCAACCTGGCGCAGCAGCGCGAAAACGCCGGCTTTGTCGCCGCCCGCGTGGAAGCGGCCGCCCTGTACGGCCCGCAACATCCTTACGGTTATATCCAGCTGGGCACGGAAGCGGCCTTGAAAGCGACCACCCGCGCCGACCTGCAGCGCTTCTGGCAGCAGCATTATGTGCCGAACAATGCGGCCTTGATCGTCTCGGGCGATATCACGGAAAGCGAACTGAAGGCGCTGGCGCAAGCGAAGTTCGGCGCCTGGAAAGCGGGCGAAGTCGCGCCATCGGTGGCCGCCCTGCCTGCCACCAGCAAGGCCAGATTGATCCTGGTCGACAAGCCGGGCGCACCGCAAACGGCGCTGCGCCTGTCGAATATTGCGGTCGACCGCAAGACGCCCGACTACGCGCCGCTGCAAGTGATGAACGCGGCCCTCGGTGGCCTGTTTACCAGCCGCCTGAACACCAATCTGCGCGAAGAAAAGGGCTATACCTACGGCGTGCGCTCGCAGTTCCAGTACCGCAGCCTGCCCGGCCCGTTCTCGATCGCGGCCAGCGTACGCACCGACGTGACGGGCGCGGCCGTATCGGAAACGGTGAAGGAGCTGCGCGCCATGATCGCCAGGCCTTTGAGCGCCAAGGAATTGTCGAATGCGCGCAATGCGCAGGTATTGTCGCTGCCGGGCCAGTTCGACACCAACGCCAGCGTCAGCGCCAGCATGGCCAGCACCTATGTCTACAACCTGGGCCTCGACTACTACACCCTGCTGCCGCAGCGCTTTGCCAGCGTGACGGGCAAGCAGGTGCAGCAGGTGGCAAAAAAATACCTGCAGCCTGAAAAGCTGATCGTGATCGGCGTCGGTGACCAGGCGAAGATCGCACCGCAACTGTCCAGGCTGAAACTGGCGCCGGTGGAAGTGCGCGACGCGGAAGGCAACGTCAAATAAGGCTTAACGGCGTTTGAACAGCGCCAGGTTGTCGATCATCGCCGCCACGGCCACCCCGACCGTGCAGGCGATCAGGTCGGCCCAGCCAAAGAACGAGCCCAGCACCAGATGAGCCAGGGTGTGGCTGCGCAGCTCGACGATCCACGGCGCCTGGTACAGCTGGCTGAACTCGACCGCAAAGCAGACCAGCAAGGCCCATAGCGCCAGCTGCCAGGTACGCATGCGGGTGGCAAACAAGCCCAGTCCAAACACGATCATCATGGCCCACAGGGCGTCGCCCGGATATTTGCCGAGCGCGTCGGGTAGCCACTGGGGAAAGGCGCGCGAGGCCAGGCCCAGCGCAATGGCCGCTGCGGTGGCAGCGAGCTGCAACAGGCGGCGGCGTTCAGGTTTTACCAGAAACATATTTCCTTCAAAGACGGAAGACGGGCCGAACTATTGCGGCCCGTTCCGTATTGTACTGCGCCTATGTGCGACAGCAGACAAACTAATCGCCCAGCCCCGCATACAGCGCCGTGCTCAGGTAGCGCTCGCCGAACGACGGGATAATCGTGACGATGGTCTTGCCGGCGTTTTCCGGCCGCTGCGCCACCTGCAAGGCGGCCCACAGGGCGGCGCCCGACGAGATGCCGACCAGCAGGCCTTCGTCGCTGGCGGCCAGGCGCGCGGTGGCAAAGGCGTCGTCGCTCTTGACGCAGATGACTTCGTCGTAGATGGCGGTGTTCAGTATCTGCGGCACGAAGCCGGCGCCGATGCCCTGGATCGGATGCGGGCCCTTGGTGCCTTTCGACAGCATCGGCGAGGCCTCCGGCTCCACCGCGATGATCTGCACGCCGCTCTTGCGTTCCTTGAGCACTTCGCCGATGCCGGTAATCGTGCCGCCGGTGCCGACGCCGGCGATCACGATGTCAACTTGCCCATCGGTATCGCGCCAGATTTCCTCGGCCGTCGTCTGGCGGTGGATGGCGGGATTGGCGGGGTTATTGAATTGCTGCAGCATCAGGTAGCGCGGGTCGGCCGCCACCAGCTCTTCGGCCTTGCGGATCGCCCCCAGCATACCTTCGCTGCCCGGCGTCAAGACCAGTTCGGCGCCATAGGCGCGCAGCAGGATGCGCCGTTCGCGGCTCATGGTATCGGGCATGACCAGGGTGCAGCGGTAGCCGCGCGCCGCGCACACCATCGCCAGCGCGATGCCGGTATTGCCGCTGGTGGGCTCGACGATGACGGTGTCGGGATGGATCAGGCCGGCGCTTTCGGCGGCGGTGATCATGGCCAGGCCGATGCGGTCCTTGACGCTGTGGGCGGGATTGTAGAATTCGAGTTTGGCCAGGATGGTGGCTTTGCAGCCGGCGGCGATGCGGTTGATGCGCACCAGCGGTGTATTGCCGATCAGTTCGGTGACGTCGTTGGCGATATTCATGGGGGAGTCTCCACGGTTGCAGGAGTACCCAGTCTACCGCCTTTGACAGCAACGCGCGAGGGCGTTGCTGTCGAATAATTAATTACTTAACATCAAGCAATTCGACATCGAAGATCAGCGCCGAGTTCGGCGGGATGTCGCCATTGCCGGCGCCGCGCGCGCCGTAGGCCAGTTCGCCAGGAATGATCAGGGTGCGCTTGCCGCCCACTTTCATGCCGGCCACGCCCTGGTCCCAACCCTTGATGACCATACCCTTGCCCAGCGGGAAGTCAAACGGGCCACGGCCGACGGAGCTGTCGAACTGCTTGCCGCGCGAGTTTTTCGCCAGCGGACGGTACAGCCAGCCCGTGTAATGCACGCTGACGGTATTGCCGACGGCCGCTTCCTTGCCGGCGCCCACTTTGTTGTCGATGATGATCAGCTTGTCGGCGACCGGGCCCGGACTCAGCGACACGGCCGATGCCGGTACGGGCGCCGGTGCGGGGGCTTGCGCCTGCGCCAGCGACGCGGCGACGGAGCAGATCAGGGCAAACAATACGGAGCTACGCGTCATGATGGTTACTTTCCTTGAGTGTCAATGAGATTTCAGTCAGACCCTGCCATGGTGGATGGGCAGGATGCGCGACAATAATAGCAAACCATGGGAGCGATATGAAAAACTTGTCACCACAGCCACGTTTGTTCTATGGCCTGTGGCCCGATGCGGCCACCCGCGCCGCCTTCGCCGCGCTGCAGGCGGCCGTCGGCGGCACGCCGTCGCGGCCCGGCAAACTGCACCTGACCATGGCCTTTTTGGGCCAGCGCGACGCGCGCGAGGTGCCGGCGCTGCAAACCATCCTGGACGAGGTGCCGGCCAGCGCCATGACCTTGTGTTTCGACCATTTCAGCTTTTTTTCCAAGGCCGAGCTGAGCTGGTCGGCGCTGCGCGAGACGCCGCCAACGCTACTGGCGCTGCGCGCGCAGCTGATGCAACGCCTGGCTTGCGCCGGCCTGGCGAGCGCTTTTGAACACGACCGTTTTACGCCGCATGTGACCCTGGCGCGCAAGGCCGGTCCGCCGCCAAAGGCGCCGTTTGCGCCGATTGTCTGGCAGGCCAGGCAACTGGTGCTGGTCGAGTCGGTCAAGAGCAGTGGCGACTACCATATCCTGGCCAGCCGCCAGCTTGTTTGAACGCTCAAGCGGCGTCGGGCAAGGCCTCGGCCTGCGGCTGGCGCAGGCTTTTCAAGACATGGGCGGCGGCCACCATGCCGAAGCTGGCCGTGACCACCACGCTGGAGCCGAAACCGGCGCAGTTCAGGCCGGTGACGCCGGCGGTGGCGCCATCCATGTCACAGGCTTCGCCCGTTTCGGGCGTGGACGTGGGCGTCGTCAACGGTTCCATCGAAAACACGGCATCGACATTGAATTTGCTTTTCACGCCGCGCGGAAAACCGTAATCGGTGCGCAAATGCTTGCGCACGCGCTTGAGCAGCGGTTCCTGTTCCGTTTTCGCCAGGTCGCGCACGGCGATCAGGGTCGGGTCCGTCTGCCCGCCCGCGCTGCCGATGGTCAGCATCGGCAAGTTGCGACTGCGGCACCAGGCGATCAGCGCCGCTTTCGAGCGGGCATTGTCGATGGCGTCGACCAGGTAATCAAAATGCTGGCCACCAAGCAGTTGCTCCAGGTTATCGGGTGCAATGAAATCTTCGACCTCGGTGACCTGGCAAAACGGGTTGATCAGGCCGATACGTTCGGCCAGGGCCGTGATCTTGGCCTTGCCGATGGTGTCGCTCATGGCCTGGATCTGGCGGTTGATATTCGACTCGGCCACGTTATCGAGGTCGATCAGGGTCAAATGACCGACGGCGCTGCGGGCCAGGGCTTCGACAATCCAGGAACCGACGCCGCCCACGCCGATCACACACACATGGGCGGCGCGAAACCGCGCCAGTGCCGGCGCGCCATACAAGCGGGCAATGCCGCCGAAGCGCCGTTCAAAATCAATCTCGGTCAAGTCCGGGGAAATAAGTTCATGGGTGGAGGTATGCATGGCGCCATTTTAACGGACACGGCGCTGACGGATATTCTAAAATGACCGCACTGGCGTTCGGCAGGCTGCAACTGTCGCCGCGCCCCAACACTGCACCATCCCTGATTAACTGGAAAGCACACCATGACCGTTCCGCTGTTCGACTCCGTTCCCGGCTTTGACCAGCCGATTGCCGTGCTCAAGCATTGCCACGACAAGATCCGCAAACAACTGACCACCCTGCAGAACCTGCTGGCCTACCTGCCGCAGCAAGGCAATACGACAGAGTCGCAGCAGGCGGCCAAGGCGGTGCTGCAATACTTCAACCAAGCCGCCCATCTGCACCACGATGACGAAGAGCAAGATCTGATGCCGATGCTGCAAGCGAGCGCCACCGGCGCCGACGCCGACCTGCTGGCCACCCTGGTGCCCGGCATCCTGGCCGACCATCAGCGCATGGACCAGGCCTGGTCCACCCTGCGCCCGCAACTCGACGCGATCGCCGCCGGCGCCAGCACCGCGCTCTCCGTCGATGGCGTGAACGCCTATGTCGACGCCTATCACGCCCACATGGGCAAGGAAGAAAGCCAGCTGGCGACGATGGCCAGGCGCCTGTTCAGCGCGCAGCAGATGGAACAATTGGGCGCGGCCATGCAGCGCCGGCGCGGCATTGCGCCAGAAGACGCCGCGGCACCGGCCGCTGGCGCCGTACCGTTACCGGGACCGGTGCACGACGCCGCTACCCTGGCCGCCATGCGCACCGATTACCTGCATTCGAGCCTGTCGGAAGCCGACGTGCTGGCCGATCCGGTGGCCCAGTTCCAGAAGTGGTTTGACGAAGCGCTCAAGGCGCAAGTGAGCGAGCCGAACGCCATGAGCTTGTCCACCGTCAGCCCGGAAGGCAAACCCAGCTCGCGCATCGTGCTGATCAAGCAATTCGACGAGCAAGGCTTTACCTGGTACACCAATTACAACAGCGACAAGGGCCAGCAATTGGCCCAGAACCCGCAGGCAGCGCTGCTGTTTTTCTGGCGCGAACTGGAGCGCCAGGTGCGCATCGAAGGCACGGTGGTGAAAACCTCGGCGGCCGAGAGCGACGAGTATTTCAATGTGCGCCCCTTGCTGAGCCGCCTGTCGGCCATCGCCTCGCAGCAAAGCGCGCCGATCGCCAGCCGCGCCCAGCTCGAAGCCAATTACGAGACCGTCGCAGCCGTCGCCGGCGAGACGCCAGCGCGTCCCGCACACTGGGGCGGCTACCGTTTGCGGCCGGAACGCATTGAATTCTGGCAGGGCCGCCGCTCGCGCTTCCACGACCGCATCGTGTTTGTGCGCGGCGCCGACGGCCAGTGGAGCATGGAACGCTTGCAACCCTGACCGTGCAGGCGCAAAGCAAACTGATCGATATGGGTGTAGGCTGTGCGGAGTAGGATCTGAATAATATTGTTGTTCAATTAACGGTCGCCAGCGCGGCCGCTTCATTGGAGGCCATCTTGTTTGTTCAAAACCAACTCAAGTCCTGGATCGCCGGCATGCGCAGCAAGGCTGCCTTGCCGCTGCGCATAGAACTGTGGAACGGCCAGCACGTCGACCTGTCGAGCGAGGCGCCGCGCGTCACCATCCGCCTGCCCACCATCGCCTCGGCCCGCTACCTGCTGAACCCCTCGCTGGCCAATCTGGGCTCGGCCTATGTGGAAGGCAATATCGAGGTCAAGGGCCGGGCGCAGGACATGATTTCCATCTGCAATGCGCTGGCGCGCAACACCCTCAAGCCGGAAGGCAAGCTGGCCCGCATCGTGCGCAGCTTTACGCACGACAAGAGCAAGGACGCCGAAGCGATCCGCTACCACTACGATGTGTCGAACGCTTTCTACCAGCAGTTTCTCGATCCGGCCCTGGTGTATTCCTGCGCCTACTTCGAGCACGGCGATGAAACCCTGGCCCAGGCGCAAGTGAAAAAAATCGACCATATCCTGAAAAAAATCCAGTTGCAGCCGGGCCAGAGCCTGCTCGATATCGGCTGCGGCTGGGGCGCGCTGGTGTTGCGCGCCGCACAACAATATGGCGCGCGCTGCGTCGGCGTGACCCTGTCGGAAAACCAGTACCAGCTGGCGCGCGCGCGCGTGGCCGAGGCCGGCCTGGAACACCTGGTCGAGATCCGGCTGCAGGACTACCGCGACGTGACGGGCCAGTTCGACCGCATCACCAGCGTCGGCATGTTCGAACACGTGGGCCTGAAACATTTGCCCGATTACTTTTCCATCATCAGCAAGCTGCTGGCGCCGGACGGCGTGGCGATGAATCACGGCATCACTTCCACCGATCCGGACAATGGCGAGACTCCCTATGGTGGCGGCGAGTTCATCGAAAAATATGTATTTCCGCATGGCGAACTGGCGCATATCGGCAATGTGCTCAAAACCATGCAGCAAGGCGGACTGGAAGTGCTGGACGTGGAAAACCTGCGCCGCCACTACGCGCGCACCTGCGCGCTGTGGACGGAAAACTTCGAAGCCCATGCCGAACAGATCCGCCCGCTGGCGGGCGAGCGGCGCTTTCGCATCTGGCATGTCTACCTGGCCGGCTGCAGCTATGCCTTCGAGCAAGACCTGATCAGCCTGTACCAGATCGTTTGCGTCAAGGCAGGCCGCAGGTCAGGCACCCTGCCGTGGTCGCGCAACCATATGTACGAGGCCAAACCGATCGCGCTGCCGCCGCAAGCGCCCGTGCTGGCGCACTAGCGTCATTTGGCCAGGCCGGGGTGCAGGGCGCGGAACTGGTCGAGCCTGGGTGCGGCGACCAGGATGCTATAGCTTGCCAAAGGATGACGCGCCAGATGATCCTGCTGTTCGTCTGCAGCCCGGTACCAGGACTGCGCCGGCAGCACCTGCGTGACGATGGGCGCATCCCACACGACGGCCATCTCGGCGATGACCTGCCGCGCCACCGCGTCCTGCCGCGCCGAGTGGGTAAAAATGACGGAGCGGTACTGCGAACCCACGTCATTGCCCTGCCGGTCGGCGGTGGTCGGGTCGTGGCTGGTAAAAAATACCTCCAGCAAGTCGTGATAGCCGACGATGGCCGCATCGAATGCCAGCCGCACCACTTGCGCGTGACCCGTATTACCCTCTGCCACCTGTGCATGCGTGGGCTGCGCCACCTGCCCGCCCATGTAGCCGGTCTCGACACTGACTACGCCGCGCACTTGCCGGTAGACCGCGTCCAGGCACCAGAAACAACCACCGCCCAGCACCGCCAGCTCCCTCTGCTCGCTCATCTCATGCTCCCAGGTCGTTCAAGCGTCGTCATGCATCATGCTTGTTCCACCAATGTAACGCAAACTTGCGCCGCTTGCCGCCAGCGTACGGCTTGCCTTTGCGGCCATGCTTGCGCCCTGTCAGTGATTTTTTGGCATAATGGCTGCAAACAGACAGGTCACCCATGAATACACTCTCCCCCCGCGCCCCCGCGCAAGCATTCGATACCCCTCATTTCCGACAGGCATTGTCGCAATTTGCCACCGGCGTGACGGTCATCACCACGCGCCTGGCCGACGGCAGCTTCCGCGGACTGACAGCCAGTTCCTTCAATTCCGTGTCGCTGTCGCCGCCGCTGGTGCTGTGGAGTCTGGGCGAGGCGGCCAACAGCATGCCCATCTTCAGCGGCAACTCGCATTATGTGATCAATGTGCTGGGCGCCGGCCAGGCCGAACTGGCCCAGCGTTTTTCGCGCCGCACGCCGAACCCGTTTGACGGTGTCGAGTTTGAACTGTCGCGCACCGGCCAGCCCATCCTGAAAGGCGCCTCGGCCTGGTTCGAGTGCCATAACCGCAGCCGCTATCCGGAAGGCGACCATGTGATCTTTGTCGGCGAAGTGGAGCAATGCGCCTACACGGCCCAGCCGCCGCTGATTTTTCACCACGGCAAATTCAGCACCCTGCCCGAGTGAGGGCACAAAAAAAATCCGCCGCAGCGGATTTTTTTCAAATACGGCAATCTCAGAAAAACTTGTAGCCGATACCGATGCTGACGGCGGTCGGATCGAGCTTGATATCCTGCGTCTGGCCGGTCGAGAACGAGGCACGGGTTTTCAGGTAGGTCTTGATGACGCCCACGTCGGCGAACCAGCGTTCGTTGAAGGCCAGCGTCGCGCCGACCTGGATGCTGCCGGCCAGCTTGTTTTGCAGGCGGTAGGTCGACGGCTCGCCGCCCGGATTGAGCAAGGCCGTCATCGCGCCCGAACCGCGTTCCTTTTGGAAATAGGCGTAGGTCAGGCCCGCGCCCACGTAAGGGCGGATCATGGCGTTGGCGTCAAAGAAACGGTACTGCATCAGCAAGGTCGGCGGCAGCACTTCCGAGGTGCCCAGCTTGCCCGTGCCCTTGATGGAGCCGGCGCCCATCAGATTATGCTTGTACGGCACGCCCAGATGCATCTCGGCCGAAATATTGTCGGTCAGCATATAGGCCAGGGTCAAAATCGGCTTGGTGTCGGACTCGACGTCGGCCTTGGTGTTCGGCAGGGCCGGCGCCGTCATGTCGCCGCTGGTCACATGCGGCGTGATCTTGTTGAGGCCGACCTTGGCAGTAAAAGTGCCGGCGCTTTGCGCCGTGGCAGCCGAAGCGAGTGTCATGGCCGCGATGGCCGCCAGCACCTGCGCCGCGCGATTGAAACGTTGGTTCATATTGTCTCCTGATTCATCATGTGCGGATAGTCGCCTATCCAGTCAGTCCTTCAGGCGCCCCGGCATGGCCGGGGCGCCGCCCGATTACAGCCAGCCGCGCGTCACCAGGTCTTTGGCAACATAACGCGCCAGCAACAGGTTGTTGAACGGCGAAGGATGCACATCGTCGGCATAGGAGTAATGGCTGACGTCGCCGGCGATCAGGTTGCTGCCGTTACACACCAGCGAGCTGCCCAGCGGATTCTTGGTGGCATCGGTCAGGTTGCACGCTGGTTCCTTGACGTTGGTCAGGCCATACGGACCAGGGTTGCTTGCCTGATCATGACTGACGGCAAACACGTCAACCAGCAACACCTTGTCATTGGCGGCCAGGCCGGTGCTGATCTGCGTGTTGAAGGCCGACACCATGGCGTTGATCAGGGCACGCGTATTGGCGTCCTTGCCGAGACCCGATGGCGTATTGGCCACGTCCGGCAGGTTGTTGACGACCACGTGGGTCGCGCCCTTGGCAATGATCTGGTCTTTCACCAGCGCCACCAGTTCGGCGCCGGCCGTGCCCATGGCGGTGACCAGGGTCGGACCGGTCTTGGCGGCGTAGTCGGCACCGGCCTTGGCAGCGGCGGCCTGAGCCGTAACAACCATCGGACCGTAGACGGTTGCCGATGCGGCAGCCGTGTTACCCGCGCGCGCAGCAGCGGTAACCGCAGCTGCCACGATGGTGGTCGAGGTGCTGCCCGGGCGCGCGCTCTCGGTTTGCAGCGCAAGGCTAATGGCCGCCGCAGCGGTCTGGGGATTCGGCGCGCCAGCCGCCAGCTGGCTGACCAGGCTGGAGCCGAAGGCCTTCGTGCCTTCAGCCGTGGCAGACGCTTGCAAGCCACCCAACTGGAACAGCAAGTCATTACCGCCGGCCATCACGAACACCACTTCGGTGCCGCTGAATTTGCCGCCCGATACCGCCAGGTGATTGGCGATCTGGGTGGTCACCGGCACGGTCAGCGCGCCCAGCGCACTGCCCGTCAATTTGTTGTTCGGGCCGACCGGATTGGTCACGCGCGAGCCGCCCATGGCGTAGCCGAAGCAGCCGGCATGTTTTACCGAAGCGACTGAAAAACCCTGGGCGGCATTGCCGTCGAGACCGGTTTGCGCCGCGCATGGCGCTGGCAGGCCGAATTGCGCGGCCAGGTGTTCGGTCCAGTTCTTGCCCGTCAGCTCAGGATTGATGGAAGTATTGTTGCCATTGATGGTGAACTTGCCGCCTTTCAGCGCGGCGATCGTGCCGACCGCATAGGAACCAACGTCGGACAGGCTGTCGCCGAACGAGACTTGTGCCGTATATTTGACTTTCAGGGTCTGGTCGCCGCCGCTGGAGCCGCCGCAACCGGCCAGGACAGCCGCTGTCAGCGCGGCAAGCGCGAATTTGGTGTATTGCATTTTGTCTCCTAGGGTCTTTTTTTGGTTTACAAACGAACGGGCGTGCTATTCGCTACCCAACTAATATGCCATCGTTCCGTATGCTTGTATAGAAAATACGTTTGAAAAAACAGCCAAATAACAACAACTCTTTCCGTTCGCGCAAGACCGGGCAAGTGCGTCAATTATGGCGGAATTGTCATGACTACGGACAATGATTTATATTGCGCTGCGTCAAGAAAAAACCCCTGAACGGGGCTGGTTGGGACTGCGTTCAAATGCCGAGAAATTGCTGCAGCAGGCCGGTCGAGCCAAAGGCGGCGCGCCGCAGGCGGTCATTGACACCCAGCCAGTCCGGGCCGGTCGGTGGTGCTTCCACCAAAATCAGCTCGGCGCCGGCCTGGTCCATCGTGCGCAGCGAGGCGTACAGCGCATGCGCGTAGGAAGCGGGCACGGGCGCCAGGCGCACGCTGGCCGAGGCCGGCGGCAAGGCAGAGTAATGGATCAGCGCGATCCGGCGCCCGGCATTGAGCAACTGGTTCAGCGTTTCGCCCAGCACATCGGTGTGCTGCATCGCAACAGGCGTGTGTGGCGCATAGTGCGAATCGAGCGTGCCGGAGGCGCGCGGCGCGGTCGCATCCGCTGAAGCCGGCAACTGCCCCATCACGGCCGCGATCTGCTCGCCGCTGATATGACCGGGACGCAACAGCACCGGGCCATGCGTGGCCAGGCGCGACAGGTCGACGATGGTCGACTCGATGCCGACCTCGCTCTGGCCGCCATCGAGCACCGCGCCCAGCAAGCCGCTGTCGAGTTCCGCCTGGAATTCATCGCGCACATGCTGCGCGGTGGTCGGGCTGACATTGCCAAATTTGTTGGCCGACGGCGCCGCCACGCCACCCTTGCCGCCCTTGAAAGCGGCGAGCAAGGCGATCGCCACCGGGTGCGACGGGCAGCGCAAACCCACCGTATCCTGCCCGCCGGAGACCGCATCGGGAATGCGCGCGGCGCGCCTGACGATCAGGGTCAGCGGACCGGGCCAGAAGGCGGCCGCCAGTTGCGTCGCTGCCACCGGCAAGTCGTCGCACCAGTGCGCCAGGTCGGCGCCGGGCGCCACATGCACGATCACCGGATGGTCGGACGGACGGCCCTTGGCCTCATAGATGCGCGCGACAGCTTGCGGGTTTTCCGCGTCCGCCCCCAGGCCATACACGGTCTCGGTAGGAAACGCCACCAGCGCGCCCGCTTCCAGCAAGGCGGCAGCGTCAATGATCGACTGCGGCATGCTCACGGCGCAATTCCCAGGATCAGGCAAGCCTCATGCAGGCGTTGCTGCGCTTCGGGCAAGGTGGCCGCGACCAGGGTCAGGTGACCCATCTTGCGGCCACGGCGCGGATCATCCTTGCCATACAGGTGCAAACAAGCGCCCGGCAGCGCCAGCACCTGGTCCCAGGCCGGTTCACGGATGGCGTCGGTCTCGTTGGCAAACCAGGCGTCACCCAGGATATTGAGCATCACGGCCGGCGAATGCTGGCGCGTGTCGCCCAGCGGCAAGCGCGCCATGGCCCGCACCTGCTGCGCGAACTGGCTGGTGACGCAGGCGTCCATCGTGTAGTGGCCGCTGTTGTGCGGCCGCGGCGCCATTTCATTGACCACCAGGGAGCCGTCTGCCAGCACAAAAAACTCGATGCACAGCACGCCGACATAGCCGAGCTCGGCCACCATGGCCTGCGCCGCGCGCTGCGCCTTGGCCGCGCAATCGTTCGAGACGTTCGGGCCCGGCACGGTGGTGGTAAACAGGATGCCGTCGCGGTGCACGTTTTCGGCGATCGGATACACCACCGAGGCGCCGTCAAAGCCGCGCGCCGTCAGCACCGACACCTCATAGGCCAGCGGCAGCATTTTTTCCAGCAGGCAGGTGACCTGCCCCATGCCGGCAAACGCGGCGCGCACCTCGTCGCGCGAGCGCACGCGCACCTGCCCCTTGCCGTCATAGCCCATGCGCACGGTTTTCAGGATGCCGGGCAAGAGATCATCGGGAATCGCCGCGATATCGTCCTCGCTGGCGATCACTTTGTGCGGCGCCGGCAGCACGCCGGATTTGCCCGCGCAATCGACAAAAAAACGCTTTTCGGCGATGCGGTCCTGCGCCACCGACACGCCATGGGCGTTCGGCGCGACAAACACCTTGTCGGCCAGGCGCGACAGGCTGCCGGCCGGCACGTTTTCAAATTCGGTGGTCACCGCCAGGCATTGTGCGCCCAAGGCGTCGAGGCCGGCGGCGGCGTCGTAGCCGGCATTGACCAGCCGCTGCGCGACCTGGCCGGCCGGGCAATCATGGGACGGCTCCAGCACAGGTTCAAGAACTGCAACCTGGTAGCCCATGCTCTGGGCGGCCTGGGCAAACATGCGGCCCAGTTGGCCGCCGCCCATCACGCCCAGCCAGGCGGGCGGGTTGGCGGTGGGCAAGATGGGCGTAGACGGCAAAGGTTGCGAAGAAGAAGAAGAATGGCTCATTTAGTCCAGCGGTAAAGTCATCGCCTTGGCGGCGTCGGTTTGCGTGACACGGAAAGCTTCGAGCTGGGCGGCCAGCGCGTCGTCATTGGCGGCGAGCATGGCCACGGCCGTCAGCGCGGCATTGGCGGCACCCGCTTCGCCGATGGCGAAAGTGGCCACCGGCACGCCCTTGGGCATTTGCAGGATCGACAGCATCGAGTCTTCGCCGCGCAGGTATTTCGAGGGCACGGGCACGCCCAGCACCGGCACGATGGTCATCGCCGCCACCATGCCCGGCAGGTGGGCCGCGCCGCCGGCGCCGGCGATAATCGCGCGCAGGCCACGCGCACGCGCGCTCCTGGCATAGGCATACATCTCGTCGGGCATGCGGTGCGCGGAAATGACTTGCGCTTCGAACGGCACGCCGAACTGTTTCAGGATCGTTACGGCGTGTTGCATCACGTCCCAGTCCGAGGACGAGCCCATGATCACGCCGACCAGTGGTGCTTGTTGATCAGTCATCTCAGTCCTTCAGCTTTGCGCCGGTCAGGCGTTCGATGGCTTCGAAGTACTTGGCCTGGGTCTTCTCGATCACCTCGGCCGGCAGTGCCGGCGCCGGCGCCGTCTTGCCCCAGCTCAGGGTTTCCAGGTAGTCGCGCACAAACTGCTTGTCGAACGATGGCGGCGACATGCCGGGCTGGTACGAGTCCGCTGGCCAGAAGCGCGATGAGTCGGCCGTCAGCACTTCGTCCATCAGGTGCATCACGCCATCGTCGTCCAGGCCGAATTCGAATTTGGTGTCGGCAATGATGATGCCGCGCGTGGCGGCGTAATCGGCGGCCGCCTGGTACAACTGAATACTGACGTCGCGCATTTTCGCGGCCAGTTCCGCGCCGATGCGCTGTTCCATGTCAGCAAAGCTGATGTTTTCGTCGTGCTCTCCCAGTTCGGCCTTGGCTGCAGGCGTGAACAACGGTTGCGGCAGCTTTTGCGCCTGTTGCAGGCCTGCCGGCAGCTTGATGCCGCAGATGCTGCCCGTGTCCTGGTAGTCTTTCCAGCCCGAACCGATGAGATAGCCGCGCACCACCGCCTCGACCATGATCGGTTTCAAGCGCTTGGCCACCACGGCGCGGCCCTTGACCTGCTCCACTTCTTCGGCTTCCACCACCGATTCAGGCGCCACGCCCGTCAGGTGGTTCGGCACGATATGGCCCAGCTTTTCGAACCAGAAGTCGCTCATCTGATTGAGGACCTTGCCCTTGCCGGGAATCGGCTCGTTCATGACGACGTCGAAGGCCGACAGGCGGTCGGTGGTGACGATCAGGATCTTGTCGTCGCCGACGGCATAGTTGTCGCGCACCTTGCCGTGACCGAGCAGTGGCAGGGAATGGATGGAGGTCTGATAGAGGCTGTTCATAGCGGAGGGAATGGTTGGAATGAAACAAAACATGAAGCGACACCGGCGTGCAGGACAATCGCCCGCCGGTCGTGAACAACGGGCCGGCAAGAAAGCCGGCCCGCTCCGGGCAAGATTTTACTTCACAATCTGGGCAAGCTCGCCGGCCTTGTAGCGCTCGGCCATTTTTTCCAGCGAAATCTGTTTGATTTTCGAGGCCTGGCCTTCGCAGCCGAATTGCTGGAAGCGCGCGCGCACGATCTGCTCGGCCGCCAGGCGGGCCGGTTTCAGGTAGTCGCGCGGATCGAATTTCGACGGGTTCTGGAACATGAACTGGCGAATCGCGGCCGTCATCGCCAGGCGGATATCGGTGTCGATATTGATCTTGCGCACGCCGTGACGGATGCCTTCCTGGATTTCTTCAACCGGCACGCCATAGGTTTCCTTCATGTCGCCGCCGAATTCACGGATGATGGCCAGCAATTCCTGCGGCACCGACGAGGAACCGTGCATCACCAGGTGGGTGTTCGGGATGCGCGCGTGGATTTCCTTGATGCGGTCGATCGCCAGGATTTCGCCGGTCGGCTTGCGGGTAAACTTGTAGGCGCCGTGCGAGGTGCCAATCGCGATCGCCAGCGCGTCGCACTGGGTGCGCTGCACGAAGTCGGCCGCCTGCGCCACGTCCGTCAGCAACTGCTCGCGCGTCATCGTGCCTTCGGCGCCGTGGCCGTCTTCCTTGTCGCCCTTCATGGTTTCCAGCGAACCCAACACGCCCAGTTCTGCTTCCACCGTCACGCCGATGGCGTGCGAAAACTTCACCACTTCGCGCGACACGTCGACGTTGTATTCGTAGGAAGCGACCGACTTGCCGTCCGCTTCGAGCGAACCGTCCATCATCACCGACGAAAAGCCGGAGCGGATGGCGGCCATGCAGATCGCCGGCGACTGGCCGTGATCCTGGTGCATGACGACCGGAATGTGCGGATAGGCTTCGATGGCGGCATCGATCAGGTGGCGCAGGAACGCTTCGCCGGCATATTTACGGGCGCCAGCGGACGCCTGCATGATCACCGGCGCGTTCAGCGCGTCGGCGGCAGCCATGATGGCCTGCACTTGCTCGAGGTTGTTGACGTTGAAGGCAGGAATGCCATAACCGTTTTCGGCGGCATGGTCCAGCAATTGACGCATGGATACGAGAGACATGGTAATACTCCAGAGAACAATAGAAACTGTGGCGACGCTTCGCGGCAGGTGAACCGCGCCGGCATCTGGTTTACCTCACGCGTGGCTTAATCATATTCACCCACGCGTACAATTTTTAATGCGTTGGTGCCGCCCGCCTGGCCCATCGGCGAGCCCCAGGTGACGACGATCATGTCGCCCTTCTTGACGATGCCATTGGCGACCAGCAAATCTTCGGCCTGTTTCAGCACTTGCGCGCTGCTGCCGTTTTGCAGCAGGTGGTAGGCGCGCACATTGCGGTACAGGGTGGCCTTGCGCTGCGTGGTCACGCTCGGCGTCAGGGCAAAAATCGGCGTGTCGATACTGTGGCGGCTCATCCACAGCGCGGTGGAACCCGATTCCGTCATCGCCACGATGGCTTTCACGCGCAAATGGTGGGCCGTAAACAGCGCGCCGTAGGCGATCGACTGGTCGATGCGCGAGAACGTCACGTTCAAAAAGTCCGCGTCGAGCTTGTTGTATTCGGACTGTTCCGCTTCGACGCAGATGGCGGCCATCATTTCCACCGTCTCGATCGGATATTTGCCCGAGGCTGTCTCGGCCGAGGTCATCACGGCGTCGGTGCCATCTAAAACGGCGTTCGCCACGTCCGACACCTCCGCGCGGGTCGGCACGGCATTGACGATCATCGATTCCATCATCTGGGTGGCGGTAATGGCCAGTTTATTCGAGGCGCGCGCCATCTTGATCATGCGCTTTTGCAAGGCCGGCACGGCCGCATTACCCACTTCCACGGCCAGGTCGCCACGCGCCACCATGATGCCGTCGGAGGCATCGAGAATTTCCTGCAGCACGGGAATCGCTTCGGCGCGCTCGATCTTGGCGATCATCATCGGCTTGTGGTGGTAAGGCTCGCCGGCGATATTGGCCAGGGTGCGCGCCATTTCCATGTCGGTCGCGCTTTTCGGGAAGGAAATGGCCAGGTAGTCGGCCTGGAAGCTCATCGCCGTCTTGATGTCTTCCATGTCCTTGGCCGTCAGCGCCGGCGCTGTCAGGCCGCCGCCCTGGCGGTTGATGCCCTTGTTGTTCGACAACTCGCCACCGATCTTGACCACCGTATGGATCTCGTTGGCGATAATGCGCTCGACGATCAGCACGATCAGGCCGTCGTTGAGCAGCAGCACGTCGTCCTTGTTCAGGTCGCGCGGCAGGGCCTTGTAGTCGAGGCCAACCCGTTCCTGGTTGCCCAGCTCGCCGTTTTCGCCCCACTTGGCGTCGAGGATGAACTTGTCGCCCGCTTCGAGCTGGATGCGGCTGTTTTCAAACTTGCCGACGCGAATCTTCGGGCCTTGCATGTCGGCCATGATGGCCACTTCGCGGCCGCATTCGGCCGCCGCCTGGCGCACCAGCGCCGCGCGGTCGATATGGTCTTGTGCCTTGCCGTGGGAAAAATTCAAACGCACCACGTCGACACCGGCCCGTATCATCTTGACCAGGATGGCGAGGTCAGTGGAGGCTGGGCCGATGGTTGCTACGATTTTTGTACCGCGTGGCATAGGATTCCTTGTGCGAGAGCAAGAGGTTAGAGCATATCGACCGGGCGCCTGCGCGGCCCGGCAAGGTAAAAGCGCAGCGGTCAGGCTGCGCTTGGTGCGTACATACTTTACAGCCAGCCCTTATTGGGCGGCGCGCTGCATCAGAATCTCTACTGCTGGCAAGGTTTTGCCTTCCAGGAATTCCAGGAAAGCGCCGCCGCCGGTGGAGATATAACTGATTTTATCGGTAATATCATATTTTGCAATCGCCGCCAGGGTGTCGCCACCGCCGGCGATCGAGAACGCTTTCGACTCGGCAATGGCCAGCGCCAGCGTTTTGGTGCCGTGACCGAACTGGTCGAATTCGAACACGCCAACCGGGCCGTTCCAGACGATGGTGCCGGCGGCAGCAATTTGCTGCGCCAGCAGGGCCGCCGTTTTCGGGCCGATATCGAGAATCATGTCGTCGTCCGCCACATCGGCCACGTCCTTGACGGTGGCGGCGGCGGTGGGTGAAAACTCCTTGGCGCACACCACGTCGACGGGAATCGGCACTTGCGCGCCGCGCTTGGCCATGATCTCGATAATGGCGCGGGCTTCCTCGACCAGTTCCGCTTCCACCAGCGACTTGCCAACATTCAAGCCAACCGCCTTCATGAAGGTGTTGGCGATGCCGCCGCCGACGATCAGGTTATCGACCTTGTCGGACAGGGCCTTGAGGATGGTCAGCTTGCTCGACACCTTGGAGCCGGCAACGATGGCCAGCAGCGGCCTGGCCGGCGCGTGCAGCGCCTTGCCCAGCGCATCGAGTTCGGCGGCCAATAGCGGGCCGGCGCAGGCGATGGGCGCGAACTTGGCGATGCCGTGGGTCGAGGCTTCGGCGCGGTGAGCGGTGCCGAACGCGTCGTTGACATAAATATCGCACAGCCTGGCCATTTTTTGCGCCAGTTCATCACTGTTTTTCTTTTCACCCTGGTTGACGCGCACGTTTTCCAGCAGCACCACCTGGCCGGCGGTCAAGGACTCCAGGCCGGCGCCATCGATCCAGTCCTGTTTCAATGCCACTGGCTGACCCAGCAGCTCGGACAGGCGGGCCGCGACGGGCGCCAGGCTGTCGGCAGGCTTGAATTGGCCTTCGGTCGGTCGGCCCAGGTGCGAGGTCACCATGACGGCAGCGCCAGCGTCCAGCGCGGCGCGAATCGCCGGCACCGAGGCGCGGATGCGGGTGTCTTCGGTAATCTTGCCACTGTCATCCTGCGGCACGTTCAAGTCGGCGCGGATGAATACGCGCTTGCCTTGCAGGGCGTGTTGGTCGATCAAATCTTGCAGACGGATGAAGTTGAGAACAGCTGACATGGCGATCCAGATGACGAGTGGAAGGAAGTGCGCTATTTTACCGCAAGCACCAGCGCAAATACCCGATTTGTCCCGCTTTACTGAAAAACATGCAACAAACGCAATCCGGTGAAAACCAGCATGCCAAACACGATGGTGTGCAGCATATTGCGGCGGATCAAGTAAAAAATCGTCGCGGCAATGCCGGACAGCAGTTTCGGGTTGAGCAAGTCCAGCTGCATCTGGGTGCTGTCCATCAACAGGTCGGGCGCGATAATGGCCGCCAGCGCGCAGGCCGGCGCAAAGCGCAGCATCTCGTTCACGCGCTTCGGGATGGTGATATGGTGGCCCACCAGCCAGAAGGTGCTGCGGGTGGCGGCGGTGGCCAGCGCCAGCACCACGATGACGGCCCAGACATCGATATTGCCCAGTTCTATTGCCTCAAACATGCTTGCTCTTCCATTTGTCCGTCAGTTCTTCCACCGCCATGGCGCTCAGCATGCCGGCCAGCACCGCCACCAGCAAGCCCAGTTTATACGGCAGGCGAAAGGCCGCCACCGCCACCGCGCCCGACACCAGCACGCCGCACAGGGCCGCGCGGCCCAGCACCAGCGGCACCGTCACGCAGATGATGGCCAGGGTGCCCGCAAAGCCCAGGCCCCATTCGGCCGGAACAAACGTGCCGAGGAAGATGCCGGCCAGCGAGCCGACTTGCCATGCAGCCCAGTTCGGATAGATCAGCCCTTTCAAAAAGGGCACCTTGCCCGGGTCGGGCGTTTCCAGAGGATAACGCTGCAGAAACAGGCCGACGGCGATATCGCCGGAAATATAGCCGAGCGCAAAGCGCTGGCGCCACGGCAGATGGGCGAAATGGGGTGCCAGCAAGGCCGAAAAGATCACGAAGCGCAAGTTGACCACCAGCGCGGTGGCAAAAATCACCCAGATCGGCGCCTGCGCGGCCAGCAGCGGCAGGGAAGCGAGCTGGGCCGAACCGGCAAACACCAGCAAGGTCATCAGGCTGGACTCGGTCACGCTCAGACCGCTTTTCACCATGGCGATGCCGACCACCATGCCCCAGGCGGCGATACCGACCAGGGTCGGTGCGCCCAGCAGCAGGCCTTCGCGAAACGACTGGCGTTGGAGGGTGGTGCTCAAACGGCACCTCTGGCGGCAAAGTGTATGATTGGCACAACGACGGCGCAGGCCAAGGAGATCGCGCGCGGCGATAAAAAGACGGTATCTGGGTTCATGGTGACGGCGTGCGCGCGCTTTTGGTGTGAAAACGGCGGCCTGCCCTAACGGATCAAGCCGCCATTCTACGGATGAATTTTACTGCCTGCGCGAATCCGTTAAAATCGTGCTTTTCGCACGCTGTATTTTCACCCGGTATTTTCACCCTGTATTTTCACCATAACTGATTACTTTAGCCTCACGGAGCATGACAAGATGACAAACACCACCCAGCCAGCGGTCGAACTCGACGGTAAAGACCTGCCAGCCCACTGCCCTAACCCGGCCATGCCGCTGTGGTCGTCGCATCCGCGGGTGTTCCTGGAATTTGACAACCATGGCGTGGCCAAGTGTCCATACTGCGGCACCGCCTACAAACTGAAACCAGGCGCCAGCGCCGGCCACCATTGATCCCAACGCCGCCCAGACCGGAGTCATCATGAAAAGTGTGAAGGAATTGAATGGCAGCGCCGCCGAAGTCGAGGTGGCTTTCTACGATGCCTTGAACCGCGCCGATCTCGATGCGCTGATGGCGCTGTGGGCCGACGATGAAGAAATCGTCTGCATCCACCCGGGCGGGGCGCGCCTGATCGGCCATGCCGCCATCCGCGCCTCGTGGGAAGTCGTGCTGGCCGGCGGCGGCCTGCATATCCTGCCGACCCAGTTGCATGAAACGCACAATCTGATGAGTTCAGTTCATACGGTGGTCGAAGGCAGCACCGCCAGCGAAGGCGCGGCCGCGCACTTGCTGGCCACCAATGTCTACGTGAAAACCCCGCGTGGCTGGCGCATCGTGCTGCACCATGTCTCGATCGCCCCCGGCGCCGCACAGTCGGACGCGGCCGGAGCGCAGATCCTGCATTAAGGCCTCATGAACTACAGCGCGCCATTCTGGTTGCCGGGCGGCCATCTGCAAACCATCGCGCCGGCCGTCTGGTTCCGCAAGCCGCCCGTGGCCTTCCGGCGCGAGCGCTGGCAGGCGCCCGATGGCGACTTCGTCGATGTCGACCTGGTCGACGGCCAGCCCGGGCAACCGCTGGTGGTGCTGTTGCACGGCCTGGAAGGCTCCTCGAACAGCCATTACGCACGCGCCCTGATGGCGCAGGTGGCGGCGCGCGGCTGGTCGGGCGCGGTACCGCATTTTCGCGGCTGCTCGGGCGAGGCCAACCTGGCGCCGCGCTTTTATCATTCCGGCGACGCCGAGGAAGTGGACTGGCTGCTGCGGCGTTTGCGCCCGCGCGCCAGCGGCAAGTTCTATGCGGCCGGCGTCTCGCTGGGCGGCAACGCCCTGCTGTGCTGGCTGGGGCAGGCGCAGCATGGTGCCGATTTCGTCGATGCGGCAGCGGCCGTGTCGGCCCCGCTGGACCTGGCGCAAGGCGGCAAGGCGCTCTCGTCCGGTGCAAACCGCCTGTACACGCGCATGTTTTTACAGACCCTGAAACCGAAATGCCTGGCCAAGCTGGAACAGTTTCCCGGCCTGTTCGAGCGCGCGGCCATGCTGGCCGCGCGCGACCTGCACGCGTTCGACAATGTGGTGACGGCGCCGCTGCACGGCTACCGCGATGCCGACGACTACTGGCACCGCGCCAGCGCCAAACATGTGTTGCACGACATTACCGTGCCGACCCTGGTGCTCAACGCGCTGAACGATCCGTTTTTGCCCGGTCAGTACTTGCCGCGCAGCGCCTCGCCGCAGGTCACGCTGGACTATCCGCGCCAGGGCGGCCATGTGGGCTTCAGCAATGGCAGCCTGGAATGGCTGCCGCGGCGCCTGCTGCATTTTTTCGAACAGGGCAGCGCGGCGCCACACCAGGCACAAAGCTGTCAGGCTGAGGCCATCGCCCCCATCACGGAGACCGCCTCACATGGATGAACTCGTCAAGAAAGCGCTGGCCAAATGGCCGAACGTGCCCCATTGCTATGGCTGGCTGGGCCTGGACGCGCGCGGCGGCTGGCGCATGCGCGACGCGCACGCCCAGCAATTGCAACTGCCTGGCGACAAGATCGCCCACGCCGCCCTGCTCGGCTTTATCAATCGCAACTATGACCATGACGAGCAGGGCTGCTGGTTCTTCCAGAACGGCCCGCAACGCGTCTACCTGAACCTGGAAGCGACGCCTTTTATTGCCCGCAGCGACCCGCAGCATGGCTTTGTGCTGCACACCGGCGCACCGCTCGAAGCCGTCGATGCCGCATTTCTATGCGATAACGGCGCGCTGATCCTGCAACATGGCGGCCTTGTCGCCCAGGTCGATGACCGCGATATGGCGCAAGTGATGGGCTTGCTGCGACTCGACGACCAGCCAGTTGGCGACGAAGCCTTGCTGGCCTGGCTGGAACTCCCGGGCGGCGTGCTGACCCTGCAGCACGGCGGCCAGACAATCGCGGTGCAGCCCCTGGCCCAGAGCCAGGTGCCGCAGCACTTTGGCTTCCAGCGCAGGCCGCAGCCGGTATAACTACGACTTTTGATCCTTGAGCTGTTCGCGGCGTTTTTCCTGCAATTCGCGTTCGCGCGCGTCGATCATGGCCTGGTCATAAAAAGTGGCGTCGGTGGACTTGCGCGCGATCGTCAGCTGGTCCAGCGCGGCCATGGTAGCGCCCTGCAGCACATACGATTCGGCCAGCGCGATATGCTGCAAGGTCCGCTTGCCCTGGGTCGAATAGGCCTTGGCCAGCAAGTCATACAGCTCCGGCTCTTCCTTGTACAGCTGCACCTGCTCGCGCAGGTAGAGCGTGGCCTTGTCGAGCTGCTGGTCGGCGATCAGCGCTTCCGCATACTGATGGGCGATGCCGCGCGACAGCGGAAACTGGTGGCGCGCCGCCTCTGCCGCTTTCACCGCCTGCGGCGCGACTTCCGGCTTTTGCTCCGGCATCAACAGCACTTCCAGCGCCATCGCCGCCAGCAGCGAATTGGGCCCTTGCGTGCCGCCCGAGGTCAGCACATTCGCCGCGGCCGGCTTGTGCAGGGCCGCGTTGGCAGCATTGAGCTCGGCCTGCGCTTCCCTGGTTTTTCCCTGCTTGATGGCGATAAACGCCAGCCCATAGTGGGCGGCCGTCACCTGGAAGCGGCTTTGCTGTTCCAGCTGGGTCTTGAACGTCGCTTTCGCGTTGATCAAGCCCTGCATGCTGTCATCCTGCAGCACACGGGCGCGCGCCCGCGCCAGATGAAAGTTCAGGCTGTCGGGCCGCTGCTTGTAAGGCTGCTCGCGGATGCGCGCCTGGATATCGGCGATGCGCTCGGTGGTCAAGGGGTGGGTCTGCAAATAGGCCGGCATCAGGTCGCTGTAGGAGCGGCTGGCCGCCTGCATGCGGCCAAAAAAGGCCACCATGCCGGTGGTGTCGAAACCGGCTTCCCCCATGATCTGGAAACCGATGCGGTCGGCTTCGCGCTCGGCGTCGCGGCCAAAATTGAGCTGGCGCTGGATCGCCAGGCCCTGGCCGGCGGCAAACACGCCCATGGCCACATCGCCGCCCGCGCGCGAGGCCAGCGCCGCCAGCACAATGGCCGCCAGCGGCATCAACGCATCCTGGCGCTGCTGGCCCAGCATGCGCGCAATATGGCGCTGCGCCACATGGCCGATCTCGTGCGACAGCACGGACGCCAGTTCGGCCTCGGTCTGCGCCGCCAGCAGCAGCGCCGAATGCACGCCGATAAAGCCACCCGGCAAGGCAAACGCGTTCAGTTGCGGATCGCGCACGACAAAAAAGAAATAGTCGTAGCTGGTTTCGCCACGCACGCTGGGGCGCGCCGCCACCAGCGCATTGCCGAAGTTATTCATGTATTCGAGCAAGGGCGCATCATCGAGATAGTCGCGGTCGCCGCGGATGCTGCGGATAATCTCTTCGCCGATCTTGCGCTCCATCGCCGGCGACAGGTCTTCGCGCGAGGTGTCGCCCAGGGTCGGCAGATTGGGCGTGGGCGCCAGCGGCAACGGGGTCCACTTGCCATCAACCTTGGCGGGCTTTGCCGGCGCGGGAGTGGCAACCGTTTGCGCCAGCACCAGGGGGGCGGCCAGCAAGCAGGCCGCCAGCGCGACGGCTTTTAAAGAAGCGATCGGATAAAAAGGGAGGGATTTCACGGCTGCTATCATACCCCGTAAGCGCGATCATTTTCCACGCGCTTGGCGCGCCCTATAATGACGGCAAGAATAACCGCAGAAAATCGAGCCGACACCATGACCCCACCCGAGCAAGACGCGCCCGCCGGCGCACTGACCCACTTCGACGCCACCGGCCAGGCCCATATGGTCGACGTCGGCGGCAAGGACGACACGCGCCGCAGCGCCGTGGCGGCCGGCACCATCCGCATGCAGCCGGCGACCCTGGCCATCATTGTCAAAGGCAACGCCAGGAAGGGCGACGTGCTGGGCATTGCCCGCATCGCCGCCATCATGGGCGCCAAGCGCACCAGCGACCTGATTCCCCTGTGCCACCCCTTGGCGATCACGCGCGTGACAGTCGACTTCGACATCGACGAAGCCGCCAGCAGCGTCCATTGCCGCGCCCAGGTCGACACGACCGGCAAAACCGGCGTGGAAATGGAGGCGCTCACATCAGTGCAGATAGGCCTGTTGACCATCTACGACATGTGCAAGGCGGTCGATCGCGGCATGGTCATGACCGATGTGCGGGTGCTGGAAAAGCATGGCGGCAAGTCAGGCGACTGGACGGCTGCCTTGTAAGCGCAGCGCATTGAGCAGCCACCCGGCACACCCCAGGCACAGCACAATAATCGCCATCGACAGCGGCAAGTGAAACTGTTCCAGCCCCGCCAGCGCAAAGCCGGCGTGGATCACGAAAGTGGCCACGCCCAGCGCGGCGCAGATGCCCGCGTACAGGCGCGCGCGCGGCAACGCCAGCAGCACCTGGCGGTAGCCGGCCAGCACCACGGCGATGGCCGCCAGGTTGAACACCAGGAAACCCTGCACGCCGCCCGGCAAGTAAAACATTTCCCATTCGCGCCAGTAGGCGGCGTCGATCTGATGCAGGATCAGGCATAACATGGTCCAGAAATAGCTGCGCGCCATGGCGTCTTTCATGATGATTAATATTGTCCGATTGTAAAACAAAGCGGGCAAGCTGTCGGCGCTTTTTGCGTCACAACGCGGCCACGGCCGTCGCAATATTGTTGCGCAAGATGGCCTGCTTGGCCGCCTCATTGGTGACCGTGGTGCTGTTGAACCAGGTCAGGCTGCTGCTGCCTTTACGCAGTTCCATGGTGATGGTCTGGCCGCCGATGCCGGTGCCCAGATCGGGCGCCAGGGTCAGGGTGATATTGCCATCGGCCACGCCGGCGCTGGCCACTTCGCGCGTGGCGCTAAATTGTGGAATCGAACTGGGCTTGGCTTCGGTACTGGTGCTGCAGGCGGAGGCCTCGCCGCCATTTTCCTGCACGCACAAGGCGACCGCCGTTTTCAACGGCGCGGCCGCCGCCAGCACATTGCTGACCTTGGCCCGCATCGTGTAGTCGCTGTATTGCGGGATGGCCACGGCCGCCAGGATGCCGGCGATCGCCACCACGATCATCAGTTCTATCAGGGTAAATCCGGACTGCGCGCGCATGGTTGCCTCCTGTTGTCGAATGCTCACCGGAGGAAAAGTGCAAGCGCCATGCCAGCGCCGCGCACGGGCCAGGCCAGCGACAACGGCAAGAAAAACGACGCGGCGCGTCCTGCTTGCGACCACCGCCGTCGCCACGCGACCAGAAGGGCCGTGGCCGCCAGACAATAAAAAAAGGAGCCGAAGCTCCTTTCTTGTACTGCATCAAACCGGCTGTATTACAGCATGGCTTTCAGCAGACGCGCCATTTCCGACGGGTTTTTGGTGACGGTGATGCCGCACGCTTCCATGATTTCCAGCTTGGCTTGTGCCGTGTCGGCGCCGCCCGAGATCAGCGCGCCGGCGTGGCCCATGCGCTTGCCTGGAGGCGCGGTGACGCCGGCGATAAAGCCGACCACCGGTTTTTTCATGTTGTCCTTGATCCAATAGGCGGCATTGGCTTCGTCAGGACCGCCGATTTCGCCGATCATGATGACCGCGTCGGTATCCGGATCGTCGTTGAACATCTTCATGATGTCGATGTGCTTGAGGCCGTTGATCGGGTCGCCGCCGATGCCGACTGCCGACGATTGGCCCAGGCCCAGTGCGGTCAATTGAGCAACTGCTTCATAGGTCAGGGTACCCGAACGCGAGACCACGCCGATGCGGCCCTTTTTATGGATGTGGCCTGGCATGATGCCGATCTTGATTTCGTCCGGCGTGATCAGGCCTGGGCAGTTAGGGCCCAGCAGCAGCGTTTTGCTGCCCGACTTGGCCATGCGGTCTTTCAAAGCCATCATGTCGCGCACGGGAATGCCTTCGGTGATGCAAATGGCCAGATCCATTTCAGCTTCGACCGCTTCCCAGATCGCCGCTGCCGCGCCTGCTGGCGGCACGTAGATCACGGAAACGTTGGCGCCGGTTTCTTTTTTCGCTTCGGTGACGTTGGCGAAAATAGGAATGCCTTCGAAGTCTTCGCCGGCTTTCTTCGGGTTCACGCCTGCCACGAAGGCGGCTTTGCCGTTCGCGTAGTCGCGGCAACCGCGGGTGTGGAACTGGCCGGTCTTGCCGGTGATCCCTTGGGTAACGACTTTGGTATCTTTATTGATCAGAATGGACATGTTGATTCCTTAATTAAGCTTGACCGGCAGCAGCGGCAACGACGCTCTTGGCTGCATCTTCCATGGTGTCGGCTGCGATGATAGGCAGACCGGAATCGGCCAGCATCTTTTTGCCCAGGTCTTCGTTGGTGCCCTTCATGCGCACCACCAGCGGCACGTTCAGCGAAACGGCTTTCACTGCGGCGATGACGCCTTCGGCGATCACGTCGCAACGCATGATGCCGCCGAAAATGTTCACCAGGATGGCTTTCAGGCTCGGGTTTTTCAGCATGATCTTGAACGCTTCGGTGACTTTTTCTGCCGTGGCGCCGCCGCCGACGTCCAGGAAGTTGGCTGGCTCGCCGCCGAACAGTTTGATGGTGTCCATGGTGGCCATGGCCAGGCCGGCGCCGTTGACCAGGCAACCGATGTTGCCGTCGAGCGAAATGTAAGCCAGGTCGAATTTCGACGCTTCGATTTCAGCCGGATCTTCTTCGTCCAGGTCGCGCAGGGCGACGATTTCCGGATGGCGGAACAGTGCGTTCGGGTCGAAGTTGAACTTGGCGTCCAGGGCGATGACCTTGCCGCTGCCGGTAACGATCAGCGGGTTGATTTCGGCCAGCGAGCAGTCGGTTTCCCAGTAGGCTTTGTACAGGCCTTGCAGGTTGACACGGGCGTCAACGATGGAACCGGCAGGCACGCCGATTTTGGTCGCGATGTCGTCTGCCTGGGCATCGGTCAGGCCGACGCTTGGCTCGATGGTAACGTGGTGGATTTTTTCAGGGTGGCTCTCGGCCACTTCTTCGATGTCCATGCCGCCTTCGGACGACGCCATCAGGACGATTTTCTGGGTAACGCGGTCGGTGACCAGCGACACGTACAGTTCCTGTTTGATGTCGGCGCCTTCTTCCACCAGCAGGCGGTTGACTTTCTGGCCTTCGGCGCTGGTCTGGTGCGTGATCAGCTGCATGCCCATGATCTGGTCAGCATATTCTTTGACCTGTTCGATCGATTTTGCCACTTTCACGCCGCCGCCCTTGCCGCGGCCACCAGCGTGGATCTGCGCCTTGACAACCCATACCGGGCCGCCCAGGGTTTGCGCAGCCTTGACGGCTTCGTCGACGGACATGCACGCAATGCCGCGCGGTACCGTCACTCCGTGCTGCCGGAGGATTTCTTTGGCTTGATACTCATGGATTTTCATGCTGGCTTCCCTTCTGATACTGATTTGTAAAAATACGGTTAGTGGTGCAAAAAAAACAGGAAAAACAGCGCCGGGGTCACACCTTGGCTACCCAGCGCGGGTAATACCGTGCAACCGCCCCGCCATCGGTGCGCAGGGCATGGCATTTGTCGAGTTGAAACGGCTTTTCATGCGGCAAATCAGCATTCGCACCGTCGCGGGTCGACCAGACATCGCCGGCAAATGCCTGAACCGTCGCAGTCGGCAAGACTTGCGCCAGTTCGGTCAAATGGGTGCAGCCGGCGATTCCCGCCAGGCGCTGTTTCAAGTCGCGGCGGAAATTCTTCAATAAATTCAAACCGATCAGTTCCCTGTAAGCGGGGCCGATGGTATCGCAAAAGCCGGGATAGGGCACGGCATCGGAGGCGGCTTCGGCCTCGACAATGGTCAGCGTGCGATCGACGGTAATGCGTAAATGGAGGTCGTGCAGGGGAGCGCCGGCGGGTCGCGGGCCGGAGGCGAGGCTGACGTCGAACGATTTGATGTCGGTAATGTGCGCGTCGATATCCCACAGGCCGTCGTCGCGCACATACGCTTGGACGTCGATAACGCGGGAGTGCCGTAAGGCGCGCCGGGAAACGGGAGTTGACAGGGGCATAGACCGATGCCGCTTGCGCGGCGTAATTAGTAAGCAGCCATGTGCATAAAGCACGCCGTTCGCAGCTTCTACGAACAGCAACCGCACCTGCGGCGCCGCAAAAACCCTAAAAGTGTAGCACATTGCGCGCAGGTTGCGCCGCAACAAAATTTTTCATGGATGAGATAAAAGGATTTCAAATTATAAATAGAAACCGGGGATTTTCAGCAAGTCATTCGATTTGCGAATGATTGATATCATAAAAATCACAGTCCCGCTGGCGGCATGGCCCCGGTCAGACGGTGCTAATCGGCGACGCCCAGCGCTTGCAGAATCGGCAGCACAGTGACGCAGAAGCTTTCCGCATGCTTGCTCAGTTCGGCCAGATTATCCTCTTCGCTGGTCAGCGCCACGCCATTGCGCATCATCGTTTGCTGCAGTGCACGGAAAAGCGGCCAGGCAAAACCGACCCAGGCCTCGGGCGTCGCGTGTCCTTCCAGCCGGGCCAGCAGGAATAACTGTTGCAAATGAAACACACCAACACCGCCGCCCGTCACCGGACTGGCCAGCGCGGCCAGGTCGGTGCGCCCCAGTGCTTTTTCCAGCAGATACCGGTTCAGCCTGGCCGTGGCCGGCCTGGCCAGCGCGATCGCCGCATCGTCCTGCACTGGCGCAATGCAGGATTTATGCGCCAGCACCAGCAGCATCTGCAGCAAACTACCGAGCTCGGCCACCTTCTCCGGCAGGCGCTGCTGCAGTTCGCCGATGCTGTGCGGCTGGTAGTCACCGAGCAATGCCAGCAGCGGTGCATAGCTGTCGCGGTCCATCTCGGCTTCGCCCAGGGCGCCCGTCACTTTCATGCTGATCTGCTCAAGCGGCGCGACCAGCAGGATGCGCACGGCGCGCAAGGCGGTCGCCTGTTCATGGGCATTGAGCCGGCGGCTGCCCTTGACCCAGTAATCCTGGCGGAACTGGCGGTTGACCATGAAGTCGGTGGTGGTTTCGCGGAAGGTGGCGTCGGGAATCTGCGCCAGGAAATCGAGCTGTTCGGGCAACAGGTTCAGCAGCGGCACGTGGTCGGGATAGGCGGCCGACCCGGCGAAGTCGAGCTTGGCGGCGGCCAGCACCGGCCTGATGGCCGCGAACGACACCGTATGCCAGTAATGATTGAAATACTCGTGCGACAGGTAATTCGGATCCTGCTCGCCGAGCTGCTGCAGCCGCACGGCGATGGTGGGATTGGCCTGCAGGTAGCGCGGCTTGGTTTCCATCATGCGGTTGACAAAGGACAGCGCGCTGCTCACGCGCGCCAGGGAATCCTGGCCCGGGGCGCTCAGCACGCGGCTGTGCTGCTCCATCAGGTCACGGATCGGCGCCATCGCCGCCCAGCCCGCCTGCGTGTTGTAGCTGATGTACAGCACGCCACCGGGCTTGAGCTTGCGCGCCAGGAAGTCGCAGATATGTGCGTGGTTTTCCGGCGAAATCCAGCTCCAGATGCCGTGCAGGGCGATAAAATCGAAGTCGGGCAGGTCGGCGCGCGTGCAAAACTCCTGGAACGACTGCTCGGACAGCACGGCGCCGTTGCCCGACACCTCGGCCAGTTCCTGCGCAAAAGCGGTCTGGGCCGGATTGAAGTCATTGCCATACCAGCGCGTGCCGGACGCCGCCGCATGGATATTGACGCTCATGCCCTGGCCAAAACCGAGCTCGCATGCGGTGCCGACCTTGGGCGGCTGCACCCCCCAGTTCAGCAGCAGCAGCTGCGTGCGCAGCGGGTTCAATTCCGTGTAATAGCCGTACGTGTATGCGGTTTCGGCCGTGTAGCCGGCATGCCAGTTGCTCATCAGGTGTCCCGTATCGAAGGTAAACAGCGCCAGTGCGCCCATGCGCCACCGCGCATGGGCAGAATAACTGATCCTTGCCTGCAAGGTAACAATTATTGATCGTCGTCCGGGTCCAGGCCTTTCAGGGCCACTTGCACGGCGCGCTGGGAAAAGCCGCGCTGCATCAGGAAACGCATCTGCTTGTTGCGCTGTTCGGCGTCCTGCGCCACGGTGCCGAACTTGCGGCGCCATACTTCGCAGGCACGTTCGGCCTCGCCTTCGGCCAGGCCGGCCTTGAGTTCATGCAAGGCTTCGCCCTGTATGCCATGGCTTTGCAGTTCGGCCATGATGCGGCTGTTGCCGAAGCGGGCCGAGCGGCGATGGATCAGCGACTCGGAAAAGCGTTCCTGCGACAGCCAATTGGCCTGCTCCAGGCTGTCGAGCAAGGCTTCCACGTCGTCGCCCTCCTGCGCATGGCGCTGCAGCTTGCGGCGCAACTCCATGCGGCTGTGTTCGCGCATCGACAGAAAGCGCAAGGCCCTGCCCTTCAGGCTCAATTGCACTCTGGCCATACCCCCACCTTGTCTTTCATTTCACGCATTGCCCGATCACACCACACAAACACAATCGCCGCCCGGCGCAACAGCGCGGGACGGCGATCGGAGCCCTATCTTGCGGCAAGCCGCTTTAGCAACTTTACTCGGCGGCCTTGGCTGCTTCTGCGGCCTTGGCAGCCTTGTCGGCGGCCTTGTCGGCGGCTTTATCGGCTTTTTCAGGCTTCTCACCGGCCAGCGGCGGCAGTTCGCGCACGCCCAGCGAGGCGCGCACCTTGTTTTCGATTTCACGCGCCAGCGCCGGGCGCTCTTGCAGGAAGGCGCGCGCGTTGTCCTTGCCCTGGCCGATGCGCTCGCCATTGTAGCTGTACCAGGAACCGGATTTTTCAACGATCTTGGCATCCGAACCGAGATCGAGGATTTCGCCTTCGCGCGAGGTGCCGGCACCGTACAGGATGTCGAAGTGCGCTTCCTTGAACGGTGGCGCGATCTTGTTCTTGACGACCTTGACCTTGGTTTCGTTGCCGATCACTTCGTCGCCCGACTTGATCGAGCCGGTGCGGCGGATGTCCAGGCGCACGGAGGCGTAAAATTTCAGCGCATTGCCGCCGGTAGTCGTTTCCGGGCTGCCGAACATCACGCCGATCTTCATGCGGATCTGGTTGATGAAAATGACCAGGGTATTGGTGCGGTTGATCGAGCCGGTCAGCTTGCGCAGCGCCTGCGACATCAAGCGCGCCTGCAGGCCTGGCAAGGAGTCGCCCATGTCGCCTTCGATCTCGGCGCGTGGCGTCAGGGCCGCCACCGAGTCGATCACGACCAGGTCGACGCTGCCCGAACGCACGAGGGCGTCGCAAATTTCCAGCGCCTGCTCGCCCGTATCCGGTTGCGAGATCAGCAGTTCGTGCAGGTTCACGCCCAGCTTCTGGGCGTAGCCGACGTCGAGCGCGTGCTCGGCGTCGATAAAGGCGCAGGTGCCGCCCAGTTTTTGCATCTCGGCGATGGTTTGCAAGGTCAGCGTGGTTTTACCCGACGACTCGGGACCGTAGATTTCCACCACGCGGCCGCGCGGCAAGCCGCCCACGCCCAGCGCGATATCGAGGCCGAGCGAACCGGTCGACACGACTTGCACTTCTTCGATCGGTGCGCTGGCGTCCATGCGCATGACCGAACCTTTGCCAAACTGCTTCTCGATCTGTGCCAGCGCGGCGGCCAGCGCCTTGGCTTTTTCCGATGCGGGTACTACAGCTCTTTTATCGTCCATTGTGTTCTTTCAGCCCGAACTGGCGCGTAGGTGTAAAGGGGTACGGCGCAAAATGCATCACAGCCACTACTGTATAAAAAAACAGTGCTTAATGCAAGCGGAACGTGCAATTGAATTGAAACAGCTCATAACATGGCGCGTTTTTCATAAATATTCGCCACCTTGCGAAAAATAAAACACAATACACACTTCTGATGTCGCCAGCTTAGGAATCTGCCATGCGTATTTTACTTGCCGAAGATGATAGCGTGCTGGCCGACGGGCTGACCCGTTCGCTGCGCCAGTCCGGCTATGCCATCGACTGCGTCAAGAATGGCCAGGAAGCCGATACGGCCCTGTCCACCCAGGAATTCGACCTGCTCATTCTCGACCTGGGGCTGCCAAAATTGAGCGGCCTGGAAGTGCTGCGCCGCCTGCGCGCCCGCGCGTCCCTGCTGCCGGTGCTGATCCTGACGGCTGCCGATTCCATTGAACAAAGAGTCAAGGGCCTCGATCTCGGTGCCGATGATTATATGGCCAAGCCCTTCGCCTTGTCCGAACTGGAGGCAAGAGTGCGCGCCCTGACCCGCCGCGGCGCCGGCGGCGGCGCCACCGTCATCAGGCACGGCCCGCTCAGCTACGACCAGGTGGGGCGCAGCGCGTATATCAACGAGCAGATGATCGACCTGTCGGCGCGCGAACTGGGCCTGCTGGAAATCCTGCTGGGCCGCACCGGCCGGCTGGTCTCGAAAGAACAACTGGTCGACCATTTGTGCGAATGGGGCGAGGAAGTGTCGAACAACGCCATCGAAGTGTATGTGCACCGGCTGCGCAAGAAGATCGAGGTCGGCGGCGTGCGCATCGCCACCGTGCGCGGCCTCGGCTATTGCCTGGAGAAATACACGGAAGCGCGCCCGCCCCTCGACGCCGGCGACGCCGGCAAGTGAAGCCGAGTGTAGCGCCAGCGGACGAGGCGGCCGAGGACGACTGGTACGAACCGCCCACCAGCGAACAGGATGAAACCATCCAGCATTCGCTGTTCGGCGAGATCCTCGACTGGATGCTGGCGCCGCTGCTGCTGCTGTGGCCGATGAGCATCGCCATCACCTACCTGGTGGCCAAGGGCATCGCCAACCAGCCGTTCGACCATGTACTGGAAGACAATGTCACGATGCTGGTGCAACAATTCAAGCAAGCCGACGGCAGCCGGCAAGGCCAGTTACCCGGCCGCCCCGGCACCTATGCGCGCGACGTGCTGCGCGGCGACGATGTCGACGCCGTGTATTACCTGGTGCTCGACCAGCAGGGCCGCTACCTGGCCGGCGACCGCGACCTGCCGCCGCCGCAGGATGCCGAGCGCTACCGCAGCGGCGCGGTGCTGTTTCGCAATGACGCCGTGCATGGCGCGCCGGTGCGCGTGGCCTTTTCGTATATCGACACTCCCGACAACGCCAGCGGCGACGATGGCCGCGCGCTGGTGCAGGTGGCCGAAACCCTGGAAAAGCGGGCCCAACTGGCCAATGAAATCATCAAGGGCGTGATCCTGCCGCAGTTCATCATCCTGCCCGTGATTCTGGCGCTGGTCTGGTTTGCGCTGTCGCGCGGCCTGTCGCCGCTGGCGCAGTTGCAGGAACGCATACGGGCCAGGCCGCCCGATGACCTCTCGCCCATCGATACGGACCAGGTGCCCGAGGAAATCACGCCGCTGGTCGGCTCGCTCAACGACATGCTTTCGCGCCTGTCGCTGTCGATCGACATGCAGAAGCGCTTTATCGCCGACGCCGCCCACCAGATGAAAACGCCGCTGGCCGGCATGCGCATGCAGTCCGAACTGGCCCTGCGCCAGACCGACCAGGACGAGATCCACCGCTCGCTGCTGCAACTGGCCAGAAGTTCGGAGGCGGCCACGCGCCTGGTCAACCAGCTGCTGGCCCTGGCACGCGCGGAAAACCAGCCGCAGGCGGGCACAGCCTTCGAGCCGCTGGAACTGAGCGAGCTGGCGCGCGCCGTGGTGCATGACTGGGTGCAAGCCTCGTTTGCCCACCGGATCGACCTGGGCTTCGAGCAGGCGACGCAGCCGGTATTGATTTCTGGCAATCCCCTGATGCTGCGCGAACTGCTGGGCAACCTGATCGACAACGCGCTGCGCTATACACCGGCCGGCGGCAGCGTGACGGTGCGCGTGCGCGGCACGCCAGAGCAGGCCATCCTGGAAGTGGAAGACACGGGGCCCGGCATTCCCCAGGCCGAACGCAGCCACGTGTTCGAACGCTTTTATCGCATTCTTGGCAGCAATGTCGACGGCAGCGGCCTGGGCCTGGCCATCGTGCGCGAAATTGCCCAGCAACATGGTGCCGAAGTCGACATCTTTCACAATCCGCGCGCACAGACGCCCAAGTTGCCGGGTACCCTGCTGCGCCTGTCGATCACCGTGCTGCCGCCGCCCCCCCCGCTCGAGGACGAGATTACCTATGGATAAGACCAAGCCGGCGAGCCACCCCAGCGCCGCCCTGCTGGCGCGCCGCGCCGCGCACTGGAAAGCCACGCAGCGACTGACGGCGCTGCTGCTGCTGGTGTGGCTGCTGACGGGCTTCCTGACCGTGTTTTACGCGCGCGAACTGCTGCACCTGCAGCTGTTCGGCTGGCCGCTGCCGTTCTATATGGCGGCCCAGGGCGCGTCACTGGTCTACCTGGCCATCCTCGGCTGCTATGCCTGGCGCATGCGCCGGCTCGACCAGCAATGCCAGGCGGAGGAAATGCCATGAGCGCGCCGCGCACCTTGTTCCAGCGCCTGGCGCGCTACTATCTGCTGTTTTCGGCCGGTTTCGCCGCCTTTTTGCTGGCCTTGACGGTGCTCGAGCAGGAGGGCATGTCGCGCGTGTGGATCGGCTATCTGTTCATGTTCGCCACCATCACTCTGTACGCCACCATCGGCGTCATCAGCCGCACCTCGAACGTCACCGAATACTATGTGGCCGGACGGCGCGTGCCGGCCCTGTTCAACGGCATGGCCACGGCCGCCGACTGGATCTCGGCGGCCAGCTTCATCAGCCTGGCGGGCGGGCTGTACCTGAACGGCTTCGACGGCCTGGCCTTCATCATGGGCTGGACCGGCGGCTATTGCCTGGTGTCGCTCCTGATCGCGCCGTATTTGCGCAAGTTCGGCCAGTACACGATTCCCGATTTCCTGGCGGCGCGCTATGCGGGCGGACCGGACGGCCGTGGCGCGCCGGTGCGCGTGCTGGCCGTGGCCGCCACCATCGTGGTGTCGTTCACCTATGTGGTGGCACAGATCTACGCGGTCGGCCTGATCGCTTCGCGCTTCACGGGCGTCGATTTTTCGGTCGGCATTTTCCTGGGGCTGGCCAGTATTCTGGTCTGTTCTTTCCTGGGCGGCATGCGCGCCATTACCTGGACCCAAGTGGCGCAGTACATCATCATCGTCGTCGCCTTTTTGATTCCCGCCATGTGGCTGTCGGTCAAGCATGCCGACAACCCGGTGCCGCAAATCGCCTACGGCAAGGTGCTGACGCAACTGAGCGCGCGCGAGCAGGTGCTGAGCCTCGATCCGAAAGAACAGGAGGTGCGCGATATCTACGCCCAGCGCGCGCGCAACTATCAGCTCGAGCTCGATGGCTTGCCCGCCTCGTGGGACGCGGGCCGGCTGGCGGCCCAGCGCCAGCTCGATATCCTGCGCAAGCGCAACGCCTCGATGTTCGATATCCGCAGCGCCGAGCGCGCCATGATCGCCTATCCGAAAAGCCCGGAAGAGGCGCGCGCCGGCTGGCAGGCGGCGCTGGCCGTCAATTTGAAACGGGCCGAGCCGATCACGCCGCACGCCCAGCCGTTTCCCGCGCCCGACCGCGCGCAGTCCGATATCAAGCGCAACAATTTCCTGGCACTCGTTTTCTGCATGATGCTGGGCACGGCCGCCCTGCCGCATATCCTGATGCGCTCGTACACCACGCCATCGGTGCATGAAACCCGGGTGTCGGTGTTCTGGACCCTGTTCTTCATCCTGCTTATTTACCTGACGATCCCGGCGCTGGCGGTGCTGGTCAAATACGATATCTATTCGGCCCTGGTCGGCACGCAATACGCGCACCTGCCAACGTGGGTCTCGTACTGGGCCAATGTCGACAAGCTCACCCCCCTGATCAGCATCGTCGACGTCAACCGCGACGGCGTGGTGCAGCTGGCCGAAATTGCCATCGACGCCGACGTGCTGGTGCTGGCCACGCCCGAGATCGCCGGCCTGCCGTATGTGATCTCGGGCCTGGTGGCCGCCGGCGGCCTGGCCGCCGCACTGTCGACGGCGGACGGCTTGCTGCTGGCCATTTCCAACGGCCTGTCGCACGATATCTATTACAAGGTGGTCGACCCGACCGCCTCGACACAAAAGCGCGTGACGATCTCGAAACTGCTGCTGCTGGCGGTGGCCTTTATCGCCGCCTATGCCGCCTCGCAGAAGCCGGCCGATATTTTGTCGCTGGTCGGCATCGCCTTTTCGCTGGCCGCCTCGAGCCTGTTCCCCGCGCTGGTGCTGGGCGTGTTCTGGAAGCGCGCCAACCACCATGGCGCCGTGGCCGGCATGCTGACAGGCTTTGGCGTGTGCCTGTACTACATGCTGCAAACCAGTCCCATGCTCGGTGGCGGACCGGCCGGCCAGTGGTTCCATATCGCACCGATCGCCGCCGGCATTTTCGGCATGCCGGCCGGCATGCTGACCACCATATTGGTCAGCCTGCTGACGCCGGCGCCGGGCCGGCGCAGCACGGGGCTGGTCGACCATATCCGGGCGCCGGAGTAGCAAACAATATACATTGCTGATAATATATTTCTTTTTATTAATTTCAAAAGAACAATATGCTGCTCCAGAAGTTGCGCCGCCTTGTATTCGGCAGCTTTTACCTGCTTGCTGCCACCGCGCTGGCAAGCGGCAACGTCATGAGCGCCGCTGCAGCAGCCCCGCCGATTGCCGACTTTTTTGCCAACCCCGAGTTCAGCGACGTGCGGCTGTCACCCGATGCGCGCCACCTGGCCGTGCTGGTGCTGGGGCCGAACGGGCGCAAGCGCCTGGCGGTGGTCAACGTGCTCGATCAAACCATCAAGGTGGTGGCGCAGTTCGACGATGCCGACGTGGGCGAGGTGGAATGGGTCAATCCCGAGCGCCTGGTGCTCTCCACGCGCGACTACCAAAACGCTCCCGGCGAGCAGCGCTACGCGCCCGGCCTGTACGCCGTCAACCGCGACGGCAGCGACTTTCGCCAGCTGGCCGAGCGCGGCTTTGCGCCCAATCTGTCGACCTCGATCTACAAGCCGCTGCCCTGGCATACCTGGCTGACGGGCCAGCGCGGCGCGCAAGACTCCAGCTTCATTTACGTGCGCAGCACCGTCTACACCGCCAGGCGCGAAGTCGACTACACGGCCCTGCTGCGGCTCGACACCATCACCGGCCGCAGCACGCCCGTGGCAGCGCCCGGCAAGGTGCGCCGCTGGCTGCTGGACCAGGACGGCGAGCCGCGCATCGCCGTCACCAAAGCACGCAATGTTGAAACCATCCAGTACCGCGACCCGGCCAGCGGCGCCTGGCGCCAGCTGGCGCAATTCGACGCCTACCTGAAGGGCAAGGACGCCTTTACGCCGCTCGCCTTCGGCCCCGACGGCACGCTGTACGTGAGCGCCCGCATCGATAGCGACACCCTGAACCTGTACGCCTACGACCTGGCCGCCAACCGTATCGACCCGGCGCCCGTGATGGCGCTCGATGGCTATGATTTCAGCGGCAGCCTGTTGGTCGGCAAGGGCAAGCTGCTGGGCCTGCGCTACCTGGCCGAGCGGCGCGGCACGCGCTGGTTCGACCAAGCCATGGCCGCCACCCAGGCCGGCATCGATGCGGCGCTGCCGCACACCGTCAACCTGATCTCGGTCGCGCCCAGGGCGGCGACGCCCTTCCTGGTGGTCGCCTCGTACGCCGACGTGCAGCCGGTCAGTTTTTCCCTGCTTGACAGCAAAACGGGGCAATTGACACCGATCGGCGCCTCAATGCCGCGCATCCAGGCCGCGCAGATGAGCCGGCAAAAGCTGGTGCACTATGCGGCGCGCGACGGCCTGACGATCCCCGCCTGGCTGACGCTGCCGGGCAACAGCGACGGCAGGAATTTGCCGCTGGTGGTGATGGTGCGTGGCGGCCCGTATGTGCGCGGCTCGTCCTGGCAGTGGCACGGCGAAGTGCAGTTCCTGGCCTCGCGCGGCTACGCCGTGCTGGAACCGGAATTTCGCGGTAGTACCGGTTTTGGCAGCAAGCTTTTTCATGCCGGCTGGAAGCAATGGGGCCTGAAAATGCAGGACGACATCGCCGATGGCGCGCGCTGGGCGGTGCAACAGGGCGTGGCGGACGGCCAGCGCATCTGCATCGCCGGCGGCAGCTATGGCGGCTATGCGGCACTGATGGGGCTGGTCAACGATCCGGACCTGTACCGCTGCGGCATCGACCTGGCGGGCGTGACCGATATCGGCCTGCTCTATACGGGCCACTGGAGCTTTGCCTCGGACATGAGCGACGACTGGAAACACTACGGCATGCCCGAACTGATCGGCGACCCGGTCAAGGATGCGGCGCAGTTCAAGGCCACCTCGCCGATCGCCCAGGCTGCGCGCATCACCCAGCCGCTGCTGCTGGCCTATGGCGCGCTCGACCAGCGCGTGCCGCTGTATCACGGCAAGCAATTCCATGCAGCCATGAAGCAGCATAACCGGCAGGTCGAATGGGTGGTGTACGAGGAAGAGGGCCACGGCTGGTCGCTGCCGAAGAACCGCGTCGATTTCTGGTCGCGGGCCGAACGCTTCCTCGACCGGCATATCGGAAAACACGGCGCGGCGGCCAAAAAGGAGTAGGCTGGAGGGCCGTGTTACTTGCCAGGAGATCCTATGCCGTCCGGAAAAATTCTTGTTGCGCAAGGCGGTGGCCCCACCGCCGTCATCAACCAGTCGCTGGTGGGCGTGGTGCTCGAATCGCGGCGCTTCCAGCACGTCACGCGCGTCTACGGCGCGCTGCACGGCGTGCGCGGCATTATCAATGAAGACTTTATCGACCTGACGCAGGAAACCAGCCACAACCTCGAACTGGTGGCCGCCACGCCCTCGTCGGCACTCGGCTCCACGCGCGACAAGCCCGATATCGCCTACTGCCAGCAAATCTTCCAGGTGCTGCGCGCGCACGAGATCGAACACTTCTTTTATATCGGTGGCAACGATTCGTCCGACACGGTGCGCATCGTCAGCGAGCAAGCGCACAAGGCCGGCTACCCGCTGCGCTGCATCCATATCCCGAAAACCATCGACAACGACCTGGTCGGCAGCGACCATACGCCGGGCTTTCCCTCGGCCGCGCGTTTCGTCGCGCAAGCGTTTGCCGGCGCCAACCTCGACAACGCAGCCCTGCCCGGCGTGTACGTGGGCGTGGTGATGGGCCGCCATGCGGGCTTTCTGACGGCCGCATCCGCGCTGGGCAAAAAATTTCCCGACGACGGGCCGCACCTGATCTATGTGCCGGAACGCACGTTTGTGCTGGAACAGTTTCTTGCCGACGTGAAGGCGATGTATGAGAAACATGGCCGCTGCGTGATCGCCGTCTCCGAAGGCATCCACGATGCGTCGGGCGAGGCCATCGCCAGCCTGCTCGCCAAAGAAATCGAGCGCGATGACCACGGCAATGTGCAATTGTCCGGCACCGGCGCGCTGGCCGACCTGCTGTGCGACGAGATCAAGCAAAAACTCGGCATCAAGCGCGTGCGCGGCGACACCTTCGGCTATCTGCAGCGCTCGTTCATCGGCTGCGTGTCGGATGTCGACCAGCGCGAAGCGCGCGAGGTCGGCGAAAAAGCCGTGCAGTACGCCATGTGGGGAGACCGCGACGGCTCGGTCGCCATCAAGCGCACCGGCTACTACTCGGTCGACTACGAACTGCTGCCGTTGACGGAGGTGGCCGGCAAGACGCGCACCATGGAAGACGAATTCATCAGTGAAAGCGGCACCGATGTGACCGATGCCTTCCGCCTTTACCTGCGCCCGCTGCTCGGTTCGAAAATGCCCGATGCGTTCCGGCTGCGCTGCGCGAAGGTGGACAAGATCCTCAAGCCGTAAAAAAAGCAGGCGCGCGCAAGCGGCCTGCTTTTTATCGACTGCGACGTCTTAGATGACGATGGTCTGGTGCTCGTCGCCGTTACGGGCACGAATGGTGCCGATGGTGTACACGGTTTCGCCCGCTTCTTGCAGCTGGGCAATCGCGGCGGCAGCGTTGTCGGCCGACACGATGACGGTCATGCCGATGCCGCAGTTGAACACGCGGTGCATTTCAGCATCAGCCACGCCGCCATGCTGTTGCAGCCAGGTGAACAGCGGTGGCATGGTCCAGGCTTTCGAGTCCAGCTCGGCCACCAGGCCAGGCTGCAGCACGCGTGGAATGTTTTCCACCAGGCCGCCACCGGTGATGTGGACCATGCCTTTGACTTCCATCGAAGCCATCAGCGCCAGCAGCGGCTTGACGTAGATACGCGTCGGCTGCATCAGCACGTCGGCCAGCTTGCGGCCGTGGAAGTCGCCTTCCAGGTCCGGTTTGGCCACTTCGATGATCTTGCGCACCAGCGAGTAACCGTTCGAGTGCACGCCCGACGAGGCCAGGCCCAGCACCACGTCGCCGGCGGCGATTTTCGTGCCGTCGATGATGTTGGCTTTCTCCACGGCGCCGACGGCAAAGCCTGCCAGGTCGTATTCGCCGGCCGGGTACATGCTCGGCATTTCCGCCGTTTCGCCGCCGATCAGCGCGCAGCCGGCCTGTTCGCAACCCTGGGCGATGCCCTTGATGACGTCGGTGGCGATCGCCACGTCGAGCTTGCCGCAAGCGAAGTAGTCGAGGAAGAACAGCGGCTCGGCGCCCTGCACCAGGATGTCGTTGACGCTCATGGCGACCAGGTCGATGCCGACCGTGTCGTGGCGGTTCAGTTCGAACGCCAGGCGCAATTTGGTGCCCACGCCGTCGGTGCCCGAGACCAGCACCGGTTCCTTGTACTTCTTGCTGATTTCAAACATGGCGCCAAAACCGCCCAGGCCGCCCATCACGCCTTCGCGCAGGGTGCGCTTGGCGTAAGGCTTGATTGCTTCGACTAGAGCGTCGCCTGCGTCGATATCGACGCCAGCGTCACGGTAGGAAAGGGAAACATTAGAAGTCTGGTTCATGGTGTGGTGGCAGCGGAGGCGGTAAAATAGAAGGCGGAATGGAAACGGACAACCGCCGGCACAGGTGCGCAGCAAGGGGTGCAAGCCTTGTGCGAGCGGCGCGCCAGCCGGTCAATTCGGTCGATCAAGCCGCTATTTTATCAAACTGACCCCTGAGTTTGTAATTAACTGCCTTTTTTTAACGCAAAAACAGAAACCACATGCCCTTTGCCATCACCGCCGAACAGAAGCAAACAGCATTTTGGACTGCGGTCTGGCTGGCGTTGCTGCTGTTGCTGCTCATGCTGGGCCCCATCCTGACGCCTTTCCTGGCCGCCGCCGTGCTGGCCTATGTGCTCAATCCAGGCGTGGACCGTTTGCAACGCCTGCATTACCGGCGCTTCCACCTGCCGCGCCCGCTGGCGGTGCTGCTGGTGGTGCTGCTGTTCTTCCTCGCGCTCACGGCGCTGGTGCTGATCGTGGTGCCGGTGCTGCAAAAGGAAATCCCGCTGCTGCAGGCGCAGATCCCGCAATTCCTGAACAAGACCAATGACGTGATCGCGCCGAAACTGCGCGACCTGGGCATCCGCGTGCGCCTGGACGGCACCGGCATCAAACGCATGCTGAGCCAGCAGATGGCCACCAGCGGCGACGAGATCTGGAGCACGGTGCTGGCCTCGGCGCGCATCGGCGGCACGGCCGTGCTGGGCTGGCTGGCCACCGTGGTGCTGATTCCCGTGGTGCTGTTCTACCTGCTGCTGGACTGGCACCCCATGCTGGCGCGCATCGCCGGCAGCGTGCCACGGCGCTGGGTCGGCCGCACGGTGGCCATGGCGCAGGAAGTCGACACCCTGCTGGCGCAATACCTGCGCGGCCAGTTGCTGGTGATGCTGGTGCTGGCGGCCTATTATTCGATCGCGCTGTCGATCGCCGACTTTGAAGTGGCGCTGCCGGTGGGCATCATCACCGGTTTGCTGGTATTCATTCCGTATCTGGGTTTTGGTCTCGGCCTGGTGCTGGCGCTGATCGCCGCCCTGCTGCAGTTTGCCGACTGGAGCGGCGTGGTGGCGGTGGCCGTGATCTATGGCTGCGGCCAGCTGATCGAAGGCTTTTTCCTCACGCCGCGCCTGGTCGGCGAGCGCATCGGCTTGAATCCGCTGGCCGTCATCTTCGCCCTGCTCGCTTTCGGCCAACTATTCGGTTTCGTCGGCGTACTGCTCGCTTTGCCCGCTTCCGCCGTGTTAATGGTCGCTTTCAAGCATCTAAGACGCCACTACCTTGCCAGCAGCTTCTATAATACTTGAATATCAGCTTTTACAATATGAAACTAACAACAACAGCGACGACGCATACGCAGTAATGAAAAACAGGACAAGGCGTACGCCATGAAACAACTGGTGCTCGATCTCGGCACAGACCAGGCGCACAGCCTCGATACCTTCGAGGTGGGACAAAATGCCGAAGTGGCGCAGTTGATGCGCCAGTTCGCCGCGCGCACGGCGCGCGAACATTTTGCCTACCTGTGGGGCGAGCTGGCCGCCGGCAAGAGCCATCTGCTCAAGGCCCTGGCCAGCACCGAGCGCGCGCGCTATATTTCGCCGTTTTCGATCGAGTCCGAATTCCTCTACTCTCCCGAGGTCGACCTGTACCTGCTCGACGACTGCGAAAAGCTGTCGCCGCTGGCGCAGATCGACGCCTTTGCCCTGTTCAATGAAATCCGCGCCAACCAGGCCTACATGGTGTGCAGCGGCGCCGTGCCGCCGGCCGTGCTGCCGGTGCGCGAAGACTTGCGCACGCGCATGGGCTGGGGCCTGATCTACCAGATCCATGGCCTGACCGACGATGAAAAAATTGCCGCCCTGACACAAGCGGCCACCACCCGCGGCTTGACCTTGTCGCCCGGCGTGTTACCCTATCTGCTGTCCCATTTCCGGCGCGACATGCGTTCGCTGTCGACGATGCTGGACTCACTCGACCTCTACTCCCTTGAAACCCAACGTCCGATCACCTTGCCCTTGTTGCGCGAGTTGTTGCAGGCGGAAGCGAAAGAATGATGAATCTGGCCCTGTTTGACCTCGACCACACCCTGCTGCCCATCGACTCCGATCACGAGTGGGGCGAATTTCTGGTACGCAGCGGCGTGGTGGACGCCACCGAATTTACGCGCCGCAATGACGGCTTTTTTGCCCAATACCAGGCCGGCACCCTGGACGCGGTGGAATACCTGGAATTCGCGCTCGGCAACCTGGCGCAGTTCCCGCGCGCGCGCCTGGACGAACTGCATGCGCAATTCATGGCCGAAGTCGTGCTGCCGGCGATCCGTCCCGAAGTCGTGGCGCTGCTGAAACAGCACCAGGACGCGGGCGACCTGATCGCCATCGTCACGGCCACCAACCAATTCGTCACCAGGCCGATCGCCGCCGCCCTGGGCGTCGAGCACCTGATCGCCGCCATGCCCGAATACGACGCCGACGGCAATGTGACGGGCAAACTCATCGGCACGCCGACCCTGGGCGCCGGCAAGCTGACCCATACCCATGCCTGGCTGGAAAAGCTGGGCAAGGAACTGGGCCAGTTCGAACGCAGTTATTTCTACAGCGACTCGCATAACGACATCCCCCTGTTGTCGGTGGTGACCCACCCGGTCGCCACCAACCCCAACGCCGCTTTGAGCGCACACGCATCCCTCCACGGCTGGCCATCACTCCACTTATTCAATGATTAAAAAATTCATCCGCAAGATCCTCGGCGTTAAAAAAGAGGCAGCGCGCGACACCACGGTAGCCACCGTGCTCGGCCCCGCGCAACACGGAATCGATCCGAAACTGGTGACCTCGAACGCCATCCGCGTCACCAGCAGCCTGCAGGAAGCGGGCTTCGAGGCGTTCGTGGTGGGCGGCGCCGTGCGCGACCTGCTGCTGGGCGTGAAACCGAAAGACTTCGACATCGCCACCAACGCCACGCCGGAACAGGTCAAGCGCTTGTTCCGCCGCGCCTTTATCATCGGCAAGCGCTTCCAGATCGTGCACGTGATGTTCGGCCAGGACTTGCTGGAAGTGACGACCTTCCGCGGCGCCGGCGCCGATTCGGCGCCGAAAGATGAACATGGCCGCGTGCTGCGCGACAATACCTTCGGCCTGCAGCACGAAGACGCGCTGCGCCGCGACTTCACCATCAACGCCATGTACTACAACCCGGCCACGCAGGAAGTGCTGGACTACCACGGCGGCGCGGAAGACATCCGCGCCAAAACCCTGCGCATGATCGGCAAACCGGAAGAGCGCTACCGCGAAGACCCGGTGCGCATGCTGCGCGTGGTGCGCTTCGCCGCCAAGCTCAAATTCACCATCGAGCCGCACACGGCCGAACCGATCGCCGTGATGGCGCCCTTGATCAACAATGTGCCGGCGCCGCGCGTGTTCGATGAAATGCTCAAACTGCTGATGAGCGGCCACGCGCTGGCGTGCCTGCAGCAACTGCGCAAGGAAGGCCTGCATCACGGCCTGCTGCCGCTGCTCGACGTGGTGCTGGAGCAGCCGCTGGGCGCCAAGTTCGTCACCCTGGCGCTGGACGCCACCGATGCCCGCATTGCCGCCGGCAAGACGGTCTCGCCAGGCTTCCTGTTCGCTTCCCTGCTGTGGCATCAGGTGCTGGAAAAATGGACCGCCTACCGCGCCGCCGGCGAATCGACCATCCCCGCGCTGCACCTGGCGGCCGACGACGTGCTCGATTCGCAAACGGAAAAGCTGGCCCTGCAGCGCAAGATCGGTTCGGACATGCGCGATATCTGGTCGATGCAGCCTCGCTTCGAGCGCCGGGTCGGCAAGGCCCCGCACAAGCTGCTCGAGCATTTGCGCTTCCGCGCCGGCTACGACTTCCTGCTGCTGCGCTGTGCCTCGGGCGAGATCGACACCGAGCTTGGCGAATGGTGGACCGCCTTCTACGAAGGCGATGAAGAGACGCGCGAAGCGCTGCTGGCCAGCGCCAACGCCGCACCCGGCGCCGTCAAGAAAAAACGTCCGCCACGCCGCAGCACCCGCAGCAAGAGCGGTGGCGCCGCCGACAGCAGCGGCAGCGAGCAATAAACAGTCATGGCGCAGGTCACCGCGTACATCGGCATCGGCGCCAACCTGGGCGACGCGCGCGCGAACGTGCTTGAGGCCATCGCGCGCCTGGCGCGCCTGCCCGGCGCCACCCTGGTCGAGGCCTCGCCCAGCTACCGCACCGCACCGATCGATGCGAGCGGCGACGATTACATCAACGCCGTGGCGCGCATCAGCACCACCTTGCCGGCCGAGGAACTGCTGCGGGCGCTGCACGCGATCGAAGCGCAGCACGGCCGCGAGCGGCCCTATCGCAACGCGCCGCGCACCCTGGACCTGGACCTGCTGCTGTACGGTGAGGAGCAGATCGCCAGCGCCACCTTGACGGTGCCGCATCCGCGCATGACCGAACGCGCCTTTGTGCTGGTGCCGCTGCTGGCGCTCATGCCCTCGATCACGGTGCCGGGCAAAGGCGCAGCCAGCGATTATCTCGCGTCGGTGGCCGGCCAGGCGATCAGCAAACTCTGACCGCAACGGGGCCATGCTCTACAATGCCGCCCCTGCACGCCGCCATATAAAGGTCTACACTAGCGGCGCTGTATCCCTTTCACTTTAGAGAATACCTATGTCCGCTTATTTGCAAGGAACCGATCTGGCCGCCAAAGACAAGGCGAACGCCCCTGCCCCTGCGCCAGCGAAGAGCGTCGCCAGCAAGGCCGTGACCATCCATACCCTGGCCACGCTGCGCGCCGCCGGTGAAAAGATCTCCATGCTGACCTGCTACGACGCCAGCTTCGCCTCGCTGATGGACCGCTGCGGTGTCGAGATTTTGCTGATCGGCGATTCGCTCGGCATGGTCTGCAACGGCCACAACTCCACCCTGCCCGTGACGGTGGCCGAACTGGCCTACCACACGGCGTCGGTGGCGCGCGGCGCCAGGAGCGCCATGGTGATGGCCGACCTGCCGTTCGGCGCCTACGGCACAGTGGAAACCGCCTATGCCAACGCGGTCATCCTGATGCAGGCCGGCGCGCACATGATCAAGATCGAAGGCGGCGCCTGGCTGGCCGACACCGTCAGGTTTCTGACCGAACGCGGCATCCCCATCTGCGCCCATATCGGCCTCACGCCGCAATCGGTGCACCAGTTGGGCGGCTACAAAGTACAGGGCAAGAGCACGGAAAGCGCCGAGCAGCTGAAAAACGACGCGCTGGCGCTGCAGAACGCGGGCGCGGCCATCGTGCTGATGGAAGCGATGCCGGCCCAGCTGGGCAAGGAAGTGACCGAGATGCTGCACGTGCCGACCATCGGCATCGGCGCCGGCCCCGACTGCTCGGGCCAGGTGCTGGTGATGCACGACATGCTGGGCGTGTTCCCGGGCCGCAAGGCGCGCTTCGTGCGCAACTTCATGGAAGGCGCCGCCAGCATCGACGAAGCCGTCAGCGCCTATGTGCGCGCGGTAAAAGAGGGCAGTTTTCCGGCGATGGAACACTGTTTCTGATGTAGCCTATTGAGGCGATATCGCCCCGGCGCTCTGCGGGGCGATTTTTTTTTCACGCAGCGTTTCTGTCCGTACAAAGGCCACCTCCAGGCCAAAGAACTGTCCGATACGGTTCAGCGTCTGGATGGTCGGATTGCCCTTGCCGCTCTCGATCTCCTTGATGACCTTTGTGCTCACGCCCCGGTGCGTCGCAAACTCTGCCTGCGTCATGCGCGAGATGGCGCGCATTTCCTTGACCGCGTGCTGTAGTGTGACGGCTCCTGCTTCAATGGCTTCGTAAAGCGCTGCCCTGCGCTGCCGCAACTCTTCCTTGTCAACGGTCTTTTTCGTACGCGCCATGTCAGTGCTCTCCCAATGCCTTGAGCTGTTCGATCTGCCCGGCGATATGTGGACGGAGGAAAGCAATGATGTCATCATCCACGCCTGCCTCTTGCATATGCTGTTCCAGCGCAGCCAGTTGCTGGGAAAATCCGTATAACGCGAGGCGGATCTGCTGGCGCTCCACGTCCAGCATGCTGATCGTAGCCAGTATCGTCGTCCAGTCATGCAGCTCGTTTTTGGTGTCCGGGTGATACCAGCGCGCCGCACGTGGTATGCCATCCGGGTCCAGGTACATCGGCGCAAAATCGAACAGCGGTGTGAGGCGCACCTCGGCACCAACTTGCTGTACCGCCGTATTGCGTGCGTGATTATCGGTATTGCGCATAGCCAGGTTCAAGATATCGCGTTTGAGAAATTCGATGGTTTCCGCAGTCTTGTCGCTGACGACAGCGCGCAGCGCCTGCAATAGCGCGAATTGACTAGGCGTGGCTTCAAAGCCAACGATACCTGCCAGCGAAGCGGCGCTTTCCTGATGGAGTCGCAGCACTTTTCCATCCCGGATGCGGCGGTCAAAGCGGGGAATGAACAAAGTATCGTCCTGGTAGCGCAGTTGGCCTTCGGTACGCAGGCCCAGCGCGCGCGCCACAGTCATGTACGCGGCTTCATTTCTCAATACCTTAGCGTCGCTGGCGGTCTTTCCGCGCGGACGCTTGACGATGAAATGGGCAGCTGCGTACTGGTCCGCCAGAGCCCCATCGGCATGCCAGAGACCAGCATGGTCGGTAGTCAGCAGATATTTCGGCGCCGCTCCTTGCACCCCCAGACTGCCGGCGGCCAGCATGCCATGCATCAGCATGCGCTCATTGAAGGCATCGCCACGACCTATGATCTCGTCCAGTGAAAAGCCGGACTGCGGCTTGCCCTTGTCGTGGCGATTCATATGTTGTGCGTAGTACTGCACGGCCTCGACGATGCGCACGCGCCCGATCGGATTGAATGCGCCGGCACACGCCAGCGGAAAATCGGCAGCCGGGCCATCTGCCAGTTGAAGCTGCCCAAGCAGATATGTCCGCCCGCTTCCCTGGGGAATCAGGTCAAAGACAAAGGCTGGCCATTGCGCCAGCTTCTGCATCTCTGCCGTGACGGGAAAACGCAGCGAGACAGGTCCACTCTCAAGCTTGAAGAAGGCATAATCGAGGTCATACTCGAACAGGGCAGCGGTACGTGGATTGCCACCTGCTGGCTCAAGCAAAGTCAGCGATGCGCAATCGTGCCACGCATCCTCATGAAAAATTTGAAAATGGCACTGCATGACGGCTCCAATTGGATCTTATAGTAGCTAATTGTGTTCAGTTTATCCTTAAATTAGCACTTATACGATCCAAATTTTAACAAGTACGGCGCCATGAAAAATATAATGATCCCTAAAAGAACTAATTTAAGCCATCAACACCATCAATTAGCTCTTTTAAGTACTCTTATAAAAATAATCCCACCTGTATCCACGTCGTCTTCAACTCCGTGTATTTATCGAGCGCATGCAAGGACTTGTCGCGCCCGTTGCCCGACTGCTTGTAGCCGCCGAACGGCACGGTGATATCGTCGCCGTCGTACTGGTTGACATGCACGGTGCCGGCGCGCAAGGCGCGCGCGGTCTGGATCGCCTTGGTAATGTCCGAGGTCCAGACGGCCGCCTGCAAGCCGTAGGGCGTGGCGTTGGCCTGGCGGATCGCGTCCTGGAGGTCCGTAAAACCGAGCACCGACAGCACCGGCCCGAAGATTTCTTCGCGCGCGATCGTCATGTTTGAATTCACGCCATCGAACAGGGTCGGCTGCACGTAGTAGCCCCCCGTGTCCGTGCGCGCCGCCACGCCGCCGCCCAATAGCTGCGCGCCTTCGCTCTTGCCTTTGGCGATATACGCCATCACCGTGTTCATTTGCGTGGCGTCGACGATGGCGCCCATCACGGTGGCTTCATCGAGCGGATCGCCGGGCTGGAAGCGCGGCAGCATGGCCGTCGACTTGGCCAGAAATGCTTGCTTGATCGACTCTTCGACGAACAGGCGCGACGGCGCATTGCAGCTTTCGCCCTGGTTGAAAAAGATCGAACCGATGGCCGCCGCCACCGCCTTGTCGAGGTCGGGGCAATCGGCGCAGACGATATTGGCGGATTTGCCGCCCAGTTCGGTCCAGGCCCGTTTCAGGTTCGACTGGCCGGCCATCTGCACGATCAGTTTGCCGGTGCGGGTCGAGCCCGTAAAGCCGATGCAGTCGATATCCATATGCAGCGCCAGCGCGGCGCCGGCCTCGTTGCCGTAGCCGGGCAGCACATTGAAGACGCCCGGCGGCAGACCCGCTTCGAGGCCCAGTTCGGCCAGGCGCAAGGCGGTCAGCGGCGACTTTTCGGACGGTTTCAAAATCACGCTGTTGCCGGCCGCCAGCGCCGGCGCGATCTTCCAGGCGGCCATGATCATCGGGTAGTTCCACGGCACGATGGCGGCCACCACGCCCACCGGTTCGCGCTGAATCAGGGCCAGGCTGTTGGCTGGCGTGGTCGCAATTTCATCGTAGATTTTATCGATCGCCTCACCATACCAGCGCAGGCAGTTGGCGGTGGCGCCGACGTCCACGCTCGTGCTGTATTTGATCGGCTTGCCCATGTCCAGCGTTTCGAGCAGGGCCAGTTCGGGGCCGTTCTGCTGCACCAGGTCGGCGAATTTGAGCAGCACGCGCTTGCGCTGCGCGGGTGATTTTCCGGCCCAGCGGCGATCCTCGAAGGCGGCGCGCGCGGCCAGCACGGCCGCATCGACATCGAGGCCATCGCAGCGCGCCACCTGGCTCAGCAAGCGCCCGTCGATGGGCGAGAGATTGTCGAACTGCAGGCCGGACATGGCCCAGACCCGCTCGCCATTGATAAAAGCCCGTCCATCGATCTTCAGTTCCGCCGCGCGCGCATGCCAGTTCATGGTGATCTCCTGTGATAGTGGAAAACAGCTTACTCCTGGTCGATTGTATACGCAGCGGACATCTGACGGCGCAGGCGCCGGTCGCTGCGCGCCAGCATCACCGCGTACACGATCACGGCCAACGTGACGACCAATATCGTCAGCGCGGCAATGGCGTTGACGCGCGGGTCCAGGCCCAGCCGCGCGCGCGAAAAGATCACCAGCGGCATGGTGGTCGAACCGGGGCCGGACAGGAAGGCCGACAGCACCACATCGTCCAGCGACAAGGTAAACGTCAGCAGCCAGCTTGACGCCAGCGCTTGCGTGATATTGGGCAGGGTCACCAGGAAAAACACCTGGTGCGCGCGGCAGCCCAGGTCCATCGCCGCTTCACTGAGCGACTTGCTCATCTCCTGCAGGCGCGACTGCACCACCACGGCTGCATAGGCCATGCCCAGCAGGGTGTGGCCGAGCCAGATGGTGGCGACGCCCCGCTCGGGAAACCCGAACACCTTTTCCATGGATACCAGCATCAGCAGCAATGACAGGCCGATGATCACCTCGGGCATCACCAGGGGCGCGCTGACCATGGATGAAAACAGGGTACGGCCCTTGAAACGCTGGTAATTGACGAGGGCAAAGGCGGCAAAGGTGCCCAGCACCACCGACGAAGTGGCCGACATGAAGGCGATTTTCAGCGACAGGCCAAAGCCGGCGATGATCTCCGTGTCGCTGACGAGCTCCTGGTACCAGCGCAGGGAAAACCCGGTCCACACCATGTCCTGGCGCGAGCTGTTGAACGAGAAGACGATCAGCACGATGATGGGCAAATACAGGAACAGATAGCCGAGCGAGAGCCAGCCACGGCCGAACCAGCGCTGCAGGAAGGTACGCCCGTTCATGGTTTTTCTCCCGCGTGCTGATCCGTCTTGTACTTGTTAAAAATCGCCATCGGCACCAGGATCAGCAAAATCACCAGCACCGTCACCGACGAAGCCATGGCCCAGTCGTTGTTGGTGAAATATTCGTCCCACAGCACGCGGCCTATCATCAGTGTTTCCGGGCCGCCCAGCAGCTCGGGAATCACGTATTCGCCCACCGAGGGAATAAACACCAGCATGGCGCCGGCGATAATGCCCGACTTCGACAGCGGCACCGTGATGCGCCAGAAGGCCTGCAACGGCGTGGCGCCCAGGTCGGCCGCCGCTTCCAGGTAACGCAAGTCCATCTTGACCAGGTTGGCGTACAGCGGCAGTATCATGAAGGGCAGATACGCATACACCATGCCGACCACCAGCGAGAACGAGGTGTTCATCATCGGCAAGGGTGCGCTCACCACGCCGAGCGCGATCAACAGGTCGTTGAGCAAGCCGTGGTTGGCCAGGATGCCCTTCCACGCATAGACGCGCAGCAGGAACGAGGTCCAGAACGGCAGCATCACCAGCATCATCAGGATCGGCCGCAGCGACGGCCTGGCGCGCGCCATGAAATAGGCAAACGGATAGCCGATAAAGAGGCAAATCGCGGTGGTAATCGCCGCGTACTTGATGGAGCTGAGGTAGGTGAGCAGATACAGTTCATCGGCGGCGATGAACAGGTAGTTGGCCACCTTGACCTTCAGCACCACGATGCCGTCGACATACGACAGCAGGCCGCCGAACGGGCTGCCGGCCGTGTCCATGTCGGACAGGCTGATGCGCAGCACGATCAGAAAGGGCACTAAAAATGCCGCCGTCAGGAATAGCGACGGCACGGCGATCACGGCGTTGCGGCCCGCATTTCCCCCGATTATCCAGCGCAAGCCAAAGAGGCTGCGCAACGATTGCCAAATAATGTTCATGTGAACCTCAGCTGGTCAGCACGACGATATCGGCGCCATCCCACCAGACCCACACGCGCTGCTCGCGCTCGAGGCACGCGGCGTCGTGGCGGGCCGCGTTGGTGCGCGACACTTTCACCACTGCGCCGCTGTCCAGGCGCACATGGTAGCTGGTCTCATTGCCAAAATAGGCCATGGCGACGATCACGCCCTGGGCGCAGTTGTAGCCGTGCTCCGCCGCCGAGGCGCGCTCTTCCAGATTTGGCGCCGCGAGCCCGATGGCGATCTTTTCGGGGCGCACCGCCACCGACACTTCCATGCCCAGGGTGCCCGTGACGCCGTGGGACACATAGTGGCGCACATCGGGCGTATCGACCACCACGTGATCGGGTTCGTCCTGCGTGATGCGGCCGTCGAACAGATTGACGCTGCCGATGAAGTCAGCCACGAAACGGCAGTTCGGCGTTTCATAGATGTCGCCCGGCGCGCCCACCTGCAGGATGCGCCCTTCGCTCATCACGGCGATGCGCGTGGCCATGCTCATCGCCTCGTCCTGGTCGTGGGTCACCATCACGCAGGTCACGCCCACCTGCTCGATGATATTGACCAGCTCCATCTGCGTGCGTTCGCGCAGTTTTTTATCGAGCGCGCCGAGCGGCTCGTCGAGCAGCAGCAACTGCGGCCGCTTGGCCAGGCTGCGCGCCAGCGCCACGCGCTGCTGCTGGCCGCCGGACAGCTGATGGGGCTTGCGTTTCGCGTATTGCCCCAGCTGCACCAGCGCCAGCATCTGCTCGACCCTGGCCGCCACTTCCGCCTTCGGCAGACCGTCGCGGCGCAGGCCGAAGGCGATATTGTCCCACACCGACAGGTGAGGAAACAGCGCATACGACTGGAACATCATGTTGATCGGCCGCTGGTGCGGCGGCACCTCGACGATGCTGTTACCGGCAAGCGCGATGCGCCCCGAGGTCGGCGTCTCGAAACCGGCCAGCATGCGCAGCAGGGTCGACTTGCCGCAGCCCGAGCTGCCCAAGAGGGCAAAGATCTCGCCCTGGTTGATGGTCACGGAAATATCATTGACAGCGCGCACGCCATCGAATTCCTTGACCAATTGGTCTATCACCAGGAAAGGCGCTGGGGCGTCACTGGCCGACGCGGCAGATGTTGCTATCGTCATGGTTGGTAGCTTGGAATGGGGTGGGCAATGAAAAACTGGCCGCAGGAGCGGCCAGAGTGGGAGTGTAGCGGAACTGCCGCTTATCGGGTCTAAAAATTGCACAGATGTCGATAAAAACCCAACAGCGAAAGGCTGGGGTTACTCAGCCTACACCCAGCCCTTGGCCTTCACATCGGCATGTGTCTTGTCCAGGCAGAGGCGAATCAGATCGGTCATCTCGTCGATCTGCGCGCGCGTCATCACCAGCGGCGGAGCGACGATCATGCGCTCGCCCACGGCGCGCATGATCACGCCGTTGTCGAACATATGGCCGCGGCAGATCATGCCCACGCCCTGGTCTTCGTCGAACAGCACGTTGTCATGCACGGTGGCGCCCTTCCTGCGCACCAGGTTCAGGCCGGCCACCAGGCCGCAGCTGTCGGCGTAGCCCACCAGCGGATGTTCGCCCAGGGCAGCGAAGCGTTGCTTCAGATACGGCCCGGTGTCGTCCGCCACCTTGCTCACCAAGCCCTCGTCTTCGATGATGCGGATATTTTCCAGCGCTGCCGCGCACGCCACCGGATGGCCCGAATAGGTGTAGCCGTGGGTGAATTCGCCGCCCTTCTCGATCAGCACCCTGGCCACGCGCTCGCCCACCATCACGCCGCCCAGCGGCACATAGCCCGAGGTGACGCCCTTGGCGAAGGTGATCAGGTCGGGCTTGATGCCGAACAGCTCGGAGCCGAACCAGCGGCCCAGGCGGCCAAAGCCGCAGATCACTTCATCGGCGATGAGCAGGATGCCGTACTTGTCGCAGATGCGCTGGACTTCGGGCCAGTAGGTGGCAGGCGGAATAATCACGCCGCCGGCGCCCTGCACCGGTTCGCCAATAAAGGCGGCCACCTTGTCAGCGCCCACTTCGAGGATTTTTTCTTCCAGCCAGCCGGCCGCTTTCAAGCCAAATGCTTCAGGCGTCAGCCCCTGGCCCGCTTCCAGGTAATTGGGCTGGCCGATATGGACGATGCCGGGAATCGGCAGGCCGCCCTGGGCGTGCATGCCGTCCATGCCGCCGAGGGACGCGCCGGCCACCGTGCTGCCGTGATACGCATTGTGGCGGCTGATGATGGTGTGGCGCTCCTTGTAGCCCAGCAAATCCCAGTAGCGGCGCACCATGCGCAGGTTGGTGTCATTCGCTTCCGAACCGGAACTGGTGAAGAACACGTGCTGGAACTGCGGCGGCGAGATCTGCGCCAGCTTGGCGGCCAGCTGCACCGCCGGCAAGTTCGTCGTGCCGAAAAAGCTGTTATAGAAGGGCAGCGTTTCCATCTGCCGGTAGACGGCTTGCGAAATCGACGTGCGGCCATAGCCGACGTTGACGCACCACAGCCCCGACATGCCGTCGATGATTTTCTTGCCGTCGCTGTCCCACAGGTAGACGCCCTCGCCGCGCACCATCACGCGCGCGCCCTTCGATGCCAGGTCCTGGAAGTCGGTAAACGGATGCAGGTAGTGGGCCGAGTCGGCTTGCTGGATGGCGGCCGTGTCATATACCTGCGGCGTGGCGTTTTTCTGCGCCACGGAGGCGACGAAGGCGGCGCTCGGCGCCAGCGGATGATTGCTTTTAGTCATAGGTATTCCTTTATACGTGCAACAACAAGTGTTCGCGTTCCCAGGGACTGATGACGGTCATGAATTCCTGGTGTTCCAGGTCCTTGATGGCCGCATAGACGTCGATGAAACGGTCGCCCAGCACCGTGCGCAGCTTGTCTTCGCCGCGCAGCAGTTGCAGCGCTTCGGGCAGGCCTTGCGGCAGTTCGAACTTCATGTCGTAGGCGCTGCCGACCATCATCGGCGTCGCTTCGAGCTGCTCCGTCATGCCGAGGTAACCACAGGCCAGGGTGACGGCCAGCGCCAGGTAGGGATTGGCGTCGGCGCCGATAATGCGGTTTTCCACGCGGCGGTCCTGCACGCCCGATTCGGGCACGCGGAAACCCACGGTGCGGTTGTCCAGCCCCCATTGAATGTTGATGGGCGCGGCCGTATGGCGCACGATGCGGCGGTAGGAATTGACGTATGGCGCGACAATCGCCATCGCCGACGGCATGTAGCGCTGCAGCCCGGCAATGTAATGCTTGAAGATGGGCGCGGCCGAACCGTCGTCGTTGCTGAAGATGTTCAGGCCCGTTTTCGCGTCCACCACGCTCTGGTGCACATGCATGGCCGAACCGGGTTCGCCGGCCATCGGCTTGGCCATGAAGGTGGCGTACATGTCGTGCTTGAGCGCCGCTTCGCGCAAGGTGCGCTTGAAGAAGAACACCTTGTCGGCCAGACCCAAGGGATCGCCATGCAGGAAGTTGATTTCCATCTGGCCGGCGCCGATCTCGTGGATCAGGGTATCGACGTCGAGGTTCATCAGCTCGCAGTAGTCGTAGATATCCTCGAACAGCGGATCGAACTCGTTGACGGCGTCGATGCTGTACACCTGGCGGCTGGTCTCGGCGCGGCCACTGCGCCCGATCGGCGGCTTCAAGGGCAGGTCGGGGTCGGTGTTTTTCGCCGTCAGGTAGAACTCCAGTTCGGGCGCCACCACCGGTTTCCAGCCCTTGTCGGCATACAGTTTCAACACCCGGCGCAGCACCGAACGGGGCGCGAAATCGACCAGCATGCCGTCGGCGAAATAGCAGTCGTGGATCACCTGCGCGGTCGGATCGGTGGCCCACGGCACCATGGTGATGGTGGTCGGATCGGCCTTCAGAATCATGTCGCGGTCGGTGCTGGAAATGGCGCGGTCATAGCCGCCGTCGTCGACCGGGTAATTGCCCGTCACCGTCATGCCCAGCACCGCCTCCGGGATGCGCATGCCGCGCTCCTGGGTAAATTTTCCGCGCGGCAGGATCTTGCCGCGCGCAACACCGGTCAGGTCGGGCACCAGGCATTCGATTTCCGTGACCCGCTTCTCATTGAGCCACAGGTCCATGTCGGTGTAGGTAAAATTTTCGCGTATCGCCATCTTGTCCTCTCGCTGGTCTTGATCAAGCGCCGCCCATCACCGCTGCGGCGCGCTAGCTAGTTACTGAAGTTCATTCTGTCTATCCATGATGCGTGTGCTGGTAATCGCGGCAGGCCTGGCCGAAGGCCTCGAACAGGCGCAGCGATTGCGGGTTGTTTTCGACCTGCCATTCCGGGTGCCACTGCACACCGAGCGCAAAGCCGGGCATGGCGGCCACCGTCCAGGCTTCGACCAGGCCGTCGTCGGCCAGCGCTTCGACCAGCAGGCCGTCGGCGAGGCGGGCGATGCCCTGGCCGTGCAGGGAGTTGACCATCATCTCGCTCTCGCCGCCCAGTATTGTCGACAGCAGCGCACCCGGCGTCATGCGTATGCGGTGCGCCGGGCCGTACTGGCGCACCAAAGGGTCGTTGATGTTTTCGCGGTGCTCCAGCATGCCGGGCACCGCATGCACGGCCTGGTGCAAGCTGCCGCCGAGCGCCACATTGACTTCCTGGAAGCCGCGGCAGATCGCCAGCAGCGGCAGCTGGCGCGATAGTAGTGCGCGGATCAGCGGCAAGGTGGTGGCGTCGCGCGCGCCGTCCTGCGGCAGCTCGGGGAAGGCAATCTCCTGACCATACAGGGCCGCATCGACATTCGAGGCCGAACCGGTCAGCAGCACGCCATCGGCGATGCGCAGCACCGCTTTCAAGTCGGCGTCCTTGCCCAGGGCCGGCAGCAGCAGCGGCATGCAGCCGGCCGCATTGACCACGGCGTGCAGGTATTTATCCTGCGCCGTGTGGCAGGCATGGCTGCCCAGCTGGCGGCGGCAGGCCGGAACGAGGACGATGGGACGGTGCATAAGACTGGCTCCCGGTAGCGTGACAGCCCTACTCTACAGGATGGAGTTGCCAAACTGCCACACTAATGCTTATAACCATGGGAATCGTCAACAGCGAATTGCCATTTCTAGCGTTGCTCCAGCCGCTGTTGCAGTTGCTTGTCGACCGGATATTCGGGATACGCCTGCCTGAAGGCTGTCCACTCCTGCTGCGCGGCCGGCCCCTGGCCAGCTTTCAGCAGGCCGTCGATCTTGAGCAGCCAGACGGACGCATCGAGTTTAGGCGGCGCCGGCGGCGCCATGGCGCTCCGTGCCGATGGCTGCGCGCGCACTGCGCCAGACGGTTCGGCATTGGACTCCATCTGCGCGGCCGGTGGATCGACAGGCTCGCCGACCACCGGGAACTTCGCCTGCTTGTGGCCAAAGAAGTCGCCGCCGACCAGGTTAAAGGTCAGCAGCACGGCGGCGGCCAGGCCCAGCGGAATGCGCCAGCGCGTCAAATAGTCGATGGCCGGCAAGGTGCGCACCACGCCGTCTAAGCTGTCGTTCGCGGCGAGCGGTTTTGCCAAAGGCATGACCAGGGCCTGCTGCGCGTCCGCCAGGATGGCCGCATCGAGTTCGCAGGGCGGCGACGGCTGCGGCAAGGCGGCCAGCAGCGCGTTCAATTCTTCGTCGTGATGATCGGGATTCATGCTCGTACTCCTTTGCCGCTGGCCGCATCGAGTTGCGCGCGCAGTTTCTGCATCGCGTAGCGCAGCCGGCTCTTCACGGTTTCCGCTTCAACCCCCGTGACCACAGCAATGTCGGCAATGCTCATGGCGCTGAACTGCTGCAGCACCAGTGCTTCCTTCTGCTCGGCCGGCAGCAACGCGATGGCCGCGTGCAGCAAGGCGTGCTGCTGTTTCTGTTCGAACGACTGCTGCGGCGAGGCGGCGTCGCCGGGCACTTCAGCGGCCACTTCAGGGCCCAGCCACAGCGCTTCTTTCTGGCGCAGGAGATCGATCAAACGGTTGCGCGCCATCTGGTACAACCAGGTGCGAAATGCCGCCTGCGGCTGGTAGCTGGCGCGCGCCGCATGCAGGCTGGCCCAGGCATCCTGCACGATCTCGTCGACCCAGGCACGGCGCGGCGAACGCCAGGCCACGAAGCGGTACAGGCCCTCGCGATGGCGCCGGTACAGTTCGCGAAATGCCGGCAGGTCGCCGCCGCCATAGCGCAGCATCAGCTCTTCATCGGTGTCGTTGGGTAGGGTATCGGCCATGCGAGCCAGTGTAGCCGATGCGGGCGGCGGCCACAATCGCCGCACGCCAGCGGCCACCATCGTCACCGCGCGCGGGCCGCCGCTGGCGCATAACTGATGCGGCGCGTCTCGCGTATCTTCCCATCGGCTAGCCCCCCTTCCACCAGCTCGTAGCCGAGCAGGGCAAAGATCCGGCCCTGCAAAAACAGCGCTCGCGCATTGCCATACCAGTCCACGCACGAGGCGCGGCAGCCGTCGTCCGGCGGCGCACCGGGTTTGGCCGCCAGCGCGCCCAGTTCCGTCAGGGCCAGGTTGTGATTGCGCAGGTAGAGCACGGACGCCGATTCGCTGCGCGGGCCGGCGCGCTCCTGCGCGCCCATGATCGGCAGGCCGATCACGCCTTCGCTGCCCGTATCGGGCTGGTAGAAAAAGCCGTGGCTGCGCGTTTCGCCCTGGGCCGCATCGGCCCGCACATAGGTGCCGGCGATATCGGCGCCGCTACCGAGGCGTATGCTGGTGAAATGCAGGTCCGCTCCCTTGGCGCCGACCGCCACCGCATCCTTGCCCAGCGCCTCGATGCGTTCGACGCCATGCGCCAGCACCAAAGCCTGCGGCGCGTCCTTGCCGGCCCAGCGCAGCGCATGCAGCGGCTGCAAAGGCCAGTTCGGATCAAGCTGGCGCCGCGCGGAGTTGCCGGGCTGGCCATACAGCAGGTACGGCCCCACATAGCGGTTCTGCAAGCCGTAGTCGCCATTGCCGGGCAAGGCACGGTAGCTGGCGGCCGGCGCGCTGTCGCGGCCATCGGAAAAACTGTTCAGCGGCACGCGCAGCAGGGCCAGTTTGCCACGCCCTTTTTCAGAATCCCACATGGCGTCGCCGCGCCCCTGCGAACGCAGCAAAACGTTCAGGTAACCGTCGGCGCTTGCCAGGAACGAGAACTGGTCGACCGGCGCGCCGGCCGTTTTCAGGGCGCTGGGCGCCGTGCCGTCGAGCGGCAGGCGAAAGACACTGGAACCGCCGCCACGGCGCGTCGTCCATACATAGACCGACTCGCCCGAAACATAAAACACGCGGCCAGGCGGCGCCATCACGGCGCTCGCCTCGCAGCGCAGCTCGCGGCTGGCCAGGTCGCAGCTGGTCACCGCATGCAGGGCGATGGCCGCACCCGGTTCCGGTTCTTCATCGGTGCGGAAAATGCGCGTGGCCGGCGCGATGCGCCGGAAGTCCTGTGGCAAGGCATCCGGGCGCCAGCGGCGTATTGCGGGAAAGCCGCCGTACGGGTCGCCGCGGCGCACGTTGAGCGATAGCGGCGAGTAGAACACCAGTTTGGTGCCAACCAGGCGGCTGGCGTAATTGCGCGCCGAATAGTAGTCGTTCGAACGCAGGTGATAGGTGGAACGGTAGGCCAGGCGGCCAGCAGCATCGATATCGAACAGGCCCACCTCGGTGCCGCCACGGCTGTAGCTGTAGCCGATCACCACCACCGTGTCGCCCGAAACGAGCATCTCGTCATACCAGCTGTCGGACGGATCGCTGCCCGGCGCATAGGCGTCGAGCGAGGCCACCGGGCGCAAGCCCTGCGGCCCCACGCTGACCGTAAACAGCTTGCCGCGCCGTAGCATCACCAGGTGCTTGCCATGTACCTTGACGATGCCGCCTTCGTCGACGCCGGCCGTCTGGGTATTGGTGACCGAGTCCGTCAGCGCCCCCGCCACGTCGGCCGATTTGGAAGACGCCGCCGCCATTGGCGCCGGCGCCGGCATGGCCTGCATCTGCAGCTCGGCGCGCCGTTGCAAGGCCATCTGCTGCGCAGCCAGCTTGTCCAGATAAGCGCTCAAGGCCTGTTCGCTGGCAAACGCCGTCAGCGTTTTCCTGAAACTGGTATCGCCGGCATGGGCGGCGCACGACAGCAGCAGCGACAGCAGCAAGGTCGTTTTCAGGGCAGTGGGCATGGCGTTTTCTCCGGTGGTCACGCAGGTGTCGGTCATGAAACGCGGCGCAGGATAAAACGGGGTTAAAGCCCTGCAAAAATAATCCTGGCGTGAGCCAGCTCACAGGTGGCGCAATGTGGCGCATGCGCGTCCAATCGTGCGCCGTCAAAAAGGGCTAACATGAAAGACCCAGTCACCACTTGCCGAAAGAGCGCCATGCCTACCACCACGCTGACATTGAACGATCCCGCGCTGCTGCGCCAGCAATGCTATATCAACGGCCAATGGCGCGATGCCGACAGCGGCAGGACGACCGACGTCAGCAACCCCGCCACTGGCGAAGTGATCGGCAAGGTGCCAGGCATGGGCACGCAGGAAACGGCGCAGGCCATCAGCGCAGCGAATGACGCCTGGCCCGCCTGGCGCAAGAAAAGCGCAGCCGAACGGGCCGGCTACCTGCGCCGCTGGCATGATCTGATGCTCGAGCACGCCGACGACCTGGCGCTGTTGATGACGATGGAGCAAGGCAAACCGCTGGCCGAATCGAAGGGCGAAGTGAAATATGCGGCCTCCTTCATCGAATGGTTTGCCGAGGAAGGCAAGCGCGTCTCGGGCGAGACCCTGGCCTCGCCGTGGCCCGACCGCCGCATCGTGGTGACGAAAGAACCGATCGGCGTGTGCGCCGCCATCACGCCATGGAATTTCCCGGCCGCGATGATTACCCGCAAAGTGGGCCCGGCGCTGGCCGCCGGCTGCCCCATCATCGTCAAGCCGGCGGGCCTGACGCCCTTCTCCGCGCTGGCGCTGGCCGTGCTGGCCGAGCGGGCCGGCATCCCGCCGGGCGTGTTCAATGTGATCACCGGCTCGTCGCAGCAGATCGGCGACGAGCTGACGGCCAACCCGCTGGTACGCAAACTCAGTTTCACCGGCTCGACCGAAGTGGGCCGCAAGCTGATGGCGCAGTGCGCGCCGACGATCAAGAAGCTGTCCTTGGAACTGGGCGGCAATGCACCCTTCATCGTCTTCGATGACGCCGACCTGGACGCTGCCGTCGAAGGCGCGATCGCCTCGAAATACCGCAATGCGGGCCAGACCTGCGTGTGCGCCAACCGCCTGTATGTGCAGGATGGCGTATATGACGCCTTTGCCGAAAAACTGGTGGCGGCGGTGGAAAAGCTCAAGGTAGGCAATGGCGTCGACGACGGCGTCACGCAAGGGCCGCTGATCGAAGAAAAAGCCGTGAAAAAAGTCGAGCAGCACGTGGCCGACGCGCTGTCCAGGGGCGGCCGTTTGCTGACGGGCGGCCAGCGCCATGCGCTGGGCCACAGCTTCTTCCAGCCCACCGTGATCGCCGACGTCACCAGCGACATGCTGGTAGCCAGGGAAGAAACCTTCGGCCCGCTGGCGCCCCTGTTCCGCTTCCAGAGCGACGACGAAGTGGTGGCGCTGGCCAACGACACGGAATTCGGCCTGGCCGCCTATTTCTATTCGCGCGATATCGGCCGCATCTGGAAAGTGGCCGAAGGGCTGGAATCGGGCATGGTCGGCGTCAATACGGGCCTGATCTCGACCGAGGTGGCGCCGTTCGGCGGCGTCAAGCAGTCAGGCCTGGGCCGCGAAGGCTCGTCGTACGGCATCGATGATTACCTGGTCATCAAATATATCTGCATGGGCGGGATCTGACCATTTGCCTGGGGCGACCTCATTCAAAGCCACGAATGCGGTCGCCATCGAAATTGGGCAGCCGCCACGAAAACCGCAGCGCCAAAAAGCGAAACAGCAAGCCGGCCGCAATCGACGCCAGTTGCGCCACCGCGCTGTCGACCTTGAAATACAGCAGCGCCACGTACAGCGCGCCCGTCAACACCGCCACGGTGGCATACACTTCGCGCTGCAGCACCAGCGGAATCTGGTTGCATAAAATATCGCGCAGCAGACCACCGAACACGCCGGTGATCATGCCGGCCAATACCACGATGGCCGGATGCAGGCCGGCCGACATGGCGATATCGCAGCCGATCACGCAAAACGCCACCAGCCCCAGGCCATCGACGATCAGAAATACCGAACGCAAGTGATGCAGGTAGCGCGCCACGAACGCCGTGACGACGGCGGCGCCGCCCGTAAACAGCAGGTATTCGGGATGCGCGATCCAGCCCAGCGGATAGTGGCCCAGCAGCACATCACGGATGGTGCCGCCACCGAGCGCGGTGACGGTGCCGATCATCACGATGCCGAACAGGTCCATGCCACGGCGCATGCCCATGATGGCGCCGGACATGGCTTCGGCAGTAATCGCCACCAGATAGATCGTATATAACAACATGTTTTGTTCTTCCAGAGTACGGCAAGGTGCGAAAACGCCATTGTGCACCGCAACACGCCTTTCCTAATCAAAAGTAAGTATTATTTGGGAATGATAAATTTTTCTAATCCAGGGCGGCGCTGATGGAACTCAATCCCAGGCATACGGAAGCGTTTCGCGCCGTCGTCGAGACCGGCAGTTTCGAGCAGGCCGCGCTGCGGCTGCACCTGACTTCGCCGGCCATCTCGCAGCGCGTGCGCGCGCTCGAAAGCCAGCTGGGCAACGCCCTGATCGTGCGCAGCCGCCCTGCCCGCGCCACGCGCACCGGCCAGCGCCTGATGCAATACCTGAAACGCGCCAAGCTGCTCGAAGCGGACCTGGCGGCGGAACTGGCGGTGCAGCAGGACGCCCCGCTGACCCTGGTGCTGGCGCTCAATGCCGACTCGATGGGCACCTGGTTTTTCCCCGCCCTGGCCGATATCCTGAACCGCGAGCGCGTGCTGCTGGACCTGACCGTGGAAGACCAGGATCACACTTATACCCTGCTGGAGACAGGCATGGCGATCGGCTGCATCAGCACCGAGTCCAAGCCGATGCGCGGTTGCAGCGCCGAGCCGCTTGGCGTGATGCGCTACTGGCTGGTGGCCACGCCGGCGTTTCGCCAGCAATGGTTCGCCCAGGGCCTGACGCGCCAGGCGGCGCGCGCGGCGCCGGTGGTGGCCTACACGCGCAAGGACACCTTGCAGTCAAACTACCTGCAAGAGGCGCTGGGCCTGCCCGAAGGCGCCTACCCCTGCCACTACGTGCCGGGCGCCACCTCGCACTTCAACGCCATCCGCTACGGGCTCGGCTACGGCATGGTGCCGGAACTGCTGCTGCAGGCCAGTCCCGATGGCCAGCTGGTGGAAATGCTGACGCCGCAGCAGCCGGCCGACGTGGCGCTGTACTGGCATACCTGGAAAGTGCAGTCGCCGCGCATGGAGCAGTTGTCGCGGCAGATCGTGGCGGCGGCGCGCACGGTGTTGAGATAAGGCGTGAAGAGGTAAAGGCATGAGGTAAAAAGCGGTTCGCCGTGATGGCGAACCGCTCGGCAATGACTATGCTTCTTCGTAGCTGGCCAGGCGCGCCGCCATGCGCGGCGCCAGTTCATGGCCGGCCGTGATGGTGACGTTCAGGTCGTTCAGCACGCCGTCCTTCAAGCCATACACCCAGCCGTGCACGCTGAGTTCCTGGCCGCGTTCCCAGGCGTCCTGGACGACGGTGGTCTGGCAGACGTTGAGCACCTGCTCGGCCACGTTCAGTTCGCACAGGCGGTCGCTGCGCTGGCGGCTGGTCAGCACGTCGCCCAGGTAGCGCTCGTGCTTCTGGCTGACGTCCTGCACATGGCGCAGCCAGTTGTCGACCAGGCCGATGCGCGTGCCCGTCATGGCCGCATGCACGCCCTTGCAGCCATAGTGGCCGACGATGATCACATGCTTGACCTTCAGCACGTCGACGGCAAATTGCAGCACCGACAGGCAATTGAGGTCGGAATGCACGACCACGTTGGCGATATTACGGTGCACGAACACGTCGCCTGGCGGCATGCCCAGCAGCTCATTGGCCGGCACGCGACTGTCCGAACAACCGATCCACAGGTATTCGGGCGAGGTCTGCGCTTCCAGGTTCTTGAAGTATTCAGGATTCTTTTCCACCATCGAATCGGCCCAGCGCTTGTTACGCTGTAGCAGTTCCGTCAAGGCCGGGCCGTTTTTCACTTCGGTCATGATGTTTTCCTAAAAAAACGCCGGGATGTGGTGGGCATCCCGGCGATATGGTGATTAATGCTTATTCAAAAAAATCCTTGACCTTGTCTTTCCAGGTCTTGCTTTGCGGGCTGTGCTTGGCACCGCCCTCGGTAGTGGATTTTTCAAAGTCGCGTAATAGTTCTTTTTGTTTATCGGTCAGCTTGACCGGCGTTTCGATCGCCACGTGGCAGAACAGATCGCCCGCGTAGCCGGAGCGCACGCCCTTGATGCCCTTGCCCTTGAGGCGGAAGGTCTTGCCCGACTGGGTGCCTTCAGGGATCGTGAACGACACCTTGCCGTTCAGGGTGGGCACTTCGATATCGCCGCCCAAGGCTGCCTTGGTGAACGAGATCGGCATTTCGCAATGCAGGTCGTCGCCTTCGCGCTGGAATACGGCATGCGCCTTGATGTGGATTTCCACATACAGGTCGCCCGCCGGACCGCCATTCGTGCCCGGTTCGCCGTTGCCGGAGGAACGGATACGCATGCCGTTGTCGATGCCCACTGGAATCTTCACTTCCAGCGTCTTGTTGCGCTTGATGCGGCCCGCACCGGCGCAGGTAGGGCATGGCTCGGGTATCACCTTGCCGCTGCCATGGCATTTCGGGCAGGTCTGCTGGATGCTGAAGAAACCTTGCTGCATGCGTACCTGGCCATGCCCGGCGCACGTGCCGCACGTGACGGGCTGGGTGCCCGGCTTGGCACCGCTGCCATGGCAGGTTTCGCACTTGTCCCAGCTCGGCACGCGGATGGTCGTGTCGAAACCGTGCGCAGCTTGCTCAAGTGTAATTTCCAGGTTGTAGCGCAAATCGGCGCCACGGTACACCTGCGGTCCCGCATTGCGGCTGCGTCCGCCGCCACCGCCAAAGATGTCGCCGAAGATATCGCCGAAGCTGTCGGCAAAGCCGCCAGCGCCGCCGCCGAAGCCGCCACCGCCGCCCATGTTCGGGTCCACGCCGGCATGACCATAGCGGTCGTACGCTTCGCGCTTTTCCGGATTGGTCAGCATTTCGTAGGCTTCTTTGACTTCCTTAAACTTTTCTTCCGATTCCTTACTGTCCGGATTGCGGTCCGGATGGTATTTCATCGCCAGTTTACGGTAAGACTTTTTGATCTCTTCTTCCGAAGCATTTTTTGCGACACCGAGTGTCTCGTAAAAATCACGCTTTGCCATGTTGTCGGCACCTTGCAGTCTATCTACTGATGTAAAAATTACACGAAAAAGCCGAGTCGAGTGCCGCGCTGGGCGGCGACTCGGCTCGGCCGGTCTTCGTGGCTAATGCCGCGATGTAGCGTTCAGCCCGGCTGCCCCCAAGGTACAGGAGCGCAAGAGGTTACTTGCTGTCTTTGACTTCCTTGAAGTCAGCGTCAACCACGTCATCTTGCTTGGCGCCTGCATCGGATGCGCCACCAGGAGCTTGCTGCGCACCTTCTGCACCGCCGGCAGCTTGCTGGGCTTGCATGTCGGCGTACATTTTTTCGCCCAGTTTCTGCGATGCGGTGGACAGTGTTTCCAGCTTGGCGTCGATCTCGGCCTTGTCGCCAGCCTTGATGCTCGCTTCCAGGTCGGTGATGGCCGCTTCGATCTTTTCTTTCTCGCCAGCGTCGAGCTTGTCGCCGTATTCCGTCAGCGATTTGCGGGTCGAGTGTACCAGAGCATCGGCCTGGTTGCGCGACTCGGCCAACTCTTTCACCTTCTTGTCTTCTTCTGCGTTCAACTCGGCATCTTTCACCATCTTCTGGATTTCAGCTTCGGTCAAACCGGAGTTCGCCTTGATGGTGATCTTGTTTTCCTTGCCGGTGGCCTTGTCTTTCGCGCCGACGTGCAAAATGCCGTTGGCGTCGATGTCGAAAGTCACTTCGATCTGTGGCGTGCCGCGCGATGCTGGCGGAATGCCTTCCAGATTGAATTCGCCCAGGCCCTTGTTGCCGGCCGCGATTTCACGCTCACCCTGGTAGACCTTGATGGTCACGGCAGGCTGGTTGTCGTCGGCAGTCGAGAACACTTGCGAGAACTTGGTCGGAATCGTCGTGTTTTTGTGAATCATCTTGGTCATCACGCCACCCAGGGTTTCGATACCCAGGGACAATGGCGTCACGTCCAGCAGCAGCAAGTCCTTGCGTTCGCCCGACAGCACGGAACCCTGGATCGCTGCGCCCACGGCAACGGCTTCGTCCGGGTTCACGTCCTTGCGTGGATCCTTGCCGAAGAATTCCTTCACTTTTTCCTGCACCTTCGGCATACGGGTCATGCCGCCGACCAGGATGATGTCGTCGATGTCAGAAACCTTCACGCCGGCATCCTTGATGGCCATGCGGCAAGGCTCGATGGTCGCGGCAATCAGCTCTTCCACCAGCGACTCCAGCTTGGCGCGCGTCATTTTGAGGTTCAGGTGGACCGGTGCGCCATTGGCCATGGCAATGTACGGCTCGTTGATTTCGGTTTGTTGCGACGACGACAGCTCGATCTTCGCGCGCTCGGCCGAAGCCTTGATGCGCTGCAGTGCGATCGGATCTTTTTTCAGATCGATGCCGTTGATCTTCTTGAATTCGTCAATGATGTAATCGATGATGCGCTGGTCGAAGTCTTCGCCGCCCAGGAAGGTGTCGCCGTTGGTGGCCAGCACTTCAAATTGCTTTTCGCCATCGACGTCAGCGATTTCAATGATCGACACGTCGAACGTGCCGCCACCCAGGTCGTAGACGGCGATCTTGCGATCGCCTTTTTCGTTCTTGTCCAGGCCAAAGGCCAGCGCCGCCGCAGTCGGCTCGTTGATGATGCGCTTGACGTCCAGACCGGCGATACGGCCGGCGTCCTTGGTAGCCTGACGCTGCGAGTCGTTGAAGTAGGCCGGTACCGTGATGACGGCTTCGGTCACTTCTTCGCCGAGGTAGTCTTCGGCGGTTTTCTTCATCTTGCGCAGCACTTCAGCCGAAATTTGCTGTGGAGCCAGTTTTTTGTCGCGCACGCCGATCCACGCATCGCCGTTGTCGGCTTTGGTGATCTGGTAAGGCATCAGCGCGATGTCTTTCTGGACTTCTTTCTCGTCGAACTTGCGACCAATCAGACGCTTGACTGCGAACAGCGTGTTTTTCGGATTGGTCACGGCCTGGCGTTTCGCCGGCGCGCCGACGAGAATCTCGCCATCTTCCTGGTAAGCGATAATCGACGGCGTCGTGCGTGCGCCTTCGGCGTTTTCGATTACCTTTGGTTGACCATTTTCCATGATGGAAACGCAGGAATTTGTGGTTCCCAGATCGATACCGATAATTCTACCCATGATTTATTTCCTTTTATTCGCTAGATTTCAGATGGTTCTTATATGTGGCAAAGCGGCATGGTTTCAAGGCTTGCTTGATGCCGCACTCTGATTATTTTGCTTGCGCGGTGGTCACGATGGCCGGACGCAACAGGCGGTCGGCAATCATATAACCTTTTTGCAACACCGACACGACCGTATTGGCTTCCTGCTCGGCCGGTACCACAGCCACGGCCTGGTGCTTCATCGGATCGAGCTTGTCGCCTTGCGCCGGCAGGATCTCGACCAGGCGGTTGCGCTCGAAAGCCGAGCTCAACTGTTTCAAGGTCATTTCCACGCCTTCTTTCAGCGATTCGATCGTTGGCGCTTCCACCGTCAGCGCCATTTCCAGGCTGTCTTTCACGGGCACCAGGGCTTCGGCAAAGCTTTCAACGGCAAATTTATGTGCTTTAGCAACATCTTCCTGGGCGCGGCGGCGGATATTTTCACCGTCGGCCTTGGCGCGCATGAAGGCATCGTGCATCTCTGCAAGACGCGCTTCGGTACTGGCCAGCTGCTCTTCCAAAGTAGGCTCTGCGGGAGTCGATGGTGCAGCCGCCGCAGCGTCCGCTGGCTGATTAGGTACAGCTTGGTTTTCCTGATCTTGCATCTGAAAAGCTCCTACAATCAATGACTTAATATTAGTTAGGCTACATCGCGCTAGAACACTGAGCGACAGATGGGGCTATATCCCTCTGTTTCAAGGGGGATTGGCAACATCGCCAGAAAAGACCCTCAATGTTACCGGGATTTAGCAGCACGTAGCCGGGCATTCTACCAGTGCGGCAACAGCACCTGCCATTTCGGTGTTGCCATTTAGAAAATTTTGTCTTGCTGAAAAATCAGTTGGCCGCGCCCAGCGCCAGCGCCGCCACGCGTGCCTGTTGCCCATCGCGCTGCGCGGCCGCGCGCTCGGCCGGCGTACGCTGGGTGGGCCAGCCGACCATATGCTGCTCAGCAATTTCTGCCATGCCCGTGATCCAGGCCGGGGTTTCGTTCAGGCAAGGAATATAGTGAAACTGCTGACCGCCCGCCGTTTCGAAATCATGCTTCGCTTCCATCGCGATCTCTTCCAGGGTTTCAAGGCAGTCGCTGGTAAAGCCCGGACACAGCAGATCGACCCGCTTGACGCCCTGCTGCGCCAGAGCGATCAGGGTCGGCGCGGTGTACGGCTGCAGCCACTCGGCCTTGCCGAAGCGCGACTGGAAGGTGACCATATATTGATCTTTATCCAGTTTTAACTGTTCGGCCAGCAAACGCGCCGTTTTCAGGCACTGGCAATGATACGGGTCGCCCAGCATCAGGGTGCGCTTGGGCACACCATGGAAACTCATTACCAGTTTGTCCGGGCGGCCATTGCGTTCCCAGTGCGCCAGCACCGAGTCGCGCAAGGCGGCGATATACGTGTCGTGCTCGTGGTACTGCTTGATAAAGCGCAGTTCCGGCACATTGCGCACCGTCGCGTAATGGCTGAACACGGCGTCATAGATGGAGCCGGTGGTAGTGGCCGAATACTGCGGATAGGCAGGCAGGATCGCTACGCGCTCGCAGCCTTCGCTTTTCAGCTGCGCCAGCACCTCGGGCAAGGACGGCGAACCGTAACGCATGGCCATGGCCACCGTCAGGCCATCATGGCCGCGTTCGGCCAGCGCGCCGGCCAGCAAGGTGGCCTGGTTTTGCGTATGGACTTTCAGCGGCGAGCCCTCCGTGGTCCAGATCGAGGCATATTTCTTGGCCGACTGGCTTGATCGAAACGGCAGGATGATCAGGTTCAGGATACACCACCACACCAGGCGCGGAATTTCCACCACGCGCGGGTCGGACAAGAATTGCTTCAGATAACGCCGCACGGCCGAGGCGGTCGGCGCATCGGGCGTACCGAGGTTGACCAGCACCACGGCGCTGCGCGCGACGGTACCGTGGGTGTGGGGTGGTTCGGGTTGGAAGGGCATGGGGTTCTTTGGAGGCTGGACGGGAAGACACTTATTATAGGGGGACTTGCTTGCGATCAACCCAACTGAAAGGGTCGGGGTCAGACCCAAAGGGTCTGACCCCGACCTCGATTACGTCGCCAAAAGTTCCCGCGCATGCTTGCGCGTGGTGGCCGTGATTTCCAGCCCGCCCAGCATGCGTGCCACTTCCTCGACCCGGGCCTTGGCGTCGAGCATGTCGATACGCGAAGCGGTCTTGCCGTTCTCGAGGGTGCCTTTGGCGACCTGGAAATGCTGGTTCGCCTGGCTGGCCACCTGCGGCAAGTGGGTCACGCACAGCACTTGCCGGCCCTGGCCCAGCCGTTTCAACAGCCGGCCCACCACTTCGGCCACGGCGCCGCCGATGCCGCTGTCGACTTCGTCGAAGATCAGGGTCGGGGTGGTGGTGGCGTGCGAGGTGATCACGGAAATGGCCAGCGCGATCCTCGCCAGCTCGCCGCCGGAGGCCACTTTCGCCAGCGGCTTGGGCGCCGTGCCCGCATGGCCGGCGACGAGGAATTCCACTTGCTCCAGGCCATGCGCGCTCGGCTCGCAGGCGTTCAAAGCGATGTCAAAGCTGCCGCCCGTCATGCTCAGTTCCTGCATCGCGCGCGTGACGGCCTGGCCCAGTTCCAGCGCGGCCGCGCGGCGCGTGACGGACAAGCGTCCGGCCACTTCGCGGTAGTCGGCCTCGATCCTTTCTTCCTGGCGCCGCAAGCCTTCGATATCGCTGGCGTCGGCCAGGTGCTGCAGTTTTTCCGACAGTTTCGCGTGTTCTTCGGGCAATTCTTCGGGCGTGACGCGGAATTTGCGCGCCGCGCTGTGCATCGCTTCCATGCGCGCGTCGAGCTGGTGCAGCCGCTCAGGGTCCAGTTCCACCCGGTCCAGGTAATTGTTCAGCGCGTAGACGGATTCCTGCAGCTGGATGCGCGACGATTCGATCAGGTCGATAATCGGCTGCAGTTCCGCATCGACCGACACCAGCTTGCCCAGCTTCTGGTTCAGCGTGGCCAGCTGGGAAAGCACCGGGTGTTCTTCCGCTTCGGAAATAATCGACAAGGCTTCCTGCGCCCCTTCGAGCAGGCTGGCCGCATGCGACAGGCGGCTGTGCTCGTTGGTAATTTCTGTCCATTCACCGGGCTTTGCTGCCAGTTTTTCCAGCTCGCCCACCTGCCATTCGAGCCGTTCGCGCTCGTACAGCACATTGGCGGCATTGGTTTCGAATTCTTCGCGCTGGCGCACCAGCGCGCGCCAGCGCTTGTGCAAGGCAGCCACCTGGCGCGCGTCCTGTTCCGCGCCCGCCTCGCGCGCCGTCGCCTGGCCGTCGAGCAAGGCGCGCTGCGCTTCGCTTTTCAGCAGCGACTGGTGCGCATGCTGGCCGTGGATGTCGACCAGCATGTCGCCCAGCTCGCGCAGTTGCGCGGCGGTGGCGGCGATGCCGTTGATATAGGCTTTCGAGCGGCCCGCATTGTCGATCACGCGGCGCAGCAGGGCGCCGCCGTCATCGTTGGCAAATTCATTGGCCACCAGCCAGGCCTGCGCCACCTCGCTGACGGAAAAATCGGCCGTGATGTCGGCCTTGGCCGCGCCTTCGCGCACCACGCTGGCGTCGCCGCGCCCGCCCAGCGCCAGCGTCAGCGCATCGATCAGGATGGACTTGCCGGCGCCTGTTTCGCCCGTGAGCACGCTGAAGCCGGCGGAAAACTCCAGCTCGATGGTATCGACAATGACAAAATCGCGGATGGACAGTGTATGGAGCATGGCTTCAGTGGTTGGGCGGCAGCGCCGCGTGGTTGGCGTGGGTTGGCGTAAAAGGCAACGCGCTTAAACGAGTTTGCCCTCGCCGGACGGATACTCGTTCCAGTGCAGCTTTTCGCGCAGGGTGTTGTAATAACTCCAGCCTTCGGGATGGAGGAAAGTAATGGTGTGCGGCGAACGGCGGATCAGAATGCGGTCTTGCTGCAGCAGGCTGGCAAAGGTTTGCATGTCGAAGTTGACGCTGATATCGCGCCCGCGCACGATTTCCACCACGATCTGGCTTGAATCGGGCAGCACGATGGGCCGGTTCGACAGCGCGTGCGGCGCGATCGGCACCAGCACGATGCCACCCAGGGTGGGATGCAGCAGCGGACCGCCGGCCGACAGCGCATAAGCGGTCGAGCCGGTCGGCGTGGCAATGATCAACCCGTCCGAGCGCTGGTTGTACATGAAATGGCCGTCCACTTCGACCCGCAGTTCGGCCATGCCGGCGCCGGCGCCGCGCGCAACCACCACGTCGTTGACGGCCATGCCGACATGAATCGCCTTGCCATCACGCAGCACGTTACCTTCGAGCAAGGTGCGGCGCTCGGCTTCGAAATGCCCGCCTAAAATGTCCGCCAGCACCGGCAGCATGCGCTCGATCGGTATATCGGTCATGAAACCCAAACGGCCCTGGTTGATGCCGATCAAAGGAACGTCATACGGCGCCAGCTGGCGCGCGATGCCCAGCATGGTGCCGTCGCCGCCCATGACGATGGCGCAGTCGACACAAGCGCCAATCTCGGCGGCCGACATGGCGGCCACGCCGGCCACGTCGAGGTGGGTGGCGGTTTCCGCCTCGAACACCACGGTATGGCCCAGGCCGCGCAGGAAGTCGATAATGCTTTTGACGGGTTCGGCAATGCCATCGGTATTCTGGCGCACGACCAGCGCGATGGTCTTGCGCCCCAGGTTGAAACCGGAACCCGGGGCTGGCGGGGCTGGCGGAAGATCGGCGTGGTTATCGACGGGCATAAAAATCTCGGCAAATGAATTCGTTGGCAAGTCGCCCCAGGGCTGTCGCGATCAGCACGCCACCACCACGAAATACTGTATATATTCACAGTATAGTGCGGTAGCGGGCCCGCTGCAAGGGGCGTTCGGTAAGTCGTGCATGCAGTGTAATCGGGATGGCGGGCGCGGGGGAGAAGAAAAGATCGGCCCCTGCGTGCGCCAGCGCGCCCTCGGCAGGGAAATCCGCTTGCGTGCTCTGGCATGCGCAGGGACACTGACAGCCTGTCATCCATTGCCTCAGGAGGCCGATATGGTTACCGAACGCAGCGAGCGCAGCAGCGAGCGCAAGATCAATACCGATGAGAAAGTACAAAACGATGGCGTGGACCGCCTGCCGCACGAGCGCGACGAATCGCCCGACGCACAGAACGTCAAGCCGCGCGACCTCATGAAGCAGGCCGCCAGCGACCTGGAACAAGGGCTGGTCGACACCGACCTGCGCAACGGGCCCGGCGTCGAGAAGGTCAAGCCGGCGCCGCCCCGCCAAGCCAGGCCAGCTTCCGACCTGACATCCAAAAAAACCCGCCAAACCTGATCCCGGAGCCTGCCATGCCCTTTCCCGCCCCCCGTTTGCGCGTTTCCCTGCTGGCCCTGGCCGCCGCCACGGCCTTCGCCGGCGCCGGTAGTGCGCTGGCGCAAGCCATGCCGCCCGGCTTCGGCCCCAATCCGACCTTGCCCAAGCCATCGAAGCAATTGATCCCCACGGTGCAGGTGGCGCCGGTGGAGCGCTGGACCGGCGACGCCAAACCGACGGTGGCGGCCGGTTTTGCCATCCATGCGCTGGCGCGCGACCTCGACCATCCGCGCTGGGTGTATGTGCTGCCCAATGGCGACGTGCTGGTAGCCGAAACCAATGCCCCGCCCAAGCCCGAGGACGGCAAGGGCATCAAGGGCAAGATCATGAAGATGACCATGAAAAAGGCCGGCGCCGGCACGCCCACAGCCAACCGCATCACCCTGTTGCGCGGCGTGAACGCGAACGGCGTGGCGCAGACGCGCACCGTCTTCATGCAAGGCTTGCATTCGCCCTTCGGCATGGCGCTGGTCGGCAAGGAGCTGTATATCGCCAATGCCGACGCGCTGGTCAAGGTGCCCTATGAAGCAGGCCAGACCGAGATTACCGCCAAGCCGGTCAAGGTGATGGACTTGCCGGGCGGCCCCATCAACCATCACTGGACCAAGAACGTGGTGGCCAGCCCCGACGGCAAGTATTTATATGTGTCGGTCGGCTCGAACAGCAATGTGGCCGAGAACGGCATGGGCGCCGAAGAAGGCCGCGCGGCGATCTGGCAGGTTGAGATTGCCACCGGCAAGCCGCGCATTTTTGCCAGCGGCCTGCGCAACCCGAACGGCATGGCCTGGCAGCCCACCAGCAAGGCGTTGTGGACGGCCGTCAATGAACGCGACGAGCTCGGTGATGAGCTGGTGCCCGACTACATGACCTCGGTCAAGGACGGCGGCTTCTACGGCTGGCCCTACAGCTATTACGGCCAGAACGTCGACCAGCGCGTGAAACCGCCACGGCCGGAACTGGTGGCCAAGGCTATCGCGCCCGACTATGCACTGGGCGCGCACACGGCCTCGCTGGGCCTGGCGTTTTACGAAGGCAAACAGTTCCCCGACAGCTATCAGGGCGGCGCATTTATCGGCCAGCATGGCTCATGGAACCGCAAGCCGTTCAGCGGCTACAAGGTGATCTTCGTGCCGTTTGCCGATGGCAAGCCGTCGGGACCGCCACAGGATTTCGTCGATGGCTTTCTTGATCGCAAGGGCAACGCCCAGGGACGCCCGGTCGGCGTGGCCATCGACAAGGAAGGTGCGCTGCTGGTGGCCGACGATGTGGGCAATGTGATCTGGCGCGTGACGACCTCGCCTTGAACGGCCGATGGCAGGGGGACGATCATCGCCCTGTGTGACGCACCGAACGGTGGCATGGCCTGGCGTCGCGCATGATGGCCGCTCGAACCCAAGCAAAGGAGCACAGCATGAAAAAATCAGGATCAGCCGTCTGGAGTGGCGGCCTCAAGGATGGCAAGGGCTTTATTTCCAGCCAGAGCGGTGCGCTCGACAATATCGCCTATGGCTTCAATACCCGTTTTGAAGATGGTCCGGGCAGCAATCCGGAAGAATTGATCGGCGCCGCCCATGCGGCCTGCTTTACCATGGCCCTGTCGGGCAAGCTGGGCGAAGCGGGCCTGAGCGCCACCGCGCTGAAAACCACGGCGCAGGTCAGTCTGGACAAGGTCAATGGCGAATACGCCATCACCGCCGTGCATCTGACCCTGGTGGCCACCATTCCGGGCGCCACCGACGAGGTATTCCAGGATGCGGCGCGGCGCGCCAAGCTGGGCTGCCCGGTATCGAAACTGCTGGTAGCGAACATCACGCTCGACGCCACGCTGGAATAAGTCCACGCACCGTTCCATGCCGCCAGAGAACGCGCGGCGGGAGCGGTGTTCTGCAAGAATCGCATAAAACGCCTAGAATCCTGCCACTGCCTCATTCATACCAAGGATACAAGATGCGTATTTTGCACACCATGTTGCGGGTCGGCGACCTGCAGCGCTCCATCGATTTCTACACCAGGGTGCTGGGCATGAAGTTGCTGCGCACCAGCGACAATCCGGAATATCAGTACACGCTGGCCTTTGTCGGCTACGGCTCGAACCCGGACCATGCGGAACTGGAACTGACCTACAACTACGGCACGACCAGCTATGACCTGGGCACGGCTTACGGCCATATCGCCATTTCGGCCGACGATATCGTCGCCGCCTGTGAGGCGGCGCGCAGCAATGGCGGCAACGTCACGCGCGAGCCGGGCCCGGTCAAGGGCGGCACCACCGTGATCGCCTTTATTACCGACCCGGACGGCTACAAGATCGAACTGATCGAACGCAAGTTCGACGGCCATGGCGGCGGGCTGTAATCGAGCGGACCACAGCCACCGACGAAAAAAAACCAGCGCAGCCGCTGGTTTTTTTGTTACTGCAAGATCCGCTTAACGATCAAGCAAGGCGTTGACCGGCACCAGGTCGGTTTCCTTCAGAGTGCCGGCGGCGGCCTTCAGGCGCAGGCCATTCATGATGGTGTCGTAACGCGCTTTCGACAGATCTTTCTGTGTCGAAAACAATTGTTTCTGTGCATTCAAGACGTCGATATTGATGCGCACGCCCACCTGGTAGCCCAACTGGTTCGATTCCAGCGCCGACTTGCTCGACACTTCCGCCGCTTCCAGCGCCTTCACTTGCGCCATGCCGCTGTTGACGCCCAGGAAAGCCTGGCGCGCATTTTGCGAGGCCGAACGGCGTGCCGTCTCCAGGTCGTTGCGGGCCTTGTTTTCCAGCGCGATCGATTGGCGCACGGCGCTGGTGACGGCAAAGCCGCTGAAAATCGGGATGCTCCACTGTACGCCGATGGCGTTGTTGTTGCTGCCGCTGCCATTGCCGCCACCAGAGGTATAGGTATGACCGGCGTTGGCGATCAGGTCCAGGGTCGGGTAATGGCCGGCGCGGTTGCGGCCGATGTCGCGCTTGGCAGACTCCACGTTGAACTGGGCCGTGACGACGCCGAAGTTCTGCTCTTCGGCCGAGCTGACCCACGGTTCGATGTTGGCCGGCTGCGGCGCGCTGAGCACCACGCCGGCGCGCATCGGAGACAAATTCGTCGGCGCTTCGCCGATAATCGTTTGCAAGGCGCTGCGCTTGTTGGCCAGGTCATTGATGGCGGCAAACTCCTGCGCCACCACCAGGTCATATGCCGCCTGCGCTTCATGCGTATCGGTAATGGTCTGCGTGCCGACCTCGAAATTGCGCTTGGCCGAGGCCAGCTGTTCGGTGGTCGCCACTTTTTGCGCCTGTGTCGCACCCAGGTTGTCCTGCGCGCTCAGCACGTCGAAATACGCTTGCGCCACGCGCGTGATCAGGTCCTGCTGCACCTGCGCAAACTGGGCTTCGGCAATCGCCTGCGCCAGCTTGCTTTGCTGATAGGTTTCCCAGCGGTCCCAGCGGAACAGCGGCTGGGCCAGGGTCAGGTTGTAGCTGTTGGTGCGCACATTGACCGATGGCGAAGTGATCTTGTTGCCGCCCTGGTTCTGCGTGATCTGCTCGGCATTGCCACGCGTATTGCTGCCCGAGGCGGACACCTGCGGCAACAAGCCGGCCAGGCCCTGCGGAACCCGCTCCATCCCGGCCGACAGGGCCGCGCGCGCGCTGGCGTACTGCGCGTCATTGGCCAGCGCCTGCTGGTAGACCTGGATGAGATCGGCCGCCTGTGCTTGCAGCGAGCATGTCATCGAGACAAAGGCGCTGGTCATCAGTACGGCGATAAGGGGTTTCCGCATTGCATTTCTCCGTGGGAGTCGTCAAAAGTTGATGGATACAAGAATCGGATGCTGCCTGCCGCCCGCCCGGATCAGACGGGTGCGGGTCTCCTCGGGCTTGCGCACGGCACAGGCCCGGGATGGCGTCGACCAGGAACTACTTAATATTTTGCCATGCTGGCGTCGACCTGCAACGCCCAGGCGTGCATGCCGCCCGTCAGATTACTGACCTTGCCAAAACCATGGCGTTCCAAAAACGCCGCCACCTGCATGCTGCGCGCGCCGTGATGGCAGATGCAGACGATCTCGGTCTCTTCATCGAGATCGTCGATGCGCGCCGGGATCGAGTTCATCGGCATCAGGGTGGCGTCGTCCAGATGGCACAGTTCGAATTCCCACGGTTCGCGCACGTCGAGCAGGAAGGGGCGCGGACGGGAAGGATCAGCCAGCCAGGCGGCCAGTTGCGGTGCGCTCAGGATCTCCATTGCATCCTCGCCGCCTCAGAACTGGAAGTGCGACGGCGGCACGGCCTGCAGCGGCGCCACGCTGGTTTCAAATACCTTGCGCGTGTCGTAAGCCTTGTCGGACGTGCGCGTGACCAGGTGCGCCGACATGATCGGCGCTTCACCGATAATGGCCAGGATGCGGCCGCCCACCTTGACCTGTTGCAAAATCGCCTCAGGCAGCACCGGCAGCGCGCCCGAGATAACGATCACATCGTAGGGTGCGCCTGCGCTCCAGCCCTGCGCACCGTCGCCCAGCAGCACATTGACATTGGTCACGCCATTGGCGGCCAGGGTCTTTTCGGCTTGCTGTTTCAATTGCGGCTGGATTTCCACGGTGGTCACATGACGCGCCTTGTGCGCCAGCAAGGCCGCCATGTAGCCGCTTCCGGTACCGATTTCCAGCACATTTTCGTGCTTTTTGACGGCAACTTCCTGCAAGATGCGCGCTTCGAGCTTGGGCGTCAACATGCTTTCGCCGCCGCCCAGCGGGATTTCGGAATCGACGAAGGCCAGGTTCTTGTAGGCAACGGGGACGAAATCTTCACGCTTGACCACGTTCAACAGCTCCAGCACGTCGATGTCCAATACGTCCCACGGACGGATTTGCTGTTCGATCATATTGAAGCGGGCTTGTTCGATATTCATCTTTGGACTCGGTAAGTGAAGTAATAATCCGCCATTTTATCGTTGAACTGGCTGAAAGCACATGTTAACCATAAAGAGGGGCCGTGGAGGAAATTTGCGACGATCTGCAGATTTGAGGGAGTGAACCTGGCAAAGGCGTAACTGAACGGTAACATTGTGCGTGGCTCAGGCGCCCACGGACGGGTTCACCTGCAATCCGCGCAAGCTCATGTCGATAAAGGTATTGAGGTAGGCGATGGGGTCGATGTCATTCACATCACAGGGCAAAAAGGAATGCGTCCACATGATCAGCATGGTCATCGGCGCACACAGGATGGCGCTGACCAGCACCGGATCGACCTGGCGAAACTCGCCGCGCCGCATGCCGCGCTCGATCAGTCTGGCGATCAGGGCATTGCCGCGTTGCACGACTTCTTCGTTGTAAAACTGCGCCAGCTCCGGGAAATTATTGTTTTCCGCCATCATCAGCTTGGTCAGGCCGGCCAGCTTGGTGGCGCCGAACTCTTCCCACCACTGCATCATCATGCCGCGCAACAGCTCGCCGCTGCTGGCGTCCGACGCGGCCATACTGGTTTCCGCTTTGCCGATCGAATGGACAATATTGTCGCGCACCACTGCCTTGAACAGTTCCTGCTTGTTTTCAAAATACAGGTACAACGTGCCTTTCGACACGCCGGCACGCTTGGCCACGTCTTCCAGGCGCGTCGAGGCAAAACCCCGCTCGACAAACAGGTCGAGCGCGGCGGCCAGCAATTCCTGCGGCCGCGCATCCTTGCGCCGCTCCCAGCGCGGCTTGCTATCCATCGGGACTTCCATGTGCGATTCCGGGTAACTTACTTCTAAGTCATTAATCTTAGACTTGTATAGAAGCAAGGTCAAGACGGAATGTCTTGTTACGTCGGAATAGAAACTGGGATGGCAGATCGGACGCCAGCCTGGGCTATCAGTGGGATGACTTTCCATCCTTTGCGAGCAGTTCTCCTGCCATCTCGATTGCCTGCTCACGTGAAGCAGCAAGCAGCATAGGGTAGCCCCAGAACTTGGCAAAAACTACCGCAAATGCCTTGAAACCAAGACGTTTGGCCGCGTTGGGTTCGATCATGATCATTGCCAGAACCAGCTTTCGCAATGCAACCTTTTGCTTTTTCATCCAGAGCGCGGTGCGTTTGTTTTCTTCCGGCGAGTGTTCATGGTCTTCGGCAGGTACGGTATCGGTCAAGAGCACGAAGGGCTCGCCGCGCTGCAAATTGGCCTCGAATTCGTCGAAATCCTTCTGGTGATCATGTCCTGGTTCTTGTGTAAAATTCATCCAGACCAGGGGGAAGTTGGAATTATTGATAGACATGATTGTTGCCTTTGCTGTTGATGTGACGCCAGGTGACCGCAATGGCGAACACGCCGGGTAACGTAATGAAAAATATTGCCGAGAAAGCAAGGTACCAGCCGTCGCGCAAGCCGTCGGCGATCCCCCCGAGGGTATTGAGGACGACCAGCAGGCTGCCGAGGACCAGGACGACCCACTGCGACGTACGGGTTCCGATCAATGCGATAAGTACCGTGACGATCCAGCAACCATAGAACGCGGAAAACATCCACAGTACGCCGGGCTCAAACGTGATCGCCGGTGTGGTTCCCTGCGCTCTCACAAAGTCGTTGACGTAGAAGAACAGCTGGAAGGTGACAAAAAGCACGGCGCCGGCGGCTGTCGTCAACCAGAACAGGGCGACCTTGTTTGGGTTGTTCATGGCCAGGTCTTGTGGGCTTGGGGCGGGCTGTAGGGGCATAGGAGCTTTCTCTATAATCAATGGTTGTATGTCTGCGGATTTCCAACGGGTGCAGCGTTCGCCTGCGGGCAAATCAATACCTGTAGTTCAGCGTCACCATCACGTTGCGTGGTGCGCCATAACTCACGGTGTCGAAATCGCCCTTCTGTAGCGCGTACTTCCTGTCGAACACGTTGTTGAGGTTGACGGCTGCGGTGAGCTTCTTCGTGATGGCGTAATTCCCCATCAGTGATGCCAGGGCATAAGAAGCTTGTTCCCCGCCCAGCGAACTGGTGCCAGTGTTGGGCGCCTGGTAGAAGCGGCTTTGCCATTTGACGCCGCCGCCGAGCGTCAGCTTGCTCCACGCCCCGGGCAACTGCCAGGTGGTGGAAAGCTGGGCCGTGGTACGCGGTATTTGCGAATTCAAGCGAACGCCCATGCCATCTTGCGCAGTGAAGTGAGCGATACCGGCGTAGAGGTTCCAGCCGCGCGCCAGTTCGCCCTGCACATCAAGCTCGATGCCGCGCGATTTCGTCCCATCCGCGCCCTTATAGGCTTGGGCGCCGGCTGGCGTAGTGGTTCCGGCGACCATCTGTGCCGCGTTGCCCAACTTGCTCTCGAACAAGGCCACCGACGCATTCAGACGCCCGTCCATGTAAGCGCCTTTGAGGCCGATTTCCTTGGTTTTCCCGTTTGACGGCGTGAGCACGTTGCCCTTGCTGTCCCGATAGTCGGTTTGCGGATTGAAGATGCCCGTGTAGCTGGCGTAGGCCGAATAGGTCTTGTCGATGTCGTAGATCAAGCCGGCATACGGCGTGAATTCACCGCTCTTTTTGTAGTGCAACGACGTGCCACCGACGACGTCGTCGATTTCGTAGTCGCTGAAACGGCCGCCAACGATGAGTTTCAGAGGCTCGGCCAGCGAGAACCGGGCTGCGCCATAGACACCGCCCTGCTTGATACGGGTGCGGGTCGGTATCGACGCCATGGTATCGAAGTTGGGACGGGGAAAGGCCGGGCTCAGGTCATGGACATTGACCGGCGCAAAGCCTGCAAAGAACGGTGCGATATCGTCCTGGCTGGCCGTGCGGCGCGAACTCGTCGCCCCCACCACCAGGTCATGTTGGCGACCCAGCAGTTTGAAGGGGCCGCTCGCCATCACGTCGAAGGTGTTTTGACGGCTGCGACCTTCGGCCGCCAGCGCTACCGGAAAGGCCCCATAGGGAAAGGAGCCCAGTCCCGTGGCGCGATCGGGGCGGCCGACCAGGCCGAGCAGTTCGGCATCGTATTCGGTGCGGTACTGGTTGGCGACGGCCCGGAGTTTCCACCCGTTATCAAAACGGTGTTCGATCCCGGCAAACGCCGTCTTGAAGGTGCTGTTCCAATGACTCCAGTCCTGCGCGTAGTTCTTGGAGCGTGCATACTGCGCCTGCGTCCCATCACTGAACCATAGCGGCAAACCGCCCCAGGTCGAGCCCTTCGGCGTGATGTCCTGGTAGTCATAGCCCAGGCTCACTGTCGTGTCCGGGGTCAGATCGGCCTCGAGGATGCCGTAGAGCGCCTTCCTCTTCGGCTTGTAGCCGTCGATGTACGAGTGTCCGTCCTGGTACGTCCCTACCATGCGCGCGCGGATGCGGCCGTCCTCGGTCAACGGCGTCGAGATGTCGCCCATGCCCCGGTGGGTATCCCAGCTCCCGGCGCCAAGCGAGGCGGACGCCGAGAATTCACGGCTCGGCCGTTTGCGCACCAGGTTGATGGCGGCCGAGGGGTTGCCGGTGCCGGTCAGTAAACCTGAGCCGCCGCGCACCACCTCGACACGATCATGGAATGCAGTATCGAGAGAACCGATGCCGCTACCGTTGACGATGTCGCCGACGACGGTGGGGATGCCATCGTACTGTACGTTGTTGATCAAAAAACCACGCGAATAGAAACTCGTCCGTTCGCTGTCGGACTGGTACGACGAGACGCCGGTGGTGCTCTCCAGCACGCCCTGCACCGAATTCAATTGCTGGTCGTCCATGCGCTGGCGCGTGATCACCGTCACCGACTGCGGTGTTTCCCGCAGCGACAGCGGCAGGTGCGTCGCCACCGCCGTCTGGCCCGTGGTATAGGAGCCGCTACCTTCGGTGGTCGCCGACTCCATGCGGCCCATGACGACAATGGCCGGCAAGGCTATCTCCTCTTGAGACGTCCCCCCTGCCCTGGTTTGTATCTGCCCCGACTCGGCGGCGACTGCGCCCTGCGCGCCAATCAGAACTGCCGCCGCGACTGCCGAGCCCAGCACGGTGCGGGAGGTGCTCCCGATGGCGCCCTTGTACGGCCTGTCCAGATGAGGACGGACGGCGGGCTCTGCCCGCATATCGATTGACCAACGGAACTTCCCTGCTGTTGTGAGGATGGGCATAAACAAGACTCATTTGCATTTAGATGCTCTATTTAACAATAGACAGAGGTGGAGGCAATAGTGAAACCAGGCCAGATTGTTATTCGCTTAGGCCAACCTGACAGGAGCTCAGCGCACGCCGTGAACCCCGACGATCTTGGCTAGTTCGAACGACGTGATGAGTTCGGCCCAAGTTGCAGCGCAGCTGTGCGCTGCTTCGTCAACGATGACCAAGTCGATATCGTCACCGATGTTCAGCCGCGCGCGACACGTACGCAGTGTTTCGATGCCACACACAAACACGTTCGCCTCCGGGTCGTAACCTCGGCCGGTGGCAACTTGGCTGTGCTCAAGCACCGTACTTGGCCAGCGTGTTTGAGAGCTGGTCAACGAGGATAGCGCGCGGCGCAGTAATGAGCACCCAGTGTGTGCTTGGCGCGGCCCCAGGCAATCAGGTCGGCAATCATCATCGACTTGCCAGACCCGGTAGGGCTAACAGCCAGCACGCGCTGGTGTACCTGGCAAGCCGCCTTGGTCGCGTCCATCAGCGTTTGCTGGTGGTCGCGGAGTTTGATACCTGGTTTCATTGTGTGGAATCGGTTGATTGATTACACGTATAGGTACCGGCTTTACACGCGAATGCACGAATAGCGACGGGGTTGAAAAGCTCGCGGTGGACGGGTATTGCTTTATCAAAAATATCCGGGCAATCTGCGACTATCTATGTCAACAACCGAAAAGGCAGCAATGCGCCGCCGTATCACCACAGCTTTTTTGCTTTCAACTGCGGCTGCTCCCGCCTATGCGCGCGGCTCCAGCGATAATGGCCTGGTCGTTATCTTTGTGGGGCTAGCTGTTATTTGGGCGGTGTACTGGCTCTTCTCGACCATGGTGGCGAAAGAGGTAGGCCGCCAAATGGTAAAGCGGAACCAAGAAATGGACGTTAAAGAAAGGGTGGAGCGTGCAAAGAGCGCCGCGCTTGCAGAGCAGGACCGGGCATGCAACACTGCGCTGTTCAACCAAAGAAAAGCAGAGCTGATTGCACTTTCGGCGGCGTTCAATACGAGCTATGTTGATGGGCGTAAGTGGCTAGCCAATTTTGTCGCAGAAGCCTTTCGTGCCCCCGACGAAGCGACGGCACGAGCCTTGGAAACAAAGAAAAACCCGGCACACAAGGCTGCCGAGCAGGTTCGTCGAATCGGTACGGAAAAGAAGGAGATTACAGAGCGACTTAAACAACTTGAGTACACTCTTAAAACGTTTTACGAGTACTACCCCGCTCTCGAGCAATACCGCGACGACATCTTGAACGAGGAAGCTACGCTTGACCTCGACGATGACGACGATGCCGAATCTGACCGAGTGTCTCGCTACATCAGTGTTCAGGAGTATCAGCGCTTAACACCGGTAGAGCGAAATCAACTGGCTTTGGAAAAGTGGAAAGCCCGCCCAAAATCGTCGGTCGAAATTGGCCGAATGTATGAGCGCTATCTCGGGCACCTGTACGAAATCGACGGTTGGACCGTCACGTTTTTCGGAGCTACAGAAGGCTTGCAGGACCTTGGTCGCGATCTACTGTGCGTTAAAGATAGCGTGATGCACGTTGTGCAGGCGAAGTACTGGGCGAAGCACAAGACGCTACATGAAAAACACATCTTCCAACTTTACGGCACCACGGTGCTGTTGCCGTTAACAGGGTGTTGAATTAATCGCTGTGCCCGTCAACCGTCACGGGCCGGTAAACGTTGTTGCATCAGCCCCACTTCCCCACCGCCATCATGCGCAAGACCGACGTCACCCAGCACTCTCTGTACAGCTACCGCTCGTTGGAAGAACGCATCCCGAATGCGCATCCCTTGCGCAAATTGCGGGTGCTGGTCGACGCCATCCTGGTCAATATGAACGATGATTTCCAGGCGCTGTATTCGCGTCGGGGCCGTCCTTCGATTGCCCCGGAACGCCTGCTGCGCGCCAGCCTGATCCAGACGCTGTTCTCCATCCGTTCCGAGCGCCAATTGGTGCAGCACATCGATTACAACCTGCTCTACCGCTGGTTCGTCGGCATGAATCTCGACGAGGCCGTGTGGAATCACTCAACCTTCAGCGCCAACCGTGAGCGCCTGTTCAGCGAAGCGATGACACAGCGTTTCTTCGCCCAGGTGCTGCGCATCGCCGAATGGAAAAACCTCGTTTCGGACGAGCATTTCACCGTTGACGGCACCATGATCGAGGCGTGGGCATCGGTCAAGAGCTTCACCAGGAAGGACGGCAGCGGACCGCCGCCGAGCGACGGCGGGCGCAACGCCAC
>NZ_NJGY01000001.1:1884506-2103615 GCF_002250505.1 Janthinobacterium sp. PC23-8
CAAGAAAGGCGACGGCGATAAGTCAAGGCTGTGCTACCTGGGCCACGCGCTGATGGAGAACCGCAATGGCCTCGTGGTAGATGCCACCACCACGCTGGCAAGTGGAACGGCCGAACGGGACGCGGCGCTGATCATGGCCGGGCGCAGCATCGACAAAGCCGGCGCGACGCTGGGCGCCGACAAGGGCTACGACGCGGCCGCGTTCGTCAAGGAACTGCGCGCTATGGGCGTGACACCGCATGTGGCGCAAAAAAAACACAGCGCCATCGATGGACGCACCACGCGCCATGCGGGCTACGCGGTGAGCATCAAGAAACGCAAACTGGTCGAAGAGATCTTCGGCTGGAGCAAAACCATCGGCGGACTGCGCAAGGCGCGCTTCGTCGGCCTTGCGAAAGTGCGTGCCCAGACCACGTTTACTTTCGCCGCTTACAACCTGACACGCATGGCGACGATCTTTGGCTGGCGGTTATCGGCGATGGTGGGATAGCTCCGTCCAAAGTGGGTAGAAAGCGCTAAAAAATGCCAAAAATCGGCCTGAAAAGTGGCTGAAAACTGCTTTTTATGAAAAAAGCGGCTTCCAGCCCAAAAAAATCGCATGTCGGGAGACAAAATCCGAAGGACTGGGTTCCTTTTTCAACACCCTGTTAAGTCGACCAGACCTGAGAAACATTCGGATAAAACCAGTTTTTGCAGCTACGACCAAGCTGTCGGACACTGCGGTCTTCGCAGCGAAGCAGCTTGGCGTAGAAGTGCGTAGTCTTTGGGTATTCCGGACGAACGTGACCAGTGATTCCGGCATCGTGACCAGCCATTCCGTTTGAACGTGACCGCCCATTCCGGGCGAACGTGACCGATTTCGGGCATTGTCCGGAATCAGCGGTCACGATACCGGAATGACTGGTCACGATGCCGGAATGGTGTTGTACAGCGCAGTGATGGCGTTACGCATTTTGCAACCGAACGGGTACGCTCCCAGCTTTTGACTGGAGATGGCGTGCCCGCACCGAGGATCAATATGCGTAAAATTAAGGACGTACTACGGCTCAAGCTTGACGCCAAATTGTCGCACCAGCAGATTGCCAATGCACTCGGCCTGTCGAAAGGTGTGGTCACGAAGTACGCTGGCCTGGCTGCGGCAGCGGGCCTGGACTGGCTCACTGTACAAAGCATGGACGAGGCGGCGCTGGAGCGGCGCCTGCTGGTCGGCGCCCAAAAGGCGAGTGACTATGTGCAGCCCGATTATGGTCGCCTGCACCAGGAGCTGCGCCACAAGGGCATGACGTTGATGCTGCTGTGGGAAGAACACCGCGCCGACTATGCCGATCGTCAGACCTACGGCTACACGCAGTTCTGCGAAAATTACCGCCGCTTCGCCAGGCAGCTCAAGCGCTCGATGCGCCAGGTCCACCGCGCCGGCGAGAAGCTGTTCATCGATTACGCCGGCCCCACCATCGCGCTCACCGACGGCAGCCGCGCCCATGTCTTCGTGGCCGCCTTGGGGGCCTCCAGTTATACCTACGCCTGCGCCACACCGCGCGAGACGATGGCCGACTGGCTCGAATCGACGGCGCGTGCGTTGAGCTTCTACGGCGGCGTAACGCAGCTCATCGTGCCGGACAATCCGAAGGCGATGATCGCCGACGCCAACCGCTACGAGCCACGCGGCAACGACACGGTGCTCGACTTCGCGCGTCACTATGGCACCTCGATCTTGCCGGCCCGGCCCTACCATCCGCAGGACAAGGCCAAGGCCGAATCGGCGGTGCAAATCGTCGAACGCTGGATCATGGCGCGCCTGCGCCATCAGCAGTTCGCCAGCGTGCACGAGGTCAATCAGGCCGTGGCGCCGTTGCTCACACGGCTCAACGACAAGGCGTTCCAGAAGCTGCCAGGCAGCCGCGCCAGCACCTTCGCGGAAATCGACGCGCCGGCCTTGTTGCCACTGCCGTTGCAACGCTACGAAATGGCCCGCTTCAAAACCGTCAAGGTCCACATCGACTACCACGTCGAGGTCGAACGTCACCGCTACAGCGTGCCGCAAGCATTGGTCGGCCAGGAGCTCGAGGCGCGCATCACCACGGCGGTGGTCGAGTTGCTCCATCGTGGTCAACGCGTCGCCAGCCACGCCCGCAACAGCCGCGTCGGCGGCTTCACCACGACCCCGGCACACATGCCCGCCGCCCACCGCGCCCAGATGGAATGGACACCGCAACGACTAATCCACTGGGGGTCCAGTATTGGCCCGGCAACGGCCGAAGCGGTGACCCGGTTGATGGCCGAAAACCGCCATCCCGAGCACGGCTATCGCGCCTGTCTTGGACTGCTGTCGCTGGCCAAGCGCTATGGCAAAGAGCGGCTCGAATCGGCGTGCACGCTGGCCCTGCAGATCGGCGCCTGCCAGTACCGCCACGTCAATGACATCCTAAAAAACAATCGCGACAAAAGCGCGCCGGCCACCACTGACGACTGGGTGAGTCCCGACCACGCCCACCTGCGCGGCCCTGGCTACTATCAATAACGATATAAACAATATAAATAATACGGAGTATGACGATGATGATGCACACCACCCTGGCGCAACTTCGCACACTGAAACTCGACGGCCTGGCCGCCGGCCTGGAAGAGCAGCTAGCCCAACCTGGGCTGGGCGCGTTGAGTTTCGAAGAGCGCCTGGCGCTGCTGATTGACCGCGAAGTCCACGCCCGCAATGACCGCAAGATGGCGCGACTGCTCAAGAACGCGCACCTTAAATATGGCCAGGCCGCCATCGAGGACATCGACGCGCGCGCTGGTCGCGGCATCGACCGGCGCGAGGTCATGAGCCTGGCCCTGGGCGACTGGGTCAGCGCCGGCCACAGCGTGCTGGTGACCGGCCCCACCGGCGCCGGAAAATCATGGCTGGCCTGCGCGCTGGCGCAGTACGCCTGCCGGCGTGGCTACTCGGCGATCTACCAGCGCGTACCGCGCTTGCAGGAAGAACTGCGCATCCGGCACGGCAGCGGCGCCTTCGGCAAATGGCTGCTACAACTGGCCAAGACCGACGTCCTGGTGCTCGACGACTGGGGCATGGGAGCCATCGACAGCATGACCCGTTCGGATCTGCTGGAAATCATCGACGACCGCGCCGGCAACAAGGCCACCATCATCACCAGCCAACTGCCGGTCGAACACTGGCATGCCTGGATCGGCGACGCCACCATCGCCGACGCCATCCTGGACCGCGTCATGCAGCGCAACCACCGCTTCACGCTGACCGGCGATTCGCTGCGTGCCCAGCGACCTAAAACAACCAAAAAGGAGAAAAATATCGAGAAAAATATCGACCCATCGTGACCGCAGGGATTAGAATTTGACCGCGTAACGCCATCCGCTGCGCAGCGGTCACGTTCGCCGGAATGGCTGGTCACGTTCGCCGGAATACGCACTTGACATGAGCAAGGACTACCCCCTTATCAAATGCAATGTTAACGGCCGGAACAAAATTTATCACCTACCGTTCGACCAGCAGTATGACCGGGTGCGCATCAGCCCCGCGCGTGGTGAGCTCTATGTAAGGACAGCGCAGGAGGCTGAGAAATTAGGATTTCGTCGGGCGATGCGCCACTTTGGCTAGAAAGCTGCTGGTGACGCGAAAAAGCCCTCCGGCGAGGGTAATGCCGTTCAGTTAGCGCGCCTACGCTGCCAGGAAACCCGCAAAACGGATTGAGGCCTCGGTCTCCAGCACAGGCCCACCGGGCCAAGCGGGTCCGAAAAATGTCGAGGGCAAGGCGCAGCGACGAAGACAGTACGCATGTACGGCGAGGAGCTGCAACGCAGCCATCGGCATTTTCTCGGGCTCGCGTCCCCGGCCCGCCGTTTCTACGTTTTTAGGCCTCACGCATTCAATGCATCAGACAGCTTAACTGAACGGCATTACTCCGGTGAGGGCCCTCCAACTGCGGTCACTCCCAGTACGCCGGCCGTATTGAGTAATATTTTGACCTGATTTCGCAATGCAACAGTTTGCCAACGTGGGTACGCTGCGCTTAACCCAGCGTGCCTGGCCGGACAGCGGGGTAGACGGCAGTGGGTGGTCCCGGGTCAAGACCGCCTGGCCCAGTCAGATTGAGATGCCATCGGGGAGCATGATGCCGGGCACGGGAGCAAGCTGCGCGCCGCTCGCGCGATCCGAGAGGTAGCGCGCCGGAGGCTTGCCCACCGCCTTGCGGAACATGGTGACGAAGCCGCTGGCGTTTTCATACCCCAGCTCAAACGCCACCGTTTGCACGCTGTCACCCTTGGTCAACCTTTGCAGCGCAAGGATCACATGCAACTGCCGGCGCCAGCGCCCGAAGCTCATGCCAATTTCGTGCGGCAGAAGACGGCTCATGCTGCGCTCGCTCATGCCTATGCGCGTAGCCCAATCGGCCTTCGAAGTTTTGTCCGTAGGGTCGGCCAGCATCATTTCCGCGAGGCTGCGCAAGCGGGGATCGCGCGGCATGGGCAGATGCAAGTCTTCCACCGGTGCCGCCACCAATTCATCGAGCAATACGGCAATCAGCCGGTCTTCCCGCCCGCCCGGCGCGTACAACTCAGCAATACCGGCCGCCTTCAGCATCAACTCGCGCAGCAATGGCGATACCGAAATCGTGCAACAGGTTTTCGGCAGGTCCGGTGCGGCGTCAGGCTCGACGAACAGACAATAGCATTCCGTTTCACCCGCCCCCCGTGCCGAGTGGGGCAAGTCTCCCGGTATCCAGATGGCGCACTGCGGCGGCACGATCCAGACGCCGTCTTCGATTTCGCAGTTGAGGATGCCGCGCGCGGAATAGATCAGCTGCGCCTTGCGGTGCTGATGCCGCGCATTTTCCCAATTTTTTGTTACCGATGTGGCACTCAAGGCCACAACAGGGCGCGAGACGCTGTCGACGTCCCTGGGCACAGTCAGATCGGTGATGGCAATGCTCGACATGGTGGATAGAACCTCGGATGGAAGATGATGCATTGGCCTGATTGCAAAATATTATGACCAACTTGCTCAATGACGTCCAGCGTAACAATGTCGGCGAGATGCGCCGCATCGGCGTGCAGCTGCGACGCGGCGCGAGCATCTGATTGCCGAAAAATTGACTTCGCTGCATTCTTGCCCAGATACCTGTCTTCTGCCGGGCTGCATTGCCTTATGATGGTTTTGCAATGTTGCCTTAACGCATGCCGTCACCGGCAGGCGGGAATCAGAGAGGATCCAGATGTTCAAGACTGTCAGCGAGTTGCTGCGCCATTTCAAAGAGGCCGTGCCCTTTCGCCTGGGCCCGGCCGTCATTTCCACCATCGTGCTCATTACCCTGCTGTTGCTGCCGACACCCGATGGCTTGACGGCCAAGGCCTGGGCGCTGGTGGCGATTTTTCTCACCACCATCGTCGCCATCATCCTGAAAGTGATGCCGATCGGCGTGATGGCCATGATGGCGATCGTCATCGTGTCGCTGTCGCAAGTCACGTCCACCTCGTCCAAGGGCGCCATCACCGATGCGCTGAGCAGCTTTGCCAATCCGTTGATCTGGCTGATCGTCGTCGCCATCCTGATTTCGCGCGGGCTGAAAAAGACCGGCCTGGGCAGCCGCATCGGCCTGCTGTTCATTTCGCTATTGGGCAAGCGCACCATCGGCATCGGCTACGGCCTGGCGATCTGCGAACTGGTACTGGCGCCGTTTACGCCCAGCAACACGGCGCGCGGCGGCGGCATCGTGCACCCGATCATGAAGTCGATCGCCAATGCATTTGACTCCGATCCGGCCAAGGGCACCGAGCGCAAGGTCGGCACCTACCTGGCGCTGGTCAATTACCACGCCAACCCGATCACTTCGGCCATGTTTTTGACGGCCACCGCACCCAATCCGCTGGTGGTCGATTATGTGGCCCGTGCCAGCAATCAGCAGTTTCACCTGAGCTGGACCACCTGGGCGCTGTGCATGCTGCTGCCGGGCCTGGTGTGCCTCTTGGTAATGCCAATCGTGATTTACTGGCTGTCGCCACCGGAGCTGAAGGCCACGCCGGACGCGGTCGACTATGCCAAGGCAGAGCTTAAAACCATGGGACCGCTGTCGGCCGCCGAAAAAGTCATGCTGGGCACCTTTGGCTTGCTGCTGGTGCTGTGGGCCAATGTTCCGGCCATGCTGTTCGGCCCGGCGTTCTCGCTAGACCCGACGGTAGTGGCCTTTGTCGGCCTGTTCGTCCTGATCATTACCGGCACCATCGATTGGGACGACGTGCTGTCCGAGAAAAGCGCCTGGGACACGCTGGTGTGGTTCGGCGCGCTGGTAATGATGGCCGAGCAGTTGAACAAGACCGGTGTGATCGCCTGGTTTTCAAGCGGCATGAAGGGCGCCATCGTTGCCAGCGGCATGGACTGGCTGCCGGTGGCTGGCGTGCTGGTGCTGGTGTTCGTGTTTTCGCACTATTTCTTTGCCAGCACTACCGCCCATATCAGCGCCATGCTGCTGGCCTTCCTGACGGTGGGCGCGCAGCTGATCCCGCCAGAGTATTTGATTCCGTTCATGCTGATGATGACGGCGGGTTCCGCCATCATGATGACCCTGACCCACTACGCCACCGGCACCTCGCCCATCATCTTTGGCAGCGGTTTCGTGACGATGGGTAACTGGTGGCGCACGGGGCTGGTCATGTGCCTGGTCGAGCTGGCGATTTTTGCCGTGGTGGGCACCACCTGGTGGAAGGTGCTGGGATACTGGTAAGCGCAGTTCACCCCCTGTTTTGCGCAGTTCATCGCATTCCAGTATAGGCAAGGAGCACGGTTTGTTATCTTGATATCGACAGCACGGCAGCCGCAGCGCGGCCGCCGGCTTTTTTTTATCAACGATCACAAAGGAAATATCATGCGTGCTTTGCTGGCCCTGTGCTGCGCAGTCGCCCTTGGCGGCTGCGCCATCGTCATCAACCCCAACGATGGCGACGTGCGCTACAGCGCGGACTCGGGCGGCAAGGCCGTTGACGGCAACGCGCAATTGAGCCGCGATGCGCGCACGGTGGGCAACGCGACGGTGCTCGATATCGGTAATCTGGGCAATGCCGACGCCAGGGTCGAGGTGCGCGTCGGCCCAGCGACCTCGCTGGTCATCGAGGCCGACAGCAGTCTCCTGCCGCTGATCCAGAGCGAAGTGAGCGGCAATACCCTGCGCATCTGGAGCGACGCCAATCTGCGCCGCAGCAGCGACATCCACATCATCTACACCACCGCGCGCCTGAACAAGATCAGCATGATCAACGGCGGGCGCCTGTTTGCCAGCGGCTTCAACGGCGGCGACCTGACCCTGGTGCAGCACGGTTCCATGAAGAGCGAACTGTCGGGCAAGGTGGCGCGGCTGGACCTCGCCAACTACGGTTCGGGCAGCATCAACGCGGCCGGGTTGAACAGCGGCAACAGCGACGCGGTGCAGAACGGCTCGGGCCGCATCCACCTGGGCCAGCTGCGCGCCGAGAGGGTCAATCTGGCCGTCAATGGCTCGGGCAGCATCAGCGCCAGCGGCGTGGCGCAGCGCCTCGACGCCAATGTCAACGGTTCGGGCAATATGAACCTGGCGCCCCTCACCAGCGAGATCGCCTATTTGTCGAGCAACGGTTCGGGTGATATCGATGCCACCGCCACCAGCGAAGTCAACGCCCGCTCCAGCGGCTCGGGCCGCATCACCGTGCATGGCGAGCCGGCCAGACGCACCGTATCCGGTTCGCGCGTGCGCGTGGTGCAATAAGCGGGAGTCGGTCAGCGCGGCGGGGGCTTGCTATACTGTCGGCCCCAGCCCGCTTTTCACCTGATCGCCATGCCGTCTTCCGCTCCCCTGGCATGCCGCCCATCCTGCGGCGCCTGCTGCACCGCCCCCTCGATCACCAGTCCGATACCAGGCATGCCCAATGGCAAGCCAGCCGGCGTGCGCTGCGTGCAGCTGGCCGATGACAATTTATGCCGCATCTTTGGCCAGCCCGAGCGGCCGGCGTTTTGCGGCGGCTTGCAGCCATCGATGGACATGTGTGGCGACAGCCGTGAGTATGCGGTGCAGTGGTTGGGCGAACTGGAGCGCCTGACTGCGCCCTGACATACCGTCCATCCGGCAAGTTCAGTGTTTCGGCGGCGCTTCCCGCACGCCATTGACCATGCGCTTGTATTCAATCAACAGCGACACCAGACCCAAGACACACAGCGCGATCACGCCATCGCGCACGTCCGTCAGGACAAACCCGCCGTGGCGGAAATAATGCATCGCTTCAAGCGCCACCAGCATCGCCAGGCAAGCGGGGCCATGGCGGCGCACGGTAATGCGCAACAGGGTTGCCATTGAAAACTTCTCTGTCGTCATGCCGTCGCCTCCCATTGAATACGGTAACTGTAACCGTTATTTATATCTTAATGGCAAAGTTGTGACCTGCACCAGCTGCCTTGAGCAAGGCTTGACGTAATCTGCACGTTTGCGTATATTTATGCGCATTCCTGCACGATTAAGATCATCATGACCGCCAACTTGCTACTCAAACAACGCCACGCGCTGATCCAGCAACAATTGCAAGCCGACGGCCGTGTGCTGGCGCTGGACCTGGCGCGCCAGCTCGAGGTGTCGGAAGACACGATACGGCGCGACCTGCGCGAGATGGCCGCCGCCGGCCTGTGCCAGCGCGTGTATGGCGGCGCGCTGCCGCTGGCGCCCGAGGGCGGCAGCCTCGGCCAGCGCCAGCACCAGTCGCCCGAAAGCAAGGCGCGCCTGGCGCAGGCGGCCGTGTCGCTGGTGCGCGCCGGGCAAGTGCTGTTTCTCGACGCAGGATCGACCAACCTGGCGATCGCCACCGCGCTGCCGCCATTGACCTTGACGGTGATCACCAATGCGCCGGCGATCGCCATGGCGCTGATGGAGCGCCCCGAGATCGAGCTGATCATGGCAGGCGGACGGGTCGACCGGCGCGCTGGCGCCAGCCTGGGGCCGCAGGCGCTGCGCACGGTCGAGCGCATGCATCCCGACCTGTGTTTTCTGGGCGCTTGCGGCGCCGACGCCGACGCCGGCGTGACCGCCTTCAATTACGACGAAGCCGAATTCAAGCGCAACATCGCCGGCGCCAGCCGGGCAGTGGTGGTGGCGGTGACCAGCGACAAGCTGGGCACGGCCGCGCCCTTCGGCGTGCTGGCCACCGGCCTGCTGCAGCACCTGGTGCTGGAAGCGGCCGCCGACGCCACGCACGTGGCCGCGTTTGAACGGCAAGGCGTGCAGGTGCTGCGCGCCCGCGCCCGCTGAACCTCTTTTACTTTTTTTGAAAGTCACGCCATGCACCTTACCGGTACCCTGCAACAACGCGCCACGCGCCTGGTCTTTTTTGCCGCCGGCTTCGGCATGGCGGCCTGGGCGCCGCTGGTGCCCTACGCCAAGGCGCGCCTGGGCCTCGATGAAGCCACGCTGGGCTTTTTATTGCTGTGCCTGGGCGCTGGCTCCCTGTGCGCGATGCCATTTACAGGCGTGCTGGCCAGCCGCTTCGGCTGCCGCGGCGTGATCCTGTGCGCCGGCGCAGTGCTGATCGCCGTGCTGCCGGGGCTGGCGCTGGCAGTCACGCCGCTGCAACTGGGCCTGGTGCTGCTGACCTTTGGCGCGGCCATGGGCACCATGGACGTGGCCATGAATATCCAGGCCGTGATTATCGAAAAAGCCAATGGCGGCGCGATGATGTCCGGCTTTCATGCGCTGTTCAGCGTGGGCGGCTTTGCCGGCGCGGCCTGCATGGCACTGCTGCTGTGGCTGGGCTTCACGCCCGCCTGGTCCTGCGTGGCGCTGATGGCGGTGCTCGCTGCCGTGATGGGCGCCTCGCAAGGCCACTTGCTGCGCACAGTCTCGGCCACTGGCGAAAAGACGCCGCTGTTCGTCATGCCACATGGCGCCGTGATCCTGATCGGCCTGCTGTGCTTTATCGTGTTCCTCGCCGAAGGCGCCGTGCTCGACTGGAGCGCCCTGTTCCTGACCGGCATGCGCGGCCTGGACGAAGCCAAGGGCGGCTTCGGTTATGCCGCGTTTGCCATCGCCATGACAGTTGGCCGTTTTACCGGCGACAAGGTGGTCAGCCGCTTTGGCGGCAAGCGGGTACTCGCTTTTGGCGGCCTGTGCGCGGCCGGCGGTTTCTTCCTGGCGGTGCTGGCGCCCGGCGCGGCGCTGGCACTGTTCGGTTTTGTGCTGGTCGGCCTGGGCGCGGCCAATATCGTGCCCATCCTGTTTACGGCGGCCGGCCAGCAGACGGCCATGCCGGCCAGCCTGGCGGTGGCCGCCATTACCACCATCGGGTATGCGGGCATCCTGGCCGGACCGGCCGTGATCGGCTTTATCGCCCACGCCACCAGCCTCAACCTCGCCTTTGCCATCCTCGGCGGCGCGCTGCTGCTGGTGGCGGCCAGCGCGCGTCTGGCCGCAGCGCCAACCTCGACGGCAAAACACGCCGCCTGATCCTCGCCCGGCCTTGCTGGCGGCGCTAAAAAAGCGTTGCCAGAGCGCGCCTCAATCGCATCGGCCACACGCTCTCGTGGTAAGCTTCGACCCCGCGCGGATGGCAAACGCCGCGCGGCCCTCCCCCTCCTCTGCTTGCTTACTCACTTACTACATAACGTACATGGATCTGATTCTTGCATTAAAAGCCATTATCATGGGGCTGGTTGAAGGTTTTACCGAATTCCTGCCAATTTCCTCCACCGGCCATCTGATCCTCGCCGGCAGCCTGCTCGACTTTACCAACGATGTGTCGAAAGACGTGATGGATGTGTTCGAGATCGCGATCCAGGCCGGCGCCATCCTGGCCGTGTGCTGGGAATACCGCGCGCGCATCGCTTCGGTGCTCTCGACCTTCAGTACCGACTTGAAATCACGCAAGTTCGTGCTCAATGTGGCGATTGCCTTCCTGCCGCTGGCCATCATTGGCCTGGCCATTGGCAAGATGATCAAGCATGCACTGTTCAAGCCGGTGCCGGTGGCGCTGGCCTTTATCATCGGCGGCGTGATCATTCTGCTGGTCGAGCGCCGCGCGCGCCTCAATCCGGTCGCCGTGCGCGTCAATTCGGTCGATGAAATGACCGCGCTCGACGCCCTGAAAGTCGGTTGCGCGCAAGCGTTTGCGCTGATTCCCGGCACCAGCCGCTCGGGCTCGACGATTATCGGCGGCATGCTGCTGGGCCTGTCGCGCAAGACGGCCACCGAATTCTCGTTCTTCCTGGCCATACCCACCTTGCTGGCGGCCACCTTTTATTCGCTGTACAAGGCGCGCGACATTTTGTCCACCACCGACCTGCCGCTGTTTACGCTGGGCACCCTGGCCGCGTTTGTGTCCGCCTTTTTGTGCGTGCGCTGGCTGCTGCGCTACATCAGTTCGCATGACTTCACATTCTTTGCCTGGTACCGTATCGTGTTTGGCGTGCTGGTGATCGCCAGCGCCCACTACGGCTGGGTTGTCTGGGCAGAATAAGGCACCATGAATCAAGATCTCAACGCGCAAGCCCTGCAGACGCTGCAAACCGTCTTCGGCTATCCGGCCTTCCGCGGCCAGCAGGCCGATATCGTCGACCATGTCAGCCACGGCGGCGACGCCCTGGTGCTGATGCCCACCGGCGGCGGCAAGTCGCTGTGCTACCAGATCCCGGCGCTGCTGCGCGACGGCGTCGGCGTGGTCATCTCGCCTTTGATCGCGCTGATGCAGGACCAGGTCGACGCGCTGGCCGAAGTGGGCGTGCGCGCCGCCTTCTTGAATTCCACCCAGACCTATGAAGAGGCGAGCCGCATCGAGCGCCTGGTGCGCACTGGCCAGATCGACCTGGTCTACGTGGCGCCCGAACGATTGATGACGCAGCGCTGCCTGGACCTGTTCCAGGCCTCGAAGATCGCCCTGTTCGCCATCGACGAGGCGCACTGCGTGGCCCAGTGGGGCCATGACTTCCGCCCCGAATACATCAAGCTGTCGGTGCTGCACGAGCAGTTCCCGGACGTGCCGCGCATTGCCCTCACCGCCACGGCCGACCCGCAGACGCGCGCCGAAATCGCGCTGCGATTGCAACTGGACGACGCGCGCCAGTTCGTCTCGTCATTCGATCGCCCGAACATCCGCTACCAGATCGTCGAAAAGGCCAATGGCCGCAAGCAGCTACTCGACTTCATCACCACCGAGCATGCGGGCGACTGCGGCATTGTCTATTGCCTGTCGCGCAAAAAAGTCGAAGAGACGGCCGAATTTTTGAACCAGAGCGGCATCCGCGCCCTGCCCTATCACGCCGGCATGGAGTACGCCAGGCGCAGCGCCAACCAGGCGCGCTTCCTGCGCGAGGAAAACATCGTGATGGTCGCCACCATCGCCTTCGGCATGGGCATCGACAAGCCCGACGTGCGCTTCGTGGCCCACCTCGACCTGCCGAAAAGCATTGAAGGCTATTACCAGGAAACCGGGCGCGCCGGGCGCGACGGCATGGCGGCGAACGCCTGGATGGCCTACGGCCTGCAGGACGTGGTGCTGCAGCGGCGCATGATCGACGAATCGGAAGCCGACGAGACCTTCAAGCGCGTGCTGGGCGTGAAACTTGACGCCATGCTGGGCCTGTGCGAAACGCTCAGCTGCCGGCGCATGCGATTGCTCGAATACTTCGGCGAGCCGGCCTCCCCTTGCGGCAATTGCGACACCTGCCTGGTGCCGCCCGTCTCGTTCGATGGCACGGTGCCGGTGCAAAAGCTGCTGTCGGCGATCTACCGCGTTGACCAGCGCTTTGCCGGCGGCCACGTGATCGACGTGCTGCGCGGCATGGAGTCCGAGCGCATCAAGACCTGGCACCACGATTCCTTGTCGGTGTTCGGCATCGGCGCCGACCTGGGCGAAGCGGAATGGAAGTCGATCTTGCGCCAGGCCATCGCGCTGGGCCTGGTGGCCGTCGACCATGAGCAATACAGCTCATTGAAACTGACGGACGCTTCGCGCCCGGTGCTCAAGGGCGGGCAGAAAGTGCAGCTGCGCCAGTACCAGAAACCGGTCAAAACCAGCAAGCGCGGCGCCAGCGTGGCCAAGGGCTATGTGGAGATGGATTTGTCCGGCAGCGAGCAGGCGATTTTCGACAAGCTGCGCTGGTGGCGCGTGGAAACGGCGCGCACCCACAATGTGCCGGCCTACGTGATCTTCGTCGACGCCACCTTGCGCGAGATCGCCAAGGCCAAGCCCACCTCGCTGGAACAACTGCGCGGCGTCAGTGGCGTGGGCGAGAAAAAGCTGGCCTCGTATGGCGATGAAATCGTCGCCATGATTTTAGAGATGATCTGACGGTGCGGCGCGGCGATGGAAACCAAATGGCTGGAAGACTTCATTTCGCTCGCTGAAACGCATAATTTCAGCCGTTCCGCGGCGCTGCGCCACGTCACACAACCGGCCTTTTCGCGGCGCATCCAGTCGCTGGAAAACTGGCTCGGCACCGACCTGGTCGACCGCACCTCCTACCCCACGCGCCTGACGCCGGCCGGCGCCGTATTCTACGAGCAGGCGCTGGAAATGCTGGGCCAGATCAATGGCGTGCGCGCTCTGCTGCGCGGCAAGCGCGCCGCCACCCAGACCAGCGTCGACTTCGCCGTGCCGCATACCTTGTCGCTGACCTTCATGCCGAAGTGGCTGACCGCCCTGGAACAGGGTTTTGCGCCCATCAACAGCCGCCTGATGGCCTTGAACGTGCACGACGCGGTGCTGCAGCTGGTCGACGGCGGCTGCGACCTGCTGCTGTGCTACCACCATCCGCGCCAGCCGGTGCAGCTCGATCCGGGCCGCTACGACATGCTGGTGATGGGCCGCGAAAGCGTGCGCGCCTATGCCCGCTGCGGCGCCGACAAGGTGCCCGATTTCGTCTTGCCGGGCAGCGCGAACGAGCCGGTTCCCTTTCTTTCCTATACCAGCAACGCCTACCTGGGGCGCATGGTCGAACTGTTGATGGCCGACGCGAAAACGCCCTTGTTCCTCGACACCTGCTACGAAACCGACATGGCCGAAGGCCTGAAAATGATGGCGCTCGAAGGGCGCGGCATCGCCTTCCTGCCCGCCTCGGCGGTGCAGCGCGACGTCAAGTACAAGCACCTGGCGCTGGCCGACGGCGGCGCCCCGGGCTGGGAAATCGAGCTGGAAATCCGCCTGTACCGCGAACGCCCGAACGGCCAGCGGCGCGGCAAGGCGATCGTCGAAAGCCTGTGGCAGTACCTGGTGCGAGAGCAGGAACAGGTCGCGCGCGGCAGCCGTCGCCGCCAGCGTCCCGCCGCAGAATCCTGATGCAATAACTATGCAATAAATGCATAACCGGATGCGCACAAAGCATTGGCCGGGGCATGCCGGCATCGCCTACGATGCGGTTCCGCTGCGCGTAGCTGCATTCGGTTACGCCTCTCACGTATTTGTCCAGGAGCTCCAAGCATGACCAGCAAGCACGCACTGCCTTCCTACCTCAACCCTGAAGACCTCGGCCCATGGGGCGTCTACCTCGAGCAGATCGAACGCGTCACGCCCTACCTGGGCAACCTGTCGCGCTGGGTCGAAACGCTGAAACGCCCGAAGCGCATCCTGACCGTCGACGTGCCGATCGAGCGCGATGACGGCAGCATCGCCCACTACGAAGGCTACCGCGTGCAGCACAATATGTCGCGCGGCCCCGGCAAGGGCGGTGTGCGCTTCCACGAAGACGTGACCTTGTCGGAAGTGATGGCCTTGTCGGCCTGGATGACGGTCAAGAATGCGGCCGTCAACGTGCCCTACGGTGGCGCCAAGGGCGGCATCCGCGTCGATCCTAAGACCCTGTCGCGCAACGAGCTGCAGCGCCTGACGCGCCGCTACACGAGCGAAATCAGCATGATCATCGGACCGAACAAGGACATTCCTGCACCGGACGTCAACACCAATGAACAGGTGATGGCCTGGATGATGGACAGCTACTCCATGCTCAACGGCAATATGTCGACCGGCGTGGTGACCGGCAAGCCGATCTCGCTCGGCGGCAGCCTGGGCCGGCGCGACGCGACCGGCCGCGGCGTCTACGTGGTTGGCTGCGACGCCGCCGCCAGGGTCGGCATGCAGATCAAGGGCGCGAAGATCATCGTGCAAGGCTTCGGCAATGTGGGCGGCGTGGCCGCGCGCATGTTTTTCGAGGCCGGCGCGCACATCGTCGCGGTGCAGGACCACAAGACCACCGTCGTACATACCGGTGGACTCGATATCCCGCAACTGCTGGCGCACGTGGCCGAAGCGGGCAGCGTCGAAGGCTTCCCGGGCGCCGAAGCGTTCGTGCCGCGCGACGATTTCTGGGGCATCGCTTGCGACATCCTGATCCCGGCCGCGCTGGAACAGCAGATCACCGCCGAGCGCGCCCACATCATCCGCGCCAAAATCATCCTGGAAGGCGCCAACGGCCCGACCATGCCGGCCGCCGACGATATCCTCAACGACAAGGGCGTGCTGATCATACCGGACGTGCTGGCCAACGCCGGCGGCGTGACCGTCAGCTACTTCGAATGGTCGCAGAACTTCTCGAGCTTCTTCTGGACCGAAGAAGAGATCAACAGCCGCCTGACGCGCATCATGCGCGAAGCGTTCGACGCGGTCTGGCAAGTGTCCCAGGAGAAAAAAGTGTCGATGCGTACCGCGACCTTCATCCTGGCCTGCACGCGCGTGCTGCAGGCGCGTGAGGTGCGTGGCTTGTATCCATAATATGGTACTGACAAAGCCATGAAAAAATCCCGCTGCACGGTGATGTGCGGCGGGATTTTTCATGCACAAGCCAGATCAATCAGGTGGCGTAGCCTTGCGGATTCTGGTGCTGCCAGCGCCAGTGATCCGCGCACATGTCGTCGATGTTCTTCTGCGCCGTCCAGCCCAGCAGTTCACGCGCCTGGTCGGCCGAGGCGTAGCAGCTGGCGATGTCGCCCGGGCGGCGCGGCACGATCTGGTACGGCACCAAGCGGCCGCTGGCCGCTTCAAACGCGCGTACGGTATCGAGCACGCTGTAGCCATGGCCGGTGCCGAGGTTGACCGTAAAGCCGCCCTCAACGGAAAACAGCCGGTTCAGGGCCGCCACATGACCCAGCGCCAGGTCGACCACATGGATGTAATCGCGCACGCCAGTGCCGTCCGGCGTCGGGTAATCGTCGCCAAAGACGGACAATTTCTCGCGGCGGCCGACGGCCACTTGCGCAATGAACGGCATCAGGTTGTTCGGAATGCCGGCAGGGTCTTCACCGATCAGGCCGCTGGCATGCGCGCCCACCGGATTGAAGTAGCGCAGCACGCCCACTTGCCACTCTTTATCGGCATGCACCAGGTCCGCCAGGATTTCTTCCACCATCAGCTTCGAGCGGCCATACGGATTGGTCACCGACAAGCGTGACGTTTCCAGGATGGGCAGGGCTTGCGGGTCGCCATACACGGTGGCGGACGAACTGAACACAAAGCGTTTCACATTGGCGGCGGCCAGCACTTCCAGCAGCGCCACGGTGCCGCAGACATTGTTGTCCATGTACATCAACGGCTGGGCCACCGATTCGCCCACCGCCTTCAGGCCGGCGAAATGGATCACCGCATCGATGGCGTGCTCTTGCAGCACGGCGGCCATGGCGGCGCGGTTGCGCACATCGGCCTCATAAAAGGGCACGTTCTTGCCGGCAATCTGTTCGACACGGCGCATCGCTTCGCGCGCGCTGTTGCACAGGTTATCCACGGCAACCACGTCAAACCCTGCCGCCAGCAATTCGACGCAGGTATGCGAGCCGATGAAACCGGAGGCGCCGGTCACGAGAATTTTCTTGGCCATAATCTCAATCAATGCAAAAAAGTCAAGCTTAGCGCAATTGGACAAGCTTGACCAGCAAGCCCGTTTGCTTGCGTCCGGTTATTTTTTGATGAATACCAGGTCCCACACGCCATGGCCCAGCTTCAGGCCGCGGTTTTCAAACTTGGTCAGCGGGCGGTAAGCCGGCTGCGGCGCATAGCCCTCGACACTGTTCTGCAGTTGCGGCTCGGCACTAAGGACTTCCAGCATTTGTACCGCATAGTCTTCCCAGTCGGTGGCGCAATGCAGATAGCCGCCCGGCGCCAGGCGCTCGGTCAGTTGCCGCACGAACGGCGACTGGATCAAGCGGCGCTTGTTATGGCGCGCCTTGTGCCAGGGATCGGGGAAAAACACGTGGATGCCGGCCAGCGAATTGGCCGGTATCATGTGGGTGAGCACTTCCACCGCGTCGTGCTGCAGCAATCGAAGATTGCTCAGCGACTCTTCGCCGATCAGTTTGAGCAAGCTGCCCACGCCCGGCGTATGCACCTCGACACCAATAAAATCCTTGTCCGGCATGGCCTTGGCGATATGGGCGGTGGTGGCGCCCATGCCGAAACCGATTTCCAGGATCACCGGCGCCTGGCGTTTGAATACCTGCCCGAAGTCCAGCGCCTCTTTGCCGAACGGCAGCAAAAATTGCGGCCCCAATGTCTCGAGCGCGCGCGCCTGCGCCACCGACAGGCGGCCCGCGCGGGTAACGAAACTGCGGATGCGGTGTTCGGTCGGATCGTACATCATCGGCCGCGCCGGGCCGTTTGCTGGGGTATCAGAAGACATGGGAATGAAAGAAAGTAGCTGCGCCACGCAAATGGCGCATGGCGGCGAAAATGGAGCGGGTGAAGGGAATCGAACCCTCGTCGTAAGCTTGGGAAGCTTCTGCTCTGCCATTGAGCTACACCCGCGAAGAGTGCATTTTACGCGGGATGGCAAGCACTTGGCAAACACCGTTACAAGGCAACATCAATGTCGCGCGGGCATCCGGGACTACCAGAAAAAACATGCAATAAGGAAACATTTCAATCATATTTTGTTAACTTGTTACAACAGTCTATAGAAAAGGGATGGAAATGCTTTAGTATTGGAGCGGATTGCCTCTGAAATTGCCATCATCAGGCGTGCATGCAGACTAACACGCCGAATGTTGCTACAATCGCGTACCAGTTTCATAAGTTATAGCGTTTTTCCCCTGTTAAACCAAAAAAGGATCTTCCCATGAAAAAAATTCTGATCGCTTCGGCAATCCTGTTCGCTTCGGCGCAAGCCATGGCCCAAACCACCGCTCCAGTTGGCGGCGCTCCAGTTCCAGCAGCAGCCGCTCCTGCAGCTGGCGCAACCGGCGCAGCTGTCGGTGGTACCGTTGCTGGCCTGAGCACCAGCGCGCTGATCGCTATCGGCGCAGCTGTTGCTGTTGTCGCTGGCGCCGCAAGCTCGGATTCGACCACCACCAGCCACCACGGCACCACCTCTCATCATTAATCCTTGTGCTGCCCAGGCAGCACAAGGCAGGCTTTAGCCGATCGGTTGAATTTCAGCCATAAGGCACCAGCCTGACAGAGTGTGAGATTGGCATGCATGATGTCAATTTCAGCAAAAAAGCCCCTTTCGATTTGAAACGGGCTTTTTATTTTTCAGTACGCAACATCGAAATGAATACGCTGGCAAGTGCGCCTGCTTGCTATTCATCGTGCAACATGGGCAAACAGTGCCGTACGATCTATTTCAACTAGAAATTTGTTTTCATGTCTGTCAATTACCTAGCCCCAGCATGTTGTCCCGATGAAGAACCAGCCTTTTTATAATCGCGTGGTTTTTGCTCTGCAAGGCATAAGTGCCGCGCTGCGCATGGAGTCGAGCTTTCGCCTGCAATGTCTTGCCGCAGTGATCGTACTCATCGTGCTGGCATGCGTGAGGCCAGCCATGATGTGGTGGGCGCTGCTGCTACTCAATTGCGGAATGGTCCTGGCAGCGGAACTGTTCAATACCGCACTTGAGCACCTGCTCGATCACCTGCACCCTGGCCTCCATCCCAGCATCAAGATTGCCAAGGATTGTGCTGCTGGATCCGTTCTGGTGCTCAGTTTGAGTGCGATCGCCGTTTTTGTTGCTTTTTTGATCGAAACAGTGTTGAAGTAAGTCAGACTGCTCGCGGGTTAATTACAATTTACTATTAGCCAGATGCTATTTGATACTCAACGGCAACTCGCAATGTCGCATAGATGTCAGGGCGCGCTGGGTCGAGCTCGGCCCTGGAGGCGCAACGGGTCTGGTTGACGATCTCGCTGATGCGGCCATTGAAGCGTGCGACCATGCCATTGGTTTGCCGATGGCGTGGCGAGATCAAGCGATGTTCGATTACCAGTTGCGTGCGCAGGACGTCAAAGGCATGCTTGCCAGGTAGGGATGCGCTCGTCGGTTTCCGGGTTCTAGCGGTCCGTGAACTGGCTGCCGTTGTCGGTGAGCAGCTTGCCGATGATGACCAGACAGGCCTTTTTGACCTTGAGCAGAATTTAGGCCGGATTAAAATCGCGGCGTGCAGTGTGGATTTTTATTTCCACTGGCCGCCATGTCCGTTCTGACCACGTTGTTTCAAGATTTCACGGCCCGTTTATGTTCAACAGAGTTTATCCACGATGCCCGCCACACCGATCATCCGACCGCGCTTTCGCGCCGTCGCAAGCTGCCGCTGGCGACGCTGGTCGCCATCATGCGGAAGGGCATGCGGATGAGCATTCAGGCCGAACTGGACACCGTCTTCGCCCATCTTCGCCAGCAAGCCCAACTGGTCCACGAGGCATACGAACAGGCGCGCGCCAAGCTGTCCCTGACCGCGCATGCCGACGCCGCTCTGCCCGACAGCAAACGCGTCAATCATGCCTATGCCCACACTGCGCTCAAACCGCTGCTCTATCGCCATCGTGAAAATCGCTAGACACCACACAAGAAGGGTCAAAAGCCGCACAAATCAATGACTCAGAAAAATTGCTGAATGACTTAACTTGGGTGGATTGGATGCCCAGCCCGTCCATTAATTTATTTTAAATTTTGAATTGATGCATAAATGAATACTCCTCTTGTTCCCGTGATTCTTTGTGGTGGTTCCGGTACACGTTTGTGGCCACTTTCTCGCGAAGGCTTTCCCAAGCAGTTTTTGCGTCTTTCCGGTGAGAACAGCATGCTGCAGCAGACGCTGCAACGTCTCGCAGGTCTGGAGGCAATGACGCCAGCTTTGCTGGTTTGCAATGAATCGTCGCGCTTTGTCGTCGCCGAGCAGTTGCGTGAAATCGGACTGAGCGATGCGCGCATGGTGCTCGAACCCATGCGCCGCAATACGGCGCCCGCTATCGCCACTGCAGCTTTGCAGGCAATGGAAAACGGCGAAGATCCGATCCTGCTAGTGCTGCCATCGGACCATGTGATCCTGGATACGCCAGCGTTCCACCGCGCTATCAAGCTGGCGCGCGTTGCTGCTGAACAAGGTAGTCTGCTGACGTTCGGTATCACGCCTGCCGGCCCAGAAACTGGCTATGGCTACATCCGTGCCGAAAATGCAACAGCGGGCGAAGTGCGACGCATCGTGGAGTTCGTCGAAAAGCCGGCCCTGGAACTGGCGCAACAATATATAGCCAGTGGCGACTATTTATGGAACAGCGGCATGTTCGTGTTCCGCGCCAGCCGTTATCTGGAAGAACTCGAACGTTTCCAACCTGCCGTCGTGGCAGCCTGCCGCGAAGCGTCGGCAAAAGCGAAGAGCGACCTCGACTTCATTCGCCTCGATCACGACGCTTATGCAGCAAGCCCGGATATCGCTGTCGATTACGCCGTGATGGAGCACACCACGCATGCAGCCACCATCGCGCTCGATGCGGGCTGGAATGATATTGGCTCATGGGCGGCTGTACGCGAAGTGGCAAAGAAAGACGCCGGCAACAACAGCGCACATGGCGACGTGATCATGCAAGATTGCAACGATTGCCTCGTCCATGGCAATAGCCGTCTGGTCACCGCCATCGGCATGCGCAACACAATCATTGTGGAAACTGCCGATGCCGTGCTGGTGATGGATGCGGATCAGGCCCAACATACCAAGACGCTGGTCGCGCAACTGATCAAGCAGGACCGCACGGAAGCGACGATGCACCGTGAGGTGTTCCGTCCGTGGGGTTCATATGACTCGATCGGCAATGGCGAACGCTTTCAGGTCAAGCGCATCACCGTCAAACCAGGCGCCAAGCTGTCGCTGCAAATGCACCATCACCGTGCCGAACATTGGATCGTCGTTTCGGGCACGGCCCAGATCACCAATGGTGACAAGCAATATCTGCTGACAGAAAACCAGTCGACCTATATTCCCTTGGGCGTGGTGCACTCGCTGGCCAACCCCGGCAAGGTGCCGCTCAAACTGATTGAGATCCAATCAGGCAGCTACCTGGGAGAAGATGATATCGTTCGGTTTGAAGACCGTTACGGTCGGGTTTAAGCACGCTGGTCAAAAGGATATAGCATTGCCCTACCCCTTGCCACTTATACAGCATTTCAAGTTGGAAGTAATCGCGTATCACTTCTATCGGCCAGTTTCTGCACCACAGCGGACATTACTTGAAGGCGAGCTTCAGGGAATGGCGCTTACCAATACAATTTAGTCAAAATATTTAACAATTTCCAAAGCAAGAAAAGGATAACAGCATGATTTTAGTTACTGGCGGCGCCGGATTCATCGGCTCCAATTTTGTACGTGACTGGCTGGCGGTGAATGATGAACCTGTCATCACCCTCGACAAACTGACCTATGCTGGCAACCTCAGCAATCTGGCCAGCCTCGAACAGGATCCACGCCACATCTTCGTACGCGGCGACATTTGCGATACCTCCCTTGTCTCCCGTTTGCTGGCAGAACACAAACCGCGCGCCATCGTGCATTTTGCTGCGGAAAGCCATGTCGATCGTTCGATCCACAGTCCAGGCGAATTCATTTCGACCAACGTCAATGGCACCTTCAGCCTGCTCGAAGCAGCACGCGCCTACTGGTCCGGCCTGACGGGCGAGGCCAAGGAGGCTTTTCGTTTCCTGCACGTGTCGACCGATGAAGTCTATGGCACCCTTGGACCGCAGGATCCGCCGTTCACCGAAACGACGCCTTATGCGCCGAACAGCCCTTACTCGGCATCGAAAGCAGCCTCTGACCACCTGGTGCGCGCCTACTTCCATACCTATGGCATGCCGGTACTCACCACCAACTGCTCGAACAACTACGGCTCTTTCCATTTCCCTGAAAAACTGATTCCTCTCATCATCAGCAACGCCCGCGCCGGCAAGCCACTGCCGATCTATGGCGACGGCATGCAGGTGCGCGACTGGCTGTACGTGGGCGACCACTGCTCGGCGATCCGCCGCGTACTGGAAGCGGGCCGCCTGGGCGAAGTCTATAACGTGGGCGGCTGGAACGAGATGGCCAACCTGGAAGTGGTGCATACTCTTTGCGATATTCTCGATACACTCGACCCGAAAGCGTCGGGCAGCTATCGCGAACAGATCACCTATGTACAGGATCGCCCCGGCCATGACCGCCGCTACGCCATCGATGCTCGCAAGATCGAGCGCGAACTGGGCTGGAAACCAGCCGAAACATTCCAGACCGGCATACGCAAGACGGTGCAGTGGTACCTGGACAACCAGGCATGGGTACGCGATGTGCAGTCGGGCGACTACCTGAAATGGGTGGAACAGAACTATGCGGCTCGCGATACGACAAAGGACGCAATCTGATGAGCAATCCTATCGAACGCAAAGGCATCATTCTCGCTGGTGGTTCCGGCACGCGCTTGTATCCGGTGACGATGGCAGTTTCAAAACAGTTGTTGCCAGTCTATGACAAGCCGATGATTTATTATCCGCTGACCACTTTAATGCTGGCCGGCATCCGTGAGATCCTGATCATCTCGACGCCTCAGGATACGCCACGTTTCCAGGAATTGCTGGGCGATGGCAGCCAGTGGGGCATCAGCCTGGCGTACGCAGTGCAGCCGAGTCCTGACGGCCTGGCGCAAGCGTTCATCATCGGCAAGGAGTTCGTCGGTGATGCCCCATCGGCATTGATCTTGGGCGACAACATTTATTACGGTCACGACTTTGAAACCCAGTTGCGCGAAGCTTCGGCACGCACCAGTGGTTCCACCGTGTTCGCTTATCACGTACACGACCCGGAACGCTATGGCGTGGTCGATTTCGATGATCAGCGACGCGCGGTCAGCATCGAAGAAAAACCGGTCAAGCCAAAATCGAACTACGCGGTCACCGGCCTGTACTTTTATGACAGCCAGGTATGCGACATCGCCGCAGGTATCGCCCCGTCGCCGCGTGGCGAACTGGAAATTACCGACGTCAACCGTGCCTATCTGGAGCGCGGCGAACTGACAGTCGAACTGATGGGCCGCGGCATGGCCTGGCTCGATACCGGCACCCACGAATCGTTGCTCGAAGCTGGCCAGTTCATCGCCACCATCGAGAATCGCCAGGGTCTTAAAGTGGCTTGCCCAGAAGAAATTGCTTATCGCAAAGGCTATATTGACGCCGCCAAATTGACGGAATTGGCCCAGCCCTTGAAGAAGAATGCTTACGGCCAGTATCTGTTGCGTTTGCTCGCCGAAAAAATATTCTGAGGCTCCATCGCCTTCCACTTAGTTCATACCATACGAATCCACCATGCAAATTCAAACCACAGCCATGCCTGACGTGCTGATTATCGAACCAGCCGTCTTCGGCGATGATCGCGGCTTTTTTTATGAAAGCTTCAACAAAAAACGCTTTGCCGAACTGACCGGCGTGACACAGGATTTCGTCCAGGATAACCACTCCAAATCCGCCAAGGGCGTATTGCGTGGCTTACACTATCAGATCCAGCAGCCGCAAGGCAAACTGGTACGTGTGACGGCTGGCGAAGTATTCGACGTCGTCGTTGACCTGCGTAAAAGCTCGCCAACTTTCGGGAAATGGGCCGGCATCGTACTGTCGGCCGCAAACAAACGTCAGTTGTGGGTGCCGGAGGGATTTGCCCACGGCTTCATGGTGACCAGCGACAGCGCCGAATTCCTTTACAAGACCACCGATTACTGGGCGCCCGAATTCGAGCGCTGCGTCTTGTGGAATGACCCGGCAATCGGCATCGACTGGCCACTGGACGGCGAGCCGCTGCTGTCGGGCAAAGACAAGGTCGGAACACTGCTGGCCGACGCCGACGTCTTCGCCTGACCTGCGCTTGCGGCGCCGCAACGCGGGGCCGCAGTCATTCTTGCCGAGAGCACGTCATGACGCGAATCTTAATTACCGGAAACACCGGCCATGCCGGCTACGAACTTGAACGCAGCTTGCAAAGCCTTGGCGAGATCATTGCCGTCGATCGCAAGCAAAACGGCATAGAGCCCCGGTACGTGGCCGCTCCGTATCAGTTTGAGTGCCGACAATGCAACATCTGCAAAAAATTAAATAAACTGACCGGACGGTTGAATATTTTAAATAGTTTCTTTCATATTAATATTTTGTTTGCCACGTCACACTGACTTCTTTTGGTCCTGGATTAATCGACAGACCCGATTTGTCCTGATCGCGCTGTGCACTCCACAACCAGCTACCGACTGCATAACCGAGGATACTGCCGGCAACCGTATCAGACACCCAGTGATTGCGACCCGCGACACGACCAGCCGCGCCGAGCGCTGCAACACCGTACAGCCATGGTGCGTCGTATTCCTTGGCAAACGGCGTGACAGCGGCAAAAGCAATAGTTGAGTGACCTGAGGGAAAGGAAGCGTCCGAACGCTTGTAACCATCACCCACGCTGCTCCAGGGACCACGCTCTTCACCTGGACGGGCACGGCCAATCGCATATTTTCCGACCATAGCCAGACCGGTTGCAGCAGCGACCGATTGCATCGAAATCAGGCCGATGTTCTGCATGCGATCGTCGCCGAACGCAAAGGCTGCACCAGCAGCGCCCACCAGGGCGAACGGCATGGCCTTGCCCACCCTGTCCCAATTGCGCAACACGCTGGAATACTGGTGTTTCTTGACAAAACGGTCGACCGGCTTGTCGCTCAGTGCCGTCGCCACCACGACGCCACCGATCAGCGCCGTCGCCTTGACCCAGTCAGCAGGTTCAGGCATGGCCGACGAGGATTGCTCCAGGCGCGCGCGCATGGCTGGCCAAGGGCTGACGAATGGCCGAACCGGAGGATTGACAGCAGGCAGGTTTTGCTCATCGGCACGTTCGGCAAAATTACCGAGACCGTCGTAGCTGTGCATGTCGGCACGGGGGCGTTCCACCATATCATACAAGTCGCCGGGCGAGGCCACCATCTGGCCGCCATCGCGTGTCCATGGTGAAATCGAAAAACCGGCCGTCGACTGCGTATCCATTGGCAACATGCTGTTCAGTGGAACCGACAGGAAAATACCGCGGTCCTGGTAGGGATTGGCAACCGAACCGGGTGTAGCGATATCGTTGGCGTTGGTGTGCGTATACCACGCACCGACTTCGATGCCGGACTGGAAACGGCGCTTGAATTCCACGCGCACGCCAGAGTCCTTGGCCAGGAAACGGCCAGCGCGCGCCGTCACGGTGATATCGTGCGGCAAGCGGTAATGCAGGGAGCCGATTGCCGTGACGGTTTTATAGTCGAGTGAATCGAACAGGCCCTTGTAACCGCGCTGTTGCAGCGCATCGACGGCCAGGTCGGCGGCCCAGCGGCTGTCTTTAGGTAAATACAGAACTTGCCCGCCGACGCCACGGAACATATCTTCGTATAAACCGGCCGACATGCGCGTATACACGCGCTCGGCGGGACTGTCATATTTGTTCAGCACGATGCGGCTCAGCGAAAAACGCCCGCCGCGCATGTATTTCGCCACATCGCTGCGCACATGCGGCAAGTCACTGTTCGATGGTTGCTTGACGCCCGACACGGTTTCAAGCAACTGCAGGCTGGCCGCGCTATTCAGGTACAGGCCATCGCCAAGGCGCTGGTCGTAATTGGCAAGCGCCGAGATCGAGTAACGGAAAGCGCCACTGGGATCGTTGAAGAAGAAACCGACCTTGGGGGCGATCTTGAAACGGTTCGCTTCGCGGTCCAGCGATTTGACCTGCACCACATCGCCATCGACACCGAGCGCTACCGCCAGCTTGCCATCATTCTGGACGGCATTGGCCGCCTTGACGACTGCCGGTACGGGTATCGTGGCGGCCACATCGGCCGCTGCAGCCCCGGAAGCAGCAGCAGGCTCGACTGCCATCACCGGCCTTGCGGCAGGCGTGGTAGCGACAACAGCGGACTGGGCCTGGGCCGGACGGTCGAGGAACTCATTCAACCATGTTTGCTGGTCGTCGCGAATGATATCGCTCTTTTCCGGGTAGCGCATCAACACGACGTCGAGGAATGCCTTGCGGTCGATCTTGCCGGCAAAATAATCGTTCAGTTTCGGGATATCTAAAAATTCATAGGTGGCGATCGGCTGATCGAGCTTGGTATATGTGATGCGCAGATTGCTCACGCCCACAGGCATGAACGCCACGGCCGTGCGCGCGGCGCGACCGACGGCACGCCCCAGGTTCGAAATGCGGCTGTTGGTCAGTGTCAGGGCCAGTGTATTGCCCTCTTGCACGACGCGGATGTTCTTATAGTCCTGCTTGACCAGCGCCTTGACCAGGTCGGCGCCATAGCCGGCGTCATTGCGCCACTCATCTCGCGTGGGTCGTGGCGGCGGATTCTTGTCATCGACAAAATAGGCCGGCTCGAACACCTTGGGAATGAACTCGCGTTCGCCAAAGGGAATGCTGACGAACGCGTTGACGCTGAATTGGTCACGGCTGCGTGCCGCTTGCACCGCCAGCCAGCCCCAGCGGTACTCCAGCCCCATGGAAGGCCCCTTGCTGCGCTTGCCGGCAGCGGTCTCGGCGGCACGGAAGTCACGCTGATAATTGGTGGTGTCATACTCGGCCACGACCGACCAGCGCGGCAAGGCCGCAGGTGTCCAGCGCAGGCCAGCAAACGGGCCATCGGGACGCTTACGGGCATAACCAAGGCTGGCCTCGATGTTTTTGGTGGCGCCGAAGGTCTTGGTGGCGACAACGTATTGCCCCTTGAACAATTCGGTACCGAACAAGTCGGTCGCACCGACGGCAACCGACGGCAACCATGTCGTCTCTTGCCACAAGCGCAGTTTGGCGTCAACGACCTTGTCCTTGTAACGGCCATAGCCGCTACCATATTCACCGGGTACATTGGTGAAGCCAGGAATGCCGGTAATCGATACGTAGCGCCCTGTCATTTGCAAAAAAGGCAATATATTCGACGTCACCCACAACTGGCCATACGGACTGTCATAGCTGTAACCAACGCCGAACGTGCCATCAGGCTCCACCACGGCACTGGGCATGTTGATATAGCCGGATTGACCGCCATGATTAGGGGTGGCCGCGATGGCGCCAGACGCGCCGAGGATCAGGCATCCGCACCACGTATATTTCACTGATTTTCTGAGTACGTTTAACAAAATCCGACTACCTTTTCATGTATCCTGCATCTGGAATTTCCGACAAGATACTCAGAAGTAAAATCGGCTGAAGCAACTTGGAAGAAACAAAAAAAGGCCAACTGTGGGGCATGAAGGACTGCCAGACATCAGTTCGCCGCTAAAATAGTGCTGGAGACCGAGGGGTGAAAACAGCGTCACCATACCGTCAAGAATCCATGCCGCAAGATTTTAACATTGTTTTCTTGTATAAAATACGTGCGTTGTTTCGTGTTCGACACAATAATCGCCGTATGGCTGGCACTTTGAGGCGGTGGAAATCAAGAGCAGGAGGGCGCTTTTTCTTCCGCTTATAAACCATGTTGGCCGATCAGACGGTGCCAGGCAGGACAGGCCCGACCAGGCGGTGACGGAAGCGTCGTGAAATCAGCCACAGGCCCAGCGCCAGCGCCGACAGCACCAGTTGACCGGAGGCCAGCCACAGTACGGAACCTGACAATATGGGCGTAATGACACCGGCCACCAGCGCCCCCATCAAGGTGGTGGCAAAGGCCTGGCACGAGGCAACGGTGCCGCGGATATGCGGGAACAGGTCGAGCGCCAGCAAGGTGGCGCCCGGGCCCACCAAGGACATGCCGAAGGTGTAGAAAAACAGCGGCAGCACGGTCCAGGGCAACATCGGCGGCAGGAACAGGTGAAACACCACGTTGACGCTGGTAGAGCACAGCAGGAAAGCAAAGCCGATGCCGATCTGGCGCGCAAATGTGGCTTTGCCGGCGAGACGGTTGGCCGCCAGGGCGCCCAGGAAGATGCCGCTCACGCAGGGAATGAACAGCCAGGCGAACTGCGTCGGCCCCAGTCCCAGCTGGCGCGGCAGCATTTCCGGCGCGGCCGTGATGAACAGGAACAGGCCGCCAAAATTGAGGGCGACGATGCCGGCCTTGATATGGAACAGCGGCGAACGCAGGATCTGGCTGTAGCTTTTGGCCAGGAAACGGGGATTGAAGGGCTGGCGTTTGGCCAGCGGCAGCGTTTCGGGCAGGCGCCAGTAGCAAAAGCCCAGCAGAATGAGCGTGTAGAACACCAGGAACAGGAAGATCGCACGCCAGTCGAACCAGATCACGATCCAGCCCCCTAAAATGGGTGCGATGGCCGGTGCGATCGAAAAAATCATCGTCACCAGCGACAGCAGCCGCGCGGCGGCAGCATCGGCATACAGGTCGCGGACAATGGCGCGGCTGATCACCACCCCGGCGCCGGCCGACACCCCTTGCAGCATGCGAAAGACCCACAGGTAATGCACGGTATGGGCCGAGGCGCAGCCGAGCGAGCCGATGGCGAACAAGGCCAGCGACACCAGGATCAGGTTGCGCCGCCCGAAGGCATCGGACAAGGCCCCATGCCACAGCACCATGCCGGCAAAGGCCAGCATGTAAAACGTCAGCGACTGCTGCACCTCCAGCGGCGAGGCCTGCAAGGAATCCTGAATCGCGCCAAAGGCCGGCAGATAGGTATCGATCGACAAGGGTCCCAGCATCGACATGCCGGCCAGCAATACGGCCATGGCGCCGCGGCTCAGCGGCGCCATGTGGCTGGGAACAGGGGGCGGCACGGGCGTGACGGGATCTGGCGGCACATTGGCCGGCGGAATGGGAAGCATGGCGGTCCAAAGTAAAAATGCGGACCGGTGCCGGTCCGCGCGCGGGTGACTGCGGATGTGCTGCGTAGTTATTCCGGTGAGTGCTTACTGCTGCGGCTTCGGCTTGGCTTCTTCCCTGCGGTTGTATCCCGCCACCATATCGAAGCGGAACAGACGGCATTCCAGCGCGCCATTGAAAAACGGCGTCTTGCGCGCTTCTTTCAGGCGCAGCAGTTTCGGCAGGCCCAGGTCGGCCGTAAACAGGAACACGGTCCAGCCGGCAAAGCGCTGCTTCAGAGTGGTGCCCATGGCCGTATAGAACGAACTCGACAATTCATCTTCCGGCAGGCTGCTGTCGCCGCGCACGCCGATACGCTCGCCGTACGGCGGGTTGGTCAGCATGATGCCGGCCACCTCGCCAGGCGGCCTGACTTCCTGCGCTTCGATCTGTTTCAGGGGCACCTCGAAGCGCACGCCGGCGCAGCGCAGGTTGTGGCGCGTCATGGCGACCATGTCGCCCGAAATGTCGCTGCCGAAAATCGTCGGCTCCGCCGGCAGCGGCTTGGCCGTGATGGCGTTGCGCAGGGCGTTCCACGGCGCCGGATCGAAGTCGTGGAAGTTCTCGAAGGCGAAGCGGCGCGTTGCGCCCGGCGGGATGCCCTGCACCATTTGCGCCGCTTCGGCCAGGATGGTGCCCGAGCCGCACATCGGATCGAACAGCACCATGCCCGGCTTCCAGCCCGACACGCGCAGCAGGCCCGCAGCGAGGTTTTCGCGCAGCGGCGCGTCGCCCGTCTCTTCGCGCCAGCCGCGCTTGAACAGCGCCTCGCCGGACGTATCGAGGTAGACCGTAAATGTGTGGGCGTCGAGGAAACCGACGATGCGCATGTCCGGCGTCTTGGTGTTGACCGACGGGCGCTCGTTGAACTGGTCGCGGAAGCGGTCGCAGATCGCGTCCTTGATCTTCAGGGTGGTGAACTCCAGGCTGCGCAGCGGCGATTTGACGGCCGTCACATCGACGCGGATCGTGTGATGCACGCCGAACCAGTCTTCCCACGGCTGCGCCAGGGTCAGGTCATAGATATCGTTTTCCGTCTTGTAGCCGGCATGGGCCATGCGCATCAGCACGCGCGAGGCGATGCGCGAATGCAGGTTGATGCGATAGGAATCGACCAGGTCGCCCGAGCAGTGGACGCCGCCCGGCACCTGGTTGTGGACCTTCATGGTCGCACTATCCTGGGCGATCTCGCCCAGTTCCTCGGCCAGCGCCGCTTCCATGCCGCGCGGGCATGGGCAAAAATATGAAGCCATATAAGGATACCTTTTATCCGTTGAAAAACAATTTACTAAAAAAAACTTACTTCGCCAGCGCCCGCTCGACAAAATCGAGGCGGTCCTGGCCCCAGTAGCCTTCGCCATCGACGATATACCAGGGCGAGCCAAACACGGACGCTGCCGTGGCCGCCTCCGTGTTGGCGTCGTATTCGGCCCGCACGCTGGCCGTCTCTGCCGTTTTGAGCAACTGGCGGCCGTCAAAGCCGGCGTCCTGCGCGATCTGCGCCAGGGTGTCTTCGTCGCCGATATTGCGTTCCTCGGCCCACACGCCGCGCATGATGGCGTGCGCCAGGTGCATGGCAGCGTCGACGCCGTGCGCCAGGCGGGTGGCGATGATCAGTTTGGCCGACGCTTCCGGCGAGACCGGGAAAAACTTCGGCTGCAGGGTCAAGGGCACGTCCAGGAACGCCGACCAGCGCGCCAGTTCGGCCAGGCGGTAGGCCTGGCGCTGCGGCGCGCGCTTGGCCAGCGGCAGGCCACCGGAGACGCTGAAGACCTTGCCCAGGTCAAACGGGCGCACGTCGATCTGCGCGCCGCTCTTTTTCGCGATCGCCATCACGCGCGCATGGCCCAGGTAGGTCCATGGCGAATGGGGAGCAAAGAAATACTGGATTACCTTGTTCTGGCTTGCACTCATCATCGTCTCCGTTAGAAAGGCTTGACCACCACCAGCACCACCACCGCCAGCAGCATCACCACCGGCACTTCGTTAAACCAGCGGAACCACTTGTGGCTGCGCTGGTTGATGCCTTTTTCGAACTTGCGCAGGATCGCGCCGCAAGCATGGTGGTAGCCCAGCAGCAGCACCACGAAGGTCAGCTTGGCGTGCATCCAGCCCGGCATCTTCATGCCGCCTTCGGCGCCGCCATACTGCATCCACAGCAGCACCAGCCCCAGCACCATCGCCGGCAGCGCCAGCAGCGACATGAAGCGATACAGCTTGCGCGCCATCAGCAGCAGGCGCTCGGTGGCCACGGTTTCCGTTTCCATCGCCAGGTTGACGAAGATGCGCGGCAGGTAGAACAGGCCGGCGAACCAGGAGATGACGAAGACGATGTGCAGTGCTTTAATCCAGAGCATGGGGTTCCCGGTTTGAAGGGTAAAGAAAAGCGAACCGCCGTGGGCGGCTCGCAATAATGGCTTACTGACGGACTTCGCCGTGGCCGAAGACCACGTATTTGAGCGAGGTCAGGCCTTCGAGGCCGACCGGGCCGCGCGCGTGCAGCTTGTCGTTCGAAATGCCGATCTCGGCGCCCAGGCCATATTCGAAGCCATCGGCAAAGCGGGTCGAGGCGTTGACCATCACCGAGGCCGAATCGACTTCGCGCAAGAAGCGCAGCGCGTCGCTGTAGTCTTCGGTGATGATGGACTCGGTGTGTTTCGACGAATACTGGTTGATATGGTCCATCGCTTCGTCGATGCCGTCAACCACCTTGATGGACAAAATAGCGGCCAGGTATTCGGTGCGCCAGTCTTCCTCGGTCGCGGCGACCAGGTGCGGATAGCCGTCGAGGATCGCCAGCGCTTCCGGATCGGCGCGCAGCTCCACCTGTTTCGTCAAATAGCGCTCGGCCAGTTGCGGCAGCACTTGTGGCGCGATGGCGCGCGCCACCAGCAGCGTTTCCATGGTGTTGCAGGTACCGTAGCGGTGGCACTTGGCGTTAAAACCGATATCGACCGCCTTGGTGATGTCTGCCTTGGCGTCGATATACACGTGGCAGATGCCGTCGAGGTGCTTGATCATCGGCACGGTGGCCTCGTCCATCAGGCGCGCGATCAGGCCCTTGCCGCCGCGCGGCACGATCACGTCGACAAACTGCGGCATGGTGATCAAGGCGCCGACGGCGGCGCGGTCGGTGGTGTCGATCACCTGCACCGCGTCCTGCGGCAAGCCGGCACCAGCCAGGCCCTCGGCCACCAGCTTGGCCAGCGCGCGGTTGCAGTGGATCGCTTCCGAGCCGCCGCGCAAAATGGTGGCGTTGCCGCTCTTGATGCACAGGCCCGCCGCGTCCACCGTCACGTTGGGACGTGCTTCATAGATGATGCCGATCACGCCCAGCGGCACGCGCATCTGGCCCACCTGGATGCCGGAGGGGCGGTATTTCATGTTCGAGATCTCGCCGATCGGGTCGGCCAGAGCGACGATCTGCGTCAAGCCTTCGACCATGGTGGCGATCGCGGAATCGGACAGTGTCAAGCGGTCGAGCATGGCCGGCGCGAGACCAGCAGCGGCGGCAGCTTCCAGGTCGCGCTGGTTGGCCGCGCGCAGCAGGTCGGCGTCGCGCACGATGGCTGCGGCGATCAGCGTCAAGGCGCGGTTGCGCGTGGCGCTGTCGGCACGCGCCATGGCGCGCGAAGCGGCGCGGGCACGCGTGCCCACGTCTTGCATATATTCTTTGATGTCCATGCTTTTATCCATATGGTTTTTTACATCATTACAACGTCTAACAAAACCGTAGCGAGCGGAAGGTAGTTGTGGCTAAGAAGCGCAACTGTACGAAGGTACAGTGAGCATCGCAGGCCGCAAATACCGACGCGCAGTAGGTTCTGTTAGGCGTCCTCAACCCCGGCAAATCGTCAGGGCCAGTTGCAACAAGGCGTCCCAGGCGTCGCCCGCATGCGCCTTGGCCCGCAAGCCCTTGATCATCTTGTCGACCTGGGCCGCTTCCCGCAGCGCGTTTTCCAGCAGCGGCAGCGACACGCGCCGCAAGGCCGGCTCCATCATGCGCTCGCGCGGCCCCCATATGCGGTACTCTTTCAACAGCGCGCCCAGTGGCCGGCCCTGCGCCATGCCCGCCTTCAGTTTCAATAAGGTGCGAATTTCCTCGGACACCGCCCACAGCACCAGCGGCAGCGCCTCACCCTCGCCTTTCAAGCCTTCGAGCATGCGTACCAGCCGCGCCGGGTCGCCCGCCAGCATCGCCTCGGACAGCTTGAACACATCGTAGCGCGCCACATTGAGCACCGCATCGTGCACCTGTTCATACGTCAGCTTGCCCGGCTCGTGCAGCAAACCCAGTTTCAGGATTTCCTGGTGCGCTGCCAGCAGATTGCCTTCCACCCGTTCGGCGATAAAGTCGATGCTGGCGCGCTCGGCGCTTTGCCCCTGCGCGGCCAGGCGCTGGCTGATCCAGGCCGGCAATTGCGCCCGTTCCACATTCGGGATATCGATGTAGACGGCCGCCTGCTGCAGGCTGGCAACCCAGGCCGCCTTTTGCGTGGCCCAGTCCAGCTTGGGCAAGGTGATCAGGGTCAGGTTATCAGGGCTGAGGTTTTTCGCATAGCTTTGCAGCGCCGCGCCGCCATCCTTGCCCGGCTTGCCGGTGGGGATGCGCAGTTCGATCAGTTTTTTATCGCCGAACAGCGACAGTTCCTGGTTGGCCGCCAGCAGCTCGCCCCACTTGAAACTGCGCTCGACGCTGAGCACATCGCGTTCGGTGTAGCCCTGCTGGCGCGCGGCGCGGCGGATCTTGTCGGCCGCCTCCAGCGCCAGCAGGTGTTCGTCGCTGGTGATCACATACAGCTGCGCCAGCGGCTTGGCCACGTGAGCGTCGAGCGCGTCTATCCGCAATTGCATGGCCTGCCCTTACTGCTGCACTGCCGGCGAGACCGGGGTGACAGGTGCGACAGGCGCCACCGACATGGCCGGCAGCACCGGCTTGATGGCGGCCAGGCGGCGCATGATCTGCTGCACCAGGTCGTTGCGCATGTCGCGGTACAGCGCCGCTTCTTCCGTTTCCTTGGCCAGCACCTGCGATTCATTGAAGGTGATCGGGCGGGTCAGGCCGATATTGGTGGGGCCCAGCAACTGGTTGCCGGCCTTGTCCACCACGCGGAACTGGATCGAATAACCGAGTTGATACTCGCGCACGCGGCCATTGCTGTTCAGTGACAGTATGGTCTTGGTGCGCGTCTTCTCCGGGTCCGCCACCACTTCCAGGGTGGCGTCGGCCGCCTGCCTGGTGTCGACGATTTCCGTGCTGCCGATGGCGCGGATATAGCGCTTCAGATCGATCGCCAGCGGCGAGGAATCGGGCAGGTCGATGTTCATCGTCGCGAACGGCAGCATGAAACTGCCGTTCGAGCCGCGCAGGTGAAAGCCGCAGGCCGACAGGCTCAAGACCAGGCACACGGCGAACAGAACGCGAACGCGTCCGCGCGACAGCAAACCGGAAAAAGAAGTCGTCATAGAGTTACACCACAATGCTGATTAACTTGCCCGGCACGACGATGACTTTCTTCGGCGTGGTTTCAATGTATTTCTGCACGCTCTCGCAGGCCAGCGCCTGCGCTTCGATGCTGGCCTTGTCCGCATCCTTGGACACCGTGATCGAGCCGCGCAGCTTGCCGTTTACCTGGATCATCATCTCGATCTCGGACTGCACCAGTGCTTGCGGATCGACCTGCGGCCATGCGGCGTTAAGCAAGTCGCCATGCACGCCGGCGTAACCCAGCTCTTGCCACAAGACATGGGTGATATGCGGCGCGACCGGATTCAACAGGCGCAGGAAGATCGAATAGCCTTCGGCGGTCAAGGCTTTCGACTGCGCGCTATCGTCCAGCTTGGCCGATTCCAGGGTGTTGAGCATCTTCATGCAGGCCGACACCACGGTGTTGTACTGGATGCGTTTCAGGTCGTAATCGGCCTGCTGCAGGATCTTGTGCAGTTCGCGGCGCAGGTTTTTCTGCGCCTCGCCGGTGGCCGGCGCAGGAGCGGCTGTCAATGCTGCCTGAATCGTGGCCGACTGGGCATAGCCGAAATTCCAGACGCGGCGCAGGAAGCGATTGGCGCCTTCGACGCCGCTGCCCGACCATTCCAGCGTCTGTTCCGGCGGCGAGGCGAACATGGTAAACAGACGGGCCGTGTCGGCGCCGTACTGCTCGATCTGCGCCTGCGGGTCGATGCCGTTGTTCTTCGACTTCGACATTTTTTCCGTGCCGCCGATTTCCACCGGCGCGCCATCGGCCACCAGGGTGGCCGCCTGCGGACGGCCCTTGTCGTCCATCGTCAAATTGATGTCGGCCGGGTTGAACCAGGTCTTCTTGCCGGCGGCGTCTTCGCGATAATAGGTTTCGTTCAGCACCATGCCTTGCGTGAGCAGGTTGACGAATGGCTCGTCGAACTTGACCAGGCCAAAGTCGCGCATGATCTTGGTCCAGAAGCGCGCATACAGCAAGTGCATCACGGCGTGTTCGATGCCGCCGATATACTGGTCCATCGGCATCCAGTAGTCGTTGCGCTCATCGACCATGGCGCTATTGCTGCCCGGCGAGGTATAGCGCATGTAGTACCACGACGAATCGACAAAGGTATCCATGGTGTCGGTTTCGCGGCGCGCGGGTTTGCCGCACTGCGGGCAGTCGCACTGCAAAAAGGCTTCGTATTTGTTGAGCGGGTTGCCGGTACCGTCCGGCACGCAGTCTTCCGGCAGCACCACCGGCAAATCTTTTTCCGGCACCGGCACCACGCCGCAGTGCTCGCAATGGATCATCGGGATCGGCGTGCCCCAGTAGCGCTGGCGCGAAATGCCCCAGTCGCGCAGGCGGAAGGTGGTTTTCTTTTCGCCCAGGCCCAGTTGCGCCAGGTCGGCTGCCACCGCATCGACGGCGGACGCGAAATGCAGGCCGTCGTACTTGCCCGAGGCGATGCACACGCCTTCCTTGCTGCCGTACGACTCCTGCCACACGTCCGTCGAGAATTGCTCGCCCTTGACTTCGATCACCTGCTTGATCGGCAGGTCGTATTTTTTGGCAAAGCCGAAATCGCGCTCGTCGTGCGCCGGCACGCCCATCACGGCACCGTCGCCGTAGGTGATCAAGACGTAATTGCCGACCCACACTTCGACTTGTTCGCCCGTCAACGGATGAGTGACGAACAGGCCCGTCGGCATGCCCTTCTTCTCCATCGTCGCCATGTCCGCTTCGATGACGGAGCCGAGCTTGCATTCGGCGTTGAAGGCGGCCAGTGCAGGATTGGTCTGCGCTGCGTGCAGCGCCAGCGGGTGCTCGGCGGCCACGGCGCAGAAGGTCACGCCCATGATGGTGTCGGGGCGGGTGGTAAATACATACAGCTTGCCGTCGCCGATCAGGTGGCCGGCAGCATCCTTGATCGCATGCGGGAAGGCGAAGCGCACGCCGGTCGATTTGCCGATCCAGTTGGTCTGCATGGTGCGCACGCGCTCGGGCCAGCCGGGCAGCTTGTCGTCGGCATAGGCCAGCAATTCGTCGGCGTAGTCGGTGATGCGCGCGTAGTACATCGGGATTTCGCGCTTTTCGATCAGCGCACCCGAGCGCCAGCCACGGCCGTCGACTACCTGCTCGTTGGCCAGCACGGTCTGGTCGATCGGGTCCCAGTTCACGGTGCCGGTCTTTTGGTAGATGATGCCTTTTTCCAGCATCTTGAGGAACATCCACTGGTTCCATTTGTAGTATTCGGGCTTGCAGGCGGTCATTTCGCGCGACCAGTCGATTGCCAGGCCCATCGATTCCATCTGCTGCTTCATGTGGGCGATGTTCGAATACGTCCATTGCGCGGGCGGCACGTTGTTGGCCATGGCCGCGTTTTCCGCCGGCATGCCGAACGCATCCCAGCCCATCGGCATCAGCACGTTGTAGCCGTTCATGCGCAGGTAGCGGTACATCACGTCATTGATCGTATAGTTGCGCACGTGACCCATATGCAGCTTGCCCGAAGGGTAAGGCAGCATCGAACAAGCGTAGTACTTGCCTTTCGGGAAACGCGGGTCGTGTTCGACAGCCTTGTAGGCCTCGATGGCCTTCCAGTGCGATTGGGCGGCTTGTTCGACGTCGGCGGGACTATATTTATCTTGCATGATGTGCGACCAATTAGTGGATATGAACCGAGCATTATACTGGTTGTCGCCGCCCTGTAGCGCGGCGGGCCGCCACCCCCGGCGCGCATATTTTTGCAGGTGCACAAACAGGCTGTGTAAGATGCGGCTATCTTGTGCTTTCCTTCGCCGGCCATGTTCATCTACCAGGAAACCGCCCCCGTTGCCGCCCTGCGGCCCTGGCTGGACTGCGTCTGGACCTGCCGCGTGCACGCGCGCGGCCAGCCTTTGGTGCACCAGGTGCTGCCCGACAACTGCATCGACATCCTGTGCCAGGACCAGCAGGACGCCAGCTTTGCCGTCGGCATGATGAGCAAACCCATCAACGTCGTCAGCCGCGGCCTGGTGCAGACGGTGGCGGCCCGCTTCAGGCCCGGCGCGGCGGCGCGTTTTTTCCAGCTGCCGCTATGCGAGCTCAACGACGGACGCACCGACCTGCAACAACTGTGGGGGCGCGCGCTGGCGGCGCGCCTGGGCGACGCGCTGTGGACCGACCCCTTGTCGGATGTGCAACGCATGCATATCCTGCAAGATTTTCTGCTGCTGCGCCTGAGGAATACGCCGCAGCCGGCCGCCTCCGGCCTGGCCGCGCACGCGGTCGCGCTGATCGAGCACACGCACGGCGGCGTGCGCGTGGACCAACTGGCGGCGCAGTTGAAAGTGTCGCGCCAGCACCTGGCGCTGCAGTTTCGCCAGCAGGTGGGCATCAGCCCCAAGCTGTTTGCCCGCATCAGCCGCTTTCGCGCCGTCAACAGCGCGTTGAAACAACTGCCGGCGCATGCGGACTGGGTCCAGGTCGCCTTGCAATATGGTTATTATGACCAGTCGCACCTGATCCATGATTTCCAGGATTTTGCACGCGCCTCGCCCGAAGCGTGGCTGGCGCAGCGCAAGGTTTGAGCTGCCATTCCTGACCTTCCATTTTTACAATCGCGGCGCCGGCAAACGTGGCATGCTGGCGCCATCGACTCAACTTTACAGGAGCATCACATGATCAAGGGTTTGCGCACCGTGACCTATCCCGTCAGCGACCTGGACAAGGCCAAGGCCTGGTACAGCCAGGCGTTCAACGCCACGCCGTATTTTGACCAGCCGTTTTATGTCGGTTTCACTATCGGCGGCTTCGAGCTGGGCCTGCTGCCCGGCGGCCAGCCCGGCACCCAGGGCAGCGTCACCTACTGGGGCGTGGAGGGCATAGCCCAGGAAATCGACCGACTGGTCGCGCTGGGCGCCACCGTCCACCACCCGCTGACGGACGTGGGTGACGGCATCCGCACGGTAGAACTGCTGGACCCGTTCGGCAACCAGCTCGGGCTGATCGACAACCCACATTTCGACACCGCCAAGGTCGATTAAGCCGCCGCTTGCTGCAGCCATGCACGGAACTGCTGCATTGCGAGCTTTTCATGCGCCGCCTCGGGCGTGATCAGGTAGTACCCGCGCTGGCCGCGCAATGGGCGCTCGCAAGCGATCTGCAGTTCGCCGCGCGCAAGTTCCGCTTCGACCAGCATGCGCGGCAACAGCACCACGCCCTGCCCCTGCACGGCGGCCATGGCCAGCATGGAAAACAGTTCATAGCGTGCACCGTAGCGCGCCGCTCCTTCGACCTGCATGGCGTCGAACCACTGGCGCCAGGCACCCGGGCGCGTGCTTGGCTGTAATAAAGTCAGTTCCAGCAAATCTTGCGGCTGCCAGCTGCTGCGCGCTTGCAACAGGCGCGGGCTGGCGATGGGCACGATCTCTTCCTGCATCAGCAAGGTGGCGCGCGTGCCGGGCCAGCGCGCCAGTTGCTCGGGCGTGCCCGCATACAGGGCGCCATCGTATTCCGTATCGGCAAACATGAACGGTTTTGTGTAGGCATCGATATGCACCACGATCTCGGGCTGCTGCGCAGACAGGCTGGCCAGGCGCGGCATCAGCCAGCGCGTGGCAAAGGTCGGCACCGAGGCCAGCTGCAAGGCGCCGCCGCCCTGGCGCGCCATGGTGTCCAAAGTGTCACGCTCCAGGCCATCGAGGCGGGCGGCGATCTGGCGCGCGTAGGATGCGCCGGCGCTGGTCAGCAGCACGCCATGGCGCGTGCGCTGGAACAGCTGCACGCCAAGAAAGCTCTCGAGGGAAGCAATCTGGCGCGACACGGCGCTTTGCGTCAGCGACAGCTCGCGCGCCGCATGGGTATAGCTTTGATGGCGCGCAGCCGCCTCGAAACAATTGAGCGCTTGCAGCATCGGTATCTTGCGGGACATATGGCGGCCTGAACCTGATAAAACACCGAGTATGCCGCAAGATATGAGTAACAGGCATATCTGAGTGCATAAAAATCGTTTGCGCAAGGCGCGGCGAAAACCTACCATGAGTCCCATTCAATCCTGCGCCCCCACCGGCGCTCACCTTGCGAGGCCCGTGATGAGCAAAAACGTATTTGACTTCCATTCCCCCCTGCTGCTGGACGAACAACTGAGCGGCGACGAACGCGCCGTGCTGGAAGCGGCGCGCGACTATTGCCAGGGCAGCCTGGCGCCGCGCGTGCTCGAATCGTTCCGCCATGGCCGCACCGACGCCGCCATCTTTCGCGAAATGGGCGAACTGGGCCTCTTGGGCTCGACCATTCCAGAGCAATACGGCGGCGCCGGCCTCAACTACGTGTGCTACGGCCTGGCCGCGCGCGAAGTCGAGCGCATCGATTCGGGCTACCGCTCGATGATGAGCGTGCAGTCCTCCTTGGTGATGGTGCCGATCAACGCCTTCGGCAATGAAGAAACCAAGCAGAAATACCTGCCGAAACTGGCCACCGGCGAATTGATCGGCTGCTTCGGTTTGACCGAGCCGAACCACGGCTCCGATCCGGGCAGCATGGTCACCCGCGCGCGCAAAGTGCCGGGCGGCTACAGCCTGTCGGGCGCCAAGATGTGGATCACCAACAGCCCGATCGCCGATGTGTTCGTGGTGTGGGCCAAGGACGATGAAGGCGCGATCCGCGGCTTCGTGCTGGAAAAAGGCTGGCAAGGCCTGTCCGCGCCCGAGATCCACGGCAAGGTCGGCCTGCGCACCAGCATTACCGGCGAGATCGTCATGGACGAGGTGTTCTGCCCGGAAGAAAATGCGTTTCCCGACGTGCGCGGCCTGAAAGGCCCGTTCACTTGCCTCAACAGCGCCCGCTACGGCATCGCCTGGGGCGCGCTCGGCGCGGCCGAAGACTGCTACCTGAAAGCACGCCAGTACACCATGGACCGCCAGCAATTCGGCCGTCCGCTGGCCGCCAACCAGCTGGTGCAAAAGAAACTGGCCGACATGCTGACCGAAATCACCATGGGCCTGCAAGGCTGCTTGCGCCTGGGCCGCATGAAGGACGAAGGCTCGGCCGCCGTGGAAATCACTTCCATCATGAAACGCAACAGCTGCGGCAAGGCCCTGGACATCGCCCGCATGGCGCGCGACATGATGGGCGGCAACGGTATTTCCGACGAGTTCGGCGTCATCCGCCACCTGGTCAACCTGGAAGTGGTCAACACCTATGAAGGCACGCACGATGTGCACGCGCTGATCATCGGCCGCGCCATTACCGGCATCGCCGCCTTCAGCAACTGATGGACGCCTTGGCCTCCACCTTCGCTTCCACCTTGCGGCCGGCGCCGTTGACCGGGCTGCGCGTGCTCGACCTGTCGCGCGTGCTGGCCGGCCCATGGGCCGGGCAACTGCTGGCCGACCTGGGCGCCGACGTGGTCAAAGTCGAGCAGCCCGGGCGCGGCGACGATACGCGCTCCTGGGGACCGCCCTATCTGCAGGACGAGGACGGGCGCGACACGGCTGAGTCCGCCTACTTCCAGTGCGCCAATCGCAACAAGCGCTCGCTGTGCATCGACCTGGCAGCAAGCGAAGGCCAGGCACTGGTGCGCCAGCTGGCGCTGCAGGCCGATGTGCTGCTGGAAAACTTCAAGCTTGGCGGCTTGAAACAGTATGGGCTCGATGCGGCAAGCTTACTGGCGCTCAACCCGCGCCTCGTGTATTGCTCGATTACCGGCTTTGGCCAGGACGGCCCGTATGCGGCGCGCGCCGGCTACGACTTTCTGATCCAGGGCATGGGCGGCCTAATGAGCATTACGGGCGTGCCCGATGGCGAGCCGGGCGGCGGGCCGCAAAAAGTGGGCGTGGCGCAAACCGATATCATGACGGGGCTGTACGCCACCATCGCCGTGCAGGCGGCGCTCGCCGAACGGACTCGTTCCGGCCTGGGCCAACATATCGACCTGGCCCTGCTCGACGTGCAGGTGGCGGCGCTGGGCAACCAGGCGGCCAACTACCTGTGCGGCGGCAAGGTGCCGCAGCGCATGGGCAATGCCCATCCGAACATCGTGCCCTACCAGGATTTCCCCACCGCCGATGGCGACATGATCCTGGCGATCGGCAACGACGGCCAGTTCGCGCGCTTTTGCACGATCGCCGGCCATCCGGAATGGGCGCAGGACGCGCGCTTCGCCACCAATCCGCAGCGCGTGGCGCACCGGGCGATCCTGATTCCGCTGCTGCGCCAGGCTACCGTGATGCGCACAACCGACGAGTGGATCACGGCGTTCGAGCTGGCGGCCGTGCCTTGCGGGCCTGTCAACCGCATCGACCAGGTGTTTGCCGACCCACAAGTAGTTGCGCGCGGCCTGAAAGTGGAAATGGCGCACCCGACGGCCGGCACGGTGGCGCTGGTGGCCAATCCGGTACGCTTGTCAAGCTCGCCAGTGCAATACCGCTTGCCGCCGCCCTTGCTGGGGCAGCATACGGACGAGGTGCTGGGGCAGTGGCTGGGATTGGGTGAGGCCGACATCACCGGCTTGCGCGAACGCAAGGTGGTGTAAAAACGCCGGACCATGATCCGGCATTTTTGATGTTTCTTATTTGAGCGTCAGTTTCAACGCCGGCTGTTCGCCATAATCCTCATAGCGCTCGTTGATGCCGGCCACGCAAAATGTCACTTCTTCCAGCAGGTCCGGCGCCTGCGTCTGCAGGCTTTCCGCATCCTGCACCACGATTTCCAGCATTTCGTTCGGCTTCAGGCGGAATTTGCTCATGTTGTCGTCGTCGCGCAGATAGCTGAGGCAATCGACCCAGGCGTCCATGCTGTTGCCATAAAACTCGGGGAAACCGAAGGCTGGCACGCATTGCGCGTGGAAGCTCGCTTCGTCGGTGATCGCTTTTCCATTCAGGATGGCAGTGGCCATGGTGTTCCTCAGTTCTTCAGCGACAACACGTCCTGCATGTCGTACAGGCCGGTGGGCTTGTCGGCCAGGAAACGCGCGGCGCGCAGGGCGCCGTGGGCGTAGGTGACGCGGCTGCTCGACTTGTGGCTGATCTCGATGCGCTCGCCGATGCCGGCAAACAGCACCGTATGGTCGCCAACGATATCGCCGCCGCGGATGGTGGCAAAGCCGATGGTCGACGGATCGCGCTCGCCCGTCACGCCTTCGCGGCCATAGACGGCGCACTCTTTCAGGTCGCGGCCCAAAGCACCAGCCACCACTTCGCCCATTTGCAGGGCGGTGCCGGACGGCGCGTCAACCTTGTGGCGGTGATGGGCTTCGATGATTTCGATATCGTAGCCTTCGGACAAGCTTTTCGCGGCCAGTTCCAGCAGCTTCATGGTCACGTTCACGCCCACGCTCATGTTCGGCGCAAACATGATGGCGGTCTTTTCGGCGGCGGCGGCAATCGCCGCCTTGCCGGCGTCATCAAAGCCGGTGGTGCCGATAATCATCTTGATGCCGTGCTCGGCACAATATTCCAGATGCTGCAAGGTGCCTTCAGGACGGGTAAAGTCGATCAGGTAGTCGGCATGGGCCAGCCCCGCCGCCAGATCGGACTCGATCAAGACGCCGGCCGGTTTGCCGAGAAAAGCGGCGGCGTCCTGGCCGATCGCTGGCGAGCCGGCGCGGTCGAGCGCACCGGCCAGCACGGCGTCGGGGGCGTTGCCGACGGCTTCGATCAGGATATGGCCCATGCGGCCACTGGCGCCGGCGATTGCAATGTTCAGTTCAGTCATATTATTTTGCGACAATTTATTTGGTGGGTGCGGGTGCCGGCTCGGCCGGTGTCACGGCAGGCTTGGTCACCGGAATCATCGCCGGCGTATTGTCAGGGTTAGCCGGCACGGCCGACGGCGCCACTGGCGAGGGCACGACGGCGGCCGGCGCTTCGGCCTTGGCCAGCTTGGCGAACGGCGACGGGCCGGCGATGCGGTCGATATATTCTTTTTCGGTCGGCAGGTTGCCGCCTTCGAAGCGCGCGACCTTGCCTTCTTTATCGAAGAACACGACCACGCGGCTGCTGGTGGTTTCGCCACTGCCGCGTGCCAGGCGGAACGGGTAATCCCAGCGGTCGGCATGGAAGATATCGGTCAGCAAGGGCGTGCCCAGGATAAAGCGGACCTGGTCGCGCGTCATGCCTTGTTTCAGCTGCGACACCATTTCTTCGGAAACAAAGTTGCCTTGTTGAATGTCCGGGCGATACGGCGAGAAAAACCACATGAATTTCTGCAGCGGCGTGACGGTGGTGGTCTGGGCACCCTGGTCGGGCACGAGTTCCTTGCCTTCCTTCAGGGACGCCGCCGGTTTTTCACCGAGGATGCCGCGGCTGGCACAGCCGGTCGCCATCAACGCAACGCAGACCAGGGCTGCCACGCTTGGTGCTCGAAATGACATACGGTGACGCAAGGATGGCAATACAGCCGGTGTGACGCGCATAAATGACCTCAATTTGATGAACAAAACGCCAGGAGTGACTGGCCCACCCCAAAATGCTTATTTTGGCACTCGCCGACAAAACGCTATATGATAAAGCACCTGACCCACATACGAGCAACAAACATGAGTAACAATCCTAGTGATCTCAAGGCAAGCGGCCTGAAAGCGACCCTGCCACGGCTTAAGATACTCGATATCTTCCAGAGTAGCCCGGTGCGCCACCTGACGGCCGAAGACGTCTACAAAATTCTGCTGGCCGACAATATGGATGTTGGTCTGGCAACTGTTTACCGTGTGCTGACCCAGTTCGAACAAGCTGGCTTGCTCAACCGCAATCATTTTGAAACGGGCAAAGCCATTTTCGAGCTCAACGAAGGCTCGCACCACGATCACCTGGTCTGCCTCGATTGCGGGCGTGTCGAAGAGTTCTTCGACGAAGCCATCGAAACACGCCAGCAGCGCGTGGCCGAAGAGCGCGGTTTCAAGATCGCCGAACACGCGCTGGCCATCTACGGCAGCTGCATCAAGCCAGCCTGCCCGCACAAGCAGGCCTGAGCGGTCTTAATGATGGCTGAGGGCGTTTGACAGCAGCTTGGCCGTTATATCGACAATCGGTATGACCCGCTCGTAGGCCATGCGGGTCGGTCCGATCACGCCCAACGTCCCCACGATCTTGCCGTTGACTTCATACGGCGCCGTCACCACGCTCATCTCGTCCATCGGCACCAGGTTCGATTCGCCACCGATAAAAATCTGCACGCCGGTGGCTTTGCTCGACACATCGAGCAACTGCATCAGGCCGGTTTTCTGCTCGAACATGTCGAACAGTTGACGCAATGAACTCATGTTCGATGACAGATCGCTCACACTGAGCAGGTTGCGCTCGCCGGAAATGACCATGTCGTCGCTGTGATCGCTCATCACTTCGCTGCCAGCCTCGACCGCCGCCTGCATCAGGCTGCCCATATCGTCGCGCAACTGGCGCAGCTCGCCCTGCAGACGCACGCGCACGGCGTCGAACGACAGGCCGCCATAATTCTGGTTGATGTAGTTGGCCGACTGGATCAGTTGCGACGGCGTATAGTCCGCTTCCGTCAGCAATAAACGGTTCTGCACGTCGCCGCCTGGACCGACGATCACCAGCAGGATGCGTTTTTCCGACAGGCGCAGAAATTCAATCTGCTGGAACACCGACTCGCGGCGCGGACTGAGCACCACGCCGGCAAACTGCGACAGCGAGGACAGCATCTGCGCCGCATTGGCGATGGTCTTCTGCGGCTGCTGGGTCTGCAGGCGCAAACGGGCGTCGACCATGTGCTCGTCAAGATGCTTGACTGTCAATAAAGTGTCGACAAAGATGCGGTAGCCGCGCGGCGTCGGGATGCGGCCGGCCGAGGTATGCGGGCTCGACACATAACCCTGCTCTTCAAGGTCGGCCATGATGTTGCGGATGGTGGCCGGCGACAGGTCGAGGCCGGAAATTTTCGACAAGGCGCGCGAACCGACCGGCAGGCCGTCGGCGATATAACGCTCGACCAGGGCTTTCAGCAGGGTTTGGGCACGGAGTTCGAGTTGCATGGTGTCTTCAGTTATACAAGGGTGCCGGCGGCCGGCGGCACATCAACAGCAGCTATTATGCACGTTCGCGTGCGCAACGGCGATCATTCTTCCAGTTGCGCCTGCAACCACAGCAGTAATTCATCAAAGTTGGCACAGATGGCGTCGGGCCGCACCCCGGCCGCCAGATGCGCGTCGCTGCCGCGCCGGTTCATCCAGACGGCGCGCATGCCTGCATCCTGCGCCCCTGTCACATCGAAATACAGATCGTCCCCCACATACACGGCTTCGTGCGGGGCCACCCCCAGCGCCTGGCAGCCGGCCAGGAAAATCGACGCATCGGGCTTGGCCACGCCAAATTCGCTGGCGGCGATCGATATCCTGAAATGCTGGGCGAGGCCGATAATTTCAAGGTCGGCGTTGCCGTTGGAAATCGACCCGACCAGCAGGCGCTGCCGCATCCAGGCCAGCCCCGGCAGCACGTCGTCATACGGCGTGACGCGGTTGCGCGCGGCCAGGAACTGCCTGACGGCTTCATCGACCAGGACCGCATCCTCGCCGGCGGCGGCAAACGCCGTCAGCAGGCCGGCGCGGCGCAATTCGATCAGGTTACCGTGAAAATGCGGCTGCTCATCGAGCAACTCGAGCCGATGCCGGCGCAGCGCCTCAATGGAAAACTGCTGCGCTACTCGGGGTGCATGGGTGGCCAGCCAGTCATGCAGCAAGATTTCGGCGGCGGCGATCACGGGCGCGATCGGCCACAGGGTATCGTCGAGATCGAACAGAATGGCCTTGGGCGGAACCGGGGCGGGAACGGAAGTCATAGGCATGGCGGCAATCAGGATTGGGAACGGGCAAACTGTATTGTCGCATTGATCGCGTGACGCAACGCGCCATTGGCGCCGACATATGAGGGCGGCTCAGGGCTGGGGCAGCAAAAATTGTTACAGGGTGATACAAGGCAAGATCAATCGGCTTGCCAGATAGACTAAAATAGGCGCCATTCCAATGCGGCGCCAGCGTCCGTATTGCGCTACCCTACCTAATTCGTTTTGGAGAATGTATGAAAAATGTATACCTGCGCTCGATGCTGGCGGCGGCCTGCGCTGCCACGCTGGCAGCCTGCGGCGGCAGCGGCGGCAATATGTTCCTCAGCGGCTCGGTGATCGGCCTGGCCAAGACGGGCCTGATTTTGCAAAATGGCGGCGAAAGCCTGCCTGTGGCCGCCGGCGCCAGCAGCTTTGTGTTTGTCAACCTGGTCAAAACCGACGACAGCTTCGATATCAAGATCAAGCAGCAGCCGACCGGCGCCACTTGCACCGTCGCCAATGGCACCGGCAAGGCGAACAGCTTTTCCGTGTCGGGCACCGTGGTCTCTTGCGCTACCACCACTTACACGCTGAGCGGTTCGATCACCGGCTTGACGGCCGGCGGCCTGACCCTGGTCAACGGCGCCAGCGGCGGCATCAGCCCGCTGCAAGGCGCGACCAGCTTTACCTTCCCGGCAGTGGCCGACGGTTCCACCTATAACATTTCGGTCAGGGACAATCCCGCAGGCCTGGTCTGCAAATTCCAGGGCTCGACCAGCGCCGACGGCCACGATATCGTCGGCACCATGGGCTCCGGCCCCAACAGCTCGCTGGCACTTGCCTGCGCACCGAAGTAAGCCGTGCGATCCGCGAACACCCTTTTGGAGAACTACATGAAGTCATCCTGCCTGCGCCCTCTGGCCGCGCTGTTGCTGACCGTCGGCCTGGCGGCCTGCGGCGGCAAGGCATCATACGATGTGTCCGGCACCATTTCCGGCCTGAACAATGCTGGCCTGGTGCTGGCCAACGGCGGCGATACCGTCTCGCCGCCTGTGGGCGCCACCACGTTTACCTTCCCCCAGCGCATCGACTACGGCACCGACTACAACATCACGGTGAAGACGCCACCGGCGCACATGAATTGCGCCGTATCGGGTGGCACCGGCTCGGCAGGCCGCTATCTGAGCATCCAGGCAGCTGTCAACTGCCAGCAAAACGTCTACACGGTCGGCGGCACCATCAGCGGCCAGACGGTCGATGGCCTGGTGCTGGGCAATGGCAGTACTGCCACCCCACTGACGGTAGCCAAGGCAACCGCGACCTTTACCATGCCCACCCCGGTGGCCGATGGCAATTCCTACGGTATCAGCGTCATCACCCACCCGGCCGGTCAGACCTGCAGGGTGGCAACCAATCCGGCTACCGGCCTGTCGAGTGGCGTGGGCACCATGGGCGAAGCGAACGTCACTAGCGTCAACATCGTCTGCACCACCAACTGAGCCAGAGGCTTGCCCCGAGATATCACCAAATCAAATACTTGGTATTTGAAAGATAAATTGGAGTTATATGTGGCAATGCAGCATACTGCATCTGTCTCCTCCAACTCTTCCAAGAATTGGATTTAGCCCGCTTTTACCAGCGGGCTTTTTTTTGCCCAAAAATAACTCAGGCGGCGGCAGGTTTGCCCAGGTCGCTATTAAACAGCCGCACGATGCTGGAAAAATCCTGGCCGGCATGCCCAGCCTGCGCATGCAGCTGGTACAACTGGCGCACCAGGCCACCCAAGGGCGTGGCCGCATTGGCCGACAGGCTCGCCTGCTGCGCCAGGCCCAGGTCTTTCAGCATCAGGGCCGTGCCGAAGCCGCCACTGTAATTGCGCGCGGCCGGCGCGCTGTCCATCACGCCGGGCCAGGGGTTATAGACTTCCAGCGTCCAGTTGCGGCCCGAACTCTTGGCCATGATATCGGACAGCACGGCCGGGTCGAGCCCGTGCGCCACGCCCAGGTTCAAGGCTTCGGCCGTGCCCGCCATCAAGATGCCCAGCAGCATGTTGTTGCAGATCTTCGCCACCTGGCCCGCACCCGCCGCGCCCGCATGAAAAATATTCTTGCCCATCTTTTCCAGCAATGGTCGCGCACGCAGCAAGGCGTCAGGCTCGCCCCCGACGATAAAGGTCAAGGTGCCGGCTGCCGCCCCGGCCGTGCCGCCGGAAACGGGCGCGTCGAGCATGGCAAAGCCGCGCGCGCTGGCCGCCTGCGCCACCTGGCGCGCCACCTCGGCGGCAATCGTGCTGCAATCGATCAGCAAGGCACCCGGCTTGGCCGAATCGAGCACGCCGCCCTCGCCCAGGTACAGCTCCTGCACATGTTTATTGGCCGGCAGCATGGTGATGACGGCGTCGGCCGTCTGCACGGCCGCGCTGGCGGATGGCGCAGCGGTGGCGCCCGCCGCGACCAATGTCGCGACCGCATCTGGCGCCAGGTCGAACACGGATACATGAAAGCCGGCCGCGACCAGGTTGCGCGCCATCGGCGCACCCATATTGCCCAAGCCAATAAATGCGATATGTTGCATGGTGTCTCCTCTTGTTTATGCCAGGTCGGCCAGCGGATGCCGGTCCCAGGGCGCGTCGAAATAGTCGTTGAGGTCATTGTCATCGAGTTCGGCCAGGCTGGCCGGTTGCCACTGCGGCGCGTTATCCTTGTCGATCAGCAAGGCGCGCACGCCTTCGGCAAAATCGGTATGGGCGCAGCACTGCACCGCCACGATCAGTTCCATCTGAAACACTTGCGCCAGGCTCAGGTGACGTGTGCGCTGGCGCATGGCCCACACCAACGCGGCCGAGCTCGGTGCGCCCCTGGCCAGCGAGTGGGCCGCCTTTTGCAACCAGGCGGACTGGCCCTCATAGGCGGCGATCGCCGCCACCACTTCCTGCAAGGTGGGTGCCTGGGTCAGCGTGGCAATCGCGTCGAAATTGGCGCGCACAGGGGACTCGGGCAACAGCGAGGCGGGCGAGGCCAGGGCGCGCAGCAAACGGTCCAGCTGCTGGTGGTTCGCTGTTGCGTCAGCGTCCCATTGCGCCAGCGCCAGCGCGTCGAGCACCAGGGCGCGCGCCTCCTGTTGCAGGAAATAGTCGCCCAGGCCCGTGAACAGCGCATCGGCCGCATTCATAGTCGCGCCCGTCAGTCCCAGGAACAGGCCAGTGCGGGCCGGCATGCGGCCCAGGAACCAGCTGCCGCCCACATCCGGGAACAGGCCGATGGTAATTTCCGGCATGGCGATGCGCGTGCTTTCCGTCACCACCCGGTGGCTGGCGCCCGCCATCAGGCCCAGGCCGCCACCCATGACGATGCCGCCGCCCCACACCAGCAGCGGTTTCACATACGTATGGATGCGGTGATCGAGCCGGTACTCCTCGGCAAAAAAGGCCAGCGCCTGCGGGTTCGGCACAACGCCGGGCTGGTCGACCACGGCCGTGCGCAAGCTGCGCACATCGCCGCCGGCGCAAAAGGCCTTGTCGGTCGACGACTGCAGCACCACGCAGGCAATGCGCGCATCATCGGCCCAGGCAAGCAGCGCGCCGTCGATGGCGCGTATCATCTCCAGGGTCAGGGCATGCAGGGACTTTGGCGCGTCGAGCGTGATGAGGCCCAGCTTCATGCCGCCGGGGCAGGCGCGCTCGTCGATTTTTACCGTGTCAAGTTGTTCAGCCATTCTTCCACTCCGCCGCGCGTTTTTCCAGAAAGGCCTGCACACCCTCTTGCTGGTCCTGCGTGTCGAACAGGCCCAGGAACAAGGTGCGTTCGTCGGGCAGCGATTGCACCATCGGCTTGCCGCGCGCGCCCTGGACCAGGGTCTTGCACGCCGCCACGCTGCCAGGGCTCTGGCGCGCCACCTTGGCCGCCAGCGCCAGCGCCGTGGCCAGCGCTTTGCCAGTCGGCACGACTTCCTCGACCAGGCCGATCGCCAGCGCCCTGGCTGCGTCGATGCGTTCGCCACATAAAATCATGCGCTTGGCCCAGCCTTCGCCGACCAGCCACGGCAACAGCTGCGTGCCGCCCGCGCACGGCAGCAAGCCTACCGACGCTTCCGGCAAGGCCATTTGCGCATGCTCTTCGGCAATGCGGATATCGCAGGCCAGCGCGCATTCGAGCCCGCCGCCCATGGCGTAGCCATTGATGGCGGCAATGCTGACGCCACGAAATGCCGACAAGGCTTCGAAGGCCGCGCCAAATGCGGCCGCCATCCTGAAGGCCATGTCCTTGTCGCCATCGGCAAACAGTTTCAGATCGGCGCCGGCCGAAAAGAACTTGGCGCCGCCGCCCGTGATCACCAGCGCGTACACGGTCGCGTCCGCGTTCAGGTCGGCCACCAGTTCCTTGAGCGCGCCCAGGCTGGCCAGGGTCCAGGTATGGGCCGGCGGATTGTCGAGGGTGACTTGCACCGTGTGCTCGTGGCGTTCCACCACCAGGTTGCTATAGATCTTGTTTGTATCATTGCTCATCGTAACGTCTCCGTGGCGCCGTCCTTGAGGATCGCTCGCGCGATAATCAGGCGCATGATTTCATTGGTCCCTTCCAGGATCTGGTGTACCCGCGTGTCGCGCACATGGCGCTCGAGCGGATACTCGCGGATATAGCCATAGCCGCCGTGCAGCTGCAGCGCTTCGTTGCAGACATTAAAACCGATATCGGTGGCAAAGCGCTTGGCCATGGCGCAATAGGCCGACGCGTCAGGACTTTGCTGGTCGAGTTTCCAGGCCGCCAGGCGCACCATCTGGCGCGCCGCCACCAGCTCGGTCAGCATGTCGGCCAGCTTGAACTGCAAGGCCTGGAACTGCGCCAGCTCGCGGCCGAACTGCTTGCGCTCCTGCAGGTAGGCTTGCGCGCGGCTCAAGGCGGCCTGCGCCGTGCCCACCGAGCATACGGCGATATTGATGCGCCCGCCGTCAATGCCCTTCATGGCAATACTGAAACCTTCGCCTTCGGCACCCAGCAGATTGGCCGCAGGCACGCGCACCTGGTCAAAACTGATGATGCGCGTGGGCTGGCTGTTCCAGCCCATTTTTTCTTCCTTCTTGCCATATACGATGCCGGGCAGGTCGGCCGGCACGGCAAACGCGGAAATGCCCCCCGCCCCGTCGCCGCCGGTGCGCGCCATGACGATCAGCAGCTGCGTCTGGCCGGCGCCCGAAATAAACGCTTTCGTGCCATCGAGAACATAAAACTCGCCATCCCTGACGGCTTTGGTGCGCAGGGACGCCGCATCGGACCCCGACTGCGGCTCGGTCAGGCAATAGCTGGCCAGCTTGCGGCCGGCTGCCAGGGCCGGCACCCACTCGTCGCACAAGGCCTCTTGCCCCCAGCGCGACAGCATCCAGGTGGCCATATTGTGGATCGTGATATAGGCCGTGGTCGAAGTGCAGCCGCCGGCCAGTTCCTCGAAAACGACGGCCGCATCCTGGCGGGAAAGGCCCAGCCCGCCCCAGCGCTGCGGCGTGTACAGGCCGCAAAAGCCCATTTCGCCGGCTTTCGCGATCGTTTCCACCGGGAAAATCGACTCCGCATCCCAGTGCGCCGCATGCGGCGCCAGTTCGCCGGCGGCAAACGCGCGCGCGGCGTCCTGGAACTCGCGCTGCTCGTCGCTCAGTTCAAAGTCCATGCATACTCCTTACTTGAGGCTGATGGTGGTGTTGACCTTGCCCACCGACGCCGAGTCCGTGAACCAGCGCTGGGTAATCGTCTGCGTCTGCGTGTAGAACAGCACCACCTGCTTGCCGAACGGACCGAGGTCGCCCAGTTTCGAGCCGCGCGAACCGGTAAAGCTGAACAGCGGCACCGGCACCGGAATCGGCACATTGATGCCCACTTGCCCGACATCGATTTCTTCCTGGAAGTAACGCGCCGCCGCGCCGCTTTGCGTGAACAAGGCCGTGCCATTGCCGTTCGGATTGGCGTTGACCAGGGCAATCGCTTCGTCGAGCGTGTCGACTTCGACCACGATCAGCACCGGGCCAAAGATCTCCTGGTCGTAGACGGTCATGCCCGGTTTCACGCCCGACAAGATGGTGGGGCCGACAAAATTACCATTTGGATAGCCGTCGACTTTGACATCGCGCCCGTCCAGGGTCAAGGTCGCGCCCTGCTCGATACCTTTGGCGATCAGGCCGAACACGCGCTCCTTGGCCGCGCACGAAATCACGGGACCGAGGTCCGGGTTGTCCTTGCCGGCGCCGACCGTCAAGGTCTGCGCCTTGGCGGACAATTCGGGTAGCCAGTCACGCGCCTGGCCCACCAGCACGGCGACGGACGCGGCCATGCAGCGCTGGCCAGCCGCGCCGAAGCCGGCGCCCAGCAGCTGGTTCAGGGTTTGTTCCTTGTTGGCGTCCGGCAGCACCACGGCGTGGTTCTTGGCGCCCATCATGCACTGCGCGCGCTTGCCGGCCAGGCTGGCGCGTTGATACACGTGGGTGCCGACCTTGCTGGAACCGACAAACGAGATCGCCTTGATATCCGGGTGGTCGCACAGCGCGTTGACCACGTCTTCGCCGCCGTGGATCACGTTCAGGACGCCGGCAGGGATACCGGCCTGCAAAGCCAGGCGCACCAGTTTTTCCGTCACCAGCGGGTCCTGTTCGGACGGTTTCAAGACAAAGGTATTGCCGCAGGCAATCGCCATCGGGAACATCCACAGCGGTATCATGGCGGGGAAATTGAATGGCGTAATGCCGGCGCACACGCCCAGCGGCTGCAGCACGCTATAGGTGTCGACGCCGCCGGCCACGTTCTGCGCATACTCGCCCATCTGCAAGGTGCCGATATTGGCCGCGTGCTCCACCACTTCCAGGCCGCGGAACACGTCGCCTTCCGCGTCGAGCAGGGTCTTGCCCTGTTCCATGGTGAGCGTCGCGGCCAGGTCCGCCATGTTTTCGCGGATCAGCTGCTGCAGTTTCAAAAAGATGCGGGCGCGCGCGCCGATCGGCGTCTTGCGCCAGGTTTTGAAGGCGCGCTGGGCCGAGGCGATGGCGGCCTTGACTTCGTCGGGCGTGGCGAACGGCACGCGTGCCAGCACTTCCTGGGTGGCCGGGTTGACGACGTCTCGCCAGACGGTCGTGGCGGACTCGATCCACTCGCCGTTGATCAGCAGGGGGACGGTTGGAATGCTTGCAGCGGCAGTTGGATGGGTCACGCGGTCTCCTCGGTTGTATGGGGTTCTGTGCTTTGCATTATTCGCACAATGGCCGCGCCCTACAAGACGTGAAAATGCGAGCATCTGCCAAGCCAGTTCTGTTAATCTGCGAAGATTGCAAATTTGCAGACTCCACAAGCGAAGGAGACATCGACGATGGCCAAGGTATTCATGGGCGTGCGCCTGCAGCGGCTGCGCGAGGAACGGCGCATGACGCAGGCGGCGCTGGCCAAGGCGCTGGGCATTTCACCGAGCTACCTGAACCAGATGGAGCGCAACCAGCGTCCGCTGACGGTGCCGATCCTGCTGCGCATCGGCAGCGTGCTCAATATCGACCCGCAAATCTTTTCCGAGCATGACAGCGCCAGCCTGGTGGCCGACGTGCGCGATGTATTCGGCGAACTGCCCGACGCGCCGCCGACCTCGATGGCCGAACTGAAAATGCTGGTGGAAAACATGCCGGAACTGGCTCGCTCGATATTGCTGCTGCAGCGGCGCTACCGCGTGATGGCGGAACGGGCAGATACTTTGGCCGCGCGCCTCGACGACGGCAGCCGTGGCGACAGCACCCTTGCCCTGGCGCCGTCGACCGATGAAGAAGTGCGCGAATACCTGAACCGGCGGCAGAACTATATCGACGAGCTGGACCGGGCGGCCGAGGTGGTCGCGGAAGAACTCGATCCCCGGCTGCGCGCGCGCGACGCGCTGCAGGCGCGCCTGCAGGAACGCCATGGCATTCGCGTTGAACTGTCCGACGGCGACGCCGGCATGGTGCGCAAGCACCGCTACGACGCCCAGCAAAAAATCCTGTGGCTGCCCGATACGCTCACGGGCGGCCAGCGCGCGTTCCAGATGGCGGCGCAAATCAGCCTGCTCGAACACAGTGCGCTGATCGACGCGCTGGTGCTGGCGGCGCAGTTTTCCGGCGCCGGCGCGCAGACCAGCGCGCGCCTGGCGTTGTCCAACTACTTTGCCGGCGCGCTGTTGATGCCCTACCAGCGCTTCCTGCAGGCGGCAGAAATCCGCGCCTACGATATCGAACGCCTGGCGCAGCAGTTTGGCGTGGGCTTCGAGGCCATCTGCCATCGCCTGAGCACTTTGCAACGCCCCGAGGCGGCGGGACTACCCTTCTTTTTTGTGCGCGTCGACCGCGCCGGCAATGTCTCGAAACGCCAGTCGGCCACCGATTTTCACTTTTCACGGGTCGGTGGCACCTGCCCGCTGTGGATCGTCTACGACGCCTTCAGCCATCCGGGCCAGGTGCTCACGCAAGTGGCCAGCATGCCCGACGGCTGCACCTATCTGTGGATCGCGCGCCAGGTCAGCACCGGCGCACCCGGTTTTCGCGCACCGGGCAAAACCTTTGCCGTGGCGCTCGGCTGCGATATCTCGCAGGCGCACCGGCTGATTTATTCAAAAGGACTGGACCTGCACGACCCGCAGGGCGCCACGCCGATTGGCACCGGCTGCAAGGTATGCGAGCGCCAGGCCTGCCCGCAGCGCGCGTTCCCGTCGCTGCTGGCGCAAAAGCCCGCGCCATCGGCCTGATTATTCGATGACGCGGGCGCGCAGCGCATCGAAGGTGGCGCAAAAATCCATGCGCCAGGCCTCGCGCGTGGCGTCGGCTATCCACGCCGCATCGAGGCCATTCAACATGAAGCCGCGCATGTCGTCGATGCCGAAACCGAATTCGCGCATCATCAGCCAGGCGCCCGTCGGCGTGACGTGGTGCAGGGTCGGGTCGTCCGTATTCGGATGCAGTTTCAAGCCCAGCTTTGCCATCGCGCGGATCGGGTGATCCAGGGCCCAGCGCTCTGGCGCCAGCGTGCGCAGATAATACGAATTGGTGGGCACGACGGTAAACACGATGCCCCGCTGCGCATACTGGCGCGCCAGCTCCGGGTTGTCGACGATGGTATAGCCATGATCGACGCGGTCGACCTTGAGTTCATCGACGGCGGTGGCCACATTCATCCACGGCATGCCGAATTCGCCCGCATGCGCGGTGCATCTGAAGCCGGCCTCGCGCGCGGCGCGGTAGGCTTGCAGGAACAGCTCGGGTGGCCGCTCATTTTCGCGGTAGTCGATACCGATGCCGATTACCTCCGGCGCGCGGTGTTCCTTCATCCATTCGACCATTTGCACCGCTTCCCCGGGCGATGCTTCACGGTCGATGCTGGGAATCAGGCGGCCAATCACGCCAAAGTCGCGCTCGGCGTCGCGGATCGCCGCCACGATGGCGTCCTGCGCCGCTTCATAACGAATGCCGGACACGCGCACGGTGCCGGTGGGGTTCCAGAAAAACTCCGCATAGCGCACGCCGTGGCCGTGCGCGTCTTCCAGATATTCGTACGCCAGGCAGTACAGGTCGGCCGGCGCCACAATCAGGTGCGCGTCGAGCGCGCGCAGCACCCGCAGCACGCCCACCGGCTTGTCGCCGCGCGTATAAAAGGCGTCGATTTCCTCGGGCGTGACCACATTGCCGGTCTTGGCGGCCAGCGCGCGGAAATTAGCCTGGCGCACCGTGCCGAACAGATGGCAATGCAGCTCCACCTTGGGGATCGCGCGGACAAACTGTTCGAGGCTCAGGGGAGAATTCGACATGACTCGTTTCGTATCAGGGTAATCAGGCCAGGATGGCGGACAAGCGTTGCATCAATAACTCAATGGCGGCCGGGCCGTCGGCCAGGTGCGCCACCTGGGTGGTGACGGCGGCGCGGCGCGGCACGCGGAACTCGCACACCGTCATGCCGCGCGTCAGCTCGCCACGCAATTCGATGGCCACATGGGCCGGCAGGAACTGGAACAGCTGCGGCGCTTCCAGGTACAGCGCCACCACCGGGTCGTACATCGGCATCGGCACCGAACCATCCGGACTCCTGATGCGCACATAGGCTTCCAGGTAGCCGGCCAGCATGCTGGCGCGCGCCGTGCCAAGCGCGCGCAGACGCGCCACTTCCACGTTGGTGACCAGCAGTTGGCGGCACAAATTCAAACCGAACATGCGCAAGGGAATGCCGGCCCTGAACACCACGTCGGCCGCTTCCGGGTCCGCATAGATATTGAATTCGGCCGCCGCCGTATGATTGCCCTGGTCGGTCGAGCCGCCCATCAGGATGATCTCGACGATCTTGCCGGCGATATCGGGCGCTTTCATGAGCGCGGTGGCGATATTGGTCATCGGTGCGATGGCGATCACGGTGATCTCGCCGGGATGGGCGCGCACGGCGGCGATCAGCGCGTCGACGGCGTGGCCGGCCGCGTCGCTGGACGCATCACTGGCGGCGCGGGGTGGCAAAGCGTCGCCTGTCGTTGGCATGCCGCTGTCGCCGAGGATGCGCTGCGCCGTTTCGATGGCGCCGGCCAGCGGCTGCTCGCAGCCGCGGTAGATTGCTACCTTCAGGCCGTCATGCGCCTTGATGCGCAGGGCGTTGTCCCAGGTGATATCGACCGGCGCATTACCGGTGACGATGCTCACGCCCAGCCAGTCGATCTGCGGGTTACTCCCCAATAGCAGCATGGTGAGCCAGTCGTCGAAGCCGGGGTCGGTGTCGAGCCAGATTTTTTTCACAGGTTTTCCCATGATGCTCCTCACTGCGCCAGGCACAGCGCGCTGTCGTGCGGCAGCACGAACGACACGGCCGAGCCTTCGCGCCAGGCCGCGCCATGGGCCGCGCAGATGCCCTTGACGGGGCCGAGCGGGGTTTGCAGCAGGTATTCGACGGTGTCGCCCAAAAAGCCGCGCGCCAGCACGGTGCCCGGATACTGGCCTGCCGCATCGTCAAAGGCGCAGACGCGCACCCGGTCCGGGCGCCAGCCAAGCACCGTGGTGCCCGCTGCGACAGCGGCCCGATACGGCAGGCTGGCACCGGCGTGGTGCAGCGCGCCGTCGCGGTAGTCGAACAGGTTTTCAAAGCCCATGAAGTTGGCCACAAAGCGCGTCGACGGCGTGTTGAACACGGCTTCCGGCGCGGCCAGTTGTTCGATGCGCCCGCCGTTCATGACGACGATGCGGTCGGACAGCGCCAGCGCTTCTTCCTGGTCGTGCGTGACGTACAGCATGGTGATGCCCAGCTCGCGCTGGATACGGCGCAGCTCGGCGCGCATCTGCACGCGCAGCTTGGCGTCCAGGTTCGACAGTGGTTCGTCCAACAACAGCAGGGCCGGCTCGACCACGATGGCGCGCGCCAGCGCCACGCGCTGCTGCTGGCCACCCGACATCTGCGCCGGCAGGCGGGTCTCGAAACCGGTCAGTCCGACGGCGGCGATCACCGCCTCGACCTTGCTTTTGAGTTGCCCCGGCGCGACCTTGCGCAGGCGCAGGCCGAAGGCGATATTGTCATGGACGTTCAGGTGCGGGAACAGCGCATACGACTGGAACACCATGCCGATATTGCGTTTATTCGGCGCCAGCTTGCCGATCTCGCGCCCGTCCAGCACGATGCGGCCCGACTGCAGCGGCATCAGGCCGGCGATCGCGCGCATGGTGGTGGTCTTGCCGCAGCCGCTGGGGCCCAGCAGCGAAATCAGTTCGCCCTGCTCCACCTGCAGGTCCAGGTCCTTGACGGACGTGGTGTTCTTCGCGTAGCCGAGGTTCAGCTTGTGCAGTTCCAGATAACTCATGGTTGATGCCTTACATGTATTTTGAAATGCCCAGCACCTTTTCGGTCACCATCACGAAGGCCATGGTGAACAGGACCAAGAGGGTCGACAAGGCGGCGATCGAGGGATCGAAACTGTTTTCCATATGGCCCAGCATCTCGATCGGCAAGGTGCTGATGCCCGGCCCCGTGAGGAACAGCGATACCGGCACCTGGTTGAACGAGGTGACAAAGGCGAGGAAAAAGGCGGCGATCACGGCGTTGCGGATATTGGGCAGCACGATCATGAAAAACGCGCGCAGGCGCGAGGCGCCCAGGGTGATGGCGGCGTCCTCGATATCGACCCGCAGGTTGACCAGGCTGGCGTACACCACGCGCACCGAATACGGAATCAACAGCGCAATATGGCCGATCAGCAAGCCCGCATACACGGGCGCATTGATGGTCAATACCAGGTGGTGCAGCAGGCCCAGCCCGACCAGGATGGCGGGGATGATCAACGGCGACGTGAGCACCTGGCCGATGGCGCCAATGCCGGGCGGCGGCATGCGCGAAAACGCATAGGCTACCGGAATGCCCAGCATGAGGGCAATCACGGTGGCGATCAGGCCGATCTCCAGGCTGGTCTGGAAGGCGCGGCGAAACTCGGGCGCGGCCCACACTTCCAGGATCCAGCGCAGCGAATAGGACTCGGGCGGGAAGGCCAGCGTCTCGCCGCCAGAGAACCCCGCCAGCAGCACGATGGCGAACGGTCCCAGCAAGAACAGGAACACCAGCCACAGCACCACGCGGGAAAAACAGCTTTCTTTCATACCGAACTCCGACTCGAAGAAATACGTTTCAGGCCGGCGTTGACCAGCAATGTCATGGCGACCAGGATCACGGCGATCACATTGGCCGCGCCGAAATCGCTCTCCACGCTCACTTTTTGATACAGCAGGGTTTCGAGCATCAGCACCTTGGTGCCACCCAGCAGGGCCGGCGTCACATAGGCCGTCACGCAGCCCGTAAATACCAGCGTGCCGCCGACCACCAGGCCTTCCTGCGTCAGCGGCAGGGTGACCTTGCAAAAGACCTGCCACGGGTTGGCGCCCAGGGTCGCGGCGGCCGGTTCCACGTCGCGCGGCAGGTTTTCCAGCGCGCCGGCCAGCGACATCAGCATCAAGGGCAGCAGCAGCTGCAACAGGCCGACAAACACGGCGAATTCGCTGAACAGCAGGCGCAGCGGCTCATCCGTCAAGCCCATGCCGACCAGCGCCGCATTGACGGCGCCGTTGCGGCCCAGCAGCACGATCCAGGCATAGGTGCGCGCGATGGGTGAGACCATCAGCGGCAGGATCATCATGCCCACCACCAGGCCGCGCCACTTGGGCGACACGCGCGCCACCGCCTGCGCGGCCGGGTAGCCGAGGACGATGGAGGCGAGGGTGACGAGGGCGGCGATGCGCAGGGTGCGCCAGAAGATGGTGCGGTTGAATTCCTGCGAAAAGAATGCAACGAAGCGGTCCACGCCCCACCGCATGCCGTCGCCGACACGGAAGGCGTCGACCAGCAGCGCCAGCACCGGCAGCAGGAAGCAGACGACAATGAAGATCAGCGCCGGCAGCACCAGCAGCAGGCCGGCGCGTTTTTGGGAATCAGCCAACATCACTTGCTCATGGCCTTGTTCCACTGCTCCATCCAGCTTGATCGCTGCTTGAGGATGACCGATGGCTTGACGAATTTGAGGGAATTGATCTGGTCCTGGCCATAGGTGTTGAACTGTGCGGCCGCCACCGACAGGCGCACCTCCTTGTTGGTGGGCGAGTCGACCAGATTGGTCGCCAGCTGGGTCTGCACCTCCCTGGACAGCCAGAAATCCATCAGCTGGTAAGCCAGATCCGCATTTTTCGAACCGGCGACGATGCCCATCACGTTCATGCCGGCCGCCTGGCCTTCGGCCGGGATGCTCCACTTCAACGGCAGGCCGGTCTTGAGCATTTGCGACCAGGTAAAGCGCGCCACGGGGGCGGCCCAGATTTCATCCTGGGCGAACAGGGCGGCCAACTGCGCGCTGTTTTTCGAGAACGTCACCACATTGCCCTTCAGGCCGACGATCTTCGCAAAGCCGGTAGCATAGTCGTCCGTCTTGCCGCCCCAGGCCGCGTCGGCCATGCGCAGCATCAGCGGGCCCTGCGTGGTGCTCACGTCGGGCAGGGCCACGCGGCCCTTCAGTTCGGGGCGCCACAGGTCCTTCCACGACGTCAGCGGGGCGATCTTGTCGCTGCGGTACACCAGGCCCACCGAGTACAGCGTGTAGCCAACGGCGAAATTGCCGCCGATCGGATTTTTCGCCACGTCGTACAGTTGGCCGTAGTTCTTCAGCCTGGCATAGTCCATGGGCTGGATCACGCCCTTTTGCGCCGCTTCCAGCATGCCGGAATCGGACAGCAGCACCAGGTCGATCACCGGGTTATTGCGGTGCACCACCAGCTTGGCGATGCGGTCGGCATTGTTCCCCGTTTCCACCTTGATGTCGCAAGCACATTTGGCCTTGAACGGCTCGTACACATACTTCATGAACAAGGGCTGGGCAATCGGATAGGCCGAGATGACCAGTTCGCGTTTTTCCGCCTGGGCGGCGTTCGCCAGCAAACCGAGGCAGAGGGCCAGCAAGAGGGACTTTTTCAAGATGCTTCCTTTCAGGGAACGGCGCTGGCGGGCAGCGCCGTCAAGGTGAGACAGATGTCAGAAATAATGGCGCATACCAAGGATCAGCACGCTTTGCGTCTTGCCGGACGAAGTGCCGAAGCCGAACACGCGCGCAAACGTCGCGTCGCCGGCCGCCTTCTGGTAGCTCCAGGTGATGGCCACGTCGGTGCGCCTGGACAGGAAGTAATCGGCCTGGAAGTTGACCTGGTGCCATTTCGGCGTCTTGTTGACCACATCGTACTTACCGGTGGTATAGAAATACGAGGCGCCCAGGTTCAGCGCTTGCGTCAGCTTGTGGTTCAGGTTCAGATCCAGGTTCTGCAACGTCAGATTGCTCTGGTCCATATAGTGGTAGCGCACATTGGTGTACAGCGCGCCAAACCTGGTCTTGCCCACATTATAGAAGCCGCCCGTGCCGGCGATGGCCTGGCTGTCCACTCCCACGCCTTTGACAGCGCTCTTGTTGAAGATCAGCAGCGAGCTGCCATAGTCGTTGCCGATGGCACCGTTCGGCGACTCGGCCGCGTTCGGATGGTCGAGCCTGGAGTACGCCAGCGCCCAGCTGAAGGCGTCGGCCTTGTACTGCGCACCGGCGCTGTAGACGCGGTTGCGGCTGGAGCTCTCCGGGTTTTCGCTGAAACCATACAGGCCCGTAAAGGCGAAGTTGCCGATGGTCGGGCTGACATATTTGACCGCGTTTTGCACGCGCAGGTTGTTGTAGCCATTGTCGTTGTCGCCGATATGCACGCCATTGCTGGCAATGACTACCGGACCGAGCAGGTCCTTGACGGCCTCGTACTGGCGGCCCAGGGTCAGGGTGCCCTTGTCATCGCTCGACAGGCCGACGAAGGACTGGCGGCCAAACAGGCGCCCGCTTTGCGCGGCCACGCCCGTCATCACGTTAAAACCGTTTTCCAGCACGAACAGCGCCTTGTTGCCGTTGCCCAGGTCTTCCTGGCCGCGAAAGCCGATGCGCGGATTCTGGTTGGTGCCGCTCAGGGCATGCGTCACGTTGCGGCCATTTTCGTCCGAGACATAACCGATGCCGGCCGACAGCAAGCCATACACCTGCACGCTGCTTTGCGCCTGCGCCGCGCCCTGCACCGCCAGCAAGCCACCCACCACCATTGTTCCCGTCATCCATTTGTTCATTGCCGCCGCCCTGTTCAAGTTATCCGCTGTTTATTGTTCTGCGTGTGGTCGTGTGTTTGCAGGAAATTGTTGCTTTCATAGCAAAACAGCACCAGTCCAGAATATGGTAAATTGCGAAATAAGAAAATTTGTTTATTTTTATAAATCCATTACTTTTTCTGATAAACAAATCCATGCATGAGCTGAACAAGAAAATTTCCTTACGTCATTTACAAGCTTTTGCCACGCTAGCCCGTGTCAACAGCTTCAGCAAGGCCGCACAGCAATTGTGCGTGACGCAACCGGCGTTGAGCGCCTCGATCAAGCTGCTGGAAAATCAGCTGGGCAATAAGTTGTTTAATCGCACAACCCACCAGCTGGAACTGACGCGCGAAGGCAAGCTGGCGCTCGATTACGCCATCCATTTATTGAATACCGCCAGCAATACCTTTGCCGATATCCAGCGCGCCATCGGCAGCGGACGGCACCGCATCCGCATCGGCGCCATCCCTTCCGCGATGGCAATGACGGCGGTGGTGGTGGCGCGCTACAACGAACGGCACGGCGACGAGGTGGAAATCATGTTGTCGGATATGCCCAACGATGGACTGCTGCAGGCGCTGCACTCGGGTCAGCTCGATTTTTGCGTCGGCATCGAAGTGCCGGGCGCCGTGTCGCTGGAAACGGTGGGCCTGTTTGAAGACGAGCTGGTATTGGTGACGGCGCGCAGCCATGCGCTGTCGGCCTTGCAGGAGGCGCGCTGGGATCAGCTGTCGGGCCAGGAAATCGTGGTGTTTACAAAAGGCAGCATCTGGGAGTTCGCCTCGAGCGCGCTGCGCCAGCATGGCTTGCAGCCGTCGTCGCTGTACCAGATGGTGCACAGCGAATCGCTGTATGGCGTGGTGCGGGCCGGCATCGCGGTCGGCGTCATGCCCAGCCTGTACACGACTTTTCTGAACGACGACGACCTGCATGTGGCGCCGCTGCGCCAGCCTACCTGCAAGCGCAAGATCGCGCTGATGCGGCGTAACGAGATCAGCCGCAACCACCATGTCGATCACTGCTTCCTGGCGTTGAAACAGGACTTGCAGCAGGTCGACCAGTGGTTCTGATCAGGCCGGCGCTTTGAACAAATTGGCCAGCGCCACATACTGCTCCAGCCCCACGGTTTCCGGACGCTTGGTCGGATCGATGCCGGCGGCGATGATCTGCTGTTCCGTAAACATGCCGGCCAAACAGTTGCGGATCACCTTGCGGCGCTGCGAGAACGCCTTCATGACCACCGCTTCCAGGGTTTCCTGGTCGCATGGCAAACGTTGTTCGACGGGAATCATGCGCACGATGGCGGACTCGACTTTCGGTGGCGGATCGAAGGCCGTTGGCGGCACGATGAACAGCAGCGACATCTTGTAGCGCCATTGCAGCATCACCGACAGGCGGCCATAGGCCTTGCCGCCCGGTTCGGCCACCATGCGCTCGACCACTTCCTTTTGCAGCATGAAATGCTGGTCCAGCACCAGCGGCGCAAAGTCCGCCAGGTGGAACAGCAGCGGGCTGGAGATGTTGTACGGCAAATTGCCGACGATGCGCAGCTTTTGTCCTGCCGGCACGGGAATCTGCGCGAAATCGAATTTCAGCGCATCGCCCGAGTGGATCGTCAGCTTGGCCGGGTTAAACGTTTTTTCCAGGCGCACGATCAGGTCGCGGTCCAGTTCCACCACATGCATCTGCTTGAGGTGGCGCAGCAGTTGTTCCGTCATCGCGCCCAGCCCGGGGCCGATCTCGACCATGGCGTCGTCCGGCTGCGGCGCGATGGCGGCCGTGATGTCGTCGAGGACGAAGCGGTCATGCAGGAAATTCTGGCCAAAGCGTTTACGGGCAACGTGTTTCATATGCGGTTTTCTATAGATGCGGTCAAGCCGGTGGAACAAAAAGGGGGTTCAGGCGCTGGCCAGCAGCATCTCGCGCGCCGTGCGCAAGGCCTGCTCCATGCTGCCGCAGTCGGCCAGGCCCAGGCCCCTGGCCGCCACGTCGAGCGCCGTGCCATGGTCGACCGAGGTGCGGATCAGGGGCAGGCCCAGGGTGACGTTGATGCCGCGGCCAAAGGTGGCGTATTTCAGCACCGGCAGGCCCTGGTCGTGGTACATGGCCAGCACGCAATCGGCATCCTTCAGATATTTCTGCTGGAACAGGGTGTCGGCCGGATACGGACCGCGGGCGTCGATGCCGCGCGCCTGGGCGGCGGCGATGGCCGGCGCGATCACGTCGATTTCCTCGCGCCCCAGATAGCCGCCCTCGCCCGCATGCGGGTTCAGGCCGGTGACCAGGATGCGCGGCGCGGCGATGCCGAATTTGTTGCGCAAGTCGGCGTCGATGATGTCGAGCGTGGTGGCCAGGCTGTCCATCGTGATGGCCCCCGGCACGTCTTTCAAGGGCAGATGGGTGGTGGCCAGCGCCACGCGCAGCATCGTCTGGCCGTGGCCAGGGTCGCCGGCCAGCATCATCACCACCTGGCGCGTGCCGGTTTTGTTTGCCAGGTATTCGGTATGGCCGGAAAACGCGATGCCGGCGTCGTTGATGGTGCTTTTTTGCAGGGGCGCCGTGACCATGGCGCCGAACCAGCCGGCCTGTATGCCTTCGATGGCGGCGTCCAGGGTGGCCAGCACGGAACGGCCATTGTCCTTGTCGAGCACGCCAGGAATCACATTGTTGACGGTGGGGATGTCGATCACGGCCAGGCGGCCGGCGCCAAACTGCGGCAAGCCGCTGTTGCGCACGGCTTGCAGCGACAGCGCCGCCAGGCGGATCTCGGGATCGATCAGGCTGGCCGTCAGGGCCAGGTAGGCCGCGTCGCCGAGCAGGATGCAGTTCGCTTCATGACGCATGGCCCAGGCCGCGCGGATCGAGATTTCCGGACCGACGCCGGCCGGCTCGCCACAGGTGATGGCGATGGCCGGGCGCACAGGTTTGATTGTTGCCATTACTGGTCGTCGTTGCGGAATTCGACATAGGCACGGTCGCGCACTTCGCGCGCCCAGCTTTCCGTCGCTTCTTCCAGCTTGCGTTCGCGCAAGGCATTGCGGGCGGCATTGCGCTGCTTCTCTTTCGAGACGTCGTCGCTCTTGCGTTCCAGCACTTCGATCAAATGGAAACCGAAGCTCGATTCGATCGGCTGGCTCACTTCGCCCGGTTTCAGGGCGTTCATTGCCGTTTCAAATTCCGGTACCGTGTCGCCAGGGTACAGCCAGCCCAGGTCGCCGCCCTTGGCAGCCGAGCCATCGTTGGAGAACAAACGGGCCAGGTCCTCGAACTTGGCGGCCTTGTTGTCGAGGCGTTCCTTCAGTTCGGCCAGCTTGCGCTTGGCTTCGGCGGCCGACATGGTCGGCGTGACTTTCAGCAGGATATGGCGCGCGTGGGTTTGCTGCACGGCAGCCACGGCCTGCGCCTGGGCGGCGCTGCGGCGGTCCACCAGTTTCAGGATATGGAAACCGGTGTTGCTTTTGATAATAGGCGTGATCTGGCCCGCTTTCAGCTTGAGCAATTGCTCGGTGAACAGCGGCGGCAGGCGGTCGCTATTGCGCCAGCCGATCTCGCCGCCGCTCAGCGCATCGCTGGCGTCGGAATAGGTGGCGGCCATCTTGGCGAAATCGGCGCCCGTGCGCAGCTGGCGGCTGACTTCTTCGGCGCGCGCGCGGCGCGCGGCGATCTGTTCCGGGCTGGAGTTTTCCGGGATGCGCACCAGGATCTGCGCCAGGTTCAGTTCGACCTGCTCGCTGGCGGCGGCTTTTTCCGCCGCCAGGAAGTTGTCCACTTCGGAATCCGAAATCTGGATCTTGGCGTCGACTTCATGTTCGCGCAGGCGCTGCATGATGATCTCGTTGCGGATTTCCTCGCGGAAGGCGGCAAACGGCGTGCCTTCCTTTTCCATCTGGTTGCGCAAGTCCTGGATCGTCATTTTCTGCTGTTCGGCGATGCGGCCGATGGCGCGGTCCAGTGTCTGGTCATCGACGCGCACGCCCATTTCCTTGGCCAGCTGCATCTGTGCGCGTTCGACAATCATGCGTTCCAGCAACTGACGGCGCAGGTCGGCAGGGTCGGGCAAGGGCACGTTCTGCGCCTTCATGCGCTGCTCCACACTCTTGATGCGCGCCGCGACTTCATTGCGGGTGATCACATCGTCATTGACGACGACGGCGATGGCATCGATGGTCTGGCCGCTGCTCGATGCCGGCGGTGTAAAACCCTTGACCGGCGCAGGCTTGGCGGCGGCAGGCTTGGGGGCGACAGGAGCGGCCTGTTGCGCCCAGACACTACTGGTCGTGGCGCCGGACAGGGCGCACAACAGAACCGCGGCAATTTTGAGTTGGTGCATACTGGCATTACGCATAATGTGTAGAGCGCTCATGAGTTCAAGTGAATAAAAAAACCGGTTTGCGCCAGCGCCGGGGACGCCGGCGGCGGCAGCAGCGCCCATCTTAACGGATAGGCGGGTTCAATGCCTGATAGCCAGGGATCGTTTTTGTAAATGTTTCCAGGCCATTGGCGCCCAGGCCCAGGCCGTTCGACAGGCCCGTCAATTCCAGCTGGAAAAAGATCGGCGTCGACGATTTCAGGGCCGAGGTCACGAAGCGCTGCGCGCCCATGCGGAACACCCAGCAGTCACCCTTGTATTCGAGGCCAATCAGGCCCTCGAGCAGGCGGCGGTCGAGCAGCGAGTAGCTGACCCGGCCCACGCCGTACAGGCGGTCGCTCAGCGGCCATTGGGTCGACACTTCGACATTGCGGAAGCTGCCGCGCTGGAAACGGTTGCTGAGATTCAATACTTTCTTCGGACCTGGCTGGTATTGGACCGAATAGGTCGAACTGACCAGCTGGCTGTCGCTCGGGTTGTACTGTACCAGGCTGTCGACGGTCCAGGTTTCCGACACGCGGCCGGTGGCGGCCAGCAGCATGTCCGAGCGCGACTGGTTGACCGGCGTGGTGGACGCGAGCTGCACGCGCTGGTCGGCAAAGTAGAAACGCTGGCCGAAGGTCAAACGCATGCGCTCGGCGCCATCGGCCTGCAGGAAGCGCGAGACTACCGCCGCCGTCACCTGGTTGGCGTCGCCGATGCGGTCGCTGCCGACAAAGCGGTTTTCCGTGAAGATCTGCGTCAGGTTGAAGGTGCCGTCGGCCGTGTCGAAATTGGGGAACTGCGACTGGTCGCGGTACGGCGTATAGACATAGAACAGGCGCGGCTCCAGCGTTTGCGTGCCGCCCTTGGCATCCTTGCCGCCGAACAGATTGCTGTCGCGCTCGAACACCAGGCCGCTGTCGACCGACACGGTGGGAACCGCGCGCGAAAACGAGGTATTCGGGAACTGCGCCTTGGTGGTGGCGTTGTTGTCGAGCTGATACGCGCTGGCGTTCAGCATCAGCTTGGGCGTGATGAAGTAGCCGGGGCGCACGACCGGGAAACTGATCTGCGGCACCACCACCATGCGCGAACCCTGCACCAGGGTCGGGTGCACGAAACGCGTCACTTCGCTGTCGAGCGTCCAATCGAAACCGCCCCAGACATCATACTTACCAGCATGGAAGTTAATCGACGGCAAACGATCATACGGACGCGTCACGGTCAGGCTGGGATCGGTCGCGGCGGCCGGGTCCTGCAGCACCTGGTAATTCTGCACGCGCGCCGTCAGGCTCCAGTCCTCGGTGCGGTAATCGGTGCGCAGCTCGCGCAGCAGCTGGCGCTCGGTGGCGCCGGCCACGTTTTTCGAAAAGTCGCTCGGATAGTTATTGTCCGACGCGTCGCGCGCATCCCAGCCATAAGTCCAGCCCGACGCCAGCGCCTGCTCATGGCGCGTCTTGATCAGGTAGCGGTTGGTCTTGGTCTGCTTGTCGTTTGGCAAATACTCGATCGAGGTTTCGCCGCTGTACAGGCCCGCGTCGGTCTCGCCCAGGTAGCGTCCGACGCCGCCAAGCTGGATGCCGCGCCGTTGTATGTATCTGGGATACAGGGTCAGGTCGCGGTTCGGCGCGATATTGACGTAATACGGCACCAGCAGTTCGAAGCCGTTTTTCGAGTTGAAGCCCGGCGTCGGCGCCAGCCAGCCCGAGCGGCGCGCGCCCGACAGCGAGAACGAGATGCCGGGCGTACCCAGGATCGGCACGTCCTTGAAATAGATAATGGTCTTGCTGCCCGTGCCGACGTCGCGGCCCGTGTCCAGGTTCAGGGTGCTCGACTTGAGGTACCAGTCGGGGTTCGGGCCGGTGCAAGTACTGTAGGTGCCGTCGATGACCGTCGCTTCGTCCTGGTTGATGAAGTCGACGCGCTCGGCCTTGCCGCGCCCGCCGCCCACCTCAAACTGGTAGGTGGGGTTGAGCAGGAAACCCTTGCCGGTCTCCATGTTCAGCTTCATCACGTCGCCCGTGTAGTAATCGCCGAAGCGCCACATCTTGATACGGCCTTCGGCATCGAATTCATCTTCAACTTGTTTGTAACAAGCTGTATCGGCCGTCATTTTTGTGGTTTTCCCCCGCTCGATCACCACATTGCTGTTCAGATTGAGCTCGCGTTCCGGCCGTCCGCTCATGCTCTCCGCCGTCATGACGGTGGGCGCATCCACATCTTCCACATGCGCCGGGCGGGGCGCTTTCTGGGCGTGGGCAGGCACCGCCGTGGCGGTGACGAGCGCGCTGATGGCAAAAGCCCAGCGCTGTGAAGGGGGGGAGGCCGAAAACCAGCTCATGAATTCGAAGGGGCAAGCACCATTGAGAGGCGATTTTTTGATTTTAATCCCCTATTATATGGGAATACGTGCGACACGCCTTTAAAGTTCAGCTAGCTGGACCCGACCGCAAAGCGGCAGCATCGGCGACGATGGATGGCGCAAGCCGCGCTTTGGCCATCTGTCTTGTCAATTCCACATTGCCCGTCAAGTGATAGACGATGAGCGGTCTCTTCAGCAGCACAATCACCGGAATACATACCACCATCATGCGGACGCCCATTTTTCAGCCACGGCATCTGTATACATGGTACATGGCGCGATTTCTGTATACGGTGATTTGTTACAATCATTGGCCAAGAAGAAACACTCACGGTTCAGCCGTCACGCAACAGCCTTCCAGAAATTGATACAAAATGACAAGTTCAACCACGCTGCAAGATCTCGAAAACCGCTTGTGGGCCGCAGCCAACCAGCTATGGGCGATGACCGACCTGAAGCCGTCGGAGTTTTCCACCCCCGTACTGGGTCTGCTTTTCCTGCGCTACGCAGAAAAGAAATTTACCGATGCAGAAGCGCGCTTCGCTGCCGATGGCAAGGAAAAAGCCGATATCGACAAGACCGACTTCCAGGCCGAGGGCGTACTGTACCTGCCCGAGCCTGCGCGATTGAGCTACCTGCTTGATCTGGAGGAAGGCGAGAACTTGAGCAAGGCTGTCAACGACGCGATGGCAGCCATCGAGTGGGAAAACGAAGACTTGCGCGGCGTGCTGCCACGCGGCTACGCCAAGCTCGACAATGCAGTCATACAACAACTGTTGCGCCTGCTGGCGCCGGTAAATGTCGAGGGTGACGCCTTTGGCAAGGTCTACGAATATTTTCTCGGCAAGTTTGCCATGGCCGAAGGGCAAAAGGGCGGCGTGTTCTACACCCCGACCAGCATCGTCAAGCTGATAGTCGAGATTCTGGAACCCTACCATGGCAGGATTTTCGACCCTGCCTGCGGTTCCAGCGGCATGTTTGTTCAGAGCGCGGCGTTCGTCACGGCCCATCAACGGCGCGCAGTCGATGAGCTGGCCGTGTTCGGCACCGAAAAATCGTCGGATACCGTCAAGCTCGGCAAGATGAATCTGGCAGTGCATGGCTTGTCGGGCGACGTGCGCGTGGCCAACAGTTTCTTTGAAGACCCGCACGAAAGCGTCGGCAAGAACGGCAAGGGCAAGTTCGATTTCGTGATGGCCAATCCGCCCTTCAACGTCAGCGGCATCGACAAGGAGCGCATCCAGGGCGACCCACGCCTGCCATTCGGCGTGCCCAGCACCGACAATGCCAATTACCTGTGGATACAATATTTTTACAGCGCGCTGAACGACACCGGCCGCGCCGGCTTCGTGATGGCCAACTCCGCCGGCGACGCGCGCGGCAGCGAACTGGAAATCCGCAAGCAAATCCTGCAGTCGGGCAGCGTCGATGCGGTAGTCAGCATCGGCAGCAATTTTTTCTACACGGTGACGCTGCCTTGCACGCTGTGGTTCTTCGACAAGGGCAAGCGTACCAGTGAACGCAAGGACAAGGTGCTGTTCATCGACGCCCGCCATATCTACCGGCAAGTCACCCGCTCGGTGCGCGACTTCACGCCAGCCCAGTGCGAATTGCTGTCCAATATCGCGCGCCTGTATCGCGGCGAGCAGCCTGAAACCATGCACGGCAGCGACGAACTGATGGCGCAGCATTTTCCTGCCGGCGTCTATGCCGATGTGGCAGGCTTGTGCAAGGTGGCGACCTTGGCCGAGATCGAGGCGCAGGGGTGGAGCTTGAATCCGGGGCGGTATGTTGGGGTGGCGGGAAAGGTTGCCGACGATTTTGTATTTACAGAGAGACTTGAAGAGTTGCATGAAGAACTTATCGCTCTGAATAGTGCTGCGGGCGATTTAGAAATAAAAATTTCGGAAGGAATCGATGCCCTTCTGCAGGAAAGAAACTGATGAGTACTGTACCGCTATCACTGGACTCCGTTTGTGATTTCATCGTCGATTGCGAGCATAAAACTGCGCCAATCCAGAAAGACGGTTACCCATCAATTAGGACTCCAAATATCGGGCGAGGACGACTCAATCTTGAGGGGGTTAATCGTGTATCTGAGGAAACCTATATAAAATGGACAAGGCGTGGGGTGCCTAGATATCGGGATTTGATTTTTTCCCGTGAAGCTCCTGTAGGGAACATCGCAATAATTCCTCGAGGTATAAAAGTTTGCTTAGGACAGCGAACTGTACACATACGGCCTAACGCCAGGAAAATTCATCCTGAATATCTTCTCTATTTATTGCTTGGAGATGAAATTCAGGGGCGATTTAAGTCTCAATCAAATGGTTCGACAGTACATCACTTGAATTTGAAGGATATTAGAGGATTAATCCTGCCAACTCTGCCTTCTTCGCAGGAACAATTCCGTATCGCTGAGATACTATCCACCTACGATGACCTGATTGAAAATAACGCTCGACGTATTACAATTCTGAAAGAGATGGCACGGCGGATTTACGAGGAATGGTTTGTGAACTTCCAATTTCCGGGCCATAAAACCGTGCCGCTCGTCGAATCGGAACTTGGGCCTGTACCCGAGGGGTGGGACGTCGAAACGTTGGACAAAGCACTAGTATTGCAGCGTGGTTTTGATCTGCCAGCAGGCGATAGAAATCCGGGCCAATTTCCCATTATTGCCGCATCCGGTGTAATTGCTTACCACACGGAAAAACGGGCTGATGGTCCGGGTGTAGTCACAGGCCGCTCTGGCACAATTGGCAAGGTAATGTATGTTACTGAAGATTTTTGGCCTCTGAACACTGCTCTTTGGGTGAAAGAATTTGTACGGGTATCTCCTTTATATGGCTTTCATATGTTGTCGGGGATAGATTTCTCGGCAGTTGTGGGAGGTGCTGCAGTGCCTACGTTAAATCGTAATCATGTCCATGCGATGAAAATCGCAATACCGCCCGAAGAGATGGTTATCCGCTTTGACCAAGCGGTTGATCCACTCCAAAAACTTGCCCGCAATCTGGAGTTGAAGAATATCAATCTCCGCCAAACCCGCGACCTGCTGTTGCCACGCCTGATTTCAGGCGAACTGGACGTTTCGACAATGCCGATGCCCGGGGACATGGCCGCATGAGCGAAGAAAACCAGCTCTACGACAAGAAGTCGTTGAAGGTGCTCAAGGGCGGCGATGTGGGCTTGCGCGATTTGGCCGGCGATTGCGTGGCCTTTGCCAATGCCAGCGGCGGCCGTATCGACATCGGCATCGAGGACGATGCCAGCGCGCCGGAGCCCGGGCAGCGCGTGAGCGATGCGCAGCTCGGCAAGCTGCAAAAAATGATTCCCAGCCTGACGGTGAACGTGTCCATTTCGGTGACCCGGGAAGTCACGGAGAACGGCGGCGAAATCCTGTTGCTGCAAGTTTTTCCATCGCGGCAGAACATCGCCGCCACGTCGGACGGGCGCTATTTTTTGCGCGTGGCCGACGAGTCGCGCCGTCTGATGCCGGAAGACCTCGGGCGCCTGATGAACGACAAGTCGGCTTTCGTATGGGAAGCCCAGCCGATGCGGCAAGTGTCAACGCAGCAGATGGATACCGGCAAGGTGCGCGACTTCCTGCGCCTCATTCGCAGCTCCGACCGGGTCAGCGAACGCGTGAAGCAAAAGTCGGATCGCGAAATGCTGGAGCACTACCTGATGGTGCGCGATGATTGCCTGACCAATCTGGGGGTGCTGTGGCTGGGCTTGCGCAATGACCGCGCCGTGCTGCGCCATGCGCCGATTGTCCAGTTCATCCGTTACGACGAGCTGGGCAACAAGGTATTCAAACGCACGTGGGATGAATACAGCCTGAACCCGCAGGAACTGATCGAAGCCATCTGGCGCGACGTGCCGGATTGGCAGGACAGTTATGAATTCCCTGACGGCCTGTTCCGCAAGAACATTCCGCACTTCGACGAAGTGGTCGTGCGTGAACTGTTGGCCAATGCGCTGGTGCATCGGCCCTATACGCAGGGCGGCGATATTTTCATCTGTTTGTACCCGGACCGGCTGGAAGTGCACAACCCGGGCTTGCTGCCGCTGGGTGTGACGGCGGCCAATATCTTGCATACGACGAAAAAACGCAATGACCATCTGGCGCAAGTCTTTTATGACCTGCGCCTGATGGAGCGCGAGGGGTCGGGTTTTGACAAGATGTATGAAGTGCTGCTGGCGAGTGGTCGGCCCGGTCCGGTGGTGGTGGAAGGCGATGATCGGGTGACAGTGACGGTGGAACGCCGGGTGGCGCACCCTGCTGTCATTGACTTGATTGACAAGGCCGACCGCGCCTATCAGTTGCAGGCCCGCGAACGCATCATGCTGGGCTTGATTGCCCAGCATGAGTCGATGACGGCGACGCAGCTTTGCAAGGCGCTGGCGATCAAGGGCGCCGACTTGCTGAGGCCCTGGCTGGGGCGCCTGGAGCATTTCGGTATCGTGGTCACCAAAGGCCGGACCAAGGGCACCGCTTACTCGGTCAGCCCGGCCGTGCTGCGCGCACACGACTTCCGTGGCCGCACTTCGTTGAAAGGCATCGAGCGCCACCGGCTGCGCGAGCTGATCGTCAGTGACTTGCACATTTACGGCGTGGCAAAGCGCGGCGAGATTCATGACCGGATAGGCAGGGACGTGCCGGAGCGGCAGTTGCGCAGCGAGTTGATGAGCATGGTAGAGGACGGTATGCTGGAGGCGATGGGCGAGCGCGGCGGCCGGCGCTATGGATTGACAAAAAAGACGTGAATAACCGCTCAAGTGTCAAAGTTTTGTCAATCTGATTGACCAAGGATTTCGTAAGCCATTGTTAATCAAGGATAATTTCATGGCGTCGATTGCCCGAATCCGTCAAATTTATCAGTAAAGACTGTCAATGCACGGCATCGATCAGGGATTGTTGTTGCGTTTTTCCTGAATGTGAACTTACCTTTCGGAAGTGACCGGAACCATGCTCTACAACGCCGCACAAGCAGTTCCCCTTCATGCGCGCGAAGCGCCGGCCGCCTACGGCGAGATGCTGCTGGTGGAAGCACCGGCAATCGCGCTGCTGCAAACGCTGGGCTGGGCGCACGCCGACCTGTATCAGGAAAAAATAGGCAAGGCGGGCACGGAAGGGCGCGAAAGCGAGCATCAGGTGGTGCTGCCGCGCCGCTTGCGCGCTGCGCTTGAGCGGCTGAACCCCGGCTTGCCGGCGGCTGCCTACGAGCAAGCTGTCGAGCAACTGAGCGCCGACCGCAGCCGCGAGACGCCAGTCAATGCCAATCGCGCCATTTACAACTTGTTGCGCGATGGGGTCAAGGTTGCACTGCCCGATGACGAGGGCACGATGAGTATCGAAACGCTCGCCGTCATCGACTGGCGGCAACCGGCGCGCAATGATTTTTTCGTCGCGACCCAGTTCTGGGTCAGGAGCGATATGTACCGGCGCCGTTGCGACGGCGTGGGCTTCATCAATGGATTGCCGCTGGTATTTCTGGAGTTCAAGGCACTGTCGGTCAATCTGAAGTCGGCGTTCGACGACAATTTGCGCGACTACCGTGGCCAGAGCATCCCTCAGCTATTCCATTACAACGCACTCATCATGCTGTCCAACGGGCGCGAGACGAAGATCGGCACGCTGACATCGATGTGGGAACACTTCGCCGAATGGAAACGTATTTCCAGTGAAGAGGAATCGGCCAGGGTATCGCTGGAAACGGCGCTACGCGGCATCATGGACCATGCGCGCTTGCTGGATATGGTGGAAAATTTCACCTTGTTTGAAGAAGTGCGTGGCGGCCTCGTCAAAAAAATTGCCAAGAACCATCAGTTTTTGGGAGTAAACAAGGCCATCGTCGACATCGCCAGTCTGAAGGAAAACCAGGGGAAACTGGGGGTATTCTGGCACACGCAGGGCAGCGGCAAGAGCTTGTCGATGGTGTTCTTCACGCAGAAAATCCTGCGTACCTTGCCGGGCGCGTGGACCTTCGTGGTGGTCACTGACCGCGATGAGCTCGATACCCAGATCTACAAGACGTTTGCCTGCACTGGCGCGACCGGCGGCGCGAAAGCGCAAGCCGATAGCGCCGCACACTTGAAGGAACTGCTGGCAGGCAACCAGCGCCATGTATTCACACTGATTCAGAAATTTCGCAGCGACCCGGATGCATCTTACCCGGTGCTGTCGATGCGCTCCGACATCATCGTGATGACCGATGAAGCTCATCGTAGCGAATACGGTACCTTTGCCATGAACATGCGCAAGGCATTGCCGAACGCCGCCTTTATCGGCTTTACCGGTACGCCGCTCATTAGCGGCGAAGACGAAAAAACCCGCGCGGTATTTGGCGACTATGTGTCGGTCTACAATTTCGCCCAGGCTGTCGCGGACGGTGCAACGGTGCCGCTGTATTACGAGAACCGCATTCCCGAACTGCAGCTCACGAACGACGACCTGAACAGCGACCTTGAGGGTATTCTGGAAAGTGCGGCCCTCGACGATGAACAGGAAAAACGGTTGGAGCGCGAATTCGGGCGCCAGTATCACCTGATTACCCGCGACGGGCGCCTTGAGACCATCGCCGCCGATATCGTGCTGCATTTCACCGGGCGCGGCTATCGCGGCAAGGCGATGATGGTGTGCATCGATAAAGTGACCGCCGTGCGCATGTACGACAAGGTGCAGGCGCATTGGCAAGCGACAATGACGCAATTGAAGGGCCAACTGGCCCAGGCCAGCGGCGACCATGAAAATGCGCTGCGCGAACGCCTTGCCCTGATGGCCTCGACCGACATGGCCGTGGTCGTGTCGCAGAGCCAGAACGAGGTGGACGAGCTGAAAGCAAAGGGCGTGGATATCGAGCCGCACCGGCGCCTTATGTTGAACGGCAAGCTGGAAGACGATTTCAAAAACCCGGCATCGAACTTGCGCATGGTGTTCGTCTGCGCCATGTGGATGACCGGCTTCGACGTACCGACTTGCTCGACACTGTATCTGGACAAGCCGATGAAGGCCCACACACTGATGCAAGCCATCGCCCGCGCCAACCGTGTGGCAGAGGGCAAGTCCAGCGGCCTGATTGTCGATTACATCGGCATCCTCCAGCGCCTGCAAGACGCTCTGGCAATCTACGCGCGCCCCGGTAAAGGCGGCACCGGCCCTGCCGACGTACCGGTCGAAGGCAAGGAGCAATTGCTTGCCTTGTTGGTGCAAGCGCTGGCCAGCGCCGAGGACTGGTGTACCGTGCGGGGCATCGGCCTGCCGGCCATTATCGCGGCGCAGGGCTTCGAGCGCATCGGCCTGATGATGGATGCGGTCGATGCCATTGTCACCACCGACGAGACCAGGGGACGCTTCCTGCAACTGGCCGGACAAGTGGCCAAGCGTTACAAGACCATCTTGCCGGACGCCAGCGCATCGCGGTACGCCGCAAAATCGATTGCGTTGTCTTTCCTCGCGCGTCAGGTCAAGGCATTGATGCCGCCGGTCGACATCGGCAACGTGATGAGCGACATCGAGGCATTGCTCGACGATTCGATTGCGACCGAAGGCTACCGCATTGATGCGATGGGCATGCCGACGGCGCTGATCAACCTGTCAGAAATCGATTTCGAGGCGCTCGACGCCGCTTTTCAAACCAGGAAGCGCCAACATGTCACTGCCGAGCAATTGAAGGCGGCGCTCGGGAAGAAACTGAAGGATTTGACGGACCAGAACCCGCAGCGCATCAATTTTGTCGAGCGCTTCCAGAAGCTGATCGATGAGTACAACACCGGCAGCAAAAATATCGACCAGTTTTTTAACGAGCTCAAGCGCTTTGCCCATACCTTAAGTGTCGAAGAGCAGCGCGGCGTGGCGCTGGGCTTGTCGGAAGAGGAACTGGTCATCTTCGATATTCTGACCCGCCCAGACCCGGTGCTGACCCGCGAACAGGAGCTTGCTGTGCGGCGCCTCGCAAAGGATTTGCTAGACAAGCTGAAATCTGAAAAACTGATACTGGACTGGCGTCTGAAGCAGCAAGCGCGCGCCGGCGTACAGAAAACCATACGGGACCTTTTTCGCACATTGCCACAGCCCTACACCGTCGATCTGCGCCAGGAAAAGGCCGCTCGTGCTTATGGCTTCGTCTACGATACCTACCCTGGAGGAGCGAGGCCGGGCATGCATGCGTGATCGGTGCCTGCCCACGCCACACCGGGCCGTGTGCCAGGTGGTTCCGAGGCCCCTGGAAATGGCGTATTATTGCACCCAAATTGCCATATACATGTGCACGCAAACGATTTACACGTTGCGAAGCCGGTTCCTGTACAGGGACCATGCTTGAGCCGTGTGCGCTGAAAGTCGCACGCACGGCTCCCGGGGAGGAGCGCTGCCAGCAATGGGGTTCTCCTGTCCTGCGCACCATCAACCCGATTCCACAGGCCGCTTAATGTCATTGTCTTCCCATTCCCCCAACGCGCCGGCACCCGCCGACGCGCGCCTGACCCTGTTGAAAGCCTGGTTGAGCACGCTGAACCTCGTCGCGCCCGATTCCGCCCGCCCCGCGTCGAGCGACGCCAGCTTTCGCCGCTACTACCGGCTCGACGTCCTGCCGGGCGCCGCCAACGTGGCAGGCACCACCCTGATCGCCATGGATGCGCCGCCCGAACGTGAAAACGTGCCCGCCTTTGTCAAGGTGGCGCACCTGCTGAAAAACGCCGGCGTGTCCGTGCCCGAGATCGTCGCGCAGGACCTGGATAACGGCTTTTTGCTGCTGTCCGACCTCGGCACCACCACCTACCTCGATGCGCTGAACCACGACAACGCGGCGGTGCTGTACGCCGAAGCGCTGGAGTCCTTGATGAAAATCCAGCAGGCCAGCGCGCCGGGCGTGCTGCCTGAATTCGACCGCGCCTTCATTCTGCGCGAAATGAATCTGTTCCCGGAATGGTTTATCGGCAAGCACCTGGGCGCCACCCTGACCGACGTGCAGGAAACCCAGCTGAACAAAGTGTTCGAGGCGATCACGGCCAATATCCTGTCGCAGCAACAAGTGTTCATGCACCGCGACTACCATTCGCGCAACCTGATGCATGTCAACGACGGCTCCCTGCCCAACCCCGGCATCCTCGACTTCCAGGACGCCGTGTTCGGCCCCATCACCTACGATATCGCCTCGCTGCTGCGCGACGCCTATATCCAGTGGGATGAGGAACTGGTGCTCGACTGGGTGATCCGCTACTGGCAGCGCGCCAAGCAGCTGGGCCTGCCTGTCAATCCCGATATCGATGCGTTTTACCGCGACTTCGAATTCACGGCCCTGCAGCGCCACCTGAAAATCCTCGGCCTGTTCACGCGCCTGAACTACCGCGACGGCAAGCCGCTGTACATGGGCGACCTGCCCACCGTGCTCGACTACGTGCGCAAGACGGCCAACCGCTATACGGAACTCAAACCGCTGGTGCGCCTGCTCGACGCGCTCGAGAACAAGACCCCGCAGGTAGGCTATACCTTCTGAGCCGAACACCGATACTGAAAAGACCGACCCATGAAAGCCATGATCTTCGCCGCAGGCCGCGGTGAACGGATGCGTCCGCTCACCGATACCTGCCCCAAACCGCTGCTCAAAGTGCGCGGCCGTCCGCTGATCGTCTGGCACGTGCTGAACCTGGTGCGCGCCGGCATTACCGAGATCGTCATCAACCATTCCCACCTCGGCCACCTGATCGAAGCAACCCTGGGCGACGGCAGCCAGTACGGCGCGCGCATTGCGTATTCACCGGAAACCACCCCGCTGGAGACGGCCGGCGGCATCGCCCAGGCCCGCCATCTGCTGGGCGAGGAGCCGTTCCTGGCCATTTCCGGCGACATCTATTGCCCCTACTTCGACTTCAGCCAGGTACGGGATGTGCTGGCCGACAAGGACGTGCTGGGCACGCCTTATCCACCAGACCAGCGCGATATCGCCTGGACCTACCTGGTGCCCAATCCCGATTTTCACCCGCACGGCGACTTCGGCCTGACCCTGTATGCGATCAACAATACGGGCGAGCCGAAATGGACGTTTGCCAATATCGGCGTGTATCGCCCTGAAATGTTCGACGGCATCGCCCCCGGCGAGCACGCGGGGCTGGGCGACCTGCTGCGCAAGTATGCGGACCTGGGCCGCATCGGCGGCGAAATCTATCCGGGCGAGTGGACCAATGTCGGCACGCCGGCCCAGCTCGACATGCTGAACGGCGTCAAGGCGGGCACCCCGTCATGATGGCCAATTACGCGGCGCGGCGCGCGGCCGTCATGGCGCACATGCCGCCCGGCAGCGTGGCCATTATCGCCACCGCGCCCGAGGTGGCGCGCAACAGCGATTGCGACTACCCGTATCGCCACGACAGCGCGTTTTACTATCTGAGCGGTTTTGCCGAACCGGACAGCGCGCTGGCGCTGGTGGCCGCCAGCAGCACCGCGCCGGCGCGCGCCGTGCTGTTTTGCCGCGCCAGGCATGCCGAGCGCGAAATCTGGGATGGCTTTCGCCACGGCCCGGAAGCGGCGCGCGCCGCCTTCGGCTTCGATGCGGCGTTTGCGATCGAGGAACTGGACGTGGAAATGGCGCGCCTGCTGACCGACGCGCCGGCCATCTACTACCCCATGGGCGGCAGCCTCGACGCACAAGTCAAGCTGTGGCGCCAGACGGTGCGGCAAAAGGCGCGCAGCGGCGTGCTGCCGCCGGCCAGCGCCATCGATATCAGCCCCATGCTCGACGCCATGCGCCTGCTGAAAGACCCGCAAGAGCAGAACCTGATGCGGCGCGCCGCCGCCATTGCCAGCGCGGCCCATGTGCGCGCCATGCGCGCCACCCGCCCAAGCCTGCATGAATACGCAATCGAAGCCGAACTGCTGTACGAGTTTCGCCGCAGCGGCGCGCAGTTCCCGGCCTATTCTTCCATCGTCGCCGGCGGCGCCAACGCCTGCGTGCTGCACTACTGCGCCAACGACGCGGTACTGAACGACGGCGAACTGCTGCTGGTCGACGCCGGCTGCGAGCTCGATGGCTACGCCTCGGACATCACCCGCACCTGGCCCGTCAATGGCCGCTTTTCCGCGCCGCAGCGCGACCTGTATGAACTGGTGCTGGCGGCGCAGCAGGCCGCGCTCGACATGGTGCGCCCCGGCCTGCGGCAAAGCCTGATCCACGAAGCGGCGCTCACCGTGCTGGCGCAGGGCATGCTGGACCTGAAACTGTTGGACCGGCAAACCAGCGGCGGCGTGCAGGACGTGATCGCCGACAAGGCCTATATGCCCTTCTACATGCACGGCACCAGCCACTGGCTGGGCATGGACGTGCACGACGTGGGCGCCTACCGCGACACGCAGGCCGAAGGCAAGCCGTGGCGGCTGCTCGAAGCGGGCATGGTGCTGACGGTGGAGCCGGGCATCTATGTGCGCCCTGCCGCCGGCGTGCCGGAGCACTTCTGGCACACCGGCATCCGCATCGAGGACGACGTGCTGGTCACGCCGCAAGGCCATGAAATCTTCAGCACGGCGCCGAAAAGCGTGGCTGAAATCGAACAACTGATGTCACCGGATTGAACCGCCGCATGCCTACACCGTCTTCCTTCGATCTTGCCATCTGCGGCGCCGGCCCGGTCGGCATGGCGCTGGCCGCCCTGCTGGTACGGCGCGGCGCGAATCTGACCAACCCGGCCGGCATCGCCCTGATCGACGCCAAATCGATCGAGCAGGCCAGGCGCGACCCGCGCACCGTCGCCCTGTCCTACGGCAGCCGTCAGATCCTGGAAGAAGCGGGCGCCTGGCCGGTGGCGGCCACGGCTATCCATGAAATCCACGTATCGCGGCGCGGGCGCTTCGGGCGCAGCCTGATGGACCGCGCCGAACATGGCGTCGATGCGCTCGGCTATGTGGCGCGCTATGGCGACGTGGTGGCGCTGTTGTCCGGGGTGTGCGAGGATCTGGGCGTGACCACCTTGCGCCCGGCGCTGGTCACCTGCTGCACGGAAGATGGCAAGGGCGTGACCGTGACGCTGGAACAGGATGGCGTGGCGTCCGATATCCGTGCGCAGTTGCTGGCGCAGGCCGAAGGCGGCCTGTTTGGCCAGCAGGCCGAACGCGCCAATAGCCGCGACTATGGCCAGAGCGCCATCATCGCGTGGGTGAAGGCGGACGCGCCCGTCGCGCACCGCGCCTATGAACGCTTTACCGACGACGGTCCGCTGGCGCTGCTGCCGCAGGACGACGGCTATGCGCTGGTGTGGTGCGTGCCGCCGGCGCGCGCCGAACAGTTGCTGGCGCTCGACGAGGCCGCATTCCTGGCGCGCCTGGGCGATGCGTTCGGCGCTCGCCTGGGGCGTTTTACGCACGCCACGGCGCGCCTGGCTTATCCGCTGGGCTTGAATGCGCAAGCGACCGGCACGGCGCGCACGGTGGCGATCGGCAATGCCGCGCAAACCCTGCATCCTGTCGCCGGCCAGGGCTTGAACCTGGGCCTGCGCGACGCGGCCGTACTGGCCCGCGTGCTGGCGCAGGATCATGGCCCGGCAGGGCTGGCCAGGTACACGACATTGCGCCAGGCCGACCGCGGCGCCACGGTGCGCGCGACCGACACCATGGCGCGCATCTTTACGGGTTCCAGCCCCGCGCAGGCCATGCTGGGACTGTCGCTGGGTTTGCTCGATATCGTCAGTCCCGCGCGTAAAACGCTGGCGGAACTGATGATGTACGGCAAGCGCTGAGCACGGCACGGGCGAAAACGTCACAGCCGGCCACGCCGGCATGGAGTAAACAGCGGGGCGATGCGACAATGGGGATCAATCGGATACTGGCCAGCCCCATGACAGATGCACTGCCCGCGCTTCCCCAAGTCCTGTATTCCCGCCTGCTGGAAGACGCGCTCGACGCCGTCCTCATCATCGACGAGCAATGCCGCATCTGCTATATCAATGGCGCCATGCAGGCGCTGTCGGGCTATGCCAGCGGAGAGTTGCTGGGTCAGCCCCTGAACGGCCTGCTGCCCGACGCGCTGGCGGCCCAGCATGACGGCATGGTATTGGCCTATATCCGCAGTTCGCGCACCTCCAAGGTGCTCGGCAAGATACGCGAATTTGCCATCCGCCACCGCGATGCGCGGATGATCCCGATCGAAATGAAAGCCATGGACCTGGGCGCGGTCGACGGCGTGCGCTACTTCGGCGCCTTTCTGATCGATGTGCGCGAACGGCGCGAGCTGGCGGCGAAAAACGCCAGCCTGCTGGCGCAACTGGAACAGCAGGCGCTGTGCGACACGCTCACATGCCTGCCGAACCGGCGCGCCTATGAAGCCCAGGCCGGGCAGGCGATGGCGCGCGCGATGCGTATTGGCAGCGGCAGTCACAGCGGCAGCGACAGCCTGCTGGCGGTCGGCGTGGCCGACCTCGATCACTTCAAGACCATCAATGACCGCCATGGCCACGCCGTCGGTGACGCCGTGCTGCGCACGGTGGCGCAAGTGCTGCGCCAGGCCGGCCGCGTCACCGACATATGCGCGCGCCTGGGCGGCGAGGAATTCGGCCTGCTGTTCCCGGAGACGACGTTGGCCCAGGCCGTCAAGGTGGCCGAGCGCATCCGCGCTGCGGTCGCTTGCGCCCCCACCATGCTGCCCGACGGCACGGCGCTGCATGTGACGATGAGCATCGGCGTGGCCAACCTGGCCTGTGGCGCCACCCTGGACGCGGCCATGTCGGACGCCGACCGCGCCTTGTACCAGGCCAAGCACCAGGGCCGCAACCAGGTGGTCGCGGCCGCGTGAATCACCGTTACTCGACGGCCTTGAGCATGTCCTCGATGACCTTCTTGGCGTCGCCGAACACCATCATCGTATTGGCCTGGTAGAACAGGTCATTGTCCAGGCCCGCATAACCGGAGGCCATCGAGCGCTTGTTGACGATAATGCTCTTGGCCTTGTAGGCTTCCAGGATGGGCATGCCGGCGATCGGCGACTTCGGATCTTTCGCCGCCGGGTTGACGACGTCGTTCGCGCCCAGCACCAGCACCACGTCGGTCTGGCCGAATTCGCCGTTGATGTCCTCCATCTCGAACACCTGGTCGTACGGCACTTCGGCTTCGGCCAGCAACACGTTCATATGGCCCGGCATGCGCCCGGCCACCGGATGGATCGCATACTTGACGGTGACGCCCTTGTGGGTCAGCTTTTCCACCAGTTCTTTGAGGGAATGCTGGGCACGCGCCACGGCCAGGCCATAGCCGGGCACGATGATCACGGTTTCCGCATTGCCCATGATAAAGGCGGCGTCGTCGGCCGAACCCGATTTCACGGGCCGCTGTTCCTGCGCGCCGGCCGCCCCCGCCGCCGGCGCATCGCCGCCGAAGCCGCCCAAAATCACGTTGAAGAACGAGCGGTTCATCGCCTTGCACATGATGTAGGACAGGATCGCACCCGACGAACCCACCAGGGAGCCCGCGATGATCAGCATCGAGTTATTGAGCGAAAAACCGATACCGGCCGCCGCCCAGCCGGAATAGCTGTTGAGCATGGAGACCACCACCGGCATGTCGGCGCCGCCGATCGGAATAATGATCAGCACGCCCAGCGCAAAGGCGATGATGGCCATGATGACGAACGGCGTCCAGGCCGGCTCGACGCCGTCGGCAAAGCAGAACGTCAGGCCCAGGCCGACCATCACCAGCGCCAGCACCAGGTTGAGCAGGTGCTGGCCCTTGAAGCTGACGGGCGCACCCTGGAACAGACGGAACTTGTATTTGCCCGACAGCTTGCCAAAGGCGATCACCGAGCCGGAAAAGGTGATGGCGCCGACAAAGGTGCCGATAAACAGCTCGAAGCGGTTACCGATCGGCAGTGCCTGGCCCTGCTCGGCGATATTGAAGGCCCACGGTTCCGACACGGCCGCGACCGCGATGCACACGGCCGCCAGGCCTATCAGGGAATGCATGGCCGCCACCAGTTCCGGCATCTTGGTCATTTCCACGGTTTTGGCCAGATAGGCGCCGATCGCGCCGCCGGTGACGATGCCGATGATGACCAGGGTCAAGCCCATGCCGCCGGTCTGCTGCTCCTTCAGTTTCAGGATCAGGGCCACCGTGGTGACGGCGGCGATCGCCATGCCGGAAATGCCGAAGGCATTGCCGCGGCGCGCCGTGGCCGGCGACGACAGCCCTTTCAGGGCCTGGATAAAGCACACCGAGGCGATCAGGTACATCATCGTCACCAGGTTCATGGTGACGAAACTCATGGCGTGGTTCATGGCTTGTCTCCCTGCTTGGCCTTCGGTTCCTTTTTACGGAACATTTCGAGCATGCGCTGGGTGACCATGAAGCCGCCGAATACATTGACGGCCGCCAGCGCCACGGCCAGGGTGCCGGCCGCCTGGGCCAGCGGGCCTTGCGTGAGGCCGGCGGCCAGCATGGCGCCGACGATGATGATGGCCGAAATGGCGTTGGTGACGGCCATCAGCGGCGTATGCAGTGCCGGCGTGACGGTCCAGACCACGTGGTAGCCCACATAAATGGCCAGCACGAAGATGATAAGGTTGGTGATGGTGTGACTGATATCCATGGTGCCGCTCTCCCGATGTCGATGATTATTTTCTGACTTATTTGCGTAACTCATTTGCGTAACACATCGCCGCCCGTGCACACCAGGCTGGCCTTGATGATTTCGTCCTCGCGGTCGATCAGGAGCATATCGTCCTTGTCGATGATGAGCTTCAGGAAATCGAGCACGTTGCGCGCATACAGGGCCGAGGCGTCGGCCGCCACCAGGGTTGCCAGGTTCGGCTCGCCGACGATATGGACGCCATGTTTCACCACCGTCTTGCCCAGTTCGGACAGCGGGCAGTTGCCGCCCTGCTCCACCGCCAGGTCGACGATCACGGAACCGGGCTTCATGGCTTTCACCGTCTCTTCGGAGATCAGCACCGGTGCGGCGCGGCCCGGGATCAGCGCGGTGGTGATGATGATGTCGGCCAGCTTCGCCCGTTCATGCACCAGTTCGGCCTGGCGCCGCATCCAGTCGGCAGGCATGGCGCGCGCATAACCGCCCGCGCCCTTGGCGATCTCCCTTTCCTCATCGGTCAGAAACGGCACGTCGAGGAACTTGGCGCCCAGCGACTCCACTTGTTCCTTGACGGGCGGGCGCACGTCGGATGCTTCAATCACGGCGCCGAGGCGCTTGGCGGTAGCGATCGCCTGCAGGCCGGCCACGCCCACGCCCATGATCAGCACGCGCGCGGCCTTGACGGTACCGGCGGCCGTCATCAGCATCGGCATGAAGCGCTGATAGGTGTTGGCCGCCACCAGCACTGCCTTGTAGCCGGCGATATTGGCTTGCGAGGACAGCACGTCCATCGATTGCGCGCGCGTGATGCGCGGCACGGCCTCGAGCGCAAAGGCGGACAGGCCAGCGCCGGCCATGGCGGCAATATTGTCGGCGTCAAACGGATTGAGCATGCCGATCAGCACCGTGCCAGCGGCCATCAAAGCGCGTTCGGCGGCATCGGGCGCACGCACCTTGAGCACGATGGCGCAGCCATAGGCTTCCTGGGCGCTGGCGATCTGCGCCCCGGCGGCGGCGTAAGCGTCGTCGGGAATCGAGGCATGCAGGCCGGCCCCGGCCTGCACGACGATCTGGTGCCTGGCCGCCAGCTTCTTGACGGTCTCGGGCGTGGCCGCGACCCGGGTTTCGCCGGGCCGCGTTTCGGCCGGTATGCCTATCCTCATGATGCCTCCAGAAATTATTAAACTGACTAGAATCTAACACGTAAACCACAGCCGTAAACATTTGTGAAGCAGCAACTTCCAGGCGCCCGGTACACATTCCCGCAGAGCCGGTGCGTACCGCGCGCGCCGCGGCGATGCGCGCTTGTGACAATTTCGCCACATCACGGCATTCGTGCGCGCTTGTTTTGACCACGCAGAGCGCCTATATTGGCGGGCGCACCGGGCGCCTTGCCGTCAAACTCGTCCATGCTAGTGCGCGCCCCCGGCACGATGTAAGTGCCTTCCCCTGTTATTTGCAAAAACGTTGTCTTTTATCAATATGTCGGCGCAAAGCAAGCCGGGTTCAGACCGCGCGCGCAGAACAAGATAAAATGTCGGCTCTTTCAAGGATGGATCATGCCGAGAATCTGGAAACCCTCTGTCACCGTTGCCGCCATCGTCGAGCGCGACGGCCTGTTTTTACTGATTGAAGAAGAGACCAGCGAGGGCGTCAAGATCAATCAACCGGCCGGCCATCTCGACCCGTTCGAGTCGCTGGAACAGGCGGTGATCCGAGAAACGCTGGAAGAAGCGGCCTACGATTTCATCCCCACCGGCCTGGTCGGCATGTACATGTCGCGCTACCAGTCGGTGCGCACGGGCGAAGACGTCACCTATTTGCGCTTCACCTTTTGCGGCACCGCCGGCGCCGAACATGACCGCCCGCTCGACGAAGGCATCCTGCGCACCATGTGGATGACGCGCGATGAACTGGCGGCCTGCCAGGACCGCCACCGCAGCCCGCTGGTGCTGCAATGCGTCGACGAATACCTGGAAGGCCGGCGCGCGCCGCTGGCGCTGCTGCACACGCATGCCTCTGTCTTTAACAGTGCATAGCGATTATTTAAATCATTGGAAAGCAAGATGAGCAAGAAGAAAGTCGTGATCGGCATGTCCGGCGGAGTCGATTCCTCGGTCGCCGCGTGGATGCTGAAGGAACAAGGCTATGAAGTAGTCGGCCTGTTCATGAAAAACTGGGAAGACGACGACGATTCGCAATACTGCTCGACGCGCCAGGACTGGATCGACGCGGCCAGCGTGGCCGACGTGATCGGCGTCGATATCGAGGCCGTCAATTTTGCCGCCGAATACAAGGACCGCGTGTTCGCCGATTTCCTGCGCGAGTACCAGGCCGGCCGCACGCCGAACCCGGACGTGCTGTGCAACGCCGAGATCAAGTTCAAGGCCTTTCTCGACCATGCGATGCTGCTCGGCGCCGACCTGATCGCCACCGGCCACTATGCGCGCGTGCGCCAGGCGCCGGCCGACGCGCATCGCTACGAGCTGATGAAAGCGGTCGACGCCAGCAAGGACCAGAGCTATTTCCTGCACCGCCTGAACCAGGCGCAGTTGTCAAAGACGCTGTTCCCGCTGGGCGAAATCCCGAAAACGGAAGTGCGCAAGATCGCCGAAAAACTGGCGCTGCCGAACGCGCAGAAGAAAGACTCGACCGGCATCTGCTTTATCGGCGAGCGACCGTTCCGCGAATTTTTGAACCGCTACCTGTCCTACCAGCCCGGCCCGATGAAGACGGCCGACGGCAAGACCGTGGGCGAACACGTGGGCCTGAGTTTTTATACCCTGGGCCAGCGCAAGGGCATCGGCATCGGCGGCGTGAAGTCGTACCAGCATGCCGACGGCAGCAGCGACGCCTGGTATGTGGCGCGCAAGGATATCGCCAGCAACACCCTGTATGTGGTGCAGGGCCATGACCATCCGTGGCTGCTGTCGCCCGCGCTCTCGGCCGACCAGGCCAGCTGGATCGCAGGCAGTGCGCCGCAGGCGGGCAGCTTGTCGGCAAAAACCCGCTACCGCCAGGCCGACGTGGCCTGCCAGCTGTTGCCGAGTGGTGATGAACTGTTCGGCCTGGCCTTCGACCAGGCCCAGTGGGCGGTCACGCCCGGCCAGTCGGCCGTGTTGTATGATGGCGATGTCTGCCTGGGCGGCGGCATTATCGCCAGTTCAACCGGGGTGCTGTAACAATTGTATGCGTCAAGTTCAGTATCAACGCCTGAGAAAATCGTAGCGAGCGGCAGTGAGTTGTGGCCGAGAAGCGCAACTGTACTTTAGTACAGTGAGCATCGCCGGCCGCAAATCGCGACGCGCAGTAGATTTAATCAGGCGTCCTTCTGAGCAGCGGCCAAAGCCTGCTGCTTGCGCACCATCGCAATGACGGTATTGCGCACGGTTTTGAGCACCGTGTCGGCCATGAAGGGTTTCACGATAAAGCCCGACACGCCCATCGCGTGCGCCTGCTGCAGCGAGGCCGCGTCGATGCCGCCCGAGACCATGAAGATCAGGGTTTTCGGATATTGTTCGCGGATGGTTTGCACCACGTCGCTGCCGTCTTCCACCTGCTCGCGCGCGATGCACACGAAATGCGGACGGTGCTTGACCAGCAGCGCCAGGCCCAGCGCGCTGGTATGGCTCTGGCCGCACACATCGTAGCCGCCATCGGTCAGCACCGTATTGAGCAGGCCGCGCGCCACGGCGCTGCTATCGATCAGGACTGCCTTTAACATCATGATGACTTCCCTTGCTTGGTTGTTGCCTGGCGCACGGTTACTTCTCCCACGCCAGCATGTTCCACGTCACGCCCAACTTCACATCGGTTTTCAGTTCGACGAGCTTTCTTGAAAGATACAGTATTTCGCGTTCTTTTCGCAGGCTTTCACCGAGCGCCCCGGGTAAAATGCCGGCGCCGGCCATCACGGCGTCGATATTGCCGTAAGCGCGCAACAGTTTGGCGCCGGTTTTCAGGCCGATTTTCGCCACGCCGGGGATCGAGTCGGTGACGTCGCCCATCAGCGCCAGCAGGTCGGGCAACAGCTCGGGCGGCACGCCGAATTTTTTTTCGACCCAGGCATGGTCGTGCCAGGCGCACTTGAAATGGTCCCAGACCAGCGCGCCATGCGCGATCAGGCCATGCAAATCCTTGTCGGTGGTGGCAATCACGGCCGCACCGCGCCCTTCCCTGAGCCAGCGCATGACGGCCGTGCCGATCACGTCGTCCGCTTCCACCTCGGGGATGCTGACCACGTGCAGGCCGAAGCCGGCCAGGGTGGCGTAAAAGCCGGGCAAGGCGTCGCGCAGCACCTGCGGCATCGGCTGGCGCCCTTCACGGTAACCGGCATACAGGGCGTGGCGCCAGGTCGGGCCGCCATAGTCGAAAGCGGGCAGCACATGCGTCGGCTGGTGGTCGTTGATCAAGGTGCGCAACGACGACAGCGCATGGCGCAGCGCGATCTGCGCCTTGAGGTCGGAATCGGGTTCAGGACTGGCTTCGTAGACGCGGCGTACGATATTCAAGCCGTCGATAGCGAGGAGTCGGGCCATGCGGTAAGTTGATGCTGGTTGAATCGATCATTTTACCGTAGCGTGGCCCGGGCAACCGCGATTACTTGGCGTAATCGTAGGGTCCGCCACGCTCCAATGCCCGTTGATAGGCCGGGCGCGCATGAATGCGCTGCAAGAACGCCGTCAGTTTCGGCAGGCGCGCGTCCAGTCCCGCGCGCGCGGCGGCCGCTTCGAGCGGAAAGCTCATCTGGATATCGGCGGCGGAGAACTCATTGCCGGCGAACCATTTATTCTTGTCCAGTTCCGCTTCCATATAGGCCAGCTGGCTGTCGATATTGGGCTGCACGAAGGTGGTCTTCACTTTTTGCGCGATGCCGCGCGCGATCGGTTTCGCAAAGAACGGCATCGGGCTCGATTCGACCTTGTCGAACAGCAGCTTCATCAGCAGCGGCGACATGGCCGAGCCTTCGGCGAAGTGCAGCCAGTAGGTATAGCGCAGCTTTTCCGGCGTGCCTGCCGTCGGCACCAGACGGCCGTTGCCGTAGCGCTCGACCAGGTAGTCGATGACGGCGCCCGATTCGGCGACCGTGTTGGCGCCGTCGGTGATCACGGGCGACTTGCCCAGCGGATGCACGGCTTTCAGGGCAGCCGGCGCCAGCATGGTTTCCGGGTCGCGCTGGTAGCGCCTGACCTCGTACTCGAGGCCCAGTTCTTCGAGCAGCCACAGCACGCGCTGCGAGCGCGAATTGTTGAGATGGTGGACAACGATCATGGTATTCCCGTCAGCGATAAAGTGACTGCCAGTATAGCGTGCACGCCCGTCGGCGCCGCGCACGCCGCCAGAAGCAAAAACATTGCGCACGATCAATATTTCAATTGACAACATCTTGCCGATCCAGCATCTTGCTTATTCCTCAATTGCAAGGATCATCCGCGTGGATATCGACAACCAACAGCCAACCCTCAAGCGTGAAGCGATAACCTTCAGCGCCACCGGCAGCGAATACTTTCGCATCTGGATCGTCAACCTGCTGCTGAGCATCGTCACCCTGGGCATTTATTCGGCCTGGGCCAAAGTGCGCCGCAACCGCTATTTCTATTCGAGCACCCATCTGGCCGGCAGCAGCTTCGAATACCATGGCAACGCGATTGCCATTCTCAAGGGCCGCATCGCCGCCGTGGTGCTGATCGCCGGCTACAATATCGCCTTCCAGGTCTCGCCTGTCATCGGCTTCATCATGTTCGTGCTGATGGCCGCCATCCTGCCCTGGCTGGTCTGGAAAAGCCTGCAGTTCAAGCTGTACAACACCAGCTACCGCGGCATCCGCTTCGGCTTTGGCGGCAGCGCCAAACAGGCGTATCTGTACTTCCTGCTGCTGCCGATCCTGAACGCGTTGACCCTGGGCCTGCTGACACCGCTGCTGCACCAGCGCATGAAGCGCTTCCAGCACACGGAAAGCCGCTTTGGCGCCAGCCATTTCAGCTTTGACGCCACCGTCGGCAGCTTTTACAAGACCTATCTGCTGTTCTTCGTGATCCTGATCGCCGGCCTGCTGGCGCTGATCTTCGTGGTGTTTGGCGGCGTATTTACGGCCTTTGCCGCGAATGCCAACAACCCGGCCAAGGTCGGCAGCCTGCTGGTGGCCATCGGCGCGCTGTACCTGTGGGCGTTTACCGTGCTGCCACTGTTCCTGACCATGATCCAGAACCTGATCTGGAACCATACGCGATTGCAGCAGCACCAGTTCGCCTCGCAGCTGACCTGGGGCCGCACCACCTTCATCATGCTGACCAACCTGCTGGGCATCGTCATCACGCTGGGCCTGTTCACGCCGTTCGCCCATGTGCGCTGGCTGAAATACCGACTGGAAGCGACCGCGCTGCTGGCGCACGGCAGCCTCGATGAATTCGTCGCCGCCACCGGCCAGCAAGTATCGGCCACCGGCGAAGGCGTGGTCGACCTGCTGGACTTCGACCTGTCGATGTGAGGCGATGAGCGCACCCATCCCCGCGCGCTACTTCGACGGCCAGACCTCGCGCCTGTACCACGTCACGCTCGGCGTGGACGAGGGCCAGGCCGTGCTGGCCGGCGACATCGAGCGACGCTGCCCGTTGGCGCAACTGCATGTCTCCGAGCGCACCAGCCACGCCGTGCGCAAGGTCAGCTTCCCCGACGGCGCCTACCTGGAAATCAGCGACCAGGCCGCCTTCAACGACCTGCTGCATGCCAGCGGCCATCGCGACAGCCTGGTCGTGCGGCTGCAGCAAAGCTGGCGCGCCACCGTGCTGGCGCTGCTGGCCACCGTGCTGGCGCTGTTTCTGTGCTACCAGTATCTGCTGCCGCTGGGGGCCAAGGCCCTGGCCTATGCGCTGCCGCCAGCGGTCGAGCGCCAGCTGGGCCAGGGCGTGCTGGACATGCTGGACCGCCATGTGTTCGCGCCGAGCGCGCTCGGGCAAGCGCGCCAGGACGGCTTGCGCGCGCAGTTCGCCCGCCTGGCAACACCGGATGGCAGCCGGCTCGAGCACCGCATCGTTTTCCGCAAAAGCAAAATCGGCCCGAACGCCTTCGCCCTGCCCTCGGGCGACATCGTGCTGACCGACGAGATGGTGGAACTGATGCCCAACGACCAGGCCATCATGGGCGTGCTGGCGCATGAGCTGGGCCACTTGCAGCGGCGCCACCTGACGCGGCGCATCATCCAGACCTCGGCCGTCGGCGCCGGCGCGGCGCTGCTGTTCGGCGACGTCTCGGCGGTGGTGGCGACGCTGCCGCCACTGCTGCTGGACATGAAATATTCGCGCGACGTCGAGCGCGAAGCGGACGACTACGCGATCGCCATGCTGCGCCGCAACGGCATCGCGCTCGAGCACCTGGCGCAGGTGTTTGAGGCGCTGGGCAAGTTTGACCACGGCACCCAATATCTGTCGAGCCATCCGGCCAGCGCGGAAAGAGTCGCGCGCATCCGCGCCGCGCAATAGCCAGACCAGCCGTGGCGGCAGCGACCGCCACGGCCTTTGCAAATCACCGGTACACTCTGTGGCCAGAGCGACCTTACCGGAGTGTCCATGCCCCTTTTTTCCATCCGCTACCTGACCCTGATCGCGTCGGCAGCCCTCTTTGTTCTCTCGCTGTTTTTCTACGACCATTACTGGCTGCCGCTGCTGGCCGGCACGCTGACCTTGCTGGGCATCAGCGACCTGCTGCAAACGAAGCACGCGCTGCGCCGCAACTATCCCATCCTCGCGCATTTCCGCTATACCTTTGAAAGCGTGCGCCCCGAGATCCGCCAGTATTTTCTGGAGAGCGACAGCGAGGCCACGCCGTTCTCGCGCAACCAGCGCAGCATCGTCTACCAGCGCGCCAAGCAGGAAACCGACAAGCGCCCCTTCGGCACCCAGCTCGACGTCTATGAAGCCGGCTATGAATGGATCAACCATTCGATCGCGCCGGCCGTCGTCAGCGGCTTTGACTTCCGCATCGAGATCGGCAACCATCCCGATTGCCCGCGCGCGCGGCCGTACTCGGCCAGCGTGTTCAATATCTCGGCGATGAGTTTTGGCGCGCTGTCGGCCAACGCCATCCTGGCGCTCAATGGCGGCGCGCGCCGCGGCGGCTTCATGCACGATACGGGCGAAGGCAGCATCAGCCCCCATCACCGCGCCAACGGCGGCGACCTGGTGTGGGAAATCGGCTCCGGCTACTTCGGCTGCCGCAACCCGGACGGCACGTTTTCGGAAGAGCGCTTTATCGCCAACGCCAGCTCCGAGCAGGTCAAAATGATCGAGCTGAAAATGTCGCAGGGCGCCAAGCCCGGGCACGGCGGCGTGCTGCCGGGGCCGAAAGTGACGATCGAGATCGCCGTCACGCGCGGCGTGGCCGTCGGCGAGGACTGCGTCTCGCCGGCTGCCCACAGCGCCTTTTCCACGCCGATCGAGATGCTGCACTTTATCGACCGGCTGCGCACGCTGTCGGGCGGCAAGCCGACCGGCTTCAAGCTGGCCATCGGCCACCCGTGGGAATTTTTCGGCATCGTCAAGGCGATGCTGGCCACCGGCATCACGCCCGACTTCATCGTCGTCGACGGCAGCGAAGGCGGCACCGGCGCGGCACCGCTGGAATTTACCGACCATGTGGGCACGCCGCTGCAGGAAGCGCTGGTGCTGGTGCATAACACCCTGGTCGGCGCCAACCTGCGCGAGAGAATCAAGATCGGCTGCTCGGGCAAGATCATCACCGCCTTCGACATCGCGCGCTTGCTGGCGCTGGGCGCCGACTGGTGCAATTCGGCGCGCGGCTTCATGTTCGCGCTCGGCTGCATCCAGTCGCAAAGCTGCCATACCGACCGCTGCCCGACGGGCGTGGCCACCCAGGACCCGCAGCGCCAGCGCGCGCTGGTGGTGCACGACAAGATCGAACGGGTGGCCCACTTCCACCAGAACACCATGAAGGCGCTGGCCGAGCTGATCGCCGCCGCCGGCCTGAACCATCCGCAGGAGCTGCGCCCGCACCATCTGGTGCGGCGCATCTCGCCGAACCAGGTTCGGCTGGCGTCGGCCCTGTTGCCCTTCCTGGAGACAGGCCAGCTGCTCGACCCGGACCAGTTGCCCAAGCTGCCGCCCGTGTTCAGCGTGTACTGGCCGAAGGCGCAGGCCGAGTCGTTCAAATCGCTCGATTAATACCCGTTCAAAACCACTTGCAGAGGATGTCGCATCCCCTACAATGTCGGGCACGATAGCGATCGTCACCCACAGGAACACCGGAGAAAAGGCAATGGAGCAGGGCTTGCGCGAGAAAACAGGACAGCTGTTCATGGTGGGTTTCGATGGCCTGGCGGCCGACGACCATATCAGGACGCTGATCCGGCGGTACCAGATCGGCGGCGTGATCCTGTTTCGCCGCAATGTGCAGTCGCCCCGGCAGGTCTCCGCCCTGTGCCGCGAACTGCAGGAGATCAACGCGGAAGTGTCCGACATCCCTTTATTGATCGCGATCGACCAGGAAGGCGGCATGGTGATGCGCATCGAGCAGGGCGTCACGCCCATCCCTTCCGCGATGGCCTTCCAGGCGGCCGGCTCGGTGCCTGACTGCGAACGGCTCAACCACGTCAGTGGCGACGAGATGCGCCAGGTCGGCGTCAACCTGATGCTGGCGCCCGTGCTGGACGTCAACAACAACCGCGACAACCCGGTCATTGGCGTGCGCGCCTATGGCGAAGACGCCGCCACCGTCATCGACTACGGCATGGCCGCCATGCGCGGCCAGCAATCGAGCGGCGTGGCCGTCACCGCCAAGCATTTCCCCGGCCATGGCGACACGGCCACCGACACGCATCATGCGATGGCGAAGGTCGCCCACGATAAAGAACGATTGCAGGCGGTGGAACTGGCGCCGTTTCGCGCCGCGATCGCCTTGGGTGTCGACGCCATCATGACGGCGCACGTGGTGTTCCCGGCCTTCGAGCTGGACACCAGCGTGCCGGCCACCTTGTCGAAAGGCGTGCTGACGGACCTGCTGCGCGGCCAGATGGGGTATGAAGGCGTGGTGATTACCGACTGCCTGGAAATGGCGGCGATCGCCGACGGTATCGGCGTCAGCGGCGGCGCCGTCGCCGCCTTGCAGGCCGGCGCCGATATCGTCCTGATCTCGCACAGCCAGGCGCGCCAGCAGGCGGCCATCGAGGCGGTGCTGGCGGCGGTGGACAGCGGTGCGCTCGCCATGGCGCGCATCGACGAGGCGGTGGCGCGCGTGGCGGCCCTCAAGCGCGTGCACGCGGTGCGCGACTGGCGGCAGCGCGCCGTCACGCCGCCGGCGCTGATGCGGCCAGAGGCACTGGCGCTGGCGCACAAGGTGCAGCAGGCCGCGCTGCGCGTGCCGGGACCCTATCGCCCGCTCGACGCCGGCCTGCCGGTGACCCTGATCACGGTGGAAGTGCGCGCGCGCAGCGAGATCGACGAGGTGGCGCTGGGCCGCCACCAGGACGCGCGCAGCTCGATGCTGCCCGCCCTGCTGGCGGCCGGCTTCGAGGTGCGCGAGTTTGCGCTGTCGACCCAGGCGCAGCCCGCAGAAGTGGACGCCGCCCTCGCCTTTGCGCAAGGCGCGCGGCAGATCGTGCTGCAGACCTATAACGCCGTGCTCGTCGACGGCCAGCGCCGCCTGTTGGGTGCCCTGCCGCATGACAGACTGTGGCTGGTGGCCGGCCGCCTGCCCTATGATCTGGATCTGGCGCCCGACGCGCAAGGCCGGCTGGCGGCGTTTGGCTGCCGCCCGGCTGCCTTGGTGCCGGTGGTGGACAAGCTGGCGGGCAAGGATTGATTTTTCTCCCGGCGTAAAAAAACCCGCTTTTGCGGGTTTTTTTACATCCGGTCAGCGGCAAGACTTAACGCCGCACCTGCATCAGGATCACTCTTTTCTTGCTGTCGCCGCCGCCAGCCGTGTCCGAGGGCGGCGCCGGCGTGTCGCAGGAGCCGCAGGAGCCGCAGCCGCTGCCGCAGCCGGGCGCGACCTTGAACACCTTGGCCATCTTCTCTTCATTCAAACCGCAGCGCACCAGGCCGCGCACGATGGCGCGCCGCGCGCCGGCCGGCAGATAGCGCGTCGAGAAATGCAGCAGCGCGGTGGCGACAATCAGGGCGACGATCAGGGTTTGCCACATACAGGTCTCCTCAGGCGCCCAGCAGCAGCGCGACGCGATAGGTGATGAACGAGGCGCCGTAGGCCAGCGCGAACATATAGCCGGCCATCAGCAGCGGATAACGCCAGCCGCCCGTTTCACGCTTGACCACCGACAGGGTCGACAGGCACTGCGGCGCGAACACATACCAGGCCAGCAGCGACAGGGCAGTGGCCATCGACCACGAATGGGCGATCAGCGGTTCGAGGGTGGAGGCGAGCGCATCGCCGCTTTGCGACAGCGCGTAGACGGTGCCCAGGGCGCCGACGGCCACTTCACGCGCGGCCATGCCCGGCACCAGCGCGATGCAGATCTGCCAGTTGAAGCCGATCGGCGCGAAGATCACTTCCAGGCCACGGCCCAGGATGCCGGCCAGGCTGTAGTAGATCGGCGGATGGATCGCGTTGTCCGGCGGGCCGGGGAAGGTGCTGAGGAACCACAGGATGATCATCAGGGTCAGGATGATGGTGCCGACGCGGGTGAGGAAGATCTTGGCGCGTTCCCACAGGCTGACGGCCAGGTTGCGCAGGTGCGGCCAGTGATAGCTGGGCAGCTCGAGCAGCAAGGCCTGCCTGGCCTTGCTGCCCATGCTGCGCTTCATCACCCAGGCCACGGCCATGGCCGAAATAATGCCGGCAAAGTACAGCGCAAACAACACCAGGCCCTGCAGGCTCAATAAACCCCACACCTGCTGCTCGGGGATAAAGGCGGCGATGATCAGCGCATACACGGGCAGGCGCGCCGAACACGTCATCAAGGGCGCGATCATGATGGTGACCAGGCGGTCGCGCGGATTCTGGATGGTGCGCGCGGCCATCACGCCGGGAATCGCGCAGGCAAAGCTGGACAACAGCGGAATGAAGGCGCGGCCCGACAGGCCCACGCCGCCCATCATGCGGTCGAGCAGGAAGGCCGCGCGCGGCAGGTAGCCGCAGTCTTCCAGGCTCAGGATAAAGAAGAACAAAATCAGAATTTGCGGCAAAAACACCAGCACGCTGCCGACGCCGCCGATCACGCCTTCGACCAGCAGACTTTTCAGATGGCCATCGGGCATGTTCGCCGTCAGCACGGCGCCCAGGTGTTCGACGCCCTTGGTGATCATTTCCATCGGCGTGGCCGCCCAGGTAAATACGGCCTGGAAGATCAGGAACATCAGCACGGCCAGGATAATGGGGCCGAACACCGGGTGCAGCACCACGTTGTCGATTTTTTCCGTCAGGTTGCCGCTGTCGGCGGCGTCGTTGCTGACCAGGCCCAGGATGCGGCGCACTTCGCGCTGGGTCTCTTCCACCGACACGCTGTCGATGCTGGACAAGGGCTGCGGATCGGCCGGCGGCAGCGGCAGCATGGCGTCGATGGCGGCCAGCAGCGCTTTTTCGCCGTCGTGCTGCACGGCGATGGTCTCGACCACCGGCATGCCCAGTTCCTGGGACAGCCTGGCCACGTCGATCAGCATGCCGCGCTTTTTCGCGATGTCGGTCATGTTCAGCGACAGCAGCATCGGCAGGCCCAGGCGCTTGACTTCCAGCACCAGGCGCAGGTTCAGGCGCAAATTGGTGGCGTCGACCACGCAGACGATGGCGTCCGGCCGCGGGTCGCCCGGGCGCAGGCCGCCGACCACGTCGCGCGTGATGGCTTCATCGGGGGTAGTCGGTTTCAGGCTGTAGGCGCCCGGCAAATCGAGCACGCGCACCGGCGTGCCGGCTGGCGACGTGAAATGGCCTTCCTTGCGTTCGATGGTCACGCCGGCGTAGTTCGCCACTTTCTGGCGCGAGCCGGTCAGACGGTTGAACAGGGCGGTCTTGCCACAATTCGGATTGCCCAGCAGGGCGATTTGTGGCTGGTGCGTCGGCTTGTGCAAGCCGGCGCCGGTGATGTTTTCTACGGCACCCATGGTTGTTCCGGTCAGGTCAGCGGTTGAATCGTGATCAGCGCCGCTTCGAAGCGGCGCAGTGCGAACGTGGCATTGCCCACGCGGATGGCGAGCGGATCGCCACCGGGCAGGCCGCGCTTGAGCATGCGGATGCGTTCGCCGGGCACGAATCCCAGCTCCATCAGCCGGCGCGCAAGGTCAACGCCGTCCTCCATCTGGTCCGCCGGCAAGGGCGTGATATGCAACACCGTACCGCTCTGGCCGACTGCCAGCGCGTCGAGCGTCATCAAATTTGGAACTAGAGTCATGAGCAATTCCGTTCAAGTAGTAAGGCATTCCACGCCTGTGTTGTGAAATGCCGACAACCGGGCCTGCAAAAAAGAATGGCAGGCGCCGACCGTCCGAGACAATACCAGTATTATAAGCACGAATGCGAATTGTTTTTATTTGGCTCCCTGGATGGCCCTGGATCAGGGGCGCGCATACCGCCACAATCAAGGCGGCACATCAAATCGCTTGCAAAGTCCGCGTCTTTGCGAGACAATTGAAACGTAATGATAATGATTCTCATTAAAACGATGACAACAGTATCGGATGAGACCAGTTTTTCTTCTTGTGTTTCGTGTGACTTTCTCCAGAGGGTGCATCAATGATTGTATGTGTCTGCAACAACATATCTGATCGTGAAATCCGTCAAGCCGTCGACCTGGGTCTGTCCAGCATGGCCGAGCTGCGCCGTGACCTGGGCGTGGCCACCTGCTGCGGCAAATGCCACAGCTGCGCGCGCGAAGTCTTGAGCACCCATCTCGATGCGACTGGCGCCCTGCGTGAAACCGTGCTCGCGCGTGCAGAGGTGCCGGTCTTTACCAATTAACAAAGAAAGCGATGAACGCCATGACGATGATGCCCCCGCCCATTACGGTGCAGGCAGTGCAACCATTTGCCGTCTTCGAAAAGAAGCGTGGCAAGTTCGTGCCGCTGACGCTCATCCTGGTGCTGCACATCGCCGCTTTCTATGGCATCCAGAGTGGCTTGCTGAGCCGCGTGGTGAGCGCGGCCATGCCGGTGATCACCACCGTCAGCATCGTCGCCCCACCGGCGCCACCGAAGCCGCCCGCACCATCGATTCCCAGGACGGTGGAACTGAGCGCACCGGTGCCGCGCGCCGAAATTCCGCCGCTGCCTTTGATCGCCGTGGCGCCCACCGAACCGACCATCACGCCGCCGCAACCGAGCCGCGCCGAAACGGCGCCGCCGGCCACCAGCGCGCCGGCCGCGCCGTCGTCACCTGCGCCGTCGCCACCGGCGCCGCCCACGCCGCGCACCGTCAGCAGCGTCGAATACATCAAGGCGCCGCAGCTGGTCTACCCGAACCTGTCGCGCCGCCTGGGCGAAAGCGGCACCGTGGTGCTGCGCATTTTGATCAATGAAAAAGGCTTGCCCGAGCAAATCCTGGTGCACAAGTCGACCGGCTACAACAACCTCGATGAAGCGGGCCGCCAGGCCGCCATGCGCGCCCTGTTCAAGCCGATGATCGAAAACGGCAAGCCCGTGCCAGTCTATGTGCTGGTGCCGCTGACATTCCAACTGAGCTAGCCTCCTGCGGCCCCGCGCCGCCGCCAGCCCGCAAGCATCGCACCACGTGCCCTGCTTGCGTTTGCGCGCCCTTTTTTAGTCAAGCGATTTGCTTGTTGAGTCTGCCAGCCTACATCCCCGGGCCCGGCAGACTTTTTTTTGGACCAGAACACCAGAACACCAGTAAAGCGTATTAAAACTCCAGTCCTCAGCACAGGCGTTACGGGCGCCTCCGGTCCGCCATTTTTACGCCTGGCGTCTTCAAGCTTGAATTAACGGCGAGCGTCAGATCTCGGCCCACATCCGCAACAAATTATGATAATGCCCCGTCAACCCCACGGTAGCCTCCGAATCGCCATGCGCGGCGCGCACTTGCTGGATATTCTGGTCCAGCTCGAACAGCATGCTGCGCTTCCAGTCGTCGCGCACCATGCTCTGGGTCCACAGGAAGGAACAGACGCGCTCGCCACTGGTGACGGGCAGCACGCGGTGCACGCTGGTCGACGGGTAGACGATGACGTCGCCGGCCGGCAGCTTGACCTCATGGGTGCCGTAGGAGTCGACCACCACCAGCTCGCCGCCCTCGTAGTCTTCCGGTTCGCTCAGGAACACGGTCGACGAGACGTCGGCGCGCATCGACTGCAGGCCGCCTTTCGGCGTGCGGATGGCGCCGTCGACATGCAGGCCATAGTGCTCGCCGCCGGCATAGCTGTTGAAGAACGGCGGCAGGATGCGCAGCGGCAGCGCGGCGGCAAAGAACAGCGGATTGGCCATCAGGGCGCGGCTGACGATCTCGCCCAGCTCGATGGCCAGCGGCGAGCCTTCGGCCAGCTGGCGGTTGCGCTTGACTTGGGCGCCCTGCTCGCCGACGCTGGCGCGGCCATCGATCCAGTCGGTCTGCGCCAGGCGCTGGCGAAAATACGTCACCTGCTCCGGCGTGAGCACGCCAGGTATATGCAGCATCATCTTGCACTCCCTTTTTGAATAAAAATCATTCCACGATTATCGCACCGGCGATTGCGCCAAAACAGGCTTGAGAGCAAGAACTACACAGCTTGAACGCGGCTGACGAAATACGAATGCGAATGGCCTCCATTTGCCTTGACGAATAAAAATTGGCCGAGCGTGGCAATCCATTTGAGAATGGGTTTTATTCGCGCGTTATTTACGTTAAAAATACGGAAAAACCATGTTCCAGGTCAAAAATTGTCAATCTTTTGCGCTATCATGCGGGCATAGCGAGACCGGCAAAGCAGCATGCGTCACCAGGCAGCCCAGCGCCACCCGGCAGTGACCACCCCGACATCCGGTTTCATCATTGACCGCAACACAGAACAAAGGACATCCCATGAAGGGCGATAAAGAAGTCATCCGCATGCTCAACGCACAGCTCACCAACGAACTGTCGGCCATCAACCAGTACTTCCTGCATGCGCGCATGTACAAGCACTGGGGCCTGGAAAAGCTGGGCAAGAAGGAATACGAAGAATCGATCGGCGAAATGAAACACGCCGACAAGCTGATCGACCGCATCCTGATGCTCGACGGCCTGCCTAACCTGCAAGCGCTGCACAAGCTGCTGATCGGCGAGAACACGCCGGAAATGCTGGAATGCGATTTGAAACTGGAACGCGCCGCGCACGCCACCGTCAAGGAAGGCATCGCCATCAGCGAAAAGGCCGGCGATTACGTCTCGCGCGACCTGTTCCTGATGATCCTGGATGACACCGAAGAGCATATCGACTGGCTGGAAACGCAGATCGACCTGATCGCCAAGGTCGGCCTGCAGAACTACCTGCAAAGTCAGATGGCAGTGGCCGAATAATCTTCCTCGGCATCGAAAAAAACCGGCAAGCTTGCCGGTTTTTTTACGCCTGTCGTCAATCCCTGGCAGTGGCTTGCGGCGGACGCAGCTTGACGAACAATACCGCCACCGCGCCGCACAGCAGCAGCGCGCCGGCCAGGCGGATGACGTTTTCCGGACGCCCGCCCAGCCAGCTGTGGTAGTACAGCGGCAGGGTGAAGATCTGGATGATCATCGGGATCACGATGAACATATTGAAGATGCCCATGTAGACGCCCGTGCGTTCGGGCGGAATGCAGCCGGCCAGCATGACATAGGGATTGCCCATGATGCTGGCCCAGGCCAGGCCTACGCCCAGCATCGGAATGAACAGCAGCGCCGGCGTGTGGATCAGCGGGATGCACAGCATGGCCACGCCGGCCGCGCACAGGCAGGCACTGTGCATGCGCTTCGGGCCGAAGCGCCGCGTGAACGGCACCAGCGCAAAGGCGGCGATAAAGGCGACGAAGTTATAAAACGCGCCCACTTGCCCATTCAACAGGCCGGCGTCGCGAAACCCTTGCGAGGCCGGGTCGGTGGTGTGGAACACGCTGGCGGCCAGGGACAGGGAAATGTACTGCCAATAGCAGAACATGGCGTACCACTGGAACAATTTGACGACGGCCAGCTGCTTCATCGTCGGCGGCATCTCGCGCAGCGCTGTGCCGATATCGCCCAGGGTATGGCGCCAGCCCGGCGCGCGGCTGCGGATCGCCGCCAGCTCGCTGGCCGTCAAGGGGTTTTCCGGCGTGGTTTTCAGGGTCCACAGCACGGACGCGAGCGAAAACACGGCGCCGATCAGAAAGGCGACGATGACGATATGCGGAATATGGCTGGCATTGACCGCATCCTTGTTCATGCCGAACATCACCAGCAGCGACGGCGTCAGATAGGCCAGCGTCTGCCCCAGCCCGGTAAACGCGCTTTGCGTAAGAAAGCCCAGCGAGTGCTGTTTCGGGTCGAGCTTGTCGCTGACAAAGGCGCGGTAGGGCTCCATCGTCACGTTGTTGGCCGCGTCGAGTATCCACAGCAGGCCCGCCGCCATCCACAAGGTGGGGCTGAACGGCATGGCCAACAGGCCCAGGCTGCACAGGATGGCGCCGATCAGAAAGTACGGCGTGCGCCGGCCCCAGCGCGTGACGGTGCGGTCGCTCATGGCGCCGATCAGGGGCTGCACGATCAGGCCCGTCATCGGCCCGGCCAGCCACAGATAGGGCAGGCTCGCTTCGTCGGCACCCAGGTAGGTGTAGATCGGGCTCATGCTGCTTTGCTGCAGGCCAAAGCTGAACTGGATGCCGAAAAAACCCACGTTCATGTTGATGATCTGCCAGAACGACAGACGCGGGCGGTACGTGGTGGCGTGCTCGGTGCTGGCGTGATTCATGTCGGTTCCCGTTCTTGTTCCAGCCACAGCATATGCCATGGCTGCAGGCCGATGCTGCCGGTCACGGTGCTGCCGTCGAGGCAGTTGCGCCAGACACCGGGCGGCAGCGCATAGGGATGGCCGGCGCCGCTGAAATTGCTGAGGTTCAAAAACCCCTCGCCGCGCAGCAGCGCCAGCACGGCCGGCGACTGCGCCGGCAGCAGCTGGCGTGGCGCGTCGGCCGCCAGCGCCGGCAGGCGCACACGCAGCTCGACCAGCTGGCGCAGCGCCATGTACAGCCGGCCGCTGGCGCTCACGCCGTCGTGGCGCCAGTCCAGCAGGCTGTCGTCAAAGGCGGGGCGCTGCAGCCAGCGGCTGTCCATCGCGCGGTCGGCCCGCTGCGTGTAGCTGTAGTCGTTGGTCATGCCCAGCTCATCGCCCATGTACAGCACCGGCAAGGCGCCAAAGCTCAGCGCCAGGCCGTGCAGCAGCAGCAGGCGGCGCAACGCGTATTCATGTTCCACCACCGTCACCGCGCTTTCCAGGCCGGCCAGCGAAGCGGCCATGCCGTTGCTACCGTGGGCCTGGTCGGCGCTGCTGCTCTGGAAAGCGGCGCCGCGCGCATAGCTGCCCGGCGCGCCGGCAAAGAAGCGCGCGATGCGCGCCAGGCGCGCCGGGCCGTCAGGGCCGGCTTCGTTGAGCAGCACGTTCCAGCCGATATCGTCGTGGCAGCGTACATAGCTGAGCCAGCAGGCGGCAGGCGGCAGCGGCGGCGTGGCGGCGATCACCTGGCGCAGCAAATCGGTGTCCTGCTCGGCCAGCGCGCCCCAGCCGGCCGCCATCAGGCTGCTGTGATAGGCGATATGGCATTCGGGTGCGGCATCGCTGCCGAAATAGGCGGGCAGCTTGGGCGTGGGCACGATGGCCTCGGCCTTGAGCAGCACGCCGGGCGCGGCGATGGCGGCGATTGCCCGCAGCGCCTGCAGCAGATGATGGGCCTCGGGCTGGTTCATGCAATCGGTGCCGTCGCGCTTCCATAAAAAGGCGGTGGAGTCGAGCCGGAACACTTCGACACCCTGGTTGGCCAGGCCTAGCATGGCGCCGGCCATGGCCGCGAACACGGCCGGATTGGCGTAGTTCAGGTCCCACTGATACGGATAAAACGTGGTCCAGACCCAGCGCTGCAGTTCCGGCACAAAGGTAAAATTGCCGGGCGCCGCCTGCGGGAAGACCTGGCCGACCGTGCGCTCGTAGCGGTCCGGCTGCGCCCGGTCGGGAAAGGTATGGAAAAACGCGCGCAGCCGCGCGTCGCCGGCCTTGGCGCCCAGCGCCCACGCATGGTCGTCGGCCACGTGGTTGAGGATCAAATCCGAACACAGGCTGATGCCGGCCGCGCGCAACTGCGCCGTCAGCTCCAGCAGGTCGGCATTGCTGCCCAGTTGCGGCTCGACCTGCTCGAAGCTGGCGACGGCAAAGCCGCCATCGCTTTCGCCGGCGCGCGCACGCAAAAACGGCAGCAGGTGCAGATAGGTCACGCCCAGTTCGCGCAGGTGGGCGATGCGCGCCGCGACGCCGCGCAAATTGCCGCCGAAGCGCTGCACATAGGTGCTGTAGCCAAGCATGGACTGGCTGGCAAACCAGTCCGGCCGCGCTTCGCGCGCCGCGTCCAGGTCCAGCAGTTCGGGCGAGCGCGCCGCATGCAGGCGTCCGATGCTTTCCATCAGTTCGCCCAGCCAGGCCGTGAAATCGGCGCGCTGGCCGTACAAAGCGCCCAGGCGCTCGAGCAGGACCGCTTCCTGCTGCGCATAGCGGCGCGCGGCATCGTCGCGCAGCGGCGCAGGCAGGGGCGCCAGCAGGCGCGACAGGGGGCCAGGTGTGTTGCTCATGAATTGCTATCCTTGCTGATTAAAAGGCGTATTTCAGGCTGGCCTTGACGGCGCGTCCCGTGATCGAGCGCGCGGCATGGCCGTCGCCTTCGACTTCGGTGTAGCCGATCTTGTTGAACAGGTTGTTGGCCGTCAGCGACAGCCGCACTTGCGCCGTGAGCTGGTAGTTCAGAAAGGCGTTGACCACGTGGTAGGCCGGCAAGGTGATGGTGTGCGCATCGTCGCCCCAGGACTTGCCGGTGCCGACCAGGCTGGCGCCGAAGCTGGCCGGGCCCCAGTCATAGGTGGGCGCCAGCTGGTAGACAAAGCGTGCCTGGCGCCGTGGCGTATTGCCGATCAGCGCCACGTCGGCGGCGGCCGTGCCGGTGATCTCGGCGTCGGTAAAGGTCAGGCCGCCATTGATGCGAAAGTCACCGGCGCTCCAGGCCGCTTCCAGTTCCACGCCCTTGGCTTCATAGTTGTTGGCCGTGCGCAGCTGGGTGGTCGCCTCGTAGTTGCTTTCTTTCGTCTTCGCCTGGAACACGGTGACGAAGGTGCTCAGCGGGCCCTGGCGCCATTTCACGCCGCCTTCGAGCTGGCGCACGGTGTTGATGGCCACAGGCACGCTGCCATCCAAGGGCGTGCCGAACAGGATGCGGTCGGCATTGAAGGCCACGCCTTCGCTGACGCGCGCAAACACGGCCAGGTTCGCCTGCAGCTTGTAGTTCGCACCCAGCGAATACGAGGTGTGGCCCAGCGTATAGTCGACCTGCTGCACCGTCGACGGCAGATACCTTTGCGCGCCGGTGGCCTGGTTGGCCGTGCCGCTGGCGTGCTGGCGGTCGCGCCGCAAGCCGCCGTCGAGGTTCAGCGCGCCGCTTTCCCAGGCCAGGTTCAGATAGGGCGAGGTGGTGCGGTATTGCATGTCGACCAGGCGCGAGCAGCAGGCGCCGAACGCCGGGCCAATCAACCCCGGGGTGCTGCTGGCCGTTTGCAGCAGGGCCGGCTGGTCGCCCGTGGCCTGCATCAGGTATTCGTTGAAATTCCAGGTCAGGCCCAGCTTTTGCTGCGACAGGTACAGGCCGGCGGTGGTGGTCAGCTTGCCGCTGTCGAGCACGAAAGTCCTGGCCAGCTTGGTGTCGCTCAGGGTATTGCTGGCGTCATCAATCGCGGTGTTGAACACCACGGCGGAAAACGCGCGCCCCACATACGGCTGGCCCTGCTTCGGTCCGGTAGCGAACACATAATTGCCGACGCTGCCGTTATTGGACGGGAACACGCCGGTAAAGCGGCCCGAATTGTCGGCGTAGCGGAAGTTTTCGCTCACGCTCCAGCCCTGGCCCAGCTTGAACGACGCCTCCAGGCCGACACTATCGCTTTTCACGTGCAGGCCGTCGTTGACGCGGGTGTCCACGCGCTGGTTGTTGCCGTTCAATACGGCGTCCGGCACCCAGTACGGCGAATAAAAACTGGCCTTGCGCGGATCGATGCCGGCGATCGCCGAAATCGAACCATTGTTGACCTGCACCGGTACCGGCAAGGCCGTCGGCGACTGGTCGTCGAGGTGCTTGAACGACAGGCGCACGAAGCCGCTGTCGAATGCATGCGTGATATTGCCACGCAGTTGGCCGCCTTTTTCGCTGTTCACGCCACTGTGGCGGATGCCTTCGCCGCTGCGGTACGAGCCGCCGATAAAGAAGCGCGTGCGCTCGGAAATCGGCGCGCCGTAATCGAAATCGACGCGCGTCTGGTCGTAGCCCAGGCCACGGCTGAGCGCCACGCTGCCGCCCTGTTCCTGGCCGTTCTTGCTGATGAAATTGATGATGCCGCCCGGCGAGTTGGTGGCCAGGGTCGAGGCCGAACCGCCGCGCACCACCTCCAGGTGGTCGAGCGTGGAATCGATCTTGACGAAGCTGTCGGGGGTGGTGAAATTGAAGTCGCCGAACTGCAGCACCGGCAGGCCGTCTTCCTGGATCTGCACATAGCGCGCGCCGCCGGCCGAGATCGGCAAACCGCGCACGGTGATATTCGCATTGCCCTCGCCGCCCGAGGATTCGGCGCGCAGGCCGGGTACCGAACGCAACAGTTCGGCGGCGCTGGTCGGCGCGTTGTTGACGATGGTGTCGAGCTCCATGCTGCTGACCGAATTGCTCGATTTCATTTTCGAGGTGCCGCCGGTGGTGCCGGTGACGACGATGCGTTCGAGTTTCAGGCCGTCGCTGGCGGCGGAGGCGTCGGCGGAAGGGGCGGCTGATACGTCCTGCTGCGCATGGGCGGCGCCCAGTTGCAACATCGCCAGGGTGACGGCTGCGGCCATGCGGCCACGTTGGGCAATACGTGTGCTCATCTTTGTCTCCAATATTTTGATACCGCCACATCAAGGTGGCCGATACCTCATTATTGAACGGATAAGAATTTATTGCAATCGATTGCAATCGAGCGCTGCAACATGGAAATTCTGTTGTTTTTCAAGTGAAAATAAATGGGACTATAGAGAGGAAATGCGGATTTTGCGCCATGCACCGCCCATTTTTCATATTGCGCCGCAACATGAAAATATGTTGTTTTTCGATTTTTTTTGCAATCGGTTGCAATCGAACATGAAGCGCTGATCAGGCGGCCGAGGCGCGCACCACCAGCTCGGTCGGCAGTTGCTGCGACGGCGCCGGCGCGCCATCGACCAGCGCCAGCAGGGAGGCCACCAGCGCGCGGCCGGCGGCGCGGATGGGCTGGCGCACGGTGGTCAGGGGTGGATGAAAATACGAGGCCAGTTCGATATCGTCGTAGCCGACCACGGCCACCTGTTCCGGCACGCCGATGCCGCGCGCGCGCAAGGCGCTGATGGCGCTCATGGCCAGCAGGTCGCTGCAGGCAAAGATGGCGTCGAAGGGCGTGTGGCGGCCCAGCAACTCCTCGACGTCGGCCGCGCCTACCTGCGGCAAAAACGAGCCGGCCACATATAGTTGCGGGTCCGGTTCAAGGCCGTGCGCGGCCAGCGCCTGGGCGTAGCCCTGCTGGCGCTGCGCCACTTCGGGCAGCCTGGCGTCGCCAAAAAAAGCGATGCGCCGGCGCCCCGCCGCCAGCAGGTGCTCGGTGGCCAGGCGGCCGCCGGCGATATTGTCGCCGCCGACGGTGCAATACAGCTGCTGCGGCAATTGCGCACCCCACACGACGATCGGCACCTGGCGCGCGGCCAGCTGGTTCAATTGTTCATGGTGGCGCCACTGGCCGATCAGGATAATGCCGATCACGCGGCCGCTGTCGAAGGGCTGCGCGGCGGCGTCCAGCGTTTCGGCGTCGACGCGCGACACAAGCATGTCAAAGCCCTGCTCCGTCAGTGCATCGGCCAGGCTGCCCAGCATGCCGAGAAAAAACGGGTCGGACAGGTGCTGGCGCGTGGCCGCGTCATACGGCACCACCACGCCCACCGTACGGTTCTGTTTCAGGCGCAGGTTTTGCGCGCCGATATTGATGGAATACTTGAGCGAGCGCGCCAGTTCGATCACGCGCGTGCGCGTTTCCTGGTTGACCAGCGGGCTGCCGCTCAGGGCGCGCGATACGGTCGAGGTCGAGACACCGGCCAGGCGTGCGATATCGGCCATTTGCAGCCGCTGCTGCGCCTTGGTGTCGCCGCCGCTCATTGCGGCGCGGTATCCTTGAACGAAGGGCGCTCGGACAGTTTGTCGAACAGGCGCGCCAGCGCCGGGTGTTCGCCGCGCCAGTCGATGTCGGGGAAGCGGAAGCTGAGCCAGCCCAGCGCGCAGCCGACCGCCACGTCGGCCAGCGTGTAGTTCTTGCCGGCGCAATAGACGCTCTCGCCCAGGCGCGCATCAAGGGCCGCCAGGCCGCGCGTGACCTTGTCGTGCTGGCGCGCGATCCACGCTTCGCTCTGCAGTTCAGGCGGGCGCTGGGCCCGCTCCAGGCGCATCAGCACGCCCGCGTCGAGGATGCCGTCGGCCAAGGCCTCCCAGTTCTTGATGTCGGCCCGCTCACGGCCGTTGCCACCGGCCGGCAGCAGCTTGCACACCGGCGTGAGGGTGTCGAGGTATTCGACGATCACGCGCGAATCGACCAGCGCGCTGCCGTCTTCCATCACCAGGCAAGGCACCTTGCCCAGCGGATTGGCCTCGGCAATGCGTGTTTCGGGCGCCCACACGTTTTCCATCTCGAAAGCATAGTCGAGCTTTTTCTCGGCCAGCACAATGCGGACTTTGCGGACATACGGGCTGGCGAGGGAACCGATCAGTTTCATGGATACGTTAAAGTAGACGAGTAGCTGTCAGTATAGCATCGGTGCAGCCCGCATTTGGCAGCGCGCCGCATGCCGGTTGAGCAGTGTGGCGGACATGCCGCATTCAACCCGCCCGCCGGCCGCCGGCGGCAAAAGCGCGGCCAGCAGTGGTAAAATCGCTGTTTTCCCGTGGCGCCCCCCTTTGCCTGCGCGTGACCCGCGTGCTGGCCCAAGCTTGCCTGCGCGCCACGCGCCCACCGTTTCATTAACTTGCGTCCGCTCTCATGACCACTACCTCTCCGTATTCCACGCTGTCGGCCCTGTCTCCGCTCGATGGCCGCTACGCCAGCAAGACCGACCTGCTGCGCCCGATCCTGTCCGAAGCCGGTTTCATGCACCACCGCGTGAAAGTGGAGATTTCCTGGCTGCAGGCGCTGTCGCAAGCCGGCTTTGCCGAGATCAAGCCGTTCTCGGCGCAAGCGAACGCCCTGCTCGACAAGATGGCAAGCGACTTCTCGGAAGCCGATGCGGCCCGCATCAAGGCCATCGAAGCGGTCACCAACCACGACGTGAAAGCCGTCGAATACTGGCTCAAGGAGCAAGTGGCCGAGGTGCCGGAACTGGTGGCCGCCTCGGAATTCATCCATTTTGCCTGCACTTCGGAAGACATCAACAACACCTCGCACGGCATGATGTTGAAAGCCGCACGCGACGGCGTGATGCTGCCGGCATTGAATGGCCTGGTGGCAAAGCTGACGCAGATCGCGCACACCAATGCCGACGTGCCGATGCTGTCGCGCACGCACGGCCAGACGGCCAGCCCGACCACCCTCGGCAAGGAGTTTGCCAACGTCGTGGCGCGTTTGCAGCGCGCCGTCAAACGCATCGAACAAGTCGAGATCCTGGGCAAGATGAATGGCGCGGTCGGCAACTACAACGCCCACTTGTCCGCCTACCCGTCGTTCGACTGGCCGGCGTTTTCGCAAGCCGTCATCGAACAGCGCCTGGGCCTGGTGTTCAACCCGTACACCATCCAGATCGAGCCGCATGACTACATGGCCGAACTGTTCGACGCCTTTGCGCGCGCCAACACCATTTTGCTGGACCTGAACCGCGATATCTGGACCTATGTGTCGCTGGGCTACTTCAAGCAGAAACTGAAAGCCGGCGAAATCGGTTCCTCGACCATGCCGCACAAGGTCAACCCGATCGACTTCGAAAACTCCGAAGGCAACCTGGGCCTGGCGAACGCCGTGCTGAAACACCTGTCGGAAAAACTGCCGGTCTCGCGCATGCAGCGCGACCTGACCGACTCGACCGTGCTGCGCAATATCGGCGTCGGCCTCGGTTACACCTTGCTGGCCTACGACAGCTGCCTGCGCGGCCTGAACAAGCTGGAAGTGAATCACGCGCGCCTGGCGCAAGACCTGGACGCGACCTGGGAAGTGCTGGCCGAGCCGGTGCAAACCGTGATGCGCCGCTACGGCATCGAAAACCCGTACGAGCAACTGAAGGAACTGACGCGCGGCAAGGGCATTTCGAAAGAAGCGCTGCAAACCTTCGTCAACGGCCTGGCCATTCCCCAGGAGGCGAAAGACGTGCTGCTGACCATGACGCCGGCCAACTATATCGGTATCGCGGCGCAACTGGCCAAGGCCATCTAAGCAAACACCAGCGCCTGCTTGCAGGCGCGTTGCACTCCCTGCGGGGCGGCCGGCAAACAAATGCCGCCCGCCCCGCGGTTTTGATGGCCGTCTTTCTTGTAGAATCTGCAGCGCCTCTGCGCACTTTGTTTTTCTTTGGTATATTAGGCCCGATTAGTCCTAACACGTACTACTTTCAAGAAAGTCATCGATGCATCGCTACACCACCACCGCCATTATCCTGCACTGGCTCACCGCCCTGCTCATCATCAGCGCCTTCATCATGGGTCTGGTCATGACCGATATCCCGGGCCTGACGCCCACCAAGCTCAAATACTTTTCCTGGCATAAATGGCTGGGCGTGACGGTGCTGGCGATCGCCGCCATCCGCCTGCTGTGGCGCAAAGCGAATGTGCCACCACCGCATCCAGCCAGCATGGTCGCCTGGCAGAAGAAGGCGGCCGACGCCATGCATGTGCTGCTGTATATCCTGATCTTCGCCGTGCCCGTTTCCGGCTATTTGTATACGCTGGCCGCCGGCGTGCCGGTGGTGTACCTGGGCCTGTTCCAGCTGCCCGTCATCATGGCGCCCAATCCCGAACTTAAGCCGCTCTTAAAAGAGATTCACTATGTTTTGAACATGACAATGGCCGCAGCCGTTGCCGCCCACGTCCTGGCGGCGCTCAAGCACCAGTTCATCGACAAGGACGGCGTGCTCAAACGCATGCTGCCTTGATCGCGCAACTCCCTTTACTGAACTACCAGGAAAAATAAAATGAAAACTACCCAACGCATAGTCCTCGCTTCCCTGCTGGGCCTGTCCGTGGCCGCCACCGCCGCCACCCTGCTCAAAACCGACCCTGCCAAGTCGAGCGTAGCGGCCGTCTTCAAGCAGATGAATGTGCCGGTCGAAGCCAAATTCAAGAAATTCAATATCGTCATCGATTACAACCCGGCCACACCGGACGCCTCCAAGGCAACGGTGGAAATCGACACCGCCAGCATCGACATTGGCGACCCGGAATACAACAAGGAAGTGGCAAAAAAAGAATGGTTTAACGCGGCCCAGTTCCCGAAAGCGACTTTTGTGTCGAGCGGCATCAAGGCGGCCGGCGCTGGCAAGCTGACGGTGACCGGCAAGCTCAACATCAAGGGCAAGGCCACCGACGTGACCTTCCCCTTGACCGTGAAAGCGGAAGGCGGCAAATACACATTTGACGGCGCCCTGCCGATCAAGCGCCTGACCTACAACATCGGCGAAGGCGAGTGGAAAGACACCAGCATGGTCGCGGACGAAGTAACCATCAAATTCCACGTCGCTGCCCAGTAATTACTAACTTAGATCAACCTCAACCCCTAGGACCTCGATGAAATTTTCGCACCTGATGATCGCCATGCTGGCCGTTGCCGGCGCTGGCTCGGCCATGGCCGCCGCCGATACTTACAATCTCGACCCGACCCACACCTTCCCCAGCTTTGAAGCCGATCACATGGGCATGTCCGTCTGGCGCGGCAAATTCAACAAGACCAAGGGCACCGTTACCCTCGATCGCACCGCCAAAACCGGCACGCTGGACCTGGTGATCGAAGCTGATTCGATCGACTTCGGCCTGGACGCGATGAACACGCACGCCAAGAAAGCCGACATGTTCAACGTTGAAAAGTTCCCGCAGATCACTTACAAGAGCAACAACTTCAAATTCACCGGCGAGCAATTGACGCAAGTCGATGGCGAACTGACCCTGCTGGGCGTGACCAAGCCGGTGAAACTGACGGTAGGCAAGTTCAAGTGCATCATGCACCCGCGCTACAAGCGTGAAGTGTGCGGCGCCGACGCCACGGCCGAATTCAAGCGCAGCGACTTCGGCCTGAACTTCGGCTTGCCGGCCTTCTCGCCGGAAGTCAAGCTGGCGATCCAGGTCGAGGCCATCAAGGCAGACTGATCAGTCACGGCCAGGACCAAAAAAAGGGGAAGCGCCATGGCGATTCCCCTTTTTTTCATACTGCAAGCCGAGGCAGTATCAATGCACGATGCCGTCGCGCCGCACCACCTTGAGCGCCGTCAGCATGATGACCTTGATGTCAAAGGTAAACGACTGCAGCCGCAGATATTCCGCATCCAGCTTGACCTTCTCCGGTATCGGCAGTTCGTCGCGACCGTTGATCTGCGCCCAGCCGGTCAGGCCAGGGCGGATCAGATGAACATTTTGCTCAGTGCGCAGGTCGATCAGGTTTTGCTGATTGAACAGCGCCGGCCTCGGTCCCACCACGCTCATGTCACCGCAGATGATGCACCACAGTTGCGGGATTTCATCGAGGCTGGACTTGCGCAAAAAACCACCAACCGGCGTCAGAAAGGTTTTCGGATCGGCCAGCAAGTGCGTGGCCACCACCGGCGTATCGACGCGCATGGTGCGCAGCTTGGGCATGGAGAAAATGCGGTTGCCACGGCCGACGCGATCGGACCAGTACAGCACCGGCCCCTTCGAGGTCGCCTTGACCACGATGGCAAGCAGGCACAGCGGAATGAAAAAGATTACGGCGGCAATCAGGCTCATCAGTAAATCAAATACTCTCTTCATTTTTTGCTTTGACCATTCATCAGAAAAAACTGCTCGACTGTTTTGTCGATTGCCGCTTGCGGTGTCACCACCGGTCGCCAGCCCAACGTCGCTTGCGTACTTGCAATATCGACCTGTAGTGAGCCCACCAGACGATCCACGACGCCCTGCTTGCCCAGCAATTTGGCGGCGCCCGCCATCAGCGCCACCGGCACCGGCACCAGCAACACGCGCTTGTGCATCGCCCTGGCGATTTTCGTCACCAATTCCTTCACGCCCATGTCATCGCCATCGGACACCATGAACACATGGCCAGGCGCCGCAGGATGCTTGCTGCACACGATCAGCAGGTCGACCAGGTTATCGAGCGCCACCATGCTGCGGAAGTTGCGGATGCTGCCAAATGGCAGCGGCACGCCCTTTTGCACCAGCTTGATCAGATTCAGGAAATTCGCCTTCACGCCAGGGCCATAGACCAGTGGCGGCCGGACGATCACCACCTCCAGCCCGGTATCGCGGCCCAACTGCTGCAAGGCCTGTTCCGCCTCCATTTTCGAGACCCCATAAGGATCGCAGGGCTGCGGCACGTCGGACGCCCTGAACGGCTGCGTGGTGGTCGCCTCGCCGTTGACCTTCACGCTGCTGACAAACACGAAGCGGCGCACGCCGGCAGCGACAGCCTGCCTTGCCAGGTTCAGCGTACCGTCGAGATTGACCTCGCGGTAAGCGCGCAGCGGATCTTCATCCGTGTCGGACATGACATGCACGCGCGCGGCGAGATGAAACACCACTTCGCATCCTGCCAACGCGGCGCGCCAGTCGGTGCTGCCGTTGAGATCGCCAACATTGACTTCTCCCTCGGTGGCCCCCCTCCTGACCGCAGCGCGCACGGTGGCGCCGCCTGCGCGCAAGGTGCCGCACAGCGCCTTGCCTACAAAACCACTACTTCCAGTGACCAGCATCATTGCGGGAGCCTCTGCGGGGATTTAATTTTCTTCAACTGCATATCGATAAGCCATTCTTCCAGTTGCGTGATCAAGCCAGCGCGATTGAATTGTGACGCGCTGGTTTGCAGACCATTATTGCCCATGCTGGCCCGCTCGGCCTGCGTCATGGCCGCCATCGCCAGTACGGCGTTGGCCAGGCCCTCGGCATCACCCGCATCGCAGGTCAGACCGGCATTCGCCTGCCGTACCACATCGGCGCCTTCGCCATTGAGCATCGCCAGCAATGGAATGCCCGCCGCCAGGTAGGACTGCAACTTGCCGGGGATCGTCATCGAGAAAATTGGCTGATCCTTGAGCGAAACCAGCAACGCGTCAGCGTGTTTGAAAAAGCTGGACATACGTTCGACGGGATAGCGCCCAAGCAGCATGAAACAGTCGGACAGGCCGCGCGCAGCAACCTGCTCGGCGAGCCAGCCGCTGAGCCGGCCATCGCCGACGATTACCCAGCGAATGGCGCGATTGTGCTTGAGCCTTTCGGCCGCAGCGAGTATCGCCGGAAAATCCTGTGCATCACCGACGTTACCGGCAAACATGACGGTAAATACCGACGAATCGCTTTCCATCTCGACCGCCGGCACGACTTCGGTCATGTCGAACACCGACTCCGCCCAACTGGGAAAATACTCTACCCGCGCCGACGGACCGGCATATTTCACGATATTGGGCACGAACGCCCGCGACTGTGCGAGGATCACGTCACAGCGGTTGTAGACGAACGAGACCAGCTTGCCTACCGCGCGCAGCACCGCAGGCGACTTGATCACGCCGATGGCATGCAGTGTCTCCGGCCACAGATCGAGTACCCAGAATGCCAATGGCGCCTTCTTCATCGCCCGCAAGGCTGCAGCGGGCAGGCCGACGGTAATCGGCGAAGGCTCGTAACAGAAAATAGCGTCAAAATCGCGCCCCCGTAATTTCCATAACCCACCGCAGGTAGCACTCAGCGCGAATGTGAAATAATTGAGCATCAGCCGCACGCCCCCCTTGCCACGCGCAGTATGGCGTACACGCACCACTTCCGCACCCGCATACTGGTTGAAATTTTCCGGCGCAGCCAGAAACTCGCTGAAAAATTCGCCTGCCGGATAATTCGGATGGCCGGTCAGGACCGTGACCTGGTGGCCACGGCCAACCAACTCGGCAACCAGGTCATTGATCCGGAAATTCTCCGGCCAAAAATACTGCGTGACAACAAGTAAACGCACGTCAATACCCTTATTGTTTCTTCCAAACTACGCGATTGACGTAGTCGGTATAGCTATGAATGATCCTGACAACCTTGTTCGACACATTGGGCATGCTGTAGTCGGCCACCAGGCGCAGGCTGCGCTGCTCGCCACGCGGCTGGTCCGCCAGGATGGCCAGGCCTTGCAGGATGCGATCGACTTCCAGGCCGGTCATCATTACGGCCGCCTCTTCCATGCCTTCAGGACGCTCATGTGCTTCGCGCAGGTTCAGGGCCGGGAAGTTCAGGATCGACGACTCTTCGTTGATGGTGCCGCTATCGGACAGCACCGCGCGCGCGCTCGCCTGCAGTTTCACGTAATCCCTGAAACCGAGTGGCTTGAGCAGACGCACGAGAGGGTGGAACTTGGCGCCCAGCGCATCGACCTTTTTCTGCGTGCGCGGGTGGGTCGAAACGATCACCGGCAACTTGTAGGTCTCGGCGACCTGGTTCAACGCCTCGACCAGTTTGGCAAAATTCGCTGGCGAATCGATATTCTCTTCGCGGTGGGCACTGACGACAAAATATTCGCCTTCGCTCAAGCCCAGTCGTTCGACCGCATCCGACGCATCAATCCGTGCCTTGTAGTGATGCAAGACTTCGTACATCGGGCTGCCCGTCTTGATGATGCGGTCCGGCAGCAAGCCTTCACGCAACAGGTATTCCCGGGCGATATCGCTGTACGTCAGGTTGATGTCCGCCGTATGGTCGACGATCTTGCGATTCGTTTCTTCCGGGACGCGCTGGTCGAAACAACGATTGCCCGCCTCCATGTGGAAGATGGGGATCTTGCGGCGCTTCGCAGGAATCGCCGACAGGCAGCTGTTGGTGTCGCCAAGGATCAGTATCGCGTCAGGCTGTTCCTGTTCCAGCACCGCATCGACGGCAATGATGATCTTGCCGATCGTCTCGGCAGCGTTGCCGCCGGCGGCGTTGAGGAAATGATCGGGCTTGCGCACTTCCAGATCCTGGAAGAAAATTTCATTGAGCTCGTAATCATAGTTCTGCCCGGTGTGGACAATGATTTGCTCGCAATATTCGTCGAGCTTGGCCATCACGCGCGACAGACGGATGATTTCAGGCCGTGTTCCGACCACGGTCATGACTTTTAATTTTTTCATGCTGTTACCTTGTATGCAACGGTATCTGGATGTTGACGATCAAAAATTTCATTCGCCCACAACATCACAATCATTTCTTCATCACCAATGTTGGTGATATCGTGCGACCAGCCTGGAATCGTTTCCACCACTTCCGGCGCATCGGCACTGGTGCACAGCTCATGCGTGCGACCGCTCTCGATATGCAGGAAACAAAAACGCGCCGCACCCTTGATCACCAGGAACTTTTCAGTCTTGGTATGGTGATAATGGCCGCCTCGCGTAATGCCGGGATGCGCAGTGAAGAACGAAAACTGGCCGGAATCGCGCGTCTTGAGCATTTCAACAAACATGCCGCGCGGGTCTTCGTGTTTGACAAGCGGGTAGGAAAACGTCTCCGGCTCAAAATACGTGATGTAGGTCGAGTACAGCGCGCGGGTAAAGCCGCTACCGACACGCTCGGTAACGTGGTTCGTCCGGCTGTCCCTGAAGGCCTGCAGGAGTTCAGCCATCTCGCCGACGGTGGTCGCGTAGACTGGCTGCACTTCCACTGGGGTACCGGCCGCTGGCGCCGCGTCCATCACTTTCAGGAAGTCGGCAACCACATCATCGACATAGACCAGCCGCAGCTCGGATGCCGGATTATTGATCTGGATCGGCAAGCCATGGGCGATATTGTGGCAGAAGGTCGCCACCGCCGAGTTGTAGTTCGGCCGGCACCACTTGCCAAAGACGTTCGGCAAGCGGTAGATATACACCGGCAGGTCCATCTCGGATGCCAGGGCATGCAAGGCATCTTCGGCGGCGCGCTTGCTTGCGCCGTAGGCGTTGGGCAGCTCGGCTTGAACCGATGATGCATAAATGACCGGCACCTGGCGGCCACTGCGTTTTACCGCATCGCACAGCGCCTGCGTCAGGTTGGTGTTACCTTCCTCGAATTCCGACTCCGTCTTCGGACGATTCACACCGGCCAAATGAAAGATAAAGTCGGCTTGCGCAACTTTTGCATCCAGCTCATCAAGCGAATCGCCGCGCACGAACGTGAGGCTATCGACACCACGCTCCCGAAGGTGAATCAACAGATTCTTTCCGATAAAGCCGTTGGCGCCAGTGACAAGTACCTTCATCGCTCAGCCTTCCTCGACCGGTGATTCACCGCGCGCGATTGCCTGGACAAAATCGAGCTTCATCAACAGCTGCTTCATGCCGGCGGTATCGAGACGGTCGGTATTGTGCGAGTTGTAGTCGTCGTAGGTCGAAATCTTCGCCTCGCCCTCTTCGACAAACTTGCCGTAGTTCAGGTCGCGCAGATCAGGCGGAATACGGTAGTAACCGCCCAGGTCTTCGGCGGCAGCCATTTCTTCGCGGCTAAGCAAGGTTTCATACAGTTTTTCACCGTGGCGCGTGCCGATCACGTCGACCTTGTGCTCCGGCTTTTCCATGATCGACAACAACGCGGCAACCAGCGTTTCGACCGTCGCGGCCGGCGCTTTTTGAACGAACATATCACCGTTGGTGCCATGTTCGAATGCGTACAGCACCAGGTCGACTGCATCTTCGAGCGTCATCATGAAGCGCGTCATGGCAGGGTCGGTGGTGGTGATGGGCTTACCCGACAATACCTGGTCCACGAACAGCGGAATGACCGACCCGCGCGAGGCCATTACATTGCCATAGCGGGTACCGCAAATGACGGTCTTGGCATCATCGAGGCCGCGCGATTTGGCGACCATGACTTTTTCCATCATCGCCTTCGAGATACCCATGGCATTGATCGGGTAGGCAGCCTTGTCGGTGCTCAGGCACACCACGCGACGCACGCTGTTCTGGATCGCCGCCTCGAGCAGATTATCGGTACCGATGATATTGGTCTTGACCGCTTCCATCGGATGGAATTCGCACGATGGAACCTGCTTCAGCGCTGCCGCATGGAAAATGAAATCGACGCCGCGGGTGGCATTCAGGACGCTTGAAAAATCACGCACATCACCGATGTAGAACTTCAGCTTCGGATTGTTGTACTTCTTCCGCATGTCATCCTGCTTTTTTTCATCGCGGCTGAAAATGCGGATTTCTTTGATCTCGGTATCGAGAAAACGACGCAGAACGGCGTTTCCAAACGAACCCGTGCCCCCGGTAATGAGCAGTACTTTGCCTTCAAACATACGATTCCTTATTTTTCGTTAACTGTTGCCAAGTTCAAACCTAGCGCACGCGCCACCAGTTCGTCGCGCTGGAGTACGCTCGGGTAATTGATCAGAACGGCTTTATAAACACCCTTGAAGACAAACAGGCTGCCCGCCGAAGCACCGACCACGCCACAGGCGCCAACCAGCTTCTCGATGTCTTGCAAAGATCCGGCGCCACCCAGGATCGTGATCGGGATACGCACCGCTTCGCGCAATTTCTGCGCCAATGCCAGGTCGTAACCCTTCATCTGGCCATCCTGGTCGATCGAATTGAGCACGATTTCGCCCGCCCCCAGCAATTCCATCTGCTTGGCCAGTTCGATCGGATTACGTTTGGTGTTCTTGCGGCCGTTATGGATATACACGTCGTACTCTTTGCTCAGCATGCGCTTCTTGACGTCGATGACCACCACCACGCTCTGGCGGCCCACTTCGTCGGAAATCTGGGAAACGAGCTCCGGGTTTTCCACCGCCGCCGAACTGATCGCAATTTTTTCCACACCCAGGCTGATGATGTGTTTTGCCTGTGCCGCAGTGCGAATTCCGCCGCCGTAGCACAAGGGCATGCGGCACTCCGCTGCCAGGTCGGAAATCAGTTTGTAGTCAGGTTCGACGCCATTGACCGAGGCATCGATGTCCAGCACGATCAGCTCGTCCGATTCCTTTTCATTGAAAATCTTGACCGCATTGATCGGGTCACCCACATATTTTGGCGACTTGAACGACACTGTCTTGACCAGACCTTTTTCGTGCACCAACAGGCAAGGGATAATCCTTGGTCTGAGCATCTTATAACTCCGCGAAATTTTTCAACAGCAAGGCACCATAATGGTGGCTTTTCTCTGGGTGAAACTGGACGCCATGGACGTTGCCCGAACTGACGGCGCACCCAAAGTTGAGGCCGTAGGTCGCGCGGGCCGACACATGTGCCGGATCACTGCTGTCGAAGAAAAACGAATGGAGAAAGTAAAAACGCGCGTCCGCCTCCAGGCCGGCAAACAACGCCGAACCCGGCCCTGGCGCCACGTCATTCCATCCCATGTGCGGAAGCGGCAGTTTGGAAGATTCCTCTACCGAACCAAACGAACGAACCCGCCCTGGAATCCAGCCCAGGCCCGCCGAGGTTCCTTCGTCGCTGGCGCTTGCCAGTATCTGCATGCCGACGCAGATCCCCAGCACCGGTACCTTCTTCTCGACGACCAGGTCTTCCAGCACGGGCCGCATGCCCGACGCATCGAGCAATTCCATTGCCTTGTCGAACGCACCGACACCCGGTAGGATGATCTTGGTAGCGCCGGTCAGTTCGGCCGCTGTCTTGGCGCGCGTCGCATCGAAACCGAGGCGCTTGTACATATTGGCGAATGCCTGGACATTGCCCAGGCCATAATCAACGATATGGATCATCGGAAGAACCTCTTTTCCGTACCCAGCAGGCGCATCGCACTGGCGCCCGCGCCAATCAGCCAGCGCTTGTTGCGGTAGTCACGATAAGTCTTGTTTTCTCCGTCAAAAATGGCTTGCAACTCGTCCACGGAAAGGTCGAGCTTGCTGGCCACGTATTCGAATTCCTGCTTGAGAAAATGTTCATCCATCTCAGGACGCGAGATACGGTCCAGTGCGGCTTCGCGCGTCATTTGGCCGGTCATGATCAAGCTGGAGAAATGCGCTCGACGCTTCTGAAAGCCGAACTTGCGCGGCAGCCAGTAGTCCTCGTAGAAGCGGGTAAAACGCGACTCATGGTGCTTGTGCTGAAAACGCTTCCAGCCAAAGCGGCGTTCGAGTTCATCCTCGGCGTCTTTTTTCAGGAATGGCACCATGTTCAGCGGCTTGGCCACCTGCATGCCCAGCACATGCTGGTAATAGCCTTTGTAGACAAGAATGTCGAGCAAGGGGAACGTCTTCAGCGGACGCTTGCCGAATTTGCCGTGGATGTCGCCAAACAAGGTCTTGTCGATACCCAGATAACCACCCCACGCCTCCGGCTCACGGCAGCATTCGGTCGAATAGTTCGATCCGGTAACCACATACTTGATCTTGTTCTTGCGCGCGAATTTGTACAGCGACGAGAAGAACGAGGCATCCTGCGGCAAATCCTGATCGGGAATCTGCGACTTCAGGAAAGCCACCTGCAAGTCCTTCATTTCCTGCCAGTTCACCACTTCGGTGAACAGGTCCAGGCCAAGGCCATCGACGAGTTTTTCGATGTTGCCGACTGCCTGGTCGGTATTCCAGCCAGCATCGACGTGATACAGCAGCGGGCGCAGGCCCATCTTCTCTTTCGCCACGTAAACAGCATAGGAACTGTCCAGCCCGCCACTCAGGCCGATAATGCAATCGAAGTCCTTGCCCTTGCCATTTTCGCGAATCTTCTCTGCTACTTGCATTAACTCGCGCTCACCACGCTCATCATCATGCCAATTCGGGCGAATATTTTGATGGAAACTATTGCAATAATAACACCACCCTTTGTCGTCAAATGTAATATTGGGGTCAGAAGTATCCATGATGCAATTATTGCAAATGGCATAATCACGTCGGGGATGCGTTAGTTGGTCCATGATTGAGGTACTTGTCAAAAAATTTTAAATAGGAGTGAGCGCAGGGGGCGCAGCACGAGATGGCGTGGCGGATTTGGTCTGATAAGTCTTGCGAGCAAAACAAGTTCCCATTATATAATGAAACGATATTAGGATACGACAATGTGACCCCAAAAGAACAGGAATAGAGTCTAACGCAGAGCTCAGATTAGCTTTCGTAGACCCCTTTTGCCCCAAGTGAGCTGCATTCTGCGGCACTTCAGGGCAGCATCGCCTTGCTCACCGCGCGGCATGCGCGCAACGAACCGCAGACCATCTCAGGTTTGCCCCATGAAATCGACGATGGCGTTCGCAGTTTGCGCGGCGCCACCTTGCGCGACGATCGAGAAAACCTGGGTATTCATGGCACGGTAATCGTACTCCATGAACGAGCCGTAGCTGACAAACACCTTGCAAGCCGGGTATTCAGTTGTATCACAAACATACGAAGCCATGGAAGACAATACCAATTTTTTTTCATCGTACGAATGCGAGGGGTGAAATTTTATAATGATCGGAACATCCACCCTCTTTTTAATGGATGTTATAAGATCAATTTCCTCTTGAATCGATGGAAACGATGAAGCGAGAAAAATAGCTGTGCCTGAGAGTGGATTATCAGTCAATGAAACAGGTGGCGAAAAAATCTGAAATTTTCGAGCCGTATAATATTTTTCAAAATAAGGAACGAATGAGGCATCGCGCACACAAATACATGCAGCTTCACCAAACGGATGGGAAAACACAATAGCCGGATCAAGAAATCCATGCTGGGCAATCAAAAGATTGCTATTGCTGTGAGAAAGCAAATAGGCCCACCGCTGATAGTGATCATCGGTTGCGAACGTGTGCTCCGGATGCGTTTCAGCATAATGTGCCAACATGATCAGCCTGAATGCATCACGCGTGTGCAGTATCATGTCTCGACGCTGTCCTGCCGGGAGCCGTAAAGCGTACCAAAGCAGACGCGTGTGCGCCACGACGCAGCGCAATACGCCTGCAAAGCCGACTTCACTCACCAAGCGAGACAAACGCATCAGATCTGAATCACATGCATCCATACCCTTAGTGTTTACGCTTTTCAAAGCAGCGTCGACCAGAAAAATATTGCCCGGCGTCGTAGGAATCACGTGCACGGCGACTTGGGATGGCCTGCGCTTACGCGGACGACACAGCAGCAAAAAAGAATATACCCATTCAAAGCAGGATAGCACTGGCGTCAACATAACAGCGAGAGCAATAAAGACACCGTACAAGGCGCCAAAACGATTACGCAAGGCCAACTGCTTCATTACTTTGTAATTCGGTACCTGCGCATCTGACACCAGGTTTGTATGCATGCGCCGATACTGCAGATCAAGACAGCGCTCATTTTCCAACGCCATGCGTATACGCTGCCAAAGCGGTGCTTTTGCTCTCATCGACATAGCCGTAACGCGGCTTTCAACTGACTTTAACTTCTGCATTCTGCACCTTTGCCGCGACAGGGCCGACTTTAATCGCCAACCTACAAAAAACATATATCAATAAATACTGAACGACATAAATAAAAACTTCCCAAGGAACCAACGTTCCGCGCATAGTACTAAAAATTCTTTGAAATTCCATAACAAAAATAGGAACCAGATTGTAGTTGCGCTTCAGTACGGCATGACGATACAACATCGAAACGCAGTAGGTATAAACAAGCAATGGAAGCCAGGATAAATAAATCCCATAGTAATTCAAATAAAGTTCAGTATCCAATGGCCATTGCTGCGTCGCATGTTCAAGGTACCATTGGTCCGGAAAAAATTCCTTGGTCAGCATGACACTTATATCGAAATTCGCATCCAAATCAGTTATAAAACCCAGAGTCTGCAAAGGCTTGGTGAAAATCTGAAACACGGTTTGAAGAAGACCTGGGTCACGACTGATCACGATACTGTCATGCAACTGAAACGAATTAAAATAACCAATCAACATTTCAAGAAAAAAGGGGGCTGACGCGTAAAATCCTTCTGTACGAATCAATGTTCCAAGATAGAGCAAGATGAAAAAAGAGAATGAGAATATCGCCAGGTATTTTATACTGAACACCATTCGCATGAAATATGGAGAAAGAAAAATCACCAACAAGAAAATGAAGCGGCTCTTGATACCGGCAATGAATGAAAGCGGCATCATGACCAACAAAGCAGCCACAATTATCCAGCGCTTATTTTTTGAATAATATGTCTTCAAGCCCAGCAAAAACACGGTAATATTGCCAAATACAATCGTTATGACATTCAGCAGTCCATGGCCTTCACGCATCGACAGATAAGTGGCGCTGTAATCATTGATCCATGCAGGAAACCCTGCTGTCACTTGAATGAACCATAGGGCCAAAACCCAAGTCCAGATATAAAGGAGGGTAAGAATGAGTGGCTTGATCACGACCGACCGCGGCGGCGCGCTCACTATGCTCTGAGGTACCTTTGTAAATTGATAAAACGAAAAATATAAAATCAGAAAAGTGAATTCAGCCTGAAATAAAGTCTTTTTTGAAATCAAATCCCAAAAAATCAGTTGCCCCCATGGCAAAACGTATTCCCAATGAATAGCATAGAGAATCAAATTCAAGGTACTGGACAAAATAACGTACAGGCCATAGAATGCAAAAATCATATTATTCGGGTGCAGCACGTGTTGCGGCCTGTACATCATATAGGTGATAGCAATGATGAGAGACAAATATATACTACCCCATGGCATCGTTAGCATCAAGGCATTGAGCAACAGCAACATCATGCAATAATAAGGAAATTTCACGTTATGTTCTTTTCTTCTACAGAATTAATTATGACGCGCGACATCTCGGAGCGACAAAAGGCCAAGAATTTTATCCTTCAGGTGCACGGCAATGAAGATGATGAGAACCACTTTCAAAACATTTTGAAAGACAAGAGGCATAGGCACATAAGTAAAGAATAGCGCAATCAATGAAAATGACAAAATATAAAGCAATTTATCGGCGATTTTAACTGGAAACAAATTGACAACCGAATTCACGACCCAGACACAAAGCAGGCTCATGGTTAAATATGCAATTACGGTCGTTATTGCTGCAACCTTATAACCGAATAACGGCAATAACAGCGCATTTAAGCCGATCTTCAAGGCAGTTGCAAAGATGGCGACGAAGGAAAGAAAGTATGTCTTGTTGACATAAGCAATTAATCTGGCCCATAACTGAAAAATTACGAAGCACAGACCACCAATCGCCACGACAGGAATAATATTCAAGGCAGGTGCATACTTTTCAGGAACCAGGAGAGCAAAAATATTTTCACCAAACAACACCAGTACTGCCGTGGTAAGCAAACCAAGGGCAAAAATCGAGTCTGAATCCCTGATGACTCGCGCATAGTCTTTCTTGTTAATCCCGTCGAAAAATGCGGTATTGAACACATTTAACAACGCCGTCACAATCATGAGCATCAGGATGCCGACATTATAAACGAGACTATACAGACCCGTTTCTTGCTTCCCGAAATAACGATCAATCATCACCCTGTCAAATTGTGAGAGGAGGGTCAAACATAACATGTATGGAATTAAAGGTAGCGAATAATGCATCATGTATTTCACATGACTCATTGAAATCACTAGCCGAATTCGCTCCCTCAATGAGTACATTACTGCAATCAGGAAAACAAGGCTGATCGCGGCATCTGCGTAAAGAACGGCAAAGTATTTATCCTTTTCCATGTAAAATAACAATACAATACTGAGCAAGAGCGTGCCGATCGCTTTGGCCGCGACACCAATGAGCAACGCCCTGCTCGACTGTAAATAAATTGCAATTTGGCTGAATATTGACTCCGCTATCGAACCGAGTACGATGAACAACATCAGAAAAATGATATTTCGATGCAGCGACATCAACTCCTCGAATCTAGCCAGATTGGTGAGTATAATAATGACGAAAACTGAAAATATGCCCCCAATCAATAAAAGCGTAGAGCCAAAAAACTGATCAAAATCTTTTGACTCGGTATAAATATATCGTCCGACGGCAGTGTGCAGATTCAAGGTCATCACGATTCCGAGTATCCACAAGTAGGATGCGGACAGATTCAGAATACCGTAGTCATACACCGACATGTAATGGCTATAGATGAAGATTGAAGCGACCGGAACCAGTTTGCTGGCGACGGCGACACCTATATGATTGATGATATGTTGCAGCGCACGAAAACGATGACGCACGACTACTTTTTTATCTTCAGTGGCGCTTGCAGCGGCAGGGTTAGCACCATGTGACTGTTCAGCTGACATCTGAACTCGCTGCCGGGTGAATTGCCGGGATGTATGTTGATGCTGGACGCTTGTCCACATCATTTGGTTCTTTTAAGGACAACTCCTTGCGGATAATTGCTGCGAGGGATGCGTACATCTTGCGGTGGCCCGCAGCATTCAGGTGATGGTGATCCGACATGATATCGATCGATTTGAACATGGTGGTCTCGATCATTTGCGTTTTACGCAGAACATTGTTATATATCTCAACATTCTGTTGAATTCCCTCAATCTTTGCTTCGTAATCTCCAGTGGCCGGCAAAATACCTATCCAATAAACATTGGGAAAAAGTGATTCGAATTTCTTGATATAGGCAGAGAATCGGTCAACCGAGGTATACGTAATTTTCCGATTCTTGCGTAGCCAGCGGCTATATTTTTTAACCAAGCTCGTCAACAGTCTACCAAGCACTGGCAGACGCGAAACAACATGTTGCTCCATTACCGTCAATGCACGCGGCGCGCAGTCAACGATACCTGACTGAATAAAAACCAAGTCAGCGCGCAAAGTTTCATGAAAATATGCGGTGTGCGTGAAAAGATCGACAATTGTCGCACCACCGCGGCCTTGATGAATAAAATCGCAATCCGGAAATTCATGCTTGAGGTACGCAATATAAGTTTCCTCGTACGATACGAATTCTGGCTCCGCGCGCGGGAATGCCAGGGAATCCGTGATAAACAAAATTTTGTATCTCAAACTCATCAAAAATACTCACAAAACAAAAAAGCCATCGGGGAGTCGTGCTCAGGTCGGAGGGTAACCTGCGATTTTTGTATAAATTTCCCATTTCTCCACCTGCTCCGCGAGCGTGCAGAAACTGGCCAAGTCGTTCACAAGGAATCTGCGCACCTGTTCGTGCAGACCCGGTTTGAATTCCTGATCCAGTGCGTTGTCGATGGGAACCGATTCGATCGCTACCGATCCCTTGCGCATGATTTGCAAGCTTTCCATTGGCCTGAAGATCAGTCGAGAGTTGGCGGTAATGACTTCAACACCCCATCTGCCGGGCGCATCCCAATTGGCTTGATATGAAAACAGAACGCCACAGTCGGTTCTTCCCGCTCCGGAGAAAATCGAGGCCGCCGGATGCCAGTCTAGCCCGCCGCCGGTAAATGCCTGCCATTCAATTGGCGTGCCACCCAGATAAAATGCCAGGTCGATTACATGGGTGGAGTTACCAAGCAACCAGGCCTCTTTCACGCCGTCGGCCTTCGGCAGATTGCGGATAACGTGATTCCACTCGGTGAACTCAAAATGCATCGACTGAACGCCGCCGTCCGCCTCAATGATCTCTTGGGCTTTCAGCGTAGAGGCATATAAACGGCGGTTATAAGCGATGAAAACATCAGCATTTTTTTCAGCCGCCAGCGTTTGAATTTCACGAATTTCAAGGCCAGTCAGTGCGCCTGGCTTTTCCAGTAAAATGCGACGAACACCGTGTCGTAGCAACTGCAGGGTGGACTCGGCGAGCGCTTCGACTCCGACTGCCACGATGGCGCTAGCGGGTACATCAGCGGCCATGCCAAGGTAGGCGCTCAATCCGCCTGTCATTGCCGCAATACCGGTTTTTTCAGTAAAGGCGCTGGCAGATGCCTGCCCACGTCCAATCACCACGACATCGGTGTTTAAAGCAGCGAGAATTTTGGCATAATCGATTGCCATCGGGCCTGCGCCTACCAAAAGTACCTTTTCATTCAAGGTCATAGAATTCACTCAATCAAATAGAATATAAATATGAAAATTTTTCAGAGACTCAGGTGACAGGACAAAAGTCGATTGGCGTGCCATTCCATTGATGAGCATGTGCACCGAGAGCACGTAGCAGTGGCAAGTGATATGCTTGCGACTGCTCAAATGTTGCAAGAGCGCAATCGCCGTCGGTCAAGATCGCCGTTGCCAGTGTTGTCGCAAGCTCACTCAGGAAAGGCAGCGTCACCGACTTCTGTTCCCACGCCTTGCCATCGAAGAAGAAGGCGATCCCGCCAGACTCATCGATCACGCAGGATCTTGTCTCTGATCTGATCGTAACTAGCAATTTTGAGGCCGAGTCTGCGATTGAAGTCACTTCAAACGTTGCATTACCAAAACGACCACGCAGCGAGCCGGTAAACTCCATGAAGTTCTTCCGTTTGCTTTGAATTAACTTTTCGTCCAGATCTGCATGACTGAGTGCCGACGGCAATTCATTGGTCAGCATCGCAAACAAATCCAGGAAGTGGATGCTGTTGCAGCCGAGCCCCCAGTTGCCACCGACAGCTGACAGCGAATGAACAGGATCCGTGCCGAAAAATTCCTGCACCTGCGCATAGAGGGGGAAGGCGCGCCGCGGGCAATTCACCCAGGCACGTACGCCAGCCGCATTCAGCAAGGCATCTGCCTCGGCATATTCATCAATATTCTGGAACAGCACTTTTTCCAGCAGCATGAACTTGACGGTCGTACGCGCCAATAACGCTTTCAGCACTCCCAAGCGGACATCGGCAGTGGTGGCAATAATCACGTAATCCAAACTGGTCGGTAAGGCGTCGATCTCAGTTTCGTACCGCACACTACAAATCGATTCATTCTTTGGCATCTCGTCAAACCGCTGACGGGCCACTTCCAGAGAAGCCGGCATTGGATCGATAACGGTAATTTCGCATTCCTGAGACAATTTCGCCAGGCCTTGCAGATGACGGCTGCCAAGCTGGCCAGCACCAATGATCGCTAATTGTTTCATGTTTTTCTTCGTTGAATTTAAATTGGAGGCAATTACAAGGAGAATCCATCGTCAACCGTCAGATTCTGTCCATTGATATAGGCAGAAGCATCAGACAAAAGAAACACCAGAGTACCGGTGATATCGTCCTTGTTCAGCATTCCCTTGCTCATGCACGAAGCGTTATATTTGTCAAGAAACGCCTGAGGTTGCTGATCAGCAATACCACCAGGACTGATGGCGTTGACGCGAATACCGGTGCCTTTGAGATACTTGGCCATATAGCGAGTCAAATGAACGACACCCGACTTGATGACGGCATATTCGACAGGCATGGTCATCGGTGTGCCCTCGTAGATTTCAAAACGTGGAGCGATGACACCGTATACGGAAGACATGTTGATGATATTGCCATGTCCTTGCTCGCGGAACAGCGCGGCGAATTGCTGCGCTACCAGAAAGTAACCGCCCAGATGCATGCTGACATTGTCACAGAAATCTGCATAATTTACGTCTTCCAGCTTACGGCCGTAAGCGGCATTGCGTGGATACGCATTGTTGACCACAGCATCTATCTTGCCATGTCGTTCGCGCACCGTCTGCATGCAACTGATGATCGAGTCCTTGTTGGTGATGTCCAATGCGGCTGCCGATACGCGTCCGGAATAGTCGCTTGCAAGCTGCGCAGCGACCAGATCGGCGCGATCGAAATCACGATCAGCCACAATGGCCGTTCCGCCGCAGCGTGCAATTGCGGCGCAAAACTGCTGTCCCAACAAGCCGGCACCACCAGTTACCAGTACTACTTTATTCGTCAACGAGATAGTCATTCGAGCTCCTGCGCGGGCTGAGTCATCAGAAACTCCACAAAGCGGAAGTCCAGGTCGGAGTCGATATCAATCGACCGCTCTTCAGGCATGACATACAGTTTCGTGTCATCGTTGAAAAGCGACGGTGACGTGAAAAGGATATCGCGCCGCCATACATAGATCGATGCATTCATGTCGTAACATGCAGGTGCATCCTGGCGTCGTACAAAAGGCTGGGCTGGACGTTTCGAAAGATTCACTTTGCCCTCTGCATCAACTTCAACCAGGTTGAAATAGGGGGAACGTCGTGCTGGCATTGCAGTGATCACATTGCCGGCACCGGTCGTTTCCAACAGCGCTACAGCATTGCGAACATCATCGACAGTCCGAAGCGGCGAGGTAGCGTCGAGGTCGACCAATGTGTCGAACACCTCGCCACGCTGCCGCTCGACCTCCGCCACTGCGTGTTGAATTACCGGCAACTTGGCCGCCGAATCCGTCGCAAGTTCGTCAGGACGCCGTATCAGATAGTTTACTCCGCAAGCTTCTGCTATCGCCAGAATCTCCGCGGAATCGCTGCTGACCGCGATGGCGTCGAACAGGCCGGACTCCTTTGCCTGTGCAATAGTGTGTGCAATCAACGGCTTTCCGTTCATGATACGGACATTTTTCCCGAGAACGCCCTTCGACCCGCCACGGGCGCAAATAGTACAGATACGACTCATTTGATTACCCATTTTCCTTTTTTTGCCGCTTCCATGGCAGCCTCGATTAAACGCAATGTATCCACTCCTTCGCCAAGGGTGCACGCCTTTTCGCTGTTTCCAACCAGCACATCCTTGTGCATGCCTTGATAAGTGAGATTACGCTCGGTCTGGAATGACTCTTCCTCTTTATTGATCATCAACGTTCCTTTGATCAAGTCCGCTTCCAGGGTGCGACTATTTGTGTTGATCGTGATTGAGCGTTTTGCCACACGGTCCAGATAATTCAACTGGACTGATACAGCACGGCAGCGCTGCGTGGTCATCAGCAGGGAAAAAACATCGTCGCTCGAAATTTCCAAGGCGCTGAAGTGTCCACCGAGTGCGGCAACTGAGTTCCATCCTCCCAACATCCACGTCAGATAATCCAACTCATGGCTCAGGTCGCGCAAGACACCACCGCCCCGCTCAGCCATTGCCGAATACGAGCTGCGATAGTCGGAGCCCGGCCGCCAGTCCGGCAGATACTGCCCGACATACGCCTGCACCGAGATAATCTGCTCGCCCTCCAGCTCCGCCTTGAGGCGTGAAATGATCGGATGGAAGCGCAGATTGTAAGCGACATAGGCGGCGCGGAATGTGTTTTCCGGCAGCGGCGCACTATGCATGAACAACGGTTTCTCTACAAGTACGATGCCGTCATAACCGGAATGCGCAAGCTGGCCCAGCGCCGAATAATGCTGGTCGGTCTCGTTAGCTACTACCACATATTGCGGCTGGTGCGCCTTCAATGCCTCGGACAGATTATTGAATGCCAATGGCAGGTCCATGGTGCGACGACTCAAGACCGCGGTCGAACAACCCAGGTCGGTCAACACCTCGGCATGGCGCCGGCCGATGGAGCCATATCCAATAACAAGCGCGCGCGTTGTTTCGCCATTGGAGGTTGCACTCTCGGGAAAGACCAAGCTCACTGGAACACCTCGAAGAAATCGCTATTGGCCCGCTCATAATCAGGCAGATGGCCAATATCGAGCCAGTATCCGTTCACCACATGGCTGCGAGTGGAAAAACGTTTGTCAATGAGCGTCTCAAACAAGGTCGGCATGTCATAAAACTCCCCTGACGGCACTAGATCAAGCACATGGGGAGAAAGGATGCAGGTTCCAGCACTCACAATAAATTGCTGGAGCGGCTTTTCCTCAATGCCTTCAATTTGCCCATTGTTCGAACGCACGACACCGAAAGGCACGCGCATCTCGAAATTGCGCACCGCCATCGTCGCATCAGCTTCGGTTTCCAGATGCCGGTCCAGCATGTGACCATAGTTTTCTTTTGTCAGCAAATCAGCATTGGTGACGATAAATGGCAAGGTCGGACGCTCCGGCAACAGACTCAAGGCGCCAGCCGTTCCCAAACGCTGGTTCTCGTGCAGATATTGAATTTCGACGCCAAAGGAACTCCCATCGCCAAAATGGTCGAGGATCTGCTCGGCTTTAAAGTTAACCGCGATGTAAAAACGGCGAAATCCTTGCTCTGCATAATTACGAACAATCGTCTCGAGCAACGGCCGCGAACCTACCTTGAGCATAGGCTTCGGGGTATTGCGTGTCAATTCTGCCAGGCGGCTCCCTAGTCCGCCAGCCATGATCACCACCCAATTTTCCCGCAACGGCACGCTGAGATAGTCATCGAGAATGTTCAAGCCTGTGACGATGCCATCCTGGTTTACCAGCGGAATCTGATGCACGCCGAGCTGGCGCATTCTGGCCAGCACAGACTGGCGATCCTCGTCATCCCGGGCACATCGTGGGGTCGGGTACATGGCTGTGGTGACGCTGTCGGACAGTACCAGTCCCTTCAGTAAACCGCGCCTCACATCTCCATCGCTCAGGGTGCCGAGCAAGCGTCGCTCCGAATCGACGATCAGCGCGATCTGACATCCAACTTGCTCAATAACTTCCAATGCATGATGTAGTGTGGTTTCAGGACTAATCAGCGTTTTTTCCCAATTTTTCATTTTCCGTTGCTCTCCATACAAGGAAGTGGCTGAAGCAACAGGCCACCCCGAAAGATAAATTTTTAGATATTTTCGAATCAGCGTTGAATTAAACGCCGAACTCGCTCTGTGTAATCATAGGATGCATCAGTTCGTTCACCGATTCGCCTTCGCGCACCATTTTCTTGAGCAGGGCATGGCGAGTTGTTGAACCCTTGAAGTTTTCTGCGAGCTTACGCGTGCGGGCGCAGGCGAGGCTTCGTTCCGAGCAGGACCGCGCCTGCCTCCAGATCACGCACCACGACCGCACCTGCTCCCACTATCGCTCCGGCACCAATTGAAATGCCCTGAATCACCGTAGCGCCGCTGGCAATGAAAACCCGGTCCCCCAGCGTGACGCCGCCGCACAAAATTGCGCCAGGTGCCACATGGACATCGGCACCAATCTGACAATCATGATCTATGCTGGCACGCGTATTGATAATGGTATTGGGCCCAACCCGGCTATCCGGCTGAACAATGGCTCCCGCCATGATCTGAACACCATCCCCCAACTCGGCTGTCGCCGCAACCCAGGCGGCGGGATGAAGCAGCGGCGGAAAATGAAATAACCTGTCCCGGAATCTGGCAAATACCTTGGCGCGCACACCGCTTCCAATCACTTGGCCGATTCCGTTAATCAGTGCGACATCATCCTGACTGAACTGGTTCAGCGCATCATCGCTCCCCAATACAGGAACTCCGCGCCAATGCGTCAATCCGCTCTGAGCCAATGCCGGATCGCACACGCCAGCTACCTTTGAGCCAAGGGCTGTTGCGAGTGCGAGCAACACCTTGGCATGGCCACCGGCACCGAGCATGATCAGAGGCAGCGATGATGTCATTTTTCAATCACATCGCCAGCGCAATAGGACTTGCTGGTAACTTCCCCGACAAGGCCCCACAGGTACGAGGGTGGCAACCCGCGTCCACTACGGGCGGTCGTCAAATCTTCGCGACTGAATACGGCTCCGGCAGCGACATCTCGAGCGGCAACGACTTGCTGTCGCGCGGCAAAGCGGGTGTCCCATTCACTGGCATGCGGTGCTTTGCCGCCGTCGCCCATAGCCGTTTGCAGTGCCCGGATATCGCTGACCATCTGCTTGAGTTCCGCAGGTTCAAGCGATGCGCGATGGTCTGGCCCAGGAAGCGTGCGATCCAGCGTGAAGTGCTTTTCGATGATTTTTGCGCCCCGCGCCACTGCGGCAACGGGAACAAGAATGCCACTGGTATGATCGGAATAACCCACCTCAAGACCGAATGCCGCTGCCATCGTATCCATGGCGCGCAGGTTGACTTCGTTAAGCGGCGTCGGATATTGGGATGTACAGTGCAACAGGCTAACATGACCAAGCAGTTTTTTGCGGTAATCAAGGTTGCTCCAGCCACGCCAGACTTCGGCCATGTCCGAGGGCTCGGCTGCAGCACTCAACGCATGGGCGACAATCGCAAGGCCTTCTTCTACCTCGGACAAGGTTGCCATACCGGTGGAAATGACCAGCGGCTTCCCGGTCCTGGCAAACTGCCAGAGCAGCGGCCCGTTAGTCAGCTCTCCTGAAGGAATTTTGAAGAACGGTATATCCAGTTGTACCAGGAAACTGAGACTATCGAGATCGAATGCGGTCGAAATGAATTCAATGCCGCGCTTGCGGGCATGGGCCTGAAGTTCGAAATGCCACTCATGTGGCAATTCCAGGCTGCGTAACATATCGCGCTGGCTTTCGGAGGTACTTGTATTTCTTTGCTGGTAACCTGCTTTGGCTATGTCTTTCGATGCCAATTTGCTGGCATTGAATGTTTGAAACTTAACAGCGTCGGCGCCAGCATCGGCAGCGACATCGACAAGGGAAAACGCCAGGTCGCGCTGACCATTATGGTTAACGCCAGCCTCCGCAATAATGTAAACGTGGTCGAGCTCGGATCGTGTCATTGTGATGGTGTGTCGTAAAAATGTTTTTGAAAAATTCCCGTGTGCGACTCAAGCACTTCGACAATAGCACCCGCAGCATTACCCTGACCATAGGGATTGATCGTGTTGCTGCAGCAATCAAGGAAGTCCGGTGATAATGCCCGTGCGAGAGCCTGCTCGATTGCAGCGGCGTCGGGCTCGCAGTGGATGACTGACTTGGCTGCCAGCCGGCCCAATTGCCGGACACCGATGTTCACAGTAGGCACATCGAATGCGGGCGCTTCGATGATGCCGCTTGATGAATTGCCTACCACGGCAGCGGCAAACTTCAATACACTGAGATATCGTTTGAAGCCGAGCGAAGGGATAGCGAGCACCCGACCAGGCTGGCGCCGCGCAAATGTCTCGAGCAGCGGAATGATGGCGCGGCCACCATTATCGGCATTCGGATATGTGAGGATGATCTGGTGATCAGGAAATTTGTCGAGCGCGGTCAACAATCCCTCGAAACTTGCGCTCGGCTCTTCCTCGCTCCCGGTAGCAGCATGGTAGGTCACCAGCATGTACGGCGCGCGCAGTGCAAAACCGAGGCTGTCGGAAAGCTCGTCGATGCTGAGAAAAGGACTGCGCAAGAGATGATCAAGACCGATTGCGCCAACATTGAACACCGTGGACGGATTTTCACCCATTTGTATCACACGTTGGGCATATGGGGCGGCAGCGACGAAATGCAGATTGGACATCTTGGTGATGCCATGTCGAATTGCATCATCGTAGGCGCCTTCCGTGATCTCTCCACCATGCAAGTGAGCAACAGGTATCCGCATGATCAAGGCTGCCTGCACAATGGCAAGTGCTTCGAAGCGGTCGCCCAGAACGACCAAAACGTCGGGACGCAGGCGTTCCAAGGCGTCGGCAAAACCGATAGTGCCGAGCCCCATGGATTTCACCACTCCGACCGAGGTATCTGACGAGAGCAACATCTCGACTTTTGCATCGATCACAAAACCGTCCTGCTGAATCAGCTTCCAAGTGTCGCCGAACTCGGGAGAAAGATGCATCGCACTGACGATGACCTGCAGTTCTAGCTTGGCGCTATCTTGTATCTCTTTCATCAGCCAATACAACAAACCATACTCCGCACGCGTCCCGGTAAAAACGGCGACCTTACGGTTCATCGCAGAAACTCCGATAGAACGCTGCTTGGCAGATTCACCACCACAGATTCAAGCCAGGTAGAATTGCTCAAGTCGCCCTTGAGGCAGTGCGAGTAAGTTGGAGATGTATTCATCAACCCCCAGATGGGGCGCGTCATGACACCCTTGCCATTGGTCTCGGCAAGCAAAGCGTCACGGTGTGCGGCGCTTTCACAAATCACGGCATTGAGCCAATAATTCGAGCGGCAGTCGGCAGGCTCCGTAACAAACTGGAGCGCACTGCCCTGAAGAAGGGAGGCATATCTGCCAGCTAGTGCGCGTTTGGCCTCGATAAACTTCTCAAGTTGTTCCAGCTGCGCGCAACCAAGCGCAGCATTCAAATTCGGCAAGCGATAGTTGTAACCGACTTCGTCGTGCACATATTCGTAAGCGTGCGGCTTTTTCGCTGTCGTTGTCAGATGCTTGGCACGTGCGCCAAGTACCTCATTGGTCAGAATCATTCCCCCACCACCGGTGGTGATAATCTTGTTTCCATTAAAACTCAGCATGCCCAAGGCGCCAATGGTGCCCGTGTGCCGGTTCTTGTAAAAACTTCCTAGCGATTCAGCAGCGTCTTCGACCAGTACCAGGTTCCACTGGGTGCACACTTCAACAAGCAGATCCAGCTCAACCGGGTGACCGAAGGTGTGCATTGGTACGCAAGCACGGACAATCCGGTTGTCCGCTTTGGCACGACAAAGCCCATCGGCATCCAGGATAGCATTCTCCGCGAGCCATGACTGCAACGCTGATGGAGACAAGCCAAGGGTATGACGATCGACATCAATAAATACCGGCTCGGCGCCACAATAGGCGATCGCATTACAAGTGGCCACAAAGGTCAGCGCCTGCGTAATTACGAGCTCGCCGCTTTTGACCCCTGCCAGTTGCAGGGCAATATGCAGCGCCGCAGTACCATTGACGGTAGCGACCCCACGCTGACTACCGGTATATTTTGCCATATCCTGCTCAAACCGGTCCACAAATGCGCCCACACTGGACACAAAAGTGGATTCAATGGTCTCCAGGACATATTCCCGCTCACGCCCACTGAAGACCGGTGCGTGCAGCGGAATGAAGTCCTTGGTCTGATACTGATCGCGGATGAATTCGATGAGAGTGTCGAACATAATGGACTTAAACGTTGTATAAATCGGTTTTGTATTTGGCCAGATTTTCTGGACGCAGGAACCACTCGATGGTCGCTTTCAGGCCATCACGAATGTTGTACTCGGGCTCAAAGCCGGTCAAGCTACGAATCTTCGCGTTATCACACCACAGACGGAATACTTCGGATTTTTCTGGACGCAATCGTTGCTCATCAGTAATGAATTCGACGTCGCTACCCATCAGTTCACGAATCAGGTTCAAAGTATCGCCGACCGAAATTTCGAAATTCGATCCGATATTAACTGTTTCTCCGATGACTTTTTCGGAGCGAGCAAGCTCCAAGAAGCCGCGGCAGGTATCGGCCACGTAGTTGAAATCGCGAGTAGGCGTAACATCGCCGAGTTTGATCTCTTTTTTGCCGCTGGCGATCTGACCGATAATAGTTGGAATGACAGCGCGTGCGGACTGACGTGGACCGTAAGTATTGAAAGGACGCGCAATTGTTAGCGGCAGATGAAAAGCGTTATAAAAGCTCATGGCCATCGCATCGGCACCGATCTTGGAGGCACTATAGGGAGACTGTGCCTGCAGCGGATGCTTTTCATCGATCGGCACGTACAGGGCAGTTCCATATACCTCACTGGTCGATGTATGAATAACCCGTTCAACGCCATTTTCCAACGCAGCCTGACAAATATTCAACGTCCCTTTGACGTTGGTATCCACGTAGCTATCAGGTGCCACGTAAGAATATGGAATGGCAATCAGTGCAGCCAAGTGAAAAACAATATCAACGTCTTTGGTGATATGTTTGCAGTAATGCGGATCGCGCACGTCGCCGCTCAGCACTTCAATTTCCTTAATGCAATTCACATCTTCAAGCCAACCCCAATTATTGAAGGAGTTATATTGAGAGAGAGCTTTTACCTGATACCCTTCGCGTACCAGAAGTTCAGTCAAATGTGAACCGATGAATCCATCGGCACCAGTTATCAATACTTTTTTATTCATTTTTTGGGCAATAATGTAGTTAAAACTAATTTTTCAATGAAACCGACAAGGCTACTTTTCCTTAACCGAGCAAGTCTCGTATCACACTTCTCACACGAAAGACATGGCCCGTAAAGTACTACCGCAGTCGCAGGTAGGATTTGAGCCGCTGCCATTTAGCAGCACGCGCCGGGACTCGAAGCCCCCGCTCCTTCAACTCTGACAAAAACGCCCATGAAATGGCTGCGAACAAGGCAAGCACAGTCGCCACTACCACTAGAGACAGACGTGCAGGCTTCACTTTATTCTCAGGCTCAATCGCTGTATCCAGAACCTGAATGACCGAGACGTCCTTTGCCTCATCGAGACGCGCCATTTCGTATTGCTTAGAGAGCAATTCATGCAGCATTTGGTTATATTTCAGATCACGTAAAATTTTGATATTTTGCAACCCGACCGGGTTATCGTTACCCTTCTGCTGGGCAGCGGTTTCCGGCCTGCCGTTTTCGAGTTTGTACAATTCCGAACGCAAACTGGTCAGTTCTTCTTGGGCCCGTTTGTAGTCCTGATTATTTTCGGTCACGAACGCCTGCATCGAAGCCAACTGAATTTGCTTCGCCGACACTTGAGCACGCAGCCTGCCGATCGTTTCGACAATCACCCGGCTGTCGCTGTCCACACTGATCACTCCATGCGTATCCAGAGCACCCTTCAGAGTCTTTTCAGCGGCCTCAAGATTATTTTTCGAAATTTCCAGTTGTCGTTCAAAGAACATCCTGCGCTGGCCGGCTTCCGTCACGGCCAACACTTTGGTCAACTTGAGCAGCTCCTCGACATAACCATTCGCCAGACTTGAAACCAGCTTTCGATCTTTGTCCTCGACTTCGATCGTGATCAACCCTTCTTTCCCCGAGGTGATCATGGTATTTTCTGCCAAAATATTGCGCACCTTCTCCGCTGAATTCGTCTGATAAACGCTCATCAGATTGAATTTTTTGGCGAGTTGATCCGAAATAGTGCGACTTCTGAGCATTCCAATGTAAAGATCATTGGGATTCTTCATTCCACTGCCACCGACCGCAGCGGCGACACCACCGAGTTGCGACAGCAGCGCCGACGCCGAAGACTGCGCCTGCTGTGGCGGCAAAAGTTTGGTACTTGCCTTGTAAATATTTGGCAACGTCATCGTTACGCCAGCCATAACGATTGCTGCAATCAAAGGAAATAGAAAAATAAGTTTCTTGTGCTTAGCTAGAATGATAAGCAAATCCATAAGATCGGCATCAGTTGAAGTCGTCTCTGATTTTAATTCTGTTGCATTGGTTTGCATTTCACTCATCTTCGGGTGGCGCTCAATTTGGTCCTGATGCTATCAGGAAAATCACTAGGGAATGTCGCTCAAGCAACATTGCTAATTGAAACTTTATTTGACTATCACTCTGCCATAACTCCCAATCCAAAGCGGGCAAGGATCGAAGTATTGTCAGCGTGTCTTTGCCTAACTTAAAGCAACTACTTCTTGTTGTATTTCCGGCACCGCGATACAGACGCACAGTGCCTTTGGTTTATCCTCTTGCGCCAGCCAATCTCATGATGCCCGTACCCAAAAATATGGAAATCTGCAAAAATCAGCATCCGTATCAATTGCGCAAAGTTTTCACAGCCGCAGCACCAAGGCCGAAGTTAGCAAAAATTTGGGCCCACTCGCGTGTACCTTTGGTAAATTTGGTCCAGGAAGTTTCTTTATCAAATTTTTCTGGTACAACGATAGAGTCGCCAGGCATGACGATTACGCCGCCAATACCGCCAAAAGCCCAAGCACTTGCGTTACGTGCGACAACGCTGCCATCGGTACGCATGATAAAAACATTTTCGGCATCTGCATCGGCTGTCAAGCCGGCCATCTTCAGATAATCCTCCACCCGCATGTTCGCACGCCACAGTGGTGATGCCTCTGCATTGACTGATCCAAATATGTGAACGAAATCTGGCCTTGCCGAAATAACAATACGATCACCGTTTTCCAACTTCAGTTGTGGCAAACGCGCAAATGAACGCTCTGCTGGGTCAAGACCGAACGTTATGCGGCCTGTAGGCTTCAGTAGCTTAAAGCGCGCAATATTCTCTTTAGCAATTTGCAATTCAGACTGACGTTGTGCTTCTGCTGCCTGCGCATCATTAGCGGTCATTGCTCTAACATTGGCCGCACTTTTCGACTGCTCGATGCGCAACTGTGTCTCCAGCTTGGAGGCCACCTTTTCCAGGTTTAACTGCTGCTCGGCGCGAACCTGCTCACGATAAAAGGCAGTCCCAAAAAGATAAGCATCCTGCGTCGTTCCACCAGCACGCGACAATAACGATTGCAGTGTTTCGCCTGCATTCATCTGGTACACGCCAGGCACATTCACTTCGCCTTCAATGCGCACGAATACACGGCGCTTGTCCATCGGGACTGCGACGTCCTGCTGGGAAAAAATGGTTACCGTATCGCCTGGCTGCAATTGTACGTTGTCCGGGCTGGCTGGATTGGAAAACACCTTACCCAAGTTAAAAGGAATCAAGCTGACGGTCAGGTCGGAACGATTGATACGCTCCACTACCGCATAGTCCCAGTTGATTTCGTCAATCAATCCGCCGATACGTGATGCAATATTGCCAGCGACTTCGTTGGTAGACTTGTCATTATCACCTGTGCTTACTACATTATTCTGACGTTTAATAGAATTGCGCGTAATCAAATACTCACGATTAGGAATCAGATCGCTCACGCGCATGCCCGGCAAGAATGGTGCGCGAATGGCTTGATCCACATTGCCGCGCAGGATGACCGCATTCGAAAAGTCGGGGGTAATCGAGGTGATATTGAGCACGTCGCCATTTTTCAAGGGCCGCTTCAATCCTTCGCCGGTCAACGCGAACTGCTCTACGCTACGCGGTTGATTTTTGCTTGCATCAATACGCTCAAGATAAGCGCGGCGCGGATCGGCGACGATAGGCATGCCTCCTGCAACGTCCAACATGGATTCAATTGTATCGTTGGCAGTGCGCAATTCATAAATTGCTGGCGTATTCACTTTACCGACCAATGCAATGTGGCCTGTGGCTGCAGGGATGTAAATCGAATCACCATCCTGCAGTTTGATGTCGGCGGACTTATCACCCTTGGCGATGAAGGCATACAGATCGAGATCAGCCACAACCTTGCCGCCGCGCTTGACTTGCAGGTGGCGCATGCTGCCGTTGGCATTAGGCCCACCGCTGGCAAACAGTGTAGTGACCAGAGTCGACAGGCTTGATACTGTGTATGTACCTGGACGATTTGCCTGACCTACAACGTAAATCGTAATGGCACGTAGCTTACCAAAATTGACGTTGATCTTTACACCCTTGTACATCGTCCCAACCGCATTTCGAATAACTGACTCCGCATCGCCTGCCTTGACACCTGCCAGCGAAACCGTACCAATGGTCGGAATCGAGATTTGACCGTTGCGATCAATCGTTGCACGATAGTCGATATCGACGCTACCCGTGCCGCGTATCATCAGTTCGTCGCCGACACCCAATGGGTAGTCTGCAGGTACCGGCGCACCTGAGATCGGAGTAAACGTGTCAGGGGTATTCGCGAAAAACTGTGCACCAAACACTGGGAGAATTTTACCCGTACTGTCGGCGATAAATTTTTGAAATTCACTTGTGCCGACTTCCGGGTTCCGACTGGTTGACGATGACTTTTGCTTGGCAAGCGCAGCAGCACGCGATGACGGCACAAGGTCTGCCTCTGCGTTAGTGTCAGAGGTGTTGGAATTGGCACCCACATTGGTAATATTAACCCGCCGTGGCGTCTCTGACGCAACAGAACTCGCACCAAGAGAAGTATTTGCTTGACCAAACATCTCTTCTTTGTTAGCACCATCCTGGGCGAAAGCAGCGATAGAAGCAACTGTTAGAACTACTGCTACGAAGCAACGGGTGATTTTGGTCATTGATGAATTCAGTTTAGGAGAGGGGCCTGATGGCGATAACTTAGCACGCCATTTTAGCTTAAATCATGAAGACAAGAAAATTAATTTTAAAATAGTCAATACTTTAATGCGACATTCGTTGTAAATTCATTAGTCACATCATCACACCCTACGCAATGTAACATCTGATTGATTCGGCAACTTTCAACGCATCCTGCTTGCGCAACTGGGACATACAAATCTTGGTCGCGAGGCAGAATATATCATGTTGCACTAATGCCCCACGTTACACTGACTTAAACGCTCATTGCCTGCTGGATGTGCGCATGCTGGGCGACCTTCGCGGTGACTGACCGGATTGACTTTCCATATACGATATAGAATCGATCTCTCCGGGAAGTCAGCCATAATCAGCGCATCGCGGGGATGATCGCTTCATTGATCGCTGCCACTGGTGCCACGCTCGCTGCCTCCATCATGGCTCGGTTGGCGGCAGCGTTTTGTCCAGCCTGCAACCATATATTGTCGGAAATATCAGATGACGGCGCATATTCCTGGACAATTTTTTGCAGATGCAGGCGAATCGCGTTGTGATCGAATCGTCCACAGGCGTCCTCCAGCTGCTGCAGCATTTGCTGGAGCACCGGCCACTCGAATTCGGCTTCCTGGGCGCGCATGATCAGCGGGTGATCGGTGCCGCTGACATTGCTGCCGATAAGCAGTTCCTCATACAACTTCTCGCCAGGGCGCAAGCCGACATAATTGATCTCGATGGTCCCCGCTGGCGTGTCCGGTGTTTTGACTTCCTGGCCGCTCAAGTGCACCATGCGCACGGCCAGGTCGGCGATCCGCACCGGCTCGCCCATGTCGAGCACGAAGACGTCGCCACCCGTGCCCATGGCGCCCGCCTGGATCACCAGCTGCGCCGCTTCCGGAATGGTCATGAAGTAGCGGGTAATGTCGGGATGCGTCAATGTAACGGGGCCACCACCGGCAATCTGCTTGCGGAAAAGCGGCACTACCGAACCCGACGAACCGAGCACATTGCCGAAGCGGACCATGGAAAAGCAGGTAGCGGACTCCTTGCGTGCAAACGCCTGCAGCACCAGCTCGGCCAGTCGCTTGGTCGCACCCATCACGTTGGTCGGGCGCACCGCCTTGTCGGTGGAGATCAGCACAAAGCATGTCACTTTTGCCGCGACCGCCGCCTTGGCCATGCTGAGGGTGCCATAGGCATTGTTGCGGATACCTTCGATTGGATTGTGCTCCACCAGCGGCACATGCTTGTAGGCGGCGGCGTGATACACGGTATCGACAGCAAAGGAACTCATGATGCGCGTGCATTTTTCCGTTTCCAGCGCCGAACCGACGAAAGCCACCAGCTCCACGCTCAGCTCGCCGGCGGCACGGATCTCGCGCAGCTCCTGCTCGATGGTGTAGAGCGCGAATTCGGAAATATCCAGCAAAATCAGTTTGCTAGGTTCGAGCGCAATGATCTGGCGGCACAATTCGGAACCGATGGAACCGCCCGCACCGCTCACCATCACCGACTTGCCGGTAATGCAAATTGACAGCAATTCGGTATTCGGCGCAACCACGTCGCGGCTCAGCAGATCTTCGATTTCGATTTGGCGCACGTCTTCTACCCGCGCATTGCCCTTGACCAGGTTGCTGATCGGCGGGGTCACCTTGATGCGCACTGTCAGCATGGCAAGTCGGTCCAGGATCACGCGCTGCTCCCTGCGGCTCAGTTGCGGCATCGCCAGCAAGACGGTGGTGATGTTGTACTTTTTGACCAGCCGTTCAAGCTCGCTCGATGGATACACCTTGATGCCACGGATGATGGTATTGACACGCTGCGGATCATCATCGATGAAAGCAATCGGCAAATACTCGTTGCCCGGCATGATCGCGTTTGCCAGCAGGCTGCCGGCTTGCCCTGCACCATAAATCGCGACGCGTGTTTTGTTGAGGTGACTATTCTGGCTCAGGAAACCACGTGCCAGAAAACGGCTTGACAATACGTAAAGAATAGCGAAAAGCCAATAGATAATGAATGTCTTAACTGAAAACAGAGAGCCTGGCAGGGCCAGTCCCATTACGGCCAGGATCAGTGTAGCAATAGTAACAGCGCGCAAGGCAGTGAAGATGATCTTCTGGTCAATATAACGGATCACTGCACGGTACAGCCCGAAGTTGACGAACACCGGCAACGAGATCAGCGCCGCCGAAAGGGCGACCCACAAGTACTGCGCAGGCAACTGCAGGCTGTGCCCCTGGGTCTGGAGGAGTGCCGAAAAATAAAAAATAACTGGTAGACAAAGCGCATCCGCAGTCGCAGCGACCAGGCGCTTCTGGTTGCGAGGAAGGCTCAGAAAAATGTTTTTCATGGTTTGATGACTCAAAAGGGGGGCACAATTGCCCGCCCGTAGTGCAGGATTCCCGGAGGAATTTTTAACAATTGTGGAATGGTACCTGAAATTATTTTGAGCTTGTGAGTTTTTAGCGTATATGCAACAATCAAAAATTGCCATGCAGAATGATGCTGGTCCGTATTTTGTCAAAAATGGATCAACGAACGGCATCGAGCGCACCACGCACTTTGTCACCGGCAACCCTACCCCTCCTCGTCCCACCCTGTGCTTCAGCCCTCTGATCGGCTGCCAGGCAAGTGGCGCGTGCGCAGAGTTGAAATTGACAATACGTAATTATTTCATAATATGCAATCTGCGTATGGTGCAGGATAATTTCAAATAATGGCATATTCGCGCCAACGTTAAAAAGTGCTCATGGGTAATTTTTAAATCGCTGGAAGGTTTATTAAAAAACATGTGGCACTACTTAATCCGCTGGACTTTTCAATCGTGCGGCATCAACATCAAATTGCCATACCGGTGCAGGCCGTACGCACCGGCAACTCATTCATCCACCGCGCGGAGAGTCACATGAATTTCATTATCTGGATTGCAATTGGCGGCATCATCGGCTGGTTGGCCAGCATGGTCATGAAGACCAATGCACAACAAGGCATTTTCCTGAACATCGTGGTCGGCATCGTCGGCGCGTTCCTCGGCGGTTGGCTGTTGTCGCCGCTGTTCGGCACCAGCACCATCAATAGTGACAACTTCAGCCTCGCCTCGCTGCTGGTCTCGTTCCTGGGCGCGGTCATCTTGCTGGGCATCGTCAACTTGCTGCGTCGCGGCAAGATGCGTTAAGCGGCAATGACTATGCCGCAGCTCTCAGGATGATAGTCGAACTGCAATAATTTACACCATGGCCGGGCCGCGCGAGCGCCCGGCCATTTTCATGCACAGGCTGACACACGAACCAGCTTGACCTTGTGATACGGAAAATGTCATTGACTAGTCACACTGTGAAACGGATACTCTTGATCGCCCGCTGAAAAATCACCGGGTACGCATGCTGATTCCGACTTCCCTTCATGTAAAAGACCAGAACTCGAATGAAAAAATCCCTGATTGCGCTCGCTATCCTGAGCAATTTTGCACACGCCGACGAAGGCATGTGGATGCCACAACAGCTACCACAAGTAGCCAAGGAATTGAAAGCGGCCGGCCTGAAACTGGACCCGACCACCCTGACCAAGCTGACCGAATTCCCGATGGGTGCCATCGTCAGCCTGGGCGGTTGCTCGGCCTCGTTCGTCTCACCGCAAGGCCTGGTTGCCACCAACCATCACTGCGTCTACAACAGCGTGGCCGTCAACTCCACCAAGGAGAGCGATCTGCTGGCCAACGGTTTCCTGGCCAAGACGTTTGCCGAAGAACTGCCGGCCGCCCCGGGCAGCCGCATCTTCGTCACCTCGGCCGTGACCAATGTCAGCGACAAGATCATTACCGCCGAGGTCGCCAAGCTGCAGGGCAAGGCCCGCATCGACGCGATCGAGAAAAACCAGAAGAAACTGGTCGCCGAATGCGAAAAAGAAGCGGGCTTTCGCTGCACCGTGTCGGCCTACTACGGCGGTCTGGAGTTCTACCTGATCAAGCAACTGGAAATCCGCGACGTGCGTTTGGTCCATGCACCGCCGGCCGGCGTGGGCAAGTTCGGCGGCGACACCGACAACTGGATGTGGCCGCGCCACACGGGCGATTACGGTTTCTACCGCGCCTATGTCAGCCGCGATGGCAAGGCTGCCGACTTCAGCAAGGACAACGTGCCCTACCAGCCGAAACACGTGCTGAAACTGGCCAAGGACGGCTTGAAGGAAGGCGACTTCGTGATGGCGCTGGGCTACCCTGGCCGTACCAACCGCCACCGCCTGCCGTCGGAAGTGGCGTTCACGTTTGACTGGAACTACCCTGCGTTTGTCAAAGCCTCGGGCGAAACGCTGGCCATCATCGCGCGCGAAACCCGTGACAACAAGGACGTGGCGCTGAAATACGCGGGCCAGGTCGCTGGCGTGAACAACTACTACAAGAACCGCCAGGGCATGCTGGACTCCTACGCGGGCAGCGACTTCCTGGCGCGCAAGACGGCCGAACATGCAGCACTGAAAACCTGGGTCAACGCCAACGCCGCCCGCAAGGCCGAGTTCGCTGGTGACATCGAGCAGGTGGAAAAGCTGATCGCCGAGCGCGACGCCGATACCAAGCGCGATTTCCTCCTCGGCTATGCGCAGCCACGCCTGCTGAACACGGCGCGCAGCCTGTATCGCCTGGCCAATGAAAGCACCAAGGCCGATACCGAGCGCAAAGCGGGCTACCAGACGCGCGATCTGCCGCGCCTGGAGTCAGGCATCACCTCGGTCGAGCGCACCTACGACGAAAAAGTCGACAAGGCGCTGGTACTGAACAGCCTGGTCAAGTACGCCGCCCAGCCAGCCGCCCAGCGCCGCGCCAGCTTTGACGCCGCCATCGGCATCAAGGACGGCATGTCGCAAGCCGATCTGGCCAGCGCCCTGGACAAACTGTATGCCGGCAGCAAGCTGGCCGACAAGGAAGAACGCACGGCATGGCTGAAACGCACGCCAGCCGAGTTCCAGGCCAGCAAGGATACCTTTATCCAGGCAGCCGTTGCCATGTACCCCGATGCGCTGAAAACCGAAGCGGAAGACGAAGAACTGGCCGGCAAGATCCAGCAATCGTACGCCAACTACATGAAAGCGAAAATTGCCTACATGAAGAACAAGGGACTGGCCGTCTATCCTGACGCCAACAGCACCCTGCGCGTGACCTTCGGCCGTGTTGCCGGCCGTGACCATGGCGCCGATGGCACCACCTGGACCGCATTTACCACCGTCAATGGCGTGCTCGCCAAGGCCACCGGCGAAGGCGAATTCAATGCGCCTGCGAAGCAGCTGGCAGCGATCAAGGCCAGGGACTTCGGCAAATATGTCGATGCGAAACTGAAAACCGTGCCGGTCGATTACCTGGCCACGCTGGACATCACCGGCGGCAACTCGGGTTCGGCTGCGCTGAACGCGAAAGGTGAATTCATCGGCCTGGCCTTCGATGGCACGCTGGACTCGATCATCTCCGATTGGGACTACAACAAGGCCAATACCCGTTCGATCCAGGTCGACCTGCGCTATATGCTGTGGAACATGAAGCATATCGATCACGCCGACAACCTGCTCAAAGAAATGGGCGCGGAATAACAACAACCAATAACCCGGCAACGGGCAGTGGTAGCCTGAGCCACTTCTTCGGAAGTGGCTTTTTTTCGTCTAGCGCCGGATATTGGAAAACCGGTAGGGCGAAGTTTGCAACTGCTCGCCATGCAGGATCACACGCTGACCATTTTCAAGTGGCAGGGCCAGGTCGGCGCCTGGATAGCGCTGCGCCAGCAGGGGATAATCCTCGCGCGCCATGCCGGCGCCCGGTATCACGATGCGGTAGCCATTGTCGCCAAAATCCAGCAACAGAGCCGGTGTGTCGCCCGGACCCGGCAACGCCGTAATGCGCACACGCTGGCGTCCCTTGCGCCAGCTGATGGACTGCCACAGCGGCAAGCTGCCCGAGCTCAAGCGCAGGTCGACTGTTTGTTCGGCGACTGCCCCATCGAGCGCCAGCAGCATGCCGCGATAGCGTATCAGCGCGCCATCGCCGGCCAGGGTGACGGAACCGTCATGGGCGGCGGCGCCGCTGGCACACCAGCACAGCAGGATAATCAAGATCATGCGCATGGCGCCTCCCGGGGGTGAGGCTGATTGATAACACGGCATTCGATACCGCCTTCTGCACCACATCAAGCCCGGGACGCCGGTGCTACAATTAACCCCTTGCGAGCGCGCTTATCCAGCATGCTTTTTCTCCCCGTTTCCGCTCTCCCAGACTCAGACCGCCATGCCACAAGACTTGCGCACGACCTACGAACTCGGTAACCACAACCAGACCACGACCTGGCTGGAATGCATTAATTTCTACAAAGATCTTGCCGCCCGCTATACGCAAGTGCTGCACTTCGAGCAAATCGGCCTGTCCGATTCGGGCGTGCCCATCCACGCTGGCGTGCTCAGCGCCGACGGCGTATTCGACCGCGAACGCATCAAGCAGGCGGGCCGTACCGTCTTTTTCAACAATAACGGCATCCACCCGGGCGAACCGGAAGGTATCGACGCCTGCATGGCCATGGTGCGCGACCTGTGCACGCAGCCCGCCCGCCTGGCGGCGCTGGGTTCCACCGTGCTGCTGTTCATTCCGATCTACAACGTCGACGGCAGCCTGAACCGCGCCAATACCTCGCGCGTGAACCAGGATGGCCCGGAGCAGTTCGGCTTTCGCGGCAACAGCCGCCACCTGGACCTGAACCGCGACTTCATCAAGTGTGACAGCCTGAACGCGCAAGTGTTCAATCGCCTCCTGGCCAGCTGGGACCCGGACGTGATGGTCGACACGCATACCTCCAATGGCGCCGACTACCCGTACACGATGACCTTGATCCACACGCAGACGGACAAGCTGGGCTATGGCCTCGGGCCCTTCCTGCAAGATATCATGTTGCCGCATCTCTTTGCGCGCATGGAAGCGGCCGGCTGGCCGACCTGCCCGTATGTCAATCCCGTCAAGGACAGCCCTGACCATGGCATTGCGGAATTTCTGGAAGTGCCGCGCTTTTCGACCGGCTTTGCGGCCCTGCACCATGTGATCGGCTTCATGCCCGAAACGCATATGTTGAAACCATTCGCCGACCGTTACGCGTCGATGCGCGCCCTGCTCGATATCACCATGGCCTTTACGGTCGAGCATGGCGAGCAGATCAAACAGCTGCGCGCCGCAGCGAAAGCGGCCGGACGCACCCAGGCCGAGTGGCCTGTTTCCTGGCGCATGAACGCGGCACAGCCTTCGACCTTCCGCTTCAAGGGCTACCAGGCGCAATACACGCCCAGCGCGATCGGTGATTACCAGCGCCTGTCGTATGACCGCACGCAGCCATGGGAAAAGGATATCGCCTACTACAACCGCTTCGAGGCCGATGTCGTGGTGTCGGCGCCCAAAGCCTATGTGGTGCCGCAAGCCTGGCGCGAAGTGATCGAGCGCCTGCGCTGGAATGGCGTCGAAATGCACCGCATCACCGTCGAACAGACAGTAACGGCACGCTACTACCATATCGAGGAAGTGGGCACGCGCGCTGCCGCCTACGAAGGCCACATGTTTCACGAGACGGTGGAACTGGAAACGCGCACCGGCCAGTTCACCCTGCTAGCGGGCGACTATGTGATCACGCTGGACCAGGACAATGCCCGCTACGCGGTGGAAACGCTGGAGCCGCAGGCGCACGACAGCTTTTTCCGCTGGGGCTTTTTCAACAGCGTGCTGGAAAAAAAGGAAGCGTTTTCCGATTATGTGTTCGAAGACATGGCGTCGGAATTGCTGCGCGATGAACCAGTCCTGGCAGCCAAGTTTGCCGAATGGAAAACGGCCAACCCGGAGTTGCTGAGCAATCAGGAAGCCGTGCTCGACTTTATTTTCGAACACTGTGAACGTTTTGCCGAGCCGCAATGGCGGCGCTACCCGGTGCTGGCCCTGATCTAAGCCCGGCTGCAACACCCTGTCCTATCCTGGCGCTGTACCGGAAGACCCCGGCACAGCGCCTCTTTCTGTGCTCTACCCACAAGGTATAACCATGCACTACGCACTGAACCTGCGCACCTTTATTTACAGCCATTATTTTTACCTGGGCTTGCGCGTGGCCATCGGCCTGGTCGGCCTGACCTTGCTGACCCTGCAAATCAGCGACAGCACCACTGCCATGACGGTGTGCATCGGCGCGCTGTGTACCACCCTGATGGACATGCCCAGCCCGCTGCGCCACAAATTCAATGAAATGCTGGCCTCGGTGCTGCTGTGCAGCGCCGTGACGCTATTGATCAGCCTGTGCGGCCCGGTGCACTGGCTGTTGATGACGGTGCTGGTGCTGGTGAGTTTCCTGGCCAGCATGATGGTGGTGTACGGTAAAAAATCCATGCCCTTGCAGCTGGCCGCCCTGTTCATCATGACCATGTCGATGGAACACCAGATGACATGGCGGCAATCGTTCCACCATGCAGGCCTGTTCATGCTGGGGGGCCTGGCCTATCTGGCTTACGCGATGGCCGTGGCCTGGGTGCTGCGCCACCGCATCAAGCAGCAGGTGCTGGCCGAGGCGCTGTTCGAACTGGCCGCCTATATCGACATCAAGGCCGATTTTTACGATGCGCGTTTCAATTTGACGGAGCAGTTCAACAAGCTGGTGCGCCATCAAAGCATCCTGGCCGACCGCCAGCAGGCCTCGCGCGATCTGATACTGCGCAGCCACAAGAACAGCAAGGACGCCATCGTGGTGCAGGTCCACGTGTGCATGCTGGACCTGTACGAGCTGATCCTGTCGACCCACACCGATTACGCGCTGCTGCGCCAGCACCTGGCCGACTCGGAAGTGTTGACGTCGCTGCACGACCTGGCCTGGAAGGCGGCGCGCGATATCGAGTCGGTCGCCTACGCCGTCACGCGCAAGCGCGCCTCGTATGCGCAGATCCATTACGACAAGGAATGGCTTGACATCGAAGCGGAAATCGCCCGCCTGCAGACCAGGGGCGACAGCGCGCAGGAAGCGTTGGCCACCTTGCGCGCGCAGCGCAACAAGATCCGCGCCATTCTGAAAATGATCGCCGAGCTGCACCTGGCCAGCCAGAAAGTCTATGCCGACGTGCCATTCTGGAATGGCGCCGACATGGCGCCGTTCTTGTCGCAGCAAAAATATGAGCTGACCACCTTGCTGTCGAACCTGCGCCCGGACTCGCCCATCTTCCGCTTTGCGCTGCGCGTGTCGATGGCCATTTCGGTGGGGCTCTTGATCGGCCACTGGCTGCCGTATGCGGCGCACAGCTACTGGATCGTGCTGACCATCGTTATCATCCTGCGGCCCACCTTCAGCATGACGCGCCAGCGCCGCGCCGACCGCATTATCGGCACCATGATCGGCTGCGTGGTGACCGCCATCGTGATCCGTTATGTCCACAGCAATATCGCGCTGATGGGCATCCTGTTCCTGTCGATCGTGGCCACGCCCACGTTTATTTATCTGCGCTACCGCTACACGGCGATTGCCGTGAGCCTGATGATCTTGCTGCAAATGCACCTGGTGGCTCCGAGCAACCCCAACCTGGTCAGCGAACGCCTGATCGACACCCTGATCGGCGCGGCGGTCGCCACCGTGTTCAGCTTTGTGCTGGCCAACTGGGAATACCAGAGCCTGCCACGACTGATACGCCAGGTGCTCAACGTCAACCTGACCTATATGCAGGCCAGCTTCGAACTGCTGCAGGGCAAGTGCAACAATGACTTTGCCTACCGCATCGAACGCAAACGCCTGATGGACAGCCTGGCAGCGTTGAGCTCGGCATTGGTGCGCATGCTTGACGAGCCGGCCAGCAAGCAGCGCGCGGTGGAGGACATCAATCTGTTTATCGTGCAGAACTACCTGCTGGTGGCCCATGTGGCGGCGCTGCGCTCCATCCTGGGTCGTCACGCCAGCGAATTGCCGGTGGCCCCCGTCAACGCCCTGCTCGTCCATAGTCACACGCAAGTTTGCAGGACGCTGTCGCGGGCGCTGGACCAGCTCGACACGGCCATCGGTGCGCCGCAGCCCGCATTGCCAGTGCCATCCGTCGCCGGGCCAAGCTGGTCGGGCTGGCCGCTGGTGCAGCGGCGCATCCGGCTGTTGCAGGCCGATGCCGACAAGATCGTGGTGCATAGCGCTGCGATCGTGCATATTGTGGCGCCCAAGCAAGAGTAAACCGGCGCGGCCCTGTCATCAGGGTGTCATATGGCGCGGCTATGCTGCGGGGGTTTTTTCAGCCCCCAGCCATTTTTCAAGGTGATCCACCCATGCATGCATTTCCCATGATCCGCCGCCTGCCCCTGGCGCTGGCCATCAGCGCCGCTCTCGCCCTCGCCGCCTGCGGCGGTTCCGATCACAATGACGACGCCGCGCTGGTGATCCCGGCCGCACCGGCCGACCAGGGCGCGGTGGATACGGCGCCGCCATCGGCCACGGCGCTGCCGTTTGTCGACAATGTCGCCAGCAACCAGCGTGGCGACGCCCGCTACGCCACGGCCGCCACCAACGCCGGCGTGCGCGTGCTGATCGGCATGCTCGATATCTGGAAACCGCTGACGGAAATCGTCGATGCCGGTGTCACGGCACCGGCCGTAGCTGGCTTCCCCGCCGTCGTAGCGTCAAGCTGGACCGGCATACCGAATGACGGCACGCCAGGCGGCACCATCGTCAACGCCGCCGTGCACAACGCCAATATCGACTACGTGGTGAAAGCCACCACCAGCCGCACCCCGGCGCAGGAACTGGCCGCCTATCTGGACGACCGCCGCGGCAAGGGCTACAGCATTACCGACGGCATGGGTCCGCTAACCGACGCCTGGCGCAGCGCCGCGCGCCAGAGCACCAGCATCACGTCCATCGCGCCGGACGCGACCACCGTGCTGTACAACGACAGCGGCACCAATACCGGCGTGGCTGGCAGCACCAATGCCGAGTTCGGCAACGTGGTGGCACTGGTCAATGCCATGGGTAACAATGGCTCGACGGAACCGGCCAAGCGTTTCTACAAATACGCGCGCCCTTACCGCTGGAGCAGCAATGTGGTGCTGGTACCGGCGCTGATGCCGGCCAGGAGCACCACGCCGTCCACCGATGGCGGCTTTACCAGCGGCCACTCGGCCGAAGCCGTACGCGGCGCGCTGGGCATGGCCTATGCCTTGCCCGAGCGCTACCAGGAGATGGTGTCGCGCGGCCTGGAACTCGGTGAAAACCGCATTATCGCCGGCATGCACTCGCCGCTCGACGTGATCAGCGGCCGGGTGCAGGCGCAAGCCATCGTCGCCGCCAACCTGCTTGACGCGGCCACCGCCGCCACCAAGGCCGCCGCCGTGACGCAAGCGCACGCCACCCTGATGGCAAAAACCGGCGCCACCGCCGACAGCTTTTATGACTACGCCCACTCGGGCACCTCCGCCAACGACCGCTTTGCCGACTACGCCGCCAACAAGGCCGCGTATATCCGCCGCATGACGTTCGGCTTTGCGCAGACCGGCCCTGCCACCGTGCCGGCCGTGGTGCCGAAAGGCGCGGAAGTACTGCTGGAAACCCGTTTGCCGTATCTTTCCGACGCGCAGCGCCGCGTAGTGCTGAAAACCACGGCCATGCCATCGGGCTATCCGGTCATGGACGATGCCGAAGGCTGGGGCCGTCTGAACCTGTTTGCCGCCGCCGACGGCTATGGCGTCTTTACCGGCAACGTGGTGGTGGCGATGGATGCGGCCAAGGGCGGCTTCAACGCGGTCGACCGCTGGCGCAACGACATCAGCGGCGCAGGCAAGCTGAACAAGCAAGGCTCTGGCACCCTGAAGCTGGGCGGCAACAACAGCTGGAGCGGCGGCACGCAAGTCGAAGGCGGCCGCCTGGAAGCGCTGTCGGCCACGGCCTTCGGCAAGGGCGACGTGTATGTCAGCGGCGGCACGCTGGTCAGCAATGCGACCACCAGCCTGGCGCTGGCCGCCAAGTACACGCAGCTGGCGACCGGCAACCTGGAACTGGCACTGGGCAGCGGCCAGGCAGGACGCCTGGCGGTGGCCGGCCCGATGACGGTGGCCGGCGGCAGCCTGAAGGTGACGTTCCAGAACGGCTACAAGCCGGCTGCGGGCGACACCCTCAACGTGATCGTCGCGGCCAGTTTGAAGGGCAAGTTCGACACGATCACCGTCGATGGCTTCAAGGTCACGCCAACGTATACCGCGACGGGCTTGCAGCTGCGACTGGACGTGTAAGCATGTGATTGCTTGACAAAAAGCCGCTCATCGAAGTGATGCCGTTCACTTAAGCAGTTTTTTTGAAAAACGCGCTTGGCAGAGCGTTTTGGTTTTGCCTTGACGGTCCGGTCGAATTTTTGATCGGGCCGTTCGTCTTTCAGAATGACTAACGAGCCTTTCACGCCGATGCTTTATTGAATATGGAAGCGTTCCATACGACATGGTGACGGCAGCCCAGTGAAGCCCGAACTGGATCAGGTGCAAAGCGCGGATGAAGCTCACTTCGGTCGGTTCGCATTTGACCATCAAAACGGCTTTAACGATCTCTAGCCATATCAGCTTATAGGCTATCAGCGTGCCTCAGATCTCCTGATATGGCAAGGAAGTGGAGCGTATCGTCGAGCTACCACCAAGTCCGGCTTTACGAGCGGCTGCCCCTGTCCAGGAGGAAGTACGTCGAGTACGGCACCGCCCTGCTTTCGATGCCGTACAAAGGCTGCTTCCGCCTCCCGGAGCTGCCGGCGGCGCAAGCGCCGCCCAAGTGCCAACCATAGTCGGTGAAGGTGGTTGGCGTTGCAATTAATCCATTTATTTGTTATTCGACAATGTTCGTGCGATACTCGTGTGATTCCCAATCAAGAGTAACAATATGACTCCGATACCGACCTCGCCACAACCTGCTACCACGCTCGATGAGCTATTCAGCAGTCCTGCCACGATTCTTTCCAACCTCGACTTAGACATCACCGGCACGGCGGTGACAGATGCACAGCTACAGCGCTTGGCCGGCTGTCCTGGTGGCGGCGTAGTCACTGTAACTGATGACGCAGGTGCGGTCTATCTTGAGTCCCGGCATCGCGACCTCATCATTAATACATGGAGAAATGCTAATTATGTTGAGATACGTCGTCAGGGTGAAGACTACTATCTTTATCTTGATTACATATGGTTTTCTGACAATTGTCCCAAGGGGTTTGGCGCAGTAGTCCTGCTTAACATGGCATATACAGCTGCCGAACTTGGTTTTTCGCACATAGAGTTGCTCGCTGCTGGAGGTACCGGAATCAAGGGTGCAGCGTGGACAGAAGAGTTTTGGGGCTATGAAACTTGGCCGCGACTCGGCTTTGACACGGAACTACAGCCCCAGATGCTTGCTCTGACAGCTCAGGAACCCGAACTGAAGGACTTCACGCATGTATCTGAAATCGTCCAAGCAAACTTGGATTGGTGGAAAGAACACGGTGATGGGTGGACGATGACGTTCGATTTGAAGCAGGGGAGCGCATCATGGGATACACTATACATGTTCTGTAAAGGGCGAGGTTTACTCAAATGAAACGTATTCTCAAAATCAATGCCAGCAAAGGCTACGTTCGTGTTTCGACCGGCCCGAAAGCCGAGCCTGATACTGCGCCTAGCCCTTCGGCTTCTCAGCGGCGCAAAGTTTCGCTGTCCAGCTTGACATCAACCCCCCCTCGGACGGTTGATGATGTCCGGAAAGCTATCGCACAAGGACGGTTTGCAGAGATGAAACCAGAGCAAGCATAGCCGGACCGATCTTGTTGGTGCCAGGAAGGCGTAGAATCAAGACACCACATAAACACATAGGTGCCCACGGGACGCCTATGTGTTGTATGGCAGTGTCCTGGCCACTCAGTGGCTGAGTCGGCTGTGGCGACAAGACCATCCGGACGCTGATTTGAAACGAACACGAACTAGTCATCCTTTTTGTCGCAATGCTGCGAGCGTTCGCGGGCAGGACGCCAGTAAGTCATTATTCCCGATTATTTCAAATAGCGCTCAAACCACGCCAGGGTGCGCTGGCGCAAGTCCCGCTGGTGTTCGGGCTTGCGGAAGGAGTGGCCCTCGCCGTCATAGATGAACAGGCTGGACGGCACGCCCATGGCGCGCAGGCCGTTCCAGAATTCCAGTGACTGGGCGGCCGGGGTTTCCACGTCGCGCTCGCCCACATAAACCAGGGTCGGCGTGGCCGCCGCCTTGATGGTGGAGAGCGGCGAGGCCTTGCGGTAGACCTCGGGATCGTCATAGGCCGAGGCGCCAAAGAAGGGGATCATCCACTGGTTGATGCCGTTCTGGCCGTAATAGCTGATCCAGTTCGATATGCCGGCGCCGGCCACGGCCGCCTTGAAGCGCGTGCTGTGGGTCACGCCCCACATCGTCATGAAGCCGCCGTAAGAGTGTCCTGTCAGGCCGAGTCGCTGGCCGTCGACGGGGGCGACTTTTTCCACCGCATCGATGCCGGCCAGGATATCGCGCCAGTCGCCGCCGCCAAAGTCGCGCATATTGGCGCGTGTAAAAGCCTGGCCCTGGCCAAAGCTGCCGCGCGGGTTGGGGAAGAAGACAAAATAACCTTTTCCCGTCAGTTCGCGCAGCTGTGCGCTGGCAAGTTCGCCCGGGCCGACATAGCGCGGCGAAACGGCGGCGCCGGGGCCGCCATGGACCACCACGATCATCGGATATTTCTTGTCCGCCTCGACCTTCAACGGCCCCAGCAGCCAGCCCTGTACCCGGTAGCCTTCATTGCTCCAGCCGACGTTCTGCACGCTCAGCTGCGGCGCCAGGGCGTCGTTGTCGTGCGTGATTGTCTGCAAGCCGTTCAAGGGCCCGGCCACCAGATGCGGCGCATGTGTAAAGTCTTCCTGCGCGCCGGCCGCTTGCGTGCCATCGGCGCTGAACGACAAACGGCCATCCGAGCCACCGCTGCTGAGCTCGCCAAGCAATTGCGGCGCGGCTGGCCCCGTTTGCGCATCGAGTCTGACCAGCGCCAGTTGCGAGTCGATCAGGGCCGTGGCCAGCAGGCCCTGGCCGCGCCAGACGACGCCATTGAAGGTGCCGCGATAGTCGGGCGTGAGGTTGCGCGGCGTGCCGCCGGCCAGCGGCACGGTATAAATATCGCCGCCAATCGAGCCGAAGTCGCTCATCAGGCCGCCAACGAACACCACCGTCTTGCCGTCCGGCGAGACCGACGGCAGGTTCAGCTGCATCGCCGGCGCGGCAATCACGCGCAGCGCGCCGCTGGCTGCATCCACATGGGTCAATTTCGCCACCCACCAGTTGCTGTCGCCATTGCCCCGCGCGCTGGTGGCCACAAAACCGTTGCCATCGGGCGTCCAGTTGTATTCATAGACATAGGTGTCGGCCGGGGACACCAGGCGCAGCTCGCCGCCGCCGGCAGCCACCACGGCGATGCGCTGGGCGTCATCCTCGCTGCCCACCTCGCCCACCTGGCGCGCGCCCGCTTCGACGGCGCCGGCCAGCTTGCGCGCGCCGACGGTCGCCAGCAAGGCGACCTGCTGGCCATCGGGCGACCAGCGCGCCGTGCTGGCCACGCCCTTGAAATTGAGCAGTGCTTTGGATGCGGCCTGGCCCATGGTGGCCAGGAACAGGCTGGCCTTGCCGGCCTTGGCGTCGTAGCCGACAAAGGCCAGCTGCCGGCCATCGGGCGACCAGCTGGGCTTGTCGTAGGAACACACGGCGCAAGGGTCGAACTGCTGCACCATGGCGCCGCTGGCGGCGTCGCGCACCACCAGCGCGCCATGCGCACGCTTTGCCTGGCCACCCGTGTCGCTGGACTCGATGGCGACGATACGCTGGCCGTTGCCGGACAGGGCCACGGCGCGGTAATCGCGCAAGGCTTGCGGTGCGGCGGCGTGGGCGCAGGCGACAAACAGGGCAGTGGCGAACAGGCCGGCACTGGCGATTGCAGTTATTTTCATCAGTTAACTTCCAGTTTGAAATGAAAAAAACCGCCAGCAAGCGCGGCGGTTTCGGATGGTCATGTCCGGCTCAAGGAGCCTGCTTGCCCAGGTGTGAATGACGCATGCTGTACAGGAAATAGATGGCGATGGTCACCGCCATCCATACACTGAAGACGACAAAAGTGGTGTGCGGCAAGTCGCGCATGATGTACAGGCAGGCGCACACGCTCAGGCCCGGAATCACGTAGGGGCCGAACGGCACGCTGAAGCCTTCGATGCGGTTGGCGCCCTGCTTGTGGCGCAATACCGGCACGGCGATCGACACCACCATGAAAGCGGTCAGGGTGCCGATGCTGACCATGTCCCACAGATAGGTGGCGTCGATGGAGCCGGCGACGAGCGCCACCACCAGGCAGACGATCAGCGTATTGCTGACCGGCACCAGGGTACGCGGATGGATCTTCTGGAACGATTTCGGAATCAGGCCGTCGCGGCTGATGGCGAACAAAATGCGCGTCTGGCCGTAAATCGTCACCAGCGTCACGCTGAAGACGGAGATGACGGCGCCGGCCGACAGCACCAGCGCCGGCCAGGCGTGGCCGGTAACGTTTTGCAGGATCACCGCCAGGCCCGCTTCCTGGCCTTCGAACAGCCTGGCTTGCTGGGCGCCGAGGGCGGCGACGGCCACCAGCAGGTAGAACACGGTAACGATCAGCAAGGCACCCAAAATGCCGCGCGGCACGTTGCGCGTGGGGTCTTTCACTTCGTCGCCGGCGGTCGCCACCGTATCGAGGCCAATGAATGAGAAAAACACCGTGCCGGCGGCGGCAGTCACGCCCGTCATGCCGGCAAAGCCCTTGCTGTTGTCGGTATTGAAGAAGGGGAAGAAATTGTCGGCGTTAAAACCTGAAAACGCCACGACGATAAAAAACACCAGGATGGCCAGCTTGATCATCACCATGATGGCGTTCATCAGGGCCGATTCCTTGGCGCCGCGCAGCAACATGAAGCAGCACATGCAGATCAGAAAGATGGGCGGCAGATTGATATGGCCGGCGTGAAACTCCATGCCGTTGGGCCCTGAAACGATCATGGGAGAGCGCAGCATTTCCGGGATATGCCAGCCAAACGCATTTTCCAGGAAGTTATTCAGGTAGGACGACCAGCCGATGGCCACCGCGCTGCCCGCCAGGCCATATTCGAGCAGCAGGCAGGCGGCCATGATAAAGGCCAGGAATTCGCCGACGGTGGCGTAGGCAAACGAGTAGGACGAGCCGGAGGCGGGAATGCGGAACGACAATTCCGCATAGCACAGAGCGGTGAGCCCGGCCGTGACGGCGGCGATCAGGAACGATAGGATGACGGACGGGCCGGCCTTGGGCACGGCTTCGACCATGGTAAAGAAGATGCCCGTGCCGATGGTGGCGCCGACGCCGATCATGGTCAGGGAAAACAGGCCGATGGAACGGCTCAAGCCGCTGCTGCTGAGGCCTGCACCAGACCCGCTCGTGGTATCGATCGGTTTGGTGCGGCAAAGTTTCTGGACCAGGGTTAGGCTCACTAGCAATCCTTTTAGGAGGCGGGTCATGACGACGGAAACATGGCGCGATGGTTTGACCTGGCAAAAACCCGGAAACAATACGGTCCATTTTCAAAACTAAGCGATTATAGGGCTTTCACCGGCCCAGACCAGCAGATCTTTGATGCAAGGAAACAACGTCGGCGGCAGTAAAAAGCGCGCCGCTGCAACTGCAGGGGCGCGCCAGGATACGGCGACAGGGGCTGGATTTACTTCTTGCGCGGAAGATGCCCATCGGCCGGCGGCCAGCCCGCCTCATAGCCTTGCGGCACTTCTTCAGCGCCCTCTTTCGGCGCCAGGCCCAGCACGTAGTACAGCACTGTCAGCAGCAGCAGCCAGGCCGGGCCAATCACCAGCGCGATGCGGGTATCGGGAAAATACGCCATCAGGCCGATCACCAGCGCCAGGAAGGCGAGCGAAATCCACGAGCCGTACGGCGCGAACGGCATGCGGAACGCCAGGTTTTTGATTTCCAGCGGGCTCAGGGTCTGGCGAAACTTCAGTTGCGTCACCAAAATGATGCCCCAGGTCCAGATGGCGCCGAACGTCGAAATGGACGTGACCCAGATAAATACTTTTTCCGGCACCAGGTAATTGAGCAGCACACCGATCAACAGCGCCAGCACCGACACCATGATGGCGCGGCGCGGCACGCCGCTGGCCGTGGTCTCGGCAAAGGCCTTCGGCGCCTGGCCTTGCAGCGCCAGGTTGTACAACATGCGGCCGGTGCTGAAGATGCCGCCATTGCAGGACGACAGCGCGGCCGTCAGCACCACGAAGTTGATGATGCCGGCGGCCGTCTTGATGCCCAGGCGCTCGAAGGTCATCACGAACGGGCTGCCGGTGGTGCCGATTTCGTTCCACGGGTAGATCGACAGGATCACGAACAGCGCGCCGACATAAAAGATCAGGATGCGCCAGAACACGGAATTGATGGCGTCGGGTATCGATTTTTTCGGGTTCGCCGCTTCGCCTGCCGTCAGACCAATCATTTCCACGCCCAGGTAGGCAAACATCACCATCTGCAGCGACATCAGCACGCCCTGCGCGCCATTCGGGAAAAAGCCGCCATGGGTCCACAGATTGGCAATGCCGATCGCCACGCCATCGTTACCAAGGCCAAAGACGATCATGCCGGCGCCGCCGACGATCATCAAAATGATGGTGACAACCTTGATCAGGGCAAACCAGAATTCGAATTCGCCATAGGCTTTCACGGCCAGCAGGTTGACGGCGCCCATGGAAGCCAAGGCCGCCAGCGCCCAGATCCAGCGCGGCACGTCGGGAAACCAGATGCCCATGTAGATGGCGACGGCGGTAATTTCCGCGACGCACGTAACCAGCCACAGAAACCAGTAATTCCAGCCCGTCAGATAGCCTTGCAAGGGTCCAAGATAATCCTGGGCGTAGCGGCTGAAGGAACCTGCGACGGGATTGTGCACCGCCATTTCACCGAGCGCGCGCATGATCAGGAAGATCACGGCGCCGCCGATAATATACGACAACATGATGCCGGGACCTGCCATCCTGATCGCATTGCCCGAACCCAGGAACAGCCCCACGCCAATCGCGGCGCCCAGGGCCATCAGGCGTATCTGCCGCTCACCGAGGCCACGGTGCAAGCCTTGCTCACTCGTTTTCATTGCTTGTCTCCGTCTATTTTTATCATGCGCCGGCCGGCTTGCCTGCCGGCGCGGATCACGCTTATTCGGCCAGTTCGGCGATCAGCTCAATCTCCACGCAAGCGCCGAGAGGGATCTGCGCCACGCCAAAGGCGGAACGGGCATGCTTGCCGCTGTCGCCAAACACCTCGACGAACAGTTCCGAGGCACCATTGGTGACCAGATGCTGCTCGGTAAAGTCGGGCGTGGAATTGACCAGGCTCATCACCTTGACGATACGCTTGACCTTGTTCAGGTCGCCGCCGCAGGCGTCCTGCAAGGTGGCGATCAGCTCGATGGCGATGCCGCGCGCGGCCAGCTTGCCCTCTTCGGTGCTGACATCCTTGCCCAGCTGGCCGACCCAGACCTTGCCGTCCTTCTTGGCCAGGTGTCCGGACAGGAACACGGTATTACCGGTGCGCGCATGCATCACATAGGCGGCAGCAGGCACGGCAACGGTCGGCAATTCGATCTTGAGGGCGGTGAGTTTTTCGTAAAACGACATGCTATTTCTCCAATAAAACAAAGTGAACGAGGACCAGAGAGGCACATATGAAATATAACTGTGACAACAATTCCAGATTAAACCCCATCATAGGGGGGAATGCCCAGTTTAAGTTCACAAATAGGTGGGGTTATTCAGTGGATTATACCGAGTGGACGTGCAAACGCAGACGCGGCTCGTCCAGCCGCAGTTGCTGCAGGAAGGCTTCGTCGTGCGACACCACCAGCAAGGCGCCCCGGTATTGCGCCAGCATCCGCTCCATCGCTTGCAGGCTGGCCAGGTCCAGGTGATTGTCGGGTTCATCGAGCAGCAGCAACTGCGGCGGCGTTTGCGCATACAGCTCGGCAGCCAGCGCCACCTTCATGCGCTCGCCACCGCTCAGGCTGGTTGCCGGTGTGTCGGGCAACAGATGACCAAGGCCGATCTCGTCCAGCGCTTGCTGCAGGCGGACGCCAGCATCCCAGTGCTCGCCCACCAGCGCATAGTCCGCTTCATCGATGGAACCGAAGGCGATGCGATCGAGCGCGGCCAGCACGCTATCGGCACCAGCGAGCGACGCCACGGTAGGAAAGTGTGCAGGCGACAGTTCCTGCGCCACGTACACCACGCTGCCAGTGCCGCGCACGGCGCCGCTGGTGGGCAGGGTTTCTCCGGCCAGCAGCCGCGCCAGCACGCTCTTGCCCACGCCATTGGCGCCGACCAGGCCGATGCGCTGCGGCGTGAAGGAAAACAGCAGTTGGTGAAACAGACTAGTGCCATCGGGCAGCACATAAGACAGACGATCGAGTTGCAGTAATGCAGGCATGCGGATACTCCTTGTACCAGGCTGGCGAACCCGCTTGGGTAGCGGGATGGGCTGGGCCGTGCACAAGCACGGCAGTATCAATGGCGCATGTCGAATGTCCTGGAAGAATGAGGAAAACAGCGTCCAGTGTAGCAGAGGACGCCGATGCGGTTTGTTAGCGCTGGCCCTGGGTGGTGTCGCCAAACAGGTTTTTATACTCACGCGGCTGCGAGCGCCAGTACTGCGGTGGGGCTTGGACCTGGGCGCCGAGCTGGGCCGCCGCATGCCATGGCCAGCGCGGATCGAACAGCATGGCGCGCGCCAGCGCCACCATGTCGGACTGGCCGCTGGCGATAATGGTTTCGGCCTGCTGCGCCTCGGTGATCAGGCCAACGCTGATGGTCGGCATGCCGACTTCCGCCTTGATGCGTTCGGCAAAACCCACCTGGTAGCCGGGACTGAGCGCAATCTGCTGCTGCGGCGACACGCCACCGCTCGACACGTGAATGAAGTCGGCGCCCAGGCGCTTGAGTTCATGGGCGAACTGCACGCTTTGCTCGATCTCCCAGCCGCCTTCGACCCAGTCGGTGGCGGAAATACGCATGCCCACCGCCATGCTGGCAGGCACGGCCGCGCGCACCGCCTCAACGACTTCGAGTGGAAAGCGCATGCGGTTTTCCAGGCTGCCGCCATAGGCATCCGTGCGCTGGTTGGCCAGCGGCGACAAGAACTGATGCAGCAAGTAGCCATGCGCGCCATGGACTTCGATACCTTCGATGCCCAGCGCATGGACCCGTTTGGCGGCGGCGACAAATGCGCCCTTCACTTGCAGCAAACCTGCCTCATCGAGCGCGATGGGCACCGTTTCGCCCGGTGCATGGGCAAGCGCCGACGGCGCCACCGTCTGCCAGCCGCCTTCCGACAAGTGCACGCAGTTGCCGCCCTGCCACGGTGCGCGGCTCGACGCCTTGCGCCCCGCGTGGCCCAGCTGCACGATCAGCGGCATGGCCGAATGCTGGCGGATCGCCTGCACCACCCTGGCCAGCGCTTGCTGGTTGGCATCCGACCACAGGCCCAGGTCGTCGGCCGAAATACGCCCTTCCGGCGAGACGGCCGTCGCTTCCGTCATCAGGACACCGGCGCCCGACAGTGCCAGATGGCCGAGGTGGATCATGTGCCAGTCGGTGGCATTGCCGTTCTCGGCAGAGTACTGGCACATGGGGGCGATGGCGATGCGGTTGACCAGGGACAAGGGCCCCAGCTGATAGGGCGTGAATAACTGGCTCATGGATGACTCCGACTTGAAGGAGCACTGATTTTACTGCGGCTAAAAAATTTCCGGATTACACCTGCTTACGTTTGATACAGCGCAACGTCTAGCTTGGTATCGCGCTCCCCGGTACTCTGGCTACATCGTCAACCCAGACATGTTTTTCAGGAGACCAGCATGAACAACGCGACCAACACCACCAACACCACCGCCCGTATCCATCCCTTGATGGCCGGTGCCGCCATTTCCGCCACGGTACTGTGCCTGGTCGGTGCAGCATCGATTGCCGGTATCTTGCCCAACTCGCGCGCCACCAATGCGCCGGCCGTGCCGGCGGACCTGGCGGCCACTAACCTGGCAGCCCCGCTGGCGCCGCAAGCGCTGGCACCTGCAGCGCTTGCGGTCGCAGCGCCAGTGGCCGCACCCGTGGTGGCGCAAGCCGCGCCAGCGCCCGTCGTACATAAACGCGTGGTGCACCACGTGGCGCAAGCGCGCCCCGCCAGCCGCGACGACGACTACGCCTACCGCGACACTGCCTATCGTGAACCGGTACGCCAGCAGCAGCCTGCGCCGGCACCTGCCCAGCCCAACTATGTGGGTATCGGCACCGGCGCGGTCCTGGGCGGCCTGATCGGCAACCAGGTCGGTGGCGGCCGCGGCAAGGCGCTGGCGACGGTGGCTGGCGTGATCGGTGGCGGCTTCCTGGGCAATGCCGTGCAGAACCAGGTAGAGCAGCCACAACGCTAACTAGTCATACGGCCCGAGATAGTCGAGCTTGCCGATAGCCACGCCATTGTTGCGCAAGATGGCGTGGACCATCGAAACGTGAAAATAGAAATTCGGCAGGGCAAAGCCGAGCAGGTAATCATCGCCCTGGAAGCGCTTGCCCTCGTCGGTCCAGTTCAGCACCACTTCGCGCTGGGCGCTGCCGGCCATCTGGCCGGCGTTCACGCCGCCCACATAGGCGATCGTGTCGGCGATACGCTGCCGCAGTTGATCGAATGAGCTTTCATTGTCGTCGAAACGCGGCGCCGGTATCGTGCTCAGGCGCTCGACCGACATTTTCGCCGTATCGCTGACGCGCTGCACCTGCGCCGTCAGGTTCAGCATATCGGGCGCCAGCTGCGCGCCCAGTAAAATTTCCGGCACGATGCCGCCCTGCTCGACATGGGCCTGCGCTTTTTCCAGCAGGCTTGATACGACGCGCAAGCCGCGCACGAAGACGGGGATGGTGGCCCGGTACATGGATACGGACATGGTTCACTCCTGAGTAGTTGCGATAAGCGAGTGTAGCCGAGGGCGGCAAAAGCCGTGCGTACGCTGCGCCACGATGCCGGGATAGCGCCAGGCAGGAAACCGGCGCGCTGGCGCCGTTGACGCTATGGTTGCTGGAAAATCAGGCCACGCGCACCACCATCAGCCCGGCACGCAAGCCCACGCGCACATCGGGATTCGGGAATACCACCAGCTCCTGCGCATTCTGTACCGTATAGACCGTTTCGCCATCGCTGGCGATCACGGCATGCCGGGGCAAGGACGTGAAATTGTGCGTGCTGCGGTCAAACGCCATGCGAAAATCATCGCTGTGCTTGATGATTTCCTGCGCCACCTTGAATACATGCGGTGGCGCCTTCACTGGCCGCGCCGGCAAGCCGCGCAACAAGCCATCCAAAGCCTGCGATACGTCCTCGAACAGCGACAGGTCATTGTCCCCCAGCACGCCCACGCGGCCCAGTTCCACCGTGCTGGCGGCCGCGCCGCAATGCTCGGCCGAGTAATAGCTGTAGGTGCCGGCCGATTGCGGATTCATGATGATGGCGCCTATCGCCGCCTGCCCGAGCCAGTCGATCAGCGCCGCCCTGGCGCCCTCCTCCACCAGGTCCGGCACGATGGCAAAGGTCGGGTAGACGGACGGGCGGATCGCCGTATGCAGGTCCAGGTGCCAGCGCAGCGGCCCCGCATCGCTGAAAAATGCCCTGGTCGCAGCGATCATTTCATCGGCGCGCGCGCTTTCCGCCGCTTGCGCCAGGCTGCCGCGCACGGGACGAAACATGCGGTTCAAATCGGCGTCGACAAAGCGCTTGCCGGCGCGGATCGCATCGACATTGCCGACGCAAACGAGCAGGTCGACCGCCAGCGCATGGGGTTGCACCGACACGTCGCGCGCCAGCGCGTCGAGCAGATGCGCCAGCACTTCGATCGGCCCCGTTTCGTCGCCATGCACGCCGACCGACAGCACCACGCTGGCGCGCCGGGGGTCCGGCGCATTCTCCGCCACCGTTGCCTTCACCTGCAGCATGCCGGGCGCCGGCAGCGCCACGGCAAAGCCGGCGCTGGCGAACAGCTGCGCAACAAAGCCGAAGTCCGCCTGCGCCAGCGCCTGCACGGCCGGCGGCAGGCCGCCTGCGGTTGCCGTCATTGCGTCCGCGCTCATTACGCGGCCACTTCCGCCGGCACGCCCCGGTTCACCGTCTCGGACAGGGTCCATACGTCCAGCATGGCCTGTTCCAGTTCGGTTGCCGCCACATAGGCCGACAGGCCCAACGCGCTCGTTACCGCATCAACGGCGTCACCCTCGCCTTGCTCGGCACGCGCCAGCACTTGCGTGAGCAAGCGCTGTTGCGTGCGGCGCAGGGCTTGCTGCGCATAGCTGCGCAACTGTTCCTGCGACTTGCCTTGCGCGGCCAGCTTCAGGCCGCGTTCGAGCGTGTCGATGCCGGCCTGGCTGCGCAGGGCCAGGCCCATTTGCAGGAAGGCCGACAGGTCCATCGCCGCAGGGCGCGGCACCGACAGGGCCGGGAACAAAAAGCCCGCCACCACGTCCAGCGTATCGACCGCATCCCAGGCCTGCACAAAGGCCGGGTTCAAACCAGGCACCAGCGATGCTTCCGACTTGATGCCGACGGCTTTGAACAGTTCGCGCCTGGACTGCGCGCCGAACAGGCCAGTCAATTCAAGCAGGCCGGCGCCGCGCAGTTGTTCGCCCGGCACCGACAGCACGCCGGAGATCATGGTTTTTTGCAGCGCCCGCGTTTGCGCATCGACCTTGATCGACACCTCGCGCGCAATGCTCAAGGCGTCGGCATCGAGCGCGTCGAACACCGGCGCCAGGTTCAACGCCACCCAGGCCTGGCCCCAGGCCAGGATCACGCTTGACTCGTCCACGTTGTACTCGGCCGCCAGCTCGCGCAACATCAGCGGGCCGCAACGGTTGACCACTTCATTGGCCAGCACGGTGGCCAGGATGGCGTTGGCCAGCGGATGATCGAGCGCCGAGCGCGTTTCCACCAGCAGGGACGGGAAGTAGGGTTTCAATACCGGCTCGGCCCAGCTCTCCTGGATCAACGGCAAGGTCGCCAGGATGCGCTTGTAGCGGTTTTTCACGTTGGCGATCACCACCGCCAGTTCCGGCGTGGTCAAGCCGCGGCCATCTTGCTTGCGGCGCGCCAGTTCGGCCACCGTCGGCAGCTGCTCCAGGTCGCGCGACAAGGCGCCCTCTTCTTCCAGGCTGGCGATCAGGGCGGCGTAACCATCCTGCACCGCGCCCTCGCTTTGCGCCTGCAGTTCGCGCACCAGCAAATGCGTCTGCTGCGTGTTGTCGCGCAGGACCAGGCGCTCGACGTCGTCCGTCATCGCGTACAGCTCGCGGTTGCGGTCCGCTTCGGACAGCTTGCCGGCGTTCACTTCCACGTCCAGCCAGATCTTGACGTTCACTTCATGGTCCGAGCAATCGACGCCGGCCGAGTTGTCGATCGCATCGGTAAAGATGCGGCCACCGGCCAGCGCGAATTCGATGCGGCCGGCCTGGGTCGCGCCGAGGTTACCGCCCTCGGCGACCACTTTCACGCGCAGTTCGTTGCCGTTGACGCGGATATGGTCATTGGCGCGGTCCTTGACCTGCGCGTGGGTTTCGCTCGCGGCCTTGATATAGGTGCCGATGCCGCCGTTGTAGAACAGGTCCACCGGGGCTTTCAATATGCGGTGCATCAGTTCTTCCGGCGGCAACGACGTTTCCGCGATATCGAGCGCGGCGCGGATCTGCGGCGACAGCTCGATTGAGCGCGCGCTGCGCGGATACACGCCGCCGCCCTCGGAGATCAGCTGCTTGTTGTAGTCTTCCCACGAGGAGCGCGGCAGCGCGAACATGCGGGCGCGCTCGTCGAACGAGACGGCGACGTCCGGCGTCGGATCGAGGAAGATATGGCGATGGTCGAACGCCGCCACCAGTTTCAGCTGGCGCGACAGCAGCACGCCGTTGCCGAACACGTCGCCCGACATGTCGCCCACGCCGACCATGGTGATCGGCGTGGTGTTGATGTCGTGGTCCATTTCATGGAAATGGCGCTTCACGGCCTCGAACGCACCCTTGGCGGTGATGCCCAGTTTTTTATGGTCGTAGCCGTTCGAGCCGCCCGAGGCGAAGGCGTCGCCGAGCCAGAAGCCGCGCTGCACGGCGATGCCGTTGGCGATGTCCGAGAAGGTGGCCGTGCCCTTGTCGGCCGCCACCACCAGGTAGGGATCGGCTTCGTCGAAGCACACGGTGTCCTGCGGCGGCACGATATTGCCCAGCGAACGGTTGTCCGTCACTTCCAGCAGGCTGGAAATGAACAGGCGGTAGACGGCTTCGCCTTCGGCCGCGATGGTTTCACGCACGGCGTCCTGCGGCATCTGCTTGCAGACAAAACCGCCCTTGGCGCCGGCCGGCACGATGACGGCGTTCTTCACCATCTGCGCTTTCACCAGGCCCAGCACTTCGGTGCGGTAGTCTTCCATGCGGTCCGACCAGCGCAGGCCGCCACGGGCGACGGGGCCGCCGCGCAGGTGCACGCCCTCGAAGCGGCGCGAGAACACGAAAATTTCGCGGTACGGGCGCGGTTCCGGCACCAGCGCCAGGCTGCTGGTGTCGAACTTGAAGATGATCTTGTCGCCGACCTGATTGTTCTGGAAGTAGCTGGTGCGCAGGGTGGCGGCCATCAGGTCGGCCAGGGCGGCCAGGATTTCCTCGGTATCGGCATGGTTGACCGAGGCCAGGCCGGCCTTGATGGCGACGATGCTGGCCAGGGCGGCGGCGTGCTGTTCGTCTGGCAGCGACGGATCGAAGCGCTGCAAAAAGGCGTCGACCAGGGCTTTCACCAGGGCCGGCTGGCGGCGCAGGCTCTCGGCGATATAGCGCACCGAGAAGCGGCTGCCGGTCTGGCGCCAGTAGCTGGTGTAAGCGCGCACCAGCTGCACTTCGCGCGTCGACAGGCCGCCTTCGATCACCAGGCCGTTCAGGCGACCGTCTTCGGCCGTGTCGTTGAACAGGGCGGCAAACAGTTCTTCGGCCACCTTTGCCACCGCCGGCTGCGTAAGCTTGGCGGCGCTGGTCGCATCAACCGTCAGGCTGGTGACGAAATAGCGCGTGCCTTCGGCCGAGAAGATCGAATAGGCCTGCTCGCGGTCGATCGCCACGCCGGCGTTATGCAGCGCCGGCAAAATGGTCGACAGCGACGGCACGCGGTTGGCCGAGTACAGGCGGATGGTGGTGACAGGTCCGGACTCGATGCGCACGGCCACATTGGCCGCATCGGTATTGCGCAAGATGGTGTCCAGATCGCGGTAGGCGACGGCCGGCGCGGTGGCGGCCACGTAATCGAGCGGCAAGGTGGCGCACAACTTGCGCAGGCTGGCCCGCAAGGCGACGTCGGGCACGGCGTCGGCGACGGCGGCAAAGCCATTGTGCCAGCCATCGAGCACGCCCAGGAGCGGCTGCTCGATATCGGTTTCCAGGTCCAGCGGATAGCGCGCCGCATGGGCGATCAGGTAGACACGCGCCAGCGGGCCGTCGGCCACCAGGGTCTGCATGCTGACATGGGTGGCGCCGGAACTGGTTTTCAGGGCTTTCGCCAGGCTGGAAGCGACGCTGGCGCTGTAGCGCTCGCGCGGCAGGTAAACCAGCACGTTCAGGTGGCGCGCATACACGTCGCGGCGCGCGAAGACCTTGGTGCGCGGCTGCTTGTACAGCGAGACGACGGCGCCGCACACCTGCACCAGCCAGTCGAGGTCCGCTTCCAGCGCTTCGGTGCGCGGCAGGGACTCGAGGATTTCACGGAATTTCTCGGCGCGGAAGCCTTGCTGGCGCACGCCGGCAAGGCTCAGCACCTTGGCCACGCGGCCGCGCGCAAACGGCAGCGCCGCCAGCGGGGTGGAATTGCCGGCGCGGGTAAACAGGCCCACAAAACAATGCTCGCCCAGGATCGTGCCTTGCGCGTCGGTGTCGCGCACGCCGATGAAATCCAACTGCTGGTCGCGGTGCAAGGTGCCGGCCACGTCGGCCTTGACGATGGACAGGGCTGATTCGCGCTTGGCCAGGGTGTCGAAGTCGCCGGGAATATTGGCCAGGCAGCTGCCGTAGACGGGGTGGCTGGTATCTTGCAGCACGCCGATGCGGCTTGGCAGGTCGCGTTCCAGTTCGCGCACGCCAGATTTGACGCGATAGTAGCCATAACCGAAGACCTCGAAGCCGCCGCTGCGCGCCCACTCCAGAAAGGCGGCCACTTCCGGGCCTTCTTCGCCCTGGGTGGCGGCCGCCACCGCCGACAGGCGCTCGCCCATGGCGGCGCTGTCGCGGCGCACCACGGCAGCGTCGCGCGCCACCAGTTCGATCGCCGCCACCAGCGCCGCTTGCGCCTCGGGCGTGAGTTCTTCATCGAGCAGCACCAGCACATAGGACTCGAGCGGATCGCCCGACTGGCGCACCGCTTGCACGCTGCCGTCATTGGCGCGGCGCACCGGCAGCACGGTATTCATCACGCCGCGCACGGCCAGGTGCTGGCGGCGCATGGCCATCACGATGGAGTCGACCAGATAGGGCATGTCCTGGTTCAGGATCAGCAAGGCGCTCGCCATGCCGCCACGGCCATCGGCGTAGCGCAGGGTGGCGATCTGGCAACCGTCGCCGCTGCGGGTGGCCGCTTGCGTGAAGCCGTCGACCAGCACCGGCGCCAGGCTATCGGGCGCGATATCGGCCAGGTCTTCCGTGTCGAGCGAATCGAGCCAGGCTTGCACCAGGTCGGTAACGCTCTTGCCGGCCGCGCTGGCCTGCACCAGTTGCAGCGTTTGCGTGCGCAAATCTTGTGGCGTGTGGTTCATCTTGCATCTCCATGTCGGTAGTGTGTGTGCAGCGCGGCCATGCGGGCTTGTGGCTGGCCGGCCGTGCTGGTGCTGTCCAGGGGCGGCGTTGGCCCGCCCAATTCTGTTATCGGGTATTACGCCAGGCTATCGTACAACCCTGGCAAGTTGAGGATGGCCGCCAGTTCTTCAAGCGCCGCGTGCACTTCCAGCGCCAGCTGAGGGTCGGCCAGATCGGACGGCTCCAGGCGGTCGCGGTAGTGTTTTTCCACCCACGCCACCAGCCTATGGTACAGCGCTTCGGTCATCAGCACACCCTGGTGCATGGCGCGCGCCTGCGCCACGCTCAAGGCGACGCGCAAACGCAGGCAGGCCGGCCCGCCGCCATTGCGCATGCTCTGGCGCAGGTCAAAATGAATCAGCTCGTCGATCGGGGCGTCGCCGGCCACCAGGCTTTCCAGGTAGCGCGAGACGGCCTTGTTTTCCTGGCATTCCTGCGGGATCACCAGCGCCATCTTGCCGCCTTCCTTGCTCAACAGCTGGCTGTTGAACAGATAGCTCGTCACCGCGTCCTGGACCGGCACCTGGCCCGTGTCGACCCGCAGCGCGGTCAGGTCGGCACCGGCGTGCGCCACGGCGCGGCGCAGCTGCGACAAACTCGCCTCTTCGTCTGCAAACGCCTGCTCGTGATAGAACAGCACATTGCCGTTGCCGACCGCGATGACGTCATTGTGGAACACGCCCTGGTCGATCACGTCGGGGTTCTGCTGCAGGTAGACCGTGCGTTTCGCGTCCAGCCCATGCAGGCGCGCCACCGCCTGCGACGCCTCCAGCGTCTGGCGCGCCGGATAGCGTTTTGGCGACGGCGCCGAAGGGTCGAACTCCACCCGGCCATACACGAACAGCTCGACCGACGGCGCGCCGTGCGAGGCGCCCAGGCGCGTATGGTTGGCGGCGCCCTCGTCGCCAAACGCGGGCGTCGACGGCAGCGCGTCGTGTACGGCAAAGTGCTTTTCATCGCCAAAGATGGCGCGCAGGCTGCGCGCCGACTGCGCGTGTTCAAAAGCGCGATGCAGCTTGTTGTTCAGGTTGGCGGCCGTAAAATGCACGCGCCCGTCCCGGGTGTCGGCCGACGGGCTGACGGTGGCGGCGTTGGCGGTCCACATCGGCGAAGCGGAATAGGCGCAGGCGAGGATCACCGGCGACTCCTGGTACGCGCGCGCCAGCACGTCGGCGTCGCTGCCCGTAAAACCGATGGCGCGCAGCAGGCGAAAATTCGGCCGGTCCTGCGGCGGCAGCAAGGCCTGCGCAAAGCCGCGCGCGGCCAGCGCGCGCATCTTGGCCAGGCCCTGCAAGGCGGCCTGCTTCGGATTGGAGGCGCTTTTCACATTGTTGAACGAGGCCACGTTGCCGAACGAGAGTCCCGCGTAGTTGTGCGAGGGGCCCACCAGGCCGTCAAAATTGTATTCGCGCGTGCCGTGCATGGCGACTCCTTAAAAGTGCAAACCGGGCGACAGCCTGGCCGGCAGGGACAAGCTCGCGTTCTCGATCGAGGCGACCGGATAGGCGCAGTAATCGGCCGCGTAATAGGCGCTCGGCCGATGGTTGCCCGACTTGCCGATACCGCCGAACGGCGCCGTGCTGGCCGCGCCCGTGGTCGGACGGTTCCAGTTGATGATGCCGGCGCGCGCGCGCCGCTGGAAGCGCTGCCACAGCGCCGCGTCGTCCGACAGCAGCGCCGCCGCCAGGCCGAACTCGGTGGCGTTGGCCACCTTCAGGGCCGCGTCAAAGTCGGCCACGCGGATCACCTGCAGCAAGGGGCCGAACCACTCTTCGTCAGCGATGCCGACGGCATCGGTGACGTCGACGATGCCGGCCGTGACAAAGCCCGCCTGCGGGTTCAGCTGGCGCATCTGCAGCAAGGTGGTGCCGCCCTTGGCGACCATGTCCATCTGCGCCTGCACCAGGCGTTTTGCCACTGCGCTTGACACCACGGGGCCCATGAATGGTTCGGGCTGGGCGTGCGAAGCGCCCAGGCCCAGCTTGCCCGCCACTTCCACCAGCCGCGCGACGAAAGCCGCACCGGCAGCGTTATCCTGCACCACCAGCCGGCGCGCGCAGGTGCAGCGCTGGCCGGCCGACACAAAGGCGGAAAAGATTGCGTGGTGCACGGCCGCGTCCACGTTCTGGATATCCCACACCACCAGCGCGTTGTTGCCGCCCATTTCCAGCGCCAGCATCTTGCCCGGCTGACCGCCGAACTGGCGGTGCAACGAGACGCCAGTTTGGCAGGAACCCGTAAACAGCACGCCGTCGAGCATGGCGTTGGCGCCGAGGGTCACGCCGGTATCGCGCGCGCCGTTGACAAGATTGATCACGCCATCGGGCAGGCCGGCCTGCTGCCACAGCTGCACGGTCTTGATGGCCGTGCGCGGCGCATATTCGCTGGGCTTGAAGACGATGGTGTTACCGGCGATCAGGGCCGGCACGATATGGCCGTTAGGCAGGTGGCCGGGAAAATTGTACGGGCCGAACACGCCGAACACGCCATGCGGGCGGTGGCGCAGCACCGCGTCGCCATCGGCGATGGTGCTTTGCGTGACGCCGGTGCGCGCATTGTACGATTGCACCGAGATGTCGATCTTGTTGGCCATGGTGGCCACTTCCGTACGGGACTCCCACAGCGGCTTGCCCACTTCTTCCGAGATTAACAAGGCCAGTTCTTCGGCATGGGTCTTGAGCAGGTCGCGAAAGCGCACGCAGGTGGCGATGCGCTCGTCGACTGGCGTGTCGGCCCAGCCGTCAAAGGCGGCGCGGGCGGCCAGGCAGGCCTGTTCCACATCGCTGGCCGTGGCGGCCAGGCTGGCCCAGGTCTGGCGGCCGCTGGACGGGTCGATGGTCAGCAGTTCGGCGCCGCTGCCGGGCAACCAGGCGCCGTTGATAAAGTTCGACAGGGCGGCTGCCGCATTGAATTGTTCAGACATGGGTATGCTTCCTCGGGTTGAGTGACAGCGTGCGCACGGTGTCGCCGTGCCGGCAGCGCAGCAAGTGCAGTTCATCGTCATGCAATGCCAGCTTGCCGCCTTGCGGCATGGCGTCGGTGACGATCATGCGGAAATCTTTCAGGTCGGTGTTCGACACCAGGTAGGGCTCGGCATCGGCCGGCAGCGCGCAGGCCTGCCCGCTGCCTTGCGCTTCGAGCACGGCCGGCAGGCTGTCGCGCATGGCGCGCAGTTCCGACACGCGCGCCTGCAGCACCGGGCCGGCGTCAAAAATATCAACGTAACCCTCGAAATGCAGGCCTTCCTGTTCCAGCAAGCGGCGCGCTGGCGCCGTGCTCAGGTGGACCTTGCCGATCACCTCTTGCGCCTCGTCGGGCAGGTAGGCCACGTACATGGGCTGGCGCGGCATCAGCTCGGCGATGAACGATTTTTTACCGAGGCTGGTCAGGTCGTCGACGTGGTGAAAATCCATCTTGAAGAAGTGGCGGCCCAGGCCTTCGTAGAACGGCGAGCTGCCGTCCTGGGCCTGGTAGCCGCGCATCTCGGCAATCAGCTTTTCCGTGAACAGATGCGGAAACTGGGCGATGAACAGGAAGCGGCTTTTCGACAGCAGCTTGCCGTTGTTGCCGCTGCGGTAATCGGGGTGCAAAAACAGCGAACACAGTTCGGTGCTGCCGGTCAGGTCGTTCGACAGGTACAGCGTTTCCATGCGCGTAAACACGTCGAGCTCGCGGCTGGAATGGACCAGGGTGCCGATGCGGTAGTTATAAAACGGCTCGTCCAGGCCGACCGCGCCCTTGATCGCGCACACGCCGGCCAGGCGGCCCGAGTCGGTATCCTCCATGACGAACATGTAGTCGCGTTTTTCGGGCGGGATGGTTTCGGCAAACGAGGCGCAGGCTACGCCCAAGCGATCACCGAGCATGGTCATGTCCGGTTTCAGGGTGGTCATGCCGGTGCCGACCTGGCTGGCCAGGCCGTACAGGGCGTCGAGATCGGAGGCGTTAATGGCGCGAACTACTAGCATGCGGTGGTCTCCCTTAGATGCGGACGCAGATGACGCTGTCGCCGGCGGACACCGCCAGCGCTTCGAGCAGGTCGGCGGGCAGGCCCACCGTATCTTGCGCTTCGAGCGCATCGCAGACAAACGTCACGGCGCGGAAATTGCGCTCGGCGCCCGAGGCGATCGCATAATTGACTTTCAGGCCGGTGCGGCTGGGCGTGACGCCGGCCGTCACGCGGCGCGTGATCGACCCCGTAAACGAGCGCAGCGAATTCTTGTGCGCCTGCAGGATCGGGCCGCCGTCGAAAATATCGATGTAGTCGTCGGCTTCGAAGCCTTCTTCCGTCAGCAGGTTGAAGGCCAGTTCGCCGCTCGGATGGATCTGGCCCATGGCAGCCTGTGCGTCGCCCGGCAGCAGCGGCACGTAGACCGGGTAATGCGGCATCAGTTCGACGATCAGGGTGCGGTTGCGCGCGCCGCCGATGACTTTTTCGGCATCGAGAAAATCCATCTGGAAGAACTTGCGGCCCAGCGCATCCCAGAATGGCGACTGGCCGTTGCCATCGGTGATGCCGGCCAGCGGCACGAAAAAGCGGTCGCCGAAACGGTGCGGCGCCAGCACCGCAAACAGCAGCCGCGCGCGCGACAGCAGCGCCGCTTCCAGGCCCGCCTGTTCCATGTTGCGCACATAGAAGCCGGACAATTGCGAGTACGCCGTCAGCTCGGAACACAGGGTCAGCGCATGCACGCTGTGGCTGATGTTCAGGTCGCGCGAGACCTGCTGGATGACGTCGTTGCGAAAGGAAAAATAGGTGCCGTTCGAGCCGGCCGAGGCGAAGATGGCGGCCGTGCCGAGCAGGCTTTTGTCCGCCAGCGATTCGAGCACGAACAAATACGATTCTTCGCTGGGGATATCGACATGGGCGGCAAACGAGGCGATGGAGCGCTCGACGGAAGCGGCGATTTTCTCGCGCGTCTTCGGCAGGGTATGGACACCCGGCATGGTGATCGCGGCCAGCGCTTCAAGGGCTGCGATATCCGCAATTTCTACCGGACGGACAACATACATGGAGACTCCTTCAATGCAGGGTAAAACCAGGCCGGCCCGCGGCAAAGGCGGCGGGCCGGTGAAGAGGGCGAGGTCGCGCGCCTGGGCTTACGCCTTGAGCAGGCCGTCGATGCCGGCGCGCAGCAAACGGCCCGCTTCAGCGATCTGCTGGTCCGACACGATCAGCGCCGGCGCCAGGCGCACTACGTCCATGCCGGCGATCAAGACCATCAGGCCCTGCGCTTCGGCCGCCTTCTGGATGTCTTTCGCGCGGCCTTTCCAGGCGTCGCTGACGACCAGGCCCAGCAGCAAACCGCTGCCGCGCACCACCGAAAATACTTGCGGATAGTCGTTGACCAGGCCCTCCAGCATGGCGATGGTGTTGACGCTGGCCTCTTTCACACGTGCCAGAAACGCTGGCGTATTGATCGTTTCCAGCACTTTCAACGCCACCGTGGTGGCCAGCGGGTTGCCGCCATAGGTGGTGCCGTGGGTGCCGACGTTCAGGGTTTGCGCCAGTTCCTCGGTGGTCAGCATGGCGCCGATCGGATAGCCATTGCCCAGCGCCTTGGCGGCGGTCAGGATATCGGGCGTCACGCCGTAGCCCATGTAGGCGAACAGCGCGCCGGTACGGCCCATGCCGCATTGCACTTCGTCGAAAATCAGGAGGGCGCCGGTCTTGTCGCACAGCGCGCGCAATTCTTTCAGGAATTCAGGATTGCCTGGCACCACGCCGCCTTCGCCTTGCACCGGCTCGACGATCACCGCGCACACATCGTCACCGATGGCGGCGCGCGCCGCTTCGATATCGTTGTAGGCGATATGGTCGATCGATGGCGGCAGCGGCTCGAAGCCTTCCGTGTACTTGGACTGGCCGCCGACGGACACCGTAAACAAGGTGCGGCCGTGGAAGGAGCTGAAGCAGGAAATGATGCGCGACTTGTGCGCGCCGAATTTGGTGTGCGCATATTTGCGCGCCAGTTTCAGCGCCGCTTCATTGGCTTCCGCGCCCGAGTTGCAGAAAAACGCGCGGTCGGCAAACGTCGCTTCGGTCAGCGCTTGCGCCAGGCGCAGCACCGGCTCGTTGGTATAGCCATTGCCCAGGTGCCACAGGGTATTGATCTGTTTGGTCAGCACCTCCACCAGCGCGGGATGGCAGTGGCCGAGGCTGTTGACGGCGATGCCCGAGGTGAAATCGAGGTAATGCTTGCCGGACTGGTCCCACAGGTCGAGGCCGGCGCCGCGCACGGGCACCATGGCGGCCGGAGCGTAAGTGGGAACGAGAACCTGATCATAGGTTTCGCGGGTGACTGGACGAGCCGTTACGGTCGAATCAAGCTTGGCATTCATAGCATTCCCCATCAATATGTTAGGTACTCCCGCAGCTACGACAGCTGCGCGTGACCTGCATTATAAAAAGCGGGATGCTAAAACTCTTTTGAATCTGCGACAAGGATTTTCACAATTCATCACAGGAAAACCCTAGCGGCATCTAGCCTGGCGGCATCAATTTGCGTTGCCGCTCTTCGCGTGGCGTATTGCCGAACAGGGTGCCGAACGCCGTGGAAAAGTGCGATCCCGATGAAAAGCCGCACATCAGGCCGACTTGCACGATGGAATAGTGTGTATCGAGCAATAGTTGCCTTGAGCGCTGCAATCGCAACTCCAGGTAGTAGCGCGACGGCAGGCTGCCCAGGTATTGCTTGAACAAGCGTTCGAGCTGGCGCCGCGACAGGCCGACCAGGCTGGCGATATCGTCGGTTGACAGCGGTTCCTCGATATTGGTTTCCATCAAGGTCACGGCCTCGGACAGTTTCGGTTGCAGCACGCCGAAACGCGCCTGCAGGGCCACGCGCTGGCGCTCTTCCTTGCCGCGTACCTTGTCCACGCACAGCGCTTCCTTGACCAGGGCCTGGGCATCGGCGCCGAAAATGGTGTCGATCAGGGTCAGCGAAAAATCGATGCTGGCCGCGCCGCCGCAGCAGGTGATATGAGGACCGTCGATATCGAACAGGTGCGGCGTCAGGATGGCGCGCTCGGCCTTGGCCTCAGCATCGGCATACAGCGCCCATGGCAGGGCGATGCGCACGCCGTCCATCACGCCGGCGTCGGCCAGCCACAGCACGGCCGCGCCCACGCCGCCCCAGAACGGCGCCGAGCGGCAGCGTTCGATCACGGCGCGGCACAGTTCGGCTGGCAGCGGAGCCTCGGTTTCATCGGCCACCAGCAGCGCCAGATGCCAGTGGCCGACCTGGATAGCCGCTTGTTCGGGGGTGAGGATCTCCAGTTGCAGCGCCTGCGGGCCCAGCGCGCGCGCGCACAGGCGCAGCGGCTGCACCAGGCCGGCCCAGGTGATCGACTCGGCGTCGCCGGCATGGATCAGCAGCAAACGCAACGGTTTATCGAGGCCGATACGGGAGAGATTGGCAAAGGACATCGGCGGGCGCAGTCGGCTCTAAGCTGGAGTGCGGACATGATACCGGAGTTTGGGGGCGCCCAGCGGGGGCGCCGAGCCGTGGGGCGCCGAGTCCGCCATGATGCCACGCGTTTGGCGCACCGGAAAAAAGCGGGCCACAAGGCTATAATCACGGCCTATGGGTGAACGATATTTAAAAAGTATCCGGCTGCTGGCTGAGTGCATGCAAGGCTTCGAACGGTTTTCGAGCGACTTCGTGCGCCAGTACGGCCTGACGCATGCGCAGTTCGACATTATCGCCACGCTGGGCAATACTTGCGGCATGTCCTACAAGGAACTGGGGCAGAAAACCCTGATTGCCAAGGGCACGCTGACGGGGGTGATCGAGCGGCTGGAACAAAAGGGACTGGTCCGGCGCGAACGCTGCCCGCGCGACAAGCGTTCCTATTTCGTGCGCCTGAGCTGTGAAGGCGAGCAAGTGTTTCATGACGTGTTCCCCAAGCTCACCACGCAAGGGCAACGCCTGTTTGACGGCTATACCGAAGACGATTTCGTTCGACTGGAAACCACCCTGGCGGGACTGAAACAGGCCATTGCAAACGGCCACAGCTGAAAACTCATCAAGCAAGCATCTGAATATATCAAAGGAAACCAAGTTGAAAACCTCCCTGCTCGACGGCAAAAAACCTGCACATTTCGATAAACACATCATCGGCAACCTGCTGCTCAACGCCAGCACGCCGGAACTGGTACGCCAGGAAAAACTGATCATCGGCATCCGCAACGAAGACGGCGAAATCTACCGCCTGATCGGCGCCACCAAGCACAACAGTTTCATGAACGCGGTCGAGGAATTGTTCGACCTGGGCCTGACGGATGAACTGGAAGACAGCGACGAACTGGTCGAAGGCTGCGACGCCATTTTCAGTGAAGTGTTGTAAACCGTAAGGCTTGCAACATGGCCATGGCACGCCGGGTGCGGCATGGCCATGTTGCATGGATCAGGCGCTTGCTTGCTAAAAATGGCATGTTTGCGAAAAAATCAAGTTGAAAAAGTTCCGCACAGAAATATTGCGAGTATAATTTTTTCGATGAACAGACTCGACGCCTTTAAAAGTATCGCCGCATCAGCTGGCCGTGGCGAGCTCACTTTCCCCGCCAACGTGAACGCTTCGCTCAAGCTGCAGCAGGCGCTGGCCGATCCCGATTGCCATATCGAAGCGGCCGCCAAGCTGGTGCAGGCCGACCCGCTGCTGGCCGCGCGCACGGTGGCGATCGCCAATTCGGCCGCCTTCAACCGTTCCGGCGTCGACATTACCAGCGTGCGCAATGCGGTGCAGCGCCTCGGCGTGCGCACCTTGCAATCGGTGGTGGCCGCGCTGATCGTGCGCCAGCTGGGCAGCACCATCACCGACCCCATACTGCAGGCCAAGGCGGCCCAGCTATGGGAGCACACGGCCCATGTGGCGGCGCTGTCGCAGGTGATCGCGCGGCGCGTCACCCGTGTCGACGCCGATACGGCGCTGTTTGCCGGCATCATGCATGAAGTAGGCGGCTTTTATCTGCTCGCGCGCGCGGCCGAGTTTCCGGGTCTGCTCGATGGCGAACCGCAGGAATGGATCGAATATGGCGAGCAGGCCATCGGCCAGGGCGTGCTGACCAAGCTGAAAGTACCGGAAGCGGTGATGGGCGCCATCGCCTCGCTGTGGGAAGGCATGCGCGCCATTCCGCCCGAGTCGCTGGGCGACACCCTGCTGCTGGCCAACGACCTGGCCCCCGTTGCCTCACCGCTCAACGAAAACCCGGCCGCCATTGCCGTGCGCTCGGCCCGCGCCGCGCGCGGCATCGACTGCCTGATCGGCGGCCAGGAGACGCTCTCGAACATCCTGGCCGACGCCGACGAGGAAGTGCAGTCGCTGCTGCATGTGCTGGTGCATTAATCCTTCGTCACCGGCGCCACTGGCGCCGGTAACGGCTTGGCAGTCTCGACAATCAATACATGCTTGTCGATCGCCGGCGTGCGCTGCCGTTGCTGTACCACCAAGGTGGCAATCGCCTTTGTGCCGAGCAAGGGTTGGGGATGGCGGAACGTGAACATGGCGGTCCTGGTCGGTCAATGTGTGTTGCCTAAATGCAGGCAGTTATCAACTTTTCAAGCGGCACAAAAAAAAACCCGCTCGAAAGCGGGTAAAGTCCAAAGCTAGGGATGTCCTGAAAGAGACAGTACCATCTTATGTCCGCCCTCGCGCACGCTCCGTGCGTTGGCGCACTTAAAGCGACACGATCGCCTTACCACAGCGGATTGGTCTGCTGCCAGGCCGGCAGCTGCTGCACTCTGGCAAACCAGGCTTGCAGGTGTGCATACTGCGCCAGCGGCAATGCCACCTTCTCGCTGTACATCATCGGTGCGGCCAGGGCGAAGTCGGCCAGGCTGACGTTGTTGCCGCAGACCCAGCTGCGCCCGGCCAGATGATGGTCGAGCACCAGCGCGCATTCGGTCAGTTCGCGCTCGCCGCGCGCCACCTCCAGCGGATCGGCGTCGCCACCGCCCGTGATGCCCTTCCAGGCCCGCTCCCACGTCAATACGCCAATGGCGGGCGCGAAGTGCTGGGCACACCAGAACATCCAGCGGTCGATGTCGGCGCGCGCCTGGGGTTCTTCGGGATACACGGTCTGGCCCGGCGCTTTGCCGGCCAGGTATTGCATGATGGCGCACGACTCCCACAGCAAAAAGGCGCCATCGGCCAGCACCGGCACCTTGACGTTGGGGTTGAGCTCGGCCAGGCGGCGGCGGTCGTCCATGTTCATCAGGTCGACTTCGGCCAGTTCCACCGGCAGGTCAAGGTGGATCGCCGTCATCAGGGTACGGCGGGCGTTGGACGACATGGGGTTGTGATACAGGCGCATGATCATGGCTCCGGTCAGTGAAGAAGCCACCATGGTAAGAGCCGGCACTGACAGTTTTTGTCAGCAGAAAAAGCTAAGCAAGTTAACTTTCCGGCTCGATATCATACATCTTGCGCCACACGCCGAGCAGCTCGTGGCGCCGCTTCGGATAGCGTTCGCCGCTGTCCACGCTGGCGATGCGGTCGATGCGGAAATGGCGGTAGTCGCCGCGCAATTCGCACCAGGCGGCCAGCAGGCGCTTGCCTTCGAAATAGGCCAGCGCGAACGGCCAGACGGTGCGCGCGGTGGCGCTGCCGTGCTCGTCCTGGTAAGCGAGGGTCAGCTTGCATTCATGGCGGATCGCCTCGCGCACCGGCTGCACGAAGCGGTCGGCGGCAGCGTCGGCATCGGCCGCCCGGCCCAGCGGCACCCACAAGCTGGTCTCGGCGATGCTGTCGCGCAAGTCGCGCCGATCACTTGAACAGGCAGCGGCGATTTTTGCCAGCGCGGCGCTGGCCGCCTGCGCCAGCGCCGCATCGCCCTGGCGGCGCACCCAGCGCGCGCCCAGCACCAGCGCTTCGAGTTCATCGGCATCGAACATTAGCGGTGGCAAGAAGGTGCCGCGGCGCAGCAGATAGCCGACGCCGGCCTCGCCCTGCAGCGGCGCGCCCAGCTCGGCCAGGGTCTGGATATCGCGGTAGATCGTGCGTTCGGAAACACCGAGCTGCTGCGCCAGCTGGGCCGCCGTGACCGGCACCCGTTTGGCGCGCATGGCGTCCATCAATAGAAACAAGCGGCCGCTGCGGCTCATGATGCGCTCACCTGAAAAAAACGGCCACCTGCGGCGACCGTTCTGATGGTTCGGGGTACTGAAACCGGCTTACACCACGGCGCCGTCGGTTTCGTCTTTTTCCTTGACCGGCTTGATCAGGTCTTCGCGCTTCACGCCCAGCCACATGGCGATCGCCGCCGCCACGAACACCGACGAGTAAATGCCGAAGCAGATGCCGATGGTCAGCGCCAGCGCGAAATGGTGCAGGGTCTGGCCGCCGAAGACCAGCATCGACAACACCATCATCTGGGTCGAGCCGTGGGTGATGATGGTACGCGAAATGGTGCTGGTGATCGCACTGTCGATCACTTCATGCACGGAGGCCTTGCGCTGCTTGCGGAAGTTTTCGCGGATACGGTCAAAGATCACCACCGATTCGTTGACGGAATAGCCGAGCACGGCCAGGATCGCCGCCAGCACCGTCAGCGAGAATTCCCACTGGAAGTAGGCGAAGAAGCCCAGGATGATCACCACGTCGTGCAGGTTGGCAATAATCGCCGCGACGGCGTATTTCCATTCGAAGCGCACGGCCAGGTAGATCATTACAAACACGACAACCATTACCAGTGCGTTAAGGCCGTTCTGCGCCAGTTCCTCGCCCACTTGCGGGCCGACGAATTCGACCTTTTGCAGCAACACCGCTTCATTGCCGGCCGCGTCCATGCAGGCGCTCTTGATGACGTGCTCGCCCTTGTCGGTAACGGTATCGATGCCCTTGGTCGCGCCCTGCTCGACCTTGCACAGGGCGTCGAACACGCGCTGCGAGGTATTGGCGGCGGACACGCCTTTTTCCACCGGCAGGCGGATCATGACGTCGCGCGCCGTATCGAAGCTGGTCACGCCGGGCTCTTCATAGCCCATCTTGATCAGGGTGCTGCGGATGCTTTCCAGGTTGGCGGCCTTGGGGTACTTGACCTCCATCACCGTGCCGCCCTTGAACTCGACCGACAGGTGCAAGCCCTTGTGGAACAGGAAGAAGACGGCGGCCACGAAGGTCAGCGCCGAAATCACGTTGAAAATCAACGCATGGCGCATGAAGGGAATATCTTTTTTGATCCGGAAAAATTCCATGAAATCCTCTGAGTTCTGTTCTGTGCGTCCGGCGGCATGGCCACCGGACGCTATCGCTGTTGACGCTATGTAGGCAGGGCCGGGGCGCCGCTTACTTGCTGGTGCCCGGTACCCAGACCGTGCCGATCGACAGGCCGGTCAGCTTTTTCTTGCGGCCATACCAGAGGTTGACCACGCCGCGCGACACAAAGACGGAGGAGAACATCGAGGTCAGGATGCCCAGGCAATGCACGACGGCGAAGCCGCGCACCGGACCGCTGCCGAAGGCCAGCAGCGCCAGGCCGACGATCAGGGTGGTCACGTTCGAATCGAGAATCGTGGCCCAGGCGCGGTCGAAACCGGCGGAAATGGCCGCCTGCGGCGTGCTGCCGGCGCGCAGTTCTTCACGGATACGCTCATTGATCAGCACGTTGGCGTCAATCGCCATGCCCAGCGCCAGCGCAATGGCGGCAATACCAGGCAAGGTCAGGGTGACCTGGATCATCGACAGCAGGCCGATCAGCAGCAACAGGTTGGAGGCCAGGGCCAGCACGCTGAAAGCGCCAAACAGCATGTAGTAGGCGATCATGAAGATGGCGATGGCGATAAAGCCATACAAGGTCGAGTGGAAGCCCTTGGCGATATTTTCAGCGCCCAGTTGCGGTCCGATGGTGCGTTCTTCGATGACCGTCATCGGCGCCGACAAGGCGCCCGAACGCAGCAGCAGCGACAGTTCGTTGGCGTTTTCGGCGCCGCCCATGCCGGTGATCTGGAAGCGCGAACCGAGTTCCTGCTGGATGGTGGCGACCGACAAGACTTCCGGCTTGCCTTTTTCAAACAGCACGATGGCCATGCGCTTGCCGACTTTTTCACGGGTCGCTTCGCGCATCTTGCGGCCACCGTCGCCGTTCAGGTCGATCGACACGGCCGCCTGCTGGTTCTGGTCAAAGCTGGCGGTGGCGCTGGAGATATAGTCGCCCGTCAGGATCACGTCTTTCGACAGCACGACCGGCACGCCCTTGCCGACGGTGAACAGTTCGGAGTTGAACGGAATTGCGCTCGACAGCTCGGTACCGGGCACGATGGTCTCGTCGACCAGGCGCACTTCCAGGGTGGCGGTGCGGCCGATGATGGCTTTCGCGCGAGCCACGTCCTGCACGCCCGGCAACTGCACCACGATGCGGTCGGGACCTTGCTGCTGGATCAGCGGCTCGGCCACGCCCAACTCGTTGACGCGCTTGGACAGGGTCGAAATATTCTGTTTGACGCCTTCATCGATGGTGGCTTTCAGGGCCGCCGGTTTCAGGGTGATGGCCAGTTTCAGGTCGCTGCCGGCGCCGGTATCGGCAAACGTCAGTTCGCTCATCTGGTCGGACAGGGCATTTTTTGCCTTCAGGCGCGTATCGGCGTCACGGAAATTGATTTCAATGCTGTCGCCCACGCGGTCGATGCCGGCGTGGCGGATATTCTTGTCACGCAGGATGCTGCGCGAAGCGGACTGGATGCCCTGCACTTTCTTGGTCAGCACGGCTTTCGAATCGACCTGCATCAAAAAGTGCACGCCGCCGCGCAAGTCCAGGCCCAGGAACATCGGCAAGGCATGCAGTTTCTGCATCCACATCGGGGTATTGGCTTGCAGGTTGACCGTCACGATGTACGCGGGGTCGCTGGCGTCGGTGTTCAGATCCTTTTCCAGCACCAGTTTTGCCTTGAACTGGGTATCGGGATCGGCGAAACGCACGCGCACGGAGGCCAGATTGCCGGCGCCATCCATGGTGACACCTTCCGACTTGATGCTTTCTTTCGTCAATATCTGACCGACTTGCGTCATCAGGTCGCTCGTTACCTTGACGGTCGACCTGCCGCTGGTGACTTGCAACGCCGGTGATTCACCGAAATAATTGGGCGCCGTATAGAGTGCACCCAGCAACAGGGCGACGGCGATAAGGATGTATTTCCAGGCAGGATAGCGATTCATATTGATTCAGCGTTCAGTGTTGAGCGTCGGAGGCGTCGAAGGCAGCACATCGGGCGGCGGGTAGCCGCCCGTATCACATCATGACGACAGTAATTACAGCGCCTTCAGGGTGCCTTTTGGCAGCAAGGTGGTAATGGAGCTCTTCTGCACCATGATTTCGGTGCCGCTGGCCACTTCGATGGTGACGTAAGCGTCCACTACCTTGACAACACGGCCCAGCATGCCGCCGGAGGTAACGACTTCGTCACCCTTGGCCAGCGCGTCCATCATCGCCCGTTGTTCTTTGGCGCGTTTTTGCTGTGGGCGGATCATCAGGAAATACATGACCACGAACATCAATACCAGCGGCAAGAAGCTGGTCAGGTTGCCGCCGAGGCCCAGGGCATCGGTAGGGGCTTGCGCGTAAGCGTTGGAAATGAAAAACACGGTGACTCCAGTTCTAATCAGTTTGGAAAAATAGCGCTGTATTCTAGCATCGGCTGTCGTCCACTCTGCCCAAATGCAGGCATGGCAGCTTCAAATGGGGCTAAAAAGGCATTATGCAATGCTTTCCCGCCCCAAACCAAGCGGCAAGACAGAAATCATGCGAGCAGGCCGGTGTGAGGCGGGTTCTAAGCAATTCTTAAGTTCCGCGTGCGCGTTCTGCATGGAACTGCACGGTAAATGCGTGGAAACGGTCTTCATCGAGCGCCTCGCGCATCTGGCGCATCAGGTCCAGATAGTAATGCAGGTTGTGGATGGTATTGAGGCGCGCGCCGAGAATTTCCTTGGAGCGGTGCAGGTGGTGCAGGTAAGCGCGCGAAAAGTTGCGGCAGGCGTAGCAGCCGCAGGTTTCGTCGAGCGGCGCCTGGTCTTCCTTGTACTTGGCGTTCTTGATCTTGATATCGCCAAAACGCGTAAACAGCCAGCCATTCCTCGCATTACGGGTCGGCATCACGCAGTCGAACATATCGATGCCGTTCGAAACACCGGCCACCAGGTCTTCCGGCGTGCCGACGCCCATCAGGTAGTGCGGCTTGTTGGCCGGCAGGCGCGGGCCGACGTGGGCCAGCATGCGCATCATGTCTTCCTTCGGCTCGCCCACCGACAGGCCGCCGATGGCGATGCCGGGGAAATCGATCTCTTCGAGCCTGGCCAGCGACTCGTCGCGCAGCATTTCGAACATGCCGCCCTGCACGATGCCGAACAGCGCGTTCGGGTTTTCGCCACGCTCGAATTCGTCCTTCGAGCGTTGCGCCCAGCGCAGCGACATGCGCATCGACTTGGCCGCTTCTTCAAGGGTGGCCGGGCGGCCGGCAATTTCATAGGGCGTGCATTCGTCGAACTGCATCACGATGTCGGAATTCAAGACACGCTGCACCTGCATCGACACTTCCGGCGACAGGAACAATTTGTCGCCATTGATCGGCGAATTGAAATGCACGCCCTCTTCCGTGATCTTGCGCATGGCGCCCAGGGAAAACACCTGGAAGCCGCCGGAGTCCGTCAGGATCGGCTTGTTCCAGCCCATGAAGCCGTGCAGGCCGCCGAATTTTTCCATCACGGTATTACCGGGGCGCAGCCACAGGTGAAACGTGTTGCCAAGGATAATCTGCGCGTCGATCTCGTTGAGTTCCAGCGGCGACATGGCTTTCACGGAACCGTAAGTGCCCACTGGCATGAAGATCGGCGTCTGCACGACGCCGTGGTTCAGTTTCAAGGTGCCGCGGCGGGCGTGGGTCAACCCGCTTGTATCGGTCTTGAGTAGGGTAAATTCCAGCATGTCAGTCTTTCACGGAAGGGGTGATATTCAACGCAGCGCGCGATTGCGTGGTGAGCAGCATCGCGTCGCCATAGCTGAAGAAACGGTAATGTTGCGCGATCGCATGCGCGTAGGCGCGGCGGATCGGTTCATAGCCGGCAAAGGCCGACACCAGCATCAGCAGGGTCGACTTGGGCAAATGGAAGTTGGTGATCAGGCGCGTGACGGTCTTGAATGCATAGCCGGGCGTGATGAACAGGGCCGTGTCGGCGCTGCCCGCTTGCAACTGCCCGCCTTGCGAGGCCGATTCCAGCGCGCGCAGGCTGGTGGTGCCCACAGCCACCACGTCGCGGCCGGCCGCCTGCGTGGCGCGCACGGCGTCCACCGTTTCCTGCGGCATGGTGTACCACTCGGTATGCATCTTGTGCTCAGCCAGCACTTCGGTGCGCACCGGCTGGAAGGTGCCGGCGCCCACGTGCAAGGTCACGTAGGCGAAGTTGACGCCCTTCGCTTTCAGCTGGTCGAGCAGGGCCTGGTCGAAATGCAGGCCGGCCGTCGGCGCGGCCACCGCGCCCGGCACCTTGTTGAACACGGTTTGATAACGCGTTTCGTCGAAGGCGTCAGCGTCGTGCTCGATATACGGCGGCAGCGGCAGGCGGCCATGCGCTTCAATCAGTTCGAACACATCGGCTTCGAAGTGCAAGGTGAAAAATTCGCCGGCGCGCTGGCCGACCGTGACGTCAAAGGCGTCGGCCAGGCGGATACGGCAACCCGGCGGCGGCGACTTCGAGGCGCGCACCTGGGCCAGCACGGTGCGCTCGTCGAGCACGCGCTCGACCAGGGCCTCGATCTTGCCGCCGCTTTCCTTGACGCCAAAGAAACGCGCCTTCAACACGCGCGTGTCGTTCATCACCAGCAGGTCGCCGGCCTGCAGCAGATCGACGATATCGGCAAAGCGGCGGTCGACCACGGCGTCGCCGTCCAGGTGCAACAGGCGCGAAGCGCTGCGCTCGGCCAAAGGAGTTTGCGCAATATTTTCTTGCGGCAAATTGAAATCGAAATCGGAAAGCGAATACATGCGTTTTGCTTGAAAAGTACGTAACAATGATTAGGAGTGCGCAATGCGGCGTGTGGCACTATACTGTGCGCCTATACAGGCATTACAATAATCCGCCGCAAGATTGTCTGCGCGGTACGCACGGGGTGTGCCGGACAACCCTCTATTTTACGCTAGCGGCAGCAAAATCTCTTATATGCCTGATCAAAAGCAAGATCTACCGCCAGCAACGAAGCCCGCGCCCAAGCCCAAAGCCGTCAAAAAAGTGGTCAGCACGGAAACCAGGCTGGCCAGGCTGGGCTTGCACACCGATATGGACCTGGTGCTGCACCTGCCGATGCGCTACGAAGACGAAACCAGGATCTACACGATACGCGATGCCTGTTTGCATGGTGGCGAGTCGTGGCAGGTCGAAGGCGTGGTCACCCGGTGCGAGGTCAGCTTCAAGCCGCGCAAGCAATTGCTCGTCACCATCGCCGATGAGACGGGCGAGTTGCTGCTGCGCTTCATGAATTTCTACGGCAGCCAGGTCAAGCAATTGGCCGAAGGCACGCGGGTGCGCGCACGCGCCGAGCTCAAGCACGGTTTTTTCGGCGCCGAGATGGTCCATCCGGTCTACAAGGTGGTCAATGAAGGCGCGCCGCTGCCGACTGCCCTGACGCCCGTCTATCCGTCCGGCGAAGGCCTGTCGCAGCACGTGCTGCGCCGCGAGATTGCCGAGGCGATGAAGCGCATCGACTGGACCGACACCCTGCCCGACTCCCTGCTGCGCCAGATGCAGCTGTCACCATTCCAGGCGGCCGTGCGGCTGTTGCACTATCCGCCGCAGCAGATCGACGAAAGCGCGCTGATGGACCGCTCGCACCCGGCCTGGGTGCGCATGAAGTTCGATGAACTGCTGGCCCAGCAGCTGTCCTTGAAACGCGCCCAGTACGCGCGCCGCTCGAAGGGCGCCGCCGCCCTGCCGTTCGTCGGCAGCCTGTCCCATGCATTCCAGGCCGCGCTGCCGTTCCGGCTGACCGGCGCGCAGGCGCGCGTGCTCGACGAAATCCGCGCCGACCTGCGCCAGCCGTATCCGATGCAGCGACTGCTGCAGGGGGACGTGGGCAGCGGCAAGACGGTGGTGGCGGCCCTGTCGGCCACACAGGCCATCGACAGCGGCTACCAGGCCGCGCTGATGGCGCCGACCGAGATCCTGGCCGAGCAGCACTTTCGCAAGATCGCCGCCTGGATGGAGCCGCTGGGCGTGAAGGTGGCGTGGCTGACGGGCAGCCTGAAAAAGAAGGAAAAGACGGCGGCGCTGGCCCTGATCGAATCGGGCGAGGCGCAGCTGGTGATCGGCACGCATGCGCTGATCCAGGACAACGTGCAGTTCTCGAAACTGGGCCTGGTGATCGTCGACGAGCAGCACCGCTTCGGCGTCGGCCAGCGCCTGACCCTGCGCAACAAGGGCGACAGCGCGGCCGTGCCGCACCAGCTGATGATGTCGGCCACGCCGATCCCGCGCACCCTGGCCATGACCTATTACGCCGACCTGGAAGTGTCGGTGATCGACGAGCTGCCGCCCGGGCGCAGCCCGATCGTCACGCGCGCCATCGACCAGAACCGGCGCGACGAAGTGATCGCCCGCGTGTATGCGGCCGCGCTGGAAGGCCGGCAGGTGTACTGGGTCTGTCCGCTGATCGAGGAATCGGAAGCGCTGCAGCTGCAAACGGCCACCGACACCCACATGATGCTGGCCGAGGCGCTGCCCGCGCTGCAGGTAGGCCTGGTGCACGGCCGCCTGAAGCCGGCCGAAAAACAGGAAGTGATGGACGCATTTATCGCCGGCCAGCTGCACGTGCTGGTGGCCACCACCGTGATCGAGGTGGGCGTCGACGTGCCGAACGCCTCCCTGATGGTGATCGAGCACGCCGAGCGTTTTGGTTTGTCGCAGTTGCACCAGCTGCGCGGGCGCGTCGGTCGCGGCACGGCCGCCAGCGTCTGCCTGCTGCTGTACCAGGGCCCGCTGGGCGGCGTGGCGCGCCAGCGTTTGATGACCATGCGCGAAACCACGGACGGCTTTGAAATCGCGCGCCGCGACCTGGAAATCCGCGGCCCCGGCGAATTTCTCGGCGCGCGCCAGTCCGGCCAGGCCATGCTGCGCTTCGCCGACCTGGAAACCGACCAGTGGCTGGTGGACCAGGCGCGCGACGTGGCGCACGAGCTGCTGCGCGCCACCACGCCCGCCAGCGCCGCCACCGTGGAAGCGCACCTGGCGCGCTGGCTCGGTAACAAGGAAGAGTTTTTGAAGGTGTAGCCAGCTGGTGTAATCAATGCATCGGCAAGGGCGCGAAAATCGCCTGCAAGTCGTCCTGCGTGACGGCCAGCGTCTGCGCCGGACCGTCGGCCAGCACCGCATCGGCCAGCTCGGCCTTGCGGCGCTGCATGTCCTGGATTTTTTCTTCCAGCGTGCCCCGGGCGATCAGCTTGTAGACGAACACCGGCTTGTCCTGGCCAATGCGCCAGGCGCGGTCGCTGGCCTGGTTTTCGGCCGCCGGGTTCCACCAGGGGTCGTAGTGAATGACGGTATCGGCGGCCGTCAGGTTCAGGCCCACGCCGCCCGCTTTCAGGCTGATCAGAAAAACCGGCACGGCGCCCTGCTGGAATGCGTCGACCTGCGCTGCGCGGTCGCGCGTCTCGCCGGTCAGCAGGGCGTAGGCAATGGCGCGCTCGCGCAGCTGCGCTTCGATCAGCGCCAGCATGCTGGTAAATTGCGAAAACACCAGCACCTTGCGCCCTTCGTCCAGCAGGGACTCGAGCATGTCCATCAATTCGGCCAGCTTGGCCGACGGCGCCGCGCCCTTTTTAACCGCGCCGGCCAGCAGGCGCGGATCGCAGCAGACCTGGCGCAGCTTGAGCAAGGCGTCGAGGATCACGATCTGGCTGCGCGCCAGGCCCTTGGCGGCAATCGCCGCGCGCACTTTCGCATCCATCGCCAGGCGTACCGTTTCGTACAGGTCGCGCTGGGCGCCGGCCAGTTCGACTTCACGCACCATCTCTGTCTTGGGCGGCAAGTCGCTGGCCACCTTGTCCTTGGTGCGGCGCAACAGGAAAGGCTTGATGCGGCGTATCAAAAAGGCGTTGCGCGCGCTGTCGCCCAGTTTTTCTATTGGTTTACGAAATTCGGCATTGAAGCTTTTTTCGTCGCCCAGCAGCCCCGGCATCAGAAAATGGAACTGCGACCACAGCTCGCCCAGGTGATTCTGCAGCGGCGTGCCGGTCAGGCACAGGCGGTGCGTGGCCTGCAGCAGGCCGGCCGTTTGCGCCGCTTTGGAGCGGCTGTTCTTGATATATTGCGATTCATCGAGAATCAGCAGATGGAAGCGCTGGCCGCGCAGCGTTTCCTCGTCGCGCGGCAGCAGCGCGTAGGTGGTCAGCACCAGATCGTATCGCCCCATCGTGTCGAAGTGCTGCGCCCGCTGCGCGCCGTGCAGCAGCAATACCCGCAAGCCGGGCGCAAAGCGCTTTGCTTCGGCCTGCCAGTTGCCCATCAAGCTGGTCGGCGCCACCACCAGCGCCGGCGCGATCAATCGTCCCGCTTCTTTTTCCAGCAGGATGTGGCACAAGGTCTGGATGGTTTTGCCCAGCCCCATGTCGTCGGCCAGGATGCCGGCCAAGCCGTACTCGCGCAGGAACTGCATCCACGCCACGCCTTCGGCCTGGTAAGGACGCAGCGACGCTTGCAGGCCGGCCGGCGCGGCCACCTGGGCGATGCCGTCGAACGCGCGCAACTTCGCGCCCAGCTGGCGCAGCCGCTCGCCGCCGGTCCAGCGCAGCTGCGCCCCGGCTTCCAGTTCGGCCAGGCGCGCCGCGTCCAGCACCGGCAGGCGCATGCCGGCGCCGATGCGGTCCTTGAAATACAGTTCGCCCAAGGCATGCAAAATCGGCTTGACGCGGCGCCACGGCAGCGCCACCGTGGCGCCGCCGGGCAAGCTGGCCATCAGGTGCCCGGCATCGTCGTGCAGGGCCAGCGCCTGCGCATTGAAGTTGTCGGGCGCCGCGCGTATCAGTTGCAGCAGCACCGGCAGCAAGGGCACGCGCTGGCCGTCCACCACGATGCCCAGTTCCAGCTCGAACCAGGCGTTGCCGCCGTCGCCCTCCTCGGCCACGTCGGCATACCAGTCATCGATCGCCGCCAGGTCGTAGCGGTAGCCGGGGCCGTAGTCGACCAGCCAGCCCTGCTGGCGCAAGGCCGGCACGCCCTGCGCCGCGAAATCGATCCAGGCCGCTTCGTCCGGCAGTTGCAGCACGCCGGCCATCGCATGCAGCGGCGAGGCGGTGGCGGCGGCGGCAAAGCCCAGCGCTTGCAAAGTGGCCATGGCCATCTTTTCCGCAGCGGCATCGCGCGTGATCGTCTCCTTGCCGCTGGCGCCATGGCGCTGCAGTTTTTGCGCCGTGTCGGCGGACGCGCGCAGGCCATCATAATCAAACGCCAGCAGCGCGAAATCGTGCGGCGGCGCGCCAGCGGTATCGCTGTCCACGCTGCCGAGCAACAGGAAAGGACGTGCCGCGATGTCGCTGCGGACGATCTTGCGCAAGGGCGGTGGTGGTGCAATCGCCTGCTCCAGTCCCTGCGACGCCAGCTCGCGCGCCAGCAAGGCGCGCTGTTTGCCGGCCACGCGCGGCGCGCTGGCCACCAGCACCTGCAATTCCTGAGGCGCCATGCTGGCCAGGCTGTCCGGCAAGGCCAGCGGTCCGATGTCCGCCCCCCGCACGTATAGCGCAGGCTGGGTCGCCAGGACATGGTCGAACGGCGCGCCATCGTCCGTGTGCCAGCGCAGCATCACACTGTCGTCTTCTTGCACGGCCCAGGCCAGGTACGCCTTGCGCGTCTCGGCCGCCAACAACGGCGTCAGCTGCCCATTTTTCAGGTCCTCGTGCGTGGCAGCGCGAAACAGGCGCTGCTCTTGAGGCAAACGCTGCAACAATTCGGCACCGATGGCGCCACGTACTTCCGCCACGGCACTGGAAAATTCCATGCTGCCACGCAGCAGGAAGAACAGATGTGCCGCATAACGGTCTTCCTGCGTCATGTAGGCGGGCGGATAATGGCGAATGTCATGCAGATTGGCCAGCACCGTGGCCGATGCGATCGCACCTCCCCCGCGCAGGCGAGCCCGGCACAGCAACAGATCCAGACGACCGGCAGGATTGGGCATCAGCACATACACCAGCCGGTACATGGCTTGCGCCGTGGCGCCTGCGCTTCTGATGGCCGGCTTGGTGGCGATAGCCTGCGCCATTTTTTTTAACCAGGAAGCGAGCTGTGGCGGCGTGCCGTCAGCGGCCATGGCGGTGGGCGGCGGCGGCGCCAGTTCCAGGTAGCGCAGCAAGACCGCCACCACATGCTTGCAGTTGTAATCCATGGGACAGCTGCAATCGCCCTCGACACGCACCCCGCGCGCGGCGGGCGCAATGCGTATGGTTTGCCGGTAGCTTTGCCCGCTGCTGCCGCTGACCTTGCCCTTGATGGCGTCGCCCTCGACCTTAACAGAACGCACCATGCCGCGCTGCGCATAGCCGCGCCCGCGGCTCAGGGTGCCGCTATCGAAACAGGTGGCGACATCGTCGGCAGTAAACGCCATGATGCCGTGGTCAGAAGGTTTTTTCATCAGACTTACAATCTACAAACATATCCAGAAACGATTGGCCAGGTCCAGCATGAAGTCTGGCCGCAAATAGGCCATGAACACTGCGGCCAGCACCACCGCGCCGGCCATGCGCCACAGCCATGTGCGCCGCGTGCTCATGACGCCGCCACCGGGCGCGGCGCGGCGCGCTCGTCGATCGGCAGGTTGATCAGGGCCGCCAGCAGGCCCAGGCCGATGGTGATGAGCCACACGGCGCTGTAATTGCCCATGCGCTCGTACAAAAAGCCGCCGAGCCAGGCGCCCAGAAAACTGCCGACCTGGTGCGAAAAGAAGACCATGCCGGCCAGCATCGACAGGTGCTTGACGCCGAAGATGCCGGCGATAATGCCGTTCGTCAGCGGCACCGTCGACAGCCACAGCACGCCCATGCCGGCGGCGAACAGGTACACCGACCAGGCCGACAGGGGCGCGAGCAGGAACAGGCCAATGACGGCCGCGCGCGCCAGGTAGATCGCCGACAGCAGATGGCGCTTGGCGAATTTGCCGCCCAGCTTGCCCGCGTAGTAGGAGCCGAAAATATTGAACAGGCCGATCAGCGCCAGCGCCGTCACCGCGATATTCGGATTCATCAGGCCCTGGTCTTTCAAATACGCCGGCAAGTGCACGCCGATAAAGACCAGCTGGAAGCCGCACACGAAATAGCCGGCCAGCAGCAGCCAGAACGAACGGTTGCCGATCGCCTCGCCGAAGGCTTCGCCGATGCTTTGCTGCGCGCCGCCAAGATGCGTGGCGGGCGGCTCGCGCAGCCAGAAGGCCATCGGGACCATGGCCGCCACCACCAGCGCGGCCAGCGTAAAGAAGGCGTTTTGCCAGCCGATGGCGGAAATGAGCTGCTGCTCGATCGGCATCATCAGGAACTGGCCAAACGACCCCGCCGCCGACGAAATGCCGAAGGCCCACGAGCGCTGCTCGGGCGGCGCGCTGCGCCCAACGATGCCGCTGATGGCGCCAAACGCCGTGCACGCCAGCGCCAGACCGATGAACACGCCCGAGCCGATAATGAACAGGGTCGGTTCCGTCACCAGCGCCATCCAGACCAGGCCGGCCATATAGCTGATGGCGCCGACGATCACCACGCGCATGGTGCCATAGCGGTCGGCCGCCATGCCGGCGAACGGTCCAAAGACGCCCCACATCAGGTTTTGCAGGGCCATCGCCAGCGAATAGGTTTCGCGCGTCCAGCCATTGGCTTGCGAGATCGGCTGCATCCAGAAACCGAGGCCATGGCGCACGCCCATCGCCAGCGTCAGGACCACGCCGCTGGCGATCAGCACGGTTTTCAGGCTCGGGCGTGTAGCGGCATTCATGGCGCCACCCTGCGGTCAGCGTCGTACACCAGCCCGACCTGCTCGCGCATGGTGTCGAGCACTTTCATCAGCGCCAGCGTTTCCGCGTGCGGCATCACATCGCTTTCCGGCAGCCCGGCGCGGATGCAGCGCATCGCTTCGAGCGCTTCGTGCGTGTAGCCATTGCCGATAAAGGGAGCGGCCACCACGCGGCGCTCGCCGTGCATGGGCTCGACGATCAGGTGATCGGGTTTGTAGAAGCGGCCCGGCAGGCGGATGCGGCCCAGGGTGCCGGTGATGGTCAGTTCGGTCGGGCTCAAGACGCGCATGCTGCAGGCGCAGGACGAACTGCCGCCGCCTTCATGCAGCAGGCTGAACACCGCCTGCTCGTCAACGCCGGTCGGCCCCATTTCGGCCAGGGTTTGCACCTGCGTGACGGGGCCGAGAAAGAAGGCGGCCATCGACAGCGGATAGATGCCGATGTCGAGCAGCGCGCCACCGCCAAGCAGCGGGTTGAGCAAGCGGTGCTCGGGCGGAAAACTGGCGACAAAGCCGATATCGGCCTGCAGTTGTTGGACCTGGCCGATGGCGCCGCTGGCGATCAGGCGCCGCGCTTCCTGCACCGCCGGCAGAAAGCGGCTCCACATGGCTTCCATCAAAAACAGCTTTTTTTCGCGCGCCAGTTGGATCACGCTTTGCGCTTCGCGCGCGTTCATGGTGAACGGCTTTTCGCACACCACATGCTTGCCCGCGGCCAGGCACATCAGGGCGTTTTGCGCATGCAGGGTATGTGGCGTGGCGATATAGATCACGTCGACACCGGCGTCGTCGGCCAGCGCCTGGCAGGAATCATGGCAACGTTCGATGCCAAACTGTGCGCCGAACCGCTGGCCGCTCTCAAGACTGCGCGACGCCACCGCCGCCAGCTGCGCGCCGGGCAGCTCGCCCAAGGCCGCCGCCATCGACTGCGCGATCTTGCCGGTACCGAGTATGCCCCACCGTATCACCTGCTCCATGCCGGTCCTTTCGCGCTGCTGCGCTGTGTTGGTTTTCATGCGGCTTTGCGCTTCGGGCGGAAAACCGCCGTGTCGCCATAAAACCGCGCATCCTGTTCTGGCCACCAGCCGGGAATGCCCAGCACCGGCAAGGGCGTGAAATCGGCCGTGCTCAAGCCTTGTTGCGCCAGGTCATGCGCCACTTTTGCATCGAGCCAGACACGCCGTTCCCTGTCGTCCAGCGCAAAGTAGTCGTCACCGGCAAACACCACGCGCGTGTGCGCCGTGATGGCCTTGTAGGGCGCCACCAGTTTTTCCATCAGCGCGTGGCCGAACAGCCAGACGTCGGCGTCGCCTTTGGCGCCAAACTGTGCGCGCTGGTCGACAAACACGCCCTGCCAGTCATGCGCGCGCAAGGCTGCGTCCAGCGCATGGCCGGCCTGGCTGTCGCGCAGCACCAGCAGCGCCGAATTTTCGTCAAAAATCGTCGCGCCATCGCGCGCCGGCCCGCGCGATTTGCCGACACCCGACAAGGCGATCTGCGCCGCCTGCAAGGCGTTCAATTGCCGCTTGATCAGCGGGAAAGTGAGCCAGACGAGGGCGTTGAAAAAGTCGTGCAGATTGTCGCGCGTGGGCACGCCGCCGGTGGCACCGATAAACGCTTCATACGCCACGCCTTCGGGCAAGTCCGCTTGCGGCACAAAGCCCAGCGGCAGGCCAGATGGGTTGCGCAGGTCCAGCGCGCGCGCCTGCAGATTCAACGCTTCGATGACCGCATGGCGCTGCAAGTCCAGCCGCCCCCGCGCCGGCAGCACCGTGGCGTACCAGGGCCGGGTCCAGTCTATCGATGGCAGCATGGCCGCTTACACCATCTTCCAGTTGATCTGCTCGCCGGCGTTGAGCGGAATCACGTGGTTCTCGCCCAGCGGCAGCGAGTCCGGCAAGGTCCAGCTTTCCCGTTTCAGGGTGATGGTATCGGTATTGCGCGGCAGGCCGTAGAAGGCCGGGCCGTGGAAGCTGGCGAACGCTTCCAGTTTGTCGAGCGCGCCGGCGCGTTCGAACGCTTCGGCATACAGCTCCATCGCGTGCAGGGCCGTGTAGCAGCCGGCGCAGCCGCAGGCCATTTCCTTGGCGCCTTGCGCATGCGGCGCCGAGTCGGTGCCGAGGAAAAAGCGTTCGTCGCCGCTGGCGGCCGCCGTCATCAGGGCCAGGCGGTGTTCTTCGCGCTTCAGGATCGGCAGGCAATAGTAATGGGGACGGATGCCGCCCTTGAAAATCTCGTTGCGGTTGTACAGCAAGTGATGCGCGGTGATGGTGGCGGCGATCGGGCCTTCGGCCTCGGCCACGTACTGCGCCGCGTCCTTGGTGGTGATATGTTCGAACACCACCGACAGGGCCGGGAAACTACTGCGCAGCGGGCGCATCACGCGTTCGATGAAGACGGCTTCGCGATCAAAAATATCAATCTCGGGGTCGGTCACTTCGCCGTGCACGAGGAAGGGCATGCCCACTTCCTGCATCACTTCGAGCACCTTGTAGCAGTTTTTCAGGTCAGTCACGCCAGCATCGGAGTTGGTGGTGGCGCCGGCCGGATACAGTTTGACGGCCTGCACGATGCCGCTGTCCTGCGCGCGGCGGATTTCGTCGGGCGAGGTGTTATTCGTCAGGTACAGCACCATCAGCGGGTCGAAACTGACGCCTTCCGGCACGGCGGCCAGGATGCGCTCGCGGTAGGCGGCGGCGTCGGCGGTGGTGGTGACGGGCGGCTTCAAATTCGGCATCACGATGGCGCGGCCGAACTGGCGCGCGCTGTGCGGCAGCACGCTGGCCATCACGGCGCCGTCGCGCAGGTGCAAATGCCAGTCGTCGGGACGGGCGATGGTGATGGAGGAAGCGGTGTGATCGGGTGTGGACATGGCAGCAGCTCTCGGGCGGTGATGGCGGATGGCGCCATTTTACCAGCCGCAAGCGCGCCGTTAATCGGGTGCACACGCAAAAACGGCCGGTGGATGCCGGCCGCTTTTAACGAGGAGAGAAAACTCAGTGAATGATTTTCGCCAGGAAATCACGCGCGCGGTCCGAGCGCGTGGTGGTGAAGAACTCATCCTTGCTGCAGTCTTCGATGATCTTGCCCTGGTCCATGAAGACGATGCGGTTGGCCACGCGCTTGGCAAAGCCCATTTCGTGCGTGACGACCATCATCGTCATGCCCTCTTGTGCCAGGCCGACCATCACATCGAGCACTTCGTTGATCATCTCCGGGTCGAGCGCCGAGGTCGGCTCGTCGAACAGCATGGCGATCGGGTCCATCGACAGCGCGCGGGCGATCGCCACGCGCTGCTGCTGGCCGCCCGACAGCTGGCCGGGGAACTTGTCCTGCTGCGACAAGAGGCCCACGCGGTCCAGGTATTTCAGGCCCTTGGCGTTGGCTTCGTCGGCGCTGCGGCCCAACACCTTGATCTGGCCGATGGTCAGGTTTTCGCGGATGCTCAGGTGCGGGAACAGCTCGAAGTTCTGGAACACCATGCCGATGCGCGCGCGCAGTTTCGACAGATTGGTCTTCGCATCGTTGACGGCGATATTGTCGACGATGATCTGCCCTTTCTGGATCGGTTCGAGGCCGTTGACGGTCTTGATCAGGGTCGATTTTCCGGAACCCGAAGGGCCGCAGATGACCATCACGTCACCCTTCGACACTTCGGTACTGCAGTCGGTCAGTACCTGGAAGTGGCCATACCATTTGCTTACATTTTTCAGTTCAATCATCATTTTCTTTCTGTAGACGTCAGCACCGGGCTGCCAGGATTAACGGATAATGGCGACGCGTTTTTGCAGGCGCTTGACCAGGAACGACAGGGCATAGCACAGCACGAAATACACGACGGCCACGAACACATACATCTCCACCAGGCGGCCATCGCGCTGGGCAATTTTCGAGGCGGCGCCGACGAAATCGGGGATCGACAGCACGTACACCAGCGACACGTCCTGGAACAGCACGATGGTTTGCGTCAGCAGCACCGGGATCATGTTGCGGAACGCCTGCGGCAGCACGATATTGACCATGGTCTGGTAATAGTTCATGCCCAGCGCCTGGCCGGCCCAGACCTGGCCGCGCGGAATCGACTGTATGCCGCTGCGCATGATCTCGCAGTAATACGCCGCCTCGAACAGGATGAAGGTGATCAGGGCCGACGAGAACGCGCCCACCTTGACCGGTTCGTCGGCGCCGATGATCCAGGCGGCGATATACGGCACCAGGAAATAGAACCAGAAGATCACCAGCACCAGCGGAATCGAGCGTATCAGGTTGACGTAGCTCGACGCCACAGTCGACAGGATGCGGCTGCTCGACAGGCGCATCAGCGCCAGCAAGGTGCCCAGCACGATGCCGCCGACCATCGCCAGCGCCGTCAGCTTGAGAGTAAACAGCATGCCAACCTGGAACAGGTAGACCCAGGAACGCGAGATGACATCGAAGTCGAAATTACCGAACATATCAGTGTCCTCCCGATTTGCTGCCGGCGACGATAAAGCCGGGGATGGCGATCTTTTTCTCGATCAGCGCCATCAGGACCACCACCAGCAGGTTGACGGCGACGTAGATGATGGTGGCGGCCGAAAACGCTTCGAACACCTGGAAGGAAAACTCCTGGATGGCGCGCGCGCTGGCCGTCAGTTCGACCAGGCCAATGGTCAACGCCACGGAACTATTCTTGATGATGTTCAAAAATTCGCTGGTCAAAGGCGGCATGATCACGCGCGCGGCCATCGGCAGCAAGATGAAGCGGTAGGTTTGCGGCAGGGTCAATCCCAGCGCCGTGCCGGCCAGTTTTTGCCCGCGCGGCAGCGCTTCGATGCCGGTAGTGACCTGCACCGCCACCCGCGACGAGGTGAAAAAGCCCAGGCACAGGACGGCCGTGACGAACGGCGCGTTCGGCAGCGACTTGATCCAGTTGCCCAGGTCGGCCGGCAGCAATTCCGGCATCACGAAATACCACAAGAACATCTGCACCAGCAGAGGCACGTTGCGGAATAATTCGACATAGGCGTTGGCGACACCGACCACCCATTTGTTGGGCAGGGTGCGAATGGTGCCGATCACCAGACCCAGTATCAACGCCATGATCCAGGCCGCGCCGGCGGTGGCCAGGGTCCAGGTCAGGCCGGACCACAAGGTGTCCATATATGTGCTGACACCGTCGGGAGAAGTCTCCCAGAAGATGCGCCAATTCCAGTTGTAATTCATGTTGATCCTTCCCATGCAGCCATCAGACGGCGGCCAGCAGGCTGGCCGCCGCACGCAAAATGAAACGGGAGGCTCGCGCCTCCCGGTTTTTCACGCAGTCCTGTTATTTTTTCTTTTTGTCCGACGCCTTTTGCGCTTCCGGCACGGCCGCGTAGGCCGCCGGATCGCCCGAATCGGTCGGGTTGGCGAAGACCGCTTTCAATTGCGGCGGCATCGGGAAATTCAGGTTGATGTTTTTAGGCGGAATATTCGAGGTAAACCATTTCGCATAAATACGGTTGATGTCGTCGCTCTTGTACAGGCGCGTCAACGCATCGTCGACCACTTTCTTGAACGCCGGGTCGCCCTTGCGCATCATGATGCCGTACGGCTCGACCGACAGGGCTTCCTTGGTGATCTCGTAGTCGCCCGGATTTTTCGAGTTGGCCACTTGCGAGGCGAGCAGGATGTCGTCGTTGGTTTCGGCCACGGCGCGGCCCGTTTCGAGCATCAGGAACGATTCAGGATGGTCCTTGGCGATCGCGATGTTCATGCCCAGGTTTTTTTCCTTGTTCAGGATCGTCATCTGCTTGACGGTCGAGGTGCCGGCGGTAGCGACCAGGGTCTTGCCGCGCATGTCTTCCAGGCTCTTGATGTTCGACGATTTCTTGGCCAGCAAGCGATTGGCGATCACGAACATGGTCGGCGCGAACGCGACCTGCTGCTGGCGCTCCAGGTTGTTGGTGGTCGAACCGCATTCGAGGTCGATGGTGCCGTTGGCCATCAGCGGGATGCGGTTGGCCGAGGTGACAGGGCTCATCACCACTTTCAGTTCGCTCAGGCCCAGGTGTTTTTGCAGGGCCGTGACGACCTTCATGCACAGGTCGATGGAATAGCCCTGGTACTGCTGCTTGTCATCGAGATAGGAAAACGGTACCGAGCCGTCGCGTACGCCGAGCGTGACGGAACCGGCTTTTTTGATTTTGGCCAAGGTGCCCGTCAATTCCTGGGCTTGGGCTGGCGACATGCTGCCGATGACGCCGACGCTGAGCAGTGTTGCAATAATTTTGGTCAATTTCATAGATTCTCCTGAGCAGACAAACCAGGCCGGGCCTGGACGAAACAACTGGGGTGTCAATACCACCAATGGATTGATTTTATTTCATTTCCCGCACCATACCAGCCCTTTTCTTCGATTGACAATCAGTTTCACCGGAATAGGGACGCGGCGCACCAGCGAAGTGCCATCGCTGTAGCATTTTTCCTACTGTTTTACGGCGACGCACTTATTTGGCCAGGCTCAATGCATCGCTGTCACTTTCCTCTTCATCGCGCTGGCCCGCCTGCTGGCGCTGCCACATCTGCGCATACAGGCCACCGGCAGCGAGCAATTGCGGATGCGTGCCCCGCTCGACGATGCGGCCGTGGTCCAGCACCAGGATCTGCTGGGCGTCGGCCACCGTCGACAAGCGGTGGGCAATCACCAGGGTCGTGCGGTTCTTCGCGATGTCCTTCAGCTGCGCCTGGATCGCCTGTTCGGCTTTCGAGTCGAGCGCCGAGGTGGCCTCGTCGAAAATCAGGATGGCGGGGTCTTTCAGCAAGGTGCGGGCAATTGCCACGCGCTGCTTTTCGCCGCCCGACAGTTTCAAGCCACGCTCGCCCACCATCGATTGATAACCGTCCGGCAGGCTTTCGATGAAGTCGTGGATCGACGCCGCCCTGGCCGCCGCCACGATGGCCTCCTTGCTGGCGCCCGGCTTGCCGTAGGCGATGTTGTATTCGATGGTGTCGTTGAACAGCACGGTATCTTGCGGCACGATGCCGATCGCCGCGCGCAGCGAGTCCTGGGTGATGGCGCGCAGATCCTGGCCGTCGATGGTGATGCTGCCGTCGTTGACTTCATAGAAGCGGAACAACAGGCGAGACAGGGTCGACTTGCCCGAACCGCTGTGGCCGACCACCGCCGTGGTAGTGCCGGCGGCAATCTGGAAGTCGACATCGAACAGGATCTGGCGCTTGGCTTCATAACTGAAATCGACGTGCGCAAAGCGCACCGCCGCGCCGTGCGTGACCAGCGGCCTGGCTTGCGGCGTATCGGCGATTTCGCGGTTCTCGTCGAGCAGTGAAAACAGGCGCTCCATGTCGGCCAGGCTTTGCTTGATTTCGCGGTAGATCACACCCAGGAAATTGAGCGGAATATACAGCTGGATCATGAAGGCGTTGACCAGCACCAGGTCGCCCAGGGTCATGCTGCCGCCGATCACGCCCACCGTCGCGCGCCACAAAATCAGGGTGACGGCGGTGGCGATGATCAGCGACTGGCCCGTGTTCAGCAGGGACAGCGAGGTTTGCGACCTGACGGCCGCCGATTCATAGCGCTGCAGACCCTCGTCATAGCGGCGCGCCTCGTAGTCTTCATTGCCAAAATACTTGACGGTCTCGTAGTTGATCAGCGAGTCGATGGCTTTGGTGTTCGCCTTGGAATCGAGATCGTTCATGGTGCGCCGGAAGTGCGTGCGCCAGTTCGTCACCAGCACGGTAAAGGCGATATACGACACCAGCGCCACCGCCGTGATGACGGTAAACCAGATGTCGTAATGCAGCACCAGGTAACCGAGCACCAGGGTGATTTCCACCAGCGTCGGCAGGATATTGAACAGGGTGTAGGAAATCAGCGAGCCGACGCTGCGCGTGCCGCGTTCGATATCGCGCGTCATGCCGCCCGTCTGGCGGTTCAGGTGAAAGCGCAAGGAGAGCGCATGCAGGTGGCGGAACACCTGCAGCGCAATGGTGCGCACGGCGCGCTGGGTGACGCGGGCAAACAAAAATTCGCGCAGCTCGGTAAACACGGTGGTCGAGACACGTAATAAACCGTAGGCCACCAGCAGGGCGACGGGCAACACCAGCAGCGCCTGCGGGTGCGAGGTTGTCACGCTCATGGCGTCGACCAGCTTTTTCAAAATCAATGGCACGCCCACATTGGCCAGCTTGGCGCCGACCAGGCACAGCAGCGCCAGCAGCACGCGCCATTTGTAGACCCATAAATAGGGCAGCAAGGTTTTCAGGGTGGCGAAATCGCTGCGGCTGGCGGCGGCGGGCGAGCGAGGTGGGGGGGGAGTCTGGGAGCGGCGCATGGCGAAGGTCGGTTTTTTATGGTTCAATCAGGGCAATTGTAGCCCTTCATGAGAATAAACGATGAGCACCTCCCCAGCACGCCCCGACAATTGCCTCGCCTCCGGCCTGCCCGCCGGCAAAATGCCCGAACTGCGCATGATGCCCGCACCTGCGGACGCCAATGTCTACGGCGATGTGTTCGGCGGCTGGATCATGGCCCAGGTCGATATCGCCGGCTCGCTGCCGGCCACCCGGCGCGCCAACGGCAGGGTTGCGACGATTGCCGTCAACTCCTTCGTCTTCAAAAACCCCGTGTTCGTCGGCGATCTGCTGTCGTTCTACGCCGAGATCGTCAAAGTGGGAAATACCTCGATCACCGTCAACGTGGAAGTGTATGCCGAGCGAAACCGCCTGCAAGCGTGCATCGTCAAGGTCACGGAAGCGACCCTGATCTACGTCGCCACCGATTCGGACCGCAAGCCGCGCCAGGTGCCGCCGATCGAAACCCTGCTGTCGCAATAGCCTGCCTCATGGATAGCCAGCGCCGCATTTTTCTCGCCAGCGCTGCACGCATCGCCGCGCTGACAGCGGCCGGCAGCGCGCTGGCCGGCTCCGGCACCAGCACGGCCACCAGGATGAACGGCGCCGGCTATCCGTTTGCGCTGGGCGTCGCTTCCGGCTCGCCCCTGCCCGACGCGGTGGTGATCTGGACACGCATCAACTACGATCCGCTGCAGGCATCCGCCACGCCGGCCATTGCCCTGGCCGTGCGCTGGGAAGTGGCCGACGATGAGGCCTTCCGGCACATCGTCGCCAAGGGCCAGGCCATGGCCTCGCCGGAACTGGCGCACAGCGTGCATGTCGACGTGACCGGTCTCGAACCCGGGCGCTGGTACTGCTACCGTTTCATTTTTGGCGACGCCGTCAGCCCGGTCGGGCGCACGCGCACGGCGCCAGCGCCCTCTTCCATGCCGGCATCGTTGAAACTGGCGGTCGCTTCGTGCCAGCACTGGGAATTCGGCAGCTATGCGGCGCACCGGCATATCGCTGCGGCCGCGCCGGACCTGATCGCCTTCCTCGGCGACTATATCTATGAGTGGGGCGCCTACCAGCTACAGCATCCGCAACGGGCCGTGCGCCGCGACGAGAGTTTCAATCTGGAACAGTACCGCGCCCGCTATGCACAGTATAAAAGCGATGCGGATTTGCAGGGCGCGCACCGGGTGGCGCCGTGGATCGTCACCTGGGACGACCATGAGGTGGCCAATGACTACGGCAACGAGCGCGACGAGCTGCTCACGCCCACCTTTTTGCAGCGCCGCGCGGCCGCCTATCAGGCCTTCTATGAACATATGCCGCTGCGCCTGCTGCCGCTGGGCCGGCGCGGTTTTGTCGACATGCGCATCTACCAGCGCTACGACTGGGGCCGCCTGGCGCGCTTCCACGTGCTCGACGACCGCCAGTACCGCGCCCACCATGCCTGCCCCAAGCCGTACCGGGGTGGCTCCAATTCCGTCACCACCCGCGCCTGCCTTGACTTGCGCAAGCCGGAGCGCACCATGCTGGGCGCCGCGCAAGAACGCTGGCTTGAGGAGGGTCTGAAAAAATCGCCCGCGCGCTGGAATATATTGGCGCAGCAGACCCTGATGGCACAATCGAGCCAGGTGCCGGTCACCCGCCCCGGCGACGAACGGATCTGGACCGATGGCTGGGATGGCTATCCGGTGGCGCGCCAGCACCTGTTCGATGCCTTGCACGGCAGCGGCGCGCGCAATCCACTGGTACTGTCGGGCGACGTACACACGTTTTATGCCAACGAACTGAGCCGCGACGCCATGCGTCCCATCTCGCGCGCCAATCCGGTGCTGGCCACCGAATTCTGCGGCACCTCGATCACCTCGAGTTCGCGCCCGCAGTCGCGCACCGACGACTACGTGGCGATGAATCCGCATATCCGTTACGGGCGCAGCGACAAGCGCGGCTATATGCTGATGGAGATCACGCCGGCCAAAACCTCCGCCTGGTTCCAGGGCCTGGACAATGTGCGCGACAGCGCATCAAACATCGCCACCGTGGCCAGCTTCAGCGTCCTGGACGGCAAGGCCGGCTTGCAAAGCTGATCAGGCCATCGCAACTTTTTTCAGGGCGTCGCGGTAGCGCCGGCTGACCGGCACTTCGCCACCGGTCGCCAGCATGGCGCGCGCGTCGCCCGATTCCAGCGGCGCGATGCTTTTCACAAAAGCGAGGTTGACGATATAACTGCGGTGCACGCGCACAAAGCATGTGGCGTCGAGGCGCCGTTCGATGGCCGCCATGGTCGAGCGCAATGGGTAGTCGTGGCCGCGCACATGCAGGTTCACATAGTTGCCCCAGGCCTGTATCCATTCGATCTCCGCCGCCGGCAGCAAAAAATCCTTGCCCAGTTTGCGCACCAGAAAACGCTCGGGCTGGGCGACCGGCTCCACCGCCGGTCCCTGGTCCGGCTCGCCAAGCAATGTCGCCTCGCCCTGCCAGCGCATCAGCAGCAACTGGTAAAAGCCGATAAACAGCAGAATCGAGAAGTAAGTACGCACATCCTTGACATATTCATACGGCAGTTCCTGCCACCAGTCACCAAAATCGTAATCACTGCCGCAGCTCCAGTAGGCCAGTTTGCGCAGCGCCACCATCGCCAGCACATGCGCCAGGCTGTAGATGACGGACGCCGCCAGGTGCCAGCGCAGGTTCTGGCGCTGGAATACCAGGTGCAAGGGGCGCAGCTGGTTGGCAAAAATCACCACCGGGACCAGCGCCAGCAACACCAGGTTGCTGCTCCACTCCCAAACCGCCACTTCCCACAACGGTGTCTGGACATGGGTGCGTACGCGATCAAGCCAACTGATCCAGCAGTTGAGCGAGGTTTGCAGCAGATACAGGACGATCCAGAAACCGGGCTCGGCCACACCGCGCCAGCGTTGATATCGTTGCAGCAGATCGGTGGAAGACAGGCGCATGGTCTCTGGCGATAAATGAGTTGCATGATTGTAAGGTTTCTCGGCCGTCCCCGGGACCACCGCTTGTCACAAACAGCCGGCAATTGGTCACTTTTCGCTGGTGGAGTCCTGGCGTCCTGCCTAAGCTGGGCATTCCTTCACTTGACAGCGTAGCCACCATGACTCCCGACACCCGCCGGCACGATATCGACGCCCTGCGCTTTCTGGTCTTCAGCCTGCTGATCGTCTATCACACGGCCATGCTGTACCTGGCTGGTGCCGACTTCCACATGAAGAGTAGCTACCTGACGGAAACATTGAATTTCCCGATGGTATTCATCAACCGCTGGCGCATGGAGATCGTCTTCATCATTTCAGGCGTGTCCTGCGCCATGATGACGCAAACATCGCGCGGCGCCTTCCTGTGGCGCCGGGTCAGGCGCTTGCTGCTGCCGCTGCTGTTTGGGGTGCTGGTGGTGGTGCCGCTGCAACCTTATTGCGAAGGCGTCAGCAATGGCCTGGTCGAACCTGGCTATGGACAGTTCCTGCTGGATTATTTTGGCCGCCACGCCTGGCCGGCCGGCGCCTTTTCGGGCTGGAAAACCAGTTTTACCTGGAATCATCTGTGGTATCTGGTGTATCTGCTGCTGTACACCATCGTGCTGGTGGCTCTGCAACCGGTGCTGGCCAGGATCAGGCCGATATTCACCGGCCTGCGCGGCTGGCGCCTGCTGGCGCTGCCTGCCCTGCCGACGCTGGCGGCCACCGTCTTCCTGAAACTGCGTTATCCGGAAACCCATGCGCTGGTCAAAGACTGGTATGCGCACGCCATCTATTTCACCATGTATTTGTACGGCTGGTGGCTGGGCAATGACAAGGGCCTGTGGCAGGAACTGGCACGGCTGCGCTGGCATGCGCTGCTGCTGGCGCCGTGCGCGTTTGCCGCCTATATCGGCTTTGACCTGATATATTCGGAAAACCTGCTGACCTGGGCCTCGATCGGCTCCTGGCCGATGCGTAATCTGTACATGTGGCTGGCCATCTGCACCATCCTGGGCTGGTCGCACGCCCTGCTCAACCGCCCGTTTGCCTGGCTGCCGTGGGCCCGGCAAGCCGTCTACCCGTGGTACATCCTGCACCAGAGCGCGATCGTGCTGCTCGCCTACTGGCTGGTGCCGCTGCGGCTCGGTCCGCTGATCGAACCGGCATTGATACTCTCATGCACCGTGCTGATCTGCTGGCTGGGGACCTCGCTGGTGATCGGCAAGGTGGGCTGGCTGCGCGCCTGCTTCGGCCTGCCCGCCAGGCCAAAACGGAAGCTGGCGGCGGACACAACCTTGTCAGCAGTCTAGGCAACCTTTTTCTCGTCACGTAACTGACGGCGCAAGATCTTGCCGACATTGGTCTTCGGCAGTTCATCGCGGAACTCGATGTATTTCGGTTTCTTGTAGGCCGTCAATTCATGCTTGCAGTGCTCGCGGATCTGCTCCACCGTCAGGTTGGGATCCTTGCGCACCACAAAAACTTTCACGGCTTCGCCGGAATTGCCGTCGGGCACACCGATGCAAGCGCATTCGAGCACGCCGGGACAGGAAGAAACCACCTCTTCCACCTCGTTCGGATACACATTGAAGCCCGAGACGATGATCATGTCTTTCTTGCGGTCGACGATGCGCACATAGCCGCGCTCATCCATGATACCGACGTCGCCGGTCTTGAAGTAACCGTCCGCCGTCATCGATTTCGCGGTTTCATCGGGGCGCTGCCAGTAGCCGGCCATCACTTGCGGGCCTTTCACGGCAATTTCGCCCGGCTGGCCCAGCGGTACTTCGACGCCATCGTCGTCGAGGATCGCCACGTCGGTCGACGGAATCGGCATGCCGATGGTGCCTGTAAATTCGGTGATGTCGACGCGGTTGCCGGTGACGACCGGCGAAGTTTCCGACATGCCATAGCCTTCGATCAGCGGGCAACCGGTCACTTTCAGCCAGCGCTCGGCCACATTGCGCTGCAAGGCCATGCCGCCGCCATTGCACACTTTATAGCTGGAAAAATCGAGCTTGGCGAAGTCGGCATTGTTGAGCAAGGCGTTGTACAGGGTATTGACGGCCGGGAAGACGACGATCTTGTACTTGGCCAGTTCCTTGACGAAACCGGGAATGTCGCGCGGGTTCGGCACCAGCACGTTCAGGCCGCCCAGGCGCATGCCCATCAGCGCGCTGACCGTCAGCGAATAAATGTGATACAGCGGCAAAGCGCACACGAAACCCATCGAGGTGGCGCGCATCTCTTTCGTCATCACCGGCGCCAGCCACGCCTCGTTTTGCAGCACATTGGCGATCACGTTACGGTGCAGCAGCATCGCGCCTTTCGATACGCCCGTGGTGCCGCCCGTGTATTGCAGGAAGACGATATCGTCATGGCCCTGCTGCACCGGCGTCAACTGCATGCGCGCGCCTTCGGCCAGCATCTTGTTAAAACCGATGGCGCCCGGCAGCTTGAAGGCCGGCACCATTTTCTTGATTTTGCGCACCACGAAATTGACGATAGTGCCTTTCAGGCCACCGAGCAAGTCGCCCATGGTGGCGACGATCACATGTTTCACCTGGGTGTGCGCCAGCACCTGTTCGACCGTGGTGGCGAAGTTTTCCAGCACGATGATGGCCTCGCTGCCCGAGTCGACCAACTGGTGCTGCAATTCGCGCGGCGTATACAGGGGATTGACGTTGACCACCGTATAGCCGGCGCGCAGAATCGCCGCCATCGCCACCGGATACTGCAGCACGTTGGGCAGCATGATGGCCACCCGCGCGCCGGGCGACAGGCCCTTGCCTTGCAGCCAGGCGCCCATCTGCAGCGACAATTTGTCGAGCTCGCGGTAGGTGAGGAATTTATCCATGCACACGAAAGCATTGCGGTCCGCGTACTTCTGGAACGATTCTTCCAGCAAATGCGTGACGGAACGGTATTGCGTGCAATCGATCTCGTGCGGCACGCTGTCCGGGTATGACTTCAACCAAATCTTGTCCATCTTGCCTCATCTTTATCTGTGAAGGGACGCGCCGCCCTGGCGCCTCCCGGTGTTTAGGCCACTGCTTTCGGCTCGTCGCGCAGGGCGCGGCGCAAAATCTTGCCCACATTGGTCTTCGGCAGTTCATCCCTGAATTCGATGAATTTCGGCCGCTTGTAGCCCGTGAATTGTTCTTTGCAATACGCCATCAGGGTCTCCACCGTCAGGTTCGGGTCCTTGCGCACCACAAACACTTTCACGGCTTCGCCCGAGTGCTCGTCGGGCACGCCCACGCAGGCGCATTCGAGCACGCCCGGGTGGGCCGCAATCACGCCTTCGAGTTCGTTCGGATACACATTGAAGCCGGACACCAGGATCATGTCCTTCTTGCGGTCGACGATTTTCACATAGCCGCGCTCGTCCATGATGCCCACGTCGCCCGACTTGAAGTAGCCGTCAAACGTCATGACCTTGGCCGTTTCATCGGGACGGTTCCAGTAGCCGCTCATCACTTGCGGGCCACGGATGGCGATTTCGCCCGCCTGGCCCAGCCCTACTTCATTGCCATCATCGTCGAGAATCGCGATTTCGGTCGACGGAATCGGCAGGCCGATGGTGCCGGAAAACGCCGTGCTGTCGGCGCGGTTGCAGGTGGCCACGGGTGAGGTTTCCGACAGGCCATAGCCTTCGATGATGGCCACGCCCGTCACCTGCTGCCACTTGTCGTTGACCGATTTTTGCACCGCCATGCCGCCGCCATTGGCAATTTTCAGGCCGGAGAAATCGAGGCGCGCAAAGTCGGGGTGATTGACCAGCGCGTTGTATAGCGTGTTGACGGCCGGCAGCAGGTTGAATTTGTACTTGCCCAGTTCCTTGATCAGGCCAGCAATATCGCGCGGGTTCGGCACCAGCACATTCAGGCCCCCCAGGCGCGTGCCCCACAGCGCACAGGCCGTCAGCGCAAAGATATGGTACAGCGGCAAGGCGCAGATGATGGTCAACTGTTCCTTGTTGTCCGGGTCGAGCGCGGCCGACGACCACGCTTCGGTCTGCAGCACATTGGCGATGACGTTGCGGTGGCTGAGCGTGGCGCCTTTCGACACGCCGGTGGTGCCGCCCGTGTATTGCAGAAACGCCGGCTCATTGATATGCAGCTCGACGGGAGTGAGCTTCATGCGGCTGCCGTGCGACAGCGCGCTCTTGAAGCGCATCGCGTTCGGCAGCGAATAAGCGGGCACCATCTTCTTGACGTTGCGCACCACGAAATTGACCAGCATGCCTTTCACGCCGCCCAGCATCTCGCCCATGCTGGCGACGATGATATGTTTCACGACCGTCTTGCTCAGCACTTGCTCCAGGGTATGGGCAAAGTTTTCCAGCACAATGATCGCTTCGCTGCCCGAATCGTTGAGCTGGTGTTCCAGCTCGCGCGGCGTGTACAGCGGATTGACATTGACCACCGTGTAGCCGGCACGCAGCACGGCCGCGATCGCCACCGGATACTGCAGCACATTGGGCATCATCAGCGCGACGCGCGCGCCTTTCTTCAGGCCCCGGCTTTGCAGGAAGGCGCCCAGTTGCCGCGAATAGGTGTCGAGTTCGGCATAGCTCAGGAATTTGTCCATGCAGACATAGGCAGGGCGATCCGCATATTTTTGAAACGCTTCTTCGAGCAAGTGCACCAGCGAACGATATTGATCAGGATCGATCTCGGCGGGGACGCCGGGCGGATATGACTTCAGCCAAATTTTTTCCATGCTGTGCCTCTTGTCTCGAATAATCACGGGGAGCTGGCCTGCCTGGCCGGCGCTGATTACTGCTGCGGATACGCTGTCCTGCAGTCATGATGAGCATTCTGACGAGCAATTGCTCGATGCCGCTAACGCGATGCTATCGGGCGCACGGCTTCCATGCAAGCGCTTTCAGCAGTATTAGAACAGGAACTCCAGGGGTATTTTATGTTGCAATGCAGCATATCAAATCCGGCGTGGCAGCAACTGCAGGCTTGGTGAAGCTGACAATCTTTACGGGTCACGGGGCAGGCTGTGCTGCAGCCGACGACGACGCTCGGACTGGTCCAGCAGAGACATTGTGTGCACTGCAGCATAAAAAGCACGAAAGTTCTTTTTTTCTTCCAGCAATTTTTTAAAGGCCGGCAAAAATTGATCGTAAGTGCTTACCGAAGCAAGATGAGGATTGCTCAAAGGCTGCTCGAACCAGCGGTCATAGCCGGCATATCCACCCCAGTGCTGCTTCAGAAGCTGGTATTCGTCTTGCAGGGCGGCAAACACCAGCGCCTTGCGCACGCGTTTGTCCGCGTCCGGCACATCGCTGGCATACAGCGCAGCCAGTTGCGCCCGGTATTTGCGCAGCAGGGTCAAGAAATCCTGGCGCCGGCTCGTGTATTGCAGATAGGCAGCTTGCAAGGCCACATTGCCATCGTGCGCCAGCCAGCGCTGCACGCCGGCCTCTTCCACGGCGACGGCAAACGACTCATTGAAGGCAGAGTCACCGGGCACATACACCACCTGGTGCGCCAGCTCGTGAAAGATCATGCGCGCCAGTTCGGCGTCGGTGTAGTTGATAAAGGTCGACAACAGCGGATCGTCAAACCAGCCCAGGGTGGAATACGCCGGCACGCCGCCCACCTGTACATCGTAGTGTTCGGCGCGCAATTGGTCGGCATAGGCTTGCGCCTCGCTCTTGTCATAATAGCCGCGATAGGTGACGCAGCCGGCGATCGGGAAACACCATTGCAGCGGCTGCAGCGACAGCTCCGGGGTCGCCACCACATTCCACAGCACGAAGGGGCGTTGCAACGCAGCGTAGGTTTTATAGCTGCCATTGTCGGGCAGGCCCAGCTCGGTCACGGCAAATTGGCGGATCTGCTGCGCCTTGTGCAGGCGCGCTTTCAGGCGCGGCTCGGTGATCGGGTCGTTCAACCAGGCATCGATCGGGCGCGCGGACGACCATAGCGCATACTGCCCTTGCGCCGCCTGCGTGTAATAGCGCAGCTGCATGCAGCCGCCCAGCAGCAGCAGGCACAGCATGCCCGGCACTGCGGTGGCGGGCATGCGGGCCATGTCAGGCGACCTTTTCCACTTCGACCAGCGTATCGTAGAAAGTCGGCGCGCGGCCCATGTCGGTCAGGCGCTGGCTGGTCACTTCATTGGCGTTCTTGCCGTCGCTGGCCAGCTTTTTCCACCAAACCGACAAGCCCACCACCAGGCCGCGCCGCGCCTTGTCCGTCACGCGCACCTTGGCCACGAAACTGCCACGGTCGTTGAAGATGCGCACCATGTCGCCCACGGCAATGCCGCGCGCGCTGCAATCATCGGGATGCATGTCCAGGTGCGGTTCGCCCTCGGCCGCGCGCAGGCTTTTCACGTTCACGAACGTGGAATTCAAAAAATTGCGCGCCGGCGGCGAAATCATCGCCAGCGGAAAGCGCGCCGCCAGTTCCGGGTTGCTGGCCGGCGATTCATACGGCGCAATATACGTGGGCAGCGGGTCGAGACCGGCGTCCAGCATGGCTTGCGAATAAAACTCGCACTTGCCCGAGGGCGTGGCAAAACCACCGTGGGCAAACGGCGCGTCGGGCATCGCCAGTTTTTGCCAGCCCGTCCGTTTCAGCGATTCCCAGTCGAAATGCACAGCGCGCGCATCGCTGGCGTCAAACGCCTGGGCCGCCAGCGCGTCGTCGCTGTCCTGGAAGCACGGATCGTCAAAGCCCATGCGCTGCGCCAGCAGACGGAAAATTTCCGTATTGGCTTTCGCTTCGCCCAGCGGCGCCACGGCGGCATTGTTGGCCATCATGTACAGATGGCCATAAGTGGAATGCGCGTCCACGTGCTCGAGCTGGGTGGTGGCTGGCAACACGATATCGGCATAGTCGACGGTATCGGTCTGGAAGTGCTCGAGCACGACGGTAAACAGATCCTCGCGCGCAAAACCCTGCGCCACCTTCGACGAATCGGGCGCCACCGCCAGCGGGTTCGAGTTGTAGACGATCACGGCTTCCACCTGCGGGCCGAATGCGGCCGAGGTTTCTTTCAGCAGGTCGTCGCCGATGGTGCTCATATTGATGGTGCGCGGCGCGCCCTTCAGTAAATCCGGCCGCTGCAGCGCCTTGCGGTTGACGGGGAAGGAACCCGAGCTCGACAACTGCATGCCGCCGGCCGCGTGGCGCCAGGCGCCCGTCAGCGCCGGCAGGCAGGCGATATTGCGCACGGCCATCCCCCCGCCGCGCACCCGCTGCACGCCGTAGTTGGCGCGAATCGCCACGCCGTCACCGCTGCGGCAGGTCGTCCCGTACAGCCGCGCCAGCTCGATCACTTCCGTGGCGCTGATGCCGCATACCTCGGCCGTGCGCTCGGGCGTCCATTCCAGCGCGCGCTGTTTCAGCGCTTCGTAACCCAGGGTGTACTGGGCAATATAGTCGTGGTCGACCAGGTCTTCGTCGATCAGCACATGCATCAGCCCCAGGGCCAGCGCCGCATCGGTGCCGGGCAACAAGGCGATATGCTGGTGGCATTTCTCGGCCGTCAGCGAGCGGTAGGGGTCGATCGCGATCAGTGTCGCGCCATTGCGCTTGGCTTCCTGGGCCCGCATCCAGAAATGCAGGTTGGAGGCAATCGGATTGCCGCCCCAGATTATGATCAATTTGGCGTTCTGGAACTGTTCCATGTCCGTGCCGATCGTCGCGCCCACCGTGTAGCGGTAGCCAGTGGCTCCGGCCGAGGCGCAGATGGTACGGTCGAGCAGGGAGGCGCCGAGCTGGTTGAAAAAGCGTGACGACATCGACTCGCCCTGCACCAGGCCCATGGTGCCGCAGTAGCTGTACGGCAAAATCGCCTGCGGGTTGCGCGCCGTGATCGGTGCCAGGCGCGCGGCGATAATGTCGAGCGCTTCGTCCCAGCTGATGCGCTCGAACTTGCCTTCGCCCTTCTTGCCCACGCGGCGCAGCGGGTGCAGCAGCCGGTCCGCATGATAGGTGCGCTCCGTAAAGCGCGATACCTTGGTGCACAGCACGCCGGCCGTGGTCGGATGGTCGGGATCGCCCTTGACGCTTGTCGCCACCCCGTCGGTTACCGTCACCAGCAAGGCGCAGGTATCGGGGCAGTCGAGCGGGCAGGTCGCACGCACTTGTGTGGTGGTCATGGTGCAGTCCAAAAAGTGTCGGGGAAAACCGATACTGTAAACCATCGCGCCGCTGTCAGCCAGCGACGGATCCGCCAGCGGCCTGTGCGCTGGATCTGGAAGCAGGACACGGGCTACAATGGCCCATACGCGCGTATGTTTTCGATCAAACGTGCCCGTCCCGGCGTGCCGTACACTGATGCCCGCCTGCATCTACAGGAGAATACGATGAAACTAGTTGAACCCATCCTGGCGTTTCAATCCGAGCTGCGACGTATCCGCCGCGACCTGCACGCCCATCCGGAATTATGCTACGAAGAACAGCGCACCTCCGACGTCGTCGCCGCCAAGCTGGCCGAATGGGGCATTCCCGTCGTGCGCGGGCTGGGCCGCACCGGCGTGGTCGGCATTATCCGCAACGGCAGCTCGAAGCGCGCCATCGGCATCCGCGCCGACATGGACGCCCTGCCGATGCAGGAAATAAATACCTTTGAACACGCCTCGCGCCATCCGGGCAAGATGCACGCCTGCGGCCACGATGGCCACACGGCCATGCTGCTGGGCGCCGCCCACCATCTGGCACATAACCGCCATTTCGACGGCACCGTGTATGTGATCTTCCAGCCAGCCGAAGAAGGCGGCGCCGGCGCGCGCGAAATGATCGCCGACGGCCTGTTTACGCAGTTCCCGATGGACGCCATCTACGGCATGCACAACTGGCCAGGCGCCGCCGCCGGCACCCTGAGCGTGGTGGCCGGGCCCATGATGGCATCGAGCAATGAATTTCACGTCACCGTCAAAGGCAAGGGCGCCCATGCGGCGCAGCCCCACAAGGGCATCGACCCGGTGATGGTGGCCGTGCAGATCGCGCAAAGCTGGCAAACCGTCATCACCCGCAACAAGAGCCCGCTCGACACGGCCGTGCTGTCGATCACGCAAATCCACGCCGGCAGCGCCACCAATGTGATCCCGGACAACGCCAGTCTGGTCGGCACCGTGCGCACCTTCAACACCCCGGTGCTGGACCTGATCGAAGAGCGCATGCGCGACATCGCCGTGCATACGGCGGCCGCCTTTGGCGCCGAAGTGGAATTCAACTTCAAGCGCAACTATCCGCCGCTGGTCAACCATGCGAAAGAAACCGCATTTGCCGTGGAAGTGATGAAACAGGTGGTCGGCGCCGACAAGGTCAATGACAACGTCGAGCCCACCATGGGCGCGGAAGATTTTTCGTTCTTCCTGCAGGAAAAAGCCGGCTGCTACATCTTTATCGGCAACGGCGATGGCGACCACCGCGATGGCGGCCATGGCCTGGGTCCATGCGTGCTGCACAATGGCAGCTACGATTTCAACGACAACCTGCTGCCGATCGGCGCGAGCTTCTGGGTCAAGCTGGCAGAAACGAGCTTGCCGCTGGCCTAAGCTAACTGAGTTTATCGGGGCCGCTTCCCAGCCGCTGGCCGGGATTGATGGCTTCCAGGGCCAGCAAGGCGGCGGCGTGGTCGGCCGTCGCATGGGTCTCGGCGATGGATTCATAACGCCGGGTGACCAGTTGCGTCACCGGCAAGCGGATGTTCGCTGCCTCGGCGGCGGCAAGAATATTGTGCATGTCCTTGATCTGGCTTTTCACCTGGCCACCGGCGACGAAATTGCGCTCCAGCATCCTCTGACCGTGCACTTCCAGGATACGGCTCTCGGCAAATCCGCCGCGGATCGCCGTGCGCACGGCCGCCGCATCGGCGCCGGCCGCCTGGGCCAACAGCAAGGCTTCTGCCACGATATTGAGGGTGGCGCCCACGATCAATTGATTGCACAGCTTGGCGACTTGGCCGCTGCCGGCGGGTCCTACCAGGGTTGGTCGTCCCATGGCGGTGAGAATAGCGGCCACTTTGTCATAGTCTTCGGCGCTGCCGCCGGCCATGATGGCCAGGCTGCCAGCCTGCGCACCACCCACGCCGCCCGAAACGGGCGCATCAATGAAAGAGTGACCCGCCGCCCGCAGCGCCGCATGGAATTGCTGCGCTTCCGACTGTTTGGTGGAACTCATGTCGACCCACAATGTGGCTGGCGCCATGGCTGGCAAGGCGTCTTCCAGCACTTGCGCCACGATAGGGCCCGCTTCCAGCATCGAGATGACGATTTGCGCGCCCGCGACGGCGTCAAGCAGCAATGCGGGCGCATTTGCCCCGGCCGCGCGCAATTCCTGGGCCTTGCTGTGCGTACGATTCCAAACTGTGACAGAATAACCCGCCTGCAGCAGGCGCCGGACCATTGGATCCCCCATCAGGCCAGTACCGAGAAATGTGATTTTTGTAGAAAATGTCAATTGAACCTCTGAGTATCGAGTGGCGAGAATGGCAGCAAAACGCATGCCTGTGCAAACAAGACAAGCCTAACGGCCAATTTTACGATGAAAGCCTCTATGTTCTTCAAGAAGAATCTCCTCACCCTCGCTGCGGCTGTGACCGCGCTGATGGCCGCCAGCTCCAGCTTTGCCGCTGACGACAAGCTGATCGACTCCGTCTATGGCGAATACGCCAAGGGCGTGAAAATCCAGATGGTGCGCGCCGGCGTCACCTCGAACTGGGACAAAGCCTGGTTTGTGTCGAACGGCACCCAGCTGAGCGGTTACTGGGATGCCAGCATTGGCGGCTGGGACGGCAAGAGCTACAAAAATGTTCCTGGCCAGCATCAAAAGCTGTGGGACCTGGGCTTGACGCCAGTGTTCCGCTTTGAAAACACCAGCAAGCGCGGCTTCTACGCCGAAGCCGGCATCGGCGTGCACATGCTCTCGAAGCTGTACAACAACGACGACAACCGCCTGTCGACCCACTTCCAGTTTGGCGACCATGCCGGCATCGGCTATGTGTTCGACAACAACTGGGAGGTCAGCGCCAAGATCCAGCACTTTTCGAACGGCGGCTACAAAAAGCCAAACAGTGGCGTGAACTACGGCGTGGTCAAAGTGGCTTACCACTTCTGATCTGCTTGGTAAATCGATGCGGCCCTGCGCGCAGCGCAGGGCTTTTTTTTGATCTGTTTTTTGATCTGTTGATCTGGCGGCATGCAAGCTGCAGACGAAAAAAAACCCCGACCATTGCTGGCGGGGTGTTTTTCTACTGCGAATAACAAGCCTGACGATAACCTACTTTCACACTGGTTGCAGCACTATCATCGGCGCAAAGTTGTTTCACGGTCCTGTTCGGGATGGGAAGGGGTGGGACCAACTTGCTATGGTCATCAGGCATAACTTGTACTGGCGTTTGTCCTCGGTGGAGCGACAAAGCCTGAATCTGGAAGAAGCAAAGATTGGGGTAATGAATGGTATCAACACACACGCAACGTTGTACTGTCTTATCCTCTGTACCTGCTAAGGTTATAGGGACAAGCCGTACGGGCAATTAGTACTGGTTAGCTTAATGCATTACTGCACTTCCACACCCAGCCTATCAACGTCCTGGTCTCGAACGACCCTTCAAAGAGCTCAAGGCTCTGGGAAATCTCATCTCAAGGCAAGTTTCCCGCTTAGATGCTTTCAGCGGTTATCTCTTCCGAACTTAGCTACCCGGCAATGCCACTGGCGTGACAACCGGTACACCAGAGGTTCGTCCACTCCGGTCCTCTCGTACTAGGAGCAGCCCCCTTCAAATTTCCAACGCCCACGGCAGATAGGGACCAAACTGTCTCACGACGTTTTAAACCCAGCTCACGTACCACTTTAAATGGCGAACAGCCATACCCTTGGGACCGGCTACAGCCCCAGGATGTGATGAGCCGACATCGAGGTGCCAAACTCCCCCGTCGATATGAACTCTTGGGAGGAATCAGCCTGTTATCCCCAGAGTACCTTTTATCCGTTGAGCGATGGCCCTTCCATACAGAACCACCGGATCACTATGTCCTACTTTCGTACCTGCTCGACTTGTCAGTCTCGCAGTTAAGCACGCTTATGCCATTGCACTATCAACACGATGTCCGACCGTATCTAGCGTACCTTCGAACTCCTCCGTTACACTTTAGGAGGAGACCGCCCCAGTCAAACTGCCTACCATGCACTGTCCCCGATCCGGATAACGGACCAAGGTTAGAACCTCAAACAAACCAGGGTGGTATTTCAAGGTTGGCTCCACGAGAACTGGCGTCCCCGCTTCAAAGCCTCCCACCTATCCTACACAGATTGGTTCAAAGTCCAATGCAAAGCTACAGTAAAGGTTCATGGGGTCTTTCCGTCTAGCCGCGGGTAGATTGCATCATCACAAACATTTCAACTTCGCTGAGTCTCGGGAGGAGACAGTGTGGCCATCGTTACGCCATTCGTGCAGGTCGGAACTTACCCGACAAGGAATTTCGCTACCTTAGGACCGTTATAGTTACGGCCGCCGTTTACTGGGACTTCAATCAAGAGCTTGCACCCCATCATTTAATCTTCCAGCACCGGGCAGGCGTCACACCCTATACGTCCACTTTCGTGTTTGCAGAGTGCTGTGTTTTTATTAAACAGTCGCAGCCACCAGTTTATTGCAACCCTTTCACCCTTCTGGAGTAAACCAGTCAAGCTACCGGGGCGTACCTTTTCCCGAAGTTACGGTACCAATTTGCCGAGTTCCTTCTCCCGAGTTCTCTCAAGCGCCTTAGAATACTCATCTCGCCCACCTGTGTCGGTTTGCGGTACGGTCTCGTATGACTGAAGCTTAGAGGCTTTTCTTGGAACCACTTCCGATTGCTTCATGCACGAGTGCACTCGTCTCAACCCCTTGAATTACGCGCCCGGATTTGCCTAAGCGCCTTCTATGAGCCAAAAACCAACTATTCCAACAGTTGGACAACCTTCCGCGATCCGTCCCCCCATCGCATCATACGACGGTGCAGGAATATTAACCTGCTTCCCATCAGCTACGCATCTCTGCCTCGCCTTAGGGGCCGACTCACCCTGCTCCGATGAACGTTGAACAGGAAACCTTGGGCTTACGGCGTGGAGGCTTTTCACCCCCATTATCGCTACTCATGTCAGCATTCGCACTTCTGATACCTCCAGCATCCTTTACAAGACACCTTCGCAGGCTTACAGAACGCTCTCCTACCATATATGCACATCCTTAAAACACACTCTCAACTTGCAACTCGATGTACACAGCGCTTTGGCCTCTACTAACTTGCTACGCAAGTAAGTATCGTCCACGCTTTCCACTTCGATTGAATGTGCTTGAAGGATGTGCATATATCCGCAGCTTCGGTGACTGGCTTAGCCCCGTTACATCTTCCGCGCAGGACGACTCGATCAGTGAGCTATTACGCTTTCTTTAAATGATGGCTGCTTCTAAGCCAACATCCTGACTGTTTTAGCCTTCCCACTTCGTTTTCCACTTAGCCAATCTTTGGGACCTTAGCTGGCGGTCTGGGTTGTTTCCCTCTTGACGCCGGACGTTAGCACCCGACGTCTGTCTCCCAAGCTCGCACTCATCGGTATTCGGAGTTTGCAATGGTTTGGTAAGTCGCAATGACCCCCTAGCCATAACAGTGCTCTACCCCCGATGGTGATACTTGAGGCACTACCTAAATAGTTTTCGGAGAGAACCAGCTATTTCCAAGTTTGTTTAGCCTTTCACCCCTACCCACAGCTCATCCCCTAATTTTTCAACATTAGTGGGTTCGGACCTCCAGGGCGTGTTACCGCACCTTCATCCTGGCCATGAGTAGATCACTTGGTTTCGGGTCTACACCCAGCGACTGATCGCCCTATTCGGACTCGATTTCTCTACGGCTTCCCTATATGGTTAACCTTGCCACTGAATGTAAGTCGCTGACCCATTATACAAAAGGTACGCAGTCACGGAACAAGTCCGCTCCTACTGTTTGTATGCACACGGTTTCAGGATCTATTTCACTCCCCTTCCGGGGTTCTTTTCGCCTTTCCCTCACGGTACTGGTTCACTATCGGTCGATTACGAGTATTTAGCCTTGGAGGATGGTCCCCCCATATTCAGACAGGATGTCACGTGTCCCGCCCTACTTGTCGTACGCTTAGTATCACCGGTCCAATTTCACATACGGGGCTATCACCCACTATGGCTCCTATTTCCAGAGGATTCTGTTATCGGTCCGACTATCACGTACAGGCTCTTCCCATTTCGCTCGCCGCTACTTTGGGAATCTCGGTTGATTTCTTTTCCTGCAGCTACTTAGATGTTTCAGTTCGCCGCGTTCGCCTTGCAACCCTATGTATTCAGGTTGCAATACCCTAAAAGGGTGGGTTGCCCCATTCGGAAATCTGCGGATCAAAGTGTGTTTGCTCACTCCCCGCAGCTTATCGCAAGCTACTACGTCCTTCATCGCCTGTAATCGCCAAGGCATCCACCATGTGCACTTATTCGCTTGTCCCTATAACGTTAGCCTCTGTCTACCTAAGTGAACAAAGAGCGCTACAGGGATAAGAAAGTACAACGTTGTTGCTTGTTTGTTGATACATACAATCATTACCCATCGATTTACTTTTTACGGCAAACCGATCAATAAATAATCTTTACTTCTTCCAGATTGTTAAAGAACGAAACAGCAATGATCGCTAAAAGACCAAACCTAAATC
>NZ_NJGY01000001.1:2103747-2110135 GCF_002250505.1 Janthinobacterium sp. PC23-8
TTAACTGGTAGGGCTGGTTGGACTCGAACCAACGACCCCCGCGTTATCAACACGGTGCTCTAACCAGCTGAGCTACAGCCCCAACGCGGTGCTACATACGACTACTGTTTCTTCTTCAGCTAACAGTCGATAAGTGTGGACATTTAATGAGTGAATCATTGCTGATTCGTGCAAACTCTAGAAAGGAGGTGATCCAGCCGCACCTTCCGATACGGCTACCTTGTTACGACTTCACCCCAGTCACGAATCCTACCGTGGTAAGCGCCCTCCTTGCGGTTAAGCTACCTACTTCTGGTAAAACCCGCTCCCATGGTGTGACGGGCGGTGTGTACAAGACCCGGGAACGTATTCACCGCGACATGCTGATCCGCGATTACTAGCGATTCCAACTTCATGCAGTCGAGTTGCAGACTACAATCCGGACTACGATACACTTTCTGCGATTAGCTCCCCCTCGCGGGTTGGCGGCGCTCTGTATGTACCATTGTATGACGTGTGAAGCCCTACCCATAAGGGCCATGAGGACTTGACGTCATCCCCACCTTCCTCCGGTTTGTCACCGGCAGTCTCATTAGAGTGCCCTTTCGTAGCAACTAATGACAAGGGTTGCGCTCGTTGCGGGACTTAACCCAACATCTCACGACACGAGCTGACGACAGCCATGCAGCACCTGTGTACTGGTTCTCTTTCGAGCACTCCCTGATCTCTCAAGGATTCCAGCCATGTCAAGGGTAGGTAAGGTTTTTCGCGTTGCATCGAATTAATCCACATCATCCACCGCTTGTGCGGGTCCCCGTCAATTCCTTTGAGTTTTAATCTTGCGACCGTACTCCCCAGGCGGTCTACTTCACGCGTTAGCTGCGTTACCAAGTCAATTAAGACCCGACAACTAGTAGACATCGTTTAGGGCGTGGACTACCAGGGTATCTAATCCTGTTTGCTCCCCACGCTTTCGTGCATGAGCGTCAATCTTGACCCAGGGGGCTGCCTTCGCCATCGGTGTTCCTCCACATATCTACGCATTTCACTGCTACACGTGGAATTCTACCCCCCTCTGCCAGATTCTAGCCTTGCAGTCTCCAATGCAATTCCCAGGTTGAGCCCGGGGATTTCACATCAGACTTACAAAACCGCCTGCGCACGCTTTACGCCCAGTAATTCCGATTAACGCTTGCACCCTACGTATTACCGCGGCTGCTGGCACGTAGTTAGCCGGTGCTTATTCTTCAGGTACCGTCATTAGCAAAGGATATTAGCCCTCACCGTTTCTTCCCTGACAAAAGAGCTTTACAACCCGAAGGCCTTCTTCACTCACGCGGCATTGCTGGATCAGGCTTGCGCCCATTGTCCAAAATTCCCCACTGCTGCCTCCCGTAGGAGTCTGGACCGTGTCTCAGTTCCAGTGTGGCTGGTCGTCCTCTCAGACCAGCTACTGATCGATGCCTTGGTAGGCTTTTACCCTACCAACTAGCTAATCAGATATCGGCCGCTCCACGAGCATGAGGTTCTTGCGAATCCCCCACTTTCATCCTTAGATCGTATGCGGTATTAGCGTAACTTTCGCTACGTTATCCCCCACTCCAGGGTACGTTCCGATATATTACTCACCCGTTCGCCACTCGCCACCAGAGCAAGCTCCGTGCTGCCGTTCGACTTGCATGTGTAAGGCATGCCGCCAGCGTTCAATCTGAGCCAGGATCAAACTCTTCAGTTTAATCTCTGTTTAATGTCATTTCTGACAGGTCGGACAGCATCACTACCATCCACATCTTTTGCATGCAAAAGATGCGCTCACTCAAAAAACTGACAGGCTACTTCCGAAGAAGTATCCTATTTCATTATTTCTTGTGAACATTTGATATTTTAAGTTTGACAGCGATCCGAAGACCACTGCTGCACTTCATCAAATGCCCACACTTATCGACTGTTAATTGTTAAAGAACGGTATTCGGTGTTACGTTTCGCGCTATCGACAAAGCGTTGTGTTTGTCAGCTGCGAAGAAGGAAGAGTATGAAGCGTTTTCAGCATTTCGTCAACCCCGTTTTTCAGCGCATTGCGCTTAAAAACTTTTTACAACACCACCGTTTCCGGTGATCCTCAACTGCCGCATTTGACTGCGCCTCATTGGGGAGGCGAACTATAGCAAAGCCCCGGCAGTCTTGGCAAGGACTTTCCATCGTCATACTTGTTTTTGTTCAGGCGGCCAGCAGGGCTTTGATCAGGTCTTTCTTGTCGACACAGTCTGCAGCATCGATGTGCAGTGCCTTGAGCACATGGTCGAGGTGGTGCAACATGAGGTCGACGGCGGCGTCGGCGTTACCGGCCCTGGCGGCCTCGATGAACAATGCATGTTCGTCCGATGAGCAACTGGCGTCTTCGCTGGACTGCTGATGCATGGCGATCAACGAGGTCCGCGCCGTCAGTTTGCGCAAGATTTCCTTCAACACCAGATTGCCAACGATATCGGCCAACAAGGTATGAAAGTCACCGAGCAGTCTGGCGCGCAGCGGCAAATCGTTCTGCACCATGGCCTGGCGTTCCAGGGCCAGGTGGGCATCGATGCGACGATAATCGTCGGCATTGGCCATAGCCACGAAATCACGGGCAAGGCTGGCTTCGAGCGTGCGGCGCACGGCAAAGATTTCGCGCGCCTCACGTTCGCTGAGCTTGCACACGCATGCGCCCTTTTCCGGGATGATCTCGATCAGCTCATCTTTCGACAACATCAGCAAGGCCGCACGGATCTTGGTGCGGCTGACAGAATACACACGGGCCAGGGCCTCCTCCTTGAGTTTGGTGCCAGGGGGCAATCGGCGTTCGATAATCGCCGCTGCGATATCCGCAGCGATCTCTTCGGACGAATTGGGAACGGCTGCTGTGGTGGGGTCAGACATGCGGGATCCGTCTTTGTCAAAAACGGTCAGGAAACCGAACTGATGAAACTGGCCAGTTCCGGCGTTGACGGCGCAGCAAACAGGGCCTTCGGATCACCTTGCTCATGGATTTTTCCTTGATGCATGAACACCAGTTGATCGCCCACTTCGCGGGCGAAACGCATTTCATGCGTAACCATGATCAAGGTCATGCCGTCCTCGGCCAGCTTGCGCACCACGGCCAGCACTTCGTTTACCAGTTCGGGGTCGAGCGCTGAGGTAATTTCATCGCACAACAGTATTTTCGGCTGCATCGCGAGAGCTCGGGCGATCGCCACACGCTGTTGCTGGCCACCCGACAGCTGGTCTGGAAAAGAGTCAAAGCGATCGGCAAGGCCGACTTTTGCCAGCGCATCGCGCGCCAGCGCTTCAGCTTGCTGCTTGCCTATTTTTTTGACCACGGTTGGCGCCAGCATCACATTCTGTCCGGCGCTCAGATGCGGATACAGATTGAACTGCTGAAACACCATGCCGACCTTCAAGCGCAACTGGCGCAAATCGGTCTGGCCGACGGTGACGCGCACACCATCGACGTCGAGCGACCCTTCATCGAAACTTTCCAGCCCGTTGATCGAACGCAGCAAGGTACTCTTGCCCGAACCGCTACGTCCGATCACGGCTGTGACTTGTCCTTCCTTGACGTGCAGGTCGATGCCCTTGAGGACGTGGTGCGTACCAAAACGCTTGTGCAAACCATTGATGCTAACGAGAGACATTCATTTTCCTTTCCAGGCGGCGGGCATATAGCGAAAGCGGGAAACACAGACAAAAATACATCAGGCCGATCAAGCCATATACGGTAAACGGTGCAAAAGTGGCGTTACTGATCATCGAGCCGGCCTTGGTCAGCTCGACAAAGCCGATGATGGAAGTGACCGCCGTCGCCTTCACGACCTGCACGGAAAATCCGACAGTCGGTGCAACGGCGATGCGCAGCGCTTGCGGCAAGATCACATGACGCATCTGTTCCATATACGTCATTGCTGTGCTGGCAGACGCTTCCCACTGGCCACGGGGAATCGCCTCGACGCAACCGCGCCAGATTTCCGCCAGGTAGGCGCTGGTAAACAAGGTCAAGGCCACGCTGGCCGCCAGCCAGGGCGACACTTGCATGCCGGTCAGAGACAGGCCAAAGAACAGCAGGAACAATTGCATCAGCAGCGGCGTGCCCTGGAACAGTTCGATATACATCACGGCAAACCGGCGCAGCAACCGCGAGCTTGACGTGCGCATCATCAGGATCGCGATGCCGGCCAAGCCGCCGCAAACAAAGGCGATCAAGGAGAGCAATACCGTCCAGCGCCCCGCCAGCAACAAGTTGCGAATGATGTCCCACAGGGAAAAATCGCTCATGTGGCTCTCCTGGCAAGCACGTAGCGGCCAAACAGCCCCAGGGCGCGACGCACGCCGACCGCCAGCAAAAAGTACATAATGGTGACCACGAAGTACACCTCGAAGGAGCGGAAGTTACGCGAGGTAATGAAGCCGGCGCCAAAGGTCAGTTCTTCCGCCGAAATCTGCGAGCACACCGACGAACCGAGCATCACGATCACGATCTGGCTCGACAAAGCCGGCCACATCTTGAGCAGGGCCTGACGCAAGACCACGCACCGGAAAATCTGGAAACGCGACATCGCCAGCGCTGAAGCGGCCTCGATATGTCCTTTCGGTACAGATTCCACACCGGCGCGGATAATCTCGGTGCTATAGGCGCCCAGGTTGAGCACCATCGCAATCGTTGCCGCCTGCCATTCGCTCAAATGAATGCCCAGGCTGGGCAAGCCGAAGAAGACAAAAAACAGCTGCACGATGAACGGCGTGTTGCGGATCAGCTCCACATACACGGTATAGATCGGGGACAGCACGGGTAGTTTCCAGGCCCGCGAGATAGCGCCAAGAATACCGATGGCAACACCGAGCACCGTGCCGACGAGGGTCAGGCGCAAGGTACCGATCACGCCGTTGAGCAGATACTCGCGATATTCCCAAATACTGCTGAAATCAAAAATGTATGCCATGGTGCCCTTGCAGTGAGCCGGTCTGAATGGTCGAAGACGATGGCCGCGGCATGCCCGAATGGCATGGCAGCGGCAGAGAATCAGTTACAGCAAGGCCGTGACGGGGCGCGTTGTTTTCAGCCATTTCTGGGCGATGCTATTGAGGCTGCCATCCACTTTTGACTTGGCCAGGATCGCATTGACTTGCGCCAACAATTTGGGCTCGCTTTTATTGATGCCGACATAACAAGGAGAATTCTTGATAAAGAATTTGAACTCCAGTTTTTTGGCAGCCTGTTTTTCGACAATTGCGCCAGCCACCACATTGCCGGTGGCAATCAGGGGTACCTGGCCGGACAGGAAAGCGGAAATGGTCGCGTTATTGTCTTCAAAACGTTTGATGGTGGTGGTCGGGGGCGCAATTTTGCTCAGCTCAAGATCTTCCACGGCGCCACGGGTCACGCCCACGGTTTTATCCGCCAGTTGCTCGGCCTTGCTGATCGCCAGATCAGCGCCACCGAATACGCCACTGAAAAATGGCGCATAAGCGGCGCTGAAATCGATGACTTTTTCACGCTCCGGGTTTTTACCAAGACTGGAAATGACCAGGTCGACTTTTTTGGTATTCAGATAGGGAATGCGATTGGCGCTGGTGACAGGCACCAGTTCCAGCTTGACGCCCAGCGCCTTGGCCAGCAGTGCGGCCACGTCGATATCGTAGCCGACAGGTTTCATGTCAGGACCGACCGAGCCGAAAGGCGGGAAATCCTGGGGCACGGCGACGCGCAAGACCTTGGCCTTGAGAATATCGTCGAGCGCCTCGGCATGGGTCAGCGGTGCGGCAAGTGCGGTGGCGGACAAGATCAGCGACAACAGGATCGAACGGCGATTCATGGACAACTCCTCAAGGTGGGATGGAGCGTACTGTCCCGTAATGAACAGCACGCCATTATCCATGAGCATTTTTCGTGCCTGCATACAAAGCCTGTATACGATCTGCAAAACCCCACTTCTGCATGGTTTTTGAGCAGCATATGAGTTTTTGCACCAAGCCATGCACGAATAAGGTGCATCGCGGCAAAACCTGCAGACGAAAAAAAACCCCGCTCATCACTGATCGGGGTTTTTTTCTACTGCGAATAACAAGCCTGACGATAACCTACTTTCACACTGGTTGCAGCACTATCATCGGCGCAAAGTTGTTTCACGGTCCTGTTCGGGATGGGAAGGGGTGGGACCAACTTGCTATGGTCATCAGGCATAACTTGTACTGGCATTTGTCCTCGGTCGAGCGACAAAGCCTGAATCTGGAAGAAGCAAAGATTAGGGTAATGAATGGTATCAACACACACGCAACGTTGTACTGTCTTATCCTCTGCACCTGCTAAGGTTATAGGGACAAGCCGTACGGGCAATTAGTACTGGTTAGCTTAATGCATTACTGCACTTCCACACCC
>NZ_NJGY01000001.1:2110333-2111702 GCF_002250505.1 Janthinobacterium sp. PC23-8
CACCTGCTAAGGTTATAGGGACAAGCCGTACGGGCAATTAGTACTGGTTAGCTTAATGCATTACTGCACTTCCACACCCAGCCTATCAACGTCCTGGTCTCGAACGACCCTTCAAAGAGCTCAAGGCTCTGGGAAATCTCATCTCAAGGCAAGTTTCCCGCTTAGATGCTTTCAGCGGTTATCTCTTCCGAACTTAGCTACCCGGCAATGCCACTGGCGTGACAACCGGTACACCAGAGGTTCGTCCACTCCGGTCCTCTCGTACTAGGAGCAGCCCCCTTCAAATTTCCAACGCCCACGGCAGATAGGGACCAAACTGTCTCACGACGTTTTAAACCCAGCTCACGTACCACTTTAAATGGCGAACAGCCATACCCTTGGGACCGGCTACAGCCCCAGGATGTGATGAGCCGACATCGAGGTGCCAAACTCCCCCGTCGATATGAACTCTTGGGAGGAATCAGCCTGTTATCCCCAGAGTACCTTTTATCCGTTGAGCGATGGCCCTTCCATACAGAACCACCGGATCACTATGTCCTACTTTCGTACCTGCTCGACTTGTCAGTCTCGCAGTTAAGCACGCTTATGCCATTGCACTATCAACACGATGTCCGACCGTATCTAGCGTACCTTCGAACTCCTCCGTTACACTTTAGGAGGAGACCGCCCCAGTCAAACTGCCTACCATGCACTGTCCCCGATCCGGATAACGGACCAAGGTTAGAACCTCAAACAAACCAGGGTGGTATTTCAAGGTTGGCTCCACGAGAACTGGCGTCCCCGCTTCAAAGCCTCCCACCTATCCTACACAGATTGGTTCAAAGTCCAATGCAAAGCTACAGTAAAGGTTCATGGGGTCTTTCCGTCTAGCCGCGGGTAGATTGCATCATCACAAACATTTCAACTTCGCTGAGTCTCGGGAGGAGACAGTGTGGCCATCGTTACGCCATTCGTGCAGGTCGGAACTTACCCGACAAGGAATTTCGCTACCTTAGGACCGTTATAGTTACGGCCGCCGTTTACTGGGACTTCAATCAAGAGCTTGCACCCCATCATTTAATCTTCCAGCACCGGGCAGGCGTCACACCCTATACGTCCACTTTCGTGTTTGCAGAGTGCTGTGTTTTTATTAAACAGTCGCAGCCACCAGTTTATTGCAACCCTTTCACCCTTCTGGAGTAAACCAGTCAAGCTACCGGGGCGTACCTTTTCCCGAAGTTACGGTACCAATTTGCCGAGTTCCTTCTCCCGAGTTCTCTCAAGCGCCTTAGAATACTCATCTCGCCCACCTGTGTCGGTTTGCGGTACGGTCTCGTATGACTGAAGCTTAGAGGCTTTTCTTGGAACCACTTCCGATTGCTTCATGCAC
>NZ_NJGY01000001.1:2112264-2113528 GCF_002250505.1 Janthinobacterium sp. PC23-8
ATATCCGCAGCTTCGGTGACTGGCTTAGCCCCGTTACATCTTCCGCGCAGGACGACTCGATCAGTGAGCTATTACGCTTTCTTTAAATGATGGCTGCTTCTAAGCCAACATCCTGACTGTTTTAGCCTTCCCACTTCGTTTTCCACTTAGCCAATCTTTGGGACCTTAGCTGGCGGTCTGGGTTGTTTCCCTCTTGACGCCGGACGTTAGCACCCGACGTCTGTCTCCCAAGCTCGCACTCATCGGTATTCGGAGTTTGCAATGGTTTGGTAAGTCGCAATGACCCCCTAGCCATAACAGTGCTCTACCCCCGATGGTGATACTTGAGGCACTACCTAAATAGTTTTCGGAGAGAACCAGCTATTTCCAAGTTTGTTTAGCCTTTCACCCCTACCCACAGCTCATCCCCTAATTTTTCAACATTAGTGGGTTCGGACCTCCAGGGCGTGTTACCGCACCTTCATCCTGGCCATGAGTAGATCACTTGGTTTCGGGTCTACACCCAGCGACTGATCGCCCTATTCGGACTCGATTTCTCTACGGCTTCCCTATACGGTTAACCTTGCCACTGAATGTAAGTCGCTGACCCATTATACAAAAGGTACGCAGTCACGGAACAAGTCCGCTCCTACTGTTTGTATGCACACGGTTTCAGGATCTATTTCACTCCCCTTCCGGGGTTCTTTTCGCCTTTCCCTCACGGTACTGGTTCACTATCGGTCGATTACGAGTATTTAGCCTTGGAGGATGGTCCCCCCATATTCAGACAGGATGTCACGTGTCCCGCCCTACTTGTCGTACGCTTAGTATCACCGGTCCAATTTCACATACGGGGCTATCACCCGCTATGGCTCCTATTTCCAGAGGATTCTGTTATCGGTCCGACTATCACGTACAGGCTCTTCCCATTTCGCTCGCCGCTACTTTGGGAATCTCGGTTGATTTCTTTTCCTGCAGCTACTTAGATGTTTCAGTTCGCCGCGTTCGCCTTGCAACCCTATGTATTCAGGTTGCAATACCCTAAAAGGGTGGGTTGCCCCATTCGGAAATCTGCGGATCAAAGTGTGTTTGCTCACTCCCCGCAGCTTATCGCAAGCTACTACGTCCTTCATCGCCTGTAATCGCCAAGGCATCCACCATGTGCACTTATTCGCTTGTCCCTATAACGTTAGCCTCTGTCTACCTAAGTGAACAAAGAGCGCTACAGGGATAAGAAAGTACAACGTTGTTGCTTGTTTGTTGATACATACAATCATTACCCATC
>NZ_NJGY01000001.1:2115877-2356891 GCF_002250505.1 Janthinobacterium sp. PC23-8
CGGTATTCGGTGTTACGTTTCGCGCTATCGACAAAGCGTTGTGTTTGTCAGCTGCGAAGAAGGAAGAGTATGAAGCATTTCGGCCATTTTGTCAACCCCGTTTTTCAGCGCATTGCGCTTAAAAACTTTCCCTACCTTACTCAGCATTTGCATGCATAGTTCAGCGAGGGGCGAATTATAGCCAAGCAAATGCAGCTGCGCAAGAGCCATTTATGGGAGGACGAAAGATTTCACCAGCGTCAGCTCGCCGGCGGCCCGCATCGGTACCTGGAAGCTCTGCAGCTTTTCGCGCGGCGTTCCCTCGTTGGTAATGATCGACAATCTGGCCACCGTCAGCACGGCGGTGTTCTGGCCGCTGCCGTAGTAATTGACATAGACGTGATAGTTGCCCTTCACGGGCGCGGTGCTGGAGAAGATCTCCGGGCCGTAGCCAGTGGTCACGTCCACGTCCAGCGCGCCGCCATCCTTCAACACGCGGTTGCCATACCAGGCGTGGCCGCCGTCGGGCGTGATCACATGCAGATCGAGGTCGGTGCCGGCGCTGTCCCACGACAGCACCATGCGCAAGCGCGCCTGGGTCTTGCCCTGGTAGCTATCGACAAACTGCGTGCGTGCGCGGCTCTTGCCGTCGGGCGAGCGCACTTCCACGCTGTTCGAGCCGCTGCCGAAACCATAGGGCCGGGCGTAGCTGCCGTCCTCGCCCACTTCCATCGGCATGGCCACGCCGTTGACCACCAGAGTGGCGGGTTTGCCCTTGACGGCGCCGGCGATGCGGCCCCGTATCTGCGCCGTTTCGGCCTGGCCCGGTTGCAGGTTGACCGAGGCGGCCGGGTAATTGACCGCTTGCGTATAGTCCTCTTGCGCACCGGCCGAATTGCGCCAGCCGCTCCTGGGCGCGTCGATGGTGACCTGGGCCTGGGCCCACAGTGGCAGCAACAACAAGGGAATCAGCAGTGTCTTCATCATCTCAATACTTGAAAGTCTTGACCAGCGTCAGCTCGCCGATACCGCGCAAGGGCACGACAAACTCCTCGCGCCGCTCGCGCGCCGTGTTTTCGTTGAATACCAGCGTAATGCGGCTGGTAATGACGGGCCGCTGGCGCGTCTTCTCGTCGAAGTGATAGCCGTCGCCGCTGAAATTGCCCCAGTAATTGATCCACACCTGGTACAGCCCGTGCATGGACGAGGTCATCATGAAATTTTCCGGCCCCGGGCCGTCCACCGTATCGGCGTCGAGCCCGCCGCCGTTGGAGAGGGCCGGATGCGACCAGAACGCATGCTGGCCATCGGGCGTGACTACATGCAGGTCGACCTCGGCCTGGCTGTCGTCCCAGGCGGCGATAATGCGGATCATGGGCTGCGGGCGGCTGCGGTCCGCTTCATAAAACTGCACGCGCTTGACCAGCTTGCCGTCGGGCGAGCGGATCTCGATGCTGTTCGAGCCAGAGCCGAAGGAATAGGCGCGCGCATAGCGGCCCTCATCGTCCGTGTACAGCGGCGTCGGATTGCCATTGACCACCAGCTTGTGGACGCCGCGTTCCTTGCCCGCCTTTTCAAGCTCGCCGCGTATCATGCGCCGGCCGCTCTGCGCGCCACGATCGATCAGCGAATACGGATAGTTGACCGCCAGTTCATCGGACTTGTCGGTCAATCCCGCGCGGTTCCAGCCGCCAATGGGCGTACTCATGCTCTTGTCGGCGGCCTGCGCACCAGATCCGGCCAGTACCAGCACGACTGCGCCCGCGAGCGGGAAGAATACATTCATATCGCCTCCAGGTTCAGATCGACCAGCCGGCGCGCCAACTGCTCAACGTATTCTTCATCCTGGCCGCGCGGATGGTTGCGCAAGCCCAGGTGCAGGTATTCATGGGCCAGGGTGATGCGGTCTTCGCGCGTGGCCAAGGGCCGCATGTAGATGCGGTTGCGCGACTGCTCCGAATACGGCGCGCCGTTCTGCAAGGCGCACACCAGCGGCGCCTGCGATGGCGCCTCGTAGCCGGCCTCGCGCAGCAGCACGCGCCGCCAGCGTGGCATGGACCGCGCCAGCCAGTCCTCATTTTGCGCCAGGCGCTGGCAGCGCGCGCCGGCATTGCCAAAGGTGCTCAGCGCGCCGCCCGGATAGGCCGCCGCCAGCAATTGATCATAGTGCTTGCCCTGTTTTGCCTGCCGTACTGCCTCGCTCCAGGCCATGGTGCCTTCGGACGGCGTGGTGCTGTGATAGCGCACGGTCACGCCATCGACGATCAATTGATCGGTCCAGCGCGCAATCGCCAGCGCCGCCGGCGTGGCGGGGCTGGGACTGACGCGCTGGGTGGCGCTGCTGTCGGCGATCTGCTGGCAGCCGGCCACGGTCACCGCGTTCTGCTGCAGATAGGTGCGCGCGGCGATCGCCAAAGCCTTGGCCGCTTCCGGCTCGCCGGCATTGGCTTCGCGGTCGAGCACGCGCGCCACATATTCATTGACGCCGAAGCGGCCGCGCAATTGCGGACGGCCGCCCTTCTCTTGTACCAGCATCAGTTCGCCGTTGCTGCGCAAGGCCAGGTTCTGGCCATTGTCAAAGCGCACGTGATAGCGGCCATTGAGCGGGCCGGGTGTGGCAATACCGCGCTCACCGCGCACGGCGCGAATCGGATAGCGCTGGAAGTAATCGACCACCACGCAGCCACCATCGTCGGCCGCGCCGACCGGCGGCAAGCTGGCGGCCAGTTTTGGCGCCCACTGTTCGAACACATTGCTGCTGCCACCGGCGCCGCCAAACCAGATCGGCGTGCCGTCGGCCAGCCAGCCGGCCGCGCCGCCGATCCGCTCGTCCCCCCCGCCCTTTTTCTGCTCGTGCCAGGAATACGTCTTGACGCGCAACTGGCTGCCGAACCAGCGGGCAGTACCGGTGCCGCGCCCCGCGCGCCCATCGAGCACCACGCGCAGCAGCGCCGCTTCGGCGTCCTGGCGGCTGGCGGCCGGGATGCTGGCCAGCGCGCGCAGCAGGCTATCCAGGCGCACGGTGCGCTTTGGCGCCAGCTGCGCGGGATCAGCCAGCCAGGCAAAGTCGCCCGCCGGCGCGCCGCCCAAGCGGGCGGTCCAGTATTTGCGCCACGGCGCCGCCATGATCATCAGGCGCTTGGGCGAAAAGAACAGGCCGCAGGACTGCGCCAGCGCGGCGTCGTGGTCGACGCTCTGGCCGGCATCGCAGCAATACGCCTCTTCAGGATCGCGGCCGCCGCAGCGGTAGTCTGGCATCGCCACCTTGTTGTCGCTCGCGTAGACATACACGAACAGCTTCCACAGGCTGGCCAGCGGCACTTGCCGCGCGCCGTCAAACGGCGGCGGCGCGCCACCCTGGCGCAACTGGCGCACCTCGATCTTGCCGTCGCGCCACCAGGCCACGTCCAATGAGGCCGACCAGGCAGGCGTAGCCAGCAGCGTGGCCAACATCAACGCTGGACGTGCGCAGCCCATCACTCGATTCTCAGCGCGCGCATGGTCTTGCCGCCGCCCTCGAAGGCTTTCTGCTCCGGCTGGTACATGCGGTAAAAGCGCGCCGGCGGCAGTACATAATTGCCTTTCTGCCCAAAGCGGATCAGATGGCGCACCGTCACCTCGCCGTCCAAAGGCTCGATCGGCACCGCATAGCCGTCGCGGCGCTCGGTGTGGCGCGCGCGTTCCAGCGCGGCCGGCTTGTCACCGGCCATGACCATGCCCCAGGTGGTCGACTCGACCATGGCGCCTGGCGGCAGCGCCACTTCCAGCAAGCCAAAGCGGTTTTTCGTGCCCGCCGCCGCTGTCAAGGTGATTTCATCGAGGTACAGCGCGTCGGTGCTGATGGTCTCGCCCGGCTTGACCAGCTCCGTCGTGTAACCGCCCTTGCCCGCCTTCATGCGCAGGATGCGCCGCTCGACGGTGACCGGCAACGTCTGCGCTTCGACGGCGTGGCTGTCGTACTGCACCACGGCCAGCGTGCCGGCCGGCGCACCAGCGGCACCGATGCGCAGGCGATCCGGTACTGCCTTGGTGTCCGTCCAGCGCCACACCGGCTGGCCGCTGCGGCTGTCACGTTTTTGCCATGTGCCTTCCAGCGCCACGGCCGGCCCCTTGCCGAAAGCCGGGCCGCCCAGTTTCTTCTGCACCCACAGCAAGGTCATCGCGCGGTCCAGGGTCGGCATCTCGGCGCGCACGCTGGCCAGCACGGCCTCGGCCTGGGCCGGCGGCACTTCGCCGGCCAGTATCAGCAGGGCCTGCGCCACCGGCGCTTTCGATACACTCAGCACCTGCCAGGAGCTGGCCACTTGCAGCTGCAGCGAGTGCGGCAAGGCGACGCCATTCTGGCCGGCCACCATCGCCACCAGGCCAAAGCTCATCGCCTGCGCCTCGCGGTCAAGCGCGCCGCCCAGCAGCAGGCTGCCGCTGTCGCCAGGCTGGCGCGGCTTGCCGCCCAGGGTGGCCATCGCGCTGTCGTCGACCAGGCCCGAGACCAGCGTCTGCGTGGGCAGGCCCATTTCGTGCGCCATCCACAGCACCAGCGCGCGCTCGCCCATCGGGTCCTTCAAGCCGCTTTCGCTGTAGACGGCCAGCAGCTTGTTCCAATGCTCGGCCGGCAGCTCGATGCGCAGCGCGCGCGAAGCGTACCAGTCGGCGTAATAGGCGTAGGCCGTCATCAGCGCATTGCCGGCAGTGGCGTTGCCCCACCAGCCGAAGACGGCTTTCGGGCCGGCCATCGAGACCAGGCGCAAGCGCTGCGCGGTCAAGGTCGCCTGCAAGCGTTCATACGGCGCGCCGGCGTCCGGCCCCAGGCTTTGCGTGGCCAGCGCCAGCGGAATCAAACGGCTGGCCGTCTGCTCGACGCAGCCATACGGATAGTCGATCAGGTCGTCGGCGATGCGCGCAAACTGGCTGGCCGCCCCTTGCGCGAACGAGACGCGGATATTGCGCGCGTCCGCCGGCAGCTTGAGCGCCAGCTCGCCGCTTGTACCATCGAGTGGCAGCACCAGCGAGCGCGGGCTGCTCCAGGCGGCAGGCAGCGTCTGCATGGAGGTATCGAGCGCGTCGACCAGCTTGCCGTTCTGTTTCACTTCCAGGCGCAGCGGACCACTGCCTGCAGTGCCGGCTGAAAGCGGGAATTCGACGTAGTTGACACCGGGCCTGGCCGACAGTTTTTCCGTTTTCGGCTGCGTGCCACCCGATAGCGTAACCTCCAGCGCCTGCTCCTTGCCGGTCTGGTTGAACACGGCCACCGAAGCGCGCGGGGCGTCGCCGGCGCGCATCCAGTCCGGCGCGGTCCACTTGGCATAGAAGTTTTTATCGGAACGCAGATAGCCGGTGCGCTGGCCCACGCGGCCCTGCTCGTCCATCGCGCGGCCGGTAATCCTCCAGCGCGTCAGCGCGTCGGGCATGGTGAAGCTCACGCGCGCATTGCCATTGGCGTCGGTCTTCAGCGACGGCGCCCAGTAGGCGGTATCGATATTGTCGCGGCGCGGGCGCTCGAGCACCTTGACGCCGCGCTCGTTGTAATTGTGGCGTGCCGGCGCGCCGGCAGTGCGCCCCTGCGCCATGTCGTAGCTGATGAACGACAGGCTGGCCGTGGTACGCACATTGTTGCGGCGCGGATGATAAAAAAAGTCGCCGATGTCGGGGGCGATTTCAGGCTGCAGCACATAGATCATTTCATCGACCACGCCCAGCGCCACCATGGTGCTCAAGGGCTTGCCGTCCAGCGTCGCCTTCACATCGAGCGTGACTTTTTCGCCCGGCTGGTAGACCTCCTTGTCAGCCTTGAACTGCAGCGCGATGCGCGGCTCGATCACCTGCAGACCGGCATTTTCGAACACGAAGTCGCCATTGCGCGTGTAGGCCACCGAGAACGTCATGTTCGGGCCATGCTCTTCTTTCACGGGAATGCGCACGCGCCACTGGCGCGGCGCCACGCGCTGCGCCTTGTACCAGTCGGCGCCGCCTGCCATCAGGCCATAATGTTCCACCTTGTCGCGCTCCAGCGTGAACAGCGCCTGGTCGACCTTGTCGGAAAACGTTATCAGGGCCTCGGCAGTGTCGCCGGGACGATAGCGGGCGCGGTCAAGCACGATCTCGATGCTGCCCGGCGTGGCCTGCACGCCGTCGCCCGAGACCCAGTGACTGGCAGCGGCCAGCAGGTTGCCGCGCTCGTCGCGCAGGGTCAGCTGATACGAGCCCGAGGCCGGGAATGTCACGTCCCAGCCCTTGGCGGCGGGGTCGAAAGCGCCTTCGGTCTTGCTCTGTTTTTCCAGCTGCACCATCTCCCAGCGCACCGGTTTGGCCGCGCCCTGGCCATCGGCCAGCAGGTCGAAATGCACGTTTTGTCCCGGGTCGGAAAACTGGCGCGCCGCCTTCAGCTGATAGCTGCTGGTCGAGCGTTCGATCATCAGTTCGCGCGTCGCCTTGACGCGGTAGGCCGCGCCATCGGTGGCCAGCACGGTCAAGATGTAGCGCGACGGATCGGTGGCCGGCGGCAGCGCAAAATCCACATTGCCGCTGCCGTCGCTGGTCACTTCCTCGGTTTTCAAAGCCACCGGAAACAGGCCGCTGTAACGCAGCTCGCCCTCGACCATGGTGTTTTGCTGGCTGCGCAGCGACAGGGTCATCTTCGCGTTTTTCACTGGTTTACCGTCCGGGTAGCGCAGCGCGATACTGCCCTTGACCGCTTCGCCCGTCTTGAATTCCGGTTTCGCCGGCTGGACATTGATTTCAAAGTGCGGCTTGACATAGTCGGCCACGCGGAAGGCCGCGCCATACACGCCGTCCTTGTAGTTGAAGCGCAGCTCATAGCCGCCGGCCGTCGCTTCGGCAGGCAGGCGGAAGCGCGTGTCGGCACCCGTGTCGCCAGACAGCTGCAGCGTTTGCGTCAGCAGCGGCGTGCCGTTGGGATTGAGTACGGTGAGGCTCAGCGGCGCACCTGCGGCAGCTTGCGAATTGCGCGCGGAGGTAAATTCGCGGCCCAGAAACTTGACGTTGACCTCGTCGCCCGGGCGGTACAGGGGCCGGTCGGTGACGGCATAGATCTTGGTGTTGTAGATCTCGCTGTCATAGTAAAAATTCTCGGACACGAACACGCCGCCGGCGCGGTCCTGGCCCAGCACATACGTGTGTTCGGGGCTGCCGCGCTCGAGCGAGGCGACGCCGTCCGCGCCAGTGACCGCAGACTGCAGCACGCCGGTGCCATCGGTCCACGCCACATTGGCGCCGGCCACGGCGGCGCTGGTGTCGCGCCGCGCGGTCCAGACCAGCATCTGGCCGGACGACACCTTGGTCACCGCCACCGTGTCGGACACAAACACCAGCGTGGTGGCGCGGTGCTCGCCGATGATCGCTTCGATCAGGTACAGGCCCGGCTTGCGTTTGCCCAGCGGGATCATCACATTGCCGGCACCGGCAACGATAAATTCGCTGCTGGAGCCGTCGAGTTTCACGCCTTTGGGCGGCTCGATGGCCTTGGCCTGCCACAGCGGATAGCGGAAGCTGTCGACCAGCTCCATGCCCTTGATCGGTTTATATTGCGGATGGTTGGCGAACACGGTGCGGCGGCGGATCGCGTCGTTGGTCGCCAGCTGCGGCTGTTCTTTCGTGACGGCCAGGCGCGCCTCGCCCGAAAACAGCTTGCGCCAGGCCAGGCGCGACTGCTTCCACCAGCTGTCCCACAAAAAGCTCAGGGTATTGGCCAGGCCTTCGCCCTGGTAATTGCCCTCGACCTCGATGCGGTGCAGATTGCGCTGCTTTTTCAAGAACTCCATCGGTTCGGGCACGCGGTAGACGACGATATCGGCCCCCGAATACGCTTCCAGGTTCATGCGCCCCATGTCGCGGCCCGGCACTTCCAGGCGCACGCGCGCTTCATCGACACTGCCGTAGCTGGCGTCCGACAGCAGGAAGAACGGTTCGCCCTTGAAGGGCGCGTAGTTGCTCGGTTCGCGTTCCTGCGCCGAAGCGCTGCCCAGCATGAGTAACGCCAGCAGGCCGGCAAAGAGCATCTTCATGATGGAAATCGGCTTCATGACAGGAACGCCAGCCGGAACACTCCGACGAAATTCGGATTGTTGGGCACAGGTTGCCACCGGGTGTCCTTCCAGGTCGTGAGTTGTTGGATATCGACGGTCCGCAGACCATTGTCGTCGGGGCTGACCGTGCCGGTGTGGTAGGCGATGCGCGCCCCCATCCAGACCATCAGGTGTTGTTCGTCGCCCTGGTCGAAAAACAGCAGGTCGCCGGGCAGGGCCTGGCTGATTTCGCGGGCGATAAAGCGGCTGTTGTGCTGCACCAGCGCCAGCGCCGTGACAAAGTGGCCGACGCTGCCGCCCGTTTGCACCCAGCGGTTGCGCAAAGCCGCCTGCGCCGCAGTCAGCTCCAGCTCGGGCGGCAGGCGCCGGTCGCTGGCGATGCCGTTCGCATGCAGCCATTTTGCATCGTGTACGGTGAGCGCTTCATTGACGGCAAAGCGCACCAGGCCGGCGCAATCGCGGTGCGTCCAGCGCGGCGACGGCCCCCGTTCGATCTGCGCGTTGACGATGCGCAGCATCCAGGCCTGGAAGGCGCGGCTTTGCGCCTGCGACAGCTGCACTTGCGGCTCGGCGAGTTCGCGCAGGGCCCAGGCCCGGGGCGAGCTCGCCGTGGCGGCGCAAGCGGCCATCACCCGCAGGCAGGCACGTCGACCATGTAACTGCGTCATCGCGCCGCCTCCTGCCATTCCAGCGCTTCCCATACCATGCCTGTGCCGCTGGCCGGCTGGCGCTTGAGCACCATGCGCAGCGGCGGGTATTTTTTCAGCGCGTCCAGGCGCGGCACCAGGTGTTCGTTGGCAGCCGCGCGCAAGACCGGCTCGTTATTGGCCGGCAGGGTGTCAAAAGCTTCAAACTGGATCAATCTGGCCAGCGAGGCGGGCGCGATCAGGCCAACCGTGTGCGCGCCATCGGGCAGCAGGTCGCTGGCCGCTGCCGCCTGCTTGCGGCGCACCGCCAGCACCTGGTCGACCAGCTTGCCATCGGCCGAGAAAACGACGGTATTGCCGGCCACGGCCAGCGCCGCCGTGGTTGGCCCGAGCGCCGTGGCAATCGTGCGTTCCCAGCGCACGAACTCACCCGCGCCGTCCTTGCCGGTGCTCTTGCGCACCGGGTCCTTGCCGCCGATGGCCGCCTCGAACAGGCTGCCATAGATATTGACAACTGCGGCATCATCGCCCGCCTGGGGCTTGCGGGTGGCGACAAACACGGGCGTATGCAGCCGTGAATTGCCATACCAGCAGGCGGCGGCCGGGCCTTGCAGATGCTCCGCCAGCGGCGCCACCGGTTCGGTGGTCTTGCTGCCCAGGCGTTTCAATACCGGCTGCAGCGCGGACCAGTCCACCGGCACGCTGAAGCAGGCGCTCGGATTGTGCGGCAGCACCGGCCACAGGGCGCTGCTGTCATAGCCATCCTTGCCGCCGTTTTTCAGCTTGTCGCCATTGAGCAGTACTTTTGACTGCCAGGCGCCGTGTTGAAAATCGAAACGCAGCGCCTCCAAGGCGCCAAAGAACGGCTGGTAGCCAAACGACAGGAAGTCCGCCTTGACGGCGATGCTGTGGCCTTCGGGCGCGGCATTGTCGAGATGAAATTGCGGATGAAACACGTTCTGCTTGTCCGCATCCTTGCCCAGCAGGCTGACCACGGTCTTCTCGGCCGTGCCGTCGCCGTCCTTGTGGTCTGCGCCGCCATACAGCATGCCGGGATGGGACAAAATCACCAGGCGCTGGCCGTGTGCGGCAAACAGCAAAGTGCGCTGCCAGGCGTAATTGAGCGCGTAGACGGGCACGCTGTCGCCATCGACGCGCAGGCTGCCGGCCACGCTCATCTGCGTATCCTTGAGAGCCACCTTGGCCGCTTCTTCCAGGATGCGGGTCAACTGCTTGCGCGAGACGGCAATCGCAAAGTGCTTGAGCGAGCCGTCGGCGTCGCGCCACAGGGCCACTTCGGCCGGCTGGTCCAGCACCATGCGCAGCAGCTGGTCGCCCCACCCCAGTTGATGTTCATAGGCGATGCGACGCAGGCTGCCCTTGAGGCCCAGCCGGTCTTCGCTTTGCTCGTAATAGAACAGGAACTCCTCGCGCAGCACGTCGCGCGCCAGCGGCACCGTCAGCAGGTCGCGCGGCAGGGTCGACAGGCTGTTGGTGCGCACCAGTGCATCGGGCCGCGACAAGTCAAGCTTGAGGCTGTTGACCGGTCCCATCGCACCCCAGCCAAACACGCGATAGCCGACCAGCGCGGCCGCCACCACCGCCACGCCGGCAAGTGCGCCGAACAGGACTTTTTTATTGAAACCTTTTTTTGCCAGCACCGTGTATCCCCTTGTTACTTTGCCGTAGCATTGCCAAGTTGGTAATTATTGACAAATGGTAACATGACGTTTGCGGGCGCAGCGCACCGCTGACACGACAGCGTAAAATAGCGGTTTCGCCGTTTCCATCGCCGCCATGACCATCCTGCTCTCCACCCTGAACGCCCGCTACACCCACGCCTCGCTGGGTTTGCGCTACCTGCTGGCCAACATGGGGCCGCTGCAGGCGCAGACCCGGCTGCAGGAATTCGTGATTGGCGCGAAAACCACGGAACTGGTCGAACGCATCCTTGTCAACAAGCCGCGCATCATCGGTTTTGGCGTGTATATCTGGAACGTCGAAGAAACCACGAAGCTGGTCGCCATGCTCAAGCGGGTGGCGCCCGAAGTCATCATCGTGCTGGGCGGGCCGGAAGTGTCGCACGAGGCGGGCGAGCAGGAAATCGTCAAACTGGCCGACTATCTGATCACGGGCTGGGGCGACGTCACCTTCCCCAAGCTGTGCGGCGAGATCCTCAACGGCCCCAAGCCCCTCATGAAGATCCACGCCGGTGTGCAGGCGCCGCTGGCCGAACTGCAAACGCCGTATTCGCTGTATACAGACGACGACATCAAACACCGCACCCTGTATGTGGAAGCGTCGCGCGGCTGCCCGTTCAAGTGCGAGTTTTGTCTTTCCGCGCTGGACAAGACGGCCTGGCCGTTCGCGCTCGACAATTTTTTGGCCGAGATGGAGGCCCTGCATGCGCGCGGCGCGCGGCTGTTCAAGTTCGTCGACCGCACGTTCAACCTCAATATCAAGACCAGCCTGAAGATCATGCAGTTTTTTCTCGATAAAATCGAGGCGAACCCGGACGATCCGGTCTACGCCCACTTCGAGCTGGTGCCCGATCACCTGCCCGACGCGCTGAAAGAGGGCATCAGCAAGTTTCCGCCGGGCGCGCTGCAGTTCGAGATCGGCATCCAGAGCTTCAATCCGGAAGTGCAGGCGCTGGTCAGCCGCCGGCAGGACAATCAGAAGGCGGCCGACAATATCCGCTGGCTGTGTGAAGAATCGAACGCCCATTTGCACGTCGACCTGATCGCCGGCCTGCCAGGCGAGGATGAAGCCAGTTTTGCGGCCGGCTTCAACAAGCTGGTGGCGTTAAAGCCGCATGAAATCCAGTTCGGCATTTTGAAGCGCCTGCGCGGCACGCCCATCATCCGCCACACGGAAAACTTCGGCATGGTGTTCGACCCGCATCCGCCCTACACCATCCTGGCCAACAAGCACCTCGACTTCATGAGCATGCAGCGCCTGGTGCGCTTTGCCCGCTACTGGGACCTGGTGGCCAACTCGGGCCGCTTTGCCAATACGGTGCAATGGATGCTGGGCGAGGCGCCGTTCGAGAACTTCATGGATTTTTCGAACTGGCTGTACGCCAATACCGACGCCACCCACCGCATCGCCATGGAAAAGCTGGCCAAGCTGGTGGCGCAGTGGCTGCAAACGCGCGGCCTCACCGCCGAGCAGGCCAACGCCCTGGTCGCCAGCGACTATGCGGGCGGCGCGAAAGCGGCACATCACGCCAGCCCTGCCGAACATCCAAAAGTACCGCCCCTGGCCACCCTGCCACAGCGCCAGGCCCGCCATTTGGCCTCCTAGAGCGCGCCAGCCCACATAGCAGGGCCGCCAGAATGGAACATCTGTGGCGGTCAGGGCCATTCTCCCTTAAACTGGCGTGATGCCCACTCTACAATCGCCCCAACTGAAGCTGGACCAGGCCGACTCCCGGCAGGGAACCGTGGTCGCCGCCAGCGGCACCTGGCAGGTCCACGCGCTGGCGCAGGACAATGCGATCAAGGCCATCAACGCCCAGCTCCAGCCGCTCAAGGATGACGCCAGTGTCCGCTGGGATTTATCAAACATCGACAGCATGGACCATATCGGCGCCCAGTTGTTCTGGAATGCCTGGGGCAAGCAGCGCCCGGCCAAACTGACGCTGGCGCCAGGCCAGGAAGAATTTTTCAAGCGTATCGAAGAGACCGGGCCGTTGAAAACGGCGCAGTCGCGCGCAAACCGCTTGACGCCCGTGATGAAGCTGGGCATGGCGATTCTGGTGTTTTTCGAGCATCTGAAGGGCTTTATCGCCCTGGTCGGCCAGGTCACCCAGGACGTGGGCCGCTTTGCCCGCCACCCGCTGCGCGGGCCGTGGCGCGAAATTTCCGCCAATATCTTCCATGCCGGCTTCCAGGCGCTGGGCATCACGGCGCTGGTCGGCTTTTTGATCGGCGTGGTGCTGTCTTACCTGTCGGCGCAGCAGTTGCGCGCCTTTGGCGGCGACATCTACCTGGTCAATCTGCTGGGCATGAGCGTGATCCGCGAACTGGGGCCGCTGCTGGCGGCGATACTGGTGGCCGGCCGCTCGGGCTCGTCAATCACGGCCCAGCTGGGCGTGATGCGCGTGACCGAAGAACTCGACGCCATGCTGGTGATGGGTATTTCACACGGTTTCCGCCTGATCATGCCTAAAGTGCTGGCACTGGCCGTTTGCATGCCGCTGCTGGTGATCTGGACCGATACGGCCGCGCTGATCGGCGGCATGGTGGCGGCCAAGGTCGAACTGAATTTGTCGGCGCGCTACTTTATCCAGAAGCTGCCGGACGCCGTGCCGCTGGCCAACTACATGATCGGCCTGGGCAAGGGCGTGGTATTCGGCATGCTGATCGCACTGGTGTCCTGCCACTTCGGCCTGCGCATCAAGGCCAATACGGAAAGCCTGGGGCGCGGCACCACCACCGCCGTGGTGACCGCCATTACGGTGGTGATCCTGGCCGACGCCGTGTTTGCCATCGTCTTCAATGGAGTGGGCTACTGATGAGTGAAACAAACGCCAGCTGCGGCCTCAGGGAAAACGATGGCGAGAGCAAGCTCGACTTCCACGGCGATACGCCGGTGGTCGAGATCAGCAATCTGTGGACCAAGTTCGGCCGCACCGTGGTGCACCAGGACCTGAACCTGGAAATCGAACGCGGCGAAATCCTGTCCATCGTCGGCGGCTCCGGCACCGGCAAGACGGTGCTGCTGCGCCAGATGCTGGGCCTGGAACATCCCTCGCGCGGCTGCGTCAAGGTGTTTGGCGAAGACATCAACAAGGCCGACCGCGACCATCTGCAACTGTTGCGCAACCATTGGGGCATGCTGTTCCAGCAAGGCGCGCTGTATTCGGCGCTGACCGTATTCGACAATGTGGCGCAACCGATGCGCGAACTGCGCGTGCTGCCCGAAGAGCTGATCTACGACGCGGTGCTGCTGAAAATGAATATGGTGGGGCTGGGGCCGGAACATGCCTTGAAGATGCCGTCGGACCTGTCGGGCGGCATGATCAAGCGCGTGGCCCTGGCGCGCGCCCTGGCGCTGGAACCGAAGCTATTATTTCTCGACGAGCCCACGGCCGGCCTGGACCCGGACCTGTCCGAAAGTTTCGTCACCCTGATCCAGTCGCTGCACCGCGAGCTGGGCCTGACGGTGGTGATGGTGACGCACGACCTCGACACCCTGTTCGCCCTGTCCACGCGCATCGCCGTGCTGGCGGAAAAACATGTGATTGCGCTCGGCTCGACGCGCGAAGTCATCGCGGTCGATCACCCGTTCATCAAACAATTTTTCCTGGGCGACCGCGGCAAGCGCGCGCTGGCCGTCCTCGATGAAAAACAGGCTGCCGAGGCGCCGCCGGGCTCCAGCCCCGGCACTGACAAGAAAGCGGAGAATTAATGGAAAACAGATCGCACGCCCTGCTGACGGGCTTTTTCACGCTCACCCTGCTGGTTGCCGCCATTTTGTTCGGCGTCTGGTTCAACCGCGACCGCGTCGAGCGCGTGCCTTATTTGCTGGCCACCACCCTGTCGGTGCCGGGCCTCAATCCGCAGGCGGCCGTGCGCTACCGGGGCCTGGAAGTGGGCAAGGTCGACGCGATCGACTTCGATACGCAAAAAGCCGGGCAAATCCTCGTGCATATCAGCGTCGCGCCCGACACGCCGGTGACCAACACCACCTTTGCCACCCTCGGCTACCAGGGCGTGACGGGCATCGCCTATATCCAGCTCGACGATGAACAGGTGGGCTCCAAACTGCTGGGCACGACCAGGGAAAAGCCGTCATTGATCCCGCTGCGCGCGGGCTTGCTCGATCAACTGGAAAAACGCGGCAAGCGCATCCTCGACCAGGCCGAACAGATCACCAGCAAGGTCAACAGCTTGCTCAGCACCGACAACCAGGCCGCCATGCTGGCCGCCTTCACGGAAGTGGGCAAGACGGCCAAGGCTTTCGGTGAAATACCGAAGCAGTTGCAGCCGACCTTGCAGCAACTGCCACAATTGACGGACGAAACGCGCAAGAGCATCGCCGCCATCAAGGATGCCGGCGAAAACGTGACGGCGCTGTCGCACACCTGGAAAAAACTCGGTACCGACCTGCAGGCGCCGGGCGGCATGCTCGACAATGTCAACGGCACGGTGGCGCGCGTGGGCCGCTCGGTCGAGACGGTCGCCAGTGGCGTGTCGCTGGAAGTGCTGCCGCAAGTGATCGAATTGAGCGGTGAAGCGCGCTCGTCGATGCGCGCCCTGAAAACCACCATGAGCACCCTGAACGAACAACCGCAAAGCATCCTGTTCGGCGCCCCCGATATTCCACCCGGTCCGGGCGAGCCCGGCTTCGCGGCACCGGCAAAATAAGGAGATCCACGATGCATTTTCCCCGTCCCTGGCGCACCAGCGCCGGCGTAGTGACCCTGGCGGCGGCGCTGCTGCTGGGCGGCTGCGCCAGCCGCAGCCCGCTGCCGACCTTTTATGATTTCGGCCCACCAGCGGCGCCAGTGGCGCAAACGACTGCCGCACCGCTGCCGGTGCTGGTAATCGCCGACGTCAACGGCCCGTCCTGGCTCGATTCCCAGCGCATGTATTACCGCCTGCTGTACGCCGACGCCCAGCAATCGCGGCCCTACGCCTACAACCGCTGGAACACGCCGCCGCTGCAACTGCTGAGCCAGCGCCTGAAAACCCGCATCGCCCAGGGCGGCGTGAAGGTCTTGTCGACCACCGACGCGGCGGCCGGCATACCGCTGCTGCGTATCGATGTCGATGATTTCTCGCAAAACTTCGATACCGAGAAGAAAAGCAGCGGCCAGGTCACCGTGCGCGCCTCGCTGTTCCGTGGCCACCAGCTGCTGGACCAGAAAACCTTCAGCCGCAACAGCCAGGCCGCCAGCGCCGATGCGCAAGGCGGCGCCCAGGCGCTGGCCCTGGCCTCGGACGCCGTCGCCGCCGACCTGCTGGCCTGGCTGGGCACGCTGAACATACCGAAAGAATGACGGCAGACGCAAATCACGCCGGCCCGGCGCCACAGCCACCACCGCCTGCGCCTGCGCCTCGTCACTCTTCGCCCGTCTCGCGCGCGACGCTGCTGGCGTATGTGTTCCTGATCATCTACGCCAGCTGGTTTCCGTTTACTGGCTGGCACAGCAATGGTCTGTCGCCGTTGCTGTTTCTTGAAAACACCAAGATGCCCCGTTACTGGACGGGCTTTGACGTGGGCGTCAATATCGTCGGCTATATGCCGCTGGGCACGCTGATCGTGTATTCGCTGTTTCCGCGCATCAGCGGCTTTTTCGCCGTGCTGATCGCCACCTTGTGCGGCATGTTTATTTCCGGCAGCATGGAGGCGGTGCAAACCTATCTGCCCAGCCGCGTCTCGTCGAACCTCGATTTTTATACCAATTCCGCCGGCTGCTGCCTGGGGGCCATCTTTGGCGCCCTGTCGGCGCGCAAGCTGCTCGACCACAGCCGCCTGATGCATGTGCGCCAGCGCTGGTTCGTCCAGCATGCGAGCCAGGGCCTGGTGCTCGTTGCGCTGTGGCCGCTGGCGCAAATCTATCCGCAAGGCTATCTGTTCGGCCTGGGCCAGCTGCTGCCCATTTTGTCGGACTGGCTGTCGGCGCTGATGGGCATGGAGATCGACCTGGCCTCCTTTTTGCGGCCCGATGCGGTGCTGACGGTGGAACAATACTGGCTGTCCGAGACCATCATCACGGCCTGCGGCATGACGGGCGCCGTGCTGTCGCTGCTGTGCCTGATGCGCCGCTCCGCGCCGCGCGTGCTGATGGTGGTGATACTGATCGCCGCCGCGCTGGTGGTGCGCTCCATGGCCAGCGCGCTGCTGTTCTCGCCGAAAAACGCCTTTGTGTGGATCACGCCGGGCGCCCAGGGCGGCTTTTTGATCGGCCTGCTCATGCTCGGTGGCCTGGCCTTCGCGCCGCACGTGGCGCAGCGCCGCATCGCCGTCGCCACCTTGCTGCTGAGCCTGATAATCGTCAATATCACGCCGATCAATCCCTACTTCATGTCCACCCTGCAAGGCTGGGTGCAAGGCAAGTTTCTCAACTTCAACGGCGCGGCCCAGTTCCTCGCCCTGCTGTGGCCGTTCATGGCGCTGTGGTTCCTGTGGCTGCCGTCGCACAAGCTGAACCGGCAGGAAGAACTGCAGCGCCATCGGCGCGAAGACCCACCATAAGCGGTATCATGACGCATAGCACAACCGCAGGAGCACACAATGAGCGACGCCCCCTATTTTGAACGCCACGTTTTTTTCTGCATGAACAAACGTGAAGACGGCCGCAACAGCTGCGGCGACCATGGTGCCGAAAAGGCCCAAAAGCACTGCAAACGCCGCATCAAGGACCTGAACCTGAGTGGCGCGGGCAAGATCCGCATCAACCAGGCCGGCTGCCTGGACCGCTGCGAAGAAGGGCCGGTGCTGGTGATCTACCCGGAAGGCACCTGGTACACCTATGTCGACAACAGCGATATCGATGACATCATCGATACGCATCTGGTGGGCGGCAAGGTGGTCGACCGCCTCAAGATTTAATCTCAATTTAAGCGACAAGCACCAACATGAGCCTGATGAACCGACATTCCGAAAAATTTACCCTGCCCGGCCATGCGGGCAGCATGGAAGGCCTGCTCGACTTTCCTGCCGACACGCCGCGTGGCATCGCCCTGGTGGCCCATCCACACCCGCTGTACGGCGGCACGATGGACAACAAGGTCACGCAAACCCTGGCGCGTGCCTTTGTCGCCCTCGGTTACGTGGTGGCGCGCATCAACTTTCGCGGCGTCGGCGCCTCGGAAGGCGTGCACGACCATGGCGCCGGCGAAACCGACGACATGCAATTGCTCTACGAACACATGCGCGGCCTGTATCCAGGCTTGCCGGTGGCCTTGTCGGGCTTTTCCTTCGGCACCTTCGTGCAATCGAAATTGAATGAGCGTTTGAGCGCCGCCGGTACGCCGGCCGAGCGCCTGGCGCTGATCGGCAGCGCGGCCGGCAAATGGGCGATGGCCGACATTCCGGCCGACACCATCCTGATCCATGGCGAACTCGACGACACCATTCCCCTGTCGGCCGTATTCGACTGGGCGCGGCCACAGGACGTTCCCGTGATCGTGATCCCCGGCGCCGACCACTTTTTCCACCGCAAGCTCAATCACATCAAGCAACTGGTGATCGCGCTATGGCAGGGCGACAAAGCCGCCAGCGCGCTCGACGATGCTTGAAGTGTGGGCTTACTGCCGTTTCCGCGGCTATAATTGATCCGTTTTTTCCACGCGGCCATGCATGTCACAGCGGCATGGCCCTCAGCCTTCACTTTTTTTCGCAGACCAGCCTCCATGAAAAAACTCCTAGCGGCACTGGCCTCCAGTGTATTTTTCCTATCCGCCGCCATGGCGCAGACCGTTCCGGCGCCGACCATCGCCGGCAAGTCCTGGCTCTTGCTCGACGCCACCAGTGGCCAGATCATCGCGTCGCAAGATCCGGATGCGCGCATCGAACCGGCATCGCTGACCAAGATCATGACGGCCTACCTGACATTTTCCGCCTTGCGCGAAAAGAAATTGTCGCTGGACCAGAAAGTGAACGTCTCCGTGCGCGCCTGGAAAGTGGACGCCAGCAGCTCGAAAATGTTCATCGACCCGGCCACGCCGGTGTCGATCGACGACTTGCTGCATGGTCTGATGATTCAATCGGGTAACGACGCCGCCGTCGCGCTGGCCGAAGCCGTTGCCGGCGACGAAGGCACGTTTGTCGTGCTGATGAACCGCGAAGCGCAGCGCATGGGCATGAAAAACACCCGTTTTGCCAATCCGCATGGCTTGCCCAGCCCAGACAATTATTCGACGGCGCAAGACTTGTCGGTGCTGGCCAAGCGCGTGATCGCCGACTATCCGGAATTCTACAAGATCGATTCCGTGAAAAGCTTTACCTACAACAAGATCACCCAGCCTAACCGCAACCGCCTGCTGTGGCTGGACCCGACCGTTGACGGCATGAAAACCGGCCACACCGAAGCGGCCGGCTACTGCATGATCGCCTCGGCACGCCGCCCGAGCGCCTCCGGCGAGCGCCGCCTGATTTCCGTGGTGCTGGGCACCAGTTCCGACCAGGCCCGCACGCAAGAAAGCCAGAAGCTGCTGAACTGGGGCTTCCAGAACTTCGACACCGTCAAGCTGTACTCGAAAGGCCAGGCCGTAGCCACGCCGGAAGTGTGGAAAGGCTCGAAGAGCACCGTGAAAATCGGCTTTGCCAACGACGTGCTGGTTACCGTACCGAAAGGCATGGCCGCCAAAATGAAACCTGTGCTGGAACGCAAGGACCCGCTGGTCGCACCGCTGCCGCAGAACGCCCCGGTCGGCAAGCTGAAAATGGTGGTCGACGGCAAGACCCTGCTGGAACTGCCAGTGGTGGCGCTCGAACCCATCACCGAAGCCTCGATCTTCGGCCGCGCCTGGGATTCGATGCGCTTGTGGCTGAAATAAGCAGCAAAACTGGCAACATGAAGCCCGCAGCGATGCGGGCTTTTTTTTGCTTTCGGCAAGGCTATAATCATTCGGACCAAGCCGCCGCCCATCTCGAAAAAATCAGAAAGCCTATCGATGAATCATGTTTTCCCCGCCAGCCTGCAAGCACCGCGCAGCCGCCTCGCGCCACACGGCCCGGAACTGTCGCGCATCGTCGCCGGCATGTGGCGCATCGGCGAATGGAACATGACGGCGCAGCAACGCCTCGCCTTTATCGGGCAATGCATGGCCTTGGGTGTCACCAGTTTCGACCATGCCGATATCTATGGCGACTACAGCGCCGAAGGGCTGTTCGGCGAAGCGCTGGCACTGCAGCCGGGCCTGCGCGACAAGATGGAGCTGGTCAGCAAATGCGGCATCAAGCTGCTGTCGCCGCACCGTCCCGGCCATGCCATCCAGCACTATGACACCAGCGCGGCGCACCTCACCAGCTCGGTCGAACAGTCGCTGCGCCAGTTGCGCACCGACCGCCTCGACCTGCTGCTGATCCATCGCCCCGATCCGCTGATGGAGTTCGACGAGATCGCTGGCGCATTTGCCGCACTGAAACAGGCGGGCAAGGTGCTGCATTTTGGCGTATCCAATTTCAGCCGCCACCAGTTCGAGTGCCTGAATCGGCGCTTTGCGCTGGCCACCAACCAGGTGGAATTTTCGCCGCTGCATGCGGCGCCGATGTTCGATGAAACTTTCGATGGCTTGCAGGACCTGGGCGTGGCGCCGATGGCCTGGTCGCCGCTGGCCGGCGGCCGCTTGTTCCACGGGGGCGACGCGAACGTGGAGAATTTGCGCAATGTCATCAAGGAGATCGCCGACGAACTGCAGCGCCCGTTTGCCAGCGTGGTATTCGCCTGGATCATGCAAGTGCCGTGCAAGCCGCTGCCGCTGACGGGCACCGGCCGCATCGAAGCGGTGGCCGTGGCCGTCGAAGGCACGCAATTCACGCTCAGCCGCAGCGACTGGTTTGCCATCCTGCGCGCGGCAAGAGGGCACGAAGTGGCCTAATCCATTTCGTCAATGTCCGTAAATACTTGCGGAAGTGCAATACCGCGCCAGCCCAGGTGCCAGGCCAGGTTCAGCGCCAGGGTGGCGCCAATATACGCGGCAAAGAAGAAGGCAAAGAAACTGGTCTTCAGCCACACCAGCATGCCGATGGCGACGGCCACCACCAGCAGCAGGGCCAGGCTTTTCTTTTGCTTGGAGCTTGGAAAACGCAGGGTCGACACCATCAGGCTGCCCACGCCGACCAGCAGCAGCATCAGCAGATAGCTGTGCAGCTGGCTGTCGATGGGCGCCGGCCAGGCCACCACCACGGCCGCCACGCAGGCGGCGCCGGCGGTGATCGGCATGCCGACAAAATACATGGGGTCGGTCTTGCCGACATTCACATTGAAGCGCGCCAGGCGCATGGCGCCGCAGGCAACGAAAAAGAAACTGGCCATGCCGCCAAAGCGCAGCAGCAGCGGATCATGCACGCCCATCTGCACGAAGCCATAGCAGTACAGCAGCACGGCCGGGGCACAACCGAAATTCATCACGTCGGCGATCGAATCGAGCTGCATGCCGAAGTCCGAGCCGGTGTTGGTCAGGCGCGCCACGTAGCCATCGAGCGCATCGAACACCCCGGCCAGCACCAGCAGCGCCGCCGCCAGCCGGTAGTCTTGCGGGTCACCGGTACCCGCGTTATCGACGGAAATGACAATGCTGGCAAAGCCGCATGCTATCGAAAGCAAAGTCACCAGACTGGGCAAGGCGTACTTGGCGCGCTGCAAACGCGACTTGGGCAAGGTGTTCAAATTATGGGCAATCAAAAAAATCGGTGAAAAAACAGTGGCATGGCAAACAAGCATGGCGTCCATTCTACCCTGCTCCGGCGGTGCACCCTAACGGCGGCCAAGTGCACACGGCAGTAAATTGCGTGTGCTACCGGGGGCAAAAATACCTTAGAATCGGTCCACAGGCGCCATCGTCAACCGAGCAGCCGTTGCCTTTCCTACAGGAGTCAGCTTGATCGCCTCGTTTCAGCATCGCACATCATGGATTCCCGCCCTGTTGCTCGCGGCGCTGCTCGCCGCTTGCGGCGGTGGCGGCAGCAGCAGCAGCAGCAGCACCTCCACGCCCTCGACGGCCACCCCGGGGCCGCAACTGGTACAGGAGCCGGGCGCGCCCGCCCTGACCGGCAATATGGCCACCGATGGCTACAACTGGATCAACTACCGGCGCGGCCAGGCCGGCCTGGCCAGCCTGGGGCGCAACAGCCTGATCGACACCGCGGCGCAAGGCCATTCCGACTACCTGAAGGCGAACAGCACGGTGTCGCATGACCAGGTCGCCGGCAAGAGCGGCTTTACGGGCGCCACGCTGGCCGACCGCTTCGTCAATGCGGGCTATATCCTGAACCGCGCCAATTCCTATGCCTATGGCGAAGTAATCGCTGGCGCGGCCAGCAACTCCGGCTTTTACCTGGCGGAAGAACTGGTCACCGCCATCTATCACCGCTTCGCCATCCTTGAACCGATTTTCAAGGAAGCGGGCGCCGGCGCCGCCATGGGCAACGGCGGCTATGCCTACTTTACCGCCGACTTTGCCGCCAACAATGGCTATGGCCCGGGCCTGGGTGCCGGCCAAATCGTCACCTATCCCGTCAACGGCCAGGCCAAAGTGGCGACCAGCTTTTCCAGCAACAACGAGGAACCCGATCCGGTGCCGAACCAGGATATCGTCGGCTATCCGATCAGCGTGCACGCCAATATCAACGACGTGCTGGCCGTCACAGGCTTTACCGTGCGCCAGCGCGGCGCCGCCAGCGACCTGACGGTACTGCTGATGCAGCGCGCCACCGATGCGCAAACGCCCTTGTCCGCCGCCGCCATCATTCCGCTGGCGCCGCTGACGGCCAATACCACCTATGACGTCAGCTTCAACGGCCGCGTGAACGGCACGGCCGTCACGCGCAGCTGGTCGTTTGCCACCCGCTAGCGGCGACAGCATGAGCACACCTGACGCCACCGATGCCCAGGCCGCCACCGCGGCGCAAGACCAGTGCGTGCTCGATGTGGACAGCGCACTGGGCCGCATCATGGGCGACCGCCCGCTGTACCTGAAAATCCTGCGCCGCTTCCTGCACGACCACGGCACCACGCCGCGCCAGATCCGCAGCCAGTTCGACAGCGGCGACTATGCCGGCGCGCGCCTGCGCGTGCACACCTTGAAGGGCGCGGCCGGCATGATAGGCGCGGCCCGGGTGCATGGTTTGTCCACCACGCTGGAAATGGCGCTGCGCGCCCACGCCCCCGGCCTGGCGCAGCAGATCGCCCAACTGGAACTGGCGCAGGATCAATTGCTGGGCGCCATCAGCGCCATGCTGGGCACGCCGGAAGAGCGCCATACGGCCGCGCAGGACATGGCGCCCGACCCTGCCGCGCCCGCCATCCAGCTGCTGCTGGCGCGCCTGGCCAGCCACTTGCGCGAAGGCGACGGCGCGGCCATCGATATCCTGGAAAATTCGGCCAGCCTGCTCGCCGCCAGCCTGGGCGTGCATGTGTACCAGGAAGTGGCGGCTGCCGCCCATGAATTCGATTTTGACAGTGCGCTGCAAGCGCTGCTGAAGCGCCGATAAGCGCCGACAAGTTCAATTTAGCGATGGTATTGCGCCTCTTCCGCATAGGCCTCGCTACAGCCCTTGCAGCAAAAGCGCCGCACCGCATCGAGCGGCTTGTCGCAATACCAGCAAGCGCCCTTGGGCGGCAAGCTCGCGGTCAGGCGCAAGCCCTCTGGCAAGGACGTGGGCGCGACCATCAAGCCTGGCGCCGGCTGCCCTTGCGGCTGTTTGCTGTCCATGCATGCCTCCTTTGCCAGCGGCGCCTTATGGCCGCTAAGCAAGATTACTTCAGCGTAATCTGGAGTCCATGACAATTCTCAATCAGGCACGTTACCGTCTGGACAGTATCTGTTGCTGCCAAGTATGATTAATCCATCTTTCATTGGCCGGAGACCTGATGCCGATTCCTTTTGAATATCAGAATGCCTCCAGGCAATTTGATCAGTTCATGATAGAAAGCCGGGACAATGCAGGCCTGGCGACGACAAACATGACCTGGAATATGGTCGTCGGCGTGTTCCACGCTTTTCGCAGCAGGCTATCGCTGGAGCAGGCGCTGATCTTCGCCGATGCCCTGCCTCCTGTGGCGAGAGCCATCTTCGTCGAGAATTGGGACCCGACCTTGCCAACGAAAGAATTTGGCACGGTTCAATCCATGCTGGCTGATGTACGCAGCGTGCGCAGCAGGCATAACTTTTCCACGCCTGACGCCATTGCGGCAGTGGCAACTGCACTGCGTAACAATATTGACATGGTGACCTTTCTTCGCGCGCTCAAGCAACTGCCGCCGGCAGCCCAGGACTATTGGTTATCTGAGTGCAATGTTGGCCAAAGCTGAGGCGTCAGTATTCAGTCTGCCGCCAAAGACCGACAACTCACCGCTCCCAGCAAAACGAGCACTGCTTTCGGCCATGTCACATGCATCAGATATCCATTATGGCCAAGCGGCCTTCATCACCTGCATACGTTGATCAAACAGATCGGCCTGAGTACACAATTGCGTCACTGCGCCCCACCGCAAGGTCACGACATCAGCCAAGTCTCTGTATGCCCTGACACTTTTTCTGACCCGTAAGCGCTTGGGCAGTCTCGCCAATTGCGCTTCAAGATTCAGATTGCATTCCAGACCTTGCAACAAAGCATGATCGTTTGGAAGGATTGCCGCCGCAAGCCACGCCTCAGTAGCTTTCGACGCAATACAAAAAATGCTTTTTGCGCCAGTCCCCGGAATACCTAACCAGCTTGACAACACCGCTTCCATATTTCCGACAGTGTCGGCGGGAGGCGGGCACGCAAGCGAGCAAGGAAGTGCATGCAAATTGACAGCGGCTTGCACCACCGCATCACCGCAGTCGGCATAGCTTTTATCCGCGACATCCGCATCAATATGGACAATGACCAGGTCATAGTCGCTTAACGTTGGGTCGGTTTCCATGCCTGGAGCTGCCCTCTGACGAAATTCATGACACCACTTGAAGACGCCACCCCATCCGGTGCCAAGCTTGGGCCTGCTAGGCTCGGGCTGCAACTGATCAAGCAAGAATGGCCGTTGCAATATCGCTTTCAATGCTGCCTGTATCACAACGTAGTCTGTGTCTCCTTCCGCCACCAAAGCAATCCTCGGCTCAGACATTTGGCATAGCCCCTAAATTCCCCATCAACCATAAACGAGACAATGGGTAAGTCGCGTGGAGCTTTGCCAGCTCAGGATTGAGTTCGATACGTCGAACCACAGTATGGCCTTCGCTATTACGCTCCACTGCGAACAGCCGCGTATCAGGATCATCCAGATCCAAACCATCGAGGACGGCTGGATTGTGAGCGGTGAACAGCAATTGCCGTCCACTTCCACCTTTCTCCAGCCAATCCGACAACTTCGCCGTCAAGCGACCAACTAATCGCGGATTCAAGGCCTGGTCCAGGTTATCAATGGCAAAAATCTTCGGGGAGTGAGGCGATATGCACAAGATGGCGCAAAACAGCACATACAGCGCACCTTCACTGGCATCATAGGCAGTCAGACTGTTACGGCTCTTGCGCATGAACCGATCGGTAAACTTCAGCACTACCTGCGTGCGTGACACAGAAGGCGACAGGAGGGAGCCAGCGGAGGAAGTCGTTTGTATATCGGCCACCCAATCGACAAGCTCATACACACTGTCCATCAAATCATCGTCGTCTTCAAGTACCTGCTTTCGGAAATCGGCAAACGCTTCCGCCAACCGCCCTCCGGCCAGCCCCAATGGATTACGCGATTGCGGATCGCTGATCATGGCCCGAAGAGTAGGAGTATTCGGAGAATAGATGGCAAAATTCTGCAAGCGCTCCATTAAATCAGCAGCTGCGCTATCCCTTTCAATTTCCACAGCTTTCAATGCAGCGAGGCCCGCCGATGGCGTTAAATTGCGTTTATTTCTGACGCCATCAGATACAATCTCAATATCGCCCTCTACCAGCCTCTCGGTCTTGAATGACCAGGCGGGATCCGGATTTTCCAGAGGGTTCAATAGCGATACCTTATAACTGGCATTACGAGTACTTTCAGCGGAAAGTCCAATGTGTCCTGGCACAGTTACCGATGCAAAAGATGTTTTGTACAGTCTTGGAACGCCAGGTCGAACACCTCTGCGCAAGAGAGACTCATCATCAACTTTGCCGCTCGCGGCAGCACCCAGTACGCCAATCGCTTCCAATATATTGCTCTTGCCAACCCCATTTGCGCCAATAAAGCAATTTATTCGTCCCAAATCCAGGGACTGGGCAACAACAGATTTAAAGCCGTCTATATGTATTTTTTTTATCATGGAATTTCCGAAAAAAATTTGCGTATATCCGCTATAAAACTATTATCGTTGTTCGCTTATGCCGCAGTTGTTGTAAGGAAGAAAGGAATAGCGCACCTCTACTTTTTTTTCTTCATTAGCAAGCGTGTGACACTATAGTCTATTTGCCGATACAAAACCGGCTGAAAATCACCCCCAGCAAATCGTCGGGCGAAAATTCCCCCGTGATGCTCGACAGCTGCACCTGCGCCAGGCGTAGCTCTTCGGCGAACAGGTCGAGCGACTGGTCGTCCTGGGCCGCGTGCTCGGCGGCAACATTCAGATGCTTGCCGGCTGACTTCAGCGCGATCAGATGGCGTTCGCGCGCCAGGTACAGCGATTCGCCCGTCTGCTGCCAGCCGGCGATACGCAACAGCTCCGCGCGCAGCAGGTCGATGCCGAGATGTTCGTGCGCCGACAGGTAGACATGGGTCGCGTCGGGCAGCATGTCGACGCCGGGCTGGTGGCCTGAAAGATCAATCTTGTTCCACACGCGCACCACCGGCACGCCTTCGGGAAAGGCGGCGACGATGGTTTCGTCGGCCAGGGTCGGGCCGTGATCGGCATCGAGCAAATGCAATATCACGTCGGCCTTGCCGATTTCGCCCCAAGTGCGCTCGATGCCAATGCGCTCGACGGCGTCGACCGTGTCGCCGGCGCTGCGGATGCCTGCCGTGTCGATGATATTGAGGGGAATGCCCTCGATCTGGATGGTTTCGCTGACCTTGTCGCGCGTGGTGCCGGCGATGGGCGTCACAATCGCCACGTCGGCGCCGGCCAGCGCGTTCAACAGCGACGACTTGCCCACGTTGGGCTGGCCGGCCAGCACCACATTCAAGCCTTCGCGCAGCAGCGCGCCCTGCGCCGCCTGCGCAAACACTTTATTCAGGGCCTCGATCACGGCTTTCAGCTGGCCGCGCGCATTCGATTTTTCCAGGAAGTCGATTTCTTCCTCGGGGAAATCCAAGGTCGCTTCGACCAGCATGCGCAGTCCCGTCACCTGTTCCACCAGTGCATGGATGGTGTTGGAAAACGCGCCCGACAGCGATTGCGAAGCGGACTTGGCGGCCGCCTCCGTCGAGGCGTCGATCAGGTCGGCTACCGCCTCGGCCTGCGCCAGGTCGAGCTTGTCGTTCAAAAAGGCGCGGCGCGTGAATTCGCCAGGCTCGGCCAGGCGCAAGCCGCTGTCGCGGCCCGCTTCCAGCACGCGCGCGAGCAACAGTTGCAGCACGATGGGGCCGCCATGGCCCTGCAGCTCCAGCACGTCTTCGCCCGTGTACGAATGCGGGCCCTTGAAATGGATGGCGATGCCCTGGTCGATGATGGCGCCATCGGCTTCGGTAAACGGCACATAGGTGGCGTGGCGCGGTTTCAACGCCTGGTCGCCGAACAGCGCGGCCATCAACGGCGCCAGATTCTTGCCGGAGGCGCGCACCACGCCGATGCCGCCGCGTCCGGGAGCGGTGGCGATGGCGGCGATAGGGGAGGAGTCGAGTTTCATGGAGTAATTGTAGTGTATTCGGGGAAGACGGCAGGAGCCGCGATATTTTCAGCGACAAGCCGATGCACAGGAAGGGGGAGTTGCGCAGGATGCCGGCAAACCCACTTTTTTTTGAAATCGGACGGGGACGCCTGGTCCCACAGGGACCGATTTCAAAAAAAAGCCCGCGCGAGGCGGGCTTTCGGTGCGCTGGCCGGTTTTACACAGTGGACGGCGCGTATTTCTTGGTGATCACCCATTGCTGGCCGATCGACAGGACGTTGTTGACGACCCAGTACAGTACCAGGCCCGACGGGAAGAAGAAGAACATTACCGAAAACGCCAGTGGCATGAACAGCATCATCTTCGCTTGCATCGGATCGGCAGGCGCCGGGTTCAGCTTGGTCGTGATGAACATCGAGATCGCGTACAGCACGGGCAGGATGCACCATGGGTCATGCTGGGCCAGGTCGGTGATCCAGCCGATCCACGGCGCGCCGCGAATTTCCACCGACGCGTTCAGCACCCAGTACAAGGCGATAAACACCGGCATCTGGATCAGGATCGGCAGGCAGCCGCCCAGCGGGTTGATCTTCTCGGTCTTGTACAGCTCCATCGTGGCCTGGTTCATCTTCTGCGGATCGCCTTTGTAGCGCTCGCGGATCGCCTGCATCTTCGGCGTGACCAGTTTCATCTTGGCCATGCTGCGGTAACCGGCGGCCGACAGCGGGAAGAAGGCCAGCTTGATCAGGATGGTGAAGGCGATAATCGTCCAGCCCCAGTTGCCCAGCACGCTGTGGATCTGTTCCATGACCCAGAAGATCGGCTTGGCGATAATCGTCAGCCAGCCATAATCCTTGACCAGTTCCAGGCCAGGCGACACCGGTTCGAGCAGATGCGCGATCTGCGGACCCGAGTACAGCCTGGCGTCGATCGCGGCCGAGGCGCCAGGCGCCAGCGACGGCAAGGTCACCAGATTGCCGATGGCGTAGGTGTTGGCCGCCAGCTTCTTGGTGAAAATGTCGCGCGAGATATTCGCTGGCGGCACGAAAGCCGACACAAAGAAATGCTGCGAGATGGCAAACCAGCCGCCATCGGACTTGACCGGATGCAGGCTTTTCATGGCCGTATCCTTGCCGGTTTTTTCATCTTCGGCAGCGGCTTTTTCGATCTTCTCGAACGTCATCTTCTGGTACTTGTCTTGCGGCGTGTACAGGGTCGGACCGGTGTAGCTGCTGTTGAAGAACGAGTCGCCGACCGGCTTGTTGCCGTCGTGAACCAGTTGCATGTACAGCTGAGGCGTGACCGCCGCCGTGCCGACGTTGGCCACGTCATGGCGCACATCGATCACATAGTCGCCGCGCTTGAAGGTAAACGTCTTGGTCAGCTTGACGCCGCCTTGCACCGCTTCCATTACCAGCTCGATCTGCTTGCCGTCGGCCAGCGTACGCACGCCAGGGCGCACCGTGAAACCGGTGTTGTGCGTCGGGAAAGGACCGCCGACCAGGCCGGTTTGCGCCAGGTAAGTGTGGTTGACGCCTTCGTCGAACAGCACTTCGTTTTGCTTGCCTTCGTCAGGCTGGCACCACTTGAACAGGCCGAAGCAACCGCCAAACCAGCCCGGATTGCCCGCGCCTTTAAATTTCAGCAATTCCAGACGCTTGACCTGGCCGCCCAAGGTGTTGATATCGACCTTGATGACATCGGTGGTGATGGTGATGCGCTCGCTCTTGAAAGCGCCCGGATCGGCATTCACGCCAGGCAAGGATGCCGCGCCGGCGGCCGGCAGGGCGGTCGGTGCGGGAGTGGTCGGCGCCGTGGCGGTCTGGGCGGTATTGGCGGAGAACATCGATGGGCGGCCCGTCGAAATCATCCATTCGTTCCAGAGAATTACCAGCGAGACGGAGAACACGATCCACAGGATGGTACGTTTATTGATATCCATTAGGGTATTGGTCAGGAGTGGTTGCAACCGCAAGCGGTCGTTGAAGATGATTTGCCGTCGGCCGGTGGCACCGGATCGACGCCCCCATCATTCCAGGGGTGGCAGCGGCACACGCGTTTGGCCGCCAGCAGGCTGCCTTTGGCGGCGCCGTGCACGCGCAACGCTTCCATCGCGTAATGCGAACAACTTGGATAGAAGCGGCAATTCTGTCCCAGCATGGGGCTGATCAGCAATTGATAAGCTCGCAACAGGAACAGCAGCACGGTTTTCATGGCGCGGACGGTGGAAACGCAACAGAGCGCGCTTGCGCGGCCACTTGCGCCGCGAACAGCCGGCCGAGTTCATCGCGCAGCTCGGCTTTCAGCCTGGCCGTGGTGGCCGGGCCGTCCTTGCTGTTGACTGGGCGCGACAGGCGCACCACACAGTCGACCGGCGGCAGCGCGCTGTTGCGAAACAGCTCGCGCGTGACGCGCTTGATCGTGTTGCGGGTCGCCGCGCGTGGCGCGAAACGCTTGGCCACAACGACGCCCAGCCGCGCGTGCGGCAAGAGATTGTGTCGGGTATACAGCACAAAATGCGCTGTTTTTTGCGAAGGGCGCAAACGAAAAACGGATGAAAATTCATCCGTTTTAACGATACGCCGAACGCGCGCGAAGTCGTGTGAACCTTCGCGTTGATTGCCGACTGGAGTACAGCTAGCCACGCGATCAGCTGTCAACGACAAGCCTAGACGGCCAGGCGTTTGCGGCCTTTTGCGCGACGTGCGTTGAGCACATCACGGCCACCACGGGTAGCCATACGAGCGCGGAAGCCGTGCGTACGCTTGCGGCGAACGACGGAAGGTTGGTAAGTACGTTTCATGTTGGTCTCGCTAAAAACAAAAAAAATGCAAAATCGGGTCTGACGTCCCGTCAGTTTTTGGTGCCAATGACAATCGCGCACTTATGCCAAGGCACAAGCTGGCCAATCTCATCGCCCGCTTAATCCACGCTTAGTCCATATTGTCGTTCCAAATGAATAAACACGGAATACGGGCGGGGAACCCTGAATTATTCAGCATAACCCCCCCCGCTGTCAAGGATTGCCGTGATCGGGTGGAAATTTTCGCAGCCGTCCTCATGTGTCCGCAATGCCGCATTGCCGCTGCGTGGCAGAGGATAAGTGCCGACTTGTACACATGCCCGGCCAGCCCCCGGTCGCAAAAATAACAGTCGTGCCTGTGGATAACTTTGACGGTCGGGAGTAGAATAGCGCGTTACGTGTGGCGAGCCCTCGCGCGACGCCGGCCTTGCAACACGGTGCACGCAGGGCTGATCGATACGCCCTCCCACACCTTTTCACATAGACGATTCATGGACAATTTCTGGCAGGCCTGTTCCGCGCAGTTGGAACTGGAGCTGACACCGCAACAATTCAGTGCGTGGATAAAACCGCTTATCCCTCTCGACTACGAAGAGGGCAAGTTGCGCATCGCCGCGCCCAATCGATTCAAGCTCGATTGGGTCAAGACCCAGTTCGCCAGCCGCATCACCGCCCTCGCGATCCAGTATTTCGAAGCGCCGACCGAAGTGCAGTTCGTGCTCGACCCGCGCCTGGCCATGCCTAAAAAGCCGGTTGCCGCCACCAGCGCGCCGGCCAGCGACCCGAACGGCGGCGCGCCCAGTGCCCGCCCGGCCGAGCCGCAGCCGAGCGTGCCGGAAATGAGCATCGGCGCGGCGCCACGGCGCGAGCAAAGCCGCATCAATACCGACCTGACCTTCGACAGCTTCGTGACCGGCAAGGCCAACCAGCTGGCGCGCGCCGCCGCGATCCAGGTGGCCAACAACCCGGGCGTGTCGTATAACCCGCTGTTCTTCTATGGCGGCGTGGGCCTCGGCAAGACCCACTTGATCCACGCCATCGGCAACCAGGTGATGGCCGACAACCCGGGCGCGAAGATTCGCTACATCCACGCCGAACAGTATGTGCGCGACGTAGTGACCGCTTACCAGCGCAAGGGTTTCGACGACTTCAAGCATTACTATCACTCGCTCGACATGCTGTTGATCGATGATATTCAGTTCTTTGGCGGCAAGAGCCGGACGCAGGAAGAATTCTTCTATGCCTTCGAAGCGCTGATCGCAGCCAAGAAACAGATCATCATCACCTCGGATACCTATCCGAAGGAAATCACCGGCATGGACGACCGCCTGATTTCGCGCTTCGATTCCGGCCTGACGGTGGCGATCGAACCGCCGGAACTGGAAATGCGCGTGGCCATCCTGCTGAAAAAAGCCAAGCAGGAAGGCGTGACGTTTTCGGATGACGTGGCGTTTTTTGTCGCCAAGCACCTGCGCTCGAACGTGCGCGAACTCGAAGGCGCGCTGCGCAAGATCCTGGCGTACTCGCGTTTCCACGGCAAAGATATCACCATCGATATCGTCAAGGAAGCCCTGAAGGACTTGCTGTCGGTACAGAATCGCCAGATCTCGGTGGAAAACATCCAGAAGACCGTGGCCGACTTCTTCAATATCAAGGTCGCCGACATGTATTCGAAGCGCCGCCCCGCCAATATCGCGCGGCCACGCCAGATCGCCATGTACCTGGCCAAGGAATTGACGCAGAAGAGCTTGCCGGAGATCGGCGAACTGTTTGGCGGGCGCGACCACACGACCGTGCTGCACGCGGTGCGCAAGATCGCCCTGGACCGCACTAAAAACCCGGAATGCAACCACGAGTTGCATGTGCTGGAGCAAACATTGAAGGGGTAAGCACGGCATCTTGGCAAAGCTGGCTCAAAACGTGCTTTGGCCTTATGATCTGATAGGGCGCCCGCGACAGCGATCAGCGAGTCTTGCCGGTTCCCCTTGCAATGATTGTGCATAATTACTTTCAACTTAATTACCTTCAACTTCATACCCAACCTGAGGATAACTATGCAATTGGTCAAAACCACCCGAGATACGCTTCTCCGGCCACTGCAGATCGTGAGCGGTATTGTCGAGCGTCGGCACACTATGCCGATTCTGGCCAATATCCTCATCCGCAAAGACGGCGAAAATGTCTCCTTCCTGTCGACCGACACCGAAGTGCAGATCACCACGCACGCCCAGATCGGCTCTGGCGCTGATATTACCGGCACCACTGTGGCCGCGCGCAAGCTGCTCGACATTCTGCGCGCGCTGCCCGAATCGGGCGACGTCACCATGACCCTGCTCAACAAGCGCCTGACGGTGCAAACCGGCAAGTCGCGCTTCGCCCTGCAGACCCTGGCGGCCGAAGAATTTCCGACCGTGCAACAGGCGGAAAGCTATAACGCCTCCGTCACCCTGCCCCAGAAAACCCTGAAGCACCTGTTCAACATGGTGCATTTCTCGATGGCGCAGCAAGACATCCGCTACTACCTGAACGGCCTGCTGCTGGTGTTGGATGGCAATAATGTGATTGCCGTGGCCACCGATGGCCACCGCCTGGCCTTCTGCCAGGTCGCCACCGAGCAAACCTTCGCGCGCCAGGAAGTGATTATTCCGCGCAAGACGATTATCGAACTGCAGCGCCTGCTGGAAGAAAACGACGAGCCGGTGCAGCTCGACATCGCCGCCAACCAGGTGAAACTGACCTTTGCCGACATCGAACTGATCTCGAAGCTGGTCGAAGGCAAGTTCCCCGACTACACGCGGGTGATTCCAAAAGGCTACAAAAACGACTTCACGATCAGCCGCGATGAACTGCTGCGCTCGCTGCAACGCGCCGCCATCATGACCAGCGACAAGTTCAAGGGCGTGCGCTGCATTATCACCCCGGGCAGCATGAAGATCAGCTCGACCAATGCCGACCAGGAAGAAGCGGTCGAGGAACTGGAAATCGACTACGGCGGCGACTCGGTCGACATCGGCTTCAACGTCACCTACCTGCTCGACGTACTCAACAACCTGAAGTGCGAACACGTCAACATCGCGCTGGGCGACTCTAACTCGTCCGCGCTGGTCTCCATCCCTGACAACGCCGACTTCAAGTACGTTGTCATGCCGATGCGGATCTAAGGATCCAGGCGTCACCAGACCCAATGCAAAAACTGGGGGCGGACCCAAAAAGTCCGCTCCCAATCAGCAATCGCTATTTGAGAAAGCAGTCCATGTCCGAGAATCCACAAGACACCCCGATCCAGGCCAAAACGGAAGAATACGGCGCCTCCTCCATCCAGATCCTGGAAGGCCTGGAAGCCGTACGCAAACGCCCGGGCATGTATATTGGCGACACCTCGGACGGCACCGGCTTGCACCATCTGGTGTTCGAAGTGCTGGACAACTCCATCGATGAGTCGCTGGCCGGCCATTGCACCGAGATCCACGTCACCATCCACAGCGACAACTCGATCTCGATCACCGACAACGGCCGCGGCGTGCCGACCGGCCTGAAAATGGACGACAAGCACGACCCGAAACGCTCGGCCGCCGAAATCGTCATGACCGAACTGCATGCCGGCGGCAAGTTCGACCAGAACTCGTATAAAGTCTCGGGCGGCCTGCACGGCGTGGGCGTATCGTGCGTCAACGGCCTGTCGAAACTGCTGAAACTGACCATCCGCCGCAACGGCAAAGTCCATTACATGGAATTCGTGCGTGGCGTGCCGCAAAACCGCATCATCGAAACGGTCGATGGCGTGGCCACCTCGCCTATCGCCGTGATCGGCGACACCGACAAGCGCGGCACCGACGTGCATTTCTGGGCCGACGAAGAGATTTTCACGCACGTGGAATTCCACTACGAAATCCTGGCCAAGCGCATCCGCGAACTGTCGTTCCTGAACAATGGCGTCAATATCCGCCTGTCCGACCAGCGCACCGGCAAGGAAGAAATATTCGCCTTCGAAGGCGGCACGCGCGGCTTCGTCGAATACATCAACAAGGCCAAATCGGTGTTGCACCCGACCATTTTCCAGGCCACCGGCGAACGCATGTCGGACCAGCACACCAATATCACGGTCGACGTGTCGATGCAGTGGAACGACGCCTACAACGAGCAGGTGCTGTGCTTTACCAACAATATCCCGCAGCGCGACGGCGGCACCCACCTGACGGGCTTGCGCGCGGCGATGACGCGCGTGATCAACAAATACATCGATGAACACGAGTTCGCCAAGAAGGCGAAAGTGGAAATCACCGGCGACGACATGCGCGAAGGCCTGACCTGCGTGCTGTCGGTGAAAGTGCCGGAACCGAAGTTCTCGTCGCAGACCAAGGACAAGCTGGTCTCTTCTGAAGTGCGCGGCCCGGTCGAAGAGATCGTCGCCAAGACCCTGGCCGACTACCTGCAGGAAAAACCGAACGACGCCAAGATCATCTGCGGCAAGATCGTCGAAGCGGCGCGCGCGCGCGAAGCGGCCCGCAAGGCGCGCGACCTGACCCGCCGCAAAGGCATCATGGACGGCCTGGGCCTGTCGGCCAAGCTGGCCGACTGCCAGGAAAAAGACCCCGCCCTGTGCGAACTGTACATCGTCGAGGGTGACTCGGCAGGTGGCTCGGCAAAACAGGGGCGTGACCGCAAGTTCCAGGCGATTTTGCCGCTGCGCGGCAAAGTATTGAACGTGGAAAAGGCGCGCTTCGAGAAAATGCTGTCGTCGGAGCAGATCACCACCCTGATCGCCACGCTGGGCACCTCGATCGGCCCGGACGAATTCAACGCCGACAAGCTGCGCTACCACCGCATCATCATCATGACCGATGCGGACGTCGACGGCGCCCACATCCGCACCCTGCTGCTGACGCTGTTCTACCGCCAGATGCCGCAACTGGTCGAACGCGGCCATATCTACATCGCGCAACCGCCGCTGTACAAGGTGAAGTCGGGCCGCGACGAGCGCTACCTGAAAGACGACGCCGAAGAAGCCACCTACATGATGACGGTGGCCCTGAACACGGCCGTGCTGGTGCCGAAAGAAGGCGCCGAAGGCATCTCCGGCGACACCCTGGCCGAACTGGTGCGCAAGTTCAACCTGTCGAACACCATCATGACCCGTTTGACCCGCGTGATCGACCGCGCCGCCCTGACCGCCATCATGACCGGCGTGCAGCTCGACCTGTCGACCCTGGAGCTGGCCGAAACCTCGGCCCTGGCCCTGCAAGCGGCGATCAACGACACGGCCGTCAAAGTGCTGGTGCGCTCGGATGATTTGTCAGAAAAACACATGCTGCGCATCGAACGCATGCACCACGGCAACGTGAAAGTGAGCGCCATCGACGCCGACTTCGTGCAAGGCCCCGACTACGCCGTGCTGAGCACGGGCGCCGCCACCTTCGAAGGTCTGATGGGCGCAGGCGCTTTTGTCCGCCGTGGCGAAGGCGAGCGCATGAAAGAAATCGCCGTCACCGACTTCCACCAGGCCATGCAATGGCTGCGCGACGAAGCCGAACGGACAGTTTCGAAACAGCGCTACAAAGGGCTGGGCGAAATGAACCCGGAGCAGCTGTGGGAAACCACCATGGACCCGACCGTGCGCCGTTTGCTGAAGGTGCAGATCGAGGACGCGATTGCGGCGGACCAGATCTTTACCACCCTGATGGGCGATGATGTGGAGCCACGTAGGGCGTTTATTGAGAATAATGCGTTGCGTGCAGGCAATATCGACGTTTAAGCGGTATTGTTGATAGAGGGGCGACACGATGTGTCGCCTTTTTTTTGATCATATTGAATAGCACGATGACATCCACCCTCAGCTACTACAATCAAAACGCGACCGCTTTTTTTAGCAATACCGCCAATGTCGATATGTCTGTATTACATGATCGATTTTTGTCTGCGGTGAGCCCCGGTGGAAGCGTGTTGGACGCTGGCTGTGGATCAGGAAGAGATGCCAAGGCTTTTCTCGACAAAGGATATCGTGTTACCGCCTTCGATGCGTCAGAAGAGCTTGTACAGTTAGCCAAGAAGCATACGGGCCTTGACGTTCAATTGCGCACTTTCACCGATGTCAAAGAGCAGGCCTGCTACGACGGCATTTGGGCTTGCGCTAGTTTGCTGCACGTCCCGCAAGCAGAGTTGCCGACCGCACTCGCCAGCCTATGGAATGCGTTGAAACCCGGCGGTGCGTTTTATCTGAGTTTTAAGCTTGGCACCAGCGAGCGGGTTCAGGATGGCCGTCATTTCACGGACGTTGAAGAACCGCAATTGCGCGCATGGTTTGATGGCTTGCCTGATGTTGACCGGATCGAATGCTGGCAATCCATCGATCAGCGGCCGGGCCGCAATGAGCAATGGCTCAACGCTCTGGTACGCCGTGCAGTCGCGCCGCAAAATCATCTGATTACGGGCGGCAGCGATCCGTTTTTGCCGCACCTGAGCAGTTCCATTAACCAAGCGTCCGAGGTCGATTTAGCTGTCGCTTTCGTTAAGACGACGGGACTGCGCTTGCTGCTGCCAGACCTGCAAAGCGCACTCAAAGGTGACAAGGAATCGAATCGCCAGCCGGCGCGTGTACGTGTGCTGACGAGCGACTATTTAGACGTGACCGACACCGAAGCTTTGCGCTTGTTGATGCTGCTGCAGGCGCAAGGGGCGCAGGTCAAAGTATACGAATCGGCTGGCAGCAGTTTTCACCTCAAAGCCTATCTGTTCGCTCAACTCAATGACCAGAGCGTTCTAAGCGGCACGGCATTTATTGGCTCTAGCAATATCAGCCGGCAAGCGCTAACGAATGGCCTTGAGTGGAACTATCGCATCAATTATCCGGGTGACAATGGCTATCTTGAAGCGCGCTCCAGATTTGAGGAGTTGTTCGCCCATCCTCGCTGCGCCCCCCTAACGGATGAGTGGATCGCCCAGTATGATGCCCGCCGCATCCCCTTGCCGATGGCTGTAGCGCCAGGCAGCCTGGAACAAGATGCGCCCCCCGTTCCAACTACCGTCCAAATCGAGGCATTGTTCGCGCTACGAGCGACACGCGATGAAGGGTTTCGACGCGGTTTAGTTGTGCTGGCAACCGGCCTTGGAAAAACATGGCTTGCCGCCTTCGACGCCAAACAACTCGGAGCGCGACGGGTGTTGTTTGTCGCTCACCGGGAGGAGATTTTGAATCAAGCCGCCGAGACTTTCCTACGCATTCGGCCCGATGCACGCGTCGGCTTTTACGCTGGCCAAACCAGAGACAGCGAGGCCGATATTTTATGCGCTTCGATCCAAACGTTGGGGAAAGAAGCCCATTTGGAGCGATACTCGCCAGAGCATTTCGACTATATCGTCGTTGACGAATTTCATCATGCGGCGGCACCGACCTACCGCCGCCTACTTGCCTATTTTGCGCCGAAGTTTTTGCTGGGTTTGACGGCGACGCCGGATCGCTCAGATCAATCCGATATTTTGTCACTCTGCGATGACAATCTTGTCTTCACGCGTGGTCTTTTCGATGGCATCACAGCCAAGCTTCTGGTGCCGTTTCACTACTACGGCATCTTCGATAGTTCGGTAGATTACGCTGAACTTCCTTGGCGCAGCGGCCGATTCGATCTTGAGCAATTGAGCAATAAATTGGCGACGCTGGCTCGTGCTAAGCATGCGCTGACAGAGTGGCAGCGCTATAAGCAGCAACGCACGCTGGCATTTTGTGTCTCGGTCACGCATGCCGAATTTATGGCAGCCCAGTTTGCCAAAGCCGGTATCGCTTGTGCTGCGGTGTATGCCGGTTCGCCGCTGAGCCGTGCCGATGCGCTGGAGCGCCTGCGTGACGGACGGCTCGCGGTGATCTTCTCTGTTGATCTGTTTAACGAAGGCGTGGATTTGCCGGCCATCGATACGGTCATGATGCTGCGCCCTACCGAGTCCAAAATCCTCTTTCTCCAGCAATTGGGCCGAGGCTTGCGCAAAAGCGAAGGCAAGGAACGCTTGGTTATTTTGGACTTTATCGGCAATCACAAAAGCTTTCTGCATAAACCCGAGGCCTTGTTTGAGATCGACGCCAGCTATAAAAAATTGGCGGATTTCGCACGCAAGGCAGAGGCGAACCAGCTTGATCTGCCCGAGGGATGCTTCGTCAACTACGATTTGAAATTGATCGAGTTTCTCAAGTCCTTGGACAGCGAAGGAACGAAAAACGAGTACATCGCCTTGCGCGATAGCTTAGGCCGGCGCCCGACCTTGGCCGAGTTTTACCGGGCTGGCGCCAGCATGCCAGCGATGCGCAAGGAGTACGGTGATTGGTACGCTCTCGTCCAGGCAATGGATGACCTCGACGCAAACGAGCAAGTCATCGCGGCCAAGCATCGCAGCTTCTTGCGCGAATTGGAAATAACCTCGATGAACAAGAGCTTCAAGATGGTATTGCTTGAGGCATTACAGGAAATGGATGGTTGGCATACGCCACCAACAGCAGCAGCACTGGCTGAGCGCTCATGGCAAGTGCTGCAACGCCGGCGCGCGCTGCTGGCAGATCTTCCAGAGCCACTGCGCGCAGGCAATGGTCAAAGCGAAGCATGGCTGCGCTACTGGTCTAGCAATCCCATCAACGCTTGGATAGGCGGCAACAGCACTGGAAAAAATAGTGATTTCCGGATGAAAGATGGGCGATTTGAAGCCGTGTTTACGCTTCATGACGGCCATCGGGCGAACTTCGAACTGATGGTGCAAGAGATTATTGACTACCGCTTGGCCGCCTATGAAATCCGTCGCATCCAAGCAGAGTTACCAAATAATGTGATTCCGTTTGTTCGTAGCGAAAAGGCGAACAATCTGACGCCCTTACCCTATTTTCCGAATTTGAAAATCGCTTGCGGCCACTTTAAGACCGGGACTGTGGATGCGGAAGAGTACCGCAGCCTGCCTAGCAGCTACGGAAATATCGATCCGCATCGGCACTTTATCGCCCGCGCATCGGGCAATTCCATGAACGGTGGCAAACACCCGATTCAAGATGGCGACTACCTGCTGCTGGAACATATTACGCCCACCAATGCGGGCTCGATTACTGGCTCGGTGATGGCGATCGAGCGTCAAGATGAGTCTGGCGATGGCTTCCAGTATTTACTGCGCCATATTGTCAAGACACCTGACGGCGGCTATGTGCTGCGAGCCGCCAATCCAGACTATCAAGATATGGATGCCACCGAGGATATGCACACCTTGGCGCGTTTCAAAGCCATTGTCAGTCCGCTCGATTTGGCCATCGGCCAGGCATTCAAGCGCGAGGATATTGCGCCACTATTTGGCGAAACCTATAGCATCGGCAATTGGAATGTCGGGCATGTGACGGTCGCTAGCAAGAATGCGATGGTGTTGCTGGTAACGCTCAATAAGCAAGGAAAAGCTGCAGATCATCGCTATCTCGATCATTGGATCGATGACAGCACCTTCCATTGGCAAAGCCAAAATTCCACATCGCCGACCAATAAAAAGGGACGCGATATTATCGAGCACGAGCAAAAAGGACTCACAATCCATCTGTTTGTGCGTGAATCTAAGCTACACAACGGCAAAGGTGCGCCCTTCGTTTATCACGGTCCGGTACGCTACGTAAGCCACGAAGGCAGCAGTCCAATGAGTGTCGTATTTAGCTTGGCTACGCTATAAGCATCTGATCTATCGCAGCGGGAACGCTAACACCGAGAGAAAAATAATCACCACTGCCAAGGAAAACGACGCTGCCGCGTTCCAGCGCATGCACGCGCGAGCATCGAACTGTCAGGCGGCAAGCTTGGCGAAGAAGAGGTACAGCAATTCTTGCGTTGTGCATGGATGAATACCTGAGCGTATCGCAGCACCTGAGCAGCCGGGCTCAAGCTTGTGGCGCGCGTCGTACAACGCACCCTATTTCCTTCCTTCGGCACCCCATTTTCGCCTATAAACCAGTACACTCATTCCAAGATGCAAATTGATCATGCGCATGCCATGCTGCCCCTGGTGGACGGGGTGCGTTTTGCCGCAAGGCCTGTAATCTGTGTGGATGTCTGCCATGTTTAACCAGCGCGACATGTCTGCCGCCGTTTATTATCTGTTCTCTCTCGGCGAAGCGGAGCAGCAGCGGCGCTTTTTCAAGGAATTGCGTTTTATTGCGATCTCCATCCTGGTCTTTGGCGTGCTCAGCTGGCTGGCCACGGTGGGGCTGATGCGGCATCGGCAGATGCTCGACCAGGCACAAGCGGTACTGGCGCTGGCGGGCATGCTGGCGGGGCTGGGGCTGACGGTGATGTCGCGCTCGCTGCGCACCATCGTCGTCCACGGCGCGGCCAGCGTGTTGTTCATCACCTTCGGTTTTCGCGTGATGATCATGGCGACGGACGACCCAGCGTTCTGGGTCTTGCCGCTGGGCGTGATGATCACGCTGACCATCGCCCCCATTTTCAGCGGCATCGCGTATTACCTGGGCATTTCGCTGTGCGTCTGGCTCACTCTGGGGCTGGGGCAGTTTCCCGATCATGCGCAGCAAACCGACCATTATTGGCCGGCGCTGGCGGTGGTGGTCAGCGCGCTGATCGGCCTGGCGCTCAATATTTATTTCCTGTTCTTGCGCATCCATAACTACCGCGCACGGCGCGACCTGACGGTGATGGCGTACACCGATGGCCTGACGGGCCTGAACAACCGCCGCATGTTTACGCAATGCGCACGCGCGCTGCAGGCGCGGGGAAAGGGCACGGCGTTTTTCCTGATGATTGATATCGACGACTTCAAGAAGATCAACGATGCCGATGGGCACGAGGTGGGCGACGAGGTGTTGCAAAAGACGGCTGCGGTGATCGCGCAATTGTCCGCCGGGCATTTGTGCGGCCGGCTGGGCGGCGAGGAGTTTGCCGTGATTTACCAGGGCGAACAAAACGCCGCCTGTGCGTTTGCGGCAAAGCTGCTGTGCAGCATGGAAGCGGCCTTCCGGCAGGAAAGGGTGCTGTCGATCAGCATCGGCATGGCCGAGCTGATCAAAGAAGCGGATTTGTCGCACACCTACCGGCGCGCGGACGAATCGCTGTACCTGGCCAAGAAGAACGGCAAGAACCGCTATGTGCTGTATGTGTCCTGAGCCGCTACGCCACCCGCCTTACAGGTAGATGCCGCCCGACACTTCCACCCTCTGGCCGTTGACCCAGCGGTGGCTGTCGGACAGCAGCGCGGCGATCATCGGGCCGATATCGTCGGGCTCGCCCACGCGGCCCAGCGCGGTTTGCGCAGCGAGGTACTGCTGGATGTGCGGATTGTCGCGCACGTCGCCGCCGCCGAAGTCGGTGGCAATCGCACCGGGCGCCAGGGTATTGACGGCGATGCCGCGCGCGCCCAGTTCCTTGGCCAGGTAGCGGCTCAGCACTTCCACCGCGCCCTTCATGGCCGCATAGGCCGACATGCCGGGCATGCTGAAGCGGGTCAGGCCGCTCGATATATTGAGAATGCGTCCGCCATCGGCGATCAACGGCAGCAAGGTTTGCGTGAGGAAGAACACGCCCTTGAAATGGATATTCATCAGCTGGTCGAACATCGCCTCGCTGGTCTCGGCAAACGGCGCCATCAGGCCGATGCCGGCGTTATTGACCAGATAGTCGAACTGCTCGCGGCCCCAACCTGCCAGCACCGTGCGCACTTGGGCGGCGAACGGCGCGAAGGACGCCACTTGCGCGCTGTCGAGCTGCAGCACGGCGGCGCGGCGGCCCAGCTGCGTGATTTCGGCGGCGACGGCCTCGGCTTCGGCGCGCTGGGCATGGTAGGTGATGATGACATCGACGCCCTGGCGGGCCAGGTGCAGGGCGGCGTTGCGGCCCAGGCCGCGACTGGCACCGGTAACGAGGGCAATGGTTTGCTCGGTGGTCATGGATATCTCCTTGCGTTGAATAAGGGCTTCAGTGTGGCCGTGGCCGGGCACGCGGTGAAGCGGAAAAACTCCACATTTCATGCCTAAAACTCCAAGCCGCTTGGCGGCGCGTCGCCAGGCGCGCTAGCATTGAATCAACTTCCTACCGTCAGGATCAGCATGCCGACTTCTCCCCTTGCCGCCGCCATCGACGCCTACACCCGCGGGCGCCACAGCGCCGATGGCTTTTACGCCACGGAGCTTGCGCCGCTGCGGCTGATGCGCGTTGCCGGGCAAACCTTGCCGCAATACGCGCTGTACACACCAACTTTGTGCCTGACCGTGCAAGGGGCGAAACAGGCGATGCTGGGCGACGCGCTGTTTAACTATAGCGCGATGGAATTTTTGATCGTCAGCGTCGACCTGCCGATACTGGGCCGCGTCACGCAGGCGAGCAGCGAGGTGCCTTTCCTGGCCTTGATCTTGTCGCTCGATATCAAGCTGCTGCAGGAAGTGATCACCCAGCTGGACGCCGGCACGGAAATGAGCGCGGCGGACCATGCCGCGCACGGCGTCTTTGTCGGGCAACTGGACACCCAGGCCGCCGACTGCCTGCTGCGGCTGATGCAGTTGCTGGACGACCCGCGCGGCCTGGCCATGCTGACGCCGTCGATCGTGCGCGAGCTGTACTACTGGCTGCTCAAGGGCAAACAGGGCCAGGCCTTGCGACGGCTGGTCGCGCCCGACAGCCACGCCTTGCGCATTGCCGAGGCGATCAATCTGATGCAGGCCGACGTTGCCGCCACGCTCGGCATCGAGCGCCTGGCCTCGCGCGCCGGCATGAGCGCTTCGTCCTTCCACGCCCACTTCAAGAGCATCACGTCGGTGACGCCGCTGCAATACCAGAAGCAATTGCGCTTGCTGCAGGCGCGGCGCTTGTTGCAGGCGCGCGCGGCCAATGTGTCGCAGGCGGCCTACCAGGTGGGCTATGAAAGCGCGTCGCAATTTAGCCGGGAATACGCGCGCATGTTCGGCACGCCACCGAGCCGCGAGGCCACGGCCAGCTGATCATTTCCCTGGCACAAATGAAAATGGCATTTTATTACTTTGCGGTATGATTTATCGCCGTGCCGCCACGCCCTGCCCACCGCCACGCGCACTTCTTTATTCCTGGCCTCGCCTCGCCTGGCGCGGCCAGCTTTTGTCCAAGGACCTGTCATGTTCGGTTTTAATCTGCGCGTCGCCAAGATGGTGTGGACGGCGTTTGTCGTCGCTTTCTTGCTGTTTCTTATCTACAAGGTGTCGTCGACCTTGATCGTGGTGGTGTTTGCGGTGTTCTTCAGCTATCTGGTGTACCCGCTGATCGGGCTGCTGGAGCGTCATGGTCCGAAGCGCCTGCCGCGCACGGCCGCCATCGGCCTCGTGTTCCTGGTGGTGATTGTGCTGGTCGCCATCCTGGGTTCGATTTTCGGCGCGCGCATCGAAGATGAAGCCGTGAAACTGAGCGACCAGTTGCCGACCCTGCTCAAGGGCAACAACTTTGCCGAACGCATCCCGCTGCCGGAATTCATGGAGCCGCTGCGCGCGCGCCTGCTGGCCTTCATGCAGACGCAGCTGGGCGGCGACAACGGCCAGGCGATGCCGCTGGCCAAGGAGCTGGGCCTGACGGTGATGCATGCCGCCAGCAACCTGATCTACCTGGTGCTGGTGCCGGTGCTGAGCTTTTTGCTGATCAAGGAAGGCCCGGACATGCGCGACGGCTTGCTGGCCTTACTGAACCGCCCGAACAAAAAACTGTGGGGCGCCATCATCGACGACCTCGACGTGCTGCTGTCGCGCTATGTGCGCGCCCTGCTGCTGCTGTCGATCGCCACCTTCATTTCATACAGCGTGGCGTTTTCGCTGATGGGCGTGCCGTATGGCCTGCTGCTGGCGGGCGCCGCCGCCTTGCTGGAATTCATCCCGTTTGCGGGGCCTTTGGGCGCGGCCGTGATCGCCGTGGTGGTGGCCGGCTTCAGCGGTTACGAGCACGTGTTCTGGCTGATCGGCTTTATCGCCGCCTACCGCCTGTTCCAGGACTATGTGCTCAATCCCTACCTGATGAGCGAAGGCGTGGAAGTGTCGCCGCTGATGGTGATCGTCGGCCTGCTGGCAGGCGACCAGTTGGGTGGCGTGGTCGGCATCTTTTTGTCGGTGCCGGTGATGGCGGCCATCAAGATCGTGTTCGTGCGCGCCAAGGCGGCCTTGCAGGCACGCCATGACGCCCTGGAGAAAGCGGAACTGGCGGCCGAGGCGGCGAGAGTCAAGGCGGCCGAGGAAGCAGCGCTGCTGCAGGCGCAGCGCACCCCGCCCGCGCTCGATCTGTAATACTCTCCGGCTCGAAACATCATCAGGCCCGCGACGCGCCGGCACCGCGCGCGAACAAGGGCCGCGGCACCGTCTGCGCCAGCAACACGCCGAGCAGCGACACACCGCCGCCGATCAAGTGAAAAGCATGCAGGGTGTCATGCAGCCAGCCTATCGCCAGCAGCGCCGTCAGGATCGGCAGCAGGTTGACGAAAATGCTGCAGCGGTTCGGCCCCAGCCGCTTTACGCCTTCGATCCACAAATACGACAATACGATGGACGAGGCGATGCCGGCATAGGCGATCAGCGGCAAGGTGGCGCCGTTCAGGGGCGCGCTGCCGGCGGGCAGGCGCAGGAAAAACGGCAGCATGCACAGCAGCGCCGCCCAGGCCTGGCAGTAGATCGACTGCCAGGCAGGCACGGCCAGGCGCCAGCGGCGCAGCAGCACGCCGTACAGGGCAAAGATCAGGCAGGCGAGCAGCATCAGCGCGTCGCCCGCGTGCATGCCTTCATGCAGCAGCGCCAGCACGTCGCCGCGCCCGACCAGGTACAGCAGGCCGCCAAACGACAGCACGCCGCCCGCCGCCATGCCGAGCGTCAGTTGTTCGCCCAGCAGCAGCACGCTGAGGATCGCCGTCATCAACGGCGCCAGCGCCGTGACGATGGCCATATTGGTGGCGGTGGTGGTCTCGGCCGCGCGGTACGACAGGCTCTGGAACAGCGCCATCGCCATCACGCCGCACAGCGCCAGCTGCCACCAGTGGCGGCGGATCGCCACGCGGTTGCGCCACAACGGGCGGGCCACGAACGGCGTCATCACCAGCAGCACCAGCACCAGCCGGTAAAAGGTGATGGCGGTGGGAGCGATGCTGGCGGCGGCCAGCTTGGACACCACCACATTGCCGGCCCACAACAGCATGGCGACCAAGGGGTAAAGGTAGTACGACGGGTGGACAGGTTCGCGCGCAGGCATGCAGGGCTCCGGTGGTGACAGGGGCAACCATGATGCAGCAGGCACGCTGCGCTTTCTCGCGCTAAGATGACTATACCTGTCGCAAAACTGACGCAACCATCATGCAAACCGACTATCAGGAACTGCTGCCCGTCACCGCGCGCGCCATGGCGCTGGCCGTCGACTATGAGCACGGCCATGTGATTTCCGTGCATCGCCACTCGCACGCCCAGCTGATCTACGCCATCGACGGCGTGATGACCATCGCCACCCAAGGCGGGCGCTGGGTGGTGCCGCCCACGCGCGGCGTATGGCTGCAGCCCGGCGTCGACCATCAGATCCGCATGAGCGGCGCCGTCAGGATGCGCACCGTGTTCATCCACTGCGCCAACTCGCCGCTGTTGCCGCGCCACAGCTGCGTGCTCGAGATCAGCCCGCTGCTGCGCCAGCTGATCGTGGCGGCCGTCGATATCGCGCCCGATTTTCCTGACGGCGGGCGCGACTGGCATTTGCTGCAACTGCTGCTGCATGAGCTCGACAGCCTGCCGGTGCTGCCCCTGTACGTGCCGCTGCCGCAGGACGCGCGCCTGCGCGGCATTTGCGAGCGCCTGATGCAAGAACCCGGCGAACAGCTGACGGTGGCGCACTGGGCGCAGCAACTGGACATCACCGAGCGCAGCCTGCACCGTTTGTTCCAGAAGCAGACGGGCATGCGTTTCGGCCACTGGCGCCAGCAGGCGCGGCTGCTGCGGGCGCTGGAACAGCTGGCCCATGGAGCCAAGGTAATCGACGTGGCGCTGGACAATGGCTACACCAGCCAGAGCGCCTTTGCGGCCATGTTCAAAAAACACTTCGGCACCACGCCGACCGAGTTTTATCGCACGGCGCCAGCGATGCTCAAGAAAAATGCTGCTACGCATCAATAATCATGGGCGATTGCGGCACGGCTTGTTATCATCGCGGCCTGAAGCCGAAGTTGTCTATACCGGCTGGCAAACCGACCCACACTGACATGACCCAGAATTTCTTCCAGACTTTTATCCTGCTGTTGCTTGTGACGGACCCGTTCGGCAACGTTTCCCTGTTCGTCAACGCCCTGAAAAGCGTGCCCGTCGAGCGGCGCTGGAAAGTGGTGGTGCGCGAATGCGCGATCGCCTTCGGCATCTTGCTGCTGTTTATGTTTTTCGGCCGCCACTTCTTGAAAGCCATGCAACTGTCGGAAGTCGCGCTGCGCATCGGCGGCGGCGTGATTCTGTTCCTGATCGCCATGCGCATGGTGTTTCCGCAACCATCGAACGGCAATAGCGACCATGATATTGCCGGCGAACCGTTTATCGTGCCGCTGGCCATACCCGCGCTGGCCGGCCCGTCGGCGCTGGCCACCGTGCTGCTGTTTTCCTCGCACGAAGTCAATGAGGTCATCGCCCATGTGGCGGGCTTGACTGCGGTAGCATTGGTGTGGCTGCTGGTGTTCCTCTGCGCCGAGCGCCTGCAGCGCGCGCTGGGGCCGAGGGTGATGACGGCGTTCGAACGCCTGATGGGCCTGATACTGACGGCGATGGCCATCGAGATGCTGCTGGCCGGCATACGGGCCTTTTTGAAATCAATCTGACCGGAGGACACACCATGAGCCGCTGCGCGCATATCTGCATGATGGCCGAATACAATCAGTGGATGAACGCCAGGGTCTATGCGGCGGCGGCGGGCCTGGCGCCCGGCGAACTGCAACGCGAGCGGGGCGCCTTCTTCGGCTCGCTGCTCGCTACCCTCAACCACATCATGGTCGGCGACACCCTGTGGCTGCAACGCTACGCGAAACACCCGGCCAAGTTTCCCTTGCTCGATCCGGTCCGCGCCATCACGCCGCCGGCTTCGCTCACGCAGCCCCTGTTCGACGATTTCGCGGCCATGCAGGCGCACCGCCGCTGGCTCGACCAGGTGATTATCGACTGGGCCGCCGCCATCACGGAAAGCGATCTTGACCATTTGCTCGACTACCGCAACAGCCGTGGCGAGAACCGGCGCCAGTTCTTTGCGCTGTTGATGCATTTCTTTAACCACCAGACCCATCACCGGGGCCAGGCGACGACCCTGCTGTCGCAGGCCGGGGTGGACGTGGGCGACACGGATCTGCTGGTGTGCATTCCCAACCATAGCTAAGTAAGTACCAAGAAATTATTGTGAAATTATGACGAACAGAACCGGATGCGCTGCAAGGCGCGCGATGCGACGCAGTGCGAGCACTGCTAGCAGCGGGCAACGCCGCAGAGCGCCGGTTATGGAAGTCAGAATCCACAAGAATTTATGCGTACTTACTTAGCATCGTCGCGCGGTAGAGCATGGCTTTGAGCGCGATGACGGCCAGCGCCAGCACGGCCAGCAGCACACCACTGCCCAGGCTGCCTTGCATGCCGTAACGGGCAATCGCTGCGCCACCCGCCAGCGCGCCGATGGTGACGCCCAGGTTGATGGCGGCGATATACACGCCGATGGCAAAGGCCGGCGCTTCGCGCGCTTCGGAACTGAGCCACACTTGCGTGACGATCAGCCCGCTCGTGTGCGCCGCGCCCCAGAACAGCGCCAGCACGGCAACGGTCCAGCCTGCCGCATCGGCGTAGCGGTACAGCAGCCCGTAAGCCAGGCACAGCAACATAGGCTGCAGCAACACCGTGCGCAGCAGGTGTCGGCCCAGCTGGCGCCCCGCAAACAGATTGCCGGCCACGCCACCCACCCCGAACACCACCAGCAGCATGCCCGTCTGGCGCGCCGTCAAGCCGGCTATTTCTTGCAAATAGGCGGCCGCGTAGGCGTAGACGGAAAACATGGCGGCAAACACCAAGATGGCCGCCGCGATATTGAGCCACAGGGCAGGCTTGCGCAGGATCGCCAGTTGGCGGCCATAGGCCAGTGGCGCGCTGTGTGGCGTGTCGGGCAGGAACAGATACAAGCCCAGCGCGGCCAGCAGATTGACGGCGGCGCAGGCCAAAAACGATGCCTCATAGCCATACTGGTCGGCGATCCACGTAGTCAGCGGAATACCCAGCACCATGCCCATGCTGGTGCCCGTGAACGCATGCGCCCCGGCGCGGGCGGAGTCTTGCGGTGAATACAGGGCGGCGGCGGCCACCATCGCCAGCGAAAAATAGACGGGATGGAACAGGGCCGGCACCACGCGCAGTGCCAGCAGCCATTCGAAACGCGGCGCAAACCCGGACGCCACGCTGGCCAGCGCAAACACGCACAGCGACACCAGCAGCACCGGCTTGCGGCGCCAGCGCGTGGCCAGCAGCACCAGCCAGGGGCCGGCTGCGGCGATCACCAGCGCGAACAGCCCCACCAGCAGGCCGGCGCGCGCGGCCGTCACGCCAAAGCGCTGCATGATCAAGGGCAAGATGCCGACCACGCCAAACTCGATGCAGTACACGCCGAACAGCCCCAGCGCGAGAAAGACGACGGGATGCGGGCGCTTCATGCCAGCGCCTCGCCATACACGGCGTGGCACAGTTGCGCGACGAACGGCCCGGCCATGCCCTCGATGGCCGTATTGGTGAACGCCACCACCGACAATTCACGGACCGGATCGACAAACCAGGAGTGGCCATAAGTACCGCCCATGCGCCAGCTACCTACGCTTTCCCGCGTGCCGGCCGCCAGCGGATCGGTCAATACGGTAAAACCCAGGCCAAAACTGCGCCCGGGCCAGGAGGGCAGTTCCAGCATGCCGGTCTGGTTGCGGCCCATCTCGCTTGCCAGCGCCAGGGGCAACAGCGGCGCGCCACCCAGGCGCAGGGTTTCCAGCAAGTGCATGAAGTCCGGCGCCGAGCCGACCATGCCGGCGCCGCCCGAGGCATACGCGCAAGCGTCCAGCGCGCGCGCCGGCGACAGGGTAAAACCGGCCATGCCATCAAGAAAAGGCAAATGCTCCTCGCCCGCATCACGCAAGCGGCGCGGCCGCGCGTAGCCAGACTGGCGGTCGGCATAGGCCACCGCCAGGCGCGTGGGATCGACCGCCACGAAACCGGTGTCGTGCATGGCCAGCGGCCCGGTCACCAACTGCCGCACAGCCTGCGCCAGCGGCAAACCAGTGACCTGCTCGATCACCGCGCCCAGCACGTCGGTGGCAATCGAGTAGGCCCAGCGCTCACCCGGCGCAAAAGCCAATGGGACGCTGGCCAGGCGGCGCAGATTGTCCGGCATGGAAACCGGTGCGGCGTCCATGCCGTCCGATACGCCCGCCTGCGCATAGGCACCGCCCGGCGGCTGGAAAAAGCCATAGTCGAGGCCGGCGGTATGCGTGAGCAAGTGGCGCACGGTGATGGCCGCCAGCTGGCCGCCAGGCTGGCGCGGCTGGAAGTACGGCAGCCAGCGCGCCACCGGATCAATCATTTGCAGGCGGCCCTGCCCCACCAGCGCCAAGGCCGCTGTCGAGACGATCGGTTTGCTGACCGAGGCCAGGCGGAACAGCGCGTCGTCGCGCATGGGCGTGCCTGCCTCGCGGTCCAGATGGCCGGCCGCGCGGCGGTAAATGTCGCGGCCCTGGTAGCGCACCAGCACGACCGCCCCCACCAGCCGCTGCTCGCGCAGCACGGTATGCAACAAGGTATCGATACGCGCCGCCAGTGGCGCAACGGGAAAATCAGTGTTCATGCTCAGCCTTTCGAAGGGAAAGGCCCAGCGTAAGGCGGCCGGGATCAAAGAAAAACAGGCTATAGTTTCTGTCTGAACGGACGTTGGCGTACGTAATCGAAAGAGCTTATGGACAATCTGGCAGGTGTGACGGCTTTTGTGCAGGCGGCCGATACGCGCAGTTTCGTGGCGGCCGGCCGCGCGCTGGGCATTTCGGCGTCGGCCGTTGGCAAGAGTATTGCGCGCTTGGAACAGCGCCTGGATGTGCGCCTGTTTCACCGCAGCACGCGCAGCATTGCGCTGACCAGCGAAGGGACGATTTTCCTGGAACGCTGCAGGCGCATCCTGGGCGAGATCGAAGCGGCCGAGCTGGAGCTGTCGAGCAGCAGGAGCGTGCCGCGCGGCCGGCTGCGCATCAGCATGCCACTGGTGGGCGAACTGCTCAATCCGGTGCTGGCCGCGTTTGCGCGCGCCTATCCGCTGGTGGAACTCGATCTCGACTTCAGCAACCGCCGCGTGGACCTGATCGACGAAGGTTATGACGCCGTGGTGCGTGCCGGCGACAGCGCCGACAGCAGCTTGACGAGCCGGCGGCTGGGCCAGTTTCATTTGCAACTGGTGGCGGCGCCCGTCTACCTGGCCACCCATGGCGCGCCCACCGTGCCCTCAGATCTGGCGCGGCATCACTGCCTGCTGTATAAATTTCCCAGCAGCGGCAAGATCGAAGCGTGGCCGCTGGCGCAGTGGAGCGCCTTGCTGGCGGCCGGCCTGCAGGCCAGCCTCAGCTGCAACAGCGTGGACACCCTGCTGCATTTCGCCGAAAGCGGCCTGGGCATCGCTGCCCTGCCCGACTTTGCCGCACGCGCCGCGCGCCAGGCGGGCCGTCTGCAATTGGTATTGCCAGAGCACACACAGCATGCGGCGCCTTTCCATATCTTGTGGCCAGGTAGCCGGAATATGTCGCCAAAACTGCGCGTATTTATTGATTTTCTGGTAGAAAATCTGTTTCCTGACAGCACAGTTCACTCGCCAGCCGTGTGACGTTGTTTCCGTACGACAACTTGTCTCACGGGCTGCTTTTTTTCTGACCTGATACAGTTTTTTATATTGCCGTGTGGAATTTTGAAGAACAATGACTGCCGCGCCGCGCTACGGGTTACTACGTAGCGGCCTGGGCGGTTATTTTCCCGACTACACGAAAGCAATCATGTCACTCACACAATTTCGAATCGGCACCCGCCTCGGCATCGGCTTTGCCGTCGTTCTCGGCCTGCTGGTGGCCGTGCTGCTGGTCGGCCTCTATTCCATGGGGCAGTTGCGCTCGCGCACCCACGATATCGTCGCCGACAAGAACGTCAAGATGGCAGCCGCCAACACCATGAGCGACAACGTGCGCAGCATTACCCTGGCGATCACCAGCGTGGTGGTGGCGCCGACGGACGCGCTGATGCAGGAACACTTGAGCAAGATAGTCGAAGCGCGCAAGAAATATGGCGCGGCCAAGGAAGTGCTGCAAAAAATGGTCTCGACCGACAAGGAAGCGGCCCTGATGTCGCAGCTCGACGCGGCCCTGAAAGCCGGCGCGCCGATGAACAACAAGGTGGTCGAACTACGCAAGGCGGGACAGACCGAAGAAGCAGTCACCTTCCTGACCCAGCAGGCCGCACCCGGCCTGAACAATGTGCTGGTCGCGCTCGACAGCTTGCTGGCCTATGAAGCGCAGCAGGCCACGCAGGCGGCCAATGATGCCGAAGCGCTGAGCAATAAGGCCCAGGTCTATATGCTGGGCCTGGGCAGCGCAGCCTTGTTGCTGGGCGCTTTCGTGGCGTGGATCATCACGCGTTCGATCACCCGGCCCATCAATGCGGCTGTCGGCGTGGCCGAAACGGTGGCCTCGGGTGATTTGTCGTCGCAGATCGTGGTGAACTCCAGCGATGAAACGGGGCGCCTGCTGGGCGCACTGAAAGCCATGAACGACGGCTTGCTGGACGTGGTGGGGCAGGTGCGCCACGGCACGGATGCGATCGCCATGGCATCGAGCGAAATTGCCGCCGGCAACCTCGACCTGTCGTCGCGCACGGAAGAGCAGGCCAGTTCGCTGGAAGAAACCGCTTCGGCCATGGAAGAGCTGACCTCGACCGTGAAACAGAATGCCGACAATGCACGCCAGGCCAATGTGCTGGCGCAAAGCGCCTCGGCAGTGGCCGTGCGTGGCGGCAATATCGTCTCGCAGGTGGTCGACACCATGGGCACCATCAATGCGTCGTCGAAGAAAATCGTCGACATCATCGGCGTGATCGACGGCATCGCTTTCCAGACCAATATCCTGGCCCTGAATGCGGCGGTGGAAGCGGCGCGCGCCGGCGAACAGGGCCGTGGCTTTGCGGTGGTCGCCAGCGAAGTGCGCAACCTGGCCCAGCGCAGCGCGGGCGCGGCCAGGGAAATCAAGGAGCTGATCGCCGCTTCGGTGGCCAATGTGGACACCGGCTCGCGCCTCGTCAATGAAGCGGGCCAGACCATGGGCGACATCGTCGACAGCATCGTGCGCGTGACCGACATCATGGGCGAAATCACCTCGGCCACGCACGAGCAGACGCTGGGCATCGAGCAGATCAACATGGCGATCGCACAGATGGATGAAGTGACGCAGCAAAATGCGGCGCTGGTCGAGCAAGCGGCGGCGGCCTCGCAAAGCATGCAGCAGCAGGCCGGCGAACTGGCCCATGTGGTGGGCTTCTTCAAGACCGGCCAGGCGGTGGTGGCACCGAAGCTGGCCTTGGTGCGCCGCGCAGCGCCAGCCAGGGTGGCACTTGCGCCTGTGCCTGCGCCATTGCCGCGGGCGCAACGCAAGGCCGTGGCGAACGGGGCGGCCGCCAAAGACAGCGAGTGGGAAGAGTTTTAAGCACCTTTCCACTGCCGCTCCAGCAAAAGCCAGGCAAGAAGTTTCCGCCTGGCTTTTTTTGTCCGGGACAACGTTTTTTTTTGTGACCGAATGACGTAAATGCACGAAAGCGTAAAACACGCACCGCGCATACGCTTTACAATCGCCGCTCGCTTTACAAAATATTGGTCATCATGAATCAGGCAGAACAGCAGCGCCTCCTGGCTATCCTGGAGTATTGGCACAAGATTGAATTCTTTATACCGTTTGACCTGAATCAAATCACGGAAGTTGAAGACCCGTCCACTGTGCGTCTCCTTCATCGTGAACAGCTGGCGCAGTGGACGCCGCACAGCTTTGCACAATTGCCCGTCGCCCCTGATCAAGAGGTCGACGGCTTTTCGCTGTTCCTGGGCGTATTCGACAAGGCCGAGGTCAACCAGCTGCTGCCCGCCGCTGGCGCGCAAACCATCGCCGAGGCGGAAAAGACGGAACTGTCCGGCCGCTCGTGCTTTGCCCGTTTGACGCTCAATGCGCAAGGCGAGCCGCAGTTCGATCCGGTCTCGGTGTCAACCCTGCCGTGGGCGCTGGGCCGGCCGCGCACGGCCGACTGGTCGCACTTGAACCTGGACGCCTGGAGCGACAGCCAGCTGGCGCTGCGGGACAGCCTGCGCAACTTTGCCGCCGCGCGCACGCCGGCCACCATCACGGACCCGGCCGGCAACGTGTCGACGCCCTTGTCCGGCATGGAAATCGCCGCGCTGGCGCACCTGTTCATGGACTGGGCCCATTTCCATCCCTCCTCCGCGCAACCGCTGGCGGTGCTGGAAATTCGCACGCGCAAGAAGCGCCCGTCCAGGGAGGCGATGTTGCCGGGAGTCGATGCGGTGGACAACCGCGTGCTCGATTTCGGCGATCCGGTCGAACCCACCGTCGATATCCTCAACAGTTTTTACCTGGACGACCTGGAACAGATCATCCGCGCCTTGCGTGGCGGTAAAGTGCCGCCCACCCTGGCCGCCTATCTGACGCCGCTGGCCCAGGCCGAACGCATCGACCTGTACAGCCCGGCCGGACGCCAGGCGCTGGCCGCCATGCTCAATCCGGCCAATATGCACCGCGGCCACTGGCTGGAAGACGCCAGTTACGCCATGAGTTTGATGCAGCAGTTCGCCATCCATGGCGCGCGCACCAGCCTGCTTGAGCGCGGCATTTTTTCCGTCAACGGCCCGCCCGGCACCGGCAAGACCACCTTGCTGCGCGAGCTGTTCGCCGACAATATCGTGCGCCGCGCCAGCGTGCTGGCCTGCCTGGACCGCGCCGCCGATGCCTTTATCGGCAAGGTGGCGGTCGCCTTCGAGGGCGTGCGCGACCCGATCACGATTGCCCGCCTGCGGCCCGAACTGACGGGCTTTGAAATGGTGGTGGCTTCGTCGAACAATGCTGCGGTGGAAAATATATCGGGCGATTTGCCGAAACCTCAGCAGCTGGGCAAGGAATGGGCGCGCACGCGCTACCTCGACAGCGTGGCGCGCCGCGTGGCGGCCGACGGCAATGGCGCCAACCGCCTGCTGGCCGAGGAAGACAGGCCGTGGGGCCTGATTTCCTGCGCCCTGGGCAACAGCAGCAACCGCCGCCGCTTCGTCAGCAATTTTTATGACGACGACTGGGACAAGACCACGGCGCGCAAGACGCCCAATGCCCAGAACATCCGCCAGTGGCTGAGCAGCTACCAGGGCGTCGGCTTTGCCCAGGCCGCGCGCGAGTTCCGCGAAACGGAGCACGTGGTGGAAAAAGCGCTGGCCGAACAGGCCCAATACGCCGCCCTGTGGCAGGCGGTGGGCACGTGCAGCGAGCAGGAGTTCCTGCAGGCCAGCGTGGAAACCCTGCGCGCGGCCGAAGTGGAGATGGAAGCGGCCAGCGCCGCGCTGGCCAGCGCGATGGCCCAGCAAGAAACGCTGTTGGCCAGCAAGAAGGAATTGCTGGAAGAAGAACGTGTCGTCGCGTTGACCGAACCCGGCTTTTTTGCCCGTTTGTTGCGCACCGCGCCGGCGCGCGCCTACAAGGATGCGGTGCTGGCCAATGCCGAAGCGCAGCGCCAGGCCGCGCGCGACGTGTCGGCCATCAAGCTGTTATTGAAAGGCGAGCTGGAGCCGCGCTGCGAACGGGCCCGCAACAGCCTGCACGTGGCGCTGCGCACGGCGCAGTCGCGCGAGCGCGAATGGGACGACAGCACGGAACTGCTGCGCCGCGCGCGCCTGCGTTTCCCGACCATCGCCGCGCCGGCCACCTTGCAGGAACTCGACGGCGACGCGCTGCAGGTCAATGGCCTGTGGCACGAGCCGGCGCTGGCGCGCCTGCGCTCGCGCCTGTTTGCCAAGGCGCTGGCGCTGCATGAAGCGTGGCTGGCCGAAGTGGCCAGGAAAGGCGGCCCCGGCTTTGGTGGCAATTTGCTGGCCGTGTCAAAACTGCTGAAAAACAAGCGCGCCTACGACCAGTCGCATATCGCCATGGTGTGGCAGAGCCTGTTCATGGTGGTGCCGGTGGTCTCGACCACGTTTGCCTCGTTCGCGCGCCAGTTCCGGGGCATGGGCGCCGAATCGCTGGGCTGGCTGTTTATCGACGAGGCGGGCCAGGCGGTGCCGCAAGCGGCCGTCGGCAGCCTGTGGCGTGCCAAACGCGCCGTGATCGTCGGCGACCCGCTGCAGATCGAACCGGTATTTACGGTGCCGCCGCGCCTGGTGCATGGCCTGTCGGCGCTGTCGGAGCACACGCAGGACGGCAGCTATGCGCCGAGCCATGTTTCGGTGCAAACCCTGGCCGACAGGGCCAACCGCTATGGCGCGCTGGTCGGCGCCAGCGGCCCGCAGCCGCTGTGGATAGGCAGCCCCTTGCGCGTGCACCGCCGTTGCGTGGAACCGATGTTCTCGCTGGCCAACGCCATCGCCTATGAAGACAAGATGGTGTATGGCCTGGCGGAACGCACGCCGCCCGCCGCCAGCCGTGGCCTGACGCGCGGCCCCAGCCGCTGGATCGACGCCATCGGCTCCATCAGCCACAAGCAGGTGGTGCCGCTGCAACTTGATTTCGTGCTGGAAGTGTTGCTCAAGATCTACCGCCGCGACGGCAAGCTGCCGTCGCTGTATCTGATCACGCCGTTCAAGGCCGTGCGCAACGAATTGCGTACGCGCATTATCGAACTGGACTGGGACCGCCGCCTGGGCTACGGCAAGGCGCCGACGCAGCGTGAACTGCGGCAATGGGCCAGCCAGATGGTGGGCACCGTGCACACCTTCCAGGGCAAGGAACAAAGCGTGGTGATGCTGATCCTGGGCGCCGACGACAGCACGGCGGGCGCTGCGCAATGGGCGGCCAGCACGCCGAACTTGCTGAACGTGGCGCTGACGCGCGCCCGGCACTACGTGTATATCGTCGGCAGCCCGCTGGTCTGGGGACAATTGCCGCACTTCGCGCCGGCCTGCGCCCAGCTCGCGCATACGGGGATGCAGGAGTTTTTGGTGGAGATGGGGTGATTTTCACCCCAAAAGCAAAGGCTGGGGTCAGCCCCCCTCGCCCGTTAACGCAAGCCTCTGAGTTTGCGGCATTGAGGGTCTGACCCCGGGGTTACGCAAGCGGAAACTGCAAGCTGAATGTGGTGGCCGCCGCATCCGACGCCACCCCGGCGCTGCCGCCATGCAGCTGCATGATGGCGGTGACGATCGCCAGGCCGAGGCCCGTTGAGGCGGCCGAATCGCTGCGGGCCGGGTCGGCACGGTAGAAGCGTTCGAACAGGTGCGGCAGGTGGCGCGCGGGGATGGCGGGGCCGAGGTTGCTCACACTCAGTTCCACCCCTTGCGTGGTGGCCTGCGAACGCAGCACGATGGTGCTGCCTGGGGCCGCGTGGCGTATCGCGTTCGACAATAAATTACCGAGCGCGCGGCGCAGCAGTTGCGGCTCGGCCTCGACCACGCCGCTGCCGTGGCAGGCCAGCGCCAGCGCGCGCTCTTCGGCCAACCCTTCGAAAAAATCTGCCAGGCGCAGGAACTCGTCCTGCACCGGCAAGGCCTGCTTGACCAGCACCATTTCCTCTTGCTGCGCGCGCGCCAGAAACAGCATGCTGTCGATCATGCGCGACAAGCGTTCCAGCTCTTCCACGTTGGACGACACCAGTTGCTCATACTCCCCGCTGCTGCGCGGACGGGCCAGCATCACCTGGCTTTGCCCCAGCAGATTGGTCACCGGCGTGCGAAATTCATGCGCCAGGTCGGCGGAAAACTGCGACAGGCGCGCATAGCCTTCCTGCAGGCGCGCCAGCATGGCGTTCAGGGCGTAAATCAAAGGCAACAGTTCGGTGGGCGCCCCGCGCGCCTCGAGTTGCTGCTCCAGCTTGCCGGGCCGCACCAGCGCCGCGTGGGCGGCGATCGCGCGCAAGGGCCGCAGGCCGCGCAGCAGCATGGCGCTGGCCAGGATCGCCGCCACCAGCGCGCTGACGGCCACCGAGATGACGATCTGCCAGCGGTAGGCGGCAAACATGGCGCTGCGGTCGCCATACACCCTGGCAATCGTGATATCGGCCATCTGCGCCGGCTGGCCGATGCGCGCGCTGGCCGCCACCACGCGGGCCGGAAAGCCGTCGCGGCTGGTCCAGCCGTGGATCGCCTCGCTGTCCACCGGTGCGTCGACCGCCACCGGCGTGGGCAGCGGCAAGGTTTCGCCATGGGGATTGACGTCGATCAGGCGCGTGCCATCGTCGCGCACGATGCGCACCAGGGAATTTTCTTGCCCGCTCATGGTGTCGCGGAAATACTGCGGCCGCTCGCGGATAATGTCCAGCGTGCCCGCATTGCCCAGCAGTTGCTGGATCTGCCGCAATTTGCCCAGCAACAGGATATCGTCGCGGCGCTCGATTTCGGCCACAAACGAGCGGTACAAATGGAGGCCCAGCCCGGCCGACAGTAGCGCGACGATCAGCACGAACACCGCCGTCACGCGCAAGGTCAATGAATGGCTTGCGCCGGCCAGCTTCATGGCGCCCGGAGTTCGCAGACATAGCCCATGCCGCGCAGGGTGTGGATCAGCTTGGGCTCAAAGGGATCGTCGAGCTTGCTGCGCAGGCGGCGGATGGCCGCGTCGATCACATTGGTGTCGCTCTCGAAATTGATGTCCCACACTTGCGAGGCGATGATCGAGCGCGACAGCACCTCGCCCTGGCGCCGCGCCAGCAGGTGCAATAGCCCGAACTCCTTGGCCGTCAGGGCGATGCGCTGGCCTTGCCGGCTGACCTTGCGTTTCATCACGTCGATTTCCATGTCGCCGATGCGGATCACGTCGTCTTCACGCGGCGGGCCGCGCCGCAGCAGGGTGCGGATGCGCGCCACCAGTTCGGCAAACGCGAACGGTTTGACCAGATAATCGTCGGCGCCCAGTTCCAGCCCTTTGACACGGTCCTGCACTTCATCGCGGGCGGTGAGGAAAATCACCGGCACATCGGCCCCGCCTTCCTGCAGCCGCAAGGAACGCAGCACTTGCCAGCCGTCCATGATGGGCAGCATGACGTCGAGCACGACCAGGTCGAAGTCACCCTCGCCGGCCAGCCGCAGGCCGTCGCGGCCGTTGCGCGCCAGGCTGACCACAAAGCCCGCTTCGCCCAGGCCGCGCAACAGGTAGTCGCCGGTCTTCGGTTCGTCTTCGATCACCAGGATACGCATGGCCGCCTGCGTCAGCCCAGGCTTTTTGCGGTTTGTCCGAACAGCACGCTTTTCGCGTCGCCGCTGACGGTGGGCTGCAGATTGATCTCGGCCGCGCGGGCATAGGCGCGCACGGTGGCGGGACGCGCGGCGATGTCGGCGAACCAGCGCGCCAGGTGCGGAAAGTCGGCCAAGTCCTGGCGCTGGCGCTGGTGCGGCACGATCCACGGGTAAATCGCCATGTCGGCAATCGTGTATGTATCGCCGGCAACATAGGCGCGATCGGCCAGGCGTTTGTTGAGCACGCCATACAGGCGGTTGGTTTCGTTCACGTAGCGGTTGATCGCATACTCGATCGGTTCCGGCGCGTATTGCACGAAATGGTGGTTCTGGCCGGCCATCGGCCCCAGCCCGCCCATTTGCCAGAACAGCCATTGCATCACTTCCGCGCGGCCGCGCACGTCGGCGGGCAGGAACTGGCCGCTTTTCTCGGCCAGATACTGCAAAATCGCGCCCGATTCGAACAAGGACAAGGGCGCGCCGCCATCCTCGGGCGCCTGGTCGACGATGGCGGGAATGCGGTTGTTCGGCGCGATGGCCAGGAACTCGGGCGTGAACTGCTCACCCTTGCCGATATGCACGGGGATCAGCTGGTAGGGGATGCCCGCTTCTTCCAGGAACATGGTTATCTTGTGCCCGTTGGGCGTGGTCCAATAGTACAGATCGATCATGGTGGTCTCTCCGGTGAGGGTGGCAGCGGCGCCCATATTGTCGCGCCGCAACTGGTATGCATGGATATAATGCCACGTAAGCGGAAAACAACCCTCACCGAAAGCCGACCATGCGCAAACTCCTGATCGTCTCGCTATGCCTGCTGCTGTCGGGCTGCGTCAAAGATTTCGCCATCTATATGATCGATGGCCAGGAACACTCGCTGACCGTGCGCCGCCAGCAAAATTATTTTTGGCAAGATACGGTGGAAGTGCAACTGATGGCGTCCCATCTGCCGCAATGCCAGCGCCTGCATACCTTGTCGCCCGACACGCCGGTCGACGAGGTGACGGTCGACGTGTTTTCGGCCGGCGATGGCGTGTGGAATATCCGCATGGGCGACCAGCTGTGGCAGGTGGAAACAAATACCTGCAACAGCCTGGTGGAAATGGAAAACGATCCGAAAGCCGACCTGGGCCAGCCGGTCGGCAAATTCGAGGTCGTCGATGACCAGCTGACGTTTACCGCAGCGCCACAAGCGGCATCGCCCGCCCGATAGAATCTGGGCGCGTGCCAGTTGACTCCTGCGCCGTCAATTTGAAACGCGACACCAGCTGCGCCAGCACGGCCGCCTGGTCCTGCATGCTGCCGGCGGCGGCCGCCGCCTGCTCGACCAGCGCCGCATTTTGCTGCGTGACCGCATCCATTTCCGTGATCGCCCGGTTGACATGGCCGATGCCCGTGCTTTGCTCGTGCGAGGCGGCCGTGATGTCGGCCATGATGTCGGTCACGCGCGAGACGCTGGCCACCACCTGATCCATCGTCGTGCCCGCCTGCGCCACCAGGGTACTGCCGGCGGCGATGCTGTCGACCGAGGCGCCGATCAGGGCCTTGATTTCCCTGGCGGCGCCCGCCGAGCGTTGCGCCAGGTTGCGCACTTCCGACGCCACCACCGCAAAGCCGCGGCCCTGTTCGCCGGCCCGGGCCGCTTCCACGGCGGCGTTGAGGGCCAGGATATTGGTCTGGAAAGCGATACCGTCGATCACGCCGATAATGTCGACGATCTTGCGCGACGAGGCATTGATCGTGTCCATGGTGCCGATCACCTGCGCCACCACGGCGCCGCCCTCGCGTGCCACCCTGGACGCCGATTGGGCCAGCTCGTTGGCCTGCACGGCGTTGCCCGCGTTTTGCGTCACGGTCGAGGTCAGTTCTTCCATCGAGGCGGCCGTTTCTTCCAGCGAACTGGCCTGCATTTCGGTGCGCGCCGACAAGTCCATATTGCCGCTGGCGATTTCGCCCGACGCCGTGGCGATGGTGTCGGCGCTCTGGCGGATTTCGCTGATGGCGGCAACCAGGTTGGCCTGCATGGTTTTCATCGCGTACAGCACGCTTTGGTGGTCCTTGGGTTTGGTGTGCACAACGATGCTCAGGTCATTGGCGGCGATCTTGCCTGCCACGTCGGCCGCGTATTCCGGGTCGCCGCCCAGCGCATGGCGCAGGCTGCGGTTGATCACCACCACCACGCCGCCCAGGAAGAGGCAGACCAGCACCAGCAGGCCCAGCGACACGAACAGGGTCTGGCGGAACGCCGCGTCGATATCGTCCATATAGACGCCGACGACGATATTCCAGTGCCACGGCTTGTAGGCGGCCACGCGGCTCAGCTTGGGTTCGGCAACTTTCTGGCCGGGACGGGGAAAGTGATAGCGCACAAAACCCTTGCCCGTCTCGCTGTTGCCGACGCTGACGATGTCGCGGTACAGATAGGTGCCGTTGGCATCCTGGACTGCGGACATGTTCTTGCCATCGGTCTGCGGCGCGGCCGGGTTCATCACCACCACCGCCTCGTTGTTGATGACGGCCAGATAGCCGGTCGCGCCGAAGCGCATGCTGCGAATCACGGCCAGCGCCTGCTGTTGCGCTTCCTGCGTGGTGAGCGCGCCGCTGGCGGCCCGTTCGCCGAACATCTTGACGGCGCCCAGGCCCAGGTCGGCTGCGTTGGTGATATCGGCGCTGCGCTCTTCGATGCGGATATTGCGCACTTCGAAAGCGTTATAGACAAACATGATGGAAATACACAGCAGGCTGCAAATCAGGGGTATCCACAGCTTCTGCTTGAACGACAGTTTATTCATGCGTGTCTCCTACTTGTATTTTTTTTGCAGCGGCAGGGGCTTGCCCCGCTTCCATGGCGGCACGGATGCGGCGGCGCCGGCACTCTGGCGGCGCCGATCAGTCGTTTCCAGCATACGCGGGAACCGGCATTCTTTACAGTGCTTTCTGACAATGTTTTCTTGCCAGTGTTGTTAATGCGTTGCTGGCAGGCCGGACCGATGGAGGGAAGGAAAACTGTGGCAGAATGCGCGTCTGCAACGCTGCTCACGAAACGATGTTCAAGAAAGAAATGCATGACCAAGAATGACGCCATGAAACGCATTAACGACCGCCTGGGCAAGCCGACCCTGACGGACAAGAACACGCATTTTGCCAGCGTGACCAACTATGGCACGGACGAAGGCTGGTGGCTGAAGATTGCGTTCCTGACCTTCAGGCAGGAACTGCATTTCATCCTCAACAATGAGAAAACCAAAAGCTTCCAGCATTTGAAAGTTGGCGCCAACCAGATTCTCAGCCCCGGCATGAAGTTTCGCAGCACCGACGGCGCCGCCGACGCCTTCATGTCGGCCTCGACGCCGAAACGCCTGATCGACCTGCTCGATGGCGGCAGCAAATACAATTTTACGAAACACCTGGTCAGCGAATACCGCTACTGACCCTCCGGACGTGAAAAAGGCAGCATCGCGCCGCCTTCTGTCGATATCACCGGATAAAAATCAGGTTTCGCGCGCCAGTGCCAGGAACTCCGTGCGCATCGCCAGGTTCGGCTGCAATTCGCCCAGCATGGCCGAGGTCACGGTTTCTTCGCCGGGCGTGCGGATGCCGCGGCTTTCCATGCACAGGTGGCGGCAGCGCACGACCACGCCGACCGCTTTCGGTTCCAGCACTTCCATCAGCGCATTGGCGATCTGCATCGTCATGCGTTCCTGCACCTGCAATCGCTTGGAGAAGCAATCGACCAGGCGCGTCAGTTTCGACAGGCCGACGATCTTGCCGTTGGGGACATAACCGATGGTGGCTTTGCCGAAGAACGGCGCCAGGTGGTGTTCGCAGTGGCTGTAGACGGGAATGCCGCGCACGACGATCAGTTCGTTGTACTGTTCCGCGCCATCTTCAAATGCCTTCAGCAATTCGACCGGGTCCTGGCCATAGCCCGAGGTCCAGTGTTTCCAGGCTTTCGTCACGCGCGCCGGGGTTTCCAGCAAGCCCGGGCGTTGCGGATCTTCGCCTATGCTGGCAATCATGCGGCGCCAGTCGTCTTCGGTGAACTCTTCGTGTGCCATGCTCAAACTTCCTCCAATTTTCAATTGCCGCCAGTATATAGAAAACTGGGGAGGCTGCCTTGACGGGCCTGGTTTTACCCTGGCGGCGGCAGCCGGTGTGCCTGCACCAGCAAGGAGGAAATCGATACGCTGGAGCTCGCTTCTGGCCAGGTGTCGCCGGGGCCGAACCAGCGCGCCTCGGCGATCTCGTTCTCGTCAAGGCGGATCTCGCCATCGAGATAGTCGGCCGTAAAAGCCAGCATCAGCGAATGGGGAAACGGCCACGACTGGCTCATGAAATAGTTCAGGTTGTGCACCCTCAAGCCGACCTCTTCCATCACCTCGCGGTGCACCGCTTCTTCCACCGATTCGCCCGCTTCCAGGAAGCCGGCCAGCGGACTGTAGCGCTGTGAGGGCGACTGCTTGTGCAGCGCCAGCAGCACTTGGTCGCCCTTGCGGATCAGCACCATCATGGCCGGCGAAATGCGCGGATAAGCCACCATGGCGCAGCCCAGGCATTTGAAGCAGCGCTCGCCGGGCAGGCGCACCGTGGGCGTGGCGCATACGCCGCAGTAGCGGTGGCTGCGCGCCCATTCGGCCAGTTGCACGGCACGGCTGGCCAGGCCCACAAAACCATCGTCGAGCACATTGAACAGCGAACGCAGGCCGCGCCACTCGACGCTGGCGTCGGGCAAGGTGTCGTCGTCACACCAGAGCGTCTGGCAATAGCGGCCCTGCCACAGGCCCACCGGCTGGGCGCGCGTCAGGTCCAGCGCCAGCGCGGCCACCTGATCCAACGTCGGCAAGGCCAGGTCCGGCGTGCGCAGCAGCAAACGGCCACGGTGAAAGATAAAAGTCAGGGTGTCCGCCGGCGATGGCACCGGCACGGGTACGTCGATCAGGGGAACAAAGGCAAGGGGCGTTTCGAGCATGCTGCACCAGTAGGGAAAGAGGTTGCCCATCATACTCCCGCGCAAGTTCGCGTGCGTGATAGCACCAGAAAATGCGGGTTTGCAAGAGGATGGGGGGAAATAACGATGTTTTTTTAAAGCACGCCAAAAGCGTTGCGTTAACGCGACGTAAACAAGACTGATAACGATTCTCATTTACGTAACCATCAGCGATTATTACAATGTCACTCATTGTTACGACCCAGTGCCTGCGCCCGCAACAAGGCACACACATCTATCCTGACCACAAAGAAAGAGCAAGATGGCAATCAAGAGCCGCAAACACGTCCAATCCCGTTTCAACCAGCATGTCGGCGCCGCCCTGGCCGTCATGCTGCTGCCCGTTGCAGCCCAGGCCGCAGACCCTGCCGGCCAGAGCGCGCCGGCATCGCAACAGATGCTCAAGGAAGTCACCGTCGTTGGCACCCAGGAAAACGACTTCAAGGCCGACAAGGCCTCGTCGCCGAAGTACACCGAGGCGCTGGTCAACACGCCGCAAACCATCGTCGTGATCAAGAAAGAACTGATCGAACAGCAAGGCGCGCTGACGCTGACCGACGCCCTGCGCAATACGCCAGGCGTGGGCACCTTCTTCCTCGGTGAAAATGGCAACACGAATACGGGCGACGCGGTCTACATGCGCGGCTTTGACGCCTCGAGCAGCATCTATGTCGACGGCGTGCGCGATGTCGGTTCGATCTCGCGCGACGTGTTCAACATCGAACAGATCGACGTCCTGAAAGGCCCGGCCGGCACCGACAGCGGCCGCGGTTCGCCGACCGGTTCGATCAACCTGGTCAGCAAGACGGCCAGCCTGGAAAACGCCTTCAACTCGCTGTTGACGGCTGGCAGCGTCAAGCAAAAACGCGCCACGGCGGACTGGAATCGCGTGATCGACGCCGACAGCGGCACCGCTTTCCGCCTGAACATGATGACCCAGGACAGCGGCAATCCGGCCCGCGATGAAGTCACCGACAAGCGCTGGGCGATTGCGCCGACCGTCACCTTCGGCATCGGCAAACCGACCCGCGTGACGGCCAGCTACCTGCACGTGGACCAGGACAACGTGCCGGACGGCGGCGTGCCGACCATCGGCCTGCCCGGTTACCGCGCGCCAGACACCGTCACGACGAACACCCCCACCATCCGTACCTTCCTGAACACGGCGGCCAGGGTCGATCCGAAGAATTTCTACGGTTCCACCGCGGACTATAACAAGGTCAAGGCCGACATGGCGACCTTGCGCATCGACCACGATTTTTCGCCGACAGTGCAACTGCAAAACACCACGCGTTACGGCAAGACCGATCAGGACTACCTGCTGACGGCCTTCATGGGCAACACCGCCAATCTGCAAACGCCGGTGCCTGCCAATCCGGCCACCTGGACCATGGCGCGCTCGCTGCGTACCGTCAAGGACCAGCAAAACACCATCCTGACCAACCAGACCGTGCTGAGCGCGCAGTTCAATACGGCGGCCCTGAAGCACTCGCTGGTGGCCGGCGCCGAATTTACCAGCGAAAAGCAGACCAACTACAGCTATGTCGCCGCCAGCATGGGCACCATGGCCGCAGCCAATCTGTACAACCCGAACCCGCGCGACCCGGTCACCGGCTACAAGCCGGTACGCAGCGGCGCCTACACCCAGGGCGAAGTCAATACGCAAAGCGCGTATCTGTTCGACACCATCAAGTTCGGCGAGCAATGGCTGTTCAACGGCGGCGTGCGTTTCGACCATTTCAATACCACCTATGATGCGATCAGCCTGCAAACGGCGGTGGCCAGCGGCCAGGTGCAGGTACTGCCAGTGGGCACGCCGATTCCGACCCACCTGACCCTCAGCGACACCTTCGCCAACGGCAAGATCTCGGCCATGTACAAACCGACCCCGGACAGCAGCGTGTATGCCCTGTGGGCCACCTCGAAAGCGCCGCCGGGCACCAACTTCGCCCTGAGCGCAGGCGCCAACAGCGCACAGAATCCGAAGTACGATCCACAGGAAACCACCACCAAGGAGATCGGCACCAAGTGGGATTTCCTGAAACAAAAGCTGTCGCTGTCGGCCGCCGTCTACCAGACCACGGTCAGCAATGAAGTGGAACAGGACCCGGTCATTCCGACCATTTATTACCAGACCGGTGAAAAGCGCGTGCAAGGCGTGGAAGTGGGCCTGGTTGGCGAAGTCATGCATAACTGGCTGGTCAGCGTCGGCTACACGCGCATGAATACCAGCGTCAAATCGGGCAGGGTCGTGACCGCCAGCGGCGTCAACAACCTCAGCTACACGCCAAAACAGGCGTTCACCAGCTGGACCTCGTACACCCTGCCGTTCGGCCTGAAAATCGGCGGCGGCGCGCGCTATGTCGGCGAAATGCTGCGCGGCACCGATGGCGCCGTCGGCACCCCGGCGCGTATCGATTCCTACTGGGTCTTCGACGCGATGGCGACCTATCCGGTCAACAAGAACCTGGATCTGCAGTTCAACGCCTACAACCTGGCCGACAAGACCTATGTGGCGGCGATCAACAAGAGCGGTTTCCGCTACACGCCGGGCCAGCCACGTTCGTTCAGCCTGACGGCCAACGTCAAGTTCTGATGAACGCCTGAGCTTGCACACGGCTCCCCTGAAAGCCCCGCCCAGTGCGGGGCTTTTTATTTATCCAGCAATCTTGACCTTTCAATTACAAAGCTGGCTGTGGCTGTATGAAAACTCATACAGCCAGCGCCGGCCGCGTCCAATATTTCGGCCAGGGCCGGCCATGATGCGGCTTCCTGACAACAAAAATTCACCTTGTAATCAATAACTTAATAAGTTCTGTACCAAAAGACATTTTCAGGCATATCCTTTGCTACTTAGTGACCTTGCAGCAAATAAACGCTAGCATGCAAGAGCTTGTTTTTTCGGCATTATTCCTTCCAAGCTTAAGTTGCTCGCTATTTATAATCCGCTCACAGCGGCGATTTACTGGAGGAGTCACCAATGAAAAAGAAACGCCCGTTAACCCTATATATCCTGATTGCCATGATCTTGGGCATTCTGGTGGGCTACGCCTGTCACACCGCTTACCCCGATACGGCCGTCAGCGCCAAGATCGCCAGCAATATTTCCATCGTCACCGATATCTTCCTGCGCCTGATCAAGATGATCATCGCGCTGCTGGTGTTCTCCACCCTGACCGTCGGCATTGCCCACATGGGCGACGGCAAGACGGCTGGCCGCATCGGCCTGAAAGCCATGTGCTGGTTCCTGGTCGCTTCGCTGGTCTCCCTGGCGCTGGGCATGGTGCTGTCCAATATCATGCAGCTGGGCACCAACTTGGGGCTGCCACTGCCGGACGTGCACGCGTCGACCAATCTGAAAACCGCCGCTTTCACGATGAAAGACTTCTTCACCCACCTGGTGCCGAAGTCGCCGATCGAGGCGATGGCCAACAATGAAATCCTGCAAGTGCTGGTGTTTTCGATCTTCTTCGGCGGCGCACTGGCCGGCCTGGGCGAATCGGGCAAGGCGCTCACCAATGTGATCGACCAGCTGGCGCAAGTAATGCTGCGCATTACCGGCACCATCATGAACCTGGCCCCGCTGGCCGTGTTCGCCGCCATGGCCTCGGTCGTCACCACCCACGGCCTGGGCGTGCTGGTCACGTTTGCCAAATTCATGGGCGGCTTCTATGTCGGCCTGATGTGCCTGTGGGCGCTGCTGATCGCCGCCGGCTTTGTGGTCATCGGTCCGCGCATTTTCAAGCTCGTCAGCCTGATCCGCGAACCGTTCCTGCTGGCTTTCTCGACCGCCAGCTCGGAAGCGGCCTATCCGAAACTGCTGACCGCGCTCGACCAGTTCGGCGTGGACCGCAAGATCTCCAGCTTCGTGATGCCTTTGGGTTACTCGTTCAACCTGGATGGCTCGATGATGTACTGCACCTTCGCCGTGCTGTTCATTGCCCAGGCTTATGGCATCGACCTGTCGATCGGTACCCAGATCACCATGCTGCTGCTGCTGATGCTGACCTCGAAAGGCATTGCCGGCGTACCGCGCGCCTCGCTGGTGGTGATTGCCGCCACCTTGAACCAATTTAATATTCCGGAAGCCGGCCTGCTGTTGCTGATGGGCGTGGACCAGTTCCTCGACATGGGCCGTTCGGCAACCAACGCGGTCGGCAATGCCGTCGCCACGGCAGTCGTCGCCAAGTGGGAAGGCGGCCTGGCAACCGAAGAAGAAGCGGCGGCAGCCAATGCCGCCAACATGAATACCGAAAGCCATTGGGGTGAAGCAGACCACGCTAGCAAGGCTTAAAACGATGGCCCGTCACAAGCGGGCCATTTATTTAATCTCAATGTTGAGTAACAAGCAGTCGGGCAGTGCAATCAGTAGTTAACCCTAATAGAGAGATTTTCATGAAAAAAGTCCTGTTTACCTTGTTCGCTCTTGGTGCATCCTGCACCGCCCTGGCGCAATCGAGCGTCACCATCTACGGCGTGGCCGATGCCGGCCTGGTCGCTGACAAGGACGCTGCCGGCAATCGCCTGACCCGCGTCGCTTCCGGCGTCGCTTCCGGCTCGCGCCTGGGCTTCAAGGGCAAGGAAGACCTCGGCGGTGGCCTGGCCGCAACCTTCGTTCTGGAAAGCGGTTTCAATATCGATACGGGCACTTCCGGCCAGGGCGGCCTGCTGTTCGGCCGCCAGGCGTATGTCGGCCTGACCGGCAACGCCGGCGCCGTCACCCTGGGTCGCCAGTACTCGCCGTACTACCTGGCGCTGCGCGACGTGGCCGATCCGTTCGCCATCGGCCTGGCCGGCACGGCCTCGAACATCATGGCGACCAATTCCCGCGTCGACAACCTGGGAGCCAATACCCGCGTCGACAACATGGTGCAGTACGCCAGCCCGACCTGGAACAAGCTGTCGGGCGAGCTGGCCTACGGCTTCGGCGAAGTGGCTGGCGACAACTCGAAAAGCCGCACCCTGGGCGGCGCCGTGCACTACATCGAGGGTCCGCTGAACCTGACCCTGACGCACAACCGCAAGAACAATGCCCTGGCCACGGCGCAAGCGCGCAACAGCCTGCTGGCCATGCGCTATGACTTCGGCGTCGCGCAAGCCAACCTCGGCTACGCCGACAACCGCGCCGAGAACAACAGCAAGAGCAACGACATGCTGCTGGGCGTGACCGTGCCATTCGGCGTGACCAAGGTGATCGCCTCGTACATCCGTCACGACGACAAGAGCAGCCTGAACCGCGACGCCCAGCAATGGGCCATCGGCGCCTACTACTCGCTGTCCAAGCGTAGCGACCTGTACACCGCTTACAGCCATATCAACAACAAGAATGGCGCCACCTTTGTGGTCGGTAACGCCACCGACAACGGTACTGGCAATACCGGTTTCAACTTGGGCATGCGTCACCAGTTCTAAGTACGTTTAGCTCCCGCCAGAGCCGCCGGAGACTACTCCGGCGGCTTTTTTCATTTTGATGCCGCCCTTGATGCGATACTGTGGGCCTCTTGCAGTCTGACACCGAACCATGAACAACAGCGGCACCCCCCTTCTTTCCTGGCGACAGCGCCTGGCGCAACGTTCGGCCCGCAAGGCGCTGGCCTGGAGCGTGGTGCTGGCGGCCTGCCTGGCCATCGTCTGGCTGGTGTATTTCTGGACCGAGCGCATCGCCATCGGCAAGCTGCAGGCCAGCGGCGCGCAGCGCCTGGAAGTGTATGTCAGCAGCCTGGAAAATGCGCTGGAAAAATACGATTTCCTGCCCAAGACGCTGGAACTGAACCGCGACGTGATCGGCCTGCTGCAGCACCCGGAAGACCCGGTGCTGGTCGACACCGTCAACAATTACCTGGAGCAGATGAATGCCCAGGCCAAGTCGTCGACCATCTTTATCAGCAACCTCGACGGCAACACGCGCGCGGCCAGCAACTGGCGGCGGCCTGACAGTTTTATCGGCGACAATATCGCCTTTCGCCCCTACGCCCAGGATGCGCTGCGCGGCACGCCGGGCCGCTTTTACGGGGTCGGCACGACGCGCCTGGAGCCCGGTTATTTCTTTGCCCACGGCATCTATCAGAATGGCCGCATGCTGGGCCTGGCCACCGTCAAGCTGAACCTGGAAAACCTGGAAAAGCGCTGGGTGCAGGGCGCCGACAAGGTGATGCTGGCCGACGAGCACGGCGTGATTTTCTTGAGTTCCGTGGCGGAATGGAAATACAAGACCCTGGCGCCGCTGTCGCCGGCGGTGATCGAGGAAATCAACCGAACCCGTCAGTACTACTCGAAGCAGCTCGAAACGATTCCTTTCGTGTCGGACCGCCAGCTGGGCAATGGCGCGCGCGTGATCAGCGTGCGCGAGCAGGAACGGGCCGACGCCACGCAAAAAACCACGTCCAGCGTGATGACCCAGATGAAGCTCAAGTCGCCCAATGGCTGGACCTTCATCTACCTGTCCGACCTGGCGCAGGCGAAGGCCAGCGCGCGCTCGGCGGCCGCGTTTTCGGGCGTGCTGCTGGGTTTTTTCGTGCTGCTGTTCTTTTATGTGCGCCAGCGGCGCGCGGCGGTGGCGCAAAAGCTGCGCGCGCGCGAAGACTTGCAGCACGCCTATGACAACCTGGAAACCATGGTCGAGGAACGCACCTCGGAACTGAACGCCATGACGCAGAGCCTGAGCCAGGAAATCGAGGTGCGCAGCAAGGCCGAACAGAAGCTGCACATCACGCAAAACGAGCTGTTCCAGGCCGGCAAGATGGCCGTGCTGGGACAGATGTCGGCCAGCATCACGCACGAGCTGAACCAGCCGTTGACGGCCCTGCGCACCATGTCGGACAACGCCGTGATTTTGCTGGAACGGGGCCGGCTCGACGATGCGCGCCGCAACCTGGCTAAAATATCGCAGATCGCTGCGCGCATGGGCGCCATCACGGGTCAATTGAAGGTGTTTGCGCGCAAGTCGACCACCAGCCTGACGTCGGTATCGATCCCGACGGCGATCAGCAATGCGCTGTTTCTGGTCGAACGCCGCTTGCAGGTGGAAAACGTGCGTTTTACCTTGCAGCTGCCGCCCGACGATATCTTTGCCGTGTGCGAAAGCAACCGCCTGGAGCAGGTGCTGGTGAACCTGTTTGCGAACGCGCTCGACGCCATGAACGGCAGCGAGGTGCGCAGCCTGCGCGTCACCGTCGAGTGCAAGGCGCAGCTGGTGCTGATCCATGTGGCCGATACGGGGCCGGGCCTGTCGACGGAAGTGTACGAACACCTGTTCGAACCGTTTTTTACCACCAAGCCGCAGGGCCTGGGGCTGGGCCTGGGACTGGCCATTTCAGAACAGATCACGCGCCAGTTCGGCGGCGTGCTGCGCGCCGACAACGCTGCCGGCGGCGGCGCCATATTCACCATCGAATTACAGATGGCAACGCAGGAGGAAAAGCATGTTTGATGGTTTGAAGGTGTTGCTGGTCGAGGACGATCCGACCGTGCGCGAAGGCAGCGAGCAGGCGCTGCAGCTGGCCGGCCTGGACGTGCTGGCCTTCGATTCGGCCGAGCAGGCCTACAAGCTGCTCACGCCCGGCTTTGCCGGCATCGTGGTGAGCGATGTGCGCCTGCCCGGCATGAGCGGCCTCGACCTGTTGCAGGCAATCAAGCTGCTCGACGCCAACCTGCCGGTGATCCTGGTCACCGGCCACGGCGACATCACGATGGCGGTGCACGCCATGCGCACGGGCGCCTACGACTTTATCGAAAAACCGTATTCCTCAGAGCAACTGGTCGACGTGATTTTGCGCGCGCTGGAAACGCGCAGGTTGATGCTGGAAGTGCACAGCCTGCGCCGCCAGCTGGAAGACGGCGGCGGCATCGAGTCGCGTTTGCTGGGCAACTCGCAATCGATGCGCGATATCCGCCGCCTGATACTCGACGTGGCCGATGAACCGGCCGACGTGCTGATCTATGGCGACACGGGCACCGGCAAGGAAATGGTGGCGCGCTGCCTGCATGACTACAGCCACCGGCGCAAGCACAATTTTGTCGCCGTCAACTGCGGCGCCATCCCCGAAAGCATTTTTGAAAGCGAAGTGTTCGGCCATGAAACGGGCGCGTTTACGGGTGCGGCCAAGCGCCAGGTGGGGAAGATCGAACACGCCGACCACGGCACGTTTTTCCTCGATGAAATCGAAAGCCTGCCGCTGTCGCTGCAGGTCAAATTGCTGCGCGTGCTGCAGGAGCGCTATATCGAACGGCTGGGCTCGAATACTGCCACGCCGGTCGATGTGCGCGTGGTGGCCGCCGCCAAGCTGGACCTGGAAGAACTGTCGCAGCAACAAAAATTTCGCAGCGACCTGTATTACCGGCTGAACCTGATCGTGCTGCACCTGCCGCCGCTGCGCGAGCGGCGCGACGATATCCCGATGCTGTTCGAGCATTTCGTGCTGGCCGCCGCCGCGCGCTACAACCGCACCGCGCCGATGGTGTCGAGCGCGCAGATGCGCAAGCTGATGGCCCATGGCTGGCCCGGCAATGTGCGCGAGCTGCGCAATATCGCCGACCGCTTCGTGCTGGGCATCGCCGGCGGCACCTCCAACCTGCTGGCGAGCGGCGCGCCGACCGGCGCGCTGTCGCTGGCCGAACAGGTCAACGGCTTTGAACGCGCATTGATCGAACAGGAACTGCGCGCATATGCGGGCAATGTCAGCGAAGTGAGCAATGTGCTGGGGCTGCCGAAACAGACCCTGTATCACAAGATGCAGAAATACAATCTGGTGGCCGAAGAGTTCCGCTGATGATCTACCCCTGGACCACCCGGCCGCTGCGCAGGGGTAGCACCCAGTCTGGCCGGCCGTGCGCCAGCGCCAGCTGCGCTTGCGCCTCCCAGTCGTAATCCACCTGGTGAAACTGCGCATGCCAGAGCCCTTGCGCATCGTCTTCGACAATCGCGTAGCGCGCATGTGGCGTGCCGTTTGCCATCACATGTGCATAAGGATGCTCGTCGTCGTAGGCCTGCAGGCCGACGCTGCCCGGATTGACGATCAGCCGTCCATCGGGCAGGGTGACACTGCGCGGCATATGCGTGTGGCCGCATAAAATCAGGGCTGCCCGGGCATCGCCGGCGCGTTGCCGCGCTTCGTCCACGGTAGCGGCGCGGTTGCCTTGCGGCGTGACGGTATCGAGAAAATACACCAGGTCGCTGGTCGGCGTGCCATGCACCAGCAGCACGTCGTGACGCAGGCGAAGGGTAGCCGGCAGCGCGGCGATCCAGTCCAGCTGCTCTGGCAACAATTGCGCCCGCGCATACGCATCGGACGGCCCCATGCGCGCCGGGTCGCCCAGCAACTGGCGTTCATGGTTGCCGCGTATGGTCGGCAGCGCCAGCGCCATCAGGCGCGCCGCCGTCTCGCGCGGCTGCAAGGCACCCGAGACGATATCGCCGAGGTTCACAGTGACATCGACGCCGCGGCGCGCGATATCGGCCAGCACGGCCGCTAACGCGGCAAGATTGCCGTGGATATCGGAAATGGCGGCGATTTTCATGATGTTCCCCTTGGTGATCAGTCAATCAAATACAGTAGGACGATTCTGACGCAAATTTGAGAAGTGCGGCTACATCGACAACATGGTGCAATTGATACCATTTCCTCATTGCACTGCCGCCTACGCTGCGGCGTTTTACTGCGTCATTATTTTCCAGAGGAGTTTCCCATGTTTGCCCAGCCCGCGTCCACCCGCCTGTCGCCACCACGTCAGCGCCGTCTCGCCATGCTGCTGGCCATCGTGGGGGTTGCCGCCACCGGCTCGGCGGCGCATGCCGAGCCGTCCGTGGCGCTGGACCGCGCCAGCATTTCCCTGGGCGCCTTTTATGCCGATCCGCGCATCGATATCGGCGCCGACACGCAGTTCGGCCGCCTCGATACGCCATCGTCCAATCCCAAACACACCACGATTCCGCGCATCAAGGCCGACCTGCTGATCGGTGAGCGCCATGGCCTGGCCTTTGACTACTACCGCTACGACAAGAACTATACGCCGACCCTGTCCGGCCAGACCATCATCAACGGCCAGCCCGTCACCGGCACGGCTACCGCCGACGCCGACCTGCGACTGGACCTGGCCCAGTTGGCCTACAAGTGGTGGCTGGGCGCGGACAAGGATACCTTCGGCATCGGCCTGGGCGCGGCCTACTACAGCGCCAGGCTCGACGGCACTGCCACCGGCCTGGTCAATGGCGTGAGCGCCACCGCGCGCGACTCCGTCAGCGAACACGCGTTTGCGCCGCTGCTCGAAGTGGCGTGGTGCCATGCCTTCACGCCGCAAGTGCGCATGTACCTGGAAGCGTCCGGCATCAAGAAAAATGGCGGCACCATCAACGGCCATATCTACGGTGGCAATATCGGCGTGGAATGGTTTCCGTTCCAGAATATCGGTTTCGTGGCCGATTACGGCATCTCGAAAATTGCCCTGCGCCGCGACAGCAGCCGCGACGCCGACCTCAATATCCGCCTGACGGGCCCCTCGGCCTACGTCAAGATGCGCTTCTGACGCACTGCTGCCCTCCCGTTCTCCTGTCTGCGTCCCCGCCGCGTGCGGGGATGATGTCGTTGATACTGCGTCACTCATCCCCTCCTGCCGCCTTTCAGCCCTGTTTTCTGGCGCCCGGTCGCAAAAATATTATTTACTTCTTAATTGACGATACAGTATTGTCTTTAAGTAACATCCGCTATCGCGGACGACCAGGACAGACCGGCCGACACCAATCGGCCGGCATTTTTACCGTCAAGCCCAGGAGAGTGTCGCAATGCTATCGATCAAACAACTGAACAAAACCTATGCCAATGGCGTCAGGGCCATCCATGACATCAGCCTCGACATTCCAAACGGCATGTTCGGTCTGCTGGGGCCGAATGGCGCCGGCAAATCCTCGCTCATGCGCACCATTGCAACCTTGCAAGACCCCGACAGCGGCAGCATCACCTTCAACGGCGTCGATGTACTGAAAGACAAGGAAGGCTTGCGCCGCCAGCTCGGCTATTTGCCGCAGGATTTTGGCGTCTATCCGAAAGTCAGCGCGGAAACCTTGCTCAATCACTTTGCGGTATTGAAAGGCCTGACGGAAAAAGGGCCGCGCAAGGAGGCGGTCGAAGCCTTGCTGCAGCAAACCAATCTGTGGGAAGCGCGCAAGCGCAAGCTGGGCACCTATTCGGGCGGCATGCGCCAGCGCTTCGGCATTGCCCAGGCGCTGCTGGGCGCGCCGCGGCTGGTGATCGTCGATGAACCGACGGCCGGCCTGGACCCGGACGAACGCAACCGCTTCTTGAACCTGCTGGCGAAGATCGGCGAGCAGGTGGTGGTGATTCTGTCGACCCATATCGTGGCCGACGTGACCGACCTGTGCCCGCGCATGGCGATGATCGTCAAGGGACAGGTGCTGGTGCAGGGCGAACCGCAGGCGGCCATCGATACCCTGCACAACAAGGTGTGGCGCCGCAGCGTCTCGGCCGACGAACTGGCGCAGTACCAGCAAAGCCTGAACGTGCTGTCGACGCGCCTGGTGGGCGGCCGCCCGCAGATCAATGTCTATGCCGACAGCCAGCCTGATGCCGGCTTCGTGCAGATCGCGCCCGACCTGGAAGACGTGTACTTCCTGCATGTGCGCCACGCCGCCGCATCCACCTCCGCCGTGGCCTGAGGAGCGCGCCATGTGGAAGGAATTTTTCAAGTTTGACCTCGGCTATCAGCTCAAGCAACCGTTGCTGTGGGTATTTGCCGCCATCCTGGCCCTGATGGCCTTTGGCGTGACGACCAGCGACTCGGTGCAGATGGGCGGCGCGATCGGCAATGTCAACCGCAATGCGCCCACCGTGGTGGCGCAGTTGCTGGGCATGTTTACCCTGCTGTCGATGTTTTTGATCACCGTCTTTATCGCCGGCGCCGTGCTGCGCGACAGCGAGGTCGGCATGGCCGACATGCTGTTCGCCACGCCGATGCGCAAATGGGATTATCTGTTCGGCCGCTTTGCCGCCGGCTTTGTCGCCTGCCTGGTGATTTTCGTGTGCATCGCGCTCGGCACCATGATCGGCCCCCTGATGCCGTGGGTCGACCCGCAGCGCGTGGGCCCGTTTTCGCTGCACACCTATGGCTGGTCCTTTGCCGTGCTGGTGATCCCCAACTTGCTGTTTGTCGGCGCGCTGCTGATGCTGCTGGCGGCCACCACGCGCTCGATGCTGCTGGTGTATGTGGGCGTGCTGGCGTTTTTCGTGCTCAGGACCATCGCCAGCGTCTTTACGCGCGACATCAACAACGAATGGATCGCCGTGCTGCTCGACCCGTTTGGCGTGACCGCCTTTGGCCGCATGACGCGCTATTTCACCTCGTCCGAAGCGAACACGAGCTTGCCGCCGTTTGAACATTTCCTGCTGGCCAACCGGCTGCTGTGGCTGGGCATCACTGTGGTGCTGTTTGCCGCCACCGTCGTGCTGTTCAAGCCACAACGCAGCGGCACCGGCAAGCGCCTGTTCGGCAAGCACAAGGCGCCAGCGGCCATGCTGCCGGCGGCCGCGCCTTTGCTGCTGCCGCGCATCACGCCGGTCTTCGGCGCGGCCACGGCCTGGCGCCAGTGGTGGCAGATCCTGCGTTTCGACGCGGCCGGCGTATTCAAGAGCGTGCCCTTCCTGGTCATGCTGCTGTTCGGCGTAATCAACCTGGTGGCCGGCGCCAGCATGGGCTCGAAAATGTTCGGCACGGCCGTCTATCCGATGACCTACCTGATGCTGCAACAGATCAGCCAGAGCTTCAGCTTCATGCTGATCATTATCGTGACGTTCTATGCAGGCGAACTGATCTTCAAGGAGCGGCAAGCGCGCATCGCCGATGTCAGCGACGCCATGCCGGTCGCCGACTGGACGCCGCTGCTGGCCAAGTGCACGGCGCTGGTCGGCGTGGTGGCCGGCTACATGCTGGTCGGCGTCTTGAGCACCATCATCTTTCAGCTGGTCAAGGGCGGCGCAGCGGTGGAGCCGGGGCTGTATCTGGAGGGTAGCCTGCTGGGCGCCTTCTTCTTCGTGCTGATGGGTTTGTGCGCCATCGTGCTGCAGGTGCTGTCGAACAATAAATTCATCGGCTATCTGCTGGTGATCCTGCTGATGGTGTCGCAGAGCGTGCTGGGCATCATGCACTTCGAGCATAATCTCTACAATTTCGGCGCCACGCCCGACATCAAGTATTCCGACATGAATGGCTATGGCCACTTCCTGGCGGGCTGGCGCTGGTATGCGCTGTACTGGAGCTTGTTCACGGTCGCGCTGGTGATACTGGCGCAGGCGTTCTGGGTGCGCGGCCTGTCGACTGGCTGGCGCGCGCGCATCAGCCTGGCTGGCCGGCGCCTGAAAAGCGCAACCGGCGCCGCGCTGGCGGTGGTGTTGCTGTGCTGGCTGGGCACCGGTGGCTGGATCTTCTACAACACCAATGTGCTCAACACCTATGAACCGGCAGACGCGCGCATGGACAAGCAGGCGCGCTACGAAAAATTGTATCGCCAGTACAAGGACTTGCCGCAGCTCAAAATCACCGAGGTGCAGGCCAACGTCGACATCTACCCGGAACAGCGCAAGGTGCTGATCAAGGGCCACTACGTGCTGCAGAACAAGACCGCGCAGGCGATCGACACCCTGCGCATCGTGCTCGATCCCGAGCTCGACACCAAATGGCTGAACCTGCCGGCGCACAGCACACAGTTGGACGACAAGGAGCTCGGTTTCAGCATCCTCAAGCTCAGGCAGCCGGTGGCGCCCGGCGCGCAACTGCCGCTCGATTTCACGGTGGCCGTCACGCATGAGGGCTTTACCAACAACGGCGCGCCGGACCAGATCAACCTGAACGGCACTTTCTTCAACAACGCGGCCTTTTTCCCGCACTTCGGCTACCAGCACGAGATGGAGCTGAAGGACCGCAACGAGCGCCGCAAGCGGGGCCTGGGCGAGCCGCAGCGCATGGCCAGGCTGGAAGACAAGTCGGCTTACGGCAATACCGTGTTCGGCGGCGAAGCGGACTGGATCAGCTTTGACACCACGGTATCGACCAGCCTGGACCAGATCGCGCTGGCGCCAGGCTACCTGCAAAAAAGCTGGGAAAAGGATGGCCGCCGCTATTACCACTACAAGATGGACCAGCCGATGATGCCCTTCTTTGCCTATCTGTCGGCGCGCTGGGACGTGAAAAAAGGCGACTGGCATGGCGTGCCGATCGAAATCTATGTCGACAAAAAGCACGGCTACAACACCAACCGCATGATCACCTCGGTGCAAAAGTCGCTCGACTATTACACCACCGAGTTCACGCCGTACCAGCACAAGCAGGTGCGCATCCTGGAGTTTCCGGGCTACGCCAGCTTTGCCCAGTCGTTTGCCAACACGATTCCCTACTCGGAAGGCATCGGCTTTATCGCCGACCTGCGCGACAAGGACGATATCGACTATGTGTATTACGTGACGGCCCATGAGATGGCGCATCAGTGGTGGGGGCATCAGGTGATCGGCGCCAATGTGCAGGGCGCCTCGATGCTGATGGAGTCGCTGGCGCAATACTCGGCGCTGATGGTGATGGAAAAGGAATACGGCCGCGACAAGCTGCGCCGCTTCCTGCGCTATGAGCTGGACCGTTACCTGAGCGGACGCGGCGGCGAATTGATCGAGGAACTGCCATTGGCACGCGTGGAAAACCAGCAATATATCCACTACCGCAAGGGCAGCCTGATCTTCTATCGCCTGCGCGACGAGATCGGCGAGGCGGCCGTCAACCGCGCGCTGAAACGCTTCCTGCAAGACAAGGGCTACCAGCAGGCGCCGTTTACCACCAGCGCAGAACTGCTGGCGTATATCCGCGCCGAAGCGCCGCAGGACAAGCAGGCCTTGATCACCGACCTGTTCGAGAAAATCGTTTTCTACGACAACCGCGTCAAGCAAGCGTCCGCCGTCAAGCGGCCCGACGGCCAGTGGGATGTGACCATGAAGCTGCACCTGGCCAAGCTTGAATCGGACGGCAAGGGCAAGGAAAGTCCACGCGTATATGACGAGCCGGTGGAGATCGCCATCTTCGCGCGCGCGCCTGGCGCCAAGGAAAAGGACGAGAAAGTCCTGTTCACCGACAAGCGCGTGCTGGCTGGCCACGACCCGGTGCTGACCATCACGGTCAAGGAAAAACCGTTTGACGTCGGCGTCGATCCGTACAACAAGATGATTGACCGCGTGTCGAGCGACAACCGCAAGGAAGTCAGTTTCAATTAAACGGCCAGCCACATGCAACGGGCAAAGGCCAGCAGCACCAGGCACACCACCAGCAAGACGATGCGGCGCAACCATTTACTGCCCGATGTCGCCACTGGGTCGGTGTAGCCTGGCGCTTGCTGCTGCGCCTTGACGTCCTTGCTGCGCGCCGGACGAGCTGCCGCCGGCGGCAGAGGCAACGGCATGCCATCGTCGCTTGACGCCCGCTGGCGGTATTCGTTGGCGCAGCGCAGCTCCACTTCAAGCAGCCAGCCATCGAGACGCCGGCCCCAGCCGTCCACTTTGGCCACCCCTTGCGCATCGAGGCCCTGGTAATAACTGCTGTCATTTTTAAAATGCGTATCGTTCCCGAACTTGGCCTGTTCCCGGTACAGCGAGGCCAGGATGGCATGCGCGAGCGCGGTCACCTTGCCGCTGGGGAACAGTGGAAATTTCGCCCACGAGGCGGGCGGTTCCGATGGCAGGAACACCGGTCCGGGCGGCGCCAGGCTCGATGGCATCGTGATCTCGAGATCGGCGGCGATGCTGCCGGCCAGTGCCTTCCAGTTGGTTTCCGGCACTACCAGTGTGCCGCTCCGCTCTTCGACGCACCAGTAGCTGTCGATCTGCCCACCCCATGATGTGGCGTCGGGGAAAATCGGTATGCCCGGCACATCCGGCACCAGCGGGTGATCGCGCCAGGCTGGGCGCTCCACGCCGACGGCCCAGATCTGGTGGCGATCAGGAAAATGCGCCACCACCGCGTAGTCGCCGTAGTCGATGACGGCCGGGCTGGCGATGCCGAACCCGGACAGCAGGTGCAGCGACAGGCGCACCGCGCCCGACTGCTTCAGGATGCCCAGCCACCAGGTGAAATCATCGGCCAGCAGGGCGTTGTCGGCCAGTTGCCGGAACTGCAGGCGGGCGCCGAAAAAAATGCCATGCCGGTACCAGTCGTCCAGCGCCAGCTTGCCGCGCAAGCATTGCGTGCCATAGCTGACGAGGGCGATCTGGCGGTGGTGCGATGCGGATTGCAAGCCAGGCTCCTGTCATGGTGGGAAGAGCGAGCTTAACACCATCGATTACCAACCGAATTTCAATTCCATTCCCAGGTAATTGGCATTGCCACCGCCGGCCGTGCGCAAGCTGTCGCCGGCCTGGAAGTGCACCGCTTCGAGCGAGGCCGTCAGGTTCGGATTGATGCTCCAGTCGCTGCGCAATTGCGCGTAGGCACCGGTCCAGCGGCTGCCCTGCCCGGCCGTGCGCGGCACGCCCGACATGTTCTGCACGTAGACCGCGTCGCCGGTGCTCTGGCGCCACTGCAGGCCCAACGATGTGGTCACGCTGAGCGCCTTGGCCGGCTTGAAGTTCAGCGACGGCTTCAAATGGATCAGGTTGCTGTAACCGGTCAGGCCCGCCAGCGAAAAATAGTAGCCGTTGGCAAACAGGGGATTGAAAGTGCCCAGCTTGCCATCGCCCGCGTGCCGGTCGCCCGAAGCCATGTCGAACTGCAGGCCCACGCGCGGCGTCCACGGTGTGCTGGCAAAGGTATAGCCGGCGATCGAGCCCAAGGCCCAGGCCTGCGCCCGTTGGGAACCCACCTGGCCGCGCTGCAGCATGCCTTCGATATCCCAGTCAACACCGCCGCGCTTGCCGTTGTAGCGCAGGTCATATACGTCGCGCCGCTCGTTGCCAGCCGCGTCGAGAAAACGCGCCGCGTCGCGGCGGTAGCGCGAGTAGTAGCCCGACACATCGCCTGGCCCGAAGCCTTGGTATTCCACGCGCAGGCCATCGAGGCGCAGCTGGCCGTTGGAATAATCGTCGAAGGTGTTCTCGCTGCGGTTCTGCACCGGCTGCGTGGCGTAGCCGATCAGGCGCCACGGCCCATGCTCCCAGTCGGCCCAGACGCCGTCAAACGACTGGCGCACATTCGGACCATCGCGCGCGGCGATAAAGCGCTGCAGGTCGAAGGCCATTTGCTGGCGGCCCACGCGCAGCTTGACGGCGCCGTTGTCGGTCGGCACGGCCACGGTGGCAAACAGCTGCTCGACGTCCAGCTTGTCCTGGTCCGGCGGCGCCAGCGCGTGCTTTTGAAAAGCGCGCGCGTCGACCAGCTGACCGAACACCTGCACGTACTGCCCCAGGCGCAGGTCGGCGTGCACATTGGCGCGCTCGATCACGTAGCCGTCCGGACGCGCGCTGCCGGCGCCGAACAGGGGCGTGGCGATATGTTCATAGCGCTCGCGCAGGCCGGCGCCCAGCGACAGGTAGGAGCCGCCGTCGCCGAGCGGCAGGTATTTCAAGCCGTCCAGCGGCTGGCGCGCCAGACAGGGCTCGGCCAGCGCGCTCCAGTTTTCATTCCAGCGGTTGAAGTTGAGCGCGGGGCGCTGTGCGTCGCAGGCAAGCTCCTGGGCGCCGGCAACCCCGCCGCTGAGCAGCGCCAGCACGGCGCAGCACAGCCGCATGGCGCGCTTAGTGCACGGCATCATGGATCTCGCTGATATAGCCGCCAGGGAACTGCAGCATGGCGCTGGCATTGCCCTTGCTGGTTTTCAGTGGCGGCACCAGCACCGTCACGCCATTGGCGGCGGCCTTGGCCAAAGTGGCCGCCATGTCGTCGACCTGGTAGCCGGTGCTTTCACGGCCATACGGGAACGGCAGCTTGCCGTCGCTGACAAACACCGTCATCTTGCCGAAGCCCGAGGTCAGCTGCACGCGGCGAATCGCCTCGCCGCCGCGGCCGATCTCGCCGCCGTCGACTTTCTCGTCAGCGACCACGGTCGCATGCGCGAACTGCTTGAACTGGGCCAGGAACTTGTCGGCTGAAATAGGTGAAATATACACGCGGTTGTCGGGCACCGAGTGCAGCGCCGGATACGACGGCGCCTTGGTATGCCAGTACAGCTGCAGGTTGATGCCGCCGGCCCACTGGATCAGCACATCCTTGCCGATCGGATCGTCAAACGGCGCCACGGTCACGTCGGCGCCCGCTTCGACGGCGGCCTCGGTCGCCTGATAGATATCGGTGACCAGATAGCCATTACGTTCCAGGCCGAAGCCGTAGGGGATCGGCGTCTGGAAGGCGAACACCGACAGCATGCCGACCGGCGTCTGGATGTATTGCGAGGCTGTCTTGCTCGGTGTGGGCGTGACGGTAAACACGGCGCGCGGCGAGGCCTTGCCGCCAAAGGTACCGACAAAACTGGTCACAAAAGCGTCGATGTCGGCGTTCTGCACATACACATGGGTGGTGTCGTACTGCGGCGCGACGGACACGTCGGGCGCGGCGAAAGCGGCCAGCGGCAGGGACAGCGCGGCGACCAGCGCGCCGGCGGCAAGACGGTTGAGCAAGGAAGGAAGTGCCATGGAAAACTCCTGGAAAAGGGATGGCGGCCTGATTGACCGTATCACCGCACTGTACGGAAAACTGGCCCGCGCTTGACCTGCCATTGGGTCAGGTAAGCAGGCTTTGGCACCCTGATCCTATGGCAGGTTCGAAGCGCAAGCGAAGCCGCTACAGTGGGCTGGTTTATCAGGCAAGGAGAAACGGCATGATCCGATGTGTACGTATCTGGACCGGCGCGGACAGCAACTCCGTGTTCGAGGAAGGCAGCATTGCGCTGCACGCTGGTGAGCACGGTGAGCGTGGCGATATCTTCAGCGAAGTCATGCAAGCGGCCAGCATTTCCTGGCGCGAGACCGCCAGCGGCGGCGCTTTTGCCGCGCACAATGCACCGGCGCGCCAGTTCGTGCTGACCTTGAGTGGCACGCTGGAATTTCGCTGCGCTGACGGCGCCACTTTCATCATCCGCCCCGGCGACCTGCTGCTGGCCGAAGACACCACCGGCAGCGGCCACAGCTGGCGGCTGATCGGCGAGGCGCCGTGGCGCCGCGCCTATGTCATCGTGGGCGAGCACGCCCGCACCCTGTTCATCAAAGGAGAGCCATCTTGAATCCCACCATTGATATTCCCTGCCACGACATCGTCCTGATCGGCGGCGGCATCATGAGCGCCACCCTGGGCGTGCTGCTCAAGGAACTTGATCCGGCATTGTCCATCGTCATGTTTGAAACACTGGACGACTGCGCGCAGGAAAGTTCCGGCGGCTGGAACAATGCCGGCACCGGCCACGCCGCCAACTGCGAAATGAACTACACGCCGCAGCGCGCGGACGGCAGCATCGACATCAGCAAGGCGCTGGAGGTCAATACCGAGTTCGACATCTCGCGCCAGTTGTGGGCATATCTGGTGCAACAGGGCGCAATCCCCGATCCGCGCGCCTTTATCCACCCTTGCCCGCACATGAGCTTTGTGTGGGGCGAGGCCAATGTCGCCTTCTTGCGCGCCCGCTACCAGGCCATGTCCGCGCACCATTGCTACCACGGCATGCAATATTCCGAGGACCGCGCCACCATTGCGCAATGGGCGCCCCTGATCATGGAAGGGCGCGACGAAGGCCAGCCGGTCGCCGCCACCCGCATGGTGAGCGGCACCGATGTCGATTACGGCGCCCTGACCCATCTGCTGGTCGATCATCTTGCGGCGCATCCCGGCTTTGCCGTGCGCTACCACAGCAAGGTGACGGGGCTGGCGCGGCAGGCGATGGATGGCTGGCGCGTGACGGTCGAGGATACGCGCGGCGGCGGGCAACAGAGTGTGTTGGCGAAGTTTGTGTTTATCGGCGCCGGCGGCGGTGCCCTGCCGCTGCTGCAACAGTCGGGCATCCCGGAAGCGAAGGGGTATGGCGGCTTTCCCGTCAGCGGCATCTGGCTGCGCTGCGACGTCGACGCCGTCAGCCAGCGCCATCACGCCAAGGTGTATGGCAAGGCCGCCAGCGGTTCGCCGCCGATGTCGGTGCCGCACCTGGACACGCGCATCATCGACGGCAAGCAGTCGCTGCTGTTCGGCCCGTATGCGGGCTTTTCCACCAAGTTCCTGAAACATGGCTCGCCGGCCGATCTGTTCGCGTCGCTCACGCACGACAACGTCATCCCCCTGTTCGACGTGGCGCGCGACAATCTGGCGCTGACCGAATACCTGATCGGCCAGGTGATGCAAAGCGCCGAGCACCAGTTCGCGGCGCTGAAGGAATTTTTCCCGCTGGCGCTGCAGCAGGACTGGAAAAAAGCCGTCGCCGGCCAGCGCGTGCAAACCATCGCGCCGCATGAAAGCGCCGGCTGGTTCAAGCACGAGGAAGGACAACTGCAGTTTGGCACCGAGCTGGTAGCGGCCGCCGACCATTCCATCGTCGCCCTGCTGGGCGCCTCGCCGGGCGCGTCGACGGCCGCCTACATTGCGCTGCAAGTGCTGCAGCGCTGCTTCGCCGAGCGCCTGCAGGACCCGCGCTGGCTGGCGCGCCTGACAACCATGCTGCCGACCTATGGCATCGACCTGAAGCAGGACGCCGAAGCCTGCCGCCGCAGCCGCGCCGAAACGGCCGTACTGCTGCAGATCGACAATGTCTGAGCCAGGAGAGCATGCGATGAATGACACCCACAGCCAGCCGCCGGTGCTGCACGATGTGCCGATCAGCCTGGCCGCTACCGGCCTGCGCCAGGAATTCGATTCGATGGGCACGATCGACGTGCCTGCCGACAAATATTACGGCGCGCAGACGGCGCGCTCGCTCGTGCATTTTTCGATCGGCGACGACCGCATGCCCAAGGCCCTGTATCACGCCTACGGTGTCGTCAAGAAAGCTTGCGCACTGGTCAACCAGGCCGAGGGCCGGCTGCCGGACTGGAAGGCGCAGGCCATCATCCGCGCCGCCGACGAAACCATCGCCGGCAGCCTGGACGAGCATTTTCCGCTGTACGTCTGGCAAACCGGTTCCGGCACGCAGTCGAACATGAATGTCAACGAGGTGCTGTCGAACCGCGCCATCGAGCTCTTGGGGGGCGTGCTGGGCAGCCAGCAGCCGGTCGGCCCGAACGACGACGTCAACCTGGGACAAAGCTCGAACGACACTTTCCCCACCGCCATGCATATCGCCGCGCTCGATGTGCTCGAACGCCGCCTGCTGCCCGAAGTGGACCGGCTGGCCGCTGTGATCGAAGCCAAGGCGGCGGCCTGGATGGGGGTGATCAAGATCGGCCGCACCCATCTGGAGGACGCCACGCCGCTGACGGTGGGCCAGGAATGGTCGGGCTATGCGGCCCAGCTGCGCGCGGCCATGCGCGCCATCGAGGACAGCCGGCAGGGCCTGTACGAACTGGCCGTCGGCGGCACGGCGGTCGGCACCGGCATCAATGCGCCGGCGGGCTTTTCCGTCAAGGTGGCGCGGCAGATCGCCACGCTGACCGGCAAGCCTTTCGTGACCGCGCCGAACAAGTTCATGGCGCAAGGCTCGCTCGACGCCATGGTGCGCGCGCACGGCGCGCTGCGCGGCCTGGCGGTGGCGCTGATGAAAATCGCCAACGACATGCGCTGGCTGGCGTCGGGCCCGCGCTGCGGCCTGGGCGAACTGAAACTGCCGCAGAACGAGCCGGGATCGTCGATCATGCCGGGCAAGGTCAATCCGACCCAGTGCGAAGCCATCGTCATGATCGCCATCCAGGTGATGGGCGACGACAGCGCCGTCGCCTTTGCCGGTTCGCAGGGCAATTTCGAGTTGAACGCGATGCGCCCGATTATCATCAACGCCTTCCTGCATTCGGCCACCATCCTGGCCGACGGCTGCGAAAAATTCCGCCGCTATTCGGTCGAAGGCACGCAGCTCGACGAACAGAAAATCGCCGGCTTCGTCGCCAACAGCCTGATGCTGGTGACGGCCTTGTCGCCGGTGATCGGCTACCAGAAGGCGGCCCAGATCGCCGAACAGGCCGAGGCCAGCGGCAGCACCCTGCGCGAGGCGGCGCTGCAATCGGGTTACGTCGACGCCGCCACGTTCGACCGCGTGGTCAACCCCGGCGCCATGGTGGGCAGCGGTGTCGGTGGCGCCTGAGACGGCTTGAAGGACTCCGTCAATGGGTGAAGCCTTGTAGAATCGACGCTATTCCAGCTACCGGGGCACGCCATGACCGCTTCCACCGCAACAAGGACGCTGCATATCGCCAGCAAGCTGATGTCCTTTCCCCCATACGCAAACTGTCCTCGACAAGGTTCCCGCTTCGTCCGCCCGCGTGCGCCCCCGGCGGAGCCGGTCGCACCTAACCTATCCCAGTAGATGAACCATGCAGAGGCGCGGCCCAAGCTTGGCTGCGTTGGCTATCCACGATTGCCCACTAACCGAGGTTTTCCATGAAGCGCTTTTTAATGTGTTTGTTGTTCGTGGTATCGCCACTGGTGGCGCAGGCAGCCGATATCACCGATAGCCAGTTGATCGAAGGTGCCGTACGCGACTATATCGAGTCGCAGCACCAGACCGATCCGGCGCGCATGGAACGCGCGCTCGACCCCCAGCTCGCCAAACGCACCTATTGGCAGGCGGCCGACGGCACGGAATTCATCATGAAAACCGACATGGACACCATGCTCAAGGTGGCCAGGAACTACAACCAGGATGGCACGAAATTCCCGACGCATCCACGGGTGGACATCAGGATCCTCGATATCGATCAGCGCGTGGCGACTGTCAAGTTGAGTGCCGATGAGTGGATCGATTATCTGCACCTGTATAAAAACCAGCGCGGCGAGTGGAAGATCGTCAATGTGCTGTGGCAGTACTACGATACGGCGCGTCAGGTCAGCAAAAAATAGTTGCTGCCCGTCGGCACTCCCATCAAAACGGGCGACAAGTACGCTTGCTTAATGGTGATTAGCCCTTGGCAATGTTCCTTGGTGGGACCTTGTCCCGAAGGTGCCAGCGCCTGACAATTACTGGTAATGCCACGTCAATCACTGCGGTCCCCTATATACAATCTCCGTGTGTTGTCAAAGAACATTGTGTAAACAAGAAAAAACCCTGTAAATCAACGATCTACAGGGTTTAGTTTACAAACCGGGGCTTGTTGTACCTCAGAACGGTTATGAGAACTTTTTTTTGTAACTAAGACGTGTAACTGAGTGGTGGCCGATGTTTCAGCGCCCACCCCTTCCAACTCCGTAAATAACATCCCTTAAACGACGTTCTTAGTTACATTCTGGCCGACTCGTCATACGGCGGCTATATCCCTTTTTACACTGTCGCTTCTTCGAACGCGAACTGCACTCTGTAAGTCACCAGCTTCAGCCCAGGAATGGCCCTCGCCGCCCAGCGCACCGGCTCCGCGAACGCACTTGCGACCAATATGGCCCGTGGCGGCGTGCCCTCTTTATCGGCGTACCACCCAATGTACCTGGCGATTTGGCCGATAGATGAGTCCTTCGCTTCTCCTGCTTTCAGCTCGATGATTACCGTGCGCCCCTCGGCGTCCCGCGCGAGTAAGTCGAGCCGACCGACGTCGCTGGACTCTTGGCGGGACACCAGCCTCAGGCCTGGCTCAAGGACGTCAAGGTGGCTGACGATTTGGTCTTCCAGGTCCCGTTCGAGGCTCAGGCTGCTTTCAACGTACTCAGTCAGCTCCTGCTGCGTCGATTCGTCCACAACCGATGCCGCCAGTTCGCTTGTTTCTAGTGCGGCGTCATTGGTGAAGACGACAAACCCGTTTTTGAAGTTCGGGGAGGCTCGTAGGCCTGCATCTAACCAGTATCTAGCATGCGGCTGACTTGCTGCGTTATTTGCCCACCACGCGTGGTATTGACGTGCTGACGCAGGTAGGCCGCCGAAAACCACTTTGTCCAACTCGTCAAATGACAGCATGAACTGAGCATTAGGGTTTGCAAGCAGGTGCTGCGTGAGCTGGGCGTAGCGAGACATTCGGGCCTTTTTGTTTATATAAAAGTTTCAACCTGCGACTAGCTTACTTGGCACCGACGCACGGCAACTCTTAACTTGGGTGGATTGCCCTATACCACGCCATCCAGGGCGGACTCAATACCCATTCGTTTAGGCTCACTGGGAAAAAGTGATAACAGCCTCACGCAAGTCTGCAGGGAACGATACGAGTTCATCAAAGCCTAAGTGCGGGAGATACTCCTCAATAAGCTTTGTGACAAGACGTGCTTGGTTCTTGTCTCGGTGCTTCTTGATGGGGTCTCTGTCTTTTTGGCCCGACATCCACATTTTGAAGAGCACAAATGCCCGCGGGTCGATGGTTGTCATTTTGGCCATTGCGCCATCATCGCCAACGACGACGGAGTCAAATTTTGGGGCACTTAGCATCCAGTCCGCATTGCGCGAGCGCACGGCCCAGAAGTCATCTGCGTGCTCGCTCATGCGTCCAGGCTCTTTGTCGCTCCCAGGCCCGGCGCGGCGTAGAAGGTCGACTTGGTAGCCATCCCGGTTCACTGCGGTAAATAGGTCGGGAGTAGCTTTGAGCTCGAATGATTTATCAACACGCTTAAGAAGGCCTAGAAGCCCGGATGGTTGAAGTTTCTCTCGCGTAGCCAATGTTAGACGCTTGCGGTTGTCCCACAGGATGTCGAGGTCGTCCGTGGCCAGATGTTCTCTCTCGATACGAACACCGGCAGCAGCTTCGTAGCAGTAGAGTGCATTCGTTCCAACTACCAGCGTGTTGTCCTGCAGTCCGGCGTCACGGAGGCAATTAAGAATTCCAACTACAGTTGAGTCTACTCGGCCAAGAAACTGCGCACGGTTGAGGCGCGTATTAAGTTCCAGTTTCTTTCGCAATCCTTCGAGTCGTTCTTCAACTGCATTTTTCTTGACAAAAAAGGTTTCATAGATAGCCTCAGTGTTTGGCGAACGTGCTCCTAGGCTTCTCTGTGTCCCTCTGCGGGAAACTCGAATGAGATATTCGCTCCCAGATGTAGCCCGCCAGCGTATCGTCCCCTCATAGTCGCGGGCTTGAACCTCGGCAGCTCGCACCGCTTCAAAAACCTCTCGAGCGTTGATGTACTGACGTCGCGCGTCACCGTCTAGTAGTGTGAATCCGTAGTCGATTTCCATGAACGGATTTTATACCCTAAGTGTTTGTTTTTCAAAGGTTTTCACAAAAATCTAGAAAAATAGGCGAAAACTTGTGAAAATCCTTTAAAATCAATTACATAGAAAATATTACATGTCTTCCCGCAGATTAGATAAATAGTGCCATGTCGTCGCGTTGGATAGGAGGTTGCTGATGAACCTCCCAGTTCGCCAGACCTTCAAATTCAGCCTTGGAGTATATGCTCGAAGTCCCAACACTCAACGCTGATTACACTATGGATACTGAACTCGACATCCCCCAACCGGATGAAGCCGAAGCGGAGCTTGCTGTGTCGCTGCCGGAAGATTTTCCTCGCCCAAAGAACCTTGGCACCGTTTCAGGCGCCCAGGCCAAGTTCCTGATGACTCGCTACCAAGGCCGCTTCTACAGCCCTGGCTGCACGCCGCCGGAGCTACTCGAGCGCAGGAACAACTGCGAAGACCTTGCGCAATAACTCGCCATAAAAGTCCCTTGAGTCCAAAGGCAGAAAACGCTCACACATGTCAGAGACAGAGATTCTCGACCAATATTTGCCGCGGCTGATTGCAACGGGCTGGGTATCCGAGCCGGAGGCCAAGTGGGTAATGCGTCGAACCGCCGAGCTGGTTGGATGGCAGGTTCCTCCGTCCGACGCAGTTGACGCGAAGGTCTAGGAGATACTGCACGCGGCACGCGCACGTGGACCGGTTGGCCCCATTGCGACTCCGGAGTCAATCCGTGACGGCGACGAGTGCATGGTTTCTGTGCTTTGCCAAGCAAGCACTTCCGCGTGATTTTTAGCGGTGTCGGGTAATGTTCGAATAGCAAGCCCCGTAACCTTCAGTGTAGACTGCATGCAGAACATCTCACACGGGACGAGCATGGCGTCTGAATACCTGAGCTACGTGAAACAAGACGAAGAGCTCTATCGCATCGTCGAACAGGCGCTGCCGGGTTTGGAGACTCTTAACGTGCAACAAGTGGAATCCTTCATTTTTTATTTGAAGTCCCTCCACGGTTACAACCCGGCCAGCGAGAACCACGTCGCCTACTACGACCGCTTCAGCAAGCAACTTGAGGAACTCCGCAATAGCGAATCCCAAGAGGCATTGCAAACCAAGGCCACACGGTTGATGTTGTTGGCAATGGTCGCCGGCGGTGTCGGCGGAATCGTTCTTGCAGTGGGGGCGGTAATTATGCTGGGGGGCGCGGCGGGTTGGGGGACGACACTTATCATCGCAGCCTTAGGATTCTTCGTGCTGGCCGAAGTCCGATTCGGCAAGCCCGCCCTGGAAACCGCCAAGGAACAGGACCGGCGGTACTTCTTGGAATCGCTCCGCTCGGCGCGCGCCTGCAATGAATTAGACTGGGCAGGTCTGTTCAGCCACAACGGTGTTACCCAACCAGGTCCACAAAGTGACGCTGATATCGAACAAACGGGAATACGAATAGCAGAGTTGACCCACCAACTTCGCACCGCACTCTATAACGACGAATATATGCAGTATTCGCATCCCACGGAACGATAGTCTGAACCGCGGGATATAGTCCAAAACCCACACCTTCTGCATGGCGCGAGCACTGCATCAGGTACCGCAACACGTCGGGCCGCAGACTGGTCCCCCTGGGCGTTGTGGTCTACATGGGTCATGCGGCCATACCCCGCCAAATTGAACCCAGTTCTACCGGCCAAATCCTTGGTGGGCGCGCTCCTAACGCTGCTGTAGCCGCTGCCTCACAGGCCATGTTGTGAAGACAGTCGCGCAGAAGGTCTCCTAAGCTCCTACCGGAGCCGGCCCGAAAACTCGAATCCGCTGTTGTAGGTGCCACCGCGATGGCGGCATAGCGGTAGATGGCATTTCTGTGAGCGTGCTAGTGCTGCAGCAAATCTAGGATATCAATCTTCAATACTTCGGCTATTTTTTCGATATTGTCGAGAGAAACAGTGTCGAGCGCACTCTCTATACGAGAAAGAAAAACTCGGGACAGACCCGAATGCTCCGCCAAAACATCCTGGCTCATACCTCTTTTTGCACGCCAATCCCTTAGATTACGAGCGAGTCGTTCTCGGGCTGTTTTGACTGTGTAATGGCTGCTCATGACAGCCATAGCATGAGTTATATACTTTACTCGGTCTATAAAGTATACGATACAATATTTCATATTACGGAAAATCAGACTTGCTGCGTGCTTCCACGTCAGTTGTCGACTCTGTTTTTTTCTGCCGCCATAGAGGTAACGAAGTTTGGCGCAGTTTTGCTCCTTACATTTACTAGCAGAACGCATCCACATAACGTTTTGACCAACGCAATTTTTAACTACGAAATGACTTCAGCTCAATTCCTTTCTTCCTATTGCATTTTTTCAGCTGCAGTGGGTGCATCCCGTGCAGGCCTGCCCTCGGGCCGGGCCGACGCCGATAGCAAAGCGGTGGCAAAAGCGTTCAAGGAGGCGACCAAGGGACTGGCACGGTCAGACTTGGCCAGCATCACGGAGTACTTGCATTGGATAACTACGCAGCCTGGGTGCGTTGGAAGTAAGCTGACCCAGGCCTGTGCGACTGAGTTCCGTCTCGACCGTGCCATGGGAAGACGTGGACGTGAATTAATTGACGATGGCACCTTAATCACCGCAACTGAGCTGGGTCTTCGTGCTGGCTTCACCGAAGCTCGCCTACTCAGGTTGGTACATGAACGAAAAATCTTCACGATGCCGCACTGGGTTGACGGGGTTTTTGGCGATGACTATTACCCTGCTTTTTTCGCTGACTCGCAGTACGACCCAGCCCGTCTTGCTGCTGTGTCAAAAGGACTGCTTAGCATTGATGGAGTTCGTAAGTTTCGTTTTTTCACAACCGAGCACGTGGACTTAGGCAATCAGACACCGTTAAAAATATTAGCCACTAATGGAGAGCAAGATGGCGCCGTAGGGTACGGGCAGAAACTTGAACAGGTGCTGCTGGCAGCAAAGGAATTTCGACGACGAGTACCTAAAACGAGGTTGAGCCTATGACACGGCATGACGGAGCTCACCCTGTTTGCACATCCGCCAATCTTGCCGACGCCGGGAGGGAACGCGAAGTACACAGTCATCAGCTTGGCTTTGCTAGAAGGGGCCGGCAGTTTCTGCTGCTATTAGTGGCTGCCCTCACGCCGTTAGTCAGTCAAGCTTACACCGCCATCGCGCAAGTCGACGGGATACCACACGGCACGATTTACGCCGCGTCGAGTTACGCAACTCAAAAAGAGGCCGACTTGGCTGCAGTAAAAGGATGCAGAGCGTATGCAAAAGAAAGCGGCCTTGCTAAGAAGGCGGCAACGTGCGCCGTAATACATAGGCAAAAAGGCTTCGGCGGCGGTGCGATGGTGTGCGGGGTAAGAGGATGTGCAATGAGCACAGGTGTCGACACGCAGCAGGACGCCGTAGACCGAGCATTTCGCCAATGTGAGGAAAAGAAGCTGGGTGATTGTCAAACTACTGATATCACAAGTTGGTGGGACGAGACAGGGTATCCCCAGCCGAATACACCTAAACGAGAGCCGAGGGCAAATTGCGGCCCTCCCCCTGGGCGAACAGTTCGGTCTACCTACCAGTGCATTAACGGCGACTGCGTACGTACGTTTGAAAATGGCTGCACGCAGCGGTTCCAAGCCCAGTATTGCCACGACCCCTTTAGTGGTAAATGGGATTGGAAACCGGATGGATGCTAGGCCTGGATACGCAGCCGCAAACTCCATTCGAAACAAGCTCTCAACTGTCAACCCATATACAAAATTTTCATACCTGCCCCCAAGGGCCTACGCTTGTACATACTCATGAGAAAAATGAAAACTCTACAAAAAATTTCAGCAACGGCAGCCATGCTTATCATTGGTGGATGTGGCGGAGGGGGTTCCAGTAGCAATGCCGGCTCGTCCGCGCCACCAACAACGGTGACGCCGCCAGTAACGGCGGCGCCAACGACCGTAACCAACATTTTGACCGGCGCGGCTGCGCCAGGTGTCGCTACCCAGAATATTCGAGGCACCGCATATGTCGGCGCCTCCGTGACCGCGTACAGCGTGCAGGCGGATGGTAGCCCTGGTGCGGCGTTAGGTGCTCAGGTCACTGCGGATGTCAACGGCCAGTTCGCTATCACAGCAACCACTGCCCCTTTGGGCCCGGTACGCCTTGTGGCGGTTGGCGGAACAGTAGCCCGTGCTGCAGACAACACAATTCAGCCCGGCGGTTCGCTGGAACTAATAACGCCGTTCGTGACAACCGAGTACAACAACTTCAAAATTAGCCAGCTAACTGATATCGCGGCTAATGCGATGACGGCGAGCGCACGTAAAGGTGCGACATTGGCCAACGCATTCGTCGAGGGTATGCAGCGCGTGCTCGAGCTAGATGTTGCAAACGCCGTTTTCCTACAGGACAAGTCGGTATACCTGAATGTGCTGAAAGGGTCAGTCAAGAGTGACACAACCTATTACGGTGCGCAATCGTTACAAGGCCAGGAACTCCTTAACGGGCTGGAGTACCTCGGCGTGATGCTGGACCTGCCAGCCCAAGCGGTGGTCAAGGCTGTCGGCACCGCGGCTCAGGGCAGCTACGCGTTGGCCAATGTAGATGGCTCGGGCATGCCCATCAGTGTCGGGACCTGGGCGAATGGCACGTTTAACCCAGGCGCAACGATGACCCTACAGGCCCTCCGGGATACTAAAACGCCTGATGCGCAAAAAGTATCGGGGACTGTTGCCGGCACTAAAGTCGCACCTCGTCTAAACGAGTACGTGAGTCGCTACCTGGTGATGGACTTCGTCATGGATACTGCGTGCCGCAGCAATGCATCGCTGTATTTCACTAGCCGTTATCCGTACTACCAGGTTGATGCTCAAGGAAAAATGCCCGCAGCCGATTGCAGCGCGGCAGCGCAGCGCATCGCTGACCTCAAGGCGCGGGTCGCAACGAACAACAGTACTCGAATGAAGTAACTGGCCAAGCACGATGCGGCTGCAATCACGGCGGAGCGATATTTGGAAGCGGCTCTGTCGCCGGGCGTTGCCTTTGCAGCTAGTCACTTTTGTTGCCTTACTGGAGCGTCGAAATGCAACAGTTGAATGGTGATGAAGAGGTGCCTGGTGGGCCGTTATGGGTCTGCTATTGCGACTTCGACGGAGTGACGCATTTTGACTCTGTCTACGTAAGTTCCAGCCGTGGGATTCATATGACGGCGCACGGACACGAACTTTTCGAATGGGCACCGATTTTGGAACGGCTGCTACAACCATTTCCAGAAGTTGAAATCGTACTGAGTACATCGTGGGTGCGCGCCCGAAGTCTTGAGTTTGCTAAGGCTCAGCTTTCCCCAGCACTTCAGGCAAGAGTGGTTGGTGCAACCTTCGACAATCGCGTAACCCAAAAGCTGGATTTCGACCTGATGTCGAGAGGCCTGCAGGTATGGCGGGACGTCGAGCGCCGCAAGCCAACAAAGTGGTTCGCGATTGATAATGACGACCGAGGCTGGCCAGCGTGGTGCAGAGACCGTCTCATTAAAACGGAAGACCATCTTGGACTCAGCTGCATCAGTGTGCAGAAAGCAATTCGCAAGGTCTTAGCTTCTTTCTGATTCGTCCGAGATTATCGCTGCAGGGGGTGTGCTCCTAATCGAATGAAGGGTACCGGAATACACACATGGAATCGCCTACAGCAACTGTCGCTGCGAGTCAGCCAACTCAGTCAGCGTGGTCCTCGCCGGCGCCTGTCAGAGGGCCGCCACCGGGGCGCATACTGTTGAGTAGGCGACGCTAGAGTGCGGCCGCAAAGTGAAACGACCAGTGATGGCCGACCACTAAGTCTTGCGGTGCACGCCGCGCCGTGACGCTCTTACAAACCGACGGGCGGGTGGTTATCGTCTCGTGACACTCTAGGACTCCGGAGCAGCGAGTGAGGCAACGGAACCGCCTTTGCTCTATCCCAATGCCAGCCAACGATTTACTGTGTCGAGCTTGCCCCGCTTGGCATACCCACCATAATCCACAATCTCTAGGAGAAATGAACATGTGTGCAACCGCCCTCAAAAAAGCAGCCCGGTCCCCGGAATGCGCGGCAGCGGCGTGCCTTTTCAAACAGCTCGCTGTGCTTTTCGCTTCGCAGTCCACAAATAACAACCTTAGACTGGAAACTAAGCAGCTTGATGGATTGATGACTGCTTTTAAACAGGCACCGGTCGAGGAAGTTGCCGCAGTGAGCCAGATTCTTAGGGAGATTTTGGCGTTCTTGTCCCATCTCGACGAGAATTCGGTGAGCACGAACACGGCACGTGCACGCGTTAAGGTCAAACCGGCGGCAGCACCCGAAAAAGCAGCTAAAACTGAAGATGCATCGGTCGGTTGCCCCGACCAGCCCATACCTGGCGCTCGTTGAGCCCGGCGTCGCCGCAAAGCTGGCGAAAATGCTCGAGGCCCTGTGCGCCGGAGTCCGCTTGGACGCGGTAACAAACGTTGCGAGGTCAACTTCCTCTTCCACGGTGGACCGTCTTTTTTGCTCTGCCCAATGTCACAGAAGCGGAGGTCCTCAGCGCACTTGGGGAGAATGCCAGAGCCGACGAGATACTCGGACAGGCTCGAGCGAGGCGTGACAACATCATGTAGCCGTCCGATAGCACGGCCGCAGCAGTTCGAATGTCACGCCCTTTCGCCTCAGTTCGTTGTATACGGTCGGCTGAGCTGATGCCAACCGCCGCCCAGACGACTGTTCGCCCGGCGGCAACGGCAGCAACTGCAGGTGCATTTCGAAAAACGCAGGGCGCGTTTATGAATTGAAAGCGAGAAATCAAATGACAAGTTTGCAAGAGAAGAGCAAGTTGCTATCCCGGTGGCTTCGGCACCGGCCGGACGCTATCGGCCTTGAAATCGATAAACGGGGATGGGTTGCGGTTGCTGAGCTGCTCTTGAAATCAGCGAGTGCCGGCGTCGTACTCACTCAAGATGAGCTGATGCAAATAGTGGTCGAAAATGATAAGCAGCGATTTTCGTTGAGTGAGGACAGAACGCGTATCCGCGCGGCACAGGGGCACTCTGTCGATGTTGACCTGAAGCTTCCGGTAAAAACCCCGCCCCCGGTGCTATTTCACGGTACGGCGCAAAAGTTTATCGCATCGATTCGCCGGCAGGGTCTGCTACCAGGCACGCGCCGAGACGTACATCTCTCTGCAACGAAACAAACTGCATCCGAGGTAGGTGCGCGACGGGGTACGCCGGTCGTGCTCCTCGTGGAAACATTTCCACTGCTCCGTGATGGGTACCGGTTCAGATGCTCGGACAACGGTGTGTGGTTGACTCCGACCATCCCTGCTAGATACATTCGGTTTCCAGATAAATGAATGTACTGGCGACGCTCAAAGCCTCCGTCGCGCCATGACACTTTTGCACACCGACGGCCCTCAGCTTCACCCACCAAACCCATGACTTGTCCTCGTCCGATGCGGTGGGATACATCAAGGGGAGTGGCGACGGGCGCGAGAAAATATGAGGGGCATGCTGGTAGCATGCCCCTCATCAAATTATGAAATGTCTTTCAACAAGATTTCATCGGTGCCTGAATGAGTTTGCGGCGCACCTGAAGTTGCAGACACGCGTGCTTCTTTGACCGCGTAAAAACTCTTCTCTGCGGCTGTATGGGCGTCTTTATATGCCTCGTCAGCGTGCCGGTACAAATCTCGGGCCTTGTACTGCATATTCATGAGCATACGGTGAGCAGGGGTATATGCCTCTTCAGCCTCATGAAACCTATTCTTCTCCAACGCTCGCTGCAAATTGATTGCGTGCTCACATACTTCTAATGTTGCGCGAAACTGGAAATCGGCGGAGTTTGCCACTTCTCTTGCAGCACTACGGTGTTCGACTGCAGCGTGGTATTCAGTTTCGAGCTTAACAAGGTTCGACACGTCGGATGTAGTCAGCATAATTTTGTCCTTTGGGAAATCATTTTCGGGGCGCAGGAAGCGCCTACTTTTGGTATAGGCACAAGGGAGCGAATCTTGTTATATGCATTGAGAATATTTCTTCCCATCCGGAAAAAGGAAAATTAAGGCGGCTAATGACCGTTTCAGTCTGCTCAACGTCGCACTTCGCCTAGCCCTCGGTGAGATACTCCGCAGTGTATGCGGCGAGAGTGACCTGTAAAAGCCGGTACTCCCTCAACATTGCTCGGTCGGTTGTTTCCTTTATCTGTTCGTCGGTCCAACCGGCAGCACGAGCGGCGCGACTGAAACCGGCGAGAAGGGAAAGTGCATTGTCGTTTGTGACCTTAAAATCAACTGGGGCACGGGAGGCGGTAGGGTTCATGTTTATGATTTCCATGGTGAAGTAATGGGTGCTCGAATTGGGACTTGAATCTTCTAGTTGCTATTTGCCGCTTGTCGCGTTTACGTGAGACTCGACGTGGCCTGCGAGCCAGGCATCAACGTCGCCCCGGCGCCATCGCAGGAGCCGCGTTCCTGGAGTATGCAGGCGAGGAGGAACGGCCAGACGGTTGCGGCGGATGTCTTTTTTTATTGTTTCCGGGCTACGGCCTAGCAAGTCGGCTAAGTCCAAAAGTGAATTTTTCATATGTTCTGCAAAAAATTATGTGAAGCACCCGAGGCGCCAAAAGAATGAGCTGGGCGCCGACAGATGCCGGTAAGCGTCATTGAGTGACGGCACGTGTAGCGGATGGATTTATATGCGGGCAGCGACTCGTTACCTTTTCATGCCAGCTCGATATTCTGTTTCAGCTACCCAGCAAACCACTTCCGTACGTCGCCATCGCAGAAGTTCTCCAAAGCCATGCGCCCTCGGTGGTAACTCCCACGCTCGACACCGGAGCCGTCTCCGTACGGTCGCGACACTCAAGCCCAACATCTCCCCCAGTTCGACGACATCAAGGTAATTTGTTGGCATTTGGTCTCCAGGAGGCGCGTTCAGTTGAAATTCGTACCTCATGTAGATAGCTTATTTATCGCGGCGAACACTAGCTAGGCGGTGCCGCACGCGCGTTCTTTATAGTGGACCCACGATTTGAGACAGCAGTTTAAGCTATGGTCCTCACAGGAGGATGGCGGCGAATGGCGGAGATAAAGAAGCGGAAAGTGCACAGCGCGGAGTTCAAGGGAAAGGTCGGTCTTGAGGCCGTGCGTGGTATCAAAACGGTGAACGAGATCGCGCAGCATCACGGTGTCCATCCTGTGATGGTCAGCCAGTGGAAGAAGGAGATCCTTGCCCGAGCTGGGACCCTGTTCGAAGGTAAGCGGGGACCGAAAGTGGAGGCGGCACACGAGGACGAAGACCGGCTGTACGGCGAAATTGGTCGCCTTAAGATGGAGTTAGATTGGCTTAAAAAAAAGTCAGGCCTGTAAGCGGCGCGGTGCGGTTGGAATGGATCGTCGCCGGCGAGATATCGCTGTCGCGACAATGCGAGTTGGCGGGTGTCTCGAGGGCGACCGTGTACCGGCCACGGGAGGCGGCGCGTCCTGATGACGATGAGCTGACCTTGTGTGCGCTGATCGATGAAGAATTCACGCGGCATCCGTTCTACGGGAGCCGGCGGATGGTGGTGATTCTGACGCGGCAAGGTTGGATGGTTAACCGCAAGCATGTGCAGCGATTGATGCGCATGCTCGGGCTGGCGGGGATGGCGCCGGGGCCGGGCACGGCAGTTCAACATCCAGGGCACAAGGTGTATCCGTATCTACTGCGTGGCGTGGCCATCGTGCGGCCAAACCATGTCTGGAGTACAGACATCACGTATATCAGGCTGGCACGCGGCTTTGCGTACCTGGTCGCGATCATCGACTGGTACTCGCGGCGCGTGCTGACCTGGCGCATCAGCAACAGCATGGACGCGTCATTTTGCGTGGACTGTCTGGAGGAGGCATTGATCGATCACGGCAAGCCTGAGATCTTCAACACCGACCAGGGCAGTCAGTTCACGAGCGTGGCCTTCACAGGGGTCCTGAAGCGTGCAGGAGTTGACATCAGCATGGACGGGCGGGGCCGTGCATTGGACAACATCTTCGTGGAGCGCCTGTGGCGCAACGTCAAGTACGAGGACGTGTACTTGAACGGCTACGCCACGATGGGCGACCTGCATGCAGGATTGACGCGGTACTTCGCCTTTTACAATGGCGAGCGGCCGCACCAGGCGTTGAACTATCAGACGCCGGATGTAGTGTACAAAAGTGGCGAAGGCGGTGGTGCCTTGATCCTCGATAAATACGGCAGCGTGCCTGCGCTGGAATCACCTGAGACAAAACCAGGGCACGATGCAAGCAGTGCTGGGGAGCATGGGGCTCCGCCCCAAACCCCGCCCTGCCGGGAGCCGACCGAGATGACTCCCATGCTCACGGGTGGGTAAAATTAAGCAAGACAGGGCAGCGCTGATCTGCTGCATGCAGGATCAAGACCATAGCTTAAATTCAGGCAAAAACTGTCTTGACGGATGGGTCCACTTTACTTCCTGCACGTCTATGTTGGCCGAATGCTTGAGTCGTTTAATGTGGCGGCCAAGTACAGCGCTCAGCGCTGAGTTCACGGAAGCGTGAGATATGCACACTAGGGCGGTGTTGTTTCGTATGGAAGACTTGAGGCTCCAAGCCACACGTCAGCCAGGTTTGGCCTGAATTCCTTCCGACCCGTCAGACAGAAATACCGTTGCATTGGCCGTCGAGTCTATGCAGGTACACGAGCGGGTTCCCCTCAGCGGGCATGTCCGCTCAGGCCCAACCCAGCACTTACCCTCGCTCATTCAAGTTGTGTTGAACCATTTTGCCAATCCATCATTCGAAATTGGCATGATGTCGCTTAGCGTGGTGCGCTTGGAGAAGGCTCCAGGCATGCTACGTATGCGCTCGTAGCCAAAAGAGCTGCTGGCAAACGGCATGAATTATTTTTAACGTGCGTTGCGTTCATCGGCTACGACTCGACTCTCATTTTCGCACTCGCGTGATTAATCTTTACTTTTCGGTCTTGCGTTTCTCGATGCTTTGCCCCAAGCGCGCTAGTACCGCATTGACCCCACGAGGTTGAGGGTTTAGCGGTTGCGGAGGAAAGATGGAATCGAAACCACGTGCACGACCAAACCCTTGCGCTATCTTCACCAAGAGTTCAATGGAGCCAGTTCCTGTGGACTCGTAGCGCTTAAACGTTCGCAATGGTATGCCACACACTTCGGCGAACGCGGCCTGTGAGAGGTTTTGGCGCCGACGTTCAAAACGCACTCTGTCACGAAGCAGAATTATCAGATTTTCGGTATCAAGGGCTCCAGCAGAGCCAAAGTCGGGCATAGCCATATCAAAAAGTGCCATTTCTGGCCCCAAAATTGTGGATAACTTGAATATTAGCATTTTTTTAGTGTAAGCTGTTTTATATCAATTCATGGCAACTGGCACGTTTCTTTCCATATGCACTTATACTTTTGCCATTTTTTACAATATATTGATTTTTATTCGCTGTTTTAACTAGATACAGTAGTTGATTTATTTAAATCAAATTGTGGATAAGTTTTTGTCATGGGGCGTTATATGTCATTTTTAGAAAAATATGAAAGCGCTCCGGACTACGATGTCCCGGAGTACCATGTTCTTGCCCTCTCAGGAGGCGGGTATCGAGGCTTGTACACCGCGACCATACTCAATCAGCTCGAGTCACTCTTGGGAAGGCCATTGGCGAACCACTTCGACTTGATATGTGGCACGTCGGCGGGTGGGTTGCTTGCGCTTGGCTTGGCTGCAGAAGTACCCGCAGAACAGTTGCAGGCTCTATTCGAGGTGCACGGTAAGAAGATTTTCGGAAATCGCAATCTGCTACGGCGGTGGGCAGGGTTCCTGTGCATGGCGAAACATTCAAGCCATGGGTTGCGAGACTTACTTGGTCAAACTTTCGGAAGCAAAACAATAGGTGATTTACGTCATCGTGTACTTATCCCCACCGTGAACTATTCAACTGGTATGGGGCAATTCTTTAAAACCCCCCACCACCCATCCTTTGAGTTAGACCATCGCATGAGCTTGACAGACATCGGGTTGGCCACGTCGGCGGCGCCGACCTATTTCCCGATTGCTCAAAACAATCGGGGCGTATACGTGGACGGCGGGTTGGTTGGAAACGCTCCGGGACTTTTCGGGTTGCATGAGGTACATCAGTTTATTGCACCTGCTAGGAAGATTCGTGTCCGTGTTCTGTCGATTGGAACCATGACAAGCGGAGCCACTATGCCATATAGCTCAACGCTCGATAGGGGAATTTGGCAGTGGAGAGAAAGCTTGTTTAGTTTGGTCATATCCGCTCAGGAGTCGTCTGTCGACTACATGCTTAAACAGCTTTTGGGCGGTGATTATGTATCGCTTGATGAAAAGCCTACTCCTGAGCAAAGTACCGACATTAAGAAACTTGATAAGGTCTCGGTGGCGGCCACTAACACACTAAAGGACAGGGCAAACCATACGTTCCAACGGAGCATTGGCGAGGCAAATTTCCAAGTCTTCCGTAAGCACATCGCTCCAAAGCCAGCTTTTTACCACGGTCCCAATAAAAATTCGGAGATACCAAATGCTTAACCTCAGTGTCTTGTTTAACAATAGCAACGAAGAGCGCCCAGCCTTTCTGGATGCACTGACCTTAGATTCTTATCAAAAAGTCATACTTGAATATGCGCGTAAAGAGATTCGTGAGTGCTTGAAGCTTGGTCTACCCAGAGTGTTGCGGGCACGCGGCTATGAGTTGGACGTTCCCACTCCGCGATTTTTCACTCAAGGTTCATGGTCGTATAAGACCCTTAATGCACCCGCTCAAACGCCGCAGCAGTGCGATTTGGATGACGGAGCATATTTGCCAATGGGCTTTGTGACTCAAACGAAGCGTCCGAGCAAAGCAGCCTCCCTATTCTTCAGCGCAGCGGAAGAGGCACTGGAGCCGTTGGTAAAAATGCGTGGATGGAAGCAGTCTGAGAGGCCGACTTGTATTCGCGTTGAAGTCTCATTAGACGCCCACGTGGATATACCCCTGTACGCTATCCCAGACACGGAGTTTGAGCTGCTGAAAGCGCGTGCTTCATATGCGATGGATAGTGTAGAAGACGCCGTAACACGTTCTGAACGGGATGCATGGACGGCCCTGCCAAACGACCAAGTGCTTCTTGCTCATCGTGACAAAGACTGGATTGAGTCTGACCCTCGACCTCTAAAAGACTGGTTTTTGAATGAGGTGGATGCAAAGGGTGAACAGCTTCGCCGCGTTATCCGCTATATAAAAGCATATCGTGATTGGCGATGGAGCCAAGGCGGGCCCGCCTCCATCTTGCTGATGGCGGCAGCGTCGCCGCTGTTTAAGGCAAAGCACGCACGAGATGATTTGGCGTTGCTTGAAGTGTGCAAAGCTCTACCCAAGACCTTACGGGATGGCGTGGATAATCCTACCGAAAAAGCAGAGTCGTTAACGGCTCGGCTGGGTCCGGAAGGCGTTGAAGAAGCCGCTGAAGCGTTCGAGAAGTTCGCCGGTGTTCTAGAAGCGGCAATCAGCTGTTCAGATGCGTCACTGGCCTGTCGCTGGCTTCAGGAGCAGTTGGGCCAAAGGTTCCCATTTGAACCTTATTGGGTGCCAACACCATCGGCCCGTGAAGCTGTACTTGCAACGGCAGCTATCCCAGGGCCATCCGAAATCGTCGGGCGCAACAAGTCTGCGTGACACAAATGGCGGCCGCAAACAAGATATCCGAGGTGGTCGAGGCCCTCTCGCATTATGAGTTCAGGTACGAGTGCACTTTAGACGTATTTTTAGTATTCCAAGGAGTACTTCGACACGAAAGGTGTGCCTACGATTGTGAAATGTATATTGCGAAGGATTTTGCATCGATTCCTCTGATTCGGTTGAAAACAATCCCTGGTATCTTGGGAGCAGTAGCCATATCGTTATACACAAGTCGGCAGGCGTCCCACGCGCCGCCCTGAAAGTCGTTAACTTTCAAGGACTTACCTGAGGGGCTTGTAAACTTTGCCGAGATCGCGTTTACTCTTTGACTTTGGGTGACGCATTGACCAAGGTATCGAGCCGCTGGACGGAGCAAGAGTTTGCTGGACTGGACTTGGGCGATGCTCGCCTCGACAAACGAGCGAGAACACTGATGGAACGATTTACGGCAAAGCCGACGGCGAGCATTCCCGAGGCCTGCGACAGTTGGAGCGAAACCTGCGCGGCCTACCGCTTTCTCGCCAATGATGATGTGTCTTGGGAGGCCATCCTGGCCCCGCATTGGGAGCGTACCCGCGAGCGCATGCAGGCCCATCCTGTCGTGCTGTGCATCCAGGACACGACCGAACTCGATTTCAACGGCCAGGAAGCGGAGGGGCTTGGGCCGCTGAACTATGAGGCACGGCGCGGCATGTACCTGCATCCGACCTACGCCGTCACGCCGACACGCGAACCGCTCGGCGTGCTCGATGCCTGGATGTGGGCGCGCGCGAAGCGCGGCAAGGACGGCGTACGTCCCGGACAGAAAGAAAGCGCGCGCTGGATCGAGGGTTACGAACGCGTGGCCGAGATGGCCGCGACGTTGGCCGGCACACGGCTGGTGTACGTGGCCGACCGCGAGGCCGACGTAGTGGCGTTGATGCGTCGCGCGCGTGACTTGGACACGCCGGCCGACTGGCTGGTGCGCGCCACACACAACCGCAGTGTGGACGACGGCGAAAAGCTGTGGGAGTACACTTGCAGCGGTACGGCCCTGGGGGAAATCAGCTTCACCATGCCGGCCCGCGAAGATCAGAAGGCGCGTGCTGTGCGCCAACAACTGTGGGCCCGGCAGGTCGAGATTGCCGACGGCAAAGGCGGGCGCCTGGGCGTGACCTGCGTGGTGGCGCGCGAAGTGGGCGCGCCGGCCGGCAGCGAGCCGGTCGAATGGCGCCTGCTGACCAATCGGCCCATCGAGACGGTCGAGCAAGCCGTCGAATTGATCGAGTGGTACCGGGCGCGCTGGGAGATCGAGATTTATTTCCATGTGATCAAAAATGGTTGCAAGGTCGAAGCGCTGCAGCTATCGGCCATCGACCGCATCGAGCGGGCGCTGGCCTTGTTCATGGTGGTCGCCTGGCGCATCACCTTTCTGATGCGGATGGGCAGGACCTGCCCCGATCTCGATGCCGCGCTGTTCTTCGATCCTGACGAGATTCGTGGCGTCCATTTGCTGACCAAGAAGAAGATGCCAGCCTCGCCGCCCACCTTGAACGAGATCGTCCGCCTGATCGCCCAAGTCGGCGGCTTCCTCGGTCGGAAAAGCGACGGAGAACCCGGCGTCAAAACCATCTGGCGCGGATTGAGTCAAGTTCACGCCGCAGCCGAAACATTACGCGCACTGCGCGATGGGCTTGGCTGACTTATGTATAACGATATGAGCAGTAGCTCCTCATCTAAGCGCAACGGGTTGGCTGTGCTACCTTTCTCGGTCTTCTACAGTTGTCAATATTTTCGACCCTGTTGGCCAGACTATCGCCTTTGTTAAGCGGGCCGAATACGTCTTGGGGCAGATTCTTGATGGTTCGGTAGTGGACGATTTGGCTGATGAATTCTTCGCTTACTGGGGAAGCGGCGGCAGTAATTGCTTTTTTGATGTGGACGACTTTGAATCCAAATCGCTGCAATTGCTTTTAGGGGACGAGAAATCCGAAGACAATCAGGTATTTCTGTCTGATGACCCAGTACGAACGAAGATGAAAGCTGCTGCACTTGGCCTAAATATTTTACCAAATAGAATCCCGGTTTTGGCTTTTGTGTCAACCGTGCCGCCCCAAGCGAGCCTAATACACTGGCCAATCTCTAATTTGGGCGAGTTTCTAAGTTGGCAGCGCCGACTTGATGGAGCGATATTTTATCGAATTGAGGCTGCGATAAGGAACGTTGTTCGCTCCGGTTCATTAGGTGTAGTGGTAGTAATAAAGTCGCCTCGGTTTATCTATAGCTTGGCGATTCTCTTCGCTAAATCCTCGAAACTGAAGAAAAAGAAGGTTTCGTTAGATGAGTTGCGCGAAAGTGTAGCCGTGCCGTATTTCGGAAGCAGGATTGATAACAAATTTATTGTGGAAAGGAATGTGCCTTCAATGAAGACGCTAGCCGAAAAACGGATTGCTCTGGTGGGTTGCGGAACAATTGGCGGGCATCTCGCTGACCTGCTAGTGCGCGCTGGGGCTGGTAGCGGCGGGGGCGAGCTAGTACTGATTGATAACGATATTCTTAGTACTGGGAACTTAGGGCGTCACATCCTGGGATTTTCGGATGTTGGGAAAAATAAGGCGAGAGGAATGGCGCGGAAGTTTCTTCGCGATGCTCCAGGTGTGAATGTTAAACCTATCCATCGCGACGCAAAGGAAGTCAACCTGACTAAGATGGACCTTATCATCGACGCGACTGGCGAGGAGTCGCTAGGGTATGTCCTAGAGCATAAATACCACGCAGCACAGGCACGGCTGTCCACGTGGATTGAAGGTCCTGGAATAGCCGTTCGCGGACATCTAAAAACGGAACGGTGCCATGCATGTGGCTACTGCTTGGCAAATTACGCGCGGGAAGGTCTGTATCAGGCAACCGTAGAACCTATGCCCAAAATCTATGCCGGACAGGGCTGCGAGCAAGAATACGTGCCTTTCCCCGCCACGGTGTCAATTCAAGCGGCGTGCCTAGCTTTAGATCATATCGTTATACACAAGTCGGCAGGCGTCCCACGCGCCGCCCTGAAAGTCGTTAACTTTCAAGGACTTACCTGAGGGGCTTGTAAACTTTGCCGAGATCGCGTTTACTCTTTGACTTTGGGTGACGCATTGACCAAGGTATCGAGCCGCTGGACGGAGCAAGAGTTTGCTGGACTGGACTTGGGCGATGCTCGCCTCGACAAACGAGCGAGAACACTGATGGAACGATTTACGGCAAAGCCGACGGCGAGCATTCCCGAGGCCTGCGACAGTTGGAGCGAAACCTGCGCGGCCTACCGCTTTCTCGCCAATGATGATGTGTCTTGGGAGGCCATCCTGGCCCCGCATTGGGAGCGTACCCGCGAGCGCATGCAGGCCCATCCTGTCGTGCTGTGCATCCAGGACACGACCGAACTCGATTTCAACGGCCAGGAAGCGGAGGGGCTTGGGCCGCTGAACTATGAGGCACGGCGCGGCATGTACCTGCATCCGACCTACGCCGTCACGCCGACACGCGAACCGCTCGGCGTGCTCGATGCCTGGATGTGGGCGCGCGCGAAGCGCGGCAAGGACGGCGTACGTCCCGGACAGAAAGAAAGCGCGCGCTGGATCGAGGGTTACGAACGCGTGGCCGAGATGGCCGCGACGTTGGCCGGCACACGGCTGGTGTACGTGGCCGACCGCGAGGCCGACGTAGTGGCGTTGATGCGTCGCGCGCGTGACTTGGACACGCCGGCCGACTGGCTGGTGCGCGCCACACACAACCGCAGTGTGGACGACGGCGAAAAGCTGTGGGAGTACACTTGCAGCGGTACGGCCCTGGGGGAAATCAGCTTCACCATGCCGGCCCGCGAAGATCAGAAGGCGCGTGCTGTGCGCCAACAACTGTGGGCCCGGCAGGTCGAGATTGCCGACGGCAAAGGCGGGCGCCTGGGCGTGACCTGCGTGGTGGCGCGCGAAGTGGGCGCGCCGGCCGGCAGCGAGCCGGTCGAATGGCGCCTGCTGACCAATCGGCCCATCGAGACGGTCGAGCAAGCCGTCGAATTGATCGAGTGGTACCGGGCGCGCTGGGAGATCGAGATTTATTTCCATGTGATCAAAAATGGTTGCAAGGTCGAAGCGCTGCAGCTATCGGCCATCGACCGCATCGAGCGGGCGCTGGCCTTGTTCATGGTGGTCGCCTGGCGCATCACCTTTCTGATGCGGATGGGCAGGACCTGCCCCGATCTCGATGCCGCGCTGTTCTTCGATCCTGACGAGATTCGTGGCGTCCATTTGCTGACCAAGAAGAAGATGCCAGCCTCGCCGCCCACCTTGAACGAGATCGTCCGCCTGATCGCCCAAGTCGGCGGCTTCCTCGGTCGGAAAAGCGACGGAGAACCCGGCGTCAAAACCATCTGGCGCGGATTGAGTCAAGTTCACGCCGCAGCCGAAACATTACGCGCACTGCGCGATGGGCTTGGCTGACTTATGTATAACGATATGAGCAGTAGCTCCTCATCTAAGCGCAACGGGTTGGCTGTGCTACCTTTCTCGGTCTTCTACAGTTGTCAATATTTTCGACCCTGTTGGCCAGACTATCGCCTTTGTTAAGCGGGCCGAATACGTCTTGGGGCAGATTCTTGATGGTTCGGTAGTGGACGATTTGGCTGATGAATTCTTCGCTTACTGGGGAAGCGGCGGCAGTAATTGCTTTTTTGATGTGGACGACTTTGAATCCAAATCGCTGCAATTGCTTTTAGGGGACGAGAAATCCGAAGACAATCAGGTATTTCTGTCTGATGACCCAGTACGAACGAAGATGAAAGCTGCTGCACTTGGCCTAAATATTTTACCAAATAGAATCCCGGTTTTGGCTTTTGTGTCAACCGTGCCGCCCCAAGCGAGCCTAATACACTGGCCAATCTCTAATTTGGGCGAGTTTCTAAGTTGGCAGCGCCGACTTGATGGAGCGATATTTTATCGAATTGAGGCTGCGATAAGGAACGTTGTTCGCTCCGGTTCATTAGGTGTAGTGGTAGTAATAAAGTCGCCTCGGTTTATCTATAGCTTGGCGATTCTCTTCGCTAAATCCTCGAAACTGAAGAAAAAGAAGGTTTCGTTAGATGAGTTGCGCGAAAGTGTAGCCGTGCCGTATTTCGGAAGCAGGATTGATAACAAATTTATTGTGGAAAGGAATGTGCCTTCAATGAAGACGCTAGCCGAAAAACGGATTGCTCTGGTGGGTTGCGGAACAATTGGCGGGCATCTCGCTGACCTGCTAGTGCGCGCTGGGGCTGGTAGCGGCGGGGGCGAGCTAGTACTGATTGATAACGATATTCTTAGTACTGGGAACTTAGGGCGTCACATCCTGGGATTTTCGGATGTTGGGAAAAATAAGGCGAGAGGAATGGCGCGGAAGTTTCTTCGCGATGCTCCAGGTGTGAATGTTAAACCTATCCATCGCGACGCAAAGGAAGTCAACCTGACTAAGATGGACCTTATCATCGACGCGACTGGCGAGGAGTCGCTAGGGTATGTCCTAGAGCATAAATACCACGCAGCACAGGCACGGCTGTCCACGTGGATTGAAGGTCCTGGAATAGCCGTTCGCGGACATCTAAAAACGGAACGGTGCCATGCATGTGGCTACTGCTTGGCAAATTACGCGCGGGAAGGTCTGTATCAGGCAACCGTAGAACCTATGCCCAAAATCTATGCCGGACAGGGCTGCGAGCAAGAATACGTGCCTTTCCCCGCCACGGTGTCAATTCAAGCGGCGTGCCTAGCTTTAGATCATATCGTTATACACAAGTCGGCAGGCGTCCCACGCGCCGCCCTGAAAGTCGTTAACTTTCAAGGACTTACCTGAGGGGCTTGTAAACTTTGCCGAGATCGCGTTTACTCTTTGACTTTGGGTGACGCATTGACCAAGGTATCGAGCCGCTGGACGGAGCAAGAGTTTGCTGGACTGGACTTGGGCGATGCTCGCCTCGACAAACGAGCGAGAACACTGATGGAACGATTTACGGCAAAGCCGACGGCGAGCATTCCCGAGGCCTGCGACAGTTGGAGCGAAACCTGCGCGGCCTACCGCTTTCTCGCCAATGATGATGTGTCTTGGGAGGCCATCCTGGCCCCGCATTGGGAGCGTACCCGCGAGCGCATGCAGGCCCATCCTGTCGTGCTGTGCATCCAGGACACGACCGAACTCGATTTCAACGGCCAGGAAGCGGAGGGGCTTGGGCCGCTGAACTATGAGGCACGGCGCGGCATGTACCTGCATCCGACCTACGCCGTCACGCCGACACGCGAACCGCTCGGCGTGCTCGATGCCTGGATGTGGGCGCGCGCGAAGCGCGGCAAGGACGGCGTACGTCCCGGACAGAAAGAAAGCGCGCGCTGGATCGAGGGTTACGAACGCGTGGCCGAGATGGCCGCGACGTTGGCCGGCACACGGCTGGTGTACGTGGCCGACCGCGAGGCCGACGTAGTGGCGTTGATGCGTCGCGCGCGTGACTTGGACACGCCGGCCGACTGGCTGGTGCGCGCCACACACAACCGCAGTGTGGACGACGGCGAAAAGCTGTGGGAGTACACTTGCAGCGGTACGGCCCTGGGGGAAATCAGCTTCACCATGCCGGCCCGCGAAGATCAGAAGGCGCGTGCTGTGCGCCAACAACTGTGGGCCCGGCAGGTCGAGATTGCCGACGGCAAAGGCGGGCGCCTGGGCGTGACCTGCGTGGTGGCGCGCGAAGTGGGCGCGCCGGCCGGCAGCGAGCCGGTCGAATGGCGCCTGCTGACCAATCGGCCCATCGAGACGGTCGAGCAAGCCGTCGAATTGATCGAGTGGTACCGGGCGCGCTGGGAGATCGAGATTTATTTCCATGTGATCAAAAATGGTTGCAAGGTCGAAGCGCTGCAGCTATCGGCCATCGACCGCATCGAGCGGGCGCTGGCCTTGTTCATGGTGGTCGCCTGGCGCATCACCTTTCTGATGCGGATGGGCAGGACCTGCCCCGATCTCGATGCCGCGCTGTTCTTCGATCCTGACGAGATTCGTGGCGTCCATTTGCTGACCAAGAAGAAGATGCCAGCCTCGCCGCCCACCTTGAACGAGATCGTCCGCCTGATCGCCCAAGTCGGCGGCTTCCTCGGTCGGAAAAGCGACGGAGAACCCGGCGTCAAAACCATCTGGCGCGGATTGAGTCAAGTTCACGCCGCAGCCGAAACATTACGCGCACTGCGCGATGGGCTTGGCTGACTTATGTATAACGATATGGCTTTAGATATGGCGTTAGACTGGGTAGCAGGAAACCAAACAAGCACCTTGCGGACAAGAGTGATGGTACCGGGCTACACTTGCCAACCCGATTCCTCTCCGCCAAATATCGAAGGTTGCCCGGCGTGCGATTCGTAGATTTGTGGCAGATGCCGAGCCAAAAGATATATTTATTGTTTCAAGCATCAGTGCTCGAAACCTTTGATATGTATCGCCAAAACTCTCGGGCTGCGACAGAGGCCGGCGGTATATTGCTCGGTCATGTCCGTGGTGAGCACCTAGAGGTGATACAGGCCACTCAGCCTCAGGCTGGGGATGTTCGGCATCGGATGCGATATGAGCGTAACGACCCAGGTCATCAAACGAAAGCCGACCTCATGTGGAAACAGAGCGACGGGGAAATTCGGTATCTTGGTGAATGGCATACTCATCCGGAAGATAGGCCAAGCCCTTCAAGTGTGGACATGAATGGCTGGAGGCACCGAGCCTTAGCTCGTCAAGATGGGCGTGCGACCTTATCCGTTATCGTCGGCCGCGTTGGCCTGTACGTTTCGCTTGTCGATAGAGAGGGAGAAACGAACGTTTTTATAGAGTGTCAATCCTCGTGAGTTGTACCAAGAACATCTATATCATCGACATGTGCTCTTGTTATGAAGCAAGTCAGGGGAACGCGGATGGCGGCGCCTGCCGTCCAACCAGTTCGGCGGTGCGACGCATCACCACCTGGCCTCTTGCTCGGGTATGGGGGCACGCTTACCTGCGACGTCGCAACCTATTCGCCAAAACTTTTGTAACCTGCCCGCCACCTTCGCAAATTTCGCAATCGCCTTCGTCGTTACTGCCTGTGCCTTCGCAGATTGGGCATTCCGCAAGCTCGTACTCTGCCGGGTCGAATTGTTCTGCGTGGCCTTTACTCACTATGCCCTCGCCACCGCAATATGAGCAGTCGCCCCATTCGCTTTGCCCAGTTCCGTCACACAGCGGACAGTCGACCTTATCGAAAATGCTTAAGTCGACCGTGGCGGAAAGACGGCGGGAAACGGTACACTCGCCGACGCATAATGGGCAATCATCACCCTCATCCGAACGTCCAGAACCCTGACACAACGGGCATTCGACCGAATCGAAGTCTCTTATTTCGACGGCCTCAGCAACTCGTCGTGGTATCCTGCAGTCCCCATGGCAAATCTCACAATCATGGGACCCGCTCCGACCTGTACCCGTGCAGAGGGGGCAGTCAACTTGGTCGAAATCGTTAATGTCGACAGCTTCTGCGAATCGCCTTTCCATCTGACACTCACCTTGACACACTGGACAACTCTCGCCCTCATGGCGTCCATTGCCATCACAAAGCGGGCAGTTCACGACCTCAAATTCGCGAGGGTCGAAATTTTCTTCGGCTTTTGCAGTAACAGACCCTTCTCCTCCACAAAATGCGCATTCATCGCCATTGCGTAGACGTGAACCTGCACATAGCGGGCATACTTTTAGACCTGCTGCCAAGCGGAAGTCTTCTCGAACTGCCGTCACGGCCTCGAGACGTGATTTGACCGGGAGCGATGCAGCTAACTTCTCACTCGAAAGTAAATTGCCGAGCTTCAAAAACGCTTGAATACTTTTGCCTTTCTTCGTTCCTGGGTTTTTAGCTGTACCGTTTGAGATTCCTACAAGTTTTGCTAAAACATCTTCCCCAATATATTCGGTTGAGGCAATCTGTTCCGGGGTGGTGGGGTTAAGAGAAGCGGCGCGTCGACACACTTCTAAAAGATGAAATGCTTCTGTGGCGGCCTCGGCCTTGACTTCGTACACAATTTTTGAATATCCGAGAAGAATAGCTTTCAAGTTCTTGACGAAGTTCTCGGTTCCAGCTTTCGGGCCTATCAGCCCCTTATCGTAACTTGTGTGATGATTCGCGCAGAGCCAAATTAGATTATGGGGATGGTTGTTTTTACTCTGCGAAATGGGGTCTATATGTGCAGCTTCACAGGTATCAGCATGGGTATGGCAGAACGCACATTGCGCTGCTGCCTCTTGGATGATTTCTTCTCTAATTTTAGTGGGAATGTGGGGGCGTTCGCCAAGTTTCGCTGGCCAGGGTTCTGCCAGCCAAGCATTAAATTCAATTAGTTCAGCTGTCTTATAAAACGTAACTGGGCCAACCTTTCGTGCGATAGGCAGCTTCTTGGTAGAAAAACTTTTCGGAGCATAACTCGATAACCAACGCAATAGTTGGGGTGACATTCCGACCAGTATGGCGGCCTCGGTAATATTCACTTCTGGTTCCATTGACACCTCGACGTATATGGTAAATATAAAAAGAACCGGACACGCCTGTTCTTGTTTTCTTTGGACTATTGACAGCGCCCATGTTTCTTTACGCTTATTACTAGCGACTCTTCACGAAACGTCACGACTGTGTGCTCAGTTCTCCTCCTGTTTTTTACCAGCAGACTCACAGCCGTCGTGAATGAATTTGCCGACGCCCGTCGCGCTCTAAGTGAGATTGAGCTTGCCACGCTATCAACAGAGCCAATACATCTGAGGCACTAAAACTGAGCTCGCTTACTTACGACCATTTGCCAGATGGTTTGAAGACAATCGCGAGCAACCTATACAGAGTATACGCCATGGAGTTTATATTTCTTCCTCAATCTGCCATCACCTGGTATGTGATGCGCTAACTGTTAATGCAGGTTTCCGGTCCTCGCATTTCGCTGCAGCGACCGGAGCACGTGCAGAGCTTGTCCAAGTCTGAATCGTGCGCGCGCATTGCGGGGGATACTGACTCCCTCGGTCCCGAAATCGCACTAGCCCTTGATGCTATACGCATCCCTGTCCTTACCATCAAGCCAACGTGGCGCCCGGCCACGTCCACTCCAGGTCTCTCCTGTTTCAGGGTTTTTGAATTGTGCAGCAACCTTGCCCTTGATTTTTGCTGCCTTCTTGCGAGTTCCAGAGGACAGGTCGTCCACGGTGATGCCGTACTGTTGCATCAAATCCTTAATTTTCTGAATTGCACCACTGATTTCATTTTTGCGGGCAGCTTCGGCCAGGGATTGCAATTTTGCGATTTGTTCAACATACTCTGCGTACGACGTCATATTGTCTCCAACGGGATAGGTGATTTAAACGAATGAGTACACGCGCAATATAACATATCGATAATGATTTAGCCAAACCAATGGTGGCCTTCACCCGTTCGATATGAGTAGCCTGTTCAATTGGCGCCGACGTGTGTATGTTAATAACAGCTAATTTATAAACACCATGGCTATTTTTGGGCGATTTCCGGCGGTCGTCAATCGGCCGGTTACCCTACCCATCAAAATTTCTTGTTTTAGCGTTTTTACATAGCTTGGGCAGGAAGCAGCAATTATCTTTTTGTTAGAAATTTATTTTTACGTCCGTTAGTCGAAACATGAATTGCTTGAAAAACGTAGTTATGCATTAGCATCTACAGTTTCCGTGCTGGCAAATATTGTTTAGACGGAATTTTTAAAATTTCGCGTCAATATATATAAAAATTTAATAATTTTTAAGGAGGCAAGATTGATTTTTATTGAAAAACAATTTATTTATATGATGGTTATGGAGGAGGCTGCACATAGGGTAAAAATTGGCTACTCCAATAATCCAGTTAGACGTTGCAAGGAACTTTACAACTCCAGTTCGTCACATCCATACCACATTCTACATGTATGGGAGGTGGCTGACATGCATTCAGTGGAGAAGTTGATTCACAAAGAGTTAGCATATTATCGACCTAACCCTCGGCGTGAATTTTTTGAGGTATTTGAAGCCTATGATAACGAAATAGATATTTCTTGGCCGGATGTTATAAACGGTTTAAATATTCACAACAAATTATCCTGCGATATAGATGAAATTTTGCAAAAAAATGGTATAAAATATGAGCGCTGGTATCTTGATAGACTGGAAGAATACGACTACCAAATGCGAGTTTTTAAGAGCAGTACGCTGAGTTAGGGGCATTGATTTGGCAGTTCTAGAAAAAACATTTCGTTGAAAAATAAAAAATTATCTGAATGTCTATAAGATATCAGATATTTGCTTTGTTACTGGATAAGGCCCATGAATAATGTTGCAGAGGATGCAGTAAAGATAGCTATCCGCGCGTCTGCGCCAGAGCGGGCGGTAGAACTATCGCAGATGTGGGAAGAACATCAGCCCAATGTGCACCAAACATATGACAAAAAGGGCTTTTCGCTCGAAGCGGGTTCGTTTGGCTTAGTACTTTTTGACCATAAAACAATGTGCCAGATTTGGCTGCTTGGGTTTGCAGCACAGCATTCTTTTAATCTTTATCTTCCTTATCTAATCCTATATCAAGCAACTGGAATATCATTTTTTCCATACAGCATGGTAAGTGAGCAAGAAGAAATTGATATTCAGAAGGAAGTGTCGGCTCTGTATGACGCTATTGACATGCTAAAAGAGGCTGAAAATGTCGATGATGTTGCTTGGCCGTCGAGCATACCAAATCCGGATAACGGAAAGCCAAGCGATGTTAACGGGAGTATGGTTTTTGATTTGCTATGTATGGCCTCTGCGTATTGCTTTCTTCATGAGCTACGGCATGTACAGTTTCGTAACTTAGGCAGCAACATAGACCCTATTGAAGAAGAATATGAGTGTGATAAATACGCAAGAAATTTCCTTCTCGAAAAAATTGATGAATATGCGATGCAATCGGGTTACGATTTAAGTCTGTTAAAAAATAAAAGAGGTATGGCAATTGCACTCGCATCTATCCTTCTTCTGGTAGTAACGCCAGAAAGCCATTGGCAAGGCTCAGCCAGCCATCCGTCGGTTGTAAGCAGGATTCAGGAACTGGTTGATGCTATAGGCGTTTCTGACAACGACTATTTTTGGCCTTACCTTTCATGCCTTCTTATTTCTGTGATTTTCAGAAAAAAAATATCAATTAATTCTTCCATTGTTAAAAATCAGCGTGAATATTGTTTGTTTTTGCTAGGCGCAATTGAAACGAAATAATAGTTCTAACCGTCCTCAAGTGGCTGCCATTCAACTCAAATCCGAATAGTCGTTTTTTTGCTTGTTTAGGGCCGCTTTGGGACGTTAGCTGCCTGTTAGGGGAAGCACTACCAAGCCTTCATGACTAAAACCATCACGGCATCGGGACCGGTTCGCATGGACTGACGAGTTGCGTTGACCAGAGGGGGCAGCGCGCCGGTGTCAACGCATTCGCATTCTTCTCGAGCATGGGCTGAACTGGTACTACTGTGAAATGCCCATTGTCGTTTTTGCATACCGAACGATGCTGACCTTCCTCGACCCGCTCGCCGCTGTTCTCCTGCTTACAAGTCCAAGAGTCTGCGTGATACCGACCGTCGGCATCGTCAGCAGCGACATAGCGCTCAATGCGTGGGTTGGCGCCACGCTCGGTTTTCAAGTTGGCGCTTTCGTCGCGCAGAGTTTGTTGCGGCCTTTTGTGCTGGCAAGGGCACGAATCGCGTGACCACGGCAACGTTCTCTGGGACTTTGCGCGTGCACCATGACGATGGGCTTCCCACCAGCTGCGAATGAGCCATAGGAGGCGTCTGCTTTGTCGTAAGTGCGGAGAACCTGTCAAGCTGGTTAGGAGCGAGGGTGTTGCAGGCATGAACCGACGCGTTTCACTTCACACCCGGCTGAGTCTGAACGCGATGAACACGCTGGATGGAAGCTGGGACGGCGGCGAGTGTAGTCGGATTATCATCGCCATGTGTTCTTGTCATAAAGCGACTCTCGCTCGGTAGATTGCGTAAGCCTTGCGATTACCTCGAAATTTTCAGAAGGCAATGCAATGCCCCTAAACGGAGAAGTTTAAGGGCGCCCCTTCCACTTTTCACCTGGCTAGCTGTTTTCGTAAACCTGTTGCAATCACGCTGGCGTTCTTGCAGTCTGCGCCAGTTCGTCCTGACTCCACATCCAGCTCTTGTGCCCGATGACGAATCTTTTGTTCTTCATGGACATTGATGCGAGTGCGGTCGTGCGTTCCGAAGTTATTCAGGTGTCTGACATTCCTCTGCTACTTCAGGAAGGCCTTACGGTAATCCTGGCAATTCCTCACCTCAGGTAGCTCACGCACACTGGGGTGCAGCCATGCAGCGGTGGCCGTCGGAGCTTGCAACCCTCTCTTATCCTACTCATTCTTTCATTGTTAAAAACATATCTTCACCTAGAGTTCAACGGATACCCACAACGATTTTTAAATTCAAGTTGACAACAAAATCTCCTTGCTAGGTTATACAGTAGCCGACTATACTAAAAATACTGTATATAAACACAGGTAAGAAAAGCAATGATTGCCACCCCACTCGAAATAACGCCTGCTAGCAAAGTCGCTCTAGACCAGGCCTTGCGCTCTAGCGTATGGCGGGCCAGTGAGCTTGCCGTGTCGCACGCTACCACTGTGGGCACCGGCTACGAGAAGTTGGATAAGGAGTTACCGAATAGAGGCTGGCCCCGCTCATCTCTTGTTGAGCTCTTAGTTGAACAACATGGAATCGGCGAAATGCAATTGCTGAAGCCATGCCTGGCCAAGCTGTCGCAAAAAGAGCGCATAGCATTCGTACAGCCGCCTTATCTGCCGCACTCGATGACATGCCGGTCGTGGCATCTAAATGACCGAAACCTGTTGTGGTTGAGGCCGCAAAGTTCAGCCGACGCCCTGTGGTCTGCGGAACAGATTCTCAAAAATGGGAGCTGCGGGGCAGTGGTGATTTGGCAGTCCAACGTTCGCCCAGAGTCGCTTAGGCGCTTAAATCTCGCAGCTCAGAGTACCGATACCTGGTTATGGCTCGTTCGGCCCCTGGCGGCGGCTTCAGACGCGTCTGTATCGCCTTTGCGCATCGCACTGCGCCCTGCAGCTGGAGGTGTATCTGCCGACATCATTAAACGCAAAGGGCCGACATGCGACGCCCCGATTTTTATACCACTCGTAGACATGCCGGTTGCCCACAAGCCGGTCCCTGAAAATGAAAATGCTGTTGAGTGTGTACCTGCCACTCCTACCTCTCGAGTGTATGCGTCCGCGATGGTCTGAAGCGGCAGCCTTTGTCGTCATCGACAAGGGAGCCGTTCTGACAATGTCACGTGATGCAGCGCGTGACGGGGTGCGCGTGGGCATGCGCACCGGCGGCGTGTCCGCCGTATCACCCGCTACCCAAACCCTAGAGCGCGCTCCTGAACAAGAGTCCAGAGCGATGGAGGCAATCGCGACCGCGCTGATGCAGTACACACCGGAAGTGACGTTCCAGCCAGATTTCTCGGTACTGCTAGATGTGAGCGCCAGTCTCACTCTGTTTCGAGGTCCTCATGCACTGTGTAGCCGCGTGATGCGCAATATCGAAGAGTTAGGCTTTACTGCACGCTTAGGAGCCGCGCCCACCGCCGAGGGAGCATGGCTGCTGGCACACAGTCACCGAATCAAAGGATTGACACTGCAGCGCCGCGCGCTGTCTGTTCCCACCTTACACCGTCGACTCGATGCCTTGCCATGCGGTCTCGTTCCCGCTGCGTGGCCCTTTCACGATTGGCTTACCGATATCGGCGCTAAGCGCATAGGCCAGCTTCGCAAGTTGCCGCGCACAGGACTGCTCCGCCGGACAAGTAAAGAGCTGCTCGCAGCATTAGACCGCGCCTATGGGGAGGCCCCGGAGATGCACGAGTGGATAAGGCCACCGCTGACATTCAACGTGCGGGCAGAGACTTTCGGCCGAGTAGAGAATGCGGAAGCCCTGCTATACGGCGCCACCAGCCTCATCCTGCAACTGGTCGGATGGCTGGTCTCATTGCAACAGTCAGTGCGCACATTCACGCTGCTCCTGGAACACGAGCGTGGCCGTTCCGCCGTACCACCAACCCAAATTGAAATAGCCCTCGCCGAGCCGGCGTGGCAGGAACAACATCTCGTGCGTCTGCTGAAGGAGCGGCTGGCCAAAGTGGAATTGGAGCGCCCCGTCATCGCGCTGCGATTGCAGGTACTCGATGTCGAGGCAATGTTGCCGCCAAACGAGTCGCTGTTCCCGGAGCCAGGCGGTTCACCTCAAGACCTTGCTCGTCTGCTGGAATTGCTTACAGCTCGGCTCGGTCAGGAAAATGTGCTTGTTCCCGCAGACGTGGATGACTACCGTCCAGAGGTGTGCAACAGCTGGGTGTCCGCTACGACAAAGCAACCGCGCTCTCAAATCGAAGACATTCTCGAAGGGCGTCCATTTTGGTTACTGCCCAAACCGATTAAATTATTGATGCGCGACGAGCGTCCGTTTTATATGAGTCCGCTGCGATTTATCGAAGGCCCCGAACGATTAGAAGCAGGCTGGTGGGCGGACCAGACGGCGGCGCGCGATTACTATGTTGCGCAAGCCTCTAATCAAAGCTGCTACTGGATTTATCGAGAGCGCGTGCGCGACGACGTGCTTTGGTATCTGCATGGGCTCTTTGCGTGAACGATGCACACCATCCCATCCAAGCCACCCGCACCAGGGGCAGCTCTACCTGAATACGTCGAGCTACAGTGTATCTCGAATTTCTCATTTCTGCGGGGTGCATCGGCGCCGGACGAGCTAGTCGAACGAGCTTACTTCTTAGGTTACTCGGCGCTGGCCATTACTGACGAATGCTCTCTGGCTGGTGTCGTGCGTGCTCACATCACCGCGAAGGAGCTTGGGCTAACACTGCTTATCGGCAGTCAAATGGAAGTTACCCCTGAAGACGGCAGTCCTCCATTTCGGCTCATCATTCTCGCCACGAACAAGAACGGCTATGGCAACTTGAGCGAACTGATTACCGTTGGAAGGATGAGCGCAGACAAAGGGAGTTATCTGGTGCGGCCACGCGATATTGCGACGCCAGTGGGCGACCTCGTTCACCTTCGTGGCCTGCCCGATTGCCAGTTCATCCTGTCGCCAAGATATGGCGCGACATACGAAGAAGTCGCACGCCAGGCTGCGTGGCTTGTACAGTGCGCACCCGGCCGGGCTCGCATCGCGCTCACGCTACACCATCGGAATAAAGACCGAATCCACCGCCAGTTGGTGGACGACATCGCCGGCGAATTCAGCATGCCCGTCGTTGCCACAGGCGATGTGAGAATGCACGTGCGCTCGTGCAAGCCGCTATACGACACCATGACCGCCATTCGCCACGTCATTCCTGTCGCGCAGTGCGGCTACAAGCTGCCTCCGAACGCAGAACAGCATCTTCGGTCGCGTCTTCGGTTGGGCAATCTGTATCCCCGCGAAGCCTTAGCAGAGACTATGCGCTTGGCGAAGCTCTGCAATTTTTCGCTGGATGAACTTCGCTACGAATACCCGCACGAGCTGGTTCCCGAGGGCGAAACGCCAGCAACATATTTGCGCAAAGAATCGTACCTTGGCGCCCATTGGCGCTACCCGCACGGAATTCCAGAGAACGTCCATGCCCAGCTTGAGCATGAACTGGGCATCATCGAAGAGCTGCGGTACGAGCCATATTTTCTAACAGTGTTCGACATTGTGCGATTCGCCCGGTCCCAACAAATCCTCTGTCAGGGCCGTGGGTCCGCAGCCAATAGCGCTGTCTGCTACTGTCTGGGCGTGACCGAGGTGGACCCGTCGCGCGGCACACTTCTCTTTGAACGGTTTATGTCAAAAGAGAGGAATGAGCCACCAGACATCGATATCGATTTTGAGCACCAACGGCGTGAAGAAGTGCTTCAATATGTCTATAAAAAATATGGCCGTATGCGAGCGGCATTGACTGCCGTCGTGACTGCTTATCGTCCAAAATCGGTATTACGTGATGTAGGCAAGGCCCTTGGCGTCGACCTGAGCGTGGTAGACAAAGTCGCAAAGGCCCGCAACTCCTGGGGTGGCCATGCTGATTTGCAGCAGCGTCTACTTGAATGTGGTTTTGACCCCGATTCGCCTATCGCCGAGAAATGGAGTTACCTCGCCAACGCACTGATTGGCATGCCGCGGCATCTCTCGCAACACCCTGGCGGCTTCGTCATCTCGCATACGAAACTGTCTCGCCTAGTACCGATTGAAAACGCAGCCATGGAAGACCGGACTGTCGTCCAGTGGGACAAGAATGACCTCGATGCAGTAGGCTTATTGAAAATTGACCTCCTTGCCTTGGGGATGCTGTCGTGTATCCGGCGCGCGCTCGAACTGGTTTCCGAACAGCGGGGCTGCAGGTTTGAATTGGGGGATATCCCAGCCGAGGACCCTGAAACCTACCAGATGATTTGTGAAGCTGAGACCATGGGCGTATTCCAGATTGAGTCTCGCGCGCAGATGTCTATGCTGCCGCGCATGCAGCCACGCACGTTCTACGACCTAGTAATCGAGATTGCGATTATTCGACCAGGGCCAATACAAGGCGGAATGATTCAGCCTTATATCCGGCGCCGGCAAGGTCTCGAACCTGTGAGCTACCCAAGCGATGAAATTCAGGGTGTCCTGCAGCGCACGCTCGGCGTGCCGATTTTCCAAGAACAGGTCATGTCGATTGCCATGGTCGCAGCCGGATTCTCCGCTGGCAAAGCAGATGCACTGCGACGAGCCATGGCAGCGTGGCAGCGCAAAGGCAACCTGGCACAGTTCGAGGACGACCTTCTTTCCGGCATGCTCGCACGTGGATACGACGAAGCGTTCGCCAACAACATCATCGGCCAGCTTAAAGGATTTGCCGCGTACGGGTTTCCCGAGTCCCACGCTCATTCCTTTGCGCTGATAGCCTATGCATCTTGTTGGCTAAAGCGGCATGAGCCAGCGGCCTTTCTTGCAGCGCTGCTCAACAGCCAACCGATGGGTTTTTACTCATCGTCCTCTCTCGCGCAGGACGCACAGCGCAATGGCATTGAAGTGCGGCCACCGGACGTCTGCATTAGCAACTGGGACGCCACACTAGAGCCTCCAACAAAAGGGACACAGCCTGCAGTGAGACTCGGGCTGAACATTATCAACGGCATGGAGCAGGAGGCCGCGTGGCGCATAGAGGAAGCGCGCGCCATTGCGCCGTTCAAAAACACTATCGACCTCGCATATCGTGCCAACTTAGACGAAGGCGATATGAACAAATTGGCTCAAGGGGACGCACTTCAAACCCTGTCAGGGAACCGGCGCCAAGCAATGTGGCAGGCAAAGTCTAGTGTGCCAGACAAAGGGCTGCTCCGACCGGCGGAAATTACTGAAGACCTGGTGGAGCTTGAGGCCCCAACTGAAGCAGAGGATGTTGTTACGGACTATAAACGGCTTGGACTCACGCTACGTAGCCATCCGCTGTCTTTTCTGAGGTCCACGCTGACGGAGCGGCGCTTCATTACAAGCGATGTGCTAGCAGGGTTCGCTGACCGACAGCTCGCTCGCGCCTGCGGCATAGTAACCGTTCGTCAGCGCCCAGGTACAGCCAAGGGCGTGGTCTTTATCACCCTAGAAGATGAACACGGGAGCGTCAACGTCATCTGTTGGCCAAGCCTCGTCGAGGAATACCGCCGGGAGGTGATGAGCGCTGAACTGTTGGGCGTCTACGGCATATGGCAATCCGACAGTGGCGTGCGGCACTTGGTCGCGAAGCGCCTGGTCGACCTTAGTCATTTACTTGGTGAGATTCCCACAAAGTCGCGGGATTTCCAATAGAAAATTTAGCGCCGACGACGCAGTCGACTAACCAGCTTCGTGTAGGCTGGCTTCGGAGGATTTCGTTCTGCTCGGAGAATATTTTTAATATGGACCGTTACTCTTCTTGCCGCATACACCTGTCCATTCACTCTCACGACACAGTCCATGTAGTGCTTGCCTGAATACGAGGTATGCTCACGCACGGTTAAAAGTCGCATGCCCATTTTCCGATGACCAAGGTCTCCAATTCCATCTGATTCATTTCCAGCGTTACGCACAGTCCACTCGACTGTGGCGTAATCCGGGATGATATGCTGATTTTTTATTCGGAATACTAACCAACAATTTTTCGCAACGCCGGGCACTTCATTGTCATATGTCACGTCAGGCTGTTTGCTATCTCCAACAAACACAGCTATCTCAATATCCGGAATCTGCATCACAGCTCTGCCAGACACTTCTTCCTGCATTTCCACCGCGGCTACGTCAGGAAGCGGCATAAGGAACGAAAAGGGCTGCGACCATATAAGCGCAGAAGCAGCCTCGTCGTTCGCTTCTATGGCTTGTTCAGCGGCGTCACGCAGGCCTTGCATGTTACTTAGAAAGGCATCCCAAGCATCATCCGTCATGCGGTTCAGGTCTTCGTCCCTATCAACGGGGTTACGAACCTCTCTGGCGGCGAACAGCCTGTTATGGATACGGGTGATGATGTCAACGAGCGCGTCGTCGTCATCCTTCAATCCAAGTAGCCGTTCAAACCATGCGGCCTGAAAAGCCTCCGTGACAACCACCGTAATGAGAATGGATGATGGGCGCGAGTCTGGCGTCTCTACAAAGGCGACTGCCGCCCAGCCTTTCATATACCGGATTAGGCGCCGAAGTTGCTCACGTTCTGCGCCACTAGCTGCGTCTCTGAACCATTTGTAGATTGGCTTGGGGTCACTCGATTCCCAGCCTTTAGCAAGGGTGGCTAGGCGGCGTGTGTCAGTGGACCGGTCCAAATGGTAGACGGGGGTATCGATATGAAATTGTCTCTTGAAAAGCGCACGCGAACAGCGTTCTTTCGCAGGTTCTTCTACTCGCTCCACATCTTCACATTCTTTTCCGTAGTCGGACAGCCGATTCTGCACCCAAGCGCGCAGTTGTTCTGGCGCCGGATAGGCCTCCCCTGCTTTCCCTACCCACTCAAAATAGATGCCAACATCAACGTCGTATTCCTCATGAAGATGAACGGGTTTAATAAGTGTTCCGTACTTATAGGACCCTTGTAGCCAAGTAGAGATTGGGAAGCCTGAATCATCGCGTAGCATAGGGCAGACGACATCTCGCATCGCATTCCACTGCAATTGCAAGAACTCGCGCTGCTCCACACTAGGCGTCAAGCGATTTATTAACGAGTCTGGAGCGTTACCGCTAAAAAGTTGAGCTGCTTTACCCATATTCAGTCTCTAATTATTTTTAAGTAAGGCGCGTGCTTTAAAAAAGGTGTTAAGGTTGTGGTGACTGTGTCGGACACCGCTTTCCTCGCCAAGCTAATGAGCGTGGCCCGTGCTCCGTCGCTCGCGACATCAAGCCCTAACTCTTCAGCCTGCTCATGCGATGGTTCTCGGTCTAAACGGACATACCGCGAACCCAAGCGGTGGGCCATAAGCTGTCCTACAAATTGCTGCTGCGCCGATATCATTACTGAAACCAAACGTGTGTCCTTCATCCAGCTTCCAATACCGAACTGTCGGCCTGCAGAATGCGCAACCGAATAAGACTTCGTCGTCGTCCCGATACTCAGTAGATGGAATGAAGCCGGCGACACGCCAAAATAATGTTCTGCCTCGTGCAGTGCAATCTGGTCCGGCGCATTTGCAAACAGGCCACCATCGGCATACCGGTCTCCTCCGATTTCAGCAAGTTCAAAGAAGGTTGGTGCCGCAGCGGTAGCAAGCGCAACATCTACTGCAGCGAAATTGCTGTCACGTTGCCACTCAATTTTGTGACGCGTCTTGAATACTTGTGGCGTTCCTTGAGTAAGGTTCACCGCAGGAATAGCAACCGGATGAATTGCGTCACCGAAAAGAGTTCCACGGGGAATGAGCTGCTCGATAGCATCTCGTAACGGAGCAGTTGAGTATCGGGGCTTGTCTAGGTGCTTAAACAAATCCAATTTGTATGCGAGCCCGCCGTGTGGCGCGCGCCGTTCCGGAGGAAAAATACTCAGCCCGCAAGAAGTAAAAACCTCCACAACTTTTGACATCGGGACTTCAAAGGCGGCAGCAATCGCGACTATCCCGCCAATTGAAGTTCCACAGATAAGGTCAAAATGTCGACCTATCGGTCGCCCAGTAGCTTCCTCAATACTTGCCAACGCCTGGGCGGTGAAGAGCCCACGGAACCCTCCACCTGAAAGTGCCAGTGCATGGAACTCTTGTTCTGCAGGCCACACCGAAACATTTTCTTTCATCTGAACACTTTCCAATTAAACATGACAAATATACCGCATTTGGTTGCATTAAAGTAAAAACAATTATGAAATAGAATTTCAACATCGAAGCTGAGCGTTGCTGACACCTCCGAACAATCGGGCGTAAAATCCTCTGGCTATTAGAAAAGGAATATTAGGCATGTGCGTCAACTACATCACAGTGTCTCGCCAGGTATCGTTCGACTGGTTCCGCACGCCAATTGAAGCCAGCGACGAATGGCGCGATGAAATCTACAAAGACCGTTTAGCGCCGTTTATCGTCCACGACGACCAGGGAAACCGGAAAGCTTTGGTAGGCTCGTACGGCTTCGTACCACAGCGACATCGCCCATTCAAGAAATTGACGCCAGAAGAAAAAGCCAAATTCGACACGAAGGTAGCAAAGGCTCTGGCTCAAGGGAAGCCGACACCGGAGCCCCCACGCATTCGGATGGACACGATGAACGCGCGCGCGGAAGAAGTTGGGAGCAAGCTCAACTATAAGCGCTTCTGGCTGCAGCAGCAGTTGTGCATCGTGCCCGCGTTAAGGGTCTTCGAGCCAAATTGGGAAACAGGCGTGCACGAGCGCTGGGCAATCGAGCTCGCAGGCGCCGAGCCTATCGGGTTGCCTGGGATGTGGCGAACTTGGGAAGAGAAAGATGGCATCATCACTCACAGCTTTACTCACTTCACATTGAATGCTGACGACCACCCATTACTCAATCGATTCCATCGGCCTGGAGAAGAGAAACGAGGCGTAGCAATTCTTCGACCGGAGTATTACGATGATTGGCTTAGCTCGACGAATCCCGAGTTCGCGCGTGTCCTCATTGAGCTGCGTTCGGAGACAGAGCTGCAGGCGTTCGCGGCACCGAAACAGACCATGGATAAAGACGAGGTTGATGACGCCGAGCCCCCTCTTGCGGAGCCAGAGAGCGCGCTGCAGGCATCTCTATTTTAACTTGGTCTAGGCCAAGGTATGAAAAGCCTCAGAGGCATGCGCCAACTGCAGAGAGGCACAAAACTTAGTTGTACTTCGCAAGCTCTTCCGGCGTTATACGGCGAAGTTACATCACAGGACTTGCGCTTTGCGCAGATGCGGCATGTCGGCAGCGAGAAGGCTTTGAAACCAAAAGCGTGTACGTCGACATGATGCCGGCATTCATTCCGCGATGCATCACGTGCGTGGGTGGTTGTCGACAATGGACTTTGTTCCAAGCGGCAGCGATGGTCGCGTCTACTTCGAGTCGTTCGGCGAAGCGAGACCGAAGCAGGGGCTGAGCTTCAGGGAACTGCGGACACCGAGCTGATTGACGGTATCCCGCCAGAGTCTGGACCTAAAAACGTCCCGTAAAGAGGTGATGACATTCTAGGGAGCCAGCGCACTCGTGTGGCACATTGTTTGATGTCACGACACGACGCTTGCGAGCTTGCCAAAGTCAAATGACCGCTGGAGCGCTCAGGGAGTAAGGACGCAGCTTAATGAAAGTCTTGGCGCTACTTCCCATGAGCCGGGAGCGAATGGAGTTGCGCGTGGTATGGAACTAGGCCGACTGCCTTTGGCTTCTGTGATGCATAATGAATGGTGCCATGGCTTCCACTACTTTCTTTTCGAAGATTGGATACAGAGTCCCAGAAATTGAGTCGTTTTCACTTAGGCCCATATCTAGCATCGCTTCCTTGCATGCGGCTTGATAAGCGAGATTGAAGCTTCGGTCCCATGAACGTTTCATCAGCGCGTCCATGACCTGTCCCACTGCCTTTTCAGTGCGCTCCGAATCGTAGCCATCTCCATAGAGAATTCTGTCAACTAAAGAGATTTCCAAGTTCCAATCAACAGTGATTTCAATTTCACGGGCTTCGTCTGGAACTATCGCATAGGTTGATGCAATGGCGGGGCCATCGTACTGTCGACTAAGCTCAATGTGCCATCGTGCAAATGAGAAGTACTCCACATATGCTAGCAGCCTAGATGTTTTAGGGTCCCCAGAAATGCTTACGCAATGAAAAATCTGACCGGGTTTGCGCCCCTTTACAACGTCTATCAGGCTGCTCCAGCCATAGCTGGTCGTCAGCAGTTCTGGCTGACGAAGAAATGGTAGGACTACTTCACATTCATGCGGACTTATGCCGAGTTTGAAGGCGTACGCAAGCGCTGTAGTGACAATTGAGCGTCCGGCCTCCGGTCCGCCAGGTGCCAGGTCGACCTTTATAGGTTCTTCTAAATAGCTGGTGCTCATCTTTGCGGAGGAGAGAGCTGCTTGGTCGTCAAGATTCGGGTAACGTTGTTTAAGTTCCGATACCTTCTTTCGCACCTCCCCCATATCCCGAGCTATAAAGGAAATCTTCGTCTTATCGCCGTCCGGTACTTGACTGTATTGAAAGCGAGCAGGTGTCATGGTCCCATCATTGTGTAGCTTGTAGTCTTTCCCACCGATAGTGGATACTACAACTGACGGCACTGAACCCCTATCGCGTGATATACCTGTCATGGACGACATCCAAGCGAATTGCTTGGATAAAACAGCATCCCAAGTCCGACCTTTTCTGTTATTGCACTCGCGGCAGATGAACCTGTTGACGGTCATCCAACCACCTATGGAATTCGGAATAATGTGTTCGTCGGAATCGTTAGCCTCGGTGAGCGGGTCGAGGCAAAACGCGCACTTATCGACTACGGAGTCTTCTTGTGTCTGCATACTTCATCGCCTGAAGGATGGGCTTGGTTTTGAATTCATTTTCCGGCATCTAATAGGGTAACGGTGCAGACCCTATGGTACGCCGTACACAATAAGCTGCCGGTGCCTGGATTGAGCCACAACTCCGACCGCGGTACGCAGTATTGCGCCCACGACTATGATAGGGGTTCAGCGTACCTGTCCTGCACGATTATATGCGCATGAACTCAGCATCGCTCTATCTCAATGAAAGTTCCGCGACCTAGTGTCCAGTTCTCCAAGAATGTGGCGCAGGTCCACAAGCCACTTTGCAACCAAGTGCCGTACGTTGCGCTCACACTGCCATCTTGCACGACGGAGAAACGCCAGTAGAAACCCCTCGGCTGACTGTTCAACAGCGCGGTCAGGAAAGCTGCTGGCTCATGGCACTTCAGCCAACTTGAGGTATACGCCAAGAGCGGAAAGGAAGCGGCATGAGACTCGGTAAAACTGTACTCGCCCACCTGATTTGGCGGATGATTGATGTCGCGAACTAGGTGCTAGAGTAGCTGTCCGACGAAATGCCCATCACCATGTCTTGCCGCAATCAGCGCTCAGGCATATGCTTGCACCGCGTCCTCATCCACGCCCACAGCGCTAGCAGCTGCAATCAATCACTGCATACCAATGCAGATTCGAACACAACACCAAGGACACTGACGTGCAGGCACATGAACCCAGTAATCGAGTAATGCAAGGTCTTGACCCGGCTGTCCTGTTCGGCAAAGGCTTTGATTTAGGATGCGCCGACCTTGTTATAGGTGGCTCCTTGCGAGAGGTCATTGGCCGAATTACGACTGACCTTTTGATAAAAGCCACGGACAAAGATGGGCGTCAGGTCTTCACCGGCGCCACCATCATATTGCCGCCTGCGGACGCGACGGCTGTCACCGAGGAGAATGTGTTCGCTGCTTTAATTGGGGCAACTCAGGAACTGCGCGGTTTTCCAGTCGACGATGAGGAAGAAAAGGTACTCCGCCGCATTGTCAGGGTGCTACATACACCTTCACTCGTCGTCGCCGACTTGGTTTGCAAGATACAGGAACAAGGCTCAAACAGACTTATCGCGGTCGCCGAGGCGAGTCGCTTTCAAGACCCGTCTGTCAACTTGCCAATCGTGTTCGGGGCAAGTGCCACGCGGTTCCCTGAGGACCGTTGGGCACCTCATGTAACGTCGTTATGCAGGCAAGTGGTTTCTGCTGTGCAGAGTATTGGCAGCTATGCCGTCGTGCATGTGCGGGAACTTCCGGCGCGAAAGCCGGAAAACAGGCAACTGCTTCTCTCAGTAGACGACTGTTACGTCCTAGAGTTGTCTCAGGCAGACGACATGGAGGAGGTACTCTCTACACGGAGTGAAACTTGGGTGTCTATGACCTTGCAAGGAAGGCTTAAAGAAGTGCAGACCGAGCTGGATGGCCTGGACCTTCCAGAGGCGACCAAGTTGCACATACTTGTCCAGCTCGTGAATCGGATGGGACAAACAGCTGATACCCTTGACCTTCTCAGGCGACTACCGCCCCATCTGCCGGCGCTTCCAGTAGAGGCCGCCGTTCAGCTCGCACAATTTGCGATTCGGGCTGGCGACGAAGACTTGGCGCAGGAGCTATTGCCAGATAGCCCAGACGGCATCTTCGACGATATGTGGCTCGAAGCGGGGCTGGAAGTTGCCACACAGCTGGAAGACAACGACCGCATCGCGAGGTTTGACGCTCGATTGGAAGCACTTATGCCTGCCTCAGAGCGCCTAAGAGAGAATCGAGACCGTCGGCTTTTAACTAACTGTCAGGAGACAACAAGTGCTGTCGAGCAGCGCTTTACAAGCGCTGGTTTCAATGCACATCATCTGGAGTTACAGGAGCGCCTGACTGAACTTAAGCCAAACTACGACGCAGCTATTAAGGCTGCGCATGCATGGGGTCAAGAATGGTGGCAACTCGCTGTCGTGTGCTGCGCAATACACGCCAGAAGCATGGGCCAGTTTCGTGACGCGGCCGACGCGGCCAGCATCATTACCTCTTCAGATGTCTACGGAAGGCAAGCCACGCAGGTATTACTTTACTCAATTCGAGCAATGATGCTCAGGGAGTTGATACCAAAGGAAGAGCGCGATTACTACCGAGGACTCTTTCAATCAGCATTCCAATTTTTGGCTCGTAATCCTGCAGACGACGGAATCCGGTCGAACCTCACTTCGCTCCTCTCAGTCGAGTCGTGTGGTAACCAAGGCCTACCTCTCATCGCTTTGACTATGCTTGACCTGGCGGAGCACGGAATCAGCTTGTCATCTTCGGATGAAATACCAGATAAGAGCAATACCGACCTGCTTAACGACGAAGTGAAAACTTCCCTAGTTAACGCGATGCGTTGGATGGGCGAAAGCGGTGCTGGTGAGCCTGGAGTCACAGTCATCCCACGAGAACTCATTGTCGCTTCCCCCGACGACTTTGTAGCTGCAATAGGGCTGCTGGTTCAACGAGGGAGTGAGCAACTTGGCGAAGACGTCGACTTGGTCTCCATGGAGAAACTTGTCCTCATCGCTTGCGCTGTCTGCCCTCACGCCACTAAGGAGCGCGATGACGACATCCGCTTGATGCGTTTGCTCGCATCACAGTTTGCAACGTCAGGGCAGTTTCAGCGCGCAAGAGACTCCGCAGAACAAATTTTGCTGATGGGGCAGACCTCATTGCTTCGCCAACGTCTTGCGTGGGCGGCCTTTGCCGATATCTATCACCGTTGCCGAAACTATGTCGTCGCGCTTGTGGGGATGGCTTGCGCGCTCGCGACTGACGTCACTGTTCCCAAGGCAGACCTATGGCACGAGGTACACGCCATCCATCGCGTCCTACGAGACCTTGGCCTCTTTGAACTCTCTCTCCAGTTCGTTCCCGCAATGAGAAAACTGCTCGGAGACCTCGGCTTTGACCCAGAAACCGACCCCAGAATTATTGCAGCTGACCTTGGCTTGCAGCTCATGCTGGCTCGGAATGCATCACTAGATAGGCTGCAAGAATTATTGACCAAGATTGCTGCAGCTTCCGAAAGCGCACTCGGGAACAGAAACCGCCTGTTTCCCCTCGCATTGCTTCTAGGCCAAGCTTCCTCGAAGGTTGACGCTGCGGGCGGCGTTGTGACGCGGTCTACAAAAGCACTTCTTGAAACGGCGCTGCAACAAGTCGGACACAAGTCCGCCACCTTAATCAAGACCATTTCTGCGGAGAAGCCATCTGTCGAGGACGTTCTAGCGATGTTCAACGAAGTTCAGCACACCGCTTTCGCTGCGGACTTTGCTCGCGACTATGCTTCTATCGCGCTGGCGGCAAGACGTCTATTAAACACAAATAATTCAGCCGTTACCGTCGCTTCTGATGCAGTCTTCGCAGTCGAATTGCTTGCGGACCAAACCGTAACGCTCCCATCCGGCCGGCCTGTGATGACGGTGGACTGGGCGATGCAGCAAGCTTTTGAACTGAGCGATGCCGGCTACGATATTGTATTCATGGCGTTAGACGAGAAAAGTGAGCTGTCGGTCACTCACGTCGCCGACCAAAAGGTCCTCACTGTAGACCAGCCTCGGCAGGAGCAGACGTTCAGGCGACGCTTTGATGCGTGGCTGTTGGAGTATCCAAGGAAGTACGGAACTATCGACCGCAACGACGGCAACAACATTTTCTACCTCACGATGGAGAAGCTGGACGTTCGCCTTCCACGAAGTGAAAGACTAATTATCGTCGCAGAGCCAATGCTCCAGCAGTTGACTGCCAACCTGGTCGTGATACAACCTGACGATGGCAGCTGGAGTTACTTCGCAGGGACGCAAAGTTCCATCGGTGCCGTTCCTTCGCTGACTTGGCTTGCTGCAGCGAAAGCTGCGCAGCGCTCCGCAAGGACTTGCTACAAAGCTTGGATTTCCGCCCAGTTGGACTCTAAGCTTGAGGACAGCGAATCCCCGGGCGACCGCGATGACGTCGATGCTCATGAACCTGACCGCGCGCAGACGCTCGACGTGGCGCTTCGCCGTCTCAGCGGGAGCTTTGCCGAATTTGGATTTACCGTCGACACCGGTCGCCGACTCCCAAGTGACATGGGAGATGCTGCTCTCGCCGTGGTGACTGCACACGGAGGTCTTAATAGCGACGGAAACTACTTGCACAGCATCCGCGATGACGAAGTGCTCGTAGAGGCACCTTCTGCTCTGGCGAACGCGCTAGCGGGTGTCGAACTGGTCATTCTTTTCGTATGTAGTGGGGGACGCATCGACAAAAATCCTTGGGACAACTCTACTACCAGCCTACCCAAGCAACTTTTGAGCAGAGGCAGCCGGGCAGTAATTGCATCACCGTGGCCGCTCAACGTGTTGGTTACATACAATTGGCTCGACCCATTCATGAGAGCTTGGGAAGCTGGCTTCACTGTTTTAGACGCGACGAAAACGGCAAACGATGCTGTTGCCAAACACCTCGGAGATGTGCCGCAGTATTCCCTTGCAATGCGTGTTTATGGTGATGTCTTGCTAACACGCCCGGTTTAGAAAGTACTGCGACAATTTTTGAAGGTGAGAAGATTCCATCGGGAACGTACCGGCGCGTCCCTGAATCGCTCAAGCGGCAACGACCTACTTGGAAATTTTGCTCAGTGAGTTGTTGCCCATTTGCCCTCATCCACCTCTGGTCAGCTTCAACTTCGTAACGTCGGTCCGCTCCCGGTCCACCTTCGGCATCGGCGTGTCCAGAAATTCCTTGGTAAGGTTCCTGGAATTGGCGTTGTAGGCCCATCGTGCAAACTGCTCAAGTAAGCGGTGTTGTTCAGCCTTCATGCGCTGGTTCTCGGCGGTCAACCGTTCGACATGTTCCAACGCCATCTTCAGCTCAGGGTCCATATTGACATCAGCATTTTCGGCAGGGCTGCCACTAAGCGACCTTTTTCGAGTAACAAATGCGAGGTGGATACGCTCGTAGCGGTGCAGGGCCTGGCGGGTGTATCGCAGGCGAGTACGCTTCTCAATGGCGTCGATGAACATCTCCCAAGTCAGCTTGCCACTCCAGCCATCTAGTACGCCCACTATGGCTTCTATAGCTTCCTCATCGATGTTCTTCTCTCGGGTTCGTGTCATCGGCTAACCTCCTGTATGCCAAGAATTGTGTGCTTGGGCTGTTCTTCATAGCCGAGACGAGCCGCCACCGCGTGTTCAAGCCGGGAAGGGACGTTTGCAGGACTCAGCCGGATGACAGCGCCGCTTGGAACTAACGGATTCTCGAGAATCTCCATGAGCGACGACAGTCGCTCCATCTGTGCACGATGGTGTTCGACCCACTCCGACGCCCCGAAATCGCCTTCCTCTTCAGCCTTTTCTGCCATCTGGAGAAGTCGAGTGGCCTCTGCGAACGCTAAGCGAGTCCTTCCTTCTTTCTCAACCTCTCCTTTGATGCAAACTTGTTCGCCGCAATTGATGCAATCACGATGCATCTGGCACGGCGCCATGACGTAGTCGTGGATGCAGTAGCCGAACTCAGTAGTATGGGCGGTCGGTACCTTGAGGCGTGCGAATTGGACCCGCGGAATCAAGTTCTTCCGTGACGCTGCCGCTAGGGGACCAAACATGCGCGTATCGTCACCAACGGCCTCCCGGACTCGTGCCAGCAAGGACTCATTTGACTCATGGTCGTAGACCTCGTTCTGCCGAATGTCCTTGCGCCCGGACCATTTTGCTATGTCGAGCTGGCTTAGTCCGCCAGCTTGCGCCAAAGTGTTCAGATAGTGCCTGAATTGGTGAGTAGTGACGTGAATAGAGCTGCCGTCATATTCCGTGAACCCGGCTCGGTCAAAAATAGACTTTTGGTCGTCCCGAGCACCCAAACGATTCCAGATGAAGCCTTGCCCGACCGGCTCGATGATGCACCTGAACGACGACTTATTAACCTCTACACCATTTCGAAGAATTACAAAGAGAGCGTCGCTATACCGAAGGCCAATTCCATCGACCATCACAGGGAATCCCCGTGGGAGCCATTTCAGAACAGCAGCTTCAAGGTCTGCGAATCGCACAGCCACGTTTTTTCGGAAAGGGCCGGCCACGGCAATGTTTTTCTTACACCATTCGCGAGCTACCCCAAGGTCGACAGCCTCAGCGTAAAGAATATCGGCTACTTCACGTAACGTTAGCCACTCCTTGGTTCGCAGGTGCTGCAGTTCGGCAGTAAGATAGATTTTTGTCGGATTTTGCTCGTACCACCGCGCCACCGTGCGAGCCTCATCGGTCAGGCGTCGAATGCGTTCTATTGCTTCCTGAACAACTCCCGACATCGAGGAGACGACCCATTTCACCATCGGGTCAGCCCCCTTGGCAGGCCACCAGCGAAGTCCAAAGTGCTCTCCATTTTCTCCGTTCGGCTGCCGAACCTCACATTTTTCCGGCAGCATAAGAAGCTCATTGATACGGTCAGGTGCCGAACACAGGACGGCACAGGCAGACGAAACCAAGATATCGCCAGGTTCCGTGGCGAGGCGATAGACTTTAGGTAAAGCGCCCAAAGCGGCCTCGCTGGGGAGTTTCGCTGTCCGCCGGTCGTCAAACACCTTCCCGACCCGAACACCTTCAACTGGCCGCGGAATGGGGTTGTGCCAGATTGTGCGAATGCTTGTCAAATGGTTCACACACAGAAACTCCGAAACAAGTTCCAGCTGTCCGCCAGCCCGATATGCCGTTGCAGGAGCAAGTCGGTCCTTAAGCATCTGTGCCGCTCGGTTAAGTATGTGAGAGTCCACTCTAACAGGGTCCGCCGTACCGGCTTCAAGCAAGGCAGCTTCCAGTACTCGTAATGCGACCAGGCGCCCTGAGACATTGTCAGTCGGTCGAAAAGCATGCTGGTTCCGCATGTAGCCTTTGGCGAATGATAGGTACGGTTCCTGCATTGGCACAAAGTTCTTCTTTGTCGAAGTTTCGAGATTGCTGAACACCATTCGAATCGCGTGGTACTTGGCTTTAAGCTCGATGGTCTCGCTAACGTCCCACTTGTTTGCATCGAAATCCAAGTCTTTGCCGAACACCGTAAGACGGCACCGGCAAAACTCGATGAACCCCTCCAGATTTGCCTGCGCATCGAGCTCGGCCCTGGGGACAAATACGACAATCTCACTCATAGGGATGGCCGTTGTTCGGCTCGCACTTCGTTACAAAGCTGAACTACCTGTGCCACAGCATAGATAGTGCGGTCGTTGACCTTTGCTATTCGGGCGTCCGTTGTCGAAAGAAGGCGCTCACGGTCTACGAGCAAATACTCCAAAACTTGCTCATGCGGACCGTCCAGCCACGGCTCAAAACTGCTGCAGGTATAGCAGGCAACTGGTTTCATAAACCCGCAAAAACCATGTTTCCCACAGCTGGATATGCCGTCAAATGAGTTAATGATGGATGGCGCGCGAATGATGCTGGACGGGTCCTCGGCCCGGGTTGCCTCGGAAATGTCGGCAATGAGCTTCCCCGCAAAAGCTTGTGCAAGAGGCGCCAAGGACATCGCGAGGGTCTTGTTGATGCGCTCGACGATGGCCGGAGTCGAACTGACATAGACGCCAACGTTCTGGGTGTCCGAGTGGTCAAGGAGTTCGGCAATCACTAGCTCACCGTGGCCTTCCTCGGCTGCACGTGTCCCGATAGTCTGCCTGAAGCGCTTAGGGGTAATATTCATGAAGTCACCCGTCCGTTCGGATACGACGTGAAGGCGACTCAAGGTCTTGCCAAGAATGTAGCCAATGTGCGCAGCAGTGGGATGATAGGCATACCCTTCAACATTTTTTTCGGCTTGTTCCTTGGGGAACAGTGGCGCTTTCTCGACGTCTGGGAGCAACCCGCGGAATCGCTCGCGCACAGTGGCGGCGTATTCGATAACCAGCCGGCCGATTTCCGGCACGAGCACCCGCTCTTTGAACGCCCCTCGGGCGTCACTATCTCTAGTCTTTGCGCGCGGCATCCGGACAACAAAAGACTCCAAGCCCTCGGAATCTATCATTTTACTAACATCGGAAACTTTCAAGGCGGCGTATTGGGTGGCCCGTTGGCCTAATGTCATAACCAGCCAAGCCAACACATACTCTGAAAGTTCTACCTCTTTACAAGCGAAGGCCTCATTTAGCGCGTGCTGAAGCGCTTCAAGCTCAATGTCGGTGAACGGCCCGGTGTACGGGTCCCTGGTAGCAGTTCCCACACCCTTGCGATTTCCCTTCAATGTAAGCTGCTTCAAAAGGATGACCGCATCGGCCGAGACTCCTCCGTAGCCTAATGCACCCCATTTTCGGACAAGACCCGACAGTACACCGACATACCATTCCTTCTCTTTTCCGAGGGACGCCTTGTAGTTCAGTATATCTGCAGCGGTAACCTCGGAAACGAGCACACCCGTCTGGTCAAATTTGAAATGAAAGAATTCCCGACTTTGATAGTAAAGATTTTTCAGGTGCGACAGGGACGAGTTTTCTGCATACCAAACGAGAGTCGCCTTCAGGGCAGTCTTGATGTCATGGACGACAGCGAAGGGCGCGAAATCAGCATAGAATTTGCGCGTCGCTTCGCGCAGTTCCCAGTAATCGGACGTCGGCTCGAAAACGGCATGGCCACGTGTTTGGGCGGTAGGCGGCAAGGTGCCAAAGTAGTTCGCCTGCGGCGACCTAAGTACCATAAGTTGACTCATTTTGTTCTTTTCACCATTTTTTCTTGCATTTCAAGAGACGCTTTGCGTGCCCTACGTTCAGTCGCACGGCGGTTATAAGTCTCGGCTGTTTTAGATGTTGGCTTCCACCCCATCAAGCGTGACCGCATTTTCTGTTCGTTCTCAGGGGCGGTACCGGAATCGTCCATGGCTATCGAGAAGTTATCGTTCCAAGTGTGGCGTAATACATGCGGCATCACGTCGTCAGGGAGGTCCGGACAGCGCTCTCGTAGTGCTTCGAAAATCTTGTTCAACGCTCGAATGCCCAAGGGGCGCCCACCGTTGGCGACAAAGAGAAACGGATGCTTCTTGGCAAACGGAAATTTTCGGCGGAAATTGATAATGTAGTCCTGAGTCCGCTTAGCCAGGTCGCCATTGAAGGGCAGTACGCGGTCCAGCGTCTTGGCGTTAGGCTGAATCCCCCTAGGGTCGTGCTTATCGTCAGCACGACGGACGACCACAACCTCGTTGCTTCGAAAATTGATAAGCCGGATATCGACGCCAAGTAACTCACCGCGACGCAAGCCTAAGCCAAGAAGCCACCGGACTATTAGCTCATTTCGGGCCCTCGCATGAGCCCCCTTCCACGGATTCTCCGGCGATTCCGGGCCAATTACTTGCCAAACCCGCTCTTGCGCTTCTTGAGTGAGAGACGTTCGCTTACCTAGACCATTTCGCCCCTTGCCTCCCGGGACGCGAGCCAAGATGGCGTCAAGCACGAGACTCTTCACTTCTATCAATGCAGCAAACATTGGATGTTGTGGTGGAAGGTTGAGTAATCTCCTCTCTGTAAGCCACTTGAGGTACTGAGCGATATAGCGGAGCCGCATACCTGCACTTCCAACCTCAGTCTTCGAGGACAAAACTGAACGATTTCGATAGCCCAGTAGGGAAACCGTAGTGGAGGAACTGGATTTATATGGGATAGTCGCGCGAAGGACTTGAGCTTCGAGGTCGTCAATAGAGAACCGACAATGCCGCGCCAGGTCATCCACCTCGCCCAATTGCAGGAGCCTCCCTTGGGAAAGCCGCTCGTCGAGCGAGATGCCTTGCAGGTCACAAAACAAGAACAGGACCTTCAGTGCGCGAAGGACTTGCTCGATTGTTGCACTAGCTAGGTTTCGCGACCGTAGCTCGCAGAGCGTGAAGACCGTAGCATCAAACAGCGGCTGACCGGAATCAGTATCAAGCAGCATCGGCAAACGTTCGCCATCCTGGCAAACTACAGTCTTTACAGCGTATTTTGCACACATTTTTATTTACACTTCCGAAAGTTCTCCCCTTTCGAAATATTACACTACGGCAAATAAAGTGCAAATAATAAAAAAGGCCCGCAGTCTCTCGGCTGCAGGCCTTTTGTTTACGAATTAAGAAAAGTGCCCATTAGAACGGAATATCGTCATCCATATCCGAAAAATTCGGTGCTGGCTTCGGTGCCGGGCGCGGTGCTGGCGCCGGGGCCGGACGCGGGGCTGGCGCCTGGCGTGGGGCCGGGGCGTCGTAGCCGCCGCTGTTGCCACCGCCGTTGCCACCATAGCTGTCGTCGCCACCGCCGGCGTCGCCGCCCATGCCGGAACGGCCGCCCAGCATTTGCATGTTTTCCGCGATGATGTCGGTGGCGTATTTCTCGACGCCGTCCTTGTCCGTGTATTTACGGGTTTGCAGGCGGCCTTCGACGTAGACCGAGGAACCTTTTTTCAGGTATTGGCCGACGATTTCAGCCAGGCGGCCGAAGAACGAGATGCGGTGCCATTCGGTCAACTCTTTTTGTTCGCCCGTGTTGCGGTCCTTCGATTTGTACGAAGTGGCCACGGCGATGTTGGCGATCGCGTCGCCGCTAGGCATGTAGCGGATTTCCGGGTCGCGGCCCAGATTGCCGACGATAATGACTTTGTTGACTGATGCCATGAATAACTCCTGATGAACGGCTGCGGCGGTCGGAATTGCCGCGCGTTGGATTTTCTGTAAACGGGAATTATAAGCGAGTAGGCGATGCAAAGCACCCGCTTTCTGGACCGTCCCGCAACTGTGCGGCGCAACGTTTTTTTCGTGGCACGCACGAACAAGAATATTGAATACTGGTATTATATACAGTGTTCAAACGTCTGTACGCATCTGCATCAAGCTTTGTCCGCGCATGCCGGGCAGGCGGCAATATTCGCTTGCCATGGCCTCGCGCGTGCGCATCAAAACCCGGCTATAGTTACAAGTTGACCCGTTGCAGGCCCGTTTCCGGGCAGTACGGGTCCACCGCATCCCACTGAAAGCAAGGCTCATCACATGGAACAGATCCGCATTCGCGGTGCTCGCACGCATAACCTCAAGAACATCAATCTCGATTTGCCGCGCAACAAGCTGATCGTGATTACCGGCCTGTCCGGCTCCGGCAAGTCTTCGCTGGCCTTCGACACCTTGTACGCGGAAGGCCAGCGTCGCTATGTCGAGTCGCTGTCAGCCTACGCGCGCCAGTTCTTGCAACTGATGGAAAAACCGGACGTCGACCTGATCGAAGGCCTGTCGCCGGCCATTTCCATCGAACAGAAAGCCACTTCGCACAATCCGCGCTCGACGGTGGGCACGGTAACGGAAATCCACGATTACCTGCGCCTGCTGTATGCGCGCGTCGGCACGCCGTATTGCATCAACCATCCGGAACACGCGCTGGCCGCGCAAACCGTGTCGCAAATGGTCGACGCCGTACTGGCCATGCCGGAAGACACCAAGCTGATGATCCTGGCGCCCGTGGTGGCCAACCGCAAGGGCGAGCACGTCGACCTGTTCGAGCAGATGCAGGCGCAGGGCTTCGTGCGCTTTCGCGTGCAAAGCGGCACGCACGAGGCGAAGATCCATGAAGTCGACGACCTGCCGAAACTGAAGAAAACCGAAAAGCACACGATCGACGTGGTGATCGACCGGGTCAAGGTCAACCAGGACATCAAGCAGCGCCTGGCGGAAAGTTTCGAGACCGCCCTGCGCCTGGCCGATGGCCGCGCCGTGGCCTACGAAATGGATACCGCGCAAGAGCAGGTGTTCTCGAACAAGTTCGCCTGCAACGAGTGCGGCTATTCGCTGCAGGAACTGGAACCGCGCCTGTTCTCGTTCAACAATCCGATGGGTGCCTGCCCGGAATGCGACGGCCTCGGCCATATTGAATTCTTTGACCCGAAACGCATCGTCGCGTTCCCTAACCTGTCGCTGGCTTCGGGCGCCGTCAAGGGCTGGGACCGCCGCAACCAGTTTTACTTCCAGATGCTGTCGAACCTGGCCGACTTTTACGAGTTCGACCTCGACATGCCGTTCGAGCAGCTGGAACTGAACGCGCAGCAAGCCGTGCTGTACGGCTCGGGCAAGCAGGTGATCCCGTTCAGCTATGTGAACGAGCGCGGCCGCACGGTGGTCAAGGAACATACGTTCGAAGGCGTGGTCAACAATCTGTCGCGCCGCTACCGCGAAACGGACTCGATGGCCGTCAAGGAAGAGCTGGCCAAATTCATCAATGAAAAGCAGTGTCCGTCCTGCCACGGCGCGCGCCTGCGCGTGGAAGCGCGCCATGTGAAAGTGGGCATGGGCAAGCAGCAGCGCGCGATCTATGAAGTGGCGGAAAAACCGCTGCGCGACACCCTCGATTTCTTTGAAAAACTGAAATTGACGGGCGCCAAGAAAGAGATCGCCGACCGCGTCGTCAAAGAGATCATTTCGCGCCTGAAGTTCCTCAACAATGTTGGCCTTGATTACCTGTCGCTCGACCGCAGCGCCGATACCTTGTCGGGCGGCGAAGCGCAGCGCATTCGCCTGGCCTCGCAGATCGGCTCGGGCCTGACAGGCGTGATGTATGTGCTCGACGAGCCGTCGATCGGCCTGCACCAGCGCGACAACGACCGCCTGATCGAAACGCTGAAACACCTGCGCGATATCGGCAACAGCGTGCTGGTGGTCGAGCATGACGAAGACGCCATCCGCACCGCCGATTATATCGTCGACATGGGCGTGGGCGCCGGCGTGCACGGCGGCGAGATCATCGCCGAAGGCACCTTGAAGGACATCCTGAAGAACAAGAAGTCGCTGACGGCGCAGTACCTGAACGGCAAGCTGAAAATCGCCGTGCCCAAAAAACGCCACGCCAGCAATCCGGAAAAACAGCTGGTCATTACGGGCGCGACCGGCAACAACCTGAAAAAAGTCTCGCTGAGCCTGCCAGTCGGCCTGATGACCTGCGTGACGGGCGTGTCCGGTTCGGGCAAGTCATCCCTGGTCAACGACACCCTGTACCCGGCCCTGTCGCGCCACCTGTACGGCTCGCAAACGGAACCGGCGCCGCACGATTCGATCAGCGGCCTCGAACATTTCGACAAGGTCATTTCCGTCGACCAGGCGCCCATCGGCCGCACGCCGCGCTCCAATCCGGCTACCTACACGGGCTTGTTTACGCCGATCCGCGATCTGTTCTCGACCGTGCCGACGGCCAAGGAACGCGGCTACAGCGCGGGCCGCTTCTCGTTCAACGTCAAGGGCGGGCGCTGCGAGGCGTGCCAGGGCGATGGCGTGATCAAGGTCGAGATGCACTTTTTGCCGGACGTCTATGTGCCGTGCGATGTGTGCCACGGCAAGCGCTACAACCGCGAAACGCTGGAAGTGCAATACAAGGGCAAGAACATCACCGAAGTGCTGGGCATGACGGTGGAAGAGGCGCATGAATTCTTCAAGCCGGTGCCGCTGATCGCGCGCAAGCTGCAGACCTTGCTTGACGTGGGCCTCGGTTACATCAAGCTGGGCCAGAGCGCCACCACCCTGTCGGGCGGCGAGGCGCAGCGCGTGAAACTGTCGCTGGAGTTGTCGAAGCGCGACACCGGCCGCACCCTGTATATCCTGGACGAGCCGACCACCGGCCTGCACTTCCACGATATCGACCTGCTGATGAAAGTGATCCACCGCCTGCGCGACCAGGGCAACACCCTGGTGATCATCGAGCACAACCTGGACGTGATCAAGACGGCCGACTGGATCGTCGACCTGGGTCCCGAAGGCGGCGCGGGCGGCGGACAGATCATCGCCACCGGCACGCCGGAAGAAGTGGCCCTCAATCCGGCCAGCGTGACGGGTAAATACCTGGGGCCGCTGCTGAAGCAATAAGCGGTCAGCGCCATAAAAAACGGCGCGGTTTGCTCATGCAATCCGCGCCGTTTCTCTCGACTAGCACGCCAGTCATTGCCGGCGTGTCTTTTTATCACACGCCGGTCGTTGCCGGCGTGCGTCTCCCCCCACTAACTCTTAGCCCGCCAGACGTTGCTCCAGCGCCGCCTTGTTGTCTGCCAGTTCCTGCGGCAGATGATACGCCAGCTTTTCAAACAATTCCGTATGCAATTTCAATTCTTCCAGCCACGCCGCCTTGTCGATCGAGGTGATAGTGTCGAATTGTGCTTGCGTAAACGGCAGGCCGTCCCAGTTCAGGTCGCCATATTCGGGCGTGGTGCCGAACAGGTTTTCCACGCCGCCCGCCTTGCCTTCGATGCGTTCCAGCATCCACTTCAGCACGCGCATATTGTCGCCGAAGCCAGGCCAGACGAATTTGCCCGCTTCGTCGGTACGGAACCAGTTGACGCAGTAAATCTTTGGCAGCGCGGCCGGGTTGACCTTGCCCACTTTGACACCCATGTCCAGCCAGTGCTGGAAATAGTCGCTCATGTTATAGCCGATAAACGGCAACATTGCAAATGGATCGCGGCGCACCACGCCCATCTGGCCAACGGCGGCAGCCGTCGTTTCGGAACCCATGGTGGCGGCCATGTAGACGCCTTCGACCCAGTTGCGCGCTTCGGTCACCAGTGGCACGGTGGTCGAGCGGCGTCCGCCAAAGATGAAGGCCGAGATCGGCACGCCAGCCGGATCGTCCCAGGCCGCATCGATGACGGGGTTTTGCGTGGCGGCGACAGTAAAACGCGCGTTCGGATGGGCGGCCTTGGTGCCGGACTCTGGTGTCCAGTCCTTGCCCTGCCAGTCGATCAGGTGGCTCGGCGCTTCTTTCGTCAAACCTTCCCACCAGACATCGCCGTCGTCGGTCAGCGCGACGTTGGTAAAGATGGTGTTTTCACGCATCGAGGCCATGCAGTTGTAATTGGTTTTTTCGTTGGTGCCCGGCGCCACGCCAAAATAGCCCGCTTCCGGGTTGATGGCGTACAGGCGGCCATCGGCACCGGGCTTGATCCACGCGATATCGTCGCCGATGGTGGTCACTTTCCAGCCCTTGAAACTGGCCGGTGGAATCAGCATGGCGAAGTTGGTCTTGCCGCAGGCCGAAGGGAAGGCTGCCGCCACATAGTGCTTCTTGCCTTCCGGCGACTCGACACCGAGGATCAGCATGTGTTCGGCCAGCCAGCCTGGTGCGTCAACCGACGCTTGCGCTTCCTGGTGCCCCATGTTCGAGGCGATGCGCAGGGCGAAGCATTTCTTGCCCAGCAGCGCGTTGCCGCCGTAGCCGGAACCGTAGGACCAGATTTCGCGCGTTTCCGGGAAATGCACGATGTATTTGGTGCTGTTGCATGGCCATTTGACGTCGGCCTGGCCGGCGGCCAGCGGCGCGCCGACGCTGTGTACGCAAGGCACGAACTCGCCATCGGTACCGAGCACGTCATAGACGGCGCGGCCCATGCGGGTCATGATTTTCATGTTGACGGCAACATAGGGCGAGTCGGACAGTTCGACGCCGATATGCGCGATCGGCGAACCGAGCGGGCCCATCGAGAACGGCACGACATACATGGTACGACCCTGCATGCAACCGTCGAACAGGCCGTTCAGGGTGTTGCGCATCTCGCCCGGTTCGGTCCAGTTATTGGTCGGGCCGGCCGCTTCTTTGGTTGCCGAGCAAATATAGGTGCGGTCTTCGACACGCGCCACATCGCTCGGGTCCGAGCAGGCCAGGTAGGAATTGGGACGCTTGTCGGCGTTCAGTTTTTTCATGGTGCCGCTGGCAACCATCTCGGCACACAGGCGTTCGTACTCTTGCTGCGAACCGTCGCACCAGTAGATGCGATCCGGCTTGGTCAGTGCGGCAATTTCCGCCACCCAGTTGATCAGTTTCTGTTGTTTAATATAAGCTGGGACGTTGAGTGTAGCAACGCCACCCATGACGGGCTGATTCATATTACCTCCAATACAATTAAGAATTCTGGTCGTTCCGGCAGATCACCGTGCTGCGGCGCGCTCGCGCTGGCTGTTTGGTCGTCTTGCCGGCCGCAGCGCGAGGCGCCAGCGGCGGGTGTTTGCGCCTGGTGGCGCGCGGTGCATGCACCAGAATGTTGCAAAGTGTCGGCGATTGTACACCCGTAAAAGCGCTATTTCCGCAAAAATGTAGGAGAATAGCCCGACTAATGTAGTAGGCTATTCAGCATTGCCCGTATTTTGTTATTTCCCTACCAAATTCACATTAAGATCGGTCAACTTCCATGAAAATTGCCATACTCGATGATTATCAGGATGCCGTGCGCGGCCTCGATTGTTTCAAATTAAGCACAGGCCACGACGTCAAGGTATTCAGTAACACCACGCGCGGCCTGGGCCAGCTGGCGATCCGCCTGGCGCCGTTTGATGCCCTGGTGCTGATACGCGAGCGCAGCAGTTTCAACCGCGCCCTGCTGGCCAAGCTGCCCAATCTGAAACTGCTGTCGCAGACGGGCAAGGTCAGCGGCCATGTCGACGTGGCGGCCGCCACCGAACTGGGCATTGCGATTGCCGAAGGCGTGGGTTCGCCGACGGCGCCGGCCGAGCTGACATGGGCCTTGATCATGGCGGCCCAGCGCAAGATCGTGCCGTATGCACAGAACCTGAAAGAAGGCTTGTGGCAAATGGCCTCGCTGGAACCGGCGCACAACACCCTGGGCACGGCGCTCAAGGGCCGCACCCTCGGTATCTGGGGCTATGGCAAGATCGGCCAGCTGGTAGCCGGCTATGGCCGCGCGTTCGGCATGCGGGTGCTGGTGTGGGGCAGCGAAACGAGCCGCGCGGCGGCGGTGGCGGCCGGCGACACGGCGGCCGCGTCGCGCGAGGAGTTTTTTGCGCAGGCCGATGTGCTCAGCCTGCACCTGCGCCTGTCGGACCAGACGCGTGGCCTGGTCACGGCGCAGGACCTGGCGCGCATGAAACCGAGCGCGCTGTTCGTCAATACCAGCCGCGCCGAACTGGTGGCCGATGGCGCGCTGGAGGCGGCCTTGCCGCAAGGGCGTCCGGGCGCGGCCGCGCTGGACGTGTTTACGGAGGAACCCTTGCCGCCAACCTCACCGCTGTTGCAAATGCCCAATGTGCTGGCCACGCCGCACCTGGGCTACGTCGAGCGTGACGGCTATGAGCTGTATTTCCGCTATGCACTGCAAAATATTGTCGATTATGCACAAGGGCAATGCACGCGCCTGCTGAACCCCGAGGTGCTGGCGCATGCGCGGCAAACGGCTTTCAGGAGCGCTGGAACCCCTTGAGCAGGTCCGGTTCACCCGCGAGGCTGACGGGCGGCAGCGGCAGCACGTGGGCGCGCGACCACAGGCCGGTCCAGCCCGGTGGCCAGGCGAGCAGCGGACCGGTGTAGGCGGGAAGGCCGGCGCGCACGGCAATCACCGGTACCGGCGGCAGCTCGGGCAGAGGGGCGCCCGGTGCGCGCGGCATGTCCAGGCTGTACATATAGTTGGGCAGCAAGGCGTCGCAGACGTGCGCGAACCAGACCGCGTGGTCTTCGTCGCGGCCCAGCGCCTGGGCCAGCCCTTGCGGGTCGAAGCGCGCCAGGGCGTCGACCAGTTCGCTGGTGGCCGCGCCGGGCGTATCGCCCCAGCCCATCACGGGGTTGACGTTGTAGTCGGCGCCCGAGCCATACCAGCCTTCGCGCCAGGGCCGCTGCATCCAGTAGCGCGGCCCCGTAAACAAATGCCAGCGCCAGTGCAGGCCGGACGGTTTCGGCCAGGAATACAGATACAGCTTTTGATAGCCGGCGCGGTGCAGCTCGCGCACCATGGCCATCAGGCGCGCATGCGGCATGCGGTCGGGCGGCGCGCGGCGAAAACGGATCGCTTCGCCATCGGCGAACTCGACGTCATCGGTGGACAGGTTCAGGTCCAGGGTGCGCGCTTCGCTGCCGAAGCGCGCGGCGACCCAGCCGGTCAGCAAGTTGACGGACGTGATCACGCCATAACCGCGATGGCGGTGAAAAATGACGGTGCCGGGAGCAAGCGCTTTCATGGGGAATCATCAAGCCGGAGCGGGAACAAAACATCCAGTGTACTCACAGATGGGCGAATTTTCCAGCGACGCCAACAAGCCCTGCTCAAGCCGGCACCATCATTCACGCAAGCACGGCAATCCAAGATATCATGCGCGTCATTCTCCACTGACATCGTGACCACATCATGACCTTGCGCATCCTCGCCACCGGCGGCACTTTCGACAAGCATTACAACGAATTGAACGGCACCCTGGGCTTTTCCGACAGCCATTTGCCGGCCGCCATCGCGCGCGCGCGCATGACGGCGCCGGTGGCGCTGGAGCAATTGCCCTTGCTCGACTCGCTCGACATGCAGGATGCCGACCGCCAGCGCGTCCTGGCCTCGTGCCGCGCAGCGCGCGAAAAAGCCATCGTCATCATCCACGGCACCGACACCATGCGCGAAACGGCGCAAGTGCTGGGCGCGGCGCAATTGCAACAGACCATCATCCTGACGGGCGCCATGATTCCGTATGAAATCGACAACTCCGACGCCCTGTTCAACCTGGGCTTTGCCTGCGGCGTGGCGCAAGCCCTGCCGGCCGGCGTATATGTGGCGATGAACGGGCAGATCTTTGCCTGGGACAATGTGCAGAAGAACCGCGCCGCCGGCGTGTTCCAGCCATTGTAAAGCGCCTGGCGCAGGCCGCCGCGGCCAGCGCCGACACAATCCCAACAGCCCGCTTCTGGCGGGCTTTTTTACGCCTATTGAAAATTCTGCATTTTCACTAAAATCATCGAATTATTGTCGGTCGAATAAATGATTGTAAAAATTATCAGTCATTTGTTGTAAAAAAACACCAATCATAATTTATTACATTAGTAAAATTAAAGAATATAAATCTTTACATTTAACAATTTATTAAATTTTATTCAGTATCTGCAATTTATTGCCAAATCCCACATGGTTGAGTTCCATTTTTTATTGCTGAGACGACATAATGTTTATCACGATAAGCAAAAAGTGCATTTATAACAATATTGCGCGCTGTGGTTTTCCCTCTCTGTCCGAGGTGGATACGCCACTGTGTACAGCATCACCGGCCTGCCACCCGTTGGCCGTACCACTGCTCGTACGCTGCTTGTCGTTATTAAAACTACTACGGAGTAATTGTTATAATGGCATTTAAAGAAAAAATCGGCGTACGCAGCGTACGCCTGGCCCTGACCGTGTTGGCGGGCAGCGTCTTGTTGACCGGCCAGGCAATGGCACAGGAACAGGAAGTCGTCCAGAAGGTCGAAATTACCGGTTCGAGCATCAAACGTATCGCCGTCGAAGGCGCCCTGCCAGTGCAGCGCCTGACGCAAGAAGCGATCGCCAAATCGGGCGCCACTTCCGTGGCCGAGCTGATTCAGGCGCTGCCAGCCATGCAGGGCTTCACCATCGGCGCCGTTGCCGCCGGTTCGAATTCGGGCGGCAATACCAGTGCATCGCTGCACGGTATCGGCGAGACCTACACCCTGGTGCTGCTGAACGGACGCCGCATCGCGCCACAAGGCTCCGGCACTACCGTCAATCTGAACGCCATTCCAATGAGCGCCGTCGAGCGCGTCGAGATCCTGACCGATGGCGCTTCGGCCCTGTACGGCTCGGATGCCATCGCTGGCGTATTGAACTTCATCCTGAAGAAAAATGTCCAGGGTGCAACCCTGGAAGCGACCTATGGTGGTCCTGAATACAAGGGCGGCAACGCCTGGAACAGCAGCATCACCGCTGGCTTCGGCGACCTGGACGAAGACCGCTACAACGTCCTGATTTCTTATCGTCACGACGAACAGGAAAAGCTGCGCGCCACCGACCGTTCGTTTGCCGATACCTCGTATCTGAAATTCAAGCGCGGCGGCAAGAACTATATCTGGGATCGCACCAGCACGTCCGCTTCGCCGGCTGGCGCCACCGTTGCCTACAACAATGTCAATAGTGCTTCGAGCGCCTTTACGCCGTACCTGCTGCAAAACGGCGCCTGCCCTACCGATTCCTACGTTACCACCAGCAATGCCCGCGCTTGCGGATTTGACACGGGCTCGACCGTGGAAATCGTCCCGCAATCAAAACGCGACAGCATTTTCTCGCGCGGCACTTACAAGCTGAACGAAAGCATGAATGCGTTTGCCGAGGTTGCTTACTCGCGTTACGACCTGACGGCGCGGATTGCTGCCAATCCAGTACCTATCTCGATCGCCAAAAACAGCGCACTGTACAACACCTACGTATCTCCTTATCTGACGCCAGCGCAACGCGCCGACGTCAAGTCGGTGACGGCCAACTACCGCACCACCGATTTTGGTCTGCGCGCGAGCAATACGATTACCGAAACCAAGCATGTGGTATTGGGCATGGAAGGTGAAATCGGCGCATGGAACTTTGAAAGCGGCCTGACCTGGTCGCAAAACGCGATCGACGAACGCTACACGGGCGGCTATGCCAAGAACCAGGCATTCAAGGATATTGTCGCCAATCCTGCATTCAATCCGTTCTCGCCAACCCAGAGCGCTTCGGTGCAGTCGCAAGTCGCCAATGCCCAATTCACCGGTTCGATCCGTACCGCATCGACCACCATGCGCGGCGTCGACACGCACGGTTCGCGTGAACTGTTCGACCTGCCAGGCGGCAAAGCCAGCGTCGGCGTCGGCGGTGATTACCGTACCTACCGCTATGAGCAGTCGCCAAGCAGCGGCGCCACCACGGCCGACATCTACAACTTCAACACCTCGCCTGCGTACGACCTGAGCCGTGATACCTACGGCGCTTTCGTCGAACTGCTGGCGCCGCTGACCAAGTCGTTTGAAATGACCGTCGGTGGCCGTTACGATGCCGTCAAGGCCATCGACAACAAGCTGACGCATGAAACGGTGGGTAAAAAAGACAGCGCCAATACCTACAAGGTATCGGCACGCTGGCAGCCGGTACAAACCGTGCTGATCCGTGGTTCCTACGGCACCGGCTTCAAGGCGCCTAGCATGCTGGATATCGCCCAGCCACTGGTCAATGCCGGCTTTACCGCCAAGAAGTTCGATTGCCCGTACCCGGGTACCGCACTGTGCCGTTCCGAAGCGACACAATACAATGAAGTCTCGCAAGGCAACCCGAACCTGAAATCGGAAAAATCGAAGCAGTTCACCTTGGGCTTCCGTATCGAGCCTAGCGCCGCCTTCTCGTTTGGCGCCGATCTGTGGGACGTGAAGCTGACCAATGCGGTGTCGGAAATCACCGAAGAGCAGGCATTTGCCGATCCGGTCAAATACGCGACCAGCTTCACCACCTACACCGAGCCATCGACCGGCAACACCTACTACGCGTTCAAATCCTTGCAAGTCAATATCGGCAAGAAGGAATACCGTGGTATCGACTGGGATCTGTCGGCCAACCACAAGTTTGACTTCGGCAAGCTGACCGCTCAACTGAGCGGCACCCACATGCTGCATGCGAACTACACGGTACCAGGCAGCGACAGCGTCTACACCAGCAACATGAACTTCTTTGGCAGCACCAACGAAGTGACGTTCCGCAACCTGATGAAGCTGACGACGACCCTCGATACTGGCCGTCTGAGCAACACCTTGACCGTCAACTACCGTAACGGCTACACCGATGCGGCGGCCTCCGTGCGCAACCTCGATAGCGGCAAAAACGAAACGCTGCGCCTGGAAGTACCGTCGTACACCACGGTCGACTGGCAAGCACGCTTCGCCTTTGACAAGCAAACCACGATCCGCGCCGGCATCAAGAACCTGTTCGACCGTGAGCCACCGCTGTCGCTGCGCGCGTCGTCGGGCCACCAGATCGGTTTCGATCCCCGCTACGCCGATCCGATGATGCGTTCGTTCTACATCACCGGCAACTACAAGTTCTAATCTGAACCAGCCTTGCGAAAACGCCCTGCACTTCACCGTGCAGGGCGTTTTTTTATGTCCGTATCAAAACGCACACGTAAAAAAAGAGCCGCAGGCGGCTCTTCTTCGTACGGCAAAGCCGGCGGTTTATGCCTTCGCTTCGCCACCCAGTGCTTCGACCACGTCGGCCATCAGCTTGGACAGTTCGCCCGTCATCAGCATCATGTCGCCGTCGAAACGCTCTTCGTCGTTTTTGGTGCTCGATTCGGTTTCCTTGATCACGTCGAGCGGCTTGATGCTCTTGATCGCCAGCGATTCCGTCAGCACGAACGAGATCTTGTCGTTCCACGTCATGGCCAGGCGCGTGCACTGCTTGCCGGCCGCGATATGGCGGCGCACGTCGTCCGCTTCCAGGGTATGGCGCACATAGCGCACGGTGGCCTTGCTTTCGCCGGTGGCGCGCAATTCCGTATCCATGTCGACCGTGAAGCCGGCCGGCGCGTCGTCGGCCTGCAACCACTCCGTCATCACCGCCACCGGCGAGCGCTGCACGCGCAGGCTTTCCAGCGGCAATTTGTCGACGGCTTTCAACAGCAGCTTGATCACTTCGTCGGCCTTGGCCGGGCTGGCCGCATCGACCACCAGCCAGCCGTTGACCGGATCGATCCAGGTCCAGACATTGCTGCGGATGCTGAAGGCGCGCGGCAGCAGTTCGTCGGCCACGCGCTCCTTGAGTTCCTTCATGGCCTTCTTGCCTGGCGCAAAGCCTTGCGCCTCTTCCATTTCAGCGGCGCGGGCCTTGGCCACCTGGTTGATCACGGTCGCTGGCAGCAGTTTTTTTTCCGTACCCAGCAGGATCAGCATCTGTTGGTTGACCACATGCACCAGGCCGCCATTCGGACGCGGCGTATCCCAGCCCTGGCGCATCAGGTCCATGCTGGTGGCCGGCGTAAATTTGTTCGACGATAGCGCCTCTTCCAGCTGTTCTGGCGTGCAGGCCCACGGCGCGGGCAGGCGGTAAATCTGAAGATTCTTGAACCACATAGTTTTTGTCTTCCGGTTGTTTCGTTGGAGCTAATAGGACGCCATTCTACACTTTCGACACGTTCCTGCCGTCAAAAGCGCGTGCTGGCGCGACGCTTGAAATACGGTTCCGAGCACCTACAAGGCGGGGAACAGCTCGGCCTGGGCCGGGGCCTGCCGCGTTGCCAGGGACGGGTCGCACAGGGTGGAAATGCGCACCCCCAGCAGGCGGATTTTCTTTTCGAACGGCACCCGCCGCAGGCAGTCGCGCGTGGCGCGCAGAATCGCCGCCGCGTCCGCCGTGGCGCTGGGCAAGGTGATATCGCGCGTGACGGTGCTGAAGTCTTCGAAGCGCAACTTGATGCCCACCGTGCGCCCGGCCAGCGCCTGCTTGTCGAGGTCGCCGGCCACCCGCGTGCACAGGCTTTCCAGCTTTTCCGACAGCATGGCGCGGTCGCGCACCACCTGCAGGTCGCGCTCGAAGGTGGTTTCGCGGCTGACCGACTTGGTTTCGCGGCTGGTTTGCACGGGGCGATCATCGATGCCCAGCGCCGCCTGGTGCAGCCAGCCTGTATACACATCGCCGAACTGCGTGCGCAGCATGGCGAGGTCGGCCTGCGCCAGCTCGCCGATGGTCACTATGTCCATCGCTGCCAGCTTGGCGGTGGCTTTCGGGCCGATGCCGTTGATTTTTTTTGCCGGCAAGGGCCATACGCGCGTGGCGATATCGTCCGGGTGCAAGATGGTCAGGCCATCGGGCTTTTCAAGGTCGGAACAGATTTTTGCCAGCAACTTGTTGGGCGCGAGACCAATCGAGCACGACAGCCCGGTGGCTTCGAACACGGCCGCTTTCAACGTTGCCGCAAACGCCGGCGCAGCTTCGCCATGTTCGGTCAGGTCGATATAGATTTCATCGATGCCGACGTTCTGGATCACCGGCGCCAGGTTCGCCACGGCCTGCTTGAAGCGGGCCGAATACTCGCGGTAGGCGTCGAAATCGGCCGGCAGCAAGATGCTGTCGGGCGCCAGCCTGGCCGCCTTCATGATGCCCATCGCCGAAAACACGCCAAAGGCGCGCGCCGCGTAAGTGGAAGTGGTGACCACGCCGCGCCCCACATAGTCGCGCATGCGCGCGAACTGGCGCGTGCCGTCCAGCTGCAACACGGGCTGCTGCAGCCGCCCGCCACCGATGACGACGGCTTCGCCGCGCAGCTCCGGATACTTGAGCAGTTCGACGGACGCAAAAAAGGCGTCCATATCGAGGTGGGCGATCCAACGGCGCGCGGCGGGTAGTTCAGGCGATGGGGGAGCAGATGGAGTCAAGGACACCTCGCGGCGGTTGGGCCTGCCGCAGAATGGTGGCGGCAAGATACTGGTCATGCATACAGTATTACCCGAAACGGATGTTCTGGCAAGTTGAAACGGACAGGCAGAATCATGGATAATTTGAAAAAAGCGCTTGCAGAAGCATTTTTACCATCCTATAATAGCGCCTCTTCCAGACGTGGTGACAAACGTCGGGATGGTTTTCTGAGACAAGCAAGCATCGGGTGCTTAGCTCAGTTGGTAGAGCGGCGCCCTTACAAGGCGTAGGTCGGGAGTTCGAGCCTCTCAGCACCCACCAAATCAGAAAACTGTCCAGTGCTTCATGGATCGGCAATACAGATCATACGAGCTTGGAGTGGTAGTTCAGTTGGTTAGAATACCGGCCTGTCACGTCGGGGGTCGCGGGTTCGAGTCCCGTCCGCTCCGCCAATAAAAGAAAAGCCCTTTGGTTCTCTGAACCGAAGGGCTTTTCCCATTGGGGCGCCGGAAAATCATCGGCTCTTTTCCTTGAAAGTTTTTTTGTACTTTTAGTTGCACAAGCGGGAATCTGCCCTCTATAATAGTGCCTCTTCCAGACGTGGTGACAAACGTCGGGATAGTTTTCTGGGTATGCGGGTGCTTAGCTCAGTTGGTAGAGCGGCGCCCTTACAAGGCGTAGGTCGGGAGTTCGAGCCTCTCAGCACCCACCACATCAGAAAATTATCCGGTGCTTCATGGATCGGCAACACAGATCATACGAGCTTGGAGTGGTAGTTCAGTTGGTTAGAATACCGGCCTGTCACGTCGGGGGTCGCGGGTTCGAGTCCCGTCCGCTCCGCCAATAAAAGAAAAGCCCTTTGGTTCTCTGAACCGAAGGGCTTTTCCCATTACTGGACAGCAAATGCACTAGAATCAGCGCTCCTCCTGATTGCTTTCTGCCCGCATGCGCTTACCCAGCAGTACTCATCCCTATATTGCTCTGCGGTTGCGCCTGGCGCATCAGGCTTTGCTGCAATTTGCCGCCAGCCTGATGAGCTCCATGGAAATTGCCGTATTCCTGGCCGGTCCCGTCCTGCTGGCGCTGATCAGCAGCATCGCCCTGCCCGGTTTCCTGGCCATGACGCTGCCCTGGCCCGCCGCGCTGGGCCTGCTGGGCGCGCAAGTGTTGCTCACGTGCCTGCCCGCCTGGCTGCTGCGCAAGCGCCTGCTGCCCGCTCCCGTCGCGGCGTGGCTGCGCCAGCTGCCCGTGTCGCCACGCCTGCGCCGGCAAGCCGATATCGCCGTGGCCGGCCTGCTGATGCTGCCGCTGGGCGTCGCCTATGCCGTCTCGGCCGGCATCTGGCTGCTGCAGTCGCCACCGTGGCTGCGCCCGGTCGCCGCGCCCGGCATCGCCATCATCATCGTCGCATGGCTGCTGGCCTGGTTAGTGACCAGCTGCATCGTGGCCCTGCGCCTGCGCACACCGCGTCCGGCGCAACAGGCGCGCGCGCCAACCATGACGGCATATAGCTACCGCCGCCCGCGCTGGCCTGCCCTGTTCCTGTGGCGCCAGTTGTTCTGGCTGCCGTTCTGGCGCAACGACAATGTGATCGGCGCGCAGCAAAGCGTGCTGATGGCCGGCGCGACCGCCAGCATGCTGGCCTGGCTGCTGCGCGTGCCGCTGGTGCCGGCGCCGCTGCTCGGTTTGCTGGCCAGCGCCAGCCTCGTTCTTGTGACGGACCGGGGCGACAAGGCCGTGCGCGAACAGCTGGCCGTGCTGCGCCCATCGCTCAATGCGTGGCCCGTGAGCAGCGCCCATGTGATCCGCCTGGCCTGCGCCGCCAGCCTGCTGCCCGCCTTGACAGTGCTGCTGGGTGCTGCTGTCTTGCTGTACTGCATCGATCCAGCCGTGTTGCAGCAGCGCGTCACCAGTGTCTACGCCATCACCGCCAGCGTGGCCGTGCTGGCTATCGCCGGCCTGCCGCGCCTCACCGCGCGCGGACGCGTCGCGCTGGTCGTGTTATCCATTCTTGCCTTGAGTGCCATCGGAAGCGAATTATGGAATTGAAGCAGTCCTCTCCCATGCTGCATGTCGAGCAGCTCGATTTTCATTTCGCCACGCACAGCGTGTTCCAGGGCTTCAGCCAGCAATTCGGCCCCGGCATTACCTGGCTGCGTGGTGCCAACGGCACCGGCAAGACCACCTTGTTGAAACTGGCCGGCGGCGCACTGGCGCCGCTGCGCGGCAAGCTGCGCCTGGACGAACTCGACAGTGCCAGCATGCCGCTGGCCTACCGCGCCCAGGCCTTCTATTGCGGCGGCGACGCGCCTGCCCTGCCCTGGCTGCGGGTCCATGAATTTCTCGACCTGCACCTGGCGCTGTATCCGGGCAGCGACCAGGCGCTGCTGAACGCGGAACTTGCCGCCTTTGCCATCACGTCGAGTCTGGAGCAAAGCATCACCGCCCTGTCGCTGGGCCAGCATAAAAAGCTGCAACTGGCGCTGGCGCTGGCCTTGCCGGTGCGCCTGCTGCTGATCGATGAACCGTTCAACGGTCTCGATAGCGACGCCATGGCGCATCTGCGCCAGCGCCTGGCCGAGCCCGCCCGCCTGACGCGCCAGTGCATCGTGCTGACCAGCCATCTGGCGCCGCAGCTGCCGCTGGCGGCAACCGTGCAACTGTAGGTTCAAACAGGCGTAAAAAAACCGGAACCTCCTGTGGTGGTTCCGGTTTTTTGTGTATCGCAGCTTAGGCCGTCATGGCTTCTTTCGAGGCCGACTCTTCCACCACTTCATCGTCGCCTGAACGGATCAGGTGGTCAAAGGCGGACAGGGCTGCCTTGGCGCCTTCGCCGGTGGCGATAATGATCTGCTTGTACGGCACCGTGGTGACGTCGCCGGCCGCAAACACGCCCGGAATCGAGGTCTGGCCGCGGGCGTCCACTTCGATCTCGCCGTGGCGCGACAAGGCCAGCGTGCCCTTGAGCCATTCGGTATTCGGCACCAGGCCGATCTGCACGAACACGCCTTCCAGCTCGACCTTGTTCGACACACCGCTGACCCGGTCGGTGTAGCTCAGGCCATTGACGATCTTGCCGTCGCCGTGGATCTCGGTGGTTTGCGCCGAAGTAATCACGGTGACGTTAGGCAGGCTGTGCAGCTTGCGTTGCAGCACCGCATCGGCGCGCAGTTCTGCACCGAATTCGACCAGGGTGACATGTTTGACCAGGCCGGCCAGGTCGATCGCCGCTTCCACGCCCGAGTTGCCGCCGCCGATCACGGCCACGCGCTTGCCCTTGAACAGCGGGCCATCGCAGTGCGGGCAGTACGCCACGCCCTTGTTGCGGTATTCCTTCTCGCCCGGCACGTTGATTTCGCGCCAGCGCGCGCCGGTCGCCAGAATCACGGTCTTGGCTTTCAACACGGCGCCGCTGGCCGTTTCGATCTCGATCAACTTGCCTGGCGTCAGCCTGGCGGCGCGCTGGGTGTTCATGATGTCGACGTCATAGGTCTTGACGTGCTGTTCCAGCGCCATGGCAAATTTCGGGCCGTCGGTTTCCTTGACCGAGATAAAGTTCTCGATGGCCATGGTGTCGAGGGTCTGGCCGCCGAAACGTTCGGCCAGCACACCCGTATTGATGCCTTTGCGGGCGGCGTAGATGGCCGCTGCCGCGCCGGCAGGACCGCCGCCGACGATCAGCACGTCAAACACGTCTTTCTTGCTCAGTGCTGCGGCCTGGCGCACGCCGGCGTTGGTGTCGAGCTTGGCGAGAATTTCCTCGACATTGGTGCGGCCCTGGCCGAAATGCTGGCCATTCAGGAACATCATCGGCACGGCCATGATCTGGCGCTCTTCGACTTCTTTCGGGAACACGCCGCCGTCGATGGTGGTGACCTTGATGCGCGGGTTGATCACCGACATGGCGTTCAGGGCCTGCACCACTTCCGGGCAGTTATGGCAGGACAGCGAAATAAAGGTTTCAAACTCGAAGTCGCCGTCGAGGTTGCGGATCTGCTCGATGACGGCGTCATCGAACTTGATGGTGTGGCCGCCCACTTGCAGCAATGCCAGCACCAGCGAAGTGAATTCGTGGCCCATCGGCACACCGGCGAAACGCACGCCGATGTCGGAGCCTGCACGGTTGATGCTGAACGACGGAGCGCGTACGCCAGCGTCATTGCGCTCGACCAGCGTGATCTTGTCGCTCAACAGGACTATTTCCTGGAGCAATTCTTTCATCTCGCGGGCTTTTGCGCTGTCATCGAGAGAAGCGACCAGCTCAAGCGGATACACCACTTTTTCCAGGTAGGATTTCAGTTGGGTTTTGAGGGTTGCGTCTAACATGATTATTTTTCCTTTTACAAATATTTAGGCGATTGCCGGGCCGGACGCCCGGTCCGGCATCGCGGTAACTACTTGTGTGCTGCGTGGTGCATCAAGACTCAGATCTTGCCAACCAGGTCCAGCGATGGGGTCAGGGTGGCGGCGCCTTCGGTCCATTTGGCCGGGCAAACTTCGCCTGGGTGAGCGGCAACGTATTGTGCGGCTTTGACTTTGCGCAGCAGTTCCGACGCGTCACGGCCGATGCCGTTGTCATGCACTTCCAGCACTTTGATGAAACCGTCAGGATTGATGACGAAGGTACCGCGCAGTGCCATGCCTTCTTCTTCGATCATGACTTCGAAGTTGCGCGACAGGGTGCCGGTCGGGTCGCCGATCAGTGCGTATTGCACTTTCTTGATCGCGTCCGAGGTGTCGTGCCAGGCTTTGTGGGCAAAGTGCGAGTCGGTCGAGATGCCGTAGACATCGACGCCCATTTGCTGGAAGGCGGCGTGGTGATCGGCCAGGTCTTCCAGTTCGGTTGGGCAAACGAAGGTGAAGTCGGCTGGGTAGAACACAAAGATCGACCACTTGCCTTTCAGGGACTCTTCCGTCAGGTCGACGAATTTGCCGTTGTGGTATGCGGTTGCCTTGAATGGTTTAACTTGGGTATTGATGAGCGACATGGTCATTTCCTCTCGTGTGGTGAATCAGTAAGACCCTAGTGTAAAGGGTTTCAGTCCATATTCAAAATTGATTGTCACAATAGATTCAATTGCTTTTGACTATCGTGGCCGTATGGAAACCCCATCATAGGGGCTTCCCGGCGGCTTGAACAGCTCAGTTCTTCAGCGAGTCCGGCACCGTGCCGCCGTTTTCGGCCAGCTTGACCATCACCTGGCGGTGCAGCCAGATGTTCATGCTGGCCGAGTCATTGGTGTCGCCCGTGAAATGCAGTTCCTGCGCCAGTTCCTTGCGCGAGGCCAGGCTGCTATCGAGTTGCAACAATTTCAGCAGGTCGACGATGGAAGTGCGCCAGTTGAGTTTTTCCGGGTTCTTTTCAGCCAGGCTGGTCAGCACGGCTTCGACATCGACGGCTTGTGCCGGTGCTGCCGCAGGGGCTGGCGCGGCCGGCGCCGCTGCTGCTGCAGGAGCGGCCGGGGTGGCAGGTGCATCCGGCTTGGCGGCCTCGCCATGATGAAAAATCTTGTTGTAGATATTGGTAAAAATGCCCATGTGTGCGCCTCTTTAGGTCAGTGGATGGAAGTATCAATGGAGAACCAGCCGGACGAGTATAAGCCGGGAACGACAAGCGGCCGCGTCCCGCTAGCCAGATAGCAGCTGGCGGCGGGAGGCGCGTGTTTCAAGGGGAGAGACGCCGCCAGGACGATGGCGGCGCGTGCTTCGGTCAGGACGGCAGAAAGGGGATGGCGCTCAGAACACCACGCCGGCCACCAGGATCACATTGGCGTACGGGCTGCATTCGCCGGTGCGCACGATGGCGCGCGCGCGTTTGCTCAGCTGCTTGAATTCTTCATGCGACAGCTGGCGCGCATCCGGCAACGCCAGCGCCGCCACTTGCGCGGCGATGGTCGGGTTGTGGTGCGGCAGTTCGGTGGCCAGGAAATGGTGTTCGACCTGCATTTCACTGAGCACCGCAGTGACGGTGTCGATAAAGCCGGGAATGCCATGCGTGAGGGCCAGGTCGATCAGGGGAACCCCGGGCTGCGACGGCAGGCCGGCGTCGCCGATGACGACCATGTCGCCATGGCCAAGCGAGGCAACCAGTTGCGACAGGGCAATATTGAGCAGCGGTGATTTTTTCATGGGCGTGATTAAAACAATTCGTGCAGGTAGGGAATCGAGGTCTGCGCACCGGGCTTGGTGACGCTCCAGGCGGCCGCGCGCTGGCCTTGGGCAATCGCTTCGGCTTCGTCCAGGCCCGACGCGAGACCGGCCACAAAGCCGCCGATAAAGGTGTCGCCGGCGGCCGTGGTATCGACCGCCTGCACCGCTTGCGCCGGAAAGTCGTAGTCGCCGCCATACAGGGCCGCATGCACGCCCTTGGAACCCAAGGTGATGATGATATTGTCGCTGCCCTGCGCCTGCAAGGCCGCCGCCAATGCCTTGACATCGTTCGCGGCGACCTCGCCGCCGGCCAGCATGGCCGCTTCGATTTCGTTCGGGATCAGGTAGTCGACCAGCGCCAGCACGTCGGCCGGCACACGGGCGGCCGGGGCCGGGTTCAGCACCACGGTCTTGCCCAGCGAGCGCGCCAGCTTGATGGCGTGGATCACGGTCTCCATCGGCACTTCCAGTTGCAGCACGACGATGTCGGACTGTGCTATCAGTTCCCTGGCCGCATCGATATGCGCCGGGCTCAGGCAGTCGTTGGCGCCGCCGGCCAGCACGATGCTGTTCTGGCCGTTGTCGTCGACCAGGATCGAGGCGATGCCGGAGGCCACGCCCGGCACGGTGCTGACATGGCTGTCGATGATGCCGTCAGATACCAGCGCGGCACGCAGGGTGGCGCCGAACGCGTCGTCGCCGACGCAGGCCACCATGGCCACCTGCTGGCCGCCGGCGGCGACCTTGCCGCTCATGCGCGCGCAGGCGACGGCCTGGTTGGCGCCTTTGCCGCCGGCAATGGTACGGAAGGCGCCGCCGGTCAGGGTTTCGCCGGGAAGCGGCATGCGCGGCACGCGCAAGACCAGGTCCATGTTAATGCTGCCGATAACCACGATCATGGTGTCATTCCCATCTGTTCAGTAAAAGGTGAAGTCAAAGTATGGCCGGACGAGCCGCGCACGTGCAGCACCGGCGCCACGCTGCGCTGCTGGCGCGGCAAGGCAGGGTCGGCAATGCGCGCCAGCAGGCAGGCGGCGGTGATATGGCCCAGCTCGCGCGTATTTTGCGCCACGCTGGTCAATGGCGGATGCACGAAGCTGGCCAGGTCGATATCGTCAAAGCCCACCACGGCCAACTGGCCCGGCACGGCAATGCCCAGCTCGGCGGCAGCGCGCAGGGCGCCAAACGCCATCAGGTCATTGCAGCAAAACAGGGCGTCGGGGCGCTGCCCTGGCGGCAGCGCCAGCAACGCCAAAGCGGCCGCATAGCCGCCGGCGCTGGTAAAGTCGCTGTGGCGGCACAAGGCGGCGTCGAAGGCCAGGCCGGCGTCTTGCAGGGCGCCGCGCACGCCGTCAATGCGCTCGTTGGAAATGCCGACTTCCTGCGGGCCGGCGATGCAGGCGATACGGCGGCGTCCCAGGCCCAGCAGATGCCGGGCGGCCAACAGGCCGCCGGCGCGGTTGTCGACCGCCACCACATCGTGCGACAGGTCGCATGGCGCGCGGTCGAGCAGCACGGCCGGCACCTTCATTTTATGCAGCAGTTCGCCATCGCGGTCGGCCAGCGCGGACAGAATCAAGCCGTCGCAGCGCTTGGTCAGCAGCACGTTCAGGTACTCGCGCTGCTTGACCGGGTCGTCATCGGAATTGCACAGGATCACGCTGTAGCCGGCCGCATAGCAGCTGTCTTCGATACCGCGCGCCACTTCCGAAAAATACGGGTTGGTATTGTTGGGAATGATCAGGCCGACGGTGCCGGTGCTGCGGCACTTCAGGGAACGCGCCAGCGCGCTGGGCACGTAATGCAATTGCGCCACCGCCGCCAGTACGGCCGCGCGCGCCTCGTCGCTGACGGGGCGCGTCTTGTTGAGCACGTGCGAGACGGTGGTGAAAGACACCCCCGCCACCTGTGCCACCTGTTTGATGGTCGCCATGGAAAGCTATTATGCGCGCTCGCCGCGACGGCGATAGGTATCGAGCACCACGGCGGCGACGATTACCAGGCCCGTGACGATGCGTTTGACGGGTTCGGATACGCCCACCTGCGCCAGACCCGCTTCCAGCACGGAAATGATCAACACACCGATAAAGGTGCTGATGACGGAACCGCGCCCGCCCATCAGGCTGGTGCCGCCAATCACCACGGCGGCAATCACCTGCAACTCCATGCCCACGCCGCCGTTCGGGTCGGCCGCTTCCAGGCGCGAGACCTGGAACAGCGCGCCCACGCCGGCCAGCAGGCCCATCAGCGCGAAGACCAGCACTTTCGACGGTTTTGGATTGATTCCCGACAGGCGCACCGCTTCTTCATTAGTGCCGATGCCGATCCAGTGACGGCCCAGCACGGTACGCGTGAGCACCAGGTGGCCGATGACGACGATGGCGATCGAGGCGATAAAGGCCGGCGACAGGCCGAACGCGATCGGCGAGCTGATGCCTTCGACGGCACTGCCGATATATTCGGTGCGCGAGTTCGTCACCTGGTAGGCCAGGCCGCGCGCCATTTCCAGCACGCCCAGCGAGACGATAAAGGACGGAATGCGCCAACCGACGGAAATCAATCCGGTAATCGCGCCGCAGGTGCCGGCCACCAGCATGCCCAGCAAGGCCGCGCTCCATACGGGCCAGCCCCAGTGCACCACCGCCAGCGACAGCACCGAGGCGGCCAGCGCCATCACCGAGCCGACCGACAGGTCGATGCCGCCGATAATCAAAATAAAGGTCATGCCAACCGCCATCACCACCAGCGTCGGAATATTGTTCGACAGGGTGCTGAGGGTAGCCACGGTAAAGAAGTTTTCGCTGGCAAACGAGAACAGCACACACATGGCCAGCAGCGCGCCGATCAGGCCCGCATAGTTTTTCAGGTCGGCCAGGCTGCGCTGCAGATACGAAGGAGAAGAAGTCGTCATGGATAGCTTTCCGGCGGCGTCAAGCCGCGGCGGGGGTGGAAGGAGTATTCATATAGCCGGAGAACGCCGCCGACAGCAGCGCGTCCTGGCTCCAGGCGCCGCGCTCGAAAGTGTCGACGATCTTGCCGGCGCTCATCACGGCGATGCGGTCGCAGATCAGCATCAGTTCGCGCAGGTCGCTCGAGACGATGAGCAGGCCCTTGCCCTGGCGCGCCTGTTCGGCCAGCACCTGATAGATGTCGAACTTGGCGCCGATATCGATGCCGCGCGTCGGCTCGTCAAACAGCATCACGGGGCAGTCGCGGTACAGCCAGCGCGCGATCACCACTTTTTGCTGGTTGCCGCCCGACAGTTCGCCGACGGCCTGCTCGCAGTTGCGCGAACGCACGCCGAGCTGGCCGATATAGTCATTGGCGACGGTGGCTTCCGCCGCATGATCCATCCAGCCGGCGCGGTTGACGGTGTCGAGCGATGCGAGGGTGGTGTTGATGGCGATCGACTGGCGCAGCAGCAGGCCCTGGCCCTTGCGGTCTTCGGTGATCATGGCGATGCCGGCCTTCACGGCCGCCTGCGGCGAGCCGAGCACGGCCGGCGTTTCGCTGTCGCCCAGGAAGACCTGGCCGGCGTCGGCGCGGTCGGCGCCAAAGATCAGGCGCAGCAGTTCCGTGCGGCCCGAACCGATCAGGCCGGCGATGCCAAGGATTTCACCGGCGCGCAGGTCGAACGAGGTGGGGTGCACGGTGTCGCCACGCGCCAGGCCGCGCACGCGCAGCAGCGGTGCGCCAATGGTGCGCCCGCTCAGGTCGATCTCGTCGTCGGCCGAGCGGCCCACCATCAGACTGACCAGGTCGGCCGCCGTATGGCCTGCGATATCGTCGTCGCACACCAATTGGCCGTCGCGCAGCACGGCGATGCGGTCGGCCACGCGCTTGAGTTCTTCCAGGCGGTGCGAAATATAAATGATGGCCACGCCTTCGGCTTTCAGGCGTTCAATTTGAAGGAACAGCAGTTCGACTTCGCGGTGCGTCAGCATGGCGGTCGGCTCGTCGAGCACCAGCAAACGGCACGAGCCGATCAGGTTGCGCGCGATTTCAATCATCTGCTGGTGGCCGATGCCCAGTTCGCCCACCAGGGTCCACGGGTCGAGCCCGCCCAGGCCGACTTTTTCCATCTGTTCGCGCGCGTCGCGCTCGAGACGGGCGCGGTCGATCCAGCCGAAACGTTGCGGCAAATTTTTAAGATATAAGTTTTCCGCGATCGACAGGGTCGGAATCAGGTTCAGCTCCTGCATCACCATGCGGATGCCCAGCGCTTCGGCAGCGCCGCGCGAGGCCGGCTGATACGGTTTGCCATCGAGCAACATGGTGCCCGTGGTGGCTTGCTCCAGGCCGCAGACGATCTTCGACAGCGTGCTCTTGCCCGCGCCGTTTTCGCCCGTCAGCGCCAGCACCTGGCCGGGAATGAAACGCAGGGCCACGCCGCCGAGCACGGGGCCGACATAGGACTTGCCGATATTGTCGAGCGTGAGCAAAGGGGTGGCGGCAAGGTGCGCTGCAGGGGTGTCGCTAGGCATGGAAGCTCCGCGTAAAAGGACAAACGGGGCTGGCGCCTGCCATTGCGGCACACGCCAGCCCCGGCGGGATCAGACGATCAGGACTTGGCGCCCTTGGTCACCAGTTCCACCCTGGTTTCGATGGTGCCGCCCAGCTCTGCTTGCTTTTTCTTCTCGGCAATGGCTTTCAGCACGGCTTCGATACCGAACACGGCTTGCTGCGAACCGAACTGGTCGGCGGTCGCCAGTACGCGGCCGTCAGCCAGCATCGGCTTGATGGCGTTGATATTGTCGTAACCGACAACCTTCACCTTGCCGGTCTTGCCGGCGGCCTTGATGGCCGACACGGCGCCGAGGGCCATGTTGTCGTTGCCAGCGAGGATGGCGGTGATGTTCGGGTTGGCGTTCAGCATGGCGGCGGCGACCGTGTTGGCCGGAGCGATTTCCCACTGGCCCGACTGGACGCTGACGACCTTGGCGCCGGCGCTGGCCATGGCGTCCTGGAAGCCCAGCGTGCGCTGCTGTGCGTTATAGGTGGTCGACACGCCTTCGATGATGGCGACCTGGTCACCCTTCTTGATCTGCTTGCCCAGGAAGTCGCCGACCAGCTTGGCGCCCTTGCGGTTGTCCGGGCCGACGAATGGAATCGAGATGCCTTTTTCTTTCAGGGCAGCGTCGTCGAGCTTGTTGTCGATATTGACCACGAGAATGCCCGCATCGACGGCTTTCTTCAGTACCGGCACCAGCGCTTTCGAGTCGGCCGGGGCAATCACCAGCGCGTTCACGCGCGAGACGATCATCTGCTCGACCAGCTTGATCTGGCTCGAGGTATCGGTTTCATCCTTGATGCCGTTCGACAGCAGGTCATATTTGGCGGCGTTGGCCTTCTGGTGCGCCTTCGCGCCGTTTTCCATGGTCAGGAAAAATTCATTGGCGAGCGACTTCATCACCAGTGCGACCTTCGGTTTGGCCGTTGTCTGCGCCATCGCCGGCAAGGCAGGCAGGGTGCACACGAGAGCGGCGGCGGCGATCATTTTGAGGCGAATACGGGATGTCATGTCAGTCTCCAGGGTATGGTTGGGCAAGCACGTCTGAGCAATGCTTTTTTGTAAAACGCTGCGCGCAAACGTTTGCGCGTAGCGAAGTGTGCCTCAATGCCCCATTGGAGTGCAAGCAATTCTGTATGTGCAGTGCAGCAATTAGTGGGTGATCAGATTGGCGGAAAGGTCGCGTCGTTCGTGCAGGACGCGCAATACTTCGATCCAGATGCCGTCGACACGATAGAACAGCAGAAAGGGGAAGTGATCAAGCTGCCAGACGCGCAACGATTGGTCAGCAAGGAAATGAGCATAGCGGCGCGATCCGACACCGGGCTGGAAGCACAGGCCGTGCAAGGTAGTTTCAAGCTCGGAAACGAAGCGCTCAGCCAGGTCGACAGAGATCTCGGCGTAGTAGTCGGTAATCTCAAGCACATCACTTTTGGCAACGGGCGCAAGTTTGAATTCCACGACTTTATCGCTTGGTGCGGATGCGCGCTCGCAGTTCAGCGGCCAACTCGGCGACGTTTGTTGTCGGCGAAGGGCCGCTGTTGAGGCCTTCCATGACGAGTTCATACAGCCGGCGTTCCGCCTCGTTTTGCGGGCCAACTGCATCGGCGTCACGGGGCATCAGGAATTTTGGCGCCACAGGCGTGGTTACGGTAGTCATCAGTGAATTATATGCCTATTTCTTATGCAGTTGAAGCAAGCCGGCACCAAACGGGCTTGCTTCAATTGGCCGCTTATCTGCGCCCGCGTGCCGGCGCACCACCCTTGGCCGCAGGCGTCTTGCCACGGCTGATCGGCGCAATAGCCGCCGGTTTTGCCCTGGTCTTGATGGTCGACAGAATCGACGGACGCACTTTTGACTCGGCCGCCGAGGCTTTCGGCGCGGCCGCCGTGCCGCCCAGCGCTATGCGGTTCTTGCCCGGCGTGACCTTGAACTTGTCGGGCGTGCCGGCGCCGTGCGTCTGGCGGCTGCGTTCGCCTGCGGCCAGGCCGCCCGATTCCGACGAGGTCCAGGCCGGAATCAAATGCTTGTCGCCATTGCCGATCAGGTCGCCACGGCCCATGTTGACCAGCGCTTCGCGCAGGATCGGCCAGTTGGCCGGGTCCTGGTAGCGCAGGAAGGCCTTATGGGTGCGGCGGATCTTGCCGCTGCGCGCCGTTTCCACCGTTTCCGAGTCGGCGGTCACCTTGCGCAAAGGATTCTTACGCGTGTGATACATGGTGGTGGCCATCGCCATCGGTGTCGGCATGAAGGTCTGCACCTGGTCCAGCTTGAAATTGTTTTTCTTCAGCCACAGCGCCAGGTTCAGCATGTCCAGATCGGTGGTGCCGGGGTGGGCGGCGATGAAATACGGAATCAGGTACTGCTTCTTGCCCGCTTCGAGCGAAAAGCGGTCGAACATTTCCTTGAATTCGTCATAGGCGCCAATGCCGGGCTTCATCATTTTCGACAAGGTGCCCTCTTCCGTGTGCTCGGGCGCGATTTTCAGGAGGCCGCCGACGTGGTGGGTCACCAGTTCCTTGACGTATTCGGGCGAGCGCACGGCCAGGTCGTAGCGCAGGCCCGAGCTGATCAATACCTTCTTGATGCCGGGAATCGCGCGTGCCTTGCGATACAGTGAAATGAGCTTGCTGTGGTCTGTGCCGAGGTTGACGCAGATCGACGGGTACACGCACGACAGGCGGCGGCACGATACTTCGATCTCTTTTTCCTTGCAGGCCAGGCGGTACATATTGGCGGTCGGACCACCCATATCGGAAATGGTGCCCGTAAAGCCTTTGGTTTTATCGCGGATATGCTCGATTTCGCGCAGGATCGACGGTTCCGAACGGCTCTGGATAATCCGGCCTTCGTGCTCGGTAATCGAGCAGAAGGTGCAGCCGCCGAAGCAGCCGCGCATGATGTTGACGGAAAAGCGGATCATTTCCCAGGCCGGGATATGCGCCTTGCCGTAGCTCGGGTGCGGCGCGCGCGCGTAGTTCATGTCGTACACGCCATCCATCTCGTCCATGGCCAGCGGCAGCGGCGGCGGATTGAGCCATACGTCGCGTTCCCCATGCGCCTGCACCATGGCGCGCGCATTGCCGGGGTTCGATTCCAGGTGAAACACGCGCGAAGCGTGCGCATACATCACCGGGTCGTCCTTGACCACGTCGTACGCGGGCAGGCGCACCACGGTCTTGTCGTGCTTTTCCTTGGCCATCGCCAGCCGTTCTTCGCGGCTCATGATGCGGATCGGCTTGATCACTTCGGCCGACTTCGAGGCGTTCTCGGTGGCGCAGGCGGTCTTGTCTTCCTGCACCATGTCATACGGGCTGTAATGCGGATCGACCTTGCCGGGCACGTCGACGCGGGTGGAATTGTGCACGCCCCAGTCGTCGCCCGGCAACCAGCCGGCCGGCACCATGAAGGCGGTGCCGCGCAGGTCGCGGATATCCTTGATCGCTTCACCGGCGGCCAGGCGGTGCGTCAGGTCCACCAGCGCGCGCTCGGCATTGCCGAAGATCAGCAAATCGGCCTTGGAATCGGGCAGCACCGAACGGCGGACTTTGTCCGACCAGTAATCATAGTGGGCGATGCGGCGCAACGAGGCTTCGATGCTGCCGATCACCACCGGCACATCCGGATAAGCTTCACGCGCGCGCTGGGCGTAGACGGTGACGGCGCGGTCCGGGCGTTTGTTCGGTTCGGCGTTGGCCGTGTAGGCGTCGTCGGAGCGGATCTTGCGGTCGGCCGTGTACTGGTTGACCATGGAATCCATATTGCCGGCGGTCACGCCGTAGTACAGGCGCGGCTTGCCGAGGATGCGGAAGGCGTCGGCCGACAGCCAGTCGGGCTGGCTGATGATGCCGACGCGGTAACCTTGCGCTTCGAGCAGGCGGCCGACCAGGGCCATGCCAAAACTCGGGTGGTCGATATAGGCGTCGCCGGTGACGAGAATGACGTCGCACTGGTCCCAGCCCAGCGCATCCATCTCGGCGCGCGACATCGGCAGGAAAGGCGCCACGGCAGCGCGGGCAGACCGCTTGGGAACGGTCGCAAATAAATTGGTTGGGGAGTTCATTGGCCCGATTGTACCGGAATTGGCCATTTCAAACCTGACAGCCTGCATTCGACTGTTGGATTTCGGTGCAAAAAACGTTTATATTTCAATCACTTGGGGGCGATGCGCGCCAATGGGGCGCATCGCGATCGCGAAGCGACAGACCCCCTCAAATCCCCATATTCGCCAGTATCTCCCCCAGTTCGCGCAGCGCCGGCTCCAGCTTCGGATGCTTGACAGCAAACTTGGCCGACAGTTCCTGGCTGCGCTCGGCCAGGCCATAGGTGGTCGATTCTTCTTCCGGCGGTGACTGGGCTTCGAGCGCGGCGCGCTTTGCCAGCAGCAGGTGGATGTCGCCATCGAGCTTTTGCAGCAAACCTTGCAACTCTTCATCGACGGGGCTGCTCGACTCCAGGTTCGAGCGCAGCTGTTGTAACGATTCCTTGAGTTTGCTTTCCATGTTTTTTCCTGTCAGTCAGTAAATTGCGTGTCCAGATACAGCTGTTCCACCTTGCTCCTGGCCCACGGGGTCTTGCGTAAAAACTTCAGGCTCGACTTGATGCTCGGCTCGCTGATAAAGCAATTGATATCGATCCGCTTGCCCAAGCCATCCCAGCCGTAATGGGCTTGCAATCGCGTCACGATCGCTTCCAGGGTGACGCCATTCAAATCTTGACTCATTTTTCTCTTTCAACGCCTTGTTTTCTATCTTACTCAATTCTACGCCGCCCGTACGTTACGCTTGCACCTTCCGCTCAGGAATGGTGCAAGCGCAGTCAAGCTTTACTGTGTTTTCAGGCCACGGCGTTCCAGCAGCGGCTCGACGGTGGCGTCACGGCCGCGGAAATCGCGGAACAACTGCAGCGCGTCGACGCTGCCGCCGCGCGACAGCAGTTTGCTGCGGAACCAGTCGCCGTTCTTGCGCGTCAGGCCGCCATTTTCCTTGAACCAGTTGACCGACTCGGCATCGAGTTTTTCCGACCACAGGTAGGCGTAATAGGCGGCCGAATAGCCGCCCGAAAAACTGTGCGAGAAATAGCTGGTGCGATAGCGTGGCGGCACCGGCGCATAGTCGACGCCGGCATCCTTCAAGGACGCCGCTTCAAACGCCAGCACATCGGTCGGTATCTGGCCTGGCGCCAGCTGGTGCCAGCGCTGGTCGAGCAGGGCGGCGGCCAGGTATTCGGTGGTCATGAAGCCCTGGTTGAATTTTTTCGCCGCCATCACTTTGTCGAGCAGTTCCTGCGGCATCGCCGCGCCGCTCTGGTAGTGTTTGGCGTAGTTCTGCAGCACTTCCGGCCAGACGGCCCACATTTCATTGACTTGCGACGGATATTCGACAAAGTCGCTCGGCACGCTGGTGCCGGCAAAGCGCGGATATTTCACGTTCGAGAACATGCCGTGCAGCGCATGGCCAAATTCGTGGAACATGGTGGTCACTTCGTCAAACGTCAGCAGGGTCGGCTGGCCAGCCGGCGGCTTCGGAATATTGAGTTGATTGGCCACCACCGGATGCGTGCCCATCAGGCCCGATTGCGACACATATTCATTCATCCAGGCGCCGCCGTGCTTGTTGCCGCGCGCGTAGAAGTCGGCGATAAACAGCGCCAGCGGCTTGCCATTGGCGTCGATCACGTCGTACACGCGCACGTCCGGGTTATACACCGGGAGATCGGTGCGCTGTTTGAAACTGATGCCATACAGTTTATTGGCCGCAAAAAATACGCCGTTGTTCAGTACGCTATTGAGTTCCAGGTAGGGCTTCAGCTGGTTTTCGTCAAAATTGAAACGCTGCTTGCGCAGTTTGTCGGTATAGATGGCCCAGTCGGCCCCCGCCACGGTGAAACCGCCTTTTTCCGCGTCGACCACGCCCTGCAGGTCGGCCGCTTCGCGGCGTGCATTGGTCACCGCCGGTTTCGCCAGTTCCGACAGCAAGGTGTTCACCGCCGTGGTGGTTTTCGCCGTCTGGTCTTCCAGCGAGTAGGCCGCGTAGTTCGGGTAGCCGAGCAAGGTGGCGCGTTCGGCGCGCAGTGTTGCCAGTTTCAGCACGATGGCGCGGTTGTCGAATTGGCCGCCCTGGCTGCCGCGATTCAAGGACGCGTCCATCAGGCGCTGGCGCGTGGCGCGGTGGGTCATGACGGCCAGCGGCGGCTGGCCGCTGGTATTGACCAGGGCGATGAGGAACTTGCCGTCCAGGCCGCGCTCCCTGGCGGCGGCGGCGGCCGTGTCGATATCGCTGTCGGTCATGCCGGCCAGCTCTTCGCGGGTGTGCACCACCAGGCCCTTGGCATTGGTTTCCTTCAGCACGTTTTGCGCAAACGCCGTTTCCAGGCCGGCCTGCTCGGCATTGAAGGCTTTCAGTTTTTCCTTGTCGGCGTCGGACAGCTTGGCGCCGGCACGCACGAAATCGGTATGGTAGCGGTCCAGCAGGCGCAGCGATTCTGCGTCCAGGCCCAGCTTGTCGCGCTTGGCATACAGGGTGTCAATGCGGGTAAACAGTTTCGGATTGAGGCTGATGGCGTCCGCATGGGCGGCCAGCTTGGGCGACACATCGACTTCCACCGCTTCAAGCACGGCATTGGTATTGGTCGAAGTCATGTTACTGAAAATGCTCTGCACGCGGTGCAGCAACTGGCCCGTGCGTTCGAGCGCGACGATGGTGTTTTCAAACGTCGGCGCCTGGCGATTGTTGGCGATCGCATTGACTTCGGCCAGCTGGCGCTTCATGCCTTCGGCAAACGCCGGCGCGTAGTGCGCGTCCTTGATCAGGCCAAACTGCGGCATCTGGAACGGCAGCGGGCTTGCTTTCAACAGCGGATTTTGCGCGCTGACGGCGGCAGGCGCGGTGGCGGGCGCAGGCGCGGCGGCGGCCATGGCTTGCGGGGCGGCGTGGGCCAGCATGACGCTGGCGGCGATGACGAGCAGTGGTGGACGGAGCATGAGATCCTTCTGGAGTGCGGGGAAGAACCGCGACCATGTCGCGGACCAGTGGCAAATGATAGCAGGGCAGTCCGCCAGCGCGGCGGCCCGGGCCGAATGCGCGGTTTACCACGGCGCGCTTTCCGCTTGACCAAATAAAAATGGCCGCCCAGACGTGGCGGCCATTTTTAGCTTAGTGGCAGATGAGGGGTACTTATTTGCCGGCGAGGCCGCGGCGCTCCAGCAGCGGTTCGATCTTTGCATCGCGGCCGCGGAAATCGCGGTAAATCTGCAGCGCATCGGCGCTGCCGCCGCGCGACAGCAGTTTCGTACGGAACCAGTCGCCGTTCTTGCGCGTCAGGCCGCCGTTTTCCTTGAACCATTCCACCGTATCGGCGTCGAGCTTTTCCGACCACAGATAGGCGTAGTAGCCGGCCGAATAGCCGCCGGCAAAGGCGTGCGAGAAATACGTGGTGCGGTAGCGTGGCGGCGCCGGCGCAAAGTCGATGCCGGCCTCCAGCAAGGCGGTTTTTTCAAACGCCAGCACGTCGCTCGGAATCTGTTGCGGCGTCAGTTGGTGCCAGCGCTGGTCGAGCAGGGCCGAGGCCAGGTATTCGGTGGTTTTATAGCCCTGGTTGAAATTGTCGGCCGCCGTCACCTTGGCCAGCAGTTCGGCAGGAATAGCCACGCCCGTCTGGTAGTGCCTGGCGTAGTTCTGCAGCACTTCCGGCCACAGCGCCCACATTTCATTGACTTGCGACGGGTATTCGACGAAGTCGCGCGGCACGCTGGTACCCGAGAAGCGCGGATACTTCACGTTCGAGAACATGCCGTGCAGCGCATGGCCGAATTCGTGGAACATGGTGGTCACTTCGTCGAACGTCATCAGGGTCGGCTGGCCCGCTTCCGGCTTCGGAATGTTCAGGTTGTTGGCGATCACCGGTTCGTTGCCCAGCAGCGCCGACTGGCTGACATAGGCATTGGCCCAGGCGCCACCGCGCTTGTTGCTGCGCGCGTAAGGATCAAGCGTGAAGATGGCCAGTTGCTTGCCGTCCTCGTTGAACACGTCGAACACCAGCATGTCGGCGTTATACACCGGCAAGTCGGTGCGCTGCTTGAAACTGAGGCCGTACAGCTTGCCGGCGGCAAAAAACACGCCTTTCGTCAGCACGCTGTGCATTTCAAAATAAGGCTTCAACTGGTTCTGGTCGAAGTTGTAGCGTTCGGCGCGCACCTTGTCGCTATAAAACGCCCAGTCGCTGGCGCCGACCTTGAAGCCGCCCTTTTCAGCGTCGATGACTTTCTGGATATCGTCCGCTTCATGGCGCGCGTTGGTCACAGCCGGTTTGGCCAATTCACCGAGCAGCGCATTGACGGCGGTGGTGGTTTTGGCGGTCTGGTCTTCCAGCGCATAGGCGGCGTAGTTCGGGTAGCCCATCAGCGCAGCGCGTTCGGCGCGCAGCCGGGCCAGGTCCAGCACCACCTGGCGGTTGTCGAACTGGCCGCCATGGCTGCCGCGCGCCTGCGAGGCCATCATGATGCGTTCGCGCACGGTGCGGTTGGTCAGTTGCGACAGCGGCGCCTGGCCGGTGGTGTTGACCAGCGCGATCACATATTTGCCATCCAGGCCGCGCTTTTTGGCGAGACCGGCGGCCACTTCGATGGCGGCCGGCGAAAGGCCGTCGAGTTCTTCGCGGGTATCGACGACCACTGCCGAAGCATTGAGTTCCTTGAGCACATTCTGTGCAAACGTGGTCGACAGCGCGGCCAGTTGGCCGTTGCAGGTTTTCAGCTGGTCCTTGTCGGCGGCGGACAGCCTGGCGCCGGCACGCACGAAATCGGTGTGGTAGCGTTCCAATAAACGTTTCGATTCAGCATCGAGGCCCAGCTTGTCGCGCCTGGCGTACAAGGCGCTGATGCGCTGGTACAGCTTGCCGTTGAGCATGATCGCATCGCCATGGGCGGCCATTTTTGGCGCCAGCTCACGCTCCAGGCCCTGGATGGCCTCGTTCGTGTTCGAGCCCGACATGACCGAAAATACGGTGCGCACGCGGCCGAGCAACTGGCCGGCGCGCTCCATGGCGACGATGGTGTTCTCAAAAGTGGCCGCTTTCGGGTTGTTGGCGATGGCATTGATTTCAGCCAGGTGCTGTGCCATGCCGGCCGCAAAGGCGGGCGCGTAGTCGGCGTCCCGCACCTTGTCGAAGGGGGGATAATGGAACGGCAAGGTGCTCGCTTGCGCAAACGGATTGCTTGCAGGCAGGGCGGCGGCCGCCGTGGCAGTGGCCGCTGGCGCCCTGGTCGCGGCAAAAGCGGCTGGCGCCAGCATCAGGCTGGCGGCGATGACGAGCAGTGTTGGACGGGTCATGACATCTTTCAAAGAACGCAAGAGAACCGCGATTGTGTCGCGGGCCAGCCTGAAATCATAACAGCCTGACATACTTGCGTCATCCGCAACAAGCGATGGTAGCGGTGAGAAAGCGCGTATTTTCTTGCCGCCCGCATGTCGTATAGTATCCAATCAGCAACAATTTAGGATGCCAGATGAACTTTGAACAGCGCAAGACACGGGCCATGGAATTATTGCAAGCGACAGGCATGATGCGCAGTCATTACGCGCCGCCGCTGATCCGCCTGCTGTGGAAGGCCGGCGTGCAGATCGCACCGCCACATTTCCAGTCTTTTCTATCCACTGCGCTCCTCACGGGCGGCTGGTTTGGTCTCTTCATGGGCGTGTTCCTGGGCGTGTTCGGCTGGTTCCAGGGTGCCGCGCCGCTGCAAGCCGCCTTGATCGCGATGGCGGCGGCGTGTGTCGCCGGCCTGCTGTTTGGCCTCGCCCTGGCCAGCTTCTACGCCCACGACCGGCGCAAGCACCAGTTGCCGGACTGGTCCACGCTGGGCTGAGCTGCCTCTCAATAATGCGGCGGGCGCTCGTTGACCTGGCCGCCATTGGCCTGCTGCGCGCCGTCGCGCACGTGTTCGCCCAGCTTGTGCAGCATCGCTTCGAGCTGGTCGATGCGGCGGCCCTGCTGGTACACCATCTGGTTCAGCGACTCGACCAGGTCTTCCTGCTGCGCCAGCTTGATCTCGATATCGACGAAGCGGCTTTCCATCTGTTCATTATCCATCGTGCTCACGGTAACTCCTGGCATCAAACGCGCATTTTACTCTCCCTGCATCGCGATCCACCGCAAACGAGCTGCTGTCTTGGCCATGTGGGGCGGGATTTTTACTATGCTTGAATCGCCTATGCTCCTTGACGAACGAGAACAAACGATTACAATGGATACATTAACTCGTAACGAACCGTGCCTGATCGATACCTACAAGACGGCGGAGTATCGGCGCTGGGAAGGCAGGCTGCACGATGTGGCGGCGGCCGCCATTGACGCGCGCATCAAGAACTTGCAGCATGGGAAAAGAGGCGACTGGCGCGCGGTCGGCGACGGCGTGTGCGAACTGCGTTTTTTACAGACGGGGCCGGGATGGCGCGTGTATTTTCACGAAACCAATCTGGGCGCCTTGATCCTGCTGCTGCTCGGCGGCGACAAGGCCAGCCAACAGCGCGATATCGCGCAAGCAAAACAGATATTGGCCGAATTGAAGGCAAAGCAGGCGGCGCTGCGCAAGCAGAAACAGGCCGCCGTCAACGACCGAAAAGGACGAAAAGGACGAAAACAATGAACCATGACCACGACAGTTTCGACCTCGACGACTTGGGCGCGCTGGGCCTGAGCCGTTTCGACCCGACCCAGCATCTGACCAGCCCGGACGCCATCGCCGCCTACATGAGCGAGATCGTCGCCACCGGCAATGCCGAACTGTTCCAGGCAGCCATGGGCGACGTGGTGCGCGCGCATGGCATGGGCAAGGTGGCGGCAAGGGCCGACATCACGCGCGAAGGCGCCTATAAAGCCTTGCGCGAAGGCAGCAAGCCGCGCTTTGACACCATCCTGAAAATGCTCGACGCGCTGGGCATGCAGTTTGCCATCGTGCCCAAGGTCACGCCCGACGCCAGCTGAACTCAACCCTTGGGAGTGGCCAGCAGCGCCTTCATGCGCGCCAGGCGTTCCTTCGGTGAAATCACTTCCGACTCGGTCGGCACGGCGTCGCCCACGTCGAGTTCCATTTCCTTGACAAAGCGCGACACGTCGCAATGCACCTGCTCGCCGGCGCGCTTGCGCTTCTTGCACCAGGTAATCTGCAAGGTGCGCTGGGCGCGCGTGATGCCCACGTACATCAGGCGACGTTCCTCCTGGATGCGCGCGGCCATGGTTTCGGGCGGCGCATCGGCGTCGCCCTTGTGCGGCAAGATGCCCTCTTCCACGCCGACCAGGAACACATGCGGAAACTCCAGTCCTTTCGAGGCATGCAGGGTCGACATGCGCACCGCATCCTGCTCTTCGTCCTTGCCTTCCAACATGGTCATCAGGGCCACCATCTGCGTCAGTTCCAGCACGTTTTTTTCTTCGCCGTCGCGGTCCTTGCCGCCCCGGCCGCGCTCCTTCAACCAGTTGACGAATTCAAGCACGTTCTGCCACTTGCTTTGCGCCTGCCGCTCTTCGAAGGCGTCGTACAGGTAGGACTCGTAATGGATTTCCTTCATCATGTCGTCGAGCACTTCGGCCGCCGCGTCGCCGCTGCCGGCCGCGCCGGGCCGGCTGGCGCGCGATTCGAGGTCGTTGATGAAGTTGCAGAAATCCCTGAGCGGCCCCAGCTGACGATCGGTCAGCTTGGCTTCGATGCCGCCCTTGAACACGGCCTGGAACAGCGAACACTGCCACTGGCCCGAGAACGCCCCCAGCACCTCCAGGGTCGACTGGCCCACGCCCCGGCGCGGCGTGGTGACGGCGCGGATAAAGGCCGGATCGTCGTCTTCATTGGCCAAGAGGCGCAAATAGCTGATGATGTCCTTGATTTCGGCCTTGTCGAAAAAACTCTGGCCGCCGGAAATCGTGTATGGGATGCGCTCCTTGCGCAAGCACTGCTCGATGATGCGCGCCTGGTGGTTGCCCCGGTACAAAATGGCGTAATCGGAAAATTTGTTCTTGCGTTCAAAATGGTCGGCCGAGATCATGATGGCGACCTGTTCCGCTTCCTGCTCGTCGGACTGCATGCCCAGTACCTTGATCGGCTCGCCCAGGCCATGCTCGGACCACAGCGACTTGTCAAACAATTTGGGGTTGTTGCCGATCACGGCATTGGCCGCATTCAGGATGCGCATGGTGGAGCGGTAATTCTGCTCCAGCTTGATCACGCGCAGGTCGGGGAAATCCGTTTCCAGGGTTTTCAGGTTTTCCACGGTGGCGCCGCGCCAGGCATAGATCGCCTGGTCGTCGTCGCCCACGGCGGTAAACATCGGCTTTTTGCCGATGCCCGTCACCATCAGTTTTACCAGTTCGTACTGGCAGGTATTGGTATCCTGGTATTCGTCGACCAGCAGGTAGCGCAGGCGGCGCTGCCATTTGTCGCGCACCGCGTCGTTGTTGCGGAACAATTCCACCGGCAAGCGGATCAGGTCGTCGAAGTCGACCGCCTGGTAGGCCGACAAGGTGGCCACGTAGCTGCGGTAGATGCGCGCCGCGTTCGCTTCGTCTTCATCCCTGGCTTGCGCCAGCGCCGTGTCCGGGTCGATCAGGCCGTTCTTCCACAGCGACATGGCGGTCTGGATCTGGCGAATGATCTGTTTATCGGTGGTAATGGCAAGGTCTTGCACCAGCGAAAAGCAGTCGTCGCTGTCCATAATGGAAAAGCGGTCCTTCAGCCCCACGCCATTGGCTTCCTGGCGCAGGATTTTTACGCCCAGCGAGTGGAAGGTCGACACCGTTAACTGCTTGGCCTGGCGCGGCTGTTTTAATAACTTGGCAATGCGCTCCTGCATTTCCAGCGCCGCCTTGTTGGTAAAGGTCAATGCGGCGATGGTGCGCGGGTCGTAGCCGCGGTCTTCGATCAGGTGGGCGATCTTTTGCGTGATCACGCGCGTCTTGCCCGAGCCGGCGCCGGCCAGCACCAGGCAGGGGCCGTCGAGATAGGTGACGGCTTCGCTTTGGGGAGCGTTCAGGCCGAATTGTGGTGCTTTGGACATCAGGGTATTTCCGCAGGGAATAGCGGCCCATTGTAACAGCGTCGTGTGCGCTGTTTGCACGGCCGACGGTCTTGATAAATGCCGCATGGGCGCCATGTTGGCCGATTCAATCCATGCGGCGCAGCCCGGGCTGGAGTACCATTCCGGCTATGATTCCAGCTATAACGCCCGCCCTTGCGCCCCAACCTCTAGAATGGCCGTCCCATGAAATTTGAACATCTGATTGAAATCAACGATCCCCTCAACCCGCTGATCGATACCCTGACGGTCGAACAGGTCTGGCGCGGCCTGGTGTTGCGCGCCGAGTCGCCCAAGCTGTTCGTGCCGCACCTGGACGCGTGCGACATCAGCGAGCGCACCGACAGCGGTTTTTCACGCCGCCTGCGCTACGGCGAACTGGTGATCGAAGACAAGGTCGTGCTGCTGCCGCAATTGCAGGTGCGCTATCAAGTGGCGGCGCAAAAGGAGATCAGCGCCTCGTCCCTGGTGATGACCATCGAAATGCCCGATGAATACAGCCTGTGGGTGCGCTTCCAGTATGACGACGGGCATGACGTTGCCACCGATGCGGCCAACGCCATGTACGACGACTTCCGCCGCTCGGCCTACCAGGAGTCCGATATCGACACCATCCGCGTGCTGCGCGAGCTGGCGGCGGAAGGCCGGCTCGACACGGGTTTGCTGAACTGAATCACGCGCCCGGCGTGCAGTCGGCGCAGGCCGGCACGTCGCCGGGACCTTTTTGCAGGTGCAGCGCCAGTTCGCGCAAGGCCGTGCGCACGCCCTCTTCGACGACCGGGTGGTAGAACGGCATGTCGAGCATGGCGTGTACCGTCAGCTGCGCCTGGCAAGCCCAGGCCAGCAAGTGGCCCAGGTGTTCGGCACGCGGGGCAATCATTTCGGCGCCCAGGAAACGCTGGCTGCCGAACTCGGCGTACACACGCAATAGCCCATGGTTTTGCAGCATCACGCGGCTGCGACCCTGGTTGCCGAATGACACCGCGCCTACCGCGAAGCGGCCCGCATGGGTGATGCACAGTTGCTGGTAGGTCGCGCCCACGGTGGCGATCTGCGGCTCGGTAAAGGCCACGCCCAGCGGCGTGCGGCGCAGGCCCGGTTGCACCTCGGGAAAGCGCGCCGCATTCTCGCCGGCAATGCGGCCCTGGTCGGCCGCCTCGGGCAGCAGGGGCAGCTCGTCGCTGGCGTCGCCGGCGATAAAGATGGCGCTCTTGCCGCACTGCATGGTGTGCTTGTCATACAAGGGCACGCCATGGCGGTCGAGTTCAATTTGCGCCGTTTCCAGGCCGATGCCGTGCACATTCGGGCTGCGGCCGATGGCGGCCAGCACATACTCGAACTGCTCGGTTTTTTCATTTCCTTCGCCATCGCGGCTGGTCAGCAATACGCCGGCGCCATCGTCGGTTTTGGCCAGATGCGCCACGCTGGTCTGGAAGCGCAGATCGAATTGCCCGCCCAAGACCTTGCCCGCTTCGGCCAGCACCAGCGGATCGGTCAGCTGCGCCACCCTGGCGCCGCGCGCAAACAGGGTCACGCGCACGCCCAGGCGCGCCAGCGCCTGCCCCAGTTCCAGGCCGATCACGCCGGCGCCCACCACCGCCAGCGAGCGCGGCAGGTCGGTCCAGGCGAACACGGCATCGCTGGTAATGACGCGCTCGCCCGCCGCCTTCCATTCGGGTGGCACGATGGGCGAGGAACCGGTGGCGATCACCACGCTGGCGGCCTCGACAATCGTGTGCTCATCGACCTGCAGCTTGCCGGGCGCGATAAAGCGGGCGTGGCCGCGCAATTTTTCTTCGTCCGCAATCGCATCGACGCCGTCGAGCACGAAGCCGACAAAGCGGTCGCGCTCGCTGCGCACGCGCGCCATCACCTGCTGGCCGTCGATCCGCAGCGCGCCCGGATGCACGCCGAATGCGGGCGCGGCCGTCACCGCATGGGCCGCTTCGGCGGCGGCGATCAGCAGTTTGCTGGGCATGCAGCCGACCCGCGCGCAGGTGGTGCCGTAGGGGCCGCTTTCCATCAGCAGCACGCGCTTGCCGTGCTGGCGCGCCGCCTTGTGCGCCGTCAGGCCGGCCGTGCCGCTGCCGATCACGGCCACGTCCACCCGGATAGTCTTGATGTCCTTGTTCATTGTTGCCACCAATCAGTTCATTCGATGAGCATGCATACTACCCTGTTGGCACAGAAAAGGTTTTGCCAGGCAGCACTGATATATTAGTATGGCTGATTATGTTCACCGGTATAAGTGCAGCTCATGGTATCACTCGATTATCGCGCGCTGGCCGTGCTCGACGCCGTCGCCAGCCATGGCAGCTTCGAGAAGGCCGCCGTGGCGCTGGGCATCAGCGGGCCGGCCGTCGCGCAGCGCATCAAGGCGCTGGAAGACGCCAGCGGGCGCCTGTTGATCATCCGTGGCCAACCGGCCGTGCCCACCGGCCTGGGCCAGCGCCTGATCACGCACCACCGCCACGTCAAACTGATGGAGGCCTCGCTCGATATCGACCTGGGCAATACCGTCAGCATGCCCGGGCTGGCCATTGCCATCGATGATGACAGCCTGGCGACCTGGTTTCCCGACGTCCTGGCGCCGCTGCTGGCGCCGCCGCGCTGCCAGCTCGAGGTGCGTCTGGCCGACAGCGGTACCGCCCTGCAAATGCTGCGCGACGGCACGGTGTTTGGCTGCGTGGCCAGTGACACGGCGCCAGAGGCCACCGCTGCCAGCGTGACGCCGCTGGGCAGCTTGCACTACGTCTGCGTGGCCACGCCGGTGTTTGCCGGCCACTGGTTCAGCGACGGTTTCAGCGCTGCGGCGGCGCAGTTGGCGCCGGCCGTGGTGGGCCAGCACAGCCTGCTGGCGCGCCTGCTGGCAGAGCAACTGGCCCTGCAGGTGCCGTTTCCCCATCATAGCCTGCCGGCGGAAGCGGCGCGGCGCGCCTGCATCGAGCAGGGCCTGGCCTATGGCCTGATGCCGCAGCGCCTGGCCGCGCCCTTGCTGGCCACCGACCGCCTGGTCGATCTGCTGCCTGGCCGTACGCTGGCGGTGCCGCTGTACTGGCATGCCTGGAGCCTCGATACGCCATTGACCCAATTGTTGTCGGAACAGGTGGTGCGCTCGGCGCGTGCCTGGTTGCGTTGATCAGATATCGAGCGGATCGACTTCCAGCGACCATTTCACGCGCGTCTTCATGGCGCGCAAGGCCGCCAGCCATTCTTTCAGGAAGGCCTGCAGCGCCGGGCGCGAGCTTGACTCCAGCAACAACTGGGCGCGGTCAACGTTGTAGACGCGCGTCATGCTCATCGGAATCGGATCGTTGAGGGTAATCGCCGGATGCGCCATGCAGTCCTTGGCCGCCTGCAGAAATTCGATGGCGCTCGCCAGTTCCGGCGCTTCGGCGCGCAGCAGCGCCTGAAACAGATACGGTGGCAGTGCCGCCTGCGCTCGCTCTTCGAGCAAGGTGGTGGCGAAATGGTCGTAATCGTGGCTGACCACGGCGTCATACAGCGGATGGCGCGCATAGCGGGTCTGGATCAGCACTTCGGAAACGCTGCCGCCCTCGGTCTGCGCGGCCCGCCCGGCCCGGCCCGCCACCTGCATCAGCTGGGCGAACAGGCGCTCGCTGGCGCGGTAGTCCTGCGAAAACAGCGCCGTGTCCGGGTTCAGGATACCGACCAGGGTGAGCTTTTTGAAGTCATGGCCCTTGGCCACCATCTGCGTGCCGATCAGGATATCGACTTCGCCGCGGTGCACGGTGTCGAACGCTTGCTGCGCGCTGCCCTTCTTGCGCGTGGAATCGGCATCGATGCGCAGGATGCGCGCCTCGGGAAACAGTTGCTGCAAGCCCTCTTCCACGCGCTGCGTGCCGCGGCCCAGCGGCTGCAGATCGACATTGCCGCAGGTTGGGCAATGGCGCGGGATGCGCAATTCCAGGCTGCAATGGTGGCAGCGCAGCCGGTGCTCGGGTTTGTGCAGCACCATAAACGAGGTGCAACGGGTGCAGTTGCTGATCCAGCCGCACGATTCGCAGCAGATCACCGGCGAATAGCCGCGCCGGTTCAAGAACAGCAGCGACTGCTCGCCGCGTTCCATGCGCAGTTTCAATGCCGCCACCAGATGCGACGTCAGCCCATCCTTCGGCTTGTCGCGCTCCATGTCGAGCAGTTTGACGCGCGGCAAGACGGCGTTTTTCACGGCGCGCTCGCGCAACTCGAGCTTGCGGTAGCGCCCCGTCTGCGCGTGGTGCCAGCTTTCCAGCGAGGGCGTGGCCGAACCGAGCACGATGGGAATCTGCAACTGCCAGGCGCGCCAGACGGCCAGGTCGCGCGCCGAATAGCGCAAGCCTTCCTGCTGCTTGTAGGAAGGATCGTGCTCCTCGTCGATGACGATCAGTTTCAGGTTCGGCAAGGACGCCAGGATGGCCAGCCGCGTGCCCAGCACGATGCGCGCCTGGCCCTGGTGGGCGGCAAGCCAGTGCAGCATGCGCTCGCCCTCGGACAGGCTGCTGTGCAAGGTGGCCAGCATGACGCCGGGAAAGCGGGCGCGGATATTGCCTTCCAGCTGGGGCGTGAGGTTGATTTCCGGCACCAGGATCAGGATCTGCGCCGCTTGCTCGCGCGCCAGCACCCGGGCGCAGGCCTGCAGATAGACTTCGGTCTTGCCGCTGCCGGTCACGCCGTACAACAAGGTCGGCTTGAAGCCTTGCGCGCCGCCGATGGCGTCCACCGCTTCCTGCTGTGCAGGGTTCAGCGGCGGCATGTTCAGCGGCGTGCCGTCATGCGCCTCCTTCAGCTTGGCCAGCTTCTTGATGGCGCGGTCGAGCGCCACCGTGGTCAGCACGCGCAGGTTTTTAGGCAAGCCCGGCAGCGCCACTTCGCCCAGCGGACGCTGGTAATAATCGGCGGCGAACGCGGCCAGCGCCAGCCATTGCCCGGACAAGGGCGTCAGCTGGCTGCGCACGGCCAGCACATCTTTCATTTTCGCATCGGGCACCTCGGTGCTGTCGGCCACGCCGACGATCAGGCCCATCACTTCGCGCCGGCCGAACGGCACCAGCGCCAGCTGGCCGATCTGCGGCAGGGACGCGTCGTCGCTGCGCCAGCGATAGTCGAACAGGGTGTCGAGGGGAGTATCGAGCGCGATTTTCAGAATGCACTGCGCCATGGGTCTTGCCTATTCCAGGTTGATAACAGGGTAACAGCGCGGCAGGCGCACCGCCGGCCATGATACTTGGTCTCGCCAGGAAAGCAGGGCCAGCCAGAAGATAATTCTGTGGATAACTTTGTGGACAAAGCAAAATTAACCGTCAAAATACGCAGTGCATACAATGCCAATCGCCGTCAAGAGCGCACGTTAAATAAATTAACCTTTTAAAATCAGCAACTTGAAAAGCAGCTGCCCGGCAGGGCCAAAATGGCAGGCTTAACTCGGCAGCTGTGCATAACTGAGCCATTTCGGCGCTTGTTTCTTGGCATTAATCACGGTCGCCATGATATGCATCAACGCATTTCCCCCGAAATCGGCACACATGGATACACCGCCGGGCACGGCCGCATGTGGATCACGATGGCAAGTTAACACGGCTTCAATCATCATGCGGTGCACCATGCATCTCAGGTAAAACCTGCACATCGCCGCTAAGTCCCGGTTAACAAAATGCTTTTCGTTTTTATCCACAGAATCTGTTGATAACTTTGTGGACAATGAAGGAATAACGGCGTCTGCAGGACGAACAACCTTGGCCGATATGCCGGCACGGTTTACCACGCCGCATATTAATCTATTTAAAATCAATGACTTGCAATATCCTCCCGGGCAGGGATTTATCACTGCCTGTTATTTCCGCAGTAAAAAAAATTGTGCATAAGTCGGTTTTCATGCAGTGGTGGCGCCAACAAAAAAGGCAGGCTTCCTGTGGAAAACCTGCCTTTGCGGTGCCGGCGACAGGCGCTGGCGGGCGACTAGTCAGCGGCCGGCGCGCATGGCGCGGCTCTGGCTGTGCACGGCTTCCACCATGGCCCCCACCGATTCAGGCGGCGTGAACTGGGAAATGCCATGACCGAGGTTGAATACGTGGCCCGTGCCTTCGGACGGCGCGCCAAAGGCGTTCAACACCTTGCTCACTTCGGCGCGGATCTGGTCCGGGCTGGCGAACAGGATGGCCGGGTCCAGGTTGCCCTGCAAGCCGACTTTATGGCCCACCAGCTGGCGCGCGCGCGCCAGGTTGACGGTCCAGTCCAGGCCGACGGCGTCGGCGCCGATATCGGCGATCTGCTCGATCCACTGGCCGCCGCCCTTGGTAAAGACGATGGCGGGAATCTGCACGCCATCCTTGTCGCGTTTCAGCTGCGCCACTACCTGCCGCATGTAAGCGAGCGAGAATTCCTGATAGGCGCCATCGGCCAGCGCACCGCCCCAGGAATCGAAAATCATCACCGCTTGCGCGCCGGCATCGATCTGCGCGTTCAGGTATTGCGCCACCGAGGTGGCGTTGATCGCCAGGATGTGGTGCATCAGCTCGGGGCGGTTGTACAGCATCTTCTTGATGGTGTGAAATTCTTTCGAGCCGCCGCCTTCCACCATATAGCAGGCCAGGGTCCACGGGCTGCCGGAAAAGCCGATCAGCGGCACGCGGCCATTGAGTTCGGTGCGGATCTGCGTGACGGCCTTGAAGACGTAGTCGAGCGATTCCAGGTCCGGCACTTGCAGCGCCATCACGTCCTGTTCGGTACGCAGCGGGCGCTCGAATTTCGGCCCTTCGCCATCGGCGAAATACAGGCCCAGGCCCATCGCATCGGGCACCGTCAGGATGTCGGAAAACAGGATCGCCGCGTCCAGTGGAAAGCGATCCAAAGGCTGCAGGGTCACTTCGGTGGCGTAATCGGGATTTTTTGCCAGGCCCAGGAAGGAGCCGGCCCGCTCGCGCGTGGCGCGGTATTCGGGCAGGTAGCGGCCGGCCTGGCGCATCAGCCAGACCGGCGTATGCTCGGTCGGCTGGCGCAGCAGGGCGCGCAAAAAGGTGTCGTTCTGGAGCGGAGCAAATTGTGGCATGGCAGGCAATCTAGCTTGGGGGAAGCGGTATTATCGCATCCAATTGCCGCAAGTTCATTGATTCCGGTAACGCTTTGCAGCAATTGGCGCAGCTTGCGCGCTTCCTTTATGATGATGCACGCCTGGCGCCTGGCGCCCCATCGAACCATGGAGTTCCGCATGACATCGACCACCACCGCCCCTGTGATCCCCTATGGCGCCTGGCCCTCGCCCATCAGCGCCGCCATCGTCGCGGCCGGCGCCTCGCCGCTGGCGCAGCTGATGCTGGGCGGCGCCGATGGCGGCGATGTGTACTGGCTGGCTGGCAGGGCCAGCGAAGCGGGCCGCAACACCCTGCTGCGCCAGCGCGGCGCGCGCGTCGACGATGTCACGCCCGCGCCGTTCAATGTCCGCACCCGCGTGCATGAATATGGCGGCGGCGCCTGCGTCGTCGACGGCGACACCGTGTATTTTTCGCATTTTGTCGATAACCGCCTGTACCGCATCGCGGGCGATGGCGTGGCAGAAGCGTTCAGTACCGGCAGCAATACGCGCTATGCCGACTTGGTGGTCGACCGCGCCCGCGCGCGCCTGATCACGGTGCGCGAACAGCATCCCGAACAAGGCCATGCCCATCCCGACAACCAGCTGGCGGCGGTCGGTTTCGACGGTAAGGAAACGGTATTGGCGCAGGGCCACGATTTCTATGCGGCGCCGCGCCTGTCGCCCAACGGCCGGCAGCTGGCGTGGCTCACCTGGGACCATCCGCGCCTGCCGTGGCAGGGTACCGAGCTGTGGCTGGCCGAGGTGCGGGCCGACGGCGGCCTGGGCACGCCGCGCCTGGTGGCCGGCAGCGCGCAGGAATCGATTTGCCAGCCGGAATGGTCGCCTGCCGGCGTGCTGCACTTCGTGTCGGACCGCAGCGGCTGGTGGAATCTGTACCGCCTGCACGGCGGCAAGATCGAAGCGCTGTGCCCGATGGAAGCCGAATTTGCCACGCCGCACTGGACCTTTGGCGGCAGCCTGTACGGTTTTGTGTCCGACGACGAACTCATTTGCAGTTATATCGTGCAGGGCGTAAGCCACCTGGGCCGGCTGACGGTGGGTGCGGCCAAACTGGAAGCCTTGCCGCACCCGTACCAGGAAATCCGCGAACTGCGCGTCGGTGCAGGCTTCGTCGCCCTGCTCGGCGGCAGCCCCACCATCGCGCTGGAGCTGGCGCGCATCGACCTGTCGAACAATGAGCTCGAAGTGCTGGCGCAATCGATTACCGGGCTGCCTGATCTGTCCTATCTGTCGGTGCCGCGCAGCATCAGCTACGCCTCCAGCGGCGGGCGCACGGCACATGCGTTTTTCTACCCGCCCACCAATGGCGATGTACAGGCCCCGGCCGATACCCTGCCGCCGGTGATCGTCATCAGCCATGGCGGCCCGACCAGCATGGCCAGCAATACCTTGAAGCTGGCGACGCAGTACTGGACCAGCCGCGGCATCGGCGTGCTCGACGTCAACTATGGCGGCAGCAGCGGCTTTGGACGCGCCTACCGCGATGCGCTGCGCGGCCAGTGGGGCGTCGTCGACGTGGAAGACTGCATTGCCGGCGCGCACTACCTGGTCGAGCAGGGCCTGGCCGATGGCGAGCGCCTGATCATTCGCGGCGGCAGCGCCGGCGGCCTGACCACCCTCTGTGCGCTGACGTTCCACGATGTGTTCAAGGCCGGCGCCAGCTATTACGGCGTTTCCGACCTGAAAGGGCTGGACCTCGATTCGCACAAGTTCGAATCGCACTACAATGACTACCTGATCGCCCCGCAACCGCAGGCCGAAGCGCTGTACCGGGCGCGCTCGCCGATCCACCACACCGACAAACTGGCGCGGCCGATGATTTTCTTCCAGGGCCTCGACGACAAGGTGGTGCCGCCGCAGCAGTCGCAACTGATGGTCGACGCCTTGAAGGCCAGCGGCGTGCCGGTCGCCTATGTGCCCCTGGAGGGAGAAGGCCACGGTTTTCGCAAGGCGGAAAACATTATCCGCACCCTGGAGGCAGAACTGTATTTTTATCAGCGCGTCTTTCAGCTGGCCACGCCGCAAGGCGAGGCGCCGGTACGGATCGACAATCTGCCCGCCTGATTTTTATTGATGCCCAACCCGAAAAGCCGCATGAACGACCCGCATTTGCTTGAGTTGCTTGAACAATTCGACGCCCTGGCGCTACCTGAAAAAATGATTTTGGCCTTGCTGGCCATCGTTGGAGAACCGGTCGGCAAACAGGCCGCCTATGAACATTTGCAGCGCGCCCATATCGTCGAAGCCGACGGCACGCCCTTCAAGCTGATCACGGTCACCAGCATGCTGCAGCGGCTCTCGCGCCTGGCCCTGGCGACCGAGGTGGTCGGGCGCGGCTTTGCCTGCGAAGCGAAACTGCGCTGGCCGGCCATGCGCGAGGCGATCGAGCACCTGCACTTTCGCGACCTGTGCCACGCCATCGAAACCATCAACCCGGTGCGCCGCAACTGGGACGGCTATGTCGAATTGCGCAGCTACCGGCAAGGCGTGGCGCGCTTGCGCATTGCGCTGTTGCGCAATGACGAGCGCAGCCAGGTAGCAAGCCTGCTGGCCGCCTGCATGGCCTGCTACGAAGCGCAGCAGCTGCATCCGCTGATCGAGATCTGCGGCCGGCCGTTCGAGCCGGCAATGCTGTCCACTATCGTGCCGCAGCTGCAGGACGAGATCCTGGCCGTGCTGCTGGCCAACGCGCCGCGCGAGCCCGCCACGGCGCCAGCCATCCGCGCCTGTGCGCGCGCGCATTTCGCCGCGCAAACGGCGGTCGGCGACCGGATCGCCCCTGCCTTGCCCTTCGCCCTGGCCGAGGACGCCATCCTGTGCGGCGAGCTGGAGCAGGCGGCCGCTTACCTGGCCGGCCAGGAAGGCGCGCAGACCCTGTCTATCGACAGCACCATCGCCGTGCTGCGCGGCGAGCATGCCCAGGCGCTGGCCGGTTTTGAAGCGGCCCTGAAAGCGCTGCGCAAGGAAACGGGCAAGCGCAAGCAACTGTTTGCAGGCATCAGCGGCCATCTGTACATGCTGGCGCTCCTGAAAAGCGGCGACGCCAAACACCTGAAGACGGCCGAGACCTATCTCGATATCGCCGTGCATGTCCAGCCCAGCCACGACAGTGCCGTCTACCAGCAGCTGCACATGCTGCGCCTGGTGCGCGCCGGCGTGATGCAGGCCGAACTGGTGCAAACGCGCCACTGGGAAACCGCCTTGCAGGCGCAGTTGTTCCAGGGCTTGCTGTACTACTGGCTGTCGTTGCCGCAACTGCCCGAGCGCCAGCCGCAACTGGAAGCGTTAATCAGCCAGGCCGATACGGCAGGCTACGAGCTGATCGCGGCGCAGGCGGCCGGCTTGCTGGGCCTGATGGGCAAGCCGGCCCAGGAACGCCATGCCACGGCCCTGCGCGCCAGACACGGATTGACCGACATGGCGCCCTGGTTCGAACGCCAGGAAGCCTGGCAACGCCAGCTGAGCGCGCTGATCAATTTGCAACCGGGCGCGCCCAGCGATGCACCGGGCAGCGCGTCGCGGCTGGTCTGGCTGGTGGCGTTCGACACCCGCTATGGCCTGACGGCGGTGGAAGTGCGCGAACAGAAGCGCGACGCGCGCGGCGGCTGGAGCAAGGGCCGCGCCATGAGCCTCAAGCGCCTGGCCGAAGAAGCGCACGAGCTCGAATTCCTGTCGCCGCACGACGTGCGCGCGGCGGCCAGTATTTTACCGTTCAAGCAATATTATTCATCGGCGCCGCGCCATGAAATCGTGCCCGACAAGGCAGCCCTGCTGCTGGTGGGACACCCGCTGGTGTTCTGGCTCGATGCGCCCGACACGCGCGTGGAATTGCTGGCCGGCGCGCCGGAACTGCTGATCAAGTCGCACGACGGCCAGCTGTGGCTGGGCCTGCAACCGCCCGTGCCCGAGGCAGCGGTCGAGGTGGTGGTGCTGAAGGAAACGCCGACCCGCCTGCGCGTGGTGCATATCCAGGACGAGCACCGGCGCATCGCGGCCATCGTCGGCCTGGGGCTGTCGGTGCCGCTGCATGCGGAAAAACAGGTGCTGCAGGCGATCGCCTCCATCTCGTCCATCGTCACGGTGCAGTCGGACATCGGCGGCGGCGTGGCCCACGCGGAAGTGATCACGGCCGACCCGCGCCTGCACCTGCATTTGTTGCCCTATAACCAGGGCCTCAAGATGCAGATCCTGGTGCGCCCGCTGGTCGACAGCGGCGCCTATTACGCCCCCGGCAGCGGCGCCGAAAGCGTGTTTGCCGACGTGGCCGGGCGCGCGGTGCAGGCGCGGCGCGACCTGAACGCCGAGCGCGAAGCGCAGCGCCAGCTGGTCAAGCAGTGCCTGGTACTGGAACAGGCCGAGGAAGAGCATGGCGAATGGCTGCTGGGCCAGCCGTCGCTGTCCTTGCAACTGCTGGTGGAGCTGCAGGAACTCGATCCGACCGGCATCGTGCTGGCCTGGCCCGAGGGCGAATCGATGCGCGTCTCCAAACGCATCACGAGCGGCCAGATGCGCCTCCATATCAAGAGCGACAAGGACTGGTTTGCCGCCAGCGGCGAAGTGCAGATCGACGAAGACCAGGTGATGGACCTGCGCGCCCTGCTCGATTTAATGCAAAACAACAAGAGCCGTTTCGTGGCGCTCGGTGACAACCAGTTTCTGGCCTTGAGTGACGAATTGCACCGGCGCCTGTCGGAACTGGCTGCCTATGGCCAAGTGCACGAAGACGGCGTGCACATCCACCCGCTGGCCGCGTTTGCGCTCGAAGAGCTGGCCATGGACGCCGGTGGCGTCAAGGCCGACAAACTGTGGCGCGAACACCTGCTGCGCCTGCGCGCGCTCGACGACTTTACGCCGCAGTTGCCGAGCACCTTGCAGGCCGACCTGCGCGACTACCAGCTGGCCGGCTTCGAGTGGCTGGCGCGCCTGGCCAACTGGGGCGTGGGCGCCTGCCTGGCCGACGACATGGGGCTCGGCAAAACGTTGCAGGCGCTGGCGCTGATATTGTCGCGCGCGCCGAACGGCCCGACGCTGGTGGTGGCGCCGACGTCCGTCTGCATGAACTGGCTGTCCGAAGCGCAGCGCTTCGCGCCGACCTTGAAGCTGAAACTGTTCGGCAGCGGCGACCGCGCCGACATGCTCGACCAGTTGCAGCCGTTCGACCTGGTGGTGACCAGCTATGGCCTGCTGCAGCAGGAGGCGGCGCTGTTTGCCGGCGTGCGCTGGCATACCATCGTGCTCGATGAAGCGCAGGCGATCAAGAATGGCGCCACCAAGCGCTCGCAGGCGGTGATGGCGCTGCAAGGCGACTTTCGCATGGTGGCCAGCGGCACGCCGCTGGAAAATCACCTCGGTGAATTGTGGAATCTGTTCCGCTTCATCAACCCCGGGCTGCTGGGCACGCTGGACCAGTTCAACCTGCGCTTTGCCGGGCCGATCGAAAAAGACCAGGACCAGCGCGCCGCCGCCGGCGCCCGATTGCGGCTACGCCGGCTGATCGCACCTTTTATTCTGCGCCGCACCAAGACGCAAGTCTTGTCGGAATTGCCGCCGCGCACGGAAATCGTGCTGGAAGTGCAGCTGTCGCCGCAGGAAACCGCGCTGTACGAGTCGCTGCGCCGCGAAGCGCTGGAAAAGCTGGCGATGGTGGAAGGGCCGGCGTCGAAAAAAGCCATCCAGATCCTGGCCGAGATCATGAAGTTGCGCCGCGCCTGCTGTAACCCGCAGCTGGTGGCGCCGGAATTGAAACTGGCCAGCAGCAAGCTGGCGGCGTTTGCCGGGCTGTTGTCGGGCTTGCTGGAAAACCGCCACAAAGTGCTGGTGTTCAGCCAGTTCGTCGACCACCTGACCCTGATCCGCCAGCACCTGGAGCAGCATGGCGTGCACTACCAGTATCTTGACGGTAGCACCCCGATGCAGGAACGCAAGCGCCGGGTCGACGCTTTCCAGGCCGGCGACGGCGAGGTGTTCCTGATCAGCCTGAAGGCGGGCGGCATGGGCATCAACCTGACGGCGGCCGACTACGTGATCCATATGGACCCGTGGTGGAATCCGGCCGTGGAAGACCAGGCCTCGGACCGCGCCCACCGCATGGGCCAGTTGCGCCCCGTGACGATTTACCGGCTGGTGGCAAAACACACGATCGAGGAAGGCATAGTCGAATTGCACCAGCACAAGCGCGACCTGGCCGACAGCTTGCTCGAAGGCAGCGATGCAGCCGCGCGCATGTCGGCCCAGGACATGCTGGGCATGCTGCAGGAAGGCATGAAAAAGTAGGAGCGGTGCGAACCGGCAGGCAGATTCCATGCGATGATGTTTTTTCCCTGTTTGAGAACGCCCCATGACCGATCCTCTTGCCCTCCCCGACAGCGGCGGCCCGCGCGCCGTCTTTTTATGCGGAAAATCCTGGACCGCCTATGCCGGCACCTTCGTCATTGCCGTGCTGCTGTTTTTCGCCGCCCTGCCGCTGGCCTTCAGGTACAACGCGCGCGCCGCCTTGATCGTGCTGATCGGCTCGGCGCTGATCGTCGGCTACCGCCTGCTGACCATCCGCAGCCATCAGCTGTATTACGACGAGACCGGCGTCTGGCTGGCCTCGGGCATCTTGCCGTGGAAGAAAAAGCTGGTGGGCCTCGCCTGGCGCGACATGGGCCAGGCCGCGTACGACAGCACCTTCTGGAGCTGGCTGTTGCGCGCCCACACGGTACGCATCAGCCGGCGCACCACGCAGCAGACGGCGATCCATGCCAGCAGCATGGCAAACGGCAAACTGGCCGTCGAAACGCTCAATGCGCGCCGGCAGGAGATCACGCGCGGCCACGCCCTCGTCGTCTGACAGCGGCGGCTGCGGCGCAAAAAACTGTGCGGTGCGGCGTTTGATGCTACTCTTTGGGCCGTCCACGGCCGTCAGGAACCGAATCATTGTTTGTTACCGATATTATCGGATTATTATTTAACGATAATCGCAAATAACCAAATAAACAAGAGAATACCCATGATGATAAGAAATAAAGTTGTGCTCGCAGCCTTGATGATGGCGTTTACCGTGTCGCCGGCCAGCGCGGCCAAAAAACCGCAGAAACATGGCAAGGCCAGCAAGTCTGCGGTCGCCAAAAAAGCCGTGGTCGGCGCCACCGCCACGGCGGCGGCCTCGACCGCGATTGCCGGTGAAAACAGCCGCGACCGCACCATGAATTACCTGAGCGGCCAATTCCTCAACAAGCTGTGGCAACTCGATCCGGAAAGCGCCATTTCTGCTGGCAAATATGATGGCGCCGCCAACCTGACCATTCCCGACGCCGCCAACCGCCAGCGCCAGCTGGCCTTTATCGACGAATGGCTGGACAAATTCGGCAAACTCGACGGCAGCAAAATGTCGGACAAGCAGCGCACCGACCTGGCCCTGCTGACCAACAAGCTGCAATCGGACCGCTGGTACCTGACCACCTTCCGCGAATTCGAGTGGAATCCCGCCATGTACAACGTGGCCGGTTCGATCGACTTCATCCTCAATACGGAATACGCCTCGCAGCCGCAGCGCCTGCGCACCCTGCTCAAGCGTATCGCCACCGTGCCGCAATACTATGTGGCCGCGCGCGCCAGCATTGTCAACCCGACGCGCGAACACACGCAGCTGGCCATTGCCCAGAGCGCTGGTGTGCTGACCGTGCTCGACGACCTGAACAAGGCGGCGCAGGCGTCGATCCTGACGCCGACCGAAAAGCAGCTGTATAACGCGCGCGTCACGGCGGCCCGCACGGCCGTGCAAGGCTACGCCGCGTGGCTGACGGAACAGGATGCGGCGCTGGCGCAAAACGGCGCACGCTCCTTCCGCATCGGCAAGGAACTGTACGAGCAGAAGTTCAATTACGATATCCAGGCCAGCGTCAGCGCCGAACAGATGTACCAGAAGGCACTGGCGGCGCGCGAAAAGCTGCTTGCACAGATGGACAGCCTGTCCGACGAGCTGTGGAGCAAGACCATGGGCAACGTCGCCAGGCCGCAGGACCGCAACGAGAAGATCGGCATGGTGATCGACAAGCTGTCCAGCAACCATGTGGCGCCCGCCGATTTCGTGCCGGAAATCCGCCGCCAGATCCCGCAATTGCAGCAATGGGTTACCAGCCACAACCTGCTGACGATGGATCCGAAAAAGCCGCTGGTGGTGCGTGAAACGCCGCCTTACCAGCGCGGCGTGGCCGGCGCCAGCATCGAAGCACCGGGCCCGTATCGCCCGCAGGACCGCACCTATTACAACGTGACGCCGCTCGACGGCGAAACGCCGGAACAGGCGGAAAGCAGCTTGCGCGAGTACAACCACTGGATCTTGCAGATTCTTAATATTCACGAAGCGATTCCCGGCCATTACACGCAGCTGGTCTATGCCAACAAGTCGCCGTCGCTGATCAAATCGATCTTCGGCAATGGCGCCATGGTCGAAGGCTGGGCCGTGTATGGCGAGCGCATGATGCTCGAGTCCGGCTACGGCAACAACGAAGCGGAAATGTGGCTGATGTACTCGAAGTGGAACTTGCGCAGCGTCACCAACACCATCCTCGATTACAGCGTGCATGTGCTGGGCATGACGGAAGCGCAGGCGCTCGACCTGCTGACGCGCCAGGCCTTCCAGACCAGGCGCGAAGCGACGGAAAAATGGCGCCGCGTGCAGTTGAGCTCGGTGCAACTGACCAGCTATTTCAGCGGCTACAGCGAAATCATGGACTTGCGCGAGGAGCGCAAGCAGGCACTGGGTAGCCGCTTCGTGCTGAAGGATTTCCATGAACAATTCCTCAGCTACGGCAGCGCTCCGGTCAAGGTGATCAGGGAATTGATGCAGTAAGGCACACCGTGCGGCATCAGGCAGGGCGCCCGCCGGGGGCGCTTTGGTTTGCGCTGATACAATACTCGAGCAGGGATTAAAAAAGCCGCTGCTTCCCGGGGAAGCCAGCGGCTTTTTTGCATGGCAAACAAAAAAACGTCTAGGACGCTTCTTCCGGCGCCTGGGTGGCCCGCACAAACATCGGCGCGACCAGCAAGCCCAGTTCGAACAGCAGCCACATCGGTACGGCCAGCGCGAACTGGCTCACGATGTCGGGCGGCGTGACGATGGCGGCGATCACGAAGGCGCCAACGATCACGTAAGGGCGCACTTCCTTGAGCTTGGCGATGCTGACCAGGCCCATGCGCACCAGGATCACCACCACCACCGGCACTTCGAAGGTGGCGCCGAAGGCCAGGCACATCGACATGACGAAGTCGAGATAGTTTTCAATATCGGGCGTCACCGCGATCGACGACGGTGAAAAGTTGCTGATGAAGTGAAACACGCGGCCGAACACGAAGAAATAACAGAAGGCCACGCCGGCCATGAACAGCAGCGACGAGGAAATCACCAGCGGCGCGATCAGCCGCTTTTCATGCGTATACAGGCCGGGGGCAATAAAGGCCCACATCTGGTACAGCACCCACGGCAGGGCGACGATGATGGACAGCACCAGCGTCACCTTCATCGGCACCAGGAACGGCGAAATGACGCCGGTGGCGATCATTTTCGAGCCGACCGGCAGCGAGGCGATCATCGGCGCGGCGATAAAGTCGTAAATCTGGGCGGGGCCGGGCCAGTAAAACAGCACGGCGCACACCACGGCGATGCCGATCGACGCCTTGACCAGGCGGTCGCGCAGCTCGACCAGATGCGAGATAAATGTGTCTTCCACTGGCGGTTTGCTACTCATGAGTAAAAAGACGAAGGAGAAGCAGCGCTGCGCGGCCTGAAGCGCGCCACGCGGGCCGCTGCCGACTGCACATGCTGCTTGCCGCCATGGCGCTGCTTGTACCAACCGGGTATGGCGGAATTGCGCACCAGCTTCTTGCGGCGGAACTCGCGCGCCTTGCGCGCCAGGTCGTCCTGGGTGGCGCGCAGCATCGCTTCGTGTGCGTCATGCTCGTGCACGCAGGTATCGCCGCGCCAGGCGCTTTCCACCTCGGCCAGGTTGCCGGCAATCGAATTGTGCACGCCATGCATGGATTGCTCCACGCTTTGCTTGACCGAATGGGCCGCCTCCTGCACTTCCTTCTGCAGGTTTTTCAGCTCTTCGAGTTCGATTTCACGCGTGACTTCGGATTTCACCTGGTTCAGGTAGCGTTGCGCCCGGCCATACAGGGTGCCGGCCATGCGCGCCACCTTCGGCAGCTTTTCAGGACCGATGACGATCAGCGCCACCACGCCAATGATGGCGATTTTAGAGAGACCGAGATCGATCATAAGCGTCCAAGTACGTCAAACGGGCAAGGCGCGAGCCCCGCCACGCCATCAGAACTTGCTTTTCTCTTTCGTGTCGACGTCGATCGTGGCTTTGTCGGCCACTTGCGATGGTGGCGCGGGAGGGGCGTTCGCCGCCGGCTTCTCATCGTCGCCCTTGACGCCATCCTTGAAGCCCTTGACGGCCTTGCCGATATCGCCACCCATATTGCCCAGTTTCTTGGTGCCAAAGACCAGCATCACGATCACCAGCACGATCAACCAGTGCCAAATACTCAATGAACCCATCACATTCTCCTTGCGGGACAGTGCCCGAGTAGCGTCAACCAATGCCGATAGTATACACGCGAACGATGTGCACCGCCTAAAGTCAGTGCTGGCCGCGCCACGGGCGAGGACCGCCGTAGACATGCAAGTGCAGGTGATAGACCTCCTGGCCGCCGTCCGGACCGCTGTTGATCAGGGTCTTGAAGCCGCCCGACGGCACGCCATCGGCATCGGTACTGACGGCGCAGCCGAATTCGGCCGCCAGTGTCGGCGCCAGCCGCAGCAGCTTGCCCAGCACTGCCGTGTGGCTGTCGTCGCACTCGGACAGGCTGGCCACATGGCGTTTCGGGATCAACAGCAGATGCACCGGGGCGGCCGGGTTGATGTCCTTGAAGGCCAGCAAGTCCTCGTCTTCATACACGATGGTCGACGGAATTTGTTTTGCAGCAATTTTGCAGAAAATACAGTTATCCACGGATTCTCCAGGGTGGTCAGGGTTGGCCCGCTTCGCCGGCGTCGCGCAGTTCATCCTTGCGCGCGGCTTTTTCTTCCAGGCCGGACAGGCCTTCGCGGCGCGCCAGTTCGTCGAGCACCTGCTGCGGCGTCAGGTCGAACTGGGCCAGCATCACCAGGCTATGAAACCACAGGTCGGCGCATTCGTACAAGACCTTGGACGGGTCGTTGTCGCGCCGCGCATCCTTGGCGGCCATCACGGTTTCGGTCGCTTCCTCGCCGATTTTTTTCAGGATCGCATCGTCGCCCTTGGCAAACAGGCGCGCCACGTAGGACGTGGCAGGGTCGCCGCCATTGGCCAGCTTGCGCGATTCGATCACGGCGGCCAGGCGTTTCAGGGTCTCACTCATTTGTTCTTCGCTTGCGGGTAAATGGTGACAGGATCTTGCAGCACCGGCTCGGTGATCTGCCATTCGCCGGTCTTTTCGTCGCCTTCGAACTTCTGGAAGAAGCAGGAGTGGCGGCCCGTATGGCAGGCGATGCCGCCGGTCTGCTCGATCTTCAGCAAGACCACGTCTTCATCGCAGTCGAGGCGGATTTCCAGCACCTTTTGCGTGTGGCCCGATTCCTCGCCCTTGTGCCACAATTTCTTGCGCGAACGGCTCCAGTAGACGGCCTCGCCCAGTTCCACCGTGCGCGCCAGCGCGTCGCGGTTCATCCAGGCGAACATCAGCACATCGTTGCTGCCCGCTTCCTGGGCGATCACCGGCACCAGGCCGTGTTCGTCCCATTTGACCTTTTTCAGCCATTTTGCATTGCTTGCGACCATAGTTCCGTTCTGCATGTTATCTCTATCCTCTTAAACCAGGCGCATCGGAATGCCCTGCTGCGCCATGAAACGCTTGGCTTCCTGTACCGTGTGCTGGCCATAGTGAAAGATGCTGGCGGCCAGCACCGCATCGGCGCGGCCCAGCTTGATGCCGTCGGCCAGGTCCTGCAGGCCGCCCACGCCGCCCGAGGCGATCACGGGAATGCTGACGGCGTCGGACACGCCGCGCGTCAGGCCCAGGTCGAAACCGATCCTGGTGCCGTCGCGGTCCATGCTGGTAAGCAAAATTTCACCGGCGCCCAGGCTTTCCATTTTTCTGGCCCATTCGAAGGCATCGAGGCCGGTGGCGTTGCGCCCGCCGTGGGTAAACACCTCCCATTTACCGGGCGCCACCTGCTTGGCGTCGATGGCCACCACGATACACTGCGAGCCATGTTTTTGCGACGCCTCGTACACCAGTTGCGGATTGGTCACGGCCGAGGTGTTGATGCTGACCTTGTCGGCGCCCGCGTTGAGCAGGCGGCGCACGTCGTCCACCACGCGCACGCCACCGCCGACGGTCAGCGGAATGAATACTTGCGAGGCGACCGCTTCGATGATGTCGAAGATCAGGCCGCGGTTGTCGCTCGATGCCGTGATGTCGAGAAAAGTGATTTCGTCGGCGCCCTGCTCGTCATAGCGGCGCGCGATTTCCACCGGGTCGCCCGCGTCGCGCAGTTCGGTGAAATTGACGCCCTTGACGACGCGGCCATTGGTCACGTCCAGGCAGGGGATGATTCGTTTTGCAAGCATGATTAATCCAGATTGTCGCCACAAGAAAACCGGGGCGTGGGCGCCCCGGCCGTACCGCCCTATGCTTCCGTGTCAGGGACGATGTCGCCGCTGAGCTCGTCGGCGCGCAATTGCGCCGAGGCCAGGTCGATCGTGCCTTCGTAGATCGAGCGGCCGCAGATCACGCCTTCGATGCCTTCATCCTGTACCGCGCACAGCGCTTCGACATCGCCCAGGTTGTGCAGGCCGCCCGAGGCGATCACGGGAATCTTGACCGCTTGCGCCAGCTTGACGGTGGCCTCGATATTGATGCCGCCCATCATGCCGTCGCGGCCGATGTCGGTATAAATAATCGATTCGACGCCATAGGCTTCGAATTTTTTCGCCAGGTCGATCACCTCGTGGCCCGACATCTTGCTCCAGCCATCGGTGGCCACTTTGCCGTCCTTGGCGTCCAGGCCGACGATGATATGGCCGGGGAAGGCGCCGCAGGCGTCATGCAGAAAGCCCGGGCTTTTCACGGCCGCCGTGCCGATGATGATGTAGCTGATGCCGGCGTCGAGGTAGCGCTCGATGGTGTCGAGGTCGCGGATGCCGCCGCCCAGCTGCACCGGGATTTCTTCGATGTCGTTTTCCACTGCAAAATCTTGCACGGCTTTCAGGATCGCCTTGACGGCGCCTTCATTTTTCGGTTTGCCGGCAAACGCGCCGTTCAGGTCGACCAGATGCAGCCGCCGCGCGCCTTGCATCAGCCAATGGCGGGCCATTTCGGCCGGGTCTTCGGAAAATACGGTGGCAAGTTCCATATCGCCTTGTTTCAGGCGTACGCAGTGACCGTCTTTCAGGTCGATGGCGGGAATTAGCAGCATGGTCTGTGTGGTGTAAGGTGAGTGAGAAGCAAAAGGTTCTGGGAAAGCAACGCTCAAGGATCAGGGTTGCCAGTGAACGAAGTTCTTGTAAAGCTGCAAACCGGCGGCAGCACTTTTTTCAGGATGGAACTGGGTAGCGAAAATATTATCACGGGCGACGGCGCACGCGAACGGCTTGCCGTAGATAGTCTGGCCGACCGTGTGCGCGGCCTCTTGAGGCTGAGCAAAATAGCTGTGCACGAAGTAGAAATAGGCGTCGTCATCGATGCCGTCCCACAAGGCATGTGACGCCGTTTGCTTGACTTGGTTCCAGCCCATCTGCGGCACCTTGAAGCGCGAGCCGTCTTCCTGCAGCTGGCCGTCGAGCTGGAAGCGCACGACTTTGCCTGGCAACAAGCCCAGGCCGGCCGCATCACCCTCTTCGCTACCGTCGAACAACATCTGCTCGCCGATGCACACGCCCAGCACGGGCTTGCTGCCAGCGGCGCGCAGCAGCGCTTCCATCACGCCCGATTCGCGCAGGCTGCGCATGCAGTCGGGCATCGCGCCCTGGCCTGGCAGCACGATGCGGTCGGCATTGTCGATGTCTTGCGCCAGGCCCGAAATGCGCACGTCCGCCTCCGGCGCCACCGCGCGCAGCGCCTGCGCCACCGAGCGCAGGTTGCCCATGCCGTAATCCACCACCACAATTTTATTCATGTGTTTTATTCATTCTGAAAATCTACGAAGACGACGCAGGACCAGCTTACAGGCTACCCTTGGTCGACGGAATAATGCCGGCCGCGCGCTCGTCGAGTTCGGCCGCCATGCGCAGTGCGCGGCCAAAGGCCTTGAACACGGTTTCGCACTGGTGATGGGCATTGGTACCGCGCAAGTTGTCGATATGCAGGGTCACGCCCGCGTGGTTGACGAAGCCGCGGAAAAATTCCAGCGTCAGGTCGACGTCAAAGCCGGCGATCATCGCGCGCGTAAATGGAATATGGTATTCGATACCAGGGCGGCCCGAAAAATCGAGCACCACGCGCGACAGCGCTTCGTCCAGCGGCACATAGGCGTGGCCATAGCGGCGGATGCCCTTTTTGTCGCCGATGGCCTTGGCCACCGCCATGCCCAGGGTGATGCCGACATCTTCCACCGTATGGTGGTTGTCGATATGCACGTCGCCCGTCGCGGCGATATCGAGGTCGATCAGGCCGTGGCGGGCGATCTGGTCCAGCATATGGTCGAGGAAGGGCACGCCCGTGTCCAGCTTTTGCTGGCCGGTGCCGTCGAGATTGATGACGACGCGAACTTGCGTCTCATTGGTGTTGCGCGTGATGTCTGCGGTGCGGTTCATGAAGGGACTCTGGCGATAGGCTAAACGAGGGATGCCTTGAAGGCATCGTAAAAAAGGGTATTTTCTTCGGGGGTACTGACGCTGACACGCAGGCAGTTGGCCAGCACAGCATGCATTTTACTCATATTTTTGATTAAAACCCGGTGGGCAAGCAGTTTGGCGCAAACATCGTCGGCGTCAGCCACACGAATCAAGAGAAAATTTGCCTTCGAAGGAAACACGGTCACGCCCGGCAGCGCCGCCAGCTGTGCCGCCAGCGCATCGCGCGCGCTGTTGAGCAAGTCGGCCTGGGCATTGAGCACGTCGAGGTGCTCGAGCAGGAATTCGGCCGCCACCTGCGTCAGCACATTGACGTTGTACGGTGGGCGCACTTTCTCGATCTGCTCGAGCAGCGCTGGCGCGGCCGACATATAGCCCAGGCGGATACCGGCCAGGCCCAGCTTCGACACGGTGCGCATCACCACCAGGTTTTCATGGTCCGGCAGGCGCCGCATGAAACTTTGTTGCGCGAACGGCTCGTAGGCTTCATCGAGCACGGCAATGCCCGACTCGCCCAGGGCGGCGAGAATGCGCTCGATGTCGGCGCTGGCAAACAGGTTGCCGGTCGGATTGTTCGGGTACGCCAGGAACACCAGCGCCGGCCGGTGCTGCGCGATGGCTGCCAGCATGGCGTCCATGTCCAGGGTGAAATCGTCGTTGAGCGGCACGCCGACGAAGTCCATGCCGGCAAACTGGGCCGAGCGCGCATACATCACGAAGCCAGGTACGGGCGCGAGCAGCACGGCGCGCCGCTGCTGGCTGGCGCAGGCCATCGCCAGCAGCGAGATCAGTTCATCGGAGCCATTGCCCAGGATCACGTCATAACCGGCGGGCACGCCCAGCTTGGCGCACACGGCGGCCTTCAGGCTGGCGTATGACGGCGGATAGCGGTTCAGCACGGCGTCGGCCAGGCGCACGCCCAGCTCGTCGCGCAAATGCTGGGGCAGCAGATACGGGTTTTCCATCGCATCGAGTTTGACGTAGCCGCTGGCGTCGGGCACATGGTAGGTGCCGATGGCGCGCACGTCAGGGCGTACCGTGTTCTGGATTAACTGATCGAGAAAAGACATGCTGCAAACACTCCTGACATGAATGACAATTTAAACGGCGGCGTCTTCGGGCACGGCGGCGCGGCGGGTTTTCCTGGCTGCAGGCTTTTTGGCGGCCGGCTTGCTGACGGCTTTCTTTTTCTGCGGCACCGGCGCATCCTGTTCCTGCGCCGCCAGCCGCTGTTCGATGATGGCGCAGTAATCGGGGTTCAGTTCGAAACCGACAAAATCGCGTCCGCAGCGCCTGGCCGCCAGCGCCGTGGTGCCGCTGCCCATGAACAGGTCGAGCACCACGCCGCCGGGCGGGCACGACGCCTTGACCATGCGCTCGATGATTTCCAACGGCTTCTGGGTCGGGTGGTCGGCCCGCTCCGGATGCTCCTTGTGCAGGCGCGACACGCTCCACAAGTCCTTCGGGTTGTAGCCCACTTCCAGCCATTTGGCGCCGATGAAGATCGAACGCGAACGGGCCTTTTTTGTCGCCGCGTCGTAGGCGATGCGCACCGCGTCGAGGTCGAAATAATAGTCCTTGCGCTTCACAAAAAAGCCGATCGTGTCGTGCACCGATGAAAAGCTGCGCACGCTGCCGCCCATCGACGGCACGCGGCGGTCCCAGATGATTTCATTCATCATCGCCATGCGCTGTTTGAGCATGACGAAGATCTCCGGCGAAAAGCGCCAGGTGGTGAAAATATACAGGCTGCCGTTGGCCTTGAGCTTGGGCAACGCCGCATCGATCCACTGCTCGGTCCAGCGCAGGTAGTCAGCCACCGTCTGCTGGTCCGAGGCGTTGCCGTAATCCTTGCCCAGGTTGTATGGCGGATCGGTCAGGATCAGGTCGACCGCGCCATCGGGAATGCGCGCCAGCCCGGCCAGCGCGTCTTCGCACCAGACCCGGTTGATCCAGTCCTGCGCTGGCGGCGCCGGCGTCATTGCGGTTTCAAGCGCAGTTCGGCGCTGCGCGCGTGCGCCTGCAAGCCTTCGCCATAGGCCAGGGTGGCGGCCACCCGGCCCAGGGTTTGCGCGCCGGCTTCGCTCACATGAATGATCGACGAGCGCTTCTGGAAGTCGTACACGCCCAGCGGCGAGGAGAAGCGCGCCGTGCGCGAGGTCGGCAACACGTGGTTGGGGCCGCAGCAATAGTCGCCCAGCGACTCGGACGAAAAGCGGCCGAGGAACATGGCGCCCGCATGGCGGATTTTATCGGCCCACTGCTGCGGATGTTCCGCCGAAATTTCCAGGTGCTCTGCGGCGATGCGGTTGGCGATGGCGCACGCCTCTTCCATGTCGCGCACCTTGATCAGGGCGCCACGGTCGGCCAGCGAGGTGCTGATGGTGGCCTGGCGCGGCATGGTCGGCAGCAGCCTGGCGATGCTTTCCTCGACGCGCGCGATATAGGCGGCATCGGGGCACAGCAAAATCGCCTGCGCCAGTTCGTCGTGCTCGGCCTGCGAAAACAGATCCATCGCCACCCAGTCCGGATCGGTGCTGCCGTCGCACAGCACCAGGATTTCGGACGGCCCGGCGATCATGTCGATGCCGACGATGCCGAATACGCGGCGCTTGGCGGCGGCCACATAGGCGTTGCCGGGGCCGACGATCTTGTCGACGGCGGCGATGGTGCGCGTGCCGTAGGCCAGGGCGGCAACGGCCTGCGCGCCGCCGATGGTGATCACGCGCGTCACGCCAGCGATGGCGGCGGCGGCCAGCACCATCTGGTTCTTGATGCCGTCCGGGGTCGGCACCACCATGATGATCTCGGCCACGCCCGCCACGTGTGCAGGAATCGCATTCATCAGCACCGACGACGGATAGGCGGCCTTGCCACCCGGCACATAAATGCCGACGCGGTCGAGCGGGGTGATCTTCTGGCCCAGCACCGTGCCGTCGGGTTCGGTGTAGGTAAAACCTTTCAGCTCGTCGCGCTGGCGCTCGTGGAAGACGCGGATGCGCTGTGCGGCGACCTGCAGCGCTTCGCGCTGGGCCGACGGCAGGCCGTTCAGGGCCGAGCGCAGTTCGGCTTGCGAGATGTCAAAGGCCGCCATTTCCGCCGCGCCGCCATGCGGGATGCGGTCGAAACGGTTGGTGTATTCCAGCACGGCGGCGTCGCCGCGCGTTTTCACATCGGCCAGGATTTTGGTGACCGACGTTTCAATCGCTTCATCGGTACCCGCTTCGAACGCCAGCAGCGTATCGAGCGACTGTTGAAAGCCATCCTGGCTTGAATCGAGCTTGCGTATCTGTATCGGCATGATGGATTCCTGCTTGTCTGCGTGATTACTTGGACTGTGACGCGCGTTCAAACGCCTCGATGATCGGCTGCAGGCGCGCGCGCTTGAGTTTCAGGGCCGCCTGGTTGACCACCAGGCGCGACGAGATTTCCATGATGTGTTCCACTTCCACCAGGTTGTTCGCGCGCAAAGTGCTGCCGGTGCTGACCAGGTCGACGATGGCGTCGGACAGGCCGACCAGCGGCGCCAGCTCCATCGAGCCATACAGCTTGATCAGGTCGACGTGCACGCCCTTGGCGGCAAAGTGCTCGCGCGCCGTGTGCACGAACTTGGTGGCCACGCGCAAGCGCGCACCCTGGTGCACCGCCTTTTCGTAGTCGAAACCGGCCTGCACCGCCACCGACATCCGGCAGGCGGCGATATTGAGGTCGATCGGCTGGTACAGGCCTTCGCCGCCATGTTCGAGCAGCACGTCCTTGCCAGCTACGCCGAAGTCGGCCGCGCCATACTGCACATAGGTCGGCACGTCGCTGGCGCGCACGATAATGACGCGCACGTTCGGGTCGTTGGTCGGCAAAATCAGCTTGCGCGAGGTTTCCGGATTTTCCAGCACGCGGATGCCGGCCGCTTCCAGCAGCGGCATGGTGTCGTCGAAAATGCGGCCCTTCGACAGCGCCAGGATCAGTTGCGAGTCCTTGTTCAAACCATTCATGTTCTTGCCTTCTTTATTTGATGCGCACGATGTTCGCGCCGACCGCCGACAATTTGACTTCCATGCGATCGTAGCCGCGGTCGAGGTGATAGATGCGGTCGATCAGGGTTTCGCCGTCGGCGGCCAGGGCCGCGATCACCAGCGACGCCGAGGCGCGCAGATCGGTCGCCATCACGGGCGCGCCGCGCAGATGCTTGACGCCGGCGATGATGGCCGTATTGCCTTCGATGGTGATGTCGGCGCCCAGGCGGTTCATCTCCTGCACGTGCATGTAGCGGTTTTCAAAGATCGTTTCGGTGACGCGGCTGGCGCCATTGGCGAGCGTGTTGACGGCCATGAACTGCGCCTGCATGTCGGTCGGGAAACCCGGATATTCGGTGGTGCGGAAACTCACCGGATTCGGGCGGGCCGACATTTCGGCACGGATCCAGTCGGCGCCAAAGGTCATCGTCAGGCCCATCGCGCGCAGTTTGTCGAGCGCCGCGTCGAGGATGTCGGTGCGCACATTGCGCAAGGTGATGTCGCCGCCGGTAGCGGCCACAGCGCACAAAAAGGTGCCCGTTTCGATACGATCAGGTATCACGGCATGCGCCGCGCCATGCAGCTCGGCCACGCCCTGGATCACCAGGCGGCTGGTGCCGATGCCGTCGATCTTCGCGCCCATCGCCACCAGCAGGTTGGCCAGGTCCGTCACTTCCGGCTCGCAGGCGGCGTTTTCCAGGATGGTCTCGCCGTGCGCCAGGGTGGCCGCCATCAGCAGGTTTTCGGTGCCCGTGACGGTGATCATGTCGGTGACGATGCGCGCGCCCTTCAACTTGGCGCACTTGGCGTAGATATAGCCGGCCTCGATGCGGATCTCGGCGCCCAAGGCTTCCAGGCCCTTGATATGCTGGTCGACCGGACGCGAACCGATGGCGCAGCCGCCCGGCAGCGACACTTTCGCTTCGCCGAAACGCGCCAGCATGGGTCCCAGCACCAGGATCGAGGCGCGCATGGTTTTCACCAGGTCATACGGCGCTTCCAGAGTCGTGATGGCGCTGCCGTTGAGGACCACGCGGTCGCCGTCCTGCTGTACTTTCAGCCCCGTCTGGCTCAGCAATTTGAGCATGGTGGCGACATCGTGCAGGTGCGGCACGTTGCTCAGCTCCAGGTCGCCGGCGGTCAACAGACCCGCGCACAGGATGGGCAGGGCGGCGTTCTTGGCGCCGGAGATGGCGATATCGCCGTTCAGGCGGTTGCCGCCGTTGATCAGGAGCTTGTCCATCGCTTATCCTTGGTATTCTTCAGGTGTCAGGGTTTTCATCGACAGCGCGTGGATTTCTTCACGCATGCGGTCGCCCAGCGCCGCGTAGACGATCTGGTGGCGCTGTATCAGGCGCTTGCCGGCAAACGCGGGCGAGACGATGATGGCCTGGAAGTGCTGGCCGTCGCCCTCCACTTCGAGGTGGGTGCATTCGAGACCGGCTTGCAGGTAGCCGTGGATCAGTTCTGGAGTAGTGGTCACGATAAGTCCTTGGATATTGAATGGGGTGATATGGTTTCAGTGGCGCCAATTAGTGTCGTAATCTGTAGCCGCTTTTCAGCAGGCGGATCGAGGCCAGCGACAGGATCACCAGGAAGCCGCCGACTATCGACAGGCTCAGCCAGGGGCTGACGTCGGAGGTGCCGAAGAAACCGTAGCGAAAGCCGTCGATCATGTAGAAGAAGGGGTTCAGGTGCGATACCGTCTGCCAGAACGCAGGCAGCGAATGGATCGAATAGAACACGCCCGACAAGAACGTGGCCGGCATGATCAAAAAGTTCTGGAACGCGGCCAGCTGGTCGAATTTCTCGGCCCAGATACCGGCGATCAGGCCCATGGTACCCAGCATGGCGGCGCCCAGCAAGGCAAACACGACGATCCACAAGGGCGCCACGAACGCCAGGTCGGCGAACCAGCAGGTAATGGCAAACACGCCCAGGCCCACGGCCAGGCCGCGCGCGACCGAAGCGAGTACATACGCCGAAAAGATTTCCCAGTGCGACAAAGGCGTCAGCAGCACGAACACCAGGTTGCCGGTGATCTTGGACTGGATCAGCGAGGACGAGGAATTGGCGAACGCGTTTTGCAGCACGCTCATCATCACCAGGCCGGGAATCAGGAAGGCGGTATAGGTGACGCCAGGGCTCGGTTCCACGCGGCCATCGAGCACATGGCCGAACACCAGCAGGTACAGCATCGAGGTCAGTACGGGGGCGGCCACGGTTTGCGTCGCCACTTTCCAGAAGCGCAGGGTTTCTTTATAGACGAGGGTGCGAAAGCCTGACGACATCATACGGTACCTTTATCCATGATCTGCAAGAAGATATCTTCCAGGTCAGCTTGTTGCAATTGCATTTCATCGATCTCGGCGCCCGACTGGCGCAGGCGCGCGAGAATGTTTTCGACTTCGCTGTATTCGTTGACGCGCAAGCTGAACTTGTTCGGCGCGTGCGGCTGCGCAGGATGCAGCAGCAGATGCTGCAAATCGGCCGGCAGGCTGCCGTGCTTCAGGTGCACCTGCAACTGCGAGCCAGCGATGCGGCGGATCAGGGCCGACATGGTGTCGAGCGCCACCACCTTGCCGCTTTTGAGCATGGCCACGCGCTGGCACATCGCCTGCGCCTCTTCCAGGTAGTGGGTGGTCAGCACCACCGTGTGGCCGCCTTCGCGGTTCAGGCGCGAGATGAATTTCCATAACGTCTGGCGCAGTTCAACGTCGACGCCGGCGGTCGGCTCGTCGAGCACGATCACGGGTGGCTTGTGCACCAGTGCCTGGGCCACCAGCACGCGCCGCTTCATGCCGCCCGACAGCGCGCGCATATTGGTGTCGGCCTTGCCGGTCAGGTCGAGGTTTTCCATCACCTCGTCGATCCACTTGTCGTTGTTCGGCAAGCCGAAGTAGCCGGACTGCAGGCGCAAGGTTTCGCGCACCGTGAAGAAGGGATCGAATACCAGTTCCTGCGGCACCACGCCGACGCTGCGGCGGGCATTGCGGAAGTCCGTGACCACGTCGTGGCCCTGGATGGTGACGCTGCCGCTATCAGGCCGGATCAGGCCGGCGATAATGGAAATCAGGGTGGTCTTGCCCGCGCCGTTAGGGCCGAGCAGGCCGAAAAACTCGCCCTCCTCGATCGCCAGCGAGACGCCGCCCAGCGCTTTGAGCGATTTATAGCTCTTTTCGACATTCGTGATTTGAATTGCGGTCATGTGCTTGTGTTCTGGTGTGATGCGCCGCTTGCCGGGAAAACTCAGGCCGACAAGCCGGTGCCGGGCGCCGTCTTTCTGTTGAAGGTGGCGCAACAGTCAATTATAGTTGGAAAATTCGTGGAACACTTGGGGATCAGTCCGGCGGAGCTGCTGCACCACCGGCTTGACGACTACTGCTGATGCGGGGAGTGGGACAGGATCAATGATGATGCAGGTCGGACGGGCTGCGCGCGGCGTGCGCGCCGGCAGTGCCACAGTCGTCTGCGGTCAGGCTGCTCGACACGAGCGAGCACACGCCATACAGTTTGGTCAGGTTTTTCAGATTGGTCGGCAGGTGGTTCAGCTCCAGCACGGCGCCCGCTTCCTGCGCCGCGCGCTGCCACGTCAGCATGACCGACACGGCCGCCGAATCGACGGCCTTGACGTTGCGCAGGTCAAACCTGGTCTGGCCCGAGCGGATCGCGGCCAGACCCTGCTCCAACGCCGAGGTGGCGTTGTGCACGGTCAATGACGTCAGGGACTGCAAGGTGTCAAGAGGATCTGGCATGGCGTGGCTGAACTGGATCGGAGCTATATGATAGCCGATTATTTGGCTTTGACGACAGGACGCGAGGCCAGGGCCTTGTTTTTATCGGTCAGGGTCTTGATCAGGCCATCGATGCCGCCCTTGCTGATTTCGCTGTTGAAGCTGCTTTTGTAGGTTTCCACCAGCCAGGCGCCCAGCACGTTGATGTCATAGATCTTCCAGCCGCTCGGCGTCTTGGCCACGCGGTAGTTCAACGGGACCGGTTCGCCACGGGCCACGTTGACCTGCGAACGCACTTCGACGTCGGTGTCGCCCGGATCGGCGCGCAGCGGCTTGAATTCCACGGTTTCATTCTTGATCTGCGCCAGCGCACCGGCATAGGTATACACCAGCAGGGTGCGGAACTCGGCCGACAGGCGCTGCTGCTGGTCCGGCGTGGCGGTACGCCAGTGACGGCCGGCGGCCAGCGAGGTCATGCGCTGGAAATCCACGTACGGCAGGATCTTGGTTTCCACCAGGGCGTTGACGCGGTTGATGTCGCCCGACTGGATACCCTTGTCGGCCTTGGCCGTGTCGATCACTTCCTGGCTGATGCGTTTGACCAGCGCATCGGGCGCTTCGGTGGCGGGCGCGGGCGCGGCGGCCTGGGTGGCGGTGGCAAAGGCGATGGTGGCCATCGCCAGCAGTTGTTTCATCAATTTCATGGTTTTACCTTTCAGGTGATCTTGCCAAATGCGGGCGGGCGCCCCATTCCACGCCACCCGCAGTGCCTGCGGGATGACGATGCGGTAACGCCAGTCTACTATTGCGTCGTGGTGCCGGTGGCAACAGTATTGCTACCAGATGTTACGGCATCGGCCGCCGGGGCCGCTTTCAGGCTGTCTTCGTCATCGATCGCGCTGCTGTCGTTTTTTGGCGCCTTCTGGTCGCGGCGGCTGGTATCGCCGTCGAAGACCTTGCTTTCACGCGCTTGCAGGTAGCCGTCGCGGATGAATTCATAACGGTCCAGCGCCGCCGCTTCCATCAGATTGGTCGCATCGAGGTAGGAAGCACGCTTGTCGATCACGCGCGTGGCCGTGCCGATATTGCGCACATTGCTCGGATCCTTGTAGCGCCAGGGATCGCCCACCACGTCGAGCGGCAGGGCGACGGTGTCGCGCATGGTCGACGGTCCCAGCAGCGGCAGTACCACGTAAGGGCCGGGATTGACGCCGTACCAGCCGAGCGTCTGGCCGAAGTCTTCATTGTGTTTCGGCACGCCGGCCTGCGAGGCGATGTCGATCAGCCCCAGAATGCCGAAGGTCGAGTTCATGGTGACGCGCACGATGTCCTGCAGGCCCGCTTCGCCCTTGCCTTGCAGCAGGTTGTTGGCCGCGCTCCAGACGTCGGACAAGTTGCCGAAGAAATTGCCCACGCCGGTCTGCACGAACGACGGCAGCACATTCTTGTAGGCGGTCGCCACCGGTTTCAAGGCCACTTCATCGACCTTGTCGTTGAACGTGAACATGGCGCGGTTGTAGCCCTCCAGCGGGTCGCGCGGGTTGCCGCTGCTGGCGCAGGCGCTCAGGGTGGCGGCGAATGTCAGTATCAGGGCGATACGGCCCGCATTTGCTACAGTATTCATGTTCGACTCGCTCATTTGCTGTCCTTTCCGTCCGCTGCCTTGCTGTAGATGAACTGATTGATCAGGTCTTCCAGCACTGTGGCCGATTGAGTGCGGGCAATCTTGTCACCCTCCGCCAGGTTGGCCACATCCCCGCCCGCTTCCAGGCCGATATATTGCTCACCCAACAGACCGGCCGTCAAAATCTTGGCCGAGCTATCTTTCGGAAATTTGTAACCGTCTTCGATGTCCAGCTTGACCAGCGCCTGGTAGGTCTTGTCGTCAAATACGATTTCCGACACCCGGCCAACCACCACGCCAGCACCCTTGACGGGCGCTTGCGGTTTCAGGCCGCCAATATTGTCGAATTTCGCCGTAATAGTATACGTATCGGTGAAAGACAGCGAACTCATATTGCCAGCCTTGAACGCCAGAAACATCACTGCCGCCACGCCCAGCAAGACGAACAGGCCTACCCAGACATCCAGAGATTTACGTTGCATAAACAATCCTAAATAATTTTGACTTGCCGCCCCCTGCGCAAAGCCGTGCAGTGGACTGATTTTTTTGCTTTTACGAAATTTATTTGCTGAACATCACGGCTGTCATCATGAAGTCCAGCCACCACACCATCAGCGACGAGATGACCACCGTGCGCGTGGTGGCGCCGGACACGTCTTCCGGTGTCGGCTGTGCCTGGTAACCCTGGAACAGCGCGATAAAGGTCACGGCGATGCCGAATACCATGCTCTTGATATAGGTGCCGTTGACAATATCCTTCCAGATATCCACGCCAGCCTGCATTTGCGACCAGAACGAGCCTTCGTCGACACCGATCAGCACCACGCCCACCAGATAACTGCCAATAATGCCGACCGCCGTAAAAATGCCGCCCAGCACCGGCATGGCGATCACGCCGGCCCACAAGCGGGGCGCCAGCACGCGCTGGATCGGATTGACGGCCATCATTTCCATGGCTGACAATTGCTCGCCCGCCTTCATCAGGCCGATTTCGGCCGTCAGCGACGTACCGGCGCGGCCGGCAAACAGCAGCGCCGTGACGACCGGCCCCAGTTCGCGCATCAGCGACAGCGCCACCAGCTGGCCCAGCGACTGCGTCGCGCCATAGGTGGTGAGCGTGTAATAGCCTTGCAGACCCAGCACCATGCCGACGAACAGGCCGGACACGGTGGTGATCACCAGCGAGCGGCTGCCGACAAAAAACAGTTGTTCCACCACCAGGCGCGGCCGGCGAAACAGGCCGCCCGAGGCGGCGACAATAATAAAGAAGGACCGTACCGCAAAGCCGAGGTCCTGGATCGAATGACGCAACCATGCCCCGATAGCGGCCAGAAAACGCACGATCATCGGCCACCCTCCGCGTGCAGGCCCAGGTCATCGGCCAGGGACTTGCCCGGATAGTGGAACGGCACCGGGCCGTCCGCCTCCGCATTGACGAACTGTTTCACGTAAGGGTGGGTCGATACCGCCATCTCGGCCGGCGTGCCGTGCGCCACGATTTTGCCGGATGACAGAAAATAAACGTAATCAGCGATGGCGAAACACTCCTTCACATCGTGCGATACCAAAATGGATGTCGAACCGAGCGCATCGTTCAGATTGCGGATCAGGTTGGCGGTCACGCCCATGGAAATCGGGTCCAGGCCGGCGAACGGCTCGTCATACATGATCAATTCGGGGTCGAGCGCAATTGCCCGCGCCAGCGCCACGCGCCGGCCCATGCCGCCCGAAATCTCGGCCGGCTTCAATTGCGCCGCATTGCGCAGGCCGACCGCGTGCAGCTTCATCAGCACCAGGGTGCGGATCAGCTCTTCATTGAGGTCGGTATGCTCGCGCAGCGGAAAGGCGACGTTTTCAAAGGCCGTCAGGTCGGTAAACAAGGCGCCGTGCTGGAACAGCATGCCCATCTTGCGGCGCATCAAATACAACTGCTCGGTATCGAGCGCATGCACGATCTGGCCATCGACATTGACAGCGCCGGAACTGGGGCGCAACTGCCCGCCGATCAGGCGCAGTACGGTAGTCTTGCCACTGCCGGAGCCACCCATGACGGCCACAACTTTTCCACGTGGGAAATCCATTTGAAGGCCCGATAAAATCGAACGTTCTCCATAGGCAAAGTGTAAATCACGGATTTCAACAAGATTTGGCACGACGAGACTCGCTATTTTAATGGCGTATTGTAGTGCAGAAACGCCAACCTCTGCTGAAGCAGCCCTTGCCACAATCTTGGCTAGGGGAAGAATACAACACTAATGAACTGAAAGTCAGATATTTTAGTGTAAAAATCGTGCAAGGAGCGGAGCCCTTCACGGCCGCGTGACGCGCTGCACAAAAACAACCAGGGCCACGCCGCTGCGCGCGCCGTGGCCCTGGCTTTCAAAGCGAGCAAGCGCTCGCCTATTTTTTAACGCGGCAGCAAGGATGCGCCCATCAGGAACTCATCGACGGCGCGTGCGCACTGGCGCCCTTCGCGGATCGCCCACACGACCAGCGACTGGCCGCGGCGCATGTCGCCGGCGGCAAAGATCTTCGGCACCGAGGTGTAGTAGCTGCGTTCGCCTTCGGTGGTGGCCTTGGCGTTGCCGCGCGCATCGGTGTCGACACCGAACGCTTCCAGTACCTGACTCACTGGCGACACGAAGCCCATTGCCAGGAACACCAGGTCGGCCTTCATTTCGAATTCCGAGTTCGGCACTTCGCTCATCTTGCCGTCTTTCCATTCGACCCGGCAGGCGATCAGCTTGTCCACCTTGCCGCCCTTGCCTTCGAAACGCTTGGTGGCCACCGCCCAGTCGCGCTCGCAGCCTTCCTCGTGCGACGACGAGGTGCGCAGCTTGGTTGGCCAGTAAGGCCAGACCAGCGGCTTGTTTTCCTGTTCCGGCGGCATCGGCATCAGTTCGAACTGCGCCACCGAGGCGGCGCCCTGGCGGTTCGAGGTGCCGACGCAGTCCGAACCGGTGTCGCCGCCGCCGATCACGACCACGTGCTTGCCCGTCGCCTTGATCTGGTCCTTGAGCTTGTCGCCGGCGTTGATCTTGTTTTGCAGCGGCAGGAAATCCATGGCGAAATGCACGCCTTTCAATTCGCGGCCCGGCACCGGCAAGTCGCGCGGCTGCTCGGCACCACCAGCCATGATGACGGCGTCGAATTCTTTTTCCAGGTCTTCCGGGAAAATCGTTTCCTTGGCCCAGTTATTGACATGGGCCGGGAAATCCTTGCCAACCAGCACGCTGGTGCGGAAGACCACGCCTTCGGCTTCCATCTGCTTCACGCGCAGGTCGATATGCGACTTTTCCATCTTGAAGTCGGGAATGCCGTAGCGCAGCAGGCCGCCGACGCGGTCGCTCTTTTCAAACACGGTGACGGCATGGCCGGCGCGCGCCAGTTGCTGCGCCGCCGCCAGGCCGGCAGGACCGGAGCCGACGATGGCCACTTTCTTGCCGGTGCTGAAAGACGCCGGTTGCGGCGTGACCCAGCCGTGTTCCCAGCCCATGTCGATGATCTTGTGTTCGATCGACTTGATGCCGACCGGATCTTCGTGGATGCCCAGCGTGCAGGCCGCTTCGCACGGCGCCGGGCAGATACGGCCCGTAAATTCCGGGAAGTTATTGGTCGAATGCAAGACGTCGAGCGCTTCGCGGTAGGCGCCGCGATACACCAGGTCGTTCCAGTCGGGGATGATGTTATTGACCGGGCAACCCGTGTTGCAGAACGGGATGCCGCAATCCATGCAGCGTGCCCCTTGCACGGTCGCTTGCGCGTCCGACAGGTGCAGCACGAATTCCTTGTAGTTCTTCAGACGCGCGGCAGGCTCCAGATAGTGTTCGTCCTGGCGCTTGAATTCCATGAAGCCGGTGATTTTACCCACGATGATTCCTTTATATTTGGCTGGCGGGGAGCGGCCTGGCCGCTCCCTGGTCACATTCTTGGCGCTGAGCTTTGACTCAGGCGGCGACGGCTTGTACTTCCTGGGCGGCGTCGGCGGCCATTTCAATCAGCGCGCGCTTGTATTCGTTCGGGAAGACCTTGACGAATTTGCCGCGCGCCACTGCCCAGTCGTCGAGCAGGACGCGGGCGCGGGTGCTGCCCGTGTGCTTGAAGTGACGCTCGATCAGGCGCTTGAGGATCACTTCATCGGCTTCCGGCGTGCCGTTGCGCTGCTGGGCGTGCCAGGCGTCGCGGTGGGCTTGCTGTTCGCTGGCCGAGACCACCTTGTCGAGGCTGACCATGGCCGTATTGCACTTGCTGGCAAAGTCGCCCGCCGGGTCATATACATAAGCAACACCGCCCGACATGCCGGCCGCAAAGTTACGGCCCGTCGCGCCCAGCACCGCCACCGTACCGCCGGTCATGTATTCGCAGCCATGGTCGCCCAGGCCTTCGACCACCGCCGTGGCGCCCGAGTTGCGCACGGCAAAGCGTTCGCCCGCCACGCCATTGAAGAAGGCTTCGCCGGCCACGGCGCCGTACAGCACCGTGTTGCCGATAATGATGTTGTCCACCGCCCAGCCGCGGAACTCGGTATTGGGGCGCACGATGATGCGCCCGCCCGACAGGCCCTTGCCGACGTAATCGTTGCCTTCGCCGACCAGGTCAATCGTGATGCCATGCGCCAGGAAGGCGCAGGCCGACTGGCCGGCCGTGCCTTGCAGCTGGATGTGAATGGTGTCGTCCGGCAAGCCGGCATGGCCGTATTTTTTCGCCACTTCGCCCGACAGCATGGTGCCGACCGTGCGGTTGACGTTGCGCACCGGCGAGATGAACGACACGCGTTCGCCCTTCTCCAGCGCGGCGCGCGCTTGCGCGATCAGCTTGTGGTCGAGCGCTTTTTCCAGGCCGTGGTCCTGGTTTTCCACATGGCGGCAGGCTTGCCCGTCCGTCGTTTCCGGTTTGTGGAAGATGGCCGAGAAGTCCAGGCCCTGCGCTTTCCAGTGGGTGATCGCCTTGGACTTGTCGAGCAAGTCGACGCGGCCAATCAGCTCGTCATAGGTGCGGATGCCCAGCTGCGCCATCAACTGGCGCGCTTCTTCGGCCACGAAGAAGAAGTAGTTGACCACATATTCCGGTTTGCCCGAGAACTTGGCACGCAAGACCGGGTCTTGCGTGGCCACGCCCACCGGGCAGGTGTTCAGATGGCATTTGCGCATCATGATGCAGCCTTCGACCACCAGCGGCGCGGTGGCAAAGCCGATTTCGTCGGCGCCCAGCAGGGCGGCGATCACCACGTCGCGGCCTGTACGCATCTGGCCGTCTGCTTGTACCCGGATCCGGCTGCGCAAGCCATTCAGCACCAAGGTCTGCTGCGTTTCGGCCAGGCCCAGTTCCCATGGTGTGCCGGCATGTTTCACCGACGACAGTGGCGAAGCGCCCGTGCCGCCGTCATGGCCGGCCACCACCACGTGATCGGCCTTGGCCTTGGTCACGCCGGCGGCCACCGTGCCGATACCGACTTCCGACACCAGTTTCACCGAGATCGAGGCGCGCGGGTTGGCGTTCTTCAAATCGTGGATCAGCTGCGCCAGGTCTTCGATCGAATAGATATCGTGGTGCGGCGGCGGCGAAATCAGGCCCACACCCGGCACCGAGAAGCGCAGGGTGGCGATATATTCCGACACTTTATGGCCGGGCAACTGGCCGCCTTCGCCAGGTTTCGCGCCTTGCGCCATCTTGATCTGGATCTGGTCGGCCGAGTTCAGGTAGGCGGCCGTGACGCCGAAACGGCCCGAGGCCACCTGCTTGATGCGCGAGCGCAGCGAATCGCCTTCCTGCAAAGCGATGTCGACCACCATCTGCTCCTTGCCCATGATCGAGGCCATGGTCTCGCCCTGCTTGATCTTGATGCCTTTCAGTTCCATCGCATAGCGCGACGGATCTTCGCCGCCTTCGCCGGTGTTCGACTTGCCGCCGATACGGTTCATGGCCACGGCCAGAGTGGCGTGCGCTTCGGTGCTGATCGAACCCATCGACATGGCGCCGGTAGCGAAACGCTTGACGATTTCCTTGGCCGGCTCCACTTCATCGAGCGGTATCGCCTTGGTCGGGTCGAGCTTGAATTCGAACAGGCCGCGCAGGGTCAGGTGGCGACGGCTCTGGTCGTTGATGATCTGCGCATACTCCTTGTAGCTGGAAAAATTGTTGGCGCGGGTCGAATGCTGCAGCTTGGCAATCGCGTCCGGCGTCCACAGATGGTCTTCGCCGCGCACGCGGAAGGCGTATTCGCCACCGGCGTCGAGCTGGTGGGCCAGTACCGGATCATTGCCGAAGGCCAGGTGATGCAGGCGCAGCGCTTCTTCCGCCACTTCAAACACGCCGATGCCTTCCACATTCGAGGCCGTGCCCTTGAAGTATTTGTCGACCAGGGACTTGTTCAGGCCTATCGCTTCGAAGATCTGCGCGCCGCAGTAGGACATGTAGGTCGAAATGCCCATCTTCGACATGACTTTCATCAAGCCCTTGCCGACTGCCTTGGTGTAGTTGTAGATCGCCTTGTCGCCCGACAGGTCGCCCGGCAAGCCGTGCGCCAGCTCGACCAGGGTTTCCATCGCCAGGTAAGGGTGGACCGCTTCCGCGCCATAACCGGCCAGCAAGGCGAAGTGATGGGTTTCACGGGCCGAACCGGTTTCCACCACCAGGCCGGCCGAGGCGCGCAGGCCCTTGCTGACCAGGTGCTGGTGGACGGTCGAGGTGGCCAGCAGCGCCGGAATGGCGACCTGCTCGGCGCAGATGGCGCGGTCCGAGATGATCAGGATGTTGTGACCGGACTTGACGGCGTCGACCGCTTCGGCGCACAGCGAGGCCAGGCACGCTTCCACGCCTTCCTTGCCCCAAACCAGCGGGTAGCAGATATCGAGTTCGTAGGACTTGAACTTGCCGCCCGTATGTGCGCTGATATTGCGCAGGCGCGCCATGTCCTCGAAGCCCAGCACCGGCTGCGATACTTCCAGACGCATCGGCGGATTGACGTTATTGGTGTCGAGCAGGTTCGGTTTCGGGCCGATAAACGACACCAGCGACATCACCATCGCTTCGCGGATCGGATCGATCGGCGGGTTCGTCACTTGCGCGAACAGCTGCTTGAAGTAGTTATACAGCGGCTTGAGTTTGTTCGACATGACGGCCAGCGGCGAGTCGTTGCCCATCGAGCCGGTCGCTTCCTCGCCGGCGACGGCCATCGGCGCGAGCAGGAATTTCAGGTCTTCCTGGGTGTAGCCGAAGGCCTGCTGGCGATCGAGCAGGGACGGCTGGGCTTTTTCGCCCTGGGCGCGGTCCTGCTTGAGCTGGCCTTCGGCCATCTTGATTTCGTCGAGCTTGATGCGCACCGAGTTGATCCAGGCTTTGTACGGCTTGGCGTTGGCGTAGGTGTTTTTCAGTTCCTGGTCGTCGATGATGCGGCCCGCTTCCAGGTCGATCAGGAACATTTTGCCAGGCTGCAAACGCCATTTCTGGATAATCTTCGATTCCGGGATCGGCAGCACGCCCGACTCCGAGGCCATCACCACCAGGTCGTCGTCGGTGACGATGTAGCGCGCCGGACGCAGGCCATTGCGGTCCAGGGTGCCGCCGATATGGCGGCCGTCGGTGAACGCCATGGCAGCCGGGCCGTCCCATGGTTCCATCATCGCGGCATGGTATTCGTAGAAGGCGCGGCGGTTGTCGTCCATCGTCGTGTGGTTTTCCCACGCTTCCGGGATCATCATCATCATCGCCTGGGCGATCGGATAGCCGGCCATCAGCAGCAGTTCGAGCGCATTGTCGAAGCAGGCGGTGTCGGACTGGCCTTCATAGATCAGTGGAAACAGCTTTTGCAGGTCGTCACCCAGCACGGCCGACTTCATCACGCCTTCGCGCGCACGCATCCAGTTGAAGTTGCCTTTGACGGTGTTGATCTCGCCGTTGTGGGCGATCAGGCGGTACGGGTGGGCCAGCGGCCATTCGGGGAAAGTATTGGTCGAGAAACGCTGGTGCACCAGCGCCAGCGCCGAAATGCAGCGCGCATCCTGCAGGTCTTTATAGTAGACACCGACCTGATCGGCCAGCAGCAGGCCCTTGTAGACAATGGTGCGTGCCGACATCGACGGCACGAAGAATTCCTTGCCATGCAGCAGTTTCAAGGCCTGGATGGCGTGGCCCGACGATTTGCGGATCACATACAGTTTGCGCTCGAGCGCATCGGTGACCATGATGTCGGGACCGCGGCCGATAAAGATCTGGCGGATCACGGGTTCCTTGGCGCGCACGGTCGGCGACATCGGCATGTCGGTATCGATCGGCACGTTGCGCCAGCCGAGGATGACCTGGCCTTCGATGCGCACGGCGCGTTCGATTTCCTGTTCGCAAGCGATGCGCGACGCATGTTCCTTCGGCAGGAACACCATGCCCACGCCGTATTCGCCAGGCGGCGGCAATTCCACGCCCTGCTTGGCCATCTCTTCGCGGTAATACTGGTCAGGAATCTGGATCAGGATGCCAGCGCCATCGCCCATCAGCGGATCGGCGCCGACGGCGCCCCGGTGATCGAGGTTTTTCAGTATCAGCAAACCCTGTTCGACGATCGAATGGGTTTTGTTGCCCTTGATATGGGCGACGAAACCGACGCCACAGGCATCGTGTTCATTGGCTGGGTCGTACAGGCCTTGCGCTTTCATGGGCTTCTCCGCTGCAAAATGACTATCGAAAAGCTAGAGTAGTGCAATGCAGCAGAAAACTCAACTAGAAAAAAAAGGGTCGGAGTCGAATTAAATGGATTTTAGTCGCTCAAAAAATTTAATGGGGACATAGTCATGATTTTCACAATGAAAATGCGTCTTGTTTATTCTTTGGTTTTTAGGCCGGATCGGCAGTGATTTTGCGTGGACGGCCCCGCCTGGCGGGCAATACCTGCCGCTTCATTTTGACTTCCAGCGCCTGCTTGAAGGCATCCGAACCGAGCGGCCAGCCCTTCAATACCGCCGCTTCCAGCACCTTGACCTGGCTGCTGCCCAGGCCCTGCTCGACCAGGCTCAGATAGGCCGCCTCGCGGTCGAACGGCGTATTCCCCAGCGCCCAATACAGCGCATGGTCGGTGACGATGGGGTCCGGCCGCAGGCCGGCATGGCAAGCATGGCTGGACCACGGATAATCGCGCGGCTGAGCCACCAGGCCCACCTGCACCGGCACCCTCTCCAGGTAATGGCAAGCCAGCAGGAAGAAATGTTCGGCATCGATGACCGAGGTTTTGTAGCGCCCCTGCCACAGTGCCCCTTCACGGCCATACTTCTGGTTAAAGTAGGGCACGTAATAGCGTCCCAGCCATTGCATCAGCTGGCCCAGGCCGGTGCTGTCGCTGGGGGTGGCCAGCAAATGCAGCTGGTCCGGCAATAACACATAGGCGTGGATGGCGACCTTGAACCTTCTGGCGCCGGTTTTCAGCCAGGCGAGGCACTGCGTGTAGTCGGCACTGTCCTGAAACACCGGCTGGCCGTTGCTGCTGCGCTGGATGACGTAATGGGGCAGTTGCGGGATGATCAAACGGGGCAGTCGGGCCATGGCATCGTCGTGGAATAAAAGCGAATGGCGTGATTCTACCCACTTTACCGGCCCGGACACGACTCTGGCCCTGATTTTTTTCGTGGACGGAAAAAAAGGGACGACTGTGTCCCCTTTATTGTTAACCGGCTATTTTCAGGACAGGTTGAAGCTGGCCGACAGGCTGTAGCCCTCGCCATAGGCGCTGCGCAGCGGCAGGTCCTGGCCCAGGCCCGTCTTGGCTTTCTTGCGCAAGCGATAGACCAGCATGTCGACGCGGCGGCCCGCGTCGGGATCGTCGCCGCCCATGCCGGCCACGATCACGTCGCGCGGCACCGGGCGGGTATTGATGGTCAGCAAGTGCAGGAAATTGAATTCCTTTTCCGTCAGGGCGATCACCGAACCCATCAGTTCGAGCTGGCGCGCGCTCACTTTCAAGGTCCACTTGCCCGGTTCGGGCGCCGCCGATTCCTGTGGTCCGACGCGGCGGTCCAGCGCTTCGATATGGGCAGCCAATTCCGGGAACTTGATCGGCTTGGTGAGATAGTGGTCGGCGCCCAGGCGCAGGCCGAGGATGCGGCTGTCGAACGCCACCCGGCCCGTCAGCACCAGCACGCCGATCTGCGGATACAGCTGGCGCATGCGCGGAATGACGTTGAAGCCGTCCTCGTCGGGCAAACCCAGATCGAGCACCACCACATCGACATTGCCATGGCTGAGTGCAGCCCACATGTCGCCAGCCGAGCTGGCGGTATGGACTTCATGTTCGAGCTCAACGAGGAACTCCGCCATGTCTTCTGCGTAGTCCAGATTGTCTTCGACGATCAGTATTTTCGTCATTGCTACGCCATTCTTCTTGTTAATAAGCATTTCATGTGGCAAACCTTGCCATGCACTTCTTGCGCCATGATGGATGGCAGGGCAGGTCTACGTCAAGGAATTATCACGGTTGACTTCAGCGGAAGCAAGGATTTTCCCAGCGGCCACCGGCAGCGGCAGCCAGATGCGCAAAGCAGCGCCTTCCTCATTCCCACTATCGATCTGCAAGCTGCCGCCGTGTACTTCCACCACAGCGCGCGCCATATACAGGCCCAGGCCCGCGCCCGGGTGGCCGCTGGCAAACCTGCCGCGGTAGCCCTTGTCGAACACCTGCGCCATTTCGTCCGGTGGCACGCCGGGGCCACGGTCGCGCACCACGAACTCCACCCCGCCCTGCCGCGCCAGCCGGCCTTCGAGCGTGACCGGGCTGCCGGCCGGACTGAATTTGACGGCGTTGTCCAGCAGGATTTTCATAGCCAGGGCCATGCCTGCCACGTCGCAGCGCAGGCGGGCCGGCAAGTCTTCATCGAGCTGCAGCCGCACCGGATGGCTGGCCGGCACGGTGGCGGCGGCCTGCTGCAGCAACAGCAAAGGCGCAATACCATCGGCGGCACGCTCACGGCCAATCGCCGCCATGCGTTCGGGCGACAGATAATCGTCAATCATGGCCAGCAAGCGGTCGACCGCCGCCTGTATCTTGACATAGCGCTTGCGCGTGGCCTCGTCGGCACCGCCGCCGGTCGCCACCAGTCGCTGGGCCGCGCCATCGATGGTGGCCAGGGGCGTACGAAACTCATGCGACAGCATGGAGGCAAACTTTTTCTGTTCGGCGGCGCGCTGCGCTTCTTCCTGCTGCGCCTGCGTCACGTCGCGCACGCTGCCGACCAGGGTCCAGGGGCGGCCCGCCATGCGTTCGACCAGGGTGGAGGTGATTTCCAGCGCCAGCTGGCCATCGCCATGCGGCAGTTGCGCTTCGCGCAGCAGCGTCAAGCGACTCGTGTCGCCGTCCTGCCAGCGCCGCAAGCGGGCCGGCACATCGACGGCCAGGCGCGCCGCATGTTCCCGCAGGGCAGGCAGGTCCAGACCAGTCATACGCTGGGCGGCCGGGCTAATGTAGAGCAATTCGAAGGTGGTGGCGTCGAGCAGGAACTGCGCGTCGCGGCTGTGCTCGGCCAGCAGGCGGAACTGTGTTTCGCCCGCGCGCGCGCGCAGCAGGGCGCGGCGCAATTGGACAAAACGCAGCGCCATCAGGATGGCGCCGGCCAGCAGCAACAGGAACAGTGGCAGCATGCTTATACCCGGCATGGATTCAATGCACCAGTATAAGCGCGCTTAATCTTCCAAAGGTGCAAAGATCTGTTGCAGATCTTCTTGCGTGAGCGCCATTTTCTGCGACTCGCCTTCGGCCAGGATCGATTGCGCCAGTTCCGATTTCTTCTGCTGCAGCAACTGGATTTTTTCTTCCAGCGTACCCTTGGCAATCAGCTTGTAGACGAACACCGGCTTGTCCTGGCCGATGCGCCAGGCGCGGTCGGTCGCCTGGTTTTCGGCCGCCGGGTTCCACCACGGGTCGTAGTGGATCACCGTGTCGGCGGCAGTCAGGTTCAGGCCCACGCCACCGGCTTTGAGGCTGATCAAAAAGATCGGCACGGCACCCTGCTGGAAGGCCGCCACCTGGGCGCTGCGGTCTTTCGTCTCGCCGGTCAGCAAGGCGTAGGCAATATCGCGCGATTCGAGTTCTTCCTCGATCAGTTCAAGCATGCTGGTAAATTGCGAGAAGACCAGAATCTTGCGCCCTTCATCGAGCAGGTCTTCCACCATCTGCATCAGGTCCGCCAGCTTGGCCGAGCCGGCCGCCTGCTTTTTCGCCGGCAGGGATTTCACCAGGCGCGGATCGCAGCATACCTGGCGCAATTTCAGCAGCGCTTCGAGAATCACGATCTGGCTGCGCGCCACGCCCTTCTTGTCGATTTCCTCGCGCACCTTCTGGTCCATCGCCAGGCGCACAGTTTCGTACAGGTCGCGCTGCGGCCCAGTCAGCTCGACCTTGCGCACCATTTCCGTTTTCGGCGGCAGTTCCTTGGCGACGTTGTCTTTCGTGCGGCGCAGCAGGAAAGGCTTGATGCGGCGATTGAGCAGCATGCGGCGCAGCGGGTCATCCTGGCGCTCGATCGGATGGCGGAACTGGGTGTTAAAGGTTTTTTCGTCGCCGAGCAAACCGGGCAAGAGGAAATGGAATTGCGACCACAGTTCGCCCAGGTGGTTTTCCAGCGGCGTGCCGGACAGACACAGGCGATGGCGCGCGCGCAGCAGGCCGGCGCTTTGCGCCGCCTTGCTGCGCGTGTTCTTGATGTAGTGCGATTCGTCGAGGATCACCAGGTGGAAATCGTGCTCGCGCAAGATTTCTTCGTCGCGCGGCAGCAGCGCATAGGTGGTCAGCACCAGGTCGCAGTCATCGATCTGATCGAATTGCTGGGCGCGGTCCTTGCCTTGCAGCAGCAGCACTTTCAGGCTGGGAGCAAACTTGGCCGCCTCGTCCTGCCAGTTGCCCATCAGGCTGGTCGGCGCGATCACCAGCGCCGGATGCGTCAGGCGACCCGCTTCTTTTTCGATCAGGATATGCGCCAGGGTCTGCACGGTCTTGCCGAGACCCATGTCATCGGCCAGGATGCCGGCCAGGTCATGGTCGCGCAGGAACTGCATCCACGCCAGGCCATCGGCCTGGTAGTCGCGCAAGGTGGCCTGCAAGCCGTTTGGTGCCGCCACTTTCTGTACCGAGCCGAACTGGCTCAGCTTGCGGCCCATGGCACGCAATTGCTCGCCACCGGTCCAGCGCAGTTCCAGAGCGCGCGCCAGCTCTTCCAGGCGCGCCGCGTCCAGGGTCGACATGCGCACGGCGCGCTTGATCTTGTCGTTGAAATACAGCTCGCCCAGGGTGTTCAAAATAGGCCGCACGCGGCCCCACGGCAGCGCCACCCGGGTGCCATCAGCCAGCGTGGCCAGCATCTGGTCGTCGTCGGCATGTGCGTCGATGACCTTCGGATTGAAGTCGTTCGGCGCATTGCGGATCAATTGCACCAGCACCGGCAGCAGCGGCACGCGCTCGTGGTTGACGACGATGCCCAGTTCCAGCTCGAACCAGGCGTTGCCGCTTTCCGGGTCCTGGTCGTCGATGTCGGCGTACCAGTCGTCGACATCGGCCACGTCATAGCGGTATTTCGCCGTCTTTTCAACGATCCAGTCAGCGTCGAGCAGAGTATCGATGCCGGACTCGGCAAAGCGCAGCCATGCGGCCTGGCTCGGCAGCAGCAAGGCGCCCTTCAGACCGCTCAAGGGCGCCGAGCCAGGCTTCTTGAATTGCAGTTCGGCCAGCAGCGCCAGCGCGCGCGCTTCATCGACCGTATTGCGCTGGATAATTTCGGTCACCTCGCCCACCTGGCGCACCACGCGCTGGGACGGGTCGAACGACACGCGTTCGCCATCGTAATCAAAGGACAGCACGGCAAAGTCGTGCCAGCGCTGAACGCTGCCGTCGGCCAGCATGGCGCTGTCCATCAGCAACACCGGCGTGGCCGGCACATCCTTGCGCAAGCGCTGCGGCAACGGTTGTGGCAGCGGCATCAGGTGCTGCAAGCCCTGCGCCAGCAGCAGTTGCGACACGCGCACCTTGTCGTTCGCATTCAGGGGCGGCGCCTGCGCCACCAGCGCCTGCAGGTCGGCCAGGGAAATATCGGAGCCGCCCTGGTTCAGTTCCAGCACGCCACACGACAGATTATCGATATACCACGGCGGATCGGTCGGCAGCATGTAGTCGATCTGGTCGGCACCGTGGTGGCTCACGCCTTGCGGCGGATCGACCTGCCAGCCCAGGCGCATGGTCTTGCCCTCGTCGCGCCAGAACAGCCGCGCCGGACGTACCGGGCCTTCTTTCAGCGGGTATACCAGGCCATTGCCGACATCGGCCCAGGAATTGGCCCACAACAGTTTGTCCTGCTCGGCCAGCATGGACAGCAAGGCGGCGCCGACTTTGCCCTTCGGTTCGGTGGCGCTGCCCGTCTGCGAATTCTGGCCCGTGCGCATGGCAACGAAGAAGCGCACCAGGTCTTCATCCAACGGTGTCAGAAACGTGGGCGGGGCCGACAGCAGCGAAAAGATTTCGCTGATGGGACTGGCCGCGGCGACATCGCCATTGGGCCGCAACCGCGCCTTGTACAGGCACAGGGCCACATGGCGCCCGCCGCTGGTGGGCGCCAGCACATAGATCAGGCGATGCGTATTGAGCTTGGGATCGGGTTCGGCCAGTGGCAGCACGGGCTTGGGATGGGCGGCGGCCTCCACGCGCTGCAGCCAGGTGGCGACGGCGTAGGGCAAGGGCGCGCCCGGCGCGCTGGCCGGTGCGGCAGGGGTGTCACTGATGTCGTCGCGGGTAAAATCCATGGTACGCATGATGGTTTGTGTGTGTATCAAAAACGGCAACAGGCAATATTATCCTTCATACGGGGCCGAATAGCTTATTCAATATCAGTTCCACCGTGCACACTGTCCAAACACTGACACAATCGCGCCGATTGCGTATCATTCCAGCCTTGATCGCTTTGGAAACAACCATGCTGCCCACCATCGAACAACGTCTTGCCCTTGAACTTGCCGCCAAACCGGTACAGGTTGCCGCCGCCATCGAACTGCTCGACGAAGGCGCCACCGTGCCCTTTATTGCCCGTTACCGCAAGGAAGCGACCGGCGGCCTGGACGATATCCAGCTGCGCCTGCTCGAGGAGCGGCTGCGCTACCTGCGCGAACTCGAAGAACGGCGCGCCGCCATCGTGGCCTCGATCACGGAACAGAACAAGATGACGCCGGCCCTGCTCGACGCCGTCATGCACGCGCAAGACAAGACCCGCCTGGAAGATTTGTATTTACCGTATAAACAGAAGCGCCGCACCAAGGCGCAGATCGCCATCGAAGCGGGATTGACGCCGCTGGCAGACTGCTTGCTGGGCAACCCGGACCTGACGCCGGAAATGGAAGCGGGCAAATTCCTGCGCGACGCCTTTACGAGTGCCGACGGCAACAACCCGGGCGTGCCTGACACCAAGGCGGCGTTGGACGGCGCGCGCCAGATCCTGATGGAGCGTTTCGCCGAAGATGCCAACCTGCTGCAAACCCTGCGCGAATACGTGCAGGAACATGGCGTAGTCGAATCAAAAGTGGTCGAAGGCAAGCAGGACGAAGGCGAAAAATTCGCCGATTATTTCGACTACTCGGAAACCATTGCCACGGTGCCATCGCACCGCGCGCTGGCCCTGCTGCGCGGACGCCGCGAAGGCATCCTCGACGTCACCCTGCGCCTCGATACGGAAGCGGAGAAACCAAAATGGGATGCGCCGCACAATCCTTGCGAAGGCCGCATCGCCGCCCGCTTCGGCATCAAGCACCAGGGCCGCCCGGCCGACAAGTGGTTATCGGACACGGCGCGCTGGACCTGGCGCGTGAAAAGCTTCATGCACCTGGAAACCGAGCTGATGGGCGCACTGCGCGAACGCTCGGAACAGGACGCCATCAATGTCTTCGCCACCAACCTGAAAGCGCTGCTGCTGGCCGCGCCGGCCGGTCAGCGTGCCACCATGGGCCTGGACCCGGGCCTGCGCACGGGTGTCAAGGTGGCCGTGGTCGACGCCACCGGTAAAGTCGTCGATACGGCCGTGATCTATCCGCACCAGCCGAAGAACGACTGGGATGGCTCGTTGCATACGCTGGGCCGTCTGGCCGCCAAGCACAATGTGTCCTTGATTTCCATCGGCAACGGCACCGCCTCGCGCGAGACCGACAAACTGGCGCAGGACCTGATCAAGCAGCATCCGGAAGCGAAGATGACGAAGATCGTCGTCTCGGAAGCGGGCGCGTCGGTGTATTCGGCGTCGGAGTTTGCCTCGAAAGAACTGCCCGACATGGACGTGTCCCTGCGCGGCGCCGTCTCGATCGCGCGCCGGTTGCAAGATCCGCTGGCCGAACTGGTGAAAATCGACCCGAAATCGATCGGCGTGGGCCAGTACCAGCACGACGTGAGCCAGAGCCAGCTGGCCCGCTCGCTCGATGCGGTGGTGGAAGACTGCGTCAACGCCGTCGGCGTCGATGTCAACACGGCCTCGGCGCCGCTGCTGGCGCGCGTGTCGGGCCTGTCGGCCAGCGTGGCGCAAAGCATCGTCAGCTATCGCGACATGAAGGGTGCATTTACTTCGCGCGCGGCGCTGAAAAGCGTGCCGCGCCTGGGCGACAAGACGTTCGAACAGGCAGCGGGATTTTTGCGCGTGATGGGCGGCGACAATCCGCTCGACGCCTCGGCCGTGCACCCGGAATCGTACCCGCTGGTGGAAAAGATCCTGGCTGATATCAAGAAGGACATCAAGGCGGTGATCGGCGAAACGTCCCTGCTGAAAACCCTGAACCCGGCCAAATATGCCGACGAAACCTTCGGCGTGCCGACCATTTCCGACATCCTGAAAGAGCTGGAAAAGCCGGGCCGCGATCCGCGTCCTGAATTTACCACCGCCACCTTCAAGGAAGGCGTGGAAGAAATCCGCGACCTGCGCCCGGACATGATACTGGAGGGCGTGGTCACCAACGTGGCCGCGTTTGGCGCCTTTGTCGATATCGGCGTGCACCAGGATGGCCTGGTGCATATCTCGGCGCTGTCGAACACGTTTGTGAAAGATCCGCACACGGTGGTCAAAGCCGGGCAAGTGGTGCGCGTGAAAGTGCTGGAAGTCGATGAAAAGCGCAAGCGCATCGCGCTGACCATGCGCCTGACGGACAGCGCGCCGCAGGCCGGCAGCAAGCCCGAGCAAAAAGGCGACCGCAACGACCGCCGCAGCATGGCCCAGCACCAGTCGCAGGCGCGTAACGCGCCCGAGCCGGCCGGCAGCATGGCCGCCGCCTTTGCCAAGCTGCGCGGATAAGCATGCCTGACATTGTCATCAGCACGACCAGCGCCAGCAGTGCCGAGGCGCGGCTGTTGCAGGATGAGCTATCAAGCGTGCTGCAGGAGCTGTGCGGCGACAGCGGCCGCGCTTCGTTCGATGCCGACGCACCGGACGCGCGCAGCAGCTTTTATCTGGCCAAAAATGGTGCCGGCCAGCTGCTCGGCTGCGCCGCCCTGCGCCCGCTTGAGCAGAGCGGCAGTACAACAGCCGAACTCAAGCGCATGTTTGCCCGCCCCGGCAACACTGGCGTAGGCGCGGCGTTGCTGTTTCACGCCGAAGCCGAAGCGCGCAAGCTGGGCTACCTTGCCGTGGCCCTGTCGACGCGCGTGATCAACACGCGCGCCGTGGCGTTTTACCGCAAGCATGGTTACGCGCCCGTCGCGCCCTGGGGCAAATACGTGGGAGCGGCGCAGTCCGTCTGCCTGGGCAAGATTCTGTAGCGTGGCGCACTTTCGCGATTAATGACCTGAGCGCATACCCGTGGCGTCGTTTTCTTATAAAATGACGCCATCTATTTATTTACCCATCAGAGGCAACCATGAGCGACGTACAAACCTGGATCAAAGAAACCGTGACGAGCACGCCGGTCGTGCTGTTCATGAAAGGCACGGCCCAGTTTCCACAGTGCGGCTTTTCCGGCCGCGCCATCCAGATCCTGAAAGCCTGCGGTGTGGAAAACATCGCCACCGTCAATGTGCTGGACGACCCGGAAGTTCGCCAGGGCATCAAGGACTACTCGAACTGGCCGACCATTCCACAGCTGTATGTCAAAGGCGAGTTCATCGGCGGCTCCGACATCATGAATGAAATGTTTGAATCGGGCGAACTGAAGTCCTTGCTTGATGCCTGATGTACCGCAGCGGCCGCGCCGTATCGTCATTGCCATCACGGGCGCCACGGGCGCCATCTACGGCTTGCGGCTGCTGCAACTGCTAGTCGCCCTCCCCGGCGTCGAGACCCATCTGGTGTTGTCGGACGCGGCGGTATTGACCCTGCACCAGGAAACCGGCATGGGCCGCAAGGATATCGAAGCGCTGGCGCACGTGGTGCACAAGCAGCGCGATATCGGCGCATCGATTGCCAGCGGCTCGTTCCAGTCGGACGGCATGGTGATCGCGCCGTGTTCGATGAAGACGCTGGCGGCCGTGGCGCATGGCTTGTCGGATAATCTGATCACGCGCGCGGCCGATGTGGCGCTCAAGGAGCGCCGGCGCCTGATCTTGATGGTGCGCGAAACGCCGTTCAACCTGGCGCACCTGCGCAATATGACGGCCGTCACCGAAATGGGCGGCATTATCTTCCCGCCGCTGCCGAGCTTTTACCAGCTACCCAACAGCATCGCCGAGATGGTCGACCATACGGTCGCGCGCGTCATCGACCTGCTCGGCATCGAGCATGGCCTGGCGCCACGCTGGAATGGCTTAAAAAACAGCGACAGCGCTAGCGCATAAATCCGTCAGCGCTTTTCGAACTGCGTGGCGCTGGCTCTCTTCAAATCCCTGGCTTCTTCAACCATCCTGCGTTGAGCTATCCGTTTGCGCATGACTTCCGCATGTTGCGCGGCGGTCATGGGCGGCACGGTCATCAAGTCTTTCAGCTGCGCGGTGTTGCTGTAGTTGCTTTTCATAAGACGGCTCAAATGCTCGGCTCCATGGTGGATGACAAACTGGCTGCTGCTGACCTATTATGCGCCGCTATTGGCCACTGCGCTGTCTGTTACAAGACGATCGTCGAATAATCCAGTTGCAGTGCAACATAAGAGGGTTTTATTGTGCAGCAAAATCATGTCTCCAGCATGACCACGCGCAAAAAAACAGCCGGCCATCGCTGACCGGCCTGGCGCCGTCCGCAAGCGCCGTGACGACGGGAAAATATTTACTTTTGGTAGTTAACGCGGACCAGCATGCGAATAAATTCACGCGCGATGTGACGATGATGCTCATCTAATCTTTGCAGATCAGCAATTAATTTCACATCGACCGATTCAAAACGCGACAGGGCACTGCCCGTTTCGCCATTTGGCGCGGCGCTTTCCGGACCGCCAAAGCGCAACCACTCCGCCGGCACGCCCAACCATTGAGCAATCATGCGCAATTTTTCTTGCGTGGGGATGGCTTCGCCAACTAACCATTTTCTGGCGGCATGCACAGTAATCGGGCGTCCATCGAAACGGATATTGAATTCCCGGGCCAGTCTGGTCGGGCTGTCAGGAGAGTAGTGGGCGTTTTTCAGAGCCAGTTGAAGTCGCTGGCTAAAGCTTTCGCGTTCGTTAGAAGAATTCATAGGTGTACTATTTCATGTTGTAACATGAAAGTCAGTTTCTTGAATGACCATGCAGATTGTCACTTCTAAAAAAGAAAATAATTTACAATTAACAGTCCGGCGGACTTTTCCTGTAAATAGCGGGCCAAATTTTCTTTTGCAATCCACCATGGATTCGGGTCAAATTCGCGGCTGGCTTTGAATTTTGCAATGCAACACGATTTCAAAGCCTCGTTTTGGCGCTACAACATACGGTATGCAATCATGCGCGCCCTGTGGTAACGCATGCAAGGTGCGCGCCACATAATTTCTTATAACAAAACCTTTCATAAATACTATTTTATTTTATATTGGAAACTTCTACGCAGCTGCTTGTCTGGATGGCAAATTTACTTCCATCATAACGAAAAGTGCTCATGTTGGCACAAAGAAAGTTCTTTTTGGTGGCATCCACGCCACCAACTTTCAATCGTCCTCGGCGTTTTCATACTGGATTCGGTGTATTTTCGATCCATTTTTCCTCCCGCAGCATTGTCAGCTCATCGCAACGCTGCTGCGGGCATTTGTTTCGGGCCTGATGGCGCGGGCGCGCTACAATGGCATTGACGCGAACGTCAACGTCACCACAGTCCGAACCATCATGCCCACCAGCCCCACGCCCATGTCTACGCCCGCACCGAGCACCACCTACACCATTACCGAACTGGCCCGCGAGTTCGACATCACGGCGCGCGCCATCCGTTTCTATGAAGACCAGGGATTACTGAGTCCGAAACGCGAAGGGGCGGGCGGGCGCAGCCGGGTCTATACGCCGCGCGACCGTACCCGGCTCAAGCTGACCTTGCGCGGCAAGCGCCTGGGCCTGGCCTTGTCCGAGATCAAAAGCCTGGTCGACATGTACGATTCGCCCAAGGACACGCGCGCGCAGATGGACCGTTTTCTCGGCGTGCTGGCGCAGCACCGGCAGACCCTGGAACAGCAGCGCATCGATATCGAAATGGCGCTGGCCGAAATCACCACCCACGAAGCAGCCTGCGCGCGCATGCTGGCCGAACTGGACGACGGCGCGCTGGCGGCGCAGTAACATGAGCAACATGCGCCGGCCCGCTTGATGCAGGCCGCAAGCACATGCTTTATACTTTGCTTTACGTTTACGTAAACGTCACAACTGAGTATCATGGTTTTGCAACGATGACTTTTGAAGCGGCAGACAGCCGATCACCTATAACGACGACGAGGACGACATGCTCCATCTCCCAGGCCTGACCTTTGACCACGGCGAAGATATCGCCTCCCTGCGCGCAGCGATCCAGCAATTCGCCGCCGCCGAAATCGCTCCGCGCGCGGCGGAAATCGACCGCAGCGACCAGTTCCCGATGGACCTGTGGCGCAAGATGGGCGACATGGGCCTGCTCGGCATTACCGTCAGCGAAGAATATGGCGGCGCCGGCATGGGCTACCTGGCCCATATCATCGCCATGGAAGAAATCTCGCGCGCCTCGGCCTCGGTCGGCCTGTCGTACGGCGCCCATTCGAACCTGTGCGTCAACCAGATCAAGCGCAACGGCAGCGACGAGCAGAAAGCCAAATACCTGCCGAAGCTGATCACCGGCGAGCATATCGGTGCGCTGGCCATGTCGGAACCGAACGCTGGCTCGGACGTCGTCAGCATGCAGCTGCGCGCCGACTTCAAGGGCGACCGCTGGGTGCTCAACGGCACCAAGATGTGGATCACCAATGGCCCCGACGCGGATGTGCTGGTGGTGTACGCCAAGAACGACCTGGCGGCCGGCGCGCGCGGCATGACGGCCTTCCTGATCGAAAAGAATTTCAAGGGTTTTTCGATCGCGCAAAAGCTCGACAAGCTGGGCATGCGTGGCTCGCACACGGGCGAACTGGTGTTCCAGGATTGCGAAGTGCCGGCTGAAAATGTACTCGGTGGCCTGGGCAAGGGTGTCAATGTGCTGATGTCGGGCCTGGACTTCGAGCGCACGGTGCTGTCCGGCGGACCGCTGGGCATCATGCAGGCCTGCATGGACCTGGTGGTGCCGTATGTGCACGAGCGCAAGCAGTTTGGCCAGGCCATCGGTGAATTCCAATTGATGCAGGGCAAACTGGCCGACATGTATTCGACCATGATGGCCTGCAAAGCCTATGTCTATGCGGTGGGCCAGGCTTGCGACCGCGCCACCACCCCGGAAGCGGTGCGCCAGCTGCGCAAGGATGCGGCCGGCGCCATTTTGTACAGCGCCGAAAAAGCCACCTGGATGGCAGGCGAAGCGATCCAGGCGCTGGGCGGCAATGGCTATATCAACGACTACCCGGCCGGACGCCTGTGGCGCGACGCCAAGCTGTATGAGATCGGCGCCGGTACCAGCGAAATTCGCCGCATGCTGATCGGCCGCGAATTGTTTGCCGAAACCAAGTAATCACCTTTGATAACGGAGAATTACCATGCATGATCCAGTAGTCATCGTCGGTGCCGCGCGCACCCCCATGGGCGCCTTCCAGGGCGACTTTTCCAACGTCACCGCCAGCGACCTGGGCGCCGTGGCCATCAGGGCCGCCGTCGAGCGCGCCGGTGTCGCGCCCGAACTGGTGGAACACGTGTATTTCGGCAATTGCCTGATGGCCGGCCAGGGCCAGGCGCCCGCGCGCCAGGCCTTGCGCAAGGCCGGCCTGCCAGATTCAACCGGCGCCGTCACCTTGTCGAAAATGTGCGGCTCGGCCATGCAGACCACCATGTTCGCCCACGACACCCTGCTGGCCGGCAGCGCCGAGGTGGTGGTGGCCGGCGGCATGGAATCGATGACCAATGCGCCCTACCTGGTGCCCAAGGCGCGCGGCGGCTACCGCATCGGCCACGGCATGCTGTTCGACCACATGATGATGGACGGCCTGGAAGACGCCTACAGCCGCGACGAAAAAGGCAATGCCCGCTCGATGGGCACGTTTGCCGAGGAGTGCGCCAGCCAGTACGCGTTTACGCGCGAAGCGCAGGATGCGTTTGCCATCGAATCGGTCAAACGCGCCCAGGCGGCGGCAAAAGACGGTGGTTTTGACTGGGAAATCGCGCCTGTCACCGTGCCCGGCCGTGGTGGCGACACCGTCGTCAGCATCGACGAAGGCCCGGCCAAGGCGCGCCTGGAAAAAATTCCATCGCTCAAACCCGCGTTCAGGAAAGACGGCACAATTACCGCCGCCTCGTCGTCCTCGATCAACGATGGTGCCGCCGCCCTGGTGCTGATGCGCGAATCGACGGCGAACAAGCTGGGCTTGACCATCATCGCGAAAATCCATGGCCACGCCACCCACGCCCAGGCGCCGAATCTGTTTACGACGGCGCCGATCGGCGCCGTGAAAAAACTGTACGCAAAAACCGGCTGGAGCAGCAGCAATGTCGACCTGTTTGAAATCAACGAAGCGTTTGCCGCCGTGCCGATGGCCGCCATGCACGACCTCGATATTCCACACAGCAAGATCAATATCCACGGCGGCGCCTGCGCGCTGGGCCACCCGATCGGCGCCTCGGGCGCGCGCATTATCGTCACCTTGCTGGGCGCCCTGAAACAGACGGGCGGCAAGCGCGGTGTGGCGGCCCTGTGCATCGGCGGCGGCGAAGCGACGGCGATGGCGATCGAACTGGTATAAGCTGGCCTTTTTCCATCACTCCAGGGAGCAGCATATGCCTACTGCATTGATTATCGGCGCCTCGCGCGGCATCGGCCATGAAATCGTCCGTCAATACCGCCAGGATGGCTGGCGCGTGATCGCCACCGCCCGCAAGGCGCAAGATTGCGACATGCTCAAGGCGCTGGGCGCCGAAGCGCACCAGCTCGATGTGACCGACGTCGAAGGCTGCGCCGGCCTGGGCTGGAAGCTCGACGATGAAAAACTCGAGGTCGCCATCCTCAACGCAGGCGTATATGGCCCGCGCCACGATGGCTTCCCGGCGCAAGCCGATTTCGATGCCGTGATGCATACCAATGTGCTGGCAGCCATGCGCTTGCTGCCCATCCTGGCGCCGCTGGTGGGCAATGCCAGGGGCAAGCTGGCCGTACTGTCGTCGCACATGGGGTCGCTCAGCGAGCGCAGCAGCGCCAGCGGTTCGCTGTACCGCGCCAGCAAGGCGGCCCTGAACTCCGTGCTGATCGACACCGCCCTCGTGCATGGCCCGCAGGGCGTAAGCTGCGTGGCCTTCCACCCGGGCTGGGTGCGTACCGAGATGGGCGGCGCCGGCGCCGATATTTCCCCTGAACAAAGCGCGGCCGGCATCCGCGCCACCCTGGCCAGCCTGCCTCAATCCAGGCAGGCGGTTTTCCGCAACTACGACGGCAGCCCCATCGGCTGGTAAAGACTTTATCCATGATACTCAATGAAGAGCAAAGCATGATCCAGGAGGCGCTGCGCAGCTTTTCGCGCGAGCGCCTGGCGCCCAACGCGGCCCGCTGGGACAAGGAACACCATTTCCCGAAAGAAGAATTGCAGGAACTGGCGGCGCTGGGCGCGTTTGGCGTGGCCGTGCCGGAAGAGCTCGGCGGCGCCGGCCTCGATTATGTGTCGCTGGCCCTGGTACTGGAAGAAATTGCCGCCGGCGATGGCGGTACGTCGACCATTATCTCGGTCAACAATTGCCCCGTCTGCAGCATCGCCATGATGTACGCCAACCAGGCGCAGCAGGAACAATGGCTGCGTCCTCTGGCGCAAGGCAAGATGCTGGGCGCCTTTTGCCTGACGGAGCCGCACACGGGCAGCGACGCCTCGGCCCTGCGCACCACCGCCATCCGCGATGGCGATGACTACATCATCAACGGCACCAAGCAGTTTATTACCAGTGGCAAATATGCGGATGTGGCCATCGTCATGGCCGTGACCGACAAGGCGGCCGGCAAGCGCGGCATCAGCGCCTTCTGGGTACCGACCAATAGCCCCGGCTATATCGTGGCGTCGCTGGAACAGAAGATGGGCCAGCACTCGTCGGACACGGCGCAAATCCTGTTCGAGCACTGCCGCATTCCCGCCGCCAACCTGATCGGTGAAGAAGGCCAGGGTTACAAGATCGCCCTGTCGGGCCTCGAAGGCGGACGCATCGGCATCGCCTCGCAAGCGGTCGGCATGGCGCGCGCCGCCTATGAAGCGGCCTTGACCTACGCGCGCGAACGGACAAGTTTCGGCAAGGCGATCTATGAACACCAGGCGGTACAGTTCCGCCTGGCCGACATGGCCACGCAAATCGAAGCGGCGCGCCAGCTGATACGCCACGCGGCATCGATGAAGGATGCGGGCCTGCCGTGCCTGAAGGAAGCAGCGATGGCGAAACTGTTTGCGTCCGAGATGGCCGAAAAAGTCTGTTCCGACGCCATCCAGGTGCATGGCGGCTATGGCTATGTGTCGGACTTCCCGGTCGAGCGCATCTACCGCGATGTGCGCGTATGCCAGATTTACGAAGGCACCAGCGATATCCAGAAGATACTCATCGCACGAGCCTTGTAACAAGGCTTGGCCATAAAAGTCTCAGCGCCTTTAGAAACCGTAGCGAGCAAGCACGATATCGGATTGAGTAACGCAGCCGTACTTGGGTACGGCGAGTAACGCCGATTCGAGAGCGGGCTGCACAGTAGGTTTATAAAGGTGCCATCCAGACGAAAAAAAAGCCCGCTAGCGCGGGCTTCGTTCCAATGTATTACCAATGCTTTAATCGTGTCATGGACGCCAGTGCTATCTGCAAAGTGCCTCCTGATTTTCGGACTCCCATGCTATCTGCATGGTGACTCCAAGTGTAAGCTCGACCAACGTATTCGGAATTACAAAATCCAGTTTTTCGTGCTAGTCACGCCATCGACATTACACCTGTCGGTCGCCGCACTGAAGCTGGATAGTGAGAGTATCTGCAAGCAGATCTCAACCACTGAAAGAATTATAGCACAGGCTTTTGTGCGACGCAACAACCTTTTTAAATCAAGTCCTTAACTCCAGCGGCTTGTCTTCCTCGCCGCCGCGCGCCACGCGCTCATATTCGGAAATGACTTGCGCGCCCAGCAGCAGCAAGGTGGCGCCGATTTCCAGGCTGAACATGACGACGATGGCCGTCGTCATTGAGCCGTAGACGATATTGACCTGCGACAGCGTGGAAAAATACCAGACCAGCACATGGCGCGCGATTTCCCACAGCAATGCCGCCGTCACGCCGCCCATCAGCGCATGCGTAAACGACAGCCGGCCCACCGGCATCACCAGGTAAATTGAACTCAATACCAGGATTTCGCCTGTCAGCCCCAGCAGGTAGAGCAGCACGCCCGACAAGCCTTCCAGGCCCCAGTCCTGGCGCAGGAAGCGCACGCTTTCGTCGCCCATCACCTGCAAGCCGCCCGCTACCAGGGTGATCAATAAAATGCCGACGCCCAGGCAGAGGATGTAGCAATACGGCAGGATGGCGGAAATAAGGAAATGGCGGCGCCGGATCGCCACGCGATGGTTGAAGATCACGCTCATGGCGTTTTCCAGCACCGTAAACGCCAGCGAGCTGAAAAACAGCATGGTCACCAGCAGCAGCCAACCGATCACGCTGCGGTTATCGAGAAAATGCGCGACCTCGGCAACGATGGCTTTCGATTGCCCCGGCACCAGCCACTCCAGATAATGGCCTATGGTGCGCAGCAACTCTTCTTCCGCGATCACGTGCGACAGGGCCACCACCACCAGCATCAGGAGCGGCACGATGGACAGCAACGAGTAATAGGCGACGGCGCCGGCCAGCAGCAAGCCCTGGTTGGCGCGAAAGCCTTTGAGCACCTGCAGCACGAAAGACAAGGGATGGCTGAGGATATACGCGCTGGCGTGGCGGTTGATCATGAACGGTGTACCTGGTGAAAGACGCTGCTGGCAAAGGGCGCGGCGTAGCCGTGTGCCACGCCGCCCATGCACCATAGCATAGGTATCATTTACACCCACCGCCGTACGCAAGCTAACTGACGGCCGCTTCCAGCAACGTCACCGTCTGGCGCTCGGCGTCCAAGGTGGCCAGTATGCCCATCGGCAAGGTGAACTGGTCGCGGATATGGCCGAAGGAATAGCCGGCCACCGCCGGCACGGTCAACGGCAGCAAATGCTGGTCCAGCGTCTGGTCGAGCGTCAATGAACTGCCGCCCTCATCGGCTTCGCAATGCGTGAACACGCCCAGCATCAGCGCCCTGGCGCTCGCCAGGCCACCGGCCAGGTCGAGCTGGTACAACATGCGGTCGACCCGGTACGGCGCTTCGTTGATTTCTTCCAGAAACAGGATGCGCTGCTCAAACTCGGCCGCATACGGCGTGCCGGCCAACGCGCTGACCATGCACAGGTTGCCGCCGATCAGCCGTCCCGTGGCCTGGCCGCCATGCACGGTGCGGATCGTGAAATTGGGCTGGGTTTGCGCGCGGCGGTGGTTTTCCAGCGCCATCGGGATCGTGTATTGCTGCTGCGGCTGCATCAGCACGGCTTGCAAGTGCGTCACCGTGTAGTCGGAAAAGGTGGAGGACGCCACCGGCCCGTGAAACGTCACCAGCCCCGTGTGGCGATGGATCGCCAGGTGCAGCGCCGTGATGTCGGAGTAGCCGATCAGGATCTTCGGATTGCTGCGGATCAGCTTGTAATCGATCTGTGCCAGCAGCGAGATGCCGCCCGAGCCACCGCGTATGGCCCATACGGCCTTGACGTGCGGATCGCGAAACGCCGCATGCAGGTCGTCCAGCCGTTGCTGGACCGTGCCCGCATAGTTGCCGTTAACGGCGCGGATATTGGCGCCCAGGGTGACGCGCAAACCCAGCGACTCCATATTGCTGATGGATCGGGCGAGCTCGTCTTCATCGATCAGGCCGGCCGGTGCGACCAGGGCGACCAGGTCTCCCTGGCGCAGGCGCGCCGGTTTGAGCAGGGGATATGTTTGCATGGGTGCTTGCTGCGCGGCAGCGGCCAGCGCCGGCGCGCCGATCGCGCCTGCGGCGGCGGCCAGCATGCCGCCAAAGCGGCGCCGGTTAACACTGTGACTGCTCATGCGGCCCTTTCTGGAAAAAAACGGCGTCGCCAGGCGCCGCCGCTGCGCGCATGTGACGCCAGCGCGGCTTACAGGAACTTGTATTTCACCTGGAATGACAGGGCACGACCACGCGGATCGGCCACCCGTGGGTCCCAGCCGGCGCCGACCACATCGTCGACGTTATGCGCGGTGAACGGCGGGTCCTTGTCGAACAGGTTCTGGATGCCGACCGTCAGGGTGGTGTTCTTGAAACCTGTGTAGGTGCCCGACAGGGTGTAGGTAGTATAGCTGCCCACCTTCGGATTGAAGCCCGCCGGATAGGGCAGCGCGCCGCCGTTCGGTACCTGGTCCTTGTAGCCGGTGCTGTAGTTTTGTGTCAGCAAGCCGCTCCAGTCGCCGCGCGCCAGCGAGAACGAGGCGTTGTGCTTCCAGCGCAAGTACAAATCGCGCGTATAGAAATTGCCGACATACTCCTTGTACTCCTGGCCGGCGATCTCGGCAAACTTGAAGCTCTGGGTCCAGGTGCCGTCGAGCGCCGCATTCCATTTGTAGCCATTCGTGTTGCCTTCGCCACGCAAGCTCAGGTCGGCGCCACGCGTGCGCGAACCGGCCGCATTGATCCAGCCCGCCTGGACATAGTTGATGGTGTCATCGGCATTGCGGATGATGTTTTGCGGCAGCAAGGCGGCGTTCTGCAGCACGATGGTGGCCGAACGGTTGAGGATGCGGTCCCTGGAATTGATGGCCCAGTAATCGAGCGAGGCCGAATACCCCTTGACCGGTTCGATCACCATGCCCACGCTGCCCTGTTTCGAGGTTTCCGGTTTCAAAGCGGTATTGCCGCCCGAGAAATAGTTCAAACGTGCCGGTGCGCAAAACGCCGGATCGCCGGGATGGCGGCCACAACCGATGGTATCGATTATGCCGCTCGACATTTCCTGGAACAGCTGGCCCGAATACAGCTGGGTAAAGCTGGGCGCCAGGAAACCCTTGTTGGCCGAACCGCGGAACAGCAGCCACGAGGCCGGCTGGTAGCGGAACGACACTTTCGGATTGGTCGAGGCGCCCACCAGGCTGTAATCATCGCGGCGCAAGGCCAGCTGCATTTCCAGGTCCTTGATGATCGGTACCAGCAACTCGGCATACACGGCCTTGACGTTGCGGCTGGCTTTTTCCAGCGCCGCATTGCCCGGCGACAGGAACACCAGTTGCGCGTCGATATCCTGGCCAAACGCATAGCTTTCGCGGCGCAAATCAAAACCGACGGCGGCCGACAGCGCGCCGGCCGGCAGTTGCAGCAATTCGCCCGAGACCGAGCCATCGACGGCCGTCAGGGTGGTCTTGCCGTGTTGGAAATCGCCACGGAACTTGGTCGACTCAATCAGATCCCTGGCCGCCTGGGTCTGGCTCTGGCCGGCGCCCACCCACGGATTGATCACGCCGCTGGCCAGAGCCCGGAACAGCTGCGCCGTATAGGAGTAGCCATCGAGCAGCCTGGTGTTGGTCTTGCTTTGCGCATGCGACACGCCCGCCTTGTAGTCCCACTTGCCGACCGTGCCTTCGAAGCCGACCAGCAGGCGCAGGTTGTCGGTGATGTTTTCCTGGGTGCGGTTGCCGAAATCGTTGGCGCGCCATTTATAGGCGATCGGCTTGCTGCGGTCATAGGTCGGGATATAGGCCGACAAATCCTGATAATACGCGCCGCCCACCGGATACAGGCCGCCGGCAGCGACCGAGGTCGGGATCTGCATCGGCGTCAATTCCGCCGTGGCCTTGGTGCGAGAACCGAGCAGCTCGACAAACATCGTATGGTCCTGGGCCAGCTTGAAAGTGCCGCGGCTGAGCAGGTTGGCGCGTTCGACCGGGAAGGAAATCACATAGTCGCCGCCGTAGTCGTAGGCGCAGGAATAGGTGGTGCGCAGTGGCGAGGTCACCTTCGACCACAGCGCCGTCTGGTATTGCGACATGCCGGCCACCGTGTCGCACTTGCCCGTAAAGCTCAGTGGATTGGCTTGCAGGTATTGCGTGCTGCTGCCGGGAACCATAAACGAGGTGCCGAGCGCCGTGCCGACGCCCGTCATCTGGTTGGCGAACGGCGTGCCGGTGGTATCGGGCGACAGGCCGCGGCCCGGTTGAAAACCGTTGGCAAAGCTGCGCTGGTTCGAGCTGAGCTTGTCATCGTTGTCGACCGTCAAACTCATCATGACGTTGTAGCCGTCGTCTTCCAGGCTGCCATGGCCGGCCAGCAAGGAGGCGCGGCGATTCATGCCGCCGCCCGCCTCGGTGGAATTGGTGGTGGCCGACGCTTCCACGCCACTGTAATTGGTGCGTAAAATAAAATTGATCACGCCGCCGATGGCGTCGGTGCCGTAGATGGCCGAGGCGCCGTCCTTGAGGACTTCCACGCGCGAAATGGCGCCCATTGGAATCGAGTTCAGGTCGACCGCCTTGCCGCTGGCGCCGTGGGTGGCGATGCGGCGCCCGTTCAACAGCACCAGGGTGCTGTTCGGCCCCAGGCCGCGCAGCGAGGCGAACGACGCGCCGCCGCTGACCCGGTCGGCATCGGCGCCAAACACATTATTGCCGGACGTCATATTGTTCGCGCCCGTACCGTTCGACGATATGGTCGACAGCAATTGCTCGGCGCTGGTAATACCCTGTTTTTCGATCTGATCGTAGGTGATCACCTGCACCGGCAGCGCGCCCTCCTTGGCGATGCGCTTGATGCTGCTGCCTGTCACTTCGACCCGTTGCATCGCCGGCGGCGTCGCTTCTTGCGCAACGGCCGTGCCAGCCACCCCTATCAATGCCATCAACTGCGCTAGCTTTTTCAATTTCACGGGCTTTCTCCTTATTGGGCAATCGATACTTGAGTTCTTCAAGCCAGGTTGATAGTCACATCGCGGCATCGGTCTCTCAGTACATTTTTTTATGATGTTTGCGCATGACTTTATTTGTTTTCATTTTCAGAGTAGCGCGTTGCTTCCGCCGCCAGCCAATGAAAAATGCTGTCCTTACCATAACTTTTTGGAATGAATGCCCTTTTTCAGCGCCGGCTTACTTTACCGTGGCGCGATCCCGTGCCCTATCGACGTCCAGATAGCGCCAGGAAGTCAATTCCACGGGATGGCGCCTGTAGTTTTTTAACCACGCTTGCTGCAGGTCGGCCGAGATAGGATGCGTCAGCAGCACCCAGGGCGTATAGGCATGGATCAGCTGCCACATATCAAAGTACAGGCTGCGCCGGCGTGGCGAATCGGACAGCAGGCGCGCCTCCTCATAGCGTTTATTGTAATCGGGCAAGTTAAAGCGGGCGTAGTTGGCCCGGCCACTGTTGGGACCGTACAACAATTGCATAAAGTTATCACCATCGGGGAAGTCGGCGATCCAGTTGGTCTCGAACATCTGCACCTTGCCCAGGCGCGAAGCCTTGATGATTTCCGTCTTCTTGTCGCTCTTGAAGGCCACGCGCAGGCCGATGGCGTTCAGGTTGCGCCGCCACAATTCATCGCGCAGCCGCCCCACCATGCTCGGCTCCGTGTACATGGTGAGGATCAGGGGCGTGCCGTCGGGCTGGCGGCGAAAACCATCCGGCCCCATCTTGTAGCCAAAACGGTCCAGCAGCGCGCGCGCCAATGCCGGCTCGTAGGACACGGGGCTGCGGTAGCCTTTATCGTAGCCCAGCACGTTCGGCGGCAGCGGCGACTGCGCCGGCAAGGCCAGGCCCTTTTTCAGCAGCGCGATATCCTCGCCGCTGTTGTAGCTGAGTGCAATGGCGCGCCGCAGGGCCAGCCTGGCTTTGCTGTAGCCACCGAGCACCGGGTCGTCCATATTCATCCACATGTAATACGTCTGCAGCACGGGAAAACGTTCCAGGGTGATGCCTTTGGCCGCCAGTTCCGGCTTCAGGCCGCCATGGGCCAGCACCATATCGGTCAGCGATTCGGGCACTTGTTCGAGGTAGTCGAACTCGCCTTTCAAAAAACCCAGCATGCGCGACTGGTATTCCTCGACGATGCGCACTTCGATGCGCTCGACCAGCGGCAGTTTTTTTCCTTCCAGCGACCTGGCGATCGCCTGGTCCACCGGCGGCAAGGCGCTGAGCGCCGCAGGCTCCGTATGAAACACCGTGGCGCGGAAATCGGGATTGGCCTGCAGCACGATCTTGTCGCTGCGCTTCCACTCGGTAATCATGAACGGACCGCTACCCACCGGATGATTGCCCAGCTGGCCTGGGGCGGCGTAGGCTTCGGCCACTTCGCGCGCTACCACGCCGGTGGCCGGCATGGCCAGGTAAAACAAAAAGTTCGGATCGATGCTGTTGAGGCGTATGCGCAAGGTGTATTTGTCCAGCGCCTGCAGGCCGGCGATCGGCGTGTCATAGCTGAAATTTTTCTTCAGCACCGCGTCGCCCACCAATTTATCTTCCAGCAAAAACAGCCACGGCGACTTGAGCGCCGGATCGTACAGCCGCATCAAGCTGTACACATAATCTTGCGCCGTCACTTCGCGCGGCTTGCCCTTGAAGGCCGGATCGGGCGTAAAGAAGACACCGGGCTGTAACTGGAAAGTGTAACTCAGGCCGCCGTCCTCGACTTTCGGCAAGCCGCGCGTCGTATTGCCCTGAAGCTTGACCGGACGCGCCAGATAGTCGTAGCGCAGCAGCGGATCGAACACGTTCTCCATCAGGTTCAGGCTGGCCAGGTCGGAGGCCACGGCCGGGTCCAGGCCGGTTTCGCTGGTGCTCAGGAACAGGTGCAAGGTCTTGCCGGCGCGCATTGATGGCGCATCGGTGGCGGCATCGGTGGTGGCATGGGCGGTGCTGGCCAACAAGGTCAACAACGCCAGGCCGGCGGCGCAAGCGGTTTTACGCAAAAACATCATCAGTGTTCCAGTACAGGTGAAGGCAGGCATTGTCCACACTACGCGGGCAAGCCCAAGGACGCCAATGAAAACAGGCGGACAGCTTATAACTTTTTGGCATGCGGAGGCTGCATTCTTTCATCAACGCGCCGCACGCTGCCTCTATACTTTGCTTGCAGGTATTTTCCTCGTCTTAAATCCAAGAACTGATACCCAAGAACTGATCATCCATGGCGCTTAATTACATCTGGTCCGGCTTTTTCCTCGTAGGTTTCCTGGCCGCCGTGCTGCAGTGGCTGTTTCTGGGTGATACCGATATCTTCAAGCGCATTATCGACGGCACCTTCGAAACGGCGCGCATGGGCGTGATGGATATCGCGCTGCCGCTGGCCGGCGTGATGACCTTGTGGCTCGGCATCATGAATATCGGTGAAAAGGCGGGCATCGTCGGCTGGCTGGCGAAGGTGATTGCGCCCTTCTTTTCAAAGATCTTTCCGGAAATTCCCAAGGACCATCCGGCCACCGGCCATATGGTGATGAATTTTTCAGCCAATCTGCTGGGCCTGGACAATGCGGCCACGCCGTTCGGCCTGAAAGCGATGGAAAGCCTGCAAACACTCAACCCCAACAAGGACGAGGCGACCAATGCGCAGATCATGTTCCTGGTGCTGCATACCTCGGGCCTGACCCTGATCCCGCTGGCCATCATGGCGCAGCGCTCCATCCTGGGTGCGGCCGACCCGTCCGACATTTTTATTCCCTGCATGATCGCCACCTATGTCGCCACCCTGGTCGGCATCATCACGGTGTCGATCAAGCAGCGCATCAACCTGCTCAACAGCGTGGTGCTGAGCTGGCTCGGTGGCATGACGGCCGCCATCGTCGCCATGATCTGGTATTTCACGCAATACCTGACCAAGCAGGAAATCGAGCTGGTCTCGAAAGTGGTCAGCAATCTGGTATTGATCTGCGTGATCGCCATCTTTATCATCGGCGCGCTGCGCAAAAAAGTGAATGTCTATGACGCCTTTATCGAAGGGGCGAAAGGCGGCATCCAGACCTCGATTACCGTGATTCCCTACCTGGTCGGCATGCTGGTGGCCATCAGCGTGATCCGCAACGCGGGCGTGTTCAATTTTGTCATGAGCGGTTTTAACTGGTTCTTTGCCAACCTGGGCATCAATACCGACTTTGTGCCCGCCCTGCCGACCGCCATGATGAAGCCGCTCAGCGGTTCGGGCTCGAAAGCCATGATGATCGACGCCATGAATACCTACGGCGTCGACTCCTTTGTCGGCCGCCTGGCCTGCGTGTTCCAGGGCTCGGCCGACACCACCTTCTATATCGTGGCGCTGTATTTCGGCTCGGTCGGCATCCGCAAGACGCGCTATGCGATCACGGCCGGCCTGATCGCCGACCTGGCCGGCGTGATCGCCGCCGTGTTTGTCGCCTACGTCTTTTTCCATTAAGGAGCACCATGTTACGTCCTGTCCTGATCGCCGCGCTGATCGCTGGCCTTGGTCTGTCGACAGCGCACGCGCAATTGCCTGAATCGGTCAGCGTGTTGCTGCGCAGCGCCAATATTCCCGAGGACGCCATGGGCGCCATCGTTCTGCGTGGCAATACCGTGGTGATGTCGCATGGGGCCGAGCGCAGCATGCAGCCAGCCTCGACCATGAAACTGGTGACCACGGCCGTGGGCCTCGAGCAGCTCGGTCCTGCCTTTCGTGGCCGCACGGAACTGCGCACCAGCGCCGACGTCATCAATGGTGTACTGAAAGGCGACCTGATCTTGCGCGGTGGCGCCGATACAGACTTCAATGCGGACGTGCTGGAGCACATGCTGCAAACCCTGCGCAACCAGGGCATCGTGAAAATCAAGGGCGACCTGATTCTCGACCGACAGCTGTTCCAGCCGGCGCGGCTAGACATCGGCGCTCCACCATTCGATGAATCAGCCGAGTTCCGCTACAACGTGATTCCCGACGCCTTGCTGCTGAACACCAATATGCTCGATATCGAGCTCAGCTCGACCACGCAGCAACTGAAGTTGCTGATGCTGCCGGAACTTGAGAATGTGGCCATCAGCAGCGACATGACACTGATCAAGGGGAGTTGCGCGCGTTGGGAAGAAGGCTGGCGCCCGCCCGAGTACCGGCGCGATACCAGCGGCAGGCTGCAGGTTGTGCTGCACGGCACCTTCCCGCAAAATTGCCGCAAGGCCTTCAGCATCAATGTGCTGGACCGCAACGATTATGCGGACCGCCTGTTCCGCACAACCTGGAAACGCCTGGGCGGCAGCATCACGGGCAGCGTGCGCGAAGCACCGCCGACCGGTTTGCCACCGGCCGCCGAACCGGTCGGCACGCGCATGCTGGCCGACCATGTGGCACGCGCCTTGCCGGAAGTGCTGCGCGACATCAACAAATCGTCCGACAACACCCTGGCCCGTACCCTGTTCCTCAGCATCGGCAGCCTGCAAAGCGATGGCTGGCTGGGCAGCCGCCCGGTCGCCATGAGCGCGCCCGAAGATACGACCATGCGTGCGCGGCAGGTGATCCAGGACTGGATGCTGCGCCACAATATCAAGGTCGATGGCATGCTGATCGACAATGGCTCCGGCCTGTCGCGCACGGGGCGGATTGCACCAGCGCAGCTGGCTGGTGTGTTGCAAGCAATGCAGCAAAGCGTCTGGGCGCCCGAGTACCAGTCCAGCCTGCCCATCGTCGCGCTGGACGGTACCATGCGCAAGCGATTGCTGGGCAGCCCTGCCGCTTCGCGCGCGCGCATCAAGACGGGAACCTTGAAGAATGTGGTGGCCATCGCCGGCTATGTGCCCGATGCCAACAATCAGCAATGCGTGGTGGTGGCAATGATCAATAGCGACCTGGCCGGCAACGGCAATGGCCGCGCCGCCGTCGATGCGTTGATCGAGTGGGTGGCGCGTAGCGGTAGCCCACCATCGATCGCCAGGCAATAAAGCAGCTGGCATGTCCAAACCCTGCGCGTAGCGCAGGGCTTTTTTTGATCTGTTTTTTGATCTGTTGATCTGGCGGCATGCAAGCTGCAGACGAAAAAAAACCCCGACCATTGCTGATCGGGGTTTTTTTCTACTGCGAATAACAAGCCTGACGATAACCTACTTTCACACTGGTTGCAGCACTATCATCG
>NZ_NJGY01000001.1:2357246-2358621 GCF_002250505.1 Janthinobacterium sp. PC23-8
CCTCTGTACCTGCTAAGGTTATAGGGACAAGCCGTACGGGCAATTAGTACTGGTTAGCTTAATGCATTACTGCACTTCCACACCCAGCCTATCAACGTCCTGGTCTCGAACGACCCTTCAAAGAGCTCAAGGCTCTGGGAAATCTCATCTCAAGGCAAGTTTCCCGCTTAGATGCTTTCAGCGGTTATCTCTTCCGAACTTAGCTACCCGGCAATGCCACTGGCGTGACAACCGGTACACCAGAGGTTCGTCCACTCCGGTCCTCTCGTACTAGGAGCAGCCCCCTTCAAATTTCCAACGCCCACGGCAGATAGGGACCAAACTGTCTCACGACGTTTTAAACCCAGCTCACGTACCACTTTAAATGGCGAACAGCCATACCCTTGGGACCGGCTACAGCCCCAGGATGTGATGAGCCGACATCGAGGTGCCAAACTCCCCCGTCGATATGAACTCTTGGGAGGAATCAGCCTGTTATCCCCAGAGTACCTTTTATCCGTTGAGCGATGGCCCTTCCATACAGAACCACCGGATCACTATGTCCTACTTTCGTACCTGCTCGACTTGTCAGTCTCGCAGTTAAGCACGCTTATGCCATTGCACTATCAACACGATGTCCGACCGTATCTAGCGTACCTTCGAACTCCTCCGTTACACTTTAGGAGGAGACCGCCCCAGTCAAACTGCCTACCATGCACTGTCCCCGATCCGGATAACGGACCAAGGTTAGAACCTCAAACAAACCAGGGTGGTATTTCAAGGTTGGCTCCACGAGAACTGGCGTCCCCGCTTCAAAGCCTCCCACCTATCCTACACAGATTGGTTCAAAGTCCAATGCAAAGCTACAGTAAAGGTTCATGGGGTCTTTCCGTCTAGCCGCGGGTAGATTGCATCATCACAAACATTTCAACTTCGCTGAGTCTCGGGAGGAGACAGTGTGGCCATCGTTACGCCATTCGTGCAGGTCGGAACTTACCCGACAAGGAATTTCGCTACCTTAGGACCGTTATAGTTACGGCCGCCGTTTACTGGGACTTCAATCAAGAGCTTGCACCCCATCATTTAATCTTCCAGCACCGGGCAGGCGTCACACCCTATACGTCCACTTTCGTGTTTGCAGAGTGCTGTGTTTTTATTAAACAGTCGCAGCCACCAGTTTATTGCAACCCTTTCACCCTTCTGGAGTAAACCAGTCAAGCTACCGGGGCGTACCTTTTCCCGAAGTTACGGTACCAATTTGCCGAGTTCCTTCTCCCGAGTTCTCTCAAGCGCCTTAGAATACTCATCTCGCCCACCTGTGTCGGTTTGCGGTACGGTCTCGTATGACTGAAGCTTAGAGGCTTTTCTTGGAACCACTTCCGATTGCTTCATGCAC
>NZ_NJGY01000001.1:2359183-2360449 GCF_002250505.1 Janthinobacterium sp. PC23-8
ATATCCGCAGCTTCGGTGACTGGCTTAGCCCCGTTACATCTTCCGCGCAGGACGACTCGATCAGTGAGCTATTACGCTTTCTTTAAATGATGGCTGCTTCTAAGCCAACATCCTGACTGTTTTAGCCTTCCCACTTCGTTTTCCACTTAGCCAATCTTTGGGACCTTAGCTGGCGGTCTGGGTTGTTTCCCTCTTGACGCCGGACGTTAGCACCCGACGTCTGTCTCCCAAGCTCGCACTCATCGGTATTCGGAGTTTGCAATGGTTTGGTAAGTCGCAATGACCCCCTAGCCATAACAGTGCTCTACCCCCGATGGTGATACTTGAGGCACTACCTAAATAGTTTTCGGAGAGAACCAGCTATTTCCAAGTTTGTTTAGCCTTTCACCCCTACCCACAGCTCATCCCCTAATTTTTCAACATTAGTGGGTTCGGACCTCCAGGGCGTGTTACCGCACCTTCATCCTGGCCATGAGTAGATCACTTGGTTTCGGGTCTACACCCAGCGACTGATCGCCCTATTCGGACTCGATTTCTCTACGGCTTCCCTATACGGTTAACCTTGCCACTGAATGTAAGTCGCTGACCCATTATACAAAAGGTACGCAGTCACGGAACAAGTCCGCTCCTACTGTTTGTATGCACACGGTTTCAGGATCTATTTCACTCCCCTTCCGGGGTTCTTTTCGCCTTTCCCTCACGGTACTGGTTCACTATCGGTCGATTACGAGTATTTAGCCTTGGAGGATGGTCCCCCCATATTCAGACAGGATGTCACGTGTCCCGCCCTACTTGTCGTACGCTTAGTATCACCGGTCCAATTTCACATACGGGGCTATCACCCGCTATGGCTCCTATTTCCAGAGGATTCTGTTATCGGTCCGACTATCACGTACAGGCTCTTCCCATTTCGCTCGCCGCTACTTTGGGAATCTCGGTTGATTTCTTTTCCTGCAGCTACTTAGATGTTTCAGTTCGCCGCGTTCGCCTTGCAACCCTATGTATTCAGGTTGCAATACCCTAAAAGGGTGGGTTGCCCCATTCGGAAATCTGCGGATCAAAGTGTGTTTGCTCACTCCCCGCAGCTTATCGCAAGCTACTACGTCCTTCATCGCCTGTAATCGCCAAGGCATCCACCATGTGCACTTATTCGCTTGTCCCTATAACGTTAGCCTCTGTCTACCTAAGTGAACAAAGAGCGCTACAGGGATAAGAAAGTACAACGTTGTTGCTTGTTTGTTGATACATACAATCATTACCCATCAC
>NZ_NJGY01000001.1:2360852-2362576 GCF_002250505.1 Janthinobacterium sp. PC23-8
AATCAACTGGTAGGGCTGGTTGGACTCGAACCAACGACCCCCGCGTTATCAACACGGTGCTCTAACCAGCTGAGCTACAGCCCCAACGCGGTGCTACATACGACTACTGTTTCTTCTTCAGCTAACAGTCGATAAGTGTGGACATTTAATGAGTGAATCATTGCTGATTCGTGCAAACTCTAGAAAGGAGGTGATCCAGCCGCACCTTCCGATACGGCTACCTTGTTACGACTTCACCCCAGTCACGAATCCTACCGTGGTAAGCGCCCTCCTTGCGGTTAAGCTACCTACTTCTGGTAAAACCCGCTCCCATGGTGTGACGGGCGGTGTGTACAAGACCCGGGAACGTATTCACCGCGACATGCTGATCCGCGATTACTAGCGATTCCAACTTCATGCAGTCGAGTTGCAGACTACAATCCGGACTACGATACACTTTCTGCGATTAGCTCCCCCTCGCGGGTTGGCGGCGCTCTGTATGTACCATTGTATGACGTGTGAAGCCCTACCCATAAGGGCCATGAGGACTTGACGTCATCCCCACCTTCCTCCGGTTTGTCACCGGCAGTCTCATTAGAGTGCCCTTTCGTAGCAACTAATGACAAGGGTTGCGCTCGTTGCGGGACTTAACCCAACATCTCACGACACGAGCTGACGACAGCCATGCAGCACCTGTGTACTGGTTCTCTTTCGAGCACTCCCTGATCTCTCAAGGATTCCAGCCATGTCAAGGGTAGGTAAGGTTTTTCGCGTTGCATCGAATTAATCCACATCATCCACCGCTTGTGCGGGTCCCCGTCAATTCCTTTGAGTTTTAATCTTGCGACCGTACTCCCCAGGCGGTCTACTTCACGCGTTAGCTGCGTTACCAAGTCAATTAAGACCCGACAACTAGTAGACATCGTTTAGGGCGTGGACTACCAGGGTATCTAATCCTGTTTGCTCCCCACGCTTTCGTGCATGAGCGTCAATCTTGACCCAGGGGGCTGCCTTCGCCATCGGTGTTCCTCCACATATCTACGCATTTCACTGCTACACGTGGAATTCTACCCCCCTCTGCCAGATTCTAGCCTTGCAGTCTCCAATGCAATTCCCAGGTTGAGCCCGGGGATTTCACATCAGACTTACAAAACCGCCTGCGCACGCTTTACGCCCAGTAATTCCGATTAACGCTTGCACCCTACGTATTACCGCGGCTGCTGGCACGTAGTTAGCCGGTGCTTATTCTTCAGGTACCGTCATTAGCAAAGGATATTAGCCCTCACCGTTTCTTCCCTGACAAAAGAGCTTTACAACCCGAAGGCCTTCTTCACTCACGCGGCATTGCTGGATCAGGCTTGCGCCCATTGTCCAAAATTCCCCACTGCTGCCTCCCGTAGGAGTCTGGACCGTGTCTCAGTTCCAGTGTGGCTGGTCGTCCTCTCAGACCAGCTACTGATCGATGCCTTGGTAGGCTTTTACCCTACCAACTAGCTAATCAGATATCGGCCGCTCCACGAGCATGAGGTCTTGCGATCCCCCACTTTCATCCTTAGATCGTATGCGGTATTAGCGTAACTTTCGCTACGTTATCCCCCACTCCAGGGTACGTTCCGATATATTACTCACCCGTTCGCCACTCGCCACCAGAGCAAGCTCCGTGCTGCCGTTCGACTTGCATGTGTAAGGCATGCCGCCAGCGTTCAATCTGAGCCAGGATCAAACTCTTCAGTTTAATCTCTGTT
>NZ_NJGY01000001.1:2362877-2369243 GCF_002250505.1 Janthinobacterium sp. PC23-8
TCGGTGTTACGTTTCGCGTTATCGACAAAGCGTTGTGTTTGTCATCTGCGAAGAAGGAAGAGTATGAAGCATTTCGCTAAATTCGTCAACACCTTCTTTTCTGCTACATCGCCGTTTCCGGTGATCCTCAACTGCCGCATTTGACTGCGTCTCATTGGGGAGGCGAACTATAGCAAAGCCGCCCGCCGCCGGCAAGCTTTATTTCAGCAATGCCGCCACCGCCATGCCCATCTCCGTCGTACTGGCGCTGCCGCCCATGTCCGGCGTGCGGGGACCATGTTCCAGCACCTTTTCAATGGCATGCAGCACCGCATCGTGGGCGGCCGTGTAATTGGCGTCGCCATTGCCCAAAAAATCCAGCATCATGGCACCGGACCAGATCATGCCTATCGGGTTGGCGATATTCTGCCCGTAGATATCGGGAGCGGAGCCATGTACCGGTTCGAACACGGAAGGGAAAGTACGCTCGGGATTGATATTGGCCGACGGTGCAATCGCGATGGTGCCCGTGCAGGCAGGCCCCAGGTCGGACAAAATATCGCCAAACAGGTTCGACGCCACCACCACGTCAAAACGCTCGGGACTCAATACAAAGCGTGCCGCCAGGATGTCGATATGGTATTTATCCCAGCGTACATCTGGAAACCGCGGCGCCATGCTTTCCACCCGCTCATCCCAGTACGGCATGCTGATGGCAATGCCATTCGACTTGGTGGCCGACGTCAGGTGTTTCTTGGGACGGCTTTGTGCCAGCTCGAACGCGTATTTCAGAATACGGTCGACGCCCTTGCGGGTAAATACGGATTCCTGCAGCACGGTCTCGCGCTCGGTCCCTTCGAACATGCGTCCGCCCACCGATGAATATTCGCCTTCCGTATTTTCACGCACCACATAAAAGTCGATATCGCCGGGCTTCTTGTTCGCCAGCGGGCAGGGCACGCCCGGCATCAAACGCACGGGGCGCAAGTTCACGTATTCGTCGAACTCGCGGCGAAATTTCAATAGCGAACCCCACAGCGAGATATGGTCCGGTACTTTATCGGGCCAGCCGACGGCGCCAAAATAGATGGCGTCAAAATCCTTCAATTGCTCAAACCAGTCCGACGGCATCATCTGGCCGTGTTCCAGGTAGTAGTCGCAATTGGCCCATTCCATGGTGGTGAACTGCAAATCGATATGGAAGCGGCGCGCGACCGCCTCCATCACCCGCAAGCCTTCGGGCATGACTTCGTTGCCGATACCGTCGCCGGCGATGACTGCAATTTTATGGGTGGCCATGGTCTTTTCCTGTGTGGGATACGATGCGATGATGATACTAGCGCCACAACAGAATACAATCGGCATACTTACAACCCAAGTAGCCACGCTTCGTGGACAATCCATGAAACATGCTCCTTTGCTGGAAGACTTGCGCCTGTTCTGTCTGGTCGCCCATAAAACCAGTTTTGCCGCCACCGCGCTGGAACTCGGTATCTCGAAGGCGGTCGTCAGCAAGCGCATCGGCTTGCTGGAAGCGGCCTTGCAGGCAAAATTGCTGCATCGGACCACGCGCCGGGTCAGCATTACCGACCATGGCGAAATCGTGCGGCAGTGGGCGCAGCGCATCCTCGACGATGTGGAACAGATGGGCGAGGCGGTGGCGCAGTCGAAATTGCAGCCGCAAGGCATCTTGCGCATCTGCTCGAGCTCGGGCTTTGGACGCAACCGGTTGGGGCCGGCGCTATCGCAGCTGGCGCGCCAGTATACGGCGCTGAAAGTGCAGTTGGAATTGCTCGACCGCCCTGTCGATTTATTGGGCGAAGGTTTCGATCTCGATATCCGTGTGGGCGTGGTGCACGAGCCGGACCTGATCGCGCACCGCATCGCAAGCAATATTCGCGTGCTGTGCGCGGCGCCGGCTTATCTGGCGCAGCACGGCGTGCCGACGCGCCTGGCGCAATTGCGCGAGCATCAATGCATCGTGATCCGCGAACGCGATCAGGATGGTCGGCGCTGGAAACTGCTCGGCCCGCAAGGTGCAGAAACGATCAAGGTGGATGGGCAATTGTCTGCCAACAATGGCGAACTGGTGCATCAATGGGCGCTCGACGGCCACGGCATCATCTTGCGCTCGGCTTGGGATGTGGAGCACAGCCTGGCGCAAGGCCGCTTGATACGTGTATTGCCCGATTACCGCCAGGAGGCCGATGTCTGGGCGGTCACGACGTCGCGGCTATCGAACTCGGCCAAGGTCAGGGTGTGCGTGCAATTCCTGCAGCAATGGTTGCAGGCAAAAACATGAGCCTTACACCAGGCGCGGCACATCCGGATACAACCTGGCCAGCGTGTCGCCGGCAATCACCGTGATGGTCGGGGCAAGGCGCGCGGCGGCTTGCTCGGGCGACTTTTCCCGGCGCAGCTCTTTCCACACTTCCAGCAAGGCATTTTCATGGCGCGCCACCGCGTGCTCGACTTCATCCTGCCAGAAGGCCGGCGCTTCGCTTTCGACAAAATTGCCGCGACCACGGCCAAAGTGCGCCACCGCCAGATAACGCAAGATGCCCGCCACCACCAGGGTGCGCAAGAAGGCGTCGGTAAATTGCATGGTCGGATGATTGCGGTCGGTACCGGAATTGAAACCCCAGGCGGCGCCGGCAAATGTCAGGGCCCCGACCACCCCACCGAGCAAGGCGCCAGCGCCCATGCTGAGGCCGCCGGAAAGCAGGTCGGCCGACAAGCCCGTCGCCGCGCCGGACACCATGGCACCCAGCAAACCGGCCTGGGCCTTGTCGATCGGTGCGCGCACGGCAAAGTTGTCGCGCACGCGGGTGTTGATCTTGTGTGCATCGGTGGGGTCGAGCTTGTGCAGGATCAGCAGTTCGCGCGTGGTGTCGCCACTGTGGATATTGAGCCTTGCGACCAGGGCGCCCATCGCGCGTTCCTGGCGTTGCTGCTCTTCATTCTTGCCGATGCCCACGACCTGCAAGGCCGACCGCAGCAAACCTCTGGAGGCGGTATCGAGCGCCTCGCTGTCCTGCGCCGCCGCGGCCAGCTGTGACGACAGCAACTGCATTGCCTGTTGGAAACGTGCGGTATTGTGCGCCTGCCAGGTGGCAAACAAGCGCGCATAGCCGGCCTGCTGCGAGGCGGGCAACAATTTGCCGACCGCTTCATAAAAGACGCGTTCATGCACCCAGCAACGGGCAAAGGCGTCGAGCGCCAGGACCTCGCGCACGATAGGATATTGCCGCAGGTGCTCGCGCCAGCGGGTCTGTTCGGACTGCTCGGCATTGCCGGCGCGGGGCGGGCCCATCTGGTTGAGCAAGACCACCACGGGTTTGCCCAGCCATTCGAGGATTTTCATTTCCGCCGGCAAATAACCAGCGTCTTTCGGATGCTCCGATGAGTTGACCAGGTACAACACGACGTCGGCCGCATCCCTGGCCGTGCGCAGCGCTTGCTGGCTGAGCCAGAATGGGCGGTCGCGGTAGCGGTCAATCACTTCACGCAGGAACCAGCCGATCGGATTGCCCGCCTGGCCGAGGCGTTTCAACAGCCGTACCGAGTCGCCAAAGCCGGGCGTATCCCACAACTGCAAGGCGTCACCGTCTGGCGTGGCCAGCAGGGTATGCGATTCGGCAAAGATTGTGACATGGGCGGCATCGCGCACTTCACCGATATCGACACCCACCAGGGTGCGCGCCAGGGTCGTCTTGCCATTATTCGTGTGCGAAATCAGGGCAAACTGGATTTGCACCGCATCGCCCTGCACCTGTTTTTCTACATTGACACTCATGCTGCTGCCGATAGTTTCAGCCCCACACCCGCATCAAGGGGGTGCAGGGCGGGGTTGAGCAAATTGACCACCGTGGCCGTGGTGTGATGGAACTGGCAGAACTGCTGCCACAGGGCGACACGTTCCGCGCGGCGGTTATCGTTCTCCAGCGCCTCGCCCGCATGCTCCAGATACGAGGACTCGTCGATCAGCACCGCGATGCCGCGCGTGGACGATTGCGCCAGATAAGTCAAAAAGGCGCCATGGTTTTCTTTTTCCGGCGTGGCCGTCAGGTTGAACAGGGCGGCCGTGATATTGACCTGCACGTCGTTCAGATCGGTGTCGCGCAGCACCTCCTTCGGCTCTTCCCCATACGAGGTCGACGGACGCAGCATCACGCGGCCCTGCTCGCCAAACAGCATGGTGGCGATCTGCCCCAGGCCTTTGTGGCGCGCTTCGTCGACGGTAAAGCTGTAAGGCAATACACGCAGCAGGCCACCGGTCGATACCCCAATGCTTTCATTGAGTTTGCGGAAATAGGGCTGATCCAGGTCCAGCGGAAAGCTTTTCGCCAGATGCACGGCGCGCAGATTGCTGATCACCGCCAGTATTACGCGCGGCAAGACCACCAGCAGGAAGATCGTCGCCGCATACAGATGTACCCAGCGCGCACCGCCTTCGGCCGCCGTGGTTTGCGGGAAGCGTAGTGCTTCGATTTCAGCCAGGGAAAAACCTTGCAAGGGAAAGATGGCGAGGGCTGGCGCAAACAGGGTCGACAGCAGGCTGTGCACCTGGCCGGCACCGAGGAAAGTGCTTTCCCAGCCAGCCGCATATTGCGACAAGAAGCCGCGCGCATACAGCGAAGCGACGGCGCCGATGGCAAACAGCGCCGCGCTCAGGTGAATGGTACGGCCCAGGCGGGCGGACGTCAGCTTGCGGCTCAACTGCCCCCATTCCACCGAAAAGTTAAGCAAGCCTGTTGCCAGCACATGCGGCAGCTTGCGCGGCATCGACAATTTCCCCACGCTCAAGTGGCGCACCAGGCCGGCCTTGGGCCAGCCCAAAGGATGGGAAGGAATAAACAGCCAGATGAACAGACCGATATACACCAGCAAATTCCAGGCAATAATCAGCAGCAGCGGCGCGGACAATAAATCCACGCGGTGCGGATCGGTAATGCGATCGAGCCCCGCACCCAGCAGCAAGGCCAGGAGGGGCAAGGTCAGCGACAAGGTCTTCATGCCATTGCGGCGCTTGGCAAATGAGGCAAACGCGGGCGTGCGCTCGGTCAGGCGTTTCAGGATCTGTTCGGAACGCTGCTGCAGGAAATCGTCGCCCGTCACACCTGCCTGCTTGCCCGATGCTTGCCACTGGGCCAGCTCGCGCGCGCTGCGGCTTGCATACATGCGGTCATCTTCGCTGAGGATTTCCTTTTGCTGATCCGCCGTTTCGATAGCGCGTACCAGCACTACATCTCTCGCAATTAACTCGTTCATGTTGCTCCTGTTTTTGTAGAAAACGACAACTCGACAGGATGATTGTGACGTATTTTTGCGTTTCAGGCCAACGCGTCTTCCGGTTTGAACACGCGATACAGCAGATAGACCAGATAAGAGGCGATCCAGGCCGACCACAACTCCGGCGTCAAGGACGCGCTTGCCAGCCCTTGCCGCCAGATGCCCACGCCCAGGCCAGATAGCAAAACGAAGCCAAACACCAGGCCGGCCGCGCGCCGCTGAGCAGGCAAGCAGAACACGCACGCCGCCAACAACCACCAGGGAAAGGCATCGCCAACTGGCACGTCATTAAGATAAAACACGATGTTGGTTAGCAATGGCACAAACAGCGCCGAGCAGGCCAGCACGCGCAAGGCGATGCGGCGTGCTGCGCTCAAGCCCAGCGGACGCAGCGCATCCCATACGGCCACGAGAATGACAGCTGCGGTGAGCAACATGCTTATGAACAACATGAAGGGGTCGGCGGACGCGGCGGCCGAAGGCCTGGACATCATGCCGTCATGGGCCAGCCAGACGATCAAAATGCCTGAAATCATCAAGAGGGTATCGGGACCTGCGGGAGTTTTGAGGAGTTTCAGCTTGGCCAGCATGGCAGATAGGCTCCGGGTTGGATGGAATAAGACCGGCTGCGATGCAGCCATGTAACCATCGTACAGAGCCAAGATGAAGATAGCATGACGGCGCGGCGAACCCTTTTCAGCAGACGAAAAAAAAACCCCGACCATTGCTGATCGGGGTTTTTTCCAGGTCAAACAGCCGGGGGCTGTTTTACCAAATAACAAGCCTGACGATAACCTACTTTCACACTGGTTGCAGCACTATCATCGGCGCAAAGTTGTTTCACGGTCCTGTTCGGGATGGGAAGGGGTGGGACCAACTTGCTATGGTCATCAGGCATAACTTGTACTGGCGTTTGTCCTCGGTCGAGCGACAAAGCCTGAATCTGGAAGAAGCAAAGATTGGGGTAATGAATGGTATCAACAAACACGCAACGTTGTACTGTCTTATCCTCTGTACCTGCTAAGGTTATAGGGACAAGCCGTACGGGCAATTAGTACTGGTTAGCTTAATGCATTACTGCACTTCCACACCCAG
>NZ_NJGY01000001.1:2369438-2370808 GCF_002250505.1 Janthinobacterium sp. PC23-8
GTACCTGCTAAGGTTATAGGGACAAGCCGTACGGGCAATTAGTACTGGTTAGCTTAATGCATTACTGCACTTCCACACCCAGCCTATCAACGTCCTGGTCTCGAACGACCCTTCAAAGAGCTCAAGGCTCTGGGAAATCTCATCTCAAGGCAAGTTTCCCGCTTAGATGCTTTCAGCGGTTATCTCTTCCGAACTTAGCTACCCGGCAATGCCACTGGCGTGACAACCGGTACACCAGAGGTTCGTCCACTCCGGTCCTCTCGTACTAGGAGCAGCCCCCTTCAAATTTCCAACGCCCACGGCAGATAGGGACCAAACTGTCTCACGACGTTTTAAACCCAGCTCACGTACCACTTTAAATGGCGAACAGCCATACCCTTGGGACCGGCTACAGCCCCAGGATGTGATGAGCCGACATCGAGGTGCCAAACTCCCCCGTCGATATGAACTCTTGGGAGGAATCAGCCTGTTATCCCCAGAGTACCTTTTATCCGTTGAGCGATGGCCCTTCCATACAGAACCACCGGATCACTATGTCCTACTTTCGTACCTGCTCGACTTGTCAGTCTCGCAGTTAAGCACGCTTATGCCATTGCACTATCAACACGATGTCCGACCGTATCTAGCGTACCTTCGAACTCCTCCGTTACACTTTAGGAGGAGACCGCCCCAGTCAAACTGCCTACCATGCACTGTCCCCGATCCGGATAACGGACCAAGGTTAGAACCTCAAACAAACCAGGGTGGTATTTCAAGGTTGGCTCCACGAGAACTGGCGTCCCCGCTTCAAAGCCTCCCACCTATCCTACACAGATTGGTTCAAAGTCCAATGCAAAGCTACAGTAAAGGTTCATGGGGTCTTTCCGTCTAGCCGCGGGTAGATTGCATCATCACAAACATTTCAACTTCGCTGAGTCTCGGGAGGAGACAGTGTGGCCATCGTTACGCCATTCGTGCAGGTCGGAACTTACCCGACAAGGAATTTCGCTACCTTAGGACCGTTATAGTTACGGCCGCCGTTTACTGGGACTTCAATCAAGAGCTTGCACCCCATCATTTAATCTTCCAGCACCGGGCAGGCGTCACACCCTATACGTCCACTTTCGTGTTTGCAGAGTGCTGTGTTTTTATTAAACAGTCGCAGCCACCAGTTTATTGCAACCCTTTCACCCTTCTGGAGTAAACCAGTCAAGCTACCGGGGCGTACCTTTTCCCGAAGTTACGGTACCAATTTGCCGAGTTCCTTCTCCCGAGTTCTCTCAAGCGCCTTAGAATACTCATCTCGCCCACCTGTGTCGGTTTGCGGTACGGTCTCGTATGACTGAAGCTTAGAGGCTTTTCTTGGAACCACTTCCGATTGCTTCATGCAC
>NZ_NJGY01000001.1:2371370-2372634 GCF_002250505.1 Janthinobacterium sp. PC23-8
ATATCCGCAGCTTCGGTGACTGGCTTAGCCCCGTTACATCTTCCGCGCAGGACGACTCGATCAGTGAGCTATTACGCTTTCTTTAAATGATGGCTGCTTCTAAGCCAACATCCTGACTGTTTTAGCCTTCCCACTTCGTTTTCCACTTAGCCAATCTTTGGGACCTTAGCTGGCGGTCTGGGTTGTTTCCCTCTTGACGCCGGACGTTAGCACCCGACGTCTGTCTCCCAAGCTCGCACTCATCGGTATTCGGAGTTTGCAATGGTTTGGTAAGTCGCAATGACCCCCTAGCCATAACAGTGCTCTACCCCCGATGGTGATACTTGAGGCACTACCTAAATAGTTTTCGGAGAGAACCAGCTATTTCCAAGTTTGTTTAGCCTTTCACCCCTACCCACAGCTCATCCCCTAATTTTTCAACATTAGTGGGTTCGGACCTCCAGGGCGTGTTACCGCACCTTCATCCTGGCCATGAGTAGATCACTTGGTTTCGGGTCTACACCCAGCGACTGATCGCCCTATTCGGACTCGATTTCTCTACGGCTTCCCTATACGGTTAACCTTGCCACTGAATGTAAGTCGCTGACCCATTATACAAAAGGTACGCAGTCACGGAACAAGTCCGCTCCTACTGTTTGTATGCACACGGTTTCAGGATCTATTTCACTCCCCTTCCGGGGTTCTTTTCGCCTTTCCCTCACGGTACTGGTTCACTATCGGTCGATTACGAGTATTTAGCCTTGGAGGATGGTCCCCCCATATTCAGACAGGATGTCACGTGTCCCGCCCTACTTGTCGTACGCTTAGTATCACCGGTCCAATTTCACATACGGGGCTATCACCCGCTATGGCTCCTATTTCCAGAGGATTCTGTTATCGGTCCGACTATCACGTACAGGCTCTTCCCATTTCGCTCGCCGCTACTTTGGGAATCTCGGTTGATTTCTTTTCCTGCAGCTACTTAGATGTTTCAGTTCGCCGCGTTCGCCTTGCAACCCTATGTATTCAGGTTGCAATACCCTAAAAGGGTGGGTTGCCCCATTCGGAAATCTGCGGATCAAAGTGTGTTTGCTCACTCCCCGCAGCTTATCGCAAGCTACTACGTCCTTCATCGCCTGTAATCGCCAAGGCATCCACCATGTGCACTTATTCGCTTGTCCCTATAACGTTAGCCTCTGTCTACCTAAGTGAACAAAGAGCGCTACAGGGATAAGAAAGTACAACGTTGTTGCTTGTTTGTTGATACATACAATCATTACCCATC
>NZ_NJGY01000001.1:2373043-2374765 GCF_002250505.1 Janthinobacterium sp. PC23-8
AACTGGTAGGGCTGGTTGGACTCGAACCAACGACCCCCGCGTTATCAACACGGTGCTCTAACCAGCTGAGCTACAGCCCCAACGCGGTGCTACATACGACTACTGTTTCTTCTTCAGCTAACAGTCGATAAGTGTGGACATTTAATGAGTGAATCATTGCTGATTCGTGCAAACTCTAGAAAGGAGGTGATCCAGCCGCACCTTCCGATACGGCTACCTTGTTACGACTTCACCCCAGTCACGAATCCTACCGTGGTAAGCGCCCTCCTTGCGGTTAAGCTACCTACTTCTGGTAAAACCCGCTCCCATGGTGTGACGGGCGGTGTGTACAAGACCCGGGAACGTATTCACCGCGACATGCTGATCCGCGATTACTAGCGATTCCAACTTCATGCAGTCGAGTTGCAGACTACAATCCGGACTACGATACACTTTCTGCGATTAGCTCCCCCTCGCGGGTTGGCGGCGCTCTGTATGTACCATTGTATGACGTGTGAAGCCCTACCCATAAGGGCCATGAGGACTTGACGTCATCCCCACCTTCCTCCGGTTTGTCACCGGCAGTCTCATTAGAGTGCCCTTTCGTAGCAACTAATGACAAGGGTTGCGCTCGTTGCGGGACTTAACCCAACATCTCACGACACGAGCTGACGACAGCCATGCAGCACCTGTGTACTGGTTCTCTTTCGAGCACTCCCTGATCTCTCAAGGATTCCAGCCATGTCAAGGGTAGGTAAGGTTTTTCGCGTTGCATCGAATTAATCCACATCATCCACCGCTTGTGCGGGTCCCCGTCAATTCCTTTGAGTTTTAATCTTGCGACCGTACTCCCCAGGCGGTCTACTTCACGCGTTAGCTGCGTTACCAAGTCAATTAAGACCCGACAACTAGTAGACATCGTTTAGGGCGTGGACTACCAGGGTATCTAATCCTGTTTGCTCCCCACGCTTTCGTGCATGAGCGTCAATCTTGACCCAGGGGGCTGCCTTCGCCATCGGTGTTCCTCCACATATCTACGCATTTCACTGCTACACGTGGAATTCTACCCCCCTCTGCCAGATTCTAGCCTTGCAGTCTCCAATGCAATTCCCAGGTTGAGCCCGGGGATTTCACATCAGACTTACAAAACCGCCTGCGCACGCTTTACGCCCAGTAATTCCGATTAACGCTTGCACCCTACGTATTACCGCGGCTGCTGGCACGTAGTTAGCCGGTGCTTATTCTTCAGGTACCGTCATTAGCAAAGGATATTAGCCCTCACCGTTTCTTCCCTGACAAAAGAGCTTTACAACCCGAAGGCCTTCTTCACTCACGCGGCATTGCTGGATCAGGCTTGCGCCCATTGTCCAAAATTCCCCACTGCTGCCTCCCGTAGGAGTCTGGACCGTGTCTCAGTTCCAGTGTGGCTGGTCGTCCTCTCAGACCAGCTACTGATCGATGCCTTGGTAGGCTTTTACCCTACCAACTAGCTAATCAGATATCGGCCGCTCCACGAGCATGAGGTTCTTGCGAATCCCCCACTTTCATCCTTAGATCGTATGCGGTATTAGCGTAACTTTCGCTACGTTATCCCCCACTCCAGGGTACGTTCCGATATATTACTCACCCGTTCGCCACTCGCCACCAGAGCAAGCTCCGTGCTGCCGTTCGACTTGCATGTGTAAGGCATGCCGCCAGCGTTCAATCTGAGCCAGGATCAAACTCTTCAGTTTAATCTCTGTT
>NZ_NJGY01000001.1:2375065-3209560 GCF_002250505.1 Janthinobacterium sp. PC23-8
GTCGGTGTTACGTTTCGCGTTATCGACAAAGCGTTGTGTTTGTCATCTGCGAAGAAGGAAGAGTATGAAGCATTTCGCTCAATCCGTCAACTCCTTCTTTATTACTTCCAGCCCTTTCAGACTATCCCTTTTGTCTTGCATTTGACTGCGCGTCATTGGGGAGGCGAACTATAGCAAAGCGGCACTGCGGACGCAAGGCTTTTGCCGGGTATTTTTCTTTTACTCACAACACCCGGGTGTAGTGCTGGCGCACCAGCACCCGGTCGCCGCAATCGAAATGCCACCATTCGCTGTTGATGCCAAAAAATCCCGCCTGGAACATGGCTCCGCGCAACAGCCGGCGATGCTCCACCTGCGGTTCGCTAATGTCTCCGCATTCGAGCATGCTGAGTTCCAGCGCCGGATGCGAGCGTTCGCTCAGATCATCAAACCCCGTGCCCATATCGAGTTCCAATCCATCCGGCCCGACGATGGTGATGTCCAGCGCCATGCCGAACGAATGGATGGAGCCGCGCGACGGTTCGGCGATATAGCCGAGCAACTCCGTGCCTTGCAGGGCATCCCACAATTGCTGCTGTACCCGCTGCGGGCGCAGAGCGTCGAGCACCAGCAAATGATGATCGGGCCTTTGCAGCGCCAGCCAGGCCACGGCGCTTTCCAGTGCGCTAGCGGCATCGCGGTGCAGCCAGGCGCAATCGTTGGGGCTGTAAAGATCGCGGCCGACAAAATTGTCGGGGGTGGCATAGCGCAAGTCGACGGCGATGCCGGCGATGCTGCTCAAGTGGCGAAATTGCGGATTATTGGCGACCGCTTCCAGTTGCAGGCTTGCACCAGGCATTACATTGCTCTTTCCAGGCAGTTGCGGGCCGCCACGCCGATGCTGTCGGCCAGGCGGCGCGCACCATGCGACAACGGCGAATGGCTGGCCGTCAATAAATACAGTTGAAGCGGTATCGCCGGCGCCCATGGCCGGCGCTGCAGCATCGCCGGCGAGCCGGAAGCGGCCGTAAAGGGATCGACCACGGCCATGCCGGCGCCTGCTTCCACCAGCGAACGGGCGATCTGATAGGTTTGGACGACGGTGGAAAACACGGGGTGGATATCCTGCGCTTCGCAGCCGGCGAGCACCAGCTCGCCCAGCGGATCATGGTCGGCGTGGCCGATCAGTTCGCCCGTCAAGCCATGCGCCGTCAGGGGCGTGCCGCACTCCGCCGCGCGCCAGGTGCCGGCGGGCGCGATCACCGTCATCACACCCTGGGCGATTGCTTCGGCCACGATGCCCGGATGGCGCGGGTCTTGCAGCGACAGGGCAAGGTCAGCTTCCCCCAGGCGCAGGGTATTGACGATCTCGCTGGTATGGTGGGTCGCCAGTTGGCAGCGCGTATGGGGAAAGTCGCGGCGCCAGGCCGTCATGGCGAATGGCAAGACACTGATGGCAATCGTCGGCGTCGACACCAGGCGGATGGTTTCCACCGCATGCCCCTTCAGGCTGGCGGCCAGGCGGCGGATACCGAGCAGATCGCGGTTGAGTTTTTCCGTTTCGACAAACAAGCGGTGCGCTTCAGGCCTGGGATAGAGCTTGCCGCGCACGCGCTCGAACAGCGGCATGCCCAGTTGCAGTTCGCAATGTTGCAGCACCTTGGTGACGGCCGGCTGCGAGATATGCAGCACTTGCGCCGCACCGCTGATGGTGCCAACTTGCATGATGGCGTGGAAAACTTCGATATGACGCAGCCGCATGACTTGTTCCTTCGTTTTTTACTTTTGAGCGCTGAAGCCGCAAAGGTTCAGCATAGTAGAAAAAGTCATGGGCCTGAAATGGCATGCTACCTGGTTGCAACAGCCGGTGCAGGAGCGGCGACCGGCAGCGGCGTCGTCAATACTTGCAGCAAGGCCGCCGTTTCCGCATCCGCCGTGCCATTGAACAAGGTATTGCGGTACTTCATCTGGAAAGCGATCAGCACGTTTTTGGTCTCTTCGTCAAACACACCGGTCTGCGGCGTGGCATAACCGTGCTCGGCCAGCTTGTGCTGGAACCAGACGGCGTCGGGCAGCGATTGCTCGTACATCACGCGTTGCGCGGCGACGCGCGTGGCGTCCGGCCAGACGATCAGGCCGGCGTCGGCCAGTTGCTTCCATGGGAACAACGGACCCGGGTCCTGCTTGCGCTGCGGTGCGATTTCATTGTGACCGATGATATTTTCCGGCGCGATATTGTAGCGGGCCTGGATATCCTTCAGCAGCGGAATCAACGCGTCGATCTGCACCTGCGGGAACGGATACCAGAGCCGGCCTTCCGGCGTGTCCTTGTAACCCGGGTTGACGATCTCGATGCCGATCGAACTGACGTTCAACTGAGTGTATGTCTTCCAGCTGCTGACACCGGCGTGATTGGCCTGGCGCGATTCGTCGACCAGGGCATAGAACTTCGCCGGGGCCGTATCGGTCAGCAAATAATGGCTGCTGACGACTTGCTCGCTGAGCACCTTGATCGACGTGGGCAGGTCGCTCACCGTGTAATGGATGACGATGAATTTCACGCGCGGACTCTGGCCGCGCGCCGTCAGGCTGCGGTCGATCTGGGGAACGGTGGTGGTGCAGGCTGACAGCAGGGCAACGAGCAAGGCAAGAGCGATTTTTTTCATAAGGTATCCATCACAGGGTTAATCAATCTACAGCTTGATGCCCGCCCTGGCGGCAAGCCGGGCGGCCGCCTCGTGCGAACGAGCCGTCTTTTGTTCCATCATCAATGATATCGGCAAGGCGGCGCGCATGGCTACCGCAATTGCCGGATGCAACTGTGCCGCGCGACCGGCCAGCACCACGGGACGCCGGCCATGGCGCGCCGTCAACGCCAGGGCCAGGCGCGCCAGCTCCTGCCCGGCCCGCTGCAAGATCGCCAGCGCCAACGGGTCTGCCCCGGCGCTGGCGGCGACGGCCAGCGCCAGCCGGCCAATCGCGCCGCGCTCCTGGCCATACATGAACTGGCGCGAGCTGTCCCAGTCGCTGCCGCCGATCTGTTCAAACACGGCATGCGCCATCGGCGAAGCCCGCCAGCTGCCCGGCGCCTCGTCTTCGCGGCGCCAGATCTGGCGCAAGGCTTCACGCGCGATCCAGTAGCCGCCGCCGCCATCATCCAACAACACGCCACGCCCGCCAGCGCGGTGAAATACGCCGTCGGTATCGATCCAGGCGGCAATCGAACCCGTCCCCGCATACACCAGATAGCCTTCGCCGGGCGCAAAACTGTCGAGGTAAGCAATTTCGATATCATTGCACAAAGTCACGTCCATGGTGCTCAACGCCAGCAAAGTGGCGAGGGCCTGCGCCAACAGCGCACCGTCGCCGCCAAAACCGGTAAGACCGGCATGCACATGCGTGGGCTGGCCGACGGCCAGCACGGCACGGCTCAGGGCGGCAAAGGTGGCGTGCAAGGCCGCGCGGCCCGCCTCGCTGCCCATTTGCAAGGCCGACAAGCCGTCCACCACGCCGCTGGCGACGATGGCGCCGTCGACTGCGGCCAGCGCCCAGCGCGTTTCAGTGCCGCCGGCATCGATGCCCAGGCCCAGTCGAGCAGTTGCATGGAAAGAAGTCATGCCGTGAGTGTAAAGCCAGAAAAGGCTGGCAGGCATGAAAGCTTGCGCATAATACATGCCTGCAGGTTATGGACTACCGCTTACTTTTCCGCCACCAAGGTCGGCTGGCGCAGGGTGATGCGCGGGCTTTCATTGCCCAGGCGGTCGACGGCGCTGACCACCACCGCATTGACCCTGCCGATGGCGTCATCGACCAGATTCAGTTCGGCTTGCGTGCCTGTTACCACCAGGAAACGCCACTCCTCGCCATAGCGTGCCCACACCGCGTACTGCGCCACCGGCTTGCCGCCGCCGGCCGTCAGTTTCACGTTCACGCCGTCGCCCGCGCGCCGCATCGCCACCAGGGGCGAGCCGGGCGCTTCCGTGCCCAGCCATGGCGTGGCCGGAATCAGCGCCGGGCTTTGATAGACACCCGCCTTCAGTTGCTCGCTGATGCCCTTGCGGTTCTGCATCAGGGGCGCCATGCTGAAATGCACTTGTCCGTTGGCGCCCGTGCGCGTGCGCGTCACTTCGACCTGCTTGACGATTTCCTGCGGCGTGAAGGACTTGGGCGTATTGTCGATGCGGCTGGTGTACAGGCCCGGCCAGACGTGGCGGCCATACGGATTTTGCGCCAGCCAATAGTCGAGCAGCACGCCAAACGCCTGCGGTGCCTGGGCCACCGGCCAGTACAGCTGCGGCGACAGATAATCGAGCCAGCCCTTGGACAGCCACAGTTCGGCATCCGCATACAATTTATCGTACTGGCTGAAGCCGACGATGCCGGGCGGACGCAGGTTGGGGCGGCCGATACCGAATGGGCTGATACCGAAGCGCACCCAGCTTTTCTCGCGGTGGATACCGGTATACAAACCTTCGATCAGCTGGTTGACATTCTGGCGGCGCCAGGCGGCGCGTTCGAGCTGGCCGCCACCAAGCAGATATTTCTGCCACGACGGTTCGTCGGGAAACGGCAGTTCGCCCTTGGCAGCGCCACCGCCCGCGTCCAGCGCGGCAGTTTCCGCCCCAGCGCCGGCACCGGGCGCATCAATCGGGTAGGGATAAAAATAATCGTCGATATGCACACCGTCGATATCGTAGCGGCGCACCACGTCGAGCACCACGTCGGTCGTGTGTTTCGAGGCGGCGGCGTCGCCCGGGTCCATCCACAGATAACGGCCATACTGTTTCACGGAAGACGGATGGGTGACGGCAAAGCTGTCGCGCGCCAGCGGCGACTTGGCTGTGGCGTGACGGGCCCGGTAGGGATTGAACCAGGCGTGCAGTTCCAGTCCGCGCGCATGCGCCTGCGCCACCCAGAAGGCCAGCGGATCATACATGGGCAGTGGCGGCTGGCCTTGCTTGCCGGTCAGAAATTCCGACCACGGCTCCAGCTGCGACGGGTAAATCGCGTCGGCGCTGGGACGTACCTGCAGCACGATGGCGTTCAGATTGAGCGACTTGGCGCGGTCGAGGATGGCGATCGCTTCAGCTTGCTGCTTGGCCACCGTCAGGTTGCTGCGGCTGGGCCAGTCGATATTGGCGACCGTCGAGACCCAGGCGGCGCGAAACTCGCGCGGCGCTGGCGGCGGTACTTCACCCTTGATATGCAGTACGGGCGGCACGGCCGGCACGGCGGCAGTGCCTGGTGTCGCATCGACCGGCATGCGGGAACTGGTGCAGCTGCTCAGCAAGCTGGCCGCAGCCAGCGCGGCCAGCATGCCGGCGGCCGTCGCCAGCCGTTTTTTGAAAGTAGACAACAAAACAATTCCTTGCAAGGGTAGGGCGAGGGTCTATCGGTGCGGGCATTCTACTGTGCGCGGCCGTGTCGGGGCGCGCACATTTGAAAAGATCAGGCCTCGGCCTTCTTGCCGAATTCGGGATCGATCTTGACCAGCGACGCCATGACAAAGGCCGGGATGGTGGCAATGCAGACCCAGATAAAGAAGTGCTGGTAACCCAGCATCTGCTGTATCCAGCCGCTGGCCATGCCTGGCAACATCATGCCCAGCGCCATGAAACCGGTACAGATGGCGTAATGGGCCGTCTTGTGGGCGCCGTCCGAGACCATGATCATGTACAACATATAGGAAGCAAAGCCGAAGCCGTAGCCGAACTGTTCCAGCGCGATGCCGCCAGCGATCAGATAGATATTGCCGGGCAGGGCAGTGGCCAGGTAGACGAAGACCAGGTCGGGCAGATGCACCGACAGCACCATGACCCACAGGCAACGCTTGAGGCCAAAGCGCGAAATGATGTAGCCGCCCAGCAAGCCACCCAGGGTCAGGGCGAGCACGCCGATGGTGCCGTAGACCAGGCCCACTTGTTCCGTGGACAGGCCCAGGCCGCCCTTGGCGACGGGATCGAGCAGGAAGGGCGCAGCCAGTTTCAGCAGCTGCGCTTCGCCGAGGCGGAACAGCAGCAGAAAGCCCAGGATGACCAGGATGTCCTTTTTCTTGAAGAACGAGGCAAAGGTGGCGACGAATTCCTGCAACGGAGAAATACCAGCATGGGCGATGCTCGGTTGGTCGGCCGCCGGCTTGGGCAGCACGAAATAGTGGTACAAGAACAGCATGACGAACAGGCCCGCCAGGATGGCGAACACCACCGACCAGGCCAGCTGTACGCTGCCAGTCGAGTGCGTCAGATAGCCGGCCAGGTAGACCAGCAGGCCCTGGCCGGAAATCATCGCCAGGCGATAAAAAGTGCTGCGCACGCCGACAAAGGCCGCTTGCTGGTGTTCTTCCAGGCCCAGCATGTAAAAGCCGTCGGCCGCGATGTCATGCGTGGCCGAACTGAAGGCCATCAGCCAGAAAATCGCCAGGCTGATCTGGAAAAAATGCGGCAGGGAGGTGGTCAGCGCGACCAGCGCCAGCGCCGCGCCGATCACCAGTTGCAAGCCGACGATCCAGAAACGCTTGGTGCGGTACATGTCGATAAAGGGCGACCACAGCGGCTTGATCACCCATGGCAGGTACAGCCAGCTGGTATACAGGGCGATATCGGTATTGGAAAAGCCGTAATTCTTGTACATGATCACCGACAGCGTCATGACCACCACATACGGTATGCCCTGGCCGAAATACAGCGAGGGGACCCACAGCCAGGGGTTTTTCGCGCGCGCGGGAGCGGCAGCGGCAGGTTTCACAAGCTTCATACATCCTTCATCGTCAGCCGGTCAGAAGAATGCGGCGCCCTCGGCTCAGGCGGCCAGTGCCGAGCGCACACTGCCGCCAGCGCCGGCCAACAATGCTTGTGCCTGGTCTGTGGTCATTTTTTTTAACAAGGCAACAATTGCCACCTTGACATGAAACTGACATTGCTCCAGCACGCTTCTGGCCTGCGCTTCGCCGGCGCCGGTGGCATGCATGGTCAGTTTGACGGCCCGCAAGATCAGCTTGGCGTTGGTCGGCTTCAAGTCTACCATCAAGTTTCCATAGGTTTTATGCAAACCGACCATCAGCGCACTGGAAATGGTATTGAGGGTAATCTTTTGCGCCGTGCCCGCTTTCAGGCGCGTGCTGCCGGAGATCACTTCCGTGCCCGTATCGAGCACAATGCCGCACTCGGCCTGCAAGGCCACGGGAGCATCGACATTATTGACGATGCCGACCGTCAGCGCACCCGCCCCGCGCGCGGCGCGCAAGGCGCCCAGCACATACGGCGTGGCGCCGGACGCGGCCAGCAGCAACACCACGTCGTTGATCTGCGGCTGCAAGGCCAGCACATCGGCCGCACCCTGAGCCACATCATCTTCCGCGCCTTCGACGGCGGCGAACATGGCGCCGTTGCCGCCGGCAAGCAGGGCCAGCGCGCGCTCGGGCGGCCAGGAAAAGGTGGGGTTCAGTTCTACACTGTCGAGCACGCCCAGCCGGCCTGAAGTGCCGGCGCCCACATACAGCAGCCGGCCACCGGCGGCGATGCGGGGCAGGGCCGCCGTGATGGCTGCCGTGATCTGTGGCGAGGCCAGCCGCACGGCCTCGACGGCCTGGAACTGGTCATCGACCAGGGCGGCAACCAACTTGTCAGTTGGATACAGATCGAGTTCCGCATGCCGGGTGCTCGGGGTTTCAGTTTTTAACATGACTCATGGACATGGTTGAACGATAAAACCAGTGTAATACCAACGAGCACAGCCAGCCATGAAAGGATGGCGAACAAGCATAACAGGAGCTTATGGAGCTCTGCGCATCTCCTCCACGAAATCATAATGGTCGCTGCGGCAATACGAATGCGTGAGTTCCACCGCTTCACCTGATTCAAGGTAGGCGAGGCGGGTAATGAACAGCACGGCCTGGCCGTCGGGCACGCCCAGCCGCCTGGCCAGCACGCCGGTGGCGTTGATGGCGCGGATATGCTGCAGCGCGCGCACGGGCGACTTGTTGATCTGCGCCAGGTAGGCGTACAGCGAGTCGCCGACGGCGGCCGGGTCCGGCAGCACGCCGAAGGGCAGCACGCTGACCTCGTAGGCCATCACCACGTCGTCGGCCAGACGCAAGCGCTCCAGGCGCGCCACCTTGGTGTTGTGCGCCAGGCCCAGGCTCAGCTGTTCGTCGCTGCTGGCGATCACCACTTCGCGCCGGAGCCAGCGCGAACCGGCCCGGTAGCCGCGCTGCTGCAACTGTTCCGAAAAACTCGACAGGTTCGACAGCGTCTGCTCGATGCGCGGCGCAATATAGTTGCCCGACCCACGGCGGCGCACCACCAGGCCCTGCTCGACCAGCTGATCGATAGCCTTGCGCGCGGTCACCCGCGAAACGTCGAGCAACTCGGACAGCGTGCGTTCGGACGGCAGGGCCTGGTCTACCTGGTAGCGGCCATTGCGTACGTCATCGCCCAGCTTGCGGGCGATCTGCATATATAAAGGCGAATTGTCATTCAAATCGACCTTGCGTTCCATACTGGTCTGGCGCATTACCGTTCTCCTCGTGCGTGTAGTGTAATGGCGATGGCGCTGGCGGGGAGCGCGCCGCCCAGCAATAAATGGAAAACAGACATCAATAGCGGCCATGTGCTGCATCAGAATGGTGCATTCCTGTAAGTTATGGCCGCACCATGATGTTTCATTGGCTCGCCCGATGGCCAGCCTCTAAGCTCTCACCGAATGCTCCCGCGCCATGGGGGCACCTACGCAGCGAGGCAGCATGCAGCAACAACAAGTCATCATTATCGGTGGCGGCGTCGTCGGCCTGACGTCGGCCTGGTGGCTGGCCGAAGCTGGCTACAAGGTCACTTTACTGGAACGCAACGAACAGGTCGGCATCGCCGCCAGCTACCGCAATGGCGGACAGCTCAGCTACCGCTATGTGGCGCCGCTGGCCGATGCCGGCGTGCCCCTGAAAGCGCTGCAATGGCTGCTGCGCAAAGATGGCCCGCTGCGCTTCCGCCCGGAAGCGGACTGGCGCCAGTGGCGCTGGCTGGCCAGTTTTTTGTGCAACTGTAACGCCGCCAGCAATGCCAGCACCACCGCCAAGCTGCTGGAACTGGGCGAACTGAGCCGCGCCGGCATGGCGCAGCTGGAACTGGCGGTGCCGCCCGAGGCCTATGCCTGGCGCGATGCGGGCAAACTCATCATCTACCGTTCACAGGCGATGTTCCAGCGCGCCGTGAGCCGTGCCGCATCGGAAACGCGCCTGGTGCTCACCCCCGCGCAGGCGGTGCGGCGCGAGCCGGCGCTGGCCGCGCTGCAAGAATCGCTGGCTGGCGCCATCTTTACGGAAGGCGAAGCGGTGGCCGACTGCCACGCGTTTTGCCTGGCGCTCGAAACACGGCTGCGCCAGCACCCGAATTGCGCGCTGCTGCTCAAGGGCGAAGCGTACAAATTGGTGCTGCGCAACGGCAAGGTGGCAGGGCTCGAGACCAGCCTGGGCCGGATGAAAGCCGATCAATATGTGCTGGCGGCAGGCATCCAGAGCCGCGACCTGGCCGCCAGCGCCGGCATCTATCTGCCGCTGTATCCCTTGAAAGGCTACAGCCTGACGGCGCCCGTGCGCGCGCACCACCTGGCGCCCGAGATCAGCATTACCGATTTCGAGCGCAAGGTGCTGTATGCGCGCATCAAAGGCAGCTTGCGCGTGGCGGCCATGGTCGACATGGTGGGCGCCGACACCCGCATCGATCCTGGCCGTATCGCCGGACTCAAGCGGCTGGCGCGCGAGGCCATGCCGCAGGCGGCCGACTACGAGCACGCCACGGCCTGGGCCGGCTTGCGGCCCGCCACGCCGAACAGCGCGCCGCTGGTGGGCGCCAGCAAAGTCGCCAATCTGTGGCTGAACGTGGGCCATGGCCCGCTGGGCTTTACCTTTGCGGCCGGCACGGCGCGCATCCTGGCCGACCTGATGGCCGGCAAGACGCCGCCGTTCGCGCTGGACTGCCTGGCTCCGAAGACATAGCACGCGCCCGTCCCTTATGGCGGATAATTGCGGAACTTTCCGCTCTTGCCGCCTATCGCATGTCCAACTCTTCCCCCTCTGCTGCCTGCCCCTGCGGCGGTGGCGCCTATGCCGGCTGCTGCGGCCCGTATATCGCCGGTACCGCCCTGCCGCCGACGGCCGAAACCCTGATGCGCTCGCGCTACACGGCCTTTACCTTGCGCGACGAGCCGTATCTGCGCGCCACCTGGCACGCCAGCACCCGCCCGGGCGACGCCTTGTTTGCCGAAGAAGAAACAGTACAGTGGTTGGGACTTGAGGTAAAATCTGCTTTACGTTTACGTCAACGTAAAGCAGAATATGCCAATCAGGCCGAAGAGAGCAACCACGATACCGTCGAATTCGTCGCCCGCTACAAGGTCAGGGGCCGCGCGCATCGCCTGCATGAAGTGAGCCGCTTCGTGCGCGAAGCGGACAAGGAGCGCGATGGCGCCCTGCGCTGGCTTTATCTCGACGGCAGTTTTCCCGAATAGCGCGACCCGAGAGACCGGGCGAGAATAAAAAGGAACCGCAATGCCGCACATCGAAAGCAAACTCAATCCGCGCAGCGACGATTTCAAGGCCAACGTGGCCGCCATGCAGGCCATCGTCGACGATTTGCGCGACAAGGTGGAAAAAATCGCGGCCGGTGGCGGCGAAGCGGCGGCCGCCAAGCATCTGGCGCGCGGCAAACTGCTGCCGCGCGACCGCGTGCAAATGCTGCTCGATCCCGGCACGCCCTTCCTCGAGTTTTCCCAGATGGCGGCCTATGCCATGTACCAGGACGCCAACGGCGTCGACGCGGCGCCCGCCGCCGGCATCATCACCGGCATCGGCCGGGTCTCGGGCCAGGAATGCGTGATCGTCTGTAACGACGCCACCGTCAAGGGCGGCACCTATTATCCGATGACGGTGAAAAAACATTTGCGGGCCCAGGAAATCGCCGACCAGAACAAGCTGCCCTGCATCTACCTGGTCGACTCGGGCGGCGCCAACCTGCCGAACCAGGACGATGTGTTCCCCGACCGCGACCATTTCGGCCGCATTTTTTACAATCAGGCGAAGCTGTCGGCCAAGGGCATTGCGCAGATCGCCGTGGTGATGGGTTCTTGCACGGCCGGCGGCGCCTACGTGCCGGCCATGAGCGACGAGTCGATCATCGTCAAGGAGCAGGGCACGATTTTCCTCGGCGGCCCGCCGTTGGTGAAAGCGGCCACCGGCGAAGTGGTGACGGCCGAAGACCTGGGCGGCGGCGACGTGCATACGCGCTTGTCGGGCGTGGTCGACCACCTGGCGCAGAACGATTTGCACGCGCTGTCGCTGGCGCGCACCATCGTTTCAAACCTGAACCGCACGAAACCGCAGCAGATGGCGCTGCGCGAATCGCGGGAGCCGAACTACCCGCCGCAGGAGCTGTATGGCGTCATTCCCGTCGATACGCGCAAACCATTCGATGTGCGCGAAGTAATCGCCCGCATCGTCGACGCCAGCGACTTCGACGAATTCAAGGCCCGCTACGGCACCACCCTGATCTGCGGCTTTGCCCATATCCACGGCATCGCGGTCGGCATCATCGCCAACAACGGCATTCTGTTTTCCGAGTCGGCCCTGAAGGGCACGCACTTCATCGAACTGTGCTGCCAGCGCAAGATCCCGCTGGTGTTTTTGCAAAATATCACCGGCTTCATGGTCGGGCGCAAATACGAAAACGAGGGCATCGCCCGCAATGGCGCCAAGATGGTGACCGCCGTGGCCACCGCCGCCGTGCCGAAGTTCACGGTGATTATCGGCGGCAGTTTTGGCGCCGGCAACTACGGCATGTGCGGCCGCGCGTTTTCGCCGCGCTTCCTGTGGATGTGGCCCAATGCGCGCATTTCCGTGATGGGTGGCGACCAGGCCGCGTCGGTGCTGGCAACAGTAAAACGCGACGGCATCGAGGGCAAGGGCGGTGCCTGGAGCGCGGACGAGGAAGCGGCCTTCAAGCAGCCGATCAAGGACCAGTACGAACACCAGGGCCACCCCTACTATGCGACTGCGCGCCTGTGGGACGATGGCGTGATCGACCCGGCCGACACCCGCATGGTGCTGGGCCTGGGCCTGTCGGCGGCGCTCAACGCGGAAATTCCCGAGACGAAGTTCGGCGTATTTCGCATGTAACCGGCATGTAAGAGAAGGAAAATACCATGGAATTTGAAACCCTGAAACTGGTCATCGAAGGCAATGTCGCCACCGTGACCATGAACCGTCCCGACGTGCGCAACGCCTTCAACGAAACGACCATCGCCGAACTCACGCGTGCCTTCGAAGGCCTGGGCCGCAGCGACATGGTGCGCGCCATCGTGCTGGCCGCCAATGGCGCGGCCTTTTGCGCCGGCGCGGACCTGCACTGGATGAAGAAAATGGCCGGCTATACGCATGCCGAAAATCAGGCCGACGCGCTGCAGCTGGCGCAGATGCTGCGCACGATTTATATGTGCCCGAAGCCGGTGGTGGCCAAGGTCCAGGGCGACTGTTATGCCGGCGGCATGGGCTTGGTCGCCGCATGCGATATCATCCTGGCTGCGGAAGACGTGCAATTCTGCCTGAGCGAAGTGCGGCTGGGCCTGATCCCGGCCACCATTTCACCGTATGTCATCAAGGCCATGGGCGAACAGGCGGCGCGCCGCTACTTTATCTCCGCCGAGCGATTCACTGCCCGCGAGGCGCTGCGCATCGGCTTTGCCCACGAGGTAGTCGAGGCCAGCGCACTGGACGCGAAAACCGCAGAAGTGCTGAAATCACTGACGGGCAACAGCCCGCACGCGGCGGCGCAAGCGAAGCAGCTGGTGCGCGAGATCGCCGGCCAACCCGTCGACGATGCACTGTTGCAGGACACCGCCGAACGCATCGCGCAGATCCGCGCCTCGGAACAGGGGCGCGAAGGCGTGCAGGCGTTCCTGGACAAGCGCAAGCCGGGTTGGCTCATGGGCTAGCGCATGGACTAACAAATCATTGGAGCAGCTTTGAAATCAGAAAAACAATCGGCATGGGTGGAACGCAGCCTGCGCAGCGTGTGGCATCCGTGCACGCAGATGCAGCACCATGAATCTGTACCGTTGATCCCCGTCAGCCATGGCCGCGGCGCCTGGCTGTACGACCACGACGGCCGGCGTTACCTCGACGCCATCAGCTCCTGGTGGGTGAATTTGTTCGGCCACGCCAACCCGCGCATCAACGGCGCGCTGAAAGACCAGCTGGACCGGCTGGAACACGCCATGCTGGCCGGCTTTACCCACGAACCGGTGATCGAACTGTCTGAAAAGCTGTCGGCCTTGACCGGCGGCGTGCTCGGTCACAGTTTTTATGCGTCCGATGGCGCCTCGGCCGTGGAAATTGCGCTGAAAATGAGTTTTCATGCGTGGCGCAACAGCGGGAAAAGCGACAAGCAGGAATTCGTTTGCCTGAAAGGCAGCTACCACGGCGAGACCATCGGCGCGCTGGCCGTCACCGACGTGGCCCTGTTCAAGGACGCCTATGGCCCGCTGCTGCGCGCCACGCAGACGGTGATGTCGCCGGACTTTCGCCAGGCGCAGGAAGGTGAAACGGCGCAGGACGTGGCGCGCCGCGCGGCCGCCGAAGTCGAACTGCTGTTCCAGCAAAAAGCCGGCAACATCGCCGCCATCATCATCGAGCCGCTGGTGCAATGCGCGACCGGCATGGCCATGCATGACCCTTTGTACCTGTCGCTGGTGCGTGCGCTGTGCAACCGCTACCAGGTGCATCTGATCCTCGACGAAATCGCCGTCGGCTGCGGCCGTACCGGCACCTTTTTCGCCTGCGAACAGGCCGGCATCTGGCCCGATTTCGTGTGTCTGTCAAAAGGCATCAGCGGCGGCTACCTGCCGCTGTCCCTGGTGATGACGCGCGAGGAGATCTACCAGGCCTTCTACAGCACCGACGTGCGCCGCGGCTTTCTGCATTCGCACTCGTACACGGGCAATCCGCTGGCTTGCCGCGCCGCGCTGGCGACCTTGGCCATCTTCGAGGAAGACGAGGTGCTGATCAATAACCAAAAACGCGCCGACAGGATCACGCAGGCTTTGGTGCCGCTGGCACAGCACGAAAAGGTAAAACACTTCAGGCAGCGGGGCATGATCTGGGCATTTGACGCGGTGGACGCGGCACCCGATTTTTCGCGCCGCTTTTTCAGCACGGCGCTCGAGCATGAACTCTTGATGCGTCCCATCGGTTCCACTGTCTACCTGATGCCGCCGTATATCCTCGACGACGAGCAGATCGACGGCGTGGGCCGGCAGACGCTGGCCGTGTTCAACCACGTGATCGGAGCGTGAGATGGAACTGATCACACGCTTGCAACAGCAGTTGCAGACACTCGAAGAGCGCAGCCTGATACGCCGGCGCCGCACGGTCGAGACACCCTGCGCGCCGCGCATCAGCGTCGATGGCCGCGAGATGCTGGCCTTTTGCAGCAATGATTACCTGGGCCTGGCCTCGCATCCGCGCATCGTCGCGGCCTTGAAGGAAGGCGCCGACCTGTATGGCGCCGGCAGCGGCGCCTCGCACCTGATCAGCGGCCACAGCCGCGCCCACGCGCTGCTGGAAGAGCGGCTGGCCGCATTTGTCGGCCCCAACCTGGCGTCGGCGCGCGCCCTGTATTTCTGCACCGGCTATATGGCCAACCTGGCCGTGCTGACGGGCCTGGCGGCGGACGACAAGGATACCGAATTTTTTTCGGAAGCGCTCAATCACGCCTCGTTGATCGACGGCACGCGCCTGGCGCGCGCGACCACGCGCGTCTACCCGCACGCCGATCTCGCTGCCTTGGCGGCCCTGCTGGCGGCCAGCCGTGCCGCCACAAAAATCGTCGTCACCGACAGCGTGTTCAGCATGGACGGCGACATGGCACCCCTGCCAGCGCTGCTGGCCCTGTGCGAACAATACGGCGCCTGGCTGGTGGTCGACGATGCGCACGGCTTTGGCGCTCTGGGCCAGCATGGCCGTGGCGCGCTCGAACATTTTGATCTGCATTCGCCGCACCTGGTATATGTGGGCACGCTGGGCAAGTCGGCCGGCGTCGGCGGCGCCTTTGTTTGCGCGCATGAAGCCGTGATCGACACGCTGATCCAGAAGGCGCGCCCGTATATCTTTACCACCGCCGCGCCACCGGCAATGGCCCATGCGCTGCTGGCCAGCCTGGATATCATCGCCGGCGAAGAGGGCCGGCAGCGCCGCGCGCATTTGCAGGCGCTGGTGGCACAATGGAACGCCGGCCTGCAGCTGCGGCACTGGCAGCCGCTGGCGTCAAACACCGCGATCCAGCCCGTGATCATCGGCGAGAACGCCGCGATGATGGAGATCGCCGCCAGCCTGTACCAGGAGGGCCTGTGGGTCGGCGCGATCCGCCCGCCGACCGTACCGGTGGGCACGGCCCGCCTGCGCGTGACCCTGTCTGCCGGCCACACCGCGCAGCAGGTGGAACGATTGATCAATGCAGTCAATAACCTGGAAAGGACGCGCCATGAGCTTGAATGATCCCGTGGTCGTGGGCACGGCCGACGTGAGCGAGCTGGAACCGGCCGTGGAAGCGGTGCCGGTGGCGGCCGCACTGCCGTCGCGCTTTGCCTGTTTCGTCACCGGCACCGATACGGAAATCGGCAAGACGCTGACCTCGTCGGCGCTGCTGCACGCGCTGGTACAACGCGGCGTGCGCGCCTGCGGCATGAAGCCGGTGGCCGCCGGCGCCGAACTGCGCGATGGCGCGCTGCATAATGACGACGCCGACAGCCTTAAAGCAGCCGGCAACGTCACCCTGCTGCCCAATATCACCACGCCCTACATGTTCAGGGAGCCGGCCGCGCCGCATATCGCCGCCGCCCTCGAAGGCGTGACCATCGATCCGGTGCCGATCCTGGCCGCCTACCTGGAAGTGGCGGCCGCCTCGGACGCGGTGGTGGTCGAAGGCGTGGGCGGCTTTCGCGTGCCGCTGTCCGCCAATTTTGACACGGCCGACCTGGCGCAGCAGCTGGACCTGCCGGTGATTCTGGTGGTCGGCATGCGCCTCGGCTGCATCAACCAGGCCCTGCTGACGCTCGAAGCGATCGAAGCGCGCGGCTTGACCGTGATCGGCTGGGTTGCCAATACGCTGGAAGTCGAAATGCGCTTTATCGACGAAAATATCGATGCGCTGATCGAACGCATCCCCGCGCCGCTGCTGGGCAAGGTGCCGCGCCTGGCGCAGCCGAGCGCCGCAGAGGCGGCGTCGCATCTCGATTTTACCGGCCTGCCGAACTGGCCGATGCAACATCCCGACAATTGAAGTCAACGAAAACCAAGGAATCACGATGTCATTCATCCAAGAAGCAGCAAAAACCGTCGAACTGCACCGCCCGGCGGCACGCATTACCGTGCCCGAAGCGGCCACCTGGCCCGTCGCCGACGTGCTGGCCCTGTTCGACCTGCCGTTCAACGACCTGATGTTCAAGGCCCAGCAAACCCACCGCGCCAACTTCCCGGACGGCGACGTGGAACTGGCGACCCTGTTGTCGATCAAGACCGGCGGCTGCGAGGAAGACTGCGGCTACTGCCCGCAGGCGGCGCGCTACGACACCGGCGTGGAAGCGAAAAAAATCCTCGACATCGACACCGTGCTCGACGCCGCGCGCCAGGCCAAGGCCAACGGCGCCACGCGTTTTTGCATGGGCGCCGCCTGGCGCGGCCCGAAGGACCGCGACATGGAAAAAGTCGAAGAAATGGTCAGCAAGGTCAAGGCCCTGGGCCTGGAAACCTGCGCCACCCTGGGCATGCTGGAAGAGGGCCAGGCCGACCGCCTGAAAAACGCCGGCCTCGATTTCTACAACCATAACCTCGATACGGCGCCCGAGTTCTACGACAACGTGATCTCGACCCGTCAATACCAGGACCGCCTTGACACCCTGGGCAGGGTGCGCGAAGCAGGCCTGAAAGTATGCTGCGGCGGCATCGTCGGCATGGGCGAGACGCGTTTGCAACGCGCCGGCCTGATCGCCCAGCTGGCCAACCTGAATCCGTATCCGGAATCGGTGCCCGTCAACCACCTGGTGCAGGTGGAAGGCACGCCGTTGTTTGGCATCGAAGCGCTGGACCCGTTCGAATTCGTGCGCACCATTGCGGTCGCCCGCATCACCATGCCGAAAGCGCGCGTGCGCCTGTCGGCCGGCCGACGCCAGATGGGCGAAGCGGTGCAGGCGATGTGTTTCCTGGCCGGCGCCAATTCGATTTTCTACGGCGACAAGCTGCTCACCACCGACAATCCGGAAGCGGAAGATGACCGTGTCTTGCTGGGCAAGCTCGGCCTGCAGACGCGCGGCGCGATGCTCGAATCGGTGCAGAAAGAGAAGTGCGGCTGCTGAGCCGGTCTGACCCCAACAAAAAAAACTTCCAGCCACGAGCTGCAAAGAGAGAGACCATGTTCACTAAAATCCTGATCGCCAACCGTGGCGAAATCGCTTGCCGTGTGGCCGCCACCGCGCGCCGCATGGGCGTGCGGACGGTCGCCGTGTATTCCGAGGCGGACGCCAATGCCAAACATGTCGCCGTGTGCGATGAAGCCGTTTTGCTTGGCCCGGCGCCGGCCAAGGAAAGCTATCTGTGCGGCGACAAGATCATCGCCGTGGCGCTGGCCACGGGCGCGCAGGCGATTCATCCGGGCTACGGATTTTTGTCCGAGAACGCCGACTTTGCCGACGCTTGCGCGGCAGCGGGCCTGGTATTCATCGGCCCGCCGGCATCGGCCATGCGCGCCATGGGCTCGAAATCGGCGGCCAAGTCGCTGATGGAAAAAGCCAAGGTGCCGCTGGTGCCCGGCTACCACGGCGAGAATCAGGATGCGGACTTTTTGCACGCGCAGGCTGACCAGATCGGCTACCCGGTGCTGCTGAAAGCGTCGGCCGGCGGCGGCGGCAAGGGCATGCGCGTGATCGACAATTCGCTGGACTTCAAGGCCGCGCTGGCCTCGTGCAAGCGCGAAGCGATCAGCTCTTTTGGCGACGACAAGGTGCTGGCCGAAAAATACCTGTCGCGCCCGCGCCATATCGAAATCCAGGTGTTTGCCGATACCCTGGGCAACTGCATCTACCTGTTCGAGCGTGACTGCTCGGTGCAGCGCCGCCACCAGAAGGTGCTGGAAGAAGCGCCGGCGCCGGGCATGCCGCTTGAACGCCGCGCCGCCATGGGCGAAGCGGCAGTCGCCGCCGCCAAAGCCGTCGGCTATGTGGGTGCCGGCACGGTGGAATTCATCGCCAACCAGGACGGCTCGTTCTACTTCATGGAGATGAACACGCGCCTGCAGGTCGAGCATCCGGTGACCGAAATGATCACCGGCACCGACCTGGTCGAGTGGCAGCTGCGCGTCGCCTTTGGCGAGCCGCTGCCGAAAACGCAAGGCGAGCTGGCCATCCACGGCCACGCCATCGAAGCGCGCATTTATGCGGAAAATCCGGAGAAGGGTTTCCTGCCGTCGATCGGCACCTTGCGCCATCTGCGCTCGCCGCAAGCGGTGACGTTCGAACTCGGTGGCACGCCGGTTCCGGCCGGCGTGCGCATCGATTCGGGCGTGCGCGAGGGTGACGCCATTTCGCCATTCTACGACCCGATGATCGCCAAGCTGATCGTCTGGGGCGCGGACCGCCGCGAGGCGCTGGCGCGCATGGCGCAGGCGCTGGCCGACTACCAGATCGTCGGCCTGGCCAGCAATATCGCCTTCCTGAAACGCCTGGTCGAAGGCGAAGCGTTTGCCAACGCCGACCTCGACACGGGCCTGATCGAGCGCCATCACGAAGCACTGTTCCCGGCCCCGCAGGCCGCGCCCGATACGGCGCTGGCCCTGGCTGCCGTGGCGCTGCTGACGCAGGAAGCGGCCGCCAGCCAGGGCAGCGGCCCGTGGGGCGATGCGCTGGGCTGGCGTTTGAACAGCACCCTGGGGCGCACCTTGTCGTTTGCCGATGAGTTTTCCATGGCCGGCGAAACCAAGGCATATGCAACACGCATCGCTTATCAGGCAGACGGCTGGCTGTTCAACGGCCAGCGCTTGCGCCTCTCGGCGCGCGACGGCCAGCAATTGCATGTGAAACTCGGCGAACGCGCCGTGCACGGCACCGTGCACCGCGACGGCGAGCAATTTCACGTGTTTACGGGCGGCGTGCATTACACCTTGCAGTACAACGACCCGATGGCACATGCCGGCGAAGCGGAAGCCGAAGGCGGTCGCCTGACGGCGCCGATGCCGGGCAAGGTGGTCGCCGTACTGGTGGGCAAAGGCCAGGACGTGAAAAAGGGCGAGCCTTTGGTGATCATGGAAGCGATGAAGATGGAGCACACCATCGCCGCGCCGCACGACGGCCTGGTGGAAGACGTGCTGTATGCAGTCGGCGACCAGGTGGCCGACGGCGCGCCGCTGCTGGCCTTCAAGGCAGCGGCATAGGAGTCGTCATGCGCATACTGCTGCAACGATCGGACGGCAAGGAGGCGGCCTGGATCAGCGATTTCGCCGAACTGCTGCCGCAAGCCGAGATCCATCCCTGGCGCGAAGGGCAGGCAACGCCCGATTGCGACTACGCGGTTGTGTGGCAGCCGCCGGCCGCCATGCTGGCCGAACTGGGCAAGGTCAAAGCCATCTTCAACACCGGCGCCGGGGTCGACGCGCTGCTCAAATTTGGCGAGGCGCTGCCGCCCCATGTGCCGCTGGTGCGCCTGGACGACGCCGGCATGGGGGTGCAGATGGCCGAATATGTGAGCCACGCCGTGCTGCGCCACTTCCGCCGTTTCGACGACTACGAGGCGCAGGCGCGCGCCGGCATCTGGCAGCCGCTGCCCGCGTTCGACAAGCACGACTTTCCAGTCGGCGTGCTGGGCATGGGGGTGCTGGGCAAGCGCGTGCTCGACGCGCTGGCGCAGTTCGAGTTTCCGCTGCGCGGCTGGAGCCGCAGCGCAAAGCAGGTCGATGGCGTCGACTGCTTTGCGGGCGAAGACGCACTGGAAGCATTCTTGCGCGGCACGCGCGTGCTGGTCTGCCTGCTGCCGCTGACGCCCGAGACGCATAATCTGCTCGACCGCGCGAGGCTGGCTATGCTGCTGCCGGGCGCCTATGTCATCAACGTGGCGCGCGGCGCGCACCTGGCCGAACCGGACCTGCTGACCCTGATACGCTCGGGCCATATCGCCGGCGCCACGCTGGACGTGTTCCGCAACGAACCGCTGCCGCAGCAGCATCCGTTCTGGCAGGAGCCGCGCATCACCATCACGCCCCATGTTTCCGCCACCACCTTGCGCCGCGAAAGCGTGGCGCAAATCGCCGCCAAGATGCGCCGCCTGCAGGCCGGCGAGCTTGTCGCCGGCATCGTCAACCGTTTGCAAGGATACTGAAATGAACGCTGCAGCCAATCTGCCAAAACAGGTCAAGATCGTCGAAGTGGGCCCGCGCGACGGCCTGCAAAATGAACAGGACACCATCAGCGCCGCCGTCAAGATCGAACTGGTCGACCGGCTGACGCAGGCCGGGTTTGCCAATATCGAGGCGGCGTCGTTCGTGTCGCCCAAATGGGTACCGCAAATGGCCACCAGCACGGAAGTGATGGCCGCCATCGCGCGCCGCCCAGGCACCATCTATTCGGCGCTCACGCCCAATATGCAGGGGTTTGAGGCGGCGCTGGCGGCCCGGGCCGACGAAGTGGTGATCTTCGGCTCGGCTTCGGAGGCGTTCTCGCAAAAGAACATCAATTGCTCGATCGCCGAATCGATCGCCCGCTTCGAGGGCGTGGCCAGGGCGGCCAGGCAGCACGGCCTGCGCCTGCGCGGCAGCATCAGCTGCGCCTTCGGCTGCCCCTACCAGGGCGAGGTGCCGCTCGATGCCGTCGCCGACGTGGTGGGGCGCATGCGCGACCTGGGCTGCGACGAGATCGACATCGCCGACACCATCGGCGTGGCCACGCCGGGAAAAACCCAGGCGGTGATGGCGCGCGCCATCGAGGCGTTTCATGTGGGCGGCCTGTCGGGCCACTTCCACGACACCTACGGCCAGGCGCTGGCCAATATCTACGCCAGCCTGGAACTGGGCATCGCGATTTATCACTCGTCGGTCTCGGGCCTGGGCGGCTGCCCCTACGCCAAGGGCGCCACCGGCAATGTCGCCACCGAGGACGTGCTGTACATGATGAACGGCCTGGGCATCGCCACCGGCATCGACCTGGACCTGGTGGTGGACGCAGGCCAGTTCATCTCGCAGCAACTGGGGCGCAAGGGCTCGAGCCGGGCGGGCAATGCGCTGGCGGCCAAGCGCCTGACGTAAAAGAAACGGCTACTGCAGTGTGCATGCAGGAGCCGTTTTTCCTTTGAAAGGTACAGGCGAAAAAAAACCCAAGAGCGTGAACTCTTGGGTTTTTTTCTACAAATTTGGTCGGAGTACAAGGATTCGAACCTTGGACCCCCTGGTCCCAAACCAGGTGCGCTACCGGGCTGCGCCACACTCCGAAGACCAAGATAATACAGACCATATTCAATTCGGTCAAGGGTCCGGCAAAATTTCCCGGAAATTATTTAGCCCCTGCCAGTCCCGGCCGTTTTGATGCCAAAAAAGTATGCGACACTGAACGCCAGTTTTCTCTCACAGGATGCGAAAACATGACGGCCTTACCTTTTAGCGATTCCTTGCATGATTACCCGCGCCCGGCGCGCCGGCACCACATGGTTCTCGGTGTCGGCGTTTTGCTGCTGCATGGGGCTTTTCTCTATGGCTGGCGCCATGCCAAACCGCCGCCCCTGCCCGATAGCGGGCCGAAGGTGGAGTCGATCACCGTGTGGATACGTCCGCCGGCGGTCAAGCCGCTGCCGCCGCCCTTGGCCAGGGTGGCGCCGAGGCGCGAGCAGAAACCGCTCCGTGCGGCGACGACGCCCAGGGCGGCAGCGCCAGCGGCCAAACCCGTGCCGAACGCCATTACAGTCGCACCATCGCCCACGCCTGCCGATCCGCCGGCGGCGGACGCGCCGAAGTTCGACATGGAAGCGGCCTTGGGCACCGCGCGCAAGGTGGCCAGCGAAAGGGACCCGGCCAAGGCCGGCACGGCGGTGGGCCAGATTCCGGACCAGCCGCTGCGCACGCAAACCCGGCTGGCGCGCGATATTGCCAGCGGCAAGCGCGGCGACTGCCGCACCGATTATGCGGGGGCAGGGCTGCTGGCGCCGGTGTTGATGTTATTGGATAAAAAAGACAGCGGGTGCAAGTGGTAGCCGGCGAAACCTTGCCACGTTACTCCTGCCCCTTCAACTGCAGCGCCCGCTCATATAAGGCATTCTTCTTGCGCCCGGTAATTTGCGCCGTCAGGTTGGCCGCCTGCTTGACGCTGCATTCGGCCAGCAGAATGCCCAGGATGCGTTCGGCTTCCACGTCTTCGGCGTCCTGCGCTTCGGTGGCGCCTGCGAGCAGGACGACGAATTCGCCTTTTTCACGGTGGGCGTCAGCACGGATCCAGGCCTCGGCCTCGGACAGCGGGCAGCGGTGGATTTCTTCGAACAATTTCGTCAGTTCGCGCGCGAACACCACCTGGCGCGTCGGCTCGAACGCTTCAGCCAGCGCGGTGGCGCAATCGAGGATGCGGTGCGGTGCTTCATAAAACACCATGGTGGCGGTCACGCCACGCAGGCTGTGCAGCATGTTTTCGCGCTGCTTGGCCTTGGCGGGCAAAAAGCCGACAAAGTAAAACTGGTCGTTCAGCAAGCCGCTGGCGGAGATGGCGGTGATCGCCGCCGACGGGCCGGGCAGGGGCAGCACGCGCAGGCCGGCCGCGCGCACGGCGTCGACGATGCGCGCGCCGGGGTCGGACACGGCCGGGGTGCCGGCGTCGGACACCAGCGCGATGCGCTCGCCGGCATGCAGGCGGGCGATCAGGGTTTGCGCCACTTCGCGCTCATTATGTTGATGTGCAGCAATTAACGGCTTGTTCAGGCCAAAACGCGTCAGCAGGTGCGCCGTATTGCGCGTATCTTCACAGGCGACGGCGTCAGCCAGGCTCAGCAAATGCAAGGCGCGCAGGCTGATATCGGTGACATTGCCGATGGGCGTGGCCACTACATACAATGTTGCGATAGGATAGACCTGGTGCGCCGCCTCTGTCATGATGGGCAGGCTGGCGATGGAACTGATGTCTTGTACGGTCATTTTGGAGGTTGAATGCTTGCTAATAGTGTGAAGTTACTGCTTGTCTGTGCCGCGACCGGCATGCTGAGCGCTTGCAGCACGCCTTGCGACGCGCCCGGGCAATTGTGCGCGCCTATTGAATCAAACACAAGGGCGCTGCCGCCACGGCCGGCGCCTGCCCCGATCCCGGCGCCGCTGCCCAAGCCGGCCGTGCCGGAACCGGTAACGTTTGCCGTCGCCGTGCCCGACATCACTTCCTACGATGAAGGCGGCAAGCCGAACGTGGCGCCCGTCACCGGCAAGCCGGCCACCGGCACACCGCAGGACATGCCGGCCGCCACGGCGCCGGCGCCGTCCGACGGCAAGCTCCACCATATCGGCCTGCTGCTGCCGCTGCGCTCGGAAACCCTGGGGCCGGCCGCGTCCCTGCTGCGCGCCGGCTTCATGGCCGCCTACGAGCGCGACCGCAGCGGCTTTGAAGTGACCGTGATCGATACGGGCGACGGCAGCGACGACGCGCTCAACAAGTTTGCGCAGGCCCAGCAGGAACAGGATATCGTCGTCGGCCCGCTGTCGCGCTCGGCCGTCACGGCGGTGGCCAACAGCGACCTGGTGAAAAAGCCGACGATCGCCCTGAACCACCCCGACAACCGCAGCGAAGCGCGGCTGCCGGCCAGGCTGCTGGTGATGGGCCTGTCGATCGAAGCGGAAGCGCGGCAAGTGGCCGCCTGGGCCGCCAGCGAACAGCCACGCGCCAGCGCCTTGATCCTGTCGGCCAATTCGGCCTCGCAGCGCCGCACCAGCACCGCCTTCAGGCAGGAGTGGTTGCGCCAGGGCGGCAGCGCCGACCAGGTCGACCTGACGGCCACCAACGGTTACCTCAGTGACGCCGAGATGGTGCAGTTGCGCTCGCGCCTGTCGTCCAACCCGCCGGCGCTGATCTTCGCCGCGCTGGACGCCGACCAGGCGCGCCAGCTGCGCGTGGCGATCGGCCCCGAGCTGCCGCTGTACGGCACCTCGTCGCTGAACCCCGGCATCGGCCGCGGCGCCAGCGGCCCCGAACTGGATGGCGCGCGCCTGCTCGACCTGCCATGGCAGGTACAGCGCGATCATCCGCAAGTGATGGTGTATCCGCAGCCGCCACAACCCATCGACGGGCGCCTGACGGCCGACATGGAGCGCCTGTATGCGCTCGGCATCGACGCCTTCCGCGTGGCGCGCGAAGTGGCGCTGCGTCCCGAGGCGCCGTTCACGCTTGACGGCGTGACGGGCCGCCTGGCAGTGCGCTATGACAACGGGCAAACGCGCTTCGAACGCACCGAGCAGGCCGCCACCTACCAGCAGGGCGTGGTTGGCACCTGGCCGCCGAAGCCGGTACCGGAACAACCGGCCGCCTTGCCAACAGCGCAGTAGAGCAACGCCATGCCGCCTACGCCAGACAAACGTGCGTTGGGGCGGCTGGCGGAAGACGATGCGCTGGCCTATCTGCTGCTGCAGGGACTCACACTGGTGGCGCGCAATGTCCTGTGCAAGGGCGGCGAGCTCGATTTGATCATGCGCGACGGCAAAAGCATCGTCTTCATCGAGGTGCGCCAGCGCGCCAGCAAGGATTTTGGCGGCGCGCTGGCCAGCATCACGCCCGCCAAGCAGCGGCGCATGACGCGCGCCGCGCAGACCTGGCTGTTGACGCAAAAAAACACGCCGCCATGCCGTTTTGACGCCGTCGTCATCGATGGCGGCCGCATCGAGTGGCTGAAGAATATTCTCGACATGTAAGCATTTTTAACAGCGCTTGTCCGCCCGGCCGCGCGCCTGCACTATAATCGGCAGACTATGAATAATCAACGCATCCTCTCGCACTTCCACGAAAGTGCCGAACTCAAGATCCAGGCCGCTACGGTGCTGGCGCCCGCGATTGCCCAGGCAATCGAGCTGATGTTTGCCGCGCTGTCGAACGGTAACAAGATCCTGGCCTGCGGCAATGGCGGTTCCGCCGCCGACTGCCAGCATTTTGCCGCCGAACTGGTCGGCCGCTTCGAGCGTGAACGCTTTCCGCTACCGGCGCTGGCCTTGACCACCGATACGTCGATCATGACGGCGGTGGCCAACGACTACAGCTACCGCGAAATTTTCTCGAAGCAGGTGCAGGCCTTCGGCCAGGCCGGCGACATCCTGCTGGCCATTTCCACCTCGGGCAATTCCGGCAACGTGATGGCGGCGGTGGAAGCGGCGCTCGAACGCGAAATGCGCGTGGTGGCGCTGACGGGCAAGGACGGCGGCGCGATCGGCAAAATGCTGACCGATGCCGACGTGCATATCTGCGTGCCGGCCGAACGCACGGCGCGCATCCAGGAAGTACATCTGACAACCATACACTGCATTTGCGACGGCATCGACGTCGCACTGTTCGGAGGAGACGTGAATGACTGAATTCGGTACTGGCCCAGGCTGGCAACGCGTACGACGCCCTTTGGTGACCGCCCTGCTGTGCGGCGCCATGCTCACCTCGCTGACCGGCTGCATCGAATTGATGGTCGGTGGCGCAGTGATGAGCGGCGTGGCCGCGGCAGACCGCCGTACCCTGGGCGCCCAGACCGAAGACAAGGCGATCGCCGTGAAGGGCGAGTCGCGCGTGCCGGCCGTCACGGGTGACGCCGGCCATGTCAATGTCACCAGTTTCAACCGCCGCGTGCTGCTGACGGGCGAAGTGCGCGACGAAGCGATGAAAAACGCCGTCGAGCGCGAAGTGCGCAATATAGACGGCGTCGAATCGGTGGCCAATGAGCTGATCATCGCCGGCCCGGCCAGCTATACCTCGCGCTCGAATGACGCGCTGATCACCACCAAGGTCAAAGCCAGCCTGGTCGACATGAAAACCATCTCGGCCGCCTCGTTCAAGGTCGTCACCGAAAACGGCACCGTGTTCCTGATGGGCCGCGTGACCCAGCGCGAAGGCACCGTGGCGGCCGACGTGGCGCGCGCCGTGGGCGGCGTGCAGAAAGTGGTCAAGCTGTTCGACTACATCTCGGAAGCGGAACTGAAACAATTGCAGCCTGATCCGGCGCCGGCGCGCGTCAGCAACCCCGTGGGACAGTAAAACCCCTGTAGCCCTGCCGGTCTGGGGCGCGAGCAGAACGATGGGGCTATAATGGCCCCATTGTTACGTTATCTGGTGTGAAAACTATGGCAACATCGACTTCCAACTCCTGGGGCAAGCCGGCCCTGATCGCCGTGCTGGTCGCTGGCGTGGCGGCGGCTGCCTATCTGTCGTTGAACAACAAGCAAAGCGCGCCGGACATCACCTTCCACGCCATCGACGGCGAAAAGATTTCCTCTGCCAGCCTGCGCGGCAAGGTCGTGATGGTCAATTTCTGGGCCACCTCGTGCACAACTTGCGTCGCGGAAATGCCGGAAATGGTCGACACCTACAACAAATACAAGGCGCAAGGGCTGGAATTTGTTGCAGTGGCCATGCAGTACGACCCGGCCAACTATGTGCTGAACTTTGCCCAGACGCGCCAGCTGCCGTTCAAGGTGGCGCTCGACGTGACGGGCGAGGCTGCCAAGGCCTATGGCGACGTGGCGATGACGCCGACCACCTTCGTGCTCGACAAGCAGGGCAAGATCCTCAAGCGCTACGTGGGCAAGCCCGAATTTGCCGAGCTGCACAAGCTGCTTGAAAAAGCCATCGCTGGCTAAACACCCGCGCATGAAACATAGGGCGTTGCAATCATTACCTGCTTGAAAAAGGTAACTGGATCAGCTTGTCGTCTTACTTGGGATACAGAATCATCTGCGTGCAGCGAAACAGCGCCAGGGTCTTGCCGGTTTCCTTGCTTTTGACCACGGCGTCCCACACTTGCGTATTGCGGCCCTGGTGCTCGACCTTGGCGGTGCAGACAATGGTGCCGTCGCGGGCCGTGCCCAGGTGGTTCGATTTCAGTTCGACGGTGGTGAAGTTGTTCGCGCCTTCGGGCAGGTTGGCGATGCAGCCATAGCCCGAGGCCGTGTCCGCCAGGGTAACCACGCTGCCGGCATGCAAATAGCCGTTCGGCGCCAGCAAGTGCGGCTGCACCGGCAGTTCGGCCGTCACCTGGCCGTCGCCGACAGACGTGATGACGATGCCCAGGTGGCCGGGCAGGCGACCGACGCCGCGCTGATTCAACAGGTCCAGGGTAATTTCAGGATGGCTCATGGTCTCTTTGTATCCTTGTGATGATGGTCTGAAAACACGTCGATCATAGCAAACTCCTCACCGTGCTTTTGTTGGATGCTGCTTTTCGGCGCGGTGAGAGCGTTTCGGCACCATGGTCGAGCGCCATGGCATCACCGGCAGATGTTGCTCAACATACACTTTCCTCTATACTCCATAGAAAGGAAAAACATGTTGACCACCCGACTCCTGACTGCAACATTTGGCCTGGCCTTGCACCTGGGCGCCCAAGCCGCGCCCGCCTTCACGCTCACCAGCACCGATATTGCCGAAGGCAAGATGATGACCGAATCGCAAGTGTTCCGAGGTTTCGGCTGCACCGGCGCCAACCTCGCACCGCAGTTGTCATGGAGCGGCGCGCCTGCCGGCACCAACAGCTACGCCATCACCGTCTACGATCCTGATGCGCCGACCGGCAGCGGCTGGTGGCACTGGAGCGTCTTCAACCTGCCAGCCAACGTCAACAACGTGGCTGGCGGCGCCACCGCCGCCAGCTTGCCAGCCGGCGCCGTGCAAGGGCGCAACGATTTTGGCGACAGCGCCTTTGGCGGCGCCTGCCCACCGGTGGGCGACCAGCCGCACCGCTACCAGGTCACCGTCTGGGCCCTGAAGGTGGACAAGTTGCCGCTCGACCAGCAAGCCAGCGGCGCCCTGGTCGGCTACCTGCTCAATGCCAATGTGCTGGGCAAGGCGCAACTGACGGGACTGTATGGCCGCTGACCCGGCCTGCGCGGCAGATCAGGTCGCCTTGAGCGAACTGCGCATCGCGCGCGGCACGGTCGAGGCACGCCGCGCGCAGACCCTGCGCCGGGTGCCCGTGTTCATGCCCGCGCTGTGCCGCGTGCGGCAGGGCGAAAAGCTGCTGAGCTGGGGTGAGCGCGAGGCGCGCGCCGGGGCGAACGAGGTGGTGCTGATGCCGGCGGGCCAGGAGCTGAGCGTGGCCAACCTGCCGGGAGCACACGGTTATCTTGCCGAAGTACTCAGTTTTTCACCGGCACTGATCGCCCGTTTCCGTACCCGCCATGGCAGTCTGGTCGATAGCCAACTGCGCGGTGCGGCGGGCGCCAGCCTGTGCGTGCCGCTCGACAAACATGGGGCCCTGGCCTGGGATCAGGTAATGGCCAGCCTGGCAGGCGGCGCGCCAGCCGCCTTGCAAGCCCATCAGGTCGAAGGCTTGCTGCTGGCACTGGCCCTGGCCGGCCATTGCGGTCCGCTGCTGATGGACCGCCGCGATCCGCTGGCCGCGCGCGTACAGCAGGTGATGCTGCTCGATCCGGCTGCCGCCTGGAGCGTGGCCCGGGTGGCGGCGCAGCTGCATCTGGGTGCGTCCACCCTGCGCCGTCAACTGGCCCTGGAACAACGCCATTTCCGCGATATTCTGGAATCCGTGCGCCTGGGACGGGCGCTGCAGGAGCTGCAAACCGGCATCTTGCCGATCAGCGAGATTGCCGCCCTGTGCGGCTATGCCTCGCCGTCACGCTTCGCGGCGCGCTTCCGCCAGCACCATGGCCTGTCGCCGCGCGCGCTGCGCGCCACCTTGTAAGATAGGCTCTTAGGCAAATCAATTGCAACAAGCGCTGACAACGATAGCGTTTTCTTGTTACCATGCGCCACATGTCCACCCGCCACCTATCACGTCAGCCAGCCCACCAGGCGTCCGCCCCTGCGCGCACACCATGGCAACTGTGCGTGGCGCTGTTCAGTGCGCTGGCCCTGGTGTTGCTGCTGTCGACGGCTGCCTCGCACTTGCACAAGACCAGCCTCGACGCGGAAGAGTGCACGCTGTGCGCCACCGTCATCGACAAGGTGGCCGACATTGCCGTCCCGCCAGCAATCGCCGAAGCACCTGCGCAATTGCTGCCGTATCGCCTGCTGGCCGCCTTGCCGGCCATGCCGGCGCCCGCCATTGCCCTGCTGTTGCCGCCGGTGCGCGGCCCGCCACCGACCTCGCTGTAGTTCCCACGCTGTTTTTCTTTTTTCAGGTTGCATGCGCCGCGCCCACGAGGTTTGCGCCATGCCGCCTGGCGTACACTATTTTGAGGTTTACCATGCAACAAACTCCACGCCTGAGCGCGCTGTCGCTCGCCCTTGCCAGCCTGTTTTCCGTTTCCGCCCATGCCGATGAGGCAGCGCCACAAGCCATGCAGACCGTCGAAGTCACCTCGGCCCACCTGCGCAGCGCGCGCATCGAGCTGTCGCCGAAAGTGGGCACCACCATCTACAGCATCGACAGCCATATGGTCGACATGCTGGGCCAGGGCGACAACACCCCGTTCAACGAAGTGCTGCTGCGCCTGCCTGGCGTGTCGCAGGATTCGAAAGGCTCGGGCGCCCTGCATGTGCGCGATGACCATGCAAACGTGCAATACCGCATCAATGGCGTGCAACTGCCGGAAAGCATCAGCGGCTTTGGCCAATCGATCGACACGCGCCTGATCGACAAGACCGATTTCATCACGGGCGCCTTGCCGGCCCAGTTCGGCCTGCGCACGGCGGGCATCGTCGATATCGAAACCAAAGAAGGCGGCATGAACCCGGGCGGGCGCATCGGCATTTTAGTCGGCAGCCACAGCCATATCGAACCGAGCGCCGAGTTCTTCGGCAGCGTCGGCAAGTTCAATTACTACCTGTCCGGCAGCTATCTGGGCAATTCGCTGGGCGTGGAAAACCCGCAAAACACGCGCAACGCGCTGCATGACCAGACGCGCCAGAACAAAACCTTCGGCAACCTGTCGTATTTCCTCGATGACAATACCCGCCTGGGCGCCATGTTCGGCACCTACAACGGCCGCTTCCAGATCCCCAACAACCCGAACCAGGCGCCCGGCTTCACCCTGGCCGGGCGCAGCGATGCGCAGGCCGGCACGTCGACCCTGCCATCGTCGCAACTCGATGAAAACCAGCGCGAAGTGAACCGCTTCCTGGTGCTGTCGCTGCAGAAAAGCCTGGGCGACCTCAACTACCAGGTGTCCGCCTTCCACCAGTATTCGCAGCTGCATTTCACGCCCGATCCGATCGGCGACCTGATCTACAACGGCGTGGCGTCCGACTCGCGCCGCGCGAACAGCGCCTCGGGCACCCAGTTCGATATCAGCTACAAATGGCACCAGGACCACACGGTGCGCGCCGGCCTGGCCTACACGCGCCAGAAAACCAGCAGCGACAACACGGTCGGCGTCTTCCCGACGGACGCGAATGGCCAGAGCGACACCACGCCGATCACCATCGTCGACAACAGCGGCAAGACCGGCACCCTGGCCAGCTTTTACCTGCAGGACGAATGGCATCTCAGCAAGCCGTTGACCCTGAACTATGGCGTGCGTTTCGACAAGGTCTCGGCCTTTACCGAGGAGCAGCAATGGAGCCCGCGCCTGAACCTGGCCTACCAGGTGGCGCCAGGCACGGCCGTGCATGCCGGCTACTCGCGCTACTTCACGCCGCCGCCGCAGGAACTGGCGGCGCAGAACAGCATCGACCTGTACGCGAACACCACCAACGCCCCCGCCATCGCCACCTCGGACAACGTCAAGGCCGAGCGCACCCACTATTACGATATCGGCATCAGCCACCAGCTCAATTCCAGACTGACGCTGACGGCCGACGTGTACTACAAGAAAATCACCAACCTGCTCGACGAAGGCCAGTTCGGCCAGGCGCTGATCCTCACGCCATTCAACTACGCCGAAGGCTATGCCAAGGGACTGGAACTGTCGGCCATCTATAGCGAGAAGGACTGGGGCATGTTCCTCAACGCCAGCACGCAAAAGGCGCAGGGCCGTAATATCAATTCCGGCCAGTCGCTGTTCGGCACCGATGAAATCGCCTACATCAAGAACAACTATGTGTTCCTCGATCACGACCAGACCTGGACCATGTCGGGTGGCGGCCACTACCATTTCGGCGATTCGCAAGTGAGCGCTGACTTCCTGTACGGCAGCGGCCTGCGCATGACGCCAAGCGGCGGCGCACCGAATTCCGGCCACTTGCCGCATTACTTCACGGTCAATACGGCACTGACGCACACCTGGAAAAACACGCCGCTGGGCAAGGTGGAGGGACGCCTGGCGCTGATCAATCTGTTCGACAAATCGTATCTGCTGCGCGACGGTTCCGGCGTCGGCGTCGGCGCGCCGCAATATGGCGCCCGCCGCAGCGTGTACGCCGGCTTGTCGACCAGTTTCTAAAGAGTTACGGGCGAGGACAGCGGCAGGGAGCAACGCCTGCCGCTGTCGGTTGCCGTGGATGAGGGATCAGAATGGCGCTTGTAGGGGCATTAGTTGGGAATATCGGCTATCGGTATCAACATGATCAGCGGATCGTCAGGCAAGGACGTAAATCCGTATTTTTGATAGAACAGCGCACCTTGCGGCGCTTTGGCATCGACAAACAAGGCAAAACCGCCCACTTCCGCCGCCGCCGATTTCACACGCTTCATGGCTGATATCAGCAGCAATTCGCCAAAGCCCCGACCTTGATGGCGCTGCGCGATAGCAAGCCGTGCCAGAGTGAAACCAGGTACCTTGCTGGGAAGCCTTTTCATCATAGGTGCGGGAATGGATTCCCTGGCCGTCATCGAACGAACTGCCAATGCGAAATAGCCAATAATCTCCGCCGGCTCCGCATCATCGACTAATACAAAGGTTCGCGATGCACCATGCCGTTGATGTTGCCTTGCCGTTGTTTGCAACCATGTATCCAGTACAGGTATGCCACAATTAAACCGTGCTACATCATGTACTGGTTCCAACCCCCTCACGAAATACGCCATTTGCTACTTTCTGTTCATAATTCTCAAAAGCCATGGTGAGGGCCTTATTTGGCCCCTTCGGATTTTCGAGTAAGTCAATCATCATGGCAGCGTCGCGACGCGAATAACGAATCAGATGTTCACGATCAATGATCATTTCCGCTTTTTCCAATGCCGCTTGAACCAAAAATTGATTCAAGGTAGCGCCGGTCAACTCAGCCGCCTCTTGAAGTTTCTCAGCAACCGAGCTGGAAACTCTGGCCGTAATACGGCCGCGTTCTTCGATAACACTCATCATGTAGTCCCATCATCTCGACAATTAGTCGGCCATCTTACTTACGTACAAACATTACATATAGCAATTTTACTTACTTTACTTACTTTAAAATAATTAAACCAGTTTTTACCATTGGTATCCATCATAGCACAAAGGGGTCAATTTGGCGCCACAATGGAGACAAATTGACTCCACTTAACTATGCCCAGGTAATTTCAGCCGTCCCGTGCATCCTCAAATAGTCATTTGTTTGACTGAACGGCTTGCTGCCGAAAAAACCCCGGTGCGCGGACAGAGGTGATGGATGCGGCGCCGTCAGTACCAAGTGCTTGCCCTCGTCGATCAGCGCACGCTTGGCGATCGCATACGCCCCCCACAAAATGAAGACGACGCCCTCGCGCTCCTGCGACAGATGGCGGATCGCGCTGTCGGTCAGCTTTTCCCAGCCCTTGCCCGCATGCGAGCCGGCCGCGCCCGAGCGTACGGTTAAAACGCTGTTGAGCAAAAATACGCCTTGCCCGGCCCAGTCGCTCAGATCCGTGCTGGTGCGCGCCACGCCGACATCGCTTTTCAATTCCTTGAAGATATTTTGCAAACTGGGCTGGGCGCGCGTGCCCTCGGGTATCGAAAAGCACAAGCCCATGGCCGCGCCCGGCGTGTGATACGGGTCCTGCCCCAGGATCACCACCTTGACCTGCTCGAACGGCGCCAGGTCGAACGCGCGGAAAATCGCTTTACCGGGTGGAAAACACGGCCCGGCCGCATATTCTTCCTTGACGAACGCCGCCAGCGTAGCCCACCAGGGCTGCTCGAATTCGGCATGCAGCCGCTGTTTCCAGGATGGCTCGATACGTACTTCCATGATAACTCCACAATTTTTTAGCAAACAAAGTATAGACTGCCAAGCAATATGGCTGCTTTACATTTCCATAAAGGAAAAGCCGCCCGGCTTGCGCGGGGCGGCTAGATCTGATCGTTTGTGATGACTTACTTACACGTTCAGTGCCGACTCCACGCCAGCCATATGCGCCTGCTCATCCGCATGGTACGAGCTGCGCACCATGGCGCCGACGGCGGCGTGGGTGAAGCCCATTTTGTAGGCTTCTTCTTCGAACATCTTGAACACGTCCGGGTGCACGTAGCGGCGTACCGGCAGATGGCTGTTTGATGGCGCCAGGTATTGGCCGATGGTCAGCATGTCGATGTCGTGCTCGCGCATGTCGCGCATCACTTGCAGGATTTCCTCGTCCGTCTCGCCCAGGCCGACCATGATGCCGGACTTGGTTTTCACGTCCGGGTACATGGCCTTGAAGTCCTTCAGCAGTTTCAAGGAATGCATGTAGTCCGAACCGGGGCGCGCTTCCTTGTACAGGCGCGGCGCCGTTTCCAGGTTGTGGTTCATAACGTCAGGCAAGCCATCCTTGAACAGGTTCAGGGCTTTTTCCAGGCGGCCGCGGAAGTCGGGCACCAGCACTTCGATGCGGGTGTTCGGCGACAGGGCGCGCGTTTGCTGGATGCACTCGACGAAGTGGCCGGCGCCGCCGTCGCGCAGGTCGTCGCGGTCGACCGAGGTGATGACGACGTAGTTCAGGCGCAGCTTGGCGATGGTTTTCGACAGGTTGGCCGGCTCGTCCTTGTCCAGCGGATCAGGGCGGCCGTGGCCGACGTCGCAGAACGGGCAGCGGCGCGTGCACTTGTCGCCCATGATCATGAAGGTGGCGGTGCCCTTGCCGAAGCATTCGCCGATATTCGGGCAGCTCGCTTCTTCGCACACGGTCACCAGCTTGTTTTCACGCAGGATGTCCTTGATCTCATAGAAGCGGGTCGAGGCCGAAGCGGCCTTGACGCGGATCCAGTCCGGCTTTTTCAGGCGCTCGATCTGTTCGATCGGCACGATCTTGATCGGGATGCGCGAGGTCTTGCTGGCGCCTTTTTGCTTGTCGCTCGGGTTGTAGACGGGAGCGGCGGCGGCGACGGGGGCGGTGCTGGAAATGGTCTCAGAAGTCATGGCTGCGAGCCCTTGACGGGCATGTTGGTTTGTTTGCTCAGGCATCCGCTGCCTGAGGCGCGCCTGCGGCGCTCTGCTGTACATCGAGTAATACGGTCAGTTCACGGGCCAGCGCATGTTGCACGTCGGCCAGCGGGGCGTCCACGCCCATGCTGCGCATGTCGACCGTTTTCAGGCCGGAATAGCCGCAAGGGTTAATCCAGGAAAACGGCGCCAGGTCCATCGCCACATTGAGCGACACGCCATGGTAGGTGCAGCCGTTGCCGCGCACCTTCAAGCCCAGCGCGGCGATCTTGGCGCCTTTGTCGGGTCCGCCGGCGATGTAAATGCCGGGCGCGCCATCGATGCGCTCGCCTGCAAGATTATACGCCGCCAGCACATTGATGATGGCCTGCTCGATTTTATGCACGAACTGGCGCGCATAGAGCTTGCCGCCGGGCTTGTTGCGGCGCAGGTCCATCAGCAGGTAAATCACCACCTGGCCGGGGCCGTGGAAGGTCACTTCGCCGCCGCGGTCGGTCTGCACCACGGGAATGGCATGTTCTTCAATCGCGGCGCCGGCCAGCAAGTGGCCACGGTCGGCCGCCAGGCCCAGGGTGAACACGGGCGGGTGCTCGACGATCCACAGTTCGTCGCGCGTCTCGGTCGTGCGCGCATCGGTAAATGCGCGCATGGCGGCAAAGGTCGGCTCGTAATCGACGCGGCCCAGCTCGCGGATCAGGGCCGCTTCGGTTCGGGTGGTGGTCATGACAGATTATGTAATCGGCTGCCGGCGCGCGGTGGACGCTGCGGCGAAGCCGTGATTATACCGCCACCGTGGCGCCAGGATCGGGCATGGCTCGGATCTGCAACAACAGGTGCGCCAATTTCGGTGCCGCCAGCCGGATCTGCGCCGGGTTCAGGGCCGTGTAGCCGATCAGCACGGCCGGCGGCAGGCTTACCTGCTGACAACATTCGCCCAGCCCCTGCAGCGCCAGGCCGGCCTGCGCGGCGCGCGCGCAAAAAGCCGCTTCGTCGCTGCCGGGCGGCAGCCACAGCACGCAGTGAAAACCGGCTTGCTGGCCAGAAATAGTGTAGCGGCCGGGCGCCAGTTGTTCCAGGCAGGTCAGCAGCAGGTCGCGCCGCTCCTTGTAGGCCAGGCGCGCCTGGCGCAGATGACGCACAAAGGCGCTGTCTTCCATCCAGGCGGCCAGCGCCAGCTGCTCCGTCACGCCCACCGAGCGGCCCGTCACTTGCAAGGTGCGCAGCAGCAGGGGACGCAAACCGGGCGGCAACACCATGAAGCCCAGGCGCAGGCCGGCAAACAGGGTCTTGTTGAAGCTGCCGCAATAGATCACGCGCTGATACTGATCGAGCGATTTGAGGGCCGCCAGCGGCGCGCTTTGGTAGTTGAATTCACTGTCGTAATCGTCTTCCACCACCCAGGCGCCGTTGTCGCTGGCCCAGTCGAGCAGGGCCAGGCGGCGCGTGACGGACATCGCCACACCCAGCGGCGACTGGTGCGCCGGCGTGACATACACCAGGCTGGCGTCGGCATGCGCCTGCAGCGCGGCGCAATCGATGCCTTCGGCGTCGACCGCGATATCGACCGGGACGGCGCCGGCCAGGGTGAACAGGGTGCGCGCGGCAGGGTAGCCGGGGTCTTCCAGGCAGACCTTGTCGCCCGGGCGCACGGTGGCGCGCGCGACCAGGTCGAGCGCGTGACCGATGCCGGTGGTGATCACGACGTCTTGCGGGTCGCAGCGGATGCCGCGGTACTTGGCGAGGTAGTCGGCAATCTGCCGGCGCAATGCGGGTGCGCCGGCCGGGTCGGCGCTGCACAGCTGGGCCGGCGTGGCGGCAGCCAGCGCCCTGGCTGCGCAGCGCGACCAGGAGGCGGTCGAGAACAGGGCCGCGTCGGCGCGTCCGCCAACAAAGGCCAGGGCGTCGCGCACGCCGGTATCCGGCAGCAGCTGGGGCAGAGGCAGGGCGGCACTGGCACCGGCTGCCCGTTGCTCCGGCAGGGCGAAGCCGGCCATCAGGAAACGTTCCGGCACCACCGCGCACACGCGCGTGCCGGAACCGGGCACGCGCGTGACATAAGCTTGCGCATGCAGGCGGTCGAACACGGTTTCGATGGTGCCGCGCGACAATTCCCAGCGCGCCGCCAGGGTCCGGCTCGATGGCAGGCGGCTGCCGGCCGGCAAAGTCTTGCCGAGGATGGCCGCGCGCAACGCCTCATACGCGCCATCCTGCTTGCTGACACCGGGTTGGTCCAGCCAGCTGGCAGGGCGCGGCAAATCCGGGGCTAGCGGTAATTTTCCTGACGGCATAGAGAATCGTCCAAGTGGTCCAATGGTTTTTCGTGCTAACGGCAACCGCATTACACCACAACCATTCTACTCTCACCGTTCTGGTGCGCCAGCCCTGGCCTGCCACTTTATTTTGGTACAACATCAAAACACCGCCCTCGCCCTGGGCCTGGAGCGCCATCCTGCTGTTGCGGGTCTGCCCGCCGCGCCGGGCGACCTGGCGCAGGCAACCTTGCTGCGCTCGCTCGCGCCCTGGCAGCCGTGGCTGGCGGCGGCGGGCTTGCCACTGGCCGAGCCGGCCGGTGGCGTACTGTACGAGGATTTGTCGATGCTGATACGTTCGGCCATCGATGGCGACGGCGTGGCGCTGGTGCGCCATGCGATCGTGCTGCAGGAGCTGGCGGAAGGACGGCTGGTGCGCCTGTTCGACCTGGTCGCGCCCAGCAAGGACGCGTACTACCTGGTCAGCCCGCCCGCTGCGGCCGGGCGGGAACCGGTAGTGGCCTTCAGCGCCTGACTGAACGAGGAAATCGCCGCTTTCCAGGCAGGGCAGCTGCTTACATCACGATCTTGACCATCGGATGCGCCGACAGCGCGTTGTACAGTGCGTCGAGCTGTTCGCGGCTGACGGCGCGCACGGTAACGGTCAGGCCCGTGTAATTGCCCTTGCCCGAAGGACGCACTTCCAGCTTGCCTTCATGGAAGGTGGGATCATGGCTGACCACCAGCGCGGTGATCGTGGGTGCGAAGTCGATATGCGTCGGCCCCATGATCTTGATGGGAAAGTCGCTCGGGTATTCGATCAGCGATTCGCTGGGAGGGATGGTTTGCATGGTGGTTCCAATCAGAAGCGGTGAGGGCGGGGCGCGCCCGCATAAGGCCGTATTGTAGCGAAATTCGCCCACCGACGATGCCGGCGCCGCCTGCCCGTCGATGCAGCAAAAAAAAGCCAGCTGGGTAAGCTGGCAAAAACTATTTCGCTTGCACAAAATAGCCGGAAAAATCGCTGCTGTCTCGCCGCACGGCGTTGCGCCGTGCGGCAATGACGCTACTGTAGAGAAGACACCGATGATTTACTTCCGGCATGTGATGAACTGTCGGTTTGAAGGCATGAACCGGCTGAAATTGCCGCCAGACGGTACTGTTCAGCGCTCCGTTTCCTGGAGGCGGCCACTGCCGCGCCCCTGGCTGGGGCGTTCGCGCGCCTGACCGCCGCGCTCGGCGCGCGCTTCGTTGGCAGTGGCAGGACGGGGGGCCGGCATCGCCGGCGCGGCAGGCGGCAGGGACTGTGGCGTCTGGCGGTTGCCGCGATCGAACCGGTCGCCGCGCTCACTGCGATCAGGCCGCTCGGCACGCTCGCCGCGCCAGGACGGACGGCCCGGCTGGGCGATCGTATCCTGTACCGGCGGCAGGACGGGCGCGGCGGGCATGGCCGGTGCGGCTGGTGTGGCAGGCAGCGGCGGGCGCCGCGGTTCGCGCACCGGCATGGCGATATCCTCGGTCTGCAGACGGCCGCCACGGTTGCTCCAGTCGCGGCGCGGAAAATCAGGACGATTTGCTTCGCGCGGCGCACGCTGCCAGGCGGCGCCAGGGGCGGGCAAGGGCGCGCCGCCCAGGGGCACGTTATGCACCTGCGGCGGCGGCATCGTCGTCCCGCCATCGCGCCGGGGCTGGTCACGTTCCTGGTACCGGTTCCGGTTCCGGTCCCGGTCCCGGTCCCGGTCGCCGGGCATATAGCGCTCGCGCGGCGACAGCGGGAACCAGCCCATGCCGGGGCCTTGGCCGGGTCGGTATTGCAGACCCGGCCGGGGGCCGTGATCGCCACTGGCCCAGCCCACCAGCGCCGGCGCCCAGGCGCTGCGGACCCGTTCGCGGCCCGGCGCCCAGCCCCAGCGCTGGCCGACCTGCACCCAGCGGCCATAGTGCGACGGCGCATAGCCCCAGGGTGCATTGTCGATCCAGGTCCAGCCCCACGGCGCGATCCAGCGCCAAAGGCCATCGCTGTACGGCGCCCAGCCCACGGGCACCGCGCGCGGCAGCCACAGCGGGCCGTATTCGGCGTCTTCCTGCCACGTGCCATGGCGGTCCAGCTCTTCATAGCCGGTCATGTCTTCGGTCACATAGCGCAGCGCCGGCGAAGCCGCCACTACCGTTTCGGGCCAGCGGTCAAAGGCGATGCGCTGCAGCGGGCCGGTGCGCAACTCCTCGTCCGTCAGTTCGGCGCGCTTGCCGGCGCGCAGCATCACGCTGGCCGTGCCGCCATCGATATCGGCCGCGCCTTCGAGCACGCTGACCACGCTGGTGCCGGGCAGGCGTTCGGCATCGACGCGCACCCAGCCCAGCTGCGTCAGCACCACGCGCGCCTGGGCGGTGGTCACTTCCAGGCCGCGCAGGGCGTCAGGATTGCGCACCCGCACGCTGACGCTGCCGTAGCCGAGGTGCAATGTGAAACGGTCCTCATCGAGCTGCGTCACTTCCAGCTCGGAATCGCCATCGAGACGCACGGCGGCGCCGCCGACGCGAAACTCGGCCAGCGCATGGCGCCGGGTGGTGATGCGGTTGTCGCTGCTGACGGGCCAGTTGAGCAGGGCGTCCTGCGGCTCGCCATCGCCGGCGCGCACCAGCACTTGCCCTTCGACCGTGGAGATGCGCCCCACCCGCTCGGGGGGATCGGCCAGCGCTGGCGCACCGGCCGCAGACAGCACGAGGGCAAACACGGCATGGAGGAAAGACGGACGCATGATGGCGCTCCAGTTGGACGACGAAGTACGAACACTGTATAGAGATATGGCCCGATTACAGCCCGAGGCGCGTTACGCCACAAGCGGGCTTACAAATGATTGCAAGTGCGCCATCAGGACGTGGCGTGCGCGCCACGTTTGACGAAAAACAGCGCCGCGCCGACGGCCATCAGCAGGCCGCCAAAAAAGCGGTTCTGCTTCCTGACGGCCCTGGCGTCGCGGAAAAAACGCTGCATCGACGACGCCAGGTACGCATAGCTGTGCATGACGATCAGGTCGATGGTGCACATGGTGACGGCCAGTATCAGCAGTTGCGGCAGCACGGGCGCGCCGGGGCTGATAAATTGCGGCAATACCGCCACCATGAAAATGATGCCCTTGGGATTGGTCACATTGGTCAGGAAGCCGGTCAGCACGCGCCGGCCCATGCTCGGCAGCACGGCGGCCGCGTGCAGGTCGCCGGCCACGGCGATCTTCGCGCGCCACTGCGACAGCCCCAGCCAAATCAGGTACAGCGCGCCGACGGTTTTCACGATATTGAAGGCCACTTCCGAGGCCAGCAGCAGGGAGCCGACGCCGGCGCCGGCGATGAACAGCACCACCAGCAGGCCCAGTTGCAGACCGAGGATGGTGGCGCTGGTCTTTTTCACGCCATACGACAGGCCGTGCGACATCGACAGCACGGCGCCGGAGCCGGGCGAGACGGCGATGATGGAAGCGGCAAGGACAAAGGCGATCCAGGTGGCAAAGCTCATGCGAAATCCAGAAAGGAGAGGAAGCGGCAATTTTACCGCGCCGCGTGCGTCGCCGCCGGGCTGGCTGGGTTAAGATCATGCCAAGCTCCATTCTTGCATCCCAACCAATAAGAACATGATGAACATTACACTTCTTTCCTTCGCCCCATGCACCGCCCCGGAGGGCTGCTGAGATGGCCGGCACCAGCCTGTTTGCCCTGCTCGACGATATCGCCAGCATCCTCGACGATGTTTCCCTGATGACCAAGGTGGCGGCCAAGAAAACCGCCGGCGTGCTCGGCGACGACCTGGCCCTCAATGCCCAGCAGGTATCGGGCGTGCGCGCCGAGCGCGAACTGCCGGTGGTGTGGGCGGTGGCGCTCGGTTCCTTGAAAAACAAGGCCATCCTGGTGCCGGCCGCGCTGGCCATCAGCGCCTTTGCGCCGTGGGCCATCACGCCGCTGCTGATGGTGGGCGGCGCCTATCTGTGCTTCGAGGGCTTTGAGAAGATCGCCCATCCCTTGCTGCACCCGGACGACAGCCACAAGGCCGAGCTGGCCGAAGCGCTGCGCGACCCGAATGTCGACCTGGTGGCGCTGGAAAAAGACAAGATCAAGGGCGCGGTGCGCACCGATTTCATTTTGTCGGCCGAAATCATCGTGATTGCCCTGGGCACGGTGGCCACCGCCACCTTCGCCGAACAGGTGGCGGTGGTGGCCGGCATCGCCGTGATCATGACGGTGGGCGTGTATGGCCTGGTGGCCGGCATCGTCAAGCTCGACGACGCAGGGTTTTACCTGGCCGCGCGCAAGGGCCCCGGCGCGCTGATGCATGGCGTGCGGGCGTTGGGCCGCATGCTCGTTGCCGCCGCCCCCAGGCTGATGAAGTTCCTGTCGGTGGTCGGCACCCTGGCCATGTTCATGGTCGGCGGCGGCATCCTGACGCACGGCTGGCCGTGGGCCAGCGCGCTGCTGCACCAGATCGAGCATGCGGCGGCCGGCGTGGCGGTGGTCGGCGGCGTGCTGGCGGCCGTGCTGCCCAGCGTGGTCAACGCCGTGGCCGGCGTGATCGCCGGTGCCCTGGTGCTGGCGGTGGTCAGCGGTGGCCAGGCTTTGTTGCGCATGGTCAAGCCGGCCAAATAGACTTTCTGCTCTGATGGGGCGGCGGCAACCGTGGCTGTCGCCCGCATTTCCCTTCCAACCACCTCAGGAGTCAAGCATGCAGCAATCCCCCTTCCAACGTCCGAGCAGCGCGTTTATCGGTGCCTCGTGGGCCGCACTGCTGATCGGCTCGATCACCTATCTGGCGGGCCTGTGGAATGCCGGCATGGCGCTCAATGAAAAAGGTTACTACTTCACCTTGCTGATGTACGGCTTGTTCGCCGCCGTCTCGCTGCAAAAATCCGTGCGCGACCGGTATGAAGGCATCGCCGTGACCGGTATTTATTTCGGCCTGTGCTGGATCTCCGTACTGCTGGCCTTGCTATTGTTGACGGTCGGCCTGTTCAACGCCACCATGCAGAACAGCGAAAAAGGCTTTTATGCCATGTCATTCTTGCTGAGCTTGTTTGCGGCGGTGGCGGTGCAAAAGAATGTGCGCGATATCGCCCAATCGGCCCGCCCCACACTTGACGAGCCCGCCGCCACGCCGCCGGCCTGACAGATTCGGGAACCAAAATGCGGCAAGCGCGTCTACCTGTTTATCAACACAGGAGGGCGCGATGAGCGACCAGCAAAAACGTTTGCAGATGGCACTCGACGCGGCGCACATGGCGATCTGGGATTCGCACCTCGTCGGTGGCCAGGTGGTCGACGGCACCGTCAGTTGGTCGGCGCGCGGTGCGGCATTGCTGGGACTGGAGGAGCGGGCGCTGACGCAGACGTTCCGCGATTTTCTCGCCTGCGTGCACGCCGACGACCGCACGCACGTGCTGGAAGTACTCCAGGATGGCGTGCAGCGCCACGGCGGCTATGCGTTGCAATACCGCGTGGTGTGGCCCGACGGCAGCGAACGCTGGCTGGCCGCCAGGGCGCAGGTGTTCATGGACGCTGGCGGCCAGCCCGAGCGCACCCTGGGCATCATCTGGGACATCACCGAACATACGCAGCAGGAAATCATGATCGCCGAACGCAAGGAACTGGCGGAAGTGACGCTCAGTTCCATCGGCGACGCCGTGATCACCACCGACCCGCAGGGCAAGACGCGCTACCTGAACCGCATGGCCGAGCAATTGACGGGCTGGACCACCCAGCTGGCGCAGGGCCTCGATATCTGGGAAACCATGCCGCTGGCCGACGAACAGACGGGCGCCACGCTCGAGCACGTGGCCATCAAATGCCTGCGCCAGCGCCAGGCGGTCGGCACCTCGGCGCACACCAACCTGATCACGCGCGACGGGCGCCAGATCGCCGTCGAGGATAGCGCCGCGCCGATCTGGTCGCGCGACGGCGAGATCCTCGGCGCGGTGGTGGTGTTTCGCGACATCAGCCATGAGCGCAAGCTGAGCCGGCAATTGTCGTGGGAAGCCACGCACGACCACCTCACCGGCCTGGTCAACCGGCGCCATTTCGAGCACCTGGTGGCCGGCGCCCTGCACACGTCCAAGGAGCAGGGCCATGTGCACGCCCTGCTGTATCTGGACCTGGACCAGTTCAAGGTCATCAACGATACCTGCGGCCACAACGCCGGCGACGTGCTGCTGCAACTGCTGGCCAAGCTGCTGCAATCGCAGATGCGCGACAGCGACATCCTGGCGCGCCTGGGCGGCGACGAACTGGGCGTGCTGCTGCCGCACTGCCCGATGGAACATGCACGCCAGGTCGGCGAACAGCTGCGCCAGTCGATCCGCGACTTTCACTTTGCCTGGGATGGCCGCAGCTACGAGCTGGGCGTGAGCATCGGCATGGTGGAAATCAGCCAGGACAGCAAGTCGCTGAGCGAACTGATGATCGCCGCCGACCAGGCCTGCTACCTGGCCAAGGAGCAGGGCCGCAACCGCATCCACGTGTACCAGGAAGCGGACGTGATGCTGGCCCAGCGCCATGGCGAAATGCTGTGGATCGCGCGCCTGAACGAAGCGTTCGAAAAACAATATTTCCGCCTGTACGCGATGCCCATCGTGCACCTGCGCGAAGGCCAGGAACGCCACGACGAGGTGCTGCTGCGCATCTGTAACAGCAAGGGCGACCTGATCCTGCCCGGCGCCTTTATCCCGGCCGCCGAGCGCTACGACATGATGATCTCGATCGACCGCTGGGTCATCCGCGCCGTGTGCGCCCATATCCAGAGCGTGCGCGAGAGCCTGGAACCGGTCGCGGCACTGGTGGAACAGCGCCGCCGCGCGCCGGCGCTATATTCGATCAATCTGTCGGGCATGTCGCTGGTCGATACCGGCTTGCAGCACTACATTACCGAGCAGTTCGTGCACTACGCGATCGCCCCCGAACAGATCTGCTTTGAAATCACGGAAACGGCGGTGATTGCCAACCTGCCCAAGGCGCAGGTGTTCATGCACCAGCTCAAGGCCCTCGGCTGCCGCTTCTCGCTCGACGACTTCGGCGCCGGCTTCTCCTCGTTCGGCTACCTGAAAGCGCTGCCGGTCGATTACCTGAAGATCGATGGCGTATTCGTGCGCGACATCGCCGCCAACGCGATCAATCGCGCCATGGTCAAGGCCATCAATGAAGTGGGCCACGTGATGGGCCTGAAAACAGTGGCCGAATACGTGGAAGACGAAGCGACGCTGGCCGTCATCCGCGAACTGGGCGTCGATTACGCCCAGGGTTACGCGGTGGGCGGCTTGCGCCCGCTGGTGGCCGGCATGGACTGAAGGGCCAGCTACGCCGTAGTCACTATGGCGGCATGCATCAAACCATCCCTCTGCAGAAATGATTAGCCGTGTCTGCGCGCCGTTAAATTAGCCACTCCAATTTTAGGGATTTTGATCTACATCAATAAATTTGCGCTGATGACTCCTTACACTGATCCACGTTCTTGCAATCCTGCAAGCTTTATTCAATAACCGCGTCCGACTGCCGTTCGACGCACCTGTCCGGGAAGCCGTCATGCGCCAGAATTTGCCAGTTACCAACCGTGAAACCCTGGTTCTCGAGGATCAGGCCATCGTCTCGAAAACGGACATGAACGGTAACATCGTGTACGTGAACCCGTATTTCAGCCAGGTCAGCGGCTTTACCGAGGCAGAACTGATCGGCTCACCGCAGAACATCGTGCGCCATCCCGACATGCCGGCCGAAGCGTTTGCCGACATGTGGGCGTCGCTGAAAGCCGGCACGCCATGGACCGGCCTGGTCAAGAACCGCTGCAAGAACGGCGACTTTTACTGGGTGCGCGCCAACGTCACGCCGATCCGCGAAGCGGGCCAGACCATCGGCTACATGTCGGTGCGGGTGAAAGCCGACAAGGACCAGGTCAAGGTGGCCGAAGAGGCCTATCACGCCATCCGCCACCAGGAAGGCGGACGCATCGTCATCAAGCACGGCCAGATCGTGCGCCCCGGCCTGGCCCATGTGCTGCACAAGCTGACCCATATGTCGCTCAGCCTGCGCATCTGGATGGCGACCAGCGCCGTCAACTGCCTGCAGCTGCTGGTGTGCGCCATCACCCTGTTCGCCGCCAACAGCGGGGTGACCAACTACGGCATCTTCGGCGCCACCCTGGCCGGCTTCCTGATCAACGTCTTCCTCTGGTACACCTTGCGCGTATCGGTGCTGCAGCCTTTGAACAAGGCCCTGAACGGCGCGCGGGCGATCGCCGCCGGCGACCTGTCGGGCAGCTTTGAAACGGACAGCACCGATGAAGTGGGCCAGTTGCTGCGCGCGCTGCAGCAGATGAACAGCAATCTGATCGCCACCATCCGCGACGTGCGCATCAATGTCGAAACCATGGCGGTGGCCACCAAGCAGATCGCGGCGGGCAATATGGACCTGTCGGGCCGCACCGAATCGCAGGCGGCCAGCCTGGAAGAGACGGCGTCGAGCATCGAAGAATTCTCGTCGACCGTCAAGCAGAACGCCGACAACTCGGTGCAGGCCAATGATCTGGCCGTGGCCGCATCGAAAGTGGCAGTGCAGGGCGGCGAGATCGTCGCCGACGTGATCACCACCATGGCTGAAATCAATACCTCGTCGAAGAAGATCGTCGACATCATCGGCCTGATCGAAGGCATCGCTTTCCAGACCAATATCCTGGCGCTGAACGCGGCCGTGGAAGCGGCGCGCGCCGGCGAACAGGGCCGCGGCTTTGCGGTCGTGGCCGGCGAAGTGCGCAGCCTGGCGCAGCGTTCCGCAGTAGCAGCCAAGGACATCAAGCAGCTGATCGACATTTCCGTCAGCAAGGTCGGCGCCGGCATGCTGCAGGTCAACCGCGCTGGCACCACCATGGAACAAGTGGTCAGCTCGGTGCAGCAGGTGACCGCCATCATGCAGGAAATCTCGATCGCCTCGCGCGAGCAAAGCATCGGCGTCGACCAGGTCAATAGCGCCATCGCCCACATGGACCAGGTGACGCAGCAGAATGCGGCGCTGGTCGAGGAAGCGGCGGCAGCGGCCACGCGCCTGTCGGAAGAAGCGGCCAGCCTGTCGCAAGCGGTCAGCCTGTTCAATTTCGGCAAGCTGCCGCCGACGCGCCGGCTGACGCCAAATAACGCACGTGGCGACGCCGCCAACGCCGGCAATAGCAGCCAAAACAGCGGCAAAAGCGCCGGCCTGAAACGCCTGGCTGCCTGATCATTTCAAGAATCGAACCACCATGTCCACATTACTGAGCAACACTTCCGGCGAACTCGACGCCGTCGTCGAATTCGATCCTGTCATCATCGGCAAGATGAGCCAGTCCGGCCCGCGCTACACCTCGTATCCGACCGCCGACCGCTTCCATGCCAATTTTGGCTATGGCAATTTCCTCGAAGCCGTGGCGGCGCTGCGCATGCGCGGTGGGCGCCGTCCGCTGTCGGTGTACGTGCACGTGCCGTTTTGCGACACCCTGTGCTACTACTGCGCCTGCAACAAGATCATCACGAAAGACCGCAGCAAGGCCGTCACCTATCTCAGCTACCTGAAGCAGGAAATCGCCATGCAGGCCAAGCTGTTTGCCGGCATGAACCAGATCGAGCAGCTGCACTTCGGCGGCGGCACGCCCACCTACCTGAGCGAAAAACAGATGGACGAGCTGATGACGCATCTGCGCCAGCACTTCGAATTCGCGCCGGACGCCGATGGCGAATACTCGATCGAAATCGATCCGCGCACGGTCTCGCGCGAACGCGTGTTTTCGCTGCGCGCGCAAGGCTTCAACCGCATCAGCCTGGGCGTGCAGGACTTCGACGCCGACGTGCAAAAAGCCGTCAACCGCATCCAGCCCGAAGCGGAAACCGTGGCCGTGATGCAGGCGGCGCGCGACGCCGGTTTTCGCTCCATCAGCATCGACCTGATCTATGGCTTGCCCAAGCAAAACATGGAGACCATGACGGAAACCTTGCGCAAGGTGATCAACGCCAGCCCCGACCGCATTGCCCTGTACCACTATGCGCACATGCCGCACCTGTTCAAGCCGCAGCGCCGCATCCTCGACGCCGACATGCCCGACAGCAGCACCAAGCTGGCCATGCTGGGCCTGTGCATCGCGCGCCTGACGGCCGCCGGCTATGTGTATATCGGCATGGACCATTTCGCCAAGCCCACCGACGACCTGGCCGTGGCGCAGCGCCAGGGCCGCTTGCACCGCAATTTCCAGGGCTATTCCACGCGCGCCGAAGCGGACCTGATCGCCTGCGGCGTGTCGGCCATCAGTTCGGTGGGCGCCGTCTACAGCCAGAATGAAAAGACGCTGGACGCGTATTACGAAAAGCTCGACGAAGGCGTGCTGCCGATCGCGCGCGGCATCAAGCTGGAAACGGACGACATGCTGCGCCGTATCATTATCCAGATGCTGATGTGCAATTTCGAACTGTCGATCGCCACCATCGAGCAATCGCACCCGGTGATTTTCCGTAGCTACTTCGCCAGCGAGCTGGAAAAGCTGCGCGAACTGGCGCGCGACGGCCTGCTGATCATCGAAGAGGACTGGCTGACGGTGACGCCAAAGGGCCGTCTGTTGATCCGCAATATCTGCATGGTGTTCGACCGCCACCTGGCCGAGGCGCGCGCCAGGGCAGCGCTGGCGCCAGCCGATGCGCCGCAACCGCTGCGCTACTCGAAGACGGTGTAACGCGCGCCGATGAATTCCCTGAGCCTTTTGCCGCTGTTTATGGTCGGCCTGGCCGGCAGCGTGCACTGCATCGGCATGTGCGGCGGCATCGTCGGTGCGCTGTCGGTGGGGGTTGCGCCCACGCCGCCGCGCGCGGTGATCGCCATCCATGCAGTGCGCGACAACGGTACCTTGCGCGTGCTGGCCTATAACGGCGGGCGCATCGGCAGCTATATGCTGGCCGGCGCGGCGGCCGGCAGCCTGGCCGGCGCCGGCATGGTGCGCATTGCCTCGCTGCAAGTGGCCGGCTACTGGCTGGCCAACCTGATGCTGGTCGCGCTGGGCCTGTACCTGATGGACGCCTGGCGCGGCCTGGCGCATCTGGAAGCGGCCGGCAATGTGCTGTGGCGCCGCCTGCGTCCCTTGTTAAAACCGCTGCTGCCGATGGATACGCCGCTGAAAGCGCTGGCCGTCGGCGGCCTGTGGGGCTGGGTGCCATGTGGCATGGTCTACAGCGCCTTGCTGACCGCCATGATGGCCGGTTCGGCCCTGCACGGCGCGGCCGCCATGGCCGCGTTTGGCCTGGGTACCTTGCCAACGCTGCTCGGCATGGGATTGCTGGGTGCGCGATTGCGCCAGCAAATGCAGCGCCGCGCCGTGCGCATCGCCAGCGGCCTGCTGGTGCTGGGCTTTGGCTTGCTGGGCTTGTTGCGCGCGGCCAACGGCGTCTCGCTGGGCTGGCTCGACGCCCTGTGCGTGGCGCCCCATCCATGAGAACACGCCCATGAACGCCGTTTTACAAGTGACCGACTGTTTTCACTGCGGCCTGCCCGTCCCGCCCGGTTCCCGCTGGAACGTGACCATCGACGAGTTGCCGCGCGCCATGTGCTGCCCCGGCTGCGAAGCGGTGGCGCAAACCATCGTCGACATCGGCCAGAGCAAGTACTACAGCGAGCGCGACGCCTACGCCGTCAATGCGTTTGATGCCACCCTGATGCCGCCCGAACTGCGCCTGTACAGCAATGACGATGCGCAGTTCGCGCGCGACGCGGGCAGCTGCGAAGCGACCCTGTCGGTCGAAGGCATACGCTGCGCCGCCTGCGTGTGGCTGATCGAGCGCCAGCTGATCGGCCTGCCCGGGGTGCAGGTGGCCAGCCTGAATGTCGCCACCGAACGCCTGTACGTGCGCTGGAACCGTGCGCAGTGCGAGCCGGGCGATATCCTGCAAGCCGTGCGCCAGGTCGGCTACACGGCCTATCCCTACGACGCCGTGCGCCATGGCGAGCAGCTGCAAAAAGCCAGCAAGACCCTGGGCCGCCAGCTGTTCGTGGCCGGCCTGTCGATGATGCAGGTGATGATGTACGTGGCGCCGTCCTACCTGGCGGCCGAAGACGGCACCCTCGATCCGGACATGGCAAGCCTGATGCGCTGGGCCAGCCTGCTGCTGACGCTGCCGGCCATCTGCTACTCGGCGCTGCCGTTTTTCCAGGGCGCCTGGTCCAGCCTGCGCGCACGCACCCTGGGCATGGATGTGCCCGTCACTCTGGGTATCCTGGCGGCCTTTTTCGGCAGCCTGGTGGCCACCTTTACCGGCCGCGGCGAGGTATATTTCGACTCGGCCACGATGTTCATTTTCCTGCTGCTGTGCAGCCGCTACTTTGAACTGCAGGCGCGCCGCAAGGCCGCCTCGGCACTCGAGCGCCTGCAACACGCCTTGCCCGCCTCGGCCACCCTGCTGGCCGGCTTTCCCGCCAGCCGCGCCCCCACCCTGGTGCCGGCCGGCAGCCTGGGGGTCGGTGACGTGATCCTGGTGAAACCCGGCGAAGCGATCGCCGCCGACAGCGTCATTATCGAAGGCAACAGCGCGCTCGATTTATCCTTGCTGACGGGCGAGAGCGCGGCGCAGCGTCGGTCAAGCGGCGAACAGGTGCCGGGCGGGGCGATCAACGCCAGCGCCGCGCTGCTGCTGCGCGTATTGAAACCGGCGCGCGAGAGCACCCTGTCCGACCTGCTGAAACTGATCGAGCGGGCCGGCAGCGGCAAGCCGCGGATCGCGCAGTGGGCCGACAAGGTGGCCGCCTGGTTCGTGCTGGGCCTGCTGCTGTTTGCCGTCGCCGTGCTCGCCTTCTGGAGCTGGCACGACCCGGCGCAAGCGTGGCCGGTGGCCATTGCCGTGCTGGTGGTGTCGTGTCCGTGCGCGCTGTCGCTGGCCACGCCGACGGCGCTGGCCGCCGCCACCGACAGCCTGCTGCGGCGCGGCGTGCTGATCGTGCAGCCGCATGTACTGGAAACCTTGCACCGCGCCACCCATATCGTGTTCGACAAGACGGGCACATTGACCATCGGCCGGCCCGTGCTGAAACACACCGACAGCCTGGGACCGCTGGACGAGCACGCCTGCCTGAAAATCGCCGCCGCGCTGGAAACGGGCAGCGCCCATCCGCTGGCGCAAGCCATGCTGGACGCGGCCGGCGCCATCGAGCTCGATCATGCGACGCAGCTGCGGGAAGTGCAGGGCCAGGGTCTCGAAGGCATGCTCAACGGCATGCGCTACCGCCTCGGCAATGCCGCCTTTGTGGCGGCGATCGCCGGCCCGCCGGTGGGCGACACGGCCGTCGGCGTGGCAGGCATGACGCCGCTCTACCTGGGCATCGAGGGGCAGTGGCTGGCGCGTTTTCTGCTCAGCGACGCGCTGCGCCCGGAAGCGCGCGAGGTAGTCGAATATTTCCAGCACCACGGCAAGCAGGTGCTGCTCTTGAGCGGCGACCAGGAAGCGCTGACGCAAAGCGTGGCGCGCGAACTGGGCATCGCCACCGCCTGCGGCGAATGCCTGCCCGATGAAAAACTCGATTTCGTGCAGCAGTTGCAGGCCACCGGCGCGGTAGTGGCGATGGTCGGCGACGGCATCAACGACGCCGCCGTGCTGAGCGCGGCCGATGTGTCGTTCGCCATGGGCTCGGGCGCCGCGCTGGCGCAGGCGCATGCCGACACGGTGCTGCTGTCGAACCAGTTGCGCTCGGTGCGCGACACGGCCCGCACGGCGGCGCGCAGCATGCGCATCATCCGCGAAAACCTCGCCTGGGCCACCGTGTACAACCTCACCGCCATCCCCGCCGCCGCGCTGGGCTTCCTGAACCCGTGGCTGTCGGGTGTCGGCATGGCCGCCAGCTCGGCGGTCGTGATCGCCAACGCCCTGCGCCTGAGGAAAAGCTGATGGAATCGCTGTACTTGCTCATACCGCTAAGCATCGTGGTGGTGTTTATCGCGCTGTGGGTCTTCTTCACGGCCTCCGACGGCGGCCAGTTCGACGACCTGGTGGGGCCAGGCCTGCGTGTGCTGCAGGACGACGATACGACGCCGGAGCAGCCGGCCGGGCCGCAGCCAGCTCAGCGCGAATAGCCCTGCGAACCGGGCCGCGCATCGAAACGCCGGCTACGCGGCGAGCATCAGGACCATGCACCTGCCAGGCCAGATCAACTGCGCTCCTGCCCACGCTGGCACACCACCCCATACCAGCCCAACCCCTTGTAGGTTTCATAGCCGGGCGTGGCGGCGAACGAGACCGTCAGGCCGCCGTCCTGGTAGAAACCGGCACGGCGCCGATCGGGGCGCAGCGGGAACGTTTCCGTGAGCACGCCCTCGCCATCGGAACTGGCCAGCACGCGGAACGCGGAATCGAGGATCATGCAGCGGCTGCGCGCCCACTCCGCATCCGTCAGGCGCACGCCCTGGACCACCGCTTGCGCCTGCTGGGCCCAGTCGAAAAAAATCACCAGCACACCCAGTACCTTGCCGTGCGTCGCACCGCCCGCGCGGATGGCCGTCGCATACGTGGCCACCTGGGCGTTGTGCAGCAGCGAGGTGGTGCACACGTCATCGGCGACATACTCTTCGCCGCTGGCCGTGTTCAGCGCCGCCTTGAACCAGGGCGCCCTGGCGACGTTGCGCCCGGCCACCGCATACTGCGCAGGGCGACCGCTGGCGACAATCGTGCCGTCGGCATCAAGCACCCAGATATCCTTGTAGACCGTATAGCTGTCGAGGATCACGGACAGCCGCTGCGAGGCGTGTGCGCGCGCCTCAAGGCTGCCTTGCGCCAGGCTGGCCACCAGCGCCGAATCGGTCGCCCACCAGCGCACATCGCACGAGCGCTCGTAGAGGTTGCGGTCGATGATGTCGATCATGTTCAGGGCCAGGTCGGCGCAACGCTGTCCTTCATGCGACTGCATGCGGCCTATCATCAGGTCACCGAGCGCGGTCAGGCTGGACAGCGAGCCAACCAGTTCCTTGTTCAGGCTCTCGGTCACTTCGCCGATGCGTTGCGACACCTGCTTGACCTGGTTCGCCACCACGGCAAAGCCGCGTCCGGCGGCGCCTGCCCGCGCCGCTTCGATCAGCGCGTTGAGTGCCAGGAAATTGGCTTCGCGGTTGATGTCATTGATGTCGCCGATCTTGCTGGTGGCGAGTTTGCGGACCTGATGCGTGAGATCGACGATTGCCTGTGGATTTGCCATGTGGACGCCCTCCTTTTTGAATTAATAGATACGCAAAAAGCGGGCCAGCAAATTAAATATGGAAAACTTACTTTAAAATAATTTAACATGCCGAATTGCACTACTTTGTTTCATTATTTTGTGCGCCGCACCATTTCATTCAAAAATGCACAATATTGGTGAAAAAACATGGCGCTGATCCCGCATCCACAGCAGCGGTACAGGAGAAGGAATCGCTGCATCAACCAGCCAGCTCAGCGCGAATAGCCTTGCGAACCGGGCCGCGCATCGAAACGCCGGCCCCACCAGGGCAGGAACACCGTGCCGCCGCCGCGCGCGCGGAACCAGGGCGCATCGTGATCGATGGGCCGCACCACGGCCGGCGGCGCCACCACCACGGCGGTTGCCTGCTGTGCGTCGCTGGTGCCGGCCACCAGCACCGGCCCACCCACGTGATGGGCATAAGCGATGGCCAGCGCAACATTCGTCAGGGCCGTGCCGGCCCCCGTCTCGCCCAGCAGGGCAGGCAGGTTGAAGCTCTGCCGGTTGAAATCAAGTTCCGGCAATTGCTCCGTCAGGCTTTGCGCCAGCGGCCCGATGCGCTCGGACGAGGCCGGATACGTGACGCCGGCATCGTGGATCACATAGCCGATGGCGCTGTCGCTGGTCTGCGCATTTCCGGCGGCCTCTTCGATGGCCTGGCGCCAGGCCCGCACCGCGCGCGGCGCTTGCCCTTTCTCCGCCTTGAAATCGGCCACATTGTGCGTAACGGGGAACCCCAGCCACGCCAGCGGCGCGCGCCCGGTCGGGTAATCGGGGCCGGCCAGCACCAGCAACACCATGTTTTCGTTGATCTGCTCATCCTTCGGCGGAAAGCTCGGCGCATCCCAGTTCATCACCCACACGGTTTTATCCGGATGGGCCTGCAGGTAGGCCAGGGCGGCCGTCAAGGACGCAAAACCGGCATTGGCGCCGCCCAGGGTGACGCGCACCTCGGGCGGGGTGGCAGTGGTCCAGGAGTCGGGGAAGGAGGTATTGCCAATGTCGAAAGCATCAGTGATCGTTTCAGCCAGATATTTCCCCGCTTCGACTGCATCCAGGCGTCCTTCAGGCAGCGCATATTCGACATGGATACCAGCCAGTTCGCGCCGCGTGGATTTATCGGTCAGGGAATGGGCATTGTAAAAATACGCTTCGCTGGAAAAATAAATGTCACGAAAGAGATAAATCAATTTGGTAACGTATTTGTGATGGTAGCCGTTAAAGGTTTCCTTCCCATTATTACCATAAGCAATCATGCCGATCGATTGCACCTTGCCAAACCGCACAGGATTTTCCTTGACCTTGCCATCATCCTTGTTCGGCTTGGCCAGACCCAGTGTCCACAGCAATTGCCATTCGGTTGGATAATCGCGCCGCTGCAGGGGATTCAACCACTGCACGCCCACCACCTGCGCCATATACGGCCGCGCCGGTGCAGGCGGCACAGGGGAAGGAATCGCTGCCACGGCAGGCGCCTTGCTGGCGCACGCCGTCATCAAGAAAAGCACGGCAAGCGCCAGCAACATGGGCATCAACAATAGTCGCTTCATGATTATTCCTTCTGCAAGAGGGACATCGAGTAGCACGGCCTGCCATACCGACCAGAGGGCAATGGCAAAGGCAAAACTGAATGCCAGCATGCTCCAGCCCAGCCGGCGCGGCAAAGTTGCAATCAGCTTGCGCATCAGGATGTCTCCTGGCGCTTGTACATGCGTTCATCTTCGATCTCGGACGGCATGGCTCCCGCGCTGCCACCAAGGCGTACCCAATCGAGCAGCGACAGTTTTTTGAACTTCCCGGTCAAAAAATACTCTGCAAACATCTTCTGTAGCTGATTCTCATCCACTCCCTCTACCAGACGCCAATCTGCCGCAATACGTAGCTGATGCATCGCCTCCTCGCTGACCAGACTCACCCCGATCGCCACGTCATACGCCAGCGCCTTTTCCGCATGCGCGCCGTTGGTCAGAATGGTGGAATGGTCGGTGGCGTGGGTATCGCAGGTGGCCACCAGTTGCGCCCGGATTTCCTGCCTGCGCCATTGCCGATATTCGGGCGTGGCGGTCGACAGGTCGTCTTCCATGCCCACCTTCTCGCCATTGCCATACAGCTTTTCACGCCGTGCTTTCATGCGCAAACGTGCATGGTCTTCGTAGCGCAGGCCCGCTTCGGTATCGCGGTTGCCGGCCGGCGCGGCGCCCAGTTGCTCGTCCGCATAGGGATCGTCTTCAGCGCGCGCCTTGCCGGCATGGCGATGCGTGGCGGGAGCATCGAGATCCTGGTCGAATTGCGCGCTGGACGTGCCGAAACGCACGGCCTGCGGCAAAAAAGTGCTCGGCAGCGCAGGCGCGTTGACGGGAATGCGCCAGTCGTCGGGCGGTACGGCATGAATGGGAATTTTCAGCCACTTCATCAGTTGCGAGGCGGCGGCGGCCGTGCGCACCGTGGCCGCCTTGCCTGCGGCGCTGCTACTGGCGCGCACGCCCTTGTCCGGGTTGTAGGTGGAAATCGGCGAATGGGGAAACCAAAAGTCGTCGCTGCCACGCCCGGGCTGGCGATAGTGGTTGCTCCAGTAGTCATAATCGCCCGGCTGGCCCACCGGGTGGCCCTGTGCAAAGACCCGCTGGCTGAACACGCCAGCGCCGCCTGTGGCCTTGATCTCTTCGGCGCTCATGCCCAGCCAGCCGATGCCCTGTATCGGCGTGGCCGAGATCACCTGGTCGTGCGGATTGCAATACAGCGTGACGCGACCGCGCGTCGAGCGCTGCGGGCCACAGCCATAGGCAGCCTTATCCTTGTCCAGGCTGAAATCATGGTTCTCGTTGTCCGCCATGCGGCTCAGGCAGGGGTCCATGGGCGGTTCCTGCGCCTGGCCGCGCACGATATCGAAGAACGCCGCCAGTGTCTTGCGGCGCGCCTTGCCGCTTTGCCGGCCGACATTGCCGTCGACGTCCCTGACTTGTCCCTGCAGCCAGCCTTCGGTGTCGTTGCGGCGCAGCAGGCTATAGGGAGGATTGCACAACACATAGGTGTCGGCCACGCAACGGCCGGTTTTCCCCACCGCATCCTGGACATTGGTCATCTTGTTACCGAGAAACGCCGCCGCCATGCCCACCATATTGCCCTGGCTGTGACACACCAGGGTAATCGGTACGTCGGCCTGCTCCTTGCGGATCGCCGCCACCAGATGCGCCAGGCGCAGCGCGGCCAGCACGAAATAAGGGCGCGGCGGGCACGCATACACGATGCGGTCGTTGACAGGGTTCAGGTGCTCGATGTGTATCCACAGAAACAGGGCGTCGGACAAGCCTTCACCCCACAGATCCGGCAAGGACGAGCAGCCATTGGCGAACGGTCCGCCGCCCCAGTAATCGTGTTCGTTCAGGTAGACCGAATCGCCATATTGCTGCAATTGATTGGCGCTAGCCTTGTAGCCCCAGCGGAACTGGATTACCGGCGAGAAGTGCGCTTGCTGCTCGATAAAGCTGCTGGCCGTGTAGTCGGGATCGACATAGCCATCGTCGCTCAGCTCGTCCTTGTAGCGCACCGGAGTCAGTTGCCCGGCCTGCGCGGTGGCATGGCACAGGTGCTCGTCGCAGCGCTTCATGCGCGTGTTGAGTCCCTTGCACAGGCCCTCTTCCGCTGCCCGATACCACTCGCCATCGGAATTGACGCCGTGCACGAAGATGACGATGCCGGGCGACGGCATCTGCTGCACACACTCGAGCAGGCTGTGGCTGTACAGACAACTGCCGCTGAATGTTCCGAGAACATGGTAGCGGGCCTCATCGTGCGCAGTCTTGCTGTCGCTATCGCTCATGGCGTGCTTCAAAAGTGGCTGGACTGGTCACTGTAAAGCGTTGCTTATGTGCACCTTTTAAGCCAGATCAATGACCTTGTTGCCGGGCTCTTGCCGGACTTTTTTTACCCAGATCAGCAATTAATTTGGTGCCGCTTCGCTACCCATCTTTCATCTGGGTAATTTTGATCCACATCAAAGTTTTTTTGACATCAAACACTTAACCTCTGCCCACCATCATAAATAGACATTCCAGGGAGTCTTTGTGGATCAATCGCTGAACTATAACTACAAGATCGTGAAGCAATTCGCGGTCGCTACTGTGGTATGGGGCGTCATCGGCATGCTGGTCGGCGTGATTATCGCCGCCCAGCTGGCCTGGCCCGCCCTGAACCTCGACATACCGTGGCTCACTTACGGTCGTTTGCGTCCGCTGCATACGAATGCGGTCATTTTTGCGTTCGGTATCTGCGGTCTGTTCGCCACCTCGTACTACGTGGTGCAACGCACCTGCCAGGTGCGCCTGTTTTCCGACAAGCTGGCCGCCTTTACCTTCTGGGGCTGGCAAGCGGTGATCCTGTGTGCGGTCGTCAGCCTGCCGATGGGCCTGACGCGCGGCAAGGAATACGCCGAACTCGAATGGCCGATCTCGATTTTGATCGCCGTGGTCTGGATCGCCTACGCCATCGTGTTCTTTGGCACGCTGATCAAGCGCAAGGTCAAGCATATCTACGTGGCCAACTGGTTCTTCGGCGCCTACATCCTGGCCGTCACCATTTTGCACGTGGTCAATGGCGCCGTCATGCCGGCCTCGTTTACCAAATCCTACTCGGCCTATGCCGGCGTGCAGGACGCCATGATTCAATGGTGGTATGGCCATAACGCGGTGGGCTTCATCCTGACCGCCGGCTACCTGGGCATGGTCTACTACTTCATCCCGAAACAGGCCGAGCGCCCCGTGTACTCGTATCGCCTGTCGATCGTCCACTTCTGGGCGCTGATCTTCACCTACATGTGGGCCGGCCCGCACCACCTGCACTACACGGCACTGCCTGACTGGACGCAATCGATCGGCATGGTGTTTTCGCTGGTGCTGCTGGCGCCAAGCTGGGGCGGCATGATCAACGGCATCATGACCTTGTCGGGCGCCTGGCACAAGCTGCGCACCGATCCGATCCTGAAGTTCATGATCGTCTCGCTGTCGTTCTACGGCATCGCCACCTTCGAAGGCCCGATGATGTCGATCAAGACCATCAATTCGCTGTCGCACTACACCGACTGGACCGTGGCCCACGTGCATGCGGGCGCCTTGGGCTGGGTCGGCTTCATCACCATGGGTTCGATCTACTACCTGCTGCCGCGCGTGGCCGGCCAGACCAAAATGTACAGCACGCGCCTGGTCGACCTGCACTTCTGGGTCGCCACCATCGGCATCGTGCTGTATATCGCCGCGATGTGGATCGCCGGCGTGATGCAGGGCCTGATGTGGCGCGCGGTCAACCCGGACGGTACCCTGACCTACACCTTCGTCGAAGGCGTCAAGGCAACCTATCCGTACTACGTGGTGCGCGTGGGCGGCGGCCTGCTGTACCTGGCTGGCATGTGCGTGATGGGCTACAACACCTACATGACCTTGCGCGGCACCAAGGTGCCGGTCGCACGCATCCCGGAACTGAACGCGGCGCACGCCTGACAGGAGCAAAAGCAAATGAAATTCTCACATGCATGGATCGAAAAAAACCCCTGGCTGCTGATCGGCCTGGTCACCCTGGTGATCAGCGTCGGCGGCGCCGTTGAAATCGTGCCGCTGTTCTTCCAGAAGAGCACCACCGAGCCGATCGCCGGCCTGAAACCGTACTCGCCGCTGCGCCTGGCGGGCCGCGACATTTATGTGCGCGAAGGCTGCTACAACTGCCACTCGCAGATGGTGCGTCCGCTGCGCGCGGAAACCGAACGCTATGGCCATTATTCGGTGGCCGGCGAGTTCGTCTACGACCGTCCGTTCCAGTGGGGTTCCAAGCGTACCGGTCCCGACCTGGCGAGGGTGGGCGCGCGCTACAGCGACGAATGGCACCGCACGCACCTGAACAATCCGCGCGACGTGGTGCCCGAGTCGAACATGCCGGCTTACCCATGGCTGGCAAAAACCAAGCTGACGCCGGAAGATATCGTGCCGAAGATGCGCGCCCTGAAACGCCTGGGCCAGCCATACAGCGAAGAAGAGATCAAGGCTGGTCCCGAGCAACTGCAGGACAAGACGGAAGAAGACGCCCTGGTGGCCTACCTGCAAGGCCTGGGCACATTAATCAAAACGAGGAATTAGCATGGCAATCGAGAACCTGTTCGACAGCGCCAGCAGCGTCATGACGGTGGTTTCCTTTACGACGTTCGCAGGCATCCTGTGGTGGACTTTCAGCCGCAGCAACAAGGACTTCGACGCGGCGGCCAACCTGCCGTTCGCCGACGAGGCGCTGGACTATCCGGCCGGGGAAGTCCCGGCAAAAGAGGAGCGCAGCCATGTCTGACTTTACCAGTGGTTTCTGGAATATTTACATCGTCGTGCTGTCCCTGCTGGGCATCATCGGCTGCGGCGTGCTGCTGTACTCGCAGTCGAAAGTGACGGTACTGCCGGGCGCGCCGGCCGACGGCACCACCGGCCACGTGTGGGATGAAGACCTGAGGGAACTCAATACGCCGATGCCGCGCTGGTGGATGTGGCTGTTCTACATCACCATCGTGTTCGCTCTGGCCTATCTGTTCCTGTATCCGGGCCTGGGCACGTATGCAGGCAAGCTGGGCTGGAAATCGTCGGGCCAGTACGAGCAGGAACTGAAGAAGGCGGAAGCCGACTACGGCCCCCTGTTCGACAAGTACCTGAAACAGGACCTGAAAGCGGTGGCCGCCGATCCGCAGGCGAACGCCATCGGCCAGCGCCTGTTCCTGACCTACTGCGCGCAGTGCCATGGTTCGGATGCGCGCGGCAACAAGGGCTTTCCCAACCTGACCGACAAGGACTGGCTGTATGGCGGCGACCCCGACATCATCAAGACCACCATCATGCATGGCCGTAACGGCATCATGCCGCCGATGGGTGCGGCCCTGGGTTCCGAACAGGATATCGAGAACGTGGCCCATTACGTGCTGAGCCTGTCGGGTTCGACCTCGGACCCGGTGAAATCGGTGCTGGGCAAGTCGAAATTCGGCGCCTGCATGGCCTGCCATGGCGCCGACGCCAAGGGCAACGCGCAGCTGGGCGCACCGAACCTGAGCGACAGGATCTGGCTGTATGGCGGCAGTGCCGACACCATCATGGAAACCATCCGCAAGGGCCGCAACAACACCATGCCCGCCTTCGGTGACTTCCTTGGCGAGTCGAAAGTGCATGTGCTGTCGGCGTATATCTGGAGCCTGTCGAACCCCCAGCCTGCGGTTCCCGTGAAGTAATGTAATGGAACCCCAAGTCATCAAGATGTATGCGGCCCGCGAGCAGATCTACCCTCGCGAGGCCAAAGGACGCTATGCGACATGGCGCTGGGTGTGCGTATGGCTCACCCAGCTGGCGTTCTACGGCTTGCCGTGGCTCAACTGGAACGGCAGGCAAGCCCTGCTGTTCGACCTGACCACGCGCAAGTTCTACATTTTCGGCGTCGTGCTGTGGCCGCAGGATTTCATTTATCTGGCGGCCCTCTTGATCATCGCGGCGTATCTGTTGTTCCTGGTTACCGCGATTGCCGGGCGGGTCTGGTGCGGTTTCTCGTGCCCGCAAACGGTGTACACCGAAATCTTCCTGTGGGTCGAACGCAAGATCGAAGGCACGCGCAGCGCGCGCATGGCGCTCGACCGCCAGGGCCCTTCCGTGCGCAAGACCGGCAAGAAAGTGGCCAAGCACCTGGCCTGGGGCGCCATCGCCCTGTGGACGGGCTTTACCTTTGTCGGCTACTTCACGCCGATCCTGGACCTGGTACAGGAAGTGCGGACCTTCAATTTCGGTCCGTGGGAATGGTTCTGGATTTTATTCTACAGCCTGGCCACCTACGGCAACGCGGGCTGGCTGCGCGAGCAGGTCTGCAAATACATGTGCCCGTATGCGCGCTTCCAGAGCGCCATGTTCGACCAGGACACCCTGATCATCACCTACGATGAAAAACGCGGCGAACCGCGCGGCGCACTGAACAAGAAAGCCGCCAAGGATGGTACCGAGTCGCAACTGGGCGACTGCATCGACTGCACCCTGTGCGTGCAGGTGTGCCCGACCGGCATCGACATCCGCAACGGCCTGCAATATGAATGCATCGGCTGCGCCTCCTGCGTCGACGCCTGCAACAGCGTGATGGACAAAGTCGAGCGCCCGCGCGGGCTGGTACGCTACAGCACCGACCATGCGATGGAAAACAACTTCAGTTCGCAGCAGATCCGCCAGCGCGCCATGCGCCCGCGCGTGCTGATCTACACGGCCATCCTGGCGCTGATCATCGTTGCCGTCTGCACCTCGCTGTTCCTGCGCACGCCGCTGAAAATGGACGTGATCCGCGACCGTGGCTCAATGGGTCGCGAAGTGGAAGACGGCATGATCGAAAACGTGTATCGCCTGCAGATCATGAACACGTCCGAACAGCAGCAGCACTTCAGGATCGCGGTGTCGGGCCTGCCCGGCCTGGCCTTGATCACGCGCAACGAAGTGACCTTGCAGCCGACCGAAACGCTGGGCTGGCCGGTGCGCCTGCGCCTGCCGCACGGCGTGGGAGAAAAAGGCTCGAACAAGATCCGGATCGAGCTGCAGTCGCTCGATGATCCGTCTTTGCATGTGCGCGAAAGCGCGGTATTTATTGTGCCGCGTTAAACACCGGGGTCAGACCCGACGGCGGCTGGCGCTCCAGTGGAGCGCCAGCCGATGCCGAAGGAACTGACCTTCAAGGAGAGAAAAAATGCTCAAATCAGTCAAACTGCAAGCGCCCGTCGATCCCTGGTACAAGCACCGCTGGCCGTGGCTGCTGATGATCGGCCCCGGCCTGTCGGTGGTGGTCGGCAGCTTCATGGGCTATATCGCGTTTACGCAGCCCGATGCGCTGGTGGTGGGCGACTACTACAAGCAAGGCAAGGCCATCAACCAGGACTTGCGCCGCGACACCATCGCCAGCAACCTGGCGATGGATACCAGCCTGGCGTATGACGTGGCGCAGTCGCGCATGAGCGGTTCCGTGCACAGCTTCGGCAAGGCCTGGCAGCAGCCCTTGCAGCTGCACCTGGCGCATGCGACCCTGCCGGAAAAAGATATCCGCCTGATGGTGCAACCGGATGCGCAAGGCAATTTTTCGGTCTCGCTGCCGATGCTCGAGCGCAGCCGCTGGCAGGTGCTGGTGGAAGATGGCAAGCGCGAATGGCGCTTGTCGGGCATCTGGACCTGGCCGGCCCAGCGCGGCATTACGCTCCATGCCGACAGTGAGTTGTAATTATTTGCAGACGTCGGTACCGGCCGTAATGGCCTTCAATTTGGCCGGCTGCAGGATTTCAATCTCGCGATTCGATACGCTCAGCCAGCCTTCCTTCTTGAATTTCGACAGCAAGCGGCTGATGCTTTCGATCGTCAGGCCCAGGTAGTTGCCGATCTCCTCGCGCGACATGCGCAGCTGGAACTTGCTGCCCGAATAGCCGCGCGCCTCATAGCGCGACGCCAGGTTGACGATAAAGGCGGCAAAGCGCTGGGTCGCCTGCATATTGCCCAGCAATAGCATCACGCTTTGCTCGCGCGTGATTTCCTGGCTCATCATGCGGTGAAAATGGCGCAGCAGGGTCGGCATATTGCCCAGCAATTGCTCCAGGCTGGAAAACGGAATCTCGCACACTTCACTATCTTCCAGCGCCACCGCATTGCAATGATGGCGGTCGGCGCTGATCGCATCCATGCCCAGCAGTTCGCCGGCCATCTGGAAGCCCGTCACCTGCTCTTCGCCACCGGGATTGATCTGATAGGTCTTGAAATGGCCCAGGCGGATCGCGTACAGATTCTGGAACGAGTCGCCGATGCGAAACAGCGAGGCGCCGCGCACAATCTTGCGGCGCCGGCCGATGATCTGGTCGAGGCGGTCCATGTCCCCCACGTCGAGTCCCATGGGCAGACACAACTGATGCATGCTGCAGGTGGCGCAGCGCGCACGCAACGCTTCCACGTTCACGGTGGGCAGGGTTGGGGCCAGCAGGTCTTGTGTCATGTCGCTACCTTTTAGAAAATACAACAATAAGTTTACTGCATCCAGGAGGCCATGTGCCAATTTCGGCGAATTGTGGGGATTAAATCACGTTCTGCATTTATTTGTATGGCAGCATCACCACAAGCGCACCTTGCCAAGTTGACGTATTGATAGGAGAATTCCTGACAGCATAGTTTGCCGCTGGCGCCGCATGCTAAGGATAATGAAATGATGAAGCCTCTCGGCATTAAAGCAAAAGTCGCGCTGGCCACCAGCCTGACCTCGATCGCCATGATCGCCCTGGTCACCCTGGTGCAGGTGCAGCGCATGCGCGACGATTTCACCAAGGTGCTATTGAGCCAGCAAACGGCGATGATCGAGCGCACGGCCGAAGAGCTCGACGACAAGCTCGGCATGCTGCTCGACGTGATCAGCGAAACGGCGCGCCGCCAGCCACCCGCGCTGATGGAACAACCGGCCCAGTTGCGCCAATACTACGAACAGCGCGCCATGCTGGCTCTGTTCGACGACGTGCTGGTGCTAGATGCACGCGGCAAGGTGATCAGCGACGTGCCCGAAGTGCCGGGGCGCACCGACATCAACGCGGCCGACCGCGACTATTTCAAGACCATCCTGGTTACCCGCCAGCCCATGATCACCGAACCGATGCTGGGCAAGACCAGCGGCCTGCCCATCGTGCAGATGGTCGCGCCCGTGCTGGACAAGGACGGCCAGGTGGCCGGCATGGTGGTCGGCGTGCTGCGCCTGTTCAAGGACAACCTGCTGGGCGACCTGCGCACGACCAAGGTCGGCAAGAACGGTTTTTATTTCATCCTCACCCAGGGCCAGGTACCGCTATATGTGCTGCATCCCGATCCGGCCAAGCTGCTGCAACCGCGTGCGGCCAACGCCAATCGCGCCACCAGTGCGCTGATCGCGCGCGGCGGCGAAGGCAGCATGGTCAGCACCAACAGCCGCGGCATCAACGCCGTCAACAGCTTCAAGCGCCTGAAATCGGTGAACTGGCTGCTGGCCGCTTCGCTGCCCATCGATGATGCCTTCGAGCCCTTCGACGGCGTGCTGTACCGCCTGGTGCTGTGGAGCGCCTGCGCCTCGCTGCTGGCAGCGCTGGTGCTGGGCTGGGTCACGGTGCGGCTGCTCTCGCCGGTGGTGCGCCTGCGCGACACCCTGCTGGCCCTGCGCAGCAGCGACCAGCGCTTCACGCCGCTGCCGGTCGAGCAGCGCGACGAGATCGGCGAACTGACGGCGGCCTTCAACAGCCTGATGAGCGAGCGCGACCGATTGCAACAGGAACTCGAAGCGCGCGCCAGCGAACTCGAAGACGAGCGCGACCGTGCCGAAGCGGCCAACCGCGCGAAAAGCGATTTCGTCGCCAACATGAGCCATGAAATCCGCACGCCGCTCAACGCCGTGCTGGGCATGGTGTATTTATTGGGTAACACCAGGCTCAATACCGAGCAGCGCAAATACCTGACCATGGTGCGCGTGGCCGGCCAGTCGCTGCTGGGCATCCTCAACGACGTGCTCGATTTTTCCAAGATCGAGGCGCGCCGCATGGACCTGTCGCCGGTCGAATTCGATCTCGACGAAGTGATGAACACGCTGGCCACCACCATGACCATGAACGCCGGCGAAAAAGAACTGGAACTGGCCATCGCCGTCGAACCCGACGTGCCACGCCGCCTGGTGGGCGACGCCCAGCGCCTGCAGCAGATCCTCGTCAACCTGGCCGGCAACGCCATCAAATTTACCGAAAGCGGCGAAGTGGTGGTGGCCGTCAGTGTGGCCGAACAGGCGCCGGGACAGGCCTGGTTGCGCTTCGAAGTGCGCGACACCGGCATCGGCATGACACCGACGCAGCAGGAACAATTGTTTACCGCCTTTTCGCAGGGCGATCAAAGCATCACGCGCCGCTTCGGCGGCACCGGCCTGGGCCTGGCGATCAGCAAGCATCTGATCCACATGATGGGCGGCGATATCGCCGTGGCCAGCAGCGAAGGCAAGGGCAGCCGCTTCTGGTTCAGCGTGCCGTTCGAGGTCCTGGCGCAGCCGGCGGAAGAGCGCCGCAAGCCGGCGCTGGGCCAGCTGCGCCTGCTGGTGGCCGACGACAACCGCACCACGCGCGAACTGATCGTCAAACTGATCGAAGCGTGGGGCTGGGCCGCCGATGAAGTGGACTCGGGTTTTGCCGCCATCGAGCTGTACCGCGAACGCCTGGACCAGCAGCAGCCTTACGATGTGGTGCTGGCCGACTGGCATATGCCGGTGATGGACGGCCTGGCCACGGCCAAGGCGATCCGCCAGGCGGCCAGCGGCCAGCGCCAGCCCATCGTGGTGATGGTCAACGCCTTTGCCCGCAACCACCTGGAAGAGATCTCCAGCGCGGCCGAAGCAGACGTGGTGCTGATGAAGCCGATCACGGGTTCGAGCCTGTTCGACGCCTTGCACCAGGCCTTGACCGCCAAGCAGAATGGCGAACAGCATATCGCCCGGCAACAGAGCGGCACCGAGCTGGCCGGCGTGCACTTCCTGCTGGTCGAAGACAATCATCTGAACCAGGCCGTGGCGCGCGGCATCCTCGAACACATGGGCGCCACGCTGGACGTGGTGGGCGACGGCCTGCAGGCGGTCGAGCGCCTGCGCATGGAGTCCTTGCGCTACGACATCGTACTGATGGACATGCAGATGCCCGTCATGGACGGCTTCAGCGCGACCCAACTGATCCGCACCGAACTGCGCTTGCAACTGCCCGTGATCGCCATGACGGCCGGCGTGCTGGCCTCCGAGCGCGAGCGCTGCATGACGGCCGGCATTACCGACTTTATCGCCAAGCCGGTGGTGGTCGAAGAGATGATGGAAGTAATCAACCGCCACCTGCCAAAACGCACGGCGGTGCAGGTGGCAGCGGCAGCGCCGCCGCCCGACGAGGAAGTGTTTTCCATGGCCGCCCTGATGCGCGTGATGGGCAAGGACGCCAAGGGCCGGGGCGTGTTGCGGCGCATGGTGGAAGACGCGCTGAACAAGGGCATGACGCCGTTGCGCGAGGCCGAAGCGGCGCTGCAGGCCGGCCGCCACAGCGACGTCGCGCGCATCCTGCACGGTCTGCGCGGCTCGGTAGGCACGCTGGGCACCAAGCGCCTGATCCGCGCCTCGTTCGCCACCGAACAGGCGATCGACGAAGGCCGCCAGGAGGACGTGCCGGCCTTGCTGGCGCAAACGGTGCGCGAACTCGAGCAGGTGCTGGCGGCGGCGGCGCACTGGTTGTCGCAGCTGGAGGATTGAATCGTTTACGCCGGCACGCCCAAAATCACGCTCGACGCCTTGAACAGCGCCGTCACCACGCTGCCGACGGCCAGCCCCATCTCGGCGCAGCTTTGATTGGTGATCATGGCCGCAATCGTCCCGCCACCCGGCAATTCCAGCACCACTTCCGTATTGACGGCGCCCTTTTGCACCCGCGTGACCTTGCCGGCGAGCTCGTTGCGTGCCGAAAAACGCGCGCCGTCGCCGTCAAGCACCAGGATGATGGACGAGGCCTTGATCAGCGCGAATGCTTCCACGCCGCTCGCCAGGCCCAGGCTTTCGCAGCTGTCACGCGTGACGATGGCGACGATCTGCTGGCCGCCAGGCAGCGCCAGGATCACTTCATCGTTCACGGCGCCCGCCTTGACTTGGGCCACCTTGCCGAGGAATTGATTGCGCGCCGTGGTTTTCATGGCCATTCTCCGTATCAGCAACAAATCGTCGGCAATGCCCTCGGCCTGGCTGCCCAGCTGGCGCAGGTAGCGCGCATGCTCGATCTCGATCAGGCGAAAGTTGTCGACCAGCTGGCGCCCGCGCCGCGTCAGCCGCGTGCCGCCGCCGCCCTTGCCGCCGGCCAGCCGCTCCACCAGCGGCTCGCCGGCCAGATTGTTCATCGCATCGATCGCGTCCCAGGCCGCCTTGTAGCTCATTTTGACAGCCCTGGCCGCCTGTGTGATCGAGCCGTGTTCGGCGATCGCAGCGAGCAGCGCCACCCGCCCGGCGCCGCCTAACTGTTCGCCGCCGACCGTCATCCAGACCGAGCCTTCCAGCTTGATTTCCGCCTTATCCAATCTTCACCTCGTGTATTGTTGCTTGCTGCTCATCGATGCGGCCGTCGCGCAGCGTCAGCACATGGTCGCCCAGGATACGTGCGTCTTGCGGGTCGTGCGTAATCAATATCATCGGCACGCCCAGGCGCCGCTGCCATTGGCTCAGTTCCTCGCGCATGGTGACCCTCAGCGCCGGGTCGAGCGCGGCGAACGGTTCGTCGAGCAGCAGCGCGGCCGGTTCCGCCACCAGCGCCCTTGCCAGCGCCACTCTTTGGCGCTGGCCTCCGGACAACTCGCCAGGATACTGATGCGCCAGTTCCCGTATGCCAAACGCATCGAGCCAATGCTCGACTTTTGCCAGTTTTTCGCGCGCGCGCGGATTGAACCAGCCGCGCGCCAGGCCAAAGCCCACGTTCTGGCGCACCGTCAGGTGCGGGAACAGCGCATAGTCCTGGAACAGATAGGCCACATTGCGCTGCTGCGGCGCCAGGTTGATGCCGGCGGCGGCATCGAACAGGGTGCGCCCGTTCAAACGGATATGGCCGGCGTCCGGCGTCAACAGGCCGGCGATCGCCTTTAACGTCATGCTCTTGCCGGCGCCGGACGGCCCGTACAGGGCAATGCGCTGGCTGCTGGACGTACACCGCACCTGCAAGTCGAAATGGCGTTTGCCGGAGCGTAAAGTGGCGCGGATGTCGAGGTCGAGTTGCATGGTTTTATTGGTGTGCGATGCGGCCCGGCGCCAGCCGGCCGGCGGCCAGCAGCACCACGATGCAGACAAACGAAGTGATCAATACCAGGGTGTTGGCCGTATCGTCCTGGCCCGCCTGCACCGCTTCGTACACGGCCACCGACAGGGTTTGCGTCTTGCCGGGGATGCTGCCGGCCACCATCAACGTGGCGCCAAACTCGCCGAGCGCGCGCACAAACCCCAGCAGCACGCCGGCCAGGATGCCGCGCCACGCCAGCGGTAAAGTAACGCGAAAGAAAATGGCGGTTTCGGAAATGCCGAGCACGCGCGCCGCCTGTTCCAGCTGGCCGTCGACCGCCTCGAAGGCGGCGCGCGCCGGCTTGAACACCAGCGGAAAGGCGACGATGGTGGCGGCGATCACGGCGCCCTGCCACGTAAAAATCAGGTTGATGCCGAAGTGTTCCTGCAGCCAGACACCCAGCGTGCCGCGCCGGCCCAGCAGCACCAGCAGGTAGTAGCCCAGCACCGTCGGCGGCATCACCATCGGCAAGGTCAATAAAGCATCGAGCAGCTCGCGCCCGGGAAAGCGCGCGCGCGCCAGCAGATAGCCAGTGGCGACGCCCAGCAGCAGATTGAGCGCCGTGGCCCATGCCGCCACTTTCAGCGACAGGGCCAGCGCGGTCCAGGCGATCTCCATGGGGCGCTATGGCTTTTTAAAACCATATTTGGCGAGGATGGCCTGCGCCGGCGCCGTTTGCAGATAGCCGACAAAACGTTTCGCCTCCAGCGCGTTGCTGCTGCCCTTGATGGTGGCGATCGGGTACAGCACCGGCGCGTCCAATGGCACCTCGAACGCCACTTTGACTTTATCTTTCATGATGGCCGCGTCGGTACCGTAAACAAAGCCCGCATCGACTTCGCCGCGCGCCACGTAGTCGAGCGACTGGCGCACGTTCTGCGTACTGATGGCCTTGGCCTGCACGCCATCCCACAAGTTCGCCTTTTTCAGCGCGCCTTCTGAATAGCGACCCACCGGCACGCTGGCCGGGTTGGCGATTGCCACGCGCGTCACGCTGTTGCGCGTCAGGTCATTGAGGTTCCTGATGGCCAGCTTGCTGTCCGACGGCACGATCAGCACCAGGCTGTTGCCGACAAAATCCATGCGCCCGGCTGGCAACACCAGGCCCTGCTTTTGCGCCGCGTCCATGGTTTCCTGGTCGGCCGAGGCAAACACGTCGACCGGCGCGCCCTTGACGATCTGCTGCAGCAGCACGCCCGAGGCGGCAAAATTCAGCGACACCTTGCTACCCGGATACTGCGCCTCGTAGTTTTGCGCCGCCTCCCTGAAAGCGTTCGTCAGGCTGGCCGCCGCCGAGACCACCACTTCGCCAGCCGTCGCGCCCGAGGCGGCAGCAGTCAGCAAGACGGCGCCCAGCAGGCGGGCAAGAGCGGTCAAACGCATGGGCTTCTCCTTGAAATCAGTCATCAACAAAAAGCGTAATATACACCGATATATAGCGCTATGCCATTGCACAGGTCAAGCGGCCACAGGCCCAAAGCCTGATGTACTATATAAACACAGCATTTCGCAACGCCCAGCGCATCGTCAACCTGCGCCGTGCTGGAACGCGCTGTTCAGGAAGCGGGTCTGGCGCGCGACAGCGTTTATGTCACCAGCGCGGTCAAGCATTTCAAGTGGAAACCGCGCGGCAAGCGCCGCCTGCCATGACTGGCTGGAGCAGGAACTGGCCAGCGTGCAAGCGCAGGTGATCGTGGCCTTGGGCCGGGGCGCTGGGTGGTGACCGTGTATCGCCCGTCGTATGTGCTGCGGGCGCCGGATGAGGAGAACCGGCGGCAGGCGTATCGGATTACTGTGGAAGGGCTGCGGCAGGCGCCGCCAGAATGGCGCCACTGGCGCCGGTCAGGCCCGAGAAAGATGTCGGTCATGGCGGTGCCGCTCACAAGGCGTTAAGGGGTATCTTCAGGTAGGCGATGCCGTTTGGTTCAGCCTCCGGCAGCCGGCCCGCGCGGATGTTTACCTGAACGGAAGGCAGCATCAGTGCCGGCAGTGCAAGCCCGGCGTCGCGCGCGGTGCGCATCGCAACGAAGCTATCCTCGGTTGCTTCCCCGCCCACGTGAAGGTTGAGCGCACGCTGGGTAGCGACTGTTGTGGCAAACCGCGCCGCGCGTCCGCCGGGCTGGTAGTCGTGCCCGGTGTACAGGATTGTGTCGCAGGGCAGGTCCAGTACTTTGCGAATCGACCAGTACAGCTGACGCGCATCCCCGCCGGGGAAATCACAGCGGGCCGTACCGAAATCGGGCATGAACAAGGTGTCGCCGACGAAAGCGGCGCGCGGGGTATCAGGGCTGTCGGCATGCGCAACAAGGTAGCTCAGGCATGCCGGCGTGTGGCCTGGCGTGTGCATGGCGGTCAGGGTGAGAGCGCCAAGGCGCATCGTTTCGCTGTCTGCAAAGAGCCGATCGAATTGTGAGCCGTCGGTCGGAAAGTCCGGTGGAAGATTGAACAGCTTGGCGAACGTCGACTGTACTTCGGTGATTCGTGCGCCGATGCCGGTGCGCCCACCGAGCCTGTCCTTGATGTAAGCGGCCGCCGTCAGGTGATCGGCATGTACATGCGTCTCCAGGATCCACATCAGCTTGCCGTCGAGGGCGCGAACGCGCGCAATCAAGGTGTCGGCGGCGGTGTGACTGATCGTACCCGAAGCGGCGCTGTAGCCGAGCACCGTGTCAACCAGCGCACACTCGCGGCTCTTCGGGTCCATCAGCAGATAGCTGGCGGTGCCCGTCGCCTCGTCGAAATGGGGTTCGACGAGCAGCGTATCGGGCGAATGGTGATTGGGATGTATGATTGCTGTCATGTGAGCCGCGCGATCTCGGGAAAGCCGCGAGCATAGCGCATGCAGGCTGCGCAAATCAGTACGGTTATGACGGAAGTGCGCAATACCGTACTGGGTGCAGCGCACGGACAAAATCCAATTCCGTCCGGATTGCACGGTGATGACAGTACGGCCGAAATCGTCAATTTCGTCACGATCGAACCTCTCCCGCGCGTCTTAAGATGGGTGCTTCCACAAGAGGGAGTCACACTTGAAGATCACTATGAAATGCAACGATGGCGCAGCAGGCTCGCTGGCCACAACCCGTACCGCTTGCATCGCGGTCGGGGTATTCGAAGACGGCGTCCTGAGCCGCGAGGCCGAGCTGCTCGACGCCAGTGGCGCGATCACGTCCGCCGTGGCGGCAAAGGACGTCAGCGGCAAGCCTGGCTCGAGCCTCCTGCTGCGCCAGGTGGCGGGGATCGAGGCAGAACGCTTGCTGCTGGTGGGCCTCGGCCACCAGCACGCCCTGAGCGACGCAGTCTTCGCCAAGGCTATTCGGACCGCGCTGCGCTGCTTTCAGCAACTGAGCGCGGACGAAGCCATCCTGGCACTGCCGCTGGCGAGCGTCGAGGGCCGTGACGCGGCTTGGGCGATCCGGCACACCGCCCAGGCCGCGCACGAGCTGGCGTATCGGCGAGATCGCCTGAAAAGCGAACCTGCGACGCAGCCTGACGGTGTCGCCAGCGTAGTGCTGTGGCATCCGCCGACCGATGCCGCCCAGGCGGCCCTTGCCGAAGGCCTCGCCACTGGCGAAGGCACGTCGCTGGCGCGCGAATTGGGCGACCTGCCGCCGAACATCTGCTCGCCGACCTACCTGGCCGAGCGCGCCGGCAAGCTGGCGGCGGATTTCCACTTTGAACTGGAGGTGCTGGACCACGCCGCGCTTGCCGAGCTGAAGATGAACGCCTATCTGGCGGTTGCGGACGGCAGCGAAGCGTCGCCGGCCTTCTTCGTGCTGCGCCACCGGGGCGGGACGCCGGGCGAGGCGCCCGTTGTGCTGGTTGGCAAAGGCCTGACGTTCGACAGCGGCGGCCTTTCCATCAAACCTAGCGCCGCGATGGACGAGATGAAGTACGACATGGCAGGCGCGGCTTGCGTGCTGGGCGTGTTCCGTGCCATCGGCGAAATGAAGCTGGCGCTGAACGTCGTCGGCATCGTCGCCGCCTGCGAAAACATGCCGTCGGGACGTGCCACCCGGCCGGGCGATATCGTCACCTCGATGAACGGCCTGACCATCGAAGTGCTCAACACCGATGCGGAAGGACGACTCGTTCTGTGCGATGCGCTGACCTATGCGGAACGTTTTGAGCCCGCCGCCGTCATCGACATCGCCACACTGACAGGCGCTTGCGTGGTAGCGCTGGGTCACCACAACAGCGGCCTGTTCACGCGCACCAGTCCCGCACACGAGCACTTGGCCGCGGCGCTGCTGGCGGCCAGCAAACAGTCCGGCGATCCGGTCTGGCGCATGCCCGTCGAGGAACCGTACTTCGAACAGCTCAAAAGCGAATTCGCCGATCTCGCCAACATCGGCAGCCCGGGCGGCGGTGCCATCGTCGCTGCGGCCTTCCTGGAGCGGTTCACCCGCAAGTACACCTGGGCCCACCTCGACGTCGCAGGTACGGCATGGAAGTCCGGCGCCGACAAGGGCGCGACGGGGCGTCCGGTGCCCCTGCTGGCCCGCTGGCTGTGCAATCTCGCGCAAGAGCGCAGGCAGGAGAAAAGCGCATGAAGCCGGCTACCCACGCCCGTGTACTGATCCTCGGCTCCGGACCAGCCGGCTACAGCGCCGCCGTCTACGCCGCGCGCGCCAACCTGGAACCGATGTTGTTGACCGGCCTGCAGCAGGGTGGCCAGCTGATGACCACCACCGACGTCGAAAACTGGCCCGGCGATCCGCTTGGCGTGCAAGGGCCCGAACTGATGGAACGCCTGGCCCAGCACGCCGCGCGATTCAAGACGGTGCTGGCGTCCGATCACATCCACACTGCGCACCTGGGCGAAAAACCGTTCCGGCTGGTGGGCGACAGCGGTACCTATACGTGCGACGCTCTGATCATCGCCACCGGCGCCTCGGCCCGCTACCTCGGTCTCGCCTCCGAGCAGGCCTATATGCATAGGTTTATACACAAATCACCCAGCTTCGTCGCGTAGCGCTTTGATGGTGAGTGCAGCCACGCGCACATCCTGAATGCCCTGCCAGATTGTCTTGACGCCCGGATCGCCGTCGCCTTTTCGTCCAAGGAAGCCGCCGATGCGCGCGATCAAGCGCACCACATCGTTAAGTGTCGGAGGCTGATCCGGCCGTCGCTCCTTCGTGAGCAGGTAAGCGCCACGGATTTCATCTGGGTCGAAGAACAGGCTGGCGTCGAGATCCGGGCAGATGCGCCCGATGCGCATCAGATAGGAGACGCGCCACGCCACGATCATGAACAGCGCCAGCGCGCGTTCAAGATTGTCGATGTGGGAGAGCTGCATCGCCTCGACCTTGCAGGCGTTCTTCAACACATGGAAGAACATCTCAATTTCCCAACGCGCGCGGTACCAGTCGATCAACTCGATCACCTCATCGACGGTGGTGGCGGTTCGATTGGTGAGCAAGCGCCATTCGATCGGCTCGATGCCGGCGGGCGCATCGATTTCGCGCGCGATGACGCAGGTCGCAGCGATCTTGACGCCGCGCCGCGCCGGCAGTTCCACACGCCTGGCCCAGAGTTGCTGGCGCACCTTGCGGCCCTTCTGTTTGTCGCGCGCGCCGATGACGAAACTGATTTCCCCCACCGGCGCACCATCGAGCGTGTGCGCCCACAATCGCTCGCCCTCTGGCAGTGCCCGGTCGGTCTTCGCGCGCACCAGCCAGTCGGCCGGCGTGCCGCAGTCCTGTGCGTAGGTCATCAGCTCGATCATATCGGCCTCGCGGTCGGCCACGTACACCAGTCGCGTCGCCGGCATCTCGGCGGCCATCTCGGCGATCCGCCCGTAGCCTTCGATCCAGCGGCCACTTTCCTTGATTGCCGGGCGAACGGCGGCATCGTTGATCTTCTCGCGCGCCCACATCCAGGCGTCGAGCACGCCTAGCGGCAACCGTTCCGGCGTGACGGCGTACGTTGGATGGACATACATGCCGCGCTGGACTTCATAGCTGAGCGGCCCGAGACCTTCGATCTGCTGCCCGTTGAAATTGAGTTCGGTCGTGTCCTGCAAGCACAGAATGACGGGGTGTTCGCCCATGCGCTGCTGCGTCTTGGCCCAGTGCGGTGCCATGATGTCGCGCCACTCGACGGCGTCGTTCTCGAGAAATCGGTATGTGGCGATCGTCTCGGCCCAGCCATTGCACGACTTAGGAATGCTGGACGAGGGCTTGTCGGCAAATCGCGCCACGATCTTCCTGGCGCGACTGTCAAGGCGGGAGTCCCCAAGGTCAAGTTCAGCAAATTCCAGGCCCGTCCAGTGCGTCGATTTAGTCATTATTTCGCGAGCCAAAAGACGAGAGTAAACCTGAAAAATCAATAGTTTACAACTGCTCCCGCAAGTGCTTGAATGTAAACGGATTTTTCCGCCCCACTGTTATCGCCAAGCAAACTTGGCGGGCTGACGCGGAGATGTGTATAAACCTATGGCCTATATGGGACGCGGCGTGTCCGCCTGCGCCACCTGCGACGGCTTCTTTTTCCGCAGTCAGGATGTACTGGTCGTCGGTGGCGGAAACACGGCCGTGGAGGAAGCCTTGTACCTGGCGAACATCGCGCGCAAGGTCACACTGGTGCACCGGCGCGACCGCCTGCGTGCCGAGCCCATTCTCGTCGATCGGCTGATGGCGCGGGTGAAGGAAGGCAGAATAGACCTGAAGCTCAATCAGACCTTGCACGAGGTGGTCGGTGACGGCAGCAAAGTTACCGGCGCCGTGCTGGCGTCGGCTGCGGACGGGCAAACCAGCCGGATCGACGTCGCCGGCGTGTTCGTGGCGATCGGGCACGAGCCGAATACGGGTCTGTTTGCCGGACAGCTGAAGATGTGCGACGGCTACATTGTCACGCTCGGAGGACGCGACGGCATGGCCACCGCGACCAGTGTGCCGGGCGTGTTCGCGGCCGGCGACGTGCAGGACCACGTGTATCGCCAGGCCATTACCAGCGCCGGCACCGGTTGCATGGCAGCGCTCGACGCGCAGCGCTATTTCGAAACGCTGCCGGCTTGAGCATGGACCATCAGTTCAGGCGGGCGGTGTATGCCGATGCCGCCGATTGGTAATCAAACGGCGCAGTTTCCCCGGAACGGCACTGCGCCGTTCAAACTGGACGGCGACGACATTGCATCGCCGCCGTCGATAGCGAACTGTGATGGCGCGATGGTCCTGCCTGACGATGTTGTTGAGGTATTTAACCTGACGCACCAGGATCGGCACGTCGCGGCCGGCGTTGATCGAATCGATCCCGCCTCGCACCGCCTGTTCGCAGCGGGCGAGTCGTTTGATATCGGTCGATTGAAGGCAAGGACGTTGTCAGTGCCGGGCGCGCCATCGAGCGAGGTGACGTACCAGGTTGGGGAGGGGGTTTTCATGCGCGACATGCCGAACCTGGGTGACAGCGGTAGGGTTCGGCATGATTTTACGGAGCGTGGACTAGCCACACTCCAGCAATCGGCCAGCTAGTCTTGCTGGCGCTTCAGCTCCACCATCGCATTGCCTTCATGTGATGCGCTATCGAGCCGCGCCAGCAGGGTATTCCACTGGGCGTCGACGCCGTCCAGCGCCGCCAGCTTGACATGTCCATAGCCGCGCACCCGGTCTGGCAATTGCGCCAGCGCCAGTGCTGTCTCCTTGTTGTCGGCGCGCAGGCCGGTGGCCAACCGGAGAACAAAGTCGATGTAGCGGTCGCGCAGCCCACGCTCGCGGCGGCGCTCGTGAGTGTAGCCGAAGATGTCCAGCGGCGTGCCTCGCAGTGGTTTAAGTCGCGCCAACAAGCCGAACGCCGGCAGCATCCAGCTACCCACCGTGATCTTGCGCGGGATGCCGGTGCGCGCATCGCGGCTGGCGATGAGCGGCGGCGCCAAGTGGAAGGCTAGCTGGTAATCACCATCGAATTGCGCGGCAATCTGCGCGTGGAACGCGGGTTCAGCGTGCAACCGCGCGACCTCGTATTCGTCTTTGTACGCCATAACCTTGAACAGGTTTCGTGCGACCGCTTTGCTCACCTGCATGCGCGAGTGATCGCCTTCGAGCGCGATCTCGCGCGCTTCGACAGCGGCTACCGCCTGCGCGTAGCGGCGCGCGTATGCGGCGCTCTGGTAGGAGGTGAGCAGCCGCACGCGTGCCTCAACGGTGTCTGCCAGTGAGCGGGGCGGTGCGAACTGGATTACCTGCGACTGCGCCGTGCCGGGCTTCAGCAAGCCGTCGAGCGCCTGCTGGTCGGCCGCCGCCAAGCGGCCTAGCAGGAAGGCGCGCTGGTTCATGTCGATTGCCACGCCATTAAGTTCGATGGCACGCATCAATGCCACCAAGCCCACCGGCACCAGCCCCTTTTGCCATGCATACCCCAGCAGCAGGATATTGCCGCCGACCGGGTCGCCGAGGAAGCGGGCTGCAGCATCATGCGCGTCCAGCGGCAGCAGCTTGTCTGGGCCGGCAGCTGCACCGAGTTTTTCCAGCAGGCCAGCCTTGTCGATCGATGCATCGCGTTCGCGGGTAAAATCGGCGGTGGGAATTTCGCGCTGGTTTACGACCACCTGCGTGTGGCCGTATTCCATCACCGCCAGGCTGTCCGGCATGGCAGCGACCACCAGGTCGCAAGCGAACACCGCATCGGCCTGGCGCAGGTCGATGCGAACCTGGTTCAGACGCGAAGGCGATGACGAAACGCGTACATGCGACATTACCGCGCCGCCTTTTTGCGCGAAGCCCATGAAGTCGAGCGTGGAGGCGCCTTTACCCTCCAGGTGCGCGGCCATGGTGATCAGCGCGCCGACCGTGACGATGCCCGTGCCGCCCACGCCGGCCACCAGGATTTCGAACGGCCGGTGCAGCGCGTGTGCGGCAGGCTGGGGGAAGGGTGCCAACGCGCGCTCCAGGTCGGCCCGCGACAGCGACACGCTGGCCGGCCTGCGCAGCGTACCGCCGAGTACCGAGACGAAGCTGGGACAAAAGCCTTCGGCACACGAATAATCCTTGTTGCAAGACGATTGCTCGATCTGGCGCTTGCGTCCAAGATCGGTTTCCAGCGGCAAGATCGACAGGCAGTTCGACTGCACGCCGCAGTCACCGCAACCTTCGCACACGGCGGCATTGATCACCAGGCGCCGGGCCGGGTCCGGAAATACCGTTTTGGTCGGCGTGTTCTTCTTGCGGCGCCGGCGCTTTTCTGCGGCACAGGTCTGGTCGTACACCAGTACCGTCACGCCGGCGATCTCGCGCAGCATGCGTTGGATGGCGTCGAGTTCGCGCCGGTGATGGACGGTGACGCCAGCTGGCAGGTGAACGGCGCGGTAGTTTTCGGGCGCGTCGGTCACTACCACCACCTTGGCCGCTCCCTCGCTGCAGACCTGCTCGACAATTTGTTGCACAGAGAGGCTGCCGTCCACTGGCTGGCCGCCGGTCATGGCAACGGCATCGTTGTAGAGGATTTTATAGGTGACGTTGGTGCGGGCGGCGATCGCCTGTCGGATCGCCAGCGAACCGGAATGATAATAGGTACCGTCGCCCAGGTTCTGGAATACATGGCGCTCGCCGACAAAGCGCGACGAACCCACCCAGCTCACGCCCTCGCCACCCATCTGCGAGAGGTAGGTGGTATCGCGCTGCATCCAGGTCGCCATGAAATGGCAGCCGATGCCGGCCATCGCCCGGCTGCCTTCCGGCACGCGAGTGGACGTGTTGTGCGGACAGCCAGAACAGAAATAAGGGGTGCGCTTGACGCCGTCGGCGCTGTTGGACAGCAGGTCGGCGGCGCAAAAATCCGGCAGCAGGCCCGCCAGGTCCAGTTGTGGAAAGTGCGGCGCCAGCCAGCGCGCCAGCACCGGCGCGATGCGCGACGGCCGCAGCTCGCCCAGCGCCGACAGCAACGGCTTGCCATCGCGGTCGGTCTTGCCAAAAACGGCCGGGCGGCCGGTTTGCGGCATATTGTAAAGCGCGTACTTTACCTGCTGTTCGATAACGGCGCCTTTTTCCTCAACCACCAGTATTTCGTCGAGGCCAGCGACAAAGCTCTGCAAGCGGGTGCATTCGAGCGGGAAGGTCAGGCCCGGCTTGTACAACCGCACACCCAGTTGCGCAAGGCGCTGGAGCGGCAGTCCCAGCCGCTCCAGCGCTTCGAGCAGGTCGAGGTATGCCTTGCCGGCGGTGAGAATGCCAAGTCGGGCGGCAGGCGCTGGTACTACCATCCGGTCAATCGAGTTGGCGCGGGCGAAGGCCTGCACCGCTTCGAGCTTTTCCGCCAGCCGGATTTCAAGCGCCAGGCCGGGCAGGTCCGGCCAGCGGTTGTGCAGACCATCAGGCGGCGGCGTGTAATCCACGGGGTCGATATAGGTGGGCATCGGCGGCAACTCGACCACCGCGCCGCCTTCCACAGTTTCGGAGATCGCCTTGAAGCCGCACCACGCGCCCGAGTAGCGCGACAGCGCCCAGCCGTACAGGCCGAATTCCAGGTATTCCTGGACGTTGGCCGGATTAATCACAGGCATGCTCCAGGCGATTAATGCCTGCTCGCTCTGGTGCGGCATCGAGGAAGACACGCAGCCGTGGTCGTCGCCGAGCACGACGAGTACGCCGCCGCGCGGGGACGAGCCGTACACGTGGCCGTGCTTGAGTGCATCGCCGGCGCGGTCCACGCCGGGGCCCTTGCCATACCACATGGCGAATACGCCATCGACCTTGCGGGTGGGATCGGCCTCCACCTGCTGCGAGCCCATGACGGCGGTGGCGCCCAGTTCTTCGTTGATCGCCGGCAGGAATTCTATCGAGCGCTGTTGGAGCAGGGGCCGGGCGCGCCACAGTTCCTGGTCGACGGCACCCAGCGGCGAGCCCCGGTAGCCGCTGACGAAGCCGGCCGTGTGCAGGTGGTGCGCCTCGTCATACAGCTTCTGCATGCAGAGCAGCCGTACCAGCGCCTGGGTGCCGGTGAGGAAAACATGGCCGTGCATGCGGGTGAGATTGTCGCTCAGTGCGTAGTGCGGATTGGCCAGCGGCAATTGAGGAAGAGTCATCGAATTCATGGTCTCGTTATGGTTATAGGAGCAGACAAGAATATGTCGATAGAGTCGAAAAATTATTTCTATCTGTTCGGTTTTAGCCGATAAAATGGCAGAAACTAGTCTGATAACACGTGAAAATATGAAAAACTCTTCTCTCGATACTGCGTCGCTGAAAATCCTGCAGGAACTGCAAAAGAACAGCCGTATTTCGTCCAGCGAACTGGCCGATAAGATCGGCATGTCGGCCAGTCCATGCTGGCGCCGTCAAAAGGAGCTGGAAGAAAATGGCTACATCGTGCGGTACACGGCGCTGGTCGATCGCCGCAAGGTGGGGCTGTCGGTGGTGTGCTTGCTGCACATTTCGCTGCTGCGTCACGCGGAAGGCGTGGTGCAGCAATTCGAGGAAGCGATGCGGCTGCGCCCGGAGGTGGTGGAATGCTACGAAACCACGGGTACGGCAGATTACATGGTCAAGGTCGTGGTAGCCGACATGGACGCCTACCACGACTTTTTGCACAACGTACTGGTCAAGCTGCCCGGTGTGTCGCAAGTTAATACCAGCGTGGCGCTGCGCGAAGTGAAGTACGAGACCGCGCTGCCGCTTTAATCCCGGAGCGAATTCAATTTTTTATACACTCAATAAACTGCATAAACGATTTACTCAATTATCACGGTTACTTCTGTTTTTTAAGGTTCTGTCGCATTGGCGAACGTCGACGGGCCAATCAGGAAAACTGCGGTGCCCGAACCCAGGACCAATTGATATGCTCAACTCAGTTTGAACGGCGCAGTGCCGTTCCGGGGAAGTTGTGCCGTTTGATCAGCAATGCGACAGAACCGGGCATTGCGATACGCTACGCCCCTTGCTCCAGAGGGGGCAGTTTCGGTCGGCGCCAACAGCCCTGCCTCAGCAGGCCGTATGGTTGACGGTAATGACATGTACCGCCAGGCCGCCGAGGGACGTTTCCTTGTACTTTGCCTGCATGTCCGCGCCGGTCTGGCGCATCGTTTCGATGACCTGGTCAAGGCTGACGAAGTGACTGCCATCGCCCCGCAAGGCCAGGGAGGCGGCAGTAATGGCCTTGATTGCTCCCATGCCGTTTCGCTCGATACAGGGTATCTGCACGAGACCGCCGATCGGATCGCAAGTCATGCCAAGGTGGTGTTCCATGCCGATTTCAGCAGCGTTTTCGACCTGCTCGTTGGTGCCGCCAAGCGCTGCGACCAGGCCAGCGGCCGCCATGGCACAGGCAACCCCAACCTCACCCTGACAGCCCACTTCGGCGCCTGAAATTGAAGCATTTTTCTTGCAGAGCATGCCGACTGCCGAAGCAGCCAGCAGGAAAACGCGGATGCCGGTGTCCGCATCGCAAGGATGGCAGTCTTCGGCGTAATAGCGCAACACTGCCGGAATAATGCCGGCAGCCCCGTTTGTTGGCGCCGTCACCACCCGTCCTCCCGCAGCGTTTTCTTCGTTGACTGCCATTGCGTAAAGCGTCACGTGATAAGTGGCGTCGTGGGGCAACTCGTTGCGACGCACGCCGGCGCCGCTGTGCGCGTCCTTGAACAAGCGCGCGGCGCGGCGCTTGACCCGCAAACCGCCCGGTAATTCTCCTTCGTTTTCCAGGCCGCGTGCGATGCAGTCACGCATCGTGTGCCAGATCCGGTCGAGGCCTGCGTCGAGTTCAGCATGGCCAACGCGCACCAGTTCGTTGGCGCGCAGCATGGAGGCGATCGACATGCCATGCGCTTTCCCGAGCTTCAGCAGGTCGGACATCGTGGCAAATGGGAAGGGTAACAGACCGTCTTGTTCGGCCTCGCTCTGCTGTTCGCCTGCCGTCGTGACGAACCCGCCACCCACCGAGTAATAAGTGCGCGCGATCACCTTGCCATCAGCCAAGTGAAGAACGAAACGCATGCCGTTGGGGTGTTCGGGCAAAGAGGTCGTCTTGTGCCAGAACAATCCGCTTTCGGCGCTAAATGGCACACGTCTGAGGCCCAATAGCGCGATGCTGCCCGCCGCTGCAGCTTGCGACAGCTTTGTGCTCACTGTCGCCGGATCGAGCGTTTCGGGCGCTTCGCCCATCAGCCCGAGAACGACTGCCTGATCGGTCCCGTGGCCGACACCTGTCAATGCAAGCGATCCATACAAATGGACCTCAACGGCCACCGCTTGATCGAGCACATCGCATTCGCGCAGAAAGCGTCGTGCCGCAATCATGGGACCCACCGTGTGCGAACTTGATGGCCCCACGCCAATCTTGAACAAGTCGAATATGCTCGTGTTCATGCCGTCTCCCCATATGTCTTGTCGCTGGCGTCGAGCAAGGGGGCCGCCAGTGCCAGGCCGCCATCGAGCGAGAACGCGGGGGCATAACCGAGTTGGCGCAGCAAGCTGGCGGCGGATGTGCTGCGGTTTCCGCTACGGCAAAAGAACAGGATCGCAGGCGGTTCTGGCAGCGCCAGCCAGCCTGGCACCGCATCGGCCAGGCGTGACAGTGGAATATTCAAGGCGCCCAACAGGCTTGCCGGCAATCTGCTTACTGCGTGCTCGACCGGGTCGCGCACATCGACGATGATGGTTGCTACACGCTGCTTGAGGAAATCCGGCAAAGCGGCGGCACCGATCTGCAAGGACGGGGCCACCTTTGCATGCTGCTCCTGCGCCTTCGTCGTATGCCCCGCCGGCTCGACCTTATTGGCAACGCCGCCCGGTGCGGTAACGGCATTTGCATGCGGCAGGTGAGCATCGAGGCAGGCGGCCCCGTTTCGAACGATGCCGTCTGCGTCGGCGCCATTGTCGAATGCCATGCGCAGCGCAGCGGCGCATTGCTCAATACCCGAGCAGGCGGCGTCGATAGTGGCGTCGTCGGTCGCCGCGCCGATCGAGATGCGCACTGCATTGCTGCTGCGCCAATCGGGCAATCCCATCGCCTGCAATACATAGGAGGGCAGCGCTTTTGCAGCAGAGCAGGCGCTGCCTGCTGAAACACGTATGCCGGCAGCGTCGAAGACATCCAGCAGGGTGCCGCTGTCAATGCCGGGCACCGTGACATTCAGGGTGGTCGGCAGTGATTGCTCGAGCGGCGTGTTGATCATCAGGTCCGGAAATGCGCGCAACAGGCTGGCGATCAATTTCTCGCGTGCCTGCTCCAACTGGGCGCAGCTGCGAAATGAACTGCCTTCTTCCAGCTCGGCAAGCACCGCTCCCAGTGCCGCGATACCCGGCATATTTTCAGTTCCGGAGCGCATGCCGTTTTCCTGGCCGCCGCCTATCATCAAGGGCGTAAACGGTGCACCTGCACGCACATATAACATTCCCACGCCTTTTGGAGCATACAGTTTGTGTCCTGAAAACGGTGCGTAATCGATGCGCGTCGACGATAGATGCAGCGATATCTTGCCCAAGGCCTGGACGCAGTCCACCAGCCAAAGGGCGTCGCTGCCAGATAGCGCGGCGGCGATGCCTTCAAGGTCGGACACGGCGCCTGTCTCGTTATTGGCGGCCATCGTGCACACCAGCGCCGCATCGGCCGCAAGCGCTCGCAGCTCGGCGAGGTCGTGCATGCCGCAACCATTGACGGGCAGGGCGCGTATTTCCAGATCTAATCCAAGCACGCGATTCCAATGCTTCAGACTCTCGGGAACGGCCTTGTGTTCAGTCGCGCCATACACAAGAATCGAGCCGGTGCGCTCGCCGCGAGCCCGCCGCTCGCGCAGCGAGCACAGTGCGGACAAAACGGCAGTTTGAATGCCTTCGGTGGCGCCACTGTTGAACATCAGTGCGCCGCTGCCGACACCGAGCAGGCGCCAAGCGCGCGCTCGCGTGTCATGCAAAATTGCCCGCGCCCGCAAGCCGGCCGAGTGTGTACTGCTGGGATTGCCATACGCGTCCCCCATCGCGCGATTCGCCGCTTCGCGGGCGGCGGGGAAGGTGTCGGTGGTGGCGTTGCAGTCGAGGTAGATGTCGGTTTTCATACTGGATATGGTACGCCAGACATTTGAAATGCATGTTCCGAATTATCTATAAAAAATGAAAAACAAAGCATATATATGCTTTAATTAATGATAAAAGAGTATAAATTTATTTTTGTCGACGCGGGATTTTTGACCTGAACCGTTCACCAGTACAGCCGCTTGATTCGCTGTTTTCCGTACTGCGACTTGCGCCAAAAATACATTACGATTCCGCTTTTATCGGCACCAGGCGCATCGATGACCAGCCAACCAATGTCGTTCGACACTCCGAAAGTTTTCGGTGCGATCCATCCTCCCTTCGTCGCTACCACCATCGATCTTTTGACCGGCAGTGCGTTATCGGCGCCGCGCCCTGCGCTGATCGACATCGCCATGACTGCCTGCGGGAACTCTGGTTCGCCTCATGCATTCTGACCACGCGCCTGGACGCAAACGCCTCCCCTTGCTGCTGCGTGGCGCGGTTTCGGCAGCACAGAAGGAGTGGCTCGAATTCCAGCCTTTGCCGCAAGCCACATGCAGCCGACTATCGCTGCAACATCATGCGCAGCTGGCGTCCTTGTATGTCGGCGCCGGGTCATTGCTTTCCCTGCAATTGATCATGCGCGTCGCGCTAGCGAGCGCGATTCTGCAGGAACTTGGCTACGGTCATGCCCTGCCACGTGAAATCGAAGAATACGAGGCATTGGCGACGCAGGCTTTGCAGAGTGGCAGCGAAGGCTGCTATCGGTTATCTGGCGAAGCGTACGCTGCCTTTGCCGGCCTGTTGATCTACCACGACCGGCAATTGGCCACGGCTCCGCTGAAGGCATTTGCCTACGCGGCGGAGAAGCTTGACAGGTATGGCCGTCCAGCTTGAGGCGCGCGCCTCCGTCATTACACGAAGGTATTGCACACAACAGTTTTTGTGGTTAAAGATAAAATGTATATCGCCACCAATGCATTATTTTTCCATTTATTTAATTTATGAATAAAATTGCCATCTTGAATCCCGACGATTTTTTGGGAACGCCAAGAGTATGGACTCCGGAAAGAAACAGAAATGCCTGGGAGGAAATTTACAGTATATTGGAGAGAAATTTTTCCCAAGATGTTGCCGATACCACTCTCTATATGGTTTTCGGAATACAGGGCTCCGGGAAGTCTACTTTTATTAAAAATAACCCGGATTTTTTCTCGGCGCATGCTTTTGTTGTCGATGCCGCCTTGCCTGCTGCTCGCCATCGTCAGCGCGCGCTAACACTGGCAAAACAGCACGGCGTGCGGGCAGAGGCGGTCTGGATCGATACTCCACTGCGGGTGGCGTTAAGTAGAAACAGCTTGCGCGAGCCTGATCAGCAAGTTCCAATGGAAAATATTGTGAATGTTCATACGCTTCTCGAGGCCCCCACCAGCGAAGAAGGATTCAGCCGCATACATCGTATACGGGAGAATCCTTGATTGCTGCCATCGCTGAAATGCGCTGGCGATGATTTGCCCGGCTTACGGTTTCTGATCCAGAACCGCCGTAAATGTGGGTTGCGCAGCAGGGTGTCGCCGGGTAGGGCGGCGATCAATGAGCTCAGCATGGACAGTCCGAGGAAAAGAAAACGGCCTCCGCAGAGGCCGTCGTGCAAAACGGCTGCGGCCCGTCAGTTTGGCGGCACGGACTCGCCCTTGCCGTACGCGAGCAGATCAAGCACCCGCAACCCGGCCAGGTCCTGCTCGACATTGCCGACCGACGCCGCGCGGCTCGGTGTCCCGTCCTTGAGCCAACGATTCACCACGGCCTTGACGTCTGCTATCGTGCATCCGAGTACGCCCGAACGGAATTGCCGGCGCACCGTCAGGTCGATGTCGCGCAGGTGCAGCGCCCAGGCCGCGAGCACCGCGTCGAACGGCGAGGCCGGATGGTCGAGCTTCTTGAGCACCGAAATGATCGCCTCTTCCAGTTGCTCTTCCGTGAAAGCCGTATCGGCCATCCGGTCGAGCGCCGTCGCAAAGTCGGCATAGGTGCCGGCCAGGCGCGGATCGCGGAAGGAGCTCATCGTGAACGTGCCGGCGCCTTCCAGGTAAGCGGCAAAGCCGCCGTAGGCGCCGCCGCGTTCGCGCACGGCCGGGTGCAGCAGTTGCGCAGTCAGCAGCTGGGCCGCCACCGCCAGTGCCGGCGCGTCGCGGTGGCGCTGATCGGGTGCCGCCCACGCGATATGGCAGTGGTTGACCTGGCTCGGGGCGTACAGCGCCAGGCCGGCCGGCGCAGCCGCAGGTGCCGGGAGCGCTGGCGTGGCAGCGCCATGCGCCGCGAACCCGTCAAACAGGCCGGAGAGCGCCTGCGCATCGTCGCCGGAACCGGCGCACAGCAGCGTTTGCGGGCACTCCACCATGCGCGCATGCAGGACGGCCAGGCGGTCCCTGACCTGGCGCAGGCCATCGGGCGTAGCGACTTGCGCCTGCAGGCCGGTGAGGAACGGGACGAAGGGTGCGCCGCCCGTCGCGTATTCGAACGCACGCAGCGGCGATACGGGGGCGGTCGCGGCCAGGCTTGCGTAGTTGTCGCCGCCTTGGGCAAGACCGTCGAGATGCTGGCGCGCCATCTGGTCGACGAGGAAGCGGATGCGCTCGTCTTCATCGAAGCGAGGCCGGTTGACGTAGGCATCGAGCATCTCGGCGATCTGCGCGTGCTCCTCGCGCAGCGCGCTGGCGAAGAAGTTCATGGACACGCGCAGCCCGGCGCCGGTGTTCTGCACCGCGTTGACCCCGATGGTGTGGCGGGCGACGCGGGAGCGGCGCCACGCGGCAGCCTCTTCGAAGCCCATGTCCGCAACACCGAGGTCTCCACGCAGCCTCGCATAGAGCGGCAGCCAGGCCCAGTCGGTCTCCGGCAGCGCGCTCACGTCGACCTGGACTCGGGCATAAGAAATGCCGTTCGAGGGGATCGAAAAGACGTACTTGCCGTCTGCTGCGGCGCCGGTATCGGGCAGTGCAAGCGGCTCGACACTCACGTCACCGGGGCGGATGCGTGGCAGCACGGATGAATCGCCCGATTGGCGCTGAAGAGCATCGAGCGCGGCGTTGTCGGTGGCGATGCGTTCCAGGTCGGCGGACGTCAGCGTGGCCTGGATGGAATCGAGTCTGGCGCGTTCGGTCGCGGCACGTTGCGTGAAGTAGTCCGGGTCCGGCAGAACGTCTGCGTCCAGCCGCGCCGGGTTGTCCAGCAGCTTGCGCACCAGGCCCCGGAAGAAGCCGGGGTCGGCGACGTCGCGGCGCAGCTGTTCCAGGATCGCCGTGCTGTCGAACGCCTCGACGACGTCGCCGCCGTGCAGTGCGACGGGCAGGGCACCGAGCATCCGCGACAGGATATTGGGCATCCGGCCGCCCGATGTATCGCGCTGGCTGTACGTGATGTCGCGTAGCGCTGCCCGTAGCGTGTCCTCCGGCACGCCGGTGTCGGCGACACGTTCGAGCGTGGCCCGGAGCAGGGTACGGGCCTCGGCCAGTTGCGACTTCTTGAGGCCTTCCATGCCGACGTGGAACAGCATCTGGCGCGCGTCCGAGTCCATGCCGTTGATGCGGGCCGGTCGGCCATAGCCGGCCGATTCCATGGCCTTGCGCAGCGGCGCCGAGGCGTCGCCCATCAGCCCTGCCCGGAGCAGGTCCGCATGGTAGTACACGGCCGGATCGGCAGACTCGCCGAGGATCCACGCAATCTGTACGCCGTGGTCATTCTCTCCGGCCTGCGACGGGATGGTGATGGCAGCCTTGCGCGGCGCGTCGACCGTGGCCAGCTGCGGCATTCGGCGCGCTGCGCTGCCGGTGCGTTCCGTCAGCACGCGCTCGGCGATGCGGCGCTGCACCTCGGCCGCCGCGATCGGCCCGGACGACATGAAGACGGCCTGCGACGGGTGATAGTGCGTCGCATGGAAGTCCTTCAGCATGTCGTGCGTCAGCGCCGGGATGTCGAGCGGATCGCCACCGTATTCGACTTCGTACGTCGTGCCCGCGAGCAGATGCCCGGTCAGGCCACGGTACAGTGCGCGCATCGGGTCGGCGAACGCACCCTTCATTTCGTTGAAGACCACGCCCTGGTAAGCCAGCTTGCCGTCCTCCAGCGTGTAGCGCCAGCCTTCCTGCAGGAAGTTCAGGTAGTCGAGCCGGGGGAAGAACGTGGCGTCCAGGTACACATCGAGCAGGTTGAAGAAGTCGTTGCGGTCCGTGCTCGCGAACGGATACGCGGTGCGGTCCGCGTACGTCATCGCGTTCATGAAGCTGGCCGTCGAGCGGCGCATCATCGAGAAGAACGGATCGCGCACCGGATAGCGGCGCGAGCCGCACAACGCGAGATGTTCGAGGATGTGCGGACGGCCGTCGCTCGTCTGCGGAACAGTCGGAAAACCGACCAGGAACGTCAGGTCCCCGCGCTCCGTGACCAGGTGGATGTGGCGCGCGCCGGATGAGGGCTCGACGTATTCCTCAACCGTCGCGCGCAGGGCCGGAATCTCGTGGGTTCGGAGTTTTTCGAATGTCGTCATGGGATGGTGAAGTAGGTGCTCAGATGCGTTTCAGTTGTTCGATCAGGACCTCGGCGGCACGCCGGTTTGCGTAGGCGTAAGCCTCACGGTCAAGTTGCATTTTCCATTGGATCTTGGCCTCGACCTCCGGATAGTGCTCTTTGAGTAGCGTGAACACGGTGGTACCCTTTCCCTGCAACTCGGGCCTGTCAGCCAGGTAGGTGTCCCACATCAGTTTGAGATGGGTGCGGATCTCGTTGTCGATCTCGACCGTGTAGCCGGCCTCCGCACAAGCCTTGTGGACGGCGGCCTGGCTGTAGACGCGCAGGGTGTCGAACACGACCGCCTTCGACGTCGTCGGATCCCAGGCCGCAGTCTCGACACATGTCGACAGGCTTTTCATCACTTCCGACTCCAGCGTATCGGTCAACGCCGTCGCGGCGCGGCGCACGGGACGCCACTCGGCCGGTGCCGGGCGCTCGCCTTCCAGCACCCTGCGTTGCAGGCCCTGCACCTGTTCGGACAGGTGTTTCAGTTCGGCCGGAATGTCCGTCAGCTTGCCGACGAATTCATCGGCATCGGCCAGGACGCTGATGATCACGGCGCTGCCCGCCCGCGACACGTCCGCCCCGGGACGGACGGCGCCCAGCAGGTCGGTGCCGAACGCCAGCGCGGCGTCGACAGATTCCTGCGCGGCGGCGACGCCATCGGCGGTCAATGCCAGCCATTGCGGCAGGCCGAGCGTCTGCTCCCATTGAGTCAGGTCGTCGCTTTCAAGGATGCAGCCGACCAGGCTGCCCTTGCTGCCGTCCCACTTGAGCGGCCCCGGGGCCAGGCATTCGGCCACGGCATTGCGGCGCAGACGTTCGATGGCTGCGTCGCGCAGGGCCGGATCGGATTGATAGGCGTTCAGACTCATTCAGGCCTCCAGCTTCTCGTCGAGCAGGGCCGCGAGACGGGTTTTGGATTGGGTGCCGAGCAGGCGGGCGCACTCCACGCCGTCCGAGAACAGCAGCAGCGATGGCAGGCCGCGAACGGCCAGCTGTTCGCCGATCTGCTTGTTTTCGTCCGCATTGACCTTGACGATGCGCACTTCGGGATATTCGTCGGCGAGGTCGGCGAGGATGGGGGCGAGCGCCTTGCACGGGCCGCACCATTCGGCCCAGAAGTCCACCAGAACGAGGCCAGGGACCTTGAGAACGTCGGTTTCGAAGGACGCGTCAGTTGCATTCAGGATGGTCGAAGTCATATTTGTTTCCTTATTAAGATTGCGAGAAGCCAGCACACCCAGATTAACAGCCATGTCATGCAATGTAACGGGGAGCAATAGGCAGTTTTTGTCAGACGGTATCGCGCGTAGTTTCAGTACAGTTATGCGATCTGTCAGGGGTTGGTGGGGCGTCGCTCACGGCGCCAACGTCGAGCGCATGGTCGTGGAAGCGGGCCAGTTCCGGCCGGTGCGCGACGCTGACGATCGCCGCATGCGGCAGCGATTCGACCAGGGCCGTGTAGAGGCGGGTTTCCAGTACCGGGTCGAGCGCGCTGGTCGCCTCGTCGAGGAAGACGAAATCCGGCGCGTGCAGCAGCACGCGCGCGAACGCAACGCGCTGCTGTTCGCCGCCCGACAGCTGTTTCTGCCAGTTGTCGTACACGGCGAGGTTTTCGATCCGCTGGTCGAGCCCGCATTGCGCGAGCACCCGGCGGCAGCTATCGTCGTCGAAATCCTCGGCTGCGCGCGGGTAGCACAGCGCCTCCTTGAACGGCCCGGTTGGCAGGTAGCTGCGCTGCGGAACGAACATCACCGCCGCACCTTCCGGCAGATTCACCTCGCCGGCGCCGTACGGCCACAGGCCCGCGAGCACGCGCAGCAGGGTACTCTTGCCGACGCCGGACGGGCCGCGCACGATCCAGCGCTCGCCCGGCGCGATGCGCAGCGGGCCGAGGCGCGTCAGCGTGCGCTGCATCGGATCGAGCAGCGTCAGCGGGCCGGTCGCGAGCACCGGCGCCGGCTGGCGCGTTAACGTGAAGCCGCTCTGGCGCAGGTGCGCCTTGTGGATGGCCCATTCCAGGTCGCGCACGCGGTTGGCGAGGGAAAGCCATTCGGCTGCCATCTCGTACGACTGGCTGAAAAAGTTCAGCGTATTGCTGAGCATGCTGAACGCGCCGGCGATGCTGACCACGCCACCCAGCGTGATCTGGCCGGTCAGGTACAGCGGCAGCGCGGCGATGGTCGGCAGGCCGGTGAACAGGTGGGAATACGCGGACGAGGTCAGCATCACCTTGGCGCGCCGGATGATCAGCGCGGCCGTATTGTCCCGGACCCGGGCGAACAGGCCGGTCAGGCGGCGCCGCTCGGTCCCGGCGCCGCCGTAGAAGGCGATCTGCTCCGCGTTTTCCCGGATCTGCATGGCGCCGTAACGGAAGTCCGCTTCGACGGTCTGCTTTTCGATGTTCAGGCCAACGAGCCGCTTGCCGACCCAGTGCGCCAGCAGCAGGCTGCCGATGTTGTAGGCGTAGGCGACGAAGACCAGCGTGCCGGGAATGGCGAACGTCATGCCGGAGATCTCGAACCGCAACAAGCCCGACATGCCCCACAACACTGCGGTAAAGCTGACCATGTTGACGAGCATGCCCAGGAAATTGAAGAACAGAGTCAGCGATTGCGTCGTATACAAGCGGACGTCTTCCGCGATCCGCTGGTCGGCGTTGCTCAACCGGCCGTCGCGTTCGATGTCGTAAAAGGCATGCGCCGCCAGCCATTCCCGCTGGAGCTTCTCGGTCATCCACGTGCGCCATCGTAGCCCGAGGAAGTTCTGTACCGCCATGTAGACGACCGACACCGTTCCGATGCACAGTCCGGCGACGATGGCCGCCGCCAGGACCGGCCAGATCTTGTCCCATTTCATGGTCAGCAGGGAGTCCGTCACCTCGCCTGTCAGCTGGTTGGCCCAGATGGCGAGGTAAGTGCTGCCAAAGACGGTGGCCAGCATGACGGCGAGCATGGCGTAGACTTTCCAGCTTCCCCCCTGTCGCCAGTAGCTGAACGCCAGGGTGGAAAGACTGGGCCGGAGTGGTGCGTGCAGCGTTTTATGCATCGTTCGTGCCCTGTTGTTACTGGAAGCTGCGCTTGACCGTCAGCACGTACGCGCGGCCGGTCATGACCGGGATGTAGTTACTGCCGCTCGTGGTGTCGTACAGCAGGCGGTCGAACACATTCTTCACGCCCACCGTCGCGCTCCAGGGTCCCGTCGTATAGTAAACGCTGGCGTCTACCTGGGCGCCACCTGGCACGATGAACGGCTGCCACGTCGAGCCGAGGCTGCTGCTCTTGCCCGAAATCCCCGCGCCGATCCCGAGGCCCTTCAGGTCGGCCTGCTGGAATCTGTACACGGCCCACAGGTTTGCCTTGTGCTTCGGCTGCCCGGCGAACAGCGCGTTGGGGTCGGCCATGTCCTTGACCTGCGTGTAGGTGTAGTTGAAGATCGCTTCCAGCCCCGGCAGCAGCCGGCCTTGCGCATCGATTTCCGCGCCCTGGGTACGCTGCCCCTGGCCCACGTTGTAGCAATTTTTGATGCGGTCATAGAACAGCCGGTTCGCTTGCTGCAGCGAGTATGCGCTCGTCGTGAGGGTGAATTTGCTGTCGAACAGGTCAAACTTGGCGCCGATTTCGCGGTTGCGGGTCTGCTCGGGCGGCACGATGCTGCCATTGCACGCCAGGGTTGAACTCGGCTGGAAGCCTTCTGCGAAACTGGCGTACAGCGACGTCTTGTCATTGAGATGGTACACCAGGCCGACGCCCGGTGTCGTGTGATACGTCTTCAGGCCCGGCTCGGTGTAGAAGACATTTTTCGGCGTGGCGAATTCGGTGGTTGTGAGCTCGGGCACGGTGTAGCGGCTACGCCGCACGTTGACAAGCAGGTTCCAATCCCCGTAAGTCATCAAGTCCTGCGCGTAGATGCCGCGCTGGCGCTGTACGATGGGCCTGGTATAACTGCGCGTGGCGGCGCGCTCGCGCAGATCCTGGAAGTTGTATGGCGTCGGCGAATACACCGGGACACTCACGGGATCGCCGGAATACTGCGTGTGCTGTATCTCGTTGTTCGTGTGGTTGAAACCGACCGAGAGCTTGTGGCGCACCTCGCCCGTCGGGAAGCTGAGCCGCATGTAGTGGTCGCCGCTGAGCGTGTCCTCCGGCCGCGTCGTGCGCGACGCGAAGAACAGCACGTCGGGTTTCGGCGAGTCCAACGGAGCGCCGTTTTCGTACTCAAGGCCGCCCGGCGCCGAGATGTGCAGGTCGAAATCCTGGTGGGTGCTCTGCAGGCGGCTGATCAGCACGACGTTGTCGGTGAACTTTTGTTCCAGCTGGTAGCCGAAGCGGCGCACCTTGACGTCGACGCCGTCGGCGCGATTGCCCAGCAGCCGGTTCGGCACGGGCAGGATCACGCCGTCGCCGCGCGCAAACGTGTAGCTCTCCAGCGGTTTCTTGTCCTTCGAGTAATCGGCACTGGCGATGAAGTCGGTCTTGCCGTCCTTCCAGCGCAGCGCCTGCAGGAACGACTTGTTCTGCTTGCCGTCCATGCCAACCTCGTTGCGATTGATGTCCTGTATGCTGGCGACCGTCCGGTACGTGAACCGTTCGTCGTCGCCGATTTTGTCCGACAGGTCAGCTCCGATCATCTTTTCGCCGAACGACCCGATTTGCACGGTCAGGTCGCGGATCGTGTTCGCCTGTGGCTTTTTGACAACGATGCTCACCGCGCCGCCCAGTGAATTGCCGCCCGACAAGATCGCTTGCGGTCCCTTCAGTACCTCGACGCGCTCCACGGAGAGCGCACTTCGGTAAACGGCGCTGTTGTCGGTGACGCCGTTCGTATACGAGGTCGCGGAGAAGCCGCGCACGCCGAACGCCGTGTTGCTCTGCGGCGACTTGGCGAGGTTGATGCCGCTGACGTTGCGCAGCGCCTCCGTCAGGTCCGTCGCCTGCTGCGATTCCAGCACCTTGCTGGTGATGAGGGTGACCGAGCCAGGTACGCTGTGCAGGCTGGTGCCGCTGCGGGTCGAGGTATCCGAGCGGTCCGCCTTGAACTCCGTCTCTGCCTGGTCGCGCCGCGCCACCACCTCGACCTTCGTGACCGGCGTGACGGCGAGGGCGCCGGCGCCGTCGTCTTGCACGACGTAGCGCATGCCGGCCAGTGCCTGGTTGAGGGCCGCAGCGGCGCTCAAGTTGCCGTTCACCGCTTTGGCGCGCTCCTTGGCCAGGTCGGCGCGATCGAAGTCGATGCGGCGGCCACTGATTTTTTCGATCGCTTCGAGCATCTGCACGAGCGGGCCAGCTTTCAGGTCATAGTCATGCAACGAAGCCACGTTGCCGGCGGCCGGAGCCTGCTGGGCATGGACGCCGGACGGCGCGCTCAAGGCGAAGATGCCGGCGAGCGCACCGGGGAGAATCACCTGGCGTAGGGCTAAACGTGAATTCTTGCGATGCATGATGGACACCCTTTATAATGAAAGTTAGTGTCATCAATATATTCTGTCATACTCCTGTAACAACAGTACAGTATTGGCGCATATCCTCCTTTTCGTACTGACGAATTCATCATGCAGGAATTCGCGCCGCTTGCCAGGAGACCTCATGTCCCGCGGACGTCCCGTTCATCGCCCCGCAGTCACGTTCAACAAGGAAGCGCTCATCCCGGCGGCCGGCGGCTGCAAACGTACGTCGCTGGTGGACCGCATCTTCGAGCGCATCGTTGCCGAGATCCAGTCGGGCCGGCTGGCACCGGCCAAGCGCATACACTCGGTACGCCAGCTGGCCGACGAGTGCGAAGTGAGCAGGGACACCGTCGCGCGCGCGTACGACAAGCTGGTCGCGCACGGATACCTGGAGTCGCGCGCCGGGTCGGGATTCTTTGTTCGGGCGCAGCGCAGGCCGGTGCAGGCGCCCATCGAGGCCGGCGCGGTGCCAACGCTGCCTGACTGGTGGCGTTTCCAGCTGGTGCAGCCTGCCGCAAATCTCTCCAGCATGCCGGGTCTCGGCTTGTTGCCCTCCGACTGGCTTGACGAGACCGGCCTTGCCAAGGCCATGCGCGCCGTGGCGCGGGGCAGCATGCGCAGCTTCACGGGCTACGGCGACACGTTGGGCTATCTGCCGTTGCGCCAGCAGTTGCAGGCCAAGCTGCGCGACCTGCACATCGATGCGCCGGTGGCGCGCATCATGGTCACGGCCGGGGCCACGCATGCGCTGCACCTGATCATCCTGGCCTGGTTGCGGACACCCGGTGAGCAGGTGCTGGTCGAAGACCCTTGTTCCTTCCTGCTGCGCGACCGCCTGTTGGCCTCCGGCCTGCACCTGTTATGGGTACCGCGCGAGGCCGACGGGCCGAACATCGAGGCCCTGCGTGACTACTGCACGCAGCATCGCCCGAGGTTCTTCTTCTGCAATTCGGTGCTGCACAACCCGACGTCCAGCCACATCTCGCCGCACAAGGCGTTCCAGATCCTGCGCCTGGCGGAAGAATTCGACCTGATCATCGTCGAGGACGACACGTACTGCGACCTGATGCCGCCCGGCGCCGCAGTCCCCGCGACCCGGCTCGCGAGCCTGGATCAGCTGCAGCGCGTCATCTACATCGGCAGTTTTTCGAAAACCATCGCCCCCGGTCTGCGCGTCGGTTACATGTGCGCAAACGCGAAGATCCTCGATTGGCTGCAGGTGTACCGGACCGTCAGCGAGATCGCGGCGCAATCGGTCGGCGAGCGCGTGATCTACCAGTTGCTGTCGCAGGGCGGCTACCGCCATCATTGCGCGCAGCTGCGCAGCCGGCTCGACGAGTGCCGGCAGCCGGTCATCGAGGCGCTGGGCGCGCTTGGCTGCACCGTGGACGGCGATACCAGCGCGGGCATGTACGTGTGGGCGACGCTGCCGCACGATCTCGATGCCATGCCGTTGGCCGACGAGCTGTTGAAACAGGGCCACCTGCTGGCGCCTGGCGTTCTGTTTTCGCTTGACAGACATGCCGCGTCGAAGATGCGCTTCAACGTCACTCGTACGCTAGCCAGTCCGGCGTTACCGGCGCTGAAACGTCTGATCCAGGCACGGGCCCGCGCAGCATAAGGACCAGTCGATCCACCCGAGCGGAGCATCGCCCCACAGGTGAACGGCATTGCCGGCTGGCTTCCCGGCGCCTTTTTTACGGCGTAGACACCGGCTTTTCTTTACCCTCATCCCTGCGCGCATAGCGCTGCGCAATCACCGCGCGCACCATCAACTGGATCTGGTGAAACTGCGTGCGAAGGAGTCAGGCGCGCGCAGCTGACCGGCCTTGGCGGGCGGCGCTTTCCTGCTGCTCGCCGCGACTCGCCGCGCCACCGCGCCGGTAGAGTATCAAGGTCGCCACCAGCCCGCACAGTGCCGCGAAACTCATCCACAGGCCGGGCGAGGCCTTGTTGGCGGTCAGTTCAATCAGATAGGTCGATATGGCGGGAGTAAAGCCGCCGAAGACAGCGGTGGCAAGGCTGAAGGCGAGCGAGAAGCCGACTACCCGGACGTTGACAGGCATGACTTCTGTCAACGCCACGACCATGGCGCCGTTGTACATGCCGAAATAGAACGAGAACAACAGCAATACCGCCAGCAAATGCCCAAAGCTGGGGTTGGCGACCAGCCACAACATCGCCGGGTAAGCGGTCAGCAGCGCCAGCAGGGAGATGCCGACCAGGATGGGTTTGCGGCCGATGCGGTCCGATAGCGCGCCGCCGATTGGCAGCCAAATGAAATTGGACAGTCCCACCAGCAGCGTGACCAGCAGGCTGTCTGCCGTACTCAAGTGCAGCACGCTACGGCCGAAGGTCGGCGTGTAGACGGTGATCAGGTAGAAAGTGGTGGTGGTCATCGCGACGAACAGCATGCAGGTCAGTACCGTGCGCCAGTTGCGCAGCATCGATTCGAACACTTCGCGGGTGTCGGGGTGATGTCGGCGCGCCTGGAAGTCGGCAGTCTCCTGCAGGCTTTTGCGCAGAATGAAGATGAAAGGCACGATCGCGCAGCCGATGAGGAACGGGATGCGCCAGCCCCACGCGGCCACCTGCTCCGGCGACAGCCACTGATTCAAGCCGTATCCCAGCGCCGCCGCCATCACGATGGCGACCTGCTGGCTGGCCGATTGCCACGCGGTGTAAAAACCCTTGCGCCCCGGGGTGGCGATCTCCGCCAGGTAGACTGAAACGCCGCCAAGTTCGGCCCCGGCCGAGAAACCTTGCAGCAGGCGGCCGAGCAGCACCAGCGCGGGCGCGAGCAGGCCGATCGATGTGTATCCTGGAACCAGCGCAATGAGGACCGTGCCGCTGGCCATGATCGAGAGCGTCACGATCAGTCCCTTGCGACGCCCAGCCTTGTCGATGTAGGCGCCGAGGATGATCGCGCCGAGCGGGCGCATCAGGAAGCCGGCGCCGAACACCGCGAATGTCAGCATCAGTGACGCAAACTCGCTATCGACTGGAAAGAATACCTTCGAAATATAGTGCGCGTAGAAGCCGAACAGGAAGAAGTCGAACTGTTCGAGAAAGTTGCCGCTGGTCACACGCAGTACAGCGCCGAACTTCGATGGGGGTGCAGCAACCGTTGCGCCTGTATGGCTGATTTTGCCGGTCATGTTGGTGTCTCCGTATTTTTGGGTTATGCCGTTGGTCTTGAACGCGATGCGCCGGGCAAAGGCGTCATCGGACGTCATTCGCTTGCGGTTCAGTCGTCGCCCAGCTGCAGCGAGCTCGGCTGGCGTTTCTCGATCGCCCACTTGAGAAGCGCCGCGCTGCGGAATATGCCGTGGGCAAACTTGCCGTATGGCAGTGTGAGAAACAGCGCCATCACCGTGCCGAGGTGCAGGCACAGCACCAGCGTCAGGGCGGGCGTGGCGCGCGCCAGCATCAGCATCAGGCCGCTCGCGGCCGTCAGGAACAGCAGCGCAATGAAGCCGCGGTCCATCGGCTTCTGGGCGGCATCGCCTTGCAGGGGATGGCGGCGCAGGTTCAGCACGAACAGGCCGGCGGTGCCGAACAGCAAGGCAACGCCGCCGCTGATGCCCAGCAGCTTGGGCAGGCTGCCGAAAGCGTAGGGCGCCTCCCAACCGAACAGATAGTGATACAGGGTGGCCGTGCCGGTGGCCGCGAAGCACAGCATGAAGCCGTAAAACGTCAGGTGGTGGCAGCGTCGCCGCGCCATCGAGAAGGCATCGTCGGCATTGTTGCAGCCGGCGCCATGGCCACCGCCCAGGAATTTCAGGCGCAGCACCTTGTCGGCGGCGTCGCCGACGGCCGCTGCCGAGGCGGCGCCGGGCGTGACGTCGCGCCAGAAGCGCCGCACGCCCAGGCCCAGCGCCAGCAGCGCGAACAGGAAGATGGGCGCGAACAGGCTCACCATCAGCTTATGCGGAAAAACCGCATAAAAGCTGCCGCCCATCGGTACCTGCAGAAGCGAACCCTGGCCGCTGGCGGCGAGCGCCAGGAACAACGCCAGCCCGGCCACCAGCGCCAGCGACAGCGCCAGGCCGTTGCGTTTGTACAGTGCCCCCAGGGCGGGCGGCCAGGCGTAATCGGTATAGGTTTCAAGGCGCACCTTGGCCATGGCCTGCGGCACGTTGATGGCGAATTCGTGCGGCGGCGCGTATTGGCAGGCATGCAGGCAAGCGCCGCAGTTGTGGCACAGGTTGGCCAGGTAATTGATGTCGGCCTTGTTGAACTCCAGCCGCCGTGTCATGGCCGGAAATACGGCGCAGTAGCCTTCGCAATAACGGCAGGAATTGCAGACCGTCATCTGACGCCCGACTTCGACTTCATTCGCGCTCAGGATAGGGATCGTGGGATAGCCGCCCCTGGCCAGCGTGCTGGCCTCGCGCGTCAGGGATTCAAGCTGTTGCATGGTGTACTTTCTTTGCAGCGAGTGCCGCCTGAGTGCCGGCGATACGCCCGAAGGCGGTGCCGATGGCCATGCCGACGCCGGCGGTGTAGCCCTGGCCAAGCACGTTGCCGGCCATCATTTCACCGGCGACGAAGAGATTCGGACTGGGGCGTCCGCCGAAGTGCACGGCGGCATGTTCGTCGACCTTCAGGCCCAGATAGGTGAAGGTGACGCCCGGGCGCAGCGCGTAGCCATAAAATGGCGCGGTGTCGACAGGCCGCGCCCAGTGCGTCTTGGCGGGCGCCAGGCCGGCGGTGCGGCAGTCGTCGAGCGCGGTGTGGTCGAAGTTGCCGGGACGGCAGGCGGCGTTGTAATCGTGCACCGTCTGCACGAAGGCCTGTTCAGGCAGGCCGAGCAGGCGGGCCAGTTCGGGCAGCGTGTTGGCCACGGTGCCGGGAAACACCGGCGGCATGAAGCGGCCGATGGCTTTCTGGTCGGTGATGGAGTAGGCGATCTGGCCCGGCTGCTGCGCCACCAGGCGGCCCCATATTGCGTAGCGCTTGGGCCAGAAGTCCTCGCCCTCGTCGTAAAAACGGTCGCCTTCGCGATTGACCACGACGCCGAGCGAGACACAGTCGATGCGGGTGCAGATGCCGCCGTCGTAGAGCGGCGCGCGGGCGTCGATCGCCACCATGTGGGCCTGGGTCGGGTCGCCAATTGCGTCGGCGCCGGCAGCGATCATGTGCTTGAGCAACACGCCTTCGTTGAAGCGCGTACCGCGGATCAGGAAATTGTCGGACGGCCATTCGCCGCGCGCGTTCTGGCCCCATGCTTCGCGCAGCCATTCCCGGTTCGACTCGAAGCCGCCGGCCGCCAGCACACAGCTTTTCGCGGCAATGCGTTCGCCCTTGGCCGTATGCACGGCAACAAAGCGGTCACCGTCGAGCTCGACGGACACCACCGGCGTGTCATAGCGCAGCTCGACGCCGAGCTGTTCGGCGCTGCGGAAATAGGCGTTCACCAGGGCCTTGCCGCCGCCCATGAAAAAGGCGTTGGTGCGGGCCACATGCAGCGCGCCCGATAGCGGCGGCTGGAAGTGCACGCCATGCCGGCGCATCCAGTCGCGGCAGCTCGACGAAGCGCGAATCGCGAGGCGCGCCAGCTTTTCGTCGGTGATGCCGCCAGTGACCTTGAGCAGGTCCTGCCAGTATTCTTCCTCTGAATAAGCGTCGATCAGTACGTCTTGTGGCGCCTCATGCATGCAGCGCAGGTTGCGCGTGTGTTGCGAGTTGCCACCGCGCCATTCACGCGGCGAAGCCTCGATCAGCAGGACCGAAGCGCCCGCCTCGCGCGCCATCAGTGCCGCACACAGTGCCGCATTGCCGCCACCAATGACCAGTACATCCACCATCGAATACCTCCTTGTTGTGGGGGTAAATTCTAGGTGGACTGGTTCAACTCCGGTAGTGGCCGGTTACACAAGCGGCGTTCAGGATTCGTGAAGACTTGCACCGGGCCATTCGGCGCCGGTAACCAGTTCGCGCACCACGTCGCGCAGCACGATGCGGCTGGCCAGCACTGCGGGCGAGAGCTCATCCTCAGGCAGGCTGGCCAGCTGGTTGCGGCGGCGCACGCCGGCGTCCGCCACCTGCACCAGCCGTACCTCGGAGGCAGGAAGGCGCGAGGTTGCCGCGCCGGGCTGGATGGTCGCCGCCAGCCCGGCGCGGACAACATCCATCAGGATGGCCAGGCCGTCGATGTCGGCAACGATGTTCGGTTCGCACTTGGCCTGCGCAAACGCGGTCGCCACGATCGCCCGCAAGCCGTGGGTGCCGCTCGGCATGGCCAAGGGCAGCGCGCCGATCTCCCGGAGACGCACTTGCTTGCCCTTCGGCATGCCAACCAGCTGCGGGGAGCCGATGACAAACAGACTTTCATCAAGGAGCGGTGTCGCGCTCAGGCGTTTGGCCCCGTCCGTCTCGAACAGGATCGCCAGGTCGAGTTGGCGCGCATTGAGCATGGCCGCGAGGTTGCCTGACAGGCTTTCGACAAGATGCAAACGGATATCTGGATAGCGGGCACGCAAGCCGTTCATGAACGGCAGCGCCAGCACCGATGCCGTCGATGGCGCAAGACCGACGCTCACGTGCCCGGACAGGCGCGCGTGCTGCGCGGCGCGGGCCGCCTCGTCGACATGGCGCAGTGCCAGCTGCGCCTGGCGCCAGAAGGCAAAGCCGGCGTCAGTGGGGACGACGCCCGTTGTCGTGCGGCGTAACAGGCGGGTGGAGAGTTCGCCTTCCAGCCGGCTGATTTGCTGGCTGAGGGTAGAGGTGACCACGCCCAGGTCTGCGGCCGCCCGGCCCATGCTTCCCAATTCGACGACGCGGATGAAATAGCGGAGCTGCCGTAGTTCCATGGTTCACCGGTGCAATGAAACGGCGATAGTAGCATGCGTCATTGCGCAGCAAAGGCCGGACATTCAGACACCGCCTCAGCCGTACTTGCTCACTGCCACCTCTTCGTCGCGCCGCGCATATTTCTGCGCAATCACCGCGCACACCATCAATTGAATCTGGTGAAACAGCATCAGCGGCAAAATCACCATGCCCAGCGAGCGGGTCGAGAACAGTACCTTGGCCATCGGCACGCCGCTGGCCAGGCTTTTCTTGGAGGCGCAAAAAACCATGGCGATTTCATCTTCCTTGGAAAAACCCAGGCGGCGGCTGACAAAGGTGGAGATGGCCAGCACCAGTCCCAGCAGCAGCAGGCTGATCAGGCCGAGCGCCACCAGCGTTTCCACCGACAGGGTGTGCCAGATGCCTTCGTTGACCGCTTCGCTGAAGGCCGTGTAGACCACCAGCAGGATCGAACCCTGGTCGACGTATTTCAGTGTCGCTTTGTGGCGGTCGACCCAGCGGCCGATCCAGCGGCGCAGGAACTGCCCGGCCAAAAATGGCAGCAGCAGCTGCATGACGATCGACAGGACGGCGTCGACCGAGGACTTGCTTTCCGCACCCTTGGCGACCAGCAGCCCGACCAGGATGGGGGCGAGAAAGATGCCGATAAAGTTCGAGGCCGAGGCGCTGCAGATGGCGGCAGGGATGTTGCCGCGCGCCATGGCGGTCATGGCGATCGAGGACTGCACGGTGGACGGTAGCGCGCACAGGAACAGGATGCCCATGTACAGCTCGGGCGTGAGGAAGGTCAGGGCCAGCGGACGCAGCGCCAGGCCCAGCAGCGGAAACAAAATGAAGGTGCTGGCCAGCACCAGCAGGTGCAAGCGCCAGTGCAGCGCGCCGGCCACCACGGCTTCGCGCGAGAGCTTGGCGCCGTGCAGGAAAAACAGCAGGCCGATGGCGACGGTGGTGACATGGCCGAACACCACGGCGGTCGTGCCCGAGCACGGCAACAGGCTTGCCAGCGCAACGGTGACGAGCAGGGCGATCGTAAAATTATCGGGTTTCAGATTGCGCAGCAGGGCGCCGGGAGAGAATGAAGACATGCGTAGACCTGGTTGCGGCGCAACCTTGCGCCAGTGCCAGGCATTTTACCTGCTTGCTTGGCGGCATGCCTGGAAGCTGCATGCCGCCCGATCACGGCTCTTACACAATGCCGCTGCTGCTGGCGCCTGCTTTCGGTGGGCGCACCACGCCGCGCGCTTCGCGGTAGCCCGTGGTGCGGTAGCACGCCACCGGATCGATGGCCGCGCCCGAGCGCAGGCGCGCCATGGCCAGAATCGCGCCGACATCCGTGCGGAAGGCCTGCTTCAAGGCTTGCGCGGATGCATGCACATCGTTGCTTTCCTGCAGGTGGCGCAGGCCGGCGCGGTCGACCAGCGCGGACTGGATAAAGGCGCGCTGCACTTCGACGGCGCTGCTCATCAGGCTTTCGATGGGGTCGGTCACATTGTGTGACTGGTCCAGCATGTAGGCGGGCTTGAAGGAGCTGCCTTCGCGTTCGGCCGCATCGGCCAGTTCGTTGAAGACGAGGAACAATTGAAACGGGTTGATGCTGCCCGAATCGAGGTCGTCGTCGCCATATTTGCTGTCGTTGAAATGGAAGCCGCCCAGTTTGCCGAACTGCGCCAGGCGCGCCACGATCATTTCGATATTCGTGTTCGGCGCGTGGTGGCCCAGGTCGACCAGGCATTTGGCTTTCGGTCCCAGTGCGGTGGCGCAGGCAAAGCTGGTGCCCCAGTCGGCAATGGTGGTGGCGTAAAAAGCCGGCTCGAACAGTTTATGCTCGATAAAGATATTCCAGTCGGCGGGCAGGGCGCCGTAGATGTCGCGCATGCTGTCCAGATAGCGTTCGAGTGCGCCGCGCAGATTGTGCTGGCCCGGGAAATTGGCGCCGTCTCCGACCCATACCGTCAGCGCTTTTGAACCCAGTGCGCGGCCCAGTTCGATGCACTCGATATTGTGTTCGACCGCCTGTGCGCGCACGGCCGCGCTTTGCGACGTCAGGCTGCCGTGCTTGTAGGTATGCGCCTGGCCCGGCTGGTCTTGAAACGTGTTGGAGTTGACGGCGTCAAAGCCCAGGCCATGGCCCTGCGCGATTTCGCGCAGGGCGGCCGTGTCGCTGACTTTGTCCCAAGGAAAATGCAGCGAGACGGCCGGCGTGGCTTGCGTCAGTTGATGGATGACGGCGCAGTCTTCGAGCTTTTCAAACACATTGCGCGGCTCGCCCACGCCGGGAAAGCGGGCAAAGCGGGTGCCGCCCGTGCCGGCGCCCCAGCTCGGCACGGCCACGGCAAAGGTTTGGGCCAGCGCCGTCAGTTTTTCGATATCCTGGCCGCGCCGCTCCAGTACGCCGGCCAGCGCCGCGTAGTCGGCATCGAGGTTGGCTTGCAGTGTGGCATTGTGCTCGGCCACCAGGCCTTCGTTGATCATGGTGTTCATGTTGCGTCTCCTTGTGCGCAGCGCGGCGCGTTGGCCGGCTGCTTTTTATAGGACTTGATTATCGTGTGAACGCTGCAGCATTGCCGGCATCGACATTGATGATATTGCCGGTGCTCTTGGCCGCTTTTTCGCTGGACAGGAAATACACGGCTTCGGCGATGTCTTCCGGCAGCACGCTGCGTTTCAACAGGCTGCGCTGGCGGTAGAATTCCTCGATATCGTCCGAATCGATCTTGTTCGAGGCGGCCCGCTCTTCCTTCCACTTGCCGTCCCAGATGCGCGAACCGCGGATGACGGCGTCGGGATTGACCACATTGACGCGGATGCCATGCGGCGCGCCTTCGAGCGCCAGGCAGCGCGCCAGGTGGATTTCGGCCGCCTTGGCGGTGCAATAGGCCGAGGCGCCGCCGGAGGCCACCAGGCCATTCTTGCTGGCCACATATACCATGCTGCCGCCCAGTTGCTGCTGCTTCATGACGCGAAACGCCGCGCGGCTGACCAGGAAGTAGCCGGTCACCAGGATAGCCTGGTTGCGCTCCCACATTTCCAGGGTCGTGTCTTCCACCGGCGCCGAGGAAGCGATGCCGGCGTTCGAGACCAAAAGATCGACGCCGCCAAAGCGCAGCGCGGCCGCGTTCAGGATGGCTTCGACTTCATGCTCGGCCGTGATATTGGCGCGCACCGTGGCGACATTGTCGCGGCCCGCCACTTTCAACAGGTTCTGTTCGGCTTGCGCCAGCGCTTCGCCATCGATATCGGTCAGCATCACGCACGCGCCTTCCTGCAGCAGCTGGCGCGCCACGGCCTGGCCGATGCCACCGGCGCCGCCGGTCACCAGGGCGATGCGCCCGGCCAGGCTTTTCGGTTTGGGCATGCGCTGCAGCTTGGCTTCTTCGAGCAGCCAGTATTCGATATCGAACGCTTCCTGTTCCGGCAAGCCGACATAAGTGTCGACGCCGTTGGCGCCGCGCATCACGTTGATCGCATTGACATAAAACTCGCCGGCGATGCGCGCCGTTGCCTTGTCCTTCGCGAAGGACAACATGCCCACGCCGGGAATCAGGTAGATGATGGGATTGGCGTCGCGCACGGCCGGGCTGTTGTCGTGCTTGCAGCGCATATAGTAGGCGATGTACTCAAGACGGTAGGCGGCCAGCGCATCGTCGAGGCCCGCCACCAAGCGGTCAAAATCGGGGTTGCTTGGGTCGAAGTCGATCACGAACGGACGGATCTTGGTGCGCAGGAAGTGATCGGGGCAGGAAGTACCGAGCGCGGCCAGCGGCAACAAATCGTTGCTGCAAACAAAATCGAGCACATTGGCGCTGTCGTCGAAGTGGCCAAGCTTGTATTCGTCCTGGCTGATCTTGCCGCGCAATACAGGCATCAGGCGCTGGGCCAGGGCGGCACGCTCTTCTGATGGCAAAGGCGCGACCCTGGCACCGCCAAACGCCGGCTGCGTGGTGTTGGCCGCCAGCCAGTCTTCGGCGCGCTTGATGATGGCCAAGGTCACTTCATAGCAGGACTTGGCCGTATCGCCCCAGGTAAACAGGCCGTGGCCTTCGAGGATAATGCCTTTCAAATGCGGTTGCGACTGCGACAGCGCTTCGAGTTTCAGGCCCAGGTCGTAGCCGGGGCGCTGCCATGGCAGCCATCCCAGTTCGCCTTCGAATATCTTTTGCGTCAATGTCTTGCTGTTGGCGCAGGCGGCAATCGCGATCACCGCATCGGGATGCATATGGTCGACATGCTTGCGCGCGATATACGCATGCAGCGGGGTGTCGATGCTGGCCGCGCGCGGGTTCAGGTTGAAGGTGCAATGCGGCAGATAGGCCACCATTTCGTCTTCCAGCGCCAGGCCACGGTAGCGGCCTTTCAAGGCATTGAGCTTGTCCATGTAAAGCGTGGAAAAACCGTCGAGCTTGATGCTGCCCAGGTCGCCGCCGGAGCCCTTCACCCACAGCACTTCGGCTGAATCGCCCGTCAGCGGGTCGGTCATGCTGATCTTGGCCGAGGTGTTGCCGCCGCCAAAGTTGGTGATGCGCATGTCGGAACCGAGCAGGTTCGAGCGGTACAGCAGCAGCTCCGGTTCGCTCAAGGTGGCGGCGTGCGCATCATCCCACAGCGAGGCCATGGGCGCGGGCAATTTGGTGTCCATCGTGGCGGTCATACAGTGTCTCCATTATTGGTTATGTGTGCCCAGTGCCATGACCACATCTGTGTGCGGAGCAGTTGGCGGCAGCAGCGCTCAGTAGAAATCAGCGGCCTGATCGTGTCAATCAACAAGCAATCAAAACAGTGAGAGAAACGCAAATAATCATCATGTTGATCGGAGCGACAATCACGCATTTGCGCGCTCGGCAAATAATCACGATGTTGATTGATTGATTGTTGACACGCACTGCTCAACTGCTTAGGCTGGCTCACCGATAAAGAAGTCGTCCCTGCCTGCTGGCCCTGTGCTTGCCGGCAAGGAGATGACTCAAGAGGAGACAAAGTGATCAATCACAAACGCCGCAAGGGGCTGTTGAAGTTACTCGCCGAGCATACCGCCGCGAGCGTCGACCAGTTGGTCGGCTGGCTCAATTCGTCGCCGGCCACCGTACGGCGCGATATCGCCTGGCTGGCCGAGCGCAATCTGCTGCTGCGCACCCGTGGCGGCGCGGAAAGCCTGCCGCAAAAAAAGCAGCGCACCTTTGCGCTGTCGGGCGAGACCTTCCAGAACAATATCGAGCGCTGCGCCGCGCAAAAACGCGCGATTGCCCGCCATGCCTGCAGCCTGTGCGCGGACGGCGACACCATCATCATCAATGGCGGCACCACCACCTACCGCATGGTGGAATTTTTGGTCGACAAGCGCCTGAAAATCCTCACCAATTCCTTCCTGATGGCCGAGCGCCTGTTGATGACCAGCGAGAACGAAATCATCCTGCCGGGCGGCAAGGTCTACCGCGAGCAGAACGTCATCCTGAGCCCTTTCGACAACGATATCAGCCAGCACCATTACGCGGGAAAAATGTTCATGGGCGTGTACGGCCTGTCGATGCTGGGCCTGATGGAAGCGGACCCGATGCTGATCCAGGCCGAGAAGCGGCTGATCAGCCAGGCCGAAGAACTGATCGTGCTGGCCGACAGCAGCAAGTTCGCGCGCAAGGCGGGGCTGATTTTATGCGGCCTGAATCGCGTCTCCTGCGTCATCACGGACACCGGCGCGTCGGACGCTGCGGTGCAGATGCTCGAACAATCGGGTATCAAGGTGCTGGCGGTGGCGCCCGAACCGGCGCCGCAGCCGCTGCATGCCGAGCGCGACTGGCAGGCCCACTAAAAACCCATAAAAACAAGATGGCAGGGGGCATGGTGTCTACCGCCACATCAATAATAAAAGGAGACGTGGCATGAAAATGAAGAAAATGATGGTGGCGGTCCTCGGCACCTGCATGATGGCTTGCCTGGCCACCGGCGCGCAGGCGGCGGAAAAAATGAAGATCGCGATGGTCGTCAAGAACCTGGGCAACGGCTTTTTTGACGCCGCCCACGAGGGCGCGAACGAAGCGGCCAAGCAATTGGGCGACGTGGAGATCATCTACACGGGTCCGACCACGGCCACCGCCGAAGGCCAGATCGAAATCATCAGTTCCCTGATCAGCCAGAAGGTCAAGGCCATCGTCATTTCCGCCAACGACGCCAATGCGCTGGTGCCAATCACCAAAAAAGCCATGCAGCGCGGCATCAAGGTCATCTCTTTCGACAGCGGCATCGCCAAGGATGGCCGGCTGCTGCAATTGAACCCATCGAGCCCGGCGCTGATCGGCCAGAAACAGATCGAAATGGCCTCCGACGCCATCGGCGGCGCCGGCGAGATCGCCATTTTGTCGGCCACCGCGCAGGCAACAAACCAGAATATCTGGATCGCCGAAATGAAAAAAACTCTGGCCCAGCCCGCGTATTCGAAAATCAAGCTGGTCTCGACCGTGTATGGCGACGACCAGTCCGACAAAAGCTACCGTGAAGCAATTGGCCTGTTGCGCAGCAACCCGAACCTGAAAGCCATTATCGCGCCGACCACGGTCGGCATCAATGCGGCCGGCAAGGCCGTGGTCGATGAAAAACTGGTGGGCAAAGTGTATGTGACGGGCCTGGGCCTGCCTTCGGAAATGGCCGGCCACGTGAAAAGCGGCGCCGTGAAAAGTTTTGCGATCTGGAACCCGATCGACCTCGGCTACGCCGCCACCTATGCCGCACATCAGTTCGTGACCGGCAAGGCCACCGGCAAGGCGGGCGACTCGATTGCCGTGGGCCGCATGGGCAAGCTGACGGTCGACGCCGCTGGCGAAGCGGCGATGGCGCCACCGTTCACCTATGACAAGGATAACGTCGAGAAGTTCTCGAAGATTTTCTAAGACTCGGCGTTTTTTGTCGGGTTACGCCTTGCGCTGACCCGGCCCGCGAAATCCTTAACTTGTGAACGGCTATGTCACACAATCCCCCCATTGCGCAGCACGAAGCGCCGGTCTTGCGCCTGCGCGGCATCTGCAAGCATTTCCATGGCGTCACCGCGCTGAAAGACGTGGCGCTGACGGTACGCGCCGGTGAAGTGATGGCGCTGATCGGCGAAAACGGCGCCGGCAAGTCCACCCTGGTCAAGACCCTGACAGGCATTTATCAACCGGACGCCGGCCATATCGAAGTCGGCGGCCAGCGCGTGCTGTTTGCCAGCCCGCAAGAGGCGATGGAGGCCGGCATTACCGCCGTGCATCAGGAAACCGTGATGTTCGACGAACTGACGGTAGCCGAAAACATCTATATCGGCCGCCAGCCGCAGACTGGCTATCCGGCCCGCATCGACTGGGCGCTGATGGCAAAACAGGCCGAAGCGATCTTCGCGCGCCTGGAAGTGCAGTTGCCGGTCCTGGCCAAGGTCAAGGACCTGAGCGTGGCGCAGCGCCATTTCGTGGAAATCGCCCGCGCGCTGTCGCAGGATGCGCGCGTGGTGATCATGGACGAGCCGACGGCGTCGCTGTCGCAGCGCGAAATCCACGAGCTGTACCGCATCATCGGCCAGCTGCGCGCGGCCGGCACGGCGGTCATTTTCATCTCGCACAAGTTCGATGAAATCTTTGCCGTCGCCGACAGCTATACGGTGCTGCGCGATGGTATTTTTGTCGCCGCCGGCCGGCTGGCCGAGATCACCGAAGCGCAACTGGTGTCATTGATGGTGGGCCGCGCCATCCACCAGGTGTTCCCCAAGGCCGATATTGCGCTGGGCCCCACCTTGCTGGAGGTGTCGCAATTCTGTCATCCGACCGAGTTTCGCGATATCAGTTTTTCGGTGCGGCAAGGCGAAATCGTCGGCTTCTATGGCCTGGTGGGCGCCGGGCGCTCCGAGGTGATGCAGGCGCTGTTTGGTCTCACGCCAGGGGTGACCGGCAAGGTCAGGATGGACGGCCAGGAAGTGGCGATCCGCAACGCCAGCGACGCCATCAAACACGGCATCGCCTATGTGCCGGAAGACCGCCAGCACCAGGGCGCGCATCTGTCGCTGTCCATCGTGCAGAACATTACCTTGCCGATTCTGGACGGCATCGGTTTTTTTCTCCGCAGCAAGCGTGCCAGCGAAACGGCCATCGCGCGCCAGCTCAGCGAACAGCTGGAACTGAAAGCCAGCCACTTTACGCAGATGGTGTCGGAACTGTCGGGCGGCAACCAGCAAAAAGTGGTGCTGGCCAAATGGCTGGCCACCAAGCCGAAAGTCATCATTCTCGATGAACCGACCAAGGGCATCGATATCGGCTCGAAAGCGGCCGTGCACCGCTTTATCAGCGAACTGGTCACGCAAGGCCTGTCGGTGATTCTGGTGTCGTCCGAATTGCCGGAAGTCCTCGGCATGGCCGACCGCGTGGTGGTGATGCATCAGGGCCATATCCATTGCGTTTTTTCGCGCGCCCAGGCGACGCCGGAAAACGTGGTCGCCGCCGCTTCCGGCAGCGCGCACTCGAACGAGGAACTCCCATGCACTACCTGAAACAACGCGAAGTCCAGCTGGCGCTGCTGATCGTGCTGCTGGCCGGCGCCGTGGGCCTGCGCGCCCCGGTCTTTTTGACCGCTGGCAGCCTGGGCAACCTGCTCACCGACAGCACGTTATTGATCATGCTGGCGCTGGCGCAGATGTTCGTCATCATCACGCGCGGCATCGATTTGTCGGTGGCCTCGAACCTGGCCTTGTCGGGCATGATGGCGGCCTTGCTGGCCGTTCAATACCCGCAGCTGCCGCTGATCGTGGTGATGCTGGTGGCGGTGGCCATCGGCCTGTTGCTGGGGCTGGTCAACGGCTACCTGATCGGCTACCTGGACCTGCCGCCCATCGTGGTAACGCTGGGCACCATGAGCGTGTATCGCGGCCTGGTATTCGTCTTGTCGGGCGGCGCCTGGGTCTCGTCGCACCATATGCCGGCCGGTTTTATCGCCTTTCCGCTGGAGCGTTTGTTCGGCATCACGCATCTGGTGTGGATCGCGGCGGCGGCCATCATTGCCACCTGGCTGCTGGCGCGGTATACCCGCTTCGGGCGCGACCTGTATGCGATCGGCAACCAGCCGCTGGCGGCGCGCTATGTCGGCATTTCGACGGCGCGCCGGCTGTTCTGGACCTATGGCCTGTCGGGCATGATGGCCGGCCTGTGCGGCTACCTGTGGGTGGCGCGCTATGCGGTTGCGTACTCGGAGATTGCCTACGGCTTTGAATTTACCGTGATCGCCGCCTGCGTGATCGGCGGCATCAGCATCGCCGGCGGTGCCGGCACCGTGTCGGGCGCCGTGCTCGGTGCGCTGTTCCTGTCCGTGATCAATAACGCCTTGCCGATCATCAAGGTCTCGCCGTTCTGGCAAAGCGCGCTGACGGGCATCGTGATCCTGACGGCCGTCCTGATCAATGCACGCGGCAATAAAAAAGCCGGGCGCCAGATCCTGCCGCTGGCCATGCTACAACCGTCATCAAGGAGCGCCGCGTGAACGCGATCTCGACTTCCCTGCACCAGAGCGCCGCGCCTGGCTCGCGCTACACCATTCTCGACCGCAAGACGCAGCGCCTGTCGCATTACCTGGCGCACTGGGAAGCGCTGCTGGCGCTGCTGCTGGTGGCCGTATTTGTCGGCAACAGCATCTTTTTGCCGCATTTTTTCGATGCGTATAACCTCGCCGACAGCACCTTCAATTTCAGCGAAAAAGCGCTGATCGCGCTGCCCATGGCCTTGCTGATCATCTGCCGTGAAATCGATATTTCCGTCTCCGGCACGCTGGCGCTGTCGTCGGTGGCGATGGGTTTTGCCCACCACCACGGCGTGCCACCCGGGGGCCTGCTGTTCGTCGCGCTGGCCATGGGCGCGGCCTGCGGCTGCCTGAACGGCGTGCTGGTGACGCGCTTTGCCTTGCCGTCCATCGTCGTGACGATCGGCACGGTAGCGCTGTTTCGCGGCCTGGCCAGCGTGATCCTGGGCGACCAGGCCTACACCGGTTACCCGCAACTGCTGATCGACTGGGGCCAGGGCTATTTTTTCGACATCATTCCCCGCCCGTTCGTGATCCTGCTGGCGTTTGCCGTGCTGTTTGCGGTGCTGCTGCATGCGACCAGCTGGGGCCGGCGCATCTTTGCCATCGGCAGCAATCCGATGGCGGCGCGCTTCTCGGGCGTGGCGGTGGACCGCTACCGCTTTGCCCTGTTTGTTGCCACCGGCGCCATGGCAGGCCTGGCCGCGTACTTGCTCACGGGACGCATCGGCAGCACGCGGCCCAATATCGCCATGGGCTGGGAGCTGGAAGTGATCACCATGGTGATACTCGGTGGCGTGAGCATCGCCGGCGGCAAGGGCAGCATCGGCGGCGTGCTGCTGGCCGTGCTGCTGCTGGGCATGGTGACCTATGGCCTGGCGCTATTGAATATTCCTGGCGTCATCATGACCATCGTGGTCGGCATCTTGCTGCTGATTACGATCGCACTGCCGCGCCTGTTGAACCGCAAACCGACGAAAAAATAAGATGGAACAAATCGCTTTCAGGATGCAATTAAAACCCGGCAACGCCATGGAATATCAACGGCGCCATGACGCCATCTGGCCCGAGCTGGCCAGCTTGCTGCACGAGTCCGGCGTGCGCGACTACAGCATCTTTCTCGATGAATCCACAGGCGCGCTGTTCGCCGTGCTGCGCCGCATCGACGGCCACGCGATGGAGGCGCTGCCGCAGCATCCGGTGATGCGCCGCTGGTGGAATTACATGGCCGACCTGATGGAAACGCAGAGCGACGCCTCGCCCGTCGTGGTGCCGCTGGCTCCCGTATTTCATCTTGCATAAGGAGGGCATGACCATCGACGCTACTGTGGTACTCGATATCGGCAAAACCAATGCCAAGCTGACCTTGCTGGACACGGCCGGCGCCATCCTGGCCGAACAGCGCTGCCCGAACAGCATCGTTCACACGGGACTGTATCCGCATCACGATACGGAGCGCCTGTGGCACTGGCTGCAGGGCACGCTGGCGGCGTTTGCAGGCCTGGCCCGCATCACCGCCATCGTGCCCGTCACGCATGGCGCCACGGCAGCGCTGGTCGACGATGAAGGGCTGGTGCTGCCCATCCTCGACTATGAGTCCAGCCTGCCGCAGGCGCTGGCGGCCGAGTACGCGGCGCTGCGGCCGGCCTTTGCCGACAGCCTGTCGCCGCAACTGCCGTGCGGCCTGAACCTGGGCTTGCAGCTGTACTGGCTGGCGAAAACGTATCCACAGCAATTCGCCCGCGCGCGCCATATATTGACCTACCCGCAATACTGGGCCTGGAGATTATCGGGTGTGGCCGCCAGCGAAGTGACCTCGCTCGGTTGCCATACGGATTTGTGGCAGCCGCAGCAAGGAAGATTTTCCTCGCTGGTGGAGCGCATGGAATGGACGACGCTGTTTCCACCGCTGCAAGCGGCCTGGACGGCGCTGGGGCCGCTGCGGGCCAACCCCGCACTGCCCGGCTGCCAAGTGCTGTGCGGCATCCATGACAGCAATGCCTCGCTGCTGCGCTACCTGCAGGCGGATGCAAACGACCAGCCACGCACGGTCTTGTCCACCGGCACCTGGGCGATTGCCGCCGCGTTTGGCGCGCCGTTGGAGCGGCTCGATGAAACGGCCGATATGCTGGCCAATGTCAATGCGCTGGGGCAACCGGTGGCCTGCATGCGTTTTATGGGTGGACGCGAGTTTTCCGCGCTGGCCGGCGCCTCGCCGCAAGTGTGCGATGTGGCCGATATCGCGCGGCTGGTCGGGCAAGGCACGCTGGCGCTGCCATGCTTTGCCGAGTCCGGCGGACCGTTCGTCGGCCAGGCCGGGCGCCTCGAAGGCCCCAGCCCGCGCACGGCGCAGGAACACTATGCGCTGGCCACCCTGTATTGCGCGCTGATGAGCGACTATTGCCTTGATGCTTTGGGTGCGCAGGGGCCGGTGACGGTGGAGGGCAGCTTTACCGACAACCCGCATTTCGCGGCATTGCTGGCGGCATTGCGCCCGCAGCAAGCGGTGGCCGTGTCGCAGGACGCCAGCGGCACTACCTGTGGTGGGTGGATGTTGCATCGCTGGGGCGAGGTGCCGAAGATGACATCGGCGGTGATGCCGGCGCTGGAGGTGACGGGGTTGGACGCGTATCGTCAACAATGGCGGGCACTGGCCACCGAAGCGGCCTTGAAAATGCGGGCGTAAAAATGCCCTGTCCGCAGACAGGGCAACCCGGAGTAAAGTACAGCGCGAGGCGTTAGCCGGCGGCTTTGACTTTCAGCTCGTTCTTGATTTCTTTCACGCCGCTCACGGAGGCGACGATCTGCACGATGCGGTCGCCTGCTTCGGCGCTCGGTACATCGCCCGACAGCACGACTACGCCTTGTTTCGTTGCCACGTTCACCGGCAGGGCCGAGGCTTGGGCATCGGCGCCCAGGGCGGCCTTGGCCGAGGAGGTGATGGTTTCATCAGGTACGGCAGCAGCGGCGTTAGCGGCAACCACGGTGTCAGCAGGAGCTTGTGCTTTTGGTGCGGAGTCAGCGGCATGCGAAGCGGTGATCGAGGCGCCCGACAGAACGATAGCGGCAACCAGGGTATTGAACAGTTTCGATGTTTGCATGGTAGTTCCTCTCAATAAAGTTAAAAGCTTCTTACTTGGTTAAAGCAACACTTTGGAGCGTTACATCTACCCATGTAGCAAAGGGTGTGCCAGCTTTAATAACTTCTTTAAAATCAACCACTTGGCTATTAATTCCTTTTTTTCGGGCGGGCATGGCCGGAAAAACCCGCGCTGTTTGTCGCTTGTCAGCGACACGCCATCAGCACAATCTCCGGCATCACCATTAAACCCTTGATTTCAAAGTATTTATTTTTGTCGCTCTTCGGCGACAGGGTCGTTTTCACCCCTGAACAGGGCCGGCGTGAGCTCGTATTTCTGCAGCAAACGATAGAACTCCGTGCGGTTGCGGTCGGCCAGCCTGGCCGCGTCGGCCACGTTGCCGTCGGTCAGGCGCAGCAATTGAATCAGATAGTCGCGCTCGAAGCGCTGTTTCGCTTCGTTATAGCTGAGTGCTTCCAGGGACGGCACGCGCAGCGCGCGCTGCACCAGGCTCAAAGGCACCAGCGGCGCCGTGGCCAGCGCGCACACTTGCTCGACCACATTGACCAGTTGGCGCACATTGCCCGGCCACGGCGCGCTGACCAGGGCCGTCAGGGCGTCGGGCGCGAAACCGTTCAGCGGCTTCTGATACTTGTCGGCCAGCTTGTGCAAAAAATGATTGGCCAGCAGGGCGATATCTTCGCGGCGCTCGGCCAGCGGCGGCAAGGTCAAGGTCACCACATTGAGCCGGTAATACAGGTCTTCGCGGAACTGTCCTTCGGCCATCGCCACGTCCAGGTCGCGGTGGGTGGCCGACAGCAGGCGCACGTCGATGGCCCGCGTCTGGTCGGAGCCGACCGGGCGCACGGCCCGCTCCTGCAACACGCGCAGCAATTTCACTTGCAGCGGCAACGGCATGTCGCCGATCTCGTCCAGGAACAGGGTGCCGCCATCGGCGGCCTGGAACAGGCCTTCGCGGTTGCCCACGGCGCCCGTAAACGAGCCCTTCACGTGGCCGAACAGTTCGGATTCGAGCAACTGCTCGGGGATGGCGCCGCAGTTGACGGCGATAAACGGCGCCTTGCTGCGGCGGCTGGCGTTGTGCAGGGCGCGCGCCAGCAATTCCTTGCCGGTGCCGCTGGGGCCACGGATCAGGATGCTGGCGTCGGACCCGGCGACCAGTTTCGCTTCGGCCAGCAATTCGGCCATTTGCGCGCTGCGGCTGATCAGCTCGGCGCGCCAGCTCTCGTCGCTGGAGGCCGCAGCCGGCATCACGGTCGACAGATTGACGGCGTAAGCCACTTTTTCCATCAGCAACTTGCCGTCGAACGGCTTCGTCAGGTAGGCAAACGCGCCGCGCGCGGTGGCCTCGACGGCGTCGGGAATGGTGCCGTGGGCGGTCAGCAGGATCACCGGCAGGGCCGCATGCTGGCGGCGGATATCGTCAAACAGGGCCAGGCCATCGCGGCCCGGCAATTGCACATCGGTAATGACCAGCGCCGGCAATTCCACCGCCAGGCGCGCCAGCGCCGCTTCCGCGCTGCCCACCGCCGTGACCCGATAGTTGCCCGCCTGCAGGCGGATCGTCAGCAGGCGCAGCAGGTCGGGGTCATCGTCGACCAGCAAGACATGAGCTTGGGGCATTTGTACCTGGCTCATTTTGGCGCTCCCGCAGCAGGGCGCACCGATAAACTGCGCTCGATGTTTTTCAGCGCTTCGAGTTTTTCATTGAGCTGCTCGTTGCGGCGCTGGGCGTCCCGCACCTGGCTGTTAAGTTTTTCCACCGTCTCGTCCTGGCGCCGCAAGTCGGCATACTGGCCGGACAAAAACTGCGCCAGGGGCGCCAGCAGTTTCGCTTCGTCGCTGGAAGCTTGCGTGATCGACTCGAGCAGGGTTTGCGCGCGCGCCAGGTCGCCCGGCGTGCGCAGGGTCGCTTGCAACATGGCGCGGCGGATGGTGTTGGTCGGCGCATGGTCGGCCCTGGACAGCTCCAGCTGGGCCTTGACCAGCTCGGACGGCGTCATCGGGCGCAGGCTGGCCTGGTAGGCCAGCAGTTCGGTCAGCTTGGGGTCGGCGACGACGACGATGCGCGGCGGCGTTTGCACCAGCACGGGTGCCTGTTTGGGCGGTGGGGCGGCGCAGCCGGCCAGCAACAGAGCACAGGCAGCCAGCAGCGGCGCGGTAAGTTTGATCATCATAAAGGCAGTTCTATCCGAAAGTGAGCGCCGGCCTGGCGCGGTAAAAGAAGGACGCGGCCATCGTGGGCGGCGATATATTCACGCACGATGGACAGGCCGATGCCATTGCCGTTGCGCGCGCCGGCCATCTGGCGCGCGCCCTGGTAAAACGGCTCGAAAATGCGTTCGACGTCTTCGGGCGCGACACCGGCGCCCTGGTCGATACAGTCGATGCGGGCGCAACCCTGGTTACACGACAGTGTAAAACACACGCTGCCGCCCTCGGGGCTGAAGCGCACGGCGTTCGACAGCAGGTTGGCCAGCACGGTGGCCAGCTTGTCGCGGTCTAGCCGCACCACCAAGGACTCGCCCCGCACATCGATGGTCAAACGGCGCGCCTGCCATTGCAGTTGCTGCGCCGCCACCACATCGTGCAGCAGCGCCAGCAGGTCGACCTTGCTGTGCGCCAGGTGCTGGGCGTCAAAAGCGGCGGCATTGTAGCGCAGCAGGTCTTCGATCTGGGTTTGCAGGGACGCCGTGTTTTGCCGCAGGATGCCGGCGATTTCGCGCTGGCCATCGCTGAGCTTGCCGGCTACCTCGTCTTCCAGCAACGCCACGCCTTCGCGCAGGGCGGCCAGCGGGGTTTTCAGTTCGTGCGAGATATGGCGCAAAAAGCGTTCCTTGTCGGCATCGAGGCTGGCCAGGCGCTGGCGCAGCCAGTCCAGCTGCTGGCCCAGCGAGCGGGTATCGGCCGGACCGCCAACGACGATGGTCTGGTCATAGCGCTTGTCGCCCAGGCGTGCGATGGCGCGCTCGATGCGGCGTAGCGGACGCGACAGCAAAAAGCCGAAGCAGGTGGCCAGCACGGCCGCCAGCACCACGGCGCCGATCACCAGCAGGCCCAGCAAGCGGCGCTGGCGTTCCAGTTCGACCAGCAAGTCGTCATTGCGGCTGCCGATCTCCGTCTTGCTGTCGCGCGCCACCGTGTCATTGATCTGCGCCATGCGCACAAAGGCGCGCGACACCACCGCATGGCCGTCGCGCTTGCGCTTCTTGCCTGCTTGCAATACCTCCCAGGCCGACTCGGCCTGCGCCTTCCATTCGTCGGCCAGCTGCGGCGCAACATGCGGCGTGGCGCGGTTCAGCACGCCGAGCGCGCCTTGCGCCTCGTCGCGCGCGCTGGCAAAGCGCTCGCGGAACACGGGGTCGTCCAGCACCATGAACTGGCGCGCGCTGCGCTCCATGGCCAGCGTGCGTTCGGCCAGGCGTTGCGACTGTTCCGTCAGGGTAATTGCCTGCGCCGCCGTGTCGCGCCCCAGCTGCGCCAGGTGTTCCAGCGTCAGCAAGGCTTGCACGGAGGTAGCCGCCATGATGCCGGCCGTCAGGATAAACGCGGCAAAGAGCAATTGGCGAAAGGAAAGTCTGGACAAGGTGCGGCCTTCGGCTGGGGAGCGTGGGAAAAGGCGCATGGTACGCCAAGCCGATATCCGATGACGCCGCCTTGCCCGCTGTCCGGGCTGCCGGCGGCGCACGGCGAATAGTCCTAGTACAATAGGAAAAACCCTGAAACATTCCACTGGCTGGCGCCTGGCACTGGCTTTTCGCCATGTTGTCCCCAGATAAGAAGCCAGCCTGACCGCATTGCCGTCCATTCCGACCACCCAGAACCGAGATCCCATACCGCATGAGCACATTTGAAAAAGTCAGCAGCAACTTCATTCCAGTCTTGCAGGCCACCATCGAGCAATATGTCGAGCCCGCATCGGGCATGCGCCATATCCATATGCATACCGAGCAGGCTGAAATGGTGTTCCTGGTGGCCTTTCCCACCGTGCCTGAAGTGAGCGACGGCCGCGCGCATATCCTGGAACACCTGGCCTTGTGCGGCTCGGCCCGCTACCCGGTGCGCGACCCGTTTTTCTCGATGCTGCGCCGCTCGACGGCCACCTTCATGAATGCGATGACCTATCCGGACCGCACCGTGTACCCGTTCGCCAGCACCGACCGCAAGGATTTCTTCAACCTGCTCGATGTGTACCTGGACGCGGCGTTCTTCCCGAATCTCGATTACCTGAACTTCCGCCAGGAAGGCTGGCGCCATGCCTTCGAAGGCGACAAGCTGGTCTACCAGGGCATTGTCTTCAATGAAATGAAGGGCGCCTTCAACAGCCCCATGCGCGCACTCGACAGCGGCATCGCCAGCACCTTGCTCAAAGGCACCACGTACGAAGTGGAGTCGGGCGGCGATCCGCTCGATATCCCCGAGCTGACGCACGAGATGCTGAAACAATTCCACGCCAGCCACTACCATCCTTCGCAAGCCGTGATCATGACCGCCGGCAATATCGAAGCATCGGCCGTGCAGGAGCAGGTGGCCGAGCGCGTGCTGTCGAAACTGAGCGGCTTTTCACCGCGCCGTTTGCCACAGCTGGCACCCGCCTGGACCGCGCCGCAGGAGAACGTCGTGAAAATTCCATCGCAGGAAGCGCGCGACGATGAGTTCGGCCTGCAGTTTGCATGGCTGCTCGGCGAATCGTCCGATCCGCTGGCGTTCTACCACGCCCACTTGCTGTCGTCAGGTTTGCTGGGCGAATCGTCGGCACCCGTGATGCGCGCGATGGAATCGGCCGGTTACGGCCGCCCGTCCGACATGAACGGCCGCGACGCCGGCACGCGCCAGATGGTGTTCCATATCGGCATGGAAGGCCTGACGGAAGAACAGATTCCTGATGCCCATGCGCGCATCTGGGCCGCGCTGGAAGAGACGGCCGAAGAGGGCATTCCGGCGGCCGTGCTGCATGCGGCCCTGCGCGACATCAAATACGGCCAGCGCGAAATCAGCAGCGGCCGCATGCCTTACGGCCTGGGCCGCCTGCTGCACGCGCTGCCGCTGGCCATGTATGACGGCGACGTGATGGATGCCTTCGACAATGCGGCCATCCTGGAAACGCTGGAACAGCAGATCGCCGATCCGGAGTTTTTCAAGAACCTGGTGCGCGAGCTGATCGCCAACCCGACCCGCTTGACCACGCGCGTGGTGCCCGATGCCGCCTTCTTCACGCAGCGCGCAGCCCAGGAAGACGCGAAACTGGCGGCCTTGCAAGCCAGCTTGAGCGACGAGCAGCGCGCACACATTGTTGCCGAGTCCGCTGCGCTCGACGCCCACCAGCAACTGCCGTCGAACTCGGAAGTGCTGCCGCGCATCCGTCCGAGCGACGTCAGCGCCCATCCGCGCCCGGCGCTGGCCATTCCCGAGGCCGTCAACGGCGCCGTGGCGTTTTCAATCGCCTCGAACGGCATCAGCTACGCCAACGTGCTGTACGACGTGTCGCACCTGCCGGAAGCGTCGTGGCCATGGCTGCGCCTGTATACCGACCTGGCGCCGGAACTCGGTGTCGGCGAGATGTCGTTCGACGACGCCAGCGCCTGGCGCCAGAGCATGGTGCCGTCGTTCCATATCGGCCTGGAAGCGATTCCCCGCCCGCAACAGACGATGCGCGTGGAACTGTCGTTCTCGGCCAGCGGCCTGCGCGAAGAGCACGCAGCGATCGCCGCCGTGCTGTCGGCCTGGATCGCCAGGCCGCGCTTCGATGAAGAGGAGCGGCTGGCGTTCCTGATCGAAAGCCTGGTGCAGGACAAACTGTCCAGCCTGGCAGAATCGGGCAGCCGCTACGCCATGCTGGCCTCGACCGCGCCGCTGTCGCCGATGCGCCGCTTCGACGACCTGATCGGCGGCCCGGCCGCGCTGCCGTTCTACCGCCGCCTGCAGCAGCTGAGCAAGACCTCCGAGGGCTTGCAGGAAATCGCGCGCGAGCTCGACGCTCTGCACGCCCACATCATCGCCCAGCCGCCGACCGTGCTGTGCGCCGGTCTGGAGCAGGACGGCGTGATCCTGGCCGGCCTGCTGGAGCTGCCCGCCATCGACCAGGCCGCCGCCAGGGAAGAAGTGGCAGAAGAAAGTGCGGTGAACGCGCCACCGGTGGTACCACTGCCGCTGGCCAACACGGCCCTGCATGCGACCAGCCAGATCAACCATTGCTTCGTCTCCTGGACCGTGCCCGGCGTGCATAGCCCGGATGCGGCGGCGCTGGCCGTGGCGGCCGAGCTGATGACCAACCAGGTGCTGCATACGGCCCTGCGCGAAAAAGGCGGCGCCTATGGCGGCAGCGCCAGCTATGCGGCCGGCGCGGGCACGTTTACATTGAGTTCCTACCGCGATCCGCGCCTGGCCGGCACCTATGCCGACTTCGACGTGACATTGACGCAGATCCTCGACGGCGAATTCTCGCAGGAACAAGTGGAAGAAGCCATCATCTGCGTGATCAAGGGCCTGGACAAGCCGCACTCGCCATATGCCGAAGCGCTGACCGCGTGGAACATGCTGCAGCGCGGCACGACCGAAGCGGTGCGCCAGCAGTTCCGCACCGGCGTCTTGACCTGCACCCTGGAGCAAATCAAGGCCGTGACCCGTACCTGGCTGAAAGACGGCCAGCCGAGCCGAGCCGCGTTTGCGGGCAATACCACGCAGGACCTGGCGGGGCTGGAAGTGGTGGATTTGCTGGCGCTGGCCAGCTAAAAAAGCCTGACCGGAAGCGCTGCCGCCATCAGTGCGGTACCGCTTCCGCTTCCATGAACACCAGTTCCCATTGATGGCCATCGAGATCCTGGAAGCTGTGGCCGTACATGAAACCGAAATCGGTCGGCGCCTTGTAGATGCTGCCGCCGGCCGCGACGGCCTTGGCCACCAGCTGATCGACTTCCGCCCGGCTCTGCGCCGACAGACATACCAATACTTCCGTTGCCTGCCGGGTATCGCACAGCTGTTTCGGCGTGAACTGCTTGAATTTTTCCTCCGTCAGCAGCATCACGAAACTGCTCTCGCTGACGATCATGCAGGTGGCCGTCTCGTCGGTGAAATGGGCGTTGAAACTGAAGCCCAGCGCGGTGAAAAAACGCACTGAGCGGTCGAGGTCCCTGACGGGCAGGTTGACGAACAGGTTGCGGGCCATGGTGTCTCCTTCGGTGGTGAGGGGATGAAAACGATTTTACACCTGCACCGCCAGGCGCGGCAGTCAATCGTCCTGCACGCCCTGCAAGGTATCGGCCAGCAAGCTGGCCAGCCGCTCGACGGGCGGCCTGGGCGTATGCGCGGCGCGCAGCAGTTCCAGCGACAGCGACGGCAGCGCGGGCAGGCCGGCTTCCATCGCATCAAGTGCGCAGACCGAGGCCGGCAAGCCGTAGCCGGTGCGTACCGTCACGCCCAGGCCGGCGGCCGCCGCCGCCCACAGGCCCGCCAGGCTGGGGCTGGTAAACGCGATGCGCCAGGCGATGCCGGCGCGGTCGAGCGCATCCGTGGCGCAGCGCTGGAACAGGCAAGGGCGGTCAAAGGCGATCAGCGGCAGCGGCTCGCCCGATTGCGGCTGCCAGGGCAGGGTGGGCGAGGCGATCCAGCGCATCTCGGGCATGGCGATCAGGGTACGCCGCTGCGCCGGCCAGACGGCCAGATCCTGCAAGGCGCTGCAGCCCCATAGCAAGGCCAGGTCGAGCTGGTTCATTTCCATGCGTTCCATCAATGCCGTATTGCGCGCCACATGCGCTTCGATGCGCACCTTCGGGTGGGCGCGGGCAAAGCGCCCCAGCACCGCCGGCAGCAGCGCCTCGCCAAAGTCTTCCTGCAAGCCAAGGCGAACCCAGCCTTCAAGTTCCACGCCGCGCAGGGCCACGGCTGCCTCGTCGTTCAGTTCGACCATGCGGCGCGCATAAGACAGCAATACCTCTCCCGCATCCGTCAGCGCCAATCCACGGCCCGACTTGCGAAACAGCGGCATGCCGGCCTGCTCTTCCAGTTTTTTCAGCTGCGCGCTGACGGCAGAGGTGGAGCGGCCCACCTTGTCGGCGGCACGGGCAAAGCTGCCCAGCTCGATGCCAGCGATATAGCTGCGCAGGAAAGCGATATCAAAATTGAGTACGTTCATAACCATCCGGTTTTATCGAACGATCAGATAAAAATTATCTGATATTCAGAATCATCGTACTGCGCAACACTGACATGGTCAACCACAGCTTTTATTCCATCTCATGAACGCTACCTGCCCTGCCATCGTTACCTCCGCTCCAGTGTTCAATACCGCCCACCGCTGGAAAGTGCTGGGTGTCGGCGTGGCCGCCAACGCCAGCTTTTCGGCCTGCGCCAACGGCATGCCCACCACCGCCATCTGGCTGCGTAGCGGCTATCATCTGAGCAATACCGAACTGGGGGTGGCGCTGGGCGCCATGGGCCTGGGCGTGGCCTTGTCGGAACTGCCGTGGGGCATGGCCACCGACCGCTGGGGCGACCGGCCCGTGCTGCTGACCGGCCTGCTCGGTACCCTGCTGGCCCTGCTCACCCTGATGCTGTGGATTACGCCGCAGGGCGCGACCGCGCCATCGCTGTTGTCGCTGTCGGCGGGCCTGGCCCTGGTCGGCGTGCTGGGCGGCAGCGTCAATGGCGCCAGCGGGCGCGCCGTGATGCGCTGGTTCGGCGCCGGCGAACGCGGTTTTGCCATGAGCATCCGCCAGACGGCCGTGCCGCTTGGCGGCGGCCTGGGCGCCCTGCTGCTGCCAACCCTGGCCTCGCGTTACGGCTTTGTGCCGGTATTCGGCGTGCTGGGCCTTTTCTGCGCCGTGACGGCGCTGTTGACGTGGCGCTGGATGCATGAACCGTCTTTTACGCTTGACGCCGCCAGGGGCCCGCAAAACGCGTCTGCGCGCACGCCTGAGGGCAAGCCATCGTCGCCAGTCTCGCCGCTATATAACCACCAGGTCTGGCGCATGGTGGCCGGCATCGGCGTGCTGTGCGTGCCGCAGTTTGCGATCCTCAGCTATGCCACCGTGTTCCTGCACGACCATGGCCATCTGGGCCTGGCGCAGATCACCGGCGTGATGGTGATGCTGCAGCTGGGCGCGATGGTGATGCGCATCTGGAGCGGGCGCCATACGGACCGCCATGCGAATCGCCCGGCCTACCTGCGCGGCTCGGTACTGGTGGCGCTGGCGTCGTTTCTGTTGCTGGCCGGCGTGGCAGGTGTTTCCGCGCCGGGCTGGCTGCTGATGGCGGCCGTGATCGCGGCCGGCGTGTGCGTATCGGCCTGGCATGGCGTGGCCTATACGGAACTGGCGACCCTGGCGGGCGCCGCCAGCGCCGGCACGGCCCTGGGCATGGCCAACACGGCCGTCTATGTGGGCTTGTTCGCTACGCCGGTCGCGCTGCCGCACTTGCTGGCGGCCAGCAGCTGGGGCCTGGTGTGGCTGGTGGCGGGACTGGTGGCGCTGATCGCCTGGCCGCTGTTTCCACGGCCTTAAGCCACCAGGGAAATGCGGTACACGCAGCGCATCGCATCGGCCAGCACGTGCTGCTCGCGCACCACCCTGGCCGATGGCCCCGCCACTTCCTGGAACAGCTGCAGTTCGGAACGGCAAAAGCCCTGGCAGGTGCGCGCCGCAGCGCAGATCGGGCAATGGTCTTCGATCAGCAGCCAGTCCGCTCCGTCCGCTTCCACCCTGGCCATATAGCCCTCTTCATCGCGGATCGCCGCCAGCTGCGCCAATCGCTTGGGCAGGTCGGGCGCCGCACACGCCAGCGCATAGGCGCTGCGGCTTTCCTCTTCGCGCTGCGTGATCAGCCTGTTCAGGCCTTCCTCGCCGAACAGCTGGCGCACCGAGCCAATCAGCTTGATCGTCAGCTGCGCATGCGTGTCGGGAAAGCGCGCATGGCCCGCTTCGGTCAGCACCCAGTTCTGGCGCGGCCGGCCGGCGCCGCTTTGCGCTTCCATCCGTCCTTCGATCAGGCCCGCCGTCACCAGCTTTTGCACCTGCTGGCGCGCCGCCTCGCCCGTCATGGCCAGGGTCTTGGCAAGGGATGCCGTCGAGACCGGTCCCTTGGTCTTGATGAAATACAGGATGCGCTCCGTCGTCTGCAGGGCGGCAGGGCTATCGCCATTATCCAAACGTTTACTTGTGTAATTCATTTTACTCAACTATGATGGGGTCAGTTAACCAACCGATTGCTTGCATAATAGGCTGATAGCGCTGCGCTGTCGAGTGTTCCAAGCCTCTTGGCCGGCAAGCCTCTTTGACGGGACTTACCATGCAGCTCCATCACACCATCTGGCTGTTTCAATGCATCCTGGCCATGGGCCTCGCATGCTGGCTCAGCATCGCCGCCCTCAACAATCTGCACGCCTTCCATGGGTCCGTCTGGGCCATCGGCAACACCATGCGCATGGACCCGCTGCGCCAGGACCCGACGATCGACACACCGCTGCTGCGCCGGGCCCTGACGTCATTGAGATTGCATCGCCTGGCACTGCTGGTAGTGCTGGCGCTGCAACTGGGCGCGGCAATCACCGCCTGGAGCGGCGTCGTGCTGTTCCTCGGCGGCGGCATCGGCGACGCGCTGCCCTGGCTCAATCTCGCCTTGTGCGCGATGGCGGCGTTTTTGCTGCTGATGCACCTGGGCGGCCTGTGGTTCGGCTACTGGATCGCCCAGGAAAGCCTGCAGACCACGCACCTGGTGCTGCTGCTGTGGACCCTTGCCTTGTTCATGCTCTTTAACGCGCGGCTCTGACGCGCCCTTACCGAAAGACGTCCATCATGACAATCCGACTTGCCGGCGCTGGTGCGCTGGCCATTACGCTCGCGGTGGCGGGCATCATCACGTACCCCCGCCTCGAATCGCACGCCGCCGCAGCGGCGCCGTCCCCGGCCACCAAGGTGGCGCTGGCGCCCGTGCTGGCCGGCACGCAGCAACGCTACTTCAGCGGCGTGGGTGAACTGGAAGCGGCGCGCCAGGTGCAGGTGGCGGCAGAAACCGGCGGGCGCATTACCGCCATCCGCTTCGCCTCGGGCCAGCAGGTGAAAGCCGGCGAAGTGCTGGTGCAGCTCAATGACGCGCCCGAGCAGGCGTCCCTGCTGCGCCTGCGCGCGCAACTGCACAATGCCGTGACCAGCTACCAGCGCACCGTCCAACTCGTACAAGGCAAGGCGGCCACGCAGGAGCAATTGGACAGCGCCCTGGCCATGCGCGATGCGGCGCTGGGCGAAATGCGCCAGACCGAAGCGCTGATCGCGCAAAAAACCATCCGCGCCCCCTTCGCCGGCCAGATGGGCATACGCCGCGTGCATGCCGGCCAGTATCTGAACGCCGCCGATACGGTGGCCAGCCTGGTCGATACCACATCCTTGCTGGTGAACTTCACGCTCGATGAACAGAGCAGCAGCAAGCTCGCTGCCGGGCAGGCGGTGCAGGTCACGGTCGACGCTTATCCCGAGCGGGTGTTTGCGGCCAGGATCAGCGCCATCGATCCGCTGATCGCGCGCTCGCGCATGGTGCAGGTGCAGGCGGCTTTGAGCGAGCCAGACCGCGCGTTGAAGGCCGGCATGTACGCCAATGTGAAGGTGGCGCAGGCCGGCAAGGCCGAGCCGCAACTGACGGTGCCGGAAACGGCCGTCACCTACAGCGCGTATGGCGACACGGTGTTTGTGGCGCAGCAGGCGGGCAAGCAGCCGCTCACCGTCAAGCGCGTGGCAGTCAAGCTGGGTGATCGAAACGCGGGCAGGGTGGAGATCACCGAAGGTCTTGCGGCAGGCCAGCAGGTGGTCGCCTCGGGCCAGCTGAAACTGGCTGACGGCATGGCCGTGCAGGCGGTCGCCAATACCCTGGACAAGGATACCGCGCGATGACATTTACCGACCTGTTCGTGCGCCGCCCCGTGCTGGCGCTGGTGATCAGCAGCCTGATCGTCATGCTCGGCATCCTCGCCATCAAGCAGCTGCCGGTGCGCCAGTACCCCATGCTTGAATCGTCGACCATCACCATCGCCACCACCTATCCGGGCGCCTCGGCCGACCTGATGCAAGGTTTCGTCACGCAGCCGATCGCGCAAGCCGTGTCGTCGGTCGAAGGCATCGATTACCTCACTTCTTCCTCGGTGCAGGGCGCCAGCCTGGTCACCGTGCGCATGGAGCTCAATCGCGATTCCACGCAGGCGCTGACCGAAGTGATGGCCAAGGTCAACCAGGTGCGCTACAAGCTGCCCGAAGGCGCGTTCGACCCCGTGATCGAACGCTCGGCGGGCGACTCCACGGCCGTCGCCTATGTCGGCTTTGCCAGCAATACGGTATCGGCGGCGCAGCTGACCGACTACCTGGCGCGCGTGGTGCAGCCGATGTTTTCCACCATCGAAGGCGTGGCAAAAGTCGAGACCTTTGGCGGCCAGCAGCTGGCCATGCGCCTGTGGATAGATCCCGCCAAACTGGCGGCGCGCGGGCTGACGGCGTCGGACGTGGCGAACGCCGTGCGGCGCAATAACTACCAGGCCGCGCCCGGCAAGGTAAAGGGGCAGTTCGTCGTCTCGAATATCAGCGTCAATACGGACTTGACCAGCGTGGCGCAGTTTCGCGAGATGGTCATTGCCAATGGCAAGGACGATGGCGGCGCGCTGATACGGCTGAAAGATATCGGCACGGTGGAACTGGGCGCGGCCGCCAGCGAAACGAGCGCCAGCATGGATGGCGTGCCGGCCGTGCACCTGGGCCTGTTTCCCACGCCGGGCGGCAATCCCCTGGTGATCGTCGACGGCATCAAAAAACTGCTGCCCGCAATACAAAAAACCCTGCCGCCGGGCGTCAAGGTGGAACTGGCGTTCGAGACGGCGCGCTTTATCCAGGCCTCGATCGATGAAGTGGCGCACACCCTGCTCGAAGCCCTGCTGATCGTGGTGCTGGTGATTTACCTGTGCATGGGCTCGCTGCGCTCGGTGCTGATCCCGGTGGTCACCATTCCGCTGTCGATGCTGGGCGCGGCCGCGCTGATGCTGGCGTTTGGCTTCAGCATCAACTTGCTCACCTTGCTGGCGATGGTGCTGGCCGTGGGCCTGGTGGTCGACGACGCCATCGTGGTGGTGGAAAACGTGCACCGCCATATCGAGGAAGGCAAGACGCCGGTGGCGGCGGCCTTGGCCGGCGCGCGCGAAGTGGCCGGCCCGGTGGTGGCCATGACGATCACGCTGGCGGCCGTGTATGCGCCGATCGGCATGATGGGAGGCCTGACGGGCGCGCTGTTCAAGGAATTTGCGCTGACCCTGGCCGGCGCCGTGGTGGTCTCGGGCGTGGTGGCATTGACCTTGTCGCCGGTGATGAGTTCCTTTCTGCTGCAATCAAAACAGTCGGAAGGGCGCATGGCGCGCGCCGCCGAACACTTTTTTGGCGGTTTGACGGGCCGCTATGCGCGATTGCTGGCCTGGTCGCTCACGCGCCGCTGGATCAGTGGCGGCTTTGCGTTATTGGTGATGGCCAGCCTGCCGTTGTTGTACCTGCTGCCGCAGCGCGAACTGGCGCCGTCGGAAGACCAGGCCAGCGTGCTGACGGCCATCAAGGCGCCGCAGCATGCCAACCTCGATTACGTCGAGCGCTTCTCCCATCAACTTGAAGATATCTACCGGCGCACGCCGGAGACGGCGTCGACCTGGATCATCAACGGCAGCGACGGGCCGGCGTCCAGCATCGGCGGCATCAATCTCACGCCCTGGGGCGAGCGCGCGCGCAATGCGGCCGTGATCCAGGCCGAGCTGCAGCAGGGCGTGGGCGATATCGAAGGCACCAGCATTTTTGCCTTCCAGATGGCGCCCTTGCCGGGGTCCAGCGGCGGCTTGCCGGTGCAGCTGGTGCTGCGCAGCGCCCAGGATTACGCCACCCTGTATCGCACCATGGAAGAGATCAAGCAGCGCGCCCGCGCCAGCGGCCTGTTTGCCGTGGTCGACAGCGACCTCGATTACAACAACCCGCTGGTCAAAGTAAGGATCGATCGTTCAAAAGCGAACAGCCTGGGCGTGCAAATGCAGGATATCGGCGAATCCCTGGCGGTGCTGGTGGGCGAAAACTATCTGAACCGCTTCGCCATGGAAGGGCGCGCCTATGACGTCATCGCGCAAAGTCCGCGCGCCCAGCGCTTGACGGCCCAGGCACTGACGCAGCAATATGTGCGCGCAGACGATGGCAGCCTGGTGCCCTTGTCCGGCCTGGTGAGCCTGACGCAGGAAGTCGAGCCGAACAAGCTGACCCAGTTCAACCAGCAAAACGCCGCCACCTTCCAGGGCGTGCCGGCGCCCGGCGTTACCTTGGGCGACGCGGTGGCCTTCCTCGACGGCGTGGCCAAAACGCTGCCGCCCGGCTTCAGCTACGACTGGCAGTCCGACGCGCGCCAGTTCGCCACCGAAGGCAACGCCCTGCTGATGGCTTTTCTTGCCGCCGTGATCGTGATCTACCTGGTGCTGGCGGCCCAATATGAAAGCCTGATGGACCCCTTGATCATCCTGATCACGGTGCCGCTGTCGATTTGCGGCGCCCTGATTCCGCTGGCGCTGGGCTGGGCCACCATCAATATCTACACGCAGATCGGCCTGGTGACCCTGATCGGCTTGATCAGCAAGCACGGCATTCTGATGGTGGAGTTTGCCAACGAATTGCAAGTGCACGAACGGTTTGACCGCGTCAGCGCAATTGCCCGCGCGGCGCAGATCCGTTTGCGTCCCATCCTGATGACGACGGCCGCCATGGTGCTGGGGCTGGTGCCGCTGCTGTTCGCTTCCGGCGCGGGCGCCAACAGCCGTTTTGGCCTGGGCGTGGTGATCGTCTCGGGCATGCTGGTCGGCACCCTGTTTACGCTGTTCGTGCTGCCGACCATGTACACCTTTTTGGCCCGCAATCACGCTGCCGGCTATGCCAGTGCACGCGCCCAGGCGCTGGCTACGGCAACACAAGGATCATGATGAACCAGAAAACCCTAGCCCTTTCGCTTGTGTCACTGCTGCTGGCAGGCTGCGCCGTCAGCCCCGCCTACGTCACGCCGGGCACGCCAAACATCACGCTGGCCAGCCCGCAGCAAACGCAATTCAAAGCTGCCGACAGTATCGCCAGCAGCACGCCATGGTGGACCTTTTTTGACGATGCGCGGCTGACGCAGCTGATCACCGCGGCACGCGCGCACAACCGCGATATCGCCCAGGCGCAAGCGAACCTGCTGGCCGCGCGCGCCGTGTTCGACGAGCGCCAACTGGACCGCCTGCCCGCCGTCACCGGCCAGGCCGGCTGGCAGCGCAATCTGCAGCAAACCGCGCCCGATACACGCAGTGCCACGGCCAGCACGCGGCTCGGCCTCGATGCGCAGTGGGAGCTGGACCTGTTCGGCCGCCTGGGCCATATCAGCCGGTCGGCGCAGGCGCGCGCGGGCGCTGCGCAAGCCGATCTGCGCCAGGCGCAGCTGGTGATCGCCGCCGAGGTGGCGCGCAATTACTACCGGGCGCTGGGCGACCAGCAGCACCTGGCGCTGGCGCAGGCGCAGGTGGACAGCTGGCGCGAAACCGTGACCCTGGTCGAAGCGCGCCTGGCGGCCGGCAGCGGCTTGCCGGAAGAGCGGCAAAATGCGCTGGCCAACCTGGCGCGCAGCGAGGCGGCACTGCCACCGTTGCAGGCGAGCTTGCGCCAGGCCCGGTACCGGCTCGATGTATTGAGCGGCCAGCCGCCGGGCGCCACCGCGCTGGCCTTGACGGCACCGGCTGCGGCGCCGCTGGCCGGCCAGCTGCCGCTCGGCGACGTGAACCAGTTGATCAGGCAGCGGCCCGACGTGGTGCGCGCCGAACGCCTGCTGGCCGCCTCCAGCGAAGACGTGGGCGCGGCCACGGCCGAGCTGTATCCGAGACTGAGCCTGGGCGGCTTTATCGGCTTTTTTGCGCTGCGCGGCAGCAGCCTGTTTGACGCTGGCGCGCGCGCCTTCGAAGTGGCGCCCACCATCAGCCATCCGGCATTTCACCTCGGTAGCGCCAGGGCGCGCGTACGCGGCACGCAGGCCGTGGCGCAAGGCGCGCTGGCCGGCTACGAACAGGCGATGCTGCTGGCGCAGGAAGACGTGGAAAACGCCGTCACGCAACTGGCCGAAAATCAAACGCGGCTGGCGTCCTTGCTACAATCGGCACGCCACGGCAGCGCCGCGCTGCAGATCGCCAGCACGCGTTATCAAGCCGGCGCCGGCAGCTACCAGGCGGTGCTGGAAAACCAGCGCGCCCTGTATGACATCCGGCGCGACGCGCTGCAGTCGGAAACCGCGTCCTACACCAGTGCAGTCGCGTTGTACCAGGCGCTGGGATGGGGACTGAACAACGAGTGATAAACCACGCAGGAGAGACGATGTTTGAACAGGCGAGCTGGTTGAACCAGCCAACAAAATGGACGCTCGAAGACGCAACCTTGCGCGTTACCAGCGACGACAACACCGACTTCTGGCGCAAGACCAGCTACGGTTTCATCCGCGACAGCGGCCACTTTTTGGGCGTGGCCACCGACGGCGATTTCACGGCCCAGGTGCATGTGGCCGGACACTATGCAACCCTGTACGACCAGGCCGGGCTGATGGTGCGCATCGATGCAGAACACTGGATCAAATGCGGCATCGAGTTCTCTGACGGCCAGCTGTGGCTGAGCACCGTGCTGACGGTGGATAAATCCGATTGGGCCGTCAGCGCGGCGCCGGCCATGCCGGAAGGCTTCTGGCTGCGCGTGACCGTCAGCGAGGGCGTGATCCGGGTGCAGTATTCGACCGACGGCAAGCTGTGGCCGCTGCTGCGCCTGGCGCCATTTCCTGCCAGCGCGCGCTATCTGGTGGGGCCGATGTGCTGCACGCCGGAACGCGGCGGGCTGGAAGTCACGTTTTCACACTTCACGGTAGGCCCGGCGCAGCGCAAGGACCTGCATGATCTGACGTAAACTATTCTGTCAGCGCATGTCGGTCAGGCGTGCGCACGCGATCCTGGCGCGCGCCCCGGCACAGCAGTTCGGCAAAGCGCGCCGGGTCGATATTCGAGCCGCACACCAGCAAGGCCACGCGCTTGCCCGCCAGCCGCTCGCGCAGCGGCCCGAACAACGCTGCCGTCGCCACCGCCGCTGCCGGTTCGGCCACCAGCTTGGCATCGCGGAACAAGTACAGCATGGCCTCGCAGATCTGCTCATCGTCGACCCGCACCACTTCGTTGACGAAGCGGCGGCAGACATTAAAACTGTACTCCATCGCATACGGCGCGCCGAGGCTGTCGGCGACGGTATCGACCCTTTCCAGGGTCTGCGGCGCGCCTGCGGCGAAGCTGCGGTACAGCGCGTCGGCGCCGAACGGCTCGACGCCGTACACGGCGCAGTGCGGATTGAGCTGTTTGACGGCGGCGGCGATGCCGGCGCACAAGCCGCCGCCGCCGACCGGCACCACCACTGCGTCGAGACCGGGCACTTGCGCCATCAGCTCCAGGCCGACTGTGCCGGTGCCCTGCGCGGTCAGCGGGCCGTCGTAGGGGTGCAGCATGGTGCGGCCCTCGTCGCGTTCGATGTCGCGGCCGCGCGCGAACGCCTGGTGTACGTCCGGCATCAGCAGCACATCGGCGCCGTACGCGCGGCAGGCGGCGATGCGCGCAGGGCTGGCGTGCGCCGGCATGACGACCCTGGCGCTGCATCCGGCCAGCCGTGCCGTGTACGCGACGGCAATCGCATGGTTGCCGGCGCTGACGGCGACCACGCCGCGCTGGCGCGCCGGCGCGTCCAGCGCCTCGATGCAGTTGAGCGCGCCGCGCAGCTTGAAGGTGCCGGTTTTTTGAAACAGTTCCAGCTTGAGCCACACTTCGGTGGACGCAAATTGTTCGTCGATGACGCCGGTTTGCCAGCGCCATACGGGCGTGTGCAGGATCTTGCCTTGCAGGCGTGCGGCAGTGTCGCGGATCTGGGCCAGCGAGGGATACGGATGGGAAGATGTCATCGGGGTGCTCCATTTGAACTATTCGGGGGAACGCGGGCAGTGCCCGCGCGCGATGATGCGCTGGTCAATGGCGACTGGGGGCGCCGAGCACCGGCGCAGCCGCAGCTCAGCGACCCTGAATAATTCGAATAATGGAACAGGACTGACGGCCACCGGCGAACGCAACACGGCCAGCGTCTGCGGCGACGTGGCGGTGGTTCGGGACGGTGATGTCATGCGGATTCATGCGCTCAATCATGCCAAACAACCCAGGCAATGGCAAGCATGATCTTTTGAGCACGCCAACATTTGCTCGATGCACGGGCACAGGTATCCATGCGCATTGCATTTTTTCTGCGCGTTGCAGACATGGTGTGCTCCTCGTCCTCGTCCTCGTCTTCGCTCTCCGCTCTTCGCACGCGCCCCTACTCGTGCTGATTGATGGATCGGTGGATGTCCTTCGACTCGTTGCGCCCGGGCCGGTCGTCGGCCAGCTTGCCCGCTTCGCTTTGCGGCTGCTGCCCGGAACCCTTGACGTTGGCATGGCTGTCCGGCTGGCCCAGGGTATGCATGTTTTCCTGCTCGACCGGATCGGGCGGGCCTTGCGGCGTGAGCACGTCGTTGGCCCAGTAACCACTGTTGGCCGTGCCGCTGGCCAGCTTGCCGCCGCCCTGGTTGGCATATGGGTCGCCGCCGGCCTTGTCGGCGTCGGTCTTGTCGATGCGCGTATGGCGGCCCTGCTCGCTCGGGTGCTGTGGGGTATTGCCGTGTTTTTCTTCCATGATGCCTCCTCCGCTTGGGTGTAAGCCCATGCTAACGGCTTTTGGGGCGCCGGCAAGATAGGCGCGCGGCGTGCCTGCTTGTAGGAAGAAAACCCGACCGCGCCCACTCAGCACCGCCGCAGCCACCAGGCGCCCGACAGGACGCCATGGTGCAAGAGCAGAGGAAACACTTTTATGGATTTTTCTCCAGGGTGTAAGCGGGAACAAGACGGCAATCGCCCGTCCGGCGGTTTTCCTGCGCCACGCCACATGCCGCATAGAAATTTAAGTTGACAAAAAAAGCATAATTGCGTAATTTTGTCATGGCATATCTGTAACACATTGCTCAATAGGAAAAACTGTGACTTCTTCCCGTGCCCGCTCGCAAGCCATGACACCGTCGGTGTCTCGTAAAAGTAAAAGTGGCGAGGACGACGATTATGTGGATAGCCGCAGCAGCGGCAAGAAATCAAGCAGCCGACCGGGATATGAATCGGCGCGGGAAGTGGTCAGCCAGCGCCAGAATCTCAAACGCACACCGAGCCTCAATCATTTTCAGTTCACGTCGATCGACGGCACCACGATACATACGCTCGATCACAAAGGCCGGGAATCGATTGCGCAAAAACCCAAGAATGGCAAGCCCCGTCCGCCCTTGAAGAGGCAACCGGCGCTGGACCATATCGTGCAATATATTGCGCTCAAACAAGGCCACGATGAACTCGTCACTGCCGAACGTTCACAGGCAGCGCAGGGACGGCCCCGCAGGAATTCCGTTGACCTGGCCGACGCGTTCAGGAAAGCGGTAGCCAATCCCGATAACCTGCGGCTGGTCATGCATGACGAACATTCGGCGCAGGGCGGACACAAGACCCGCGATACCCTGACAAAAAAAGAGATCAGCACTGCAAAAAAAATGCTCAACAGGCACTTGTCGCCGACGCCGAGCACGATGCCACAATCCGTGTTTGATCAAAACCGGCCCAAGTGGCATACGCCACTGCCAGAAGTGGCGAGCTCAGGTCCCACGAGAAAAAGTACGCGTGACAGGAAACCACCGCCCGACTATCCGGGTTTCAGCTCGCCCACCAAGCGCATCAAGACCGAGCCCAAGCCGACGGTGCCACTGACGACGCCATTCGTCTTCGGGCCGGTATCTTTCCCCGCTTTCACGCCTGGCAAGAATTCAAAAGCCAAACAGCGGGCCTTTCAATAAACGCGCCATCGGTCCGATCAAACAAGTACGTGGGCGGCCACGCACCAGCGAGCCAGTCGCGGAGCAAACCATAGGTGGATAACGAGAAACAATTCCCGCACGGAAAAGGAAAGACGCGTCGCCGTTTTTCGTCCTAGACTAATGCCATGACTGCAGACGCTGCCCTTTACAAAAGGGCAGGCTGTGGCTACAGCGAATGATGCACTTACCTTATCCCTTACCGATCGGAGACCATCATGGCACAAACTTTGGCAGCAGTATTCGACAACCGCGCATCGGCCGAAAGCGCACGGCAAAAACTGATCGCCTCGGGCTTCGGCAGCGAGCGCATCCGTCTCAATGACGCGGCCAGCGACTACAGCGGCGCACCATCGGCCACCTCGACCGTGGCCAACACCACCGGACGCGACGACGACGGCTTTGTCGCCAGCATCAAGCATTTCTTTGCCGACCTGTTCGGCAGCCATGAAGACCGCTATGTGTATGCGGAAGCCGTCTCGCGCGGTCATGTGGTGCTGACCCTGGAAAGCGCCAGCGATGCGGAGATCGACCGCGCCAGCGATATCGTCGAAGACTTCGGCCCGCTCAATATCGAAGAGCACAGCGAGCAGTGGCGCGCCGGCGGCTGGAGCCGCGACGACAGCACCACTGGCGCTTATGCCGGCGGCAGCAAGGGCAACTTGAGTGGCAGCGCCGCAGCCAACCTGCAATCGCAGTCGGGCAGCCTGTCGCAGCAGACCACGCCGCTGGGCGCGGGCGCCGAACTGGGCATCAATCCGGCCGCCCCTGTGGGCAACTTGAGTGGCGGTACGCTGGACCAACCTTCGACGGCGTCGCAGCAATTCGCCCGCGATGACTCCTTGAACCAGCCCGACTTCATCGCGCCGGGCGGCGCGACCAGCCTGGGCGGTGCCACGCGCAATGTGCGCACCTACCCGCGCGCGGACACGCTGTCGAACGATGTCGTCGCCGACGAACAGTACTACCGCAGCCACTGGGACGCGACCTATCTGTCGACCGGCGCGCGTTTCGAGGACTACGATCCGGCCTACCGCTATGGCCGCTCGATGGCCGGCAGCGACACCTATCGCGGCCGTCCGTGGGAGGAAGTGGAGCACGACCTGCGCAGCAACTGGGAGCATACCTATCCCCAGTCGGCCTGGGACAACTTCAAGGATGCCGTGCGCCATGGCTGGAATCGTTTGACGTCGTAAGGCGATTGCCTTGAACAGCGCTGACGGCTGCGTCAGCGCTGTTTTTCATCAGCGCTCTTCTTGCGTCAGCTTCAAAAAATGATTGAGGATATGAAAATGATCCTCGAAAAACTGTTCTTCTATCGCCGGCAATGCGTCCAGCGGCAGCCACCGGGCCAGCGCCGCGTCGTCGGCGGCCGACACTTCCGGCAACTGGCTGGTATGCAGATTGAAATGGTGGGCGTGCGTGATGGTGCGTCCGCGCTGGCTGCGGTCGGGGTGGTCGAACACGGCCACGCCGACCAGCGCTTCTTCCAGGGTCGGCGCCAGCACGCCCAGTTGTGTTTCTTCCGCCAGTTCCCGTATCGCACCCTGCAGCAGGCGTTCGCGCGGCTCCAGGAAGCCGCCCGGCAGTGCCCATAAATCCTTGCCCGGATAGCCACCGCGTTTGACCAGCAGCACATGGCCGCCCGTCTGCACCAGCGCATCGACGGTACAAAAAATCGGCGCATACGGCGCCGTGCGCCAGCGCGTTTTATACGCTTCGATGGCGCGGTGTTCCTGCACCAGAGGCGCATACCACGGCAGCATGGTCCAGGCTTTCAGGTACTGGGCAATCGCTTTTGGCAGCAGCTGCGCCAGCGCGCCCAGCGACACGTCGACGTCTTCCGCTTCGAACAGCACCTTGCGGATCGCGGTGGCGCCGATCGGGGCGCCTGCGTCGATCTCCTGGTTAAGCATCTGCCACTGCGGAAAATGGTGCAGATAGTAGCTGGTGGCGTCCTTGAAGCAGGCCACCAGCGCCACGCGCGACGCCTGCGGCACGACCCCGGCCACCTGGCGGCGCACGCTCTCGGCCCACAGGCCATCGTCATAGTAGTCGCGCACGGCCACGTAGTGCACGCGTTTGCGCTGCGCTTCGGGCAGGCTGGCCGCGATCATGGCGGCCCGTTCCAGCCACGTAAACGGGTTTTTCGGGCTGCGCGCATGGAAGGCCGAACCGAGCACCACCACCACCTGCGCGGCGCTGTCCAGCGCCGCCTGCAACAATCCCGCGTGGCCGCTGTGAAACGGCTGGAAGCGGCCGATCAGCACCGCGCAGTCCAAGGAAGAAAGGGGGGTTGCGGCACTCATGCTGCGTCTCCGGTAGGGTAGTGGGCGGCGATCGGCAATTGGCGGCCGCTGCCAAAGGCGCGCGAGCGCACCCGGATAATCGGCGCCGCCTGGCGCCGCTTGTATTCATTGCGCGCCACCATGCCAACGATGCGCGTGACCAGGCGGCGGCCTTCCTCGCTCTCGCGCAGCCGGGCCACAAACGCCAGCGCCTGCGCGCTTTCGGGCGCCGGCAGGCGGTTGCCCTCGATATGCCATTTTAAAATTTCATCGAGCACGGGGTAGGGCGGCAGGCTGTCGGTGTCGCGCTGGCCCGGCGCCAGTTCGGCCGAGGGCGGCTTGTCGAGCACGGCGGCGGGAATCAGCTCGCGCCCGGCGCTGGCGTTCACATGGCGCGACAGGGCGAATACTTCAGTCTTGTACAGGTCGCCAATCAGGCCCAGGCCGCCGTTGGTGTCGCCATACAGGGTGCAGTAACCGACCGAAATTTCGCTCTTGTTGCCGGTGGTTAGCAAGAGCGCGCCAAACGCGTTCGAGTATTCCATCAGGATGGTGCCGCGCACGCGCGCCTGCAGGTTTTCCAGCGGCAGGCCGGCCAATTTGCCGTCAAACGCCGCCGCATAGCCGCTTTCATACTGCGCCACGATATCGCGGATCGGATGGGTCAGCAGGGTGATGCCGAGGTTCTCGCACAGGGCCACCGAATCGGTGACGGAGCCGGCGCTGGAAAACACCGACGGCATGGTGATGCCGATGACATTGCCGGCGCCCAGCGCTTCGACGGCCAGCGCCAGCGTCAGCGCCGAATCGATGCCGCCCGAGCAGCCGACCACGACTTTGGTAAAGTTGCAGCGGCGCGCATAGTCGGACAGGCCCAGCACGATCTGGCGGCGCGCAAACTCCACCGCCGCGATGCCGTCCACATCGGGCGCGGGAAACGCCTGGCCATCGCTGCGGGCAAACTGGCCCCCCTCAAAACGCAGCACTTGAAAATCTTCCACGAAGCGGGCCGCCTCGAACTGCACCCCGGCCTGCGGCGAGATGGCAAACGAGGCGCCGTCGAACACCAGCTGGTCATGGCCGCCGACCTGGTTGACGAACAGCAGCGGCAGCTCCAGGCGGCGGCAGGCGGCGCCAAACACGGCGTGGCGCAGCGCGCGCTTGCCGATATCGGACGGGCTGGCGTTGATGCTGACCACCAGTTCAGGCCGGGCCGCCTGCAGGCAGGCAAACGGGTTGACGGCGTAGGCACGGCCCTCGTCGTTCCAGCCGTCCTCGCAGATCATGAAGCCGACCTTGTGACCGGCCACGTCGAGCGTGCAGGCCACCGGCGGCCCCGCCTCGAAATGGCGGCCCTCGTCGAAGATGCCGTAGGTGGGCAGCAGCTGCTTGTAGTATTCGGCGACGATCTGCCCGTTTTGAATCGCCAGCAGGGCGTTGTACAGGGGCTTGCCGGGGCCGGGGTTGGCGCGCGCCGTACCGAGCACGGTCACCAGCGCCGGCCAGCGCTGTGACGCCTGCTGCACCGTTTTCAGCGCCGCGTCCATGCTGCCCAGGAAGGCGGCATCCTCGAACAGGTCGCCCGGGTAATAGGCGCTCAGCGACAGTTCGGAAAACACCACCATCTGCGCGCCGCCGTCGCTGGCGCGGCGCATATGGTCGATGACGGCAGCGGTATTGGCGTCGAAGTCGCCGATGGTGAAGTTCAGCTGGGCGATGGCGATCGTAAGCATGGTGTCTTTCGGCAGAAATACGTGGAGACGCTATCGTGCCTGAAAACGAACAAATGGTACTGATGCAATCGTGCAAGCCCCGCTGTCTACACGGTTTTCAGCCAGGCCCGCAAGCGCGTGCGCGCATTGGCATACGGCGACGAAGTATTGAACTGGATCATGCGGCCCATGCTGTACTGCTTGTACCACGGCTGGCCATACAGCTGCGCATCGTCGCTCGCTTCCACCAGCGCCACCAGTTGCCGGTTGGCCAGCGCCAGGCGCTGCAGTAACTGCTCCATGTCGAGGTGGGCATGGTCGGCATAAAACCGCTGCGCCAGCGCGCCAAGTTGGTTCCACGTGAAACCTTCGGCGGGAAAAGCGATATCCGCGACAGGCTTTCCCGCACGCAGTTGCGCATGCCAGTGCAGTACCAGCTCGTTCCAGCCCACCAGATAGGCCAGCAAATCGCACACGCTCATGCGCGTGCCGGCCACATGTCCATCAAGCGCCAGCTCGCGCGCAAGGCCCGGCGGTACGCGCGCCAGGTCCTGCTGCAGCCTGGCATAGCTGGTGTTGATGGCTTCCAGTAATTCCTGCCGGTTGTGCGGGATGGCCATTACGTCTCCATGCAGGTATTAGCTCGTCAGTGGCGGCATGGGTGCCGGCGGCGTTGGCGGCGATACCCCCGGCGCCGGTGTGGCAGCCGATATGGCCGGCACCTCGAATTGCGCCGGCAAGCTGCTCAGGATCATGGTGTTGGGCTTGGCGATCGAGATCCCGGCGGCATCGAGACGCTTGAGCAGTTCGAACAGCAGGGCGCTGCGGATGCCCGACGTCAGCCGCGGCGAGGAGGCAAAGCCGGTGGCGTTGAACAGCAGATTGCCATTGTCGATGCCGTCGAGCTGCACGTTGGGCGCCGGTGTGTCGAGCACGTCGTGGTTGTCGACAAACACGCCGAGGATCAGCGCGCGCGCCGCTTCCGCATCCGTGCCCAGCGGCAGCGGCAGCTTGACCTGCACCAGGCCCAGGGGGCTGGCGTGGGTGACGTTGCGCACCGTCTTGGTAATGAATTCCGAGTTCGGCACGATCACCGTGGAACGGTCGCCCATCTGGATTTCGGTGGCGCGCACATTGATGCGGCGAATATCGCCTTCCACCCCCCCCAGCGAGACCCAGTCACCCACTTTCACGGGACGCTCGGCCAGCAGGATCAAGCCCGAGACAAAGTTCTGCACCACCGCCTGCAAGCCGAAACCGATACCGACCGACAAGGCCGAGGCCACCCATGCGATGCGTTCGAGGCCGATGCCGGCCGACGACAGCGCCAGCGCCACTGCGGTGATCGCGCCGACATAGCCGAACAGGGTCAGGAACGAGGTCTGCATGCCCGAATCGAGGTTGGTGGTCGGCAGATAGCTGTTTTGCAGCCAGCGCTTGAAAAAACCGACGCCGATATAACCGACCAGCAGCACCAGCAGCGCCTGGATCACGGAGCCCGGGCGTATCGCCACTTCGCCGATGGCCAGGCCATCTTGCAGCGTGCTCAGGCGCTGGAACAGTTCGGCCGGGCCTTCGCCAAAGGGCGCCAGCAACAGCATCAGCATCAGCAGCACGACCAGCGCGCGGCCCAGGCCCGACAGCAGCACGGCCGCCTGGTCGCGCGCTTTCGGCGTGGCCAGCACCGGATTGCTTGAATCAGGCGGCGGCGTCGAGGCCAGCAGCATGCACACGTCATCGACCAGCACCGTCAGCAGATAGGTGCTGCACACCACCACCATGATCCAGGTGATCTGCTTGGTGACAAAGCTGCCGAAGGCCACATAGCCCACCAGCAGGCTGATCAGGCTGACGGCCAGCGCCAGCCACAGCAGCAGCACCACGCAGCGCAACCACAGCGGCGTGACGGGCGAATCGGGCTCGGCCGCGCGCACCTGGCGCCAGCAGCGCTCGGCGCGCAGCAGGCCGTAGGCCACCGTGACGCTCAGCACCAGCGCGACGATGCAGTTGACCGCCACCGCCGTCGACAAGCCCGTATTGATGACGATGGACACGCGCTCGGCGGCCCATACCAGCACCATCACGAAGGCGAACACGGTCGGGTAGCGCGCCATGCGCGAGGCGAGCGCATCGGACAGTGGCAGCAAGCGCCACGAGGCGCGGTTTGGCGACAGCAGCGCGTGGCCGAGGCCGGCCGTGAAGCCGGCAAAGCAGATCACGCCGACCAGGCTGCCCAGGAAGACATCGGTCTTGTCGGACACGCCGTTATTCCAGCGCAGGCCCAGCACCAGCAGCTCGGCCACCAGGCCCGGCGTGGCCAGCGCCAGCACCAGCACGGCCAGCGCATGCAGCGAGCGGCGCAAGCGGCCGTGCGGCACGCGGGTGGAGGTGAGCATCAACAGGCGGCGCGAAATCCACACGCTGGCCAGCAGCAGCAGCACGATGGCGGCAAACATGCCGGCCCAGACGGACAGCGGCGTGGAGCGCGCGGCGTCAACCAGCTCCTGGCCCAGGTTCTGCAAGCGCAGGCGTGTCTGCGGCCATTCGGCATACAGCTGCTGCCAGAAGCCGCCAGCCAGGATCGACGAGGTGCGCTCGCCCAGGCGCGCCTGCAACTGCGCGCGGCGCACCGTGGTGACCTGCTCGGACGCTTGCGCCGCTTCCACCGACAACAGCCGCGCCAGCTTGACCTGTGAATCGAGCGCGCTGCTGTTGCGGTCGAGCTGGCTGCGCTGAGCGGCCACGTCGGGCGCGTCCTTGATGCCGGCCGCCGGTTTGCCCAGCTCGGCCAGGCGCGCCTGCACGCTGGCCAGCTGCGGTGCGATATCGGCCGCCACTTTGTCGGCCTCGGCGCTGGCGGCCAGCGCATCGGCTTTCATCTGCGACAAGGTGGCGTCCGGCACGTCGGCCTCGCCGTCCAGGGTTTTCTGGATCGTCGTGATCTGTTTGCGCAGGTTGTCGAGGTGCTGGTCGACGGTGGCGGCGTCGTCGTCGGCCTGGGCCCGGGCGGGACTGGCGCCGAATGACAGGGCCAGCAGCAGCGCCAGCAGGAAGGGAAACAGCAAGCGGAATGGTCGACGAGAAATCATGCGGGCCTATGGACGGAAGAGAAGAGTGTTAGCGGCACAATATAGCCGAAAATGCCGCCGTAAAACGCGCAATTGTGGCCTGGACCGGCGTTTTGACGGCGCTTGCCGCCTATGGTCTACGCCTATTGCACTATAGATATGTAATATAAAAAAGACTAGCATCATGTGCCCAGGATCAGGTGCTGCGCAGGCACGGCCGATCCTCCCACTTCCTATCGAGCCCATCATGAAGTTCCTCTCCAACATCCCTATCGGCAAACGCCTGGCGCTGGGCTTTGGCGCCGTCAGCGCCATGCTGATCGTCATCTCCTGCCTGGGCCTGGCCATGCTGGGCAAAATCAACCAGGGCACCGACCATATCGTCACAGACAGCATGCCCAAGATCGCGATTGCCAATGCGCTGGTCGACCACGTCAACGATATCGCCATCGGCCTGCGCAACACCATGCTGACCACCGATCCGGCCGACCGGCAACGACAGGCGGGCGCGGTGCTGGCCGCGCGCCAAGCGGCCGTGGCCGACATGGCCAGGCTGGAACGCATGGCGCAGCTGCCGCGCGAACGCGAACTGGTGACGCAGCTGCACGCGGCCCATGTGCGCTATGCCGAAGGCCAGGACAGGCTGCTTGAACTGGTCAGTACCAGCACCCTGGAAGCAGCACGCACTTATATGTACGACCACGTGCGCGCCATGCTCGACGACTACAAGCGCCTGATCGCGCAAGAGATCGCCTTGCAAAGCAAGGTGGCCACAATCAACGCCGCCAGCGCGCACGACACCTATGTCACCACGCGCACGCTGCTCGTCGCGCTGTCGTTGCTGGCCTTGCTGTCCGCCGCACTGTTGTCATACATCATCACCCGTTCCGTCACCCGGCCGGTGGCGCAGGCCTTGAAGGTGGCCCATACGGTGGCCGCCGGCGACCTCAGCAGCACCATCATCATCGAATCGCGCGATGAGCTGGGCCAGTTGCTGCAGGCGCTCAAGAGCATGAACGACAGCCTGGCGCGCACGGTGGGCACGGTGCGCGCCGGCACCGACACCATCGCCGCCGCCTCGGCCCAGGTGGCGGCAGGCAGCCAGGAACTGTCCTCGCGCACCGAGCACGAAGCCAGTTCGCTCGAAGAAACGGCCTCGTCGATGGAAGAGCTGACCTCGACCGTCAGGCAGAACGCCGACAACGCGCGCCAGGCCCATGGGCTGGCCGATACTGCCTCGCAGGCGGCCCAGCACGGCGGCGCCGTGATCGCGCAGGTGGTCGCCACGATGGACCAGATCAGTGCGTCGTCGAGCAAGATCACCGACATTATCGGCGTCATCGACGGCATCGCGTTTCAAACCAATATCCTGGCCCTGAACGCCGCCGTCGAAGCGGCGCGCGCCGGCGAGCAGGGACGCGGCTTTGCCGTGGTGGCCACCGAAGTGCGCAACCTGGCGCAGCGCTCGGCCGCCGCTGCCAGGGAAATCAAGCACCTGATCGATGACTCGACCGCCTCGGTGGCCAGCGGCAGCGCGCTGGTGCACCAGGCCGGCGCCAGCATGAGTGGCCTGGTCGACAGCGTGCGCCGCGTGACCGACATCATGGGCGAAATCACCCTGGCCAGCGCCGAACAGACGGCCGGCATCGAACAGATCAACCGCGCCATCAGCGCGATGGACATCGATACCCAGGAAAACGCCGCTCTGGTGGAAGAATCGGCCGCCGCCGCCGCCGCCCTGCGCGAACAGGCGGCGACCCTGGCGCAGGTGGTCAGCGTGTTCAGGCTGGGCGACCAGGCGGCGACTGTCAAGCCGGCCGTGACTGTGGCGGCGAGCAGGCCAACGCCGGCATCACCGCCGGCCCGTGCACCGGCGCCTGTGAAGCAGGAACAACCGGCCGAAGCGGCGCTGTCGGAGTGGGAAGAGTTCTGAGCATGACGAACTCAAGATAAACAAACCCGGCATATCCTTGCACTTGCGGGCTGCAAAAATATTCACTTCCTGGCCATGACCAAACGTACCCGCCCAGCCAATACCATGCCGACCCTCGTCAATGAGCGGCTGCGCATCTGGGGCCAATGCGTGCGCAAGCAGCGGGTACAACAGAACATCACGGCGCGCGATCTGTGCGCCCGTCTCGACATTTCACGTCCGACCCTGCAGCGCATGGAGCGCGGCGCAGCCTCCGTCAACGTAGGCCTGTTCCTGGCCGCCTTCCATGTGCTCGGCATGCTCGGCATGGCCGCGCCGGAACTCGAGGTGGCGCTATGGCAGATGGACAGCCCGGCAATACGCAGCCGGCCAGGCTTGAGGAAGAGCGATGATGACTACTTCTGAGCATGCGCTGTTCGTTTATCTGCAACGTCCCGACAATGGCGATTGATCGTGCACATGCCACCGCGCTCGACTTCCTGCGCCTGGCCGGCAATGGCGAGCGCTGGGGTGCGCTGGCGGTCGGAGCATCCCGCAAACCGCATGTCGCGCAGCTGGCCAGTCCCCGGCTGCATCGCCTTGATGCGCTGGTGTCAGATAGCAGCCGGTCCAGGCGCAAAATACCGCCCCGGCGTGGTCCCGAAGGTACGCCGGAACAGCGCGATAAAGGCGCTCACATTGTCGTAGCCCAAATCAAACGCCACGGTCGTCACGGGCAAGCCGCCTGCCAGCAGTTCCAGCGCGCGCAGCAGGCGCACGCGCTGGCGCCAGGCCGTCAGGCTCATGCCGGTTTCGACGGCAAAGCGGCGACTCAGGGTGCGCGGCGCCAGGTTGGCCCAGCTTGCCCAGGCATCGAGGGTGCGCGCATCGGCCGGCTCGGCGATCAGGGCGCTGGCGATGCGCAGCAGGCGCGGCTCGCGCGGCAGGACCAGGCCCAAGGAATCGAGCGGCGCGGCGGCAACTTCATCGAGCAGCACCTGCACCACCCGCGCCCGGGCAGGGCTCAAGGGCGCCACCTGCCACTGCGCCGCGCGCAGCACCGTTTCGCGTAGCAGGCCCGAAACACGGATCGCGCACGGCGCCGGCGGCAAGTTCACGCAAGACTGCGGCGCCACATATACGGCCCAGCCCGCGAACGGGCCATGCGACCTGGCCGCATGCGTGACGGACGACGGTATCCACACGGCATGCGTGGTGGGAATGGTCCAGTTGCCGGTGCCGGTGCGCACCGTCAACAGGCCAGAAAACAGACCCAGCAGCTGGCCCGGCAAATGGCTGTGCGGTACCGACTCGCGCGGCACGCTTTCCTTGCCCGTGACGGCGATCAAGGGCGGCTCGCCATCGACCATCGTGATGGCGTGGCGTAACTTGGTTTCCAGCGGGTCGGCAGGCGGCATGGCGTGATCGGACTATTGATTGGCTTTGCTAGCTTAGCAGCGCCACGGTTTCAGCGCTATCGTGGCGAACATGACCGCTACCAGGAGAACCGCATGACCACCGTCAACCTCGCAGAACTGTACGCTCCGCCGAACGAGATGATCGTGAAAGCCGTGCTCGACCATCTGCTGCCGTTTCATCTGAGCTATTTGAAAGCGGCGACGTTCTTTTGTCTGGCCAGCGGCAGCGCCGAGGGCCTGGACGCCTCGCCGCGCGGCGGCGCAGCGGGTTTTGTGCACGCGCTGGACCACAAGACGGTCGCCTTTGCCGACTGGCCCGGCAACAACCGCATCGCGTCGCTGAGCAATCTGCAGCAGGATGACCGCATCGGCATGCTGTTCCTGTTCCCCGGCCTGGACATCTTCATGCGCATCAATGGCCACGCCGTCATTTCCACCAATGCGCCATTGCTGCAATCGCTGGCCGAAGGCGAACGCCTGCCAAAGACCGCCGTGGTAGTGAAAATCGATGAGGTACTGTTCCACTGCGGCAAAGCCATCAAGCGCGCGAAACTGTGGCATCCCGATGCGAAACTGGATCGCAAAACCCTGCCGTCCCCGGGCGATATGGTCGCCGCCATCACCGGCGCCGACAGCGGCACCGCCAAGGCCATAGACGAAGGCTATGACACGGCGATGCGCGGCCAGCTTTATTGATTTTATCCCAGCCGCGCGTCCTTGAAACTGCGTTCAAGAAACTCGATCAGCTTGCTGAGCGCCACCGGCATGTTCCTGCGGGTGGCGTAGATGGCGTAGATGTCCATTGGCATCGCTTCGCATTCCGGCAGCAGGGCCACCAGCTCGCCCTTGTCGATCAGCGGCAGGGCCAGATAAGCCGGCAACATGGCCAGGCCGGCGCCGCACAGCACTGCCTGTTCGATGGCCGCCGCATCGTTGGCGCTGAAGTTGCCCGTGACGGGCACCGCCAGCTCCTCGCCGTCACAGCGAAAGGTCCACGTGCCTTTGCCATAGAAAGAATGCAGCAGGCAATTGTGAATGCTGAGCTCGTCGACATGGCGCACAGCAGGGTGGCGGCGCAGATAGGCAGGCGCGGCGCACAGCATGACCCGGCATTGCGCCAGCTTTCTGGCCACCACATTCGAGCCCAGCGTATTGGTGATCCGGATGGCAAGGTCGATGCGCTCGTCGACCAGGCTGACGCTCTGGTCCGACAGCAGCATGTCGACGCCGACACCGGGGTACAGGTCGACAAATTGCGCGATCATGCTGGTCAGCAGCGAGCGCCCCAGGGTGGTGCTGGCGGTGATGCGCAGCCTGCCGCGCGGCACGCCACTCGGTTCGCCCACCGACAGCTGGATGCCTTTGGCCATCTCCAGCAACTGGCGGCAACGCGACAGCGCTTCCGTGCCGGCATCCGTCAGGCTCAGCCTGCGTGTGGTCCGGTGCAGCAGGCGCGCGCCGGCCCAGTCCTCCAGCTCGCCCAGGTAGCGCGACACGACCGGCCGTGACAAGCCCAGTTTTTCTGCCGCAGCCGACTGGCTGCCGCAGTCCACCGTGGTAATAAACACCTGCATGGCAACCAGCTTGTCCATCGATTCGACCGTATTTGGCAACAAACCATGCTACTTTATAGTCTTTTTTGATTAATAGAAAGCAACTATACTAGGCAACAATTTTAATTGCCCTTAAGAAGCCTTAATGAATAAGCTTTCGTTTCAACAAAAACTCTGGCTACCGCTGGTGGCCTGTTTGCTGTGTATCGTGATCATTTTTATTTATAACGCATTGGAAACCCGCAACCTGCGCCTCGATGAGCGGCGCAAGGATTTGAGCAATGTGAACGAAGTGGCACACAGCATCCTCAAGCACTTTGACGAACTGACCAAAAACGGCACCCTGAACAAGGAAGCGGCGCAGAAACAGGCGACGGCCGCGATCAAGTCGCTGCGCTTCAGCGGCGGCGGCTACACCGCGATCACCGACAAGCACATGATTTCCCTGATGAATCCGTTCGCGCCGCAAAACAATGGCAAGGACATGAGCAGCTTCAAGGATGCCAACGGCTACTATCTGTACCGCCATATCGCCGAAGCGGGCGCCAGCCCCAGCGGCACCGGCTATGTCTATTACGTGTGGGCGCGCCCGGGCGGCACCAAGGTCCTGCCCAAGGTGTCGCACGTGATGCGCTTCGCACCATGGGAATGGGATCTGATCACCGGCGTCTACATGGACGATATCAACGACGCCTTCAAGAAGGAACTGGTCGAAGCGGCCGTCGTGCTGGCGGTGGTGTCGACGCTGCTGTCGCTGCTGGTGACCCTGGTCAACCGCAGCTTGCGCGCCACCATCGGCGGCGACCCGGGCGCCGTGCGGCAGGCCGCCTCGCGCATTGCCAGCGGCAACTTGAGCGGTCCACTCGACACCGTCAAGGGCGATGACAGCAGCATCCTGTTCGGCATGCAGACCATGCAGAACCAGCTGGCCGACACCATCGGCGAGATCCGCCGCAGCGCCAACACCATCGCCCTGGCCTCGGCTGAAATTGCCACCGGCAATAGCGACCTGTCGGCGCGCACGGAAAGCCAGGCCAGCTCGCTCGAAGAGACGGCCGCCTCGATGGAAGAACTGACCTCCACCGTCAACCAGAACGCCGTCAACGCGCAGCAGGCCAACACCCTGGTGCTGTCGGCCGCCGACGTGGCGGAGAAGGGCGGGCAAGTGGTCTCGCGCGTGATACAGACGATGGACACCATCAATGCCTCGGCCACGCGCATCGTCGACATTATCGGCGTGATTGACGGCATCGCCTTCCAGACCAATATCCTGGCCTTGAACGCGGCGGTGGAAGCGGCGCGCGCCGGCGAACAGGGCCGCGGCTTTGCGGTGGTGGCGTCGGAGGTGCGCAGCCTGGCCCATCGCAGCGCCGAAGCCGCCAAGGAAATCAAAGTACTGATCGGCAACTCCGTCGACAGCATCAAGGTCGGCAGCACGCTGGTAGCGGAGGCGGGCGTGACGATGGACCAGGTCGTCTCCAGCGTGTCGCGCGTGACCGAGATCATGGCCGCCATCAGCGCCGCCTCGCAGGAACAAAGCACCGGCATCGGCCACGTCAACCAGGCGATCAATGAAATGGACGCCGTCACCCAGCAAAATGCGGCCCTGGTGGAGCAAGCGGCGGCGGCCGCCGCCAGCATGCAGGATCAGGCGGCGATGCTGGCGCAACTGGTGCAGCGCTTCCAGCTCGACGCCGGCGAAGCGCAGAGCCTGGCTGGCGCGCCGCCGCGCATGGCGGCGCGCGGCAAGCCGCGGGCGCTGCGCGCGGCGTGATCGGCGCCTACAGCCAGATGCGCCTGTGGACCACCGACCAGCAGAAAAATGCGCGCCGGATTTACCAGGGCAAGGGCTATGTGCTGGTGGCGCAAGAGCCGGTGTTGGCGTTTGGCAGGGAGATGGTGGATGAGACGTGGGAGCTGGAACTGCAAGACAGGGAACGAGCATCGCCATAGGCTTTCAGGCCAGGGCCATGGCTTTCGTGTACGCAAAAAAGGTGAAAATGATACCGATATAACTATAAATTGCGCACGCCGGAGGCAGCAGCCCGGCGTGCAGGAGGGTATCAGGGGTCCAGGGGATCGGCGGGATCGATGCGCAGCGACTTGAGCGACGGCCGGAACGTGAGCTCGGTGGGTGACAGCCGCGCGCCGATGGCGCCGGGCGCGTAGCCCAGCTCCTTCAGGTTGCGGACGGTGAACTCCGAACTTTCGATGTAACGGCTTTGCTCGACGTTGGTGATGATCAGGCCGTCCTTGTCCAGCGGCGCTCCCATCGCGGCCAGCCGCCGCGTCACATTGCGCAAGTTCGTCGTCGTGTGGCGGGCATAGGGCTCGATGATGATGGACTCGGCCGGCACGCCGAAGCGCCCGATCAGGGCCCGGCGCATTTCGACCGCCTCGACGAACAGCGTCCCTCTCGGATGCACGGAGGCACCGCTCAGGATGACGAACGGCGCTGCGCCGTCGGCATAGCGTTGAGCGGCCATCCGCACATTCAGTTTGCCGCGCGCACTCAACGGCATCCCCTGGTTTTCCGGGCCCACGCCCGGAACAATGATCGCCGTGTAGCGATACCGCGTCCAGTCGATGAGGCGCGCGCGGCCCAGCGCGGCGGCGTTGTGGCCCATGTCCAGCGGCTCGAAGGCGATGGCGTCATTGCCGTCATTGACGTCCAGCAGGGCAATCGCCAGCCTGAGGCTGGGATCGAGCACCAAAGCCGGATCGTCCTCGCCGGCCTTGGCCAGCCAAGCTGCGTCCTCGGACGCCGCCTTGAAATGCACGCTCCCGACCGGATCGACGGGACCATCGATCAACGGATAGCGCGGCGACGCACCCAGGCCGTACACCTCGATGATACAGTTCAACCCGCGCAGTTCGCGCTCGACCTGGGCCGGCGCGCCGTCGTCGGCCAGTGTCGATGTGCGCCACGTCGACGCCGGCGCCTTGGCGGCCGCAGCCGCGAGGCTGGCGATTTCCGCATCGGTCCACGTGCTGGCGTTCAGCACGCAAGCCGGCGCCTGCCTGCAGGCGTCGATGCGGCGCAGACGTGCGCTCACCACGGCGGTGGCGAGAGCAGGACGCGCGGCGCCCATGTCCACCAGCGCGGGAAACAGCTGCTTGGCCAGCAGCGCCCAGTGCTGGTCGCGCACAGGGGCAGCATGGGCCTGCTGCGCCAGCAGCAGCGAGAGGGCGAGCAGGCTTTTTCTGATCATCGGGCTCACCATGCCTTGCTCAGCACCATGCGCACGCTGCGGCCAAAGACCGGACGTCCGTAAATCGCTTCCTTGCTGCCCTGGCCGGACAGCGTATCGGTGCGGGTGTTTCCTTCGGTCAAACCCTGCGCGTTGCTCAGGTTGTCGCCGACGATCTGCAGTTTCCAGTCGCCGCGGCTGAGCGACACGCCGGCGCCGAACGAATGATAGGCCGGCAGTTCAGTGGCCTGGAAGAAGTCGACGTAACGCTTGCCCGTGTAAGCGTAGCTGCCGTACATCTCGACCAGATAGTCGCCGGTATTGAAATGATAGCTGGGGCGGATGTTGCCGAACACCTTGGGCTCGCGGATGATCTGGTTGCCGACCACCTTCGACGGATCGGCGCCAGTCGCGCTGACGAAGTCCTTGTATTGCGGATCCTGCACCGTCAGCGAGCCGTTGATATTGAAGCGCTCCGACAAATACCAGGCGCCGTCAAACTCGGCGCCGCGCACGATCGCCTTGCCGAAGAATGGCACGGTCTGGTCGTTGCGTCCGGTGACCGGATTGAAGGCGGTGAACGAGGCGTTGAGCGGATTGAACTGCGTGTAGAAGCCGGTCACGTACAGGTAGGAGCGGCCGGCGTTCATCTTGACGCCGACTTCATACTGATCCGCCTTGGTGGTCAGCACCAGCGGATCGACCGTGGCGGCCACCTGCATCGACGGCGGCACTTCCAGGTGCGACATGCGCGCATAGCCGCCGAAGCGCTGAGAGAAGTCGTAGTTGGCGCCGAGCGTCCAATTGACCGTATTGGTGTTGTACTTGTGTTCCTGCCGGGCGCCCGTGAAGGCGCGCGTGGTGTCATCGGCCAGCGTGGTCGGATCGCCCAGGTTCGCCTGGGTGGTCAGCAGCGCGTAGCCGTCATAGTGATAGCGTTCCTTGCGCACGCCGCCGTCCAGGCGCAGCCCTTGCATGACCTCCCAGGTGTCGTTCATGTACAGCGCGCCCATTCTGGCGTCGACGTCGCCCTGGTTCAATGTGCTGGTGTAGTGCAACACGCCCTTGTCGGTCACGTAGCCGAGCGCCGAGCCGGCGGCGGAGTAGGCGACCAGGTCGAGCGTGCGCGGCCGGCCCTGCACCTCGATCAGCATGTCGTTGTAGACCGACTTGCTGGTCTGGCCGTAGCCGCTGCCGTAGAGGCCGAGTTTGAAGTCGTGGTTGCCGAAGCCGGTCTCGAAGTTGCGCGTGATATTGATATCGGCCTGGTTCGAATAGAAGTCCGAGCTGGCGGCGCGGTATTGCCCCTGCATCACCAGGCCGGAGGCGGCTGCCGGATTGTAGACTTGGGCACCGTTGCTGCCGGCGATCGCGTAGCCCAGATGGTCGACGGCGCCAAACGCGGTTTTCGCCGCACCCAGGAAGCCGTTGGCAAACGCGGTGGCGTCGGCCGGGTTCGAGGTCGAGTAGAACGCGTCGAAGTCCAGCGTGCCCTTGGTCATGCCGCCCTTGGCCGACAGCTGCCACTTGCCGAGGTCGCCCTCATAGCGCACGCCGATGTTGCCGTATTCGAGGTGGCGGCCGCTGGCCAGGTCACGCGTGTCGGTCTGCAGCTTGCCCGCGCCGTCCAGGTATTTCTGCGGCACGGCGCGCAGCGACGGCGAATTCATCGTGCCGTCGAAATAATCGATGTACTTGTCGAGCGAGACCGCCGGATTGCGCGGGTCGGCGATCGGGATCGGCAGATAGAAGGCGTTGTGGTCGTTCAGGTAGTTGGCGCTGACCGTCAGCGTGCCCGACTCGAGCACGCGCTTGATGTTGCCGCGGATCTGGCCCCCCCGGTCGTTCGGGAAGCCGTTGTCGCGGTGGCCGTCGTCCTGGCGCACGAAGCCGCCGACCGCATAGAAGGTCTTGTCGTCGATCTTGCCGGCCTGGTAGAGGTCGGCGCGGGCCAGGCCGGTGGTGCCCAGCGTCACCTGCGCCTTGCCCTTGGTGGTACCGGTGCCGGTGACGGTGCTGCTGTTGACGATGGCCGCCGCCTGGCTGGCGTAGATCGACGCCGGGCCGCCGCGCACCACCTCCAGGTTCTTGGTCATCAGGTCGTAGCGGTTCAGGCTGTCGCCGCGAAAGAAGAAGCCGTTGATTTCCGTGAACAGCGGCAGGCCGTCCTGCTGGAACAGCGCCAGGCCGTCATCGGTCGGAATGCCGCGCACGCGGGTGATGTTCTGCACCTCGCCACCGGTCGCCTCGACCTGGATGCCGGGCAGCTTGCCCAGCAGGTCGGCCATGTTTTGCGGCGCCAGTTTTTGCACCTCGCTCTGCGACAGCGAGTTCACTGCGTAGGATACGTCGAAACGGCGCTGAGGGCGCGCCGAGCCCGTCACGACCACGGTGGCGACGCCGGCTTCCTCGCCCGCTTGCGCTGCCGGCACGGCGGGCGGTTCGGCCGCCACCGTCTGGGCGAACGCCGGGCAGGCCATGGCGTACAGGGCGCCGATCACCCAACTGTGGGCAAGGGTATTCTTTCTTTTCATCATAGATTTCTCCGGTATGGTCGTGGTTGGCGGGTGTTGAGCCGGAGTATAGACACGGTATTTTGGTATAATTATTTATTACTTGTAAAATAAATAGAATATGACAGGCGTGTTACAGGAATTGTCTTTCTATACATCACATCATGAAAATTGCGCGGCTAAAACTGTCGTCGGAAGAAAAGCGTTTGTTATGGCAGTTACGGACCAGGGGGCCGCTGCCGCGCAGCGACCTGGCGATGGCGCTGCAGGTGAGCAACTCAGCGCTGACCAAGCTGTCGCGCAATCTGATCAGCATGGGCCTGGTCGAAGAGCAGGCCTCGTCCGATAGCAATGGCCGCGGCCGACCGACCGTGCCGTTGACGATCTCGGCCGCCGGCGGCTTCGCGGTCGGCGCGACGGTGCACAAGGGCGTGCTGGAAATCGCCCTGGTCGACTACGCGGGCGGCATCATCTCGCTGACCAGCGAGGAGGTCGGCGCGCCCGGCCCGCTGGCGTTCGCCCAGCTGCTGGAGCAACGCATCACCGAGCTGTCGGTCAGGCACCGGCTGCTGGGCAGGCGCTTCCTGGGCGTCGGTGTCGGCCTGCCCGGGCCGCCCCGGGGCCGCGACGGTGACCAATGGAACATCGTCAACGACCTGCCCGGATGGCGCCACGTCCCGCTGCGCCAGATCCTCGATGACGCCCTCGGCCTGCCGACCATGCTGGAAAACGACGCCAATGTGTCGGCGCTGGCCGAGTACTACCTGAACGATACGATACGCAAGTCGTCGACGGTGGTGGTATTCCTGCTCGGCTATGGCATCGGTGCCGGCGTCATCGAGGACGGCCGCCTGCTCAAGGGCGAGTTCGGCGGCGCCGGCGACATCGGCGGCCTGTATCCGATGGCGCTGCCGAGGCCCACCACGATGGACCTGCTGTCGGTGCTGCGCGAGGCGGGATGCGCGATACAGTCGGTCGCGCATTTCGACGAAGACACCGTCGGCCACGAGGCGCTGATCGAACAGTGGCTGGACCGGGCGGCGGGGCAGCTGGAATCGGTAGTCAACAGCGCGATCTCGTGGTTCGATCCGGGCGAGATCGTGTTTTCCAGCCCGCTGCCGGAATCGATCATGACCCGCCTGGCCGCCAGGCTGAACCGGGGACAGCTGCGCTGGCCCGAGCACCGGCAGCCCGCCGAGATCCGCGTGTCGCGCCTGGGCGGCAGCTCGATCGCGCTGGGCGCCGCGCTGTTGCCGATCCACGCGGCGACCACGGTCTCGTTCTGGTAGGGGACAGGTGGGCATGGGCCGTTATCTCGACAAGATGAAGACGGACCGGCATTTGATCGGCTATTCCAGCGGCAATTTCGGCAAGAACCTGCTGCTGGGCAGCGTGGACGTGACGCTGCTGTTCCTGCTGACGGACGTGCTGGGCATCGCGCCGCACAGCGTCAGCTGGCTGATGCTGATGGTGTTCTGCGCCGACCTGGTGCTGGACCTGGGCGCCGGACTGCTGGCGGCCTGGGCCCACAACCGCGGCACCGGCTACCGGCGGCTGATCGTGCTGGGCGCGCCGCCCTGCGCCATCGCGTTCGCGCTCATTTACAGCCTGCCGCTGTTGCGACCGGGAAGCATCGGCGGGATTGCCCTGGTAATTATATTTTTCCGCGCGGCCTACGCCATCATCGACGTGCCGCACAACAGCCTGCTGGTTCGCGTCGCGACCGACAGCCACGCGCGAGGCCGCGCGTCCGGGTATCGCACCCTGTTCAGTTCAGGCGCCAGCGTGGTCATCGCCACCGTGCTGCTGCCTTTCATGGGCAGCGCCGGCCACCGCGCCACCGCAGGCCAGCTGTCCTGGCTCGGCGTCGCCAGCGCACTGGCGTTTTGCGCCGCGATGTTCGTTGCCGCCTGGTCGTCGCAGGAGGAGGAGGAGGAGGGCGGCGGCGAACGCCGGTTCCGCACCGTCGCCAAAGTGGCCTTCCTGCCCAGGCTGGACCGGCTGTTCGGGGCCATCGCCGTCATCGCGTTCATCACCGGCTTCGCGACGCCGATGTTCTCCAAGATGATTCTTTACATCGCAACCTATGTGCTGAACCAGCCCGGTTTCGCGGGCCGGATACTGCTGACCATCACCCTGGGACAATTGGCCGGTGCCGTGCTGTGGATCGTCCTCGTCCGATCCCGCGACAAGACCTCCTTGCTGGCCATCAGCCACGCCGTCGCCGCCTGCGGCATATTGCTTTTCTCCTTGTCGGGAAACCAGCCATGGTTGTTGACGGCATCGGCGGCGCTGATCGGGATCGGCTTCAGCGGCGTGTTCATGCTGCCTTGGGGGATACTGGCAGACATTATCGATTTCGCCCAATTCCGCCACCGCGAGCGCCGCGAAACGGCCACCTTTGCCACCATCCTGGTCATACTCAAGGCCGGCGGCGCGGCGTCCCTGGCCGCCATCGGCTGGACCCTGGGAGCGCTGGGCTACGTGCCCGGCATGGGGCAGCCGGCATCCGTGATTGAGGGCATGAAGCTGCTGGCGTTTGGCGTACCGATGCTCGGTTCCGCCATCGCCATCCTGACGCTGCGGCGCTTCGCGGTCGGCCACCAGATGCATGCCCGCGTGGTGCGGGCCAACCGACGGTGAGCGTCGCCGATACGCTGCTCAGGGTTACCCCACGAGGCTTGCGTTGTTATCCTTTTCAAACCGGTTCATCATGTTGTTGATGGTAAAAAAGCACGGCTCCCGACTTCGTCACCGTCACACGCAGCGAGCTTGAGTGCGTCGTGTTGATGCCATGGGAACGGCATCGCGGCGTTGGCCGCATGCCACCACCGGTGTGGCACCTAAACTACCGCACAGCTCAAGGACTCGGGCCGCCGCGCAAGCAGATCAGACAGTCGTTGAAGACCGGCCTGCAAGCGTGCGCGGTCCTTGATGCTGCCCAACGAGATACGGATTGCATTGACCGAGACGCTGCCCGTGGCGAATGCTTGCGCCGGCGTGACCGCGATGCCGTGGCTGTCGGCCGCACGCGCAACCTGCGGGGAATGCCAGTATGCCAGCAACGCCAGCCATACGTGCAGGCCGTCACCAAAGCCGCTGTACCGCCCCGCCAGGATATCGCGCGCCATCCGGTGGCGCAGGCGCGCCTCCTTGCGTACGCCTTCCATCAAGCGGTCAGCCGAGCCGTCGAATATCCACTGCGTGGCCAGGGCGGCCGCCAGGGGAGCGGCCATCAATGCAAATGACCTGAGCGCGGCCAGGAAACGTTCGCGCTCGTGCGGCTCGAGTATCAGCACGAAGGCAAGCCGCAAGCCGGGCGTCAGGCATTTCGACAGGGTGGAGATGTAAAACACCTGTTGCGGCGCAAACGTGACGATCGGCGGCGGCGGGGCATCGGCAAGCAGCCAATAGGGATCGTCCTCGACGATGCGTACACGGCAGCGCTGCGCGACGCTGGCGAGCTCCTGGCGCCGGCGCGCTGGCATGGTGATGGCGGTCGGGTTCTGCAAGGTGGGTTGAGGTAGACCATCCCGGGCTTGTGCTGGCGGCACGCTTGCTCCAGCATCTCGGGCACCATGCCGTGCTGGTCCGCTTCCACCGCAATGATGTGCCGTCCGAATTGGGTGGCTGCGGCGAGCAAGCCGGGGTAGCTCATGGGTGTTGGCGCCGACGTCAAATTGATCCAGGCTGCCGATTCCAACTGACCCAACTCAAAATCTCTGGAACCGTTGCTGCACGCGGGTTTGCTGGCTATGGACGTGGGTTACCAAAAATCGGCAGCTTGGGTCAAAAAATCGTCGGCGCCAACAACATGTGACAGTCCGCTCGCGAAGAGTATCCAAATCGGCAAATCAATCACAATTGCGAACTTGAATAGATACGGTAAATTTCCAAAATGTATGTGTAGTGACAATTGTTGAGTATTAGAAAATAATTTAATGCTACTCTGCTAACAGCGTGCGCGATGCTGTCCGCGTGACGGCTTTCCGATAGCTACAACAAAGGTGCACATCATGAAAGTCCATATCAAGTGTGGTGTAGCGGTGGCGACGTTGCTTAGTGTGTCGAACGCCTTGGCGGCGTCCAGTTGCGGACGGGCACCGTACACGGTCGAGATGAAAGATTATGGCGGCGAGGTCCGGGCCAATCTCTGGGACGGTGCGCTGAAGAATATTCAGCGTAAGACCGATGGCGGGCTTACCGCAGTGGCCGGTGGCGCCCTGGTACGCACGGCCTATTCAGGTTCGATGGCGCAGTCGACGCAGCAGTTAATGCGCTTCTACGCCTGTCGAATCCGCGAGCAAATCGAGATCGACGTGAAAGATCCAACTGCAAAGACGACGGCTTTACGGCAGCTAGAGTCGGCCCAGATGGTCATGACCGAACGTCTGTCTGACATGCTTGACCCCGATGTCTTGAATTCATTGTCCGAAAAGCAGAAGCAGCGCGAGCTACTCAGAAATGTCACACGCCGTCCTGAAGATCCCACCATCGACCTCAAGATTTTTGACAAGGCGCTCGCAGATATCAAAGAAGATATGTTCATCCGATCCGAGATGAAGAGTTTGTATGCCAGTGCCGAGCTGCCTGGTGTCGCGAACATTGGGGCATGCGGCGGCGCCCTGCGCGACGTCATTGCATCGACGACCGGCCCGATTCAGATTGGACTGGCCGACTTCCGCGCCAACTTCCGCTACATGGTCGATGGCAGTGCAGAAGGCATACGCTGGGCGTTTCAAAATATTTTTTTGCACGCAGTGCAAGCCGCTCCAGTAGCACTTCCCGTCAGAGATTACGCCTCCATATTCAAGAACTGTTCCGCCGTTGAAGCCGGTGTGAAACAGGTCAAGGCAACCGCAGTGGGGATTCCAGAAGTGCAGTTGGATCCGAACACGCCAGGAGCAGTGCCACCCTTTCCGGCACCAACGGTGCCCGCCACGGCACCGCAGACAGCGCCACCCAATCCCGTGTAAGCGTAGGTATGTGGAGCGCGTCGGCAAGCGCGCTTATTTCATCATTGAGATTGCAGAGGTCCCATGAGACAACTCTTCCTATTTTTGGCCGTCGCCACACTTAGCGCGTGCTCGCACTTGCAGGCTCTGCTGCCCGAAAACCAAATCGTGGCTGCCAAATGTACCAATATTGATTCGCTGATACGAAAAAATGTCTCTGCAGGAATCAACGGAAATTTCGCCATAGCCGCCGGCGGCATGAGCTATGTGAGCCAGTCGCCGCAGATATCAAATTTGCAAGCGACGATTCTGGTTCAGACCAACCAAGCTTGCCGCTCTTGGGCCCTGGGCGGAATGAGTACGGAAAAATGGAACGAGTTTCTAGACCACCGGTTGGCAGCATCGATCGCCTTGAGCGGAGTTGAAGACAAGGCTGCAGTCGGCAAAGTCATTGGTGAGGTTATCGCCATGGGCACCGCCGAGGATAGCGCAGTTGAACCCGGCGTGCAGGCCAAGCGGGTCGAGCAGATTTTGGAAGAGCGCGCCCGATTCCAGGAACAAGGCCTAGAAGACGTGCGTCAAACCTTGGAACGTCAGTATGCGGACGTCAGGGAAGCCATCGACAAGAAGCTCACCAGCATCGATCGCATTTCTGCGCAAACTGGTGCGCAATCCCTGCTGCTGCAAAACGCGATTGCGAATTTGTCCACCAGTGGAGTGCCACTCGATAGCGCCACCTTGGCGCGAATGAAAGAGTTACGGGACCGCTTAACTGAGCGGGAAAGCAATGGCGGCGCATCCGATACGGCAGCCATCCTGTCGGAACTGCAGCGCTTGAAGCGCGGGGAGGAGCACCACGCGCATTTGGAGCCAATTTCGACCTTAGAGCCCGCAGACCGAGCCAACCTCAATACGCTGGCAGCGTGGGTCGCGCAGCAGCAGGCCCATGTAAAGGAAAGATTGACGCCACCGATCCAGGGACAAGTGCTCCTCCCCGACGTCACCGTCCACTTTGGCGTGGCTGATACGGAGACGACGTACAGCGGCCTGGATGCTTTGCGTGGCTTACTGCAACAGTTTGCAGGGCAAGCGCTGGTGGCAGAGGTTGAGGGCTATAGCGATACCTCAGGCAACAGCCGTGCCAATCTAATCCTCAGTGAGCGGCGTGCGCTGCTGGTCAGGGACGCTTTGCTTGAACAGCCTAACATTACAGTGCGCAGTGCCGTCGGCAAAGGGGCAACTGTGCAATTCGGCCAGCGCGCGGCGCAGAACCGTGTGGTGGTGGTGCGACTGCGCAGCGTACTGTAGCGTCAAGCAACGTGAGGATCGTGGAATGCTAAGCGAAAATCTGGTTATGAATACGGCTTGCTATAGAGAGGCATGTGCATGAACGACACAAACGACACACAGCGGCAGGACTTTTATCCTCACGGACCCAGTCCGCGTCCAAGAGCGGACAGCCAAAGCAATCGCGTCAGTCCTGATTTCCGTTCACAGTGGAGTCTTTGAAACGACAGCGTCGCGGCATTAAAAAGCCCATGTGACCAGATCAAGGCAAACATGGGCTTCAACGAATGGCAAGTAGCCAAGGCCACTTGTGTCAAACTTTATTGTTTTGTGTCAGACTTTATTGTTTTGTGTCGAACTTAATTGTTTGTCGACACAACTCGCTTCCCACCTGCTGAACGCTTACTCCACCGTCACCGACTTCGCCAGATTCCTCGGCTTGTCCACATCGGTGCCACGCGCCAGCGCCGTGTGGTAGGCCAGCAATTGCAGCGCCACCACGTGCAGGATCGGGGACAGCACGCCGTAGTGTTCCGGCAGGCGGATCACGTGCAGGCCTTCGCCCGAGCTGATGTGCGAATCGACGTCGGCGAAGACGTACAGCTGGCCGCCGCGGGCGCGTACTTCCTGCATGTTCGATTTGAGTTTTTCGATCAGGGCGTCGTTCGGGGCGATGGTGACGACCGGCATTTCGTTGGTCACCAGGGCCAGCGGGCCGTGCTTGAGTTCACCGGCCGGGTAGGCCTCGGCGTGGATATAGGAAATCTCTTTCAGTTTCAGCGCGCCTTCCAGGGCGATCGGGTAGTGCATGCCGCGCCCTAAAAAGAGGGCGTTTTCCTTGCGGGCGAACTCTTCGGACCAGGCGATGATCTGCGGCTCCAGCGCCAGCACCGAGGCGATCGCCACCGGCAGGTGACGCATGGCTTTCAGGTGGGCCGCTTCTTCTTCTTCGGTCAGGTGACCGTTGACTTGCGCCAGGCACAGGGTCAGCAGGAACAGACCGGCCAGCTGGGTGGTAAATGCCTTGGTCGAGGCGACGCCCACTTCCACGCCGGCGCGGGTGATGTAGGCCAGCGCGCATTCGCGCACCATGGCGCTGGTGGCCACGTTGCAGATCGTCAGCGTGTGGTGCATGCCCAGGCTGCGCGCATGTTTCAGGGCGGCCAGGGTATCGGCCGTTTCGCCGCTTTGCGAAATGGTGACGATCAGGGTGTTCGGATGCGGCACGCTGTCACGGTAGCGGTATTCGCTGGCCACTTCCACGCTGACAGGCACTTTGGCGATCGATTCGATCCAGTACTTGGCGGTCATGCCGGCATACGAGCTGGTGCCGCAGGCCAGGATCAGCACGCGGTCGATCTGCTTGAAGATTTTATAGGCGTCGTCGCCGAACAGCTCGGGCATGATGCCCGTCACGCCTTCGAGCGTATCGCCGATGGCGCGCGGCTGCTCGAAGATTTCTTTCTGCATGTAATGGCGGTAAGGACCCAGTTCGGCCGCGCCGGTGTGGGCGTGCACGGTCTTGACTTCGCGCTCGACCGGCTTGCCGTCGACATCGACGATCCAGACGCGCGACAGTTGCAGGTCGACCACATCGCCTTCTTCCAGGTAGATGATCTGGTTGGTGGTGCCGGCCAGCGCCATGGCGTCGGAGGCGACAAAGTTTTCACCCTCGCCCAGGCCGACGATCAGCGGCGAACCCTGGCGCGCGGCGACCACGCGGTGCGGTTCGTCGCGGCAGAAAACGGCAATCGCATAGGCGCCGTCGAGGCGCTTGACGGCTTGTTGTACCGTCTCGAACAGGTCGCCGTTATACATGTGCTCGACCAGGTGGGCGATGACTTCGGTGTCGGTCTGGCTCTGGAACACATAGCCGAGGGCCGTCAGTTCGGCGCGCAGTTCGTCGTGGTTTTCGATGATGCCGTTATGCACCAGCGCGACGCGAGGATTTTCTTCGTTGGGCGAAAAATGCGGGTGGGCATTGAAGGATACCGGTGCGCCATGCGTGGCCCAGCGCGTGTGAGCGATGCCCGTAAAGCCGCTCACGCCTTCTTCGGCGATCTGCTTTTCCAGTTCGGCCACGCGCGCGGTCGAGCGCGAACGTTGCAAGCGGCCATCGGTGTGCAGCGCGATGCCGCAGGAATCGTAGCCGCGGTATTCCAGGCGTTTCAGGCCTTCGACCAGGATAGGGGTGATATTACGTTGCGCTACCGCGCCGACAATGCCGCACATGAGAAACCTCGAATTGAAAATTAATTAATGCAAGCATGCTAATGCAGAGTGGATGAAATAAGCTTTCTAAATTCATGTATTTTTGATTCAATATTTCGTGTATATTCTGTGATGAAATATTATTTCATTTAATTAAAATTTTTTTGCTAATTCATTAAATCATGAGCGAAATCACTATCCTTCTTGACGACATTGATCGGCGCATCCTGAATGCCTTGCAAGTTGATGCATCACAAACCAACAGCGAGTTGGCGCGACTGGTCCATGTCTCGGCGCCCACTTGCCTGCGCAGGGTCAAGCACCTGACCGACAGCGGCGTCATCGAGCGGCAGGTGGCCATAGTCGCGCCGCAACGGATAGGACCCAGTCTGACGGCCGTGGTCGAGATCACGCTCGATGTGCAGGCGGCCGAACGCATGGCCGAATTCGAACAACTGGTGGCTGGCGACGCGGCCGTGCTGCAATGCTACCGCGTCTCGCCAGGCCCCGACTTCGTGCTGATCGTGCAGGTGGCCGACATGCCCGCCTACCATGCGCTGGCGCACCGTCTGTTTGCGGCACATGCCAATGTGCGCAATGTGAAAAGCTATTTTTCCACCTTCCGCAGCAAGTTCGAGACACGCATCGCCGTCTGAAACAGGATCAATGCCAAGTTATCCCGACTTGTTATCCAACTTGCGCACATGGTTATCCACAACTGCCAAAAGCAGCTTGGGCGTGCCGGGCATAGTGAGCGCCAGCAGCAGCGTGGGCGCTTGCCATGAAAAACAAGTTATCCCGACTTGTCCGCTGCTTTCCCACCCCTTGGACACAGGCTTGTGCACAGATTTACCCACAGGCAGCCTTCCGGCGAAAAGATTAAATATCCATTCAATTCAATGACTTGAAAATTAACTCCGACTTATCCTGTATTTTCGCACAGCTTTATCCACAGCAAGAAAATACCAAACAGACATCTCGTCATATCGCGGCCACTGGCAAGGCCAGGATCGCTGAAGCAAAAAACTTATCCCGTATTTTCCACCGCTTTTACATGGCTTATACCGGGCTTATCCCCGCATAGTCAGCATGCTTGTGCACAGGTTTATCCACACTGTAAAATAGACAATATCAAGCACAGGTAGATTTATCCCCCATTTGCCAACTGACTATCCACAAGCTTGTCCACAGCAATCGCGCACATAAAAAATGCCGCCAACCCGTGAAGGCTGGCGGCATCAATCATGAAGGAGCGACAACTTATTTCGGTGCTTTGACGGGACGGTGCCAGCCTTCGACCGTCATCTGCTTGGCGCGCGAGATGGTCAGCTTGCCGGCCGGCGCATCTTTCGACAAGGTGGTGCCGGCACCCAGGGTGGCGCCCTTGCCGACGGTCACCGGCGCGATCAGATGGCTGTCGCTGCCGATAAAGGCGTCGTCCTCGATCACGGTGCGCGATTTGTTGACGCCGTCGTAATTGCAGGTAATGGTGCCGGCGCCGATATTGACGCGCGAACCGATGGTAGCGTCGCCGATATAGGCCAGATGATTGGCCTTGCTGTTGGCGGCCACCTGGCTGTTCTTGACTTCGACGAAGTTACCGATATGCACTTCCTCGGCCAGCACGGTGCCGGGGCGCAGGCGCGCGTACGGCCCGATCAGCGAGCCGGCGCCGACCACCGCCTCTTCGATATGGCAGAAGGGCTTGATGTACGCGCCGGCCGCCACGGTGGCGTTGATCAGCACGTTATTTGCGCCCACGCGCACGCCGTCGCCCAGTTCCACGCGGCCCTCGAACACGCAGCCGACGTCGATGGTGACGTCGCGTCCGCAGATCAGCTCGCCACGCACGTCGATGCGGGCCGGGTCCAGCAGAGTCACGCCGCGCTCGAGCAGGGCCAGCGCGAGATTGTTCTGGTAAATGCGTTCCAGCTGAGCCAGTTGCACCTTGCTGTTCACGCCAGCGACTTCCCATACGGCGCCAGGGTGGGCAGAAGTGACGGGCACGCCATCGGCGACGGCCTGGGCGACGATGTCGGTCAGATAGTATTCACCCTGGGCATTGTTGTTCGACAGGGCCGACAACCAGCGTTTCAGCTGCACGGTCGGCGCGACCATGATGCCGCTGTTAATCTCGGTGATGGCACGCTCCTCGAGCGTGGCGTCCTTTTCTTCGACGATACGCACGATGGCGCCGTTCTCGCGCACGATGCGGCCCAGGCCAAAAGGATCGTCCTGCACCACCGTCAGGATCGCCAACTGGCCGTTGCCGGCCGCTTGCACCAGTTTCTGCAGGGAATCGCTGCCGGTCAGCGGCACGTCGCCGTACAGGATCAGGGTGGGTACATTATCGTCCAGCAAAGGCAACGCCTGCTGCACGGCGTGGCCGGTGCCCAGTTGCTGCGCCTGCTCGGCGGCGTCGATGGTCACGGACTGCCCGCACTTGTACTGGTCCAGCAGTTTCAGCACGGCTGCGCCCCCATGTCCGTAAATCACGCATAATCTGGACGGCGCCAAGGTGCGCGCCGTATCGATCACATGCGACAGCAGCGGCTTGCCAGCCAGTGGGTGCAACACTTTTGGCAGTGCCGACTGCATGCGTTTCCCCATACCGGCGGCGAGAATGACAACGTTCATAGTCCGTATTTATTTTATAAGTTAAGAATATGAAAAAGTTTAACACGCAAGCCCCTCTCCACCAGCGTTTTACTTGTGGGCTGCTGATCTTGATGCTGATCGTCGTGGCCGGCTGCAGCAGCTTGCGTCTGGCCTACAACAATGGCGACACCGTGCTGTACTGGTGGCTCAACGCCTATGTCGACCTGGACCGCGACCAGAAAGGCTGGGTACGCGACGATATCGACAAGCTGTTTGACTGGCACCGCAAGACTCAATTGCGCGATTATGTCGAAATCCTGCGCAAGGGCCAGAAACAGGTGCAAGGCAATCCCACCCAGGCGGACCTGATGGCCGACTACAGCGAGATCAAGAGCCGTACCCAATCGCTGCTGCTGAAAGCGGCGCCCGACCTGGCCGACCTGGCGCGCTCGCTGAAACCGGAACAGATCGCGCAGATGGAAAAGAAGTTCACGTCGAACAATGACGATTACCGCAAGAAATTCCTGACGGGCGACCAGGAAAAGCGCCAGCAACTGCGCTACAAGAAATCGATGGAGCAGTTCGAACTGTGGTTCGGCAGTTTCAGCAGGGAGCAGGAAGCCATCATCCGCAAGGCGTCGGATGCGCGGCCGCTGGACAATGAAATCTGGCTCGACGAGCGCATGCGCCGCCAGCGCAATGTGCTGACCCTGGTGCAAAAGGTACATCACGAAAAACTGAGCAAGGAAGCGACCGTGTCGCTGATCAATACCCTGGTCAAGGACAGCTTCGATCGCCTGGAACATTCCGATCGCAAGGCCTTTTTTGACGCGTTCGAGAACAGCACGGCGCAAATGATACTGACCGTCATCAAGATTGCCACGCCGGCGCAAAAAGCCCATGGCGTCAAGCGCATGCAGGGCTGGATTGACGACTTCAATTCGCTGGCAAGCCAGCCGAAGTAAGGGCCGGGCCGCAGGGGCGTCGATGGGGCCATATGCTATAGTGGCCGCCATCGAATTGAAGAAGTTTCCCATGCAAAAGAAGATCAAGAAGCCGGCCAAAGTCCCCGTCCACCACGCGCCGCCACCGAACCAGGTGCGCATTATCGGCGGGCAATGGAAGCGCTCCGTCCTGCCCGTGCTGCAGGCGCTGGGCCTGCGCCCGACGCCGGACCGCGTACGCGAAACAGTATTTAACTGGATCAATCACCTGCGCGACGGCGACTGGTCCAACGCCCAGGTGCTGGACCTGTTCGCCGGCAGCGGCGCGCTCGGCTTCGAAGCGGCCAGCCGCGGCGCCGCCGCCGTCACCATGGTCGACACGCATACGCCGGTGATCCGCCAGCTCGAAGAGAACAAGACGAAACTGCGCGCCGACAACGTGCAGCTGCTGCGCGGCGACGCGCTGCTGACGGCGCAAGGCCTGGCGGCGCGCGGCCAGCGTTTCGACCTGATCTTCCTCGATCCGCCTTACCAGCAAGACTTCTTGGCCAAGGTCTTGCCGCTGTGCGCCAATCTGCTGAAAGACGGCGGCATCGTCTATGCGGAATCGGGGCTGGCTATGGTGTTCGATGAAAACAGCGAGCAAGGCAAGCCGGAGTGGATGGCGCCGTGGGAAGTCATCCGCGCCGATAAAGCAGGGACTGTTTATTATCATTTGCTAACTTACAACAAAGTAGCGACAACTGCTTGAATCTGCTTATAATTTAGGCAAAAAAGCCGGCCCACCCAAGGCGCATCCCCAATTTCAGGCATAATGCGCGTCTATATTGGTGCATCGTCAGGGAGCCGCAATGGTAGTAGCCGTTTATCCGGGAACGTTCGATCCGCTCACGCGCGGTCATGAAGATTTGGTGCGCCGCGCCTCGGGTCTGTTTGGCAAGCTGATCGTGGGTGTGGCCGACAGCAAGAACAAGCAACCGTTTTTCTCGCTCGACGAGCGACTGGAAATTGCCAACGAAGTGCTCGGCCATTATCCGAACGTGCAAGTGGAAAGCTTTTCCGGCCTGCTCAAGGATTTCGTGCGCAAGCACGAAGCGCGCGTCATCGTGCGCGGCTTGCGCGCCGTCTCCGACTTCGAATACGAATTCCAGATGGCCGGCATGAACCGCTATCTGCTGCCCGATGTCGAAACCATGTTCCTGACGCCATCCGACCAGTACCAGTTTATTTCGGGCACCATCGTGCGTGAAATCGCGGCGCTGGGCGGCGACGTCTCCAAGTTCGTATTTCCCTCGGTCAACCGCTGGTTGCAAAGCAAGATTGCCGCCAACGCTGCATTGCAGCAATAAGCAAGAGTAAACATCATGGCACTACTGATCACCGACGAATGCATCAATTGCGATATCTGCGAGCCCGAGTGCCCGAATGACGCAATCTACATGGGTGCCGAAATCTACGAAATCGACCCGAACAAGTGCACCGAATGCGTGGGCCACTTCGACGAGCCGCAATGCCAGCAAGTGTGCCCGGTCAGCTGCATCCCGCTGAACCCGGCCTGGGTGGAAAGCCCGGAACAATTGAAGGCCAAGTACGAACGCCTGCAGGCCGCATTGCCCGCCAAGGCCTGATTCATTCCGGCCGCCAGGCTGCGCGGCCCTCTTCCTGCATCTGCTCTACACTGTGGACATCCTCACCACACAAGGCAGACCATGCACCGCAATTTCCGATCCGGCCGCATGCTGGCCGCCGCCTGCGTCTGCGCCTTTCTCGCGCAGCCGGCGCGATCTGTCGACATGGGCGGTGTCAAGCTCGACGACACGGTGCAACTGGCGAACCAGGCCTTGACACTCAATGGTGCCGGCGTGCGCTACAAGCTGATCTTCAAGGTCTACACGATTGCGCTGTATTTGCCGGAAAAGAAGAGCCGCCTGGACGAGATCCTGGCGCTGCCGGGTCCGCGGCGGCTGGAAATCGTCATGCTGCGCGATATCAGTTCCGACGACCTGCGCAAGTCCTTCATGGAAGGCCTGAACCGTACGTCCGACCAGGCCGACCGCACGCGCCTGCTGAGCCAGACGATGCAGCTCGGCGCCCTGTTCGAGATGGCGCCGGGCTTAAAAAAAGGCGACATGCTGACGCTGGACTGGCTGCCCGAAGAGGGCACCTTGTGCCGGCTGAACGGCAAGCAACTGGGCGACAAAGTGCCCGACCTGGCCTTTTATAATGCGCTGCTGAAGATCTGGCTCGGCGCCCATCCGGCCGACACGCAATTGCGCGCGCATTTGCTCGGTGAGCCGGCGTAAAACCGATCGACGTAAAAAAAGCCGGTGATTCACCGGCCTGGTCGTCTTGCGTATCGCGTTTTATGCGCGCGTGGCCAGCTCGCGCGCCAGGCGCTGCTCACGGCTCAGCTTGGGACGCACCACCAGCACCAGGGCGCGGACGATACCGATCAGCAAGGGCTTGAACACCAGCACGAAAGCGCCCACGGCGACCAGCGCCAGCAGCACTTGTACGACGGTGATAAAGGGAATGTCCAGTACGGGTGCGGAGACTGCGTACAGGGCGGTGGCGAAGGTAGACATGATTTCCAGTGCATTATAGAATTTGGCAGTACTATAGTGCAGTGCAACATATCAATCTAATTCTATTTCCTGATACCAATCATATGAATCATGAATGGAAACTGTAATTTTTTTTTACGAGTGAAATCAATCGGCCCCGGCGCGGTTTACACTGGTAAATAATTTATCTGAATTTAACTTTACCTTGGACTTTCCATGAGTTTTCTGACGCTGGATCTGAACTTGCTGCGTGTTTTCGACGCCGTCATGACGGAACAAAACCTGACGCGCGCGGCCGGCCATCTGGCAATGACACAGCCGGCGGTCTCGAACGCCATCAAGCGCCTGCGCGAAAGCCTGGGTGACGAGTTGCTGATCCGCACGGCCTATGGCGTCAAACCGACGCCGCGCGCCGAAGCGCTATGGCCGTCCGTGCGCTCGGCGCTGGCCAGCCTGGAAGCGGCGGTCACGCCGGAAACGTTCGATGTCTCGAAAACCCATGCCACGTTCCGCATGGCCATGGCCGACGCCACGGCCGCCTTCTGGCTGCCATCATTGATGCGTTCGATCGAACGCGAGGCGCCGGGCGTCAATGTGCGCATGATGCCGCTCACCACGCGTGAACCGCGGCCGATGTTGCTGCGTGGCGACATCGACCTGGCGGTCGGCTTCTTTCCCGGCGTGGCGGCGCAATTGTCGAGCGAAACGGGCTCGCCGATCCGCCACGAGCGTCTGTATTCAGGCAAGTACGTGTGCGTGATGCGGCGCGGCCATCCGCTGGCCAACCAGGAACTGACCTTGGACAACTATTGCGCGGCGAACCACTTGCTGGTGAGTTTTTCCGGCCGCGCCCACGGCCTGATCGACGAAGCGCTGTCGCAGATGCACCGCGAGCGGCGCATTTTATTGACCGTCAACCAGTTCTTCACGGCCGGCCGGGTGGTGGCCAACTCCGACCTGATCACGGTCCTGCCGCGCCATCTGATCGCCTCAACCGGCATGACCGAGTCCCTGCTGTCCAAGGACTTGCCATTGACCCTGCCGGCGGTCCACCTGGACATGCTGTGGCACGAACGCGACGCGCGCAGCCCGGCCCACAAATGGCTGCGCAACCACCTCGAGAGCATGAATTCGCCGGCCTTGCGCACCGCCACCGCCGGCGGTGGCGGCGTCACGGCCAAGCCGAACGCGGATTAAGTCGGCGTGCCGGAGCGGTAACCGATCCGGAAACCGCCCCAGTGCTTGCCGTCCACATAGATGGGCGCCGACAGATCATGCATGACCTCGCCCGTATCGCGTTTATACGTCTGCAATAAAAACGGCCGCGTATTGCTGCCGCAGCGCGCGCCCGTGCGGTCGCTGAAAATGCGCTTGGTGCGGTTGTGCACCATATCGTGATCATAGTCGCCCGTCAGCGGTTGCGAGAATTTCTTGTTGTGGGTCGGAAAATACCCATTCGTGTCGACCGCGCCCGCGTACGCCAGCTGGGGCAGGGCGGCCAGCACGGCTTCCTGCAGCTCCGGCAAGACCTTGTCGGTAAAGGCGTCGAACTGGGTGGTGTGCTTGGGCGGATTGGTATTCGGTATCGTTTGATAGCGGCGGTCGAACAGCGCCTCGCGCGTGATGCGCCCGTTGGCAATCGCCTGCTCGAACAGTTTGCCGACCTCGCGGGCCGCCTGCTGGGCGGCGGCGCGGATGGCGTCGTGCGGCGTGGCCACCGCCGATTCGCCCAGCGCGCTGGCGATCACTTCGGCGCGCTCGGCCAGCGCCATCGCCGACTGCGTGGCGCGCGGCAAGTCGGTATTGGTCGACAGCATGCTGTCGCGGATCTGCGCGATGGCGTCGGCGATCACTTGCGTGACGTCCACGTGTTCGCGCGCGGCGCGGGCAATTTGGCCGATCTCGTCTTCCGATACGCCCGACGACTCCTCGATATGGCTCAAGGAACCGTGCACGCTTTCCACATTGCGCGCCGCTTCGGTCACGCTTTCGGCCAGCGACTGCATGCCGTGCGCCGCTGTTTCCGATTGCTCATTGATTTCGCGCACCATCACGCTGATCTCGTCGCTCGCTTCCTTGGTGCGCTGCGCCAGTTGCCGCACTTCCCCGGCCACCACCGCAAAGCCGCGGCCGTGTTCGCCGGCGCGCGCCGCTTCGATGGCGGCGTTCAGCGCCAGCAGGTTGGTGCGTGCGGAAATATCGGAAATCGCTTCCGTAAAACCGGTGATGCGCTTCGATTTGTCTTGCAGGCTGAGCATGGAGGTCGACGCCGCCTGCGCATCTTCACGCGCGCGCTTGACACGCTGCAAGCCCTGGTCCAGTTCGGCGCGCGCCGCCACGCTTTCCACCCGCACGCCAGCGGCCACGGTGGCGGCACGCTCGGCATTGGCGGCGATTTTTTCCGTACTGCACGCATTTTGTGCGGAACTGTCGGCAATCTCGCTGGCCGTCTGCACGTCCAGGTCGACCTTCTTTTTGACCGAGTCGACAAAGTACGAGGTTTCCGCCGCGCCGATCATGATGGCGTCGATGGCGCGCCCGACCGTATCGGCAAAGCGGTGCAAGCCTTGGTCGCCCTGCGTGCGGCTTGCCAGTTGCGCCAGCGCGGCGCCAACGATGGCGGCCAGCACGGCGATCAGGTAGGCAGAGGCGACACCTGCCAGTTGCAGCAGAAACACCAGGCCACAGGCCAGCACGATGGCTGCGAGCGTAAATAGAAAGAAACGTACCAGCTGGTGCGACAACGGCTTCATTGGTCCCCCGCTGCGAGAATCCGTGCCGGCCCCAAGGCAGGCTGTAGCCGAATGCGGGGGTGCACGATTACACACACCGCATCTTGATCCCGACGTCTGCGCGTCGTCTCAGGCGGCTACCGGATGGCAGATTTGTGGTTCCACCCTACAACATTTATCAGCCAAGCTCAATCGGAAATACCGCAAGGCGCTACCGAGGTCATTTGATCGGCAATTTGGTGGTATTTTTGACTTCTTCCATCACCGCGTAAGTGTGGGTTTCACGCACGCCTTTTTGCAACAGGGTCTTGCCGAGGAATTCGCGGTAGGCCGCCATGTCCTTCACGCGCGCCTTGACCAGGTAATCGAAACCGCCAGCGACCATATGACATTCCAGTACCTCCGGAATGATTTGTACGCTATGCTTGAAGGCGTCGAACACTTCCGGCGTGGTGCGGTCGAGCACGACTTCGATAAACACCAGCAGCGATACGTCGAGCAACTGCGGATTCAACTGGGCCGTGTAGCCCATGATATAGCCCGATTCGTGCAGCTTGCGCACGCGCTCGAGGCAGGCGGCCGGCGACAGGTTCACGCGCGCGGCCAGCTCGACGTTGCTGATGCGTCCATCGCTCTGCAATTCCATCAAGATTTTCTTGCTTATCTTGTCCAGCATCCGAAGCACTCCCCAAATAAATATTATTTGGTTAAATTGTCTCATCAAAAACTATCTATTGCTAGCCCTCTGTATTACCAGAATTAATCCATAAGAATCCCCTTTACAATCGAATCATCTTAACGTCCGACTTTCAGTATTCTTTTGCACTAAAACAGGGCAAGAAATACCGGTGGTTCCGTCATCTTTTTCCTTGTAAAGAGTCCCTATGCATCCTGCTGGCCAACCGGCTTTTACCCCGCTTCCCTTTGCCGCGCTGCAGGCGGAAGTCCTGCCTGCAGCGGCCGCTCCACGCGCCGCCATCACTGCCGCCTACAGGCGCGACGAGGTTTCTGCGGTGCAGTGGCTATTGCGGCAAGTACGCGCGTCGAGCACCGAAACGACGGCTGAAGGGCAGGCGCTGGCTCACCGACTGGTGGCGGCCGTGCGCCAAAAACGCACCCGCGCGTCCGGTGTCGATGCGCTCATGCATGAGTTTTCCTTATCGTCGGAAGAGGGTATTGCCCTGATGTGCCTGGCAGAAGCACTGTTGCGTATACCCGACACTCAGACGGCCGATCGTCTGATTGCCGACAAAATCAGCAAAGGCGACTGGAAGAAGCACCTGGGCGAGTCGCCCTCGATGTTCGTCAACGCGGCCACCTGGGGCTTGCTGATTACCGGCAAGCTGGTCGGCACCAGCAGCGAAGCGGGCCTCGGTTCGGCCATGACCAGGTTGATCGCCAAAGGCGGCGAGCCCTTGATCCGCAAAGGCGTGGACCTGGCCATGCGCATGCTGGGCAACCAGTTCGTTACCGGCCAGACCATCGCCGAAGCGTTGAAGAACAGCCGCGACAATGAAGCGCGCGGCTACCGCTATTCCTACGACATGCTGGGCGAGGCGGCGCTGACGGAACTCGATGCGGCCAATTACTACGCTTCGTATGAAACGGCGATCCACGCCATCGGCAAGGCCTCGAACGGGCGCGGCATCAAGAACGGCCCCGGCATTTCCGTCAAATTGTCGGCCCTGCATGCGCGCTACAGCCGCGCCCAGCGCGCCCGCGTGCTGGCCGAATTGCTGCCGCGCGTGAAAGCGCTGCTGTTGCTGGCCAAGCAGTACGACATCGGCTTCAATATCGATGCGGAAGAAACCGACCGCCTGGAACTGTCGCTCGACCTGATGGAAGCGCTGGCGTTCGATCCTGACCTGGCCGGTTTCGAGGGCATCGGCTATGTGGTGCAGGCCTACCAGAAACGCTGTCCGTTCGCCATCGATTACCTGATCGACCTGGCCCAGCGCAGTGGCCGCAAGTTCATGGTGCGCCTGGTCAAGGGCGCGTATTGGGATGCAGAAATCAAGCGCGCCCAGGTCGATGGCCAGGAAGGCTATCCGGTCTATACGCGCAAGGTCTATACCGACGTGTCCTACCTGGTGTGTGCGCAAAAACTGCTGGGCGCCAGCCGCCTGATCTATCCGCAATTTGCCACCCATAACGCGCAGACGCTGGCGACGATCTATACCTGGGCCAGGCGCGACGGCGTGACCGACTACGAATTCCAGTGCCTGCACGGCATGGGCGAGACCCTGTACGACCAGGTGGTGGGCGCGGCCAATCTCGACAAGCCATGCCGTATCTATGCACCCGTCGGTTCGCACGAAACCCTGCTGGCCTACCTGGTGCGCCGTTTGCTGGAAAACGGCGCCAATTCGTCTTTTGTGAACCAGATCGTCGACGAAAACGTGGCGATCGACAGCCTGATCCGCGATCCACTGGAACAGGCACGGCTGCAGGGCGGCTTGCCGCATCCGGCGATTCCCATGCCGCTGGCCATGTTCGGTGGCGAGCGCAGGAACTCGGCCGGCATCGACTTGTCCAACGATGACACCTTGCGCGCGCTGGCCGATGGCCTGGCCCAGCCCTACGCCTGGCAGGCCTCGCCATTGATCGATGGCGCCGTCAGCCTGAATGCGTCCACTTTAACGATCTGCAATCCGGCGCGCCACGACGACCAGGTCGGCATGGTCGCTGAAGCGTGCCCGGCCGACGTAGAAACGGCGCTGGCCGCCGCCAGCGCCTTCGCTCCCGCATGGCAGGACACGCAAGCGTCGCTGCGCGCCCATGCGCTGCGGCGCGCGGCCGACCTGTTCGAACAGCATCGCGTCGAACTGATGGCGCTGGCCGTGCGCGAAGCGGGCAAGTCGCTGCCGAACGCGATCGCGGAAATTCGCGAAGCGGTCGACTTTTTACGCTATTACGCGGCCGAGGTCGACCATGCACCAGCCACCGTGGCGCTCGGTCCGGTCACCTGCATCAGCCCATGGAATTTCCCGCTGGCCATTTTCACAGGCCAGGTGGCGGCAGCGCTCGCGGCCGGCAATGTGGTGCTGGCCAAGCCGGCCGAGCAAACGCCGCTGATCGCCTGGCGCGCCGTGCAACTGCTGCACGAAGCGGGCGTGCCACGCGGCGCGCTGCAGTTCCTGCCCGGCAGCGGCGAAGTGGTGGGCGGTGCCCTGTGCCAGGACGCGCGCGTCAAAGGCGTGATTTTCACCGGCTCGACCCAGGTGGCGCAGCTGATCAACCGCACCCTGGCCGCGCGCGCCGTGGTGGAACACACCGACATTGCACTGATCGCCGAGACCGGCGGCCAGAATGCGCTGATCGTCGATTCGTCCGCCTTGCCGGAGCAGGTGGTGCAGGACGTGATGTCGTCGGCATTCGACAGCGCCGGCCAGCGCTGCTCGGCCTTGCGCGTCTTGTTCCTGCAGGAAGAAATTGCCGACAAGACCCTCAAGATGCTCAAGGGCGCGATGCAGGAACTGCGCGTGGGCAATCCTGACCGCCTGGCCACCGATATCGGTCCCGTCATCGATGCCGAAGCACAAGGCAATCTGCTGGCCCATATCAACCGCATGAAAACCGTGGCGATCAACCATTTTTCGCTCGACCTGCCGCCGGTGGAAGGCACGTTTGTCGCGCCGACGGTACTGGAAATCAAGTCGCTGGACCAGCTGACGCAGGAAGTGTTCGGCCCGGTGCTGCACGTGATCCGCTACCAGCGCGCCCAGTTGCCGCAACTGGTACAGTCGATCAACGACAGCGGCTATGGCCTGACCCTGGGCATTCATACGCGCATCGATGAAACCATCGATTTTATTACCCGGCGCGCGCATGTGGGCAATATCTATGTGAACCGCAATATCGTCGGCGCCGTGGTTGGCGTGCAGCCGTTCGGTGGCGAAGGCAAGTCGGGCACCGGCCCGAAAGCGGGCGGCCCGCTGTACCTGAAACGCCTGCAGCGCAATGCAGCGCCAGGCGCGCAGCACCAGCGCCAGGCGGCGCCGGCGCTCGATGCGCTGATCGTCTGGGCCAAGATGCACGGCCATGAGCAGGTGATGCAGCTGGCCCAGCAATACACGCGCACCACCTTGCTGGGCAGCACCATCGTCCTGCCGGGCCCGACGGGCGAGCGCAATACCTTGAGCTTTGCCGCGCGCGGCACGATCTTGTGCGCGGCCGCCACTTCCGGCGTGCTGATGAACCAGCTGGCAGCGGTGCTGGCGACCGGTAACCAGGCGCTGGTATTGGCGCAATCCGTCAGCCTGATCCCGGCCGACTTGCCGGCGGCGCTGAAAGACCGCATCCAGGTCATCACGGATATTTCCTCGGGCACATACGATTTCCAGATCGCCATGCTCGAAGCAACGCTGGCCGGTGAACTCAAACCGCTGCTGGCGGCCCGGGAAGGGGCCGTGGTGGGCACCATCGACACGACGGCACACTGCGCCATCCCGCTGTGGCGCCTGGTCGCCGAGCGCGCCCTGTGCGTCAATACGACGGCGGCCGGCGGCAACGCCAGCCTGATGATGCTCGGCGTGTAATTTTTTACACCTCAACCAAGGCAGAACCTGCGGGTTCTGCCTTTTTTTTATACAACATCAGCTGGCCAGGCGATGGCACAGCCGCTTGATGGTGCCAAACGCATAACGCGAGGCCACGCTGTGCACGAAACGCATGAAGTCGACGGCCGCCTCTTCATTCGCGTTGTCCGACACGGTGCGCATCACCGTAAAGGGCACGCCGAGCTCAAAACACACTTGCGCCACGGCCGCACCTTCCATTTCAACGGCCAGCAGATCCGGCAGGTCGGCTTTCAGCTGGTTCACATGCGCGGCGCTGCCGATAAACTGGTCGCCGCTGGCGATCAGGCCACGATGCACGTGTGCATGCTGCAAACCAAATTCCTGCACTTCCAGCGCCTCGAGCACGGCGTGCGCATCGTCGCGCAAAAAGTCTTGCGCGGCGCCTGTCAGTTGTTCGCTCAACGCCAGGTCGGTGGCAAAACGCTGCAGTCCCGTCAGCGGTACTTCAAAGCGGGGAAACAGGGGCCGCGCATCCATATCGTGCTGCAGCAGCGTTTCGGCCACCACGATATCGCCGACTTTCACCGTTTTATCCCCGCTGCCGGCCACGCCGGTAAAGACGATGTGGGTAACTCCGAACTTTTCCACAAGCAAAGAAGCCGTCATGGCGGCGGCAACCTTGCCCAGACGCGACAGGACGCACACAGCGTCGATATTCCACAACTGTCCAAGGGTGTAGACCCGCATGCCGTGCGAGCGCGTGACGGCCCCTTGCATGGCTTCTACCAGCCCCTGCTGTTCTTCGTGCAAGGCGCTGATGATTCCCAGGCGCATTTTTTTGTCTGTAGTCATGTGTTTTTCCCTGATATGCGGGGTTGAAAGCGTTCAGCGAAGCCGTTAACTGGGATTTTCCACGGTTCGCGTTTGTTTCTGTGTTTTAAATAAAGAGGTATACATAAAAATAGTAGTGATAGTAAACGACGGTTTTTCTGTGGATAAGTCGGTATACCGTCATGTTAACAAGCACTTGGCATGCAAAAAAGGCGCTGCATAAGCATTGTATCGAGGCAGGACTTGTTTGGGATAAAAGTTTGCTTGTGGACAAATAACGACTTTTCCCACATCTCATCCTGTGGATATGCAGGCAGTTATCCACACCGGTGAGCAAAAACCCTGGTTTTCGTGCTGGCCGCCGTGCTGTTTGTTCACTTCGATTGTTGCTCACGATGTTGGCCAGGATCCACTACGGATTCCTGGAGACGGTTTGGCAGTGGAGATCAACGTTGCTGTTAACGCGTTTTTTTTGCCGGTGTTACCTGCTTTTGGCACAACCAGGTGCGTTGGCCGGATTTTTTGTCGGTTTACAATAGATTCGTATATAAAAATAGTAGTAATAGTAAACGCCGATTTTTCTGTGGATAAGTCGCTTTTTTTCAACAGGATCAAACGTTTACGCGAAAAAAAAAGCCTGCATAAGCTTTGTATCGCCGAAGGAGCAAAATTGTATAAAATTGGGCTGCTCGCGTAACTTCGTGTTTACGCACAAGTCATCCTGTGGATATCAAATGAGTTATCCACAATCGTTCTGAAATCCCCATTTTTTCTGGTTGCTGACCTTGCCTGATCCGTCGACGGCTTGACGTCTGCACATCGTTTCCTGCAAGACGGTTTGGCAGTGCCGACGCAGGTGTGCCGGCTTGCCGTTTTTTCGCTGGCGCAGTGTTGGCTCAAATTTTTTTTTCGCTTGCCAGAGCTGCGTCAAGCAAAGCGGGCCTGGCGAGTCAAACTGCGGGTGACCAGGTTTACTCTAACAAGATCGTATACAAGCATAGTAATAGTAGTTAACGCAGGAACTTTCCTGTGGATAAGTACAGATTTATCCTTGTAAACAAAAACTTGGCGCGCGTATAAACGCTGCGTAAGCGCTGTATGACGCGGTAACAGTTTTGGGACAAAAAAATCGCCTGTGAAAATTTTTTCGCTTACGCACATAGTGTGCCTGTGGATATCCATACACTTATCCACAGCCCGGAAGAGGGTGTTTTGGAAGGGAATTGAGCAGACTCAGCAATTAATGTCGCCGTGCAAGGTCACTGGTGGTAATCTGCTTTGCGACTGATGCACGAACACAGACTCTGGTAAAGGCAAGCGGCGAGGAGACACGCCGCCCATCCTCGACGGTATTACCGAAAGGAGCTTCATTGGAATCGGCAGGCGAATTTGACTACATCATCATCGGTGGCGGTACGGCAGGGTGCGTGCTGGCCAACCGGCTCACGCGCGACCCGAACGCCGCCGTCTTGCTGGTGGAAGCGGGCGGCAAGGACGATTACGTATGGATCCATATCCCCGTCGGCTATCTGCATTGCATCGGCAATCCGCGCACGGACTGGCTGTATTCCACCGAGGCCGATGCCGGCCTGGGCGGGCGCAGCCTGATTTATCCGCGCGGCAAAGTGCTGGGCGGCAGCTCTTCCATCAACGGCATGATCTATATGCGCGGCCAGGCGCAGGACTATGACCGCTGGGCCGAGCTGACGCGCGACGCGTCCTGGGGCTGGGACCAGGTGCTGCCGCTGTTCAAACAAAGCGAGCATTACCATGGCGGCGCGTCAAACCACCATGGCACCGGCGGCGAGTGGCGGGTGGAAAAACAGCGCTTGTCGTGGGATATATTGAACGCTTTTCGCGATGCGGCGGAACAAGTCGGCATTGGCAAAACGCTGGACTTCAACGGCGGCGACAATAGCGGCAGCGCCTATTTCGACGTCAACCAGCGCCGCGGCATCCGCTGGAATACCTCGAAAGCATTTTTGAAACCGGCGTCGCGCCGGCCCAATCTGACCATCATGACGGGCTGCCACGTGGAACGGCTGCAGATCACGGCGTCCGACAGTGGCCCGCGTTGCACCGGCATCACGTTTACCGGCGGCGGCACGCAGTGGCAGGCCAGCGCCCGCCGCGAAACCGTGCTCACGGCCGGCGCCATCGGCTCGCCCCATCTGCTGCAATTGTCCGGCATCGGACCGGCCGCCTTGCTGCGCCAGCACGGTATCAACCCCGTGGTCGACGCTCCTGGCGTGGGTGGCAATTTGCAGGATCATTTGCAGCTGCGCATGGTATTCAAGGTGCAGGGCGTGAAAACCTTGAATATCATGGCCGGCAATTTGCTGGGCAGGATGCAGATCGGCATGCAATATGCGCTGTTCCAGAGCGGGCCGATGTCGATGGCGCCGTCGCAGCTGGGGGCGTTCGCCAAATCCGATCCCGGCCAGGCCACGCCGAACCTGCAATATCACGTGCAGCCCTTGTCGCTCGACAAGTTCGGTACGCCCTTGCATGCTTTTCCCGCCTTTACGGCCAGCGTCTGCAATCTGCGTCCGACGTCGCGCGGCCAGGTGCAACTGGCTGCGAACGACAGTTACGCACCACCCAAGATTGCCCTGAATTACCTCAGCACGCCGGAAGACCGCCAGGTGGCGGCCGATGCCCTGCGCCTGACGCGCACGATAGTTGCTGCGCCCGCCTTGCAGCGGTTTGCTCCGCAGGAATACAAGCCTGGTGCTCAGTACCAGACAGAGGCTGAACTGGCGCAGGCTGCCAGCGAGATCGGCACGACGATCTTCCACCCGGTCGGCACTTGCCGCATGGGGCTGACCAGCGATCCTTTGTCCGTGGTGGACAGCCGCTTGCGCGTAATCGGCGTGGCGCGCTTGCGCGTGGTCGACGCCTCCATCATGCCCTTTATTACGTCGGGCAATACCAACTCGCCGACCGTGATGATCGCGGAAAAAGCGGCGCAAATGATACAAAACGACTGGAAAAGCGGCGTCGTTTGAGCCTGTTTGCGCCAGCCGAAAAGGGAAAAAATCCCCGTAGTTATACTGTATTGTGCGGAAAATTCAAGTTGTGTATTATAAAAAAGACTAAGTAGTACAAAAAGTACAACTAGGAGACATGATGTCCAACATCATCTTGGAAACAAGAAGTTTGACCAAGGAATTCAAGGGTTTCACCGCTGTGAGCGATGTCAACCTGAAAGTGGAACGCGGCCATATCCACGCCTTGATCGGTCCCAACGGCGCCGGCAAGACCACGTGTTTTAACCTGCTCACCAAATTCCTGGTACCCACTTCCGGACAGATCCTGTTCAATGGAAAAGATATCACCGCCGCCAAGCCGGCGCAGATCGCCCGCATGGGCGTGATCCGCTCGTTCCAGATTTCCGCCGTGTTCCCGCATCTGTCGGTGCTGCAGAATGTACGCATCGGCTTGCAGCGCCAGCTCGGCACCTCGTTTTATTTCTGGCAAAGCGAACGGGCCCTGAACCAGCTCAACGACCGCGCCATGGCCTTGCTGGCCGAAGTCGATCTCACCGAATTTGCCGACACCATCACGGTCGACATGCCTTACGGGCGCAAGCGCGCGCTGGAAATCGCCACCACCCTGGCGATGGAGCCGGAAATGATGCTGCTCGATGAACCGACGCAGGGCATGGGCCACGAAGACGTGCACCGGGTCACCGAGCTGATCAAGAAAGTTTCGGCCGGCCGCACCATTTTGATGGTCGAACACAATATGAGCGTGGTGTCGGGCATCTGCGACAAGATCTCCGTACTGCAGCGCGGCGCCATGCTGGCCGAGGGCAGTTATGCGGAAGTGTCGCGCAATCCACAGGTGATGGAAGCATACATGGGCACCACCCATGCGGAACTGGAAGGGGCGCATTGATGACGACGGTATCAAACGGCAGCCATGCGGCGCCCGCGCTGGAAATTTCGCAACTGCACACCTGGTATGGCGAATCGCACATCTTGCACGATGTGAACTTGACAGTGCGCCAGGGCGAGGTGGTTACTTTGCTGGGCCGCAATGGCGCCGGCCGCACCACCACCTTGCGCGCCATCATGGGCCTGACGGGCGCGCGCACCGGTTCGATCAAGGTCAACGGTATCGAAGCGATCGGTTTGGCCACGCACAAGATCGCTCACCTGGGCATCGGCTATTGTCCCGAGGAGCGCGGCATTTTTTCTTCGCTGTCGACGGAAGAAAACCTGATGCTGCCGCCTAAGCTGACCGTGGCCAGCGGCGAGAAGGGCATGTCGGTGGCGGAAATCTACGCCATGTTCCCGAACTTGCAGGAGCGCCGCCACAGTCAGGGCACGCGCCTGTCCGGCGGCGAGCAGCAGATGCTGGCCGTGGCGCGCATCTTGCGCACGGGCGCGCGCTTGCTGCTGCTCGATGAAATTTCGGAAGGCCTGGCGCCCGTCATCGTGCAGGGGCTGGCGCGCATGATCACCACCTTGAAAGCGAAGGGATACACCATCGTCATGGTGGAGCAGAATTTCCGGTTTGCCGCACCGCTGGCGGACCGGTTTTATGTGATGGAGCACGGTCAGATCGTCGAGACTTTTGCTGCATCCGAACTTGAGGCCAAGATGCCGGTACTGACCGAGCTGCTTGGTGTCTAAGTAAGTACCAAGAATTTATGCGTGCTTGCTTAGTGTCAAGCGATCGTCTGAATAGCACACAATGATTTTCAACGGAGACACCATGAAACGTAACGCTATCGCCATTGCCACCGCTGCCCTTTGTGCCCTGGGCTTTTCCTCCGCCGCCCAGGCCCAGATCTCCGGCGACACCATCAAGATCGGTTTTATCTCCGACATGTCGGGCGTGTATTCCGACGTCGACGGCCTTGGCGGCGCCGAAGCCATCAAGATGGCGATCGCCGACGCCGGTGTCGTTATCGCCGGCAAGAAAGTCGAATTCATTTCCGCCGACCACCAGAACAAGGCCGATATCGCCGCCTCCAAGGCGCGCGAATGGTTCGACCAGCAGGGCGTCGACATGCTGATCGGCGGCACCAATTCAGGCGCCAGCCTGGCCATGGCCAAGGTTGCGGCCGAAAAGAAAAAAGTGTTTGTCGCCATTGGCGCCGGCTCCTCGCGCCTGACCAATGAAGAATGCTCGCCTTACACCGTGCATTACGCCTACGACACCGTGGCACTGGCGCGCGGCACCGGCGGCACCCTCGTCAAGCAGGGCGGCAAGAACTGGTATTTCATGACGGCCGACTACGCGTTTGGCCACTCGCTGGAAAAAGACACGGCCGATGTCGTCAAGGCGGCCGGCGGCAAGGTGCTGGGCAGCGTCAAGCATCCGCTGGGCGCCTCCGACTTCTCGTCCTTCCTGCTGCAGGCGCAAGCGGCCAAACCGCAAATCCTCGGCCTGGCCAATGCCGGTGGCGACGCCATCAACAGCATCAAGGCGGCCAATGAGTTTGGCGTGACCAAGAGCGTGAAACTGGCCGGCTTGCTGATTTTTATTAACGACATCCATTCGCTGGGCCTGAACCTGACGCAGGGCATGTACCTGACCGATGGCTGGTACTGGGACCTGAATCCGGAAACGCGCGCCTGGTCGAAACGCTATTTCGACAAGATGAAGAAAGAGCCGTCGATGCTGCAGGCAGCCGACTACTCGGCCGCAGCCAATTACCTGAAGGCCGTCAAGGCGCTCGGCACCGACGATTCCGACAAGGTCATGGCCTACCTGAAAAAAACCAGGATCAACGACATGTTCACCAAGAACGGCGAAGTGCGTCCCGATGGCCGCATGGTGCACGACATGTACCTGATGGAAGTGAAAAAGCCGGCCGAGTCGAAATACCCATGGGATTACTACAAGGTGGTGGCCACGGTGCCGGGGGCGCAAGCCTACCTGACCAAGGCCGAATCGAAGTGTTCGCTCTGGAAATAAGCTGACCACACTGCCCGTCTGGCGCCATGCCACGCGGGCAGTGTGGTCGTGGCCGTGCATGCCGGCCACGCTTCACCTTGCGCCGCCGCGCCCTCCCTTGATACCACACCGTCATCCGGCGGTGCTTTTTATACTGTGATGCCATGGAAATTTTCGGCGTTCCATTACAAGCGATGATGAGCCAGCTGCTGCTGGGTCTTGTCAACGGCTCGTTCTATGCCATGTTGTCCCTCGGTCTGGCCGTCATCTTTGGCCTGCTCAACGTCATCAATTTCTCGCACGGCGCCATGTACATGATGGGTGCCTTCCTGGCCTGGATCGGCCTGAGCTACTTCGACATCAATTACTGGGCCATGCTGGTGATCGCCCCCCTGATCGTCGGCGCCTTCGGCATCCTGATCGAAAAAACCATGCTGCGCTGGCTGTACAAACTCGATCATTTGTACGGCTTGCTGCTGACCTTTGGCATCACCCTGATCGTCGAAGGGGTGTTCCGCTCCTTCTATGGCGTCTCGGGCCAGCCCTATGCCGTGCCCGAATTGCTGTCCGGCGCCACCGATCTGGGCTTCATGATCCTGCCGAACTACCGCGCCTGGGTCGTCGTCGCTTCGCTGGCGGTGTGCCTGGCCACCTGGTTCGTGATCGAAAAAACCAAGCTGGGTGCTTACCTGCGCGCTGGTACGGAAAACCCGAAACTGGTCGAAGCGTTCGGCATCAACGTGCCGCTGATGGTGACGCTGACGTTCGGCTTCGGCGTGGCGCTGGCCGGTTTTGCCGGCGTGCTGGCCGCACCCATCATCCAGGTCTCGCCACTGATGGGCTCGAACCTGATCATCGTCGTGTTTGCCGTGGTGGTGATCGGCGGCATGGGCTCCATCATGGGTTCCATCCTGACAGGCCTGGGCCTGGGCGTGATCGAGGGCCTGACCCGCGTGTTCTACCCGGAAGGCTCGGCCACCGTGGTGTTCGTGGTGATGGTCATCGTGCTGCTGCTGCGTCCCGCCGGCCTGTTCGGCAAAGAAAAGTAATCTCATCAGTCATGTATTGGAGCAATCACGATGAATAAAAATGTAGGCTACGCAATCGCCCTGGCGCTGGCGCTGGCCGCACCGTTTTACGGCTATCCGGTCTTCCTGATGAAGTTGCTTTGCTTTGCCCTGTTTGCCTGCGCCTTCAACTTGCTGATCGGCTATACCGGTTTGCTGTCCTTCGGCCATGCGGCGTTTTTTGGCGGCGCCGGCTATGTCACCGGTTACGCCTTGCGCACCTGGGGCTGGCCGACGGAACTGGGCCTGCTGGCCGGCGTCGTCACCGGCGCCTTCCTGGGCCTGGTGATGGGCAGCCTGGCGATCCGCCGCCAGGGCATCTATTTCACCATGATCACCCTGGCGCTGGCGCAGATGGTGTACTTCCTGGCGCTGCGCCTGCCGTTCACCGGCGGCGAAGATGGCTTGCAGGGTGTTCCACGTGGAACACTGTTTGGCACCATCAACCTGGGTAACGACACCGTGCTGTACTACGTGGTGCTGGCCATCTTTGTCGCCGGCTTCGCCCTGATCGTGCGCACCATCCACTCGCCGTTCGGGCAGGTGTTGAAAGCGATCAAGGAAAACGAGCCGCGCGCCATCTCCCTGGGCTACGACGTCAACAAGTACAAGCTGACGGCCATCGTGCTGTCCGCGTCCCTGGCGGCGCTGGCCGGCGCCACCAAGACGCTGGTGCTGGGCTTTGAAACCCTGACCGATGTGTACTGGGGCATGTCGGGCCTGGTTGTCCTGATGACTCTGGTGGGTGGCATGGGCACGCTGGCCGGCCCCATCCTCGGCGCCGTGCTGATCATTGCGCTGGAAAACAAACTGGGCGACTTTGGCACCTACCTGGCCACGCACACGGGCGTGCAGTGGTTTGGGACCTTGGGCGAATCGGTGGGCATCGTCACCGGCATCATCTTCGTGATCTGCGTGCTGATGTTCCGGCGCGGTATCGTGGGCGAGGCGATCGCCCGCTTCGGAGGCAGGGCCGCCAGGCCCGCCGCCTGAGTCCTGAGCCGCAAGCAACGCCGGATATGAGTCCGGCGTTTTTTATTTGGAGACCGTTTTTAGCGTTACCTCATCAATGAATGGAGAACAGCTATGACCACCACCATCATGCGCACCGGCGGCTTGGGCGCGCTCTTGTTGTTGTCCGCCTGCGGCAGCAGCCACACGGCCGAAGACCTGAACCCCTTGCCCGATTACCTGGGCGCCATCACGCGCCTCGATGTCGATGGCAAGACCAATGATTTATTGACGGCCGGTCTCGGCAAGACCGGCCTGGCCGCTGCGGTACCCGCCTATGCCGACCCCGAGCGTCCGACTGCGCTGGAACTGCGCCGCAACGCCATCCACGCCAATTACCGCGCCGTACTCGATATCGCAGCCAACAGCGGCTACGGCAGCCTGTATGGCCCGAACGTCGACGCCAACGGCGTGGCGGGCAGCGGCGAAGGGTTGATCGCGGGCAGCGAGTACGTGGCCTACGCCGACGATGGCACGGGCAAGAAAAACCTCACCCTGATGGTGCAGGTGCCCGCCAGTTTTGATCCCGAGCGCGCCTGCATCGTCACGGGGACATCCAGCGGCTCGCGCGGCATTTACGGCGCCATCGGCAGTTCCGGTGAATGGGGCCTGAAAAAAGGCTGCGCCGTGGCCTATGCCGACAAGGGCTCGGGCACCGGCCTGTATGTGTTCGACGACGACAGCGTCAACCTGCAGAACGGCCTGCGCGCGACGCGCACACAAGCCGGGAAAAATGCGATTTTCGCGCCCGACCTGCTTGATGCCGACCGCGCCGCCTTTGCCAGAGATTATCCGAACCGCGTCGCCTTCAAGCACGCGCACTCGCAACAGAACCCCGAAAAGGACTGGGGCAGGGCGACCTTGCAGGCGGTCGAGTTTGCCTATTACGTGTTGAACGAGCGCTATGGCGCCACCGCGCGCGATGGCGTTGCCCATCTGGTGCGCCTGAAGCCATCCAACACCATCACGATTGCTTCGAGCATCTCCAATGGCGCCGGCGCCGCCTTGCTGGCGGCCGAGCAGGATACCCAGGGATTGATCAGCGGCGTGGCCGCCAGCGAGCCGCAGATCCAGCCGCAGCCATCGACCGCCTGGAGCGTGCGCCAGGGCGCGGTGACCGTCAACGGCGCCGGGCGTGCGCTGTTCGATTACGCTACCTATGCGGCGCTGTACCAGCCCTGCATTGCCGCCGTGGCCGGCAACGCCGGGCGCTGCACCGCGCTGCTAGCCAAGGGCCTGTTGACTGGCGCCGACCTGGCCTCGCAGCAGCAGGATGCGAAACGCCGCCTGCAAGCCTATGGCTGGCTGCCGGACGCCGATCCCTTGCAGGCTGCGCATGCGGGCACGAATATCCTGGTGGCCGTGACCTATGCCTACGCCTACGGCAGGTTTGCCGCGACGGATAAAGTCTGCGGCTTCAGCTTTGCGCAGACCGATGCCTTGGGCAATGCCGTCGCCTACACCAGCGCGCAGAAGGCGGCCAGCTTCGCCACGCAGAACGGCATCCTTGGCAATGTGATTTATGAGAATGCTGTCGGCGGCGCGCGTCTGTATACGGCCGCCGTTTCGCCGTCGAGCAATCTGCCCGACCAGGCGCTCGACGGCTTCCTGTGCCTGCGCAGCCTGGCGACCGGCAACGACGCCGTTACTGGCGCGGCCTTGACGGGGGGGCTGGCTGCGCAAAGCGCGCGCGTGCGCGAGGGCATGGCGCAGGTGCGTGCCAGCGGCAAGCTCAACGGTAAACCGGCGATGATCGTGCACGGCCGCAGCGATACGCTGATTCCCGTCAATCATGCCTCGCGCGCTTATGTGGGGCTGAACGCGGCGGTGGAGGGCGCTAATAGCAAGCTGCGCTATATCGAAGTGACCAACGCCAACCACTTCGACTCCTTCAGCAGCGCCTTGCCGACCCTGATCGTGCCCTTGCACGTGTACCTGAACCGCGCGCTCGACGCCATGTACGCCCACTTGCGCTCGAACCAGCCGCTGCCGCCATCGCAAGTGGTGCGCACCGTCACCCGGCCCGATGCCAGCACGCCGGTCACCAGTGTGAATCTGCCGCTGATCGCGCCCGCGCCCGCGCCGGCCAATACCATCACCGTGGCGGGAGCGGTGGTGACTATTCCGGACTGAGCGCTATTCATCAAAAAAATGGCCACGTTTCACGTGGCCATTTTTTTTAGTACTTATCTTATACATCCCAAGCGCTGTCCGGTATCTCTGCCAAGCCCTGGAACACGGGTTTTGAAAACCAGTAACCCTGCATCAGCGAGATGCCGCAGCTGGACAGGAAGTCGCGCTCGGCGCGCGTTTCGATGCCTTCGGCCAGTACCTTGATACCCAGTTCGCGGCACAGGCTGGCGATTGCGCGCACGATGGCCTGGCGCGGCGCATGACGGTCGACGTCGCGCACCAGGTCCATGTCGATCTTGATGATATCGGGCTGGTATTCGGCCAGCAGATTGAGCCCCGCATAACCGGCGCCGAAATCGTCGATGGCGGTCTGGAAACCGAAGCGCCGGTATTCGCGGAAGATATTGACCAGGTGAGGGCGGTCCTGCACCCGTTCGCCCTCCGTCACTTCGAAGATGATTTTGTCGGTAGGGAAATTATGCGTGCGCGCCGCCTCCAGCGTGCTGCGGATGCAGACTTCGGGGCGGTACACGGCATTCGGCAAAAAATTAATCGACAGGAATTCTTTCATGCCCAGGCGCGCGGCGCCGGCTACAGCTTTCACGCGGCAAGTCTGGTCGAAGCGGTAGCGGTTCTCGTCCGTCACCTGCGCCAGCACGCTGGCGGCACTTTCGCCGTTCGGGCCACGCACCAGCGCTTCATAGGCGTAGATGCTGCGCGTGTCCAGGTCGACGATGGGCTGGTAGGCATACTCGAAGGAAAACGGCAGCGCTTCGCTGTCATGGCAACCGGCGCAACCTTGGGCGGGAGCGACGGTGGCGTCCGGATGGATGGGGATATCGGCAGGCTTCATGTGCTGAGTGTATCAGTGCAATCTTCTTCTTTCCTCTGTTATTTCACCAAGCGGCTGCATAAATGGCGCGCGCGTCATCCACAGTCACGATGCGTGGGTTATTGCCCAGCAAGCGTGTCTGCAGCATGGCGGCCTCGGCCAGTGCATCGAGCTCGCTTTCAGCGACGCCCACTTCACGCAAGGTGCGCACGATGCCCGTCTCCACCGCCAGCGCCTGCAGGGCAGCGATCAAACCTTGCGCGCGCGCTTCCTCGCTACCGCTCGCTTGCGGCGCAACGATGGCCGCCAGTTCCGCATACATGGGTGTTGCATGGCTGAGGTTAAAGCGCAACACATGCGGCATCACCAGCGCATTCGACAGACCATGTGGCACGTGAAACATGGCGCCGATCGGATAGGCGAGGGCGTGCACGGCCGCCACCGGCGCGTTGGAAAATGCCTGCCCGGCCAGCATGGCACCGAGCAGCATGGCTTGCCGCGCCGCCAGATCGTCGCCATTGCGGCACACGCGCACCAAGTTGGCGGACAACAAGGAGAGGGCCTGGCGCGCCAGCATGTCCGACAACGGGTTCTTCAGGTGCGCCGTGGTGTAGGCCTCGATCGCATGCACCATCGCATCAATCCCGGTGGCGGCTGTGACGGCGGGTGGCAGGCCCAGGGTCAGGCTGGCATCGAGGATGGCCAGGTCTGCGTACAGCTGCGCTGCCACCACGCCCATCTTGCTGGCGGCGCCAGTGGTGACGATGGCAATATTCGTCACTTCCGAGCCGGTGCCGGCGGTGGTGGGTAGTTGCACCAATGGCAGGCGCGCGCCTTGGACCTTGCCGATGCCATACATGTCGGCCAGCGTCTGCTGGCCTGGTGCCAGCACGGCGATCAATTTGGCCACGTCCATCGAGCTGCCGCCACCGAGGCCGATCACCAGTTCCACGTGAAACAATGTGGCTTGCTCCACGGCCGCCAGTACCACGGCTTCCGGCGGATCGGCCTGGACATCCGAAAACACCTGCACCTCAATGCCTGCGTCACGCAAGCTGCGTAGTGGCGTAGCGACCAGGCCGGTGGCGAGAAAGCCTGGATCGGTCACCAGCAGCGCGCGGCGCACGGCGGGAAAATGCTGGCGGACATGCGTACCGAGCTCGCTGCTGGCGCCGGGCTCGCTGATCAGATGGGGAACGGTGCGAAACTGAAAGGCGGACATGCGCACTCCGGTGCGAGACGATGCAACGAGCTTACTCCGCTTTTGGTCACCGTGCATGTTCCACGTGAAACCGGGCTGATGGTCGTCAGCGCTGTTCCACGTGGAACAGGTGCCCGGCTTTGCTTGCTGAGTAAAAAATAGGCAAAAAATGGACGCTAAAAAGTTATGGCCGCAAAAAGACTCTATAATCGGAGCTCACTCCTCGCATTTACCTATTACTCATGTTATTTCCTACAGAATTCGACGTCATCGTCGTCGGTGGTGGTCACGCCGGTACCGAGGCGGCACTCGCTTCCGCCCGCATGGGGCAGAAGACGCTTTTGCTCACGCACAATATTGAAACCCTGGGCCAGATGTCGTGCAATCCGTCGATCGGCGGCATCGGCAAGGGCCATTTGGTCAAGGAGGTGGACGCCATGGGCGGCGCGATGGCGATCGCCACCGACGAGTCCGGCATCCAGTTCCGCATTTTGAATTCCTCGAAAGGCCCGGCAGTTCGCGCCACGCGCGCCCAGGCCGACCGTATTTTATACAAGGCTGCGATCCGTTCGCGCCTGGAAAACCAGCCGAACCTGTGGCTGTTCCAGCAGGCCGTCGATGACCTGATCGTGGAAGGTGACCGCGTGGTGGGCGCCGTGACGCAGATCGGCCTGAAGTTTTTGGCGCGCGCCGTGGTGTTGACGGCAGGCACTTTCCTCGACGGCAAGATCCACGTGGGCCTGAATAACTATTCGGCCGGCCGCGCCGGCGATCCGCCGGCGATCTCGTTATCAAGCCGTCTGAAGGAATTGAAACTGCCGCAAGGCCGTCTGAAAACCGGCACGCCGCCGCGCATCGACGGGCGCAGCATCGACTTTTCCGTGATGCAAGAGCAGCCGGGCGACCTCGATCCGGTGCCCGTGTTTTCGGTGATGGGCAACACGGCCATGCACCCGCGACAAGTGCCGTGCTGGATCACGCATACCAATAGCCAGACGCATGACATCATCCGCGGCGGCCTTGATCGCAGCCCCATGTACACGGGCGTGATCGAAGGCGTCGGTCCGCGTTATTGCCCGTCGATCGAGGACAAGATTCACCGCTTTGCCAGCAAGGAATCGCACCAGATTTTCCTCGAGCCGGAAGGCTTGACGACGCACGAATTCTATCCGAACGGCATCTCGACCAGCCTGCCGTTCGACGTGCAGATCGCCCTGGTGCGCTCGATGAAAGGCATGGAAAACGCGCATATTCTGCGCCCCGGCTATGCCATCGAATACGATTATTTCGACCCGCGCGGCCTGAAAGCCTCGCTGGAAACCAAGGTGGTGGCGGGCCTGTTCTTTGCCGGCCAGATCAATGGCACCACCGGCTACGAAGAAGCGGCCGCACAAGGCATGCTGGCCGGTATCAATGCGGCGTTGCTGACGCAAGACAAGGACGCGTGGACACCGGGCCGCTCCGAAGCCTATCTGGGCGTGCTGGTCGACGACCTGATCACGCAGGGCGTACAGGAGCCTTACCGCATGTTTACCAGCCGTGCCGAGTATCGATTGAGCCTGCGTGAAGACAATGCCGACATGCGCCTGACGGAAATCGGCCGCGCCTTGGGTTGTGTCGGCGACGTGCAGTGGGAGGCGTTCGAGCGCAAGCGCGAAGCCGTCGCCCTGGAACTGGAACGCCTGCGTTCCACCTGGGTCAATCCCCGCATCCTGGCCGCCGCCGAATCGGAACGCATCGTCGGCCAGGCCATCGAACGCGAGTATTCGCTGGCGGACTTGCTGCGCCGCCCGAACGTGGCCTACGACACTCTGATGAGCATGACGGGCGTGGCAGGACAAGCCCTGGCCGGTCCCGGCGTGGAGGACCCCGCGGTGCGCGAACAGGTGGAAATCCAGCTCAAGTATGCCGGCTATATCGAACGCCAGACCAAGGAAATCGAGCGCCACGAACACTATGAAAACCTGGCTTTGCCGCCAGGTTTCAATTACCTGGACATCACCGCGCTGTCGGTCGAAGTGCGCCAGAAGCTCGACAAGCAGCGCCCGGAAACCCTGGGCCAGGCCTCGCGCATTTCCGGCGTGACGCCGGCCGCCATTTCGCTGCTGCTGGTGCACCTGAAAAAGCGCGGCTTCGGCGCAGGTCATGCCGACATACAGACCACCACTTTACAGGACGAGGTTGTTGAATGAAGCAGTTTGACCGGGCCGCATTGGCCCAGATTTTAGATGAGGGTATTACCGCGCTGGGGCTGGACCTGAGCGCGCAACAGGCGGAACAACTGCTCGATTACCTGGCCTTGCTGGCCAAGTGGAACAGCGTCTACAACCTGACGTCGGTGCGCGATCCGCTGCAGATGCTGACTTTGCACGTGCTCGATTCGCTGGCCGCCGTGCCCGCTTTCGCGGACGCCAAAAATGTGCTCGACGTGGGCGCCGGCGGCGGCCTGCCGGGCATGGTGCTGGCGATTGCGCGGCCCGATATCAAGGTGTCGATGATCGATACGGTGCACAAGAAGACGGCGTTTTTGACGCAAGTGAAGGCCGAACTGCGCCTGTCCAACGTCACGGTGTACACCAGGCGCGTGGAGCAGCTGGAAGTACAGCAGAAATTCGACCTGATCACCTCGCGCGCGTTCGCCGACCTGTCCGACTTCGTCAACTGGTCGAAGCACGTGCTGGAGGAGGGCGGTCAATTCATCGCCTTGAAGGGCGTGGCCCCGCCAGACGAGCGCGAGCGACTGCCGGCAGACTGGAAAGTGACGAAATTGCAGCCGATCACGGTTCCAGGGCTGAATGCGGAGCGCCATCTGGTGTTTATAACAAGAATTTAAGCGCTGAAAAATAAATGATATAAATCATTTATACGGTATAAATCATTTATACGGTATAAATTATATAAATGATTTATATCGTATAAATAGAATAAACAGTATAAATTGTTTCGGTGGAAAGCCGGGGCGCGACAATGAAGTGTGCATCCATTTACAACTAGAAGATACATGGCCAAAATTTTTTGTGTAGCAAATCAAAAGGGTGGTGTTGGTAAAACCACAACGAGCGTCAACCTGGCCGCCGGCCTGGCCAAGCTGGACCAGCGCGTGCTGCTGGTCGACCTCGATCCGCAAGGCAACGCCACCATGGGCGCCGGCATCAACAAGGCCGGGCTGACCGCGTCGACCTATGAAGTGATGCTGGGCGAGTCCGATGTCAGGACGGCGCGCCAGCGTTCGGAAGCGGGGCGTTTCGACGTGCTGCCGTCGAACCGCGAGCTGGCCGGCGCCGAAGTGGAGATGGTGGAACTGGACCGCCGCGAAAGCCGGCTCAAGGATGCATTGGCCGAAGTGGACGGCGACTACGACTTCATCCTCGTCGATTGCCCGCCGGCCTTGTCGATGCTGACCCTGAACGGCCTGTGCGCCGCGCATGGCGTGATCATCCCGATGCAGTGCGAGTACTACGCGCTCGAAGGTCTGTCGGACCTGGTCAACACCATCAAGAAGGTGCATGCCAACCTGAACCCGGAATTGAAGATCATCGGCCTGTTGCGCGTGATGTTTGATCCTCGCATGACATTATCGCAACAAGTGTCGGCCCAGCTGGAACAGCACTTTGGCGACAAGGTCTTCAAGACGATTATTCCGCGCAACGTGCGCCTGGCCGAAGCGCCGTCGTATGGCTTACCTGGCGTCAACTTCGACCCCAGCTCGAAAGGCGCGCAAGCGTATATCGCCTTTGGCGCCGAAATGGTTGAACGCATCAAACATATGTAAGAAGCAGGCGATCACAGTCATAATGTGAGCGCTTACTTAAAAAATTCATTAGGACAGCATGGCTACCAAAAAATTAAAAGGTCTGGGGCGCGGCCTCGACGCCCTGTTGGGCGGCGGCGACTTCGCCAGCCCGGAACTGAGCACGCCGACAACCTTGTCGGTAACACAAATGCAAGCCGGCAAATATCAGCCGCGCACGCGCATGGACGAGGGCGCCCTGAATGAACTGGCCGCCTCGATCAAGGCACAGGGCTTGATGCAGCCGATCCTGGTGCGCCCGATCGGCCAGGACACCCTGAGCGGACTTGTCAAATATGAAATCATCGCCGGTGAGCGGCGCTTTCGCGCGGCGCAGCTGGCCGGCCTGACAGACCTGCCGGTGCTGGTGCGCGATGTCGACGATCTGGCGGCCGCCGCCATGGCACTGATTGAAAACATCCAGCGCGAAGACTTGAATCCGCTGGAAGAAGCGCAAGGCATTGGGCGCCTGATTACCGACTTCAATTTTACCCATGAGCAAGCGGCCACTGCGGTCGGACGCTCGCGCAGTGCTGTCTCCAACCTGCTGCGGCTGATGAACCTGGCCGCTCCCGTGCAAACCATGCTGATGGCCGGCGATATCGACATGGGCCATGCGCGCGCGCTGCTGGCGGTCGACGCGGCCAGCCAGATCACGCTGGCCAACTTGGTGGTGGCGAAACGGCTGTCGGTGCGCGAAACGGAAAAACTGGTCACGCGCAGCATCGACGAAGCGGCCAACCCGGCCGAACCGCGCGTGAAAGAAAAATCGGGCGACATCGCGCGCCTGGAAGAAGAGCTGTCCGACGCGCTGGCCACGCCGGTAGTATTCAAGATGGGCAACAAGGGACGTGGTCAATTGGTAATTGATTTTGCCGATCTTGACGTACTGGATGGCCTGTTGAGCCGTTTGCGTGGTTAAATGGCGGGTTGCTAACACGTGCGCAAGCGGCACGGCAAGCCGCTTTGCCATATGTTGGTGCAAATGGCCGCGAAGTGTCGATAAAGCGTCTGTTTCATGCAGCAATTGCCCTGCTGCGGTGCACCAACGTTTGACTCTGTAGAACAAAGCCAACTATAATCCCGTGTCTTTGGGCGTGTAGATTTTTTTCCGGGAACTTGGTAATTGAGTGATTCGAAGCAAAACATTGCCAAGCCAGTCTACAAAGTAGTTGCCTTGCAGCTAGCAATCGTCATCAGCTTCGCCACGGTAACCCTGTTTTTTGGTGGCAGTGTGAAGGGCTGGTCCGCCGCAGTTGGCGGTGCAATTGCCGTCATTGGCAGCATGACATATGCCATGCTGGTCGTTCGCGGCTCCAGCGACGCCAAAAAGGCGTTTCGTGCGCACGTGCGTGCGGAAGCGGTGAAAATGTTTATCACAGCGGTGCTGTTTATATTGGCACTGGTGTTGTTTCAGTCGGCCGCCTGGTTATGGCTGATCTTGGGTTTCGCGGTGGCAACCTTAGCATACTGGTTTTCATTGCTCGCTGTTTAATCATTGGTTTTGGGGCCCGTTGTGCTCTGAAACGACAAATCTAAATTCATTATGACCACAGAACACGCTATTGAAGCGGGCCATGCTGCCCCGGCCAACGCCACAGAATACATCAGCCACCATTTGACCCACTTGAAAAGTGCCACTGGCACCTTCAATCTGGACACCTTCTGGATCTCGGCCGCCCTGGGCTTTGTTTTCCTTGCCGTTTTCTACATGGCGTCGCGCCGCGCGACGGCCGGTGTTCCCGGCAAGCTGCAGAACTTCGTCGAAATGATCATGGAAATGGTCAATGAGACCATTAATGGGGCCTTTCACGCCAAAAGCAAGATCATCGCGCCGCTGGCCATCACGATTTTCGTGTGGGTCTGGCTGTTGAACGCGATGGACTTCCTGCCGGTTGACCTGTTGCCGATGATTTTGAGCTGGTTTGGCGTGCATAACCTGCGCGTGGTGCCGACCGCCGACGTGAACCATACTTTTGGCATGTCGTTCTCGGTGGTTCTGTGCATTATCGCGTTTTCCGTCAAGGCCAAGGGCCTGGGCGGCTGGATCAAGGAGTTGTTCACCGCGCCGTTCCACGCCAGTGGCATCATCGGCACGATCTTGTTGGCACCAGTTAATTTCTTGCTGCAAATGGTTGAGTTGGTTGCAAAACTGATCTCCCTGTCGCTGCGACTGTTCGGCAATATGTATGCCGGCGAGCTGATTTTCATCTTGATCGCGTTGCTGCCTTGGTGGGCACAGTGGGCGTTGGGTGGTCCATGGGCAATTTTCCATATCTTGATTGTAACTTTGCAAGCTTTTGTGTTTATGGCGTTGACGGTTGTGTATCTGAGCCTTGCGGTTGAGAAGCATTAATCAGCAACTTTATATTTTGTTTTTTGTTAATACCTTTCGTTTTTAAATTTAGGAGAATTTTATGCAAGCTCTGATCGCACAAGTACAAAGCATGACCGTTCTGGCAGCAGCAATCATCATCGGCCTGGCCGCAATCGGTACCGCTTTGGGCTTCGCTATCTTGGGTGGTAAATTCCTGGAAGCTTCGGCACGTCAACCAGAACTGATGCCACAACTGCAAACCAAACTGTTCGTGATCGCTGGTCTGCTCGATGCCATCTCGATGATCGGCGTTGGTATCGCTCTGCTGTACACGTTCGCCAACCCGTTCCTGGCTCCTTTGATGGCCGCTGCTCAGTAATTCGCTCCAATCCTAGGAGAAACTTTTAGTCAGGAGCAAAGGTATGGACATCAATATGTCGCTCATCGGCCAGATGATCACCTTCGCGGTGTTGGTCTGGTTCTCGATGAAGTTCGTATTTCCAGCGCTGAACACAGCGCTGGATGAGCGTGCCAAACGAATCGCGGATGGATTGGCTGCGGCCGATCAAGGTCAGGCTTCGATGGCTGTCGCTGAAAAGCGTGCGCAAGAAGCATTGAACGGTGCACGTGAAGAAGCGTCGCAACGCGTTGCGGACGCTGAAAAGCGTGCCCAGCTGGTTGCTGAAGAGATCAAGCAAAATGCCCAGGCTGAAGCGGCGCGTATCATCGCGCAAGCCCAGTCCGACGCCGAGCAGCAACTGTCGAAAGCACGCGAACAACTGCGCGCTCAGGTGGCTGACCTGGCGATCAAAGGTGCCGAGCAGATCCTGAAGCGTGAAGTCAACGCCACGGCGCACGCCGAAATGTTGCAGCGTCTTGCTGTCGAGCTGTAATCATGGCAGAACTCGCAACCGTCGCCCGTCCCTACGCGGAAGCTTTGTTCCGCGTAGCCCAAGCAGGTAAGGAGTCCAGCAACCTCGCGGCGTGGTCCGAACTGGTGTCCGAATTGGCCCAGATCGGCAGCCACCCCGAGGTACAGGCGTACGCGCGCAATCCGAAAGTTTCGGAGAGCGACGTCGCCGCCACCATCCTGTCGTTGTTGAAATCGCCGCTCAACGAAGAAGTCAAAAACTTCGTCACCCTGCTGATCGAAAATGGCCGCATCAGCCTGCTGCCGGAAATCGGCGCGCAATTCCACCAGTTGAAAAACGGTCTGGAAGGTGCGGCTGACGCCGAGATCACGAGCGCTTTCGATCTGAGCGAAGGCCAAACGGCCGAGCTGGTCGCAACGCTGGAAAAGAAATTCAGTCGCAAGCTCAACCCTGCCGTCACAGTGGATCCATCGCTGCTCGGCGGCGTGCGCGTGGTGGTTGGCGACCAGGTGCTCGACACCTCGGTGCGCGCCAAACTGCAGCAATTGCACGCCGCACTGGTGTCGTAAGACACGCGCTTCGGCAGGCCAGCTTAGACAGACCCTTACCCCTCGCGCAAGCTGAGAGAAACACTTTTAGGAGTTAGTATGCAACTCAACCCATCTGAAATCAGCGAGTTGATCAAGAGCCGGATCCAAGGTCTTGATGGCGGCGCTGAAGTGCGTAACCAAGGCACGGTCATTTCCGTTGCCGACGGTATCTGCCGCATCCACGGCCTGTCGGACGTGATGCAAGGCGAGATGCTGGAATTCCCGGGCAATACCTTTGGCCTGGCGATGAACCTGGAGCGCGACTCCGTCGGTTCCGTGATCCTGGGTGCTTACGAGCACATCTCCGAAGGCGACACGGTGAAATGCACCGGCCGCATTCTGGAAGTGCCAGTCGGTCCTGAACTGCTGGGCCGCGTGGTCAACGCGCTGGGCCAGCCGATCGACGGCAAAGGCCCAGTCGATGCGAAAATGACGGCCGCGATTGAAAAAATCGCACCGGGCGTGATCGCCCGCGAATCCGTGTCGCAACCAATGCAAACCGGCCTGAAGTCGATCGATGCGATGGTTCCGGTTGGCCGCGGCCAGCGCGAACTGATCATTGGTGACCGTCAAACCGGCAAGTCGGCCGTGGCGATTGATGCGATCATCAATCAAAAAGGCCAGGGCATGAAGTGTATCTACGTCGCGATTGGCCAGAAGGCCTCGTCGATCAAGAACATCGTGCGCTCGCTGGAACAGCACGGCGCGATGGAATACACCATCGTGGTCGCCGCTTCCGCTTCGGAATCGGCCGCCATGCAATATATTTCGCCGTACTCCGGTTGCGCCATGGGCGAATACTTCCGTGACCGCGGTGAAGATGCACTGATCGTCTACGATGATCTGTCCAAGCAAGCTGTTGCCTATCGTCAGATTTCGCTGCTGCTGCGCCGTCCACCAGGTCGCGAAGCGTACCCTGGCGACGTGTTCTACCTGCACAGCCGCCTGCTCGAACGCGCAGCCCGCGTGAACGCCGACTACGTCGAGAAGTTCACCAACGGCGCCGTCAAGGGCAAGACCGGTTCGCTGACGGCGCTGCCGATCATCGAAACCCAGGCAGGCGACGTGTCGGCCTTCGTGCCAACCAACGTGATTTCGATTACCGACGGCCAGATCTTCCTGGAAACGTCGCTGTTCAACGCCGGTATCCGTCCTGCGATTAACGCCGGTATTTCCGTATCGCGCGTCGGTGGCGCCGCCCAGACCAAGGTCATCAAAAACCTGTCCGGCGGTATCCGTACCGACCTGGCGCAGTACCGTGAGCTGGCCGCGTTTGCGCAGTTCGCCTCGGACCTGGACGAATCGACCCGCAAGCAGCTCGACCGTGGCGCCCGCGTCACGGAATTGCTCAAGCAAGCCCAGTACTCGCCACTGTCGATCTCGCTGATGGCCGTGTCGCTGTTCTCGGTGAACAAGGGCTTCATGGACGACGTGCCAGTCAAGCAAGTGCTGTCGTTTGAAGCAGGCGTCCACGCTTACATGAAAACCAAGCAAGCTGCTCTGCTGGCCAAGATCGAAGAAACCAAGCAACTCGACAAAGACAGCGAAGCAACTCTGTCGGCGGCCATTGCTGATTTCAAGAAATCCGGCGCATATTAAGCGGCCAGGCGGCGCCCGCCTCGAGTGAGGCGCCGCCCTACGCGCAGAAGGAGTAAGGACTCATGGCATCAAGCAAAGAGATACGTGGCAAGATCAAAAGCGTAGAGAATACGAAGAAGATCACCAAGGCGATGGAAATGGTCGCCGCGTCCAAAATGCGCAAGGCGCAAGACCGGATGCGGGCTGCTCGTCCCTACAGTGACAAGATTCGCAATATCGCCGCCAATCTGGCGAATGCCAATCCGGAATACACGCACCCATTCCTGGCGGCAGCGCAAGGCACGCAAGCCAAGGCAGCGGGTTTCATCGTCGTCACGACCGACAAGGGTCTGTGCGGCGGCATGAACACCAATATCTTGCGCCAGGTGACGTCCAAGTCGCGCGAGCTGGAAGTGGCCGGCAACAAGATTGAAGCAGTCGCTATCGGTAACAAGGGTTTGGGTTTTTTGAATCGCATCGGCGTCAAGGTCATCGCTCACGCGATCCAGACCGGCGACACGCCACACCTGGATAAATTGATCGGACCTGTCAAGGTCATGCTCGAAGAGTTCCAGGCTGGCAAGCTCGACGCAGTGTACCTGTGCTACACCAAATTCATCAACACGATGAAGCAGGAACCAGTGGTCGAACAGCTGCTGCCATTGACGGCTGACAAGATGGTCGCCGACAAGAGCGCACACTCGTGGGATTACATCTACGAGCCGGATGCACAAAGCATCATCGACGAATTGCTGGAGCGCTATGTAGAAGCGCTGGTGTACCAGGCAGTCGCAGAAAATCTGGCGTCCGAGCAATCGGCACGGATGGTCGCGATGAAAGCTGCAAGCGACAACGCAGGTAGTGTGATCGGCGAATTGAAGCTCGTCTACAACAAGACCCGCCAAGCTGCGATTACCAAAGAACTCTCCGAAATCGTCGCCGGTGCGGCAGCGGTTTAAACGAATTTAACTATATTTGAAGGAACGAACATGGCTGATGGCAAAATCGTTCAGTGTATCGGCGCTGTGGTGGACGTTGAGTTTCCCCGCAACGCGATGCCTAAGGTATTTGATGCCTTGAAGATGGCGGGCTCGGAACTGACCCTGGAAGTACAACAGCAGTTGGGCGACGGCATCGTCCGTACCATTGCACTCGGCTCGTCCGATGGCCTGCGTCGCGGCATGATGATCCAGAACACCGGCAAACCGATCATGGTGCCAGTTGGTAAGGCAACCCTGGGTCGCATCATGGACGTGCTGGGTAACCCGATCGACGAATGCGGTCCGGTATCGCACGAACAGATCGCCTCGATCCACCGCACCGCTCCTGCGTACGACGAACTGTCGCCATCGCAAGAACTGCTGGAAACCGGCATCAAGGTGATCGACCTGGTGTGCCCGTTTGCAAAAGGCGGTAAAGTCGGCCTGTTCGGCGGCGCCGGCGTGGGCAAGACCGTCAACATGATGGAACTGATCAACAACATCGCCAAGGCACACAGCGGCGTGTCCGTGTTTGCCGGCGTCGGTGAGCGTACTCGCGAGGGTAACGACTTCTACCACGAGATGGCTGATGCGAAAGTGGTCGATCTGGAAAATCCGGAAAACTCCAAAGTGGCGATGGTCTACGGTCAGATGAATGAACCGCCAGGCAACCGTCTGCGCGTGGCGCTGACTGGCCTGACGATCGCTGAATCGTTCCGTGATGAAGGCAAGGACGTTCTGTTCTTCGTCGACAACATCTACCGCTTCACCCTGGCCGGTACCGAAGTGTCGGCACTGCTGGGCCGTATGCCGTCGGCGGTGGGCTACCAGCCTACCCTGGCCGAAGAAATGGGCCGTCTGCAAGAGCGCATCACGTCGACCAAGACCGGTTCGATCACCTCGATCCAGGCCGTCTACGTTCCTGCCGATGATTACACCGATCCTTCGCCAGCAACCACCTTCGCCCACCTGGACTCGACCGTTGCCCTGTCGCGTGACATCGCTTCGCTGGGTATCTACCCGGCCGTCGATCCACTGGACTCGACCTCGCGCCAGCTGGACCCGCTGATCGTCGGTCAAGAGCACTACGACACTGCGCGCGCCGTGCAAACGACGCTGCAGCGCTACAAGGAACTGCGTGACATTATCGCGATTCTGGGCATGGACGAGCTGGCACCGGAAGACAAACTGCTGGTGGCCCGCGCACGTAAAATGCAGCGTTTCCTGTCGCAGCCTTTCCACGTCGCCGAAGTATTTACCGGTTCGCCAGGTAAATACGTTTCGCTGAAAGACACGATCAAAGGCTTCAAGATGATCGCGTCGGGCGAACTCGATCACCTGCCGGAACAAGCGTTCTACATGGTCGGCACGATCGACGAAGCAATCGAAAAAGCCAAGAAACTTAACTAAGTTAAGTCTGGGCCTAACCCCGCCCTTCACCGGGCGGGGTTCTTCAACCCGATAGGACACACATGGCACACACAATTCACGTTGACGTGGTTTCCGCTGAAGAATTGATTTTTTCAGGTGAAGCAGAATTCGTCGCGTTGCCGGGTGAACAAGGCGAGCTGGGCATCTACCCACGCCACACGCCCTTGATTACCCGCATCCGTCCGGGCGCGGTCCGCATCAAGGTAGTCGGCCAGGCTGAAGAAGAGTTCGTCTTCGTCGCCGGCGGCTTGCTGGAAGTGCAGCCTGACACCGTGACCGTCCTGGCCGATACCGCGATCCGCGGTCACGACCTCGACGAAGCGAAAGCGCTGGAAGCGAAGAAGCTGGCGGAAGAAAATATGCACAACAAGGATTCGGGCATCGACTACGCGCAAGCGCAAGCCGAGCTGGCCAGCGCGATTGCGCAACTGGCCGCGATCCACAAGCTGCGCAAGCATTAATTTGCACGCAGCCATGTAAAAGGCAGCCTTCGGGCTGCCTTTTTTCATGTGTGCCCGGCATGGGCGCACTCACTTATCCCCGGCGCTTGTTCCTTTCCTGGGTCGCCTTCACGATGGTTTTCCACCTGGCGCGCGCGGCAATGCGCTGCAGCGGCGTCTCGTCGTCGCGTCGTGCAGCGCGCAGCAGCTTGTGATAGTTGCGCAGGCGGTCCGCGTCGATCGCACCGCGCACCTGGCAACCTGGTTCGCTGGCATGCCGGCAATCGCGGAACTGGCAGCTTGCCGCCAGCGCGGCGATGTCGTCAAATGTGGCCGCCAGCGTCTCGGCATCGGCGTCGGCCTGCCAGCTGCGCAAGCCCGGCGTGTCGATGATGCAGGCCCCGCCAGTACACCGGTGCAGCGAGCGCGACGTCGTCGTATGCCGGCCACGGCCGTCGCCATGGCGCACGCCATTGCTTGCCTGCCGCGCCGCGCACAAGGTGTTGGTCAGGCTGGACTTGCCGGCGCCCGATGAACCGAGCAGCACCAAAGTCTGTCCCGCGCCCAGCCACGGTGCCAGGATTTGCACGTCGCCGGCATGGCGCGTATCGATGGCAAACAGAGTGAGATGAGCGGGCAGGCGCTGCCTGAGCAGGGCCAGCTTGCCGGCCACGTCATCGGCCACATCGGCCTTGCTGAGTACCACCACCGGAGCTACCTGCGCGGCCAGCACGATGGCCAGGTAGCGCTCGAGGCGGCGCGGGTTGAAGTCGGCATCGAGTCCCATCACCAGCAAGGCCGTATCGACATTGTTGGCCAGCAGCTGGCGCCGGCCGTCATTGCCGCGCCGTGCGATTTGCGTGCCTGGGGACAAGCGCGCAGTTATCCACAGCGTATCGTGACCATCGTCTTCGATAGTGATCCAGTCGCCGACCGCCAGCACGGTGTCTTGCGCCTGCAAGTCGTGCAACAGTTGCGGCAGTATCGATGCCGGGCGCTCGGCATGGCCGTCGTGCACGATAATGCTGTCACGGTGCACGGCGCTTACGCGCATCAGCTGCGCGGCGGGGGAGGAGGGTTCGAGCAGGGCGGCTGCGCTGGCGATGGCCTGCTGCAGTCCGATGGGGCGTAGTTGTTCAAAATCGATTGCGATCATGGTAGCGTGATTCCATATTCTGTCGTCCGCGTGCGGACATGTCGCCTGCGCGTGCAGGCACCGCCAGTGGGCAAGACTGGCACGAAAGAAGAGGAAAGTCGGCTACGCGATCACGCGTATGGAAAACCATCCGGCCGGGCCGGATGCGATGAAAGCAGGGCAGTGATCAGGCAGCCGACAGCACGGCAATATCCGAATGGCGCATGTTGTCTACTCCTGTGGTGTGATGTAAAACACTAAGTAAGTACCAAGAAATTATTGTGAAATTATGACGAACAGAACCGGATGCACTGCAAGGCGCCCGATGCGACGCAGTGCGAGCACTGCTAGCAGCGGGCAACGCCGCAGAGCGCCGGTTATGGAAGTCAGAAGTCACAAGAATTTATGCGTACTTGCTTAGTGTGCCAGCGGCGCGCGCCGGCGTCAACATCAGCTGCACATGCCGTAGGCCTTGCGCTCGTCAAAATAGCGATACGTAAACGTGCGCACCGGATAGCGCTTGCCGCCCACCAGCATGTCCGGCATGTTCAAGTCAAACCGCTGCGGCAGCTTGCGCGGCAGCTGCAGGCGCAGGCGCCATTGGGTGGCCTTGCTGTTGCCCACCGCCGAGAACATGATGGGCAACTGCTCGATCACGTCGACGATTTCCGCCTTCTGGTCCAGCCCGCGCTGGTAGATGGTGGTCACCGTGGCATTCGCAAATGGCGGCTTTTTCGGCTCTTCCAGCAGGAACGACAGCCTTGTAAAACTGGCTTGCGTGCCGACCGGCAAAGTAAAAATCAGTGCCAGTTCGGTGCCGCCGTCTTTCAGGGTGGTCGGCGGTGTGGCGTAGGCGGTAATGCCGCGCGGCAGCTCGAAGCGCGAGCCGTCCGTCCACGTCTTGCAGTCCGGCGTGGTGGCCTGGTACAGGCTGGGCGCCGTATAGTCGTCGCAGGCGGACACCAGCAGCAGAAAGGGCAAGGCAAGCAGGGCGGAACGGCGCATGGGGATCAACAAGTAGGGAAGCGAGCCGACAGTGTAAGCGATCGCCTGGCAATCGGCCAACCGGTTCAGGCCTGCCCTGGCGGCGCGCGGCGCGCCGTCTGCAGCGTCGAGTATCGCGCTTTCAACTCGGTGCTGATGATATCGAGCGCCAGCTGTGGGCGTGCCGTGCCGCACATAAAGATATCGACGGCGGCAAAGCCCGCTTCAGGCCAGGTATGGATCGAGATATGCGACTCGGCCAGCAGCAGCACGCCCGTCACGCCCGCTTCCTGGCCAAAGCTGTGGAAGTGGCCGTGCAATACCTGCGCGCCGGCTTCGATGGCGGCCTGGCGCAGCAGCGCCTCCAGTGCCGCGCAGTCGCGCAAGGAGGCCGCAGCGACGCCGGACAGATCGGCCAGCAGATGGGTGCCGTGTGGCAGGTAAGGGAGAGACGTCATGCTCACTTGTGGCGGCCGCCGCCGGAGGAGCCGCTGTTATAGCTGCTGCCGCCACTGGAGCCGCTACCGTAGCTGCCGCCACCGCCACCGGTGCGCGAACTCCAGCTGCTGCCGGTGCTGGCCGCAGTGGTGCCGGCGCCGCCGCTGCCGGCCACCTTGAACATGCGCACCCAGTTGGCGGCCGTGACGGAGAAGGTCACCATCAGTGCGTAGATCACGTATTTGCTCATTATGGGGTCTTGTTCTTGTCGAGGAAAACGGCGGGCACGAACAGCGCCAGGCAGCCCAGCAGGCTCCAAATCAGGGTGCTGGAAAACGAGATGAACATCGGGATCGCATTCAATACCAGCGTGATGATGATGAAGATTTTGGCCGCGCCGCGGTGGCTCATCTTGCTGTTCGAAGACGGCATGCTGCCGTGAAAAGCGGCGCCGAACCAGGCGCTCATCTGGTCGTAGGCGACCGGCACCGAGCGTGACCAGGTCATCTCTTCGCTGCTCAGTTCGGCCGCCAGTCTGGTTTGCCCCTGTTCGAATTCATAAACATGGGTGGTGTCGCCAACCGCCACCTTCCAGTTGAAGGCGCCGGCCGCATACGTCACTTGCGAGCCGTAGTCATACAGCCTGGTGTAGGTGGTGTCGTCGAGCGTGCATTTTTCGGCTTCCAGCGAGGCCCAGCTGGGCCAGTTCGGCAGCACGTTGGCGCGCGACCAGCCGTCGTCGGTTTCCACCAGCCAGAAAAAGCCGGCGATGGCGTTGTACAGCAGGTATTCGTTCCACGCGCTGCCTTCGTCGTCGGCGCGGCGCATCATGCCGATCACGGTAAAGTCGGCATTGTTGATTTTCGCGCTGGCGCCCAGCTCCAGCGTGATGTCGGCTTCGTCTTCCACTTGCCGGCCCTTGGCCAGCACCTGCGCCTCGGGGCCGCTGGCGTCGAGCTGGGCATGGCAGGACGGGCAGACCAGCTGCGCGGCGGCGCCCGGCACATACTGGATGCCGCTGCCGCAGGCAGGGCAGTCGAGCGCATCGAGCTTGCCGCGGTATTTGCCGGCGGTGCGTGCGATCGCGTCCGTGTCGCGCAGCAGCTGGCACTGCATGCCATCGAGGGTGACGGCCACGCCCTGGTACAGCACCGGCTGCGGGCCATCCGTATAGTCGAGCGTGGCGAAGCTGGCGTAGTTGCGCAAATCGGCCACCTGGATGCGCCAGCCGCTGCCGACCTTGAACGGCAGCTCGCCCTGGCCGGCGATGCACTCGCCGCTGCGCACTTCGGCCGCCGTATAGGGTTCGCCATTGATGGTGTAGCGCTGGCCCGGGCGCAGTTCGGCAAAGGCAGGCAGGGTGCCGCTGGCCTTGCGCTCGCGCGTGAGCGTGTACAGGCCGGACGAGTCGCCCAGCCACGCCGTGCTGGCGTCATCGAACAGCACATACCACTCGTTCCAGGTGCCGGCCGCGTAGCGCTGCTGGATGCGCCCGACGACCGTGAAATTGACGCCTTCGTGCACGCCTGCCGTGCCAACCTGGATCGGTGAATAATCTTCCAGCACGGCCGACATCTTGCCGATATCGCGCACCGCGTCGGCATCCTTGATGATGGTGCTGTGGCAGTACTCGCACACGGCCAGCACGGAAGCGTGCGAGCGGAAGTGGACTTCCGCGCCGCAGCTGGGACAGGAAACAGTTTGCATGCGGTCGTATTTCGCCAATATTTAGCCGATCAGTTTTTTCAGCAGTTCGGCCTTCGCGCCGTCGTAGTCGGCCGCCGAAATCAGTCCCTTGTCGAGCAGGCCCTTGAGTTTTTCCAGGCGCGCCTCGATCGGTTCTTCGGCAGGCGCGGCCGGTGCCGGTGCCGGCGCTGGTGCAGGTTGTTGCAACGCGCTTGCCATGCCCTGCGCCATCACCTGGCCAATCGACAGTCCTGCCCCCAGGCCCGCGCCGACGCCGGCCAGCCCGCCTTCGTTCTGCGCCGCCAGCGGGATCGCGTTGGCCACCTGGAACCTGGTAAAGCCGCTCATCTTGTCGGCGCCCAGGCTGCCCTTCATGCCGGCCGAGATGCGCTCGTCGAGCGCCGACTGCAATTCTTCGGGCAGGCTGATGCTGGCTACATTGAATTCATCGAGGCCCACGCCGTAGCGGATAAAAGCCTGCGCCAGGCCGTCCTTGACCTGCTGCGCCATCAGCGCCTGGTTGGCCGCCATGTCGAGGAAGGGCACGTTGGCGCCGCCCAGCGAGCTGGCCATGCTGGCCATCAGAATGCCGCGCAATTGATCTTCCACTTCGTCCCGCGTGTAGACGTCGCGCGTGCCGCTAATTTCGGTAAAGAAGGTGCGCGCGTCGGCGATGCGGTACGAGTACATGCCGAAGGCGCGTACGCGGATCATGTCGAAGTCCTTGTCGCGGATCGTGATCGGCTGCGGCGTGCCCCATTTGCGGCCCGTCTGCACGCGGGTGCTGAAGTAATACACGTCGGACTTGAAGGGCGAATCGAACAGCTTGTCCCAGTTTTTCAGGTTGGTCAGCAGGGGCAATGTTTGCGTGGTCAGCTTGTGCGTGCCGGGGCCGAATACGTCGGCGATCTTGCCTTCATTGACGAACACGGCCACCTGCGACTCGCGCACGTTCAAGATGGCGCCATTCTGGATCTCGAAATCCTGCATCGGAAAGCGCCAGGCCAGCACGCCTTCCTTCTCTTCGTTCCACTGCAGTACATCGATAAACTGCTTCTTGATAAAGCTGCCGAGGCTCATGATGGTGTCCTTGCGAAGGTGAATACGGGGTCAGGAAATGCAGGCGGCATTGATGGCACCGATCGCCAGCGCGATGGCGCCGAGCAGGCCGCCAAAGGCGGTGTTGTTCGATTCGATCTGGTCCTTCGACATGCGCAGCAGCCGCGTGGTGACCAGGTAGGCCAGCAGCTGCACCACCATCGCGCCAAAGGCCCAGGCGAAGAACTGCTGGTAGTTCGCCGTGTGCATCAGCGACGAGGCGATGGTGGCCGAAAAACCGAGCAGGGCGCCGCCCAGCGACAGCGCCGCCGCCTGATTCCCCTGGCGTATCAGCAGCACCTCGTTATAGGGCGTGACGCGCGTGTAGATGACAAAAAAAGCCATCAGCAGCACGGCGGCCAGTAAAAGGTGGAGCAGATAGTTTAGGATGTCGGGCACGGCATTCCTCGATTGAGCATTTGATAACGTGCAAGCATATTAGAACAAAACCAGCCCAATGAACAAAAAGATTCTGATTTTATCGGTGTTCGTGGTCGCCTCCTGCGGCCTGGCGTATGAGCTGATCGCCGGCGCCATGTCCAGTTATTTGCTGGGCGACTCCATCCTGCAGTTTTCCACGATTATCGGCTGCTACCTGTTTGCCATGGGGGTAGGCGCTCACTTTTCAAAGTACGTGAAAGACGGCGACGTGCTGTCGCGCTTTGTCGATATCGAACTGGCCGTCGGCCTGATCGGCGGGCTGTCGGCGGCGCTCCTGTTCATGACCTTTTCGTGGATGGCCGCGCCGTTTCGTATGCTTTTGTATGTGATGGTGTTCCTGATCGGCGCACTGGTGGGCATGGAGGTGCCGCTGGTAATGCGCGCGCTGAACACGCGGCAAACCGAATTTTCGGAACTGGTCAGCCGCGTGCTGACGTTTGACTATCTGGGTGCGCTGGCCGTCTCGCTGCTGTTCCCGCTGGTGCTGTCGCCCTACCTGGGCCTGGTACGCACGGGCTTTTTGTTCGGCATGCTCAATGTGGCCGTCGGCCTGTGGAGCATTTATGTGTTTCGCGCCGAGCTGAAAAACATGAGCGGCCAATTCCTGCGTGCCTGCGCCGTGCTGCTGCTGCTGGTGACCGGCTTTGCCATGTCCGACCGCATGGTGGAGTGGGGCGAGCATGGCCTGTTCGGCGACCAGATCGTCTATTCCACCACCACGCCCTACCAGCGCCTGGTGATCACGCGCTGGAAGGACGACACGCGCCTGTACATCAACGGCAACCTGCAGTTCTCCTCGCGCGACGAATACCGCTACCACGAAGCGCTGGTGCATCCGGTACTGGAAGCCTTGCCCTGGGCGCGCCGCGTGCTGGTGCTTGGCGGAGGCGACGGCCTGGCGCTGCGCGAGATCCTGCGCTACCCGCATATCGAACACGTTACCGTGGTCGACCTGGACCCGGCCATGACGGGCGCGTTTACCACCCGCCCTGAACTGGCCGCATTGAATCACAAATCGTTCTCGGACAAGCGCGTCACCGTCATCAACGCCGACGCCGCCGTCTGGCTGCGCAATAATCAGGATATGTTCGACGCGGCCATCGTCGACTTCCCCGATCCCTCCAGCTTCGCGCTCGGCAAGCTGTATTCGGTGCCGTTCTACGACCTGGTGAAAAAACACCTGGCGGCCAAGGGCCTGATGGTGGTGCAATCGACTTCGCCCTTCTTTGCGCCGCACGCCTACTGGACCATCGACGCCACCTTGCGCGAAGTGGGCATGCGCACCTGGCCGTATCACGCCTACGTGCCCTCGTTCGGCGAATGGGGTTTTATCCTCGCCTCGCCCCAGCTTGACTACACACCGCCCACCCGCTACCGCCTGCCGATGCGCTATTTGAATGCCGACACCACGCGCGAAATGTTCATCTTCCCGCCCGACATGCAGCGCTTGCCGATGGCGCCGAACCGTCTGAATACCCAATCGCTGGTGCATGAATTCGAGCAGGACTGGAATCGGGTGATACGCTGATGCGGCGCCGTTCCTTCATGCTGTGGGCTGCCGGCGGCACGGCGGCGCTGGCCGCTGGCGCCGGCAGCATTGCGGCGTATTTGCGCTGGCAGGAGATCACGCCGAAAGTGCTGTATCCGGGCCGGGCCGAAGGTCATTATTTGCGTAACGTTCTGCGCGAGCGCAAGGCGCTGCCACCGCCGTCGCGCACCCTCACCACCGACGTGGCCATACTTGGCTCCGGTATTGCCGGCCTGACTGCTGCCTGGCGGCTCAACAAACTCGGTCACAAAGACTTCCTGATGGTCGACGGCCCGCAGCCCTATGGCAATGCGGCCGGTGGCCATTTCGGCGACCTGGCCTATCCCACCGGTGGCCACTACCTGCCTTTGCCTTCGCCCGAATCGACCCATGTGCGCGAGATACTGTTCGACCTGGGCATTATTCAGCGCGACCCGATGGCAGAAAAACCGACCTACGACGAGCGCTATATCCTGCACGCGCCGGAAGAGCGGCTGCTGTTCAACGGCCACTGGCAGGACGGCTTTATTCCCGTCGAAGGCGTGTCGCCTGAAGAGCTGGTGCAGCACCGGCGCTTCTTTGCACAGGTGGCGCAGCTGCGCCAGGCGCGCGGCAACGACGGCAAGCGCGTGTTCGTGTTCCCGACCGTGGCCTCCTCGCAGGACCCGGCCTGGCAGGCGCTCGACACCATCACGCTCAAAACCTGGATGGAGCAGCGCGGCTATACCTCGCCTACCCTGCACTGGTACCTGAACTATTGCTGCCGCGACGACTACGGCACGCGCTACGACCAGGTCTCGGCCTGGGCCGGCCTGCATTACTATTGCAGCCGCTGGGGCCAGGCCGCCAACGCGGGCAATGGCGCCTGGCTGACCTGGCCCGGCGGCATGCAGCCGGTCGCCACCGCGCTGGAGCAGGCGTCGAAAGTAGCACGCCACGCCGGCACGGTAGTGTCGCTGACCACCACGGCGACCGGCGTCGAAGCGCTGTGCATGGAGCTGGTCGACGGCCAGCCGCGCACTTATCTCGTCCGTGCCCGCAAGGCCATCTGCGCCATGCCTCTGTATGTGGCGGCGCGCGTGGTGAAAGACATCGCCAGCTACGGCTTTGACATCAAACGCCATACACCCGCCTATGCGCCATGGATGGTGGCGAACTTTCTGTTGAAACGTTTTCCCGATGAATTGCCGCATGCGCCGCTGTGCTGGGACAACGTGGTGTACCAGGAGCCGGGCCTGGGCTACGTGGTCTCCACCCACCAGGATATCCGCGTGCGCCCGCCCGAGCAAACCGTCTTCAGCGCCTACGTCGCGCTGTCCGACCGCACGCCGGAACAGGCGCGCAAGTGGCTCGATACGGCCCCCCCCGAGGAACTGCTGGCGCTGGCCAGCGTCGACCTGAAAACGGCGTATGGCCGCGACTTTGCCAGCTGCGTCGAACGCGTCGACATCACCGTGCGCGGCCACGCCATGGCCGCGCCCTTGCCCGGCTTTCGCAGCAATGCGGGCTTGAAGGCACTGCGCGAACATGACGGCGCCATCCTGTTCGCGCATGCGGACTTGTCGGGCTTTTCCGTGTTCGAGGAGGCGGCTTGGTGGGGGGACAGGGCGGCGCGGCTGGCGGCAGTATAAATGTTGGTTTTGACCAGATCGATAAATTGAACTCTTTCGACCTCAAGCGCGCCGTTTTTACAAACCTTTCCAAAATGCAATAAAAATGGTCTATAAATTATTGACAGTGAAAGTCTTCGGATATAAATTATAAGAATAAATTTTTAAAAAATTTAGTATTTTCGAAGAAATTTATTTTGGTAATTTTTTATTTGATCAAGGCGGTATTTCAATTCTGGATATTATGTGAAAACTCAGTCTGTTGAAAAATTAAACTCGCAATATAAAGTCTTTGCAATTGTCATTTTGCCGCTTTCATACATGATGTTGCCGCTTATTTTTGGAGACAAGATAACAATCTCGCCTTTCGTATTATTTATCGTCGCCATTTTGCCGAACGTATTTTGGTTTCGGTTTTTCAAAATCGATTTCGGAGTGCAATCAGTTGTAACTTTCAGAGGGCTCGTATTACGTACTTTTGCCTCTGCAGCAGCAGCCCTTCTGATCGTGATAATTTACCGTGTGGCGTACAACATCGGTAGTTAATGTATTTTTGATAGTTTTTAGTTATTTAATAAGATATTTGAGTCAACGATCAGTATCATGAGGCTCTTGCAAAACTAGCGGAACGGATGGAAAGTGCTTGGCAGCGCAAGCGAAAAGGTGGGAGTGGGCGCCCATTTCTGGCATGATTTAGTTTCTGACGCTTAATCAAAACGCCCACACTATGAATGCCACCCAACCTGCTTTGATCATGCAACGCTGGAATGCAGTTCAATACGATGTACTGCCGGAATTGCGTGCAGAGGTGGGCGTCATGACGCCGAAACTTGAACGCGTTGTCTACGTCTTGGACTGGGCGCGTATCGAGGAGTTCGTCGGCGAATCCTGGGATGGCATTGGCCGCCCGCCGCATGTACGGGCTTGGCTGGCGAATGCTTTTGTGGCCAAGGCGGTGCTGGGCATCATCACCACCGTTGGTCTGCTCGAGCGCCTGGCCATGGACAGGACCTTGCGGCGCATTTGCGGGTTTCTGCCGTTTGCAAAGTTGCCCTCGGAGGCGACGTTTTCGCGGGCGTTTGCGCAATTCGCTGAGGAGCGGCTGGTTGAACGCGCCTAAGAAGCCATGATCGAGGAACACCTGGGCGACCAGTTGATCGGGCACATCAGCCGCGACGGCACGGCCATTGCCGCGCGCGAACGGCGTGCGGCAGCGGTCAATGCGGCACCGGCAGAGAGCAAGAAGCGTAGGCGCCCTGTCAAGCAGGCCGCACCAGCATCTGGCTCGCCGATCCGGCGTCAACTTGGCCAGGCTTTGCCCGAGATGCTCGCCGAATTGCCCACCATCTGTGACCGGGGCACCAAGTGCAACGCGCAAGGGTACAAGACCAGCTGGAACGGCTACAAGCTGCACATCGACACTGCCGATTGCGGCGTCCCCATCGCCGCGTTGCTGTGCTCGACCTCGATGCATGACAGCCGCGCCGCCGTGCTGCTGTCGCTCATCACGAAGCAACGGGTCACCAATTTGTACGATTTGATGGACGCTGCCTACTGCAGCAAAGAGTTGCATGCCCACTGCCGCGAACTGGGACATGTACCCTTGATCGACCACAATCCGCGCGGTGGTGAGAGGGAACACTTCGAGCCTGCCGATGCAGTTCGCTAATGTGAGCGTAGCGCCGCCGAGCGGACCAACGCGCACCTCAAGGACGAGTTTGGCAGCCGCAATATCATGGTCAAGGGAAACGCCAAAGTCATGAGCCATCTGATGTTCGGGCTGCTCGCACTCGGCGCCGACCAGTTGATGCGACTTCGAAGATGCCCCGACCAAACCGTTTAGATCAACCCCCGATTCCGCCCCAAGCGTCCTGGTGCGGCATCCCCACGTCCTCAACATGAGATTGACCATGATTCCGCCGCCATAACCGATCAGAATTCGCCCAGCATCACGAAAACGCGATGGGAAATCGCGCTTTCGTGATGTCGACCGGTTCTAAAAAAACGTTTTGCAATTGCTTCAATAGTAAAATTTGGATGACCTTTAAAAAAAAGATGCGGTTCTTAGGCAAGAACGACTGTGTTTTTCAAGTATTTTTTGCGCACGGCAAGGCAACGAAAATCGAAAAACTGGAGGATCGATTCACATGCTGAAATCATATAAAGTTTTGCGAATAATTAAAACTTTTTGGATGGGGACACTGTTTTTTTTTAGCATGATAGCGTGTGCTGAACAGACAAGAATATTAAAACCGCCCTTTGAAATGCCCTTTTCTTTAGATAAAGGTGATGAGGTTGCAGAATTCGAAATTCGAATCGTCGAGAAGCAAACTTATACATTTGGACTTGGGTTTCATTTTAATAGAAAGGATCCGAATGATTCGTGGCGCGTTTTACGACTTGTTGGTACGTCAACAAAGAATTCACATACGGGAGAGTATGTCGACTTGGGTGAGCCCCTCAAACTGAGGTTACAAATAAAATCAATCGGTGAGGACGGCTTATCTTTTGATTTCGATAAAAACGAATCAAAAATAGGCAACTATGCCGCTGATGGCAAGAGTTTCGACAAGAAGATAACTAATATTTTACTTGCACCAGGCACATACAAGGTGCGCCTGACCAATCTGATGGCCGCACCCGCAATGCAAGGAACTCCCATCACAATTCATCTACGCAGAGCGTATCTTGGTAAATAGGGAAAAATATGCCAACAATAACAATTAATATGGTTCGAATGGAATGGACGCCCTCTTTCAAACGGCATCGAGGTGCCCAAATACATATCGACAATCCAGCTGACGCGCGTGATCGTGGCGCACCGGCCGGAAACCATCGCCATGGCGCAGCGGGTAGTGGTGCTGCATCATGGCAAGGTGATGCAGGATGTGATGCAGGAGGTGAAAGTAGCGGCATAGCCCTGCCATGCCGCTACCAGATGGATAAGGAAAACAGCTACGATAGAACCTTATCTTGAAAGGAACACCATGCGCCATGCCTTGATTGTGATTGATTTTCAGAACGCGGTACTGAGCGAGCCGCCAGCCTGGCAGGCCGACACCATGCTCGAACGCATCGCCGGTCTGATCACCCGGGCGCGCGCCGCCGGCGTGCCGGTGATCTATGTGCAGCACGATACGGCCGATTCGGAATGGGCCGTCGGCACGCACGGCTGGCGCTTTCCAGAGCAGATCGCGCCGCAACCGCAGGACCATGTCAGCGCCAAGCACTCCTGCGATGCGTTTCGCCAGACGGGGTTGCAGCAGCACCTGGCGCAGGCCGGCATCGAGACGATTTATGTCTGCGGCTATGCGACCGAGTTTTGCATCGACACCAGCGTGCGCCGCGCGGCCAGCCTGGAACTGGCGACGGTGGTGATCAGTGACGCGCATACCACGCGCGACCGCCCGCACTTGGCCGCGCCGGCCATCGTCGAACACCATAACTGGGTATGGCGCCAGCTGCTCAATCCGGGCAATCCCGTCACCCTATGCACGGCCGATGCCGTGCCATTTTGAGAGCAGACGCGGCCGCTTCCTGCTAACTTGACGCTTCCATCTGCCCGCGCGCATAACGTGCCGGCGGCATGCCTACATGGCGGGCAAAGGCGACGCTGAAGGCGCTGGCCGAGCTGTAGCCGACCCGTCCGGCCACCGCGGCGATGCCGCCGTCTTCCTTGCGCCGCAGCAGGTCTTTGGCGCAGGCCATGCGCCAGGCGAGCAGGTATTCCATCGGTGCGACGCCGACCGCGCGGCTGAAGCGCTCGAAGAAGGCCGAGCGCGACAGCGCTGATTGTTGCGCCAGTTCGGCCACCGTCCAGGCACGCGCCATGTTGTCGTGCATGCAGCGCAGCGCGGCGGCGAGCCGGTCGTCGCCCAGGCCGCGCAGCAAGCCCGGCGCCGCCAGGTTTTCCCTGCCGTTGTCTGCATTCTTTTCCGCCGTCGAGCGCAGCGCTTCGATCAGCAGCACTTCCATCAGATGGGCCAGGATGACCTCGCGCCCGGGCCGCCGTGCGCGCGATTCGTCCATGACCAGCTGCACCAGGGTGGCCAGCCGGTGCTCGCCGCGTACATGCACCAACTGCGGCAGCAGCGACACCAGCAAGGCCGCGTCGGGCGAACCGAAAGCGCAGTGGCCGACCAGCAGCAGCACCTCCGGTGGCCCATCCGGATTGCCGAGCCGAAACTGGCCCTGCGGCAGTTCGACAGGCACGCTGTCGGTCGCTTGCGGTATGGCCGGTGCCAGGCTCGACATGGTGTAGCCCTGGGCGGCAGGGATCAGCACAAAGTCGCCTTGCCGCAGTTGTAGCGGCGCCTGTCCGTCCAGCGTCAGGCGGCAGCCTCCGTCGAGGACCACGCAGTAGAAGGGCTGGCCCGACTCCGCGCGACGGATGCGCCAGCTGCCAGCGCCACCGACGAGTTTCGAGTATCTGGCTTGCGGCTGGAGCAGGGTGACGACTTCGGCAAGCGGATCGACCATTGTGGACTATTGCGAATAAAAGATGGACTTTTGATTATAGCAAGTCCGGCAGGGGCATTCTATAGTCAGGGCACTGCCAACCATACCAGGAGTTTGTATGAAAACTGTTCTGATCACCGGATGCTCGTCCGGTTTCGGCCTTGCCACCGCCCGCCATTTCCTCGAACGGGGCTGGAACGTGGTCGCCACGATGCGCACGCCGAATCCGGATTTGCTGCCGCCATCGGCCCAGCTGCGCGTGCTGGCGCTCGACGTCACCGACGCCGCCAGTATCGCCCGGGTCATGCAGGCTGCCGGGCCGGTCGACGTGCTGGTCAACAATGCCGGCATCGGCGTGCTGGGGGCGCTCGAAGGTACGGCAATGGCCACCGCACGCGAGGTGTTCGAGACCAATACGCTGGGCACCATCGCGCTGACGCAGGCCGTGTTGCCGCAGTTCCGGCAGCGCAATGCCGGCGTGATCGTCAACGTCACGTCCAGCGTGACATTGGCGCCACTGCCGCTACTGTCGGTGTACACGGCGAGCAAGGCGGCCGTCAACGCCTTTACCGAGTCGCTGGCGCTGGAACTGGCGCAATTCAATGTGCGGGTCAGGCTGGTGCTGCCGGGCCGGGCGCCTGCAACGCGCTTCGGCGAAAACGCCCGCGAGCGCATGCAGGGCGCCATCCCCGACGCCTACGCGGCGCTGGCGCAGGACGTCTTTGCGCAGTGGGGCCAGTCGTCCGAGGTGACGCTGGCGGCGGACGTGGCCGAGGCGGTCTGGCGCGCCGCCAACGATGCTACATGCCCGCTGCGCATTGCCGCTGGCGCCGATGCGGTGGCCTTGTCTGCCGTGCTGGGCGCACCATAAGGCCGCGCCCATAAAAAAAGCCGGCGCATGCGCCGGCTTGAACCCCCTAAAGGCTCGAACTAGTACTTATTTGTTCTTCTCATTTATTTTTGTTGACCACATCGATGAAAACGGCGGCCAGCAGTACCAGGCCCTTGATCACTTGCTGGTAATCGATGCCGATGCCCATGATGGACATGCCGTTGTTCATTACGCCCATGATGAAGGCGCCGATCACCGCGCCCATCACCTTGCCGACGCCGCCCGACGCCGAGGCGCCGCCGATAAAGCAGGCCGCGATCACGTCGAGTTCAAAACCGGTACCGGCTTTCGGCGTGGCGGTGTTCAAACGTGCCGCGAAGATCAGGCCGGCCAGGGCTGCCAGCATGCCCATGTTGACGAAGGTGTAGAAGCTGACGCGCTCGGTCTTGATGCCCGACAGGCGGGCCGCTTTTTCATTGCCGCCGACGGCGTAGACGCGGCGGCCCAGCACGGTGCGGTTGGTGATGAAGGTGTAGGCGACGATCAGCACCGACATCACGGCCAGCACGTTCGGGAAGCCGCGGTACGACGACAGCAGGTAGCTGAAGTACACCATCACGGCGGCGAACACGCCGTTTTTGAGCAGAAAGAAGGCGCGCGGCTCGTTTTCCATGCCGTGCTTCATCTGCTTGGCGCGGCTGCGCAGCGAGGTGAAGATCAGGGCGCAAGCGGCGACTACGCCCAGCAGCAGCGAGAAGCCGCGCAGGCGGTCGCCACCGAACGGGTCCGGCAGAAAGCCCGAGCTCAGCATCTGGAAGCCTTCCGGGAAAGGACCGACCGACTGGCCTGCCAGCAGCGCCAGGGTCAGGCCCTTGAACACCAGCATGCCGGCCAGGGTGACGATGAACGACGGGATCTTGAAGAAGGCGACAAAATAGCCTTGCGCGCCGCCGATGATGGCGCCGGCGATCAGGCAGATGATGCTGGCGGCGACAAAGTTCATCTCGTAGTTGACGATCAATACCGCCGCCAGCGCGCCGACAAAGCCCACCACCGAGCCGACCGACAGGTCGATATGGCCGGCCACGATGACCATCAGCATGCCCAGCGCCATGATGACGATGTAGCTGTTTTGCAGCACCAGATTGGTCAGGTTCAGCGGCTCCATCAAGGTGCCGTTCGTCATGTACTGGAAAAAGCCCATGATGACGATCAAGGAGAGCAGCATGCCGTAGTCGCGCATATTGTTCTTCAAAAAGCCGGCGTAGCTTTTCGCTTCCGGCGCGGCCGCTGGCGTTGCTGGCGCGCCGGCTGTCAGTTTGTTATCCATTGTTCTCTCCGTGTGTGACGATTGCGCGCATGATTCTCTCCTGCGACGCTTCTGCTGCGCTTAGTTCTGCCGCAAAGCGGCCTTCGTTCATGACATAGATCCGGTCGCACATGCCCAGCAATTCCGGCATTTCCGAGGAAATCATGATGATGCATTTGCCTTCGGCGGCCAGGTCGCTGATGATGCTGTAGATCTCGTACTTGGCGCCGACGTCGATGCCGCGGCTCGGTTCATCGAGGATCAGCACGTCGGGGCGCGAAAACAGCCACTTCGCCAGCACCACTTTCTGCTGGTTGCCGCCGGACAGGTTGACCACTTTTTGCGCCACGCTCGAGCAACGCGTCTTGAGCTTGCGGCGGAATTCTTCGGCGACACTGAATTCGCGCTGTTCGTCGATCACCATGTGTTTCGAAATCGCGTCCAGGTTGGCCAGGCTGGTGTTCTTCTGGATGTCTTCTTCCAGGATCAGGCCCAGGCCCTTGCGGTCCTCGGTGACATACGCCAGGCCGTGGGCGATGGCCTTGCCGATGGTGCTGACATCGATTTCCTGGCCGTTCTTCAGTACCGTGCCGCTGATGCGCTGGCCGTAGGCGCGGCCGAATATGCTCATCGCCAGTTCCGTGCGCCCGGAGCCCATCAGGCCGGCGATACCGATGATCTCGCCCTTCCTGGCATGCATGTTGATGCCCTTGATGACGGCGCGGTCGGCGTGCTCGGGATGGTAGACCTTCCAGTCGCGCACTTCGAAGATGGTCTCGCCTATCGTTGGCGTGCGCGGCGGATAGCGGTCGGCCATCTCGCGTCCGACCATTTTTTCAATGATGCGGTCTTCGCTGACGGGTTCGACACGGCAGTCGAAACTGTCGACGGTGTTGCCGTCGCGCAGGACCGTGATGGCATCGGCGACGCGCGAGATTTCGTTCAGTTTGTGCGAAATCAGGATCGACGCAATGCCCTGGGCTTTCAGGCCCAGCAGCAGGTCGAGCAGGGCCGCGCTGTCGCTTTCGTTCAGGCTGGCGGTCGGCTCGTCGAGGATCAACAGCTTGACGTCCTTGCACAGCGCCTTGGCGATTTCGATCAATTGCTGCTTGCCCACGCCCAGGTTCGTGATCAGGGTGTCCGGGGATTCTTTCAGGCCGACTTTGTGCAGCAGTTCGCGCGTCTTGCTTTGCGCGTGTTCCCAGTCGATGACGCCCATCGTGGCCGGCTCGTTACCGAGGAAGATATTCTCGGCGATCGACAACTGGGGCACCAGCGCCAGTTCCTGGTGGATGATGATGATGCCGATTTCTTCGCTGTCCTTGATGCCGCGAAATTGCCGGGTCTGGCCCTGATAATCGATGTCGCCCGAGTAGCTGCCGTAGCCGTACACGCCACTGAGCACTTTCATCAGGGTCGATTTGCCGGCGCCGTTCTCGCCCACGATGGCGTGGATCTCGCCGCTGCGCACGCGCAGGTTGACATTGTCGAGCGCAACCACGCCCGGGAACGTCTTGCGTATCCCGCGCATTTCCAGGATAGTGTTCGTCATATAACCTCTCTGGCACGGCCGCGCCGCAGGTGGCGGCCGTGCTGCAGTCTTTGCTTGATATTCTGTGAAGCGAAAGGCCCGGCGTCGCCGGGCCTTCAGTACCCGTCTACGAAATTACTTTACTTGCGCTTCGGTGTAGTAGCCGCTGCCGGTGACCAGCACTTGCTTCCAGTTCGCCTTGTCGACGATGACTGGTTTCAACAGGAACGATGGCACGACTTTCACGCCATTGTTGTAGGTCTTGGTGTCGTTGACGGTCGGCGTTTTGCCGGTCATCATCGCATCGACCATGTTGGCGGTCACTTTGGCCAGTTCGCGCGTGTCCTTGAACACGGTCGAAGCCTGTTCGCCGCGGATGATCGATTTTACCGACGGGATCTCGGCATCCTGGCCCGTCACGACCGGGAATGGCTGCTTCGGCGTACCGTAGCCAACACCTTTCAGCGACGACAGGATACCGATGCTCAGGCCGTCATATGGCGACAGCACCGCGTCGACGCGGGCATTGCCGTAGTAGGCGCTCAGCAGGTTGTCCATGCGGGCTTGCGCCACGGCGCCGTCCCAGCGCAGGGTGGCCACTTTTTCCATGCCCATCTGCTTCGAACGCACCACCAGCTTGCCGCTGTCGATGTAAGGCTTCAGGATCGACATGGCGCCGTTGTAGAAGAAGTGCGCGTTGTTGTCATCGGCCGAACCGCCGAACAGTTCGATATTGAACGGGCCTTTGCCTTCTTTCAGCTTCAGCGCCGATTCGATATAGCCAGCTTGCAGCACGCCAACCTGGAAGTTGTCGAACGTTGCGTAGTAATCGATGTTTTTCGTGCCACGGATCAGGCGGTCATAGGAAATGACCTTGATGCCCTTGTCGGCGGCTTTTTGCAGCACGTTCGACAGGGTGGTGCCGTCGATGGCGGCGATCACCAGCACCTTGGCGCCCTTGGTGATCATGTTTTCCACTTGCGCCAGCTGGTTCGGGATATCGTCGTCGGCGAACTGCAAGTCCGTCTTGTAGCCGCGTTCCTTGAATACCTTGACCATGTTGTCGCCGTCGGCGATCCAGCGCATCGACGATTTGGTTGGCATCGAAATGCCGACCGCGCCCTTGTCTGCGGCGTTGGCCATTGGTACCACGGTCATGCCGGACATGGCCAGGACCAGGCTCGCGCTCAGCATTTTCATTGTTGTTTTCATATTAGGTCTCCACCGTCTTTGAATAGTTGAATGGTCCAGCTTCGCGGTCTGTCGGCCGGCGTGATGCTGGTGGCCAATCCAGGCCACGGCTGATACTAGTTTGTCCAGTGAGACCTCACCAATCAATTTTTTCACTTATGCGATACCCAAAAAGATATCACGGCCCTTATTGATGCACTGCCGCATGCGTTTTCATGGACAGGAACAGGGCGCGGGAAAGCGGCCTGTTCCGGCATTTTTTGATGCGTCGCAATACCAATAATCATCATGCAATTTGGTGATTTTCGTAATTGCGGAGGTGTTGGACGGCGCGCAGAATCGGCCTCACCTGACTTGCTCCCCATTTTCCGAAAGCTGCCATGTTGCCGATTTCTCCTGTTTCCCTGTTGCCCCTCGACCTCGCCGACGCCACCCTGATCGGCCGCATCTGGCGCGACGGTCCCTGCGTGGTGGCCGTGCGCGGTGGTGAGGTATTCGATATCACGGCCTCGGTGTCCACCGTGTCGGAGTTGCTGGAGCGCGACAATGCGCTCGCCTTCGTGCGCCAGGCCCAGGGCGAGTCGCTGGGCCCGGTTGCCGAATTGCTGGCGCAGGCCTTGGACGCGCCGGCAGGCCAGCCCTTGTTGCTGGCGCCGTGCGATCTGCAGGCGGTCAAGGCCTGCGGCGTGACGTTTGCCGTCAGCCTGTTGGAGCGCGTGATCGAGGAACAGGCCGGCGGCAACGCCGACAAGGCCAACACCTTGCGCGCCGCCCTGCAGGCGACCCTGGGCAGCGATCTGTCGGCCTTGAAGCCCGGCTCGGACGCGGCGCAGCGCCTCAAGCAGCAGTTGCAGCAGCGCGGCGCCTGGTCGCAATACATGGAAGTGGGTATCGGCCCCGACGCGGAAGTGTTTACCAAGGCCCAGCCGATGTCGTCGGTCGGCTGCGGCGCCCAAGTGGGCCTGCTGCCGGCATCGGCCTGGAACAACCCGGAGCCGGAAATCGTGCTGGCCGTCAACAGCCGCGGCGAGGTGCTGGGGGCGACTTTGGGCAATGACGTCAACCTGCGCGATATCGAAGGGCGCAGCGCGTTGCTGTTGGGCAAGGCCAAGGACAACAACGGTTCCTGCGCCATCGGTCCCTTCATTCGCCTGTTCGATGACCGCTTTACCATCGATACCGTGCGCGACGCCGAAGTGTCGCTGCTGATCGAAGGCTTTGACGACGGTTTCGTGCTGGAGGGCGCCAGCTTCATGCGCGAAATCAGCCGCGACCCGCTCGACCTGGTGCGCCAGACGGCCGGCCAGTACCACCAGTATCCGGACGGCTTCATGCTGTTTTTGGGCACCATGTTCTCGCCCGTGAAAGACCGTGGCGCGCCGGGCGGCGGTTTTACCCACCACCTGGGCGACCGCGTGACGATTGCCAGCCCCGCACTGGGCGCGCTGGTCAATGAAGTGCGGCATTGCGACACGATCGCACCGTGGCAGTTCGGCGTGCGCGCGCTGTACGCCAGCCTGGCGCAGCGCGGCCTGCTCTGACCATTCAATTTACCCCATATAAAAAGAGAGAAAACAATGCTGCATGCAACCTATCCCAGTCTGGCCGGCCAGCGCGTCATCATCACCGGTGGCGGCACCGGCATCGGCGTGGCCATCGTCGAAGCATTTGCGCGCCAGGGCGCCCAGGTGACCTTCCTCGATATCGCCGAGGAAGCCTCGCGCGCGCTGCAAGCGAAATTGGCCGACCTGCCGCAGCCGCCCGTGTTCCGCTATTGCGACCTGACCGACCTGGCCGGCCTGGCTGCCACGTTTGCCGACATCGAAGCGACCTTTGGCGCAGCCGATATCCTGATCAACAACGCCGCCAACGACGACCGCCACCAGATCGAGAACGTCACGCCCGCCTACTGGGACGAGCGCATCGCGGTCAACCTGCGCCACCAGTATTTTTGCGCCCAGGCCGTGGCGCCGGCCATGCGCGCGAAAAAGCGCGGCGTGATCCTCAACCTGGGATCGATCTCCTGGCACCTGGCGCAGCCCAACCTGTCGATCTACATGACGGCCAAGGCCGGCATCGAAGGCCTGACGCGCGGCCTGGCGCGCGACCTGGGCGGCGACGGCATCCGCGTCAACTGCATCATTCCCGGCGCCGTGCGCACACCGCGCCAGGAGCGCCTGTGGCATACGCCGGAAGCCGAAGCCATGATCCTGCAAGGCCAGTGTCTGCAGTTGCGCGTGGAGCCGGAAGACGTGGCGGCGCTGGCGCTGTTCCTGGCGTCGGACAACGCGGCCAAGTGCACCGGGCGTGAATACTATGTCGATGCGGGCTGGTACGGCGCATGAGCGACATGAAAATTCCACCATCGACTGCGCCGCGCCGCTTCCGCTCGCAGGACTGGTTCGACAATCCCGACCATATCGACATGACGGCGCTTTATCTCGAGCGCTTCATGAACTACGGGATTACGGCTGAAGAGCTGCGCTCGGGCCGGCCCATCATCGGCATCGCCCAAAGCGGCAGCGACATCAGCCCGTGCAACCGCATCCACCTGGACCTGGCCAAGCGTGTGCGCGACGGCATCCGCGACGCGGGCGGCATTCCGATGGAGTTCCCGCTGCACCCGATCTTCGAGAACTGCCGCAGGCCTACAGCCGCGCTGGACCGCAACCTGGCCTACCTGGGCCTGGTGGAGATCCTGCACGGCTACCCGATCGACGCGGTGGTGCTGACCACCGGCTGCGACAAGACCACGCCGGCGCAACTGATGGCTGCCGCCACGGTGGACATTCCCGCTATCGTGCTGTCGGGCGGCCCCATGCTCGACGGCTGGATGGACGGTGAGCTGGTCGGCTCGGGCGCGGCCATCTGGAAAGGCCGCCGACAGTTGTCCGCCGGCCTGATCGACAACGACAAATTCCTGCAGATCGCGGCCGCTTCGGCACCGTCGGCCGGCCACTGCAACACCATGGGCACGGCCTCGACCATGAACGCACTGGCCGAAGCGCTGGGCATGTCGCTCACCGGCTGCTCGGCGATCCCCGCGCCGTACCGCGAACGGGGCCAGATCGCCTATGAAACGGGGCGCCGCATCGTCGCCCTGGCGCATGACGACGTGCGCCCGTCGACCATCCTCACGCGTGAAGCATTCCTGGACGCGATCATCGTCAACGCGGCCATCGGCGGCTCGACCAACGCCCAGCCGCACCTGATGGCGATGGCGCGCCACGCCGGCGTCGAGCTCCATTCCAGCGACTGGATGGCGCATGGCTACGACGTGCCGCTGCTATTGAACATGCAGCCGGCCGGGAAATATCTGGGCGAACGCTTCCACCGCGCCGGCGGCGTGCCGGCCATCATGTGGGAACTGCAGCAGGCAGGCCTGCTGCACGCGAACCGCCCGACGGTCACCGGCAAGACGATGGCAGAGAACCTGCTTGGGCAGGAAAGCAATGACCGCGAAATGATCCGCCCGTTTGCCGAACCGCTCAAGGAAAAAGCGGGCTTTCTGGCCCTGAAGGGCAATCTGTTCGACTTTGCCATCATGAAGACCAGCGTGATTTCGCCGGCTTTCCGCGAACGTTATCTGTCGCGCCCCGGCAGCGAGGGAATTTTCGAGGCGCGCGCCATCGTCTTCGACGGCTCAAGCGACTATCACGCCCGCATCAACGATCCGGCGCTGGCAATTGACGACAGCTGCATGCTGGTCATGCGCGGCGCCGGCCCGGTCGGCTGGCCCGGTTCGGCCGAAGTGGTCAACATGCAGCCGCCCGACGCCCTGCTCAAGGCTGGCATATTGAATCTGCCGACGCTGGGCGACGGACGCCAGTCGGGCACCTCGGACAGCCCGTCGATTCTGAACGCGTCGCCCGAAAGCGCCGTCGGCGGCGGCCTGGCCTTGCTGCGCACGGGAGATTTGATTCGCGTCAACTTGCAAGAGGGCCGCTGCGACATGCTGGTCGACGACGCCGAGCTGGCGCGCCGCGCCCAGGAACTGCCGCCGGCCATCAACGACAGTTCCACGCCATGGCAGGAAATCTACCGCGCCAGCGTGGGCCAGCTCGAAACGGGCGCCTGCATGGAGCTGGCGCTGAAATACCGCGCCGTCGGCCAGACCCTGCCACGGCATAACCATTGAGACCAACCGAGCCCCCCTTTTTCAGCAGCACCCGTAGTTCAAAACGTCGTTAATAAAATCCACAAGGAGACACACCATGAACAAGATCATCAGCGCCGCCATCATGACCGCCATGCTGGCAATGACCAGCAGCGCCGCCCTGGCCGACGCCAAAAACCCGAAAATCGGCTTTTCCATCGACGACCTGCGCGTTGAACGCTGGACGCGCGACCGCGACTTCTTTATCGCCGCCGCCGAAAAGCAGGGCGCCAAGGTCTTCGTGCAATCGGCCGACGCCAGCGAGCAGCGCCAGATTTCGCAGATCGAAAACCTGATCTCGCGCGGCGTCGACGTGCTGGTGATCGTGCCGTTCAATGCGACGGTCCTCAACAACACCATCAAGGAAGCCAAAAAGGCCGGCATCAAGGTGCTGTCGTATGACCGTTTGATCCTGGGTGCCGATATCGACGCCTACATTTCGTTCGACAATGAAAAAGTCGGCGAAATGCAGGCCGAAGGCGTGACCAAGCTGCAACCGAAGGGGAACTACTACCTGCTGGGCGGCTCGCCCACCGACAACAATGCCAAGATGCTGCGCGAAGGCCAGATGAAGGTCCTGAAACCGTTCATCGACAAGGGCGACATCAAGATCGTTGGCCAGCAATGGGTCAAGGACTGGAGCGCCACCGAAGCGCTGTCCATCGTCGAAAACGCGCTGACGGCCAACAACAACAAGATCGACGCCATCGTCGCCTCGAACGACGGCACGGCCGGTGGCGCCATCCAGGCGCTGGCCGCGCAAAAACTGGCCGGCAAGGTACCGGTATCGGGCCAGGACGCCGATCTGGCCGCCGTCAAGCGCGTGATCGCCGGCACCCAGGCCATGACGGTCTACAAACCGCTCAAAACCATCGCCTCGGAAGCGGCCAAACTGGCGGTGCAACTGGCGCGCAACGAAAAGCCGGCCTACAACTCCAGCTATGACAACGGTCTGAAAAAAGTCAGCACCGTGCTGCTCAAACCGACGCCGCTGACCAAGGCCAATGTCAATATTCTGGTGGACGACGGCTTCTATACCAAGGCGCAGCTGGGTAATTGATTCTCCGCGCAATGTCGGGTTGCGCGCTGCGCGCCAACCCGGCATTTCTCCCTGTATCTGCAACGAGAGTGAGCATGCTTGACTATCTGCTTGAAATGAAAGGCATCGTCAAACAGTTTGGCGGTGTCCGCGCGCTTGATGGCATCGACCTGCAGGTGCGGGCTGGCGAGTGCATTGGCCTGTGCGGCGAGAATGGCGCCGGCAAGTCGACCCTGATGAAGGTGCTGTCGGGCGTGTACCCGCACGGCACCTGGGATGGCGAAATCCTGTGGGATGGCCAGCCCTTGCGCGCCGGCTCGATCCGCGATACCGAGGCCGCCGGCATCATCATCATCCACCAGGAACTGATGCTGGTGCCGCAGCTGTCGGTGGCCGAAAACATTTTCATGGGGCGCGAGATTACCTTGCCTGGCGGGCGCATGAATTATGGCGCCATGTACCAGCGCGCCGACGAGCTGCTGCGCGAACTGAAGATCCCCGAATTGAACGTGGCGCTGCCGGTAATGAATTACGGCGGCGGCCACCAGCAGCTGGTGGAGATCGCCAAGGCGCTCAACAAGAATGCGCGTTTGCTGATTCTCGACGAACCGTCGTCGTCGCTGACGGCGTCCGAAATCGCCGTGCTGCTCGATATTATCCGCGCCCTGAAGGCCAAGGGCGTCACCTGCATCTATATTTCGCACAAGCTCGATGAAGTGGCGGCCATCTGCGACACCATCGTCGTGATCCGCGACGGCAAGCATATCGCCACCACGCCGATGGCGCAGATGAATGTCGAACGCATCATCTCGCAAATGGTCGGCCGCGAAATGAACCAGCTCTATCCGCAGCGCGCGAAAAAAGAATCGATTGGCGAAGTGCTGTTCGAGGCGCGCCACGTGAGCTGCATCGACGCCGACAACCCGCAACGCAAACGTGTCGACGATGTCTCTTTCAGTTTGCGCAAGGGAGAAATCCTTGGCATCGCCGGGCTGGTCGGGGCAGGGCGCACGGAGCTCGTCTCCGCCTTGTTCGGCGCCTACCAGGGGCCGTGCCAGGCCGAAGTGTGGCTCGATGGCCGCCAGATCGACACCAGCTCGCCGCAAAAGGCGATCGCCATGGGCCTGGCGATGGTGCCCGAAGACCGCAAGCACCACGGCATCGTGCCGGACCTCGACGTGGGCCAGAACATCACCCTGTCGGTGCTGGGCCAGTTCGCGCGCGCCACGCGCATCGATGGCAACGCCGAGCTGACGGCCGTGCGCGGCGAGATCGCCCAGCTGGAACTGAAAACGGCCAGCCCGTCGCTGCCGATCACCAGCCTGTCGGGCGGCAACCAGCAAAAGGCCGTGCTGGCCAAGATGCTGCTGACGCGCCCCCGCGTGCTGATTCTCGACGAACCGACGCGCGGCGTCGATGTGGGCGCCAAATATGAAATCTACAAGCTGATGCTGGCGCTGGCCGACCAGGGCGTGGCCATCATCATGGTCTCGTCCGAGCTGGCCGAAGTGCTGGGCGTGTCGGACCGGGTGCTGGTGATGGGCGAAGGCCGCTTGCGCGGCGACTTTATCAACGATGGCCTGAGCCAGGAGACCGTGCTGGCGGCGGCGCTCGACCAGCGTCCGGCGCCAGGCGCCACTACTGCAAACAAGGAACCTGCCGCATGAATACGCATAGCGTGAAACAGCTTTTCACCCAATACAAGATGCTGGCCCTGCTGATCGCGGTGGCGCTGATCTGGGCCTTTTTTTCGTGGAAGACCGAAGGCAGCTTCGTCACCCCGCGCAACCTGTCGAACCTGCTGCGCCAGATGTCGGTCACCGGCATCCTGGCCTGCGGCATGGTGCTGGTGATTATCGCCGGCGAAATCGACCTGTCGATCGGCTCTTTGCTGGGCCTGTTGGGCGGCGTCGCTGCCGTGCTCGATGTCACGCAGCACTGGCCGCTGGCGCTGAACCTGATGGCGGTGCTCGGCTGCGGCCTGGTGATCGGTCTGTTGAACGGCTACCTGACGGCGTACCGGGGCATCCCCTCGTTTATCGTGGGCCTGGGCGGCATGCTGGCCTATCGCGGCATTTTGCTCGGTATCACCGGCGGCATCACGGTCGCTCCCGTGTCCGAGCCGATGGTCTACCTGGGCCAGGGCTACCTGCCGGCCACGCCGGGCGTGGTGCTGGGCGTGTTCCTGTTCGTGCTGGCGGCATTTTTGACCTGGCGTGGCCGCGCCAGCCGCGCCCAGCACGGCCTGCCACAAACGGCGGTGTGGGTCGACACCCTGCGCGTGGCCGTGATCGGCGCCGTGCTGTATGCGTTTGTGCGCACCCTGAACGGCTATGAAGGCATTCCGCTGCCGGTGCTGCTGCTGCTGGCGCTGTTGGGCCTGTTCAGCTATATCACCAGCCAGACCGTGTTCGGCCGCCGCATTTATGCCGTCGGCAGCAATATGGAGGCGACGCGCCTGTCGGGCATCAACGTGAAAGCCGTCAAGCTATGGATCTTCGGCATCATGGGCCTGATGTGCGCGCTTGCCGGCCTGATCAACACGGGCCGCCTGGCCGCCGGTTCCCCCTCGGCCGGCACCTTCAGCGAACTCGATGCCATCGCCGCCTGCTTTATCGGCGGCACCTCGATGCGCGGCGGCTCGGGCACCGTCTACGGCGCGCTGATCGGCGCACTGGTGATGGCCAGCCTGGACAACGGCATGTCGATGCTCGACGTCGACACGTATTGGCAGATGATCGTGAAAGGCAGTATTCTCACCCTCGCCGTCTGGGTTGATGTCAGCACAAGAGCGGGACGCCGGTAAGAGAACCGATGCGTGACAGGCAGCCAGGGACGACGATACGTCCCGGCCGCCACATGGAGGAGACACCCACATGAAGATGCCGACTGCGCACCGCATCGCGCTGCTTTTCAATGGCAACAAGATCTATGACCGCGACATCATCGCCGGCATCGCGGCGTATCTGAACACCACGCGCGTGTCGTGGGATCTGTTCCTGGAAGAGGATTTCCGCTGCCGCCTGCCCGGCATCGAACGCTGGCAGGGCGACGGCATTATCGCCGACTTCGACGACCCGGCCGTCTGCGCGGCGCTGGCCAACAGCCATCTGCCGGTGGTGGCGGTGGGCGGCTCGTATGCCAAGGACAGCGGCTATCCGGCCGGCATTCCCTATGTGGCGACCGACAATTTCAAGATCGTCAAGCTGGCCTACGACCACCTGGTCGAAGCGGGATTGAGCCGCTTTGCCTGTTTCAGCCTGCCCGAGGCGGACGTGAACCGCTGGGCGCAGGAGCGCGAGACGGCGTTTTGCAGCCTGATGGAACGCGACCATATGCGCGCCGATGTGTACCGCGGCGTGGCCACCAGCGCGCCGTCGTGGGACGAGGCGGTCGAGCAGCAGATCGCCTGGTTGAACAGCCTGGAAAAACCGGTCGGCATCATCGCGGTCAGCGACGCGCGCGCGCGCCAGCTGCTGCAGGCCTGCATGCATGCGGGCATCGCCGTGCCCGAGCAGGTGGCGCTGATCGGCATCGACAACGATCCGCTGGCGCGCATGCTCACGCGCATTCCCTTGAGTTCCGTGATCCAGGGCGCCGAAGAGATGGGCCGCACGGCCGCGCACCTGCTGCACCAGATGCTGAACGGTGCGCGCCTGGCCGAGACCCGCATCCTGGTGCCGCCGGCCGGTTTGAACGTGCTGGCCTCGACCCGGCACCAGCCGTTCCAGCATCCGCAGGTGATGCAGGCGCGCCATTTCATTCGCCAGTACGCCTGCCAGGGCATCAAGACCGATCAGGTGGCCGACTACGTGGGCGTGTCGCGCTCGACGCTGGAAGCGCATTTCCGCCACGAGCTGGGGCGCAGCGTGCACGACGAGATCCTGCACTTCAAGCTCGACGCGGCCAAGACCCTCCTCACGCGCGAACCGGGCCAGGTGGCCGAGGTCGCCGTGCGCTGCGGCTTTACCACGGTGCAGTACATGCACGCCGTCTTCAAGCGCGAACTCGGCTGCACGCCGCGCGAATTCCAGCTGCGCAGCCGGTCGCCTCAGGCGGCCGCCCCATGACCATGACTGTCTGCGCCGGCAGTGATACCCTGCATACCCTTTGCAACAGCCGCGGCATGCGGGTGCAGGTCAACCCGCACGATGCCAGCCTGGCGTCGTGGTGGGCGCCCGACCGCTACGGCCGCCTGGCCGATGTACTCGAGCATGCGATAGCCAGGCCCGCCAGCGAAGTAGCAGCGCCGCGCTGGCAGTGCGAGGCGGCCAGCGAGGCCGGCCTCGAGCTGCGTCTGGCGCAGGACGGCCTGTGCGTGCGCCTGCGCTACCGGCTGGAAGACAATGGTGGCCTGCGCATCGATTGCGAGGCGGTGGCCATCGCGCCGGCGCGCATCGGCCTGGCCGCGCCCGCGTTCAACCTGCATGGCGGCGGCATGGTTGCCGACCATGTGCTGCGCGTGGCGGCCGACCATTACGTGCCGGCCCTGCCGGCCGCTGATGTGATCGATGTGGCCGGCAGCGCGTTCGACTTCCGCCACCCGGCGCCGCTGGGCGCGCGCCTGGCCTGGCCGGGCGCCCAGCCGGCCGGCACGGTGGGCTTCGACCATGGCTTCTGCCTGGCCGGCGACGGCCTGCTGCGCGAAGCGGCGCGCGTGGCCGACCCCGCTTCTGGCCGCGAGCTGCGCTTTTTTACCACCCAGCCGCGGCTGCATCTGCAGTCGGACAGCCGGCGCTTTTGCCTGGCCACCGAGGCGCTCGAGATACCGTGTGGCGCAGCGATGCGGCATACTTTCGTGTATCGTCTGGGGGTACAGGATATCGATGCGTTTGACATATCAGAATCGATATCGGTGGCGTTAAATAAGTGATTGGTCAGATATGCCGCGCGGTTCTAACATAGGGCAGTTTTTAGCCCCTTTTTTTACCGACGCTGCGAAACTTGCCCATGAATATAATCACCATCGATGCCGGCACCACCAATACGCGTACCCTGTTATGGCGGGACGGCGCCGTCATCGCCCAGGCGTCACAGGAAATCGGTGTGCGCAATACGGCCATCGATGGCCATAACGGCGCGCTCAAGCAGGCGCTGCGCGACAGCATCGCCGCAGTGCAGTCGCAGGCGGCCATTTCCAGCGCCGAGGTCAGGCTGGTGCTCGCTTCGGGCATGATCACTTCGCCCATGGGCGTCAGGGAAATACCGCATCTGCCGGCGCCGGCCGGCCTGGCGCAACTGGCGCAGGGCATGCAGGCGGTTGACCTGCCCGACGTGCTGGCCCAGCCCCTGTGGCTGGTGCCTGGCGTGCGCAACCAGCATGGCGCCATCGGCCTGCACAATGCCGAAGCGATGGACATGATGCGCGGCGAAGAGACGGAAGTGATCGGCTTGCTGGACCGCCTGCAATTGCAGGACGCGGCCACGCTGATCATGCCCGGTTCGCATACCAAGCTCGTCAGCGTTGACGAGCAGGGACGCATCCTCGGTTGCGCCACCACCATCGCCGGCGAATTGCTGCAGGCGATCACCCAGCACACCCTGATACGCCAGTCGGTCGACGGCGACTTTGCCGAGTCCCTGGTGCCGAAAATGCTGCTGGCCGGCGCCGCCGCCGCGCAAAAGACGGGCCTGGCGCGCGCCTGCTTCAGCGTGCGCACCCTGGGCCAGTTCGGCGCCGTCGAGCGCAATGAGCGCGCCAACTTCCTGATGGGCGCGGTGCTCAGCGGCGACTTGCTGGCGCTGCGCAACAGCAGCGCCATCCAGATGCGGCCCGAGACTACCCTGGTCATCACGGGCAAGGCCATGCTGCGCCAGGCGCTGGCATTGTTGATCGAAGAACACGGATTTTTTTACGGCAAGCGCATCGTCGTCGACGATGCACAGCAAGCCAATCTGGCGGGCCATGGAGCCCTTTTAATTGCCGCCGCACGCGGCTTGATTTCACAGCAGGAGGCCGCGTGAGCGAGCAAAAGAACAAACGAGTATTACGCTCGCAATCGTGGTTTGGTGGCGACGACAAAGACAGCTTCATCCACCGTAGCTGGATGAAAAACCAGGGTATGCCCAGCGACGCCTTCGATGGCCGTCCGGTGATCGGCATCTGCAACACCTGGTCCGAACTGACGCCTTGTAACGCCCACTTCCGCGACCTGGCCGACATGGTCAAGCGCGGCGTGCTCGAAGCCGGTGGCTTCCCGGTCGAGTTTCCCGTGATGTCGCTGGGCGAGACCAATTTGCGCCCGACCGCCATGTTGTTCCGCAACCTGGCCAGCATGGACGTCGAAGAGTCGATCCGCGCCAATCCGATTGACGGCGTGGTGCTGCTGACCGGCTGCGACAAGACCACCCCGGCCCTGCTGATGGGCGCGGCCAGCGTCGACCTGCCGACCATCGTGCTGTCGGGCGGCCCGATGTTGAACGGTAACTACCGCGGTAAGCCCATCGGTTCGGGCACCGATGTGTGGAAGTTCTCCGAAGACGTGCGCGCCGGGCGCATGACGTCCGCCGAATTCAAGCAGGCCGAATCGTGCATGTCGCGCTCAAGCGGCCACTGCATGACCATGGGCACTGCCTCGACCATGGCCAGCATGGTCGAAGCGCTGGGCGTGACCCTGCCGGGCAATGCCGCCATTCCCGCCGTCGATTCGCGCCGCAAGCTGCAGGCGCAGCTGACTGGCCGGCGCATCGTCGACATGGTGCATGAAGACCTGAAGCTGTCGAAAGTGCTGACGCGCGATGCGTTTGAAAACGCCATCATGGTCAACGGCGCCATCGGCGGCTCGACCAATGCCGTGATCCACTTGCTGGCCATTGCCGGCCGTATCGGCGTCGACATGCGCCTGGCCGACTGGGACCGCCTGGGCCGCGACATTCCATGCCTGCTGAACCTGATGCCGTCGGGCCAGTACCTGATGGAAGATTTTTACTATGCGGGCGGCCTGCCCGTCATTATCCGCGACCTGCTGGGCAAGCTGCATGGCGAAGCGCTGACGGTGACCGGCGCCACCATGGCCATCAACGTGGCCGAAGCGGAAAACTTCAACCCGGAAGTCATCACGCCGCTCGAGCAGCCGTTCAAGGACGAAGGCGGCATCGCCGTGCTGCACGGCAACCTGTCGCCGCGCGGCGCCGTCATCAAGCCGTCGGCCGCCTCGCCCGAACTGATGCAGCACCGCGGCCGCGCCGTGGTCTTCAACAGCATCGAGCACTACAAGGAACGGGTCGACGATCCTGAGCTGGACATCGACGCCAGCTGCATCATGGTGCTGCAGAACTGCGGTCCGCAGGGCTACCCTGGCATGGCCGAAGTGGGCAACATGGGCTTGCCGAAAAAACTGCTGGAACTGGGCGTGCGCGACATGGTCCGTATTTCGGATGCGCGCATGAGCGGCACGGCCTATGGCACCGTGGTGCTGCACGTGGCGCCGGAAGCGGCCGCCGGCGGCCCGCTGGCGCTGGTGCGCGATGGCGACATGATCGAACTTGACGTGCACGGCCGCCGCCTGCACCTGGAAGTGTCGGACGAAGAACTGGCGCGCCGCCGCGCCGAATGGAAGCCGATTGCACCGACCATGCGCGGCGGCTACCAGTCCATGTATATCAAGCATGTGATGCAGGCCGATGAAGGCGCAGACCTGGACTTCCTGGTCGGTTGCCGCGGTTCGGCCGTGCCGCGCGAGTCGCACTAATCCCACTAAAAATAAAAGGGGAGAACGATGGAGACAACAGCCGAATCAACAGCTCAATTACTGGTCGACTCCCAGGATTTCCTGGGCGAGGGCGTGCGCTGGTGCGAGCGCAGCGGGCGCGTGTTCTGGACCAATATCGAAGGCTGCAAGCTGCATGCGCTAACGCTTGCCACCGGCGTGCGCGAGACCTGGCTCATGCCCGAGCGCCTGGCCTGCTTTGCGCTGACAGGCGACGAACATGTGCTGCTGCTGGGACTGGCCTCGCGCCTGGCCTGGTATGACCTGCGCAGCGGCGCCGTCACCACCTTGCATGTGGTCGAAGCCGACCTGCCGATGACGCGCCTGAACGATGGCCGCTGCGACCGCCAGGGCCGCTTCGTGTTCGGCACCCTCGACGAGCGTCCGTGCCGCGACGCCATCGGCAGCTTTTACCGCCTGAACCTGGACCTGACGCTGGAGCGCCTGCCGCTGCCGAACGTGGCGATCTCGAACAGCATCTGTTTCAGCGTCGATGGTGCCGCCATGTATTTCTGCGACTCGATCCAGGGCGTGATCTGGCGCTGGGACGATTATCTGGGCGGCGATGCTGCCCAAATCAAGGTGTTTGCACATCTGGCCAGCGACCCTGGCGCGCCCGATGGGGCCACCATCGACGCCGACGGCTATCTGTGGAGCGCGCAGTGGGGCGCGGCGCGCGTAGTGCGCTTTGCGCCTGACGGCACGCTCGACCGGCAAGTGAGCTTGCCCGTGTCGCAGCCGAGCTGCGTGAGCCTGGGCGGCCCCGCATGCAACGAGGTATTCATCACCACGGCGCAGGAAAGCCTGACGCCGGAACAACTGGCGGCCGAGCCGCAGGCCGGTGGCCTGTTCCATGCACGGCTTGACGACGTGCGCGGCTTGCCCGAAGTGCGCTTTGGCGCACTGCCAGCTTAATTAACCGAACAGTTGACCGAACAGGAGCATCAAGCATGTTGAAGCAAACAGTTTTTCAAGGCATCATCGAACGCGGCATGGTGGGCATCGTGCGCGCCGATACACCGGAAGCGGCGGTACAGATCGCCGAGGCGTGCATCGCTGGCGGCGTGACGGCGCTGGAAGTGGCGTTCACCACCCCCGACACCCTGGGCGTGCTGCGCACCCTGCGCGAGCGCCATGGCAAGGACGTGCTGCTGGGCGCGGGCACGGTGCTCGATCCTGAAACGGCGCGCGCGGCGATTCTGGCCGGCGCCCAGTTCATCATTTCGCCCAGCGTCAATGTCGACACCATCGCCGTGTGCCAGCGCTATCAGGTGCTGGCCATGCCGGGCGCCATGACGCCGACCGAAATCGTCACGGCCCTGCAGGCCGGCGCCGATATCGTCAAGGTCTTCCCGGCCGAGATGTTCGGCCCCGCGTATATCAAGGCCCTGCGCGCACCGTTGCCGCATGCGCCCTTGATGCCGACCGGCGGCGTCACGGTGGAGAACCTGGGCGAATGGTTTGCCAACGGTGCCATCGCCGTCGGCATCGGCGGCAGCCTGAGTGGCCCGGGCGCCAAGGGCGACTACGCCGCCGTCACCACGCGCGCGCGCGAGTTCGTGGCGCAGATGGCGGCCGTGCGCAAATAGACCTGCTCAGGTCTTCAGGCGGACTGCGGTGTGGGCGTGAATCTGCTACGCTAGGCAGGCAATGTCGCACGCCTGCCCAAGCCCAGCCCATGTCCACCACATCCACTATCGCCCGCATCCTGCAAGACGCCCGTATCATCGCCATCGTCGGCCTGTCCGACAAACCTGAACGCGCCAGCCACCAGGTGGCCGACTACCTGATCGCGCACGGCTACCGGGTCGTGCCCGTCAACCCGGCGCTGGCCGGCCAGCAAGTGCTGGGCCAGCGCGTCCATGCCACCCTGGCCGACGCCGCCGCTTTTGTCGCGCCTGCGCGCATCGATATCGTTGATGTTTTTCGCAAGGCCGACGACATCGTGCCCATCGCCAGCCAAGCCGTCGCCATCAAGGCCGGCTGCCTGTGGCTGCAACTCGATGTCGCCAACGAGGACGCCGCGCAAATCGCGCGCGCCGGTGGGCTGGAAGTGGTGATGGATCATTGCACGAAAATCGAACACCGCAACTTGCAGGCGGCCGCATGAAGGCGCGCACGCAGTTCCGCGCCGGCAAAGGCTTTGATCTGGACGAAGAGCGCGCCGGCAAGCGATTGCTGGGCGCGGCCACCAAGGCCGCCAACAAGAAGCTGACCCCGGCGCAATGCAAGGCGCTGGACCGCGAGGAAACCGTGGCCCTGACGGCGCAGATCGCCGAGTGCCAGAGCATGCTGTACGCGCAGCGCAAGCAGAAAGTGCTGCTGGTGCTGCAGGGCATGGATACCTCGGGCAAGGATGGTACCGTCAAGGCCATCTTCAGCGATATCAACCCGATGGGCATCCGCGCCGTCGCCTTCAAGGGGCCGACCGATATCGAACTGGCGCACGACTACCTGTGGCGCGTGCACCGGCATGTGCCGGTCAAGGGCGAGATCGCGATCTTCAACCGCAGCCATTACGAAGACGTCCTGATCACGCGGGTGCAGGACATGATCGACAAAGCCGAATGCCAGCGCCGCTACGCGCAGATCCGCGATTTCGAGCGCATGCTGAGCGAGACGGGCACCGTCCTCCTGAAAATATTTTTGCATATCTCCAAGGACGAGCAGCGCGGCCGCCTGCAGGAACGCCTGGACGATCCCGACCGCCAGTGGAAGTTCGATCCCAACGATATCGCCCAGCGCAAGAAGTGGGACGCCTACCAGCGTGCTTATGAGACGGCGATACGCGAGACCGACGCCGACCACGCGCCCTGGTATGTGGTGCCGGCCAATTCCAAGACCCAGCGCAACCTGGTGGTGGCCACCTTGCTGCTCGAAACGCTGCAATCGATGAAGCTCGCCTACCCGGCGCCGGACCCGAAACTGTCGTCCTACAAGGTCGACTGAAAGGTCGACTGAAAGGTCGATTGAAACGCGTGCCTAGCGCGTGCTGCGGCGCGCGGCCAGGCGGTCGAGCATGGCCTTGACCGCCTCCATCTGCGTGCCGCTCTTGCGGTAAAAGTCGGGATCGAGCGGGTTGATGCTGGTATAGCCCCAGAAGTCCCAGCAGCCTTTCGGGTTGTAGGGGTAGATCGGGCTCGGTTCCACCTGTGGATACAGCACCACGATTTTGTTTGCATCGGCCACCAGGTTGTAGCCGGTGCGCGTATAAAACTGGTCGCCGATGGCCTGCGTGGTCTGCAGGCAGCCGTGGAACACCACGTGCACGCGGCAGCTCTCGCTGTTGCAGGCGGCGGGAATATAGGCGTAGCCCGTATTGCCCATGCTCGAATACGAACTCTTGATGAAGCTGCGCTGGTTAAAGGCGAGCAATTTGCCTTTCAAGGTGGTCGACGCCGGCTGCAGGTCGGGATAAAGATGCTGCAGGATGTCGCGTGCCTGCACAAAACCGCAGTTGTTGATGAACGGCGGCTGGGTGCTGGCGCAGGCCGAATCCTGCATGCTGTCGGTGACGATGGCGTGGCCGGCGGCGACCGTATCGGCCAAGCGCACTTGCGCCGCCGGCGTGCCGGCCAGCTGGTAAAACCTGGCTACCTGTTCGACCACCGGCCTTGTCACGGTCTTGTCCTGGGTGCCGCTGAACAGATAGATGCGCTGGCGCTGCAGGTTGGCCGTGTCGTCGATCAGCTTGTCGCGCGCGAAATCCTGCGCCGCGCGCAGCAGGCCGGCCGCATCCGGCGGAGGAACTTGCGCGTCGCCCGGGTTCATGCAGGTGGTCAGGGCATTGTTCAGGTAAGCGATATACGGAAAGCGGCCGGGCTGGCTGGCGCAGTAATATGGCCCGCCGGCGATAATGCCGGCGCCGCTGACGGTGGCCGAATAGGCGACGGCGAACTGCGCCGCCATGAAGCCGCCCGACGACAGGCCGGACACCGTACTCTGGCGCAAATCGACCTGCAACGCTGGCAGGGCGGCCGCGTCGCCTTTCGGGACCGTCGGCTTGACGGGGCTGGTGATGGCGTGGACTGGTGGCGCGAGCAACAGGCTGGCGGCGAGCACGGTGTTGAAAACAGTCGGGTTCATGGCATTTCCTGGCAATGGCGTAGGCCGAGCATAGGCAAAAATAATGTGTCTTGGGCAATCACTGTCCTGGGCTTGATGTCGCTCAACGTCGGCCGTGGCATCGGCGCCGCGTACGCGCGCGCAAGGATTGGCATAGAATGCTTTTTTATCCTTTCATCATGGTGCCCGCATGTCCAAGATTATTGCCAAGCTGTTCGCGTTGACCGCCCTGTGTGCGGGCCTGCCGGCTTTCGCCGCCCAGCCAGTCGCCGTTGTTGCGATTGCCGCCGCCGCGCCTGCCGCCGTGGCACCCGCCGCCTGCCCCGCCATCCTCAAGCAGACGTTCAACCGCCTGCAGGATGAAGCGCCGCAGAACCTGTGCCAGTACGCGGGCAAGGTCGTGCTGGTCGTCAATACGGCCAGCTATTGCGGCTTTACCAAGCAGTACGAGGGCCTCGAAGCGCTGTATGCCAAGTACGGCAGCAAGGGCCTGGTGGTGCTGGGCTTCCCGTCGAACGACTTCGGCAACCAGGAGCCGGGCAACAGCAAGGATATCGCCGACCTGTGCTACAACACCTATGGCGTGAAATTCCCCATGTTCGCCAAGTCGGTTGTGTCGGGCTCCACGCCAAATCCGTTCTACGCCGACCTGATCAAGCAGACCGGCAAGACGCCGGCCTGGAACTTCCATAAATACCTGATCGACCGCAACGGCAAGGTGCTGGAAAGCTTCCCCAGCAAGGTGACGCCGGACGACAAGAAACTGGTGGGCGCCGTGGAAAAGGCGCTGGCGATGTAATTTTTTCAAGGCCGCGCTTGTCAATCCGCCATCGCTGTCCTAAGCTGGCTGCTGGAGTTTTCTACCCTCAGCGAAGGAGAACATCATGGCGTATGTCGATGGATTTGTGGTGCCGGTACCCAGGGACCGGCTGGAAGATTATCTGACCATGTCGCGTGCCTGCGGCGCCATCTGGCGCGAACTCGGTGCGCTGGAGTTTCGCGAATGCGTGGGCGATGATGTCAAGCCGGGAAAATGGACTTCGTTCCCGCAGGCGGTCGACCTGCAGGACGGCGAACTGGTGGTGTTTTCCTGGATCGTCTATGAATCGCGGGCCCGCCGCGACGAGATCAATGACAAGGTGATGAACGATCCGCGCATGAAGCAGTACATGGATCCGCAAAAAATGCCTTTTGACGGCAAGCGCATGATCTATGGCGGCTACGAGTTGAAAATAGATCTTTAAGCCAGCTGCGCCGTCATCGCCCCGCGCAGCGCATTGCACACGACGATCTGCTGCGCGCCGGCCAGCATGGCGCGCGTGATCACGCTTTCGCTGGCGTCCCAGGCCGGGTCGGCCAGCATGGCGGCGCGCTGCACGCCGGGCAGCAGGCCGCAGCTCAATGGTGGCGTCAGCCAGCGGCCGTCGAGCCGGACAAACACATTGCTGCGTCCACCCTCGGTCAGCTCATCGCGCTCGTTAAAGAACAGCATGTCGAAGCAGCCCTGCACTTCGGCCGCGCGCCAGGCGGCGTCGTAGCGCGCGCGCACGCTGCTTTTATGGCGCAGGAACAGCTCGCCGCTGTCGGTCGCCTCCGGTGCCAGCATGACCCTGACGGTGGCCGGCAAGGGCGCCAGCGCGCCGCTGTGCACGCTGAACGCGCCGTTCTGCGCCAGCGCCAGGCGCAGGCGGAAAGGCGCGTCGTCCGGCCGCTCGGCGCAGGTGGCGTTCAAGGTGGCCAGCGCCGCTTTTTCATCCCAGGCAAAGCCGAAGTAGCTGGCTGAAGCGCTCAAGCGTGCCAAGTGGCGTTCCTGCTGGCGGCAGCCGTCGAGGCGGCTTGCATGCAGGGTCTCGAACAGTTCGAAGTCGTGGCCCAATCCCGTCAGGAAGCGCGCCTTGAGCTGGCATTCCGCATATTCCTCGTCCGCCACGCTGTCATGCACGATGCCGGCGCCCACGCCCATTTCGCCGCGCCGGGTGCCGCTGGCCGCGTCAGGCGCTTGCAAGGCCAGAGTGCGGATCGGCACCGACATGCAGAAGTCGCCCACCGGGTGATTCGCATCCGCAGCGGGCGGATCGAACCAGCCGATCGCTCCGGTATAGACCCCGCGCGGATCGGGTTCGAGTTCGGCGATGATTTCCATGGTGCGCCGCTTGGGCGCGCCCGTGATCGAGCCGCACGGATACAGCGCCTGGAAGATATCGGCCAATGTTGCATCCTGGCGCAGCCTGGCCTCTACGGTGGAGGTCATCTGCAGCACGCCGCTGTAGCGCCTGACCTCGAACAAGGCCGGCACCCGCACCGTGCCGGTGTCGGCGATGCGGCCGATATCGTTGCGCAGCAGGTCGACGATCATCAGGTTTTCGGCGCGGTTTTTCGGATCTTGCGACAGCGCCTGCGCGCGGCGCGTATTTTCTTCTTCCTGATCCGCTGGTGCGGCCGGCGCCGTGCCCTTCATCGGCCGCGCCGTCAATTCGCCTTGCGCATGGCGCACGAACAGCTCGGGCGACAGCGACAGCACGGCGCCGCCATCGGGCAGCATGATCAGCGCGCCATACGGCACCGGCTGGCGCGCGCGCAGCCGCGCATACAGGGCGGCGGGTGCGCCAAAGGCGTCGAAGCGCAGCCGATAGGTGTAATTGACCTGGTAGGTGTCGCCGGCGCCGATATAGTCGTGGATGCGCGCCAGGGCTTGCGTGAACTGCGCCCGCTCGATATTGGCGGCGACATGCGCAATGCCGGCCGGCGCACCGCCAACTGGCGCCTGGGCCGCCAGCCACTGCGCCACCTCAATCTGCGACAGCTGCCGGCATTGCGCGAACAGCAGCACCTGCGCCAGCGCGGGGGTGCCGCGATCAGCCGCGCGCGGCGGCATCGCCAGCAGATGGGCGCCCAGTTCGTAGCTGCATACGGTAACGGCGTACAGGCCGCGTTGCAAGGCCGCTTGCAGGCCGCCCAGCAGTGCCGGCCACTGCTCGATGGCATCGCAGCGCAGCACGCCCGCCAGGCCCGTGTACAGGCGCGAGCCGGCGCCCGGGCTGGCCGCGTCGTCAAGCAGGGCGTAGCAGTCGGGGCGCATGGCAACAGCGGCGACGGAAAATCAGCCCAGCAGCATGGCGATTTGCAGCGCCGCTTCCTGGGACGGATTGATCTTGAAGCCGCTCTTGGCGTAGCGGTGCCAGCGGCCGATGACAAAGCTGACCAGCAAGGTGGCGCGCGCCGACACTTCGCTTTCCTTGCCATGGCCTTCCGTAGCGGCCAGGCGCAGGGCCTGCTTGAGCGCCAGTTCCACGCGGTCGTAGAACTGGTTCATGCGCACTTGCAGGCGCTCGTCTTCATTGACCAGCGCGTCGCCGATCAATACCCGCGTCATGCCCGGATTGCTGATGGCGAAGTTGAGCAGCATGCCGACCATGTCGCGCGTCTGCGACAGGCCGTCGCTGTGCTTTTCCGAGATCTGGTTGATCAGGCCGAAGACACTCGACTCGATGAATTCGATCAGCCCTTCGAACATTTGCGCCTTGCTGGCGAAATGGCGGTACAGCGCTGCTTCGGAGACGGCCAGCCTGGCCGCCAGCGCGGCCGTGGTGATCTTTTCGCCTTTCGGCTGCTCCAGCATTGCGGCGAGGGCCTGAAGAATTTGTAGCCTGCGTTGGCCCGGCGGTGTGCTTGCCATGTTTTCTCTTATAGTTAAAAAATGCTGCCTTGAGGGGAGTTCGGAACCGCCGCTAGCGGCCCGCCGTCCGGCATCGACCGGAGGGCGGAGAAGCTCCTCTTCAGCGCAGGCGATGAAGGCGGCGTGCCAAATGCCGGACAGATTTTACTTTGACATCGACGTAAGCGGGGCGATTTAACGCTTTTGGCAGCCGCGCCGCACCGATCGGATCGGCCATTTTCAGGTATTGCGTGACCCACGCCGTACGCAAACCGATCTTTTTGGCGCCCTTCAGATTGGCCAGCGTATCTTCGACCAAAATACAACGGCCGGGCGCGATATGATGCTTGCGCATCAACTTGCGCAGCATCAGGGTCGACGGTTTCGGCCGCAACTGGCGGTGCACATGCATCGCTTCGATCGCTACATGATGGGTAAAATGCCGGCGCAGCCGCAAATGGCGCATCACGTCGCTCGAATAGCGCAGCGGCGCATTGGTCAGCAGGATCTTGCGTCCCGGCAGGCGCCGCAGCAAGGCGCCCAGGCCCCGCTCGGCGCGTATCATCGACGGCAGGTCGGCAAAGGCATGCGTCTCGCTGAGAAAATGCGCGGCCCGCACCTGGTGATGCTTGACCATGCCCAGCAAGGTGGCGCCATAGCGGCGCCAGTAGGCCGCGCGCGCCGCGTTGACGATCGCGTCGTCGGCCGGCGTCACGCCATCGCCCAGCACCCGCGCGATATAGGTGTTCATATTGGCCGTAATGAGCGGGAAGATGGCGTGCGAGGCGTTGTGCAGGGTGTTGTCGAGGTCGAACAGCCAGACGGGCGAGGAGCGATTAAGATGGAGCGCGGGCACGAGAGTGTTTACCAATAGGTGAAATTAACGATCAGGAAAACCATGCGACGCCAGATTATAGTGATGTTCTGCGGATTATTCTTGCTGCCCTTGCCGGCGGCCTTTGCCGAAGCACCGCCAGCTGCCGTCAACCGGGGCGCGCTGTTCAAGGTGCACGATGCCAGTCACACCCTGTATTTGTTCGGCACCATCCACGTCGGCGCACCCGATTTTTATCCATTGGAGCCCACCGTCACGCGCGCCCTGCGCGAGGCCGGCGCGCTGGCGCTCGAGATCGACCCCACCGGTGACCCGCGCGTGGCCGCAGGTGCCGTGCTCAAATACGGCATGGACGCGCCGGGCAGCACGCCGCCTGCAGACTGCCGCCAGACCCTGGCGCCGCGCGTGACGCCGCTGTTGCAGAAATACGGCATCGCTCCTGATGCGGCCGCGCCGATGAAGCCGTGGATGCTGGCCAGCGTGCTGGCCGTCAGCGAATTTTCCGCCCTCGGCTACCGCGCTGACCTGGCCGTCGACAGTTATCTGGCGCAGCAGGCGAAACAGCGCCGCATCCCGGTGCTGGAACTCGAATCGATGGAAAGCCAACTGGCGCTGTTCGCCGGCATGACCCCAGCCGACCAATGCCGCTTCCTCGAAGACAGCATCGAGTCGATCGAAGACAAGGATCAAAAGGAAGAAGCGCGCGAAATCGCCCAGGCCTGGCGCACGGCAGACGCCGCCGCCTTCGAGCGCCTGGCCGCCAAAGCCGCCACCGACCCCTCCTTCGCTGCCCGCTTCGTGCAGAAAGTGTTGCTGGACGGCCGCAACCCGAAACTCGCCGACGGCATTGCCAAACTGCTCAAGCAGGAAAAGAACAGCCTGGCCGCCATCGGCGTGCTGCACCTGGTCGGCAAGCAAAGCGTACCGGACCTGCTGCGCAAGAAGGGTTTGACGGTAGAACGAATTTATTGAGTTAGCCGCGAATCAGCCGCGCAACACACGCGGCAGAGTAGATGAAAAGTGTTCAGGGCCAGGCGCCTTGACGAAGACAGTACGAATGTACGGCGAGGAAAGGCAACGCCGCCATGGACATTTTTCAGATACGGGTATAAATAGTTGGTGCCCTTGACGTGGATCGAACACGTGGCCTCTCCCTTACCAAGGGAGTGCTCTACCACTGAGCTACAAGGGCAAATTGAAAGCGGCGCCAGGTGAGTGCGCCGCCATGCTGCTCGCGATGTGCTGCGAATTTTTTAGTGCGAACGGATCATAGTACCAAAAGCCTGCTCGGTCAACACTTCCAGCAACAAAGAGTGCTCAATGCGGCCATCGATGATGTGCACGGTGTTCACGCCGGACTTGGCGGCGTCGAGTGCGGACGAGATTTTTGGCAGCATGCCGCCCGAAATCGTGCCGTCGGCGAACATCTCGTCGATCTCGCGCGCCGACAGGTCGGTCACCAGGTTGCCCTGCTTGTCCTGCACGCCGGCGATATTGGTCATCATGATCAGCTTTTCCGCTTTCAGGATTTCCGCGATCTTGCCGGCCACCACATCGGCGTTGATGTTGTAGGCCTGGCCGTCCTGGCCGAAACCGATCGGCGAAATGATCGGAATGAAGGCGTCGTCCTGCAGCGCCTTGACCACGGCCGGATTGATGGCGTCGATCTCGCCGACGAAACCGATGTCGAGAAATTCGCCCGGTTTTTCACGGTCCGGCATCTGCATGCGGCGCGCGCGGATCAAGCCGCCGTCCTTGCCGGTCAGGCCGACGGCCTGGCCGCCGTAATGGTTGATCAGCATGACGATATCCTGCTGCACTTCGCCGCCCAGCACCCACTCCACCACTTCCATGGTTTCTTCGTCGGTGATGCGCATGCCTTGCACGAAAGTGCCTTGCTTGCCGATTTTTTTCAGCGCATTGTCGATTTGCGGTCCGCCGCCGTGCACCACGACCGGATTCATGCCGACCAGCTTGAGCAGGATGACGTCGCGCGCGAAGCCGTGCTTGAGGCGTTCGTCGGTCATGGCGTTGCCGCCGTATTTGATGACGATGGTCTTGCCGTGGAAATTGCGGATGTAGGGCAGGGCCTCGGCCAGAATCTGCGCCTTGATTTGCGGCGATACGGCCGTCAAGTCGTCATTCATGTCCAGGTTCAATTTAGCGAGTTGATTCATGGCGAGTCCGGAAAATAGATAGGGGGGATTTTACAGGGAAGACGAAAATCCAGCAGGGATTATAGGACGATCTTGTTGTATTTTCCCTGACGATCCTATAGTCTGGCCCGATATGTCCGTCAACCAGCCTTTTTACCGCCAGTTACACCTGCATCGCGCCTGGCGATCGGCTGTCACACAGTTATCAATTCATCATTAGCCATGAGCCTTTGCACGCGTTGCGGTGCCGCTTTCAGCTGCGGCCAGGTCGACCAGGGCGCCAGCGGACCATGCTGGTGCGCGGCGCTGCCGCTTGCTGTTCCTGTGCCGCTGCCCGGCGGCGGCGCGACCGGCTGCTGGTGCCCGGACTGCCTGCGCGCGCAGATCGCCAGCCTGCCGGCGCCTTTGACCTGCGCCGCGCCAGCGAAATAAACGCCGCTGTTGACCGTTTCCTTTGCATCTGACCTTGCCATGTCCGGGACAATCCGCGCAGACTGCGCTTTTGAGAGTTTCTTTTAGGAAATATTCATGCGTTTCAGGGATATCCGCATCGGCGTGCGCATCAATGCGGGCTACGCCATCTTGACCATGCTGATGCTGGTGGTGATCGTGCTGTCGGGCAGCCGCATCTACGCCATCGGCACCGAGACCGACGATATCCTGCAGCGCGACTGGGTCGCCGCCAAGGCCACCAGCAAGATCCACGCGATGGCGCGCGAAGCGGCCACGCGCATCGTCAGCCTGCCCATCTCGCAAAGTCCGGTGCTGCGCCAGGAAAACCAGGCTCGCCTGGCAGCGATCAAGCAGGGCATCGACGGCCAGATGCGCATTTTGGAAAGCCTCGATGCGCGGCCCGAAGAACGCCAGTTGCTGGCGCGCATCCGCCGCGCCCGTGCCGACTATCTTTTGGCGCTCGAACAGATCTTCATGCAGCTGGCCAATGGCGAGCATGCGCAAGCTGAAACCACCCTGCATGCGCGCGCCCTGCCGGTGCTCGAGCAGGTGCTGCTGTATGTGGGCCAGCTCGATGGCCTGCAGCAGCGGCAGATCAGCGACAGCGCGGTGCGCATCCGCAGCGATATCGATACTTCCTTGCTGCTGATGGGCTGCATTGGTCTCGCCTCGCTGCTGGTGGGGCTGGCGTTTGCCTGGTCGGCGCGCTCGATCACGCGCCCGCTGGGGCAGGCGGTGGCGATCGCCACGCGCGTGGCCAATGGCGACCTGAGTTCCGTGATCGACGTCGACTCGCGCGACGAGACGGGCGAATTGATGCAGGCGCTCAAAAACATGAGCGTCAGCCTGGCGCTGGAACAGGACCTGCGCCATGCGGTCGAGGTGGCCGAAGACGCCACCAAGATGAAATCGGATTTCCTCGCCAATATGTCGCATGAAATCCGCACGCCGATGAACGGCATTATCGGCATGACCCACCTGGCGCTGCAGACGGACCTGACGCCAACCCAGCGCAACTACCTCGAGAAGGTGGAATCGGCGTCGAAAAACCTGCTGGCCATCATCGACGACATCCTCGACTTTTCCAAGATCGAGGCCGGCAAGATGACGTTTGAAAAAGTCGATTTCTTCCTTGAAGACGTGCTGGCGCAGATCGCCGACCTGTCCGTGATGCGGGCCCAGGACAAGGGCCTGGAACTGCTGTTCGACGTGGCCGCCGACGTGCCCAATGCGCTGCAGGGCGACCCGCTGCGCCTGGGGCAGGTGCTGATCAACCTGACCAACAACGCCATCAAATTTACGGAAAAGGGCGAGATCGTCGTCACCATCCGCCTGCGCCAGCTCGACCAACATGCGGCCGTGCTGCGGGTCGACGTGCGCGATACCGGCATCGGCCTGACGCCGCCACAGCGCAGCAAATTGTTCCAGGCGTTTACCCAGGCCGACACCTCGACCACGCGCCATCATGGCGGCACCGGCCTGGGGCTGACCATCAGCAAGCGCCTGGTGGAGATGATGGAAGGTGAAATTGGCCTCGACAGCGAAGCGGGCGTGGGCAGCACCTTCTTTTTTACGGCGCGCTTCGGCCTGGCCGCCGTGCCCCGCGATCAGCTGCCGCGTCTGCAAGCGGCGCCGCAATTGGCCGGCCTGCGCGTGCTGGTGGTGGACGACAATGCCAGCGCGCGCGAGATCTTTGCCAGCATGCTCACTACCCTGGGCTTCGAGGCGCGCGCGGTGCAGGGCGGCGCGCAGGCGATCAGCTCTGTGGCGCAGGCGCGTGGCGAAGGCCGTCCGTTTGGCCTGGTGCTGATGGACTGGAAAATGCCGGACATGACCGGCCTCGACGCGCTGGCCGCGATCCGCGCCGAGGCGCCCGGCATCGACGCGAATGGTGTCGATGCCAGACTGGCCTGCATCATGGTCACGGCCTATCACCGCGAAGCGCTGCTGGAGGCGGCGCGCCAGCGCGAGCTGCCGCTCGACGGCGTGTTGAACAAACCGGTCAGCGCTTCGAGCCTGCTCGACCAGATCGCCTTTGTCTTCGGCGGCGTCACCGGGCAAAGCCGCAAGACGCAGCGCCAGAGCAGCTACAAGGAAGACGAGCGGGCCTTGCGCGGCGCCTGGCTGCTGCTGGTGGAAGACAACGAGGTGAACCAGGAAGTGGCGCAACAGATATTGAGCGACGCCGGCATCCGCGTCGATATCGCCGGCAATGGCGCCATCGCGCTGGCGAAAATCGCCGAAAACAACTACGACGGCGTGCTGATGGATTGCCAGATGCCGGTGATGGACGGCTACCAGGCCACGCGCAAGCTGCGCCAGGACGCCCGCTATTCCAGCTTGCCGGTGATCGCCATGACGGCCAACGCCATGGTGGGCGACAAGGAAAAATGCCTGGACGCCGGCATGAACGACTTCATCGCCAAGCCGATCGACGTGGCGCAATTGTTCGGCACCCTGGCGCGCTGGGTGGCCCCAAGCGCGCCGCAGGCCGTGGCGCTGGCGCAGCAGGCGTCGCAGCAGGAAGAGGCCTTGCCGGTGGTGCCGGGCCTGAAAATGACCGACGCCTTGCGCCGCGTGGGCGGCAATGTCGGATTGATGCGAAAATTGCTCGACCGTTTCGTCGAAACCCAGTTCGACACCATGCTGCGCATCGCTAGCGCGATCGACAACAACCAGCTGGAAACGGCGATCCGGCTGGCCCATACCTTGAAGGGACTGGCGGGCAATATCGGCGCCGGCGGCCTGGCCGACAGCGCGGCGCGGGTCGAGCATTTGCTCAGCCTCGGCGCGCACGACGGCTTGCCGCAGGCGTTAAAGGCGTGCAGCCTGGCACTCGATGAACTGGTGCCGAAGATCGCGCAAGCGATGCAGGGCCGGGCCACGCCAAAGCAGGGCACGGCGGTGGCGGCGGTGGACCATGCGCAGCTCGAAGCGCGCTTGCGCGAGCTGTCGCAGCTGCTGCTGCAGGACGATGCGCAGGCCGTGAAACATCTCGACGGCATCGCCCCCATGCTGGTGGCGGCCGGCCAGGCCGAACATGCGCGCCAGTTGAAGCGCATGCTCGGTCAATATGATTTTGAAGGTGCGCTGTCGCAGCTGGGCGAGGTGGCCGCAGCGCTGAACGTATCATTGCAGACAGGACAGACAGGACAGACAGGATAGACATGAAGGCATTGAACAGCAAGCCGACCATCCTGGTGGTGGACGACACCCCCGACAATATCGACCTGCTGCGCGCGGTGCTCGAAAACGATTACCGCACCAAGATCGCCGTCAATGGCGAACGCGCGCTGAAGATCGCCGCCAGCGGCGACCAGCCGGACCTGATCCTGCTCGACATCATGATGCCCGGCATGAGCGGCTACGACGTGTGCCGCGCACTGAAAGCCGATCCGGCCACGGTCAATATCCCCGTCATTTTCGTCACCGCCATGAGCGAGGTGGCCGACGAGCAGCTGGGGCTGGCGCTGGGCGCCGTCGACTACATCACCAAGCCGATTTCGGCGCCGCTGGTGCTGGCGCGCATCAAGACCCAGCTGGGCATGAAGCGCATGCAGGATTTTTTGCGCGACCAGAATCATTACCTCGAAAGCGAAGTGGAACGGCGCGTGCGCGAAGTGGCGGCACTGCAGGACGTCACCATCCACGCCATGGCCTCGCTGGCCGAAACGCGCGACAGCGAAACGGGCAACCATATCCGCCGCACCTCGCATTACCTCAAAGCCCTGGCCGAACAGGTGCGCCACTTGCCGCGCTTCCGCGATTTTTTGACCGACAAGACCATCGAACTGCTGTTCAAGACGGCGCCGCTGCACGATATCGGCAAGGTAGGCATTCCCGACCATATCCTGCTCAAGCCGGGCCGCTTCGAGCCGCACGAAATGGCCATCATGCAGACCCATACCACCCTGGGACGCGACGCCATCCTGGCGGCCGAGCGCGAGCTGGGCATCGAGGTCGATTTTTTGAAATACGCAAAGGAGATCGCCTACAGCCACCATGAAAAATGGGACGGCACTGGCTATCCGCTGGGCCTGGCCGGCGAGCAGATCCCGATTTCGGCGCGCCTGATGGCGCTGGCCGATGTCTACGACGCCCTGATCAGCTGCCGCATCTACAAGGACGGCATGCGCCACGAAGAGGCGGTAAAAATCATCACGCAAGGGCGCGGCACGCATTTTGACGCCGACATCGTCGACGCCTTTCTGCAGATCCAGAACCAGTTCCGGGCCATCGCCAGCCGCTACGCCGACGGCGTGCGCGAGCTGGCCGACAAGCAGCGCCAGGTGGCTGTGTTCAGCCCAGCGTCGTAAAGAAGCGCATCATTTCGCGGCTGGCGTCCGGTCCCTTGCCATCGGTATAGCTGCCGCTGCCGCTGCCGCCGGACCAGGCGTGGCCGGCGCCATGGATCACCCAGTATTCGCCCAGCGGCGAGCCGTCCGCCTGGTTGTGCGTGGTGCGCGTGTAGCGGTGGCCATTCGGCACGGCGCCATCGATGGAGTCGCTTTTCGCATCCTGGCCGCGCACCGCCTGGGCGATGACTTCTTCGCCATTGCGCAGGTTGACGGTGGTGTCGCGGTCGCCGTGGAAGACGATGATGGGCACGCCGCCTTCGGGCGCCTGGCGCTTCGACATGGCGCCGCCCTTCATGGCCGACAGCGCCGATGGCAAGTCCTGCGCCGAAGCGAAGGGCAGGCCGGAATGCACGCCCACGCCGGCAAACAGCTCCGGATACAGGGTGCCGACGATGACGGCCATGGCGCCGCCCGCCGACAGGCCGGCGACGAACACTTCGCGCTCATTGACCGGATACTCCTCGATGATCTGCCGGGTGATGCCGGCGATCAGCGAAGGCTCGCCCTGGTCGCGCTGCTGGTCGATCGCGTTGAACCAGTTCCAGCAGCGCGAGCTGTTGGCGCCCTGAGTTTGCGCCGGATAGACCACGAAACACTGCTTTTCCTCGGCCACCGCATTCATCTGCGTGCCGGCGGCGAAGTCGTCGGGGTTTTGCGTACAGCCGTGCAGCATCACGATCAGCGGCATGGCCTGGCCGTGGTAGCTGCTGGGGATATACAGTTTATAGGCGCGCGTGCCGGCATGGTTGGCGTAGCTGCCGTCGATGAACTGCGCGCCTTCGGGCAGCGGCGCGCGGGTCGCTGCCGGGCTGCCAAAGCCGGGGATGCCGGACGGCTGGAAGTTCGGCATCTCGAAGCTGGGCATGTCGAAGCTGTGCTGGCCCAGGCCTGCCGGTACGCCCAGGCGCGCCATGAAGTCCTGGGCGAATTCCTGCGCCGCCTGCGCTGGCGTGGTCGGTGCTGCGGCCGCTTGCGCCTGCCTCACTTCCGGCTCTGGTGGTGATGCTGTCGCCTGCGTATTGGCCTCACTTCTGGCCGGCGGCGGATTGATATCGTGCATGGTGCGCTGTGGCGGCGTGGTCGTCGTTTGCGGCGCAGGCGTTGCTGCATCGGCGGCCGGCATCAGGCCGGCGGCCGACAAGGCGCTCTGGATCGCTTCGGTGGCGGCGTGCGGGCCGCTTTTCAATAGTTTGCTGGTGGCGGCGCGCATCTGCGCCATCATGTCGTGCGGTAGTTTCATGGCAGTCCTTAACTGTTGCATGCGTTTGCGCAACGGGTCCGGCAGCTTGCCGCGACCGTCGCGCTAGTGAATTCGCCCTGCCAGCGCCGTCTTGACGACGGTGCTGGCATGCAGGGCACCTAATACAAAAATCGATTCGATGGTGGCCAGGGCCAGTTCCACCGATACGTCGCTGGCGATGCTGGCCATGCCAAGCACCTGGATCTGCAGGCGCTGGCCGGCCGCCTGGAGCGCCTCGAGGTCGGCGCGCGAATAATGCTGCATGCCCAATACCAGGCTGCGACGCGCCACCGTCTGCTTGACTACCTCGGCGTGCGTGCCCAACTGGTTGCGTATCGCCGTACGGATCAGATCCGTACGATTGGAATAAAATCCCTCCTGTACCAATAAATCAATCTGGCCCAGGTCGATCAGGCCCAGGTTGATGGTAATTTTTTCCGATTCCCCGATTTTGGGCTTGTTCTCTTGCGTGGCCATATCGCTCCATAAACTCCATGTGGCATCCAATTGCCATCTGTATGGATGGTAGTATAGGCCTGAAATAATACCAGTCAAGTCTTTCCCGTCTGATTTTGACAGGGGGTCTTGTCCTACAGAATGTAAAATCCGCGCAATAAAGTGTGCACTCTTGTGTATCCGGCAGCAGTTTTACTGCCACGCCACCATGCGCGCGTTTCGCGGCATAATGCAGTTCCTGTACAAAGATGCCCTGCATGATGGTCGATACCGCGCCAGTCGTTCCCCCCGCCTTGCCAGCCCCGGTCCCGGTCCCGGTGCCGTCTCCTTGCGTCAGCCTGTGCAAGATGAACCGCCACAGCGGCCTGTGCGAGGGTTGCTTGCGCACGCTCGACGAGATCATCGCCTGGAGCAAGGCCGACGACGATTTCAAGCGCGCCGTCTGGGCCCAATTGCCAGGACGCGCGTCGCTGCTCGATGTCGAACCCGATGACTGAGAAAACCATGACGCTGCTGCCGGAGTCCATCGAAGTATTTGAACGGGGCTGGCTATCGTCGAACAATATCGTGCTGCATGGCCGCGACGAGGTGGCCATGATCGACAGCGGCTATGTGACGCACGCGCCGCAGACCCTGGCGCTGCTGCGCCACAGCCTAAAGGGCCGGCCCTTGAACCGCCTGTTCAACACCCACCTGCACTCGGACCACTGCGGCGGCAACGCGCTGCTGCAGGCCGCATATGGCTGCCACACCTCGATTCCCGCGTCGGAAGCGGACAAGGTGCGCGCCTGGGATACCGAGGCGCTCAGTTTTGACGCCACCGGCCAGCAATGCCCGCGCTTTGCTTTTGACGCCAGCGTCGCTCCCGGCGACTGTTTTACCCTGGCCGAGCTGCGCTGGCAGGCGCTGGGCGCGCCGGGCCACGACCCCCATTCCCTGATCTTTTACTGCGCCGCCGAAGGCATCCTGGTGTCGGCCGACGTGCTGTGGGAAAACGGCTTTGGCGTGATCTTCCCGGAGCTCGAAGGCGAGTCCGGTTTTGCCGAGGCGCGCACCACCCTGGAGCTGATCGCGGCGCTCGACGTGGCGGTGGTCATTCCCGGCCATGGCAGGCCGTTTGCCGATGTGCAGGGGGCGTTGGCGCGGGCCTTTTCGCGCCTCGATTATCTGTCGTCGGCGCCGGCGCGCAATGCGCAAAATGCGGTCAAGGTGCTGCTCAAATTCCTGCTGCTCGAACGCCAGCGCATCCTGGTCGCCGACGTGCCGGCGCTATTGCAGGCGATGCCGCTGCTGCGCGAAGCGAACCGCCGCTTCCTGCGCCAGGAAGTCGATGCCCTGGCCGAGTGGGCGGTGGCGCAGCTGGTGCGCGCGGCGGCGGCCAGCATCGCCGGGCCTTATCTGCTGAACCAGGGCTGAAAACGGATGGACCAAAAATAGAGCACGATCGTACTTTTTTTAATCTATAATCGTCGTTCTGGTATTGAGAGCCTATCCGATCAACTTTTCAGCGAGTCCGCCATGGCATTGCCTGTAGCGTTGCAAAACCTGTCCCTTCCCGTTATCGCCTCGCCGATGTTTATCGCCAGCGGTCCGGCCCTCGTCGCGGCGCAGTGCAAGGCCGGCATCGTCGGCTCCTTCCCGGCCCTGAACGCGCGCCCGGCCGAGTTGCTCGACACCTGGCTGACCGAGCTGCAGGCCGAACTGGCCGCCTTCCAGGTGGCCAACCCGGATAAAAAAGTGGGTCCGATCGCCGTCAACCAGATCGTGCACCAGTCGAACGACCGCCTCGCGCACGACGTGGAAGTGTGCGTCAAGCATAAAATCCCCATCATCATTTCGTCGCTGCGCGCGCCACCGAAGGAAATGCTCGACGCCATCCACAGCTATGGCGGCATCGTGCTGCACGACGTGATCTCGATCCGTCACGCGCAAAAGGCGCTCGAAGCCGGTGTCGACGGCTTGATCCTGGTGGCTGCCGGCGCCGGCGGCCATGCGGGTACCCTGTCGCCGTTCGCGCTGGTAGGCGAAGTGCGCAAGTTCTTCGACGGACCGCTGGCGCTGTCGGGTGCTATCGCCACCGGCGACGCGGTGCTGGCCGCGCAAGCGATGGGCGCCGACTTTGCGTATATCGGTTCGCGCTGGCTGGCGACCAGGGAATCGAACGTCAGCGACGGCTACCGCGACGCCATCGTCGGTTCGAGCGCGGCCGACATCGTCTACACGAATCTGTTTACGGGCGTGCACGGCAATTATCTGAAAAAATCGATCGAAGCGGCCGGGCTGGACCCGGAAGCGCTGCCGGAAGCGGACAAGAGCGCGATGAATTTCGGCTCTGGCAGCGCCAAGGCCTGGCGCGATATCTGGGGCGCCGGCCAGGGCGTGGGCCTGATGGACGACGTGCCGACGGTGGCCGAGATGGTGGCGCGTTTGAGCGCCGAATATGCGGCGGCGCGCGCGCGGTTGAAGCTCTGATGTCGCTGCCGGATGACGCCTGGCGTCATCCGGCAAGCTGCTTCACTCCTGCTTCAAATCCTCGGGCTTGATCGCCCACAGCCCCGGCAGGTTGCGCCAGTAGCCATACGCATCCATGCCGAAACCGACCACGAAACGGTTCGGTATCACCAGGCCGACGATATCGGCTTGCACCGGTTTTTTCTTGCCGATCGCCTTGTCGGCAAACACGGCCAGGATCACTTCGGCCGCGCCCATGTCGAGCAGGCGCTGCTTGACGTGGGCCAGCGTTTCGCCTTCGTCGAGGATATCGTCGAGCACGATCACCGTGCGGCCCGCCACGTTCGAGCGCGGGATGACTTTCCACACCACTTCGCCGCCCTTGTCGTCGTCGCCGTAGCGGCTCACATGAATGTAGTCGAATTCGAGCGGAAAGCTCAGTTGCGGCAGCAGGTTGCCGGTAAATACCACGGCGCCGCCCATCACGCCCAGCACCAGCGGGAAGTCCCTGGTGCCTTCGGCGTTGTAGCGCGCGTTGAGTACCTCGGCCATGCGCGTGATCGACGCCTGCACGGCGTCCTGGTCGAACAGCAGCTCCGCGTTCTTGAGCAGATCGCGGGCACGATTGTGATGAAATTCTTGCATGGACTCTTGCATGGCGATGAACAGGGCTGATGGTTAATGCCGATATTATCCCGCAATTTGGCCCATGCGTGCCATGGCGCTACGTGTAGTCGCGCACGTCGTCGATGATTTTTCCGTCCAGCGGCAAGCTGCCGCGCGCCACCAGCCGCACCTCGCCGCGCAGCTTGGTCAGTTCGCGGATCGACGCAATAATGTCTTCCACTCCCGCGCCATGGTCCAGCCGCTCGACTTCGCAGTGCAAGGTCATCTCGTCGTTGGCCATGCGGCCCGACACCACCAGGCGCGCCTTGAGGATCTGCGGATGGCGGCGCGCGATCTCGTGCACCTGCGACGGGTGCACGAACATGGCGCGCACCTTGGTGGTCTGGTCGGCGCGCCCCATCCAGCCCCTGATGCGTGTATTGGTGCGCCCGCACGGCGAGGCGGGGGCGTCGACCAGCACGGCCGACAAGTCGCCGGTGGCAAAGCGGATCAGCGGATAGTCGGCATTGAAGACGGTGACCACCACTTCGCCCACTTCGCCGGGGGCGACCGGCGTGCCGCTGCCCGGATGGACGATTTCGAGCAGCACGTTTTCATCGACCACCATGCCGGCATTGAGCTTGCCGCCGCTGGCCGTTTCATAGGCGATGCTGCCGATATCGGCCGAGGCGTAGGTCTGGAACACCTGCGGCACGCCGTTGGCGGCGAACCAGCTGCGCAGGGACTCGGGCAGCGCTTCGGCGCCCATCAGGGCCTGCTTGACGCTGCTGATGTCGGCGCCCATCTCGCGCGCCTTTTCGATGATCAGTTTCAGGAATGACGGCGTGCCGACATAGGTGTCGGGTTTCAGGTCCGCCATCGCCTGTACCTGCATTTCCGTCTGGCCGATGCCGGCCGGGATCACGGTGCAGCCAATGCGCGCGGCGCCGCCCTCGACCATGAAGGCGGCCGGCGTGAAGTGATACGAAAAGCAGTTCTGCAGCAGGCCGCCGGCGCGCACGCCGGCCGCATACATGGGCCGCGCAAAGCGCCACCAGTCGGCGCCGCGTCCTTCGGGGTCAAAAATGGGGCCGGGCGAAACGAACACGCGCGCGAGCGCATTTTTCGGCGTCGTATTCAGGCCGCCGAACGGCGGCTCGCCCTGCTGCAGTTGTTTCAGGTCCGACTTGCGCGTGACGGGCAGGCGCGCCAGCGCCTCGCGGCTGGTGATGCCGGCCGCATCAACGCCGGCCAGGATGCGGGCCCAGCCCGGCGCGCCTTGCGCGCGCGCGATCAGCTGCGGCAGGCCGGCCATCAATTCGCTTTCACGCGCTTCAAAGGTGCGCGTTTCCAGGCTGTCGAGCGTGTCGGTCATGTCAGTCATTCTCCAAGTGTCAGTGCGTGTTGGTCCGCGCGCCCGGCGGTCCGTGCTGGCCAGGCGCGTTGCAGTCATGGGTTTTGTTGATCAGGCCAGCCAGCGTTTCCTGCGGCGGTAGAACTTCATGTCGCGAAAGCTCTTGCGCCCGGCGCTCGACACGCCCAGGTAGAATTCCTTGACGTCCTCGTTGCTGGCCAGGTCCTGTGCCTGGCCCTCCATCACCACGCGGCCGTTTTCCAGGATGTAGCCAAAGTCGGCATAGCGCAGCGCCACATTGGTGTTCTGCTCGGCCAGCAGAAACGACACGTTTTCCTTGTGGTTCAGATCCTTGACGATGCCGAAGATCTCTTCGACGATCTGCGGCGCGATACCCATCGACGGCTCGTCGAGCAGTATCATCGACGGCTTGGCCATCAGCGCACGGCCGATCGCGCACATCTGCTGCTCGCCGCCCGAGGTGTAGCCGGCCTGGCTGGCGCGCCGCGTTTTCAGGCGCGGAAAGTAGTGGTAGACCTTCTCCAGCGCATCCTTCAGTTCGCCGCGCGAAATGCTGCGCGTGTAGGCGCCCGTCAGCAGGTTTTCCTCGATCGTCAGATGGCCGAAACAGTGGCGTCCTTCCATCACCTGCGACAGGCCCCGTTTCACCAGTTCATTCGGCGTCAGCTGGTCGACCCGCTCGCCCTTGAACTGCACTTCGCCCTTGGTGACGTCGCCGCGTTCGCCGCGCAACAGCGTCGAGATGGTCTTCAGGGTGGTCGACTTGCCGGCGCCATTGGCGCCCAGGAGCGCCACGATCTTGCCCTGCGGGACCTGCAGCGACACGCCTTTCAGGACCAGGATCACGTGGTCGTAGATGACTTCGATATTGTTGACCGACAAATAGGGCGGCGCGGCGTCCGCCTTGACCGGGACTTGCGTGGCAGTGGATGTCATGGCTGTTTCTTCAAAATGTCAGACAAGGGACCGGCAGCGGCCGGTCCGGTTACGCTTACTTCATGCACGCCGGCGTGATCTTCTTCTCTTCGGCATACTTGCCCGAGGATTCATCGACCAGTTTGCGCACCAGCGCCCTGTCGCCGACGATCCATTTCGGCGTGATGGCGGTCCATTTCTTGCCATCCCACTGCTGCACTTTCACGGCGCCCGAACCTTCATGGTCGTCGCAGCTGGTTTTCACGGCAGGGAACATGCCCAGCGCGCCGACGGCTTTCTGGCGCGCCTCGTCGACGTTCAGGTTTTCCAGGCCCCAGCGCATCTGTTCGCCGGTGACCGGTTTGCCCTTGCCGAATTTTTCCTGCGCCGTGCGGATCGCCTCGACCCACAGGATGCCGGCCGTTACGCCACGCATGTGGTAGACCGAACCGATGCGTGACTGGTCGGCCAGGTTGCCCTTGCCGGACGCGTACAGTTTTTTGCGGATATCGTCGAGCACGGGGTAGCTGCCTGGCGTGTTGAACGTCATGGCGCTGTAGCCCTTGGCCGCGTCGCCCGACGGGATCGTGTCTTCTTCGGAACCGGCCCACCAGACGCCGAGCATTTTTTCACGCGGAAAACCGTTGCGCTGCGCCGTCTTGATGGCCACCGAATTCATCACGCCCCAGCCCCACAGGATGACGTGATCGGGTTTGGCCTGGCGGATCTGCAGCCATTGCGACTGCTGCTCGCTGCCCGGTGGCGCGACGGGTATCTTGATCAGCTCGAAGCCGTACTGTTTCGACAGCGCGTCGAGCACCGGCATCGGCTCCTTGCCGAAGGCCGAGTCGTGGTACAGGTGGACGATTTTCTTGCCTTTGAGCTTGTCCATGCCGCCTTCCTTGTCGCCCAGGTATTTGATCATGGCGGCGGCCTGGCTCCAGTAGCTGGAGATCAAGGGGTACACATACGGGAAGACCTTGCCGTTGGCCGCGTCCGAGCGGCCGTAGCCGATCATGGTCATCGGGATCTTGTCCTGCACCACGCGGTCGAGAATGCCGTAGGCGACACCGGTCGACAGGGGCTCGACCAGGGTGGCGCCGCCCTGTTTGGTTTTCAGGCGCTCGTAGCATTCCACGCCGCGCGAGGGGTTGTATTCGGTCTCGCATTCTTCCCAGCTGATCTTGACGCCATTGACGCCGCCGGCCTGGTTGACCAGGTTGAAGTAGTCGATGATGCCGCCGTAAAAGCCCGAGCCGCCGGCCGCATACGGCCCCACGCGGTAGGACGGCAGGGCGATGTACTGATCCTGCACTTGCGCCTGCGCTGTGCCGGCGATGGTGAACCCTGCGGTGGCAAAGGCGGTGGCCAGCATGAGCGATTTGATGTGTTTCATTGTGTCTCCTCTTGTTTTATTGGTGTTCAATTCAAGCGACATCGACTGCAATTTAGTGCGGGAACGGCCATAAACGAAGCTTCTCTTTTGCGATCTGCCACAGCCTGGCCAGGCCGTGCGGCTCGACGATCAGGAAGAAGATGATCAGGGCGCCGAACACCATCAGTTCCAGGTTCGAGGCCACGCTGGTGGGCAGCGACAGGCCATGGGCGACGATGTTCAGAAACACCGGCAGCAGCACAATGAATGCGGCGCCCAGGAACGAGCCGAGAATCGAGCCGACGCCGCCGATAATGATCATGAACAGGATGCGGAACGACAGGTCGAGGTTGTACGCTTCCGGCTCCACCGTGCCCAGGTAGGCGTAGGCATACAGGGCGCCGGCCACGCCGCAATAAAACGAGCTGACGGCAAACGCCAGCAGCTTGGTGCGCATCAGCCGAAAGCCGATCACTTCGGCCGCCATGTCCATGTCGCGCACCGCCATCCACGAGCGGCCCACGTTGGAGCGGATCATGTTCTTGGCCAATAGCGCCATGCCCGCCACGATGGCCAGCACCAAGAGGTATTTGCTTTGCGGCGTGTCGAACTGGTAGCCGAGGATCTGCATGCCCTGCACCGTCACCACGCCCGAGGAGCTGTAGTTGGTCAGATACGGGATCTTGGTCAGGCACCAGATCACAAAGAACTGCGTCGCCAGGGTGGAGGCAGCCAGGTAAAAGCCGCGGATGCGCAAGGAGGGCAGGCCGAAGGCGATGCCGACCATGGCCGCGCACAGGCCGCCGAGGATAAACGACACCAGCAGCGGCAGGCCGGGCAGGCGCGCCATGAAGTTATACGAGGCAAACGCGCCGACGGCCATGAAGGCGGCCGTGCCCAGCGACAGCTGGCCGGCGTAACCGGTCAAAATGTTCAGGCCCAAAGCTGCCAGCGCGAAGATCAGGAAGGGGATCATGATCGCCGACAGGATGTAGGGCGAGGCGAAATACGGCAGCAGGAACACGGCGGCAGTCAATGTTGCCGTCAACGCCAGGCGGTCCTGGCGGATCGGGAAGATCTGGTTGTCGTCCTGGTAGCTGGTCTTGAATTGTCCGGCTTCACGGTAAATCATGGTAAGTCCTTTGCGAGGGTGCGGTAGCGTTGTGCATAATCAGGCGTCAGATGCGCAGGCGTCAGATGCGCAGGCGTCAGATGCGCCGGATGATTTTTTCGCCGAACAGGCCTTCCGGGCGCACCAGCAGGAACAGCAAGGCCAGCACATACGGGAACCAGCCTTCGATGCCGCCGCCCACCATCGGGCCGATATACACTTCGGCCAGCTTTTCGGACGCGCCGATGATCAGGCCGCCGACGATGGCACCCGGTACCGAGGTAAAGCCGCCGAGTATCAGCACCGGCAAGGCTTTCAGGGCGATAAAGGTCAGCGCGAACTGCACGCCATTGCGCGCGCCCCACAACAGGCCCGCCACCATCGCCACCAGGCCCGCCACGCCCCACACCACGGCCCAGATGCGCTGCAGCGGAATGCCCACGGCCAGCGCCGCCTGGTGGTCGTCGGCCACCGCGCGCAGGGCGCGGCCCACCTTGGTTTTCGAGAACAGCAGGGCCAGGCAGGTCACCAGCAGCGCGCAGATGCCGGCGGCCACCACATCGAACTGCGAGATGATGATGTTGAAGTGATCCATCAGGAACTGCATCGGCACGTCTTCGATCGGCAGGTCCAGTTTATGTACCTGCGAGCCCCACATCAGCTGCGCCAGGCCTTCGATAAAGAACGCCAGGCCAATGGTGGCCATGAACAGCGTGATCTCGGGCTGGTTCACCAGCGGTCGCAGCACCACCCGCTCGATCGCCATGCCCAGAGCGATCATGGCCACCATGGTCAAAGGGATGGCCAGCCATAGCGACAGGCCGAATTTGTCCATGATGCCGACGCAGGTGAGGGCGGCGAAAAACACCATCGCGCCTTGCGCAAAATTGAACACGCCCGAGGCCTTGTAGATCAGCACGAAGCCGATCGCCACCAGCGCATACATCACGCCCGACAGCAGGCCGCCGATCAGCACTTCAAAGAAAAAATTGATATTCATGAGGTTTCCAATGGTGTGAGCATAGCCCTGCCCGATTACGGGCAGGTCGTTTCGCCGGCCGGCAGCGTGCTGCCTGAATTCCCGGCTACACCGCCCAAGTACGCGTTGATGACATCCTGGTTGCTGCGCACCTCGTCCGGCGTGCCGTCGCCGATCTTGCGGCCGTAGTCGAGCACCACCACCCGGTCCGAGATATCCATCACCACGCCCATGTCGTGCTCGATCAGCACGATGGTCGTGCCCAACTGGTCGTTGACGTCGAGGATAAAGCGGCACATGTCCTGTTTTTCTTCCACGTTCATGCCGGCCATCGGCTCGTCGAGCAGCAAGATCTCCGGTTCGGCCACCAGCGCGCGGCCCAGCTCGACGCGCTTTTGCAGGCCGTAGGGCAGGCGCCCGACCGGCGTCTTGCGGATCGCCTGGATTTCCAGGAAGTCGATGATTTCCTCGGCCTTCTTGCGGTGCTCTATTTCCTCGCGCCGCGCCGGGCCCCAGTACAGGGCCTGCAGCAGGAAGTTCGACTTCATTTTGAGGTTACGGCCCGTCATGATGTTGTCCAAGACCGTCATGCCCTTGAACAGGGCGATGTTCTGGAACGTGCGCGCGATGCCGGACCTGGCCGCCTCGTAGCAGTCCATGCCGCGCCGGTGTTCGCCGCGGTAGATGATCTCGCCCTGCTGCGGACGGTAGACGCCATTGATCACATTGAGCATCGAGCTTTTGCCGGCGCCATTGGGGCCGATAATGGCGCGGATCTCGTGCTGCTTCACGTCGAACGAGATATCGGTCAGCGCCTTCACGCCGCCGAAAGACAAGGAGATATTTTTCAGGTCCAGGATCACGGGGCCGGTCTTGCGCTGCGCGCCGAAGTGGACATCGGGTTCGTTCATTAGCATCGTGCCGTGCTCCATCATGCTGCCAGGCCCAGGGCCGGATAGGTCTTGCTGCTCCAGATCTGCAGGTCGGCGCTGGTGGAACCAGTGCGGCCATCCTCGAACTTGACCTGGGTCTCGATGAATTGCGAGCTCTTGCCCTCGTACAGGGCCGAGATCAGCACCGCGTATTTTTCGGCGATGAACTTGCGGCGCACCTTGCGCGTGCGGGTCAGTTCGTCGTCATCGGGGTCGAGTTCCTTGTGCAGCACCAGGAAGCGGTGCACCTGCGTGCGCTCCATCAGCGGGTCGGCCGCCAGTTCCGCGTTGACCTGCTCGATGCAGTCGCGCACCAGGCCATAGGTTTCTTCGCGCGCGGCCAGGTCGGTGTAGCCGGCGTACGCAATGCCGCGCCGCTCGGACCAGTTGCCGACCGCCTCGATATCGATATTGATAAAGGCGCAGACCTCATCGCGGCCATGGCCGAAGGCCACCACTTCCTTGATGAAGGGGAAGAACTTGAGCTTGTTTTCGATATAGTTGGGCGCGAAGATGGCGCCGCAATTGAGCTTGCCGACGTCGGCCGCGCGGTCGATGATCTTCAGGTGGCCTTCGCTGTCGAACACGCCGGCGTCGCCCGTATGAAAATAGCCGTCGGCGTCGATCACTTCGGCGGTCGCTTCGGGGCGGTGGTAATAGCCGCTCATGGTGGCCGGCGACTTGACCAGCACTTCGCCATTGGCCGCCAGTTTCACTTCCACGCCGGGCGCCGGCAGGCCCACGCTGTCGAACTTGATATTGCCGTCCGGCTGCAGGCACACATAGGCGCAGGTTTCGGTTGAGCCGTACAGCTGCTTGAGGTTGACGCCGATCGAGCGGTAAAAGCGGAACAGGTCGGGGCCGATGGCGGCGCCGGCGGTGTACGCCACGCGCACGCGCGACAGGCCCAGCACGTTTTTCAGCGGGCCGTAGACCAGCACATTGCCCAGCTGGTAGCTGAGGCGGTCCATCAGCGAGACCGGCTTGCCGTCCAAAATCTGCGCGCCGCAGCGCCTGGCCACGTCCATGAAATGGCCAAACAGGCGGCGCTTGATGCTGCTGGCGTCTTCCATCCGTATCATCACGCTGGTGAGCATGTTTTCAAACACGCGCGGCGGCGCAAAGTAGCAGGTGGGGCCGATTTCGCGCATGTCGATCATCACCGTGTCGCCCGATTCGGGGCAGTTGACGGTGAAACCGGCCACCATCGCCTGCGCCAGCGAAAACAGGCAGTCGCCGACCCAGGCCATCGGCAGGTAGGACAGGATGTCTTCGTTGTCGGTCAGCTTGTCGAAGGCGACGCCGCCTTCACCGGCGCACAGCAATGCCGTGTGGCTCTGGCAGACGCCTTTCGGCTTGCCGGTGGTGCCCGAGGTGTACAGGATTACCGCTGAATCGGTGCCGCGGCCCGCTTCCACCGCTGCTTCGAAAAAGCCCGGATGGTCGCGGTCATACTCGCGGCCCAGCGCCTGCAGTCCGGCAAAGGAAATCAGTTCGGGCTGGCGGTAGTGGCGCATGCCGCGTTCATCGTCATAGGCGATATGGGCCACGTGCGGATACAGGGACGTCAGTTCGAGCAGCTTGTCGACCTGTTCCTGGTCTTCGACGATGGCATACTGGATATGCGCGTCCTGCAGCACATAGGCCATGTCAAGCGCCGGCGCGTCCTGGTACAACGGCACGGGCACGCCGCCCAGGCTTTGCGCGGCCAGCATGGCCCAGTACAGGCGCGGGCGGTTGTCGCCGATAATGGCCAGGTTCATGCCGCGCTGGAAGCCGATGGCGGCCAGGCCGCAGGCCAGCGCCCGTACTTCGGCGTTGACGTCCTGCCAGCTCCAGGTTTGCCAGATGCCCAAGTGTTTTTCGCGGAAGGCCGGTTTGTCGGGACGCACGGCCGCATGCTGCAGCAGGCGCCGGGGAAAAGTCGGCATTGCGGTATTGTTTTGCACCAGTGTCTCCTGTTGCGTGTCTCAGGCGCCACCTCGTTGTGTGGCACTCTGTGTTTTTATGTGTGCAGCGTTTGTGCAATGATAGTAGCTTGCGTCGTCATGACGAGTTGTCTTTTCGGGGACATTTGCCCACTTTTCGATGGTGCATTGCACAAATGAAATCAGCCGATATCAGTCTCAAAGACGCCGTGCGCGCGGCCAACTGGGCGCAGTTACTTGACGCCGATCAATTGGCGCGCGTGGAAGCCGATACCGTGGAAGCGTTCGTGCCGAAAGGCGGCTTTGTCTGCCGCAAGGGCGAGCCGGCCGGGTACTGGATTGGCGTGATCAGCGGCATGGTCAAGATGAATAATTTTTCCGCTTCCGGCAAGGCCATGACGTTTATCGGCGTGCCGCCCGGCAGCTGGTTTGGCGAAGGCTCGCTGCTGAAAAACGAGATCCGCAAATACGACACCATGGCCCTGCGCGACACGCGCGTGGCGCGCTTGCCGGCATCGACCTTTCACTGGCTGCTTGATACCAGCCTGCCGTTTACGCGCTTTTTGCTGATGCAGTTGAACGAGCGCCTGGGCCAGTTTATCGGCATGGTGGAAAACGATCGCCTGCTGGACCTGAACACGCGCGTGGCGCGCTGCCTGGCGTCGATGTTCAATTCGCATCTGTACCCGGGCGTGGACACCCTGGTGCAGCTGTCGCAGGAGGAGATCGGCCTGCTGTCGGGCTCCTCGCGCCAGCGCGCCAACCAGGCCTTGCAGGTGCTGGAAAAACAGGGCTTGCTGCGCCTCGATTACGGCGGCATCCGCGTGCTCGATCTCGAGGGCTTGCGCCGCTACGAGGCCAGCGATGCCACCTGATTCCACCCGCGCCACGGCGCTGCGCGCACGCCTTGAAGGCGCCCTGGTCGACCATGCGCGCTTTACCGGGCCACCGGTTGATTTCACCGACTGGACGCCGGAGGAACTCGGTGTGGTCTGGGGCGCGCTGCACCGCGCTGCGAGCTTTGGCCACGACGATATCGCACGGTTCAAGCTGGGGCGGACCTTGCTGGAACAGGTGAGCGAGGCCGGGCTGGCGCCGCTGCTGGCCGGCGACCTGTTCCTCGATGCACTCGACGCGGCCGGTGACGACAACGGCGAATGGGAGTATGTCATTGGCTGCGTGGCTTGCCTGCAGGGCGAGGCACCGGCAGGCACGGCGGCGCAGGCGCGGCGCATCCTCGGTGAGTCATCGCGCTGGGCCGAGCGGCCCTACCAGGCCTGGCTGCTGGCGCGCCTGGCCGGTAGCGACGCCCCGGCGCAATTTGCGCAGGTGATGGAGGAGCGTCACGCCCGTTATCCGATGCCCTTGAGCTTGCAGGAACTGGCCGTGCTGTCGCAGCTGTCGCAAGCTTCCGTGCTGGCGCTGGCCGGCTCGCGCCATAGCAGCTTCTGGAACCGCGACAGCATTGGCCAGCCGGACCCGGCCGAAGTGCTGGCCGGCGACGCCGCCTATATCGAGTTTGCGCGCACGGTACTGGAGCAGGCGGCGCGCCATATTGCCGCCATCCATGAAGGCAGCGTGCCGTATGCCGCCGACGCCGCCTTTGCCACGGATGATACGCCAGTGCTGGCGCGCGCCGCGCGGCTGGCTTCCTACCGCGACGAAGCCTGGTTCGGCCCCGTGATCACCACCTTGCTGCCTTTGGCGTGCGTGGCGCCCGGCACGGCGAAGAGCGCGCCGTCGCAGTCGCTGGCGATGGCGCTGGGCCATGCGGTGGAAACCATTCCCACGCCGGAAAGCCTGCTGGCCCTGCGCACGGCACTGGTCCAGGTGCGCCATGCGGGTATCCGCAAGAAGCTGGAACGCAATCTGAAACCGGCCGAACGGGCGCTGGCCGAGCGGCCCGATATCGCCTGGCGGGCCGGCATGCCGGGCCCCATGGGCAAGCGGCGCCAGGCCATGCTGGCGCGCCGCCTGGAAGCGGGCTACGCCAGCGAAGTGTGGCTGCCCCTGGCGCAGTGGCGCACGCTGCTCGGCGACGCCGATATCGACACGGTGGCGCGCGCATTGATCTGGCGCAGCAGCGATGGCGTGGCCTTTATGCTCGACGGGGAAGGCGCCATCGATGCGCAGGAGCAGCCGCTGGCATTGCCTGGACAAGGCGAGATCGGCCTGTGGCATCCCTTGCACGGCAGCGTAGAAGAGCGCGCCAGCTGGCAGGCGCTGCTCACGCAGCGGCGCGTGCGCCAGAGCGTGCGCCAGGCCTACCGCGAAGTGTATCTGCCGCCCGACGATGGCAGCGAACCGTTTGCCGGCCTGCTGCTGTCGGTGCGCACCTTGCTGGGCCTGGCGCGCCGCGAAGGCTGGCGGCTCGACGATGCAGGCCTGTCGCGCCAGTTCGGCGCCCGGCGCGTGACCTTGCTGCTGGAGGGGCGCATTTATCCCGGCGCGCAAGGCGCTTGCACCTCGGGCGCGCTGCTGGCGCAGGAGCGCGTGGCCAGCCGCTGGCAGGCGGTGGCGCCGGGGCAGATGGCGCCGGTGGCGTATTCGGAAGCGTGCCGCGCGGTGGACCTCCTGGCGAGCGCCAGTGCGTTTGCGCTGGCCGGGGAAGAACCAGGCGCGCAGCGCCAACAGCGGCTGGCTTACCTGGCCAGCCTTGAAACGGGGCCGATGGTGGGTATGCGGCGCGCAGTGCTGGAGCAGGTGTTTGCGCAGCAGATCGGGGACGGGTACATGGCGCTCGAAGCGCGTCACCTGATGGTGGGCCGGCACGCGATCCACCTGGCCACCGGCAGGGTCACGCTGGACGGCGCCGAGGTGATGGTGGAAGTGCCGGCCGGGGGTGGCAAGCTGGGCGCCGTGCCCTGGCTGCCGCACGACGAGGCGCTGCTGGAAAAAATCGCCGGTCTGGCCGGCCAGCTGCTCCAGCGGCGCCGCCATGGTTGCTGAGTACAGCATCGCCGGCAATCGGAGTATCATGATCGCTTCCCAGCACCGCACCTTTTCGCCGCCATGCAGACATCCGTCACCAGTACTCCCGCCTCCCGTTTGACCCTGCTGCGCGCCGCCATGCGCGCGCAGCAGATCGATGCCTTGATCGTGCCCTCGGCCGACCCGCACTTGTCCGAATACCTGCCCGCGCACTGGCAGGGCCGCGAGTGGCTGTCCGGCTTTACGGGCTCGGTCGGCACCCTGATCGTCACGTCCGACTTTGCCGGCGTATGGACCGATGGCCGCTACTGGGAACAGGCGGAAACCGAACTGGCCGGCAGCGGTATCGCACTGAAAAAAATCCCGTCCGGCGCCAGCGTACTGTTCATCGACTGGTTAGGTAGCACCATGCAAGCCGGGCAAACCGTGGCCGTCGACGGCGCCGTGCTGGGCCTGGCCAATGCGCGCCTGCTGCGCCAGGCGCTGGGAACGGACGTGGTTCTTCGCACCGACATTGACCTGCTGAACACCGTGTGGACTGATCGGCCAAGCATGCCCATGGCCGCCATCTTCGAGCATGGCGCGCCGTATCCGGCCTTGCCGCGTGTGGCAAAACTGGCGGCGCTGCGCGCGGCCATGAGCGCGCACGGCGCCAGCCACCATGTCATTTCCACACTCGACGATATCGCGTATCTGTTCAACCTGCGCGGCGCCGACGTCAATTACAACCCCGTGTTCCTGGCCCATGCGCTGGTGGGACCGCAGCGCACTACCCTGTTTGTCGCCGATGGCAAGCTGCCCGCCGACCTGCGTGCGACCCTGGAAGAGCAGGGCGTCGACGTGGCGCCATATGCGCAGGCGGCAAACGCGCTGGCAGCCTTGCCGGCCGGCGCCAGCCTGCTGCTCGACCCGCGCCGCGTCACCTACGGCACGCGCCAGGCGGTGGCCGACGGCGTGCGCGTGATCGAGGCGATCAACCCCACCACCCTGGCCAAGTCGCGCAAGAGCGACAGCGAGGCGGCCCATGTACGCGCGGCGATGGAGCAGGACGGCGCGGCCTTGTGCGAATTTTTCAGCTGGTTGGATAGCACCCTGGCCGACCCGCAGCGCGCGCCGCTGACGGAAATCGGCGTCGACGAACGTCTGACGGCGTGCCGTGTGCGCCGCGCCGGCTTTGTCAGCCCCAGCTTCGGTACCATCGCCGGCTTCAACGCCCACGGCGCCATCATGCATTACCACGCGCAGGCGGGCAGCGCAGCGACCATCGAGGGCGATGGCCTGCTGCTGATCGACTCGGGCGGCCAGTACCTGGGAGGCACCACCGACATCACGCGGGTGGTGCCGGTGGGCGCCATCACGGCCGAACACAGGCGCGATTTCACGCTGGTGTTACGCAGCATGATCGCGCTGTCGCGCGCGCAGTTCCCGCGCGGCGTGAAGTCGCCCATGCTGGATGCGATCGCGCGCGCGCCGCTGTGGGCCGAAGGCATCGATTTCGGCCATGGCACCGGCCATGGCGTGGGTTTTTTCCTGAACGTCCATGAAGGGCCGCAGTCGATTTCGCAATCGACCATGCCCGAGCCGCAGACGGCGATGGAGCCAGGCATGATCACCTCGGTCGAGCCGGGCATCTACCGCCCCGGCCAGTGGGGCATCCGCATCGAGAACCTGGTGCTGAATGTAACGGCGGTGGCCGGCGAGTCTTCGCAGTTCGGCGAATTTTTGAAGTTCGAGACCTTGACCCTGTGCCCGATCGACACGCGCTGCGTCGAGCGCAGCCTGCTGCGCGACGACGAGGCGGCCTGGCTGAACGACTATCACGCCACCGTGCGCGCGCGCCTGGCGCCGCACCTGGCCGGCGACGCTTTGGCGTGGCTGGAACAACGCACGGGAGCCATCTGATGCGGTCGACACGCGCCACCTCCGCCATCGAGCGGCTCAAGGAACGCAGCGGCAACCGCCTCTACACGATGGCGCGCACCGGCGACGAACTGTTTTTCCTCACCGAAGGTCCGGGCCTGCCGCCCCTGTGCGAGCCGCTGGAACTGGACGCCTTTGTCGCCTTCGTCAATGGCCTGGGTCCGCAAAAGGCGCGCCGGGTCAGCAAGCTCGATGTGGCGTTTGAAAAGCAGCTGAGCAAGAAACCGTAGGCGATGCCGACCATCGACTTCCTGCGCGCCTACTGGTCGCCGGCCGAGCTGGCGACCAATGGCGTGATCCTGATGAACCTGCTCGGCGCGCTGGCGCTGGGCCTGCTGGTGGGCTACGAGCGCTCGTATCACGGGCGCGCGGCGGGCATGCGCACCTACGGCCTGGTGTGCATGGCTTCGGCCGCGCTGACGGTGCTCGGCGGCTACCCCGAATTCTGGTACGGCGGCCATGGCAACATCGTCGGCAGCGATCCGACGCGCGTGATCCAGGGCATCGTCACCGGCGTGGGGTTTTTGGGCGCCGGCGTGATCATGCGCGAAGGCTTCAATATCAGCGGCCTGACGACGGCCGCCTCGATCTGGGCCTCGTCGGTGATCGGCATCATGGTGGGCATCGGTTTTTACCTGTCGGCCATGGGCCTGGCCTTCCTGTGCGCGATGGCGATGATTTTTCTGTCAAAATTGGAGAACTGGCTGCCCTCGCGCCATGCCGTGGCCATCACCATGCGCTTCAAGCGCGACTTCGTGCCACGCGAAGACGCGCTGCGGCACATGGCCGCCAAGCGCGGCTACGACATCGCGGGCGGCTCGCTGACCATCGGCAGCACCGACGGCATGCAGGAATGGCGTTTTGTCGCCATCGCCCATGGCAAGAACACGGGCGCCAGCCTGTCCGCCATGTCGGTCGAGCTGGCCGCTTTCGACGGCATTGCCGGCTTCCAGCTGTCGCATGCCCGCAACTAAGACAAGGGATCACCATGGATGCACAGGCTCAGGCACAGGACGTACTCGATTTCTGGTTTCTCGCTCCCGATAATCCCGCCCACGGCCAGTCGCGCGCCGAATGGTTCCGCAAGGACGAGGCGTTCGACGCGCAGATCCGCGAGCGCTTCGGCGCCCTGATCGACACCGCCATCGCCGGCGGCCTGCATGACTGGGCCGCCACGCCACGCGGCGCGCTGGCGCAGATCTTGTTGCTCGATCAGTTTACGCGCAATGTGTACCGCGGCACGCCGCGCGCGTTTGCCGGCGACCCGCAGGCGTTGGCGCTGGCCATCGCGCTGACGCAAAGCGGCCAGGACCAGGAACTGGAGCCGACTTTGCGCGCGTTTGTCTACATGCCTTTCGAACATGCGGAAGACCTGGCCATGCAGGCGCGCGCGGTGGAACTGTTCCAGCTGCTGACGCAGTTGCGCGAGGGCTACGAGAGCATGCTCGATTATGCGCAGCGCCACCAGGAAGTGATCGCCCGCTTCGGCCGCTTCCCGCACCGTAACGCCATTCTGGGCCGCGACTCCACCCCCGAGGAAGCCGCTTTCCTGCAACAGCCGGGTTCCGGCTTTTAGCCCGTCATGAATATCACTGTCAATCTCATCGGCGCCGGCCATGTGGGCAGGGTGCTGGGCCGCCTGTTCGCCGGCGTGGAAGGCATCGCGATACAGGACGTGCTGACGCGCTCGATGGACTCGGCGCGCGAGGCGGTCGGCTTTATTGGCGCCGGTACCGCCGTCGACAGCTATGCGGCCTTGCGCCGCGCCGACGTGACCATGCTGGCCGTCTCGGACGACCAGATCGTGCCGGCCTGTGCGGCGCTGGTGGCCGAAGGGCACCAGGCCGGCGCCATCGTGTTTCACTGCAGCGGCGCGCTGGCGTCCAATTTGCTGCTGGCGGCGCACCAGGCCGGCGCCTCGGTCGCCAGCGTGCATCCGATCCGCAGCTTTGCCGACCCGCAGCAAGTAGTGGCCAGTTTCGATGGCACCTATTGCGGCGTCGAGGGCGATGCGCTGGCGCTGGCGTTCCTGACCCCCGTGCTCACCACCGTCGGCGCGCGCCCGGTGCCGATCGATGCGGCCGCCAAGACCCTGTATCACGCCGCCGCCGTGTTTGCCAGCAATTACCTGGTGACGGTGCTCGATGCGGCCTTGCGCGCCTACCAGGCGGCCGGCATTCCGGAAGCGGTGGCGCGCGAGCTGGCCGGGCCTTTGGTGACGGAAACGGTAGCCAATGTGCTGCGCCTGGGCGCGGCGCCGGCGCTCACCGGCCCGGTCGCGCGCGGCGACATGGCTACAGTGGCCAGGCAGCAGCAGGCGGTGGCGCACTGGGATGGCGCCACCGGCGCCCTGTACGAAGCGCTGGTGGCGCCGACAGTGGCGCTGGCGGCGCGCAAGCGCGCGCTATCGCCGTAACGTCAGGCCGTCTGCATGCAGTTGCGGCCGGCTTCCTTGGCCTGGTACAGGGCGCTGTCGGCGCGCGAAAAAAAGGCCGATTCGCTGTCTGCGTGCTGGTAGACGGTCACGCCCAGGCTGATGGTCACCGGCAATGGCGGCACGGGCAAGCCGAAGTCGTGGCTGGCGACGGCCAGGCGCAAGGCTTCGGCCACCTGTTGCGCCTGCGCCAGGCTGCAGTTGTTGAGCAGCACCAGGTATTCCTCGCCGCCCCAGCGCGTGATGATGTCGTTTTCGCGCACGGTGGCGCGCGCCACGTCGGCCACACCCACAATCACCTTGTCGCCCCACAGATGGCCGTGCGTGTCGTTGACGCGCTTGAAGAAATCGATATCGAACAGGATGGCCGACAGCGGCTGCGCCGTGCGCCTGGACTGCAGGGAGGCACGCTGGAACAGCAGTTCCAGCGACTGGCGGTTCAGCAGCCCCGTCAGCGCATCGGTCGAGGCGATGCGCTCGATGCGCTGCTGGTAGCGGTTGACGGTTAGCAAGGTCAGCAGCAGCACCAGCAGGGTCACGCCAAAGCTGATGGCCAGGTTCAGGATGAACACGCCCTGCAAGGATTTGACTTCATCGCTGACATTCTGCTCGACCACCAGGTACCAGCCCAGTTCGGGAATATGGCGCGAGTTGACGAGGATTTGCGCGTGCTCACACTGGTAGGACAAATGGGTGGGTTCGGTTTGCCGGTTGAGGATCTGGCCGGCGATATCGCGCACGCCGGGAAGGTTGCGGATATTGCCCTGGCCTTTGTTTCTCTCGCGCATGGTCTTGCCCGCGAGTACGATCGCCCCCTTGCCATCGACAAAGTAGATATTGCGGTGAAAGCGCGCCTGGTAGCGGTCGATGATATGGCTCATCGTGTCCAGGGTCAGGCCGATACCGGTGGCGCCGATAAAGCGCCCGTCATAATCATGGACGCGGTGATTGATGAAGATTGTCATGCTGTCGCGGTTGGCCATGTCGATATCGACATTGGTTTCATAGTCCCTGCCGGTCATGTTGCGCACGCGGTAATACCAGATGTCGCGCGCGGCCTTTGGGCTGACTGATTTGAGCGTGCCTTCGGCGTAATAATATTTGCTGCTCTTGTCAGAAATGAGGAAGCTGGTGATGGCGCCGTACTTCTTTTTCACTTCGGCCAGATAGCGCACGATCTGCCGGCTATCGATTTCGCCGGCCAGTATCCAGTCGCGCACGAAAGTGTCGTGCGCCATCAGCGACGAGATGAAGACAGGGCGCAGCATGTCTTTCTGGATCTCGGAGTAGATATTGTCGCCCGTCAGCGGCAAGGTCTGGTCGGCAATGCCATGCTCGATGGCCTGGCGCGAGGCCAGGTAGCTGGCCAGGCTGGTAGCGACAAAACCGGCCGCCAGGATCAGCGTCAGGAGCAAGAGCAGACGGTACTTGTTCGACAAGAGACGCATGGAGGTTCGGGAAGGTCGGCTGGCGGCGCGCAATGCAAAAGTATGCAGCAGCAGTTGTCTCGGTGCAATGTTAACAGGCAATCTTGAATGGCAGAACAGTCAATCACGGCCAGATAACCACAACTTATCAAATAAAAATGCCTCGCTGTCGACAAAGATGTCGATTGGAAATAACATTTGATGCTGGGAATCAAGCGCACCACCCCAGTCACGGCGCCGGCTTCAGGCGCTGGACTACACGCGCAGGGAGCATTCCATGTTATTTTTAAAGACGACATCCAGCAGCAAGGCGCCCGGCATTTATGATGTCGACATCGCCGCCAAGCCACCCGGCAAGACTTTCGGCGTGTTTCTGGCCACCAACCCCGAGCAGGCGCCGCAAGCCGTGCTGGACCAGCTCAAGGCGTTGGGCTTCGACAATACCTACAGTTCCTCGTATTTGCACAAGGATGGCTGCAAGGTGCTGGATCTGCATTTCCAGAAAGATGGCACCGACCTCTTCAAGGGCTGGAAAAGCGAGGAATGCACGCAGAACCTGGCCGCCATCACCGAGTTGTTCGCGCAGCATGGCATCGCCGTCACGCCAAGAGTCATGTCGATGGCCGAAGCGTATGCTTGAGGAAACTTCTCTTAAGTTTCGCTTAAGTTAGCCTAACTTTGCGCATTTCTTCTTTATTTCAGTCTGTACTGCCTGGCTTACATCTCGTCACATTTCTTACGCAATGGAGACGGACGTGTGTTTTTCACAGTGCTATCGTGAACACATCGCATTTCGCTGGAACTGCGAATCCAGGCAATTCAACTTATTTAAGAGAGAACATGATGAAAAAGATCCTGTTTGCAATGATCGCTTCCGTAACCGCCATGTCCGCCATGAGCGCTGCCCATGCAGAGGGTCCTTATGTGGGTGTCGGCGTCACCGCCAACCGGTATGATTTCAATGTGCCTGGCGCCACCAGCGCCGATAACCATAGCGGCACCAAAGTCGGCGGCAAGTTCTTTGCCGGTTACGACCTGAACCAGACTTGGGCGGTCGAGGGCGGTTATGCCGACTTCGGCAGCAAGAACTACAGCTATATCGACAACGCTGGCAACAACGGCAGCGTGAAGGGCGATTCGCACGGCTATTACCTGGCCGGCAAGGCCACCATGCCCGTCACCGACAAAGTCGGCGTGTTCGGCAAGCTTGGTGTCGCCCGCGTCGACAACAGCCTGAGCGGTTCTGGCCTGTCGAGCGGCATCGGCGGCCAGAACAAGACCGGCGTCTACGCCTCGCTCGGGGCCCAGTACGCGATCAACGAGAAAGTCTCGCTGACGGCGGAAGTGGAACACTTCGGCAAGAGCGCCGACCAGGGTCATAAAGCTACCGGCCTTGCCGTTGGCGCCCGCTACAATTTTTAAATTGTCAGCCGTGTGCTGAAAAAAAAGGCAGTCACCATGGTGACTGCCTTTTTGCATTGCTGACTATAAATCTTATACGGTCAGCGGCTTGTAGCGGATGCGCTTGGGCTTGGCGCCTTCTTCACCCAGGCGTTTTTTCTTGTCGGCTTCATATTCCTGATAGTTGCCGTCAAAGAATTTCACTTGCGAATCGCCTTCGAAGGCCAGGATATGCGTGGCGATACGGTCGAGGAACCAGCGATCATGGGAAATGACCATCACGCTGCCGGCGAACTCGAGCAGCGCGTCTTCCAGTGCGCGCAGGGTTTCCACGTCCAGGTCGTTCGACGGTTCATCGAGCAGCAGGACGTTGCCGCCCATTAACAGCGTTTTGGCCAGGTGCAGGCGGCCGCGTTCACCGCCGGACAGGTTGCCAACGATTTTTTGCTGGTCGCCACCTTTGAAGTTGAAGCGGCCCAGGTAGGCGCGCGACGGCATCTCGAAGCGGCCCACGGTCAGCATGTCGGCGCCGCCGCAGACGTCCTGGAACACTGTCTTGTTGTCCGACAGCGAGTCGCCGCGATTCTGGTCGACAATCGACACACGCGCCGTCTGGCCGATCACGACTTCGCCGCTGTCCGGCTGTTCCTTGCCGGTGATCATCTTGAACAGCGTCGATTTACCTGCGCCGTTGGGGCCGATGATGCCGACGATGGCGCCGGCAGGGATCGTGAAGCTCAGGTCGTCGATCAGCAGGCGGTCGCCGAACGCTTTCGACACGTTCTTGAATTCGATCACTTCATTGCCCAGGCGTTCGGCCACGGGAATGAAGATCTCCTGGGTTTCATTGCGCTTCTGGTATTCGTGCTCGGACAGCTCATTGAAGCGGGCCAGGCGGGCTTTCGACTTGGCCTGGCGTGCCTTCGGGTTCTGGCGCGACCATTCCAGCTCTTTCTGCAGCGCTTTCTGGCGCGCCGATTCCGTCGCCTCTTCCTGCTTCAGGCGGGCTTGCTTCTGCTCCAGCCAGGTCGAATAGTTGCCCTTCCATGGAATGCCGTGGCCGCGGTCGAGCTCCAGGATCCACTCGGCCGCATTGTCGAGGAAGTAGCGATCGTGGGTGATGGCCACCACGGTGCCGGGGAAGCGCAGCAGGAATTGTTCCAGCCAGTCGACCGATTCCGCATCGAGGTGATTGGTTGGCTCGTCGAGCAGCAGCATGTCGGGTTTTGACAGCAGCAGCTTGCACAGTGCCACGCGGCGCTTTTCGCCGCCGGACAGGACACCGATTTTCGCGTCCCATGGCGGCAGGCGCAGCGCGTCGGCGGCCATTTCCAGTTGCAGGTTCAGGTTGCCGCCGTCGGAAGTCGAGATGATCGCTTCCAGGCGCGCCTGTTCATTGGCCAGGGCGTCGAAATCGGCGTCTTCCTCGGCATAGGCGGCGTACACCGCTTCGAGCTTGGCTTGTGCTTCGAACACTTCGCCCAGTCCCGATTCAACTTCCTGGCGCACGGTCTTGTCCGCATCGAGCTGCGGTTCCTGCGGCAGGTAGCCGATGTTCAGGCCCGGCATCGGTACGGCTTCGCCCTGGATGTCGGTATCGATGCCGGCCATGATTTTGAGCAGGGTCGATTTACCGGAACCGTTCAGGCCCAGCACGCCGATCTTGGCGCCCGGAAAAAAGGACAGGGAAATATCTTTCAGGATCTGGCGCTTGGGCGGGACGATCTTGCCCACGCGATTCATGGTGTAGACGTAATTAGCCATTAGAAATCTCGGGTGTTATACAAAGACGAACAGGATACGGTAAACGCCTGCTTCCGGCCAGCGTTGTGCATGCGTGCTAGGCCGCCAGCCGGGCGCGGCGGTTCATCCACAGCCCTTCGGCCGCATACAGGGCCAGCGCGGTCCAGATCACCACGAAGCCCAGCATGCGTTGCTCGCTAAACGATTCATGGAAGACCCACACGCCGATCAGGAGCTGGCCGGTGGGCGCGATATATTGCAGCAAGCCCAGCACGGCCAGCGGCAGGCGCCGCGCGCCGGCCGCGAACAGCAGCAGCGGAATGGCCGTGATCGGCCCGGAAGCGAGCAGCAGGGCGCGCGTGGCGGAAGACTCCGTATTGACGAAGCCGCTCTGGCCATGCCAGCTCAGCCACAGCAGATAGGCCAGGGCCAGCGGGAACAGAATCATGGTTTCGAACGACAGGCCTTCGAGCGCACCCAGCGCCGCCGTCTTGCGCAGCAGGCCGTAGCCGCCAAAGGTGCCGGCCAGCAGCAGAGCGATCCACGGCACTTGTCCGGCCTGCCAGGTCAGCCAGGCCACGCCGCAGCCGGCCAGCGTGATGGCGATCCATTGCGCGCGGCGCAGGCGCTCATGCAGCAGCAGGAAGCCCAGCATGACATTGAGCAACGGGGTAATAAAGTAGCCGAGGCTGGCGTCGACCACGTGGCCGTTGTTGACGGCCCAGATATAGATGAACCAGTTGGCCGACAACAGGAACGCGCTGGCCACGAAGCCGGCCACCACTTTCGGCTGGCTTTTCAAGGTTCGCAGCCAGCCCCACTGGCGGCGGAAAGTCAGAACGATACCGAGAAACAACAGCGACCAGACCATGCGATGCGCCAGGATTTCTTGCGGTGCGACTTCTTCCAGGGCATGGAAGTACAGTGGAAACAGGCCCCAGCACAAAAAAGCGAGGGAGGCGTACAACATGCCTGGGTTCATGAGCGGCTTCATACAGAGTAGACAGTCTGTCATTATCGCTGAAATCAATATGGCCTGCCGGACGCTTCCGGGGCAGCGTAGAATGGCAACAAATCGAGGGCCGCGACGCCTTGCACGGATGCGTCGGGGCCAACAACAAACGACCTTGGGGCAGCTGCGAAACCATGCAAAAATACTCTTGCTATTTGCTAATACCTATCATATTGTGCGATGCAACAAAACAAAAACGGGTGCAACCTTGACGTCGGAACATAAAAAAAGCGGTCTCGCCGGCATGACGCTGGCGGCCGTGGGCATCGTCTACGGCGATATCGGCACCAGCCCGCTGTATACCCTGAAAACCGTGTTCGACCCGGCCCACGGCCTGGCGCTCACGCACAACAACCTGCTGGGCATCGTCTCGCTGATCTTCTGGGGCCTGACCCTGATCGTCTCGCTCAAGTACGTGACCCTGGTGCTGCGCGCCGACAACCGCGGCGAGGGCGGCATCATGGCGCTGATGGCGCTGGTGCTGTCGTCGGTCAGCAAGCTGTCGCGCTGGCATTTTCCGCTGATGGTGATCGGCGTCTTCGGCGCCACCCTGTTTTACGGCGACAGCGTGATCACGCCGGCCATTTCCGTGCTGTCGGCGATCGAAGGTCTGGAAGTGGCCACGCCCGCCTTCAGCCCGTATGTGGTGCCGCTGACGATCATGGTGCTGGTGGCGCTGTATTCGGTGCAGTCGCACGGCACCGCCGGCATCGGTCGTTATTTCGCGCCCATCATGGTGCTGTGGTTTGCCGCGCTGGCCATCATGGGGGTGCTCAACATTATCAAGTCGCCACAAGTGCTGGCCGCGCTGAACCCCATGCATGCGGCGACCTTCCTGATGAATAACGGTTTTGTCGCCTTCGTAGCGCTCGGTGCGGTGGTGCTGGCGCTGACGGGCGCCGAAGCGCTGTATGCCGACATGGGCCACTTCGGCAAGAAGCCGATCCGCCTGGCCTGGTTTCTGATCGCCTTTCCCGCGCTGGCGCTGAATTATCTGGGCCAGGGCGGCCTGCTGCTGGCGCACCCGGAAGCGGTCTCGAATCCGTTTTACCAGCAGCTGGGATCCTGGAGCGTCTACCCGCTGGTGATCCTGTCGACCATGGCCACCGTGATCGCCTCGCAGGCGACCATTTCCGGCACCTTCTCGATGACCAAGCAGGCCATCGCGCTGGGCTTTTTGCCGCGCATGCGCGTGCGTCATACCTCGGAAAGCGAAATCGGCCAGATCTACATTCCGGCCGTGAACTGGCTGCAACTGTGCGTGGTGCTGCTGGCCGTGGTCGGTTTCGGCTCCTCGGAAAACCTGGCCGCCGCCTACGGTATCGCCGTCACCGCCACCATGCTGGCGACCACCATCCTGACGTTCTTCGTGATCCGCTACCGCTGGAAGATGAACCTGGCCCTGTGCTGGGCCGCGACCGGCTTTTTCCTGATCATCGACATCAACCTGGTGTCGGCCACCGCGCTCAAACTGTTCCACGGCGGCTGGTTCCCGCTGCTGCTGGGCTCCATCCTGTTCATCGTCATGCTGACCTGGAAGCGCGGGCGCCAGCTGGTGTTCGAGAACCTGGAAAGGCATGCGATTCCGCTCGACGATTTCCTCGCCTCGCTGTTTATCGCGCCGCCGCTGCGGGTGCCGGGCACGGCGATCTTCCTGCGCGGCGAAAGCGATGGCGTGCCACATGCGCTGTTGCACAACCTGCTGCACAACAAGGTGCTGCACGAGCGCGTGATCTTCCTGACGGTCTTCATGCACGAGGAGCCGTGGGTGCCGCGCGCCGAGCAGGTCAATGTGCTCGACCTGGGCCACCAGTGCTACCAGGTCAATGTGCATTACGGTTTCAAGGATGAACCGGATATTCCCGCCGCGCTGGCGCTGGCGCAGCGCGAAGGGGAGGGTGCCGACTTCACCTTTGAAATGATGGAAACGTCGTTCTTTATCGCCCGCCAGACCATTATTTCAACGCCGGATTCGGGCATGATGCCATGGCGCGAACATCTGTTCGTCACCATGTCGCGCAATGCGCGCACGGCGGCCGACTACTATCAGATCCCCAGCAACCGGGTGATCGAGCTGGGCACGCAGGTGGAAATCTGAGGCGGCCGGCCGCTATCGTGATCCTGCCAGTGTTGCGGGAACCACGCATCGGCCTGCCCGCTTACGTCTGCTTACAAGTTGGCCCTGTTTATCCTGTTAAACTGCAGCCCGCATGGTCCGCATCGCACGGGCTTGCGTCACACTCCAATCTGTAAAGGGAAACCATGAAATCGGTATTTCAGTTGATCGCCTCCGTCGCTTGTGTCTTTGCCTTGACCGCCTGCGGTAGCGCCGCGAACGACAAGAAGGCGGTCGTCATCGATCCAGCCACCCAGGTGAAGGATCTGATCGTCACCGATCTGACGGTGGGCACGGGCGCCGCCGCCGCCGCCGGCGACACCCTGATCGTCACCTACACGGGTTGGCTGTACAACTCGGGCAAGCCGGATAACAAGGGTACCCAGTTCGACGCCACCAAGCCCGGAGCAGGTTTTTCTGTTCAGCTGGGCAAGGGCATCGTCATTCCCGGCTGGGATCAGGGCCTGGTCGGCATGAAGGTCGGGGGCACGCGCCGCCTGACGATTCCGTCCAGCCTCGGCTATGGTCCGAACGGCAGCCCGCCGACCATTCCTGCCTATGCCGGCCTGGTGTTCGATGTCACCCTGGTGACGCTCACGCCCAAGTCTTGATGCGGTGACGGTTCGACTTGCAACGGGCGGCCTGCGGGCCGCCCGTTTTGCATCTCAAGCCAGGTTTTACGCCGGCGCCAGTTCCTGGAAATAATAGGTGGCGCCGCCGAGATCGGGCGGCGCATCGTAGCGCAGCACCTGCGTGCGCTGGAGCGCCACCGGCGCGCTGAAGGCCGGGCCGTCGTAGACAAAGGTATGGAACTCGCCATTTTCGCCGCAGGCGTCCACCCCCGGGGGCAGGTCGGCAAGGAATGCGGCGTCGAATTCGCGCCCGCAAAACTCCGGTGCAAGATGCGTGCCGTTGATGCACACGACGATGGCCTTGAAGCCGGCCGCCAGAAATTCCTCGACCAGCGCCAGGCGGTTTTCGCCCCACAGTGGCAGATGGGCTTGCAGGCCGGCGCTGGCGCAGACTTTTTCTTCCCAGTCGCGGTGCGGCTGCAGGTCGATATCGCCAAACAGCGCGTGAGCTATGCCCTCGGCTTTGGCGGCGCGCAGCATGGTGATGAACTGTGCTTCATAACTGGCCCAGCTGGCGTTATAGCGCCGCAGGCGCGCGCCCAGGCTGGCCGCCTGCGCCTCGAGCAGTTCTGGCGTCACGCCGTGCGAGCGCGACTTGCGTCCGTCTTCATCCATGGCCGTGACCAGCAGCGGCACGCTCATGCCGGCAGCGCGCGCGCGCCACAGCGCCAGGCAGGAATCCTTGCCGCCGCTCCAGGAAATCAAGGCTTGCATCATGGCGCCACCGCCTCGGCCGGGCGCAGCATGTCGATATGCTGTATACCGTCTTCATCATAGGGCGCGCTGACGGTGACGAAACCGAAGCACTGGTAAAAACGCTCCAGGTACTGCTGCGCGCCGATGCGGATCGCATGGCCCGGATGCAGGCGTACGGCGCGCGCGATACCCTCCAGTAGCAACTGCTTGCCGGCGCCGGTGGTGCGCGCCTCGGGCGCCGTCAGCACGCGGCCCAGCGACATCTCGCCATACTTGGCGCCCGGCGCCAGCACGCGCAGATACGCGGCCAGTTGCGGGCGGCCATCGACCTCCTGCCAGCCCAGCAGATGCATGGCGGCCTGGTCATGGCCGTCCAGGTCCTGGTACAGGCACTGCTGCTCGAGCACGAACACGCGCTGGCGCAGCGCCAGCACCTGGTACAGGCCGCGCGGGCCCAGTTCATCGAAGGTATGCCATTGCCAGGTGATCATGCGTGCTCCGGAGAAATCAGTAAAAGAGCGCCATTTTATAGGCCGGAACGAAAAAAAACCGCGCTGCCTGATGGCCGCGCGGTTTTTATTGGCAATGCCGGGTGCTTAAACGATGGTGAGCGTGACGTCGATATTGCCACGGGTAGCATTCGAGTAAGGGCACACGATATGCGCAGCGGCGACCAGTGCTTCGGCAGCGGCGCGCTCCATGCCTGGCAGCGAGATGTTCAGTTCGACTTCGATGCCGAAGCCCGTTTCGATGGCGCCGATACCGACCGTGCCCGTGATCGACAAGTCTGCTGGCAGGGCGATCTTGTCGCGGCCGGCAACGAATTTCATGGCGCCGATAAAGCAGGCCGAGTAGCCGGCGGCGAACAGTTGTTCAGGATTGGTGCCGACGGCGCCGTTGCCGCCCAGTTCTTTCGGCGTGGTCAGTTTCACGTCGAGCACGTTATCGGACGAGACGGCGCGGCCTTCGCGGCCTCCGGTGGCGGTCGCTACGGCGCGGTACAGGACTTGTTGGATCGACATGGTAGTGCTCCTTGATTAAATAGTTAACGACTAAATAGTGTGCTACTTGTGGGTACTCACCCGGGAAGCCCATCTGAAACATCTGCAATACGGCGTCCATGTCTGCAATATATGTCGTGTACTATTTAATTGCAAGCGATTTTTATCGAAATATCTGATCGCCGAAGCTTTATTTCTTTGCTTCCGTCGCCGATATATGTCTTCCGTCGCATAATTAGCGCGCTGCGTGCGCGGCTCGCTATGCTGTGCTCACCTCAACGCCTCCGGGACCCCATAATGACCAGCTTCTTCTTCATTTTCCGCCTTGCGCTGGCCAGCCTCGCCGCGTATGCGCTGATCGCCGCGATCGTGCTCAATGGCCTGCTGCCGGATGCTCATTTCGCAGGTTTTGTCGTTGGTACGGCCGGCCTGCTGGGCGCCTTTGCCGCGCTCAATGCGTTTTCGCATGTGCGCCGCGTGCGCCTGGTGGCCGGCCAGGTCAATGGCGCCACCTTGCCTTGCCGCCAGCGGCGCCAGATCGAAGTGCCGTTCGAGGCCGGCGAAACGTTCGACCTGATCGACGCGGCCATCCGCGAACTGCCGGGCAGCGAAATGCTCGAAAGCGCGCGCGACAGCCTGCAGGTGCAGGCGCGCGTGCGCCGCCCGGCGCCGTACACGCAGTCGGGCGCGCCGCGCTGGCATCTGCTCAATTTTTTCGAGCCGCGCCCGAACCAGATCCTGGCCACCGTCACGCCGAATGGCGAAGCGGGCAGCGTGACCCTGATCTGCGAGCCGGCGCGCACGGCCTGGACCGACTGGTTCCTGGTCGACCATGGCACCAACCTGGAAAACGCCGAAGCGGTGACGCGCGCCATTACCCGGCGCGTGGCGCAGCGGCGCCGTGGCGAGCAGGCCGAGGCGCGCCTGACGGTGACGGAGAAGGAGCTGACGGTCGCCAAGCTGAGCCTGCTGCACGCCCAGGTCGAGCCGCATTTTTTGTACAACACCCTGGCCAGCGCCCAGCTGCTCACGCGCAGCGACCCGGCGCGCGCCGACGAGATGCTGGGCAATCTGATCGAATATCTGCGCCACTCCCTGCCGCGCACCGAAAGCGCCATGTCGAGCCTCGGCGTGGAGCTGGAGCGCGCGCGCGCCTATCTCGATATTTTGAAAATCCGCATGGGCAGCCGCCTCAATTTGCAGATCGAAGTGCCGCAGTATCTGAAACAGGTGGAGCTGCCGCCGATGATGCTGCAAACGCTGGTGGAAAACGCCATCAAGCACGGACTGGAGCCGAAAAGCGGCGGCGGCACTGTCTGGATCCTGGCGCGCGCCGGCGAGGGCACGGTCGCCATCACGGTGGCCGACGATGGCCAGGGTTTCAGCGACCATGGCGGCGGCACCGGCATCGGCCTGCGCAATGTGCGCGAACGGCTGCGCCTGACCTATGGCGACGCGGCGTTGTTCAGCATTGTGTCGAATTTCCCTGGCGGCGTGGCCGCCACCATCACCGTGCCGGACAGCACAGCCAGAGGAGCTGCATATGGCTAACGCAAAACCCATGACCTGCGTCGTCGCCGAAGACGAAACGCTGCTGCGCGAAGCGCTGCTCACCTTGTTGGCCGAAGTGTGGCCCGAACTGCACGTGGTGGCCGCCTGCGACGACGGCGGCGCGGCCCTGGAGGCAATCGCCAGCTTCCGGCCCGACGTGGCCCTGCTCGATATCCGCATGCCGGGCCTGTCCGGCCTGGAAGTGGCGGCCGGCGCGCAGGAAGCCAGTCCATCGACGCAGGTGGTGTTCATCACGGCCTACGACCAGTATGCGATCGCCGCCTTCGACAAGGGTGCAGTCGACTACCTGCTGAAACCGGTGGCGCGGCCGCGCCTGCAGGCTTGTCGCGAGCGCATCGAGGCGCGCGCGGCCAAAGGAGCCGCACCCGATGTTGCGCTGGCGGCGCTGCTGCAGCAACTGACGCTGGCCTTGCCGGCGGTGGCCAAGGCGCCGCCGCTGGTGTGGCTGACGGCCAGCAGCGGCAAGGACACCAAATTGATCATGGTCGACGATATCGCCTATTTCCAGTCCGACACCAAGTACACGGCGGTCATGACGGCCGATGGCGAGTCCTTGCTGAGGAAGCCGATACGCGAACTGCTCGACACGCTCGACCCGGCCGTCTTCAAGCAGGTCCACCGCTCGACCATTGTCAACATGAAGGCGGTGGCGTCGGTCACGCGCGACGACACGGGCCGTGGCCTGTTGCGTCTGAAAACGCGGCCCGAAACGCTGACGGTGAGCCAGCCGTTCATGGCGCTGTTCCGGAACATGTGATTATTCCGCCGTTTCGAACCCTTCGAGCACATTGACCACATTGATGCCGAGTTCCTTGACCGCATAGCCGCCTTCAAGGATAAACGCGGTTGGCAGGTTCAGGTAGGCGAGACGTTCGCCGAGGCGCAGGTAGTCGCCGCTTTGCAGGGTGAAATGCGACAGCGGATCGCCCGCATAGGTGTCCACGCCCAGAGACACCACCAGCGCGTCGGGGGCGTACATGGTGATGCGCAGGCAGGCCGTTTCCAGCGCCGTGAACCACTGCGCCGCCGGGCAGCCGGCCGGCAGCGGCAGGTTGACGTTATAGCCCAATCCGGCGTCAAGCCCCGTCTCATCGGCATGGCCCAGGTAAAACGGATATTCCTGGCGCGGGTCGGCGTGCATGGAGACGAACAGCACATCGTTGCGCGCATAGAAAATGCTCTGGGTGCCATTGCCGTGGTGGTAATCGAGGTCGAGGATGGCGACCCGGCGCGCGCCGTCGTCAAGCAGGTGCTGGGCCGCCAGCGCGGCGTTATTGAGGAAGCAGTAGCCGCCAAAAAAATCGGCGCCGGCATGGTGGCCCGGCGGGCGCGTCAGGGCAAAGGTGGCCCGTTCGCCGAGGCGCAGCGCGTGGGCTGCATTGACGGCGCAGTCGGCGCCGGTCTTGGCGGCGGTCCAGGTGCCGCTTGTCAGCGGTGTGCCATTGTCCATCGAATACAGGCCCAGCCTGGCCGTGAAATTGTCCGGTTCGATATCGCTGCGCAAGGTGCGCACCGGCCAGACGGACGGCACGGCGTCGCGGTTGGCGTTGTCGGGGTCGAGCGCCAGCCAGTCGTGCCAGGCGTGGCGCAGGAAATGCAGGTAGCGCGGCGTGTGGATGCGCTCCAGGGACATGAGCGGCACGCCGTGCGGCGTGACGATGCGGCCAAGATTGCGCCGGCCCAGTTCGGCTACCACCATGTCGGCCCGTTCCGGGACTTCGAAGCAGGGCACGAGTTCGCCACGGAACATTTCGTAGCGGGCCCGATGCTGGCTGTGCAGTTCGTTATAGAAGGTCAGCATCGGGCGCTTTGCGAGAGGTTATCGGGTCAGGTGTGCGAACACAGGGTGCTGGCGCGGTAGGCGGCAACATAGTCGTCGAAGCTGCCTTGCGGCGCCGCTTCCATGGCATGCTGTTCGGCCAGCGACGTTGCGGCCAGCTGATCAAAGTAGCTGCTTTGTTCGGGCAGCAAAGGCCGGGCGCGGAAAAACGCCGCATGGCGCTCGCTTTGCTGCAAACCGAAAGCGGCAAATGAGCCGCCGTTGGCGCGCAGTGCGCGCAGCACGCGCGCCGACGGCGTCGCATCCGGGTCCGCCAGCTTGCGCGCTTGCGCGGCCAGGCTGTCGGCGTGTTCGGTGCCGCCATGGCGCTCGTCGAGCAAGGCGGCCACCGGCGCGATGCGCGCCAGCAGCTCCTCGCCCCAGGCCTGCAAACCGATATCTTCACCGTCGCGGCGCAGGGTGAGGCCAGGCCTGCGGCCTTCCTTGACGGTGCGCGCGAAGTTGGCCGTGTAGCAGGCGCTCTGTTCGTTTGATATCGGCGCGCTCTCATCCAGGGCACAGAACAGCAGGAAGGCGTCGAGGAAGCGGCCCGTCGGCAGGCTGATGCCGACCGGTTCGAACGGATCGACATCCATGCAGCGCACTTCGATATATTGCACGCCGCGCAGACACAGCGCCTGGATCGGACGCTCGCCCGTACGGATCACGCGCTTGGGGCGGATGGTTGAATAGTACTCGTTTTCGATCTGCAGCACATTGGTCGACAGCTGTATCCATTCGCCGTCTTTCCTGGTGCCCAGTTCCGCATATGGCGCATACGGCTCGTTGACGGCGTTCGTCAGTGCGTTGACGTAGTCGTCGAGGCTGTTTTCATGCGGACGCAGGCCCGACTGGGCGTCGTTCTGGTAGCCCAGGTCGCTCATGCGCAGGCTGGTGGCGTAGGGCAGATACAGGGTGTCGCCGGACAGGGTGTCGAGTTTGTGCGCACGGCCGCGCAAAAAGCCGGACGCCAGCGCCGGCGAGGCGCCGAACAGATACATCAAGAGCCAGCTGTAGCGGCGGAAATTGCGGATCGTCGCCAGGTAGCTGGCCGACTGCACGTCCTTCGCCGAGGCGGCGCTGGCCGATTCATGTGCTGCCAGCAGTTGCCACAGGCCTTCGGCCAGCGAATAGTTGTAATGGATGCCGGCGATGCACTGCATGGCCTTGCCATAGCGCAGCGCCAGGCCGCGGCGATACACATGCTTGAGCATGCCCATGTTCGAGCTGCCGTAGTTGGCGATCTCGATATCTTGTTCTGACGGCAACTCGCCCGGCATCGACTGGCTCCACAGCAGTTCATCGCCCAGGCGGCTGTAGGCATGGCGGTGCACGGTGTCGAGCTTGTCGAGCGTGACGGCGATGTCGCTTTCAGCCGGGGTAATGAATTCGAGCAGCGTTTCGGCGTAGTCGGTGGTGATTTCAGGGTGGGTCAGGGCCGAACCGAGCGCAATCGGATGCGGCGTGGAAGCCAGATGGCCGGCGTGATCGACGCGCAGGGTTTCACGCTCGATGCCGCGCAAGCCGCCCAGCAGCGCGCGGTTGGCATCTTCGGTCAGCAATGCCAGGCGGCGTGTCAACAGGTTGGGCAATTTGAGCTTCCTTTCTTGTACAGCAAATAAATGTGGTGCTGAGATTAACCGAAAATGCGCAACTGCGTTGGCGCTGTCGCAAAAAGCGTCGTGCCGTCCGCCTGCGCCCGGGGCAGCAGGGCGCGGGCGGCGGTCAGGAATCGCTTGATATTTTAACAAACCGGGCGCTTGACGGCGCGTCGCGCGGTCAAGCGGGTGGCAAGAGATGGAAATACTTCAGCCGTGGCGGGCGCCACTTACACGTTCTATGTTGGCCAGGTCGCGCCAGCTTTGCGATTGGTTGAAGCCTGCCTCGACCAGCAACTGGCGCACGGAAGCGGCCTGGTCGTAGCCATGCTCCATCAGCAGCCAGGCCTTGGGTGCCAGGTGGCGCGCGGCGCCGGCGACGATGGTGCGCAGCGCCGACAGGCCGTCGGCATGGTCGGTCAGCGCGCCGGACGGCTCGAAGCGCAGATCGCCTTCGGCCAGGTGGCGGTCGCCGCTGGCGATATACGGCGGGTTCGAGACGATCAGATCAAATTTTTCCGTGCCCAGCGCGCTGAACCAGTCGCTGGCCATGAAGGTGATATTGACGCCGTTGGCGCTGGCGTTACGCCGCGCCACGGCCAGCGCCGCGCTGCTCACGTCGAGCGCTGTCACCACCGCGTCGGGCCGGGTATGGGCCAGGGCCACGGCGATGGCGCCGCTGCCGGTGCCCATGTCGAGCACGCGCCCGCCCGGCGGCAAGCGCTCCAGCGCCAGTTCCACCAGCACCTCGGTGTCGGGGCGCGGGATCAGCACGGCGTCGCTGACGGCAAACGGCAGGCCGAAAAATTCGCGCTGGCCGACGATATAGGCCACCGGCTCGCCACGCAGACGGCGTTCCATCAGGGTGGACAGGCGTTGCGCCTCGTCGCCCGTCAGCACGCGTTCGGACTGCGTGATCAGGCCCACGCGCGACAGACCCAGCGCATGGCTGAGCAGGATGCGGTTATCGACCGCGTCGAGCAGCGATCGCTGTTGCAGGGCGCCGACGGTGCTGCCGGCGGGGATCAAGGTGGCGGTCATGATGCTTTCAATTATTTTTGGCGGCGCAGCAAGGTCCACAGCAAGCCGAGGGCAAAGATGGCGAACCAGGCAAACGCCCATTGCGGGATAGACAGGCCGATAAACGCCTCGCCCGCGTTTTCGCAGGCGCCATACGATTCAAACATGAACGGCATATATTGCGCCGTAAAAATCTTGTTCAGCGTCGTTTCCACCGGATCGATGCCGCAGGAAAACCCCGGATGGGCCAGCACATACAAATGCTTGCCGGCCACGCCCAGCCCGCCCAGCGACGCCAGCAGGCCAATCGCCGCGCCGGGCTTCGGCGTTGTCGAGGCCGCGCCGATCAGGCAGCCGACGGCAATGGCGATGAACAGATAGCGCTGGATCACGCACAGCGGGCACGGCGCCATGTTCATTACATGCTGCAGATACATGGCCACGCCCAGCATGACAAAGCACAGGGCGGCGACAAGGAGTAAGACGGTGCGTGAATTTTTCATGGGCGACACGGTGAGGTGGATGGGAATGTTAGCCGTGCATTTTCGCACAGGCGCAAAAATCTGCTGTTTAGCCGCTACTTAAACCACCATATGGCTTGGGCGCTGTAAAAAGTGTTCAGGGCAAGGCGCATTGCCGAAGACAGTACGAATAAGTACGGCTAGGCAATGCAACGCAGCCATGGACGCTTTTTAATCGCCCAGCGCCGCCAGCAATTCGGCCTGGTGCTCTGCCGCCAACGCATTGGTCAGTTCCGTCAAATCGCCATCCATGATGAAGTCCAGTTTATACAAGGTCAGGTTGATGCGGTGATCCGTCATGCGCCCTTGCGGAAAGTTGTAGGTACGGATGCGCTCGCTGCGGTCGCCCGAGCCGATCAGGCTCTTGCGCGTGGCCGCCTCTGTCGACTGCTGCTCGCGCAGCTGTACGTCCTTGATGCGCGCCGCCAGCACCTTCATCGCCTGCGCCTTGTTCTTGTGCTGGCTGCGGTCGTCCTGGCATTCGACCACGATACCGGTCGGCAGGTGGGTAATCCGCACGGCCGAGTCGGTCTTGTTGATGTGCTGGCCGCCGGCGCCCGAGGCGCGATAGGTATCGATGCGCAAGTCGGCCGGGTTGATATTGACGTCTTCCACTTCGTCCGCTTCCGGCATCACGGCCACGGTGCAGGCCGAGGTGTGGATGCGGCCCTGCGTTTCGGTGGCCGGCACGCGCTGCACGCGGTGGCCGCCCGATTCGAATTTCAATTTGGAATAGGCGCCATTGCCGACCAGGCGCACGATCACTTCGCGGTAGCCGCCCAGGTCGGAGTCGGACGCCGACACCAGCTCCACCTGCCAGCGGTTGCGCTCGGCAAAGCGCGTGTACATGCGCAGCAGGTCGCCGGCGAACAGGGCCGACTCATCGCCGCCGGTGCCGGCGCGAATTTCCAGGAAAATATTGCGCTCGTCATTCGCGTCTTTCGGCAGCAGCATGGTCTGCAGTTCGCGTTCGAGCCGGGTCATGGTGGTTTTCGCCGCCTCGATCTCTTCCTGCGCGAAGTCCTTCATGTCGGGGTCGGCCAGCATTTCCTGCGCCGTGACGATGTCATGGCCGGCCTCCTGGTAGGAATGGTACAGCGCCACCAGCGGGCCCAGCTCCGCGTGTTCGCGCGTCATCTTGCGGTAGCTGTCCATATTCGAGGTGGCGTCCTGGTGCATCAACAGTTCATCGAGTTCAACCAGGCGGTTCGCCAGTTGATCAAGCTTGGACAGCATGGATGGTTTCATAGCAATTCAATATAGGGGGTAAAAGAGGGCGTACACCGTGGGCGCACTGGAAAGCGCAGGCCGCAGGACGGCCAGCGGGCTGCGCTAACGGCGCGGACGGAACAGTTTCGGCAGCAGGGTGGCCAGTTGCTTGCGCTCGTCGCCTTGCGCGCGGTGCAGGGCCTGTTGCGGGCCGTGCATGAACTTGGCCGTCAGGCCTTTTGACAGCGCTTCCAGCACGGCGTCGATATCGGCGCCCTTGGCCAGCATCTTGCGCGCGCGTTCAACTTCCATCTGGCGCAACGCTTCGCTGCTTTCATGCAGATCCTGGATTACCGGCACCATGGCGCGGTCGTCGATCCAGCTCATGAACGATTGCACGCGCGTCTCGATGATGGCCTCGGCTTGCGCCACGGCCGCCTGGCGGCTTTCCAGGCCCGTCTGCACCACCTTGCCCAGGTCGTCGACCGTGTACAGGAACACATCGTTCAGGCGGCCCACTTCCGTTTCGATATCGCGCGGCACGGCCAGGTCGACCATGAACATGGGCTTGTGGCGGCGTGCCTTGATGGCGCGCTCGACCAGGCCCAGGCCCAGCAGCGGCAATGACGACGCCGTGCACGAGATGACGATGTCAAACTGGTGCAGTTTCTCGGGCAGGTCGGCCAGGCGGATCGCGCGGCCGTTGAAGCGGTGGGCCAGCGCCTCGCCGCGGTCCATGGTGCGGTTGGCAATCGTGATGCTGTTCGGATTTTGCGCGGCAAAGTGCGTGGCGCACAGCTCGATCATTTCGCCTGCGCCGATAAACAGCACATTTTGCTCGGCGATCTTGTCGAAGATGCGCTGCGACAGGCGCACGGCGGCGGCCGCCATCGACACGCTGTGGGCGCCGATCTCGGTGGTGCTGCGCACTTCCTTGGCCACCGAAAAGCTGCGCTGGAACAGCTGGTGCAGATAAGTGCCCAGGCCGCCGACTTCATCGGCGGTGCGGATGGCGTCCTTGATCTGGCCGAGGATCTGCGTTTCGCCCAGTACCATCGAATCGAGCCCGGAGGCGACGCGGAAAGTGTGGCGCACGGCGTCGTGCTGCGGCAGCATGTACAGATGCGGGCGCAGCTCGCTGTAGTTGAGCTTGTGATAGTCGGCCAGGAAATGGGCGCCGGCGTCGAGCGGGTTCGGCACCTTGCTGGCCGCATACAGCTCGGTGCGGTTGCAAGTCGATAAAATTGCCGCTTCGTCATTGTCGCGCAGGTCGATGCGCTGGAACCAGGTGCGCGCCGCCACCACCGCCTGGCCCAGATGCTCAGGCGAAAACGCCAGCTGTTCGCGGAGCGACACTGGTGCGGTGGTGTGATTGAGGCCGACGGCTAGCAGTTGCATTTCAGGACGTAGGGATGACGTATGCCGACATTATAGCGCTTTGTGCCCGTTGCTTGAGCAGGCTCGAGCGGCTCAGGCATTTGCCGGCTGGCTGTTCAGTTTTTCCAGCCGGTAGCCGTAGCTGTAGACCGGCACCAGGCGATAACCGTGCTCGGGTTTCAGTTGCAGCTTGTTGCGCACGCGCGAAACGTGGGTGTCCATGGTGCGCGACGGCAGGGCCGTTTCGCGTTGCCAGACCGCTTCGTGAATATAGGCGCGCGACAGGGGCCGGCCCAGGTTGCGGAAAAACAGCAGCGCCAGGGCGAATTCCTTGTGCGTCACGTCGAGCGGTTCGCCATCCATCAGCAGGCGGCCGGCGCGCGTTTCAAAGGTGTAGTTGCCAAATTGCAGTTGCTCGGCGCTGTTCTGGGTCGGGTACGCCATGCGCAGCAGGGCCTGGGCGCGCAGCGCCAGTTCGCTGCGCCGCAAGGGTTTGACCAGGTAGTCGTCGGCGCCGGCCTTGATGCCGGCGACGATATCGTCTTCACCCGCGCTGTTGGTCATAAACAACACCGGCGCCTTGGGCGCCAGTTTTTCGCGTGCGCGGCGCAGCACTTCGGCGCCATCGAGATCGCTGACCTGCCAGTCGAGGATCAGCATGTCGCAACTGTCCTTGCGCAATTGCCCCAGCATGTCTTTGGCGCTCTGGAATTCATGGCAAGCATGACCTGCCGCAGTGAGCACCTGGCAGATCAGTTCTGCCTGGCTATGGTCGCTATCGAGTACGGCAATTCGCATAATTGACTGGAATGTGTAACAACAAACAGACGGGCCGCGCTGCTTATCGTAATGTTAAGGAATGCTCTCATGAAATATAACAGAGATTGCAACTGTGTCCAGTGAAATCGAAAAGCCCGGGCTTTCCGTTACACTCGGGCTTGTCTTTACCGCGTGGAGAAACCGTATGCCAGACAATACCGATACCGATTGGAACCTGATCCCGGGCAGCCTGGCCGAAATCGAACAGGCGCGCGAGCGCTGCCGCCGCCTGGTGGGCCGCCGCGCCATCATGTCCGCCGGTGCCTCGGCCATCCCGATCCCGGGCATCGACCTGATGTCCGACGTGGGCCTGCTGTCGATGCTGATCAACGATATCAACCATGAATTCGGCCTGACGCCGGAGCAGATCGAAAAACTGAACCCGCAGTTCAAGCTGATGGCCTATCGCGTGGCGATCGGCATGGGCGGCATGCTGGTAGGAAAATTGGTGACGCGCGAACTGATCCTCCACCTGCTCAAGCGCAGCGGCGTGAAACTGGCCAGCAAGCAGGTTGCCCGCTTCGTGCCGTTCGCCGGCCAGGCCGTGGCGGCGGCGCTCGGCTACGCCGTGTTTCGCCAGATCGGCAACCAGCACGTCAGCGCCTGCGCGGCGGTGGCGCAGGAGTTGATGACGGTGCGGCCGAGCTGAGTAAAACCTCAGGCGTCCGGCAACACCACATTCACGTCGAGCACTTCCAGGTTGCCCTGGCGGTCCAGCGAAATGGTGATGTCTTCGGCGCTGACCTTGGTGTATTTGGAAATGACTTCGATCAGTTCCTTGTGCAGGGCCGGCAGGAAGTCGGGGCCGTCGCGGCCGCTGCGTTCACGCGCGATGATGATCTGCAGGCGTTCCTTGGCCGCGCTCGCCGTTTTCGGTTTGGGTGGGAACAGGAAAGAAAGCAAGGCCATATCACTTCGTCCCAAAAATGCGCTGGAACAAGCCAGGCTTTTCATAATTGGTGAAGCGCAGTGGCACTTCTTCGCCGAGGAAGCGCGAGACCACGTCTTCATAGGCTTGCGCCACGTCGGTGCCCTTGAAGTGAATCGCCGGATTGCCCTGGTTCGAGGCGGCCAGCACTTGCTCCGATTCCGGAATGATGCCCAGCAGCGGGATGCGCAGGATTTCCTGCACGTCCTGGTAGGACAGCATTTCTTCCGATTCCACGCGCTTTGGCGCATAGCGGGTGATCAGCAAGTGCTCCTTGACCGGTTCGGCGCCAGTCTGCGCACGGCGCGACTTCGCTTGCAGGATGCCGAGGATGCGGTCCGAATCGCGTACCGACGACACTTCCGGATTGGTGACGATGAGCGCTTCGTCGGCGAAGGTGAGCGCCATCAATGCGCCATGTTCGATGCCGGCCGGCGAATCGCAGACGATGAATTCGAAGCCCATGTCGATCAATTCGTTCAACACGCGTTCCACGCCTTCTTCGCTCAAGGCGTCCTTGTCGCGTGTTTGCGAGGCGGGCAGGATGAACAGGTTGTCGCAGTGCTTGTCCTTGATCAGCGCCTGATTCAGGGTCGCCTCTTTATTGATCACATTGATCAGGTCATAGACCACGCGGCGCTCGCAACCCATGATCAGGTCGAGATTGCGCAGGCCCACGTCGAAGTCGAGCACGGCTGTCTTGTGACCGCGCATGGCCAGGCCAGAGGAAAAACTGGCGCTGGAGGTGGTTTTACCGACACCGCCCTTGCCGGACGTCACAACAATAATTCTTGCCACAAATAATCCTTTTCAGATATCTCTCGGAGTTGTCCAGCTCAAGAGCGGTTGACGGGGGTGACCGGTTTCACGGAGTGTATCTCGATTCTGTCGCCAGCCAGGCGAATTTGCGCCGGTCCGCGCTTCATCTCCGGCGTAAAGCCGTCTTCGAAGGTGCGGTACACGCCGGCGATCGACACCAGTTCCGGCTCCATCGCCAGCGCAAAGATGCGCGCCTGCGGATTGCCCGAGGCGCCGGCCAGCGCGCGGCCATACAGCGAGGAATACACGTGGATACTGCCGTCGGCGATGATTTCGGCGCCATTGTTGACGACCGCCGTGATGATCAGGTCGCAGCCGCGCGCATAAATGCGCTGGCCGGCGCGCACCGGCGTGTCGATCACCATCACCTGCGCTTCGGCGCCCGACTCGGCCGCCAGGGTCGGGCCGTCCTTGGCCGGCGCATCGTCGCGCGTCTTGCCGCTGTCCAGGCTCAGGCCCTGCGCCAGGATGGCTTCATGCATCGCCGGCGTGGCATTGCGCACGGCCACGGCATTCAAGCGGTACTTTTTCAGCAAGGCCACCAGCGCGGCCCAGTCGACGGGCGTGTCGCCGGGCGCCAGGTCGGCCACATCGAGCACCGCCAGGTCATCTTCGAAAAAATCGGCCACGCCACCGGTCATGTCGCGCAGCGCGCCATCGAGTGCCTGCGGATCGGCGCCATGCACGATGGCCGAGACGGCAACGACGGTGGAAATCTTGATTTCGATGGGCTTCTGCGGCAGGCTTTTGGACATAAACGTTGTTCAGAGTGAAACTGCGGAAGGCCAGGTGCTTTATCTGTTCACATGGAAAGCAGTAAATTTCTTGCATTCTACTGCAAAAAAAACGCTGTCAGGGGCCGCACGGTTGCTATTGCGTAAGGCAATATATGCTTGGCATCAAAAAACCAAGGGCGGCGCCCCGGCAAACCGGTGCGCCGCCCTGGAAGCAGCCGTGCATGCGGCCTGGCGGTTTATGCCGCCGCTGATGCGCCGCGCATCTGCCTGGCCGCCTGCACCATATTGGCCAGTGCCGCTTCCGTTTCCTTCCAGCCCCGTGTTTTCAGGCCGCAATCGGGATTGACCCACAAGTTAGCCGGTGGTATCACCGCGCTGGCCTTTTGCAGCAATCTGAGCATTTCACTGGCCGAGGGAATGCGCGGCGAATGAATGTCGTACACACCCGGGCCGATGTCGTTCGGGTAGTCGAACTGGCCAAAACCGGTCAGCAATTCCATGTCCGAGCGGCTCGTTTCAATCGTGATCACGTCGGCGTCCATGGCGGCGATCTGCGGCAGGATGTCGTTGAACTCCGCATAGCACATATGGGTGTGGATCTGCGTGCTGTCGCCCACGACGCACGCCGAGATGCGAAACGCGCGCGTAGCCCAGTCGAGGTAGCCATCCCATTGGCTGCGGCGCAGCGGCAGGCCTTCGCGCAGCGCCGGCTCGTCGATCTGGATAATGCCGATGCCGGCCGCCTCCAGGTCTTGCACCTCATCACGGATGGCCAGCGCGATCTGCAGCGCGGTCCGGGCGCGCGGCTGGTCGTCGCGCACGAACGACCATTGCAAGATCGTGATCGGCCCCGTCAGCATGCCCTTCATCGGTTTGTCGGTGAGGCTTTGCGCGTACACGGTCCAGTCCACCGTCATGGCGGTGGGGCGCTGCACGTCGCCGTAAATGACGGGCGGCTTGACGCAGCGCGAACCGTAGGACTGCACCCAGCCGTAACGGGTAAACAGGAAGCCGTCGAGCTGTTCGCCAAAATATTCCACCATGTCGTTGCGTTCGGCTTCGCCATGCACCAGCACATCGAGGCCCAGCGCTTCCTGGCGGCCCACGGCATGGGCGATTTCCGCGCGCATGCTGTTTTCGTAATCACTGGCGGACAGTTCGCCACGCCTGAAGCTGGCACGGGCGGCGCGGATGGAGGCAGTTTGCGGAAAGGAACCGATGGTGGTGGTCGGAAAGTGCGGCAGCTGGAAGCGGGTGCGCTGCAGCGTCTGGCGCAGCGAGAAGCCCGCGTCGCGCCGGTCGGCCGTCGGCGACAAGGCCTGCAAGCGCTGCTCCACTTGCGGGCGGTGCACGCGCGCGCTGGCGCGGCGGCTGGCGATTGCCAGGCGCGACACAGCCAGCGCGGTGCCGTCGCTGTTGCCCGTCAGCGCGTCTTTCAAGAGCGCCAGTTCCGCCAGTTTTTCAGTGGCAAATGCCAGCCACGATTTGATCTCGGGGTCAAGACTGGTTTCTTGCGCCAGGCTGAAAGGCGTATGCAGCAGGGAGCACGACGGCGCCAGCCACAGCTCGCCGCCGCGCTTGCCGCCGCGCTTGTCAAACAGCGGCTGCAACACGCTGATCGCCTGGTCCAGGTCGGTGCGCCAGATATTGCGGCCGTCGACGATGCCGATCGACAGCACTTTATGGGCCGGCAGCCAGTCGGTGACGTTGATCAGTTCATGCGGCGCGCGGATGCCGTCCACATGCAGGCCTGCGACCGGCAGGCGGCAGGCCAGGCTGAGGTTTTCTTCCAGCGGCGAAAAGTAGGTGGCCAGCAAAATGTTCACGCCCACCTGGTTCAACTGCCAGTAGGCGCTGTCAAATGCGCTGCGCCAGGCGGTGGGCAAGTCCAGCCCCAGGATCGGTTCATCGATCTGCACCCAGTCCACGCCTTGCTGTTTCAGGCGGTCGAGCAAGGCGCTGTAGACGGGCAGCAATTGGTCCAGCAGGGCCAGGCGGTTGAAGCCGGGCGTTTTTTCCTTGCCCAGCCATAAGAATGTAAGCGGGCCGATCAGCGCCGCCTTGACCTGGTGGCCCAGCGCTTGCGCTTCGGCCACTTCCTCGAACAGGCGGGAGCTGGCCAGTGCAAACTGCGTCAATGGTGAAAATTCGGGTACCAGATAGTGATAATTGGTGTCGAACCATTTGGTCATTTCCAACGCGTAATGGCTCACGTCAGGCGCGGTGTCGGCATGGCCGTCGCAGCAGGCGGCGTGATCGGCATGGCTGTCCGCGCCGCGCGCCATCTGGAAGTAGCGCGACAGTTGCGATGATTTCTCGTCGAACGCGAAGCGGGCCGGTTCGCAACCGAGCAGCTGGATATGGTTGGCGACCTGGTCGTAAAAGGCGAAGTCGCCCACCGTGACGTAGGCGAGACCGGCGTCGCGCTGCAGCGCCCAGTGGCGTGCGCGCAATTGCTTGCCGGTTTCTTCCAGCGATGCTTCCGTCGCCTCGCCACGCCAGTGGCGTTCCAGCGCAAATTTCAGCTCGCGGTCAGAACCAATACGGGGAAATCCAAGGATGTGGGTGTGGATCGTCATGATGTCATTGAGATTTAATGTTGATAGGCTAGAGTGTGCGGCAATCTGATTTATAATCAAAACGAAACCTTTTGACGAACAACATGAAAATCATTCACGATACCAAGGGCCCATGCTTGAAATTCGTCATCTGCGCACCCTGAGCGCCTTGCGCACGTCTGGCAGCCTGGTGCGCGCGGCACAATTACTCAACCTGACCCAGTCGGCGCTGTCGCACCAGATCCGTCTGCTGGAAGAGCGCTACCAGGCGCCGCTGTTCGAGCGCAAATCGATGCCGATTGCCTTTACGGCCACCGGCAGCCGCCTGTTGGCCCTGGCCGACAAGCTGCTGCCCGAGATCGAACTGGCCGAGCGCGACGTGGTGCGCCTGTCGCAGGGCGATACCGGACAGTTGCGCGTGGCGCTCGAATGCCATACTTGCTTCGACTGGCTGATGCCGGTGATGGATGCGTTTCGCCAGCGCTGGCCGGAAGTGGAGATCGACCTGGTGTCGGGCTTTCACAGCGAACCGGCCGAACTCTTGCGCTCGGGCGAGGCCGATCTGGTGATCGGCTCGCCCTATGGCCCTGATTTCACGGTGTTTCCGCTGTTCCGCTTTGAAATGCTGGTGGTGATGGCGCAAAAGCACCGGCTGCAGGCGCAGCGCCGGCTGGCGGCCGCTGACTTTACAGGCGAGACCCTGATTACCTACCCGGTGCCGGAAGAGCGTATCGACCTGATCCGCGAAGTGCTGCGCCCGAACGGCATCGTCTTCGAGCGCCGCACGGCCGAGCTGACGGTGGCGGTGCTGCAACTGGTGGCCAGCCGGCGCGGCATCGCCGCTCTGCCGAACTGGGCCATCAAGAACTACGTCGATTACGATTATGTGGTGGCGCGGCCGGTGGGCGAGCATGGCTTGTGGAGCGACCTGTACGTCTCGGTGCCGCCGGCGTTGGACGACAAGGCCTATGTGCGCGACTTTGTCAGCGTGATACGTGAACAGTGCGCCGCCTCGCTGGACGGTATCAAGTTGCTGTCCTGATGATCGTTCATTTGGAAACAATCCAACAGAGAGCTTGAGTTATATCAAAAGATTGCAAGGCTCCGCCGCTTAAAGTGGAGCACTGTGCGGCGCAACATGCACCGCTGTCATTTGAGGAGGTATGCAATGTTTTCATTTTCCGAGCAGCTGTCCCAGGCCGGCAAGGCTGTCTATGCCGCGCAACTGAGCAGCGTCCAGGCCCTGACCGAGGCGGCGTTTCAAAGTGGCGCCAGGTTGATCGACCTGCAGCTCGATGCAGCCCGCTCGTCCCTCGCCGCCAGCACGGTGGCAGCGCAGCAATTGCTGTCGGCGCGGGACCCGCAAACGCTGTTGCAATTGTCGCGCACGCAGTCGCAACTGGCCATGGAACGCATCGGTTCCTATGGGCGCCAGGCAAAGGAGGTTGCCCAGGAAAACCAGGAAAATCTCACGGCTGTGACAAAGGGTGAGATTGCTGCATCGCGTCAAAAATTCGGTGAACTCTTGCAAGCGGTGAAGGAGACACCGTTCCCTCTGCTAAACCCGTTCAATAATTTTCTAAAAAGCCCTTTCGGCGCCGCCGATGAAGGGTATGATAAAAACACGCGACCTGGTCATTGACAGGAATCGCGCGGCCCGGCAGCGGCTATCCGCCGCGCCAGGCCGCCTGCCATCACCGCCAGGCCGGCCACCATCGTTGCCGGCCACGCCAGTGGTGCAACTGAAGCAAAGGCGCATGCAATGATGCAGCTTGTTGCGTCTTCCCGGATTCATCAACACCTTGGCCGTCATGGCCAGCATATCGGAGAACTAAATGGATGATGTCGTAATCGTGGCCGCTGGCCGTACCGCAGTGGGCAAATTCGGTGGTAGCCTGGCCAAGATTCCTGCGTCCGAACTGGGCGCGCATGTAATCAAGGGCCTGCTGGCGCAAACCGGCATCGACCCGAACCTGATCGGCGAAGCGATCCTGGGCCAGGTACTGACGGCCGGCGTCGGCCAGAATGCCGCGCGCCAGGCCGTGATCAAGGCTGGCCTGCCGAGCGCCATTTCTGCCTTCACCATCAACAAGGTGTGCGGCAGCGGCCTGAAAGCCACCCACCTGGCGGCGCAAGCCATCAAGTGCGGCGACGCCAACATCATCATTGCCGGCGGCCAGGAAAACATGAGCGCCTCGCCGCACGTAATGAACGGCTCGCGCGACGGTTTTCGCATGGGCGACTTCAAGATGACCGACACCATGATCGTCGATGGCCTGTGGGACGTCTACAACCAGTACCACATGGGCATCACGGCGGAAAACGTCGCCAAGAAATACGAAGTGTCGCGTGCCGAGCAGGACGAATTCGCGCTGCAGTCGCAACTGAAGGCGGAAGCGGCGCAAAAGGCGGGCAAGTTCAAGGATGAAATCCTGCCGCTGGAAATCGCCAACAAAAAAGGCACGGTCGTGTTCGACAATGACGAATACGTCAAACCGGGTTCGACCCTGGAGTCCCTGGCCGGCCTGCGCCCCGCCTTCGCCAAGGACGGCAGCGTCACCGCCGGCAACGCCTCGGGCCTGAACGACGGCGCCGCCGCCGTCATCATGATGTCGGCTTCCACCGCCAAGGAACTGGGCTTGAAGCCGCTGGCGCGCATCAAGGCCTACGCATCGTCGGGCCTGGATCCGGCCTTGATGGGCATGGGGCCGGTCTCGGCCTCGCGCCTGTGCCTGAAAAAAGCCGGCTGGACGCATGAAGAACTGGACCTGATGGAAATTAACGAGGCGTTTGCCGCCCAGGCCATCGCTGTCAACAAGGAAATGGGCTGGGATACCAGCAAGATCAACGTGAACGGCGGCGCGATCGCCATCGGCCACCCGATCGGCGCCTCGGGCGCGCGCATCCTGGTCACCCTGATCCACGAAATGATACGCCGCGACGCCAAGAAGGGCCTGGCAGCGCTGTGCATCGGCGGCGGCATGGGCGTCGCCCTGGCCATCGAACGCGATTAATCGCGGCGAACCAGTTCCGGCAGGCGCTGTGACGCCTGTCGGTAATCATTACAGAATCTACAAATAGCAGAACGACACTGAGGGGATGAAAATGGCAAGAGTTGCATTAGTGACCGGCGGCATGGGCGGTCTGGGCGAAGCGGTGTGTTTCAAGTTGGCGGCACTGGGCTATCGCGTGGTGACCACGTATTCCCCGGGCAACACCAAGGTCGATGAATGGCTGGCGACCACCAAGGACCAGGGCTATGACTTCAAGGCCTATTCTTGCGACGTGGCCGACTACGATTCGGCTGCGGCCTGCGTGGCGGCGGTGGAAAAGGACATCGGTCCGGTCGACGTGCTGGTCAATAACGCCGGTATCACGCGCGACATGACCTTCAAGAAGATGGACAAGCCGAACTGGGACGCCGTGATGGGCACCAACCTCGACTCCGTGTTCAACATGACCAAACCGGTCTGCGACGGCATGGTCGAGCGCGGCTGGGGCCGCATCATCAATATCTCGTCCGTGAATGGCCAGAAGGGCGCCTTCGGCCAGACCAACTATTCGGCCGCCAAGGCCGGCATGCATGGCTTCACCAAGTCGCTGGCGCTGGAAGTGGCGCGCAAGAACGTTACCGTCAACACCATTTCGCCTGGCTATATCGGCACCAAGATGGTGATGGCAATTCCCCAGGAAGTGCTGGACAGCAAAATCATCCCGCAAATCCCGATGGCGCGCCTGGGCAAGCCGGAAGAAGTGGCGGGCCTGGTGGCCTACCTGGCGTCCGATGAGGCGGCCTTTGTGACCGGCGCCAATATCTCGATCAACGGCGGCCAGCATATGTCGTAAGCAGTATTGCAGCACCATCAAAAGGCAGCTTTCGCTGCCTTTTTCGTTGTAGCAAAGGTCAGCTTAACACCAAGCGCCCCGCCAGCAGCACGAACACGGTCGGCAGCACGAACTTGCCGTACGCAGAAGGCTTGCCACGCATGCGCCGCGCCAGGCGCGCGGCCAGCACGGCGTAGACGGCGTCGAACAGCAGGCCGACCAGCACCAGGGCGGCGCCCAGGCGCAGGTATTGCAAGCCCATGCTTTCGCCATTGGCGACCACGAATTGCGGCAGGAACATGCTGCAAAACAGCAGCGCCTTGGGATTGAGCAAATTGGTCAACAAGCCGCGCACGAAACTGGCGCACGCACTGTGCGCCGTGGCCGGCGCCACGCTCGCTTGCGCCGGCTGTGTTGACAGCGCCGCCTGCAGCAGCCGCGCCGCCAGGTAGAACAGATAGGCCGCGCCGGCCCATTTGACCCATTGCAAGGCTTGCGGATGCGTTACCATCAATGCCGCCAGCCCTGCGCCAGACAGGACCACGTGCATGGCGCGCGCGCCGGCGATGCCCAGCGCGGTGACCAGGGCGGTGGCCACGCCGCGCGCAGCGCCCGTCGCCAGCACCAGCGCCATGTCGGGGCCGGGCAATAAAAATGCGCCAGCCAAGGCCAGCAGGTACATCAAAAAGGTAGAATCGGACATGGTGACGGCGGGCAATCAAGTGAACAAGGCGGCAGCGGTGTGCGCAGCGGCTCATTATGTTCTTGCTTAATTGAAATGTGCTTGCTATTTCTGCCCGCCATGTTCTAGTATCTGGGTAGATTCCACCTGTAATAAAACAATAAATAGATGAAAATTTCAGAAGTAAGCCTGGACGCCACTGATTTGCATATTCTGAGGCTGTTGCAGGAAGAGGGGCGCTTGTCCAACGCGCGCCTGGCCGATCGCCTGAAGCTCAGTGAAACACCGGTCTGGCGCCGCTTGCGCCGCCTGGAAGACGAGGGCTTCATTACCGGCTACCAGGCGCTGCTCAACCGCAAGAAGCTGGGCATTGGCCTGGTGGCGTTCGTGCGCATCGTGTTTGCCAACCATGGCAATGAACAGCCGTCGCAGTTCGAGCAGGCCATCCTCTCCATCCCTGAAATTTTGTCGTGCCACAATGTAGCGGGGGAAGCCGATTACTTTTTGCAAGTGGTGGCGCGCGACCTGGAAGCCTATGGCGAATTTGTCTCCAACGTCTTGCGCCGCCTGCCCGGCGTGGCGGAAATCCAGTCGAGCCTGTCGATGCGCGAAATCAAGTCGTCGAACCGCTTGCCCGTGCCGCTGGCCTGAACCCTGTCCATCCTGGTGATCTAGTGAGTAATGCCATGCCCGAGTCGCTGTCCCCCCTGTTTCCCGCCTTGCTGCCGAATCAACATGGCATGCTGGCCGTCGACGCGCTGCACACCATTTACTGGGAAGAGTGCGGCAACCCGGACGGCATACCCGTGCTGTTCCTGCACGGTGGCCCCGGCGCCGGCCTGTCGCCGCAGCATCGCCGTTTTTTTGACCCGCAGCGCTACCGCGTGATCCTGTTCGACCAGCGCGGCGCCGGCAAGTCCACGCCACTGGGCGAGTGGCGCAACAACACGACGCAGTTGCTGATCGACGACATCGAACAGCTGCGCGTCCGCTTCGGCATCGATCAATGGCTGGTGTTCGGCGGCTCCTGGGGTTCGACCCTGGCGCTGGCGTATGGCGAGGCGCATCCCGAAGCCTGCCTCGGTTTCGTGCTGCGCGGCATCTTCTTGTGCACGCAGGCCGAGATCGACTGGTTTATCGAAGGCGTGCGCTGGTTCTATCCGGAACTGTACGAGGAATTTGCCGCCCTGATTCCCGAACAGGAGCGCGGCGACCTGCTGGGCGCCTACGTCAAACGCATCCTCAGCAGCGACCCTGACGTGTACTGGCCGGCCGCGCGCGCCTGGAGCCGCTTCGAAGGGCGCCGCGTCTACCTGATGCCGCAACCCGAAGAGTCGCCCAACGATGCGCTCGACCTGGGTGTGGGCCGGCTCGAATCGCACTATATGGCCAAGCTGGGCTTCTTCGAGGAAGACCAGCTGATCCGTCAATTGCACCGCATCGCGCATTTGCCGGCGGTCATCGTGCAAGGGCGCTACGACGCCATCTGCCCGCCGCTGTCGGCCTACCGCCTGCACCAGGCCTGGCCCGGTTCGCAGCTGCAGATGATCCCGGACGCCGGCCACGGCGCGCTGGAGCGCGGCATCGCCTCGGCGCTGGTGAGCGCCACGCAACGTTTCGAGCCGGGCCGCGGCTTCGCCTAGCCGGTGCGGCGCGGTGGCCTGGCTGATCAAGCGCCGCGCCTGCTACACTAGCGCCTGTGCCGGCACCGGCGTCGGCGCCAGCGTGAACCATTACCTTTATCCATGAACATACAGATCGGCGACATTGGCCACATCATCCAGCTGGCGATTGCGCCGGTATTCCTGCTGACCGGCATCGGCACCATGCTGGTGGTGCTGACCAACCGCCTGGGCCGCATCATCGACCGCACGCGCGTGCTGGAAGACCGGCTCGACATCGGCTACAACGACTTTTATATGGATGAGCTCGATACACTGTACCGGCGCACCCATCTGATCAATTATTCGATCTCCCTCAGCACGGCGTGCGGTTTCTTCGTGTGCGTCATTATCGCCATGCTGTTTTTGGGCGATATTCTGAACCTGACCCTCGATAAATACATCGCCGTGTTTTTCGTGCTGGCCGTGATCTGCCTGATCGGCTGTTTCACTTACCTGCTGCGCGAGATTTATCTTGCCGCCACCGCCCAGCGCATCCGGCGCCATATCCGCCCGCCACGCTAGGCTGGCCGCGCCGGTTTTATCATCCCCCATATTGAAGATTGAGTCTGAGCATGCACGATTACCAACGTCCCCCCACCTTGCACCGCTACGGCCAGCGCAGCGAACTCGAACTGGCGCTGAGCCTGGGCCAGTTCCGCCTGACCCCGGTCGGCAATTGCCTCACCCTGAGTTTTTCCCAGGTGTGGGACAAAAAACTGTTCGACCTGTTCGCGCCGGCCGACAGCTGCCTGATCATCCATAACACGGAAGAATTCGGCGAACGCCTGCACCGCGCCGTGCAGCGCACCTTGCCCAGCTGGGCAGGCATCGACGGCCTGGTCGAATACGGCCAGCGCGCGGCGCTGGGCGCGGCATTTACCAAGACGCGCGAAGAAGCGGTCGAGCAGGAATGGCTGTTCGCCTGGCGCTCGATGCAGCCGCAGGCCAGCCTGAACCCGGTGACGGTCAAGCTGGGCAAGCTGGAAAATTACGCCGAGCTGCGCGACCGCGACACCTATTTGGCCTGAACGGGCGCCGGCTGGCTGTCGATGCGCGCCATCACGGCGCCCATCATGCGTTCGATATCGCCGCGTATCATGGTCGTGCCCAGCATGCCGGGCACATAAAAGCCCGGCATCAGGCGGCTGGAAAAAACGATGCGGGTGCCGCCCGTCTCGGGCATGGGGCTCAAGGCCCAGCGTGACTCATAGTGGCGCATGTCGCCGGAAATGAGGTCGATGTCGATCGCCGTCATCGGCGTTTCCATGGCCCGCACCACCAGGTGGATCGGGTGGTTCATGAACAGGAAGCGGGCCATGCCCTGCTGTTCGATGACCACTTCATTGCCATTGCGCGACAGCACGCGGCAGGAACTGAGGTCGGGCACGAATTCGCTCATGCGCTCGTAGCCGGTCAGGGTTTTCCAGACGGCGGCGGGCGCCGCCTGTACCACGGCATTGGCATTGACTTCATACATGTGCTGGGCGTCCACCTCGACCCGCCTGACTTCGACCTTGAGGCGCGGCGTGTCCAGGCGGGGCGCTTGCGCCAGTGCCGGGGTGGACCAGGGCAGGGTGCACAACAGCAGCAGGCTAAACGTTAATCGCATCATGCAGGCTAGCCTACGGGAAACTGTCGCCTGGCACAAGCTGCGCGCGCCGCCAAGGTACGCTTGCGCACCTAATTAGAACCCCGGGTCTACAGAAAAGCGCTGCGCGCGCGGGCAATGCTTGCTACCGTACGCCTGCTGGACGTCGCCGCCGCACGTTCCCATTTTTCTGACTGGCCAGGCCTGACATGACCCCCTATCCCCACCTGCTGGCCCCGCTCGACCTGGGCTTTACCACCTTGCGCAACCGCGTCATCATGGGTTCCATGCACACCGGCCTGGAAGACCGTTTTTATCACTATGGCAAGCTGGCCGCCTTTTACCGCGAACGCGCGAAAGGCGGGGTGGGTCTGATCGTCACGGGCGGCATTTCGCCGAACCGGCAAGGCTGGCTGCTGCCGTTTGGCGGCACCATGAATTTTATCGGCGACGTGCTCAATCACCGCAAGGTCACGCGCGCCGTGCATGAAGAGGGTGGCAAGATCGTCATGCAGATCCTGCATGCGGGCCGCTATGGCTACCAGCCTTTGGTGGTCTCGGCGTCCGCCAAAAAGTCGCCGATTTCGCCGTTCCGTCCGCGCGCGCTGACCGAACGCGGCATCGAACGCACCATCAGCGCCTATGTGCGCTGCGCGCGCCTGGCGCAACAGGCCGGCTACGACGGCGTCGAAGTGATGGGCAGTGAAGGCTATTTGCTCAACCAGTTCCTGTGCGCGCGCACCAATCTGCGCCTTGACCGCTGGGGCGGCGATATCGCCAACCGCATGCGCCTGGCCGTCGAGATCGTGCGCCGCATCCGCGCCGCTGTCGGGCCGCACTTCATCATCATGTACCGCCATTCGCTGCTCGACCTGGTCGAAGGCGGCAATACCTGGGACGAGGTGGTGATGGTGGCCAAGGCGCTGGAACAGGCCGGCGTGACCATCCTCAACAGCGGCTATGGCTGGCATGAAGCGCGCGTGCCGACCATCGTTACCTCGGTGCCGCGCGCCGCCTTTGCCAGCGTGGCGGGGCGCTTGCGCAAAGAGGTGACGATCCCGGTGGTGGCCTCGAACCGCATCAACATGCCGCAGGAAGCGGACGATATCCTGGCGCGCGGCGACTGCGACCTGGTATCGATGGCGCGCCCCTTCCTGGCCGACCCGGATTTCGTGGCAAAAGCGGCGCTTGGCCGCAGCGATGAAATCAATACCTGCATTGCTTGCAACCAGGCCTGCCTCGACCATACGTTTGCGAATCAGCGCGCCAGCTGCCTGGTCAATCCGCGTGCCTGCCATGAAACGGCACTGGTGTACGTCAAAAAGGCGGTGGTGAAAAAGGTGGCGGTGGTGGGCGCCGGCCCAGCCGGGCTGTCGGCCGCCACCGTGGCCGCCGAATGCGGCCACCAGGTGACCCTGTTCGACGTGGCGCCCAAGGTCGGCGGCCAGTTCAGGGTGGCGATGCAGATTCCCGGCAAGGAAGAATTCGCCGAAACCATCCGCTACTTTGAACGCCGGCTGGCGCTGTTGCACGTCGAGCTGCGCCTGGGTCAGCGCGTGACGCGCGAGCAATTGCAAGCTGGCGGTTTTGACGAGGTCATCGTTGCCACCGGCGTCAAGGTGCGCCTGCCGGCAATTCCCGGCATCGCCCACCCCAGCGTGCTGAGCTACCTCGACGTGCTGCAGCACAAGGCGCAAGTCGGCAAGCGGGTGGCCGTGATCGGCGCTGGCGGCATCGGCTTTGATGTCAGCGAGTACCTGCTGCATGACCCGGCGCAGCCGCTGCCGCAGCCGGTGGCCACTTGGGCCGGCGAGTGGGGCGTGGACCTGAACGCGGCCACCGGTGGCGGCCTGGTAGCGGCGCAGCCGGCCGTGCCGGTGCGGCAGATTTTCCTGTTGCAGCGCAAGACCAGCAAGGTCGGCGCGGGTCTCGGCAAGACCTCGGGCTGGGTCCACCGCGCGGCGTTGGCCAGGAACGGCGTGTGCATGCTGGCCGGCGTGGTCTACGACAAGATCGATGACCAGGGTTTGCATGTCACCATCGGCGGCGTACCGCGTTTGCTGGCGGTCGACAATGTGATCATCTGCGCGGGGCAGGACAGCCTGACGGAACTGATGCCGCCGGCCGGTGAGCAGGGCGGTCCGCGTTTTCACGCCATCGGCGGCGCCGCCCTGGCGGCCGAGCTCGATGCCAAGCGGGCGATACGGGAAGGGGCGGAGCTGGCGGCGCGCTTGTAAGAACGGCCAACCCGCGCCGCGCCAACTCAGTGGCCGTGCCCTTTCTTCTCCGTATCAAAACTGTGCAGCACATGGTCGATCATGCCATTGGCCAGTTCGTGCTCGCCAATAAACACCTTGCCGGCGTTTTCCGCTCGCAGCAGTTCGGCTTCTTCCTCGCTGTGCGTGCGCACCACCGTCAAAATCGCCGGGTTCAGCGCGCGCGCCGTTTCGATCATGGCGCGCACGTGGAAGGTGTCCGGCGTGGCGATCACCAGCATGGTGGCGTGCGTGATATGGGCCTGGATCAGCACGGCCGGTTCGCCCGCATTGCCGGCCACGGCGGGGATGCCGTCCTTGCGCAGCTGGTCGACGATGTCGCGGTTTTCCTCGGCCACCACAAAATGGATGCCGCGCTCCATCAGCGCTGCCGCAATACGCCGGCCCACGCGGCCATAGCCGACCAGCACCACCTGGCCATGCAGTTTTTCCTGCGGCACCGTCATCGGCAGTTCGGCCAGCGGGTCATTCGTGCGCTCGAACTGGCGCGCGAAGTCGCTGTTGCCGATCACGCGCAGCAGCGGCTTGGCCATGCTGAATACCACCGGGTTGAGCGCGATCGACAGGATGGCGCCGGCCAGGATCAGGCTCTGGCCTTCCTGCGGCATCAGGCCCAGCGACAGGCCCAGGGCGGCCAGGATAAACGAGAATTCACCGATCTGCGCCAGGCTGGCCGAGACGATAATGGCGGTCTTCGGCGGATAACGCAGCGCGATCACCAGCAAAAAGGCGGCGATCGACTTGCCGAAGATAATGATGGCGCACACGGCCAGCACTTGCAGCGGTTTTTCGATCAGGATCGCGGGCTCGAACAGCATGCCGACCGAGACAAAGAACAGCACGGCGAACGCGTCGCGCAGCGGCAACGATTCTTCGGCGGCGCGGTGGCTCAGTTCCGATTCGCGCAGCACCATGCCGGCAAAGAAGGCGCCCAGCGCGAACGACACGCCGAACAGTTTGGTCGACGCGTAGGCGATGCCGACGGCGGCGGCGATCACGCACAGGGTGAACAGCTCGCGCGAACCGGTGCGCGCCACCTGCCACAAGATCCATGGAAACAGTTTGCGGCCCACCACCAGCATGAAGATGATAAAGCCGGCCACCTGGCCCAGGGTAATGGCCAGGGTGCGCCACAGGCTGGCTTCTTCGGCGCCGGGCGCCACCGTGCCGCCCAGGGTGCCCGCAAACGCCGGCAGCAGCACCAGCACCAGCACCGTGACCAGGTCTTCCACCACCAGCCAGCCGACGGCGATGCGGCCGTTCAGGGAATCGAGGATGCCGCGCTCCTCGAGCGCGCGCAGCAGCACCACGGTACTGGCCACCGACAGCGCCAAGCCAAAGATCAGGCCGCCACCGAGGCTCCAGCCCCACCAGTGGGCCAGGCCCATGCCCATTGCCGTGGCGACGGCGATCTGCAAGACGGCGCCCGGCAGGGCGATCTTGCGCACGTCCCATAAATCCTCGATGGAAAAATGCAGGCCGACTCCGAACATCATCAACATCACTCCGATCTCTGCCAATTGCCCGGCGATCTGCGCATCGGCCACAAAACCGGGTGTCGCCGGTCCGATGACGATGCCGGCGGCGAGGTAGCCGACCAGGGCCGGCAGCTTCATGCGGGCGGCGATAAAGCCAAAAACGAGGCCAACCCCGAGGGCGGCGGCAATGGTGGTGATCAGACTGATGTCGTGGGGCATGCGTTGTGGGTTCCTTATCGGTGCGGAGAGAAAAAGATGTTGCTCAGCGAGTAAGTATAAACGCTGGAAAGCCCGCTCTGGAACATTTCCTGGGCTTTGACGGCAAAAAACGCGTGCCGCATCTTCGTCCAGGTAGCCGCGAACGCATGCCTATCCACCTGAAACTGCACCCAATTGCAGTGATCTGGCGTTTTTCAACGCAGGCCGGGTCAGAGCTTGCGCAGCACCACGCAGCCGATGGAGTAACCGGCGCCGAACGAACAGATCACGCCCAGGTCGCCCCTTGCCAGGTCCGCTTGATGTTTGTGGAAGGCAATAATCGAGCCGGCCGACGAGGTGTTGGCATAGCTGTCGAGGATCACCGGCGCTTCGCCCGGCTCGGCGTCGCGGCCCAAAAGCAGGCGCGCGATCAGCAAATTCATGTTCAGGTTGGCCTGATGCAGCCAGTAACGGCGCACTTGCGGTACCTCCACGCCGGCCTTGGCCAGGGTCGCCTTGATCATCTCGGCGGCCATCGGGCATACTTCCTTGAAGACCTTGCGGCCTTGCTGACGGAATAACTTGTCCGCCTGTCCCACGCCGGACTCGTCAAAACGGTTCAGAAAGCCGAAGTTATTGCGGATGGCATTCGAAAAGCGGGTTTTCAGTTCCGTGCCGATGATCTCGAACTTGTGTGCGGACACGGCCGTTTCTTTCGCTTCGACGACGATGGCGGTGCAGGCGTCGCCAAAAATGAAGTGGCTGTCGCGGTCGCGCCAGTTCAGGTGGCCGCTGGTGATTTCAGGATTGAGCACCAGCACCGCGCGCGCCTGGCCGCTTTGCACGGCGGCCACCGCCTGCTGGATGCCGAAGGTGGCCGACGAGCACGCCACGTTCATGTCGAAACCGTAGCCGTCGATGCCCAGCGCATCCTGCACTTCGACCGCCAGCGCCGGATAGGCGCGCTGCATATTGCTGCAGGCGACCAGCACCATGTCGATATCGGCGGCGCTGCGGCCGGCGCGGGCCAATGCGTCGCGCGCGGCGGCCACCGCCATTTCAGCCTGGATCGAGATCTCGTCGTCGGCGCGCTCGGCAATGCGCGAGACCATGCGCGCCGGATCGAGGATGCCTTCCTTTTCCATGACATAGCGCGACTTGATGCCGGATGCCTTTTCGATAAATGCCACGCTCGACAATTCCAGCGCCGTGGCGGTGCCGGCGGCGATCGCCTCGGCATGGTCGGCATTGGATTTTTCCGCATAGGCATTGAAGCAGACGACCAGCTCTTCGTTGGAGATCGAAAATGGCGGCGTGTACAGGCCGGTACCGCTGATGACGACTTGTTTCATGGAGTAGCTTTCAAATTGGGCAATCGACGCGATGCCGACAAGTGAAGCAAATTTTACACAAACAGGATCGGCTTGAGACAGTTTCGTTGCGGGGAAAGGCGGGATAGTTTGCGCAAGGCGGCGCAAGGTGGGACGAACCGGAACCAAGGCAGGGGCTGGCCCTGCCTTGATCGGTCATTATTTCTTCTGGTCTTTTTTTACATCCGCCTGCACCACCACCGGCTCCGCCTTGGCCAGCCGCACCGGCAAGCCCTTCAGATGGTTCAGCGCCTGGGTCAGCTGGAAGTCGTCCTTGCTGCCGAACTCCAGCGGCTTGCTGTTCTTTTCCAGCGCCATGATGCGCAACTGCTCTTCCATCTCGTCGTTGACGGGGGCGGCCTTGGCACTTTCCTTGTCGCGGTCATTGCTCAGGTGCTTTTGCAGGTCTGCTTCGCGCATGCGCAGGCTGTTCAGACCATCGCCTTCGGCCGTTTCATCGACCAGCAGGTCGGGCACGATGCCCCGGGCCTGGATCGAGCGGCCTTTCGGCGTGTAGTAGCGCGCCGTGGTCAGCTTGACGGCGGTGTCGGCCGTCAGCTGGCGGATGGTCTGCACCGAGCCCTTGCCGAAGGTTTGCGTGCCAATAATGGTGGCGCGCTGGTAGTCCTGCAGGGCGCCGGCGACGATTTCCGAGGCTGAAGCCGAGCCGGTATTGACCAGCACCACCAGCGGCACGTTTTTCACTGCCGCCGGCAATTTCGCCAGCGCATCGCCCTCGGAGCGGAAGGTATAGTATTCCGGGCGGCCATAAAACACCTGTTTCGATTCGGCCACCTGGCCATTGGTCGAGACGATGGCAGCATCTTTGGGCAGGAAGGCGGCCGAGACGCCGATCGCGCCTTGCAGCACGCCGCCCGGATCGTTGCGCAAGTCCAGCACCATGCCCTTGATATGGGGATCTTGCTGGTACAGCGCCGTGATCTGCGCCGCCAGGTCGTCCACGGTCGGCTCCTGGAACTGCGACACGCGCAGCCAGGCATAGCCCGGTTCGACCATTTTCGACTTGACGCTCTTCTGGTGGATTTCTTCGCGCGTGATGGTAAACGACAGCGGCTGCGGCTCGTCCTTGCGCGCAATGGTGAGCGTTACCTTGGTGCCCGGTTCGCCGCGCATGCGCTTGACGCTGTCTTCCAGGCTGACACCCTTGACGGGCTGGCCATCGAGGCGCGTGATCAGGTCGCCGGCCTTGATGCCGGCGCGATAGGCGGGCGAGTCCTCGATCGGCGAAACGATCTTGATATAGCCGTCGTCGCTGACGCCAATTTCAATGCCCAGGCCAACGAACTTGCCTTCGGAGCCTTCGCGCAGCTCGGCGTAGGCTTTCTTGTCCAGGTAGGCCGAGTGCGGGTCGAGCGAAGCGACCATGCCGGAAATGGCCTCCGTCAGCAGCTTTTTGTCTTCCACCGGTTCGACGTAATCGGACTTGATCAGCCCAAACACCTCGGCCAGCTGGCGCAGTTCCTCGAGCGGCAAGGCTGGCTCCACGCTTTTTTGCGCCATCGCCGAAAACTGCAGCGACACGGCGATGCCCGCCACCACGCCCAGGCCGATCAAGCCGCTGTTTTTAAGTTTGCCCATGAATTCCGCTTTCGTCTGGTGTGTTGCCGCGGCGCCAGTCCCCCTGGAGCGGCGCCCGCTTGAAAGTATAGTCCTCAATGAGCGCTGGCGCTGCAGGCGCGCAGCTAATGGCAGTGTAGGCGCAAACAGCGGCGTGCAAGCTTGCCAAATGTAGCGCTTGTGTACAGTCGTGTAGCGATTGTCTTGAGGGGAGTAAGCATTTGTAAGAGTCGAAAAAAAGCGTAGCCGGCCGCCCTATAGTCAATCCGCATTCTCGACACGAAGTGGTTTTGCCTGCGTCTTCGGACGCAGGCTTTTTTTTATCCGGAGCATTCCAAAGTGACAACCTTGACAAGCTTGATGAAACTGCCTGCCTTGCGCCTGTGCGCCGCCCTGGTGCTGGGTGTGGCGGCCGCCACCGCCTCGGCCGTGCCGATCGCCGAGATGCGGCTGCAGGACCTGCTGCCGATGGCGCCCGACTTCAAGACCGAATTGAAGCTCAATGCCAACCAGCAGATCCTGTGGCAGAAAGTGGAAAACAGCACGCGCCAACTGCTGCGCGAACGCCAGGCGCGCCGCGAACGGCTGCAAGCCGGCGTGCAGCAGGCGCTCGCTGTGCCCAACGTCGAACTGCGCGAGCTGGTGGCCGGGTTGGACAATGAAGCGACGCTCAGCCTGGCGGAAGAAAAGCAGGTGCGCGAATGGTGGCTGAGCGTCAACGATGCGCTCGACGAACGCCAGCGCCAGGCGGTGGCCGTGTTTATCGCCGGCCAGATGGCGCGCGTGATGGATGGCCCGCTGCCGCATGCCGAGTCGCACGGACGCGAAGGCGGCCAGCCGGGCGGGCGCAAGGGCGGTGGCAAAGGCGGCATGGGGAGTGGCGGCGCGACCATGAATTTCCCGGGGATGTGAGGTTCACTGAGGCATAACGAGACGCCAGGGTGGTCAAGCCGGGGCCTGCGTGCTACATTCTTTGACGCCCCGTCTTGACGCCCCGTCTTGACGCGCGCGGTGCGGCGGGCTATCCGCCCGTTCTTCTTTTTGACCAGCCCCATAAGGACTTTCGTGAAACGATATCTCTTGAGCAGCCTGACCCTGACCCTGTTGGCTGCGTTTGCCCACGCCGCTCCCACCCCTGTTTCCGGCATCGAGGTGCAATACATCGACCCGGCCGTGCGCGTGCAGGACGACTTCTTTACCCACCTGAACGGCAAGTGGCTGGCCACCACCGAGATTCCTGCCGACAAGTCGAGCTGGGGTTCGTTTGCCAAGCTGCGCGACGACACCACGCCGCAGCTGCGCGGCATTATCGAAGCGACGCAGCAGGACAAGAACAGGAAGGCCGGTTCCGAAGCACAAAAGATCGGCGACCTGTACGCCAGTTACATGGATGAGGCACGCCTCGACGCGCTGGGCGTGAAACCGTTGGCAGGCGAGCTGAACCGCATCCGCTCGCTGCGCGACAAGAAAGGCGTGCCGGGCCTGATCGCCCACCTGAGCCAGAACGGCGTCTCGACGCCGTACGCGATCTACGTGGGCCAGGACGCGCGCGAGTCGACCAAATATGCCGCCTATGTCAGCCAGAGCGGCCTGGGCATGCCGGACCGCGACTACTACCTGGAGGCCAGGCAGGCAGGCGTGAAGGAAAAATACCAGGCGCACGTGGAAAAGATACTGTCGATGGCTGGCGACAAGCATGCTGCCGCGCACGCCAAGGCCGTGGTGGCCCTGGAAACATCGCTGGCCGAAGTGCAATGGACCAAGGTCGAGAACCGCGACCCCGTCAAGCGCTACAACAAGACTTCGATCGCCACATTGAATGAGCTGACGCCAGGCTACGACCTGAAAGGCGGCCTGGCTGCCGCCGGCATCGCCAACAAGGTCGACTACGTGATCGTCAACCAGCCGAGCTACCTGGCCGGCTACAGCAAGGTATTGGCTGGCGCCGACCTCGATACCGTGAAAGCGTATTTCGAATGGCAGTTGCTGCGCAGCTATGCTACTTACCTGTCGCAGAACTTTGTCGACGAGAGCTTTGGCTTTTACGGCACCGTGCTGAGCGGCGTGACGCAGAACCAGCCGCGCTGGAAGCGTGGCGTGGCGGCCGTCGAAGGCGCCTTGGGCGAAGCCGTCGGCAAGCTGTACGTGGCGCAATACTTCCCGGCCGAGCGCAAGGAACACATGCAGGCACTGGTAAAAAACGTGCTGGCCGCCTACCAGCAAAGCATCGACACCCTGGACTGGATGAGCCTTGATACCAAGAAAGAGGCGCAAGCCAAGCTGGCCAAGTTCACGCCCAAGATCGCCTACCCGAACAAATGGCGCGATTATTCGAAACTGCAGATCGCGTCCAATGATCTGGCCGGCAACATGATGCGCGCGGCGAACTTTGCTTCGGCGCGCCAGGTGGCCAAGCTGGGCAGGCCGATCGACCGCGAAGAGTGGGGCATGACGCCGCAAACGGTGAACGCCTATTACAGCTCGACCATGAACGAGATCGTGTTTCCGGCGTCCATTTTGCAGCCGCCGTTCTTTGACGCCAATGCCGACGACGCCGTCAACTATGGCGCCATTGGCGCCGTGATCGGCCATGAAATCAGCCACGGTTTCGATGACAAGGGCAGCCAGTCCGATGGCGACGGCAACCTGCGCGACTGGTGGACGGCCGAAGACCGCAAGAACTTCGCCGCCAAGACCGATGCGCTGACCAAACAGTACGATGGCTACAGCCCGTTGCCCGGCTACAACGTCAATGGCGCGCTGACCCTGGGCGAAAATATCGCTGATAATTCCGGTGTGGCGATCGCCTACAAGGCCTATAAAATTTCGCTCGCTGGCAAACCTGCGCCGGTGATCGACGGCTTGACGGGCGACCAGCGCTTCTACATGGGCTTTGGCCAGGTATGGCGCAGCAAGATGCGCGAAGCGCAACAGATCGTGCAGATCAAGACCGACCCGCATTCGCCGGGCCAGTACCGCGCCAACGGCACCATGGTCAACCAGCCGGGCTTTTATGAAGCGTTCGACGTGAAACCGGGCGACAAGATGTATGTCGCACCGGAAAACCGCGTGATTATCTGGTAATCGGCAAAACGTAATCATGTAACAAAAAAAAGACCACCCTCGCGTGGTCTTTTTGGCATTCCCGGCAAAGTTTTCCGTCCCCTTGCGGCCGGTATGCTACAGTCGAAAACCGGGCCAGAAGCCTAGGGCGTTCTGACCCTTCTATTCCACCCAATACAAGGATTATCCGTGAATCGACATTTGTTAAGTGCATTGACCTTGAGTTTGCTGGCCGGCGTGGCGGGCATGGCCAACGCTGCCGATACCAGCAAGAAAGCCGAACCTGCCACCACTGTCGCCGCCACTGCGCCGGCGGGCCTCGCTTCCGGCATCGCCATCGAATATATCGACCCGGCCGTGCGCGCCCAGGACGACCTGTTCCAGCACCTGAACGGCAAATGGCTGGCCGAGACCGTGATTCCCGCCGACAAATCGAGCTGGGGCAGTTTCGCCAAGCTGGCCGATGACACGCAGACGCAACTGCGCGGCATCGTCGAAGGCGCCGCCGCCGACAAGGCTCGCGCAGCAGGTTCCAATGCACAAAAAATCGGCGATTTTTATACCAGCTTCATGGACGAAGCCAAGCTGGAAAGCCTGGGCCTCACCCCCTTGAACGCCGAACTGGCGAAGATCGCCGCGCTGCAGGACAAAAAAGAACTGCCGGCCGTGATCGCCCACTTCAGCAAGCTGGGCGTGACGTCGCCGTATGACTTCTCCATCCACCAGGACGCCAAGGATTCGACCAAGTACGTGGCCGATATCGTGCAAAGCGGCCTGGGCCTGCCGGACCGCGATTACTACCTGGAAGCGGCCAAGGCCGACACCCTGGCCAAGTACACGGCCCATGTGGAAAAAATGCTGGCCCTGGCCGGCGACAAGAATGCGACCGCCAACGCCAAGGCCATCGTGGCGCTGGAAACGGAGCTGGCGCGCGTGCAGTGGAGCAATGTCGAGAACCGCGACCCGGTCAAAGCCTATAACAAGGTGGAGCTGGCGAAACTGGCGCAAGTGGCGCCCGGCTACGACTGGAACCGCTACCTGGCGGACACCGGCATTGCCGGCAAGGTCAGCTATGTGATCGTCAGCCAGCCCAGCTATCTGAAAGGTTTCACGGCGATAGCCGAGAAAACCCCGCTCGAGACGTGGAAAGCGTATTTCCAGTGGCACTTGCTGCACGCGAACGCGGCCTACCTGCCGAAAGCCTATGTCGATGAAAACTTCGCGTTTTACGGCACCACACTGACGGGCGTGACGGAAATGCGTCCGCGCTGGAAGCGTGGCGTGGGCGCCGTCGAAGGCGCGCTGGGCGAAGCCGTCGGCCAGCTGTACGTGGCACAATATTTCCCGGCCGACCGCAAGGTGCGCATGGAAGCGCTGGTCAAGAACCTGATGACGGCGTACAAGCAGAGCATCGACAAGCTCGACTGGATGAGCCCGGTCACCAAGAAGCAGGCACAGATCAAGCTGTCCAAGTTCACCACCAAGATCGGCTACCCGAACAAATGGCGCGATTACTCGACCCTGACGGTGGTGCCGGACGATTTGATCGGCAATATCCAGCGTTCGCACCTGGTCAACTACACGCGCGAACTGAACAAGCTGGGCCAGCCGATCGACCGCGACGAATGGGGCATGACGCCGCAAACCGTCAATGCCTATTACAACCCGGAAATGAACGAAATCGTCTTCCCGGCCGCCATCCTGCAAGCGCCGTTCTTTGACGCCAATGCCGACGACGCCGTCAACTACGGCGCCATCGGCGGCGTGATCGGCCACGAAATCAGCCACGGCTTCGACGACCAGGGCGCCCAGTACGACGGCGACGGCAATCTGCGCGACTGGTGGACCAAGGCCGACCACAAGAACTTCGCAGCCAAGACCGCGCAACTGGTCAAGCAGTACAACGGTTTCAGCCCGGTCAAAGGCCACCATGTGAATGGCGAGCTGACCCTGGGCGAAAACATCGCCGACAACTCCGGCGTGGCGATCGCCTACAAGGCCTATAAATTGTCGCTGAACGGCAAGAAAGCCCCGGTCATTGACGGCTTTACGGGCGAGCAGCGCTTCTACGCAGGCTTTGCCCAGGTATGGCGCATGAAGATGCGCGAAGCGCAGCAACTGGTGTTGCTGAAAACCGACCCGCATTCGCCAGGCGAATTCCGCGCCAACGGCACCATGCGCAACCAGCCGGGCTTCTACCAGGCCTTCGGCGTGAAGCCGGGCGACAAGATGTACCTGCCACCGAAAGACCGCGTCATCATGTGGTAATGTCTGAAAGGTAATATTTGAAGCCGCCCCGCTGTCACCAGCCGGGCGGCTTTTTGTTGCGCGGCGCTGGCGGCTGACGAAAAAAAACCGCTCGGCAAGGAGCGGTTTCTTCCTGGGAAAACCCGTTTATTTGGCAGGCTCTGCCGCTGGGGCCGCCGCGCCATCGGCGGGCGCTGCCGGCGCCGGCACTTCCGGCTCCTTGAACTTGCCGCCGGCGGCATTGGCCATATAGACCACGGCGCGCGCCACTTCGACATCGTCCAGGTCCGGATTGCCGCCCTTGGCCGGCATCGCGCGCAAGCCTTCGAGCGCATGTTTCAGCACCGTGTCATAACCCTGCGCCAGGCGCGCCGTCCAGGCGCCCGCATCGCCGAACTTCGGCGCACCGGCCACGCCGGCGCCATGGCAGGCCACGCAGGTCGAGGTGTACACCGCTTCGGCGCTTTGCAGCACTTTCGGACCGCTGGCGTCCTTGAAGGTATAGCCGGCATTGGCCACCGGACTCAGGCGTTCGGCAATGGCTTCGGCCGACTGGCTTTCCGAACCAGCCCCCGTCAGCTTCTGCGTCGTGACGAACTGCACCAGCAGGATGATGCCGATGACGGTGACAAGAAAGAAGCCGGCGACGGCGGCCAGCAGTTGTTTAGGCGTTTTGATCGCTGATTGTTGTTCGTTATGTGCGTCGCTCATGATGTCCTTAGTCCAGATTCAAAGCCGTGGGCCGTGTATGTTGGCATTTTTACATGCCGCAATGTAAACCTTTATACAACCCCCGATTATAGGCATAAAAATTGAGCAATGACATGCATTTACCAGCGATACGACAGTTTCCGTAGACGCAGGTAAAGAAAAACGGTATCCTTCGCTTCACTTCAGAAATTCCCCTACGCGGCTGTAGCTCAGTGGATAGAGTATTGGCCTCCGAAGCCAAGGGTCGTGGGTTCGATCCCCGCCAGCCGCACCAGTCAAATCCAGGCGCTCGCCAGATTTCAGTATTCCCTATCTTTCCCTGGTCTCGTCATCATGTGCTTGCTGTCCGTTTCTTTTGACGCAAGGCACGCGATTTTGCCGTGGGCGATGGGATAAGATATCGGCCTTGCCACGATCCATTTGCTCCGTCCCGCCATGATAGAAGACATCAAAAAAACACTCTGGGCTACGGCCGACAAACTGCGCGCCAATATGGACGCCGCCGAATACAAGCACATCGTTCTTGGCCTTATCTTCGTCAAATACATCTCCGACACCTTCCAGACCCGCCGCGAGGAACTGACGCGCCGCTTTGCCGATGTAAATGACGAGTATTTCCTGCACGACGTGGACGACGAGATGCTGGCCGACGAACTGGAAGACCGCGACTACTACAAGGAAGTCAACGTCTTCTGGGTGCCGGAAGCGGCGCGCTGGGAAACCCTGCGCGCGCAAGCGAAGCAGGCCGATATCGGCAAGCGCATCGATGATGCCTTGTCGCTGATCGAAGCCGAAAACCCCAAGCTCAAGGGCATACTCGACAAACGCTACGCGCGCGTGCAACTGCCCGACGGCAAGCTCGGCGAACTGGTCGACCTGGTCTCGACCATCGGTTTTGGCGAGTCCGGCGACACGGCCAAGAACCATGCGCGCGATCTGCTGGGCCAGGTGTACGAATATTTCCTGGGCCAGTTCGCCAGCGCCGAAGGCAAGCGCGGCGGCCAGTTCTACACGCCGGCCTCCATTGTCAAGACCCTGGTTGCGGTGCTGGCGCCGCATCACGGAAAAGTGTACGACCCATGCTGCGGCTCGGGCGGCATGTTCGTGCAGTCCGAGCGCTTTATCGAAGCGCACGGCGGCAAGATCGGCGACGTGTCGATCTATGGCCAGGAAGCCAACCCCACCACATGGCGCCTGGCGGCGATGAACCTGGCCATTCGCGGCATCGATTTCAACCTGGGCAAGGAGCCTGCCGACACCTTCGTGCGCGACCAGCACAAGGACCTGCGCGCCGACTTCGTGCTGGCCAACCCGCCGTTCAATATTTCCGACTGGTGGCACGGCAGCCTGGAAGGCGACCCGCGCTGGGTGTATGGCACGCCGCCGCAGGGCAACGCCAACTACGCCTGGCTGCAGCACATGTTGTACCACCTCAAGCCCACCGGCCGCGCCGGCATCGTGCTGGCCAACGGCTCCATGTCGTCGAGCCAGAACAGCGAAGGCGATATCCGCCGCGCCATGGTCGATGCCGACAAGGTCGAAGTCATGATCGCATTGCCGGGACAGCTGTTTTTCAATACCCAGATCCCCGCCTGCCTGTGGTTCCTGGTCAAGGAAAAGCGCGCCCGCCAGGGCGAGGTGCTGTTTATCGATGCGCGCAAATTGGCTAGCATGATCAGCCGCGTGCAGTGCGAATTTACCGGGGAAGTGATCGACAAGATCGCCGGCACCGTGGCGGCCTGGCGTGGCGAAGCGGATGCGGGCGAGTATCAGGATGTGGCCGGGTTCTGCCGCAGCGTCACGCTGGCCGAGATCGCCGAGCATGGCCATGTGCTGACGCCGGGCCGTTATGTGGGTGCAGAAGCCGTCGAAGACGACGACGAGGCATTTGCCGACAAAATGCAGAAGCTGACCGAGAAGCTGGGCGAGCAGATGGCCAAGGGTGCGGAGCTGGATCAACTGATACGGCAGAAGTTGGGAGGGCTGGGGTATGAGTTCTGAATGGCGCGCAACCACGCTTGGCGAAGTGTGTAAGGCTCAAGGTGGTGCAATTCAAACCGGCCCGTTTGGAAGCCAGCTTCATACGTCAGATTATCAACAGTCGGGCGCACCCGTAGTTATGCCAACCAATATCGGCGATGGGGGTATCATCACAAATGGAATTGCGCGCGTGGGTGAATCAGATGTGGCGCGCCTTGCTCAGCATAAACTCCAACTTGGCGACGTGGTTTTTAGTCGCCGTGGGGATGTGACAAAGAATGCGCTAGTTCGCTCGCGTGAAGTTGGCTGGTTATGTGGTACTGGGTGCCTCAAAGTTCGGCTTGGAGATGAGTCTGTCGCAACCGCTAAATTTATTTCGCATTGCTTACGAGCGCCGGATACGAAGGATTGGCTCATTCGCCATGCTGTGGGCGCTACGATGCCAAATCTGAACACAGGTATTCTTTCGGCAGTTCCGATTTCTCTGCCCCCAATGGGAATTCAGCTGGCAATAGTTGATATGCTCGATGCGCTCGACGACCGTATCTCTCTCCTGCGGGAAACCAACGCCACCCTCGAAGCCATCGCCCAAGCCCTGTTCAAGTCGTGGTTCGTGGACTTCGATCCCGTGCGTGCCAAGCTGGACGGGCGTGTGCCCGAAGGCATGGACGAGGCAACGGCGGCGCTGTTCCCTGCTACGTTTGATGAGTCGGAGATAGGTATGGTGCCGAAGGGGTGGCGGGTAACGACGCTTGGCTCAATTTGTAAGGATAGCGGCGGGGCTATTCAGACTGGGCCATTCGGCAGTCAGCTTCACGCTTCCGACTACCTAGATATCGGTGTGCCGGTAGTGATGCCGCAAGACTTGGCCGGGCGTCGTGTACAGGTCGAAAAAATTGCGCGTGTCGGTGATGACGATGTCCGCCGCCTGTCCCGGCATTGGTTACGTACCGGCGATATTGTGTTTAGCCGTCGTGGCGATGTTGGACGCCACGCGCTGGTTGGCGTGCGAGAATCAGGTTGGTTGTGCGGAACCGGATGCTTGCTAGTGAGGCCTGGCCAATCGTGGCCTTCCGCGACCTACCTTTCCCTTGCGCTTGATCGTGCCGACGCCAAAGAGTGGTTGCTTCGGCATGCGGTCGGTGCAACGATGCCGAACCTGAATACCGGCATCCTAAGCGCAGTTCCAATCATGCGCGCCGATGACTTGATCCTACAGGCCTTTGATGAAATCGTGTGCAGGCTCGATGATCGTATCAGCCATGGGCACGCCAATATCCGCGCACTAGTAGAACTGCGCGACACACTGCTCCCCCGCCTTATCTCCGGCCAGTTGCGACTGCCGGAAGCGGAAACAGTATTCGAGAAAGCCGCCGCATGATCAATTTGTTCGCTGCACTGCACACGCTTGATGACCTTGCCCAGATGGCCGAATCGGTGACGCTGGAGTGCAAGCTGGCGCAGGGACGTGACGGCAAGGGCGAACTGCCGCTCGATTTTTGGCCGACATATTCATCGATGGCCAATACCCATGGCGGTGTTGTACTGCTGGGCATACGTGAAAGCAAGGGCAAATTTACGGTTGCGGGTATTGAAAACCCGGACAAAATCCGCAAGGATCTGTTCAGCACGCTTAACGATGCACGCAAGGTCAGCGTCAACCTGCTGACCGATGCACAAGTGGAAACGATCACGCTGGATGGCAAGACCGTGCTTGCTGTGCATATACCGGCGGCGGGGCGCAAGCAAAAGCCTGTCTACATCAATGCTAACCCGTTGGGCAATACTTACCGGCGCTTGAATGAAGGTGACATGCGCTTGAGCGATGAGGCGGTGCGTCGCATGCTGGCAGAACAAGTCGAAGACGACAGGGATGCGCGCATTTTGCCGGGCTTTGGCTTGGCCGATCTCGATTCGGACAGCCTGCGTATTTATCGACAGATGTTAGCCGACAAAAAACCTGGTCATCCTTTCCTGGATCACCAGGGCGAGGCCTTTCTCCAGCAACTGGGTGCATGGCGGCGTGACCGGCAAAGCGGTGAACAGGGATTGACGCTGGCCGGCTTGTTGATGTTCGGTGCGTGGCCAGCCATCCAGGAGGCGGTACCGCACTACTTTGTTGATTATCAGGAACGCCCCGAATCCAAAACCGAGCCGCGATGGGTGGACCGCCTGGTTCCGGACGGTACCTGGTCGGGTAATGCGTTCGATTTTTACCGGCGGGTATATCGCAAGCTGGTGGCGGATTTGAAAGCCCCATTCGCATTGAGGGATGGTCAGCGTCAGGACGATACGCAGGTTCACGTCGCGTTGCGCGAGGCCTTGGTCAATACGCTGGTGCACGCCGACTATACGGGCCGGGTCTCGATACTGGTGGTCAAGCGCCCCGACTTGTTTGGCTTTCGCAATCCGGGATGTTTGCGATTGCCGCTGGAACAAGTATTGCAAGGAGGGACCAGTGATTGTCGTAACCGACTGATGCACCAGATGTTCTTGATGATCGGCTTGGGCGAGCGTGGCGGGTCGGGCATCCCGAAGATATTCAGCGGCTGGCAAAGTGAGCACTGGCGGCAACCGGTTCTGCGCGAGGTGGAAGAGCCGGAGCAGACGCTGCTGGAGCTGCACATGCTCGATTTGCTGCCCGAAGCCGTCTTGGAGGATTTGCGGCAGCGCTTCGGCGACAAATTCAATGCGCTGGAGCGGGGGGAGCGCCTCATCCTGGTCACGGCGGCGATCGAGCAAGTGGTAAATCATGCGCGGCTTGCCGATATATGCGGCTTGCATTCGTATGACTTGAGCCACAGTCTGGCAAGGCTGGTACGCGAAGGGATGTTGGAATCGAAAGGCCAGTCGCGCGGCAAGGTGTATTGCTTGCCGGGCACGATGCATATTTCGCCAGATCAAGTGTTTCCAGCGGCACCGGCCAGCTCCGGACATAACGAGGCCAGCTCCGGATATAACGAGGCCAGCTCCGGATATAGGGGAGCGAGCTCCGGACATAACGATGCCAGCTCCGGACATATGGCCCCCAACTCAGGGGCGAGCAATTTTCATTCAGGCGCCACCCAGGATACGGACAGGGATGCCGACGGCTGTCTGCTGTCGGCGTTGCTGAATGCTCCCATCATTGAAGACCTGAGCCAGGTGTCGTCACAATTGTTGACCGAATTGCAAGGACGTGCGACAGAGGCACGCAACAAACAGCGCCTGCCCCGCTTGCGCATGGAAGACATCATTCTGGCCATGTGCCGCGAACGCTATTTGACATTGAATGTGTTGGCACAATTGCTTAGTCGCAATCCTGAGGCGTTGCGCAAGCAGTATTTGAACGCGATGGTAAAGAGTGGCCGTGTTTGCCAAGCTTTTCCGATGACGCCGACGCATGAAAAGCAGGCATATCGATCCGCAGTCCATACCCAAGCAAACCAAGAAGATAGTTAAGGCCATAGGTTTATACGCAACGCATCCGGCTTCGTCGCGTGGCGCTTTGATTGTTAGCGCAGCCACACGCACATCCTGGAGGCACTGCCAAATCATGATTTAGTATTTATGCAATAATATTATTGCCTAGAAGAATGGTTGCGCGATGTGCATTGCTTTAATGTTGGTAAAAGAGCATGTGTTGAACGTGTCTATTTTGGCGCTGTTTTTAAACATATCTGATCAACATGTCGATTGTATCGACACATGCGGGCCGCTTGATGACCGAAGACCAACTGGAACACGAAACCCTGGCCTGGCTGGTCGACACCGGCTATCAGCATGTCTATGGACCGGATATCGCCATGGATGGAGATTTGCCCGAGCGCAGCAACTATACGCAGGTGGTGCTCGTTGAGCGCTTGCGTGGCGCCATCGCCAGGCTCAATCCTTCGGTGCCGCTGGCCGCTCGCGAAGACGCATTGCAGCAAGTCCTGAATCTCGATACCCCCGTCTTGCTGTCGGCAAACCGCTTGTTCCATCGCCTGCTGATCAACGGCGTGCCGGTCGAATACCAGCGCAACGGCGAGACCCGCGGCGACTTTGTGCGCCTGATCGATTTCGCCGACGTGACGGCCAACGAGTGGCTGGCGGTCAATCAGTTTTCGATCAAGGGGCCCAGGCATACGCGCCGGCCAGACATCATCCTTTTCATCAACGGCTTGCCACTGGTGCTGCTGGAGCTGAAGAACCCGGCCGACGAAAATGCCGACATCTGGAAGGCCTGCGACCAGATTGAGACGTACAAGGAACAGATACCCGACGTGTTCCAGTACAACGAGGTGCTGGTGATCGCCGATGGCAGCGAGGCGCGCATGGGTTCCTTGTCCAGCAAGGCCGAGCGCTACATGGCCTGGCGCACCATCGACGGCGTGACGCTGGACCCGCTGGGCCAGTTCAATGAGCTGGAGACCTTGGTCCGTGGCGTACTGACGCCCGCTTATCTGCTGGACTTCCTGCGCTTCTTCGTGCTGTTCGAAGATGACGGCACCTTGATCAAGAAAATCGCCGGCTATCACCAGTTCCATGCCGTGCGCGCGGCGATTGCGCAGGTGGTCGCTGCATCGCGTCCGGGTGGCGGCCAGAAGGGCGGCGTGGTGTGGCACACCCAAGGATCGGGCAAGAGCATCACCATGACCTGTTTCGCGGCGCGCGTGATGCGCGAGACGGCCATGGAGAACCCGACCATCGTCGTCATCACCGACCGCAACGATCTTGACGGCCAACTGTTCGGGGTTTTTTCGTTGTCGCAGGATCTGCTGCGCGAGCAGCCGGTGCAGGGCACGACACGCCAGGATCTGCGCGCCAGGCTGGCGAACCGGCCGTCGGGCGGCATCGTCTTTGCCACGATCCAGAAATTCATGCCGGGCGAGGACGAGGACGCCTATCCGCTGCTGTCCGACCGTCACAACATCGTGGTTATCGCCGACGAGGCGCACCGCACCCAATACGGTTTTGAAGCCAGGCTCAAGACGCGCAAAGTGTCTTGCCGCATGCCGGGAACCGGCGCGCTGCCCGCGACCGAACTGGGCGTCGCAGAGGCGCCAGCGCAGTATCTGGAGCGGTATCAGGTCGGTTATGCGCAAAATCTGCGCGATGCGCTGCCGAACGCGACCTTCGTCGCCTTTACCGGCACCCCGGTGTCGAACGAAGACCGCGATACGCGCGCCGTCTTCGGCGACTATATCCACGTCTACGACATGCAACAGGCGCGCGACGACGGCGCCACGGTAGCGATCTATTACGAGTCGCGCCTGGCCAAGCTGGGCTTGAAGGAAGAGTCGCTGGCCGATATCGACGATGAAGTGGACGAGCTGTCCGAGGATGAAGAGGAAGATCAGAAGGCGCTGCTCAAGAGCCGCTGGACGGCGCTGGAACAAGTGGTCGGTGCCGAGCCGCGCATCAGGAAGGTCGCCGCCGATCTGGTGCAGCACTTCGAGGAACGGGACAAGGCGCAATCGGGCAAGGCCATGGTGGTGGCCATGAGCCGCGATATCTGCGCCCACCTGTACCAGGCGATTATCGCCTTGCGGCCCGACTGGCATGATGACGATCCCGCGAAGGGCGTGGTCAAGGTGGTCATGACGGGCTCATCCAGCGACAAGCCGCTGCTGCGGCGCCACATCTACACCAAACAAATCAAGAAGCGCATGGAAAAGCGCTTCAAGGACCCTGATGATCCGATGCGGCTGGTGATCGTGCGCGACATGTGGCTGACCGGTTTCGACGCACCCTGCGTGCACACCATGTATGTGGACAAGCCCATGAAGGGCCATAACCTGATGCAGGCCATCGCGCGGGTGAATCGCGTTTTCAAGGACAAGCAGGGTGGCCTGGTGGTCGACTATATCGGTATTGCCAGCGAATTGAAGCAGGCATTGAAGGAATATACGGCCAGCAAGGGCCGTGGACAGCCGACTGAAAACTCGTCCATAGCGTATGACCGGATGGATGAGATGTTGGACGTTCTGCGCGCCATGTTGCATGGTCTCGATTACAGCGATTTCCTGACGGGTGGACATCGCATGCTGGCCAAGGCTGCCGATCATATCCTCGGGCTGAAGGATGGCAAGAAGCGCTTCTGCGATACTGCCTTGACCATGTCGAAGGCTTTTACCCTGTGCTGTACGCTCGATGAAGCCAAGGCGGTGCGCGACGAGGTGGCGTTTTTGCAGGCCGTCAAGGTGCTGCTGACCAAGAAGGAAATCAGCAGCAAAAAGCGCACGGACGAAGAACGCGACCTGGCGGTGCGGCAGATCATCGGTTCGGCGCTGGTGTCGAATGAGGTGGTCGACATCTTCAACGCCGCCGGCCTGGACAAGCCCAATATCGGCATCCTCGATGACGAGTTTCTCAGCGAGGTGCGCAACCTGCCGGAACGCAACCTGGCCGTTGAATTGCTGGAGCGCTTGCTGGAAGGCGAGATCAAGTCCCGTTTTTCCACCAATGTGGTGCAGAACAACAAGTTCAGCGAGATGCTGGTCAATGTGATCAAGCGTTACCAGAATCGCTCCATCGAGACCGCCCAGGTCATGGAAGAGCTGATCGCGATGGCGAAAAAGTTCCGGGAGGCGGCCGGCCGGGGTAGCGAGCTTGGACTCAATGCCGACGAGTTGGCCTTTTACGACGCCCTGGCGAACAACGAGGAATCAGTACGTGAGTTGGGCGACGAGACGCTCAAGAAAATCGCCCATGAGCTGACCGAAAGCCTGCGACAGAATGTCAGCGTCGACTGGGCCGTGCGCGACAGCGTACGGGCCAAGCTGCGGCTGTTGGTCAAACGCATACTACGCAAGTATAAGTATCCGCCGGTCAAGCAAGATGCCGTAGTGCAGCTGATCCTGGAACAAGCCGAGTCGCTGTGCCTGGAATGGAGCTGAGTTCACTCACCGACGGCAGCGTCAGGGATTGGCGTTTGTCTTCACCCTGCCCACGCTGCGCGCAATCCCACCCAGCCACTGCGGCCGCCAGCTCAACGTCAAGGCCACGGCCACGATGCCGGCGCCGATCAGCATCACCCACAATATCAGCCCGAAACCGGCGCCATGGCCCGCCACGCACAATACACCGGCCAGTATCAGGACGGAGCTGGCCACGTATCGCCCGCAGCGCGCAAGCCTTGTTGCCGGCGGCATGCCCGCGCGGGTCCAGTGTTCTTCCTGTGATAGCGCCAGCAAGGCCAGGGCCAGGTAGCAGGCTGCGGCGGCAGCGAGCGTCAGCAGGGTTTCAAGCATGATTGACTTTCCCTGCCAGATTTCTCATGCGGCGCGCGGCCATGGCGGCGATCAGCTAAGTAAGTGCCAAGAAATTATTGTGAAATTATGACGAACAGAACTGGATGCGCTGCAAGGCGCCCGATGCGACGCAGTGCGGGCACTGCGAGCAGCGGGCAACGCCGCAGAGCGCCGGTTATGGAAGTCAGAATCCACAAGAATTTATGCGTACTTGCTTAGCACTGGTCGCGCCAGGCATGGCGGGCGCGCTGCGCTGCAGACGCTTGCGCGAACACAGACCGCCCCCGTAGCAACGGAACACGTGCCAAGTGCGGCGTGGAGGCGATCGCCGCGCAAGCTATTCTGCCGTTGGCGTCAACAGGCTTTCGCGTAACGCCTGCGGCAAGTTTGACTATATATAAGATCCATCTTAGTATTGTGGCATGACGATTCCTTTGCTCGACGATCCAGTACATGTTGCCATCAGGCTTCGCGCCTCCGTTTCGGCGCTGTCGCGCCAGATGCGTGCCCAGGCGCCCATGGACGGGCTCGGCGCGGCGCGGTTGAGCGTGCTGAGCCACCTGTATCGTTTGGGCACCCTTACCCCCACCCAGGTTGCGCGGCATGAGCGGGTCAAGCTTCAGACCCTGACTCGCCTGCTGGCCGAACTGGAAGCGGATGGGCTGCTGCTGCGCCGGCCCGACGCCGCTGATGCGCGCAGCACGCTGTTGTCACTGACGCCGGCCGGCGCCCAGATACTGTCTGATGAGGTACGTCGCCGTGAGGCCTCGCTGACCGCGGCGCTGGAAGTGGCGCTCAAGCCGAAGGAGCGCGCCCTGCTGCTCGATGCCTGCGCACTGATCGACAGGGTGACCGTGGCCAGTGGGATCCCGAATGTCGCGGCCAGCGTTGGGTCTGCCGTGCGTTCACCGCCCGGCTAGGACAGGACATGAAGGTCGTTGCAGCCTATGAAACTACTGCCCGATGGCTGGCTATCGCCAAGCCGGACTGGCGCCAGGGTACGCAGCTTGCCGCCGCAGTCGTGCTGTCCTGGCTAGGCTCCGCCGCGCTGCACCTGCCCGAGGGATTCTGGGCGGTGATGAGTGCCCTGATCGTGGTCCGGCCCACCATGGGCTCCACGCTTGGCGCGGGCTGGGACCGGGTGCGCGGCACTTTCGCCGGTACGGTGATGGGGCTGGCAGGCGTCTGGCTGGAGGGCCACGGAGCCGGCTCGGTCACCGCCATCCTGGGCATGGTCACCCTCGTGGCGTTTGCCAGTGCCGTCGTTCCTGGCCTGCGCAGCGCACCCCTGAGCGCACTCATCGTGCTGACCAGCGGCGGCGTTTCCGGGCAATACGCCTTCGACGCGGCGCTGATGCGAGTGCTGGAGATCGCCATTGGCGCGGATCGCACACGATACCGGCTCTTTCGCCCGGCTGGCGCAAGCATTCAGCCACGACGCCCCAGTCCGGGCGTGGGCGGCCCTTGGCGAGCGGGTCGGGGCGGCACTGGACAGCGCGGCAGCGAGTTTGGAGGGCGGCGCTCCAGCCACCTTCGATGGACTGGGCGACTACCTGCACGCCCGGGATGCGGACGCACCCGAGCTGCAGGTTCGGCGCTTCGCCCTGGCGCCGGTGCGGCTGCTCATCGAAGACCTGTCGGGGCTGGCCGCTCCTTTATCTCACCATGCTCCGAGCTGAAAGGTCTTTCCAATGCCCGAGATCTCGTCTCCCACCGCCGCGCATTCTGCCCTCGCCACCCCCGATCCGGCTGCTGCGCTGGCTGGTCTGCTCGCAAGCGTCGGCTTGCCGGCCAGCGCGGCTCGGCGAGCCCGCCTCACCGGTGCCGACCCCGTGCTGCCCTCGTCCTTCGCCGTCGGTACCGCATCGCAGGTGGTGGTGGCGACCGCAGCCCTTGCCGCCACGGAGTTGGGCACGCTGCGTGGCCAACTACCGCAGCTCGTGTCGGTGGATATGCGGCATGCCGCGCTCGAATGCACTGGCTGGTTTACTGTCAACGGACAGGCGATCGACGCCAGGGACCGCTTTTCGGGTATTTATCGCACCGCCGACGGGGCGGTGCGTATCCATGCCAACTTCGCACACCACCGCGATGGGGCGCTGAGGCTGCTGAGGCTGGACCCAGCTACCGCGCACCCGTCTGATGCCGAGCAGGCGCTGCGGTCGTGGCGCGCGCTGGAGTTCGAGACCGCTGCGGCGCAAGCGGGCCTGGTCGTCACCGCCCTGCGCAGTTTCGACAACTGGGACGCTACCCCACAAGGCCAGGCGCTGGCGACGCAGCCGCTGCTGACCGTCACTCGCATAGGCGATGCAGCGCCGCTGCCGCTGCCGCCGCTGGGAGCGGCAGCGCGCCCGCTGTCGGGTGTCCGGGTCCTGGAATTGACCCGTATTCTGGCCGGGCCAGTGGGAGGGCGCACCCTGGCGGCCCACGGCGCGGACGTGTTGCTGCTCAACGCGCCGCACCTGCCCAACATCAGCGCGATTGCCGACACCAGCCGTGGCAAGCGCTCGGCACTGCTGGATCTTCGAGAGCCTTCCGGGCGCGCGGCGCTGGAAGCCTTGCTGCGCGATGCCCATGTGTTTGTGCAGGGCTACCGACCCGGCGCGCTGGCTGATCTCGGCTACGGCCCGCAGCAGGTGGCTGCGGCGCGGCCGGGTATCGTCTACGTTTCCCTCTCGGCGTACGGCACCCAAGGGCCATGGGCGGACCGGCGAGGTTTTGATTCGTTGATACAGACGGCCATGGGTTTTAACGTGGCAGAGCGCGAGGCGGCGGGCGACGGCAAGCTGCGCCCACTGCCCATGCAGATGCTCGATGAGGCGACCGGCTACCTGATCGCGGCAGGCACGGCGCAGGCCCTGCGCCGACAGCAGATGGAAGGCGGAAGTTGGCTCGTACAGCTGTCACTGGCGCAGACGGGCCAGTGGCTGCGTGGCTTGGGCCGGGTGGCCGACGGATTTCGAGCGCCGCTGCACGCCTCTTGCCGGGACGACATGCTGCCCTGGATGCAGACAGTGGAATCCGGCTTTGGCCGACTGGAGGTATTGCGCCACAGCGCGGTGCTGGAGCGCACGCCTGCAGGTTGGGACCGACCAGCGATGCCACCGGGAAGCCATCGCGCTACTTGGTAGGCGATGGTGGGACAGGTGAGTACTGTTCAATAACGTCACGTGAGGTCTTTCGGGTTGGTTGGGGGCGCTGGGGGTGACAGACAGGTGGAGGCGCTCGACCTGGCTTTCTATATGAGAATAATTGTCATTATCAAAATATCTTTTCGGCCTGTCAATCAATGTCGCGCTCGATGTGACGTTCACGTGCATATCCAAACCGATATCACATGGCCACAAAAAATGATTGGCGCGCCACCATGCCAGCCCCTAAGATCAACGCAGGCACGCGCACGACCGTGTAGCCAACCAATAAAAACCAGACCGAGACGACCCCTGCCATGCATACCGACGCTGCTGTTCTTTCCGTGACCTCCATGCCTTTCGGCAAGCTGCCCGACGGTTCTGCCGTGACCGCCTACACGCTGACTAACCGCCACGGCATGCAGGTCAAAGTGCTCGATTTTGGCGCCATCATCAGCGAGCTCCATGTGCCTGACCGCGAAGGCAAGGCGGCCGACGTGGTGCTGGGCTTTGACAGCATCGAACCCTATTTGAGCAACAAGGCTTTCCTGGGGGCCTTGATCGGGCGCTTCGGCAACCGCATCGCCAGGGGCCAGTTCAGCCTCGATGGCAAGCATTACCAGCTGGCGGTCAACAATGCGCCGAACCATCTGCATGGCGGCGAGCAGGGCTTTCACCAGGTGCTGTGGCAGGCCGTGCCGTTTGAAACGAACGAGGCGGTCGGCATTACCTTCACGCGCAGCAGCCTGGACGGAGAAGATGGTTATCCGGGCAAGCTCGATGTGTCGGTGGTCTATGAACTGAATAACGACAATGCCTTGACCCTGCGCTACCATGCCGTGACCGACCAGGCCACGCCCGTCAACCTGACCAACCACAGCTATTTCAACCTGGCGGGGCAGGGCGATATTTTGTCGCACCAGATCGTCATCCACGCCGACCGCTACACGCCGGTCGACGCGGGTTCGATTCCTGTCGGCGAACTGGCCGATGTGGCCGGCACGCCATTCGACCTGCGCGCAGCCACCGCCATCGGTGCCGGCCTGGCGGCGGACCATCCGCAAATCGCCATCGGCCGCGGGTATGACCATAACTTCGTGCTCAACAAACAGGCAGGCCAGGCGCTGAGCCTGGCAGCGCTGGTCCACGAGCCGCAATCGGGGCGCGTGATGCAGGTTTATACAGAAGAGCCCGGCGTGCAGTTTTACTCTGGCAACTTCCTCGACGGCAGCGCGCAGGGCAAGGGCCTGGTTCACCGCCACCGCAGCGCCTTTTGCCTGGAAACCCAGCATTTTCCCGACTCGCCCAATCATCCGCACTTCCCGGACTGCATTCTGCGGCCGGGCGAGGTGTATCAGACGCAGACGGTGTACCGGTTTTCTGCCGAATAAGCCAGGAGCTCCAAATCGCGGTCACGCCCTGCTTGCAGGGCGTGATGGTTGCCACTGTCGATATTCATTTCGGTATCGAAACGCTATAAAAATTGATTGGAAAGGCATGACGCCTTTCTTTAGTATCGCCACATCGCTGCCCGGGCCGATTGTTGTGATCGGGCATGGCACAACCAGGAGAATGGCATGTCTGACACAAAAAAGAAGGTAACACTGCGCTCGGCCGAGTGGTTTGGCTCGCAGGACAAGAACGGTTTCATGTATCGCAGCTGGATGAAAAACCAGGGCATTCCTGACCATGAATTCCAGGGCAAACCGATTATCGGCATCTGCAACACCTGGTCCGAACTGACCCCGTGCAATGCGCACTTCCGCAAGCTGGCCGAGCACGTCAAGCGCGGCATCCTGGAAGCGGGCGGCTTTCCCGTCGAATTTCCGGTCTTCTCGAACGGCGAATCGAATTTGCGCCCGACCGCCATGCTGACGCGTAACCTGGCCTCGATCGACGTGGAAGAATCGATCCGCGGCAATCCGATGGACGGCGTGGTGCTGCTGGTCGGCTGCGACAAGACTACCCCGGCGTTGCTGATGGGCGCCGCTTCGGTCGATATTCCCACCATTGTCGTGACCGGCGGCCCCATGCTGAACGGCAAATTGAACGGCAAGAACATCGGTTCGGGCACGGCCGTGTGGCAGTTGCACGAGCAGGTCAAGGGCGGTGAAATCTCCATGCACGAATTTTTGGCCGCCGAAGCGGGCCACTCGCGCTCGGCCGGCACCTGCAACACCATGGGCACCGCCTCGACCATGGCCTGCATGGCCGAGTCGCTGGGCACCTCGCTGCCGCACAATGCCGCCATTCCGGCCGTTGACGCGCGCCGCTATGTGCTGGCGCACATGTCGGGCATCCGCATCGTCGAAATGGTCCGCGAAGACCTGAAACTGTCAAAGATCCTGACCAAGGAAAATTTTGAAAACGCCATTCGCGTCAACGCCGCCATCGGCGGCTCGACCAATGCCGTGATCCACCTGAAAGCGATTGCCGGCCGTATCGGCGTCGACCTGGAACTGGAAGACTGGACCCGCGTGGGCCGTGGCATGCCGACCATCGTCGACCTGCTGCCTTCGGGCCGCTTCCTGATGGAAGAGTTTTATTACGCGGGCGGCTTGCCGGCCGTGATCCGCCGCATGGGCGACGGCAATCTGCTGCCCAACCCGGACGCGTTGACCGTCAACGGCAAAAGCCTGTGGGAAAACTGCAAGGATGCGCCGATCTACGACGACGAAGTGGTGCGCACGCTGGACAACCCCTTGTTGAAAGACGGCGGCATCTGCATCCTGCGCGGCAATCTGGCGCCACGCGGCGCGGTACTGAAACCGTCGGCCGCCACGCCGGCGCTGATGCAGCACCGTGGCCGTGCCGTGGTGTTCGAAGACTTCGAGCACTACAAGTCGCGCATCATGGACCCGACCCTGGAAGTGGACAAGGACTCGGTGCTGGTGATGAAAAACTGCGGCCCGAAAGGGTATCCCGGCATGGCCGAAGTGGGCAACATGGGCCTGCCGCCCAAACTGCTGGCAGCCGGCGTCAAGGACATGGTGCGCATTTCCGACGCGCGCATGAGCGGCACCGCCTACGGCACCGTGGTGCTGCACGTGGCGCCCGAAGCGATGGCTGGCGGCCCGCTGGGCATCGTGCAGGACGGCGACTGGATTACCCTGGACTGCGCCGGCGGCCTGCTGAACCTTGACATCACCGACGAAGAAATGGCGGCCCGCCAGGCGGTCCGTGTACGCGGCAGCGCGCCAGGTCCGAAGAGCGGCTACCAGCAGCTGTATATCGAACACGTGCTGCAGGCCGATGAAGGCTGCGACTTCGACTTCCTGGTCGGCCCGCGCGGTTCGGCCGTGCCACGCCATTCACACTAAGCGAGAGAAACTGACATGTTGCTGATTCAATTCAAGAACGAAAACGGCGGCCGCCAGGTCGGCCTGCTGCAAGACGATGTCGTCACCATCATCGACGGCTACGACAGCACCTATGCGCTGGCGCAAGACGCCATCCGCACGAAAACCGGTCTGGTTGACCTGGTCAACGCCAGGCTCGGCACCGCGACCGCTTCCTACGAGCAAATAGCCGCTGCCGGCCGCATCCTGCCACCGCTCGACCATGCCGACGAAGCGCACTGCTACGTGACGGGCACCGGCCTGACCCACCTGGGCAGCGCTGGCGCGCGCGACGCCATGCACAAGAAAATCGGCGGCGACGCCGATTCCTTGAGCGACTCGATGAAAATGTTCCGCCTGGGCGTGGAAGGCGGCAAGCCTGCCGCTGGCACCGCCGGCGCCCAGCCTGAATGGTTTTACAAGGGCGACGGCTCGATCGTGCGCGCCGGCGGCCAGCCGCTGGGCATGCCCGACTTTGCGCTCGACGGCGGCGAAGAGCCGGAAATTGCCGGCCTGTACGTGATCGGCGACGACGGCCAGCCGTATCGCGTCGGCTATGCGATCGGCAATGAATTTTCGGATCACGTCACCGAACGCCAGAACTATCTGTACCTGGCGCACTCGAAACTGCGCATGTGCAGCGTCGGCCCGGCCCTGCTGGTGGGCGAGCTGCCCGAGCATATCGACGGTACCTCGCGCGTGCTGGACGCGTCCGGCAAGGTGCGCTGGGAAAAGGCGTTTGTCAGTGGCGAAACGAATATGTCGCACACGATTGCCAACCTGGAACACCATCACTTCAAATACCCGCTGTTCAAGCGTGCGGGCGATGTGCATGTACACTTCTTCGGCACGGCCACCTTGAGCTTTGCCGACGGCGTGACGGTGGCGCCGGGCGAAACGTTTGAAGTCGAGGCGCCTGCCTTTGGCCCTGCGCTGTCGAACCGCCTCGAAATCTTCCCTACCGAATTTGCGAAAGTGAGCACATTATGAGTTTCAATATCACAGGCGAAGCCCTGATCGGCGGCGTCGCCGTCAAAGGTACCGGCGCCAACTTTGAAGCGTGGGATCCGGCCGCGCGCGCGCATATCGCGCCGTCGTTCCAGACCGTCGACGCCAACCAGATCGACCAGGCCTGCCGCCTGGCCGAAGCCGCGTTCGACACCTACCGCGCCACCAGCGATAGCGAGCGCGCTGCCTTCCTCGACACCATCGCCGAGCAGATCCTGGCCATCGGCGACGAGCTGATCGTGCGCGCCATGAGCGAAAGCGGCTTGCCGCGCGTGCGCCTGGAAGGCGAACGCGGCCGTACCGTGGGCCAGCTGAAACTGTTCGCCGGCCTGCTGCGCGAAGGTTCCTGGACTGACGCCCGCCTCGACACCGCTTTGCCGGACCGCACTCCGCCACGCCCCGACCTGCGCCTGCGCATGATCGGCCTGGGCCCGGTCGCCGTGTTCGGCGCCAGCAACTTCCCGCTGGCCTTCTCGGTTGCCGGTGGCGATACCGCCTCGGCCCTGGCTGCCGGTTGCCCGGTGGTCCTGAAAGCCCACCCGGCCCACCCTGGCACTTCCGAACTGGTGGCGCGCGCCATCGTCAAGGCCGTTGAAATTGCCAAGCTGCCCGCTGGCGTATTCGCCTTGCTGACCGGCATCGGCAACGATCTCGGCCAGGACCTGGTGGCCCATCCCGCCATCCAGGCGGTGGGTTTCACGGGTTCGCGCGCCGGTGGCCTGGCGCTGATGAAAGTGGCGGCCAACCGTCCACAACCGATTCCTGTGTACGCAGAAATGAGCAGCATTAACCCGGTGTTCGTGTTGCCGCAGGCGCTGGCCGCCCGTGGCGCCGCGATCGCCGCCGGCTTTGCCGGTTCGCTGACGATGGGCGTGGGCCAGTTCTGCACCAATCCCGGCCTGGTGCTCGGTTTGGAAGGTCCGCAATTTTCCGCCTTTGCCGCCGTCGCCGCCGAAGCGCTGGCCCCTAGCCCGGCCGGCACCATGCTGACGGCCGGCATCGCCAGCAGCTACGTCAAGGGTGTCGCCAACCTGGCGCAGCACGCCGACGTGCAACCGCTGGTGCAGAACACGGGTGAAGAAGGCAAGGGCGCCGCCGCCCTGTTCGTCACTTCAGGCGAGGCGTTTTTGGCCAGGCACGACCTGCGCGACGAAGTGTTCGGCCCGGTCTCGCTGCTGGTGGCCTGCCGCGATATCGCGCAGCTGGTGGAAATTACGGAAAGTTTGGAAGGGCAATTGACGGCGACCCTGCAAATGGACCAGGGCGACCTGGACGACGCACGCCGTTTGCTGCCGGCGCTGGAACGCCGCGTCGGCCGCATCCTGGCCAACGGTTTCCCGACCGGCGTGGAAGTGTCGACCGCCATGGTGCATGGCGGCCCGTTCCCGGCCACCTCGGACGGGCGCAGTACTTCGGTCGGCACGGCGGCGATCAACCGCTTTTTGCGTCCGGTGTCGTACCAGAACCTGCTGCAGGACCTGCTGCCCGAATCGCTGCGTGACGGCAATCCGCTGGGGATCTGGCGCCGCAAGGACGGCGTCCTGGGCAAAGAGTAAGCATCAAGCACGGTAAAACAGTGGAGAGCAGATGAAGCAGTTGGCAAGGTATGACAGCCTGCGCGGCAAGCGCGTATTTATCACCGGTGGCGGCAGCGGCATCGGCGAATCGATGGTGGAGGAGTTTGCCGCCCAGGGCGCGCTGGTGGCGTTTGTCGATATCGCCCGTGAAGCGAGCGAGGCCCTGTGCCGCCGCCTGGCGCACGCCGGTTTGCCCGCGCCGCTGTTTCGTCATTGCGATATTACCGATATCCCCGCCTTGCAGGCCGTCATGGCCGGCTTTGTGGCCGAGATCGGCGACTTCGACGTGCTGGTCAACAATGCCGCCAACGACCAGCGCCACCAGGCCGAAGACGTCACGCTGGAATACTGGAACGAGCGCATCGCAATCAACCAGCGGCCCATGTTCTTTACCTGCCAGGCCGTGTTCGAGGGCATGAAGCGCAGGGGCGGCGGTTCCATCATCAATGTCAGCTCGATTTCCTGGCACATGAAGGCCGGCGGCTACCCCGTCTACGCCACCACCAAGGCGGCCGTGGTGGGCCTGACGCGGGGCCTGGCGCGCGACTATGGCGCGCATCATATCCGCGTCAATACCGTCACGCCGGGCTGGGTCATGACGCAGCGCCAGATCGACCTGTGGGTCGACGACGCGGCCGAGCTGGAAATCAGCAAAAGCCAGTGCCTGCCCAGCAAGCTGATGCCGCGCGATATTGCGGCCATGGTGCTGTTCCTCGCCTCGGACGATGGCGCCATGTGCTCGTCACAGGAATTCATCGTCGACGCCGGCTGGGTGTAAGTTCTTTTCAAATCCCCCGTAGCACCGTTCGCTCCTGCCGGCAGCTTTGCCGCAGGGGCTTTTTTCGTTGACCTCGCTCTGGGCTTTGTATTTTTGATACCGATATATAAATTGATATCACCTGTGAAAAAGAATTGATTGGATGGCTATGTTGCTTTCTCCTACCATGGGTTCATAAAAAACGCCCGGCCAGGCATCCCGCCTTGCCGGTATTCCCATAAAAATGGAGACTACAATGAAATTGACACGCCGCACTCTGCTCGCCAGCGCCATGCTGCTCGCCCTGTCCGCCACCACATCCGCCTTTGCCGCCAAGCCGCTGGTGATGGGTTTCTCGCAAGTGGGTGCCGAAAGCGAATGGCGCACCGCCAATACCGTGTCGATCAAGGATGCCGCCAAGAAAGATGGCGTCACCCTGAAATTTGCCGATGCCCAGCAAAAACAGGAAAACCAGGTCAAGGCCCTGCGCTCATTCATCGCCCAGAAAGTTGACGTGATCGCCTTTTCGCCTGTCGTCGAATCGGGCTGGGACACGGTATTGCGTGAAGCCAAGGCCGCCAAGATTCCCGTCATCCTGACCGACCGCGCCGTCAACGTCACCGACAAGTCGCTGTACGTGACCTTTATCGGTTCGGACTTCGTGGAAGAGGGCCGCCGCGCCGGCCAGTGGCTGATGGAATACGCCAAGAAAAACCCGGACACCGCGCTCAATATCGTCGAACTGCAAGGCACGGTCGGTTCGGCGCCGGCCATCGACCGCAAGGAAGGCTTCCAGGAAGTCATCGGCAAGAATCCGAACCTGAAGATCATCCGTTCGCAAACCGGCGACTTTACCCGCGCCAAGGGCAAGGAAGTGATGGAAGCGTTCCTGAAGGCCGAAGGCAAGAAGATCAACGTGCTGTACGCGCACAATGACGACATGGCCATCGGCGCCATCCAGGCCATCGAAGAAGCGGGCATGAAACCGGGCAAGGACATCATCATCATTTCGATCGATGGCGTCAAAGGCGCGTTCGAAGCGATGATCGCCGGCAAGCTGAACGTGACCGTCGAGTGCAGCCCGCTGCTGGGCCCGCAACTGATGTCGATCGCGCGCGATGTGGTGGCTGGCAAACCGGTGCCAAAACGCATCACGACGGTAGAGGGCGTGTTCCCTGCCGAAGTGGCGGCCAAGGAATTTCCTAACCGTAAATACTAAGCTTGCCGATGACTACGCAAGTGAAACATGACGCCGCGCCAGTGCCATTGCTGGAACTGCGCGGCATCAGCAAGTCATTTCCCGGCGTTAAAGCCCTCAGCAATGTTGCACTGCGCCTGTATCCGGGTGAAGTGCATACCTTGATGGGGCAGAACGGCGCCGGGAAGTCGACCCTGATCAAGGTGCTGACGGGCGTGTACACGCCCGACGGCGGCGAGATTATGCTCGATGGCAAGCCCATCGCTCCTGCCTCGACCTCGGATGCCCAGGCTCTGGGCATCAGCACCGTGTATCAGGAAGTCAATCTGTGCCCGAATTTGTCGGTGGCGGAGAACATTTTTATTGGCCGCTATCCGCGCCGCTTCGGCGCCCGCTTTGGCCCGATAGACTGGCGTTCCATGCAGCAGCAGGCGCGCGCCTTGCTGCAGCAGTTGCAGATCGATATCGATGTGACGGCACAGCTATCTGCTTATCCGCTGGCGATCCAGCAGATGGTGGCCATTTCGCGCGCCCTGAATATTTCGGCGCGCGTGCTGATCCTCGACGAGCCGACCTCCAGCCTCGATGAAGCCGAAGTCAATTTGCTGTTCTCGGTGCTGCGCCGCCTGCGCGAGCAGGGCATGGCGATTCTGTTCGTGACCCACTTCCTCGAGCAGACCTACGCCATTTCCGACCGCATCACGGTGATGCGCAACGGCGAGCGCGAAGGCGAATACCCGTGCAGCGAACTGTCGCGCCTGGCGCTGGTCAATAAAATGATCGGCGTGGCGGCCGATACGCAGGCCCTGGCCGACGAACCGTTGCACGACGGCGCGGCCAGCTTTGGCCCGAACGTGCTGGAAGCGCAAGGCCTGGGCCGCAAGGGCGCGCTGGCGCCGATGGATTTTCATATCCGTCAGGGCGAACTGCTGGGTCTGGCCGGTTTGCTCGGTTCGGGCCGCACCGAACTGGCGCGCTTGCTGTTTGGCGCCGACAAGGCCGATACGGGCAGCATCCGCCTCGATGGCCGCGAAAAAACCTTTGCCGTGCCGCGCGACGCGATTGCCGCCGATATTGGTTTCTGTTCGGAAGACCGCAAGCACGAAGGCGCAATTTTGTCGCTGTCGGTGCGCGAAAACATCATCCTGGCCTTGCAGGCACGCACCGGCTTGCTGCGCGCGATTCCGTTCAAGCGCCAGCAGGCGCTGGCCGATGAATACGTGAAAGCACTGGGCATCAAGACGGCCAGCATCGAAACGCCGATCGGCAGCTTGTCGGGCGGAAACCAGCAGAAAGCCTTGCTGGCGCGCTGGCTGGTGACCAATCCCACCATGCTGATTCTGGACGAACCGACGCGCGGCATCGACGTGCGCGCCAAGCAGGAAATCATGAGCTATGTGACCAGGCTGTGCCGCAAGGGCATGGCGATCCTGTTCATCTCGTCCGAGTTGCCCGAGGTGCTGCGCTGCAGCGACCGCATCGTCGTCATGCGCGACCGCAAGGCCTGCGGCGAGTATGCGCGCGGCGAGCTCGACGACACCACGGTGCTGCAAGTGATCGCCGGCGGCGACCATGCCGCAGAAGAAGCCGCAGGGGTTGCAACATGACGATATCCACACCGGCCGGCGCCACGCGTCCGCCCTCCACCACGGATGGTTCCGTTTTGCATAACATCTTGACTCATCCGCTAGGCCGCCCCGTGGGCGCCCTGCTGCTGTTGCTGCTGGTGGCGTTTTTCACCATCCCCGGTTTTTTCCACCTCGAAGTGCGCGACGGCCATCTGTACGGCAGCGTGATCGACATCATCAACCGCGCCGCTCCCCTGATGCTGGCGGCGCTTGGCATGACCCTGGTGATCGCCACGCGCGGCATCGACATTTCCGTCGGCGCCGTGGTGGCCCTGTCCGGCACCGTGGCCGCCATGCTGATCGGTGGCACCATGGTGATGGACAACGGCGTGCCCACTTACGTGAGCAATATGCCGATGGGCTGGGCGCTGGCTGCAGCCCTGGGCGCGGCCTTGTTGTGCGGCGCCTGGAACGGCGTGCTGGTGGCCGGCCTGGGCCTGCAGCCGATTGTCGCCACCCTGATTTTGATGGTGGCGGGGCGCGGCCTGGCCCAGTTGCTGACGGACGGCCAGATTGTCACGGTCTACTACAAGCCCTTCTTCTTTATCGGCAGCGGCTATCTGTTCGGCTTGCCGTTTTCCCTGTACCTGGTGGCGGCCGTATTCATCATTACCGCCTTGCTGATGAAAAAGACGGCCCTGGGCCTGTTTATCCAGGCAGTCGGTATCAATCCGGTAGCCGCGCGCCTGGCCGGCATCAAGACGGCGACCCTGATCTTTTTCGTCTACGTGTTCTGCGCGGCCTGCGCCGGGCTGTCGGGCCTGATGATCAGCTCGAACATCAAGAGCGCCGACGCCAATAATGCGGGCCTGATGCTGGAACTGGACGCCATCCTGGCCGTCACCCTGGGCGGCACCTCGCTCGCCGGTGGCAAGTTCAGCCTGGTGGGCAGCATGATCGGCGCGCTGATCATCCAGACCCTCACTTACACCATCTACTCGCTGGGCGTGCCGCCGGAAGTGAACATGGTGGTCAAATCGGTCGTCGTGTTCCTCGTCTGCATGTCGCAATCGTCGGAATTCAAGCAATTGCTGCAACGGAGGAAAGCATGAAGGGCTTGCTGCATACCCCTTATTTCACCTCGCTCGTCACCGTGCTGTTGCTGGTGGTGATGCTGGGCCTGGGCGGCGCCCTGTATCCGGGCCTGCTGTCGACGCAGGTGATTTTCAACTTGTTGATCGATAACGCCTTTTTGCTGGTGATCGCCGTCGGCATGACCTTCGTCATCGTTTCGGGCGGCATCGACCTGTCGGTCGGCTCGGTGCTGGCGCTGTCGACCATGATCGCCGCCTGGCTGCTGCAGGTGGCGCACTGGCCGCCGCTGCTGGTCATCGCCACCGTGCTGGCGCTGGGCTGCGTGTTTGGCGCCAGCATGGGTGCCTTTATCCACTACTTCAAGCTGCAGCCCTTTATCGTCACCCTGGCCGGCATGTTCCTGGCGCGCGGCCTGTGCTACCTGATCAGCATCAATTCGATCACCATCGACGATCCGCTGTATGTGGCCATGTCGCAGACGCAATTGCAGTTTCTGGGCGGCTTTGTCTCGCCCGGCGTGGTGATCGCGGTGATCACCCTGCTGGCGGCGGTGTGGCTGGCGCACGCCACGCCGTTCGGCCGCGCCGTGTATGCGATCGGCGGCAATGAACAGTCGGCGCTGATGATGGGCTTGCCGGTGGGCCGCACCAAGGTGCTGATCTATGCCTTCAGCGGCTTTTGCGCGTCCCTGGGCGGCGTGCTGTTTTCCTTCTACATGCTGTCCGGCTACGGCCTGCATGCGCAGGGCACGGAACTCGATGCGATTGCCGCTGTCGTCATCGGCGGCACCTTGCTCAGCGGCGGCTACGGCTATGTGGCCGGCGCCTTGTCGGGCGTGCTGGTGCTGGGCACCATCCAGACCCTGATCGCCTTCGACGGCACGCTCAGTTCCTGGTGGACCAAGATCGTCATCGGCGGCCTGCTGTTCGTGTTTTGCGTGGTGCAGCGCCTGATGGCGATGGGGCAGAAGAAAACCGTCTGACCGCGCAACTGATTTTGATCGGGCCATCGGCGTTTCCGCCGGTGGCTTTTTTTTGTACCGTACAGGAGATATAGCGATATCTATAATATCGATATCGAATGATTTCCGATATCGATCATGATATGATTTATTATGGATACTCTCAACCCCAACTGGTTCCTGCGAGCCCGCCTGAAGACGCGGCAACTGCTGCTCCTGATCGCCCTCGACGAGCAGCGCAATATCCACCGCGCAGCCGAAGAATTGCACATGACTCAACCGGCCGCGTCCAAGCAGATCAAGGACCTGGAAGAGATGCTCGACGTGCGCCTGTTCGACCGGCTGCCGCGCGGCATGGAGCCGACCATCTTCGGCGAAACCATGATACGCCACGCGCGCATGGCGCTGACCAGCCTGTCGCTGGCGCACGACGATATCGTCGCGCTCAAGTCCGGCCTGACAGGCCAGGTCGAGGTGGGCATCATCATGACGCCGGCCATGGCCCTGCTGCCGCGCGCGATTGCCCGCATCAAGCAGCAGGCGCCTTTGATGCGCATCGGCGTGCATGTGGAGCACAGCAACACCCTGATGGACATGCTGCAGCACGGCAAGCTCGATTTCATGATCGGCCGCATCCTGGAAAAAGAGGGCAGCGCCGGTCTCGTGTATGAAGAATTGACGGAAGAGCCCGCCAGCGTGGTGGCGCGCAATGGCCATCCTTTGATGTCGCGCAAGAATCTGCAATTGAAGGATATCTCGTCCCAGCCGTGGATACTGCCGCCGCAAGGCAGCATCCTGCGCCACCGCTGCGACATGATGTTCCGCCGCGCCGGCCTCGAACCGCCCGTCAACACGGTCGACACCACCGCCTTGCTGTTGATTACCTCACTGCTGCAGCAGACCGATTCGCTGCACGTGATGCCGACCGAGGTGGCGCACTACTACCAGTCGCTCAACGTGCTGAGCATTTTGCCGATCGACCTGCCGTGCAAGATGGACGCCTTCGGCATTATCCGCCAGCGCGACCATCTGCTGTCGCCGGGGGCGGACATGCTGCTCAAAGCCGTGCTGGTCGCGGCCAAGGACATGTATTAGTCGGGTACTTCGAAGAAGAACAATTGCACCAGCCGGCCATTGTCGGGCGAGTCGCCGAATACATTGCTGAGCGAATGGAAATAATGGCCCTGGTACATGATCAGCCGGTTGTGGCGCATCGGTACTTCCAGCAGGGCCTGCCAGCTGTCGCGCCGTTCCTGCAGCTCGTTGAATTTCTGTACCTTGCTGTTCGGCAGCCAGCGCTTTTGAAAATCCTTGAAGCTGGCGTAGCCGCCCGCCTTGACCTGCGCCTCCGGCAGGCGGCGGTACCAGCCGCTCGGCTGGTGGCGCCAGAAGGTGGTGCCGCCCTGGCATTGCTCGGGCGGGTTCAGGTACAGCACGCCCGCATAAAAATTGAAATTGCTGCCCGTTTCGTTGTCGACATGGATATCGGTGCGCGCCATCGCGTCGGCATAGCTGAGGCGATAGGAGCCGTTGTCCGGTGAAATAAAGCGGATCTCGCGGCCCAGCGCGGTGGCGATGCGCTCCATGATGGCCTGGCAGGGCTGGCCGTCGGTCTGGCTGCCCGGATAATTCTGCCCCGCATAGCGCTGCTGCTCGAACGGCAGCGCCAAAGCCTCGGCGCGCCAGGCGGCCGGGTCAGGCAGGAAGTCGTCGATAATGTGCAGGTCGGTTTCACGCAGAAAATCCTGCAATTGCTCGCTCACCTCCAGTTCGCTCAAACGTTCCGGCTGGTTCGGATGCGGGCTGGCAAAGCCGACCTTGCACACTTGCGCCAGTGCCGGGTGCAGCGCCAGCGCCTGCTCGTAGCGCTGCAGTGCCAGTGTGCGCTGCCCGCTGCGGTAGTAGAGTTCGGCCAGGCCTTGCAGGGTTTGCCAGCGCTCGGGGCGCAGGGCGCGCGCCCGTTCCAGCTCCAAGATGGTTTCCGGCACGCGCTGTCTGGACAGCAGCAGCTCGGCGTGGACAATCGCGTAATCGTGTTCCTGCGGCGCCAGCCGGGCGGCCTGGGCGTAGCTGGCCAGGGCCGCGTCGTTGTCATTGCCGCGCATCACATTGCCCAGGTGATGGTGGAACAGGGCGTTGTCCGGCTGCTGCCTGAGCGACAGTTTTAACAAACCCAGTCCCATCGCCGGCTGGCCCAGTTCCAGCATCGCCAGGCCCTGGAAATGCTGGGCTTCGGCCAGCGATGGTTGCGCTTTATAGGCCGCCTGGTAAGCGTTGATCGCTTCGATCAGCTTGCCCTGCTGGTGCAGTTGACGGCCCTTGGCCAGTTGTTGTTCCGCCGGTGTCTGTTCGCCCATGTTTCGCATTTCCGTTGAGTGTGGCGAACAGTGTAACCGAGCACGCTTTTACATGGCAGCGCTGACGGGAATTTCTTCGCCATTGAGCTTGATCGCCACCTTGACGATCTGCGCCTTGACCTGGCGCGCCGCCATGTCCGCTTCCTGGGCGTAGGCATACACGACGATGGCAAAATTTTTGTAGCTGCTGCGCGCCGCCTCGATCTTGCGCGCCGCTTCCTGGTCGACTTTGAGCAGGCTGTAGCCGTCGCCATTCGTAAAGCCCAGCTTGTAGTCGCCATTGTCGTACATGTAGTAATAGGTGCCGGCCTCGGCGAACTTGGCGGGGAAGGCGCCCTTGTCCATCGCGTACGGCGACAGCGCGCCCTGGCCGTTGATCTGGTAGCGCAGGTAGCGACGGGTTTTCGCTTCGCTGACCCTGGCGTCGATCTGTGGCTTGATGGCGTCGAGCACTTCCTGCTTGCGGAAGGCGTCGTCGGTGCTCGTGTATTCACGCGAGATGCGCTGCGCCACGCCAGCATAGTCGGGCGGTACGCCGGACAGGGCGATATAGCTGTACATCAGCTGGTTGCCGCTGGTGATATCGACATAGCTGGCGCCTGGCGTGGCCGGGTCGCCCTGCGGCAGGCTGGCGGCGGCCGCTTTCACTTGCGCCCTGGCGGCAAGGTCGGCGCTGCTGGTGGCGACCGGCGCCGGCGCATCAGGCGTGGCCGTTTCCTTTTTACCGCAGGCGGACAGGATCAGGACGATGGCGAACAGGGCAGGCAGGGTGCGTTTCATGATAGTGGTCCTTGTAAATGTGGCGTAAGAGAAGAGGGGATCAGACAATGCTTTTGCGTTTGAACTCGCCGTAACCGTAGGCAGCGAGCACGATGCTTGATGCGAGTACCAGGTAAAAACCCAGGCCGAAGGACATGCCCTGCCAGACCTGGCCCAGCATTTCGCTGGCCATCTGCTGCGCCATGCTGGCGGCCCGTGCGCCGGCGATGCCGCTCATGGCGGAACCCGCGTCGCTGATGGCGCTCTTGATATTCATGTACAACATGCCGGTGTGCAGCACGATAAACAGCAGTGGCGCGCACTTGCCCAGCGCCGCTTTCGGATGGTTCGACGCCATGGTGGCGAAGCAGGCACCGAGTGCCAGCAGGAAGAAAAACTGGCTTGACGTAAAACCGCCGCCACCGCCGCGGGCAAAGCCTTCCAGGCTGTCGGCGGACAAGCCCAGCAACTGCCAGTAGGAGCGCGAGACGGCGGCGAACAGGCGGATGTTGATGGTGTTGAAGAGCAAGGCGCCGGCCACCAGCACGCCGATGGCGCCCAGCGCCTTGACGCCCAGAGCGGCGACGGCATTGCCCCACACCTGCTGGCCTTTTTCGCGCGCCAGCCTGGCGGCGCCGGCCATTTCTTCCTGGGTGATCTGCCGCGCCGTGACCAGGCTCAGGCTGTCGACGGCGCCGGCACTGGTGAAGCGCACATCGACGGCGGCATTGATGGCGGGGGCGGTGTCCGAGCGCCAGTGACTGGCGACGTCGAACGGGTATTGCACGCCGCCGACGCTGACGGTGCCCTGGCCGCTGGGCTGGCAGGTCAGGATGCGGCCGCGTGCGGCGGTGATTGAAGGTGCTTGCATGGTGTACTCCCTGGTCACTGTCATGCTCTATTGCATGTACCCTCGCTTAACGAGGGCAGTGCCAGGAAATACAAAATTATGTTGAGCTATTTTTTCGGCGGCTGCATCAGGTCCCTGGCGGCACCCTGGTAATCCTTCATCAGGCCCATCAACGCATCCTGCAGGTGGCGCGCCGCTTCCTGCGGTGGCGCGCCGGTGCGCCGCGCCAGGTCGAATTGGTAGGCATGGGCCGGGCTGTAGCCGGCCTGCGAGGCGGCGTCGAGCAGCGCGCCGGCGCGCTTCAATGACGCCGGGTCGCCTTTGCCCATCAGCAGTTCGGCCAGATAGGTCTGCGCGACCGGAAAATCTTTCGCGGCCGCCTTTTCCAGCCACTGCATGCCGGCCTTCGGCTGCTTGACGCCAGCGTCGCCGCCGCCGATGCCGTAGCCCAACGCGGTCTGCGCCACCAGGTCGCCCGCGCGCGCGCGTTTTTCCAGTTGCTGGCGTGGAAACGGCCGCGCCGCGATCTGCATGCGGATTTCATAATTGATGTCTTGCAGCACATTGCCGGGCCAGACCCTGGCACTGCCGGCCGCTGGCGGTTTGACAGCAACGGCGGGCGGCAGCGGCGCGCGCGTGCCGCCATTGTCATTGCTGGCCAGCACGCCAGGCGATGGCTCGGCCGTCACCTTGCCGCTACCCATGTTCAGCACCAGCCGAGCCGAAGTCTCGCCAAACGACACGCGCGGCTTTTGCACCTCGTGCGTCATGGTTGCCACGCGCGAGGCGACTTGCGAAAACAGCTCACCCATCGGCAATCCCGGTGCGTCGAGCGCGTCAAGCAGGGCGCTGGTGTAGGGGCTGTTGCGCGAGTCGGGCGACCAGAAGTCGCGCGCCAGCGCGCCGGGGCCGGCCGAATAGGCGATCACCACGCCGCGCGGCGCGGCCATGTCCGAAAAGCCGTGACTGGCGGCACCGTTGCCATGGCCGGGCACCTGGGCGCCGCCGCGCGTGTATTCCTGGCGGCAAGCGTCGAGGATCAGCACGGCGCCGCGCGCGCCGCTGCGCTGCAGGTCGCCGGCCAGGCTGGCCACCGACACGCCCTGCGCCTCGATCGCGCTGCTGCTGAGGGCATGCATGTTCGCGCCGATCGGCAGCACATAATTGGCTTCGCCCGCCTGGGCGCCGTGGCCGGCATAGAACACCAGCGCGATATCGGCGCCGCGCGCCTTGGTGGATAATTCGGCCGAGGCCTGTTGCAGCTGCGCGCTGTTGATATCGGTGCGCAGCAGCACTTCGAAGCCCAGCCGGCGCAAGCGCTCGGCCATGGCGCGCGCGTCGTTCACGGGATTGAGCAACGGTTGCGGATAGGCGGCGTTGCCGACTACCAGCGCGATGCGCTTGCCCGGGGCTGCTACAGCCGCGTGCGCATGCAGGAATGGCAGGAAAACCAGCATCAACAGCAGCAGGACCAGGCGGCGCATCGCTCTCTCGTAGGTTGTTGTGTGTGTAACAAAAAGTTAGCGATTTCCACATTGATATGAGAAAATTGCCATGATGCATTTTACCTTACTGACAAGTTTTGCCTGTCTGCAAGCGTATTTTTCCCGGCCGCAGGTATCAGCAGCGCATACCGCGTGCCCCCACACACGATCGGACCGGCTTTGCAATCGGAACAATTTGAACGCATCCAGGATTTCTGGCACCGCCGCCAGCAGCTCACGCAGCAGGAACTGGCGCAGTTTTATCAACGCACCATCGCCGCCCTGGCGCCTTGCCGTCCGCGCGAAGCGGCCGCGCTTGGCGACACCCTGGCGGACTTGCGCCACCATTTCTTTATCGAAAAAGTGCTGGGCAGCGACAGCACCTCGGTGCCGATCCACATCGGCGCGCTGTTTTTGTATTTCAAGCGCTTTATCATCGACCAGCTGCGCAAGCTGCCCGAGGGCGGTGGCGGCGAGGACGACGCCGCTTGCCACCTGCCAGCGCCCGACGAGTATGCGCAGGCGCTGCGCGACTATCAACTGACGCCGCAACAGGTGCGCACCGCCGCCGAGACCTTTATTACGACCTTGTCCGATGACCTGATCCTGCTGCTGCGCCATTGCGGCTGCGGCGGCATGCCCGTCAGGGAACTGGCCGAGCAGATCGCCTCGGCGCATTACCACGGCGGCAAGCTGGGCCTGGTGCACAAGCAACAGGGCGACGCTGCCAGCGCCGGCCGTCAGATCGTCCAGCCCGCCCATCGCACCACCTTGCTGGGGGCCTGGGTATTGAATCTGCTGAAACTGCGCGTCGGTGATAGCTTGAGCGCGCAGGATATCGACGCGGCGCAAATAGTTTTGGATATTTTGTGCCTGGCGGCGTTAAACCAGCATGTGGAGCCTGCATCCACCCACCCGAACATCAATGAAAGGCCAACGGCATGACCGCGCTGACGCCCTCGCTGGCCATGATTGCCGCCCGTCTGGAAACGGCCCCCGCCGACATCGAATTGCTGACGGACGAAGTCGTCCAGGGCGACACGCCCGACTGGCGCGACATTGCCGTGTCGCCCCATCTGCTCGAACATTTTGCGCGCCGCAACGACGCGGCGCCCCTGGCGAAGCGCCCCATCGGCGGCGGCCAGATCCATGCATTGGCGCGCCGCCCCGGCTTTGGCGCGCTGCTGATCGACGCCTGGCAGCCGGCGCTCGGCCAGTGGCGCGGCTGGCTCGTCACGCCCGACGCCGCTTACGCCGACGCCTGCGCCCTGGTGGTCGAAGAGCGCGACGCGCCGGTCGACCCGCGCGCCGGCCTGGTGCTGTGCGACATGCCGGTTTGCGTCGGCGTGGCCGAGCTGGGCGCCTGCCTGGGCGTATTGAGCCAGGATCGCCTGCAGGCGGCGCGCTGGCTGGAGCAGCATGGCCGCGACAATGCGGCTGTGGCAGCGCCCGGCGTGATCGCCCGCGTGGCGCTGCCCGGCGGCTACGCCCTGACCGGCACGCCGCTGGCGACCGAACTGCAGCAGGACGGCCGCCTGGCCTACCGGCAATTGCTGCGCCAGGGCTTGCAGCAGTTGCAAATCGCAGCTGCGCCAGCGGCTGCCACCCCGGCCGTTGCGGTCACTCCTGTCACGCCCGTCAGGGCGGCCAATGCCTCGCGCTGGCTCAAGCTGGTCACCGCCGTGGCCGCTACCGTGATGGTGGCGCAATCCATATGGATCTTCCTGCCGACCGAGTTCACCGGGAGCGGCAATGCCGAGTACCGTGGTGGCGGCAGCGGCGTCGAAACAGGCAAGCGCATCCGCGTGCTGTTCCGCGCCGACGCCACCGAAGCGGAGATCCGCGTCTGGCTGCGGCGCCAGCAGCTGGAAATCGTCAGCGGCCCCGACACCATGGGCGCGTTTACCCTGCTCACGCGCGACCAGCAGACAGTCTTGCCGCCGCCCGGCGCGGGCAACCCGCTGGCCGTGATCAATCCGTAAAATTTCACCAGAAAGCTTTCCAGCATGAACACGCATAAAAATTTTGCTTCCGCACACTGGCGCAAACTGGCCGCCGCCATCGCTGCCGGCCTGTTGTTGTCGGGCTGCGCCATGCAGCCCAATGGTCACGGCGGCGTCATGGTGGGCCTCGATACGGCCGAACTGTTCGGCACGCCACTTTCCACCTTCCGCCTGCGCGACGGCACCGAAGGCACCTTGCGCAAGGACCCGCAGGGCAAGTTCTCGATCAAGCTGTCGCAGGCGTTTCGCGTGGTGCCGCTGGCCAATGCCATCACGGCGCGCGTGGCGCGCGTGGAAAATGTCGGCGAGCGCACGGTGGTGATCGTCGAGACCCAGGAGCGCGGCTGCGCCTACCGCTACGAGGTGCTGGCCTTCCAGGGCACTGACGTGCTGCAATGGACGATCGGCAATTGCAAGGATCGCCCGCGCGTGGAACTGGCGCCTGATGCGAAGTCGCTCAATATCGACTTTCCGAACTACAACCGCCTGTCGCGCCAGATCTATACCGACAGCCGCCTGCTCAATACCAGCGTGCCGGTGCCGCCCGGCGTCGATACGCGTTTGGTGCCGTTTGCCGACGACGCCTTGCGCGGCGCGGCGCCGGCAGTCGTCAACACGCCGATAGGCGAGTCTGCCGCGCGCGTGATTCCGGCGCCGCCAGCGCCTGCCACCCCCGCCGCACCGAAAGCGACGCCGCGCGACACGGCACGCCGCCACGGTGCGCCGGCCAAGGCCGCAGCGTCCAGCCCCGCAGCCATCAGCCTGCCGGCGCCACGCACCTCGGCGCCCGCGCCGATGATTTTCCAGGCCGACGAGATCAAGCCCGTCGTGATCGACCTGAGGAAATAAGATGGCGGCCAGTTTGCGCAGTCTGCAGATCCGGCAGACCTTGATCCTGATCGCCCTGACCATCGTCTACCTGTGCTTCGAGCTGGGCTTCAATGCCCGCCTGCTCGACGTGGTGGGCGGCGATGTCGATCCGACAGCGGTGGAGGACGTGGAGTTTTACGGCCGCAGCCTGTCGGGCATCGCCGCCGCGCTGGTGGTGCTGCAACTGATGTGGCGCCGTCGCCTGCGCATCGACACCACCGGCCCGAGCTGGAAAAAAATCGGGCTGTGGTCGCTGGCCACCGCCGTCATCGTCTTCATGGTGCTGAAAACCTTTGTGACCGTGCTGGTCAACACACGCGACGCGCAATTTCGGCGCATGGCGTTTACCACCACCCTGATGCAGCGCTCGCTGGTCGGCGGCAGCCTGCAGTTGCAGGGCCTGGTCGACGATCCCGGCCTGTTTGCCCAGCCCGAAGGCAAGGCCTTCCTGGCGCTGTTTCCGGCCCTGGCCGTATCGGTCGGCCACCTCGACGAGCGCATGGAGCCGGCCAAGGAGCAGTTGATCAATTTTAATGTACGCAAGCTCGCCGGCGGCGCGGCCGGCTACTATGAAAAATACCAGCAGGCCATCAAGGAGGTGCACGATCGCTGGAAACTGTATTCGGGTATGATTCCCGACAACGATCCCGGCCTGCAGGCCAAACAGCAATCGTCATGGAACGATTACGAGCAAAGCCTGTCGCGCCACGGCTGGCGCCCCGAATCGGTGCCGGCGCGGCGGCGCGCGGCGGTGGTCAACAATGTGCGCAAGAAAGTGCCGGTGCCGGCCAACTGGCACCCGGCCGACCAGCTGTCGTTCCGCCTGGCCGTCAAGCGCCGCTATGCGTCGGAAGCGGCCAGCAAGGGCGTCACCGTCAAGGGTGACCGGATTCCACCCGGCCTGTCTTTCCCGGCCTTCGTGGCGCGCCCCGGCATCCAGGCCGTGCTGCGCGACGGGCCTGACGGCGGCAACGGCAGCGAAGAGAGCCGCGGCCTGCGTTTGCCCAGGGGCGCGGTAGTGCAGGATGCCTACGGCAGTCCGGCCGAATTTGGCCGCCTGTTCGACCAGTTCGCGGCCCACGTGACGCAGGAAAAACTGCTGGAGTACCGCGCCAGCCCGGTCGACTTCGAGGGCGGCGGCAAGTACTTTGTCAAGGGCAAGGACGCCGCCCACGCGGCCATCGTGCCGCCGGTGGCCCTGTTTTTTTCCTTGCTGGGCGCCATCGGCCATTTCTCGAAATTGCTGTACCTGATCGCCACCGTGGGCCTGTTGGTACTGGCCGCGCGCCGTGGCGAAGAGGCGGGCAAGGATGGCCAGCTGAGCCGCCGTTCGGCGTGGATCGCCACCGGCGTGCTGGCCAGCGCGTTCCTGGGAATATGGGGCATTTTTACCGTGTCGGACAATCATGTCACGCGCAGCGAGCTGTTTCGCCAGATGCTGGACTGGAATCGCCGGGCCGAGGACGGCAGCACGCGCTGGCTGATCGCCGGCAAGGGCTTGTTGGCCAATTTCACGCATGTGGTGGCGGTGGGCCAGGGCTATAGCTACCCCGTCAACGAAGCGATCCGAGTCAATATTTTGCAGGGAATGGAATATGGTTATCACCCGAAGGAAAAATAAGGCCGTCGCGCTGGCGCTGCTGTTCTGCCTGTGCGGCACCGTTGCGCAGGCCGAGTGCCTGGGCATGAAGGTGCAGGCCCACCGTGGCGCGGGCAATGCCCCGGAGAATTCACTGAGCGCCTTGCGCAATGCATATTTCGGCAACTGGGACGGCGTCGAAACGGACTTGCAACTGCTCGGCGACGGCAACTGGGTGGTGCACCACGATCTGATGACGGGCCGGGTGGTCGATAGCGGCCAGCCCTTGGCCGTCAGGCAGATGAACGCCGAGCAATGGCGCGCGGCCAGCATGAAAAACCGTGGCGTTACCACGGCCGAAACGCCACCCTTCGTGGCCGACCTGGCCGACCTGGCCACGCCATTCCCGGCGAAAACCCTGAACGCGGAAATCAAGGACCTGGTGCCGTCCTGCGCGCCGATCGAGGCGCTGGTGCAGCAGCTGCGCGCTGGCGTCAAGCACGGCAACTGGTTCCTGACGTCCGCCGTGCCGAACAACCTGGTCTGCGCGCGCAGCGCCGATCCGCAAGGCTACCTGGGCCTGATCGTGTTCGACGCGCGCAATGCGCAGGCGTTTGGTGCCAACCGGGTCAGCCGCTTTATCGCCAAAAATGCGCGCGCGCCCAAACTCGACAAGCCCTGGCTGCAGCGCGTGCAGCAGCAGATCGGCATGCCGGTCGGCGTGCATGTGGATGCGCGCAGCCTGGACGCCAATCCTGCCCTGCTGGCGGACGCGGCCAGCCTGAACATGCCCGTGTTCGTGTATGCGGTCGATGGCGATTCGGCCCTGGCGGCGTCCTTGCTGCGCGCGCAAAAGCGCAGCCACCGCTGGCCCAGCGGCGTTATCGTCGACGGCAGCGGCGAGGCGTTTTGCGGCATGCTCGATTAGCCCATCAGCCGAGCTGGTCTGCCGGCAGCCGGCTGCGGTGCTCCCAGTGCGATGACAGTACCATGGCGGTGCTGGTCTTGCCGATTTTCCCCAGCGAGCTCAAGCATGCTTGCAGGTGCTCGGGGTTCTTCAAGGCCAGGCGCAGCAGGGCGCAATGGTTGCCGGTGGTGGCATGCAGGGCCAGTACTTCCGGCCGTGTGGCGGCCCAGGCGTCAAGCGCCTCGTGCGACTCCACCGTGACCTGCACCAGCGCTTCAAAGCTGTAGCCCAGCGCGCGCAGATTGAGCCGCACCGAGTAACCCTGAATGACGCCGCTTTCTTCCAGGCGCTTGATGCGTTCGGCCACGGCGGGCGAGGTCAGGTGAATGCGCCGGCCGATTTCGGAGTAGCTGTAGCGGGCATTTTCTTGCAGCAAAGCGAGAATTTTCCGGTCGTGGGCGTCGAGTTCAAGATTCAAGGCAAACACTCCATAAAAACTGCAAACCTGTTCCCGGCAGCGGGGAAAGTCCTTCGATGCTGCATGGCGCCATCGGGCCGCGCTGCCTATCATAGCCACTACCGCAAACAAGGAGGCAATATGCAGCAATTGACCGATACCGCGCGCCTGAATGGCATGCACGACTTTGATTTCCTGCTGGGGCCGTGGCAGGTGGAAAACCAGCGCCTCACGCAGCGCCTGCAAGGCGGTGATGATTGGGAAACCTTCAGCGCCACCCAGTGCAACCAGGCCTTGCCCGGCGGCATAGGCAACTACGACGATTTTATGGCGGCGACCTGGCGGCCCGGTTTTGTCGGCCTGTCCTTGCGCATCTTTAACCCGCAAACGGATCGCTGGAGCATCTACTGGCTCGACAATCAGAATGGCGGCCTCGGCGGCAATGGCCTGCTGCAGCCACCGGTGGTGGGCCGTTTCAACGACGGCGTCGGCGTCTTCGAAGGCGACGACATGCTGGACGGCCGGCCGATCCGCGTGCGCTACACCTGGTGCGATGTGGCCGGCGCCACGCCCTGCTGGGAGCAATCGATGTCGGCCAATGGCGGCACCGATTGGGAGGTGAACTGGCGTATGCGCTTGCGGCGTCCTGATACAAAATAAACTCAGACCGGCGGCGGTTATTGTCGTGACGTTTATGGCAATATGACCATATTGCGGCGCAGCTTGCCGCACCCACTTTGCCCGCCACTTTTGCCATGACGATCGCAGCTCCAGCCAACTGCGCCGCGCTTGCCGGCAGCGCCATCGGCGCCATGTTCTACTCCCTGTTCGGCGGCGCCTGGGTGGCCGGCTGGTGCGTGCAGCGCTACGGCGCGCAGCCGCTGCGGCTGCTGCCGATCGCCGCCATCGCCGCCTTTTTGTTCATGCTGGCCTGGCGCCAGTTCCGCCGCCACCGCGCTGCCCATGCGGCGCAGGCGGGCACGCGCGAGGACAAGCGCAACAGCCGCTGGTTCAACCTGATCAATGCGGGGCAGTGGATCGGCATTTTTATTGCCGGCAATGTACTGAAGCACTTCGGCCTGCAGGCGTGGTTTATCCCGGCCGCGATTTTGATTGTCGGCCTGCATTTCTTTCCGCTGGCCTGGCTGTTCAAGGCGCGCCGCCATGTGGCGATCGGCATGGCGCTGACCGTATGGGCCATAGCCTACCCGCTGAGCCTTCCGCTGGGGCCGTTTGATCCCATCGGTTGCCTCGGCGCCGGCCTGATCCTGTGGACGGCGGCGCTGTCTGCCCTGCGCAGCGGTTTTGCCGTGCAGCAGCGTCCCGTCCAGCCCTGAAAACAGGGCCTGCGGCAATCCTGCCGCAGGCCTTTCTGTGGCACCGCAACATCGATAATGTTTGCATCCCGAGGCGCGCTGGCCTATAAATGTAATCGATTACATTTTTTGAAGAAGCCCATGCCGTCCCTCGTTCCCCTCCCGCCAGCGCCAGAGAGCGCCGTGTCGATCAGCGCCGTCGCCGCCCATGCGGGCGTGTCGGTGGCGACCGTCTCGCGCGTGATGAATGACCACGGCAGCGTGCGCGCGCCGACGCGCGACAAGGTGCTCGCTTCGGTGGCCAAGCTCGGCTACCGCATGAATCACCTGGCGCGCAGCCTGCGCACCTCGGAAAGCCGCATGCTGCTGACCATGGTGCCCGATGTCGGCAACCCCTTCTATGCGCAGATCGTGCGCGGCATCGATACGGTGGCGCGCGAGCACGGCTATTTCGTGCTGCTATGCGACACGGGCGCTGACGCAGGCCGCGAGCGCTCGTATTTCGACTTGCTGCGCATGCACCGCGCCGACGGCGCCATCTGCCTCGATCCCGACACCGTCCAGCATGCGCTGTCGCATGAATCGATCAGCCTGCCTTGGGTGGCCTGCTGCGAATTCGATCCCGGCGTGGCCGTGCCCTATGTCGGCATCGACAACCACCGCGCCGCCTGCGACGCCATCGCGCATTTGCTGGCGCAAGGGCATACCCGTATCGGCCTGATCAATTCCGACGAATGCTATCTGTACGCGCGCCAGCGCCGGCACGGTTATCTCGACACCCTGGCCGCCGCCGGCGTGCAGGTACAAGCGCAATGGATGCGCACCGTGCAAAGCCTGGACTACGAGGCTGGCACGCAGGCGGCGCTGGAGCTGATGGCGCAAGCCGATGCGCCAACGGCCATCTTCGCCGTGTCCGACACCCTGGCCATCGGGGTCTTGAGCGCGCTGCGCCAGTTAAACAAACGCGTGCCGCAGGATGTGGCCGTGATCGGCTTTGACGATATCGCCATTGCCGCACAGATCGACCCGGGCCTCACCACGATCGCGCAGCCGATGCGCGAACTGGGCGAGACGGCGGCGCGCTTGCTGTTGCAGCGCCTGGCGAACCCGGCAGCGCAAGTGCCGGGGGTGGTGCTGCAACATCAACTGGTCTTGCGGGGGAGTGCATAGTGAGCGTTGCCGTCCGATTTGAAGCGATCTGCAAGGACTTCGGTCCGGTACGGGTCTTGCATGGCGTCAGTTTTGAATTGTCGCCGGGCAGGGTGTATGGCTTGCTGGGCGAAAACGGCGCCGGCAAGTCGACCCTGATGAAAATCCTGGCCGGCTACGAGGCCGTCAGCGAAGGCCGCTTGCTGATCGACGGCCAGCCGCAGCGTTTCACCGATTCGCGCGCGGCAGAAAACGCCGGTATCGTGCTGATCCACCAGGAATTCAACCTGGCCGAACACCTGACGGTGGCGCAGAACATGTTTCTGGGCCATGAAAGAACCCGTGGCTGGCTGCTCGACGAAAAAGCCATGAACGAGGAGGCCTCGCGCTATCTGAGCCAGGTGGGGCTGGACGTATCGCCCGCCACGAAAATTCGCGACCTCATTGTCGCCGAGAAGCAGCTGGTGGAAATCGCCAAGGCGCTGTCGCGCCGCGCACGCTTTTTGATCATGGACGAGCCGACCGCCACCTTGACCTCGTCGGAAACCCGGCGCCTGTTCGCGGTGATGGCGCAACTGAAAAGCGACGGCGTCACCATCCTGTATATCTCGCATAAACTCGATGAAGTCGAGCGCAATACGGACGAGGTGATCGTCATGCGCGACGGCCGTTTTGTCACGCGCGAACGGACGTCCAGCCTGACGCGCCAGCAGATGGCCAACCTGATGGTGGGGCGCGAATTGTCCGACATGTTCCCGGCGAAAGTGCCGCTGGCACCAAGCGCGCCGGTACTGTTGAAGGTCGACGGTTTGAGCGTGCCGGGCTGGTCGAAAGACCTGTCGTTCGAGGTGCGCGCCGGTGAAGTGCTGGGCTTTGCCGGCCTGGTGGGGGCAGGCCGCACGGAGTCCTTCGAGGCATTGCTGGGACTGCGCCCGCGCAGCGCCGGCACCATCCACCTGAACGGCAAGCCGGTCAATATCCGCACGCCGCGCGAGGCCATGGTCGGCGGCATGACTTACCTCAGCGAAGACCGCAAGGGCAAGGGCCTGCACGTGAACCTGGGCCTGCGCGAAAACCTGACCATGATGACGATGGAGCGCTATGCGCGGCCCTGGCTCGATGTGAAACAGGAAAAGGCGGCGCTGGCCACCGCCGTGATTGACTTCAATATCCGCACCGGCGACCTGGACAGCCGTGCGCGCATGCTGTCCGGCGGCAACCAGCAAAAGCTGGCGCTGGCCAAATACCTGCATGCCGATCCGCGCGTGATCGTGCTCGATGAACCGAGCCGTGGCGTGGACGTGGGCGCCAAGCGCGACATTTACTTTCTGATTCATCGCCTGGCCGCCGAAGGGCGCGCCGTGATCGTGATCTCGTCCGAATTGATCGAACTGATCGGCCTGTGCCACCGCGTGGCGGTGATGCGTGCCGGTACTTTGCAAACCACGCTCGGCGCCGAGCACCTGACCGAAGAGGAGTTGATTGCTCATGCAACCGGCACGCACTGACACTATCCCCCGTTCATTGACGCAACTGGGCGCGCGCATCAAGGGCTACGGCCCCGTGCTGGGCCTGATCGCCCTGTGCATCGCGGGCACCTTGCTCAACGGCGACTTCGCCACGTTGGATAACCTCATGAACGTGCTCACGCGCACGGCGTTTATCGGCATTATCGCCGTCGGCATGACCTTCGTGATTATCTCGGGCGGCATCGACTTGTCGGTCGGTTCGATGGCGGCCCTGATCGCCGGCTGCATGATTTATTTCATGAACCAGCTGGCCATGGGCGCGGGCGGCGACCTGGCGCCGATCACCATGCTGGTGCTGGGCATCGTCATGGCCCTGATCCTGGGCGCCGGCTTTGGCCTGATGCATGGCTTGCTGATCAGCAAGGGCAATATCGAACCATTCATCGTCACCCTGGGCACGCTCGGCATCTTCCGCGCGGTGCTCACTTACCTGGCCGACGGCGGCGCGCTGACCTTGGACTCCACCCTGTCCGACCTGTACAGCCCCGTGTATTACACCAGCGTCCTCGGTGCGCCGATTCCGATCTGGATCTTTCTGTTCGTCGCGGCGGCCGGCGCCATCATTCTCAACCGCACCACCTTTGGCCGCCATGTGCAGGCCATCGGTTCCAACGAGCAAGTGGCGCGCTATGCGGCCATCCATGTCGACCGCGTGAAAATCGCCACCTATATGCTGCTCGGCGTGTGCGTCGGCATTGCCACGGTGCTGTATGTGCCGCGCCTCGGTTCGGCCACGCCGACCACCGGTTTGCTGTGGGAGCTCGAAGCGATCGCCGCCGTCGTGGTGGGCGGCACGGCACTGAAGGGCGGCGAAGGCCGCATCGTCGGCACCGTGATCGGCGCCATCTTGCTGTCCGTGATCAGCAATATCCTCAATTTGACCAGCATTATCAGCGTCTACCTGAATGCCGCAGTGCAAGGCGTGGTGATTATCGCCGTCGCCTTCCTGCAGCGAGGCCGCAAATAAAAACACAGCGGCGTTTGACAGGGCGGCCGCAGGCCGTCCATAACCTTGGAGGAGAGCAGCATGAACAGCTTTATTCGTGTAGCAGGGATGGCGGTACTGGTAATGCAGGCATGGGCCGTGCCGATGGTGGCGCAGGCTGCAGACAAGCTGGTCGTCGGCGTGGCGATTCCGACCGCCACCCACAGCTTTACCTCGGGTATCGTGTGGTGGGCCAACCAGGCCAAGACCGAGCTGGAAAAAGCCCATCCCGGCGTCAAGATCATCGTCAAGACGGCCGCCACTGCGCCCGAGCAGGCCAATCAGTTGCAGGACATGTTGACGGTCAACAAGATCAACACCCTGGTGATTTTCCCGATCGAATCGGCGTCCCTCACGCAGCCGGTGGCGCAGGTAAAAAACAAGGGCGTCTATGTGACCGTGGTCGACCGTGGCCTGACCAATACCGAGTCGCAGGACGCGTATATCGCCGGCGACAATACGGCGTTTGGCAAGTTGCCGGCCGAATACCTGGCGAAAAGCCTGAACGGCAAGGGTAATATCGTGGTGCTGCGCGGCATGCCGACCACGCTCGACAACGAGCGCTTCGACGCCTTCAACGCCGTCATGAAGGGCCACCCCGAGATCAAGATTCTCGACGCCAAATATGGCAACTGGAACCGCGACGACGCCTTCAAGGTCATGCAGGATTACCTGACCCGCTTCAAGCAGATCGACGCCGTCTGGGCGGCCGACGATGACATGGCCATCGGCGTGCAAAAGGCGATTGCCCAGGCCAGGCGCAGCGACATCAAGCAGGTGTTCGGCGGCGCCGGCGCCAAGGGCGCGGTGAAGAAAATCATGGACGGCTCCGACCCGCAAATCGTCGCCAATGTATCGTACTCGCCAAAGTTCATGTACGACGCCATCAAGCTGACCACGGAAGCGCGCCTGAAAGGCGAAAAACTCCCGGCCAAGACCATCATCCCGTCGGTATTGATTACGCGCGACAATGCCAAACAGTTTTACTTTCCCAAGTCGCCGTTTTAATGTTGATGCCCCGGATGTCGCATTCCGGGGCTAAAGGATATCCATGAAAACCATCCAGGGTCCGGCCATTTTCCTGGCCCAGTTTCTCGGCGACGAGCCGCCGTTCGATACGCTCGAACACCTGGCGCAGTGGGCGGCCGGCCTCGGCTACCAGGGCTTGCAGCTGCCGACCGCGCCGCGCCTGTTCGACCTGGAGCAGGCCGCAGGCAGCGACCAGTATTGCGACGACGTGATCGCCGTGCTGGCGCGCTACGGCTTGCAGGTGACGGAACTGTCGACCCATCTGCAGGGCCAGCTGATCGCCGTCCATCCCGCCTATGACGCCCTGTTCGACGGTTTTGCGCCCGAGCATGTCAAGCGGGACCCGGCCGCGCGCACGGCCTGGGCCACGCAGCAACTGCTGTGGGCCGCGACCGCCTCGCAGCGCCTGGGTTTGAGGGCCCATGTGACGTTTTCCGGCGCGCTGGCCTGGCCCTATCTGTACCCGTGGCCGCAGCGTCCCGCCGGCCTGGTGGAAACAGCGTTTGCCGAGCTGGCCAGGCGCTGGCTGCCGATCCTCGACGCATTTGATGCGGCCGGCGTCGACCTTTGCTATGAGCTGCATCCGGGCGAAGACCTGCATGACGGCGTGACGTTCGAGCGCTTTCTGGGTGCCGTGAACCAACATCCACGCGCGTCGATTTTGTACGACCCCAGCCACTTCGTGCTGCAGCAGCTCGACTACCTGGCCTTTATCGACATCTACCATGAACGGATCAAGGCCTTCCACGTAAAAGATGCCGAGTTCCGGCCGAACGGGCGCCAGGGCGTGTATGGCGGCTATAGCGACTGGCAGGACCGGGCCGGGCGCTTCCGCTCGCTCGGCGACGGCCAGATCGATTTCAAGGCCATCTTTTCGAAGATGGCGCAGTACGATTTTCCCGGCTGGGCGGTGCTGGAATGGGAGTGCTGCCTGAAGCACCCGCAAGACGGCGCGGCCGAAGGCGCGCGTTTTATTCGCGAGCACATCATTCGCGTGGCGGAACACGCGTTCGACGACTTTGCCGGCAGCGCGGTGAACCCGCAACAGCTCAAGCAATTGCTTGGCCTGAAGCAAGGAGACTGAAATGCAGCGCAGAATACGGCTGGGCATGGTAGGGGGCGGGCAGGGCGCGTTTATCGGCGCCGTGCACCGCATCGCGGCGCGCATCGATGACCAGTATGAGCTGGTGGCGGGCGCCTTGTCGTCCGATGCTGCCCGCGCGCACGAAAGCGGGCAGGTGCTGCATCTGGCGCCCGAGCGCAGCTACAGCGACTATCGCGCCATGGCGCAGATGGAGGCCGCGCGCGCCGACGGCATCGAGGCCGTCGCCATCGTCACGCCCAATCATTTGCATGCGCCCGTCGCCACGGCCTTCCTGGAAGCAGGCATCCACGTGATCTGCGACAAGCCGCTGGCCATTTCCCTGCACGAGGGCAAGGCGCTGGCGGCGCTGGCAAAGCAAAACAATCTGCTGTTTGCCCTGACCCACACCTACAGCGGCTATCCACTGCTGCGCCATGCGAAAGCCATGGTCGAGGCCGGCGAGATCGGTGACTTGCGCCTGGTGCAGGTGGAATACTCGCAGGACTGGCTGGCCGCAGCGATTGCTGCCGGTGGCATGGCGCAGGGCAACTGGCATAACGATCCATCGCAAGCCGGGCCGGGCGGCACGCTGCTCGACGTGGGCGTGCACGCCTATCATCTGGCGCAGTTTGTCAGCGGACAGACACCGGACACACTGCTGGCCGAACTGTCGACCTTTGTGCCGAACCGTAGCCTGGACGACCATGTGCAGGTGATGCTGCGCTATGCCAACGGCGCCAGGGGGACGCTGTGGGCCAGCCAGGTGGCGACCGGCTGCGAAAACACGGTGCGCCTGCGCCTGTTCGGCAGCAAGGCCCAGCTCGACTTCGACCAGGAACAGCCGAACGCGCTGTGGTTCACGCCGCAGGGCGGCAACCGCCAGCTGTTGCGCCCGGGCAGGGTCGACAGCGCCGCCGCGCGGCACGCCACGCGCGTGCCGGCCGGCCATCCTGAAGGTTATCTGGAAGCGTTTGCGCAGCTGTATCTGGACGCAGCATTGACCATCCGCGCGCTGCAAGCGGGCCAGGCGATCCCCGAAGCGGCGCGCTCGCTGCCGACGGTGGACGATGGCGTGGCCGGGCTGGCGTTTGCCGAGGCCGTGCTGCGCAGCCATGCGGCGGGCGCGCAGTGGACTGCCGTGGCGCGCTAGCCGGCTGCTACACTGGGCGCATGCCTACCGTTACCATTCTCCCGCAGGGCTGGCAATTTACCGCCAGCCTGGACACCACCTTGCTGGCCGCCGCCGAACTGGCCGGCATACGCCTGCTCAGTTCCTGCCGCAACGGCACTTGCCGCAGCTGCCTGTGCCATATGCCAAAGGGCAAGGTGCGCTACACGGTGGACTGGCCCGGTGTGAGCCTCGACGAGCGGCTGGACGGCTATATTTTGCCGTGCGTGGCGGTGGCCGAGTCCGACGTTACCCTGCAGGCGCGGGCGGTGCGAAAAGTTCAGTCCTGAGCACCCTTGAGCCGCTGCAGCAGCGCCTCCACGCTGTCGCCCACCGGCAGGCCGTGGCGGCGCAGCAGCTGCACATGCAGCACCAGGTTTTCCAGCACCAGCTTGGCCGCCACGGCCAGCAGGGCCAGGTTGCGGTCTTCCGGCGTAAAGCTTTCCATGGCGTCGGCCATCTCGCACAGATGGTTGGCGATCAGGCCGCGCAACTCCTGCTCGTTGAAGGGCAGGTCGGCAAAATCGATCGGGTCGGCCACTTCCACTTCCTGCATCAGCAGCGCTAATTGTTCCGGGGTGATGGGCATGGCTGTTCCTGTTTCTATGGCTGTTGCGTGATGGCGTAGTAGCAGAGAAAAATATCGACCGCCAGTGCCGTTACTTCTTGCTGGCGCGCCGGGGCGAGCAGCGGCTCGCCGAGCGTGATCTGCGGCCAGAAGGCAAAGGTTTTCAGCGGCGACATCAACAGGTGCGCCACCTCCAGCGTTTCGCCCGCCCTGATGCGCCCATCCTGCTGGGCGGCGCGGATCCAGATATTGAGGCCGGTTTCCTTTTCGTTCAGGCGCGCCACCATGGCCTGCGCGCGCTCGGGCGAATGGATGGTTTCGCCAAACACCACGCGCGCCAGGTCGATAAAGGCGGCGTCGCACAGCAGCACCATTTTCTGCTCGACCAGGGCCAGTACCTGCGGGCGCAGCGGCTGGTCGGTCACATACGGCACGGCCGGCTGGGCCGCGCTGCTTTCCCACAGGCGCTGCAGGATTTCCGCGAACAGTTCGTCCTTGCTGGGGAAATGGTTGTACACGGTGCGCTTGGAAACGGCGGCCGTGGCGGCAATCTTGTCCATGCTGGTCGCATCAAAACCGTGCTCGCGGAACTCGGCGATGGCGGCATCGACGATGGCGACGCGCTTGCGGTCGGTCAAGCGTTGCGGTGAGGCCATGGCTGCAAATCTCCTTTGAAAACAATATTTTACACCTGCTGGTTTACTTTGCTCAAAATCAGAACTACACTGTGTAGTGTAAATTTTACTTGTAGTTGAACCGATGGGCCGCACATGTCCTTGCATCACCTTATCTTTCTGGGAGTCTTGATGAGCATCAGTTCCTGCACCCTGCGCGCGCAGCCGGCCGAGACCACCGCGCCGGCCGCAACTACCGTGCTGCAACGCGTCGACGGCAAGTTCCGCAATCCGGTCGCCATGCACAAGCTGGGCGGGTTTGAGACCATGAAGCTGATCTGGGCCGTGGCCGTCAGCAAGCCTGCCGGCACGGTGCCGACCAAGGCGGTGCCGGTGCAAGCCTTGAGCCAGGCGCAGCTGCTGGCCGCGCCCGACAATACCCTGTTTCGCCTTGGTCACTCGACCTTGCTGCTGAAACTGAACGGCCATTTTTTCCTGACCGACCCGGTGTTTTCCGAGCGGGCGTCGCCGGTGCAATGGGCCGGGCCGAAGCGCTTTCACCAGCCGCCGATCAGCATTGAAGAATTGCCACCGATCAAGGCCGTGATCTTGTCGCACGACCATTACGACCACCTCGATCATGCGGCCGTGCTGGCGCTGGCGGCCAAGACCGAGCATTTCGTCACGCCGCTGGGCGTGGGCGACACGCTGGTAGAGTGGGGTATCCCCAAGGCCAAGGTGCAGCAATTCGACTGGTGGCAGGGCGTGACGTTGGAGGGCGTGCGCCTGGTGGCGGCGCCGTCGCAGCATTTCTCGGGACGTGGCTTGTTCGATGGCAACAAGACCCTGTGGGCTTCGTGGGTGATCGAGGCGCCAGACCTGCGCGTGTTTTTCAGCGGCGACACCGGCTATTTCGACGGCTTCAAACAGATCGGCGAACAATACGGGCCGTTCGACGTGACCATGATCGAGACGGGCGCCTATGACAAGCTGTGGCCGGACGTGCACATGCAGCCCGAACAGACCTTGCAGGCGCACCTGGATTTGAAGGGAAAATGGCTGATACCGGTACATAACGGCACTTTTGACCTGGGACTGCACGCCTGGCATGAGCCGTTCGACCGCATTGCGGCGCTGGCCGCCAGGCGCGGCGTGAAGCTGTCCACACCGCAGATGGGCGAAGCCGTCAATCTGCGTGATCCGCAGCCGGGCCAGAAATGGTGGCTGACGGTGGTGGAGCAGGAAATGGCGGAGTGATCAGGCTGTAGTATTGATCAGGCGGCCGATCGATTGTCCCAAACTGTTCAGTTGCGGCGGCACCGCGATGCTGATTGCCTGTTCCAGCTGCGGCACCTTGACCGGCGTCTGGCTGCTGGCCTGGGCCTGTTGCGTGCTGCGCTGGGTGTCGCTCAGTTGTTCCTTTTCCCTGATCAGCTGCCGGCGGCTGTCCGCCAGCTGTTCGCTATCGCGCTGCACCTGGTTCTGGCCTTGTTCGACCCGCCGTTGCGCCGTTGCCAGGCTCGCTTGCAGGGAATTGATGGAAGACAGAGAGGCCACAATAGTCACCTTGGATGTGTGCGGATCGACAGGAACGGCTTAACCTGAATCAAGAGTAGAACAAATTTTCGCACAGCGCCAGGCAACGGTACTTTCTTGATAAGCCAGGCGTGCGCTGCTTCACATGGGAGTTTCCCCTGATGCAATCTTGAAGTAAGCACCTGCTATCATGGCAAGATGTCTTTTGCATATTAATAGTGATGTTGTTTTCATACCATTTTTGCTGCTGCATGACAGTCGCTTGCCAGCTTGTCTGGGCTATAATCGAAGGCTATGACAGCTAGCCACGGCCCTGCGGCACAGATAGTAAACATGAATCTCAAGAGCCTCGCCATCGCCCTGGGCATGTCGAAAACGACAGTCAGCAGGGCCTTGAATGGCTATCCGGAAGTCAATTCCCGTACCCGTGAAATCGTCCTGGCGGCCGCCAAGAAAGTCGGCTACCGGCCCAATCCGCTGGCGCGCAGCCTGGCCGTCGGCCGCAGCAATGTGCTGGGCATGATTTTGCCGCTGCCGTCCAACGAACTGGGCGACAGCGTCTTCCTGTCGCTGATCAACGGCATGTCCGACGCGGTGGAAGCGTCGAAAATGAGTCTGATCCTCTCGCCCGTCTCGCCGCAAAACGAACTGCCGTCGTATGACACCATGATGCGCAGCCATCAGGTCGATGGCCTGGTAGTCGGCCGCACCAAGGTAAAGGACGAGCGCATTGCCTGCCTGATGCGGGCCGGCTTCCCGTTTGTCGCCCACGGCCGCACCTGCATCGACGCGCCGTATGCGTATTTCGATTACGACCACGACACCGGTATCGACCTGGCCGTCTCTTTCCTGCTGGCCCATGGCCACCAGCGCATCGCCCTGCTCAGCGCGCCGCTGGACCTGCATTTTGCCTATGAGCGCAAACAGCGTTTTCTGCGCTGCATGGCGCAAGCGGGCTTGCAGGCCGATCCGCGCCACCTGCTGGACCAGGCGCTCGACCGTCGCAGTGGCTACCAGGCCATGCAGCAATTGCTGGCCTGCTCGCCACGTCCTACCGCCGTCATCGTCGACAACCATCTGTCGGGCGTGGGCGTGGTGCGCGCGCTGATGGATGCCGGCATCACCATTGGCAAGCAGATGTCGGTGATCGTCTGGGGCAGTGTCGAAGACAGCCTGATCGGGATCGACGTCAGCACCATCGCCCAACCCGATGTGCACCGCGCCGGCGCCAGGATGGTCGAGATGCTGCAAGCCTTGCTGGCCGGTACGCCGCCGGAACAACTGCAGGAGATCTGGCAACCGGTGTTGTTGCCGGGGGCGACGGTGGGGCATTGCGTGGAGTGAAAAAAACGCAGCGCCGAAGCGCTGCGTCATAACTTGCCGAGTCGCTGCGTTGACTTACGCCGCGTGTTTGTTGCCATCGGCCAGCAGCGCCAGCAAGCGTGCCTGATCCTGGCGGTATGTCGCCACCGCCTGCTCCTTCACATGGCCAAAACCGCGGATTTTTTCGGGCAGGGCCGCCAGTTCCACGCAGCTGGCATAGTTGTCCGTGCTCAGGTTGACCAGCAGATTGGCCAGCAGCTCGCGGTATTCGACGATCAGGGCGCGTTCCATCTTGCGCTCGGCCGTGTAGCCGAACACATCAAAAGTGCCGCCGCGCAATCGCCTGGCCTTGGCCAGCCATCGGAAGGCATGCCACATCCAGGAGCCGAACTCGGCCTTGACCAGATGGCCTTTGGCGTCTTTTTTGGACAACAGCGGCGGCGCCAGGTTGAACTTGACCGAGAAATTGCCTTCAAACTGCTGCTGCAATTGCCGGGCGAAACGACCGTCCGTGTACAGTCGCGCCACTTCGTATTCATCCTTGTAGGCCAGCAATTTGAAGTAGCTGTTGGCTGCCGCCATCGACAGTTTCTGGCCCAGCCCCAGCACGTTTTCGCGGTCGCGCACCTGGTTGACCAGGGTCAGGTAGCCTTGGGCATAGGCCGCGTCCTGGTAGGCGGTGAGAAACTCCACGCGCTGCTTGATCACGGCGTCCAGGCTTTGCGGCATTTGCATGACGATGGCCTGCGATGGCGTGGCGATGTGCGTGACCTTGCGCACATCGACGGCGGCGCGCCGGCCCCACAGGAAACTCTTTTTGTTCGATTCGATGCCCACGCCATTCAATTCAATCGCGCGCAGCAGCGCCGCTTCGGTGAGCGGAATGCGGCCCTTTTGCCAGGCGTAGCCGAGCATGAACAGGTTGGCGGCGATCGAGTCGCCCATCAGCGCGGTGGCCAGTTTGGTCGCGTCGATAAAGTCGGCCGCCTCGGCCCCGCCCACCGATTCCTCGATCAGCTGGCGCACCTGCGCCGCCGGGTATTGCCAGTCGGCGTTTTGCGCAAAGGTGCCCGGCGGCTGTTGGTGCAGGTTGACCACGGCCAGGCTGCGGCCGGGGCGCATTTTCGAGATGGCGTCCTGGGCGCCGGCCGTCAGCATGTCGCAGCCCAGAATCAGGTCGGCTTCGCCGGTGGCGATGCGCTGGGCGCGGATCTGCGCGGGCGTGGCGGCGATTTTCACGTGCGAGGTGACGGAACCGTTTTTTTGCGACATGCCCGTCATGTCCAGCACGGACGCGCCCTTGCCTTCGAGGTGGGCGGCCATGCCCATCAGCGCGCCGACGGTGATCACGCCGGTGCCGCCGATGCCGTTGATCAGGATGTTATACGGTGCCTCGCAGGCCGGCAGCACGGGTTCGGGCAAGGGGCCGAAATGGTCCTCCTTGCTCGTGCCCGTTCTGGTCTTTTTCAGGCTGCCGCCCTCGACCGTGACAAAGCTGGGACAAAAACCCTTGGCGCACGAGTAATCCTTGTTGCACGATGATTGATCAATGGTGCGCTTGCGGCCAAACGGCGTTTCCTTGGGCAGGATGGACACGCAGTTCGACTGCACGCCACAGTCGCCGCAGCCTTCGCACACGGCGTCGTTGATGACCATGCGTTTGGCCACGTCCGGATAGTCGCCTTTTTTCCTTCTCCGGCGTTTTTCGGCGGCGCAGGTCTGGTCGTAGATCAGCACGGAAACGCCAGGCACTTCGCGCAGTTCGCGCTGCACCGCATCCATGTCCTTGCGGTCGTGCAAGGTCACGCGCGCCGGCAAGTTGGCGCGGTCCGCATAGCGCGACAGGTCTTCGGTGACCAGTGCGATGCGCGCCACGCCTTCGGCCGCCACCTGCTGCGCCATCATCGGCACCGTGATCAGGCCGTCCACCGGCTGGCCGCCGGTCATTGCCACCGCATCGTTGTACAGGATTTTATAAGTGATATTGACCTTGGCCGCCTGCGCTGCGCGGATCGCCAGATAGCCGGAATGGAAATAGGTGCCGTCACCGAGATTCTGGAACACATGGGTCAGGGTGGAAAACGCGGCCTGGCCGATCCACGGCGCGCCTTCGCCGCCCATGTGGGTGGTCAGCTTGTTCATGTCCGGATAGATCGAGGTCGCCATCACGTGGCAACCGATGCCGGCCAGCGCCAGGCTGCCCTCGGGTACCTTGGTCGAAGTATTGTGCGGGCAGCCGGAGCAATAGAAAGCCGGGCGGAACGGTGTATCGACGGCCTTTTTCAGGACTGCATCCTTGGCGTCGAGAAAGCTCAGCCTTGCCTTGATCAGGTCGCACGTGACGGGGTCCGAGATCAGCCGCGCGATGCGGCTGGCGATCACCCTGGCCACTTGCGAGACGGAAAAATCGGCCTTGGACGTGAGCAGCCATTCGCCGCGCGGCGCCACCCATTCGCCCTTTTCGTCGAACTTGCCGATCACCCGCGGGCGCACGTCGTCGCGCCAGTTGTACAGCTGTTCCTTGAGCTGGTATTCGACGATCTGCCGCTTTTCCTCGACCACCAGGATCTCGTCGAGGCCTTGCGCAAATTCGCGCACGCTGTCCGGCTCCAGCGGCCACGGCATGGCGACCTTGAACAGGCGCAGGCCGACCTTGGCCGCCATCGCCTCGTCGATGCCGAGCTCCTCCAGCGCTTCGAGCACGTCCAGGTAAGACTTGCCGGAAGCGATGATACCGAGCCGGGCGTTCGGGCTGGCGATGGTGGTGTGGTTGAGCTTGTTTTCGCGCGCATACGCCAGCGCCGCATAGATTTTATAGTCCTGCATCAGCGCTTCCTGGTTGTGCGCTTGCTGGCCCAGCGGAATGTTTGACAGGCGTGCGTTCAGGCCGCCTTCCGGCATCTGGAAATCGTGCGGAATCTTGACAGTGACGCGGAACGGATCGGCATCGATCGAAGCCGAAGACTCTACCGTATCGGCCAGCGCCTTGAAGGCCACGGTGCAGCCGGAAAAGCGCGACATGGCCCAGCCGTGGATGCCCAGGTCCAGGTATTCCTGCACATTGCATGGGTACAGCAGCGGGATCATCGAGGCCGAGAACAGGTGGTCCGACTGGTGCGGCAGGGTCGAGGAATATGCGCCATGGTCGTCGCCGGCCACCAGCAGCACGCCGCCGTGCTTTGCCGTACCCGCATGGTTCATATGCTTGAAGACATCGCCGCAGCGGTCCACGCCGGGGCCCTTGCCATACCACATGGCGAATACGCCATCGTATTTGGCCGGGCCGATCAGGTCGACCTGCTGCGAGCCCCATACTGCCGTGGCGGCCAGGTCCTCGTTGACGCCGGGCACGAACTGCACGTGATGCGCTTCCAGTTGCTGTTTGGCTTGCCACAGGTTTTCGTCGAGGCCGCCCAGAGGCGAACCCCGGTAGCCGGAAATAAAGCCGGCAGTGTTCAGTCCCTCGGCCTGGTCGCGCAGGCGCTGCATCATCGGCAGGCGCACCAGCGCCTGGATGCCGGATAAAAAGATGGCGCCCGAAGTGGCCGTGTATTTGTCGTCGAGGCTGACGCTGGTCAAACGGGAAGGTTCAAGCGGTGTAGCTGGCGCGGTACCGGCGTTTCTGACGAACGCTGCGGAGCCGTTTTCCGTGGTCACGGACATGGCTGTCTCCAAAAGGGTGGCTCAGATGACGTGTGCAAAGCGGCGGCGCCCGGTAAGGCGCGCGCTCGACAGACGCGATGGCCGCGTGTGTGCGGCTGCCCCAGTGTAGGGCGGAGCAGGGGGGCGCGGCAAATACGCCTTGGCGATGGGGGTATAAGAAAATCTTATGTGGCGTCCAATATGTGCGCGCCTTGCCAGCGGCCGCTGTCGCACAGCTGCGCCGTCACTTGCCGCACCAGCTGTTGCACGGCTGCCCCGGCATTGGTCAGCGGAATGTTTTTCGACGCGCACAGCGCCACCGTGCGGCTCAAGGCCGGGCTGTGGATGGCGTAGCTGTGCATGGCGCCGCTGTCGAGTTCAGCCAGCATGGGCGCGGCCGGCAGGATGGTCGCGCCCATGCCGGCCAGGATCGCCGACTTCAGAATGGCGATCGAATTGATTTCGATCACATGCGCCGCCGTCAGACCGGCGGCGCGCGCGCGGCTGTCGATGCGCGGCCGCACGCCGTGCTGCGGGCCGGGCAGGATCAGGGGCGCGGCCAGTGCCTGCTGGAACGACATGGCCGGGCCGTCGGGCGCATACGGCGCATCGCTGCGGCAGATGAAGCGCATCTCTTCCTCCACCAGCGCGCGGCTGGCAAAGGGCGCCAGTTGTCCGTCGTCGAACAGCACGGCCAGGTTGATGCGGCCCGACTTCAGTTGCTCGGTCAGGTTGCCGGTGATTTCTTCGGTCAGCTGCAAGGTGATTTCGGGGTACTGCGCGCGCGCGGCCAGCAGCAGCGGCAGCGCCAGGGCGCCGGAGATGCTGTGCGGCAGTCCCAGGGTCACGTTGCCGGACGGGCGCGTGGCGCTTTGCGTGACGGCCGAGCGGGCGTCGGCCACCTGTTTCAGAATGGCCTGGGCATGCTCGTAAAAGATCTTGCCGGCGTCGGTGCTGAGCACGCCTTGCGCCGAGCGGTGCAGCAGTTGCACGCCCAGTTCTTCCTCCAGCTGGCGCAGCTGTTGCGTCAGGGCCGGCTGCGCCACGTGCAGGGTCCGCGCCGCGCGCGACAGCGAGCCGTGGTCGACGATGGCGACAAAGTAGCGAAGTTGACGCAATTCCATGGATCGGCAATCTGGTGAGGGAAACGGGCTCTGGCTGCATACAAACCCTGGGCTGGCATGGGCGTTGCCCGGCCTTGCAATTTTGCTATACTCATTCTAGCGCTTCTGGGACGCCCCGGTGCGCACGCCGACGGACTGGTAGGATGAAAACATGCTCAAAAAAGTCGATTCCTTGCAATTAAAAGTGGGGATGTATGTCCATGACCTCAGTTGCGACTGGATGACGCATCCCTTTATGCGCAACCGTTTCCTGCTGCGCAGCGAGGACGAAATCCGCAAGATCATCGCCGCCGGCATCCACGACGTGGTGATCGACAATAGCAAAGGGCTGGACCTGCAGGATGCGCCCAGCGTGGCGCAGGCCGCCGCCGCGATCGAAATCGAGCTGGTGCAAATTGCCAGCGCGCCGCAGCCGGTCACGCGTATTTCACTGAGCATGGAGCTGGCGCGCGCCACCCAGCTGCGCCGCCAGGCGGCCGGCCTGGTGCGCACGGTGATGGCCGACGCACGGCTGGGCAAGGCAGTGGAAATCGAGCGGATCGAGCCCATGGTGCACGATATTACCGAATCGATCCTGCGCAATCCGGGCGCCCTGGTGGGGTTGCTGCGCATCAAGACCAAGGATGACTACACGTTTTTGCATTCAGTCAGCGTGTGCGCGCTGCTGGTGGCGTTTTGTCGTTCGCGCGGACTGGACGCGGCCGCCACCTACCAGGCGGGGCTGGGCGGCTTGCTGCACGATACGGGCAAGGCGCTGGTACCCGACGCCATCCTCAACAAGCCCGGCCCCCTCACGCCGGCAGAATTTGCCCTCGTGAAATGCCATCCGCGCGATGGCCATGCCATCTTGCTGGAAACCCCGGAGCTGGGGCCGATTCCGCTCGATATCACCCTGCACCACCATGAACGGCGCGACGGCAGCGGCTATCCCGACGGCCTGGCCGGCGACGCCATCGGCGAGATGGCGCAGATGGCGGCCATCGTCGACGTGTATGACGCGCTGACGTCCGAGCGCAGTTACCACAAGGCCATTCCAGCGGCCGAGGCGCTGCGCAAGATCTATGAATGGAGCAAATTCCACTTCAACCCCGTCTTCGCGCAGGACTTCATGCGCTGCGTGGGCATCTACCCGGTAGGCACGATGGTCAGGCTGGAGTCGGGCCGCCTGGCGGTGGTGATCGAAGCGCACGAGAGCAATTTGCTGGCGCCCAAGGTCAATGTGTTTTTCAGTACCAAGAGCAACGCCTATATCAAGCCGGAAACACTCGACCTGTCGCGCGGGTTCGGCTTTGGTGGTGCCGACAAGATCGTCAGCCACGAATCGGCCGCCAAGTGGCGGGTCGATCCGATGCGTTTTCTTTCTTTGGCGGATGCTTAAAAAAATTCGGCCGTATCGTTCGAGGCGATGGTGGTCAGCATGCCCTTTTCCACCAGCTCATCGTAGTGGCAGGCCAGGTTGCGGCCATGGCTTTTCGCGTAGTACAGCGCCTGGTCGGCGCGGCCGAGGATGATGACGGGCGCTTCGAAGGCGTTGATGCTGACGAAGCCGACGCTGACGGTGACCTTGCCCACTTGCGGGAAATCGTGGCTGGCGACGTTGGTGCGGAAACGATCGATGATCTTCTGCGCATTGTCGAGGGTGATCGAGCGCAGCAGCACGACAAATTCCTCGCCGCCGAAGCGGAAAATGCGGTCTTGCGAGCGGAATGACGATTGCAGCAGGTTGGCGATCAAAATCAGCACTTCGTCGCCGTACAGATGGCCGAACTTGTCGTTGACCAGCTTGAAATGATCGACATCGACCACTGCCAGCCACTGCTGTTCGGTATTGCTGTGATGGCGGCGCTCTTCGTCGGCCGGCCGCCCCGCTTCGCTGTCGAGCTCGCCGCGAGATTGCAGGATCTTGGCCAGCTGGTCGTCGAAGGTCTTGCGGTTGAGCAGGCCGGTCAGCGAATCGCGTTCGCTGTAGTCGAGCAGGTTCTGGAAGTTGCGGTAGACGCTGACGATGCCGCCGATCACCTGGATGGTGGCGCCCGTATAGGGTGTGGGGTTGGTGATTTCCAGGCAGGTGGTGACCTGGTCGCCGATCCAGATGGGCAGCCACAGCAGATGGCGGCCATCGGCGCACAGCGTATCGCAGCTCGTTTCATGGCGCGCGATGCACGCGGCCAGCGCCGGATAGTCCGACAGCGGTTCGCCCGGCAGCGCGGGGTCGAGATTGTCTTCCATGCGCGCCGGGCTGCCTGCCACGATGATGGCCCGCGCCCGCACGAACACCTGGCCGCGCACGTTGCTCAGCGCCAGCACGCGGGTTTGTGACGCGCAAGCGAGTTCCTGGACCGCCGAGATCACCGACACGTCGAGCATGGTGTGATCGCGGTGGCCGGTCATGTCCACCATGTGTTTCAGTAGGGAATCCATCGTCGTTCTCTGGAAAGGGGTCGCACAAGATTCTTCATACCAACATTGCGTCTAGCAACGCGTTCGTCTACAAGAAGCCAAGGGTTATTTGGTGGCACTAAGCAGCGGCGAGATGCCTTTCCAAAGAAGAGCTAAGCAGGATAATGTTTTTTTGCCTCATAGGCAATTCCGTATGCAAGATTTCATGTAAATACATGCGATTTACCGTATCGCGGTGCTGTCTGCTGTCGTCATCGTTGCCCGGTCGTCCGCGATCTGCTCCCATTTTGCCCAAGCTTGATAATTTCCATATGAAAACTTGTGGCGCGTCAATTTGGCAAATTGCCGGCGTTTTATAGTCATTGCAATGGTGCAGAAATTTACGGCAAGAAACATAGTAGCAGGAATGGACAATGTTTCACACCCGATTGCACCAGGGATTTGTGTTTCACTTTTGGGAGCCTGTCATGAATACCTTCCTGTCAGCAGTGCAGCAGTTCGTCAAGGATGAGGATGGCATTACGGCAATCGAATACGGCCTGATTGCGGCCCTGATGGCCACCGCCATCACGGCCGGTTTCTTGCTGATCAAGACCAACCTGCTGTCTGTCCTCACCCAGATTTCGACCAATCTGGTGTTGACGCCTTAAGCAGGTGCCCGCCGCCGGGCAACCGGTGGCGGGCTTTTCTGACGGGAGCTCCTTATGTCCGCAAGCGTGCTGTGCGATCTGCTGCTGCTGGTCTTCGTGACGGCCGCCGCCGTCAGCGATCTGATGTGCCGCAAGATTCCCAACCGGCTGGTACTGGCGGGCCTGCTTGCCGCGTTCTGCCTGCAGGGCCTGCTGGCGCCGTCTTCCGGCTTGGCGGGCAGCCTGGGCGGCGTGGCCACCGGTTTCTTCCTGTTCCTGCCCCTGTATTTGCTGCGCGGCATGGCCGCCGGTGACGTCAAGCTTATTGCCATGGTCGGCGCCTTTGCCGGACCCTGGCCCACCCTGCTGATCTGCTTGGCCACCTTTGTGCTCGGTGGCCTGATGGCCGTGCTGATCGTGACCTGGCAAGGCAACTGGCGCGCCTGCTGGCGCAATCTGCGCCAGTTGCCGTGGCCGCTGATGGCGCGCACCGCCGGCCTGCCGCTGGCGTCCGCGCCGCCCACGCACCAGCAGAGCGTCGGCAATATGCCGTATGGCCTGGCGATTGCCTTGGGCAGCGTGCTGGTGCAAGGACAAAATTATTTCTGAAACAGATCATTGCTTCGAATCAATGCCCGTTTGTAGTTGCTCGATAGAATGAAATTCTGTCTTTCGCAAGCTAGCCAAGCAGGGGAGAAATCGCATGACCGAGGTCGATTATTTCACCGTCGAGACCAGCCGTCCAGCCGATGCGGCGCTGATGCCACCGTTGCCGCCGCAGCCGAAAAGCTTGCGCGAAACGGGGCTGGAGCGCCAACTGGTGCTGGAACTGATCGCCAAGGCCCTGCTGGTGGGCGGCAAGAGCCACTTGTCGGCACTGACCACGCGCTTGCGCCTGTCGATCAATGTGCTGCGCGAGGTACTCGATTTCATGATCGTCGAGCAACTGGCCGAAGTGGCGTGGCGCGGCGAGTCCGAGATCGACGTGCAATATCAGCTGACAGGCGCCGGCAAGCAGCATGCGGCCGTCTACCTGGAGCGCTGCGCCTACGTGGGCGCAGCCCCCGTCACGCTGGCATCCTACCGCGAGATGGTGGCGCGCCAGTCCTGGCGGGCGCAGGAGCAGCGCGTGAACAGCGACGACCTGGCGGCGCTGCTGGGCGGCGCCCATGCCGGGCCGGGCCTGTTTGATAGCGTCGGCGCGGCCCTGCATTCCGGCCGTTCGCTGCTGCTGTACGGGCCGCCGGGCAGCGGCAAGTCTTCGCTGGCGCTGCAACTGGGCCAGCTGCTCCATGGCCTGGTGGCGGTGCCCCATGCCGTGGTGGTGGGGCACGACATCATCGTCCTGCATGACCCGGCCGTGCACCTGCCACCGGCGCCCCAGCATGGCGGCCATGCACGCCAGGCGCTCGAACGCCGCAGCACCGATATCCGCTGGGTGCTGTGCCAGCGCCCCGTGATCCGGGTGGGCGCCGGGTTTGACGCCGGCACGCTGGAGCTGCGCCATGACGAAGGCGGTGGCTGCTATCAGGCGCCGCCCCATGTGCGCGCCAACAATGGCATGCTCATCATTGACGACCTTGGCTGCCAGCGCCTGCCCGCGCCGCAATTGCTGGCGCGCCTGATGCAGCCGGGTGCCTGTGGCGCCGACCAGCTGGGCCTGCGTGGCGGGGCCGGCATCAGCATGCCATTTGACTATGCCCTGTTGCTGGTCACCAACCTGGCGCCGGCCGCCCTGTTCGATGCCGCGCTGCTGCGCCGCATCGGCTACAAGGTGCAGGTCGGCCCGCTGGGCGAAAGTGCCTACCGCGCCTTGTTTCGCCAGCAATGCCGCGCCACCGGCATCGCTTTCGACGAGCAAGTGCTGCAGCACTTGCTGCGCCAGCTGCATGGCGCCAGCGGGCGGCTGCTACTGGCCAGTACGCCGCGTGAATTGCTCGACCGTATAGCCGACTTCGCCGGCTTTGCCGGTGGCGAAGCGCAATTGACGGTGGCCAGCCTGGAGCAGGCCTGGAGCAGCCTGTTTGCCGGCTGCGACGCGCCTGACGCCGTGCCCGGCGAGCGTATCGCATGAAGAACCGGCGCGCACTGACGATGATGGCGCTGGCCATCGTGCTGGGCCTGCTGGCCGTGCTGCTGGCCTCGCATTGGCTGCTGCGCCAGAGTCCCGTCGGCAAGGGCAAGATCGTGGTCGCCGCCGCCGACGTCAACCTGGGCCAGCGGCTGAACCCTGACCTGCTGCGGCTGGCCGAATGGCCGACCGAAAGCCTGCCCGAAGGCGCGCTGCAGGACCCCCTGGCATTGTCGGGGCGGGTGCTGAAAAGCAGCGTGCTGCGCGGCGAACCGCTGAGCGAGTCGAAGCTGGCGCCGGTCGGCACCCTGGGCGGCCTGTCGGCCCTGATCACGGAAGGGCGGCGCGCCATCACCGTGCGCGTCAATGACGTGATCGGCGTGGCCGGCTTTGCCTTGCCGGGCAATTATGTCGACATTATCGTCAGCACCCAGCAGGATGCGGGCGACCGCACGTATCCGCAAAGCCGCAATATCTCCAAGATCGTGCTCGAACGCATCTTGGTGCTGGCGGTGGCGCAGGAAGTGGGGCGCGATGAAACCAAGCCGCGCGTGGTCAATGCCGTGACCCTGGAAGTGACGCCCGCACAGGCCGAAAACCTGGATTTGGCGCGCAGCGTGGGCAGCCTGTCGCTGGTCTTGCGCAACCAGGTCGACCCGCGGCCGGGCGTGACCGACGGCGCTACCAAACTGACCTTGCTGGGCGCGCCGACGCCCGGGCCGGCGACGCCAGCGCTGGCGAGCGTACCGGCGCCGGTCAAGCCGGCCGCGCCGCGCCGTGTGGCGGCGGTGGCGCCACCGCGCCATTGCAGCGGCCTGATCGATGGCACGCGCGCCTCGCGCGAGTGCTTCTAGCCGCCTCCACCATGGACATCCTCCTATGAAACGCGCCCTGCCGATCCTGTGTTTGATCCTGCTGCCGACAGCGCCGCTGGCCGCCGCCGACACCGGCCCGCGCTGCGGTGGCGCCGCCGCCACGCCTGGCCATCTGCAACTCGAGGTGGGCAAGTCGAGCATGCTGCGCCTGCCCGAAGCGGTATTGCAGCGCAGCGTCGGCAATCCGGCCGTGGCGCAGGCCATGCTGGTGGCGCCGGACACCTTGTACGTGGTGGGCGCCGATATCGGCAGCACCAACATGATTATCCAGGGCAAAAGCGGCGTGTGCAGCGTGGTCAACGTCACCGTCAGCATGGACCCGGCCGGTTTGCGCGCGACCCTGGCCGAACTGATGCCGGAAGAAAAAGCCATCCGCGTCACGGCCGCCGCCGACACCCTGGTGCTGTCGGGCACGGTGCAGGACGCCGATAGCGTGCTGCACGCCGTCGAGCTGGCGCAAGCATATGTACGGCGCGCCACCACCCCGCTGGCGCTGCCGAAACCGGCCGACGGCGCCGCGCCCGCGCCCGCGGCTGCCGTGCCGGGCGCGGGCGCAGCAGCCGGGCGCATCATCAATCTGCTCAATATCAGCGCGCCGCAGCAAGTGATGCTGGCGGTGCAGATTGCGGAAGTATCGAAGTCGCTGCTCGAACGCCTGGAAGTGGGCGCCACGCTGCGCTTTGCCTCGGGCAGCTGGGCCACCACCTTGCTGTCCAATTTCCTGACCGGCGCGGCCAACGGCCTGCTCGACCTGCGCAAGTCGAACGGCCAGCAGCTGACCATCGAAGCGCAGAAACAGGATGGGCTGGTGCGCATCCTGGCCGAACCGACGGTGATGGCGATCAGCGGCCAGGAGGGCAGTTTTTTGGCCGGAGGCAAGATTTTCATTCCGGTTGGCCAGGACAACAACAAGGTCACCCTGGAAGAGCGCGAGTACGGCGTGGGCCTGCGCTTCACGCCTACCGTGCTGTCGGGCGGGCGCATCAACCTGAAGGTGGCGCCCGAGGTGTCGGAGCTGTCGCGCGAAGGCGTCGGCATTTCCAGCGCCGGCGTCAGCGGCCGGTCGATTTTGCCGGTGATCACCACCCGGCGCGCCTCGACCACGGTGCAGCTGTACGACGGCCAGAGCTATGCGATCGGTGGCCTGATCAAGAACAACCAGGTCAGCAACGTCACCGGCCTGCCCTGGCTCAGCGAGCTGCCGGTGCTGGGCGCCCTGTTTCGCAGCACCGATTTCCAGCATGACCGCACCGAACTGCTGTTCGTCATCACGGCCCACCTGGTCAAGCCGCTGCCGCCCGCTGGCGCCGTCTTGCCGACGGCGCAGCTGACGCCGCCTTCGAGGATGGATCTGATGTTGAACGGCAAGATGGAAGGCGCGCCGCCGCCCTTGTCCGTGCCCGCCACGCCGCCTGCGGTGGGCGGCTTCGAGTTGCCATAAGCCGGGGAGCCATGCCATGCGATTGACGACACTGACCTTGATGCGGCGCCTGGCGCGGTTGGCATTGCTGGCGCCGCTGCTGCCACTGGCGGCCTGCGTGCAAGGCGGCACGCCGCGTTTCGATGCGCGCTTTGGCCAGGCCACGCGCCTGGCCATGGCGCAGCAGGTGCAAGACCCGGCCGCCGCCGGCAATACCGCGCCAGCCAACGGCCTGGACGGTGCCAGCGCGCGCGCCGTCATGGAACGCTACCGCGCTTCGTTTGCCGAGCCGAACGGGCAAGTGGCGCCGCCGGTGTCCTTCCTGCTGGGAGGTAATGGTGGAAAATAGACGCCAGCTTCAGCACCAGCAGGGGGCGATGCTGATCATGTTTACCATCATGCTGATCGTGGTGCTGGGCTTTATCGGCCTGGCGCTCGATGTCGGCCAGGTCATCGGCCGCAAGACCGAACTGCAGAACCTGGCCGACAATGCAGCGCTGGCGGCTGCGCCCGAACTGGTGGGTACGGCCGGCGGCCTCGCCAACGCCGTGGCGCAGGCGAAAAGCGCGGCTGGCCAGAGCCTGTACAAGCGCCGTACGCAGGGCGCGCCGCTGTCCGACGACAGCATCCGCTTTGCCAGCGCGCCCGATGCGCCGGCCAGCGCCTGGCACGCGGCGGGCGCCGTGCCAGATCCGGCCAAGGCGCTGTTCGTGCGCATCGATACGCGCGCCAATCTGCCGGCGCTGGGGAAAGTGGCGACCGCCTTCCTGGGCGCCTGGTCGCCGACGCTGCGCACGCTCGACACGGGCGCGCGCGCGGTGGCTGGCCGCAGCAGCGTGCGCATTACGCCGCTGGCGATCTGCGCGCTGTCGACAGATCCGGCGTCCTTGCGCACCAATCCGGGGCCGCCGGAGCAAAAGGAAGCGCTGGAATTCGGTTTCCGGCGTGGCGTGGCCTATAACCTGTTCAAGCTGAACCCGCACGGTCCCGATGCCGAGCATTTCCTGCTCAATCCGCTGGGGCCGCTGGGCGCCATCGGCGCCTCGCAGCAGATCAGCGACACCAGTGTCGAGCCTTTCATCTGCAGCGGCGCCATGTTGCATGCGTCGCTGGGCGGCCAGCGCATCCACGTGCACCGGCCGTTTCCCAGCCACCTGTGGCCGTCGTTCAATGCGCGCTTCAATGACTATGCAGCCAATCGCTGCAACCCGGTGTCGGCGCCGCCGGACACCAATATTCGCCCGTTTCCTTTTCCGGCCAGCTTGCCGCCGGGCTGGTGGATGAACGTGCCGTCCTCCTCGCATGCGCTGGCCAGCGGCGGCGCTACCCTGCTGACGGTGGCCGACCTGCCGCCGCCGGGTGCCGGCCAGCCGGCCAGCATCCCACCGGCCAGCTATGGTCCGCTATGGTCGTTCGCCAAGGCGGTGCGCTATGCCAATCCCAAGCCGGAAGGCGATTACGTGGCCTTTCCCAATACTGTCTGGTCCAGCCTGTATCCGGGTCTGCCGACGGCGCCGGCCATGAAAGCCACCTATCCTGTCATCGGCACGCCCTATGCCTTGCCGGCCTTCCAGACGGCGCCCGCCGGCAATGCGGGAGTGGCAGAGCGGCGCGTGCTGCATGTCGCCTTGCTTGCCTGTCCCGTGCCGGCCGGCAGCGACGTGCTGGTCGAGGTGCTGGCCATCGGTCGCTTTTTCATGACGGCACCGGCCGCGCCGGACATGCTGAGCGGCGAATTTGCCGGCGTGGCCAGCGAGCTGACGCTGGGCGGGCCGGCGGAGCTGCTGCAATGAGGCGGGCCTGCTGCGCCAGGCGCCGCCAGGACGGCGTGGCGGCGATCGAACTGGCGCTGATCCTGCTGTTTTTCATCAGCCTGCTGCCGGTGGTGCTGCTGTTCGGACGCGCCCTGTTCATGTACACGGCGGTGCAAAAAAGCGCGCAGGACGCGGCGCGCTTCATGGCGACCCTGCCGCTGCAGCAGATGACGAGTGAAGACACCGCCAACCAGGCCGCCATATTTGCCACGCAACTGGTGCAGCAGGCGCTGGCCGAGACGGGGCCGCTGCTCAAGGCCAACCTTATACGCGTCGAGTGCGTCTACGCCGAGGGCGACTATCCCTGCGGCTCGTATGACACGCGGCCGCTGCAGGTGCGCGTGAAGTTCGTCGCCAAGCTGCCCATCGATTTCCTGCCCGGCCTGACCATGGGCTGGCTGCCGCGCCTCAAGCCGATTTCATTACAAGCCAACACGGTGCAGCGCTATGCGAACTGAGGCCATGCGGGTGCGCCGGCGGCGCCAGGGCGGCGTGTTTGCCGTTGAATTTGCCATCCTGGCGATGCTGTTTTTTATTTTCATGTTTGCCTTGCTGGAAGTGGCGCGCGCCATCTATCTGTGGAACGTGGTGCCTGAAATCACCCGCCGCGCCGCGCGCGCCGCCGCCGTGAGCGACTTCAGCAATGCCAATCTGTTGCAATCGGTGCGCGAGCAGGCCATCTTGCGCACCGGGCCGGGCCGGCTGGCGCTGGGCGGCGCCATCAGTGACGCCTATGTGCGCATCGAGTATTTGTCGCAAGCGTCCGCTGGCGGCATGCCGGCGGCCGCGCCGGTGAGCGCGATGCCGGGCTGTCCGCAGCGTAACCGCATCAATTGCTTGCAAGATCCGCACGGCGCCAGCTGCATCCGCTACGTGCGCGCGCAGCTGTGCCTGCCCGGCAGTGGGAACACGGCCGGCAGCTGCGAGCGGGTGCCGTACCGGCCGATCCTGCCGATGCTGGAAAAGATGTTCCCTTCGGGTGCGCAGGCGGTGCGCCTGCCCAGTGGCGTCACGCTGGTGGTGGCCGAGTCGCTCGGCTACCAGGACAACCCCGCTTTTTGCCCTTGATCGCCGGGCCGCCGGAGCGCCGGACCGCCGGAGCGCCGGACCGTAGTATCGTTATCCTGAGGATATGCAATGAGAGCCTTGATGATCAGCCGTGACATCCAGCTGCACGATGAAATCGCCGCCCAGGGGGCCGCGCGCATGCCGGTGCTGCGCTTGCTGGAACGCCGCAGCGGCCTGCGCGACGCCGTCGAACGCATGCTGCCCGAGCCGCCCGAGCTGGTGATCGTCGACGCCAGCGGCATCGACGCCGACGAGGCCGACCTGCTCGAGCGCCTGGCGCGCCAGTATCCGGCGGCCGTGCTGATGCTGCTCACGCGCGGCCAGCAGCAGGATGTGCTGATCCGCGCCATGCGCGCCGGCATGCGCGAGGTGCTGCAGCTGCCGCTGGTGCACAAGGCCTTCCATGAAGCGATGGACCGGGTCGATATCCAGGCCGGCGTGACGCAAATGCGCGACGGCAAGGTACTGGCATTTATCTCCTGCAAGGGCGGCAGCGGCGCCACCTTTTTGTCGACCAATTTTGCCTATGCGCTGGCGGCGCTGGCCGGCTGCAAGGTGCTCCTGATCGACCTGCACGGCCAGTTCGGCGACGCCACCTTGTATGTGTCGGACCAGAAGCCGGCCATGACGCTGTCGGACATTTGCGCGCAGATCGCGCGCATGGACGGCGCCTTCCTGGCGTCCTGCCTGGTGCATGTGACGCCCAACTTCGGCGTGCTGGCGGCGGCCGACGATCCAGCGCACAAGGTCGACATGCAGCCCGATCACATGGACCGCATCCTGGCCGTGGCGCGCCAGCACTACGACTACATCGTGCTCGACGTGGGGCGCCAGATCGATGCGCTGTCGCTGCGCGCGCTCGACAACGCCGACGCCATTTACCCGGTACTGCAACTGGCCTTGCCGGATATCCGCGACGGGCGCCGTCTGCTCGACATCTTCCGCTCGCTCGGCTATCCGGCCGAGCGGCTGCGGCTGATCGTCAACCGCTACGAAAAGGGCGGCCGCCTGCGCCTGGCCGACCTGGAGCAGGCGCTGGGCGCCCCGGTGGTGCATACGGTGCCCAACGATTACCTGGCCGCCACCGATTCGGTCAACCAGGGCATACCGCTGCTGCAACTGTCGCGCACCAGCGCCGTGGCCCGCAGCCTGGCCGAGCTGGTCGAGCAGGTGACGGCGCGCCGCGTGACGGAAAGCCGCGGCCTGTTCGACCGCCTGTTCAGCCGCAGCGATACCTGACCCAACCTCAAGGGAGACGAGATGACACTACGCGAACGCCTGGCGGCCAACGAGCCGCCGCGCCCGGCCAGCCACGGACATGGCGCCCTGGCGCTGCACGCCTACCAGGAGCTGAAGAAAACCATGCACCAGACGATACTCGACCGTATCGACCTGGAGCGCCTGAAGCGCCTGACGGCCGAGCAGTTCAAGCATGAGCTGGCGCTGCTGGTGCAGCGCGTGATCGAGGAGGAGCGCATCGTGCTGAATCAGCACGAGCGGCACAGCCTGGTGCTCGACATCCAGCACGAGATGCTGGGCTTCGGTCCGCTCGAACCCTTGCTGGCCGACCCGGGCGTGTCCGACATCCTGGTCAATACCTGCGACAAGGTGTATGTCGAGCGGGGCGGGCGGCTGGAGCTGACCGACGTCACCTTCCACGACAACGCGCACCTGATGAAGATTATCGAAAAGATCGTCTCGCGGGTCGGCCGCCGGGTCGACGAATCGAGTCCGATGGTCGACGCGCGCCTGCCGGACGGCTCCCGGGTCAATGCCATCATTCCGCCGCTGGCGGTCGACGGGCCGATCCTGTCGATCCGCCGCTTCGCGGTGCAGCCGTTGACGATCGCCAACATGCTCGACTATAAAAGCCTGACGCCGCCGATGGTGCAGGTACTGCAGGCACTGGGTCAGGCCAAGATCAATATCCTGATTTCGGGCGGCACCGGCAGCGGCAAGACCACCCTGCTCAACGTGCTGTCGGGTTTTATTCCCGGCAGCGAGCGCATCGTCACCATCGAGGACGCGGCCGAACTGGCGCTGCGCCAGCCGCACGTGGTGCGCCTGGAAACGCGCCCGCCGAATATCGAAGGCAAGGGCGAAGTGAGCCAGCGCGCGCTGGTGCGCAACGCGCTGCGCATGCGGCCCGACCGCATCATCCTGGGCGAGGTGCGCGGCGCCGAGGCGCTCGACATGCTGCAGGCGATGAACACCGGCCACGAAGGCTCGCTGGCGACGATCCACTCGAACACCGCGCGCGACGCGCTGGCGCGGCTGGAAAACATGGTCGGCATGGCCAATGTGAACCTGACGCCGCGCGCCACGCGCCAGCAGATCTGTTCGGCCGTGACGGTGGTAATGCAGGTGTCGCGCCTGACCGACGGCGCGCGCAAGCTGGTCAGCCTGCAGGAAGTGACGGGCATGGAAGGCGAGATCATCGCCATGCATGAAATCTTCCGCTTCGAGCAGACCGGCGTCGACGCCGCCGGCCGCGTGCTGGGCCACTTTTGCGCCACCGGCGTGCGGCCCCGTTTTACCGAGCGCCTGCGCATGTTCGGCGCGCCCGTGCCTGACAGCGTGTTCGATCCCGACCGCATCTATGAATAAGGAGAATGAAATGGACGTCTCCCTCCTACACGAGCCGCAGCGATGAATCGAACTGAAAGCGAATTACGCGAATCGGCGGGCAACGTCCGGACGCTCTGGAGGAGCGCCGGGCATGCGCAGGGGTACGCCCTTCGGGCTACCTCGCCTTCGCTCGGCTCAAATCGCCCCTGCCGACGGATCACGAGGTGGTTGGCTTGTTTTACGTGGGGAGAATTGGCGGCCTGTGACTGGCGGCGAGATAGATGGCAGATGACGCGTGGCAAGGAGTGGGTTCTCGCTTGCCAACGGCATCAAATGTGCCAGAGTGGAAGTGCAAATAAACCACTTGAGGGAAGGAGAACCCACCATGAATTTTACCGCTTATGGCGTCGACACTGCCAAGAACGTGTTCCAGGTGTATTCGGTCAACCGAGAAACCGGAGAGGTTCTGAACAAGCAGATCAAACGGGCTAAGTTCCTGGAGTATTTCGTCAACAAGCCTGCGTGCCTGATCGGGATGGAAGCGTGCGGAGGGTCGCATCACTGGGCGCGCGCCTTGCAGGCATTGGGACACGAAGTGAGGATGATGGCGGGCAAGGCGGTCAAGGCTTTTGTCAATGGCAACAAGAACGATGCCGCCGATGCGCGCGCGATCTGGCTTGCGCTACAACAGCCGGGCGTGCGGGCTGTGGCGGTGAAGAGCGAGATGCAGCAGGCGGTGCTGTCCCTGCACCGGATGCGGCAGCAGTTGGTGAAGTTTCGCACGATGCAGAGCAACGGCTTGCGCGGTTTGCTTGGCGAGTACGGCGAAGTGATGCCGATTGGCAGGACCGCGCTGAACCGTGGCATGAAGGACGCGCTGGCGCGACTGGCTGAGCGTTTGCCTGCCCTGTTAATCGATACCCTGCGCGAACAGTGGGACATGTTGGCCCGGCTGGACCAACAGATCCTGCAGATTGAGCAGCGGCTGCTGGCATGGATGCGGCAAGACCGGGCCAGTAAGGCGATCGCCGAGATTCCAGGTGTCGGCTTGCTGACGGCGACGGCGGCGGTGGCAGCCATGGGCAACGCGAACGCGTTCAAGTCCGGGCGCGAGTTCGCCGCTTGGCTTGGTCTGGTGCCGGCGCAGACCGGAACAGGCGGCAAGGTCCGGCTGCTCGGGATCAGCAAGCGCGGCGACACTTACCTGCGCACGCTGCTTACTCATGGTGCCAGGTCAGTGCTGATGCATACCAAGGAGCCAGGCAAATGGTTGCAGGACATCGGCAAGCGCCGCCCGCCGAACGTGGTCGTGGTGGCGTTGGCGAACAAAATAGCAAGGACGATCTGGGCGCTGCTGGCGCACGATCAGAAGTACGACAAAGAACACGTCAGTCTCCGACCAGCGTAACAGCCCGGAACGAACGTAAATATCAATCAACATAAGGATGGAATGTCAAAAGGTTGCGCAAGGTATTAACGTGTGATGACAAACAGGTCAGACCGGGACTTACTAAACCTGAATGGCGAGTCGGGCACAAAGCCCGCCAGGAGAATGAGGTGTAGGTCAGCGGATTTCATCGGGGCCGGCAGGGGAGAGACCGTTGCCGCAAGGCCGGATATAGAACTGCAGCCTATCCTGTCTGGAACACACAAAAAACACCTTGGCAAACGGGAGACGTCCATATAGTCGCCATGGATCTGGTGTTCTACGGTTTTGCCATCGTCCTGTTCGCCGCCTGCATCCTGATGGTGGAAGGCGCCTGGCTGTGGTGGTCGGGTACGCACGGCAGCGCGGCGCGGCGCATCAGCCGGCGCTTGCGGCTGATGGCCGCGCGCGGCGAGGCTGGCGGCGAGCGCGTGTCGATCCTCAAGCAGCGCCGCTATGCGCGCGCGCCCGGCCTGGAGCGCATGCTGAGAAAAATACCGCAATGCGCGGCGCTCGACCGCTTGCTGTTGCAGGCGGGGCTGGCGTGGTCGGTGGCGCAGTTCCTGGCGCTCGCCGGCGGCCTGCTGCTGGCGGCGCTGCTGGTGCTGGCGGCCTGGTCCTTGCCCCTGCCGGGCGCCTTGCTGCTGCTGGCCATGGCCCTGGGCGCACCGCTGCTGTTCTTGCTGCGCGCGCGCGCGGCGCGCCTGCAAAAGATCGAGGCGCAGTTGCCGGAAGCGGCTGATTTCCTGGCCCGTGCGCTGCGCGCCGGTCACTCGTTTTCGAACGTGCTGCAAATGGTCGGCGATGAACTCAATGAACCGATCAGTGGCGAATTCAAGCAGGCCCACGAAGAGATCAATTACGGCGTGCCGATGAATGAAGCGCTGCAGAACCTGGCCGTGCGCATTCCGCTGACCGACTTGCGTTATCTGGTGATCGCCGTGCTGGTGCAGCGCGAATCGGGCGGCAACCTGGCCGAGGTGCTGGTGAGCATCGCCCGCATCATCCGCGCGCGCTTGAAACTCCTGGGGCAGGTGCGCGTGCTGTCGGCCGAAGGGCGCATGTCGGCCTGGGTGCTGGGCCTGATGCCGGTGGTGATGATAGGCGTGATGTCGCTGGTCAATCCGCAATACATCAGCCTGCTGTGGACCGATCCGGCCGGCATTCGCCTGCTGTGGTATGCGGCCGGCATGGTGGCGCTGGGCGTGGTCTGGATGCGCAAGGTGATTCGTATCCGTATTTGACAGGAGGTGTGCCATGACTGGCCAGCAAGTTCTTTTTCTCTTGATCGTGTTTGCCGTGGTGGCCGCTCTGGCGGTGGCGGCCTCGCTGATTTTTTTTCCCGGCAGCTTGCGCCAGCGCCTCTCTGGCGCCGCCGCGCCGGTGGCCAGCGAGGTGGCGCCCGAACACGGCTGGGTCGAACGGGTGGCGCGCGTGGCCCAGCCGTTTTCGAAACTGTCGCTGCCCGAGGAAGGCTGGGAGCGCTCGCCGCTGCGGACCCGCTTCATGAACGCGGGCTGGCGCCAGGCCAGTGCGCCGGCGCTGTACTTTGCCGCCAAGTCGGTGCTGGCGCTGCTGTTTCCAGCCGTGCTGGCGCTGTATGCGGCCAGCAGCATGGCGGCCTCGATGCGCAGCGCGCTGATGTTTCTCCTGTGCGTCAGCGCCACCGTCGGCTACTACCTGCCCAACCTGGTCCTGGCCAGCACGGCCAGGCGGCGCCAGCGCGACATCTTTGAAAATATTCCCGATGCGCTCGATCTGCTGACCGTTTGCGTCGAAGCGGGACTGAGCCTGGAGCGCGCACTGGTGAAAGTGTCCGGGGAAATCCATATCAAGAGCATGGTGCTGGCGCAGGAACTGCAACTGGTGCTGATGGAAATGCGCGCCGGTTTTACCAAGGAAAAAGCGCTGCGCAACCTGGCCCTGCGCAGCGGCGTGGAGGATGTCGATGTGCTGGTGGCGATGCTGATCCAGTCCGAGCGCTTCGGCACCAGCATGGGCGATTCGCTGCGCGTGCATTCCGACAATTTGCGCGGCAAGCGCAGCCTGCTGGCCGAAGAGGCGGCTGCCAAGATCGCCTTGAAATTGTTGTTCCCGCTGATTTTCTGCGTGTTTCCCACCCTTATGCTTGTGCTGATGGGGCCGGCCGTGATCGACGTCTATCGCGTGCTGGTGCCGGCCATGGCCAACCAATAAAAGGAGTCCCATGTCTCTTATCCTGCCGCGCCTGGCGCTTGCCGGCACCTGCATGCTGCTCGGCGCCTGTTCCAGCCTCAACCCCAACACCGGCCCCGTGACCGCACCTGGCCCGGTCCCGCTTGAGCTGGCCTCGCGCAATGGCCAGGCGGTGCTGCATGCGCAGCGCGGCGAGCTGCGCCAGTCCATCGCCATCTGGGAAGCGCTGACGGCTGGCGCCGGCCTGGATACGCCGCGCCACGCCTATCTGTTCAGGAATCTCGGTCATGCGTATGTGCTGGCGGGGCGCGACGCCGACGCCTTGCCGGTGCTGGAAAAAGCCTGCCTGCTCGACCCGCTCCATGCGCTGGCGTGGCAGCGCCTGGCGCAGGTACTGACCAGGCTGGGCCAGCCGGAACGGGCGGCGCGCATGCTGGCGCAGGCGCAAGGTTTGCAGGTGAGCGCCGTAGCGCCTGCCGAGCTGTTGCCGGCGGCGCCGCCCGTGATGGCGGCCGCAGCCGGCGCGCCAGCGATGGACCGTATCGAGATCACGCAAAGCGCCGGCATGGCGCGCTTGCGGCGCGTGGCGGCGACCAGCTTGCCGGTGGCGAGTCGCCTTGATGCGCCGCCCCCGCGGCTGGAAATTCTCAATGGCAATGGCAAGCCGGGCATGGCGGCGGCGCTGGCGCGCAGCCTGGCCGGCAGCGCCGTGCAGGTGGTCCGTACGGGAAATGCCGCCTCGTTCCAGGTGGCGCGCACGCGTGTCGAATACCGGCCGGCGCAGCGCCAGGCGGCGCGCCGCCTGGCCCGCCAGCTGGGCACCCATGTCGAGGCGGTCGCCGCCGATTGCCCCGCCAGCGAACTGCGTTTGATCCTCGGCCGCGACCTCGATCCGGACGTGCTGCACCGCTACTATGTACGGCAGCTCGAGCAGGCGCGCCAGGCGCTGGCGCGGCTCGGCTAGTGAAATTACGCCTTGCGGCGGGTGGTCGCCAGCGCCGCCAGGCCGATGCCCAGCAGCAGTAAAGTCGCCGGTTCGGGCACCTGCTGGATTACCACGATATCGGTGCGGGTCGACTTGGAAAAGTTCAGCGTGTAGCTGCCGGCCGGCAAGGCAAAATTCGAGGTCAGCGAAAACAGCGCGAAGTTGTTCGTGAACGCGCGGGCGGTGCCGGGATCGTTGGTGCCGGCCGTCAGGTTCAGGCTGAAGGGATCGCGGCTGCCGGTGGCATGATCGCCGTTCACGTCGCTGCCATTGTTGGCGTCGCCATCGGGGGCGAACTGGAACACGATGCCGTCGGCATTGGCGCGCGTGGCGCAACCGGCCGGGCTGGCGGCATTGCAGGCAATGCTGAAAATATCCATGATCGATACATTCGACTTGTCGCCCAAGCTGGTGACGCTGCTGCGCAGGTCGCGGCGCGCCAGGAAACTGAAGGTGATGAAGCCGGCGCGCGACAGGGTCAGGTTGACCGAACCGGTCAGGGTGTCGCCGGCCGTCGACGAGGCGGCGCCCACGGTATCGCGCTGCGCTTCCGACACGGCCCGCATGGTGGCGCCGGTGCCGGTCAGCATATTGCCGAAGGAATGCGCGTCGCCGCGCGCGAACTCAAGCACCGGGCTGGGCGCATAGTTGTTTTGCTGCATGCCGGCACAACCGCCACCGGCGCATACCTGCGGCACATCGGCATTGGCGGTGGGGCCGGTATTGATGGCGCGCGGATTGACGGGCGCCGCATTTTCAAAATACGTGCTGTCGCTGGCGTTGCGGTTGGCGCCCGTCAGCGCCACGGTGCCGGAGCTGGTGGTGATGCGGAAAGTATTGATATCGTTGATGGCCAGGCCATAGGCGCCGGCCTGCGCCTGGGTGGTCGCCAGCAGCCCGGCCGCCGCGAGCGCGCCGAACAGGCAGAGGGTCTTGCTTCGTGGGTGATCGTTCATCGCAACCTCGTTATCATGGTCAGGTCAGTCGGTGACATTCAGAAGGCGCATCTGAGTGCCGTGGTCAACCTGGATAAGCAGCTTGCGTGCCAAACAAAAAAGCCAAATCGAATCAATGACTTGTGAAAAGCGAACTGAAGGGGAATGCGCTGGCTGTAAGAAACGCCGACACGGTGCCGTGCCGGGGATGTGTAAAAATAGGCGATGGCAAACAAAACCCCCACCTTTCCCGGCGCACGCACCGGGCGCGGCCAGGTCCTGGCCGTGCTGCTGTCGAACCGCGACCAGGCCGGCGCCGAGCCGCTGCAGGGCCGCGTCTCGCTGGCCGCCATCGTCAAGGCCCTGAAGCGCAAATATCACTGGCCGATCGAGACGCACAGTTTTCCAGCCAACACGGCGGACGGCCGCGCCAGCTGGGCCACCGTCTACAGCCTGCCCGAGGCAGTCATCGCCGCCGCGCTGGCCGCTGGCGGCCAGGACTGGCTCGACAGCCGCAAGGGCTAGCGTTTACTCCTGCGGCAACAGCGCCAGCGCCGCGCTGAAGTCGCCCATCGGCTTGCCGCCATTGGCCACCAGCGCCTTGTCGCGCACGCTCAAACCGTCGAGTACCGGCAGCGAGAAGCGGTGGGTGATGGCGCGCAGGATCGAGGCCGAGTCGTATTGCGTATGGTCGACCAGGCCCTTCTTCACGTAAGGCGAGACCAGGATCGCCGGCACGCGCGTGCCCGGACCCCAGCGGTCGCCTTTCGGTGGCGCGGCGTGATCGTAGAAGCCGCCGTTTTCATCGTAGGTAACGATCACCAGCATGTTCTTCCACTGCGGACTTTGTTTCAGCTGCGCAATCACGCTGGCGATATGGGCGTCGCCATCGGCCACGCTGGCGTAACCGGCGTGCTGGTTCAGGTTACCCTGCGGCTTGTAGAAGGTCACCGGCGGCAGCTTGCCGGCCGCCGCATCCGTCATGAACTGGCTGTCGAAGTCGCGCAAGTGCGCCGCGCGGTAGGCCGGCGCCTTGACCGGGTCCATATTGGCAAAGTAGTTGAACGGCTGGTGATGGAACTGGAAGTTCGGCGGGCTCGGAAAGCTGCTGCCGCGCGCGCTGGCCGTGGCCAGCGCCGTGGTGTCTTTCCAGGCGCCCGCATACCAGGCCCAGTCGATGTTCTTGCCAGAGAGCAGGTCGCCGATATTCGTTTGCGTCTGTTGCGGCAAGGTATTGGCCTTGCTGGTATCGGCATACAGCTTGCTGCTGTCATTGCTGGCCGGCGCATTGCTGCTCGGCTGGAAGGCCGGCTGCATGGTGTTGACGGCGTAGAACATGCCAGTGCTGTCGGCAGGGGTCAAGGTGCTGTCGTTGGCGTACACGGGCGCGCCATTCAACACGGTTGCCGGCGAGCTGGCCGCTGGCGTCAGGCGCACGAAGTTGCCCTTGGCGTCGACGTCGATCTTCGAGATCGAGCCCTTGGCCACCGAGGTGTCGGCGTTCGGATAGGTTGGTGCGCAGGCGCAGATCAGGTACTGGTGCGTGAGGAAAGAGCCGCCAAAGGCGCCGATGAACAGGTTGTCGGCCAGTGCATACTGTTTCGCGATATCCCACAGCTTCATCTTGCTGCCGTCGTAATACCCCATGGACAGGCCGCCGGCGTCGGAATAGGCCGCGAACTTGTCGTTGGCGCCGCCGTTGATCTGCATCTGGTTGTTGTAGAAGCGGTGCACCAGGTCGCGCGTAATCACCGATTGCGGCAGGCTGATCGGGCTGTTGGCGTCGTCGATCTGGAACGGTTTATTGGGCAGGTTGGCCGATTGCGCTTGTGTAACGACCGTGCTCTGGCCGGCCGCCGTCATGCCGCCCCAGGTCGGTGGCAAGACCGGCAAGGTGCTGCCGTCGATATCCTTTTGCGGCACATAGCTCGACGTCGAGGTCGGGTTGACGCCCGGTACGCCATTGGCGCCAGGGAACAGGCCGTACAGCGTGTCGAAGCCGCGGTTTTCCGCGTAGATCACGACGATGGTCTGGATATTATTCAGCGCCAGGCCACTGTTCAGTGCGGCCAAGGCGTCGGCCGGCGCCGCCTGCGCGCTGGCGCCGGCGATCACTGCGGTGACGCTGCTGTTTTCCGCTTTCAGTTTCGCCAGGTCGTCGCCGCTGGCCTTGTTGAAGTCAGACGCCAGGGCCGCTTCCGATACGCCGATGCGCGCCGCCAGCTTGCTGCTGGCGCCGGCAAAATCGCCGCCATTGCCATCCATCACCTGCGCCAGTTCGGTCGACACGGCGCTGACGAACGCCGCATGGCCTTTCGGCGCGCGCAGCAGCAGCTTTTGCGTGACCTTGCTGCCCGCATCGCCCACCACCTCGTGGCGGAGCGCATCGGTATCGACCACCACCAGCACGGCGCCTTCGCCTTGCACGCTGTAGCTGCCGTCGGCCGCCGTGCGCACCGCGGTTGAATCGCTGGCGCAGGTCAGCGCCGCCGTCGTGCTTTCCCTGCAGACCTGGGCGTTCTCATAGTAGCTGCCGATCACCTGGCCCTTGGTGGTGGGGGTCAGCGCGTAGTTGCTGCCGCAGGCCACCAGGCCGGCGCCCAAGCTAAGGGCCAGTAAGACGGGGAGGGGGCGTAATGCAGGTCTTGCGTGCGGTTTCATGCTCATGCCTCAAGGTTGGAAAGGAGGGGTGGAAAAACACGGATGCTAGGCAGGCAATATGTCCGCTGCGTGACATGTCCATGTTTCGTTACATGCGATACATGCCGTAATGTTGCAAAGGCTGTTGTGCCCGATTTGTCACGCAGCGGTCATATGGCGTTGCTACGCTGCCCGACCATGTTCACAGCTGTTCGATTGCCGCCATGATGAAGTTCACGCCGTTTCTGCTGTTGCTGCTGGCCGCCTGCCAGCCGCAGCCAGTTCCCAAGCCAGCCCCCGCCGCCGTTGCCACCGTTGCCTCCGCACCGGCTTACCTGAATGCCGCCTATGCCCCGGCGCAGCGTCAGCCGTCGGTGGCGGACATGACGGCGATGGGCCGCGCCATGTTTTTCGAGCCCAGCCTGTCCATCTCGGGCAAGTTGTCCTGCGCCAGCTGCCACAGCCCCGAGCACGCTTATGGTCCGCCGAACGCTCTGGCGGTACAGCTCGGCGGCCCCGAGCTGAAAGACGCCGGCACGCGTGCCGCGCCGTCGCTGCGCTATCTCCAGAACACCCCGGCCTTCACCGAGCACTATCATGACGACGATGGCGATGACAGCGTCGACGCCGGCCCGACGGGCGGGCGCAACTGGGACGGCCGCGCCCAGTCCGGCCACGAGCAGGCCCTCACGCCGCTGTTGGCCAAGCATGAAATGGGCAACGTTGATGGCGCCGCCGTGGTGGAAAAACTGCGGCAAGGCCCGCTGGCGGCGCAGTTTCGCAAGGTGTATGGCGAGAAGATCTTCGAGCAGCCCGAGCAGGCCTTGCGCTGGGTGCTGATGTCGCTGGAAGTATTCCAGGAAAGCCCGGCGGACTTTTATCCCTACACCAGCAAGTACGACGCCTTTTTGCGCAAGCAGGTGCAGTTGAACCCGCAGGAGCTGCGCGGCCTGGCCCTGTTCAACGATGAAAACAAGGGCAATTGCGCGTCCTGCCATATCAGCCGGGTTGCCGCCGGCGGCGCCTTCCCGCAATTTACCGACTACGGCCTGATCAATATCGGCGTGCCGCGCAACAACAAGCTGCCCGTCAACGCCGACCCGCATTATTTTGACCTGGGCCTGTGCGGCCCCGACCGCACCGATCTGAAAGATCACCAGGAGTATTGCGGCCGCTTCAAGACCCCGTCCTTGCGCAACGTGGCGCTGCGCAAGAGCTTCTTCCACAACGGCAGCTTCACCAGTCTGGAGCAGGTGATGCGCTTTTACGTCGAGCGCGACACGGCGCCGCAAAAATGGTATCCGAAGAACCCGGACGGCAGCGTGCACAAGTACGACGACATGCCGCCGGGGATGGAAGCGAACGTCAACGTCGAGGCGCCGTTTGACCGGAAAAAGGGCCAGGCGCCGGCCTTGAGCGAGAAGGAGATCGCGGACGTGATCGTGTTTTTGAAGACCTTGACGGATGGGTACAAGGTGCCGGCGGCTTGATGGGTCCGCGCATTGGATGAGGTTAAAAAGGCTCGCTGGCGCGGCCCAGCGGACCTGCGCGCAAGCTGGGGTGCTCAGCAGGTGGAATTTGCAGTTTTACCACACTCTTGCCACAGCTATCATAAATAGAAAATAGTTGACTTGACGCAAGATGCTGCACTGGGTTTAACTGTACTTGCGACAGGCGTCGCTGAATCCGGGCTTCGTGCGGGCACGAGCGCGTGGACTGTTCCTGTCGGCGGTGTCCCTTTTCCCCTTCTGGAGTTGCCATGTTCCATACGCTGCGCGCGCGCCTGATTGCCATCGCCATTGCCATCGCCGCGGTGGCGCTGGTCCTCCTGTCGAGTGTGACTTTTGTTACCGTGCGTAGCAATGTCCTGTCCTCGCTGGACAAGCAGATCAACGATGTCACGCGCCAGTATGGGCGCGAGTTGACCGAGTGGGTGCAGGACAAGCAGCGCATTGCGAGCGCCTTGAAAGTGGTGCTGGCCCAGCCTGACCCGCAACCCGCACTCGATATGGCCCGGCAGGCCGGCGCCCTCGATTCGGTGGGCTTTGCCTTGAGCGACAAGCGTGCTGTCTACAGTGGCTGGACGGTGCCGCCGGGCTTCGATGGTACGTCACGCCCCTGGTACAAGTTGGCCGCGTCGGTGGGCGGCCCGGCCATTACGGCCCCTTATGCCGATGCCGGTACCGGCGAACTGTACGTGAGCTTCGTGGAACCCGTTTTCGCGCAGGCTGGCGGTGCGCTCGCCGGCGTGGTCACTGCTGACGCGAAGCTGACCTCGGTTGTCAGGAAAGTCAACGCCATCCACCCTACCGAAAAGAGTTTTGCCGTGCTGGTCGACGGCACGAACAACACCATCCTGGCGCACGCGCGCAAGGAATTGACCCTCAAGCCGGTCAGCGAATTGGCCGCAGGCCTCGATGCCGCGCTGCTGGCGCGCCTGGCCGCGGGCAATGATCACGCCGAAGTGATGATCGATGGCGCCCGGCAGATGGTGTATGCCGCCAAAGTCGAAGGGACGCCATGGATACTGCTGACGGCGGTCGACCGCGACCTGGCTACCGCGTCGCTGACGACGATGCTGCGCGTGACGGTGGTCCTTACGGTGCTGTGCCTGCTCGCTGCCGGCGGCCTGATGTCGGTGTTCGTCAGCCGTCAGCTGCGCCGCATGATACTGGTGCGCGACGCGCTGGAAGACATCGCTTCGGGCGAAGGCGACCTGACGCGGCGCATGGATACCTCCGGCCGTGACGAACTGACGCAAATTGCCGGCGCCTTCAACCGTTTTGCCGACAAGATCGCCGCTGTGCTGCTGCAAATCCGTGTTGCCTCGGAGACGGTACGGACGGCGTCGGGCGAGATTGCCTCTGGTAACAATGACCTGTCGTCGCGCACCGAGTCGCAAGCCAGCGCGCTGGAGCAAACCTCTGCCGCGATGGAGCAACTGATGGCCACTGTGCAGCAGAACGCCGAAAACGCGCTGCAGGCCAACGTGCTGGCCGCCAGCGCCACCCAGGTGGCCGGGCGCGGCGGCGAGGTGGTGCAGCAGGTGGTGCGGACCATGGGCGACATCAATATGGCCTCGCGCAAGATCGTGGACATCATCAGCACCATCGACGGCATTGCCTTCCAGACCAATATCCTCGCCCTCAATGCCGCAGTTGAAGCGGCGCGGGCCGGAGAAATGGGCCGTGGTTTTGCGGTCGTGGCGTCGGAAGTGCGTTCGCTCGCCGGGCGTTCGGCGGAAGCGGCCAAGGAAATCAAGGCGCTGATCGGCGACTCCGTGACGCAGGTCGATGCCGGCAGCCGGCTGGTGGAAAGTGCGGGCGCGACCATGGCCGAGGTGGTCGACAGTATCGGCCAGCTCGCTGGCATCGTCAGCCAGATCAGCAGCGCCAGCCATGAACAAAGCAGCGGTATCAGCGAGGTGGGCACGGCGGTAACGCAAATGGATGAAAACACCCAGCAGAATGCCGCATTGGTCGAGCAAGCCGCCGCCGCCGCCCAATCGCTGCAGCAGCAGGCCAGCGCGCTGGCCGAAGTGGTCGCAGGGTTCAAGCTGCCGCAGATGGAAGGCACTGCCTTGCCGTCATCCAGAGGGTCGCCGCAGGCCGGGTCGCGCGATGCGCGGCGCCTGCAATAACAAGGGAGATAGACCATGTCTGCAAACTATCGTGGCGCAGTGCTGCGGGAGCGTTGATGGGTGGCTGCGTGACTGACATTGACTCAACATGCCATCACGTTTTCAAAATTTTTAACCTCCATTTGGCGAATGCCCTTTTTCGATAAATGATTGTCATTTGCCATTCTACGTGGGAGAATGATTCTCATTACTATGCGTGCCGGTGGCAAACTGTTCCATTAGTCAGAATTTACAAGAATGGATGCGTACTTGCCTGGCGATCTGACGAAGGAAGCGGCTGGCGTTGGGAAGCTGATGAAAAATTTGAATGCGAGTGTAGACGATGATGAGCTGGATCTGCGTTGTGCTGGGTGCCTTGGCTGCGTTGTGCCTGTATCTGGCATCACCGCATCAGAATTTATGGCGACATGGACAGCGTAATGCACTGCTGCTGCGCTGTCACTCGGTGGTGCTGTTAATCGGCGCGATCGTCTCGACTGCAGGTGCCTACGGACTTTGGTGCAGCCTGTGCATTGCGTTAGCCGGCTTTATGGTGTCGCTGGTCATGCTGCCTTATCTGAACGCGAGCGTGAGCCAGCAGCCTTCCGGCGAGGTAAAGCGTAATGCTGGGTAAAGCCACTGCTGCGGCCTTGCTGGGCTTGCCATTGGCCGTGCTGATCGTTGGCTTCGGTGCGATGCTCAGCAATGATCAGTCGCGTACCACCTTGCCCATACTGCTGCTTTTTTATCTGGTGTGGGTGGCGACCATGACGGGCGCATTTCTGTTCAAGACCGGACGACGCGCCTGGCTCTGCATGGGCGGTGCAATGCTGGCCGGTTATAGCGTGCTGTATTTTTTGAAGACCATCGGTGTGCTCAGGATCGTCCCCTGACATCAGGCGAATGAGGCATACGCCAGGGCAGCGCTGTAACCGGGCTGACAGGGAAGATTGATGAGGTGCATGGTCGGCAGTCCCGGCGGTTGCCCGGTGATGACGAAGGTTCCAGCCCCTCGCCGCAGGGACAGCGTCTGCAAATGCTCGCCGATGCCGACGCCGGCGCATTTGAGGGCGGCTTCCTTGGCACTCCAGCGGTCGTAAAAACCAGCGCAGAGGTCGCGTTCGGCTTGCCATTGCCTCAGCTCATCGGGCGTCAGCAAATAGGCGGCCAGTTCGGCGTAGCCCTCCTGATGGCACTCCAGATCGACTCCCACCTGGGCCACTGCACCAATGGCAATGAGCACCCACGGGCCGGCATGACTCACATTGAAGGCCGGACCGGCGCGCCCGCGCAGTTCCGGTTTGCCGTAGCGGCCGGCGCCCAGTTGCAACTGCAGCGGCGCAAGCCCGGTGGCCCGACCCAGCAGACGGCGCAGGGCCGCCCGGCCGGCTATCGCGCGCAGACGATCGTCGGCGCGCTGCAGCCGCTCTGCGGCAGCCTGTTCTTCTCTGCTCAGCAGTGCGATATCGGCCGCTGCCGGCGAAGCGCCCAGCGTCAGCTCCAGCCGCCAGACCTGCAGTGCCGGAGCGATGCATTCAGGCAGCGGCAGCGCTTGCATGCGGTATGCCGATGCGGCACTGTCCCAGCTGCTGCACAACGGCGCGCAGCAAGGCGGTTTCCTGCTGCGGCTCGCGCAGGTAGAAATGCCCGCCTTCAAAGTAATGCAGGGCAAACGCGCCGGCCGCTTCGCGCTGCCAGGCCAGGATGCGCTCCGGGCCGCCCAGGTCGTCGCTTCTACCGAGCAGCAGCTGTAGCGGCATGGCCAGCGGCGCCTCCTCGCGATAGCGGAAGCTGCGGCACAGCTGGTAATCGGCGCGCAGCGTATCGAGCGTCATGCGCAGCAGTTCCGGGCAGTCGAACAGTTCGGCGGGCGTGCCGCCATGGCGGCGCAGATCAGCGGTGAGCGCGGCGTCGCTGGTACCGGCAAAGCGCAGATCGTCGCGCCGCGACGGCGCGGCGGTGCCGGAGACGAACAAGGCCGACGCCGGCAGCCCGCCCAGCCGGCGCTGCTGGCGCGCCAGCCCGAAGGCCAGCAGCGCTCCCATGCTGTGGCCGAACAGCGCATGCGGCTGGCGCATCACCGCCGCCTGCTCGTGGCACAGCTGCGCAACGAGCGCGTCGTGGTCTTCGATGCAGGGTTCACCGATGCGGCGGCCCCGACCGGGTAATTCCACCGGCACCAACTTGATCCAGGCCGGCAGCCGTTGCCGCCAGCGCAAATACATCATGGCGCTGGCGCCCGCGTTGGGCAGGCACAGCAGATTGAACACGGGCGCGGCCATGGTGGGCTATTACCAGCGGTAGCTGGCGTTCAGCGCGATGCTGCGCGGCGCGCCATAGGTGCAGCCACGGCCGTAGCACGGCGACGGCAGGTAGCGCTTGTCGGCCAGGTTGTTGGCGTTCAAGGCATAGCGCCAATGCCCGTGGTCATAGCTGAGCACGGCATCGAGCAAGGTATAGGCTGGCTCGGCCGGCACGCCGTAGATATTGCCCGGACGGTCGCCGACGTAGCGCACGCCGGCGCCGATCTGCAGCGGCGCCATGCCCAGTCCAGCCAGGCGGTAGTGCGCCCACAGCGAGGCGGTGGTGCGCGGCACGCTGATCTGGCGTACTCCGATCTCATCGGGATTGTTGGAGCGCGTGGTTTTGGCGTCGGTGTAGGCGTAGGCCGCCACCAGTTCCAGGTTGCGCAGCGGCGAACCTTTGGCTTCCAGTTCGAGGCCGCGCGAGCGCACTTCGCCGGTCTGGACCGAGTAGTTGTCCGGATCGGCCGGATCGGGCGTCTGGACATTGGTCTGGGTCAGCTGATACAGGGCGCCGCTCAACAGCAGCGAGCTGTTGGCTGGCTGGTAGCGCACGCCGGCCTCATATTGCTCGCCACGGGTGGGCTTGAATTGCTCGCCGCTGCGGCTGAAGCCCGATTCCGGCGCGAACGACTGGCTGAAGCTGATGTACGGCGCCAAGCCGTTCGCAGCCAGGTACACCAGGCCGGCGCGGCCGGTGTTGGCCTTGTCTTTCTGTGTGGTTTTTTGCGGACCCACCAGCAAGTCGGCCTGGTCCTGGCGCGTGCGGTCGTGGCGGCCGCCCAGCAGCAGCACCCATTGCTGGCCGAATTTGATCTGGTCCTGCAGATAGACGCCGGTGTTGTACTGGCGCAGGCGCCACATGTCGGTCTGGGTCGACCCCAGCGGCGCGCTGCCGTAGACCGGCCGGTAGGCGTCGATCGGCGCCCAGGCCGTGTTGGCGCGGTCGCTGTCGTGGTGCTGGCTCAGGTAGTCGATGCCGACCAGCACGGTATGGGCGATGTCGCCGCTGCGGATTTTCCAGCTCAGGTTGGTGTCCGCCGTCAGCGCGTTGGTGCTGTCCTGGAAGGCGCGGCCGCGGCGGCGCACCGTGCGCAAATCGCTTTCCACGCCCAGGATCTGATAGTACTTGTAGTCGAGGCTGGAGCGGAAGTAGCGCAGGCCCTGGTTCAGCGTCAGGCTGTCGTTGAAGGCGTGGCTGAAGAGGTAGCCGATGGTCTTCTGGGTGTTGTCGAAGTAGTTGAAGCCGGGCTCGCCCAGATAGCGCTCGATCGGCAACTTGCCGTTCGGATTGTCCTGCAGAGTGCCACGGATCGGCAGGTTGCCGTTGTCGGTGACCTTGCTGTGCTGGTAGCTGCCGAGCAGGGTCAGCGAGGTGGCGGCCGACGGCTTCCAGGTCAGGGCCGGCGCCAGATAGCTGCGATCGTTGTAGCCGAAGTCGACCACGCTATCGCCCTGACGCGCCAGGCCGGTCAGGCGATAGGTCCAGACGTTGCCGTCATCGAGCGCGCCGCCGTAGTCGGCCGCCAGCTGGCGGCGCCGATTGCTGCCCACCGTCACGCTGAGTTCCTTCAGCATGTCGGCCGACGGGCGCTTGCTGACGGTGTTGATCACGCCGCCGGGTGCGCCGGTGCCGTACAGCAGCGACGAAGCGCCTTTCAGCACTTCCACCCGTTCCAGGCCATAGGTTTCCTGGGCGCCGTTGTAGACGTTGGGCTGGTACTTCATGCCGTCGCGCAGGATGCCGCCCGAATATGGCTGCACTTCGAAACCACGGATCACGAACGATTCGGTGCTCTGCGAACCGTAGGAGCCTTGCTCGGCCGAGACGCCGGCGGTGTAGCCCAGCGCGTCCTGCAGGGTGCGGGCGCCGGTGTCGCTGATCTGGTCGGCGGTCACCACCGAGATCGCCTGCGCGATTTCATTGAGCGGCGTGTCGGTCTTGGTGCCGGTGGCCGCGCGGCTGGCGGCGTAGCCGATCACCGGGCCGGTGGCGCTCTGCTGCTCGCGCACGCCTTGCACCAGGACTTCGGACAGCGTGCGCTCGCCGGTCTGGGCCTGCGCCAGCGGCGCGACGGCGAGCAACGCGCACTGCAGCGCCAGGACGAGCGGTTGACGCGGGAAAGGAAGGCGGGGATGGTTGCTTGGTTTCATTGTACGGGGTCTAGGGTGGGAAAAATATTACGCGGCGTGCGCCGCCAGGACGGCGGCGGTTCGGCCGTAGTGGGCCGCCGCCAGCGCGGTCGAGAAGATCTCGAATACATGGTCCAGCTGGGCTTCGGTGATGACCAGCGGCGGCAACATGCGCACCACGCTGCCGTTGCGTCCGCCCAGCTCGACGATCAGTCCGCGGCGCAGGCATTCGGCCTGGATGGCGGCCGCCAGCGGCCCATCGTGCATCGGCTGGCCCTGGTTGTTGAGGGCTTGTTCGGGATCGATGATTTCCACGCCTATCATCAGGCCGCGCCCGCGCACGTCGCCGATGGCCGGATAGTCGCGCTGCAACTGGCGCAGTTGTCCCATAAAGCGCTGGCCGGCGCGCGCCGCATGCTCGGCCAGCTGTTCGGCACGGATATGGGTAATGGTGGCCGATCCGGCGGCCATCGCCAACTGGTTGCCGCGGAACGTGCCCGCGTGGGCACCGGGCTGCCATTGATCGAGTTCGCCACGGTAGACCACCACCGACAGCGGCAGGCTGCCGCCCAGCGCCTTGGACAGCACCACCACGTCCGGAGTGATGCCGGCGTGCTCGAAGGCGAACATGGCGCCGGTGCGGCCGAAACCGGTTTGCACTTCGTCGACGATCAGCGGCACGCCGGCGCGCGCGGTCAGGGCGCGCACCCCGCGCACCCAGGCGTCCGGCGCCGGAATCACGCCGCCTTCGCCCTGCACCGCCTCAAACACCATGCCGGCCGCGGCCGGCACGCCGCCTTCCGGATCTGTCATCACGGTGTCGATGTAGCGCAGGCCGGCTTGCAGTCCGGCCTCGCCACCCAGGCCGAACGGGCAACGGTAGTCGTAGGGGTAGGGCAGGAACTGCACCCCCTGCAGGCTGCCGTGCAGCGGCTTTTTCGGCCCCAGGCTGCCCATCAGCGTCAGCGCCCCCTGGGTCATGCCGTGGTAGGCGCCGTGGAAGGCCAGCATGGTGCCGCGTCCGGTGGCCACCTTGACCAGCTTGAGCGCCGCCTCGACCGCGTCGCTGCCGGTGGGGCCACAAAACTGGATCTTGGCGCCGCGCGCGAAATCGGCCGGCAGTACCTCGAACAGATCCTGCACGAAGCGGTCCTTGACCGGCGTGGTCAGGTCCAGCGTGTGCAGCGGCAGGCCGGCGTCGAGCACGGCACGGATGGCATCGATCACCACCCGGTGGTTGTGACCCAGCGCCAGCGTGCCGGCGCCGGCCAGGCAATCAATGAAGACCCGGCCTTCGGTGTCCTCGACATACACGCCGTGGGCACGTTTCAGGGCCAGTGGAATGCGGCGCGGGTAGCTGCGCGCATTCGATTCGGTGCGCTGCTGGCGTTCCAGCAGGGCGTTGCCGGAAAACGTGTAAGGGTGTTGCAGCGCCTGGTGGCGCGCGGCCAGTTCGCGCTCGGCGGTGCTGTCGGCGGAAACGCAAGGTTGGTGGTTCATCATGAGGATCTCCGATGGGTTGCGGGCTGCGGTCCCGGCCGGTTAGCAAGCTCGTATTCCGGTATGACGAACCGGCCGCTGCTTTGTTTAGCCGTTTTTCTTGGCGGGGGTAAATAAACCTGCCGTCCATGCGTCTATTGCTCGTGCGCCACGCCGGCGCGGATACGGGAGCAAGCATGCAGGGATGGACGAGATGGCGCCGGCTGGTGGCCGGATGCAGCGCCGTGATGGCGCTGTGCGGGGCGCAGGCGGCCGATGCGCCGGCGCGCCTGGAAGTGCGGCGCACCACGGACGGCGTGCCGCATGTGCTGGCGGCCGATTGGCACGACCTGGGCTACGGCTACGGTTATGTGCAGGCGCAGGACGCGCTGTGCACCCTGGCCGAGGCCTTTCTGACCTATGAAGGCCGGCGCTCGGCCTATTTTGGCGCCGATGCCAAATTGACCGCCGGCTCGACCCTGGGCCATCCGGCAAACAATGAACTGGACTTTTTCTTCCGTGCCCATGCCGGCGCCGGCATGATAGCGGCCATGCGGGCAGAACAGCCGGCAGAATTGAATGCCATGATCGACGGCTTTGCGCAAGGCTATAACCGTTACCTGGGCGAGGCGCGCGCGGCCGGCCCCGGCCGCGACGCTCCCGCGTGCCTGGCCCAGCCGTGGCTGCGGACCATCAGTGCGGACGATATCTACCGCCGCATGTATGCGGCGGCGATTGCGGGCGGCTATGCCCGCTTTATCGGCGAGATCGCCAACGCCCGGCCGCCGGCCGGCGCCACGGCGGCGGCCGGTGCGCAGGGCGCTCTGGCGGCCTTGCTGGCGCCGCGCGTCGGCGATCAGGTCGGCCTCGGCAGCAATGCCATCGCGCTGGGCGGCGCCGCGACCGGCGGCGATGGCGCCGTGCTGTTCGGTAATCCGCACTGGTACTGGGGCGGGCCGGACCGTTTTTACCAGGCGCAGCTGACGATACCGGGCAAGATCAACGTGGCCGGCGTCTCCTTTCTCGGCATTCCGGTTATCATGCTGGGCTTTAACGGCAACGTGGCGTGGACGCACACGGTGAGCGACGCGCGTCGCTTCGGCGTGTTTGAACTGGCGCTCACGCCGGGCCGGCCGGCCAGCTACCGCTACGACGGCCAGGATGTGCCGATGCGGCAAGCCGACATCAGCATCGACGTGCTGGGCGCGGACGGCAAGCTGCGCACAGAGCGGCGCACGCTGTACGCCAGCCGTTTCGGTCCGCTGCTCGACCTGGGGCGCCGCAACCAGGCCTTCGGCTGGAGCGCGCAGACGGCGCTGGCGATCCGCGACATCAACGCCGACAACTACCACATCTTCCGCAATTACTTCTACTGGGCGCGCGCGCGCTCGCTGGACGATTTCATCGCCATCCAGCGGCGCGAGGCCGCCATGCCGTGGGTGAACACACTGGCCATCGGCCGCGACGACCAGCGCGTCTGGTACGGCGACATCGGCAACGTGCCCAATGTGCCGGACCGGCTGCGCAGCGCCTGCACCACCGCGCTGGGACAGGGCTTCGCCCAGCTCGACGGCGCCGTGCCTTTCCTCGATGGCAGCCGCCCGGAGTGCGGCTGGCAGCACGATGCGCGCGCCGCGCACCCCGGCGCCATGGCCGCCGCCGACATGCCCGGCCTGCTGCGCCAGGACTACGTCGCCAATATGAACGACAGCTACTGGCTGAGCAATCCGGCGCAACCGTTGCAGGGCTATCCGCGCACCATGGGTGGAGAGCAGCTGGCGCTGTCGCCGCGTGGCCGCTACGGCCATCTGCTGGCGCAGCAGCTGGCCGGTGCGCAGTCGCGCTCCAGTCTGGCGCTGGCGCGGCGCACCATGGACGCAGTGCTGGACCCGCTCAGCCACGCGGCGGTGCTGTACAAGAACGACTTGCTGGCCGGTGCCTGCGTCGGCGCCGAGCCTGCGCTGCAAGCGGCCTGCGCCCAGCTGCAACAGTGGGACAACCGCGCCGGCATCGACGCCCGCGGCGCCTTGTTGTGGGCCGCCTTCTGGCGCCAGATCGCGCGCCTGCCCGATGCACAGCTGTACCGCACCGCCTTCGACCCCGCGCGCCCGCTGCAGACGCCGGCCGCCATCAACGGCGCCGATCCGCGCGTGCGCGCGGCGCTGGCGGCCGCGCTGCAGAGCGTGCGCGCCGGCGGCCGCGCGCCGGATGCGCCGCTGGGCAGCGTGCAGGTGCTGCGCGCCGATGGAACGGCCGTCTATGGCGGCTGTTCGGCGGCCGGCTATTTCACCGTCGCTTGCAGCCATGCACCCGATGGCGCACTCGATGCGCAGACCGAGGGCAACAGCTACCTGCAGGTGGTGCGCTTCGGCCCGCAGGGCGTGGACGCCCACACCCTGCTGGCCCATGGCGAGCGTGAGCAGGCCGTGGCCGGCGGTTCCGGTGGCGAACCGTTGCAACGCTACGCGCGCAAGGATTGGCTGGCCTTCCCGTTCAGCGAGCAGGCGATTGCCGCCGACCCGCAGCTTGCCCGCCAGGTGCTGCTGCCGTGAGTCCGCGGTAGCGCGGATCGAGCGGGCAGCGGCCGCAATAGCCTTCGGCCGGCAGCAGGTAGTACAGGCAGCACTGGCGGTGCAACGTGACACGGGCGTCGCCGCCCCCGCCATCGACGATGCGGATGGTGCGCGCCCGCGCATGGAGCGGCTGGCCGCTGCCGTCCGCCCAGTGCGCCTGCTCCAGCAGCGCGCTGCGGTCGGCCGCCACGCGGGCGGCGGCGCCGGGCAGGCTGGCGGCCTCGCGCAGCAGGTTGTCGAGAAAACGGCTGGCGTTGCCCCACAGGATTTTCGGTGGCACACCGGCCAGCGCGGCCAGCCGTGCGAACAGCGGCGCCAGATGCTCGGTGATCAGCGCGCCGTAGCGCTGCTGCGCGTCGGCGCCGTCCAGCGGCAGGCCCAGGCTGGTGATGTGGAACACGGCCGGCGCGCCTTGCCGGTCCAGGCTGAGCGCCATGTCGTTGGCAGTGGCCGGCAAGCAGTGGTGCAACAGGGTGGCGGCGGCGGCCAGCGGTGGCAGCAGCGCTTCCAGATAGGCATTGCTCCACCATGAGGCGGCGACGCGCAGGTCGCCGCTGCCGAGACGGCGCGCCTGCCGCTGCAGCAGGTCGCCCAGCAGCACCTCGTCGGCCAGCAGGCGGCTGACGGCCAGTGCGTCGGGCGGCATGGCGCTTGCACAGGCCAGCGTGGCGCCGTACGGCCGCCACGCGCCCTGGAATATTGGTTCAAGCAGCGCAAGCATGGGGAGGGGCGAGCAGTTGGGTCATACCCCCATGACGAACCGGGGCGGGAAAAATTCCGCCGCCGGGCTAAACAAGCGGCGTTGCGGTTCGTCTATCCTTTCGTCCACCTACGCAACGGGAGTACCGTGCTTTCCTATCTGATTTCTCAATCGCGCCGCCTGCTGGCGGCCGCCACCTTGGGCAGCATCGTCTCCGGCGCTTGCAGCGTGCTGCTGCTGGTACAGATCAACCGGGCGCTGACCGCCGGCGACGGCGCCGCCCGCGCCGCGCTGGCATGGGGCTTTGTCGGCATTGCCGTGCTGTCCGCGCTGAGCCACGCTGTGGCCTCGGTGCTGTTCGAACGCCTCACGCAGCGCGCCCATGCGCAACTGCGGCAATTCATCGCCGGCCGCGTGCTGGCGGCCGACTATCGCAAGCTGGAGGAGCTGGGCGCTGCGCGCGTGCAGTCGGCCCTGGCCGAGCACAGCGCCAAAGTGGCCGAGTTTTTTGTCTGCTTCCCGGCCATCCTGAGCAATGCGGTGGTGGTGAGCGGTTGCCTGCTGTATCTGGCGCTGCTGTCGTGGCAGATTTTCCTGGCCGCCGTGGTGGTGGTCGGCCTGGGCACTTGTTGCTATCACTGGGCGCAGCTGCGCGCCATTGGCCACCTGGATGCGGCGGCCGCCGAGCAGGACACCTTGTTCGGCCACTTCCGCGCGCTGACCGACGGCGCCAAGGAGTTGCGCCTGCACCGGCGCAAACGCAACAGCTTTGCCAGCGAGGTGCTGGGCCAGGCCATCGAGCGGGTGCGGCGGCACCGTACCGCCGGCATGTCGCTGTTTGCGGTGGCCGCCAGCTGGGGCAGTTTCCTGATCTATGCCTTCATCGGCCTGGTGCTGTTTGTGCTGGTGGGCGATGCGCCCGGCCAGGCGCGCGTGATGACCGGCTTTGCGCTGGTGTTCCTGTACATGGTGACGCCGCTGGAATCGCTGCTGCTGAACCTGCCGCGCGCGAATCTGGCGCGGGTGGCGGCGCGCCGCATCGACGAGCTGGCCAACGCCATGCCGGGTCAGGAAAGCGAGGCGGACACCGACCTGGCGACGCCACTGCACAGCCTGAGCCTGCAGGGCGTGCAGCACCGCTACTATCGCGAGTCGAACGACGACTTGTTCATGCTGGGACCGATCGACCTCAGTTTCGCGCCGGGGCAGATCGTGTTCCTGGTGGGCGGCAACGGCAGCGGCAAGACCTCGCTGGCCAAGCTGCTGGTGGGGCTGTACCAGCCGGAGCAGGGCGCCATCGTGCGCAACGGCGAAGCCGTCAGCGACGCCAACCGCGACCGCTATCGCCAGGGTTTCTCGGCCATCTTCGCCGATTTCCACCTGTTCGACAGCCTGCTCGACAGCGCTTCCGACGAGCTGGACGAGCGCGGCAACGGCCTGCTGACGCGCTTGCACCTGCAGCACAAGGTACAGGTGCGCAACGGCGCTTTCTCCACCTGCGCGCTGTCGCAGGGCCAGCGCAAGCGCCTGGCGCTGACGGTGGCCTGCCTGGAAGACCGTCCCTTCCTGGTGTTCGACGAATGGGCGGCCGACCAGGACCCGGTGTTCAAGGAAGTGTTCTATCGCGAAGTGCTGCCGGAGCTGCGCGCGCAGGGCAAGACGGTACTGGTGATTTCCCATGATGACCGCTACTTCGGCCTGGCCGATCGCCTGCTGCGCATGGAAAACGGCCAGCTGACCGAGGTGGCGCCGGCCTCGCTGCAGGCGGCATGAAGGCCGCCACACTGCGCACCTTTCGCCAGCTGCATGGCTGGCTGGGGCTGGTGGCGGGCTTGTGCCTGTTCATCGCCTTCTACGCCGGGGCGTTGTCGGTATTTAACGACGAGCTGCACGTCTGGGCCGGCCGCACCGGCCGTCCCCAGGCGATGACGCCGCTGTCGCAGGCGCAGCCGCTGGTCGATGCGCTGTTGCGTGCCCATCCGCAGGCGGCGCAACGCTTCACGCTGCGCCTGCCCACGCCGCAAGATCCGCTGCTGAGCGCCGAGTGGGACCAGCAGCATGCGGACGGCAGCCAGACCGAACACGTGTTCACGCTGTCGCCGCAAGGTGGGCTGGAAGAGGCGGCGTCGCCTTCGGTACTGGCCGATCTTGTCTATCACCTGCATTACACCGCCGGCTTGCCGCGCGCCTGGGGCATCTACGTGCTGGGGTTTGTCTGCGTGCTGTACGGGCTGGCGCTGACCAGCGGCGTGATCCTTTACACGCCGGCTTTTTTCAAGGATCTGTTCGCGCTGCGGGTGGGCCGCAATCTCAAGCGCATGTGGCAGGATGCGCATAACGTGATCGGCATCCTGTCGCTGCCATTCCACGTCATGTATGCCTGGAGCAGCGTGCTGCTGGCCTTGGGCATGTCGCTCTATCTGCTGCCATTCCAGCAACTGATCTACGGTGGCGCGTTGCAACCGCTGGTGCGCGCCGACCTGTCGATGGGCGCGCCGCATCCGCCGGCCGGCGTGGCGGCCGGGCTGGTCCCGCTGGCCCAGCTGTACGCCACGGTCGAACGCGCGGTGCCGGGCATGCACATTGCCGCCTTGCGTTTTCGCCATGCCGGCGATCTGCGCGGCCAGGTGGACGCCTATGGCGAGATTCGCCAGCACAGCCTGAGCGCGGTGGCGGCGGTGGTCATGAACGCCAGCAGCGGCGCGGTCGAGCGCGTTGTCACGCCGGACACGGCCGGCCCCGGCACCAGCATGCTGCGCGGCCTGTATTCCCTGCACTTTGCCGATTTCGGCGGCAGCGCCGTGAAATGGATGTATTTTGTGCTCGGCATGCTGGGCGCTTTCCTGTTCTACAGCGGCAATCTGCTGTGGATAGAAGCACGCCGCAAGCGCAGCGGCTTGCAGACGCGCGGCGCGCTGGCCATGGCGCGCGCCACCGTCGGCGTCTGCCTCGGTTGTATCGCCGGCCTCGCCGCCGCCTTCCTGGCCAACCGGCTGGCGCCCTGGCACAACCTGGCGCACTGGGAGACCGGCAGCTACTACGCCGTGTTTGGCGGTGCGCTGCTGTGGAGCTGGTGGCGGCCGCCGGCGCGCGCCGCCCACGAGCTGCTGATGTCGAGCGCGATCTTGTGCCTGCTGCTGCCGCCCGCTCAGTGGTGGCGCAGCGGCGTCGGACCGCTCGACGCGCTGGGCGAGGGCGGCGCCGTGGTGCTGGGCGGCGATATCCTGGCGCTGCTGGCGGCACTGCTGTACTGGCGCCTGGCTGGCGCGGTGCTGCAGCGCGGCTTGCATGGCGACGCGGCCAGCGTCTGGACCCTGAAATCTTGACAAATGAAAATGGTGGTGGAAAAACGTTGCAAATAAATATAGAGTGCGCCATGATGTGAATACAAATCATTCTCATTCATGGTTAGGTCATATTTATGCAAACCGGTAGTGAAATCCGTCAACAGTTCATTGCCTCGCGGGTGCAGCTGCACGTTGCGGCGGTGCGTATCCTTGGTTGCCGCCAGCGGGCGGAAGATGTGCTGCAGGACGCCTATCTGAAATTGGCCGACGGCATCGAGGAATTGCACATTAATAATCCACTGGCCTATCTGTATCAGCTGGTGCGTAACCTGGCCATTGACCGTCACCGGCGCGGCCAGTTCGAGTCGCAGGTATTCTCGCCGGAAGAGGATGGCCTGCATCTGGGTTCCTCGTCCACGCCGGAAGCGCAAGCCATCCATAGCCAGCATTTGTTGATGGTGGCGCGCGCGCTCGGCAGCTTGCCTGAGCGCACCCGTGCAGCCTTCGAGCTGCACCGCCTGGGCGGCAAAACCCAGCGCGAGGTCGCCGCCCAGCTCGGTATTTCGACCACCCTGGTCAATTTTCTGATACGCGACGCCACGGACTGCTGCCGCAATGCCTTGAGCGCCGGAGTCTGACCGGACTCAATCGCACGCTGCGGTAAATTTCGGCGGGCCCCGCTCGTCATTCAAGGCAATGACTTCAGCGAGGAGCAACCATGTCGAGTCTTTCCCTACACAAGCTGTCCGCCGCCGCATTGCCGGTGCTGCTGACCCCGGCCGCCACCCAGTGCGACCTGGCCGGCGTATGGCGCAATCACCGCCAGCATATCGATGCCTTGCTGCTGCAAACCGGCGGCGTATTGCTGCGCGGTTTCGAGGTGCCGTCGGTCGACGCATTTCAGAACTTTGCGCGCGGCTACGGCCATGCGCTGCTGAACTACGAATTTGCCTCCACCCCGCGCAGCGCGGTGTCCTCCGGCGTCTACACCTCGACCGAATACCCGGCCCACCAGCACATCCCCTTGCACAACGAGCAGGCCTATACCCGCGAGTGGCCGATGCACATCTGGTTCCACTGCGTGACGGCGCCGGCTGTCGGCGGCGAGACACCCATCGCCGACAGCCGCGCCATCTACCGCGACATGCCGGCGGCGCTGCGCGAGCGCTTTGCCCAGGGCCTGCTCTACGTGCGCAATTACAGCGAGGACTTCGACCTGAGCTGGCAACAGGTGTTTCAGACCGACAGCCGCGAGGCGGTGGAAGCGTTCTGCCGCCGCGCCGCCATCGAATGCCAGTGGACGGGTCACGGCGAACTGCGCACGCTGCAGCGCTGCCAGGGCGTGGAGCGCCATCCGGTGACGGGCGAGATGGTGTGGTTCAATCAGGCCCACCTGTTCCACGCGTCCAACCTGCAGGCCGAGGTGCGCGAATCGCTGCAGGATTTGCTGGGCGAGGACAAGCTGCCGCGCAACGTCTTCTTCGCCGACGGCTCGCCGATCGCCGATGGCCTGCTCGACGAGGTACGCGCGGTACTGGCGGCCAATACCGTGAGCTTCCCATGGCAAGATGGCGACATCCTCATGCTCGACAATATGCTGGCGGCGCATGCGCGCACGCCGTTTACGGGGCCGCGCAAGGTGGTGGTGGCAATGGCGCAGCCGCACGGCAATCTGCCGGCTGCTTGAGACTTTTTTGCGTGAGAGAGTAAATTTCCGGAGCGCGTGCTCGTCATGTTTACAGGCACACCATTTTTGAGGAAGCATCATGACGACGAGTTGTTTCGACCGCGAAGACGGCGTATTCCGCGTTTTGGTCAATCACGAAGAGCAGTATTCGCTGTGGCCCGAATGGAAGGCCATCCCGGCCGGCTGGCGCGATGCCGGCGTCACCGGCGACAAGCCGACCTGCCTGGCGCACATCGAGCAGGTCTGGACCGATATGCGGCCGGCATCCCTGCGCCGCTTCATGGCTGAACAGGAAGCGGCGCGCTCAGCGTAAGCCTTCCCTACCCCCCCCCGTAACGAACAATGCCAGGGCGGCGCGGCCGCTGTGGCTGCGCACGCCCATGGCCTGCGCGGCACCGTCCGGCAGCCAGCACAGAAGGATGCAAGATGATCGAGGCCCCCGCCGTTCGCAGCGTGCCGCGCAATATGGTCGTACACCTGCAGGCATTGGCGCGCACGCGCCCGCAGGACACCGCGCTGATCGCGCTCAACGCCGACGGCGAGCAGCGTTATGATTACGCCACGCTGGACCGGCTGGTGCGCGCCATGGCGGCTGAACTGCAAGGCCGCTTCGGCCCCGGCGAACGCGCCTTGCTGTTGCTGGACAACGACCAGCACTACCTGGTGGCGTTCCTGGGCTGCCTGTACGCGGGCCTGATCGCAGTGCCGGTGTTCCCGCCCGAATCGGCGCGCGAACAGCATCTGGAACGTTTGCTGGCGATTGCCGCCGATGCCGGCGCCTGCTGCATCCTGGGCGTGAGCGGCATCCTGGCGCTGTTGGGCGAGGATGGCGGTGCCCGGCGTTTCGGCGCCGTCGCCGCGCTGGCGGTCGACGCGATCGATCCCGCGCGTGCTGGCGACTGGCGTCCATGCGCGCCGCAGGACGCCGACATCGCCTTCCTGCAATACACCTCCGGTTCGACCGCCGTGCCCAAGGGCGTAATGGTCAGCCACGGCAATCTGATGGCCAACGAGCGCGCCATCGAACAGGCGATGGCGGTGGCGGCGGACGATGTCTTTGTCAGCTGGCTGCCGCTGTATCACGACATGGGCCTGATCGGCGGCGCGCTGCAGCCGCTGCATCGCGGCGTGCCGGTGGTGTTGATGAGCCCCGCGTACTTCCTGCAGCGGCCGATGCGCTGGCTGGAGGCGGTGTCGCGCTACCGCGGCACCGTCAGCGGCGCCCCCGATTTCGCTTACCGTCTCTGCCTGGAGCGCATCAAGCCGGCGCAGCTGGCGGCGCTGGACTTGTCCAGCTGGCGCGTCGCCTTTTCCGGCGCGGAGCCGGTGCGGCACGATACGCTGCACGATTTCGTCGCCGCCTTTGCGCCGGCCGGTTTCAATCCGCGCGCGCTCTATCCATGCTACGGCCTGGCGGAAGCCACGCTGCTGGTCAGCGGTGGCGCTGCCGGCGCCGGCATGACCGCAATCCGTTTCGACGATGCCAGCGTGGCCGCCGGCAGCCCGCAATTGGCAGCCGGCGATGGCGCCGCGCTGGTCGCTTGCGGCGAAATCGCCGCCGGCCATGAGGTGCTGATGGTGGCGCCGGACACGCTGGCGCCTGTGCCGCCTGGTCAGGTGGGGGAGATTCTGGTGCATGGTCCCAGCGTGAGCGGCGGCTATTGGCGCCGTCCGCAGGTCAATGCCGAAACCTTTGTCGAACGCGAAGGCCGGCGCTACCTGCGCACCGGCGATCTGGGCTTCCAGCATCAGGGTCAGCTATACGTCACCGGCCGCCTGAAGGATGTGATTATCCTGCGCGGGCAGAACTACTATCCGCAAGACCTTGAGCGCGTCATCGAGATGGAAGTCGACGCGGTACGCAAGGGCCGCGTGGCAGCATTTGCGGTGCGCGCCGCCGACGGCGGCGAAGGCGTGGGCGTGTGCGCTGAAGTGTCGCGTGGGCTGCAAAAGCTGGTGCCGCCGGCGGCCTTGGCAGAGATGCTGAGCGAGGTTGCCAGCCGGGTGTGCCGTAGCGCGTTGACGTTGGTGGTGCTGCTCAATCCCGGCGCACTGCCCAGGACCTCCAGCGGCAAGCTGCGGCGCGGCGCCTGTCGCCAGGGATGGCAGGACGGCACGCTGGACGCCTATGCGGCCTGGCGGGAAGGGCGCATGGTCCTGGGCGCCGGCAGTGAGGGCGGCGGCGCCGGCGACGCGCCGCTGGCCGGCACGCAAACCGAGCTTGCGGCCCTGTGGCGCAGCGTACTGAAACTGGACGCCGCCACGGCGCTGGGACGGCAGGCACATTTCTTCAGCAAGGGCGGCAATTCGCTGGGCGCTGTGCAACTGGCCGCGCAAGCGAGCGAGCATTGGCAGATCGAGGTGCCGCCGCAACTGGTGTTCGAGTATCCGCGACTGGCCGCTGCCGCCGCGCGCATCGACGCCTTGCTCGGCGCCGGCGCGCCGCGCAGCAGCATCGACGTCCTGTCGCCGGCCATGCGGGCGGCCGGCGTGCCATTGTCGCCGGCCCAGCAGCGCCTGTGGTTCCTGTGGCGCCTCGATCCGGCCAGCACCGCCTACCATATCGGCGGCACCTTGCATTGGCGTGGCCCACTGTCCTGCGAACGCCTGCAGGCGGCCGTGCTGCAACTGGTGCGGCGCCATGAATCGCTGCGCACGCATTTCCGTATCGACGCGCACGGCCAGCCGCTGCAGGTGATTGCCGCCGCGCCGCAGACGCCGATCGTACAGTCCGGGCCTGCCGCCGCCGGCGACGCCTTGCTGGCGCAGCCGTTCGACCTGGAACGCGGACCGCTGTTGCGCGTCGGCCTGCACAGCATCGCCAAAGATGAGCACAGCGTGACCATTGTCCTGCATCACATCATCGCCGACGCGTGGTCGATGCAGTTGCTGATCGAACAGCTGGCGGCCTGCTATCAGGAGCACGCTGCCGCGCTGGCGGCGCTGGCGGCGCTGCCGCTGCAGTATGCCGACTACGCCGTCTGGCAACGCCGGCGACTGGACGACGGCGAGCGTGAACGCCAGCTGGCGTACTGGCGCGAGGCCCTGGGCACGCAGCATCCGGCACTGGACCTGCGCACCGATCGTCCGCGTGGCGCCGCGCGCCGCTACACAGCGGCACAGCATGGCGTCGAGCTGCCGGCGCAACTGCTGGCCGGCTTGCGCGCGCGCGCAGTTGCCGCAGACACCACCTTGTTTACCGTGCTGCTGGCGGCGTTCCAGATACTGCTGTTCCGCCACAGCGGGCAGGAAGACGTGCGGGTCGGCGTGGCGGTGGCCAATCGCGGCCGGCCGGAAGTGGCCGGCGTGATCGGCTTCTTCGTCAATACCCAGGTTCTGCGCAACCGCATCGACGACCGCATGCCGCTATCGACGGTGCTGGCGCAGGCGCGGGCCGCGGCGCTGGGTGCGCAGGCGCATCAGGAATTGCCCTTCGACGAACTGGTCGAGGCGCTGCAGCCGCAGCGCAGTCTCAGCCACAACCCGCTGTTCCAGGTGTTGTACAACCATTTGGTGGAAGACTACCGTGCGTGGTCGGCGCTGCCCGGTGTGTCGGTGGACGTGCAGCCGCTGGCCCAGCCTGATGCGCAGTTCGACCTGGCGCTCGATACCGTCGAAACGCCGGATGGCCGCGTGCGCGCCACCTTCAGCTATGCGGCCCAATTGTTCGACCCGGCCACCATCGCCGCCTACGGGCAGCATTATCTGGCAGTGCTGGAGCAGGTCGCGGCGGCCCCGGCGGCGCATGTGGCCGATATCGACCTGCCAGGCGCCGCAGGCAGGGCGCAGCTGTTGGCCTGGGGGCGCAATCATGGCCTGGCGTTGGACGGCGCGCCTGCCCACGTGCGCTTTGCCCGCCAGGCCGCGCTGCAGCCGCAGGCCGACGCGCTGGTGTCTGGCACAGTGACGCTGAGCTACGCGGCGCTGAACCGTCGCGCCAACCAGCTGGCGCACCGGCTGATCGGCGCCGGCGTGGGGCCGGGCGTCGTCGTGGGCGTGGCGCTGGAGCGCTCGCCCGACATGGTGGCCGGCCTGCTGGCCGTCCTGAAAAGCGGCGCTGCCTACGTGCCGCTGGACCCGGACTATCCCGCCGAACGCCTGGCGCACATGGTGCGCGACAGCGGCGCGGCCTTGCTGCTGACGCATAGCTGGCTGGCGCCGCGTCTTCCCGCGAGCGACGGCGTCCCGGCGCTGGCGGTGGATCAGCTGATGCTCGATGAGCAGCCGGATGGCGATCCGCTGGTGGCGCTGCATGAACATAGCCTGGCCTACGTGATCTACACCTCCGGTTCCACCGGCACGCCCAAAGGCGTCGCCATCAGCCACGGCGCGCTGGCGCGGCACATCGATGTCTCGATTGATTTCTTCGGCCTGCGCGCCGACGACCGCATGCTGCAATTTGCCACGCTGAACTTTGACGGTTGCATCGAGCAGCTGTTCCCGCCGCTGGCGAGCGGCGCTGCCGTGGTGCTGCGCGGACCGGATCTGTGGGACAGCGCAACCTTCTACGACGCGCTGATCGCACAGCGCATCAGCGTGGCCGACCTGAGCACCGCCTACTGGTCGGTGCTGGCGCAGGACTTCGCCGCGCAAGGACCGCGTCCGTATGGCGCGCTGCGCCAGGTGCACGCCGGCGGCGAAGCGCTGCCGCCGGAAGCGCTGCACGCCTGGCGCACGGCCGGGCTGGCGCGGGTCAAGCTGCTCAACACCTATGGCCCGACCGAGGCTACGGTCACGGTCAGCACGCTCGATTGCGCGCCTTATCTGGAAGCCGGCGCGCAACTGCCGGCACAGATGCCGATCGGCGTGCCGCTGGCCGGCCGCAGCCTGTACGTCCTGGACGCAGCACTGGGACTGGCGCCTGCCGGCGTAGCCGGCGAGTTGTACATCGGCGGCGCGCTGCTTGCCCGCGGCTATCTGAATCGCCCTGGCCTGAGCGCCGAACGGTTTGTCGCCGATCCGTTCGACGCCGCCGGCGGCCGCTTGTACCGCACCGGCGACCTGGTGCGTTGGCTGGCCGACGGCCGGCTCGAATATCTGGGTCGTATCGACCATCAGGTCAAGCTGCGCGGGCTGCGGGTGGAGCTGGGCGAAATCGAAGCCGGCCTGCTGGCGCAGCCCGGCGTGCGGGCGGCGGTAGTGAGCACCCAGCACGGCGCCAACGGCATGCTGTTGGTGGCCCACGTGGCCGTCGAGACCGGCGCCGGTGTGCAAGGCGCCGCCCTGCGCGCCGCCCTGCGCGAGGTATTGCCGGACTACATGGTGCCGACGGCCGTCATGGTGCTGGGCGCGCTGCCGCTCACCCCCAACGGCAAGGTGGATCGCCATGCGCTACCACCGGTTACGCCGGCCGGCGAGGGCGAATACGCCGCGCCGCAAGGCGAGGCCGAGCAGGCGCTGGCGCAGTTGTGGCGGGAAGTGCTGGTGCTGGAACGGGTCGGCCGCGATGACAATTTCTTTGAGCTGGGAGGCCATTCGCTGGCGGCGATCCGCGTCACCGCCTTGCTGTCGCAGCGTCACGGCTGCACGCTGCCGGTGCGTCATTTTTTTGAAGCGCCCACGCTGTCGGCCATGGCCGCAATCGTGCAGGCCGGCGGCTTTGGCGTCGGCGCTGCCGCCGTCCTGGCAACACGACTGGACCAGATGGCCAGTCTTTTAAGTGAATTTGAGGGTCAGTGATGAAACGCGATGAGCAACAAAGCCAGCAAATAGCCCGGCGCTTTGCCGCCCTGGCGCCTGCGGCGCAACGCGGTTTCCTGGAAAAGCTGACGGCCATGGGGCTCGATTTCTCCGCGCTGCCCATTGTTGCGGCGGCGCCGGCGCAAAGTGTCGAAGCACCACTATCGCCGGCGCAGCACAGCATGTGGCTGACCTGGCAGCTCGATCCCGACAGCGCGGCCTATAGCATGCCAGGCTTGCTGCGCTTGCGCGGCCGGCTGGACCAGGCGGCGCTGCAAGCGAGCCTGGATGATCTGGTGGCGCGGCATGCCGCCTTGCGCACCCGCTTCCATGCCGCTCCCGGCCAGGCGCCGCTGCAGCGCGTACACGATGCCGCGCCGCTGGTGCCGGCGCGGCACGACCTGAGCGCCTTGCCGGAAACCGCGCGCGAGGACGCAGTGCGCCGCCTGGCCATGGGCTTTGCCGCCGCGCCGTTCCGGCTGGACCAGGAAGCGCCGTTTCGCGCTGCGCTGATCTGTGTCGGGGAAGACGATCACGCCCTGGCGCTGGCGGTGCACCATATCGCCGCCGACGGCTGGTCGCTGCAGATCATGGTCGGCGAGCTGCTGGACCGGTACGCGGCGCATGCCGGCGGCCGGCATACGCCTCCGGCGCCGCTGCCGATCCAGTTCACCGACTACGCGCGCTGGCAACGCAGCTGGCTCGACGCCGGCGAGCGCGAACGCCAATTGGCGTACTGGCGCGCGCAATTGGGCACCGATCATGCGGCCCTGGCGTTGCCGCTCGACCGCCAGCGCGGTCGTCAGGCTGGCAAGGAAGGACGCCATCATTTCCGCTTCAACGCCACCACTGCGGCCGCCTTGCGCGCACTGGGGCAAGCGCAGGGCGCCACTTTGTATATGGTGATGCTGGCCTTGTTCAAGCTCGCGCTATACCGCCTGACAGGACAGGCTGTCCTGCGCGTGGCCGCGCCGGTGGCCAACCGCCAGCGCGCGGAAACGCATGGACTGGTCGGCTACCTGACCAATCTGCAAGTGCTGCAGACAAGGCTCGACAGCGCCGACAGTTTTGCCGCCTTGCTGGCGCGCGTGCGCGAGGCAGTGCTGGGCGGCCAGGCGCATCAGGATGTGCCGTTCGACCAGCTGGTGGAGGCGCTGGCGCCGCAACGCCAGCCCGGCGTCCACCCGCTGGTGCAGGTCAAGTGCACCGAACAAAGCGCCTTGCCGCTGAGCCGCGCCGTGGCCGGCCTGAGCTTGTCGCTGGACGAATTGTCCGGCGGCGAAGCGCACTTCGACCTCGGTTTCGATTATCTCGACAACGGCGACGACATTGAGGCCGTGCTGGCCTATCCGGACGCGCTGTTCGACGCCGCCACCATGCAGCGTTGGGCCCGGCTGCTGCAAGCGTGCGCCGCGCAGATATCGGCCCAGCCACAGGCCGCGCTGCGCGCTCTGGGCGCACCGCAGCCGGTTGCCATGCTCGACGGCGAGACCACGGCGCTGGCGGCGCACGACGTGCTGGCCATGTGGCGGCAGCACGCGATGGCGGCGCCGCAAGCCGGCGCGGTGCGCTTCGAGGAGAGCCAATACAGTTACGCCGAACTCGATGCCCAATCCGATCGCCTGGCCGGCCTGCTGGCCGCCGCCGGCGCCGCACCTGAAAAGACGGTGGCGCTGCATGCGGCGCGCGGTTGTGAATTCGTGCTCGGCATGCTGGCGATCCTGAAGACCGGCGCCGCCTACGTGCCGCTGGATCCGCAACTGCCGGCCGAACGCCTGGCGTATCAGCTGCGTGACAGCGCGGCGTGTCTGCTGCTTGGCGCCAGCGCCCCCGATTGGGCCGGCGACCTGCCGCTGATCGGGCTGGGTTTCGGCGGCGCGCAAGCCGCTGCGCCGGCGCCGCGCCACGTTCCCCATCCACAGCAGATGGCCTACCTGATTTACACCTCCGGTTCCAGCGGTCGCCCGAAAGGCGTGGTGGTCACGCACGGCGCGCTGGCCAACTACGTGCAGGCAGTGCTGGCGCGCTTGCAGTTGCCGGACTCGGTACGCAGCATGGCAATGATTTCCACCGTGGCCGCCGACCTTGGACACACCACGCTATTCGGCGCATTGTGCTCCGGACGCCTGCTGCACCTGATTTCGGCCGAACGGGCGTTTGACCCGGACCGCTTCGCCACCTATATGCGCCAGCATGCGGTGGACGTGCTGAAAATCGTCCCCGGCCACATGCAGGCCTTGCTGCATGCCGCGCAGGCGGCCGATGCGCTGCCGCACCACACGCTGGTGATCGGCGGCGAGAGCGCCGGCCAAGCCCTGCTCGAGCGGATTGGCGCGCTGAACCCGGCATGCCGCATCGTCAACCACTACGGGCCGACCGAAACGACGGTTGGCCTGCTGACCCACGCCGCAACGGCAGGCGAGAGCGCGCCGCTGCCGGTGGGCGCGCCATTGGCCAACGCCTGTGCCTGCGTGCTGGACGAGGATTTGAATCCGGTGCCGGTCGGCGTTGGCGGCGAACTGTATCTGGGCGGCGCCGGTGTGGCGCGCGGTTATCAGGGCCGTACCGGCCAGACGGCCGAGCGTTTTGTGCCGCATCCGCTGCGGCCCGGCGAACGCCTGTATCGCAGCGGCGACCGCGCGCGCCTGCTGCCCAGCGGCGCATTCGAATTCCTCGGCAGGATCGATGACCAGGTCAAGATACGCGGCTACCGCGTCGAACCGCGCGAGGTGGCGGCGGCCTTGCTGGCCTTCGATGGCGTGTCGGCCGCCGAGGTGCTGGCCGCTGCAGACGATGACGGCCGTTTGCGATTGCTCGCTTATGTGGTCGGCTCGCATGCGCACAGCGTCGCGCTGATGCAGCAGCTGGCCGCCACGCTGCCGGACTACATGGTGCCGGCGTTCATCACCGTGCTGGACGAACTGCCGCTGACGGCCAACGGCAAGGTCGACCGTCAGCGCCTGCCATCGCCGGTGGCGCCGCAGGCGGCGCTCAGCGCCGCGCCACAAGGGGCGGTGGAACAAACCCTGGCCGCCATTTGGGCGGCGGTGTTGAAAATGGAGCAGGTCGGACGCGACGACAATTTCTTCGCCCTCGGCGGCGATTCCATCCTGACGCTGCAAATCGTCGCCCGCGCGCGCAAGGCCGGCATCGGCTTCTCGCCGCGCCAGTTGATGGAAAAGCAGACCATCGCCGCGTTGGCGGCCGTGGCCCGGTCGTCCGCGCCCGCAGCGGCCGCCACGCCCGGGCCGCAGCAGCAGGAATGGTTTGCACTGACGCCGGTACAGCGCTGGTTCTTCCAGCAGGACATGCCGCAGCCGCAGCACTGGAATCAGTCCTTGCTCCTGACCCTGGAACGAGAGCCGGACGACCGCTTGATGCAACAGGCCTTGTCCCGGCTCAGCGTGCGCCATGGCGCGCTGCGCTTGCGCTTCGCCCGCGATGGCGCGCAATGGCGCCAGCGCGTCGATAGCGCTACCCCGTCGTCCCATTACCAGCGCATCGCCTTGCATGTCACGGACGATGGGCTGGACGCCGCCATCGCGCGGGCATCCGTGGCGATGCAGGCTTCGCTGCACCTGGATCAGGGCAACTTGCTGCATGCGGCCTGGCTCGATGCCGGCAACGTGCAAGCGAGCCGCCTGCTGCTGGTCTGCCACCATCTGGCCGTGGACGCCGTGTCATGGCGCATTGTCGTGGAAGACCTGCAGCAGATCTACAGCGGCCTGCAACACGGTGCTGCGACAGAACCGCAAGCTGCCAGCGTGGGCTACGCCGATTGGTCGCGCGCGCTGCAGCTGCATGCAGCCAGTGCGACGGTGCTGCGGCAACTGCCGTTCTGGCGGGCGCAAAGCGCCGCCGCACTGCCATGCGATCACGCCGGCGGCGTCAATACGGAAGCGTCGGCGCGTACCTGCCATCTGGCGCTGTCCGCCGGCGATACCGCCGAATTGTTGGGCGGTGCATGCCTGGCCTATCGCAGCCGTCCGGAAGAACTGATGCTGGCGGCGCTGGCCCGGACCTTGTGCGACTGGTCCGGAAACGCCGATGTGGTGGTCGAGCTGGAAGGTCATGGCCGTGAGGACTGGCCCGGTGCGCCGGACGCCAGCCGCGCCGTCGGCTGGTTCACCAGCCTGTACCCGGTACGCCTGTCGCCGCCATCGGCGCTGGCGGACGGCGTGGTCGCCGTCAAGGAACAACTGCGCCAGGTGCCGGACAAAGGTCTGGCGTATGGCTTGCTGCGCTATCTCGACGCTGCAGGTGCGCAGCTGGCGGACGTGGCGCCACCGCAGATCACGTTCAACTATCTGGGGCGTATCGAACGCCAGGCTGCCGATGGCTGGGCCTTGGCCGACGAAACCGGCGCCGCATCGCGGGCCGCCGGCAATCCGCGCCGCTGCTGGTTCGACCTGACGCTGGCGATCCGCGATGGTTGCCTGCAGCTCGACTGGACCTACAGCATCGCGCTGCATCGTCGCGCCACCGCCGAGGCGCTGGCGCAGGCGTTTCTGGAGCGCCTGCGGCAGATCGTCGCGCATTGCGTGCATGTGGCACGCCCCCGCCTGACGCCTGCGGACGTTCCGCTGTCCGGCCTCGCACAAACGGCGCTCGATCGGCTCGATTTGCCAGCGCCGCAAGTGGAAGACTTGTATCGGCTGTCGCCCATGCAGGCCGGGATGCTGTTCCACGGCCAGTTGCAGCCCGATGCTTCGGCATATGTCAACCAGCTCTGCGTCGATATCGGCGCGCTGCAACCGACGGCATTTGCGGGCGCGTGGCAGGACGCGATGCGCCGCCATCCCGTGCTGCGCACCGCTTTCGTGGCCGATGCCGACCCTGCGCTGCAATGGGTAGCGCGTGACGTTGCGTTGCCGTTGCGCGAAATCGATTTGCGCGCGCATGCCGATGCCGGCGGCGAAAGCATCCGGCTGGCGCGCGATGAACTGGCACGCGGCTTCGATACGGCGCAGGCCCCGCTGATGCGGCTACTGCTGTTGCGCACCGGCGAAGACACCCATCATCTGATCTGGACCTATCACCATCTGCTGCTGGACGGCTGGAGCAGCAGCAGCCTGCTGGCGGAAATACTGCGCTCCTACGCCGGCGAGCGGATCGCCGAGCCGGCGGCCCGCTACCGCGACTACATCGCGTGGTTGCAGCAGCAAGACCGGCAAGCTGCGCAAACCTGGTGGCAGCGCCGCCTGGCGACGATCACTGAACCGACGCGGCTGGCCGACAGCCTGCCGGCGCCGGCGCATGCTGGGCCGCAGCCGTTGGGCAATCATCTGCAGGTATTGAGCGGCGAGTTGACGGCGCGCCTGCAACAGACGGCGCGCCAGGAGCACCTGACCCTGAACACCCTGGTGCAGGCCGCATGGCTGCTGCTGTTGCAGCGCCATACCGGCCAGGCTGCGGTGACGCTGGGCGTTACCACCTCCGGTCGCCCGGCCGAGCTGGCCGGCGCCGAGCAGATACTGGGCTTGTTCATCAATACGCTGCCGCTGACCGCGTCGCCCGCGCCAGACATGCGCGCAGCCGATTGGCTGCGCGCGCTGCAGGCCGATAATCTGGCCATGCGCGAGCATGAACATACGCCGCTGGCGCAGCTGCAGCAGTGGGCCGGCCATGGCGGACAAGCCTTGTTCGACACCTTGATCGTGTTTGAAAACTTCCCGATGGATGCGGTTCTGCTGAACCAGGCTCCGGGCGGCCTGCGTTTTGGCGAACTCGGCGGGCAGGATGACACGCACTATCCGCTGACCGTGACGGTCGTACCTGGCGGCGCCGGCGCGCCGGCCCTGCGCCTGCAGTACAGCTACGACAGCGCGCGCTTCGGCAGCGGCCAGATCGAGCACATGGCGCAGCAGATCGCCCATCTGCTTGGCGCATTATGTACCTCGCCGGGCATGGCCTGCGGCGAATTGGCCATGCTGCCGCCGCCGGCGCAAACAGCCTTGCTGGCCACCGGCGACAATCCGCAGCGCTATCGGTGGCATGAGCCGGCGCATCGCCTGATCGAGCGCCAGGCCGCCATGCGGCCGCAGGCTGTGGCGCTGGTGTATGAGGATCTGAGCTTCAGCTACGATGAGCTGAACCGCCGCGCCAACCGTCTGGCGCACCATCTGCTATTGCTTGGCGTCGCGCAGGAACAGCGGGTGGGCATCGCCCTGGAGCGTTCGCCGGAAATGGTGGTGGCGGTGCTGGCCGTGCTCAAGGCCGGCGGCGCGTACGTGCCGCTGGACCCTGGCTATCCGGCCGAGCGGCTGGCGGCCATGATGGAAGACAGCGCAGCGAGGCTGGTGCTGACACAGACCAGTGTCGCCCCGGCTTTGCCTGCGCTGCCCGGCATGCAGCAGCTGCTGCTGGACACGCCGCAACCGTGGGGCGCGCACGGACACGAGGTCGAGTGCAATCCGCAGTGCGCCGTGCATCCGGCGTCGCTGGCGTATCTGATCTACACCTCCGGATCGACCGGCAAACCGAAAGCGATCGCTGTCGCGCATCAGGCGTTGGCGGAGCACACGCAAGTGGCCATCGGCTACTTCGGGCTGACGGCGGCCGACCGCATGCTGTTGTTTTCGACCATCAATTTCGATGGCTTTGTAGAACAGCTGTTCCCGCCGCTGGCGTCCGGCGGCGCGTTGGTGTTGCGCGGCCCGGCGCTATGGGACAGCGAGACGTTCTACCGCGCGCTGATCGAGCAGCGCATTACCATCACCGATTTGAGCACCGCCTACTGGAGCATGCTGGTGCAGGATTTCGCCCGTCACGGCGTGCGTGACTATGGCGCGCTGCGGCAGGTGCAGGCGACCGGCGAGGCCATGCCGCCGGAGGCGCTGCAGTCCTGGCGCGCCGCGGGCCTGGGGCATGTCAAACTGCTCAACACTTATGGCCCCACCGAAACCATCGTCACCGCGACCGCCTTCGATTGCGCGCCGTATGTTTCGGGACAGTTGCCGCTGCCGGCGCACATGCCGATCGGCCGTCCGCTGGCCGGACGACGCGCCTATATTCTGGATGCCGATCTGCGCTTGACGCCCCCTGGCGTTGCGGGCGAGCTGTGTCTGGGCGGCGAACTGCTGGCGCGCGCCTATGCGGGCCGTCCCGCCCTGAGCGCTGAACGCTTCGTTGCCGACCCATACGGCGACGACGGCGCGCGGCTGTACCGCACCGGCGACCTGGCGCGCTGGCGCGCGGACGGCGCGCTGGAATATCTGGGCCGTTTCGACCACCAGGTCAAGGTGCGCGGCTTCCGCGTCGAGCTGGGCGAGATCGAAGCACAGCTGATGGCGCAAGCCGGCGTAAGGGAAGCGGTCGCGGTGGCACTGCCGGGCGCGCGCCTGGCCGCCTATGTCGCCGGCATGGATTTGGATGGTACGGCGCTGCGTGCTGCGCTGGCGGCCGCGCTGCCGGAGTATATGGTGCCCGCAGCGGTGGTGGTGCTGGCGGCGCTGCCGCAGACCCCAGGCGGAAAAATCGACCGCAAGGCCTTGCCGGCGCCGCAATTGAGCGTGGACCAGGCCCAGCCGCTGGACGGCGCCATCGAGCATGCGCTGGCGGCGCTATGGCGTCAGCTGCTGGGAGGCGTGCCGGCGGGACGCGATAGCCACTTCTTCGATGCCGGCGGCCATTCGCTGCTGGCGATCCAGCTATGCGCGCGCGTGCGTTCAACGCTGGGCGCGCAGCTGGCTTTGCGTGACGTGTTTGCGCATCCGCATCTGGCCGATATGGCGGCCCGCATCCGCAGCGCCGGCGATGCCCCGGCGGCGGACGCGCTGCTGCCGGTGGCGCGGCGCCAGCAGATGCCGCTGTCGCCGGTCCAGCACCGTCTATGGCTGGTGGATCGCCTGGCCACGCCGGCACAGCGTAGCGCCTACAACATCGCCGCCGCCCTGCGCCTGCGCGGCGAGCTCGACGTGCCGCGCCTGCAGGCCGCGTTCAATACGGTGGTGGCGCGCCATGAAGTGCTGCGTACCTCTTATCCGCAGAGCGAGGATGGCGATCCCCATGCCGCCATGTTGCAGGCGCTCGATCTGCCCATGCCGGTGCTCGATCTGTCGCCGCTGCCGCCAGGCCGCCAGGCGGCTCAGGTGGCGGCCTTGTCGAGCGAACAGCGTGGCCGGGCGTTCGACCTGTCGCAGGCACCGCTACTGCGCGCACAGCTGTTGCGCCTGGCGCCGCAGGAGCACGTGCTGCTGTTCTGCGTGCACCACATGGTATTTGACGGTTGGTCCGAGGCAGTGCTGCTGCGCGAACTGGGCGCCGCCTATCGGGGCGTCGGCCTGCCGGCCTTGCCGGTACAGTATGCCGACTACGCGGCCTGGCATGCGGCGCGCGCCGCCGGCCCGGCAGGCGCGGCGTCGGCGGCGTTCTGGCGCAGCTATCTGGCCGCCGCGCCCGCGCTGTCGACCTTGCCGGCCAGGGCCGCTCTGGCGCCGGTGGCGGCCGAGCGCAATGCGCTGCCGGTCCTCACGCTGCCCGGGTCTGTGGTGCGGCAGCTGGAACAACTGGCCCGCCAGCACGGCGCTACCTTGTTCATGGTCCTGCTGGCCGCTTTCCTGCAAGTGCTGCACCGGCAGTCCGGCCAGGACGACCTGGTGGTCGGCACCGATGCCGCAGGCCGCGACCGGGTTGAACTTGAAGGCCTGATCGGTTTCTTCGTCAACGTCGTTCCGCTGCGTTCGCGCATGACGGCGCCGGCGCAGGACTTCGGCCGCTGGCTGAAGCAGGTCAAGGACAGCGTACTGCGTGCCTTCGAGCATGGCGACATGCCGTTCGACCAGATCGTCGAGGCGGCGAATGTGCCACGCGAACGTGGCCGCCATCCGTTGCTGCAAACCCTGTTCGTGCTGCAAAACACGCCTGCGGCGCAGGCAGATATCGGCGGCCTGGAGATCGAAGTGCTGGCCGATCAAGGCGCGCCGGCCAAATTTGATCTGGCCGTATTCATCTCGGAAGTGGAAGGCGGCTTGCAGGCGGAATGGATCTATCACGCCGGCCGCCATGAGCGTGCCGTTGTGGCTCGTGCGGCGCAAGCCTGGCAGCAGGCAATTGAGCATCTGACCGATATTGAAACAGAGGAGAAACCCATCATGAACAAACCAGCCTCGATGGCCGGAAAACTGGACCGTTTGAAGCAGCAGCCGGCTGTGCGCAGTGCCCCCCGGCCGGTAGTTTCCATGTCTTTTCTGCAGCCGGACCAGCAGTTCCCGGCAGTGATCGAAGCGCGCGACGAAGGACTGGACGCCGTTGCCTGGGCGCGCGAACAACGCGATCTGGTGGAAAGCATGCTGCTGCGTCACGGCGGCATCCTGTTCCGTGGCTTTGACCTGCGCACGCCGCAGGAGTTCGAGAGTTTCGCCGAAGCCATCGAGCCGCAGCTGCATGGCGACTACGGCGACCTGCCGAAGAAGGAGGGCGGGCGCAACACTTACCGTTCGACGCCCTATCCGGAACGGCAGATGATCCTGTTCCATAACGAGAGCGCTCACCTGGACCAGTGGCCGCGCAAGCAGTGGTTCTACTGTGAACTGCCGTCGCCGGTCGGCGGCGCCACGCCGATTGTCGATTGCCGCGAAATGCTGCGCCGCCTGCCGGCCGCACTGGTGGAGGAGTTCGAACGCAAGCAACTGCTGTACATCCGCACCTTCAATCACCGGCTTGATGTGAGCTGGCAGGACTTCTTCAAGACCACGCAGCGCGCTGAAGTCGAAACCCGCCTGCGTCTGGCCGGCATCGAATTCACCTGGCTCGATAACGACGAACTGCAGACGCGCACGCGCTGCCCGGCGGTGATCGCCCACCCGGTCACCGGTGAACGCGCCTTTTTCAATCAGGTGCAGCTGCACCATGTCAGTTGCCTGGAGCCGGAGCTGCGCGCCGATCTGCTGACCATGGTCGGTCCTCGGCGCCTGCCGCGCCAGGTCTGCTTCGGCGACGGTACGCCGATTCCCGATGCAACGATGGAGCTGATCGGCCGTACCTACGAAGCGTGCGCGGTGCGCTTTGACTGGCGCCAGGGCGACGTCATCATGCTCGACAACATGCTGGCCGCGCATGCCCGCGATCCCTTCGAAGGCCCGCGCAAGATCGTGGTGGCGATGGGGGAGATGGTCAGCCGCGCCGACCTCATTGCCGCCGCCGCCGAGACACCGCAACCGATACAGGAAAACTAAATGGATACGACGCAGGATCTTCAACACTGGCCGCTGGGGCCGGAACAGCGCCAACTGGCTGACGGCAGCGCCGTGCATGTCAGCAGTGCGCGCAGTGACGAGCACATCGACGCACAGCGTTTGCAGCGGGCGCTGGCCGAGGTCGCCGCGCGTCATCAAGCCTTGCGCTTCGCGTATCGTGAATTGCCGGGCTATCGCGGCTTGCGCCAGCAGGAAGGCGGTCCGCCCGGCATTGCGGCAACCGTCACGCATGATGGCGCAGCGTCGCACATCGCGCTGACAATGACAGCGCTGGCGGCCGACCAGGCCAGCCTGCCAATGTTGTGGCGCGAGCTGAAAACCGCTTACGACGGCCAGCCGCTGCCGGACGAGGTGTTCCAGTACAGCCAATACATCGAATGGCGCCAGGATCTGGACGACGATCCCGAAGCGGTACAGGGGCGAGCCTACTGGGCCGGCTACCTGCAGCAGCATGCGGGTGCCGAACCGGTACAGCTGTCTTGGCGTATTGCCGCGCCGGCGGACGCTGTGCCGCAGTACGCCGCAGCGCGCGCGAATCTGGATGAGCAGGTGCTGGCGCGCCTGGCCTCGCTGGCGAAAGCGCAAGGCGCAACGCTGGAGACGGCGCTGCAACTGGCGTGGTGGCTGCTGCTGGCGCGCCTGCAGGGTAGCGCGCATGTGAGCGGCGGCTGGCTGCATGACTGCCGCCGCGACTACGATGTGATGGAAGGCGCCATCGGCGTATACGAGAAGCTGATGCCGGTTGCGGTACAGGCGGTTCCCGGGCGCAGCTTCAATGCCCTGCTGCCCGAATTGGCCACGGCGCTGGAGGCACATCGCGGGGCCCAGGAATACTGCCTTGCGTCGCTCCGGCCGGCGGTGAGCTTCAGCTATCGCGAGGCGCCAGCCAAACTGCCGGGCTGGCACGTGGACGACCTGAGCGCACCCGGCGCGCCCGCTGAACTGGCGTTGCTCATCGCCGGTGCAGACGCGTCGCTTTACAGCGACGGCCTGCACTACCATGCGGCCGATAGCGCCTGCCTGCTGGAGCAATACGCCGCGCTGCTGGCGGCGATCGCGCAGCGGCCGGACAGCGCCGTCATGGATGCGCCGCTGCCCGCCGGGCCAGTCATCGAAGGTCGGCCGCTGGACCCTGGACAGGCTTTGCTGGGCGAGCGCATCGCAGCATGGAGCACTGCAACGCCACAGGCGCCGGCCTTGTCGGAGCAGGGCGTAGTGACCAGCTATCAGGAGCTGGAACAGAATGTGGCGCGCGTGGCGCTCTGGATGGCGGCGCAGGGCGTGCAGCGCGGCGACCTGGTCGCGCTCGATCTTGAGCGCTGCGCCGGCTTCGTCGTGGCGCTGCTGGCCGCCTGGCGCCAGGGCGCGGGCTACCTGCCGCTCGATCCGCATTGGCCTGCCGGCCGTCGTGACGCGATTGTCTCCGATGCCGCGCCGGCGCTGACGGTTGATGCGGATGCATTGGCGGCCGCGATCGCCGGTGCGGTCGATGTGCAGCCTGTACCGACCGCCGTCTGCAGCGCCAGCGACGTGGCATACGTGATGTATACCTCCGGCTCCACCGGCACGCCGAAAGGGGTGATTGTCGAACATGGCCAGTTGTTGAACTACGTGGCTGGCGCCTCGCAGGCCATGCAACTGGCCGCAAGCCGCCGCTGGGCGCTGACCGGCACGGTGGCGGCGGATCTTGGCAACACGGCGCTGTTCGGCGCCTTGTTCAACGGCGCCTGCCTGGTCATCGCCTCGGCTGCCGAAATGCAGGACGCGCCATCGTTCGCGCGTTTCCTGGCCGAGCACGCCGTTGACGCCGTCAAGATGGTGCCTTCGCATCTGGAGGCACTGCTGGACGGCGACGCGGCCACGCTGCCGCAATGCGTAGTGCTCGGCGGCGAGCCCGCTTCGACGGCGTTCGTCGCACGCCTGCTGCACCTGCGCCCTGACTGCCGCATCTACAACCACTACGGCCCCACCGAGACCACCATCGGCGTGATGATTCATGCGGTGGACGGCTGCGCAGCGTCGGCTGCGGTGTTGCCGCTCACGACCGCGCTGCCGAACTGCCGCATCCAGGTGCTCGATGCGCAGCTGCGGCCGGTACCCGCCGGCGCGCAAGGCGAACTGTATATCGGCGGCGCGCAGCTGGCGCGCGGTTACCTGAACCGTGATGGCGGCGCAGTCTTTGTCGACGATCCGCAACGCCCCGGCCAGCGCATGTATCGCAGCGGCGACCTGGCCTGGCTGCTGCCACGCGGCGGCCTGGTGCTGGCCGGCCGTGCCGACCATCAGCTGAAAATACGCGGCTATCGCGTCGAACCGGCTGAAATCGAGGCAGCTTTGCTCAGTGCCGCCGGCGTGCGCCAGGCAGTGGTGCTGGCCGTGGCCGACGACGCCGGCCAGGCGACGCTGGTGGCGGTCGTGGTGCCGGACAACGACGCCGCCGCAAGCGAGGCGGCCTTGCGCGAACACCTGGCGTCGCGCCTGCCGGCGCACATGCTGCCAGGCCGCTATGCCTTGCTTGCCGCGTTGCCGCGCCTGGCCAACGGCAAGATCGACCGCGCCGCGCTGGCGGCGTGCGCGCCGCAGCAACGCAGGACGGACTTGCTGGCGCCGCGCGACGCGCTTGAATTCGTGCTGGCCGGCTGCATGGCTGAACTGCTGGCGTGCGAACAGGTCGGCGTGGACGAGGATTTCTTTGACCTTGGCGGCCATTCCCTGCTGGTCATCAAGCTGACCGCGCGCATACGCAAGCTGTTGAAAACAGAGATCGCCCCTGGCCTGGTGTTTGACCATGCCAGCGTCGAAGCGCTGGCGCGTCTGCTGCGCGCAAGCAGCAGCGACGTGGTCCAGTTGGAGAGGCTGGCGCAGGCGCAGCGCAAGCTGGCGCAGATGTCGCCCGAGCAGCGCGCCGCTTTGCAAGAGCGCGGCCGACAAGGCAAAGCGGCCTGATAATCGAACAATATGGGAAGATGCAATGAGTGAGATGGATGACGATCTGCTGGCGCTATTGCTGAGCGAGGATGGCGACGATGGCGACGATATGGCGCACGATGGAATCGCTCGTCGAGGCAACCCGGACGCCCCTGCGAGGCTGTCCTACGGACAGCGCCAGCTATGGCTGCTGCATCAACTGGAGCCTGCGCTCACTGCGTACAACCTGCTGCGGGCCTTCCGCCTGTCCGGTGTGCTGGACGCCGATGCGCTGGAATCGGCCCTGCGGGCGCTGCTTGCACGCCACGACGTGCTGCGCACGCGCTTTACCGTCATCGATGATGAACCGATGCAGATCGTGGAGCCGCATGCGGCTTTCACGCTGCAGCGCGTGGTCCTGATGGACGCGGCCGAACTGCAGCCGCAGCTGCAGGCCGCCGCCGCCCACGTCTTCGATCTGTCGATTGCGCCGCTGCTGTTTGCGCGCCTGTACCGGTTGACGCCGGATCAGCACGTGCTGGTCATCGGCATGCATCATCTGGTCAGCGACGGCTGGTCGAATGCGGTGCTGATGGACGATCTGGCGCTGGCTTATCGTGGCGCTTTGCAGGGCGTACCGGTGGCCCTGCCATCACCGTCCTTGCAATACGCGGACTACGCCGAATGGCAGCGCGACAGCGCCGCGACGCCGGCGCTGCAGTCCCAGCTCGATTATTGGGACAACTATCTGCGTGGCGTGCCGCCATTGACGCTGCCTGCGCAGTCGCCGCGCAAGGAGCTTGACTATGCGGGAGCGCGTCTGAGGTTTGCCTTGCCTGCGGCGCTGTCTGAAGACATCCAGGGGTTCTGCCGCCAGCAGGGATGCACCGAATTCGTCGCCTATTTCGCCGCCTGGCAGCTGCTGTTGGCCCGCTACAGCGGCCAGGATGATTTTGCCATCGGCGTGCCGAGCGCCGGCCGGCCGCGCGAAGAGCTGCACGATCTGGTCGGCTTCTTCGTCACCATGCAGGCCTATCGTGTACGCATGGCGCCGGAAATGACCTGGTCCGGCTTGTGTGCGCAACTGCGTGCCGATGCACTGGCGGCGATGAATCACGCGCAGGTACCGCTGGAGTTGCTGCTGGAGCGACGTCGCGGCGCCCAGCAGCCGCTGTTCCAGGCGATGTTCGGCCTGCAAGTGATCGACGGCGCGGCGCTGCCCACGTTGCACGGCTTGAAGGTGGAGATGTTGGAACTGGAGGAGGGCAGCGCCAAGCTGGATCTGGCGCTGGAGATGTTTGTCACCGCCGGCAAAGTGCAGTGCGCCATCGAATACAGCACCGGCATGTTCGATGCCGCCACTGCCGCGCGCGTGCAACAGGATTTCAAGCGGCTGCTGGAGCTGATGGTGGCCGATCCTGCCTGCAAGCTGGGCGAGGTGGACTTTCTTGCGCCCGCCGAGCAGCTGCAGCTGGAGGCGTGGGGCCGCAACCGGCAGCGTTATCCTGCCATGGCACCGGTACAGCGGCGCTTCGAGGCGCTGGCGGCGGCGCAGCCCGATGCGCTGGCCTTGCTGTGCGGCGAAGAGTCGCTCAGCTATGCAGAACTGAACCGGCGCGCCAACGCGCTGGCGCATTATCTGATCCTGTGCGGCGTGGGGCCGGATCGCCTGGTCGGCATCGCCATCGAACGTTCGGTGTCGATGGTGGTCGCGCTGCTGGCGATCCTGAAGGCTGGCGGCGCCTATGTGCCGTTCGATCCCGATTATCCGGCCGAGCGGCTGGCGTACATGGCGCAGGACAGCGGCGTGGCGCTGCTGCTGACCGCAAACGATGGCGCGCCGTGGGCGCCGCAGGCGCAGGTGCTGCAGCTCGATACGCTCGATCTGGGCGGACAGCCGCAACACAATCCGGCCCCGCCGCTGCACGACGAAAACCTGGCTTACGCCATCTACACCTCCGGCTCCACCGGCAAGCCGAAAGGCGCGGCCAACCGCCATGGCTCGCTGAACAACCGGCTGGCCTGGATGCAGCAGGCCTATGGCCTGCAGGCTGGCGACATCGTACTGCAAAAGACGCCGTTCAGTTTTGACGTCTCGGTGTGGGAGTTCTTCTGGCCATTGAGCGAAGGCGCCAGCCTGGCGATGGCGGCGCCGGGAGAGCACAAGGATCCGGCGCTGCTGCTGGCGCGCATCGCCCGGCACGGGATCACCACGCTGCACTTCGTGCCGTCGATGCTGCAGGCTTTTGTGGCCCATCTGGAAGCCGAGGGTAGTAGCGACTGCGCCAGTTTGCGGCGCATCGTGTGCAGCGGCGAGGCGCTGCCGGCGCCATTGCAGGCGCGCGTGTTTGCCTGCCTGCCGCAGGCAGCGCTGTACAACCTCTATGGACCGACCGAGGCGGCCATCGACGTCACGCACTGGACCTGCGTGGACGACGGCGGTGCCAGTGTACCGATCGGTGCACCGATCACGGCCACCGAAGTGCACGTGCTGGGACCGGACCTGCAACTGGCGCCGCGCGGCGCCGCAGGCGAGCTGTATCTGGGCGGCATCGGGCTGGCGCGCGGCTATCTGCGGCGCGGCGCGCTGACGGCGGAGCGCTTCGTCGCCGATCCATTCGGCAGCGGCGGGCGTTTGTACCGCACCGGGGATCTGGTGCGCTGGCGCGCCGACGGCCAGCTGGAATACCTGGGCCGGCTCGACCACCAGGTGAAGCTGCGTGGGCTGCGCATCGAACTGGGCGAGATTGAATCGGCCTTGCTGGCGCAGCCTGGTGTGCGCGAAGCGGTGGTGGTGGCGCTCGCAGGTTCTGGCGGCATGCGGCTGGTGGGCTACGTTGCGCCGCAGGGCGAGGAAGCGGCGCTGAAAGAGGCGCTGCTGGCGGGGCTGCCGGACTATATGGTGCCGTCGCAGATCGTGACCTTGCCGGCCTTGCCGCTGAACGCCAGCGGCAAGGTCGATCGCAAAGCCCTGCCGCTGCCGCAGCAGGCGGCGGGCGACTATAGCGCGCCTCGGGGCGCCGCCGAACGGGCGCTGGCGGCGGTGTGGCGCGAGGTGCTGGGAGTCGACAAGGTCGGCCGCGACGACAACTTTTTTGCGCTGGGCGGCGACTCCATCATCAGCCTGCAAATTGTGGCGCGCGCGCGGCGCGCCGGTTGGAAGCTCACCCCGCGCCAGCTGTTCGAGCGTCAGAGCATCGCGCAATTGGCGCCGCTGGCCGAGCCCCTGGAGGCCGCCGCTCCGGTCGCCGTGACGATGCCGCAGTCCGATCAGCCTTTTTCGCTGCTGCCGATACAGGCGGCTTTCTTCGAACGTTCGCCGCCATCGGCCAGTCACTGGAATCAATCCCTGCTCCTGCACAGCGACGCGCGGCTCGACCCGGTACGCCTTGAGCAGGCCTTGCAGGCGCTGGCGACGCGCCATGCAAGCTTGCGCCTGCGTTTCACCCGCAACAGCCAGGACGAATGGCAGCAAGCCTATGGCCCGGTGCCGCGCCAGCCCATCCTGTGGCGGCGGCAGGCGGCCAGCTCCGGGCAGGCGAGCGCGCTGTGCGAGCAAGCGCAGCGCAGCCTGAATATTGCAGATGGGCGGCTGATACGCGCCATGCTGATCGAGCTGGCCGACGGCAGCTCGCGCCTGCTGCTGGCCATCCACCATCTCGCCATTGATGGCGTATCCTGGCGCATTGTGCTCGAAGAGCTGGCGGCGCTGTATGACGGCAAGCAGCCGCTCCGGGCGGACGGCGACGCCTATCACGCCTGGACCATACAACTGCGGCACTACGCGCACCAGCAGCAGCATCAGCTCGGGTATTGGCGGACGGTCAGCAGCGCACCGGCATCGCTGCCCTGCGACCATGCTGACGGCGCGCGCACACAACGCCAGCGCGATCGGGCCGGCTTCACGCTCGACGCCGCCGCCACAGACGCATTGCTGCGCCAGGCGCCCGCCGCGTACCGCACGCAAATCAACGACATGCTGTTGACCGCACTGGCGCGGGCGCTTTGCGCCTGGAGCGGCGAGAACGGCGTGTTGATCGACCTTGAAGGCCACGGCCGCGAAGAGCTGTCGCATGAACTCGACCTCTCCGGCACAGTGGGCTGGTTCACCAGCGTCTACCCGGTGGCCTTGTACGCGCACGGCGCGCCTGGCGCTGCGCTCAAGCGCGTGAAGGAGAGTTTGCGCTGCGCGCCCGACAAGGGCCTGGGCCACGGCGCATTGCGCTATCTGGGCGATGCGGCGACGCGTGAAACCCTGGCGGCACTGCCGCAAGCACAGGTGCTGTTCAATTATCTCGGCCAGTTCGATGCCGCGTTTGACGCCGACGCCTTGTGGCGGCCGGCGCAAGAGCCGGCCGGCGCAAATCTGAGCCCGGATGCGCCGCTCGACTATGAAGTATCGGTCAATGGCCAGGTGTATCAAGGTCAGTTGCGGCTGGACTTCAGCTACAGCAATGCCAGGTATGAAGCCGATACCGTCGCCGCGCTGGTGCGCTCCTGCGAACAGGAGTTGCGCGCGCTGATCACCCACTGCTGCAGCGGTGCGGCCGGCCTGACGCCATCCGATGTGCCGCTGGCGAGACTGGATCAGGCGGCGCTGGACGGCTTGCCGATAGCGCCGGCGCAATTGGCCGACCTGTACCCACTGTCACCGATGCAGCAAGGCCTGTTTTTCCACAGTCTGCATGATGGCGCCGGCGCCACGTATGTCAACCAGTTGCGGGTCGATATTGGCGGGCTGGACCTGCGGCGGTTCCAGGCATGCTGGAACCAGGCCATACAGCGGCACGACGTGCTGCGCACCGGCTTCCTGATGCTGCCCGGCGGCCCGCTGCAATGGCTTGCGCGCGAGCTGCCTTTGCCGATCGTGGTGCATGACTGGCACGGCAGGGGTGACCTGCCGCAGGCGCTCGATCAACTGGCGCAAGCCGATCTGGCCCAGGGCTTCGATCTGGCCCGGCCGCCGCTGATGCGTCTGACGCTGGTGCGCACCGGCACCCATGCCTGCCATCTGGTGTGGAGCGTTCACCATCTTCTGCTCGACGGCTGGAGCACGTCGATGCTGCTTGGCGAAATACTGCGCGATTACAGCGGCGAAGCCGTATCCTCGCCAGCCGGGCGGTATCGGGACTATATCGCCTGGCTGGCGGGACGCGAGCAGCAAGCCAGTGACGCATGGTGGGACCAGCAGCTGCGCCGGCTGCCAGAGCCGGTGCTGATGGCGCAAGCCCTGGCCGCGCCGGCCGGACGATCGGGACGCAGCGAGCAAATGCAGCGCTTGTCGGACGACTATGCAGCACAGCTGGCAAGCTTCGCCCGCGAACAAAGAGTGACGGTCAATACGCTGGTGCAGGCGGCATGGGCCTTGCTGCTCCAGCGCTACACAGGCAGGGACGAGGTGGCTTTTGGCGTCACCGTCTCGGGGCGGCCGGCGGCGTTGGCGGGAGCGGACCGTTGGGTGGGACTGTTTATCAATACCCTGCCGCTGATTTGTGCGCCCAGGCCCGAGCTGAATCTGGGCGACTGGCTGCGCGCGCTGCAGGAGCACAACCTGGCGCTGCGCGAGCATGAATACACGCCCTTGTACACGCTGCAGCAGCGTGCCGGTCATGGCGGGCAGGCGCTGTTCGATTCCATCCTGGTGTTTGAAAATTATCCGGTCGACCAGATGCTGGCGCAGTCGGACGCCGGTGGCTTGCGCTTTTCGTCCGCGCGCACACATGACGAAACCGGTTATGCGCTGGCGCTGTCGGTGGTGCAGGACGCCGGGCTGCGGCTGCGCCTGTCCTATGACCGCGCGTGCTTTGCGGATGATGCGGCAGCGGCCATGGCGGCCGAACTTGCGGGTTTGTTACGGCAGATGGCGTCGGCGCCACAGGTCATGCTGGCCGACCTGACGCCGCACGCCACGGCAACATCCGCACAGATGCTGGCATTGGGCCGCAACCGGCAGCGTTATCCTGCCATGGCACCGGTACAGCGGCGCTTCGAGGCGCTGGCGGCGGCGCAGCCCGATGCGCTGGCCTTGCTGTGCGGCGAAGAGTCGCTCAGCTATGCAGAACTGAACCGGCGCGCCAACCAACTGGCGCATTATCTGATCCTGTGCGGCGTGGGGCCGGATCGCCTGGTCGGCATCGCCATCGAACGTTCGGTGTCGATGGTGGTCGCGCTGCTGGCGATCCTGAAGGCTGGCGGCGCCTATGTGCCGTTCGATCCCGATTATCCGGCCGAGCGGCTGGCTTACATGGCGCAGGACAGCGGCGTGGCGCTGCTGCTGACCGCAAACGATGGCGCGCCGTGGGCGCCGCAGGCGCAGGTGCTGCAGCTCGATACGCTCGATCTGGGCGGACAGCCGCAACACGATCCGGCCCCGCCGCTGCACGACGAAAACCTGGCTTACGCCATCTACACCTCCGGCTCCACCGGCAAGCCGAAAGGCGCGGCCAACCGCCATGGCTCGCTGAACAACCGGCTGGCCTGGATGCAGCAGGCCTATGGCCTGCAGGCCGGCGACATCGTGCTGCAAAAGACGCCGTTCAGTTTTGACGTCTCGGTGTGGGAGTTCTTCTGGCCATTGAGCGAAGGCGCCAGCCTGGCGATGGCGGCGCCGGGAGAGCACAAGGATCCGGCGCTGCTGCTGGCGCGCATCGCCCGGCACGGGATCACCACGCTGCACTTCGTGCCGTCGATGCTGCAGGCTTTTGTGGCCCATCTGGAAGCCGAGGGTAGTAGCGACTGCGCCAGTTTGCGGCGCATCGTGTGCAGCGGCGAGGCGCTGCCGGCGCCATTGCAGGCGCGCGTGTTTGCCTGCCTGCCGCAGGCAGCGCTGTACAACCTCTACGGCCCGACCGAGGCGGCGATCGACGTCACGCACTGGACCTGCGTGGACGACGGCGGTGCCAGCGTACCGATCGGCGCACCGATCACGGCCACCGAAGTGCACGTGCTGGGACCGGATCTGCAACTGGCGCCGCGCGGCGCCGCAGGCGAGCTGTATCTGGGCGGCATCGGGCTGGCGCGCGGCTATCTGCGGCGCGGCGCGCTGACGGCGGAGCGCTTCGTCGCCGATCCTTTCGGCAGCGGCGGGCGTTTGTACCGCACCGGGGATCTGGTGCGCTGGCGCGCCGACGGCCAGCTGGAATACCTGGGCCGGCTCGACCACCAGGTGAAGCTGCGTGGGCTGCGCATCGAACTGGGCGAGATCGAATCGGCCTTGCTGGCGCAGCCTGGTGTGCGCGAAGCGGTGGTGGTGGCGCTCGCAGGTTCTGGCGGCATGCGGCTGGTGGGCTACGTTGCGCCGCAGGGCGAGGAAGCGGCGTTGAAGCAGGCGCTGCTGGCGGGGCTGCCGGACTATATGGTGCCGTCGCAGATCGTGACCTTGCCGGCCTTGCCGCTGAACGCCAGCGGCAAGGTCGATCGCAAAGCCCTGCCGCAGCCGCAGCTGCCGGCGGGCGACTATGGCGCGCCTCGGGGCGCCGCCGAGCAGGCGCTGGCGGCGGTGTGGCGCGAGGTGCTGGGAGTCGACAAGGTCGGCCGCGACGACGACTTTTTTGCGCTGGGCGGCCACTCGCTGCTGGCGATCAGCCTGATTGCGCGCTTGAAACAGGCCGCGTTGGGAGCGCTGGCGCTACGGGCGGTGTTTGAGCATCGTACGCTATCGGCGATGGCCGCGTGCCTGGCGCCTGCAACGGCAAATGAGCTTGCGCTGTTGCCAGTGGCGCGTGGCGCCACCATGCCGTTGTCGCTATCGCAGCACCGGCTTTGGATGCTGGACCGGCTGGCCGGCAGCGCCGGCCAGCGCGCCGCTTACAACATGGCGTGCGCCGTCAGGATGAGCGGCGCGCTGTCGCAGGGCGCCGTGCGCCACGCGCTGCAGCAGATCGTGGCCCGTCACGAAGTACTGCGCACTTGCTATATTGAAGACGACGAAGGAGAGCCGCGCGCCGTGATTGAACAGGAAGTGGCGCTCGATGTGCCGCTGATCGATCTGGCCGGAAGCACGCAAGATGAACTGGAGCAGGCCTTGTCCGCCCATGCACAGCGGCCGTTCGATCTCGCAAGCGCGCCGTTGTTGCGTGCCGCGCTGCTGCGCACCGGGCCGCATCAGCATGTGTTGTCGTTCGCCGTCCACCATATCGTGGCCGACGGATGGTCGCTGGGGGTGCTGGTCAAGGAATTTGCCGCCTGCTATCGCGCAAGTGTGGCAGGTCAGGCGGCACAACTGCCGCCGCTGCCGGTGCAGTATGCAGACTACGCGGCATGGCAGCATCAACGCAGGGTGCAGGGTGCACTGGCCGCGGAGGAAGCGTTCTGGCGCGATTATCTGCACGCCGCGCCGCAAGCGCCGGTACTGCAAGGCGACAAGCCGCGTCCCGCGCAACCGAGCCACAGCGGCGATGTCGTGCGTTGCACCGTGCCTGCCACCCTGGCCGACGCGGTGCATGGACTGGCCAGGGCGCATCAACTGACGCCCTTCATGGTGCTGCTGGCGGCGTTCCAGCTGGTTCTGCATCGGCATTCCGGCGCCGCCGATCTGGTCGTCGGTACCGATGTGGCAGGCCGCTCGCGGCAGGAGCTCGAAGGCCTGATCGGATTTTTCGTCAACGTGCTGCCGCTGCGTTCCAGGCTGGCGCCGAACATGCGTTATCTGGACTTTTTGCTGGCCAGCGGCGGCGCCGTGCTGGACGCGTTCGAACATCAGGAACTGCCGTTCGACCAGGTGGTGGAACTGGCCGGCATGGAGCGCGACCGGCGCTGGAACCCGCTGCTGCAAGTGCTGTTCGTACTGCAGAACACGGACCAGGGCAAGCTGGAGATTGCCCAAGTGGAGCTGGAAGTGCTGCGCGACCGGCAGGTATCGTCCAAGTTCGACATGGCGATGTTTGTGACCCCGGCCGACGATGGCGGCTATGGCGCCAATCTGGTGTACGCCACGCAGCTGTTTGGCCAGGCCACTGCCGCCAGGCTGTCCGCCGACTGGATCGCACTGCTGCAGGCGATGGTGGAGGACCCGCAGGCGGCGGCCGGCAAGGCCGGCGCGATGGCGGGGAAAATGCAAAAACTCGGTAAATTGACCGCCAAGGCAGTAACAAGATGAGTGAAATGGATGATGAACTGTTGGCGTTATTGATGGACGATGACGCCGGGGATGCCGGGCAGGGCTTGCGCCCCGGATTGGCCGGCGGTGCGGTGGCGCCGCTGACGCATGGCCAGCACCAGTTGTGGATGCTGCAGCAGCTCGATCCGGCACTGACCAGCTATAACATGGTGCGCGCGTTCGACATTGGCGGTGCGTTGAACATCGCCTCGCTGCAGGCCTCGCTGCAGACGCTGATTGCGCGCCATGCCGTGCTGCGCACCCGCTTCGAACAGCACGATGGCGAAGCTGTGCAGATCGTGCAGGAGTCGGCCCCATTTCACCTCGACATTGAAGAAGCCGCTGATGCGGGCACGCTGACGGCGCAATTGCAGCGCATGGCGCATCATGTATTCGACCTCGGTGTGGCGCCGTTGCTGTTTGCCCGGCTTTGCCGGGTCTCGGCGCAGCACCATGTGCTGGTGCTGGGCATGCATCACATCGTCAGCGACGGCTGGTCCAATGACCTGCTGCTGCGCGAGCTGGCGCAGTCTTATCGCCTGGCCGGCGATGCAGCGCAGCTCGCACCCGCGCCCGCGCTCTCCTATGCCGATTATGCGACGTGGCAGCGGCAGGGTATGCCGGGAGCCGGCCTGGAGCAGCAGCTCGCCTATTGGGAAGCGTATCTGCGTGACGTGCCGCCGCTATCGCTGCCCGAGCCGCGCCACCAGCGGCAGGCGCTTGAACGGCGGCGCTTTGAGCTGCCTGCCGCGCTGACGGCGGCGGTGCAGTCCTACTGTCGCAGCGAAGGCTGCACCGCGTTCGTCGCCTGCCTCGCCGCCTGGCAGGTGCTGCTGGGGCGCACCAGCGGCCAGCGGGACTTTGCCGTGGGCGTACCGAATGCCGGCCGCGCCCGCTCCGAGCTGCAACAGCTGGTTGGCTTCTGCGTCACCATGCAGATCCATCGCGCGCAACTGCAGCCGCAGCAAAGCTGGTCTGCACTGTGCCGTCAACTGCGCGCCGGTACCTTGGCCGCACTGGCGCACGCGGATGTGCCGTTGGAACTGCTGCTCGAGCGCGGCGCCGGTGGCAGCCGCCAGCCTGGCCGCCATCCGCTGTTCCAGGCCATGTTCGGCCTGGAAGTGTCGGCGCAAGATCGCAGCCTGGCGATGGACGGGCTGCAGGTTCGCGCCTTGCCGCTCAATTCCGGCGGCAGCAAGGCCGAACTGTCGCTCGATGTGATCGCGGGCGGTGAGCAATGGCATTGCATACTCGAATACGACAGCCGGCGCTTCGACGCTGGCGATGCCGACGCGCTGGAAAGCCAGTACCTGCGGCTGCTGCAGGCCATGGCCGAGGCGCCGCAGTCGTGCACAGGCGATGCGACGGCGCTCGACGCTGCGCAATTGGCGCAGCTGCGCCAGCTGGGCGAGCATCGCTTGCCGCTGGCTGCGCGTGCCTGCGTGCCGGCGATGTTCGAGCAGCAGGTGCTGGACACGCCGGACGCACCGGCATTGTCGTACGACGGCGAACTGCTGACCTACACGCAGTTGAACCGGCGCGTCAATCAGCTGGCGCAGTGCCTGCTGGCGCACGGCGCAGGTGCGGAGAAGCGCGTGGGCATCGCGCTGCCACGTTCGATCGCGCTGGTGGTCGGGGTGCTGGCAATACTGAAAAGCGGCGCCGCCTACGTGGCGCTCGATCCCGACTATCCGCAGGAGCGCCTGGCCGCGATGGTGGAAGACAGCGCGATCGGCCTGCTGCTGACCATCAGCTCACTGGCGCCTGAGCTGCCGGCGGTGCGGCAGGTACTGGCGTTCGATCGGCTGCCGCTGGCCGACTACAGCGACGCCAATCCGCCGCTGTCCATTCATGAACAGCAGCTGGCCTACATCATCTACACTTCCGGCTCGACCGGACGGCCCAAGGGCATCGGCGTGGAGCACCATGCGCTGACTTCGCACACCCGGGTGGCGATCGGCTATTTCGGACTGACGCCGGCCGACCGCGTGCTGCTGTTCTCGACGATTAATTTCGACGGCTTTGTCGAACAGCTGTTTCCACCGTTGTGCATGGGCGCGGCCGTGGTGGTGCGCGGACCGCAATTGTGGGACAGCGCGCGTTTTTACCGCGAGGTGAAGCAACAGCGCATCAGCGTGGCCGACCTCAGTACCGCCTACTGGCTGCTGCTGGCACAGGATTTTGCACAGCACGGGCCGCGCGACTATGCACCGTTGCGGCAGGTACACGCCACCGGCGAAGCGATGCCGCCGGAAGGCATGGGCGCCTGGGGCAGGGCGGCTCTGCAAGGCGTGCGGCTGCTCAACAGCTATGGTCCGACCGAGACCATTGTGACCGCGAGCGTCTACGATTGCCATCCCTGCGTGTCCGGTGCCGAAGCGTTGCCGGCCGCCACGCCGATCGGACGGCCGCTGGCGGGACGGTATTTCCACGTGCTCGATGGCGACCTCAATGCGGTGGCGGCGGGCGCGGTGGGCGAGCTATGTATCGGCGGCAGCCTGCTGGCGCGCGGCTATCTGAACCGGCCGGGATTGTCGGCCGAACGCTTTATCGCCGATCCCGGTGGCGCACCCGGCGCGCGCCTGTACCGCACCGGAGACCTGGTGCGCTGGCGCGCAGATGGACAACTGCTGTATCTCGGCCGGATCGACCAGCAAGTCAAGGTGCGTGGCTTCCGCATCGAATTGGGCGAGGTCGAAACGCAGCTGCTGCGCCAGCCCCACGTACGCGAAGCGGCGGTGATTGCCGACGCCGGGCAACTGCTGGCCTATGTCACCGGCGTCGATGGCGCGGCGCTGCAGGAAACCACACTGAAGGCAGCGCTGGCACGCACGCTGCCAGACTACATGGTACCGTCGCGCATCGTCACGCTGGCGCAACTGCCACTCAGCCCCGCAGGCAAAGTGGACCGCCTGGCCTTGCCCCGGCCGCAACGCAGCGAAGCGGCCGCCCTCGATGTGCCGGCGGACGGGACGTCGTCCATGCTCGCTGCGATCTGGTGCGAGCTGCTGCAGGTGGAGCAGGTCGGGTTGCATGACGATTTCTTTGCGCTTGGCGGCAATTCGCTGCTGGCGCTGCGGCTGCTGCGGCAGATACAGCAGCGCTGCGGCGAAGGCGCGCTGGCATTGGCCGATATCTTCAATTTTCCGCTGCTGATGCAGCAGGCAGAGCGTCTGGACAAGCGCGGCGCGGTGCTCAGCGAAGTGGTGTACCTGAACCGCAATGGCAGGCAATTGCCGCTGTATTGTTTCCCCGGCCTGAACGTCAATTCCAGCGAATACGCGGCGCTGGTGGCGGAGCAGGGCCATGAGCGGCCCGTGCAGAGCTTCGTCAGCCATGCGCTGACGGCGGCGCGCTGGGAGGGGCTGTCGATCGAGGAGCTGGCGCGCGGCTACGCGGACCACATCTGCGCCGCCGGCGACGGCCGTCCATGTATTTTGCTCGGCTGGTCGTTTGGTGGCGACCTGGCTTTCGCCACAGCCTGCGAACTGGAGCGGCGCAAGCACGCCGTGGCGCTTGTGTGCATGGTCGACGTGTTTGAAGCCGAGACCCTGGAAACCAGGAGGCTGTCCGACGCCAAGGCGGCAAGCGCCGAGCTGCGCCTGAGTCAATGGCTGGCGCAATCGGCCATGGCGGAGCGGTGGTCGGCGCTGTTCCTGCGCATGACCGCAGAGGAGCGCAACGCGGCCCTGGCACATCTGTTGCAAGAATCCGAATTGCCGCTCGATGGCCCGCAATTGGGCAGCAGCGAGTACAGCCTGTGGGTTGCGTTCGATAACGCGATAGCCATGAGCCGTTACCACTATCGGAAAGTGCAGGCGCCGCTGCACGCTTTCCTGGCCGAAGCTTCATTGCGCCAGCGCACACCGCAGCTACGTGACTGGACGGTTCATGCCACCCATGCCGGTACCACCGTCATTGCCGGTGTTGACCACCGGTCCATACTGCTGGCGCCGGCATTTCTGCAAGCACTTGCTCAGCGGTGTACGTTAAATTAAAGCGATGCAGGCTGTATACCGGGCCGCTCACGCCTGATCACTGAGCGCTACTCATCCTGGCAGGTGGCACACGGCTTCAATGTTGTTGCCTTCCGGATCAATGACAAAGGCACCATAGTAGTCAGGGTGATAGTCCGGGCGCACGCCTGGGGCACCATTGTCTTTTCCTCCGGCGGCGATCGCTGCGAGGTAAAAACCATCCACTTGCGCACGAGTTTCTGCCCGCCATGCCAGGTGGCAGCCGGTAGTTGCTGATGGGCCACCGTATGGTGATGGGCCATCGATGAACCATACATCGGCTTTTTTGCCGTCAGGCTCAGCGCAGTCAGGGTAAGCAAACCCTAATATATTCACGCCGTAGTTGCCTTCGAAGCATACGCTGTAGCCCAATGGCGCAAGTGCCGCGCTGTAAAACGCTTTAGCACGAGCAATATCGGTCACGCGGAAAGTCATGTGATCAAGCATGGTGATTTACTCCTGAGGTAGATTGTTGTGTGCGAGTGACGCATATTAACTGTACATGCATACAGTATTAATGGCAAGACGTTAACACTGTATCTACCTCAAGCCCTGTGCTTCGATGCCGCGGCGATGTACACGCCCCGGTCGGCCAGTGCCGGCTCAGAACTTGATGACGCTCTACCAGCGGCGGTGATAGCTGACGCTCAAGGCGGCGCCGGAGGCCGGCAAACGGCTGGTGTTGTTGCTGTTGCGCATAAGCTGGCTGTAGGCGGGCAGGTAGTAGCGGTCCAGCAGGTTTTCGATGCCGGCGACGAGCGTGTCGCGGGCGGTCCATTGCAGGCGCGCGGTCAGGTCGAGCGTGGTGTAGCTCGATACGTCGCGCCGGCCAAAGCTGGCCACCCCGTTCAGGCGCGAATCGCGGGAACCGAAATGGGTCGCCTGCAGGCGCGCGCTCCAGCGGCCGCCCGGCTTGTACTGCGCGTAGGCGGTGACCTTGGTCGGCGCAATGCGGTAGCCCGTCATGGCCTGGTCGGCGCTGCCGCCTTGCGGCGTTTCGCGGCCCGACATCGCGGTCAACGTCGCCCCACCGCCCCATGGGCTCGCCTGCGGCAGGTAGTCGAGGCTCGCTTCCACGCCGCGGATCTTCTCGGCGGTGCGCGTCAGGATCAGGCCGTTGTTAAAGCTTTGCACATCGCCCAGTTTGGACGTGGTGTAGAACAGCGCCAGCGTGCCGTTGACCTCGCCGACACCGCCGCGCCAGCCCAGCTCGTAGTTATTGGTCTTGACCGGCTCCAGCGCGGACGAGGCCAGGTTGAACGCCGGCGTGGCGTTGCGGATCTGCAGGCCCATGTCCGGCAATTGGAAACCCTGGCTGAACGACGCGTACAGTTCCTGGCCGCGCACCGGCTTGAAGACGGCGCCGACGTTGCCTATCCACGCGTCGTACGACAGCGTGCCGCCGCGTACCTGCTGCGGGTTGGCGAAGCGGATCTGCGACAGCGGCACGAAGTCGTCGAAGCGCGCCCGCGCGTGCTCGTAGCGCAGGCCGCCCTCGAACGACCACTGCTGGTTCAACTTGTACTGCGCCTGGCCGAAGCCGCCGATGCTGCGCGTCGTCAGCGGCGGCATGTACAGCACCGTGCGGCTCAGTTGAAAGACCTTGCCGCCGCTGGCGTCGTACGCGGCCGCGTTGAAGAAGTCGTCCGGCATGTCGCTGCGTTCCTGGTTGAAGTCCAGGCCCCACAGCAGTTTCAGGTCGGCGGCCAGCGGGGTGTCGACGGTGGCGCGGCCGCCCCAGACTTGCGAGTTTTGCAGCACCTGATCGACATTGTTGCCGCGCGTGGAGACGGCGCGGGCGTCGAACGGCGTGAACCGGGTGAAGTAATCGCGGTAGTACAACTGGGTCGTCAGCGCGTTGCCGGCGATGTCCTTGTGCTGGTAGCTCGCGCTCAGCAGGGTGTTGCGCAGCTGGTTCTGGTCGTTCAGTTGCAGGCCGTCGACCGGCCGCGCCACGGCGCTGCCAGCCGGCAGGCGCGCCACCGACGGATCGGAGCCGTAGTCGCTGTCCTGCCCGGCGACATAGCGGCTGGCGGCGAGCTGCACGCGCTGGTCGCGGTCGAGGCGCAAACCGACCTTGCCGCCGAAGGTGTAGTTGTCGCTGTCGAACAGGTCGCCCTGGCTCGGCTCGGGCGCGATGCGCTTGCCCTTGCCATCGTACGAGGCGCCGATGTGCTGCAGGCCGACGTTGAACGTGTAGTCGAGCGTGCCGCTGGCGCCGGACATGTAGTGGCTGAGCTCGCCGCCGAGGCCGTCGCTGCCGATGCGCGACAACGGCGAGCGCAGCGAGAAGGCCGTCTCGGCATACGGCGCGCCGCCGGCCGGACGCGTGGTGATGGCGATGATGCCGCCGCTGGCGCCGGAACCGTAGATCGCGCTGCTGCCGCGCAGCACTTCGACCTTGTCGATGCTGGCCAGGTTGAGCGACGCCATATTGCGCGCCGAATCGCGGTTGGTGTTGAGGGGAATGCCATCGACCAATACCAGCGAACTGCGCCCGCGCAGCGTTTGACCATAGTCGGTGATGGTGCGGCTGGAATCGGCCATGCCCGGCACGGTTTTGCTGAGCACGGTGGTCAGGCTGTCGGAGGCCTGGCGCAGTTCGTCGAGCTCGTCGCGGTCGATGACGGTGCTTTGGCGCGTCGGGCGGATCAGCGTGCTGTTGGTGCGCTGCGCGCTCACCTCGACGGCCGGCATGTCGGTGACGGCAATGTCGGCGCGGGCGGGCGCGCTGACCGCCACCGGTGCGGGCACGGGCTCGGCTGTGGTGGCGGCCACCGCCACCGGCTTGAGCGTATAGCCGCCGTTGGGCAGGCGCCGGGCCTGCAGGCCGCTGCCTTGCAGCAGCTGCGAGAAGCCATCGTTGACGGAAACCGTCGCGCGCAGGCCCTTACTGGTCTTGCCTTCCAACAGCGCTGCATCGAAGGACAGCGCCACGCCGGCGCGGGCGGCAAAGCGCGACAGCGCCTGGCCCAGCGGACCGGCGGAAATAGCGTAGGACTGGACTGCGTCGGCCGCCGACTGTGCCTGGGCGAGCGGCGCCACGGCGGCCGCCGACAAGATGGCGGCGGCATAGGTGATCGCCACCGACAACGCGGTGCGCTGGAAGACGGCCTTGCCGGCGGTCCGCGAGGTCTGCTGCTGATGACTCATTACTGGCTTTTCCTTGATCAAATGGGGGTGTTCTTGTCTGATATGTCGAACGAGATCGCGGAAAGGCTCACTTATTTTCGGAATTTTTAAATATTTTTCAGGCCGGCCCGACGGTGGCCCAGAAACGGCTGACATAGCGCAGCTTGACCGGCCGGGTTTGCTCGAGCAGTGACAGGGTCAGGCTGATGTCGACCAGCGGGAACGCGCCCGATACCGTCAGCCCCGCCACGGCCGGGTCGCAGCGCAGCGTGCCGCGCCGATAGCGGTTCAGCTCGGCGACGAACTGCGCCATCGGCATGCGGTCGGCGATCAGCATGCCGTGTTGCCACGCGATGGCGGTCTCGTCGGCCTCGGAGGACGGCTCGACGCGCGCGCGCGAGAACGCCGACTGGCGGCCGGCCGGGATCACGGTCGCGATCGATGGCGCGTCGCGCGGGCGCAGCTCGACGGCGCCCTCGAACACCGCCACCTGGCTGCGCCCGTCGAGCTGGCGCACCGCGAAGCGGGTGCCGAGGGCCCGGATCGCACCTTCGCCGACGCCCACCAGGAACGGACGCGGCACATTGGCGCTATCCCTGGCGGTCGTGACGAGGATCTCGCCGCGACGCAAATGGAGCATGCGGCGCGCGTGATCGAAGCTCATGTCGACGTGGGTATCGGTGTTCAGCGTCAGCTGGGTGCCGTCGTCCAGCACGATGTCGCGGCGTTCACCGGTCGCGGTGCGCAAGCGGCCGGCGTCGGGCCACGGGGCGTTGCGGCAGGCCAGCCAGCCGGCCGGTCCGGCCACCAGCAGCAGCGCCACCAGCTTGACGGCGCCGCGCCGCTCGCGCATCGACACCGTCCTGAGCGCGGCCGCGCCGGAAGGCGAAAGGGCGTCGAACTTGCCCATCAGCGCCGTGGCTTTTTGCCACGCCCGTTCGTGCTCGGCGCTACGCTGGCGCCACTCGTCGAGCTGTGCGCGTTGACGCTGGCTCAGCGGTCCTTCGTGCAACTCCATCAGCCAGGTGGCCGCTTCGGTCAGGATCTGCTTTGAAATCGCCGCCCCCTCTAGCGGGGCGAGCCGTGCCGCCACGCTCACGCCGCGCCCGTCACAGCGCCGCCAGGCAGCGGCGCAACGCCAGCACCATGTGGCGCTTGACCGTGCTCAGCGACAAGTCCAGCAGCGCGCAGATCTCGGCGTAGCTCAAGCCGTCGAGCTGGGCCAGCAGGAATACCTGGCGTGCCTTGCTGGGCAGGCGGTCGAGGATGTTGTCGATCTCCGTCAGCGTAGCGAGCACGGCCAGGCGATCCTCGGGCGACGGCTGGACGGCCTCGGGCTGGGTGGCCAGCGCCTCCAGATAAGCGTTTTCGAGTTTCCGGCGGCGCAGATGGCTGACCATCAGCCCCTTGGCGACGGCGGTCAGATAGGCGCGCGGCTCGCGCAAATCCTGCGGCAGGCGCGCTGTCAGCAGCCGCAGAAAGGTATCCTGGGCCAGTTCGGCGCCCAGGTTGCGGCAATGGAGCTTGTGGCCCAGCCAGGTAGCCAGCCAGCCGTGATGCTCATTGTAGAGCGTGCCTATTTGTCGATGTGCATCAGCGTTGGACATGCTTGTTCCCGTTCAGCGAAGGGCCAGACATTGCAATCTTAATGAGAATTATTCTCACTATAACTTGAGTTGTCAGGTTTGGCAAATTGCACGGTGGCGAGGGACTCCCGCAAAGCAGTTTGCAAGCTGGCACCCTTGCGCTTTGCCAGGCCGCAACGTACTGGAGTTCTGCGTCGCCGCTGGCCTTGACCATCCAGCGTCCTGCATAGTCGCCATTTCCCCGAAGATAGAGCGTCTGGCTGTGTCAGCGGCGGCCTATGGCTGCTACTCGGCCGGATTGCTTGCAGCGGACGTATCGCGTTCGCCCAACTGCAGCTCCAGTTCGAGTGCGGAGCACCAGCTGAGTAATTGCTTGACGCTGATTTCGTCAGGATGGCTCTCCAGGTGCGAGATGCGATTCTGGCTCAAGCCGACACGCGTGCCTACAGCAGCCTGGGTCATTTTGTGTCGTTTGCGGGTCGATGCGAGCAACTGGCCGAACTGCGACGCCGTGAGGAGACGGTGGGTGGTGGGCGAGAAGGGCATGTGTGGTATCCGTTATTCAGATATATCAATAATATCTGAAATGCAGATAAAACCAAGGTATCTGAATAACGGATGTATCAGAAATAGCTGAGGGACAGATAAAGCAGAGAACCTGCCGATCGCTTATTCCGATACATGCGTCTTTCTTGCAAAGCAGAATCAAGCAAATGGCATCAAGGAATGGAACACGGCCTCGTCCCCGGACAGCGCCATTTCCAGTCCACATTGGTCTGCTGGCTCACGCGGATAGCAAACGTCGCCGACGGCGATGAAATGTTAATCGTGACGATATTCTCATCGTAGAACGTCTTCATCGGCTCAGCGATGCCCGGGACGAGCTTGACACTGACACCCCGGCCGAATTGCAGATCGATCTGGCTATTGCCCAGCAGGTAAGGCAGATTGTTGGCAATGAACTGCCCGATGTTAAACGGCCGGCCATCGGCAGTCGTGATCTGCAGGGATGCCGGCACCAGGCGCAGTACGCCAATGCCCCAGTTTGGATCGGGCGTGTACAGCAACTTGTCCTTGATGCCGTTCATGGCGCTGCGCGCGCCCTCTTCCAGGCGGGTATCGAGCTTGCCGGTCACCTTGTTGACCAGTAGATCACCGACGATGGGCAACATCCAGCTCAGATTGGAATCGCAGTCGGTAGACGAGTTGACATCGGACGTTACGCCTACCGATGGCAGTAGCACGCCATTGTTGGCGCCGTACTGCCCCGTCAACACCAGATTCTTTGCCGAAAACGTATTGGTGCAACTATAGCTGACAATCCCCCAGCGTTTACCAGAGTAAGTGCTGCGGGCTTCATAATTGAGGCCATCGATACGCATCAACAGCGTGTCTGGTGCAGCGGGCTGGATATGGGCATGCAGGTTGCCGCTCAGGGTGCCGCCCTGGAAGCCGGCCCCCTGCTGTGCAACAGCCGCCCCGACCGCGCCGTTGATACTGTTTTCCAGTACCGTACTGATGCCGAGCATTTCGCGCGCAAACGGTGTGACCCTGCCGTTATCCGCCGTGGCGCTTTCCCCATATGAGACCGAGCCACCGTTATAGCTGACAGTGACGACATAATTGTTGCTCCGGTACGAAGGTGACCAATCAGCCTGTGCTGCACCGCTGGCCAATACTGCAGCAAGAAATATAGCGTGACGCATTTTTATCCTTTCATAGTCAGGGTACAACCTGCTCAGTGCCCTGGATTATCGTAGCCTTCGAGCGCCTGATAAAATCCACAAGCTTTCAAATGGGAAATTTTATATTGCCACAATTAATTTCAAATATACAATGTTTAGCGCTGAATTTCGGCAAGTTGTTGTTTTTAATACCTTGCGGAAGGTGCAAGATTGGCGGTGCGAACGCCCTCCAGGCAGGTTTGACGGCACGAGGCCGGTAGTGTGGATGAATTTCGAAGACGCTCAATGGTGCATGGTGCAACAGGCCGCTGGCCCGTCCGGCTTGATAGATTGATCAAGCCGGGTTACACAGCGGTTAGATGGCATCCAGAAAGCAAAAAGCCCAACCTGAAAGGCTGGGCTTTTTGCTGGGTATTCCTGGTGCCGACTGCCGGTTTCGAACTGGCCACCTGATGATTACAAATCAACTGCTCTACCAAATGAGCTAAGTCGGCAAAAACTGCGCGTTGCGAATTATACGCTATTTAATGCGGATCAGGGTCGGGCGGCCGCCTTTTTTTGGTGGCTCGTCGTCGCCGGGCGGGGGCGTTTCGCGGGGGGCCGGGTTGCCGGTCGGGACCGATGACAGGGTCGGGCCAGTCGCTGCCGGGGCCGGGGCCGGTGGTGGCGGCGCGTCGCTTGACGCCGGGCTGTCGGTGGGCTGGCCGTGCGGGTCGTCGTTGCCGAGGACGGGTTCGAACGCCATGCCCTGGCCGTTTTCGTTGGCGTAGATGGCCATCACATTGTCGACCGGGACGTAGATTTCGCGCGAGACGCCGCCGAAGCGGGCGTGGAAGCGCACGGCGTCGTTGTCCATCTTCAGGCCGCTGGTGGCGCCAAAGCTGATGTTCAGGACGATTTCGCCTTTTTTCACGTATTCCATCGGTACCGTGGTGCGCGAATCGACTTTGACTGCGAGGTAGGGCGTGTAGCCGCTGTCGGTGCACCACTCGTAGATGGCGCGCAGCATATAAGGTTTGGTTGAGATTTCAGACATGATAGGCACTGTGAGGCGGGAGCGCCGCCGTCAGGGACAGGGCGGGCACACCGGTAATTCAATGAAACAGAGCAACGAGAAAGCTCAAGAGTTGCCCGGCGGGCGCAGCCTGCCGGGCACTCTTTTAGCGGCGCATGACTTTTTCGGAAGGCGTCAGCGCTTCGATATACGCCGGGCGCGAGAAGATGCGTTCAGCGTATTTCATCAGCGGCGCGGCCGTTTTCGACAGTTCGATGCCGTAGTGGTCCAGGCGCCACAGCAGCGGCGCGACAGCCACGTCGAGCATCGAGAATTCGTCGCCCAGCATGTACTTGTTTTTCAGGAACAGTGGCGCCAGGGTCGTCAGGCGGTCGCGGATTTCCGCGCGCGCCTTGTCGTGGCTCTTGTCGTTGCTCTTGGCGCGTTCGCTTTCCAGCACGTGCACGTGAACGAACAGTTCTTTTTCAAAGTTGAACAGCATCAGGCGCGCGCGGGCGCGCATCAGCGGATCGGCCGGCATCAGTTGCGGATGCGGGAAGCGCTCATCGATGTACTCGTTGATGATGTTCGATTCATACAGGATCAGTTCGCGCTCGACCAGGATCGGCACCTGGCCGTACGGGTTCATGGTCGAAATATCTTCCGGCTTGTTGAACAGGTCGACGTCGCGCACTTCGAAGTCCATGCCTTTTTCAAACAGAACCAGGCGGCAGCGTTGCGAAAATGGGCAGGTTGTACCCGAATAGAGAACCATCATTTTTTATAGTTCCTTAGAAACAAAGGGGGTGAAGCCGCGAACGGCTCACCCCAGGTCGCTTGTCCACTCATGCGGACAACGCAAAAACAGGCATTAACCGGCTGTCCGCCGGTGCCTCACTTATTTGACTTCCTTCCAGAACGACGCATTCAGGCGCCATGCCAGCAGAGCAAAAACCGACAGGAACAGCAGTACCCAAACGCCCAGGCGCTTGCGTGTCTGTTGTGCCGGTTCGGCCATCCACTCCATGTAGCCGACCAGGTCGGCCACCGCAGTGTCATACTCGATCTTGTTCAACGTGCCTGGCTTGACTTGTTCGAAGCCGACAAATTTGTGGATTTTCTTGGCCGCATCATGCGGATCAGTCTCTTCCACGAACTTGGCAGTCTGGATACCTTGCAACTCCCATAACACATGCGGCATGGCAACATTTGGCACGACCATATTGTTCCAGCCGGTCGGCCGCGTGTCGTCTTTATAGAACGTACGCAGGTAAGTATACAGGTAGTCGCCGCCTGTGCCAGCGGAAGATGATTTCGCACGCGAAATTACCGACAAATCGGGCGGCACCACGCCGAAAAAGGTCTTGGCGTCTTTCGGCGCCAGCGCGGTGGTCATCAGGTCGCCTACTTTATCACCACTGAACAATAAATTGGTCTTGATCTGGTCTTCCGTCAAGCCCAGGTCTTTCAGGCGGTTATAGCGCATCGACGCGGCGGCGTGGCAATTAAGGCAATAATTGACGAACAGTTTGGCGCCATGTTGCAGCGCCGCCATGTTGGTCTGGCGGTCAGGCGCTTTGTCCAGCGGAAAGCCACCTTCGCTGGCCAGGGCCAGGGCGGGCACGAACGCCAGGATGGCGAGCAGTTTTTTTGCAATCTTCATTTGATGTATGTCCTTTGAGCGTGGCGTGGGATCGGCTTAGTGCGGGTGAAACGTCACACGCGACGGCACGGTCTTGAACTTGCCCATTGCACTCCACCATGGCATCAGCAGGAAGAAGCTGAAGTAAATCAGGGTGCACACTTGCGACACGATGGTCTTGGCGTCGGTTGGCGCTTGCGTACCGAGGTAGCCCAGCACCAGGAACGACAGGCCGAAGATGGCATAGATGATTTTGTGCCAGCTCGGACGGTAGCGGATCGACTTCACCGGCGAATGATCGAGCCATGGCAGGAACGCCAGGATCACCACCGAGCCGCCGAAGAACACCACGCCCCAGAATTTCGCGTCCAGCACCTGCGGCAGCATGCCGACGATGGCGAGCAACGCGATCACGGCAATGGCCGTCTTGACCTTGATCGACAGGCGCGACTTGAGCCAGATAAAGACCACGTAAGCGGCCACGGCGCCCATCAGCACGTACATGAAGTCGGCCGTGGTGGCGCGCAGTACCGAGTAGAACGGCGTGAAGTACCAGGTTGGCGCGATGTGCAGCGGGGTTTTCAGCGAGTCGCCCGGCAGGAAGTTGTTGTATTCCAGGAAATAGCCGCCCATTTCCGGCGCAAAGAACACCACCGCGCTGAAGATGATCAGGAAGATCGACACGCCGAACAGGTCGTGCACGGTGTAGTAAGGATGCGACGGAATCGAATCGAGCGGATGGCCGTCGGCGCCCAGCGTTTCTTTTACTTCAATGCCGTCGGGATTGCTCGAACCGACTTCGTGCAGGGCGATCAGGTGCGCTGCAACCAGTCCCAGCAGGACCAGCGGGATGGCGATCACGTGGAAGGCGAAGAAGCGGTTCAGGGTCGCGTCGGACACCACATAGTCGCCGCGGATCCACAGCGACAGGTCAGGGCCGATGAAGGGAATCGCACCGAACAGGTTGACGATCACCTGGGCGCCCCAGTACGACATCTGGCCCCATGGCAGCAGGTAGCCGAAGAACGCTTCGGCCATCAGGCACAGGAAGATGGCAAAACCGAACAGCCAGATCAGTTCGCGTGGCTTGCGGTAGGAGCCGTACATCAGGCCGCGCGTCATGTGCAGGTAGACGATGATGAAGAAGGCCGAGGCGCCCGTCGAGTGCATGTAGCGCACCAGCCAGCCCCACGGCACTTCGCGCATGATGTACTCGACCGAATTGAAGGCCAGCGCCGCATCGGGCTTGTAGTGCATGGTCAGAAAGATGCCGGTGACGATCTGCAGCACCAGCACCAGCATCGCCAGCGAGCCGAAGATGTACCAGAAATTGAAGTTTTTCGGCGCGTAGTACTTGCCCCACTGGTCATTCCACAGCTTGGTCAGCGGGAAGCGGTCGTCGACCCAGCCCAGCGCCTTTTCGGCGGCGGGCGCGTCGGCCGGGAATTTGGTTTCTTTGAAAGCAGCCATGATCAAGCCTCGCCTTTGTCGTCTTTACCAATCACCAGGGTGGTGTCGCTCAAATACATATGACGCGGCACTTGCAGATTGTCCGGCGCCGGCTTGTTCTTGTACACGCGGCCGGCCATGTCGAAGGTGGAGCCATGGCAAGGACACAGGAAGCCGCCTTCCCAGTCATCGGGCAGGGACGGTTGCGGACCGGGGGTGAATTTGGAAGACGGCGAGCAGCCGAGGTGGGTGCAGATGCCGACGGCGACGAGGATTTCAGGCTTGATGGAGCGCCATTCGTTCATGCAGTAGGACGGCGTGAACTCGGCGGGGTTGCGTTGCGAGTTGGCATCGGCGACCTTGCCGTCGGTTTTTTTCAGCGACGCCACCATCTCCGGGGTGCGCTTGAGGATCCAGACCGGTTTGCCGCGCCATTCGACGGTGCGCATTTCGCCGGGCTGCAAGGTGCTGATGTCTACTTCGACCGGCGCACCGGCCGCTTTCGCGCGCTCCGACGGCTGGAAGGTGCTTACCAAGGCTCCTGCGGTTGCCAACCCGACTACACTGCCCGCCGCGCACGTGGCGACGAGCAAGCCGCGGCGGCCTGAATCGACCTGCTTTTCGTTACTCATGCAAACCCCAATCAGTCAAAATGCGAATCTTTATTATGAATGGCAGCCGCGAAACATCCGTCGCCGAAGCGCTTTCCCACTGTTTGCCGCACGCCGTCTCTGCGGACGGTAACGTGGCAATATCCCTGCGGAACTCCGGTCAAATGGCGCAGCCCGTGCCATTTTCTTGTTAATCGCCACACGGTGAAAACGCGCCCGCTGGCAACCGCAAATTATAAGTGAAGCAAACAACGAATCAAACCAAAACGTTGCTTGTACCATAATTTATATACTTTTGCAGGGAGTGGCTAGTTCTTTCGAACTAGAAAGTTTGTATCGGGCCAGAATGCTGCGGTCGCACATGCAAAATCCGGATGCAAATGCAATCGATAGTATGATTGTCATGTTTTTTGATCCCTATGCGAAGGAGAAACTCATGGCAATGATGAAAGAATTTAAAGAGTTCGCAATGAAGGGCAACGTCGTCGATCTGGCGGTCGGTGTCATCATCGGCGGCGCCTTCGGCAAGATCGTCGACTCCCTGGTGCAAGACGTCATCATGCCGCCGATCGGCCGCATTTTCGGCGGCCTCGATTTCGCCAATTACTACCTGCCCTTGAATGGCCAGGCCACCACCATGACGCTGGTGGAAGCGAAGAAAGCCGGCGCCGTGCTGGCCTATGGTAACTTCCTGACCATCCTGCTCAACTTCATCATTCTCGCCTTTATCATCTTCCAGATGGTACGCCTGATGAACAAGGCGCGCCGCGTCCAGACACCGCCGCCGGCGCCGGCCGCGCCACCGGTCACGCCGGAAGACATCATGCTGCTGCGCGAAATTCGCGACGCGCTCAAAGGCGCACCAAAAAACAACGATCTGGCACAATAAACCGTTCCGGCGTGGGCCGGCTGACCTGGGTGGAGTTTTATGCGTCGTTTCTGGTTGTTGTTTGCGCAAACCGTGACCATCGCGCTGGCGTTGTATTTTGTGTACGGCGCCTTGCGCCCGGCCAGCCGGGTCCAGCAGCTCGGTTCGCCCGCCACGCCGATCCCCGTGGTGGAAACGGCGTCGAGCAGCCTGGCGCCCGGCTCCTTCCGTGACGCGGCGGCGCGCGCCATGCCGGCGGTGGTCAATATCCTGACCTCCCAGGCGCCCAGGCGCGGCAGCCACCCCCTGCTGCGCGACCCTTTCTTCAAGCGCTTTTTCGGCGACCGCACGCCCGACATGGAAGAAGACGGCGACGGCATGAAAAACAGCCTGGGCTCGGGCGTGATCGTCAGCCATGAAGGTTATATCCTGACCAACAACCATGTGGTCGAAGGTGCCGACGAAATCGAAGTCGTGCTGACCGACGGGCGCAAGGCGCCGGCGCAGGTGGTGGGACTGGACCCGGAAACCGACCTGGCCGTGATCAAGGTCAAGCTCGACAAACTGCCGGTGATCGTGCTGGGACAGTCGGAACAGGCGCGCGTGGGCGACGCCGTGCTGGCCATCGGCAACCCCTTCGGCGTGGGCCAGACGGTGACCATGGGCATCATCTCCGCCCTGGGCCGCAACAACCTGCATATCAACAGTTTTGAGAATTTCATCCAGACCGATGCGGCGATCAACTTCGGCAATTCGGGCGGCGCCCTGGTCGACACGCGCGGCAATTTGATCGGCATCAACACCGCCATCTATTCGCAAAGCGGCGGCTCGGTCGGCATCGGCTTTGCCATTCCCGTCTCCACCACCAAGACGGTGATGGAAGCGATCATCAAGAACGGTCATGTGGTGCGCGGCTGGATCGGCGTGGAAACCCAGGACATCACCAAGGAACTGGCCGACAGCTTTGGCTTGCAGCGCAGCACCGGCGCCATTATCGCCGGCGTGGTGCGCGGCGGCCCGGCCGACAAGGCCGGCATCAAGCCGGGCGACATCCTGCTGTCGGTCGATGGCAAGCCGGTCGGCGACACCACTGAAATGCTGAACCTGATCGCGCAACTGCCGCCCGGTGAAAAAGCTACAATGACGGTGCTGCGCAAGAGCCGCGAGGCGGCGCTCGAGGTGGTGGTGGGCAAGCGTCCCATTGCCAGGAATGTCGCGAAATAGACAGAACAACTCGTTGTATATCGGAAACTGACACATGCATGTGCGTGATTTGACCCAATTTTTACGTGAACTGAGCGAGAATAACAACCGTCCCTGGTTTGTGATGAACAAGCCGCGCTACGATATCCTGCGCGAGGAATTCCTGGCGCTGGTGACCAGCCTGATCGGTGAGCTGGGCAAGTTCGACCCTGCCGTGAAATTCTGCAATCCCAGGAAGGCCATGTTTCGCATTAACCGCGACGTGCGCTTCGCGCATGACAAGAGCCCGTATAAAACGCGTTTTTCGGCCGCCATCGCCCCCAACGACATGCGCCGCCCCAGCAAGGCCGGTGGTCCCACCTATTACATGCAGATCGATGGCCAGGGCCAGGTGCTGTTCGGCGCCGGCGAATATATGCCGCCACCTGGCCGCCTCAAGGCGCTGCGCGAGCATATGGTCAACGATGCGCCGGGGTTTTCCAAAGTGCTCAAGAATAGGCGCCTGAAAGCCCGTTTTGGCACCATCCAGGACGAGGGCAAGTTGCAGCGCCCGCCGAAAGGCTTTGATGCGGATGCCGAGCATATCGAATTGATCAAGCTGAAAAGCTTTTTTGTCTGGACCGAGCTGCCGTTGCCATTGAACGAGCCGGAAAAACTGTTGCCGCTGATTGCCGAAGGCCTCAAGGATGCGTTTCCATTGGTGCAATGGATGCGTGGTGCCAAAGAGCCGCAGGAAGACGCGGCAAGCTGACTAAAGGGAGCGCATGATGGCATTACACCACGCAACTTCAGGACAGATCATCGATGTGCTGGGGGCTAGCGGCGCGGACCTGACGCAGTTTTCCGCCATCGCGCTGGCCAAGACGGACGAGCTGGAACTGATCCGTATGTGCATGCCCAAGGGCAAGACCATGCCCGAGCATCATGTGCCGGGCGAAACTACCGTGCTGTGCCTGCAAGGCCAGGTGGCGCTCGATGCCCACGGCAGCGTGCAGTTGCTGGGGCCGGGGCAGATGGTGTATCTGAACGGCGGCCAGGCCCACGCGCTCGCAGCGCGCGAGGACAGTCTGTTATTGCTGACGATATTAATGACCAAGGCCGGCCGCTAAGCCTGCTTACACCCGGTTGGCTTCATCGCGCGGATCGCGCGCCAGCAGTTGCTGCACCATCTCCTGCGGCAAGTCGCCGTCGAACAGCACGCCGGCCACCGCGTCGGTGATCGGCATGTCCACCTGCATGCGCCGCGCCAGTTCGCGCACGGCTTTCGCACAGGGCACGCCTTCGGCCACATGGCCCAGTTCGGCCACGATGGTGGCCAAGGCCTTGCCTTGCGCCAGGCCCAGGCCGACCCGGCGGTTGCGCGACAGATCGCCGGTGCAGGTGAGTATCAGGTCGCCCATGCCCGTCAGCCCCATGAACGTTTCCGTCTGGCCGCCCAGCGCCGTGCCCAGGCGCGTGATTTCCGCCAGTCCGCGCGTGATCAGCGCGGCGCGGGCGTTCAGGCCCAGGCCCAGGCCGTCGGCCACGCCGGTGGCAATGGCCAGCACGTTTTTCACGGCGCCGCCCACTTCCACGCCCACCAGGTCATCGCTGGCATACACGCGGAAACTGCCGCCGTGCAAGGCCGACACCACGCAGGCGCGCAGTACGGGGTCATGCGAGGCGATGGTCAGCGCGCACGGCAGGCCGCGCGCCACTTCCTGCGCGAACGAGGGACCGGACAGGGCGCCGCCGGCTACCTTGTCACCGAGGATGTCCCGGAAAATCTGGTGCGGCAACAGGCCGGTGCCGTTTTCAAACCCCTTGCACAGCCATACCAGGTTGGGAATGGTCTGGTCTTTCAGTTGCAGCAGCAGCGGGCGCAGGCCGGCCACCGGGCAGGCGGCGATCAGCAGCGCATGCTCGCCAGCCGCATGGGCGACGGCGGCGTCGATATCGGCGCCAATGGCCAACTGCGGCGGCAATGCAAAGCCGGGCAAATACGGGTTCTCGCCGCTGGCGGCCATGGCGGCCATGGCCTCGGCGTTGCGGCCCCACAACATCACATCGTGGCGGGCGGCCAGCGCCATCGCCACTGCCGTGCCCCAGGCGCCGGCGCCGAGGATGGTGATGCGGCGGCGCGTGGCGGTGTTACTGCTGTCTTGAACGGGCATGGCTTACAGGCCCCACACTTCGCTGGTCTTGACGTAGCCGACCTGGCCATCCTTGTGGCGCACCTTGATCCAACCGCTACCGGGCTGTTCCATCATTTCCAGCAGCACGCCCTTGTCGAGCAACAGCACCGCCGACGAGGTCTCGTCCGGGCTGGCGCGCACTTTCAGGTTGGCCACGCGCGCCACCAGGTTGCGCTTGGCGGACAGGCCCTTGGCCTCGGTCCAGGCCATTTCGCCGCTGGCGTCACGCACCTTGACCCATTCGCCATAGCTGAGCACGACTTCGAGCGGCATGCCGCGTGGCGCCACGTACAGCTTGCCACCCTTGGAGGACGGCGCGTCGTACAGTATCACGGGGGCGGCGCCGACCGTCTTGAAGTCGACGGCGTGGCTGGCGGCGCTGGCCAGCAACAGCAGGGCGCCCGACATCCAACGCAATTTGCTCATGACCGTATTTTTCAACATGATGTTTTGTGAACCTTGAATGAAACACGGCGGCCCAAGTTAGCAAGCCGCCGTGTCTGGCCAACCCAGGACGGGCTGGCGAAGTGATGCTGAAACTTAATTGATGGTTTCGTTCGGTGCTGCCGCGGTCGCGTCGGCAATCGCTTGCAGACGTTGCTGGTAGAACACTTCGAAGTTGATCTCGGCCAGGTGCACTGGCGGGAAGCCGGCACGGGTGATCACGTCGGCGATGTTGGCGCGCAGGTAAGGGTAGATGATGTTCGGGCAGCCGATTCCCAGCAGCGGATCGAGTTGATCGGCAGGGATGTTGCGTGCTTCGAAGATACCAGCTTGCTTGCCTTCAACCAGGAAAGCGACTTTTTCGCCAACCTTGGCCGTCACGGTGATGGTCACGGTGGCTTCAAAGATGCCGTCGGCCAGGGGCTCGGCGCCCACGTCCAGCGCGACTTCGATGGCCGGTGCTTCTTGTTCCAGGAACACGGCTGGGGAATTTGGTTGTTCCAGCGACATGTCTTTCAGGTAGACGCGTTGGATTTGGAAGACTGGTTGCAGATTTTCGTCAGACATGGAACGCTTTCGTTGTAATGGACAAGAACGGCACACCGTTCAAATAGGGTGCGTACAAATACGGTGCTTTCAACAAACGGCGCCGGATAGGCGCAACTTGCGGGGGTACGAGGGCAATTGTATCAAAACAATACCGCCAAAAACCAAGCAATTTCTCGACCCCACTTTATATCAGGTTGCCGTGCCATTTAACAAGGGGTCCAGCTTGCCCGCTTGATCGAGCGCATACAGATCATCGAAACCGCCCACATGGGTCTCGCCGACATAAATTTGCGGGACGGTGCGACGGCCCGTGCGTTCCATCATCTTGATGCGTTCAGCCGGATCGAGGTCGACGCGCACCTTTTGCACAGTCACGCCTTTGGCTTCGAGCAGGCGCTCGGCGCGGATGCAATACGGGCACACGGCGGTGCTATACACGGTGACGGGGACGGACATGGTGTTCTCCTTATGTGAGTGCCTGAGGCAAAGTGGCCGGCCTTATTTGGCCAGCGACGGTTTGGCCAGCGACAGCGTTTTCAACGGCAAGCCCTGCTTGCTCCATTCATCGATGCCGCCTTCCAGGCTGGTCGCTTCAGTAAAGCCAGCCTTGCTCAGCACGGCCAGCGCAGTTGCGGAGCGCGACCCTTTCTGGCAAACCACTACAATGGGGCGCGTTTTGAATTTTTCCAGCTCGCCCGTGCGTTTTGCCAGTTCCGGCAGTGGAATATTTTTGGCGTCAGGCAGATGACCCTTGGCAAATTCTTCCGGCGCGCGCACGTCGACAATGATGGTCTTGCCACGATTGATCAACTGCGTCACTTCGAGTACGGTGGCGCGTTTGCCGCGCATCGACAGCAGTGGCCAGAGCAGGGCGCCGCCCGACAGGATGACGATGGCAAGCAGAAAAATATGGTCGATAATGAATTTCACGAAGAGTCCAATGGTTTAAGGCAATGCGCGCATTATAAAATAGAAGCCGGAACAGTTCTTTTTTACCTTTGCTTTTTTGATTGAAACCTTTTAGAAGATAGAACCATGTACAAAATCGTTTTCATGCGTCACGGCGAGTCCACCTGGAACCTCGATAACCGCTTCACCGGCTGGACCGACGTCGATCTGACGGCCAAGGGCATCAACGAAGCCAGGGCCGCCGGCCAGATCCTGAAGGAAGAAGGCTTTACCTTCGACGTGGCCTACACCTCGGTGCTCAAGCGCGCCATCCGTACGCTGTGGCTGGCGCTGGACGAAATGGACATGATGTATCTGCCGATCAAGAACGACTGGCGCCTGAACGAGCGCCACTACGGCGCTCTGCAGGGCCTGGACAAGGCGGAAACGGCCGCCAAATACGGCGACGAGCAAGTCCTGGTCTGGCGCCGCAGCTATGACACGCCGCCGCCAGCTTTGGCCGAGAGCGACGAGCGCGCCTCGTTCAACGATCCCCGCTATGCCGGCCTGCCGAAAGCGTCGATTCCGCTGACCGAATGCCTGAAGGATACCGTGGCGCGCGTGATGCCGGCCTGGGACGAAGAAATCGCGCCGGCCATCCGCGCCGGCAAGAAGATCATTATTTCGGCCCATGGCAACAGCCTGCGCGCCCTGATCAAGATGTTGGATGGGATCAGCGACAGCGACATCGTTGGCCTGAACATCCCGAATGGCCAGCCGCTCGTGTATGAGCTGGACGCCGACCTGAAGCCGATCCGTCATTACTACCTGGGCGACCCGGCAGCGATTGCGGCAGCCCAGGCTGCCGTGGCGAACCAAGGGAAGGCCAAGTAACTTTGCAGTCTTTTTTTCGCGGCACAGTGATCGCCCCCTCTGCTGAACGTCCCCTGCCGGCCTGGCGTGCCGGCGCCGTGTTATGCCTGGCGCTGCTGTTTTCCAGCGGTGCCGCGCATGGCGCCAGACCCACCGAACGCAGCAAGCAGAAGGCGGCTGCGCAATTGCAACGCGCCGGCCTGCAGCAAAAACTGACGGCCCTGAAACGCGATATCAGCCAGACCGAGAGCGCCAAGGACGACGCCGCCGATACCCTGGCCGAGTCGGAAGAGGCGATCTCCAACGCCAACCGTGCGCTGCGCGAGCTGGCGCAGGAGCAAAGCGAGACCAGCGTCAAGCTCAATGCATTGGGAAAAGAACACCGCGAGCTGACAGCGACGGTGGAGAAACAAAAAGGACAATTGTCGAAATTGCTGCGCGAGCAATATGTCGCAGGCAATGAAGACCGCATGAAGTTGCTGTTGTCGGGCGACAACCCGAACCGCATCAACCGCGACCTGCAGCTGATGGCCTATGTGTCGCAGGCGCAGGCGCGCTTGCTCGAATCGCTGCGCGCGAACTTGCTGGCGGTGGAAAAAAACCAGGCCGACGTGCAGAACGCCAAGGACGAGCTGGAAGAAATCGCCCAGGAAGAGCGTGACCAGAAGGTCGTGCTGGAACAGGAAAAGGCGCGCCGCGCCAGCATGCTGGCCAATCTGTCGCAGCGCCTGGTGGCCAAGCGCAAGGAAGCGGGCAATGTCGAGCGCGACGAGCAGCGCATGGGCAACCTGGTCGACAAGCTGGCCAAGCTGATCGAAGAGCAGGCGGCTGCGGCCGCCGCTGAAAAGAAACGCCAGCAATTGCTGGCAGAACAACGCGCCGCCGCGAAGGCGGCCGCCGCCGCCAAGGTCGCCGAGGAAAAACGTGAGCGCTTGCTCGCCGCGCGTGCCAGGGTAGAAGCCCAGGCACAGGCACGGGCGCTGGCCGAGCGCGAACGCCTGGCGCGCGAGCAGCAGAGCAAAACGGGAAAGATCAAACCGCAGACGCCCGTGCCGGTCCCGGTCCCGGTCCCGGTCCCGGTCCCGGTCCCGCCTGTAAAACTCGAGCCGATCGACAACGACGAGCCGCCGCGGATCGCCAGGGTCGAACCGAAGCCGGAACCCAGGCCCGAACCGAAACCCGAGCCGAAAACCGAGCCGAAACCCGAGCCGGCCCGTCCGACCCTGGCGTCGGCACCCCCGGACGGCGCCTTTGCCAGCCTGAAAGGGCAGTTGCGTGCGCCCGTGTCGGGCCGGGTGGCGGCCCGCTTTGGCAGCAAGCGCGGTGACGGTCCCAGCTGGAAGGGCGTGTTCATCAAGACCGGCGAAGGCAGCGAAGTGCACGCCGTGGCCGCCGGCCGCGTGGTGTTTTCCGACTGGATGCGCGGCTTCGGCAACCTGATCATCGTTGACCATGGCGGCCAGTACCTGAGCATTTATGGCAATAACCAGTCCCTGTTGAAACGGGCCGGCGACAGCGTCAAAAGCGGCGACGCGATCGCCAGCGCGGGCAACAGCGGCGGCAACGAGGAATCGGGGCTATACTTTGAGCTACGCCATCAGGGCCGTGCCTTCGATCCCGCCACCTGGGTCAAGTTTTAAGAAACAACGTACTTGCAGATTGCGAATCACACATGGGCATCAAAGTAAAAAGCATAGTCTTGATCGGTCTGGGCTTGTTGGCCGGCATCGGCGCCACGCTGCAGTTCCCGGCCATCGCGCAAAAGGTCGGCGCGCCGCTGCCCCTCGATGAACTGCGCCAGCTGTCCGACGTGTTTGGCCTGATCAAGAGCGATTATGTCGAAAAGGTGGAAGACAAGAAGCTGCTGTCCGAAGCGATCGCCGGCATGGTGGCGTCGCTGGACCCGCACTCGGTCTATCTGGACAAGAGTGCCTTCAAGGAAATGCGCGAAAGCGTGCAGGGCAAATTTGTCGGCATCGGCATCGAAGTGAGCATGGAAGACGGTTACGTCAAGGTGGTCTCGCCGATCGAGGACAGCCCCGCCGCCAAGGCCGGCATCGAGGCCGGCGACCTGATCACCCGCCTCGACAACGTGCCGCTCAAGGGCTTGCAGCTCGACGAGGTCATCAAGCGCATGCGCGGCCAGCCGAACAGCAAGCTGGTGCTGACGGTGTCGCGCAAGGGCGACAGCAAGCCGCTGGTATTTCCCATCGTGCGCGAGGAAATCCGCGTGCAAAGCGTCAAGGCCAAGATGGTCGCGCCCGGCTACGCCTGGCTGCGCATTGCCCAGTTCCAGGAGCCGACCGTCGACGACATGGTCAGGAAGATCAACGCCCTGTATGCGCAGGACCCCAAGCTCAAGGGCCTGGTGCTGGACTTGCGCAATGACCCGGGCGGCGTGGTGCCGGGCGCCATCGGCGTGTCGGCCGCCTTTTTGCCCAGCAATTCGGTGATCGTCTCGACCAGCGGCCAGTTGCCGGAATCGAAACAGGTGTTCTACGGCCGACGCGAGTTCTATGCGCCACCGGGCGCCAAGGCCGACCCGCTGGCCAAGCTGCCGGTGGCGCTGAAAACCGTGCCGCTGGTGGTACTGGTCAACGCCGGCTCGGCCTCGGCCTCGGAAATCGTCGCCGGCGCGCTGCAAGATTACAAGCGCGCCACCGTGATCGGCACACAAACCTTCGGCAAGGGCTCGGTGCAGACCTTGCGCCAGCTGACGGCCGACACCGCCGTCAAGCTGACCACGGCGCGCTACTACACGCCGAAAGGGCGCACCATCCAGGCGCGCGGCATCGTGCCCGACCTGCTGGTCGATGAAACGGCCGACGGCGACGGCTGGAATAGCCTGCGCGTGCGCGAAGCGGACCTGGAAAAACACCTGAACAGCGACGACGGCAAGCCCGAAGCGGCCGCGCCGACGCTGGGCGCCGTGCAAAGCCAACTGGAAGAAGAGCAGCGTTTGATCGCCACGGCAAAAAAGCGCAAGCCGCTCGAATACGGCGCCAAGGACGATTTTCAATTGCAGCAGGCGCTGAACCACTTCCAGGGCCTGCCGGTGCAATTGTCCAAGGCCGGTCCGAAGGCCGACAAAATCAGCGACAAGCCCGAGATCAAGTCCGATATCAAGGCCGATGACAAGAAGATCCCCGTCCGCAAGCCCTGAGCGCCGATGAACGACAACCAGCTGCTGCGCTACTCGCGCCATATCCTGTTGGACCAGATCGGCATCGAAGGCCAGCAGGCGCTGCTGGCCGCGCGGGTGCTGGTGATCGGCGCCGGCGGCCTCGGTTCGCCGGCCGCCATGTACCTGGCCGCTGCCGGCGTCGGCACGCTGACGCTGGTCGACGACGATACGGTCGACCTGACCAATCTGCAGCGCCAGATCGCCCATACCACCGAGCGCGTGGGCCAGCCCAAGGCCGCTTCGGCGCGCATGACGCTGATGGACATCAATCCCGGGATCGAGATCGTGGCGCTGCAGGAGCGCGTTGCCGACACGCGCCTGGCCGAACTGGTGTCTTGCGCCACGGTGGTGCTCGACTGCACCGACAATTTCGCCACCCGCCACGCCGTCAACCGCGCCTGCGTGGCGCACAGGGTGCCGCTGGTGTCGGGCGCCGTGATCCGCTTCGACGGCCAGGTCAGCGTGTTCGATACGCGCACGGGCAGCGCGCCGTGTTACTCGTGCCTGTTCCCGCAGGACCAGTCGTTTACCGACGAGGCCTGCTCCACCATGGGCGTGTTCGCGCCGCTGGTGGGTGTGGTCGGCAGCATGCAGGCGGCCGAAGCGTTGAAGCTCATCATGGGCATCGGCGAGTCGCTGGCGGGGCGCTTGCTGCTGCTCGACGGCCTGCGCATGGAGTGGGACAGCATGCGCGTGGCGCGCGACCCGGCCTGCCCGGTGTGTGGCGATCAAGCGGCCCAATGCGTCTTGTCAGTCTGAACACGCGGCGATAAATTTTCGTAAATTGTCCCCATATGACAAGCTTTGTCATATTTCGGCTTTATACTCTGCATTCCACTGACCTACTTCTCTCTTTTCTTATGCAAAATGCAGCAACCCGTTCGATACCGCAGCGCCGCGCGCGCGGCTTCACGCTGATCGAAATCATGGTGGTGGTGGTGATCATGGGCATCCTGGCCTCGCTGGTGGTGCCCAAGCTGATCGCCCGTACCGGTGAATCGAAAGTGGCGGCCGCCAAGGTCGATATCGCCACCGTGATGCAGGCATTAAAACTGTACCGGCTGGACAACCAGCGCTATCCGACCACCGAGCAGGGCTTGCGCGCGCTGGTGGAAAAACCGACCGCCGGCCCGGCCGCGAATGGCTGGAAAGCGGGCGGCTACCTGGAAAAAATGCCGAAAGACCCATGGGGCAATCCCTACCAGTATCTGTCGCCGGGCCTGAAGGGCGAAGTCGACATCATCTCGCTGGGCGCTGACGGCCAGCCAGGCGGTAGCGGCGACGACGCCGATATCGGCTCCTGGGACCAGTAAGCTTTTATTCCATGCCTTTCATGCGTGCCCAACGCCAGTTGCAGCGCGGCTTTACGCTGATTGAACTGCTGGTGGTGATGGTCATTATCGGCATCACCCTGGGCCTGGTGTCGCTCAACGCCATGCCCAACGGCCAGCAGGCGCTGCAAAAAGAGGCCGAGCGCATCGCGCTGCTGCTGCAACTGGCGCGCGATGAAGCCATCGTGCGCAGCCGGCAGGTGGCGTTCGAAGCCGATGAAAACCAGTACCGTTTTCTGGTCCTCAATGAAAAGCTGTGGCAGGCCGTGACGAAGGATGACCTGCTGCGCGAGCGCAGCTTTGTCAATACGCCGATGCTGCTCAGCGTGCAGCCGTCGACCAGCGTGGCCCAGCCGCTGCGCATCGTGTTCGGCCGCGAGCCGGTCGACAAGCCCTTCGTGCTGACCCTGGCCAGCGGCGAGCGCAGCGTCGCCATCCGCGCCGACGGCATCGGCCACTTTACGGTCGAGCAATAATGAATTGTCTTTCCCGCCGTCCGCCTCTGCTTGCATCGCAACGCGGTTTCACGCTGCTAGAAGTACTGGTCGCGCTGGTGATCGTCGGCACCGCGCTGGGCGCATCCCTGCGCGCGGTGGGCAGCCTGACGCAAAACAGCGACGGCCTGCGCAGCGCCATGATGGCCACCTGGTCGGCCGAAAACCATCTGGTGCGCCTGCGCCTGGCCAAGACCTTTCCGCAGACCGGCAAGCGGACCGAGGATTGCCCGCAGGGCGACCTGAAACTGATTTGCGAAGAAGAAGTGGTGGCCACGCCGAATCCGCGCATGCGGCAAGTGCGCGTGAACGTCTATGACGCGCAGTACCCGGCCCGGCGCATCGTGCGCCTGGTCCTGCTGGCGTTCAACGACTGATGGCGCGCCCACATTCGGCCGCGGGCTTTACGCTGATCGAACTGCTGGTGGCGATCGGCATCCTGGCGATGGTCGCCGTGCTGGGCTGGCGTGGCCTGGACAGCATCGTGCGCTCGCGCGAGGTGTTGAACGCCCAGCTCGAGCAGTCGCGCGGCATGCAGCTGACGTTTGCGCAGATGCAGAGCGATTGCGAGCACCTGGCCGGTTCCAGCGCCGTCACCGCCGGCGGCAAGACCCTGCTCAATGGCCGCAGCTACCTGTCGGCCGAGCCGGACCGCCTGATCCTGGTGCGCCAGGCCGTCGCCGAGCAGCAGCCGCAGCAACTGCAGGTGGTAACTTATCGCCTGGTCGGCGGCGTGCTGACGCGGCGCGAGTCGAACGGCACGCGCGACCTGGCCGTGCTCGACACCCTGTGGCAGGCGGCGCGCGACGATACCGATGGCGCCAACGCCAGCGTGGTGCTGCTGCGCGGCGTCGGCAGCATGGCGATGCGCGGCCAGCGCAGCCTGGCCAGCAATGGCACGCCCGACTGGATCACCCTGGGCGCCGGCAGCAAGACCGACGACCTGGCCGGCCTGGAAGTGACCTTGCAGCTGCCGGGCCAGGCCGCCGGCCTGTCCAAGGTTTTCCTGCTGGGGCCGGGATGAAACCGTTTATCGTTCCCTCCCGCCAGCGCGGCGTGGCCGTCATCACGGCCCTGCTGCTGACGGCGCTGGCCATCACGGTGGTGGCCAGCCTGTTCTGGCAGCAGCAGGTGCAGGTGCGCTCGATGGAAAACCAGCGCCAGCGCCTGCAGACGCAATGGGCCATGCGCGGCATGGTCGACTTTGCCCGCTTCTGGCTGCGCCAGGACAATCCGTCCTTGACGGCGCTTGACGGCATCTGGGCCACGCCGATCGAGGAAGCGCGCCTCGATGATTACGTCGACCGTGAAAAGGTCGAGATGGAGAAATTCGACGCCACCGTGTCGGGTCGCGCGCTCGATGCGCAGGCGCGTTTCAATCTGACCAACCTGGTCGATATCACGGGCATGCCCAGTCCCGGGCAGTTGCGCGCTTACCAGCGCCTGCTCGCCAACTTGCGGCTCGATAGCGCCCTGGCGCAGGCCACTGCCGATGCGGTGGCGCGCGCGCGTCCCAGGACGCGCGCACCGACGGATGGCAGCGACAAAAAAACCGACACCGCTACCTCCGGCGGCAGCGAGCCGGTGGCCATGACGCAGATCGAGGATTTGCTGGCGGTGCCCGGCTATACCGCGCAAGCGATCGAAACGCTGCGCGATTACGTGATCGTGCTGCCGCAGGCAACGCCGGTCAACGTCAATACCGCCTCGGCCGAAGTGCTGTCGGCGGTGACCGACATGTCGGTTTCCGAAGCGAGCGCGCTGACCTTGAGCAATCCACGGAAAAAGTTTGTCGATGCGGGCAACTTCAAGAATAATATTAACGGCAAGAACGTGATCGACGGTGTGGATATCGATGTGAAGAGCCAGTATTTCCTCACCGTGATCCGGGTGCGGCTGGACCGCGCGGCGCTCGACGCGCAGGCGCTGGTGTGGCGCCAGCCGAACCCACAGCGCACCACCAGCCTGGTCTGGTTGCGGGAAAATTAAAACCTGAAAGCGAGTTCCTTTGACAACTTTGTATATCCGCCACCCGGCCAAGGCGTCCCTTGACGCCGCCGCAGTGTGCGCCTTCGTGCTGGCCGGCGACGGCGGTGCGCTGCAGCAGCAGGGCAGTGCCGCCCTGGGCAGCCTGGGCCAGCTGATCGCCGGCGCGCAACGCGTGGTGCTGTTGCTGGCGGCGGCCGACGTCACCTTGCTGCGCCTGAAGACCCCGCCGCTGGCCGGCGCGCGCCTGCGCGCGGCCCTGCCTGGGCTGGTGGAGGAACATATCCTCGGCGACGCGCAGGACTGCGTGCTGGCTGCCGGCGCGCCTGACGCCGCCGGCCTGCGCACGGTGGCCGTGGCGCAGCGCGCCTGGGTCGGCGTGCTGGTGCAGGCCTTGCTGGCGCAGGGCGCGCGCAAGGTGGCCGTGCTGCCATCGCAATTGTGCCTGCCCTTGCCGCCCGGCGGCGTAGCGGCCAGCCTGCACACGGGCAGCCAGGGCATCGAACTGGCCTTGCGCCAGGCGCCGCAGGAAGGCCTGGGCCTGGTGCTGCCGGCGCAGCCGCAACCGGCGCTGGCGACCGCGCGCGCGTTTGCCGGCGACGTGCCGCTGACGCTCTACGTGGCGCAGGATGAACTGGCGCAGTACCGGCAGCTGGCGCAAGACGTGGCCGGCGTGACGGTGGAGCCGGACCATTGGGCGCACTGGATCGCCGCCAGCAAGAGCGCGCCGCTGGATCTGGCGCCGGCCTTGGGGGCGGGCGGCGCGGCCGCGCGCGACTGGGTGCGCTGGCGCTGGCCATTGCGCCTGGCGCTGCTTGCCGTGATCGTCAACCTGCTTGGCATCAATATCGAATGGTCGCGCCTGAAGCGCGAAGCGGCCACTGTGAACACCTCGATGCAGCAAACCTTCAAGGCCGCGTATCCGAACGAGGCGCCGGTGTTTGGCCTGGAAGCGGAGCAGATGCGGCGCAATATCGCCGCCGCCCGTCTGCAGGGTGGCCAGGCCAGCATCGACGACTTCACCAGCATGAGCGCGGCGCTGGGCGAGGCCCTGGGGGGCCTGGCCGGGCGCGGCGTGGTGGCCTCGCTGGAATACCGCGAGCGCAGCCTGATCGTGCGCATCAAGCCCGACATGGTCGACGCCAGCGCGCAGGCGCAGGTCAAACAGGGACTGGCCGCGCGCAAGCTGGCCTTGAACGAGACCGAGCCGGGCGTCTGGAAAATTACGGTCGCCACGGGAGCCGCAGCATGAGCATCGCATTGAACAAGGGCAGGGCGGCACTGGCCGCGCGCCAGCAGGCGCTGCAGGCCTTCTGGGCCGAACGCACGGCGCAGGAGCGCAAGTTGCTTTCCATCGGCGCGGTGGTGGCCGGCGTGGCGCTGGTGTACGCGGTGTGTTTCGAGCCGGCCTGGAATGGCCGCATCGCGCTGCAAAAGAGCCTGCCCGAGCTGCGCCAGAAGGCGGCCGTGCTGCAATCGCTGGCGCGCGAAGCGGGCGAATTGTCGCGCCAGGCGCCGGTGCAGGTGGCGCCCATGAACCGCGAGGGCCTCGACGCCTCGCTCAGGGCGCGCGGCCTGGCGCCGCAATCGCTGTCACTGACCGGTGAATATGCGCGCGTGCAGTTGAACGGCGTGCCGTTTGCCAGCGTCATGCTGTGGCTCGACGGCTTGCGCCGCGAAGGGCGCATCGCGGTGCAGGACGCGAAGATCACGGCGCAAGGCAAGCCCGGCATGGTTGACGCCACCTTGTCGCTGCACCAGAGCCCGGGTGTGACACGATGAAGCGGATGGTGCTCTGGCTGCTGGCGATCGTCGTCAGCGTGTGCCTGACCCTGCTGGTCTTCTTTCCGGCTGCCTGGGTGGCCGGCATTGTCGAAAAGCAGACGGGAGGGCGTTTGACCTTGGGCGACGCGCAAGGTACCCTGTGGCGCGGCTCGGCCTTTATCGGCGGCGCGGCCAGTGCCGGCGGCGCCGTCACGCCGCTGTTGCCCGGCCGCTTCAACTGGCGCATTGCGCCGTCGGTGCTGTGGGGGGCGGTCGACATCGAACTGCAAAACACCGAGGCGCTGTCGCAGCCGGTCAACCTGCGTGGCTCCTGGTCGCATTGGCAGGTCAGCCCGGCGGCGCTGTTGCTGCCGGCCGATGGTCTGGGGGGCCTGGGCGCGCCCCTGAACACGGTGGCGCCGACCGGCAGCATGCGGCTGTCGTGGAGCACCTTGCAGCTGGCCCTGGAACAGCGGCAGTTTTCCGCCGTTGGCCGCACCACCTTGCAGATGACGGACATGGCCTCGCGCCTGTCGTCGCTGCGTCCGCTGGGCAGTTATGAACTCGATTTCGACTGGCAGGGGCAGAACGCGAGCTTGACCCTGCGCTCGATGAAGGGCCCCTTGCTGCTCGACGGCAGCGGCAGTTTGCATCAGGGGCGCATGCAGTTTTCCGGCCAGGCCCAGGCCGCAGCAGGATATGAAGAGACCTTGGCGAGTTTGTTGAATTTGCTGGGACAGCGCCGTAGCAATAGCGAAAAAAACATCATCGCCCTAGAGTTTAGACAATGAAAAAATCATCCGTGAGCCCAATCAAACCTCCCTTCTCGCTGCGCCGCCTTGCCGCCGCCGCCTTGCTGTGCTGTTCGGTGGCCGGCATGCCTGCGCCCGCCTGGTCCGCGCCCGGCGATGAAGCGGCGCTCAACTTCGTCGGCGCCGACATCGAGTCGGTGATCAAGGCGGTGGGCCATTACACCAACATCAATTTCGTGATCGACCCGCGCGTCAAGGGCACCATTACCCTGGTGTCGGAAAAATCGATCAGCAAGACGCAGGCCTTTGCGCTGCTGGCCTCGGCCCTGCGCCTGCAAGGCTATGCGGTGGTGTCGGGCGACGGCTACGCCAAGGTGGTGCCGGAAGCGGACGCCAAGCTGCAGTCGGTGCCGACCCAGGTGGGCAACGGCAGCAGCCAGGTCAAGGGCGACCAGATCGCCACCCAGGTGTTTTACCTGAACTACGAATCGTCGGCCAACCTGCTGGCCGTGCTGCGCCCGTTGATTTCGCCGAACAACACGATCAACGCGAATCCGGGCAACAACTCGCTGGTGATCACCGACTACGCCGACAACCTCAAGCGCATGGCGAAGATCATCGCCGCGCTCGACGTGCCGGCGTCGACCGACATGGACGTGATCCCGGTGCGCTATGCGATCGCCTCGGATCTGGCGGCGATGGTCAACAAGCTGATGGAAGGCGGCAGTGCCGGCGCCGGTACGGCCGCCGAGGCGGGCAAGGTGTCGGTGCTGGCTGACCCGCGCACCAATTCGCTGGTGCTGCGCGCGCCGTCGGCGGCGCGCGCCAACCTGGCCAAGTCGCTGATCTCCAAGCTCGACCAGCCGACCACGCAGCTGGGCAATGTGCACGTGGTGTATCTGAAGAACGCCGATGCCACCAGGCTGGCGCAGACCCTGCGCTCGGTGGTGACCTCGGACGGCTCGGCCGCTACCGCACAGCAGGGCACGAACACCAATAGCAATTCGCTCAATAACAACAGCAACCAGGGCGTCAACAACAGCGGCATGAACAGCTCGGGCCTCGGTGGCGGCACGCAAAGCGGCACCACCGGCGGCGCCTCGCTCAACAACGGTCCGCAGCAGCTGTCCTCGGGCGGCGCGGCCGGCTTCATCCAGGCCGACGCCTCGACCAATACCTTGATCCTCACTTGTAACGAAGCGGTCTACCGCAATCTGCGCGCCGTGATCGACCAGCTCGACGTGCGCCGCGCCCAGGTGTATATCGAGGCGCTGATCGTCGAAGTGACGTCGGCCAAGGCCTCGGAATTCGGCGTGCAGTGGCTGGGCCTGTCCGGCGACAGCACCAGCAACTACCGCGTCGGCGCCTTGCAGTCGTTCGCCGGCGGCACCACCAACAATATTGGCGCGCTGGCCACCGGCAAGGGCGCCGTGCTGCCGACGGGCGGCCTGACGCTGGGCATCTTCAAGCAGATCAACGGCGCGCTGGGCCTGGGCGCGCTGGCCCATGCGCTGGAGTCCGACGGCAACGCCAATATCCTGTCGACGCCGAACCTGATCACCCTGGACAACGAGCTGGCCACCATCAAGGTGGGCCAGAACGTGCCTGTCCTGACCGGGCAGTTCACCAATTCGTCCGGCAACAATAGCAACCCGTTCCAGACCATCGACCGCAAGGAAGTGGGCCTGACGCTGAAGGTGCGCCCGCAGATTTCCGAGGGCGGCACCATCAAGCTGGGCATCTATCACGAGACCTCGAGCGTGGACAAATCGACGGCGTCGGCCCCCAGCGGCATCACCATCAACAACCGCGTGATCGAAAACAACGTGCTGGCCGACGATGGCCAGATCATCGTGCTGGGTGGCCTGATCGAGGACAGCACCGGCGACAATGCGGAAAAAGTGCGCGGCCTCGGTGACATTCCCCTGTTCGGCAATCTGTTCAAATACCAGACGCGCGAGCGCAAGAAAACCAATCTGATGATCTTTCTGCGTCCTGTCATCGTGCGCAACAAGGAGCAGAGCGGCACCCTGGCGTCGGACCGCTACGACTACATGCGCTCGGCCGAATCGGCCGCCGTGCCGGCCACCGGCAACCTGATGCTGAAAGACCTGGGCACGCCGGTGTTGCCGGCCCTGCAGGACGGCCAGCCGGTGGGCGGCAATATGGTGACGCGCCCGGTACCGGCGGCGCCGCTGCCGCCGCCAGGCGCGCCGGCCAACGCCGCCACGCCGCCGACCATGCTGCAGCAGTACCAGCAGCAGAATTTGCAAAACCCCCCGCAACAGTGATCGGCCAGCCATGAGCAATCTACTTCCTTACGCCTACGCGCGCGATTTTGGCCTCTTGGCGCGGCCCGGCGCGCAGGACGGTGGCGCGGTCGAAGTGCTGGTGGCCGTGTCGACGGCGCCGTCGGCGATCGCCGAAGTGTCGCGCCGTTTCGGCCAGATTCAATTGAAGGTGCTGGCGCGCGAAGAACTCGACGCGGCGATTGCCGGCGCGTATGCCGGCGGTGGCGGCAACGCCACCCAGATGGCCGACGAATTCGACGCCGACCTCGATCTGACCAAGCTGTTGCAGGACGTGCCGGCGATCGAGGATTTGCTCGAGTCGTCCGACGACGCGCCGGTGATCCGCATGATCAATGCGCTGCTCACGCAAGCGCTGCGCGAAGGCGCGTCCGACATCCATATCGAGCCGTTCGAGCAGACCTCGGTGGTGCGTTTTCGCATCGACGGCAGCCTGCGCGACGTAGTGCGCCCGAGGAAAGCCATCCACGGCTCGCTCATTTCGCGTATCAAGATCATGGCGCAGCTCGACATCGCCGAAAAACGCCTGCCGCAGGATGGCCGCATCACCCTGCGCGTGGGCGGCAAACCGGTCGACGTGCGCGTCTCGACCCTGCCCACCGGCCACGGCGAACGGGCCGTCCTGCGCCTGCTCGACAAGGAGGCGGGGCGGCTCGATCTGCAGCACCTGGGCATGAGCGCGCCCATGTTGAGCCAGTTCGACGGCCTGATCACCCAGCCGCACGGCATCGTGCTGGTCACCGGGCCGACCGGTTCGGGCAAGACCACCACCCTGTATGCGGCGCTGTCGATGCTCAACGCCACCACCACCAATATCCTGACGGTGGAAGACCCGATCGAATACGACCTGGCGGGCGTGGGCCAGACGCAGGTCAATTCACGCATCGACATGACGTTCGCCAAGGCGCTGCGCGCCATATTGCGCCAGGACCCGGACGTGATCATGATCGGCGAGATCCGCGACCTGGAAACGGCGCAGATTGCGGTGCAGGCCTCGCTGACCGGTCACCTGGTGCTGGCCACCCTGCACACCAACGACGCTTCGGCGGCGGTGACGCGCCTGCTCGACATGGGTATCGAACCGTTTTTGCTGTCGTCGTCGCTCTTGGGCGTGCTGGCGCAGCGGCTGGTGCGCAAGCTCTGCGGCGCCTGCAAGAGCTTCGATGGCCAAAGCGGATATTGGCAGGCGGTCGGCTGCGAGCAGTGCGGCCACACCGGCTACCAGGGCCGCGTCGGCGTCTACGAGCTGCTGCGCACCACCGAACAGATACGCGCGCAGATTCATAACCGCGCTTCGGAAGCCGATGTGCGCGCCGTGGCTTTGCACGACGGCATGAGCGGCATGCGCGAAGACGGCGAACGCTGGCTGCGCGACGGCACCACCACGCAAGCCGAGCTGCTGCGCGTGACCAAAGACTAGGCCCGCCACCATGCCCGCATTCCGTTATGAAGCCGTCGACGCCGTCGGCGCCACCCGCAAGGGCGTGCTCAATGCCGACAGTGCGCGCGCCGCGCGCGCCGAACTGCGCCTGCAAGGCCTGGTGCCGCTGGCCGTCGACCTGATCGCGGCGCAGGTCGATGCGGCCGGCGTCACCCGCCGGCGCGGCTTCGGCGAGCGCCTGTCGAGTACCGAGCTGGCGCTGTTCACGCGCCAGCTGGCCAGCCTGCTCGAAGCGGGGCTGCCGCTGGAACAGGCGTTTTCCGCGCTGCTGGAACAGGCCGAGCGGCCTTACCTGCGCGACCTGATCGCCTCGATCCGCTCCGAGGTGATCGGCGGCGCCGCGTTTTCCGACGTGCTGGCGCGCCATCCGCGCGACTTTGCCGAGATCTACCGCGCGCTGGTGGCCTCGGGCGAACAGATCGGCCATCTGTCGCGCGTGCTGTCGCGCCTGGCCGACTATATCGAGCGGCGCAATGCGCTGGTGCAGAAGGTCAAGCTGGCGTTTACCTACCCGGCCATCGTCACGGTGGTGGCGTTTTCGATCGTGATCTTCCTGCTCACCTACGTGGTGCCGCAGATCGTCTCGGTGTTTGCCAATACCAAGCAGAAGCTGCCGGTGCTGACCGTGATCATGCTGGCGCTGTCGGACTTCGTGCGCCACTATGGCCTGGTGGTGGGCGTTGCGCTGGTCGCTGCCTGGCTGGTCTGGCGCCGCGCCTTGCAGCAGCCGGCCCTGAAACGGCGCTGGCATACCTGGCTGCTGACGGCCCCCCTGTACGGCAAGTTCGAGCGCAGCCTGAACACGGCGCGCTTTGCCAGCACGCTGGCCATTACCACCGGTTCGGGCGTGCCGATCCTGCGCGCGCTCGACACCAGCCGCGACACGCTGACCAATGTGGCGATGCAGGAGCTGGTGCGGGAGGCCAGCGGCGCCGTGCGCGAGGGCGTCAGCCTGGCGCGCGCGCTGTCGGCGCAAAAGCATTTTCCGCCGATGCTGATCCACATGATACGGGCCGGCGAAATCACCGGTGAATTGCCGGCCATGCTGGAGCGCGCCGCCAGCGCCCAGGAGCAGGATCTGGAACGCCGCACCCTGACCATCGCCGGCCTGCTCGAGCCGGCCCTGATCCTGGCAATGGGCGTGGTGGTGCTGCTGATCGTGCTGGCCGTGCTGATGCCGATTATTGAAATCAACCAGCTGGTACGTTAACAGAACACATCTAGGAAATCATGAAGCGTCTGCCGCAATTTACAACTTTGCTCGCCCTGGTGGCGCTGTCCGTGTCGCTGGCCTATTGGGCCATGCAGCTGTTCAAGGCGGAGCAAAGGCCGATCAACCCGCCGCCGGTGCCCATCGTGCAGGACGCCAGCGTGGAGGCCGGCGCCGCGCTGTTCGGCGGCCAGGTCAGCGTGGCCACCGCCAGCAACTACCAGTTGCGCGGCGTGGTGGCCGCCGCCAATGGCCGCGGCAGCGTGGCCATCATCGCCACCGACGGCCAGCCGGCCAAGGCCTACCCGACAGGTAGCGAAGTGGCGCCCGGCGTGACGGTCGGCGAAGTGCAGGCGCGCTACGTGCTGCTGCAGGACGGCGGCGTGCGCAAACGCATCGAACTGGTGGCCGACGACAAGGCGCTGGCGCTGCCGTCGGTGACGCCGCTGCCCGCCGTCATGCCGGCACCGGTGGCCCAGCCCCAGCCTGCGGCGAACTCGCTGGTGCCGCCGCCGCTGCCGATGGAAGGCCAGCGTGCGCCCGTGACGGTGGCGCCGGCCGGGCAGGTCACCACCAATCAAGCGCCGCCGAACTCGCCGACGAATTGAGTTCGCGCGCCCTTACCCCGGGAGTCCCCATGTTGTCACTGCGTGCCGTCCTTGCCGCCTGCGTGGCAGCGCTGTGCTGCCTGCCGTTCGCTGCGGTCCATGCCGCGCCCCAAGCCGAGGCCGCAACTGGCGCAGCCAAACCCGCGCGGCCAAAAGTGGCGCTGGTGCTGTCGGGCGGCGGCGCGCGCGGCTTTGCCCATATCGGCGTGCTGAAAGTGCTGCAGGAGCTGCATGTGCCGGTCGACCTCGTGGTCGGCACCAGCATGGGCGGCGTGGTCGGCGGCGCGTATGCGGCCGGCGCCTCGGTGGCGGACCTGGAAAAAATGGCGCGCGAAACCGATTGGCAGCGGGTGGTGGCCGACCGTCCGCCGCGCGAGGAACTGGCGTTCCGGCGCCGCGAGGAAGACTTGCTGCTGTCTTCGCGCATCGAGTTCGGCGTCAGCCGCGACGGCATTTCGACGCCGCCGGCCGCCGCCAGCAACGCGGCGCTGGAAAGGGCCTTGAACCGTTTGCTGCCGCCTGGCATGCGCGACCGACCTGCCAGCGCCTTGCCGTTGCCGTTCCGCTCGGTGGCCTCGGATCTGGTCAATGGCGAACTGGTGGAGCTGGTCGACACGCCGCTGTTCCTGTCGATGCGCGCCTCGCTGGCCGTGCCCGGCGTGTTTGCCCCGGTGCGGGTGAACAACCGGCTGGTGGTTGACGGCGGCCTGGTGCGCAATTTGCCGGTGGACATGGCGCGCGCCATGGGCGCCGACATCATTATCGCCGTCAACGTCGGCACGCCGCTGGCGCCTGAAAAAGAGCTGGGCAGCGCGATCGGCGTGGCGCAGCAGATGCTGCAGATTCTTACCGAGCAGAATGTGCAGCGCTCGCTCAAGGAACTGCGCCCGGACGATATCCTGGTGGCGCCCGACCTCTCGGGCGTCAGTTTCCTCGATTTTGCCAACTACGCGCGCGCCATGCGCGCCGGCGAGCAGGCGGCGCAGGCATTGGCTGCGCGCCTGGCGCCGCTGGCGCTGCCGCCGGAGCAATACGCGGCGCGCGAGCAGTTGCGCCTGGCCGCGCCGGCCTTGCTCGACGTCGCCCTGCCGCTCACGCGCCTGGCGATCGAGAGCGAAGGCGACATCAATCCGCGCACCCTGCAGGCGCAAGCTGGCCTGGTCGAAGGCCAGCTGGTGAGCCAGGCCGATGTGCAGCAGGCGGCCGCGCGCCTGTATGGCCGCGGCGATATCGCCCGCGTGGAAACCGGGGTGGTCGATGCCGGCGAGCAGCGCACGGTGACCATCAATGCGGTCGAGGCGCCGTGGGCCAGCAACCGCCTGCGGGTGGGGCTGGAGCTGGGCAGCGACTTCAAGGACAGCAATACCTTTGCCCTCAAGCTGCTGCATGTGGCCTCGAACCTGAACAGTTGGGGCGGCGAGTTGCGCAGCATGGCGCAGATCGGCACCACGCGCAACTTCGGGGTGCAGTTCTGGCAGCCGCTGGGCGCCGGCAACCCGTGGTATATCGCGCCCACCTTGCAATACACCTCGTCGTCGGTCGACCTGTTCGACAAGGGCCGGCGTAGCGCCCGCATGGCCTATCGCGGCCATGGCGCCACGCTGGTGCTGGGGCGCCAGTTCGGCTACTGGGGCGACCTGCAGATCGGCGTCACGCACAGCGAGCTCAAGGGCCGCGTGGTGATTCCCGCAGACCCGAACGCGCCGCAAGAGCGCGCGCTGGGCACCAATCAGTTCGTGCAGTTCCGCATCGATACGCTCGACGGCACCGGTTTCCCCACGCGCGGCGCGCTGCTCGACGCCACCTGGATGCACTCGCCGTCGCCGGGCGCGGGGGAGGCGGGCCTGGGCCGCTCGGCCGTGACGGCCTTGAAAGCCTTCGGCCGCGGCAACTGGGCCGGCCACGTGTATGGCGAATGGGCGCGCGCCCAGCGTGGCGAGGCGCCTTTGAGCCTGGGCGGCTTTTTGCGCCTGTCGGGCACGCAGTTTGAATCGGTGACGGGGCGCAGCGTGGCGCTGGCCAGGGTGGTGATGGCGCGCCGCATCGGTGCGCTGCCGGCCACCTTCGGCGGCGCCGTGCGGGCCGGCTTTTCGCTGGAGATGGGCGGCGGCTTCGACCAGAGCGAACGCTGGAAGGCCAGCAAATTCACCCAGGCCGGCAGCGCCTTTGTCTCGGTCGACACGCGCTTCGGGCCGGTGTATGTGGCCGGCGGCGCGACCAGGGGCGGCGACAGCACGCTTTACTTGTTCCTCGGGCCGGCCTGGTGAAGTGGCGTATTGCCTGGCGCCGCCTTGGGGCGGCGCAAGGCCGTAAACGCGGCAAACTCCCATGAGCGAAAGCCGAGCAGCAAGGTAAAACCATCGCGCTCTTCGGCAGCGCGCCGCCGGTCGTTCTGGTGCAGCCGCGCCAGTTCCTCGGCCAGCTGGCGGATCTTTTGCACCATCTCCTGGGCGCTGGGCAGGCTCAGCCGGGCCGGGATGCACATCAGTGTTTCGCCGGCGCCGTCGAAATGGCCGCCGAAATAATCGGCCACCACGTGCTCGCGAAAATACTGCTGCACCGGGCCGTCGGCCAGCCAGTGAAAGGCGTTCGACACGCGCAGGCTGTAGCGGTTCAGCGGTTTGAGTTCGATCAGGCCCAGGCGGTCCAGTTCGGCCAGGTAGACGATGCATTCGGCCTGCGTCAGCGCATACGTTTCCACCACCTGTTCCAGATTCCAGTGCCCGAGGCAGCAGATTGCCACCAGCAGCAGGCGCGGCTGTGTCACCAGGGACTTTTCCTGCACCAGGGTGAGCGTATCGGCATGCGGCGTGATGTCGGCCGCGCCGCGCAGCACGTCTTCCATGGCGATGCCGGCCGCCTTGCAGATCAGGGCCAGGCGCGACAGCGACATGTCGTGCTGGCCGAACATGCGCTTGACGCTCGATTCGCTCATGCCGATGCGTTCGGCCAGCACCTTGTAGGTCATGCCGACGGCGCGCAGCTCGGTGCGCAGCACGCGCAGCACCAGTTCGGGTGAGCTCATGATTTATCCTTTGTGCAAGTTTGGTCGCGTATGGCGATACCGAATGTAGCTGTTTATGCCACTTTGCACAAGGTTATGGTACTTCGGGGAAAAAGCGCCGACACTGTCATTGTGCGTGCCGAACCAGGCGCGTGGCACCGAACAGCCTGGCGGCATCCGATGGCCTGATCGGGGACGCCCCACCGGGGGCGTCCTCAGGCGGCCTGGCTTGTTGCTTACAGCACGTAGCGCGACAGGTCTTCGTTGACCGACAGCGCTTCGAGGCGCTCGTTCACATAGGCGGCGTCGATCACCAGCAGGTTTTCGCCGGTGCCGCTGCCTTCGCTGGCCGTAAACGACACTTCTTCGAGCAGCTTTTCCATCACCGTATGCAGGCGGCGCGCGCCGATGTTTTCCGTGCGCTCGTTAACCGAATAGGCGATTTCGGCCAGGCGCGTGATGCCTTCGGGCGCGAACTGCAATGTCAGGTTTTCGGTCGCCAGCAACGCTTCGTACTGCATCGTCAGGCAGGCGTCGGTGCTGGTCAAAATGCGTTCGAAGTCCGAGATCGACAGCGATTCGAGTTCGACCCGGATCGGGAAGCGGCCCTGCAGTTCCGGGATCAGGTCCGACGGTTTCGACAGATGAAACGCGCCCGAGGCGATGAACAGGATATGGTCGGTGCGTATCATGCCGTACTTGGTATTGACGGTGGTGCCTTCGACCAGCGGCAGCAGGTCGCGCTGCACGCCGGCGCGCGAGATATCGGCGCCGCCGGACTCCGAGCGCGAGGCGATCTTGTCGATCTCATCGAGAAACACGATGCCGTTCTGCTCGACGTTCTGGATCGCCTTCTGCTTCAGTTCATCCTCGTTGACCAGCTTGGCCGCTTCTTCCTCGACCAGCAATTTGAGCGCTTCCTTGATCTTGACCTTGCGCGCCTTCTTGCGCGTGCCGCCGACGCCGGAAAACATGGACTTGATCTGTTCGGTCATCTCTTCCATGCCAGGCGGCGCCATGAATTCCATCTGCGGACCGGCCTCGGCCAGGTCGATCTCGATTTCCTTGTCGTCCAGCTCGCCCTGGCGCAGGCGCTTGCGGAAGGTCTGGCGCGTGCTGTCGCCGCTGCCCGAATCGACCGCCGCCGCCGTGTTCGGCGTAAAGCCGAAGTCGCGCGCCGGCGGCACCAGGATATCGATCACGCGGTCTTCGGCCGCATCTTCGGCGCGCGCACGCACTTTTTTCATTTCCAGCGAACGGGTCTGCTTGATGCCGATGTCGATCAGGTCGCGGATGATGGTGTCGACGTCGCGGCCCACATAGCCGACTTCGGTAAATTTGGTCGCCTCGATCTTGATGAAGGGCGCCTCGGCCAGCTTGGCCAGGCGGCGCGCGATCTCGGTCTTGCCAACGCCGGTGGGGCCGATCATCAGGATGTTCTTCGGCGTGATTTCATGGCGCAGCGGCTCGGCCACCTGCTGGCGGCGCCAGCGGTTGCGCAAGGCGATGGCGACGGCGCGCTTGGCCTTGGCCTGGCCCACCACGTGTTTGTCGAGTTCGGTGACGATTTCCGACGGGGTCATGTTCATGATCATAGTTGGCTTTCTTTCTTTGCTCAGGCGCGCTTAGTCTAAAGTTTCGATAATGTGCGACATGTTGGTATAGATGCACAGCTCGGCGGCGATGGTCAGCGATTTCCTGACTACTTCAGCCGGCGACAGGTCGGTGTTTTCCTGCAGCGCCTTGGCGGCCGACTGGGCGTAGGTGCCGCCCGAGCCGATGGCGCCGATGCCGTCTTCCGGTTCCAGCACGTCGCCATTGCCGGTGATGACCAGGGTCGATTCGCTGTCGGCCACCAGCAGCATCGCCTCCAGGCGGCGCAGCACGCGGTCGGTGCGCCAGTCCTTGGCCAGCTCCACCGACGCGCGCAGCAGGTTGCCCTGGTGTTTTTCCAGCTTGCCTTCGAAGCGGTCGAGCAGGGTGAAGGCGTCGGCGGTGCCGCCGGCAAAGCCGACCAGGACCTTGCCCTGGTACAGCTTGCGCACCTTGCGGGCCGTGCCCTTCATGACGATATTGCCCAGGGTGACCTGGCCGTCGCCGCCGAGGGCCACTTGTTTGCCGCGCCGTACGCAGAGGATGGTGGTGCCGTGAAATTGTTCCATAGTGCCCTCAAAGTGTCGTGCCGAGTCGGCGATTGCGCCGTGATGGCTTGGAGGTGGGGACGGTACAGGCAATTGCAAGCGATACGGAAAACGCCCGCCTGCGGACGAAAAAAAAGCATGTGGCCGCAGCGACATGCTTTTTATGGCATCGGGACCCTCGAAAATCAGTCGCCGTACAGTTTCTGTTTCAGTTCGCGCCGTTGCTGCGCTTCCAGCGACAGGGTGGCGGTCGGACGCGCGATCAGGCGCGGAATGCCGATCGGCTCGCCCGTCTCTTCGCACCAGCCATAGTCGCCGGCGTCGATGCTGGCGATCGATTGCTGTACTTTTTTCAGCAGTTTGCGTTCGCGGTCGCGCGTGCGCAGTTCCAGCGCATGCTCTTCCTCGATGGTGGCGCGGTCGGCCGGATCGGGTACGAGCACGGTTTCGCGCAGGTGTTCGGTGGTTTCGCCGGCGTTTTTCAGCAGCTCTTTTTCCAGCTGTTGCAAGCGCGCCTTGAAGAATGCCAGTTGTGCCGGGTTCATGTAGTCATCCTCGCTCATGGCGCGAATCGCTTCTTCGCTGATGACGGGGATGTCCTGATTGGCGGCCGGGGTCGATTTATTAGTTTTGGTCATGACTTCGCTTACCTTCGATACGACAGAGTTTTCAAATTGATCAGTTGACGCGGCGATGCCGAGCAACTGTACAGGTTCCGCTGGGCATTGCTGTCCGGATATACTGCTTGCGACCTTGGCTTGCCGGCACAGGCCCGGACTGCCGTCCGTTCGCGATGCCATGTTGATAATTTTTTACCGCTTTATGCCAGTCTCGCTCTCAGCGCGTTGACGGGCGTATTGGGTGGATCGCTTGCATGCCTGGCTGCGGCCATCGGCAGTTTGCCAGCCTTTCATGACAGGCTCACGACAGGGGCCGTTTTCGTCGCTGATTTTGGCACGCTTTGCCGTATATTGCCATCCCGATTTGTTGCTTGAGCGATCATCTGTCGCCTCATCGGGACTTATTCTGGCAAGTTTGCCTGCGGACGGCGGGAAAGCATGCTTGACTTTCCCTTTCCTGTTTGCAATGGGTAAATCACAAAACCCGGCTAGTGTATACCAAACACTGTTCGAGTCCGCGAATAAAAATGTCTTTCGGTAGATTTTTACCAATAAACACCATTTTGCTGCCGCGCACCTCATCCTCGCCCCATTTGGCGCCCAGGTCGCTGCCCATCAGTTGGTGCACGCCCTGGAATACCACCTTGCGCTCGGCGCCCTGCATCAGCAATACCCCCTTGTAGCGCAACATGCGCGGACCATAGACCTGTACCAGGCCACCGAGAAACTCGTCGAGCTTGGCGCTGTCGAAGGGCTGCGTGCTTTTGAATACAAAGGCGGCGATATCGTCGCTATGGTGGGCGTGATGGTGGTCGGCATGGCCGCAGTCGGTGGCGCAGGCGTCGCTGTGCTCGTGCGCATCACCATGCTCGTGTGCATGCTCGTGTGCATGGTCGTGCTGATGGTCGTGGTCATGCACGTGCGCGCTCTCGGTGGCCAGGAAATCCGGGTCCAGTTCCAGCTTTTCGTTCAGGTTGAAGCCGCGGATGTCGAGCACTTCGGCAAGCGGTGCACGGCCGAAATCGACTTTACCGATCGGCGCGCGCGGATTGATGCGTTTCAGGCGGCGGCTCAGGGTGTCCAGCTCGTCTTCACTGACCAGGTCGGTCTTCGACAGCAACAGCTTGTCGGCAAAACCCACCTGGCGCTGGGCTTCCTCGTAGTCGTCGAGTTGCTGCATGGCATGGCGCGCATCGACCACGGTGATGATGGCGTCGAGCATGTAGTGGCTGCCCACTTCTTCGTCGACAAAAAAGGTTTGCGCCACCGGGCCCGGATTGGCCAGGCCCGTCGTTTCGATGACGACGCGGTCGAACGACAAGGTGCCGGCATCGCGCTTTTGCGCCAGCGCCGTCAGCGCCACGATCAGGTCGCCGCGCACGGTGCAGCAGATGCAGCCGTTGTTCATTTCAATGATCTGTTCGCGACTGTCCTGCACCAGGATTTCATTGTCGATGTTTTCCTGGCCAAATTCATTTTCGATCACGGCGATGCGCATGCCGTGGTCTTCCTGCAAGATGCGATTCAACAAAGTGGTTTTGCCGGCGCCCAAGAAGCCGGTGAGGATGGTAGCGGGGATCATTGCCATGTAGAGTACCTGTGCGGTGAGTCGGTGTTGCCGCCAGCAGCGGGCGTATCCGGGCGATTATGCCGGAATTTTACAAATGCTTGCAAATGCGCCGGAATCGGCTTGATATGGATCACACCAGCAAACTGGCGGCGCCCTTATTTGACCTTGGCGCGCGGATGCGTTTTGTCGTAGACCGCTGACAGATGCTGGAAGTCGAGCGCCGTGTATACCTGGGTCGAGGTGATGCTGGAGTGTCCCAGCATTTCCTGCACCGCGCGCAGGTCGCCCGACGATTGCAGCACATGCGAGGCAAACGAGTGGCGCAGCATGTGCGGATGCACATTGGCGGGAATGCCGGTGGCCAGCGCATGGGCTTTCAGGCGCAGCTGCAGCACGCGCGGCGAGATGCGCGTGCCGCGGCGGCTCAGAAACAGCGCCGCGCTGCCATCTTGCGGCGGCGGGCGCACGGCCAGCCAGGCCGACAGGGCGACCAGCGCCGCCTTGCCAACCGGCACCCTGCGCATCTTGTTGCCCTTGCCGGTGACCACCACGTCGAAGCTGGCCATGTCGATCCAGCCCAGCGAGGCGCGCTGGGCGCCGTCGGCCTGGTGATAATGGGTGTCCAGGCTGGTCAGTTCGGACACGCGCAAGCCGCTCGAATACAGCAGTTCGAACATGGCGCGGCTGCACAGTTCGTCAAGCTCCGTCTTGCCTTCCTGGTGCGGCGCCGGCGCCACCAGGCGCACGCAATCATCGACCGACAGCGCTTTCGGCAAGGTTTTCGCGCGTTTCGGCGCGCGGATGCCGTCGACGGGGTTGGCGGCCAGCGCCGTCTCGCCGGCCAGCCAGTCGAAAAAGCCGCGCCAGGCCGACAGCTTGCGGGCGATCGAGCGTGGCGCCAGGCCGCCCGCGTGCAGTTTCGACGTGTAGCGGCGCACCTCATTGTGCGCCAGCGCATGCCAGGCGATATCGCCGCTCAGGACCAGCAATTCATGCAGGTCGCGCCCGTAGGCGGCCACGCTGTGCGGCGACAGCTTGCGCTGCGTTGCCAGTTGCGCCAGCCAGGCGGCTATCGACTCGGCCTTGGCGCGCGCCACGCTCATGGTGGTTTACGCCGCCGCGCGCAAGGCGGCCAGTGCCGCGCTGGCGGTGGCGCCGATATGCACCAGGAAGTCCAGGCCCATGCCGGAGGTGAAGCGTTCGCTGTCGGGCGAACCGAGCACCAGCAAGCCGAAGGTGCTGCTGGTGCCGGGCGCACGCAAGGCGATCATCACGGTCGACGCGATCTGCTCCGATTGCAGCCAGTGCACGGCTTCGAAATCGCGGTTGCTGCCGCAATACGGGGTTTGCAGGCTGTTGGCGAACATGCGCACATCGGCCGTCACGTCCTGGGCATACCAGGCGTCCGCAAATTCGGGCGCCAGCTGCCACAGCCGCAGGCTGGCATGGGGCACGTCGAAATGGCTTTGCAGGGCCTCGACCAGCACGCGCGGCATGGCGCCGTCGTCGCGTACCTGCAGCATGGCCTGGTTCCAGCCATGGAACTTGTTGGCGATGGCGCCGTTTTCCTGGGCCACGCGGCCAAGGTTGGACATGCGCAGCTCGAGCGCCTTGTACTTGTCGCGCATCACTTCCATCTGCCGCTCCTGCAGCGAGATGGTGCGTCCCGTGATCGGGCTGCTCAGCTTGACTTCACCGAGCAGGCTGGTATGTTCTTCGAAAAAGTGCGGATGCTCGCTCAGATATTGGGCGACGGTGCTTGAGTCGAGTGGGACGGTCATTGATGGATGCAATCAGTGTAAAGAAAAACGCCTGATTTTAACCGACAGCGCGCCGTAATACGATTGAACCGTGTGCGGCCATGAAAAAAGCGGCATGGTTGCCCATGCCGCTTCGTCTTCCATGTGCCTGCCGCCGGTCAGGCTCGGCGACTCAGGTCATCAGAAGTTGTGATGCAAGCCGATGCCGATGTAATTGTCGGTGCGCGAAACATTATAGTTGCCTGTATAGACGCCGCCAACGGCCGAGTAGTCGGCAAGTTTTTTATTTGAAATATCAGCGTAGACGTAGGTGCGTTTCGACAGATTGTAGTCATAGCCCAGCGATGCCTGCTTGGTCTTGACCACGCCGTCTGGCGTTTTTTGACCGTAACCGGCGCGGATCTTGCCCGGGCCGACATCGTAGTTCATGCCCAACAGCCATGCCTTGGTATCGGTATTGACGATCTTGAAGTTGCCGTCGTCCTGGTGCTGGTACGACGCCATCAATTTCAGTTCCGGCGCCACGTTGAACGATGCTGCAACCGACCACAGCTTGGCTTGCAGGCCATTGCGCTCGTAGGCGCCCATGGCGGCGAACTGGCCGTAGTTATAGGTGAGCGACATCGAGTAAGGGTTCGATGCTGGCGCGACGTTGCCTGCCACAGCAAAGTTGCCGTTCGGATTGCTGATCGCGTTGCGCACAGTGGCAGCTACGGCAGCGTTGCTGTTCGCTTCCTTGGCCGCCACGGTGGCGTTGAACTGGAAGCCGCTGAACACTGGCGAGTTATAGAACACGGCGTTCGAGAAACGGTTCTGCGAATTGCCTGCCGGGCTCAACGGATCACTGGTATAGCCGGCGACCGTGATATCGGTCTGGAAACCAGCGCGGGTCGGCATGCCGGACCATGGTTCAAACGCGGTGCTCGTTTCCTGGAAAGCGGTCAGGCCACGGCCCAGGCGCACGGTACCGAAATCGCCTTGCAGGCCGACGCGGCTTTGACCCTGGAACAGTGGGCGCGCATTATTTTCCAGTGTGCCGGTGTCGGATTCATAGCGGATTTCCAGTTGGAAAATAGCTTTCAGGCCATTGCCCAGATCTTCCGTGCCCTTGAAGCCCAGCTTGTTGTTGTCGCGCTTGGTGACGGCGGTGGTGGAACCAGTCGTCTTGCCCAGGCCGGCATCGATGGTGCCGTAGATTTGAACCGACGATTGTGCTTGCGCGGTAGCGGCGAAGGCGCCGAACAGTGCGAGGGCAACGAGTGATTTTTTCATGTCTTTTTCCCTAGTTAAAGTAGTTTCCGTCAGAGATCCGAGCAGAGTGAAAGGCGCAGAATGTCGCGTTTCGATGCGTCAACCTTAAGTGTTCGGCGCGGCGCACGTGTGGGATTGGTCAAATGTGGATGAAAAGATTGGTGAAAACCCCAACAAGCAGCTTGTGTTGTTGTATTTCCGTAACGCCAGGTTTTTCCCGCAACGGTCGGTGCGCGCGGTGCTTCCCTCTTGCCGCGCCACCTTGGACGCCGTCCGCTTGCATTGTCAGCAAATAAAGTATTGCGTTTAATCAATTTTCCATTTATCTGTGGCGAATTTCGTCTGTATCGACGTTACACTATGTAACAGTTTGCACGGTATGACAGTGTTTTCGAGCACTTTGAGTGCCGTGACAAACAGGAGACGGCAGATTATTAGAATCATTGACTCACTATAGAGAATCGATGGCAAATCGCGAAATTTTAGGATTGATCAAGGGAGCGCGGGCGGGCGATATTGCTTGCCAGCTGGCGCTGGGACGCGTGTATCTGTTTGGCCATGGCGTGCCGAAAAGCGTGCCGACGGCCTTGCACTGGCTGGCGCGCGCGGCGCAGGAAGGCAGCGAGGAAGCGTGCTTGCTGATCGGCACGCATGTGCCGTTCGAGCTGGCGCAAGCGGCGGCCAAGGCGTTGATCCCTTATTATGAACAGGCGTTTGACGCCGGCCTGGCGCAGGCTGGCCTGGTGCTGGCGCAGCTGGTGCTGGCCGACTGCGCCAACCATGGCGAGGCGGTACGCGCCAAGGCCAGGCTGGGGCTGGAAGCGGCGGCCCGGGCCGGGTTGCCTGACGCGCTCTGGCTGTTGTCGCATCAGGATGGCGCGCGGGACCAGGTGGCGCAGCGCGGCGGCGATGCCTGGCTGGAGCAGGCCTGGCTGTCTGGCGACCAGGCCGGGTTCCTCACGCATGCGATGCCGCTGGCCCGGGAATTGTTACAGCGCCACGCCGCCAACGGCGTGGGCAGTGTCGCCTTGACGCCGCGGCAGGTGCTGCTGTTGTCGCGCTGCGCCCGGGCACTGGCGCCCACCGGCGGCACCGAGAGCTGGCAGTGCTACGAGCTGGCCGCGCATGGCGGCGACCGCGCCGCGCAGCTGGAACTGGGCCTCGGTTATGCGCGCATGGATGCGCATGGCCGCAAGCTGGCCGCGCGCAATGGCGCTGCCAATTTCAAGCGCGCCGTGCGCTGGCTGACACAGGCCGGCGAGCAGGGTCTGGCCGAAGCCTGGTTCGTGCTGTCGCGTATCTATACCAAACCTGAATTTTCCCAGCGTAATGTGGTCGAAGCGCATTGCTGCCTGGAACGTGCTGCCGATCTCGGCCATGGCGCGGCCCAGCTCGAATGCGGCATGCATGCCTGGCGCAACCGCCGCGAAGGCGTCAACAACGACGTGCGCGCTGCCTACTGGCTGCTGCAGGCTCAGGCGCAAGGCAGCGGCGAGGCCGGGGCGGTGCTGGCGAAAATCGCGCCGCGCGCCGAGCCCGGCGACTGGGGCCAGTTTGCCAGGGCCCACAATGCCGCGCTGCAGCGTGAACTCGAGCTGGGCCAGCCCCTGCTGGCAGGAAGGCTGGCGCTGGCGCGCTGTTTTCACCTGACGCGCGCCGAAGCGCTGCTGCTCGATGTGCATGCGGCCGACCAGGGGCATTGCCTGCTGATCGATATCAGCGCCACGCATGGCCGCGGCAAGCGGCGCCTGGTGCTGATCGGTTCGGCGCAGGAACGCCAGGTGCTCGACCAGGTGCTGCGCGCCTTCGAGCGCATCGATTGCGGCCTGGGCGGCCAGGAGGGCAATTACCGGCAACGCCTGTACCGCCTGAAGTGCTATCTGGCGGAACTGGACGCGCCGCAGGAACAGGCGTTCCTGGCCGCTTAAACCTCGGTGGGGATATCGATCTCGCCTTCGAACACGGTGACTGCCGGCCCTGTCATCAGCACCGGCTGGCCCGGTCCCTGCCAGGCGATCGACAGTTCGCCGCCGCGCGCGCTGATGCGCACGGGGGAGTCGAGCAGGCCGCGCAGGATGCCGGCCACGGCGGCGGCGCAGGCGCCGGTGCCGCAGGCCAGGGTTTCGCCGGCGCCCCGCTCATGGACGCGCAGCTTCACGTGATGGCGGTCGACGACCTGCATGTAGCCGGCGTTGACGCGGCGCGGAAAGCGCGCATGGTGTTCGATCAGCGGGCCCGAGAGGCCGAGGTTTTCCGCCTCCACATCGGCCACCACCTGTACCGCGTGCGGGTTGCCCATCGACACCACCGACACCAGCACCGTCGCCGCTTGCCCCGGCAAGGCAAGGTCCAGCGGCCAGACCGTATCGCGGCCCTGGTGCACGCCTTCGATGCCGCTGGCGTCGAACGGCACCAGCGCCGGTTCGAGCACCGGCGCGCCCATGTCAACCGTGATGCTGCCGTCGAGCTCCAGGCGCGGCGCGATCACGCCGGCCATGGTTTCGACGCTGATGCTGCTCTTTTGGGACAGGCCTTTTTCGCTGACGAATTTGACAAAGGCGCGCGCGCCGTTGCCGCACTGCTCGACTTCGCCGCCATCGTTGTTATAGATGCGGTAGCGGAAATCGCAGCCGGGCAGGCGCGCCGCTTCCACCACCAGGATCTGGTCGGCGCCGATGCCGAAACGGCGGTCGGCCAGGCGCTGCCACTGTTGCGGCGTGAAATCGATCTGTTGGCTGATGGCGTCGATGACGATAAAGTCATTGCCGGCGCCGTGCATCTTGGTAAATTTCAGTTTCATGCTGTCTTTGGTTTATTTGGGCTGGTTGTAGAACGAGGCTTGGCCTTGCGGGCGCGTCTTGAAGCGCTTGTGTGTCCAGAAGTACTCGGCCGGCGCTTCGCGCACTCTTTCCTCGATGAATTCGTTCATGCGGCGCGTGGCGGCCGTGACGTCATCGCCCGGATAGTCATCCCAGGCCGGGTAATAGGTGACCTGCCAGCCCTGGTAGTTGGGTAAAAACGTGGCGATCACGGGAATGACCTGGGCGCGCGCCGCCATTGCCAGGCGCGCCGTGGCCGTCAGCGTGGCGGCCGGCACGCCGAAGAACGGCACGAACTCGGCGTCTTTCTCGCCGAAATCCATGTCCGGCAGCATGAAATAGGGCAGGCCGTCGCGCAGCGCGCGCAGTATCGTCTTGATGCCGTCCTGGCGTGTAAACAGGCGCGATGGCTTGAAGCGCGAGCGGCCATTGCGCAGCGCCTGGTCGAACACGGCATTTTTTTGCTGCACGTACATGGACGACGCTTCGATTTCCATCGCTGTGGCGGCGCCGGCCACATCCAGGCAGACAAAATGCGGACACAGCAAAATGGTCGGTTTGTCGGCGATCTGCTGGCCGGGAAACGCCGGCACCTTTTTGATGAGCCGGTTCAGGCGCGCCTCCGAGGCCCACCACAAAATGCTGCGCTCCCACACGCTGCGCGAATAGGCCTGGAAATGCTGGCGCGCCAGGGTGCGGCGCTGCTGTTCCGTCAGTTCCGGCATGCACAGGCGCAAGTTGGTCAGGGCGATTTCGCGCCGCGGCCCCATCACGAGAAACAATATATTGCCGATGCCGGCGCCGAAGCGGCCGAGGACGGGCAGGGGCAGCCAGTGCAGCAGCCACATCAAGCCGAGCAGCACCTTCATGCTTGCGCTCCATCCGCAGCCGCAGCCGCTGGTGTCGGCGGCGGTGCGCCGCGCGGCACCTTGTAGCGGTTGTAGCTCCACAGGTATTGCGCCGGGCTGCGCGCGATCAGTTGCTCCATGGCGGCATTGATGGTGCGCGCCTGTTCGGCCGAGCTGCCGTCGAGCGAGCCGGTAAACGGCACGAAATGCACGCGGTAGCCGCGTCCGCCCGGCAATCGCTCGGCATAGGTGATGATGACTTCGGCGCCGCCCATCTGCGCCAGCTTGGCCGGCAGGGTCATGGTGTAGGCGGGGCGGCCAAAGAACTCGGCCCACACGCCTTCGCCTTCCTGCGGCACCTGGTCGGGCAGCAGGCCGATCGGCTGGCCCTTTTTCAGGCATTTGGCAAAGATGCGCACGCCCGACATATTGGCTGGCGCCAGCATCAGGTTTTCACGCGCGCGCGCGCCTTCGATCAACGGTTTCAGGGCGGCGCGCTTGGGCGGGCGGTACATCACGGTCAGCGCCGTGCGCAGCGCGATCTGCTGGGCGACGATCTCGAAGCAGCCCAGGTGCGGCGTCAGGAAGACGATGCCGCGGCCATGCGCCAGCGCTTGTTCGACCAGCTGCCAGTTTTCCACCGTCGCATGGCGCGCCACGCGCTCGGCTGGCGCACACCAGATAAAGGGCAATTCCAGCACGCTCTTGCCCGCTTCGGCCACGGCCGCATGCAAGTGTTGCGAAAACCCCGCACCTGCCATGTTCTCGCGCATGCGGCGCCGATACGACGGTGAAATGGCATAAATGACCCAGCCCATCGCAGCGCCAAGCGCATGCAGGAAGGGCAGGGGAAAGCGGGACAAAAAGCGGAAGATGGGGACGAGCATGAATGATCTGTTTCTAAAGTATGGCGTGTTGCACTGCCAAAATTTTTTAAGAAGCGTAAAATACCACGTGTAGTATCCGCTGAGTTAATAGACAACTTGCGAAGCGGAATATAAATATCGCTAAAGCGTCGCAGGCAAATCCTCTTTACTGCGACAGAACATTCACCTAGTAAACAGGAGCCTGCATGTCCAACGATTATCTCTTCACCTCCGAATCCGTTTCGGAAGGCCACCCCGACAAGGTTGCCGATCAAATTTCCGACGCCATTCTCGACGCCATCCTGACCGAAGACCCGAACGCCCGCGTGGCCGCCGAAACGCTGTGCAACACCGGCCTGGTGGTACTGGCTGGTGAAATTACTACCCACGCCAATGTGGATTATATTCAAGTTGCGCGCGAGACCATCAAACGCATCGGTTACGACAATACCGAGTACGGCATCGACTACAAGGGTTGCGCCGTCCTGGTGGCCTATGACAAGCAGTCGCCCGACATCGCGCAAGGCGTCGATGAAGGCGCGGGCATCGATCTCGATCAGGGTGCCGGCGACCAGGGCCTGATGTTCGGCTACGCCTGCGATGAAACGGCCGAGCTGATGCCGGCCGCCATCCACTACGCGCACCGCCTGGTCGAGCGCCAGTCGCAGCTGCGCAAGGATGGCCGCCTGCCATGGCTGCGCCCGGATGCTAAATCGCAAGTGACCTTGCGCTATGTCGATGGCCGCCCGGTCGGCGTGCACACGGTGGTGCTGTCGACCCAGCATGCGCCGGAAATGACGCATGCGCAAATCAAGGAAGCGGTAATCGAAGAGATCATCAAGCCGGTCTTGCCACGCGAATGGCTGAACGACACCATCTTCCTCGTCAACCCGACCGGCCGTTTCGTCATCGGCGGCCCGCAAGGCGATTGCGGCCTGACCGGCCGCAAGATCATCGTCGATACCTACGGTGGCGCAGCGCCGCACGGCGGCGGCGCGTTCTCCGGCAAGGACCCGTCCAAGGTCGACCGTTCGGCCGCCTACGCCGCCCGCTACGTGGCGAAAAACATCGTCGCCGCCGGCCTGGCGCGCCAGTGCCAGGTGCAGGTCAGCTACGCCATCGGCGTGGCCAAGCCGATCAACATCACCGTCTACACCGAAGGCACGGGCGTGATTGCCGACACGGAAATCGCCAAGCTGGTGCTGGCGCACTTCGATCTGCGTCCGAAAGGCATCGTGCAGATGCTGGACCTGTTGCGTCCGATCTACCAGAAGAGCGCCGCCTACGGCCACTTCGGCCGCGAAGAGCCGGAATTCACCTGGGAGCGCACCGACAAGGTCGCCCTGCTGCGCGATGCGGCCGGCCTGAAGTAATCTTGCCAGCCTGATCAACGAGCGCCCCGGCCGCAAGGCTGCGGGCGCTTTTTTCATGGTGCGCTGGACCTTGAAAGCTGGCAAACATGGCGAATTTGATTGGCGCGCCGGCCTTGACAATGTTAAAATCCGGCGTCCGAGGAGCGTTGCGACGAAGAAATTCGCCAGGCTCGGAATATCCTGCAACTGCGCTCACGTACCTTTTTCACAACTGAAAGGAGGGCGTGATGAACGCCGTACTCAAATCGCAACACGACTACACCATCGCCGATATCACCTTGGCCGCATGGGGCAACAAAGAAATCAAGATTGCTGAAACGGAAATGCCTGGCCTGATGGCCATCCGCGAAGAATTTGCGCAAGCGCAACCGTTGAAAGGCGCGCGCATTACCGGTTCCATCCACATGACCATCCAGACCGCCGTGCTGATCCAGACGCTGGAAGCACTGGGTGCGCAAGTGCGCTGGGCTTCGTGCAACATCTATTCCACGCAAGACCATGCCGCCGCCGCCATCGCCGCCGCCGGCACGCCGGTGTTCGCCGTCAAGGGCGAGTCGCTGGACGACTACTGGGAATACACGCACCGCATCTTCGAGTGGCCTTCGGTTGACGGCAAGGCGGTCTACTCGAACATGATCCTCGACGATGGCGGCGACGCCACCTTGCTGCTGCACCTGGGCGTGCGTGCCGAAAGCGACCTGTCGGTGCTGGCCAAGCCGACTTCGGACGAAGAAGTGTGCCTGTACAACTCGATCAAGCAGCGCCTGCTGGTCGATCCACACTGGTACTCGAAGCGCCTGCCGGAAATCCTCGGCGTGACCGAAGAAACCACCACCGGCGTGCACCGCCTGTACCAGATGCACAAGGAAGGCAAGCTGGCTTTCCCTGCCATCAACGTCAACGATTCCGTCACGAAGTCGAAATTCGACAACCTGTATGGCTGCCGCGAATCGCTGGTCGACGGCATCAAGCGCGCCACCGACGTGATGATCGCCGGCAAAGTTGCCGTGATCGCCGGTTATGGTGACGTCGGCAAGGGTTCGGCCCAGGCCATGCGCGCGCTGTCGGCGCAAGTGTGGGTGACGGAAGTCGATCCGATCTGCGCGCTGCAGGCGGCAATGGAAGGCTACCGCGTGGTGACCATGGATTACGCTTGCGAACATGGCGACATTTTTGTCACCTGCACCGGCAACTACCATATCCTGACGCACGATCACCTGACGCGCATGAAAGACCAGGCCATCGTCTGCAACATTGGTCACTTCGACAATGAAATCGACGTTGCCTCGCTCAAGCAATATGAGTGGGAAAATATCAAGCCGCAAGTCGACCATATCATCTTCCCGTCGGGCCGCCGCATCATCCTGCTGGCCGAAGGCCGCCTGGTCAACCTCGGTTGCGGTACCGGTCACCCGTCGTACGTGATGAGCTCGTCGTTTGCCAACCAGACGATCGCCCAGATCGAACTGTACGCCAACACGGCCAGCTACCCGGTCGGCGTGTATACGCTGCCGAAACACCTCGATGAAAAAGTTGCGCGCCTGCAACTCAAAAAGTTGAATGCGCAGCTGACCGAACTGACCCAGGAGCAAGCCGACTACATCGGCGTGCGCCAAGAGGGTCCATACAAGCCGGAACATTATCGTTATTAATCGATAGGCGGGCTGTACATCACCCTCCCGGGGCCGGCGCCTGGCGCCGGCCTGACTCTTCTTTTTGACAGGCCAGAGAAATGCGCTTGCTCCTGATTTGGTTGATCAACGCGGCAGCCCTGTTTGCCGTTCCCTACCTGATGCACTCGGTCAGCATGAGCAGCGGCTGGACCGCGCTGCTTGCGGCCGCCTTGCTGGGGCTGGTCAACGCCCTGATCCGTCCCTTGCTGGTCCTGCTGACCCTGCCCGTGACGTTCCTGTCGCTGGGCTTGTTTATCCTGATCATCAACGGCTTCCTGTTCTGGCTGGTCGCGCAGATGGTTGCAGGCTTTCATGTCGCCAGTTTTTGGTCGGCCGTGGGTGGCGCCATTCTGTACAGCATCATTTCCTGGGCCTTGTCGACCTTACTTTTGAGTAAAAGCGATGGCAACCCATAACTTCAGTATTGAGTTTTTCCCGCCGAAAACCCCGGAAGGGGCGGAAAAGCTGCGCGCCACGCGCGCCAGGCTGTCCGAATTGCAGCCGAAGTATTTTTCGGTGACCTTCGGCGCTGGCGGCACCACGCAGCAGGGCACGCTCGACACCGTGCGCGAGATCCTGGCGGCCGGCGAACAAGCCGCACCGCACCTGTCGTGCGTCGGCGGTTCGCGCGCGTCGATCCGTGCCGTGCTGGGCGAATTCCAGGCCGCTGGCGTCAATCGTATTGTTGCCCTGCGCGGCGACTTGCCGAGTGGCTATGGCGCCTCGGGCGAGTTCCGTTACGCCAGCGAACTGGTGGAATTCATCCGCGCCGAGACGGGCGACCATTTCCATATCGAAGTGGCGGCCTACCCGGAAGTGCATCCGCAGGCGCGTTCGCCGCAAGACGACCTGCAAGCGTTTGCGCGCAAGGTGCAGGCCGGCGCCGATGCGGCCATTACCCAGTACTTCTACAATGCCGACGCGTATTTCCAGTTTGTCGAGCAGGCCCAGAAGATCGGCATCAACGTGCCCATCGTGGCCGGCATCATGCCGATCACGAACTATACGCAGCTGATGCGCTTTTCCGATATGTGCGGCGCGGAAATTCCACGCTGGGTACGCCTGAAGCTGGCCAGCTTTGGCGACGACAGCGCTTCCATCAAGGCCTTTGGCCTGGACGTGGTCACCAGCTTGTGCGAACGCCTGCTCGAAGGCGGCGCACCGGGCCTGCATTTCTACAGCATGAACCAGGCGGCGCCCACCACCGCCTTGTGGCAGCGGCTGGTCAAGTAGTCCGGTTCTGATTTTTTCAGAGCAAATCGCCCTCGGTCATGATGTGATCGAGGGCGATGTCGTATGGGCCGCTGGCAAAGTATGCTTGCAGGCAGCCATAGGCGACGCCCACAGTGCGCGGGCGCGGCGCATGTTCCAAAGTGCGGTCGTAGTAACCGCCGCCATAGCCGAGCCGGTAGCGTTCGGCATTGAAACCGAGGCAGGGCACCAGCAGCACCGGCGGCGGCGGCAGCAGACGCAACTGGGCGGGCACGGCCACGCCCATGCCATCCTTGACCATGGGTTCCCCTGGCACCCAGCTGGCAAACGCCAGCGGCGCCTGTTTTTCCAGCACCACCGGCAGGGCCAGCGCCACGCCGCGCGCGGCCAGCGCCGCATAGGCGGCCTGCAGGTCCGGTTCGCCATGCAGGGGCCAGTAGACGGCCAGCGCAGTAATATGTTCATTTGCACAGCAGTCCAGCAGGCGCTGCGCAATGGCCGCGTCCCACTGCGCGCGGGTGGCGTCTGGCAGGGCGCGCCGGGTGGCCAGCAGGGCTTTGCGCAGGCTGGCCTTTTCCTGTAGAGCAATGGCTGGCGAGCTAGCCGGATCGCATGTTATTCTAGGGTCGCTATTCATATCACCATCAAGTCACTATTGAGAGTCGTACATTGATTTCCCCACTGAAATGGATTGCCGGTACGATGCTGTGTGTTGCATCCGCCTTCTCCCCCTTGGCAGCTTTTGCCCAGGCCGCCACCCAAATCAACCCGGCCGCACCCGATACGCGCAGCGAAGATGACGCTTTCCTGCTGCTGCGCGACGCTGCGCGCAAGGATGATATCGAGAAGGTCGACTTTTATGCCAGCCGCCTTACCGATTACCAGGTGCCGTCCTATGTCGACTATTATCGGCTCAAACCGCGCATCCGGCAGCTGACGGAAGCACAATTTCGCGATTACCTGGCGCGCTACAAGGGCAGCGCGATTGCCGACCGCTTCCGCAACGACTGGCTGCTGGAGCTGGGCCGCCAGCGCAACTGGGTGATTTTCGATGAACAATATCCGCAATTCGCGCTCGACGACGATACCCAGTTGAAATGCTATGCCTTGATGTCGCGCGTGGCCAAGGGCCAGAAAGTGGCGGACGAGGCGCGCAACCTGCTGGTATCGCCGCCCGGCTATGGCGAAGCGTGCGGCAGCCTGATCACGGCGCTGGCGCAAAGCGGCCAGTTCGACAGCAATGACTTGTGGGCGCAGATCCGCCTGGCCGGCCAGAGCAACGCTACCGGCCCGGCGCGCCGCGTCGCGCTGCTGCTGGGCGCGTCGGACGCGAAGATGGCGCAGGCGATCGACCTGCCGGCGCTGGTGCTGGCCAAGGGGCCGGGCGCGGGCCGCGCCGACCATGAAATGTACCTGGTGGCGGTCGGTCGCATGGCGCGCAGTACCTTGAAACTGGGCGTGGCGGCGCTGCAAAAGAACCTGTCCCAACTGACGGCCCAGGAACAGGCGATCGGCTGGTCCAACGTGGCCTTGCAGGCCTCGTATTCCTTGTCGCCTGACGCGTTTGACTACTGGCAAAAGTCGAATGGCGCACCGTTGACCCTGGAGCAAATGCAATGGAAGACGCGCATAGCCCTGCGTGAAGGCAACTGGCCGCTGGTGAAATCGACCATCGAGACCATGCCGGCCTCGCTGCGCCAGGACCCGACCTGGGTCTACTGGCTGGCGCGCGCGCTGCAGGCCGAAACGCCGGGCCGTGCCAACGCCCAGGCCACCGCCTTGTACCGCAGCATCAATGAGCAGTCGAATTTTTACGGCTTGCTGGCCAACGAAGAGCTGGGCAACCATCTGGTCCTGCCGCCGCCGGGCCAGCCGGTCAGTCCGGCGGAAATCGCCGCCATGGCCGCCAATCCCGGCTTGCAGCGGGCATTGAAATTTTTCAACATGCGCTTGCGCTTCGAAGGCACGCGCGAATGGAACTGGGAATTGCGCTCGATGACGGATCGCCAGCACCTGGCGGCCGCCGAATTTGCGCGCCAGAACAATGTGCTCGACCGCATGGTCAACACCTCGGACCGCACGCGCCTGGAGGTGGACTACACGCAGCGCTACCCGACGCCGCATGATGACGTGATGCATCCGGCCACCAAGAGCCTGGGACTGGACAAGGCCTGGGTGTATGGCCTGATCCGCCAGGAATCGCGCTTTATCATGGATGCGCAGTCGCATGTGGGCGCCTCCGGCCTGATGCAGGTAATGCCGTCGACCGCGCGCTATGTCGCCAAGAAGATCGGTTTGACCGATTTCGTCACCGAAACCCTGAGCGATGTGCGCACCAACGTCATGCTGGGCACCAACTACCTGAACATGGTATTGGGGGGACTGGACGGCTCGCAAGTGCTGGCCAGCGCCGCCTATAACGCCGGTCCGGGCCGGCTGCGTACCTGGCGCGCCACCATGACGCGCCCGCTGGAAGGGGCTGTGTTTGCGGAAATCATCCCCTTTACGGAAACGCGCACCTATGTGAAAAACGTGATGTCCAACGCCACGTATTATGCGGCCCTGTTCGAGAAAAGCCCACAGTCGCTCAAAGCGCGGCTGGGCACGGTCGGGCCGAAGAACAGCGCGATTGCCGCAGATTTGCCATAACCTTTTAGACTGATAGCCGATCATGCAAACCACCGTCCTCGATCCCAGCCTCACGCAAGCCCTGGCCAGCGCCCGCGAGCCAGGCCTGACCCTTATCATCGGCAACAAGAATTATTCGTCGTGGTCGATGCGCCCGTGGGTGGCGCTGACCGCCTTCGGCATTGCGTTCCAGGAAGTGCGCGTGCTGCTCGACCAGAAAGATACGTCGAGCAAGATCGCCGAATATTCGGCCTGCGGCCGGGTGCCGGTGCTGCTGGCCGGCGAGATCACCGTCTGGGACAGCCTGGCCATTTGCGAATACCTGGCCGAACAGTTCCCGGATAAACATCTGTGGCCGCAGGATGTCGCCGCGCGCGCCATGGCGCGTTGCATCTGCGCCGAAATGCATTCGGGCTTTAGCGACTTGCGCAACGATATGTCCATGCATATCAAGGCGCATCTGCCGGGCCGGGGCCGCACGCCGGGCGCCCAGGCCGATATCGGCCGCATCAGCGAAATCTGGGAAGAGTGTTTGTCGCGCTTTGGCCACCACCAGTTCCTGTTTGGCGAGTTCTCGATTGCCGACGCGTATTTCGCGCCCGTCGTCATGCGTTTTCGTACCTATGGCGTATCGCTGGCGCCGGCCCTGAACGCCTATTGCGAGCGCGTGCAGGCGCACCCGGCCGTGGCGCGCTGGATCACCGAAGCGCTGGCCGAGACGGAAGTGGCGGCCAGACACGATGCCGAATTGCCGGATTAATCGCGACCGTGCCTGAGATGAAGATTTATACGGTCGGCGGCGCCGTGCGCGACGCCTTGCTGGGCTTGCCGGTCAAGGACCATGACCATGTGGTGGTGGGCGCCACGCCGGACGACATGCTGCGCAAGGGGTACCGGCCGGTCGGCAAGGATTTCCCGGTCTTCCTGCACCCGATCACGCAGGAAGAATATGCGCTGGCCCGCACCGAGCGCAAGACCGCGCCCGGCTACCGGGGTTTCGTGTTCCATGCGGCGCCCGACGTCACGCTGGAAGACGACCTGGTGCGGCGCGACCTGACCATCAACGCGATTGCCCGCGACGAGGACGGCCAGCTCACCGATCCGTTTGGCGGCGTCGACGATATCAATGACAAGGTGTTTCGGCACGTGTCCGAGGCCTTTGGCGAAGACCCCGTGCGCGTGCTGCGCCTGGCCCGCTTTGCGGCCCGCTTTGGCGATTTTACGGTGGCGCCCGCCACCATGGAATTGATGCGCACGATGGTGAAAAACGGCGAAGTCGACGCTCTGGTGGCCGAGCGCGTCTGGCAGGAAGTGGCCAAGGGCCTGATGGAAGCGCAGCCGTCGCGCATGCTGGCGGTGTTGCAGGACTGCGGCGCGCTGGCGCGCATCCTGCCCGAACTCATCATCAATGATCGCCTGTTGCAGGTGATCGACCGGGCCGCTGCCGACGCGCTGGCGCTGTGCGTGCGCTTTGCGGTGCTGATGCTGGCCGTGCCCGTCGCACAGATCAATGCGCTGGGCGAGCGCCTGCGCGTGCCCAACGACTGCCGCGAACTGGCCGTGATGACCGCGCGCGAACAAAGTGTGATCAATAATGCGCTGACCTTGCCGGCCGAAGAGCTGGTGCGCTTGTGCGAGCGCTGCGACGGCCTGCGCAAGCCGCAGCGCTTTGTGCAGATGCTGCAGGCGGTCGCATGTGACGGTTTTGGAAAGGGTTCCTTCCCCCAGGCGGTTCACTTGCAGGTTGTATTGGATGCTGCGCGCTCCGTGAATGCTGGTGAGGTAGCCGGCAAATTTGCCCATCAGCCAAGCGAGATTCCACGGGCCGTCCATCAGGCACGTGTGATCGCTGTCCAGCGCGTCTGTTCCAGGGATTTTTAAGCGCCTGGCCAAGTATGGATGATCGCTGAAATATACTTGGGGTGTATTAATCCAAATGGTTGTCAGGATATTTTTAGAGGAAGATGTTTTAAATAAAAATCCTAATGAGTGTTTGGTTTTTATCTTGTACATTGCATTTCTCTAAGCTATCCTAAGTAGTATTAGGATAATGAGGTGTGGCATGCGCATAAAGATCGGTAGGCCCATCGAGCTAGGCTCATTGATACGGGCGAACAGGAAAACACAAAAAATGCGTCAGGATGACGCCGCTGGTGCGATTGGTGTTTCCGATGTCTTCCTGATGCGCCTTGAAAATGGAGCGCCCGGCGCCCGGCTGGACAAGGTATTGCAGGTACTAAAAGGCATGGGGATCACTTTATACGCGGATGTGCCTGACGAGGTTGGACGCACCTATGCGGATCTGCTCAGCAAAAAAGATGAGTAGTCCAGTGCGCATCAGATCTTCGCAGCAAGAACGTACCTTATTGGCCAGCATCAATGGCCTGGCCGTTGGCCGGCTCATGGACGTAGAAGGTGTCTGGTCGTTTATCTACGATCCGGCCTGGCTCGACAATGCAGCCGCTTTTCCCCTGAGCGCAGCTCTTTCCCTGAGGCAAGAAGCACATACGGATACCAGCTCCATGCGTCCCGTGCAGTGGTACTTCGACAATTTGCTCCCGGAAGAAAATGCCCGTGGTTTGCTGGCTCGCGATGCCAATATCGATATCAGTGATGCCTTCTCATTACTCACCTACTATGGCGCCGAATCGGCGGGCTCCCTGACGCTCGGCAGTGCTGCTGACCCCGAGTTTGGTGGCGAGCGCGAAGAAAGGCCTTTGCCCGATACCGAGCTACAACGTCGGATAGACAATTTACCAGGCATATCGTTAGTGGCAGAGGCGCCAAAACGCATGTCGATGGCCGGTGCGCAGCATAAGCTTGCGGTGATCTATCGGCCCCCTGCTTTGTTCGAACCGGTGGCTGCCACGCCTTCGACACATATCCTGAAGCCCAACCATGGCGATACCGACTACCGCGACAGCGTGATGAACGAATTATTCGCGATGCGCCTTGCGCGCAGCGTGGGACTGGATGTGCCGGAAGTGTGGCGTCACTATGTTCCGGCGCCGGTCTACCTGATCGCTCGCTTTGACCGCCAGGCGCAGCAAGGCGTTGAGCGCCTGCATGCGATCGACGCTTGCCAGCTGCTCAACCTGGATCGGCAATACAAATATAGAGCAGCCAGCATGGAGAGCCTGAGGCAACTGGCCGATGCTTGCAGCGTGCCGGCGGCCACGCGTCTGCGGCTTTACAACTGGTTTGTCTTCAATCTGTTAGTGGGTAACAATGATGCTCACTTGAAAAATCTGTCTTTCCTAGTGGACCATGCAGGTATGCGTCTTGCACCGCACTATGACATGTTATCGACGGCGGTATATAGCACCAAGGCAATGGGCAAGGACGCGTGGCCGAACCTCCCCTTGTCCTGGCCATTCCAGGATCTGGAGCGATTCGATCAGCTGAGCCGTGCCGCAGTCATTGCCGCTGGTGAAGAGCTGGGCCTGGCCCAGCCAACGGCGCAGCGCCTGCTCGATGTGCAATTGAAGAGCGTACCCAAAGCAGCGCAAGCGGTACTGCATGAAATCGAAGAGGAGAATCACCGTCTGCTCCAGGTGCAACCTGGACTGGCGGCTGTCTTTGGCAGCGAGATGCGGACGGCGCGTAACATTGTCGGCGTGATTATCAAGGACATGGAAATCAAACTTTCCGTACAATAAGGAGGTGAAGTCTGTTTCTCGTGTTCGCCAGGAGTTGATAGTGTCCCGCCCCGATCTGTTCAAAAATACCTTGCGACGCCTGTTTGGCTCAGGCAGGGCGAACGATACGCGTCCTGCGGTGCTGGTCAAGCAGCTGCACGAACGCGACCGGCGCCGGATGATGAAGCATTTTTTATCTCTGGAAAAAAGTGACCGCCTGCTGCGTTTCGGCAGCGCCTTGCCCGATGAGCTGGTGGCGCAATACGTGCAGAAGATGGACTTCTCGCGCGACATGGTCTACGGCGTCTACAGCCGTAGTTTCAAGCTGGTCGGCGTGGGGCACCTGGCGTTTGCGCCGAAAGACCTGTCGCCGGCCAGGAGCGTGGCGACGAGCAAGGAGCAGGTGGCCGAGTTCGGCGTGTCGGTGTCGCCATCGATGCGCGGCAGGGGCGTGGGTTCGAAGCTGTTCGAGCGCGCGGCGATCCATTGCCGCAACAACGATGTCGATACCCTGTATATGCACTGCCTGTCGTCCAACAAGACGATGATGCATATCGCCAAGAAGGCGGGCATGGAAATCCAGCGCGAATATGGCGAAGCGGACGCTTATCTGAAACTGTTGCCGCCGAACCCGAGCAGCATGCTGCAGGAAGCGGTGCAGGAACAGTTTGCCATGTTCGACTATACGTTCAAGGCCAATGCGCGCGCCGCCTCCAAGCTGTGGGACCGCTTGCCAGGACGCAAGAAGCCCTGGCCGCCCTCACAATAAGGGCAGGGCGGTGGTGTCCTTGATGCGCTGCAAGGCAAAGCTCGATTTCACGTCCAGCACGGCCGGATGGCGCAGCAGGGTCGCCATCATGAAGCGCGAGAAATGCTCCATGTCTTCCACATGTACGCGCAGCAAATAATCCATTTCGCCCGTCATCGCGTAGCAGGCCACCACTTCCGGCCATTGCGCCACCGCCACCGCAAAGTCGGCGCGTGGCGAGGTGGTCGTCACCAGGCTGGGCGCCAAGTTGGGTGCCAATACGCGCGCCGTGCTGTGGGCATGGGCGGTAGCGTCGCTGTGCTTTTCCAGCCGCACATTCACATAAGCCAATAGGCCCAGGCCGATTTTTTCCGGGTCCAGCAGGGCCACGTACTGGCGGATCACGCCCGCTTCCTCCAGCCGTTTCACTCTGCGCAAGCACGGCGACGGCGACAGGCTGACCTGTTCGGCCACGTCCTGGTTCGACAGCCGGCCGTCGGCCTGCAGCACCGAGAGGATCTTGCGGTCGGTTTTATCCAGCGTAATTTTGTTCATGCTTTCCTCCGGTGGGCCATCCTGACGCAATATTATTGCGCAAATCATGATTGTTCGGGAGATCTTTGGCATTTAATGCCGGTCACCCCCGCCTATACTGTGCCCTACTTCTAGGAGGAGACATCATGCAATTTCAACCTTGGGATAACCCGATGGGTACCGATGGTTTCGAGTTCGTCGAGTATGCGGCACCAGACCCAAAAGCATTGGGCGAGCTGTTCGAGAACATGGGTTTTACCGCCATCGCGCGCCACCGGCACAAGGATGTGACGCTGTATCGCCAGGGCGACATCAACTTCATCATCAACGCCGAGCAGGACTCGTTTGCCCAGCGATTTGCCCGCCATCACGGCCCGTCCGTGTGTGCGATCGCCATCCGCGTCGACGACGCGGCCTTCGTCTATCGCCGCGCGCTGGAGCTGGGCGCCTGGGGGTTTGACAACAGGACCGGTCCGATGGAACTGAACATTCCCGCGATCAAGGGTGTTGGCGATTCGCTGCTGTACTTTGTCGACCGCTGGCGCGGCAAGGGTTCCGACAAGGAAGGTGCGCCGGCGCCGGGCGGCATCGGCGACATCAGCATCTACGACGTCGACTTCGTCGCCATTCCCGGCGCGGTGGCCAGGCCGGTCGGCCATGGCCTGACCTATATCGACCACCTGACGCACAATGTGCACCGTGGCCGCATGAAGGAATGGGCCGGTTTTTATGAAAACCTGTTCAACTTCCGCGAAGTGCGCTACTTCGATATCGAAGGCAAGCACACCGGTCTCAAGTCGAAAGCCATGACTTCGCCCTGCGGCAAGATCCGCATTCCGATCAACGAATCGTCGGACGACAAGTCGCAGATCGCCGAGTACCTCGACCAGTATCACGGCGAAGGCATCCAGCATATCGCGCTGGGCACCGACAATATCTATGCTTCCGTGCAAGGCTTGCGCGACACCGGCATCGATTTCCAGGACACCATCGAAACCTACTATGAGCTGGTCAACCGCCGCCTGCCGAACCACGGCGAGCAGCTCGAAGAACTGCGCCGCCTGCGTATTTTGATCGATGGCCACAGCACCGAAACGGAACGCGAACTGCTGCTGCAGATCTTTACGCAGACGGTGATCGGCCCGATCTTCTTCGAGATCATCGAGCGCAAGGGCGACCAGGGTTTCGGCGAAGGCAACTTCCGCGCGCTGTTCGAATCGATCGAGCTGGACCAGATCAAGCGCGGCGTGTTGACGGCGTCATCCGACATTCCCGCATAAAAAAGCACTAAAAAAGTACCAGCGCAGGAGTGCAGTGCAGCAAAAGAACTGCGCGCATTCCTGTGGTAGTCTACGACAAACAAGTCATTTTTCCGCACCGTCGCGCTTACAAGGCATGGCGGTACGTGTGAGTTCAACCGACTTTGCACGCGTAGCACAGAGAATAATGGAGACAAGTAATGAATGCACCAGTCAAGGGCTCGAATCTTGAGCCGGGCGCGCACGCGTCCGAGATTTCCCTGAACGACAAATACACGCTGCAGCGCGGCCGCGCCTTCATGACCGGCACCCAGGCGCTGATCCGCCTGCCGATGATGCAGCGCGAACGTGACCTGAAAGCCGGCCTCAATACGGCCGGCTATATCACCGGCTACCGCGGCTCGCCCGTCACCTCGGTCGACATGACGGCCGTGAAAGCCAGGAAATACCTCGACGAACACCATGTCAAATTCCACCCCGGCCTGAACGAAGACCTGGCGGCCACGGCCGTGTGGGGCACGCAGCAGACCAATCTGTTTGAAGACGCCAAATACGACGGCGTGTTCGGCATGTGGTACGGCAAGGGTCCCGGCGTGGACCGCTGCGGCGACGTCTTCAAGCACGCCAACAATGCCGGTTCGGCGAAACATGGCGGCGTGCTGGTGCTCGCTGGCGACGACCATGCGGCCAAGTCCTCGTCCACCGCGCACCAGTCCGACCATATTCTGAACGCCTGCGGCATTCCCGTGCTGTACCCGTCGTCGGTGCAGGAATATATCGATTACGGCCTGCATGCCTGGGCCATGAGCCGCTACACCGGCCTGTGGGTATCCATGAAATGCGTGACCGACATTATCGAGTCGGGCGCCGCCGTCGATTTCGATCCGGATCGCGTGCAGATCGTGCTGCCGACCGACTTCGAGCTGCCGGCCGGTGGCCTGAACATCCGCTGGCCAGACACCGTGCTGGATCAGGAAGTACGGATGAACAGCTACAAATGGTATGCCGCGCTGGCCTATGCGCGCGCCAACAAGCTCAATAAAATCATCTGGGACAGCCCGAAAGCGCGTATCGGCATCATCACCGCCGGCAAGTCCTACCTCGACACGCGCCAGGCGCTGGCCGACCTCGGCATCGACGAGCAGACCGCGTCCGATATCGGCATTCGCCTGTACAAGATCGGCATGACCTGGCCGCTGGAAGCGGACGGCGTGCATGAGTTTGCCAAAGGCCTGGACGAGATCCTGGTGGTGGAAGAAAAACGCCAGATCCTCGAATATGCGCTCAAGGAAGAGCTGTACAACCTGAAGGATGGCGCGCGTCCGCGCGTGGTCGGCAAGTTCGACGACACGGGCGAATGGAGCAACCAGAAGGGCACGGGCCACGGCGACTGGCTGCTGCCGGCCACCTATGAACTTAATCCCGCCATGATCGCGCGCGCGATTGCCAGCCGCATTTCGCGCTACTACGCCGACCATCCGGTCGAGCAGCGCGTCAAGCAACGCATCGCCTATCTGGAAGCGAAAGAAAACGTCCTGAAAGCCATCAGCGCCAAGCCCGATCCGCAGAAGGACCGCACGCCGTTCTTCTGCTCGGGCTGCCCTCACAACAGTTCGACCAAGGTGCCCGAAGGCTCGCGCGCGCTGGCCGGCATTGGCTGCCACTACATGGTGCTGTGGATGGACCGCGAGACGTCGACGTTTACCCATATGGGCGCCGAAGGCGTGACGTGGGTTGGCCAGGCGCCGTTCACCAATGAAAAGCACGTGTTTACCAACCTCGGTGACGGCACGTATTTCCACTCCGGCATCCTGGCGATCCGCGCGGCCGTGTCGGCCAAGGTGAACATCACCTACAAGATTCTGTTCAACGACGCGGTGGCCATGACGGGCGGCCAGGAATTCGACGGTCCGCTCTCGCCGGCCATCATTTCGCGCCAGATCGCCGCCGAAGGCGTGGGCCCGATCATCGTCGTCACCGACGAGCCTGAAAAATACCCGTCCGACTACGCCTGGGCCGAGGGCGTCACCGTGCGCCACCGTTCCGAGCTGATGGATGTGCAGCGCGAACTGCGCGACATGCCCGGCGTGTCGGCCATGATCTATGACCAGACCTGCGCCTCGGAAAAACGCCGCCGCCGCAAACGCAATGAGTACCCGGACCCGGCCAAGCGCGCCGTGATCAACGAAGCCGTCTGCGAAGGCTGCGGCGACTGTTCCGTGCAATCGAACTGCCTGTCGGTGGAACCGCTGGAAACCGAGCTGGGCCGCAAGCGCCAGATCAACCAGTCGTCCTGCAACAAGGATTTTTCGTGCACCACGGGCTTTTGCCCGAGCTTTGTCACGGTCGAAGGCGGCGGGCTGAAAAAGCCGAAAAAGGCGGCTGCCGCCGACCAGGGCGGCCCGGAAGTGCCGGCCTTGCCGACGCCGACGATACCGTCGACGGCTGAGCCGTTCGGTATCCTGGTGACCGGCATCGGTGGCACCGGCGTGGTCACCGTCGGCCAGATCCTGGCGATGGCGGCCCACGTCGAAGGCAAGGGCTGTTCCGTGCTCGACATGAGCGGCCTGGCGCAAAAAGGCGGCCCGGTGATGTCGCACGTGCGCCTGGCGGACCGGCAGGAAGATATCCATTCGACCCGCGTCGGCACCGGTGCGGCTGACCTGGTGATCGGTTGCGACCTGATCGTCACGGCCAGCCGCGACGCCCTGTCGCGCATGGGCGAGGGCCGCAGCTGGGCCATGATCAACTCGACCAGCTCGTCGACGGCGGCGTTCGTGAAAAACCCGGACTGGCAGTTCCCGGGCGCTTCCGCGCGCATGGAAATTGAAAAAGCCTGCGGCAAGGACCATGTGGACTTTATCGACGCGGGCCAGATCGCCACGGCATTGATGGGCGACTCGATCGCCACCAATATGTTCATGCTCGGCTACGCCTGGCAAAAGGGTAAAGTGCCTTTGAGTGAGGCGGCGATCATGAAGGCGATCGACCTGAACAACGTGTCGGTCGCCTTCAACAAGGCGGCCTTCAACTGGGGCCGCGCAGGCGCCCACGATACGCCCAGCCTGCAGCGCATGACGGCGCCGGCCAAGGTGGTGGAATTGAAGCGCATCGACACGCTCGACGACCTCATCGACAAGCGCGTGGCCTTGCTGACGGCGTACCAGGACCGCGCCTATGCGCAGCAATACCTGGACTTCGTCGGCCAGGTGCGCGCCGCCGAGACTGCCCTGAACGGCCCGCAGCTGCGCCTGACGGAAGCGGTGGCCCGTTATTTCTACAAGCTGATGGCCTACAAGGATGAGTATGAAGTGGCGCGGCTGTACACGGACGGCGCGTTCCAGGCCAAGATCGCCGCCATGTTCGAAGGCGACATCAAGCTCAAGTTCCACCTGGCGCCGCCGATCATGGCGAAAACCGATGCCCAGGGCCACCTGGTGAAAAAGGAGTTCGGCCCGTGGATGATGAAAGCATTCGGCTTGCTGGCGAAAATGAAAGGCTTGCGCGGTAGCGCTTTCGATATCTTCGGCTACACGGCCGAGCGCAAGATGGAGCGCGCGCTGATCGACGACTACCGCCGCACGGTGGGCAGCCTGCTGCCGAAACTGACCACGGCGAAATTGTCGCAGGCGGTGGCCATCGCCAGCATTCCGGAAGATATCCGCGGCTATGGCCATGTCAAGGAGCGCCACTTGACGGCGGCCAAAGAGAAGGAAGCGAGCCTGCTGATCGCTTTTAACTCCCAGGTACCCGTGCCTGCTGGCGCGCCGTTGGCGCCTGCGCTGCCGGCCACGGTGGCGTGATGATATCGTGACCTTATGAATGGCGCCTGCGGGCGCCATTTTTACATGTTTATTTCAGTATTGTAATAATCAACTGTTGTTGTAAAGGCTTATAATCTTCAAATAGTTTCTCTGTGGAAAATAACTGTGAAAACCTTGCGCGATGTATCCCTGCTGGCTGCTCCCTTGTTGGTATTGCTCAGTGCCTGTGGCGGAGGGGGCGGCGGCAGTCAGTCCGTCAGCGACACGTCCACGCCGCCAGTGGCCACCACGCCGACGCCGGACACGGGTGTCACGCCGACCATTGTTGCCTCGAACACCGTGCAAAACCTGTGCGAAAAACCGCGCAGCGGCAATGCCACCGACCGCCAGGGCACCTTGCTCAATGAGCTGACGTGGGTGCGCAGCTGGATCGATGAAAGCTATCTCTGGTACAAGGAGGTGCCGAGCACCTACCTGCCGCAGAACTTCAGCACGCCGATTGCCTATTTCAATGTGCTCAAGACCACGGCCGTGACCGCGTCGGGCAAGCCCAGGGACCAGTTTCATTTCACTTATACGACGGCCGAATGGGAGGCCTCGCTCAAGGGCGTCGAGCTCGGTTACGGCATGCTGCTGGCCCTGACCCAGACCACGCCGCCACGCAAGGCGGTGATCACGATCGTCGAGCCGGGTTCGCCGGCGGCGCTGGCCGGCCTGCAGCGTGGCGATGTGCTGCAAACCGTCGATGGCGTCGATTTCGTCAACGCGGCCGGCAAGGCCAGCGTCGACACCATCAATGCCGCTTTGTTTCCGGCCGCGCAAGGCACGCATACGGCGGGCTTCCTGCGCAACGGCGCGAGCATCAACGCGACGTTGCAGGCTATCGAAGTCAATACCAGCGCCGTGCAGAACGAGCGCATCATCGACACGCCCACCGGCAAGGTCGGCTACCTGACCTTCAATACGCACAACAATGTGGCCGAGCGCCAGCTGGTCGACACCATGCGCCGCTTCCAGGCGGCCGGCGTCAGCGACCTGGTGCTCGATGTGCGCTACAACGGCGGCGGGCTGCTCGATGTCGCCAGCGAACTGGCCTACATGATCGCCGGCCCGCAAACGACGGCCGGCAAGACCTTCGAGCAGATCATCGCCAACGACAAGACCCGGCGCGAAGCGCCATTGGGTTTCCTTGCGCAAAGCGAAGGCCTGGCCGGCACCAACCCGGTGGCCAAGGGCACGGCCCTGCCTTACCTGGGCCTCAAGCGCGTGACATTGCTGACCACGGGCAATACCTGCTCGGCCAGCGAGTCCATCATCAACGGCTTGCGCGGCGTCGATGTTGAAGTCAATCTGATTGGCGGCACCACCTGCGGCAAGCCCTACGGTTTCTATCCGCAGCCCAACTGCGGCACCACCTATTTTGCGGTGCAGTTCCAGGGCGTCAACGCCAAGGGCTTTGGCGACTATGCCGACGGCATGGCGCCCACCTGCGCCGTGGCCGACGACTACCAGCACGCGCTGGGCGACAGCAACGAAGGCATGCTGGCGGCCGCCCTGCAATACCGCAGCACCGGCCGTTGCGCTTTGCCGACCGGCATGAACCGGCTGCTCAGTACGGTGGAAAGCCCGGAGACGGTCGCTACCCGTTTGCTGCGCCCGCAATACAAGGAAATCGCCATCCGCCGCCAGCCTTGATGACGGCGTGGGCTCGTCGCACGTAACACTATTGGCGAGGTCGGGATAAAAAGCCGGGATTGCTGTATTGCATTCCGGCTTTCTTCTCTCCGTGACTGCTATCTCTATAATTGTCCGTTTTCCTCTGCCGCTGGAACCCTTCCCATGCTACGCCACGCCCTGCTGTCCGCCGCCTTGCTGTCCACCCTTGCTTTTCCTGCGCACGCCGCCACGCCCTTGACGACCATCGCCGAACGCTCGGGCTTTTTGAACACGGGCCGCTATGCCGAAGTGGAAACCCTGTGCAGGCAGTTTCAGGCGCGCTATCCGAAACAGGTGCGCTGTTTCGAGTTTGGCCGCACGCCCGAGGGCCGGCCCATGCTGGCGCTGGCGGTGTCGAAGACGGGCGCCTTGAGCGCACAGGAGGCGGCGCGCCGCAAGCTGCCGGTGCTGCTGGTACAGGGCGGCATCCATGCCGGTGAAATCGATGGCAAGGATGCGGGCTTTCTGGCGCTGCGCGAGGTGTTGGATGGCAAGGCTGCGCCCGGTGCGCTCGACCAGCAGGTGCTGCTGTTCGTGCCTGTGTTTAATATCGACGGCCACGAGCGCTTCGGCCAGTGGAACCGCCCCAACCAGCGCGGCCCGGTGGAAATGGGCTGGCGCAGCACGGCGCAAAATTTCAACCTGAACCGCGACTACATGAAGGCCGATGCGCCCGAGATGCAGCAGATGCTGGCGCTGGTCAACGCCTGGGACCCGCTGGCCTATGTCGACCTGCACGTGACCGACGGCGCCCAGTTCGAACCCGATATCTCGATCCAGGTCGAACCCGTGCATACGGGCGACATGGACTTGCGCCAGGCGGGGCTGGCCTTGCGCGACGGCGTGCTGGCCGACCTGGCCAGACAAGGTTCGGATCCGAAGCCGTTTTATATGTCGTTTGCCGAAGAAGACAATCCGCAATCGGGCTTTGTCGACGGCGCGCCGAACCCGCGCTTTTCACATGGCTACTTCCAGCTGCGCAACCGCTTCGGCGTGCTGGTGGAAACCCATTCGTGGAAGGACTATCCGACCCGCGTGCGCATCACGCGCAACACCATCGTCTCGCTGCTGGAGCAAGTGGCGCGGCACGGCGCCGCCTGGCGCGGCACGGCCCTGGCGGCAGACGCGCGCGCGCAGCAGCTGGCCGGCACCACGCAGCCGCTCAGTTATAAAACCACCGACAAAAGCCGCCTGATCGACTTTCGCGGCTACGCCTATACGCGCACGCCGTCCGACATCTCGGGCGCCTTGATGACGCGCTACGACGAGACCACGCCGCAGTTGTGGACGGTGCCGCTGCGCGACGAGATCGTGCCCGACTTGCAGGTGACGGCGCCGAAAGCCGGTTACCTGGTGCCTGCCGCCCACGCCGCCATGGTGGCCGATAAACTGCGCCAGCATGGCGTGCGCTACCAGGTGCTGCGCACAGAGTTGAACAAGCAAATGGTCGGGACCTTCCGCGCCGGCAGCGTGAAATTCGGCGCGCAATCGTTCGAGGGCCGGCAGACGGCGCAAGTGACGGGCGAGTGGCAGCTTGAGGAACGCAGCATCGGCGCCGGCGCCCTGTATGTGCCACTCAAGCAGCCCAAGGCGCGCCTGGTGCTGGCCCTGCTGGAACCACGCGCGCCCGATTCCTTGCAGGCCTGGGGCAGCTTCAACACGGCTTACGAAGCGAAGGAATACATGGAAGACTATGTGGCCGAAGACGTGGCCCGTGCGCAACTGGCGGCGGACCCCGCGCTGGCGGCGCAGTTCCGCCAGACGCTGGCGAACGACCCTGCCTTTGCGAACAATCCGAAAGCGCGGCTGGCATTTTTTGCACGCCGCCATGCCTCGTGGGATGAGCGGCTCAATCTGTATCCAGTACTGCGCACGGACGTGGCGCCGCGTTGAATATGTTGAGCCATGACACATGGGGATGGCTCGTGAATTTCAAATAGAAACATTGCTTAAATAAAATTTCTATTAGGAAATTTTATGATATAGTTAAGGCAACTAATTTCATCATGAAAGATGTAATTCGTGTCGCGCGCATGTTTCGCTTCACGTAATGCCTTCCTATGTCCAAGCGCCCCCATGCACTCGAAACCGCAGTGGCCCTGACCGAGTTGATACGCCGTATTCCGAGCAGCCACCTCGTCACGGCCCCAGACTTGCACAAGCAGCTCAAAAACGCAGGAATCGATCGTGACCTGCGTACTATCCAGCGCCATCTGGACATGCTCTCGGAGCATTACGACATCGAACGCGATGAGAGCAGCAGGCCATACGGCTATCGCTGGAAAAAGCTTTCCGGCGGGCTGACATTACCCTTGCTCAGCGAGCAGGAATCGTTGCTGTTGCTGCTGGCACAACAGCAATTACGCAATTTGTTGCCGAGCCGCTTGATGAGCTCGCTGGACAATTTCTTTCAACAAGCACGCAGCGATCTTGGACCTGGCAATCCAGTCACGCCTGCCACGCAATGGATAAAGAAGGTGCGTGTTGTCAGTACCACCCAGCCGCTGCTGCCACCGAAAATCGAGGCTGGCGTTTTTGAAAGTGTCAGTAATGCCCTTTACACCAATCATTGGCTGGACATCGACTACAGGAATGCAACGGGCAAGCGCAAAAGCGCCCGTGTGATGCCGCTCGGACTGGCACAGCAGGGTGTCAGGCTTTACCTGGTCTGCCGCTATGAAGGTTACGATGAAGAACGCATCCTGGCGCTGCATCGTATCTTGATGGCGCAGGTGACAGCCCATGCCTTCGACTATCCTGCCGATTTCGACTTGCAGCGGTACGATGCTGACGGAAATTTTGGCATGGGTAATGGCAACCACATTCGCTTGCGCTTTTGCATCGATAAAGAAGCTGGCTTGCACCTGCTCGAATCACCGCTGTCGTGCGACCAGCGGATCGACATACGGGACGATTGTTTCGAGGTCAATGCGACCTTGGTCGACACCGCCCAATTGACGTGGTGGTTGAGTGGCTTTGGTGAAAAAGTATGGAATATCCGGCGCGAAATCGATGACCAGGCGGCGCTGCGACACAAGTTGACGTAAAGCGGACAGATAATGGTGCCATGCCAAGCGCGGCGTGCTTTCTGCGCCGTTCCGATCACCCGTTTGCCTCTCCCCCACCCATGCTGATACTCATGTTGATCTGCGTTTTCCTGATACTTTGCCTGCTGTACGGCATGTATGCCAGCGCGCGTTCCGTTGCCCGCGGAGCCGGGCATATCCGCTCCCATGTGACACCGAATTCAGCGGCAGTGGCGCCAGCGGAAACGGACCTTTGTGCACCGCTGCCCAAGTTTCATGCGTGCTACCAATCCCGGATCGAAGAATTGCGCTCCTTGTTCGCCTTGTACCAGAGCGGCGCATTGACGCAAGCCGAGTTCGAGCAGACCAAACGGCATCTGCTTGCCAAGATGACGGCGCTGTCCTGAGCCGTTTCCATTGACCTACATTAAGCGCATGAATGCCATGACCTCCTTGACTTCCACCTCCGACGACAACGACAAAGAACGACACGCATCGCACCGTGACGAGATCGGCCAGGATGTCCTGCGCACCGGCGTGGCGCTGTCCGCCAAGGAAATCGTCGGCCGCTTTGGCAGCGCCAATGCTGAATTCATCAAGGGCTATCGCGGTATCGATCATGCAACGGGGCAGCGGTTTGCCAAGGGACTGGCCGACATCTCGAAATATAAAGTCAGTACCGAATCGGTCGAAATGGCCAGGAACAACATCAAGCAGCAGGCAGGTTTCTCCGCCGAGGTCGCTGCCACTAGCCGCGATAACGCTGAAGCCATCATCGAGGGTTCAAAGGTCCGCACCTCGCGCAGCGACGACCTGCCGCAGTATGGCACCAACCACAATGTCGTCGACCGCGTGCAGATTCTCGATGGCCAGATCCTCCAGGGGTCGCAGGCGCAGATGAAGTTCGTTGGTGACCGTAATGGACTATTCGAGAAAATTGCCCGCGAAGATGGCCCGTTCGCGCGTTATCGCGGCGTGAAGCTTGAGTTGCCGTCAGAGCAGTACGAGGGCGCCAAGGTATTCTGCCAGCAACGTGCCAGCGAACTGCGCGAGCAGGCGCAGCAAGTGGAGCAGCACGGCAAGCCTGACATTGCCGCTGAATTACGCAGCAAGGCGGCCAATTACGAGCAGTTGGCCGAGCAGGTCAGCGATAGCGGCCTGACCACCGAGCAGGCTATATTTTATCGGAAGCACCCAGAGCTTGCCACGCTGCGCGATATCGCCGCCACCAGTCATCGTGCGGGCATGGAAGGGGCCAAGCATGGCGCAGTTATCGGCGGATGCATTTCACTGCTCAAGAATTCCTTCGCTGTCGCGCAAGGCGAGATGCAAGGCCGCGATGCAGCGATGCAGGTAGGCCAGGACGTCGCCAAGTCCGCCGCTATCGGCTACGGTACGGCTGCCGTCGGCGCAACCATCAAGGCCGGCATGCAGCAATCCGGCCAGCAAACGCTGCGTGGTTTGGCCAATACGAGCGCCCCCACGCTGGTGGTCAATATCTGCCTGTCGCTCGGTAGTTCCATCAAACGCTATGTGTGTGGCGAGATCAGCGAAAGCGAATTGCTGGTCGAAGTGGGGGAAAAGGGTACTGGCATGCTGTCGAGCGGCATGATGGCCGCGATTGGACAAATTGCGATTCCCATCCCGTTTGTCGGCGCGGCCATTGGCGGCATGGTGGGCTATACCCTCTCGTCGATTTTTTATCAGAGTGCGCTTGATGCCGCCAAGGGTGCCGAAGCGTCACGCGTCAACCTCGAACGCGTGCAAGCCGTCGAAGCGGCCGCGCGTGCGCAGATCGCCGAACAGCAGGCCGCGCTCGATGCCTTTGTGCGAACAGAAATGTCGCAGTTGCACCAGGAGACTCAGCAACTGTTTTTAGCCATCAGTGTGGTCGGCGCTGGTAGCGTCGATCACCTGGCGCTGGCCATCAATCAATATGCGGGCTTGCTGGGCAAGCAGCTGCAATTTGCATCGCAGGCCGAGTTCGACGATTTCATGCTGTCCGATCAGCCGTTGCGGCTGTGAACACAACTCTACTACCACTTTTATTTTCTCAGATCGGAGTAATACATGTTACTGAAGCAGTTATCCGTAGACGATAGACGAGATTTTCTCTGTATTGCTGAACTATTGAGTATTGCTGACAAGCCTGTTTCACGGGTAGGAAAACATGGCCTGGCGATCCCGTCAGATGCTCTGCGTATAGCAGCAATGGGACCTGTTCTTTCCATGTTCATGAAGAAAGCGCCTTCAAAAACAATTCCTGCAGGCACAATTTCCGGCATTCAGCGCAATGAGCGTGAATCGATGGCAATGGCCGAGCTTATCTCTGCGTGTTGCAAAGAAACTGACGGAAAAATGGATGGCACGCCAGATCGGATGGACCGCAAGGGTATCGAGTGGTCCTTGGTCAAGCGAATCGGCAGACTTCCCATTGAGACTGCCGAAGAGCCGGCCGCCCGTGCGACGGTCGCGCTTGATGTGCTGCGTGAGTTGCTAAAAGATAGAAAGGCACCCGTGCCATCCGTACCAAAACTGATGCTGTTCGAGCTGATGTTGTTTGCCTTGACCAAGGGCAGCATCTCCAGTATCGAATGGCAATTGCTCAACGAGTTCAGGCATCACCATCAGTTGGAAAACCATATCTTCAACGATCTGTTGGAGCGGGCGGAATTTACGCACCGCGAAGCACAGAAAACCCTCGCTATCATTCTCGAATAAGGAGTTCATTATGGCTGTTCCACTTCTTCTTGTGCCCGCCGCCGCTACTGCCCTGTATGGCATCTACAAAAGTGTCAATGGCGTCATGGATCAGAATAAGGCAAGTAACCTTAATACTGACGCGAAGTCAATGGCTGATGCCGCAAACGAGCGCGTGGACCGGCAGCGCAAGGATACCAACGCAGTGCTGGAAGACTACGGCACGCGCAAGCTGCGCGCCTTTAACGGCGTGATCGCCGATTTTATCGCCACTTTCGGACGGCTGAAGAATGTTGATGTAGTCAATACACCTGAACTGGAGAAGCTCAATCTTGGCGATTTCTCCAGCGTTGGGCTGCAGGGATTGAAAGACGATTACGCACTGCTGAAGAGTTCCGGTCTGGGCCTGGGTTCCGGGCTCGGTGGCGGTGCGGCATTGGCATTCGGTGCGTACAACGGCACCATGCTGCTGGCCACGGCCAGCACGGGTACGGCCATCTCTTCCCTGGGAGGCGTGGCGGCAACCAATGCAACGCTGGCTTGGCTGGGCGGCGGCTCCATCGCTGCCGGCGGTGGCGGCATGGCGCTCGGCACCATGGTGCTTGGTGCCGTGGCGATCGGGCCAGCTCTGGCGATCTTCGGTCACATTGTTGGCAACAAGGGCGAAGAAGCGTTGAATAATGCGCGCAGCAATCTGGAAATGGCCAGGACGGTGCGCGACCAGGCCGAGGTCCTGTTCAAGAAGCTGGAAGCCATTGCGCGCGTATCGGCACTGGCCAATACGACGTTTTCGAAAGTCAGCTCGCAACTGCGGCGTGCCGTGGGCGATCTCGGGCGCGTCATCGACAGCCATGGCGAGAACTTCCAGCTCTTTCCGGCCGATGCGCGTGAAGTGGTCATGCGATCAGTCAAGTTTGCGCAATTGCTGAAGGCTATGATCGATACGCCTATCCTGGACAAGGATGGCAATCTGGTGCTGTCGACCGAGAAACGGATCGCTGACATCGCCCCACTGGCGCCTTGAGCAAGGCCGCCGCAATGACCACGCATGTGCTCCTGCTCGATGCCGGGCTGGCGCGCCAGCCATTCCCCTGCAGCCAGTGCGGTTTGTGCTGCCAGCATGTGGACCTGGCTGCGGAAACCAGGTTTCTCGACCGTGGCGACGGCGTATGCCGGCATTACGACGCGGCGGCGAAGGCGTGCACGATTTATGCGCAGCGCCCGGACATTTGCAGAGTGGAGCTGCATTACGATACCCACTATGCAGATCGTTGTACATGGGACGAGTTTGTCGGCTTGAATTTGCAAGCATGTGCTGCGCTCGCTGCCATGGAGAAGGCCTGACATGCGACGAAGCGTTGAGAAGATGTAATGTGCGCGCGGCGGTTGATGCTATTGTGCTTGCTTTCCCGATAAGGCTTACCTGGAGCGCCCGCACATGCCGCAGCACCTGTCCAAAAAAATCCTGATCCTCAGCGTTTCGGCCGGCGCCGGCCATCTGCGCGCCGCGCAAGCCATCGAGGCCTATGCGGGGCAAGAGCGAGCCGGCGGCAACGGCCCGCTGGCCACGGCGCGCCATATCGATGTGATGGACTTCGTCACGCCCGCGTTTCGCAAGCTGTACACGGACTTTTACATCAAGCTGGTCAACAAGGCGCCGGCGCTGTGGGGCTATCTGTACCACGCCACGCATGAGGCGCCGAAAGACGGTTCGATGCAGCGCGTGCGCCGCGCCATCGAGCGCCTCAATACGCGCGCGCTGATGGCGCAGATCGCCGCCTTTGCGCCCGACGCCATCATCTGCACCCATTTCCTGCCGGCCGAACTGCTGTCGCGCGCGTTGCGCGAGCATCAGCTGGACTGCCACGTGTGGGTGCAGGTCACGGATTTCGACCTGCATCGCATGTGGGTGCTCGATCATATGCAAGGCTATTTCGCCGCCACCGACGAAGTGGCGTTCCGCATGCGCCATGAGGGCATCGCCTTTGACCGCATCCACGTGACGGGCATCCCCATCATGCCGGCCTTTGCGCAGGCTTTGGACCGCACGCAGTGCGCGCAGGCGTTCGGCCTGGACCCGCAGCGCAAGACCATTTTATTGATGGGCGGCGGCGCCGGCCTGGGCAGCCTCGACACGATTGCCGCAGGCCTGATGCGGCTCGAGGGCGACTTCCAGCTGATCGTGCTGGCCGGTAAAAATGCGGCCGCGCTGGAGAAACTGACGGCCCTGACCGCGCAATACCCGGGCCGCCTGCTGGCGCAGGGCTTTACCAGCGAAGTCGAACGGCTGATGGCGTGCGCCGACCTGGTGATCACCAAGCCGGGCGGGCTGACGACGTCCGAATGCCTGGCGCTCGGTTTGCCGATGATCGTCAATTCGCCGATTCCCGGCCAGGAAGAGCGCAACGCCGACTTCCTGCTGGAACAGGGCGTGGCCCTGAAGGCGCTTGACGGCGCCAGCCTGGAATACCGCGTGCGCCATCTGCTCGACCACCCCGAACAGTTGCAGGTCATGCGCGAACGCGCGCTGGCGCTGGGGCGTCCGCGCGCGGCGCTGGAAGTGTTAGGGCAGGTACTGGGAACGCCTGCATGAAGAGCGCCTCAGTAAAACCTTGGCAGATTGCGCTGACCCTGGCCTGGGTCGCCTTGCTGGGCCTGTTTTTCGCGCAGGTGGAAATCCAGATCGAAGGCGCGGCCGGCTGGGCTGCCAATCTGCCCACCTGGCGCATCGAACACCACTGGCTGCTCGATATCTTCTGGGGCGGCCGGCCCATGACCGGTTACCACGCCTGGGTGTTTCCGTTTGTTGCGCTGTTCTTCCATTTTCCGCTGCTGTTCCTGGCGCAGTGGTCGTGGCGCCTGGAAGCGCGCGTCATCGGCTGCATCATGCTGTTCTGGGTGATCGAAGACTATCTGTGGTTCGTCATGAATCCCGCCTATGGCGTGATGCATTTCAGCGCCGCGCATATCGCCTGGCACAAGCACTGGCTATGGTTTGCGCCGACCGATTACTGGGTTTCGCTGCTGGTCGCTGGCGTGCTGCTGTTCTTTTCATACAGGAGAAAAGCATGACCATCTCAACTGCCTTGCTGTTGGCACTGTCGCTGGCCATGGTGATCAAACCGGTGGCGGCGCAAACGTCCATGCCTGCAGAGCGCCATCCCGACTGGGCCACGCCGCTGCCGCAGGTATCGAACCTGCATCAGGTCACGCCGGTGCTGTACCGCAGCGCCATGCTGGACCGGGCCGACGTGGCGCAACTGCAGGCACTGGGCGTGAAAACCGTGATCAGCCTGCGCGCGTTTCATTCCGATAGCGAGGTGCTGAAAGACAGCGGCATTCGCACCGTGCGCATTGCCGTCAATACCTGGGCCATCCGCGATCGCCATGTGATTGAAGCGATGCGCGGCATCCGCGCCGCCGAAACACATGGCCCGGTGCTGCTGCATTGCCTGCACGGCGCCGACCGCACCGGCATGATGACCGCCATGTACCGCATGCTGTACCAGGGCTGGCCGCGCGAAAAGGCCATCGACGAACTGAAAAACGGCGGCTATGGCTACCACGCGGTATGGAAAAATATCGAAAAGTATCTCAAGCGCGTCGACGTGGAGGCGATCCGCGCGCAGATCGAACAGGACCAACCATGAAGACCCTGCTGTTCCTGCTGGTCGCCAGCTTCCCGCTGGCCACCCTGGCCGCTCCCACTGTCAACCTGGTCGATATCAGCAAACCCGGCGTGCCCGGCAAGACCTTTGCCGCCAGCACCAGCATGCCGGCCAGCATGACCACCGTCTGTGCGGCGATCCAGGATTTCGCCGCTTACCCGCAGTTTATGCCGAATGTGGACAAGATCAGGGTGCAGGCGCCACCGCCATCAAATACCAGGTGTACACCGACCCGGGGCCGGTGCCGATGGGCTTAGGCTGGATCGTCGACAGCATGAGCCGCGACAGCATTCCGAAGATGTTCGAGGCGCTGCGTGCGCGGGTTGTGCGCGTATCCGCAGGCGGTCAATAAAATCCGATGGCGGATCCGGTGGAAAGGCGCTGACTTTGCGGCAGCGTCATTTCATGTGCAAAAAAGAGATAGATCTCGGGATCCGCCAGCCATGCGACTTCATTCATGGGCAGGCCGAGCCTGACGGCGGCGCTGCGGCCCCACTTCTCGTTCGTGTTTTCGGGCAAGGTAGTGCATTCTTCGAGGCAGTACAGGCGTTTGGCGGCGACATCATCCATGACGGGAGTGGTACTGGTGTGCGGCGGCATCGATCCGCCCCATTGCAGCCAGAGCGCCATGTCCGGCCAGCGTATGCATAGCACGATCCAGCGCTGGTATTGTTCAAGTGCCGGTACCGGCAATCGGTGGGCTATGCGCGCAACGCGCAGCAACAGCACCAGGCGGACAAAATTGAGCGTACGCTTGATTTCCCGTGGACCGCACGCGTAATCCCGGCTGATACCGCGCATGACAGTTTGCACATCCTGGCCGTCGTTCATGAATTGGCGGCTTTCCCTGCGTTGCCGCTCTTCAGACGCTGCTGATGCAGCTGACTCCGTTCCTGGCGCTTGCCGATCCGGCCCTGCCGCCTGTTGGTGCGTATCGGACCCGGCAGGCGCGCTCTGGCCGGCTGCCGCGTCCCGTTCTGCCTGTGTTTCCGGACCGATCAGGCAATCGATGAATTTGCCGTTCTTGAGGTAACGACTGGGCGGAATGGTAAACGCCAGTTGAATGAACTTGTCCATGAAGCGCCAACCCAGTGGTACCAGCTGTTCATACGATGGCAGATGCTTTTTGACATCCCTGTGTGCATGTTCGAGCGCGGCCGCGACCACTTGCGGATCCATGCCGATCACAAATAGAAACTCGGACTGATCGCCGGCGAGGAAGCTATTGAGTCCCTCGACCACGCTGGCAATTTTATTGGGTGAACAACGGTCGAGGTCATCGATAAAAATGACCAGTGGCTCCGTTACTGTCGCACCAGTGCCATCGTGTATTTCACGCTTCGGCAGTGCTTCGAGTATGCGCCGCAGATCCTGATGAATGTGATGCATGATGCCCACCGTCTTGGCATAGTCAGGCACGCGGACATATTCGGCCAGGCTGAATGTGGCAGGTTCCTTGCCCACTTTTTGCCTGGTGCTGAAATAGGCCCATACGGCATAGGCGGCAATCGCGATCTGGGTGCCGATCGCTGCGGGTATCGTAACCACGCTGCCGTTGCTCAACCATGTGAGGGGTAGCGGAATCGCCGAGGCGCTGAGCAGGCTCATGATCAGTGCTGCTGCAGCCAATATCCAGCGGCGTACCTTTACCCACCAGAACGTGACCACGCGATCGTAGATTTTCCTGCGTACCACGCCATCGTCAATGCGGGACAGATTCAAGCGCAGCAGGAAAATCTCGCGTTCGACCGGCCCCAGCCGGTCGCTGACCTGGCTGACGATGGCGTCCACCAGGCCTGCCCACACTTGCTCGGAACTTTCGTATTTCCAGGCATTGAACCAGACCGTCCAGCGTTTGCTGTCCGCGCTGCGCGGCGGCGGTGGCGCGGCCTTGCGATCGAGGAATCGCAAAACGTCACGTGTGGTGAGCGTACTCGGGGCCGGGGCGGCGCCAGCATGGGGATCGAGCTGATGCTGTATCTGGCGCATCAATGATGACTTGCCGGCACCCCACGGTGCCTGGATGCTGATGCTGATGGGGCCATGCGTGTCGTCGCTGGTCAGAAATTCGGCAATGGCGATCGCATATTGTCCGAATCCCATCTGATCGAGATAGGACGCCCGGTCATGCATCAGATGCTTGCGCACATCGTTGGTTTTCTGTAGCTCTTGCCATGCGTGCAAGCGTTGCTCGTAGCTGCTGTAAAGATGGCTGATGTCGATTCCCATCTTGCTCAATAGCGATCTGAACTTGCCCTTTTCCAGTGACCACAATGCACCGATCAGGTCACCGATGGTGGTGCTGTTGCGTCCCGCACCATGTGCCACGCTCGCGGCGCGATGTAGCCATGTTTCCGCATTGCGTGAATATATAAGTGTGCCGCTGCCGGCGTGATCCTGCGAAGCGGTATCGATCTCTGCCCTGGTGAAGGAAAAGTGCGAGCTCCATGCCGTCTCGAAATGGTCGCCGGCCAGTTCCCTGATGGCCTGGCAAAAACACATGGCCTCGGCAGAGATCTGCTGGTAGATGGCTTGCGGATACTTGTCGATACTGGCCAGCGAAAAGAAAATCAGACTGGTCGTCACGGAGCGCGAGGGGGGCGTCTTCCGTTTTCCCAATGCGTCGGCCAATCGCAGCAGCGCCAGCAACTCCCTGTCCGGTTCGAGCCTTGCGCTGCCTGTATCTGTCGTGGCTGTCACCACGGTGGTAGTGTCATCCGGATTCTCTCTCATGATGTTACTCCTGTTGTGATGACTACATCTGTACTCCAGAATTTGATTTTTCTCCATCGGGGTCCGTGCCATCTGCGCCAGATCAATCGCGACGATGATCCTTGCTGCCGCAGTGCCGGACAGGACTTGAACATGCCCGGACCAAATCAGGCATGATTGCGATTCTCATCACGCTTTCCTTACTCCCATGGAACACCACAGCTTTTTACTCAACATCCTGTTTTACCTGGTCGCCGCCATCGTCATGGTGCCGCTGGCCAAGCGCCTGGGCATGGGCGCCGTGCTGGGCTACCTGGTGGCCGGCGTCGTCATCGGGCCGTGGGGCTTTGGCCTGATCAACAACGTCGAAGTGATCCTCGGCTTTTCCGAGTTCGGCGTGGTGCTGCTGATGTTCCTGATCGGCCTGGAACTGGAACCTAAGCGGCTGTGGCTGCTGCGCCGGCCCATCTTCGGCTGGGGCGGCGCGCAGGTGCTGGTAGTGAGCGCCGGCCTGTGCGCCGGCGCCATGGCCTTTGGCGTCGACTGGCGCGCGGCGCTGGTGGGTGCGCTGGGCTTGTCGCTGTCGTCAACCGCCATCGTGCTGGCCACCCTGGGCGAGCGCAAGCTGATGTCGACGCCGGCCGGCTCGGCCGGCTTTTCCATTTTGCTGTTCCAGGATATCGCCGCCATCCCGATGATCGCGCTGGTGCCGCTGCTGGGCGGCCTGGCCACGCACAGCGATGCGCCGGGCTGGCTGCGGGTATTGAAACTGGTGGCCGTGCTGGGCGCGCTGGTGGTGGCCGGGCGTTTCCTCGTCAACCCGATTCTGCGCTTTATCGCCAAGACCGAATTGCGCGAAATTTTCACCGCCTTTGCGCTGCTGCTGGTGATCGCCATCTGCGTGCTGATGGAGTCGGTGGGCCTGTCGATGGCGCTGGGCACCTTTGTCGCCGGCGTGCTGCTGGCCGACTCCGAATACCGCCATGAACTGATCAGCGACCTGGAACCGTTCAAGGGGCTGCTGCTGGGCCTGTTCTTTATCGCGGTGGGCATGTCGGTCGACTTTGGCGTGCTGCGCGCCCAGCCGCTGCTGATCCTGGCGCTGGTGGCGGGCCTGCTGGGTATCAAGATCGCGTTGCTGTACGGCCTGTCCAGGCTGTTCGATATTCCGCGCGGCCAGCAGCTGTTCTTTGCGCTGCTGCTGTCGCAGGGCGGCGAATTTGCCTTCGTGGTGTTCGCCGCCGCGCTGGCCGCCCATGTCTTCACGCCCGACACCAGCGCCGTGCTGGTGGTGGTGGTCACCGTGTCGATGGTGGCCACGCCCTTGCTGCTGCTGTTGCACGACAAGCTGGTGGCGCCGCGCCTGCGCAGCGATAAAAAACGCCGTCCCGACGACACCATGCAAGCGCAGGACAACCCCATCATGATCGCCGGCTTCGGCCGCTTCGGGCAGATCATCGGCCGCCTGCTGGCCGCCAACAAGATCGGCGTGACGGTGCTCGACCACGACCCGGACCAGATCGACCTGCTGCGCAAGTTCGGCTTCAAGGTGTTTTATGGCGACGCCACGCGGGTCGACCTGCTGGTGGCGGCCGGCATTGAAAAGGCCAAGGCGCTGGTGATCGCCATCGATGACGTCGACGACAGCCTGGCGCTGGTCGACGCCGTGCGCCTGCGCCTGCCGCACCTGACCATCCTGGCGCGCGCGCGCAATGTCACGCATTACTATGAACTGATGAACCGGGGCGTGACCCTGATCGAGCGCGAGACCTTTGCCGCCGCGCTGCTGCTGGGCGAGCAGACCTTGCGCCAGGCCGGCTTCACTGCGCAACGCGCCGAGCGCGCCGCCGCCATCTTCCGCACGCATAACCTGAAAACCCTGCTCGACGTGGCGCCGCACTTCCAGGACCAGCAAAAAGTCATGTCCCTCACGCGCAAGGCGCGCGAGGAACTGGAAGACATGTTCGAGAGCGATGCGGCCGCATTCGCGGCTGCGGAGGGAGAAAACGGTCGTCGCCAATGACCGCTGCCGGGGCTTATTTCCCCCGACGGCTTTCGATCGCCTCGATGCGGTCCATGATGCCGTTCATGCGCGCCACCAGCGCCTGGTACGGTTTCGGCGTAGCCAGGTCGACCCCGGCCGCTTTCACCAGCTCATACGGATAGGCCGAGCCACCGGAGGCGAGCATCTTCAGGTAGGCTTGCAGCGCGCCCGGCTCTTTCGCCAGGATGCGCTGCGCAAAGTCCTGCGCCGCCGCGATCGAGGTGGCGTACTGGAACACATAGAAGCCGTGGTAGAAGTGCGGCACATAGGCCCATTCCAGCGCGTAGGCCGGGTCGATCTTCATCACGCCCTGCGCTTGCCCGTGGTAGCGCCTGAGGATGTCGGCATAGATGGCCGTCATCTGTTCGCCCGTCAGCGACTCGCCCCGGTCGACCTTGCCGTGGATGGCGGCCTCGAATTCGGCGAACATGGCCTGCCGGAAGAAGGTGCCGCGCAAGCCTTCCAGTGCCGCGCCCAGGTACAGCAATCGCTCGTCGTCGTCCTTCGCCACGCTCAACTGGTGCTCGAGCAGCAGCGCCTCGTTGGTGGTCGAGGCGATTTCCGCCACAAAGATGCTGTACGGTGCGTAGACTGACGGCTGCGCCTTGTTGGCCAGTACCGAGTGCATGGCGTGGCCCCATTCGTGGGTCAGGGTGCTGACGGCTTCGTAGTTGTCGGTGTAATTGAGCAGCACGAACGGGTGCACGTCATACGCTTCGCCATTCATGTAGGCGCCGGCCGCCTTGCGCGGGCGCGGATACACATCCATCCAGCGTGCATTGGCCGCTGCCGTCAGGGCGCTCACGTAGTCCGGCCCCAGGGGCGCGACGGAGTCGAGCATCATGCGCTTGCCTTCGGCCAGCGGGAAGCTGCGCTCGCTTTTCAGCAGCGGCGCATAGATATCGTAATAGGCCAGGTCCTTCACGCCCAGCATGCGCGCGCGCAGCTTGAAGTAGCGGTGCAGGGTCGGCAGGTTGGCGTTGGTCTGGGCGATCAGGGTCTGGTAGACGGCCGGCGGCAGATTGTCCGCGTCGAGCGCGGCGCTTTGCGAGTCGGCATAGTGGCGCACTGCCGCATAGGCGGCGTCGGTCTTCAACTGGCCGTACAGGGTTTCGCCAAACGTGCGTTCGTAGTCTTTCCACTTGCCGAAAAAGGCGTCGAACACCAGCTTGCGGTCGGCGCGGTTGTCGTCGCCGCGATACCTGGTATAGGCCGCCTGGTCGAGGCGCACTTCCTTGCCATTTGACAGCTTGACGGTGGGCCACGGCACTTCCGAGTTGGCCAGGGTGCGGTAGACGCTGGCGGCCGAACCGGTCGCCAGGCCGAACTGCGCCAGCAACTGCTCGCCGGCGCCGTCGAGCGTGTGCGGCGCATTGCGCAGCATGCCGCTCAACTGAAAACGGTACAGCCGCAAGCCCCTGTCTTTTGCCAGCAGCGCGTCGATGCGCTTGCCGCCCAGCGCCAGGATCTCGGGCTGGATAAAGGTGGTGGCCTGTGCAAAGCCGTTGCCCAGCAGGGCGGCGCGCTGGTTCAGCTGATTGCCCTTGCCGTCGCCCGTATCCTGGTCGTAGTACTGCGAGGCGTAGGTGGTCAGGCGATTGACGCGCTTGCGCGCTTCGGCATACAGGTCCAGGCAGCTTTTCAGGCGCGCGGCAGAGGCGCCCAGCTGGCCGCGGCAAGAGGCCAGCTGCTTGAGTTGCGCGTCGAGCTGCCTGGCGTCGGCGTCGAAAGCGGCGTCGTCCCGGTACAGCGCGCTCAGGTCCCAGCGGTCGGCGACCTGGTCGGCCTGCGCGAGGGCGGGGGCGGAGGAAAAAGCGGTGGCGAGGGCGAGACCGAGGGCCAGCAGGGTCAGGGCGGGGCGTTTGAAGGTCGTCATACTATCCATTCCATATCCGGGTTCAAGAGGGCGGCAAGCAGCGCGCCCACTTTACAGCAAGATGGCGCGCCGGCACAGCACAGTGCCCCGGCGCCGGAACGGCTTATTTTTTACCGAGCAGGTCGAGCAGAATCGATGTTTCCGCCGTGATCGCCGCCTTGATGGTCGGCTGGTACTCGGGCGCCCATTGCGGCGAGTGCGGGCCGGCCAATGGCTTGCCGCTGGCCTTGGCTGCGGCCAGCTTGCCTGGCTCCACCGCGCCGATATGCAGCAGCACGGCCTTGGCGCCGGCCTGGCCATAGTTGGCAAAATCTTCCGACGTCATCTTGGCCGGCATTTCCACCACCTGCGCCGCGCCCATGGACTTTTGCAGGGTAGCGACCATGCGCATGGTCAGTTCGGGGTCGTTATACACGGCGTCGGTACCGGGGCGCACTTCCACCAGCGGCTCTTTTGGTGCGCCGGCGGCAAACGCCTCGCCCTTGACTTCACGCGCGATGCTGGCCAGCACGCGCTTGCGCACGGCGTCCTTGAAGGTGCGCACGGTCAGCTGCATGGTGACCTGATCGGGCACGATGTTCGCCTGCGTGCCGCCATGGATGCTGCCCACGGTGATCACCACCGGGTCCATCGGATTGTTTTCGCGCGACACCAGCGTTTGCAGCGCCAGCACGATGCGCGCGGCCATCACGACCGGGTCGCGCGTGTCGTGCGGCGCGGCGCCGTGACCACCCTGGCCGTACACCGTGATGGAAATGGTGTCGGCGGCGGCGCGGAAGTAACCGGCGTGGTAACCCACGGTGCCCGATGGCAGTGTCGCTTCATCATGGAAGGACAGGGCGTAGTCGGGTTTCGGGAAGCGCGTAAACAAGCCGTCCTTCAGCATGGCGGCCGCGCCCAGCAGCGGCTCTTCGGCCGGCTGGCCGACCAGCATCAGGGTGCCGCTCCAGTTCTGGCGGTTGTCCGCCATCAGCTTGGCCGAGCCATACCAGGCCGACATATGCACGTCGTGGCCGCAGGCGTGCATCACCGGCACGGTGTCGCCGGCGGTGTTTTTGGTGACGACGCTGCTGGCAAACGGCAGGCCGGTTTTTTCCAGCACCGGCAGGGCGTCGATCTCGGTGCGCAGCATGACGACCGGGCCGGGGCCGTTGCGCAAAATCGCCACCACTCCGGTGCCACCGACGCCGGTGGTCACTTCAAAACCCAGGGCTTTGACTTTCTCGGCCAGCTTTTTCGCCGTTTCCACTTCCTGGAACGCCAGTTCCGGATGGCGGTGCAGGTCCAGGTACAGCGCTTCGATGGCAGGGTAGTTGGCGTTGAGCTGAGCGGCGATGGCCGGCGGCAGGGCCGCGCCATGGGCGGCGCCAGCGGCCAGCATGGCGGTGGCCAGGGCGATTTTCGTGATCGGTGCTGCGGGAAATTTCATAGGTTTCTTTTTGAAGTGCGGACGCGGCGCGTCCGTTGTTGCAGAGCGGTTTTTTAACTTAGCAGAAATATTTCTCAAAATCAATAAATTGGCTGGAAATATTTTAGTAATGTATAATCTGCAATATAAAAAATTCCATACGGAATTAAAAATATCCTTAAAGCACTATTTTAGAGAAAAGACATGATGAGTTTTATCGCAAATATCAAGATCGGCAAGCGCCTGGGCATCGGCTTTGTCCTGATCCTGGCCATGACGGTGGTGATCGCCACCGTCGGCGTATGGCGTCTGAATGAAGTGGCCACCGCGACGCGCACCATGATGGCCGAACCGTTGACCAAGGAACGCCTGATAACCGACTGGTATGGCCTGAACTTCGCTTCGATCCGCCGCACGGCCGCCATCGTCAAGAGCAGCGACCCGGCGCTGGGACCGTATTTCAAGGAAGACTCGGCCGCTTCGGTCAAGCGCGCCGCCGAGCTGCTGAAACAGATCGAACCCTTGATTTCGGGCGAGCCGGAAAAAGCCCTGTTCGCGAAAATTCTCGAACAGCGCAAGCTGTACAGCGCTTCGCGCGACGGCGCCGTCAAGGCCAAGGCCGATGGCGACGTCGAGGGCGCGGCAAAAATCCTCGACGGCTCGTTTACGCCGGCGGCCAAGGTTTACCAGGACCTGCTGCAGGAACTGGTGACCATGCAGCGCACCAGCATCGACACCACCGCCAAACAGATCGACGCGGCGGCCGTGCACGATACCAATGTCATCACCATGCTGACCCTGTTCGCGCTGGCGTTTGGCGCCTTGTGCTCGTGGTTGCTGACCACCGGCATCACGCGTCCGCTGCGCCAGGCGCTGGCGCTGGCCGAAACCGTGGCCGCCGGCGACCTCACGCACAGCGTCGCCACCACCGCGAAAGATGAAATGGGCGCGCTGCTGACGGCCTTGGGCAATATGAACAACAACCTGGTCGACATCGTCAGCCAGGTGAGGAGCGGCACCGACAGCATCGCCACCGCCTCGAGCGAAATCGCGGCCGGCAACCTGGATCTGTCGTCGCGCACCGAGCAGCAGGCCGGCTCGCTCGAAGAAACGGCGTCGTCGATGGAAGAGCTGACCGGCACCGTCAAGCAGAACGCCGACAATGCGCGCCAGGCCAACCAGCTGGCCATCGCGGCGGCCGGCATCGCCAGCCGTGGCGGCGCGGTGGTGGCCGAAGTGGTGGCCACCATGGGCTCGATCAATGAATCGTCGCGCAAGATCGTCGACATCATCAGCGTGATCGACGGCATCGCGTTTCAAACCAATATCCTGGCGCTGAACGCGGCCGTGGAAGCGGCGCGCGCGGGCGAGCAGGGCCGCGGCTTTGCGGTGGTGGCTTCTGAAGTGCGCAACCTGGCACAGAGGTCAAGCCAGGCGGCCAAGGAAATCAAGGGCCTGATCGACGATTCGGTCAGCAAGGTCGGCGCGGGCGCGAAACTGGTCGACCAGGCCGGCGCGACGATGGACGAAGTGGTGTCCAGCGTCAAGCGGGTGACCGACATCATCGGCGAGATCTCCAGCGCCAGCACCGAGCAGACGCATGGCATCGAGCAGGTCAACCAGGCGATCGCGCAAATGGATCATGTGACCCAGCAAAATGCGGCGCTGGTGGAAGAAGCGGCGGCGGCGGCCGGTTCGCTGCAGGACCAGGCCCATGGCCTGGCGCAGGTGGTGAGCGTATTCAAGCTGCGCGAACAGGCGGGCTTGCTGCGCCGTCCCAAGCCGGTCCCGGCCCCGGTCCCGGTTCCGGCAGCCGTGCGCCCAGCGGCTGCGGCGGTAGCGCGCGTGGCACCGCGCAGCAAGGCCGCGCCGGCAAAGCCAGCGGCCAAAGCGCTGGCCAATGATGACTGGGAAGAGTTTTAATCAGCGAGTCGCCATGGCGGCACCATCATCGCGATGGCGCCGCCAGGCATTACACCGCCTGCAGCGGAATCGTCGCGCCAAAGGTGGCCGGCGTCGAACACGGCTCTTCGTCGAACGCGATATCGCCCATCGGGTTGGCCAGGCCATCCGCTTTCAGGTCGGTGAAGCCGAACAGCTTGCCGTCCATCAGGTGCGACGGCGCCACGTTGGACATGGCCGAGAAGATGCTTTCCACGCGGCCCGGGAATTTCTTGTCCCACTCGCGCATCATGGCCTTGATCTGCTTGCGCTGCAGGTTTTCCTGCGAGCCGCACAGGTCGCAAGGAATGATGGGGAAACCTTTGACTTCGGCGTAGCGCTCGGTGTCTTCTTCCTTCACATAGGCCATCGGACGGATCACCATGTGCTTGCCGTCGTCGGACACCAGCTTGGCCGGCATGCCTTTCAATTTTCCGCCAAAGAACATATTGAGGAAAAAAGTTTCCAGGATATCGTCGCGGTGGTGGCCCAGCGCAATTTTCGTCGCACCCAGCTCGTCGGCCACGCGGTACAGGATGCCGCGGCGCAGGCGCGAGCACAGCGAGCAGGTGGTCTTGCCTTCCGGTATCAAACGCTTGACGATGCTGTAGGTATCCTGGTTTTCAATATGGAAGGCCACGCCCAGTTCCGTCAGATAGGCCGGCAGGATCTCGGGCGGGAAGTTCGGCTGCTTCTGGTCGAGGTTGACCACCACGATATCGAAGTGGATCGGCGCGCGTTCGCGCAAGGTCATCAAAATGTCGAGCAGGGCGTAGCTGTCCTTGCCGCCCGACAGGCACACCATCACCTTGTCGCCTTCTTCGATCATGTTGAAGTCGCCGATCGCCTGGCCGACCAGGCGGCACAGGCGCTTGTGCAGCTTGTTGTTTTCCAGCGCGATCTTTTCCGCCTTCTTGCGCGCCAGTTTCTGCGCCTCGATATTGGCCGGGATTTCCACCGCCGTCGTCGTCATTTCCATCGTCGCCTCGTTCATGCCGCATCCTTGATCTGGAACACTTCCACGCCCACGCCTTCGCAGTCCGGATAGACGTCGGGCTTCATCGACGACACGCGCGCGGCGCGCACGCGCGGGTGCGCCAGCATGGCCGCCAGCACGTCGTCGACCAGGGTTTCCTGCAGCTGCACATGGCCTTGCGCCATGCGTTTGCCGATGGTGTCGCGCATGAAGTCGTAGTCGACCACTTCGTCGAGTTGATCGTCTTTCGGCGTCGACTGGGACAGCGGAATATACAGGTCGACATTGATCAGGACGCGCTGCTCGCCCTTTTTCTCGAAGTCGTAGACGCCGATATTGATCAGCACTTCGTAATTGCGCAGGAACAGGCGCCGGCAGTCGGCCAGGCGAGGGTGGTACAGGGCGGATGACATGGTTTTACCTTTTAGTGATACTTGCAGGATGGGCTATTCGGTGGATCGGCTGTTTACTTGGTCAGGAACATGACATCGCGCGGCAAACCGATCAGGTGCTGGCCGCCATCGACCAGCAAGGTGGTGCCGGTCAGCGCGCGCGCGCCGGCCACATAGCACACGCAGTCGGCCACGTCCTGCGGCGTGCTCGAACGCCCCAATGGGGTGTTTTCGTGCGCCTTGACGAAGTTCGCTTCGCTTTGCTCGCCCGACACCATGGTGATGCCGGGAGCGATGCCGACCACGCGTACTTTCGGCGCCAGCGCCTGGGCCAGCATGGTGGTCGCCGACAGCAGCGCGGCCTTGGACAAGGTGTACGACAAAAAATCAGGATTGAGATTGTACAGTTTTTGGTCCAGCAAGTTGATCACCACGGCTTGTTCGCCTTGCGCGGTGGCCTGGTACAGCGCTTGCGCCAGCAGCACGGGCGCGGCCAGATTGGCGTGCATGTGGGCGTCGAGCGCGGTGAAGGAAAAATCGCCGGCATTGTCGTATTCAAACAACGAAGCGTTGTTGACCACGCAACTAATGCGGCCCAGTTGTTGCTGCGCCTGCGGCAGCAATTGCCGCACCTGCGCTTCCTGCGCCAGGTCGCACTGGAAGGCCTGGGCGCGTCGGCCCAGCGCGGCGAGTTCCTCGACCAGGCTCAAGGCTTCTGCGCGCGAATCGCGGTAGTGCACGGCGATATCCCAGCCGTCGCGCGCCAGGCCCAGGGCGATGGCGCGGCCGATGCGCCGCGCCGCGCCCGTGACGAGAGCGACCCGCGGTGGAGTGTCTGTTGTATCTGTCGAAGTGTGATTCATGTACTTTTATGCGTGTGGTGATGGAGACGGCGGGCGGGCCGATTCGTTACAATGCGGGAATGTCCCTACCTGAACCCGATAGCGACGCGCTGGCCGCGTCCCATGCCTTGCAGCACCTGATTGCCGCCGAGATCGCGCGGCAGGACGGCGCCATTCCTTTTGCCCGCTTCATGGAATTGGCGCTGTATGCGCCGGACCTTGGCTATTACAGCGGCGGCGCCGCCAAGCTGGGCGAACATGGCGATTTTACAACTGCACCCGAGATATCGCCGCTGTTTGGCGCCACCCTGGCCCATGTGGCAGCCGCTATTATGGCGCAAACGGCTCCCCGCATCCTGGAATTTGGCGCCGGCACGGGCAAGCTGGCCTTCGATATCCTGACCGAGGCGGCCAGCGCCGGCATCGAGATCGAACAGTATGCGATCGTCGAATTGTCGGGCGAATTGCGCGCACGCCAGGAAGCGGCCCTGGCCGCGTTTCCACAGGTGGTATGGCTGGACGGCTTTCCCGACAGTTTTGAAGGCGCCGTGTTCGGCAATGAAGTGCTCGACGCCATGCCCGTCAGCCTGGTCAGCAAGGCCCCGGCCGGCTGGTGCGAACTCGATGTCGGCATTGCCGATGGCCGGTTTGTGTATATCGAGCGGGTGGCCGGTGCGGATATTGCCGCGCAGATCGCCGCGCAGGTGCCCGAGGCCGAGCAATTGCCGGTCGGCTATGTGACGGAAATCCACGGCGTGGCCTGCGGCTTCATGCGCTCGCTGGCGCGCATGCTGACGGCCGGTCGCGGTGGCGCGGCCGTGCTGTTCGATTATGGTTTTCCGGCCCACGAGTATTACCTGGGCCTGCGTGCCAGCGGCACCTTGATGTGCCACTACCGCCACCATGCGCATGCCGACCCGTTTTATTTGCCGGGCTTGCAGGACATCACGGCCCATGTCGACTTCACGGCCATGGCGCTGGCGGCGCAGGATGCGGGCCTGGACGTGCTGGCCTACATGAACCAGGCGTCGTTCCTGCTTGGCGCCGGCATCGGCGAGTTGCTGATGCGCAGCGACCCGGAACAGGCGAAAACCTTTTTGCCGCAGTCGATCGCGCTGCAAAAACTGGTTTCGCCGGCCGAGATGGGCGAACTGTTCAAGGTGCTGGCGGTGGGCCATGGCGTGACATTGCCCGATGCGCTGTCGGCAGCCGACCGCAGTTACCGGCTGTGAGCCTGCGCGGCGGCTTGCGCATTTTCGCCGCCGTTCATGGTTATTGTCTTGTCATATCGTATATCATGACCGTTACCGCCTGGCTGCAGCCGGCAAGAACCCGTCGCCGCGCACGGATTTCAAGATAGAACGATGGGAAAGATACATACACACTATGACAACCTCAAAGTGGCGCGTTTGGCGCCGCAGGAGGTCATACGTGCCGCGTACAAGGCCCTGAGCCAGAAATACCATCCCGACAAGAATCCCGGCGACGAAAAGGCGGCCCGCATCATGGCCATCATCAACAGCGCCTATGGCACTCTGTCCGACCCGCTGCGCCGCAAGGAGCATGACGAGTGGATCGCTGCCGAGGAATGGGAAATCGAATGGCTGGAAAGCACCCACCAGGAAGAGGGTCGCAGCAAGGACGGCCGCGCGCACGGTGCGCAGCATGAACATGGCTCGACGCAGGACGTGCCGCCGTCGAAGGCCAGGCGCGGCGCGGCGCCGATGTGGCGCAACTGGCTCTGGTGGCTGAGTCTGTTCGCCTGCCTGTTGCTGGGCTGGCTGGGCGCCGTGCTGGTGCAGGGCAGTTCGCCCCAGGTGCCGGCCGCGCTGGCGTCGGCCTGGAGCGGCCTGGCGCGCGATGGCGTGAAACCCGGCACTGGCGAAGAGCGCCAGCCGGACGCCAAGGCGCAGGCCAGGGCCGAGGCCGTGGCCATCGACAGCTGGGCCGTCGGCAAGCCCTATGCGCCCGAACCGGCGCAGCCGAAAATTCCTGAAATCAAGGTGCTGGCCGTGTCGCAACTAAGCCTGAAAGCGGGCCTGCCCGCCTGCGATGGCGCGGCGCAGGCGCTGGTGGCGCCGAATGGCGAGCCGTGGCCGCAGCAGTCCGGTTATGTCAGCGGTTTTGCCATCAGCAACAAGGGTGACGACCTGTCCATCACGCTCGACAACAGCGCCAATGCCACGCCGGTGTTCGTCAAGCTGTTCGACCTGGACCGGCGCGCCAATGTGCGCTATCTGTTCGTGCTGGCGCATGACAAGCTGACTGTCGAGCAACTGGCGACCGGCAAGTACGAAGTGCGCTACCAGGCGGTGGAACCGGGCGGCGAAGCGTGTGGCGGCAAAAGCAGCGGCGGCGTGGTCACGCCGCCGTCCAGCCAGCCAAAGGCGCAGGAAGAGACGCAGAATCCTGTTGTAAGCAGCATCTAATCTGATTATCCTTGACAGGCATCAAGCAGCAGCGTTTCTTGTATCTTGCGTATTTAATCCTTAGGAGTATCCATGACCGACCTCACAGCCGATGCAGATGATAACTGGCTGCTCGACGAGGATGAGCCCGTGGCCGCCCCGACGGGAGCGGCGCCGCCCGAGCAGCGTTTATGGCGCGTGCTGATCGTCGACGACGATGTCGACGTGCATGCGGTCACGCGGCTGGCGCTGCGCAATGTCAATTTCAAGGGCCGCGAGCTGGAACTGTTTTCCGCCTACAGTGGCCGCGAAGCGTTCGATCTGTTGCGCGACACCTCCGATATCGCGCTGGTGCTGCTCGACGTGGTGATGGAAACCGATGACGCAGGCCTGATCCTGGCCAAGCGCATCCGCGCCGAACTGAACAACCATATCGTGCGCGTCGTGCTGCGCACGGGTCAGCCGGGCCAGGCGCCCGAGCAGCGCGTGATCGTCGAGTACGACATCAACGACTACAAGGCCAAGACCGAGCTGACCACGCAAAAGCTGTTTACCACCGTCATTTCAGCCCTGCGCGCGTACGAGAGCCTGATGATGCTCGAGCGCAGCCGCATCGGCCTGGGCAAGATCCTTGCCGGCGCCACCAATCTGTACCAGATTCACTCCCTGCGCGAATTCGCCTCCGGCGTGCTGAACCAGGTCAGCGCCATCCTCGACGTCGGCGCCGACGGCGTGCTGTGCCTGATGCAGGGCGGCGCCGGGCGGCCCGAAGTGGTGGCCGCCACCGGCACCTATGCGGCGTTGGCCGAATCGGCCGCCATGCCGCTTGACCACACCCTGGCGGCGGCCATCGACAAGGCGTTTGCGGAAAAACGCAGCCAGTTCGAGCATCCGGCCAATGTCATGTTCATCCATACGAGCAGCAATCGCGAACTGGCCATTTCGATCACGCCGCCGTGGCCTTTGGCGCCGATCCAGCGCGATTTGCTGGAAGTGTTTTGCGAGCGTATCGCCGCCGCCTTCGACAATCTGTACATGTTCGGCCAGCTGCGCAAGGCCCAGGAAGCGACCGTGGTGGCGCTGGCCGACCTGGCCGAATTTCGCGACAACGACACCGGCGGCCATGTGCGGCGGGTGCAGCGACTGGCCGACGCCATCGCCCAGCGCCTGTGGCAGCGCGGCGTCTATGCGGACGAACTGACGCCGCAATTGCTCGACATGATAGGCCTGGCCAGCATCCTGCACGACGTCGGCAAGGTCGCCACGCCCGACGCGGTGCTGCTCAAACCGGGCTTGCATGACGACAAGGAAAGGGCGCAGATGCGCCTGCACGCCAGCGTCGGGCGCACCATCCTCGAGCGCGCCGCCAATATGGTCGACGGCGTCAGCTACCTCACCTATGGCGCGCAGATCGCCGGCGGCCACCACGAGCATTTCGACGGCGCCGGCTATCCGAACGGCCTGAAGGGGCGTGCGATCCCGCTCGCCGCGCGCATCGTCGCCGTGGTCGACGTGTTCGACGCGCTGCTGCACCGGCGGCCCTACAAGGAAGCGTGGCCGTACCCGCAGGTGCGTGCCTACATTGCAGAGCGCAGCGGCAGCCAGTTCGATCCGGAAGTGGTGACCACGCTGTTCGATCTGATCGATCGTGAGCCGCAGCTGTGGCATCCGGAGCATGCCGCCTGATGCAAGAGATCAAGGATTTCAAAGGGCTGTCCGCCCTGATCATCGAGCCGCACGGCGGCATGCGCTCGAGCCTGCACAATATGCTCAATCTGTGCGGCCTGGCCAAGATCGACGATGCCGCCAGTTCCAGCCAGGCCATCCGCATGCTGGCCAACCGCAGCTATGACCTGATCCTGTGCGAATACGACCTTGAGGGTGGCCAGGACGGCCAGCAGCTGCTTGAAGACCTGCGCCACCACCGCCTGATCCACGCCTCGACCATGTTTTTCATGGTCACCGGCGAAGGCAGCTTTGCCAGGGTGGTCAGCGTGGTCGAGTTGCTGCCGACCGACTATATTCTGAAGCCGTTCACGGCCGATAACATGCTTGAGCGTATCGCCCGCGCCGTCGACAAGCGCGCCGCCTTCATGCCCATCCACCAGCTGATCGATGTCGGCAATGAACGCGCCGCGATCGCCGCCTGTGGCGAAGGCGCCAGCCTGCATCCGCGCTACGCCACCGATTTCCTGCGCCTGCGCGCCGAACTGCATCTGCTGCTGGGCGAGGCGGCCGAGGCCGAACCGATCTATGCCGCGCTGTACGACGCCAAGGCGATCGGCTGGGCGCGCCTGGGCCAGGCCAAGACACAGTTCATGCAGGGCCACTACCCGGCTGCGCAGGCGGTGCTGGAAGAACTGATCGATAGCAACAAGCGTTTTCTCGACGCCTATGACTGGCTGGCGCGCACGCATCTGGCCCAGGGCCGTGCGCAGGAGGCGCAAAACGCGCTGGCCGAGGCGGTGGCCCTGTCGCCGCATGCGGTGCGCCGCTTGCGCCGCCTGGGGGAAGCGGCGCTGGCGGCGGACGACGTCGACATGGCGGAAAAGGCCCTGAAACTTGTGGTCAGCAAGGCCAAGTATTCGGAATTTCGCGATCCCGAGGATCATGTGCGTCTGGTGCAAACCCTGATACGCAAGAACGATCCGCTGCAGGCCGGCGCCGTGATCCGCGAACTGGACCGCACCATGGGCGGCCAGCCCAACACCGAGCTGTGCAGCGCCCTGTGCGGCGCCATGCTGCATGCCCAGACCGGCAACCAGGTGCGCCTGCAGGAGTCGCTCGACGCGGCGCTGGCCGCCAACCGCCACAGCGGCGGCGCCTCGAACGCCGTCAAGACGGAACTGGCGCGCTACTGCCTGGCCCACGGACGCGAGGATGGCGCGGCAGAGGTCATGCGCGAAGTGATGCGCAACGCACCCGACAGCGCCGCCATGGCGCGCGCCATGGAGGTATTTGAAGCATCGGGCCGCGAGGAACTGGCCAAGGCGCTGGCGCGGCAAAGCCGCCAGGAAGTGGCCGACATGGTGGCGGCCGGCGCGGCGAAGGCGGGGCAGGGCGACTTCCGCGGCGCCGTCAAACTGATGAGCGAAGCCGTCACGCGCCTGCCCGATAATCCGCAAGTGGTCTTCAATGCGGCCGTGGCCGTCCTCAAATGCCTGGAGCATGAAGGCTGGGACGAGCGCCTGGGCCAGCACGTGCTGGGCCTGATCGCCAGCGTACGCCGGCTCGACCCGCGCAACCCCAAATTGCCGGTGCTGTCGGGCCTGCACCAGCAGTTGCTGCGCAAGTACAAGCCCGGCGGTGCGGCCTGGCTGCAGCCGCCGGACGCCCGGTAAACCGCGGCGTTGTACGCAGAAATGCGGCAGGCAGGCAGGGGGTGCAAAAAAAATGCGAAATTTTTTCCCCAACCCTTGCACATTATTAATTTGGGAGTTTATAATCACGCCCCGAAGCAGCCAACTTCTTCTTTATACGCAAAAGCGGCAGCAAGCGATGCGAAACAAGGTTGACAGTTGTGAATAGATGCTTCATACTCTGCGGTTCCCGCGGAGGGGTGGCCGAGTGGTTAAAGGCGACAGACTGTAAATCTGTTCTTTCGAGTACGCTGGTTCGAATCCAGCCCCCTCCACCAAGTTTTTGCAAAAAAACTGGGTAAAGCAAGTGAAGATAAGTGAACGATACCTCGCGGGTGTAGCTCAATGGTAGAGCAGAAGCCTTCCAAGCTTACGACGAGGGTTCGATTCCCTTCACCCGCTCCAGTTCCGTTCAGATGCTTGTGCATCGCATGCAACAAATTACAGCCCTTGTAGCTCAGTGGTAGAGCACTCCCTTGGTAAGGGAGAGGCCACGTGTTCGATCCACGTCAAGGGCACCAGAATTCGCAGCAGGCAACACAGAAGCAATTCAAACCAGACCGTCGGGCGTGTGCCTGAGCAATCTAATCAAATCATTAGGAGTTCAAAATGGCAAAAGGTAAATTCGAACGGACCAAGCCGCACGTCAACGTCGGCACCATCGGCCACGTCGACCACGGTAAAACCACGCTGACCGCTGCAATCGCAACGGTTCTGTCGAAGAAATTCGGCGGCGAAGCCAAAGCATACGACCAGATCGATGCGGCTCCAGAAGAAAAAGCACGCGGCATTACCATCAACACCGCTCACGTCGAGTACGAAACGGCTGCGCGTCACTACGCGCACGTTGACTGCCCAGGCCACGCCGATTACATCAAGAACATGATTACCGGTGCAGCACAGATGGACGGCGCGATCCTGGTTTGCTCGGCAGCTGACGGCCCGATGCCACAGACCCGCGAACACATCCTGCTGGCCCGTCAAGTTGGCGTTCCATACATCATCGTGTTCCTGAACAAGTGCGATCTGGTCGACGACGCAGAGCTGCTGGAACTGGTTGAAATGGAAGTGCGCGAGCTGTTGTCGAAATATGAATTCCCAGGCGACGACGTGCCTATCATCAAAGGTTCGGCCCGTATGGCGCTGGAAGGCAAAGAAGGCGAAATGGGCGTGGACGCAGTGCTGCGTCTGGCCGATGCGCTGGACTCGTACATCCCGACGCCAGAGCGCGCAGTTGACGGTGCGTTCCTGATGCCAGTGGAAGACGTGTTCTCGATCTCGGGTCGCGGTACCGTGGTAACCGGTCGTATCGAACGCGGCATCATCAAGGTCGGCGAAGAGATCGAAATCGTCGGCATCACCGATACCGTCAAAACGACTTGCACCGGCGTGGAAATGTTCCGCAAGCTGCTGGACCAGGGTCAGGCAGGCGACAACGTTGGTCTGCTGCTGCGCGGCACCAAGCGTGAAGACGTGCAACGTGGTCAAGTGCTGGCAAAACCAGGCTCGATCAAGCCGCACAACCACTTCACCGGCGAGATCTATGTCCTGTCGAAAGATGAAGGCGGCCGTCACACGCCATTCTTCAACAACTATCGTCCACAGTTCTACTTCCGTACGACGGACGTGACCGGTTCGATCGAGTTGCCAGCAGACAAAGAAATGGTCATGCCAGGCGATAACGTGTCGATCACCGTCAAGCTGATCAACCCGATCGCGATGGAAGAAGGTCTGCGCTTCGCTATCCGCGAAGGCGGCCGTACCGTTGGCGCCGGTGTGGTTGCAAAAATCATCGCATAAGGAAATGTTATACTTCCACCTGAGACTCTCAGGTGGTAGAATAGCACTCCACAAAAGTTTTACGTAGGGACGTAGCTCAATTGGCAGAGCGTCGGTCTCCAAAACCGAAGGTTGGGGGTTCGATGCCCTCCGTCCCTGCCACCGTCAAGGTGCAGGGCACCGAAAGTAGAAAAATGTCAAATCAATCCGTGCAAACCGTTAGCACGTCGAGTGACAAGATAAAAGTCGCGCTGGCAGTAGTGGCTGCGATTGCAGGAGTAGTCGGGTTTTATTACCTGGCAGGCCAACCAGCTCTGGTGCGTGCAAGCGCGCTTGTGGCTGGTTTGGTTATTGCTGTTGCGCTCTTGTATGTCTCGACGACCGGCCGTGAATTCCTTAATTTCGCCAAAGAAGCCGTACGCGAGACCAAGAAGGTTGTTTGGCCCACGCGCAAAGAAGCCACGCAGATTACCGCGATCGTGTTTGCCTTTGTGCTGGTCATGGCGATTTTCCTGTGGGGCACGGATAAATTGCTTGAGTTTTTGCTGTATGACATAATTCTTGGTTGGAAAAAATAATGAGCGAAAATGTGCAAGATGACGCGGCACCCGCAGCTGGCGACGTTCCGGCAACGGAATCTGGCGCAGCGCTGAGCGTACCGGTCAGCAGCAAGCGCTGGTACGTCGTGCATGCTTATTCCGGCATGGAAAAAAGCGTCATGCGTGCACTGACCGAGCGCATCGAACGCGCCGGCATGCAAGACCAGTTCGGCCAGATTCTGGTGCCGATTGAAGAAGTCGTGGAAGTCAAGAACGGCGTCAAGTCCGTCACCGAACGCCGTTTCTATCCTGGCTATGTGCTGGTCGAAATGGAAATGACGGACGAGAGCTGGCACCTGGTGAAAAACACCAGCAAGGTTACCGGTTTCATCGGTGGCAAATCGAACAAGCCGACGCCGATTTCCGCGCGCGAGATCGACGCCATCATGCGCCAGATGCAGGAAGGGGTCGAGAAGCCCCGTCCGAAGACCTTGTACGAAGTGGGCGAGCAGGTCCGCATCAAGGATGGTCCGTTCACCGACTTCAACGGCAATGTCGAAGAAGTCAACTACGAGAAATCCAAAGTGCGCGTATCGGTGACCATTTTTGGTCGCGCTACGCCGGTCGAGCTTGAATTCGGCCAGGTCGAAAAAGTTTAAGTCTGTATCAAACGCCACCAGGAGCGTCGCGGTTGTCTCAGCGAAATCCGGTCAGAGGAGCCCCGCCAGGGTAGGATCGGCGGGGCGCTACTACTCAATCCAAGATAGGAGCCATCATGGCAAAGAAAATCATTGGTTTTATCAAGCTGCAAGTGCCAGCTGGTAAAGCAAACCCATCCCCACCAATCGGTCCAGCTCTGGGTCAACGTGGCCTGAACATCATGGAATTCTGCAAAGCCTTCAATGCACAGACCCAGGGTCAAGAGCCAGGCATGCCGATTCCAGTCGTGATCACCGCATTTGCCGACAAGTCCTTCACGTTCGTGATGAAGACGCCGCCAGCAACCTACCTGATCAAAAAAGCTGCCGCGATCACCAAAGGTTCGCCGAAGCCACATACCGACAAAGTCGGTACGCTGACCCGCGCACAAGCTGAAGAAATCGCTAAATTGAAAACCCCTGATCTGACCGCTGCCGACATGGATGCTGCCGTACGCACCATCGCTGGTTCCGCACGTTCGATCGGCATCACGGTGGAAGGTGTTGTATAATGGCTAAGTTATCCAAACGTATCAAGGCTTTCAAAGCCAAAGTTGACCGTACCAAAGCGTACGAGTTCGACAACGCTGTCGCTCTGATCAAAGAGTGCGCAACGGCCAAGTTCAATGAATCGATCGACGTATCGGTGCAACTCGGCGTTGATCCTAAGAAATCCGACCAGGTTGTGCGCGGCTCCGTCGTGCTGCCAGCCGGTACCGGCAAGACCGTGCGCGTGGCAGTATTCGCGTCGGGCGAAAAAGCGGAAGCGGCCAAAGCTGCTGGCGCCGACATCGTTGGTATGGAAGACCTGGCCGAGCAGATCAAAGCCGGCGACATGCCTTTCGACATCGTCATCGCTTCGCCAGATACCATGCGTATCGTTGGTACCCTGGGTCAGATCCTGGGCCCACGCGGCCTGATGCCTAACCCGAAAGTCGGCACTGTTACTCCTGACGTCGCTACCGCCGTGAAAAACGCGAAAGCCGGTCAAGTTCAGTACCGTACCGACAAGTCCGGTATCATCCACGCGACCATCGGCCGTAAATCGTTTGCTGACGCAGATCTGAAGTCGAATCTGGTCGCACTGATCGACGCGCTGAACAAAGCCAAGCCAGCATCGAGCAAAGGCGTGTACCTGCGCAAAGTGTCGCTGTCGTCGACCATGGGCGCTGGCGTCCGTGTTGACCAGACCAGCCTGGCAGCTTAAGTAAAGAATCAAGTCCCGCGCGCCTTCGGGCGCGGCGGGCACATCTTTGGGCTGTCGGTGTGGTATTTCACCATGCCGGCAGACAATCAAAGACCGTTGGGCCGACTGTGATCGCAGATGCAGAAGGTTAATAGGCTGGCCGGCAACGGCCAGTGCCCAACGCAGATGGTGTACCCGAACAAGTTTTGTAGTCCTCATGCTGCGTGAATCCATCCGCTCAGTTTAGTACTTCTTGACTTCGGACGCCGTGTTCGAACCGATGCAAGGCGCTCAACCACTCGGTTGTGATCGCTGAACATCATTTAAGGAGGTTGACCGTGAGTCTCAATCTGAATGACAAAAAGGCCGTCGTCGCCGAAGTTTCCGCACAAGTAGCAAATGCGCAAACGATCGTCGTGGCCGAATATCGTGGCATCCAGGTTGGTCACTTGACGCAACTGCGTGCTAAAGCGCGTGCCCAAGGCGTGTACCTGCGTGTGTTGAAAAACACTCTGGCTCGTCGCTCCGTTGAAGGTACCGCATTCGCCAGCCTGGCAGATGCCATGACCGGCCCGTTGATCTACTCGATCTCGGCCGATGCCGTTGCAGCAGCTAAAGTCATCGCTGACTTCGCTAAAACCAACGACAAACTGGTCATCAAAGCAGGTAACTACGCAGGCAAGCAGCTCGATACCGCTGCTGTCACCGCGTTGGCGAGCATTCCTAGCCGTGAAGTCCTCATTTCGCAGTTGTTGGGCGTTATGCTGGCTCCGGTTTCGGGCTTTGCACGTGGTCTGGCTGCCCTGGCAGCGAAAAAAGGCGAAGGCGCCGAAGCTCCTGCAGAAGAAGCAGCAGCAGAAGAAGCCCCAGCAGCCGCTTAATTGCGCGCGCTTTTTTCTCTCAGTACCAATCTGATGTAACTAACGTAATAAATTTAGGAGTTTCAAAATGGCAATTAGCAAAGACGACATCCTGGAAGCAGTTAGCGCCATGTCCGTAATGGACCTGAACGACCTGGTGAAAGCATTCGAAGAAAAATTCGGCGTATCCGCAGCAGCAATGGCTTCGGCCGGTCCTGCAGCTGGCCCAGCAGCAGTTGCTGAAGAGCAAACCGAATTCAACGTCATCCTGGACAGCTTCGGCGCAAACAAAGTTGGCGTCATTAAAGCAGTTCGCGAAATCACCGGCCTGGGCTTGAAAGAAGCTAAAGACCTGGTCGATGGCGCACCAAAAACTGTGAAAGAAGCAGTGTCGAAAGCTGACGCTGAAGCAGCACAGAAGAAACTGGTAGAAGCCGGCGCAACCGCTTCGATCAAGTAATATCTGTACCGGCGGCAGTTAGCGCCCGAGTCAAAGTCTGAGGTTCCCTCTCGCAAGGGGGGGAATCCGACTTTGGCTCCTTTGTCGTCTGTATCGTATTTGTAACACCGTCGTAGCCGCAGTTTTTATTCGATTCAAGCCGGAAAGCAGAGCCTTGAGGTTTCGTCTGTGTCACACGCAGCCGCGAATGTTGCAAATGAGCACTTGCAAAACCTGAATTTTCTATCCTTTCTGTCACTCACGGAGTGTCCATGCACTACTCATTTACTGAGAAGAAACGCATTCGCAAATCATTCGCGAAGCGCGCCAACGTTCACCACGTTCCGTTCCTGCTGGCGACCCAGCTCGAGTCTTATCATAGTTTCTTGCAAGAGGACGTAGCACCGTCCGGCCGCAAGAACGATGGCCTGCAGTCGGCCTTCACTTCGATTTTCCCCATCGTGTCGCACAATGGTTTTGCGCGTCTCGAATTCTTGTCGTACGTTCTCGGTGATCCTGCCTTTGACGTCAAAGAATGTCAACAGCGTGGCCTGACGTTCGCGTCGCCGCTGCGCGCGAAAGTGCGTCTGGTGATCCTGGACAAGGAATCGCCGACCAAGCCGGTCGTCAAGGAGATGAAGGAGCAGGAAGTCTACATGGGCGAATTGCCGCTCATGACAACCACCGGTTCGTTCGTGATCAACGGCACCGAGCGGGTTATCGTTTCCCAGCTGCACCGCTCGCCAGGCGTGTTCTTCGAACACGACCGCGGCAAGACCCACTCGTCGGGCAAACTGCTGTTCTCCGCGCGTATCATTCCTTACCGCGGTTCGTGGCTGGACTTCGAGTTCGACCCGAAAGACATCCTGTTCTTCCGCGTCGACCGCCGCCGCAAGATGCCTGTGACGATTTTGCTCAAAGCCATCGGCATGTCGCACGAGCAGATCCTGGCGAACTTCTTCGTGTTCGACAATTTCAACCTGCGCTCCGAAGGCGCGGAGATGGAATTCGTCGCCGAGCGTCTGCGCGGCGAAGTGGCGCGTTTCGACATCGTCGACAAGTCGGGCAAGACCCTGGTGCTGAAAGACAAGCGTATCAACGCGAAACACGTGCGTGATATCGAAGCTGCCGGCATCAAGCACATTTCCGTACCGGAAGACTACCTGCTGGGCCGCGTATTGGCGAAGAATATCGTCGATGGCGACACCGGCGAAGTGGTCGCATCGGCCAACGACGAGCTGACCGAAGACCTGCTGGGCCGCCTGCGCGACGCCAGCATTTCCGAAATCCAGACCTTGTACACCAACGACCTGGACCAGGGCGCCTACATCTCGCAAACCTTGCGTATCGACGACACCGCCGACCAGATGGCGGCGAAAGTGGCGATCTACCGCATGATGCGTCCAGGCGAGCCGCCAACGGAAGACTCCGTCGAAGCGCTGTTCAACGGCCTGTTCTACAACTCGGACCGCTACGACCTGTCGGCCGTGGGCCGCATGAAGTTCAACCGCCGCATTGGCCGCGATGAACTGACCGGCGCCATGACCCTGTCGAACGACGACGTGCTGGCCGTGATCAAGATCCTGGTGGAACTGCGCAATGGCCGCGGCGAAGTCGACGATATCGATCACCTGGGTAACCGTCGCGTACGTTGCGTGGGCGAACTGGCCGAGAATCAATTCCGCGCCGGCCTGGTGCGTGTTGAACGCGCCGTCAAGGAACGCCTCGGCCAGGCCGAAGCGGACAACCTGATGCCGCACGACCTGATCAACTCGAAGCCGATTTCGGCCGCGATTCGCGAGTTCTTCGGTTCGTCCCAGTTGTCGCAGTTTATGGACCAAACCAATCCTCTGTCGGAAATTACCCACAAGCGCCGCGTATCGGCCCTGGGACCCGGCGGTCTGACACGCGAACGCGCCGGCTTTGAAGTGCGCGACGTGCATCCGACCCACTACGGCCGCGTCTGCCCGATCGAGACACCGGAAGGTCCGAACATTGGTCTGATCAACTCGCTGGCTCTGTACGCCCGCCTGAATGAATACGGCTTCCTGGAAACCCCGTACCGCAAGGTCGAAGGCTCCAAGATCACCGACCAGATCGACTACCTGTCGGCCATCGAAGAAGGCCGCTACATCATCGCCCAGGCGAATGCGACCATCAGCGATGAAGGCACCTTGTCCGATGAACTGGTTTCGGCACGTGAAGCCGGCGAAACGATCCTGGTGTCGCCAGAGCGCATCCAGTATATGGACGTGGCGCCAGGCCAGATCGTCTCCGTCGCCGCCTCGCTGATTCCGTTCCTCGAACACGATGATGCAAACCGTGCATTGATGGGCGCCAACATGCAACGCCAGGCCGTGCCTTGCTTGCGTCCTGAAAAAGCGCTGGTCGGTACCGGTATCGAACGCACTGTCGCGGTCGACTCGGGCACCACCGTGCAAGCGCTGCGTGGCGGTATCGTCGATTACATCGATGCGGGCCGTGTCGTGATTCGCGTCAACGATGACGAAGCGCAAGCTGGTGAAGTGGGCGTCGACATCTACAACCTGATCAAGTACACCCGTTCGAACCAGAACACCAACATCAACCAGCGTCCTATCGTGCAAGTGGGCGACCGTGTCGCCAAGCGCGACGTGATCGCCGACGGCGCATCGACCGACCTCGGTGAATTGGCGCTGGGCCAGAACATGACCGTGGCCTTCATGCCATGGAATGGTCTGAACTTCGAAGATTCGATCCTGATCTCGGAAAACGTCGTCAAGGACGACCGCTACACCTCGATTCACATCGAAGAGTTGTCGGTGGTGGCCCGCGACACGAAACTGGGCGCCGAAGAAATCACGCGCGACATCTCGAACCTGGCTGAAAACCAGCTGGCTCGCCTGGATGAATCCGGTATCGTCTACATCGGCGCCGAAGTGCAAGCCGGTGATACCCTGGTCGGTAAAGTGACGCCAAAAGGCGAAACCCAGCTGACCCCGGAAGAGAAGCTGCTGCGCGCGATTTTCGGCGAAAAAGCTTCGGACGTGAAAGATACCTCGCTGCGCGTGCCTTCGGGCATGATCGGTACCGTGATCGACGTGCAAGTGTTCACCCGCGAAGGCATCGTGCGCGACAAACGCGCCCAGCAGATTATCGATGACGAACTGAAACGCTTCCGCCTGGATCTGAACGACCAGATGCGTATCGTGGAAGGCGACGCCTTCCAGCGTCTGGAAAAAATGCTGATCGGCAAAGTTGTCAACGGCGGCCCTAAAAAGCTGGCCAAAGGCGCCAAGATCACCAAGGAATACCTGGACGATCTGGACAAATACCACTGGTTCGACATCCGCCCGGCGGACGACGATGCGGCGGTAGCGCTCGAAGCGATCAAGGAATCGATCAACGAGAAGCGTCACCAGTTCGACCTGGCCTTCGAAGAGAAGCGCAAGAAGCTGACGCAAGGCGACGAGCTGCAACCAGGCGTGCAGAAAATGGTCAAGGTTTACCTGGCTGTGAAACGCCGCCTGCAGTCGGGCGACAAGATGGCGGGTCGCCACGGTAACAAGGGTGTGGTTTCCCGTATTGTTCCTGTGGAAGACATGCCGTACATGGCTGACGGCACGCCAGCGGACGTGGTGCTGAACCCGCTGGGCGTTCCTTCGCGCATGAACGTCGGTCAGATTCTCGAGACTCACCTGGGCTGGGCTGCCAAGGGTCTGGGTATCCGCATCGGCGAAATGCTCAAGGCGCACACGCAAGCTGAAGAAATGCGCAAGTACCTGACCGTGATCTACAACGAAAACGGCCGCGCGGAAGATCTGGATAACTTCGACGACGAAGAGATCATGAAGCTGGCGGAAAACCTGAAAAAAGGTGTGCCATTCGCCACGCCGGTGTTTGACGGCGCCAACGAAGAAGAGATCCGCCGCATGCTGGACCTGGCGTACCCTGACGCGATTGCCAAGAACCTCGGCATGACCCCGTCGAAAAACCAGGTGACCATGTATGACGGTCGCACCGGTGAAGCGTTCGAGCGCAAGGTCACGGTTGGCGTGATGCACATGCTGAAACTGCATCACCTGGTCGATGACAAGATGCATGCGCGTTCGACCGGTCCTTACTCGCTGGTGACGCAGCAGCCGCTGGGTGGTAAAGCCCAGTTCGGTGGTCAGCGCTTCGGTGAGATGGAAGTGTGGGCACTGGAAGCGTACGGCGCGTCGTATGTCTTGCAAGAGATGCTGACCGTCAAGTCCGATGACGTGAATGGCCGTACCAAAGTGTACGAGAACCTCGTCAAGGGCGACCACGTGATCGACGCCGGCATGCCGGAATCGTTCAACGTGCTGGTCAAGGAAATCCGTTCGCTGGGTATCGATATCGACCTCGAACGCAACTGAACGACAGCCATCTGTCATTTGGTGTGAGTAGTACAAAGCCCGGCTGGGTAACCATGCCGGGCAATGTAGTCTCAGGAATATAGAAATTTAATCACCTCTGGAGTGATACATGAAAGCACTGCTCGATCTATTCAAGCAAGTACAGACCAACGAGACCTTCGATGCAATCAAGATCGGTCTCGCTTCGCCTGAGAAAATCCGTTCGTGGTCCTACGGCGAAGTCAAAAAGCCGGAAACCATCAACTACCGTACCTTCAAGCCTGAACGCGATGGCCTGTTTTGCGCCAAGATCTTTGGTCCTATCAAGGACTACGAGTGCCTGTGCGGCAAGTACAAGCGCCTGAAACACCGCGGCGTGATCTGCGAAAAATGCGGCGTCGAAGTCACCCTGGCCAAAGTGCGCCGCGAGCGCATGGGCCATATCGAACTGGCTTCGCCGACCGCCCACATCTGGTTCCTCAAATCCCTGCCGTCGCGCCTGGGGATGGTGCTGGACATGACGTTGCGGGACATCGAACGCGTGTTGTACTTTGAAGCCTACGTCGTGACCGATCCCGGCATGACTCCGCTGAAAAAGTGCCAGATCATGTCGGAAGACGACTACGCCGCCAAGTACGAAGAGTACGGCGACGACTTCACCGCCTTCATGGGCGCCGAAGGTATCCGTGAACTGCTGCGCTCGATCGACATCCACCGCGATGCCGAAACCTTGCGCGTGGAACTGAAGGAATCGAAGTCCGAAGCGAAGATCAAGAAATACGCCAAGCGCCTGAAAGTGCTGGAAGCGTTCCAGCGTTCGGGCATCAAGCCTGACTGGATGATCATGGAAGTGCTGCCGGTGCTGCCGCCGGAACTGCGCCCACTGGTTCCGCTGGACGGTGGCCGTTTCGCGACCTCGGATCTGAACGATCTGTATCGCCGCGTGATCAACCGCAACAACCGCCTGAAACGCCTGATGGAGCTGCGCGCTCCAGAGATCATCACGCGCAACGAAAAGCGCATGCTGCAGGAAGCGGTCGATTCGCTGCTGGACAACGGCCGTCGCGGCAAAGCGATGACCGGCGCCAACAAGCGTCCGCTCAAATCGCTGGCAGAAATGATCAAGGGCAAGGGCGGCCGTTTCCGTCAGAACTTGCTGGGCAAACGCGTCGATTACTCCGGTCGTTCGGTCATCGTGGTGGGCCCGCAATTGAAACTGCATCAGTGCGGCTTGCCGAAACTGATGGCGCTGGAACTGTTCAAGCCGTTCATCTTCAATAAACTGGAACTGATGGGTCTGGCCACGACCATCAAGGCAGCGAAGAAACTGGTTGAAATTCAAGAGCCAGTGGTGTGGGACATCCTGGAAGACGTGATCCGTGAACATCCGATCATGTTGAACCGCGCACCAACCCTGCACCGCCTGGGTATCCAGGCGTTCGAGCCGGTCCTGATCGAAGGCAAGGCCATCCAGTTGCACCCGCTCGTCTGCGCCGCATTCAACGCCGACTTTGACGGTGACCAGATGGCGGTCCACGTTCCCCTGTCGATCGAAGCGCAGATGGAAGCGCGTACCCTGATGCTGGCGTCGAACAACATCCTGTTCCCGTCGAACGGCGAACCGTCGATCGTGCCGTCCCAGGATATCGTGCTCGGTCTGTACTATGCCACGCGTGAAGCCATCAATGCCAAGAATGAAGGCATGATGTTCCCTGACGTGTCGGAAGTGATCCGCGCCTACGACAACAAGGAAGTCGAACTGACGACCCGCGTGACCGTGCGCATTACCGAATACCCGAAAAACGCCGAAACCGGCGAATTCGAAAAAACGGTAACCCGCTACGAAACGACGATCGGCCGTGCGATCCTGTCGGAAATCCTGCCGAAAGGCCTGCCTTTCTCGGTGCTGAACCGCGCGCTGAAAAAGAAAGAAATTTCCAAACTGATCAACACGTCGTTCCGCAAGTGCGGCCTGCGCGCCACCGTGGTGTTCGCCGACAAACTGATGCAATCGGGTTTCCGCCTGGCGACACGCGCCGGTATCTCGATCTGCGTCGACGACATGCTGGTACCACCGCAAAAAGTGACCCTGATCGCGACGGCCGAATCGGAAGTCAAGCAGATCGAGCAGCAGTACGCATCGGGTCTGGTGACTGCCGGCGAGCGTTACAACAAGGTCGTCGATATCTGGGGCAAGACCTCCGATGAAGTCGGCAAGGCCATGATGGACCAGCTCAAGGTCGAAGACGTGATCCGCCGCGACGGCACCAAGTCGACGCAGGAATCGTTCAACGCCATTTACATGATGGCCGACTCCGGCGCGCGCGGTTCCGCAGCCCAGATTCGCCAGTTGGCCGGTATGCGTGGCCTGATGGCCAAACCGGATGGTTCGATTATCGAAACGCCGATTACCGCGAACTTCCGCGAAGGCCTGAACGTGTTGCAGTACTTCATTTCGACCCACGGCGCTCGTAAAGGTCTGGCAGATACGGCACTGAAAACGGCAAACTCCGGTTACCTGACGCGCCGTCTGGTCGACGTGACGCAGGATCTGGTCGTGATCGAAGATGATTGCGGCACCATGAACGGCGCCCTGATGAAAGCGCTGGTCGAAGGCGGTGAAGTCATCGAGCCATTGCGCGACCGTATCCTCGGCCGCGTGACGGTGCACGATGTCGTCCATCCTGAATCGCAGGAAACGCTGTACGAAGCCGGCACCCTGATGGACGAAGACATGGTCGAAGAGATCGAGCGTCTGTCGATCGACGAAGTCAAGGTCCGTACGCCACTGACGTGCGACACGCGCTTCGGCCTGTGCGCCAAGTGCTATGGCCGCGATCTGGGCCGCGGCATGCTGGTCAACGCCGGTGAAGCCGTCGGCGTGGTCGCTGCGCAGTCGATCGGTGAGCCGGGTACCCAGCTGACCATGCGTACCTTCCACATTGGTGGTGCGGCGTCGCGTGCGGCAGTGGCATCGTCGGTGGAAGCGAAATCGAACGGTACCATCCGCTTCACGGCAACCATGCGTTACGTGACGAACGGCAAGGGCGCGCAAATCGTCATTTCCCGTTCCGGCGAAGTGCTGATCACCGACGACCATGGCCGTGAGCGTGAGCGTCATAAAGTGCCGTACGGCGCGACCCTGATCGTCAAGGACGGCATGGTCATCAAGGCCGGCACCGCCCTGGCAACATGGGATCCTTTGACCCGTCCGATCATTACCGAATACGCCGGTCAAGTGCGTTTCGAGAACGTCGAAGAAGGCGTCACCGTGGCCCGTCAGGTCGACGAAGTGACCGGTCTGTCCACCCTGGTGGCGATCGATGCGAAACGTCGCGGTTCGCTGACCAAGACCCTGCGTCCGCAAGTCAAGCTGATCAACGACGCCAACGAAGAAGTCAAGATCGCCGGCACCGAACACTCGGTGGCGATCGGCTTCCAGGTCGGCGCGCTGATCATGGTGAAAGACGGCCAGACGGTATCGGTGGGTGAAGTGCTGGCACGTATCCCGACCGAATCGCAAAAAACGCGCGATATTACCGGTGGTCTGCCACGCGTGGCCGAGCTGTTCGAAGCCCGTTCCCCGAAAGACGCCGGCATGCTGGCCGAAGTCACGGGTACGGTTGCGTTCGGCAAGGAAACCAAGGGCAAGCAGCGTCTGGAAATCACGGACATGGACGGCAACAAGCACGAGTTCCTCATTACCAAGGACAAGCAAGTGCTGGTGCATGACGGCCAGGTCGTGAACAAGGGCGAGATGATCGTGGACGGCCCGGCCGATCCGCAAGACATCCTGCGTTTGCTGGGTATCGAAGCGCTGGCGCGTTACATCGTTGACGAAGTGCAAGACGTGTACCGTCTGCAAGGCGTGAAGATCAATGACAAGCACATCGAAGTGATCGTGCGTCAGATGCTGCGCCGCGTTCAGATCGTCAATGCCGGCGACACCAACTACATCGTTGGCGAGCAGGTGGAACGTTCGGAACTGCTGGACGAGAACGATCGCATGGCGCAAGAGAACAAGATTCCTGCGACCTACGAAAACGTCTTGCTGGGTATTACCAAGGCATCGCTGTCGACCGACTCCTTCATCTCGGCCGCATCGTTCCAGGAAACCACCCGCGTGCTGACGGAAGCGGCGATCATGGGCAAGCGCGACGGTCTGCGCGGCCTGAAAGAGAACGTCATCGTCGGCCGCCTGATCCCTGGCGGCACCGGCCTGGCCTTCCACCGCGCACGCAAAGAGAAGGAAGCGTGGGAAGTCGAGGAGCGCCAGGCACTGCTGCTGGCCGAGAAAGCCTCGATGGCCGGCGAAGCTGCCGAAGCGTTGCAGGACATCGAAACGCAAGCCCAGCATCACCACGGCGACGAAGCGTAATTTTTTAGCTACTAGCTGACAAGAACGGCACCAGGGAGAAATTCCTGGTGCCGTTTTTTATTGTTGGCGTTATTGCTATTTCGCCGCGCACGCAAAGAGACAGAAGTAAGGGATGGGCGTAGAGCGCCAGGCACTGCTGCTGGCCGAGAAAGCCTCGATGGCTGGCGAAGCTGCCGAAGCGTTGCAAGACATCGAAACGCAAGCCCGGCATCACCACAGCGACGAAGCATACCGCCAGCGACTAGCGGACAAGAACGGTACCAGGGAGAAATCTCAGGTGCCGTTTTTTTATGTGTCAGAGCCCATCGTGTTGTTGACCTTGATGGCGAGCGCTTTGCCACGCCAATTCCCGGCACGCTTATGCTAAGATCTGGCGCATGATTGCCCACGCCCTGTTCTCTCCCGCCCAGCAAAAGCTGCTGAGCCTGCTGTTTGTCCGCGTCAACGAAGGTTTTCATCTGAACGAGATCATGCGCCTGACCGGCCTGGGCAGCGCGTCGGCGCAGCGCGAACTGCGGCGGCTGCATGATGCAGGGCTGATCACGTCCGAGCGCATCGGCAATGTGCGGCGCTTCTGGCCGAACAGGGACAGCCTGGTGTATCCCGAGCTGAGCAGCCTGGTGCAGAAGACCTTCGGCCTGGTGGGCGTGCTCAGCAGCACGTTGGCGCCGCTGCGTTCCCAGTTGCAGCTGGCCTTCGTGTATGGCGACACGGCCAGGGGGCAGGACCTGCCCGGCGGCGCCATCGACGTGTTGCTGGTGGCCGAAGTGGCCAACTACGGCGATTTGTTGACTCGTTTGGGGCCGGCCGAGCGAACCTTGCGCCGCAAAATCAATCCGAATCTGTATACGCTGCTTGACTACCAGCGCCGCCTGCGCGAGGGCCAGCCATTTTTATTGCAAGTGCTGCAGCAGCCCAAGCTGTTCGTGATCGGCGATGAAACGGATTTGCAGGCAATCTCGGTGCCGGCAGCAAACGGCATGTAAGCGGGGCGTGCGGAGGATGGTTTCTACGATAGAGTTAACCCAGGCAACATACTCTCTGAGGCGGATGATTGCATGATGAATAAACTACAGGCATTCGGTTTGATTGTTTCCCAGGCGGCGCGCGGCGAACTGGTGTTTCCCACCAGCGTCAACGCGGCGCTGCAACTGCAACTGGCGCTGGCGGAACCTGATTGCCATATCGATCATGCGATCAAACTGGTGCTGGCCGAACCGCTGCTGGCGGCGCGCACGGTCGCCCTGGCCAATTCCGCCGTCTACAGCCGCAGCGATGCGCCGCCCGCCACCAGCGTGCGCGCCGCCGTCATGCGCATGGGTTATCGCAACTTGTATTCGCTGGTGGCGGCGATGGTGGTGCGCCAGTTCGGCAGCAAGATCGTCGATCCGGTGCTGCGGCAAAAAGCAGCCCAGCTGTGGGAGCATACGGCGCACGTGGCCGCGCTGGCCCATGTGATCGCGCGCCGCGTCACCCATGTCGATGCCGACACGGCCCTGTTCGCCGGCATCGTGCACGAGGTGGGCGGATTTTATTTGCTGTCGCGCGCCGACGAATTTCCCGGCCTGCTGGACGAAGATGGCGAGCAGTGGATGGAATCGGCCGAAGAAATCATTTCGCGCGAAGTGATGAAAAAGCTGCTGATACCGCTACCGGTCAGCGAGGCCATCGAAGGCTTGCGCGACGGCTTGCTGGCGATCCCGCCCGATTCGCTGCTCGACACCTTGCTGCTGGCAAAACAATTGTCGCCGGTGCCGTCGCCGCTGCAAACGACCTTTATTGAAATGCTCACGCCGTCCGACTCCGTGATCGACTTCATTATCGACAACGAGACCTTGCAAAGCATCCTCGCGGAATCGGGCGAAGAGGTGCGCTCGATGAGCGCGGCGCTGCTGGTATAAGCCACGCCACGGCAGCCGTGACAAGGCTGCCGCCGTTGCTCCGCTTACTGCTGCTGCGCGATCCAGCGATCGACCTTCGCTTCCAGCAGTGTCAAGGGCAGGGTGCCGTCGCTCAGGACGACCTCGTGGAATTTCGGCAGGCTGAACTTGTCTTTCAATGCCGCTTGCGCGCGCTGGCGCAGTTCGATGATTTTCAGCGCGCCGATCTTGTAGCCCAGCGCCTGGCCCGGCCAGGCCATATAGCGCTCCGTCTCGCTTTTGGCCACCGCGTCGTAGCCGAGGGTGTCGCGCATGTACTTGATGGTCTGCTCGCGCGTCCAGCCCCTGGTGTGCAAGCCCGTGTCGACCACCAGGCGCACGGCGCGCAGCATTTCGTCGTTCAGGTGGCCAAAATATTGTGCCGGATCGTCGAACAGGCCCATTTCCTTGCCCAGGGTTTCCGCGTACAGGGCCCAGCCTTCCGTAAAGGCATTGTTGCCGCCGAAACGGCGGAAGTTCGGCAAGTCCATTTCCTGTACCAGCGCCAGGTGGAAATGGTGGCCCGGTTTGCCTTCGTGCAGGAACAAGGTGGTCATGCCCGTGTCGCCGTACAGTGTCGGGTCGGTCACCACCGACCAGAACACGCCCGGGCGCGAGCCGTCGGCGGCCGGCGCTGTGTAGTGGTCGGCGGCCGTATCGCGGCTCAGTTCGGGTTCCAGGCGCAAGTCCAGCGGCGCTTTCGGCACCAGGGTAAACAGCGCCGGCAGTTTGGTATCCAACAACACGTTCAATTTGCGGTACACATCGAGCACTTCCTGCTCGGTCTTGAACGGGCGGTATTTCGCCTGTTCCGAGACCCACACCGGCAGACCGGCGGCCGGGCCTGTGTAACCCATTTTCGGGCCGACGATGGCGTACTGGCCCTGGATGCGCGCCACTTCCCTCAGGCCGATCGCATGGATCTGTTCCGGTTTCAGGTCGGTGGTGGTGCTGGCCGCCACGCGCGCCTGGTACCAGGCGGCGCCGTCGGGCAGGGCGCTCCAGCCGCTGCTGGCGCGGCCGGCCGGCAGATAGTCCGTTTCCATGAAGGTGGCCAGGCGCTGCAGGGCCGGCATCAGCCTGGCGCCGACGACCTCGGCGTAGGCTTGCGTCAGGCGCTGCTTGTCGGCCTCACTGAAGCCGGCCGGCAGATTCCTGACGGGCGTGTAGTACACGCTCTCCTGCGGCGTGGCGCTGAGCAGTTTCTTGAACTGCGGCAGGGCGGACTCGATCAGCGCTTTCGGCAGCACGATCTTCTTTTGCATGCCGACGCGCATATTGGCAATCGCCTGGTCGATCCAGCCGGGCAGCTGGTCCAGCCGGCTCAGGTAGGCCTCATACTGCTTGACCGTCACCAGCGGCTGCGACGCTTCGCCGCCCGCGTAATTGGCCAGCGTGACGGGCACGCTGTCCATCTGGTTCAGGGGCAGCAGATATTCGGGGAAACGCTCGAACGACAGCGCCGTCGCCAGTTCATAGTCGAGGATGTCGTAGTTGATCTGGTCATGCTGCGACAACTGCTTGCGGCTAATTGCGCGCAAGGTCTTCTGGTACTGGCGGTACAGGGTGAACTGCCTGGCGCGCGCGGCCGGCACGATGGCCGAACCGAGCTGGTCGTCAAAACGGTTGTCGCCGCTTTCGGTGGCATTGATCGGCTCGAAACGGGCCAGGGCATCGTAGTACTGGTCGGCCACCACCTGCAACCGCTGTCTGGCTTGCGGCGAACTGACGGCCACAGGCTGGGCTGTGGTCGTAGCGGCGGGCTCTGCCGCTTGCGACAGTGGCGCAAAGGCCAGCAACAGGGAGGTGGCGAGGGTGCCGAGGGCGATGCCGTGGGCGTAACGATGCTTCATGCGCGAGATCCTTGGTAAGGAGAGTATGAATGGCGATAAGGGGTGGCGATCAGTGGCCGGGGCGTAAGCATACGCCATGGTTCAATTCGCTTGCAGGAAATATTGCGTCGCTTAATGCTTGTCGCCCGGCGGCAACGCCGCCTTCATCTAATTCTGACTCCGGTTGAAACCCCGGCCTGAAGGCCGGGGTTTCGCGTAGCGATTGGAGGGGGGCGCCCAGCCGGGTTTCAAACCCCTTCCAAATCTTATTCAGTCCGCCAGGCCTGAAGGCCTGGCGCATTTAAATTGTTGGGGCCGCCTCGGCAAAGCGCGTTTCATCAGTGGTCATGATGGAAGGTGCGGCAGGGCCGCGCCGCGCTGTATTTTCAGCGGGACATTATCCCATGGGTGTACTGCCGCGCATGGCTAATACGCTTTGCGCATGAGCATGGTGCGAATGAATTCTGGATATTTCCGCACAGCAGGCATATTCTATGCAGTCGCGCTCGCTGACCATCAGCAGCCCGCCCTATGTCCCTATCCCTATCGAGGAGTATTCCATGCGTCTTGCCCTTGCCCTTGTCCTTGCCAGCCTGTTGATGTCCGGCGCCGCGCTTGCCGCCGCGCCGACCCCTGCCGCCGCACCTGCCGCTGCCGCCCAGCACCTGCCCTACAACACGGCGGCCGATGCCAAGGCCGACGTGGCGCAGGCGCTGGCGCAAGCGAAGGCCGCCCATGTGCCCGTGCTGCTGATCTTTGGCGCCAACTGGTGCGAAGACTGCCGCGCGCTCGACAAGGCTTTGAAGGAAGGCAAAAACGCCGAGCTGATGCAGAAGGAATTCAAGGTCGTGAAAGTCGATGTGGGCAATTTCGACCATAACCTCGATGTGGCGAACGCCTATGGCAATCCGCTGAAAAAGGGCATCCCGGCCGCCGTGCTGGTCTCCAGCAGCGACAACCAGGTGCTGTACGCCACCAAGGGCGGCGAACTGGCGAACGCGCGCCGCATGAGCGACAGCGGCGTCTACGACTTCTTCAAGCACGCCGCCACGCTCAAGCAACCGGCGATCTGATCACCTCAGGCGGGCAGGCCGTGCGCGATCAATTCCAGGGGCAGTTCGGTGCTGTATTTGATCTGCTCCATGGAAAACGCCGATGACACGCCCAGCAGTTGCGCTGCCTTGATCAGCTTTTTGTAGAACAGGTCATAGCCCTTGATATCGGTGGTGACCACCTTCAGCAAATAATCGATGTCGCCGCTCATGCGGTGGAATTCCTGCACCTCGGGCAGCACGATGACGGCGGCGGCAAAGCGGCGCAGCCATTTTTCGTCGTGCTGGCCGGTGCGCACGCTGACAAATACCGTGACCGGCAAGCCGACTTTCTGCCGGTTGACGATGGCCACGCGGCTCTCGATATAGCCCTCTTCCTCCAGGCGCTTGACGCGCTTCCAGCACGGCGTACTCGATAAGCCGATGCGCTCGCTGAGGGCGGCGATCGACAGTGTGCCGTCGCTTTGCAGTGCTGCCAGGATGGCGCAATCGAACTTGTCCAAGGCGTGGGAAAGTGAATTCATTTGTTTATTTCATGATTGGTAGCATGCATATGCTGCATGGTAGCGCATGCCTAGTAAATTTTGGCATATTTTCACGGGTACGGCTTGGTAAACTGTTGATCTGCCCACCCCTCCAGCGATGATCATGAAAGACATTTACCTCGACTGCAACGCCACCACCAGCGTGTTGCCCGCCGCCGTCGCCGCCGCCAGCGCCGCCATGGCGCACGGTTATGGCAACCCCAGCAGCACCCATGGCACCGGCTTGCAGGCCAAGGCCATGATGGATGGCGTGCGGCTGCTTGCGCGCCGCCTGCTCGGCAGCGGGGAAGGGCGGTTGATGTTCAACAGCGGCGCCACCGAGGGCATCCAGACGGCCGTGCTGTCGGCGCTGTGCGCGCTGCGCGAACGGCGCGATGCGGGCCAGCGCATCGGCAGCCTGCTGCTGTATGGCGCGACCGAACACAAGGCCGTGCCGGAAAGCCTGGCGCACTGGAACCGCCTGCTGGGCCTGAACCTGACCCTGCGCGCGCTGCCGGTCGATACCGATGGGCGGCACGATCTTGCCGTGCTGGCTGAGCTGATCGGTGACGCCGCCATGCTGTGCACCATGGCGGCCAACAATGAAACCGGCGTGATCAGCGATCTGTCGGCGATCGCGCGACTGCTGGAGGAACGCGGCGCCCATGCCTACTGGATGGTCGACTGCGTGCAGGCGCTGGGCAAGTTGCAGCTGAACCTGGCCGCCACGCGCATCGATTACGCGCCGTTCTCCGGCCACAAGCTGTATGCGCCGAAAGGCATCGGCATGCTGTATGTGCGGGATGGCGCGCCGTTCACGCCCCTGATGATGGGTGGCGGCCAGGAAACGGGCTGGCGCTCGGGTACCGAAAACATGGCCGGCATCGCCGCGCTGGGCGCCGTGCTGGCCGCGCTCGACGATGGCCGTACCTTCCGCAGCCCGGCAGAGCTGGCGCAATGGCGCGCGCGCCTGGCCGCCAGCCTGGAGGCCGCCTTGCCTGGCATCGTCTTCAATGTGCCGTTCGCGCTGTCGCTGCCGACCACCCTGAATTTTTCGGTGCCGGGTGTGTCCTCGAAAGAACTGCTGGATTTGTTCGATGCGGCCGGCGTGCGCGTCAGCTCGGGCAGCGCCTGTTCCGCCGCCAAGGCCTTGCCCAGCTATGTGCTCGAAGCGATGCAGGTGCCGGCCTGGCGCGCCAGTTCGGCCATTCGCCTGTCGTTCGGCCCGCTGACCGACGAAGCGACCATTCTTGCCGCCTGCGCGCGCATCGAGCGCTGCGGCGAGGCGCTGCGCGCCAGCTGTTTGCTGCCGTCCGCTCTGGCACCCCTGGCGCCCTTGTCCGCCATGCGCGACGGCGTCACCGCGCTCGGCGTCGACGGCCGCACCACCTGGCTGCTGACAGACGCCGCCAGCGCCAGTTGCGTGATCATCGACCCGCAAGCGGCCCTGGTGCCGCGCCTTGCCGCCTTCGTGCGCTGCCAGGGCTATGCCGTGCGGGCCATCGGACATACTGCGCCAGCGCCGGACCAGGGCGCGGCGCGCCTGGCGTTGCGGGAAGCGCTGGACGCGTTGGACATCGAGCAGCTTGACGCCTTCGATGCACAGGGCCGGCTGGCGTTTGGCGCCGGCCTGCGCCGCATCGATTGCGGCGATACGCAGGTGTATTTGCTGGGGAACAGCTTTGCTTTCACCGGCGCGCTCGATGCGCACGTGGTGGCGGCCTTGCTGAGTCCTGATCTCGTCACGCCCGATACCGTGCTGTGCGGCTCGCGCGACGATGGCGGCATCTGCGCCACCGTGCGCGCCGCGCTGGCGCCGCAGGTGACGCCGGCGCTGCAGCTTGAGGCAGGCGGCCTGGCGGCCTGGTTGCGCGCGCATCCGGACGCCATCGTGGTCGATGTGCGCGAAGCCTATGAACAGGCCGCGTGCACGGGGCTGGGGTTCGACGGCGCCACCGTGCAGCGCGTGCCGCTCAGCCGCCTGGCCGGCGAAGTGGCCGGCTGGCTGCGGGAGCCGCAGCGTGCGCTGGTGTTTTTCTGCCGCAGCGGCAACCGCAGTGCGCGCGCCGCCGCCTGTCTGCGCCGCCTCGGTCATGGCGCGGCCTGGCAATTGAACGGCGGCATGGCCATGGCCGCGTCCGCCCCTCGGCCGCTGTCGATGGCGGCTTGAGCAGTGATATTGCCGAGTAGCTTTCCTGCTACTTGGCAAGACGGTTTATTTCCACTTGGAATGAATGTCACGGCCTGGCGGCCACTTTCTTGGGCCGCCCGCCGCCAATCCCCCTTGTATGTACGCTAGCGCACGGTCTCATGCCGGGCGCGCACCTACGATGAAGCTCAGAAAATCTTTCTGATGATTGAGATTCATCGTAACGCTCCGGCGCTTTGCTTTCCGTCTTTGTCAGTGCCTGCTTTGCGCCCGCAAACCGGCCTTGGCCTGGCGGCGGGTGCCGTCGTTTCATGCGCGCACTAGAGCGAGGCCAAGTTGAAAGAGTACACAGCAGTAGTCAGGGAAAAATTCTCCCGTTTCACGGACATTTTCCGGGGCAATATCAATGGCGGCGGCGCGGGCGAGAGCTTCGATGCCGCGCGCGACGACGCCTTGCCCTTGCGTTCGGAATTATTCAGCGCCATGCAGATGGCCGCGCACGGCAAGCATGTCGCCACCGGCCATGCGGTCGGCAAGCGGCAAGGCCGCGATCGCCTGCTGGCGCGCCTGGCCGACAACGCGGCGCTGATCACGGCCACCGTCAACGAACTGACGGCCACCGTGAAAAGCGGCCGCCAGGTCACGCCCGCTTCCGAATGGCTGCTCGATAATTTCTACCTGATCGAAGAACAGATCCGCACCACCCGGCGCCACCTGCCGAAGAACTACAGCAAGGAATTGCCACGCCTGACGTCCGGCCTGGATGCGGGCTGCCCGCGCGTGTATAAAATCGCGCTTGAAATCATCTCGCATGGCGACGGTCACGTGGACCTGGAAAACCTGTGCCACTTCGTCGAAGCCTACCAGGACGTCGCCACCCTGACCCTGGGCGAGCTGTGGGCGGTGCCCATCATGCTGCGCCTGGCGCTGATCGAGAACCTGCGCCGCGTGGCCGCGCGCGTGGCCGACGACCGCCTGCAGCGCGACCTGGCCAATGGCTGGGCCGACAAGATGATGGAGATCGCCGACACCAACCCCAGCGGCCTGATCCTGCTGGTGGCCGACATGGCGCGCTCCAACCCGCCCACCAGCAGCGCGTTTGTGGCCGAACTGTCGCGCCGGCTGCAGGGACAAAGCCCTTCCTTGACGCTCGCGCTGTCGTGGCTGACGCATAAACTGGCCGAAACGGGCCTGACCATCGAGCAGCAGGTGCAGGTCGAGATCGGACAGCAGGCGGCCGACCAGGTGTCGATCGCCAACAGCATCGGCAGCCTGCGCTTTCTGGGCACCATGGACTGGCAGGAATTCGTCGAAACCATGAGCGTGGTCGAACAGACCTTGCGCCTGGACCCGGCCGGCACCTATGGCGCCATGGACTTCGCCACCCGCGACAGCTACCGCCATGCGATCGAGCGCATCGCCAGGCGCAGCGAGCGCAGCGAAATGGAAGTGGCCGAGATGGCGGTGCAACTGGCGCAGACGCATGGCGCGAGCATCGATACGCGCCGTGGCCATATCGGCTTTTACCTGATCGGACGCGGCGTATTGATCCTGGAAAAACAGGCCGGCGCCAGGCTGCCGTTGCGCGAAGCGCTGGAACACACTGCGCGCGCGGCGCCGCTGGCCGTCTACCTGGGGGCGATCTCTTTCCTGAGCCTGGCCACCAGCGCACTGCTGCTCGAGCGCGCCGTGCGCTATGGCGTGTCGGGCTGGCCGCTGGCCGCCGTGGGCGTGCTGGCGCTGATGGGCAGCAGCCAGCTGGCCGTCGCGCTGGTCAACTGGGTGGCGACCCTGATGACCGTGCCGCACCCGCTGCCGCGCATGGACTACAAGGCCGGCATCCCGTCGGACGCGCGCGCCATCGTGGTGGTGCCGACGCTGATTTACAGCGAAGCCAACGTGGCCGAGCTGTGCGAAGCGCTGGAAGTGCGCTACCTGGCCAACCGCGACCCGAACCTGCGCTTTTGCCTGCTGACCGATTTTGTCGACGCGCCCACGCAAACGCTGCCCGGCGACGAGGCCCTGCTGCACCAGGCGCAAACCCTGATCCGTGGCCTGAACCAGAAATACTGCGTCGAAGGCGAACCGTTCAAGGACAACGGCGAGCCGGCCGATCCGCAAGACCTGGGCCAGGCCGGCCCCTTCCTGCTGCTGCACCGTCCGCGCCTGTTCAATTCTCAGCAGAACGCGTGGATGGGCCAGGAGCGCAAGCGCGGCAAACTGTCGGACCTGAACCTGTTCCTGCGCGGCGGCGCGCGCGACAAATTCATGCTGGTCGAAGGCCAATTGCGCGGCCTGCGCACCATCAAATACGTAATCTCGCTCGACACCGACACCCAGCTGCCGCGCGACGCGGCGCGCCATTTTGTCGCCACCATGATGCATCCGCTGAACCGCCCCGTGCTCGACGCGGCCGGCTCGCGCGTGATCGCCGGCTACGGTATCCTGCAGCCGCGCGTGGCCGTGGCCCTGCCCAGCGCCAACGCCTCGCAGTACGAACTGCTGTGCGGCGGCGAACCGGGCATCGATCCGTACACGCGCACCGTGTCCGACCTGTACCAAGATGTGTTTTACGAAGGCTCGTTTATCGGCAAGGGCATCTACGACCTCGACATGTTCGAGCGCGTGCTGGGCCAGCGCCTGCCCGACAACAAGATCCTCAGCCACGACTTGCTCGAAGGCTGCTACCTGCGCGCCGGCCTCTTGAGCGACTCGCAACTGTATGAAGAATATCCGGCCAGCTACGACGCCGATGTGAGCCGCCGCCAGCGCTGGATCCGCGGCGACTGGCAACTGATCGGCTGGCTGCTGGGCCGCGTGCCCGGCCGTGGCGGCAAGCGCGAACGCAATCCGCTGTCGATGCTGTCGCGCTGGAAGCTGTTCGACAACCTGCGCCGCAGCCTGGTCGCGCCGGCCACCACCGCCTCGTTGCTGCTGACCTGGGGCTTGCTGCCACACGTGGCGTTCTGGAGCGCGGTGGTGCTGGCGATCATTTTCCTGCCGCCGGTGGTCTCGGCCCTGTACGACCTGCTGCGCAAACCTGGCGACACGCTGTGGCGTCAGCACCTGGCCGCTTTCGAGCGCCGCTGCGGCGTGCAGTTTTCGCATGCCATGCTGACCCTGGTGTTCCTGCCGTATGAAGCCTTCATCAGCGTCGACGCCATCGTGCGCACGCTGTGGCGCCTGGCCGTCTCGCACAAGCATCTGCTCGACTGGCGCGCCTCGAACCTGCACAGTACCAAAGGCGAACCGGGCGATAGCTGGCGCGCCATGTGGTGCTCGCCGCTGCTGGCGCTGGCCACCTTTGCCGCGCTGCTGCACTGGCGCCCGGAAGCCTTGCCGGCCGCCGCCATCATCCTCGTGCTGTGGCTGGCCGCGCCCGCCATCGCCTGGCGCATCAGCCGTCCGATCAAGCGCGCCGTGGCCCGCCTGTCGGCCGAGCAGGGCCAGTTCCTGCACGGCGTGGCGCGCAAGACCTGGGCCTATTTCGACACCTTTGTCGGCCCGGACGACCATTTCCTGCCGCCCGATAACATGCAGGAGCACCCGAGCACGGTGGTGGCGCACCGCACCTCGCCGACCAATATCGGCCTGGCGCTGCTGGCCAACCTGACCGCCTACGATTTCGGCTACATCACCATGGGCCAGCTGATCGAACGCAGTCGCGCCACCTTGCACAGCATGGGCGAGCTGGAACGCTTCCAGGGGCATTTTTACAACTGGTACGACACGCAGACCTTGAAACCGCTGCAGCCCATGTATATCTCGACGGTTGACAGCGGCAACCTGGCCGGCCACCTGCTCACCTTGCAGCCGGGCCTGGTCGAACTGTATGACGCACCCATCATCGGCGCGCAGCTGATCAAAGGCATCCGCACCACGGCCCAGGTGCTGCGGGAGTTTCTTGCCGTCGACAGCGACGCCAGGGGCGCGCACGAAGCGCTGGCGCTGCTGCTGGCCGACGCCACGCCGGCCAGCCTGCCCGAGTGGCATGCCTGGCTGAGCGCGGCCAGCAGCGCCGCCGACGCGCTGCTGTCGCTGCAAGGCGGCGACAGCGAGCTGGCCATGTGGAGCGATGCGCTGGCGCGCCAGTGCCGCGCGGCCCTGGCCGAACTGCTGCAACTGGCGCCGTGGGCCGCGCATGCGGGCCTCGATGCTTCGCTTTCGCGCGTGCCGACCCTGCGCGAACTGGCAACGTTCGAAGCGGCGCCGGCTACCTTGCCCGAGCTGGCCAGCCTCGTGGCGCAAGGCCGCGAACAGGCGATCCAGAACGTGCGCGACATCGCCCAGGCCGCAGGCCAGGCACGCGACTTCGCGCAGATCGAATACGCCTTCCTGTACAACCCGTCGACCAAGCTGCTGGCCATCGGCTACAACGTCAGCGAACGCCGCCTCGACGCCAGCTATTACGACTTGCTGGCCTCCGAAGTGCGCCTGGCCAGCTTTATTGCGATTGCCCAGGGCCAGCTGCCGCAGGAGCACTGGTTTGCCCTTGGCCGCCAGCTGTGCATGGTGGCTGGCCAGCCGGTGCTGCTGTCGTGGAGCGGCTCGATGTTCGAGTACCTGATGCCGCTCCTGGTGATGCCGAACTACCCGAACACCTTGCTCGACCAGACCTACCACTCGGTGATCGAGGCGCAGATCGACTACGGCCGCCAGCGCGACGTGCCGTGGGGCGTATCCGAGTCGGGCTACAATACGGTCGACGCCAGCCTCAATTACCAGTACCGCGCGTTCGGCGTGCCGGGCCTGGGCTTGAAACGCGGCCTGGCCGACGATCTGGTGATCGCGCCCTACGCCAGCATGATGGGCCTGATGGTGCAACCGGAAGCGTCGTGCCAGAACCTGCAGCGCATGCAGGCGGCCGGCTACATGGGGCGCTACGGCTTTTTTGAAGCGATCGACTTCACGGTGGCGCGCCTGCCGCGCGGCCAGGCCAGCGCCGTCATTCGTTCCTACATGGTGCACCACCAGGGTATGGGTTTCCTGGCGCTCAGCTACCTGCTGCACGACCGCCCGATGCAGCGCCGTTTCGAATCCGATCCGCTGCTGCAGTCGGCCTTGCTGGTGCTGCAGGAACGCACGCCGCAGGCCGGTGCCTTTTACTCGAACACGGCCGAACTGGCGGTACTGCGCACCGGCGCCACCGAGCAGACCATGCCGATGCGCGTCCTCACGCAGGCCAACAGCGCCGTGCCCGAAACGCAGCTGCTGTCGAACGGCCGCTATCACGTCATGGTCAGCAATGCCGGCGGCAGCTACAGCCGCTGGAAAGACCTGTCGGTGACGCGCTGGCGCGAAGACAGCACGCGCGACAACTGGGGCAATTTCTGCTACCTGCGCGACCTCGACGAAGGCGATGTCTGGTCCACCACTTACCAGCCGACCCTGGTCGAGCCGAAAAAATATGAAGTGATTTTCTCGGAAGGGCGCGCCGAGTTCCGCCGCGCCGACCATGGGCTGGAGCTGTACACGGAAATCGTCGTCTCGCCCGAGGACGATATCGAGATCCGCCGCACCCGCATCAGCAACAATTCGAACCGCCAGCGCCGCATCGAGATCACCAGCTTCGCCGAAGTGGTGATGGCGCCGTCGGCGGCCGATGCGGCCCATCCGGCGTTCAGCAAACTGTTCGTGCAAACGGAAATCCTGGCGCAGGAAAACGCGATTCTGTGCACGCGCCGTCCGCGCTCGAAAGAAGAGCAGATGCCGTGGCTGCTGCATGTGATGACAGTGCATGACGCCAGCGGCTACGAGGTCTCGTTCGAGACCGACCGCTCGCGCTTTATCGGCCGCGGCAACACGGCGCAGCTGCCGCTGGCGCTGCAGCAGGACGGGCCGTTGAGCGGCGGCCAGGGTTCGGTGCTCGATCCGGTGGTGGCGATCCGCTACGTGCTCACCCTGGCGCCCGACCAGGCCATTACGGTCGACTGCGTGACGGGCATGGTCGAGCAGCGCGAAGCGGCGCTGCACCTGATCGACAAATACCAGGACCGCCACCTGGCCGACCGCGTGTTCGAACTGGCGTGGACCCACAGCCAGGTGGTGCTGCGCCAGTTGAACGCCAGCGAAGCCGACGCCCAGCTCTATGCGCGCCTGGCCAATGCCGTGATCTATCCGAACGCCTCGCTGCGCGCCGACGCCAGCATTTTGCTGAAGAACCATCGCGGCCAGTCCGGCCTGTGGGCCTATGCCATTTCGGGCGACCTGCCGATCGTGCTGCTGCAGATCCGCGACCCGGCCAATATCGAGCTGGCGCGGCAAATGGTGCAGGCGCACGCCTACTGGCGCCTCAAAGGGCTGGTGGTCGACCTGGTGATCTGGTACGAAGACCAGTCCGGCTACCGCCAGCTGCTGCAGGAACAGATCATGGGCCTGATCGCCTCGGGCATCGACGCGCAGGCGATCGACCGCCCGGGCGGCATCTTCGTGCGCCTGGCCGACCAGATCGCCAACGAAGACCGCATCTTGCTGCAATCGGTGGCGCGCGCCATCATCAGCGACACGCGCGGTACCCTGGCCGAGCAGGTCAAGCGGCCTGCCAGCCCGGTGTTGCGCATGCCGCCATTGATGCTTGAGGGCGGACGCGAAGTCGTCCTCGCGCCGCACCGCGCAGCCAGGCGTGAGCTGATCCTGGAAAACGGCCTCGGCGGCTTTACGCCCGATGGCTGCGAATACGTGATCACCACCGGCGAGGACCATCGCACGCCGGCGCCATGGTCGAATGTGCTGGCCAATGCGCAGTTCGGCACCGTGGTGTCGGAAAGCGGCCAGGCTTATACCTGGAGCGAGAACGCGCATGAATTTCGCCTCACGCCCTGGCACAACGATCCGGTCTCGGATTTGTCGGGCGAAGCGTTCTATATCCGCGATGAGGAAAGCGGCCAGTTCTGGTCGCCGACGGCCTTGCCGGCGCGCGGCAGCGGCGACTATGTGACGCGCCACGGCTTCGGCTACAGCGTGTTCGAACACTGCGAAAGCGGCATTTCCAGCGAGCTGTGCACTTATGTGGCGCTGGACGCGCCGGTCAAGTATGCGGTGGTCAAGCTGCGCAACGACAGCGGCACGGCGCGCCGCCTGTCCGTCACCGGCTACATCGAATGGGTATTGGCCGACCTGCGCGCCAAGTCCGGCATGCATGTGGTGACGGAAGTCGATTCCATCAGCGGCGCGCTGTTTGCGCGCAATAACTACAACACCGAGTTTTCCGGCCGCGTGGGCTTTTTCAATACCGACGCCAGCATCCGCTCGATCACCTGCGACCGCAATGAGTTCATCGGCCGCAACGGCAGCCTGGCGCAGCCGGCCGCCTTGCGCCGCGTGCGCCTGTCCGGCAAGGCCGGCACGGGGCTCGACGCCTGCGCGGCGATCCAGGTGCCGTTCGAACTGCAACCGGGGCAGGAGCGTGAAATCGTCTTTATCCTCGGCGTGGGCGGGCGCCGCAATGCCGACGCCAGCACCATGGTGCAGCGTCACATGGGCAAGGATGCGGCGCGCAATGCACTGGCCAATGTGCGCGCGCACTGGGCCAGCACGCTGGGCGCGGTGCGCATCGAAACGCCCGAGCCGACCCTGGACGTGATTACCAACGGCTGGCTGATGTACCAGACCATCGCCTGCCGCCTGTGGGCGCGCAGCGGCTACTACCAGTCCGGCGGCGCCTACGGCTTCCGCGACCAGCTGCAAGACGCGATGGCGATGATCCATACCAAGCCGGAGCTGCTGCGCGGCCATTTGCTCGTCAGTGCCGCGCACCAGTTCCTCGAAGGCGACGTGATGCACTGGTGGCATCCGCCGTCGGACCGCGGCGTGCGCACGCACTGCTCGGACGATTATCTGTGGCTGCCGCTGGCCGCCTGCCGCTATGTGACGGCCACCGGCGAGCTCGATGTGCTGTCCGAAGTAGTGCACTTTATCGAAGGGCGCGCCGTCAAGCCGGAAGAAGATTCCTATTACGACTTGCCGGTGCGGTCAAACGAATCGGCCGACCTGTACGAACATTGCGTGCGGGCGATCCGCCATGGCCTGCGCATGGGCGTGCACGGCCTGCCTTTGATGGGTTCCTGCGACTGGAACGACGGCATGGACAAGGTGGGCGAGCATGGCAAGGGCGAGAGCGTGTGGCTGGCCTTCTTCCTGTATGAAGTGCTGCAGCGCTTTGCCGAAGTGGCGGTGCTGCGCGGCGATACGAAGTTTGCCCAGTTCTGCCGCGACGAGGCGGCCAAATTGTCCGCCAATGTCGAAGAGCATGCGTGGGACGGCCAGTGGTACCGCCGCGCGTATTTTGACGATGGCACGCCGCTCGGTTCGCACACCAACCTCGAATGCCAGATCGATTCGATTTCGCAAAGCTGGGGCGTGCTGTCGGGCGCGGCCAACAAGGAGCGCGTGGCCGGCGCCATGCGCCAGGTCGATGCGCGCCTGGTGCGCCGCGATTCGGGCGTGATCCAGTTGCTCGATCCGCCGTTCGACAAGGCCGACCTGAACCCCGGCTATATCCGCGGCTATGTGCCGGGCGTGCGGGAAAACGGCGGCCAGTACACGCATGCGGCGATCTGGACGGCGATGGCGTTTGCGCGCATGGGCGACAGCGAAAAAGCCTGGGAGCTGATGCGCATGATTAACCCCGTGCGCCATGGCGAAGACGCCGCATCGGTAGCGCGCTACAAGGTCGAACCGTATGTGGTGACGGCCGACGTGTATGCCGTCTCGCCGCATGTCGGGCGCGGCGGCTGGAGCTGGTACACGGGGTCGTCGGGCTGGTTGTACCGCCTGATCGTCGAATCCCTGCTGGGCGTGTCGCGCGAAGCGGACCGGCTGCGCCTGACGCCAAGCTTGCCGGCCGAGTGGAATACCTTCAAGCTGCACTACCGCTTTGGCGAAAGCAGCTACGCCATCACGGTGGAAAAGGCGCAGGGACAAGCGGCCGGCCTGAGCGTCGACGGCGTGGCGGTGGCGGGCGACACCATCGCCCTGCGCGACGAGAAGCGCGAATACACGGTGCTGCTGCGCGTGTAGCTTGTAGAAGGGGGCGCCGGTGCAAGGTGTCGGGCAGGCCATGGTTAACAATGATTGGTTTGCAAACGGACTCGACATAAAATGCAGGCTGTCCCCCTTTACGATGGAATGCGTCATGCCGGTCCTGGTCCGCTTGCTTGCCCTGTGTCTGCCCCTGTTGGTTTCCCTGCCTGGCCTGTGCGGCCCGGCCGCGCCGTTCGATGACAAGTTCCGCCAGCTCGAAGAACTGCTGCCCACGCCGAACACTTATCGCACCGCCTCGGGCGCGCCCGGCCACGCCTACTGGCAGCAGCGCGCCGATTACGTGATCCGCGCCACCCTCGACGAAGAGCGCCGCGCGATTACCGCCAGCGAGCAGATCACCTATCACAACCGCTCGCCCGACAGCCTGGCTTATCTGTGGCTGCAGCTGGACCAGAACGGCCTGCGCAAGGACGCCGACCAGCGCCGCGTGCTCAGTGCGCCGTCGCGCCAGGCCTGGCTCAGCGGCGACGAAGAACTGGCCCTCAAGTTCGAGGACCTGCGCGCCATCCATGCGGGGCGCGAATTCGACGGCGGCTTCAAGCTTGGCGCCATCACCTCGGCCAGCGGCCAGCCGCTGGCGCACGTGGTCAACCAGACCATGCTGCGCATCGACCTGCCGGTGGCGCTGGCGCCGGGCCAGAGCATCACCTTCCATATCGCGTGGTCCTATCTGATCAACGACCAGAAGGTGCTGGTCGAGCGTTCCGGCTACGAGTATTTTGAAGAAGATAAAAACACGATCTTTCAGGTGGCGCAGTGGTTTCCGCGCATGGCCGCCTATTACGACGCCGTTGGCTGGCAGAACAAGCAGTTTCTCGGCTCGGGCGAATTCACGCTCGAATTTGGCGATTACGATTTGTACCTGACGGTACCAAATGACCATGTGGTAGCCGCCACGGGCGAACTGCAAAACCCGCGCGAGGTGCTCTCCAGCGTGCAGCGCGAACGGCTGGCGCGGGCGAAAGCGAGCGACGTGCCGCTGATGGTGATCACGCCGGCGGAAGCGCTGGCGGCGGAAAAAACGCGCAGCACAGCCATGAAAACCTGGCACTACAAGGCGGCCAATGTGCGCGACGCGGCGTGGGCGTCGAGCCGCAAGTTCATCTGGGATGCGCAGGGCGTCAACAGCGGTGGCAAGCGCGTGCTGGCCATGTCCTACTATCCGAACGAAGGCAATCCGCTGTGGCAGCAATACAGCACGCGCGCGGTGGCGCACACCATCGAGCAGTACAACAAGTACAGTTTTGACTATCCGTATCCGGTGGCGCTGTCGGTCAACGGCGCCGTCGGCGGCATGGAGTATCCGATGATCGCCTTTAACGGCGGGCGCCCCGTCAAGGACAAGAAGACGGGCGAACTGACGTATTCCAAAAAGACCAAGTACGACCTGATCGGCGTGATCATCCACGAAGTGGGTCACAATTATTTTCCGATGATCGTCAACTCCGACGAGCGGCAATGGACCTGGATGGACGAGGGCCTGAACTCGTTCGTGCAGTACCTGGCCGAGCAGGCGTGGGAAGACGATTTTCCTTCCTGGAATGGCGAGCCGCGCAAGATCGTCGACTATATGCGCAGCCAGAACCAGGTGCCCATCATGACCAACTCCGAGTCGCTGCTGCAGTTTTCGGCCAACGCCTACGACAAGCCGGCCACGGCGCTCAACATCCTGCGCGAAACCATACTGGGGCGCGAGCTGTTCGACTTCGCCTTCAGGCAGTATGCGCAGCGCTGGAAGTTCAAGCGCCCCACGCCAGCCGATTTTTTCCGCACCATGGAGGACGCTTCCGGCACCGACCTCGACTGGTTCTGGCGCGGCTGGTTCTACACCACCGACGCAGTCGACATCAGCATCGACGGCATCAGCGAATATGGCGTGAGCACCAAAGACCCGGAAATCGAAAAGGCCTGGAAAAAGGCGCAGCACGATGCGCAGCCGCTGTCGATCTCGGCGCAGCGCAACCGCGCGCTGCCGAAGAAAATCGACCAGGACCCTTCCTTGAAAGATTTTTATAACCGCCACGACGATTTCACGGTCACCAACAAGGACCGCAACAGCCATGCCGAAGAGCTGGAAGGGCTGGAGCCGTGGCAGCGCACACTGCTGGCGCAGCGCAACGCCGGCAAGCATTTGTACCTGGTCGACTTTTCCAACCTGGGCGGCCTGGTGATGCCCTTGATCCTCGAGATCGAACTGAAAAGCGGCAAGAAGATCATCGAGCGCGTGCCGGCCGAAGTGTGGCGCTATTCGCCGGCGAAAATCAGCAAGGTGATCGTCACCGACGAGCCGATGGTGGGGCTGGTGCAGGACCCGTACTGGGAGACGGCCGACATCGACACCAGCAACAACGCCTGGCCGCGCAAAATCACGCCATCGCGCCTGGAGTTGTTCAAGCTGGACCGCGACAAGAACAATCTGATGAAGGATTTCAATACGTCGTTGAAGCCAGCCGAGAAGTCCCCGGAAGTAAAACAGTGAAACAGTGACAATGAGTAGCGCCGGCCAGTCCGGCGCTTTTTTCTGCCAGCCCCTGCCGGAAGTGCTATTCTGCGCGACGCCCCGGCCACCATGTTCGGGGCTTAACGCAAATCATTCAAAAGACGACCATGCAAACGATGACTTTCCTGCGCGCCCTGGGCTGTGCGCTGCTGTGCCAGGCCAGCCTGGCCGCGCACGCCGATCCCTTGAGCTATGCGCGCTATGACCAGGTGCGCACGCGCGACCTGCAGCTGGACCTGAAGGCGGACTTCACGCAAAAGACCTTGTCCGGCTACGCCGAGCTGACCCTCAAATGGATCGATCCTGCCGCGCGCACCCTGGTGCTCGATACGCGCGACCTGGCGATCGCCAAAGTGCAGGTGCAGGACCGGCGCGGTGCGTGGCAGATGGCGCCGTTCCAGCTTGACGCCGCCGATGCCGAAAAGGGCCAGGCGCTGCGCATCACCACCACCGGCCAGCCGGAAAAAGTGCGCGTGTACTACCACACGGCGCCGGGCGCCATCGCGCTGCAGTGGCTCACGCCGCAGCAGACCATGTCGGGCAAGCTGCCTTTCATGTTCAGCCAGTCGCAAAACATCAACGCCCGTTCCTGGGTGCCGTCGCAAGATACCCCGGCCGTGCGCTTTACCTACCGTGCGCGCATCGAGGCGCCCGCCGGCATGCGCGTGGTGATGAGCGCCGAGAATGACGAAAAAGCCACCGGCAAAGGCGGCTGGACCTTCCGCATGCCGCAGCCGATTCCGTCCTATCTGCTGGCGATCGCGATCGGCGAACTGGAAGTACGCAAGCTCGGTCCGCGTTCGGCCGTGTATGCCGAGCCGCCGCGCATCAAGGCCGCCGAGTATGAACTGGCCGACACCGAGAAAATGATCAAGGCGGCCGAGTCGCTGTATGGCCCATACCGCTGGGGGCGCTACGACATGATCGTGCTGCCGCCGTCCTTCCCCTATGGCGGCATGGAAAACCCGCGCCTGACCTTTCTGACGCCGACCATGATCGCCGGCGACCGCAGCCTGGTCGACCTGATCGCGCATGAACTGGCGCATTCATGGTCGGGCAACCTGGTCACCAACGCTTCGTGGAAGCACATGTGGCTCAACGAAGGTTTTACCACCTACGTCACCACCCGCATCGTCGAGCAGCTCTATGGCAGCGAGGTGGCGCAGATGGGCGTGCAGGTCGACCAGGAAGAACTGGCCGCAGCGATCAAGGAACTGCCGGCCGCGAAAACGGCGCTCGTCACGCGCGACGCCGACGCCAACCCGGCCGAGACCTATACCGACGACGGCATCATCTATCCGAAAGGCGCCTGGTTCCTGGCCACCATGGAGCGGCGCGCCGGGCGCACCGTGTTCGATGCTTTCCTGCGCGGCTGGTTCGACCAGCATGCCTTCCAGAGCGTGACGACCGACCAGTTCATTGCCTACCTGCGCAAGAACCTGCTGGCGCAGCATCCCGAGGTGATGCCTGACGCTCAATTGAACGAGTGGCTGTACGGCGCCAAAGTGCCGGCCAGCGCCAAACCGGTCATCTCGCCGCGCCTGGCGCTGCTCGACCAGCACCGCGACGCCTGGTTGAAGGGCGCGCTGTCGACCAAAGAGCTGGGCATGGACAGGTGGCTTGCGATTGAATCCATGCATTTTTTGAACGATATCAACGGCCGCGCCAGCGCCGCGCAATTGCGCGAGCTCGACCAGGTGTATGGCGTGGGCAGGAGCGGCAACAATGAAGTGGCCTACCGCTTTTATCTGGCGTCGGTGAACGTCGGCTACGACGTCAGCGCGCCGCTGCAAGCGTTCCTGATGAGCGTGGGCCGCCAGAAGTTCGTGGTGCCGCTGTACGGCGCGCTGATGAAGACGCCGCAGGGCCAGCAATGGGCGAAAGACGTGTATGCCCAGGCACGCGAACGCTACCACCCGGTGACGCAGGAAAGCGTCGACAAATTGATGGCCGCACAAGCACATTGAACCCTATTCGGAACCTGACCATGACCTCCAAGCATTCTCTCCATACCCTTGCCGCCGCCCTCGTACTGGCGTTGTCCGGCGCTGCTTTACCGGCGCTGGCCGCCGATGCTGTCCCTGCCGCGCCTGTCGTGGCCAGCACGCCAGTGCCTGCGTTTGACCTGGCAACCGACGTCAACAGCGCCTTGAAGACTTTTGACGTGCCCGGTATCGCGATCGCCATCGTCAAGGACGGCAAGGTCATTGCCGCCACCGGTTTCGGCGTGCGCAAACTGGGCGAGCCGGCGCCGGTGGACAGCAAGACCCTGTTCGAAGTGGCGTCGAACTCCAAGGGTTTTACGGCCGCCGCGCTGGCCATGCTGGTCGACGAAGGCAAGCTGGCCTGGGATGATCCGGTCACGAAACACCTGCCCGGCTTCCAGATGCACGACTCCTACGTGACGGGCGAGATGACCATCCGCGACCTGCTGACGCACAGGAGTGGCCTGGGCCTGGGCGCGGGCGATCTGCTGTGGTGGCCGACCACCACGTTTTCCACCGACGAGATCATCGAAAAGCTGCGCTATATCCGCCCGGCCACCAGTTTTCGCGCCAGCTACGCGTATGACAATCTGCTCTATATCGTGGCCGGCAAGATCATCGCCGAGAAAACCGGCAAGAGCTGGGGCCAGGCCATGCACGAGCGCATCCTGGCGCCGCTGGGCATGACGGGCACCACCACCAGCCTGGCCGAAAACGCGGGCAATGCCGATGTCGCCAGCGCGCACAGCAAGATCAATGGCAAGCTCGCCGCCGTCAAGTCGATGCCGGTACCGAATGCCGTGGGCGCGGTCGGCATCAACACCAATGCGGAAGATATCGCCAAGTGGATGATGATGCTGCTCGACGGCGGCAAGATTGCCGGCGTGCAGGACAAGGACGGCAAGGATGCGCGCCTGTTCAGCGAAAAGCAGGCCGCAGAATTGTGGACCGCGCAAACCCCCGTCAAGATCGGCGAGCCGAAGCCGGAATTGGCGGCGACCAAACCGAACTTCAGCGCCTACGGCCTGGGCTTCCAGCTGCGCGACTACCAGGGCATGAAAGTGGCCATGCACGGCGGCGCGCTGCAGGGCTTTTATTCGCGCGTGCTGATGGTGCCGCAAGCCAGGCTGGGCGTGGCGATTCTGACCAATGCGGAGAACGGCGGTTCGATGACGGCGCTGCAGTGGCGCATCGTCGACCATTACCTGAACGCCCGGCCGTCGGACTGGATCGCGCTGGTGTCGAAGGTGGAGCAGGACATGCATGCGGAAGAGGTAAAGAAACAGGGCAAGGCGTCAAAAGCGCGCGCCGCGAAATCGCAGCCGTCGCTGCCGCTGGCGTCCTACGACGGCGAGTATGAAGACGCGTGGTATGGCAAGGTGGTGATCGCGCCGCAGGGCAAGAAGCATATCCTGAGCTTTACGCGCACCCCCGACCTGACGGGCGAACTGGAACACTGGCAGCATGACACTTTTATCGTGCGCTGGAAGGAACGCAACTTCAACGCCGACGCCTACGTGACGTTTTCCTTGAAGCCGGACGGCAGCATCGACCGCGTGAAGATGGAGCCGGTATCGGAAGAAACCGACTTCAGCTACGACTTTCAGGATTTGAACCTGGTGCCGGTCAAGGCGAAGGAAGAAAAGAAATAACGGAGAATGCAGAAGGCCACCGCGAGGTGGCCTTCTGCATGGTGATTATGGTTTGACGAATTTCAAGGTCATGCGGTCGCTCTCGCCGATCGCTTCATATTTGGCGCGGTCCACATCCTTGTTGGCATAGGTGGGCGGCAGCGCCCACACGCCGCCTTCGTGGTCGGCCTTGTCTTTCGGGTTGGCGTTGATTTCCGACTTGCCGGCCAGCTTGAAGCCGGCGTTTTCGGCCAGCTTGATCACATACGCTTCATGCATGTAGCCGGTGCTGGCCTTGGCGTCCTGCGCCTTGTTCGCCGGCAGGCGGTGCTCGACGACGCCGAACACGCCGCCCGGTTTCAGGCTGTCATGGACCTGGCTGAACAGCACCTTCAAGCCCTCGTCGCCGATCGGGATCCAGTTGTGGATATTGCGGAAGGTCAGCACCATGTCGGCCGTGCCTTTCGGTGCGATGCGGTAGGTGGTCGGTGGCGCAAAGGCGCCGATTTTCACCTTGTCGAAGGCGGCAGGGTTGGCGTCGAGTTTTTGCTGGAAGCGGGCGGCGCTGCGGCGCGCGCCTTCGCTGCCTTGCGGGTCGCTGCCGGCGGCAATCAAGCTGCCCTGCTCGCGCAGATAGGGCGCCAGGATTTCGGTGTACCAGCCGCCGCCCGGCGCCAGTTCGACCACCGTCATGGTTGGCTTGATGCCGAAAAAGCGCAAGGTTTCATACGGATGACGCTCGCCATCGCGCGCCACGTTGGCGGGCAGGCGCGCGCTGCCGGCAATGGCCGCCTTCAAAGCCGCGTCGCCATTCTCTGCGGCAAGCGCCGCGCCACCCACCAATGCCATTGCCGCGCCCAGGGCGGTGGTCAGGATTACTCGCTTGATCATCATCTGCTCCATTCATGATTGTGTGTTGCTGGCGATCGCCATCAAGGTCGATCATCAGGCAAGCACGCTGGCCGGTCAAGCGTATTCGCGCGCCCAATCCTTGACGTACGCCGGTGTCTCGCTGGTACAGAGCAGGTCGGCGACGGCCGGGCCACGGCCGTGCACAAAAGGCAGTTCCCCGGTCCAGACTGCGTGCGCCATATCGCCGGCGTCGTCGAGCGGGCCGCCCTTGCGTTGCTTGACGGCGCATTCCAGCGGCGCGATGCGCAGCACGGTGGTGGCGGCGTATTCCTTGGCGCTGCCAGCGCGCACGTGCGCCTGGCGGCCCGGCGCCAGCTTGTCCATCAGCGCTTCCATCGCCACATGCTGCTGGGCCATGTCGTCCACTTTTTCGAACTGCCCGTAGATCATCGCCGAACGGTAGTTCATCGTATGGTTGAAGGCCGAACGCGCCAGCACCAGGGCGTCGAGGTGGGTGATGGTCACGCAGGCATCGCCGTCCTTGAGCAGTTGCCTGAGCATGCGGCTGCCGTTCGAGCCATGGATGTACAGATGGCCGTCGATGCGCCAGCAGGCGGTAGGGATGCAGTGGCTGCCGTGCTCGTCGCCAAAGGCGATATGGCACAGGTAGGCGTCGTCGATAATGGCGTGCAGGGTGGCCTGCTCGTAGCTGGCCAGTTCGGCCACTCGGCGCACGCGGGTACGCAGGCTGGGCGGGGTAGGAAGGTTCACGGAATTTGTCATGGCGGTGCTCCTGCAAATGATGGGCAAGGCTGCACTATAATCGCTGTCTGGTTCTGAAAAAAGATCCAGCAGTGATGAATATTCTGGAGCCACGAAAGGGGCCGCTACCTTGGACTACAGTGTCTTGTTGACCGCCTTCGAGCGCGCGCACCGCGAACGGCGCTGGCCGCGCCAGCGCCTGCTGCATGAATGCCTGCGCGCGGCGATTCGCGGCGGCCAGCTGGCGCCGGGCACGCGCCTGGCCGCCACGCGCGTGCTGGCCGCCGAATTGGGCGTGGCGCGCAATACGGTGCTGTACGCCTATGAGCAGCTGGCCAGCGAAGGCTTTGTGCTGCCGGACCGGCGCGGCACCGTGGTGGCGGGAACGGCCGGCGTGCAACTGGCGCCACCGGCCGCCGGCAGCCTTGACGGCCTGTCGCGCCGCGCGCGCCACCTGCGCGGCGTCGGTGAACACGATGCCAATGCGTCACTGGTGTTTCCTGCCGATGCGATGGGCGCGTTTGCGCCCGGCGTGCCGGCGCTCGACGAGTTTCCGCTGGCGCAGTGGCGGCGCATGCTGGAGCGCGCCTGGCGCGCGCTCACGCCGCGCCAGCTCAATTACGGCGATCCGGCCGGCGAGCCGCAGCTGCGCATTGCCATTGCCGACCATCTGCGCGCCGCGCGCGGCGTGGTGTGCGATGCCTCGCAGGTGTTCATCACCGATGGCACGCAGAGCAGCCTGGATGTGTGCCTGCGCGCCTTTGCCGACCAGGGCGATACCCTGTGGATCGAGCATCCCGGTTATGGCGGCGCGCTGGCGGCCGGCCGCGGCGCCGGCCTGCAGGTGACGGGCATACCTGTCGATCTTGATGGCATGGCGCCGACGGACGAGGACTGGCAACGATATCGGCCACGCCTGATCTACACCACGCCCTCGCACCAGTACCCGACCGGCAGCGTGCTCAGTCCCGCGCGGCGCATGTCGCTGCTCGAACGCGCGCGCGCGGTGGGCGCCTTGATCATCGAAGACGATTACGACAGCGAGTTTCGCCATGGCGGGCCGCCCCTGGCTGCCATGCAGGGGCTGGTGGCGCAGGCGCCGGTGGTCTACCTGGGCACCTTCAGCAAGACCATGTTTCCCGCCTTGCGCATCGCCTTTGTGGTGGTGCCGGCGGCGCTGGCCGCCGCGTTCGGGCAGATGCAGGCGCAGGGCGCCGTGCGCGGGCGCGTGGCCGAACAACTGGCGCTGGCCGAGTTTTTGCGCAGCGGCCTGTTTGCGCGCCATGTGCGCCGCATGCGCCGGCTGTACCGGCAGCGCCGCGATGCCTTGAGCGAGGCGCTGGCGCGCCATGCCGGCGCCGGCGCCGCCATCCATGGCGGCTCGGCCGGCATGCACCTGGCGCTGCGCTTCGACGACCCCGCATGGGACGACCTGGCGCTGAGCCGGCGCGCCGCGCAGGACGGCATCGTGGCGCTGGCGCTGTCGGCGCACGCTACGGACGAGCGGGCCGGCTGGAACGGTTTCCTGCTTGGCTATGCGCAGGTACCGGCCGGGCACATGGATGGCCTGGCGCGCCGCCTGGCCGCGCTGCTGCCCGCATGAGGCTGCCGTCTTACTGCTGGTCCAGCATCCACTGCTTCAAGCCGTTGACCCAGTTCTTGGCCGGCAGGTTGAACTGTTTCTTGATGGTTGCCGCACGTTCATACAGCTCGCTGAAGTCGAGCAACGGCGACTTTTTAAACGCCAGCACGACGATGTTTTCGTCTTCCACTTCAGGCACCCAGACGACGGCGTCGAACACCAGTTCCATCGCCTGCAGGTTCTTGTCGTAGTTGGGAAAGTCGCCGAACACATTGGTGCACATGATGCCGTCGTCGGTCAGGCAGTCAGCGCAGGCCTGGTAGAATTCAAGCGTGTCGAGCACGGGGCCGCGCGCTTGCTCGTCGTACAGGTCGACCTGCAGCACGTCGACCGTGCCGTGGTTGGCCCGGTCGAGCACGAAGTCGAGCGCATTCATTTCGCGCACGTCGAGGCGATCGTCGTTCGGCGGCAGCGCGAACTGGGCGCCGCACAGGGCGATCACGTTGGGATTGAGTTCGATCGCCGTCACGGTGGCGCCGGGAAAGCGGCGGTAGCTGAACTTGGTCAGCGCGGCGCTGCCCAGGCCCAGCTGCACGATGCGTTTTGGCTCGCTCTTGAACAGCATCCACATCATCATCATCTGCACGTATTCGAGCTCGATGGCGTCGGGTTTGTCCAGGCGCATGGCGCCCTGCACCCATTTGGTTCCCAGGTGCATGTAGCGGATACCGCGGTGCTGTGTGATGGTGGCCGGCGGGTGGCCGGGATGGCTGAAGGCGGCGTTGGTGTTGGAGGTAAATTCGATGGTCATGTCGCCAGTGTAGCAGCCGGCAGTATCATGACCACGGCCAGGCCGCCGCCGTCGCGGTTGGACAGGGTGATGCGTCCGCCGTGGGCTTCGGCGATTTCGCGCGCCAGCGCCAGCCCCAGGCCGGTGCCGCTGCGCTTGGTGGAGTAGAACGGCACCAGCGCGTTTTCCAGTACGGCGCCGCTCATGCCCGGCCCCCGGTCGCGCACTTCGATGCGCAGCATGCCCTGCGCATGGCTCACGTGCAGGCCGATCTTGTCCGCTGGCGAACCGGATTCCAGTGCATTTTTCAGCAGGTTGAGCAGCGCCTGCTGCAGCTGCGCCGCGTCGAACATGGCCGGCTGCGCGGGTGGTTCGCCCTCGAGCGTGAAGACCGCCTGCGCCGCCAGGCTGTCGAGAAACGGCGGCCAGGCGCAACTGGCCAGGCGTGGCGCGGGCAGCTTGGCAAAGCGCGCGTAGCCGAGGATAAAGCTTTCCAGGTGGCGCGTGCGCTCCTCGATGGTGGCGAGGATTTGCGGCAGCCGTTCGGTCTGGCCGCGCCGCACCAGCTCGGCGCCCGAATGGGCCAGCGAGGCCAGCGGCGCGAGCGAATTGTTCAGCTCATGGCTGATCACGCGGATGACTTTTTTCCAGGTCCGCACTTCCTGGCGCCGCAACTCCAGCGTCAACTGGCGCAGCAGCAGCAGCTCATGGCGGCGCCCGTTCAGGCTGAAGCTGCGCCGGGCCAGGTGATACACCTCTTCCTGCTCGCCTTCGCCGCTGGAGAATAAGGTATCAACCCGGCCGTCGTTGCCGCGCGCCAGCGCTTCGGCCAGGGCCGGCGCCGCCTCGCTGACGATGTCGGACAGATGCCGCCCTTCGAGCCGGCGGCCGTGGTGCAGCAGCTGGCGCGCGGCCAGGTTGGCGTAGACGATGGCGCTGCCGTCGGCCACCAGCAGCATGGCCACGGGCGTGTTCTGCACCATGGTGTCGAGCAGCAGTTCGCGCTGCACCAGGTCCAGGCGCTGCTTGCGCAGCACGCTGCCCAGCGCATTGTGGGCCGCCACCAGGTCGGCCAGTTCATCGTTCTGCGGCCAGCTCAGGCTGAAACCGAAGTCGCCGTCCTGGTAGCTGGCCACCGTACCCGACAGGGCGCGAAACAGCGACAGCATCGCCTGCAGCTGGGCGCGGATGGTGATGATGGCCACCGGCAGCACGCACAGCAGGGTGGCGCCCAGCACCAGCAGCGGCTGGCCCGGGAAATAATGCGCGAGCAGCAGGGCGATGGCCACCCCCAGCACCAGCAGGGTGGCCACCAGCGCCGTCCAGCGCGTGAGCAGCGAGAGGCGCATGGTCTTCGGTGCCATCAGCCGCGCGCGATGCCCAGGCGCTCCATGCGCCGGTACAGGGCCTGGCGCGACAGGCCCAGTTCCTGCGCCGCCTGCGCCACCACGCCATGCGCGCGCGCCAGCGCGTCGATGACGCTGTCGCGGTCCGGTTCCAGCGCGGCCGCTGGCGCGATGGGCGCGGCTGGCAAGCCCAGCTCGGGCGCGTGGATCACGCTGCCGGCCGTCAGCAGACTGGCGCGCTGCATGACGTTTTTCAGCTCGCGCACATTGCCAGGCCAGCCGTGCGCCAGCAGCACCGCCTGGGCCTGCGCGTCCAGGGTTTTTTCGGCGCCCAGGAAATGCCGCGCCAGCACCAGGATATCGAGCGGGCGCTGGGCCAGCGGCGGCAAGCGCAGCTCGATCACGTTGAGGCGGTAGAACAGGTCTTCGCGGAAGGTGCCGGCACGTATCATCGCCGCCAGGTCGGCATTGCTGGCGCTGATGATCCTTACCTTGACTTGCCGCTCGCGGTTCGATCCCAGGCGCTCGAAGCGGCCGGTCTCCAGCACGCGCAGCAGTTTCATCTGCCCGGCCAGCGGCAGGTTGCCGATCTCGTCGAGGAACAGGGTGCCGCCGTCGGCCGCGTCGAACTTGCCGTCGCGCGCGCGGGTCGAGCCCGTATAGGCGCCCGCTTCGGCGCCGAACAGTTCGGCTTCGATCAGCTCGACCGGCACGGCGCCGCAATTGAGCACCACGAAGGGGCCGTGCGCCACCAGCGAATTGGCTTGCACGATGGCGGCGATGCGCTCCTTGCCGCTGCCGTTCGGGCCGGAGATCAGCACCGGCACGTCGGCGCGCGCCACCTGGCAGGCCAGGTGCACCACGCGCTCGGTGGCCGCGTCCTGCCACACCATGCCGCGCAAATCGAACGCGTCTTCCAGCGCATGGCGCTGGCGCTGTTCGGCCACCACGCGCGCGCGCAAGGCGCGGTTGGCCTGGCCCAGCTCCAGCAGGTTGCGCACGCTGGCCACCAGGCGCCGGTCATCCCAGGGCTTGGCCAGGTAGTCGGCCGCGCCCGACTTGATCAGGTCGACGGCCGCATCGAGCTGGGTCCAGGCGGTGAGCAAAATCACCGGCAGGTCGGGGTAGCGCGCGCGGATCGCGTGGAACAGCGCGGCGCCTTCCTCGCCCGAGGTGGTGTCGGCCGAAAAGTTCATGTCCTGCACCACCAGGTCGACGGCATGGCGTTCGAGCAGCGCCAGGCCCGCTTCGGGCGTGGCGGCGCTGATGGCGTCGATCTCGTGCAGGGAAAACAGCACTTCGAGCGCGATCGCCACGGCGGCATGGTCGTCAATAATCAGTACGGTAGGCATGCGCGCAGCATAACATTTCAAGTGCTGCGGGTGGCGGTGGCCGGCGAAATGCTGGCCGCGCGCCAGGCCGGCCCATACACGGCGCCCACCCCCAGCAGCCAGAACACGATGGCGCCGGCCAGCAGGTAGCCGGGCGGCAGGCGCGCCATTTCCAGTTGGCTCACCAATAGGTGGTTCAGGCCCAGCGCCAGCAGCACGCCAGCGGCCACGCCGACGCTGGTGATCATGAAATTTTCGGTCAGGAAATAGCGCAAAATATCGATGCGGCGTGCGCCGAGCGCGCGCCGCACGCCGATCTGTTTCGTGCGCTGCGACACCCACAGGCTGGCGATGCCGACGATGCCGCTGGCGGTGACCAGCAGCAGCAGGGTCGACACGGCGATCAGCATCCATGACAGCGCGCGGTCTGCCCGATAGCGCTTGTCGCGTTCTTCAATCAGGGTGCGCACGCGCACGATGACGTCGCCAGGAGAGGCGGCGCGGATCGCCTGTTCGGCGTCTTTCATCACGCGGTCGCGCTGGCCCCTTTCGGCGCGCACGGTAAACAGGGTGTCGCTGTCACCCGTCAGGCGCACCGGCGTCAGCATGGAATATTCACCGCGCTGGCCCGTCTCGGCGCCTTGCGTCTGCAGCCGTTCGACCACGCCGACCACTTGCAGTTGCTGCGCGCCGACGCCGCTGCCCATGAACACGGGCTGGTTCAGCATGCTGCCGCCACCGGGATGAAGCTTGTTGGCCAGCGCACGCGTGATGATGACCTGCGGCGGAAAGTCTTCCGTCACGTTCTGGTCGATTTCGGCGATTTCAGCGGGCGTGAAGTCGCGTCCCTCTGCCAGTTGCAAGCCCCAGGTATTGATCAGCGAATCGGGCGTGATGTAGACGGCGGTCGGGGTGGTATTTTTTTGCTCGCTGCGGTTGGCCGACAGGCCGGTGGTGCTGCCGCTGCGCGACATCGGTATCTGGCTCACCTGCGCCACTGACACCACGCCGGGTACGGCGCGCAGCACGGCCGTCTGGCGTTTTTGCAGCGCCAGTTGTTCGTTATGGCCGGCTGGTCGCATATTGCGCGCCAGCAAGCTGAACACCTCTTGCTCGGCCACTACGCCGCTGGGCCGGGCCGCCACTTGCTGGCGTACGTTGACGATGTGCAGCGCATTGGCCAGGATGGCCAGGCTCAGCGCAACCTGCATTGCCACCAGGATGGCACCGGTTTTGCTGCGCATCAGCGCAGACAGGATGGGACGAATTTCCATGATCGGTCTCGTTGTAAGAAAGATTTATTGCGACTTGAGCTGTATCGCCGGGGTCACCTGGCAGGCGCGCCAGGTGGGCAGCAGTCCCGCCAGGATGGCGGCGCCGACCGAGACAACAAAGGTCAGCGCCAGCATCTGCCAGTCCATGTGGGCCACTACCGTCAGCTGGCGCGACTGCATGCCGATCAGCGCCAGCGCACCGTAGGCCAGCAGCAGGCCCAGCACGCCGCCAGCCAGGCCGATGACGGTGGTTTCTACCAGGAACTGGCGGAAGATATCGGTGCGTGACGCGCCCAGCGCACGGCGGATGCCCACTTCGGCGGCGCGCACGGAAAACTTCGCCAGCAGCAGGCCGATGGTGTTAACCAGACACAGCGTGAGGAAGCCGAAAGCCAGCCAGGCCGACAGGCGATTGTCGTTGCCGACCACGTTCAGGTGCGCCAGCCACTCGTCGATGTTGAACAGCAAATTGGGGGCATTGCGCTTCAGGCGGCCCAGCTTGCGCTGCTCCTGTGCATAGCTGTCAAGGTAGCTTTGCAGTTCGCCGCGCTGGCCGTCATGCGCCATTTCGAACCAGAATTGTAGCCAGGTGCATTCGGAATCGAGCGTGCCTTGGTAGCCTGCCGCACGGTCGCCGTCGCAGCTCATGCTGCCGTCATGCGTGCTCTGGTGGCGGATCGCGCTGGTGAAGGGAATGAAGAATTCGTCTTCGCTGCCAAAGGCGCTGCTGCCGATGATGCGGTGGACGCGCGGTACCGGCTCCCAGGTATCGAGCACGCCCGCGATCTGGTAGGGAAAACCCAGCAAGGTCATGCGCTGGCCGACCGGATTGGCGTTGCCATACAGTTTTTCGGCCAGCTTGCGCGACAGCACCACCACATCGGCGCCGGCCGCGTCGTCGGCCGCGCTCCACGGCTGGCCATGTCGGAACGGCGTGTCGAACATGGCGAAGAAATCGCGGTAGGCGGCCAGGCCGTGGCTGGTGAAGGCGCCGATATCCTTGCGAGCCGGCTCGACCGGCCCGCCGACGCCATACATCACGCTGCGCCGCTCGCCGATCTTGCTGCTCTGCAGATTGACGGCATCGCGGTAGCTGAGTTGGTTATCGCCGGACTTGTTGCCGGGCGTGTAGCCAGACAGCGAGCCATTATCGAGCAGCGGCACGAACAGGCGGTCGCTCTTGTGCGGCAGCGGATTGCCCGACATCACGTGCAGGATGGTAACCGTCGATACGCTGGCGGCCACGCCAACGGCCAGCGTCAGTATCATCAGCGCGGTCAGGGCGCGGTTGCGGCGCAGGCTGCGCAGGCCCAGCTTGAAATAGTAGTCGAACATGGCCGCTCCTCAGGCAGTGGCGGGGTGGCGTGCGCCGCCGGCGAGCGAGGCGCCGTGCTGCACCAGGTCCGACACCTGGCCGTCGATGATGTGCACATTGCGCTGGCTGCGCAGCGCCAGTTCCGGGTCGTGCGTGACCATCAGGATGGTGGTGCCCTGGGCGTTGATTTCTTCGAGCAGCTCCATCACGCCGCGCGCCATTTGCGTGTCGAGGTTGCCGGTCGGTTCGTCGGCCAGCAGCAGCTTGGGCGAGCCGGCCAGTGCGCGCGCGATCGCCACGCGCTGCTGCTGTCCGCCCGACAGTTCGGCCGGATAATGTTTCATGCGCGAGGCCAGGCCGACCTTGGCCAGCGCCTCCTCGATGCGTTCGCGGCGCTCGGCGCGGTTGAAGCCGCGGTAGCGCAGCGGCACGTCGACATTGTCGAACAGCGACAGGTCGGGGATCAGATTGAAGCCCTGGAAGATGAAGCCCAGCTTTTCATTGCGCAGGCGGGAACGGGCGTTGTCGTTCATGCCTTTCACATTGACGCCGTCGAGAATGTACTGGCCGTCGGTGAATTCTTCGAGCAGGCCGGCGATATTCAGGAAACTGGTCTTGCCGGAACCGGAAGGCCCGGTGACGGTGACGAATTCGCCTTGTTGTACATGGATGTCGAAGCCGCGCAGGGCGTGGGTTTCGATCATGTGGGTGCGATAGACTTTGCTCAGGTTTTGCATGCGCAGCATGGCGGGCCTCTCGAAAAAAATACGTAAAAAAATCAGTTGAGCGAGACGCGCGCGGCGTTCTCGAAGTTTTCGGTGCCGGCGACCACCACCTTGTCGCCCAGTTTCAGGCCGTCCTGGATTTCCACGGCGGTCACGCTGGTCACGCCCAGCTTGATCGGCGTGCGGATCGCCACGCCGTCGCGCACCACGTAGGCAAAGCGGCCGCCTTCGGCTTCCACGAACGGGCCGCGCACCAGCATCAGCACATTCGGTTTTTCATCGATCAGCAGGCGCGCCGTGGCGCGCTGGTTCTGCCGCATGCCGGCCGGTTGCGTGCCGTCGAAACGCACGCGCGCCAGCACCTGGTTCTTCACCACTTCCGGCGACAGCGCCGACAATTTTCCGGTGGCCTTGACGGCGGCCACCTCGATCTCGGCGCGCATGCCCAGGCCGATATCGGCCACATAGGTTTCCGGCACTTCCAGCTCCACTTCCAGCTGCGACAGGTCGACCAGCGTCATCAGGGCGGTATTGGCCTGCACCACGCTGCGGTTGGCCACCGACAGCGTGCCGATAAAGCCGTTCACGGGGGCGCGCACGGTCAGCTCGTCGACGCGGCGCTGCGCGTTGTCGCGGACGAGGCGCTGGCGCTCGAGTTCATTGGTTTTCGTCTTCAGCGCCAGGCTGACATCTTCGCTTTCCAGGCCGGCCGCCTGCGAGGCGTGGCGGCTGCGGATATCGGCCGAATTCAAGGCGTCCTTCGCCTTCTGGTAATCGATCTTGGCGATGATGCCCACCTGCGCCACGCTTTCATAGCGCTCCAGCGTGCGCTGCGCCGACAGGCGTTCGATTTCGGCCGTGTCGGCGTCGCGCCGTGCCAGCAGCCTCTGCTTCTTGGCCAGGATTTGCTGGCGCGCCACTTCCGCTTCGAGCTGCTGCACGCTCGATTGTTCGCGCTTGAGCGCGTCGGACAGGTCCGGCGATTCCAGCACGGCCAGGATGTCGCCTTTTTTCACCGTGTCGCCGGCCTTCGCTTTCAGCGTGACGGTGGCCACCGTGGTCGAATACAGGGTGGGGCTGATCGAGGCGACCACGCGGCCGGTGACGGCGGCGTCGCGCACCAGCGTGCCACGCGTCACTTCCGCGATGCGCAGCCGGCTGGCGTTGACCGAGTGTTCGCTGGCGCGCCAGCTGTGGAAGGCGGCATACGCGCAGGCGAGCAAGGCCAGGGTGCCGGCGGCGATCAGCAGGCGGCGCCTGGCGAACTGGCCCCTGGGGGCGGCGATAACGGCGTCTTGTTGGGAAGTGTCGCGGATCATGGTGGTGGCAGAAAGAAGGATAAGGGATCTGCTGCATAAATCGTGCCAGCTTTATCTGATGCGCAAGTGATTGATTTCGCTTGCTTGTGGCGCTGCTGTCCGCTGTCCGGGCGTGTCCGCGCTGTCCGCCCAGCGCGCTGCGGACGCGCTTTTTGCTGGCTTGCAGGCAGGTGTTCTTGTTATAGTCGCCGAAGAAGTATTGCTCAATTAGAATGTTCAAATGATAATATAATGGAAACGACATGAAAAATATCACCGTGCGCGCCAGTTTGCTGGGTGTGCTGCTGCTGTTTGCCGCGATGCTGGTGGTCGGCGCCGCGCTGGGCATCTACGCCCTGAACCAGTCAACCCGTTCGATGTCCACCATGTACCAGGTGACGTCGCAGGTGATCGTCATCAATGACGCCTACAAGGACACCACGCGCGTGCGCGCTGCCCTGACGCGTGCTTATACCAGCGTGCGCGATGGCGCCGCCGCGGCCGATCGCGACAGCGCGCTGGCCAGCGCCGCAAAATCGCAGCGTCGCGCGCTGGAATTCATCGACAAATACGCCAGCGCGCCGGCCTATGAAGGCCAGGATGCGGCGCTCAAGGACGCGCTGATTGCGGCGGCGCGCACGCTGATGCAGGCGCTGGAGCGGGCCAGCGCGGCGCTGGTCGGCAATGACGCCGACGCCTACACGGCGATCAACGCGCGTGAGCTGACGCCGGCCGGCGCCGCCTTTTCGACGCAGCTGGAAAAATTTCAGAAGTTGAGCGACACGCAGAATACCGCGCTGATGGCCACGCGCGAACTGGAATACGCCATCGTCAAGTGGCTCGTCGCCCTGGGCCTGCTGCTGGCGCTGGGCCTGGTGGCCGGTGTGCACTACATGCTGCGCCAGGTGGTGATCGCACCGCTGGCGCGCGCCGTGGAACTGCTCGACCAGGTGGCGCACGGCGACCTGACGGCGCGCATCGACACCGGCGGCGACAACGAGATCGGGCGCCTGCTCACCGCTATCCGGCGCATGCAGCAAGATCTGCTGTCGACGGTGGCGCGGGTGCGCGGCGGCGCCGAGGCGATCAACCGCGGCTCGCAGGAACTGGCGGCCGGCAATATGGAACTGTCGGCGCGCACCGAAACGCAGGCCAGTTCGCTGGAACAGACGGCCGCGTCAATCGAGGAGCTGACCGGCACCGTGAAGCAGAATTCGGCAAACGCCCAGCATGCGCGCGGCCTGGTCGATGGCGCTTCGAGCACGGCGGCGCAGGGCGGCGAAGTGATGCTGGACGTGGTCAGCACCATGAACGCGATCAATGACTCGTCGAAGAAAATCGTCGACATTATCGGCGTGATCGATGGCATCGCCTTCCAGACCAATATCCTGGCGCTGAACGCGGCCGTCGAGGCGGCGCGCGCCGGCGAGCAGGGACGCGGCTTTGCCGTCGTCGCCACCGAGGTGCGCAGCCTGGCGCAGCGCTCGAGCCAGGCTGCGCGCGAGATCAAGCTGCTGATCGACGATTCGGTCGGCAAGATCGCGCTCGGCACCGACCTCGTTGAGCGCGCTGGCGTCACCATGAACACCCTGGTCGGCGACGTGCGCCAAGTGACGCAGATCGTCGGCGAGATCGCCACCGCCAGCCGCGAGCAGAGCGATGGCATCGACCAGGTCAACCAGGCGATCGCCCAGATGGACCAGGTGACACAGCAGAACGCGGCGCTGGTGGAAGAGGCTGCCGCCGCCACCCAGTCGCTGCAGGACCAGGCGGGCGAACTGGCGCAGACGGTGAGCCTATTCAAACTCAATTGAAAGGTGCTGAACAGGTCTTGAAAAATTGATAACTGGAAGCATGTAGGCGGCGTTCCTTCCTGTAACTTTGATCAGGCGCCATGTTCAGCTTTCTACAGCCATTGTTTCCTGCCGGCGTGCTCGCGCCGGTACTCGATTATCCGTTTGCACGCAGCGATGTGGCCATGTTGCAGACGCTGGCCGGTGGCGCGCAGCAGATCGACCGGCAGACCTGGAACGATCTGCTGCTCGATCCATATACCGACCGCCTGGCGCAGGGCAGCAGCATCTTCGGCCAGCAGGAACTGCATCGCCGTCTGTGCAGCAGCCAGGCCAGCGACGACGCCATCGAACGCACCCTGGTGCTGATGGACGATGCGCCGTTGGCGACCAGCCTGCAGCGCGCCTGCCGTGGCTTGCGCCAGACCGATACCGAAATTGCTGGCACCTTGTACGGCGCCGTGCTGGCGCCAGCGCCGTGGTGGCGCTCCTGGCTGTGGCTGCTGCCGCTGGCCTTGTTGCTGGCGATTGCCTCTACCTGGCTGGTGGGCTGGCCGGCCCTGTTTGGCGTGCTGGCCGTCTGTGTCGCGCTGATGGCGATACAGTCGCGCTATTACGAAGTGAGCAAACAATGGGAGCGCACGCTCGACAGCTTGCGCCATCTGCTCAAGGCCCATGCGGCGCTGGCGCGCCTCGATGTGCCGGCAACCGCGCACTTCCGGGGCAGCGGCACGCAGGCCAAAAAAATAGTGCGCGGCATCGAACGCTCGCTGCTGCGCTACCTGCCCATGGTCGATACGGTGGTAGCCGAATACGGCGACTGGCTGCTGCTGAAAAATATCACGCGCTATTTCCGCACGCGCCAGCTGGTGGCGGCGCAGATCGACTTTTTGCGTGACAGTTTCAGCCAGGTCGCTGCCCTGGAAGCGGACCTGGCACTGGCGCGGCACTTGCGCGAGGTACCTGTCTTCTGCCGGGCCGGCGTGGCGGGACCGCGCGAACTGGCATTGCAGGGCATGGTCCACCCGCTGTTGCCTGGTGCGGTGCCCTTGTCGTTTCGCCTGCAGGACCGGGGCAGTTTCATTTCAGGCCAGAACGGCATCGGCAAGAGCACCTTGCTGCGTACCGTGGGCCTGAACCTGGTCTGCGCCCGCGCCTTCGGCTTTTGCCATGCGCAGTCAGCCCATGTGCCGCTGCTGCGGCTGTACTCGAGCATGCAGAGCGAAGACTCGCTGGCCGGCGGCGAAAGTTTATATCTGGCCGAACTGCGCCGCGCGCGCGAACTGCTGGCGCTGGCCGACAGCGATGCCGAGGGAGAAGGCGCGGCCCTGTTCATCATCGACGAGATCTTTCGCGGCACCAATCACCTCGAATCGATCTCGGCCGCCGCCGCCGTGCTGCATACGCTGGCCGCGCGCCATCTGGTGATCGTGTCCTCGCACAACCTGGTGCTCGCGCCGCTGCTGGAAGACTGCCTGGCGCCGTGGTGCGTGCAGCGCGATGCTGCCGGCGCCTTGCTGCTGGCGCCCGGCGTGCTGCAGGCCACCAACGGCATCGCGCTGCTGGCCGAGCGCGGCTTCGGCAGCCAGATCGAAGACAAGGCGGGCAGGGTGTTCGACTGGCTCAGCGGCCATATGGCGCAGCCGGCCGATTGCAGCGGCGTGCTGGAGGATGACAAGCAAAATGACAAGCAAAATGTATTGACATAGTCAATACGTGTGCTAGTCTTGCTGCATGGACGTCCACTTTACCCTCGGGGCCGATGCGTTTGTCTGGGATGTTGCCAAAGCGCAGCTGAACCAGCGCAAGCATGGCGTCCGGTTCGAAGAGGCGGCCCAGGTATTTGGCGATCCGTTCTTTGTGCTGGTCGAGGCGTCGCGCAAGGATGAGGCGCGCGACGCGGCCATCGGCTTCGATGCCAGCGCACGCTTGCTGTTCGTGGTGCATGTCGAGATCGAGGACGTCGCCATCCGTATTATTTCCGCCCGCCTGGCGGAGCAGAAGGAGGAAATGCAATATGTTGTCTGAACGCTTGAAAACCCGCCTGGCGAAAGACCGTCCCATGACGTCGATCACCTTGCGCATCCCGGTCGACGTGGTCGACGCCATGAAAGAGATCGCCCCGCTGCGCGGTTTCGCCGGCTACCAGACCTTGCTCAAGTCCTATCTGAGCGAAGGCCTGCGCCGCGACGAGACGCAGTTTGCGCAGGGCTCGACGGCGCGCCTGATCGAGGCCCTGAGAAAACGCGGCGTGCCCGAGGCGCTGCTGCGCGACGCCGAGCGCGAATCGGCAGCTGCCTAGCCTTTATTTTTCCTGCTTCTGCGGCGTGCTCCTGTCGATCACTTCATGGCAGTCGCCGCGGATGGTGGCGTTGTCGTAGTTGGTCCAGCCATAGCTGTCGACGTAGCGCTTGTGCTGCCTGAAGCGGGCGTTGGCAATGCTCCATTCGGGTTGTTCGCCGGCGTAGCGGATGTCGCCCAGGTCGAGCAGGGTGTGGAACATGTTTTCGGTCGACAGTTTCGACTTTTGATGGCGGCGCACCTGTTTTACCTTGTCCGGGTAGCGCTGCGCAAATTGCGGCGAATACCAGACAAACGACGGCACGTGGAATTCGAACTGCGTGTTGTGGCCGTGGAAGGCCAGGCGGCAGCTGCCGTCGTACAGGGTCTGGCCGTGGTCGGACACATACAGGAGCGAGCTGCGCAGTGCCGTGCGCTCGCCGTCGTCCTTCAGCATGCCGATCACGCTGGACAAGAACCAGTCGGTGTACAGGATCGAGCTGTCGTAGCTGTTGTTCAGTTGCGGCTTGATGGCCGTGTCGGTATAGACGGGCTTGTCGACGCCGAACAGCGAGGGCTGCCACTTGTCGAACTCCTTCGGGTAGCGCTGGCTGTAGTTCCAGTGGCTGCCCAGGGTGTGCAGCACGATCAGTTTTTTCGGCGCCGGGTCGGCCAGCGCGTTTTTCAACGGGTCCAATAAAATCTGGTCGAAGTTCGAGTTGTTGGTAAAGCCGCCCAGGTTCAAGAACTGCACCACGTCGGCTTCCTTGGCAAACACCGAGACGGGCGTGTCGAACTTGCCGAACGAGATCTGGTTCGACAGCCAGTAGGTCTTGAAGCCCGCTTCCTTGTAGGCGGACAGGAACGATTTTTCCGAAAAGCCGGCCTTCAGGCTTTCCGTGGCCTTTTTACGCGACACGATGACGGGCACCGACAAACGCGTGGCCGAGACGGCCGTGATGACATCGGCGAGCGGCACCAGGTTTGTTTCCTGCTTGAGCAGGGGATTGGTCTCGCGTGCGTAGCCGTTCAGGCTCCAGCGGTCGTAGCGCGACGATTCGCCGATCACCATCAGCACCACTTCCGGCTGCGTGTCCGGCTCCTGCTGGTGGGCGCCGAAGGTGAAGTTGCTGTTTTTCTTGCCCAGTTCGGCCAGGTACTGGCGTTCCTTGTAGAAATCGACACCGCGCGCCATCAGACCGAAGGGCCAGGCGCCGCTGACGGTGGCAAAGCCGTATGGCAGATGCATCCAGTGTGGCAGGCTGGGCCAGTCCAGCCCGGTCTCGTCGGCGCCCTCGATGCCGGCCACCTCAAGCACGCTGCCGGCGTCGGCGCTGGCGGACGCTGCGCTGGCCGCCGGCGCGCTGGCGGCAAAGCCGAATTCCTGGCCATACAGCCAGCTTGCGCCCAGCAGCAGCAGCAGCACGAAAACGATGGGCCGGCTCCTGCCGCGCCAGTGCAGGCTGTGCGTGCGCGTGGCCGCATACCAGCTGAGCAGGCACCATGCGACCACGGCCAGCATGACGGCGCCCATCAGCCATACTTTCTGGCCCAGGAACTCCATCGCTTCCTTGGGGCTGGTCTCGAAGATGATGCCCAGGTGGTGTGTGGAAATGCCCTGGCCGTAGAACACGAACAGGTAAATCTCGGTCGGCAGCGCCAGGAAGGCCGGCGCCAGCAGCCAGTGAAACCAGGCCGGGCGCTGGAAGATGCTCCATACGGCCAGCCAGGCCAGCAGCTCAAAGCTGAGCAGTTGCCACGGATGCTCGGGCGCGCGTCCCAGCAGCGCGGGCAGGAAGGGCACGGCCGTGAGCAGGGCGTAGGTCAGCAGCAAGAAGGCGGTGGCCAGGCTGGTACCGGCTGGGCGAAACAAGGAGCGCATAAAGGGTGGGCGGCGAGGCGGCGGCGAAAAAATGTCCGCTATTATCATTCCTTTTGCTGTCTTGCGGTCGTTCAACACGGGGCCCGCCAGCACGGTGCGATCAGGGCCTGCGCAGGAAAAATTGGCGTAAATGCCACGAACGTGCGTTTACTTTGCTCTTTTTTATAGCAAAAAGCCGTAAACTGATTGACCCCCTGTAACACAAGGTCTAAACTAGCGAGTTCTCGATTTTATTCTGCACATCGTTTACGTGTTACCTGGCATTTGCTGGCCGCTCCTCGTCGAGTGGCTGCGGGTGCCTGCGGTGTGGAACGATAAGGCGGGACGAGGTTTTAGTCGCCGGGCAGCAATGTCCGGGTTATTAATCGTAGTTTTTTGTTGGATTTATAACGATGCCAACCATCAATCAATTGATTCGCAATCCACGCGTCGCCTTGACCGTGAAGAGCAAATCGCCGGCGCTGGAAAACAGCCCGCAAAAACGTGGCGTTTGCACACGTGTTTACACCACGACGCCAAAAAAGCCTAACTCGGCTCTGCGTAAAGTCGCCAAAGTGCGTCTGACCAACGGTTTCGAAGTCATTTCGTACATCGGCGGTGAAGGCCACAACCTGCAAGAGCACAGCGTTGTTCTGCTGCGCGGCGGTCGTGTAAAAGATTTGCCAGGTGTTCGTTACCACATGGTTCGCGGTGCTCTGGATACCCAAGGCGTCAAAGACCGTAAGCAATCGCGTTCGAAATACGGTACCAAGCGCGCTAAAGCAGGCAAGAAGTAATAGTTGTAGCAGCAAACCCAAGTTTCGCTCAGTGGCAACTAGCTAAGTGAATGTAGTCGACCGCATCTGGTCGAGTAAGTGGGTGACTATGATGGTCGTCCGCGAGTGTGCGAAGAACGCGCGCTCAACTGAAGATTGAAAGGAATTGATATGCCACGTCGTCGTGAAGTACCCAAGCGCGAAATTTTGCCAGATCCAAAATTCGGCAACACTGATGTCGCCAAATTTGTGAACGTTCTGATGCTGTCCGGTAAGAAATCGGTTGCAGAAAACATCATCTACGGTGCTTTCGAGCACATCGCAGCAAAATCGGGTAAAGATCCACTCGAAGTTTTTGTTACCGCAATCAACAACGCCAAGCCGCTCGTTGAGGTGAAATCCCGTCGCGTCGGTGGTGCAAACTACCAGGTGCCGGTCGAAGTTCGCCCAGTGCGTCGTATGGCGCTGTCCATGCGTTGGTTGCGCGAAGCTGCTAACAAACGCAGCGAAAAATCGATGCCACAACGCCTCGGCGGTGAGCTGATGGAAGCGGCTGAAAGCCGCGGCGGCGCGATGAAAAAACGCGACGAAGTCCATCGCATGGCTGAAGCGAACAAAGCGTTCTCGCATTTCCGCTTCTAATAAAAAGCCAGCTGCCGCAGGGTGGCTGTCAAGTATCTGTTGTTCGAGGCCGGGCTCATTTTTGCAAAAAAATGCTGCTCGGTTTTGTCCATTCATTTAGGATTAATTATGGCCCGCAAGACCCCCATTGAGCGCTACCGCAATATCGGTATCTCCGCTCACATCGATGCAGGTAAGACGACCACCACCGAACGCGTGCTGTTCTACACCGGCGTCAATCACAAGATTGGCGAAGTGCATGATGGCGCCGCCACCATGGACTGGATGGAGCAAGAGCAAGAGCGCGGCATCACGATTACGTCCGCAGCGACCACCTGTTTCTGGAAAGGGATGGCTAACAATTTCCCTGAGCACCACATCAACATCATCGACACCCCGGGCCACGTTGACTTCACCATTGAAGTTGAACGCTCGATGCGCGTGTTGGATGGCGCCTGCATGGTTTACTGTGCGGTCGGCGGCGTGCAGCCACAATCGGAAACGGTATGGCGTCAGGCTAACAAGTACAAAGTGCCACGTCTGGCCTTCGTGAACAAGATGGACCGTACCGGCGCCAACTTCTTCAAGGTCTACGAGCAGATGCGTGCTCGCCTGAAAGCGAACCCGATTCCGCTGCAGATTCCTATCGGCGCCGAAGAGAACTTCCTGGGCGTGGTCGATCTGGTCAAGATGAAGGCAGTGTATTGGGACGACGCGTCGCAAGGCATGAAGTTCGACTACCGTGATATCCCTGCAGAGCTGGCTGATCAAGCCGCCGAGTGGCGCGAGAAGATGGTCGAAGCCGCTGCCGAAGCGTCCGAAGAGCTGATGAACAAGTACCTGGAAGAAGGCGACCTGTCGGAAGCTGAAATCAAGGCTGCTCTGCGCATGCGTACGCTGGCCTCGGAAATCGTGCCAATGATGTGCGGCACCGCCTTTAAAAACAAGGGCGTGCAAGCCATGCTGGACGGCGTGATCGAATACCTGCCATCGCCACTGGACATCAAGCCAGTGCAGGGCATGGATGAAGACGACCAGCCGATCTTCCGTAAAGCCGACGACAACGAGAAATTCGCTGCGCTGGCATTCAAGATCATGACCGACCCGTTCGTCGGCCAGCTGATTTTCTTCCGCGTCTATTCGGGCACGATCAAGTCGGGCGACACCGTCTACAATCCGATCAAGAACAAGAAAGAACGTCTTGGCCGTATTTTGCAGATGCATGCGAACCAGCGCGAAGAAATCAAGGAAGTGCACGCTGGCGATATCGCCGCCGCCGTTGGCCTGAAAGATGCAACCACGGGCGAAACCCTGTGCGATCCATCGGCCATCATCACCCTGGAAAAAATGGTTTTCCCTGAGCCAGTGATCTCGCAGGCCGTCGAGCCGAAGACCAAGGCTGACCAGGAAAAAATGGGCCTGGCGCTGAACCGCCTGGCGCAGGAAGATCCTTCGTTCCGCGTGAAGACCGATGAAGAATCGGGCCAGACCATCATCGGTGGTATGGGCGAGTTGCACCTGGAAATTATCGTTGACCGCATGAAACGTGAATTCAACGTCGAAGCGACCGTCGGCAAGCCACAAGTGGCTTACCGCGAAACGATCCGCAAAACTTGCGAAGAGTCGGAAGGCAAATTCGTCAAGCAATCGGGTGGTCGTGGTCAATACGGTCACGTGGTTCTGAAGATCGAACCGCAAGAACCAGGCAAGGGTTTCGAATTCGTTGACGCGATCAAGGGCGGTACCGTTCCTCGCGAATACATCCCTGCAGTTGAAAAAGGTGTGCGCGACACGCTGACTTCGGGCGTGATGGCTGGCTACCCGGTCGTTGACGTCAAGGTCACGCTGTTCTTCGGTTCCTACCATGATGTCGACTCGAACGAAAATGCATTCCGCATGGCCGCTTCGATGGCATTCAAAGATGGCTGCCGCAAAGCATCGCCAGTTATCCTGGAGCCGATGATGTCGGTGGAAGTGGAAACGCCGGAAGATTACGCCGGTACCGTGATGGGCGATCTGTCGTCGCGTCGCGGCATGGTGCAAGGTATGGACGAGATTGCTGGCGGTGGCGGCAAGATCATCAAGGCCGAAGTACCGCTGTCGGAAATGTTCGGCTACTCGACCTCGCTGCGCTCCGCAACGCAAGGCCGTGCGACTTACTCGATGGAATTCAAGCACTATTCGGAAGCTCCGAAACACGTGACTGAAGCAATCGTAAGCTCGAAAGCTAAGTAATTGTTGTGCCGGGCCGGCTTTCACGAGAATGCCGGCCCCTACATTTAAATCATTGTTCTAAGGAAGAATAAAATGGCAAAAGGTAAATTCGAACGGACCAAGCCGCACGTCAACGTCGGCACCATCGGCCACGTCGACCACGGTAAAACCACGCTGACCGCTGCAATCGCAACGGTTCTGTCGAAGAAATTCGGCGGCGAAGCCAAAGCATACGACCAGATCGATGCGGCTCCAGAAGAAAAAGCACGCGGCATTACCATCAACACCGCTCACGTCGAGTACGAAACGGCTGCGCGTCACTACGCGCACGTTGACTGCCCGGGCCACGCCGATTACATCAAGAACATGATTACCGGTGCAGCACAGATGGACGGCGCGATCCTGGTTTGCTCGGCAGCTGACGGCCCGATGCCACAGACCCGCGAACACATCCTGCTGGCCCGTCAAGTTGGCGTTCCATACATCATCGTGTTCCTGAACAAGTGCGACCTGGTCGACGACGCAGAGCTGCTGGAACTGGTTGAAATGGAAGTGCGCGAGCTGTTGTCGAAATATGAATTCCCAGGCGACGACGTGCCTATCATCAAAGGTTCGGCCCGTATGGCGCTGGAAGGCAAAGAAGGCGAAATGGGCGTGGACGCAGTGCTGCGTCTGGCCGATGCGCTGGACTCGTACATCCCGACGCCAGAGCGCGCAGTTGACGGTGCGTTCCTGATGCCAGTGGAAGACGTGTTCTCGATCTCGGGTCGCGGTACCGTGGTAACCGGTCGTATCGAACGCGGCATCATCAAGGTCGGCGAAGAGATCGAAATCGTCGGCATCACCGATACCGTCAAAACGACTTGCACCGGCGTGGAAATGTTCCGCAAGCTGCTGGACCAGGGTCAGGCAGGCGACAACGTTGGTCTGCTGCTGCGCGGCACCAAGCGTGAAGACGTGCAACGTGGTCAAGTGCTGGCAAAACCAGGCTCGATCAAGCCACACGCTCACTTCACCGGCGAGATCTATGTCCTGTCGAAAGACGAAGGCGGCCGTCACACGCCATTCTTCAACAACTATCGTCCACAGTTCTACTTCCGTACGACGGACGTGACCGGTTCGATCGAGTTGCCAGCAGACAAAGAAATGGTCATGCCAGGCGATAACGTGTCGATCACCGTCAAGCTGATCAACCCGATCGCGATGGAAGAAGGTCTGCGCTTCGCTATCCGCGAAGGCGGCCGTACCGTTGGTGCTGGTGTTGTTGCAAAAATCCTGGCTTAATTCTTCAGCCTGCTAAAAGAGAAGACGCGTCGTCGCCCGGCGCCCTTCTTTTTGATCAACTGCCGGGGTTGGCAAGCATTTTGGTGCTATCATGTCGACCCTGACGGTTGTAGCGTCAGAAATTCCCGTATCACCTCATTGCCGTGCAGACCGCGCGGTTCGTTCTTTTAAGGAAATATCATGTCGGCACCAAACCAGAAAATCCGTATCCGCCTGAAGGCTTTCGATTACAAACTGATCGACCAGTCGGCTCTGGAAATCGTTGAAACCGCGAAGCGCACCGGCGCTGTCGTCAAAGGCCCAGTACCACTGCCTACCCGTATTCAGCGTTTCGATGTGCTGCGTTCCCCGCACGTCAACAAAACTTCGCGCGATCAGTTCGAGATCCGTACGCACCAACGCCTGATGGACATCGTTGACCCAACGGACAAAACCGTTGACGCACTGATGAAGCTGGACCTGCCAGCCGGTGTTGATGTCGAAATCAAACTGCAATAATCGATTCAAGGCGGCGGCCAGGGTTCCCTGAACGCCAGTCTGTAAAAGCCGGGCCTGTTCGTGATCGAACCGGCCCGGTTTTTTTATGTCCGCATCCCTTATTTCAGGATGGCGGCCGTTTCCATGAAGCGCCTGCCCAGCGCCGCCTGCGCTCCGCCCTGCAGCTGTTTCGCGTACTGCTGCAGCACTTCGGCCGCATAGGCGCGCGAGGTGTCGGGCAGCTTGTGCAGCACTGGCAGCGAGCGTTCCAGATAGGCCGCGCCCTCCTGCCATTTGCCTTGCGCCGACAGGGCCGAGGCCAGTTCCACCAGGCGCCGGCCGATGCGCGCGTCGCTGCGCGGCAGGGCCGCCTCTTCGGTCGCCAGCGCCTGCTTGTACAGCGCTTCGGCTTCCACATGCTTGCCCAGCAGGCGCTTGACGCGGCCCAGGTTGTACTGGCGCTGCGACAGCAGCTCGTCTTTGGCGCCAGCCTTGATGGCGCTGTCGAGCGCCCGGGTGCAGGCCAGTTCCGCTTCGGCCAGCTGCCCCTTGAGTTCGGCAGCATTGCAGGCGTCGTGCTGCGCGCTGGAGGCGGCCAGACCCGGGGAAGAAGCGGCGGGATCGGACGTGGTGGCGCAGCCGGCCAGCAGGCTGGCGGCGCATAACAGGCTGATAGTGGATGTCTTCATGATTTCCTCGTGCGGGCAGTCGATGCAGGTGCATCTCGTTGGAAGGCCCTGATGACTATACTATAACTAATTGACTGTGAGCATTTTTCGCGTGCTTGCGCGCGCCGGCGGCACGATTGACGCTGCTTGTCCGCGTCAGGGATACTCCGTCTTTCCTCCTTACCTGCGGCGCCGCCATGACCCGTACCATCCTGATCGTTGAAGATGAACAGGCGATCGCCGACAGCATCGCCTACGCGCTGCGCACCGATGGTTTCACGCCGCGCCATGTGATGCTCGGCGAGCAGGCGCTTGCCCTGCTGCGTCATGACGACGCGCCGCAGCTGGTGGTGCTCGACATCGGCCTGCCCGACATGAGCGGCCTGGAAGCGTGCCGCCGGCTGCGCCAGTTCTCCGACGTGCCGGTGATTTTTCTCACCGCCCGCAGCGATGAAATCGACCGCATCGTCGGCCTGGAAATCGGCGCCGACGATTACGTGACAAAACCGTTTTCGCCGCGCGAACTGGTGGCGCGCATTCGCGTCATCCTGCGCCGCGCCAGCGTGGCGCAGCCGCCGCCAACGGCGCCCACCGATGCCGCGCGCTTCGAACTGCGCGCCCTCGAAGCGCGCGTGCTGTTCCACGGCCAGCCGCTGGAGCTGACCCGCTACGAATACCTGCTGCTCAAAACCCTGCTCGAGCATCCGGGCCACGTGCTGTCGCGCGCGCAGCTGATGGAGCGCGTCTGGAGCGGTGCGCCCGATACGCTCGAGCGCACGGTTGACGCCCACGTGAAATCGTTGCGCGCCAAGCTGCGCGCCATCGATGCCGGCGTTGAACCGATCCAGACGCACCGGGGTCTGGGCTACAGCCTGGCGCGCGCCTGACATGAAGATCGGCCTGCGCATCCTGTGCGGCTACTTCCTGGTGGTGGGGCTGGCCGCCTGGTTCCTGCTCAATGTGTTCATGGCGCAGGTCAAGCCCGGCGTGCGTTCGACCCTGGAAGACACCCTGGTCGACACCTCGCAATTGCTGGCCGCGCTGGTGGCGACCGATATCCGCGACGGCCGTCTCGACGACTCCGTCGTGCTGCAGCGCATGCGGCATGACGCGCAGCGCGCCATCGACGTCAATATCAACGGCGTGCGCAAGCGCTCGCTCGACTACCGCATCACCATCACCGACCGCCATGGCCTGGTGCTGTTCGATTCGAGCGGGCGCGACGTGGGGCGCGACTATTCGCGCTGGAACGACGTGTATCTGACCTTGCAGGGCAAATACGGCGCGCGCAGCACCCGTTCGGACCCCGACGACGAGATGTCGACCGTGATGCATGTGGCCGCGCCGATACGCGACGGCAGCGAGATCATTGGCGTGTTGACGGTGGCCAAGCCCAATGCCAGCGTGCAGGCCTTCGTTGAACGCAGCCAGCGCATCATTTTGCAGCGCGGCGCGATCCTGCTGCTGCTGTCGCTCCTGATCGGCCTGGCCTTTGCGTGGTGGTTGCACCAGGCGCTGGGCAAACTGATGGCCTATATCGGCGCGGTGGAAGCGGGGCGCAAGGTGGCGCTGCCACTGCTCGGCAACAGCGAGATCGGCATTCTGGGGCGGGCATTGGAGGCCATGCGCACGCGCCTGGAAGGCAAGGAATACGTCGAGCAGCTGATGCATACCTTGACGCATGAATTGAAAAGCCCGATCGCCGCCATCCAGGCCTCGGCCGAGCTGCTGCAGGAAGACATGCCGGCGGCGGAACGCACGCGTTTTCTCGGCAATATCCTGGAACAGAATGCGCGCCAGCGGCAGCTGATCGACAGATTGCTGGCCCTGGTGCGGGTGGAAAAGCAGCAGCGCCTCGATGCGCCCGAGCCGATCGCGGTGGCGCCCTTGCTGGCGCAGGTGGCGCAGGATGCGGCCGCCTCGCTGGCGGCGCGCGGCCTGCTGCTGGACGTGTCCGCCATCGATGCGCAGGTGGCCGGCGACGCCTTGCTGCTGCGCCAGGCGCTGGGCAATCTGCTGGACAATGCGATCGGCTTTGCACCACAGGGCAGCCGCATCGACCTGCAGGCCGCCGGCAGCGGGAAGGGCATCGCCATCAGCGTGCGCGACCGCGGCGACGGCATTCCGCCGTATGCCCTGGAGCGCGTGTTCGAGCGGTTTTACTCCTTGCCGCGCCCGCAGGCGGGAAAAAGCACCGGCCTGGGCCTGCCGTTCGTGCGCGAGGTGGCCCTGCTGCATGGCGGCACGGTCAATGTGGGCAACCATGATGAGGGTGGCGCATTGGCAAGCTTGTGGCTTCCTGTGGCATAAATATAGCGTTCGACTTCACACGCAACGCATCATCAGCGCATACGGGTTTTCTAGACTGGCCTCCTTACCATTCGGAGGCACCATGCAAAAAACGTTATTGATCAAGGCGCTGATCGTGTTCGCCCTGATGCTGCTGATCGGCCTGCCCCTGCTGATGATCCAGGAGACCATCAAGGAGCGCATGCAGTTTCGCCAGGCGGCCGTCGACAGCATCGCCGCCGATTCCGTGCGCGAGCAAACCATCATCGGGCCGATCCTGGTGATTCCGTATGTGGAACAGTATGACGAGCGGGTCGACATCGCCGCCGACAAGGATCAGAAAAGCAGCGTGCCGGCGCGTACCGAAGTGCGGCACCGCGTGATGCAGCGCCGCCTGCTGGTGTATCCGGACAAGCTGCAGCAGAACGGCGCCATCGAGACCGACCGCCGCTACCGCGGCATCCACCAGGTGCTGGTCTACAGCGGCCAGCATGCCTTCAAGGGCGACTTCACGGTGCCGTCTCTGGCGCAGCTGCCGCGCAAGGTGCCGGAAGCGCGCATTACGCCTGGCGCGCCCTTCATTGCGCTGTCGATCGAGGATGTGCGCGGCATCCGCAATATACCGGCAATCGACTGGGGCGGGCGCCGGATCGAGTTCGAGCAGGGCACCGGGCTGTTCGCCTTCCGCAGCGGCCTGCATGCGCCGCTGGGCGCCATGCCACTGGCCGCCCCGCAGCAGGTCGCCTTCAGCTTTGACCTGGGCCTTGATGGCATCGAACGCCAGCACTTCGTGCCGGTGGCGAAAAACAGCCAGATCAGCATCAGGTCGAACTGGCCCCATCCGCAGTTTGGCGGGCGCTTTTTGCCGTCGCCGAAGAACCGCCAGATCGACGCCAGCGGTTTCAATGTGACGTGGAATATCTCGTCGCTGGCCACCAATGCGCAGACGCAGCTGTCCGGCATCGAAGCCGAATTCAAGGTGCCCGACAGCGCGCCGCTGGGGCAGGTCGACCGTTTCAGCGTGGGCTTCATCGAGCCCGTCAATATATATTCGCAATCGGACCGCGCCACCAAATATGGCCTGCTGTTCGTGGCGCTGACGTTTGCCGCCTTCTTCATCTTTGAAATCCTGAAAAGCCTGCCGATCCACCCGGTGCAATATCTGCTGGTGGGGCTGGCCCTGGTGCTCTTCTTCCTGCTGCTGGTGGGCCTGGCCGAACATATCGCCTTCAGGGTGGCGTATCTGATCGCCAGCGGCGCCTGTATCGTGCTGACCAGCTTTTATCTCAGCTGCGTGCTCGGCAGCGCGGGCAGGGCGATCGGCTTCGGCGTGGCCTTGACCCTGCTGTACGGCGCCCTGTACGGCCTGCTCAATTCGGAAAGCAATGCGCTGGTGCTGGGCAGCATCCTGCTGTTTGCCGTGCTGGCCGCCGTGATGGTGGTGACGCGCAAGGTTGACTGGTATCAGGTGGGCAAGGGTGTTGTTGTGGCGCCCGCAAAGGCGCATGAACAGTAGATTTGTGTTACCTTGGCGCTCCTTCGCGGCGATGCCGGCAACTTGCCGCGAAGCGCGCAACAACACTTTGACATACCTCGTGTTAACTTGTTGCGTCAAGGGTTTTTGTGCTATATACTAGCCGGCTTCGGTATGGATTCGTCCTTTTTAGAGTCCTACGTTATTTGTAGTTAAACAAGCCCCGCCCAATCGCAGGTGGGAATGGAGAAAAAATGAGCCTAGGCCTTCTCGGTCGCAAGGTTGGTATGATGCGCATTTTCACGGACGAAGGGGATTCGATTCCTGTCACCGTGCTGGACGTATCGAACAACCGTGTTGCGCAAATCAAAACCCCTGAAACAGATGGTTACTCTGCTGTTCAGGTCGCATTCGGTCAACGTCGCGCTTCCCGCGTGACCAAAGCTGTTGCTGGTCATCATGCTAAAGCTGGCGTTGAAGCCGGTACTCTGTTGAAAGAGTTCCGCGTTGATGCTGCTAAAGCCGCCGAATTGAAAGCTGGCGATGTCGTCGCCGCTTCCCTGTTCGAAGTCGGTCAAAAGATCGACGTGCAAGGCGTTACCATCGGTAAAGGCTATGCAGGCGTTATCAAACGTTACCACTTCTCTTCTGGCCGCGCCACGCACGGTAACTCGCGTTCGCACAACGTTCCAGGTTCCATCGGTATGGCGCAAGATCCAGGTCGTGTTTTTCCTGGTAAGCGCATGACCGGTCATCTGGGTGACGTTAACCGTACGATCCAGAACCTCGTGATCGCCCGTATCGATGCCGACCGTCAGCTGCTGCTGGTCAAAGGCGCGATTCCAGGCGCGAAAAATGGCCAGGTAGTTGTCTCGCCAGCCATCAAAACCAAAGCCAAGAAGGGAGCTTAAACGATGGAACTCAAGCTTCTGAATGCGCAAGGTCAAGCCGGCTCCAACGTCGTCGCTGCTGATGAAATTTTCGGCCGTGATTACAATGAAGCGCTGATCCACCAAGTCGTGATCGCCTATCAGGCGAATGCACGTAGCGGTAACCGCAAGCAAAAAGACCGTGAAGAAGTTCACCACACGACGAAAAAGCCATGGCGCCAAAAAGGTACCGGCCGCGCTCGTGCCGGTATGTCGTCGTCGCCACTGTGGCGCGGCGGTGGTCGGATTTTCCCGAACTCGCCTGACGAAAACTTCACCCACAAAGTGAACAAAAAAATGTATCGCGCAGGTGTCTGCTCGATCCTGTCGCAGCTGGCTCGCGAAGAGCGCCTGATCGTCATCGACGATCTGACGATCGACGCGCCAAAAACCAAGCTGCTGTCGCAAAAATTGAACGGCCTGGGCTTTGATTCGGTTCTGATCATCACCGACGTTCTGAACGAAAACCTGGAACTGGCGTCGCGCAACCTGCCTAACGTACTCGTCGTTGAGCCACGTCACGCAGACCCGATGTCCCTGGTGTTCTACAAGAAGATCCTGGTCACCAAAGCTGCACTGGCCAAGATTGAGGAGATGCTGGCATGAGCGCGATTTTGAAACATAGCGAAGAACGCTTGATGAAGGTGCTGTTGGCGCCCGTGATTTCCGAAAAGGCCACCATGGTCGCGGAAAAGAACGAGCAAATTGTATTCCGCGTACTGCCGGATGCAACCAAGCCTGAAATCAAGGCAGCAGTCGAACTGCTGTTCAAGGTCGAAGTTCTGTCCGTGCAAACTGCAAACCGCGAAGGCAAGCAAAAGCGCACCGGCAAGTTCAACGGTCGTCGTAATCATACCAAGCGTGCTTTCGTGTGCCTGAAGCCTGGCCAGGAAATCAACTTCTCCGAGGAGGCTGCATAATGGCACTCGTTAAGATGAAACCAACCTCGCCAGGCCGTCGCGGCATGGTAAAGGTGGTGAACCCGGACCTGTACAAAGGTCGTCCGTTCGCTGCCCTGGTTGAAAAGAAATCCAAGACCGCTGGTCGTAACAACAACGGTCATATCACCACCCGTCATATCGGTGGTGGTCACAAGCAACACTATCGCCTGATCGACTTCAAGCGCACCAAAGATGGTATTCCAGCGAAAGTGGAACGTATCGAATACGATCCAAACCGCACCGCGAATATCGCTCTGCTGTGCTACGCCGACGGCGAGCGTCATTACATCATCGCCACCAAGGGCATGTCCGTTGGCGACAGCGTGATGAACGGTTCGGAAGCGCCGATCAAATCGGGTAACTGCTTGCCAATCCGTAACATCCCAGTCGGTACCGTGATGCATTGCGTCGAAATGCTGCCAGGTAAAGGTGCCCAGATGGCCCGTACCGCCGGCGCCGGCGTCGTGCTGATGGCCCGTGAAGGTACCTACGCTCAAGTGCGCCTGCGCTCGGGTGAGGTACGTCGCGTGCATATCGAGTGCCGTGCAACCGTGGGTGAAGTCGGCAATGCCGAACACAGCCTGCGTAAAATCGGTAAAGCTGGCGCGATGCGCTGGCGCGGTGTTCGTCCTACCGTTCGCGGTGTGGTCATGAACCCGGTCGATCACCCGCACGGTGGTGGTGAAGGTAAAACAGCAGCTGGTCGTCATCCAGTTTCGCCTTGGGGCCAACAGACTAAAGGTAAGAAGACACGCAGCAACAAGCGTACTACTTCCATGATCGTCTCGCGCCGCGGCAAGAAATAAGGGGTAGCACATGACACGTTCATTGAAAAAAGGGCCGTTCTGTGACGCCCACCTGGTGAAAAAAGTTGAAGCTGCGCAAGCTGCCAAAGACAAAAAGCCAATCAAAACCTGGTCGCGTCGTTCGACAATCATGCCTGACTTTATCGGCCTGACGATCGCGGTTCATAACGGCAAGCTGCACGTGCCGGTTTATGTTTCCGAAAACATGGTTGGTCACAAGCTCGGCGAATTCGCACTGACCCGTACGTTCAAGGGTCATGCAGCTGACAAAAAGGCTAAGAAATAATGGAAACCAAAGCTATCCTCAAAGGTGTGCGCCTGTCCGACCAAAAAGGTCGCCTGGTTGCTGACCTGATTCGTGGCAAGAAAGTTGACGCAGCACTCAACATCTTGCAATTCAGCCCGAAAAAAGGTGCTGCGATCATCAAGCGTGTTCTGGAATCGGCAATCGCCAATGCGGAACACAATGACGGCGCGGACATCGACGAATTGTTCGTGAAAACGATCTACGTCGAAAAGGGCCCGGTCCTGAAGCGCTTCACCGCGCGTGCAAAAGGCCGTGGCGACCGTATTTCGAAACAATCCTGTCACGTTTACGTGACTGTCGGTAACTAAGGAGCCACGATGGGTCAGAAAATTCATCCAACCGGTTTCCGTCTGGCGGTCACCCGTAACTGGGCTTCGCGCTGGTATGCAGGCAACGGTAATTTCGCTGCCATGCTGAACGAAGACTTGAAAGCACGTGCTTACCTGAAAAAGAAACTGAAGAACGCTTCCGTCGGCCGCATCGTTATCGAGCGTCCGGCCAAGAACGCGCGCTTCACGATCTACAGCTCGCGTCCAGGCGTGGTCATTGGTAAAAAAGGCGAAGACATCGAAGTACTGAAGTCGGCGCTGACCAAGATCATGGGCGTACCTGTTCACGTGAACATCGAAGAAATCCGCAAACCGGAAATCGATTCGCAACTGATCGCCGATTCGATCTCGCAGCAGCTGGAAAAACGGATCATGTTCCGCCGCGCCATGAAGCGTGCAATGCAAAATGCAATGCGCCTGGGTGCACTCGGTATCAAGATCATGTCGTCCGGCCGTCTGAACGGTATCGAAATCGCCCGTAAAGAGTGGTACCGCGAAGGCCGCGTGCCTCTGCATACCCTGCGCGCCGATATCGACTACGGTACCAGCGAAGCATCGACCACCTACGGCATCATCGGTGTCAAGGTGTGGGTATACAAAGGTGACCGCGCGCCTAACGGCGATGCACCAGTCATCGATACCCCGGCTGACGAGAAGAAGAGCCGCGGTCCACGCCGTGACGATGGCAAGCCAAGCGGCCGCCCACGTCCAGCAGGCGCCGGTGCGAAACCATCCACAGCACCAGGTGCACGTGTGCGTACCGCCGCTAAACCGGCCGCCGCAGCAGCACCAGCTGAGAAAGCAGGAGAATAATCATGCTGCAACCAGCACGCAGAAAGTATCGTAAAGAGCAGAAAGGCCGTAACACCGGTATTTCGCACAGCCGCGGCACCGCCGTGTCGTTTGGCGAATTCGGTCTGAAGGCAGTTGCGCGCGGTCGTATCACTGCACGTCAAATTGAAGCGGCGCGTCGTGCAATGACGCGTCACATCAAGCGCGGTGGCCGTATCTGGATCCGTATTTTCCCGGACAAACCGATTTCGAACAAACCGGCTGAAGTCCGTATGGGTAACGGTAAAGGTAATCCTGAGTACTACGTCGCTGAAATTCAGCCAGGCAAAGTACTGTACGAAATGGATGGCGTTGATGAAGCGCTGGCACGGGAAGCCTTCCGTCTTGCCGCCTCTAAACTGCCACTGGCGACGACGTTTGTCATTCGCCAAGTCGGCCAATAATTGGAGTTGAATATGAAAGCAACTGAACTCCGCGGCAAAGACCAGGCAGCTCTGCAAAAAGAGCTGAATGACTTGTTGAAGGCACAGTTCGGCCTGCGTATGCAAATCGCTACGCAACAGCTGAGCAACACTTCGCAGCTCAAGAAGGTACGCCGCGATATCGCGCGTGTGAAGACGGTAATGAATCTGAAGGAAGCCAAATGAACGAACCAGTGAAACAGTCGCTCAAGCGCACGCTGATCGGTAAAGTGGTATCCGACAAGATGGACAAGACCGTTACCGTTCTGATCGAGCGCCACGTAAAACATCCTTTGTATGGCAAGATCATCATGCGTTCGAACAAGTATCACGCGCATGACGAAACCAACCAGGTCAAAGCCGGTGACACGGTAGAGATCCAGGAAGGTCGTCCGATCTCCAAAACGAAGGCATGGACGGTGACACGTGTGGTTCAAGCCGCACCCATCGTTTAAATAAAATCCACCGTTTCGGCGGTGGTTTTTAATTAGTACTTGCAGGCCCGCAAATTGTATGTAATACTTGCGGGCTTCGTTCATGTAACGCCGCAAAGTGTCTGGCCACAGACATAGCTCCGCGGTCAGTTGATGTATGAAGGTCATGCACCCAAACAGTGAAGCCCAGCAGGGCGGCTCTGGCGGGACCAAGACTGACCGCGGGTCTACATTGTGTGGATTCTTCGGCTTAAGTTGGGAAAGAGAATACTATGATTCAAACTGAAAGCCGGCTCGAAGTGGCTGACAATACCGGTGCCAAGGAAGTTATGTGCATCAAGGTATTGGGTGGCTCCAAGCGCCGTTATGCTGGCATTGGCGATGTGATCAAGGTGACCGTCAAGGTTGCTGCGCCACGTGGCCGTGTCAAAAAAGGTGAAATTTATAACGCCGTGGTTGTGCGCACCGCTAAAGGTGTTCGCCGCCAAGACGGTTCCCTGGTGAAGTTCGACGGCAACGCCGCCGTTCTGTTGAACGCCAAGCTGGAGCCGATCGGTACCCGTATTTTTGGACCTGTCACGCGCGAACTGCGCACTGAGAAGTTCATGAAAATCGTGTCCCTGGCACCGGAAGTCCTGTAAGGAGTCGTAATGGATAAGATTCGTAAAAACGACGAAGTCATCGTTCTGACCGGGAAAGACAAGGGCAAACGTGGTGTGGTGCAGCAACGTATCGATGCTGAACATATCGTGGTTGATGGCATCAACGTCGCTAAAAAAGCGACCAAGCCAAACCCGATGACTGGCGTAACTGGTGGTATCGTCGACAAGACCATGCCAATTCACGTGTCCAACGTTGCATTGTTCAATGCAGCGACTGGCAAGGCAGATCGCGTGGGTTTCAAAGAAGTGGACGGCAAGAAAGTCCGCATCTTTAAATCCTCCGGCGAAGTAGTGAAGGCTTAAGAAATCATGGCACGTCTCCAAGAATTCTATAAAGAAAAAGTCGTTGCCGACCTGACCAGCAAGTTTGGTTACAAGTCGGTAATGGAAGTTCCACGCCTGACCAAGATCACCCTGAACATGGGTGTTGGTGAGGCTATCGCGGATAAAAAAGTTCTCGAGCACGCAGTTGCTGACTTGACCAAGATCGCCGGCCAGAAGCCAGTGACCACCAAGTCCCGCAAAGCGATCGCAGGCTTCAAAATCCGTGAAGGTTACCCGATCGGTACGATGGTCACCCTGCGCGGCGCTCGCATGTACGAGTTCCTGGATCGCTTCATTACCGTGGCTCTGCCGCGCGTACGCGATTTCCGTGGTGTGAACGGTCGTGCATTCGATGGTCGTGGCAACTACAACATCGGTGTCAAGGAACAGATCATTTTCCCTGAAATCGAATACGACAAGATTGACGCGTTGCGCGGTATGAATATCAGCATCACGACAACCGCTAAGACCGATGACGAAGCCAAAGCTTTGCTCGCCGCCTTTAAATTCCCTTTCAGGAACTGATCATGGCCAAACTGTCACTGATTAATCGTGAGATCAAGCGTGCTGACCTGGTGGCGAAATTCGCCCCTAAGCGCGAAGCTCTCAAGGCCATCGTGGATGACCAATCGAAATCGGAAGAAGAGCGCTACGAAGCTCGCCTGAAATTGCAGGCGCTGCCACGTAACTCGAACCCGACGCGTCAACGTAACCGTTGCGCCATCACCGGTCGTCCGCGCGGCACATTCCGTAAATTCGGTCTGGGTCGTATCAAGCTCCGTGAATTCGCCATGCGTGGTGAAATTCCGGGTATGACTAAAGCAAGCTGGTAATAGGAGAATATGCAATGAGTATGAGCGATCCTATCGCCGATATGCTGACCCGCATTCGTAACGCCCAGGGCGTGCAAAAAACGACCGTGGCCATGCCATCGTCGAAAGTCAAAATTGCGATTGCCAACGTCCTGAAGGACGAGGGTTACATTGAAGATTTCGCTGTTACCGAAGCTGGTGGCAAGGCGGAACTGAAGATCGGTTTGAAGTATTATGTTGGCCGTCCCGTCATTGAGCGCTTGGAGCGCGTGTCCCGTCCGGGCCTGCGCGTCTACAAAGGCAAAGACGAGATCCCTGTTGTGATGAATGGCTTGGGTGTGGCGATCGTGTCGACTCCGCAAGGCGTCATGACTGACCGCAAAGCACGCGCTACCGGTGTCGGCGGCGAAGTTATTTGCTACGTGGCTTAAGGAGTTACACATGTCTCGAGTAGCTAAAATGCCTATCGTTGTGCCAGCTGGCGCTGAAGTCGCCATCTCCGCACAAGCGATCACCGTAAAAGGCCCGCTGGGCGTGCTTTCCCAGGCCCTGACCGGCCAGGTCAAAGTAGAAAACAATGCAGGAACCCTGAGTTTCGACGTGGCCAATGACAGCCGCGAAGCCAATGCCATGTCCGGCACGCTGCGCGCACTGGTCAACAACATGGTCGTCGGCGTCACCAAGGGTTTCGAGAAAAAGCTGAACCTGGTAGGCGTGGGTTACAAGGCGCAAGCACAAGGCGACAAGTTGAATCTGTCCCTGGGCTTCTCGCACCCTGTAGTGCATGACATGCCAGCCGGCGTGACCTGCGCAACACCAACCCCGACCGAGATCCTGATCAAGGGTATCGACCGTCAACAGGTTGGCCAGGTCGCCGCTGAAGTTCGTGCTTACCGCTCCCCTGAGCCTTACAAGGGCAAGGGCGTTCGCTATGCGGACGAAGTGGTCAAGCTTAAAGAAACCAAGAAGAAGTAATTAGGGGCTGACGATGGATAAGAAAGAATCACGGCTTCGCCGCGGACGCCAAACCCGCATCAAGATTGCGGAATTGAAAGTAAATCGCTTGTCGGTGCACCGCACCAACCTGCACATTTACGCCAACCTGATCAGCCCGGACGCTAAAGTCCTGGTTTCGGCCTCGACGGCTGAAGCGGAAGTTCGCGCTGAACTGGCAGGCCAGTCCGGCAAAGGCGGCAATGCCGCTGCTGCAGCCTTGATCGGCAAGCGCGTCGCTGAAAAAGCGTTGAAAGCAGGGATTACCGAAGTTGCGTTTGACCGCTCCGGTTTCCGTTACCACGGCCGTGTGAAAGCGTTGGCAGAAGCCGCACGCGAAGCCGGTCTGAAGTTCTAAGGATCAATCATGGCAAAAATGCAAGCAAAAATGCAAAGCGACAAGCCGGATGATGGCATGCGCGAAAAAATGATCGCGATCAACCGCGTGACCAAAGTGGTCAAGGGTGGTCGTATCATGGGTTTCGCCGCGCTGACCGTAGTTGGTGATGGCGATGGCCGCGTCGGCATGGGCAAGGGCAAATCGAAAGAAGTGCCAGTTGGCGTGCAAAAAGCAATGGAAGAAGCTCGCCGCAACCTGATCAAAGTACCGCTCAAAAACGGTACCTTGCATCATACGGTAGTGGGTCGTCACGGCGCGTCGAAGGTTCTGATGAACCCAGCCAAGCCTGGTACCGGCGTGATCGCTGGTGGCGCAATGCGCGCGATCTTCGAAGTAATGGGCGTGACGGACGTGGTGGCGAAATCCACCGGTTCGAACAACCCTTACAACCTGGTGCGCGCTACGCTGGACGGCCTGTCGAAAATGAGTACTGCTTCCGATATCGCTGCCAAACGCGGCAAGTCGGTTGAAGACATTCTGGCTTAAGGTGGACAAAATGACAAACACAGTCAAAGTGCAATTGGTCAAGGGCTTGATCGGTACGCGCGAATCGCATCGCGCTACCGTGCGCGGTCTGGGTCTGCGTCGTGTAAATTCGGTTTCCGAACTGCAAGACACCCCATCCGTACGCGGCATGATCAATAAAGTATCGTATCTCGTTAAAGTTGTCGGGTAAGCCTTCGGGCTTACACGAACGGAGCAAATCATGGAATTGAATACTATTGCACCAGCCGAAGGCGCCAAGCACTACAAGCGTCGCGTCGGTCGCGGTATCGGCTCCGGCCTGGGTAAAACCTCGGGTCGTGGTCACAAAGGTCAGAAATCGCGTTCGGGCGGCTTTCATAAAGTCGGTTTCGAAGGCGGTCAGATGCCTCTGCAACGCCGTCTGCCCAAGCGCGGTTTCAAATCGATGCACGCCACCTTCAAAGCTGAAGTGCGCCTGTCCGATCTGAACAACCTGGCTGTTGGCGATGTCGACATTCTGGTCTTGAAGCAAGCTGGCGTTCTGGGCGTGTTGGCCCGTGACGTGCGCGTGATCTTGTCCGGCGAAATCACCAAAGCGGTGAATTTGAAGGGCTTGAAAGTGTCCGCTGGCGCGAAAGCCGCCATCGAAGCAGCCGGCGGCTCGGTAGCCTGAGTTGACCGCTAACAGCTTGATCGGAGCGAAAATTGGCGACTAATCCACAACTTGCTAAAAGTGCAGCGGCTGGTTTCCCTTGGGGACGGCTCTGGTTTTTGCTTGGCGCATTGGTGGTTTATCGTATCGGTGCTCACGTCCCGGTTCCCGGGATTGACCCGACACAATTAGCCTCGCTGTTCAAGGAGCACGAAGGCGGCGTTCTGGGCATGTTCAACATGTTCTCGGGCGGTGCCTTGTCTCGTTTTACAGTGTTTGCGCTGGGTATCATGCCTTATATCTCGGCCTCGATCATCATGCAATTGCTGTCGATCGTGTCACCGCAGATGGAAGCGTTGAAAAAAGAAGGCGAAGCAGGCCGTCGCAAGATCACCCAGTACACCCGGTATTTCACGGTGGCACTGGCCCTGTTTCAGGCGTTGGGTATTGCAGTCGCACTGGAGTCGCAAGCTGGTCTGGTGTTGGAACCTGGTCTTGCATTCCGCTTCGTGACGGTCGTCACTTTGTTGACCGGAACAATGTTTTTGATGTGGTTGGGTGAGCAGATTACCGAGCGTGGCTTGGGTAACGGCATCTCGATCATCATTTTTGCCGGTATCGCAGCAGGTCTGCCTTCCGCACTGGGTGGTTTGTTCAGCCTGGTATCGAATGGTTCGATCGGCAGCCTGGGCGCGATTTTCATCGTCCTGCTGGTAGCCCTGGTAACGTTCTTCGTGGTATTTGTCGAACGCGGCCAGCGCAAAATATTGGTCAATTACGCGAAGCGCCAGGTAGGCAACAAGATTTATGGCGGTCAAACCAGCCATTTGCCGTTGAAGCTGAACATGGCCGGCGTGATCCCGCCGATCTTTGCTTCTTCGATCATCTTGTTTCCGGCCACTATCGTGGACTGGTTTTCAAAGGGCGCCGACAACGCTAACCCTGCGGTGCGGTTCTTGAAAGATTTGGCAGCATCGATGGGGCCTGGTGAGCCTATCCATGCGCTGTTGTACGCAGTGGCCATCGTGTTTTTCTGTTTCTTCTATACGGCGCTGGTATTCAACAGCAAGGAAACAGCGGATAACTTGAAGAAAAGCGGTGCGTTCATTCCCGGGATTCGTCCAGGCGAGCAGACAGCCCGTTACATCGACAAGATCCTGACACGCTTGACACTTGCCGGCGCAGTCTACATCACCTTGGTGTGTTTATTGCCGGAATTTATGCAGGCCCAGTGGAAAGTACCATTCTATTTCGGCGGTACTTCTTTATTGATTATTGTAGTTGTCACCATGGATTTCATGGCGCAAGTACAGAACTACGTGATGTCGCAGCAATATGATTCACTGCTGCGCAAAGCAAATTTCAAGGGCGGAATTCCGACGCGTTAAGCGCGGTAAACATACCGAATGGCAAAAGACGACGTCATACAGATGCAGGGCGAGATTCTTGAGAATCTCCCAAATGCAACATTTCGAGTGAAGCTGGAGAACGGACACGTGGTGCTCGGGCATATTTCAGGTAAAATGCGGATGAATTATATTCGCATTCTCCCTGGAGACAAGGTGACGGTGGAGTTGACGCCGTATGACCTGAGCCGAGCCCGCATTGTGTTCCGTACCAAGTAACACACTGAATCAAACCAAAGAAGCGAAAGAAAGAGCCCCAAAATGAAAGTTCTCGCATCAGTCAAGCGGATCTGCCGCAACTGCAAGATCATCAAGCGCAAAGGCGTAGTCCGCGTAATCTGCGTGGAACCACGTCACAAGCAGCGTCAAGGTTAATCGAGGAATAACAAATGGCACGTATTGCAGGGGTTAATATCCCAAATCATCAGCATACCGTTATCGGCCTGACCGCCATCTACGGTGTAGGCCGTCCACGTGCACAGAAAATCTGTGCATCGACCGGTGTGGCAACCAACAAAAAGATCAAAGATCTGGATGACAGCGAACTGGAAAAACTGCGCGATGAAGTAGGTAAATTCATCGTCGAAGGCGATCTGCGTCGTGAACTGTCCATGAACATCAAGCGTTTGATGGATCTGGGTTGCTACCGTGGCATGCGTCATCGCAAGGGTCTTCCTTGCCGTGGCCAGCGTACGCGTACGAACGCACGTACCCGCAAGGGACCGCGTAAAGCCGCTCAATCGCTGAAAAAATAATCCGTTAGGGAATAATTATGGCCAAGTCGCAAAATAACGCCGCATCAGCACGCGTGCGTAAAAAAGTTAAAAAGAACGTCGCTGAAGGCATTGCACATGTCCACGCTTCGTTCAATAACACCATCATTACCATCACCGATCGTCAAGGCAATGCCTTGTCGTGGGCTACTTCCGGCGGTGCAGGCTTCAAGGGTTCGCGTAAATCGACCCCGTTCGCAGCGCAGGTCGCCGCGGAAGCCGCTGGTAAAGTGGCTGTCGAGTGTGGCGTGAAGAACCTGGAAGTGCGTATCAAGGGCCCAGGTCCTGGTCGTGAATCCGCTGTTCGCGCGCTGAACAACCTGGGCATCAAGATCACCGAGATCCAGGACGTGACGCCGGTACCGCACAACGGTTGCCGTCCACCGAAACGCCGTCGTATCTAAGACAGTGCCGCAGAGGGCGCTTCGGCGCCAGCTGCTGTCTTGTTTGTTGTATTGAGTACAGTTGTGTGAAAACGCTGGAGCAGGGAGCCGGAAACGGTTATACTGCCCGGCTGTTCTTGCCTGTCAAATTGTATTTGACGGGTTTTTCGTTTTCAGCCACCGTCTGATCGCAAGTGAATCAGACTAGCGCCTAACCGCATCAGTGTGTTTGATCATGCATGTGGCTGGGGCGTTATCATTTAAAAAAAGGAAGTCTCGTGGCACGTTATATCGGACCTAAAGCAAAACTCTCCCGCCGTGAAGGTACTGACCTGTTCCTGAAGAGCGCACGTCGCTCGCTCGACAGCAAGTGCAAACTGGACGTCAAACCAGGCCAGCACGGTGTCAAATCCGGCGCCCGCACCTCGGACTACGGTAACCAACTGCGCGAAAAGCAAAAAGTCAAGCGCATGTACGGCGTGCTGGAACGTCAATTCCGTCGCTACTTCGCTGAAGCAGACCGTCGTAAAGGCAACACCGGCGAAACGCTGTTGAAGTTGCTGGAAACGCGTCTGGACAACGTTTGCTACCGCATGGGCTTTGGCTCGACCCGCGCTGAAGCGCGTCAACTGGTCAGCCACAAAGCATTCACCGTGAACGGTATCGTTGTCAACATCGCTTCGTACTCGGTCAAAGTCGGCGACATCATCGCTGTTCGTGAAAAATCGAAAAAGCAAGTGCGTATCGTCGAAGCGCTGTCGCTGGCCGAACAAGTTGGCATGCCTAGCTGGGTTTCGGTTGATGCCAAGAAAATGGAAGGTACTTTCAAGTCCCTGCCAGAACGTAACGAAATCGCCAACGACGTCAACGAATCGCTGATCGTCGAGCTGTACTCGCGTTAATAGCAGTTAGCACCACCATCGCCCACTCACTGAGTGGGCGTTTTACCAATATGCCATCAGCCTTATCGGCGTAACGAGCCGAGGGTATTGAAAAGGACATTTCATGCAAAACAGTTTGTTGAAGCCACGTATTATCGATGTTGAAGCTCTCGGTGCAGGTCACGCCAAGGTCGTGATGGAACCGTTCGAGCGCGGCTATGGCCACACATTGGGTAACGCGTTGCGCCGCGTTCTGCTGTCGTCGATGGTGGGCTACGCGCCGACCGAAGTGACGATCGCCGGCGTCGTCCACGAATATTCCTCCCTCGATGGCGTGCAAGAAGACGTCGTCGATCTGTTGCTGAACTTGAAGGGTGTGGTCTTCAAAGTCCACAACCGCGATTCGGTAACCCTGACCCTGAAAAAAGAAGGCGAAGGCGCGATCCTGGCCTCCGATATCGACCTGCCGCATGACGTCGAACTGATCAACCCTGATCACGTGATCGCCCACCTGACCGCCGGTGGCAAGCTGGACATGCAGATCAAGGTTGAAAAAGGCCGCGGCTACGTTCCTGGCAACGTGCGTCGCCTGTCGGAAGACACCAATAAAACCATCGGCCGCATCATCCTGGACGCTTCGTTCTCGCCAGTGCGCCGCGTGTCGTACTTCGTTGAATCGGCACGCGTCGAACAGCGTACCGACCTGGACAAGCTGATCATCAACATCGAAACCAACGGCGTGATCTCGCCGGAAGAAGCGATCCGCCAGTCGGCCCGCGTCCTGGTGGACCAGTTGAATGTGTTCGCCGCCCTGGAAGGCACGGAAGCGGCTGCGGAAGCACCATCGCGCGCGCCGCTGGTCGATCCTATCCTGCTGCGTCCAGTCGACGATCTGGAATTGACCGTGCGTTCGGCCAACTGCCTGAAAGCGGAAAACATCTACTACATCGGCGACCTGATCCAGCGTTCGGAAAACGAGCTGCTGAAAACGCCAAACCTGGGCCGCAAGTCCCTGAATGAAATCAAGGAAGTGCTGGCGTCGCGAGGCCTGACCTTGGGCATGAAGCTGGAAAACTGGCCGCCTGCCGGTCTGGAAAAGTAATCTGAAATTTGCAGCAAACTGCCTGGGACAGGTGTCCCAGGCTTTTATTTTTGAAGTGCCAAACCGGTCCGCGATGAAGCGCTTGCTTCATTGATCGAAGAACTGGATTTAAACTCACTACCGAAAGGATTTACCATGCGTCACGGTCACGGCCTCCGTAAACTGAATCGTACCTCGTCCCACCGTCTGGCTATGCTGCGCAACATGACAGTATCGCTGCTGCGTCACGAAGCGATCAAAACCACCCTGCCAAAAGCAAAAGAACTGCGCCGCGTTGTCGAGCCAATTCTGACCATCGGCAAAACCGATACCCTGGCAAACAAGCGTCTGGCCTTCAACCGCCTGCGCGACCGTGAAATGGTCGTCAAGCTGTTCGCTGAACTGGGCCCGCGTTATGCCAACCGTAACGGTGGTTATGTGCGTATCCTGAAAATGGGCTTCCGCGTCGGCGACAATGCTCCTATGGCATTCGTTGAACTGATGGATCGTCCAGATACGACCGAAGCAGTTGAAGTCGCTGGCGAGTAATCCCAGTCACTGCATCAGGAAAAGCCAGGCCTAGCCTGGCTTTTTTGCTTTCTGCTGCAACCGGCTACGCCGCGGTGTACTATTCTTCTTTCGCGCCGGCCCTGCATGCCCGCGCGGCTCCTGGTCGAATGGTCAAAAAGGTCGTCATGTTTCGTTTCTCCTCCGGCGCCACGCCGCTGCATCAAGTATCCCGCTGGTTTGCGGGCTTTCTGTTCTTGTTGATTGCCATATTCGGCGTTGCGCACGCCCGCGCCGACGATGAATTTCTGGACCCCGAACTGGCGTTCAAGTTCTCCGCGCGCATGCAGGACCCGTCCACCATCGCCGTCACCTACGTCATCGCCGACGGCTACTATATGTACCACGAGCGCTTCAAGTTCGAGGCCACCGGCGCCAGGCTGGGCACGCCAGTGTTCCCGAAGGGCAAGGTCAAGTTCGATGAAACGTTCCAGAAGAACGTCGAAACCTTCCGCCATACGCTGACCATCAGCATTCCCGTCGAGGCCGCCGGCGCCTTTACGCTCAAGGCCACGGGGCAAGGCTGCTCCGACAAGGGCTTGTGCTACGCGCCGCAGGATGCGACGGCCCGGTTGGTGGGCGCCGCCGCCTCGACAGTCGCGCTGCCGGCCGCGCCCGCCGTCAACGGTCCGCTGGCGCAAGCCTCGCCGGGCGTTTCCGTGATGAGTATTCCACAGGCTGATATCACCAGCACACCGGACCCGGACCCGGTCCCGGTCCCGGTTCCGGTCGCTGCTGCGCCGGCGCCACTAGCGGCCCCGGCCGCAGCGCCCGCGCCCACGCAGATGGGCAGCATCGAGTCTGCCTTAAAAGGCGGCAAGCTGCTGGTGATCGTGCCATTGTTCATGTTGCTGGGCCTGGGGCTGGCATTTACGCCGTGCGTGCTGCCGATGGTGCCGATCCTGTCGTCGATTATCGTCGGCGATGGCGGCAAGGTCAGCCGTTCGCGCGGCTTGCTGCTGTCGCTGACCTATGCGCTGGGCATGGCCATCGTCTATACGGCGCTGGGCGTGGCGGCCGGCCTGGCCGGCGAAGGACTGGCGGCCAAGCTGCAGAATCCCTGGGTACTCGGTTTCTTTGCGCTGCTGATGGCGGGCCTGTCGCTGTCGATGTTCGGTTTTTACGAATTGCAGGTGCCGGCCTTCTTGCAGGGCAAGCTGACCACCGTGTCGAACCAGCAGTCGTCGGGCCGCCTTGCCGGCGTGTTCGTGATGGGCGCGATTTCCGCCCTGATCGTCGGTCCCTGCGTGGCCGCGCCGCTGGCCGGGGCCTTGCTGTACATCAGCCAGACGCGCGACGTCGTGATCGGCGGCAGCGCGCTGTTTGCCATGGCGGTCGGCATGAGCGTGCCCTTGATCCTGGTGGGCGTGTCGGCCGGCGCCTTGCTGCCGCGGGCAGGCGCCTGGATGGATGCCGTCAAACGTTTCTTTGGCGTATTGCTGCTGGGCGTGGCCTGGTGGCTGGTGTCGCCGGTGCTGCCGGGTGCGCTGCAGATGCTGGGCTGGACGGCGCTCTTGATCGGCTACGGCATGTATCTGCTGGTCGGCAAAAGCAGCTCGAAAAACGCCTGGGTACCAAGAGCCTTCGGCCTGGTGTTTGCCATCCTCGGTGCGGTGCAGCTGGTGGGAGCTGCCAGTGGCGGGCGCGATCCGCTGGCGCCATTGGCCCATCTTGGCGGTGGCCAGGTCCACGCGCAGCCGTTCGTGCGCGTAAAAACCGTGGCCCAGCTCGACGCGGCGCTGGCGCAGCTGAACGGCAAAACAGCCTTGCTCGATTTTTACGCCGACTGGTGCGTGTCCTGCAAGGAGATGGAAAAGCTGACCTTCGTGGCGCCGGCCGTGCGCGAGAAGATGGGACAATCGGTGCTGCTGCAGGTCGACGTGACGGCCAATGACGCCGACGACAAGGCCATGCTGAAACGCTTCCAGCTGTTCGGCCCGCCGGGCATCATCATGTTTGACCGCCAGGGCCAGGAGATCGCCCACTCGCGCGTGATCGGCTTCCAGAATGCCGAAACGTTCCTGGCATCGCTCGCCAGGCTCGATGTCAAGTAAGCGTTTACTCGCGCTGTAACGACGAAAAAGGCCTGCATTGCAGGCCTTTTGTTTGACTTCAACCGGTTCAGCCGGCTTTAGGCTGTGGTCCATGGCCGCCATGATGACCATGGTAGCCACCCTTGCCACCATGTTTGCCGCCCGGCACGCTGTCATCGAACACTTTCTGTTGTTCCGGCGTCAGTACGGCATAAAACGTTTTCAATGACGCCAGGCGGCTTTCCTGGCCGGCGAGGTGCTCCTTCGACATGGCGATCCATTGCTCCATGCGCTCGGGCGCCGACAGCCTGGCGAACGCTTCGCGCTTGGCCTTCCAGTCGCCGGTGGGTTTTTTCGGCGCATTGGCGGCCGTGAAGGTGGCCCAGGCCGGTTCTTGTGCAGTAGTCAGTTTCAGCTTGTCATGCAGGCGCGCCTGGTACCTGGCCATGCGTTCGGCCGGGTTGCCGCGCTCGGCCCTATGAGTGCGCGGGCCATCGTGGATGGCCTTCGGGTTGCTGCTGGCGGCCGGTGCGCTGGCGGGCTCTTGCTGGGCGTGGACGGTCAGCGATGCGGCACCCATGCCGAGTACGCTCAGCGCGATGATCAGGTGTTTGCGTACGGAGTGAAATGAGGTGTTCATCTGGATTCCTTTATAAGTGAAAAAGCATGTACATGTCTGTGCACATGAATCCAGTGTGGCGCCGCCATGTTTCCACGAAGTGTCCGCTGTCCGACAGATTGTATCTGTATGTTTCGTCACATGGTCTATATACAAGACGATACAAATGCGCTGTGCACAGCCCTGTGAAGTGGGGATAATTCAGGCATGGAAACCACTTCTACAATACTGATCGTCGACGACGACCGCGATATCCGCAGCCTGCTGGCGGATTACCTGGAAACCAACGCCTACCGCACCCTGGGCGCGGCCGATGGCACTGCCATGTGGAAGGTGTTGGATGAAACCCGGCCCGACCTGATCGTGCTCGACCTGAACTTGCCCGGCGACGACGGCCTGACCCTGTGCCGCAAGCTGCGCGCGCAGTCGACCGTGCCGGTGATCATGCTGACGGCCCGCAACGAACCGCTGGACCGCATCCTGGGCCTGGAGATGGGCGCCGACGATTACCTGCCGAAACCGTTCGAGCCGCGCGAGTTGCTGGCGCGCATACGCAGCGTGCTGCGCCGCAGCCATGCGATGCCGTCGAACGCGCCGTCGGACAAGGCGCAGCAGATCCGCTTTTCCGGCTGGACCCTGGACCTGACGGCACGCCACCTGCTCAACCCGACCGGCGTGGTGATCATGCTGTCGGGCGCGGAATTCCGCCTGCTGCGCGTGTTCCTCGAGCATCCCAACCGCGTGCTCAACCGCGACCAGTTGCTCAACCTCACGCAGGGGCGCGACGCCGATCCGTTCGACCGCTCGATCGATATCCAGATCAGCCGGCTGCGGCAAAAGCTCGGCGAGGATGCGCGCTTGCCGCAAATCATCAAGACCGTGCGCAACGGCGGCTATGTGCTGGCCGGCCAGGTCAATGTGGAGCCGCACGCGTGAAGGCCTTTCTTGGTTCGATGACGGGGCGCGTCTTCATGGTGCTGCTGCTGGGCGTGGTGGCCTCGGCCGCGCTGACGCAGTGGCTGGCCGTGGGCGAACGCCAGCGCGCCATCGCGCAGTATCGCGACTATCACGCCGTCGAGCGCGCCGAACAACTGGTGATGTCGACCGACATGGTGCCGCTGGCCTCGCGCGCCGCCTACCTGAAGGTGGCCAACAAGGGCAGCGTGCGGCTTGAACTGCGGCCGGACGCGCAACACGCGATCGGTACGCCGACCGAGTTTTCCACCGCGCTGCAAGCCAAGCTGGGCGAGGCCTTCAAGGTCACCGCACTGGCCCAGCGGCCGGACGCCTGCGTCAAGCCGCAAAAATCACCGGACCTGTTTTCGCCCAAGCACTGGGGCGGCACCTGCGAAAGCCTGGACGTGCGCATGCAGGACGGCCACATGCTGCGCCTGCTGGTGCTGCCGCCGCGCCAGCCCGCTTTCGCCGAACACAACGACTGGATGACCCTGCTGCCTTTCCTGATCAGCATCGCCATCCTTGCTTACCTGGTCACGCGCATGACCATGCGCCCGTTGAAACAGCTGGCGCAGGCGGCGAAAGATCTGGGCAACGATATCAACCATCCGCCGCTGGCCCTGACGGGTGCGAGCGAAATCCGCCAGGCGAGCGCGGCCTTCAACGCCATGCAGGCGCGCATCCGCCAGCATATTTTCCAGCGCACGCAGATGCTGGCCGCCATCACCCATGATCTGCAAACCCCGCTCACGCGATTGCGCCTGCGGCTGGAAAAAGTGGCCGATTCGGACCTGCATGAACGCCTGGTCGGCGATTTGTCGGCCATGCAAAGCATGGTCAAGGAGGGACTGGACCTGGCGCGCTCGATGGACAGCACCGAAGCGATGCAGGCGCTCGATGTCGACTCGCTGCTCGACAGCGTCTGTTCGGACGCCGCCGATGCGGGCCAGAACGTGACCCTGGAAGGCCAGGCCGGCATGGCCCTGATGGGCCGCCCGATCGCCATGCGGCGCTGCCTGGTCAACCTGATCGACAATGCCGTCAAATATGGCCAGTACGCGCAGGTGACGGTCGAGCGCCTGGCGGGGGCGGCGCGCATCCGCATCCGTGATGGCGGCCCCGGCATTGCGCCGGACCAGTTGTCCAAGGTGTTCGAGCCGTTCTACCGCATCGAGACCTCGCGCTCGCGCGAGTCCGGCGGCACTGGCCTGGGATTGACGATCGCGCGCAATATCGCCGAACAGCACGGCGCCACGGTGTTGCTGTCCAATCATGTGGACGGCGGGCTGGAAGTGACGCTGGTGGTGCCACAATATTATGCAGGAAAGTGATAATTTCCCATGATGCTTTCATGCGACAATACTGCCCTTAATGCCTTTCGGCAATTAATTCAACCTGTAAAATCCGCGCCGAAACAGCGTGACGAATAATGAAAAAAACTAGCCTGGCAATCCTGGTCGGTGCCGCCCTGTGTCTCGGTGGCGGCATCTGGTATTTCAATCATCAGGGCGCCGACAAGCCCAAGGCGGGGGCGGCGGGCAAGGGTGGCGGCCAGGCGCCAACCAGCGTGAGCGTGGTCAGGCCGGTGCGCCAGGACGTGCCCATCGTGCTGCAGGCCAATGGCAGCGTGACGCCGATCAACAGCGTCGAGCTGCATCCGCAAACCACCAGCACGATTGCCAAAGTGCATATCCGCGAAGGCCAGTTCGTCAGGCAAGGCGAGCTGATGTTTACCCTGGACGCGCGTGCCGCCAGCGCGAACGTGGAAAAAGCCCAGGCGCAAGTGTTGCGCGACCGCGCTTCGGTGCAGGACCTGGAACGCCAGCTCAAGCGCAGCAACGATTTGCTGAGCAAGAATTTCATCGCCCAGGGCGCTGTCGACACCCTGCAAAGCCAGTTAGATGCGGCGCGCGCCTTGCTTGCCGCCGACCAGGCCGCCTTGCGCGCGGCCCAGGTCGACTCCAGTTATACCGTCTTGCGCGCGCCCCTGAGCGGCCGCGTGGGCGCCATCGGCGTCTATCCGGGCAGCCTGGTGCAGCCCACCACGTCACTGACGAGCATTACCCAGCTCGACCCGATCGACGTGGTGTTCACCTTGCCGGAAAGCAGTCTGTCGGCCTTGCTGTCGGCGCAGAAAGCGGGCGACGTGCCGGTCACGGCGCTGCTGGCCGACGCCGGCAGCAAGCAGGTGCAGGGCAAGCTGAACTTTATCGACAATGCCGTCGATGCGACATCGGGCATGATCAAGGTCAAGGCGCGCTTCGGCAATACGCAAACCGATCTGTGGCCGGGGCAGTACATCAATACGCAGATGACGGTGCAGACCCTCAAGGACGCACTGGTCATTCCGCAAAATGCCATTATCACCACCACCGCCGGCACCCTGGTCTACACCATGGAGGCCGACAATACGGCCAAATCGCGCAAGGTCACGCGCGTGCATGGGTTCGGCCCCAATGCCGCCGTGACGGGCTTGAACGGTGATGAACAAGTGATTGTCGACGGCAAGCAGAACCTGCGTCCGGGCAGCAAGGTGCGCCTGGCGGAAAAGCGCCCGGAGGTGCTTGAACCTGCTGCCGCCACGACCACGGCGGGCAAGCCAGCATGAATCTGTCCGAATTGAGCATCCGCCGCCCCGTGATGGTGGTGCTGCTGTCGCTCTCCATCATCCTGGCCGGCGTGCTGGCCTATCTGCGCATTCCGGTGGCGGCCTTGCCGAGCTATAACACGCCCGTGATCAACGTCAGCGCCGACCTGGCCGGCGCCAGCCCGGAAACCATGGCCTCCTCGGTGGCCTTGCCGCTGGAAAAGCAGTTTTCCACGATTTCCGGCCTGAACCTGATCACCTCCACCAGTACCCTGGGCAACACTTCGCTGACCTTGGAGTTTGATGCGAGCATCAATGTCAATGAGGCGGCCGTCGACGTGCAGGCGGCGCTGCTGCGCGCGCAGCGCCAGTTGCCGACCGAAATGACGGACCTGCCGTCCTACCGCAAGGTCAACCCGGCCGACGCGCCGGTGCTGTTCATCCAGATGACGTCGCCATCGTTGAATCTGTCGGATCTGAACGACTATGCGGAAAACCTGATCGCCCCGAGCCTGTCGACCTTGCCCGGCGTGGCGCAGGTGGTGGTCAACGGCCAGAAGCGCTTTGCGGTGCGGGTGCGTGCGCGCGCCGACCTGATGAATGCGCGCGACCTGACCATGGACGAGCTGGCAGCGGCATTGCGCGCCTCGAACACCAATTCGCCGCTGGGTATTCTTGACGGCCCCAGTCAGACTCTGACCATCCAGGGCAATCCGCAAATGATGAAAGCAGCCGATTTTGCCGAGCTGATCGTCGCCAGCCGCAACGGCCAGCCCGTGCGCCTGAAAGACGTGGCCGTGGTGGAAGACAGCTTTCAATCGATCAAGTCGGTCGGCAGTTTCAATGGCGAACGCTCGATCAGCCTGATGGTGCAACGCCAGCCCGACGCCAATACGGTGCAGGTGGTCGATGGCGTGCGCCGCCTGCTGCCAGGCTTCAAGGAGCAACTGCCGCAGTCGATCCAGATCAGCCTGGTCAACGACCGTTCGCTGTCGATCCGCGAAGCGATCCACGACGTCAACCTGACCCTGGCCCTGACGGTGGTGCTGGTGGTGCTGGTGATCTTCCTGTTCCTGCACCGCGCGGCCGCCACCTTCATTCCCGCCGTCACCATGCCGATTTCGCTGTTGGGCGCGCTGGCCCTGCTGTACTGGCTCGGTTACAGCCTCGACAATATCTCGCTGCTGGGCATTACCCTGGCCGTCGGCCTGGTGGTCGATGACGCCATCGTGGTGCTGGAAAACATCGTGCGCCATATCGAGATGGGCAAGAAGCCGATCCAGGCCGCGCTGGTGGGCGCGAAAGAGATGGGTTTTACCATTATCTCGATTTCCGTCTCGCTGGTGGCCGTGTTCATTCCGATCTTCTTCATGCCGGGCGTGATCGGCCTGCTGTTCCATGAATTTGCCGTGGTGGTGTCGCTGGCCATCCTGGTGTCGGCCATCATCTCGCTGACCCTGGTGCCGATGCTGGCCAGCCGCTTCCTGCCGGCCGGCGCGCAGGGGCACGACAATGAGCACGACCACACCCAGGAAAAAACCTTTATCGGCCGCCATTTCGAAGCCGGTTTTACGCGCGTGCGCAACGGCTATGTGCGCGTGCTCGACCTGGCGCTGGCGCACCGCACCGTGGTGCTGCTGATTGCGGTGGCCACCTTTGCCCTGACGGTGCTCTTGTATGTCACCATACCGAAGGGTTTTTTCCCCGAGGAAGACCTGGGCCAGATCCAGGTCAATACGGAAGCGTCGGAAGATATCTCGTCGGCAGCGCTGCAGGCCTTGCAGGGGCGCATGGCGGCCGTCATCAAGGCCGACCCCAGCGTGCAGGACGTGACCTCGTTCGTCAGCGGCGGCAATACGGGCCGCATGTTCCTGGTGCTCAAACCGCGTACTGAACGGCCGAAAATGCCGGTGGTGCTGGAAAACCTGCGCCGGGCGACGAGCGCCGTGCCCGGCATGGCCGTGTATTTCCGTCCGGTGCAAAACTTGCAGCTGGGCGGGCGCCAAAGCAAGAGCCGCTATCAATACACCTTGCAAAGCGTCAGCCCCGACGCCCTGAATGACTGGGCAGAAAAGTTTTTATCGGGCATGCGCGCCGACCCGGCCTTCCGCGACGTCACCAGCGACTCGCAGATCAAGGGCCTGCAGGCATCGTTGAAGATCGACCGCGACAAGGCCAATATGCTGGGCGTGCAGATGTCGGATATCCGCACGGCGCTCTACAGCGCCTTTGGCGAACGGCAGGTGTCGACCATTTATTCGTCTGCCGCCAGCTACTACGTGATCCTGGAGGCGGCCACGCCGGACCGCCAGTATGACGACGCCCTGACGCGCGTGTCGGTGCGCAGCAAGACGGGCGAGCTGGTGAAACTGTCGAGCATCGCCCGGGTCGAGCGCACCATCGGCCCCACCTCGGTCAACCACCAGGGGCAGCTGCAGGCCGTCACCATCGCCTTCAACCTGGCGCCGGAGGTGCCGCTCGGCATTGCCACCGGCAAGATCGACGTGATGAGCAAGGGCATGAACCTGCCCGCTTCCATCATTACCCGCTACGGCGGCGACGCGGCGGTGTTCCAGGATTCGCAGGCTAGCCAGATCATCCTGATCATCGCCGCGCTGGCCGTCATCTATGTGCTGCTGGGGGTCTTGTACGAAAGCTATATCCACCCGCTGACCATTTTGGCCGGCCTGCCGTCGGCGGCCGTCGGCGCGCTGCTGACCTTGCGCCTGTTCGGCATGGACCTGACCATGATCGCGATTATCGGCATCCTGATGCTGATCGGCATCGTCAAGAAAAACGCCATCATGATGATCGACTTCGCCCTGCATGCGCAGAGGAACGAAGGCCTGGCGCCGGCTGACGCGATACGCCAGGCGTGCATCTTGCGTTTCCGTCCCATCATGATGACCTCGGCGGCGGCCCTGATGGGCGCCTTGCCGATCGCGCTGGGCCTGGGCGCGGGCGCCGAGCTGCGCCAGCCGCTGGGCCTGGCCGTGGTCGGCGGCCTGCTGTTCTCGCAAGTCATTACCCTGTTCATTACGCCCGTGATTTATCTGTTCCTCGATAAATACAGCGGTACGGGACCCATGACGGATGAGCAACTGGTGGCACTTGATAACAAGGCGTGATCTGTCGGGCAAGAACTGCCGGCGCGCCCGGTTTTTGTATTGCTGTAAGGTGAGTGATACATACGGTAACAACCGTCAAGGGCCGCTTCGGCTACTCTGCCAGTCGATGCAAGGAATGCGGCGATCCTGTACGCTTCGGGTGGCAAGGACGCCGCAAGTGTTCCCAAAAGCGCGCCGCTCTGGCAATATGACTGCCCGGTTAGATTACCTTTGTTGCTACAAAGAAAGCACGATTTATTTTGCATGACACGACCCACCCGATGGCGGCCGATACCGGCTATTGCCCCACCTGCGGGCAATTGATCCAGCCACCCCTGACGTATGGCGCGAAGACCGGCACCCGCCGCAGGGTGATACTGGGCGTGTCCGTCTTGCTGCACGTGTTGATTGCCGCGTATGCCTTGCTGCATACTGACAAGATCGAAAAAATTCCACCGCCGAAGAAAGAAAGCGCGATGGTGTATATCGCGCCGATGAAGGACAAGCCGACGCCGAAGCCGACGCCGAAGCCGACCCCGAAGCCGACGCCGAAGGAAACCAAGGTCGCCAAGGTCAAGCCGCCGCCACCACGGGCCAGCAAGCCGGTGGTGACGAAAAACGTGCCGCGTGACAAGCCGAAGCTGGAAACCTACACGCCGCCGCTGGTGTCGAAAGTGCCGTTGCCGCCGCCGCCGGCCGAAGACATGAGCGCCATGATCGAGCAGCGCCGCCAGCAGCGCCAGGCGCAGCAACCGTCGCCACCGGCCGAGGAAAGCGAAAACGACCGCGCCATGCGCGTGGCCAAGGCCAATATCGCGCGCGCCCAGGGCCGCAATTCGGGCAGCGACAACGAGGATTCGGGTGGCGTGTTTTCCATCGTCAACCAGACCTCCTTCAGCGCCGAGGTCAAGTTCAAGGGCTGGAACGGCAACTTCAAGCGCAACTGGCTGAAGCAGGAAAAAGTGGAAATTGGCAACGAACCCGATATCGAATCGGCCATCATCAAGAAGATGATCCAGCTGATCCGCGCCGAAAAGCCGGGCGACTTTGTATGGGAATCGCGCCGCCTGGGCCGCAACGTCAACCTCAGCGCCCGCGTCGAGGATACGGCCGAGCTGACCGCCTTCCTGCGCCAGGAATTCTTTTCCGAAAAACGGCCGGGACGGCGCTAAAAAAAGGCGGCGCACCGAAGTGAGCCGCCTTTTTCACGTGCCACGCCGAATTGACAATCAGGCCGGCTTGTCCGCTTCGGCGCCCGCTTCCGGTTCCACGTCGTCTTCCATCTCGATCAGTTCAACCATCTGCGCGGCGCCGTCTTCGCTGATGCCGGCCAGTTCCATGATCTTGTCATTGGCTTCCTCGATGCCGACCCGTTTCAGGGCCGAGAACAGCTGCACCGTGAACGGGAAGCCGACGCCGTCTTCATCGACATAGCTGTCGAGCTTGGCCTTGGCCTGGCGCAGAGCGTTGACCGACTCGTTGCGGTTCAGTTTGTCGACTTTCGTCAGAATGCAGTGGATCGGCTTGCCGGTCGGCGCGAACCATTCCAGCATCTGGATGTCGAGATCCGTAAACGGGCGGCGCGAATCCATGATCAGCACCAGGCCGGCCAGTTGTTCGCGGCGCTGCACATAGTCGCCCAGCAAGCGCTGCCAGTGCAGCTTGGCCGAGCCCGATACTTCCGCATAGCCATAACCGGGCAAGTCGACCAGCAGGCATTCGATTTCCTCGACAATGGTGGCATCCTTGCGGTGCTGGCCCACATGGGCGCCGCCGATCGAGAAATAGTTGATATGCTGGGTACGGCCAGGCGTCTTGGAAGCGAACGCCAGGCCTTTCTGGTTGCACAAGATATTGATGGCGGTCGATTTGCCGGCATTGGAGCGGCCGGCAAAGGCGATTTCCGGCACCGAGGTATCGGGCAGGTCACGCAGTTGATTGACGGTCGTAAAGAAACGGGCTTGCCAGAGTTTTGACATGGGAGTAGTGATGCAAGAAAAGGGAGCGATAAGAGAGCAATAACGCCAAGAAGCTATTGTACAATAAGGAGTTGTTAATTGTTGCCGGCGTAGCAGCGATGCGGCTTGCGGCCCTGAAAATAATGCAAAAATCCCAGGGCGCGGCAATGTCCACCACTAATTTCTCACTGTCCCAGGGTGCCTGAATGAATCGTGCATTTTCACCGTTGTTCAAATCCATGTTGCTCGCTTTGCTGGCCGTCTCGGCCACCGTGTCGGCCGCCGAAGCACCGAAAGCCGCCGTCAAAGCCGATGCCAGCAAGGGCGCCACCCTGTACGCCGAGGGCGACGCCGCACGCGGCTTGCCCGCCTGCGTCTCCTGCCATGGCGCGGCCGGCAATTCGACCATTGCGGTCAATCCCAAGCTGGCCGGCCAGCACGAGAACTATCTCTACAAGCAGCTGGTCGACTTCACCACGCCGCAGCGCAACCAGCCCGTGATGTCGACTTACGCCAAGATGCTCAGCGACGCCGACAAGAAAAACGTTGCCGCCTATCTGGGCGCGCAGCTGGCCAAACCGGGCGCCGCCAAGAACAAGAACACCGTCGAACTGGGCAAGAAGATTTACCGTGGCGGCATCGCCGCCAAGCAAGTCGCGGCCTGCGCCAGCTGTCATGGCGCGGCGGGCAATGGCATTCCCGTGCAATATCCACGCATCGCCGGCCAGCACCAGGACTACACGGTGGCCCAACTGACCCTGTTCCGCAGCACCAAGGCCGACGCGCGCAAGAACAGCGAGCAGATGCATGCCATCGCTGCGCGCATGTCGGACGATGAAATCGCCGCCGTGGCAGATTACATTGCCGGCCTCAAGTAAGTTTTCGTAAAGGCAATCACTGCGGTGCGGAGGAAGAGGGCAGCCATGGCGAGGGGCTGCCCTTTTTTATGTGCGCCAGCCAAACTGGGTTATGCTGCCGCCTTGCGCAGATGAAACCCTCCCGCCTTTTAAGATTGTCATTCAGCATGAGTATCAACATGATAGTAGTCCCAGCATGAGTACCAGCACCACCGGCATCGAACTCAAGACGCAGCGCCGCAGCCTGGCCGAATTCGTCGAGCTGGTCTCGTCGATGCGTTTTGCCATCAGCCTCCTGACCCTGATCGCCGTGGCGTCGGTGATCGGCACCGTGCTCAAGCAGAACGAGCCGATGCCCAATTACATCAACCAGTTCGGCCCGTTCTGGTTTTCCGTGTTCGACAAGCTGAGCCTGTATTCGGTCTATTCGGCCTGGTGGTTCCTGCTGATCATGGGTTTCCTGGTCGCCTCGACCTCGCTATGCATCGTGCGCAATGCGCCGAAGATGCTCAAGGACATGCGCAGCTGGCGTGAAACCGTGCGCGAACAGTCGTTGCGCAATTTCCACCACAAGATGGAGTGGCAGGCGGCCCTGCCGCGCACCGCGCTGGCGCAGCAGATGGTGATGCGCCTGAAAGACGCCGGCTACCAGGCCAGGATCGTGGAAAAAGACAAGGCCACGCTGGTGGCGGCCAAGCGCGGCGCGGCCAACAAATGGGGCTATATCTTTGCCCATGGCGCCATCGTCATTATCTGCGTCGGCGGCTTGCTCGACTCGGAAATGCCGATCAGGGTGCAACAATGGTTCTTCGGCAAGACGCCGTTTGCCGGCAGCGGTGTGATCGCGGAGATTCCCGCCAAGCACCGCTTAAGCCTGTCCAACCCTACCTTCCGTGGCAACACCATGATTCCGGAAGGCTCGACCAGCAGCACCGCCATTATCCCGCAAGCCGATGGCGTGCTGATCCAGGACCTGCCGATCACCATCCTGCTCAAGAAATTCCATATCGATTTCTATAGCACCGGCATGCCCAAGCTGTTTGCCAGCGATGTGGTGATCACCGACCATGAAACGGGCAAGAGTTTCCCTGCCACCATCAAGGTCAACCAGCCGCTGCTGTACAAAGGCCTGGCCTTGTACCAGTCCAGCTTTGAAGATGGCGGCAGCAAGCTCAAGCTGACCGGTTTCCCGATGGCCGGCAAGACCGACAAACGCTTCGATATCGGCGGCGAAGTGGGCGGCAACACACCTCTGGAGCGTAGCGACGGCAATTCGTATACGGTCGAATGGTCGGGTTTCCGTCCGTTCAACGTGGAAAACATGAGTTCCGGCCAGGATGTGCGGGCCGTCAGCAAGGCGGAAAGTTTCAACGAGAAATTTGCCGTCGGTTTGGATAAACGCCTGGGGTCCGCCGCCAAAAACGCCAATAACAAGGACCTGAAAAACGTCGGTCCGAGCGTGCTGTATAAATTGCGTGACAAGACGGGCCAGGCCCGCGAGTACCAGAACTACATGCAGCCGGTTACGGTAGACGGCGCGCTGATATTTTTGGCCGGCATGCGCATCAACCCCAGCGACGCCTTCAGCTATCTGCGCATTCCCGCCGATGACAATTACACGGTCAAGGAATGGATGCGCCTGCGCGCCGCGCTGCAGGACCCGCAGCTGCGCGAGCAGGCCGCCGCCAGCTATGCGCAGCGCGCCATGCCGAACGCCAACGCCGAGGCGCTGCGCGGCCAGTTGCAGGAATCGGCCGCGAAAAGCCTGGCCATCTTTGCCGGCCACGGGCAAGAAGGCGGTTTCCTGGCCATTTCGCGTTTCCTGGAAAAAGTGCCCAAGGCCGAGCAGGAAAAGGCGGCCGACATTTTCATGAAGATCCTCAACGGCAGCTTGTGGGACTTGTGGCAGGCCGCGCGCGCCAAGGCTGGCTTGAGCGCCATCGAGGCCGATGAAAAGCACGGCCGTTTCCTGCAACTGGCCACCAATGCGCTGTCCGATAGTTTCTTCTATGGCGCGCCGGTGTATTTGCAGCTCGATGAATTTACGGAAATCAAGGCGTCCGTGCTGCAAGTGACGCGCTCGCCCGGCAAGGGCGTGGTCTACCTGGGCTGTTTGTTCCTGGTGATCGGCGTGTTTTCCATGTTCTATATCCGCGAGCGCCGCCTGTGGGTGTGGATCAGGGATGATGTGGACCGGCCCGGCGAGAGCACGGCCCTGATGGCCATGAGCACCCAGCGCAAGACGCTGGACTTCGAAAAAGAATTTGAGAACCTGAAGGCAAGATTGCCGCAATCGGCGTAAGCTGCGCCTGAGCCGGCGTCGCGCCGCGCAGGCACTGGAGAAAAACATGGAATTGGCAAATAAACAGATCTATACGCAGGAGCCGGGCTTTTTCAAGCGCCTGGGCCTGCTCGACTGGCTGTATGGCGCGGGCCTGCTGGCCGCCTCGCTGTATGGCCTGGCGCACTTTGGCGCCTTCATGGATATCTATGAAAAAGTCATTTTGCTGGCGGCGGCGCCCACCTTTGCCTGGCTGGGCTGGTACTGGAAACCGGTGCGCTGGCTGATCCCGCTGGCGGCCGTCCTGTCGCTGTTTGCCATCACCCTTTACGGTGACCAGTTGGACATGGCAAACCAGAAATTTTTCCTGAAATATATGTTGTCCAGCCAGTCGGCGATTCTGTGGATGGGCACCTTTTTTGTGCTGTCGACCCTGTTCTACTGGATCGGCCTGGTGGCGCGCTCGGATTTTGGCTCGTCCGTCGGCTCGCTGCTGTGCTGGGCCGGCGTAGTGCTGGGCCTGACGGGCATGCTGGTGCGCTGGTATGAGTCCTATCTGATCGGCGCCGACGTCGGCCATATTCCCGTATCGAACCTGTATGAAGTGTTCATCCTGTTTTCCCTGATCACGGCCATGTTCTATCTGTATTACGAGCAGCACTATGCGACGCGCCAGCTGGGCGCCTTCGTCATGCTGGTCATTTCGGCGGCCGTGGTGTTTTTGCTGTGGTATACCGTCACGCGCGACGCGGCCGATATCCAGCCGCTGGTGCCGGCCCTGCAAAGCTGGTGGATGAAGATCCATGTGCCGGCCAACTTCATCGGCTACGGCACCTTCTCGCTGTCGGCCATGGTGGCCTCGGCCTATCTGCTCAAGTCGCACGGCTACCTGGTCGATCGCCTGCCGTCGCTGGAAGTGCTCGACGATGTGATGTACAAGGCCATTTCGGTCGGCTTCGCTTTCTTCACGGTGGCGACCATCCTCGGTGCGCTGTGGGCGGCCGAGGCATGGGGCGGCTACTGGTCGTGGGATCCGAAGGAAACCTGGGCCCTGATCGTCTGGCTCAACTATGCGGCCTGGCTGCACATGCGCCTGATGACGGGCTTGCGTGGCAAAGTGGCGGCCTGGTGGGCGCTGGTGGGCCTGCTGGTGACGACGTTTGCGTTCTTGGGCGTCAATATGTTTCTGTCCGGCCTGCATTCCTACGGCAAGCTCTAAGGACTTCTTGTAGATGACGCAACCGTCATGAACGGCTTCGGAAACTGGTGTAATGTACCTCCAATCACCACTTTTCCGGAGCCGCCATGTTGATCAAGCGCAGTCCCAACGGTATCGAATTGCCGTTTTCATCCGAAATCACGCCGCGCGCCGTGTTCGAAGCGCGCCGCAGCTTTATCAAGCAGGCGGCCATTGGCGCCGTCTCCAGCGCGGCCCTGCTGGAAATGATGAATCGAGAAGCGTTCGCCCAGGGCACCCATCCCAAGCTGGCCGGTAAATTGAATCCCGCCTATTCGGCGCTGGACAAGCAGACGGCCTACAAAGATGCCACCACCTACAACAATTTCTACGAGTTCGGCACCGACAAGAGCGATCCGGCGCAAAACGCCGGCACCTTGCGCACGCGGCCGTGGACGGTCACCATCGAGGGCGAAGTCAACAAGCCGATGACGCTCGACCTCGACGCTTTGCTCAAACTGGCGCCGCTCGAAGAGCGCGTCTACCGGCTGCGCTGCGTGGAAGGCTGGTCGATGGTGATCCCGTGGATCGGTTATTCCTTCTCCGAAATCATCAAGAAGGTCGAGCCGACCGGCAACGCCAAGTACGTGGAATTCATTTCGCTGGCCGACAACAAGCAGATGCCGGGCGTGAGCAGCCGCGTGCTGCATTGGCCTTACACGGAAGGCTTGCGCATCGATGAAGCCAATCACCCGCTGGCGCTGTTGACCTTGGGCATGTATGGCGAAACCCTGCCGAACCAGAATGGCGCGCCGGTACGCATGGTGCTGCCGTGGAAATATGGCTTCAAATCAGCCAAGTCGATCGTCAAGATCCGCTTCGTCAAGGACCAGCCGCGCACCTCATGGAACCTGTCGGCGCCGTCCGAATACGGTTTTTATTCGAACGTGAACCCGAACGTCGACCATCCGCGCTGGTCGCAGGCCAGCGAGCGCCGCATTGGCGAAGACGGTTTCCTGGCGCGCAAGCGCAAGACCCTGATGTACAACGGCTATAACGACGTGGCCTCGCTGTACACCGGCATGGATTTGAAGAAATTCTTTTAACCAGGGCAAGACATGGCTTTTCAACCCACGCCCCGGCAGCTGTCGCTGAGCAAGGCCGTCATCTTCGTGCTGGCGCTGCTGCCGTTCGCGCGCATGGTATGGCTCACGTATACCGGCCAGTTGGTCGAGCCGCTCGAATTCATTACGCGCGGCACCGGTGACTGGACCCTGTATTTCCTGTGCATCGGCTTGGGCGTCACGCCGTTGCGGCGCCTCATGCAGTGGAACTGGCTGATCAAGCTGCGCCGCATGCTGGGCCTGTTCGCGTTTTTTTACGCAACCTTGCACTTCACCACGTTTCTGTGGTTCGACCATTTCTTCGATCTGGCGGAAATGTGGAAGGATGTGCTGAAACGCCCGTTCATCACGGTCGGCTTTATCGCCTTCGTGCTGTTGATCCCGCTGGCCGTGACCAGCACCAACGGCATGGTCAGGCGCCTGGGCGGCAAGCGCTGGCAGTGGTTGCACCGCCTGATCTATGTCATCGCGCCGCTGGGGATTTTGCATTACTGGTGGATGAAGGCGGGCAAGAACAACTTTGCCCAGCCCATCCTGTTTGGCGCCATCGTTGCGCTGCTGCTCCTGACCCGCCTCTACTACGCCTGGGACAAGCGCCGCCAGAACGCAAGGATTGCCAGCTGATCAGCTCGCCGGCACGATGGCCGGTGGCGGCGGCACCGGGGCCGGTTCGAGCGGCCCCTTGGGGGCCGGCTTGGCCGCTGGCGGCTTGGGCAGGTACAGGGCGCCGGGCTGGCCGCAGCCGGCCAGGACGCTGGAAACCACAATGGCGATGCCGATATAAAACGCTGGAGATGACTTCACGATTAGAATCACGGTTTGATTAAGATCTTTGGAGTGTAGCATGAGCGAATCGGAATTCCTGGCCCTGGCCGAAGCCACCCTGACCCAGATCGAGGCAGCGCTGGACCGGCTCAACGATGAAGACGTGCTCGACGTCGAATGCAGCCGCAGCGGCAATGTGCTGGAAATCGAGTTCATCGACAACGGCACGAAAATCATCGTCAACAGCCAGGCGCCGATGCGCGAGATGTGGGTGGCGGCCCGTTCGGGCGGCTTTCACTACAAGCGGGCCGGCGACGAGTGGGTCAATACGCGCGACGGCTCGGAGTTGTTTGCGGCGCTTTCAAGCATGGCCAGCGAGCAGGCCGGCGCGGCGGTGGTGTTGAAATAATCGTCGCCATCGGTACATGAAAAAAGGGCAGACTGCAAAGTCTGCCCTTTTGTTTCAGAACAACTCGTTCTTGACCGCTTCCTTGGCTTTTTCTTCCTCCGGCGTGCCGCGCGCCGCGCCTTCCAGGCTACCCACGCCCGTGCCCGGCGGATTTTCAGCGTAGTAGTACTCGTCGCCCACGCGGATCAGGCCATCGGGCACCGCGCGTTCCTCGACCGGGATGCTTTTCAGGGCTTTCGCCATGTAATTGATCCAGATCGGCAAGGCCAGGCCGCCGCCCGTTTCGCGGTTGCCCAGGTTGCGCGGCTGGTCGTAGCCGATCCAGGCGATGCCCACCAGTTTGGCCTGGTAGCCGGCGAACCAGGCATCGATCGAATCGTTGGTGGTGCCCGTCTTGCCGGCCAGGTCAGGGCGCTTCAGGGACATCGCCTTGGTGGCTGTGCCGAAGCGCACCACGTCGTTGAGCATGCTGTTCATCATGAAGGCGTTGCGCTCGTCGATCACGCGGTTCGCTTCCACGCCGGCCTGGTCGGGGTTCGCTTCCGACAGGACCTTGCCGTCGCTGTCGGTGACCTTGGCGATCAGGTAGGGATTGATCTTGTAGCCGCCATTGGCGAACACGGCGTAGGCGCCGGCCATCTGCAGCGGCGTGACATTGCCCGCACCCAGCGCCAGCGTCAGGTAGGGTGGATTCTTGTCGGCGTCAAAGCCGAAGCGGGTCGCATATTCCTGGCCGTACTTGGCGCCGATCTTGTGCAGGATGCGGATCGAAATCATGTTTTTCGATTTCATCAAGCCCTTGCGCATGGTCATCGGACCGTCGTACTTGCTGTCGTAGTTCTTCGGCTCCCATGCCTGGCCGCCCGTCTGGCCCGCGTCGAACGAGATCGGCGCGTCGTTGATGATGGTCGATGGCGACAGGCCGCGTTCGAGCGAGGCGGAATAGATAAAGGGCTTGAAGGCCGAGCCCGGCTGGCGCCATGCCTGCGTGACGTGGTTGAACTTGTTGCGGTTGTAATCGAAGCCGCCCACCATGGCGCGAATCGCCCCGTCGGTGGTGCTGGCCGAGACAAACGCCGACTGCACTTCCGGCATTTGCGTGATCACCCAGCTGTCGCCCTCGCGCATGACGCGGATCACGGCGCCGCGCCGGATGCGGCGGTTCGGCGCCGCTTTTTCCGACAGCCAGGCCGCGCCAAAGGTCAGGCCCGGGCCGGTAATGCTGATTTCCTCGCCGGCCGAGGTGACCGCCTGCAAGGACTTGGGAGAGGCCTGCAGCACCATGGCGGCGATGATGTCGTCGCTGTCCGGATGGTCGGCCAGTTCCGTTTCGATCGCGTCGTCCGCTTCGGCCTTGGTGGTCGGAATGTCGATATACGCTTCCGGGCCACGGTAGCCGTGGCGTTTCTCGTAATCCATCACGCCCTTGCGCAGGGCGATATAGGCAGCGTCCTGGTCGGCCTTGGTAATGGTGGTGTAGACGTTCAGGCCGCGCGTGTAGGTGTCTTCCTTGAATTGCTCGTAGACCAGCTGGCGCGCCATTTCCGACACATATTCCGCGTGCACGCCAAAGGCGCTGCTGTCGGTCTTGACCTTCAGTTCCTCATGCTTGGCTTCCTCGAACTGGGCTGGCGTGATGTAGCCGAGCTGGGCCATGCGCTGCAAAATATATTGCTGGCGCAGGCGGGCGCGTTTCGGGTTGACCACTGGATTGTAGGCCGACGGCGCTTTCGGCAGGCCGGCCAGCATGGCCGCCTCGGCGACGGTCAGGTCGCGGATATTCTTGCCGAAATAGATCTGCGCGGCCGAGGCAAAGCCATAGGCGCGCTGGCCCAGGTAGATCTGGTTCATATAGACTTCCAGGATCTGGTCCTTGCTGAGGTTTTTCTCGATCTTCCAGGCCAGCAGCACTTCATAGGCCTTGCGCTTCAAGGTCTGTTCGCTCGACAGGAAGAAATTGCGCGCCACCTGCTGCGTGATGGTCGAGGCGCCTTGCTTGGCGCCGCCCGTCAGGTTGTGCAGCGCCGCGCGCGTGATGCCCAGGTAATCGACGCCGCCGTGTTCATAGAAACGGTCATCCTCGATGGCCAGCACGGCTTTCTTCATGACATCGGGAATATCCTTGATGTGCACCATATTGCGCCGTTCTTCGCCAAACTCGCCGATCAGCACGCCGTCGCTGGTAAAGATACGCAGCGGCATTTTCGGCCGGTAATCGGTCAGGGTGTCGAGCGCCGGCAGGTTCGGATACGCCATCGCCAGGCCAAACACCACCAGCAAGACGCCGACCACGGCCGCGCCCACCAGCGATACCAGCGTCATCAGCAAAAAGCGTTTGGGTTTGCCGCCCTTGTTGGGCGGCTTCGAGCCAGCGTTGCCAGCGGAGGTGGAAGATGTCATGCGCGTTATGTCTTTCAGTTAATTATGCGGGCCAATTATAAGCGAGCTTGCCGGGTGCACGGCGCGCCAGGCGGGCTGCGGAATGCTTGTCGCTACTCTATATAAGCGTGTCTGTGCTGGCTGGCAACAAGGATTTGGTAACAATTGGCCTGCGCCAGATCAGCTCCCCGGCAAATAGGTGCACTGTGGCGCAGAAGCAGGCGGAAAAGCGGTTGTCAGGCGGGCCGGGCAGGGAATAGCATTTTGGAGGGCGCAAGAAGGGGAGTGGCCATGTTTTCCTTGAATAAACCGGGCTTGCTGGGTGTCGATATGGGCGACGACGCCATCCGCGTGCTTGAACTGGCGCGCCGCCGTGGCGCTTTGCAGTGCCGGCATCGTGGCATGGCGGCCGTGCCGCCCGGTGTGATGTTTGATGGCAATGTCGATGATGTCGAGGCGCTGGCCAGGCTGCTGCGCCAGGCTTGCCAGGCCAGCGGCAGCCGCTGTTTCCGGGTGGCGCTGGCCATGCCCGCCAGCAGCCTGATCACGCAGGTCGTGCGCCTGCCGGCCGGCTTGCCCGAGGAGCAACTGGAAATCCTGGTGGAACTGGAAGCGGCGCAATACATGCCGTTTACCGTCGAGGACGCCAACCTTGATTTCCGCATCATGGGGCCGGCGTCGCCCAGCGGCCTGGAAAAGGACGGCGGCGAGCTCGATGTGCTGCTGGTGGCGGCGCGGCGCTCCAGCGTGCAGCGCCGGCTCGACGTGGCGGCGCAGGCGGGCTTGCAGGCGGTGGTGATGGACAGCGAAGCGCTGGCCTTGCGTGCCGGCATGGCGCACGGCGGCTGGCAGGCCTTGTCCGACGGCGCGGCCTTCCAGCTGGCCTGGGGCCTGGCCCTGCACGGGTTTTCCCGATGAACGCGGGTGCGAGCGCGGACGCCAATGCGCCGGCGTTCATCAACCTGCTGCCGCACCGTCCGGCGGCGCGCCGCCAGCGCGAGCATGGCGTGCTGCGCCAGCTGGCCGGCGGCGTGCTGCTGGGCGCGGCGCTGGCCTTGGCGGCCGGCATGGCCCTTCTGATCGCCATCGACGGCCAGGCGCGGCAGCAGGCCACCTGGCAGGCGGCCTTGCACGAGCGCGAGGGCGCGCTGGCGGCCGCCCGGCTGGCGCAGCGCGAAACGGCCGCACTGGCCGCGCGCCAGCACGCCGTCCACCTGTTGCAATCGCGGCGCAACGACGCCGTGATGGTGCTCGACGCGCTGGCCCGCGCCGTGCCGGCCGGCGTCAGCCTGCACAGCTTGCGCCAGGAAGGGGGGCGCCTGGTGCTGGCGGGCAGGGCGCCGTCGCAGCAGGCCGTCTCGGCGTTGTTGCTGGCACTGGCGCAAGCCTTGCCCGGTTCCACGCCGCAACTGCAGGAAGTACGCTCGCCCGCGCCGGCATCGGACGGCGTGGAATTGAGCGTGCACTGGACCTTGCCTGTTGATGTGTTGCCGGGAGACTAGCCATGCCTAGCCTGAAACAGATGGCCTTGTGGCCCAGTTCTGTCCGCCTTGGGTGCGCCGCGCTGCTGGCGGGCTTGAGCCTGGCGCTGGCGTGGCTGACGCAACTGGACGCCCTGGTGGCGCGCTGGCAGGCGGCGCAGGCGCACACCGCGACGCTGCGCGCCGCGCACGGCCAGGCGCAGGCAAAAGCCGGGCAATTGCCGCAGCTGCGCGCGCGCCAAAGCGAGGTGGCGGCCACCTTGGCCACGCTGGAACAGCAATTGCCGCTCCAGCAAGAGATGCCCTCCCTGCTGTCCGATATCAACCAGGCGGGACTAGCGCGCGGCCTGCAGTTCGAGTTGTTCAAGCCGGCCCCGCCCGTGCCGCAAGCGCATTATGTGGCCATGCCGATCGCCATCAGGGTGCGTGGCGGCTACCACGCCCTCGGCGCCTTCATGGCCGACCTGGCCTACCTGCCGCGCATCGTCACCGTGCATGGGCTCGCCGTCCAGGCGAACAAGGAGGGCGCTCTGACCCTGGACGCCGTACTGCACGCCTACCGCCTGCCCGATGCGCAGGAGCGGCAGGCGATGGATCAGCGCAAGCCTGCCAGGGCGGCCACGCCGCCGCGTCCTGCCAGGCCGTTTGTTCCATTTGTTCCACGCGACTACAGCGCCAGCGACTTGCCCGATCCGTTCGGCGCCGCCAGGGAGCTGCCGGCCACCGCCGGCGCGGCCGCGCCCGATCCGCGCCGCGTGCGCGAGCCGCTCGAAAGCGTGGCCTTGTCCGGCATGGCAATGGTCGGCAGCCTGCGCCAGCACGGCCGGCTCGACGCCTTGCTGCAGGCCAACGGTCGCCTGTACCGCATCGCCACCGGCCAGTACCTGGGCCCTGACTACGGTCTGGTGACGGCCATCAGCGAGCAGGCGATTCAATTGCGCGAAGTGGCGCGGGACGCCGGCGGCGCCTGGCGCGAGCGGCGCGCCAGCCTGGCCTTGCAGGTGGCGGGGGCTGCGGCCAGGGAGGCGGACAAATGAAGCCCCATTGCTGCTGGTTGATGCTGGCGCTGGCCTGGCCCACGGGCGGCGGCGCGCAGGATGTGCAGGATGCGCAGGTACCGGTGCCGCTGACGGCGCCGCGCCCGTATGCGGGCGAGCCGGTTTCCATCGATTTCCAGAACGTCTCCGTGCGCGCCGCGCTGCATATGCTGGCCGACGCGTCGGGGCAGAACATCATTGCCAGCGACAGCGTGGCCGGCAATATCACCTTGCGCCTGCGTGAGTTGCCGTGGGACCAGGCGCTCGACGTGGTGCTGCAGGCCAGGGGCCTGGACTTGCGGCGCAATGGCAATGTGCTGTGGATCGCGCCGCGCGAGGAAATCCTGGCGCGCGAAAAACTGGAGCTCGAAACGCGCGCGCAGATCGCCGAACTCGAACCCTTGCAGTCCGCCGTGTTCCAGCTGAACTACCAGAAGGCCGAAGCGTTTCGCACCGTGTTTGGCCTGGACGCGGGAGAAGGGCGCAGCCGGCTGCTGTCGCGGCGCGGCAGCGTGCTGATCGAGCCGCGCACCAACCAGCTGTTCGTCAGCGACGTGCCGGCGCGCCTGGAGCAGATCCGCCTGTTGATTGCCAAAACCGACGTGGCGACGCGGCAGGTGCTGATCGAGGCGCGCATCGTCGAGGCCAACGACAGTTTCAGCCGCAACCTGGGCGCGCGCCTCGGCTTTGCCGACCTGCGCCTGGCCCAGGGCGGCCAGCCCGGCTTTGGCATCGGCGCTGGACGGCGCGCGCTGGTGGGCGGCACCTACGAGGGCGTGGGCGAGGCGACCGGCCAGGCGGTGCCTGGCGCCGGCGCCTATGTGCCGAACACGCAGTTCGTCAACCTGCCGGCGGCCAGCATCAACGGCTTGCCGCCGGCCAGCTTTGCCCTGAGCCTGTTTTCGGCGGCCGCCAACCGCTTCCTGAACCTGGAACTGTCTGCGCTGGAAGCGGACGGCAAGGGCAAGATCATTTCCAGCCCGCGCGTGGTAACTGCCGACAAGGTGCTGGCGCTGATCGAACAGGGCATCGAATTGCCCTACCAGGTGGCCACCAGCAGCGGCGCCACCTCGATCACTTTTCGCAAGGCCAATCTGCGCCTGGAAGTGACGCCGCAGATCACGCCGGACGGCAACGTGGTGCTGGAAGTGGACGTGAACAAGGACAGCGTGGGCCAGGAAACGCGCTCGGGCTTTGCCATCGACACCAAGCACGTCAGGACGCAGGTGATGGTGGAGGACGGTGGCACGGTGGTGCTGGGCGGCATTTATCAGCAGTCGGAACGGGGTACGCAGACCAAGGTGCCGCTGCTGGGCGACATCCCGCTGCTCGGTGTTTTTTTTCGCAGCACGGGCCGCAGTCAAGAAAAAACCGAGCTGATGGTGTTTATTACACCGAAAATAGTGGCAGAACGGGCCTCAACGCGTTAATGTCACATCTTTACGTTTAAGTAACAATGCTGACGAAAGCGGACTGATGGCGACTATGCGGAATATTTCTTTAGGCAACACTTATTGGAGTCAGGCATGCAATTGGCTGATGTTGATGAGCTTCGGGCTCTTGCTTGCGGCGTGCGGCGGCGGCGGCGGTGATCCGGCCCTTGATGGCGGCAGCGGCGGAGCCACAGGCAGCGTGCCGGCGACGGTGAGCGTCAGCCTGCAGGGCGCCGATGGCGTCGCCAGCAACACCGTCAGTGCGAGTGCCACCTTGACTGCCCGCGCGGTGGTGCTCGACAAGAATGGCGCACCCGTTGCAAACGCGCTGGTCACGTTCGCGGCCGATGCCACGCTGCTCGCCCTCACGCCCGTCAATGGCGCGGTGCTAACGGATGCCAAGGGCGTCGCGGTGCTGACCCTGCGCCCCGCCACTACCGCCGCCAGCGGCGCCGGCAAACTGGTCGCCACCATCACCCAGGGTACCGCCACCATCAGCGGCGAGGCCAATTATCAGGTTTCCGCCGCAGCGGCGTCCAAGGCCAGCATCAGCGTTGCGCTATTGAGTGCCGCAGGCAGCAACAGCAATACCTTGTCAAGCGCCAGTCCCTTGACGGGCGTGGCGCAGGTCAGGGATCAGAACGGTGCCGCCCTTGCCAATGCACTGGTGATATTTGCCACCAATAATGATGCGCTGGCGGTGCTTGCACCGTCCAGCGGCACGGTACTCACTGACAAGAACGGCGAGGCACGCGTCACGCTGCGCCCGGTCAGTCTTGCCGCCGCCGGCGCAGGCACGCTGACGGCGGCCGTCGTCTTGAATGGCGCCACCACGACCAGCACGATCAACTATGCGGTCGGTGCGACCTCGCTTACTTTCGGCAACATTACTTTTGAAACGGCACCGCTGGATGCCTACGGCTCCACCCTGGTGTCGCTGGACGTGCTGTCGAATGGCGTGAAATACACCGATCAGAGCATCGCCGTCAATTTCAGTTCCACCTGCGTGGCTGCCGGCAAGGCCACCTTCGCGACTGCCGTGCAAACGGCGGGCGGCACGGCGCGCGCCACCTATCGTGACCTGGGCTGCGGCGTCAATGATCTTATCTCTGCCACTGCCAGCGGTGTCACCGGCGGTCGCAACGCAACGCTGGCCATTGCGCCACCACAACCGGCATCGATCCAATTTACCTCTGCCATACCTAGCGACAAATCCATCGTGATCCGGGGCCAGGGTGGCTTGCTGCGCAGCGAAACCGCGACCTTGAAATTCCGTGCTTTTGACACCTTCAACAATCCCTTGCAAGGCTTGCAGGTGACGTTCGAAAAAGCCGATATCAACGCCCAGGTTGATCTGGCGCCGGCCTTGGCGTCGACCGATGCCAACGGCGAGGTGACGACCAGTGTCAGTTCGCGCGATACGCCATTGTCTTTCCGTATCCGCTCAAAGTTCACGACGGCAACCGGACGCGAGATTTCCACCTTGTCCGATACCATTGTGGTGTCGACCGGCACGCCGGTACAAAAAGCATTCTCCCTGGGTATCAGCGACAGCAATGTCGAGGGCCTCAATGTCGATGCCAATGGTAGTGCGCCATCGGCAACAGTGACCGTGGCCATGGGCGACAAATTCGGCAACCCGGTGGCCGATGGCACCCCGGTGGTCTTCCAGTCCAATGTCGGCGTGGTCGGCAGCGCCAGTCGCGGCGGCTGTACTTCGGTCAATGGCGCCTGCTCGGTCGATTTCCGTTCGCAGGCGCCACGCGCACCGGTTCCCAATCTGCCCGCAACCGTCTGCAATCGTGTTGCCGATGACAGTACCCGCCGTGGGGTTGGCACCATCTGCGCCAGCACCAGCGATGGTACGGCCGTGCCCATCTTTGCCCGCATCAGCTTTTTCATCAGCGGCAGCGAACCTGCGCAGGTATTGCGTGACAATGCCCAGGTCGTTGAAAAAAATGTCGTGAACGACCTCGGCATCGTCAGCTGGACGGTGCCCAAAGTATTCACTTTGCGCATCAGTGATATCAACGGCAACCCGATGCCGAGCGGCACACGCATTGAAGTGGCCAATATAAGCAATGCAAGCAGCAGCGGTGTTTCGCCACCGACGGTACAAAAAGTGTTCCCTGACAATACGGTGCCGAACGACGCGGATCAGGGCACCAGCCATATCGTGACGGTCAATGCACCGGCCGAAACGTGTAGTGCGAAAACGGCAACCTTCAATGTCAATGTGATCAGCCCACGTTTACTAACAACAAGCTATCCGTTTAAACTGACGTTCACATGCCAATAATGGAGCCACAGGGCGATAGCGGAAATATCGAGCTATTGCCTGAGTGAAATGCAAATAGTGTCCGAAACTTCTAACCGTAACATCTTCCTTGTCGGCCTCATGGGCGCAGGCAAAACCACGATCGGGCGCATCCTGGCCCGCAAGCTGGGCTTGCGCTTTGTCGATTCCGACCATGAGATCGAGGCCCGTACCGGGGCGTCGATCCCGTGGATCTTCGAGATCGAGGGAGAGCCGAGCTTTCGCCGGCGCGAAGCCGAGGTGATTCGTGACCTGAGCGCCCAGCAGGGCCTGGTCATGGCCACCGGCGGCGGCGCCGTGATGAATGCCGAAAGCCGCGCTTTTCTGAAAGAGCGGGGCACGGTGATCTACCTGCGCGCCAGCGTGAGCAACATCCTCGCGCGCACCAGCCATGACAAGAACCGCCCGCTGCTGCAAACGGCCGATCCGCGCAAGATGCTGGAAAACCTGACCGCGCAGCGCGAGCCGCAATACCTGGAAGTGGCCGACATAGTCATCGATACTGGCCGTCCTAACGTACAATCGATGGTCCAGACTATCCTGATGCAGCTGGCCAGCCTCGAATGCGAGGCTTCGCCCAACTGCGTCATTCACGCAGAGCCTTCGATGAACGAGCAATCCAAAATGTTGTTGAGCGTAGACCTCGACGAACGCAGCTACCCTATCGCCATCGGCCCCGGCCTGTTGGCCGACGCCGATGCGCTGCTGCGCCATGTCAGCGGCCACAAGGTGGCCATCGTCACCAATACCACCGTCGCCCCGTTGTACCTGGGCCGCCTGCAGGCGGCGCTGTCGAGCGATGGACGCGAAGTGATCAGCATCGTGCTGCCGGACGGCGAAGAATACAAAAACTGGGCCAGCCTGATGCAGATTTTCGATGCGCTGCTGGCCAACAAATGCGACCGCAAGACCACGCTGGTGGCGCTGGGCGGCGGCGTGATCGGCGACCTGACCGGCTATGCGGCCGCCAGCTACATGCGCGGCATCGGCTTCGTGCAGGTGCCGACCACCTTGCTGGCCCAGGTTGATTCGTCCGTCGGCGGCAAGACCGGCATCAACCACCCGCTGGGCAAGAACATGATCGGCGCCTTCTACCAGCCGCGCGCCGTGATCGCCGACACCTCGACCCTGGAAACCTTGCCGGCGCGCGAGCTGTCGGCAGGTCTGGCCGAAGTGATCAAGCATGGCGCCATCATCGACGCGGCCTTCTTTGACTGGATCGAAGCGAACATGGGCAAGCTGATGGCGCGCGACAAGGGCGCCCTCGCGTATGCGATCGCCCGCTCGTGCGAAATCAAGGCCGACGTGGTGCGCCAGGACGAACGCGAAGGCGGCTTGCGCGCCATCCTGAACTTCGGCCACACCTTCGGCCACGCCATCGAGGCGGGCATGGGCTACGGCCAGTGGCTGCACGGCGAAGCCGTCGGCTGCGGCATGGTGATGGCGGCCGACCTGTCGTGCCGCATGGGTTATATCGATCAGGCGGCCGTCGAGCGCGTGCGCACGGTGGTCGCTTGCGCCGGCCTGCCCGTCAAGGCGCCGGATCTGGGCGTGGCGCGCTGGCTGGAACTGATGGAAGTGGACAAGAAGAACGAGGGCGGCGCCATCAAGTTCATCCTGTTGAAACCGCTGGGCAGCCCGTTGATCACGGCCGCCCCGCACGAACTGGTGCTGGCCACGCTGGCCGCCGGCGTCGCCTGAGCATGACGCCGGAAGACTTCCTCGCTCCTGGCGCGGCCCGTTCGTCACAGGGGCAGGGGCGTCGCCATGCCGAGACGGCGCACGCCTCGCGCAGCCAGTTCCAGCGCGACCGCGACCGCATCATCCATTCATCGGCGTTTCGCCGGCTCGAATACAAGACCCAGGTCTTTCTCAATCACGAGGGCGACCTGTTTCGCACGCGGCTCACGCACAGCCTGGAAGTGGCGCAGATCGGCCGCTCGATCGCGCGCAACCTGCGCCTGAACGAAGACCTGGTCGAAGCCATCGCGCTGGCGCACGACCTGGGCCACACGCCGTTCGGTCACGTGGGCCAGGACGTGCTCAATGAATGCATGGCGGACCATGGCGGTTTTGAACACAACCTGCAAAGCCTGCGCGTGGTCGACACGCTGGAACAACACTACGGCGCCTTCGATGGCCTGAACCTGATGTTCGAAACGCGCGAAGGCATATTGAAACACTGCTCGCTGAGCAATGCGCGCGCGCTGGGACCGGTGGCGCAGCGCTTTATCGACGGTACCCAGCCGACACTGGAAGCGCAGCTGACCAACCTGGCCGATGAAATCGCCTACAACAGCCACGATATCGACGACGGCCTGCGCTCTGGCCTGATCACCATCGAACAGCTGGAACAGGTGGCGTTTTTCGGCCGCCTGTGGCGCGAGGTGCAAACCGTGTATCCGGGCCTGTCGGGCAGGCGCGCCATCTATGAAACCCTGCGCCGCCTGATCACGGCGCTGGCCGACGATCTGATCACCACCTCCACGCAATTGATCGGCGATTGCGCCCCGCGCGACGTTGACGAAGTGCGCGCCAGCGCGCCCCTGATCCGGTTTTCGGACGCCATGCGCGCGGACGCCACCGAACTCAAACGGTTTTTGCGCGTCAATCTGTACCGCCACTACCAGGTCAACCGCATGCGCGTCAAGGCGAGCCGCATCGTGCGCGAACTGTACGACAGCTTCATGGCCGAACCGGCCCTGCTGCCGCCCGACTACCAGCTCAAGAACGGCAGCGCCACCGAGCAGGCGCGCAAGATCGCCGACTATATCGCCGGCATGACGGACCGCTATGCGATCCGCGAGCACCGCCGGCTGTATTCGCTCGACGAGCTATAGCCTCTTCAAAACATGCTGCGCTGCGCCGCGCGCGCATCGCCCAGCAGGCCCAGCAGCAGTTTCTTGACCGGCGCCGGCAGCGGCGCGTCCGCCACCTTTGCGCCGTCCAGCCAGACATGGCCCGCTTCGGCAACCAGCTGATGGTGCCGCGACAGGGTGATGCGGCAGGGCACGATATGCAGCTTGTAATGGGTAAACACGTGCACGATCGGCAGCAGCAACTCTTGCGTCTCGATCTCGCCGAACGGCGCCACCGCGCGCAGCAAGGCCGGCTGGTCGATCAGCCGTGGCATGGCGTCGTCGGCCAGCACATGGCCATCGAGTTCGGGCAGCGACAATAATCCGCCCCAGATGCCGGCGCCCGGGCGCTGCTGCAGCAATACCTGGCCTTGGTCGACGATCACCAGCATCACGGCGTGCTTTTCGGGGCTGGTCTTTTTCGGCTTGCGTACAGGCAGCTCTTTGGTGCGGCCGGTGGCCCAGGCCACGCAGCGCGATTGCAAGGGGCAGCGGCCGCAATCGGGACTGCTGCGCGTGCACAGCGTCGCGCCCAGGTCCATCAGCCCTTGTGTATACGATTCGATCCCTGTCTCTGGCAACAGCGCTTCGGCGCGCCGCCACATCGCTTCTTCGACCCGCTTTTCGCCAGGATAGGCGTCGATGCCGAATACGCGGGCGAACACGCGCTTGACGTTGCCGTCCATGATGGCCGCGCGCGTGCCACTGGAGAACGCCGAAATGGCGGCGGCCGTCGAGCGGCCGATGCCGGGCAGCTCGGCCAGCAAGGCGGGGTCGCTGGGGAATACGCCGTCGTATTCGGCGAGCACGCGCTGGGCGCACTTGTGCAGGTTGCGCGCGCGCGTGTAGTAGCCCAGGCCGCTCCACTGCGCCATCACGTCTTCGACGGGGGCTTGCGCCAGCTCGCGCAGGGTAGGAAAGCGCGTCAGGAAGCGCGCGTAATAGGCCAGCACGGCTGCCACCTGGGTTTGCTGCAGCATGATTTCGGACAGCCAGATCAGGTAGGCGTCGCGCGTGTTTTGCCATGGCAGCGCATGGCGGCCGTGCTGTTTTTGCCAGGCGATGACGGTGGCGGAAAAAGTGGGATCGACGTAGTTTTCAAGAGGTGCCACGCCCGATTCGGGCGACAGCGGATGCGGCAGACGTTTCATGCAGGGTTCCGGTAAGGGGTCAATGTGTCGGTATTGAGGCGGCGATGGCCGCGTGCAGCGCGTCGATGCGCTGCGCCAGTTGTGCCTTGTCGCGCTCGAGCGCCGCCAGCGACGCTTCGAAGCCGGCGATTTTCTGTTCCAGGCTGTCGGTGGCGTCGTGGATGCGCTGGATCGAGGCCAGCCGCAGTTTCAGCTGTTCCTTGTATTCGACGATCTGCGCTTCGAGCGGCGCCATGATGACCTTGAGCCAGGCGCTGGCGTCGTCATTGGCGGCAGCGAAACTGCGGCGCACGCGCGAGGCGATGGTGTCAAAGAATTTTTCCATCAGCACCACGCGGCTGGTGGTGAGCAGGGTGGCCGTGCCGAACTGCTTGTGATACACCGCTTCGATGGCGTCGATCTCCTGGCGGTAACGGGCCAGCGAAAACGGCATCGGCAGGGCCAGCGCCAGGCCATGTTCGGTGGCGAAGCGGCGGTACATCACCTGCATCATTTCCGTGATCTCGTTTGTTTTGCGTTCGGAGCGCTCGAGGTTCTGGCCGATGCGCTCAAAGTACTGGCGCATGGCGTCGCGCAGGCCCGTGAAAAAGCGGCTGCGCTGCATCGCCAGGCGCACCGCGTCGATATCGTCGCGCACGATTTCCATGCCCAGGCTGGTGTACAGTTCCGTCGACAGTCGGGTAAACACGGCCCTTGTCGCCTGCAGCTTGAACAGGCTGCTGTCGAATTCCTTTTTCTCGATATCGACGCGGCGCATCATGTGCGCGATCACGCTCTGGTTCTTGCCGCGCAGGCTGTGCAGCTCGTGCAGCTGTTCGGCGATGGCGCGCGCCCGCGCGCCGTACTGCACCTGCTGCGCCGCTTCAATTGCCTCGAGGTCGAAGTCCAGCTGGCGCCGGATAATGCTCTTGCGCGCCGGGATCAGCTCATTGAACAGGGCCGCTTCCAGCGGCAGCAGGCGGCTTTTTTCCAGCAGCGCCTGGTCGTGGTTGATCTTGCCCACCAGCGCCTTTTGCGCCGAGACCGGAAACACCTGGCCGGCGTCGAGGTTGAGCAGGTGCGCCACGCTGGCCTGCTGGCGCTCGATTGCCTGCGTCACTTCCGCCTCGCCGCGCAGCTCGTCCCACATGCTGTCGATTTTATTGAGCACCACCAGGCGGCCGCTGCCCCCATCGGCGCCGATATGGTTGCGCCATACGTCGATATCGCTGCGCGTGACCCCGGTGTCGGCCGCCAGGATAAACAGCACCGCGTGCGCGTTCGGGATCAGGTTCAAGGTCAGTTCGGGTTCGGTGCCGATGGCGTTCAGGCCGGGCGTGTCGAGGATCACCAGGCCTTGCTTCAACAGCGGATGCGGAAAATTGATGATGGCGTGGCGCCACATCGAAATTTCCACCAGGCCGTCTTCATCGAGCATGGCTTGCGCATCGGCGTCATCAAGGTCATACAGGCCGTAGCGCGCCGCTTCCTCCACGCTGACCTTGCGCGTCAGGCTGACCTGGCGGATGGCGTCCTGCATGTCGTCGCCCGCCTCCAGCTTCAGCGGCAGCACCGTCCAGGCGCCGGGCAGCTCGCGGTAGTCGCTGGTCGACAGGTTCTGCGCCCGCGTTTCGATCGGCAGCAGGCGGATCGACGGCTGCCACGCAGGATCGTACAGCAGCTCGGTCGGGCACATGGTGGTGCGCCCGGCGCCCGAGGGCAGGATGCGCTGGCCATAGTCGGCAAAGAAGATGGCGTTGATCAGTTCGGATTTGCCGCGCGAGAACTCCGCCACGAAGGCCACCGACAGGCGGTCGTCCGCCAGCCGCGACACGCAGCGCGCCAGGCGCAGCGCCGAGGCGCCGTCGACCAGGCCGGCCGCTTGCGCCGCCTGCTGCCAGGCGCGCAGGGCGGCCAGCACATCCTGGCGCCAGGCGCTGTATTGTTGCAAGTCCCTGACCATGCACGCTTCCTTATTTTTGACAGTTCACGCAATAAAACGTGGAACGCTGTCCCTGCACGATTTGCCGGATAGGCGCGCCGCACACGCGGCAGCTCTGGCCGGTCCGGTTGTAGGTGAAATACGTCTGCTGGAAGTAGCCGGACTGGCCGTTCACATGCAGGAAGTCGCGCAGAGTGCTGCCGCCCTGGACGATGGCTTCGGCCAGCACGTCGCGGATCGCCTGCGCCAGTTTGTCGTAGCGCGCAAGACCGATGCGCCTGGCCGGCGTCTTCGGGTTGATTCCAGCGCGAAACAGGCTTTCGGAACAATAGATATTGCCCACGCCGACCACGATATCGCCGGCCAGCAGCACCTGCTTGATATTGGTATTGCGCTGGCGCGTCTTTTCAAACATCAACTGGCCCGTAAACGCCCCTTCCAGCGGTTCCACGCCCAGGCCGCGCAGCAGCACGTGGGTGTCGAGCGGGCCGTCGGCCAGGTCATGCCACAGCACGGCGCCAAAGCGGCGCGGATCGGTCAGGCGCAGCACCTGGTCGCCGTCGCTACCCGACACCACCAGGTCGAAATGGTCGTGCTTGAGCGCTTCGGTGCCCGGCGGCAGCACGCGCAAGTGGCCCGACATGCCCAGATGGATGATCAGGGTGCCGTGCTGGAAGTGGATCAGCAGGTATTTGCCGCGCCGGCCGGTGAGGCCGATGGTCTGGCCCGACAACTGTTCGCCGAGGGCGGCGGGAAAGGGCCAGCGCAGGCCGTCGCGGCGCAGCACCACCGCGCGCACGGCGCGCCCTTCGATATGGGGCGCAACACCGCGCCGCGTGACTTCGACTTCTGGCAATTCTGGCATAAGGCTCGCTGGTGAAAACAGGGGCGCTGGCTGGCTGACGGCACACCCGGCTGGGCGCGACGATCCAAATGAATATATTTCGTTACATGCGTGAAGCACGCAAAGCACGGGTTGGGCGTAGAATCAAACTTTGCCGTTCAGCCAGGATCAGCCTTTGAAAAACGCTTTCGCCATTGTAACCTTGTCCGCCCTGATGGCTACGCATGCCATGGCGCAAACGTCCGCCGTCCCGGCGGACGCCCCGGCCAGCCCCGCTGCGGCCGAAGCCCGGCCTGACGCCGAGGCCGGCGCCAAGGCGGAAGCCAAGGCGCAAGCCAGGGGTGAGGGTTTGCCCAATGTCGAGCTGAACAGTGAACTGCTGTACAAGCTGACGAAGGCCGAGATGGAATTCAAGAACGGCCAGTGGCAGGGTCCGTACGTGACCATGATGATGGCGGCCCAGCAAACGCGCGATCCGCGCCTGGCGCGCCGCGCCTCCGAAATGGCGCTGGCCGCCAAGCAGGGCGGCGAAGCGCTGGCGGCGATCCGCCTGTGGCGCGAGCTGGCGCCGGAGTCGGACGAGGCGACCCAGTTCTTCCTCGGCTTCGTGGTACTGACCGACAAGATCGAAGAAGCTGAACCGATCTTTGCCCAGCGCATCGAAGCGGCGCCACCCGGTTCGCGCGGCGTGGCGCTGTTCCAGACCCAGCAGATCCTGTCGCGCGCCAACGACAAGCTGTATGCCTATGCCATGCTGGTGCGCCTGATGGAGCCCTACCACGACATGTTCGAAGCGCATCTGGTGCTGGCGCAGGGCGCGCTGTCGATCGGCGAGCGCGCGCGTGCGATTGCCGAAGCGAACAAGGCGCTGCAGATGAAGCCGGCCTCCGAACTGGCCGTGCTGACACTGGCGCAAGTGACGGGCGAGCCGCAGGCGGCCAATCAGGCGCTGGCCAACTTCCTCGCAAAAAACCCCGACGCGGTCGAAGTGCGCGCCGCCTATGCGCGCTTGCTGGTCGAGCAGAAGCAGCTCGAAGCTGCCCGCACCCAGTTCCTCGCGCTGCTCAAGAGCCAGCCCGATAACGTGGCCGGCCTGTATGCGCTGGGCATCGTGTCCTTGCAGCTGGACGACGCCAAGGGCGCCGAGCAGTATTTCAAGCGTTTCCTGGCCGTGCTCGAGAAAAAACCCGGCGACGAGCGCGATCCGTTCAAGGCGCTGATGATCCTGTCGCAGATCGCCGAGTCGCGCGGTGATCTGCCGGGCGCCATTGCCTGGCTGGACAAGGTCGACAGCAGGGAGTCCGGCGGCTACCTGGACGCCCGTTTGCGCCGCGCGCAACTGATGGCGCGCAGCGGCAACCTCGACGGCGCGCGCAAGAGTCTGGCCGAGACGCAGGTCGACGACCCCGCCGCCCAGGGCCAGATCGTGCTGGTCGACGCGCAGCTGCTGCGCGACGCCGGCTATGTGCAAAGCGCCTACACGGTGCTGGAAAACGCCCTGGTGCGCTTCCCCGACAATCCCGAACTGCTGTACGACTACGCCTTGCTGGCCGAACGCCTCGACAAGCTCGAACAGATGGAGGCGAGCCTGCGCCGCGTGATGCAACTCGCGCCCGACAACCAGCACGCCTACAACGCGCTTGGCTATTCCCTGGCCGAACGCAATGTGCGCCTGCCCGAAGCGCTGGCGCTGATCGAGCGCGCGCTGCAGATGGCGCCGGGCGACCCCTTCATCATGGACAGCATGGGCTGGGTGCAGTTCCGCATGGGTAACCTGCCCGCCGCCGAAGACGCGCTGCGCCGCGCCTATGCCGTGCGCCCCGACCCCGAAATCGCCGTGCACCTGGGCGAAGTGTTGTGGCACAAGGGCGACAAGGAGGGCGCGCAAAAACTGTGGCGCGAAGCGCAAGCGAAGGATCCTGAAAACGATGCGCTGAAAAACACGCTGGCGCGCTTGAATGTCAGCTTGTAATTTTTAAACCCCATGGCAAGTGGCGGGGGAGGACCGGGGTCAGACCCGCCGGGTCTGACCCCAGCCTTTGCACTTGGGTTAATTCCTCCAAATTCCCATGTCCAAAAAACTACTCCCCCTCGCCACCCTCTGCCTGGCCCTGTCCGCCTGTTCCACGCTCCCATTCACTTCGGGCCAGCCGCCTTCGTCGCAAGCCGTCGCGCCCTACCGCGACCAGGTCGAGCTGTCTGGCCGCCTGAACGTGGTGTACCAGAAAAATGACCAGCCCGAATCGGCCACCGTCAATTTCACCTGGCAGCAAACGGCGCAACGCATCGACGTGACCCTGTTTTCGCCGGTTGGCAGCACCCTGGCCATGATTGCCGTCACGCCACAGGAAGCGGTGCTCACGCAAAGCGGCAAGCCGCCGCGCAGCGCGCCCGATGTCGATACGCTCAGCGCGCGCCTGCTCGGCTGGTCGCTGCCCGTGTCGGGCCTGCGCGACTGGCTGCAGGGCCACGCGCTGGGCGAAGACGGCAAGCGCTTTGTTGCCTCGCCGCAAAATGACCATGTGACGACCAGGGATGGCTGGCGCTTGCGCTATGTCTCGTGGCAAGATGGCGCCCCCGGTGCGCAGCCGCAGCCGCGGCGCATCGATGCCGAACGCACTGCCAGCGCCCAGGCCGACGCCGTCTCGCTGCGCATTGTGCTCGATCCCGTTTCTTCCACTGCCGCGCCATGACCACACTGCTCACTGCCCTCGATAACTGCCCGGCGCCCGCCAAGCTCAATCTGTTCCTGCACGTCAATGGCCGCCGCGCCGACGGCTACCACCTGCTGCAAACCGTGTTCCAGCTGGTCGACCACGGCGACACCCTGCATTTTGCGCTGCGCGATGACCAGCAGATTCGCCGCACAACCGACTTGCCCGGCGTGCCGCAGGAGCAGGACCTGATCATCCGCGCGGCCAGGCTGCTGCAGGCCGAAGTGGTGCGCCGCACGGGCGCCATGCCGCGCGGCGTCGATATCGCCATCGACAAGGTGCTGCCGATGGGCGGCGGCCTGGGCGGCGGCTCGTCCGACGCGGCCACCACCCTGATGGCCCTGAACACCTTGTGGCAGGGCGGTTTGAGCCGCGAGGAACTGATGGCGCTGGGTCTGCCGCTGGGCGCCGATATTCCGTTTTTTATCTTTGGCGAAAATGCCTTTGCCGAAGGCGTGGGCGAAGCGATGCGGCCGGTCGCCACGCCGGATTGCTGGTATGTGGTGATCGAGCCGGGCGTGCAAGTAGCGACCGCAGCAATTTTTTGCGCGGAAGGCTTGACGAGGGATACCGAAGCCGTCACAATAGCGGACTTTTCCAGGCACATCGCAGAAAGCAATAGCGCGAACGGGTTTGGAAAGAATGACTTACAGCAAGTAGCATGCAGTCTTTTCAAGCCGGTAGCAGATGCGGTAGAATGGCTCTGTGCTTACGGTGAGGCCAGGATGACTGGTTCCGGTGCTTGTGTGTTTGGCGCGTTTTCCACCGAGGAAGAAGCCGATGCAGTGCTCAGTAATGTGCCTGCCGTCTGGTCAGCCTGGAAGGCAAAAGCGTTGAGCCATCATCCACTGCTCACGATGTTGCAAGTAGCAAAAAAAGATTTTGCTTAGCTTCAAAAAGTCGGTATAATACCGGCCAACATGACAGCAAGCAGTCAGTTGCGTAGGGGAGTCGCCAAGTTGGTTAAGGCACTGGATTTTGATTCCAGCATGCGAAGGTTCGAATCCTTCTTCCCCTGCCACCCGTTTCACCGTAGTCTGTCGATGCGAAGTTGGCGTCCAGTACGGGAAGCAAAAATGGGCCGTCACGCGGCACATGCACAACACAGACTGACCGGGCTTATGCCCGGTTAGTGCTTTTCAAGACTTCTATATCACCTCTTGGGACTCCCATGGCTTACGAAAACCTGATGGTTTTTACCGGCAACGCGAATCCAGCGTTAGCAGAGGGGGTCGCAAAAAATCTCGGCATCCCTCTCGGTAAGGCAAACGTTTCAAAATTCTCCGACGGCGAAATAATGGTCGAGATTAACGAAAACGTGCGCGGCAAGGATGTTTTTGTTTTGCAATCCACCTGCGCCCCGACCAACGACAGCCTGATGGAAATCATCCTGATGGTCGACGCCCTGAAACGCGCATCGGCCGGTCGTATTACCGCAGCGATTCCGTATTTTGGCTATGCCCGCCAGGATCGCCGTCCACGCTCTGCGCGGGTGGCCATTTCGGCCAAGGTGGTAGCCAATATGCTGGAAAAAGCCGGTGTCGAGCGCGTCCTGATCATGGACTTGCACGCCGACCAGATCCAGGGTTTCTTCGATATTCCCGTCGACAATATCTACGCTTCGCCGATTTTGCTGGGCGACCTGCAAAAGAAAAACTACCAGGACCTGCTGGTGGTGTCGCCGGACGTCGGCGGTGTGGTGCGCGCGCGCGCCCTGGCAAAACGCCTGGGCTGCGACCTGGCCATCATCGACAAGCGCCGCCCGAAGGCGAACGTGTCCGAAGTAATGAACATCATCGGTGAAGTCGAAGGCCGCAACTGCGTGATCATGGATGACATGGTCGACACCGCAGGCACCCTGACCAAGGCCGCCGAAGTGCTCAAGGAGCGCGGCGCCAAGAAAGTGGTAGCCTATTGCACGCACGCGGTGCTGTCCGGCCCGGCGATCGACCGTATTTCGGCGTCGTCGCTCGATGAACTGGTGGTGACCGATACGATTCCCCTGTCCGAAGCGGCCCTGGCCTGCGGCAAGATCCGTCAACTGACGTGCGCGCCGCTGCTGGCCGAAACGTTCAAGCGCATCATCAAGGGCGATTCGGTTATCTCCTTGTTTATCGATTGATTCGATAAGTAGCAACAGACGTAAAAACAAACGTAATATCGGCGGCGCGACTGGTTTCTGACCGGCCGCGCCGCTGCTTTAGTGGTTTTCGGGGTGCGTCCGCACCCATTTTCCGAAGTCTCCTGGTCGCGGGAGTCTTCATCACACAAGACGCGAGTCTTGTTCTTTTTGGAGTTTCACATGAAAGTTATCGCATTCAAACGCGAATTGCAAGGTTCCGGAGCGAGCCGCCGCCTGCGCATTTCCGGCCAGACCCCTGGTATCGTCTACGGCGGTGCCGAAGCCCCGGTCCTGATCTCGCTCGATCACAACGCCCTGTACCACGCGCTGAAAAAAGAAGTGTTCCACTCGTCGATCCTGGAACTGGAAATCGACGGCGTTTCCCAACAAGTGCTGCTGCGCGACTTCCAGGTCCACGCATACAAACAGCTGGTGCTGCACGCTGACTTCCAGCGCGTTGACTCCAAGCAAGCTGTCCACGTGAAAGTGGCGCTGCACTTCGAAAACGCCGACGTTTCGCCAGCAGTCAAACTGCACGGCGCGACCATCAGCCACGTTGCCAATGAAATCGAAGTATCGTGCCTGCCAGGCAAGCTGCCAGAATTCATCACCGTTGACCTGTCGAACCTCGATGTCGGCCACTCGCTGCACGTGAGCGACCTGGTGCTGCCAGAAGGCGTGACCGTTGTTGGTCACGGCGATGACCAGACCATCGTTACCGCATCGGTGCCGGCTGGCCACGTTGCCGCTGAAGCCGAAGCTGCTGCTGCTGTCGAAGCCGACAAGAAGTAATCGTGCCGCCGCCGCAAGGCGGCAGTCGCAGAAAAAACCCGCCTGGCTCGCTCCGGCGGGTTTTTTTCTGCCTGTTTTCACCGATAATCGTTCTTTTTACCACAGACATCGCCATGCCCATCCGCCTGATCGTCGGCCTCGGCAACCCGGGACCCGAATACGAACAAACGCGTCACAATGCCGGCTTCTGGCTGGTCGACAACCTGGCCAACAGCCTGCCCGGCACGCGCTTGCAGCGCGACTCGCGCTATAACGCCATGCTGGCCAAGACCTCGATCAACGGCCAGGACGTGTGGCTGCTCGAACCGCTGACCTTCATGAACCGCTCCGGACAGTCGGTCGGCGCGCTGGCGCGCTTTTTCAAGATCGCCGCCGACGAAGTGCTGGTGGTGCACGACGAACTCGACCTGATGCCCGGCATCGCGCGCCTGAAAAAAGGCGGCTCGGCCGGCGGCCACAATGGCCTCAAGGACATCACGGCCGCGCTCGGCACCCAGGATTACTGGCGCTTGCGCCTTGGCATCGGTCATCCGCGCAGCCTGAACCTGCAGCAGCAGGTGGCCGACTTCGTGCTGCACCGTCCGCGCCGCGAAGACCAGGAGCTGATCGAGCAGGCGATCGACAAATCCCTGCTGGTCATGCCGCAGATTGTCGACGGCAAGTTTGAAGCGGCCACCATGAAGCTGCATACGGCCTGATGTTGCGGCCACGTGGCCGCCGGCGTGGCAAAGCTGTTGCCGCGCAGCGGGCAGGGGTACAATGACGTTCTGAATGTCGTTGTCCAAACCACCGGAATCGTCGCACGACCACCATTTTTCCAAAACAGCACCGCCAGCACGCCGATCGACGGCTGTGCCTTGAGCACTGTGCTTTGATAATTAAAGGTTTTTCATGAGTCTCCAATGCGGTATCGTCGGCTTGCCGAACGTCGGCAAGTCCACCCTGTTCAATGCGCTGACGAAAGCCGGCATCCCGGCTGAAAACTATCCTTTCTGCACCATCGAGCCAAACGTCGGCGTGGTCGAAGTGCCGGACCCGCGCATGGATGCGCTGGCCGTCATCGTCAAGCCGGAACGCATGGTCAACGCCATTGTCGAATTCGTCGATATCGCCGGCCTGGTGGCTGGCGCCTCGAAAGGCGAGGGCCTGGGCAACCAGTTCCTGTCGCATATCCGCGAAACGGACGCCATCGTCAACGTCGTGCGCTGCTTTGAAGACGACAACGTCATCCACGTGGCCGGCAAGATCAACCCGCTCGACGATATCGAAGTCATCCAGACCGAACTGGCGCTGGCCGACATGGGCACCGTGGAAAAAGCGATTCACCGCGAAAGCAAGAAAGCCCGCTCGGGCGACAAGGACGCGGCCAAGCTGCTGGCCATCATGGAACGCATGATGCCGTACCTGAACGACGCCAAGCCGGTGCGCGCGATGGGTCTCGACGCCGAAGAAATGCTGCTGATCAAGCCGCTGTGCCTGATCACCGCCAAGCCGGCCATGTTCGTCGCCAACGTCTCCGACAGCGGTTTTACGAATAACCCGCTGCTCGACCAGCTGACCGCCTACGCGCAATCGCAAAACGCTCCCATCGTCGCCATCTGCGCCTCGATGGAAGCGGAAATCGCCGACCTGGACGCCGCCGACAAGGGCGCCTTCCTGGCCGACATGGGCATGGAAGAGCCAGGCCTGGACCGTTTGATCCGCGCCGCCTACAAGCTCTTGGGCCTGCAAACCTACTTTACCGCCGGCGTCAAGGAAGTGCGCGCCTGGACCGTCCCCGTCGGCGCCACCGGCCCGCAAGCGGCCGGCGTGATCCACACCGACTTCGAACGCGGCTTTATCCGCGCACAAACCATCGCCTATGACGACTTCATCACCTACAAGGGTGAAGCCGGCGCCAAGGAAGCGGGCAAGATGCGCGCCGAGGGCAAGGAATATGTGGTCAAGGATGGCGATGTGCTGAACTTCCTGTTCAACGTCTGATGACGACGGTGTCGGGCGCCGCCTGACACCGGCCTGGATCACAATGCCTGCCCGCGCTTCGCGTCGGCAGGCATTGTTACATTTGTACGGCGCGACCTTCTGATGGGCATGGGTTTATAGTGAATAAACTTGCCCACGCCGACAGGCCGCCCCGCGCAGCCAGGAGAACCATGATGACCAATACTGATACCGATATTGCCGGACTGTCGTCCGCCGAGCACGCCACCGGCAACCTTGACGCCAGGCTGACCCTGGTCGAATACGGCGACTTCGAATGCCCGCGCTGCGCGCAGGCCGAGCCGCTGACGCGCCATCTGGTGGCCACCTATGGGGACAGGCTGCGCTTCGTGTTCCGCCACTTTCCCGACAGCGCCGCCCATCCGCATGCCGAGCTGGCGGCCGAAGCGTCCGAGGCGGCGGCCGCGCAAGGCAAGTTCTGGGCGATGCATGCGGCGCTGTTTCGCCAGCCCCAGCATCTGAAGGAAGCCGCGCTGAGCCGCTACGCCGAAGAAATCGAGCTCGACATGACGCGCTACCAGGCCGACATGAACGACCATCTTTATCTGCAACGGGTGCGCGAGCACCATGCGGCGGCAGTGCAACTGGGCCTGCGCGGCACGCCGAGTTTTTTCCTCAATGATCAGCCGGTCGATGTGTCGTTCGGGCTGGAACAACTCGAGCGGGCGGTGCGCGCCGCGTTGGGCGATAGCTGAAAGAAACTTGCATTGCTGATGGAAGATGACTAGACTAAGTGAACTTAGTTTGATTGAGGTTCAGGATGTTAACAGTCAATATACACGAGGCCAAAACGCATTTGTCCAGGCTCATCGAACAAGCTGCCAACGGTGAATCGTTTATTATCGCCAAGGCGGGCCGGCCCTTGGTCAAGGTCATGGCACTCGATGCGCCAGCGGCGGGTCAGAAGAAGCGGCTTGGTTTTCTTGCCGGCCAGATCACCGTGCCGGATGATTTCGACACGATGGGCAGCGTGGAAATTGCCTCGCTGTTCGGCGGTGATGCATGAAGTTGTTGCTCGACACGCACTTGCTGCTGTGGGCGGCAGGCGATCCAGGCCGTATGAGTCCAGTTGCGCTGGCCTTGATCGAAGACGCTGGCAATGAGCTGTTTTTCAGCGCCGCCAGTCTGTGGGAAATCTCGATCAAACATGGTCTGGGCCGTGTCGACTTTCAGGCTGACCCTCGGGTATTGCGCCGCGCGCTGCTGGACAATGGCTATAGCGAGTTGCCCATCATCAGTGAGCACGCCGTCGCCATCGAGGGCTTACCGCCTATCCATAAAGACCCGTTTGATCGGATGCTGGTAGCCCAGGCAACGGTCGAAGGCATCACTTTGCTGACGGCTGACGCCTTGCTTGCGCAATATCCAGGACCTGTGCGCAGGGTATGAACCATCCGCATCTTCTGCTCATCAGTACGCCGGCAACGCCACGCTGATGCGCCAGGTGCTTTTCAAGGCACAAAAAAACCTCGCAGTCGGCGAGGTTTTTTTTCTGGCGTATCGGGCAGGCTATGGCGCGGCCGTCAGGCTGAGCGCCGTGTCGAGTGCTTCCATGAACTCGGGCACGTTGATGGGCTTGGTGAGATAGCGCAGGAAGCCGGCGTCGAGGCCTCTGCGCACATCGCGCGGCAGGGCGTTGGCCGACAGGGCGATGACGGGAATGTGCGCCGTCAGCGGATCGGCGCGCAGCAAGCCCAGCACCTCGGTGCCACTGATGCCGGGCAGGTTGATATCCATCAGGATCAGGTCGGGCTGATGCTGGCGCGCCAGCGCGATGCCAAGGTGGCCATCGACGGCGCTGAGCATGTCCAGGTCGCTGCGGCGGGCGATCAATTGCTCGACCAGGATCAGATTGGCCGGATTGTCCTCCACATACAGCACCTTGCGGCGTGGCGCGTCGCAGGATGCGTCGCCCGACGGTGTCCGGTCCAGGTCCGCGGCATGCTCGCCGAGCTGCAGTTCGGGCGCCGACGAGGCCGCCAGTTCGATCCAGAACATGGTGCCGACCCCGACTTCGCTTTCCACTCCCAGCGTGCCGCCCATCAGCTCCACCAGTTGCTTGGTCACCACCAGGCCGATGCCGGTGCCTTCCTCGGTGCCGGCTTCCTGTCCCAGCCGGTTAAATGGTTGAAATAATTGTTGCAGTTGTTCGGCGCTCAAGCCGTTGCCGGTGTCGCGCACGCTCAGGCGCACCCTGTCGCCATGCAGTCTGCATTCCACTTGCACGCTGCCGCCGGTGCGGTTGTATTTGATGGCGTTCGACAGCAGGTTGATGACTACCTGTTTTACCCGCGTCAGGTCGGCATGCACGTAGAACGGCTGGGCGAGCGAGGGGAAGCTCAGCGTGATGTGGCGCTTTTGCGCCTGCGGCGTGATCATCGCGCGGCAGTCGCGCAAGACCTCGGTGAGCGCCATCGCTTCGCGCGACATGGCGACCCGGCCCGATTCGATCATCGACAGGTCGAGAATTTCATTGATCAGGCGTAGCAGATACCAGCCGCCATTGAGGATCTGGTCGAGCGAGCGCTGCTGCGAGGCGCTCGGTGGCGGCGTGTCCGACGCCATCAGCTGGGCAAAGCCCAGCACTGCGTTGAGCGGCGTGCGCAGTTCATGACTCATGCTCGACAGAAAATCGGACTTGGCGCGATTGGCCTTGTCCGCTTGCGCGCGCGCATTTTCCAGCTCGACGCTATTGTCGCTCAGCACGCGATTGAGCAGCTCGCGCTCTTGCTCCGCATGCTTGCGCACGGTGTTGTCGGTGCCGATCAGCAGATAGCCGATGATGGCCTGGCTCCCATCACGCAGCGCCGTGACCGACACGATCGCCGGGAAGCGGCTGCCGTCCTTGCGCACATACGTCAGCTCATAGCTGTCTTCGATGCCGCGCGAGGCCTTGTAGACCAGCGCCTCGAAACCGGGGCTGATCGGCGTATCGAATTGTTGCGAGAGGGCGGCGGCGCGGACGATGGCCTCGGCCGTATCGGAAATGCCGGCCGGCGTGATGCGGTTGATCACATCGTCCGCCTGATAGCCCAGCATGCGCTCGGCGCCGACATTGAATAACTGGATCACGCCCTGGGCATCGGTGGCGATGCAGGAAAAATAGGGACTGCTGAAGATCGCTTCTTGCAACACGTCCGCTTGCAGGAGCGCAGGATGGGCTGCGCGCGCGGCGGCGCCGGCGCGGTAGATGTCGTTCATGCTTACTGCCCTTGGTTCGCAACGGCCGTTTCTGGTCAGATCGGGCGGGCTGCACATTGTTGAGCGACAGGCGCTGTTGTCTGGTGAAAGACGCTGCTGTCTATGTTGCAAAATCACATGACAAACGACATTTTAGCAAAATTTTTTTTGCCGCCGCGCGCGCCTGGCAGGCCCAGGAGGGCCAGCTGGCCTCGTTCAGCGGGGGTTTTCTGCCGCATCACGCAAAAAATCCCTATGTGCGGTAACCGGCAGATGTTCATTTTTCTAATAGGCAATATCAGCCTCATGAAATTTTATCGTTTACAGAACATCCAAATCGAGGCCAGCATGTCCCATATCAAATTTTTACCATTCGCCGTGTTGGCACTGACGCAGAGCATCGCCCTGGCGCAGCAGGTACCGAGCGCCGGCAGCCAGCTGCGCCAGATTCCGCCAGCGCCGGCGCCGCAGCAGGAACTGCCGCGCCTGCGCGTCGAGCAAAGCGCCGAGCCGGTGGCCGCCGCGCCAGCGTCCAGCGCCAGCATCGAGGTCAGGCGCTTGCGCGTGACCGGGGCCGTGGCCTATCCGGAAGCGGCGCTGCTGGCCCTGACGGGATTCCAGCCTGGTAGCGCGCTGACGGTGGCCGAACTGAACGCCATGGCCTTGACCATCGAACAGGAGTATCGCCGCAACGGCTATTTTGTCGCTCAGGCCTACCTGCCCGCGCAGGATATCGCGCAGGGCGAGGTGACCATCGTGGTGCTGGAAGGGCTATATGGCCAGATCGGCCTGAAGAACCAGACCAGTATGTCCGACGGCAGGGTCGGTGCGCTGCTGGCCGGCATTGAAAGCGGCGACACGGTCATGCGCGAACCGCTGGAGCAGCGCCTGCTGCTGCTGTCGGACTTGCCTGGCGTCATCGTCAAGTCGACCCTGGCGCCTGGCGCCACGCCCGGCACGTCCGACCTGCTGGTTGATGTCCAGCCCGGTCAAAGAGTCACCGGCAGCGTCGACGCCGACAATGCCGGCAGCCGCTACACGGGCGAGTACCGTGTCGGCGCGACCGTCAACCTGAACCAGCCGTTCGGCCTTGGCGACGTCGCCAGCCTGCGCGTGCTCACTTCCGGCGACGGCCTGAAATATGCGCGCGCCTCGTACCAGCTGCAGGTGGGCCGCGCCACGGTGGGCGCCGCGTACAGCCGGCTCGACTACAAGCTGGGCAAGGAATTCGACAGCCTCGACGCCAGCGGCACGGCGAAAATTGCCGGCGTCTATGGCAGTTATCCGCTGATCCGTTCGCGCGACAGCAATCTGTATGCACAGCTGTCGTACGACGACAAGACCTTCCAGGACAAGGTCCGGGCAGCCTCCATCGTCAATAACAAGAAAGTGCGCGCCGTCACCGTTGGCTTGGTCGGCGACCATCGCGACAATCTCGGCGGCGGTGGCATGAGCAACTATGCGCTGGCGCTGACCAGCGGCGACGTCGATCTGCGCACGGCCGACGTGCGCGCGTTTGACGCCTTGACGGCGCGCAGCAATGGCGGCTATCGCAAGCTGGCGTTCAATGCGTCGCGCTTGCAAAGCGTCAGCGATTCGGTGTCGCTGTATGCGGCGATCAATGGCCAGCTGGCGTCGAAAAACCTCGATGTGTCCGAGCGCATGGAGCTTGGCGGCGTCAACGGCGTGCGTGCCTATCCCGAAGGCGAGGCGTATGCCGACCAGGGCTATGTGCTGAACCTGGAAGCGCGGCTGCGTCTGCCGCCGCTGCCGGCCAGCATGCCGGGGCAGATGCAGCTGATCGGTTTTGTCGATACCGGCACCGTATCGCTGAACAAGAACCAATGGGCGGCAGGCGACAACAAGCGCACCCTGAGTGGCGCCGGCATTGGCCTGACCTGGGCCAACAACAACGATTTCGTGGTGCGCACGTATTACGCACACAAGCTGGGCGGCGCCATGGCCACCTCGGCACCCGACAAGGGCGGCCGCTTCTGGATCCAGGCGGTGAAGTATTTCTAAGCCTGCGGCCATCCACGCACAGTCCCATCCATCACGCCCGACACAGAACAGAAAGAAACAATGAACCACATTTACCGCTCGATATGGAATGAAAAGACCGGCGCCTATGTCGCCGTTTCCGAAAACACCAGCAGTGCCGGCAAGGCCAGCTCCTCCGTGCGCGGCAGCACCGCCGGCGCCGCCTTGTTCGCCCTGAAGACCTTGTCGGTATCGCTGATGCTGGCGCTGGGCGCCAATGTGTATGCGCTGCCGCCCGCCGGCACCGTGACTGCCGGCGGCGCCACCATCAACACCACCCGGCCAGGCAGCATGGTGATCAATCAGTCGACGCAGAACGTGGCGATCAACTGGCAGAGTTTTAATATCGCCGCTGGCGAAAGCGTGCAATTCGTGCAGCCGAACAGCAATTCGGTGGCGCTCAATCGCGTCATCGGCAGCGATCCGTCCAGCATCCTGGGCAACCTCAGCGCCAACGGCAAGGTCTTCCTGATCAACCCGAACGGTATCCTGTTCGGCAAGGGCGCGTCGGTCAATGTCGGCGGCCTGGTCGGCTCGACCCTGGGCCTGAGCGACGGCGACTTCATGGCCGGGCGCTATCAGTTCAGCGGCAATGCCAATGGCGCCATCGTCAACCAGGGCACGATCGCGGCCGATGGCGGCTATGTGGCGCTGGTCGGCGGCAAGGTCGATAACCAGGGCAGCATCGTCGCCAACCGCGGCATGGTGGCGCTGGCCGCCGGCAGCGCCGTCACGCTCGATGTGCTGGGTGGGCAGTTGCTCAATGTCACGGTCGATCGCGGCGCCCTCGGTGCGCTGGCGCAAAACGGCGGCCTGATCCAGGCCGATGGCGGCCAGGTCATGCTCAGCGCACAAGGCGCCGGCAGCCTGCTGGGCAGCGCCGTCAACAATAGCGGCGTGATACGCGCCCGTACGCTGGAAAACCACAATGGCGTGATCCGCCTGCTTGGCGATACGGCCGGCGGCAGCGTCACGCAGTCCGGCACGCTCGATGCATCGGGCCGTGGCGCGGGCGAACGCGGCGGCCAGGTGACCGTGCTGGGCCAGCACATCGCGCTGACCGGCACGGCGGCCATCGACGCCGCCGGTGACGCCGGCGGCGGTACGGTGCTGATCGGCGGCAATTACCAGGGCAAGGGTGCCGAAGCGCACGCGCTCTCGACCAGCGTCGACAGCGGCGCAGTGGTCCACGCCGATGCGGTCAGCCAGGGCAATGGCGGCCAGATCGTCGTCTGGTCCGATGGCACGACTACTTTCGGCGGCACGCTGACGGCGCGCGGCGGTGCGCGCTCCGGCAATGGCGGCCTGATTGAGACCTCGGGCAAGACCGTGGTGCGCGGCGCGGACGCTTATGTCAACACGCTGGCGCCGCAAGGCAAGACCGGCACCTGGCTGCTCGATCCGGTCAACTACACGATCGCACTGGCTGGCGGCGACGAAACGCCGGCGCAGGTGGCCAAGAGCCTGGCCAGCAGCAACCGCGAGATCACCGCGACGAATGACATCACGGTGGGCAGCGCGCTGACCTGGACCACCCCGCAAACGCTGGAATTGAACGCCGGCCACGATGTGCTGATCAATGCGGCGATTACCGCCAGCACGGCCGGTTCCGGCCTCAAGCTCATTGCGCTCAACGATGTGGTGCTCAATTCGGCGGCGGCCATCACGGCTAGCGGCAGCGGTTCGAAAGTCAGCCTGGACGCCGGGCGCAACATCGTCATCGATGGCGCGCTGACGACCGACGGCGGCGGTTCGACGGCCATGCGCGCGACCAATAATATCGATATCAATGGCGCGCTCAGCGCCAATGGCGGCGGCGCCCTGAGCCTGATCGCCGACAAGACCATCACCATCAACAGCGCGGTCAGCGCCGATGGCGGCCTGGTAACATTGCGTGCCGACAATGACGGCACCGGCCCCGGCGTATCCGGCGGCACCGTGGTGTTTGCCGGCATCGGCAAGGTCAGCGGCGCCAACACGGTGATCCTGTTCAACCCGAACGGCTATGCCAACACGGCCGCCGAGATCGCTGCCTACGGCACCAAGGTGGTCGGTGCGCTCGACGCGCGCGCCTGGGTTTTCGCCCGCGCCGAGAACAAGGTGTACGACGCCACCAATGGCGCCAGCCTGGGCTTCATTGCCGATCCGCGCGCCGGCGGCGACGTTACCCTGGTACCCGGCATCGCCACGTTCAGCGACAAGAATGTGGGTGTCGGCAAGGCTGTTGCCTACAGCGGCTATAACCTGGGCGGCGCCGATGTGGCGCGCTTCGCGCTGTTCGGCAACGGCAGCGGCAGCAGTTCGGCCAACATTACCGCATTGGCCATCGTTGGTTCGATCAATGCCGCCAACAAGGTCTACGACGGCAAGCAGAGCGCCGTCATCACCAGTCGCAGCCTGAACGGCGTGCTGGCGGCCGATGCGGCGACCGTCAGCTACACCGGCGGCTCGGCCGCCTTTGCCGACCAGAATGCCGGCAACAACAAGGCGGTGCTGGGCACCGGCCTGGGCCTGACCGGGGCGAGCGCCGGCAACTACACGGTCAATGCGACCGCGTTCACCGCCGCCAATATCACGCCGGCTCCCATGACGGTGACGGCGACCAGTGTCAGCAAGGTCTACGGCCAGACGGCGGTGCTGACGCAGTTCGATGCTGCGGGCATGCAAAACGGCGAAACAGTCGGCAATGTGACTGAAAACAGCATCGGCGCCGCCACCACCGCGTCGGTCGCCGGCGGACCGTACGCCATCGTGCCGAGCGCTGCCGGCGGCGGCACCTTCACGCCATCGAACTACACCATCAACTATGTCAATGGCGCGCTGACGGTGACGCCGGCGCTGCTGAGGATCACGGCGACGGATGCGAGCAAGGTTTATGGCCAGACGCCGACCTTGTCCGCCTTTACTTCCACCGCGCTGCAAAATGGCGAGACCATCGGCAGCGTCACCGAGACCAGCACCGGCACGCTGGCCACCGCGCCGGTGCCGGGGCCGTACCCCATCATTCCAAGCGATGCGAAGGGCGGTACCTTCACGCCATCGAACTACACCATCAACTATGTCAATGGCGCGCTGACGGTGACGCCGGCGCTGCTGAGGATCACGGCGACGGATGCGAGCAAGGTTTATGGCCAGACGCCGACCTTGTCCGCCTTTACTTCCACCGCGCTGCAAAATGGCGAGACCATCGGCAGCGTCACCGAGACCAGCACCGGCACACTGGCCACCGCGCCGGTGCCGGGGCCGTACCCCATCATTCCAAGCGATGCGAAGGGCGGTACCTTTACGCCATCGAACTATGCGATTACCTATCTCAATGGCGCGCTGACGGTGACGCCGGCGCCGTTGAGCATCACCGCCAATAACGTCACCAAGGCTTACGGCGAGACGCCGGACCTGAGCGGCTTTACCTCGAGCGCGCTGCAAAATGGCGAGAGCATCGGCCGCGTCACCGGCGCCAGCCCCGGCGCCGCTGCGGACGCCGCCGCGCCCGGACCGTACGCGATTATGCCCAGCAATGCCGCAGGCGGCACCTTCATGCCGTCGAATTATGCAATTACCTATATGCCTGGTGCATTGGTCGTGACCCCTGCGGTGGTGGTGCCGCCGGTGATCGTCGCCCCGCCGGTGGTGGTTGATCCGCCCGTGGTCGTGCCGCCCGTGGTGGTGCCACCGGTGGTGATTGACCCACCCGTGGTGGTACCGCCCGTGGTTGTCCCGCCAGTGGTGGTTGTCCCTCCTGTGGTGGTACCGCCGGTCGTCGAGCCACCCGTGGTGGTGCCGCCGGTCGTCGTTCCGCCCGTGGTGACGCCACCTGTGGTGGTGCCGCCGGTGGTTGTTCCGCCCGTGGTGACGCCACCTGTGGTTGTTCCGCCGGTCGTTGTTCCGCCCGTGGTGACGCCACCCGTGGTGGTACCGCCGGTCGTCGTTCCACCCGTGGTGACGCCACCCGTGGTGACTCCGCCTGTGGTGGTGCCGCCGGTCGTCGTTCCACCCGTGGTAACGCCACCCGTGGTGGTGCCGCCGGTGGTCGTTCCGCCCGTGGTGACGCCGCCCGTGGTGGTGCCGCCGGTCGTCGTTCCGCCCGTGGTGACGCCACCTGTGGTTGTTCCGCCGGTGGTTGTTCCGCCCGTGGTGACGCCACCTGTGGTGACTCCGCCTGTGGTGGTGCCGCCGGTGGTCGTTCCACCCGTGGTAACGCCACCCGTGGTGGTGCCGCCGGTGGTCGTTCCGCCCGTGGTGACGCCACCCGTGGTGGTGCCGCCAGTCGTCGTTCCGCCCGTGGTGACGCCGCCTGTGGTGACTCCGCCCGTGGTGGTGCCGCCGGTGGTCGTTCCGCCCGTGGTGACGCCACCTGTGGTGCCGCCGGTGGTCGTCGTTCCTCCCGTGGTGACGCCACCCGTGGTGGTAGTGCCGCCGGTGGTCGTGCCACCCGTCGTGGTGATACCTCCAGTCCTGGTGCCACCACGGGACGTACCGCCAGTGGTCGTGCCGCCCAATAACGTGACGCCTTTGCCGCCGCCGATCACGACATTGGTGGTGGTGCCGCCGGCCTTGCCGCCTGGTACGCCATTCGTGTTGCCGCCGCCGGTACCTCCGGTGTTGCCGCCGGTGCCAGTCGTGGTGCCGCCAGCGCCGCCTGTCACCCCGGTGGAAGCGCCGCCAGCGCCTTACGTGCCGGTAGCGCATCCGCGCAAGCAGGATCGCAACTGATGGTTGCGCGTTTGGGGTGTATGCTGTTGGCCCTGAGCGCCCTGGCTGCGGCGCCTTGTGCGCTGGCGGCCGGGGGCCGGGCCGACTTCAAGCTGGAGCCGGCCTCTGCCGAAACGAGCAAGCTGGCGGACTGGATCGTCGATTCCGGCGATAACGGTCGGCTGCCGTTTGTCATCGTCGACAAGCGCGGCGCCAAGGTGTTTGTATTCAATGCCGACGGCGTCCTGCGCGGCGCCTCGGCCGCCTTGCTGGGACAGTCGTCGGGAGACGATTCGGTGCCTGGCATCGGCACGCGCAAGCTGGCCGACATCCGGCCCGAGGAGCGCACCACGCCGGCTGGCCGTTTTGTCGCGTCGCTGGGCCATAATTTGCACGGCGGCGAAATCTTGTGGGTCGATTACGACGCCGCCATCTCCCTGCATCCGGTGGTCACCAGCAATCCGCGGGAACAGCGGCTGCAGCGCCTGGCCAGCGCCACGCCGCTCGACAACCGGATTTCATATGGCTGCATCAATGTGCCGCCCAAGTTTTATGAGGGCGTCGTCAGTCCGTCGTTCAAGCAATCGGACGGCATCGTGTATATTCTTCCAGAAACCCGGCCGGCCAGTACGGTCTTTCCTGGTTCACCATGATGGAGAAAGCGCGGACAGTGACGCTACTGGCCGTGCGGCACCAGCTGGAAGACGACTATCTGTAAATCACTCCTCGCCGCTGCGCGCTGCCTGGCCCGAGCGCCGCCACGTCCACATCAGCCCGATGCCGGCCGAGGTGCCGCTGTGCTGGCGTAGCAGCGGGCTGTCGCGGTTGGCGGCGCCGGCGTAATTGTCGTAGCGTAAGAAGGCAAAGGCGCGCCAGTCGCGGTGCAGCAGATACGAGCCACCCAGGCCCAGGCGGGTCAGCATCAAGCCGCTTCTGGCCGCGTAGGCGGGGCGCTGCGGCGTGGCATAGGCTTGCCCAACGCCATAAAAATAATCGTTGATGGTGGCGTTGCCCAGCACCGCGCTGGCGTAAGTCTCCATATGCCAGCGCCCTTGCGGGTCGGCCAGGGCGTAGGCCAGGCGCGGTTCGAACGTGGCGCCCTGGCGGCGCAGGCCGCCGCGTGCTTCGATCACGGCGCGCAGCGGCAGTTCCAGCCGTACACGGCTGTTCGGCGAGGGATCAAAGAGCTTGATCTTGACGCGCGGGCCAAATTCCACCAGGGAACCCAAATCCGGCATGCCGCGCCGCGCCGGCACCTCGCTCGACCGCGCTGGCAGCGACAGCGCAAAGCCGACGTCGAGTTCCACCTGGTCGGTATTGAGCAGGCGCGCGCCCACGCCCGAGCGGTCGGCGCGCAGCACCTCGCCGCGGTAAATCAGGAAGGGCAGGGCCAGGGTGCGCGTCGAGCGCTCGTTTGAGCCCGGATAAGACGGGGTCACGGCCGTGCCGCCGAACACGCCCGCTTCCCACAAGGGCAGGGCCTGCCCGGCGGCGCACGCCGGCGCCAGGACGATACCGGCCGTGGCCAGCAATTTGATGGTGTTCATGCTTGTGCTCCGCAAGATTGAGCAGGCTACTGTAGCGCAGTATCGGGCACGCACGCCTCGCGCATGGCGCCCATGCAATAAATCATCCTGCGATGGTGGTTTGATGACATATAATTTGTCGAACACTTTGTTATTTTCACCATATCACCAGACAGGAGTACCATGTTTTCACGCAAAATCCAATCTTGTGCACAGCTGATGCTGGCCACCTTGATGATGAGCTTTGTCGCCACCGCGCCCGCGCGCGCGCAGCAGGCGGCCGTCAAACTGCCGAACGTGGTGATCCTGGCGACCGGCGGCACCATCGCCGGCAGCGGCGCCGACAGCACCACCACCGTCGGCTATACCTCGGCCACCGTGGGCGTCGAGCGCCTGATCGCCGCCGTGCCGGAACTGAAGAAAGTGGCGAACGTGAAAGGCGAGCAGGTATTCCAGATCGCCAGCGAAAGCATGACCAATCAACACTGGTTGACCCTGGCCAAGCGCATCAATGTGCTGCTCGCTTCGCAAGACGTCGATGGCGTGGTCGTCACGCACGGCACCGATACCATCGAAGAAACCGCCTACTTCCTGAACCTCACCGTCAAGAGCAACAAGCCGGTGGTGGTGGTGGGCGCCATGCGGCCATCGACGGCGATCTCGGCCGATGGCCCGATCAATCTGTACAACGCGGTTCTGCTCGCTGGCAGCAAGGAAGCCGTCGGCAAGGGCGTGCTGGTGGCCTTGAACGACCAGATCAATGCCGCGCGCGAAGTGACCAAGACCAATACCTCGACCACCGACACCTTCAAGTCGACCGAACTGGGCATGCTCGGCTATATCCAGGGCAGCAAACCCTTCTTTTATCGCCAGTCGACGCGCAAGCACACGCTGGAAGCGGAATTTGACGTCAGCAAGCTCGATTCCCTGCCGCAAGTGGACATCGTCTATGGCTACGCCAACATGAACCGGGTGGGCATGGACGCCTTTATCGCCGCTGGCGCCAAGGGCATCATCCACGCCGGCGTGGGCGACGGCAGCGTGGCCGCGCAAATGAAGCCGGCACTGGTCGAGGCGCGCCAGAAGGGCGTGCTGATCGTGCGTTCGAGCCGCGTAGGCCAGGGCATCGTGGCGCGCAATGGCGAAGCCAATGACGACGAACTCGACAGCGTTGTGTCCGATACGCTGAACCCGCAAAAAGCCCGCATCCTGCTGATGCTGGCCCTGACCAAGACCAATAGCACGCAAGAAATCCAGCGTATTTTCTACACCTACTGATGCTGCTGCGCGCTGGCGTGCTTTTTGCCTCATCAGGCAGATTTACGCTGGCCCGCTTTGCTGCCATACTGCGCCTCTGAACAATGAATCGGCAGCGGCTGCGGCGCTGCCCATGGCGCATGGCTATCCTGTCCGGCATTACCCTTTATCCCATCAAATCGTGCGCCGGCATCGCCTTGCGCGAGGCCGTGCTGACCGACTGCGGCCTGATGAGCGAACACGTGTATGACCGCGAGTGGATGGTGGTCGACGCCGATGGCCGCTTCCTGACCCAGCGCGACTATCCGCGCATGGCGCTGATCGTGCCCACCATCAAGGCGAGCACCCTGGAAGTGCGCGCGCCCGGCATGCTGCGCCTGGAAATCGAACTGGGCTTGCCGCACCCGCAACGCTCGCCCATGCAGGAAGTCCAGTTGTGGGACGAGCAGGTGCGCGCCTATGATTGCGACGACGTGACGGCGGCCTGGTTTTCCAACGCCATCGGCACGCCATGCCGGCTGGTACGCTTTCATCCGGATGTGGTGCGCACCACCGGCACTACCTGGACCGGCGGCATTGCCGCGCCCACCCTGTTTTCCGACGGTTATCCGCTGCTGGTGGCCAGCGTGGCCTCGCTCGATGATGTGAACGAGAAACTGCGCGCGGCCGGCCGCGCGCCGTTGCCGATGAACCGTTTTCGGCCCAATCTGGTACTCGACGGCATCGGCGCTTTCGAGGAAGATTATGCCGAAGCGCTGCAGTTCGGCGCCACCACCCTGAAACCCGTCAAGCCGTGTCCGCGCTGCCCGATTCCCTCGGTCGACCAGGAAACGGGCGTGCCGGGACCTGACCCGCTCGATGTCATGCACGGCTACCGCGCCAAGCCTGAACTCGACGGCGCGATCTGCTTCGGCATGAACGCCATCGTCATCCAGGGGGGCGACGAACGCATCGTGGTAGGCCAGGAAGTTGGTTTCGAGCTGGCGTTTTAAGCGTGGTGGCCGCACAGAAGGGTTTGAGGTGTCTATGAGTCAACCGATATCGTCAGGGTCAGGCCCCGCCAGCCAGGCTGCGGCCATCACCCGCCTGGAAGCGGAAAACCAGGCCTTGCGCGCGCACCTGGCGTATTTGACCGAACAGCTCGAGCGCAACCACGACATCATGGGCCGCCACCAGGCGTTCGACCTGGAAATCGTCGGCGCCTCGACCTTTCCCGAACTGATCGGCACTATCTTTCGCACCCTGCCCGTGGTCTCCGGGCTCGACGGCGTGACCCTGAGCCTGGTTGACGAGGGCGACGATATCCTGGTGGTGATGGAAAAGCTGGGCGTCGATTTCAGCGCCTTTCCGCAGATGCTGTTCGTGCATGGTCCCGGCGAACTGGGCTTCATGCCGGCCGCCGAAGGCGCGCCGCCCCTGCCGCTGCTCGGTCCGTTCGATGCGGCCGTGCATGGCGTGCGCTTTCCGGCCAGCGACGTCGTGCTGCGCAGCGTGGCGCTGGTGCCCTTGCTGCGCAACCGGCGGCTGATCGGCAGCCTGAACCTGGCCAGCAGCGATGCCGCGCGCTTTACACCGGCGCTGGGCACCGACTTCATCAAGCACATGGCCTCGATTATCGCGATCTGCCTGGAAAACGTGATCAGCAATGAAATGCTCAAATATATCGGCCTGACCGATGCGCTGACGGGCGTCTACAACCGCCGCTATATCGACCGGCGCCTGCTCGAAGAAATCGCCCGCGCGCGGCGCCAGCAGTATTGCATCACCTGCATGTATATCGATATTGACCATTTCAAGCGCGTCAACGACACCCACGGCCACCAGGGCGGCGACGAGGTGCTGCGCGAAGTGGCGGCGCGCATTCGCCACGAATTGCGCCGCTCCGATGCGCTGGGGCGTTTTGGCGGCGAGGAATTTGTCGTGCTGCTGATCGATGCGGACCTGGCCAGCGCTACGGTTGTTGCCGAGCGCATCCGCGCCAGCATCGCCGACGCGCCGTTCGACCTGCCGGGCGCCGTGCAGGCATCGGTCAGCGTGTCGATCGGCGTGGCCAGCCTGCCGTCGCAGGCGAACGCGTTGCCGATCGACGTGGTGGCACAGCAACTGGTGGCCCATGCGGACCAGGCCTTGTACCAGGCCAAGGCGGGCGGGCGCAACCGGGTGGTCAGCGCAGTGGGCTGACTTACTTGCGCAGCAGGTTTTCCGCTTTCGCCACCGCATCGGCGCTGCCGCGCAGCACCACCACGTCGCCGCTCGACAATTCGAGCTCGGGCGTGACGGCCAGGCTGCTGCGTCCGCGGCGGATGCTGGCTACCTGCGCGCCGCAGCCTGCCATGTCGATGCTGCTCAAGGCCACGCCGATGCAGCGCGCGCTGTCGCCGACGGTAACCGAATGCAGGCGTTCGAGCTCGGCGTCGTCGCCGGCGTCGCTGGTGCCATGGAAATAGCCGCGCAGCGAGGCGTAGCGTTTTTCGCGCGCGGCCTGCACCCGGTGCACCACGCGGCGCAGCGGCACGCCCATCATGATCAGGGCGTGCGAGGCCAGCATCAGGCTGCCTTCCATCAATTCCGGCACCACTTCGGTGGCGCCCGCGTCGCGCAACTGGTCCAGGTCGCTGTCGTCGTAGCTGCGCACGATGACAGGCAGCGTCGGCGCCAGTTCATTGACCAGATGTAGCAAGCGCAGGGCCGCCGGTGTGTTGGCGTAGGTAATCACCACGGCGCTGGCCCGGTAAATGCCGGCCGCCACCAGGCTTTCGCGCCGGCCTGCGTCGCCATACGAGACATGGGCGCCGGCCAGTTGCGCTTCCTGTACCCGTTCCGGGTCCAGGTCCAGCGCATGGTATTCGATCTTTTCTTCCGTCAGCAGGGTCGCCAGGCTTTGCCCGCTGCGCCCGAAGCCGGCGATCAGCACGTGTCTCTGGGCCGCCATGGTGCGCGTGGCGATCTTCGTCAGCGCCAGCGACTGCATCATCCAGTCGTTGGCGGCCAGCTTCATGACGATGGCGTCGGACTTGGCGATCATCAGCGGCGCGATCAGCATCGACAGCACCATCGCCGCCAGCACCACCTGCACCACGAAGGGGTCCATCAGCTTGATGCCGCCGGCCAAATTGAGCAGCACGAAGCCGAATTCGCCGGCCTGCGCCAGTCCCAGCCCGGTGCGCAGGGCCACCCCCTGGGAGGCGCCGAACAGCCGGGCCAGGCCGGCGATCAGGGCGAATTTGAGCAGCACGGGCGCGCACAGCAGCAGCAAGACGAGCCACCAGTTCTCAAACACCACGCGGATATTGAGCAGCATGCCGACCGTGATGAAAAACAGGCCCAGCAGCACGTCGCGGAAAGGTTTGATATCCTCTTCCACCTGGTGCTTGAATTCGGTCTCGGAAATGAGCATGCCGGCCACAAAGGCGCCCAGTGCCAGCGACAGGCCGGCGCGCTCGGTGATCCAGGCCGCACCCAGGGTAATCAACAGCAGGTTGAGCATGAACAGTTCCTGCGAGCGGCGCTTGGCGACGATGGTCAGCCAGCCGCGCACCATTTTTTGCCCGAGGAACAGCAGCAGGATCAATACGACGACCGCCTTGGCGCCGGCCCAGGCCAGCGTTTCGGCCAGGTTCTCCGAGTCTTTGGTCAGCGCCGGGATCAGGATCAACAGCGGCACCACGGCCAGGTCCTGGAACAGCAGGATGCCGATGATCTTGCGGCCGTGTTCGCTTTCGAGTTCGAGCCGTTCTGTCAGCATTTTTGACACGATGGCGGTCGACGACATGGCCAGCGCGCCGCCGAGCGCAAACGCGGCCTGCCAGCTCAGGTGAAAGTAGGCCGACAGATAGCGCCCCACCAGCGCCCCGAAAACGACGGTGGCGACGATGGTGGTGACCACCTGCGCCAGCCCCAAGCCGAAGACGATGCGCCGCATGGCGAGAAACTTGGGAAGGGAAAACTCGAGCCCGATGGAAAACATCAGGAAGACGACGCCGAATTCGGCCAGGGTATGGCTTGCTTCATTCTCGGCGGCCAGGCCCAGCGCATGCGGGCCGATGACGATGCCGACGGCCAGGTAGCCGAGCATGGGGGGCAAGTGCAACATTCTGAAAGCGACCACGCCAAGCACGGCGCTGCCGAGTAACATCAGGGTCAGTTCTAGCGAGGAAAACATGGGTTGCCCGGGGTGGTCAGTGGAAATCGTTGTTTGTTGTGACTGGCAAGTTTTTTGCTTTCCTAATTCGTTTATACTTTGGGCATGAGTGTAACCCATGAAAAAACAATGCAGAAAGCTTTTGATCGAAGTGACATGAAAGCCACAAGCGAGCGCGCCGTGGCGCTGGCGCGCACCGCCTTGCGGATCGAGGCGGACGCCATCGTTGCGCTGCACGCACGCCTGGCAACGGACGACAGTGTGGGCCGCGCCGTGGCCCTGCTGCTCGAATGCAAGGGCCGCGTGGTGGTGTCGGGTATCGGCAAGTCCGGCCATATCGCGCGCAAGATCGCCGCCACCCTGGCCTCGACCGGCACGCCGGCCATGTTCGTGCATCCGGCCGAAGCGGCCCATGGCGACCTGGGCATGGTCACCTCGGACGATGCCTTTATCGCCATCTCGTATTCGGGCGAATCGGCCGAACTGATGGCCATCATGCCGGTCGTCAAGCGCATGGGTGGCCTGTTGATCGCCATGACGGGCAAGCCGCAATCGAGCCTGGCGCAACTGGCCGATGTGCACCTCGATATTTCTGTGGAAAAAGAAGCGTGCCCGCTGAACCTGGCGCCGACCGCCAGCACCACCGTCACGCTGGCGCTGGGCGACGCGCTGGCCGTGGCGCTGCTGGACTTGCGTGGTTTCAAGGAAGAAGATTTTGCCCGTTCGCATCCCGGTGGCGCCCTGGGCCGCCGCCTGCTCACGCATGTGCGTGACGTGATGCGCAGCGGCGAGCAGGTGCCGAAAGTAGCGCTCGAGGCGTCGTTGTTGCAGGCGCTGGAAGAAATGACGAGGAAGGGCATGGGCATGACGGCCGTGGTGGACGCGCAGAACCGCCCGGTGGGCGTGTTTACCGATGGCGACTTGCGCCGCATGTTCGAGCGCGTGCAGGACTTCACGCAAGTGGCGATCCGCGACGTGATGCATGCCAGCCCGCGCAGCATCGCGCCCGAACGCCTCGCAGTCGATGCGGTGGCCGTGATGGAACAGCACCGCATCAACCAGATGCTGGTGGTCGACCTTGATGGCAAGCTGGTCGGCGCCTTGCATATCCATGACCTGACGCAGGCCAAGGTCATCTGATGCCCGCTGCATCAGGCCTGGGTGGCGGCCCTATTTTTTGAAAGTGAAACCCTATGCGTAAGCCAGAAGGCGCCCATCGCTGGCGCATGATCTTTACCGTGCTGGGCGCCGTCGCGGTGGCGCTGGGCAGCTTCTGGCTGCTTGAATTGATAAACAAGGGCAGCCTGGACGTCAATGGCGCCAAAAAGCTGGACGAACCCGATTACTTCGTCACCAATTTCAGCCTGGTGCGCATGGACTTGCAGGGCAAGCCGAGCTATATCGTGTCCGGCGCCAAGCTCACGCACTATCCGGCCGACGATTCTTCCGATATCGACCAGCCCTTCGTGCGCAAGATCAGCCCGGACGTGCCGCCGCTGAACATGACGGCGGAGCTGGCCCATATCGACCAGGGCAATACGCGGCTGCACTTGTCGCGCAATGTCGTGATCGACCGCGTGGCCGGTCCCAAAACGCAGAACATGACGCTGAAAACCGAGGCGTTGACGATCTTTCCCGATGAAGAACGGATGGAGTCAGCCGTGCCGGTCGACCTGGTGTCGGGGCGTTCGCACGTGACCGGCGTGGGCCTGAAGGCCGACAATGCCTCCAGCGTGGTGGAAGTGCCCAATTCGGTACGCATCGTGATTCCGCCGCGCAAAGCCGCGCCGGCCAAATAAATAAAGAGGACACTATCAACATGAAAAAAATATTGCTGCTCAGTTTGTTTTCCCTGGCCGTGATGGGCGCGGCCCATGCCGAAAAGGCCGACTCGGAAAAGGAAGCCGTCATCACCGCCCAGCGCGGCCAGGTCGATGACATCAAGCAAATCCGCACCCTGACCGGCGACGTGGTGCTGGTCAAGGGCACCCTGACCATGAAGGCAGGCCGCGCCCTGATCACCGAAGATCCGCAGGGCTACCAGTTCATCACTTTCTGGGGCGAGGCGGGCAAGCTGGCCACCTTCCGCCAGAAGCGCGATGGCGCTGGCGACCTGTGGGTGGAAGGCGAGGCGGAGCGGGTTGAATACAATAACAAGACGGAAGTGGTGAAATTGTTTTCCAAGGCCAAGCTCACGCGCCTGCAAGGCAGCAAGCCGACCGACGTGGCTAACGGCGCCTTCATTTCCTATGACAGCCGCAATGAATTATTCAACATGGAAAACAGTGACAGCGGCACCAGCGCCCCGGGCGCCGGCAGCGTGCGCATGGTGATCCAGCCGAAGAACAAGCCGGCGGCGGAGAAAACTCCCGCCGCGCCTGCGCCGGTGCCCACGCCAGTGCCCACGCCAGGAAAGAAATAATGGATAACAATTTACGTTGTGGCAGCACCCTGATCGTGCGTGGGCTGCAGAAAACCTATGGCAAGCGGCAAGTCGTGCATGATGTCTCGCTGCAAGTCGAATGCGGTGAAGTGGTGGGCCTCCTGGGGCCGAACGGCGCCGGCAAGACCACCTCGTTCTACATGATCGTCGGCCTGGTGCCGTCGGACGGTGGCACCATCGATATCAGCGGCGTCGATATTTCCAGCCTGCCGATCCACCGCCGCGCGCAGATGGGCTTGTCCTACCTGCCGCAGGAGGCGTCGGTGTTTCGCAAGCTGACGGTGGAAGATAATATCCGCGCCGTGCTGGAAATCCAGACCGTCGATGGCCGGCCCCTGAAAAAACCCGAAATCGAAGCACGGCTCGATAAATTGCTGGCCGACTTGCAGATTGAAAAGCTGCGCGAAAACCAGGCGCTGTCGCTGTCCGGCGGCGAGCGCCGCCGCGTGGAAATTGCGCGCGCGCTGGCCACCGATCCGCGTTTCGTGCTGCTCGACGAGCCGTTCGCCGGCGTCGATCCGATCGCCGTGATCGAAATCCAGCGCATTGTGCGTTTTTTGAAGGAACGCAATATCGGCGTGCTGATCACCGACCATAATGTGCGCGAAACGCTGGGCATCTGCGACCGCGCCTACATCATCAATCAGGGCTCGGTGCTGGCGTCGGGCCGGCCCGACGACATCATCGCCAACGAGTCGGTCCGCCGGGTCTATCTGGGCGAACACTTCCGCATGTAAGCCGATGAAACAATCACTGCAGCTGCGCACTTCGCAGCACCTGGCACTGACGCCGCAATTACAGCAATCGATACGCCTGTTGCAATTGTCCACGCTGGAATTGCACCAGGAGCTGGAGCAATTGCTGACCGACAATCCCTTGCTGGAGCGGCTCGACGATCCGCTCGACCGTTCGCTGCGCCTGCTGTCCGATGGCGCCCTGAGTTCGACGGCGGCGCCCGCTGAAGCGCCACCGGCGCCGCCGGGCCAGGAAGCGCCGGCGCCGGCGGCCGAAGCGGAAACCTTCGATGGCGACGCCGGCGAGAGCACGGCCGCGCCCGAGGGCGGCGACAACGACTGGAATGAAGCGAGCCGCGGCAAGGCGCCCGACGATGAAGATTCCCGCCCACAACTCGAAGCCCACCACTGCACCCTGCGCGAGTACCTGATGGAACAGATGCGCGTGACGGTGCTGGAACTGCGCGACCGCGCGCTGGTCGAACTGATCATCGATGCGCTTGACGACAATGGCTATCTGGAAGAGCCGCTCGACGATATCCTGGCGCGCCTGCCCGAGGAACTGGAAGTCGATGCCGACGAGATGCGCACGGCCCTGTCGCTGCTGCAAAGTTTCGATCCGGCCGGCGTGGGCGCGCGCAATGCGTCCGAATGCCTGGCGCTGCAGATCAGGCGCCTGCCACAGGTGGCGCTGGTGACGCGCCGCATGGCCTTGACCATCGTTGAAAAACACCTGACATGGTTTGCCCAGCGCGACTTCAACAAGCTGAAAAAAGTCCTCGATTGCGACGACGAAGACTTGCGCGAAGCGCAGACCGTGATTCGCCTGTGCAACCCGCATCCGGGCGCCGTGTTCGCTTCCGATGTGTCGGACTATGTGGTGCCGGACGTGGTGGTCAAGCGCGCGCGCAATGGCTGGCAGGTCTCGCTCAACAATGACGTGATGCCGCGCCTGCGCGTGAACGCCATGTACGCCAACCTGCTCAAGCAGGGCAAGGGTGAAGGCGGCATGGGCGCGCAGCTGCAGGAAGCCAAGTGGCTGATCAAGAACATGCGCCAGCGCTTCGACACCATCCTGCGCGTGGCGCAGGCGATAGTAGAACGGCAAAAGGATTTTTTCTCGCACGGTGCAGTTGCCATGCGGCCACTTGTGCTTCGCGAAATAGCTGATACACTGGGTTTACACGAGAGTACTATCTCGCGGGTAACAACCCAAAAGTACATGCTGACCCCGCATGGAATGTTTGAGTTGAAGTATTTCTTTGGCAGCCACGTCGCCACCGAAGCAGGAGGGGAGGCGTCATCGACGGCGATACGGGCCTTGATCGTGCAATTGACAGGAGCAGAGAACCCTAAAAATCCTTTATCCGACAGTAAGATTGCGGACATGCTGGGGGAACAAGGCATGGTGATTGCGCGACGTACTGTTGCCAAATACCGGGAAGCGTTGAAAATACCGCCAGTGAGTCTGCGTAAGTCTTTGTAGTTTTTTCGGTTCCTCTGCGGGCCGGAACGATGGACACCGCACGAACCCGATCATCTTTAGGAGTGTGTATGAATCTCACCATCAGCGGACATCATCTCGAAGTGACACCAGCCATCCGTGAATACGTACAAACCAAACTGGAGCGCGTGAAACGCCATTTCGATCATGTAATCGATATTGCCGTGATTCTGACCGTCGACAACCTCAAAGAGAAAGAAAAACGCCAGAAGGCCGAAGTGAATCTGCGACTGAGCGGCAAGACCGTCTACGTGGAAAGCCTGGCGCAAGACCTGTATGCCGCGATCGACAGCCTGATCGACAAGCTGGACCGGCAAGTGATGAAATACAAAACCAAAGTGCAAGGGCACGGTAAAGAGGCGATCAAGCATCTGCCAGACAACAGTCCCGAAGAAGCCGCCGCCTGAGGCCTGCGCTGCGGATTGTTGTGATCAACTAAGGGCGCGCTGTGTACACTTCGCGCCCTTTTTTGCGTCCATTTTTTCCTGCTTAGTTACGTTCGCGGTGGCGCAGCACGACCCGTTCGCGGTCGGCAAAATACTGCGCCAGATGCTCGGCCATATACACCGAACGATGCTGCCCTCCCGTGCAGCCGAGCGCCACCGTCAGATAGCTGCGGTTGTCGGACTTGAACGACGGCAGCCATTTTTCGATGAAATTGCGGATGTCGGTCAACAGTTCGACCGCACTGGGCTGGGCGTCCAGGAAGGCGATCACGGGTGCATCGCGGCCATCGAGCTGCCGCAACGCCAGGTCGTAATACGGATTGGGCAGCGCGCGCACGTCGAACACGAAGTCGGCGTCGAGCGGCACGCCGAGCTTGAAGGCGAATGATTCGAAAAACAGGGTCAGCGGCGCGCGCTCGGAGGCGAGGATATCCTTGATCCATTCGCGTAGCTTGTTGGCTCGCAATTCTGATGTGTCGATGACATGGCCGAGCTGTTCGATCGCCGACAGCCGTTCGCGCTCTTCCGAAATGCATTCGATCAGCGTGCGGCGGCTGGCCGGATTCTGGTCAGGGCGCAATTCATGCGACAGCGGATGGCTGCGCCGGGTTTCCGAGAAACGCGCCACCAGCGAGTGCGTGGTGGCCGTCAGGAACATCACCTTGACGTCATGCCCCTGATCGCGCAGCAGCGCCACACTGTGCGGCAGGTTGGCCAGCGACTCGGCGCTACGCGCATCGACGGCCACGCCCAAGCGGTCCGTGCCTTCTTCCAGCAGGGTTTGCACCAGGCTGGGCAACAAGGCTGGCGGCAGGTTGTCGACGCAGTAGTAGCCGGTATCTTCCAGCACCTTGAGTGCCACGGATTTGCCGGAGCCGGATATACCGGTAATAAGGATGATATGCATGCGGCAATCATACAATAAAGGCTGCGTAAGCGCCCCGTGGCAGCCTGGTCTACAAATTATTGCAATTGATTGTGTGGTGCTGGTTAAACAATTTCATGTCAAATCTTTTACCCCAAGCAAGTGCCGGAAGCAGGCCCGAAGGGTCTGACCCCGACTAATCGCCGCTCATGGCGAGTCGTTGGTGTAGCAGGGAATTCACGAAGCATCGCTTCGTGCCTGCGTAACGGTTCGCCCTTGCAAGGGCGAACTCCCTGGCAACATTAATCGCCGCTCATGGCGAGTCGTTGCCGTTCCATAAATTCCTGCAAGGTATCAATCCCGCGCAGTTGCAAGATGGTATTGCGCACGGCCGCTTCGAGCAGTACGGCGATATTGCGGCCGGCAGCGACGGGGATGACGACCTTGCGCACGGGCAGGCCCAGCACGTCTTCGGTGGGGAACAGGAAGGGCAGGCGCTCGACTTCTTCTTCCAGCGCGTTGCGGCGCACCAGGTGCACGATCAGTTTCAATCGCATCTTGCGGCGCACGGCCGTTTCGCCAAAGATGGCCTTGATGTCGAGCAGGCCCAGGCCGCGCACTTCGAGCAGGTTCTGCAGCAGGGGCGGGCAGCGTCCTTCGATCATGTTGGGGGCGATGCGCGAGAACTCGACGGCGTCGTCGGCCACCAGGCCGTGGCTGCGCGAAATCAGTTCCAGTCCCAGCTCGCTCTTGCCCAGGCCGGAGTCGCCGGTGATCAGCACGCCCACGCCCAGCACGTCCATGAACACGCCATGCATGATGATGCGCTGCGCCAGCTTTTTCGACAGGTAGACGCGCAGGAAGTCGATCACTTGCGCGGCCGGCAGCGGCGTGGAAAACAGGGGGATATTCTGCTCGTCGCAGATGGCGAGGATGTCGGGCGGCGTTTCCAGTCCTTGCGCGATGATCAGCGCCGGCGGGCCGCCGGCGATCAGTTCGCCGATCACGTGGGTGCGCGTACTGACCTTCAGGCGCTGATAGTAATTGATTTCCTGGTGACCGAACACCTGGATGCGGCCCGGGTGGATCAGGTTCAAATGGCCGACCTGGTCGGCGGCCGACGAGACGTCGCCCGAGATCAGGCGTTCGCCGCCGGGAAAGCCGGCGAACCAGCCCAGTTGCAGATTTTCGCGATTGTCGTCGTACAGGCGTTGTATCGTCAGCGGCGTTTGCAACATGGCAGTTTTCTTCAGGAGTGGATCAATACCTGAAGTTTAACCCGCCGCTTGCAGACTGGGTTGCCAATTGACGATGCGCGAGTGCACTGATTTCGGCTCCGGATCGGTGGCCAGCGCCGTGCGGAAGGCGTCGTCGGAAAACATTTCGGCGATTTCCGACAGGATTTCCAGGTGTTGCTGGGTCACATGATCGGGGATCAGCAGGAAAAACAACAGGCTGACCGGCTTGCCGTCGGGCGACTCGAACGGAATCGGCTCGGCCAGGCGCACAAAGGCGCCCAGCGGCGCTTTCAAGGTCTTGGCACCCTTGATGCGGCCATGCGGCACGGCTACACCATGGCCCAGGCCGGTCGAGCCCAGGCGTTCGCGGGCGAACAGATTGTCCGACACGGTGGAGCGGGCGATGCCGTAGTTGTTTTCGAAGATCAGGCCGGCTTGCTCGAAAGCGCGCTTTTTGCTGGACACTTCCAGGTCCAGCAGGACGTTTTCGAGGGATAGTATTTTGCTAAGATTAGTCATGACACTCAATGAAATGGTGCAATGCGCAGAGGGCTTGCGAGCCGAATTATAGGCCTGTTTTTGTGGCCTGTAACGCCAATTCTCAACAGTATAAGCTCGCTGCCGGCGCAGTGGACACTCTGGCGGGGCAAGCAAGCATTTTATCAAAAAAATAACGTCAAAGGGAATTAGCTATTTCTTGATTGAAAACGAATCTCCTGCCGGTTTTTTCGTTGCCGAATGCCGATTTTCCGACTTTTCAGCGTTTTGTGTTGCTTGCCGCATGTACGCTGGCGTTGTTTTAAAACACAGCCAGCGTTCCAGAAAGCATTATTCTGCGCGCTTCCGGCGGCCATGACCAGCACTTATTGGCGCGCGTTGCGCAGGTTGCCCGGCAGCTTGCCGGAACTGTAGTTGCTGCGCCAGGGGTTGATGTCCAGGCCGCCGCGGCGTGTATAGCGCGCATAGACCGACAGTTTTTGTGGCTTGCATTGGCGCAAGATGTCGACAAAGATGCGTTCGACGCACTGCTCATGGAATTCATTATGTTCACGGAAACCGATCAGGTAGCGCAACAGGCTTTCCTGGTCGATCTGCGGTCCCGCATACTCGATCTGCACGCTGCCCCAGTCCGGCTGGCCGGTGACCAGGCAATTCGATTTGAGCAGGTGCGATACCAGCTTTTCTTCCACCGGCGCCTCGTCCAGCGCCGCTTTGAGCAACTGCGGCGACGGCGTGTAGTCGGTGATGTCCAGGTCCAGGCGGTCGAGCAGCACGCCGTCGAATTCGCCCATCTTCAGCTTGCCGAAGTCTTCCTGCAAGGTCAGCTCCACCCGCACCGGCGCGCCAAAGCCGGCCGACAGATCCTGTTTCAGCAGGGCCAGCAGCGCTTCGGGACCGTCCAGTTTGGTCTGGTTGAAGGAGTTCAGGTAGAGCTTGAACGACTTCGATTCGATGATATTGGGCGAGTCGGCCGGCGCGCTGACCTTGGCGATGGCCACTTGCGGCTTGCCGCGCAGGTTCAGCCACGACAATTCGTAGGCGTTCCAGATATCGAGGCCAAAGAAGGGCAAGGTGCCGTGCAATGCCAGCTCGTCGCGCTTGCCCTGGCGCGGAATCGGGAACAGCAGCTCCGGCGCATAGTCGCTGCGGTAGGCCGAGCTTTTGCCCAGGGGAGACAGTTCGGCGAGGTCTAGGGTAGTGGTCATGATGATGGCGTCAATTCGGTCAAGCACGAATGGTAGCCTAAATCCCCCGGCGGCGAGTGTCGAGCCTGCCGCCGGTGAGGGATGCGTTTATCCCAGGAATAATTTATACACGGGATTGCTCGTCTCATCCCAATACCGATACCCCAGAGTATCGAGAAAACGGCCAAACTCGACCATCTCATCGGGTGGCACCTGCAGGCCGATCAGGATGCGGCCGACATCGCCGCCCTGGCTGCGGTAATGGCACAGCGAAATATTCCAGTTCGGCGCCATGCTGTCGAGAAAGCGCATCAGCGCGCCCGGGCGCTCGGGGAACTCGAAGCGGTACAGCAGCTCGTCCTGCGCCAGCCGGCTCTTGCCGCCCACCAGGTGGCGGATATGCGACTTGGCCAGTTCGTCGTGGGTCAGGTCGAGGGCGCGGAAGTCGTGTTCCTCGAAGCGTTTGGCCATGGCGCCGGACTCGTGGCGGTCGGCGATCTGGATGCCGACAAATACGTGGGCGTCTTTTTCGTCGCTGATGCGGTAGTTGAATTCTGTCACATTGCGCGCGCCGATCAGCGAGCAGAAACGCTTGAAGCTGCCGCGCTGTTCGCGCATGGTGACGGCGAACACGGCTTCGCGGAACTCGCCCAGCTCGGCTCGTTCAGCCACGAAACGCAGTCGGTCGAAATTCATGTTCGCGCCGCAGGCGATCGTCACCAGGGTCTGGTTGACGATGGGGTGCTTGGTCAGGCTGGCCCGTTCCACATACGCCTTGGCGCCGGCAATGGCCAGCGCGCCGGCCGGTTCCAGGATCGAACGCGTGTCGGTAAAGACGTCCTTGATGGCGGCGCAGATGGCGTCGGTGTCGACGATGATCACCTCATCCACGTATTGCTGGGCCAGGCGGAAGGTTTCCTCGCCTACCAGGCGCACCGCCGTGCCGTCGGAGAACAGGCCGACATCGGGCAGGGTCACGCGTTCTTTTGCTTTCAGCGAACGCGCCATGGCGTCCGAGTCGACCGTCTGTACGCCGATGATCTTGATATCGGGGCGTATCTGTTTGACATACGCCGCCACGCCGGCGATCAGGCCGCCGCCGCCGATGGCGATGAAAATGGCGTGGATCGGGCCGGCGTGCTGGCGCAGGATTTCCATGCCGATCGTGCCCTGGCCGGCGATCACGTCCGGGTCGTCGAACGGGTGCACAAACGTCAGCTTTTGTTCCTGTTCCAGGGTCAGCGCATGGTTGTAGGCGTCCGTGTACGAGTCGCCATGCAGCACGATTTCCACGCTGTTGCCGCCGCGCGCCCTGACCGCTTCGATTTTCAACGGCGGGGTGGTGGTCGGCATGACGATCAGCGCGCGGCAACCGAGGCGCGCGGCCGACAGCGCCACGCCTTGCGCATGGTTGCCGGCCGAGGCGCAAATGACGCCGCGCTTCAGTTGCGCTTCGCTCAGATGGGCCATCTTGTTGTAGGCGCCGCGCACCTTGAAGCTGAACACGCTTTGCATGTCCTCGCGCTTGAAGTAAATCTGGTTGCCGAGACGCTGCGACAGGTTCGGCGCCAGTTCCAGCGGCGTTTCGGAAGCGACGTCATAGACGCGGGCGGTCAGGATTTTCTTGAGGTAGTCGATGTTCATAGTCTGCAAGCGAGTGATTCTGGGCCAGGAAGTGCACTGGAGCGTGTACGTCGGCATGCCGTGCCCGGGCCGATAGCGGGGCGGCAGCATGTTCTTGGAACTGCGGGCCGGTGAGCCCTGGTGCGCCGCACGGTTCTTGTGGCGCGCAAGCTGCTCTTCATTATAATGGAGAGCCTTGCCCATGCCGAAGTGTTCAATGATCGAATCTGCAATCACCTGGCTGCTGCAACTGATCGCGGCGCCGGAGGTCGGGCTGACATCGGTCTTTCTGATCAGCTTTATTTCCGCCACCTTGCTGCCGCTCGGCTCAGAGCCGGCCGTATTCGCCGTCATCAAGGCCAATCCCGCGCTGTTCTGGTCCGCCATCTTTGTCGCCACCGTCGGCAACACCCTGGGCGGCGCCGTCGATTACTGGATCGGCTACCGCGCCAAGCAGGCGTTTGCCAGGGAACGCGACACGCGCTGGTTCCGCTGGCTGGCCCGCTACGGCGCCAAGACCATGCTGCTGGCCTGGCTGCCCGGCGTCGGCGACCCGCTGTGCACCCTGGCCGGCTGGCTCAAGCTGCCGTTCTGGCCCAGCGTGGCCTATATGGCGGTGGGCAAGTGCGCGCGCTATCTCACCATGACCACCTTGCTGCTGTACGTGCCCGATGGCGTATGGCACCGGATTGGGCAAATGCTGTCCTGAAACGTGCCAAGCCGGGCCGTTTGCAACGCCGGATTGCCCCAGCGTGGGGCGGCCTGATAATTTGCAGCAGTCGCTAAAAGTTGGCATTTTCCGTCGGGAAATGCTGCCATCTGAAACTTTTATTCATTCAAATGCAGGCTCGACCGTATTTGCTTTTGTGGTCGTCATGTTGATTAAACCTTGGGCGGTCTAAGGCTGTTCCCGCATGGTGCGACGCAATAAGATAAAATGCCCCTTTAGGGTCCAGTCCTCATCGTCACCATATTCCATGAACGCTCCCGCACACATCCAAGCTTTATTGGCAGAAACGCCCAATGGCCCCGCAGCCAGCCGCCTGCGCGAAATCCCGTATAACTACACGTCGTTTTCCGATCGCGAGATCGTGATCCGCCTGTTGGGGGAGGACTCGTGGCGTTTGCTCGACGAGTTGCGCGGCGCGCGCCAGACGGGGCGCTCGGCCCGCATGCTGTATGAGGTGCTCGGCGACATCTGGGTGGTGCGCCGCAATCCCTATTTGCAGGACGACCTGCTCGACAATCCCAAGCGCCGCCAGGGCCTGATCGATGCCCTGCATCACCGCCTGGCCGAGGTCGACAAGCGCCGCCTGTCGATCGACGCGGCCGGCGGCGACGTGGCCGCTTCCGGCGAATCGCCCGACGTGGCGCAGGCGCGCAGCCACAATGTCGAACTGCTGTTGAAGGCGGCCAGCAAGGCGGTGGCCGATTTTGGCGACGAATTCCGCAAGACCTATGACCTGCGCAAGCGCACCGTCAAGGTGCTGGGCCGCTACACGGAAAAACATAACGTCCGCTTCGACGGCATGACGCGCGTCTCGCACGTGACGGACGCCACCGACTGGCGCGTCGAATATCCGTTTGTCGTGCTGACGCCCGACACGGAAGAGGAAATGGCCGGCCTGGTCAAAGGCTGTATCGAGCTGGGATTGACGATCATCCCGCGCGGCGGCGGCACCGGCTACACGGGCGGCGCGATTCCCCTGACGCCGATGTCGGCCGTGATCAACACGGAAAAACTGATCACCCTGGGCGCGGTCGAAATGACGGTCCTGCCTGGCCTCACGCACGCATACGCGACGATTTATTCGGGCGCCGGCGTGATCACCAATAAAGTGTCGGAAGCGGCGGAGAAGGCCGGTTTCGTGTTTGCGGTCGACCCGACCTCGGCGCATGCCTCGTGTATCGGCGGCAACGTCGCCATGAATGCGGGCGGCAAGAAAGCCGTGCTGTGGGGCACGGCGCTCGACAACCTGGCCTCATGGCGCATGGTCGACCCGAATGGCGACTGGCTCGACGTCACGCGCCTGGACCATAACCTGGGCAAGATCCACGATATCGCGCTGGCGCGCTTCCAGCTCGAATGGCGCCACCCGAGCACGCGCGACGCGACAAAACCGAACGCGCCGTTCAAGACGGAAATCCTGGAAATTCCCGGCCGTAAATTCCGCAAGGAAGGCCTGGGCAAGGACGTGACCGACAAATTCCTGGCCGGCCTGCCGGGCATCCAGAAAGAAGGCTGCGACGGCCTGATCACGTCGGCGCGCTGGATCTTGCACAAGATGCCGAAGTTCGCCCGCACCGTCTGCCTGGAGTTCTTCGGCCAGGCGCGCGACGCGATTCCTTCGATCGTCGAAATCAAGGACTACCTGGACGGCTTGCCGGCCAAGGGCGAGCAGTACACGACGATCCGCCTGGCGGGCCTGGAGCATCTGGACGAGCGCTATCTGCGCGCGGTCGGCTACGCCACCAAGTCGAAACGCGGCGTGCTGCCGAAGATGGCGCTGTTTGGCGACATCGTCGGCGACGACGAAAACGCGGTGGCGCAAGCGGCCTCGGAAGTGGTGCGCATCGCCAACACGCGTGTCGGCGAAGGTTTTGTCGCCGTCAGTCCCGAAGCGCGCAAGAAGTTCTGGCTCGATCGTGCGCGCACGGCGGCGATTGCCAGGCACACCAATGCCTTCAAGATCAATGAAGACGTGGTCATTCCGCTCAATCGCATGGGTGAATACACGGACGGCATCGAGCGCATCAATATCGAGCTGTCGATCAAGAACAAGCTGCAGCTGGCCGCGGCCCTGACCGATTTCCTGGTCAAGGGTAACCTGCCGATCGGCAAGAGCGACGACGCCTCGGACGACCGCGTGGACGACGCCGAGATGCTGGGCGACCGCGCAGAGCAGGCGCAGCAGTTGCTGGCGCAAGTGACCAGCCGCTGGACCTATTTACTGGCCCAGCTGGACCGTCCGCTGGCGGCCGTGAAACACGAGCTGGCCGCACTGGGCATGGAGCGCTTGCTGCCCGTGTTCGATGCGCGCCTGGCAACCCAGCCTGACGCCACCCTGTTCGACGTGGTGCAGGACCGCACCGTGCGCGTGACCTGGAAGCAGGAAATCCGCGCCCAGCTGCGCCAGATCTTCAACGGCGCCGCCTTCAAGCTGATTCTCGACGAAGCGACGGCCATCCACGCGCGCATTCTGCGTAGCCGCGTGTTCGTGGCGCTGCACATGCACGCCGGCGACGGCAATGTGCACACCAATTTGCCGGTCAACTCGGACAACTACGAAATGCTGCAGGACGCCCACCAGGCCGTGGGCCGCATCATGATACTGGCGCGCTCGCTCAATGGCGTGATTTCCGGCGAACACGGTATCGGCATTACCAAGCTGGAATTTTTGACCGAAGAAGAGATCGGCGACTTCCGCAGCTACAAACTGCGCATCGATCCGGAAGGCCGTTTCAACAAGGGCAAACTGCTGAACCTGCCAGGCATGGGCGCCGACTTGCGCAATGCCTATACGCCATCGTTCGGCCTGATGGGCCACGAGTCCTTGATCATGCAGCAAAGCGATATCGGTGCGATTGCCGACAGCGTCAAGGACTGCCTGCGCTGCGGCAAGTGCAAACCCGTGTGCGCGACGCACGTGCCGCGCGCCAACTTGCTGTACTCGCCGCGCGACAAGATTCTGGCGACCTCGTCGCTGATCGAAGCGTTCCTGTACGAAGAGCAGACGCGGCGCGGCATTTCCATCAAGCATTGGGAAGAGTTCGAGGACGTGGCCGATCACTGCACCGTCTGCCATAAATGCGTCACGCCTTGCCCCGTCAATATCGACTTCGGCGACGTGTCGATGAACATGCGCAACCTGCTGCGCAAGATGGAAAAGAAAAGTTTCAATCCCGGTACCAAGGCCACCATGATGTTCTTGAACGCCACCGATCCGGTGACGATCAACGCCACGCGCCAGGTCATGATCGGCTGGGGCTACAAGGCGCAGCGCCTGGGTCACGACCTGCTGAAGAAATTCGCCAAAAAGCAGACCAAGGCGCCGCCGCCATCGACCGGCAAGCCGCCCGTCAAGGCGCAGGTGATCCACTTTATCAATAAAAAGATGCCGGGCAACCTGCCGAAGAAAACCGCGCGCGCGCTGCTCGATATCGAAGACGACAAGGTGATCCCGATCATCCGCAATCCGAAGACGACCACCGCCGATACGGAAGCGGTGTTCTATTTCCCTGGCTGCGGTTCCGAGCGCCTGTTCTCGCAAGTGGGCCTGGCCACGCAGGCCATGCTGTGGGAAGTGGGCGTGCAGACGGTCTTGCCGCCTGGCTACCTGTGCTGCGGTTATCCGCAACGGGGCGCCGGCGAATTCGACAAGGCCGAAAAGATGATGACCGATAACCGCGTGCTGTTCCACCGCATGGCCAACACGCTCAATTACCTCGATATCAAGACGGTGCTGGTGTCGTGCGGCACCTGTTACGACCAGCTGGCCACGTACCAGTTCGAGAAGATTTTCCCGGGCTGCCGCATCATGGATATCCATGAATATCTGCTGGAAAAACAGGTCAAGCTCGAAGGCGTCAACGGCACGCGCTATATGTACCATGAGCCTTGCCACAATCCAATGAAGCTGCAGGAGTCGGGCAAGACCATCAACTCCCTGATCAGCACGGTCGACAACGTGAAGATCGAGAAGAACGACCGTTGCTGCGGCGAATCGGGTTCGCTGGCTGTCACGCGCCCCGACATTTCCACGCAAGTGCGTTTCCGCAAGGAAGAAGAAATGGTCAAGGGCGCCGACAAGCTGCGCGGCGACGGCTTTACGGGCGACGTGAAGATCCTCACCAGCTGCCCGTCCTGCCTGCAAGGCCTGTCGCGCTACAATGACGATTCGGGCACCACCGCCGACTATATCGTCGTCGAGATCGCCAAACACTTGCTGGGAGAGAACTGGATGCCGGACTACGTGAAACGCGCCAACGATGGCGGCATCGAACGGGTGCTGGTGTGATGTCCACGCCTTGCGATCTGTGCAGCTTGCTCGACGGCTTTGCCAGCCGCCAGGGTGTTGACGCCTTGCTGTGGCGCAGCGACCGCCTGTCGGTGGTGGCCGTCGATGAGCCGAACTATCCCGGCTTTTGCCGCGTGATCTGGAACCAGCATGTCAAGGAAATGACGGACCTGACGCCAGGCGAGCGCAACTATGTGATGGAAGTGGTGTGGCAGGTCGAGCTGGCCGTGCGCGAAGTGATGCAGCCGGAAAAGGTCAATGTGGCCAGCTTCGGCAACATGACGCCGCATGTGCACTGGCATGTGATCCCGCGCTACCTGGACGACGCGCATTTCCCGAATCCGAGCTGGGCCGTGGTACAGCGCGCAACGCCGCCCGAGGTACTGGCCGCGCGCCGCGCGCGGCTTCCCGCCCTGCGCGCCGCCATTATCGACCGTTTGACCGCATAAAGAGTGTATCCATGAGCACAACATCTCCCCAGCCTGTCGGCATTACCGTGCGCAACCAGTCGCGCCTGCTGGAAATCACCTTTGACGACGGCGCCGCCTTTTCGCTGCCCTTCGAATACCTGCGCGTGTACTCGCCGTCGGCCGAAGTGCAGGGCCACGGCAAGGGCCAGGAAACGCTGCAACTGGGCAAGCGCCTGGTGGGCATCACCAGCCTGGAGCCGGTCGGCAACTACGCGGTCCAGCCCACCTTCAGCGACGGCCACAATTCGGGCCTGTACACCTGGAATTATCTGTACAAGCTGGGTGCCGAGCAGGCCACCCTGTGGCAGCAATATCTGGACAGGCTGGCGGCGGCCGGTTTTCCCGGCGACAGCGGGCGCGATGCGAAAGCCGACATGACCATCAAGCAGTCATCGGGCCATGTTCACGGCCCCAGCTGTGGTCATAAACATTGAGCTGAAAAAATAATGCGGTAAGCTGTCGGATCGCCGCCGCCCCATTCGTCATATCGATGCCCGCGCTTGCGGGCATTTTTCTTTTGGAGAAGATGATGGAATACATGATCCTGATCTACGCCGACGAGGCGCGCCATGAAACCATGCCCGAAGGGCAGATGGCCAGCCTGATGGCCGACTTTGCCCGTTATACGCAGTCACTGGAGGAGGCCGGCGTGCTGCGCGGCGGCGGCGAACTGGCGCCGGTGCGCAGCGCCACTTGCGTGCGCCTGCAAGATGGCCAGGTCGTCGTCACCGATGGACCATTTGCGGAAACCAGGGAGCAACTGGGCGGCTATTATTTGATTGCTTGTGAGCACCTGGACGAGGCGCTGGCCTGGGCCGCGCGCTGTCCCGCTGCATCGCTGGGCACCATCGAAGTGCGGCCCGTCACTGCCTAGCCATGGCGCGCGAAGCTCAGCTTGCTGTCGAGCAGGTGTTTCGCCAGGACGGCGGCAGGCTGCTGGCCGGCCTGACGCGGCGCTTTGGCGACTTGTCGCTGGCGGAAGATGTGCTGCAGGAAGCGTGCCGCAAGGCACTGGAGCTGTGGCCGCGGCTGGGCGTGCCCGACAATGGCGCGGCCTGGCTGGCGACGGTGGCGCGCCATGTGGCCATCGATCAGTTGCGCCGTGCCGGCAAGAACGTGCGAGACGCCGAGGCCGTGCTGTCGCACTTGCCGGCGCTGCCGATGCAGGAAGCCGAGCCCATCGAAGATGATCGTTTGCGCCTGCTGTTCATTTGTTGCCATCCCGCGCTGGCGCCCGAGGCGCAGGTGGCGCTGGCGCTGCGTACCCTGTGTGGCCTGTCCACGGCCGAGATTGCGCGCGCGTTTGGTGTGGCCGAGTCGGCCCTGAGCCAGCGCCTGCTGCGCGCCAAACGCAAAATCTCGGAAGCACGTATCGCCTTCGAGTTGCCGGCGAGCGAACAGTGGCCGCTGCGCCTGGCGCAGGTGATGCATGTGATCTACCTGGTGTTCAGCGAAGGCTATTGCGCCAGCGGCGGCCAGTCCCTGCTGCGCTTTGATCTGTGCTTTGAAGCGCTGCGCCTGGCGCGGCTGTTGAACAGCTTGCTGCCCGATCAAGCCGAAGTGCAGGGTTTGCTTGCCTTGTTGCTGTTGCAGGCCTCGCGCGGCGCCGCCCGCCTGTCGTCTGACGGTGATTTGTTGACCCTGGAAGAGCAGGACCGGCGCCTGTGGCATGGCGACCTGATCGCCGAAGGCCTGGCATTGCTGGCGCAGGCAATGGCCGCGCGCAAGTCTGGCCCTTATCAGCTGCAGGCCGCGATTGCCGCCCTGCATGCCAAGGCCGCCACCGCCAGCCAGACCGACTGGCGCCAGATCCACGCCCTGTACGGCGCCTTGCTGCGGCACAAGCCGGAAGCGGTGATTTTGCTGAACGCCGTGATCGCCTGCGCCATGGCCTACGGCGCCGAACACGGGCTGGCGTGGCTGACGCGTCTCGAAGCACTGCCCAGCCTGGCGCGATCGCACTATCTGCACGCGGCCCGGGCCGATCTGCTGCGCCGCCAGGGCGACATTGGCGGCGCGCGCGCGGCCTACGCGCAGGCGGCCGCGCTGGCGTCGAATGCGGTCGAGCGGCGCTACCTGCTGCGCCGTCATGAAGAAATGCGCGAGGTTTAAGGGGCTTTCGGTTTCCACAGCCACACATTGCCCGCCACCGTCACCGCTTTCGGGATCAGCTTCTGCTGGTAAAACAGGTTGGCCACGCGCTGCTGGTTGGCGACGATGTCGGCCGTGACGGGCACGGCGCCGTAGCGCGTGCGGCCCTGCCAGGTGGCGACGATCTCCGGCGGCAAGCCGGTCAGCGGCCCGATCAACGCAGCGATGTCTTTCGGGTGGCTGGCCGCCCACTGACCGGTGGCGCGGATCTGCTCCAGCATGGTTGACAAAAGCTGCGGCGACTGCTGCACGAATTTGCGCGAAGCCAGGTAAAAACCGTTCGCTTGCGGCAGGCCCTGGTAGTCGGCCAGCACGCGCACGGCATAGGCCTGCTGGGCCGAGGCAAAATACGGGTCCCACACCACCCAGGCGTCGATCTTGCCGCTGACAAAGGCCGCGCGCGCTTCGGCCGGGCCCAGATAGATCGGCACGATATCGCGCATGCTCAATCCCGCTTTCTGCAGCGCCACCAGCAATAAAAAATGCGAACCAGAGCCTTTCTGGAACGCCACCCGTTTGCCCTTCAGGTCTTTCAGGTTTTTCAGTGGCGAGTCCCTGGCCACGAAAATCGCCTCGCTGGACACGGGCGCCGGTTCGGCCGCCACATACAGCAGGTCGACGCCAGCCGCCTGGCCGAACACCGGCGGTGGCGCGCCGGTGCTGCCAAAGTCGATGCTGCCCGTATTGAGCGCTTCGAGCATTTGCGGCCCGGCCGGAAACTCGATCCAGCGCACCTGGCGCTGCTGCGCGCCCAGGGTTTTTTCCAGCGTGCCCTGGGCTTTCAGTACGGCCAGCAGGCCACTGCCTTTCTGAAAGCCGATGCTGATGGGCTCTGCCGCATGGGCCAGCGAAACGGCTGCCAGCGCAAGGGTCAATCCGACTATCTTGATGCGTTTCATGGTATTCCTTCTCAATTCAGGCGCTTTCGCGCGCGATCACTGCGCACGCCAGGCGGTTCAGGCGCGCATTGGCGTTCTTGCCGTCGAGCGGCACGGCACCCAGCGCTTCGAGGATGCGCAGGGCGGCAAGCTCGCCGATTTCGCGCGCCGGCGGGCGGATGGTGGTGAGGCTGGGTATTAACAGCGGCGAGATCGCATAGTCGCCAAAGCCCATCAACGCGCATTGATGCGGCATGCGCTGGCCTGCCAGGAGCGCTCCGGCGGCCAGGTTGTCGTTGGCGAAAATGATGGCGTGCGCCGGTTTCTTGCGCAGCGCCAGCGCCTCGATCGCCTGGCGGCCGGCATCGAACGGCGCCGCCTCGGTCGGAATAAAGGTCCACGGTTTCAGGCCCGCTTCCAGCATCGCCTGCGCATAGCCGTCGCGCCGGTCCAGCGCGCTCAAATCCCCCGCCACGCTGTTTTGCACAAAGGCGATGCGGCGGTACCCCTTGTCGATCAGGTAGCGCGCCTGCTGCACGCCCACTTCCACATTCGAAAATCCCACCTGGATGGCTTTGCGGCGGGGCCGGTAATCCCAGGTTTCCACCACCGGGATCTGCGCTTGGGCCAGCATCTTTTCCGTCGCCTTGCTGTGGAAGGGGCCGGTGACCACCAGCGCGGCCGGCGACCAGCCGAGAAAGGCGCGTACCGCGCTTTCTTCCTGTTCCTGCGAAAAATAGCTCGATGCCAGCAGCAGCTGGTAGCCGTGCGTGCTCAAGGTGTCACTGAAGCTCTCGATGGTATTGGCAAAGATCGGACCCGAGATATTCGGGATCACCATGCCGACGATGCGGCTGTGCGTCGAGGCCAGGCCACCGGCCACCAGGTTGGGCACATAGTGCAGCTGCGCCACGGCGGCGGCGATGCGCGCACCCAGTTTGCCCGAGACCTGCGACGGTTGCTTCAGGTAGCGCGACACCGTGATCGAACCGACCTGCGCCAGGCGCGCCACGTCGTGGATGGTGGCGCGGCCCGAGCCACGCCGCTTGCGCGTGCTTGCTGCTGTTTTTTCATCCGCCATGCGCTTATTCCCAAAAGACATAACCAAGGTTTTTTTAATTCTTTGACTTCAATCTGGCCATCAAAGACACTTCAAACGGTACCGGTACCATAAAAAGTCTAGCAGAGTTGCCGGGCAGGACAAAGTTGATTTCATGACGCAGCACCGACGCTTTTCGCATAAGGCGAACGGTCCGGCAAAAAGCTGCCACGCACACTACAGGGGTAATCCATGCAACAGAAGCACAGCAAGCGCACCGCCAGCCAGGCGGCATTGAAACAGGGCTTGTTATTGAGCGGCGTCTTGCTCGCTGGCGGCGTGCATGCCGCCGATGCGCCCGACCAGGGCGACGCCGCCATCGGCGCGGTCCAGGCTGGCAATGAAGTACCGAGCGTGACGGTCAGCGCCACGCGCCGCAACGCCAGCCTGCAGTCGGTGCCGCTGGCCATTACCGTGATCGATGGCGAACGGCTGGAACAGGCCAACCGCAACAGCATCGAGTCCATCGTGCAGGAGATCCCCAGCGCCACGTTTCGCCAGCAGGGCGGCAACAAGGATTCGACCATTTTCGTGCGCGGCATCGGCACCATTTCCACCTCGCCCGGCGTCGAGCCCACCGTCTCGACCGTGATCGACGGCGTGGTGCTGGCGCGCCCCGGCCAGGCCACGCTGGACCTGCTCGACATCGACCGGGTGGAAGTGCTGCGCGGCCCGCAAGGCACGCTGTTCGGCAAGAATGCCTCGTCGGGCGTATTGAATGTGGTCAGCCGCAAACCGGGCCAGCAGCTGGCCGGCTTTGTTGACGGCGGCTACTACGAAGGCAATGAAAAACGGCTGCGCGCCGGGGTCTCTGGCGCGCTGGTGCCGAACGTGATCGCCGCGTCGCTCAACGCCCTGTATGCCGACTACGACGGCAATGTCAATAACGTGCACGCGGGAGGAGGCCAGGTCAATGGCTACGAGCGCCGTGGCCTGCGCGCGCGGGTCGATATCACGCCGCGCGAGGACCTCGATATCGTCTTGATTGCGGACTACCTGCGCGGTACCGGCTCGCCCAGTTTCACGGCGTCTAAATCAACCAGTGCCGCGTTTTCGCAGGCGATCGCGCCGGTGGTGGCACGGCCCGACAACCGCAGCGTCAATGTCGACCGGCCCAGCGATATTGGCGACACCAACCGCGGCGTGTCGGCCCAGGTCGACTGGCGCGTCAATGGCTACACGTTCACTTCGATCAGCGCCGCGCGCGACTGGGACAACGCGCAGTACACGAGCACTTCGGCGATCGGCAACAGTGCCGAAACGTCGCGCATCACGGCGACCTATCCGGCCACGCGCGATATCGGCACGGTGGCGTTTTCGCAGCTGTCGCAGGAGCTGCGCGTGGCCTCGCCCAAGGACGGTTTTGTCGACTACGTGGCCGGCGCCTTTTATTTGCACGGCAAGGACCGCGAACTCTACCAGCGCATCGTCACGACCAACACCGTCAATAGCGGCCGCGCCGACTATGGCGTGAAGAACGACAGCTATGCCGTGTTCGGCGAGGCGACGCTGAACTTCACGCCCGGGCTGCGCGGCATTCTGGGCGCGCGCTGGAACCGCGATGAACTGTCCTACGACCATGCGCGCACCTCGACGCAAGCGACCGCCTTTGCCGGCGTGCAGCCGGCCGTGCAAAGCGACGGTTCGGTCGCCAGGGACGGCTACTCTGGCAGGGTGGGGCTGCAGTACGATCTGGCGCCCGGCATCAACACCTATGCCACCTATTCGCGCGGCTACAAGGGGCCGGCCTACAATGTGTTTTTCAATATGCTCGCGCGCGACACGCTGGCCTTGACACCGGAAACCTCCGATGCGTTCGAACTGGGCCTGAAGTCGAGCTGGCTGCAGCGCCGCCTGACGGTCAATGTGGCGGCCTTTCACACAGCGTACAAGGACTACCAGGCCAATTTCTACGACACGGTGGCCGGCACCGTCGTCACGCGCTTGATCAATGCGGGCGAAGTGTCCACGCGCGGGCTGGAACTGGACGTGATGGCGCGCCCCACGCAGCAACTGAGCCTGAACGCGGCCCTCGCGTACACGGACGCGCAGATCGACCGGTTCAACTGCCCGGCCGCCGCTGCCGCCTCGTGCAACCTCAATGGCAAGACCTTGCCGTTTTCGCCGAAATGGAAAAGCTTTGTGCGCGCCAATTACGGCATCCCGCTTGACCATGGCTTGCTGCTGGACCTGTCGGCCGACTACAGCTACCAGAGCCGCACGCAGTACGATCTGTTCCAGTCGCCGGACGCGATCCAGGGTGCCTATGGCCTGCTCAACGCGGGCGTGACTTTGTCGTCGACGGACGGCGGCTGGCGCGTGGCGCTGGTGGCGAAAAACCTGGCCAACAAATCGTATGCGACCAACCTGGTCGCCTCCACCGCTTACGTGACGCGCGGCGTGCCGCGCGACGACAGCCGTTATGTTGGCGTCACCGCACGCAAGGAGTTTTAAGATGAATGCACCCTCCAGACGCCAGCTCAGCATCGGTGCCTTTTTGATGCGCCACGGCCACCATGTGGCGGCCTGGCGCCACCCCGATACCGACCTCGAAGGCAATGTGTTCCAGGTCTTCAAGCGCCAGGTGCTGGCGGCCGAAAAGGCGTGCCTGGACGCCGTGTTCTTCGCCGACAGCGTGGCGTTGACCAACGGCGTGCCGGCGCTCGAACCGTTGACCTTGCTGTCGGCGCTGGCCGCCGTCACCGGGCATATCGGCCTGATCGGCACGGCGACCACCACCTACAACGAGCCGTATCACGTGGCGCGCAAATTCGCCTCGCTCGATGCGATTTCGCAGGGTCGCGCCGGCTGGAACCTGGTCACGTCCGACAACGCCATCGAAGCGCAGAACTTCGGCCGCGATGCTCATGTGGGCCACGCCGAACGCTATGCGCGGGCGCGCGAATTTTACGATGTGGTGACCGGCTTGTGGAACGGCTGGGAGGATGACGCCGCCGTCAACGACAAGGCGGGCGGGCAGCTTTACAAGCCCGGCGCCGTGCGCCGCCTGGACCACCAGGGCGCGCATTTTTCGGTGGCGGGACCGCTCAATGTGGCGCGCAGCGCGCAGGGCCATCCGGTGGTGGTGCAGGCCGGCAGTTCCGAGCCGGGCCGCGCGCTGGCCGCCGCCACCGCCGACGTGGTGTTTACGGCCCATCCGGCGCTGCCGTCCGCGCAGGCGTTTTACCGCGATCTGAAACAGCGCGTGGCGGCAGCCGGGCGCGATCCAGCTTCCCTGAAGATCATGCCCGGCCTGTTCGCCGTGGTAGGCGCAAGCGAAGCCGAGGCGCAGGATAAATTCGGCCTGCTGCAGGAGCTGGTGCAGCCCGAGGTGGGGCTGGCGCTGTTGGGTCGCATGATCGGCAATTTCGATTTGTCCGGCTACGACGTCGATGGGCCGCTGCCCGAACTGCCGCTGACCAACGATGGCCAGCGCAGCCGCCAGCAATTATTGACCAATCTCGCGCAGGGAGAAAACCTGACCATCCGCCAGCTGTACCAGCGCATCGCCGGCGGGCGCGGCCACTTTACCGTGATCGGTACAAAGCAGACGGTGGCCGACCGGATGCAGCAATGGTTCGAGGAAGAAGCGGCCGACGGTTTCAATTTCATGGCGCCGCATCTGCAAGGCGGGCTGGACGACTTCCTGCAAGGCGTGGTGCCGGAACTGCAGCGGCGCGGCCTGTTCCGCACCGCATATGCGGGCACGACCTTGCGTGCTCACCTGGGATTGCCGAAGCCGGGGAGGGCGCATGGGTAAGCTGCTGTTGTCGCTGGCGCTGCTGGCGGTATCGCTGCCGGCCGCCGCCGGCTGGGTGGTCGGCGACGCGCGGCCCGACGCGCCGGCACTGGCCGCGCGCGGCGCCTACCCGGTGGGCGTGCGTACCGAGTCGCTGGTGCACCGCGACCAGTTTGATATCCTGCGCGCCACGGCGGCCAACCCGGCGCCCCGTTACGACCGTGCCCTGACGGTAGAGGTGTGGTATCCGGCGCGACTGGCCGCCGGCGAGCGCGAAGCCGTCGTCTACACCGATGTGCTGGGCGCGGGCGCCAACAATCCCGCCCGGCCCAATACGCCGTTCACGTTTGCCGGACGGGCCGCGCGCGGTGCGGCTGCGGTCACGGGGGCGTTTCCCTTGCTGATCGTCTCGCATGGCTATCCCGGTTCGCGCTTGCAGATGAGCTACCTGACGGAAAACCTGGCCTCGAAAGGCTATGTGGTGGTGGCCATCGACCACCTGGAGTCGACCAGGGCCGACAAGGCGGGTTTTGCCAGTACCTTGCTCAATCGCCCGCTCGACGATCAGTTTGTGCTCGACACGGTGGCCGGCTGGAGCCTGCCTGGCAGCGGCCATTTCCTGGCCGGCGCCGTCGATGCGGGCAAGACGGCGCTGATCGGCTACTCCATGGGCGGCTATGGCGCGCTGGTGGCGGCTGGTGCGGCGGCCGATCCGTTGGCCCTCAAGCCGCTGGGCCTGGCCGATACCTCCGCATTTGTGGCGCGCGCGCCCGACCCGCGCATCCGCGCCGTGGTGGCGTTTGCGCCCTGGGGCGGCGCGCGCCCGCTGTGGAGCAGCGCGTCGCTGGCCAAGCTGCGCGCGCCATTATTGTTTGTTGCCGGCGAGCAGGACAAGATCGCCGGTTATGAAGATGGCGTGCTGCGCCTGGCGCAAGAGGCCGTCAACGCGCCGCGCTACCTGCTGGCGTACCAGAACGCGCGCCATAATGTGTCGCCCAATCCGCCGCCAGCGGCCAGCTACGCCAACAGCGAGGATTTTTCGGCGTATGCGGAAGCCGCCTGGGACAGCGCGCGCATCAACAATATCAACCAGCACGTGGTGACGGCCTTCCTCGAGCACACCCTGCGCCAGCGCGACATGGGCCATTACCTGTCGCCCGGGTCGGCGCTTGCGCCGGCGCGCATCGGCCCGGGCCTGGCCTGGCGCCACTGGCCGGCGGCGCTGGAAAAGCCCGATTAGGCAAACGCCTTTCTCTTGACGCCAGCCTGGTGCATGTGTACGGTAAAAGGCTGGCCGCTTGTATAATGCAGCCAAATCAACAGGGCTGCCTACCATGACCAATACGACTCATTTCGGATACAAAACCGTTGCAGAAGAAGATAAAGTGCGCGAAGTCGCCAAGGTGTTCCATTCCGTCGCTGCCAAATATGACGTGATGAACGACCTGATGTCGGGCGGCCTGCATCGTTTGTGGAAGACTTTTACGATTGCCAACGCGGGCGTGCGCCTCGGCTTCAAGGTGCTCGATATCGCCGGCGGCACGGGCGACCTGTCCAAGGCGTTTGCGAAACAGGCCGGCCCCACCGGTGAGGTCTGGCTGACCGATATCAACGAGTCGATGTTGCGCGTGGGCCGCGACCGCCTCTTGAATCGCGGGCTGTTGACCCCCACCATGTTGTGTGACGCTGAAAAGCTGCCTTTCCCCGATAATTATTTTGACCGTGTCAGCGTGGCCTTTGGCCTGCGCAACATGACGCACAAGGATGTGGCGCTGGCTGAAATGCGCCGCGTGCTCAAACCGGGTGGCAAGCTGCTGGTGCTGGAGTTTTCCAAAGTCGCCGCGCCGCTGCAAAAGCCGTACGACCTGTATTCGTTCTCGGTGCTGCCATGGTTCGGCCAGAAGATTGCCGGCGACGCGGAAAGCTATCGCTACCTGGCCGAATCGATCCGCATGCATCCTGACCAGGAAACGCTGAAGACGATGATGGAAACGGCGGGCCTCGAGCGCGTGCAATACTACAATTTGACGGCAGGCATAGCCGCTTTGCATACCGGCATCAAGATGTAAGTGGTTTGTTAGTAGTTAGTAGTTGGTCATTAGGAGATGGAATGAAACTGAAAAAATTTATGGTCGGCATGATGATCGCTGCTACCACCTTGTCGATGCTGGGCGAGGCGCTGGCCCGTCCCATGGGCGGTGGCCGCTCGATCGGGCGCCAGTCGCAAAGCGTGAGCCGCCAGGCGCCTGCACCGGCCCCCGCGCCTGGCGCGGCGCAGCAACGCCAGGCACAGCCGGCGCCAGCCGCGCCGGCCCCGGCCCCGGCAGCGGCCGCCAAACCGCCTAGCCGCTGGAAGGGCTTGCTGGGCGGCGCCTTGCTGGGCCTGGGCCTGGGCGCGCTGCTGTCGCATTTCGGCCTGGGCGGCGCCCTGGCCAGCATGCTTGGCACCTTGCTGATGGTCGCCTTGCTGGCGGCTGCAGCCTACTTTATCTACCGTATGGTGCGCGGCAAGCGTGAAACGTCGGCTGGCAACGCGCCATTTGCCGGCTTTGGCGGCAATACGCCTGCACCAGCCGGCAATACGCCGGACATCGGTTCGCGCATTGCCCCGCTGCCGCCCTTGCAACCGGTGTCGTCAGGCGTAGGCCTGGACAAGCCTGTGGCGCCAGTTGCTCCCGCGCAATGGGGCGTGCCGGCCGACTTCGACCAGGCCGCTTTCCTGCGCCATGCGAAAAGCAACTTCATTCGCCTGCAGGCCGCCTGGGACAAGGCCGACGTCAACGATATCGGCGAATTCACCACGCCGGAAGTGTATGCGGAACTGCGCATGCAGATCCAGGAGCGCGGCGCGCAAGCGGACTTTACCGACGTGGTCACCATCGACGCGGAATTGCTGGGCATCGAGACCAGCGCCAACGATTACCTGGCCAGCGTGAAGTTCATCGGCCAGATCCGTTCGGCGCCGGGCGCCGCCGCCGAGCCGTTCGCGGAAGTGTGGAATATGTCGAAACCGCTCAGCGGCAGCACCGGCTGGGTGCTGGCAGGTATCCAGCAATTGTAAAAAACTTGCTGAAGTTGGGCTTAAGCCGGCGCGCAATGCGCGATGCTTGACGGAGTTTGCCTGATGAAATGTTAAGATCAAGACCGCCCACAGGTATTTCGGGCGGTCTTTTCTTTTTTGAGGGCGCGCCTGGCGCGCAAGCATATGATTGCACCAATTCCAGATCTTTCCCCGACAAGCGCCGTCAGTGCCGCTGCCGTGGCCGCCATCAACCACCTGCTGGCGCAGGAGCCGTGGGCGCGCCGGCAGTTGGCCGTGCATGCCGGCAAGCTGGCCGCGATCGATACAGGCGCCATCGCCGTGCGCCTGCGCGTGGACGGCATCGGCATGCTGGAAACGGCGCCGAGCGATGTGCCCGCCAACGTCACCATCCGCGTCAAATTGTCGGATTTGCCATTGATCGCGCAAAACCGCGAGCGCGCGTTTTCCTATGTGAAAATCGATGGCGACGCCGAATTTGCCAATGCCATCTCGCAGCTGAGCAAAGGCTTGCGCTGGGATGCCGAGCACGACCTGGAAAAAGTGCTGGGGCCGATACTGGCCACGCGCGTGGCCGGCGGCGCGCGCGACGCGGTCGCCTTTGTCCGCTCCAGCCAGCAAAAACTGGCGGAAAACCTGGCCGAGTATTTCGTGGAGGAACAGCCGCTGCTGATTCGTCCCGCCACGCTGCTTGATTATTGCTCCGGCGTCACGCGCGTGCGCGACGATGTCGAGCGCCTGGACAAGCGCCTTGCCCGACTGGAAAAGGCGCTAGCCGCCGTCCAGCCTTTGCCACCCTCATCGGATGTGTCTACATGATCTTGAAATTCCTGCGGCTGTTAAAAATCATCCGGGTTTCCATCAAATACGGTCTCGATGAAATCGCCATCTCCGGTCTGAAAGTGCCGCGTACCGCCAAGCTGATCGACACCGTCATCTTCTGGCGCGACCTGTCGTCGCCGCGCGGCGTGCGCCTGAGGCTGGCGCTGGAGGAGCTGGGCCCGATTTTCGTGAAATTCGGCCAGGTGCTGTCGACCCGGCGCGACCTGATGCCGCCCGATATCGCCGAAGAACTGGCCCATTTGCAGGATCGCGTGCCGCCGTTCGACTCCGACCTGGCGATTGCACAGATCACCAAGTCGCTGGGCGCGCATCCGGACCAGTTGTTTGCGCAGTTCGAGCGCGACCCGGTGGCCTCCGCTTCGATTGCCCAGGTGCACTTTGCAACCTTAAAAAATGGCAAGGAAGTGGCCGTCAAGGTCTTGCGTCCTGGCATGAAAAAGCTGATCGACGAAGACGTGGCCCTGATGCATATCGCCGCCGACTGGACCAGCCGCCTGTGGGCCGACAGCAAGCGCCTGAAGCCGCGTGAAGTGGTGGGCGAATTCGACAAATACCTGCACGACGAGCTCGACCTGATGCGCGAGGCGGCCAACGCCAGCCAGTTGCGCCGCAATTTTGCCGAGTCGAATTTGCTGCTGGTGCCGGAAATGTACTGGGATTACTGCTCCAGCAGCGTGATCGTGATGGAGCGCATGAACGGCATTCCGGTTTCCCAGATCGACCGCCTGGTGGCCGCTGGCGTGGATTTGCGCAAGCTTTCCACCGATGGCGTGGAAATTTTCTTCACGCAAGTGTTCCGCGACGGCTTTTTCCATGCCGATATGCACCCGGGTAATATCCTGGTATCGATCGCGCCGGAATCGTTCGGCCGCTATATCGCGCTCGACTTCGGCATCGTCGGGACCTTGAACGACTACGACAAGGATTATCTGTCGCAGAACTTCCTGGCCTTTTTCCGCCGCGACTACAAGCGCGTGGCCGAAGCCCATATCGAGTCGGGCTGGGCGCCCAAGGAAACCCGCGTCGATGAGCTCGAAGCGGCCGTGCGTGCCTGCTGCGAGCCGATCTTCGACCGTCCGCTGAAAGATATCTCGTTCGGCCAGGTGCTGCTGCGCCTGTTCCAGACCTCGCGCCGCTTCAATGTGGAAGTGCAGCCGCAGCTGGTGCTGCTGCAAAAGACCCTGCTCAATATCGAAGGCCTGGGCCGCCAGCTCGATCCGGAACTCGATCTGTGGCAGACGGCCAAGCCGTACCTGGAAAAATGGATGAGCAAGCAGGTGGGGCCGCAGGGCTTCATGGAGCGGCTGCGCGCCGAGGCGCCGCGCTATGCGCATATCTTCCCGCAACTGCCGCGCCTGGTGTACCAGGCCCTGACGGTGGCCGGCGAGCCGCGCGAAAATGAGGTGGAGCTGATGAAAACCTTGCTGGCGGAACAACGGCAAACCAATCGCCTGCTGAGCTTTATCGTGTACTTTGTCGGCGCCTTTGCGCTCGGTGCCCTGGGCTTCCAGCTCTATATGCGCTGGCATCAACTGCCATTTTAAGCGCCTGTAAAGGAGAGTGATGGCTGACTTTCAAACCCGCGATCCGCGCTCGCCGGCCTTCTGGGACGAGCGCTTCGCCAGGCAATTCACGCCCTGGGACCAGGGCGGCGTGCCGCGGCGCCTGGCGCAGTTTGTCACCAACAGCCCGGCGCAGCTGCGCTGCCTGATCCCCGGCTGCGGCTCGGCCTGGGAACTGGCCTTCATGCTCGACGCCGGCTGGGATGCCACGGCGATCGACTTCTCGCCAGCGGCTGTGGCCGCCGCGCGCGCCGTGCTCGGCGAGCGTGCCGGGCAGGTGGAACAGGCCGACTTTTTTGCCTGGCAGCCGGCCGCCGCCCTGGACCTGATCTACGAACGGGCATTCCTGTGCGCCATGCCGCGCGCCATGTGGCCGCAGGTGGCCACGCGCTGGGCCCAGCTGCTGGCGCCGGGCGCCATGCTGGCCGGCTACTTCTTTTTTGACGACCATGCCAAGGGACCGCCGTTCGGCATTGCTCGCGAGCAGTTGTCAGCCTTGCTGGCGCCATATTTTGACTGCCTGGCCGATGACAGCGTCGACGATTCGATCGCTGTCTTTGCCGGCAAGGAACGCTGGATGGTGTGGCGCCGCCGGGAAGGTTGAAAGCGCCCCGGCTATTTCTGCTAATGCCGGTAGAAAAGCTTTATAATTCAGGGTTTTTGATGATTTTTGCGGAGTTCTGATGCCGATTTACGCTTACCGCTGTGAAGAGTGTGGTTTTGCCAAGGATGTCTTGCAAAAGATGTCCGATCCCGTGCTGACAGTGTGCCTGTCGTGCGGCAAGCCCAGTTTCAAGAAACAATTGACCGCCGCCGGTTTCCAGTTGAAGGGCACCGGCTGGTACGCCACCGATTTCCGGGGCGGCACGGCGCCGACCACCGCCATTCCGACCGGCCCGGCCGACAGCGCCAAGCCTGCCGCAGCCGACAGCGCGCCAGCTGCCGCCGCGCCAGCGCCTGCCGCCGCACCGAAAGCGGACTGAAATACTGTGGCGCCAGCCGCAGCCCGTGGCCATTACCGAGAAACCGATGCGTAAATACTTTATTACCGGATTGCTGATTTTAGTCCCGCTGGCCATCACGGTCTGGGTGCTCAATTTGGTGATCGGCACGCTGGATCAGTCCTTGTTGCTGGTGCCGCAACGTTTCCGCCCGCAGTCGCTGTTTGGCTTTGACATTCCCGGCCTGGGCACGATACTGACTATCTTGATCGTGTTCCTGACCGGTTTGCTGACCAACAACCTGGTCGGCAATTACGTGGTGAAACTGTGGGAGCGGCTGCTGCAGCGTATTCCCATCGTCAACTCCCTGTATTCGAGCGTCAAGCAGGTCTCCGACACGCTGTTTTCCTCGTCGGGCAACGCGTTTCGCAAGGCCGTGCTGGTGCCTTATCCGCACCAACACTCCTGGACCATCGCCTTTTTGACGGGCGTGCCGGGCGGCGATGCGGCCAAGCACCTGGTGGGCGACTATGTCAGCGTGTATGTGCCGACCACGCCCAACCCCACATCGGGCTTTTTCCTGATGATGAAACGCAGCGATGTGGTCGAGCTTGACATGAGCGTCGATGCGGCGCTCAAGTACATCGTCTCGATGGGCGTGGTGGCGCCCGCGGACGTTGTCGCGGGACCGCTCCCGGTCCCGGTCCCGGCAGCCAAACAATAAGGGCGGGCGTCCCGGGAGGGACGTGGCCGGATTGAACACTCACTAACCTGAACTGAGAATTTTATGTCTATGCGTACTGAATATTGCGGCCTCGTCACCGAAGCCATGCTGGGACAAACCGTCAGCCTGTGCGGCTGGGTACATCGCCGCCGCGACCACGGCAGCCTGATCTTCATCGACCTGCGCGACCGCGAAGGCCTGGTGCAAATCGTCTGCAATCCGGAACAAGCCGAGATGTTCAAGGTCGCCGAAGCCGTGCGCAATGAATTCTGCCTGCGCGTGACCGGCGTGGTGACCAACCGTATCGACGGCACCATCAACAACAACCTGAAGTCGGGCAAGATCGAAGTGGTGTGCTCGGAACTGGAAGTGCTGAACCCTTCCGTGCCGGTGCCGTTCCAGCTGGACGACGACAACCTGTCGGAAACCACGCGCCTGACCCACCGCGTGCTGGACCTGCGCCGCCCGCAAATGCAGAACAACCTGCGCCTGCGCTACAAGGTGACGATGGAAGTGCGCAAGTACCTCGACAACCTGGGCTTTATCGACATCGAAACGCCGATGCTGACCAAGTCGACCCCGGAAGGCGCGCGCGACTACCTGGTGCCGTCGCGTGTCAACGCCGGCAGCTTCTTTGCGCTGCCGCAGTCGCCGCAGCTGTTCAAGCAGCTGCTGATGGTCGCCAACTTCGACCGTTACTACCAGATCACCAAGTGCTTCCGCGACGAAGACTTGCGCGCCGACCGCCAGCCTGAATTCACCCAGATCGACTGCGAAACGTCGTTCCTGACGGAACAGGAAATCCGCGACCTGTTCGAAGACATGATCCGCGTGGTCTTCAAGAACACGCTGAACATCGACCTGCCGAACCCGTTCCCGGTGATGGATTTCGCCGAAGCGATGGGCCTGTACGGCTCAGACAAGCCGGACATGCGCGTCAAGCTGGCGTTTACCGACCTGACCGACGTGATGAAAACGGTCGAGTTCAAGGTCTTCAACGGCGCTGCCAACATGCAGGGCGGCCGCGTGGTGGCCTTGCGCATTCCGGGCGGCGGCAGCATGCCGCGTTCGGAAATCGACGCCTACACCCAGTTCGTCGCCATCTACGGCGCCAAGGGTCTCGCTTACATCAAGGTCAACGAGAAAGCCAAGGGTCCTGAAGGCCTGCAGTCGCCGATCGTCAAGTTCCTGCCGGCCGATGTGCTGGCCACGATTCTGGAACAGACCGGCGCGCAGGACGGCGACCTGATCTTCTTCGGCGCCGACAAGGCGAAAGTCGTCAACGACGCCATCGGCGCGCTGCGCGTGAAGATCGGCCACAGCGAATTTGGCAAGAAAGCCGGCCTGTTCGACGACGTGTGGAAGCCATTGTGGGTGGTCGACTTCCCGATGTTCGAGCACGACGAGGAAGCGGACCGCTGGACCGCTACCCACCATCCGTTCACGGCGCCGAAAGACGGCCATGAAGACATGCTGGAAAGCGATCCGGGCGCCTGCATCGCCAAGGCCTACGACATGGTCCTGAACGGCTGGGAACTGGGCGGCGGTTCGATCCGTATCCACCGCGAAGAAGTGCAGTCGAAAGTGTTCCGCGCACTGAAGATCGACGCCGAAGAAGCGCAGCTGAAATTCGGCTTCCTGCTCGACGCGCTGCAATACGGCGCGCCGCCGCACGGTGGGCTGGCATTCGGCCTGGACCGTATCGTGACCATGATGACCGGTTCCGAATCGATCCGCGACGTGATCGCCTTCCCGAAAACCCAGCGCGCGCAAGACTTGCTGACCCATGCGCCGTCGGAAGTGGACGAGAAGCAATTGCGCGAGCTGCATATCCGTTTGCGCAGCGCCGATCCTAAAGTAGTGTAAGGCCGGGGCGGTGGCTGATGTGGCCGCCGCTGTTGACGCTGAGCTATGCAAAAAAAGGCGCTGATAAGGCGCCTTTTTCATTGTTGATATGACCTATAAAATTCCCGTTTCCGTGCTGGTCGTCATTCATACGGCCGATCTCGAGGTGCTGCTGATCGAGCGCGCGGGCCAGCCTGGCTTCTGGCAATCGGTGACCGGCTCGATCGACGCCGTCGACGAACCTTTGTCGCAGGCGGCCACGCGCGAGCTGTTCGAAGAGACCGGCATCGTCGCCGATGGGCAGCAGATTGCGTTGCTGGACTGGCGGCTGTCGAATAGCTACGAGATTTATCCGATCTGGCGCCACCGCTACGCGCCCGGCGTGATCCATAATACCGAACACGTGTTCAGCGTGCGGGTGCCGCGTGACACCGTCATTACGCTCAGTGCGCGCGAGCACCTGCGCTACGTCTGGCTACCCCACCTGGCGGCCGCCGACCAGTGTTTTTCTTCTTCCAATGCGGAAGCGATTTTGCAATTGCCGGCCATCACGGGCATCCACCCTGGCCTGGCGCCACGAGAAAGTACCTGATGCTGAACTGGAATTATTTGACGTTGCGGCAAAAATGGGGCGGCGCACTGGGCGTGGCCTTCTGCGTGCTGGTCATCCTCGCACTGTTCCGCTATACGGCGCCCGGCAGGACGCCGCCGATCGGCATGCCGCTGGTCATCCTTGGCTGGCTGCTGCATCCAGGCATATTTACATATGGCAAACAGAAGGTGGCCTGGCGCGGCGCGCCGCTGCTGGTCAAGATCGTCTGGGCCGCCGCCATCACGGCCCTGCTGGTCAGCGTGACGGCGGGCGTGGGACGCATGCTGGACTGAAACAACAAGAATGTGGAGTAGGCACGCGCACCATTGAGTGCAGCGAAAAGGCCCCGTCTGGGAGTAGAATCGATGCATGAAAATCCGCGTAGCAACTTATAATATACACAAGGGCGTGTCCTCCGTGCGAGGGCTGCCCCGCGTGCACGCTCTCAAGCAGGCGATTGGCCTGTTCGATGCCGATGTGGTGTTCCTGCAGGAAGTGCAGGGCAAGCACGACCGCAATGCCGCCCGCTATGGCGCCGAGACCCTGGGCCACAAGCATTGGCCGGAGGCGTCGCAGCATGAATTTTTTGCCGGCCCCGAACACCATACGGCCTATGGCATGAACGCCGTGTACGACCATGGTCACCACGGTAACGCCTTGCTGAGCAAATATCCGATCGGCTCGCAGGTCAACCACGATGTGTCCGACCATGCGTACGAGCAGCGCGGCATCCTGCATTGCGTGCTGCAAACGCCGCAGGCCGACGTGCACTGCTATGTGGTGCACCTGGGGCTGTTCGAGTCCGGCAGAGGCCGCCAGACGCAGGCCCTGATCGACGCCGTGATGGCGTCGGCGCCGAATGGCGAGCCGGTGATTATCGCCGGCGACTTCAACGACTGGCGCAATACCCTCAGCGACAAGCTGCGCAATGCGCTGGGCGTGGTGGAAGTGTTTGACCAGCGCGCGTCGAACTCCGCCCTGGGCGACCTGGTGCGCACCCTGGCGCGGCGCCAGGCGCGCCCGCCGGTGCCGGTGCCGGCGCGCACCTTTCCCGCCGCCTTGCCCTGGTTTCGCCTGGACCGCATCTATGTGCGCGGCTTCCAGGTCGAGGGCGCGCAAGTGATGCACGGCACCTTGTGGGCAAAATTGTCGGACCATGCGCCGATCGTTGCCGCCTTGAAACTTGCCTAGAGTCGCGCATGCGTTCAGTCCACTACACCGCCTATAACGACATCCGGCTGCTCCATTGCGGCACCGATTACTTCCCCGCGTTAATCGGCGCCATCGACAGCGCAAAGAAGGAGGTCTATTTCGAAACCTATATCTTTGCCGACGACGCCACCGGCACCCTGGTGCTCGACGCCCTGACGCGGGCGGCCGCGCGCGGCGTGCTGGTGTGCATGATTACCGACTGGTTCGGCACGGGCCGGCGCAGGGTCAACGCCATGCATGCCCGGCTGGAGGCGGCCGGCGTGCATCACCGCGTGTTCAATCCGTGGTTCCTGCGCGGCATCACGCGTACCCACCGCAAGATTTGCGTGGTCGATTTCGAGGTGGCGCTGGTGGGCGGCATCAATATCAATGACGACATGTTTTGCGACTACGACCATAGCATCAGCCTGGAAGCGCCGCGCTGGGATTTTGCCGTGCAGGTGAAGGGCCCGCTGGTCGACGCCATCCATATGGAAGCGCAGGCGCAATGGGCGCGTCTGGGCAAGATGAACCTGGTGCGCCGCATCAAGCTGTTCCGCAAGATGCGGGTGGTCGGCAAGGAGCTGGCAAAAAATCCCGTGGTGGCCGGTTTTGTGGTGCGCGACAACCTGCGCAACCGCCGCACCATCCAGCGCGCCTATCTGCAGGCGCTGGGCCAGGCGCGCAAAAGCGTGATGCTGGCCAATCCGTATTTCGCGCCCGGCCACAAGCTGCGGCAGGCGCTGGCGCGCGCCGCCCAGCGCGGCGTGGACGTGGTGCTGTTGATCGGCGTGGGCGAGTTCCGCCTGCAGGACGCCGTCGCCCATTCCTTCTACCCGAAGCTGCTGGCGGCCGGCGTGAAGATCGTCGAATACCGCAAGACGCAGTTGCACGCCAAGGTGGCGGTGGTCGACGACGACTGGGCGACAGTAGGTTCGAGCAATATCGATGCGCTCAGCCTGTTCCTGAACCAGGAAGCCAATGTGGTGATCAAGGACGTGGCGTTCGCCCAGGCCTTGCGCGAGCATATAGAACAGGGCATTGCCGACGGCAAGGTGATCCACCAGGACGACTTCAAGCATATCGGCCGGGTGCGGCGCATCGGCTATGAGCTGGCGTTCTGGAGCTACCGGCTGGTGATGCGCATTTTTTCAGTAGGGAAATACGCATGAGCGACATCAGCAATCTGCGCATCGACAAATGGCTGTGGGCGGCGCGCTTTTTCAAGACGCGCACGCTGGCCAGCGACGCCGTCGATACCGGTAAAGTCAAGGTCAAAGGCGAGCGCGTGAAACCGGCGCGCGGCCTGCGCATCGGCGACGAGCTGGCCATCGACAACGGCGCCGACACCTGGGAGGTGGCGGTGCTGGGCCTGTCCGACAAGCGCGGCGCGGCGCCCGTGGCGCGCTTGCTGTATGCCGAGACGCCGGCCAGCATCGCCCGCCGCGAGCAGGCGCAGGAAGAGCGCAAACTGTTCCGCGAGCCGGGCAGCACCATCAAAGGGCGGCCGACCAAGCGCGACCGCCGTCAACTGAGCAAGGCCGGCGACCTCTCCTGAGTTCGTTCAATACATCGTTTCCTGGCCGTGATAACGCGGCCAGGAACGGCTGCATCGCATCAATAGAACGCCCGCTCTAAATTTCGTGTTTGACTTTTGCCGCGCACTGGATAATAGTACGAGCGTTCGGATTTTTTCGCGGCGTGCTTTTTTTTGCTATCGAGAAAAAATCCACCAGTTTGGCAACATCACTTTTAGAGCGGATTTCTTGAATACTTCAGTCAAATTCATGCGCAAGGGCGAACTGACGCGCGCCGCCATTCTCGACGTGGCGCTGGACCTGTCCAGCCGCGACGGCCTGGAAGGGCTGACCATCGGGCTGTTGGCGGACAAGATGAACATGAGCAAGTCGGGCGTATTTGCCCATTTCGGCTCGCGTGAAGACTTGCAGATGGAAGTGCTCAAGCTTTACCACCATCGTTTCGAGCAGGAAGTGTTTTTCCCGGCCATGAAAGAGCCGCGTGGCATCTCCCGCCTGCAATCGATGTTTGCGCGCTGGGTCAAGCGCGTCAGCGTGGAGATCGCTTCGGGCTGCATCTATATCAGCGGCGCCGTCGAGTACGACGACCGCCCAGGTCCGATCCGCGAGTCGCTGGTGGCCATGGTGCAAGCCTGGCAGGGCGCCTTGCTGCGCAGCGTGCAGCAGTCGATCGCTGCGGGCGACCTGAAGGCGGGCACCGACGCGCCGCAAATGGTGTATGAAATGTATGGCCTGATCCTGGCCCTGCATCACGACGCGCGCTTTTTGCGCGTGCCGGGCAGCATCGAACGGGCACAGCGCGGTTTCGAGCGCCTGATCGAGTCGTACAAGAACCACGCCACCAGTACCGAATGAGCAGTCAAGAGAACAAGCAGTTCAGCAGCATCCGCAACAACGAACACGTCGCACATACAAACATTCAGCTAATGCCTTAGGAGAAAATAATGGGTCAATACGTCGCGCCTATCCGTGATATGCAATTCGTTCTGCATGAGTTCCTGAACGTCGGTGAAGAACTCAAAGCCATGCCCGATTACGCCGATGTCGATGCCGACATCATCAACCAGGTACTGGAAGAGGGCGCCAAATTCACCTCCGAAGTGCTGTTCCCGCTGAACCACTCGGGCGACCGCGAAGGCTGCAAGCACGACGCCGCGACCCACACCGTCACCACCCCGAAAGGCTTCAAGGAAGCGTACAAGCAGTACGTCGACGGCGGCTGGGCGGCGCTGGCCTGCGACCCGGAATACGGCGGCCAGGGCTTGCCGGTGGTGCTGAACAATTCGTTTTATGAAATGCTGAACTCGTCGAACCAGGCCTGGTCGATGTACCCAGGCCTGTCGCACGGCGCCTACGAGTGCCTGAAGGAACATGGCACCGACCACCAGAAACAGGTCTACCTGCCGAAACTGGTGTCGGGCGAATGGACCGGCACCATGTGCCTGACCGAACCGCATTGCGGCACCGACCTTGGCCTGCTGCGCTCGAAAGCGCTGCCGCAGGACGACGGTTCGTGGCTGATCACCGGCAACAAGATCTTTATCTCGGCCGGCGAGCACGACATGGCGGAAAACATCCTGCACCTGGTGCTGGCCCGCGTGCCGGACGCGCCGGAAGGTTCGAAAGGCATTTCGCTGTTCCTGGTGCCGAAGTTCCTGCCAAAAGAAGATGGCTCGGTCGGCGAGCGCAACCCGATCACCTGCGGCGCCATCGAAGAAAAAATGGGCATCCACGGCAACTCGACCTGCCAGATGAACCTGGACGGCGCGCGTGGCTGGATCATCGGCCAGCCGAACAAGGGCCTCAACGCCATGTTCGTATTCATGAACGCGGCCCGCCTGGGCGTGGGCATGCAGTCGCTGGGCCTGACCGAGATCGCGTTCCAGAACGCGCTGATCTACGCCAAGGACCGCACGCAGATGCGTTCGCTGTCCGGCATCAAGAACCCGGAACTGCCGGCCGACCGCATCATCGTGCACCCGGACGTGCGCCGCATGCTGCTGACCGGCAAAGCCTACGCCGAAGGCGCGCGCGCCTTTACCTCCTACGTGGCGCTGCAGATCGACCGCGAACTGCACCACCCCGACGCCGATGTGCGCAAGGAAGCGGCTGATGAAGTCGCGCTGCTCACGCCCGTGATCAAGGCCTTTATCACCGACAACGCCTGGATCGCCACCTCGGAGGCGATGCAAGTGTTCGGCGGCCACGGTTACATCTCCGAATGGGGCATGGAGCAATATGTGCGCGACGCGCGCATCAACATGATCTACGAAGGTACCAACACGATCCAGTCGCTCGATCTGCTGGGTCGCAAGATTTTGGGCGACAACGGCGCCAAGCTGCGCAAGTTCGGCGAGAAGATCAAGGCCTTCGTGGAAGACAACGGCACCGACGAAGCGATGAGCGAATTCGTCACGCCGCTGGGCGACCTGGGCGACAAGGTCACCAAGCTGACCATGGAAATCGGCATGAAGGCGTTCCAGAATCCGGATGAAGTGGGCGCGGCCTGCGTGCCTTACCTGCGCGTGGTCGGCCACATGATCTACAGCTACCTGTTCGCGCAGATGGCGAAGATCGCGCTGGAAAAGGAAGGCTCTGGCGATACCTTCTACACGGCCAAGCTGGCCACCGCGCGCTTCTATTTTGCCCGCCTGCAACCCGAAACGGCCACCCTGATCCGCCAGGCGCGCTCCGGTTCGGCCAACCTGATGGCACTCGACGCAGACCTGTTCTAAGACCTGAGGAAAATATGACTAATTTTATCGTTAAAAAAGTTGCCGTTCTCGGCGCCGGCGTGATGGGCGCGCAGATCGCCGCCCATTGCATCAACGCGAAAGTCCCGGTCGTGCTGTTCGACCTGCCGGCCAAGGACGGTCCAAAGAATGGCATCGTGCTGCGCGCCATCGAGAACCTGAAAAAGCTCTCGCCTGCGCCGCTGGGCAACAAGGATGACGCGGCCCTGATCCAGGTCGCCAACTACGAAGACAACCTGGACCTGCTGGCCGGTTGCGACCTGATCATCGAAGCCATCGCCGAGCGGATGGACTGGAAACACGATCTGTACCAGAAGGTCGCGCCGCATATCGGCCCGAACGCGATTTTTGCGTCGAACACCTCCGGCCTGTCGATCACCAAGCTGGCCGAAGGCTTTGACGCCGACCTGAAATCGCGCTACTGCGGCGTGCACTTTTTCAATCCGCCGCGCTATATGCACCTGGTCGAAATCATCCCGACCGAATCTACCCGCCCTGAAATTGCCGACCAGCTCGAAGGCTTTTTGACGACCACCCTGGGCAAGGGCGTGGTCCGCGCCAAGGATACGCCGAACTTCATCGCCAACCGCGTCGGCGTGTTCGGCATCCTGGCCATCGTGCACGAAGCCGAAAAATTCGGCCTGTCGGTCGACGTCGTCGATGACCTGACCGGCGCCAAGCTGGGCCGCGCCAAGTCGGGCACCTTCCGCACCGCCGACGTGGTGGGCCTGGACACCATGGGCCATGTGATCAAGACCATGCAGGACTACCTGCCGAACGACCCGTTCGCCGCCGTCTACAAGACGCCGGCAGTGCTGGCGCAGCTGGTGGAAAAAGGCGCGCTGGGCCAGAAGAGCGGCGCCGGCTTCTACAAGAAGGTCGGCAAGGAGATTCAACGCCTCGATTTCGCCACTGGTCAATACGTCGCCGGCGGCGCCAAGGCGGCCGACATCATCGCCCGCATCCTGAAAGAAAAGGATCCGGTCAAGAAGATGAAGGCGCTGCACGATTCGACCAATCCGCAGGGCCAGTTCCTGTGGGCGATCTTCCGTGACGCCTTCCACTACATCGCGATCCACCTCGACACCGTGGCCGACAATGCGCGCGATATCGACTTCGCCATGCGCTGGGGCTTTGGCTGGAACGTCGGTCCGTTTGAAACATGGCAGGCCTCGAACTGGCTGCAAGTGGCCAACTGGGTCAAGGAAGATATCGACGCCGGCCGCGCGCTGTGCGACGCACCGTTGCCAGCCTGGGTCTTCGAAGGTCCGGTGGCGGACAAGGGCGGCGTGCACACTGCCGAAGGTTCGTACTCGGCTGTGTCGAACAGCTTCGTGCCGAGGTCAAACCTGGCCGTCTACGACCGCCAGCCCTTCCGCGCGCCAGTCATTGGCAGCGGCGCGGTGGATGGAAAAACCGCTGGCACCACCGTGTTCGAAGACGATTCGGTGCGTGTCTGGCACAGCGGCGACGATGTTTTGATCATCTCGTTCAAGACCAAGATGCACGTGATCGGCGACGGCGTGATCAAGGGCCTGCAACTGGCCCTGGCGGAAGCGGAAAAGAACTTCAAGGGCCTGGTGATCTGGCACGCGGACGCAGCCGAAGGCGGCGCCTTCTCGGCCGGCGCCGACCTGCAGTCGGCTTTGCCGGCCTTCATGCAAGGTGGCGTCAAGGCGGTCGATCCGATCATCGCCGAACTGCAGAATACTTTCATGAAGCTGAAATACGCGAACGTGCCGGTGATTGCGGCAGTGGCCGGCCTGGCGCTGGGCGGCGGCTGCGAGCTGGCGCTGCACGCCTCGAAACGCGTCGCCTCGATCGAGTCGTATATCGGCCTGGTGGAAGTGGGCGTGGGCCTGATTCCGGCTGGCGGCGGTTTGAAGGAAGCGGCGCAGCGCGCCGCAAACCAGGCCAATGGCAACGACATTTTGCAGTTCCTGAAGGTCGGCTTTACCAATGCCGCCACCGCCAATGTGTCGAAGTCGGCGCTGGAAGCGAGAAAGATGGGCTACCTGAAAGAAGACGACGTCATCGTTTTCAATCCGTACGAGCTGCTGCACGTGGCGAAAGTCGAAGCGCGCGCCATGTTTGACGCCGGTTTCCGTCCAGCCCTGCCGTCGCTGATCCAGGTCACGGGCCGTTACGGCTGGGGCACCATCAAGGCGCAGCTGGTCAATATGCGCGATGGCGGCTTTATCTCCGCGCACGACTTCAAGCTGGGCGAAATGATCGCCGAGATCGTCTCGGGCGGCGACATCGACCAGGGCAGTTTTGTCAGCGAACAGTGGCTGCTGGACATGGAACGCAAGGCCTTCCTGGAATTGCTGAACCATCCGAAAACGCAGGAACGCATCATGGGCATGATGCAGACCGGCAAACCAGTGCGTAACTAATCGATAAGCGAAAGCAGACCATGAGCAAACAACTTCAAGACGCCTATATCGTCTCCGCCACCCGCACGCCGATCGGCAAGGCGCCGCGCGGCATGTTCAAAAATACCCGTCCCGACGACCTGCTGCTGCGCGTGCTGCAATCGGCCCTGGCGCAAGCGCCTGGCCTCGATCCGGCATTGATCACCGACGCCATTATCGGCTGCTCGTTCCCGGAAGCCGAGCAGGGCTTCAATATCGCCCGCCAGTCGGTGCTGCTGGCCGGCCTGCCGAAAACCGTGGGCGGCGTGACCGTCAACCGCTATTGCGCCTCGGGCATCACGGCCATCGCCATGGCGGCCGACCGCATCCGCGTCGGCGAAGCCGAGGTGATGATCGCCGGCGGCATCGAATCGATGTCGATGGTGCCGATGATGGGCCATCACCCATCGATGAACCTGGACATGTTCAGCGACGAAAATATCGGCATGGCCTACGGCATGGGCCTGACGGCCGAAAAAGTGGCGCAGCAATGGAAGGTGACGCGCGAGCAGCAGGACGCGTTCTCGGTCGAATCGCACCGCCGCGCCATCGCCGCCCAGCAAGCCGGTTTCTTCAAGGCCGAAACCACGCCGGTCGAGATCATCACGCGCACGCCGAACCTGGCCACCGGCCAGGTTGATGTATCGCGCCGCACGGTCGACACCGACGAAGGCGCACGTGCCGATTCGACCATGGAATCCCTGGCAAAACTGAAACCGGTGTTTGCCGCCAAGGGCAGCGTAACGGCCGCCAACAGCTCGCAGATGTCGGACGGCGCCGGTGCGCTGCTGATCGTCAGCGAAAAAATCCTGCGCGAGCATAACCTGACGCCGCTGGCCAAATTCTCGTCGTTCGCCGTGCGCGGCGTGCCGCCGGAAATCATGGGCATCGGACCGAAGTTCGCCATTCCCGCCGCCTGCGCCGCCGCCGGCATCACGCAGGACCAGCTGGACTGGATCGAGCTGAACGAAGCGTTCGCCGCGCAGGCGCTGGCCGTGATCGGCGACCTGGGCCTGGACCCGTCGAAAGTGAATCCGATGGGCGGCGCAATTGCCCTCGGTCACCCGCTGGGCGCGACCGGCGCCATCCGCGCCGCCACCGTGATCCACGCGCTGCAGCGCACCCGGCAGAAGTACGGCATGGTGACGATGTGCGTGGGCGCCGGCATGGGCGCCGCCGGGATTTTCGAGCGCGTATAAGTTTGACGGGCTGAAGCAACAGGGCGCTGCGGAACCTCCCCGGCGCCCTTACTTTTTTGGAGACACCATGGATATTTTGTGCAGCAAGAGCGATGGCATATTGACGCTGGAATTCAACCGCCTGGAACGCAAGAACGCGATCACGGGCGCCATGTACCAGACCCTGGCCGACGCGCTGGTGGCGGCCGAAACCGACACCGACGTGCGCGCCATTGTCTTGTGCGGCAAGCGCGAGATTTTCACGGCCGGTAATGACCTTGAAGATTTCATGAAGACGGCGCGTCCGAAGGACTTCTCGGTCGACGTTGACCGCCCGGTATTCCAGTTCATGCGTGCCTTGTATGGCTGCAGCAAACCGGTGGTCGCTGCCGTCTCCGGCCCGGCCATCGGCATCGGCACCACCATGCTGATGCACTGCGACCTGGTCTACGCGGCCGACAACGCCAGCTTCTCGATGCCGTTCACCCAGCTGGGCCTGTGCCCGGAATTCGCCTCCAGCCTGCTGCTCACGCAACTGGCCGGCTATCCGCGCGCAGCCGAAAAACTGATGCTGGGCGAAGCGTTCCCGGCCCAGGAAGCGCTGGAAATGGGGCTGGTGTCGAAAGTGCTGCCGCTGTACGAACTGATCCCGTTCGCGCAGGCCCAGGCGGCCAAGCTGGTGGCCCTGCCAGCCGCCTCGATCCGCGCCACCAAGCGCCTGATGAAGCAAAGCCGCATGGAGCCGATCAAGGCCGCGATCGCCGACGAAAACGCGCTGTTTGGCGCCATGCTGGGCGCACCGGAAGCGAAGGAAGCGTTTACGGCGTTCTTCGAAAAACGCAAGCCCGACTTCAAGCAGTTTGCCTGAGTAGTGACTGGCTGGTGCTATTGCTGCATCTGCGCGGCCAGTTCCAGCCAGGCCCGTGCCGCCGGCGGCAAATAGGCATGGCGCCGCCAGGCCAGGGTCATGTGCCAGTCGGTGTGCGGTTCGTCGAGCGGCGCGCGCCAGATGCCGGCATGCGTGTATTTTTCCGCCAGCATGCGCGGGAAGAAGGCCACCCCCAATCCCGCCGCCACCAGGTCGACGATAAAGTCGATCTGGGCGCTGCGCGCGGTGATCTTCGGCTGCACGCCTTTGCGCGCGCAGGCGTCGAGAATGATGCGGTTGAGCGCAAAGCCGCCTTCGAACAGAATGAAGGGGGTGCTGGCCAGTTGCGTGAAGTCGACGCGCGCGCTGCCTGCCAGCGGATGGCTGGCCGACATCAGCGCCACCAGCGGCTCGATTCGCACTTCCTGGAAATCAAAGTCGGCATGCACGGGTGCCAGGATGGCCGCCACATCGATCTCGCCGTCGTGCAGGCACTGGTTGAGTTTTTGGCCGCCGTGTTCCAGCAAGGCGATCTCGATGTCCGGATAGCGGCTGCGGTAAGCGGCAAACATGGCGGCGAACACGACGCCGCTGCCGACCGGCGGAATGCCGATCCTCAGCACGCCCCGTTGCAAGCCCTTCAGTTCATCGAGTTCGACCAGTAAATCCTGGCGTTCGGCCAGCATCGTTTGCGCGCGGCGGTAGGCGATTTCTCCGGCGGGCGTCAGTTCGATGCGGTGGCCGAGGCGGTTCAGCAATGGCAGGCCCAGTTCGTCTTCCAGCGTCCTGACGGCCTTGCTGACGGCAGACTGGGTCAGCGACACCGATGCCGCCGCTTGGGAAAAACCGCCCTGGCGTACCACTTCGACAAAGATACGCAGCGTTCGTAGATTCATCAGTATTCCATTTGCGACTGGATGCAAGAAAAATAAGTTGTTTGCATCATAGCAAAGGCCAGCTTATGCTGCTTATCTCCCAACACCTCGCCGACGCTGGCTGCCTGTCATGATCATCTCTTCCGCCCTCGACTACCGCGAAGCGGCTCGCCGCAAGCTGCCGCGATTCCTGTTCGACTATATCGACGGCGGTGCCTACGCCGAGCATACGCTGGCGGCCAACTGCGCCGACCTGGCGTCGGTCAGCCTGCGCCAGCGGATATTGAAAAATGTCGGCCAGCTGAGCCTGGAAACGACATTGTTCGGCCAGAAGCTGGCCATGCCGGTGATTCTGAGTCCGGTGGGCCTGACGGGCATGTATGCGCGCCGCGGCGAAGTCCAGGCGGCCCAGGCGGCTGCCAGCAGGGGCGTACCGTATTGCCTGTCGACCGTCTCGGTGTGCCCGATCGAGGAGGTGGCCTCACAAAGCAGCGCGCCGATCTGGTTTCAGCTGTATGTGCTGAAAGATCGCGGTTTCATGCGCAATGCGCTGGAACGGGCGCAGGCCGCCGGTATCACCAACCTGGTGTTTACGGTCGATATGCCGACGCCGGGGGCGCGCTATCGCGATGCACATTCGGGCATGTCCGGGCCGTGGGGCACACAGCGCCGCATGCTGCAGGCGATGACGAAGCCGGCCTGGGCATTCGATGTCGGCCTGATGGGACGTCCCCACGACCTGGGCAATATCTCCAAATACCTGGGCAAGGCGATTGTCCTGGAAGACTACATCGGCTGGCTGGCGAACAACTTTGATCCGTCGATCAGCTGGAGCGACCTGGAATGGATACGCGAGTTCTGGAAAGGCCCGATGATCATCAAGGGTATTCTCGACGCGCAGGATGCCAGAGATGCGGTCAGTTTCGGCGCCGACGGCATCGTCGTGTCCAACCATGGCGGGCGCCAGCTCGACGGCGTGCCGTCCACCGCCCACGCGCTGCCGGCCATTGCGCAGGCGGTCGGCAGCGACCTGACGGTGCTGGCCGATTCGGGCGTGCGTTCGGGCCTCGATGTGGTGCGCATGCTGGCGCTGGGCGCCCGCGGCGTCCTGCTGGGGCGCTCGTCCGTCTATGCGCTGGCGGCCGACGGGCGGCATGGCGTGGAAAACCTGCTCGACATTTTCGCCCGCGAAATGCGGGTGGCCATGACGCTGACCGGCGTGACGGCGATCGACCAGATCGATGAATCTATCCTGGTGCATGGGCGCGGACGCGAACTTTAATCGGTTGTACCTGGCGCAGCCGCGTTGTCAGCATGTTTGCATGGCCGCCGCAGATCTTTTTGTTTCGCAAACCAGCGTAATCCGGTAGTCTGATTGTCGAGGTGTTTCAGGTTTGTTTCCGCGACCCTGGCGCCCGACCAGCCGAACGGATGCAAGATGAAAGTGGCAGCATTGATCAGTGGCTTGTGCCTGGCCTTGCCCGTCTGGGCGCAAGGCGCAGCAGGCACGTCCGAAGACGTGATGGCCTTCCTCAGGCAGAAGATGGTTCAGCAGAAAATTCCTGCGCTACAAGTGGCTGTCATCCAGCGTGGCAAGGTCGTCGAGCTGGCCGCTGCCGGTATCGCCAACGTGGAAAACGGCGTGCCGGCCACTAACGACAGCATTTTTTCGATCAATTCCTGCACCAAGGCGTTTACGGGCGTGGCTGTCATGCAACTGGTGGAGGCGGGCAAGCTCAAGCTCGACGATCCTATCTCGCTGTATCTGGACGACTTGCCGCCATCCTGGCGCGGGTTGACGATACGCCAGTTGATGACGCACACGTCCGGCCTGCCCAACATTATCGATGAAAAGGAAAACCTGCTCGGTGGCGACGACGAGGCGCTGAGCTGGAGCAGGGTCAAGGCCTTGCCGTTCGAATTCACGCCGGGAGAGCGCTACCGCTATAACCAGACCGGATATGTCATCATCGGCAAGATCATTGAAAAGCTCACCGGCGAGACCTTCGTGCACTTCGTGGAAAACCGGCAGTTCAAGCCTGCCGGGCTGACGCATACGCGTTTCGGCGATTCCTCCGACGTGATTCCTCATTCGGCGGGTGCGTACAGCTATTTGCATAACGAGGGCGGCAAATGGCTCACCGGCAAGCACCTCTCGACTGCGTACGTGACCTTTCCCGGCTACTTCCGCACCGCCGCCGGCATCGTCTCCAACGCTGGCGATATCGCGCAATGGTTGCTCGCCCTGCAAAACGGAACGCTGTTGAAGCACAAGGCCAGCCTGCAAGCCATGTGGAGCCCGTACGTACTCAATAATGGCAAGACGCAAGGTCCGAACGACTTGCTCAACGGCTCGGCGCTGGGCTGGCCCGTGACGGTGCGTAGCGCGCACCGCGCCGCTGGGCCTGTCGGTGGCATGCGTTCGGCCTTTTTCGTGTATCCCGACGATGACCTGTCGGTGGTGGTGCTGACCAATCTTCAGGGCGTCAATCCGGAACTGTTTATTGACGAAATCGCCGGCTTCTATGTGCCGGCGATGCATCCGTCGACAGGCTTCGGCTTGCCAGAGGCAGTGCTGCCCCTGCGTAAAATGTTGTTGCAGCGCGGCTTCGAACAGGCGCCCAAGGCATGGGACGAATTGCATGCGCGCGATGCGGCGGCCTTGCCTGATGAAGAGGCGCTCAATGTCTGGGGCTACAAATTGAGCACCCAGGAGCAGTTGCCACAGGCCCTGGCCATCCTGCGTCTGAATATCAGCCTGCATCCTGACAGCGCGAATGCCTACGACAGCCTGGCCGAAATCCTCGAACAGGCGGGCGACAAGCCGGGCGCCATCGCCAACTACACGCGCTCGCTGGCGCTCGACGCCGGCAATGGCCATGCCGGCGAACGCCTGAAAGTGCTGCAGGCGCACTGAAGCTGATGTCGCCGCGCTATGGCAGGAAGTGCTGTCAAGCTGTAGACGACTGGTCTAATCGTGCTATACTCTGTTTCATGAAAGCCGAATACCTCGACGTCCGCCAGCACATCCTTGACCAGGGCAAGGCCATCATCACGCGCAAGGGCTTTGCCGGCGTGGGCCTGAACGAGATCCTGGCCGCCGCTGCCGTGCCGAAGGGCTCGTTCTACCATTACTTCAAGTCCAAGGAGTTGTTTGGCGAGGCGATGCTGGCTGACTATGTGCAGGGCTACCTGGCCGAAATGGAAGCGGTGCTGAGCCAGCCTGGCCAAAGCGCGGCGCAGTCGCTGATGGCTTACTGGGCCAGCTGGACCAGTGCCAGCCTGGACGGCAGTGCTTGTGATTGCCGCTGTCTGGTGGTCAAGCTCGGCAGCGAGGTGGCGGACATGTCCGAACCGATGCGCATGACCTTGCTGGACGGCACCAACCGCATTATCGCCAGGCTGGCGCTGGCCATCGCGCAGGGCAGGGTGGACGACTCCCTGCCAAAGGTAGCGGACCCGGCGCACATGGCCTCGACCTTGTACCAGCTGTGGCTGGGGGCGGCCATGCTGACCAAGCTGCGGCGCGACGACAGCGCCTTGCGGGCAGCCTGGCAGGCCACCCTGGGCATGCTGGAGCTGCCGCCGCAAAGCGTGATCTGAATAGTGCAAGCGGGTGCATCGCATCCGCCTTTTTTGAATTCAGCTTTAGACGACCAGTCTAATAATAAAAGGAGTGACATTATGAAGAATTTTGAATTCCATAACCCCACCAAAATCGTCTTCGGTGCCGATACCGTCACCAAACTGTCGACCCTGGTGCCGCACGACGCGCGCGTGCTGATCCTGTATGGCGGCGCCAGCGCCGAAAAGACCGGCACCCTGGCCGAAGTACGGGCGGCGCTGGCGCTGGGCCAGCGCAGCGTGCAGGAGTTTGGCGGCATCGAACCGAATCCCAGCTATGAAACCCTGATGCGCGCCGTGGCGCAGGTGCGCAGCGAAAAGCTGGACTTCCTGCTGGCCGTCGGCGGCGGCTCGGTGATCGACGGCGCCAAGTTCGTCGCCGCCGCCGCCCTGTATGACGGCGAGCCCTGGGAAATTGCCGAACGCGGCGGCGCCAATATCGCCCGGGCCTTGCCGTTCGGCGCGGTGCTGACCTTGCCGGCCACCGGTTCGGAAATGAACAGCGGCGGCGTGGTGACGAAAAAAGCCACGCATGACAAACTGAGTTTCCGCAGCCCGCTGCTGTATCCGCAGTTTTCCGTGCTCGATCCGGGCAAGACCTTTACCTTGCCGGCCAAACAGGTCGCCAATGGACTGGTCGACGCTTTTGTCCACACCACGGAGCAGTATCTGACCTATCCGGTACAGGCGCGGGTGCAGGACCGCTTCGCCGAAGGCCTGCTGCAAACCCTGGTCGAGATCGCGCCGCAGGCGGTCGCCTCGCCCGACGACTATGAAACGCGCGCCAACCTGATGTGGACCGCCACCCTGGCCTTGAATGGCCTGATCGGCGCCGGTGTGCCGCAGGACTGGGCCACCCACATGATCGGCCATGAACTGACGGCGCTGTACGACATCGACCATGCGCGCACCCTGGCGCTGGTGCTGCCCGCACTGCTGGATGTACAGCGCGAGCAGAAACGCGGCAAATTGCTACAGTATGGCGAGCGTGTCTGGAACATCACCGGCGGCAGCGACGATGAACGCATAACCGCCGCCATCGCCCACACCCGCGCCTTCTTCGAGGGACTCGGCATTCCGACCCGTTTGTCCGCCTATGCATTGGGGCAGGAAGCGGTGGAAGCGGTATTGAAGCAACTGGCGGCACACGGCATGACCGCACTGGGCGAACACCGCGATATCGACCTCGCGCGCAGCCGCCGCATCCTCGAAGCGGCACTGTAATCCCGATTGAAAACTCACTGAAAAGGAAACAATATGAACATCCTGATGGTATTGACCTCGCACGACAAACTGGGCGACACGGGCAAGAAAACCGGCTTCTGGCTGGAAGAATTCGCCGCCCCTTACTATGCCTTGCAAGAAGCGGGCGCCACGCTGACACTGGTCTCGCCGCTGGGCGGCCAGCCGCCGCTGGACCCGAAAAGCGATGAAGCCGACTCGCAAACGGACGCCACGCGCCGCTTCAAGGCCGACGCCGCAGCGCAAGCCGTACTGGCCCATACCGGCAAGCTGGCCGACGTGAAAGCGGCCGACTTCGATGCCGTGTTCTACCCCGGTGGCCACGGTCCGCTGTGGGACCTGGCCGAAGACCGGCACTCGATCGCGCTGATCGAGCAGATGATCGCCGCCGGCAAGCCGGTCGCCGCCGTCTGCCACGCGCCCGGCGTGCTGCGCCATGTGAAAGGTGCCGATGGCAAGCCGCTGGTCAGCGGCAAGCGCGTCACCGGCTTTACCAATACCGAGGAAGACGCGGTGGGCCTGACCAACATCGTGCCTTTCCTGGTCGAGGATATGCTCAAGGCAAACGGCGGCGACTACTCGAAGCTGGGCGACTGGCAGCCGTACGCCATCACCGATGGCCTGCTGGTCACGGGCCAGAATCCGGCATCGTCGGAAGCGGCGGCCGAGGCGCTGCTCAAGCTGCTGGGCTGATCCTTGCGGTGAGCTCGATGGTATAGCCGGGATTGAACTGTTCATTTTCCGGCATGCCGTCGGGCCGCGGGTAGCCACACGGGTTGCAGACGACGCGGCAAGCCTCGATGCGGTAGTCGAGCGACGCATGCATATGGCCATGCACCCACAGGTCCGCCTGCGCCACCAGCGCGTCGAGCCGCGAAGCAAACGCCGGCGAGCCGAGATTGGTGGCGTAGCGCTCTTCCACCGACCGTATCGACGGCGCCATATGCGTGATCACGACTGTCCTGCCATCGAAGCTCTGTGCCAGCTGTGTCGACAGCCAGGCCCTGTGCCGCGCATGCAGGGCGGCCGTGTCCTGCGCGCACAGCAGGCGGGCGTCAATGCCGCCGGTGCTGATGCGCTGGTAGTCGGGCATATACGCTTGTGCCGCGTTCAAGGCCTCCTCGCGGCGCTCCTCGCCGAACAGCAGAAAATCTGTCCACAAGGTGGCGCCCAGAAAGCGCACGCCGTTCAACTCCACCGCATCGCCGTCGAGCAGACGGATATTGGCGCCCTGCGCATTGGCGCTGGCGCAGGCCGCGCGCACGGCCATCTGCATCTGATCGAGCTGGTGGCCATAGCCCTCGTGATTGCCATGCACGTACAGCACCGGCAGCGCGCCAAAGGTGCGCGCGGCCCAGGCAACCGCATTGCTGCCGGTGTCGATATCGCCGGCCAGGATCACCGCGTCGGGGCGGCCGGACAGGTCGATGGCGGGCGCGTGCTCGCGCCACATTTCCAGGTGCAGGTCGGATAAAATCAGCAGACGCATGGCAGGCAGGCGCAAGGCGCGCGGCAGTGGACAAGCATCCATCCTAACGCAAGCTTGACCGGCATGCGATGGCGACGGTACTCTGTGTTTCCTGAAAAAATATTCCTGAATGGAGCCGCATGCCGTCTTTCGCCTTTCCCAAGTTGCTCGCCGCGCTGGCCATGCTGCCGCTGTCATGGTCTGCCTTGGCGCAGGTCGCCGACGATCCCCTGACCCGGCCCATCGCCTCGCCGTATGCCGAGCAATGGAACCGCCCGCAGCAACCGGTACGCATCCATGGCGACACGTATTACGTCGGCGTCGGTGGCCTGAGCGTGGTCCTGATCCATACGGGGGAAGGCCTGATCCTGATCGACGGCGCGCTGCCGCAATCGGTGGTGGCCATCAGGGAGCATATCGAAGAACTCGGTTTTCGTGTCGAGGACATCAAGTTCATCCTGAACACGGAAGCGCATTTCGATCATTCGGGCGGCATCGCCGCATTGGCGCGCGACAGCGGCGCGCAGGTGCTTGCCAGTGCCCTGGGTGCGCAGGCCTTGCGCGCGGGCCGGGTGCTGGACGAGGATCCGCAGGCCGGCGAAATTGACCCCATGCCGGCGGTGGCCAGGGTGCGCGAAGTCGCCGATGGCGAGACCTTGCAGCTTGGAGAACTCACCGTGACGGCGCGCCATACGCCCGGCCATACGCCGGGCAGCACCAGCTGGACCTGGGTCTCGTGCGAGGATGCGGCGCGCAGCGACTGCCTGAATGTGGTCTTCGGCGCCAGCCTGACGCCGGTGGCGGCCGACGATTTTCATTACCTGGGCGACCAGCGCCATGGCGACCTGACGCCCAAGTTTCGCCGCGTGATGCAGGACTTCGCGCGCCTGCCCTGCGACATCCTCATTTCCGCCCACCCCGATCATTCGGGCGCCGACCAGAAGCTCGCGCAGCTGGTGATGGGCGTGTCACCGAATCCGTTTGTCGATCCACAGGCGTGCCGCAATTACGCGGCCAAAAATGAAGTCAAGCTCGATGCGCGCATCGCCAGGGAAAAAGCCGAGGTCAAGGCCAAGGGCGGCGAGGCCGGGCAGGCTGCGCAAGTGCCCGGCACCATCCGCTAGCCGATCGCAAGGCCTGCACCGCCGCCAGGTGAGGGCGGGCGACGTCAATCTTGAACCTGCTTGAAATACGCTCGTCGTTCAGCACGTCGGTCCAGAATTGACTGGCCATGCCGGCACCCAGTGCGACGCCGTCCGTGATCGTTCTCCACAAGCGGGAAAAGGTCGGTTGGCTGATGTCCAGGGCTGCGGCGAGTGCTGGCGCAGTTGCCGGTCTTTGCGCCAGCAGATGAACAAGTTCCTCGCGATGATCTTTGTTTGCCATTTTTTTGCGGATGAATGAATAGATGTATTGATGTTTTTTTCGATAGTCGTGGCTGCTCCGGCCCGGTCCCACAGTTAACAATGAAAGTGCAGCAAGATCATGTTTTTTACAACAGATAGCCGTTTTATCATGCCCCCGGTTGACAGGGCTGTCGGCCGTGGCGCACAATTGTGGCTCGGTCAGTTCATCCACCCTGCAATGAAAGGAAACAGCATGCACCACCAGGCTAGCAACAATTTGAACAATCACTAGCCCCGTGCATGCTGCTCGGGGTCATCGATCCCGAGCCGGCGTTCCTTCGAACCCCGGTGAGGAAACTCGCCGGGGTTTTGTTTTTCTGACGCGCGTTTTTTTTCAACCGCGCCGGCAGGCAAGGCCCTGGCATACCAGGTTCTCATGTATGCCCATCATACTTTGCCGGCTTTTGTGAGCAGGAAAGGCAATGCGCAGTCGCCTTGCTCGCATGGCTCACCAGAGCGACCTGGTGGAAGTGGTGCATACGCTGCGCCAGGTCGTCTGCATCAAGGGCTGAAAGGAAGCACCATGAAAATCAAACTGAAAAACCCCAGGCCGCGCAACCGGCTGGTGGCGGCGGCCAAACTGCGCGGCGGCGCCGGCGCGCACCAGTCCGAAATGTCGCCGCGCGCGGCGCGCCGGGCCGGCAAGCACCGCTTGCGCCAGTTGCTGTCGGGGAGGGTGAAAGAGGAGGGCTGAAAGAGCAGGGAGAGCCCGGCAAATCGGCTATAGTGGCAGCGCCGCTTCTCCCCTCACCGCAAAGGAAGACCGCTTGACATCCCCGCTTGAAATCGCCGCCAATGTCTTGATGACCGTGTCCATCCTCCTGGCCGGACGCAATAACATCCATTCCTGGTGGATCGGCATGCTCGGCAGCGCGCTGTTTGCCTTGCTGTTCTACCAGGTCAACCTGTATGCGGACGTGCTGCTGCAGCTGTTCTTTATCGTGACCTGCGTGATCGGCTGGGTGCAGTGGCGGCGCGGCGCGGCCGGCAAGCCCTTGCCGATCACGCGCGTGGGCTGGCGCAGCCTGGCCTGGATCGTGCCGGCCGGCGTGGCCGCCGTTGCCCTGTACGGCCTGCTGCTGCATACCTTTACCAATGCCTACGCGCCGTTCATCGATTCGGCGGTGCTGGTGTTCAGCATCATCGCGCAATTGCTGCTGATGAGCCGGCGCATCGAGACCTGGGGCTTCTGGCTGCTGGTCAATACGGTGGCCGTGCCGCTGTATTACAGCCGCGGCCTGCACCTGACCGCCGTGCTGTATGCGGCCTACTGGATCAATGCGCTGGTGTCGTGGTACTGGTGGCGTTTGCAGGCGCGGCGCACGGCCGCCACCCCCGCCATCGCCCCCTGATTGCGGCGCTCAGTGCGGCCCTCAGTGCGGCGCCGCTCCGTTGCGCTGCTCCAGCAGGCGCTGGCGATAGGCGGTAGGGGTGACGCCCATGCGTTCGCGAAAGGCGGTGGCGAAATTGCCGGCGTTGTGAAAACCGATCAAGAGGGCGATATCCTGCACGTCGATCTCGGTCTGCCGCAGCAGCTTCATGGCGCGTGCGATACGCGCTTCGCGGATAAAGGCAAACACCGTCATGCCGGTCTGCTCGCGGAACATCAGGGTCAGTTTTTCGCGGTAGGTGCCCACGCTGCGGGCGATCTCGGACAGCTTGGGCAGGCTGCCCAGATTGTCGAGGATCAGCTGCCTGACGGCGTTGACGAACACCAGGTCGGGATGCTGGGGCGCCTTGTCGTTCTCCGGCACGGGCGCTGGCGCGGTGAGGTCGGTGCGCCGCATCAGGCCCAGGTGGACATGAATGCGCGCGGCCAGTTCGGCTGGCGTAAACGGTTTCGAGATGTAGTCGACGCCGCCCACCTGCAAGCCCATCACGCGCTCATTGACGGCGTCCGCGCCGCTCAGAAAGATCACGGGGATAGCTTCGGTTTGCGGATTGGCCTTGAGCAGGCGGCAGGCCGTATAGCCATCCATTTCGGGCATGCGCACGTCGAGCAGGATCAGATCAGGACGCGTCGCCAGCGCCAGCTGGTAACCCTGGTAGCCATTGTAGGCCACGCTGAAACGGTAGGGCTCGTCGCTCAACAGCTCCGCCAGCATGCGCTGCTCGAACGCGGAATCGTCCACGATCAGGATGTTTTTCTTACCGGTTGCACTGGTCATGGGCATGGCATGGATGACTTAACCAAAAAGCAAGTTGTGGCTTATTATGCCCTGCTTTTGAATTATTTTCTGGTTTTCTCATGATTCAAAAGATGTTTCACCGAAAGCAGAAGCAGCGATGTCGAGGATGACTAATAATCGGGTCGTAGATTGATTAAATGCAATGCCGTTTACAAAAAGATCTGCTTTGCCATGCAGGCAAAGCTGCTGCAGGCCCATGCATTCTGGCGGCCGGCAGTTGAATTTGTTGTCCTGGTTTGCGTGCCCGAAAAACGCCGGCAATACCGTGACTATCCTCGTGTCCCTCCACAAGAGGGGCCATTCATTGATGCATCAACATGAGGAGGCAGGATGTTGCGCGCTACATTTTCTCCAGTCGCCGCCGCTGCGGTTACCGTGTCCCTCATCACCGCTTGCTTGCCTGTGACCGGCAATGCCGCCACGGATCTGAATGGTTCGAACAATACCACTTCCATGCATGGCCAGGTGCCGGTGCAAAACACGCCTGCGCCCGCTACCTGCAAGTCGGCCATCATGGCTGCCGTGTATTTCTGAGTAGCACCACATGACGGCCCGCCGTATCTTCCTGCAGTGATTTTTTGCGCATTTTTAAGCCTCTGCATTGGGGAATACTTACTGGAAATTTGATAGTAACTTGAATGACTTTTATTGTTGCTTTGCAACTATGTAAGGAGACGATCATGAAACATACCAACTTCAATAATTTGCCCTGCCCGATCGCGCGCAGCCTGGGCAAGGTCGGCGAATGGTGGAGCATCCTCATCTTGCGCGAAGCGTTTTATGGCAAGACGCGCTTCGACGAATTTGAAAAGAGCCTCAAGATCGCCCCGACCATCCTGACCCGGCGCCTGGCCGATCTGGTGGAAGGGGGCCTGATGACGCGCCGGCTGTACTGCGCCAAGCCGCCGCGCTACGACTATGTGCTGACCAAGTCGGGCCGCGCCTTCAAGCCGGTGCTGCTGGCCTTTATCGCCTGGGGCAATGAGAACTTCGCGCCGGAAGGCGCCAGCCTCGTCATCGCCAGCCGCGATACCGGCCTGGCCGCCGACCCGGTGCTGGTCGACGCCATGACGGGTTTGCCCATCAACGATGAATACTACGCGTTCGCGCCCGGCCCGGCCGCCAGCGACAGCATGCGCAGCATCATCGAGGAAGCGGAAAAGAGCAGCGGCATCGCACCGAAACCGAAGGCGCCGGCCGCCAACCGGGGCTGGGTGGCGGAAGGGCACCTGGCCTGATTGTTCTTGCGGCCAGCAAGCTGGCGCTACAATGGCTGGCATGCTGACCATCCTCGCCATCACCTTTCCCTTTTTCGCGCTGGTGCTGTGCGGCTACCTGGCGGTGCGGCGCGCGCTGCTGCCCGTGGCCGCGATTCCCGGCCTGAACAGCTTCGTGCTGTATTTTGCCTTGCCCTCGATGTTGTACCGCTTCGGCGCGGCCACGCCGATTGCGCAACTGCTCGACGCCAGCGTGTTCGGCGTCTATCTGCTGTGCGCGCTGGTGATGGTGGGCGTGACCATGGCCATGACGCTGTCGCACCGCATCGACTGGAACAACTCCGCCTTCGGCGCGCTGGTGGCGGCGTTTCCGAACACCGGTTTCATGGGCGTGCCGCTGCTGTTGACCTTGCTGGGACCGCGCTCGTCCGGCCCGCTGATCGTCACCATCGTGGTCGACCTGCTGATCACCAGTTCGCTGTGCATCGCCCTGTCGCGCGTGGGCAGCGGCGGCGCGCACGGCAGCCGCACGGCCGTCGTCAACGCCTTGAAAGGCATGGCCGGCAATCCGATGCCGTGGTCGATTGTATTGGGCGCGCTGGCATCATGGCTGGGTGTGAGCTTGCCGCGTCCCGTCATGCAAACCGTGGGCCTGCTGGCCGACGCCGCCTCGCCGGTGGCGCTATTTACCATCGGCGCCGTGCTGGCCCGTTCGCAGATGCAAACGAGCGATCCGGCGCCGTTGAGCGAGTATGTGCCAGTGGCCCTGAAAAAACTGCTGCTGCACCCGCTGCTGGTGTGGGGCGCGGGCCACGCCGCCATCGCGCTGGGCGCGCCGCTCGAGCCGTTTGCCCTGACCTGCATGGTGCTGGTGGCCTGCCTGCCCAGCGCCAGCAATGTCACGCTGCTGACCGAGCGTTTTGGCGCCAACACGGCGCGCATCGCGCGCATTATCCTGGTGTCGACGGCGCTGTCGTTTTTGACGTTCTCTGCCGCCGTCAGCTGGCTGCTGTAAGAGAGGCCGCGATCAGTTCGCCCATCTGGCGCGCCGGCCCCGGCATGCTGCTGCGCGACAGTTCACTGGCCACGCGCGCCTGATCCTGCGCGCTGCGGTTCTGGCTGGTTTTCCATTTGCCTTCCATCCGCGTGATGACAAGCTCGATGCCGACGATGGCGTTCAACAGCTTGTCGATATACGCGGGCGGCGCGTCGGCGACCTGCCACGGCTGCGCCTGCACCGCTTCATGGCGGTCGGTGAGGCGGTTCAGGCAAGCGAGCAGCCAGGCCGGGTCGTCGATGGCGCGCAGCTTGCCGTGCGCGTGCACCACCGCATAATCAAAGGTCGGCACTACCTCGCCGCTGTGCTGTTTTTCCGCATACCAGGCCGGCGTGATATAGGCGTGCGGCCCCTGGAAGATCACCAGCGTGTCCGCGCCGACGGCGTGCCACAGCGGGTTGGCGCGCGCCACATGGGCGCGCAGGGTGCCGAAGGGCGCCCCTGGCGTCGCTGGCGCGATCTCGAACGGCAAGTGGTCGGCGCACAAGCCGTCCGGCGTCATGCGCACCAGCGCGCCCAGCGGATGGGCGGCCATCAGGCCATGCAGCACTTCCAGGCGTTCTTCGCGAAAGCGCTTCGGCGTGTACATCAGCGCGCCTCCACCACCACGTCGGCCTTGAGCGAACTGGCGATATAGCAGCGTTCATGGGCGTCATGGTGCAGCGCGGCCAGCGCCCCGGGCGTGGGCGCCTCACCGGCCCAGCTGATGCGCGGGCGCAGCACGATGCGCGTCATGGCCAGCTTGCCGTCGCCGTTGCGGCTCAGTTCACCGACGGCCTCGTCGCGGTAGTCGTCGATCACATGGCCGCGCTGCGCTGCCAGTGATAAAAAGAACAGCATATGGCAGCTCGAGGTGGCCGCCACCAGCGCCTCTTCCGGATCGACGTTGGCCGCCACCGACATCGGCAGCGGCACCGACAGCGGCGACGACGATGCCGGTACGCTCAAGCCGCCGTCAAACTGCCAGGCGTGGGCGCGGCTGTAGCGCTGGCCGGCGAAATCCTGGTCGTCGCGCTGCCAGGCGACGGTGGCGAAAAATTGCTGCATGCGGGTCTCCGGGAGAAATGGGAATCGGTTATTGTAGTGACGCTGTTGGTTATTTAAAATATCCAATAACGACTAAATTGAAACTACCAATTCCTGCCATGCACACCACCCGTATCATCGCCGCCTTGCCGCTGGACCGCGCGCTGGCCACGCCGCTGTTTCGCCAGCTGTATGCGGCCATGAAAGCGGCCATCCTCGACGGCACGCTGGCGCCCGGCGCGCAGCTGCCGCCCACGCGCGCCTTTTGCGACTTGCTGTCCGTGTCGCGCCAGACCGTGCTCAATGCCTATGCGCTGCTGGTGGCCGAAGGCTATCTCGATGGCGCGGTGGGCAAGGGCACGTTTGTCAGCCTTGCTGTGCCTGCGTCCGTAGCGCTGGCGCCGCCAACCCAGCCTGGCTTGCTGCGCCCCCTGTCCAAGCGCGGACAGGGCGTGGTGACGGCCATGGCGCAGGTGGCGTTTCACCGTGGCGCGGCGCGCGCGTTCCGGGTCGGCATGCCGCGCATCGACCATTTTCCGTTCGATGTGTGGAACCGGCTCGAAGCGCGGCGCTGGCGCCGGCCCGACCACCGCTTCGGCTACGGCGACCCGGCCGGCTTCCTGCCGCTGCGCGAGCTGCTGTGCGTGTACCTGCAGGCTTCGCGCGGGGTGCGCTGCACGCCGCAGCAGATCGTCATCACCTCGGGTTCGCAGCAAGCGCTGTTCCTGCTGTCGACCATTTTATTGGCGCCCGGCGACGCAGCCTGGATGGAGTCGCCCGGCTACCGTGGCGCCAGCGGCGCCTTGCGCGCCAGCGGTGCGCAGGTGTTTCCGGTGCCGGTCGATGGCGAAGGGCTGGACGTGGCGTATGGCGCGGCCCACTGCCCGCAAGCGAAGCTGGCCTATGTGACGCCGTCGCACCAGCTGCCGCTGGGCGTGAGCATGAGCTTGCCGCGTCGCCTGGCCCTGCTGGACTGGGCCGCGCGCAACCGGGCCTGGGTGGTGGAAGACGATTACGACAGCGAGTACCGCTATGCGGGCGCGCCGCTGGCCTCCTTGCAAGGCCTGGACCGGGCCGGCTGCGTGGTCTATGCAGGCACCTTGTCGAAGGTGCTGTTTCCCGGGCTGCGGCTCGGTTATATGGTGGCGCCGCCGGCGCTGGCCGAAGCGCTGGTGCAGGCCAAGGCGGTGGTCGACCGCCACACGGCCATCGTGCCGCAGATGGCGCTGGCCGACTTTATCGCCGAGGGTCATTTCGGCCGCCATATCCGCCGCACGCGCGACTGCAACGCCGAACGGCGCGACGTGCTGCTGCGCGGCCTGGCGCGCGAACTCGACGACCAGTTGTATTGCGGCCCGGCCGACAGCGGGCTGGAACTGTGCGCCTATTTTCGCGGCCAGCACGATGAAGAATCGGTTGCGCGCGCGGGCCTGGAACGCGGCATCGAACTGCGTCCGCTCGGCCACTATGCCGACCCTGGCGCGGGCGCCGCCTGCGCCACGCCGGCCGGATTGCTGCTGGGGTTTGCGGCGATTCCCGCCGATGACATCGACATGGGTTTGCGCGTGCTGGGCCAACTGCTGCGCGGCCGATAATCTATACTGGCTACCTGTCTCCATGCGAAGAAAATCACCATGACTGTCACGCGCTGCTCCTGGGCCAATCCGGCCAATCCCCGCTACCTGGCCTACCACGACACGGAATGGGGCGTGCCCTGCCATGACGAACGCACCCTGTTCGAAATGCTGAACCTGGAAGGCGCGCAGGCGGGCCTGAGCTGGGAGACCATCCTCAACAAGCGCGACACCTACCGCACCGCTTTTGATGGCTGGGATGCGCAAAAAATCGCCGCCTATGGTCCGGACAAGGTGGCGTCCTTGCTGGCGGACCCCGGCATCGTGCGCAACCGCCTGAAGGTGGCGGCGGCCATCACCAACGCCCAAGCCTACCTGCGCCTGCTGGAAGAAGGGCAGACACTCGACGGTTTTCTGTGGGCGTATGTCGATGGACAGCCCATCGTCAACCACTTCCAGCCCGGTGAATTTCCGGCAAAGACGGAACTGTCGGACCGCCTGTCGAAAGACCTGGCCAAGCGTGGCTTCAAGTTCGTCGGCTCGACCATCATCTACGCTTACATGCAGGGCATCGGCATGGTCGATGACCATGCGCCGACCTGCTTTTGCCGCACGGGCCTTTGATGTCGATGGCTGCGCTGGTAGTGCTCGACACCGATTTCGACGGCGCGCGTTTGCTGGCCGCCTGCACCAGGCATGGCGCAAGGCGGCTGCATTATATTGCGCTCGCGCCGCGCCCCATCGACGCCGGCCAGCTGCCCTCGCCATGGCGAGAGCAGTGGCCGCCCCAGGTGCGCGGCCTGCACCGCATGGTGTCGGGCGACGGCCAGGTCACGCTCGACCTGCTGATCGGCGAGCCGGCCGCCAGCCTGGCGCAGCTGTCGGCGCGCGTCGATGAAGTGCACCTTGCATGGGTGCCGCCATCGATGACGGTGCTGGCGCGGCTGATGAACGATGGCGCGTGCCTGCAGGCGGTGCGGCTTGACGAGGCCCAGCGCCTGGCGCTGTGGCAGCAAGGCTTTGCGTTCGACGACAGCCGCTTGCGCGCCGTCTACCATGCGCGCCAGGCACCAGGCGAAGCCGTGCACGAGATTGATCGGCGCGCCATCGTGATCGGCGCCGGCGTGGCCGGCAGCGCCGCCTGTGAACGCCTGGCCGCGCGCGGCTGGCAGGTGACCCTGGTCGAGCGCCATGCGCAGCCAGCCAGCGAGGCCTCGGGCAACCTGGCCGGCATCTTCATGCCCTTGCTGTCGAGCGACGACAATATCCCCACGCGCCTGGTGCGCGCCGCCTATCTGTACGCGCTGCGCTACTGGTCCGGCCTGGGTGGCGTCGGCAGTGCTTTCGACGGCGCGCGCTGCGGCGTGCTGCATCTGGCGCGCGATAGCGCGCATGCGCAGGTACAGCGCCGCATCGCCGCCAGCGGCGACTATCCGCCCGACTTTGCGCGCTGGCTGGAAGCCGATGAAGCAACGGCCATGCTGGGTGCCAGCGCGCCGGACGGCGCCTGGTGGTTTGCGCAGGGCGGCTGGGCGCGCCCATCGGCGGCCTGCGCCGCCATGCTGGCCGCCTGCGGCGCCCGATTGACGCGGCGTTTTTCCAGCAGCGCGCTGACCCTCTCGCGCGTCGATGACGAATGGCAGGTGGTCGATGCCGATGGCGTGGTGATCGCTGCCGCGCCGACCGTGATCCTGGCCGCCGGCACCACCGCCGTGCGTTTCGCGCAGGCGGCCAGCCTGCCCTTGTATGCGGTGCGCGGCCAGGTCACGCACCTCGATCCTGGCAGCCTGCCGACGCACCCGTTTGTCGTCTGCCGCGAGTCCTACATGACGCCGCCGCATGATGGCGTCGTCTGCGTGGGCGCCACCTACGATGCGCAGGATGACGATGCCAGCCTGCGGCCATCGAGCCAGCAGGATAATATCGAGAAAACCGCCGCCATCCTCGGCGTGCCGCCGTTTGACGCGCCGCTGGCCGGGCGCACCGGCTTTCGCTGCATGGCGCCGGACCGCATGCCGCTGGTAGGCGCCTTGCCCGACCCCGGCGTGCCGCGCCGCTGCGAGCAGTTGCGCGACGTGCCGCGCTGGCCTGGGCTGTTCGGCTTGCTCGGCTACGCCTCGCGCGGCCTGATCTGGGCGCCGCTGGCGGCCGAGTTGCTGGCCTGCCAGCTGGAGGGCCAGCCGCCGCCGCTGGAGAGCCAGCTGGTGGCGGCCGTCGATCCAGGGCGCTTCGTCCTGAAAGAACGGCGGCGCGCGCAGTAAGCCATACGCACCAGCGGCCTTATACGTTTTCCAGCTTTGCTAACTCTTTTTAATTTGTTTTACGAACAACACAAGTTCGCTACAGTGAGCGTGTGGATGTTCTGACGATGACGGAAAGAGGTGGCAAGATGGCGGCAACAACATTGGTATTCGATCCCCGGGCCGCGCATGGCGAGGCGGCGTTTGACGCCGTGCTCAATGATGCGCGCGACCAGGCGCAGGCACGGCAGTTGCCCTATGCGGGCATCGTCAGCGCGCAGGATGCGTGGCAGCTGGTGCAGGCCGGCAAAGCGCAGCTGGTCGACGTGCGCACCAACGAGGAACGCGTGTTTGTCGGTCATGTGCCCGGCTCGCTGCATGTGGCCTGGGCCACCGGCACGGCAATGAACCGCAATCCCCGTTTTGTGCGCGAACTGGAGGCCAAGGTGGGTGGCAAGACGGCCGTGGTGCTGCTGTTGTGCCGCAGTGGCAAGCGCTCGGCGCTGGCCGCCGAAGCGGCCGCCAGGGCCGGTTTCAGCCACGTCTTCAATATCGCACAAGGCTTCGAGGGCGACCTCGACGAGGAGCAGCAGCGCGGCCACCAGGGTGGCTGGCGCTGGCACAGCCTGCCGTGGGTGCAAGAATGAACCAGCCCACCTTGCTCACCCTGCCCACCGAACTTTCCGCGCCCGCCGCAGCGGCGCCGCAATGGGAGCTGCACCAGATCGTCGATGAACTGCGCGCCGTGCGCGAGCGCTGGCGCGACAGCCTGGCCAGCCATCAGGAATGCGGCGCGCGCCAGTTCCCGTCGCGCCAGCATTTGCGCGAACTGGTCGGCGCCCTGTGCGCGGCGCTGTTCCCGATGCGCCTGGGGCCGCTCGACCTGCAGCAGGAAAGCGAGGACTTTTTTGTCGGTCATACGCTCGACACCACCCTGACGGGTTTACACGAACAGGTGCGCCGTGAACTGGCTTACCAGGCGCGCCAGCATGGCTTGCGGCAGACCGTACCGGCCGAGCAGCAGGCGCTGGCCATCGTGCAGCGCTTTGCGCGCGCGCTGCCCGGCATCCGCGCCCGGCTCGATACCGACGTGGCGGCCGCCTTCCATGGCGACCCGGCCGCGCACAGCGTCGATGAAGTGCTGCTGTGCTATCCAGGCATCCTGGCCATCATCCATTACCGCCTGGCCCATGCGCTCCATGCGCTGGGCGCGCCGCTGGTGGCGCGCATCATCGCCGAAGTGGCGCACTCGCAGACCGGCATCGACATCCATCCGGGCGCCGTCATCGGTGCCAGTTTTTTTATCGACCACGGTACCGGCGTGGTGATCGGCGAGACGGCCATCATCGGCGAGCGGGTGCGCATCTACCAGGCCGTGACGCTGGGCGCCAAGCGCTTTCCTGTCGGCTTTGATGGCGTGCTGAAAAAAGGCCTGGCGCGCCACCCCATCGTCGAGGACGACGTGGTGATCTATGCCGGCGCCACCATCCTCGGCAGGGTGACGATAGGCCAGGGCTCGGTTATCGGCGGCAATGTCTGGCTGACCCGCAGCGTCGCGCCCGGCAGCCATGTCACGCAAGCGCATAACCAGCAGGAGGAGGTTGAGGCCGCCCCTGCGCTATCGACCGTTTCCGCTTTTGCCCACCAACCTTGAGGACTCCATGTTGATCAAACAGTTTGGACTGGCCGTGCGCCAGTTGCGTGAAGGGCACGGCTGGTCGCAGGAGCGCCTCGCCGAAGCGGCCGACCTGAACCGCTCGTTTATCGGCGAGATCGAACGCGGCGCGGCTACGCCGTCGCTGCTGACGGTGGAAAAACTGGCGCATGCATTGGGCATCGGCCTGGCGGGGCTGCTGGCGCGCTGCGAGCCGGAGCTGGTCGAATAATAAAGCGATGCTGATGGCCATAGCATGTTGAGCGAGCACGGCAGAGGGCCGATACTTTATCCGGTTTCCAAATAAGCATATTCACTTTTCTCATCAGGAGTACTGTTCATGGCAGATGCAACAAACGATAGCCAGATTGCGCTGGGCGACAACGCCGCGCGCCAGCTGGCCAATGCAAGCAAGAGCGTTCCCCAGTTATCCACGATCACGCCGCGCTGGCTCGTGCATCTGCTGCAATGGCTGCCCGTCGAAGCGGGTATCTACCGCCTGAACCGGGTCAAGAATCCGAAGGACGTGCGCGTCGCCTGTTCGCAGCGCGACGAGTCGGAACTGCCGCAAACCTTTGTCGATTACGAAGAGCAGCCGCGCGAGTATTTTCTCAACGCCGTCAGCACCGTGCTCGACGTGCACACCCGCGTGTCGGACCTGTACAGCAGCCCGCACGACCAGATCAAGGAGCAGCTGCGCCTGACCATCGAGACGATCAAGGAGCGCCAGGAAAGCGAGTTGATCAACAACCCCGACTACGGCCTGCTGGCCAGCGTGCATGACGACCAGCGCATCTTTACCCTGACGGGCGCGCCGACGCCGGACGACCTCGACGAGCTGCTGACGAAAGTGTGGAAGGAACCGGGCTTTTTCCTGGCGCACCCGCTGGCCATTGCCGCCTTTGGCCGCGAATGCACGCGCCGCGGCGTGCCGCCGCCGACCGTCAGCCTGTTCGGTTCGCAGTTCCTGACATGGCGCGGCGTGCCGCTGGTGCCGTCGGACAAACTGCCGATCGAAGACGGCAAGACGAAAATCATTTTGCTGCGCGTGGGCGAACAGCGCCAGGGCGTGATCGGCCTGTTCCAGCCTGGCCTGGCGGGCGAGCAAAGCCCGGGCCTGTCGGTGCGCTTCATGGGCATCAACCGCCATGCGATTTCATCGTATCTGATTTCGCTGTATTGCTCGCTGGCCGTGCTGACCGACGATGCGCTGGCCGTACTGGAAGACGTGGAGATCGGTAAATACCATGACTACCCAGACACCTACAAGTGATGGCGCGGCGGGCCTGCCCGCCATCCCATTTTTACCGGATGAGGCAACCCTGAACCGGCTGGCCGGCGAGTTTTTCGCGCGCCTGCCGGGCTTGGACAAGGCACCCAGCCTGAGCGGTTCGGGCAGCGCGCTCGACGCGGCGCCCCGCTATGCGAACCCGAGCCGTCCGCCGCCGCAACCCGGTCCGTCGTTCGCCGCCATCGCCCCCGGCGTGGCGACGGCGCAGGCGCCGCCCGTCAAGCCGCCATTGGAAGCACCCATCGCGCCGGCGCCCGCCTCGATGCCGACACCGCGTGCCTCCAGCCTCGGTGCGCCGTCGCCGTATTACTTCATCGGCGGCGCGCATGGTTATCCGGTCTCGGACAAGTCCGATGGAGCGGCACGCCAGCTGCCGGCGACGAGCGCCGCCAGCGCACCGCAGTTTTATTTCGAGACCGTGCTGACGGCGCCACCGGCCGGAAAACACCATGGCCATGGCCAGACGCCGGCGCCATTCGACGTGCACGCCGTGCGGCGCGATTTTCCCGTGCTGGCCGAAAGAGTCAACGGCAAGCCCCTGGTGTGGTTCGACAATGCCGCCACCACGCACAAGCCGCAGTCGGTGATCGATCGCGTGTCGTATTTTTATGCGCATGAAAATTCGAACATCCACCGCGCCGCCCATGCGCTGGCCGCGCGCGCCAGCGACGCCTATGAAGCGGCGCGCGCCAAGGTGGCCGGCTTCCTGGGCGCCGCCTCGCCCGATGAAATCGTTTTCGTGCGCGGCGCCACCGAAGGCATCAACCTGATCGCCAATACCTTCGGCCGCAAGTTCATCGGCAGCGGCGACGAGATCATCGTCTCGCAGCTCGAGCACCATGCCAATATCGTGCCGTGGCAGCAGCTGGCGGCGGAAAAGGGCGCTACCTTGCGCGTGATTCCGGTCGACGACAGCGGCCAGATCATCGTCGACGAATTCAGCAAGCTGCTCAACGGCCGCACCAGACTGGTGTCGGTGACGCAGGTGTCCAATGCGCTGGGCACCGTCACGCCGGTGGCGCAGATCATCGCGCTGGCGCATGCGGCCGGCGTGCGCGTGGTGGTCGACGGCGCGCAGGCGGTGTCGCATTTGCGCGTCGATGTGCAGGCGCTGGGCGCCGATTTTTATGTGTTCTCGGGCCACAAGGTATTCGGCCCGACGGGCATCGGCGCGGTGTATGGCAAGTTGGACTTGCTGGAGCAGTTGCCACCCTGGCAAGGCGGCGGCAACATGATCGCCGACGTCACGTTCGAGCGCACCGTCTACCAGGGCGTGCCGAACCGTTTCGAGGCCGGCACCGGCAATATCGCCGATGCCGTGGGCCTGGGCGCGGCCATCGATTATGTGCAGCGCATCGGCCTGGAGAACATCGCCGCCTATGAACACGCGCTGCTCGAGTATGCCACTCACCAGCTGCAGGCGATTGCCGGCGTGCGCCTGATCGGCACCGCGTTTGACAAGGCCAGCGTGGCCTCGTTCGTGCTGGCCGGCTACGAGCCGGCCGAGGTAGGCCGCGCGCTCAATGACGAGGGCATCGCCGTGCGCTCGGGCCACCATTGCGCCCAGCCTATCCTGCGCCGCTTCGGCGTGGAGGCGACCGTGCGGCCATCGTTTGCGTTCTACAACACCTACGAGGAAATCGATCGCATGATCGTCGTGATCCGGCGCCTGGCGGGGGCGCGCAGGTAGTCATTTGCCTTTCCTTGCGCCATCTGCCATGCCGTCCCGTGCCCTGCGCGGGGCGGCATGCTGACGTTTGTCATGGCGCTTGCGCAACAGTCGCTTGCAGCGCAACAACGGGCGGTATAATTTGCCGGTGGCATGCTAGCCGCGGCGCGGTGCCGCCGGCGCCCAAGGAGAGATGCAGTGGAAGACCAGCACAGCACGCCCGAGCTGTTTTTGTTCCTGGCGTCGACCGTCCATGACATGAAAAATTCCATCAGCGTGGTCAGCGGCACGCTGGAATCGTTGCTGGCCGCCGAACAGGCCAAGTCCAGCGACGAAGTCACGGCCGATCCGGCCTTTTTGCAGATGGCGCAGATGTTGTACCAGACCAAGCGGCTCAACGATAACCTGATCCAGCTGCTGGCGCTGTACAAGCAGGTGGGCAAACCGGGCTATCCGTTTGACGTGCAGCCGCAACTGGTGGGGCAACTGGTGGAACAGGTGGTGAGCCAGGAAAAAATCCTGCTCTCCTCCAAGGGCATCGCGATGGAGACGGACTTTCCGCCCGAGCTGATCTGGACGCTCGACGAAGACCTGGTGATCGGCGTGCTGGCCCACGCCATCAACAACGCCATCCGCTACACGAAAGACACGATACGCCTGTCGGTGCGCGAGGATGGCGGCATGCTGGAACTGCGCGTGGAGGACAATGGCGACGGCTATACACAGGCACTGCTTGACGCGGGCGAGGCGGCCATGGATGGCCAGTCGTCCGGCGTGAATTTTTCCACCAACAGCACCGGCCTGGGCCTGTATTTTTCCAGTGAAGTGGCGAAGATGCACAAGCACCGGGGGCGCAGCGGCGCCATCGCGCTGTCCAATGGCGGCTTGCTGGGCGGCGGCTGCTTTCTGCTGCGCCTGCCATGAACCGGGTACTGACGATGGACCAGACTTCCCGTCCCAACGAAGCCGACACCACCGACTGGGCCGACAAGCATTATCTGCTGGTCGACGATTTCGTCGGCATCCGCATTTTGCTGCGCGAATCGCTGCGCAACCTCGGCGCGCGCCATATCGACCAGGCCGCCAGCGGCGGCGAAGCGATGAAGCTGCTGGCCAAGACGCGCTACGACGTGGTGCTGTGCGACTACAACCTCGGTGAAGGCAAGAACGGTCAGCAGGTGCTCGAAGAGACGCGCGTGCGCAACCTGACGGCGCCGTCCAGCGTCTGGCTGATGGTGTCGGCCGAGAAAAGCGTGGAATCGGTGATGGGTGCGGCCGAGCACCAGCCCGACGCCTACCTGATCAAGCCGATCACCGAAGGCGTGCTGCTCACGCGCCTGAACCGCGTGTGGCATAAAAAACAGGTATTTCGCGAGATCGACCAGGCCTGCATGGAAAAGGATTATCTGCGTGCGGCCAAATTGTGCGATGCGCAGATCGCGCAAAACAAATTGCACGAACTCGAACTGCTGCGCATGAAGGCGAGCCTGCTGCTCAAAAGCGGCGAGCCGGAAAAGGCGCGCGCCATCTATGAAAAAGTGCTGCTGGATCGCGACTACAGCTGGGCCAGGGCGGGCCTGGGCAAGATTCGCATGAACAACGGCGAGCACGAGGCGGCGCGCCAGATCTTCCAGGGCGTGATCGTCGAGAACCGCTATTACATCGATGCCTACGACCAGATGGCGGTCGCCTACCAGCTGATGGGCCAGCATGAAGAAGCGTGCGGCGTGCTGGAAAAGGCGGCGCGGCTGTCGCCCAATTCGGTGCCGCGCCAGCGCAACCTGGGCCAGGCCGCTTTGAGGATCGGCAACGTCGGCATGGCCGAAAAGGCGTTTCGCAAATGCGTGGCGATCGGCGAGTTTTCCGTCATGAAGACGGTGGACGCCTACCTGGGCCTGGCGCGCGTGTGCGGCCTGAAAAAGGACGCGAAGGAAGCGCTGCAATGGCTGATGCTGGCGCGGCGCGAATTTCCGCCCGAAGAAATCGGCCTGCGCACCAAGATCACCGAAGGCATGGTACACCACGAAACGGGCGACTACCGGCGCGCACGCAAGTGCGGCGACGAGCTCGAGGCGATGCTCGAGCAAGACCCGGCGCGGCCCGACAAGGAAGTGTGCATGGAACTGGCCACCTTGCTGTTTGCCGTCGGCGTCAAGGATGCACCGGCCGGTTTGCTGTGCTATGTGGTCAAGAACAACCACGACAACCAGGTGGTGCAGGACGAGGTGCAAAAGATCTTCGACAAGGCCAAGATGGGCGACGAGGGCACCAGCCTGATCATGGCCTCGCGCAAGGAAGCGTCGGACCTGATGAACAAGGGCGTGCTGCTGTGGAAGACCGATAAACTGGACGAGGCCGTGGCCTGGATGCGCGCGGCGCGCGACAAGCTGCCGAACAACCTGCGCATCCTGTTCAACTCGGTGCAGATTATTGTTTCCTACCTGCAGCAGCGTGGTTATCACGCGGAACTGGCGGCCGAAGCCGTCGAAGTGTTGCTGTATGTAGACAAAATCGCGCCGGGCCAGCAGCGCTTTGCACAGCTGATGGAGCAGTTGATGCAGCTTACGCCAGCGCAGGAGGCGCTCGAAGCTGCCGCGCCGGTGGCGGAAACGGTGGCGCCGGTGCCGGACAAACCCTTAAAAACCATGCGCGGGCGTGCCGGATGATAAACTAGGCGCCAGCGTGGTGCAGGCAACAGCCTGCTCCGCGCTGAAGTTGCTTTACAACAATAAGGAAGAAACTATGCGTGATGTGGTCAATGAAGTCTACAAAAAAATGAAGGTCGGCAGCATCGCCTGGGTACGCCCGGTCGCCGCCAAGGGAGACACGCTGGAAACCTTTCAGTCCTCGTACGAGCACGCCAAGGCGCTGGCCGACGAAGGCCTGATTACCATCGGTGACGTCAAGCGTCAGGACGACAATATGATCGAAGCGATCCGCATTCATCGCCTGGCCTGATCGACCGTAAGCCGGGTTCGCCTTGCGAACCCGGGCAAACCTTACAGCTTGCCTTTGGGCGCTGCGCGCCGCGCCGGCGCCTTGACGGGCGCTTCAGCCGCAGCCGGCCTGGCGCGCGGCGCTGGCTTGGGCTTTGCCGCAGCGTCGTGCCTGGCCTTGGCCGGCTCCGGCGTCATCGCCGTCGATACCGCCTGCTTGAACTGATCCTGCAGCAGATTCCACCAGAGCGTCGGATTGGTCAGCTGGGTCGCGGCGTCGGTTGACGGGCTCGCGCTCTGGGCTGACGCTTCCTGTGGCGGCGGTGACGGCGGCGCTTGCTCGGCCGGCTTGGCGGCCGGCGGTGTTTGCTGGAAGAAGGCCGAGGCGTACGGCACGGCATCGAACAGGTTTTTCTCGCTGGCGCCCGGCTGCGTAATGGCGGCGGCCATCGAGGCGCCCATCGATTTCAGGGTGGCGATGGTGCCGCGCTGTACTTCCAGCGCCTGGATGCTGCCGCGCAGCATGCTGATATTGAGGTTCAGCCAGGCTTCGACGGCTTTCAGGTCGTTGATTTTCTTGTCCAGTTCTTCCACCGACAGGCTGGGCGCGGTCATGCCGGGCACCCCCATGCCGGGCACGCTCATGCTGCCCCACAGGTTCTTGACGAAGTCGAGCGTATCGGTCATCACTGCTGCGCCCGGAATTTGGGGCATTTGCGGATTTGCCATGCGAGAGTCTCCTGGTAGGTCGATGGCCCTAGCGTAGCAGATATCAGCTTGCTGCTGACGAAATCGCCGTGACATTTTTCGCCCATATTTTTCGGCAAGCTCAAGTGCGTTGATCTGCGGCAAGAAAGCGCATCTCGGAGACAGGCGTTACACTAGCAGCCATGACGTCCGCCTCCTTTTTCGCGCCGCCGCGCCGCCGCACCGTGATCTTTGTCGCCCTGATCGGCGCGCTGCATGCCGTGGCGCTGCACTGGCTGGGCGCGCAAACGGGCAGGGCGCCCATGCACGAGCAGGCGCGGCTGGTCAGCATGGCAATTGTTGCCGAAGCCCCGCCGCCGCTTGAAACCGCGCCAGCGCCGCCCGTGCCTTTGCCGCCGCCACCGGCGCCGCCGCTGCCTGTCTTGCCGGTGGTCGATTTGCCGCAACTGGTCGTGCCCGATGCGCCGCAGCCGCTGCAGGTGGTGGCGCCGGCGGTGCCAGCGACTGAAACGCCAGCGCCAGCGCTGGTGCAATTGCCGGCGCTTGCGGCGCCGGCTGAAACGCCGCCCGCGCCGCAGCCCGCCGTGGAACAGGCGCGGCGCTACAAGACCAATGTGCCGGCCTCGGCCGAATTCGACCTGCAGGTGGACCGCCGCGATGCCGACGGCACCAAATGGACGGGCGTGGCGGCGATGTCGTGGCAAAATAAGGGCGACCACTATAGCCTGAGCCTGGAAGTGGGCTTGAGCATGCTGATCACCCGCATCAACCTGCTGGTATTGACCAGCGAAGGTCTGATCGACGCCAGTGGCGTGGCGCCCGTCAAGGCGACGGAAAAGCGCCGCGGCCGTTCGCAGACGGCCACGCATTTCGATGCGGCCGGCCAGACCATCCGCTTTTCGGCCACCACCGCCACCGTGCCATGGCAGGAAGGGGCGCAGGACAAGGCCAGCCTGCCGTTCCAGCTGGCCGCCATCGGCCGCGCCGATGTGACACAGCTGGCCGGCAATATCGACATCCTCGTCGGCGAAGAGAAGGAAGCGACCGTGTTCCGCTTCCAGATGGTGGGCGAGGAAACGCTGGACACCAGCATGGGTCGCTTGCAGACCTGGCATCTGCGCCGGCCGCCCAAACCGGGCAGTTATTCGTCGCAGCTCGATATCTGGCTGGCGCCGGCCATGCAATGGTATCCCGTACAAATACGCAATACAGAAGCGAACGGGGCGCTGACCACGCAAACCGTCTCCAAACTCACTGTGACAGGATCATGAGATGTCGTTTATACCAATGAAGCAATTACTCGCCGCAGGCTTGCTGGCCGCCACTTTCTCTTCCGCCGTCGCCGCTGACGACGCTACCGAGCATCCGGTCATCAAGCGCGCCTTCAAGCTGGCGCCGTCAGCCGACCTGGTCTATTCCATCAAGGCCAAACAAAAAGGTATCGGGCTGTCCGGCGAATCCGTCAGCAACTGGCGCGCCGGCGACGGCAAGTATTCCTTGCTGGCCGAAACCAGGGCTAGCCTGTTCGGCAAGATCCTCGAGCAGCGCAGCGAAGGCACGGTCGACGACTACGGCCTGGCGCCGGCCCAGTTCGTGGAAAAACGCTTTCGCAAGCAAGCCGCCACCACGGTCTTCAAACGCGACAGCAAGACCATCAGCTTCAGCGAAGGCGACAAAAGCTATCCACTCAAGGGTGGCGAGCAGGACCGCAACAGCGCCGTGTGGCAACTGACGGCGGTGGCGCGCGCCCAGCCCGAAAAATTCGTGCCCGGCTCGGAGTGGGCCTTCTTCGTGGCTGGCCGCCATGACGCCGAGCCGTGGGTCTTCAAGGTCGTCAAGCAGGAACCCGTGACCACCGGCCAGGGCGAGGTGGAAGCCGTGCACCTGGTCAAGGCGCCGCCGACCGACAAGAAGGGCCAGCAAGTGGACCTGTGGCTGGCGCCGTCGCTGGAATGGTATCCGGTCAAGGTGACGTTCGAGGACGACGATGGCGATTATGTAGAGCAGACTTTGCAGAAGATCGTTAAAAAGTAACTTTTTGATCAGCAAACCCAGATGCAGAACCTGGGGTCAGACCCGCCGGCTCTGACCCCTGAAATGATATACTGACGCCCCTTCGACCCTTTATGCCCGCAGCGTCCCCAGGCCCGCTGCGCCGCCCGCTGAACACTCATCCGGAATAGAATGATTGATATAATGGCAATTGCAGCCGTGGCTGCGGATGCAAATCAGACCGAGCAGGAGCATCACGATTCCTTGCAAGCGCATTTCCAGCCGAATATTTCGGCTGACGAGATCGAACAAGTCTTTCATCTGAAGCGCGCCCAGCCCTTGCTGCAAGTGTTCACGGCGCTGTTCCACGGCGGTTTCGACGGTGTGCTGGTGCGCCTGCTGGTGCTGCGCGAACTGGCGGCCGATGCTGCCACCTCGTCGTATACCCGCGCCGATATCAACACCCGTCTCGCCTATTTGTTGCCGGAAAGCCTGGAAACGGTCTTGCTGCGCCTGCGCAGCAACCAGTTATTGGCCTGGGACGCGCAGCAGGGCGTGTACCGCGTCACGCCCATGGCGCGCAATGTGCTCTCCGCCATCGACAGCCTGCTGGGCCTGGGGCAGACCGAAGACGAAGCGGAAATGGGCTTTCTGCTGTCGCAGGTGGCCGGCGCGCAAGCCGTCGGTGGCGTGTCGGTAGAACAACTGCAACATCTGCTGGGCCGCCTGGTCGACCTGACGGACGAGTTTTCGGACGCCATCGCTTCCGGTTCCGAGTTCCGCCTGCGCACGGCGCAGGCAAAGTGGAACATGGCCTGCGACTGGGTCGAAAAGGGTTCCGAGATCCTGGTGGCGATCACCTCGGACGAAAACGCCGACGGCGCCACGCACAAGGCGGCGCAGGCGATCGGCCGCGCGCAAAGCAAATTGCTCAACATGCAGGGCATGTTCTCGCGCGCACTAAACCAGATCGAGCGCCAGCGCGTGCACCTGGGCCAGTCCGGCCTGTCGACCACCGATATCAAGCGCTGGCTGCTGCAGCACGAGGACCTGGCCAGTCTGGCCGAAGGCGCCATCGACCAGCCTGTCGTGCCGCTGTTTGCCACGCCGGCCGAAATGATCGACGTGGCCGAAACCGAACTGTTGTCCGAACGCGCAGCCGGCGTGGCCCAGACGGGCCTGCCCAGCGGCGAAGACGCCCCCACCACCATCAGCGACGGACCCGCCATGCAACTGGAACTCGATGATTTGTTGGAGCGCCTGTCGAACTTTGCCAGCCTGGGCAACTTCCCCAGCATCGTCGAAGAAGGGCCAAAGAGCGTGCCGGTGCAAGATTCCCTGCTGCCGGCCAGCTTTGCCGTGGCGTCGTATCGCGCCTCGATGCTGCCGCTCCTGGGCGATGTGTCCGAAGCGAGCCTGCAGGGCGCGACGGCCGAACTGGCCCGGCTGCCGATTACCTTTACACCGACCGACGAGATGGTCCAATTGAACGACCCGCATGTGGCGGCCATGTCGATCGCCTCGCTGTCCCTGAATTTTTCTCTTGATTTAGATAGCGGCACTGCCGATGAATGACGATTCCCAAATCCTGATTGCGCGCCTGCTCACGCATCAAACCCTGCGCCGTGACGATAGACTGGTCAAGCGCGTGCTGTCGGACGAACTGTTCCGCGCCGAGATCGATGCGCGATTGCTCGCCTGCGGCCTGAAACTGCTCGACAACGTCTACGCCGACCATGTGACCCTGGCCCTTTCCCGCACCATCGAGCCGAAGATCTTTGGCGCGCGCGATGTATGGCAGAACAATAATTTCGGCCTGGCCCGCGATGGCGTGGCCCTGCTGGTGGTGCTGTGGGCGCAGATCATCCTGCCCAAGCGTGAACGCCAGGAAACCCACCAGCATGCGGACGACGACCAGAACGACATGTTCGGCACCGACAAGCCGCTGCCGCGCGCGGAAGACGCCTCGATCGGCATCGCCTATAAAGCCTTGCTGGCCGACTTCGGCGACAAGCTGGGCAAGAAGACGCGCATGGACATGAACCTGGGGACGTTGGCCAAGCTGGGCTTTATCGAGCGGCGCGGCGACTTTATCGTCGAAGGGCCGTTGCTGGACCTGATGATGGATACCGACGTGCTCAAGGAGCGCATCATCAACGGCGCCCTGGCCGACGTATTCAAGCGCGCGCCGTCGCGCCTGGTGGCGGTCGACCTCGATGCGGAGCCGTCGCTTGACGCCGGCGACGAGCCCGCGCCCGAACTGCCTCACTGAAAGCGGCCATGTTTCATATCAAATCACTTGAACTGGTGCACTGGGATTACTGGCAGCGCATCAAGAATATTCCACTCGACGCCAAGATCATCACGATTGCCGGCCAGAATGGTTCCGGCAAGACCACCTTGCTCGATGCGCTGCGCACCCTGTTCGGCCTCGACTGCTCGATGGGCCGCACCTACAAACACTATGCGCGCCACTCGGGCCAGCAGACGGCCTGGCTGCGCGCCGTGGTCGACAACCGCAATGTGGGCAAGCAATTGTCGAACCGGCCGTTTCGCAGCTCGGGCTTTTTCAGCGACGATGAAGTGACCCTGTTCTGCCAGATCCAGAAGAACGGCGGCGACTGGAAGCGCCAGTATCTGATGCGTCCGGGCAATGTGCAAATTGAGGATATTTCCGACGCGAATGACTGGCTCGGTGTGGAAAATTACCGCAAGCGCCTGGCCAACGCCGGCCTGTCGCCGGCCATGTCGAAAGTGCTGGCGCTCGAGCAGGGCGAAACCGACAAATTGTGCGAGTACGCGCCGCGCCAGCTGCTTGACCTGGTGTTCCAGGTGTTCGGCGACAAGGAAGTGCTGGACGCCTACGACGAAGCCAAGCGCCACCAGCGCGACACGGAAGTGGAACTGAAGCGTTTCGAGACGGAACTCGAAGCGTCGAAAACCAATCTCGAAGGCTTGCGCCTGCGCGTGGCCAACTACCATCAGTGGGAAGGCTTGCACCGCGAACGCCGCAACCTGCTCGAGGAAGTGCTGCCCAGCCTGCAGTACCACGAGGCGCGCGAAAAAGCGGCCACGGTCAGCCGGCAGTTGCGCGATGCGCGCAAACCGATGGCCTTGAACGACCCGCAACTGAACGACAAGCGCAATGCGCTGGCGGCGCAAGCGAAAGCCCTGTCCGATGCGCAGATGAACGAGACGCTGCTCGAGCAGGAGGCGATCGGCCTGCAGAGCCGCTTGTCCTCGATCAACGCCAAACTGAAACCGCTCGACAGCCTGCTGGAACAGAAGGAACGCCTGCAAAAGCTGGCGGCGGACTCGGGCAGCGATATCGCCGCCGTCGCCGCCCAGCTGGAACAGCAGGAAGCGGCCTTGCTGCAACAGCGCCAGCAGCGCGACGCGCTGTCGGCGCGCATTGCCGGCGAGCAGGCGACAATTGCCGCCCTGCAGGGCAAGACGGCCATGCCGGAGCCGGACAATGTGCGCGCCATGCGCCGCGCGCTGCGCGATGCGCAAATCAGCCACGCGATGCTGTCCGACATCGTCGAAGTGACGGACAGCCGCTGGCAGGGCGCCGTCGAAGGCGTGCTTGGCGGCTATGCCTCGGTGGTGCTGCTCGATACAGCGAAAGATGCGGCTGCCGCCTACCGCCTGGCCGAGAAAGAGCGCTACCGCCACTTTATCGTGCCCGATCTCGTCACGGCGCCGACCGCGAAAGACGACAGCCTCCTGGCGGTGGTGAAATTTTCCGCGCCCGTGCCCAGCTGGCTGATCGAGCAGTTGTCGCGCATTACGCGCGTCGATTCCGTCGAAGCCGGTTTTAAATTGGGCAACCATGAAGAATGGATCACGCCCGAGGCCTATCACCGCGAACGCCGCGGCGGGCGCTCGCTGTTTGTCGAAGCGTCGCGCTACCGCTTCGGCCAGGCCGGCCGCAGCGGCCGCCTGGAAGCGCTGCTGCGTTCCCTGCCGGGCCTGGAGGCCCAGGAAGATACGCTGACCCTGGCCATTTCAAAACTGGCCGCCGAAGTGGGCAACCTGAAAGCGCGCATCGCCGGCGTCGACGCGGCCAAGGAATTGAGTGCCCGCCAGGAAGAATTTGCCGAAGCGCTGCGCAATTCGACACCGTTGAAAGAAGAGCGTTTGGCCGTGGGCGGCCGCCTGGGCGAGTTGCAGAACCTGACCAAGAACGCCACCGTCGCGCGCACGCGCGCCGACACCGTCTGGCAGAACGCGCGCCTGGCCTTGTCGGAGGCGGAAGCGGGTTCGCGCCTAGGCTATAAAAAGCAGATCGAACAGCGCGCCGACCATGCGCGCGCCTTGCTGGCGCTGCGCCGCGCCTGGCGCCACTTGCCGCGCAGCTGGCGCCGCCCGGCGCGGCGCGCCGCGCTGGTGGCCGAACACCAGAACGCGCACCAGGTCGACCTGCGTGTGTCCAGCTTGCAATCGAGCCTGGCGCGCGACGACTGGGAACTGGACGCCACCGTGATCGACCAGCATCACCGGCTGTCCGAGCAACTGAGCGGGCGCCAGTCGGAAACGGATGAGCGGCGCTACCAGAACAACCGCGCCATCGAAGCGACCGGCAACGCGCGCGGCGCCTATATGGAGCGGCTGCGCTACACCATCAAGACCTATAGCAAGAACATCAAGGAGCTGGGCGAACTGGCCGGCATCGAAGTGCATGCCGACCCGGTGCGCCTGGAAAACGACGACGTGCAGCTGTCGCAGGCGGGCCTGCATGTGCGCTTCAAGTTCGACGGCAAGGGCATTATCGGCATGAACGACGGCGAAGCGTCGGGCGGCCAGCAGGTGATGAAGTCGCTGGTGCTCCTGATCGGCCTGCTGAAATCGGAAGGCGGTTCGGGCGGCTTCGTGTTTATCGATGAACCGTTTGCGCACCTCGATATCCGCAATATCCAGCTGGTCGGCGAATTCCTGAAAAACACCGAAGCGCAGTACCTGATGACCACGCCGCTGACGCACAATACGGACGTCTACGACCCGTCCGAACTGACTTTGATTACCAGCAAAAAGAAAAAGGACACGCAATGGGCGCAACCGATTTTCGTCCTGCAACGCCGCCAGGAAGCGGCCGCTGGCAACGTGGCGTAGTCAGGCTGAAGTTGAGCTTGACCTTGGCCGTGCTCATTGCCGGGCCGGCGATGGCCAATGACGGCATCGGTTCGGTCAGCACCGGCGGCATTATCGTCGGCAAGACCGACGCCGTGGCCATGAAAAAGGAAGTGCTGACCGTCAGCACGGAGCTGATCAAGGTCGAGTACGAGTTCCTCAACGAATCGAACAGCGACGTGGAAGAGACCATCATCTTCCCGCTGCCTGCCTACGAGGCCGGCTACCACCAGTCGCCCACGTATTACGGCCAGCCGCAGCAGTTTTCGATCGAGGTCGACGGCAAGCCCCGCGACTACCAGACCGTGCTGGTCGCCAGGCTGGGCGGCAAGGATGTGACGGCGCGCCTGAAAGCGCTGGGCCTGACGGACCGGCAAGTGGCATATTTCCCGTCGTTTACGCCCTTCGACAGGAAGGTCGAGCCGCTCACCGCGAAGCAGAAAAAAGCCATGATCGAAGAAGACTTGCTGGCCAGGCTGTCCGACGACGAACAGTGGGTGCCGGCCTGGTCCGTGACGGTGGTCTACCAGTGGCAGCAGAAATTTCCTGCCGGCAAAACCGTGCGCGTGCGCCATCAATATGCGCCCTTCGTCGCCGCCGGCCCTGGCGCGTCCTACCTGGGCGATGGCAACGAGTTTGAAAAGAAATATTGCGGCGACAAGGCCTTCCATGCGACCTGGAACCGGCTGGCGAAGAAGCAGGGCGAGAGCGGCTTCGTCAACGCCAAGTGGGTCTCGTATATTTTGAAAACGGGTAACACCTGGAAAAACGGCATCGAGGACTTTACCCTGAACCTGGTCAAGGGCAAACCGGACGAGCTGGTCAGCTTGTGCTTCCCCGGCACGTTTACCAAGGTCAACCCGACCACCCTGCAAGTCAAACTGCGCAATTTTCGTCCAGCCCAGGACTTGAACGTCTACTTCGGCAATGTCGACGATGCCGGCGAGAATACGGGCGAGGCGCCTGCCTTGCGCGGCAGTTACCTGAAGACGAAATAGCCGGTGCTGCTTATTCGATGGCGTCCAGTGGCTCGTTGCGCTGGCGCCAGCGCAGCAGGCCCCAGGCGTAGGCGGCATAGTAGCCGGTGACCATGCCGTAGGCGGCCATCGTCAGCGGGCTCTGGCCGAAAGGCGGCGGCGGCACCGGCACGTCCAGCCGCGTGTTCAGGTAGATCTCCATGCCGCGATACAGCAGGCGGGCGATAAACAGCATGGTAATGGCCAGGCCCAGGTAGCGGTGCTGGGTAAAGTAGTAATCCTTGCCGACCTGTTCGAAGCGCGTCAGCTTGATGCCCAGCACGCCCAGCCAGCCGCCGGCCAGTACGCCCGCGCCCAGGCTCGACAGCGGCAATATCTCGAATTTGGTCGTCGTTGCCAGGAACACGATCAGCGCGGGAACACCGAAGGCCACCAGGCGGTGCCGCCACAGCAGCGACTTCTGGCGCGCCACCAGTTTTTTCAGGCGCGAATAGATGCGCCAGACCAGCAGCGGTACCAGGAACAGCAGGGCAAGGGTGGTGGTTTCCATGTAAAGCTTCGGGCAACGGTGAAACAGCGATTGTAAGCCAGATCGCCGCAGGCATGGCTGGTATTGAAATGTTGCTTATTGACATTTTGATGGCAGGTCAGCACTATGGACCGTTCCCCATCCACCGTCCCTGGAGCGCCATGTCATCCCGTTTTCCCTTGCTGCCCGTTACCGTCGGCCTGATGGCAGCTTCCTCGATGGCCAGCGCGCAAACGGGCGGCTACCAGCTGCCGCCGGCCGCGCTGCAAGCCATCGTCGATGCGCCGCGCGCGCCCACCCTGAGCCTCAGTCCGAAGCGCAACCTGGCCGCCATGCTGGCCACGCCATCGTTGCCGGGCATCGGCGAAGTGGCGCAGCCTGAACTGAAGCTGGCCGGCCTGCGCATCAACCCGCGCACCTATTCGTCCAGCCGCTTCAGTTTTTATACGGGACTGGGCCTGCTCGACATCGACACGCAGCAAGCAATCAAGGTCAGCGGCTTGCCTGCCGCAGCGCGCATCGCCGACCTGTCCTGGTCGCCCGACCAGCGCTACCTGGCCTTCAGCAATGTGGTGTATGCCGATGTCGCCCGGGGCATCAAGGATTCCGGCGTGGAACTGTGGCTGCTCGATGTGCGCAGCCGCGTGGCGCGCAAACTGTCCCGCCAGCCCTTGTCGGGCGTAGCCGGCCGCGGCTTTTCATGGATGCCAGACAGCAAGACCTTACTGGTGCAGTTGAAACCGGCCAGGCTGGGCGCCGCGCCTGTGGCCAATGGCATTCCAACCGGCCCGGCGATCCAGGACAGCCTGCCCGGCGGTGCCGTCAAGCAATTGCGCACCTATCCCGACCTGCTGAAAAACGCCCAGGATGCGCAGTTGTTCGAACACTACATCACAGTGCAGCTGGCCTTGCTGGACGTGACCGGCAAGCAGCGCCTGGTGGGCCAGCCGGCGGCGTTTTCGCGCGCCACCGTGGCGCCGGGCGGCCAGTATCTGCTGACCGAAACGATACAACGTCCGTATTCGTATATGGTGCCGGCGAGCGCCTTCGGCAGCAAGATCGAAGTGCGCGACCTGGCCGGCAAGGTGGTGCATGTGGTGGCCACCCTGCCGCTGGAAGAAGGCTTGCCACCCGGCAATGACGCCGTCTCGCCCGGCGTGCGCAGGGTCAGCTGGCGGGTCGATGCGCCGGCCACCCTGGTATGGGCCGAAGCCCAGGATGGCGGTGACCCGGCCAAACCGGCCGAGATCCGCGACATCGTCTACACCCAGGCCGCGCCATTTACCACCAGGCCGGCCGTGCTGGCCAGGCTCGCTGCGCGCTATGGCGGCGTCGCCTGGGGCCGTGGCGACCTGGCCCTGTTGACCGAAGCGTGGTACAAGACGCGCGCCATCAGGCAGTGGCGCATTTATCCAGATAAACTCGCGGACCAGGCAGCTGACCTGATCTATGAAGGCTCGTTCGAAGACCGCTACAACGATCCGGGCCAGCCCGTGATGCGCGCCGACGCGGCCGGCCTGCCGCGCATTTTGATTGCCGCCGACGGTACCATTTTGCTCGACGGCGCCGGCGCCTCGAACGATGGCGACCGTCCGTTTATCGACCGCCTGGACCTGGCGACGAAAAAGAAGGAGCGGCTGTTCCAGAGCGCCGCGCCGTATTATGAAAACGTGGTGGCCGTGCTCGACGAAGACGGTGGCCGCCTGCTGTCGACGCGCGAATCGCCGACCGAGCAGCCGAACTATTATGTGCGCAATCTGAAACCGGGTGCGACTGCCCTGACGCCGCTGACGCATTTCCCGCATCCGCTGCCGCAGATGAAAGACGTGCAAAAGGAACTGATCCGTTACAAGCGCGCCGACGGCGTCGACCTGACGGCGACCCTGATGTTGCCGCCGAATTACGATGCAAAACGCGACGGCCCGCTGCCGACCCTGATGTGGGCCTACCCGCAGGAATTCAAGACCGCCAGCGCCGCCAGCCAGACCAGGGGTTCGCCGTATAAATTCAATGCCGTCAGCTACTGGGGGCCGGCGGCCTTTTTGGCCATGGGTTACGCCGTGCTCGACAATCCATCGTTTCCCGTCGTCGGTACGGGCGAGCAGGAACCGAACGACACCTATCTGCCGCAGCTGGTGGCCGACGCCGAAGCGGCCGTCGATGAAGTGGTGCGGCGCGGCGTGGCCGACCGCGACCGCATCGCCATCGGCGGTCACTCGTATGGCGCCTTCATGACCGGCAACCTGCTGGCCCATACGCGCCTGTTCCGCGCCGGCATCGCCCGCAGCGGCGCCTACAACCGCACCCTGACGCCATTCGGTTTTCAGTCGGAAGACCGGCCGTTCTGGCAGGCGCAGGCGGTGTACCAGGCCATGTCGCCGTTTAACTATGCCGACAAGATCAAGGATGCGCTGCTGATGATCCACGGCGAGCAGGACAACAACTCGGGCACCTTCCCGATCCAGAGCGAGCGCATGTTCCAGGCTATCAAGGGTCTGGGCGGCACGGCCCGCCTGGTGATGTTGCCCAACGAAAGCCACGCCTACCGCGCGCGCGAATCGATCATGCACATGCTGTATGAAAGCAACAACTGGCTGGAAAAATATGTCAAAAACGCCGCGCCGCGCACGCCACGGGCGGGCAAGGACGGCCAATAAGGGCAGAGGGCAGCGAGTCGTGGTATGGTCTTCCTTTGCCTGTTCGCTAACGGAGGCCTGCCATGCCCAGCCATGCCATTGAAGCGCACCGCGCGCCCGACCCGGCGCCGGTCAACGATCCGCTGTCCGCACCGGAGCCCGATACGAGTCCGGGGCACCGTCCCGGTCCCGCGCACCCGGTGCCGCAGGATGATCCGGTCCCCGATCCGCACCCAAGTTAATTCGTCAAAGAAAGGCTGTTTCAGATGGTATTAATCAAGGAAAACTACACCCGCAAGGTCAGCGGAGAAGCGTTCGACTACGAACTCGAATACACGCCCGGCAGCGCCGTGGGCTGGCTGGCCCGCGTCTACCACGACGGCGTGCTGAAGGGCTCGCCACACGGCGCGCTGACGGCCAACGTGCTGTCCGGCCCGGCGCTGGAGCAATACCTGCGCGCCTATGTCGAAGGCATGATCGAGCGCGGGCTCGATGTCGCCGAGTAAGATCCGGGATCAGACCCGCCGAGTCTGATCCACCTCAGGTATACACAAGTTAAACCCGGCCATCAGCCTGATTTACGGCGCGCGCTTCGGGTAGCCAGCTCAGTCCGTTCGACCAGACTCCTGTAAAATGTTTCTATAACAACAGGGGGAGTGTGTCGCATGGGGATTGAGCAGGAGGTCGAGGCCATCCGGGCCGGTATCAAAGCGGGCCGCTTCTCCAACGAGGCGTCGGTATCCCAGGGCATCGTGCTGCGCCTCCTCCATGCGCTGGGCTGGCCCACTTACGACACCGACGCCGTCTGGCCGGAATACGCGTTGGGAGGACGTCGCGTCGACTTCGCCCTGTGCAACCCACCGGCCAAGCCCATCGCCTTCGTCGAGGTCAAACAGATCGGCCAGAGCGACGGGGCTGAGCGGCAACTGTTCGAATATGCGTTCCATATTGGCGTTCCGATGGCCATCCTCACCGATGGCCGCGAGTGGCATTTCTTCCTGCCCGGCGAGCAGGGCGACTATGGCGAGCGTCGTGTCTACAAGCTCGACATCGTCGACCGCGACGTGAAGGAGTGCGTCGAGCGGTTGCAGCGATACCTGCTGCACTCGGCGGTGGCGTCGGGGCATGCGATCCAGGCCGCCCGCGATGATTACCGCAACGTGTCCAAGGACCGCCAGATGCTGGCGACCCTTCCCAAGGCCTGGCGGCAGATCATCGATGACGAAGACGGGATGCTGTTGGAGATCCTCTCCGACCGCGTCGAGAGTCTGTGCGGCTTCAAACCCGAGCCGGACATGGTCGCGAGCTTCTTGAAGGAAAGCGTGGCCGGCCGTCTGCAGCTGCCTGTCTCCCCGACGAGATCCATCGCTCGGGCCAAAGCAGCCGCTCAGCTGGGGTCGCAAGTGATGGCAGTCCCGGCTATCGGGACAGCATCGATCAAGTCTGCTGGCCAACCCGCCGCTGCGGCAGCTCCGCCCATGCCGGTGGCGCGCGTCGCGGCCGCCCCGAGCCGGCCGGCCGGCTTCTCATTCCAGGGGCAGTTCCATCCAGCCCGCAACGCCATCGACACTCTGCGCCAGGTGTTCGACCTGCTGATCCAGCGGGACGCGATGTTCGGCGAGCGGTTCGCCGGCTTGCCCAAGCATGGCCGGAGCCGGCGCTACCTGGCCCTCGACGCCAACGACCTTTATCCAGGCCGCTCGGACCTGGTTCGTGATAGCTCGACCCAACTGGTCTCTGGCTGGTGGATGAGCACGAACCACAGCAAACAGACGATAGGCCAGATCATCGCCATGGCGTGCGACGTGGCCGAGGTGGCGTTCGGCAAGGATCTCGTGACCAGCCTGGGCTGATTCCAGGACTGCGGCGACGATGCCACAAAACACAGTTTTGCTGTCGATCAAGTGTGTCCTTGCCCTACTTATATGTAGCGTTGCGGGATACTTGTGAATCGGCTCGACCTTGTCAGTTCATTGCTTACCTCGGCTGGTATCTGAGATGACGGCGATAACTCATCGCGCCGTAACGATCTCCGATGGCCCTTGACATGGGTTTCTACGCATGCAAACATACGACAATAATGTCTTATGTTTGCAGGGTTTTCATGCCGAAAATGAACTTGGAAGAACGCATTGAAATGAGCATCGCTCGCTCCAAACCCAATGTTTTCCTCAGAAAAGACTTTGAGCGGTTCGGCGGCTATGATCAGGTCGGTCGCGCTCTACGCGCCGCCATCCGCAAAGGCTTCTTGGTCAAGGCTGGTTATGGCATTTATGTCAAGGCGAAAAAGTCCAGCATCACGGGTAACCCAATTCCCGTCGTTCCCCTCGTCCAACTGGGACTTGAAGCGTTGTCGAAAATGGGGGTTGAGGCTGACGTTGGTGCATCGGCCAAGGAATACATATCCGGCAAATCGACGCAAATGCCGATGGCTCCTGTCGTCAATATTGGCAAGGCGCGGGTGGCCCGGAAAATCGGTTTTGGTGGCAAGCAGATCAGGTATGAGAAATGAAAAAGATCTCAGCCGTTGACGCTCAGAAGCTCGCTGATTTTGCTCTGGAAAGCCCCGTAGCGCTTCCAGCTTATGTGCTTGAAAAAGACATGCATGTAGTCGACGCCATGAAAATCCTGGCTGCCTTGCCTGCGAGCCCTCTGTTCAAGCTTGTGTTTTGCGGCGGGACGTGTTTATCCAAGGCCTACGGGATTTTGGAACGCATGTCGGAAGACATTGATTATAAAGTCGTGCCGACGGCAGCGGCTCTCATCCTTAGCAAAACTCGCCGAATGAATGAACTGAAGACGTTCCGACAGTCCGTGACGACAGCCTTGGTGGTCGGCGGATTTACCGGCGATGACGCCATTGCGACAAAAGTGAGAGACGAGGGGGCCTATTGCGCGATTAGCGTTGAATATGATTCGGTGTTTGATAAACCAGTTTCGTTGCGCCCACACTTATTAATCGAGCTGAACTACACGGAATTGGCCAAGCCAAGCCAATCCCAAGAAGTAGGCTTATTGCTGGACAGGTTGTTAAGCGGCAGCTACTCGGCACCGTTGAAACTGGAGTGTGTTTCGTTGGAAGAGGCCTTGGCGGAAAAAATAGTTTCTTTTCCGCGTCGTTTAAGCAAGCAGATGGCGGACCAGGTTCCGAAGGGGGCCAAGAGCCAGAAAATATTCAACGAAAAATTTTTGACTGAGGAGCTTCATTGGGATAAAGCTCTCATCCGCCATCTTCTCGATGTCAAGATTCTGTCGGATAAATATCCTGCATTGACCGCTGATTTGGACGGTTTTGGCTCCCTGCTCGCGACAGCTATCAACAAGGACGCTTTCGAGTTCAAGTCGCATGATGATTTCAAAGACGATCCTGCCAAAGAGCTACAAGCCAGCATGGCTTTCGCAAAAACGAGCAAGACGCTCAGCGCCCAGTATGTGGCCTTCGTGAGCGACATGGTTTATGGCGCAGACAAGCCATCGTATTCAGACGCCATCGATCATTTTGAATCAGTCTTAAAAACAGCGCTGCAAAGTCCAGTTCTGCAAGCCAGCATCCTTGCGGCGCAACAGGCCGAAAAGTTGAAAGTTAAGGCTGGCCTTGCTCTTTGACACCAGGCAATCACATGGATTGCGAGCGAGTTTGTGACGCGAATCGACCTCATTTCAACTGATTAAGGAAACGGCTCGCGCCTGGGTGCCTTTGTGTCTTGGGTCAATCAAACGCCCAGGTATACAGGATGTCCAGCGCATTGTTGGTGCCGGTCTGGAACTGCAAGGTAAAGCGGCGGTTCAGCTTGTAGCGCAGCTTGACCAGGCTCGACGCCGAGCTGGCGCCCTGCTCGAACGTCAGGTAGGCGCGCGAGGACAGACGCTTGCCGACCGTGACGACCGTGCTTTCCAGTCCCTTGGCCTGCGACAGGCCCACTTCATCGAGGCCCAGCGAGCTGGCCAGCTTGCCTTGCATGCCGCCGCCCGAGCCGCCGAAGAGGGCGCCGGCGGCCGTGGTCAACAGGGCCATCTCATCGCCGGCAGCCGTTTCCGCGCCGTGGCCGAGGATCAGCCAGGCCAGCTTGTCGCTGTCCGACACGTTCGGCGTCGACACCAGCTTGGCCGTTGGCGCCTGGGCCGTGCCGCGCACTTCCACGCCCGCTTCGACATTGGTTTCCGACAACGCTTCGCCCTGCGGACGCTTGCGCACGGCCAGCACGTTCAGCGACGGATTGTCGTAGGCGCCCGTGAAGTTGATCACGCCGCGCTCGATCGACAATTTCTGCCCGTACGCCGCATACAGGCCGTTGACGACGCGGATGCCGCCGGTGATGCGCGGCGCATTGCGGTTCTGCACGCGGGCGCGGATATTGCCGGCGAGATCGGCATCGATGCCCATGCCGCGCAGGTGGAAGGCGTTGCCCAGGTCGAATTCCACGTCGATATTCAATGGCAGTTCGGGCGCCGCCTTGGTGGCGCGGCTGTTCTTGCCCAGCACCACCACGTCATCGCTTTGCGTCGGCGTGCCTTCCGGCGCCAGTTCGATCAGCGCGCGGTTGGCCTTGAACTTGCCTTCCAGGCTGAAAAGTTTGTCGTTGCGCAGCACGGTGGCATTGCCCGACATGATCAGGGTGCGGTCCGGGCGCGACAGCGCCGTCAGGCGTTCGGCAAGCAGTTTCAGTTCCATCGTCGCTTCGCCGTTCGCAAAGCGCACCCAGCCATCAAGCTGCGCCTTGCCGTTGCCGCCGTCAAAAGTCAAACGCTGCAGCTGCAGTTGGTCGCCGGCCAGTTTTGCCTGCAGCACGCCATTACGCAGGCGCAAGCCCTGTTCGGCCCAGCTCACCAGCAGGCCGCTGCCCGTGATGTCGCCATTGAGCAGGGGCGCGCCGATGGTGCCGCTGCCCGTCAATGCCACCTTCAAGGCGCCGCCCAGTTCCAGCCCAGGCTGGCCGGCCAGTGGCGCCACCCATGCCAGCGAGGCGATATTGGTGGTGCCGGTCAGGTTCAGTGCGCTGCTGTTGCCGATGCGCCCGTTCACCATTTGCACGGTGGCGTTGATATCGCTCTGGCCGGCGCGTGTGCCGTCCAGTTTCACGGCCAGGCGCAATTGCTGGTTGGCCACGTCGACCCGCGCGTCCAGGGTGCGCAGGCCCAGCGTCAAAGGCTGCTCGACGCCGACCGTGATATCGCCTTTTTCGCGGAACACATGCAGCATGCCGGCCAGGGCCGGCTCTTTCCGGCTGGCCGTGGCCGCTTGCATGTCGAGCGACCATTGCGCGCCCAGGGTCAGGTCGCCGCGCGCATTGTCGCGCAGCGCCGGCGCAAATTGCGCCAGGTAGTTCAAGGCCACGCCGGTGGCCTGGCCGCTGCTGGTCCAGCGCGGACCGTTTTTGGCCAGGCTTTGCATGGTGATGCTGCCGGCCGGCAGCTTGATGACGGTATTGCCCACGCTGAGTTGCTCGGGATTGCCCAGGCCAGCCACGCCGCTGCCGGCTGGCCCTGTGACCTTGACCGGCACCGGCGCTTGCAATACGAGCGCATAGCGGCCCTTGTTCTGCAGGCTGTCGATGCTGCCGGTCCAGCTGGCGCCGTTCTGGCTGCCCCTGGCGGCGACGGTGGCGTCGAAGTCGTCATTGCGCGCCGCCACGTTGATGCTGTGGTTGCCGCGCGTGCCGGTGGTGCCCAACCTAGCCGTGGCCAGCTTGAAGGTGGGCGTGCTGTAGCCGGTGATTTCCAGCGCGCTGACCATCGGGTCTTGCGCGCCCTGGCCGGAGCCGACGCTGGCACTGCCCTTGACGGTCTGCAGGCGCTGGTCGCCGAAAAAGGTCAGGTTGTTGCCGTCCAGACTCAGCTGCGCGGCCGGCGCATCCATCTTGCCCGACACTACGCCGGACGCATGCAGCACGCCGCCAAACTGCGCTCCCAGGCTGCTCAGTTGCGGCGCATCGAGTTTCCAGTTCAGCTTGTCGGTGGCGCCGCCCAGCGCGCCCTTGGCGACCAGGCTGTTCGGTCCCAGGCGTAGTTCCACGTCAGCATTGTCGACCCGCTTGGCGGACGCCGTCAGCTTGGCATAGCCGGCCAGCGGCGCATTTTGCAGCGTCGATTCGCGCAGCGCCAGCGTGAGCGCCATGCGCCAGTCGCTGGACAGCTTGCTGCTGCCGTTGAAGTCGGCATTGATATTGCCGACCGGCAGGTTGCCGAACGCGGCCGGATTGAGTTTTTGCACCGTGCCGGCCATTTTCACTTCCGCCGACTGCTTCGGCCCCGTCAGGCCGATGTCGCCGCTGGCGTGGATCACGCTGTCGGGTGCCGGACGCTTGCTGCTGGACAATCCCAAGCCTTTGGCGTCGGCAACAAAGGTGGTGCGCGGCTCCTGCATGGTTCCCTGCACCACGCCGCTGGCCAGCACCGCGCCGACCAGCTCGCCCTGCACGGCGGACAGTTGCCGGGCATCGACATTCCAGTTCAGTTTTTCACCAAGGCCGCCAAAGTTGCCCTTGGCCGCGAGGGTGTTCTTGCCCAGCGCCAGCTGCACGTCGATGCCGCTCAAGTGCCGGGCGTCGGCCGTCAGCTTGCCCTTGCCGGACAACGGCTGGTCGAGCAGCTTGCTGGGCCGCACCGTGAAGTCGGCGTTGGCCAGCCACTGTGGGGCCACGTGGCCATTCGCGCGCACATCAAGGTTCAGGTCGGCGACAGGAAAGGCGCCAAAGTCGGCCGGGTTCAAACGGCTGGTGGCGGCGACGGCCTTGAACGGCTGATCGTCTTTCAGGTTGAGCTCGCCGCTGGCGCTGATGCTGCTCTTGCCTGCTTGCAAGGTCGCCTTGCCGAGCTTGACCAGGGAATCGGCCATGGTGGCTTCCAGGTCCAGGCGCAGCTTGGCTTCGCCCAGTCTGGCGCGCACGGTCTGCGTCTTGCCGTCGCTATTCAATGTGATGTCGCCGGCGATTTTGGTGCTGTTGATGCTGCTGTAGATCTGTTGCAGGTCGATTTTGTCGGTATGCAGGGCGATATTGGCTTGGGCGATGCCGGCGTCGGGCGCGTCGCGCTTGAGCTTGCCGCTGCCGGTGAATTTGCCGGCGTTACCGAAGTCGATGATGGCCGAATCGAGGGTGGTGGCCGTCAGGGTGCCTCCCAGGCGTGCGTCGAACTGGCGCAGCGGCAGCTTTTGCTGGTCCAGCGGGCCCGGCGCGGCGTGGTTGACGATGGCCAGCTTGCCCGAGACGCTTTGATTGGCGCCGATGGCCGCGTCCAGTTCCAGGCTCAGGTCGGCCTGTGGCAGGGTCGCATCGAACTTGCCCGGATTGATATTGCGGCCCTTGATGCTGGCCGAGCGCAGGATGATGACGGGGTCGAACGGCGCCAGCGCCAGTTGCGCGTCGGCCGTGGCGGCGCCGGCATTGCCCTTGGCGCCGATGGTCAGAAGGTTCAGGTCGCCACCGAGCGCCAGCTTCAGCGCCGCCGGTTTTTCGCCGGCCGGCGCCACGGCTTGCGTCAGGCTGGCGGTTCCCTTGAGCTTGAACGGTTTCACGGCGGCGATGGTGGCGTCGGCTTTCGCCAGGCCAAACGGCGTGACGCCTGCGGCGTCTTTCAGCTGCCACTCGCTCTTGTCGCCGGACAAGGCAAAGCGGACTTTTTCAAACACGGTGTTGCCGGTCTCGCCGATCACGGTGATTTTATCGAGGCGCGCTTCGCTGATGCCGATTTTAAACGGCGAGGCCAGGCTGTCGGGCATTGTCGACGGTTCGTCCGAGGTGCCGATGGTCTGCACGGCCAGGCTGGCCACATGCAACTCGGAAATCGCGATGCCTTCCGAGAAATACTGGAACGGCGACCAGTCGATATCGATATTGTCGGCCGTGATGTGCTGCGTCTTGCTGCGGTAGCTGACGTGGTCCAGGTGCATGCGGTTGTAGAGCGAGCCGGACACGCCGGATACTTCGATCTGGCCGCCGCTGGCGCTGGCCACTTTGTGCACCAGCAGTTGCAGGGTCGATTCGCGGCCCAGGAACCAGAAGGCGCCGCCCAGCAGCACGGCCAGGCTGATGATGCTGACCAGCAAATAGCGCGGCCAGCGGCGTTTTTTTGCCGGCGGCGGTGGCGCAGGTGGTGGCACGGCGGAGGAGGACTCGGTGGTAAGGTCGGACATCAGAAAGTGAATCCCAGAGAAAAGTGCAAACGGAAGGCGTGGACGGCGTGGCCATACGCCACGTCGACATTGATGGGGCCGACGGGACTCTTGTAGCGCCCGCCCAGGCCATAGCCGGATTTCAGGGTCAGCGCATCCTTGACGCTGTCGCCCGCATTGCCGGCGTCATAGAAGGCGGCGACGGCCCATTTCGGCTTGAACCAGTACTGGTATTCGGCGCTGGCAGTGGCCAGGTAGCGCCCGCCAACGGTGGCGTCGCCTTCCTTCACGCCCAGCTCCTGGTAGGCATAGCCGCGCACGGACTGGTCGCCGCCGGCGCGGAACAGGTAGACGGCCGGCACGCCGGTTTTCTCTTTCGAGCCCAGCGCGCCCATTTCGCCGCGTACGATCAATTCGCCTTTTTCGCCGAGCGGCTTGTAATACACGCCCTTGCCCGAGACGCGCACGAAGCGCTCGTCGGTCAGCACCGGCAGCAGCGCGCCGCCGACCTGGGCATTGATGACATAGCCTCTGGTGGGGAACAGCAGGCTGTCGAGGCTGCGCTTGGTGATGGCATAGGTCAGCGGCAAGCTCTTGCTGCGCGTCTGTTCCAGGCCGACCACGGTTTTATTCTCACTGAGAAATTCGAATGTCAGGCTGCGTTCCAGGGTGGTGCCGCCCCAGTTGCGCTTGGCGGCAATCGTCGACACGGCCGTGATCTCGTTGGAGATATCGCTGCGCTCGAACGAGGCGCCGACGCTGTCGTTGTAGCCGCGTTCGGTGGTGGGGAAGTAGAAGTTGGCGTGCGCCGCCTGTTTCTTCGTTTCCATCGTGACCGCGCTCTTGAAGCGCGTGCCCCAGACATTGAGGTTGTCGTAGTTGAGCTGGGCGCGGTTGCCGGTATTGGTACTGAAACCGATACCGGCGCTGACGTTCTGCTGTTTGTTCTCGGTGACGCGCACCACCAGCGGCAGTTGCGGCGCCGGGCCGCGGCTGGCCTGGGCCGTTGCCACGGTCTCGCCTTCCTGCACCGCCTGGCCCGCCTCGATCTGCTCATTGAGGATACTGCTCAGGTCGGCGCTCACTTCCACGCTGGCAAAATAGCCGGTGTCCTGCAGGCGCGCCTGGTACAGCTGCAGCGCCGATTCGCTGTAGTAGTCGCCGGGGCTGATCTTGTTGAGGTTGCGGATGATGGCGGGATCGTAGCGCTTCAGGCCTTCGATGCGCAGTTCGCCAAAGCGCAGTTCGGGGCCGCTGCTGAGGATCACCAGCAGCGACACCTGGTGCGTTTCCGGGTCGACCACGGCTTGCGTATCGACCAGCTGGGCGCGCGGGTAGCGCGTCTGCACCACTTCGCGCAGCAGCGCGCGCTTGGCGGACTCCCATTCGGCCTGGCGGAAGATGGCGCCGGTTTTGAGCGCCCAGCGGCGCTTCAGGCCTTCGGTGTCGTACGGCTCGCTGGCCGCCAGCGGCGGCGTTGGATCGAAACCGCGCAATTCCAGCTCGACCTTGTCGATGACCACCGGCTGGCCCGGCTCGACATTGACGGTGACCACCGGCCGGCTGCCGGCGGTGTCGAGAGTGACCGTGACGACGGGCGTATAGAAGCCGGCCGTGGCGACCAGGTTTTTCACTTGTTCGGGCGCGTCGCGCACCAGGCGCTGCAGCTGTTCGCGGTCCATGCGCGGGTTGCCGCGAAAGCGTTCGAGGTCGAGGTTTTTTTCCAGCAGCTCGTCGAGGTCGCCGGGCGCATTGACGCGCACATCGTATTGCAGGGCCGGCGCAACGGGGGCGGTATCGGCGGCAGGCGCTTCGGCGAGCGCTTCGGCAGGCGCTTCGGCAGGCGTGTCTGCTACCGCTTCCTGCGCGCGCGCATGGGTCATGGGCAGGGTCAGGATGGCGCCGCCGGCGGCCGCCAGTGTCAGTTGCCCCATTGCTTTTGCCAATAACTGTGCCAAAATTCGTGGTCGTATTGCCTTGCCGGTGGCGAAGTGCGGTAGGGGACGTGCAGAAAACATGGTGCTCCAGATGAGTAAATGCTGCCCGCATGTTACCGGAAGTGGAAAATTGATGGCGGACGAATAAGTCTATTTTGCGCAGGTATTGCATGGTCTTGCACCTGGTCCGCCAGCCTGTACTTTATATAGAAAGAATATTATGTTAGCAACTGATACGGCGCTGGTCCTGTTTAGCGGTGGCCAGGATTCCACCACCTGCCTGGCCTGGGCCCTCGAACACTATAGCCGTGTAGAAACGATCGGCTTTGATTATGGCCAGCGCCACGCCATCGAACTGACGGTGCGCCCGGGCCTGCTGGCCAGGATGCGCGAGCAGTCGCCGCAGTGGCGCGACCGTCTCGGCGAAGACCATATGATCGACCTGTCGCTGATCGCGGCCATTTCCGATACGGCCATGACGCAGGATGTGGAAATCGTGATGCAGGAAAACGGCTTGCCGAACACCTTTGTGCCGGGACGCAACCTGCTGTTCATGACCGTGGCCGCCACCGTGGCCTACCGCCGCGGCCTGACGGTGCTGGTGGGCGGCATGTGCGAGACGGATTTTTCGGGTTACCCCGATTGCCGCGACGACACCATCAAGGCGCTGCAGGTGGCGCTGAACCTGGGCATGGCCACGCGCCTGAAGCTGGAAACGCCGCTGATGTGGCTGGACAAGGCGCAAAGCTGGGAGCTGGCGGAAAAGCTCGGCGGCCAGAGCCTGGTCGACCTGATCCGCAGCGACACGCATACCTGCTACCTCGGCGAACGGGGCCAGTTGCATGACTGGGGCTATGGTTGCGGTACTTGCCCCGCCTGCGCGTTGCGCGCCAATGGCTATCGCCAGTATGTGGCGGGCAAGGTGGCCTTGCCTGCGCTATGAAAATGTGGTCTTTTTGACACATTGATACAAAGTTTGCAATGCTTTTGGCACTGACGTAGTATCGTTGACATCCTCTACCGACGGTAGCGGCGCGCTTGCGCGCATTTCGATCAGTTTTCCAGCCAGCCATGAACAGACGCGCCTCGCCGTTGTCGTCCAGATCGCACCGCCCGCAGTGGGTGGGCCCGCCGCTGTTTGCGGCGCTGGTACTGGTGCTGGGACTGGGCCTGAGCTACGGCGCCTGGCGCGTCGCCAGCGACGCCAGTGAACAGCAGGTGAGGGCCGATTTCGATTTTCGCGTGCGCGAACTGGTGGGCAGCATCACCGGCCGCATGCGCACTTACACCGACCTGTTGCATGGCGTGCAGGGGCTGTACGCCAGCTCGAACGACGTCACGCGCGACGAATTCCATGCCTTCCTGGCGGTGCGCGACTTCGCTCGCCACTACCCCGGCATTCAGGGCATCGGCTACCTGCCGCTGTTGCCGGGCAAAGAGCGCGCGGCGCACGAGGCGCAGGCGCGCACCCAGGGGTTTCCCGGCTATGTCATTGAACCGCCGGGGGCGCGGCCCTTGCTTGCGCCCATCACTTATCTGGAACCGGTCAACGACAGCAACCTGCGCGCCATGGGCCATGACCTGCTGGCCGAACCGGTGCGGCGCGCGGCCCTGGAGCAGGCGCGCGATACCGGCCAGGCGGCCATGACGGGCAAGATCCGCTTGTTGCAGGATGGCGGCCCCAGCGCCACGATGTATGGTTTTTTACTGGTGCTGCCGATCTTCGACAATGGCCTGGTGCACGACAGCGTGCAGCAGCGCCGCGCCGCCTTGCGCGCCTGGGTCTTCGCGCCGTTTCGCATGCAGGACCTGATGCGCGACGTGGGCGGCGAAGCGTCGCGCCTGCTCGACCTGGAAATCTACGATGGCCAACGTCTCGGCGACGATACGCAGCTGTACGACAGCCTGCCCGGCACGCCTGCGGCCCCGGGCCGGCTGTCGAGCACGCAGGCCTTGACCATCGCCGGCCATGTCTGGACGGTGCGTGTGCGCGCGCTGCCCGCTTTTGACGGCGACTTGCTGGCGCGCCCGCCCGTGGTGGCCTGGACCGGCCTGTGCGTCAGCCTGGCGCTGGCCCTGGCCACCTGGCTGCTGGCGGCCAGCCGCTACCAGGCGCAGCGTTCGCTGGCGCGCGCCAGCGAGCTGGCCGGCCAGCTCGAGCAGGGCCAGGCCAGCGTGCTGGCGATGGCCGAGGCGGCGCAGCGCAGCCAGGCGATGTTGCGCAATATCCTCGACTCGACCCTCGACGGCATCCTGGTCGACAACGGCGAAGGCCGCATCTTTACCTCGAACCGGCGCTTTCGTGACCTGTGGCAAGTACCCGACACGCTCGACTGGCAGGCCGATGGGTGCGCGCTGGTGCTGCATGTGCAAAGCCGGCTGGAGCAGGCCACGCCATTTCTCGACGCGCGCCGCCATGCGCCGCACGGCCACCGCGAGCAGCGCGACGAGCTGCACCTGCGCGACGGCCGGGTGATCGAACAATATGTCCGCAGCATGCAGCTTGGCAATGAACAGGCCCGGCTGTGGACTTTCCGCGATATCAGCGAACGCAGCCTGGCGGAGCGGCGCGAAACGACGCGTCGCCAGGTGCTTGAAATGCTGGCCATCGGCGCGCCGCTCGAGCGGGTGCTCGAAAGCGTGGTGCTGGGCGTGCAGGCCGACCATCCGGCCATGCTCTGCAGCATCTTGCTGCTCGATGAAGGCCGCCATCGCCTGGTGCTGGGCGCGGCGCCTTCGCTGCCGGCGTTTTTCAACCTGTCCAGCCACGGCCATGGCCTCGACATGCTGCGCGGCGTGCATGGCGTGGCGGCGCTGGTGGTGCGCAGCGGCCAGCGCATCAGCGTGCCCGACCTGCGGGCGGCCGAAACACTGCCCGGCGAGATGGAACTGGCGGGGCAGGCGGGCCTGCAATCGTGCTGGGCCGAACCGGTACGCGGCAGCTCGGGCAAGCTGCTGGGCGTGCTGATGGCCTACCACCGCCAGCCGCTGGCGCCCGGCGCCTCGCACCTGGCGCGCCTGGCCGAGGCGGCGCACCTGGCCGGCATGGCGATCGAGCAGGCGCAGGTGGCGCAGGCGCTGCGCGCCGGCGAAGCACGCTTTCGCAGCCTGTACGACCATGCGCCGGTGGCCTTGTGGGAGCAGGACTGGTCGGCCGTGCGCGAGGCGCTCGATGTGCTCAGGCAGTCGGGTGTGGCGGACCTGCCGGCGTATTTGCAGCAGCGAGCCGACGAACTCAAACGTTTGGCCGGCCTGGTGCGCATTATCGACGCCAATGGCGCCGCGCTGGCGCAAGTGCGGGCCAACCTCGACGATCAGCGGCGCGGCAAGCTGGGGCTGGCGCAAAATTTTGACGACGCCGCCTTGCCCGCGTTTGGCGCGGCGCTGCTGGCGCTGGCCGGCGGCGCCCATCTGTACGAATGCGAGAGCAGTTTTGTGCGCCTCGATGGGGCGGCGCGGCAAAATGAACTGAGCTTGTTGGTGATGCCTGGCCATGCCGACAGTTTGGACTTCGTGATGGTGTCGTCGCTCGATATCACCGAGCGCAAGCGCATGAATGCCGAACTGCTGCAGCTGGCCACCACCGACTTTTTGACGGGCTTGCCGAACCGGCGCCAGTTCATGACGGCTTTGGCCAGCGAACACGCGCGCTTGCAGCGCGAACTGGCCAGCGTGGCCACCGTGCTGATGCTCGATATCGATCATTTCAAGCGCGTCAACGACGAGTACGGCCATGCGGTGGGCGATGTGGTGTTGCGCCACCTGGGCTCGCTGATGTGCCAGGCGCTGCGCAAGGTCGATGTGCCGGGCAGGGTGGGCGGCGAGGAATTCGCCATCCTGTTGCCGGGTACCGACATGGCGTCGTCGGCCGTGTTTGCCGAACGTTTGCGCGCCCGCGTAGCCGACAGTTCGATCGGCATCGACGGTGGTGCGCTGCTGAGCGTGACGGTCAGCATCGGCATCGCGGCCATGGGCGGCACCGATGCCGGTTGCGATGCGGTGCTGGCGCGCGCCGATGAAGCGCTGTACCGCGCCAAGCGGGGCGGCCGCAACCGGGTGGAACACCATGACGGCGGCAGCGGCGGCGTGCTGAGCCAGTTCATGGCCACTTGACTACATTACATGCCGGCCTGGCGCGCGCGCGCCTGCTGGCGGCTGCGCTTCGACAACAGCCAGATCACGGCGGCAATCACCAGCAGCGGCAGCAGCACGGGCGCGCTGCAGGCCAGCAGCACCAGCACCAGCACGCCGCCGCCGATGACGATGCCGGCGACCATGAACAGGCCGACGCCAGCTACCACCACGCCCGCCACGACAAAGGCGCAGACCAGCGCGATCAGGGCGATCGCCAGGCCGCCGCCGGCAAACACCAGGCCGAACAGCCATTCCAACGGGCCGTCGACATCGTCGCCGTTGAACTGCATGTGCATGTCGCCCGCGCCGATCTTGTCGAGGAACAGGCAGGCCAGCACGAGGATCAGGGCAAACGCGAGTATTTTTTTCATGGCAGGCCTCAGGCAGTTGAACAGGGAAGAAACATGCTCACACTGTAGCGGCGCGCCCCAGCCCCTGCCAGCGGCGTGCGACAGGCGGTCGTTTTCGCGGCATGGATGGCGCGCGGCCCCACTTTCATAGTGTCAAACAAGATTTCTTTTCTTGTAATACGCCGATGGCATCCTATACTGAACATTCACATTTGCAAGGAGGGCACCATGCTTGTGACTGCAGCGAACGGGGATCAATCGCTATCCCTGAAACACCGTCGAATCACGCGCCAGCGTAGCGCCGTCAAGTCATGCGCCGAGCCTGTCGGTGCGCCATCGGCGATCCCGCCGATTATCATTACCCCCTTTAATTACCGCGTGCCGCTGCCGGCCATCGACCCGCGCTGGACGCCGCCCGGGCCACCGCTGACATGGCCGGCAAGGCCCGCCATGTCGATGTGCTGAGCGGGAAGTGACAAGGTGGGGCGGCATGCCGTTTGCCGTGTGCCAAACACGGCACGGCGAGGCGATTTCGTCTATCATGCTAGCCCCAGCCTTCCTTCACGAGCACCGCCATGAGTACCGACGATCTTCCCGAGTTTTCCGAGCAAGACGAGCAAGTTGAGCCAGACAGCGACGCCCCGATCCAGGAACCGCGTTTGTGGACCGGCAATGGCTGGACGGCGCGCGTGATCAAGAACGAGGAAGACGAGGGCTGGGCCGTGGCGATGATCAAGGATGGCGAACCGGAGCCGGCCCTGGTCGGTCCGTGGACCATGGGCCGCGACAAGAAAAACCCCAAGCCGCTCGACGTCAACGCCTTCAACACCCTGGTGAAAACGGCATCCGAAGTGCTGCGCCGCCACGAACAGCAGCTGTACGCGCAACTGCACAAGAGCCTGTATGTGGCCACCGATGAGGGCCAGGTCAAGGTCATGTTCGACATCGTGCCCGACGAAGAGCACCCGTACGCCGAGCTGAGCGCCTATGACGCCGACGGCGAACAGATCGCCAAGGTGCGCGCCCCGGCCGCGTTCAAATTCAACGCGACCGCGGCGGCCAACTGGATCGAAGGCGGTTACAGAAAACCTTGAGGTTTTTTGTCCTTCCCGTAAGCGAGCCGGTATAACAACGGCAACACCAGCAGCGTCAATACCGTCGACGACAAGATCCCGCCGATCACCACCGTGGCCAGCGGGCGCTGCACTTCGGCGCCGGTGCCGGTGGCGATCGCCATCGGCACGAACCCCAGCGACGCGACCAGTGCCGTCATCAGCACCGGCCGCAAACGCGACAGGGCGCCGTCGCGTATCGCCGCCTGCAGCGGCAGGCCTTGTTCGCGCAGCTGGCGGATAAAGGCGATCATCACCAGCCCGTTGAGCACGGCCACGCCGGACAGGGCGATAAAGCCCACCGCCGCCGAGATCGACAGCGGGATGTCGCGCAGCCACAGCGCCAGTATGCCGCCCGTCAGCGCAAACGGAATGCCGCTAAACACCAGCAAGCCGTCCTTCACATTGCCGAACATGGCAAACAGCAAAATGAACACCAGGCCAAGGGCCAGCGGCACCACCAGTTGCAGCCGCTCGGTGGCCGATTGCAGCTGCTCGAACTGGCCGCCCCAGCTGGTCCAGTAACCGGCCGGGATGCTCACGCGGGCTTGCAGCTGCTGCGTGGCTTCCGCGACAAACGAGCCGATATCGCGCCCGCGCACATTGGCGCTGATGACGATGCGGCGCTTGCCGTCTTCGCGGCTGATCTGGTTCGGCCCCGGCGCCACTTGCAGGCTGGCCACTTCACCCAACGGTATAAAGCGCGCGCGCCCTTCCGCACCGGCGCCCTGGGGCAGGGCGATCGGCAGGCGGCGCAGTTGCTCCAGGTCGCTGCGCAGGCTGTCGGGCAGGCGCACCACGATAGCGAAGCGGCGGTCGCCCTGGAATACGGTGCCGGCCTGCTGGCCGCCGACGGCGGTCGCAATCGCCGCCTGCACCTCGGCCATGTTCAGGCCATAGCGCGCCGTCTGCTCGCGGTCGATCTGCACCGTCAGCATGGGCAGGCCGCTGGTCTGCTCGACCTTGACTTCAGTGGCGCCGGCCACCTTGCCCAGTACGCCGGCAATGCTTGCCGCCGTCTTGTCGAGTACCGCCATGTCGTCGCCATACAGTTTGACGGCCACGTCGCTGCGCACGCCGGAAATCAGTTCATTGAAGCGCAGCTGGATCGGCTGCGAAAACTCGTAGTTGCTGCCAGGCAGGCTGGCGGCCGTCGCCTCGATTTCGGCCAGCAGTTGCTCGCGCGGCTTTTTCGGTTGCGGCCACTGCTCACGTGGTTTCAGCATGATGTAGCCGTCCGAGATATTTGGCGGCATCGGGTCGGACGCGATCTCGGCCGTTCCCGTGCGGGCAAAGACGCGTTCGATTTCCTTGTGATTGCTTATCAGCCTGGTTTCCAGCTGCTGCTGCATCGCCAGTGATTGCGTCAGGCTGGTGCCCGGTATGCGCAGCGCCTGGATGGCGATATCACCTTCGTTCAGGCTGGGCACGAATTCGCTGCCCATGCGCGTGGCCAGCAGGCCCGACAGCAAGACCGCCACGGCAGCAAACGCCAGCACCACCGGCGTGTTGGCCATCACCCTGTCGAGCGCCGGCGCATACCAGCGTTTCGCCACGCGCATGATGACGTTGTCCTTTTCGGCCACCTTGTCGCCGATAAACAAGGCTACCGCAGCGGGAATAAAGGTGATCGACAGCAGCATGGCGCCCAGCAGCGCGATCACCACCGTCAAGGCCATCGGGGTAAACATGCGTCCTTCCACGCCGGTCAGCGCAAACAGCGGCAGGTACACCACCATGATGATCAGCTGGCCGTACAGCAGCGGCCGGCGCGCTTCCTGCGAGGCCGTGAACACTTCCTCAAAGCGCTCCTGCAGGCTCAGGGGCCGGCCCAGCTGTTGCCGGGTGTGCGCCAGGCGGCGCACGCAGTTTTCCACGATCACCACGGCGCCGTCGATGATGATGCCGAAGTCCAGCGCGCCCAGACTCATCAGGTTGGCGCTGACGTGGAAGCGCACCATGCCCGTCAACGTGAACAGCATGGCCAGCGGAATCACCATGGCCGTGATCAAGGCGGCCCTGATGTTTCCCAGGAACAAAAAGAGGATGGCGATCACCAATACCGCGCCTTCCAGCAGGTTTTTCTTGACCGTATTGATGGCCTTGTCGACCAGCACCGTGCGGTCATACACGGTGACGGCGTGCACGCCGGCAGGCAGGCTGCGGTTGATCTCCAGCATTTTCTTGTCGACCGCCTGCGACACGGCGCGGCTGTTCTGCCCGATCAGCATGAAGACCGTGCCGAGCACCACTTCGCGCCCGTTCTCGGTGGCCGCGCCGGTGCGCAGTTCGCGCCCGATGACGACGTCGGCCACGTCGCGGATGCGGATCGCCACGCCTTCGCGGTTGGCCACCACGATATTGGCGATATCGTCGCCGTTGCCCACCTGGCCCGGCGCGCGTATCAGCAGCTGCTCGCCCTGGCGTTCGATATAGCCGGCGCCCACATTGCTGTTGTTGCGCTCGAGCGCGGCCACGATCTCCTGCAGGCTGATGCCATAGGAGCCGAGCTTGTCCGGGTGCGGCGCCACCTGGTATTGCCTGGCGTAGCCGCCGATGGCGTTAATTTCCGTCACGCCTGCCACATTGCGCAGCTGCGGCTTGATGATCCAGTCCTGGATTTCGCGCAGGTCGGTCGGCGTGTAGGGCGTGCCATCGGGCTTTTTTGCGCCCGGTTTGGTTTCCACCGTCCACAGGTAGATTTCACCGAGGCCGGTGGATACCGGTCCCATCTTCGGCGTGATGCCGGCCGGCAGGCTTTCCTTCGCTTCCTGCAGGCGCTCGTTGATCATCTGGCGCGCAAAATAGATATCGGTGCCGTCCTTGAAGATCACGGTCACCTGCGACAGGCCGTAGCGCGACAGCGAACGGGTCTGCTCGAGTTTCGGCAGGCCGGCCATCGCCGTTTCGATCGGAAAGGTAATACGCTGCTCGGTTTCCAGCGGCGAGTAGCCGGCGGCGGCGGTATTGATTTGCACCTGCACATTGGTGATATCGGGCACGGCGTCGATCGGCAGCTGTTGATAGTTGTAGATGCCGAAGGCGGCCATGGCGGCCACGGCCAGCATCACCAGCGAGCGCTGGGCGATGGCAAAGCGGATCAAGCGTTCAAACATGATGGTTTCCTTGGCTCTTGTCGGCGTGATCAATGCTCGTGGCCGGCGGAGGCCTTGCCCAGCTCGGATTTCAGGGTAAAGCTGCCTTGCGCCGCATACGGCGTACCTGCCGCCAGCCCTTGCGTGATTTCCGTCAGCTGGCCGTCGCTGCGCCCTGGCGTCACGGGCGTGGCCTGGTAGCCATGCTTGACCTGCACAAACACCGACGGTTTGTCTTCCACCGACTGGATCGCCGTGCTCTGCACCGTAACCGGCGCATCCTGCTCGCCGGCGATCACCTCCACGCTGACGAACAGGCCCGGGCGCCAGGCCATGTCGGGGTTTTGCAGGCTGATGCGCGCCTTGGCCGTGCGCGTCTGTTCGCCGAGCAGCGCGCCGACATAGGTAATCGTGCCTTTGGCGCTGGCGTTGAAGGCCGACGCTTTCACCAGCACCTTGCCTTTCATCCGCACGGTGGCCAGGTCCCTGGCCGGCACGGCGATTTCGGCCCACACGGTCGACAGGTCGGAGATGACAAAGATATTCGCGTCTTCCTTGACCGCTTCGCCCAGGGTGATATGTTTTTCCAGCACCATGGCGTCGAACGGCGCGCGGATCTCGTAGCGGTTCAAAGGCCCTTTGCCCGCGTTCATGGCGCCCAGCGCCTGCAGTTTCTGCTGCGCGTTCTGCACCGCTATGTCCGCTTCTTGCCACGCTTGCCTGGCTTGCAGGTAATCGAGTTCGGCCGAGATTTTTTCCTGCCACAGCATTTTTTCGCGCTCGTAGGTGGCGCGCGCCAGCGACAGGCGGCGCTGGGCCGACAGCAGCTCACTGCGCCGCTCGGACAAATCGGTGCTGGCGATCACGGCCAGCACCTGCCCCTTTTTCACCAGCTGGCCCAGGTCCGCATGCACGGCCTCGACCACGCCAGCCAGGCGCGGCACCACGTGCGCGGTGCGGTCTTCATTGAAGCGGATTTCGCCGGGCAGGGCCACGCTGGTCTGGATGCGCCCCGGCGCGGCGGTGGCGATGGCCACGCCGGCCGCCTTGCTTTGCTCTGTGCTCATCAGCAACAGGCCCTCGACCGGCGGCGCGCTTTTCTCTTCGGCATGGCCGTGTTGTTCTTCTTCGGATGCATGCTCGTCCCTGGACGCGCCGCTGCCAAGGATCAGGAAGGCCAGCACCAGGCCGGTGACAAGGATGGCGACGATGGCCAGCAGCTGTTTTTTGGAGAGTGTGATGTTCATGTTATCTTTCTTGCGCAGTCAGGGGAGCGCCCAGCAGGCGCTCGAGTTCGGCGGCCGCATGGTGCGCTTCGGTCAGCGCGCGCAGGGTCTGGTTTTTTGCTTGCAACAAGGTGCGCTGGGCATCGAGCACATCGAGAAAGGCGAACTTGCCGAACTCGAAGCCCTTGCTGGCCGCGTCGTAGGCGCTTTGCGCGCCGGGCACGATCTCGTTTTGCAGGCTCTCTGCGTCCAGCCTGGCCGTGGCCAGCCGTGCACCTGCCTGCGCCAGCGCCGACTGCAGCTGCACCTGGGCGGCGGCCAGTTCGTCGCCGGCCTGGTCGCTGCGGCGCAAGGCGTCAAGCTGGTTGCCGGCGTTACGGTCGAACAGGGGCAGCGGCAAGGCCAGGCCGAAGATGGCCTGGTTGCGGCCCAGCTCTTCCGAGCGCTTCATGCCGATGCTGAGCGTTACGTCTGGCGTGGCGCGCCGCCGTTCCACATCGAGCATGGCTTGCCGCTGCGCCAGATGGCTGCGCGCCTGGCGCACGGCGGGCGAGGCGTCGAGCCGCGCCGCCAGTTCCGCCGGCGAGGGCAGTGGCGGCAGCACATCGAGCCGGCCCTCGGCCTCGGTGAAGCGCGGCGCCCAGGCGCCCCACAGCGCGGCCAGGCGCTGGCGGGCCTGGCTCAGGTTGCTGCGCGCCAGATTGCCTTCCAGGCGCACGCTGGCCTCAAGCACCTTGGCGCGCGTCGCTTCCACCGGCGAGGCCTTGCCGGCCGCCACGCGGCGCGCCGTGATGTCGCTGGCGCGCGCAGCCAGCGCCTGCGCGCTGTCGGCCAGGCGCAAGCCTTCCTGCGCGGCCAGCACGTCGGCAAACGCTGTCGTCACTTGCGCGCGCGTGTCTGCCGCTTGCAGGGCCAGGGCCGCTTGCGCCAGGTCCTGGCCGCGCAGGGCGACCGCGGCGCGCGCGCCGCGCTTGCCGCCCAGTTCGATCAGCTGGTTCAACTGCACGGTGGTGCTGCGCGAGGCGCGGCGCGTATCTTCGAGCACGGTTTGCAGTTCGGGGTTGGGCAGCGCTTGCGCCTGCTGCAGCGCGCCGCCCTGGGCCGCCAGTTCGTGGCGCGCGGCCGACAGGGTGGGGTTGCCGGCCTCGGCCAGCTGCAGCGCAGCCGGCAGGGTCAGGGGGCCGGGCGCTTCCCGCTGCGCCTCGGCGAGAGCAGGGGCGGGCGCGGCAATGCCCAGCAATAGGCAATAGATAAGTCGGTACATCGAATTCTCCAGACAATGGAAAGAAAATTCGACGGGACGTGTACACAGGCGCGCGCTTGAACAGCGCGGCGCCAGGATGCAACAGTGAGAAATCCCGCCGGTCTAAACGATGACCGGCGACCAGTCGGGCCGCTTGGGCCCATCGGGAATATGCGAGACGTACAGGACGGAAGAAGAATCAACGGCCATCGAGGCCGAGTCGAACACGGGCATGCTGGCGCCGGGCGGCAGCCAGGCATGGCCGATGCCATGGCAGACATGGCAGTCGCTGTGCGGCTGGCCCTTGGCTTTCAGGTCCTTGCCGGGTTCGCTCTTGTCGGTATCGGCATCGGCCTGGTGCTGGTGGCTGTGGTGGCCCAGGTGCCGGGCCGCCTTGCCTTCTTCGTGCAGGCAATAAGCGCTTGCCGCAGCCCAGGACATCTGGAGCGGCAGCACCAACAGCAGCAGGAGCAGGAAGAATTTTTTCATGGCAGCGGCCATTGTACCGACTTTATTTGCGCTGGGCGCGCCATGCCGTCAATTGTTGGCCGATTGCCTTGCCCTGGTAAATCTGCGGTTCGGAATGTTCTTCTGCGCCGTCGCCGTTCTCCTTGAAGTCTTGCGCTTCGCGCGCGCGCACCAGGATTTTGGCTTGCTCGAAGGCCTCGGCAAAGCCGCTGCTGGCGGGCAGCGCCTGCTTGAAATAGGCTTCGCTGAAATAGGTGAAGTCGGCCTGGTCATCGCAGCCGAACGAGGTGCGGTCAAGCCGCGCGGCCGTGATGATCAGGGTATGGTCATCTTTCAGGGGGGCGATAAAGCCGCCCGAGTAGCAGGCCGAAACCACGATCACCCGCCACAGGATGCCGCTGTGTTTCAGCATGGCGGCCAGGTCCTGCGCGGGCAGGCTGTGCAGGTCCATGCCGTTTTGCGCCAGCGCCAGCTGGTGGTCGGCCGAGCCGTGGCTGGTCAGGAACAAAAACAGCACGTCGTTGTTCTTGTCCATTTTTGCGCCCAGCGCATCGAGGCTGGCGCCGATGCTGGTGCGCGTGGCCATCGGCTGCTGCGCCACCGTATTGCGGCTGTTGAGCAGCACCATCGAGCGCCCGGCCGTGCCATAGTCGCGGTCGAACTGGCGCTGCACGAAGGCCGTTTCACGCCGGAACACTTCCTGCGCGCCATCGCCGCCGACGCCGAGGAAGTACAGATTGATTTTTTTCGCCGGGTCGTGCGGCAGCACGCCGGCCAGGGTTTTTTCCAGCAGGGCCGGCTGCTTGTACAGGGCCAGTTCGATATTGTCGCGCGTGAGCTTGTCCAGCGCCGGGTCGTCGAGTTGCCCTTCGGTCCAGTTGCCGCTGTCGCTGGTGCGCCCGTCCGGCTGGGCATGCGCATAGCGCAGCACGCCGGCGCCATCGAACAGGCCATTGCGGAAGTGCCCCTTGTATTCATCGCCGTCAAGCGTGCGCAAGACGCCCTCGCCATCGAACTTCCAGTCCTTCAGCGTGCCCGTGTAGACGATGCCGTCGGGCGTGCGCACCTGCATCTTGCCCTGCGGCTGGCCTTGCACGAACGTGCCCTGGAAAACCATGCCCTCGCTGTCGGTCAGCACGCCCGCGCCATGCGGCTTCCAGTTGCGAAACGCGCCGACATAGCTGCCGTCCTGTCCCTGGTAGCTGCCCTGGCCTTCGAAATTGCCCTTGGTAAAATGGCCGGCATAGACTTCACCCTTGGGCGAGGTATAGCGGCCTTGCCCTTCGAACGCGCCCAGGCGGAACTGGCCCTCGTAGCGCACGCCCGACGGCTGGCGCAAGCTGCCCTGGCCGCTGAACACGCCGCGCTCGAAGCCGCCCTCATAGTAGGCGCCGCTCGCGTATTCGAGTCGGCCGCGGCCCTGCATCTTGCCGTCGACCAGCGGGCCGAAATAGCGTCCGCCATCGGCCGTCTGCGCGGCCGGCACGCGCGCCGGTGCGGCGCACAGGGGCGGCATGCCGACGGCGGAAAACACCAGCAGAGCGGCAACGGTGTAGGGGCGCACTGCAGCGCGTAGCGAGATGGTCATGGGCAATTCATGCATGGAAGAGTCGCTAGTGTAGCCACTGTCGGCCGATGCTGGCAAATCCTTGCCGGTTTAGCGTGCCAAGGGGCAGATGAACTGCTAACATTGATTTTTGGAACTATTTTTTGCAGCCGTCAGGAAACCCCATGGAAAGTCGTCTCAGCCGCCTGGAAGCGGTACAAAACGTATTGCTGGAAATCGGCCAGCGTTCCAGCACCTGCAGCGATATCGCCGATTTCCTGCAAGCGGTGCACGCGGCGCTGGGACGCATCATGTATGCGGCCAATTTTTATGTGGCCCTGAGCGACCACGGCACCGTGCGCTTTCCGTATTTTGTCGACGAATTCGACATTGCGCCCGATGCCGGGCGGGTGGTGCGCCTGGCCGGCGCCGAACAGTCGCCCACGGCCTGGGTCATCATCCACGGCAAGCAACTGGTGATGACGGCCGGCGACGAGGCCATGCATGTCGATGGCGGCGCCTCCTGGGGCGGCGGCACGGCGGCCGAGCACTGGATAGGCTGCCCGCTGCTCGACCAGCAGCATCAGGTGCTGGGCGCCATCGTGATCCAGAGCTATGACGCCGAACACCGTTTCAGCCTGGAAGACCAGGCCCTGTTCGCGCTGATCGCCACCCATGTGTCGAGCGCGCTGCAAGGCCTGCAAAGCATGGACCGGCTGGAAAAGGCGGTGCAGGAACGCACGGCCCTGCTGGCCCACGAGGTGGCCGAGCGGCGCCGCGCGGAAAACCTGCAGCATGCGCTGTTTGAAATCGCCAACCTGTCGGCTCAGGCGGCCGACGCCGCCACCCTGTATGCGCGCCTGCACGCCATCATCAGCGAACTGGTAACGGCCAACAATTTCCTGATCGCCTTGTATCACCCCGATAGCAGCGAGATCACGATTCCCTATTTTGTCGATGAAAAAGATGCGCAGGCGCCCGTCAAGCGTTTTCGTTATGGCGTGGGCATGAGTTCCTATGTGCTGGCGCGGCGCCAGCCCTGCCTGCTCGACGCGCACAGCTATGCGGCGCTGCTGGCCAGCGGCGAAATGAACGAGCCGCTCGGCAATGCCGCCATCGCCAGCTGGATGGGGGCGCCGATGCTGCTCGGCGAGCGCGCCTATGGCGTGATCATCGTGCAAAGTTATGATGCCTCTGTGGTGTATGGCCAGGCCGAGCTGGACGTGCTGGCCTTTATGGCCAGCCACGTGGCGGTGGCGATCGCGCGCATGCAGGCCGACCGCGCCATGCGCCAGGCCAAGGAAACCCTGGAAGAGCAGAACGCGGCCCTGAACCGCGCGCTCGAGGCGTTGAAAGAGGCGCAGTCGGAGCTGGTGCGCCAGGAAAAGCTGGCCTCCCTGGGGCGCCTGGTGGCCGGCGTGGCGCATGAGATCAACACGCCACTGGGCATTTGCGTGACCGCTACCAGCCACCTGGTGCAGGAGCTGAAACTGACGCGCGAAGACCTGGCAAGCGGCCAGCTCGACGAAGACGGCTTGCAGGAGTTTTTCGGCATTATCGACCAGACCTTGCGCATCATGACCACCAATACCCAGCGCGCCGCAGCGCTGGTGCGCAGCTTCAAGCAGGTGGCCGTCGACCAGTCCTCGGACGACATGCGCAACTTCAACCTGCGCAAATACCTCGATGAAATTTTACTGTCGCTGCAACCCAAGCTCAAAGGCAAGCCGATCAAGGTCGCTGTCGAGTGCGCCCCCGAGCTGCAGCTGCGCAGCTATCCCGGCGCGATCTCGCAGATCGTCACCAATATGGTGGTCAATTCCATGGTGCATGGTTTTCCGGAAGGCGAACCGGGCAATATCAGGATCAATGCCCGTAGCGACGGCGACATGCTGCTGCTCGACTATAGCGACGACGGGTTGGGCATGGATAGTGCCACCCTGGGCCAGTTGTTTGATCCGTTTTTCACCACCAAGCGCGGGTCGGGCGGCAGTGGGCTGGGCGCGCATATTTTGTATAATCTGGTGACGGGGGCGCTGGGAGGCACCGTCAAGGTGGCCAGTGCGCCGGGGATGGGGTTGCATTACACGATACGTTTTCCGCTGGAGCCGAAGACTGCTTGAACTTTAACTTCAAAACAGCGGGCCGCTTGGCCCGAGGCGCCCAGGTTGAGGTCTTGGGGCGAAACTTGGTTTGCTGCTGTGCGTATTGCTCAGGGGCACTTTGCTGCCCCATGACCGGCTTGCTTCATTGTTATCGAACGCAGTGCGATATCTTATTAATGCTGGGGAGTGGCTCGGATACGCGGCTTTTGAGCAGCATATACAGCTTTGGCTGCGGCGAGTTTTTCCTCGGCTGTTTCATATTGCCGTTCAGTCATAAGCTGCGCACCTGACGGCAGGAACCAGGCACGGACGCAGGAGTTCTCGCGTAGCGCAATCTGGATGTGCGAGCTGCGTTTGAAAGCTGATGACGGCGCCACCTCCTTGCCTTGCGGAAATGCTGATCGGACAGCTTGAAACATTCGCTGATCAGTTCTGTCGCGGATCTGATGCATGAAATTAAATACATCGCTATCTAGCTGACGAACAATGATGTCTTCATCATCGTCATTAGCCTTCGAGTTTTTTGGCTCGGGAAGGCCATTATCAGTCAGATATTCAACCATTGCTTCGTACGCAAGACAGTACTCTTCAATACCTTCTTGCGTAGTCATATCCAAGATGAAATCCAATTGCAGGACTGCGCCTACTACAGCTGGCGTCGCAATCGGTTGTTTCGTGAAACGCTTCGTTGGATTGGCTTGCGCGGCGCTCGCGAACATCAGCGCGCGTTTGTAATCGTTCTCGAAGAAATATGCTCCAGCACCTAGCCAGTCGTACTTGTTTGCACTCGGCTTCAGCTCAGTGATGCGACCGCTGACCAAGTCATCACGCAGAGTAACATCACAACCGTGATAAGCGAATACCAGCTGCCCAGTCTTCACTTCAAGTGTGGCGCCAGATTACCGTAACGGGTCAAAACCCCTGCGCCTTGCAGAGCTTTTTTGGTTACGGCCTCGCTCGTGCGATACGGGTTGATCGGCGAAGCGGCAGGTGCCGAAGCGACTTTGACGCCATAGTCTTTGGCAAGGCGGCGGACCAATGCCGCATAGCTTGTTTTTTGCGGAAGAGCAGCCTCTGCGGCTGCAGCTGCGCTGGCGGAAACAGACCGGCCTACGCGCGCTGGCGCAGCCGCTGTTGCAAGCGCCTTTTTCGCCGCCTGCTTCTTTCCAGCAACAGTTGTGGTAGTCGTTTTAACCATGTCTCATTGTCTCACACTCTGTGTTAGAAAGCTTGAGTGGGAGAGGGTTTTACGAAGCCGAGCGTGGTCAGGGTCAGTGGCCAGGGCCAGGTCAGTCATTTGCACACGCTCTGAGCCTTGGTCGTCTCGATCAGCAGCAAGTTGTATGGGCACCGCTGGGCTTGTGTCGGAATGGCGGACCTGACCCCCGGGTCCGTTCTCCATACTCACTGTATTAGATCACCCCCCCCGGCTGCTATCTCCGACTTGCCGCACCCTTCATTCGTAAGCCAATGGTTCAACGTTTCAATATGCAATGCTAGTCCGGAAACCGCTGATTGAGCGCCAGCGCTTCGTCGAGGTTTGCAATCAACAACTCCACATATTGCGGATCGAGATGGCTGCCGCTCACTTCGCGCAGGTAGGCGACCACCTGCTCCAGGGGCCAGGCGTCCTTGTAGCAGCGCTTGTGCATCAGGGCGTCGAAGACGTCGGCCACCGCAGCGATGCGCGCGTATTTGTGGATGTGCTCGCCGACCAGGCCTTGCGGGTAGCCGCTGCCGTCGTATTTTTCATGGTGCTGGTGGGCGATCACGGCGGCCGCTTTCAATAGCGGGCGCTGCGAGCCGTCGAGGATCGACATGCCCACGGACGGGTGCTGCTTCATGATTTCCCATTCGGCCGCGTCGAGCTTGCCCGGTTTGAGCAATACCGCGTCGGGGGTGGAAATCTTGCCGATGTCGTGCATGGGCGCGGCGTGGCGCAGCACCATGGTTTCTTCTTCCGACATGCCCGACGCCTGCGCCAGCAACTGGCATACCTCGGCCATGCGGCGCACGTGGTTGCCGCTTTCGTGCGAGCGCGATTCGACCACGTCGCCCAGGCGCAGGATCAGTTCGGCCTGGGTGTCGGTGATTTCTTGCGTCAGCAAAATATTGTCGAAGGCGATCGCCACGCCCGAGCAGAACACTTCCAGCAGCTGCGCGTCGAGGTCGGAAATTTCTGCCACGCCTTTCAATACCAGCAGGGACGCCTTGCCGCTGCTGTTGGGAAAATAGCCGACATAGGTGTCGCCATGCAGGCGCGAAATCTTGTTGCTCTTGGCGTCGTCCAGCTGCGACAGCAGGGCCGGGCTGAACATGCCGTCGTCGGTGTCGCCGATCTGCGCCAGGATTTCATAGTCCTGCACGCCGGTGATGGCGCTGGCGCCGCGCAGGCGCAGCAGCATGCTTGTTTCCAGGCGCAGCAGGGCGACGACTTGCTGCAGCAGGCCGCTGGCGAAGTCGCGCAGGTTGCGCTGCTTGAAGATGTGCGCCGAGGCGGCGATCACGCGTTCCAGGCCTTCGCGGTAATGCAGCTGCGCCAGACGCGCTTCCTCGACCTTCATGATGTCGCGGTAGGCGCGCAGGGCGGCAAAGGTGGTGGTAAACAGCTTGGTGCGGTCGAGCTCGGTTTTTTCCTTGTAATCGTTGATATCGTAATTGACGATTACGCGCTCTTCCGGCGCCTGGCCCGGCTGCCCGGTGCGCAGCACGATGCGGGTAAAGTGGTTGCCCAGGTCTTCGCGCATCCAGCGCGCCACTTCCAGGCCGCTGTCCTCGCGCTCCATGACCACGTCGAGAAACACCAGCGCGATGCCTTCCTCGCGCGCCAGCACCTGCTTGGCTTCGGCGCCGCTGTAGGCATGCACAAAACTGAGGGCGCGGCCTTCGAGGCGGAAACGGGTCAGTGTCAGCTTGGTAATGTCGTGAATGTCGGGTTCATCGTCGACAAGCAAGACTTTCCACGGCGTTAACTTGGGCGAGGCTGAAGACAAAAATGACATAAGGACGAGTTCCGCTAAAGGGCATGACTGGCCGCCACGCGCCAGGCACCCTGTGCGCCAGCAATGGCGTTGCCCAGTTTCCGGGCGCATTCTGTCGATTGTAGACCGAGCGCATGGTATTAACAACAGGCAAGATTAATTGTCCTGTTTCCATGCAACAGTGTTTTCAACTACACGAAAACATTGTCATACATACTTTATCACTTATGCAATTATACTCTCAAGACAATACTTTGTTTTCGTCCAGATTGCCAATCAGTTCGTAACAAGATATGAATTTCAACGGCGATGCCGGGCGAGGCGCGTATATTGGATGCGGGTGTCTTTTGAAAGGGATGATCATGAAAAAGAAAGTCACGCGCTTGCTGTTGGCTGGCAGCGTCTTGCTGGCAAGCGCCGCCGCGTGGGCGCAACATTCTGATGCTGTCATGGCCACCGGCAAGACCGAGGTGCGTTATGACAAGCCGGAACAATTCGCCGATCTGTCGTTCGATCCGCGCAAGCGCGAAGAGGCATTGCAGGAACTGACGCGCCACTTCGACAAGCTGGGCGCGTCGCTGCCGGCCGGACAGCATTTGCAGATCGTGATCACCGATATCGACCTGGCAGGCCGCGAAGATCCGCAGGTGCGTTCCGCCAACGAAATCCGCGTAATGACGGGCGGCGCCGACTGGCCGCGCATCAGCCTGTCGTATGTGCTGGAACAGGACGGCAAGGCGATCAAGAGCGCCGATGCGCAGCTGTCCGACATGTCTTACCTGACGCACATGAACCGCTACCCCAGCGGCGAGCGCCTGCGCTATGAAAAGCTGATGATCGACGAATGGTTCGCCAAGACCTTCCATCTACCGCTGAACAGGCTTAATCGATCCAGTTAACCTGGGTAAATTTGCTGCCGAATTCTTCCGGCATGGGCACGACCTGGCTGCGCTTGTAGTTAAAAAATACAAAGCCCGACTTGGCCATGGCGATCAGGGTGTTGTCGCGCGGACGCGTGATGCGGAAGGTGATGTCGCCGCCGTATTTGTTGAAGTCCATCACGCCCACTTCAAACAGCAACTGGTCGCGCGCATGGGCTTCGGCACGGTAGGTGGTGGCGAGATCCGTGACGATGATGCCGGTGCCGTCGGCCTCGATGTCGCGCACGCCGAATTCGAACAAAAAGCGGGCGCGCGCCTCCGAAATCATGGAGATCATGGAATCGTTGCCGAGATGATTGCCGGCATTGATGTCGGTGGTGCGTACCGTCAATTGCGAAGAATAGCAGTATTGGTCTTCGGGAAATTCCAGTGTCAAACGTGCCATGGGTCTCTCTTTGCAGGGGCGCCAGACGTGGCGGGAAAGTCAATTCTAGCCGCTTCCCCGCCAGGCGTCGAAAAATGCCACTGTGTTACTGCTTGCGCACGATGCGGTACACCTTGCCGCTGCCGCCAAGCAGGTACAGTTCTTTCTGCGCATCCTGGCCGAACGACAGGATATTGCCCACGTTCGTGATGTTCCAGTCCGTCACGGCCGAGGCGCTGCTATTGCTGTAGGTAAAACTCTTCAGCCAGCCGCTGCAATAGTCGGAGTACAGATACCGGCCCGCCAGTTCCGGCAGCGCCGTGCCGCGGTAGACATAGCCGCCCGTGATCGAGCAGCCGCCCGCGCTGTCGTGGCCGTACTCGACCTTGGGCAATACCAGAGCCGTCTGGTTGCACGTCGCGCTGTTGTAGCACTGCGTGCCTTCCATGATGTTCCAGCCATAGTTGTTGCCAGCCTGGTCCACGGGCACGACATTGATCTCTTCGCGCTGGGCCTGGCCCACGTCGGCGATATACAGCAGTTGCGCCGTGGTATCGAAGGCGTAGCGCCAGGGATTGCGCAGGCCATAGGCCCAGATTTCCGCGCGCTTGCCGGCCGTATTGACAAACGGATTGCCGGCCGGAATGGCATATGGTTGCACGATGCTGCTGGCGTTCACGTCAAGGCGCAGCATCTTGCCGAGCAGTGTATTGGTATTTTGTGCGTTACCGGCCGCGTCGCCAGCGCCGCCGCCATCACCCGTGGTCACATACAGATAGCCGTCCGGGCCAAAGCTGAGCAGGCCGCCATTGTGGTTGCTGAAACCGGGGTGGGCAATCGCGATGATCTGCACGCTGGCCAGCGCATCGGCGACGTTGGCGTTGCCGGCCGACACCTGGCGCCGCTCGATGATGATATTGCCGATCAAGTCGGTGTAGTACAGGAAAAAGTAGCCGTTGCTGGCGTACTGCGGATGAAACGCCATCGACAGCAGGCCCCGTTCGCCATCGGTGGTGGTGCGGCTGCTGATATCGAGAAACGGCGTGGCCAGCAGGATGCCATTGTCGACGATGCGGATGCGCCCGGCGCGCTCGACGATGAACAGCCGGCTGTCGCCGGGCGGCGACGTCAGGAAGGTCGGCGCCTGCAGGCCGCTGGCCACCTCCTGCAAGGCCAGCGCCAGCGGCGCCGTGGCCGCGTAGGCGACGCCAGCGCCGGCTGTGGCGCCAGCGGCCACCTGCACTTGCTGGGTCGCCGGCGTGGCCGCCAGGCTGCCGGTGCCGTAAGCCACATTGGCGGCGGTGATGGCATAGGCACCCGGCGCCAGGTCGCTCAAGGTGGCTGACGCCGTCAGCAGCTTGCTGTAAGCGGCCGGTCCGGTCACGGTGACGGCGCCGTTGACGCCGGCGGGCAGGCCGCTGATGGTCACCGCGAGGCTGCCGGTGGTGGGGCCGGGAGGCGGATGGTGGTCATTGTCGTTGCCGCCGCACGCGGCCAGCAGGCCCAGGGTGAACAGCATCAGCAGCGCCAGCAAGGCTTGTTTGAGTGCGGTGGGGGAAGTTCGATTGCGCATGTCAGTCTCCAGGGATGGAACGACGCAGCCGCTTGTCGGGTGACGGACGGCGTTGAAATACGATCATGCATTTTTTCGCCAGCTGACTTGATCGCGCGCAAGCGAGTGTTGTACTGTTGCCAGCATACGCCTGCCGCATACCGCTACCGTTCGTTGCCGCACGATCGGACAAAGGGGCGGCGTTTTCAGACAATCGCGCGCCGGCCCGTATCGCGCGCGGCCGAGGCAGGCCATAATGCGACATCTGAAACCGCGCAGGAGCGACCCATGAAAACCAAAGCAGCCGTGGCCTGGAAGGCCGGCGCCCCCCTGACCATCGAAGAAGTCGACCTGGCCGGGCCGCGTGAAGGCGAAGTGCTGATCGAACTGAAAGCGACCGGTATCTGCCATACCGATTACTACACCCTGTCGGGCGCCGATCCGGAAGGCATCTTCCCCGCCATCCTGGGCCATGAAGGCGCCGGCATCGTGGTTGACGTGGGCCCGGGCGTGAAAACGCTGAAAAAGGACGACCACGTGATTCCCCTGTACACGCCGGAATGCCGCGAGTGCAAGTTTTGCCTGTCGCAAAAGACCAATCTGTGCCAGAAAATCCGCAGCACCCAGGGCCGTGGCCTGATGCCCGACGCCACCAGCCGCTTTTCGCTGGACGGCAAGCCGCTGTTCCATTACATGGGCACCTCGACCTTCTCGAACTTTATCGTGGTGCCGGAAATCGCCCTGGCGAAGATCCGTGAAGACGCGCCGTTCGACAAGGTCTGCTATATCGGTTGCGGCGTGACCACCGGCGTGGGCGCGGTCTTGTTCTCGGCCAAGGTCGAGGCGGGCGCCAATGTGGCCGTGTTCGGCCTGGGCGGCATCGGCCTGAACGTGATCCAGGCGGCGAAAATGGTCGGCGCCGACAAGATTATCGGCATCGACATCAACCCGGCGCGCCAGGCCATCGCCCGCAAGTTCGGCATGACGCACTTTATCAATCCGAACGAAGTGGAGAACGTGGTTGACGCCATCGTGCAATTGACCGACGGCGGCGCCGATTACAGTTTTGAATGCGTCGGTAACACCAGCCTGATGCGCCAGGCGCTCGAATGCACCCACAAGGGCTGGGGCAAATCGTTCATTATCGGCGTGGCGGCGGCCGGCCAGGAAATCTCGACCCGTCCGTTCCAGCTGGTGACGGGCCGCGAATGGCGCGGTTCGGCCTTTGGCGGCGCGCGCGGCCGCACCGATGTGCCGAAGATCGTCGACTGGTATATGGAAGGCAAGCTCAATATCGACGACCTGATCACGCACCGCCTGCCGCTCGAACGCATCAACGAAGGCTTTGACCTGATGAAGAGCGGCGAGTCGATCCGTTCGGTGGTGCTGTACTAAGCAAGTACGCATAAATTCTTGTGGATTCTGACTTCCATAACCGGCGCTCTGCGGCGTTGCCCGCTGCTAGCAGTGCTCGCACTGCGTCGCATCGGGCGCCTTTGCGGGAGTATCGCCTTGCAAGGCGATACCGTTGCGCAGGCGCGGGACAGGTCCCGCGAATTCCCTGCTCCGCCATCCGGTTCTGTTCGTCATAATTTCACAATAATTTCTTGGCACTTACTTAAATCAGCAACACCAGAGGCCAGCAGGGGACGGCGCGCTGTACTTCGCCAGCCACCCCTGCTAATGTCGAAGGCATCGCTGCATAACCTTGATGCCGGGAGCCCCAATGTTTGCCACTGCCTATCTGCTGACCTTGCGGCGCATGCTGCCCGTGTTGCTTGGCGCGAGCTTGTCCGCCATGCTGGCGCTGTGGTGGCGCGATGCCGCCATCCTTGCCACGCCCGTCGTCTGGTTGGCCTTGCTGGCCACGTATTTGCTGTGTGCGCTGATGTTTACGCCGCTGGAGTGGCAGCGCCAGCAACTGGCGGTGCGGCGTGTGCGCATCGCCAGTTCGGGCAAGTCGCGCTAAGGACTCACGCTAACGCGTGGTGCTGGAAAAACGTTCGCGGTAGTCGCGCGGCGTGACGCCGAGTTTCTTGTGAAACAGCCGGCGCAGCCTTTCCTCGCTCTGTAAACCAGTCTGCGCGGCCACGTGTTTCAGTGACGACACGTTTTCTTCCAGTAGCCGACGCGCCAGCTCGAAGCGCGCCGTTTCAATGAACTCGGTGGGACTGGTATGCGTTTCACGCTGGAACACGCGCGTAAAATTGCGCTCGCTCATGGCCAGACTGGCCGCCAGTTGCGGCACGCTCAGGTCTTCGGCCAGGTGGTCCATGATCCAGGCCTGCAACTGGCGGATGGTCGGGTGCGTCGTCATCTGGCTCGACAGGTGCACGGAAAACTGCGACTGCCCGCCCGGGCGTTTCAGGTACACTACCAGGTCGCGTGCTACTTCCAGCGCGATATCGCGGCTGAAATCCTCTTCCACCAGTGCCAGCGCCAGGTCGATGCCGGCGGTGACGCCCGCGGAGGTCCAGACATTTCCTTCGCGCACAAAAATCGCATCGGCGTTGACCTCGATTTGCGGATAGCGCCGGCGCAGGCTGTCCACCGCGCTCCAGTGCGTGGCGGCGCGCTTGCCATCGAGCACACCGGCCTCGGCCAGGAAAAAGCAGCCCGTGCACAGCGCCGCCAGGGTATCGATGCGCGGCGCCGCCTGCGCCACCCAGGCGGCAATCGCCGGGATCTCTTGCAACACCTGCTCGACATGGTGGCAGCCGACGATCACCGCCAGGTCCGGCAAGCTGGCCGCGTCGAGCATCTTGCTGGCATGCAAACTCATCAGCGTATCGGACGCCACCGGCCCGATGGCGGTCGAAGCGATGTGCATCTCATAGCCTCCCGGCAGATTGCGCAGGCGCAGATGGGTGTTGGCATAATCAAACACCTTCATGGCGCCGATGGCTTCAAGGGCCTTGAAGCCCGGGTAGATGATGATGTCGACGGTGCGCAATGGCGAGCGGGAAGTGGGGAGCGGATCTGTCATCAGATACGTGATTGCTGGGTCAAGGTGACAGCTTAGCATGCGAGGGCTATGCTTAAAGTCAACACGCAATGTTTCGTGGATATTAAAGGGCTTTATAATTCCGCATTATGAAAAAAACCCTGTTCAAATATCTGGCAGCATTGTGGCTTTTATTGACCGTTTCTGTGATCACGCAGGCGGCCAACTTGAATTTCAATGGCGGTGCCGTATCGGCTTGTTCAATCACGGGAAATCAATATAGCTGTAGCGGCCTCGATATGCCGGATTACAACAACACCATGGTGATCGCCAGCGGCTACACCGTGGTGGTGCCGGGCGCCATTTCCTTCGGTTATAACCAGAGCCTGACGATGAGCGGCACCGCAGCGCTGATCGTCAATGGCGACCTCGATATTGGCAATATCAACGGCCCCAACCTGAATATCTCTGGCGGCAGCCTGACTGCGCAGGGCGGTACCTTCAAGGTCGGGCAACAGGCACAGACACTGACGGCGAACGTCAGCGCGACCAACATTTATCTGGGCAGTGGCTCCAACCTGACGATCACTGGCACCATTGTGGCCACAAGCCTGGTCGATATTGCATCGCATGCCACCGTCAACGGTCCGATCAGCGGCTCTACCGTCCATACCAATTCTCCGGTAGTGCTCAATGGCGACGTTACCGCGAAGGTCGAATTCAACCTGGCATCTGGCGGTCGCCTGACCGGCAAGCTGGTGTCGCCAACCGTCAATATCGAACCATCCGATACCCGCGTTTTCGGCGATGTCACGGCCTCCAAATCATTGACCCTTGGTTCTGGAAATTTTATTTCCGGTAACGTTGTCGCGGGAAAGGTCGAACTGCAATCGTCGGAAGCGTATATCACCGGCAATGCCAAGGTCGATTCCATCATCCTTGGCTGGCATGGCCGGGTGCGGCAAAAAATCACTTGTAATGCTTTTACTCCGAGCACTCCTTGTACTTGCGTCTCTAACAACAGCGGTTACGACGAGGGTACGGTGAACGGACCGTCCTGCGCCGCGCCGCAGGTAGCCGGCCCGCACCATTTCCAGATCACCCATCCGGCCGCAGCATTGAGCTGCTCCCCTGAAAAAGTCACCGTCAAGGCCTGCGCCGACGCCAGTTGCGGCAGCGCGTATACCAATGGCGCAACCGTCGTCCTGGCGCCTGGCGGCGCCACGGCGTCAACGGGCACTACCGGCAGCGTCGACAGCACGGTGGCGCAATACGCGGGGGGCACGGCCACCCTGAGCCTCACCAGCACGCCATCGACCACAGGCGCGCTGGTCTGCAAAGACAGTACCACCGGCAATGTCACCAACTGCCAGATGCCGTTCAACAGCAGCGGCCTGCAGGTGAGCGGCAATCCGCGCTATGCGGAAGATGAGGCGATTGTGTCGATCAGCGCGCTGCGCTCCTCCAGCAACAATCCGCGCGCCTGCGTTCCCTTGTTCGCAGGCCTCGATAAAACCATCAAGCTGCGCTGCAGTTATGCCAATCCCGCCACTGGCACCCTGGCCGCGCGCATACAGGGCAAGAATGGGACTTATTTGTCGCTGGGCGCCAGTAACAGCAGCGCCTGCGGCGTGGATGGCACCGATGTCCTGTTGAAATTCGATAGCGATGGGCTGGCGCAGCCGAACATGCTCTATGCGGACGTAGGCCAGCTGGGGCTGACTGCCACCTATACCTCGACCAGCGGCACCGACAATGGTTTGACGATGACGGGCAGCGGCAATGTCATCGTCGTACCGGCCAAGTTTGCTTTCAGCGCGATTGCCAGCCCGCAGCGCGCCGGCCAGGAAGTGCCATCGGTGACCGTCACGGCGCAAAACAAGGCGGGCGCCACCACGCCTAATTTCGGTCAGGAGACGATCAAGCCAGCGGTGGCCCTGAGCCATGGCTATGTGTTACCGAAGTTTGGTACGCAAAATGGCAATGCCGACCCGGAAGTGAGCGGCGTACTCGGTTTCAACAATGGCGTGCTCAAGAGCAGCGCACTGGCATGGGCGGAAACGGGCACCATCAATATCACCGCTATCTTGAACAATTACCTGGGCGTGCAACAAATCGGCACGGTTACGCCGCTGGCGACGGGCGCCAGCAACAATGTACTGTTTATCCCGCACCATTTCCAGACGGCGCTCGATATCGTCAACATGCCCGCTGCGGGTTTTCCCGCACTGTGCGGCGCCCAGTTCGCTTGTACCGATAACGGCGCCGGCACCGGCGCCCGCTATGTGTATGCGCGCCAGCCTTTCGCGCTGAAGGTGACGGCGCAGAACCTGCAGAACGCCACCACCATAAATTTTGACAAGCAGGATACCAGCATCAATACGCAGCAGGTCCAGCTGCTGGCGCGCGACGCCCAGGACAGCGCCAATATGCCGCCAGCCGGCAGCAAGTTCACCGATGGCAGCGCGGCCGGCATCGTCTTGAGCGGCGTGCCCATAAGCGCTTTCAGCGGCGGCGTGGCGCGCCAGGTGCTGGCCTATCAATTTCCCGGCGCTTATTCGCCCTCGGCTGGCGCCACGTCGCTGGCAGCGCCGACCATACTGCTGCTGCGCGCCAACTTTACTTACCCGGTCAGCAATGTGGTGACATCGACGCCGTCGGCGCAAGGCAAGGAAGCGGTGCTGACGGTGATTACCGGGCGCGCGATGGTGCCCAACAGCTACGGCTCGGAACTGCTGCCGATCCGGCTGGAGGTGCAGGCGCAGTACTGGGACGGCGCGCGCTGGCGCGCCAACCTGGCCGACAGCCTGAGCAGCTTCGGCAAGGCCAATGTGGTGCTGGCCAACTGCACCAAGGCGCTGGTCTGCAGCACGCTGGTGGTTGCCGACCAGGTATATCAGTTCAGTAGCGGCGTGCTGGCAGCCAATGGCCGGTTGACGCTGCAGGCGCCAAAGGTGGCTGGCAGCGTCGATGTGTCGCTCGGCGGCCTGCCGCATTTTCCCTCCACCGTCGGGCGGGTGGTGTTTGGCGTATTCAAGTCGGGTCCGGTGCTTTACATACGCGAAATGTACTAGTGTGTTCCTTGGGCAGGGCTGACGCAGAAAGCGGAAAAAACCAGTAAGATGCCTTGCTGTTTCCTTCCCCTTACAGAACTGGAGTCTTCATGAGCATCACTACGCAGTGGATCGATATCACCGGCGCCGACGGCGCCACCTTCCCGGCTTACCTGGCCGTGCCGCATCTCGGCAAGGGCCCCGGCATCGTGTTGTTGCAGGAAATTTTTGGCGTCAATGAACATATCCGCACGGTGGCCGAGCAATATGCGCTTGACGGCTATGTGGTGCTGGTGCCCGATCTGTTCTGGCGCGAAGGCGCGCACATCGAACTGGGCTATGAAGGGGCGGACTGGCAGCGCGCCGTCGAACTGATGCAGGCCACCGACAACGAGCACGTGCTGGCCGATATCACCGCCAGCGTCGCCGCCCTGCGCGCGCGCGCGGAAGTGGACGGCAAGATTGCTTCGATCGGCTACTGCTTCGGCGGCCGCCTGTCGTACCAGGCGGCAGCGGCCGGCCTGGTCGACGGCGCCATCGCCTACTACGGCGGCGGCATCCAGAACAAGCTGGACCTGGCCGAGGAAATCAAGGTGCCGCTGCTGATGCATTTCGGCGCCAACGACAGCCATATCCCGGCCGACGCCGTGAAAAGCATCGCCGAACGCTTCGACGGCCGCGAAGAGGTGGAAATCCATGTCTATCCGCAAGCCGAACACGGTTTCAACTGCAATTACCGCGACAGCTACGATCTGCGCTCGTCGGTGCAGGCGCATGGCAATACGCTGATTTTTCTGTCAGAAAATCTGTAGTCATCCGGCAGCAAAGCGGCATGGGCGCTAAAATAGCGGCTGTGCCGGGCATTCCGGCCGGCCGGGCGCCACGCCCGGCAAACCTGGATGAGGAACCGAACTGAAGATGGCCCAAGTAACTGTTTCTGTGACATTGGCGGCAAGCGCCGAACGCGTGTGGGATTTTATCGGCGGCTTCCAGTCGCTGGCGGAGTGGTCGAGTTCGATCAAGACCAGCTTGCCGGAGCAGGGCGGCCGCGTGCGCCGCCTGAAAACCACGGACGGCGCCATCATCGCCGAACGCCTGCAAAGCTTCAGTGAAGCGGACAAGAGCTACAGCTACACCATCGTCTCGGGCCCGATTCCCGTCAAAAACTACCGCTCCACCCTGCGCGTGACGGGCGAACCAGGTGCGTCATCGTGCGTGGCCGAATGGTCGAGCCAGTTCGATGCCGCCGAAGGCGTGGAAGACGTGATGGTCGGCGCCTTCCAGCACCTGTATGAGACGGCGTTTGTCGACCTGAAACGCATCATGGCGATCTGAGCTACCGCTCGCCGCTCAGGCAGCGCATGCCGCCGCCAGGCCGGGTGCTGATCAGCGTGGCACTTTCCCGAAGGCCTCGTTCTTGTTCCACACCGGCATGGTCTTGTCGTTCGCCACTTCATAGCCCAGGTTCAGGGTGAACTGCGCCTGCTGCACCATGCCCGACAGATCCCAGGACGGCTTGTATTCGTCCGTCACCTGATGGTAATCTTTCTTGAACGCAACCAGGCGCGCGCTTGATGCCTTCGGGTCCTTGATGAAGGCGAACGAGCCGTCGCCCGAGAACACGGCCGAGCCCACGTTAAAGGCGGGAATGCCGGCCTTGGCAAAGGCGAAATGGTCGGCGCGGTAAAAGGCGCCGGACAGGTCGGGGATGGCGGGCGCCAGGCGCAGGCCCATGCGTTTGGCCACCCTGGCGGCGCTCGCGTACAGGCTGCTGCGCTCGGCGCCGGCAACGCCGATATCGCGCGTTTTGCCGACAAAATTCATGCTGTCGAGGTTCAGGTCGGCGGCGGTCTTTGCCAGCGGCCACAGCGGTGCGCGTACCCAGGCGTTGGCGCCCAGCATGCCGGTTTCTTCACCGGCCGGCCACAGGAAGATCTGCGTGCGGCGTGCCGGTTGCTTGACGGCTACTTGCGCCATCGCCAGCAAGGCCGCCGCGCCCGAGGCGTTGTCGATCGCGCCGTTATAGATATGGTCGCTGCCGGCGGCGCTGTTGTCGTTGCCTTCGTCATCCTTGCCCAGGTGATCCCAGTGCGCCGAATAAATCACCGCCTCGTCTTTCAGCTTCGGGTCGGTGCCGGGCACGATGCCGGCCACGTTGAATTGCAAGATGGTGCGGATGGTGCTGTTCAGGCTGACCTTGACGGTGGCGTCCAGGGCCACCGGCTGGAACTCGCGCGTCTCGGCCCTGGCGCGCAGGGCGTCCAGGTCCTGCCCTGCTTGCTGGAACAGGGCGCGCGCCGCATCTTCCTGCAGCCAGCCTTCCATCGCATTGCCGGCGCCGGCCAGGTTGAAGCGCTCGTGGCCGAAACCGTTGGCCGGTACCGACCATGGATACGAGGCCGACGCCGTCGTATGGATCAGCAGCACCCCGGCCGCGCCCTGGCGCAGCGCTTCCTCGTATTTGTAGACCCAGCGGCCATACCAGGTCAGCGACTTGCCGGCAAAGCGGTTCGGTTCAAGCGCGGTGGGCTGCGGATCGTTGACCATCATGATCACCAGCTTGCCTTTCAGATCGACACCCTTGAAATCATCCCAGTGTTCGTCAAGCGCGCGGATGCCGTAGCCGGCAAACACCACGGGCGCCTCGAACGCCACTTTCTCTTGCCCGTTCGACGCGCCAAACACGATGCCTTCACCAAACCTGGGCGCCAGCGTCTTGCCGCCGGCGCTGAAGGTCACCGTGCTGCCCGGCAAGACCTTGCTGCCGACAATCTGCAGGCCCTGGCGATACGTGCCGTCCTTCAGCGGTTGCAAGCCGGCCAGCGCCGCCTGGGTTTCCAGGTAGCGCACGGCCAGGTCGCCGCCGCGCTGGCCCGTGCCGCGTCCTTCGAGCAGGTCGTCGGCCAGAAAGGACAGGTGGGCGCGCAGTGGCGCTTCGGCAACGACAGGCAGGGGCTGGGCGCTGGCGGCCGTGCCCAAAAGGGCGAGGCTGGCGGCGAGGGCAAGGGGGGAACAGGTACGCATAAGGACTCCAGAATAGACGAGACAAGCTGCAACGATGATGCATTGGCAGTAATCTTACTCTACGGATCATATTTCCTGAACGTACAGCGCGGCGTGCCGGCGCCGAATCGGGCCACAATGACAACGAAGGCCGCCAACCGGCAGGCCATGTACAGGAGGCCGGCATGAACGACGCACGCAGCAGCACCGACCAGGCAGTCGCGGGAAACACCCTGCGCACTCTTGATGGCACGACGATTTACTACAAGGACTGGGGCAGCGGCGCGCCGGTGGTGTTCAGCCACGGCTGGCCGCTGTCATCCGATGCCTGGGAAGACCAGATGTTTTTCCTCGCCTCCAACGGCTACCGCGTGATCGCCCACGACCGGCGCGGCCATGGCCGCTCCAGCCAGCCTTTCGACGGCAATGACATGGATACCTATGCCGACGACCTGGCCGAACTGATCGAGGCGCTCGACCTGCAGGGCGCGACCCTGGTCGGACACTCCACCGGCGGCGGCGAGGTGGCGCGCTATATCGGCCGCCATGGCACGGCTCGCCTGTCGGGCGCGGTGCTGGTGGGCGCCGTGCCGCCGCTGATGCTGCAAACGCCGGACAACCCGCAGGGTTTGCCGCTCGAGGTGTTTGACGCTATCCGCAGCGGCGTGCAGGCCGACCGCAGCCAGTTCTTCCGCGACCTCAGTGAAGCTTTCTACGGCTATAACCGGCCCGGAGCCAAGCCTTCGCAGGGCGTGCGCGATGCGTTCTGGCGGCTGGGCATGCAGGCCGGCATGCCGGCCGCTTTTCTGTGCATCAAGCAGTTTTCGCAAACCGATTTTACGCAAGACCTGGCGAAGTTCGATATTCCCACGCTGGTGATCCATGGCGACGACGACCAGATCGTGCCGATCGCCGCCTCGGCGCGGCGCACGGCCGAACTGATCATCGGCAGCCGGCTGCTGGTGTATCCGGGCGCGCCGCATGGCCTGGCGACCACCCACAAGGATCAATTGAATGCAGACTTGCTGGAGTTCCTGCGCCATGCGGCCAACGCGCCAACACTGGCTTCCGAACATTTGTAGGCGGCGCGGGATATATTGCAAAACAGGTAAGGTTGCCTGGTTTTTGCACCAATTGCGTGCGGATCGCCGATTTTTCTGCGTTTGGGATGGCAAAAATTGGCGATCTGCCGCGCGCTTCCACCCGGGCAGGGCCAGTAAAGAGTAAACTAGCAGATACACTCTTTCGCATTGGGCGATTCGAGCGAACTTGTGAGTGATTTCATGTCTGATACACCAATTTCCTTATTTTCCGATCTTCACCTGAGCGAGCCGCTGATACGCGCGCTCAAGGATGTCGGTTACGAAACACCGTCGCCTATCCAGGCGGCCACGATTCCCTTGTTGCTCGCCAATCGCGACGTGCTGGGCCAGGCGCAAACAGGTACCGGTAAAACCGCCGCCTTTGCCCTGCCTATTCTGTCGCGCATCGATCTGAAACAAAGCTCACCCCAAGCCCTGGTCCTGGCGCCGACACGCGAACTGGCGATCCAGGTCGCCGAAGCGTTCCAGGTGTACGCTGCCCATATTCCGGGTTTCCACGTGCTGCCGATCTACGGCGGCCAAAGCTATGGCCCGCAATTGTCGGCGCTGCGCCGCGGCGTGCACGTCATTGTCGGCACGCCGGGCCGCGTCATCGATCACCTGGACAAGGGTTCGCTCGACCTGTCCAAGCTGAAAACCCTGGTGCTCGACGAAGCCGATGAAATGCTGCGCATGGGCTTTATCGACGACGTCGAACGCATCTTGAAAGAAACGCCGGACGGCCATCAAACGGCGCTGTTCTCGGCCACCATGCCGTCGGTCATCAAGCGCATCGCCACCACCTACCTGGTCAACCCGGCCGAAGTGACGGTGGCCGCCAAAACCGGCACGGCCGACAATATTCGCCAGCGCTATTGGCTGGTGTCGGGCATGCACAAGCTCGACGCGCTGACCCGCATCCTGGAAGCGGAAGCGTTTGACGGCATGATCATCTTTGCCCGCACCAAGCTGGGCACGGAAGAGCTGGCCGGCAAGCTGCAGGCACGCGGCTTCTCGGCTGCCGCCATCAATGGCGATATCCAGCAGGCGCAGCGCGAACGCACCATCCAGCAACTGAAAGACGGCAAGATCGACATCCTGGTCGCCACCGATGTGGCCGCGCGCGGCCTGGACGTCGAGCGTATCAGCCACGTGGTCAACTACGACGTGCCGCACGATCCGGAAAGCTATACCCACCGTATCGGCCGCACCGGCCGCGCCGGCCGCAGCGGCGAAGCGATTCTGTTCATCACCCCGCGCGAAAAGAATTTGCTCAAAGCCATTGAACGCTCGACCCGCCAGCCGATCGGCATGCTGGAACTGCCGACCATCCAGGCCGTCAACGACGTGCGGATCGCCAAGTTCAAGGAACAGATCACGGAAACGCTGGCGCTGGGCGAACTGGAACAATTCCAGTCGCTGATCGAGGACTTCGAGCGCGAACAGAATATCCCGGCCATCGAAATCGCCGCCGCCCTGGCGAAGATGGCGCGTGGCAATACGCCGCTGCTGCTGGACAAGAACAAGCAGCGCGAACAAGCGACCTGGCAGGATGACCGTCCGGCACGCCAGGAGCGCTTTGACCGCCCCGAGCGTGGCGAGCGTCCTGAACGCGGCGAGCGCTTCGAACGTGGCGAGCGCGGCGAACGCCCGGCCTTCCCGAAAAAGGAACGCGTTCAACGGCCTGCCGACGCCGGCATGCAAACCTTCCGTATCGAAGTAGGCCATCAGCATGGCGTCAAACCGGGCAATATCGTCGGCGCCATCGCCAACGAAGCGGGCATCGATTCGAAGAATATCGGCCGCATCGAGATCTACGACGACTACAGCGTGCTGGACCTGCCGGACAGCATGCCGAAGGAATTGCTGGAGCAGCTGAAAACCGTGTGGGTCGCCGGCCAGCAACTGCGCATCAGCCGCGACGGCGACGCGCCTGACCTGGCGCCAGCGGCTGCACCGCGCAAGCCATTTGCCGCCAAGGCCGCGCCATCGTTCAAGGAAGCCGCTGCCGAAGCGCCAGCCGCCGACGTTCCGGTTCGTGCACCGAAGAAAGAGCGCCCACGACCAGGCGTGACGGCTTACCGCATCGAAGTGGGCCGCGATCATCTGGTCACGCCGAGCAATATCGTCGGCGCCATCGCCAACGAAGCGAACCTGGAAGCCAAGCATATCGGCCGCATCGATATCTTTGACAAGCACAGCGTGCTGGACCTGCCGGAAGGCATGCCGCCGGAAATCCTCGACCACCTGAAATCGGTCTGGGTGGCTGGTCAGCAATTGCGCATCACCCTCGATGACGGCACCTCGGAGCGCAAGCCCGCGCCGCCACGCCCGAAAGCGCCGCGCAAGACCTACAAGTAATCCTGCAGCGTTCGCAGCAGTGACCAGAGGCGCCTTCGGGCGCCTTTTTTGTCGCCTTTAGGCAACATCAATTCCTCTTCCCGAGCCGTCTTCCCTTGCTGTGCGGGCAATAAGTGGTCCTGCTTGCGGTTTGACTGACAGTGCGCCGCTTGGTTACACCTGCGTTCATTTGGCAGGCATCGCCGCGTATTTGACGCTGCATTGGAATATTGATGGCATACAGGCGATGTCAGGCGCGTGATTTATTAATATTCCACATGTTAATAAGATCAATTTAATTAAAAAAAAGAAAATACAAATTGCAATATCACGTGTATTTATGTTATTCCTTTTCGTGTATCAATTCTGGCTCTCTCGTGGGGCCGCCAGCCTTGATGTGGTATATTGTTTTTATAATTTAGCCATGCTATTTAAAAAAACAGGGGACGAGAATGCGCTTGAATATGCCGGTCACGCAGCAGGAATATATTCTTAATGAAGGCATGACAATTGTTTCCACCACGGATTTACAGGGAAACATTAATTATGCCAATCAATATTTTATTGAAGTCAGCGGATTTTCCGAATCGGAATTGCTGGGTGCGCCGCAGAACATCCTGCGCCACCCCGACATGCCGGCCGAAGCGTTTGCCGACCTGTGGCGCACCATCCAGAGCGGCATGCCGTGGACCGGCATGGTCAAGAACCGCTGCAAGAACGGCGACTATTACTGGGTGCTGGCCAATATCACGCCGGTGATCGAAAACGGCCGTCCGGTCGGCTATATGTCGGTGCGCACCAAGCCCACGCGCGAGCAGGTGGCCGAGGCGGCGGCGGCGTACCAGGGCTTCAAGGACGGCAACCAGGCCAAGCTGGCGATTCGCAAGGGCCGCGTGGTGGGCCAGGGCCTGGGCGCCATGCTGAAAGCCTTGAGCCAGCCCAGCCTGTCGCAGGGCATGGCCGTGAACGCCATCTTTTTCTGCGCCTCGATGGCCATTCTGGGCGGCGCCGTGTGGAATATCGACAGCGACACCCACGCCGCCACGCGCGGCTGGCTGATCGCGCTGGCCGCCATGGCCTCGGTGATCATGCTGGTGTTCTGGGCCTATCTGAACAACGCTGTGGTGCAGCCCCTGAGCGAGGCGGTGATGGCGGCGCGCAAGATGGCCGGCGGCGACCTGACGGGCGTGATCGACAAGGTGCGCGACGATGATATGGGCCAGCTGATGGCGGCCCTGCGCCAGACCAATATCAATCTGCACAGCATTATCGGCGACGTGCGCGCCAATTTCGAGGATATCCGCGTTACCACGGCCGAGATCGCGACTGGCAATATGGACTTGTCCAGCCGTACCGAATCGCAGGCGTCCAGTCTGGAACAGACGGCGGCCAGCATGGAAGAACTGACTTCGACCGTGCAGAATAGCGCCGATCACGTGGCCACGGCCAATGAGCTGGCGGTGCAGGCATCAAAAGTGGCCGCGAAAGGCGGCGCGATCGTCACGGAAGTGGTCAGCACCATGGATGAAATCAGCGGTTCGTCGCGCAAGATTCTCGATATTATCGGCCTGATCGACGGCATCGCCTTCCAGACCAATATACTGGCCCTGAACGCCGCCGTCGAAGCGGCGCGCGCCGGCGAGCACGGCCGTGGCTTTGCCGTCGTTGCCGGCGAGGTGCGCAGCCTGGCCCAGCGCTCGGCCACCGCCGCCAAGGAAGTCAAACACCTGATTGACCATTCGATCGCCACCGTCAGCGCCGGCACCGTACTGACCAGCAACGCGGGCGCCACCATGCAGGAAGTGATCGCCTCGGTGGCGCGCGTGACGGAAGTCATGGACGAAATCTCGTCGACCACGCGCGAGCAGAACCAGGGCATCGGCCAGGTCAACCAGGCCGTGATCCATATGGACGGCATCACCCAGCAAAATGCGGCACTGGTCGAGCAGGCGGCGGCAGCGGCGACCAACCTGGCGCAGCGCACCGATAGCGTGGCCAAGTCGATGTTCGTGTTCAAGCTCAAGCATGAGCCACGGCGCAGGGCCAGTGGCGGTGCGGTGCGGGCGCTGGTCACATCGCGCTGAGCAACAGCCCGGGCTATTTCTTCAGCAGGTACACCTCGCTGCGGCGGACTTTTTTCACCACGCCGTCCTGGCCGAACAGGATGATGTACTCGCCGCCTCCCGGCGAGCCATCCGGGTAGGTGTACATCCACACCTCATTGCCGCTGTCAAAACGGATCGAGGTGCTCTCGCCCAGGGCGGCGCGCACCTGTTCGCGCGTGCTGCTGCCCACCTGCACGTTTTGTTCCAGGGTGGCTTGCGGCACCGATTTGCTGGCCTGCAGGGCGCGCGTGCCGGAGCAGGCGGCCAGCGACAGCAGCAGGGGAAACATCAGCCACTTCATGGCGCCACCTCATCCATGTAGTCGAATTCCAGCAAGGTATCGTCGGGCCAGCTTTTGTCCCACAGCGGCGCGTAGTAGGTGCGGTCGAGCAAGACCTGGCAGTCGCAATACGGCAGCGATGCCGGGGTTTGTTCACCGCCCGCATACAGCATCCTGAAGGGCAGGGCCAGGCGGCGCTCGCCGTGCACGAGCGTGACGCCCAGCAAAGGCCGGTCGCTAAAGAACAGATAGTTGCCGTCCGGCTCGGAGCAGACCTTGTCGGTGCTGTAGAGCACGCTGGACAGCCATGAAATGATGGCGGGATCGTTCGAGATCAGGCCCGAATCCATGCCGGCGCGGCATTCCAGGCGCAGGTCGCCCAGGCGTCGCGTGTCGGGCGGCAAGCCCGGCGTGATGACCTGGGCGCGCCAGCTCATGGTACTGGCCTTGCGGTTGGCGATCAGCACCGCGTCTTCGCGCAGCGCCTGTTCGTTGCGCACGGGGGCGAAGCTGTTATCCTCAAGCAAGGGCAGCGGCACGCTGACGGTGTCGCCGGCAATGCGCAATTTCACGTCCCGCATGTCGACGCCGGGCTGGCGCGGCAGCAGGCGAAAACGCAGGCTGGCCTGCGGCGCCAGCGCATGGTCGCGCTCGAAACGCTCCACGCCCCGCATCATCTTGCGGTAGGACTTGTCGACCGGGTCGCGCGTGGCGTCCACCTTGACTTGCGGTACGGCCGCAGGTACCGGCGCCGTTTGCGCCAGGGCAGGCACGCAGGGCAGCACGGCCATCAGGAGTAGAGAAGCAAAGAGGGAAGTGGGAATGCGCATGACACCATGCTACGCCGATTCGCGCATCGGCCACGCACAGATGGGGGGCTATCAGTATTCGGAATATTTGCGCGCGTCGCCGCGTACCTGCCCTGCCGGATATTTCACGGCGTTCAGCGCCATCTTTTCCAGCACGGCCGCATGCAGGTCGACCCCGCTCTTGTCGGCCAGGCGCACCAGGTACATCAGCACGTCGGCCAGTTCATGGCGAATGCCGGCGCGTCTGGCGTCATCGAGTTCCGCATCCGCACCGGTCGGCAGCCATTGATAGTGCTCGACCAGTTCGGCCACTTCCACCGACAGCGCCATGGCCAGGTTTTTCGGCGTATGGAACTGGTCCCAGTCGCGCTCCTGGGCAAAGGCGGCCAGGCGGTCACGGATATCGAGCAGGCTGTCGTTCATGATGGCGTTACGTTGAAGTAAAAGCCGATGGTATCACCTGGGCGGCGCCAGCCGCAGCGACAGGCCCACCGGCGACATCACAAAGCCCATCAGCTCCTGCGCCTCGCCACCATCGGGCGTATCGACGCCGGCGATCTCGAAACTGCCCAGCAGCATGGCCATGGCGATCTTGATTTCCAGCAGCGCCAGATAGCGGCCCGGGCAGGTGCGCAGGCCGGAGCCGAAGGGCATGGCGGCGCGGCTGTTGTTGACCTGGCCCTCCTGTCCTTGCTTCAGCCAGCGCTCGGGCTTGAAGGCTTGCGCATCGGGAAAGTGTGCGTCGGACACGGTATCGTGGCGCAGCACGCACCATACGATGCTGCCGGCCGGCACGGCCACGTCGCCCACCACCGTGTCGCGCAGCGCTTCGAGCGGCAAAAACGGCGCCACCGGCTTCAGGCGCATCGCTTCGCTGGCGCAGGCGCCCAGGTAATCGAGGCTGTTCATCTGCTCGATGGTAAAGCCGGCCATGTCGGGCGCCACCCGGCGCACTTCCTCGCGCGCCCGGGCCAGGGCGTGGGGATGTCGCTGCAGCAAATAAATCATCCACGAAATCGTGTTGGCCGTGGTGTCTTCGCCGGCCAGCAGCATGGTCAGCACATTGCCGGCCACGGCGCGGTCGTCGACACCGCTGTCTTTCTCGTCGGCGGCGGCGATCATGGCTTCGAGCAGATTGGGCGGGCGCAGGCGCCGCGCCGGGTCCTGCTCCATGCGCACCCGCGCCTGCTGGACCAGGTCGCTCACGGCCCGGTCCAGCGCCGCCACGTCGCGCTCCAGGCGCTTGTCTGCGGGTAACTTGAAGTAGCGCCAGTAGGGCAACATCGACAGGCTGCGCCGCGCCACGGCCGGCAAAATCGCATCCATATGGCGCTGGATTACATCCTCGCCCGCTTCCAGGGTATTGACCTCGGTGCCAAAGGCCAGCCCCGCGATAATGTCGACCGTGTAGCGTTTCAGGTCGCCGTCGAGGCTGATCGGCTGGCCTTGTTGCGCCGCTGCCTGCCAGCGCCGCTGCAAGCGCTGCGCCACCGTCACCAGCGACGGAAAATAGGCCTTGATGGCGCCCGGGGCCATGCCGGCCATCACCATGCGGCGCTGGTTGCGCCACGCGTTGCCTTCGGCCAGGAACAGGCCCGGAATGCCGCCCATTTCCTCGGACACGAGATAGCTCGACAGCGGGCGGCGAAAGCCGTCGGGGCGGTCGCGCAAAATGGCGGCGACCGCGACACTATCGGCCACCACCAGCACCAGGGTGCGGCCAAACCAGGCGCGCATGAAGGGGCCATAACGGCGTACCCAGCCTTCCACGTCGCGGTGGATGCGCGGCAGTTTTAACTGCAAACTGTTGCCCAGCACGGGCAGGGCGAATGGACCCGGCAAGTGGCGGATCTGGCGCAGGGTGCGCGGGATGGCGGGCGCTTCGGGCGCGGCGGCAAGGTCGAGTGGCGGCATGGCAAACTCCGTTGGACGGCGAATAATGGCATGACTGTAGCGCGCATGATGGCGCCTGTCTTGAACGTATACGACATCGCCCGTGGCGCATGAATCTCGGTACAATCGCTGTCATGGCTACCGCTTCCCTTCCTGTCACGCGCTTGATCGCGCCGCGCCTGGCGCTCGCTTCCTGCGTGCGCGCCTTTCTGGTGCGCGACACGACCGGCTGCCCGACTTTGCCGCCGGCGCAGCGCCTGAACCGCTTTCCGGCCGCGCCCATGTGCAGCATCATCTGGACGGTGGCGGGCGAGCTCGAAGCGGCCGCGCCGGGGCTGGCTTGGGGCGACGTGCGCATGCCGGCGGCCCTGTTTGGCGGCCCCCGTTCGTATCCGCTGGTCAGCTACAACCCGGGCCCCGTGCATTCCTTCGTCGTGATGTTTTATCCGGCCGCGCTGCATGCCTTGACTGGCATGGCGATGGCGCCGCTGCTGGACCAGTTCCGTCCGTTTGAGGACTTGTTCGATGGCGAATGGCAAGCGCTGTCGCGGGCCGTGCTGGTCGCGCCCAGCGATGAAGTGCGCGTGCAACTGGTGGAGGATTTTCTCGCGCCACGCTGGCAAGTGGCGCGTCAGCAGGACGATCAACCGGCCAGCGCCATCGGCGACTGGGTGCGGCGCCTGGGTGTGCAGGCCGTGTCCAGCGGCCTGGCCGGCGGCGCGCGCAATGTCGAGCGCCGCATCAAGACCTGGGCCGGCCAGCCCATGCGCACCCTGCACCGCATGCGCCGCGCCGAGCAGCTGTTCCTCGACGAGCGCGACGCCATGCTGCAGGGTAAAGTTTCCTGGTCCGATCTGGCCGCCCATGGCGGCTATGCCGACCAGGCCCATTTATGCCGGGAAACGCGGCAGATCACGGGATTGAGCCCGACCGAACTGGCGCGCGCCAGCCGTGACGATGAAAGTTACTGGATCTATCGCATCTGGAATTAGAGCGCTGACCCACGCTGCAGCGCTGAGCCAGGGGCGGCCCCCGCGTTCGATAGGAATAGCACTTGCACGCAAGCACTAGCACCGGTATCTTGTCCTTCAGCCATGGCTGTGTTGCCTGGTATTTCAGGAGGATCGCGAGTGACCAGTTTCCGCAACAATACCGACCGCCTGCTCGAAGTACGGCTGCAGGACGAAAAAGTGCTGGCGATCGCCGGCGCCATGGTCGCCTATACGGGCAGCATCAAGTTTGAAAAATCCCTGCTCGGCGGCGAAGGCATCTTTGGCGCGCTCAAGCGCAAGGTGACCAACGAAGGCATGCAGCTGATGCAGGCCTCCGGCAACGGCACCGTGTTCTTTGCCCACAATGCGTTCGAGATCACCGTGCTGGCGCTGGCCGGCGAAAAGCTGACCATCGAAAGCAGCAGCCTCCTGGCCTACGACACCAGCCTGAAGACCGGCACCAGCTTTGCCGGCCTGCGCGGCGCCAGCTCGGGCCAGGGCCTGTTTTCCACCACGGTGGAAGGCAACGGCAATATCGCCGTCATCTCGCAAGGCAACCTGATCATGCTGGAAGTGACGCCCTCGACCCCGCTGCGGGTGGACCCGGACGCCTTTGTCGGCTTCAAGGGCGATATCCGCCAGGAATTCGTGTTCGACGTCAACTGGCGCACGATGATAGGACAAAGCTCGGGCGAGTCCTACCAGCACAAATTCACCGGCCAGGGCGTGGTGTATATCCAGCCCGCCGAACGTTAAGCAGCCAGGAGCCACGCGATGCCGGTTTATCAGCAGATCAATGAAAAAATGCTCGAGGTCAAACTCAGCAACGAAGAAGTGTTCGCGCGCAAGGGCGCCATGGTGTCCTACCAGGGCGAGGTGCAGTTCAGCCGCTCCTTCCTGGCGGGCCAGGGCGTGCAAAGCCTGGCCATGCGCGCCGTTACCAATGAAGGCTACGCCATGATGGCGGCCAGGGGTAGCGGCAGCGTGTACTACGCGCACGCCGGCCTGTTCGTCACCATTATTCCGGTGCGCGGCGAAACCCTGTATGTGGAAAGCGACACTTTGCTGGCCTTTGACGCGCGCCTGACGGCCGGCACCATGTTCCTCGGCAACCAGGGCGGCATCCAGGGCGTGGTGCGCGGCGCGGTATCGGGCCAGGGCCTGTTTACCACCACCTTGCAGGGCACCGGCGAAGTGGCGATTTTGTCGGATGGCAACACCATCGGCCTGCCCGTCACGCCGGACGTGCCGGTGTTTGTCGACCCGCAAGCGTATATCGGCCATACGGGGCAACTGAGTTCGAATATTGTTACCGACCTGAACTGGAAAACCTTTGTCGGACAAGCCTCGGGCGAATCGTACCAGGTGAAATTCACGGGCCAGGGCACGGTCTATATCCAAGCGAGCGAAAGGTAAGCCATGACGATCTACAATCCCTCCACCTTGCCGAAAAACGATAACCTGAACCGTTTTTCGTATGTGATCGACGTCAAGGAACAGATCTTCATTCGCAAGGGCAAGATGATTGCCTTTTATGGCGAGCTGCGCTTCGAGGCCATGGGCAGCAGCGTGCTCGACCTGATCGTGCGCACCGCCTTCAACGCCCCCAAGTATGTCCATCATTTCGTGGTGGCGAACGGGCAGGGCCAGCTGATTTTGGGCGACAACGGCAACGACCTGGCCTGCTATGATCTCGACAACGCCAACATGACCATCCGCGCGAAAAACCTGCTGGGATTTACCAAGGACGTGATCTGCCAGGAATCGACCTTGCCCGGCTATCTGACCATGATCGGCACCGGCAAGGTGATCGCCTCGTCGAACGGCCCCGTGCACTTTCTGGAACTGCCGTGCCGGGTCGACGAGCAGGCCGTGCTGGGCTGGGCCGATTGCCCCAGCCCGTCATACCACTACGATTACGCCCATGTGCAGGGCTGGGCCTCGGCGGCCGGTGCGTTGACCGGTTTCAGCCTGTCGGGCGAGGAAAAACAGATCGATTTCACGGGCGCCGGCACGGTGCTGGTGCAGTCGTCGGAACTGGACATGGCGGGCAGCTCGACCCTGGCGCATCTGCTGTCGCAACTGCCGCTGCTGGGCCAGGACGACCTGAACAAGCTGAGTGTTTCGGCGCAGCAGCAGATGAAGGAAAACCGCTAGGCTCCTAAGCTTGCGCTTGCCAGTTCGGCGGGCGTTTTTCCAGGAAGGCGGCAACGCCTTCCTGTGCGTCTTCCTCCATCATGTTGTTCGCCATCACGTCGCCCGCATAGGCATAGGCGTCGGCCAGCGCCATCTGGCGCTGGCGGTAGAACATCGCCTTGCCATGGCGCACGGCGGCCGGGCTCTTGTCCATGATGCTTTGCGCCAGCAGCGCCACCTGCTCGTCGAGCGCTTCGTCGGGCACGGCGGTATTGATCAGGCCCCAGTCAGCGGCCGTGCTGGCATCGATAAAGCGGCCCGTCACCAGCATGCCGAAGGCGCGCTTGGGCGACACATTGCGCGACAGCGCCACCGATGGCGTGGCGCAGAACAGGCCCACATTGATGCCGGACACGGCAAAGCGCGCCGAGGCAGCCGCCACCGCCAGGTCGCAACTGGCCACCAACTGGCAGCCGGCCGCCGTGGCGATGCCATGCACGCGCGCAATCACCGGCACGGGCAATTCCTGTATCGCCCGCATCACGCGCGAACACTGCGCAAACAGCGTCTTGTAATAGGCGAGCTTGCGCGTGGCCTGCATTTCGCGCAAGTCGTGGCCGGCGCAAAACGCCTTGCCTTCGGCCGCCAGCACCACGCAGCGCACCTCGGGCTGGCCGGCGATGAGATCGAGTTCGGCCTGCAGCGCCGCCAGCATGGCTTCGGACAGGGCATTGAATTGCAGCGGACGGTTCAGGCGCAGGGTGACCAGGCCACCGGCGTTGTCGCGCAGCACCAGTGGCGCCGCTGTGTCAGTTGTGATGTTCATGGCGTCTATATGGACGTCTCCCGTTTGCCAAGGTGTTTTTTGTGTGTTCCAGACAGGATAGGCTGCAGTTCTATATCCGGCCTTGCGGCAACGGTCTCTCCCCTGCCGGCCCCGATGAAATCCGCTGACCTACACCTCATTCTCCTGGCGGGCTTTGTGCCCGACTCGCCATTCAGGTTTAGTAAGTCCCGGTCTGACCTGTTTGTCATCACACGTTAATACCTTGCGCAACCTTTTGACATTCCATCCTTATGTTGATTGATATTTACGTTCGTTCCGGGCTGTTACGCTGGTCGGAGACTGACGTGTTCTTTGTCGTACTTCTGATCGTGCGCCAGCAGCGCCCAGATCGTCCTTGCTATTTTGTTCGCCAACGCCACCACGACCACGTTCGGCGGGCGGCGCTTGCCGATGTCCTGCAACCATTTGCCTGGCTCCTTGGTATGCATCAGCACTGACCTGGCACCATGAGTAAGCAGCGTGCGCAGGTAAGTGTCGCCGCGCTTGCTGATCCCGAGCAGCCGGACCTTGCCGCCTGTTCCGGTCTGCGCCGGCACCAGACCAAGCCAAGCGGCGAACTCGCGCCCGGACTTGAACGCGTTCGCGTTGCCCATGGCTGCCACCGCCGCCGTCGCCGTCAGCAAGCCGACACCTGGAATCTCGGCGATCGCCTTACTGGCCCGGTCTTGCCGCATCCATGCCAGCAGCCGCTGCTCAATCTGCAGGATCTGTTGGTCCAGCCGGGCCAACATGTCCCACTGTTCGCGCAGGGTATCGATTAACAGGGCAGGCAAACGCTCAGCCAGTCGCGCCAGCGCGTCCTTCATGCCACGGTTCAGCGCGGTCCTGCCAATCGGCATCACTTCGCCGTACTCGCCAAGCAAACCGCGCAAGCCGTTGCTCTGCATCGTGCGAAACTTCACCAACTGCTGCCGCATCCGGTGCAGGGACAGCACCGCCTGCTGCATCTCGCTCTTCACCGCCACAGCCCGCACGCCCGGCTGTTGTAGCGCAAGCCAGATCGCGCGCGCATCGGCGGCATCGTTCTTGTTGCCATTGACAAAAGCCTTGACCGCCTTGCCCGCCATCATCCTCACTTCGTGTCCCAATGCCTGCAAGGCGCGCGCCCAGTGATGCGACCCTCCGCACGCTTCCATCCCGATCAGGCACGCAGGCTTGTTGACGAAATACTCCAGGAACTTAGCCCGTTTGATCTGCTTGTTCAGAACCTCTCCGGTTTCTCGGTTGACCGAATACACCTGGAACACGTTCTTGGCAGTGTCGACGCCATAAGCGGTAAAATTCATGGTGGGTTCTCCTTCCCTCAAGTGGTTTATTTGCACTTCCACTCTGGCACATTTGATGCCGTTGGCAAGCGAGAACCCACTCCTTGCCACGCGTCATCTGCCATCTATCTCGCCGCCAGTCACAGGCCGCCAATTCTCCCCACGTAAAACAAGCCAACCACCTCGTGATCCGTCGGCAGGGGCGATTTGAGCCGAGCGAAGGCGAGGTAGCCCGAAGGGCGTACCCCTGCGCATGCCCGGCGCTCCTCCAGAGCGTCCGGACGTTGCCCGCCGATTCGCGTAATTCGCTTTCAGTTCGATTCATCGCTGCGGCTCGTGTAGGAGGGAGACGTCCATTTCATTCTCCTGTTTACTTGGCGGCGCTGACGCTGCCGATGCCGGCCACCGATTTGTGCACGATCTTCGGCTTGCCGTAATACACCAGTTCGCCCATGCCGCGTACCACGGCATTCAGTTCCCCCGACGAATACACTTTCACCGAGCCGATGCCGTCGAAATTGACATCGACGTTTTGCGCCAGCAAGGCGCGCGTATCGACTTCGCCCACGCCCTGGGCTTTCAGGCGCAGCCAGTCGATCTTGCCGTCGGCCAGCAGGCGCCCCGCGCCCTGATAGCTGATATCGACGCGCGGGCCGTGCAGCCTGGTCAGTATCTTTTCACCGGCGCCTTCGGCGATCAGCTTGCGCAACTGCGGCATGGTGACGATCACGCGCGGGTCGCCCTCGGTCTTCTTGATGTTCTTGTCCTTCATGGAAATCTTCAGTTCGCCATTGACCACTTCCGTGACCACGCCGCTCAAAAATTTCTGGTCGCCGCGCAGTGTGAGGCTGTGCTCCTTGCCCGACTCCACCTCGATGCTGATCGGGCCGCGGATATCGATGGCGTTGAAGGCGGTCACCGGTCGGGTCTGCTCGTCGGCGTGGACCAGCGGTGTGAAAGAAAGGGCGGCGAACAGGAGCAAGTGGCGCATGGCGATTTCCTTGTAAGGTGGAGTCGTCTATTCTAAGTTGCAATTTGAGCAAATGGGAAAATTTGCGATGAACGTCAAGCGGACCGCGTCACCGGCGCGCCCGACGCGACAGGCTTGGGCTATGCTGGAGCTTGATCAGCCCAGGAGCCGCCATGAAAAATTACCAAAAGGAAGATTACCCCGTCGACAATATCCGCCGCTTTCTCGAACCGGGGCCGGTGGTGCTGGTCAGCTCCACCTGGAAGGGCGAGAGCGATATCATGACCATGGGCTGGCACATGATGATGGGGTTCACGCCCTCGCTGCTGGGCTGCTTTATTTCCGACGCCAACCACAGCTACGAAATGATCAAGCGCAGCATGGAGTGCGTGATCAACCTGCCGACGGCCGACATGGTCGACCAGGTCGTCGCCATCGGCAACTGTAGCGGCGAAGACACCGACAAATTCGCCACCTTCGGCCTGACGGCGCAAGCGGCCGACAAAGAGAAAGCGCCGTTGATCGCCGAATGCTACGCCAACTTCGAATGCAAGCTCGCGCAGGTGGCGGGCAACCCGAAGGGCGGGTTTTTCATCTTCGAATGCGTGAAAGCCCATGTGGCAAGCTCGCCCAAGCTGCCCGAAACCCTGCACTACCGGGGCGACGGCGAGTTCATGGTGTCGGGCCGCACCATCAGCAGAAAAAGTTTGATGAAACCGGAGATGAGGTGAACGGTCGTTAACCCCAGTCGTTGCCGTCGAGTTAAATCACCCCCTGCGCCAGCATCGCATCGGCCACTTTGACGAAGCCGGCAATATTGGCGCCATCGACATAGCTGACCGTGCCATCGGCGCGTGTGCCGTAGCGCTTGCAGGCCGCATGGATGCCCTGCATGATCTGCAGCAGCCGCGCATCGACTTCCTCGCGCGGCCAGGACAGGCGTGCCGCGTTCTGGCTCATTTCCAGGCCCGAGGTGGCCACGCCGCCCGCATTGCTGGCCTTGCCCGGCGCATACAGCACACCCGCTTCTTCGAACGCCTTGGCCGCTTCGATGGTGGTCGGCATATTGGCGCCTTCGGCCACGCACTGCACGCCATTGGCGATCAGGGTGCGCGCGTCGTCCAGGGTCAGTTCGTTCTGCGTGGCGCAGGGCAGGGCGATATCGACCGGCACATGCCATGGCGAGACGCCGGCCTCGAAGCGCACGCCCGTGCGTTCGGCGTAATCGCTGACCCTGCCATACAGGTGGTTCTTGATCTCCATCAGGATCGCCAGCTTTTCGGTGGTAAAGCCGTCTTCATCGATGATGGTGCCGCTCGAGTCAGACACCGTGACCACCTTGGCGCCCATCGCCAGCGCTTTTTCCACCGCATATTGCGCCACATTGCCCGAGCCAGAGACGCTCACGCGCTTGCCTTCGAACGAGGTACCGCGGGTTTTCAGCATTTCCTGGGCAAAATAGACCGTACCGTAACCTGTCGCTTCCGGACGCATCAGCGAGCCGCCATAGCTGGCGCCCTTGCCGGTAAAGACGCAGTCGGCGCGGTTGCTGAGCTTTTTCATCATGCCGGCCATATAGCCGATCTCGCGCCCGCCGACGCCGATATCGCCGGCCGGCACGTCCGTGTCCGCGCCCACATGGCGGAACAGTTCGCTGACAAACGCCTGGCAAAAGCGCATCACCTCGCCCGAGCTCTTGCCCTTGGGGTCGAAGTCGGCACCGCCCTTGCCGCCGCCCATTGGCAAGGTGGTCAGCGCATTCTTGAACGTCTGCTCGAAAGCGAGGAATTTCAACACCGACAGATTGACGGACGGGTGGAAACGGATGCCGCCCTTGTAAGGCCCGATGGCCATGCTGTGCTGGATGCGGTAGCCGCGGTTGACCTGCACCAGGCCATGGTCGTCGACCCACGACACGCGAAACATCACCACGCGCTCCGGCTCGATCAAGCGTTCCAGCAAGCCTTGCTCCGCGTATTTCGGATGCTGCTCCAGGAACGGCCACAAGCTTTCCATCACCTCGGTGACGGCTTGCAGAAACTCGGGTTGACCTGGATTGCGTGCGGCGACATGCTGGACATACTCGTGAGCAGATGCGTATTTCATCAGAATTCCATGGAGGTAAACGGTTATTTGGGCAACTATCTTCGCAGATTTCGCACGAAAATGGTGCGGAAATTTTGTTTTGAGGGGATTTTGCTACTTTTTGGGGCGTTTTTAGCCAGGCGCGAAGAACAGAAAATGTTCACTGGACGCACATCGCACCGCCCACCGAAGCGCCGATACTCAGGCCCGTCGACAAATCAAAACCGAACTCACAGCGGTAGCCATCGTTGGGACGATGGCGGCACAGCAGCATGTCGCGGTTGCGCAGGCGTATCTGTGGGTCGGGACAGCCAGCGGCCAGATCGGGACCGATGGCGTCGAACATGTCCTTTGCGGCGGCTCCCGTCAAGCGAAAAGCGACCTTGGTATCGCCGGCAATGGGCGCCACGGGGGCGTCGGGATAAGCGCCGTAGATGGCGTAGGAAGCCGAGAAATCCCTGTGCACATAGTCCCAGACGGCTCGCGCATGGTGCGCCAGCAGCAGAGACGCAAAAGGGACGAGTACCAAGCTGGCGCGTTTCAGCATATGGAGCCGGCGATTCTGCGCCCTGTCAGCAAGTCAAAACCAAAGGCGCAATGATGGCCGTCCTTGGAATCGTAAGTACAGCTCACTTCAGCCCGTTGCCGCAATCGATAATCGCCCTCCGCTGCGCAGCTGTTGCGCAGGTCCGGCCCCATCGCTTCGAACATTTGCCTGGCCGCTTTGCCGTCAATCCAGAATGCTATTCGCTGATCCTTTTTGCTTGGTGGCAGAGGGTCGCCCAGTGCGCCGCCATAGATTGCATAACGGCCTTTCAATGGCTGAAAAGAAAGGACATGCTTTTGAGCCGCTTGCGCCGTGACAATAGATAGGGCAGCGAAGAGCGCGGTCACGACGAGATTTTTCATGTCAGCTTCCTTGTTCGTCCATGTAGCCAACAACGCAATGTGTTCAAGGATTCTTGCTTGTAGATATTTTTACGTGTTGCGTGGCGTCAAAGATGGCTTGGAGAACTGAAGTGCTGGAGTGACGCGAGGCGGCATGTCCAGAGGGAAGCACCGCCTGCAAGCTCAGTGTTGCTTGTGCCAATGAGTTGCCTGCTTACAGATACCTTGCCAGCAAGGCCCGGTCCAGCGCCCCATCGAGTTCGATGCGCACGAAGTGCCCGCTGCCTGGCGCCACGCCGATATCTTCACCGGCATCGGACAGCATGCGCGTGATGGTGATATCGCGGTTGCCGGACGGGTGCATCACTTCGATGCGGTCGCCGACGGCAAAGCGGTTTTTCACGTCCACTCTGGCCCAGCCGTTTTCCACGCTCAACACGTCGCCAACATACTGGCTGCGGTCCGCCTCGGACGCGCCGCGCATGTAGTTCTGGTGGGTTTGCGTGTGGTGGCGCTGGTAAAAGCCATCGGTATAGCCGCGGTTGGCCAGGCCTTGCAGCTGTCCTAACAGGCTGATGTCGAACGGGCGTCCGGCCACCGCGTCGTCGATCGCCTGGCGATACACCTGCGCCGTGCGCGCTGCGTAGTACAGCGACTTGGTGCGCCCTTCCACTTTCAGCGAATGCACGCCGATTTTCACCAGGCGCTCGATATGCTCGACCGCGCGCAAATCCTTCGAGTTCATGATGTAGGTGCCGTGCTCGTCTTCGAGGATGGGCATCAGCTGGCCCGGGCGCTGCGCTTCCTCGATCAGATAGGGCTGGTCGGCCAGCGGGTGGCGCGGCTGCTGGTGCAGGGCGGAAAAGGAATTGGCCTGTTGCAGCGCCTGTTCGAACTGCAGCGGGATCACCTGCATCGCGCCCAGGTCGCCGCTGGCGTCTTCCTGCGCATTCTTGACCTTGTAGTCCCAGCGGCAGGAATTGGTGCAGGTGCCCTGGTTCGGGTCGCGGTGGTTGAAGTAGCCCGACAGCAAGCAGCGGCCCGAATAGGCGATGCACAGCGCGCCGTGCACGAACACTTCCAGCTCCATCTCCGGGCAGCGCTGGCGGATTTCCTCGATCTCGTCGAGCGACAGTTCGCGCGACAGGATCACGCGCGTCAGGCCCATGCGGTGCCAGAATTTTACATCGGCCCAGTTGACCGCATTGGCCTGCACCGACAGGTGCACAGGCACCTCCGGCCACTTGTCGCGCACCATCATGATCAGGCCAGGGTCGGCCATGATCAGCGCGTCGGGCCGCATGGCGATCACCGGTTCCATGTCGCGCAAATAGGTGGCCAGCTTGGCGTTGTGGGCGAAGATATTGCTGGCGACAAAGAACTGCTTGCCGCGCGCATGCGCGCCCTCGATACCCTCCTGGAGCGCCTGCAAGGTGGAAAAGTCGTTATTGCGCACGCGCAGACTGTAGCGCGGCTGGCCCGCATAGACGGCGTCGGCGCCATAGTCGAAGGCGGCGTGCATCTTGGCCAGCGAGCCGGCAGGCAGGAGTAATTCGGGAGCGTGGCGCATGGAAAGGTTGGGCAAAGCCGGCGATTGTAGGCCGCTGGCCGCACAATTGCATTGCCTTGAGTCAAGGGATTGACGGTGTCATTTCCCCCGCCGCCCTTGTCAGAACTCCTCCCAGTCCTGCTCGGAAGCGGCCACCGGCCTGGCCTGGGCCTTGGCTGCGGCCTTGGCCGGCGTCTGGGCGCGCGGCCTGGTCACCGGCGCCGCCAGCTTCGGTGCGCTGCGCCGTGGCGTCACCCTGGCCGATGCCAGCGCTGGCGCTGGCGCCCGTTCGGCCGACAACTTGAAGACAGCGACGGTCTCCAGCAACTGCCCGGCGCGGTTTTTCAGACCGATGCCGGCGGCCGCCATCTGTTCGACCAGGGCGGCGTTTTCCTGCGTCACCTGGTCCATCTGCTGCACCGCCTCGCCGATCTGTGCAATGCCCTGGTTTTGCTCGCTGCTGGCCGAATTGATTTCCTCCATGATCTCGGTCACCTTGCGGATCGCTTCCAGCACCTCGGTCATGGTGCTGCCCGCCTGGTCGACCAGCACCGTTCCTTCTTCGACCCGCTCCACGCTGGAAAAGATCAGGGACTTGATTTCCTTGGCCGCTTCAGCGGAACGGCCCGCCAGGCTGCGCACTTCGGTGGCAACCACCGCAAAACCCCGGCCCTGCTCGCCGGCCCGCGCCGCTTCTACCGCCGCGTTCAGCGCCAGGATATTGGTCTGGAAGGCGATGCCGTCGATAACGCCGATAATGTCGGCGATCTTCCTCGACGATGCGTTAATCCCTTTCATGGTGTCGACCACCTTCGAGACCATCTCGCCGCCCTTGCCGGCCACGCTCGAGGCGCTCTGGGCCAGCACATTGGCCTGGCGGGTATTTTCGGCGTTCTGTTTTACGGTAGAACTGAGTTCTTCCATGGAAGCGGCGGTTTCCTCGAGCGCGCTGGCCTGATGTTCGGTGCGCTGGCTCAGATCATTGTTTCCCTGCGAAATCTCGGCACTGGCCGTCGCCACTTCTTCCGAGCCTTCGCGCACGCTGGCCACGACCTCGGTCAGCGACACTTGCATGCGCGCCATGGCCGCCATCACGCTATGCTGGTCGCCCTGGCGCACCGCCAGTTGCACGCTCAGGTCGCCTGCTGCGACTCTTGCCGCCATCTCGGACAACTGCGCCGGTTCGGCCCCCAGCGCGCGCCCCAGGTCGCGTGCGATCAGCCAGCCGACGCCGCCGCCGATCACCAGCATGGCCGCGCCCAGCGCCAGCATCAAGCTGCTGGACTTGTCGGCCAGGGACTGCGCATCGGCCGCCAGTTTTTCGGCGATGTTTTTCTGCAATGCACGGGAGTCGTCAACTGCCTTGAATACCACGTTTTGCGAGGCCCGCACCTCACCCAGCAGCGACTGCATGGCCGCGTCCTTCTGGCCGTCCGCCGCCAGTTGCAAGACATGGTCCATGCCCTGGTTATAGACGGGACGGTTGTCTAGGAGGGTTTTCAGCAGTTCGATCGAAGCGGAAAGCTTCAGGCTTTGTTGCAGCCTGGCGATCAAGGCGCCGTTTGCCGAACGTAAAGCGACGATCTTTGTTTTTTCCTCCGCGCGAAAGGCCGCGTCATTGCTAATGATGGTATTGCGCACGCGCCTGGCGATTTCGTTCAGGTTGTCCTTGATTTCCGTAAATTGCGCCACCTTGGCCATGCGGTCATTGGCCATTTCGTCCACGTTTTCGCTGAGGGCATGCATTCTCATCATCGCCAGCAAGGCGATCGCAAAGCCGAGCACGATGATGGCGCCAAAGCCGATCGCCAGGCGTGTGCTGACCTTGGTGTTTTTTAAAATTGACATACATTCTCCACAGAACGTTGACTACAATGTTCCGACTAAATTTTCAGGACAGACAGGGGCCAGCCACGGCAAAGCCATGGGCATGTAAAACTGCTGATCGGAAGGGACGGGGGACTGCGGCGGGGTTGAGGCCAGGACAAATGTTCGCCAGATAAGAACATCGTCTATATGCAGCTTACGTAGTTTCCATTTGGCAATCAAGCGGTATCTGCGTTCCGTGCTGAATTGAAACGGTGTCGCGCCACATGCTGGCGGCGGCTTGCGCAATAAACAACAAGAATGCGTTGCCTTCATGTATTTCGCGGAAATTGTCCAAATAATCTGGTGCACCTGTTTGATATGCATGAACCTGAGCACACCAGCGCGCGTCGTCCTGCTTTTCAGTGCCTGTCTGTGGAGCGCCGCTGTGTTGGCGGCCGGGGACGGCGCCGGTGGCAGCGACAAGATCGCCACCGACCGGCCCGATTTTGTCGAATCGAGCAATGTGGTCGGCAAGTATCGCTTCCAGATCGAAACGAGCGTGGCGCAAGAGCGCAACAAGGCACGCTCGACATCGGCGGCCCCTACCTGCTGAGCAAATATTGCCAGCTCGACAGCGCCATTTCGCGCGGACTGAACCGCATACGCCTTGCGCGCCGACGTGCTGGCCGCGTTTCTGGCCAGCGCACGCCAGGACAGCAAGGAAATGCAGCAAGTGACGCAGGATATCCAGGAGCATATGGAGTTGCTGCGCAGCCGCATCCGCGACGCGGTCGAAGCGGCGCTGGCCGATATCCTGCTGCTCGGCACGGAAGAGCACTGTCGGCTGGCCGGCCAGGCCGCCGTCGACCTGGCGGCCGGCCGGCCGATTCATACGGCGGAACTGGTGATCAGCCTGCGCAGCTTTATCCGCAGCGCGCTCGACCTGGGGCCGATGCCGGCCGATGTCGTGATTCCGCTGCAGGGGCCGACGCGCACGCAGGGTGGCGCTGGGCGCGGCAAAGGCGATGCCGACAAGGGCGGCAATAAAGGTGGCGGCGGTGGTAATGGTGGCGGTGGCATCGGCATGGGCATCGATACCGCGCATGGGACGGATGCTGCGCCGCCCCGTGCGACTTGAGTTCGCAATAACTGTCGTGGAAACAGCTATTTTCTAAAGAGCATGAGCAAAATATTCCCGTAATTTGGTCCGATTCAGACCGGCGTCGTGTCGCCACCAGCAGGCTCAGTTTTGCGGTCGCGTGCGACAGGCGTTCCACGGCATCGGCATGTTCGAGCCGTAGCGGGTCGAACATGATCCAGTTTGTTTTTCAATGAGCAACCCCCAAGATATTACGGGATAACAGCAATGCAACTGTCCTGATCGAGTCTGGCAGACGAAAATGACGTCCAAAAGCAAACAATGCCAACACAGGGTTGGCATTGTTGACTGCAGCGGCGGTTGTTATTCTTCGTCGGCCGAGACATCGCCCGTCTTGCGATTGTATTTCAGGGTGATTTTATTGATTTCACACAAATTGAATTCTTCCCATTCCACTTCGGCGCCGTCATCGTCAAACGTCACGTTGAGGGCCTGCTTGCACTTGGCCTTGTTGGAAAATTTGATCAGGCGCGCTTTGTTGTTTTCCAGGACGCCACTGCCCAGGCGATCCGGACCCCAGTCATCGCTCTTGGCCGGGGCGATATGGATGGAGCGGATCGGGTAGCCGGTCTTGTTAACTACCGTAAAGTCCGCGTCGCCGGCGAAGGCGAGCGGCGCCGCCAGGGCGGCTCCAAGGAGGGCGGTGACGATGCTCAAGCTGCGCAGTTTCATGGGATTCCTTTTGACGAGATATTAAATGGGCCTGCTCATTTACCGCGCATGGCATTTTGGGGAGGGCATGCGGTGCACGCCCAAAAATTCCAATAGGAAATAAATGATCTGTTTGCAATATAACATAGACATTTACAAAGAACATAACAAAATTGTTTTTTTTGGAAGGTGCGTGGCGTTCGCCAACGTGTAATGACCTGGCGTGCAAAGCGGCAGTATTGGCCGGGTACGTTTGGTGTCTGGCACGGTGGGCCTCAGGCCGAACGTGAGTGCATTGATTTCCTCGCGCGCTACTGCGCGGCATCAGGAAGGCGGAGGCAAAGGCGTTCGCTTCGCGCGCGAGTTCCAGGGAAGTTTTGACGCTCAATGCGTTCTGTGAGCCTAACTGTTCAGCCGGGGGGGGGGGCTGGCTGAATCGGGTTTTCGGCGAAGGCGCGTTGCAGGATGTCGAGCATGCCATGGCCTTGTTTGTGCAGCGTGTCGAGGCAGGGGCGGACGACGCAGAAGTTTTGGGTGTCCAGCAATGTCCGAAACGAGCCGGAGATTTTTTGTTTCACCTTTGGCATGCGGATGGCGCGTTTACCAAGGTTGTTGGTGAACGGCACGGCGGGATCTGACACGAACAGCAGCATGGCGTCGGTGTATCGGTGCAGGTGTAGCAGCAGCTTTGCCTTACGAGTTGCAAGGCGAGGAAAAACATGTATACAATCGCATTTTGTGTAGGTAGACTACATCCAAGCTTAATAACTAAAGGTGTAGCAATGACAGCAAAATGGATGGACCAGATACAGAGTTGCGCGGTTGACTACGGCTGGAAAGTCGACCACAAGGACACTGTGCATGACCTGGTAATAGGCTTTGGCGGCGACGACCATGGTATCGCTTATGCAATCAAGACAGTGCCAGGTAAGGGGTGGCTAAATGTACATTTCTGGTATTCGACCACGTACAAGTCAGATGCGGTTTACTCCTTGCGTAGTGACGGAGAGGTTGGCGTGTTCATTGCTTTGTTGCGTGACACCTATGCCATCCGGTCGCGTCGAAGGATCGGCAAGTAATGCTACGCATTCTCTTTCAGGTCAGCACGCAGACTCTGCGCGGCGAGCGTTTCGATCTGCGCCAGGATCGGCGCAGCGTCAGTGCCATGCTGGCTGGTATTGGCGACAACCGCAGCATGTTGTTCAATTGGTATGAGTCGTCACTGCCGGGCGTTGATTATGAGCAACAGGCACAAGGCTACGCCACGTTGGAACTAAAGTCCTACCTACGCACGCGTTGGCTACCGCAGGCATTGCGGGGGAGCTTCACCCGTATTCTGCTGGCCTTGCACATCGCCACAATGGTCGGCCTGAAGCAGAGCCGTTGAATGTTACCTTTATTGACTAGGCTGTCATGAAAATCCAGGAACAAGACTATTACTATGGCCCAGTGCTAAATCAAATTGCCGAATACCCAGTCTTGACCACGATCAACAAAGTTACTGAGAAGCGGGGACTGTACTTAATTAACCGCTTTACACGCCTGTTAATCAAGTATTCGACAGAGGGGGGTAACACTTGGTCGTTTACTTTTACTGCCGACGACCTGGCTCATGGGGCGGGTTACGAGTTTGTTGTCGCACTCAACTGTGGCAATTACTCGGTCTGCATGCTTAGGGAGGATCAGCTTGCGAAGATCCTGGACACGAACTGCGCTAAGACGCAGACGATCAGAGTTTGGTTCAATGCAGGCGAAAGCATGCGTGTAGCGGGACCGTCAGGACAGCTCGATAGAACCATTCGCCATAACGAATTTCCGGGCAATTTGCTGGGAATCGTGACCGCTCCCCAAGAAAAATATGCGTGGCCCGAGCTTGGCCAGCTCACCGTATACCGTGAGCCGCCGAACGTAGTCATGCGCACCTTTGATCGCATGATGGATCTGGTGGACAGTGTGGGGTACTTATGCGACGACGGCGAAACGACCCTGTACATTGGGGTAAGAAGCTATTCCCATAAGTGGGACTGCTGGTCCAATAAAAATCTGAAGTATATCGAGGACCAAATCAAGTATGACTTTGGCTTTGATGGATACAAGGTGAAGGTGGAGCGTCACGACAAGCCCACCACCTGCCAGAACAGCAAGCTCAGAAAGGAATGCAGCACCGAATTTGTGTGGAGTGTGACTGTGGGGCCTTGTTGAGCGGGCACTATCGGAAGACGTCTGAGGACGAGCGACCGCAGGAGGTCGTTTGGTAACTAGGTCGCTTGTTTTGAGGCGAGGGGGAGGCTAGTTAGTACCGGAAATGTACCGGACGCGAGCACTTCGTGTTCCGGAAACAAAAACGCCAACCTGCATAGGTTGGCGTTGCGTTTCGTACTGTTCTTGGTGGCCCGGGGCGGAATCGAACCACCGACACAAGGATTTTCAATCCTCTGCTCTACCGACTGAGCTACCAGGCCAAGGCGGCGAATTATAGCAGAAAGAGTTGATGCCTGACCAGTGCATCTTGTGTTCAAATGCAACAGATTGCCGGAGCATGGTGTTTTGGCATCCTTGTGCGAGCGGAAAGGGGGGACGATGACGTTACGGTGTGGAGTGCGGTGCCTGGCTGCGCCGGGCTTGCTGAGCATGTTGTGTGGCGTGGCGTGGGCCGATGGACGGGCCGACCTGAATGCGGCGCTGGCGCGGCTGCAGGGGCAGTCGGCGCTGAAGGCGCAGGTGGAGTCGAAAACCTGGCGCAAGGAGGGCGAGGGCAAGGACGCGCAGGAAGACAGCGGCCAGGCCAGCGTGGCGGTCGAGGGCGGTGCGTCGGGTTTGCAGGTGCTGTATGGCAAGGACTTGCTGGCGAAGGTCGAGGCCGAGCAGCGCGCAAAAGTAAAAGATCCGAAGACGAAGACGCCGACCGGCTTTGCGCTGGGCGAGATGACGGCGACGGAATTGCGCAGCATGGTGTCGGCGGCGGGCGCCTTGTCGCGTGAGATCGAGGAGGCCGAGTTCAGCGGCGAAAAGATCGACAGCTACAAGGGCAAGCCGGCGCGCATGCTCAGTTTTACCCTGGCGCTCGACAAGGTGCCTGAAAAAGACCGCAAGTATGTGAAGAAGTTCGAAGGCGGCATCGACGTGTGGATTGCTGCCGACGGCACGCCGCTGGCCAGCGCCTTCCGGCTGGACCTGAGCGGGCGCGCCTTTGTGGTGGTCAGCTTCACGCAGAAAATCGACGAGACGCGCCAGTATGGCGTGTCCGGCGACCATCTGCTGTTGCTGCGCAAGGAAAGCAAAAGCACCAGCTCCGGCATGGGCGAGCGGGTGGAAAGCCGGATCGTCAAGACCTTGCAGTTATAGTCCTCGGGCGCCAGTTGGAAATGGCGGAAGATGAAATCCAGCCCTGCGCGCACGTTACAAGAGGTAACAGTTTCAATGGCACGAGCCTGCTAATCTTCCCTGCATGCTTTCAACGAGGAAGGGTGTGGATCATGGGCGCTCATGCCAGGAGTTTCAAGACGGCGGTGTCGTCATCATTGATACTGAGCCTGCTGGTGCTTGCCGGCTGCGGCAAGCCCGGCGACACGCCGCAAACCGGCGCGGTCGCCGCCACGCCCCCTGCGCCCGTTCAACCTCTTCAGCCCCCTGCGCCAGCGCCGTACACGCCGCCGAGCGCCGATCAGCTGGCGCAGATGGTCGCGCCGATCGCCCTGTTTCCCGATAAACTGGTGGGCCAGGTGCTGGCCGGCGCCACGTATCCCGAGCAGGTCGCCGCCGCCAACGAGTGGCTGGTCCAGCATCCGTCGCTGAAAGGCGCGGCGCTGCAAACGGCCGAAGCCAGCCAGCCCTGGGACGTCAGCATCAAATCGCTGACCGCCTTCCCCACCGTGCTGGGCCAGATGGCAAACAACGGCCAGTGGACCACGGCGCTCGGTACCGCCTATGTCAACGACCCCACCGATGTCATGAATGCGATCCAGCTCCTGCGCTCGCGCGCCCGGCAGGCGGGCAACCTGAAAACCTCGCAGCAGCTGAGGGTCTCGACGCTTGTGCGTGCGCCGCAATCCGCTTATGTCACGCGCTCGGCTTCGTATCCGGCCGTCATTGCGCCGCCGCCGCAAACCATCGTCATCGAGCCGGCGGCGCCCGATATCGTGTATGTGCCGCAGTACAATCCGACCGTGGTCTACGGCGTGCCGGTGCCGCTGTATCCGGGCTGGGTCGAGCCGCGGCCGGCATACGGCAGCGCAACGCTGGTGACGACCGGCGCGCTGTCGTTCGGCATCGGTGTGCTGGTGGGGGCGGCGGTGAGCCAGCACTACGCCCCCGGCTGGCATGCCTGGGGCGTCAACTGGGGCGCACCGGCGCCTTACCCCGGCTACGGTGGCGCCTGGCGCCGCCCTGCGGTGGTGTACAACAAGGCGACCTATGTTTCGAAGTCCGTCACGGTCGTCAATCGCGTCAACAATATCAACGTCACCAATAACAACTACCATAACAACAACTACCGCAGTGTCGACAACATCAACACCGTGGCCAACCGCCCGCAAAACAGCGCCGTCAATCATGTCGTGCCGCGTCAGCCAGCGCTGATGACCATGCCGCACTTCACGGCGCGCGACACGCTCCACGGCGCACGCCCGTTGCCGCCGGCTGCGGCCCAGCCGGCATACCGCGCCGTCGCGCCGCAGCCGCAGCGGCAGCCGGCGCAGATGGAACGCCGGCATGCCGAGGCCATGGCTCTGCGCATGGCGCAGGAAAGAAGCAGCGCCCCTGTGCACCTGGCACCAGCGATGCAACAGGCGCCGTTACCGCACCGCGAAGCCGACCCCGGCCATGGCCAGCCTCAGCGCAACCACCAGGACATGCAAGCCATGCACGCCATGCATGCCGCGCAAGCCCGTCCGGCCGTGCAACACCCGTACCATCATGTGGAAAGTCATGAGCAGAGCGCCCGCCATCAGCAGGATCGCGACCGGCGCGATGCCCACGAAAGGCGTGGCTAAGTGGAAGTCTGGCGCTGCGCCAGCCACTGCATCAGGTCGTCGAGCGGCATGGGCCGCGCATACAGATAGCCCTGCAAGCCGTCGCAGTGGTGGGTCAGCAAAAAGTCGGCCTGCTGCTGCGTTTCCACCCCTTCGGCCACCACGCGCAAACCCAGGTGGCCGGCCATGCCGAGGATGGCCTGCACGATGGCCGTGCCATTGGCGTCGTGCGGGGTGGCGTCGATAAAGCTCTTGTCGATCTTCAGTTCGTACAGCGGCATCGAGGTCAGGTAGGCCAGGCTGGAATAGCCGGTGCCGAAATCGTCGATCGAAAAACGGATGCCCAGCGTGGCCAGTTCGCGCATGCGCGCCAGCGCCGCATCGCGCTTGTCGACCAGCAGCCCTTCGGTCAGTTCCAGCACCAGGGCGGCGGCCGGCGCGCCCGATTCGCTCAGGGCGGCGCGCACGCGGGCGGCAAAATCGGGCTGGCGGAACTGGGCCGGGCTGACATTGACCGACAGCGCGAAATGGTGACCGGCCTGCGCCAGCCGCACCGCCGCCTGGCAGGCCTGCCGCAGCGCCCAGTCGCCCAGCCTGACGATCAGGCCCGTCTCTTCGGCGATCGGGATGAACAGCGATGGCGCAATCATGCCGCCATCGGCCTGCGGCCAGCGCATCAGCATTTCCGCGCCAGTCACCTGGCCGTGGCAGTCCAGTTGCGGCTGCACGTGCATGCGCAGTTCGCCTGCGTCGAGCGCGCGCGCCAGCGCCCGTTCCATGGTCAGGCGGCGCTCCACGCCTGCCTGCATGGCCGCCTCGAAAAAAGCGATGCCGTTGCGCCCTTCGGCCTTGGCGCGGTACATGGCGATATCGGCCTCGCGCAGCAGATCGTGGGCCTGCTGACCGCTCTTGGGCAGCAGGGTGACGCCGATGCTGGCCGAGCAGTGATACGACTGCGCGCCGATTTCGAAGTCGCTTGCGATTGCGGCGCGGATCTTTTCCGCCACCAGGCCGGCCGCCCGGGCGGCGCCGTCCATGTCGTCGGCCAGGTGGGCCAGCAGCACCACGAATTCATCGCCGCCGATGCGCGCCACCGTATCGACCTTGCGCATCAGCTGCGCCAGGCGCGCGCCGGCCATGCGCAGCAGCGCGTCGCCGGTGGCGTGGCCGCGCGCGTCGTTGATATGTTTGAAGTGATCGAGGTCGATGAACATCAGCGCGCTGATGGCGTGCTCGCGCGGCGCGGCCGCCAGCAACTGGCCGATGCGGTCCATCAGCAGGCGCCGGTTCGGCAACCCGGTCAGCACGTCGTAGAAGGCCAGTTGGTGGATGTCCTGTTCCGACTTTTTGCGTTCGCCGATTTCGCGTTCCAGCGACAGTGCGCTGGTATGCAGACGGTCGAGCGAGCGCGCCAGGTGGCCCAGCAAAAAGGCCGTCGACAAGGTCAGGACAGAAGCGATCAGCATGAAGTTGAGTGTGACGATCAGCGCGCGCAGCAGCAGCGAATCGGGCATGCCCTGCAGTGGCAGGCTGATGTCGGGATGCAGATCGAGCAGGAACAGCGAGGTGGACGTCAGCGCCAGCATCCACAGTGCCGGCCGCAAACCCAGCAGCAATGCCGCCAGCACGGGAATGGCCAGCAGGTAGATCTGGCTGACCGCGCCGATTTTCAGCAGCAGGCCGATGCCGATGAGGTAGGTCACGGCAAGAAACTGCCACACGCGCCAGTGGTAGGGGGTGTCGCCGCGATGCCAGATGACAGCGATCCAGGCGATCGATGCCATGTCGAGCGCGGCTATCATCCAGATACCTTCACGCGCCGCCAGCAGGGCGCTGGGGATGGCTGTGACGATGCCAAGCAGCACTACCGTTTGCAGCAGGCGTGCAAAAATCTGGCTGCGCCAATGCGCGAGATCATTCGATACCGCCACGCTGCCGTCCTCGTCCGTGGGTTTTGCGCCGCTGTCCTTGTTGTTCAGTAAATACTACCTGTGATCCAACAAGATGTCATCTTGATCATTGATCATGTTTTCCGGCACTGGGCGCACATGAAAAAGCCAGCGCGACGGCTGGCCTGGCGGTAGCGCCGGGGTGGCTTATTTCTTGGGTGCGCTCAGGCACGTTTTCATGAAGGTCTTGCGTGCATCGCCCTTCATGTCCTTGGCCTCGGCATTGCAGGTTTTCATCTTGTTTTGCTGCGCCGTGCCGGTGGCCGGCGCCGGCTTGGCGCTCAGGCATTCCTTCATGAAGGTCTTGCGTTCATCGCCTTTCTTGCCGGTTGCGTCGGCATTACATGCGGTCATCTTGTTTTGCTGCGCCGTCTTGGCGGCCGGGGCCGCGTCCTGCGCGACGGCAAACCCGGCGCTGGCAAACGAGGCGGCGATACACAGAGCAATCAGTTGTTTCATGGCGGATCCTTGCAAGAAGACGGTTGAGGGGGCGCGGCTTGAGCATACACATCGATATGCCGTACGTAACTAACTATATGACATTTATCAATCACTTTGGCGGGCAAATCCGCCTATTTTGTGTCTTTTTGTGAGCGGCCGGTTTGTCCTGCGCTATGCTTACGTCTTTCCGTCGGCCAACGCCGACGCATCTTAATACGGAGTAGTAATCATGGTCTCGTTGCAAGAGCAGTTTTTAAAGGCCGGCCTGGTCGACAAGAAAAAGGTCAAGCTGGCCAACCAGGACAAGAGCAAGCAAAAGAAGGACGAGCGCAAGAGCGGCACGCAAAGCGTCGATGAAGTGCGCCTTGCCGCGCTGGAAACCCAGCGCAAGAACGCCGAACGGGCGCGCGAAATGAACGCCCAGCGCGACGCGGCCGCCAACCAGAAGGCCATCGTGGCGCAGATCGCGCAGATGGTGCAAAAGAACCGCCAGAGCAAGGGCAACCACGCCGAAGTGCCGTACAACTTCACTTTCAACAACAAGATCGAGCGCATCTACGTCACGCCCGCCGTGCAAGCGCACCTGGTGGCAGGGCGCCTGGTGATCGTCTGCCTGGCCGGCGCGGTGGAACTGGTGCCGCGCGTGATCGCCGACAAGATCGCCGAGCGCGACCCGGCCATCGTGGTGCGCGTCAAGCAGGCCAGCACGCAAGTGGACGAGGATGATCCGTATGCGGCGTTCCAGATTCCTGATGATTTGATGTGGTGATCACGGCGCGGGACGGGCTAAGCTGATCCATTCGATGGGATCGTCTTCGCGCGGCAGCGGTTTCGCGCGCAAGACCTGGAGTTCCGGCGAGCTCATGGTCTACTCCCGCAGCGTAAGGTCATCGAGGCGCTGATGGGCGGCCCATTGCGCCAGCAAATAACGGTTGCCGCCCAGATCGCGCAACACATATTCGGCGCTGCGCATCGGGTAGGCAACGGCATGGTCCTCTTGCTACCCTAAATTGCAAAAAACAGCCTCTCTAAGAGGTCCCGGTTGTCGTTGCGAGCGGCGCTGGAAGAGCAATTTACGCCAAAAATTACTGTGGGGCAAGTGACTTGTGCGACAAATCGTAGTAAATTACTGTATAAAGATACAGTTGTTTGTCTAGCTATTATGTCTTAGTTGGGCTGATGTGTTGGGGAGGGCGAAGTGCGGCGAAATGGGCATGTAGTCTCATGTCGGCTTTCCTTCACGGATAAAGTATAATTCCTCGTCAAAAAATCATTAATTTATGTTTTTTTGTCATAAAAAAATGACAAATATTAATTGTTGTATGAACTATGTCCATTAGTATATGATCGCGGGCATGACTTACGATGAATTTCGCCGGCAAATAGGGAAAGCAGGACTGACCGTGCATGCCTTTGCTGATTTGATAAAGATGAATCGGATCTCCCTCTCAAACTACAAGCAGGGGGATGTGCCGTCGCATTTGGCTGTGATTGCCACGCTTTTAGGCGCAATGGCCGATGGCCAAACCGATTTCCGTAGCGTGTTGTTAAACATTGATATCGCACCAAAAAGACCACGTGGTGCTGGAATCGGCAAGTTTGGCGGCGATAAAAAAGAAGGGCTGGATTTGTTCATTAAGGGAGATAATCATGGATGAACTAGATAGTGCTCCTCAAAACGGGCATGAAGATGTCGCGAGCGTAATTTCATGCTCAAAATCTTCTGACGAGGTGCTCAACAAGTCCATGCAGCGAGTTGCAAAGTGGTCCGCAGGCCCAGCGGGGACCGGCAATGCATTGATCCAAGGCGACAACCTAGCCGCACTCAAGTTGCTAACCAAAACGCATGCCAACAAAGTCAAATGTGTCTACCTAGATCCTCCGTATAATAATGGTGAAAGCTATCAGCATTATTTTGACAGCATGGGACATGAGGAATGGTTAAAATCGGTGTCCGACAGACTGGAGCAAATCAAACTCCTGTTGCGCGAGGACGGTAGCGTCTGGATATCAATTGACGACTCTGAGCTACACTACCTCAAGGTCGCCGCCGACGCTGTATTCGGCAGAGTAAACTTCGTGGGTACGATAGTGTGGGAGCGCCGGACTACGCGCGAAAATCGCAAGGTCCTCTCAAGAAATCACGAATACCTACTTGTCTACTCGAAGAAAATTAGCGCATGGTCTAAGGTTCGCAATTCATTACCGCTTACAGATGAAGTGAAGGATCGTTACAAAAACCTCGATGCTGATCCACGTGGTCCGTGGCAATCGGTGTCTGCTAATGTCCAAGACGGGCACGCAACGCCTCAGCAGTATTATTCGCTCAGAGCGCCGAATGGGCGATTGCACTCGCCGCCCAAGGGGCGTTGTTGGGGTTTCCCTGAACAGCGTATGCTTGAAGAGATTGCCAAGAATAACGTATGGTTTGGGAGGGACGGAAATGCTGTCCCACGTCTAAAGCAATTCATTGCAAATCGGAAAGCTGGCTTGACGCCAGAAACGCTGTGGCGTGCAGAGGATGTCGGAACAACAAGCCAAGCAAAAAAGCACTTGCTCGCGTTGTTTAAGGAAATATCCATATTTGATACTCCAAAGCCTGAACACTTGATTCAGCGAATTCTTGAAATTAGCACTAACCCTGGCGAAATTGTCCTCGATCCTTATCTAGGATCGGGAACCACTGCAGCAGTTGCGCACAAGATGAAGAGATCGTATCTGGGAATCGAGATAGGAGACCATATTAAGACACATTGTGCTCACCGGTTACAGCAGGTCGTCGCCGGAGAGTCAGGCGGGATATCTCGTTCAATTGATTGGAAAGGCGGTGGTGGTTTTGATTTCTACCGCATCTAGAGTTCAGATAAATGGGCATCTAAACGCATTCCGACCCATTTACTATCTTGGTTGCAAGGTTAGCCTTACGTCTGCAATTAGCGATGCGATCAACGAAGTTGATCCTAGTGGTGGTCGGATGGTTGATCTTTTTGCCGGTACTGGAGTTGTCGCCAGTGCGATGGGAGCCAGTCGCGATGTAACGACTGTAGATGTGCAGGAGTATTCGCGCGTAATCTGCTCTGCCATTCTGCGGCCACCGCGCTTGTCTGATCAAAAAATTTGCAATCTGTCAAACGAAGTCGCTAAAGGACAGTTTTCCTCGCGTCTTTTGTGGTGTATTGCGCCGCTCGCGGAGCACGAACACAGATGCATGATTAGTGCTAATAATGGTGAGATCGACGGATTAATCGAATTGCTAGAGGCGCCATCTCTTGTCCTGGTTGAGGAATTCGGTTTCATAGGCGAAGGTTCTGCCTTGGGCAAGGCCACATACGAAGTAATTCAACGTATGCAAATGGAGGGGCTGTGGAATTCCTCAGAGACGACTGTTACTAGGAATTTCGGGGGAGTATATTTTTCATATCAACAGGCTGCATTGCTGGATGCTGCATTGAATGTCGCTGCGCGTTCAGACGAAGATATTAAGGATGGGTTAACTGCCGTTGCGATTAGTACGGCAAGCTCGTTGGTCAACACAGTAGGAAAGCAATTTGCGCAACCTATTCAGCCGCGATCAAAATCAGGTGAAATTAAGTTAAGTCTAGCAAAAACCGTGCAGCGTGATAGATCGATCGAAATGCTCGGAAGCTATCAATCTTGGTTGCAAAAGTATGTGAACTTGGTCCCAGCTGTTGGAGCCTCGACTATGCTGCGGCAGGATTATCTTGACGCGCTGACGACCCACGGTAAGGATTTTTCAGTTGTATATGCGGACCCGCCCTATACGCGAGATCATTACAGCCGATTTTATCATGTACTGGAAACAATGTGCCTTCGTGATAATCCTCAAATTTCGCGAGTCAAAAAAAGAGGGGAAACGACGTTCAGTCGTGGACTATATCGTGAAGATCGTCATCAATCACCATTCTGTATCCGCTCTGAAGCTCCAGGTGCTTTTGACGCGCTTTTTAAGGCTGCAAGTGGGCATGAATTGCCACTAGTTCTTTCCTACTCGCCTCATGAGGCTGGCGATGGTACCCACCCGCGTGTCGTTTCCATGGCCCAGGTTGTAGACCTTGCAAATGCGTACTACAAGCGCGTCGAAATTAGCGTCGTAGAAGGTATGTCTCACAATAAACTAAATCGCAATGATCTCAAGCTTACAAAACGGGAGCATGCAGAGGTATTGCTTAAATGTTTTTGTTGAGGCTTCCGTCTGGCGATTAGGGCTCTGGCGTAAACGTCTCTAGTGGCAACAAATTATCTGGCACGTTTAGCCACGTGGTTCGCAACTCAGTCGAGGACATAAACAACTCCCGCATTGGACGACTGCGGCCGCGCAATGGTGGAATCGGTCCTAAAAGTTGGGCCACAGTATCATAATCAGGCGCTGTCACTGGAAGAATTGTATATCGGAACGACCGTAAATCAAGTTTGGTCGCCACAAGAATCATCCGGCCATCATCTTCGCGGAGATCGTAGTCCAACGCTGCGATTTCATGAAGTTCTAGTCGATAATTCTTGCTTTGATTTACAAAAAGTAAAATTGGCTCAACTGGTTTCGGTATGTTGTCCAGCGAAACAAATTGGACAAATACCTTTTTCTCCGATCCCTCATACCCAAAGAACTCGGTCAGAACCGTCTTCCCAAGATCGGCTTGTCCTGATCGGTTCTTTGGGATCTCCCTGACCAAAATCTCAGGCGTACTAAATGTAATGCCGTCAACTGGAGCGACTTCGATTGCATCTAGCGCTTCTGCTGGCTGCGCTGGTATGCGAACTCGCGGCGTTGTGGATGCAAATCTCATCCGTCCATTCGCCATCGCTCGTTCGCGCACACGTTCGTCGTCAAGCGAGCAAAGGGTTCCTGCTTCAAGTTGGCCAGCCAGCCATGCATTGATGTCGGCCATTGCGCTCGTAGCTTCACCATCAAGCATTGTCTGAATGCTAAAAGCCTCCCAATTTCCGGGTGGAGCGCCAGCCGCAACCGCCAATTGCCCCAGTCCACGTTTTGTCAGGTTACCCGATCCCGTTACCAGTCGCAAGCTAGAGCCCTGTTGAAACCACGAAAATTTGGGGTGAAACGTGCTAGCAGGGTTCTCGTGGAAAAAGACATTTGCGGATAATATTCCGTTGTACTGCGCTACTTTTTCGCTGAGGCACAACAACGCCTCTGCATTTGTGATCGCGTCAACACCCACAATAAGCTGGAATCTTTGCCGCCGCCGTAGCATTCTAGCTATGTTAGGGCGTGAAAAGAACGCGTCAATTCCACCTCTTGACGCAAACGCGAAAACGCCTCCACCAGCGGTGGCGTCTGCTGCCGCGTCATCTATGGCTTCTAGTAATTTTGTCGTACCAGGTTGCTGAAACACAAAAGTCATCGCATTGCCTATCAGAAATTGAGTTGGGCCTTGAGACGATCATTGTACATTGGCAATAAAAAATCGCGATGAAATTGGGGCACTTGGACTTGGGTATTGTGAGGGATGAAAAAGGAGCCTCTTCATCGTCAGTCCGGCTGTAACTTTGTGTTTCGGCGGTATTGTGGGTTTTGAAGATCGAGAATGGACCGGAGTCGAGGACTGCGAATCCCAGAAACGACAACGCCCACTTGCATGAGTGGGCGTTTCGTGAGGTATGTTCTTGGTGGCCCGGGGCGGAATCGAACCACCGACACAAGGATTTTCAATCCTCTGCTCTACCGACTGAGCTACCAGGCCAAGGTGGAGAATTATAGCAGACCAAAACATGAATGCAAGAGCCTGCGGCCAATTCGTTAAAAATTTTAGCTGTCGCGGTGATTAGTTGATTACTGGGCAAATATGCATGAAAGTGCCTGACTTTGTCTCAACAAACAAGAATTATTGCCTTATAATTAACCTTTTAATCCCGAGAGTGATGCGATGGCAGTGTGGAGCGGTAGCAAGGGCGCATGCGTGGCGCTGGCAGTATGGTTGTTGAGTGGCCCCGTGCAGGCCGGCGAGCATGATGTGCTGGCGCTGGCGCGCCTGTGGAGCGAGGTGCGCGCCATCCATCCGGCGCTGGCCGGTGGCGCCATCGACTGGGACCGGGCGCTGGTGGCGGCCTTGCCGCAACTGAGCGGCGAAGATAATCCTGCCAGCTTGCGCGCGGCGGCGGCGACCCTGATGGCGCCCTTGCACGACGAGGCGCTGCGCATCGGCGCACGGCAGCCGGCCTTCGTGCACTGGCCGGTCGACGGCGCCGTGCTCGAATGGCTGCCCGGCGACACGGCGTTGCTGCATCTGCATCCCGGCATGCGCGCTGGCGCGGCGCCGTTCGTGCTGCCGGCCCGAGCCAGGCGGGTGATACTCGATCTGCGTCCGATCGCCGCCGTGCCCTCCGTGTCCTATGTATCGCCGGCCCTGTTGAACGGCTTGCTGGCGCAGCTGATCGTCCAGCCCCTGCTGCCACCGGCGCCGCGTTACCGTTTTTCTACCGGGCCGCGCCCGCAGGACCCGGAAAACTGGGAAGGCGTGCTGCCCGGTTTCATGCAGGTGGAAACCCAGCCCCTGCTGCCGGCGCCGGGCGCGCGCGCCTTGCCGCTGGCCGTGATCGTCAACGACACGCAGCCGGTGCCGCCGGCCGTGCTGGCGCTGCAGCGCATGAACCGCGCGCGCATCGTGTCCGAAGAGGGAGACAGCCGTAGCCGCGCCGGCCCGCTGCAAACACTGTGGCTGGAAATAGATTTGCCGGTGGAGTTTGCCGCTGGCCAGCTGGTCTGGCCCGACGGCAGTGCGGTGCGCTGGCAGGCTGACCGGCGCCTGCCTGAGCATCGCGCCACGGGGCAGGGCAGCGCGCCGGTGACGGCGGCGCTGGCCCTGCTGGCGCACAGGCAGAAATCCCACCAGCCCATTGCAACGCCTGCCATGTTTGCGGTGCGCCAGGATGATGCGCCGTATCGCGACATGCGCTTTCCGCCGCCTGCGTGGCGCCAACTGGCCGCAATCAAGCTGTGGGCGACCATGGACAAGTATTTTCCGGCCCGGCGCCTGATGGACAGCTCGTGGGAAGCCGCTTTGCTGGCTTGCCTGCGCCGCATGGACGACGTGCTCGACGCGCGCGCATACGGCCAGGCGCTCGAAGCGATGGCGGTACAACTGGACGACAGCCATGTCATCACGGCCAGCCGCGCGCTGGGCTGGAACGAGCGCACGCACGGCATCGGCGTGCAGCTGGCGAGGATCAGCGGGCGGATATATGTCGCAGGCTTGACCGATCCTGCGCTGGAGGGCAGCGGCGTGCTGCGCGTGGGCGACGAGATCCTCAGCATTGATGGCGAGGACGTCGCCGCGCGCCTGGCGCGTCTTGGCGGCACGGTGGCGGCATCGACCGAGGCGGGACGCTGGCGCAAGGCGATGTTCGAGATGACGCTTGCGCCCAGGAACGCCAGCGTGCAGTTGCTGCTGGCTGGCGCCGATGGCAAGCAGCGCAGCGTCACCTTGCAGCCAGGTCCCCTCGACAACACGCTGCCGCTGCGCCATGCGCTGCCCGTCGTCAGCGTGGAAGACGGCGTGGCCTATGTCGACCTCGATCGCCTTCAGCCGGGCGAAGTCGACGCCATGTTCGCCACCATCGAGGGCAGCCGCGCGCTGATCCTCGACATGCGCGGCTATCCGCACGGTACCGGCCGCGCCATCGCCCGGCGCCTCAATGTGAACCATGCCGCCAGCTTTGCCACCTCCTATCAGCAAATGGCTATCTCTTATGAAGCGGGGCACGGCGCGCAACTGGCCTATGGTGACCGGCTGTTTCCGGCGCCCGGCCCGTTGTACCGGGGCAAGGTGGTGATGCTGATCGACGAGCATACGCAAAGCCAGGCCGAGCACCTGGCGCTGGCGGTCGAGGCGGCCACGCCGGTGACCTTTATCGGCACGCCCAGCGCGGGCGCCAATGGCGACATGCGCGAAGTGGTCTTGCCGGGAAAAGTGCATGTGTCGTATTCGGGGCTGGAAGTGCGCCATGACGACGGGCGCCAGTTGCAGCGTATCGGCGTGCAGCCGCACATCCGGGCCGCGCCCAGCGTGGCGGGCCTGCGCGCGGGCCGCGACGAGGTGCTGGAGCGGGCGCGCCAGTTGCTGCGCCAGGATCAAGGATAGACAAAATCGTTGTCACCGCAGCCTGCGCGCCGCGCGTCTGTCGCGCGAAAAAGCGGCTGGCAAACGCTATAATGGCCGCATGAACAGTCCATCTTCCCCTACCATGCGGCGCCCGCTGCACAGTCACAGCGACGTTTGCATCGTCGGCGACGGCGCCATTGCGAAAACCACGGCGCTGGCGTTGGCCCAGGCCGGCCAGAGCGTCATCTTGCTCAGCCCGGCGAAACCGGCCGCGCCGCCCGATGACGCCAGCTGGGATGTGCGCGTGTATGCGCTCAATCACACGGCCCACCAGTTGCTGTCGTCGCTGAAGGTATGGGGCGCGCTCGACACCGCCCGCGTGGCGCCGGTCGACGCCATGCTGGTCCATGGCGACGGCGCGCAGGCCGGGGCGCTCGGTTTTGACGCCTATGGCGCCCATGTGGGCACCTTGGCCTGGATCATCGAAGAGCGCAACCTGGGCCAGGCGCTGGACGCGGCCTTGCGGTTTGCGCAGAACGTCAGCCTGGTGCGCGGCCAGGCCACGCGCATCGAATGGACGGCCGATGCGGCCATCGTGCATCTGGACGGCGGCGACACCATTACCTCTGCCCTGGTGGTGGGCGCCGACGGTGCGCAGTCGTGGGTGCGCGGCCAGTGCGATATCGGCCTCGATTACCGCCCCTACGGCCAGCGCGGCGTGGTCGGCAACTTCGCCTGCGAAAAGCCGCACCATGGCGCGGCCCACCAGTGGTTCACCGGCGCCGACGGCATCATTGCGCTGTTGCCTTTGCCGGGCAACCGGGTGTCGCTGGTGTGGTCGGCGCCCGATGCGCTGGCCGACAGCCTGCAGGCCGAATCGGCCACGGAGCTGGCCGCGCGCCTGTCGGCCTGGTGCCAGGATAAACTGGGCAAGCTCACGCCGCTGCAGCCCGAACTGATACGCGCCTTTCCGCTGCGCCTGATCCGCCCGCACGCGATGGTCGCGCCGCGCGTGGCGCTGGTCGGTGATGCCGCTCACGTGGTCCACCCGATGGCGGGCCACGGCATGAACCTCGGTTTTGCCGACGTGGCGCAACTGGTGAAAACCATCGGCGAGCGCGAAGCGCACCGCGGCATCGGCGACGAGCGCGTGCTGGCGCGCTATGCGCGCGCGCGCAAGGAAGACGTGATGCTGATGCTGCTGGCCACCGATGGCCTGGCGCGTCTGTTCGGTGCCGATCTGGAGCCGCTGCGCGTGGTTCGCAATTTGGGATTAAACTTGCTGGACAAATTGCCGGCGCTGAAGCGGAAAATGATTTCGCACGCGCTCGGACATCAACGGTAACAGCAACGCAGAACAAGATCGCCGCAGCAATGCCTGCGGCGATTGTTTTGTGATCAATTGGAGAAGTAAGTGATTAAAACAAGCAAACTGGCATTGTTGGTGGCCTCTGGCCTGATGATGTCGTGCGCCGGCGCCGAGACACCGACCGAGGCGACCATCAAGAAGCTGATCGAGCCACGCCTGGGTGACGGCGTCAAGGTCGATTCGGTCAAGGAAACGCCGTACGCCGGCCTGTATGAAATCAACACCGGCGGCGATATTCTCTACACCGACAAGAATGCGCAGTACCTGTTCGTCGGCCACGTGTTCGACGCCAGGACCTCGCAGGACCTGACCAAGGAGCGCATCAGTGATGTCAACCGCATCAAGTTCTCGGACCTGCCGCTGGCCTCGGCCCTGAAAACCGTCAAGGGCAACGGCAAGCGCGTGATCGCCGTGTTCGAAGATCCGAACTGCGGCTATTGCAAGCGCTTCCGCCAGAACGCGCTGAAGGAAATCGACAACGTCACCGTCTACACCTTCATGTACAACATTTTGTCGCCGGACTCGATCGTCAAGTCGCGCAATATCTGGTGCGCGCCCGACCGCAACAAGGCCTGGGACGACTGGATGCTGAACGGTAAAGTGCCGGCCGCCGTGGCCACGACCTGCGCCAACCCGCACGACAAGATCCTGGCGCTGGGCCAGCAATTGCGCGTCTCGGGCACGCCGGCGATCTTCTTTGCCGACGGCAGCCGCATTCCGGGCGCGATCGACAGCAAGGCGCTGGAACAGAAACTGTCGACCATCAAATAATCGTCACCCGGCAAGCAGGCAGGCGCGCCCTCGAAGGCGCGCTTTTTTTTGCACGATTTTTTCAGCGCTTTTTGGGTATGATGGAGCGTTGGCGCCATGCCATCCCCATAAAGAGCCAGAGCCGCAGATGATCACCTTGAATATCAATGGCCGCGACATGCAGGTCGATGCCGATCCTTCCACGCCGGTGCTGTGGGCGCTGCGCGACAACCTCAATCTGACCGGCACCAAGTTCGGCTGCGGCGCGGCCCTGTGCGGCGCCTGCACCGTGCACCTGGACGGCCAGCCGATCCGCGCGTGCATCACGCCGATATCAACTGTGGCCAGGCACCAGCTCACCACCATCGAAGCGATGGAGCACGACCCGGTGGGCAAGGCGGTGCAGGCGGCCTGGGTGCGCCACGACGTGCCGCAATGCGGCTATTGTCAAAGCGGCCAGGTGATGAGCGCGACGGCGCTGCTGCGCACCAACAAGGCGCCCAGCGACGCCGATATCGACGGCGCCATGAGCGGCAATATCTGCCGTTGCGGCACGTATCAGCGCATCCGCGCCGCCATCAAGGACGCCGCCGCCACGCTGGCGCCAACATGATAGGCATCTTGCTGGCCGCCGGCAGGGGCCGCCGTTTCGACCCCTCCGGCGTGCGCAACAAACTGCTGCAGCCGCTGGCCGAAGGGCCGCATGCGGGCCAGGCGGTGGTGTTGGCGGCGGCCAGCAATTTGCTCGCCGCGCTGCCGCGCGTGCTGGCCGTGGTGCGCCCGGACGACACGCAGGTGGCGCGCCTGCTGGGCGCCATGGGCTGCGAGGTGCGCGTCTGCCATGACGCCGATACCGGCATGGCGGCCTCGCTGACCTGCGCCATCGGCCATGTGCGCGGCGCGCCGGGCTGGCTGATCGCGCTGGGCGATATGCCGCATGTGGCGCCGGCGACGATCGCCGCCCTGTCGCATGCGATTGGCGACGGCGCGCACATCGCCGTGCCCGTGTTCCAGGGGCGGCGCGGCAATCCGGTGGCGTTTGGCGCTGTTCACTTGCCGCTGCTGCTGGCGCTGGACGGCGACCAGGGCGCGCGCGCCATCGTGCACGGTCATGTGGCGCGCGAAGTGATGGTGGCCGATAATGGCGTCTTGCGCGACGTCGATACGCCGGACGATTTGTAATCACGAGGAAAACATGAAAAAAACAGCGTTGAAAAAAGCCATCGCCAGGGCGCCTGCCGCCGGCGTCATCTACACCATCGCCGCGCTGGACCTGGCTGGCCATCTGTTGCGCGTCAGTTTGACCGTCAAACAGCCGGCCGCCATCGGCCAGATCCTGTCGCTGCCGGCCTGGATTCCGGGCAGCTACATGATCCGTGAATTTTCGCGCAATATCGTCAGCATCCGCGCCGACTGCGGCGGCAAGGCCGTGGCGCTGACCAAGCTCGACAAGCACTCGTGGCAGGCCGCACCCTGCGACGGCGCCCTGGTGGTGGAATATGACGTCTACGCCTGGGACCTGTCGGTGCGCGCCGCCCACCTCGACCAGCAGCACGGTTTTTTCAACGGCACCAGCGTGTTCCTGAGCGTGCTGGGGCAGGAGTCGGCACCGCATGAAGTGAACATCGTGCAGCCGAAGGACGCCGCCTGCAAGCATTGGCGCGTGGCCACTACCTTGCCGGAACTGAAAGCCAAACGCTATGGCTTCGGCAGCTACCAGGCCGCCAATTACGACGAGTTGATCGACCATCCGGTGGAAATGGGCGACTTCGCGCTGGCCACCTTCAAGGCGCATGGCGTGCCGCACGATATCGTCGTCACCGGCAAGGTGCCGAACCTGGACCTGGACCGGCTGTGCCGCGACCTGAAAGCCATCTGCGAAACCCAGATCGCCTTTTTTGAACCGACAGGCAAAAAAGCGCCGATGGACCGTTATGTGTTCATGACCATGGCGGTGGGCGACGGCTATGGCGGGCTGGAGCACCGCGCTTCGACCGCGCTGATCTGCGCGCGCGCCGACCTGCCCACCACGGCCACCAGCAGCGCCGAGATCGGCGACGGCTACCTGAAATTCCTGGGCCTGTGCAGCCACGAGTATTTCCATACCTGGAACGTCAAGCGCATCAAGCCGGCCGCGTTTGCACCCTACCAACTGCAGGCGGAAAGCTATACGCCGCTGCTGTGGCTGTTCGAAGGCTTTACCAGCTATTACGACGACCTGATGCTGGTGCGCGCCGGCCTGATCGACGAAGCGGCCTATTTCAAATTGCTGGGCAAGACCGTCAACAGCGTGTTGCGCGGCAGCGGCCGCAACAAGCAGAGCGTGGCCGATTCCAGCTTTGACGCCTGGGGCAAATACTACCGCCAGGATGAAAACGCGCCGAACGCCATCGTCAGCTACTACACCAAGGGCTCGCTGATCGCGCTGGCGCTCGATCTGACGCTGCGCAGCAAGACCGGCGGGGACAAATCGCTGGACGACGTGATGCTGGCGCTGTGGCAGCGCTATGGCCGCGATTTTTACCAGGGCAAAGCGCGTGGCGTGACGCCGGCCGAAGTCGAGGCGCTGTTCGATGAAATCAGCGGCGCGCGCATGAAACCGTTCTTCGAGCGCTATATCCGCGGCACCGACGACGTGCCGCTGGCGCGTTTGCTGGCGCCGTTCGGCGTGACATACAGCGACGCGCGCAAAGGCGACAAACCCAGTCTGGACGTGAGCCTGGGCCGCGACGGCAACGACGCCAGGCTGGCGCAGGTGCATCAGGGCGGCGCCGCCCACCAGGCCGGCCTGTCGGCGGGCGATGTGCTGGTGGCGCTCGATGGCTTGCGCGTGACGGGCAATCCGGCCAACCTGGAGGCCTTGCTGTCGCGCTACGCGGTCGGGGCTGAGGTCGTCATCCACGCCTTCCGTCGTGACGAACTGCTCAGTTTTACGGCGGTATTGCAAGGTGACCGTGTCCCTGGCGTCAGCATGGCGGTGACGCCCGCAGGCAAAAAAACGGCGGCATTGCCGCGCCCCAGCATGCAAGTGTTGTAAAAGCAGGTAAAACGCGGCAGGGCGGACAGTTCGTCCATGAGATTCGCCCTGGCCGTGGTTTTTGGATAGTATTTCAAGGTACAATTTCTTGTGCGAAATTTCTCGTGCTTTCCGGCATGGCCGGAGCGGTACGCCGCCATTGTACTTTTTCTTGTGAAACTTGATCCCGCTACTATTATTCTAATGTCCACCGTAATGGCGGTCGCCATGGCTGCGGTCATGGTTTCCGCGCAACGGAGCTTCCCGCAATCCGTGCGCGGCCTGCGGGAGTGGGTGCTCGGCCTGTTGAACCTGATATTGGCCAGCGCCCTGTTTGCCCTGAACGGCCGGTTGCCGGACCTGGTTTTGTTGCCGATCGCCAACTCCGTCTTCCTGTGGGGCGCCGGCATGCAGATGATCGGCACGCAGAAGTTCTATGGCGAGGCGCCGGGCTGGCGCCTGTTCCACGCGACCTGGCTGCTGGGCCTGGTGGTGATGCTGGTCTGGCTGGCCTGGCGGCCCGATTTTCCCACCCGTGTGGCCATGTATTCCTTTCTGATGATGGCGCTGCTGTTGAACCAGACGCTGGTCATTGCGCGCCATGGCGAGCGTCACCTGACCACCTGGATATTTGCCCTGTTGAGCTTGCTGCCGACGCTGGCCTTGCTGCATCGCGGCGTGATGGCCCTGCAGACCGTCATCGCCGGCCAGGACCTGCCCCAGGGTGGCCCCAATCAAGGCCTGTACCTGGCGATTCTGTCGTTCATGACCCTGCTGCTGCCGGTCGGCTTCATGACGGTGGCGACGCGCCATCTGCTGACGGTGCTCGAGCAGCGCTCGAACCGCGATCCGCTCACGTCGGTGTTGAACCGGCGCGGTTTCGACGCAGTCCACGCCAGGGAAAACGCGCGCGCGCGGCGCAGTGGCGCGCCGTTTGCCGTGATGAGCATCGACCTTGATTTTTTCAAGGCCATCAATGACCTGCACGGCCATGCCGTGGGCGACCAGGTGCTGATCGACGTGGCCGGCGTGATCAGCGGCGTGCTGCGCGGCGGCGACGCGGTGGCGCGCTTTGGCGGCGAAGAGTTCGTGGTGCTGCTGTCGGACACGCGGCTGGCGCGCGCCGAACTGGTGGCGCAGCGTATCCAGCATGCACTGCGCGAGCCGCGCCCGGTGTCCGGCTTGCCGGCCTGCACGCTCAGCATCGGCATCGCCTGCCAGCGCGCGCATGGCGAAGCGCTCGACAGCCTGCTGCTGCGCTCGGACCAGGCGCTGTACCGCGCCAAGCAGCGGGGCCGCGACCGCGTCGAAATCGCCGGTGATGCCAGCACGCCATCCACGCTGGCGCCGGCCATGCGCTTGTTTAGTTGAGGCCGCAGGGTTATATTTCCGTTGGGAACAGTGGAACTGAATGTAACTGCACTAAAATCACCGTAATTTAATTCTAGGCCCTGCCAGACTGTGGAAACACTCGATCCTCGCACCATCATGTTGATGACTACCGTGATGTGCGGTGCGATGAGTATCGTCATGTTTTCCGTCTATCGCAGCTTCCGGCGCGAAGTCGACGGCCTGGGCCACTGGTCGGCCGGCTTGCTGCTGCTGGTGTGCGCCTCGCTGCTGTTCGGCACGCGTAACACATTTCCCGGCGAGGTCTCGCTGCTGGGCGCCAACGCCAGCCTGCTGCTCGGTATCGGCCTGTCGATGCTGGGCACGGAAAAATTCTATGACCAGAAGCCCAGTTTGCGCTTTTATGCGCTGGCCTGCGGCCTGGGCACGGCCGGCCTGGCCTGGTACCTGCTGGTGCACGCCGATTTTTCCGCGCGCGTGGCGCTCTTTTCGCTGACCGTCTTTCTGTTCTATGCGCGCCAGGCGCAGTTGGTGTGGTCACACGGCGAGCGGCACTTTTCCAGCTTTTTCTTCGGCGGCCTGATGCTGGTGCAAGCTGGCGTGGTGTTGACGCGGGGTATCTCGGCCATCGTGTATGGCGGCGCTGGCATCAATCTGCTGGTGGCCGGCACGCGCGCCAGCATCTATCTGGCCACCGCCAATTTCATGGCGCTGCTGCTGACAGTGGGCTTCATGACGGTGGCCACGCGCCGTCTGCAAACCATCCTCGAACGCCGCTCGACCCACGATCCGCTGACGCAGGTGCTGAACCGGCGCGGCTTTGGCGATGCCTACGCGCGCGAAAAAGCCAAGCTGCGGCGCTACCGCCTTCCGCTGACCTTGCTCAGCATCGACCTCGATTATTTCAAGTCGATCAATGACAGCCACGGCCATGCCGTGGGCGACCAGGTGCTGGCGCATGTGGCCACCGTCATCAGCGGCGCGCTGCGCGAATCCGATTGCGTGGCGCGTTTCGGCGGCGAGGAGTTTGTCGTGCTGATGCCCGACATGGCGCCGCACCATGCGCTCAGCGCGGCCGAGCGCATCCGCACCTTGCTGTGCGCACCGAACGGCAAGGGGCTGCCGCCGTGCACCGTGAGCATCGGCGTGGCCTGCCAGGCCTCGGCAGACGAAGAACTGGAGCAGTTGCTGTCGCGCGCCGATATGGCGCTGTACCAGGCCAAGGAAAATGGCCGCGACCGCATTGAATTCGATATCGTCGGCCTGACCGGCGCCTGCGCCACCAGCGCCAGCCTGGTCAGCTGAACAGGCGCGCCAGCTCCACGCCCGGGTCCGGCGCGCGCATGAACGCTTCGCCCACCAGGAAGCTGTGCACGTCGGCGGCGCGCATGCGCTCGACATCGCCGGTCGTCAGGATGCCCGACTCGGTGATGACCAGTTTGTCCTGCGGGATGCGCGGCAGCAGGCCGAGCGTGGTGTCGAGCGAGGTCTCGAAGGTACGCAGGTTGCGGTTGTTGATGCCGATCAGCGCGCTCTTGAGTTTTAATGCCGCGTCAAGCTCGTCACCGTCGTGGCTTTCGATCAGCACGCCCATGCCCAGTTCATGGGCGCACGCTTCCATCTCGGCCATCAGGCCATGGTCGAGCGCGGCGACGATCAGCAGGATGCAGTCGGCGCCCATCGCGCGCGCTTCATAGATCTGGTACAGGTCGACCATGAAGTCCTTGCGCAGCACGGGAATGGCGCAGGCGGCGCGCGCCTGTTGCAGGTACTCGATCGAGCCCTGGAAGAACTGCACGTCGGTCAGCACCGACAGGCAGGCCGCGCCATGCTGCGCATAGCTGGCGGCAATATCGGACGGGTGGAAATCGGCGCGGATCACGCCTTTCGATGGCGAGGCCTTTTTCACTTCGGCGATGATGCCGGGGCGGCCAGAGGCGATATGCTGGCGCAGGCTCGCTTCGAAGCCGCGCAGATTCGCGCGCAGGTCAGCATCGTTTTCCACGTCGCTGCGCAGGCTGGCCAGGCTGCGGTGGGACTTGGCCCTGGCCACTTCATCGGCTTTGACGGCCAGGATTTTATTGAGGATATCGGACATGATGGTGGCTGCTTTATAAAAGGTTGCGGTGAGAATTAAGCTTGGGCCGGCTGGCCCAGTTGCTGCGTCACTTGCACGAATTGCTCGAGTTTTGCCAGCGCCGCGCCTGAGCTGACGGCCGTGCGCGCGCGCGCCAGTCCGTCTTCGATCGAGCTGGCCACGCCGGCTGCGTACAGCGCCGTGCCCGCGTTCAGGGCCACGATGTCGGCGGCGGCGCCCGGCTCGCCGCGCAGCGCTTCCATCATCTTCGCTTTCGACTCGACGGCGTCGGCCACCTTCAGGTTGCGGCTGGCGATCATCTGCAAACCAAAATCTTCCGGGTGGATTTCATATTCGCGGATGTCGCCATTGACCAGTTCACCGACGAGGGTAGCGGCGCCTAGCGATACTTCATCCATATTGTCGCGGCCATAGACGACGATGGCGTGCTGCGCGCCCAGGCGCTGCAGCACGCGTACCTGGATGCCGACCAGGTCGGCGTGGAACACGCCCATCAGAATGTTCGGCGCGCCGGCCGGATTGGTCAAGGGTCCGAGGATATTGAAAATCGTGCGCACGCCCAGTTCGCGGCGCACCGGCGCCGCATGCTTCATGGCCGCATGGTGGTTGGGGGCGTACATGAAGCCGATGCCGGTCTGCGCGATCGACTGGGCGATCTGCTCGGGCTGCAGGTTGATGTTCACGCCCAGCGAGTCGAGCACGTCGGCGCTGCCGGAGGACGACGAGACGCTGCGCCCGCCATGCTTGGCCACGCGCGCGCCGGCCGCCGCCGCCACGAACATCGCGGCGGTGGAGATATTGAAGGTGTGCGCGCCGTCGCCGCCGGTGCCGACGATGTCGAGCAGATGGGTGGTGTCGGCCATCGGTACTTTGGTGGAAAACTCGCGCATCACTTGCGCGGCGGCGGCGATTTCACCGATGGTTTCCTTTTTTACGCGCAGGCCCATGGTGAGCGCCGCGATCATGGTGGGCGACATCTCGCCGGACATGATCTGGCGGAACAGGTACAGCATTTCGTCGTGAAAAATCTCGCGGTGTTCGATACAGCGCAGCAGGGCTTCTTGTGGGGTGATCGGCATATGCTTCTTTCTTCATTGATGGCGCAGGAGGACGCTGGGGGCACGCTGGCGCGTGCTTGAACAATCAGCGCTCGAGGAAATTTTTCAGCAGGGCGTGGCCGTGCTCCGACAGGATCGATTCGGGGTGGAACTGCACCCCCTCGATATCGAATTGCCGATGGCGCACGCCCATGATTTCGCCGTCATCCGTCCACGCCGTCACTTCCAGGCAGGCTGGCAGCGAGGCGCGTTCGATGGCCAGTGAATGGTAGCGGATCACCGTGAAGGGGCTGGGGATATCCTTGAATACGCCGACGCCCGTATGGGCGATGACGGAAGTCTTGCCGTGCATGACCTGTTTGGCGCGGATCACCTTGCCGCCGAACGCCTCGCCGATGGCCTGGTGGCCCAGGCACACGCCGAGGATGGGTTTCTTGCCGGCGAAGTGTTTCAGCACGTCGACCGAAATGCCGGCCTGCGCGGGCGCCTTCGGGCCGGGCGAGATGCAGATGCGGTCCGGGTTCAGCGCTTCGATCTGTTCGATCGTGATTTCGTCGTTGCGGTATACGCGCACATCCTCGCCGAGCTCGCCGAAATACTGCACGATGTTGTAGGTGAAGGAGTCGTAGTTGTCGATCATCAGCAGCATGTTGGTGCCTAACCTGGTTGAATTGGGTGACTGGTTTTCCGTGCACGGCCGCAAACTTTCCAGTTTGGCAGTGTTGTAGCACGGTTTGTTTTTGCTGCCCGCGCGGTGCGCAGGCGATAGGGGAGTTGTGGTCAGGCTTGACGCCAGCACCAGCAAGGGAAGGACAGGAAGCGGAAAGAGAATTGTTGCATGGCCTAATATTACACCAATATCCGGCCATGCAGTGCGGGTGCGCATGCGATTTTTATCGGCGCGCATCTGACCGTGCGGGGCGTAGCGCCGGCAGCAGGGCGGCCAGCGCGGCTAGCGCCATCGCGCCGTGCAGCAGATAGGTGACGGGGTAGCCGTAGTGCGTCACCAGGTAGCCGGCCACCATATTGCTCGACGCCGCGCCCACGCCTTGCACCACCATCACCGCCGCCAGCGCCAGGTTGAAGTGGCCGCTGCCGCGCGTCAGGCGCTCGACCAGGAAAGGTGTCAGGATGCCGAGCAGGCCGACGCCCAGGCCGTCGAGCAGCTGCACCGGATAAATCATGCCGAAGCTGGAAAACGACCAGGCGATCACGCCGCGCAATGGCAAGGTCAGCATGGCCAGCACGGCCGCCGTGCGCACCCGCTCGCGGCCGATGATGAAAGGCGCCGCCACGGCCGCCGCCAGCGCCGCCGTTTGCGACACCATGGTAATGATCGCCGTCGTTTCGAAGGGGCGCTGCATCTGCAGCGCAAACTGCTGGGAGATCAGGCGCGCCAGTGGGGCGTTGCCGAAGTGAAACAGCAACAAGGCCACGCTCAGCAGCAACAGCGGACGGTTGTGGAGCAGCCTGCGCCAGGTCGAAGCATGCGGCTGCGCGCCGGGTTTGGCGAGCGCCTGGCCGCCGCGCGCCGCCAGATGATCGATGCTGCGCGCATCGATGGCCAGGGCGGCCGCCACCGTGGCGAGGGTGGTGGCGATCATCAGCGTGGCCACGCCGGGCAGGCCGAACCAGGCGCTGGCGCCCCAGGTGGCGCCCAGCAGCACCATATTGCCGCCATGGTTGTACGCCTCGTTCCGGCCCAGTTGCTCGCCGAAACGCGCGGGTCCCACCAGGCCCAGGGTAATGCCGGACAAGGCGGGCATGATCAGCACGCCTGCCAGCGCGGCCAGCGTTTGCGTCGAAAACACCACCGCGCGCCCGGGAAAGGCGATGCACAGCATGCTCATCAGCGTGATCAGGGTAACGGGGGCGATGATCATCAGGCGCTTGTGGTGGCTGCGGTCTGCCAGCGCGCCGGCCGGGATGCCGGCGACCAGCCCCAGCACGCCGCCGATGGTGGCCAGCAGGCCCAGCTCCATCGGGCGCCAGCCCTGCGTGGTGAGATAGGCGTCGAGGAACGGCCCCAGGCCATCGCGCGAATCGGCGAGGAAAAAATTCAACAACCCCAGCGCCATCAGCTTGCCGCCCGACGGCGTGGCGATGGCGCGTTCAAGCGCGCCCGGCGCGCTCATGATTGCGCCCACAGCAGCAGCAGGGCCGCCAGCAGGCTGGCCGGCATCACCAGCGCGCCCAGTTTCAAAAAGGTCCAGGCGCCGACCTGCACGCCTTCGCGCTTCAAGGTCGTCAGCCACAGCAGGGTGGCCAGCGAGCCGCTGACCGACAGGTTCGGTCCCAGGTCGATACCGATCATGGCCGCCGCCCGCAGCGGCGCCGGTGCTGCCACATGGTCGAGGGTGGCCGCGCCCAGCAGGCCAGCGGGCAGGTTGTTGAACAGATTGCAGGCAAACGCCAGCACCACACCGATGGCGCTGTCGGCCATGGCCGGCGCCCGCGCTTGCAGCGATTGCAGCTGGTCGGCCAGGATGGCCACCACGCCGTGCTGCTGCAGCGCCTGGATCAGCACGAACAGGCCGGCCACCATCAGCAGCACATCCCACGACACGGCGCGCAGCAGCAGCACCGGCGAGCTGCGCGCGAGCAGGCATGTGAGCAGCATTGCCAGCGCGGCGGCGCCCAATGTGACGGCGCCCAGCTCCATGCCGCGCGCCGACGCCCAGCCCAGCAGCAGCGCCGTGCCGGCCAGCGCGGCGACGCTCAGGCGGCCGGCCGGCGCCAGCTGCGGCACCTCGACGTCGGTGCGGATGGCCACGTCGAAGGTGGCGCGCAGCCGCCCATGCAGCACCAGGTAAGTGACAACGATGGCGCCCAGCGAGGGCAGCAGGAACAGCGCCAGCCAGTGGCCCAGGCTGGGCATGTGCGCGCCGAACATCACCAGGTTGGCGGGGTTCGACACCGGCAGCACGAAGCTGGCCGCGTTGGCGACAAAGGCGCACACCAGCAGGTAGGGCAGCGGCGGCGCATCGACCGCGCGCGCCACCGCATACACGGCAGGCGTAAGCACCACGGCGGTGGCGTCATTCGACAGGAAGACGGTGACCAGCGTGCCGGCCAGGTAAATCAGCAAAAACAGGCGGCTGCCCGAACCGCCGGCGGCGCGCGCGGCGTGCGCCGCCAGCCAGTCGAAGACGCCATGGCGCCGGCCCATCTCGGCCAGCAGCATCATGCCGCCCAAAAACAGATACACATCGACGCCGCGCGCCGCGCCCACCAGCACATCGTTCGGTGCGATCAGGCGCAGCAGCAGCAGCGCCGCTACCGCCAGGCTGGCCCACAGGGCTTCCGGCAAGCCTCCCGGGCGCAGCACGATGCCGGCCATGGTCAGGCCGGTAATACTCCACAATACAATTTCAGTCGACATGCGTGGTGCTCCGGTGCGTTGGTTCAGGGTAGGGGGTGTGGTGGGGAAGGAGGGGGAGGCGGGACAATAGAAGCTTGCATCGCCGCGCGCGCTGCGGCCAGGTCGGCGCCGACCGCCACCGCTTCGAGCGCCGGCCCCCAGCTGCCGCGCGTGCCGATGCCGATCGCCGCGAACGGCTGCTGGCGCGCCAGCGGTATCCTGATCAGGTCGGGGCGGAAATACACCACTGCGCCCTCATGGAGGATCACGGCGTTGGCTTCGCCGCGCGGTCCGCGCAGCACCAGCTCGACCGTGCCGGCCACCTCGATGCGCTCCAGCGTTGCCAGTGGACGGTTTGCCGGTGGTGCCGGCGGCGCCGGCGCCAGGTCGGCCACCGTCCTGCGCGTGGTCAGGTTGAACAGGCTAGTCGCGCGCATCACGCCATCGGCGCCGTTACGCCCGCTCAGCCGCACCAGGTCGCCGACGCTGCTCGAATCGAAAAAACGCTGCGCCAGGTGCGGTGCAAACAGGGCCAGCGTGCCGTTTTCCAGGCGCAGGCCATTGACCTCGCCATAGGGCGTGGTCAGGTAGCGCGCCACCACGCCCTCGGCGTCGGGTGGCGCCTGGGCGAAGGCAGCGCCGGTGCAGGCAAGTAGCGCCGCCAGGATGGCTGCATGCAGTCTCATTGCGCCAGCGCTCTTACGGCTGGGTGCCGCCGGCAGGTGGTGGCGGTGGCGGCGGTGGTGCCTCGCCGGCTGGTGGTGCGGGCGGTGGCGGCGGCGGTGGCGCGTCCGCGCCTGGCGCCGGTGGG
>NZ_NJGY01000001.1:3209583-3219397 GCF_002250505.1 Janthinobacterium sp. PC23-8
CGCCGGTGGGCGCGGTGCCCGTGGCTGGCGTGCCGGCGGCGGTGGTGGTGGGGGGGCGTCCGCACCAGGCGCCGGTGGTGGCGGCAGCGCACGGTCTGCCGGTGGTGGCGGCGGAGGCGCCGGCTCGGCTTGTGCCAGGGTGAGCGGGCGCACCGGCACGGTCGCCGGGAAGGCGCTGGCGGACAGGGTCGACAGGGCAAATGCAAGCACCATCATGCAAGGTTTGAGTACGGTCATGGCTAACTCCTTGGTTCGGATTGAAAGGGTGGTAGTCATGACTATGCAGATTGCGTGCCAGCGCCACAGGCCGCTATTGTCCTTGCCTGTGCGGCTTGGGCGGCATGGAGTGTCCGTCCTGGTGACAGTGTGCTGTCACTGAGACGGACAACTGTCCGTTCGGTGTGCAGCTGGCGCGCCTTATTCCAGTCCGTGCTGCGCCAGTTTGCGGTACAGCTGCTGGCGCGACAGGCCCAGCCGGCGCGCGGCCTGGCTGCGATTGCCGGCGCAGGCTTCCAGGGCGCGCAACAGCATCACCGACTCGAGCCGCGCAACGGCGGCGTCGAGCGTGCCGTCCCAGTCGATATCGTCCACCGGCGCGGTGGCAATTCCCGCCCCCGCCCCCGCTTGCGCGACAGGCGTGGCATGCAGGCCCAGGTGGCTCGTTTCGATCAGCTCGCCTTCGCTCAGCGCAATGGCGCGCTGCATGGTGTTGCGCAGTTCGCGCACATTGCCCGGCCATGCGTGCGCGCGCAGCGCGGCCAGCGCGGCGCCAGACAGCCGCTTCGCGCGGCCGCTGGCGCCCTGCCGCAGGAAGTGTGCGGCCAGCAGGTCGATATCGTCCGGGCGCTCGCGCAGCGGCGGCAGATTGATGGTGATCACCTGCAGGCGGTACCACAGATCGGCGCGAAATGTGCCGGCCGCCACCTCCGCTTCCAGGTCGCGGTGGGTGGCGGCGATAATGCGCAGGTCGACCGGCAGCGCATGGCGGGCGCCCAGCGGCGTGACTTGCCGTTCCTGCAGCACGCGCAGGATCTTGGCCTGGGTCGGCAGCGCCATGTCGCCGATTTCGTCGAGGAACAGGGTGCCGCCATCGGCTTCGCGAAAGCGTCCGGCGCGGTCGGCCGTAGCGCCGGAAAACGCGCCTTTGACATGGCCGAACAATTCGCTCTCGAGCAGGTCGGCCGGAATCGCCGCGCAGTTGACGGCGACAAAAGGACCGGCGGTCCTGGCGCTGTTGGCGTGCAGCGCCTGCGCCACCAGTTCCTTGCCGGTGCCGGTCTCGCCCAGCACCAGCACCGAATTGTCGCTGTCGGCCACCAGGCCGATGCGCTTGAAGATGGCGCGCATCACTTCGCTGTTGCTGAGCATCTGTTCGCCGGCCTGGCTGGTATCGGCGCCTGTAGCTGCCTCGACATTGTCGTGCTCCTGGGCGCGCAGCGCGCGCGCCAGGGTCTGCGCCAGGGTGTCGCGGCCGATCGGCTTGGTGAGATGGTCGAACGCGCCCAGGCGCATGGCCTCGATGGTGTTCGAGCCGACCGCATAGGCAGTCAGCATGATGCACGGCACGCCCGGCGCCAGCGTGGGCGCCGCGCGCAAGAAGGCCAGGCCGTCGTCGCCGGGCAGGCGCAGGTCGACGATGGCCAGGTCGATGCCGCCCGCTTCCAGGCGCCGCAAGCCGGCCTCGCAACTGGCGGCCTGGCTGACCTGGTAACCCAGGTCGTCCAGCGCCTCGGCCAGGGTATCGCGAAAAGCGGTGTCGTCGTCGACGATCAGGATCATGGCCATGGCAGCTCCAGCACGATGCGGGTTCCGTGAGTATGCGCGGGATCGAGCGCCACGCTGCCGCCGTGCGCCTGCACCACTTCGCGCACCACGGCCAGGCCCAGGCCCGTGCCGCCGGCCCTGCCTGTCACCAGCGGATCGAACAGGGTCGCGCGCAAGGGGGGCGGCACGCCGCTGCCGTCGTCGCTGACCCACAGCCGCAGGCAAGCATCGCCGCGCGCCGCGCCCAGCACGATATGGCCAGGGCCGCCGGCGCGCGCATGGGTCAGCGCGTTGAGCAGCAGGTTGTCGATCACACGCTCCATATGGGCGGCATCGAACAGGGCGATGTCGCGCGTGGCCTGGTCCAGTCCCGCTTCAACGTCCAGCGTGATGGTGACTGCCATCTCGGCGGCGGCTTCGGCGTGCGTGAGCCGGCATTGCTCCAGCCAGCCAGCCAGCGCCACCGGGGCGCGCCGGGGATGAAACGACTGGGTCAGCGCGAGCAGGCTCGATACCAGCGTTTCCAGGCGCTGCACCTGGCCCAGGGTGGTTTGCAACGCGGCCTCGGTGCGGGCCTGGCGCTTGGCCGGCGGCGCGGCCAGCGCGTTTTCGGCCTTCATGCGGATAGTGCCGAGGGGGTTGCGAATTTCATGGGCCAGGCCGGCGGCCAGGCCGCCCAGGGCTGCCATGCGTTCGCTGGCCACCAGCAATTCGGACAGGCGCTGCGCCTCGCGGCCCCAGCGCATCAGCAAGAAGGCGAACCAGGCGCCGGCCATGACGAGGGAGCCGAGCAGCAGGCTGACGGCCAGGATCAAATGATTGAGTGCGCTGTCGGCGATGGTGGCGACCCTTGTCATGGTCCAGCCGGCCATGCCGGTGGCGACGGGGCAGGCGGTGTAGACCACCGCTTCGCGCAGGCCGGGCCGCACTTCGTCGACGCCGGCGCCGACCGCCAGGGTGCGCCGCGCCAGCGTCGTGATGCGCGGCAGTTCGGCCGCCGGCGCGTCGTCTTTCACGCCGCTGCCGTCATACGTGGGGAAGGCATAGGCAAACACGCCGCGCTCCTCGGTCCACAGGCCGCCTTCGACACCGGCGTCCTCGCGCAGGGCCATGTCGACCACGGCCCGTTCGACCGCCGCGCCGATGGCGCCATTGGTGTCGCCGAGCGCCATCTTGCCGCTGCCGGCGCGCATGATCTGGCAGAGGGCGCCGGCCCGCGTGCGCGCCGCAACGATCTGCGCGTCCGCCCCCTGCCGCCCCAGTTGCAACAGCAGCCAGATCAGCAGCGCCACCATCGCCGCGATGGCGGCCCATGACCACAGCAGGTCGCGTTTCAACATTGCGTTCAGCGCCACGTGCTATTTCCTGGACGGTGTAGGTTCAGACACAGGTGGTCACGGCGCGGACAGGTTCAGCGCCCGGGACTGGCGTCAGAATTCGCCGTCCAGGCCATCTTGCACCTGTTCGGCCGCGCGCAAGACCGCACGCGCCTTGTTTTCCGTTTCCTGCCATTCCATTTCGGCGACCGAGTCGGCCACGATGCCGGCGGCCGCCTGCACGTACAGCATGCCATCCTTGATCACGCCGGTACGAATCGCGATCGCCACGTCCATTTCGCCGCCAAACGACAGGTAGCCGCAGGCGCCGCCATAGATGCCGCGCTTGGTGATTTCCAGTTCGTCGATCACTTCCATGGCGCGCACTTTCGGCGCGCCCGTCAGGGTGCCGGCCGGGAAGGTGGCGCGCAGCACGTCGAGGTTCGACAGGCCCTCCTTCAAAGTGCCTTCGACGTTCGAGACGATGTGCTGCACATGCGAGTATTTTTCGATCACCATGCGGTCGGTGACCTGCACGCTGCCGGTGGTGGCGATGCGGCCGATATCGTTGCGCGCCAGGTCGATCAGCATCACGTGTTCGGCGATCTCTTTCGGGTCGGCCAGCAGTTCGGCGGATAGTTCGGCGTCGCGCTCGGGCGTGGCGCCGCGCGGACGGGTGCCGGCAATCGGGCGCAGCGTCACTTTCTTGCCGCCGTCCGGCGTGGTTTCGTTGCGCACCAGGATCTCGGGCGAGGCGCCGATGATCTGCATGTCGCCGAAGTTATAGAAGTACATATACGGCGACGGGTTCAGCGAACGCAGCGCACGGTACAGGGTCAGCGGCGAATCGACATAGGGCTTGCGGATGCGCTGGCCGATCTGCACCTGCATCAGGTCGCCGGCCATCACGTATTCGTGGGCCCTGGCGACGGCCTTCAGGTAGTCTTCCTTGGAAAAATCGCGGATGGTTTCGGTGCGCACCGAACTGCTGGTGACGGGGGCATCGACACCACGGCGCAACATCATGCGCAGGTCCTTCAGGCGCTGGCGCGCTTTGGAAAACGACTCGGGCTGGCTGGTGTCGGCGTAGACGATCAAATACAATTTGCCGGACAGGTTGTCGATCACGGCCAGTTCTTCGGTCACCATCAGCGCGATGTCGGGCAGGCCCAGGTCATCCTTCGGCGCGCCGCCGGCCAGTTTTTTCTCGATATGGCGCACCGTGTCGTAGCCGAAGTAGCCGGCCAGGCCGCCGCAAAAACGCGGCATGCCGGGGCGCAGGGCGACCTTGAAACGCGACTGGTACTGTTCGATGAAGTCGAGCGGATTGCCTTCGTGTTCCTCGATCACCGCGCCATTTTTCACGATCTCGGTGCGGTTGCCAAAGGTGCGCAGCACCGTGGTGGCGGGCAGGCCGATAAAGGAATAGCGGCCGAAGCGTTCGCCGCCGACCACCGATTCGAGCAGAAAGGTATTCTTGCCGCCGTGCTGGGTCTGCGCCAGTTTCAGGTACAGGGTGAGCGGGGTTTCCAGGTCGGCGAAAGCTTCGGCGATCAGGGGGATGCGGTTGTAGCCTTGCTGGGCCAGCGATTTGAATTCGAGTTCGGTCATGTGTCTCTCCATGCCGCCAGCATAACAGTGTGCAGTGTGCGTTGAGCACACCGTAGCTTGCGGTGAGTTATCAAAAAACCTGCCGCATGCGTGGAGGCACACGGCAGCAATCAGTGACGGCTTGGCCCTCAGGCCTGCCAGGATTGCCAGCGTCGCCAGAGCCAGGCCTCAATCGAGCCGGTTTCGGTGACGTTGTGTTTTTTGATGAGAAACGTGTTCACGATAAGGTGTGGGGTAGGGTCAGGTTTGCGCGCGTATCGCGTATGAGAAGCGCCGCGTCGAGTAGCGTATTTACTATACCATCGGAATCAGTATCGTGTATAGAGTGTCCGTGGTTGTAGCCATAGGGGACTGTCAGCACCGGGCAACCCGCAGCGCGGGCCGCCTGCGCGTCGTTCGATGAGTCGCCGATGGCCACCACTTTGGCCGGCGCCAGGTCGAAATCCCGGCACACCTGCAGCATTGGCAGCGGGTCCGGTTTTTTCCTGGCCAGCGAGTCGCCGCCATAGACGATCTCAAAGTACCGGTCGAGGTTTTTTTGTTTGAGCAGGGGCAGGGCAAAGGCAATCGGCTTGTTGGTCACGCAGGCCAGGCGCAGGCCCGCCGCCTTCATCGCCGCCAGGCCCGCCTCGACGTCCGGGTACAGGGTGCTGTACTGGCCATTGATGGCCAGGTAGTGGCGCTGGTAGCCATCCATCGCCTGGTCAAAACGCTGTTCCACGCCGGCAGGGTCAAAATCGAGCGCCAGCACCGTGCGGATCAGGTTTTCCGAACCCTTGCCGATCATCAGCGAGATGGCCTCGGCGCTGATGCTCGCCAGCTTGAGCTCGGCGCGCATGGCGTTGATGGCGACATGGAAATCGGGCACGGTATCGAGCATCGTGCCATCGAGGTCGATAATGGCGGCGCGCACGCCGGCCAGCACTTGATGCTGCACCGTGTCCGCGCCCATTATTTGCCCGCCACGGTTGCCAGCTCGGCGCGCATGGCGTCGATCACGGCCTTGTAGTCAGGCTTGCCAAAAATGGCCGAACCGGCGACAAAGGTGTCGGCGCCGGCGGCGGCGGCGGCAGCGATATTGTCGATCTTGATGCCACCGTCGACTTCAAGCATGATGTCGCGGCCCGATGCATCGATCATGCGGCGCGCTTCGGCGATTTTTTTCAAGGACTGCGCAATGAAGGACTGGCCGCCGAAACCGGGATTGACCGACATGATCAGGATGATGTCGATCTTGTCCATCACATGTTCCAGGTAGTGCAGGGGCGTGCCGGGGTTGAAGACCAGGCCGGCCTTGCAGCCGTTGTCGCGGATCAGCTGCAGCGAGCGGTCCAGGTGTTCCGACGCTTCCGGGTGGAAGGTGATGATGTTCGCACCGGCTTTGGCGAAATCCGGGATAATGCGATCGACAGGCTTGACCATCAGGTGCACATCGATGGGCACTTGCACATGTGGACGGATGGCTTCGCACACCAGCGGTCCGATGGTCAGGTTCGGCACATAATGGTTATCCATCACGTCGAAGTGGATGATGTCGGCGCCGGCGGCAACGACGTTGCGCACTTCCTCGCCCAGGCGGGCGAAGTCGGCGGACAGGATGCTGGGAGCGATGCGAAATGTAGTCATGGTGAGCAGGGCCAGAGGGTGAAAGATGCAAAGTTGCGCTATTTTACGCTTGACGCCGCCGCCATGCCCTTTTGAAACACACAATACCCGCTCGTGCCGCAGCCGGCGAGGCTGTGGCGCGACACCTCAGGAACCAGACAAGGACGACGATGGCGACTTATGAATTTACGGTAACGGTCAGGACACAGTATCTGCCCGAGCAATCGGCGCCCGAGCAGGGCCGCCATGTGTTCAGCTACACGATTCGCGTGGTTAACACGGGCACGGCCGGCGCGCAGCTCATTTCGCGCCATTGGGTCATCACGGACGCCAACAACAAGGTCGAAGAAGTGCGCGGCCTGGGCGCCGTTGGCCACCAGCCGCTGCTGCAGCCGGGCGAGCAGTTCGAATACACGAGCGGTACCGTGCTGGCCACGCCGCAAGGCTCGATGCTGGGCGAATACTTCTGCGTGGCCGAGGACGGCCATCAATTCGAAGCGCAGATTCCCGAGTTCGTGTTGTCGCTGCCGCGCACGCTGCACTGAACTGCAGCGCTTACTTGAGTTTTTCGGTGGTGTCCTGTTCCAGGCCCACCTGTTTCTGCGTCGGCGGCGTGGGCTTCTTGCCCGAGTACATGGTCCACCAGACGATAAACGCCAGCAGGAAGAACGCCACCATCGCTTCCAATACCAAGATCCACATACGCTCTCCTATGTCATCACGCCTCAGTCTACTCGTTTCAAGCGCCGCCGTCGCGCTGGTTTTAGCCGCATGTACCACGACGGTACCACCGCCGCCGGCCAAGCCTATGCCCGTGGCCCATCCCGTGCCGGCCAGGCCGGCGGCACCCGACGCCAGGGATGCGCAGGCGCCCACCTTCACGCCCGTCAGCTTTGCCGCCTTGCCAGGTTGGGAGCGTGACGACGTGCGCGCCGCCTGGCCCGCCTTCATGGCCTCGTGCGGCGTGCTGGTCAAGCGGCCCGACTGGAAAGAGTCGTGCACGATTGCGCGCCAGGTCAATGCCGACAGCGACCAGGCGATCCGCCAGTTCTTCGAAGCGTTTTTCGTGCCGAACCAGGTGGTCGCCGCCGATGGCAGCCATGCCGGCCTGGTGACAGGCTATTACGAACCGCTGCTGCATGGCGCGCGCAAACGCGGCGGCCCTTACCAGACGCCGTTGTACAAGGTGCCCGACGACCTGGTGACGGTGGATCTGGCCAGCGTGTATCCGGAGCTGAAAAACCTGCGCCTGCGCGGCAAGCTGGTCGGCAAGAAGGTGGTGCCGTATGCCACGCGCGCCGAGATCGAGCGCGCCACGTCCGTCACGGGCAAGGAGCTGATGTGGGTCGACGATGAAGTGGAGGCTTTCTTCCTGCAAGTACAGGGCAGCGGCAGGGTCCAGCTGACGGACACCCAGGAAACCGTGCGCGTAGCCTACGCCGACCAGAATGGCCACCCGTACCAGTCGATCGGCCGCTACCTGGTCGACAAGGGCGAACTGACCATGAGCCAGGCGTCGGCGCAGGGCATCAAGGCCTGGATCGCCGGGCATCCGACGCGCAAGGATGAGCTGTTCAACGCCAATCCCAGCTATGTTTTCTTCAAGGAAGAGCGCCTGCCCGACCCGAAAGTGGGGCCGAAAGGCGCGCTGGGCGTGCCACTGACGCCACAGCGTTCGGTGGCCGTCGACTCGCGCTTTTTGCCGCTGGGCGCGCCCGTGTTCCTGTCGACCACGCTAGCCAATAGTGATATCCCGATGCAACGCATGGTGATGGCGCAGGACACGGGCGGCGCCATCCGCGGCGCGATCCGGGTCGATTACTTCTTTGGCTTTGGCAACGAAGCGGCCGAGCATGCCGGCCGCATGAAGCAGAGCGGCATGGTGTGGGTGCTGCTGCCGAAGCAGTTCCCGGACCCGGTCCCGGTCCCGGTGCCGGTCCCGGCCCCCTGAGTTATCTCAGCACCATCACTGGCAAGTGGGTGTGTGCCAGCACTTTCTGCGTTTCGCTGCCCACGAACAGTTTGTTGAGACCCTTGCGGCCATGCGAGGCCATCAGGATGATGTCGCACTGATGGGCTTGCGCTGTATTGACGATTTCTTCGTGTGGGCTCGGTGACAGGGCCAGCACGCCTTCGAACGGTACATTGGCGGCGCGCGCGGCCTCGCCGATTTTATCGAGCGCGCGCTGCGCTGACTCATTCATCTGCTGCTCGTACAGGCTGGCGTCGAGCACGATGCCGCCATCGGCCATCGGCGAAAACGGAAACGGCTGCACCACGCTGACGGCGACCAGCTTGGCCTGGTTCAGTTGCGCAAACGCGATGGCGGTATTGGCGGCCTGGTCGGACAAGGGGGAACCGTCGGTAGGAAAAAGTATCGTCTTGAACATAATGTGCTCCTTGGAAATAGTTGCAGCTTATGGATATACCCTGGGAAAATCTTTGATGCATATCAAGCTGATCCCACTTGGTGTCCACAAGTCATTCGATGCTCGGTACATCCCACTGTATATCCGTTTTCTGCTTCGGCTGCGCACGCCTCGTTTTAGCCGCTACAATCGTCAGTACCGTTTATCGAGAGGAGACACCCATGCAATATGAAGACCTGATCATCGACATCCAGGACAAAGTCGCGCTGATACGCCTGAACCGCCCCAAGGCCCTGAATGCCCTGAGCGACCGCATGATGAACGAACTGGGCGACGCGTTGCTCAAGTTCGATGCCGACGACAACATCGGCTGCATCGTGCTGACCGGCAGTGAAAAAGCGTTCGCCGCCGGCGCCGATATCGCCGCCATGGCCGACTACACCTATCCTGACACCTTTACCCAAGGCTATATCAGCCGCAACTGGGAGCATATCCTGCGCGTGCGCAAACCGGTGGTGGGGGCGGTGGCCGGCTATGCGCTGGGCGGCGGTTGTGAACTGGCCATGATGTGCGACTTTTTGATTGCCGCCGACAGCGCCAAATTCGGCCAGCCGGAAATCAAAGTCGGCGTTACCCCAGGCGCGGGCGGCACGCAGCGGCTGCCACGCGCCATCGGCAAGGCCAAGGCCATGGACTTGCTGCTGACGGCGCGCACCATCGATGCTCTGGAGGCAGAACGTATCGGCCTGGTGTCGCGCGTGGTGCCGGCTGACAAATTGCTGGAAGAAACCCTGGCCGCCGCGAAAACCATCGCCGCCATGCCGACTTCGGTTGCCATGATGATCAAGGATTGCGTCAACCGCGCGTTTGAAACCACGCTCACTGATGGCGTCGCCTATGAGCGCCGGCTGTTCCAGGCGGCGTTTGGCACCCCGGCGCAGAAAGAGGGCATGCACGCATTTTTGGAAAAGCGCTTGCCAAACTTCGATGGTCTTTGATATGATTCGCCTCCTCGCAAAACGACGCACACAAAACAAGGTGTTGCGCAGTAAAAGCGGGGTGAAAAAGAAGGTTGACGAAATGCTGAAAACGCTTCATACTCTTCCTTCTTCGCAGCTGACAAACACAACGCTTTGTCGATAGCGCGAA
>NZ_NJGY01000001.1:3219709-3221430 GCF_002250505.1 Janthinobacterium sp. PC23-8
AAACAGAGATTAAACTGAAGAGTTTGATCCTGGCTCAGATTGAACGCTGGCGGCATGCCTTACACATGCAAGTCGAACGGCAGCACTGAGCTTGCTCTGGTGGCGAGTGGCGAACGGGTGAGTAATATATCGGAACGTACCCTGGAGTGGGGGATAACGTAGCGAAAGTTACGCTAATACCGCATACGATCTAAGGATGAAAGTGGGGGATCGCAAGACCTCATGCTCGTGGAGCGGCCGATATCTGATTAGCTAGTTGGTAGGGTAAAAGCCTACCAAGGCATCGATCAGTAGCTGGTCTGAGAGGACGACCAGCCACACTGGAACTGAGACACGGTCCAGACTCCTACGGGAGGCAGCAGTGGGGAATTTTGGACAATGGGCGCAAGCCTGATCCAGCAATGCCGCGTGAGTGAAGAAGGCCTTCGGGTTGTAAAGCTCTTTTGTCAGGGAAGAAACGGTGAGGGCTAATATCCTTTGCTAATGACGGTACCTGAAGAATAAGCACCGGCTAACTACGTGCCAGCAGCCGCGGTAATACGTAGGGTGCAAGCGTTAATCGGAATTACTGGGCGTAAAGCGTGCGCAGGCGGTTTTGTAAGTCTGATGTGAAATCCCCGGGCTCAACCTGGGAATTGCATTGGAGACTGCAAGGCTAGAATCTGGCAGAGGGGGGTAGAATTCCACGTGTAGCAGTGAAATGCGTAGATATGTGGAGGAACACCGATGGCGAAGGCAGCCCCCTGGGTCAAGATTGACGCTCATGCACGAAAGCGTGGGGAGCAAACAGGATTAGATACCCTGGTAGTCCACGCCCTAAACGATGTCTACTAGTTGTCGGGTCTTAATTGACTTGGTAACGCAGCTAACGCGTGAAGTAGACCGCCTGGGGAGTACGGTCGCAAGATTAAAACTCAAAGGAATTGACGGGGACCCGCACAAGCGGTGGATGATGTGGATTAATTCGATGCAACGCGAAAAACCTTACCTACCCTTGACATGGCTGGAATCCTTGAGAGATCAGGGAGTGCTCGAAAGAGAACCAGTACACAGGTGCTGCATGGCTGTCGTCAGCTCGTGTCGTGAGATGTTGGGTTAAGTCCCGCAACGAGCGCAACCCTTGTCATTAGTTGCTACGAAAGGGCACTCTAATGAGACTGCCGGTGACAAACCGGAGGAAGGTGGGGATGACGTCAAGTCCTCATGGCCCTTATGGGTAGGGCTTCACACGTCATACAATGGTACATACAGAGCGCCGCCAACCCGCGAGGGGGAGCTAATCGCAGAAAGTGTATCGTAGTCCGGATTGTAGTCTGCAACTCGACTGCATGAAGTTGGAATCGCTAGTAATCGCGGATCAGCATGTCGCGGTGAATACGTTCCCGGGTCTTGTACACACCGCCCGTCACACCATGGGAGCGGGTTTTACCAGAAGTAGGTAGCTTAACCGCAAGGAGGGCGCTTACCACGGTAGGATTCGTGACTGGGGTGAAGTCGTAACAAGGTAGCCGTATCGGAAGGTGCGGCTGGATCACCTCCTTTCTAGAGTTTGCACGAATCAGCAATGATTCACTCATTAAATGTCCACACTTATCGACTGTTAGCTGAAGAAGAAACAGTAGTCGTATGTAGCACCGCGTTGGGGCTGTAGCTCAGCTGGTTAGAGCACCGTGTTGATAACGCGGGGGTCGTTGGTTCGAGTCCAACCAGCCCTACCAGTT
>NZ_NJGY01000001.1:3221839-3223103 GCF_002250505.1 Janthinobacterium sp. PC23-8
GATGGGTAATGATTGTATGTATCAACAAACAAGCAACAACGTTGTACTTTCTTATCCCTGTAGCGCTCTTTGTTCACTTAGGTAGACAGAGGCTAACGTTATAGGGACAAGCGAATAAGTGCACATGGTGGATGCCTTGGCGATTACAGGCGATGAAGGACGTAGTAGCTTGCGATAAGCTGCGGGGAGTGAGCAAACACACTTTGATCCGCAGATTTCCGAATGGGGCAACCCACCCTTTTAGGGTATTGCAACCTGAATACATAGGGTTGCAAGGCGAACGCGGCGAACTGAAACATCTAAGTAGCTGCAGGAAAAGAAATCAACCGAGATTCCCAAAGTAGCGGCGAGCGAAATGGGAAGAGCCTGTACGTGATAGTCGGACCGATAACAGAATCCTCTGGAAATAGGAGCCATAGCGGGTGATAGCCCCGTATGTGAAATTGGACCGGTGATACTAAGCGTACGACAAGTAGGGCGGGACACGTGACATCCTGTCTGAATATGGGGGGACCATCCTCCAAGGCTAAATACTCGTAATCGACCGATAGTGAACCAGTACCGTGAGGGAAAGGCGAAAAGAACCCCGGAAGGGGAGTGAAATAGATCCTGAAACCGTGTGCATACAAACAGTAGGAGCGGACTTGTTCCGTGACTGCGTACCTTTTGTATAATGGGTCAGCGACTTACATTCAGTGGCAAGGTTAACCGTATAGGGAAGCCGTAGAGAAATCGAGTCCGAATAGGGCGATCAGTCGCTGGGTGTAGACCCGAAACCAAGTGATCTACTCATGGCCAGGATGAAGGTGCGGTAACACGCCCTGGAGGTCCGAACCCACTAATGTTGAAAAATTAGGGGATGAGCTGTGGGTAGGGGTGAAAGGCTAAACAAACTTGGAAATAGCTGGTTCTCTCCGAAAACTATTTAGGTAGTGCCTCAAGTATCACCATCGGGGGTAGAGCACTGTTATGGCTAGGGGGTCATTGCGACTTACCAAACCATTGCAAACTCCGAATACCGATGAGTGCGAGCTTGGGAGACAGACGTCGGGTGCTAACGTCCGGCGTCAAGAGGGAAACAACCCAGACCGCCAGCTAAGGTCCCAAAGATTGGCTAAGTGGAAAACGAAGTGGGAAGGCTAAAACAGTCAGGATGTTGGCTTAGAAGCAGCCATCATTTAAAGAAAGCGTAATAGCTCACTGATCGAGTCGTCCTGCGCGGAAGATGTAACGGGGCTAAGCCAGTCACCGAAGCTGCGGATAT
>NZ_NJGY01000001.1:3223665-3225035 GCF_002250505.1 Janthinobacterium sp. PC23-8
GTGCATGAAGCAATCGGAAGTGGTTCCAAGAAAAGCCTCTAAGCTTCAGTCATACGAGACCGTACCGCAAACCGACACAGGTGGGCGAGATGAGTATTCTAAGGCGCTTGAGAGAACTCGGGAGAAGGAACTCGGCAAATTGGTACCGTAACTTCGGGAAAAGGTACGCCCCGGTAGCTTGACTGGTTTACTCCAGAAGGGTGAAAGGGTTGCAATAAACTGGTGGCTGCGACTGTTTAATAAAAACACAGCACTCTGCAAACACGAAAGTGGACGTATAGGGTGTGACGCCTGCCCGGTGCTGGAAGATTAAATGATGGGGTGCAAGCTCTTGATTGAAGTCCCAGTAAACGGCGGCCGTAACTATAACGGTCCTAAGGTAGCGAAATTCCTTGTCGGGTAAGTTCCGACCTGCACGAATGGCGTAACGATGGCCACACTGTCTCCTCCCGAGACTCAGCGAAGTTGAAATGTTTGTGATGATGCAATCTACCCGCGGCTAGACGGAAAGACCCCATGAACCTTTACTGTAGCTTTGCATTGGACTTTGAACCAATCTGTGTAGGATAGGTGGGAGGCTTTGAAGCGGGGACGCCAGTTCTCGTGGAGCCAACCTTGAAATACCACCCTGGTTTGTTTGAGGTTCTAACCTTGGTCCGTTATCCGGATCGGGGACAGTGCATGGTAGGCAGTTTGACTGGGGCGGTCTCCTCCTAAAGTGTAACGGAGGAGTTCGAAGGTACGCTAGATACGGTCGGACATCGTGTTGATAGTGCAATGGCATAAGCGTGCTTAACTGCGAGACTGACAAGTCGAGCAGGTACGAAAGTAGGACATAGTGATCCGGTGGTTCTGTATGGAAGGGCCATCGCTCAACGGATAAAAGGTACTCTGGGGATAACAGGCTGATTCCTCCCAAGAGTTCATATCGACGGGGGAGTTTGGCACCTCGATGTCGGCTCATCACATCCTGGGGCTGTAGCCGGTCCCAAGGGTATGGCTGTTCGCCATTTAAAGTGGTACGTGAGCTGGGTTTAAAACGTCGTGAGACAGTTTGGTCCCTATCTGCCGTGGGCGTTGGAAATTTGAAGGGGGCTGCTCCTAGTACGAGAGGACCGGAGTGGACGAACCTCTGGTGTACCGGTTGTCACGCCAGTGGCATTGCCGGGTAGCTAAGTTCGGAAGAGATAACCGCTGAAAGCATCTAAGCGGGAAACTTGCCTTGAGATGAGATTTCCCAGAGCCTTGAGCTCTTTGAAGGGTCGTTCGAGACCAGGACGTTGATAGGCTGGGTGTGGAAGTGCAGTAATGCATTAAGCTAACCAGTACTAATTGCCCGTACGGCTTGTCCCTATAACCTTAGCAGGTGC
>NZ_NJGY01000001.1:3225229-3492051 GCF_002250505.1 Janthinobacterium sp. PC23-8
GCTGGGTGTGGAAGTGCAGTAATGCATTAAGCTAACCAGTACTAATTGCCCGTACGGCTTGTCCCTATAACCTTAGCAGGTGCAGAGGATAAGACAGTACAACGTTGCGTGTGTGTTGATACCATTCATTACCCCAATCTTTGCTGCTTCCAGATTCAGGCTTTGTCGCTCGACCGAGGACAAATGCCAGTACAAGTTATGCCTGATGACCATAGCAAGTTGGTCCCACCCCTTCCCATCCCGAACAGGACCGTGAAACAACTTTGCGCCGATGATAGTGCTGCAACCAGTGTGAAAGTAGGTTATCGTCAGGCTTGTTATTCGCAGTAGAAAAAAACCCCGCCAGCAATGGTCGGGGTTTTTTTTCGTCTGCAGATTCCTTATTGTTAATCCATTAACAAAGTTCATCTGTTCCATTCCACCAGTTCCTTGTTCCTTCTCGACGCTGACGCTTTCCCGCCAAGGTCTGAGCCTGGCGACTTGATATTTCATGCAATCGCCCTGCCTTAAATAATCATTGTTGTTGACTTGGCAGGGATCGTGTTCTACTATTCTGGTATGCTTGACCAACCAGTAGGCCAGTAAGGTGGCGTTGACAGGATGGAAGCCGTATTTTTGCTACAACTGGTCTGGTGTTTGTGTCAGTGGTCCAGATGCCTCAAAATGGCGCTTTACCATCAAAGAAAAGGTAGCTCGATATGCAGCTTATAGAACGCCTTCCCGGCCTGGGCAACCAGTTGTCCAAGAAGACTATCAAGGAACAGATCAGCGACAAGCTGGCTTACATGATCTGCTCGGGCCTGTTGCAGATCGATGACGAGTTGCCCAGCGAGCGGGAGCTGGCCGCGATGCTCGACGTCAGCCGCGAGACGGTGCGCGGGGCGATCCAGACCCTGGCGGCGCAGGGCATGATTGAAGTGTCGCAGGGGTCCCGTACCAGGGTCATTCGCAACGAGGGCTATGCCTTGCACGACGCGGTGTCGTCCTTGCGTGGTTTGAAAGATTACAAGATCGACACGGTGTACGAGGCGCGCAAGGTGGTCGAGATCGCAGTAGTGCGCGACGCGGCGGTGCGCATCAGCGACAAGGAGATCAAGCGGATGGAAGGCTTGCTCAAGGCGCAGGCGACGATGTTCGAGGACCCGGTGCGCTTCCAGATGTCGGACCGGGAGTTTCATTCGATTATGTATGAGGCCTCGTCCAATCCGCTGCTGGTAACCTTCGTCCAGGATCTGTACGCTTACGCGCTGGATTACCGGCGCAAGGTCATGAAGGAGGCCGGTGCGGTGAAGCGCAGTTTCGAGGATCACGCCGTCATTCTCGAGGCGCTACGCGCGCATGATCCGGATCTGGCTGGCGAGGTGATCGCCGCGCATCTGGACCATGTCTATAAAACCACGCTGACGGCGATGAAGAAAAAGGGAGTGTGAAACGTTATGACGAACACGGGTAGCGATACGATCGAGGTGCTGGACCGGCGCATGCTGCGCATCCTTCCGGACGGCGAGCCGACGGCCTGCGTGCTGGAAAAACTGTGCACCGGCGCGATCTGGGGCGAGGGGCCGGTGTGGATGCCCGAGCTCGGCGCCATCGTCTGGAGCGACATTCCCAACAACCGCATGCTGCGCTGGTCAGCACAGCAGGGCATGTCGGTGTTCCGCGCGCCTTCCAATTTCACCAACGGCAATTACCGCGACGCCCAGGGCCGGCTGGTGTCGTGCTCGCACGGCGGCCGCTGCATCGAACGCACCGAGGCCGATGGCACGGTCACGGTGCTGGTCGAACGCTACCAGGGCAAGCGCCTGAACTCCCCCAACGACCTGGTGGTCAAGTCCGACGGCACGATCTGGTTCACCGATCCGCCCTACGGCATCCTGTCCAACCACGAGGGTTACCAGGCGCCCTCCGAACTGGGCGACAACTACGTATTCCGCTTCGACCCGGCCAGTGCCACGCTGGACATCGTCAGCGCGCTGCTCGAGGAACCCAACGGGCTGGCGTTTTCGCCCGACGAGTCGCTGCTGTACGTGGCCGACACATCGGCCGCGCTGCGCAGCGACGGCGGTGGCAACCACCATATCATGGTGTTCGACGTAGTTGCCGGAAGAACCCTGGGAAATCCGCGTCTGTTCGCCGAGGTTAATCCCGGCCTGGCCGACGGCTTCCGGCTGGATGCACATGGTTGTATCTACACCAGCTCGGCCGACAGCATCCAGGTTTACCACCCCGACGGCACCCTGCTGGGCAAGATCCACGTGCCTGAAAAAATCGCCAACTGCACCTTCGGCGGACCACTGCGCGACGAGCTCTACATCGCCGCATCCACCTCGCTGTACCGCATCCGCCTGAATACCAGCGGCCTGCAAACCACATAAAAAAAGCCGCAAGAGCCGGCTGTCGCAGACACGGCGCGTCGATCGCAGGCGCGTTTTCACACGAAGACCAGAGGAGATTCGCATGAGCCAAACCGTCGGCGCGGGCACGCCGCGCCTACAATTTAAGCAAGTCAGCAAACGCTTCGGCGGTACGCTGGCGGTATCCGAGCTATCTTTCGACATAGCCGCCGGCGAAATCGTCGCGCTGCTGGGCGAAAACGGCGCGGGCAAGTCGACCCTGATCAAGCTGCTCGCGCGCATCTATCCGCGCGATAGCGGCGACATCCTGTTCGATGGACAGCCCATCGAGACGCTGTCGAGCGCCCCCCGGGGCAAGCAGCCGATTGCCTTCATCCACCAGGACCTGGGCTTGATCGAATGGATGACGGTAGCCGAGAACATCGCTTTCGGCACCGGCTTTCCGCGCCGCAGCGGCCTGATCGACTGGAAGGAGGTCGACCGCCGCGCCACCGAGGTGCTGGCCAGGGTCGGCTGCAACATCCCGCCGCAACGCCGGGTGTTTTCTCTGTCGCGGGCGGAAAAATCGCTGCTGGCGATCGGCCGCGCGCTGGCCGTCGACGCGCAGATCCTGGTGCTCGACGAGCCCACCGCCAGCCTGCCGGCCGCCGACGTGCAGCATCTGTTCACGGTGCTGCGCCAGTTGCGCGGGCAGGGCGTCGGCATGATCTATGTGTCGCACCGCCTCGACGAAGTGATCGAGCTGTCGGACCGCGTCGTCGTGATGCGCGACGGCAAACTGGTGGCGGTGCGCGACACTGCGCAGGTGAGCGAACATGACCTGGTGCACATGATCGTCGGCAAGGAGCCCTCGGCGCTGCGTGGCGCCGCCGCCGGCGCACGCGGCGCCACCATCCTCGAGCTCGACGCACTGGTGGCAGGCAATGCCGGGCCGGTCAGCCTGCGCGTGAGCAAGGGCGAGCTGGTCGGCCTGATCGGCTTGCGCGGCGGCGGCCAGGAATCGGTCAGCCGGGCGCTGTTCGGCATGTGCGAGATCGCCGCCGGCAAGGTCAGCCTGCTCGGCAGGCAACCCGACCTGTCGACCCCGCTGGCGGCGATCCGCTCCGGCGTCGCGCTGGTGGCGGCCGAGAGGGTCGAGGAAAATCTGGCGCGTTCGATGTCGGTGCAGGAAAACCTGTTCTTCAATCCGTTGCTATGGCACAAGAACCCGTTTGCCTGGATGCGCCGCGACCGTGAGCGCGACAGGGCGAAGGAGCTGATCCGCGCTTTCGACGTACGCCCCGCCGCGCCGCACGCCTACATCGAGAACCTGAGCGGCGGCAACCAGCAAAAGGTGGTGCTGGCGCGCTGGCTCGACATCGGCAAGCCCCTGCTGATCCTCGAGGAACCGACCGCCGGCGTCGATGTCGGTGCCAAGGGCGCCATCTACCGCACCGTCAGGGAGGTGGCGGCCAAGGGCACTGGGGTGCTGGTGGTGTCCACCGATTTCGAGGAGGTCGCCAATCTTTGCACGCGCGCGCTGGTGTTCTGCAACGGCCGCATCGTTGCCGAACTCGAGGGCGATGCGCTGTCGGTACCTAACCTGCTGCAATGGGCCGCCGGCAGCGCCCACCTGGCGCCCGCCGCCGTTACCGCATAACAACACTAACCATAAAACTGGAGACACCAACATGAGTACTTCAATCAAATCGAGCGCACTGGAGCGCGACCCAAGCGAGTTGGGCGGCGATATATGGAACCGCCTCGGCGCCGCCATTCCGATGTATGGCCTGGTGATCCTGATGGTGGCGCTGGCGCTGCTGTTCTCGCTGGCGCTGCCCGATACCTTTCCCACCCTGTTCAACCTGCGCTCGATCCTGAGCGACAAATCGGTGATCGCGCTGCTGGCGCTGGCGGCCATGGTTCCCATGATCACCGGCAAGATCGACCTGACGGTCGGCTACGGCATCGTGCTCTGGCACATCCTGGCCATCACCTTGCAAACCCAGTTCGGCTTGTCGTGGCCGGTGGCGGTGATCGTCGTGGTGTGCGCCGGCGCACTGTTCGGCCTGCTCAACGGCGTCCTGGTCGAACTGGTGCAGATCGACTCCTTCATCGCCACGCTCGGTACCGGCACCGTGCTGTACGCGGTGGCGTTGTGGCACAGCGGCGGGCGCCAGGTGGTCGGTGAATTGCCGGACGGCTTCTACAACATCGCCATCGCCGACTGGCTGGGCCTGCCGGCGCCGGCCTTCTACGTGCTCTTCGTCGCCATCGCGCTGTGGTTGCTCACCGAATACATGCCGGCCGGACGCGCCCTGTACGCCATCGGCGCCAACCCCAAGGCGGCGCAGCTGAACGGCATACCGATGCGCAAGTACGTGATCGGCGCCTTCATGACCTCGGGTGCGTTGACCGCATTCGCTGCCGTCATCCTGGCCTCGCGCCTGCGCATCGGCCAGGCCAGCGTCGGCCTCGAATACCTGCTGCCGGCGCTGGTCGGCGCCTTCCTCGGCTCGACCACCATCCGCCCGGGCCGCGTCAACGTATGGGGCACGATGGTCGGTGTGGCGATCCTGGCAATCGGCATCTCGGGCATTCAACAATTCGGCGGCGCGTTCTTCGTGGAACCGCTGTTTAACGGCATCACCCTGCTGGTGTCGATCGGCATCGCCGGTTACGCCCAGCGCAAGCGCAGCAACTCGATCAAACGCAGCATCACCAGCGGGCAGCAAGCGGCAACTACGGCAAGTAAATAAAAACACAAAGGAGACAAGAATGAATGCAATGAACTGGAAGGCAATCGGCAGCGCCCTGGCGCTGAGTTTCGTCGGTGCTGCGCAGGGACAAGCGCAAGCGCAGGACGATCCTGTCAAATTCATGACACAGGCGGTGGAGAAAGTGGCCAAGGCCACCGCGCACAAAACCACCTGGGATGGCCCTACCAGCGGCCCGGCGGCCAACGCGAAAAAGACCGTTGTCTATCTCGCCTCGGACATGCGCAACGGCGGCGCGCTCGGCGTCAGCCGCGGCGTCAGCGAAGCAGCCAGGGCCGCCGGCTGGACCGTGCGCATACTCGACGGCCAGGGCACGGTGTCGGCGCGCACGGCGGCGTTCAACCAGGCCATGGCGCTCAAGCCGGACGGCATCATCCTGGGCGGCTTCGACGCCAAGGAGCAGGCCAGCGGCATCAAGACGGCGACGGGGCGCAACATCCCCGTGGTCGGCTGGCACGCGGCGGCCAAGGCCGGGCCGGTCGACGGCTTGTTTACCAACGTGACCACCGACGCCAACGACGTCGCCGAAATCACGGCGCTATACGCCATCGTTGAATCGAAGGGCACGGCCGGGGTGGTGGTGTTCACCGATTCGGCCTACTCGGTGGCGATCGCCAAATCGAACGCCATGGCGCAGGTGATCAGGCAATGCAAGACCTGCAAACTGCTGGCCATCGAGGACACGCCGCTGGCCGACACCTCGAACCGCATACCGCAATTGACGACGTCGTTGTTGCAGCGCCACGGCGCGGGATGGAACTATTCGCTGGGCATCAACGACCTGTACTTCGACTTCATGGGGCCGACCATCATGGCCGCTGGCGCCACCGGCAAGGGTTTGCAAAACTTGTCTGGCGGCGACGGCTCGGAATCGGCGTACCAGCGTATCCGCAGCGGCAAGTTTCAGGCCGGCACGGTGCCGGAGCCGCTCAATCTGCACGGCTGGCAACTGGTTGACGAGCTCAATCGCGCCATGGCTGGCGAGAAGCCGAGCGGCTATTCGACGCCGGTGCATCTGGTGACCAAGCAGAACATCGCCTTCGATGGCGGACCGAACAACGCCTTCGAGCCGGACAACGGCTACCGCGCCCAATACCAGCGTATCTGGGCGAAGAAATAAACCACTGTGGACAGTATGGAAATCGGCCTTCGCAGCAATGCTTCTCCAGTTTGCCGACGGTCGACAGGCGGCAGTTTTTGAACGCAGACATGCAATGCATCATCTCAAGGAGTCAACAGTGAAACAAACAGAAACCCTCTTGCTGGTTGAAAAGTGCGCCCACACTTTCAGCTTTTACGACTTGCCCACCGGCGAGCGCATCAAGAGCATCCGCCTGCCGGATTTCCCGCACGAATTCGTGGTCGACTCGGCCGGCCGCTTCGCCTATGTTGGCCACTACGGCCTGGAAACCCAGGCGCACAACGGCGAGGGCGGCTGCGCGGTGTTCGTCATCGACCTGCACAGCCGCGAGCACGTGCGTACCCTCGACCTGTGGCCGTTCCGCCGCCCGCACGGCATCGCCATCGACGATCAGGACCGCCTGTATGTCTTGAGCGAGGGCAATTCCGCGCTGCTGGTGTTCGACCATCCGGAGCGCGACGACAAGCCGACCCGGGCCCTGCCGACGGGCGGCTACAAGAGCCATCTGGTGGCGCTGCGCAGCGATGGCGAGTTGGCGTTCTCGCTGAACCTGCTGAGCAACACTGTCACCCTGCTGAAACCGCAGGACCCGACCTTCACGCCGGTGGCCATCATGCCCGGCGCGCGGCCGGAGGGCAATTGCTTTAGCGAAGACGAGAGCGTGTTGTATGTCGCCAACCGCGACAGCGAAACCATCGTCGCCATCGACGTCGCCACGCTGGCCGTGACCGCCAGCGCCAGGACCGGCACCGATCCGACCCGCATCTACCGTGACCGCCGCAACCGCCTGTTCGTTACCAACTACGGCGCCGACTACATGTCGGTCTACAACGCCAAGCTGGAGCAGATCGGCACCGTGCCGCTGCCCAGCCTGCCCATCGGCCTGAGCTTCCATCCGCAGCGCGACGAAGCCTATATCTCGCTCAAGGATGACCGCATCGGCGTGCTCGACCTGGAGACGCTGAGCTTCTCGCGCTTTTTCGCCACCCAGCGCGAGCCGGACGTGTCGCACGTGCTGATTGCCTGAGTGCAGACGGCCATGCAGACCCCGCGCATCGTCGATGCCCACCATCACCTGTGGGATCTGGGCGCCGGCAACTATCCCTGGCTGCAGCGCGAATACGACCCGGCCGGCTTCATGCTGGGCGACTACGCTGCGCTGCGCCGGGATTTTCTGCCGGCCGACTACGCCGACGCCAGCGCCGGCCTGAACGTGGTCGCCACCGTCCACGTCGAGGCCGAGCGTTCGCGCACCGAGCAACTGGCAGAAACGCAGTGGTTGCATGGGCTCGAGGCGAGCGGCCGCTGCCCTGCCGCCGTTGTCGCGCACGCCTGGCTGGACCACCCGGAATGCGAAGAGATGCTGCTGGCGCATCGCCGCTTTCCGCTGGTGCGCGGCATCCGCTGCAAGCCGCGCACCGGTGCCCGCGACGACGCCGAGCGGGGCGGCGCCGGCAGCATGCGCGATCCGCGCTGGCTGGCGGGGCTGGCGCTGCTGCTCAGGCACAAGCTGTCGCTGGACCTGCGCGTGCCGTTCTGGTACCTGGGCGAGGCCGCCGAGATGGCGGCGCAGTTCCCGGCCCTGCCCATCGCCCTGAACCACGCCGGCCTGCCGTGGGACCGCAGCGAGGCCGGACTGGCGCAATGGCGCGAAGGCATGGCGCGGCTGGCGGCGAACCCGAACGTGTCGGTCAAGCTTTCCGAGTTCGGCCTGCGCGCCCAGGACTGGGATTACGCCGCCAACGCGCGCGTGGTGGCCGACGTGCTGGCCATCTTCGGCGCCGAACGCTGCATGTTCGGCAGCAATTTTCCGGTGGCCGGACTGCGCATCGGCTACCGCTCGCTGGTCGGGCAGATGCGGCGCATGTTTGCCGGACTGGGCGAAGCGCAGCAGGACGCCGTGTTTTGCCGCAACGCACTCGACTTTTATCGTATCGACCTTACTGAAAGAGCTTGATGAACCCTACCACTGACAAACCCATCCTCGCGCTGACGCTGGGCGACCCTGCCGGCATCGGCCCGGAGCTGATCGCCAAGCTGCTGTCGCGCCCGGAAGTGCGGCAGGCGGCGCGCATCCTGGTGATTGGCGACCGCGCCGAATTCGATCACGGCATGCAGGTGGCCGGCTGCAGCGTCGACTACGCCACTACGACGGCGCCCGAACTGGCCGACTACGCGTCCGGCAAACCGGTGCTGTACGATTTCCGCGGCAACACCGAGGGCGCCTTCGAGCGTTGCGCCTCGACCCGCAAGGGCGGCCGTTACAGCCTCGACACGCTCGATGTGGCGCTCGGCCTGACTCAGCGCGGCGCCGCCGACGCCATCCTGTTCGGCCCGCTTAACAAGAGCTCGTTGCACTTGGCCGGCATGGGCCACAGCGACGAATTGCACTGGTTCGCCGAGCGCCTCGGCTACAGCGGGCCGTTCTGCGAGTTCAACGTCATGGACAGCCTGTGGACCTCGCGCGTGACCTCGCATGTGGCGCTCAGTGACGTGCCGGCGATGATCACCCGCGAGGGCGTGCTGACGGCGATTCGCCTGATCGACGCCCAGCTCAAGCTGAGCGGCGTGGCGGCGCCGCGCATCGCCGTCTGTGGCCTGAACCCGCACAACGGCGACAACGGTTCCTTCGGCCGCGAAGAGATCGATATCATCGAGCCGGCCGTCGCGCTGGCCCGCGCCGAGGGCATGGCGGCGCAAGGGCCGTTCCCGGCCGACACGATCTTCCTCAAGGTGCAGGGCGACAAGCCCGAGTACGACGCGGTCGTCACGATGTACCACGACCAGGGCCAGATCGCCATCAAGCTGATGGGCTTCTGGCGCGGCGTCACGCTGCAGGGCGGCTTGCCGATTCCCATCGCCACGCCGGCGCACGGCACCGCCTTCGACATCAGCACCAAGGGCGTCGCCAATGTCGGCGCCACGCTGCAGGCCTTTCAGCTGGCTTGCCGCATGGGCGCGACGCGCCGCGCCGCGCGCCGGGACCAGTAAACCGGTCGTCCGCGCGCCGTTATGCATTTGCCAACAATCCAAGCATGAGTAGTCGTCCAACTGACAGGAGAATGAAATGAAAATCACCCGCGTGCGTACCCGCGTTTTTGAATGGAAAGGCAAAGTCGTGCCGCCGCAGCAGCACTTCTGCACCAACGCCAGCGACATCTTGTTCGAGCGCGGCGACGCCATGGGCTCGTTCCGCTTCCACGGCTGGATGGTGGTCGAGATCGAAACCGACACCGGCCTGATCGGCATCGGCAACTGCGCCCTGGCGCCGCGCGTGGCCAAGCTGATCGTCGACCAGTACCTGGCGCCCATCGTCATGGGTGAAGACCCGTTCGACAATGAATACCTGTGGCAGAAGATGTACCGCGGCACGCTGGCCTGGGGCCGCAAGGGCATCGGCATGGCGGCCATCTCGGCGGTCGACATCGCGCTGTGGGATCTGATGGGCAAGGCGGTGCATCGCCCGGTGTTCAAGCTGCTGGGCGGGCGCACCAAGGAAAAAATTCCCTGCTACGCCTCCAAACTGTACGCCAACGACGACCTCGACGTCTTCCTCGCCGAAGCCAAAGGCTATCTGGCGCAGGGCTTCACCAGCGTCAAGATGCGCTTCGGCTACGGTCCCAAGGATGGTCCCGCCGGCATGCTGAAGAACATCGCCCAGGTGCGCGCGCTGCGCGAACTGGTCGGCGACGGCGTCGACATCATGCTTGAATGCTATATGGGCTGGACGCTGGAATACGCCCGCCGCATGATCCCGCGCCTGGCCGAGTTCAATCCGCGCTGGCTGGAGGAGCCGGTCATCGCCGACGACATCGAGGGTTACGCCGAATTGAAGAAAATGAGTCCCTTTCCGATTTCCGGCGGCGAGCATGAGTTCACCAGCTATGGCTTCAAGGACTTGCTGGAGCGGCGCGCGGTCGACGTGATCCAGTACGACACCAACCGCGTTGGCGGCATCACCGCAGCACAAAAGATCAACGCCATGGCCGAGGCCTGGAGCGTGCCGGTGATTCCGCATGCCGGGCAGATGCACAACTACCACCTGACGATGGCCTCCACTGCCAGTCCGATGTCGGAATTCTTCCCGGTCTTCGACGTCGAGGTCGGCAACGAGTTGTTCTATTACGTATTCAAGGGCGAGCCGCAGCCAGAGCGGGGCTTCCTGCAGCTGGACGACAATCTGCCGGGCTTGGGGATCGAGATTTCGACCGAACACCTGCACGATTTCAACATCATCGAATAAGGGGAACGGCATGCGTTTGATTCAATTTGAAACGGTGCTGCGCGAACGCCGCGTCGGCGTGGTGCGCGGCGACAACACCGTGGCAGCGCTGCAGGGCGTGGCCAGCATGCGCGAACTGGCGCAGCGGGCCATCGACGCCGGTCGCCCGCTCGACGCGCAAGCCGACGCTCAAGGTGACGGCGAGTTGTTCGACTACGCCGAACTGCTGGCGCAGACGCGCGTGCTGGCGCCGCTCGACCACGACGATCCGGCCCACCTGCTGGTCAGCGGCACCGGCCTGACCCATCTGGGCAGCGCCGCCACGCGCGACAAGATGCACCAGCAGGCGCAGCACGACGAGTCGCAGATGACCGACACGATGCGCATGTTCCAGTGGGGCATCGACGGCGGCAAGCCTGCGGCGGGCGCGGTGGGCACACCGCCGGAGTGGTTCTACAAGGGCGACGGCAGCATCGTGGTGCGTCCCGGCATGTCCTTCCCGGTGCCGGAGTTCGCCGAGGACGCCGGCGAGGAGCCGGAGGTGGCCGGCCTGTACCTGATCGGCGCGGACGGCGTGCCCTACCGCCTCGGTTTCGCGCTGGGTAACGAGTTTTCCGACCACGTCACCGAACGCAAGAACTATCTTTACCTGGCCCATTCCAAGTTGCGCTATTGCTCCTTCGGACCGGAGTTGCGCACCGGCCCGTTGCCGGCGAACCTGTCCGGCCTGAGCCGGCTGCGTCGCGGCGGCGAGGTGATCTGGGAAAAACCCTTCCTGTCCGGCGAAGAGAACATGTGCCACAGCCTGGACAACCTGGAATACCATCACTTCAAGTATCGCCAGTTCTTGCGCGCCGGCGATGTCCATGTGCATTTCTTTGGCACCGCGACGCTGTCGTTCGCCGACGGCGTGCAGACGCGCCAGGGCGACGCCTTCGAGATCGGCGCAGCCGAATTCGGCATGCCCTTGATCAACGGTATCGGCTGCGGCGAGGCGGGCATTGCGCCGCAGGGCGTGCGCGCGCTGTAGACCATGGCGGCCGGCGTCCGCGTCGGCCTATCCGCAACACACTTTCAGCTGGGGAACACGATGCATCAGAATTATGTGAACGGTGCCTGGGTCGACGGCGCCAGCGCCGTGGCCAACATCAACCCGTCCGACACGGCCGACGTGATCGGCCACTACGCCCAGGCCGACGCGGCCCAGACCTGTCTGGCCATCGCCGCTGCTGCCGCCGCCGCGCCGGCCTGGGGATGCTCGGGCACGCAGGCGCGCGCCGACGCGCTCGACAAGATCGGCTCGGAAATCCTGGCCCGGAAGGACGAGCTGGGCCGTTTGCTGTCGCGCGAGGAAGGCAAGACTTTGCCCGAAGGCATAGGCGAGGCGGGGCGCGCCGGCGCCATCTTCAAGTTTTTCGCACAGGAATGCCTGCGCCTGCGCGGCGACAAGCTCGCTTCGGTGCGGCCCGGCATCGACGTCGAAGTCACGCGTGAACCGGTCGGTGTGGTCGGCATCATCGCGCCGTGGAATTTCCCGATCGCCATCCCGGCGTGGAAGATCGCGCCCGCGCTGGCCTACGGCAATTGCGTGCTGATCAAGCCGGCCGAACTGGTGCCCGGCAGCGTCTGGGCGCTGGCCGAGATCATCAGCCGCGCCGGCTTGCCGGACGGCGTGTTCAATCTGTTGATGGGGCGCGGCGGCGTGGTCGGCCAGACCCTGCTGGACGACCGCCGCGTCGATGCGATCAGCTTCACCGGCTCGGTGACGACCGGCGCCAGGGTGGCGCAGGCGGCCATCGGGCGCATGGCCAAGGTGCAGATCGAGATGGGCGGCAAGAATCCGCTGGTGGTATTGAACGACGCCGATCTGGCCAACGCCGTCAATTGCGCGGTGCAGGGTTCCTTCTTCTCAACCGGGCAGCGCTGCACGGCGTCGAGCCGCATCATCGTTGAAAAAGGCGTGTATCCGGCCTTCGTCGCGGCGCTCAAGGAAAAGCTTGCCGGCCTCAATATTGGCGACGCGCTCAAGGCTGGCACCGACATCGGCCCGGTGGTCGACGCCGCCCAACTCGAGCAGGACTTGCAGTACATCCGCATCGGCCGCGACGAGGGTGCCACGCTGGCCTTTGGTGGCCAGCGCGTGCGGCGCGACACCGAGGGCTTCTATCTGACGCCGGCCTTGTTTACCGATTGCAGCAACGACATGCGCATCAGCCGCGAAGAAATCTTCGGCCCGGTTGCCAGTGTCATCCCGGCGGACAATTACGAGCATGCGCTGGCGCTGGCCAACGATACCGAGTTCGGTCTGTCGAGCGGCATTTGCACCGGCTCGCTCAAGCACGCGACGCATTTCAAGCGTCATGCGCAAGCCGGCATGGTGATGGTCAATGTGGCCACGGCCGGGGTCGACTACCATGTGCCGTTCGGCGGCCGCAAGGGGTCAAGCTACGGTTCGCGCGAGCAAGGCAGTTACGCGGCAGAATTCTTCACCAGCGTGAAGACTGCGTATTGCGGCTAGGTTTGCCCGCATTCGACATGTCGACGCATTCGAACATGGGCGAACGATAATGAACCCGGGCATGCGGCCGGAATATATCCCCGGCCGCAGTTGATCGAAGGTGACGTCGTTTTTTTCGCCGGTCGGCTTTGTTGTCCTGAAAATCGTTATGTTGTCCACCTTGTCGACACAGATTGCTATATAATCTGTTTCCTCAGATCAGACGAGTTGCTGCCCAGCCGGGAGCAGGTTGTTGAAAAAGTTATGCCTGATGACCATAGCAAGTTGGTACCACCCCTTCCCATCCCGAACAGGACCGTGAAACAACTCTGCGCCGATGATAGTGCTGCAACCAGTGTGAAAGTAGGTTATCGTCAGGCTTGTTATATAAAAAAGCCCTCCAGTGCCAAGATGCCATGATGTCATCTTGCAGACTGGAGGGTTTTTTTTCGTCCCTCCGCTTCGTCTGTCTTACACGCCCCAGATAATGCTTTCGTTTTCGGCCTTGGCCGAGCGCAGCATTTCCATCAGCGGGAAAGCGCGCTGCGAGAAATGGACTTTTTGCGCACGCGCGTGTTCGGCCGACTCACCATCTTCCCGGCTTTCCGGGGTATGCACATCGTGTTCGATGTCGTTTTCCGGGTGCAGTCTGGTTTCGGCGACTTCCTTTTCCAGCAGTTCCAGGGCATGGCCAGCTTCGGCGGGCGTGATCACGCCGCGCGTCGGACTTTTGTGCAGGATGTCGAGGATGCGTTGCGCGTGTTCCTGGTACATCAGGACGGCAGGGGAGGATTTGGATTTGAATGAGATCAACATGATAGGCTTTCTGAATCTTGTTATTAGTAGTGGTGGTGAAACGATACCACGGCTTGGGTTTCTCCACAGGAAGTCCGCAAGCCCGATAGCCGCATGTGTTGGACGTTTCACCCATTTACAAGAGCGCTGGCACCGCCTTTAAGCCGCACTTAAGCCGCATTTAAGCACCAGGGCGCTTCTCAATCGACCTTGGCCGACGCCATGAAGGTATCGATGTTCTCGCGTGACAGGTTTTTTTCCTGCCCCAGGATAATGATCTGGAAGATGCGTTTATCGTGTGCCACGAAGCGGCCGACCAGCAAGGCCGGCTGGCCGTTCTGCATGCCGGTCGCTTCGATCTCAAGGCTGCTCTTCTGGTGGCTACCGGCGGCGTCGCTGCTGGCGGCGCTGGCCGATTTTTCGCTGCGCACCGTCCCTTTGATATTGTTGAGCAAGGCCTGTTTCATGGCCGGCAAGGCAGCCTGTGCCTGCTGTGCGCTGGGCAGCTCGGCGCTGCCGATGGCGAAGGTAGTGCCGTCGACTTCGCTGGCCGTCATGGTCAGGCTGATTTTTTTGCCGTCAAGATCGACGTCGCGCGTCAACACGGACGGCTTGCCGGGAAACAGCGCCGTGAACTGGGCATCGGGGCTGCGATATTCACGCCAGTCGAATTTGGGGCTGCAGGCGCCAAGGATGGCGGCGGTGGCCAGCATGCTGGCGATGGCGGCGAATGATGTTTTTTTCATCAAGCGATGGTAGCAGCGCTGTCCGCCGCACGCAATCGCGCACGCGCGCCCGGTTCAGGCGGCACGCAAGACGCGCCGGTATTGGATGGCTTCGGCGACATGCGCCTGTGCAATCGTGGCGCTGCCGGCCAGGTCGGCGATGCTGCGCGCCACCCGCAACACCCGGTGATAGGTGCGGGCCGACCAGTGCAGGCGCAGCATGGCGCCGTGCAGCAGTTGCTCGCCAGCGGTGTCGAGCTGGCAATGTGCTGCGATCTCGTCGTTTGCCAGCCGATGGTTGGCTTTGCCCTGGCGCGCCAGTTGCAAGGCAAAGGCGGCCGCCACGCGGGCGGCGATCGCCGCCGTGCTTTCGCCGGCAGCCGCCTTTGCCCCCAGCAAGCCCGGTGGCATGGCGGCCACTTCCAGCTGCAAATCGATGCGGTCGAGCAAGGGGCCGGACAGCCGGCCATGGTAGCGCAGCACGGCGTCCGGGGTGCAGCGGCAGCGGCCGGAGGCATGGCCCAGATAGCCGCACGGGCAGGGATTCATGGCCGCGATCAGTTGAAAGCGCGCGGGGAACTCGGCCTGGCGCGCCGCGCGCGAGATGCTGATCAGGCCTGACTCCATCGGCTGGCGCAACACGTCGAGCACGCGGCGGTCGAATTCGGCGATTTCGTCAAGGAACAGCACGCCGCAGTGGGCCAGTGAAATTTCTCCCGGCCGTGGCAGATGGCCGCCACCGACCAGGGCCACGCCCGAAGCCGTCTGGTGCGGCGCCCGATAGGGTCGGCGCTTCCAGTTTTCCACCTTGAAGCTGCCGCACAGCGAATGCACGGCCGCCGCTTCCAGCGCTTCTTCATCGCTCATGGGCGGCAGGATGCCGGGGAAGCGGCTGGCCAGCATGGTCTTGCCGGCGCCGGGCGGCCCCACCATCAGCACGTTGTGGCCGCCAGCGGCCGCCACTTCCAGCGCCCGCCGCGCATGTTGCTGGCCCTGTACTTCGGCAAAGTCGGGATAGGAAAAATGCGGCGCCAGCAAGCTGGGCTGGTGCCGCTGCAGGGCCGTGCGCTGATCGCGGGCGGCAAAATGGGCGCACACCTCGAGCAGGCTGTGTGCCGGATAAATGCTGGCGTGGGCCACCAGCGCCGCCTCGTCGGCATTGGCATGCGGCAAAATGAAGGCGCGCGGCGAACCACTCTTGCTGCGTTGCATGGCAAACGTCATCGCCAGCGCGCCACGGATGGCGCGTAACTGTCCTGACAGTGACAGTTCGCCGGCAAATTCATAAGCATGCAATTGTTCGCCAGGCAGCTGGCCCGAGGCGGCCAGGATGCCCAGCGCAATCGGCAAGTCAAAACGGCCCGATTCCTTGGGCAGATCGGCCGGCGCCAGGTTGGCCGTGATGCGCCGGGCCGGCATGTCGAAGCCGCAATTTTGCAAGGCGGCGCGCACCCTGTCGCGTGACTCCTTGACTTCCGTATCGGGCAAGCCGACGATGGTAAACGAGGGCAGGCCGTTGGCCAGATGCACCTCGACGTTGACCTCGGGTGCTTCCATGCCCGCCAGGGCGCGACTTTTTAACACTGCCAGGCTCATGGCATCTCCCTGCTCCGCAGGCGCGGGCAGAACCAGTCTAGCCGGTGCTCTGGCCTGGCGCTTGATTTTCGCCAGTACTACCGTGTTGTCTTACAGGGTCTTGCCGACATTGACGGTTTTGTTGTCGTTCAGGCGGGTTTCCAGTTCGATCACGCGCAGTTCCAGCGCATCGAGTTTTGCGCGCGTCTTGGCCAGTACCTGGGCCTGGATGTCGAATTCCTCGCGCGTGACCAGGTCCAGGCGGGCGAAGCCCTGGGTCATCATCGACTTCACATTCTTCTCGATATCCTTGGCCGGTGAATTTTCGATGGCCTGGTGGATCTTGCCTTGCAAATCGTTAAAGAAAGTATTCATGTCCATGGTATGTCCTTATGGTGCGGCATGTGCATCGCACCATTGCGGTGCACTTCAGCCTTAATATGGTGCGAAAGTGGGCAGTTCAACAAGCTTTCATTTCCTGGTGCCGCATTGCCTGTGGCTTGAAGCCTATGTATGGACGGAAATGCAGCTGTCAAGGTGGCAATGTAGCTGGCACGTATTCTGCTAATAGATCCTGGAACGCTTTGTGATCGCCAGACCAGATTTTAAACCTCAACCGCTTTAAAAGTTCAATAAAAGGGAATCGCCATGAAGAATCTGTCCAAGAAGATGACTTTAGCAGCTGCGCTGGCATTTGCCATGTCCGCCATGTGTGGCGCTTCCATGGCCCAGGAAGCTGCCGCGGCGCCAGCCGCAGCCGAGCCAGTACCGGACAATGTGGTGGCGTACAACGTGGCCCTGTCCAGCGACTACCGTTATCGCGGCATCTCGCAAAGCCGTCTGCAACCGGCGATCAGCGGCGGCGCCGACTACACGAACAATCCGACCGGCCTGTACCTGGGCACCTGGCTGTCGAGCATCAAATGGATCAAGGACGGCGGTGGCGATACCAACCTGGAATGGGATATCTACGGCGGCAAGCGCGGCGAGATCGCCGATGGCGTGAGCTACGACGTGGGCGGCCTGTATTATTTCTACCCTTCCAACGGCCTGAGCACCAACGCCAATACCTTCGAGCTGTATGGCCAGGTGGGATTTGGTCCCGTCTACATCAAATACTCGCATTCGACCAGCAATCTGTTCGGTGTGGCCAACAGCAAGAACAGCGGCTACCTCGATGTCGGCGCCAATGTCGAAGTGCATGATGGCTACATGTTGAATCTGCATGCAGGACGTCAAAAGGTCGAGCATAACGACTCCCTCAGCTACAACGATTTCAAGCTCGGCGTGACGAAAGACTATGGCGTGGTAACGGTGTCGCTGGCTGCGGTCAAGGCCAATATCGTGTCGCTGGCGCCAAATGGCAAAAACCTGGCCAAAACCGGCTTGGTATTGTCTGTTTCCAAAACTTTCTGAGTGAGATTGCCATGAAAATGATTACTGCGATCATCAAGCCCTTCAAGCTCGACGAAGTGCGCGAAGCCTTGTCGGCTATTAATGTGCAAGGTATTACCGTCACGGAAGTGAAGGGTTTTGGCCGTCAGAAAGGCCACACGGAACTGTACCGTGGCGCCGAGTATGTGGTCGACTTCCTGCCAAAGACCAAAATCGAAGCGGCCGTCGATGACGCCATCGTCGACCAGGCCATCGAAGCGATCGAAGGTGCCGCGCGGACCGGTAAAATCGGCGATGGCAAGATTTTCGTGACTACTCTGGAACAAGTCATCCGTATCCGCACCGGTGAAACCGGCAACGAAGCGCTCTAAGGGGAATATTGATGCACAAAAATATAACAAAATTGCTGGCTGGGGTAGCCTGTCTGTTTGCATTTGGCGTCTCGGCGCCAAGTTTTGCCGATGCGCCTGCGAAAACCGAACCAGCAGCCACCACGGCCGCCGTCGCCACGCCGGAAGTGGCGCCATTGGCCGTTCCTGCCGCCGCACCGGCCGCCACCACCGCCGCCGCGCCGGCACCCGCTGCCGCGCCTGCGGCCGCACCGGTGCCCAATAAAGGCGATACCGGCTTCATGATGATCTGTGCGTTGCTGGTAATCCTGATGACGATACCCGGCCTGGCCCTGTTCTACGGCGGCCTGGTGCGTTCCAAGAACATGCTGTCGATCCTGATGCAGGTGTTCGTCGTGTTCGCGCTGGTGATCGTGCTGTGGTGCGTGTATGGCTACTCGCTGGCCTTTACCGAAGGCAATGCGTTCTTCGGCACCTTCGCGCGCTCTTTCCTGAACGGCATCTGGGATCCGGCCACCGGCACCTTCGCCGTCGCCGCCACCTTTACCAAGGGCGTGGTGATTCCTGAATTCGTCTTCGTCGCCTTCCAGGGCACGTTTGCCGCGATTACCTGCGCGCTGATCATCGGTGCCTTTGCCGAACGCGCCAAGTTCTCGGCCGTCCTCGCCTTCGTGGTGCTGTGGTTTACGTTCGCCTACATTCCCGCAGCGCACATGGTCTGGTTCTGGACCGGTCCTGACCTGATCACCAATGCGACCACCGCCGCAACCGAAGCGGCCAAGGCTGGCTGGATCTGGCAAAAAGGCGCGCTGGACTTCGCCGGCGGCACCGTAGTGCACATCAACGCCGCCGTTGCTGGCCTGGTTGGCGCGATCATGATCGGCAAACGCGTCGGTTACGGCCGCGAATCGATGGCGCCGCACTCGCTGACGATGACCATGATCGGCGCGTCCTTGCTGTGGGTAGGCTGGTTCGGTTTCAATGCCGGTTCTTCGATGGAAGCGGGCGACCTGGCTGCATTGGCTTTCGTCAACACCCTGCTGGCCACCGCCGCCGCCACGTTGTCGTGGGTCTTCGGTGAATGGATTACCAAAGGCAAGCCATCGATGCTGGGCGGCGCTTCCGGCGCGGTTGCCGGCCTGGTGGCCATCACTCCTGCGGCCGGTTATGTCGGCCCGATGGGTGGCCTGGTCATCGGTCTGCTCGCTGGCGTGATCTGCCTGTGGGGCGTGACTGGCCTGAAACGCCTCATCGGCGCCGACGATTCGCTCGACGTATTCGGCGTGCACGGCGTCGGCGGCATCCTGGGCGCCATCCTGACCGGTGTGTTTGCCGCGCCACAACTGGGCGGCCAGGGCATTTTCGACTACGTCACCAACAAAATGTCGGCCGACCCGTATTCGATCGGCCATCAAGTGTGGGTGCAAACCCAGGCCGTCGGCACCACCATCATCTGGTCGGCCTTGGTGTCCGTGATCGCCTATAAACTGGTCGACATCGTCATCGGCCTGCGCGTACCGGAAGAAGAAGAGCGTGAAGGCCTGGATATCAGCAGCCATGGCGAGCAGGCTTACCACGGTTAATTGTTAATTTCCTGATACGGCCGCGCTGCGGCGCAACGTATCAGTGTTGTTTTGCCTGAAAGGCGCCTCATCGAGGCGCCTTTTTTTTTGTGCACGGCAACGATGAGACCTTTAAAACAAGGCTTATGCCCCGATTTGGGCTACTTACACGGTAATATAGTCGGCAGTTCTGTGTGCTTTTTTGAATACTGCACATAATTTAAGGATGTAACTATGGTTCCCCATCTCGTCACGGCCCTGACCGGACCGCTGCTCGACCTCGAAAAAAAGATTCTCGCCGCCACGCCCGCCATCGAGCGCTGGTTCCGCATGGAATGGCAAGAGCACACGCCGCCCTTCTATTGCTCGGTTGACTTGCGCAATGCCGGCTACAAGCTGGCCCCGGTCGACACCAATCTGTTCCCTGGCGGCTTTCATAACCTGGCCACCGAAATGCTGCCGCTGTCGGTGCAGGCGGCGATGGCTGCCATCGACAAATATTGCCCGGATGCCCGCAACCTGCTGATCGTGCCGGAATTGCACAACACCACGCCGCAGTATCTGCAGAACGTGGCGCGGCTGATGCAGATCTTCCGCCAGACGGGGCTGCATGTGCGTTTCGGTTCCTGGTCGCCCGAGATCACCCAGCCCACGCCGCTGGCCCTGCCGGACGGCAATATGCTGGTGATCGAGCCGCTGGTGCGCCTGAACAATGGCCGCCGCCTGGGCCTGAAGGATTTCGATCCGTGCACGATTCTGCTGAACAACGATTTGTCCGACGGCATCCCCGAGATCCTGCAAAACATTCATGAGCAAAGCTTGCTGCCGCCCTTGCATGCGGGCTGGGCCTTGCGCCGCAAGAGCAACCACTACGCGGCCTACGATGAAGTGGTGAAAAAGTTCTGCAAGATGATCGACGTCGATCCGTGGATGCTGAACCCCTTCCACGCCAAATGCAGCGGCGTGAACTTCCAGGAAGGCGAGGGCGAAGACGCGCTGGCCGCCGGCGTCGATGTGTTGCTGGCCAAGATACGCAAGAAGTACAAGGAATATGGCATCAAGGAAAAGCCGTTCGTCATCGTCAAGCCCGACGCGGGAACCTATGGCACCGGCATCATGACGGTGCGCGATGCCAGCGAAGTGCGCGACCTGTCGCGCAAGCAGCGCGAAAAAATGTCCATCGTCAAGGATGGCCAACTGGTGACCGACGTCATCATCCAGGAAGGCGTGCCGACCTTTGAAAGCATCAAGGATGCGGTGGCCGAGCCGGTCGTCTACATGATCGACCGCTATGTGGTGGGCGGCTTTTACCGCGTGCACGCGGAGAAGGGCGTGGACCAGAACCTGAACGCGCCGGGCTCGCAATATGTGCCGCTGGCGTTTGCCCAGCAGCATGCGGTGCCGGACCTGAAAGCCAAGCCCGGCACGGCCGCGCCGAACCGCTTCTATGTCTACGGCGTGGTGGCGCGCCTGGCTTTGCTGGCGGCGTCGCTGGAAATGGAACGCACGGACCCCAATCCCGAAGTGTATTGATGCGCTGACGCAGGACCGGCCCGGCGGGAGCAGCACCCCGCCTGGCGATCTCGGCTAGAATCAAGCCTTCTTCTTCCCGCATTCCGACTGGACCGCCTCATGAAAATTGCATTCCTCGCCGATCCGCTGGCAGGCTTCAAGACCTACAAAGATTCCACTTTCGCCATGATGCGCGAAGCGGCCCGCCGCGGCCACGCCATCTACGCTTTCGAGCAGAAGAACATGGCGCTGGAAGAAGGCATCGTCACGGCGCAGGTGCAACAGATCACCCTGACCGGCGACGAGCATGACTGGTACAAGGTAGTGGCGACCGAGGAAGTGCGCCTGTCCGTGTTTGACGCCATCATCGAGCGCAAGGACCCGCCGTTCGACATGGAATATGTGTACGGCACCTATTTGCTGGAACTGGCCGAAAAGCAGGGCGCGCGCGTGTTCAACAAGCCGTCGGCGATTCGCGACAACAATGAAAAGCTGGCTATCGCGCAGTTTTCGCAATTCACGTCGCCGACCCTGGTGACGTCGAACGAAGCGCGCCTGCGCGCCTTCCACGCCAAACACCAGGATGTCATCTTCAAGCCGCTCGACGGCATGGGCGGCACCGGCATCTTCCGCGTCAAGGCCGACGCCCTGAATCTGGGCGCCATCATCGAGACCCTGACCGACAACGGCGCGCAGACCATTATGGCCCAGCGTTTTATCGCCGACATCGACAAGGGCGACAAGCGCATCCTGGTGATCGGCGGCAAACCGGTGCCGTATTGCCTGGCGCGCATCCCGCAAGGCGGCGAAGTGCGCGGCAACCTGGCCGCCGGCGGCAAGGGCGTGGCCCAGCCACTGACGGCGCGCGACCTGGAAATCGCCGAAAAGCTCGGCCCCATCCTCGCCGGACGTGGCCTGATGCTGGTAGGATTGGACGTGATCGGCGACTACCTGACGGAAGTGAACGTCACCAGCCCGACCTGCTTCCAGGAAATTACGCAGCAGACCGGTTTTGATGTGGCCGCCATGTTTGTCGATGCGGTCGAGCAGGGCGTGGCGCAGTCTGCGGCGCACGCGGCATAAGGAAACCATATGGTAGGGATTTTGCTCATGACACACGCGCCGCTGGGCCAGGCATTCATTGCCGCCTGCGCGCACGTGTTTCGCGGACCGACCGAGCGTTTTGAAGCGATCGACGTGCTGGCCGACCAGGACCTGGCCGAGGTTCAGCAACTGGCCTCGGCCGCCATCTGTCGCCTCGACGATGGTGCCGGCGTACTGGTGATCACCGATGTCAAAGGCGGCACGCCGTCGAACTGCTGTAACAAGCTGGCCGATGCGGGCCGCGTGGAAGTGATCGCCGGCATCAGCCTGCCGATGCTGCTGCGCGCCATCACGTACCGCCGCGACACGCTCGACGTGGTGGTCGAGATGGCGCTGGCCGGTGCGCAAAGCGGCGCCGTACGCGTCGACAACCGCATTCGCGTCGGCGAATAAAGCAGGCCATGGCCGCCGCGCTGAAGGCGGCGGGAGTTTTTTTTCAGGAATAGAGACTAGACAAAAATGATTCAAAAAGAACTCGAAATCATCAACAAACTGGGCCTGCATGCACGCGCCTCGGCCAAATTCACCCAGATGGCCGCACGCTACAAGAGCGATGTCTGGCTGACCCGCAATGCGCGCCGCATCAACGCCAAGTCCATCATGGGCGTGATGATGCTGGCCGCCGGCAAGGGCGCGAAAGTGACCCTGGAAGCGGACGGCGCCGATGAAGAGGCCTGCGTCGAGGCCCTGACCGCCCTGATCAACGACAGGTTTGGCGAAGGCGAGTAATGTCCGCCGAACGCAGCCGCAGCCGCCTTCCCACAGGTCATCCCATGGCATCTTTCACGCTCCACGGCATTCCCGTCTCGCGCGGCATCGCCATCGGCCGCGCGCATTTGCTGGCGCCGGCCGCCCTTGACGTCAAGCATTACCTGGTCGCCCAGGAACAGATCGAGGGCGAGGTATTGCGCCTGCAAAACGCGATTGCCGCCGTCCACAAGGAATTGCAGACCCTGTGGAACGAGCTGCCGAAAGACGCCCCCACCGAGCTGGGCGCCTTTATCGATGTGCATGCGCTGATCCTCTCCGATCCCATGATTTCCGAGGCGCCGCTCGACATCATCCGCTCGCGCCACTACAACGCCGAATGGGCGCTGCTGACGCAAATCGATGAGTTGTCGGCCCAGTTCGACGAAATCGAAGATCCGTATCTGCGCGAGCGCAAGGCCGACATCCAGCAGGTGGCCGAACGGGTATTGAAAGTCTTGCTGGGCACCGAGCAGCTGTTGCCCAAGGCGGCGGCCGAAGACGAATTCACGGCGCAGATGATTGTCGTTGCGCACGATATCTCGCCGGCCGACATGCTGCAGTTCCGCGACCGCTCGTTTGTCGGCTTCATTACCGATGTCGGCGGGCAGAATTCGCACACGGCCATCGTCGCGCGCAGCCTCGACATTCCGGCGGCGGTCGGCATGTCGCAGGCCTCGACCCTGATCGAACAGGACGACTGGCTGATCATCGACGGCGACGCCGGCGTGGTGATCGCCAACCCCAGTGCGCTGGTGCTCGAGCAATACCGCGAGCGCCAGGTGGCGATGCAGCGCGCGCGCAAAAAGCTGGGCAAGCTCAAGAAAACCCCGGCCGTCACCAAATGCGGCACGGCCGTGACGCTGCTGGCCAATATCGAACTGCCCGACGACTGCGCCTTTGCGCTCGAATCGGGCGCGGTCGGCGTGGGCCTGTTCCGCTCCGAATTTTTGTTCATGGGCCGCGCCCACAAGATCCCGTCCGAGGACGAGCAGTTCGAAGCCTACCGCCAGACGGTGCTGTCGATGAAGGGCAAGGTGGTCACCATCCGCACGCTCGACATCGGCGCCGACAAGCCGCTCGATCAGTCCGACCATACGGCGCTGAACCCTGCGCTGGGCCTGCGCGCGATCCGCTACTGCCTGGCCGAACCGCAGCTGTTCCTGACCCAGCTGCGCGCCATTTTGCGCGCCTCGGCCTACGGCAAGGTGCGCATCCTGATCCCGATGCTGGCGCACGCCTTCGAGATCGACCAGTCGCTGGCGATGATCGCGCAGGCCAAGGCGAGCCTGCGCGAAGAGGGCGTCAAGTTCGACGAGGCCGTCGAAGTGGGCGCCATGATCGAGATCCCGGCCGCCGCGCTGGCGCTGCCGATGTTCGTCAAGCGGCTCGATTTTCTGTCGATCGGCACCAATGACCTGATCCAGTACACCCTGGCGATCGACCGGGTCGACTACGAAGTGGCGCATTTGTACAACCCGCTGCATCCGGCCGTGCTGCAACTGATCTCGATGACGATCGCTGCCGGCCACAAGGCGGGCATCGACGTGGCCGTCTGCGGCGAAATGGCCGGCGACGTCAAGCTCACGCGCTTGCTGCTGGGCCTGGGCCTGCGCGAGTTTTCCATGCATCCGGCCCAGTTGCTGGCCGTCAAGCAGGAGATCCTCAATAGCGACCTGGCGCTGATCGCGCCACAAATGCGCAAAATCATGCGCTCGATGGAGCCAAATGTGATTGCCGAAGCGGTCCACCAGCTGCAGCTGATGTAAACTGTCGTTTCAACACCAGCAGGACGCATTGCGCGCGGCAAGATGCGTCCTGCTGAAGCTGCGGAGCCTTTCATCGCGACTCCGCATCGATCATGGCCCGTGGGGCCGCCCCCTAGATAAACCGACACGCACATGTCATCCATTGGAATCGTTTCGCCGCAAACCATGTATTTTGCGCAACCCCTGCAGCTGCAAAGCGGCGCCTCGCTGCGGGACTATCTGTTGATGTATGAAACCTACGGCACCCTGAACGCCGACAAATCGAACGCGGTGCTGGTCTGCCACGCACTGAACGCCTCGCACCATGTGGCCGGCACCTATGAAGGCGAGCCGAAAAGCACCGGCTGGTGGGACAATATGGTGGGCCCGGGCAAACCGCTCGACACCGACCGGTTTTTTGTGATTGGCGTGAACAACCTCGGTTCCTGTTTCGGCTCGACCGGCCCCATGCATGTCAACCCGGCCACCGGCAAGCCGTATGGCGCCGCGTTTCCCGTGGTGACGGTGGAGGACTGGGTCAGCGCGCAGGCGCGCCTGGCCGATGAACTGGGCATCAATCAGTTCGCCGCCGTGATGGGCGGCTCGCTGGGCGGCATGCAGGCGCTGGCCTGGAGCATCATGTATCCCGAGCGCTTGCGCCACTGCGTGGTGATCGCCTCGACGGCCAAGCTGTCGGCGCAAAATATCGCCTTCAACGACGTGGCGCGCCAGGCGATCCTGTCCGACCCCGACTACCATGGCGGCGACTTTTATGAACACGGCGTGGTGCCGAAGAACGGCCTGCGCGTGGCGCGCATGGTCGGCCATATCACCTATCTGTCAAACGACGACATGGCCGAAAAATTCGGCCGCAAGCTGCGCGACGCGGCGCAAACGGGCGCCTACAAATTCGGCTTCGGCATCGATTTCGAGATCGAATCGTATCTGCGCTACCAGGGCGACAAGTTCTCCGAGTATTTTGACGCCAACACGTATTTATTGATTACCAAGGCGCTCGACTATTTCGATCCGGCGCGCGCCCATGGCGGCAACCTGGCCAGGGCGCTGGCCGGTACAAAGGCGAAATTTTTCATCGCTTCGTTTTCCACCGATTGGCGCTTTTCGCCCGAACGCAGCCGCGAAATCGTCGAGGCGCTGGTGTGCAACCGCCGCCAGGTGACGTATGCCGAGATCGATGCGCCGCACGGCCACGACGCCTTTTTGCTGGAAGACGCGCGCTACATGAACATGGTGCGCGCCTACTACGGCCAGGTGTGGCACGAGATCGAGGCCGGCCTGCCGGCCACCGTACACCATACCGCCGTGCGCCAGGGCGCGAAGGAGATCGCATGAATTTCGAAGAACTGAGCGCGCTGCGCCCCGACCTGGCCTTTATCGCCCACTGGGTGCCGGACCAGGCCCATGTGCTTGACGTCGGCTGCGGCGACGGCGTGATGCTCGAATACCTGCAAAGCAGCGGCAAGGGCTGCAGCGGCTACGGGCTGGAGATCGCCGACGACAAGGTGCTGGCCAGCACCCGCCGCGGCGTGCAGGTGATCCAGCAGGACATGGAAAAAGGACTGGCGATTTTCGGCGACAACAGTTTTGACACCGTGCTGTGCCTGTCGTCGCTGCAGATGATGAAGCAGGTCGAGCCGCTGCTGCGCGACATCGTGCGCGTCGGTACCGAGGCCATCGTCTCATTCCCGAATTTCGCCTACTGGCCGCACCGCGTCTCCTTGCTCAAGGGCCGCATGCCGGTGTCGAAATCGCTGCCCTACCAGTGGTACGATACGCCCAACGTGCGCTGCGCCACGATCAACGACTTTCGCGAACTGGCCGAGGAATGCGGCCTGGAAGTGATCGATTGCGTGGCCCTGGCCGAAGGCAAGATGGTGTCCGTGCTGCCCAATCTGCGCGGCGACCTGGCGGTGTTCCGGCTGCGCAAGAAAGCCGTGCACTGAGACACCAGGCCGCACGCGAAGCTTGGTGTAGTGCAAGATGGCGGCCAACCTGTATGCTAATGTACAAGATTGGCCCGCCAGCGCGGGCACTGTTAACCCTGATTCATGGAGCTTGATCAAATGACGCCAACCCGATCCACTTTGAAACGATTTACCGTGCTCGCCAGCCTGTGCGCGGCCACCGCGTTTGCGCCCCTGCCGGCGCTGGCGCAGGCCGTGGTGCAGGACGGCATCCAGGTACGTCCCCTGTCGAGCTCGCGCATCTTTGCCGGCGGCGTCGATTTCAACGAACAATCGAAGCAACAATATACGCAGCTGGTCAACGAAGCGAAGGAAAAAAATGCGCTGGTGCCCGACGGCGACCCGCAGGTCAAGCGCCTGCGCGCCATTGCCCAGCGTATCATTCCGTTCGCCACGCGCTGGAACGAGGCGGCCGCCAACTGGAACTGGCAGGTCAACCTGCTCAATTCCGACCAGGTCAACGCTTTTTGCATGCCGGGCGGGCAGATCGCCTTCTACAGCGGCATTATCACCAAGCTCAACCTCACCGACGACGAAGTGGCCATCGTCATGGGTCATGAAATCTCGCATGCGCTGCGCGAACACTCGCAAGCCCAGGCCGGCAAGGGCAACCTGGCCGCCGTCGGCGCCAAGCTGGCCGGCGCCGGCCTGTCGGCCTGGCTGGGCGTGGACCCGAGCATCACCAGCACCGCCACCAATATGGCGGCGCAAGGCGTGATGCTGAAGTTCTCGCGCGACGACGAGCGCGAAGCGGACCTGATCGGCATGGACCTGGCCGCGCGCGCCGGTTTTGATCCGCGCGCCGGCGTCATCCTGTGGCAGAAAATGGCCGCGCTGAACAAGGGCGCACCACCGGAATTCCTGTCGACCCACCCGTCGGGCAAGGACCGCATTTCGCAGATGAACAGCCATATGGCGCAGGTGCTGCCACTGTACGCACGCACCAGGGGCGTGTCGGTCAACGAGCTGCCGGCCTACCGCAGCAACGCCGTCGCCTCGCGCTGACATGACGGCGTCTCCACTGCCGATGCGCGATGGCGTGGCGGCCAGCTATTTGTGGCTGCCCGAAGGGCAGTGGCCCGACATGCTGGCGTTCCTGGTCGAGCGCTACCCGCAGGTCAGCGCGGCCCAGTGGATCGAACGCATGGCGCGCGGCGATGTGGTCAATGGCGACGGCGAGCAACTGCTGCCGACCAGTGCCTACCGGCGCGGCATGCGCATCTTTTATTACCGCGAGCTGGAACGCGAAACGCCGATTCCGTTCCAGGAACAGATCCTGTTCCAGGACGAGCACCTGGTGGTGGTCGACAAGCCGCATTTCCTGCCGATGACCCCTGGCGGGCGCTTCGTGCAGGAGACCTTGTTGACGCGCCTGAAGAAAAAACTCGCTTGCGCCGAACTGACGCCGATCCACCGCCTGGACCGCGAAACGGCCGGCGTGGTGATTTTTTCGCGCCGCCAGGCCAGCCGTGGCGCCTACCAGACGCTGTTCCAGCGCCGTGAAATCCACAAGGTCTATGAAGCGCTGGCGCCGCGTCTGCACGGCCGCGATTTTCCGTTCACCTACCGCAGCCGCATGGTCGACGGCGACAAGTTCTTCATCATGCGCGAGGAGGCGGGCGAGGCGAACTCGGAAACCATCATCGATGTCATCGAAGAGCGTGGCGACTTGAATCTGTACCGCTTGCAGCCGCACACGGGGCGCAAGCACCAGCTGCGCGTGCACCTGGCGTCGCTGGGCATCCCCATCGTCAACGATGCGTTTTATCCGGTGGCGCTGCCGTGCAAGGAGGACGACATGTCGCAGCCCTTGCAGCTGCTGGCGCGGGCGATTGCCTTTGCCGATCCCTTGACGGGAGAACTGCGCCGCTTCGAGAGCCGGCGCAGCCTGTAGGCCTTACGCCCGGGTCGTGTAATCGATGATCAGCGGCGCGTGATCGGAAAACCGCTCGTCCTTGTACACGCTGACCGTATGCGCCTGCGCCGCGATGCCAGGCGTGGCGACGTGGTAATCGATGCGCCAGCCGACGTTTTTCGCATAGGCCTGGCCACGGTTGCTCCACCAGGTATATTGATCTTCGCGCTTGTCGAGGCCACGGTGCACGTCGACAAAGCCCACTTCATCGAATACGCGCGTAAGCCATGCGCGCTCTTCCGGCAGGAAGCCCGAGTTCTTCTTGTTGCCCTTCCAGTTCTTCAGGTCGATCTCGTGGTGGGCGATATTCCAGTCGCCGCAGATCACCACTTCGCGCCCCAGCGCCTTTAATGTCAGCAGGTGCGGCAGGAACACTTCCATAAAGCGGAACTTGGCTTCCTGGCGTTCGGGGCCGGACGAGCCGGAAGGGCAGTAGACGGAAATGACCGACAGATTGCCGAAGTCGCAGCGCACATAGCGCCCTTCGGCGTCGAATTCAGGGCAGCCGAAACCGATATGCACGGCATCCGGCTCCACCTTGCTGTAGACGCCGGTGCCGGAATATCCCTTCTTTTCGGCGTAGTGAAAATGGCCATGGTAGCCGTGCGGGTTGAGAAACTCGGGCGTCATGTCGGGCAGTTGCGCCTTGAGTTCCTGCACGCAGATGAAGTCGGCCGTTTGCGTGCCCATCCAGTTGAAAAAGCCTTTTTTGGCGGCGGAACGGATGCCGTTCAGGTTGGCGGAGATAATTTTTGGCATAGAAGGCAAGGGAAAGGGCGCGGGCCGCAAGGGGCGGCGCGGCATGGCGATTGTCTCGCCGGTGCGCGCGGATTAAAATACAGGCACTTTTAAAAAATGAGGCTCATGTGAATAATTTACGCCAGCAGTTTATCGCGTTTTCGGTATCCAAGGGAGTCTTGCGGTTCGGCGAGTTCACCACCAAGGCCGGGCGCCAGTCGCCGTACTTCTTCAACGCGGGCCTGTTCCATGACGGCGCCACCCTGGCCGAACTGGCCCAGTTCTACGCCCAGACCCTGCTCGATTCCGGTGTCGAATTCGACATGCTGTTCGGCCCCGCCTACAAGGGCATCACCCTGGCCTCGGCCACCGCCGTGGCGCTGGCCGGCAAGGGCCGCAACACCTCGTTCGCCTTCAACCGCAAGGAAGCCAAGGACCATGGCGAAGGCGGCACCATCGTCGGCGCCAGGCTTGCTGGCAAGGTCGTCATCATCGACGACGTGATCTCGGCCGGCACCTCGGTGCGCGAATCGGTGGACATGATACGCGCCGCCGGCGCCGAACCGTGCGCCGTGCTGATCGCGCTCGACCGCATGGAACGTTCCGGGCCGGACGGCCAGCTGTCGCCAAGTTCCGCAGTGCAGGAAGTGACGAAACAATATGGCATTCCTGTCATCTCGATCGGCAACCTCGACGACCTGTTCGCTTACCTGAACGGCGATGGCGCCGATCCGGAACTGCTCAAATACAAGCAAGCCGTTTCCGCCTACCGTACGCGCTACGGGATCTGAAGCCCTTGAACGTCCTGTTTGTCTGCAGCAGCAACCAGTAGCGCAGCCCCACGGCGCAGCGGGTATGGCGCCGCCATCCCGCGCTGTCCGTACGTTCTGGCGGCACCAGCAGCAATGCGCGCCATCCCGTCAGCGAGCAGGATGTGGGCTGGTGCGACGTCATCTTCGTGAGGGAAGAAAAACACCAGTCGCGCCTGCGCGCGCAGTTCGGCCGCCTGCTTTGACACAAGACCATCCATGTGCTCGATATCCCGGACGACTACAAGGGGAGAACGGAGGAAATGGAAAAAATCGGGCGCTATATCGTCGCTGGCGGCCATTGCTGCGCCGTGTGCTTGACGCGCAGGATTTCGATTTTCTTGGTCAGTACCCGGTAGATCACGATATAGCTTTCGTGCGCCACCAGCTCGTGGGTGCCGCGCTTTCGCCCGGTGCGGCCGAGGTTCGGATGGGTCGCGAGCGGCGTCACCTTGCCCTCGATGAGGTCAATCATTTTTCCGGCACTGGTCGGGCTGTCCTTGGCGATGTGCTGGCCGATCCTGATCAGATCGTTGATGGCTTGTTTTTTCCAGTGGATGGCGTGCACGCGCTTTCCTTATGCCAACTTGATCGCGGCGCGAACCTGGCGCATCGCCTCGTCATGCGGGATGGTCGGGCTGGTGTCGTCGATGGCCTCCTGCACCTCGGCCTTGAGCCATTTCGTGTAGGCGGCCGCTGCGTGCGCGTCCTTCATGGCGGCGGCGCGATCCGGGCGCTTGGCGGTGCTGGCGCTGTGCGGGTCGTAGTTCACGGCGTCCACGTCGAAGCGCGCGATACCGACCCCTTTCAGGTATTCGACCAGCGTTTCGAGCTTGCGGAAGATCCGCACCTGGTGGCTGCGCTGCGTCGCCAGGGCGCGCTCGGTCATGCCGTATTTGACCAGGATGCCCCAGCCGCCGTTCTGGCCGACCACGTGTGCGCTGCGTACAACGCCGGCCTCGGCCAGCTTGGTCAGGGTGGTGTGGTCAATCGTTTCGGTCGTCATGCTTTTTCCCTCTGTGTGCGGAACGTACAATAGTTGGATTATCCGCAAATAATAGAAGATTGCAAGGACCGATTTTGTTGGCCGCGCCAAGAAATTGACATAAGGCTGCTTGCGCGAACATGGCACGTCCTGGCGCAACGGAACGCAAAACCGGATCAGGCACGGCTTGGCGTCCGATTTTTTTCGAATTCTGTGTTCTCCCCGACAAGTTCATGCAGCCGGAGTTGGTGGAACAGCTGGAATCGTCGGTGGCATCCATCTTGGGTCTCGATTGAGGTTGTTTATTCCAGCCACGGTTTGATCGCCGAATGCAGGCCCAGCGCAAACAGGCCGGCAAAAAAGTACTTTTTGAACAGCTCCGGCGCAATGCGCCCGCGCAGCCACTGGCCTGCCAGCATGCCGGCCAGCGCCGGCAGCAGCGCGTAGCCTGACGCCTGCGCGTCACCCAGGTGGAAATTGCCTTGCAGCGCCAGGCTGGCTGCCAGCGCCACGGTCGATGCCGTAAACGCCAGGCCCAGCGCCTGCACCAGCGCATCGCGCTGCAGCCCCAGGCCTTGCAGATACGGCACGGCCGGTATCACGAACACGCCGGTGGCCGCCGTCACCAGGCCCGTCAGCGCGCCGATCAGGGGCGCCAGCAGCCGTTCATGGCGCGGTGCCACCGCCAGCCGCAGCGAACACAGTCCCGCCAGCGCATACGCCATCAATGCCACGCCCAGCGCCACCACGGCCCACGCCCCGCTGTCTTGCGGCAGCAGCGCGCCGCCAAGCAGGGTGCCAGCCATGGTGCAGGCCAGCAAGGGCCATAGCCGGTGCAGCAGGGCACCCAGGCCGGGGCCTGTGGCCAGTTGCCAGACATTGGTCACCATCGACGGCACGATCAGGAGGGCGGCGGCCTCTACCGGCGGCATCACCAGGCTGAGCAGGCCCATGGCCACCGTCGGCAAGCCCAGGCCCACTACGCCCTTGACGAAGCCAGCGAGAATAAAACTGGCGCCGATGGCCAGCAGCAACGAGGTTTCCATGATTGGTGTCAAGTAGTGAGGGTGGGGCGATTCTGCGCGTGCCTGCGCGGTTTGGAAAGCGCGATTATCGAGCACCAGCCTCAGTTTGAAACGAAGGCTGCTAAGATGGCGGCAGGAGGGAATCATGCGTTTCGATCTGGTCGATTTGCAGCTGTTCGTGCATGTGCTGGAAGAGGGTAGCCTGACGGCGGGCGCCGCGCGCAGCCACCTGGCGCTGGCGTCCGCCAGTGCCCGCGTGCGCGGCATGGAAGACGCGCTGGGCATGCCGCTGCTGCTGCGCGGGCGGCGCGGCGTAACAGTCACACCGGCCGGCCAGACCCTGCTGCACCATGCGCGGCTGGTGCTGCTGCAGATGGACAAGCTGCGCGGCGAGCTCGGCGAATTTGCGCGTGGCCTCAAAGGGCAGCTGCGCCTGCTGTGCAATACCTCGGCGCTCAGCGAATTTTTGCCCGAGGCGCTGGCCACGTTCCTGGAGCGCCATCCCAACCTCACCATCGACCTGGAAGAGCGGCTCAGCTACGATATCGTCAAGGGCGTCTCGGAAGGTCTGGCCGATATGGGCATCGTCTCCGATTCGGTCGACCTGCGCGGCTTGCAGACGTTTTTGTTCCGGCCCGACCGGCTGGTGGCGATTGCGGCCTTTGAGGGGAGGCATCACTGCGCCATCGGCGACGCGCAAGCCGTCGATTTTGCGTCGCTGCTCGATCATGATTTCATTGGCCTGGCCGACGACAGCGCGCTGCAGCAGTACCTGGGCCTGCAGGCGGCGCGCCTGGGGCGGCCCTTGACAGTGCGCGTGCGCCTGCGCAGTTTCGACGCCGTCTGCCGCATGGTGGCCAGCGGTGCCGGGGTCGCCGTGGTGCCGCAGTCGGCTGCGCGCCGCTGCCAGCAGACGATGGCGCTGCGCTGCCTCGAATTATCCGATGCCTGGTCGGTGCGCAATCTGACCATCTGCGTGCGCCAGTTCAGCGAATTATCCTCGTACGCGCGCCAGTTGGTCGAGCATCTGCAGGCCTGATTGTGTAGTGTGCGATGGCGCGCGGACAGGCCGACATGACTCGCCTATAATCGATTTTATTCAAGCACAACCCAAGGAACACACCATGCGTTTATTGATTGCCCTGATTCTTCCATGGCTGACCTTTTTCACCATCGGTCGCCCGATCGCCGGCATCATCTGCCTGATCCTGCAAATCACCCTGATCGGCTGGCTGCCGGCTACCATCTGGGCCGTGTATGCGCTGAGCCAGTTCAAGACCGACCAGAAGATCGCCGAAGCCACCCGCCGTTATTGACCCTGGAGACCATCATGTACAGTTTTGCACGCAGTCATCGTGTTGCCGCCTTGTTGGGCGCGGCCCTGCTGGCTGCCAGCCTGCATGGCACCGCCCTGGCGCAGGCCGAAGGCGCGCTGCCGCCGGTGCAGAAAAGCGGCGCGGTCGAGTACCTGAGCGGCGGCATCGGCCTCGACGAATCGACGGCCATCAAGAGCGCCAGCGGCCAGTGGCCATTGAGTCTGGTGTTTTCCGTGCAGTCCGCCGCGCGCGCGCAATTTGCGTCCGACGTGAAGCTGGAAATTCGCGATGCGAAAGGCGCGCTGGCGCTGGACGCCACCGCCAGCGGGCCGTATCTGCTGGCGCGCCTGGCGCCGGGCAGCTACAGTCTGCGCGCCACCTTGGCCGGCAAGACTTTGGAACGCAAGGTGCAGGTGAAACAGGGCGCTTCGACCCATATGGAACTGGTCTGGCCGGCCGGCACCAACCAGTCCTGAGGGCTTACGCCGCAGTTGACACGTTCAGCACGCGGCCTTCTGTGGCACTTTGCAGCGCCAGTTCGATCAGCCTGATGGTCGCCAGCGCATCTTCGGCGGCCACCGGCGCCGGCTTGCCTTCGCGGATGGCGTCGGCCATGCCCTGGTAGAAATCCTGGTAGCGGCCAGGCTGCAGGTCCAGATGCTCGCACTGGCCGTCCGGCTGCGTGCCCAGGTGCAGCGCACCGCGCACGCCATCCTCGCCCCAGCCCGGCTGGCCCGGACGACCGCCCGCGCGCAAGGCGTCTTCCTGCGGATCGAGGCCGAATTTCACGAAGCTGCCCTGGTCCCCATGCACGGCAAAGCGTGCCGTCGGCGCCTTGACCAGACAGCCCGCTTGCAGCACCACGCGCAGGCGCTCGTAATACAGGACGATATGCAGGTAGTCGACTGCCTGCGCGCCATCGCGCTGCAGATCGATATCGGCATACAGTTTTTTCGGCATGCCGAACAGTTGCAGCGCCTGGTCCAGCATATGCGGCCCCAGGTCGTACAGCAGGCCACCGCCGGGCGCGGCGGACTCGCGCCAGCGCTGGCGGATCTCGGGACGGAAACGGTCGAAATGCGATTCAACACTGGTGATGCGGCCCAGGGTACCTTGCGCCAGCAGCGCTTTCAAGGTGAGAAAGTCGCCATCCCAGCGGCGGTTGTGATACACGCTGAGCACCAGCTTGCGTTCTTTGGCCAGGGCTATCAGCGTCTGCGCCTCAATGCAGGTAATGGTGAACGGCTTGTCGACCACCACATGTTTGCCCGCCTGCAGGGCCGCCTGCGCCAGGCTGAAATGCGCCTCGTTGGGCGCGGCGATCACCACCAGTTCGATGGAATCATCGGCAAACAGCTGTGCCGGATCGGCATATACCGTCGCTTCCGGCCAGTCCTTGTGCACAAGCTCCGGCTTGCTGGACGCGACAGCCGTCAGTGCCAATGCATTGACGGTGGCCAGGACGGGAGCGTGGAAGGTAGAGCCGGCAAAGCCGTAGCCCACCAGGCCGGTTTTGATTTTGTTCATGGCTGATTTACTGTGCGTGAAAGATGCCATGATCATACCTGCAAGTGCTCCTGCTCCAAAAGAAAAGGACGCCGCAGCGTCCTTTTCATGGGGAGCTAAGCTGATCAGCCAGCCAGCTTGGATTTCAGCAGTTCGGTCAGCTGGGCCGGGTTGGCCTTGCCTTTCGAGGCCTTCATGGCCTGGCCGATCAGCGCATTGATGGCCGCTTCCTTGCCGGCGCGGTACTGCTCGACCGACTTGGCGTTGGCGGCCAGCACTTCGTCGACGATGGCCGCCAGGGCGCCCGTGTCCGAGATCTGTTTCAGGCCCTTGGCGTCGATGATGGCGTCGACCAGGTTCTCATCGCTGGACTTCGCTTCCCACATGCCTGCGAACACTTCTTTTGCCGCCTTGTTCGAGATCGTGCCGTCGGCGATGCGTTTCAACATGGCGGCAAGCTGGGCCGGCGACACCGGCGCCGCGTCGAGGTCCACGCCTTCGCGGTTGACGGTCGAGGCGACGTCGCCCATCAGCCAGTTGGCGGCGGCCTTGGCGTTGTCCTGGCCGGCCTTGTCGACCACGGCAACGAAATAGGTGGCCATCGCTTTCGACTGCGTCAGCACCAGAGCGTCATAGTCGGGCAGCGCATAGTCGCTGATAAAGCGCTCGCGCATGGCGGCCGGCAGTTCCGGCATGTCGGCTTTCACGCGGGCGATCCACTCGGGCGAGATGACCAGCGGCGGCAGGTCAGGATCGGGGAAGTAGCGGTAATCCTGGGCGTCTTCCTTGCTGCGCATTTCGCGTGTTTCCTTGCGGTCCGGGTCGTACAGGCGCGTCGCCTGCACCACCTTGCCGCCGTCTTCGATCAGCTCGATCTGGCGGCGCACTTCGACGTGCACGGCTTCTTCGATAAAGCGGAACGAGTTCAGGTTCTTGATTTCGCAGCGGGTGCCGAATTCCTTCTGGCCGACCGGGCGCACCGAGACGTTGACGTCGCAGCGGAACGAGCCTTCCTGCATGTTGCCGTCGCACACACCAAGCCACATCACCAGCGAGTGCAGCGCCTTGGCGTAGGCCACGGCTTCGGCGGCGCTGCGAATTTCCGGTTCCGAGACGATTTCCAGCAGCGGCGTGCCGGCGCGGTTCAGATCGATGCCGCTCATGCCGGCGTAATCTTCATGCAGCGACTTGCCGGCGTCTTCTTCCAGGTGGGCGCGCGTCAGGTTGACGGTTTTGGTAACGAATTGGCCATCCTTTTCGTAGCCGAAGGTCAGGGCGCCGCCAATCACGACCGGGTCTTCGAACTGGCTGATCTGGTAGCCCTTCGGCGAATCGGGGTAAAAATAGTTCTTGCGCGCGAAGACCGAATGTGGTGCCACGGTGGCGCCCACGGCCAGGCCGAAACGGATGGCGCGCTCGACCGCCTGCTTGTTCATGACCGGCAGCACGCCCGGCAGCGCCAGGTCGACCGGGCTGGCCTGGGTGTTGGCCTCGGCGCCGTACTTGATCGGCGAACCGCTGAAAATTTTGGAGTCGGTCGTGAGCTGCACGTGGTTCTCAAGACCGATGACGACTTCCCATTGCATAGTGTTCTCGCTTCTTTTTATCAGTTAAACGCCGGCGGGCGCGCGCGTGTGCCAGTCCGTCACCAGCTGGTACTGGTGGGCCACGTTCAGCAGCCTGGCCTCGCCAAAGTAGTTGCCGATGATTTGCAGGCCGACCGGGCGCTTGCTGTTTTTCTCGCCCGCGCCGAAGCCGCAGGGGATCGACATGCCGGGCAGGCCGGCCAGGCTGGTCGACAGGGTGTAGATGTCGGCCAGGTAGTTCGCCACCGGGTCGTCGGTCTTGTCGCCCAGGTCCCAGGCCACGCTTGGTGCGACCGGTCCCATGATCACGTCGCACACGGCGTTCGGGCCGTTGAGCACCGCTTCGAAGTCCTGCGCGATCAGGCGGCGGATCTTTTGCGCCTTCAGATAATAGGCGTCGTAATAGCCGTGGCACAGCACATAGGTGCCGACCATGATGCGGCGCTTGACTTCGGCGCCAAAGCCTTCGGCGCGGCTTTTCTTGTACATGTCCTGCAGGTCCTTGTAGGCACTGGCGCGGTGGCCGTAGCGCACGCCGTCATAGCGCGACAGGTTGGACGACGCTTCGGCCGGCGCGATCATGTAATAGGCGGGAATCGACAGCGCCGTGTTTGGCAGCGAGATATCGACCAGGGTCGCGCCCAGCTGTTCGTATTGCGCCAGCGCACCGCGCACGGCCGCGTCCACGTCTGCGGCCAGGCCGTCGCCGAAGTATTCGCGCGGCACGCCGATGCGCAGGCCGCTCAAAGGTTGAGCGAGCTCGCGCGTAAAGTCTTCCGTCACTCCCCCTTGTTCCGGCGTAAGGCTGGTCGAATCGCGTTCGTCGAAGCCGGCGATCACGTTCAGCAGCAGTGCGCAGTCTTCGGCGGTTTTCGCCATCGGGCCGCCCTGGTCGAGCGAAGAGGCAAAGGCGATCATGCCGAAGCGCGATACGCGGCCATAGGTGGGCTTGATGCCGGTAATGCCGCAAAACGCTGCTGGCTGGCGGATCGAGCCGCCTGTATCGGTACCGGTGGCTACTGGCGCCAGGCGCGCGGCGACGGCGGCGGCCGAGCCGCCCGACGAGCCGCCCGGCACGGCAGCGGCGTCCCACGGGTTTTTCACAGCGCCGAAGGCCGAGTTCTCGTTGCCCGAGCCCATGGCGAATTCGTCGCAATTGAGCTTGCCCAGGCTGACCATGCCGGCGGCCAGGCATTTTTCCACCACCGTGGCGTCGAACGGGCTGACGTAGTCGGCCAGCATCATCGAGCCGGCCGTGGTGCGCCAGCCTTGGGTGACAAACAGATCCTTGTGCGCGATCGGCACGCCCGTCAGGGCGGTGGCGGTGCCGGCGGCGATGCGCGCGTCGGCCGCTGCGGCCTGTGCCAGGGTCAGCGCACGGTCGACGTGCAGGAAGGCGTTCGAGTCGTCGGCGGCGATGCGGTCGAGGAAATGCGTCGCCAGTGCCACGGCGGAAATTTCCTTGTTCTGCAAGAGCGCGGACAGTTGTTTGATGGATTTTGTATGCATGGCGTTTCTATATTGATATTCGACAGGGAGACTAAGGCGGGGCGCCGCTTTGGCGCGATGCTTACTCGATCACCTTGGGGACGAGGTAGAGGCCGTCCTGGACTTTCGGCGCCACCGCCTGGTAGGCCTCGCGGTGATTGCTTTCCGTGGCCCGGTCTTCGCGCAGGCGCAGCGCAATATTGTCCATATGGGCGGCCAGCGGGTGGCTCAGGGGCGCGACGCCCTCGGTATCGACGGCTTGCATTTGTTCTGCCAGCGCAAAAATTTTATTCAATTGTTCCAAAGACGTGGCGGCCTGGTCGTCGGCCATGTCGAGTTGTGCCAAATGGGCAATGCGTTTTACATCGGAGAGTGTCAGGGACATGGCGAAAGGCGCGCAGTGCACGCAATAGTATTTAAGTTGGCGCTTTGATAAAGCGCGGGTATTTACTGCTCTTTTGCTCACAAAAACTCGGAAATGCCGCCTAATTTGCGGCGGCCGGGGTCGCACTTTTCCATGGTTTTCGGGCAAATCGCATTCAAATTATAAGGTAGAATGGCGGGTTAATGCGTTGCCGGCGCCGATGGACTGCTGCCGCAGCATAGAAACGATTGCGCAAGCGCCAAGCGAACCGCCGAAAAACGCCTGCACGGGTTTTCGAAGGAGCCTGAAAGCGCCCGCTTTGAAACTCCCCATAAACAGCTTTTGCGCAGCTCGATGCGCTACAGGACACTCATGTTTGGTTTTTTACGCAGGTATATCTCCACCGATCTGGCCATTGACTTGGGCACGGCCAACACCCTGATTTATGTACGCGGCCTCGGTATCGTCCTGGACGAACCGTCGGTCGTCGCGATCCGCCAGGAAGGCGGCCCGAACGGCAAGAAGACCATCCAGGCAGTCGGCAAGGAAGCCAAGCAGATGCTGGGCAAGGTGCCGGGCAATATCGAAGCGATCCGTCCGATGAAAGATGGCGTGATCGCCGACTTCACCGTCACCGAGCAGATGCTCAAGCAGTTCATCCGCATGGTGCATGATTCGAAATTTTTCCGTCCGTCGCCGCGCATCATCATCTGCGTGCCGTGCGGCTCGACCCAGGTGGAACGCCGCGCGATCCGCGAATCGGCGCTGGGCGCCGGCGCTTCGCAGGTCTACCTGATCGAAGAGCCGATGGCTGCGGCCATCGGCGCCGGCTTGCCGGTCTCTGAAGCGACCGGCTCGATGGTGGTCGACATCGGCGGTGGCACGACGGAAGTAGGCATCATTTCGCTCGGCGGCATGGTCTACAAAGGTTCGGTGCGCGTCGGTGGCGACAAGTTCGATGAAGCCATCGTCAATTACATCCGCCGCAACTACGGCATGCTGATCGGCGAACAGACGGCCGAAGCGATCAAGAAGGCCATCGGTTCGGCTTTCCCGGGTTCGGAAGTGAAGGAAATGGAAGTGAAAGGCCGCAACCTGTCCGAAGGTATTCCGCGCTCGTTTACCATTTCGTCGAACGAGATCCTCGAAGCGCTGACCGACCCGCTGAACAATATCGTCTCGGCCGTGAAGAACGCGCTGGAACAGACGCCGCCGGAACTGGGCGCCGATATCGCCGAAAAAGGCATGATGCTGACCGGTGGCGGTGCACTGCTGCGCGACCTGGACCGCCTGCTGATGGAGGAAACCGGCCTGCCGGTGCTGGTGGCCGAAGACCCGCTGACCTGCGTGGTGCGCGGGTCCGGCATGGCGCTGGAACGTATGGACAAGCTCGGCTCGATCTTCTCCTACGAATAATCTGACGAAAAGGGCCGGCACATGATACGGCCTGGTTTTGGCACCGGCGTTGGCCCGGCGCCCGCACGTTGGCGCTGCGCGCCTGGCCTGATTATTGGAAGTCATGGAATACAGTCCTCCGCCACTTTTCAAACAGGGCACCTCCGCCCGCGTCAAGATGATGCTGTTCGCCGGCATTTCGATCGCCTTGCTGCTGGTCGATTCGCGCATGCACGCGCTGACCGCCGTGCGCCAGGCGGTGGGCACGCTGCTTTACCCGGTGCAGATGGCGGCGCTGGTGCCGCGCGACGTGGCGCTCGGCGTCGGCACCTATTTTTCCTCGCTGTCGGCGCTGGAAAAACAGGTGCGTGAGCTCAAGCACGAACAGATCGCCTCGGCGCAGATACTGCAGCAGGCGCAGCTCAATATCGTGGAAAACAACCATCTGCGCAAATTGATGGAAGCGCGCGAGCGCGTGCCGGTGAAATCGATGCTGGCCGAAATTTTGTATGACACGCGCGATTCGGTCACCCGCAAGATCGTGCTTGATCGCGGCATCCAGCACGGCGTGGAGCTGGGCCGGCCCGTGATCGACAACCTCGGCGTGGTTGGCCAGGTCACGCGCGTGTTCCCGTTTACCTCGGAAGTGACCCTGCTCACCGATGAAGAGCAGGCGATTCCCGTGCAGCTGCTGCGCACCGGCGTGCGCAGCGTGGCCTACGGGCGCGGCAAGTCCGGCACCCTGGAACTGCGTTTTACGGAGCCGACGGCCGATATCCAGATCGGCGATATCGTGATTACGTCCGGCCTCGATGGCCTGTACCCGGCCGGCCTGGCCGTGGCGCGCGTGACCCTGGTCGAGCGCAATGCGCACGGCCCGTTCGGCCGCGTGGTGTGCCAGCCGCTGGCCGGCATCGAGCGCAATACGCAACTGCTGATCCTCACTTCCTCGCCCGACATTGCGCCGCGCCCGCCTGCGGAGGACATCAAGACCGGCCGCAAGATCGCCGGCAAGATGGCGCCGATCAAGGATACGCCCAAGCCGACCGACACGCCTGCGGCCACACCCGCCGCGGCGCCGGCCAAGCCTGCAGCCACGCCCGCCACCGCGCCGACGGAGACCGCGCGATGAGCCGTCCGCATTACATCCTGCTGCCGGTCAACCCGCTGTTCATCGCTTTTTCGCTGCTCTGCGCGTTCCTGCTGAACCTGCTGCCCTGGGGCCATTTCGTCGGCGTGCCCGATTTTGTCGCGCTGGTGCTGGTGTTCTGGGGCATCCACCAGCCGCGCAAGGTCGGCATCGGCGTGGCTTTTTTCATGGGCCTGATGATGGACGTGCACGATTCGACCCTGTTGGGCGAAAACGCGCTCGCTTATACCGTGCTGTCCTATCTGGCCATCATGATGCACCGCCGCGTGCTGTGGTTCCCCGTCATGACGCAGGCGCTGCACGTGCTGCCGCTGCTGCTGCTGACGCAGGCGCTGCAACTGGTGACGCGGCTGATCGTCTCGGGCCGCTTCCAGGGCTGGCTCAATTTCGTCGAAAGCTTTCTCGCCGTGCTGCTGTGGCCCCTGATCACCTGGATGCTGCTGGCGCCGCAGCGCCGCGTCGTGGACCGCGACCATAACCGGCCGATCTGACCCTGACCTGTCATGAATGAACTCAAGAATACCGAGCGCGAACTGCATTTCTTCCGGCTGCGCCTGACGATACTGGGCGCGCTCGTCTTCGTCTGCTTTTCGCTGCTGCTGGCCCGCTTTATCTGGCTGCAGGTGATCAAGCATGAAGATTACGCCACCAAGGCCGAGGACAACCGCATCGCGCTGGTGCCGATCGTGCCCACGCGCGGTCTGATCCTGGACCGCAATGGGGTGGTCCTGGCGCGCAATTATTCGGCGTTTACGCTGGAAATCACGCCGTCCAAGCTCAGCGCCAGCCTCGACTCGGTGATCGACGAACTGGGCACCCTGATCCAGATCGACATCAAGGACCGCCGCCGTTTCAAGAAGCTGCTGGAAGAGTCAAAAAACTTTGTCAGCGTGCCGCTGCGCACGCGCTTGACCGACGAGGAAGTGGCGCGCTTTTCGGCCCAGCGCTTCCGCTTTCCTGGCGTCGAAGTACAGGCACGCCTGTTCCGCCAGTATCCGATGGGCGAGGTGGCCTCGCACGTGGTGGGTTTTATCGGTCGCATCAACCGCAGCGAGGCCAAATCACTGGACGAGGGCGACGACGCCGCCAATTACAATGGCACCGACCATATCGGCAAGGAAGGCCTGGAAAAAAGCTACGAAAAGCAGTTGCACGGCACCACCGGCTATGAAGAGGTGGAAGTGTCGGCTGGCGGGCGCGCCATGCGCACCCTGTCGCGCACCGCCGCCGTACCGGGCAATAACCTGATCCTGTCGATCGACATCGAGCTGCAAAAAGTCATGGAAGAGGCCTTCGGCGAATGGCGCGGCGCGGCCGTGGCGATCGACCCGGCCACCGGCGACATCCTGGCCTATGTCTCCAAGCCTGGCTACGACCCCAACCTGTTCGTCGACGGCATCGACCAGCAAAGCTGGACTGAACTGAATACCTCGCTGGACCGGCCGATGGTCAACCGGCCTTTGTCCGGCACCTATGCGCCCGGCTCCACCTTCAAGCCCTTCATGGCGCTGGCCGCGCTGGAACTGGGCAAGCGCACCCCTGGCCAGGCAATTGCCGATTCCGGTTTCTTCATGTTGGGCGGCCACAAGTTCAGGGACGACAAGGTCGGCGGTCATGGCATGGTCGACATGCACAAGTCCATCGTCGTGTCGTGCAACACCTATTATTACCAGCTCGGCCGCGACATGGGCATCGACGCCATCCACGACTTCATGAAGCCTTTCGGTTTCGGCCAGCTGACGGGCATCGACCTCAATAACGAGAAGCGCGGCGTGCTGCCGTCGACGCAATGGAAGCGCGACCGCTTCAAGACGGCGCAGCAAAAGAAATGGGTAGGCGGCGACACGATTTCGGTCAGCAATGGCTCGGGCTACAATTCCTATACGCCGCTGCAGATCGCCCATGCGACGGCGGTGCTGGCCAATAACGGCGTGGTGATGAAGCCGCACCTGGTCAAGATCATCGAAGACGCGGCCTCCGGCGCGCGCACCCTGACGGTGGCCAAGGAGAGCTACCGCATCCCTCTGAAGCAGGAAAACATCGATATCATCAAGCGCGCCATGGTGGGCGTGACCAGCGAAGCGGGCGGCACGGCCGCGACCATCTTCACCGGCGTGCAGTACACGGTGGGCGGCAAGACCGGTACGGCGCAGGTGGTGGGCATCAAGAAAAACGAGAAGTACAATGCCAAGCTGCTGGCCGAACGGCTGCGCGACAACGCCTTGTTTACCGCCTTTGCGCCGGCCGACAAGCCGCGCATCGCGCTGGCCATCGTGGTGGAAAACGCCGGCTTTGGCGCCGGCGTGGCCGCGCCGATCGCGCGCAAGGCGCTCGATTACTACTTGCTGGGCAAGCGCCCGGGCGAGAAGGACCGCGACACCACCAAGGTGCCGAAGGAAGACGTCGACGAAGTACGCACGCTCGAAGAAATCACGGATGAACAGGCCGGCACGCCGCCTGCGACGCAATAAGGAAATACATGTCCATTAACGAAAGGCGCTCGCTGTGGCGGCGCGCCAAGCCCTACCTGGCGGTGTTCGATCCGCCGCTGATGCTGATCATCGTGATGCTGCTTTGTACCAGCCTGGTGACCCTGTACTCGGCCAGCATCGGCATCCCGGGCAAGATCGAAGACCACCTGCGCAATATCGTGCTGTGCTTTTTCGTCATGTGGGTAGCGGCCAATGTCACGCCGCAAATGATGATGCGCGTCGCCGTGCCGGCCTATACGCTGTCGGTGCTGCTGCTGATTGCCGTGGCCCTGTTCGGCACCATCAAGCTCGGCGCGCGGCGCTGGTTGCACATCGGCGTGATCGATATCCAGCCGTCCGAATTTTTGAAGATCGCCGCACCGTTGATGCTGGCCTGGTTTTTCCAGCATAATGCCGGTGCGCTGCGCTGGAACTCCTTCGCGGTGGCCGCCGTGCTGCTGCTCGCACCCGTGTACCTGATCGCGCGCCAGCCCGACCTGGGCACCTCGCTGCTGGTGGTGGCGGCAGGCTTTACCGTGATTTTCCTGGCGGGCCTGTCCTGGAAAGTGCTGGCCGGCCTGCTGCTGTCGCTGGTGGCCAGCCTGCCCATCGTCTGGTCGCACCTGCATGACTACCAGCGTGACCGCGTGATGATGCTGATCGACCCGACCAAGGACCCGCTGGGCAAGGGCTTTCACATCATCCAGTCGATCATCGCCATCGGTTCGGGCGGCATGACGGGCAAGGGCTGGACCCACGGTACCCAGGCCCACCTGGAGTTTGTCCCGGAACGCACCACCGACTTCATTTTTGCCGTGTATTCCGAAGAATTCGGCCTGGCCGGCAACCTGATCCTGATGCTGATGTATTTGCTGCTGGTAGGCCGCGGCCTGATGATCGCCGCCGGCGCCCCCAGTTTTTTCACTCGCCTGCTGGCAGGAGCGATTACCATGATTTTCTTTACTTACGCCTTCGTCAACATGGGCATGGTCAGCGGCATCCTGCCGGTGGTCGGCGTGCCCTTGCCCTTCCTTAGCTACGGCGGCACTGCCCTGATTACCCTGGGCGTGGCCAGCGGCATCCTGATGAGCATACAGCGCCACCGCAAGCTGGTGCAGACCTGATGCGCGCGCCTGTCGATACCCTGTATACGCGTGGCCTGGGCCTGGCTGTGTTGTTGACCCTGGCTGCCTGCGGCACGACGCCGCAACAGTCCGATAACGTCAAGATGCCGCATGGCGGCAAGGTCAAGATTCCCGTGCGTCAGGATCCCACCCTGCCGGCCATGCCGGCGGCCGGTTCAGGCCGTGGCGGCTATTACAAGGATGACGGCCCGGGCGACAATCCGCCGTCCAATCTGCGCGACGTGCCCGATGCCGAGGTGCGCAACGAGCCCTATTCGACGCGCTCGAACCGGCCCTATGTGGTATTCGGCAAGACCTATACGCCGCTTACCGACAACCAGCCATTCACGCAGCGCGGCACGGGCACCTGGTATGGCAAGAAATTCCACGGCCAGCGCACCTCGTCGGGCGAAATCTACGATATGTACAAGATGACGGCGGCCCATCCGACCCTGCCGATTCCGTCGTATGCGCGCGTGACGAGCATCGACAGCGGCGAGCAGGTGATCGTGCGCATCAATGACCGCGGCCCTTTCCACGCCACGCGCGTGATCGACGTGTCGTACACGGCGGCGCTCAAACTCGGCTTCCTTGGCAAGGGCAGCCACCAGGTGATCGTCGAGCGCCTGCTGCCGGCCGATATCGACGCCATCCTGGCGGCGCGCGCGGCGCCGAAACCGGTGCCGAGCGTGATCGCCCGGTCGATCGATACGCCGGCCGGCAGCGAAGCGGAACTGACCGCCGTGGCGCAGCCTGAAATCACCAGCATGGCGATGCTCGACGCCACCGTGGCGGCGCCCGCGCCAATGGCGCTGGCCACCGGTTTTTACCTGCAACTGGGCGCCTATTCGCGTCTGGACAATGCCGAACAGGGCCGCGCGCAACTGGCGCCGTATGCGCAGACGCTGGGCAAGCTGGACGTGGTGCCGGCCGGAGCGCTGTTCCGCCTGTACGGCGGGCCGTTCACCAGCCGCGCCGACGCGGCGCGCGCAGCGGCCAGCCTGCCGGCGTCGGCCGGCGTGAAGCCCATCGTGATCGAACGCTAGGGTTTATTTGCAGGAGCGCAGTTCCTGCTCGTCGAACTGCTTCGTGATCTCGGCCAGGCGCGTGCGCGTGGCGGTGTCGAGGTCGCGGAACTGGTAAGCGACCTGCTTGCTGGCGCTGTAGCGCGGCGCCACGCGGGCGCTGTGCACGCCCTGTTTCTGCAGCGACGCCAGATGGGTTTGCGCGCTCGTTTCCGACTTGAACACGCCCAGCGAAATACCCCAGCGCTGCGGGCTGCCTTCGCCCATGATGAAGTAATTCGTCACGCCCAGCTGTTTCAATTCGCCGGCCTTGCGGTCGGCGCCTTCCTTGCTGCCCTGCGACGGGATGAACACCATATAGCTGGAAATATCCTGGCCGGCCACGTTGTGGCGCGACTGGCGCTCGCCCAGCGCCAACGCGGCGAGCCGGGACTCGAACTTGCGCGCGTCGGCCAGCACGAAATTGCCTACTTCGGTGCAGGCGAAGATTTGCGGTGCGGCGGGGGGCGGCTTTGCAGGCGACGGCGCCGGTTCCACCGGCGCCGTCGCCTGGGCGGCCATCAGCAAGGTGATTTTCTCGGCGTGCAGCTGGTTTTTCAGCCGTGCCGGTTCGCGCGTTTCGGTGCGAAAACTACCCAGGTAGCCCTGGCCGATGGCCAGCACCAGCAGGTTGATGGCCGCCAGCAGCCAGAAGACGAATTTCAGCATGGTTGTGTTCCTTGCGCACGGTTTGCCCTGGCCGCCGCCTGCAGGCCGAGCATGACGATATTGTCCACCAGTTGAAACGGCAATGCCAGCGCCGGGGCGATGCGCGGCGCCGCGCCACCGGACAGCAGACAGCGTTGCGCGCCATGCATGCGCACGGCGCGTTCGATGGCGCCCGTTTGCGCGGCCAGGCAGCCGGAAAGAATCGCGTCGTCGGTATTGTCGGCAAAGCCGGCCGGCAGCGGGGCCGTGTCGGCGATCTGCGGCAACTGCGCCGTATTGCGCGCCAGCGAACTGGCCATCAGGCCCAGCCCCGGCAGGATCATGCCGCCCAAAAACACACCCTCGGCGGTGATGGCGTCGATGGTGGTGGCGGTGCCGCAGTTGGCGACGATCACGGCCTGGCCGGGCGCCAGCGCGCGCGCGCCGATGGCGGCGGCAAAGCGGTCGCAGCCCAGCTGGGCCGCATTGCGATAGCCATTGGCAACGCCGGCTTGCTGCGGCAGCGACACAAAATCACGCACGGCGACCGTCAGCATGGCGCGCAGGCGCGCGGCGATGGCGCTGCCGGCCACGTTCGACAGCAGCACCGTGCCGATCGGCAACGACGCCCACTGCGCGGCCAGGCTGTCGAGCTGGGCATGCGCCACGGCGCCGCTGGCCAGCCAGTCACCGAGGCCGGCATCGGGCGCCACCAGCGCCCATTTGATGCGCGTATTGCCCGCGTCGATCAACAATAGCATGCGCCTACTCCTGCGCCAGGCGCAGGGACACGTCGCCGGACATGATCTCGACCGTGCCGCTATCAGTCGCCAGCAGCAGTTGGCCCAGCTGGTCGACGCCGGCCGCCACGCCTTGCTGCAGCAGATGGCCGTTGTCGACAATTTTTACCGCTTGGCCCTGCCAGGCGTGCAGGGCGTTCCAGCGCTGCGCAAACGGTGCAAAGCCGGTATCGTCGAATTCGGCCAGCACGCCGGCCAGCCGGCTCAAGAGGGCGGCGACCAGGGCGTTGCGTTCCATCTGCGCCAGCCAGGGCACGGCCGACACGCTGCGCCCGATTTGCTGTTCCAGCGCATCGGACATGGTCAGATTGATGCCGCAGCCGATCACGGCCCACACGCCGCCGTCGGTCGCCTGGCGGGTCTCGACCAGGATGCCGGCCAGCTTGCTGCCGTCCTTGATCAGGTCGTTGGGCCACTTCAGTTGCACCGGCACACCCAATGAACCCATGGTTTCGGCCAGCGCCACGCCGACGGCCAGCGGCAAGCCGACCAGCGCTTGCAGCGGGCCCTTGAAGCGCCAGGCCAGCGAGAACATCAGGCTGGCGTCCGCCTGCGACAGCCAGGGCCGTCCGGCGCGTCCCCGTCCCGCCGTCTGCTGGCCGGCGATGAGCAGGGTGGGCCCAGGCAGCTGCGCGCAGCGCGCCAGCAGGTCGGCATTGGTAGAGCCGGTTTCATCGACCACTTCGATGGCGACGTGGGAGGCGCCGGTGGCGCAAAGGGCGGCGATGGCCGCGCTGTTCAGGTCAAGGTGACAGGTCATGGGAGCGGTTGCTTGCCAGTGTGGTGCTGGCGGGCTTTGTGGGGCGCCCTGGCAAACGCCAGGTCGTAGACGGCGTTGGGCAACAGGCGCAGCAGCCTGGCCACCACCCCCATTTGCCAGGGAATCACGCGATAGCTGTCGCCGCGGCCAATGGCGCGCGCGGCGCGCCGCGCAAAGGCGGCGGCCGGCATCAAAAACGGCATGTGGTAGGCGTTGTGGCGCGTCATCGGCGTATCGATATAGCCGGGCGTGATGGTGACGACCTTGATGCCGGATGGTTTCAATTCCAGGCGCAGCGATTCGCAGTAACTGATCACGGCCGCCTTCGAGGCGCTGTAGGCTTCGGCGCCGGGCAAGCCGCGGATGCCGGCCACGCTGGCGATGCCGACCAGGCGGCCGTCTCCCTGCCGTTTCATGGCGGCGATAAACGGCGCAAAGGTGGCGACGGTGGCGTTGACGTTGATGGCCATGACGGCGGCAAACACCGCCAGGTCTTCGGCGTGTTCGGTGAGCGTGCCGACGGACACGCCGGCGCTGGCGATCACCACGTCGATGCGCCCGGCATGGGCCAGGAAATCGTCGGCCGCAGTCTTGAGCGCGGCATGGTCGCCGACATCGACGGCGTAGGCGCGGTGCAGTTCGGGCCGGGGCAGGGTGGCGATCAGCTGGTCAAGGGCCTCGCCACGGCGGGCCAGCAGGCCCAGTTGCGCGCCGTCGCTGGCGTACTGGCGCGCCAGCGCGGCGCCCAGGCCGCTCGATGCTCCGGTAATGAAGACGGCCTGCATCAGGTGATGCTCACGTTTACTTCTTTTCCGCTTTGGCTTTGGCCACCAGCATATCCATCACCGTCAGGGCCTGGGCGTTCAACTGCTCTTCGTTCCGGGCCGATTTGCTGCCCTGGTCGGCCTGCGATGGCGAGGTGATATAGCGGCCATCGATGGCGATCATCGGCCAGAAGGTGACGTTGTAGGCTTGCATCATGGCGTCGGCGCGGCGCATGCGGGCGGGCATGCCAAACGAGCGGTAGGTATCGATGAACTTCTGGCGGTCGACGCCCTGTTTGGCGACGAAGTCGAACACGGCGTCGTCGCTGTTCAGGCGGTTGTGCTCCACATGCATGGCGTGGAAGACCTTGGTGTGCAGCTGGTCCAGCAGCCCCATGGCCTGCAAGGTAAAGAACAGCCGCTGCTGCGGCGCCACGCTTTCATCGCGCGACACATGCACGCGCTTGAAGACGATATTGTCGCCCTGCTTTTTGACCCAGGCCGCCAGTTGCGGTTCGAGCACATTGCAATGCGGGCAGTAATAGGCGAAGAACTCCGTCACTTCGATCTTCTTGCCCGATTCGGTCGGCTGGGGCGTGGCCAGGGTTTCATATTCGACGCCGTTCTTCGGGGCGGCCGGCGACGCGGCGGCGAAGGCGGTGGCGCCGCACAGGGCGGCGGCAAACAATACTTTGTTCAGAAAACGCATGCTGCTTCCTTGTTCAGATGACTCATTTGGACTCATTTGGAATTCCTGACAACGGCGACATCGACACCGTTTTCGGACAGTTTGGTACGCGCGCGGTTCATTGCATCGACCTGATTGAAGGGGCCGACACGCACGCGGTGCAGCACGCCGGCATCGGTGCTGCGGTCGCTGATGGCCGCCTCAAAACCCAGCAGGGCCAGCTTGCCGCGCGTGCTTTCGGCGTCCGCCATGTCACGGAAGGCGCCAGCCTGCAGATAATAAATCCATTTGTCGCTGGCTGCATCGGCCTTCGCTTGCGCCGGTGGCGCCGCCGGGGCGGCTGCGGCTGCCTGTGCCGCCGGCGCACCTGGCGCGGTGGCCGCTGCGGCTTTCGGCGCCGGCTTGTCCTTCAGCGTGCCGATCAGTTCCTGCAGCGCATCCGGTGGCGGTGGCCGTGGCGTGGTGGGCGGCGCGGCCGGCGCCGTGATCTGGCCCGGCAAGGCCAGTTCGCGTGGTTCCTTCGAAAAATCGCGCGCCGCTTCCCGCGCCGCTTCCTTGTTGCCATACATTGGCTTGTTCGGGTCGGCGATCTGGCCGGCCGTCGGTTCCGTCGACTTGCCCACCTTGCCCGACTTGTCGGTGAACGGCGAATTACCTTTGGAAATCACCAGCGCCACCACCACGGCGATGCCCAGGCCGACCACCAGGCCGATGATGATGCCGACCAGCGTATTGCCCTGCTGGCGGCGGCTGGAAGTAAAGCGGGAAGCTTGGTTCATGAAGGTTCAGACCTTTGCGTTTACATTTTGTTTGGCGCGGATACGCCGATCAGTGCCAGGCCATTGCGCAGCACCTGGCGCGCGGCCAGCACCAGCGCCAGACGGGCCATTTTCACGGCGTCGTCCTCGACCAGTACTTTTTCCGCGAAATAGAAGCTGTGCAGGTTGGCAGCGAGGTCGCGCAGGTAGAACGCCACCTGGTGCGGTCCCAGCTCGGCTTGCGCGCGCGCCAGCATTTCCGGGTAGGCGGCCAGGGTCGCCAGCAGGGTCGCTTCGGTCGGCGCCGTCAGGCAGGACAGGTCGGCGCCGGCAATGGCGTTCTCGTCGCCGCCCCAGTTTTCCAGGATGCGGCAGATGCGCGCATGCGCGTACTGCACGTAGTAGACCGGGTTTTCATCGGTGGTTTTCAGCGCCACGTCGACGTCGAACACGAACTCGGTATCGGCCTTGCGCGAGATCAGGAAGAAGCGCACGGCGTCGCGGCCCTTGTCGATGTCGCCGCCGCCCGACCATTCGATCAGGTCGCGCACGGTGACGTAGGAGCCGGCGCGTTTCGAGATTTTCACCTCTTCGCCATCCTTCATGACGGTGACCATCTTGTGCAGCACGTAGTCGGGATAGCCTTGCGGGATGCCCATGTCGAGTGCCTGCAGGCCGGCGCGCACGCGCGCGATGGTGCCGTGGTGGTCGCTGCCCTGGATATTGATCGCCTGCACAAAACCGCGCTGCCATTTGACCAGGTGGTAGGCCACGTCCGGCACGAAATAGGTGTAGCTGCCATCGCTCTTGCGCATCACGCGGTCCTTGTCGTCCGCGTAGTCGGTGGTGCGCAGCCACAGCGCGCCATCCTGTTCATAGGTGTGGCCGGCCTTGACCAGCGTCTCGACGGCGCTGTTGACCTTGCCATCCTTGTACAGCGACGATTCGAGGTAGTAGTTGTCGAACTTCACGCCGAATGCCTGCAGGTCGATGTCCTGCTCGTTGCGCAGATAGGTCACGGCAAACGGGCGGATCGAATCGATGTCCTCGATATCGCCATTGGCGGTGGCAGGCATGCCGTCGCTGGCCGAGACGGTCTTGCCGGCCTTGAAGTCTTCGGCGATTTCGCTGATGTAGTCGCCGTTGTAGGCCGACTCGGGCCACTCGGCGTCGCCCGGCTTGTAGCCGCGCGCGCGCGCCTGCACCGAATGGGCCAGGGTCTGGATCTGCACGCCGGCGTCGTTGTAATAGAACTCGCGCGTCACCTTGTAACCTTGCGCGTCGAACAGCGACGACAGGGCGTCGCCCAGCGCCGCCTGGCGACCGTGGCCCACGTGCAGCGGGCCGGTCGGGTTGGCCGAGACGAATTCCAGGATTACCTGCTTGCCGGCGCCCGCCGTGCCGCGGCCATAGCTGGCGCCTTCGCTGAGGATGGTCTTGACCACCGCCTGCTTGGCGGCGTTCGACACGCGCACGTTGATGAAGCCGGGGCCGGCGATTTCCACCGCCTCGATCAGGCCCTTGCCGGCCGGGTTGGCCAGCACGGCCGTGACGATGGTTTGCGCCAGTTCGCGCGGGTTTTGTTTCAGCTGCTTGGCCAACTGCATGGCGATATTGCAGGCGACGTCGCCATGCGATGCGTCGCGTGGTCGCTCCAGCACCACGGAAGGCAGCAGCGACGTGCCGGCCAGGACGGGAGCGAGGGCGGCCTGGAACAGGGCGATGATTTCTTGTTTCTGTTGGGCGAGCATGAGCAGGATGGCGGCGGAACCGCGTTAAGATTGAAAAGAATGGTGCACAAATGCAAAAGGACGACGGTCGATGCCGTCGCCCGGACTGCGGTAATTATACTGGTTTGCCGGCTGGAACAATACGCCGCAGGACAGGCGGGCGTGCCGGTCATTGGTGCATGAAAACATCAACCTGGCCAGTTCGGCTTGTACATATGCACTTTTTTACAGCGAATTACACGCATCGTTGCAATCGCTTGGTGCACAGGGCCTGACAAACGCTACAATCGACCCTTTATGATGACGCGCGATCGTGTTTTTTTCGTCGCGCGCAGCCACACCGGATAATTTATGAACAAGCGCCCCACGCTGAAACTGAAAACCAGGCCAGCGCCCGCCGCCGCGCCGGTAGCCGCAAAACTGCGTCCCAGCTACCATCCCGACGTCAAACCGGTCCTGCAACCAGGCTTCCAGCCCGACCTGCGCGCCGATTCGCTGGCCTTCTGCCTGCTTGGCGCGGCCAATGCCGTGGCCCAGGTGCGCACCGGCACGGCCCTGCCGCAGGCGCTGGCAAAAGTGTTTGCGCAATCGAACGCCAGCGCGCAGGCGCGCGGCGCGATCCAGGATATTTCGTATCGCACCATGCGCCAGCTGGGCCGCAGCGAAACGCTGGTCGGCCTGATGACCTCCAAGGCGCCCGAGCCGCCGATGCTGGCCGCGCTGCTGTGCTGCGCGCTGTCCTTGATATCAAACGAGCCGGGCGAACAGCCGTATGAAGAATTCACGGTGGTTGACCAGGCCGTCACGGTGGCCACCTCGCACCCGGACCTGGCGCACGCCAAGGGCATGGTCAACGCCGTGCTGCGCCGTTTCCTGCGCGAACGCAAGTCCTTGCTGGAATCAGCCTTGCAGCAGCCGCTGGCGCAGTGGAATTATCCGCAGTGGTGGATCGATGCGCTGCGCGTGGCCTATCCGCGCGACTGGCAGGCCATTTTGACGGCCGGCAATGCCGTGCCGCCCTTGACCTTGCGCGTCAATCGCCGCAAGAGCACGGTCGAAGCCTATCTGGCCGTGTTGCAGGAAGCCGGCATCGCCGCGCGCCAGGTGGGGCCGTTTGCGGTGCGCCTGGACAAGCCGATCGGCGTGGCCTTGATCCCCGGTTTCGAGCAGGGCGTTGTTTCCGTGCAGGACGCCGGCGCGCAGCTGGCCGCGCCGCTGCTCGACTTGCAAGACGGCATGCGCGTGCTCGACGCCTGCGCCGCGCCCGGCGGCAAGACCTGCCATCTCCTGGAACTGGCCGACGTGCAGGTGACGGCGATCGACGCCGACGCCAGGCGATTGCCGCGCATTGCTGAAAACCTCGAGCGCCTGGGACTGGCAGCGACGCTCAAGGCGCAGGACGCGCAATCGAGCGCCTGGTGGGATGGCCAGCAGTACGACCGCATCCTGGCCGACGTGCCGTGCACGGCCTCGGGCATCGTGCGTCGCCACCCGGACATCCGCTGGCTGCGCCGCAAGGGCGACGCCTTGCAACTTGCAACACTTTCCGCGAAAATTCTGGACAATCTGTGGCAGATGCTGCGCCCCGATGGTAAATTGTTGTTCGTGACTTGTTCATTGTGGCCGCAAGAGTCCGAAGCACAAGCGGCAGCATTTGCGGTGCGCAATAATGCGACCCGTTTGACAGCCCCTGGCCAGCTGTTGCCGACTGGCAGCGCGGAACAGGACCATGACGGCTTGTTCTATGCGCTCTTTCAAAAAAATGCTGCCTGAGCGCTACTTCGCCCCTTTTTTCACGGATACGACCGGCACGCTTGTGACATTTTTCCGCTCCCTGACCCTGGTGCTGATGCTGGCATGCCTGACGCCACGCGCGCATGCCGCCGATGTGGTCGAGATCACGCGCGCCTATATCGAAGCGAGCGACGAGGGCTACAAGCTGGCGGCCAGTTACTCTTTCGACCTCAATCACGACCTCGACGACGCCGTGCAGCACGGCGTGCCGCTGTTTTTCACGACCGAAATCGAACTGACCCGGCCGCGCTGGTACTGGTTCGATGAAAAAGCCATCGTCGCGCGCCAGACCAGCCGGCTGTCGTACAACGTGCTGACGCGCCAGTATCACGTCTCGCTGGGCGGCTTGCAGCAAAGCTTCGCCACCCTCGACGACGCGCTGTTCCTGATCCGGCGCCCCAGCCGCTGGCTGGTGGCGGCGCGCGGCGCGCTCAAAGTCGGGCAGACCTATAACGTCACCTTGCGCATGGGCATGGACCGCGATTATCTGCCCAAGCCGATCCAGGTCAACGCCTTCAACAATAGCGACTGGCGACTGGCTTCGAACAGAAAAACCTTCTTGTATACGGCGGAGTAGTGACCCAGGCATTGCGCTATCTGCTGGTGGTGGGCGGCGGCATCGTCAGCATCCTGTTGTTCCTGCTGGCGTCCGCTTCCGACAACTCCGGTTTCTTCGACCGTTATTACACCTGGCTGCTGGGCCTGAACGCGGCCGTCGCCGTGTCACTGCTGGCGCTGGTCGGCATTTCGCTGGCGCGCCTGTATGCACGCTACAAGAGCGGCAAGTTCGGCTCGAAGCTGATGATGCGCCTGGTGATGCTGTTTGCCGCCGTCGGCATCCTGCCCGGCCTGGTGATCTTTCTGGTGTCGGTGCAGTTCGTTTCGCACTCGATCGAATCGTGGTTCAACGTCAAGATCGAAGCGGCGCTCGAATCGGGCCTGGAGCTGGGCCGCGCCGGCCTGGACACGGCGCTGGTCGAACTCGATCGTCGCGGCAAGCAGGCCGTCGATGAATTGCGCAGCGACCCGGTCACCGGCCCGGCAGTGCTGACCAGCCTGTTGCGCGAAGAGGGCATGCAGAACGTGATGATCGTCAGCGGCGACGGCATGTTGCTGGCCAGCGCCGGCCCGCACAGCGGCGCCGACCTGCCGACGGCGGCGATGCTGGCGCAGGCGGCGCAGCCTGCCGGCTATGCTTCGGCCGAAGGCGGGCTGGAGCTGCATGACGACAGCATGGAGTCGGGCGGCGGCGGCATGCGCAGCGGCCCGTCATCGCTGGACGCGGCCGCCAGCCTGCGCTTGCGCGTGCTGGTGGCCGTGCCCGGGCCTTCCGTGTCGCCACGCTATCTGCAGTTGCTCAAAGCGGTACCGCCCAAGCTGGCCACCAACGGCGAAATGCTGCGCGGCGCCTACAGCGAATACAAGGAACGGTTTGTCGCGCGCGTGGGCCTGCGCAAGATGTACATGGAAATCCTCACCTTGACCTTGCTGCTGGCCATTTTCGGCGCCATCGGCAGCGCCTTCCTGATCGCCAGCAACCTGGCCCAGCCGCTGCTGCTGCTGGCCGAAGGCACGCAGGCGGTGGCCCAGGGCGATCTGTCGCCGCGCCCTATCGTCGCCTCGCGCGACGAGCTGGGCACGCTGACGCAGTCGTTCAACATCATGACGCGCCAGTTGCTCGACGCGCGCACGGCCGTCGAAAGCAACCGCGCCGCCTTGCAAAACGCCAAGGCCCACCTGGAATCGGTACTGGCCAATATGTCGGCCGGCGTGATGGTGCTCGACGGCGACTTCAAGCTGGTCACCTGCAATGCCTCGGTCGAGCGCATCTTGCAGCACGCGGGCGTGACGATGGTGGGCCAGCCCCTGACCAGTATCTCCGGGATTGAAGAATTTGGCGCGGCCATCGTCAGCGCGTTTTCGGCGCAAAGCGCGCAATCGGCGTCGGGCCGCAATGCGCAGCGGCTGCACTGGCAGCGCCAGATCGAGATTCCGCGCCGCCTGGGCAGCAGCGCCGACGAACACGACATCACCTTGCTGGCGCGCGGCTCGCGCCTGCCGCTCGAATCGGGCAGCGGCTACATTGTCGTGTTCGATGATATTTCCGACGTGATCTCGGCCCAGCGCTCGATCGCCTGGGGCGAGGTGGCGCGCCGCCTGGCGCATGAAATCAAGAATCCGCTGACACCGATTCAGCTGTCGGCCGAGCGGCTGCAGATGAAGCTGGAAGGCAAGCTGGAGCCGGCCGACGCCGACCTCCTGGGCCGCGCCACCGGCACCATCGTCAAGCAGGTCGACGCCATGAAGCGCATGGTCGACGACTTCCGCGACTACGCGCGCACGCCGCCGGCGGTGCTCACGCCGCTGCGCCTCAACGAGCTGATCGAGGAGATACTGAACCTGTATCTCGGCGGCGACGATGGCGACATCATCCACCCGCTGCTGGCGCCCAACCTGCCGATGGTGATGGGCGATCCGACCCAGTTGCGCCAGGTGATTCACAACCTGCTGCAGAACGCGCAGGACGCCATGGCGGACTTGCCGGAGGGCACTCCGCATCCCCGCATTGACGTACGCACCGAAGCAATTCATTATCGCAGTGCGGATGGCGGCGTGAACGTCGCCGTGCGCATGGCCATTACCGATAACGGCCCCGGTTTCGCGCCGAAAATCCTGGCGCGCGCTTTCGAGCCGTATGTCACGTCCAAGGCGCGCGGTACCGGTCTGGGCCTGGCGATGGTCAAGAAAATCATCGATGAGCACGGTGGGCGCATCGATATCGAGAACCGCGTCGACAGCAGTGGCGCTTCGGTCGTCATTTTGCTGTTAAAGTTAGCTCCCGATGTTCTCGCCTAGTATTTAGTTGGCGAAAGCGTCTGGTTTAGTATTTAAAAAACAAATAAAATCATAGTTGTCCGCCGTGTGCCGTTTGGGCGCGCGGGGCGGCGAAATGAGGAAGGCAAGACACGAATGGCAAACATACTCGTAGTGGATGATGAAATGGGTATCCGTGAGTTGCTCTCGGAGATACTGGGTGACGAAGGCCATGCTATCGAGCTGGCCGAAAATGCGCAGCAGGCCCGCGAAGCGCGCGCCGCCGGTGCGCCCGACCTGGTGCTGCTGGACATCTGGATGCCCGACACCGACGGCGTGACCCTGCTCAAGGAATGGCAGCGCGATGGCTTGTTGACCATGCCGGTGATCATGATGTCGGGCCACGCCACGATCGATACGGCGGTGGAAGCGACGCGCATTGGTGCGCTCAACTTCCTGGAGAAACCGATTTCCCTGCAAAAGTTGTTGAAAGCCGTGCAGCAAGGCCTGACCCGTGCCCAGGAAACCGTGCGCGCGCCGGTGGCCGCACCGCGTCCGGCGGCGCCGGCGCCCGTCGAAGAGAGCAGCAGCCATCCGGCGCCGAGCTTTGGCGGCGGCACGCCGCAGCAGATGATGGTGCGCCCCGGTATCGCCGCACCGGCCCAGGCCGAAGGCCATGGCTACAATCTGTCGTTCGACCTGCCGCTGCGCGAGGCGCGCGACGCCTTCGAGCGCATGTATTTCGAACACCACCTGGGCCGCGAAGGCGGCAGCATGACCCGCGTGGCGGAAAAGACGGGCCTGGAACGCACCCATCTTTACCGCAAGCTCAAGCAACTGGGCGTGGAACCGGGCAAGCTGGCCAAGAAAAACCTGTGACGCCAGCTGTGCGGGGGTTGACGCCGCTGACCCTGGTCAGCGGCGCCCGCGCCAGCGAACGCGAGGCCGCCATCGCGCAAGCCTTGCCGCCGCGACAGGCCAATGCCGTGATCCTCGAAGGGCTGGCAGACGGCAACGCCATCCTGGCCGACCTGGCCGAACACACTTGTCCTCCCGCCTCCCTGCAATTGCTGCGCATCGCGCCCGGTTGCCTGTGCTGCAGCGGCAATCTGGTATTGCGTGTAACATTGAATCGTCTCCTGCGCCATCGGCCCGCGCATCTGTTCATCAGCCTGGCAGACGCCACGCATATCGAGCAGTTGCGCAGCGCGCTGGCCGCCAGTCCCTACGATGCCTGGCTGGCGCTGCAGCCTGACTTGATCCTTGCCCCCTGAAGCGATGTTGCCGTAGCCGTCCCGATCGCAGTTTGCACGCAGTTTGCATCTCGTTACAACTACTTTCCCTGCAGAGCGGGATCGCGCTTGAAATGCCATGGCCTGGTCCCCACCTCTGTTCTGAAACCGCAGGAGTTCCTCCTGCCTGAGCGAAGGACGCACAATGAACCTGATCTATAACAGCGAGCAATACAGCGTCGTGGAATTCGGCGCCGATGGCAACCTCGAAGCATTGCGCTTTGGCGGCTACGAAATCGTCGACAAGGGGGGCAAGCGCGAGACCTTTATCGCCGGCGTGCTGGCGCAACATTTCCGCCGCGATGTGAGCGAGCTGATCGCCAGCGAACCGAGCATGGAAGAGATCGATGAATTCCTCGGCAGCTACGATGCCTTGATGAGCCAGCCTGTGCTGCTGCACTAGGCTTTGCGTGGTTGGTGGAGCAAGCGGCCATACCCATTGCGTTGGCGGCATGGTAAGGTGGCCGGATTACCTTGTCGCAAACAGACCATGTGCCAACTTCTCGCAATGAATTGCAATGTCCCCACCGACATTGTCTTTAGTTTTACGGGCTTCGCCATGCGCGGCGGCCATACCGACACCCACCACGACGGCTGGGGCATCGCCTTTTTCGAAGGCGCCGGCGTGCGCCATTTCGTCGATCACCAGGCGGCCATCGCCTCGCCGGTGGCCGAGCTGATCAAACGCTATCCGATCAAGTCGCGCAATGTGATCGCGCATATCCGCAAGGCCACGCAAGGTCAGGTGGCGCTGGAAAATTGCCATCCTTTCGTGCGCGAACTGTGGGGGCGCTACTGGGTGTTTGCCCACAATGGCGACCTGAAGGAGTTCAACCCGTTGCTCAGCGGCAGCTATCGTCCGGTCGGCTGCACCGACAGCGAACTGGCCTTCTGCTACCTGCTGCAGGAACTGCACGCGCGCTTCGGCGATACGCCGCCAGGCTTGCCGCAGCTGCATCTGGCGCTGGCCGAGCTATTGCCCGGCATTGCCGCGCACGGCACCTTCAACATGATGCTGTCGAGCGGCGCAGCGCTGTTTGCCCATTGCTCGACCAGCTTGCATTATCTGGTGCGACAGCATCCGTTTCCAACTGCTAAACTCTCCGATGAAGACTTGAGCGTGGACTTTTCCCAGGTTACCACGCCGCAGGACCGGGTGGCCGTGATCGTCACGCAACCGCTGACGACCAATGAGCAATGGACGGCGTTTACCCCCGGCGAATTGAAATTGTTTGTAGACGGTACGGTACAAGAAGCTCCCGCTATTTAATTTGTTGACGACAATACCGTGCAATGCTGCCAAAATAACCAACAGCGCGGGCTAAATTGATTTAGAGTATTGTCAATAGTGAACCTTGACGCAGGCGTGGCGCCGCCAGTGTCACTCGACATGATTGATGAAGATTGAATGATCGATATTTCCAGTAACGACATCTCCCCGAAACCCTTGCGCGTGCGCGAGTTCTATCTGGGGCGACAGCCCATCCTCGACCGCAACCAGGCCCTGTTCGGCTATGAGTTGCTATTTCGCAACGCTCCGGTCGGGCCCGCCAATATCACCAGCGATCTGTCGGCCACGGCCAGCGTGATTGCCCACGTTTCACAGCTGGGCATGGAAAAGGTGGTCGGCGATGCCCTCGGCTTCGTCAATGTCGATGCCGACGTGATCATGAGCGATATCTTCAGTTTCCTGCCGCGCGAAAAAGTGGTGCTGGAAATCGTCGAAACCATGGAGGTCACCCCGGAGTTGCGCGCACGCATCAGCGAACTGGCCGGTCACGGTTTTACGTTTGCGCTGGAAAACGTGGTGGCCGATACGGCGCAAGTGCAGGCACTGCTGCCGCTGGTGCAATACGTCAAAATGGACATGCGCACGGTCCAGCCGGCGGACCTGGCCAGCCTGGCGCAGCGTTTCAAGGCCGCACAAAAAAAGCTGGTGGCCGAAAAAGTCGAAACGCGCGAAGAATTCAAAGCCACGCTGGACCTCGGTTTCGATTACTTCCAGGGCTATTATTTTGCCAAGCCCGCCATCATGACGGGCAAGAAGCTGTCGCCGTCGCAACTGGCCGTGATGGAGCTGATGACCCTGGTGACCTCGGATGCCGACAATCTGGACATCGAGCACGCCATCAAGCGCGACGTGTCGCTGGCGCTGAACCTGCTGCGTCTGGTCAATACGCCGGCCGTCGGCGCGCGCCAGCGCATCGATTCGCTGAGCCAGGCCGTCAGCGTGCTGGGCCGTCGCCAACTGCAGCGCTGGCTGCAAATCATGCTGTACGCGGAACCAAGCAAGCGCGGCCATAGCATGACGCCGCTGCTGATGCTGGCCACCACCCGTGGCCGCCTGCTCGAATTGCTGGCCCATAAACTGCGTCCCAACCATGCTCATTCGGCCGACATCGCCTTTACAGTCGGCATCATGTCGCTGATGGACACCTTGTTCGCCGTGCCGATGGCCGATATCCTGCAACAGATCGAAGTGATCGAGGAAGTGGCCGAAGCGCTGCTGTCGCGCGGCGGCTTCTATGGCGACCTGCTGCGCCTGGCCGAATGCATCGAGCGCATCGACGACATGGAAGGCGAAATCGTGCCGACCCTGCGCGACCTGGCGATGTCGCCGGACGACCTGGTCGAGCTGGAAATGGCCGCCTTCGAATGGAGCGACAACGTCGTCAGGTATGCGCTGTAATTGAGCGGCTCAAAAACACCCCGCCCCGGCATCGCCGCGGCGGGGTGTTTTGTTTCAAGCGGCCGCGCCCGGCCAGTGCTTGTGCAGCTCGGGATCGGTGCGCAGTTCCCACAGCGCCAGCACCACCACGGCGACGCCGGCGATCAGGCAGTTCCACAGCACCGCGCGCTGGTCGGCCAGGCGCAGTACCCACGGCGAGACGGCCACCCAGACGCCCACCAGCAGATTGACGATGACGGCCCAGAAATAGGTCTTGTACAGGTCAAACGCGGCCAGCACGGCGATCACCAGCCCCGAGACCAGGGCGTTGATCATTTGCGGCGAGCCTTGTGCGTAGCCCAGGGCCCACGGCGAGACGATCAGCCACAAGCCCAGCAGCAGGATCACCTGGTCCTGCCAGCGTTTCAGTTTGAATTGCGTTGCCATAATGCCTCCCCGGAAGATGCAGACGCCCCCAGGCGCCCGCATACAGCCTTAGTGGCGTGGCGGCGCGCGAAAGTTCCGCACCGCCGCCCAAGGCAGCTCAGGACAGGTTCGGTGCCAGCCAGCGCTCGATGTCTTCCTTCGGCACGCCGCGGCGCTTGACCATGTCTTCCACCTGGTCTTCGCCGATCTTGCCGACCACAAAGTATTTCGATTCCGGGTGGGCAAAGTAAAAGCCGGACACGGCCGCGCCGGGGAACATGGCGTACGATTCGGTCAGCTGCATGCCGATTTCTTCGGCCTGCAATACGTCGAACATGGCGCGCTTGACCGTGTGCTCGGGGCAGGCGGGGTAGCCGGGCGCCGGGCGGATGCCGACGTATTTCTCGTCAATCATGGCCTCATTGCTCAGCTGCTCGCCGGTGGCATAGCCCCACAGGTCGGTGCGCACGCGCTCGTGCAGGTATTCGGCAAACGCTTCGGCCAGGCGGTCGGCCAGCGACTTCAACATGATGGACGAGTAGTCGTCATGCGCGTCCTCGAAGCGTTTTTCGTATTTCTCGATGCCGATGCCGGACGTGACGGCGAACATGCCGAGGTAGTCTTTGACCCCCGAGTCTTTTGGTGCAACAAAGTCGGCCAGGCACTGGTTCGGCCGCTGCACGCCGTCGACCACCGGTTTGACGCCCTGCTGGCGCATGCCGTAGTAGGTGAACGCCACCGTGGTGCGCGTGTCGTCCGTATAGACTTCGATATCGTCGTCGTTGACGCTGTTGGCCGGCAGCAGCGCCACCACGCCATTGGCCGTCAGCCAGCGCCCGTCGATCAGTTTTTTCAGCAGCGCCTGGCCTTCCGCATACACCCTGGTGGCCGCATCGCCCACCACCTCGTCGGTCAGGATGGCGGGGAAGGGGCCGGCCAGATCCCAGGTCTGGAAGAACGGACCCCAGTCGATATAGTTGGCCAGGGTGGCCAGGTCGACGTTCTTGAACACGCGCCGGCCGATGAATTTCGGTTTGACGGGCTTAGCTGCGCCGTCAAACGGCAGCACCATTTTGTTGGCGCGCGCCTTCGGCAACGACAGGATCGGCAGCGCCTTCTTGTTGGCGTGCTGTTCGCGGATGCGCGCGTAATCGAGTTCGATGTCTGCCACGTATTTGTCGCGCTGTTCGGGCGTCAGGAGCGACTGCGCCACTGACACCGAACGCGAAGCGTCCGGCACGTAAATCACCGGGCCTTCGTAGTTGTGGGCGATTTTCACGGCCGTGTGGGCGCGGCTGGTGGTGGCACCGCCGATCAGGAGCGGAATTTTCAGCATGCGGAAGTGTTCGTCGCGCTGCATTTCCTTGGCCACATAGGCCATTTCTTCGAGCGACGGCGTGATCAGGCCCGACAGGCCGATAATATCGGCGTTTTCCACCTTGGCGCGCGCCAGGATTTCCGAACACGGCACCATCACGCCCATGTTCACCACTTCGAAGTTATTACACTGCAGCACCACGGTAACGATATTCTTGCCGATATCGTGCACGTCGCCTTTCACGGTCGCCATGATGATCTTGCCTTTCGGCTTGGCGACGATGCCGGTGCGTTTTTCTTCCAGCAGTTTTTCTTCCTCGATAAACGGAATCAGGTGGGCCACCGCCTGTTTCATCACGCGCGCCGATTTCACCACCTGAGGTAAAAACATCTTGCCCTGGCCAAACAAATCGCCGACCACGTCCATGCCGGCCATCAAGGGGCCTTCGATCACGTGGATCGGGCGACCGCCGTTGTGCAGCAGTTCCTGGCGCGCTTCTTCCGTGTCTTCGACGATGAACTGGGTAATGCCATGCACCAGCGCATGCGACAGGCGCGCCTGCACCGTGCCTTCGCGCCAGGCCAGGTTCTGCACGTCGGTCTTGCCGCCGCCCGCTTTCAGGGTGCCGGCAAATTCGATCATGCGTTCGGTCGAGTCTTCGCGGCGGTTCAGCACCACGTCTTCGACCCGCTCGCGCAGTTCCGGGTCCAGGTTGTCGTACACACCGACCATGCCGGCGTTGACGATGCCCATGGTCATGCCGGCCTTGATGGCGTGGTACAGGAATACCGTGTGGATCGCTTCGCGGGCCGGATCGTTGCCGCGGAAACTGAACGACACGTTCGACACGCCGCCCGAAATCTTCGCGTATGGCAGGTTCTCCTTGATCCAGCGCGTGGCGTTGATGAAGTCGACCGCGTAGTTGTTGTGCTCTTCGATGCCGGTGGCGACGGCAAAGATATTCGGATCGAAAATGATGTCTTCGGGCGGGAAGTCGAGCGCGTCGACCAGCAGGTGATAGGCGCGCGCGCAGATCTCGATCTTGCGCTCGAACGTGTCGGCCTGCCCCTTTTCATCGAAGGCCATGACGATCACGGCCGCGCCGTAGCGGCGGCACAGCGTGGCCTGGCGCAAGAATTCCGCCTCGCCTTCCTTCATTGAAATCGAATTGACGATGGCCTTGCCCTGCACGCATTTCAGGCCCGCTTCGATCACCGACCATTTCGACGAGTCAACCATGATGGGCACGCGCGAAATATCGGGTTCGGAGGCGATCAGGTTCAAAAAGCGCGTCATGGCGGCCAGCGAGTCGAGCATGGCCTCGTCCATGTTGATGTCGATCACCTGGGCGCCGTTTTCCACCTGCTGGCGCGCCACCGACAAGGCCTCGTCGTATTGCTCGTTCAGAATCATGCGCGCAAACGCTTTCGAGCCCGTGACGTTGGTGCGCTCGCCGACGTTGACGAACAGCGAGTCGTCATTGATGACGAACGGCTCGAGGCCGGCCAGGCGCAGCTCGTGGCTCTTTGCCGGAACGGTGCGCGGCGTGTTGTGCGCCAGCAGCTCGCCGATCGCCTTGATATGTTCGGGCGTGGTGCCGCAGCAGCCGCCAGCCATGTTCAGAAAGCCGGCGTCGGCAAATTCGCGCAGCAGGGCGGACGTATCTTCCGGCAACTCGTCGAAACCCGTGTCGCTCATGGGGTTGGGCAAGCCGGCGTTCGGGTAGATGCACACAAACGTGTCGGCGATTTTCGACAGCTCTTCCGCGTACGGGCGCATCAGGGCCGCGCCGAGCGCGCAGTTCAGGCCGATCGTCAGCGGTTTCGCGTGGCGGATGGAATTCCAGAAGGCCGGCACGGTCTGGCCCGACAGGATGCGTCCCGAGGCGTCGGTGACGGTGCCCGAAATCATCAGCGGCAGGCGCACCACGTCCGGATTCTGCTCGTAGAACAGGTCGATGGCGAACAGCGCCGCCTTGCAGTTGAGGGTGTCGAAAATGGTTTCCACCAGCAGCACGTCGGCGCCGCCTTCGACCAGGCCCTGCGTTTGCTGCAGGTAGGCCGCGACCAGCTGGTCGAAGGTGACGTTGCGCGCGGCCGGGTCGTTGACGTCGGGCGAAATCGAGGCGGTCTTTGGTGTCGGCCCCAGGGCGCCGGCCACGAAGCGCGGCTTGTCCGGCGTGGAATACTTGTCGCAGGCGGCGCGCGCCAGTTTGGCCGCCTGCACGTTCATCTCGTAGGCCAGGTGCGCCATATGATAGTCGTCCTGGGCGATGGTGGTGGCGCCAAAGGTATTCGTTTCGATCAGGTCGGCGCCGGCCGCCAGGTAGCGCTCGTGGATTTCCTGGATGATCTGCGGCTGCGTCAGTGTCAATAATTCATTATTGCCTTTGACGAAGAGCTCGCGCGCGCCCGAACCGGCCGGCGCCGCGAAGTCGATGAAGCGGCCCTCGGGACCACCACGGTAGGCCACTTCGTCAAGCTTGTATTGCTGGATGATCGTGCCCATCGCGCCGTCGAGGATCATGATCCGGCGCGCCATGATGGCGCGCAAGGAGGCTTCGGTCGGGGACAGGGCGGGGATCACGGTATCGGTCATTTCATGCTTTCAATTGGCAACGGGCGGCGGCGCGGTGGGAGGCGTTGCGCATCGGCAGGATCAGCCGACGGAGTGCGCCGGCCGGATAGGCTGGCGGAAGGGGGCAAGCGCCTGAGTTCACCGGGTCTAAAATTATACGGCATCGCGCAGTTTTGGTTCTCGGCAAAAGGCCTGGCCGGCTGCGGATAGTCCATCCACGCAACACATCAGCACGCCAACGGCGGGTCATCAAACGAAAGCCACTAATAGTTGTCTTCGAGTTGTCTTTGGGAATTTTATTCAATCATAATGGTGGTACTTGTTTACAAATTCTCGCCAAAAAGTCACCGCCATGTCCCCTGCCTTGTTCACTTCGCCTGCTGCCGCGCTGCGCGCAAACGGATGCCAGCCATGAAAAACCATCTGCTTGCTGCATTGATTGCCATGTTGGCCCTGTCCGCCTGCGGCGGTGGCGGCGGCGATACCGGCACGGCGGTAGCGACCGCGCCCACGCCGGTGGCGGTGTCCGCCGTAACGGCTGTGTCGGCCAACACGGCGGCCATCGGCGCCAGCCTGACGGTAAGCGGTAGCAACCTCGACCGCGTCACGGCGTTCCAGGTCGGCGGCGTGACTGTTGCTGCCAGCGGCGTCAGCGCCACCGGCGCGACCCTGACCATGCCGGCCACGCCGGTGAGCGGCCTGCTGACGCTGGTCACCGCCAGCGGCAACGTCGCCACCAGCCAGGCCATCACGGTCTACCTGCCGTTGACGGCCGGCGAGCCTAGTCCCGCCATCGGTATCGCCGGCACCGGCGTCAGCATTGCCGGCGCCGGCATGGCCAATGTCACGGCGGTGGTGTTTGCCAACGGCGCCGCAGCCACCGTGCAAAGCCAAACCGACAACAGCGTCACCTTCGCGGTGCCGGTCGGCGCCGCCAGCGGCCCGCTGACCGTGCGCGGCAAATTCAACGAAGCACAGACCAGCAGCGCCTTTACCGTCTTGCCGACCGTCAGCGTGACCTCGATCAGCACCGCCATCAGCGGCGACACTGTGATCGTCACCGTGGCCGGCAGCAACCTGGACCAGGTCACTGGCGCCACCATCGGTATGACCAGCGCCACGATCGTTGGCGCCAGCGCCACCGAACTGCGCGTTTCGGCGCCCAGCACGGCCACCGGCAACCTGCTGCTGTCGGCGCCGCCGCGCGCCGACGTCAATGCCGGCACCGTGGCCGGCTTCACCCTGGGCGCCATCGATTTTTCGCAAGTGCTGAACCTGAGCGCCAGCGATGCGGCGCTGCGCCTGACGCGTGGCAAGGCCGCCGCCGTGCGCGTGTCCGTGCTCGGCACTCTGGCCGGGCGCAGCAGCCCGACGGTGACCCTGGCGGCCAGTTCGTCGACCGGCACCAGCCTGGGCAGCCTGGTATTGACTGGCCCCGCCACCTTGCCAACGGCCAGGAACGCCTACAGCTTTGACGGCAGCTTCAGCGCCGTCTTGCCGGCCAGCTGGATCCAGCCGGGCCTGCAAGTGCGCGTGACGGCCGTCGGCAACGACGGCACGCAAGTGAGCCAGCAAGCCGTGCCGGCCGTGTCGTCGGCAGCCAGGATGCGCCTGGTGCTGGTGCCGCTCGCCACCAGCGACGGCACTTCCGTGCTGCCGGATGCGGAAGTGATCCGCGCCGCCATCGTGCGCGTCTATCCTTACGCTTCGGAAGATATCACCATCGTCAAGCGTGCGCCGTTGGCGATCTCGGGCAGCAGCTCGGTCGACAGCTGGTGGAGCGACGCCTTGCAGCAGATCGAAGCGGCGCGCCGCCAGGAAGACAGCAGCGCCTTCTATTATGGTTTTGCGTCGCAGCTGTCGGCCAGCCGCACCGCCGGCCTGGCGTATATCAGTGACCGCACCACGGGAAACTCCAGTCCGTCGGCGCTGGGCCTGGACGCCAGCGCCACCCGCACCGGCGCGATCGATGCCTTCGGCAATGCCTGGCCCGAGTGGCTGACGACGATGATCCACGAAATCGGCCATAACCATGCGCTCAAGCATGTCCCTTGCGGTTCGCCGACCGACGCCGTCACCGACTATCCGTATGCGAACGGCGATCTGGGCAGCCAGCCACTGTATAACAGCAACTATGGCGCGACCATCGGCCAGCTGGGCCAGCCTAGCTACACCAGCAACGGCAGCAGCAGGCAGATGAAGGATGTGATGGGCTACTGCAGCGGCGCCTGGTTCTCGGACTACAGCTATGCGCGCATCCAGCAATTCCTGGAGAGCTATGCCGCCCGCACCGCCCGCAGTACCTCGGTGGGCGCCAGCGTGCTGGCCGCCGACCATGGCTATCTGACCATTTCGGGCCGCATTACCACCAACGGCGTGCAATTGCATCCGGCCGTGGCCTCGGCAAGTGCCCATACCGGCAGCGCCGACAGCGGCGCCACCTACAGCCTGCGCATCCTGACGGCGTCGGGACAAACGATGAACGTGCCATTTGATACGCAGCAGCTGGCCGACAGCCGGGTTGACGTGCGCCATTTTCGCGTCAGCTTTGCCAATCCCGGCGACATCAGCGATATCGATGTGCTGGCCAATGGCAAGCTGGTTAGCAAACTTGACCGTTCGGCCCGCCGCGCCGCCGTCGCCACCGCCGCCAGCCTCTCTACCACGCAAGGTGCAGGCAAGCTGGCCTTGCACTGGAATGCCGATGCCGAGCCGTATGCCGCCGTGCTGTACGTGGCTGCCGACGGCGGCAAGACGGTGCTGGCCAGCGCCCTGACGGGCGGTAGCGCCTCGGTCGATGTCAGTGCCTTGCCCGCCGGCGGCCGTTTTGACGTGAGCCTGTCGTCGTCCGTGCGTGGCCGCATGGTCAAGGTGGCGCGTCAATAAACCCTGCATGCACTTGTAAACAGGAAAAAACAGGAAAAAACAGGAAAGGGCTTGCCGCGGCAAGCCCTTTGTGTGAAAAGCGCACAAATCCTGTGCGCGCCCGGGGCTGATGTTTTGCATGCCGGCTGCCTAGAATGGCTGTTCCTCAACCAACTGTAAGCGACGCCATGCCCATCCTCAATTTACAACTGTCCACCGCGCCTGACGCACGGCAGTCGGCTGCGATTGCCGCCACCCTGAGCCGATTGACGGCGCAATTGCTGCACAAGGCGCCCGAGCTGACCTCGGTGGCCGTGAGCCACATCGATGCCGCGCACTGGTTGGTCGGCGGGCCGTCCTTGCAACAGCAAGGCAGGACCAGTTTCTTCCTCGATGTCCTGATCAGCGACGAAACCAATACCGCCACGGAGAAGGCGCGCTATATCGCCGCCGTGCATGCGGCCATGGCGCAGGCGCTGGGGCCCTTGCATGAGGTCAGCTATATCCATGTACATGATGCGCGCCAGGCGGCCTGGGGCTATGGCGGACTGACGCAGCAGTTTCGCGCCGTGACGAAAAGCCTGCAAGCGCGCTGATCAGTCCCAGTCGCGGCCGGCATACCACTGCACCGCGAAGTCGATCAGGGCGCGCACCTTGGGCGACAGATGGCGGCCTTGCGGATACAGCGCATACAGCGTGCGCGGCGCCAGGGTGTAGCCGGGCAGCACCTGCACCAGTTCGCCGCTGGCCAGTTGCTCGCGCACGATAAAGGCCGCCGTCGTGGCAATGCCCATGCCGGCCAGGGCGGCGGTGCGCAGGGCGATGCCGGTGTTGGCGGTCAGGCTGCCGCGCACGGCAACACAGTGCGGCGCCTGGCTGGCGTCGTAAAACACCCAGCTGTCGGGTTTTTCCGCCAGGTTCAAGCCATACAGCAGGCAGTCATGGCGCAGCAGGTCCTGCGGCGTGGCGGGGGCGCTGTGGCGCGCCAGGTAGGCTGGCGAGGCGACGGCCAGCATGCGGCTGCTGGCCAGCTTGCGCGCCACCAGGGTCGAATCGGGCAGGTCGCGCGTCAGGCGCAGCGCCACGTCAAAGCCGTCGTCGATCAGGTCGACGATGCGGTCATTGCAGACCAGGTCGATCTGCAGCCGCCGATAGCGTTGCGTGAAGGCCGGCAGCCAGGCCGCCAGTTCCAGCGCGCCAAAGGCCACCGGCGCATTGATGCGCAGGCTGCCGGACGGCTGTGCCTGGTGCAGGGTGACGGCGCGGTCGGCCGCGTCGAGCGCGTCGAGGATGGTGCGGCTGGCCTGGTAGTATTCCTGGCCGGCGGCCGTCAGCGCGAAGCGCCGCGTGGTGCGGTTGAGCAATTGCGCGCCCAGCCGCTGTTCCAGCTGGCGGATCTGGCGCGACACGATGGAATGCGAAATGCCGAGCGCGGCGCCGGCCGCCGTGAAGCTGCCCAGTTCCACCACGCGGCGCAGCGCGCGCAGGGCGGCAAGCTGGTCCATGGCGCGCCGGCTCGAGGTTGGATGAATTAAACGAAACGTTTGCCGTCGAGCGGGAAGCCCTTGATGAATTCGACCGCCGGCAGGCGCTTGCCGCCCGGTTTTTGCAACTGCGTCAGGCGCAGGGCGCCGCTGCCGCAGGCCACCACGATGCCATGCTGGGCGTCGGCCGCCAGGACCTGGCCGGCCGGCTGCGGGCTGTCGGCCTCGAGCACCTCGGCGGCCCAGATCTTGATGGGCACGCCGTCGACCTGGCCGCAGGCGCCCGGAAAGGGATTGAAGGCGCGGATTTTGAGGCCCAGTTCCAGCGCGCCCTGGCTAAAGTCGAGCGCCGCTTCTTCCTTGGCGATCTTGGCCGCGTAGGTGACACCCGCTTCCGGCTGCGGTGTCGCCTGCAGCGGCGCCTGTTCCATCTTGCGCAAGGTGTCGACGATCATGCGCCCGCCCAGCGCCGCCAGCTTGTCGTGCAAGCTGGCGGTGGAGTCGCCCGCTTCGATGACCACGCGCTCGATCGCCAGCATGGGGCCGGTGTCGAGCCCTTCTTCCATCTGCATGATGGTCACGCCGGTTTCATCGTCACCGGCTTCGATGGCGCGGTGGATCGGCGCCGCACCGCGCCAGCGCGGCAGCAGCGAACCATGGATATTGATGCAGGGTCGGATGTCGAGCGTGCTGCGCGGCAAAATCAAGCCATAGGCGGCCACCACCATCACGTCATAGTCCGTGGCCAGCAGGCGCTGGTGAGCCGCCTGGGCTTCGGCCGCGCGTTGCGGGTCCCTGCTGTCCATGCGCAGCGACAAGGGCTGCAGCACCTCGATGCCATGCTGCAGCGCGTATTGCTTGACGCTCGAGGCATGCAGCTGCATGCCGCGCCCGGCAGGGCGGTCGGGCTGGGTCAGCACCAGGGGAATTTCAAAACCCGCTTCGTGCAGGTCTTTCAGGGCGGTAGCGGCAAATTCAGGCGTGCCTGCGAAGATCACTTTCATCTGGTTCCTGGTCGTGAAGTGTGCAGGCAAAGCCTGGCGGGTATGACAATGCCCGCCAGTTTACCAGTTACTGCTTCAGAAACGGCGATTTTGCGCGCGCAGGCTGGCTTCACGTTCGAGACCGCGGATTTCCTTGACCATCTTGGTCTTGATGCGGTTGCGCTTCAGGGGCGACAGGTATTCGACGAAGACCTTGCCCAGCAGGTGATCCATTTCATGCTGGATGCACACGCCCAAGAGGCCTTCGGCTTCCAGTTCGAAGGGCTTGCCATGGCGGTCGAGCGCGCGCACCTTGATGCGGGCCGGGCGCTCGACGCCGTCGTACACGCCGGGCACCGACAAACAACCTTCGTCGTAGACCTGCTTGTCTTCGCTGGCCCAGGTGATTTCCGGGTTGATGAACACTTGCAGCTGGTTCTTTTCTTCGGTGATGTCGATCACCATCATCTGGATGTGCTGGTCGACTTGCGACGCCGCCAGGCCCACGCCGGGCGCGTCGTACATGGTTTCGGCCATGTCGTCGATCAGGGTCTGCAACTTGGTGCCAAACTCGGTGACCGGCTTGGCGACGGTGTGCAGGCGCGGATCGGGGTAACGCAGGATATTTAAGATGGACATACGAATTGGGCTGTTTGGCTGGTTGAATTAGCTGGGCACATGAAGGCTGTGCGCGGCGTTGGGTCGCCGGTGGTTTTACGCTGATCGAAGGAGAAATTTTATCACAGACACCGGCTTCGCTGTGGCGGCGGCCTGTTTTTACAGCTGCGTGGCGTGCCCTGCACGGAGATTGCGCCGGTCGGCATCGCGGCGCTGGCAGGGCGCTACCATGGAAGACCGGGAACCACGCGCGGCGAGCGAGAATGTGATGCATACAACTACGGTGATCGAAGACGGGCCGGGCGAACTGGCGTCCTGGCTGCGTTTGCAACTGCTGCCCGGCGTGGGCCCGGTGGCCGCGCGCGCCTTGCTGGCCCGCTTCGGCTTGCCGCCGCAGATCTTTGCCGCCTCGTTCGAGGCGCTGCGCGAAGTGGTCCCGGCCGGCGTGGCGCGCGCCATCTTGCAGCCACCGGGCGCGCTCGCCAACAGCCGGCTGGAGCTGACCCTGCAATGGTTGCAGCGGCCCGGCAACGCCGTGCTGACCCTGGCCGACGACGCCTATCCTTTGCTGCTGCTGGAAATTGCCGATCCGCCGCTGCTGTTGTATGTACGCGGCCGCGTGCAACTGCTGTCGCGCCCTGGTGTGGCCGTGATCGGCAGCCGCAATGCCAGCACGCAAGGCATGCGCAATGCGGCCGCGTTTGCCGAAGCGCTGAGCCAGGCGGGCGTGACCATCGTCTCCGGGCTGGCGCTGGGCATCGACACGCACGCGCACGAAGGCGGCTTGCGCGGCGAGGGCAGTACGGTGGCGGTGATCGGCACGGGCGCCGATCTGGTCTATCCGCGACGCAACCTTGAGCTGGCGAACAGGATCGCCGCGCAGGGCTGCATCGTCAGCGAATATGCGCTGGGCTTGCCCGCCATGCCAGGCAATTTTCCGCGCCGCAATCGCCTGATCAGCGGCCTGGCGCGCGGCGTGCTGGTGATCGAGGCGGCGGCGCAGTCCGGCTCATTGATCACGGCGCGCCTGGCCGGCGAATACGGGCGCGATGTGTACGCCTTGCCGGGGTCAATCCACTCCACCCTGGCCAAGGGCTGCCATGCGCTGATCAAGCAGGGCGCCAAGCTGGTCGAGTCGGTTGACGATGTGCTGCAGGAATTGCGGTGGACTGGTGGCGCTGGTGCGGCGGCGCCGATACGGCGACCTGTGCCGGAACAGGCCGGGCCGGCAAGTGCCTTGCTGGCGGTACTCGGTTACGATCCTTGCGATGCCGACACCATTGCCGCGCGCAGCCGCCTGGCGATACCGGCGCTGATGGGCGAACTGCTGGCGCTGGAACTGGCGGGGCTGGTGGAGCGCTTGCCGGGAGGATTGTTTCAACGCTGCAAATGACAGCTTGTCACTTGTGTGGCGGCCTTGCCGCACGGCGCCGCTTTGTCCGCTGGCGCACTTGTGCCGCAGCGAGCTTAGCTGATAGAGTAGAGTCATGTTCGATATCCTGGTTTATCTCTACGAGACTTATTATCGCCCCGACGCCTGCCCCGAGCCGGCGGCGCTGGCGCGCAAGCTGTCGGCCGTCGGTTTTGACGACGTGGAGATTTCCGAAGCGCTGGTCTGGCTGACGGATTTGAACGCGATGGCCGGCGCCGAGCAAGTCCTGACGGCCAGTTCCACCGGCACGCGCTACTATGTGCAGCAAGAAACCGACGTGCTGGGCACGGCCGCCATCGGCTTTATCCAGTTCCTGGAAAGCGCCAAGGTGCTCTCGCCGCTGCAGCGCGAAATCGTCATCGAACGGGCGCTGGCCCTCGATGAAACACCGGTCACCCTGGGCAAGCTGAAAGTCATCGTGCTGATGCTGCTGTGGAGCCAGGGCAAAGAACCGGACGCGCTGATGTTCGACGACCTGTTCGGCTCCGACGAAGAATTATCGCCCCGCCTGCTACACTAAGCGAGGCGGACCGGCCCATGCGCGCCGCCCGCCGCTTTTTGCCCGCCATTCACCCAGCCAGCCGATAGACTTTGCTCCAGCGCATTGTTGTCTTTGGATAACTTGCGGTTTTCCGTCATCGGCGCTTATCATTGGCCGCTTGACAAGGCCACCAATGATCTGGCGCCGCGCAGACAAATGCGTCGGCGCCCGGCAATGCACTGTATGATGCGCATGCTGACACTATCCCAGAGCATTTTTCGAGACTAATAAATATGACAAAAACCCTCATCATCGCCGAGAAGCCTTCTGTCGCGAACGATATCGCGAAGACGCTTGGCGGCTTTACCAAGCACGATGAGTACTTTGAATCGGACGAATACGTCCTGTCGTCGGCGGTTGGCCACCTGCTGGAAATCGCCGTGCCGGAAGAATTCGACGTCAAGCGCGGCAAATGGAGTTTCGCGCACCTGCCGATGATTCCACCGTATTTCGCGCTGAACCCGATCGCCAAGACGGAAGCGCGCCTCAAAGTATTGAACAAGCTGATCAAGCGCAAAGATGTCACCACCCTCATCAACGCCTGCGATGCCGGGCGCGAAGGCGAGCTGATTTTCCGCCTGATCGCGCAGAACGCGAAAGCCAAGCAACCGGTCAAGCGCCTGTGGCTGCAGTCGATGACGCCGGGCGCCATCCGCGACGGTTTTGCCCACCTGCGTACCGATGAAGAGATGCTGCCGTTGGCCGATGCGGCGCGTTGCCGCTCTGAAGCGGACTGGCTGATCGGCATCAACGGCACCCGCGCCATGACGGCGTTCAACTCGAAAGAGGGCGGCTTTTACCTGACCACCGTGGGCCGCGTGCAAACGCCGACCCTGTCGATCGTGGTCGAACGCGAAGACAAGATCAAGAAATTCGTGCCGCGCGACTTCTGGGAAGTGCGCGCCGAATTCGTCTGCGCGGCCGGCATCTATGAAGGCCGCTGGCTCGACACCAAGTTCAAGAAAGACGAGAACGATCCTGAAAAGCGCGCCGAGCGCCTGTGGAGCAAGGCCGCTGCCGACTCGATCGCCACTGCCTGCCGCGGCCGCCAGGGCACCGTCACGGAAGAGTCGAAACCGACCACCTCGATGGCGCCGGGCCTGTTCGACCTGACCAGCTTGCAGCGCGAAGCGAACTCGCGTTTCGGTTTTTCCGCCAAGAACACCCTCGGCCTGGCCCAGGCGCTGTACGAAAAGCACAAGGTGCTGACGTATCCGCGTACCGATTCGCGCCACCTGCCGGAAGACTATATGCCGACCGTGCTGCAGGCGCTGGAAACGGTCAAGGAAAACAGCAACTACCACCAGTTCGCCAAGCAGATCATCGACAAGGGCTGGGTCAAGCCGAACAAGCGCATCTTCGACAACACCAAGATCTCGGATCACTTCGCCATTATTCCGACGACGATTGCACCGAAGAATTTGTCCGAGCCGGAACAGAAACTGTACGACCTGGTCACGCGCCGCTTCATGGCCGTGTTCTTCCCGCCTGCCGAATTCCAGGTCACTACGCGCTATACGGAAGTGTCCGGCCATCAGTTCAAGACGGAAGGCAAGGTCATGACCAATCCGGGCTGGCTGGCCATCTACGGCAAGGAAGCGTCGACCGACGCCGACAAGGAAAGCAATGGCAACGGCAATCTGGTGCCGGTCGCCAAGGGCGAAAAAGTGCAGACCGAAAGCGTCAGCGCCAACGGCCTGGTGACCAAGCCGCCAGCGCGCTACACCGAGGCCACCTTGCTGTCGGCGATGGAAGGCGCGGGCAAGCTGATCGACGACGACGAGCTGCGCGACGCCATGGCCGGCAAGGGTCTCGGTACGCCAGCGACGCGCGCGGCCACCATCGAGGGCCTGCTGACGGAACGCTATCTGCTGCGCGAAGGGCGCGAGCTGATGCCGACCGCCAAGGCATCGCAATTGATGACCTTGCTCAAAGGCCTGGGCGTCAATGAACTGACGGCGCCGGAGCTGACGGGCGAGTGGGAATACAAGCTGTCGCAGATGGAAAAAGGCAAGATCTCGCGCGATGAATTCATGCGTGAAATCGCGCAGATGACGCAAATTATCGTCAAGCGCGCCAAGGAATACGACAACGACACCATACCCGGCGAATACGCCACCTTGACCACGCCGTGCCCGAATTGCGGCAGCGTGGTCAAGGAAAACTACCGCCGTTTCGCCTGCACCAAGTGCGACTTTTCGATGAGCAAGACACCCGGTTCGCGCCAGTTCGAAATTGCGGAAGTGGAGCAATTGCTGAAGGAACGCACCATCGGCCCGCTGCAAGGTTTCCGCTCGAAAATGGGTCGTCCGTTTGCCGCGATTTTACGCATCGTGCGCGATGAAGAGATCAAGAATTTCAAGCTGGAATTCGATTTCGGCCAGAACGACGAGAGCGAAGACGGCGAAGGTGTCGATTTCACGGGCCAGACGGCGCTGGGACCTTGTCCCAAGTGCAATGGTGGCGTGTATGAAATGGGCCTGGCCTATGTGTGCGAACACAGCGTGGCCAAACCCAAGACGTGCGACTTCCGCAGCGGCCGCATCATCTTGCAGCAGGAAATCTTGCCGGAACAAATGGCAAAACTGCTCAATGACGGCAAGACCGATCTGCTGCCCGGCTTTGTTTCGCAGCGCACGCGCCGTCCGTTCAAGGCCTTCCTGGTACGCGGCAAGGATGGCAAGGTGAGCTTCGAGTTTGAAGAGCGCAAGGCCAAGCCGGGCGCCAAGGTGCCAGCCAAGGGCAAGGCGGCCGCTGCCGAGGTCGAGGGCGAAGAAGGCGCGGCGCCAGCGGAAAAAGCCGCCGTCAAGAAGGCGCCGGCGAAAAAAGCGGCGGCGGTGAAAAAGCCGGCGGCGAAAAAAGCTCCGGCGAAAAAGGCCGCAGCGAAAAAGGCCGCAGCGGCCGAGTAAGCAAGTCGCCGTAAAAACCCAAAAAGCCAGGGCATGCCCTGGCTTTTTGACGTTCACAGCGTGGTGGTCATCAGTCGAGGTAATCCGAATACTCGCGCTGCGCATAGTTGCGCACATTGGTCCACGGCTGTGCCTTCGAGACGCTGGCCTGCTGCCTGACGTCGACGCGGCGGTAAAAGGTGTTGGCGCGGTCGCCGCTTTCGATCATCAGGGGAATCTGCTTTTGCTCATCCCATAGCACGCGCTGGAACACGCCATTCTTTTCCGCTTCGCGCCAGCGCGCGCCGGCTACTTTCGAGACCTGTTTCGACAGCGGCATGGCGGCCACCAGTTTCGGGTCGAGCAGGTAAAAACTGTTTTCCCAGGAGCCGTCGAAATTGACGTTGTCGTATTCGGACTTCGGGATGCTGACCACCACCTTGTCGTGTGCGTCGATATATTCCACGCGCACGGTGTTTTTCTCCAGCATCACATGGCGCGGTATCACCACCGGGTTGAAATGCTTGTGCTCGTGCTGGGCTTCTTTCAGGGCCACCTTCTTGTTGTGGCCGTCGTGGTCGGCGTGGGTGTCAGGCGACGGCGCCAGCACGCGCGCGACCCACACGTGGCCGGGGCGGCGCAGCATGGTTTCTTCGTAGCGGCTTTCGCGCGTCACGCCCTCGGGTGTCAGCACGCGGCTGTAGTAGGTGATGGACAGGTCCAGGTCGGCCGGTGCCGGGGCGGCGGCGTGGGTGGTGCTGGCAAAACCGGCGGCCAGCAGGGCGGCGATCAGGGTCGATTTCATGGATTACCTTCTATGTGCAAGGGGGCGGACGACACCGCGTGCCGTCCGCCCCTGATTTACAACGGTTTCAATGTGATTACAGGCCCAGCGCCGTCTTCAGCAGCTCGAACACCCTGGTGTTGTCGATGGTGCCCTTGAAGGTCTTGGCGCCGGCGCCGGTGGCCAGCAGCTTGACGTCGCCGCCGCCGTGGGTTTCGCTGGCCAGGCGCACGCCTGTTTCCTGCAGGTAGTTATCGGCCAACGCGGCGGCGCTGTCGACATTGGTGCGCAGGGCAGGGCGGTTCGGGCCGTTACCGAACACCAGGGTGGTATAGGTATTGCCGTCGGCATCCTTGCTCGGCAGGTTGTCGCGGTAGCCGCGGTTGATGTCGAGGATAGGATTGCCGCGCTTGCCGTAGCCGTTGAAGGCCATCGTGTGGTCATGGTCGGCCGTGACGATGATCAGGGTATTTTCCAGTTTTGGATCGGTTTCCCTGATCTTGTCGATGGCGGCCTTGATGGCGTCGTCAAAGGCGATGGTGTCGCTCAGTGCGCGCTTGGCGTTGATGCCGTGCAGGGCGTGATCGATGCGGCCGCCTTCGACCATCAGGAAATAGCCATTGCTGTTTTGCGACAGCATGGAGATTGCCTTCAAGGTCATTTCCGACAGGCTGGGCTGGGTCGCGCCTTCGCCCAGCGGGGTGGCGGCGGTGCGGTCCAGTTCATACTCCAGGTGGCTGCGCGTGCTGTACAGGCCAATGAACTTCTTGTTGTTTGGTGCGGCCGCCATTTCCGTCTTGTTGGCTGCCACCGTGTAACCTTTGGCGGCAAACTCGGTCAACAGGTTGCGGCCATCGACGCGGCCGAATTTGTTGGTGCTGGAATACGGCGTGTAATGGTTGCGCCCGCCACCCATCAGCACATCGACGCCATCGCCCAGGGCCGCGTTGTAGCCGGCGCCGCCGGGTACGCTTTGCGCGGCGATCGCATACTGCGCATTGCGGTTGCAGATATGCGAGTAGGTGGTGGCCGGCGTGGCGTGCGTCAGTTCGGTGGTGGTGATGGCGCCGACGGCCTTGCCCTTGGCTTTCGCCAGTTCCAGGATGGTCGGCACGCTCTTGCCGCCGGCCGGGCAGTTGTCCACGCCCAGATTGCCGTTGGCGTCGCGGCCCGGCTCCTTGGCGATGGTGTCCTGCGCCATCGAGATGACTTCATTGTTCATCTTGACGCCGGTCATGTAGGCGGCCATTGACGGTGCGCTGTCGGTGGTTTGCGCGTCGTTCGAGTACGTCTTGATGCGCGCCGTGCGTTCCAGCGTGTCCATGTTCAGGCTGCCGTTTTCGCCGTATTTGAAGATGCGCGAGGCGGTGACGACGGAAGGGCCCATGCCGTCGCCGAGGAAGAAGATGACGTTCTTGGCGTCAGCGGCCTGGACGTTGGTGACGCTGGCGGCGACCAGCGCGCCCAGCAGGGACAGTTTCAGGGCAGGTTTCATTGCGAGTTTCATATTTATCCAGTTCGTGTGTCTTGGGGTCAAGTCCGGGGATTACAGACCGCCGGCGCTCTTGACCAGGCCGAATACTTTGGTGTTGTCGATGGTGCCGAGGAAGGTCTCGGCGCCCATGCCGATGGCGCCCAGGAACACGTCGGTGCCGCCGTGGGTTTCGCTGCCAACGGCCGTGCGGATCACCGCTTCCTGGTGGTATTCGTTAGCGCTGGTGACGGTTTCATCAAGGCTGGCCATGGCGGCGCGGCTAGCTTGCGTGCGTTTTTCGCCATTGCCGAAGCCGATGATGGAATACGGTGCGCCGTCCAGGTCTTTCTCGACCGCACCCGTGACATAGTTCTTCACCACGCCCAGCACGCCCGGATTGCCGGCGGCTGTCTTGCCGGTGCGCTTGGCGTAGCCATTGAGCACCAGCGTGTGGTCATGGTCGGCCGTGACGACGATCAGGGTGTTGGCCAGAGTCGGGTCGGTCAGCTTGGCCTTGTCGATGGCGGCCTTGACGGCGCTGTCAAAAGCGACGGTGTCCTGCAGCGCTTTTTTGGCCGTGGTTTCATGCAGCGCATGGTCGATGCGGCCGCCCTCGACCATCAGGAAATAGCCCTTCTTGTTTTTGGCCAGCACGTCCATCGCCTTGGTGGTCATTTCCGCCAGGCTCGGTTCTTTCGCCGCGTCGCGGTCCAGGTCATACGCCATATGGCTGCTGGTAAACACGCCGAACAGACGGTCGGTCTTGCTGGCGTCCACTGCCTTGAAGTCGGCGCCGGTGTTGGCAACGGTATAGTTTTTCGCTTTCAGCTCGGCCACCAGGTCGCGCCCGTCGGAACGCTTGCCGCCATCCTTGACCGGCTTGAAGAACTGCGCGCCGCCGCCCAGCACCACCTCCAGGCCCGTCGTGCCCAGGGCGCTGTTGTAGCCGGTGCCGCCCGGCACCAGAGCTGCGGCGATATCGTTTTCCAGGTCGCGGTGGCAGATATGGGCGTAGGTCGCCGCCGGCGTGGCGTGTGTCACGCGCGCCGTGCTGACCACGCCAGCCGCATAGCCCTTGGCCTTGGCCAGTTCCAGCAAGGTGGTGGCCGGCGTGCCGTTGCCGGTGCCGCAGTTGTTGACCAGCTTGTTGCCATTGGTGTCATTGGTCGGATCCTTGGCCACCGTGTTGGCGGACATCGAGATCACTTCATTGTTCATCTTTACGCCGGTCATGTAGGCGGCCATCGAAGGCGCGCTGTCGGTAACCTGGGCGTCGTTCGAGAATGTTTTCACGAACGCCGTTTCCGGCAGGGTATCCATGGTCAGCGAACCGTCTTCACCCACCGAATAGATGCGCGCGGCCGTCATGGTGGTGATGCCCATGCCGTCACCGAGGAAGAAGATGACATTTTTTGGTGGCGCTGCTGCCACATCGTCGTGCTTGCTGCTACTGCCGCAGGCGGCCAGCATCAAGGTGATGGCGACGCTGCAACCAGCGGCGGAAAATTTTCTGCGTGTCATGTCGGGGATCCGGCGAGGTTTAAAAGCTGACAAGATAACAAGCCATTATTACAAGCGGATGACGGATTGATACATTCGTGCAACATAGCGTAATCATTTAAAATAACTATTGAATCGATAAAATCAATTGCCTTTATATTTTATGTCCAGCTCGCTACACTGTGCTTACCAGTCAACAACGAAGGAAAGCACCATGAGCACGCCGCCGCCAGTTTCCCCCTTGAGCACCGCTTCCGGCATTCCGCTGGCCGATAACCAGAATTCCATCAGCGCCGGCCCCCGCGGCCCGTTGCTGCTGCAGGATTTTCACCTGCTTGAAAAACTCCAGCATTTCAACCGCGAGCGCATTCCCGAGCGCGTGGTGCATGCGAAAGGTTCCGGCGCCTACGGCACGTTTACCGTCACGCACGATATTTCGGCCTATACCAAGGCCAAATTGTTCAGCGAGGTAGGCAAGCAGACGGCGACGTTTGCGCGCTTTTCCACCGTTGGCGGGGAACGCGGCAGCGCCGATACGGAACGCGACCCGCGCGGCTTTGCCCTGCGCTTCTACACGGAAGAGGGCAACTGGGATCTGGTGGGTAATAACACGCCGATGTTTTTCATCAAGGACCCGATCAAGTTTCCGGACTTTGTTCATACGCAAAAGCGCGATCCGCACAGCAATCTGAAGTCGGCCGAGATGATGTTCGACTTCTGGAGCCACGCGCCGGAAAGCCTGCACCAGGTCACCATGCTGTTTTCCGACCGCGGCACGCCCGACGGCTACCGCCACATGGATGGCTTCGGCAGCCACACCTACAGCCTGATCAACGCCGAAGGCCAGCGCGTCTACGTGAAATGGCATTTCAAGACGCGCCAGGGCATCAGGAATTTGTCGGCTGCCGAGGCCGGCCGCCTGGCAGGTAGCGATCCCGACTACGCCCAGCGCGATCTGTTCGGCGCCATCGAACGCGGCGAGTTTCCGCAGTGGGAAGTCAAGCTGCAGGTGGCGACCGACGAGCAACTGGCGCAATGGGAGCAGCGCACGGGCTGGAACCCGTTCGACCTGACCAAGGTGTGGCCGCATGCGGATTTCCCGTTGTTGCCAGTCGGTATTTTTGAGCTGAACCGCAATCCGGACAATTACCACGCGGAAGTGGAGCAGGCGGCGTTTTCGCCGGCCAACGCCGTGCCGGGCATGGGCTACTCGCCCGACAAGATGCTGCAAGGCCGCTTGTTTGCCTACCACGACGCCCAACTGTACCGGGTCGGCACCAATCACCAGCATTTGCCGGTGAACGCGGCGCGCTGCCCCTTCCACAACCAGCAGCGCGACGGCGCGATGGCGGTCAACAATGGCGGTTCGGCTCGTAACTATGCGAACGTGGCCGCTGGCGGCAGCACGCCGCAGGGTCTCGGCCATGGCGAAGCGGCGCTGGCCTTGCAGGGTGGCGCGGCCCGTTATGACGGCCGTGGCGCGGAAGACGATTACAGCCAGGCTGGCAATCTGTTCCGTATTCTGACGCCAGAAGGCAAGCAGAACCTGTTCGACAACCTGGCCGGTCCCTTGAGCCAGGTGAGCGAGGCAACCCTGCAACGCCAACTGGCCCATTTCGACCAGGCCGATCCCGCCTACGGCGCCGGTGTGCGCGCCGCCTTGCAAGCCATCGCCAGCAAGGCGTAAATCATGCGCCCGTCCGGCAAGCTGTCGGACGGGCTTGATCTTGCACAAGTGCTATCAGTTATCAAATATTGCTGTATGGACATAGTTTCCATTCATGCGTAGACTAGTCGGTCTGATGATCGCGCCGCCGCTGTGGTGGCGTGCAGGCTAGAAAGTCGCGCGATATGAATATGGCAAAGTTGACCGTGCATGGGGATGACCGCACCCTGACGTCCATCCTGGAAGTACTGCCCAGCGAACCCGAGCGCCAGTGGCGCAAGGGCGAACCGAAGGGCGCGGGCCGCGTCCATCTCGATTCCGGTTTCGAAGTGCTGGTGGCCGAGGCCAGCCAGGCGCAGGTCCTGCCTTCGCGCATACGCAGCTACCTGGCCGAATGCCGCTCGCGCGGCGTGAGTTTCAGCATGCCGCGCATCGTCGCCGAGCTGCAATTCCAGCTCGGTGCCGTGGCGTCGCCGGCAACGGCGAGCGCGCCGCTGGACCTGCCGCTGGGCGACCTGGCCGTGTTCAGCGAGATGGGCATCAGCCTGAGCGTGGCCGCCCGCGCTTGAGCGCTAGCGCTCGCTGATATCGACCGCGATCATATTGTCGTCCGGCTTGCGGTCGATCAGCTTGTTGTCGGGATCGATACCCGCCCTGGCTGGCCGGCCGCTGACCACCACCGTGTAGCTGGTCTGCCTGTTGCTGATTGACTGGCGTTGGCGCAGCAGCGCGTTGCCATCCTTGTCGTCCACGCCGATCTCGATCAGGTCGCGCAGCGGTGCTTCGCGCTCTTCTCCCTGCTCGCCCGCCTGGACCTTGCCGGCCTGCACCTTGATGCTGACCTCATAGCGCCCGTCCGGCAGCTTGCGCGCCGTCGCCGTCAGTGCGCGATTATCGAACAGCACGATTTTTTCGAACAGGTCATCGATCAGATAGGCTTGTTCCGGCGGCGTGACCTTGCGCAAGCCATCGATCAGCGCCGTCACGCTGGCGTAGGGCGGCCACTGGCGGCGATGCCCTTGCAGCAGCTCGCGCAGCACGCCGTTGATCTTGTCTTCGCCGACGATGTCTTGCAGCAAATACATGGCCAGCGCGCCCTTGTGGTAGTGGATATAGTCCTGCCGGTCATTGTCGGCCAGCGGCCACTCGCGGTTGCGCTCTTCCGCGCGGCCCATCAGGTAGCGGTTCAGGTCGTAGCGCAGGAAGCGCCGCATCTTGTTCGGGCCGACGGTTTTCTTCATCACCATCAGTGCCGAATATTCGGCCAGCGTTTCGCTGAGCACGGTCGCGCCGCGCGTATTGCCGGCCACCAGCTGGTGCCCCCACCACTGATGCGCCACTTCATGCGCGGTGACGTAGAACGGGTAGTCGAGATCTTTCGGGTTCTTGTCGTCGACCCTGGCGATAAAGCCCAAGCCTTCGGAAAACGGTATGGTGCCCGGAAACGACTGCGCATAGGTTTCATAGCGCGGAAACTCGACGATGCGCACGATCTTGTGCTGGTAGGGGCCGAAGTTCTTCGTGTAGTACTCGAGCGCTTCCTTGCTGCCGCGCACGAAGCGGTCCAGATTGTATTCGTGGCCGGGCTGGTAATACACATCGATGGCCACGTCCTGCCAGCGCTCGTGCCTGACGGCGTAGCGGGCCGACTGGAAGGCGTAGAAATTGAGGATGGGCTGGTCCATCTTGTAATGGAAGTAATGGCGGCCCTGGGCGATCCAGTCGTTGTCGAGCATGCCGGGCGCGATCGCCGTCTGGCCGTCGACGGTGCTGACGGTCGCTTCAAAGTTGATGCGGTCGGCGTCATTGCCGATATAGCTGTCGGCCAGTCCATGCGCATCGTCGCGCGCCAGGGCGCGTTCGCGGGCCGGCAAGCCGTGCCGCTTGCGGTCGCGCGCATCGGCCAGTTCCAGCTGCTGCTGGTAACCGACATGCGGCAGCACGGCGTTGGTAAAGAAGGTACCGTTGGCCCGCACGGGCGTTTCCTGGCCCAGGCCCAGCACGCCGCGCGGCGCGTAATCGATGTCGAAATCGAGGCCCAGGGTGGCGCCAGGCGCCAGCGGCGCGGCCAGGCGGTAGCTGTAAAAGCCCAGGCGCGTATCGTCCAGTCCCGGATGGACGCGCGTGTCGAAGCGCAGCCGCATGCTGGCGGTGGGGTCTTGCTGGATGAAAATCTGGCTGATCGGCAAGGCGGTGCGGTTTTCCAGCAGGTAGCGTCCCTTGATTCTCAGGGTGCGCTGGGCCGGGTAGATCGCCACATCGAGCTTGACGTCGGCGATGCGTGGCTGCGGCGTGGCCGCCAGCTTGCGGTACTGGCGCTCGAAGCTGGCGCGGTCGGCTTCGCGCGCATAGCCGGATTTGTCATCGTTGGCGATATGGAAGGTGTAGAACAGCACGCCGCCAGCGACCATGAAAATCGCCAGGCCGAAGGCGAAGCTGGCCAGCACCGGCCGGCTCAAGGCGTGGCGCGCCAGGCGCAGGCGGATGCGCCAGCTGTCGTGCGCGCCGCGTTGCCAGAACAGCAGGGTCAGCACGGTCAGCATCACGGTCGCGCCGCTCCAGTACAGCAGGTACCAGCGTTCGCGCAGCAAATAGTGGCCGGCGCCGTTCATGGCCGAATACACGAACTCGGGCGTGGTGCCATACAGCAGCAGCGGGTTGCCCAGCTCCAGCGAATGCAGGGTGATGGTCACGCCGTAATACACGATCATGGCGAAGTAGGCCAGGTAGCGCTGGTTGAGCAGCACCTGAAGGAAGATCGCCAGCACCGCCCCCAGCGCATAGTTGGGCAACTGCGTGAGGAACAGCGCTTCGAAGTACAGGCCGGGATCGAGCCGGTAATAGCCCTTGACGATCTGGATCGACATGCCGCACAACATGACCACCACGCTCAGCAAGGCCTGCAGGCCGATCAGCGCAAACAGTTTGGCCAGCAGCGGCAGCCAGTTCGGCACGGGCAGGGCGTCGAGCATCAGCTGCAGCCCGTTTTCGCGCTCGCGCCATACCAGTTCGCCGGCATACAGGGTGGTGATCACCAGCATGAACACGGCAAACGAGCCGCCGACAATCTCCAGCATTTTTTCCGTCACCGGATAGGTATTGGTGCCGTACATCGAGCCCATGTCCAGCGCGCTGGCATACATCACCAGCACGCCGGCCAGCACGATAACGACAAAATAGATGTTCTTGACGGTTTCGCGCAGGTTCAGCCAGCTCATCTGCAACAGCAGGGCCGCCAGGCTGCGTCCGGTAAAGTCGGGCCGCTCGTGCGTGTCCCGCGCGCTGTTTGACAAGTGCGCCGGCGGCGTGGCCTCGCCCTGGCGCCGGGTAGTGCCGCCATCGGACGTGGCCTGGAAGTGGAAGCGCCAGTAGCCCAGCAGCAAGGCCAGCAGGGCCAGGCCGCACCAGATGGCGCGGTTCGTCAGGTACACGCCTTCGAGCGTGACCAGGCGCGCGTTGCGCTCGGCATTGGGCCAGTATTCGGTCAGCCGTATCAGCGCGGTGGTGCCGAAGGGGTCGATCAGCGCGGCCAGGGTCTTGAAGTCGAGGTCGCGCGCCAGCGAGGGCGCCACCAGGTAGCCGATCAGCATCACTACCGAGCTGATATACACGGGCAGCATGCGCCGCGTCAGCGCGGCGATGACGAAAAAGATGGCGCCGAAGATGAACAGATTGGGCAGCAGGGTAAACACATACGGCATCAGGTAGGCCAGCAGGCGCTGCGGCCCCAGCCGTTCCTGGTCGATGCCCGGCAACCAGCTGCCCAGCCAGGCGCCGAGGATAATGCTGGAAAACACCACCGCCAGCACCACGCTGGCGCCGAGAAAACGGCCGAACACATACTGGTCTTTGCGGATCGGCGCGCTGAAGAAGAAATGCTGCATGCCGTATTCGACATCCTGCTGTACCGAGCGGCCCATCATGGCGGCCACCACCACCGCGCCGAAGCAGCCCAGCACGGCGCAGCTCAGGGCCAGCGAACGGGGCGCATTGATCAGGAAGCGCCCGCCCATGCTGATCGAGATTTCCTTGAAGGCGCCACCGGCGGCGGCCATCCACAGCATGGACAGGGCCAGGAACATGGCGAAATACACCCAGGTGGACAGCAGCTTGAAGCGCTGTCGTGCTTCAAAGTAGGCAATGGCGAGCATGCTTACTCCTGGCCGCAGCCGGGATCGACGCGGTGGCGCCCGGCGATGGTGGCGAAATACAGGTCTTCCAGGTCGCCGATGGCTTCCTCGAAACCGTCTCCGGGGTCGATGTCGCTGTAGACATGGATCAGGGTGCGGCCCGACAGCAGCCGGGTGGAAATGACGGCGTGGCGCTGCTGGAAGCTGGCCAGCTCCTTCTTGTCGACAAAGCGCGCCCAGATCTTGCAGCTGACATCATCGATCAGTTCCTGCGTTTTTCCGCACAGCAGCACATGGCCCTTGTTGATGATGGCCATGTTGGCGCACAGGTCGGCCACGTCGGACACGATATGCGTCGACAGAATCACCGTCTTGTCGTCGCCGATATCGGACAGCAGGTTGTGGAAGCGCACCCGCTCCTGCGGGTCGAGGCCGGCCGTCGGTTCGTCGACGATGATCAGCTTCGGGTCGCCCAGGAGCGCCTGGGCGATGCCGAAGCGCTGGCGCATGCCGCCCGAAAACGTGCCCAGACGCTGGTGGCGCACATCGAACAGATTGGTTTGCTGCAGCAGGCCGTCGACCACTTCGCGCCGGCGCGCGCGCTGCGACAGGCCTTTCAAATTGGCAAAGTGGTCCAGCAGTTCATAAGCCGTCACTTTCGGATACAGGCCGAAGTCCTGCGGCAGATAGCCGAGCATGCGGCGTATCTCGTCCTTGTCGTCGAGCACGTCGTAGTCGCCGAAGAAGACCGAGCCGGAATCGCATTCCTGCAAGGTGGCCAGGGTGCGCATCAGGGTCGATTTGCCGGCGCCGTTCGGGCCCAGGAGGCCAAACATGCCGGGAGGGATCGCCAGCGAAATATCGTCCAGCGCCACGACACCGTTGGCGTAGGTTTTCGACAAATGACGAATCTGCAATTCCATACAATTCCTTGCTCATGCTGTTAGACGTGCGGCGCCCGGCGCCTGGGCAGGCAATCGGGGGCTGATCCATGATGGCATTGTATTGAATAAAAGATGTACTGGGCAGTTGCTTGCGATATACGGTATTTTCGCATGCCCAGAGTGCGATAGATGCGGCGCAACGGCGGCGCCGCTGTGTCAGCGTGCGCCGCCCGCGCCGGTCAGTTGCGAAACAGCACCGACTCGCGCTTGAACCACCAGCGGCACAGCAGCAGCAGGGCGCCGGCGATCACCGTGGTCGAGGCCAGGATCACGCCGAACATGCTGTAATCCATGGTGCCCTTGACCAGCTCCTTCATGGCCAGCGAGACATTGGTCAGCGGCACCATCGCCCACAGCCAGTTCAGTTCCACACCAGGCAGCATGGCCACCACGATGGGCAGGATGGTCAGCAGCATCAGCGGCGTGATCATGCCGGCCGCTTCCTTGTAGCTCTTGGCATAGATCGAGATCGACAGCAGCAAGGAGGCGAAGATGGCGGCCGTCGGCACCAGCATCAGGGTGATCATCGCCAGGTCGGTCAGCGTAATGCTGCGCACCATCATGGCCAGGTTGCCTTCGAGCGAGCCGCCGAACGCGGTCAACAGCACCGCCAGGCTGCCCACCATCAGCACGGCCGAGGTCATGCCGACGGTAAACAGGACGAGGAACTTGGCCAGCACGATGGCGCCGCGCGGCACCGGCGCGAGCAGCAAGGTTTCCAGCGTGCCTCTTTCCTTTTCGCCGGCGCCCATGTCGATGGCCGGATACATGGCCGCCGTCAGGCACACCATCAGCAGCAGATACGGCAGCATGCCGCCGATCACGGCGCCCATCTGCTCGCGCTGGTTGGCCGTCGATTTTTTCTCCAGCAGCACCGGCGCCAGCGCAAAGGCCAGCTGTTCGGGATTGAGCTTCAGGACCGACAGCGCCTCCTGGCGCAAGCTGGCGTTGTAGCCGTCGATCACCTCGCGCACGCGCTGCTGCGTGACATCGACCGTGCTGGCGCTGTTGTAGTGCAAGGTGATGGTCGCTTGCCGCTGCTGCCGCACGGCAGCGTCAAACTGCGGCGGTATCACCACCGCGAATTTGATGCGTTCGTCCAGAATGGCCTGGCGGATCTCGTTTTCGTCCGTCAACGGCACCAGGCGCAGATTGCCTTGCTGGCCAAAGCGCGCGGCCAGGGCCGGTGCGTGCTGCTGGCCGAAGATGGCATAGCGCAGCTCGGCCGTCCTGGCGTTCTTGAACATATTGCTTGAAACATAAGCGAAGCCGCCAAAGATCAGCGGCATGGCGAAGATCGGAATCAGGATGGTGAAGATCAGAGTCTTGCGGTCGCGCGTGAGTTCCAGCAATTCCTTCAGATAAATGGTCCACATAGGTTCAAGCTCCCCGGTTGATGACGCCGACAAAGGCGTCGTACAAATCTGCGCTGCCGCCCAGGTGGCGCAACTCGTCCACCGTGCCGTTGAAGGCGGTGCTGCCATGGTTGATGATACAGACGCGGTCGCACAGTTTTTCCACCTCGTGCAGATGATGGGTGGAAAAAATCAGCGGCACGCGCAGCGCCTTGTAGCTGGCGATAAAGTCGAGCAGGATCTTGGCCGACATGACGTCCAGGCCGGTGGTCGGCTCGTCGAGGATCACCACCTGTGGCGCATGCACGACGGTGCGCGCGATCGCGCATTTCTGTTTCATGCCGGTCGACAGCTGGTCGGCGCGCTTGTTGCCGTAGTGTTCCATCTGCAGCAGCGCGAACAGTTCATCGCAGCGCTGCTTGAGCTTGTCGGCCGGCATGCCATGCAGGCGGCCGAAGTATTCCACGTTTTCGCGCGCCGTCAGGCGGCCGTACAGGCCGGTCGAGCCGGACAGGAAGCCGATGCTTTGGCGCGCCACCAGCGGCTGCTGCAAGACGTCGACGCCATTGACCAGGGCGCTGCCCGCGTCCGCCTGCAGGGCCGTCGACAGCAGGCGCAAGGTGGTGGTCTTGCCGGCGCCGTTCGGACCCAGCAGTCCCAGTACTTCGCCGGGAGCGCAGCTGAAACTGACGTCGCGCACGGCGTGGAACCAGCCGTCGTGGTCGCGCGGATCGGGTGCCGATGTGGTGTTGTCCTTCTGCGGCGGCAGGCGAAAACGCTTGGCCAGGTGCTTTACCTCTATCATGGGGGCATCCATTCTGGTGGGGGCTTCAGCGTAGCATGTAAAAAAAGTAAGTTGCAAGAGGGAAATAGTGAACAGCTATTGAAAAAGGCCGCATCTTCATGCAAGCTGCGCGATGGGCGCTGCCTGACGGCGCAGGGGGAATGCAATGAGAAACATAGACGAGGCGATGCAGCAGAAAGTGCTGGCCGTGGCGCGCGCCGGCATGACCAGCGCGGAAGCCATCGGCTTCTTTCGCGTCAGCCTTGGACTGTACTACCTGGCCGGCTTGATGACGCAGGAAGAGCTCGACTTCAAGAAGATCGATGCCAAGTACAACCGTTTCATTTACCACACGCTCGGTGGCGGCCACAGCATTGCCAGCGTCTTGCAATACATGAGCGGAGAAAAAGTGCTGCGGGTGCTCGAGTCGCCGCGCTTCCTGGCCGCCTTCGGCACGCATTGTCCCGACATTCCCATCGACAGCATGTTTTTCCTGGTGTCGCTGAACCTGGGGGTGGCGAAAAGCCTGTCGGGCCTGGACGCCGTTGGCCCCGTGGTGGACTGGATCGAAAAGGAAAAAGCGCGCACAGGTCAAGCCAGTCAGTAAAGCCATGTCCGCCTGTAGGCCATGCCGCGACGGCTGGCCGCGATCGTCCTATAATCATGTTTTACCCCAGACATGAGTTCCAAGACGATGACCGCACACCGCTACTTCAATCCCCTGGATCGTTTGATCGTCGGCGCCGACAAGGCCTTGCGCGTGATCGCCGGCGTGGCCTCGGCCTCGCGCCCGACGCCGGCCGCGCAGGCGCCCGACGCCACCCTGAGCGCGGCCGAGCAGCGCCACAGCGCCGGGCTGATGCGCGTCAATCATGTCGGTGAAGTGTGCGCGCAAGCCTTGTACAACTCGCAGGCGCGTCATGCGCACAGCCCCGCCATCCGCGCCCAGTTCGACGAGGCGGGCCGCGAGGAGGAAGATCATCTGGCCTGGACGGCGCAGCGCGTGCATGAGCTGGGCTCGCGCCTGAGCCTGTTGAATCCGCTGTGGTACGCCGGCTCGTTTGCGCTCGGCACCATCGCCGCGCGCATGGGCGACGGCCAGAGCCTGGGGTTTGTGGTGGAAACGGAAAAACAGGTCGAAGCGCATCTGCAAAGCCACCTGGGCGAGCTGCCGCCGCAGGACGCCAAATCGCGCGCCATCGTGCGCCAGATGCAGCTCGACGAAATCGAACACGGCGCCGCCGCACAGCGCCTGGGCGCCATCAATACGCCGGCGCCGGTCAAGGCGCTGATGGGCGTCATGGGTAAAGTGATGACGAAAACGGCTTATTACCTGTAAGTTACTCTTCGATAATCTCAAACGAGTGGGTGATCTCGGCTGTTTTCGCCAGCATGATCGACGCCGAGCAATATTTGTCATGCGACAGCGCCACGGCGCGTTCCACGGCGGTTGGCTTGAGGGCCTTGCCGCGCACGGTGAAGTGGAAGTGGATCCTGGTAAATACCTTGGGGTCAAGCTCGGCGCGGTCGGCCTTGAGCGTCACTTCGCAGCCACTGACGGCTTCGCGGCCGCGTTTCAGGATCAGCACCACGTCATAGGCGGTGCAGCCGCCGGTGCCCAGCAAGACCATTTCCATCGGCCGCGGCGCCAGGTTGTGGCCGCCGCCGTCCGGGGCGCCATCCATGGTCACCAGGTGGCCGGAGCCGGTTTCTGCCCGAAAACTCATGCCCGACGGGCCATTCCAGCTAACTTTGCATTCCATCGTACTTCTCCGAAAATTGTAGGCGTTTTGTATTGTAATGGAGGAATGCCGGTCCATGTTTGGTCCGCCGGGGCGCAATCGGCCGTGATGGCGGTTGTAATTGCGGCTTGACCGCGCACGGCAAAGCCGCTTATACTTGTCGGCTTTCCGTTCGCTCAGGAAAAGTAAATAAGGCAGAGTCCGCGCAAGTAACCAGGCGGAACCACCATTTGAGCGTGTAATCTATTAGGAAGTCAACATGAAAACATTTTCCGCTAAAGGACATGAAGTCCAGCGCGATTGGTTCGTGGTTGACGCGACGGACAAAGTCCTCGGACGTGTTGCCAGCGAAGTGGCACTCCGACTGCGCGGCAAACACAAACCGGAATTTACTCCTCACGTCGATACCGGCGACTTTATCGTCGTCATCAACGCAGGCAAACTGCGTGTGACCGGTACCAAAGCTACCGAGAAAATTTACTACCGTCACTCTGGCTATCCAGGCGGCATCTACGAAACCAACTTCCAGAAAATGCAACAGCGTTTTCCAGGTCGCGCGCTTGAGAAAGCGGTCAAGGGCATGCTGCCTAAAGGCCCACTCGGCTACGCAATGATCAAGAAGCTGAAAGTGTACGCGGAAGGTTCCCATCCGCACGCAGCTCAGCAACCTAAAGCACTTGTTCTCTAAGGAACTGACATGATCGGTAATTACAATTATGGAACCGGCCGTCGCAAGAGTGCAGTGGCTCGCGTTTTTATCAAAGTTGGCACAGGCTTGATCGTTGTTAACGGCAAACCAGCAAACGAATACTTCTCGCGCGAAACCGGTCTGATGGTGATCCGTCAACCACTGGAACTGACCGGCAATGTCGAGCGTTTCGACATCAAAGTCAACGTCCATGGCGGCGGCGAGTCGGGCCAGGCTGGTGCAGTTCGTCACGGCATCACCCGCGCTCTGATCGACTACGATGCAGCGTTGAAACCGGAACTGGCAAAAGCCGGCTTCGTGACCCGCGATGCACGTGAAGTCGAGCGTAAAAAAGTTGGTCTGCGCAAAGCACGTCGCGCAAAGCAATTCTCGAAGCGTTAATTTCTACGCTACAGCGCTTTCGGGCGCTGTCTCAAAAGCCGCTGGCCTCAAGCCGGCGGCTTTTTGCATTTCTGCGTACTGCGCCATTGCGCTGTAAAATACGCGCAAAATGCCGCAGGCTTGCGGCAACTCCCCTGGTTCATCTTATTTATTTACTCAAGGAAAAAACATGATCAAAGTTGGCATCGTCGGCGGCACTGGCTACACTGGCGTGGAATTGCTGCGCCTGCTGGCAACCCATCCGGACGTCGAGTTGACGGCGATCACTTCGCGCAAGGAAGACGGCCTGCCGGTGGCGGACATGTATCCTTCCCTGCGCGGTCATGTGACACTGGCGTTTTCCTCGCCCGACAAGGCCAACCTCGAACAATGCGACGTGGTGTTTTTTGCCACCCCGCACGGCGTGGCCATGGCGCAGGCGCCAGCCCTGCTGGCAGCCGGCGTGAAAGTGATCGACCTGGCCGCCGACTTCCGCCTGAAAGACCAGGCCAGCTTCGAACAGTGGTACAAGATTCCCCACACCGCGCCCGAGTTGATCGAGCAGGCCGTGTATGGCTTGCCGGAACTGAACCGCGAAGACATCAAAAATGCCACGCTGATTGCCAACCCCGGTTGCTACCCGACCACCATGCAGCTGGGTTTTTATCCGCTGCTGAAAGCCGGCCTGGTCAATGCGGGCAGCCTGATCGCCGATTGCAAGTCGGGCGTGTCGGGCGCCGGCCGCAAGGCGGAAATCGGCATTCTGTTCTCGGAAAGCAGCGACAGCTTCAAGGCCTATGGCGTGTCCGGCCACCGCCACCTGCCGGAAACCACGGCCCAGCTGCAACGCTTCACGGAAGAAAAAGTCGCGCTGACCTTCACGCCGCACCTGGTGCCGATGATACGCGGCATGCATTCGACCCTGTACGCACAGCTGAACAAGGACATCAGCAATGAAGCGTTGCAAGCCTTGTTCGAAGAGCAATACAAAGACGAGGCTTTCGTCGACGTGATGCCGTTCGGCTCGCATCCGGAAACCCGCTCCACGCGCGGCTCGAACGTGCTGCGCCTGGCGCTGCACCGTCCTGAAGGCGGCAATACCGTGATCGTGCTGGTGGTGCAGGACAACCTGGTCAAGGGCGCTTCCGGCCAGGCCGTGCAGTGCATGAACCTGATGTTTGGCCTGCAGGAAACAGCTGGCCTGCGGCATATCGCGCTGATGCCGTAAGCGGCGTTGCACCTGGCTCCTGGGCTGTGGGCAATAACAACGCCGTGACCGCTGAAAAAGGGCGGTCACAGCGCGACTTGCGCCAACAGTCTATAATGAATGCATGTTTTCTGAGGAGTATGAAATGAATGCTGTCGCTGAAATGCAAGATGTGATTCCATCGCCTATCGTCTTTACCGATAGCGCCGCCGAAAAAGTCGCGCAGCTGATCGAGGAAGAGGGCAATCCCGACCTGAAATTGCGCGTCTTCGTGCAGGGCGGCGGCTGCTCCGGCTTCCAGTATGGCTTCACCTTCGACGAAATCGTCAACGAAGATGACACCACCATGGTCAAGAACGGCGTCCAGCTGTTGATCGATTCCATGAGCTACCAGTACCTGGTCGGCGCGGAAATCGACTACAAGGATGACCTGGAAGGCGCGCAGTTCGTGATCAAGAATCCAACGGCAACGTCGACCTGCGGTTGCGGTTCCTCTTTCTCGGTCTAGCAGCAAACGCCTGAGATAGTGGTGTGCATGGCAATAGCGGATCTGCGGATCCGCTGTTGGCGTTTGCAGTAGCGCTCAATGCGGGTAAAGTGCACCCAGCACGCGTAGTCCCTTGGCCCCCGTCACCGCCGGCAAATTGCCCGGTTTTCTCTGTGTAAAACGCCAGGCCAGCCAGGCAAACGCCAGCGCCTCGACCTGGTTCGGCGCCACGCCCAGCGCCTCGGTCGACGCCACCGCCACGTCCGGCAACTGCCTGGCCAGCGCCGCCATCAGGGTGGCGTTATGGGCGCCGCCGCCGCACACATATACCGCATCGGCTTGCGCGCCATCGCGCAAAATGGCTTGCGCCAGGCTGGCCGCTGTCAGTTCGGTCAGGGTGGCCTGCACGTCGGCCGGCAAGACATCGGGATAGGCGGCCAGCTTGCCGGCCAGCCAGTCGGCATGGAACAGGTCGCGGCCCGTGCTTTTTGGCGCCGGCAGCGCGAAATACGCTTCGTTCAGCAGGTCCGCCAGCAAGGCGGGGATAAGCTTGCCGCTGGCGGCCCAGGCGCCGTCGGCGTCATACGGCAGGCCCTGGTGGCGCAAGCTCCAGCCATCCATCAGGGCATTGCCCGGTCCCGTATCGTAGCCCGTGACGCCGCCGTCGGCCCGCAGCACGCTGATATTGCCGATGCCGCCGATATTGGCCACCACGCGTGTCTGGCCCGGCGCATTGAACAGCGCCTGGTGAAACGCCGGGACCAGCGGTGCGCCCTGGCCGCCGGCGGCCACGTCGCGGCTGCGCAGGTCGGCGATGACATCGATGCCGCTCAGTTCGGCCAGCAGGGCCGGGTTGTTCAACTGGCGCGTAAAACCCAGTTCGGGGCGGTGGCGGATGGTCTGGCCATGCGCGCCGATGGCGGCCACGGCGTCCGGGCCGATCCCGGCCTGGGCCAGCAGCGCCTCCACGCAGCCGGCGTACAGGCGCGCCACTGCGTTGGCAGCGACCGCCTCGCGCTCGATTTCATTGTGGCCGGGCGTTTGCAAAGCCATCAGGTCATCGCGCAGGCTGGCGGGAAACGCCACATAGGCGTCGCCCAGGCTGCGCACGCTATCGTGCGAAAAGTCGACCAGGGCGCCATCGACGCCATCGAGGCTGGTGCCGGACATCAGACCGATATACAACATGCTGTTTCCTTGTCTTTGATAAAAAAAAGCACCGGCCATCGGGATGGGCGGTGCCTTTTGTTGTCCCCGCAGGGCGCGCAGCGTTCAGCCGTTAGCGCGAAGCGAGCGCCGTGTCGGCAGGGCGCAGCAGCGTGAAGCGGTGCATCATGTCGGCCGACACCATGCGGAAGCGCGACAGCTCGGCGGCGGTCAGCGGCGCCTGGGCTTGCACGTTCAGCTTGCTAGGGTCTTGCGCCACGCCGCCGACGCGGAATTCGTAGTGCAGGTGGGCGCCGGTCGACCAGCCGGTGGTGCCGACGTAACCGATGACATCGCCCTGGCTGACTTTTTGACCTTTTTTCAGGCCCGAAGCGAAGCGGCTCATATGGGCGTAGGCGGTGCTGTAGTTGGCCCAGTGCTTCAGGACCACCACGTTGCCGTAGCCGTTCTGCATGCCGACCGCATCGACTACGCCATCGCCCGAGGCGCGGATCGGCGTGCCGGTGGCGGCGGCGAAATCGATGCCTTTATGCTGTTTCCAGTTACCCGAGATCGGGTGCACGCGCATGGAGAAGCCGGACGAGACGCGGGAGAATTCGAGTGGGGATTTGAGGAAGGCTTTTTTGAGGGACTTGCCGTCGAAGCTGTAATAACCGCCGCCTTGCTTGCTGGCCGGGTCTTCGAACCATACGGACTGGAACGTCTTGCCGCGATTGGTGAATTCACCGGCCAGGATGCGTCCCGCTCGGACAAATTCGCCGTCTTGCCAGAACGTTTCATAGACCACGTTGAACGAGTCGCCGCGCTTGACGTCGGAGCGGAAGTCGATATTGGTCGAGAACATTTCGACGATCTGCCTGGAGATCACGTCCGGCAGGCGGGTGCCGTCCAGGCTGGAATCGGTGGCGGCAAACAGGGTCGAGGTGATCTTGCGCGCGTGCATTTCAACGCGGCGTTCCAGTTGCGCGGCCACTTCCGTGGCAACGAACTTGTCGCCCTTGCGGGTGATCAGGATATTGCGGGCCGATTTGTCGTCACTATCGACGAGGGTGGCACGCAACCAGTTCAGTTCGCCGTTTTCGGTCGTTTGCGCCTGCACGCGCTTGCCCGTTTTCAGCATCATTACGCGGCGCGCGACCTTGTCGGATTTGATGAAGTTGGCGGCAGCGGCATCATCGACGCCAAGACGGGTCAGCATGGCGGACAGCGTATCGCCAGGACGGACTTTTTCTTCGTGGGTGAAGTTCTGGTCTACCTGTTCGAGCGCGGTAATTTGCGAGGACAGATCAGGCATCTCCAGATTTTCGTCGATCGAACGGACCGGCAGGTCCGACGCATCGGGCGCCATCGGCGAGACCGCCACAGCGCCAAAGGCGACCACGGTCAGCAGCACCGCCGATGCGCCGACGATGCGGGCTTTGCGAGTGCTCGCCAGTTGGATGTACAAGCGCGAGCTTGTGATTTTATGTATAGGGTTCATGCAATCAGTTAAAATTTGCCCTTGAACGATTCGTGAACTGCTACTCTTTTTTATTGTTATTTTGGTTCGTTTTCATGCGGCAAGATTGATGGGATCGGGCATTATACCAAACTCTGCAAACCTACTACCATTTCGAGATCGACGGCAAAAATTTATGGAAATTAACACCACCGCATCGCCTGCCAAGGCTAACCCAGCTCAGACGCCGCTCGTGCTGTCGGACAGCGTACAAGAAGCTCTCGCGATTACCAAGCGTGGCGTCGACGAACTCTTGATCGAAAGCGAATTTGCGCAAAAATTAGCGTGCTCCGAACAAAGCGGTGTGCCGCTGCGCATCAAACTGGGCCTGGACCCGACCGCGCCGGACTTGCACCTCGGCCACACTGTAGTGCTGAACAAGATGCGCCAGTTGCAAAACCTCGGTCATCAAGTCATTTTCCTGATCGGCGATTTCACTTCCATGATCGGCGACCCGTCGGGCCGCAACGTCACGCGCCCGCCTTTGACGCGCGAACAGATCGAGATTAACGCGATGACGTATTTCGCGCAAGCATCTTTGGTGCTCGATGCCAGCAAAACCGAAATTCGCTACAACTCGGAGTGGTGCGATCCGCTCGGCGCGCGCGGCATTATCCAGCTCGCCTCCCACTATACGGTGGCGCGCATGATCGAGCGCGACGATTTTACCAAGCGTTTCCAGGGCGGCGTGCCGATTTCCGTGCATGAATTCCTGTACCCGCTGATGCAGGGCTACGATTCGGTGGCCTTGAAGTCGGATCTGGAACTGGGCGGCACCGACCAGAAATTCAACCTGCTGGTGGGCCGCGAACTGCAAAAGCAGTACGGCCAGGAACAGCAGTGTATTTTGACCATGCCGCTGCTGGAAGGTTTGGACGGCGTGGAAAAAATGTCGAAGTCGAAGAACAACTATATCGGCATTACGGAAGCGCCGAACACCATGTTCGCCAAGCTGATGAGCATTTCCGATGTCATGATGTGGCGTTACTACGAGCTGCTGTCGTGGCGCTCGATCGCCGAACTGGCGCAACTGAAGAGCGAAGTCGAGGGTGGGCGCAATCCGCGCGACGCCAAGGTGGCGCTGGCGCAAGAGATCGTCGCCCGCTTTCATTCGCAGCAGGCGGCCGAGGAAGCGCTGGCCGATTTCGTCAACCGCTCGAAGGGCGGCATTCCCGACGACATCCCCGAAGTGGCCGTGGCCGGCGCGCCGCTGGCGATCACCCAGTTGCTCAAGCAAACGGGGCTGTGCCCGTCGGTCTCGGAAGCGGGCCGCATGATCGACCAGGGTGGCGTGCGCATCGACGGCGCCGTGATCAGCGACAAGGCCTTGAGAGTCGAGGCCGGCACATGCGTGCTGCAAGTAGGCAAGCGCAAATTTGCACGCGTGACCTTGACGGCATGATCGCGCTGCTGCAAAGAGTGACGCAGGCCAGGGTCGACGTCGATGGCAGCACCATCGGCGCCATCGATGGCGGCCTGATGGTGCTGGTGTGCGCCGAGCGCGGCGATACCGAGAAAGAAGCGGACGCCTTGCTGACCAAACTGCTGGGCTATCGCGTCTTTGCCGACGCGGCCGGCAAGATGAACCGCAGCGTGACCGATGTGGCTGGCGGCTTGCTGCTGGTGCCGCAGTTCACGCTGGCGGCCGATACCAAATCGGGCACGCGCCCGTCGTTCACGCCGGCGGCCAGTCCGCAGGACGGCTTGCGCCTGTTCAACCATTTCGTGGCGCAGGCGCGCGGCCGCCATGCCACGGTGCAGACGGGGCAGTTCGGTGCCGACATGCAGGTGTCGCTGACCAATGATGGCCCGGTCACGTTCTGGCTGCAAGTGAACCCGAAACCGGACTAGGGAGCGACGATGAGATTGTGGAGTGACACTTTTCGCGATGGCGGCGTGCTGCCGCCCGGCTATGCCTTTGCCGAGATCGACCCGGATCGCCATGTGCGCCTGGCCGGCAACCACAATCCCCATCTGGCCTGGGACGAGGTGCCCAACGGCACCGAGTCGCTGGCCCTGTTCTGCATCGACGGCGACGCGCCGCTCGACGCCAGCCTGGCCAACCGCGCCGGTCACAGCTTGCCGCTGGCCAGCGCGCGCGGCGATTTTTTTCACTGGACCCTGCTCGATATTCCACTGGCCATGCGCAGCATCGCCGCCGGCCAGTTTTCCAGCGCGGTGACGGCGCGCGGCAAGGCGGCCGCCAGCGTGCCGTGGCTCGATGGCAGCGGACCCTGGCAGTTGCGTCAGGGCCTCAATGACTATACCAGCTGGTTTGCCGGCGACCCCGACATGGCGGGTGACTATTACGGCTATGATGGCCCGTGTCCGCCGTGGAACGACGAGCGGCTGCACCATTATCTGTTTCACCTGTACGCGCTCGACGTGCCGCGCCTGGATCTGGCCGGGCGCTTCACGGGCCGGCAGGCGCTGGACGCCATCTACGGCCATATCCTCGACGAAGCCCGGCTCGTCGTTGCCTACTCGCTTCATCCCGGGCTGGCATTTACCTTGAAAACATGAGCACAACCATTTTATTGATACGCCATGGCGAGACGCCGTGGAACGCCGAGCGCCGCCTGCAGGGCCATATCGACATTCCCTTGAGCGACACTGGCATGCAGCAAGCCGCCGCCCTGGGCCAGGCGCTGGCCGGCGAACCGCTGGCGGCGATCCTGTCGAGCGACCTGCGGCGCGCGCAACAGACGGCGCAGGCGGTGGCCGATTTGCATGCCTTGCCGGTGCAAACGGATGCGCTGCTGCGCGAGCGCTGCTACGGCGCCTTTGAAGGCTTGCTGTATGCCGATATCGCGGCGCGGTATCCGCACGACTATGCGCAGTGGCAATCGCGGCAGATCGACGCCGTGATGCCATCGGGCGAGCGCGAAGCCGAGAGCTTTCGCCAATTTTATGCGCGCGCCAATGCGGCCATTGCCCGCTGGGCCGCACACTACGACGGCCAGGCGATCGCCATCGTCGCCCATGGCGGCGTGCTCGAGTGCGCCTACCGCGCGGCGGTCGGCATGAGGCTCGACAGGCCGCGCGATTTTCCGATCAGCAATGCCAGCGTCAACCGCTTCTCTTATACGGACGGTAAGTTGCATTTATTGCATTGGGGAAATATCGAACATCTGGCGGCGCCCGCCATGGACGAGCTGGGCTAATTGCAATCTTCGCCGCCGCCAGTGACCTGGCGCACTGAACGATAAAAAATAGTGCTTATTAATTAGGCAGGGAATCGGTTAAAATAGCAGGTTCCTCCGTCCATTTCAGGTTCTTCAGTGCAAATCGGCCCTCACATTCTGCGCAACAACGTTTTCGTCGCTCCCATGGCTGGCGTGACGGACCGGCCATTTCGCCAGTTGTGCAAGCAGTTGGGCGCCGGCTATGCCGTGTCGGAAATGGCGGCCTCGAATCCGCGATTGTGGGCGACCGAAAAAAGTGCGCGCCGTACCGACCATGACGGCGAAATGGAGCCGAAAGCGGTGCAGATCGCTGGCGCCGATCCGCAGGACCTGGCCGATTGCGCCAGATTCAATGTTGACCGGGGCGCGCAGATCATCGACATCAATATGGGTTGTCCGGTGAAAAAGGTCTGCAACAGCTGGTGCGGTTCGGCCCTGCTGCAAAACGAAAGCCTGGTTGAAAAAATCCTGCATGCGGTGGTGAACGCCGTCGACGTGCCCGTGACATTGAAATTTCGCACGGGCTGGAACCGCGAAAACAGGAACGCCTTGCGTATCGCCCGCATCGCCGAGCAGGCCGGCATCCAGATGCTGACCTTGCACGGCCGCACGCGCGCCGATGGCTACAAGGGCGACGCCGAGTACGAAACGATTGCCGCCGTGAAAGCGTCGGTGGCTATTCCCGTGGTCGCCAATGGCGACATCACCAGCCCGCAAAAGGCGCGTTATGTACTGGACCAGACGGGGGCGGACGCCGTCATGATCGGCCGCGCGGCGCAGGGCCGGCCGTGGATCTGCCGCGAGATCGACCATTTTTTGCGCACCGGCACCTTGTTGCCGGCGCCGTATGTGGACGAAGTGCGCAGCCTGATGGACGAGCATCTGCGCGCCCATTACGCGTTTTATGGTGAATTCCTCGGTGTGCGCACGGCGCGCAAGCATATCGGCTGGTACGTGAAAGACCTGGAAGGTGGCGAGCAATTCCGCCAGCAAATGAACCTGCTGGAATCGACGGACGCGCAATTGCTGGCCGTCGATCAATTTTTTGAGTCGCAATGGAAGTTTGGTGAACGGTTACAATACCGCCTCCCCGAAGACAGCGACAGCGGTTTGACCGAAATGGCCGCAGCAGTATAAAGAACAAGGGCGGACTCGGTGTGCGCCTGACTCACGCGTTTGCGCGACAGTCATGCCTGCCTGAGAGCGCCTTGATAAATCAATTAGCCGGTTGAAGCATAAAAATGAGCAAAGAAAGCATACAGGAAGTCGTTCAGAAAAGTCTGGAAGATTATTTCAATGACCTGGGCGAGCAGCAAGCGTCGAATATCTATGACATGGTCGTGTTGACCGTCGAAAAACCCATCCTGGAAGTCGTGATGACACGCGCCGATGGCAACCAGTCGCATGCCGCGCAAATGCTGGGCATCAACCGCAATACCTTGCGCAAGAAGTTGCAGGAGCACGGTCTGCTGTAATGCCGGCTTGCAAGTGACGCCAAGATTTGAATCCGTCGCAGCCCGGTATCAACCCCGGGCGGCGGCGTTCGCCAAGAACACTTAACCACCTAGCCACAGCCATGATCAAACAAGCCCTCCTTTCCGTTTCCGACAAGACCGGTGTCCTAGAATTCGCGCGCGCCCTGTCTGCGCTCGGCGTCAACCTGCTGTCGACCGGCGGCACCGCCAAATTGCTGTCCGATAACGGTGTACCCGTCACGGAAGTGGCCGACTACACGGGCTTCCCCGAGATGCTCGATGGCCGCGTGAAGACCTTGCACCCGAAAGTACACGGCGGTATCCTGGCGCGCCGCGATTTCCCCGAGCACATGGCCAAGCTGGTGGAACACGACATGCCGACCATCGACATGGTGGTGGTCAATCTGTACCCGTTCCAGGGCACCGTTGCCAAGGCCGACTGCACCCTGGAAGACGCGATCGAGAACATCGACATCGGCGGCCCGACCATGCTGCGTTCGGCGGCCAAGAACCACAAGGACGTGATCGTCCTGTGCGATCCGAGCGATTACGAGGTGGTACTGGCCGAAATGCGCTCGGCTGACGGCAAGGCCGGCGAAGTAAGCTACGACACCCGTTTCATGCTGGCCAAAAAAGTCTTTGCGCACACGGCGCAATACGACGGCGCCATCACCAACTACCTGACCAGCCTCGGCCCGACGAAAGTGCACGCCGAGCGCGGCGCCTATCCGCAAACCCTGAACGTGGCGTTTGAAAAAGTGCAGGACATGCGCTACGGCGAAAACCCGCACCAGAGCGCCGCCTTCTACCGCGACCTGGTCGTCGCTGATGGTGCGCTGGCCAACTATCGCCAGCTGCAGGGCAAGGAACTGTCGTACAACAATATCGCCGACGCCGATGCGGCCTGGGAATGCGTGAAAAGCCTGGTTGGCTTCGAGCAAAGCGCTGCCTGCGTGATCGTGAAACACGCCAATCCCTGCGGCGTGGCCCTGGGCGCGAACGCGGCCGAAGCCTATGCGCGCGCGCTGCAGACCGACCCGACCTCGGCCTTTGGCGGCATCATTGCCTTCAATACGGAACTCGACGGGGCCACCGCCGGCGAAATCGCCAAGCTGTTCGTCGAAGTGCTGATCGCCCCGTCCTTCTCCGCAGAAGCGAAACAGATCCTGTCGAGCAAGCAGAACGTGCGCATGCTGGAAATTCCACTGGGCACGGGCGTCAACGCGATGGACTTCAAACGCGTCGGTGGCGGTTTGCTGGTGCAGTCGCCGGACGCGAAAAACGTCGCCATGGCCGACCTGCGCGTGGTCAGCAAGCTCAAACCGACGCCACAGCAGTTGGCCGACCTGATGTTCGCCTGGAAAGTGGCAAAATTCGTCAAATCGAACGCCATCGTCTTCTGCGGCAATAACATGACCCTGGGCGTGGGCGCAGGCCAGATGAGCCGTATCGACTCGGCCCGCATCGCTTCGATCAAGGCGCAGAACGCCGGCCTGTCGCTGACCGGCTCGGTCGTGGCGTCGGACGCCTTCTTCCCGTTCCGCGACGGCCTCGACGTGGTGGTCGACGCCGGCGCGACCTGCGTGATTCATCCGGGCGGCTCGATGCGCGACCAGGAAGTGATCGATGCGGCCGATGAGCGTGGCGTTGTGATGCTGTACACCGGAACCCGTCATTTCCGTCATTGATACGCATGTCGGATTACGCGTTCCGCTAATCCGACCTACCGCCCGTGGCGGTCGAATATTTAAACGGCAGGCTCCGGTTTCACTGGGCCTGCCGTATTCATTATAGAATCTGGCGATGATTATTCTTGGCATCGATCCTGGCTTGCGCACCACCGGCTTTGGGGTCATTGAAAAACACGGCAGCAAGCTGCGCTATATTGCTTCGGGCACCGTCAAGACCGCCTCGGATGGGGCTTTGCCGCCGCGCCTGAAGATTATCCTGCAGGGCGTGACGGAAATTATCGCCACCTACCGGCCCGACTGCGCGGCCATCGAAAAAGTCTTTGTCAACGTCAATCCGCAATCGACCTTGCTGCTGGGCCAGGCGCGTGGCGCGGCCATTTGCGCGCTCGTCCATGCCGACCTGGAGGTGGCCGAATATACGGCGCTGCAACTCAAGCAAGCCGTCACCGGCCATGGCAAGGCGGCCAAGGAGCAGGTGCAGGAAATGGTGGCGCGCCTGCTGTGCCTGCCCGGCTTGCCCGGCAGCGACGCGGCCGACGCGCTGGGTGTGGCGATCTGCCATGCCAACAGCGTCGATGCGCTGGCCATGGTCAAAGCGCTGGCGCCACAACTGCAGGGCTTGCGCATGAAGCGTGGCCGCCTGGTCGGCTAGCCACCACCCTCACACTCATATTAGGAACACGCGATGATAGGCCGTCTCTCCGGTATTTTGCTTGAAAAAAATCCGCCACAATTGCTGGTCGATTGCCAGGGCGTCGGCTATGAAGTCGACGTGCCGATGAGCACGTTTTACAATCTGCCCCAGGTTGGCGAAAAAGTCGTACTGTTCACGCACCAGGCCATCCGCGAAGACGCGCACCTGCTGTTTGGCTTTGGCAACGCTGCCGAGCGTGCCGTGTTTCGCCAGCTGATCAAGATCACCGGCGTCGGTGCGCGCATGGCCTTGTCGATTCTTTCCGGCATGACGATCGCCGACCTGGCGCAAGCGATCACCTTGCAGGACTCGGGCCGCCTGGTGAAAGTGCCCGGCATCGGCAAGAAGACGGCCGAGCGCCTGTTGCTGGAACTGAAAGGCAAGATCGGCGCGGATCTCGGCCCGCTGGGCGCACACGCCGCGCCGGACGCGCAGTCCGATATTCTCAACGCGCTGGTGGCGCTGGGCTACTCGGACAAGGAAGCGATGGCGGCCGTCAAAAACGTGCCGGCCGGCAGCGGCGTATCGGACGGCATCAAACTGGCGCTCAAGGCGCTGTCGAAAGGCTAACGGGAACCCGGCATGAGCATCCAGACTGACATCTTCACGGAACAGCGCATCATCGATGCGGCGCCGATCTCGCACAATGAAGAGGCGATCGAACGCGCCTTGCGGCCCAAGCAGTTAGATGAATACGTGGGCCAGGAAAAGATCCGCGACCAGCTGGAAATTTTCATCACTGCCGCGCGCCAGCGCAAGGAAGCGCTCGACCATACCTTGCTGTTCGGCCCGCCGGGCCTGGGCAAGACCACGCTGGCGCATATTATCGCGCGCGAAATGGGCGTCAACCTGCGCCAGACTTCGGGCCCGGTGCTGGAACGCCCGGGCGACCTGGCGGCGATCCTGACCAACCTCGAAGCGAACGATGTGCTGTTCATCGACGAGATCCACCGCCTCTCGCCGGTGGTCGAAGAGATTCTGTATCCGGCGCTGGAAGACTACCAGATCGATATCATGATCGGCGAAGGCCCGGCCGCCCGCTCCGTCAAACTTGACCTGCAACCGTTTACCCTGGTCGGCGCCACCACCCGCGCCGGCATGCTGACCAATCCGCTGCGCGACCGCTTCGGCATCGTCGCGCGCCTGGAGTTCTACAATACAAACGAGCTGACCAAGATCGTCACGCGCAGCGCGGCCTTGCTCAAGGTGCCGATCGACCCGGACGGCGCGATTGAAATCGCCCAGCGCGCGCGCGGCACGCCCCGCATCGCCAACCGCCTGCTGCGCCGCGTGCGCGATTTTGCCGAAGTGAAAAGCAACGGCGAGATCACCAAGGTGGTGGCCGACCGCGCGCTGGCCATGTTGGACGTCGACTCGGTCGGCTTTGACGTGATGGACCGCAAGTTGCTCGAAGCGGTGCTGTTCAAGTTTGGCGGCGGCCCGGTCGGTATCGGCAATCTGGCGGCGGCCATCGGCGAAGCGGCCGACACCATCGAAGACGTGCTCGAACCGTATCTGATCCAGCAGGGCTTCTTGCAGCGCACGCCGCGCGGCCGGGTCGCCACGCCGGCCGCCTATCTGCACTTTGGCGTCAGCGCGCCGCGCATCAGTCCCAGCGGTGAAGCGTGGACCTTGTGAGCACCGTGCCGGCGATGCAGATCTGGGTCGACGCCGACGCCTGCCCGGTGGTCATCAAGGAAATCTTGTACCGCGTGGCCGACCGGCTGGAGTTGCCCGTGACTCTGGTGGCCAACCAGAGCTTGCGCGTGCCGCCGTCGCGCTTTGTCCGTACCGTGCAAGTGCCGTCGGGCGCGGACGTTGCCGACCAGGAAATCGTGCGGCTGCTGAACCCGGGCGACCTGGTGGTGACCGGTGATATTCCGCTGGCGTCCGATGTGCTGAAAAAGGGCGGCTACGCGCTCAACCCGCGTGGCGAGTTTTATACGAATGATAATATCGCCCAGCAACTGAGCATGCGCGCCTTCATGGAAGAGCTGCGCAGCGGCGGCGTCGATACCGGCGGCCCGGCCGCCTTCAACCAGGGCGACCGGCAGAGTTTTGCCAACAGCCTGGACCGGCATTTGCAGAAATATCACCGCAAAAGCTGAACCGGGGTCGGCCCCCGTCCTTTTACTCCTCGCGCACCCACGTCTGCGAGCGGCCAAACATCGGCACGCCCACATAGCCGCGCACTTGCAGCTTGCTGCCGCCCTCCGTCAGCTCGGCCTTGCTCTTGTAGACCTTGCCGGTGGCAGGATCGGTGATTTCGCCGCCGTTCCATTCCTTGCCGTCTTTTTTCAGGCCTTTCAGGATGGTCAGGCCGATAATGGGCTGGTCCTTGTCGGCGCCCGTGCATTTGTCACAGGTGGGGTTCTGGGTTTCTTCCGGGGCACGGAACAGCTTTTCGATTTTGCCTTCCAGCACGCCGCCGTTGTCCGTGATGCGGACGATGGATTTCGGCTTGCCGGTGGCGTCGTCGATGGTTTTCCAGGTCCCCACGGGGCTGTCATTGGCGGCGCTGGCGCCGCCGGCGATGACCAAGGCGGCCATCAACATGGTGGTTTTGAGGCTGTTTGCAAATAAGGTAGGCATCGCTAGTCTCCATTGGTTTTTTGAATGTTACGCGAACTGTCACCAAGGCAAAACCAGCGATGGCGCGCGGCGCCGGGGAGGGCGTCGCGCGATACTGCCGGGGTGCCTTATGCGCTGGCCAGTTTAGCAAACTGTTCGCGCAGTTTCTCAATTGTGGCCGAAAAACTGAGCAAGCGCTCGTTTTCTTGCGCAACAATTGCGGCTGGCGCGCGCGCCACAAAGCTTTCATTGCCCAGTTTGCTGTTGACCTTGGCAATTTCCGCTTCGATACGGGCGATTTCCTTGCCCAGGCGCTCGCGTTCGGCCGCTACATCGATTTCCACTTTCAACATCAGCTTGGTGGTGCCAACGATGGCCACCGCTGCCGGCGAATCCGGCAGGGCGTCGACGATCTGCACCTCGGCCAGCTTGCCCAGTGACTGGATATACGGCGCATAGGTAGCCAGCGCCGCCTTGTCGGTGGCGTTGCCCGCTTCGACGATCAGCGGCACGCGCACCGATGGCGAGATCTGCATTTCGCCGCGCAGGTTGCGCGTGGCGTCCGTCAGCGCTTTCAACTGTTGCATCCACGCTTCGGCGTTGTCGTCGATCTTGCTGGTGTCGGCGATCGGATACGGCTGCATCATGATGGACACGCCCTTGGGCTCGCCCTCTGCTTTGGGCAGCTTGCCGGCCAGCGGGGCGACAGTCTGCCACAGCGCTTCGGTGACGAACGGAATGATCGGATGGGCCAGGCGCAGCACCACTTCCAGCACGCGCAGCAGGGTGTGGCGGGTGGCGCGCTGCTGGCCTTGCGTGCCTTGCTGCACTTGCACCTTGGCTACTTCCAGGTACCAGTCGCAATACTCGTCCCAAACGAACTTGTAGATGGTGGCGGCAATATTGTCGAAGCGGAAGTCCTCGAAACCCTTGGCCACGTCCAGCTCGGCCTTTTGCAGCAGCGAGATGATCCATTTGTCGGCCTGCGACAGGTCGGCGTCATTGGCGCGGTCCGCCGGTGCGGAGCAATCCTTGCCTTCCGTATTCATCATGACAAAACGGGTGGCGTTCCACATCTTGTTGCAGAAGTTGCGGTAGCCTTCGCAGCGGCCCAGGTCGAAATTGATATTGCGGCCCAGGGAAGCATAGCTGGCCATGGTAAAGCGCACGGCGTCAGTGCCGTAGGCGGAAATGCCTTCAGGGAACTCCTTGCGCGTGGCCTTGGTGATTTTTTCGGCGTCGCGCGGGTTCATCAGGCCGGTGGTGCGCTTGACGATCAGGCCGTCGAGGTCGATGCCGTCGATCAGGTCGATCGGGTCCAGGGTATTGCCTTTCGACTTGGACATTTTTTGCCCCGTCGAATCGCGCACCAGTCCGTGCACATAGACGGTTTCAAACGGCACCTTGCCCGTGAAGTGCGCCGTCATCATGACCATGCGCGCGACCCAGAAGAAGATGATGTCAAAGCCGGTGACCAGCACCGACGAGGGCAGGAATGCCTTCATGTCCGGGGTGTCTTCCGGCCAGCCCATGGTCGAGAACGGCACCAGGGCCGACGAGAACCAGGTGTCGAGCACGTCGTCGTCGCGTTTCAACGGCCCCGTGCTGCCGGCGGCCTGCGCCTTGGCTTGCGCTTCGGCTTCGGTCTTGGCGACAAAGATATTGCCGGCCTCGTCGTACCAGGCCGGAATCTGGTGGCCCCACCACAGCTGGCGCGAGATGCACCAGTCCTGGATGTTGTTGAGCCACTGGTTGTAGGTAGTGCTCCAGTTTTCCGGCACGAACTTGATTTCGCCGTTGGCGACTTTTTCCAGTGCCGTCTCGGCAATCGATTTGCCCGGGAAGAAAGTGCCTTCCGGCGCCGGTTTGCTCATCGCGACAAACCATTGGTCGGTCAGCATCGGCTCGATCACGACGCCGGTGCGGTCGCCGCGCGGCACCATCAGCTTGTGCGGCTTGACCTGTTCCAGCAGGCCCAGGGCATCCAGATCGGCGACGATCTGCTTGCGCGCGGCAAAGCGGTCCATGCCGCGATACGCTTCGGGTGCGTCGTCGGTGATTTTCGCGTCCAGCGTCAGAATGACGATCTGCGCCAGCTTGTGGCGCTGGCCGACGGCGTAATCGTTCATGTCGTGCGCGGGCGTGATTTTCACGCAGCCGGTGCCAAATTCCTTGTCGACGTATTCGTCGGCAATAATCGGAATTTCGCGATCGGTCAGCGGCAGTTTCAGCATCTTGCCGACCAGCGCGAGATAGCGCTCGTCGGTCGGATCGACCGCCACGGCCACGTCGCCCAGCATGGTTTCAGGACGGGTGGTGGCCACCGTCAAAAAGCCGCTGCCGTCGACCAGCGGGTACTTGATGTACCACATCGAGCCGTCTTCTTCTTCCGACACCACTTCCAGGTCCGACACGGCCGTGCCCAGCACCGGGTCCCAGTTCACCAGGCGCTTGCCGCGGTAGATCAGGCCTTGTTCGAACAGGCGCACGAAGACGTCGGTGACGACTTTCGAGCGCGGCTCGTCCATTGTGAAGTATTCGCGCTGCCAGTCGGCCGACGCGCCCAGGCGGCGCATCTGGCCGGTGATGATGGAACCCGATTTCTCTTTCCACTCCCACACTTTTTCGACGAACTTCTCGCGGCCCAGGTCATGGCGCGAAATCTTTTGCGCGTCGAGCTGGCGCTGCACCACGATTTGCGTGGCGATGCCGGCGTGGTCGGTGCCGGGAATCCAGGCCGTGTTATGACCGAGCATGCGGTGGTAGCGCGTCAGACCATCCATGATGGTCTGGTTGAAGGCATGGCCCATATGCAGGGTGCCGGTCACGTTCGGCGGCGGCAACTGGATGCTGAAGGAAGGCTTTCCGGCATCGAGGGTGGCGGTAAAGTAACCGCGCTGTTCCCACTCGGTGCGCCAGAATTGTTCAATGTCGGCGGGCTCGAAAGACTTGGCTAATTCCATGATTTGGCGTGTGTTTGGCAAAAGGAATCATTATAGATGACGCGGCAACGGCTGCGCCGTGGCAAATAGCGGTTTTTCAGGGTTTTGGCGGCTTTGCGGGCCACCCACCGGCAAGCGGACGGGGGTGAAAGTTGCACCGATGCTATAAAGTCGGCCTCGACGCCTCCTGCAACCGCAACGGCGCCGCCTATATGGTCGGCAACGCCACCGAAGTGGGCACCGGCGAGCGCGCCTTCAACCTCGGCTTGCGCCACGCGTTTCAAGTATTCAGGCGGCCAGCCTGGCGCCTTGCACCAGCAGCGCCTCGAAGGCGGGCGCTGCCAGCGGCCGGCTGTACAGATAGCCCTGCATCTGGTCGCAGCCGTGCTGGCGCAGGAAGTCCAGTTGCGGCGTCGTTTCCACGCCTTCGGCAATCACTTTCAGGCGCAGGTTGTGCGCCAGTGAAATAATGGCGCAGACAATCGCCGCGTCGTCGCTGCTGTGCGTGATGTCGTTGACAAACGATTTGTCGATTTTGAGTACATCGATGGGAAAGTGGCGCAGATAGGCCAGGCTGGAGTAGCCGGTGCCGAAGTCGTCGATCGACAATTGCACCCCCAGCGCCTTCAGGTTGCCCATGATGGCCGTGGCTTGCTCCACGTCGTGCATGACCATGCTTTCCGTCAGTTCCAGTTCCAGGTAATTCGCTTCCAGCCCGGTTTCCATCAGCACCGCCGCCACCGCCTGCAGCAGATTGCGCTGCTTGAACTGGCGCGCCGACAGGTTCACTGCCACCCGCAAATGGCCATGGCCGGCCAGCTGCCAGGCGCGCGCCTGGGCGCAGGCAGTACGCAGCACCCAGTCGCCGATCGGGATGATCAGGCCCATTTCCTCGGCCAGGCCGATAAAGCTGGCCGGCGCAATCGGGCCCAGTTGCGGATGGCGCCAGCGCAGCAGCGCTTCCATGCCCACCAACTGGCCGCTGGCCAGGTCGATCTGCGGCTGGTATTCGAGGTGGAACTGGTCGCGCTCGAGGGCATGGCGCAATTCGCTTTCCAGGCCCAGCCTTTCCAACGTATCGGCATTCATGTTCGAGGCATAGAATTGCCAGTGGCCGCGGCCCAGTTCCTTGGCGCGGTACATGGCGATATCGGCGTGCTTGATCAGTATTTCGGCGCTGCTCCCATCGTCGGGATAAACGGCCACGCCCAGGCTGCAACTGAGGAAAAATTCGTATTCGCCCAGCTGCATCGGCTGCGCCACGGCATCGAGGATGCGCTGCAGGATGGCCATGCCGGGGTCGCCATTGCCATGCTGCGGCAACAGCAGCACGAATTCGTCGCCGCCCAGGCGCGCCACCGTATCGACTTCGCGCGTGGCCGCCAGCAGGCGTTCGGCCACGCCCTTGAGCAGGGTGTCGCCGGCATCGTGGCCAAGCGTATCATTGACGAACTTGAAACGGTCCAGGTCGATGAACACTACCCACAGCGGCAAGCCGCTGCGCTGCGCGACAGCCATTTCATGCTCCAGGCGTTCGCGCAGCAGGCGGCGGTTGGCCAGTCCGGTGAGGATGTCGTGGCGCGCCTGGAAGGCCAGTTCGGCCTCGAAGCGCATCACGGCGCTGATATCGTATTGCGCCAGCACGAAGTGGCTGATCGGCACGGCGCCATCGTCGCCGGCCTGGCCGCGCACGGGCGCGACAAACGTTTCGCTCCAGTAAATTTCGCCATCCTTGCGGCAGTAGCGCAGGATGGCCTTGCCTTCGCGCTGCTCGCGGATGGCGGCCTGCAATTGATCCATGTTCGGCTGTTCCAGGATATTGCCCTGCAGGCTGGCCAGCGGCTTGCCCACCACATCCTGCGCCGGGTAGCCGGTAATGCGCTCGAACGCCGGGTTCACATATTCGACCAGGTAGCCGGGCGCTTCGGCGCTGCAGATGACGATGGCGTTGGCCGACACTTCGATGATGCGCTCGCGCAGGCGCAAGGACTTTTCATTTTGCAGGCGCGCCGCGATGTCTTCGGACAGGCGCAGGTTGGCGAACTGCAGCGCCGCCGTGCGCTCGCCCGTGATGCGTTCGATCACGCTGTTGCGCGACACCAGCTGATACACGTAGGCCGCTGCCAGCAAGGTCGACAACAAGCCGCCCAGCAGCACATACAGCGAGCCCTGGTGATCATTCCACAGCGCATGCGCCGGCGTGATGCGCACGCGCCAGGGCTGGCCGGCCAGGCTGAAGCTGGTCAGCGTGGGCTTGCCATGCGCGGCCTGCATCCACGCGGGCAGGGCGCGGTTGGTGGCGGCGGCGTCATGCTGGTATACCAGGGTCTGGCCTTGTGCGCCGGCAAATACTTCGATACCGGCATGGCCGCTGTCGAGCAGGTGAGCGCCGTCGAGGATGGTGGCGATCAGATGGGCGATGCGAAAGGTGGCGGCCGTCTCGCCGATCACGGCGCGCTGGCGCTGCTCGGGCGTATCGAGCGGCGCGCCGGCGCGGTACACGGGGGCCAGCACCAGGAAGCCCGTCTGCCGGCCAGGATATTGCGTCAGGGTCAGCAGTTCGGTAGCGGTCGGCTGGCCGCTGTCGCGCGAGGCGATGCGCGCCACTTGTTGCCCGGGCGAATTGCTGGTATCCAGGCCCAGCAACTGGGCATTGCCTTGCAGCGGTTCGACATAGTCGATCACGTTGTAGCTGTTGCGTTGCGGCGCCGGCTGGCTGTTGTTGCCGTCGTCGTCGCCCTGGGCGATCATGAAAGCGGGATAGGCCTGGCGCATGGCGTGTTCATAGCCGGCGCGGTCGGCATGGTCGAGCACGCGGCGATAGCTGAAGGCCTGGATTTCCGGATAGCGCTGCAGCAGCGGCGCGCTGAAGCTGCGGAACTGTTCGCGGCTGATCGGATCGATGCTGCGAAACAGCTGGTTCAGCACTTTTAATTGCTCCACCGCATTGTTCAGGCCTGATATCAGGGCGGCGGTCCGCACGCTGGCGTCGTGCTGGAACAGCAGGCGCGCGCTTTCCGCTTCGATCTGGCGTGCCGACACATAGCACAGGGCCGTGATCGCCAGGCCTGCCAGTGTGGTGATCAGAACCGAGACCGAGACCGAGATGCGTACCCGCCGGAGGATTTTTTGCATCGCATGCTTTCGGTCTGGAATTGCGTCGGGCCGGATCGGTGATCGGGTTGTCTGGTGCAATGACCGACTGTAGGTGTTAACACCCTCGCAAGTCCGTTCGCTACCGAACAGATGTAATTTGCGCGAGAAAATATAGTTGCGGTTCAGAGACACGCCTGTGTTACTCTGCGCCAAGGCGCCTCTCGTTCAGACGCCTCCCCCCTTCACCGCCTAGCTGACGACTGGAAACCAGGAAACCTGCCCATGTCGAGTCCGCATGTCGTGTTACACAATCCCAACCAGAACCATTTGCTTGCCGCCATGCAGGATGCCGATTTTGCGCGCCTGGCGCCGCACCTGGAACAAGTGGCCATGCGCCTGGGTGACGTAGTCTACGATTCGGGCGACAAACTGCATCATGTGGTGTTCCCTACCACCGCCATCGTCTCGCTGCACTATCTGCTGGAAAACGGCGGCTCGTCCGAAATTGCCGGTGTCGGCAATGAAGGCGTGGTCGGCGTGTCGCTGTTCATGGGGGGCGATTCGACCCCCAGCCGCGCGGTGGTGCAGACGGGCGGCGTCGGTTACCGCCTGAAGGCGCACTTGCTGATGGAAGAATTCAACCGCGCCGGGCCGGTCATGCGCTTGCTGCTGCGCTACACGCAAGCCTTGCTGACGCAGATGTCGCAAACGGCCGTGTGCAACCGCCATCACACGGTGGAGCAGCAGCTGTGCCGCTGGTTGCTGCTGACCCTGGACCGCCTGCCCGGGCGCGAACTGACCATGACCCAGGAACTGATCGCCAATATGCTGGGCGTGCGCCGCGAAGGCGTGACGGAAGCGGCCGGCAAGCTGCAGGCGCGCGGCTATATCAGCTACCGGCGCGGCCATATCACCGTGCTCGACCGCAGCGGGCTTGAAGGCACGACCTGCGAATGCTATGGCGTGGTCAAGAAGGAATTTGCCCGCCTGCTGTCGGACGTGCGCCAGCGCCAGGCTTGAGCCGCGCTACCGCGCCACATCTTGTCGTACTTATCGGACCATCCCATGCAAACAGTTGAAAAAATTCCCTCCGGCCTGCCATCGCGCTGGCCTGTCGCGCTGGCCTTCTGCTTCAGCGCCATCGTGCTGCTGGCGATCGCCGCGCTGGCCTGGCGCGGACCGTCCGATACGGCGATGCTGACCGGCGTGCTGGTGTTGCTGTTGCTGGTGCTGCTGGCCGCCCTGTACCGCCGCACCCTGGCCGCCGGCCTGCCGCGCCAGCTGCTCAAGGCCGGCGCCTTGCAGGACGCAATTTTCAACAGCGCCAATTTTTCCAGCATCGCCACCGATGCCCAGGGCGTGATCCAGATTTTCAATGTGGGTGCCGAGCGCATGCTCGGTTACGCGGCGCATGAAGTGGTCGACAAGCTGACGCCGGCCAGTATTTCCGATGCACAGGAAATCGTCGCCCGCGCCCAGGCTCTCTCGGCCGAACTCGATACGCCTATCACGCCCGGCGTCGAAGCGCTGGTATTCAAGGCCAAGCGCGGCATCGAGGACATTTATGAGCTGACCTATATCCGCAAGGATGGCAGCCGCTTTCCCGCCATCGTTTCGGTGACGGCCTTGCGCGACGCGCAGAACAAGGTCATCGGCTACTTGCTGATCGGCACCGACAATACGGCGCGCAAGCGTGTCGAGGCCGAGCAGGCCCTGCTCGACAAGCGCTTGCAGGAGCAGCAGGCCTATACCCGTTCGCTGATCGAAACCAATAACACCGAGCTGGAAAAGGCGCGCCAGGTGGCCGAAAAGGCCAACCGCGCCAAGTCCGAATTCTTGTCCAGCATGAGCCATGAATTGCGCACGCCGCTGAACGCCGTGCTCGGTTTTGCGCAGCTGATGGCGTCCGACGTGCCGCCGCCGACCCAGCCGCAGCAGCGCTCGCTCGACCAGATCCTCAAGGGCGGCTGGTATCTGCTGCGCCTGATTAACGAAATCCTCGACCTGGCCATGATCGAGTCGGGCAAGGTGACCATGTCGGAAGAGGCAATGTCGCTGCTCGACGTGCTGCAGGATTGCGAGGCGATGATTGCGCCGCAGGCGCAGAAGCGCGGCATCGCCATGCATTTCCCCCGCTATGGCGATGCCTTCTTTATTCATGCCGACCGCACGCGCGTGAAACAGGTGATGATCAACCTGCTGTCGAACGCCATCAAATACAATCAGAGCGGCGGCAGCGTGCAAGTCGCTTGCAGCCAGCGCGGCGACCGCGTGCGCGTCAGCGTCACCGACAGCGGCGCCGGCCTCGATGCGAAACAGATGGCGCAACTGTTCCAGCCCTTTAACCGCCTGGGCCAGGAACACAGCCAGGAAGAGGGCACCGGCATCGGCCTGGTGGTCACCAAGCAATTGGTAGAACTGATGAAAGGCACGATCGGCGTCGACAGCACGGTCGGCGTCGGCACCACTTTCTGGGTCGAATTCAAGGCCTCGCGCGCGCCGCAGCTGGTGCTCGGTGACGGTGACGTATTGCCGGTGGCGCAGGAGAGTTCCGACACCCTGCGCACCTTGCTGTACGTGGAAGACAATCCGGCCAACCTGGCGCTGGTCGAGCAACTGATCGCGCGCCGCAGCGATCTGAAACTGCTGACTGCCATCGACGCCCACCTGGGCATCGACCTGGCGCGCACCTGCCAGCCCGACGTGATCCTGATGGACATCAACTTGCCCGGCATCAGCGGCTTTGGCGCGCTGCGCATCCTGCACGACGATCCGCTGACCGGCCATATCCCGGTGATGGCGCTGTCGGCCAACGCCGTGCCGCGCGATGTTGAAAAAGGGCTGCAAGCGGGCTTTTTCCGCTATCTGACCAAACCGATCAAGGTTGTCGAATTCATGGAGGCGCTCGACGTGGCGCTGCACCATGCGGCCAGGCATGGCCTGGCCGACGACACCACCGCAATACGCTAATTGCAGCACATACTTAGGACTACCGCCATGCTACACGCCACCGAGATACTGAACGCCAGCATTCTGATCGTCGACGACCAGGAAGCCAATGTGATGCTGCTGGAACAGGTGCTGCGCAATGCGGGCTACACCCGCATCACCTCCACCATGGAGCCGCAAGCGGTGCGTGCGCTGCACCAGCAGCATCGCTACGACCTGATCCTGCTCGACTTGCAGATGCCGGAAATGGATGGCTTCGAAGTGATGGAAGGCTTGCGCGACCTCGAGGCGGGCAGCTATCTGCCGGTGCTGGTGATCACCGCCCAGCCCGGCCACAAGCTGCGCGCGCTGCAGGCCGGCGCCAAGGATTTCGTCGCCAAGCCCTTCGACCTGGTGGAAGTGAAAACCCGCATCCACAATATGCTGGAAGTGCGCTTGCTGTACCAGAAACTGGCCGACTACAACAAGTCGCTCGAACTGGCGGTGCAGGAACGCACGGCCGAACTGCGCGAAAGCGAAGCGCGCTTCCAGCGTTTCACGGAATTGTCGTCGGACTGGTACTGGGAACAGGATGCCGAGGGCAACCTGACGCGCTTTTCCGGCCCCGTGGCCGAGATGCTGGGCATCGGCAGCGCAGACGAACCGCAACGCTGGAATGCCACCGAGCGCGCCCTGCTCGACGAAAAAATCGCCGCGCGCGAACCGTTCCTCGACTTTATCTACAGCCGCCAGAATGCGGACGGCAGCATGCAATACCTGCAGGTCAGCGGCGAGCCGATGTTCGACCAGGGCAGCCGCTTTGTCGGCTATCGCGGGATCGGGCTTGACATTACGGCGCGCCAGCAAAAAAGCTGATTTATACTGGCAGCTGTTTATCAGCGCCCAGAAAAAATCATGACCGACAAAACTCCCCGTTACTGGTTCCCCGCCAAGAGCTATGGCTTTGGCTGGGGGCTGCCCATCACCTGGCAAGGCTGGCTGGTGTTCCTGGGCGCCTTGCTGCTGTTTGCCTGCGGCGCATTCCTGTTTCCGCCACAGGAGCTGCTGCTCGCTTACATCGTCTATGAAGTGGCGGTGTTCGCGCTGTTGCTTTTCATCTGCCAGCGCAAGGGTGAGCCGACGCGCTGGCGCTGGGGCAAGAAGAAATAATCATCTGGCCGCGCGTGCCGGAACGCGTATAATTGGCCCGCTGCCGCAAGGCGGCAAACGCTAGGGGTCCTGCCTCGCCGTGGCAACACGGTGAGATGCGGGTGAGAAATACCCTCCGAACCTGATCTGGATAATGCCAGCGAAGGGAAGCTTTAGGATGAACGCACCTCGCTCTACCGCGTGCGCGCAGCCGAATCTCCTTAGCTGGCTCCAGGCTTATGACAAGCTAGCCAAGGAGCCAAAATGAACGCCAATCCGAAATTTCTTTCCGCCACCGCCACGGTCGACGAGGCCGCGATAGCGCCGCTGCCCAATTCACGCAAGATCTATGTGCAGGGCAGCCGCCCCGATATCCGCGTGCCGATGCGCGCCATCAGCCAGTCCGACACGGAAGCGTCGTTCGGCGGCGAAAAAAACCCGCCCATCTATGTCTATGATACGTCCGGCCCGTATACCGACCCGGACGTCGCCATCGATATCCGCTCGGGCCTGGACACGCCGCGCCTGCCGTGGATACTCGAGCGCGCCGACACCGAAGAGCTGCCGGGTCCAAGCTCTGACTACGGCATCGCCCGCCTGATGGACCCGAAGCTGGCCGAGCTGCGTTTCAACCTGCACCGCAAGCCGCGCCGCGCGCTGGCCGGCAAGAATGTCACGCAGATGCATTACGCGCGGCGTGGCATCATCACGCCGGAAATGGAATTTGTCGCCATCCGTGAAAACATGCGCCGCCAGCAGTACCTGGACGAGCTGAAGGCGTCCGGCCCGATGGGCGAGCGCATGGCCGAGATGATGGGACGCCAGCACCCGGGACAGTCGTTCGGCGCCAGCATCCCGGCCGAGATCACGGCCGAATTCGTGCGCGAGGAAATCGCCCGCGGTCGCGCCATTATCCCCGCCAATATCAACCACCCCGAAGTCGAACCGATGATTATCGGCCGCAATTTCCTGGTGAAAATTAACGCCAATATCGGCAATTCGGCCGTCACGTCTTCCATCGGCGAAGAAGTCGAAAAGATGACCTGGGCCATCCGCTGGGGCGGCGACAATGTGATGGATTTGTCGACCGGCAAGCATATCCATGAAACGCGCGAATGGATCGTGCGCAACAGCCCGGTGCCGATCGGCACCGTGCCGATTTACCAGGCGCTGGAAAAGGTCAATGGCAAGGCCGAAGATTTAACCTGGGAAATCTTCCGCGACACCCTGATCGAGCAGGCCGAGCAGGGCGTCGATTACTTCACCATCCACGCCGGCGTGCTGCTGCGCTATGTGCCGCTGACGGCCAAGCGCTTGACGGGCATCGTCTCGCGCGGCGGCTCGATCATGGCCAAATGGTGCCTGGCGCATCACCAGGAATCGTTCCTGTACACGCATTTCGAAGAGATCTGCGAAATCATGAAGGCCTATGACGTGTCGTTCTCGCTCGGCGACGGCTTGCGCCCCGGCTCCATCTATGACGCCAACGATGAAGCGCAACTGGGCGAACTGAAAACCCTGGGCGAGCTGACGCAGATCGCCTGGAAGCACGATGTGCAGGTGATGATCGAAGGCCCCGGCCATGTGCCGATGCAGCTGATCAAGGAAAACATGGACCTGCAACTGGAGCAGTGCGGCGAAGCGCCGTTCTATACCCTGGGACCGCTGACCACCGATATCGCGCCGGGCTACGACCATATCACCTCGGGCATCGGCGCGGCCATGATCGGCTGGTATGGCACGGCCATGCTGTGCTACGTGACGCCGAAGGAGCACCTGGGCCTGCCCAACAAGGCCGATGTGAAGGACGGCATCATCACCTATAAAATTGCGGCGCATGCTGCCGACCTGGCCAAGGGCCATCCGGGCGCGCAGATCCGTGACAACGCCTTGTCCAAGGCGCGTTTTGAATTCCGCTGGGACGACCAGTTCAATATCGGCCTGGACCCGGACAAGGCACGCGAATTCCACGATGAAACTTTGCCCAAGGATTCGGCCAAGGTGGCGCACTTCTGTTCCATGTGCGGCCCGCATTTCTGCTCGATGAAGATCACGCAGGAAGTGCGCGAATACGCGGCCGGCATCGGCATCTCGGAAGAGAGCGCCGTCAAGCAGGGCATGGAGATCAAGGCGATCGAGTTCATCAAGAACGGCGCCGAGCTGTACCGCAAGGTCTGAAGGAGGGCGCCATGGTCCCCATCATGCTCAATGGCGCGCCGCACCAGGTGCCGCCCGATCACACCCTGGATCAGTTGATCGCCACCCTGGCGCTGCAGCACCAGGCGCTGGCGCTGGCCGTCAACCGCACGGTGGTGCCGCGCAGGAACTGGCCGGTGCAGCTGTTGCAGGCTGGCGACCAGGTGGAAATAGTCCGCGCCATCGGCGGCGGCTAACTATTCAAGGAAGAAACATGCATACAGAAACAGAAAACGACTTGTTGACCATTGCCGGCAAGACCTATGCGTCGCGCCTGCTGGTGGGCAGCGGCAAATACAAGGACTTGCCGCAAACGCGCGCCGCCACCGATGCGGCCGAAGCACAGATCATCACGGTGGCGATACGCCGCGTCAATATCGGCCAGGACCCGAACGCCCCCAGCCTGCTCGACGTATTGCCGCCCGACCAGTACACGATATTGCCGAACACGGCCGGCTGCTATACGGCCAAGGACGCCGTCTACACCTTGCAGCTGGCGCGCGAGCTGCTCGGTGGCCGCAACCTGGTCAAGCTGGAAGTGCTGGGCGACGAGAAAACCCTGTTCCCGCATATGCCGGAAACCCTGATTGCGGCCGAAGCCCTGGTCAAGGATGGCTTTGACGTGATGGTTTACTGCAGCGACGATCCGATCCAGGCGCGCATCCTGGAAGAGATCGGTTGCGTGGCCATCATGCCGCTCGCTTCCCTGATCGGCTCGGGCATGGGCATTGTGAACCCGTGGAACCTGTCATTGATTATCGACCAGGCCAGGGTGCCGGTGCTGGTCGACGCGGGAGTGGGCACGGCGTCGGACGCGGCCATTGCCATGGAACTCGGTTGCGACGGCGTGCTGATGAATACGGCGATAGCCGGCGCGCGCGACCCGGTGCGCATGGCCCATGCGATGAAGCTGGCCGTGCGGGCCGGGCGTGCAGCGTTCCTGGCCGGGCGGATGCCGAGGAAATTTGCCGCGTCGCCATCGTCGCCGATGGCGGGCCGTCTGGCGTGACGATGGCCGCCATCGCTTCTTGCCGCCCCACCGTGCTGGTGTTTGCCGGGCTCGATCCCTCCGGCGGCGCCGGCATCGCGGCCGATGTGCTGGCCATCGCGGCGCAGGGCGCGCATGCCTTGCCCATCGTCACCGCGCTGACGGTGCAGGATAACGACCGCGTGTTCGAAGTGCGGGCGGTGGACGCCGCATTGTTGTTGCGCCAGGCGCAAGCCTTGACGGCCAGGATGGCGATCGCCGCCGTGAAAATCGGCATACCGGGCAGCGCAGCCAACGCGGCGGCGATCGCGCAGGTGATCGTGCAACTGCGGCGCGAGCAGCCCGGCTTGCCGGTCGTACTTGATCCGGTGCTGACCAGCGGCCATGGCGATGTGCTCGGCACGGGCGACGCGGTGCTGGCGCTGGCGCCCTTGTTGGCAGTCGCCACCGTGATAGTGCCGAATGAACCGGAAGCGAACCGCCTTACCGGTAGCGTTGATGCTGCCGGCCAGGCCGCGACTTTGCAGTCGCGTGGCTGTGTCAACGTGCTGGTCACGGGTGGCCATGGCGAGGGCAGCAGCATTATCAACCGCTGGTTCGGCGCGGCGGGCGAACAGCAGCAGTGGCACTGGCCGCGCCTGCCTGGCGAATTTCACGGCAGCGGCTGTACCCTGGCCGCCGCCATCTCGGCGCGCCTGGCGTTGCGGCAAACCATGCCGGAGGCGCTGGCGGCGGCGCAAGCGTATTGCCATACAGCATTGGCGCAAGCCTATGCGGTCGCACCGGGCCAGCTGATGCCGCAGCGGCTTAACTCTTTATAAGGAAACCCCATGCGTGGACTTTATCTGGTGACCCCGAACTGGGATGACACCGACCGCCTGCTCGACGTGACGGAGCAGGCCTTGCAGGAAGGCGTGGCCCTGCTGCAATACCGCCACAAGAGCGCCGATGTGATATTGCGGCGCGAACAGGCGAGCGCCTTGCAGCTGCTGGCGCGCAAATATGGCGTGCCCTTCATCATCAACGATTTCATCGCGCTGTGCGAGGAACTGGATGCCGATGGCCTGCATGTCGGCGGGACCGACATGTCGGTGGCCGAGGCCCGTGCGCGGCTGGGCAAGGACAAACTGGTGGGGGCATCGTGCTATGGCGATTTGCTGCTGGCGCGCAAGGCCGAAGCGGCGGGCGCCAGCTATGTGGCCTTCGGCGGCTTCTACCCTTCGCTGGTCAAGCAGTATCCGGTCACCACCGATCCCGACATCGTGGTCCAGGCCAGGCGCGAGATCGCCTTGCCCTGCGTGGTGATCGGCGGCATGACGCCGGACCACGCCGCGCCTTTGGTGACGCGTGGCGCCGACCTGGTGGCGGCGATCAGCAGCGTGTTCCTGGCGGACGATGTAACCATGTCGGTACGGAAATTTAATGAGCTGTTTGGCAGCTAAGGCGAGCGGCAAAAGCGAGTCCGGTTACGCGGAATAATCGGCATATAATGAGGGTCATCTCCTTCCATATCACCGAGGTTCCCTTGCCCATGAATCAGCCAGCCGCCAAACGCCTAATCCTGATCGTTGACGATGACCAGCTGCTGCTGGAGTTTCTCGGCGAAGTGCTGCGTCATGCTGGTTATGACACGGTGCTGGCCAATTCCGCCGAGGCTGCCTTGCAGCTGATCGCCCAGCGCGAGCCGGACCTGGCCCTGCTCGACATCCATATGCCCGGCATGTCCGGCCTGGAACTGGCCAAGCGCCTGCACGCGGAAACTGCCGTGCCCTTCATGTTCCTGTCCGGCAGCGGTGATAGCGAGTCGGGCAAGCAGGCGGCCGCCTATGGCGCCGTCGGCTATGTCGTCAAGCCGGTCGATGAAGGCCGTTTGATGCCGGCCTTTGAAGCGGGCCTGGCGCGCGCCGACGATATCCGACAGCTGCGCCGCACCGAACTCAATTTGAACGCGGCGCTGGCCGCCGGCCGCGAAACCAGCCTGGCCGTCGGCCTGCTGATGGGCAAGTTCCAGACCGACCGCAACACCGCCTTCGAAGTGCTGCGCGACCATGCCCGTTCCAGCCGCCGCAAGATCAATGAAATCGCCAGCCAGCTGCTGCTGGCCGAAGAAACTCTGAACGGGCTGCACGGCGCTTTCCTGAGCCGCGCCAAAGTCATCAAGTAATCGTCCGCGCGGCGCGCCGGCTGGTGCGCCGCCTGGTGCACCGCCTGTTCCCCACCGTCTGTTCCCCATTTTCTGCCTTCCATCGCATGGCTTTTGCCGTGCGCCTGCCATCGCGCTACAGTCAGGATTCCAACCTTGACCATAGCGAGCACACCATGTCCATTCCCTCCCGCCTCTGCCTGGCGCTTGCCGGCGCCATCCTCTCCTTCAGCGCCATCGCCGCTGCCGATGAGCCATACACCCTGGTGCAAGGCAAGCATGGCGCCATTTCCACCTATGGCAGTGGCTCCGACAACGAAGAACTCGACCGCCTCAAGCGCACCAGCATTGGTCCCTTCCTGTGGTTCCGCGACCATGGCAAGTCGTATGTGATCGAAGACCGTGCCCTGCTGGCGCGCGCCGATGCCGCCTGGAAACCGGTGCAGGCGCTGGGCCAGGAAATGTCGGCGCTCGGCAAGCAGATGGGCGAGCAGGGCCGGCAAATGGGCAAGCTGGGCCGCGAGATGGGCGAGCAGGGTCGCCAGGATCGCGCTGGCGAAGCCGCGATGACAGCAAAAGCGCGACAGATGGACCAGGCCGCCAAGCCGATGGACAGCCTGGGCAAGCGCATGGGCGAACTCGGCGAGCGCCAGGGACGCGCCAGCAAGGAGGCCGAACGCGCCACGCGCGTGCTGATCGATGAGGCCTTGCGTACTGGACAAGCGAAGCCGGTACAGGCCGGCTGAGGCCGGCATGGAGGTGTCGGTGGCGCACAATAACTGGACAAATCCACAGTGGATCACGGCGCGCTGGCGCAAGGTCGGTATAATCACGGGATGCAAAATCTTCTTCACAACCTCAATCCCGAACAACTGGCCGCCGTCACTTTGCCAGCCCAGCATGCCTTGATCCTGGCCGGCGCCGGCTCGGGCAAGACCCGCGTGCTGACCACCCGCATCGCCTGGCTGATTCAGACCCAGCAAGTGTCGCCACCGGGCATCCTGGCCGTGACGTTTACCAATAAGGCCGCCAAGGAAATGCTCACGCGCCTGTCGGCCATGCTGCCGATCAATACGCGCGGCATGTGGATCGGCACTTTCCACGGCCTGTGCAACCGCTTGCTGCGTACGCATTACCGCGATGCGGCCTTGCCGCAGACTTTCCAGATCCTCGATTCCCAGGATCAGTTGTCGGTGATCAAGCGTTTGCTCAAGGCAAACAATATCGACGATGAAAAGTTCCCGCCGAAGACGGTGATGTATTTCATCAACAACGCCAAGGACCAGGGCCTGCGCGCCACCGACGTCGAAGCGTATGACGCGCACGAGCGCAAGATGGTCGAGTTGTACCAGTTGTATGACGACCAGTGCCAGCGCGAAGGGGTGGTCGATTTTGCCGAACTGCTGCTGCGCACCTATGAATTGCTGAGCCGCAACCAGCCGCTGCGCGAGCATTACCAGGCGCGTTTCCGCCATATCCTCGTCGACGAGTTCCAGGATACCAATAATCTGCAATACAACTGGTTGAAATTGCTGGCCGGCCACGGCAGCCGCGATGGCGGCGCACTGTTTGCCGTCGGCGACGATGACCAGAGCATCTATGCCTTCCGCGGCGCCAACGTCGGCAACATGAGCGCCTTCGAGCATGAATTCCAGGTGAAAAACCTGATCAAGCTGGAACAGAACTATCGCTCCCACGGCCATATCCTCGACAGCGCCAACGTCTTGATCGCCAACAACAGCAAGCGCCTGGGCAAGAATTTGCGCACCGACGCCGGCCATGGCGAACAGGTGCGCGTGGTTGAAGCCAGCTCCGACCTGCAGGAAGCGCAGTGGATCATCGAGGAGGCGAAAAGCCTGATCGCCGAGGGCGCTTCGCGCAGCGAGATCGCGATTCTGTACCGCTCGAATGCGCAGTCGCGCGTGATCGAGCATGCGCTGTTTTCGGCCGCGATTCCGTATCATGTGTATGGCGGCCAGCGTTACTTCCAGCGCGCCGAGGTCAAGCATGCGATCGCCTACTTGCAGCTGATGGACAATCCGCACAACGATTCGGCCTTTTTGCGCGTGGTCAATTTCCCCACGCGCGGCATCGGCATGCGCTCGATCGAGCAGTTGCAGTCGGCCTCCGAGCAGCATGGCATTTCGCTGTACGCCTCGGTACCTTATGTGGCGGGCAAGGCGGGCAGCACCCTGGCCGGCTTCGTCAAGCTGATCGAAGGCGTGCGCTTTGAAACCCAGCAACTGTCGCTGCCGGAAATGGTGCGCGTGGTGCTCGAAGCGAGTACCTTGCTGCGGCACTATCAGAACGAAAAAGAAGGCGCCGACCGCATCGAGAATCTGGAGCAGATGGTCAGCGCCGCCACCCAGTTCGTCAATGAAGAAGGGTTTGGCCAGGCCGCGCCGGCCCATCTGGGGCCTGGCGCCCAGGCGCAGCCGGGCGCGCCCATCGTCAACCAGGATGGCATCGAGATCCTGGACGCCGACGCGCCCTTGCCGGCCGTGATGTCGCCGCTGTCGGCCTTCCTGTCGCACGCCTCGCTGGAAGCTGGCGACAACCAGGCGCAGGCGGGCCAGGATGCGCTGCAGATGATGACGGTGCACTCGGCCAAGGGCCTGGAATTTGACAACGTCTTTATTACAGGCCTGGAAGAGGGCCTGTTCCCGCACGAAAGCAGTTCCAAGGAAGACAATGGCGTGGAAGAAGAGCGGCGCCTGATGTACGTGGCCATCACGCGCGCGCGCAAGCGCCTGTACATGAGCTTTTCGCAAACGCGCATGCTGCACGGCCAGACCCGCTACAACATGAAGTCGCGCTTCTTCGACGAGTTGCCCGAAGAAGCCTTGAAATGGCTGTCGCCGAAAGTGCAGGCCAACTGGTTCGGCAACCGCAAATCGGCCTGGGACGAAGCGCCGCGCACGGTCGGCAGCCTGGGTTCGGACAACGCCATTGCGCAAAAGATCGCGCAGAAGTCACCGGGCGGCGGCTGGCGCATCGGCGAATCGGTGAGTCACGCCAAGTTCGGCGAAGGCGTGATCGTCAATATCGAAGGCGGCGGCGGCAATGCGCGCGCCCAGATCAACTTCGGCCAGCATGGCATGAAGGTGCTCGACCTGGGGATTGCCAAGCTGGAGCGGCTTTAACGCTTATCCAGCGACACCTTGCCCGTATCGGCCGGCACGCCAAAAATCTGCCGGTACGCCGCATAAAACGAGCAATGCATGATCACCGTCAAGATCATCGACAGCGGCATCATCAGCTGAATCGCCATCGGCGTGCGGCCGACGATCATGAACAGCAACTGGCTGGTGACGATGCTGATGGCGAACCAGGTCGAGGCAAACACGATAAAGGCCGACAGCGAACGCCAGACGGCGAAAAAGCTGAAGAACAGCGCCTTGCCCAGGCTGATGTGCTGCCAGTAGATCAGCGGCGCGGCAAAGCAGAAGGCCATCGCCGCTGGAATATACATCACAAGGGTCACGACGATGGCCGAGCCGATATTCGATTCGCGGATCACGTCGGGCGAGGTCTGCGGATTGAGCTGGCCCGTCACCAGTTGCCACAGGGTGCCGCCGTCGACCAGCGACGAGGCGCCGATGGCCACGATGGCCATCATGATGTACAGCACGCCCAGGCCGAACAATACCGGCAGGGCCGGCTTGCGAAAGCCCGACAGCAGCAAGCCGGGCACGACGCGCTTGCCCTGGTCGATATGCAGGCAGCCCTGCGCAAAGGCGACCGAGAAAATCGGCACCAGGATCACGGGCAGCAATTGACCCAGCAGCGGGATGATGCTCACTAACAGCATGCACACCATATAGCCGAGAAACAGCATCGACAGGCCGCCCGGTTGCTTGCGAAACAGGCCGAAGCCTTGTTTCACCCAGTGCCAGCCTGTGCTTGCAGGTAATTTTTCCATGTTCTTAAAACAGTTCCGGTGCGGGTGTGGCGATGCGTTCGCGCAAGATACGTTCAAAATGCGCGGGATCGTGGGGTGTCAGCATTTCGGCTTCGCGCGGCTGGTAGTAATCGTACAGGCGCGACAGCCAGAAGCGCAGCGCGGCTGCGCGCAGCAGCGGCTGCCATGCCGTGTGTTCTTCGTTGCCAAAGGGGCGCACGGCCTGGTAGGCATCGAGCAGGGCACGTACGCGCGCGACGTCGAGTTTGCCGGTAGGCAAATCGATGCACCAGTCGTTGACGGTGACGGCCACGTCGAACAGCCAGGTGTCGCAGCCGGCAAAGTAAAAATCGAAAAAGCCTGTCAGTTGTTCGCCGTCGAACATCACGTTGTTGCGGAACAGGTCGGCATGCACGGGGCCGCGCGGCAAGGCTTTGTAGGTGGCGCAGGCGGCAAAGGCGTCCTGGAAATGAATCTCGGCGCGCAGCAAATGCGCGTTCGCGTCGTCCAGGTGCGGCAAGACCAGCGGCGTGGTGGCGTTCCACCAGTCCAGGCCGCGCAGGTTCGGTTGTTGCAGCGGAAAATCCTGCGCCGCCAGGTGCATTTTCGCCAGCATGGCGCCAACGGCCGCGCAGTGGACCGCTTGCGGTTCCATTTGCGATTGACCATCGAGTTTGCTGACGATGGCGGCCGGCTTGCCTTGCAAGGCGGACACCAGTTCGCCGTCGGCGTTCGGAATCGGCGCCGGCACCAGCACGCCGCGCTCGGCCAGGTGGCGCATCAGTTGCAGATAGAACGGCAATTGCTCGAAGCTCAGGTTTTCAAAAATCGTCAGCACATATTCGCCGCGTTCGGTGCTGAGGAAAAAATTGCTGTTTTCAATGCCGGAAGCGATGCCCTTGAGTGCCAGAGGTTTGCCGAGGGGAAATTGCTTGATCCACTGGCCGAGATCGTCCAGGTTGAGCGCGGTAAAAACTGCCATGGGAAAGAGATCAGATCAAAAAGGTCAAAAAAAAACCGTCTGCCCTGCGGACGGCCGGGGCAGTGCGGTGAGGAAGGCTTGCTTACTTGGCTGGTGGCGCTGGCGGTGCGGGAGTGTCGTCGCTGGCCTCATCATCGCGCTGTTTCTGTTTTTTCTTGCCCAGGTCAAACTCCATCACCTTCCATTGCGGGCCGCGCAGGGCGCTGCCGTGGGCCTGGTCGCTGCCTGCCGACGGCTTCATGTAATAGGTGCTGCCACCCGAGGTCACTTTCACTTCGGACGTGACGCCATTTTCGCGCTTTTCCGTGATCTGCCGGGCCGGCGCTGCCGGAGTGACGGTAATGGGGGCTTCGCCCATTTCCTCGATACGTTCCAGCCGCGGTGGCGCATCGCTGGGTTTCGGTGGCGTCTGGGCGCTGGCGATCGCCGACACGGCCAGCAGGGGCAGGGCCAGGAGTTGCCAGAGAGTGGAGGTAGGCATCATGATGGGGTCGCTTCCAAGTGTGACTGTGGCGTGACGCCGCAGTGGACAGGCTGTCAATAAGCCGTTGTTATCTATGGGGCATTGTAACAAACTGGTAAGCGATGCTGTTTTAAATGCGGAGAAATAACCGAGCGCGCCGGCACGCCGGGCCACACAGGCAAAAACGGCGCTGCGCACGCCAGGCAATGCGGCCGCAAACTCTGCGATAATTGAACGATATTCCACCCGCCCGCCCCCTGTTTTCCTCTGGCAGGCGCGGCTCACCTTATTTTATTGGCATTATGCAAAACACCCTGCTGTTAGTCGACGGTTCCAGTTACCTTTATCGCGCCTTCCACGCGCTGCCCGACCTGCGCAGCCCGGACGGCCACCCCACCGGCGCCATGCACGGCATGGTCACCATGCTGCGCCGCCTGCGCGCCGACTATCCGGCCGCCTACATCGCCTGCGTGTTCGATGCCAAAGGCAAGACTTTCCGCGACGATATGTATCCTGAATACAAGGCCACGCGCGCCTCCATGCCGGATGACCTGCGCCTGCAGATCGAGCCGATCCATGAAGCCGTAAAAGCCATGGGCTGGCCCATCCTGATGGTCGATGGGGTGGAGGCCGATGACGTGATCGGTACCCTGGCTGTGCAGGCCGCTGGCGCCGGCATGAACGTGGTGGTGTCGACCGGCGACAAGGACCTGGCGCAACTGGTCAACAGCCAGGTCACGTTGATCAATACCATGAGCAATGAAAAGCTCGACGAAGCGGCCGTGCTGGCCAAGTTCGGCGTGCCGCCGAACCGCATCATCGATTACCTGTCCCTGATCGGCGATACGGTCGACAATGTGCCGGGCGTGTCGAAATGCGGACCGAAGACGGCCGTCAAATGGCTGACTCTGTACGACAGCCTGGAAGGCGTGATGGAAAACGCCGCCAGCGTTGGCGGCGCCGTCGGCGAGAACCTGCGCACGGCGCTGCCATGGCTGCCGCAGGCGCGCGCCCTGATCACCGTCAAAACCGATTGCGATCTGTCCGGCCACATGACGACGATTGCCGACTCGCTGGTGGCGAAACACGAAGACCGCGACGCGCTGCTGGCGTTTTTCAACCGCTATGGCTTCAAGGCGCTGCTGCGCGAACTCGGTGGCGCGCCGCCGCCGATGTCGCCGGTGGGCGCGCCTGCGGTTCCGGGTACTGCCGTCAATACGACGGGCGACATGTTTGCCGATGCCGGGCTTGCGTCTGCTACGGCGCCCGAGGCCATCTATGAAACCGTGCTGACCGACGAGCAGCTCGATAAATGGATCGCCCTGATCGATGCGGCGCCGCTCACCGCCGTCGATACGGAAACCACTTCATTGGAGCCGATGACGGCGCAGCTGGTCGGCATTTCCTTGTCGGTGGCCGAGCACGCCGCCTGCTATATTCCGCTGGCCCACGATTACGCGGGCGCGCCGGACCAGCTGTCGCGCCAGCATGTGCTCGACAGATTGCGGCCATGGCTGGAAGACCCACATAAACCGAAGCTGGGCCAGAACCTCAAATACGACAGCCATATTTTCGCCAACCATGGCGTGATTCTGCGCGGCATCGTGCACGATACCTTGCTCGAATCCTATGTATTCGAGTCGCACAAGAAACACGACATGGACGGCATGGCGCTGCGCCACCTGAACTACACGACCATTGCGTTCGAGGACGTGTGCGGCAAGGGCGCCAAGCAGATCACCTTCAACCAGGTGGAAGTGGGGCAGGCAGCCCGCTATGCGGCTGAGGACGCCGATATCACCTTGCGATTGCACAACGCCATCTGGGGCAATGTGGCCAATGACGAAAAGCTGACCTTTATCTACGAAAAGATCGAGCTGCCGACGGCGCAGGTACTGCAAAAGATCGAGCGCAATGGCGTGCTGATCGATGATGCGCTGCTCAATGTGCAGTCGGCCGAACTGGCCGTGAAAATCCTCGAACTGGAAAAGAAAGCCTATGAGCTGGCCGAGCAGCCCTTCAACCTCGGTTCGCCCAAGCAGATCGGCGAAATCTTCTTCGAGAAACTGAAACTGCCGGTGATCAAGAAGACCCCGACCGGCGCGCCGTCGACCGACGAGGAAGTATTGCAAAAGCTGGCCGAGGATTATCCGCTGCCCAAGGTGCTGCTCGAATACCGCGGCATGGCCAAGCTGAAGTCGACCTATACCGACAAACTGCCGAAGATGATCAACCTCGCCACCGGCCGCGTGCATACCAATTATGCACAGGCCGTGGCCGTGACGGGGCGCCTGGCGTCGAACGATCCGAATTTGCAGAATATCCCGATCCGCAGCGCCGAAGGCCGGCGCATCCGCGAAGCCTTTATTGCGCCGCCGGGCAGCAGCATCGTCTCGGCCGACTATTCGCAGATCGAACTGCGCATCATGGCGCATATCTCGGGCGACGCGGCGATGCTGCGCGCCTTTGCCGACGGCATCGACATTCACCGCGCCACGGCGGCCGAGATCTTCGGCGTGCCGGCCGCCGAAGTGCAAAGCGAGCAGCGCCGCTACGCCAAGGTGATTAACTTCGGGCTGATTTACGGCATGAGCGCGTTTGGCCTGGCGGGCAACCTGGGCGTGGACCGCACGGCCGCGCAAAGCTATATCGACCGCTATTTCGCGCGTTTTTCGGGCGTAAAACAATATATGGAAGACACGCGCCAGCAAGCCAAGGCGCGCGGCTACGTGGAAACCGTGTTTGGCCGCCGCCTGTGGTTGCCGGAAATCAATTCGCCGAACGGCCCGCGCCGCCAGGGCGCCGAACGGGCCGCCATCAATGCGCCGATGCAAGGCACGGCTGCCGACCTGATCAAGCTGGCCATGATCGCCGTGCAGGACTGGCTGGAGCGCGATGGCCTGCAAACGAAGATGATCATGCAGGTACACGATGAACTGGTGCTGGAAGTGCCGGACGCCGAGCTGGAGCTGGTCAAGCGCAAGCTGCCCGAGCTGATGGCCGGCGTGGCCGAGCTGAAAGTGCCGCTGACGGCCGAAGTAGGCGTGGGCAAGAACTGGGACGAAGCGCATTAATTGCCTTGCAGTAATTCCTTTCAACGCAAGACCTTCAGGAGAACCGCATGAAAGACATGATTGCCGATATGGAAAGTCTGCTGGGCCAGAGCACGCTGGCGGGGCCGGATGGCCGGCGTGGTTTCCTGAAGGTGGCCCTGGGCACGGGCTTTGCCGTGGCCGTGCTGCCGGTGGTGGCGCAAAACGTCATCAAGACCGATGGTGCGGGCCTTATTTCCGGCACCGTCATGGTCAAAGTCGACGGCCAGGATGTGCCTGTCTACGCCTCCCAGCCTGAAGGCAAGACCGGCCTGCCCGTGATCCTGGTGATTTCCGAGATCTTCGGCGTGCACGAGCATATCGCCGACATGGCGCGCCGCTTTGCCAGGCAGGGCTACCTGGCGCTGGCGCCCGACCTGTTCGTGCGCCAGGGCGACGCCACCAAGGTGGCCAGCATTCCCGAACTGATGAAAAACATCGTCGGCAAGACGCCCGATGCGCAGGTGATGAGCGACCTCGACGCCATCGTCGCCTGGGCCAGGCAAAACGGCGGCGATACCACGCGCCTGGGCATCACCGGTTTTTGCTGGGGCGGGCGCGTCACCTGGCTGTATGCGGCGCACAACCCGGCCGTGAAGGCGGGCGTGGCCTGGTATGGCCGCCTGGTCGGCGAATCGACGCCGATCACGCCGCAGCACCCGGTCGATATCGCGCCAACCTTGACCGCGCCCGTGCTGGGCTTGTACGGCGGCAAGGACACGGGCATCCCGCAAGAATCGATCGAGAAGATGAAAGCGGCGCTGGCCAAGGGCGCCAGCAAATCCGAATTCGTGGTCTATCCCGACTCAGGCCACGCCTTCAACGCCGACTACCGCCCCAGCTATGTGGCGGCCGACGCGAGGGATGGGTACGCCCGATGCCTGGCCTGGTTCAAGGCGCATGGCGTGGTGTAATTAATATCCCTGCGGCATCTTTCCTGACTGATCCAGCAAGGCGAGCCGGGCAGCAAACGCCCGGTTCGTTCGCCAATGCAGTACAATTGCATCTTGGAACGCACCACGCCGCCGCCAAGGTTGCATCATCCACAACAAGCAATACCGTACTGAGCCGCTTCCAGCACAGGGGGCGCCAGTATCCTGGCGCCCCTTTTGAGGTAAGAAATCATCGATCCCGTCCTTTTATCCATTTTGCTCGCGACCACGATCGCGGGTGTGTTCAGCATTACAGCGGCGGCGATTTTCTCGTTTGCATTCTTGTCCAAGGTGGTCGAACGCATGGTCAGCCTGTCGGTCGGCATCATGCTGTCGACTTCGCTGCTGCACGCCTTGCCCGAGGCGTTCGAGTCGCAGGCCGATCCGCGCAGCCTGTTCGCGACCTTGCTGGCCGGCCTGCTGGCGTTTTTCATGCTGGAAAAATTTGCCATCCTGCGCCATTCGCACCACCACGAAGGCGATGGTCACCACCATGCGCACGGTCACGACAAGCACGAAGCGGGCAGGGCCGGCTGGATGATACTGGTGGGCGACGGCATGCACAATTTCACGGACGGCATCCTGATCGCCGCCGCCTTTCTGGCCGACCCGAAGCTGGGCCTGGTGACGGGCCTGGCCATTATCGCGCATGAGATCCCGCAGGAAATCGGCGACTTCATCGTGCTGCTCAACGCCGGCTTTTCGCGCGTGCGCGCCTTTGTCTTCAACCTGCTGTGCAGCCTGATGGCGGTGGCCGGCGGCCTCCTGGGTTACTTCACGCTGGACCGCGCCAGCAGCCTGATTCCCTATGTGCTGGTGTTCGCGTCGTCCGGCTTCATCTATATCGCGCTCAGTGACCTGATGCCGCAGATGCAGCGCCGCTCGACCCTGCGCGAAACCATTCCACAAGTGCTGTTGATCGCGCTGGGCGTGGGCATCGTGCTGTTCCTGACGCGCCACCGCTCACATTGAAGCTATGGAAATCGTGGATTGGATGGGGTACGATTTAGCACTTCATAAAGCTCCGATCCTACTGAAGTATAATACTCTGTTGTCATGCCAAGCTGTGGTGTCGCCCTCTACCTCAGTCATGCAACGTGCTTGATAATTGAGGGTGTGCAACGACAGGCGGTTGTTGATGGCAGATGATACACAATGGCAGTACGATCCAGCTGAACATAGAAAAAAACATTGTTGGAATAAGCCAGATGCTGATTTTGTACGAAGTGGGTCGCATATCCACGGGAAATGTCCTAATACATTGTCGAAGGAAACTGCTCAAGTTCTTCTTGTTGGAGCAATCTCTGAAACGACTGAAGCCGATACTATTCAGCCTAAAAAATTGTGGACCGTACATGAAGGCGTTATCTATGAAGCCGTCCCCACGCGACTTGGTGCCTATCACGGGTATCCTTGGTGCGCACGTCCGGGCATGAATCGATTGCCGCGACAAGTGATTAGGGAATTAACGCAAATGGCTGAGAAAAAAGGTTGTTTGCGCGAGTTTAAGGACTGGATAAAAAAGCATGGTTGATATCGATTCTGTATTGCACTTTAATTTTGTTCCCGCTGACGATTTGCGCGAGCGGGCCGACGGCTATGGAGCGGGCACGCTATTTTTGGACGGTGCTCCTTTTTGGTTTTCGAATTCGCCAGTCTTTCCACAACCTGTAGAGTGGACATGGGTAGATTTTTTAGAGCATCTGGCTTTTACATGGCCGGCACTGATGGTAGAGCAAACATATCCTTTTGAGTGGTTAAATAAGGTAACGTCTCATCCTGGCGAAATGTGGGATAAGGCGGAATTGCGCTGGTCTCGGCAGGGTGATGCCATCGCTGACGTTGAAGAACCAATACTTTATGCATTCCATAATCGGCATAACCTTTCCGCTGGTTGGAAAGGAATAGGTATGCCTGGTCTTTATTGGCTAAGGGTGGGCAAAAGTGTATGGCTTTCTCCTGAAGGTGGTGCGCCGATTCGTGCCGATTTTAATGCTTGTATGCGCAGTTTGGAACAAATAGGTAATCAACTGGCCACCTCGTTTTCTGAGTCGAATAATCAGCGTGTGGTTGCTGCAGTATCGGATTGGAATAAAAGGCAGGAATTCATATTGAATTCTTTCTTTAATTTTTCTACTGGTTTGACTGATGATGAGTTGGTGGTGATTGAGCAGGGTTCCGTAAGGGCTGAATTTTGGGGTGTTTCGAATTTAAGTGGAAGTAGCTGGGAGGCAGTGGCGGCAAATGATAATGAGTTACTGGCAGCGGCTCGCATGACAAAAGGTATTCTCTCATCGTCCGCCACTGCGGAGCTCATAAAAACCATTCGGCAAGTACCTAAAATAAACTCTCCAGAACTTGATGAATTGGGCAGGCGCGCTGTGCAATATCTCAGAAACTCTGAATCGTTCTACGCTCATGAGGCAGGCTATCGACTGGCAGAGTGGCTTCGAAAAGAATTCGCGCTGCGTGAATTTGAGGCATTTGATGTTGAAAGTCATTTGTTGAACTTTGGAATTCCTAAAGTTTTTGCCAAATTCGGTTCTGGCCATATTGAAGCGATGGCCTGTTACGGACAGCATGGTCCGTGCATCATAATTAACGATGACAGACCTTATCCTGACAATAATCAACGTCTCAGAATGACCTTGGCCCACGAGCTTTGTCATTTTTTAATTGATAGACATGCGGCGCTGCCAGTTGCTGAAGTATTGGGTGGATGTGTTGATTTATATGTCGAAAGGCGTGCGAACGCATTTGCTGCTGAATTATTGTTGCCTAGAGTATCTGTTGCATGGGCGCGAGATCAAGTCGGCACCAATCTGGTCGAAATTGTAGGTCTGCTTCAAAGCAGGTTTGAAGTAAGTAAAACAGTAGCTTGTGCTCAGATATTTAATAGCCCGGTTTTCACTCATTTATCAAGAAATGAGCAGGAATACATACAGAACAGAATTTATAAATTGGTCAGCCTGAAGTTTGTGGATGAAAAAATAATATCAGGGATAGTTTAGTTTTTAAATTACTAATAAATTATCAGGTATGCGGGCGGTATTGTGATGGCATATGCTATCAGAACGGCGTTTGTCACAGGCGCCGCAGTTCAAACAGGGCATAGGCATATTCGGCAAAGCTGAGCATACCGGTGGGGACGGTTTTTCAAAAAATTCCTTGGCCTTAGTGGTCGTGCTTGAGCCGATAGTACTGGCGATATTGAAATACGCTTCGCACAGCGCCAGCAGGCGCTCGTCGCTGCCATCTTTTCGGCCCCCTCCCGCCAGCACCTGCCTGGGGGGGCGAATGCCGGTGAACAAGCCGTAGGCAGGGCGCGGCAAGGCACACGCTGGGCAGTACGGTCAAAACAGATGGTTGCATCGATAATTCCTGTTGATGGTGGCGTCGTGCCTTTGTCTATACCACGCCGGTCGCCACCGGCCGCGCCGGATCGGCGCACCATTCGCTCCACGAACCCGGATACAGCGCGGCGCCAGGCAAGCCCGCCACTTCCATGGCCAGCAGGTTGTGGCAGGCCGTCACGCCGGAGCCGCATTGCAGGATGGTCGCTTCCGGCTTGGTGACAAGGCCGGAAAATTCCTGTTCCAGTTCCTTGGCCGACTTGAAACGGCCGTCGGGCTGCAGGTTGTCCTTGAAAAAGCGATTTCTGGCGCCAGGGATATGGCCGCCGACAGGATCGATGGTTTCGTTTTCGCCACGGAAACGGTCAGGGGCGCGTGCGTCGAGCACTTGCAGTTCCTGCTTGTCCAGGTTGGCCACCACCTCCTGCACGCTGACGGTGCGGGTCAGGCTGGCGCGTTCGGCAATATTGCCGGCCGGGCGAGGCGCCACTGGCGTGACCAGCGGCAAGCCTTGCGCCTGCCAGGCGGCCAGGCCGCCGTCGAGCACGGCCACCCTGTCATGGCCGATCCAGCGCAGCAGCCACCATAAACGGGCCGCAAACATGCCGCCCTGGCCATCGTAGGCCACCACTTGCGTGTCGTCATTGATGCCCCAGCTGCGCAAGGTGGCGATCAGGGCGTGGCGTTCTGGCAGCGGATGGCGACCGGTGAAGGCCGGGCCGGCGGGGGCTTTCGCGCCGGACAGGGCGGTATCGATATCGGCGAACTGGGCATTCTGAATATGCCCAGTGGCAAAGGCGTCGCTGCCAGCCGTGGGGTTGAGCAAGTCGTGGCGGCAGTCAAAAATGGCCCAGCCGCTGTCGTTCATGTGGCTGGCCAGTTCGCTGGCACTGATCAAGGTCGTGTAGTTCAAGCATCTCTCCTTTACACTTCGCTGGCGATCGGATCCGTGCGCGCGATGGCCGCGCCACGGGCGGTATTGCGGGTATTGTAATAGGTGGCGGCAAGACCGGAGGCGAGAATGATGCCGATGCCGGCCCAGCCGTGCCAGTCGAACAGGTCGCCGAAGATGACCACGCCCCAGAAGCTGGAGAACACGATGCCCGTGTATTGCAGGTTGGCCACCACCAGGGTCTTGCCGAGGCGATAGGCGCGCGTCATGGCCATCTGCGCCATGGTGGCGCACAGGCCAATCGCCGCCAGCAAGCCGACGCCATAGCCGCTGGTGTGCGCATGCCAGACGACGGGGCCGCCGCCGGCGCTGGCCACATGGCCGATCACGCCGGCGACGAAATTGACGATGGAAAAATAAAACACTACCCGGTATTCGGGCTCGCCCAGCAAGCCAAGTTTTCTTACCTGCAAATACGCGAGCGCCGACAGCATGCCGGAGATCAAGGCCGTGATGGCGCCGGCCGCCTGGTCGGTGTCAAACACGGGCTGCAGCAGCAGGGTGACGCCGATAAAGCTCATGGCAATGGCCGCCACCAGCGGCCACTCGAGCTGCTGGCTGGCTTTCCACCAGCCGCCGGCCAGCAGGATCACGGCGATCCAGATCGGCGCCATGTAATTGAGCGTCATGGCGGTGGCCAGCGGCAGGATGGCGATCGCATAAAACCACAGCCACAGGGCGATCACGCCGACCACGCCGCGCCACAGGTGCTGGCCCCACATGCTGGTCCTGAAGGTGCCGCCCTGGTAGAGGATGGTGCAAGTCATCACCGTCATGCCGATGATGCCGCGATACATGACGATTTCGGAGGTCGAGTACATCTCCGAGGCCAGTTTCACGCAGACACCCATGATGGCGAACATAAAGCTGGCAAACAGCATCCAAAGTGATTGCATGTGATTCCTGGAAAGCGTGAAATAAAAAAGGGCCGCACGCGGCGGCCCTCGGCATTACAGTGCGATCTTGTCGCGGTACCATTCGTGGAAGTGCTGCATGCCGTCTTCCATCGGCGACTGGTAGGGGCCGGCTTCGTTGACGCCGCGCGCCATCAGCGCCTTGCGGCCGGCATCCATGCGCAGGGCGATTTCATCGTCCTCGACGCAGGTTTCCATGTAGGCGGCGCGTTCGGCTTCGATGAACTCGCGTTCGAACAGCACGATTTCTTCCGGGTAGTAGAACTCGACCACGTTGCGCGTTTTCTGCGGCCCATCGGGCCACAGGGTCGACACGATCAGCACGTGCGGATACCACTCGACCATGATGTTCGGATACAGGGTCAGCCAGATGGCGCCATACGGCGGCGCTTCGCCGCCGCGAAATTGCAGCACCTGCTCCTGCCACTTCTTGTAAGCGGCCGAGCCCGAATGCTGCAGGCCGCGGTGCACGCCCACCGTCTGCACGCTGTAGTCCTTGCCGAATTCCCAGCGCAGATCGTCGCAGCTGACAAAGCTGCCCAGGCCCGGATGGAACGGTTCGACGTGATAGTCCTCGAGGTAGACTTCGATGAATGTCTTCCAGTTGTAGTTGCACTCGTGGATTTCCACGTGGTCGAACATGTAGCCGGAAAAATCGAGGTCTTTCGAGACGGACAAGTCTTTCAACTTGTCCATCACGTGATAGCCATTTTGTTCGAACAGCAAGCCGTTCCAGCTTTGCAGCGGCGTTTTCGACAGGTTCAGGCACGGCGTCTCGGGGAAATGCGGCGCACCGATCAATTCTCCCTTGAGGTCGTAGGTCCAGCGGTGCAGCGGGCAGACAATATTGTTCGCATTGCCGCGGCCATTGAACATCAGCGCCTGCCGGTGACGGCACACGTTGGACAAGACCTCGACGCCATTGGCGTTGCGCACCAGCATGCGTCCTTCGTTTTCGGACGCCAGGGTGGCAAAATCGCCCGTTTCGGGCACCATCAGCTCGTGCCCGATATAGCGCGGGCCGGCCTGGAACAATTGCTGCATTTCACGCTGCAACAGCGTTTCGTCAAAATAGACGTGGACCGGAAGTTGCGCGTTTGAACGCGCCAGCTTGGCGTGAGTAGCCAGATCGGACATCCCAACCCCCCATAATATGTACAACGGTCAGCAGGCTCCCGGGTTATCCCCTGGGCAACCGCTACAGAGAGAAAGAATCCGCAAAGACCTGAATTCAAATTGGTTGAAACGGTATTTCGGACAGAACCGGCGATTATAGCGTGAATCGGCCCCATCCATGCCAAAGCCTCTGCCAAAAACGACAGTATTTGGCGCGATTGTCAACAAGACGACGCTTGGTGGCGCGTTTTGAGGCAGATGGGGCGATTGCGCCAAGATTACCGTCAGATGGGCAATCTGTCTTGCTTTGAGCACGCCGTGCGCGCTTTAGTTTTCACTTAATACAGTGGTTTGCTCTAAAATACCGCTACTATGCTGGCCGGGTATGCCCGCCATCTGCCGGCAAGTCCCTCGTTGCCACGAAAAGATCTGAGTTTATGTCCAAGAAAATACCTGCCGCTGTCGCCGCAGCTGTGCCGGCCTCGTTCGAAGAGGCCATGGCCGAGCTTGCCCAGCTGGTCACCCAAATGGAAGCGGGCCAGCTGCCGCTCGAAGCGTCGGTCGCGGCTTACCAGCGCGGCTCCGAGCTGGTCAAGTACTGTGCCGGCCAGCTCGACAGTGTCGAAGCGCAAGTCAAGGTGCTCGAAGGCGACATGCTCAAGCCGTTTGCCGATGGCGAGGCGCTGCAATGACCGCTGTGACGACTGCCGGCATGACCTTTGGCGACTGGATGCAAGCGACCCAGTCCGGCGTGGAAAGCGCGCTCGACCAGTTCCTGCCGGCGCTTGACGCGGTGCCGCACAAGCTGCACGCGGCGATGCGCTATGCCCTGCTGGGTGGCGGCAAGCGCGTGCGCCCGCTGCTGGTGATGGCGGCCGGCGAACTGTTCGATGCCGATACCGCCACCTTGGCGCGTGCCGCTTGCGCGCTGGAAATGATACATGTGTATTCGCTGGTGCATGACGACATGCCCTGCATGGATGATGACGCGTTGCGCCGTGGCAAGCCCACCGTGCATGTCGCCTACGATGAAGCCACCGCGCTGCTGGTCGGCGACGCGCTGCAGTCGCAGGCGTTTGCCATTCTGGCCGAAGGCGCGGCCATCGAGCCCGGGCGGCAGATGGCGATGATACGGCTGCTGGCGCAGGCTTCGGGTTCCTTTGGCATGTGCGGCGGCCAGGCGATCGATCTCGACAGCGTGGGCTTGTCGCTGAGCCTGCAGCAGCTCGAACAGATGCATCAGCTCAAAACCGGCGCGCTGCTGCGCGCCGCAGTGGTACTGGGCGCGCTGGCCGGCAAGGACCTGGCGCCAAACGACATGACGGCGCTCGACGCCTATGCGAAGGCGGTGGGGCTGGCGTTCCAGGTGGTCGACGACGTGCTCGACGCCACAGCCGATTCGGCCACCCTGGGCAAGACGGCAGGCAAGGATGCGGCGGCCAACAAGCCGACCTATGTATCGATACTGGGGCTGGCGCCGTCCAAAGCCCTGGCAGAACAATTGCGGTGCGACGCCCATGCGGCGCTGGCGCCATTCGGGGACAAGGCACGCCGCCTGCGCGAGCTGGCGGACCTGGTCGTGCAGCGGAAGGCTTAAATGAAACTGTTAGAAACCATCAATGAACCGGCGCAAGTGCGCCAGCTGTCGCGTTCGCAACTGGTGCCGCTGGCACAGGAACTGCGCAGCTTCCTGCTCGACTCCGTCTCCAAGACGGGCGGCCACCTGTCGTCCAACCTGGGCACGGTCGAGCTGACCGTGGCGCTGCATTACGTGTTCAACACGCCGCATGACCGTATCGTGTGGGACGTCGGCCACCAGACCTATAGCCACAAGATCCTCACGGGCCGGCGCGAGCGCATGCATACCTTGCGCCAGAAGGATGGCATTTCGGGCTTTCCGAAACGCGACGAAAGCGAATACGACACCTTCGGCACGGCCCACTCGTCGACCTCGATCTCGGCCGCGCTGGGCATGGCGCAGGCGGCCAAGATCAAGGGTGACCCGCTGCATGCGATCGCCGTGATCGGCGACGGCTCGATGACGGCCGGCATGGCGTTCGAGGCAATGAACAATGCCGGCGTGCAGGAAGACATCAAGCTGCTGGTGATCCTGAATGACAACGACATGTCGATCTCGCCGCCGGTGGGCGCGCTGAACCGCCACCTGGCGCGCCTGATGTCGGGCCAGTTTTATGCAGCGGCGAAAAACGTCGGTAAATCGGTGCTGCCTGGCCCGGTGCTGGAGCTGGCGAAGCGCTTTGAAGAGCACGCCAAGGGCATGGTGGTGCCGGCCACCATGTTCGAGGAATTCGGTTTCAATTACATCGGCCCCATCGATGGCCACGATCTCGATTCGCTGATCCCGACCTTGCAAAATATCAAGCATTTGAAAGGCCCGCAATTCCTGCACGTGGTGACCAAGAAGGGGCAGGGCTACAAGCTGGCCGAGGCGGAACCGATTCTGTACCACGGCACGCCGAAATTCAATCCGCTCGAAGGCATCTTGCCGGCCAAGGCGCCCGGCAAGATGACTTACACGGAAGTGTTCGGCAACTGGCTGTGCGACATGGCCGCGCACGATGCTCGCCTGGTGGGCATCACGCCGGCCATGCGCGAAGGCTCGGGCATGGTCAGGTTCGAGCAGCAGTATCCGAACCGCTATTTCGACGTTGGCATCGCCGAGCAGCATGCGGTGACGTTTGCCGGTGGGCTGGCCTGCGAAGGCCTGAAACCCGTGGTGGCGATTTATTCCACCTTCTTGCAGCGCGCCTACGACCAGCTGATCCACGACGTGGCGCTGCAAAACCTCGACGTGACGTTTGCGCTGGACCGCGCCGGCCTGGTCGGCGCCGACGGCGCCACGCATGCCGGCAACTATGACATGGCGTTTTTGCGCTGCATCCCGAACATGGTCATCATGGCCGCCTCGGACGAAAACGAATGCCGGCAAATGCTTACCACCGGCTATTGCTATCCGGGACCGGCGGCGATCCGCTATCCGCGCGGTGCTGGCGCCGGTACGGCCATCGTGCCGGAACTGGCCAGCCTCGAGATCGGCAAGGGCGAGATCAAGCGCGAAGGCAAGAAGATCGCCATCCTGGCCTTCGGCTCCATGGTGGCGCCGAGTGTTGCCGCCGGTAACCAGCTCGATGCGACGGTGGCCAATATGCGCTTCGTCAAGCCACTCGACGTGGCGCTGGTAAAACAGCTGGCGGCGGACCACGACTACCTGGTGACGGTGGAGGAAGGCAGCATCATGGGCGGTGCCGGCTCGGCCGTGGCCGAGGCGCTGGCGGCGGAAGGGATCGTCAAGCCTGTCCTGATGCTGGGCTTGCCCGACCAGTTCATCGATCATGGCGACCCGGTGCAGTTGCTCAAAGGCTTGGGCCTGGACGCGACCGGCATCGCCGCGTCGATACGCCAGCGCTTTCCGCACGATGCTGCCGAGCCGCGGCTGGCAGTGGTCAGCCAAGGTCTGATGATGGCGGGGCGGTCGACGCCCTGATCACCAGCTCGGGCGCCGGCGCGATGCGCATGGTCGCCACCGCCTGCGGCTCGGCGATCAGCTCCAACAGCAGCGCCACCGACATGCTGGCCGCCTGCGCGGTCGGCAGCGCCACCGTGGTCAACGCCGGGCGAGCCTGGCGTGCGCTCTGGATATCGGTCAGCCCGATCACCGACAACTGCTGCGGCACCTTGATGCCGAGGTCGGCCGCCGCATGCATCAGGCCCAGCGCCGGCAAGTCATTGGTGGCGAACACGGCCGTGATGGACGGCGTGGCGGCCAGCATCGCGGCGCCCGCCTGCAGTCCCCCTTCGACCGAATCATGCACCATCATTCTGTGCACCACGGCGTCGCCATGGCCCAGTTCAAGCAGCGCATCGTTGAAGCCGCGTTCACGCTCGGCGTGCACGCCACAGACGCCGCCGCCGACCATCACGCCGATCTTGCGGTGGCCAAGCGCGATCAGATGGCGCGCCGCCAGCGCGCCGGCCAGGTGAAAATCGACGGCCACGCACGGCAGGCCCGGCGGCTGGTGCGGCTTTTCCCACATGCCCAGCACCACGGTGGCGCCGCGCCGCTCGGTTGCCTTCAGGTCATCGAGCGAGGGATCGGCGTTCATCACCAGCACGCCGTCGGACAGGGTGCCGGCGATCTGGTCCAGATAGGCGCGGCCGATATCGTGGTCGTCATTGGTATTGCAGACGATCAGGAAGCGGCCATGCTGGCGCGCCGCCTGCTCCGCCGCCAGCGCATATTCGGGATAGAACGGGTTGGCGATGCTCGACACCATCAGCGCCAGGGTGGGGGCGCGGCCTTCGGCCAGCGCGCGCGCCGTCAGGTGCGGCCGGTAGCCGAGCGCTTCGACGGCGGCCAGCACGCGTGCGCGCGTGTCGGCGCCGACCTTGCCGCGCTGGCGCAGGACGTTCGAGACGGTGGCTGAGGTAACGCCGGCGCGCTGGGCGACTTGGGACAAGGTGGTCATGGGAGCGCGATCGTGAGCATGCGTGCATTCAACATGGTTCGACGGCCGCTGTCAATGACCGGCGAAGGCAGTCCATGAATTGCTGCAATGCGTCACAGGATTAGATTGCTTCAAAAAAAATCCTTTGGTATATTCCAGTCAAACGAGCGTATTCGAAACCAAAATAATAAAAAACACACCTAAAAGAGCGTGCCTGGCCAGCCGGGCACTTTTTTTAAGGCGCACTGGTTAAGCGCTTAACCTACTGGAGACCAGGCATGGCCAGCATTACCCTCAATGCAGTGCAGAAGTCGTATGGCAACGGCGCGGCGGTGATCCGCAACGTCGATCTCGACATCGGCGAACATGAATTCTGCGTTTTTCTCGGCCCCTCGGGCTGCGGCAAATCGACCCTCTTGCGCATGATCGCCGGCCTGGAAGACCTGTCTGGCGGCGAGCTGCGCATCTCCGGTGAACTGATGAACGACGTGCCGCCGGCCGAGCGCGGCGTGGCGATGGTGTTCCAGAGCTATGCGCTGTTTCCCCATATGTCGGTGTACGACAATATCGGTTTTGGCCTGAAGCTGGCCAAGACGCCGAAAGACGAACTCGACCGGCGCGTGCGCGAAGCGGCGCGCGTGCTGCAGCTCGACGAACTGCTCGAACGCAAACCGAAGCAATTGTCCGGCGGCCAGCGCCAGCGTGTGGCGATCGGCCGCGCCATCGTGCGCCGCCCGGGCGTGTTCCTGTTCGATGAACCGTTATCGAACCTCGACGCCACCCTGCGCGGCCAGACCCGCATCGAAATCGCCCGCCTGCACAAGCAGTTCGTCGACGCCAGCGTGGTCTATGTGACGCACGACCAGGTCGAGGCGATGACCCTGGCCGACAAGATCGTGCTGCTGCGCGCCGGTCCCGACGTGCAGCGCCTGGGCAGCATCGCCCAGGTCGGTTCCCCTTTGGAACTGTACCACCGCCCGAACAGCCGTTTCGTGGCCGGCTTTATCGGCTCGCCGCAAATGAATTTCCTGCCTGCCAAGGTGGTCTCGGGCGACGGTGCAGCCGACTCTGTGCGCGTCACGCTCGATCACACCGGTGAAACCATCGCCATCGCCGCCGATGGCCGCGCCTTGCAAGCTGGCCAGAACGTCTGCGTCGGCGTGCGCCCGGAACACCTGCTGCTGGCGCCGCAAGAAAACAACCGCATCGTGCGCCGCGTGATGCTCGTCGAGCGCCTGGGCGAACAGACCTATCTGCATTTCGAGCAGGCCGGCGGCGATCCGCTGCTGGCCAAGGCGCCCGGCAATGTGGCCACCGAGGCCGGCGCCGAGCTGACCCTGGGCATGCTGGCGCGCCACTGCCATTTGTTTACCGACGATGGCAACGCCGTCGCGGCACCGTTCAATTCCCCACATTTAGCACAGGAGTAAAGTCATGCGTTTAGGAGTCTGTTACTACCCGGAACATTGGCCCGAATCGATGTGGGAAGACGATGCGCGCCGCATGAAGGCGATGGGCATCGCCCAGGTCCGCATCGGCGAATTTGCCTGGAGCCGCATCGAACCGGAAGCGGGCCAGCTGCAATGGGACTGGCTCGACCGCGCGATTGATGTGCTGGGCGCGGCCGGTCTGGAAGTGGTGATGTCGACGCCGACGGCCACGCCGCCAAAGTGGCTGATCGACCTGCATCCCGATATCCTGCCGGTCGGTGCAGACGGCCGCGCGCGCGCCTTCGGTTCGCGCCGCCATTACGATTTTTCGTCGAACGCGTATTTCGAAGCCTCGCACCGCATCGTCACCCTGCTCGCCGAACGCTACGGCAACCATCCTGCCGTCACCGCCTGGCAGACCGACAATGAATACGGCTGCCACCAGACGGTGGTCAGCTATTCGCCCGACGCCGTGGCGCGTTTTCGCGACTGGCTGCGCGCGCGCTACACCACCATCGCTGCGCTGAACACGGCCTGGGGCACGGTGTTCTGGAGCATGGAATACACGAGTTTCGAGCAGATCGACGCACCGATCGGCACCGTCACCGAAGCCCATCCTGCGCACCGCATGGACTACCGCCGTTTTGCCTCGGGCGAAGTGGCGCGCTACAACCGCATGCAGGTCGAGATCCTGCGCCGCCACGCGCCGGGCCGCGTGATGGTGCACAACTTCATGCAGAACTTTTTTGAATTCGACCATTATCCGGTCGCCGCCGACCTCGATGCCGCCACCTGGGACAGCTATCCGCTGGGCGCGCTGGAAGAGTTCTGGTTCTCGCCTGAGCTGAAATCACGCTGGCTGCGCACCGGCCATCCCGACTTCGCCTCGTTCAACCACGACCTGTACCGTGGCATGTCGAAGCAGCCGTTCTGGGTCATGGAACAGCAACCCGGCCCGGTCAACTGGGCCAAATGGAATCCGGCACCGCTGCCCGGCATGGTGCGCCTGTGGAGCTGGGAAGCGTTTTCCCATGGCGCCGGCTGCGTGTCGTATTTCCGCTGGCGCCAGTGTCCGTTTGGCCAGGAGCAGCTGCATGCGGGCCTGAACACGCCCGACAACTTGCTCGATATCGGCGGCGCCGAAGCGATGCAGGTATCGCAGGAACTGCAACTGATTGCCGATCAAAATGCCAAGGTGTCGACCAAGGTCGCGCTGGTGTTCGACTATGAAGCCAAGTGGCTGTTCGAAGTGCATCCGCAAGCCCAGGACTTCCAGTACGGCCCGCTGGTATTCGAATATTATTCCGCCTTGCGCTCGCTCGGTTTCGACGTCGACGTGATTCCGACCTCAAGCAACTTCGACGGCTACAGCCTGATCGTCGTGCCGCCGCTGCCGGTGTTGCCCGACGACTTGCCGCAGCGCTTGCAGGACAGCGGCGCCCAGGTGGTGTTTGCGCCGCGCAGCGGCTCGAAAACGGTGGATCTGTGCATACCAGCCAACCTGGGGCCAGGCCCGCTGGCGCAGCAGTTGCCGATGCGCGTGTGGCGCGTCGACGCCATGCGTCCGACCACGCAGGTAGCGGTGCAGTGGGGATCGCAACAAGGCGAAGCGCGCATCTGGCGCGATCTGATCGAGGTGGCGGGCGGCACCGAAGTGGTGGCCACGTTTGACGACGGCCATCCGGCCATCGTGCGCCACCAGCGCCTGCATTACCTGGCGGCCATTTTTGACGAGCCACTGCTGCGCGACTACCTGGCGACGGTGGCCCATGAGGCGGGCTTGCCGGTGGCGCGCCTGGACGACGGCACGCGCATCAGCCGCCGCGGCGAGCTGACGTATGTGTTCAATTATGGCGATGCGCCGATTGACGCGCCGCATCCGGCGGGAGCGACCTTTGTCATTGGTGCCGCGCAAGTGCCACCGCAGGGCGTGTCGGTATTTCAAGTGTAATCAGTTTCAATAGCGAACGCAGATTCGCACCGTGAAGTTATTCCGTGATCAACACCAAGGAGACAAGATGAAACGCATCATGCAAGCAGGATTGTTATCGGCCGCCATGCTGGCCGCCACCGCACAGGCAGGCACACTGGCCGTCAATATCGCCTTCAAGGGCGCCGGCCAGCGCACTGTCTGGCAGTCCACGCTCGACGAATTCAAGAAAGCCAATCCGGACGTGGAACTCAAAGTCGCTTTCGTCGACGAAGAAGCGTACAAGATCCAGCTGCCGAACTGGCTGTCGAGCCAGGCGCCCGACGTCGTCACCTGGCATAACGGCGAGCGCATGGCGTATTACGCCAGTCGCGGCCTGTTCGAGGATTTGAGTGCGGACTGGGCCAGGAACAACTGGAACGACACCTACGCATCGAGCAAGGAAGCCTCGTCGTACAAGGGCAAGCAGTACGCCATGCCAACGGTTTATTACTCGTGGGGCATGTTCTACCGTAAGGATCTGTTCACGAAAGCGGGTATCGCCAGCGAGCCGAAGACCTGGGCCGAGTTCATGGAAGCGAACAAGAAGCTCAAGGCGGCCGGCATCAGCCCGATCGCCGTCGGTGGCCGCGACGCCTGGACCCTGGCCGGATGGTTCGACTACCTCGACCTGCGCATCAACGGCTATGCCTTCCACCAGCAATTGATGAACGGCGAGATCCCGTACACCGATGCGCGCGTCAAAAAGGTCTACACCACCTGGAAGACCTTGCTCGACAATAAATACTTCATCGACAATCCGCTGTCGTACGATCTCGATGCGGCGCAACCGTTCGTGTTCCAGGGCAAGGCGGCCATGATGTTGATGGGCACCTTTATCGCCAAGGGCTTCCCGCCCAAGCAGGCCGCCGTGATGGGCTACTTCCAGTTCCCGACCATCGACCCGGCCATCGTCGGTGCCGAGGAAGGCCCGATCGAGTCGATGCATATTCCGAGCCGCGCCAAGAACAAGGTTGACGCGCGCCGCTTCCTGGCGTTTGTCGGCACCCCGGCCATCAGCGCCAAGCTGGCCGAAGGCCTCGGTTCCTTGCCGGCCAACAGCAAGTCGGCGCCGCCGGAGGAGCCGATTTCGCGTATCGGCTTCGACATCCTGTCCAATACCAAGGGCGGCATCGCGCAGTTCTATGACCGCGACATGACCAAGGAAATGGCCGATGAAGGCATGAAGGGCATGCAGAAATTCATCAACGATCCGAACGCGCTCGACGAGATCCTGGCGCAGCTCGAGCGTACGCGCAAGCGCATCTACAAAAAATCGTGATGACCGGGCCAGGCTGACGACATGCATACTTCACCTCTCGGCGCCAGCGGCGCTGGCGGCAAACCAGCACAGACGCCGCGCCGGCCCGTGCGCTGGTGGGCCGCGCCCGCATTCAAACGGCATCGCGCCGCCGCGCTGTTCCTGGCGCCGGCCTGCCTGCTGGTCGGGCTGTACGTGGTCTATCCGATCCTGTACACCATCTACCTGAGCTTTTTCGAGTGGGATGGCCTGGCGCAGAAGACCTTTGTCGGCCTGGCCAATTACCAGGAGCTGTTCCACACGGACACGTTCTTCACCGCCCTGAAAAACAATTTTTTATGGCTGGTGCTGTTCCTGCTGGCGCCGCCGGCCGGCCTGGCCGTGGCCCTGTACCTGAACCAGCAGGTGCGCGGCATCCGCCTGGTCAAGTCGCTGTTCTTCGCGCCGTTCGTCTTGTCCGGCGTGGTGGTGGGCCTGATCTTCAGCTGGTTCTATGACCCGACCTTTGGCCTCCTGGCGCTGATCCTCGGCCATGGCGTACCGGTGCTGGGCGATCCGCGCTATGCGACCTACGGCATCATCTTTGCCGCCCTGTGGCCGCAGACGGCGTATTGCATGATTCTGTTCCTGACGGGGCTGACCTCGATCAACTCGGAGCAGGTGGAAGCGGCGCGCATGGAGGGCGCCAAGGGCTGGACGATGCTGATCCACGTGATCCTGCCGCAACTGCGCCCGAGCACCTTCATGGCGGTGGTGGTGACCATTATCGGCGCGCTGCGCAGCTTCGACCTGATTTCCGTGATGAGCGGCGGCGGGCCGTTTGAAAGCTCGACCGTGCTGGCCTATTACTCGTATGACCAGGCCATCAAGTATTACCGCCAGGGCTATTCGGCGGCCGTCGCCGTGGTGCTGTTCGCCATGATGCTGGTGTATATCGTGTATCACCTCAAGCGCATGCTGCGCACAGAACAATAAGGACCGCCATGTATCCGATGCCTGTCGATAAATGGAAGCCGTGGAACCGGCGCCTGTACAAAATGTCGCTGCCGCTGGCGCTGGTGATCTGGCTGCTGCCGATGATCGCCGTGCTGGTGACGTCCCTGCGCTCGACCGAAGAACTGATGGAAGGCAATTACTGGGGCTGGCCGCGCGACCTGTCGCTGTGGGCCAACTACCACGAGGCGCTGACAGCCTCGCCGATGCTGCATTATTTCTGGAACAGCGTGCTCATCACGGTGCCATCGGTGATCGGTTCGATCGCGCTGGCGGCGATGGCCGGTTTCGCCCTGTCGACCTACAAGTTCAAGGGCAATACCTTTTTGTTCGCTACCTTTGTGGCTTGCAACTTCGTGCCCGTGCAAATCCTGATGATTCCGGTTCGCAATATGTCGCTCGACTTTGGCGTGTTCAATACGGTGCAGGGCCTGGTGCTGTTCCATGTGGCCTTCCAGACCGGTTTTTGCACCTTGTTCCTGCGTAACTTCATCAAGCAGCTGCCGTTCGAGCTGATCGAAGCGGCGCGCATCGAAGGCGCCGGCGAATGGACCATTTTTACCAAGGTGATCCTGCCGCTGATCCGGCCCGCCCTGGCTGCGCTCGGCATCCTGGTGTTTACCTTTGTGTGGAACGATTACTTCTGGGCCCTGTGCCTGACGCAAGGCGACACGGCCGCGCCGATCACGGTTGGCGTGGCGGGCCTGAAAGGGCAGTGGACCACGGCCTGGAACCTGGTCTCGGCCGGCTCCATCCTGGCGGCCCTGCCGTCGGTGCTGATGTTCTTCCTGATGCAGAAGCATTTTGTGGCCGGGCTCACGTTTGGCGCCACCAAAGGATAATTTCCGTACGTAGTATCACGCTGCCTTAGTCAGCGCGCGCCCCTTACAATACCTGTCAGATAACAGACTCGTGTAGATAAGGGCGCGCAGTGAGATTGAAGCAACTTCATCGCCGGTGGACCGGCCGGGCAGGGCGCTGGGCGGTGGCCCTGCATGGCTTCGGTGACCGGCTGGCGCAGCGCCGTCCGCTGTGGATGGTAAGCCTGGCCGTCGACGAAACCAATCTGTCCGAAGGCTTGCGCGCCGCCTGCGCGTCCAGCGCCATGCTGGTGCTCGGCCTGCTGTTCGATCATCCCGATTTTTCCTGGGCCGCCATCGGCGCTTTCTGGACCTGCCTGGCTGACGCGGCCGGCACGCGCCGCATGCGTTTCGTGTCGATGGCCGGCTTTGGCCTGCTGTCGACCCTGGCCGGCGGCGTGGCGGCGCTGGCGGCCGGCCATGGCGTGGCCGCCGCCGCCCTGGCTGTGCTGCTGTTTTCCTGGGCCGGCGCGCTGGCGCGCATCTGGGGTGCGGCTGCGGCGCAAGTGGCGATCCTGGCCGCCACCGCCTGCGTGGTGATGGTCACCCATCCGCTGCAGTCGGTCGCGCAAGCGCTGCCCTTTTTGGCCATTTACCTGTTCGGCTGCCTGTTTGCCACCTTACTCAGCTTTACTGTCTGGCGTATCCATCCCTACGGCCCCACCCGGCAGGCGATCCGCACGGCCTATCTGCGCCTGGCCGGCATCGCGCGCGACAATGCGCGCTACCTGGCCATGGCCGGCGATAAAACAGGGGGCGGCGCGCATGGCGCCAGCTACCGCTCGCAGGCGCGCGCCGCGCTGGAGGCGGCAAGGCTTGCGCTGGCCGCCGTGCCACCGTCGCGCACCAGCCGCAGTACGCCATATGACAACCTGCTGCTGGCATTGAGCGACGCCGAACGCATCTTTGCCTACCTGATCGCCGTGACGCACTCCTGCGAGCGCGAATGCCGGCGTTTGCGCCACGATCCGCGCGCACGCCGCAGCCTGGAGGCGATGGCGCTGCTGCTGCGCCGCCTGGGCCTGGCCTTGCGGCGCCATCCGGAAACGCCTCCACTGCTGCTGCAGCGCCGCCTGGCTGCCTGCGGCCGGCGCCTGGAAGCGGCGCTGGGCGCTTTGCTGCCGCTGCGCCTGAACGTGGAATTCATGGAGCTCGACCTGCCGCGCGTGACCCGCCTGCCGTGGCGGCAAGCAGCGGCGCAGGCGCTGGCGCAAGGCTGGCAAACCCTCAGCGTCAACGCCACTTTGCAGTCGCTGGGCTGGCGCCATGCGGCGCGCGTGGCGCTGACCACCACCACCGGCTTCTTGCTGGTCGAATTGCTGCACATTCCCTTCGGCTACTGGGCCACCATGGCCACCTTGTTGATACTGCAGCCGTCCGTGTCGACCACCTGGCCGCGCGGCATCGAGCGGGTGGCCGGCAGCATCCTGGGGGCGCTGCTGGCCGTGCTGATTGGCCTGGTGGTTCACACGCCGCTGGCCATTTCGCTGGTGGTGTTTCCGTTGATTGTCGCCACCATGGCGCTGCGCCGCGTCAGCTACAGCCTGCACGTGATGTTCATGACGCCGGCCTTTGTGCTGGTGGCCGATTACGCCATGCCGGCCAGCGAGATGGCCTATGCTTTTACGCGCCTGGGCAACAATGTGTTGGGCTGCGTGCTGGCCTTGCTGGCAACGTTTTTTCTCTGGCCCGACCGCGAGGCCGACGACCTGGAGCCGCGCCTGGCCGGCGCCGTCTCGGCCAATCTGAAGTATCTGCTGGTGGTGCTGGCGGCCGGCGGCAAGTGGGATCCGTCGATCGCGCGCCAGCGCCGCGAGGCGGGCCTGGCCAGCAACAATGCGGAGCAGGTGCTGCAGCGCCTGCGCATCGAGCGCCGGCTGGACCGCAGCACCGGCGTCGGCCTGGCGGCCTTGCGCACCTTGCCGCTGCTGCGCCGCGTGGCCGGCAGCGCGGCGCGCATCAGCCTCAGTCCCGAGGCGCTGCCCGCCACACCGGTGCTGCAACAGTGGATTGCCGCCGTGGGCTGCGAAATCGACGCCTTGCTGCGCGGCGATTCGGCTGTGCCTTCGCCCGGCGACTGCCAGGCCACCGACCTCAGTGCCTTGCAGGCCGATGCTGTGGCGCAGGTGCTGATGCTGCGCATCTTGCTGCGCCAGCAACTGGGCGCGCGGGACGCGCTGGCCTGAATTGGGCGATAATCGGCAGCATGATCCAGACCATGACAGGAAGCAATGTGAACATGAAAACCATCAAGGGCCTGCACCAGGCTTACCGCGACGATATCGCCGACCTCACCACGCGCCGGCCAGTACCGGGGCCGCGCCTGGAGCAGGTCGATCCTTTCCTGTTCCTTAATCACCATGGTCCGCAGACCTATGCGCCGGGCAATGGCGGCTTGCCGTTCGGCCCGCATCCACATCGGGGCTTCGAGACCGTCACGTTTATCCTCGAAGGCGAGTTGATGCACAGCGACAGCGCCGGCCACGACAGCATCATCCGCGCCGGCGGGGTACAGTGGATGACGGCTGGCAGCGGCCTGGTGCATGCCGAGCTGTCGCCGCCCGCGTTCAAGCGCGATGGCGGGCCACTGGAAATTCTGCAGCTGTGGCTGAACCTGCCGTCGCGCCTGAAGATGACGGCGCCGCGCTACCAGGGCGTGCAGGACGAGGCCATCGTCAAGGTGGCCACGCCGGACGGCTTGTCGACCTTGCATCTGGTGTCGGGCCAGTATGACGGTCACAGCGGGCCAGTCGAGTCGCTGACCGGCGTGTTCATGTCGTGGCTGGCAATGCGCCCCGGCGCGCGCTTCGCGCAGGGTGGCTTGCGTGGCCGCAATGTGTTTTTGTATGTGGTGCAAGGCGCGCTGGCGCTGGCCGGCCAGGCGGCGCCGGCCTTTACTTTGGTCGAACTCGATGTCGACGGCGATGCGCTGGAGTTTGCCGCGCCCGACGGCGCGGTGGTGCTGTTCGGCCATGCCGCGCCGCTCGGCGAAGCGGTGGTGGCGCATGGCCCGTTCGTGATGAATACACGCGAAGAAATCAACCAGGCGATCCGAGATTATCAGGCCGGCAAGTTCGAACCGAACAAAGCCTGATCAGTCGACCGGTTCTTCGGCGGGCCTGGCCTTGCGCGGGCGTCCGCCCAGCTTGCCGTTTTCGCGCGCGGCCGTCGATTTGGCGCTGCTGCGCGCCTGGCCGCCTTTCTTGCCGTTGCTCGATGCGACCCAGCGCTGCGAGCCGAGAAATCCTTCGAGCAGGGCCGGCAGATACAGGTCGACGTCGAGCAAGGGAAAATGGATGCCCAGGCCCGACGGGCTTATCTGTGTCTCGGCCAGGCTGACCGGCGTGGCGTGCGCCAGAGCTGGCACATCGCCGGGCGCAAAGGCGATGTCCAGTTTCGAGGCGAGGGTGATGACCACGCGCTCGATGCGCTGGTCGTAGTGCACGGCCACGGCGGCGGGAAACGCAGCCTTTTTTTCGACGGCGCGCGCATTGGCCTGCAAAAAATCGTTATCAGTGATATCCATGGATCTCCTCCCATCGCCAGCACAGCTGGCGCAGTTCCGTCTTCAAAGCCCCGGCGAGCCGGCCCAGGTACTTCTGCGTATAACCGTAGTTTTCGCGCAAGCAGGGCGGTCCATAGGGGCAATCGAGCTCGAATACGGCTTCGCAGCCACTGCCGAGCACATGCACATGTGCCGGCCGGTGGTCATTCGAGTAGATCACGACGCGATGACCTGCATAGGTGAATATGGTAGGCATGATAGCATAAACCTAAACAGTTTGGGTTATCGAAAAAGCTGTTTGCTTTTTTTTTGCAGTGCGGTTCATGCTACGCCTGCCGCGTCCGCCAAAGCGTGCTGGATGGCGCTTTGTTGAGGCTGCGCAGTGGGGGCGCTGTCAGCCGCGCGCGCGGTCGTGCCGCCACAGCACATCGTTGCCGCCGGCAAAGCGGTTGAGCACGCGCGAGAGCACGAACAGCAGGTCCGACAGCCGGTTCACATACTGGCGCGGGTGTTCATGGATGGTTTCCTTGCCCGCCAGCGCGACGATGCTGCGCTCGGCGCGCCGGCACACGGTGCGGCACACATGGGCCAGCGAGGCGGCGCGCGAGCCGGCCGGCAAAATGAATTCGGCCAGCGCGGGCAGTTCGGCATTGTATTTGGCCAGCAAGTCGTCGAGGCGCAGCACATGCTCTTCCTTGATCAGCTGGTAGCCGGGGATGCACAGTTCGCCGCCGAGATCGAACAGGTCATGCTGGATGGCCACCAGTTCCTCGCGCAGGGCGTCGGGCATGGCTTCGCACAGCAGCACGCCGAGGTTGGAATTGAGTTCATCGACGTCGCCCATGGCGTGGATGCGCGCGCTGTCCTTGCTGGTGCGGCTGCCGTCGCCCAGGCCCGTGCTGCCATTGTCGCCCGTACGCGTGGCGATTTTCGAAAGTCGCTTGCCCATGTCTGATCCTGTTGTGTGTGGAAGGGGCAGCATACGACACTGAGCGCCTTCTTGCCGGAAACTTGACGCCCGGGGCGACGAAAAACCGGCGGTGCCCGCCGGTTTGTGCTTACAATCAGGGCAATGCCATGCCTGCCCGGAACCATTACATGCACACTGCCGTCACCGAAGCTTCACCTGGATTTGCCGTCGCCCGCCAGCAGGCGGTAGCTAGCGCCTTGCACGCCGTGCTGCCGCCGCGCTGCGTGCTGTCGGACGCGGAAGATACGCGCCCCTACGAATGCGACGGCCTGGCCGCCTACCGCCAGTTGCCGATGATCGTTACCCTGCCCGACACGGAGCAGCAAGTGCTGGCCATCCTGCGCGTGTGCCGGGAAATGCAGGTGCCCATCGTGCCGCGCGGCGCCGGCACCGGCTTGTCGGGCGGCGCCTTGCCGATCGCCGATGGCGTGGTGCTGTCGACGGCGCGCCTGAACCGCATCGTGCGCCTCGACCCCTATGCGCGCATCGCCGTGGTGCAGCCCGGCGTGCGCAACCTGGCCATTTCCGAGGCGGCGGCGCAGCATGCGCTGTACTACGCGCCCGATCCGTCCTCGCAGATCGCCTGCACCATCGGCGGCAACGTGGCGGAAAATTCGGGCGGCGTGCATTGCCTGAAATACGGCCTGACGGTGCACAATGTGCTGCGCGTGCGGGTGGCCACGTTAGACGGCGAGATCCTCGAACTCGGTGGCGAGGCGCTCGATTCGCCCGGCCTGGACCTGCTGGCCGTCTTCATCGGCTCCGAAGGCATGCTCGGCATCGTCACCGAAGTAACGGTGAAACTGATCCCGAAACCGGCCACCGCGCGCGTCATCATGGCCTCGTTCGGCGACGTGGTCACGGGTGGCAATGCGGTGGCCAATGTGCTCGCCGCCGGCATTATTCCGGCCGGCCTGGAAATGATGGATCAAACCTCGTCGCGCATGGTCGAGCCGTTCGTGAAAGCCGGCTACGACATCGATGCGGCCGCCATCCTGTTGTGCGAGGCCGATGGCACGCATGAAGAGGTGGAAGAGGAAATCGCGCGCATGACGGCGGTACTGGAAGGCGCGGGCGCCAGCGCGATTGCCGTCTCGCAGACGGAAGCCGAGCGCATGAAATTCTGGTCCGGGCGCAAGAATGCGTTTCCCGCCGCCGGGCGCATCTCGCCCGATTACTACTGCATGGACGGCACCATCCCGCGCAAGAAGCTGGCCGAAGTGTTGACCGGCATCGCCGCCATGGAAACCACGCATGGCCTGCGCTGCGCCAATGTGTTCCATGCCGGTGACGGCAATCTGCATCCGCTGATTTTATTTGATGCCAACCAGCCCGGCCAATTCGAGCGCGCCGAAGCGTTTGGCGCCGATATCCTGGCCCTGTGCGTGGCCGTCGGCGGCACCATCACGGGCGAACACGGGGTGGGCATGGAAAAGATCAACTCCATGTGCGTGCAATTTACACGCGCCGAACTGGACGCCTTTTTTGCCGTCAAGCGGGCCTTCGACCCGCACGGCCTGCTCAACCCGGACAAGGCGATTCCTACCCTGAACCGCTGCGCCGAATTTGGCAAGATGCATGTGACGGCCGGCCGGCTGCCATTTGCCAACCTGCCACGTTTTTAGTCAAACCGGAGACCCTTTTGCAAGCGATAGCGGAACAATTCAGACAGGCCATCGTGGCCGCCAGCGCGGCGGGCACGCCCTTGCGCCTGCGCGGCGGCGGCAGCAAGGACTGGTACGGCCAGCAACCGGCCGGCGAGGTGCTCGACACGCGACAGTACACCGGCATCATCGACTATGAGCCGACGGAACTGGTTATCACGGCGCGCTGCGGCACGCCGCTGGCGCAGATCGAAGCGGCGCTGGCCGCGCGCAACCAGATGCTGGCGTTCGAGCCGCCGCACTTCGGCCCAGGCGCCACGGTGGGCGGCACGGTGGCCTGCGCCTTGTCCGGGCCGCGCCGCGCCAGCGCCGGCGCGGTGCGCGACTTCGTGCTGGGCGCCGTGCTGATGGATGGCAAAGGTGAACGCCTGGTGTTTGGCGGGCAGGTAATGAAAAACGTGGCCGGCTATGATGTGTCGCGCCTGCTGGCCGGTTCCCTCGGCACCCTCGGACTGATCCTGGAAGTGTCGCTGAAAGTACTGCCCTTGCCGCTGCGCGAGGCAAGCCTGCGGTTTGACTGTGCCGAGATTGCCGCGCTGCGCATGATGAATGAGTGGGGCGGCCAGCCCTTGCCGATCTCGGCCAGTTGCTGGCATGACGGCGTGCTGACGCTGCGCCTGTCGGGCGCCGAAGCGGCCGTGACGGCGGCGCAGCAGCGGCTGGGAGGCGAGGCAGTCGCTGCCCAAGACGCGGCGGCTTTCTGGAGCGCGCTGCGCGAGCAGACGCATGACTTTTTTGGTGGTGCCGGCAGCTTGTGGCGGCTCTCTTTGCCACCGCACGCCAGTGCCGTGGTGCTGAAAGGGCGGCAACTGATCGAGTGGGGCGGTGCGCAGCGCTGGCTGAAAATCGAGGGCGACGCCATGGCTGCCGGCGCCCAGCGCATCCGCCAGAGTGTGGCGGCGGCCGGCGGCCACGCCACCCTGTTTCGCGGCGGCGACAAGACGGTGGGCGTGTTCCATCCGCTGGCGCCGGCCGTGGCGGCGATCCACCAGCGCCTGGCGCACAGTTTTGATCCGGCCGGCATCTTCAATCCGCATCGTATGTACTGACTATATTGAGACGCCATGCAAACCAATCTTGCCGACTTTATCAAGGGTACGCCAGCCGGCGACGAGGCCGAAGCCATACTGCGCGCCTGCGTGCATTGCGGCTTTTGCACCGCCACTTGCCCCACTTATCAACTGCTCGGTGACGAGCTCGATGGCCCGCGCGGACGCATCTACCTGATCAAGCAGGTTCTGGAGGGCGCGCCCGTGACGGCCAAGACGCAAACCCACCTGGACCGCTGCCTGACCTGCCGCAATTGCGAGTCGACCTGTCCGTCGGGCGTGCAGTATGGGCGCCTGGTCGATATTGGCCGCCATGTCGTCGAGCAGCGCGTGCAACGCCCCTTGCGTGAACGCGCCTTGCGTTTTGCCCTGAAGGAAGCGCTGCCGCGCCGCTGGCTGTTTACGCCGCTCTACAAGGCCGGCCAGGCGCTGCGCCCGCTGCTGGCCAAGGGCCTGCAGGACAAATTGCGGCCAGCGGCAAAGCCCGGCCTCTGGCCGGCGCGCTCCCATCAGCGGACCATGCTGGTGCTGGACGGCTGCGTGCAGCCGGCCATGTCGCCCAATATCAACGCGGCCACCGCGCGCGTGCTGGATGCCCTCGGCGTGCAGCTGATCAATGTAGCCAAAGCCGGCTGTTGCGGCGCGCTGCGCCATCACCTGAACGACCAGGAAGCGGCGCTGGACGACATGCGCCGCAATATCGACGCCTGGTGGCCGTATGTGGAAACGGCCGAAGCGATCATCATGACGGCCTCGGGCTGCGGCGCCACCGTCAAGGAGTACGGCCATTTGCTGGCGCACGATGCGCGTTATGCCGTCAAGGCACGGCGCATTGCCGAGCTGGCGCGCGACCTGTGCGAGATATTGCCGGCCTTCGAGACGGAACTGGCGGCGCTGGTGCACGGGCGCATCACCGAGCGCGTGGTCTACCACCCGCCGTGCACCCTGCAGCATGGCCAGCAAATACGGGGCCGGGTGGAGCAGGTGCTGCGCGCCGTCGGCGTCGATGTGCGCCTGTGCGCCGACAGCCATCTGTGCTGTGGCTCGGCCGGCACCTATTCCATCTTGCAGCCGGCGCTGTCGCAGCAATTGCGCGACAACAAGGTGGCGCAGCTGGAAGCGTGCGCGCCGGACGTGATCGTGTCGGCCAATATCGGCTGTCTCAGCCAGTTGCAGTCTGCTACCCAGGTGCCGGTGCGGCACTGGATCGAGCTGATCGATACGGCGCTGGGCCAGGCTTAATCCTTAAATCTGGTCTTCCGTATAGCGCGCGGCGCGCCATTGCGGCGGCGCGACAAAGTTGTCGGCCCAGCCCATCACGGCATCGGCCGGCATTGGGCGGGCGATGACATAGCCTTGCGCCAGGTCGCAGCCCAGCTCGATCAGGCGCTCGCCGTGGGCGATGCTCTCGACGCCTTCGGCGATCACCGTCAGATGGAAGGAGCGGGCCAGGCCGATCACGGCGCGCACCAGGTGCAGGTCGTCGCGGTCGTTGAGCATATTGTGCACGAAGCTCTGGTCGATCTTGATGATGTTGGCCGGCAGGCGCTTCAGGTAGGACATCGAGGAGTAACCGGTACCGAAATCATCGAGCGCAAACGTGATGCCCAGCGCCTGGCAGGCGCGGATAATGCGGCGCACGTGTTCGACGTCGTGCAGGGCGGAAGATTCGAGGATTTCGATTTCCAGCATGCTGGCGCGCACGCCGGGAAATTCGCCGAGGATGGTTTTCAGGCGCAGCACGAAATCGGGCTGCTGGAAATGGCGCGCCGCGATATTGACGCTGACGACCCACTGCCGGCCGGCTGCGCTCCAGCGCTGCATCTGCCACAAGGCCTGGCGCAGCACCCATTCGCCGATGTCGATGATCAGGTCGGTTTGTTCCACCAGCGGCAAGAAATGCGCCGGCGCCAGCAGGCCGCGCTGCCCATGCTGCCAGCGCAGCAGCGCTTCCATGCCGACCACGGCGCCAGTGCGCATATTGACCTTGGGCTGGTAGTGCAGGCGCATTTCGCCGTTGATCAGCGCGTGGCGTACTTCGGTGCGCTGGTTGTGGTGGGTGCGCACCTCCTCGTCGAGATGGCTGTCGAAAAAGTGATACTGGTTGCGCCCCGTCAGCTTGGCCTGGTAGACGGCGTGGTCGGCGTGGCGCAGCAGGCTTTCCGCATTCAGATCCTTGCCTGCATACACGGCGATGCCGGCGCTGGCCGTCAGGTGCACGGCTTGCTGGTCGCACTGGTAGGGCAGGCTCAGCTCGCGCATCAGCTGCAGCAACTGCACTTCGATGTCCTCCACGCTGGCCTGGCCGCACAGCAGCAGCACGAATTCGTCGCCACCGAGGCGGGCCGCATAGTGCGCCTTGCCGCTGAACGCGTGCAGGCGGCCGGCCACCTGCTTGAGCAGGTCGTCGCCCGCTTCCGCGCCGTAGCGGTCGTTGATGGCCTGGAAATGGTCGAGATCGAACAGGCACACGGCCATCAGGCGCTGGCGCTCGCGCGCCAGGAACAGCTCCTGCTCGAAGCGGGCCGCCAGCGCGGCGCGGTTGGGCAGGCCGGTCAGCACGTCATGGTAGTTTTGCCAGGACATTTTTTGCAGCACTTGCTGCATGTGCACCGTTTCCGTCAATTGCTGGCCCAGTTGCTGCCGGCTGGCCTGCAGCGAGCTCAACATATCGCCCACGTCGCCCACCATGCCATTGAATGCGCGCGACAGGTGTTGCGCTTCCTGCGTGCCGCCGGCGGCCATGCGCACCGTGAAGTCGCCGCCGCGCAGGCGCTCGATTGCTTGCGCCAGCCGTGCCAGCAGCCTGCGGTGGGAAGCCAGAAGCAAGCCCAGCAACACGAACACAAGGGTAATGTTGACGGCGCTCAGCAGCGCTTGCAGGCGCACCGCCTGCCACACGGACAGCAGCGGCAGGTCGGGCGTGTACTGCAATTCCAGCACGCCATCGCTGCCGCCGGGCAAGGATACCTGCAGGCGGTTGTGGATCGGCGTCATGCCGACCAGCCGGCTGAACCACGCCGGCACCTGCTCGCGTGGTGCGGCGCCAGGCGGGGTCTCGGCCAGCACGTCGATGCGGCTGCCATTGCCATGCCAGACGATCGCCGCCAGGTTGCGGTTCAGCGGCAGGGCCGTGCGCAGCACTTGCTGCACGCTGGCGCCATCGCTGCGCACGGACAGCGGCAGCACGGTGTTGGCCAGGTAGAGATTGAGCTGGCGCGCCTCGCTGCGGTAGCGCGCGTCGGCCTGCGCCGTCTCGCTCGTCAGCAAGGCATGGTAGCGTACGGCGGAGACGGCCAGTATCAGCAAGAGAATGGGCAGAAACCAGCGGAAATACGTCCCCATCCGCAACCATGACGATAAAATGTTCCCGAAGACTGGCATCGTTCCGTATCGATATCCGTGAATAATTTAGCAAACATTATCACCGAATAGTGCTTCCAAGAACATGATATCGGGCGCCGGCCTTAAAAAAAATTAACCGTAAGAAATTTGCATCTTCATTGTCTTAAATATTAATGCCAATCCCAAGCTGCTTTTTTACAGCAGCCCCAGTGAACTGCTGCCTGTAGCGGGCTCGCGCGCATGGGCCGCTTTGCTGTTGAGTTTGATGGACAGCCGCAAGTCATTGACGGAATCGGCATTGCGCAAGGCGTCTTCATAGCTGATCTGCTCTTCTTCGTGCAAGTCGAACAGGGCCTGGTCAAACGTCTGCATGCCCAGCTCGCGCGATTTTTTCATCAGCTCCTTGATTTCATGGACTTGTCCCTTGAAAATCAGGTCGCTCATCAAGGGCGAATTGAGCAGGATTTCCATCGCCACCTTGCGTCCGGCGCCATCCTTGCGCGGGATCAGGCGCTGCGAAATCATGCCTTTCAGGTTCAGCGACAAGTCCATCAGCAGCTGCTGGCGCCGCTCTTCGGGGAAGAAGTTGATGATGCGGTCCAGCGCCTGGTTGGCGTTATTGGCGTGCAGGGTGGCCAGGCACAGATGGCCCGTTTCGGCAAATGCGATCGCGTGGTCCATGGTTTCGCGGTCGCGGATCTCGCCGATCTGGATCACGTCGGGCGCCTGGCGCAAGGTGTTTTTCAGGGCCGTGCCCCAGTCTTCCGTATCGACGCCCACTTCGCGCTGGGTAATGATGCAGTTGCCGTGCGGATGGATGAATTCGACCGGGTCCTCGATGGTGATGATATGGCCGTGGCTGTTGGCGTTGCGGTGGCCCACCATCGCCGCCAGGGTGGTCGACTTGCCGCAGCCGGTGGCGCCCACCATGATCACCAGGCCGCGCTTGCTCATGACCACGTCCTGCAGGATGGCGGGCAGGCCCAGCTTGGCCAGTTCGGGAATCGCGGTATTGATCGTACGCAGCACCATGCCCGCCTGGCCCAGCTGCACAAAGGCCGAGACGCGAAAGCGCCCCAGGCCCTCGGGGCTGATGGCGAAGTTCGCTTCGTTGCTGGCCTCAAAGCTTTGCACCTGCTTGTCGTTCATCAGCGCGCGCACATAGCCGGCCGCCAGCGCCGCGTCGAGCGGGGTGGCGGACAGCGGCGTCAGCTTGCCGTCGAGCTTGATGGCGGGCGGAAAGCCAGCCGTGATGAACAGGTCCGAACCGCCGCGTTCGCGCATCTGCGCCAGCAGCGCGTGGATGGCGCCGGTATGGTAGACAGTTGTCATGGCTTATCCCGGGAAGTTTTCAGGCGACTTGGCGGCCGAGCGCGCCGTCTCGGCCGAAATCGCGCCGCGCCGCACCAGATCCGTCAGGCACTGGTCCAGCGTCTGCATGCCGACATTGCTGCCGGTCTGGATCGCCGAATACATCTGCGCCACTTTCGCTTCGCGGATCAGGTTGCGGATGGCCGGCGTGGTCAGCATGATTTCATGGGCCGCCACGCGGCCGCTGCCATCCTTGGTTTTCAGCAGGTTTTGCGCGATCACCGCCTGCAGCGATTCGGACAGCATGGTGCGCACCATTTCTTTTTCCTCGGCCGGAAACACGTCGATGATGCGGTCGATGGTCTTTGCCGCCGACGAGGTGTGCAGGGTGCCGAACACCAGGTGGCCCGTTTCGGCCGCCGTCAGCGCCAGGCGGATGGTTTCCAGGTCGCGCAATTCGCCGACCAAAATCACGTCCGGATCTTCGCGCAGGGCCGAGCGCAGCGCATTGCTGAACGAATGCGTGTGCTGGCCCACCTCGCGCTGGTTGATCAAACACTTTTTCGGTTCATGCACGAACTCGATCGGATCCTCGATGGTGAGGATATGATGGTTCTGCCGTTCATTGACGTGGTTGACCATTGCCGCCAGCGTGGTCGACTTGCCCGAACCGGTCGGCCCCGTGACCAGCACCAGTCCGCGCGGGCGCATGGCCAGTTCGCCGAAGATGCGCGGTGCGTTGAGCTCTTCCAGGCTCAGCACTTTCGACGGAATCGTGCGCAGCACGGCCGAGGCGCCCCGTTCCTGGTTGTAGGCGTTGACGCGAAAGCGCGCCAGGCCCGGAATTTCAAACGAAAAATCGCATTCGAGCGCTTCTTCATACGCCTTGCGCTGGCCGTCGTTCATGATGTCATACACCATGGCGTGCACTTCCTTGTGCTCGAGCGCCGCCACGTTCAGGCGGCGCACGTCGCCATTGACCCGTATCATCGGCGGCAGGCCGGCGGACAGGTGCAAGTCGGAAGCCTTGTTCTTGACGGAGAAAGCGAGTAGTTCGGAAATGTCCATTTATAATCCCTGTGCCTGCAATAAAGGGCGCCGCGCAGATTGCCGCGGCAACGTCCGCCCACCAGAAAATGATTATGTCCACAATCGAACAGAACTTGCAAGCCGTGCGGCGCAGTATCGCGCAAGCGGCCATAGAAGCGCAGCGCCCGCCTGAGGCCGTCACCCTGCTGGCCGTCTCGAAGACGTTTGGCTTTGATGCCGTGCTGACAGCGGCGGCGGCCGGGCAAACCGCGTTTGGCGAAAACTATCTGCAGGAAGCCATCGACAAGATCGCCGCCGTCAGGCTGGCCTTGCCGCAAACAGCGCTGGAATGGCATTTTATCGGGCCAATCCAGAGCAACAAGACGCGGCCGATCGCCGAGCATTTCGACTGGGTGCATACGGTCGAGCGCGAAAAGATTGCCGCGCGCCTGTCGGAGCAGCGCCCCGATGGCATGGAGGACCTGAATATCTGCCTGCAGGTCAATATCAGCGGCGAGGCCAGCAAGAGCGGCGTGGCGCCAGGCGAGCTGCCGGCGCTGGCGCGCGCCGTGGCGCAACTGCCGAAGTTACGCCTGCGCGGCCTGATGGCGATCCCCGAGCCGCAAACCGATCCCGCCTTGCAGCGCGCCGCGTTCGCGCAGCTGCGTGTGCTGTACGAACAGCTGCGCGCCGACGGCTTGCCGCTCGACACCCTGTCGATGGGCATGTCGTCGGACCTGCAGGCGGCCGTGCTGGAAGGCGCCACCATCGTGCGCGTCGGCAGCGCGATTTTCGGCGCCCGCGATTATTCCTGACCCCCCTTTGAAAGAGCATTCATGATGGCAGAACTGAAAATAGCATTTGTTGGCGGCGGCAATATGGCGGCGGCCCTGATCGCCGGGCTGGCGGGCAAACTGACGGCGGGCGCAAACATCCATGTGATCGACCCGCATGCCCCGGCGCTTGAAAAACTGCAGGCGCAGCATGGCGTGACCACGGCGGCGGCCGCCGATGACACGCTGCGCGTGGCCGACGTGATCGTGCTGGCCGTCAAGCCGCAAAGCATGCGCGAAGTGGCGGCCCAGTTGCTGCCGTTTCTCAATCGCGCCAAAGCGCCGCTGGTGCTGACGATTGCCGCCGGCATCCGCAGCGGCGACCTGGCGCGCTGGCTCGGCGACTATCCGGCGATCGTGCGCGCGATGCCGAACACGCCGGCCCTGATCGGCATGGGCATTGCCGGCCTGGTGGCCAGCGGCGGCGTCAGCGGCGGGCAAAAAGCGCAGGCCGACGCCATCCTGGGCGCGGTCGGCACCACCGTCTGGCTAGACGACGAAGAAAAAATCGATCCGGTGACGGCGATTTCGGGCAGCGGCCCGGCCTATGTGTTCTACTTTATCGAAGCGATGCAGGAAGCGGCGCGCGAACTGGGCCTGACGGCCGAACAGGGCACGCAGCTGGCGATCGCCACCTTTACGGGCGCGGCGCAACTGGCGGCGAACTCCAGCGAACCGGCCTCGGTGCTGCGCGAGCGCGTCACCTCCAAGGGCGGCACGACCTATGCGGCCTTGACCAGCATGGAAGAGAGCGGCGTCAAGGCCGCCATCGTCAAGGGCATCAAGGCGGCCGCCGCGCGCGGGCGTGAGCTTGGAGACGAGCTGGGGAAATAGGAACGCCTGACAAAACCGTGGCGAGCGGCAGGGAGTTGCTGTGGGTGAAATTGGACCTTAATACGATCAATTGTAAGAAGGAGCGAGTGCTTGTGGGAAATGCCGTTTTAAGCCGGTTGTCCATGTTGGGCGTTGTTTTCTTGTGCCTTTCGCTGTCGTCCTTGACCAATGCTTCCGAACAACAAAGCGATATGGCATCGATCAAGCAGGAGCATTGTGAAGAAGGCAATAATCTTGAGAGTACTTTCTGCATGAGTCGAGAGCTAAACGAATCCGACGCACGTTTAAATGTTGTCTACAAGATATTGATGTCTGCGCTTGCCAAGCCACAAGGGTTGCAACGCGCGCAACGTGCATGGATTGTTTTCCGTGACGCGGAGTGCAAGTTCCAGAGTGCGGCGATGCATGGCGGAAGTGCTTACAACTTTTCGATGGCCCTGTGCTTGATGCGGCTGACTGAACAGCGCATATCGGTGTTAGAAACCGTTAGGCCCTGTAATGGATGCGTAGAATTCAAGGAGGAGTTTTATGGAACGAGGAAAGGATTCAGCTTACCAGAGCGTAAGTACACTCCTGCTTCGGGCAAGCTATGACACGGGACTAAGCCTGGTGGCTTAGTCCCGTCTTAACGCGCTTCAACTGCCACGTCCACTCTGGGGCGATGGCAGCCACTTGCATCGCTCAGGAAGCTGCAGGTTTGGTCAGACGTTTTCTACATCACCTTCACGGCACGGCCGATGTAAAGGATCGGCCCGGTCGGCCGGCCCGTCGGTGAACCGGTCTCCGGTTCCAAGGTGATTTCAAACAGCTGCTCGGCCTGCATCGGCGGCAGCTTGTCGAGTTTCAGCTTGAGCGTCTGCCCGGGCTGTACCAGGCCCAGCGAGACAGGGGCGCCCCAGTCCTTGCCCTTGGTCCAGAACTGCAGGGATTTCTGCTGCGGCACGCTAGTCGGTCCCAGTGGGATCAGGCTCAGGTCGCGGTTGTCTTTATTCCCAGCCTGGACGAGCCAGCCGGGCGCCTTGTCCTGCGGCGCCACCAGCACCACCAGATAGCCGGGGCCGCCTGGTGCCTGCGGCTGCATGGTCACCATCACGGCCAGCGCGGCGGCGGCGGCGGCCAGGCCGCCGCCAGCCAGTATTCGCCAGAAAGCCAGACTGTTCCACCACGCTTGCCAGCGGCCAGCCTGCCGCACGGCTTTTGGCGTAAACAGGGTCGAAGCGATACGCGGCCACAACTGCGGCGACGGGTCCTCCGGCGGCGCCAGGCCGGTCAGGGGCAGCAAGCGCTGCTCCCAGCCATCGACGGCGTCGCGCAGCTGCGCGTCAGTAGCCAAGCGCTGTTCGACTTCGGCGCGTTCCTGGGCTGCCAAGGTGCCCAGCACATATTCGCTGGCCAGGCGCTGCAGTTCTTCCTCATTCAATGGCGTATTCATCCCATGCACTCCCGCAAGCTGGCCAGGCCGCGCTTGATCCAGGCTTTCACGGTGCCGAGGGGCGAGGCGACGCGCTGCGCGATTTCGCTGTGCGAGCAGCCATCGACATAGGCGTACAGGATGCAGTTGCGTTTGGCCTCGTCGAGGTGGCCCAGGCAATCGTGCAACTTGCCCATGTTCGCTTGCAGCGCATAGGCGTCGCCGGCGTGTCCGCCCTGGCGTTCATGCAGCAGGTGTTCCACGGTATCCTCGTCGGCCGATATTTCATGGGCGCGTGCACGCGCCACGTTCAGCGCCTGGTGTCGTACTACCACATAGATCCAGCCCTTGCCGCTGCCGCGCGTGGCGTCGAAACTGCCGGCGCGGCGCCAGATGCTGAGAAAGGCGTCATGCAGCACGTCTTCGGCCAAGGCCCGCTGGCGCACGATGCGCAGCGCCACGCCCAGCAGATAGCGGCTTTCCTGCTGGTATAACCCCTGCAGGGCTTGCTGCTCGCCGCGCGCGCAGGCGCGCAGGGCGGCGTCGTAGTCGTAGGTGGCGGCAGGTGTCGGCAAGGTGGCGGCTATCGGTGGGTTGGCAAGTTTTCAATGAATTATAGGTCAGAAGACATCTTGCCAACCGTCATGTTTCAACCGTTTCAGACGGTTTTCCAGAAAATATAATCGGCCTGGTAAGGCACCCATTGCCTGGCGCCGAGATTGCTGGCGCTGCAAGCGGACATCGGCGCCACGCCACCCTGGGTCGCCACGCGCTGGATATAGCTCACGCCCTGCATGGCGCCGCTGCCGGTGGCCGGATTGGCTTTCACCAGCTGATATGGAATATTGCCGGTGCCGGCAGGGGCGACTGCCACTTGCGTTGCCGTCACGGCCGAGCCATCGCGGCTGGCCCAGGTGGCCGGTGGGCCAACATAGGTGCCGACCTGCATGCCGCCGCGGTCATTCAGTACCGCGTCCGGTCCCACGAAGACCCATTCGTGGCCCGTCATGTCCTTCCTGGCCTTGCATTCATAGGCGATCTTGCCCACGCCCACGGTCTGCATGGCGACTTGGTGGCCGTCCGGCACTTTCACGCCGGCAGGCAATTGTTCCTGCGAATAGCGTGCGCTCATCGGCGCGCAGGCCGACAGCAGCATCAGGGAGGCGAATGGCAAGGCGAGGTGGCGTGGCGAGAGGGTCTGCATGGCGTGCTCCTGGGTTATAAGGTTCAGCCGGCTGGCTGATACCGGTACTACCCATGGATGCGCCGTTTGGATGCAGCAAACAGAAAATTATTTTTCGACCGGTGCCTGCTGCTGGTTCAGGCGCTGCAGCATGCTGCGGATAATGGGCAGGGCGACACTGGCGTGGCGCAGCAGGGCGCTGGCGCGCAGCAGCCACGGCAAGCTGCGGCGCGGACGCAGCAGCATCAGGCCCAGCATGCCGCCGGCCACCATCAGCGGCACTTTCAGGCGCGCCAGGATGGCCTGGCGCAAATTGCCGCCGCTCAAAGGTTCGAACAATTGCCGCGTCTCCAGGCCCAGCGCCGTGCGCTGCAGCGCGCAGTCGGCCAGCAGCGCATCGCGCCGTTGCCTGGCGCTCAGCTTGACCATAATAGGGGACTGGGGATCGGGTTTCATGGCCGCTCCGATGCGCGGTGCGCCAGATGCTGCAAGGCGTCGAGGTCCTTGTTCAGCTCGTCCATGGTAAAGGACAACAGCTTGGGCTTGCCGCGAAAACTGGCGCGCACGCCGGCCAGGGTGGCGATGGCGGCAACGATAAAGACGGTCGAGGAAATGGCGATGGCGCCGATGCGGTGCGTGTCCCAGAAAATGACGATGACGAGAAACACCAGCAGCACCAGGCCGACAAACAGCAGCAGCAGGGCCAGCATGGCCAGCCCCAGGTAAGTCAGGTAGCGCAGCGACTCTTCTTCCATCTCCACTGCCGCCAGTTTCAAGCGGGTGCGGATGATGTCGGCCAGGGTCGCCGCGACGCGGGCAGCATGTTGAACGATAGCCATGAACTGCCTTTCGTGTCGAAATGCAGGCGGACTGCTTGAAAACTCTTGCCGCCCGGGTACTACGGGAAAAAACTAGCGGCGCGACGAGGCCAGCAGCAGGCCGAACAGCACGCCGACGACGGCGCCGGCGCCGACGGCCTTCCATGGATTGTCCTGCACGTATTCGTCGGTAGCCCTGGCGGCTTTTTTGGTGCGGTCGACCAGGTCTTCTTCCAGCTTGATCAGGTCTTTCTTGGCCGTATCGAGGGTGGTGATGAATTTTTCCTTGACGGCGCGGATGTTTTCGCCCGTCTGGCCACCGGCGTTGTCGAGCCAGCCTTCGGCTTCATTGATGACACCCTTGATGTCGCCAATCACTTTATCGCGCGCATGGCCAGCTTCGGCGATGACGTTATCGCTGCTGGATTTGCCTGTTTGTATCGAGCTCATGTATTACCTCATCGGTGGGTGAAAGCACAGTGAAATACCAGTGTAGAGTGCAGCGGCAAAGCGATCTTGCGGCGCGTCAACAAGGTCCGAGGCGCAAGACTGATTGACTAGCGGAAAGCGAAGTCCAGCACGACCCCCGCAAAAACCGCTGCTCCCAGCCAGTTATTATGCCGGAATGCGGCAAAACAAGGCAGACGCTCGCGTGCGCGTATCAGGGTGTAGTGATAAACGGCGCAGCCGGCCGCCACCAGCAGGCCCGCCACATACCAGTAGCGCAGGCCCAGGTACCAGCCGCAGGCCAGCCACAGCAGCAGGAACAGGGCATAGCACAGCATGATGATGGCCACGTCGTGGCGCCCGAAGGTGATGGCCGAGGTGCGGATGCCGATCTTCAGGTCGTCGTCGCGGTCAACCATGGCGTACTCCGTATCGTAGGCCACGGCCCAGAACACATTGCCGACCAGCAACAGCCAGGCGACGACGGGCACCGAGTCCGTGATGGCGGCAAAACCCATCGGGATGCCGAAGCCGAAGGCGATGCCCAGATACGCTTGCGGAATGGCGAAGAAACGCTTGAAGTAGGGATAAGTGGCGGCGATGATCACGGCCGCCACCGACAACTGTTTTGTCAGCGCATTCAGGGGCAGGATCAGGCAGAAGGCGGCCACCGTCAGCACGCCGGCCACGGCCAGGGCTTCCTTGCCGCTGATACGCCCGCTGGTAATCGGGCGGTCGGCCGTGCGCTTGACGAATTTGTCGATATTCTGGTCGGCGTAATCGTTGATGGCGCAGCCGGCCGAGCGCATCAGGAAGGTGCCGAGCAAAAAGATCAGCAGCAGCCGCCAGTCCGGCACGCCTTGCCGCGCCATCCACAAGGCGCACAGGGTGGGCCACAGCAGCAATACGGTACCGATTGGCTTGTCGAGCCGGATCAGGCGGAAATACAGCGCCAGCTTGTTCATGGAAATCTCGATCTTGTTGAAGAGAAACGCCGATTATCGCAAATACTATGGCAAGGTACTATTTTTCGCCCTGGACGGCCTCTTCAAACAAACTGGTAATTCCGGGCAACTCGCAGCCGGCAATCGCCGCGCACAGGGCGTCGATGGCGGCCTTGCGCGTAAAGCTCTTGCGCCACAGCATCACCACCCGGCGCGACGGCGCCGGTTCGTCGAATTCGCGGTAGGCCAGCATGCCGTCCGCCGCGTGCATATCCGGCACCGAGGCGCGCGGCAGTACGGTCAGGCCGATGCCGCTGGCCACCATATGGCGGATGGTTTCCAGCGACGAGCCTTCGAAGGTGCGCTGCATGCCGTTACCGGGCGAGGAAAAGCGCGCCATTTCCGGACACACTTCCAGCACCTGGTCGCGGAAGCAATGGCCGTTGCCCAGCAACAGCATGGTTTCCGACTTCAGATCCTGCGCGGCGATGGTCTTGCGCGCCGTCCATGCATGGTGGCGCGGCATGGCCACCACGAACGGCTCGTCATACAGGGTCTGCATGGCCATGCCGTGTTCGGGCAGGGGCAGGGCCATGATGGCCACGTCCAGTTCGCCCTGGCGCAGCAGTTCAAGCAGGCGTACCGTAAAATTTTCCTGCAAAATCAGGGGCATCTGCGGCACTTGATCGATCATGGCTTTGACCAGAGGCGGCAGCAGGTAGGGGCCGATCGTATAGATCACGCCCAGGCGCAGCGGGCCGGCCAGCGGGTCCTTGTTCTGCTTGGCCAGTTCCTTGATGGCGGCCGTCTGTTCCAGCACGCGCTCGGCCTGGGCGATGATTTGCGCACCCAGCGGCGTGACCGAGATTTCGGCGCCGCCGCGTTCGAACAGCACCACGCCCAGTTCGTCCTCGAGCTTCTTGATGGCCACTGACAGGGTCGGCTGGGCCACAAAACAGGCTTCTGCCGCATGGCCGAAGTGCTTGGCGCGCGCGACGGCCACGATATATTTCAGTTCAGTCAGTGTCATAAGGTGATTGAAACACAGGAAATGCCAGCTTGCAATGAATGAAAGAGGACGTGCGCGGCAACTGCTGCGGCGATCGCGTATTGTAGCGGATCGCCCCCTATAATAGAGGGAACCGGGCGGTCGCGCACGACCAGCCGCCCAACTCACTCACTGTACTGAACACTGGACTCCCATGCCTGATTTTGAAACCAAACTATGCAGCCGCGAGGAACTGCAGGCGCGCGCGGCGGCCTTGCCCAAACCGGTGGTCGTCACCAACGGCGTGTTCGATATCCTGCACCGCGGTCACGTGACCTATCTGGCGCAGGCGCGCGCGCTGGGCGCTTCGCTGGTGGTGGCCCTCAATACCGACGCTTCGGTCAAGCGCCTGGGCAAGGGGGACGACCGCCCGCTCAACAGCTGCGAAGACCGCATGGCGGTGCTGGCCGCGCTCGCATCGGTGAGCCTGGTGGTGCCGTTTTCGGAAGACAGCGCACTGGAAGTGGTGCAGGAAATCCAGCCTGAAATCTACGTCAAGGGTGGCGACTACGACATGACGGCGATACCTGAAGGCAAGGCCGTGCTGGCCTATGGCGGCCAGGCCGTGGCGATCGACTTCGAACACGACCGCTCGACCACCAAATTGCTCAGCAAGGTGCGCCAGCAGTAACAACGACACCGGCTGTGCACGCACAAGAGAAACCGCTCTTGTTGCGTTTATACTATCGTGTTATACCTGCCCGGGGGCGTCGATGTCGTGCTGCACGCCGTCAATGTTTCCACAGGGATAAAAAGGCGTTACTATGATCGTTATGCCAAGGCTGCGCCAGGTCAGCCGCAGCGCGTAGTGCCGCCGTTCATCACGCCATGCCCATGGCGGTCATCGTTTGCGACAGAAGAAATCAATGGAACATACAAGTACGGGAGAGTGGCTGCTGCAGTCCGGCGTCTGGATGGCCGATGCGGTCCAGTCAGGCTTGCAGTTTACACGCAGTGCGGCAGGCCAGCCGGTGTCGCCGCGCCTGAATGCCGACGATATCGGCCAGCTGATGCGTACCCACTGCCTGCCCGGCGAGACCAGCGCGCAGTTTCCGCCCGAATTCCAGTACAGTCCGTTTACGGGCGTGGCCTTGCAGGCGCCGCCGCAAAGCGGCCAGGCCAGCGCCTGGGTGGCGCCATTCGGCGCGCGCGCCGTCAACAGCAGCGCCATGCCCGGCGCCACCGGCCTGCGCCAGACGGCGCAAGCGCTGAAAATCGCCCGCAGCCCGGCGCGCGACTCTTCCAGCGACGCGCTGGCCAATGCCGATCCCGACACCAGTCTGCCCACGCCGCCACCGGGCGAACACGCGTTTTTCTCGGCGCGCTTCGGCACCACGGGCGCGGCCCTGCTGGCGCTCGATGCGCGCAAGGGCGCCCTGTACGGCTGGCTGCCCGGCTCGCAGCACTGGCTGGCGCTGGAATCGTCGAAAGGCGGCTTGCTGTCCGAATGCCAGCTGGGCGTGTCCGCCTGGCGCGCCGAACTGGCCAGCGCCTGGAACAGCTGCCTGTATGTACCCAGCGGCCATGGCCTGGCCTGCATCACGCCCGATATCCCATCGCTCACTTACCAGGTCGAGCACTTCGGCGACGCGCCTTCGGTAGCCGCGCCGATCTGGTTCCAGGGCCGCTTGTGGGCGCCGCTGCAGGGCGCGGACGGCGTGCTGCGTTTCCTGAACCTGGACTTGAATCACCTTGCCGGCGCCGATGTCGTGCTCGATGGTGCGGTGGCATTGGGCCGTGTCAGCGCGCCGGTGGCCTATGGCCGCAGCGTGATCTGGCCGTGCGAACATGGCCAGCTGCGCCTGCAGCAGCGCCAGGACGGCGGCATGGCCGCCTCGTGGATGCCGTGGCCGGCCGGCCTGCAGCCGCAATTCGATTTCGGCTGCCCGTACCTGTCGCGCGATGGTGACCTGTGGCAGCTGTGCTTTGACGGCGCCGCCGACCGCTATCTCTACCTCAAGCTGGGCACCGCACGCGAAACGGTGGAGGCGATGGAGCCGCGCCTGTGTTCGGGCAGCATCAACTACCGCTTTTCCACCAAGCTGAAAACGGCGCCGTGGCTGGAGCTCGAGCACGGCAACGATGGCGGCAGCAGCACCTCGGTGATGCCGCTGCTCGAAGCGGGCGAGAGCGTCTTCGGCGTGCGCTTCGAGACGCGCGCCAGCCTCGACAGCGTGTTGCGCTCGGATGAGCGCATGTACGCGCAACTGCTGCAGGACGACGGCGTGCGCCCGCTGCCGTTTCACGCCTTTTCGGTGGCCGAACCGTGGCGCATGCGCCTGTTCGCCCACCAGGGCACCTTGTGGGCCTACCATCCCTTGCTGAGCCGTATCAATGGCTGGAAGCTGCAGGCATGAATCTGATACAGCGCATCCTGGCCGCCGTCGCCGCAGTGGCATCCCTGGTTCTGGCCGCTCCCGCGCAGGCGGCCGGCATCCAGCAGGCCTTCCTGGTGCAGAACTCGGGCTGGATGGAGCCGTTTTACACGGACCAGCATTCGCAGCTGAAAGCCTTGGTCGGCGCTGTGGCGCAGGCCGCCAGCACGCCCGAAGATCAACTGTTCCTGCTGGCCTTCAGCCAGAGCAGCGGCAGCAATGTTTCGCCCGCGCTGCTGGGCCAGGGCCGTGGCGCGGCCAGCATTGCCGCGCAACTGGCGCCCCTGGGCCTGGCGCGCAAGGGCAGCGGCGGCGCGCTGGCCGACACCGACTTCCAGGAAGCCGTGACCAAAACCATTACCGGCCCCTTCCGTTCGGCGTCCGGCATTGTGTGGATTTTTACCAATAACAAGAACAGCCCGAACAACGACAGCCAGACGGCCGAGCGCAACCGCGATTTTTACCGCCTGCTGCACCTGGAGCCGTCGATCACCAAGACCCTGGTGTTTCCATTGCGCATGCCAGTGCAGGGCAAGCTCTACAGCGCCAAGGGTCTGATGGTGTATGCGCTGGCCTATGGCCAGCCGGCCGCCGACGCCTTGAGCCGCATCCAGGCCGACGGGCGCTTGTCCAGGGTGCTCACGCGCGCGCCGGCCCGCTTGAAACCGGTGGACCAGGACGCCGTGCGCATCGTGCCGCAGTCGGTCAGGAATACCCCGAACGTGCATGCCAGCCTGGGCCGCGACGGCCGCACCATCGTGCTCGACGTGGAAGCGGCCAGCCTGGTGCCCCAGGTGGTGCTGCAGGCGTCCTTGCAGAACATGTTTTTCCCGTATGTGATCGAAGGCGCCACCGTGCACGCCGCGCTGGCCGGCCAGGCCGCGCCGCTGCAGGTGAGCCCGGCCGTCATCAAGGGCTTGCAGCCGGGCGCCAGCCAGGCGGTCGAAGTGCGGTTTGACTTGCCGATGGCGCAGATTCCTTCGCCCTGGTCGGCCCAGGCCCTGGCCGCCATGGGCAAGCAGGTACTGCTGCCGATGACCGCGACGGTGGGCCTGTCCGAGCAGCGCCTGGCCCTGTCCTCCGGCTTTGCCGGCCAATTGCAGGAACTGTTTCCGGGCGACCCGATCTCGGAAGTGTTTACCCCGCCCGACAGCGTGCGCGCCTCGCAGGCCACCGTGCCGCTGCTGGTGCGCATCCAGTATCCGCTGCTGCCGGTGCTGCTGATGATAGCCGCCATCCTGTTGCTGCTGCTGGCGTTTGTCGTGTTCGGTCTGCTGGGCACGCGCAGCAAGCGCTACCGCGTGGTGGTCGACGGCGTGCCGCGCCAGGTCTTGCTCAAGCCGTTCAAGAGCGTGCTCCTGCGCGACGATGGCGGGCGCGAGATTGGCGAACTCAAGCGTGGCCTGGGCAAGCCGTCGGTCGTGCGCGTGGCCGACGGCCATGCCGTCACTGTGGGCTGACCGCGTTTTTCAATTCCTGATTCCTATTTCACTTTTCGAGGCAGACGATGGCACAAGATACTCCCAAAGACAACGCAGGCTTTACCTTGCCACCGCCGGCGGCCGAACCGGCAGCTTCTGCCGCCGCGTCCACGCCGGCGACCACGGCTGCCGTCGAGACCGCACCCGCTTTGGAGCAGGTCGGCGCCACCGACACCTCCTCGCGCGACACCCTGATCGGCGGCGCCGTGCTGCTGATCCTGTTTGTCGCCTTTTTCTTTGCCAAGAACGCCTACGCCAACGGCCTGGTGGCCAAGCGCGTGTCGCCGAACAAGGCCAATGCCTCGGGCTGGTGGTTGTTTATTTTTCTCGCCAGCCTGGCCACCGCCGTGGTGCTGGCGGCCGTGAACGCGCACAAATTCCTCGCGCCGCTGTTCATGGGTCCGCTGGTACTGGTCGGCCTGGTGGCGCTGGTGCTCACATTTACTTCCAGCAAAAATTAAGCGCCCGCACCGGCCATCGCACTCCCGTTAAGGAAACACCATGTCAGACACCCTGAACCAGACCACCGCCGCGCCGGGCGAGCGCAAGCAGGACAAGATCATCGATTTGCGCCCCACCTTGTTCATCGGCGTGGGCGGCACCGGCATGCAGGTGCTGATGCGCGTGCGCCGGCGCATCCTCAACACGCTATGGGGCGGCGCCGGCCACCGCACACGCGTTGAAAACCTGACCGAGTTTCCGGTGGCGCAATTCATTCATTTCGACCTCGACAATGGCGCGCTGGTGGAAAGCGGCGAATCGCAGGCGCAGGACTTGCAATTCGACCTGCTGAAATTTACCGACGATGAAAAAATCGTCGGCTCGTTCGACGCCGACAAATATGGCCGCGACGACGACTCGCTGGAACGCTATCCGCACATCAAGGAATGGCTGCCGCTGACGCCGCAAAAGATCCGCGACCTGAACTTCGACATGCAGTCGGGCGCCGGCCAGGTGCGCGCCGTCTCGCGCCTGTATTTCTTCGACAAATACAGCAAGGTGCGCGACAAGATCCGCCTGAAACTCAAGACCCTGAAGGCCGGCCTGTCGCACGAGCGCCAGCTGAGCGAACTGGGCCTGCGCATGGAGCCGGGGCGTTTTCGCATCGTGGTGGTCGGCTCGGTGGCCGGCGGCACCGGCTCCGGCTCCTTCCTCGACATGGGCTATCTGGCGCGCTGGATCGCCAGGACCGAAGTCGAGCGGGCCGATGTGGAACTGATGCTGTTCCTGCCCAGCGGCTTTACCAAGAACAACAAGGACCGTACCGAAGGCAATGGTTATGCGGCGCTGATGGAACTGGAATCGGCGATGATGGGCAACAAGAATTACCTGAGCCGCTGGGATACCTACGACCGCCCCGAGTTGCCGCGCGTGCCCTACAACGAAGTGTTCCTGGTCGACTCGGGCAACCTGGCCCAGCAGCATACGGACAGCGTCGACGACATCTATCATATGGTGGCCGATTCCCTGTTCGAAGACTTCGCCTCGGCCGACTTCGCCCGCGCCAAGCGCTCGATCGCCGTCAACCAGGCGCAGCACAAGAACGCCATGTACAAGGCGCCGGTGCCGCAAAACCGCTTCGGCGACATGCGCCTGTATTTCTCGCAGCGCTATTCCTCGTTCGGCATGGCGGTGCTCGATACGCGCCAGGAAGCGGCGCGCGATGAGCGCTCCCACCGCTGGGCCGGTGCCATGTTGAAAGCCTTCTTTGGCGTGGGCGGCGTCGATGCCGGCGCCAACCGCGCCAATGACGACCAGCGCAATACCTTTATCGGCGCACACATGGGCTTGCGCGCGACGCCGTTCAACGACTTTCCCGTGTTTTCCGACAAGAGCATCGAACTGAAGCGATCCAACGGTCCGTTCGACGACTTCCAGGTCGTCGACGACTTGCTGGCCGAGCGCCAGGGCAGCCTGCTCAGCGGCGTGGAAGAGCGGGTCAACCGCCGCATCGACGAAATCCGCACCGGCTACGACCGCAAGGAATGGCCGACCCAGGTGCGCGAAGCCGTGCGCCAGCTCGAACGCGACGCCGTGCGCGACCAGGATTCCACCGCCGACACCACCGAAGACCGCATCGCCAAGCGGCGCGCCGAATTGTTCGGTAATATCAAACAGGTGGTGCGCGACCAGCTGTATGGCTACCTCGACAACAAGGAATTCGGCGGCCTCGAATATGTGCTGTCGCTGGTCGAGCAGATCAAGGACCGCATCGAAGCGCCCGGCAGCGGCCTGATCGCGCAGATCGACACCAATGCCGAACGCTATCGCGAAATCAAGGAAGCGGTGCGCACGCGCGAATACGAGCGCTTGCTGAACAACCTGGAACAGGTGCGTGGCGGCCTGTTCGGCAGCGGCGACAAACAGGCGGCCTCGGTGATGGATCATCTGCGCACCGAGATCGCCAATGCGCTCAAGTTCCACCTGCGCGCGCGCGCCGCCGACGAGGCCGTGTTGCTGCTGCGCGACATCTCGCGCTGGCTGGGTAACCGCACCGGCGTCGATGCGGAAGGCCGCGCCGTATGGAACGGCCTGGTGGGCGAATTGCAGAATGGCCGCGCCGCCGTGCTCGACATGCTGTCGCAATTGCAGACCGCAAATGTGATCGTGCAAAAGGACTTGCAGAAAGACCATGCGACCGCCATCGTGGTGCCCGTCACGGTGGCCGATATCGCCATGCCCGATGCCAGGACCTTGCGGGTATGGGCCGATGAAGCGTTCCAGGATATCGGCGGCTCCAAGACCCTGTTCCCGATGCTGGGCGATCCGGCCCAGCGCAGCGACATCCTGAACAAGGTCAAGCGCATGGCGGAAAACCGCCTGGCCACCATGGGCGTGAACGACCAGGACGGCAACCAGGTCGAGCCCCTGTTCGCGGCCCTCGACCAGATGGAACCGGCGCGGCGCCAGGATTATTTCCGCAAATTGCTGGCCTGCGCCATGCCGTGGATCGACGCCAACATGGTGGGCGAATTCAATGTGGTGGCCGATCAATACAAATGCGTGATCGGCGTGGCCGGCGCGCAACGCTTCAAGGCCAGGTTCGGGGCCGAAATCGACGCCTGCGTGCAAACCCAGGCCGGCATTACCAAGAGCCAGCTCGATATTGTCGAGACCGGCATTGCGGGGCGCGCCGTGTGCTACTGCGAGCTGGCCGGCGTGCCGCTGACGGTGCTGCGCGGGCTCGAAGGCTGGCGCACCAGTTATCGCAAGGAAAGCGACAACGACAAGGCGCCGATCCACACGCATATCGACACCACCCAGTTCAATCACCCGATCGCGCCGGGCACCGACGAAATCCGCCTGCTGGCCGACCATTTCGCGCTGTTCCTGAAAGCCATCATGCTGGGCGTGCTGACGCGCCACAATGGCCGTATCGTGCCGCTGGGCCAGTATCTGTTTGCCATGGGCCGCGGCGACGTGCGCCGCATCGGCAACGAGCGCTCGATCCGCCAGAGCGGCCTGCACCATGTGTTCCACGGCCTGATCGAGTCGCGCGTGGCCGAACGCCTGGCCGAACTCGACGAGGTGCAGACCGTGGCGCTGGCCGCGCTGGCCAGCTATTACGCCACCGACGTCTACACGCCGCGCTTGATTTCCATGACGGGCGGCGCCCAGCTCGACAACAAGGGCTTCGGCAATTCGATCGCCCATGAAATCGCCGCCGACCTGCGCGAGAGCGCACGCCGCAAGGGCCTCACCGACGCCGAGATCCGCAAGCTGGAAGAAAAGCTGCTGGCCGACCTCAAAGCCTGGGCCAATGTCGTTGCCGATTCCGATGCCGACACGCATGAATGGGAAGTGCGCGAGCCGGGCGAAGATGGCTTGCCGCGCCTGAAGTTCGCGATCAAGCCGGAAATGCTGGAGCCAGGTGCGCTGCAATCGCTGTTTGCGCCGGTACCGGTGTCCGTGCCGGTGGCGTCGCCGTTCGGTGCGCCGTCATTGACGCCGGCCATGGCGCCGCAGTTGGTCGAATATCAGTATTTCCTCGGCATCGACGGCAAGCAGCAGGGACCGTTTACTGCCCAGCATATCGGCCAATTCGTGCGCGCCGGGCAAATCGTGCCGGCCGCCACCAAGGTCTGGCGCGAAGGCATGCCGGCCTGGGCCGACCTGTCGCAGTTCCCGGAACTGGCTTCGGTGCTGTTCAGTGCGCCGCCGCCCTTGAGCGCGGCGCCACCCCCGCTTTGATGAAGGATGCGTCGTGAACAAGTGTGTCAAGTGTCAAGCGGTGCTGGTGGGCGGCGTGCCGTTCTGTCCGTTTTGCGGCCAGGGCGTGGCCGGTGCTGTCGCGCCGCCGCCGGTCAAGCCGGTCGCCGCCGTGCCGCCGCCGTTGCCAGCGGTGCCCAAGCCTGTGCCTGTGCCCAGGCCGGAACCGGTATCCGCGCCGAAGCCGCCGCCGGTGATCCCGGTAGCGCCGCCAAAGGTCGAACCCAAGGTCGAACCCAAGGCCGAACCCACGCCGGCGCCAACAGCCGAACCGAAGGTGGTGGTGCCACCCGGTGCGTCCAGGAAATGGCCGCGCTGGCTGGCTGCCATCGCCGTGCTGGCGCTGGTCATCGTCTATATGAACGGCAAGCCCGGCGGCAACAGCGAATCGGCCTGCAATGACGCCATCGACAGCGGTCTGAAACTGGTTGCCAATGGCAGCCTGGACGGTGCGCGCCAGAAGCTGGCGACGGCGAAAAACGTCTGCACTGGCAAGTCCAGCGCCAAGGCCGAGGACTTGCAGGCGGCCATCGCCAAGGCCGGCGCGGCCAGCAGCGGCTGCCAGCGCAGCGTCAAGGCAATTGAAAAGGCACTCGACGGCAAGCGTTTGCAAAGCGCGGGCGAGGCCATCGCCAAGCTCGACGTCGATTGCGCGGGGGCCGCCACCGTGGAGTCCTTGCGCAAGCAGCTGGCGCGCCAGCAGGCGGCGGCCGCGTCGGTGCAGGTGGGTGTGCGCCAGGCGCTCGACAACCAGGATGCGTCGGCGGCGCAAAGCGGCATCGCCAGACTCGAAGCGATCGACCGGGAGTATCCGGAACTGAAGCAATTGAAGGCCGATTCGCAGGCATTGAATACACCCGCGCCTGCGCCGCTTGATCCGGCGCCAACCCGCCCGGCACAGGCTGAACTTGCCGTGCCGCGTGCGGTCGAACGTGCGGTACCTGCGGCTGTCCCGGTGCCGGCGCCCGCCGTCGACAATGGCGCCGCCATGCGCAACGAGATGGCGCAATCGTTCCTGCGCGACGCGGAACGGGCCATGGCCGATGGCCGTTTCGACGCCGCCAAGACCTATCTGGACAGTGCGCGCCGGGTCGACCCGAACAACCCGCGTATCGACAATCTGTCGCGCCGCGTGCGTGAGCGCGAGCGCCAGGTGCTGCAGACGGAAACCACGATCAAATAAGTCACTTTGGAGCTCACATGAACAAGACCACTTTGCGCGCCGCCGCCGCCCTGACGATTACCGCCATGCTGGCCGGCTGCGCGACGGCGCCCGGCAACCCGAACGGCGTGCGCCAGGACACACCAACTCTGCAAGGCGGGCAGGCACCGCAGGCCGCTACCAGCGACGACCCGTGCAGCGTGGGCGCGACGGCCGCGGCCGGCGCGGCTGTGGGCGCCTTGCTCGGCGCCCTGGTCAGCGGCAAGAATGGCGCGCTGAAGGGCGCCGCCATCGGCGGCGGCCTGGCTGCGGCCGGCTGCCTGGCGATCAATGTCAATTCGCGCCAGACCAAGACGGCGGCGCAAGCCGACCGCGACTATATCCGCGCGCGCGGTGCCTTGCCGCGCGAGCCGCAAGTGGTGTCGTACACGCCGCAAGTGAGCGCGGCCACCGTCAAGCGCGGCCAGCCTTTCAAGGTCAACTCGGTGGTGGAACTGGTCAACGGCAGCGCGCAAAGCGTCACCGACGTGCGCGAGGAACTGGTGGTGTTCGACCCGCAGGGCCAGCCCTTCAAGTCCGGCTCGAAGTCGCTGGCCAGCAGCAACAGCACCGGCGGGCGCTTTGAAAACTCGTTCGAGCTGACCTTGCCGGCCGGCGTGTCGCAGGGCGTGTACGGCGTCAAGACCAATCTGTATGTCAACGGCAAGCTGGCCGCCACGCGCGATTTGCGCACGCAGTTGGTGATCCTGGACGTGGAGACGGGCGCCAACGCGCAGCTGGCGCTGCGTTAAATCTGATCAGGCGCCACCCGCGTAGCCGTGCTGGCGCCACGCTTCATACACCACCACCGCCACCGTATTGGACAGATTCAGGCTACGGTTGTCGGGGCGCATCGGCAGGCGGATGCGCTGCTCGCCGGGAAAACTGTTGCGCAGCGCCGGGTCCAGGCCCCTGGTTTCGGAGCCGAACACGAACACGTCGCCAGGCAAAAAGGCCAGTTCGGCGAACGGGCGCGAGCCGTGCGTGGTCATGGCAAACATGCGCGCCGGGTCGGGTTGCGTGTCGGCGATAAAGGCGTCCCAGTGCTTGTGCACCTTCATGCTGGCGTAGTCGTGGTAGTCGAGACCGGCGCGCTTCATTTTGGCGTCGTCGAGCGGAAAGCCCAGCGGTTCGATCAGGTGCAGCTGCACGCCTGTATTGGCGCACAGGCGGATGATATTGCCCGTATTGGGCGGGATTTCCGGGTTGACCAGCACTACGTGAAACAAGATGTTCTCCTCATATAAGTAATCGATCAGCGCGGCGGCGTGCGCGCCGCCACCAGCACCGTGACCTTGCGCGCGCCTTCGCGTTTCAATGCCACTGCCAGCGCGTGGACGGTATGGCCGCTGCTCATCACGTCGTCGACGATGCCGACATGGCGCCCAAGCACATGGCCGGCATGTTGCGGCGCCACCATAAAGGCCTGCGCCAGGTTGGCGCGCCGTTCGCGCGGCGCCACGCCGCTTTGCGCGCGCGTTTCGCGCACGCGCAGGGCCAGCCTTGGCTGCAAGACAATGTCAAGCCTGCGCGCCAGCGGACGCGCGATTTCCAGCGCCTGGTTATAGCCGCGCTCGACCAGGCGGCCTGGTCCCAGCGGAACCGGGCACAGCATTTGCGGCGCGTCCCAGTCACCTTCGTGCTGTACCGCTTGCGCCAGCAGCTGCGCAAACAGCGGCGCGAGCGCCAGGCGCGCGCCAAATTTCAGTTGCAGCAACAGCTGGTCGACCGGCGCCGCGTAGTCCGCCGCCGTCCAGGTGGCGTCGTAGGCGGGCGGGCGGCGCAAACATCGGCCGCACAGCAACGCCGTGTCATCGAGCGGATTGGCGCACTGGCGGCAGCGGCGCCGCCGATGTTCCAGGTATTGCCGGCGGCAAGGCTGGCACACGATGGCGCGGCAACTGCCGGCGCACAGCGCGCACTGGGCCGGCAGCAGGCTGCCCAGCACAGCGAGGCAAAAAAGGCTGTTGATCGCCATGGCCGCGTTCCATGTACACTGCCGACATTATCTCATCTCACCCGATTCGACATGTCAGTTCCCACTACTCCGCCCAAAATGAGTGCGCCCATCGATGCGGTGCACGTCCGTGATTTCTTTTCCCGCCCGGCGCGCGTGGCGCCGTCCGATTTCCTGCGCCGCGAAGTGTCGTCGCGCATGCATGAACGCCTGGAGCTGGTCAAGATCGCGCCCTTGCGCGTGCTCGACGCCGGTTGCGGTCCCGGCGCGGACCTGGCCCAACTGCACAAGGATTATCCGGCCGCACAGATTATCGGTCTCGACGCGGCGCAAGCGATGGTGCTGGCGGCGCGCGCGCCGGCCAGCAAATTGTCCGGCCTGAACCAGTTCCTCAGCAAGCTGCTGCCGGCCAAGGCCGGCGTGGACTTGCTGTGCGGCGACCTGGGCGACTTGCCGCTGGCGCCGAACAGCGTCGATCTGGTCTGGTCCAACCTGGCGCTGCACTGGCATGCCCAGCCCGACCGCGTGTTTGCCGAATGGCGCCGCGTGCTGCGCCTGGACGGCTTGCTGATGTTTTCCTGTTTTGGCCCCGACACGTTCCGCGAACTGCGCGACGCCTTTGCCGAGGCTGATCTGACGCCGCACGCCTTGCCGTTTGTCGACATGCATGATTTTGGCGACATGCTGGTCGAAGCGGGCTTTTCCACGCCGGTGCTCGATATGGAAATCATTACCGTCACCTATGACACGCCGGAAAAACTGCTGGCCGATGTGCGTGCTTTTGGCGGCAATCCCTTGACCACGCGCCGGCGCGGGCTGATGGGCAAGCAGGCATGGCAGCGCATGCTGGCTGCCCTCGAGAAAATGCGTCGGCCTGATGGCAAGCTGGGGCTTACTTTTGAAGTGCTTTATGGCCATGCTTTTCGTCCGGCACCGCGTGTGACGCGCAACGGCGAAGCGATCATTCGTTTTGACTTGCCGCGTAAATAAGCGGATAAAAACCAAGACTTCGTCAGCATGGCGGCTGAAATGGCTGCAACCGTTGCAATCCGCGCCGCCATCGTTGGCGTAGCCCCGCATGCGCCGTATATTTCTTGATGGATTCAACTTTTCTTGCTTATAATCGTTGATTGTTTTGTCAGCTTGTTAAGCTAAAAAACAAGGGCCGTGCAAAAAATAAAAACGCAAAGCAAGCCACGCGCGAAGTTAGTGCATTAGTATAGTAATCATCTTGTACCGGTCGCTATGATGGCGGTGCTGGAAAAACAGGGTTGCAGCATGGTGCTCCCACAGTGTCTTGTGCGGATCGCCAGCATGTAATCTGCTGATGCTACAGGCTTTGCGGCGGCGGTTTGGCCGTTGGGCTTTCATGGAGGAGCGGCAGCGGGCAAGTACGGAGGTTTCCGCAGCCGTTTAAAATATCGTTATTTTTTAGGTGGTTGGGGAAAACATGACTTATGCAAAGCGACTGCTATCGTCGATGCCGGGACTCTTGCTGCTAGCGGCTGGCAGCGGACAGTGGGCCATGGCGGCGCCTGCCGCCTCCACCTATCCTGGCACGGGCGGTCCGGTGCCGTTCGAGATGAATCTGCAACCGCCGGCGACACAGATCGCCCACGAAATCTACGATTTGCACACCTGGATGATGGTCATCTGCCTGGTGATCTTCGTGGCCGTGTTCGGCGTCATGTTTTATTCCATCTTCAAGCACCGCAAATCGCTGGGCCACAAACCGGCTACTTTCCACGAAAGTACCACCGTCGAGATCGCCTGGACGGTCGTGCCTTTCCTGATCGTCATCGGCATGGCATTGCCTGCCACGCGCACCGTGGTCGGCATGAAAGACACGTCCAACGCCGACATCACCATCAAGGCCACCGGCATGCAGTGGAAATGGGGCTATGACTACCTGAAAGGCGATGGGCAGGGCATCTCCTTCCTGTCCAACCTGTCCACGCCGCGCGCGCAAGTGGGCGCACCGGGCGCGCCGCCGACGGAAAAGCGCGGCGAAAATTACCTGATCGAAGTCGACAATGAAGTGGTGGTGCCGGTCAATAAAAAGATCCGCATGGTACTGACCGCCAATGACGTGATCCACGCCTGGTCCGTGCCCGCCTTTGGCGTCAAGCAGGATGCGATTCCCGGTTTCGTGCGCGACACCTGGTTCAAGGCCGACCATATCGGCACCTTCCGCGGCAATTGCGCCGAACTGTGCGGCAAGGAACACGCCTTTATGCCCATCGTCGTCAAAGTCGTATCAAGTGACGATTACAAGGCCTGGGTCGACGTGAAACAGAAGGAAATGGCGGCACTGGCCGACGATCCGAACAAGACCTGGACCATCGACGAGCTGAAGGTCAAGGGCGAAAAAGTCTATGCCGCCAACTGCGTGGTCTGTCACCAGGCCACCGGCAAGGGCGTGCCGGGCGCGTTCGCGCCTCTCGACGGCTCGCCCGTCGTCAACGGTCCGAAAGCGGCGCAGATCCATGTGTTGCTGAACGGCCAGAAGAGCGGCAAGTATCCGGCGGAAATGCCAGCCTGGAAACAACTGTCCGACACCGATATCGCGGCAGTGATCACTTACACACGCAATACCTGGTCCAACAAGGCCGAGGAAAATATCGTTCAACCAGCCGAAATCGTGGCTGCACGCCAGTAATCAGGAGCCGCAGATGAGTACGAGCACGAGCACTAGCACCCTGGACCGCACCGGTCACGATCTGCACGCAGGCGAACATGGGCACGATCACGCCCATGATCACGCACATGAGCATCCGACGGGCTACCGCCGCTGGCTGTTTGCCACCAACCACAAGGATATCGGCACCTTGTACTTGTGGTTCTCCTTCGCCATGCTGCTGTCGGGCGGCGTGCTGGCGCTGATGATACGCACCGAGCTGTTCCAGCCGGGCCTGCAGTTCTTCCAGCCTGAATTTTTCAATCAGCTCACCACCATGCACGGCCTGGTGATGGTGTTCGGCGCCATCATGCCGGCCTTTGTCGGCTACGCCAACTGGATGATCCCGCTGCAGGTGGGCGCCTCCGACATGGCCTTTGCGCGCATGAACAACTTCTCGTTCTGGCTGCTGCCGCCGGCCGCCATCTTGCTGGCCACCTCCTTCCTGGTACCGGGCGGCGCCACCGCCGCCGGCTGGACCCTGTATGCGCCGCTGTCGACGCAGATGGGCCCCGGCATGGACATGGCGATTTTCGCCATGCACCTGATGGGCGCCTCTTCCATCATGGGCTCGATCAACATCATCGTCACCATCCTCAACATGCGCGCGCCCGGCATGACGTTGATGAAAATGCCGATGTTCTGCTGGACCTGGCTGATCACGGCGTATCTGCTGATCGCCGTGATGCCGGTGCTGGCCGGGGCGATTACCATGACCCTGACCGACCGTCATTTCGGCACGTCATTCTTCAACGCGGCCGGCGGCGGCGACCCCGTCATGTACCAGCATATCTTCTGGTTCTTCGGCCACCCCGAGGTCTACATCATGATTTTGCCGGCCTTCGGCATCGTCTCGCAGATCCTGCCGGCGTTTGCCCGCAAACCGCTGTTCGGCTACGCCTCGATGGTCTACGCCACCGCGTCGATCGCGATTCTGTCGTTTATCGTCTGGGCGCACCACATGTTTACCACCGGCATGCCGGTCACCAGCCAGCTGTTCTTCATGTACGCCACCATGCTGATCGCCGTGCCGACCGGCGTCAAAGTGTTCAACTGGATCGCCACCATGTGGAAGGGCTCGATGACGTTCGAGACCCCGATGCTGTTCTCGGTCGGCTTCATTTTCGTGTTCACCATGGGCGGCTTCACGGGCCTGATCCTGGCCGTCACGCCGATCGACATCCAGCTGCAGGACACCTATTATGTGGTGGCCCACTTCCATTACGTGCTGGTGGCCGGCTCGCTGTTCGCCCTGTTCGCCGGCTTCTACTACTGGTCGCCGAAATGGACCGGCCACATGTACAACGAAACGCGCGGCAAGATCCACTTCTGGCTGTCGCTGATCACCTTCAACGTGACCTTCTTCCCGATGCACTTCCTGGGCCTGGCCGGCATGCCGCGCCGCTACGCCGATTACCCGGCGCAGTTCACGGACTTCAACATGATCGCCTCGATCGGCGGCTTCGGCTTTGGCCTGATGCAGGTGTATTTCCTGGTCTTCGTCGTGATCCCGACGATTCGTGGCGGCAAGGCGGCACCGGCGAAACCATGGGAAGGCGCGGAAGGGCTGGAATGGACCGTGCCGAGTCCGGCGCCGTTCCATACCTTTGAAACACCGCCGACCGTGAAGTAGGCTGACATGAGCGAGCGTAAAAAACCGAACAACCTGCGCACCGGCCTGATCCTGGCGGCACTGGCGGCCTTCTTCTTCCTTTCCGTGTTTGCCAAGCGGCTGTGGCTGTGACATGACGACGCCAGTGCAGCCGCAGCCGCAGGAGCAGCAGCAAACGCGGGGACTGAACCGCCAGTTGCTGGGCAAGCTGCTGGTGATTGCCTGCGTGATGTTCGGCTTCGGCTATGCCCTGATTCCCGTCTACAAGCAGATTTGCGAAGTGATGGGCATCAATGTGCTGACGCAAAAGGATGGCACGGTCGCTTACGACAAGAACACGCAAGTCGATACCAGCCGCAGCATCACGGTGGAATTCGACGGCAATGCCCAGGGGCCGTGGCGCTTTCGCCCGGTGGTTTCCAGCATGCAGGTGCATCCGGGCGAACTGGTGACGGTACTGTATGAAGTCGTCAACACGCAGGGGCGCACGGTCAATGCGCAAGCCATTCCCAGCTACGCGCCGCAAAGCGCCACGCCGCATTTCAAGAAGGTCGAGTGCTTCTGCTTCCAGCAGCAGACCTTGAAACCGCATGAGGCGCGGCAGATGCCGGTGGTGTTCTTCCTCGATCCGGCGCTGCCGAAAGAGGTCAAGACCATTACCCTGTCATACACGTTTTTCGAGATTGCCGGTCTGAGCCAGGCTCAGACGCCGGTAGTGCAATAGGAGCAGCCATGAACGAACCGCGCAAGCCGCAAGCGTCGTTCCTGTATTCATTGAAGGCCGTGATCTGGTCGTTTACCGGCTTGCGGCGCAAGAGCGATTTCGATACGGACTCGGTCAAGCTGAACCCGGTGCATATCGTGATTGCCGGCCTGCTGGCGGTGGCCTGCCTGGTCGGCATATTGATTACCATCGTCAGCCTGGTCGTACCATAAATATATACATGAGGAGATGAGAATGAGTTCCAACCACGCTACGGCGTCCTCTGCACCCTATTATTTTGTACCCGGTCCATCGAAGTGGCCGATGCTGGGCGGCGCCAGCCTGCTGCTGACCATGATAGGCGCGTCGGCCTGGGTCAATGATGTCGCCTGGGGTCCGTATGTGAACTACCTTGGCCTGGCCGGCATTTTGCTGGTGCTGTATTTCTGGTTCGGCGACGCCATCGGCGAATCGGAAAAAGGCCTGTACAGCGAGCGCATCGATTTCTCCTTCCGCTGGAGCATGAGCTGGTTCATCTTTTCGGAAGTGATGTTCTTTGCCGCCTTCTTTGGTGCCCTGTTCTATGCGCGCAGCATTTCCATGCCCTGGCTGGGCGACCTGGACCACAAGCTGATCTGGCCCGATTTTGCCGCTCACTGGGGCACGGTGGGGCCGGCCGGCACGGTGCAGGAATTTACCACCATGACGCCGTTCTGGATTCCGACGATTAACACGGCCCTGCTGCTGACCTCGGGCGTGACCCTGACGATTTCGCACCACGCATTGCGCGCCGGCCACCGCGGCATGACGGCCCTGTTCCTGGCAGCCACGATTTTGCTGGGCGCCGTCTTCATGGGCTTCCAGGTGTATGAATACATGCACGCCTACAGCGAGCTGAACTTGAAATTGACGTCCGGCATCTACGGCGCCACTTTCTTCATGCTGACCGGCTTCCACGGCTTTCACGTGACCCTGGGCGCCATCATGCTGTCGGTGATCCTGTACCGCGTGCTCAAAGGCCACTTTACCCCCGAGCATCATTTCGGCTTCGAAGGCGCCGCCTGGTACTGGCACTTTGTCGACGTCGTCTGGCTGGGCCTGTACGTGGTCGTGTATTGGTTATAATGCGCAGCAGGGTGCATGGCGCAAGCCGTGTGCCCGGGCAGTGAAAAAGCCGTACCGGACGATCCGTGTACGGCTTTTTTCTTGAACTGTCAAATTTGCCAATCAGGCAATGGTGGCGTCTAATGGATGCCGGTAGGCTGTATGTAGCCGAGCTTGTGCGCCAGCAGTATCAACAGGAACAGGGCAATCGAAAAACCCACACGCATGGCCAGCGCCTGCACCGTGCGGTTGCTCTTGCCCTTGTCGCGCATCAGGAAGAACAAGGCCGAACCCAGGCTGCCCAGGATCAGGATAAAAGCGATGGCGACGACGATTTTCATGGATGACAAGGCCCGCTGCGAGGAGGGTCCATTGTAATGCCAATACGCTTTCAATTTCGTTTGATTCCATTTATCGTGATGTTGCTGCTGGTCGCGCTCGGTCTGTCGCTGGCGCAGTGGCAGCAGCGCCGCGCGGACGAAAAAATCGCGCGCGCCGCCAGGCTGCAGGCGGGCAACCTGGCCGCGCCGCTGGCCTTGCGCGCCGCGCCCATGTTGCCGCAAGACGCGCAAGCCATCGAATACCGCCGCGTGACGGTCACTGGCCACTTCGTGCCGGCGTGGACCATTTACCTCGACAACCGCCCATATCGGGGCCAGGCCGGCTTTCATGTGCTCACGCCCTTCCAGATCGAGGGTTCAAACATGCATGTGCTGGTGGCGCAGGGCTGGCTGCCGCGCAATAACGCCGACCGTAGCCGCATCGCCGATTACAGCACGCCCAGCGGTACGGTCACGGTGCAGGGCGTGGCGCGCTTGACTGCCGGCCACGTGATGCAGCTGGGCACGGCCGCGCGCCTGGCGCCGCAGGCCATCGTGCAAAATGCCGATATCGGGCAACTGGCCCAGGCCAGCGGCCTGGCGTTCCAGCCGCTGCTGATCGAGCAGACCTCGCCACAGTCCGCCACCTTGCCCGTGCGCGACTGGCCGGCGCCCGACCTGGGGGCGGACAAGCATCGCGGCTACGCCTTCCAGTGGTACGCGCTGGCTTTGACGGCCTTCTTATTTTTTGTCTTTACAGGATGTCGACGTGCAAAAAAATCTGTCTGATAGCAAAGCGCAAACCACTGGCCGCTGGAAACTGCTGGCCGTGCTGGCCGTGTGCGCGTTTCCCATTATTGCCTCGTATGTGACGTACTACATCATCAAGCCCAGCGCGCGCAACAATTACGGCGCACTGATCGACCCGCGCCAGTATCCGATACCGGAAGCCAGACTGCAGGTAGCGGAACTGGACGGCAAGCCGTCGCCGCTGGCGCAGTTCAAGGGCAAGTGGGTGATGCTGCAAGCCGGCCCGTCCGATTGCCAGCAAGCGTGCAAGAAACAGCTGTTCGCCATGCAGCAGTTGCGCTTGACGCAGGGCAAGGAGCGCGAGCGCATTGAACGCGTCTGGCTGATCACGGACCCGCAGCCGATCGATACCCTCGTCATGCGCGAATACGACGGCACCAATATGCTGCGCGTCAACGACGCGGCGCTCAAGGCCTGGCTACCGGTGGAGCCGGGCGGCAAGCCGGAAGATCATCTGTATCTGATCGATCCGCTGGGCAACCTGATGATGCGTTTCCCGAAAGACGCGGACCCGACCAAGGTCAAGAAAGATATCGCCAAGCTGCTCAAAGCTTCGGCGATCGGCTAAGGAGTCCTGATGCCGACGATGCATCTTTCCGCACTGGCCCAGCTGGGCCTGACGGGTCTCTTGGTGGCCCTGTTGCCTTTGACCATGGTGTGGGTCTCCGCCGACGCCAACAAATACCGCAAGCTGGTGTGGATCGCCGTCTTTCTGACGGTTGACCTGATCATGTTTGGCGGCTTTACGCGCCTGTCCGATTCCGGCCTCGGTTGCCCCGACTGGCCCGGTTGCTACGGCTCGGCCAATCCTTTCCTCGCGCACGAGCATATCGTGGCCGCCGAAACGCTGATGCCAAGCGGCCCCGTCACGGTGGCGAAAGCCTGGATCGAAATGACGCACCGCTACCTGGCCATGGCCATTGGCGTGTTGATCGTGGCGATGATGGTGCAGGCCTGGCGCCAGTGGCGAAAAAAGGATGGACAAGGCAACCGCCGCGAGCAATTCGCCCCGGCCCTGCCGACCGCGCTGTTTTTCTTTGTCTGCCTGCAAGGCGCGTTCGGCGCCTGGACGGTCACCCTGAAACTGCAGCCTGTCATCGTCACCATCCACTTGCTGCTGGGCATGGGGCTATTGTCGCTGCTGGTGTGGCTGGGCGGGCGCCAGGATCATGCGGTCTCGCCCGTGCAAAAGGCCGATGCCGAGGCGTCCGTGCTGCGCCCGGTACGCGCCTTGGCCATCATGTCTGCCGTGCTGCTGGCGCTGCAGATCGCCTTGGGCGGCTGGGTCAGCACCAATTACGCGGCGCTGGCCTGCACCGATTTCCCCCTGTGCGGCGGCAAGGTGATCCCCGCGATGGATTTCGAGCACGGCTTTTATTTGTGGCGCGAACTGGGCAAGACGGCCGCCGGCCACTACCTGCCGTTCTCGGCCCTGACGGCGATCCATTGGGTGCACCGCAATTTTGCCTTTGTGGTGCTGGCTGGCATCGGCTATACCGTGTTGCGCGCGTGGCCGCTGCCATCGCTGCGCGGCACGGCGCGCCTGATCGCTCTGGTGCTGGCGCTGCAGGCGGCCACCGGCATGGCGACGATCTACCTGAACTGGCCGCTGGCCATTGCTGTGATGCATAACGGTGGCGCGGCGCTGCTCGTGTTGTTGCTGACCATGTTAAACTACAAGGCTAAATTCCAGCTCGATGCTGCACACGGCATCCACCGCGACGCCCTCGCGACAGCACCTTCCGCACGCTCCCAGAAATGACTACTCAGACCATCAGCCGTAAACCTTCCCCTCGCATCGCCCAGTATTGGGCGCTGACCAAGCCGCGCGTGACGCAACTGGCCGTCTTTTGCGCCGTGATCGGCATGTTTTTGGCCAGCGAGGAGCTGCCGGACTGGCAGCCGGTGGTGTTCGGCACCCTCGGCATCTGGCTGCTGGCCGGCGCGGCGTTTGCCGTCAACTGCCTGGCCGAGCGCGAGATCGACGCGCGCATGGCGCGCACGGCACGCCGGCCGATGGCGATGGGCGATATCACCGTGAAACAGACGGTGGTGTTCGCGCTGGTGATCGGCGGCCTGGGCATGGGCATCCTGTATTACCTGGTCAATCCGCTGACCATGTGGCTGACCTTTGTGACGTTTGTCGGCTATGCGCTGATCTACACCATGGTGCTGAAACCGGCCACGCCGCAAAACATCGTCATCGGCGGCCTGTCCGGCGCCATGCCGCCGGCGCTGGGCTGGGCGGCGGTGGCCAACGATGTGCCGATGCAGGCCTGGCTGCTGGTCCTGATCATTTTCGTCTGGACGCCGCCGCACTTCTGGGCGTTGGCCATGTACCGCCGCGATGACTATGCCCGTTCCGGCCTGCCGATGCTGCCCGTCACGCACGGCCTGAAGTTCACGCAGTTTCACGTGTGGCTGTATTCGATCGCGCTGGCCGCCACCACCCTGATGCCATACGCCGTGCGCATGAGCGGACTGATCTACCTGGCCTCGGCCGTGGTGCTCAATGCGGGCTTTCTGTATTATTCGTGGCAGATGTACCGCAAGTACACGGATTTGATCGCGCGCAAGGCGTTTACCTATTCCATCATCTACCTGTCGCTGCTGTTCGCGGCGCTGCTGGTGGACCACTACCTTCCTCTCGGCTTATGAAAAAACTCTTCTGCCTGTTGTTGACGACCTTGCTGCTGGCCGGCTGCGGCAAGCCCGAGGCGCCCAAGCCCGTGTTCCAGAATACCGATGTGACGGGCCTGGGCTATGCGCGCGAATTTGCGCTGACGGACCATACGGGCAAGCCGCGCACCCTGGCCGACTACAAGGGCAAGGTCGTGCTGATGTTCTTTGGCTACACGCAATGCCCCGACGTGTGCCCGACCACTATGGCCGACATGGCGCAAGTGATGAAGGACATGGGGCCGCAGGCCGACCAGGTACAGGTGCTGTTCGTCACGGTCGACCCCGAGCGCGACACGCAGGCGCTGCTGGCCGAATATGTGCCCGCGTTCGACAAGCGCTTTGTCGGCCTGTATGGCGACGCCGCCGCCACCGCCAGGGTGGCCAAGGAATTCAAGGTGTATTACGCCAAGGTCGAAGGCGAAACCGACAGCAGCTACACGGTCGACCATACGGCCGGCACCTATGTCTTCGATCGCCAGGGCAAGATCCGCCTGTTCGTGCGCCACGGCGAGAAGCCGGCCGCCATCGCGCACGACCTTAAACTTCTGCTATCCTGAGCCAGCGGCGCCACCGGGGCGCCATTTCAGGATGCACGCAGTACATGGACAAACGTTTCGAGCCTCACGCCCGCCTGGCAGCCGTCATCTTTCTGGTGATCGGCTGCTTTTTCGTCTTGCGTCCCTTCTTGCCGGCGATGCTGTTCGCCGTCTGCGTCAGTATTTCCAGCTGGCCCTTGTATCTGCTGCTGCTGGGCCGGGTCAAGGGGCGGCGCAACCTGGCCGCCGCCATCATGACGGCCTCCTTGGTGCTGGTGATCGTGCTGCCGCTGGTGCTGGTCACCTACAACCTGGCCGACAATGTCGCGCGCATCTATGAGCAAGCGCGGCTGGCGCTCGACGAAGGCGCGCTGCATCCGCCGGCCTGGCTGGCCGATATTCCGCTGATCGGCGACACCATCGATGGTTATATCCGCCGCATTATCGGCGACCGCGAAGAGCTGCTGAACCTGGGCAAGAACATGCTGGAGCCGGCGCGCCATTTCCTCACCTCCGGCGGCATCGTGCTCGGTAGCGGCGTGGCGCAGACCAGCCTGGCCGTGTTCGTCAGTTTCTTCCTGTACCGCGATGGGCAATTGCTGCGTACTGCTTTGCTCAATGGCAGCGCGCGGATTATCGGCGACAGCGCGCCCGGCGTGGCGCTGACCATCAGCCGCACCATCCGCGGCGTGATGTATGGCCTGCTCGGCACTGCCCTGGCGCAGGCGCTGGTGGCGGTGGTGGGATTTTTGATTGCCGGCGTGCCGGCCGTGGCCTTGCTGGGCATTGCCACGTTTGTCTTGTCGCTGGTGCCGGTCGGCCCGCCCTTGGTATGGGGCGGCGCCGCCATCTGGCTGTTCAACGGCGGTCAGACGGGCTGGGGCATCTTCATGCTGGTGTGGGGCGCACTGTTGATCAGCGGCGTCGACAACGTGGTCAAGCCGCTGTTGATCAGCCGTGGCAGCAGCCTGCCGTTCCTGCTGGTGCTGCTGGGCGTGCTCGGCGGCGTGCTGGCCTTCGGTTTTGTCGGCATCTTTATCGGCCCGACCCTGCTGGCCGTGCTGTACAGCCTGCTGCAGACCTGGACCCTGGGCGTGACCACCGTGCCGCAGGGTAAAGATTCATTGAGCGATCAAAAAACCTAGTCGCGCAGGTCGGCGTCGAGCTCGCGCTCAACTTTTGGTATCACCTTGATCAGGACGATGCGCGGTCCGTTCATCTTCTTGACGACGATATCGAAGTCGACAAAGGTGATGCGCTGTCCCTGTTTCGGGATATCGCCGAGCTTGACCATGATCAGGCCGCCGACCGATTCCACGTCGTCCAGGCCCAGCTCCTCGTTTTCGATATCGATGCCGAGGATGCGTTCGAGCGAGAAGATGGGCAGGCTGGCCTTGCCGATCAGGGTGCCGTCGCTCTGCTTGAGCCAGTCGTTTTCATTGCGGCGGAATTCATCGCGGATTTCCCCCACCATGGCGCCCAGCAAATTGTCGAGGGTAATGAAGCCGACCGGGCGCTTGCCTTTTTCGCCGATCAGCGCGAAGTGCGGCGCACCGTCGCGAAAGCGGCGGAACAGTTCCAGCGCCGGCGTGCGCGCCGAAATGATGTCCACCGGGCGCAGGAAAGGAATCAGCGAGCTGATGGTCTTGCCGGCCTGCTGGGCGAAAAACAGGTCTTTCAGGTGGATCACGCCCAGCACGTCGTCTTCGTTGGTGTCGAAATACGGGTAGCGGCTGAAGCGGTTGCGCAGCACCGTTTCCAGGTTCTGCTCCAGGGTTTCCGAGGCATACAGGGCGACTACTTCATTGAGCGGACGCATCAGGTCCGACACCGTCATCTGCTCGAAATCGAGCGACTGGGCCAGGATATTGCGCTCGTCGCGCGTGAATTTCTCGCCGGGCTGGCTGGTGCGCAGGATCAGTTTCAGTTCTTCCGATGAATAATGGGCGTCATGGCCGCCCTTGCCGGACAGGCCCGCCATGCGCAGCACCCAGTTGGCGCTGGCGTTGAGCAGGAAGATGGCCGGATACATGGCCCAGTAAAAGCCGTACAGGGGAATCGCGCTCCACAGGCCGACCGCTTCCGGGTTGCGGATCGCCATCGACTTGGGCGCCAGTTCGCCGACCACGATATGCAAAAAGGAAATCACGCTGAAAGCCATCACGAAGGACACGCCGTGGATCAGCTCCTGCGAGCTCACGCCGAGGGCGCCGAACACGGGTTCGAGCAGGCCGGCAAAGGCCGGCTCGCCGACCCAGCCCAGGCCCAGCGAGGCAAGCGTGATGCCCAGCTGGCAGGCCGACAGGTAGGCGTCGAGCTGTCCATGCACCTTGGCCAGGATGCGGCCCCGTAGTCCCTGGGTCTTGGCGATGGCGCGGATGCGCGTGCGCCGCAAGGTAACGATGCCAAATTCGGCGGCAACAAAAAAACCGTTGAGCGCGACCAGGAAAAAGGCGAGCAGGACGAGCAAGACATTATGCATGGGGACGCAAAAAGATGGGCTGTTAAAACGTCATCTTAAACGACGAAGGGCACAGTATGCTAATTTCCGGCAATTCGGCCCTGCGCTGTTACACGATGCTGCCGCGTGTGGCGTCGACCAGGGGTGCGGCGCTTCGTTCGCCCAGCGCCTGCAGCAAGCCCTCGAGTCGTTCGCGCGGCCATGCGCCTGCTCGGCGGCACTCAGGCCGATAATCGGCAAGAAGGAAAATTTTTCCGAGACAAATCCATATTCTTTCGGGTAGTGCGGGCTGGGCGCCATGATGATGGCGCTCAGTGCGGCATGCTCGCCATCGATGGGGCCGCCAACCGACATGCGGTGCCAGGCATCCAGTGGTTCCTGATCGCGTACAACATGCAACGTTGTAGTGGCGTACGGTACGAGCGGCCATATCAGTTTCCCACTGCAGGTAGTGGTCAGCATGTTAATCTTGTCGCCATGAAAAATCTTGCTCTTCACTTTGAGGCCCTGCAGGCGCGTCTGCCTGCCGACGGCCCCGGCTTCAGCGCACTGGTGCTGCGCCACGGCCAGCCCGTCTTCGAACTGCACCACGGCCTCGCTTGCCTGGAACTGGGCGTGCCGCTGACGGGCAGGTCGCGTTATTACCTGGCGTCCGAATCGAAGCAGTTTACGGCCGCCTGCATGCTCGATCTGGTGCGCCAGGCACTGATCGGCCTCGATGACGATGTCGCGCCGCACTTGCCGGAAGTGCGGCAGTTCGGGCAGGCGATCAGTGTGCGCCAGTTGCTCAACCACACCAGCGGCATCCCCGATTATTTTGCTTTTCTACAGTGCCAGCTGGGCCGGCACGACAGCGACTATTTCAATAATGCGCATTTGCTGCGCATCATCGAGAAAATGGATGAGCTGGCGTTTGCGCCCGGCAGCGCCCATGCCTACAGCAACTGCAATTACATCTTGCTGGCCAGGCTGGTGGAAGTACTGAGTGGACAATCGTTGACGGAACACGCGCGCAGCACCCTGTTTGCGCCGCTCGGCATGCACGCCACCATGTTCGATGCGGAGCGGCAAGCCGTCATGCCGCAGCGCGTGCGCAGCTATACAAGCGATGCGTCGTTGCCGGGCGGCTACCGCCAGCACCTGGGCAATGCCAATACCGTCGGTGATGGCGGTGTGTATGCCTCGCTGCATGACCTGGCCTTGTGGGAGCGCGCATGGCATCACCAGTACGTTGATCCCGACAGCCTGGTGCGTTCCCTGCTGCAACCGTCGAGCGCACCTGACGGCAACTGCTGGCCCTACCGCTTTGGCCTGGAAGTGGTCGAGCACGCTGGGCGCGAGGTAGTGTTTCATGGCGGCGGCCTGTGGGGATTTCGTAGCCTGATACTGCGCCTGCCGCAGGCCGGCCTGTCTGTGCTGCAACTGTCAAATTGCGATACGGCCGAACCGGACCAGCCGGCCCTGCTGGCGGCGATCACGGCTGATCTGGACAGTTGATCAGGGCGCGGCGGGCGGTTTTTGCACGGCCGCCAGGATCACGCCCAGCGCCGGATGCATGATCTTGCGCTCATTGGAAATCACATAGAACTGTTCGCGCAGCGACGACGCTTCGCCCACCAGCAAGGCGCCGAACTGTTCCTCGATCTCGGCCGCCAGGCTGGCTGATGCAAAAAACAGGCCCAGGCCCTTGCGGCCAAAGGCGTTGAGCATGGCGTTGTCTTCAAATTCGCCGACCACGTCGGGCCGCACGCCTTCGTGCACCATCCACTCGTCGATGCGCCCGCGCAAGGCGTTATTGCGCGTCGGTAGCAAAAATGGCGCGCCATTGAGGCTTTGCGGAAAGTTGTCGCGGTAGCGCTCGGCCAGCGCCGGCACGCCGAACAGCTTCATGGCGCTTTCGCCCCACAGATGGCTCGCTACGCGCAGGCTGGCGCCGGCCGGCACGGTGCGGTCGGTCAGCACCAGGTCCAGCTTGTGCAGGGCCAGGTCCGCCAGCAGCGATTCGAATTCGTCTTCCAGGCACACCAGCTTGACCGGCTGGCCCAGGGTGCGCGTGGCGTCGAGCATGCGGTAGGCGATCAGTTTCGGCAGGGAGTCCGAGATGCCCACCGTCAGGCGCATCTTTTCCGCGTCGGTGTCGGCCAGGGCATCCTGCATCTGTTCGCCCAACAAGAAGATCCGGTCCGCGTAGCTGAGCGCCAGGCGGCCGGCCTCGGTCGGCACCAGGCGCCGCCCCTGCGGCTGCAGCAAGGACTTGCCCAGCTCCTTTTCCAGCAGCGCCAGTTGGGTGCTGATGGTCTGCACGGCCAGGCCCAGGCGCTCGGCGGCGCGCGTCACGCCGCCCTCCTTGGCGACGACCCAGAAGAAATACAAATGGCGGTAATTGAAGCCCGTGGTTTTCATGGTTGACCGTATCTTCTGTTTTTACGAAGTAATGCTTCCATTATCTTCCATTTTTAAATCAATCGTGCGCACCTATACTTTGCCGATGTTTGCAAACTCATAGGAGAATTGATGAAGCATTTCAGAGTGTCATTTTTAGTGACATTTATCTGCCTGGGCATTTCCGCCTGGTGGGGCTACACCCATGGCGGTGTGTCCGCCATGCTGTCGGCGCTCGGTATTGCCGTGATCCTGGGCGTCATGGAAGTGTCGCTGTCGTTCGACAATGCGGTTGTCAATGCTTCTGTCCTGAAAAACTGGGACAAATTCTGGCAAGGCCTGTTTCTCGGCGTAGGCATCATCATCGCCGTGTTCGGCATGCGCTTGCTGTTTCCGCTGGTCATCGTGGCGCAAGCGGCCGATCTGGGACTGCTGGAAGTGTGGAACCTGGCGCTCAGCGACCCCGAACAGTATTCGCTGCACCTGACGAATCACCATGCGGAAGTGGCGGCCTTCGGCGGCATCTTCCTGCTGCTGGTCTTCCTGAACTTCTTGCTGGACCATGAAAAAGAAACCCACTGGCTGGGCCGCTTCGAAGAAAAGCTCGGCGCGCTGGGCAAGATTTCCTCGATTTCCGTGATGATTGCGCTGGGCACGTTGATGGCCAGCCTGGGCATGATCGAAGATGGGCAAAAACTGGTGGTGCTGACGGCGGGCCTGTGGGGTATTCTGACCTACGTCGGCGTCGATGTGATCAGCGGCTTGCTTGAAGGCGACAACGGTGACGGCACGATGGGCGACATCGTCAAGCGCGGCGGTATTGGTGGCTTCCTGTACCTGGAAGTGCTCGACGCCTCGTTCAGCTTTGACGGCGTGATCGGCGCTTTCGCCATCACCAAGGACGTGGTCATCATCATGCTGGGCCTGGCCATTGGCGCGATGTTCGTGCGTTCGATGACGGTGTTTCTGGTCCGCAAGGGTACATTGGATGAGTTCGTTTATCTGGAACACGGTGCCCACTATGCGATCGGCATCCTGGCCGTGATCATGTTGGTCAGCATGAAGTTCCATGTACCCGAGATCTTTACCGGCCTGATTGGCGTGGCCTTTATTCTCGCCTCGCTGTGGTCGTCGATCCGCTACAAACGCAGGATGGCGCTGGAAGAGGGCAAGACCGAAGCGCTGGAATCAGTCAAGGCATAAGCGGTCAAAAAAGAATGCGCGGCAAACGACTACACCGGTTTGCTGTGATAGGTAGCAAGCGTCGCCGCCGGCCCGGGGAGTCGGGCCGGTGGAGGGCGCCAGGTGTTTTGTGACATATGCGGTACCTTCATTTCACATAGGAGAAATACATCATGGCAATCAGTCTGCAAAAAGGCGGCAACGTCAACCTGAGCAAGGAAGCTCCCGGCATCACCAAAATGACCATCGGCCTGGGCTGGGATGCGCGCGCCACCGATGGCGCCGCTTTCGACATCGACGGTTCGATCTTCCTGCTGAAAGCCGACGGCAAGGTTCGCGCCGACGTCGACATGATTTTCTACAACAACCTGAAGTCGAGCGACGGCTCCGTCACCCACTCGGGCGACAACACCACCGGCGCCGGTGATGGCGATGATGAAACCGTCACCGTCGACCTGTCGACCGTGCCAGCCGAGGTCGACAAGATCGCCGTCTGCGTGACGATCCACGATGCCGAAGCGCGCAAGCAGAACTTCGGCATGGTCTCGAAAGCCTATGTGCGTTGCATCAATGCCAGTGGCAACACGGAAATTGCCCGCTTCGACCTGTCGGAAGACGGCTCGACCGAAACGGCGATGGTCTTCGGTGAAATCTACCGCAACGGCGCCGATTGGAAATTCAAGGCCATCGGCCAGGGCTACAAGGGCGGCCTGGGCCCACTCGCCGCCTCGTTCGGCGTCGGCGTATAAGTCGCCAGGCGCGGCCTTTCCGGCCTGAACCGGCGGCAAGCCGGTATCATCAACCATGCAAACAGGAGTTATGCCTATGTCAGTCAATTTGAGCAAGGGCCAGAAGATTTCTCTGGACAAGGAAGCTGGCACCAGCCTGTCCCGCATTACCATGGGCCTGGGCTGGGATTCGGTCAAGACCAAGGGTTTCCTCGGTTTTGGCTCGAAGACCGAAGCGGTCGACCTGGACGCCTCGTGCGTGATGTTTGACGACAGCAACAAGGTGTCCGATATCGTCTGGTTCCGCCAGCTGAAAAGCCGTGACGGCAGCATTGTGCACACGGGCGACAACCGCACCGGTGCGGGCGACGGCGACGACGAGCAGATCAATGTCGACCTGGCCAATGTGCCGGCCGGCGTGAAAAGCCTGGTGTTTACCGTCAACAGCTTTACCGGCCAGAACTTCTCGCAGGTGGAGAACGCCTATTGCCGCATTTTGAATGCCAGCAATAGCCAGGAAATCGCGCGTTTCAACCTGTCGGTTCAGGGCGCCCACACGGCGCAGATCATGGCCAGGCTGTACCGCCATAACGGCGAATGGAAAATGCACGCGATCGGCGAAAACGGCAATGGCCGTACCTTCGACGATCTAATGCCGCAGATCACCGTGCACTTATAAGGCGCAGCGGGCGGGGACGGACCGGATACCGTATCCTTTCCGCTGCTCCATGCTCGACCATGGCCCCACGAGCAATCGTGCGGGCCATTTTCTTTTCAGTTCAGAACAGTGCAAACTGGCAGGCCAGCAGCACCGCGTTATAGACTCCATGCACCAGCATCGGAGCCAGCAGCGCGCCGCTTTTCTCATGGGCCCAGCCCGTGCACAGTCCCAGCACGAACACCGGCAGCATCGATGCCGGCGGGTGGACGATGGCAAAGATGGCCGCGCCGATCATGATCGCCTGCCAGGCCGGCAGCGAGCGGCGCAGGCCGCCCTGGATCAGGCCGCGGAAAATGAATTCCTCGCACAGGGGCGCGGCCAGCACCGCCAGCGCGCTCAGCCACAGCCAGCTCCAGCGGCCATCGAGCAGGGGCGACGCCGGTGGCGCCAGGCCGTACGCGTGCAGCAGCATGGTGTAGCCGACGCCGGTCACGGCGGCCAGCGCGGCGCCGGCCAGCACCAGACGCCAGACGGGGCGGCCCTGCCGAATGTGCGGCACGCCAGCGGCCTTGCTGCGCCAGTAGACCAGGCGCGTCATGGCATAGGTCAGCGCGCCGGCGATGCCGAAGGCCATGGCTATCTGCTGCAAGTCCGGCGGACCTTCGCCTTTGAGCAACAGCAAGGCCAGCACCTGCAGCACGAAAAACAGCATGGCGGCCATCAGGCCGTCGGCGAACGAGACGCGCGCCGGCGGCGAGGCGGCCGGGTCCAGCAGATACGGCACTTCGTCGCGCGCCTTTTGCCACAAGGCAATGGCCAGCGCGCCAGTGAGCACCACGAACACCAGTTGCTGCACCACGCTGCCGGCCGCCAGTGCGGCGATATACAAGCCTGTCAGCAGCATGTACAGATACATATAGGTCGGGCGCATTTTCGCCGACGCTTCGGTGGCCAGCGGGTCGCTGGCAAACACGCCCAGCGCCACGCCGATCACCGCATACAGGGCAATGCCGGCCAGCGCCAGCAGCATCAGCCCCGCCATGTCCCAGCGCCAGGCGGGCATCCACGCCAGTGCCGCGCCAAACAGGATGACGGGATAGACCATCGCCAGCACGGCCCACAGCTGCGCCTTTTCGCGCAAGGCCTGCTCCACGCCGACGGGGAAGGTGTACAGCAGCCACAGCGAACTGCCCTCCTTGTTCAGGTTCTGGAAGGCCGACATCATCAGGGTGTAGGTGCCGAGGAAAAAGCCGGTCGAGGCCAGCAGGGCAGGGCTGTCGAGCAGGCCGTGCAAATCCTTCAGGCGACCGGTGAAGGCGACCTGGCCGCCCAGTATCAGCAAGGGCAGGAACATGGTTTGCACCAGGAAATTGCGGTCGCGTGCGAGCAAAGTCAGCTCGCGTCGCTGGATCACGCTGCCGATCTGCCAGCGGCCAGGCTGGGCCTGGGCTGCCCTGGCCGTCTTGCGCACGCTGGCGCGCTGGCCTGAACCGACCACGCCGTGGCGCAACTGATGCCGCAGAATCGCCATGCCCAGTGCCAGCAAGAGCAGCAATTGCGCCAGCAAGGCGGTCGCAGCCAGCACGGCAGCGCCGGCATCGCGCGCATTGAGGGCGGCGACGATCAGGCCGGGCGGCGTCCAGCTGATCCAGGACGGAAGTGAAGCAATTGCGCCGAAGATAAAACCGCTCTTCCCCATGCCGAAGGACATGCCGGCATACAGCGGGAAGATCGCCATAATCGAAATGAGCGCCTGCAGATTGGCCAGCTTCGATGGCGCCAGCGACAGGCGAACACCGGTGTCGACCAGCGTGCGCAGCATGGCGGCCGGCAGCAACAGGGCCAGGCTGGCCGCCAGCGCCACGACCGGCGAGAGCCAGCTCAGGCCCGAATACCAGGCGATCATGGTGGTGCTGGGCAGCACGGCCAGCACGCCCACCGGATTGGCCACGCTGCGCTCGACCACGCGCGCCCACAGCACGGTGCTGGTCGAGGCGGGCAGGGTGACCAGCCATTCCAGGTCCCAGTCCGGGCGCGCCAGGTCGCCGGCGCCCAGCGGCACGAGCACGCTGACCAGCCACATCAGGCTCAGCTGGAACGTCAGGCCGGCCAGCAGCGCCGTGCTGAACGGCGTGCTCTTCAGTTGCGCGATCATGTGCGCGGTCACGGCCGGGATGGCGTCTGGCAGGCTGCAGGCAGCCACGGCGTCAAGCTGGCAATGCAGATTGAGCACGCTGTCGCGGGCGATGTGTCCGAACGAAAACAGCATCGGCGCCAGCAGCAACACGCCGATGATCCAGCGGCCGCGCCGCTTGCCAGCTGTGGCCGCGCGGCTGTTGCCGGCCGGGCGGCGCTGGAACATGGCCCCCCTCAAGTTGAGCAAACGCCGCAGCCGCAGCCGGGTCAGCAGCCAGATCGCCTGCAAGGCCGATGGCGGCGCCATCATGGCGCGGTAGCGGCGACGCCGGCCTCATCGGTCAGCTGCAGAAAGATATCTTCCAGGCTGCCCGCGCTGGCCAGCTGCTGGCGGATCTCGTCCAGGCTGCCGCTGGCCGCCAGCGCGCCGCGGTGGATGATGGCGACCCGGCTGCACAGCTTTTGCGCCATGTCGAGCAAGTGGGTCGAGACAAAGATGGTAGTGCCGGCGGCGGCGATGCGCAGCAAACGCTCCTGCACGTCGCGCGAGGCGCGCGGATCGAGGCCGTTGATCGGCTCGTCCAGCACCAGCACGGCGGGTTCATGGATCAGCGCGCAGGCCAGGCCCAGCTTCTTTTTCATGCCCAGCGAATAATTGACGGCAAAGTCCTCGCTCGCTTCATCGAGGCCGAACTCCGTCAGCAGCTTTGCAGCCCTGGCGGCTGCTTCGACGCGTCGATAGCCGTGCATTTCGGCGACAAATTGCAGGATTTCGCGCCCGCGCAGGTAGTCGTAGAAGATCGGATTGTCGGGCAGATAGCCTACCTTGCGCTTGACGGCGGCGCCATCGCGGTGGCAATCGAGGCCGTCGATCAGCACGCGCCCGCCGCTCGGCACCAAAATGCCCATCAGCATGCGGATGGTGGTGGTCTTGCCGGCGCCGTTCGGCCCCAGGAACCCGAAGACCTCACCGCGCCCTACCTGCATGGTCAAGGGTTGGACGGCATCGAAACTGCCGTAGCGTTTGGAGAGTGCCTGGAACTCGATCATGGTACGCCTGGTCAATAAAATCAATACACGATGATAACGCCGCCAGTCAGCTGGCAGCAAATGCGGCCAGCAAACGCTGCTGGCCAGCGGGCGTGACACGCAGCGCGCGACTGTCGAGTTCGCGTTCGGCCCAGCCCTGGCGCAGTGCCAGTTGCAGCACGGCCGCGCCCAGCGCGCCACCGAGGTGAAAGCGCCGCTCGCTCCAGTCCAGGCAGGCGCAGGCAAAGCGGCGCCGCTGGCCGGCCAGCGGCGCCACGGCAAGGCCCAGCGCCGCCATGCCGGTGGTGCCCGCTACACTCAGGCGGTAGTTGCCGTCGTCGCCAAGCAGCCACTGCTGCGCCAGCAACTGGTCGTGCAGGGCCACGGCCACCGTACCGGCCATATGGTCGTAGCAGGTGCGCGCATGGCGCAGGCGCTCCGGCGTGGAAGGCGTAAACAAGGGGCGAGCAACACCGGCCACCACCAGCAGCGCTTCGAGCGCCTGCGCCACTTCGCCACTGGCCAGGCGGTAATAGCGGTGCTTGCCCTGCGCCAGCACGGATAGCAAGCCGTCCTTGCACAGCCGGCTCAGATGGGCGCTGGCGGTCGATGCAGCGACCTCGGCCAGCACCGCCAGTTCTGTTGCCGTGCGCGCATGGCCGTCGAGCAGGCTGCACAGCATGCGCGCGCGGGCAGGCTCGGCAATCGCGCCGGCCAGTTGCGCCAGGCCGGTGTCGGCATGAGTGGTGACATCCATGATTCGCTCCCGGGCGAAGTATTGAGGTGGAAGGGCCAGCATACTCGCGTCCATTCATCACTGCAATGGAGTTGCCATGTTTCCCCACGATCCCGACCATCTGCTGGCCGCCGTCACGCACGCCGCCCCTGACGCTTACTACCGCCGCCTGGCGGACGGTCCGCCGCTGCGCTTTGATGCCGCACTGGACTGCTGGCTGGCGACCGGCAGCGGCGTGCGCGCCGTGCTCGAGCATGCCAACTTGCGCGTGCGGCCAGTCGCGTTGCCGGTGCCCTTGCATCTGACCGGCACGGCTTGCGGCGCGATCTTTGCCGAACTGGCGCGCATGACTGATGGCGCGCGCCACGCCGCAGCCAGGCAGGCGCTGATGCGTGAGCTGGCACAGGTCGATATGGCCGCCTTGTATGTCGATACGGTGTGCCTGGCGGGCGACCATCTGCCGCTCAGCGCCGGGCAATTGAACACCCTGATCTTTGAGGTGCCCCTGTTGGCCGTGGCGCAGCTGCTGGGTTTTGTGCCGGCCGACGGGCCACAGATTGCCGGGTGGACGCAGGACGTTGTCGCCGCCCTGCCGGTGACGGCCGACAGCGCCACCATGGCGCGCGCCGAGCTGGCGGCCACTAATTTGCTGGCGGCGTTCAGCATTTTGCGTCCCGACGCTGACGCTAATCAAAGGGCAAACCTGATCGGCTTGCTGATGCAGACCTGCGAAGCGACGGCGGCTCTGTTGGGCAACAGCGTGCTGGCGCTGCGCGCATCGCGGGCGCCTGTGTTGGCGATCCACAATACGCGCCGTTTTGCCGCCTGCGATGTGGCGCTGGAAGGGGTGACGATACGCGAGGGGCAAATGGTGCTGGTGCTGCTGGCCGGCGAGGCGATGGGTTTTGGCCATGGCGTGCATCGTTGTCCGGGGCAGGCGGTGGCGCAGACCATCGTTGCGGCCATTCTGTCGGCCTGGTCCGGGGCGCTGGCGCGCTTGACGTTGCACTGGCATTACCGTGCTTCGCCGAATGCCCGCATCCCGGTATTTGGCGATGCAGGTGCCGCATGATCGTCGTGCTGCGCGACTATGGCTTGCACGAGCGGGAACAGGCGCCGCCGGACAGCCGTTGCCGCCACCATCCTAGTGCTTGAGCGCGCCTTGCGTGATCTTGACCTTGACGCGGTAGACGGGCAGGGGCGCATCGACTGGCGGTGGCGTGGCCGGATCGACATCAAGCAAAGTGAAGGTCAGGTGATTGATGGTGATGGAACTGGCGCCATTGGGCATGGAATCGGACAGCACCAGGTCGGTGGCGCCGGCGCTGTGCAGCAGGGTAAAGCTGTAACTGACATAGCCTTTCCAGACGCACACGGCGCCGGCGCGGCAGCGGCTGTCGTTGACACGGTCGAGTTTCAGGGTGTCGGTGGCGGTGATGGCGACCTGCTCGCCGGGCGAGAGCACGTGGGTGACGCTGCGCGGCGTATTGTGCGCCTCGCCGCTGCTGCTGGCGGCGCCGCAGCCGGCCAAGGCCAGACACAGCATCAACGGCCAGAATATGGTTTGTAACAAGTGATTGCGGTAATGCATGCTTTTCCTTTCAGATAGCGTCCTCTGTGTGGTATTCAAGGATGAGACTGGTGATCATAGCAAAATGATATTTTTGCGGCGCACGCCTGGTGTGCGGCGATGGCGTAGAATGGCTGTTTTGAAAATCAGGAAACAACCATGAAAAAAACCGCCCTGGCGAAAAGCGATGCCAAGAAGTTGATGGGGAAAATGAATGTTCCCGGCGCCGGCGCCTTCGGCAAAGAAGCGGTGGTCGTTGACCGCCGCGAACAGCGCAAGCGCGACCAGGCCCTGGGCCTGGTGCCGTTCGCCGTCAAACTCAACAGCGATCTGGTATTGCAGTTGCAAACCCTGGCCAAGGAGCGTGGCGCGGACCTGAACGAGGTCGTGGCCGAAGTGCTCGCCAAGGGCCTGACGGCTTAAAACAAAAGGCGCCTTGCGGCGCCTTTTTGCTGCATGCCGAGCGACCTTACACGTAGGCGGCCAGCGCACCCTTCATTTTCTTCAGCGCCGCCACTTCGATCTGGCGGATGCGCTCGGCCGATACGCCGAACTCTTCGGCCAGCGCGTGCAAGGTGGCGCCGGAACCGTCGTCGTTGGCCAGCCAGCGCGCTTCGACGATGCGGCGTGAACGCGCATCGAGCTTGCCCAGCGCCGTTTCCAGGCCTTCCGATTGCAAGCGCGTCACTTGTTCCGCTTCCAGTACCTTGGTCGGCTCGCTTTGCTCCGACGACAGGTAGGCGATCGGCGAAAACTTGTCGTCCTCATCGTCGGTTGGCGATTCGAGCGCGATGTCGCGGCCGCTCAGACGCGTTTCCATCTCGATTACTTCTTCACGTTTCACGTCCAGCAGCTTGGCCAGTGCATCGATCTGTTTCGGCGTCATCGCGTCCAGGCCCGTCTTGTGGCTGCGCAGGTTGAAGAACAGCTTGCGCTGCGCCTTCGTCGTCGCCACTTTGACCAGGCGCCAGTTTTTCAGGATGTACTCGTGCATCTCGGCTTTCACCCAGTGCATGGCATACGACACCAGACGCACGCCCTGGTCCGGATCGAAACGCTTGACGGCTTTCATCAGACCGATATTGCCTTCCTGTATCAGGTCGGCATGCGGCAAGCCATAGCCCAGATAGCCACGGGCGATCGACACCACCAGGCGCAAGTGCGACAGCACCAGTTCCTGCGCGGCGGCCAGGTCATTTTTTTCGCGCAAGCGCGTCGCCAGCGAGATTTCTTCATCGTGGGTCAACATGGGCAGACGGTTCACGGCGGAAATATAGGCGTCGATATTGCCCAGGTTGCCGGTGAACCCAAGGTTCAGCGCATTATTTTTGGTGGGAACCAATGCGGACATCGTAGTCATGTTTACTCCTCGTAGTCTTGCTCGTTCCATACGGCCCTGCCACACGGCAGGGACCAGTTTCGTTCTTTTTTACTGTATCCGGTCTTGCGGTTTGCAACGGGCGCCGCCATCTTTATCTGGCGGCCATGGCCTCGCTGCAAACGCCATGACATATATTAGCACTCTCTGGTGGAGAGTGCCAATCAGCTGGTCCAATCACTTCGATAGCCAAAATACTATGGCGTTTGAAAGGTTGATGGCGTCTGTTGATTAAGCTCTTGCTGTGGGGGCGAGCGTCAGTGTGCGCCCAAAATGGCTGACTTGAAAGCGCCGCACAGTAGTCCACGTCAACTATGGCGGAACTGCATTTTGTTCCCTATGGCAATGTCAAGATTCTACGCAGACTAACTGAAGTGAGCCTTAAGAATACTTGTCAGAAATCAAGGGTATTGCGAATAGGAAATAGAGAGGTGGACGGCGCCGGCAGCGCCGCCCAGGTTTGCTTCAGTTCACGCTCGCCAGGTGGCGCTGCACGCACAGGAAGGCGCCGATCAGGCCCAGGCCCGCGCTGAGGGCCAGCAAGCCCGCCATCGGCAGTGGCGCGAGCGGCGTCATCTGGAATTCGGAAGCATACAGGCGGGCAAATTCGGCAATCGCCGTATTGAGCGGCTGCAGGGCCAGCGCCACGCCACCCAGGGCCAGCGCGCCGGCGCACAGACCCAGCAGCGCGCCCGTATAGTAGAACGGCCGGTGGATAAAGGTGTCGGTGGCGCCGATCAGTTTCGAGATGCTGATCTCGTCGCGTTGCGTCATGACCTGCAGGCGGATGGTATTGAACACCACCGCGATCACGGCCACGCCCAGGGTAATGGCCAGCAGCAGCAGCACCAGGCGCAGCACGCCCAGAAGGGCCGCCAGGCGCTTGACCCAGGCCGAATCGACTTGCGCCGATTCCACGCCGGGCAGCTGGCGCAGCAGTTCGGCCACCGCATCGACCTCCTGCGCTTCGGTAGCGGTATTGAACGCGTTCAGTTTCAGCACATAACTGTCGGGCAGCGGGTTGTCGCCCAGGGTGTTGAGCACGTCAGCCAGGCCACTCTTGCTTTTCAGCGATTCGAGCGCGTCCTCGCGGGGAATGAAGACAATCCTGGCTTTCGGGTCGTGCACGATCTTGCGCATCTCGCCGGCCAGGCCGCTGGCCTGCGCGCGTGGCGTATCGATTTTCATGAACACGCTGATTTCCGGGGCGACCGACATCTGCTCCGACATCGGACGCACATTGTCGAGCATGGTCAGGCCGGCGAACGGCAGCGACAGGGCGATCGCCACCACGAAAACGTTGAGCAGAAAGCCGCCGGGCGACTTGCGTAAATGAATCAGCGCCGAACCGAGCGCAAAGCGGTGTTGGCGGAACCAGCCTCTCATGCGTCTTCTCCTTGCGCGTCGCCATCATCGGGCTTGGGCGCGAAGTCGGGGTCGGGGGCGGCAAACACGGGCGCTTCGGTGGCCTTGTCGATGGCCACCAGCTGGCCGTTTTTCAGGTGGATCACGCGCGCGGCGGCGTCGAGCATCTGTTCGTCATGGCTGGAAATGAGGCAAGTCACCCCCACCGAGTGGAACGCTTTGAGCGCTTCGAGCACCTTGTTGGCGCTGGCGCGGTCCAGGTTGGCCGTCGGTTCGTCGGCCAGGATGATTTGCGGGCGGTTGACGATGGCGCGCGCGATCGACACGCGCTGCTGCTCGCCGCCGGACAGCGACAGCGGGCGGGCCAATGCACGGTCGAGCAGGCCGACCTTGTCGAGCGCGCGGCGCGCGCGCTGCTCGGCGGCCACCTTGTGCGCGCCCACCACCAGCAGCGGCAACATCACATTGGCCAAAATGGAGCGGTCATTCAACAGTTTCTGCTGCTGGAAGATCAGGCCCATATTGCGCCGCAAAAAGGGGACGCCGGCCGGTTTCAGCCTGGCCATGTCCTGGCCATTGACGATCAGCTTGCCTGAAGTCGGGCGTTCCATGGCGGCGATCATTTTCAGCAGGGTGGATTTGCCGGCGCCGGACGGCCCGGCCAGGAACACCAGCTCGCCTTTGGCGATGTTCAGCGAAATGTCGTTCAGGGCCACGGCATCGGAAGAGTATTGCTTGGAGACGTGCTGGAATTGAATCATGTGGTGGGTGGCTTATCCGAGCAAGGCTTCGACAAATTCGGCAGCCACGAAGGGCTGCAAGTCTTCAATCTTTTCACCGATGCCGATGAAATACACGGGTACCGGGCGTACGCGGGCGATGGCCGCCAGCACGCCACCCTTGGCGGTGCCGTCGAGTTTGGTGATCACCAGGCCGCTCAGCTGCAGCGCGTCGTCGAATGCCTTCACTTGCGTCAGCGCATTTTGTCCCGTATTGCCGTCGATCACCAGCAAGATTTCGTGCGGAGCGCCTTCCATGCCCTTGCCGATCACGCGCTTGATTTTTTTCAGCTCTTCCATCAGGTGCAACTGCGTCGGCAGGCGGCCCGCCGTGTCGACCATCACCACGTCGATTGCGCGCGCCTTGGCCGATTGCACCGAGTCGTAGGCGACGGCCGCCGGATCGCCCGATTCCTGCGAGATCACGGTAATATTGTTGCGCTCGCCCCAGACCATCAGCTGCTCGCGCGCGGCGGCGCGGAACGTGTCGCCGGCGGCCAGCAGCACCGATTGCCTGTTCGACTGCATGTGCTTGGCCAGCTTGCCGATGGTGGTGGTCTTGCCGGCGCCGTTGACGCCCGAAATCATCATCACCAGCGGCTTGTGGCGGCCCAGCTCGAAACGTTTTTCCAGCGGGCTCAACAGTTCGATCAGCAGCACTTTCAAGGCGGCCTTGACGGCGGCGGCGTCGAGCAGCTTGTCTTCCTTGACCTTTTTCTTCAGCGCCGTGAGCAGGTAGTCGGTGGCGTCGATGCCGGCGTCGGACATCAGCAGCGCCGCTTCGAGCTCTTCATACAGGGCGTCATCGATCCTGGCGCCGACAAACAGTACCGACAGGGTGTTCGAGGTTTTCGACAGGCCGGCCTTGAGGCGGGTCATCCACGATTTCTTTTCCGGCTCGGCGGCCACGATCACCGGCACCAGTTCGGCCGGCGCGCCGGAGAGGGCGCCAGTCCGGGGGGGCGGCGCGGTCGGCGCAATTGCTGCGGCAGGGATGACCGGCTCGACGCTGACAGGCGCGGCCTCGGGGACGGCAGGTTTTTTCTTGAAGAAACTAAACATGGGTATGTGTTGGCGGGTGCTTGCGCTTGGCCCGGCGGCGCCGGACGCTATGGATCGGCCTATTTTACCAGAGCGTGTCCGTCGCTTCACGGATTGGCAACATGGCGCGCGGCAGCGCCGATCGCGCGGCGCCCGGCAAGCTCAGTGGGCCGCCGGCAACGCGCCCTGATGGCGCCGGCGCCAGTCGTCTATCGTCTGTTCCACCTGCTGCAAGTCCAGTACATGCAGGAAATCGGGCGGACGTTTGTACAGGACCGGGCTGTGCCCGCCGGCCCACAATTCCACCTGTAGCGGCAGGCTGGCCTGCAATTGCCGCAGGCTGTCGCGCGTCTGCTTTTCCTTGCTGGCGCCGGACACCGACAGCGCCACGATATCGGCCCGCTGCACGCGCGCTGCGGCGGCGATATCGGTCAGCGGCGTTTCCACGCCCAGCGACAGACAATCGGCGCCGGCCGCCACGCACAGCGCTTCGGCCATCAACAGGCCCAGCCCATGGCGCTCGTTGGGCAGGGTGGTGAGCACGATGCGCGGGGTGCGAGTGCTGGGCAGGCTTTTCTGCGGCATGGAAAAAATGGCGTGACGCATCACCGTCTGTATGGTTTCGCTGTAGACATGCTCTTCATGGATGGCCAGGTCGCCGCAGGCCCAGGCTGCACCGACCAGGCTGGTCAGCGGTGCGATTACGTCGATGGTGAAGTTTCTCAGGCCCAGCACGGCCAGCGCCTGGCGCAGCGCGGCGCCCAGTTCGGTCATCTGGTGGCCGCGGCACAGGGCCAGATAGTGTTCCAGTTGCGGTTGCGCCGGTTGCGCCGCGGCCATGCCGGCGCCGGCCAGTTCGCGCAATTGTGAGGTGCTGTGCTGCATGATTTTGCCCGGCCGAAAGCCCATGTCCAGCAGGCGTTTCACCATGCGCAGTTTTTGCACCTGCTCCGTGGAATAGCTGCGTTCGCCATGGATATCGCGCTGCGGCTGCGGAAAGGCGTAGCGGCGCTCCCACACGCGCAGCGTTTCCTTGGCCACGCCCGTATCGCGCTCGACATCGCTGATGCTGTAAACGGCGGCGGCTGGCATGCTGTGCTGGTCTGTATCCATACGGGTGGGCTTGCTTGATGCCTGGAAGAATATCTGACCATTTTACGCCGTCCGCCAGCTGCGGCCAAACGCGTCAATCCGATTCAAGATGGCGTGCGCAGACGTTTGCGAACCCGGTAGCAGTGATTGACATGCATAAGTATTTAATTGAGACTACTCTCGCTGTTTATTTGTCCAGGACAAATGAGGAGTGGCCTACCGGGCCCACCACGCCGATCTGTTGAATTGCCTTGATAAAGGATGGACCATGCGCCGCCTGCTTGCCCTGTTTCTGTTGTCGCTAAGCCTGTTCGCCGCAGCCGCGCCCCTCTCTGCGGCCACGCCGCCGGCTTTTGTCAGCGTCGACGTGCCCGAGGCGCGCCTGGCTGGCGAAGGCGAGTTCAGCTGGTTCGGCATGCGCATCTACCAGGCCTGGCTGTGGGTAGGGCCGCTCGGTTACCAGGAGGCGATGCCGGCGACGGCGCCCTTCGTGCTGGAACTGCGCTATGCGCGTAGCCTCGATGGCGGCAGCATCGCCGAGGCGAGCGTGGAGCAGATGCAAAAGATCGGCGCCGGCACGCCGCAGCAGCGCCTGGCCTGGCTGGATCTGATGCGACGCATCTTCCCGGATGTGAAAGAGGGCCAGCGCATCGCCGCCGCCTGGCGCGCCGGCGTCGCGCCAGGCCTGCGCTTTTATCTGGATGGCAAAGTGCTGGCCGATGTGCCGGACGGTGATTTTGCGCGCGCCTTTTTTGCCATCTGGCTGTCGCCGGCGTCCACCGCGCCGAAGCTGCGCGGCGCCTTGCTGCGCGACGCCTCGCCACGGCCATGACTGGGCTGCCAGGGCAGGCCCGCCGGCGCTGTCCAGCCGCGTCTATCTATGTGTTCCGCGTTTCGATTGAGCTTGCGCAGCATGCCGCATATACGTTCAGCAAGCGCGCCTGGCGCAGCTGCCGCCCTGCCGCGCCTGTTTCTGGCTGATCAGGGAAGTGGCTGGCTTTGAACGGGGCGCCTGCATCCCCGAATGGCGCCGATTGATCGGGAAATTTTTGAAAAGAAAAAGATAATATTGCTGACCAGAACAGGAAAGCAGTTGATTTACGTCAAATTGTCGTTTTTAGGCAACGGTGATCATGAAATATTCAGGAATTAACATTGTAAGAAATTGTTTCAATAGTGTTGAACTTTGCAAGCAAAAGCAGGTGTCATCTTCGCCTTTATTTTGCTTACCACAGCATCGTCAAGGACTGTAAATGTTTTCAGTAACTTAATTTAAGTTACCCAAGGGTCAGCAATTTACTTGTCTGTCTGGCTGGTTTTTCAGTTTTGTAAGCGAGCGCGACAATTCGCGCTACGCCCCTCAAACATGCGTCCATGCACCAAAATGACGCGCCATTTTGTCCACTTTCGGGCGCTCGCCAGCAGACTTTCACTGGGCGGTGTATGCTTCGTCCCGTTCATCCATTATCACCTTACAAATTGTCCGCATTGTCGCGTAAGTATGTAACGGTGGTGATGGCTGAAGCATGTTGATGGTTTAATCATGCGTTTGCTACTGTTGCGCTAATACAACGGGTTCCAGAGAGGCATGCGCTATGATGAAATGGTCAATCAGGCCAATGCATTGATTGGCAAGGGGCGGTGGCTCTGTCGCATAGTACGGTTGGCGATGGTCGGGACGCCGCGTAGGCCCCTGGCCTGGTACCGGAAGTAACATGTTGGAACTTGATGGAATGCGCAACGGTCGTTATAGTGCCGCTTCCGGTGCCGCTTGAGCACCAGAACTGGCGCACGAAATACGGTCTTATGCAGCCTTCAAGCTAATCGGCGCAATAGCGTGCCGAGTCCAATATGACTGTTCCCCTGACCGGAACAGCAGTGGCAGGTGGAGACCTTGCCCTCACTCATAAAAAGCGCTCTGCTAGAGCGCAGCTCGAGATGCATAGGCTGTATTACTTTTTGCTTCAAAAAATTAAAGGAAACATGCAATGAAAAAAACTCTGATCACCCTGGCAGTCCTGGCAGCAGCCACCGGCGTAGCCCAAGCTCAATCGAGCGTCGTCATCTACGGTACCGTTGACGCTGGTTTCGTCAGCGAGCGCGGCGGCGTTAACGGCAACGTTAACAAACTGGACAGCGGCATTGCTTCGGCTTCGCGTCTGGGCTTCAAAGGCACCGAAGATCTGGGCAGCGGCCTGTCGGCACTGTTCCTGCTGGAATCGGGCTTCAACGTTGACAGCGGCGCGCAAGGTACCGGCGAAGCTCTGTTTGGCCGTCAAGCCTATGTAGGCCTGAGCAGCAAAACCACCGGCACCCTGACCCTGGGTCGTCAATACACGCCTTGGTACAACACCCTGTCGAAAGTTGCTGATCCATTCGCAGCTGGTTACGCTGGCTCCGCAAAAAACCTGTTCCCAGCGAACACCCGCACCAGCAACACCGTGCTGTACACCTCGCCTAGCTACAACGGCTTCGACGGCGACGTCGCTTACACCTTCGGCGAAAACGCTGCTTCGAACCGTATCGGCCGCAAAATTGGCGCATCGGTTGGCTACTCGAACGGTCCTCTGAACGCCCGCCTGGCTTACAACAACACCTCCAACGACACCGCAACCAAAGAAACCGGCAGCGGCCGCAACTGGTTGGCTGCTGCTAACTACGATTTCGCCGTGGCGAAAGCTTACGTTGCATACGGCGTGAACAAAGGTGATAACAGCGCCATCCGCAACAATGCTGGTCCGAACAACACCAACACCAATGCTTTCAGCTACAACTCGGCAAACTTCAGCACCGACAGCACCACCGCCCTGATCGGCGCGACCGTGCCAGTGGGTCCGGCTGGCACCGTGATGGCTTCGTTCATCCACGTGAACGACAAGAACGCCGCGAACGCCGATGCGAACCAGTTCGCACTGGGCTACTCGTACGCTCTGTCGAAGCGTACCAGCACCTACGCTTCGTACGCCAAGATTTCGAACAAAAACAGCGCAGGCTACACCGTTGGCAACAACAGCAATGTTGGTACCGGCGATAAAGCTTTCAACGTTGGCGTTCGTCACTCGTTCTAAGCTGAACTACGCGCAAGCGTAGTGCTGCACAAGGCATCCTTTTCGGATGCCTGCCGCGAAAAACGCGCCGTCAGACCCTGGTCTGGCGGCGCGTTTTTGCATCTGCGGCATCAGTTACAATATTGCTGTTAATAAAGTAGGGGGAATCGCCATGTACCAGAGAAAATCGCCGCGCCTGGGCGCCTTGCTGCTGGCCCTGACGCTGGCCGGCGCCGCCGGCGCCGCGCTGGCTGTCACGAAAAACAAGACGCCAGGCGGGCTGGCGCGTTATGGCGTGGCCGTGTATTCCGACCTGTGCCTGCAGAAGGACAGCGGCGAAATCGGCGGGCAGCGCGTCACCCTGCATCGTTTTGCCGAGGCCGATACGGTCATCTATGAATTCACGGCCGGCTCGCTGAGCTGGCCCATCGTCGCCAATGACGTGAATCTGGATGACGCCACCGGCGCCTTCGATTTCACCATCGCCGGCGCCGACAACGAAGAGCGCACCATCGTCGGCAAGTTTTCCAGGGATGGCAAGACGCTGACCCTGGAGGGCGATTATTGTGGCGGCAATGTGCGCATGCCCATGAAGCTGTCGCGTATCACCGACTTTGGCCGCCCGCTGAAAAACTGCACGCCGTGTCCTGCCAGCAAGCAGGCGCCGGAAGAACCGGCGGCGCCGTCCCAGCCTGCAGCACCGCCGGGCAACGCGGAAATGCCGGTGGCTTGATCCCGGCCCTTACCGTTTCGCTTTTTCAGCCTGGGCGCGGATGGTCTCCAGGGTCGCGTTCGGCGTGATCAGGTTGCCGTCATAGCGCAGCTCGATCAGGGCCGGCAGTTGCTTGCCGGCCGCGTGCGCCAGCGAGCGCCGCAAGGCAGGGGCGAACTCCTGCGTGGTATTGACCACTTCGCCATGCGCGCCATAGGCTTGCGCCAGCGCCGCAAAATCCGGGTTGTGCAAGGTGGTGCCCGAGACCCGGCCCGGGTAGTCGCGTTCCTGGTGCATGCGGATGGTGCCAAACATCTGGTTGTTGAAGACGATGATCACCACGCCGGCGCCGTATTGCACGGCCGTGGCCAGTTCCTGGCCATTCATCAGGTAGTCGCCGTCGCCGGCAAAGGTGATCACGGTGCGCTGCGGCTGCACGATTTTGGCGGCAATCCCTGCCGGCACGCCATAGCCCATGGCGCCATTGGTCGGCGCCAGTTGCGTGCGCAGGCCGCCATAGCGGTAGAAACGGTGTGCCCATGAGGCATAGTTGCCGGCGCCATTCGTGATGATGGTGTCGCGCGGCGCCTGCGCCATGATGTCCTGCGTTACTTGCCACAAGTCCAGCGGCGCCTGGCCATCCTGGAAAATCGGCGGACGCTGCTGGTAGGCGGCCAGCTCGGCCTTGGCCTCAGGCACGCTGGCCTGCCACGCTGCCGCATCGACCGGCGCCAGCGCGGCCAGCATGGCGCAGACCTGGGCCATGCCGCTGTTGATCATCAGTTCGGCCTGGTAGACGCTGCCCAGCTCTTCGGCGTCGGCATGCACATGCACCAGGCGCTGGCGCGGCACGGGGGCGTCGAACAGGGTATAGCCGCCGGTGGTCATTTCGCCGAGGCGCGGCCCCAGCGCGATCACCAGGTCGGCCTGTTTCACGCGCGCCGCCAGTTGCGGGTTGATGCCGATGCCGACGTCGCCGATATAGTGCGGGTGTGCATTGTCGAGCAGGTCCTGGAAGCGGAAGGCGCAGGCCACCGGCAGGTGATTGGCTTCGGCAAAGCGCTGCAGATCAAGGCAAGCCTGCGGCGTCCAGGTGGCGCCGCCCAGCAGCAGCAGCGGACGCTTCGCTTCTGACAGCATGGTACGCAGCCGGTCGAGCTGGCTGGCCGAGGGGGATGCCTGCACCGGCTGGTAGGGGCGGGTGTCGGCCACTGTCGCCAGCGAGATCAGCATATCTTCCGGCAAGGCCAGGACCACCGGGCCGGGCCGGCCGCTGGTGGCGACCTGGAAGGCGCGCGCCAGGTATTCGGGAATGCGCTCGGCGCGGTCGATCTGCGCCACCCATTTGGCCATCTGACCATACATGCGGCGGTAGTCGATTTCCTGGAAGGCTTCGCGGTCGACGAAATCATTGCCAACCTGACCGATGAACAGGATCAGCGGGGTCGAGTCCTGATAAGCCGTGTGCACGCCGATCGAGGCATTGGTGGCGCCCGGGCCGCGCGTGACGAAGCAGATGCCGGGCTTGCCGGTCAGCTTGCCATAGGCTTCGGCCATGAAGGCGGCGCCGCCTTCCTGGCGGTTGATGATGAAGCGGATGCGCGATTCGTGCAAGGCGTCGAGTACATCGAGATAGCTTTCGCCAGGCACGCCAAAGGCGGTATCGACGCCATGGATCTGCAGGGCGTCGACCAGGATCTGGCCGCCGGTACGGGAGGGTTGCGTCATGTTCGGCTCTTTATAACAAGTGGGATGAAAAAAGCGGGCAAGCGTGCAGCTTGCGCCATTTTAGGTGAGCCGTTTTCAGCCGGCTTTTGAAATGGCGACACCGAATTTCACAATTGCCCGACGCACGCCACGGCTTTTTGCGCAATCAGGCCGGGGCGCGGTACAATGGCGGGTGAAGCAGGCCAGACAGTCGCTGGCTGGTGCGGCAACGCACTGGCGGGAGGAAGGTCCGGACTCCATAGAGCGGGGTGACGGTTAACGGCCGTCCGCTGAAAGCTGCAAAGTATAAGGCGAGGAACAGGGCCACAGAGACGAGCGTATTAAGTTACGGTGAAACGCGGTAACCTCCACCTGGTGCAATTTCAAATAGGCACGCGATGATGCTGCTCGCGGAGCGTGCGGGTAGAAAGCTTGAGCGCCGGAGTAATCCGGCGCCTAGAGGAATGACTGTCATAGCGCCGATCCGCAAGGCAAGGCGCCGTAACAAAATCCGGCCTATCGGCCTGCTTCACTTGAATTTACGCCTTCCGGCTTGCCGGAAGGCGCTTGAGAGCCTCCGCAAGGAGGCTTTTTTGTTGCATTCAAGGTAAGTGGCAGCATAAAGTTGTATAGACAATACAAGATGATTGTTTATTTAAAATTGTCTATTCTTAATTAATTGCTGCAATGCAAAATATCAGGCCCGCCCTCTTGCGGGCCCTGAAAATCCTTGTTTGTGGCCTAAAAAAGAACAAACTTTGCTCTAAAACAAGACTATCGTGATTCGGGCTGTTTTAAGTGCTGGCATTGCGAAACTATTGTTGTACGTCAATTACCTGCAAAAATTCCAATTTTTTCATTTCGTTATTTTCGATGTTTACGGTAGGCAAATACATGTAGGCAGATGAGGTAGCACATTCACTATCTGTCATAAGTATCTAATTTATCGATGTATTTTGATTTGAGGCTTCTTCAACGATCTGCGCTAAGTCCTTAATTTCATTAATAAAATTCAAGTTTTACCAATCGGAAACCGCTTGACCACCCTCGGGGCTTCCTCTAAAGTGGTCAACTGTGTGAAAAAGTGTGTTTTTGTGGGAAATTTTCCCTCGCCAGGCGACGTCGAAGTCGCCATAGCCCAAGCTCAAAAAGGTCTTACGTGTTTCAAGGCGCGTCCGCTATCAGTCTCGATGCCAAGGGCAGGATGTCTATCCCCGCCAAGCACCGTGACGCGCTCGCCATTCAATGCGAAGGCCGCATGACCCTGACACGCCACCCCGATGGCTGCCTGCTGTTTTTCCCTCGTTCCGTATGGGAAAGCCACCGCCAGCAGATTGCCGCCTGGCCGATGTCGGCGCGCGCCTGGCAGCGCATCTTTCTCGGCAATGCCGTCGACGTCGAGCTGGACTCGGCGGGCCGCGTGCTGATCTCGCCCGAACTGCGCAGCGCCGCCGGCCTGTCGCGTGAAGTGATGCTGATGGGTATGGGCAGCCACTTTGAAATATGGAATGCCGCCACCCTGGCCGAACAGGAACAGCAGGCCCTCGCTGGCGGCACTCCCGATGTACTCTCCAATTTTTCTTTCTAAGGCTCCGTAATGACACTACTCACGGTGCCGGAATTTCAGCATCGCACGGTGCTGCTGGACGAGGCGGTCGATGCACTCGACCTGTCAGGCGCGCGTGCACACGGCATTTATGTCGATGGCACGTTTGGTCGTGGCGGCCACAGCCGTTTGATCCTGTCGCGCCTGGCGCCCGACGCGCGCCTGATCGGCTTCGACAAGGACTTGCAGGCGATCGCCACTGCCACACAGATTCTTGATCCTCGTTTTGACATCGTCCACGACAGTTTCGCCACCATGACGGCCAGCCTGGCCGCGCGTGGCGTGCAGCAGGTGGACGGCATCCTGCTCGACTTGGGCATTTCATCGCCCCAGGTCGACGACGCGGCGCGCGGCTTCAGCTTCCGCAATGACGGACCGCTGGACATGCGCATGGATACCACGCGCGGCATCTCCGCAGCCGACTGGCTGGCGGTGGAGACCGAGCAGAATTTAGAGAAGGTGATACGCGATTATGGGGAAGAACGGTTTGCTTTTCAGATTGCAAAGGCGATTGTTGCTGGCAGGGCAGTGCAGGCAATTTCAAGCACACGACAGCTTGCCGGTATCGTGGCAGGGGCCGTCAAGACACGCGAGAAGGGTAAGGACCCCGCTACCCGCACCTTTCAGGCAATCCGTATTTTCATTAACAAGGAACTCGAGGATCTCGAGACTGGCCTGAACCAGGCATACGCCTGCCTGGCGCCCGGCGCGCGCATGGCCGTGATCAGTTTTCATTCGCTGGAAGACCGCATGGTCAAGCGTTTCTTTGCCTCCAAGGCCAATGTGGAGCAGCCCGACCGCCGCCTGCCGATCCGCGCCGTCGACCTGCCGCAGCCGGAGATGAAACTGATCGTCAAGATGAAGCCGTCGGACGCCGAAATCGAGGGCAATCCCCGTGCGCGCTCGGCCGTGATGCGCGTGGCCCAGCGTTTGCCGCTGCCCGTTTCCAATCGGGGCGGCGCGCGATGACCGGCAAGCTCAGTATCGTGTTGTCGGCCCTGCTGGTGGCCTGCGGCCTGTCGCTGGTCAACGCCCAGTACCAGGCGCGCCACCTGCTGATCGACCTCGAGCGCGCGCAAGCGTTGTCGCGCCAGCTCGACATCGACTGGGCGCAGCTGCAGCTGGACCAGTCGACGCTGGGCAAGCATGAGCGTATCGAAGCGATCGCCCGGCGCGACCTGAGCATGACGCCGCTGACGGCGGCGCGCACGCAATACCTGACCGAGGGCGGGCCATGAAGCTGGGCGGCAACGGCAACGGTGGGCGCGTGGCGGCCTCGAAGGGCGTGCCTTTCTCGAAAAACCCGGTACTGGCCGTGCGCCTGCCGGTGTGGCGTTCGCGCGTGGTGCTGTTCGTGCTGTTTTTTGCCTTTGTTGGCCTGGGCGCGCGCGCCATGTGGCTGCAGGGCGTGTCGACCCAGTTCCTGCAAAAGCAGGGCGCGGCGCGCTATGAGAAGACGCTCGAACTGCCCGCCACGCGCGGCAAGATCACCGACCGCAACGGCCAGGTGCTGGCCTCGTCCGTGCCTGTCAAAGCCATCTGGGCGATTCCCGACGACGTGCTGCAGGCGCCACCCGAAAAAATCAATGCGCTGGCGGCGCTGCTGGACATGAACGTCACCGAGCTGCGCAAGAAGCTCGATTCGGACCGCAGCTTCGTCTACCTGAAACGCCAGGTCGAGATGGACGTGGCCGACAAGATCAACAAGCTGGGCATCGACGGCATCGACGAGCGCAAGGAATACAAGCGCTTCTATCCGCAGGGCGAAGTGACGACCCATGTGGTCGGCTTTACCAACGTGGAAGACGTGGGCCAGGAAAGCATGGAACTGGCGCAGCAAAAGACACTGGTGGGCACCACCGGCAGCCGCCGCGTGATCAAGGACCGCCTGGGCCATATCGTCGAAGACATCGGTTTCATCCACGAGCCGCATGACGGCAAGGACCTGACGTTGTCGGTCGACAGCAAGATTCAGTACATCGCGTTCACGCAGCTGAAGGAAGCGGTGGAAAAATACAATGCCAAGGCCGGCGGCGTGGTGGTGCTCGACGTGCACACGGGCGAAGTGCTGGCGCTGGCCAACTACCCGAGCTACGATCCGAACGACCGCAGGAAACTCACCGGCCAGCAGCTGCGCAACCGCGTCATGACCGACACCTTCGAGCCAGGTTCGACCCTCAAGCCGATCACGGTGGCGCTGGCGCTCGACACCGGCCGGGTCAAGCCGACCACCCTGATCGACACGGGCGCGGGCCGCTATACCATCGCCGACCGTACGATTTCCGACACCAGCGCGCACGGCGTGATCAGCGTGGCGCAGGTGATCGAGATGTCGTCCAATATCGGCTCTTCAAAAATAGCGCTGGGCATGCCGGCGCAGGAAATGTGGGAGATGTTTACCAAGGTGGGCTTCGGCCAGCAGCCGAAATGGGGTTTTCCCGGTGCCGTGGCCGGCCGCGTGCGTCCGTATAAGTCGTGGCGCCCGGTGGAACAGGCGACCATGAGCTACGGCAACGGCATCTCGGTCTCGCTGATCCAGCTGGCGCGCGCCTACATGATGTTCGCGCGCGACGGCGACACCATCCCGCTGTCGTTCCAGAAGGTCACCGAGCTGCCCGTGGGCCAGCAGGTGATCAAGCCGAAGACGGCGGCCGACATGCGCGCCATGCTCGAACTGGTGGTGTCGGGCCCGCATGGTTCGGCCAAGCGGGCGCAAGTTGCCGGCTACCGCGTGGGCGGCAAGACCGGTACTGCCTACAAGGTGGAAAACGGCCGCTATGCGATGCCGCGCAAATACATCGGCTCTTTCGTCGGCATGGTGCCGATGTCGGCGCCGCGCTTCATCATCGCCGTGATGATCGATGAACCGACCGGCCTGTATCACTACGGTGGCCAGGTCGCCGCTCCCGCTTTCGCCGCGATTGCCACCAACGCACTGCGCGCGATGAATGTACCGCCCGATTCCTCCGTTACCGAAATCGTGGTTCCGGCCAATGCCGGCCCGGAGGCCATGTGAAGCTGCTCATGACCATACAAGATATCAGTTCGTGGATAGCCGCTGCCGCCCCGGGCGCGCAGCTGACATCCGACTCCCGCCGCGTGCGGCGCGGCGATGTGTTTTTCGCCTATGCCGGCGCGAGCCGCTTCATCGAGGCGGCCGTCAAGCTGGGCGCGGCCGCCATCGTGCATGACGACGCCGACGGCGACGTCACGCTGGAGGTGCACAATTTGACTGTGCCTTTGCTGGCCGTACCCGACCTGAAACGCCAGGCCGGCCCGATAGCGCACACCTATTACGGCATGCCCGACCGTGCCATGTTCAGTGCCGGCGTGACCGGCACCAACGGCAAGACCTCGTGCGCGCTGTGGCTGGCGCAAGCCCTGGCGCGCCTGGGCGAGACTTCCTCCGTGATCGGGACCTTGGGCGTGGGCCTGTGCAAGGCACGCGGCGAGATCGATTTCGACGTCACCGGCTACACCACGCCCGACGCCGTGCTGCTGGCCAGGAAACTGGCGGTGCTGCGCGACGCTGGCGCGCAAGCGGTGGCCATCGAAGTGTCGTCGATCGGCCTGGACCAGGACCGCGCGGCCGGCATGCATTTCGATGTGGCGATGTTTACCAACCTGACGCGCGACCACCTCGACTACCATGGCGACATGGCGGCCTACGAGGCGGCGAAAGTGAAACTGTTCGACTGGCCGGGCTTGACAACGGCGGTGATCAACCTCGACGACGCCATGGGCCAGCGCCTGGCCGCGCACGTGGCGGGCAAGCCCAAGGGTGACATTCCCGTCATCGGCTACACCTTGCAGGATGCGGCCAGCGTGCCCGAGCGGCCGGGTGTGTTGACGCTGCGCGCCAGCCAGTTCCGCAGCCGTAACGCCGGCACCGACTTCCAGCTCGAATGCGGCATGGGCACGGCGCCGGTGAAAACCCGGCTGGTGGGCCACTTCAATATCAGCAATGCGCTGGCCGTGCTGGGCGCCTTGCTGGCCCATGGCGTGCCGTTGCGCGCGGCGCTCGACACGATCGAAGCCTTGCTGCCGGCGCCGGGCCGCATGCAGCAGGTCGGCGGCCAGGACGCGCCGATGATCGTCATCGATTATGCGCATACGCCCGATGCGTTGGAAAAAACCCTGGCCGCCTTGCGCCAGGTGGCGCAGGACCGCGGCGGCGCGCTGTGGTGCGTGTTCGGCTGCGGCGGCGACCGCGATCCGGGCAAGCGCCCGCAGATGGGCGCCATCGCCCAGCAGGCCGACCATGTGCTGGTGACCAGCGACAATCCGCGCAGCGAAGATCCGCACGCCATCATCGAACAGATCGTCGCCGGCATGCGCCAGGACGGCCCGCAGCCGCAGGCGATCGAAGACCGCGCCGCCGCCATCCTGTCGGCCATCAAGCACGCCGCCAAGCCGGATGTGATCCTGCTGGCCGGCAAGGGCCATGAACCGTACCAGGAAATCAAGGGCAAGAAGCTGCCGTTTTCCGACGCCGATCATGCGCAGCTGGCGCTGTCGGCGCGCCTGACCATGATGAGGACCAATTGATGGAGCAGACCGTGCACGCCACACTTGCACAAGTGCTGCCAGTACTGGCATCGGCCGGCGCGCGCCTGCTTGGCCGTCTCGACACGCCGTTTGCGGGCGTATCGACCGACAGCCGCCAGGCCGGCAACGGCGCGCTGTTCGTCGCCTTGCGCGGCGAACGTTTCGACGCCCACGATTTCCTGACGGACGTGGCGCGCCAGGGCGTGGCGGCGGTGATCGTCGAAGCCCTGCCCGAGGGCTGGGACGCGAGCCAGGTCGCCGCCATCGTGGTGCCCGATACCCTGGTGGCGCTGGGGCGCATCGCCAACTTCTGGCGCCGCCAGTTCGACCTGCCGGTGATCGGCGTGACCGGCAGCAATGGCAAGACCACGGTCAAGGAAATGCTGTCGTCCATCCTGGCCGCCGCCCACGGCGAGCAGGACCGCCTGGCCACGCGCGGCAACCTGAATAATGAGATCGGCGTGCCGCTGACCTTGTTCCGCCTGGCTGCCCATCATGACGCGGCCGTGATCGAGATGGGCATGAACCATCCGGGCGAAATCGCGCGCCTGGCGGCGATTGCCGAGCCGACCGTGGCGATGGTCAACAACGCCCAGCGCGAACACCAGGAATTCATGCATACGGTGGAGGCGGTGGCGCGCGAGAACGGCGCCGTGCTGGCCGCCTTGCCGCCGGATGGCGTGGCCGTGTTTCCGCATGGCGACGAATTTACGCCCTTGTGGCAGGAACTTGCCAGCACGCGCCGCGTGATCCGCTTCGGCCTGTCGAAAGACGCCGAAGTCAGCTGCACCCACCGCGTGGCCGAAGCGTTTGGCAGCGACATGTTCGTCAGCGTGCGTGACGGGCAGGGCGGCGTGCAGCAGTTCTTTGTCGGCCTGCAGGCGGCCGGCGAGCATAACGTCAGGAACGCGCTGGCGGCCATCGCCTGCGCAGTCGGCGCCGGCGTAAAACTGGACGCCATCAGGCAGGGGCTGGAAGCGTTCGCGCCGGTGGCCGGGCGCCTGCAGCAAAAGCGAGCGATGAATGGCGCCACCGTCATCGACGACACCTACAACGCCAATCCCGATTCGGCGCGCGCCGCCATCGACGTGCTGGCGCAAGCCGGCGCGCCGCGTATCCTGGTGCTGGGCGAAATGGGTGAAGTGGGCACGCAAGGACAGCAATTCCACGAAGAGATCGGCGCCTACGCCGCCGCCAAAGGCATCGAACACGTGCTGGCGACGGGCGGCCTGGCGCGCCATATGGTCGCCTCTGTCAATGCGGCGCAGTCAGGCACGGTCGTGGAATATTTCGAACAATTCGACGGTTTGCTGGCGGCGCTCGATGCGCTGCTGGTAGCTCGTCCGGATGCAACAGTATTGATCAAGGGCTCCCGTTTCATGAAGATGGAACGGGCCGTGCAGCATTTGATTGGTTCAAACAAAAACAACAAGGAAGCTCACTAATCATGCTGCTCTGGCTCGCTCATTATTTCCAGGACGACATTGGCCCATTGCGGGTCTTTAACTTCATCACCTTTCGCGCCGTCTTCGCCACCCTGACCGCCATCCTGATCGGCCTGTTTGCCGGTCCTGCCGTGATCCGCATGCTCACGCGCCTGAAGGTCGGCCAGGCCGTGCGTACCGATGGTCCGCAAACGCATCTGAAAAAACACGGCACGCCCACCATGGGCGGCGTGCTGATCCTGATCGCCATCGGCACCTCCACCCTGCTGTGGTGCGACCTGTCGAACCGCTTTATCTGGCCGGTGCTGATCGTCACGCTGGGTTTTGGCGCCATCGGCTGGGCCGACGACTACCGCAAGGTGGTGCACCAGGACCCGGAAGGCATGCGCTCGCGCGAAAAATACTTCTGGCAGTCGCTGATCGGCCTGGCCGCCGCCTTCTACCTGGCGTTCTCGGTGTCGATTTCCGAGCCGAACGCGGGCCAGGTCTGGAATCTGATCTACGCCTGGGTGCAGTCCGGCTTTGCCATGGACCTGCCGCCCAAGGCCGACCTGATCGTGCCGTTCTTTAAAACCATCAGCTATCCGCTGGGCGTATGGGGGTTTATCGCCCTGACTTACTGCGTGATCGTCGGCACCAGCAACGCCGTCAATTTCACCGACGGCCTCGACGGTCTGGCCATCATGCCCACCGTGATGGTGGGCACGGCGCTGGGCCTGTTTGCCTACCTGACCGGCAACGCCACCTATGCGCGCTACCTGTTTATCCCGCATATTCCGGGCGCCGGCGAACTGGTGATCTTCTGCGGCGCGCTGGCCGGTTCCGGCCTGGCCTTCCTCTGGTATAACACCCACCCCGCCAAAGTGTTCATGGGCGACGTCGGCGCGCTGGCCCTGGGCGGCGCCCTGGGCACCGTCGCCGTCATCGTGCGCCAGGAAATCGTGCTGTTCATCATGGGCGGCATCTTCGTGGTCGAAACGCTGTCGGTGATCATCCAGGTGGCGTGGTTCAAATACACCAAGAAGCGCTATGGCGTGGGCCGCCGCGTATTTTTGATGGCGCCGCTGCACCACCATTTTGAACAAAAAGGCTGGAAGGAAACGCAGGTTGTCGTGCGTTTCTGGATCATCACCATGATGCTGGTGCTGCTCGGCCTGACCACCTTGAAGCTGCGCTGATGAACTACGCCAATCAAACCGCACTGGTACTGGGACTCGGCGAGTCCGGCCTGGCCATGGCCCTGTGGCTGGCCCGCTGCGGCGCTCAAGTGCGCGTGGCCGACACCCGCGAAGCGCCGGAACGCCTGGCCGCCCTGCGCGAGGCAGTGCCCGATGCGCAGTTCATCGCCGGTCGATTCACCGCTGAACTGCTGGACAGCGTCGACTTTGTCGCCGTCAGCCCCGGCCTGGCGCCGCAGCGCGAACTGGCGCACATCGCGCCAGCCGCAGCGGAAAATAATATCCCCGTATGGGGCGAGATCGAACTGTTCGCCCAGGCGCTGGCCGCGCTGAAAACAGAGCGCGGCTATGCGCCGAAAATCGTCGCCATTACCGGCACCAACGGCAAGACTACCGTCACCAGCCTGGTCGGCCTGTTGTGCGAACGGGCGGGCCTGTCCACGCGCGTGGCCGGCAATATCAGCCCGGCCGCGCTGGACGTGCTGCGCGAGGTGCTCGATGCCGAGCCGGCGCCAGTTGCAGCCGATCTCGCCGAGCCCGTCGCCAGCACCCTGCCGCAGGCGTGGATACTGGAATTGTCGAGCTTTCAGCTGCACACCACCTTCAGCCTGCAGGCCGATGCGGCCACCGTGTTGAATCTGTCGCAGGATCACCTGGACTGGCATGGCGACATGGCCGCCTACGCGCTGGACAAGGCGCGCATCTTCGGCGAGCACACCGTGCGCGTGCTCAACCGCGACGATGCGTTTGTCATGCGCATGAAGCATGCCCTGGTCGATAGCGTGACATTTGGCACCAGCGAACCCCAGGAAGCCGACAGCTTTGGCCTGGTCAACGAGCGCGGTGTCTACTGGCTGGCGCAAGCCGTGCCGAGCGAAGAAGTGATCGAGAAAAAACGCAGGAAAAACGATCCGGCGCCCGAACCGGTGCCGACCATGGCGAAAAAACTGATGCCGGCCGACGCCCTGAAAATCCGTGGCCAGCACAATGCCTCGAATGCACTGGCCGCGCTGGCCCTGTGCCGCGCCATTGGCCTGCCGTTCGCGCCGCTGCTGCATGGCTTGCGCGAATACCAGGGCGAGCCGCACCGGGTGGAGCTGGTCACGGCGGTGGGCGAGGTCGAGTATTACGACGACAGCAAGGGCACCAATGTGGGTGCCACGGTGGCGGCCATCAATGGCCTGGGCAAGGCGTTTGGCGGCGCGGAGCAGCGCCTGGTGCTGATCGCCGGCGGCGACGGCAAGGGCCAGGATTTCTCGCCGCTGGCCGAACCGGTGTCGCGCCATGTGCGCGCCGTGCTGCTGATCGGGCGCGATGCGCCGGCGCTGCGTGCGGCACTGGAGCCTTCGGGTGTCGGCCTGTTCGACTGCGCCAGCTTGCCCGATGCGGTCAAACAGGCGTCCATCCTGGCCCAGCCAGGCGACGCGGTGCTGCTGTCGCCCGCTTGCGCCAGCCTGGACATGTTCAAGAACTATGCGCACCGCGCGCAGGTGTTTGTCGACGCCGTGCGCGACATCGCCTTGGACAACGGACAGGATCTCTGATGGCCTTCCAGCTGCCATTCGGTTTCGGTTCCGGCTCGGCTGCCAAGCCGCTGGACGGTCGCGTGCGGCAGTCGAAGATGATGGACTACGACCAGCCCCTGATCTGGGTGGTGCTGCTGTTGATGCTGCTGGGCATGGTGATGGTGTATTCGGCCTCGATCTCGCTGTCGGACGCACGCAAGTTCGCCGCCTACACCAACAATTATTTCGTCGTGCGCCAGGCGTTGTTCATCGGCATCTCGATCATCGCCAGCGCGGTGGTGTTCCGTATCCGCGTCGCCACCTGGCAAAAGATGGCCCCGTGGCTGTTCATCGGCACCCTGGTGCTGCTGGTGATGGTGCTCATTCCTGGCCTGGGCGTGTCGGTCAACGGCGGGCGCCGCTGGCTGAACCTGCCGGGCCTGCGGCCGCAGCCGTCCGAACTGATGAAGGTGGTGATGGTGCTGTACGCGGCCGACTATACGGTGCGCAAGCAGGAATACATGCACAAGCTGACCAAGGGCTTCATGCCGATGGCGCTGGCCGTCAGTTTCGTTGGCTTGCTGCTGCTGATGGAGCCTGACCTGGGCGCTTTTGGCGTGATCGTCTGCATCGCCATGGGCATTCTGTTCCTGGGGGGCGTGAACGCCATCTGGTTCGGCGGCATCGGCGCCATGCTGACGGCGATTTTCGTCACCATCATCGCGCTGTCGAAATTCCGCCGCGAGCGTTTCTTCGCCTATCTGGACCCGTGGCAGGAAGACAATGCGCTCAACAAGGCCTACCAGCTGACACACTCGCTGATCGCCTTTGGCCGCGGCGAACTGTTTGGCGTGGGCCTGGGCGGCAGCGTGGAAAAGCTCCATTACCTGCCCGAGGCGCACACCGACTTTTTGCTGGCCGTGATCGGCGAGGAACTGGGCCTGGTGGGCGTGTTGATCGTGATCGGCATGTTCTACTGGATTATCAAGCGCGCCTTCGACATCGGCCGCCAGGCGATCGCCATCGACCAGACCTTTGCCGGCCTGACTGCCAAGGGCATCGCCATCTGGATCGGCGTGCAGACCTTTATCAACATGGGTGTGAACCTGGGCCTGTTGCCGACCAAGGGCCTGACCCTGCCTCTGATGAGCTATGGCGGCACGGGCGTCCTGATCAACTGTATCGGCCTGGCGATCCTGCTGCGCATCGATTATGAAAACCGGATCCTGATGCGCGGGGGCCGGCTATGACGACTGCAAACAACTTGAAGACGAAAAAACTGATGATCATGGCGGCCGGCACCGGCGGCCATATATTCCCCGGCCTGGCGATCGCGCAAACCATGCGTGCGCGCGGCTGGGAAGTGAGCTGGCTGGGTACGACCCACGGCATGGAGCAGGAGCTGGTGCCGAAAAGCGGCATTCCCATGGATGCCATCGCATTTTCCGGCATGCGCGGCAAAGGCCTGGGCCATACCGTCAAGGGCGGCTTTAAGATGATCGCCAGCCTGTTTGCCATCCGTGGTTTCCTGTCGCGCCGCAAGCCCGACGTGGTGATGGGCATGGGCGGCTATGTCACGGTGCCTGGCGGCCTGGTGGCGCGTTTGTGCGGCGTGCCGCTGGTACTGGTCAATGCCGATGCGGCATTGCTGCTGTCGAACAAGACACTGCTTCCGCTGGCACAGCAGGTATGCTTCGGCTTCCCTGCGCAGTTTGGCGCCGCGGCCAGCAAGGCGGTCGTCACCGGCAACCCGGTGCGCGCCGAAATTCTGGCGATGGCGCCGCCGGCGGCGCGCTTTGAACACCGCAGCGGCCCCTTGCGCATCCTGGTGGTGGGCGGCAGCCTGGGCGCCAGGGCGCTGAACGACAATCTGCCGGCCGCGCTGGCATTGATGCCGGAAGCCGCACGGCCTTTGGTGACGCACCAGTCGGGCAAGAAGAATATCGACGCCCTGCGCGCCTCGTATGCGGCAGCGGGCGTGACGGCCAATGTGGTCGACTTTATCGACGACATGGCCGGGGCCTATGCGGCGGCCGACCTGGTGATCTGCCGCGCCGGCGCCATCACCTTGTCGGAGCTGACGGCGGCCGGCGTGGCCAGCGTGCTGGTGCCGCTGGTGGCCTCGACTACCAGCCACCAGCGCAATAACGCGCAATGGATGGCGCAGCAGGGCGCGGCGATTCATTTGCCGCAGACCGAAATGAATCCGGCGTCACTGAGCGCGATGCTGGCGTCGCTTGGCCGCGACAGCTGCCAGCAGATGGCGCAGGCGGCGCTGGCGGCAGGCAAGCGCGACGCCAATGAGGCGATCGCACACGTATTGGAGCAATTGGCATGAGGTTAGTTCTGTGAAGCATAAAGTAAACAATATCCACTTTGTCGGCATCGGCGGCAGCGGCATGAGCGGCATCGCCGAAGTGCTGGTCAACCTCGGCTACAAGGTGTCGGGTTCTGACCTGGGCAGCAATGCGGCGACGCAGCGCCTGGCCAGCCTGGGCGCGACCGTCATGCTGGGCCATGCGGCGGAAAACATCGGCGACGCCGACGCGGTGGTGACCTCGGGTGCGGTGCCGCAAGATAATCCCGAAGTGGCCGCTGCGCGTGCGCGCAAGATCCCTTTGGTGCCGCGCGCCGTGATGCTGGGCGAATTGATGCGCCTCAAACGCGGTATCGCGATTGCCGGCACCCACGGCAAGACCACCACCACCAGCCTGGTCGCCTCGGTGCTGGCGCAGGGCGGCCTCGATCCCACTTTCGTGATCGGCGGCCGCCTCACCAGCGCCGGCGCCAACGCCAAACTGGGCTCTGGCGACTACCTGGTGGCCGAAGCGGACGAATCGGACGCCTCGTTTTTGAACCTGACGCCGATGATCGAAGTCATCACCAATATCGATGCAGATCACATGGACACCTACGAGCACGATTTTGAAAAGCTCAAGCAGGCTTTCGTGCAGTTCACGCACCGCCTGCCGTTCTACGGCCGCGCCATGCTGTGCGTGGACGATCCGCACGTGCGCGCCATTATTCCGTTCGTCACCAAGCCGGTCACCACCTACGGTTTTGCGCAAGACGCCGAAGTGCGCGCCATCAATGCGCGCGCCGTCGGCCTGGAAATGCATTTCACGGTGCTGCAGGAAGGCTATCCCGATCTCGACGTGGTGCTGAACCAGCCCGGCATGCACAATGTGCAGAACGCCTGTTCGGCCATTGCGATCGCGCGCGAGATCGGCATTGCCGACAGCGCCACCCAGCAGGGTCTGGCGGAGTTTTCCGGCGTGGGCCGGCGCTTCACGCGCTATGGCGACGTGGCGCTGCCCAACGGCGGCAGCTTTGCGCTGGTTGACGATTTCGGCCACCATCCGGTGGAAACGGAAGTCACGCTGGCCGCCGCGCGCGCCGCGTATCCGGGCCGCCGCCTGGTGCTGGCCTTCCAGCCGCACCGCTACAGCCGCACGCGCGACCTGTTCGAAGATTTCGTCAAGGTGCTCGGCGCGCCCGACGTGCTGCTGCTGTCGGAAGTGTATGCGGCCGGCGAAGCGCCGATCGTCGCCGCCGACGGCCGTTCGCTGGCCCATGCGCTGCGCGCGCGCGGCAAGATCGAACCGATTTTCGTCGAGTCGATGCAGGACATGGCCGACACCATCATGAGCGTGGCGCGCGACGGCGACGTGGTGCTGACCATGGGTGCGGGCTCGATCAGCGGCATCCCGCAACAACTGACAACCTATACAACCAACACTGCAAAGGCCTGACGTGAACGCAGCTTCAGCTATCGATGTGAAACAATTGGGCAAGGTCGGCGTGCTGTTCGGCGGCCGCTCGGCCGAGCGCGAAGTGTCGCTGATGTCGGGCGCCGGCGTGCTGGCCGCCTTGCAAAGCCGTGGCGTCGACGCGCATGGCTTCGACACGGGCGAGCGTTCGCTGGCCGAGCTGGCCGCTGAACAATTTGACCGCGTCTTCATTGCGCTGCATGGCCGCTTCGGCGAAGACGGCAGCTTGCAAGGCGCACTGGAGCAACTGGGCATTGCGTACACCGGCAGCGGCGTGATGGCCTGCTCGGTTGGCATGGACAAGGTCTATACCAAGATGATCTGGCTGATGCACCAGCTGCCGACGCCGAAGTACGCGGTGCTCGACGACAGCTCCGACCTGGCGCAGGTAGCAGCTGAACTGGGCCTGCCTTTGATCGTCAAGCCGCCGCACGAGGGTTCGAGCATCGGCATCACCACCGTGCGTGAGGCGTCGGCTTTCCAGGCCGCCTACAACATCGCCGCCGGTCTCGATGATTGCGTGCTGGTCGAGCAATTCATTACCGGCCGCGAATTTACCGTCGCGATCCTGGGCCAGGGCGCCACGGCGCGCGCGCTGCCGCCGATCGAGATCGTCGCGCCGCAAGGCAATTACGACTACCAGAACAAATACTTCACGGATGTGACCCAGTATTTCTGCCCGCCCAAGCTCGACCCGGCGATTCTGGCCGAAATGGAGCGCATCGCGCTGGCCGCCTACCGCGCGCTGGGCTGCGAAGGCTGGGGAAGGGTCGATGTACTGATGCGCAATGCCGACAGTGCGCTGTTCCTGCTCGAGGTGAACACCTCGCCCGGCATGACGAGCCACTCGCTGGTGCCGATGGCGGCGCGCGCGGTGGGCGTCAGCTATGAAGACCTGTGCCTGGAAATCGTCGCTTCGGCACGTCTGAAAATCAAGCAGGGACAGCGCTGACATGTGGCACGACGCTAAAAGCCTCAATACGACCGCCAACGGCCTGATGGCCTTTGTCCTGGTCGTGTGCGTGGCCGCCGGCGTGTGGTGGGTGTCGCAGCGCCCGATGTTCGACCTGCGCACCATCAAGGTGGAAAGCGTCGAGGCGAAGGGACTGCGCCACGTGAATTACCTGACCCTGCGCGCCGGCACGCAGAACCGCATCAAGGGCAATTTCTTCACCAGTAACCTCGACAGCGTGCGCGGCGTGTTCGAATCGGTACCGTGGGTGCGCCGCGCCAGCGTGCGCCGCGAGTGGCCGAACCAGCTGATCGTGTCGCTGGAAGAACACGAGGCGCTCGGCACCTGGGGCGAGGATGGGCGGCTGCTGTCGGTCAAGGGCGATGTGTTTACCGCCAACGTGGCCGAAGCCGAGGACGATCATGAGTTGCCCGCGTTTTCAGGCCCGGACGGCAGCGAGAAGGACGTGCTGGCGACCTATGTGAACCTGGCAAAATGGTTTGCGCCGCTGAAGATGGCGCCAGCAGCGCTGTCGCTGTCGAGCCGCTATGCGTGGACCGTCAAGCTGAACAACGGCATGAGCGTGGCGCTGGGGCGCGAACAGAATCACACGATACTGAAGGCGCGCGTCGACCGGCTGGTGGGGATTTACCCGCAGCTGGCCAGCCGCCTGGACAATATCGACACCATCGACATGCGCTACCAGAATGGCCTGGCCCTGAGTTCGGCCGGACTGGTGATACCGGCCGAAGGCAAGGATGGCCGGCCGGCGCCGGCCATCAGGAAGAAAACCAGCAGTGCGACCAAGAAACCCGCTTGACTGAATAATCAGTGAAGCAAGCAAGTAATTAACCAAATAATTTAGCAATAGCCCAAAAAATTAGGCGACAGAAATGACAAAAGACGCGAAAAACCTGATCGTCGGCCTCGACATCGGCACCTCGAAAGTGGTGGCGGTGGTGGCCGAAGTGATGTCCGACGGACGCCACGAAGTGATCGGGCTGGGCCAGCACGAATCGAAAGGCCTGAAAAAAGGCGTGGTCGTCAATATCGAGGCGACGGTGGAATCGATACAGCGCGCGCTCGAGGAAGCCGAGCTGATGGCCGACTGCAAGATCCGCAACGTGTACGCCGGCATCGCGGGCAGCCATATCCGCAGTTTCAACTCGAGCGGCATGGTGGCCATCAAGGACAAGGAGGTGACGGCCACCGACGTGGCGCGCGTCATCGAGACGGCGAAAGCGGTTAACATTCCGACCGACCAGCAATTGCTGCATACGGTGCCACAGGAATTCATCGTCGATAGCCAGGAAGATGTGCGCGAGCCGATCGGCATGAGCGGCATCCGCCTGGAGGTCAAGGTGCATATCGTGACCGGGGCCGTGTCGGCCGTGCAGAACATCGTCAAGTGCGTGCGCCGCTGCGGCCTGGAAGTGTCGGACCTGATCTTGCAGCCGATGGCTTCGGCCGACGCGGTACTGACTGCGGATGAAAAAGAGCTGGGCGTGGTCCTGATCGACATCGGCGGCGGTACCACCGACGTGGCGGTGTTTTCCGATGGCGCGATCCGCCATACGGCAGTGATCCCGATTGCCGGCGACCAGATCACCAACGACATCGCGATGGCCCTGCGCACCCCGACCGCGGAAGCGGAAGAGATCAAGATCCGCTACGGCGTGGCCAAGCAGGTGCTGGCCGATCCGGGCGAATCGCTGGAAGTGCCGGGCCTGGGCGACCGTGGTCCGCGCAACCTGTCGCGCCAGGCGCTGGCGGCCGTGATCGAGCCGCGGGTGGAAGAGCTGTTCGCCATGGTGCACCAGGTGGTGCGCGAGTCGGGCTACGAAGGCGTGCTGTCGTCGGGCATCGTGCTGACCGGTGGTACCTCCATCATGCCCGGCATGGTGGAAATGGCGGAAGACATCTTTTTGAAACCGGCGCGCCTGGGCACGCCGGAGTATCGCGGCCAGCTGGCCGACGTGGTGCGCAGTCCGCGCTACGCGACCGTGCTGGGACTACTGCTGGAAGCGAAAAAGCAATACCTGCGCGGGCATATCGTGACGCGTCAGGATGGCTCCGTGAAGGCAGTCTGGCAGCGCATGAAGGAATGGTTTTTAGGGAATTTTTAACAGCCTGCGGTGACCCGGCAAGACAGGTTTTTTGGCGGCGGCGCAGGTACACACAACTTATTTTACATTTAACCGCAGTTTTCAATCTCCAGCTCTCCTGACTAAATGAGGCCTGGCGCTTGGAAACCGCATTCTGATAGGAGCACATCATGGAGTTCGATATGGTCGATAACACAGCTTTAGGTACCGTCATCAAGGTAGTCGGCGTCGGCGGTGCGGGTGGAAATGCAGTGCAACACATGATCAACAAAGGCATGCAGGGCGTGGAGTTCATTGCCGCCAATACCGACGCTCAAGCCCTGTCGACGTCCAAGGCGCACAACATCATCCAGATCGGCGATACTGGCCTGGGCGCCGGGATGAAGCCGGCCGTCGGCCGCCAGCTGGCCGAGGAATCGCGTGCGCGCATCGCCGATTCGCTGCGCGGCGCGCACATGGTGTTCATTGCCGCCGGCATGGGTGGCGGCACCGGCACGGGCGCCGCGCCCATCGTCGCCGAAGTGGCCAAGGAACTGGGCGCGCTGACGGTGGCCGTGGTGTCCAAGCCTTTCTCGTACGAAGGCCAGAAGTGCATGGACATCGCCGACGAAGGCCTGGAGCAGCTGTCCTTGCACGTCGATTCCCTGATCATCATCCTGAACGAAAAACTGGAAGAGATCTACGAAGACGAAAGCATGCTTGAATGGATGCAGCACGCCGACGATGTGCTCAACAACGCGGTGGCCGGCATTGCCGAGATCATCAACGTGCCGGGCCATATCAACGTCGACTTCAACGACGTGAAAACCATCATGGGCGAGCAGGGCAAGGCCATGATGGGCACCGCTACCGCTTCCGGCGTGGACCGTGCGCGCATCGCGGCCGAACAGGCGGTCGCTTCACCACTGCTGGATGGCATTGATCTGTCCGGCGCGCGCGGCGTGCTGGTCAACGTCACGGCCAGCCGTGGCCTGAAGGGCAAGGAGATCAAGGAAGTCATGGCGGCCGTGCGCGCCTTTGCCGCACCGGATGCGTCGATCGCGCAAGGCATCGCCTACGACGACGCCATGGGCGACGATATCCGCGTCACCGTGGTGGCGACCGGCCTGGGCCGCGCCAAGAAAAACATCCAGCTGGTACCGCAGCAAGTGCTGCGCACCGGTACCCACAACAGCCCCCTGACCCCATCGGCCGCCATGGGCGGCGCGCAAACGGTGGCCGCCAGCGCCGGCGTGGCCACGCCAGCGGCCGGCTTTGACGGCATGAAGGCGCCCGCCGTCTGGCGCCGCGAGACCGCCTCAGAGCAGGTGCGCGCGATGGAAAAGAACGGCATGGAGACGTATGACATCCCGGCGTTCCTGCGCAAACAGGCAGATTGATCAGCACGCCAGACTGATGCAAGCGGCGGCCTGCGGGTCGCCGTTTTTTTGATATCAGGCTTTGCTTTCAGGGGGGATTTCTGCACAAATGCGGCAAGTCAGGCATACTGTCGCGCAGTACCGGCTGACGGCCGGCTTTCCCCAATACCGTATAAAAAGGAGTCACCATGACGATCAAGATCGGCGATACCCTGCCCGAAGGCACCCTGGCTGAATTTATCGAAACCGCAACCGAAGGCTGCGCGCTGGGACCGAACACGTTCAACGTGCAGGACCTGGCCAAGGGCAAGAAGATCGCCATTTTCGGCCTGCCAGGCGCGTTCACGCCGACTTGCTCGGCACAGCACGTGCCGGGTTATGTGCAGCATGCCGAGGCCCTGAAAGCGGCCGGCGTCGATGAAATCTGGTGCATCTCCGTCAACGACGCGTTCGTGATGGGCGCCTGGGGCCGTGACCAGAAGGCCACCGGCATCGTGCGCATGATGGGCGACGGCAATGCCGACTACAGCCGCGCCCTGGGCCTGGACGCCGATTTCTCCAAGCACGGGATGGGCACGCGCTCGCAGCGCTACTCGCTGCTGGCCGACAACGGCGTGGTGACGCAACTGAACATCGAGCAGGGCGGCAAGTTTGAAGTATCGAATGCCGAGACCTTGCTGGGCCAGCTGAAATAATAGTGCTGTCCGCTGAAAAAATGGCGCCTTTGCAGGCGCCGTTTTTTATTGCACCACCGGTTTCGTCGCCTCGAACATGGCCGCGTCGATATCGAAGGAGTAATCATCCTGCAGCGCAAAGTACTGGCGCGCTTCTTCGGGCGCCGCGTCGAACAGGTTGCGGATGGCGGCGATGCGCTCGCCTGGCGTGCGCATGCGCGCCACCCATTCGTCAAATTGCATGGTCAGCTTCCACACGCTGCGCAAGCTGTGCGTGAAACCCGCATGGTTGAACTTGGCGCCCCATTCGCAGGTCCGGTAGTCGCGCACATGCGAGCCGTCGCGCAGCAGTTCCACCGCCTGCAAGGTGGTGTCGTACAGGGCGGTCTTCGGCGCCACGATATCGACCACCAATAAAATGCCGTTCGGGCGCAGCACGCGCCAGCTTTCCGCCAGGGCGGCTGCCACATCGCCCCAGTGGTGGGCCGAAAAGCGCGTGACGACCATGTCGAAGCTGGCGTCGGCAAACGGCAGCCTGGCCACGTCGCCTCGCCGCGTGCGGATATTGTCCAGGCCGCGCTGCACTTTCGCATGTTCTACCACGTCGAGCATCGGCTGCGCCAGGTCGTAGGCCACCACCGAGGCGGCCACCGGCGCGATGGCAAAGCTGGCGTGGCCGGCGCCGCAACCGAGGTCCAGCACTTCGGGGCGGCCATGGCGGCGCGCCGCTTCCTGCATCAGCACCAGGTCCGCGCCCTGCGCGTGGATGGCGCTGCTGAGGTAGGCGCTGGCGGTCTTGCCGAACTGCGCGGTAATGACATCGTGCTGTTGCATGGTTTGCTCCTTGAGTGTTGGTGTACAGGCAGAATAGTCCTCGTTTTATCCTGTAACAAGACAAGAAGTTATACTGGTATATTGACTACTACCCAGGAACGCCATGTCGCACAAGCTTGCCGAATTCATCCGCGCCCGGCGCGAAGCCGTCACCCCCGCCATGGCCGGCCTGCCCGGTGGCGGGCGACGCCGCACGCCGGGCCTGCGCCGCGAAGAGCTGGCGCAGTTGTGCGAGGTCAGTCCCACCTGGCTGACCTGGCTGGAGCAGGGCAGGCCGGTATCGGCATCAAGCAGGATGCTGGCGCGCCTGGCGCAGGTGCTGCGACTGAGCGCGGCCGAGCGCGCATATCTGTTCGACGTGGCCGACAAGGCCGACCCCGAGCATGGCGAGGCCGCAGGCGGCGGCGCGGCCTCAAGCGAACTGGCGGCCATCGTGGCCGCCATCGATGCGCCGGCCTATCTGCTGGACCGGCAGTGGAATGCGCTGGCCTGGAATGCGCAGGCGGCGGCCCTGTTTGCCGGCTGGCTCGATGCTCCGCACGCCGAGGACGAGGCCTGCAAGCAGCTGCCGAATCTGCTGCACTTCATGTTCCTGTCGCCGCAGGCGCGCACGCTGATCGCCGGCTGGCCCGAGCGCGCGCAGCGCCTGGTGGCCGAGTTTCGCGCCGACGTGGGCCGCCATGCCGACCAGGCGCCGCTGGCCGGCCTGATCGCGGAACTGGCCGGCGCCAGCGTGGAGTTCTGCCAGTGGTGGGGCGCGCAGCAGGTGCTGGGCCGCGACGGCGGACTGCGCCGCTTCCAGCATCCGCTGCAGGGAGCTTTGAGCTTCAATCAGGTGACCTTGCACCTGGCGCGCCAGCATGAGGTCAAACTGGTGATGCTGTTGCCGGTGTTGTCAGCCTCGTCAGCCTGACAAGTGCGCTTGCTATAATCCGGGCGACCGTGCGCTGCGCCGCAACCGCCGCCGGTCCTGGCTCCGGCTGTCGCCATGATGACGGTTTCTCTCCTGCCAGGAGTTGTTTTGCCTTCCCATAATCCCAATCTGCGCAGCATCTATGCGATGCTGGCCGCCGCCGGCCTGTTTTCGCTGATGGATACAGCGATGAAGCTGCTGTCCGAAATCTATCCCGCGATGCAGGTAACGGCCTTGCGCGCCCTGTCGTCCTTGCCGCTGGTATGCCTGTATCTGCTGTACCGGGGCGCCTTCAAAAACCTGTTGCAAGTGCGCTGGCCGCTGCACTGTTTGCGCGGCGCGCTCGGTGTCGCCATGCTTACCCTGTTCGCCTATGGCCTGAAACGCCTGTCGCTGGCCGAAGCGTATTCGCTGTTTTTTATCGCGCCGCTGTTGATCACGGCGCTGTCGGTGTTGATCCTGAAAGAGCGGGTCGACCTGGCGCGCTGGTGCGCGATCGCCGTCGGCCTCGGCGGCGTGCTGGTGGTGCTGCGTCCGCAAGGCGGCGACTTCCTGTCGCTGGCCGGACTGGCCGTGCTGGGCGCGGCCGCCTGCTATGCCGTCTCGGCCATTACGGGCCGCATCCTCAGCCGCAGCGACGCCAGCGAAAGCATGGTGTTCTGGCTGATGGTCATGATGGCGGCCGGCGGCGTGGCGCTGTCGTACCATGAGTGGGTGGCGATCCGGCGCGAGGACTGGCTGTTGCTGGCCGGCCTGTCGGTCAGCGGCTTTCTGGGCCAGCTGGCGATCACGGAAGCGTTTCGTAGTGGTAAGGCGTCCAGCGTGGCGCCGTTCGAATATTCGGCCCTGGCCTGGGGCATGGGCCTGGACTGGCTGCTGTGGCGCACCTTGCCTGACGAATATACGATGCTGGGCGCGGCCATCATCATTGCCAGCGGCATCTATCTGGTGCGCAAGGAGGCGGTGCATGTGGAAAGCGAGCATCCTTGAGTCGCCGAGCAAATCTTTTGCCTGCCAGCATTTTAGGCTGCAACTGGATATAATCTGGGAATGTTAAAACAACGCACCATCCAACAATCGATCCGCACCGTCGGCGTCGGTTTGCACTCCGGCACCAAGGTCGAGCTGACCCTGAGTCCGGCCGCCATCGACACGGGCATCGTGTTTCGCCGCATCGACCTGGTGCCGGCGGTGGAGTTTCCCGCCAGTGCCATGGCGGTCGGCGATACGCGCATGGCGTCCGTGCTGATCAAGGACGGCGCGCGCGTGTCGACCGTGGAACACCTGATGTCGGCCGCGGCCGGTCTCGGCATCGACAATATGGTGATCGACGTGAATGCGGAAGAAATTCCCATCATGGACGGTTCCGCCTCGTCGTTCGTGTTCCTGCTGCAACAAGCTGGCGTGGAAGAGCAGGCGGCGGCCAAGAAATTCATCAAGGTGATCAAGCCGGTCGAAGTGCGTCACGGCACGGGCGCGGCCGAAAAATGGGCGCGCCTGTCGCCCTACGACGGCTTCAAGCTGGATTTTTTCATCGAATTCAACCATCCGGCCGTGGACGGCACCATGCAGCGCGCCTCGGTCGACTTTGGCGACGTGTCGTACATTCACGACGTGGCGCGCGCGCGCACCTTCGGCTTCATGCAGGACGTGGAAAGCCTGCGCGGCATGGGCCTGGCCCGTGGCGGCTCGCTGGAAAACGCCATCGTGATGGATGAATACCGCATCCTGAACGCCGATGGCTTGCGCTATGAAGACGAATTCGTGCGCCACAAGATCCTCGACGCGATTGGCGACCTGTATCTGGTGGGCCATCCGCTGCTGGCCTATTACACGGCCCATAAATCGGGCCATGCGCTGAACAACCAGCTGCTGCTGGCGCTGCTGGAGCAGCCGGAGTCATACGAGATCGTCTCGTTTGCCACCAATGCAGCGGCGCCGCAATCCTATCTGCGCCAAATGGAGCGCGAGTGGTCTTTGACCTGAGTCAGTCCCTCGGTTCGCGGTGATGACGCACTAGTGTGCGCAGCGCCGCGATCAGCTGATCGTTCTGTTTCGACGCCGGCAGCGCCGTGCTCAGCTCTTCCAGCGCCGACATGGCTTTTTCGGGCAGCACCAGGGCGCGCGTGTGGACGATGGGCGCGATGCTCCTGATCACTTGCACCTTGAGCTTGATGCCGGCGATCTGCCAGCCCTTTCTTTCCAGTTCTCCCTGCAGTTTCGGCAGTTGCTGCCTGAGCTTGGCCGCCAGCGCCGCGTTGGGCGTGGCCAGCACCAGCTGGCCCGCTTCGAATTGCAGGATATCGCAGTGTTCGAACATGGCGGGCAGGGCTTTGGCGCAATCTTTTTGCAGGGCGGCCAGGCGCTTGACGGTGGGCATCAGGGACGCCATCGTCGCGTTGCCGCGCAAGAAGTCGGTCGCGCCCGTGACTGGCGGGCCGGAGCGGGCAAAGCCGTAGCTGCGGCGCGGTGCCGGCGAGTAAGTGGGATTTCGCATGGCCGAAACATAGCACACTCGCCCGCGCATGGCGAGGGCGGCAGCCGCCGCTGATGGCGCCATCCATGCGCCATCATGCACAGACAATGTCGGCAATTTCCCGTGATTGTTTGTCTTAAAGCTATTGTTATATAGTGCATGATCCCAACCTTGGGGGGAACGCATGATAAAATCATCGTCTTTTGCCATAGTCGAACTCCGTGCGGTCACGCGATGGTCACCTCGCTGTCAGCTACCGAGCTTTTTTTAACGGCGTTTTTTCAAGAATTCAAGCATGTCATTACTGACCCAGATTTTCGGTAGCCGCAACCAGCGGCTGCTCAAGCAATACCAAAAAACGGTACGCGAGATCAACGCGCTCGAGCCGGTCATCGAAAAGCTGTCGGATGCCGAGCTGCAAGCGAAGACGCCTGCCTTCAAGGAACGCATTGCCGCTGGCGAGTCGCTCGACGCGCTGCTGCCGGAAGCGTTTGCCGTCTGCCGCGAAGCGTCCAAGCGCGTGCTGCGCATGCGCCACTTCGACGTGCAGATGATCGGTGGCATGGTCCTGCACTATGGCAAGATCGCCGAGATGGGCACGGGCGAGGGCAAGACCCTGATGGCAACTCTGCCAGCCTACCTGAACGCCCTGTCGGGCAAGGGCGTGCATATCGTCACCGTCAATGATTACCTGGCACAGCGCGACGCCGAGACCATGGGCCGCCTGTACGCCTGGCTGGGCCTGTCAACGGGCGTGAACATGTCGCAGATGGAGCACAGCGCCAAGCAGCAGGCCTACAACTCCGACATCACCTACGGCACCAACAACGAATTCGGTTTCGACTTCCTGCGCGACAATATGGTGTACGAAGCGCGCGACCGCGTGCAGCGCACGCTGAACTTCGGCATCGTCGATGAAGTCGACTCGATCCTGATCGATGAAGCGCGCACGCCGTTGATCATTTCCGGCCAGGCCGAGAGCCACACCGATCTGTACCAGAAGATCAATCAAGTGCCAGGTTTGCTGACCTTGCAGATCGGCGAAGAAACGCCGGACGGCAAGGGCAAGGTCGACGTGCCGGGCGACTACACCAAGGATGAAAAAGCGCACCAGGTGCTGTTGACCGAAGCCGGCCACGAAAAGGCCGAGCGCATCATGACCGAACTGGGCCTGCTGCCCGAAGGCGCCTCGCTGTACGATTCGGCCAATATCTCGCTGGTGCACCACATGTATGCGGCGCTGCGCGCCCATGCGCTGTACTTCAAGGATCAGCACTATGTGGTGCAGAACAAGGAAGTGGTGATCGTCGATGAATTCACGGGCCGCCTGATGACGGGCCGCCGCTGGTCCGATGGCCTGCACCAGGCCGTCGAAGCGAAAGAAGGCGTCAACATCCAGAACGAGAACCAGACCCTGGCCTCGATCACCTTCCAGAACTATTTCCGCATGTACGCCAAGCTGGCCGGCATGACCGGTACGGCCGATACCGAAGCCTACGAATTCCAGGAGATCTACGGCCTGGAAACGGTGGTGATTCCGCAAAACCGTCCGCTGCAGCGCAAGGACCGCCAGGACCAGGTGTATAAATCGTCGGCGGAAAAATACAATGCGATGCTGATCGATATCCGCGACTGCTACGAGCGCGGCCAGCCGGTGCTGGTCGGCACCACCTCGATCGAGAACTCGGAACTGTTGTCCGGCATCCTCGAGAAAGCCAAGCTGCCGCACAATGTGCTCAACGCCAAGCAGCATGCGCGCGAAGCGGAAATCATCGCCCAGGCAGGCCGTCCGAAAGCCATCACGATTGCCACCAACATGGCCGGTCGCGGTACTGACATCGTGTTGGGCGGTAACGTCGAAAACCAGATCAAATTCATCGAAGCGAACGCGGAGCTTGCCGACGCCGACAAGGCCGGCCAGTCGCAAAAGCTGCGCGATGAATGGCAGTCGCTGCACGACCACGTGGTGGGTGCGGGCGGCCTGCACATCATCGGCACCGAGCGCCATGAATCGCGCCGCGTCGACAATCAATTGCGTGGCCGCGCCGGCCGCCAGGGCGATCCGGGTTCGTCGCGCTTCTACCTGTCGCTCGACGACGCGCTGCTGCGCATCTTCGCCGGCGACCGCGTGCGCGCCGTGATGGACCGCCTGAAAATGCCGGAAGGCGAACCGATCGAAGCGGGCATCGTCTCGCGCTCGATCGAATCGGCCCAGCGCAAGGTGGAAGCGCGCAACTTCGACATCCGCAAGCAATTGCTGGAATACGATGATGTCGCCAACGACCAGCGCAAGGTGATCTACCAGCAGCGTAACGAGCTGCTGGAAACGACCGATATCTCGGAAATGATCGCCTCCCTGCGCCACGGCGTGTTCACCGAACTGGTGCACGCTTACGTGCCGCAGGAATCGGTCGAAGAGCAGTGGGACATCAAGGGCCTGGAAGCGGTGCTGGCCAGCGAGTGGCAGCTCGACATGCCGCTGCAGCAGTTGCTTGAAGCCGATGCGACCCTGACGGACGAAGAGATCGCCGAAAAAGTGCTGCTGGCGGCCGATGCCGTGTACCAGTCGAAGATCGATATCGTCGGCAAGGAATCGTTCGGCGGCTTCGAGCGCAATGTCATGCTGCAAAGCGTGGACAGCCACTGGCGTGAACACCTGGCCGCGCTGGACCACCTGCGCCAGGGTATCCACCTGCGCGGTTATGCGCAGAAGAACCCGAAACAGGAATACAAGCGCGAAGCGTTTGAACTGTTCGGCCAGATGCTCGACATGATCAAGAACGACGTCACCAAACACGTGATGACGGTACGCATCCAGTCGCGCGAGGAAGTCGATGCGGCCGAAGCGGCGATGCAGCAGTCGCACGTGGAAAACGTGCACTACCAGCATGCCGATTTCGATCCGAACGCCGCGCCCGAAGAACTGCTGGCGCCGACCGCCACCAACAGCGGCGACCAGTACGTCGACGACATGAGCGTGAGCATGGGCGTCAAGGTCGGCCGCAACGACCCATGCCCTTGCGGCAGCGGCAAGAAGTACAAGGCGTGCCATGGGAAACTGGCCTGAGGCGGTTTGACAGCCTGAACAAGAACGGAGACTGCGGTCTCCGTTTTTTATGGGTACAAGGAAATCAGGGGAAAGCCCAGTACTGGGGGGCGCGTGCGGGAACGCCGCGCAGCCCGCCGCGCTTGCCGGCCCGCTGTCCCGTCTTGATCATGGTGGCGATATCGGTCAGCAGCACGCGGTTGCTGGCAAAATAATCGTGGCCCATGAAGTTCATGACCACCGTCGAGGCATCGACCAGTTCCATGCCGGGAATGGCGACCACGGGGCCGCGTATGTCGCCGATGCGGTCCCATTCGGCAAAGCCGTAGGAAGCGCGGATCGCCTTGTCATTGGCCGAGGCATACAGGGTGGTCGGCAGTTTCAGGCTGGCAAAGCGCGGCGCGATCTGTTCGCGAAACACGTCGGCGTTGATATCGGGCGCCGCCAGCACCACCTGCTTGAACAGCGGGCGCAATTGAGGCCGTGTTTCAAGCAGCCCGGCCAGTGCCAGCGTCAGCGGACGATTGCCCATGCTGTGCGCAATGATGTAAATATCGGTGACCAGTGACTGTTCCGCAAAATCGGCCAGGAAGTCCTGCAGATGCGTTTGCGTCCACTGGGTGGAATTCTGGTCGAATTCATAGCCTGCCAGCGTGCCTTTCGAAGGCCAGCTGTAGAACACGGGGAGGGCGCCGATATCGAGATCGACTGCCATCTGGGCAGTGCGTCGCGCCGCATCATCGAACGTATTGCTGTAGCCGTGGATATAGATAAACGCGGCGCGCCGGTCAGGGGCGGTGGCGTTGATATTCTTGATGGTGGCAAAAAAATCGGCACGCGACCAGCGCTGCATGCCTTCAATCAGTACATATTGCTGCGCGTCGTCGCTGCTGATGAAATCGTACCAGGGCGCCAGTGGCAATTCGCCGGGCGCACGTTTTTCGGGAATGCTGACCAGCACGCTGCCATAGCTCAGGTGTGGTGCCTTGCGGTTCGGCTGCCAGCCGTAGCTGTTTTCGCGGGGGCGAAATTCGCGGTCCGTGGCATAGTAGACGGTCACGCCCAGTGCGCCGTCGATCTTGCCGCCGCTGAGGGCGCCGACGGCGCTTCCTGCTGTGCTCTTGCCGCCCAACAGCTTGCCCAGCAGGCTGCCCACGATTGCCCCTGCCGCATTCGAGGACGGCCGTGGCGTGACCGCTGCGTCGGGTTGTTGCGCTGGCTCTGCCGACGTGAGCGCCGCGTTGCCGTCCGGGGCATGGTGGTCGGGCACCGTGCAGGCGCCCAGGCAGCACAGCACGAGGATTCCTGCAATGGTGGCGCTATTACGCCAGCGCCGGGCAGGAAGGTTCAAATAGTGCTGCATGGCACGCTCCCGAAGCAGGCCCATGGCGGTCAGAAAGCGCGGATGGGTATGCTGATACCTTAACCTTGCTACCTGCCTGTGCTTTGATCAAGCGCAAGCAGGAGATGCACCTGGATTGCTGCGCTTGGATACGGATGAGACTGCTACTGATCACGCGCCGCATGGTCAACGCCGCCGCGAAGGCGCTACAATAGCGCTTCCTTTTCCCCTCGCAGAAGAACTCATATGGCCGTCAATTCTCCCAAGCCCGTCGCCGCCGACCTGAAAGCCGTCGCCGGTATTGAAATCGGTGTTGCCGAAGCCGGCATCAAGAAGCCGAACCGCAAGGATTTGCTGGTATTGAAGCTGGCACCGACCGCCACCGTGGCCGGCGTGTTCACCTTGAACCGCTTCTGCGCCGCGCCGGTACAAATTGCGAAAGCCAACCTGGCGGCCGTCGCCGCCGGCGCCGCGCCGATCCGCGCGCTGCTGGTCAATACCGGCAACGCCAATGCGGGCACGGGCGAATCGGGCCTGGCCGCCGCGCAGGACAGCTGCGCCGCACTGGCCGAACTGCTGGGCTGCACGCCGCAGCAGATCCTGCCGTTTTCCACCGGCGTGATCCTCGAACCGCTGCCGGTGCAGCGTCTGGTCGCCGGCCTGCCGCAAGCCGTCGCCGCGCTCACGCAGGATAACTGGTTCTCGGCCGCCGAAGCCATCATGACCACCGACACCCAGCCCAAGGCCGGTTCGCGCACCGTCACCATCGACGGCCATGCGGTCACCCTGACGGGCATCAGCAAGGGCGCCGGCATGATCAAGCCGAACATGGCCACCATGCTGGGCTTCCTGGCGTTCGACGCCACCGTGGCCCAGCCGGTGCTCGATCAACTGGTGAAACAGGCGGCCGACAAATCGTTCAACTGCATCACCATCGACGGCGACACCTCCACCAACGACTCGTTCATGCTGGTGGCCACCGGCGCCGGCAGCCTGGTGATCGACTCGGTCGATTCGCCCGCTTACGCCGCACTGGCTGCCGCCGTCACCGAACTGTCGACTTTTCTTGCGCAAGCCATCGTGCGCGACGGCGAAGGCGCGACCAAGTTCATGACGGTGACCGTGGAAGACGGCCGCAGCATGGAAGAGTGCCGCAAGATCGCCTATTCGATCGCCCATTCGCCGCTGGTGAAAACGGCGTTCTTTGCCTCCGACCCGAACCTGGGCCGCATCCTGGCCGCCATCGGCTACGCCGGCGTGGACGACCTCGATGTCAGCCTGCTGAACCTGTACCTGGACGATGTGTGGGTGGCCAGGAATGGCGGGCGCAATCCCGACTACCAGGAACAGGACGGCCAGCGCGTGATGCAGCAAAGCGAAATCACCATCCGCGTCAAACTGGCGCGCGGCGACGCTGCGGCCACCGTCTGGACCTGCGATCTGTCGCATGACTACGTGTCGATCAACGCCGACTACCGTTCATGACCGGCCTCGAACAGTTCCTGCTGCGCGCGGAAAGCTTGCTCGCGCGCGTGGAAGCGATCCTGCCGCCGGCCACCCCGGCCATCGACTGGAGCGGCTTTGCCTTTCGCTGGCGCCGCCGGCAGGGTGCGGCCAGCCACCTGCAGGCGGTGGCGCATGTGTCGAACATCGCGCTCGATGACCTGCACAATATCGGCACGCAAAAAGCCCAGATCGAGCAAAATACGTGCCAGTTCGTCGCTGGCCGTCCCGCCAACAATGTGCTGCTGACGGGCGCGCGCGGCACCGGCAAGTCGTCGTTGATCAAGGCCTGCCTGAACCAGTTTGCCAGACAGGGCCTGCGCCTGATCGAAGTCGACAAGGCCGATCTGGCCGACCTGCCCGATATCGTCGACCTGGTGGCGGCGCGGCCCGAGCGCTTCATCATCTTTTGCGACGACCTGTCGTTCGAGGAAGGCGAGAGCGGCTACAAGGCGCTGAAGGTGGCGCTCGACGGCAGCATCGCCGCGCAGTCCGATAATGTGCTGATCTATGCGACCTCGAACCGGCGCCACCTGATGCCGGAGCGCATGTCGGACAACAGCAGCTACAAGACCGACGACGATGGCGACCTGCATCCGGGCGAAACGGTGGAGGAAAGGATTTCCTTGTCGGAACGGTTTGGCCTGTGGCTGTCGTTCTACCCGTTCAAGCAGGACGACTACCTCGATATCACGGCGCACTGGCTCGCTTCGTTTGGCTGCACCCTTGAACAGATTGCGCAGGCGCGCGGCGACGCCCTGCGCTGGGCCTTGCAGCGCGGTTCGCGTTCGGGCCGGGTGGCGTGGCAGTTCGCGCGCGATTATGCTGGGAAACTTCCTGCGGGAACGCTGCCGCAATGAGCGAGGTGAAAGTCAAACCGGTCGACGTCGCCGTTGGCATCCTGATGAAACCGAACGGCGATGTGCTGCTGGGCCAGCGCCCGGCCGGCAAGCCCTACGACGGCTATTGGGAGTTTCCCGGTGGTAAAGTCGAGCCTGGCGAGGCGATACTCGATGCGCTCAAGCGCGAGTTTGTCGAGGAGCTGGGCCTGCAGATCGACAGCGCCGAAGCCTGGTGCGGCGTGGAATATGTCTATCCGCACGCGCATGTGCGCCTGCATTTCTATATCAGCCGCCACTGGCGCGGCGAGCCGCAAAGCCTGGAAGGCCAGGCGTTTGCATGGCAGGGCGCGGTCGGCGTGGAACCATTGCTGCCCGCCACCATTCCGCTGCTGGAATGGCTGGACGTGGTGCGCCGCGAAAGCGCCGCGGCGGCTTGACGGCCGTCGCCTGATTTCTCCTCGCGCCTTGCATTGCCGGGTCTTTCCGCTAAAGTGATTGACTGACGATAGCGGGAGACCCGCATGGCGCTGACCCTGACCCTCACTTTCAATGACGCCGATGAACTGCTGCTGGCCGCGCTGCACAAGCGCGCCCGCGCCCACGGCCGCAGCATCGAGGAAGAACACCGCGAGATCCTGCGCAGCGTGCTGCGCCCGCTGCCCAAGCGAACGCTCGACGATATCCTGCGCGGCATGCCCGATGTCGGCAGCGACGCCGAGTTTGGCCGCGACCTTTGATCATGCCCGGCTACCTGCTGGACGCCGACGTGGTCCATGCCGCGCGCAAGGGAAAACAGGCGCCGGCCGGCGTGCAGGCCTGGTTCGAGCGGGTGGCGCCCGACGAGCGCTATCTGCCGGTGCAGGTGGTGGCGCAGTGGCGCGCCGGTATCGGGCAACTGTGGCGGCGCGGCGCCAGCATGGAAGCGCTGGCGATGGAAAGCTGGCTGGAGGCGGTCTTGCGCGACTATGCGGCGCGTCTGCTCGAGTTCGATCTCGATTGCGCGCTGGTCTGGTCCCGTTTGCCGCAGCATGGCTCGGCCATCGATGGCCAGATCGCGGCGATGGGCATCGCCCATGGCCTGACGGTGGTCAGCGGAAGGCTGGACCGCTATGCACAAACGGGTTTGCGGCTGGAAAACCCGTTCAGTTAAGTAAGTGACAAGAAATTATTGTGAAATTATGACGAACAGAATCGGATGGCGGAGCAGGGAATTCGCGGGACCTGTCCCGCGCCTGCGCAACGGTATCGCCTTGCAAGGCGATACTCCCGCAAAGGCGCCCGATGCGACGCAGTGCGAGCACTGCTAGCGGCGGGCAAGCCTCGTCGGCCACCTTGCAGAGCGCCGGTTATGGAAGTCAGAATCCACAAGAATTTATGCGTACTTGCTTAGTGCTGCGGCTGGTTTTCTTCATCATCCAGGGGATCGTCGAGCGGGTCGGCGGCCGGGATCGTGTATTTCTCTTCGGCCCAGGCGCCCAGGTCGATCTGCTTGCAGCGATCGGAGCAGAAGGGGCGGAATTTGTTGGCCTCGGTCCATTCGACTTTGGCGGCGCAGGTGGGGCAGTTAACAACGGTCATGGCAAGAATCATTAAAAATTACAGAGCGTGAGCTCGAATGGGACGTCTTCTTCGAGCGGCTTGGGTTTCAGGTCGCCGCCCTGGGTGGTAAAGCGCACCCACAGCATGTATTTGTTGGCGGAGATTTCGGGAATCGCGCCGCTGGACTCGTCCAGGCTCAGGCGCAGCATCTGGTAGACCTTCCCTTGCAGCATTTGCTGGAAGCTGCCGGCGTTGGCGATCAATTTGACGGGGCCGCCCGAATCGCGCAGCAGGCGCAGCACCAGCGCCAGCGCATCGAACAGGGGCGCCAGCGGCGCGAACCAGGCGTCGATATCGGCCCGCCGGTGTTCCGAGCTGCGCTGCTGCCAGGCATGGTAGGACGGCAGGTCGAATTCGCAGGCACCGCCGGGGATGATGGTGCGTCCCCGTATGCTCATCAGCCATTCATTGTCGCGGATATTCTGTCCGGTCTTGCCTTGCGCCGCCACCAGCGTGCCGCTGACGCTGTCGAGTTCGGCGAGGATGGCATCGAGGGTCTCCGGTTCCACGTTCGGATTGCTGCGGTAGCCCAGCAGGCTCTGGCGCTGGCGTTCGAGCTCCTGCAGCAGATCGGACTTCAGGTCGGCGCGGCCGGCCACTTCCAGCATGTCAAAGATGGTGGCCAGAGCAACATGGTGCTGCATCGCATGTTCTTGCTGGACGAAGAACTTGAATTTGTCGTACAGGTCTTCCAGCCGCAGCAGGGTACGTATGCGTTCGTTGAAAGGATATTCGTAGACAATCAAAATAACATCCCTTAAATATGGACCGGCAAGCAATCCCGTGATTCTGAACCAAGCGTCGACAAATTACAAATGCTGCGAGGCCATTCCAGCCATTCTTTTTGAAAATGCCAGATAGACCTCATGCAAGACGGCGATCTGCGGCTCCAGGGCCGCCAGGTCGCCATTGTTATCGATCACATCATCGGCCGCCGCCAGGCGCATGGCCCGCGTTGCCTGGGTGGCCATGATGGCCTTCACTTGCGCTTCCGACAGGCCGTTGCGCTGCATGACGCGCGTCACCTGCAGGCTTTCCAGGCAGTCGATCACCAGCACGCGGTTGACCCGCTCCACCCAGCCACCCGATTCGACCAGCAGCGGCACGGCAAAGATCACATAGCTGCCGCTGGCGCTGGCGGCAGCGGCCAGGGTGGCGGCGCGGATGCGCGGATGCAAAATCGCTTCCAGCCTGGCTTTGGCGGCGCCGTCGGAAAATACCAGCTCGCGCATTTTTGCGCGGTCCATGGCGCCGCGCGCATCGGCAAACTGCGTGCCGAATTCGGCCAGCAGTGCCGGCATGGCCGCGCCGCCCGGGGCAGTCAGGCTATGGGCGATCTCGTCGGTATCGACGACGCTGGCGCCGCGCGCGGCAAACAGACTGGCCACCGTGCTCTTGCCGCAGCCGATGCCGCCGGTCAGGCCGATGCTGAAACAGGGTGTTGCCGCTTGTGTCATGGGTTCCCTCATCAGCCCACCAGGCCCAGGGTCAGCTGCGACAGCGGCGCGCCATACAGCAGGGCGATCACGCCGGCGGCGGCCAGGTAGGGACCGAAGGGTATCGGTTTGTCGCGCCCGCGTTTTGCAAACACGATCAGCGCGATGCCGACCAGCGCGCCGACGATGGACGACAATAAAATAATCGTCGGCAGCATGGTCCAGCCCAGCCAGGCGCCCAGGGCCGCCAGCAATTTGAAGTCACCATACCCCATTCCTTCCTTGCCTGTCGCCAGTTTGAAGGCCCAGTAAACGCTCCACAGGGCCAGGTAGCCGGCGGCCGCACCGATCACGGCGTCGGCAAGCGGCACGAAGGTGCCATGGATATTGACCAACAAGCCAGCCCACAACAGGGGAAACGTCAGGTCGTCGGGCAGCATTTGCGTGTCGGCGTCGATAAACGTCATGGCGATCAGCAAAAAGGCAAACAGCAAGGCCGCCAGCCCGGTCCAGCCGCTGCCGAAATGCCAGACCAGCAAGGCCGACAGCACACCGGTCAGGATTTCCACCAGCGGGTAGCGCGGTGAAATGGGCGCCTTGCAGGCGCTGCATTTGCCGCGCAAGGCCAGGTAGCTGAGGACGGGAATGTTTTCCAGTGCCGTGATGCGGTGGCCGCAGGCGGTGCAGTGCGAATGCGGCAGCATCAGGTTGTATTTGTCGGTGTGGGGCGGCGGCAAACCGCTTTCGACGGCGACGTAATTGTCGGACTCGCGCTGCATCATCTTCGGCATGCGATGGATCACGACATTGAGAAAGCTGCCCACGATCAGGCCGAACAGGGCGGCGACGAGCGTGACGAACAGATTGCCGGGCGCGGCGAACAACAGGGTATCTTGCGGCATGGTGGTCTTGTCAGGGTGGGATGTTGCCGTGCAAACAGATGCCGGCACTGCGCAGTGTAAAACATCCTCACCCTTCCGGGGAACTTTCGGCAGGCCACGCGTTCTCCGACATGCCCCTGCCAGATCAACTTGCCAGGCTGATGGAGGTACAGGATAGCGGCCAGGGCATGGACCTGTATCTCCGCATTGAACAAACTCAGCGGTAGAGGCAATCAAGGAGAAAGAGCAAGCAATAGCCTGCAGCCTCAGCTTTCAGTGTTCCGGCTTGACGATGCTGGCCGTGCCGCTGGCGCGTGCCAGGCTGGAGCGCGCGCCGGCCACCGCGCGCAGGCGTTCTTCAAGGTAGGCGCTCACGCGGGGATGCTGGCTGAAGGCGACGTTGAAGCGGATGTGCTGGTCGGGCGTGTCGTTGGCCGAGAACACGGCGCCGCGCATCAGCAGGATCTTGTTGCGGTAAGCGTCCTGCACCAGCAAGTCCACGTCCAGCCCTGCGGGCATGCTGCCCCACAGGAAAATTCCTGCGTCGCCGGGTTGTTCGAACAGCACGCCGGCCGCACTCAGTTGCTGCGTGCTGGCGTTGCGCGCCACCATGATCTTGCGTTGCAGCCGCTCCAGGTGCTTGCGCAGGTTGCCGGCCTTGAGCGCTTCGAGCAGAACGTATTCGTTCAGCGCCGGCAAAGTCATGATGGCGTGGATCTTGGTGCGCATCAGCAGCTTGAGCAGGGCGGGCGCTGCGGCCAGGTAGCCCATGCGCAGGGCCGGGCTGAGCGCCTTGCACAGGCTGGAGTAGTAGATCACGCCGTCCAGTCCGGACAGCGATGCCAGTCGCGTGCTATGCCCGTGCTGGAAATGGCCGTGCACGTCGTCTTCGGCGATCAGGAAGCCATATTGCTGCGCCATGATCAGTACCTTGTGCAGGTTGGCGGCGCTGCTGCTCCAGCCGGTGGGATTGTGCAAAGCTGTCTGCACGAACAGCAGGCGCGGACGGTGCACGCGGCAGGCCGCTTCCAGTTCGTCCAGGTCGAGGCCATCGGGGCGGCGCTTGATGGGCACCAGGCGCACGCCATCCTGGCGCAGCCTGCCGAACATCAGGAAGTATCCGGGGTCTTCCACCAGCACCGTATCGCCGGGCTGTAGAAACGTGCGGCAGATCAGATCGATGGCATGGGTGCCGCCGGAAGTGGTGAGGATGTGGCTGGCATCCGCAGCGATGCCGATGCCGCGCAGCAGCAGCGCGATCTGCTCGCGCAGTTCGGCCAGCCCTTGTGGCGGACAGCGCGAGGCCATGCCGGCCGCGCTGCGCGCCAGGCCACGTTGCACGGCTGCCGCCGGCAGCGCGTCCTGCAGCCAGGTGGGCGGCAAGGCGCCGCTGCTGGCCAGCAGCACGCCCGGCCGCTGGTCGTTCACTTGCTGGCTCAGCCAGACCGGCTCCTGCTCCTGGCCCGCCTCCAGCGCCACCTCGTCGGGAACGGCGCGGCTGGCCTCAGTTGCAGCGCAGACGAAGAAGCCCGCCGTGCCGTGCGTATCGATGACGCCTGCGGCCACCAGCCTGTCATAAGCGACCACCACCGTGTTGGTGCTGACGGCGAGCTGCGTGGCGAGCTGGCGGATCGACGGCAGCCTGGCCCCGCCAGGCAGGACGCGTTGCGCGATCTGCTGGCGCAATGCGGCCTCGATCTGCTTGAACAGGGCGATGGGTGAGGAGCGGTCGATGGCGAACATGGCTGCAAGTTTAGCGTAAAAACATCACGGCGAGGACCAGCAGGATGGCACCCATCGCCAGATTGAACAGGCGCTGGTTGCGGGGCGCTTTCAGCATGCTGCGGATCGCGACGCCGAACAGCGCCCACATGGCGTTGCATGGCATGCTGACCACGGTGCCGATCACGGACACCAGCAGCGCGCTGGTGAGCATGTTGCTTTGCGAAGGCATGAAGACCGAGGCCATGGTGATCGCCTTGAGCCAGCTCTTCGGGTTCAGCGCCTGAAACAGCGCCGCCTGCGCAAACGACACGGCCTTCGGTGCGCTGGTTCCCGCCACCGAGGCGCCGGCAAGCTTCCAGGCCAAAAACATCAGGTACAGCGCGCCCACGATCCGCAGTACCTGCTGCGCCATCGGGTACGCGACGAACACGCTGCCCAGCCCCACGCACATGAGCAAAGTCTGTACAAAGATGCCGACCTGGATGCCGAGGATAAGCGGCAGCGCACCGCGATAGCCGAAGTTGGCGCCGGTGGTGGCCAGCATGACGTTGTTTGGCCCGGGCGTGGCGGACATCACAAAGCAATAGCTGATCAGGGGCAGTAGTTCGGTCATGGCAGGCAGTCGCAGGGTGGAGAAGCCTCTAGTCTAGAAGCGTGGCACGGCAGGGACAAGGCACAAGGCGCGGCGCACAGGCACATGCTGTATCAGTCGAAGCACTGCTACAGCGGCGATACAGGCCGCCCGGCCCGACCTGCATGCAGCGGCTATTCCGTGAACCTGTACCCGGCTCGTTACAGCACCGCGCCCAGCCTGAAAATCGGCAAATACAGGGCAATCACCAGGCCGCCCACCAGCACGCCCAGCACCAGCATCAGCGCCGGTTCCAGCAAGGAGGTGAGGATGGTGACGGTGGCGTCGATCTCCGCTTCGATGATGTCGGCCGCGCGCGAGAGCATGGCGTCGAGCGCGCCGGACTCTTCGCCGATCAGGGCCAGTTGCGTCAGCAGCGCGGGAAACACGCCGCTGTGGCCCATGGCCAGCGCCAGGCTGCCGCCGGCGCGGATCTCGCGCTCGATGCGCAAGGTCGTTTCCTGGTACACGATATTGCCGGCGGCGGCGCCGACCAGGGCCAGCGCATCGAGCAGGGGCACGCCGGCGGCGTACATGGCGGCCAGGGTGCGCGTCCAGCGGGCGATCGCCGCGCGGCGCAGCAGCGGGCCGAACAGGGGAATGCGCAGCGCTTGCAACTGCACGTCGCGGCGCAATCGCGGCAGGCGGCGCCAGGCCAGGCGCAGCAGCAATACCAGCGCCAGCAGCGCGGCCAGCAGCCAGTACCACGATTGCACGAGCAGGCGCGACAGTTCCATCACCAGCACGGTGGGCAGGGGCAGCGGCGCGCCGAAGCTGTCGAACACCTGCCGGAAGGCCGGCACCACCACGGCCAGGATAATGGTGGTGACGACAATGGCGACGGTCACGATGGCCAGCGGATACATCAGCGCGCCGCGCAACTGGCGGCGCAGGGCGATGGCTTTTTCCTGGTGCGTGGCCAGGCGCGCCAGCAGTTCCTGCACGATGCCAGCCTGCTCTCCGGCCGCCACCAGGCTGCAATACAGTTCATCAAACAGGTGGGGAAACTGGCGAAAGGCCTGCTGCAGGCTGCCGCCCGCTTCGATATCGTGGCGCAAGTCGTGCATCAGCTGCGTCATGGCCGGCTTGGCATGGCCCTTGCCTGCGATCTCGAAGGCGGTCAACAGCGGCACGCCGGCGCCCATCATGGTGGCCAGCTGGCGCGTGAACAGCGCGATATCCTTGTGGGTGAGAGCCTTGCCGGGCGCGGCGCGGCGCTCTTGCACGCGGGTGGCCAGGATGCCCTGGCGGCGCAGCAGCAAGCTGGCGGCGGCGGCGTCGGTGGCGCGCAGCACGCCTTCTGCCCGCTTGCCGTGGCGATCTGTGCCTTCCCATGCGAACTGCCGCTCGATCGCCATCTGCGCCTCCCGCTACACAGTAGCACCGGCGCAGAGTGGGCCGCCAGCGCGGCGCGGGCGCGGCTTGAGGCCGCTCAGTGTTTGCCGGTCTGCGCCGTCGTCTGGAGCACGGCCTTGACCTGGTCCGCGTCGTCTTCATCCTCATCGATATCGCTGCCCTTGCTGATGCTTTCGCCATCGGTGCGGCGCAAGGTCCAGAAGGTCAGCGAAGACAGGATCGTCACTGCCGCCAGGGTCAGGAACGCATGGTGCAGGGCGGTGGTCAGCATGACGCGGTTCGACTGCGGCATGTCGCCCAGATACCAGCCGGTGATCAGTGAACCGAACGCCAGGCCAAAACTCATCGACAGTTGCTGCATCGAACTGGCAATCGTGCTGGCCATGCTGGAGTCGCCTTTGTCGAGATCGGCGTAGGCGATCGTGTTCATGCTGGAAAACTGCAGCGAATTGAAAAATCCCAGGCACAGGCTGATGGCGACGATCACGTACAGGGGCGTGCCGGCGCCCACCAGTGAAAACATGGCGATGGTCACGCCGATCAGTACCGTATTGACGATCAGCACCTGGCGGTAGCCGAAGCGCGCCAGCACGCGCGCGGAAATGAATTTCATGCCCATCGCGGCGGCCGCCGACGGCATCATCAACAGGCCCGACTGCCAGGCGGGCAAGCCCAGACCCAGCTGATACAGCAGCGGCAACAGGAACGGCAGGCCGCCGACGCCCAGGCGCGTGACAAAGCCACCGAGCACCGATACGCGGAAGGTGCGTACCCTGAACAGCACCAGGCGCAGCAGCGGGTGCAGCACTTCGCTCGCATGCCAGGCATAGGCCGCCAGCAAGCTGATGGAAATGACCAGCAGCACGGCAAACGAGGTGGGATCGACGCGATGTTCGCCGAACACTTCCAGCAGCCACGACAGCAGGGCGATGCCGGTGCCGAACAGCACCAGGCCGATCAGGTCCAGCGGACGCGGCTTGTCACCGTAATAGTCGGGCATGTAGCGGTGCGCCAGGTACAAGGCCGCCAGGCCGACCGGCACATTGACGAAGAAAATCTCGCGCCACGACAGCCAGTACACGATCAGCCCACCCACGGTGGGACCGAGCAGCGGGCCGATCAGGGCCGGGATGATGACGAAATTCATTGCCGCCAGCAATTGCGACTTGGGAAAGGTGCGGATGATGGTCAGCCTGCCGACCGGCATCATCATCGCCGCCCCGACACCCTGCAGCAGGCGCGAGGCCACCAGCATCGGCGAGTTGACGGACAGGCCGCACAGGACGGAGGCGATGGTAAAGATGGCGACGGCGGCGGAAAACACGCGCCGCGTGCCGAAGCGGTCGGCCATCCAGCCGCTGATCGGAATGCACACGGCCAGGCTCAGAATATAGCTGGTGACGACGGCTTTGAGGCTCAGCGGCGTGACATTGAGACTGGCGGCCATGCTGGGAATGGCGGTATTGACGATGGTCGAGTCGAGCTGCTCCATGAAGAGGGCAGTGGCGACGACCCACGGAAGATAGCTTTTAACGGCGGAACTGGACATGGATGCAAACCTGGAGGAGGGTGGAACGGAGCCGACAGTATGGAATTGTCACATAAATGGCGCGTCCGCGCCGACAGGCTGCATGCGTGCCATGGTCGCCGCTTCCAGTCCATGGAACAGTTGTTCCATGGTCAAGGCCTGGGGTGCACGCTAGCATGGTTGTTGCCATCGCGGCCATTGACCGTCGCGTCACCCCTCTCCTGGAAAACCACTATGAAAAATGCCTTCACCATCGTCCTGCTGGGTACTGCCCTGTCCGCTTGCGGCGGCGGCAGCGACAACGCCGCTACTGCGGCCGCTCCCGTCACGCCGCCGGTGGTGGTGACGCCGCCCGTGGTCACCCCGCCAGTGACCGCGCCAGTCACGCCGGCCCCCGATGCCGTGACGGCCGCCTCGCAGGCGGTCGCCACCCAGGCTGGCCTGGCCGTGATCGCCGGCGCCAGTGCCGACGAGACGGTCTACGACGTGGCGGCCGAGATCGGCGACACCTGGCGCATCACCTTTGATAACGCGAAGAAAACCTTCAGCGTCAAGGTGCTGGCGACGCAGTTTGGCCTCACCGACCGCAGCGGCAGCTATACGGCTGTTACCAAGGGCAATATCACCACCTATACCGGTACCGACCTCAACCTCACCATCGACGCGCGCACGCGTTTGTTGACGGGAACCATCAAGCTGGGCAGCATGAGCTCGAATGTCAGCGGCACTGGTTATGCCGCCACCGACGTGGCCAAGCTGGCCGGCAACTATATTTTCCTCGGCACCATGCGCAACGCCTCGAATGGCGCCTTCCCCTTCAATCCGAAAGGCAGCCTGAAAGTGGCGGCCGATGGCAGCGCGCAACTGTGCAATGGCGGCGTGTTCAATGCGCAAGGCGCGTGCACGGCCGTGTCGCCGCAGCTGGCAGCGGAAAACGCCAGCCTCACTTTGGTCCGTGATAGCGCGCGTGGGCTGATCATCGCCCGCCAGGGCCAGCAGGATTTCGGCATCGTCCACGTGCATGCGGGCGACCGCGGGCTGGCGCTGTTCATCGACCGCTACGGCCGCAACCAGGAGAACGTGCTGCGCGTGGGCACCATCGTGGCGGCCAAACAGCAAAAGATCGGCAGCGAGATCGCCGGCAGCTACGCCTGCGCGGCGCCGGGCATCAGCGCGAGCATCGTGGTAGCCGGCAGCACCGCCACCATCACCAACAACACCGCCGGCAAGACGCATGCCGAGACCATCACCGTCAACAAGCTGGGCCTGGGTGTGCAAGCGGTCGACTTCGATGGCATCGCCGTGTTCAAGGACCCGGCCGACGTGCCGGCCGATTACTCGATGTTCATGCCGGTCTCGTCGAGCATGGCGGTCGAGTTCTCGACCGACCGCAGCTACATGGGGACCTGCCTGAAAAATTAGGTAAAACGTTCCAGCGCGGCCATCAGGGGGATGGCCGCGTCGGCGATACGCTCCAGGCTCGCTTCGCGCAGCGCGCCGGTATCGACTACATGATCCGATGTCAATCCGGCCCAGCGCAGCAGCGCCGAGCAGGCGTCGGGCGTGTCGAACATGCCGTGCAAATAGCTGCCCAGGATTTGCCCGTCGCTTGACACCGCCCCTTCCGGCCGGCCATCGATGATGAACGCTGGCGCATCGAGCGCCGCGCCGTGCGATACGCCCATGTGGATCTCGTAGCCGTTCACGGGCGCAGCGTTTGCACCGTCAAACACGCACTGGCCGGCAACTTGCAGCAAGCGCTTGTCCGCCGTCAGTTCCGTGTCCATCTCGAGCAGTCCCAGCGCGGTCGATACTCCCGCCGCGCCCTCCACGCCCAGCGGATCGCGCACTTTGGCGCCCAGCATCTGGAAGCCGCCGCAAATGCCGATCACCTTGCCGCCGTAGCGCAAGTGTTTTGCCAGGTAGCCTGGCCAGCCTTGGTGCTGCAGCCAGGCCAGGTCGCCGCGCGTGTTCTTGCTGCCAGGCAGGATCACCAGGTCGGCCGGCGGTATCGGCTGGCCTTGCTTGATAAAGCGCAGGTCGATGCCCGGATGGGCGCGCAGGGCGTCGAGATCCGTATGGTTGCTGATGCGCGGCAGTTGCGGCACCACTACGGTAAACGCGCCGCGCTCGGCCTGCATCGCTTCGACCGCGTCTTCCGCGTCGAGGAACAAGCCTTGCAAGTAGGGCAGCACGGCCAGCACCGGTTTGCCCGTCTGCTGTTCCAGCCAGTCCACGCCCGGCTGCAGCAGCGAGATATCGCCGCGAAAGCGGTTGATGACAAAGCCGGCGATGCGCGCGCGTTCGCTGTCCGACAAACAGGCCAGGGTGCCGATGATATGGGCGAACACGCCGCCGCGGTCGATATCGGCCACTAAAATCACCGGGCAGTCGACGGCTTCGGCAAAGCCCATGTTGGCGATATCGCGCGCGCGCAGATTGATTTCGGCCGGACTGCCTGCGCCTTCGACGATCACGGCCTGGTACTGCTGGCGCAGCCGCGCATAGGAATCGAGCACCGCACCCATGGCGATGGTCTTGTATTGCTGGTAGTCGCGCGCATCCATCTCGGCGCGCACCTTGCCGTGGATGATCACCTGCGCGCCCGTGTTCGACGAGGGTTTGAGCAGCACCGGATTCATGTCGGTGTGCGGCGCGATGCCGCAAGCCATGGCCTGCAGCGCCTGGGCGCGGCCGATCTCGCCGCCGTCGGCAGTCACCGCGCTATTGAGCGCCATGTTCTGCGGCTTGAAGGGCGTTACCGTCACGCCACGGCGCTTCAACAGCCGGCACAGGGCGGCGACGATGGTGCTCTTGCCGGCGTCCGAGGTGGTGCCCTGCACCATCAGGACGGGGAAGGGGGCGTTCATGCCTGCGCCGCCTGCCAGTGGGCGACGATATCGCCGAGCTGGCGCAGCCCTTCGGTGATCGCCGCCGGGCCTGGCGACAGAATATCGGGCGACTTGATCTCGAACAGCATCTGCTCGCGCACGGCCGGGATGGTGTCCCATTGCGGGCGCGAAGCCAGTTGCGCCGGCTGGAACTTCTTGCCGCACCAGCTGGCGACAATGATGTCGGGCGCGCGCCGCACCACCTCCAGGGGCTCGGCGATAATGCGCTCCTTCGCACCGGGCTGGCTGGATAATTCGGGAAACGCGTCCACGCCGCCGGCCAGTTCGATCAGCTGCGCCGCCCAGCCGATGCCGCTCATCAAAGGATCATTCCACTCTTCGAAATAGATGACCGGCTTGCGCGTCCATGGCGCCGCACGCTGCTGTGCGCGGGCGATATCGGCGCGCAGGCCGGCGATCAGGGCGCGGCCCGCTTCGTCGCGCTGCACCAGCGCGGCCAGCACGGCGATCATGCGCAAGATGCCCTCGACCGTGCGTTGGTTGAACTGGTGCACTTCCACGCCGGCCTTGACCAGGTCGCGGCAGATATCGGCCTGCATGTCGCAAAAGCCGATCACCAGGTCCGGCCGCACGGCCAGAATACGTTCCAGGCTGGACGAGGAAAAGCCGCTGATCCTGGTCTTTTCTGCGCGCGCGCGGGGCGGGCGCACGGTAAAGCCCGAGATGCCGGCGATGAACTCCTCGGCTTTCAGTGCATACAAGGTTTCCACCGCTTCCGTCGACAGACAGGCGATGCGCTGGTAGTGACTCATTTCACCGCCTTCGCCGCCGGATTCGCCGCTGGCGTCGTGCGGTGCTGGCGCGCCAGCTCGAGTTTTTCGCACATGGCGGCCGCGCCGTCGACCATGCGCGGGCCGGCCCGGTTCAGCAAGTCGCCATTCAAACGGAACAGATTATTGCTGCGCACCGCGCTCAAGGATGGAAACGCGCGCCACATGGCGAGCCCCCCTTCGCTGTCGCTGTCGCTCTTTTCGCTGGTGGCAAAAATCGCTTCCGGATTTTCCTGCAGCACGCCTTCTTGTGTGACGACGGGCGCCACGATTTTCATCGCAGCAAACACATTCTGGCCGCCGCATATGCGCATGGCGTCGCTGATAATGCTGGCGCCACTGATCGTGTACAGCGGTTTGTCCCACACCTGGTAGAACAGGCGCACGGGCGGGCGCTGCGCGTATTGGGCGCTCAAGCTGGCCAGTTTCGCGCGCAGCTGGGCGGCGGCCGGCGCGGCCACTTTTTCCGTGCCCATCAGCTGGCCCAGGCGCTCGATGTTGTTGGGGATATCGGCCAGCTTTTTCGGCTCGCTGTGGTAAATCGGCACTTTCAGCTGGCGCAGCATGGCGATCTGGCGCTCGGCGCTGCCATGCATCCACACCACGATCAGGTCCGGCTTCATGGCGATAATGCGCTCCATGTCGTACTGGCGGTTGTCGCCCACTTGCGCAATTTTTTTCGCCGCTTCCGGATAGTCGCTGTAGCTGACCACGCCGGCGATCTTGTCGCCGCCGCCGGCCGCGAACAGCAGTTCGGTGATGTGGGGCGCCAGCGCCAGGATGCGCTGCGCCGGCCTGGCGACGGTGACGGCATTGCCATCGTCGTCGCGCACGGTAATGGCGGCGTGGGCCGGTAACGCATGCAGAGCGGCAAGCACAGTAGCCAGCAGCGTGATCGTAAAGTGTTTCATGTGTTTTCCTTGTTCCATGCAATCAATGCCAGTTCCAGCTGCTGCCAGGCCGGTTCATTGGGCGGCAGTCCCAGGCGGATGCCGCGCGCGGCCTGGCCGAACAGCCGCACCCAGATGCCGCGTGCGGCCATATGGCGGTGAAATTCTTCGGCGCGTGTTTCCGGCCACCATTGAAACAGCGCGCAGCCGCTGCCGGCAACGCCGTGCGAGGCCAGCAACTGGCGCAGCCGTTGCCCCTCGATTTTCAGCCGCGCGCGCATGTCCTGCTGCCAGTGCGTGTCGCACAAGGCCGCCAGCGCCACCTGCTGCGCCGGGCCGCTGACGGTCCACGGTCCCAGCATGGCGGCCAGCGCGCGCAGCAGCGCAGGCTGGGCGGCAACAAAACCCAGGCGCAGTCCCGCCAGGCCAAAGAACTTGCCGACCGAGCGCAAGACGATCAGGCCAGCTTGATCCGCATGGGCGCCAAGACTGGCCGCATCTTCCGTGTCGCCAAACGCTTCGTCGACCACCAGCCAGCCGCCGCGCGCGGCCAGCCTGGCGCGCCAGGCCAGCAGCTTTTCAGGCGCGATGCATGCACCGGTGGGGTTGTTCGGATTGCACACCACCAGCACCTCGCAGTCCTCGACCGCATCGTTCAATTCAGAGTAGGGCACCTGGCGCAACTGGTGGCCATGCTGGCCCCAGTGATGCGCGTGTTCGGCATAGGACGGCGCGGCGACGACCACGCGGCAAGGCGCGCGCAAGCGGGGCAGGGCCTGGATGGCGGCCTGGGTGCCGGCCACCGGCAGCATGGCTGGCGCGCCGTAACAGGCGCAGGCGGCAGCGACCAGCGCCGGGTCGGTTTCCGGCAGCCGGTGCCAGGCATGCGCAGTGGTGGCCGGCGCCGGGTAGCAGTGCGGATTGATGCCGGTCGACAGGTCGATCCACTGGTCCAGCGGACGGCCATGAATGCGCGCGGCCTCGCGCAGATTGCCGCCGTGTTCAAGCAACATGGCACCCTCGCAGATAAGACAGGCCGGCCGCCAAGCCGATCCAGATCAGCCACAGCACGGTGGTTGCCATCACCAGGCGCCAGGCGCGGTCGATATCGCGGGCACCAGCCGGGCGGCCGCTGCCCAGGGCTGGCCGCTGTTCCAGTTTGCCATCGTAGACGGCGTCGCCGCCCAGCGCCAGGCCGAGGGCGCCGGCGCCGCTGGCCATCACCGGCCCCGCGTTCGGGCTGCCCCAGTTCGGCGCCTGCGCGCGCCAGCAGCGCCAGGCGCGCCGTTTGTCGGCCATGGTTTTGCCCAGCACGACGTAAGACAGAGCCGTCAGGCGCGCCGGCAGGTAATTGAGCACATCGTCGATGCGCGCGGCGCAGCAGCCGAACCAGTCATAGCGCGGCGTGCGGTAGCCCCACATGGCGTCCAGCGTATTGGCCAGCCGGAAACACACGGCGCCTGGGCCGCCGGCGATGGCAAACCAGAACAGGGTGCCAAACACGGCGTCGTTGCCGTTTTCCAGCAGGGACTCGGTGCTGGCCTTGGCCAGGCTGGCGGCGTCGGCGTGGTTGGTATCGCGGCTGACGATGCGCGCCGTCAGCAGGCGCGCGGTGTCCAGATCGCCGGCAGCCAGCGCAGCGGCGATCGGCTGGTTATGGTCGCGCAGGCTGCGCAGGCCCAGGCACAGGTACAGCAAAAACACATGCAGCGCGGCGCCGGCCAAGGGAGTTACTGCGCATAGCCAGCCGGCGAGCAAGGTGATCGGCAGCACGGCCAGCATCCAGGCGACACAGCCGCGCAGGAAACGCGCGCGGCCCCGGTTCAGCAGACGTTCGATGGCGCCGGCCAGGCGGCCAAAGCCGACCAGCGGGTGAAAACGCCGCGTCTCGCCCAGCAGCAAGTCAAACAGCACGCCAGCCGTCATCAGGCCGGCCAGCAGCGGCAGTGAAAAGCCGCTCAGCATGGGCCGCCTTTCAAATGCAAGGGCAGGCCGGCGGCAACGAATACGGCGCGCTCGCAGATGGCGGCGACTGCCTGATTCAGGCGGCCCGCTTCATCGGTAAAACAGCGCGAGATGGCACCATACGGCACGATGCCCATGCCCACTTCATTCGACACCAGGATAATGTCGCAGTCGCCGTCTTGCAGTTCTGCCAGCGCACACAGCAGCTGCGCTCGTTCGTTGTGGAACAGTTCAGGCAGAACGATATCGCCGACGTCCGGGTAGCCCTCGCCGGACGAAAACATCAGGTTGGAGAGCCACAGGGTCAGGCAGTCGACCAGCAGCAGCCGGCCCGGCTGCGCTTGCGCCAGCAGCGCCGCAGCGAGGCGCAGCGGTTCTTCCAGCGTCGGCCAGGCCTGCGGGCGCTGGGCGCGGTGGTGCGCGATGCGGGTGGCCATCTCGCCGTCGCCGGCCTGCGCGGTGGCGAGATACAGCACTTCCTTGCCCGAATCGCGGGCCAGTTGTTCGGCGTACGCGCTCTTGCCCGAGCGCGCGCCGCCGAAGACCAGCGTCCGTGTCATGCGCACTTCACCATTCTGTACCGGCTTGCGCGCCGATGCCGGCAGCATACGCATGCTTGACCACCGCCATCTCGGTGACGGTGTCGGCAATTGCGATCAGTTCTTCCGGCGCGCCGCGCCCGGTGATCACCACGTGCTGCATGGCGGGGCGCTCGAGCAAATCGGCGATCACCTTGTGCACGTCAAGGTAGTTGTACTTGAGGGCGATATTGAGTTCGTCGAACAACACCAGGCCGTAGCTCGGATCTGCCAGGAAGGTCTTGGCCTGTTCCCACGCCAGTTCGGCTTTTTCGATATCGCGTTCGCGGTTCTGGGTTTCCCAGGTATAGCCTTCGCCCATCGCATGAAAGCTGATTTCGTCGGGAAAGCGGCGCAGGAATTTTTCTTCGCCGGTCGACATCGCACCCTTGATGAACTGCACCACGCCGACCTTCATGCCGTGCCCCATGGCGCGGATCGCCATGCCGAAGCCGCTCGAACTCTTGCCCTTGCCATTGCCCGTGTTGACGATGATGATGCCGATTTCCTTGTCGGCCTTGGCGATCGCCGCGTCGATAATGGCTTTTTTACGCTCCATGCGCACGCGGTGGCGTTGGTTTATTGCTGCGGTATTCGCTGCGGTCTCGTCGTTGCTCTGGGTGGTGTCGCTCATGTCAGTCCTCTTTCGGTATGAATATCTTGCGTTTGCCGTGTTCGATGATCTCGATCGGGTGGCCCAGGTAGTGGCCCAGGATGGACGCCTGCATTACCTCGGCCACAGTGCCGGCGCGCCAGCTGCCGTCGCCCATCAGCAGCAGCGCGTGGGTCGATACGCCATGCGCCAGGTTCAGGTCATGGCTTACCATCACCACGGTTTTATTCTGTTCGCGGCACAGGCGCGACAGCAATCCCATCACGCTGACCTGGTGCGCCAGGTCGAGCGCATTGGCCGGTTCGTCCAGTAATAATATGGGGGTATCCTGCGCCAGCATGGCGGCGATCGCCACGCGCTGGCGCTCGCCGCCGGACAAGCTGCGCACGTCGCGTTCGGCCAGGTGCGCCACTTCCATCGAGGCCAGCGCGGCCAAGGCGATCCGCTGGTCATCGCTGCCTTCCCAGTAATGGTTGTCGTGATACGGATGGCGCGCCGACAGCACGGTTTCGATCACGCGGTAGGAAAACGCATCATGGCGTGCCTGCGCCAGAAAAGCGCGCGCGCGCGCCAGTTCCGGCAGCGGCCAGTCGAGCAGGGCGCGGCCCTGCACCGTGACATGGCCGGCATCGGGTTCGCGCAGGCCGGCCAGGGTGCGCAGCAAGGTGCTTTTGCCAGCGCCGTTGCGCCCGATGATGCTCCAGCATTGACCCGCGCCGATGTGCCAGTTCAGGTTCTCCAGCAAGGTCCGGGTGCCCGCGTTCATGCCCAGTTGGTAGGTGCGTATCATCAATGCCTCACTTGCGGCGCAGCCGGTGCAGCTGGTACAGGAACACGGGCGCGCCGACCAGGGCCGTGACCACGCCGACCGGCAGTTGCAAGGGCGCCAGCACGGTGCGCGCCAACGTGTCGGCCAGCACCAGGAAGGTGCCGCCGGCCAGTGCCGCAGCGGGAATGAGCAGGCGATGGTCGGGACCGCAGGCAAAGCGCAGCGCGTGCGGCACGATCAGGCCGACGAAGCCCACGCTGCCGGCGCTGGTGACGGCGCTGGCCGTGAGCAGGCCGGAACAGAAAAACAGGCCCTTGCGCAACGCGCCCACGCGCACGCCCAGGGTAGCGGCCGCTTCGGCATGCAGCGCCATGACGTTCAGGGAACGGGCGCTGCGCAGTGCGAAGATCATCGCCGCCGCCAGCACCAGCCAGGGCATCAGACGCGCCGGCGCGCCGGACAAGTCGCCGATCATCCAGAACACCATGCTGCGCAAGCGGCTTTCGGGCGCGATCGACAGCATCAGCGACACCAGGGCCATGCAGGCCGACGACAGGATCACGCCCGTCAGCAGCAGCAGCGAGGCGCCGCCTTCGGCCGCCGTACCGCCGCGCAGGTCGCGCCGTGCAAACAGGTACAGCAGCATGGATATGCCGACGGCGCCGGCAAAGGCGGACGCGTCGACCACCCACAGGGAACACATGAACAGCAGCGCGGCCAGGGCGCCGACGGAGGCGCCGGCGGACAGGCCCAGCACATACGGGTCGGCCAGCGGATTGCGCAGCAGCGCCTGCATCATCACGCCGGCCAGCGACAGCGCGGCGCCCGTGACAAAGGCGGTCAGCGCGCGGCCCAGGCGCAAATCAAGCAGGGTGGCGGCAAGGGTATCGGTCTGGCCCTGGACGAGATGAAACAGGGCGGACGGCAGCTCGGCGAGCGCAATGGCAATCGAACCGGTCATGCCGGAGAAAATCAGGCTGGCAAGTGCGCACACGAAGAGCGTCGTGAGGATCACCGTCGCACGGTGGCGCATATTGCGGAAAAATGGGTGCATGTACTGCCTTAGGTGGAACGGGAGTGACGCAAGGTGGTACGGAGTGCTTCAGATGCCTTGATGGGACGTATACAAAAAAAATGGCCCGCATGCGATTGCGCGTACGGGCCATTGTAATCATCTACGGGCCGATTTAGAAATCGTAGCGTGCCGAGAGTTTCATCTGACGGCCATTGCTAGGATAGATGCCACCTTTGCAGCTAAATGCGTTGGTGAAGTACTGCTTGTCGGTCAGGTTCAAGGCATTGACCGCCATTTCCCAGGCGCCGAACTTGCGTGCATAGCGTGCATCGAAGGTGGTGAACGATGGCACCTTGGCATTGCAGGTATTGGCAAAATCACTGCCGTAGCGCTGGCTGTCTACCCATTGCGCGCCGAAGTCGGCACTTTGACCGTCTTTTGGTACCCACGACAGGCGTGCCGACAGGGTGTTCTTTGGAATCAGGGTCAATTCCTTGCCCGAGTTGACGCCTTCGGTGAAGGTCGCCTTCACGTGTTGGTAGTGGCCGCTGATGCGCCAGTCAGCCGCGATATTCGCCATGGCATCGAGTTCGAACCCTTGATGCTTGGTCGGATCAAGGTTGGTATTGGCACCAAAACCGAAAGCGCCTGCCGTTGGATCGTAATAGATCTCGTTGGTCAGTTTGTGGCGGAAGACGCGAGCATCGAGCTTGACGATACTGTTATTGTAGGACGCACCCAGTTCCAGATCATGCGAGGTCTGCCCTTGCAATGGCTTGTTTTCTACCGGCGTGTAGCCGTTTTCATCCGCGTTCGCCACGCGATAGCTCTGGCCGGCCTTGGCATACAGATTTACCTGCGGCACGACATCGAAGCTGCCTTGCACATCCCAGGCATTGAAGTTCTGCTTGATTTTGTAGGTGGCCGCAGTGAACGGTACCGGGTCGACGGAGTCTTTGTCGAAAGTTTCGTGGCGCACGCCGGCAGCGACGCGGAAGTTTTGCGGGCCAGCGAATTTCAATTCATCGCGCACATAAAATGCCTGCGATTTCTGCTTTGCCTTGGCTTGGGAGTACGAAGCGTCGACTGCCAGGTCCCACTTGATGAAGTCGGCACCGGCGACGATTTCATTGAGCATGCCGCCGAACTGGCCCAAGTGGCGCAGGCGTGGCGAGAACTGGTTTTGCTTGGTTTTGCGTTCCGATGCGGAAGGACCGGAGCTGCCGAAATAAGTGGACTTGGCCGTTTTTTCGCGATGCGACAGTTCTGCTGCCAGATCAATGGTGCCCAGGCGGCCTTCAGCAAAGGCGGTGTAGCGGTCGCTGTCGACCGAACCGAAATCTTTCAGTGTTTTCGCCTGACGCGGGTTGTCTTCAAACTGGGCCAGTGTGATCGAGCCAGGGAAGCGGCTATCCTGGCGCGTACTGTCGATACGCACACCTGCGCGGACATTTTTGTCATGCCATTGCGCGCCACCGCCGAAGTTGGTTTGCTTGTATTCGTTATTGTCGCGATAGTTATCGGTTTCCTGCTTGCCGACGGCGGCATCGAGGGTAACGTTATTCCAGGTCTGCGCAACGGAGCCGCGCACTTCGCGCTGGCCCAACTGGCCAACTTCGGCAAAGACGGTACCGCGGCCAGCTTGCTTGCCTGGACGTTTGGTAACGATATTGATCACGCCGCCCGTGGCGCCGTCGCCGTACAGGACGCTGCTGCCGCCGCGCGTGATTTCGATGCGTTCGACGCTATCGATGGGGATGCTGGCCAGGACTGGATCGGTCAGTTCATTTTCGGACAGGCGCACGCCGTCGAGGACCACGACCGTGTTCTGGCTGGCGGTGGCGCCGAAGCCGCGCAGATCGAGAGTAAAGTCAGGGCTACCGGTGAGGCTTTGACGGCCATAGACGCCACCGATCTTGCGGATAGCCTGGTTCACATCGCTGATGCCCGCGCGGCGGATTTCATCGGCCGTGATGACGGTGGCGCCGATCGGCTGCAGTGCAGGGTCGCTGTTGAAGCGGGAACCCGTCACGACGATCTGGTCCAGCATCATGCCATTGGTTTGCGCGAATGCAGGAGCGGCGGCGATGAAGCACAGGGAGATGGCGGAAACCAGGGCGCGCGGCGCCATTGCCGGCGCGCGGCGGTGTAATACAGGAGCAGTCATGATATCGTTTTCTTCGGAGAAAGCACCCGGCTCGCGTCCCCGCAAGCCAGATTCAACGGAAGGCGCGGCGCCCAGCAAGGCCCGCACTTCCACCTGTCCTGGCCGGTATCCGGGCTGCAAGTGAGGCTGTCCTACCTTCCCATGCCGATCAAGGCACAGTGGTTGTCAGGGACAGCTTGTCGTGCACTTTCTGGTCGAAAGCGGCGACACTTGTTTACCGTTGCGGGGGCAGCACACGTTGGCCTTCGGTCGGCATCGTGTTTCCCGTTTAACTGCATTCATGACATGAACGCGGGCACCAAAACCCCGCCATTATACGTGCAGCCGGGCCGGACTCAAACGGCCGGCGTGACGATTGGTGGCGCAAAATCGAGCGTGACGATCTCGCCATAGCCGATTTTGTGTGCGCTCGATGCGGCCAGCTGTGCCGTTTGCGCCAATGGCAGGCCGGCCTGCAGGGCCGACAGCAGGCGGATGGTGCCGGCATGGCAAATGACGATAGCTGCTGCGTGTTGTTCGCGCAACAGTTCATCGAGAAACGCTGAGAGCCGGGTCGCCATCGCCAGCACATTCTCGCCGCCGCCCGGCCGGTAATGCGCCAGGTCAGCAGCCCAGGCGTCGATTTCATTGCGCGCGATATCGTGCCAGGCGCGCAGTTCCCAGCAGCCGAAATCCATCTCCATCAGGCGCGCGTCCTGCGTGTAGCGGCTGGCCTGAAGATCGTCCGCCAGCGTCGATGCCAGTTCGGCGCAGCGCCACAGGGGACTGGTATATAGCGGCAGATGCGGCGGCAAACTGGCGCGCAGGCGGGCACGGGTCGAGGCCAGAATATGTGGTGCGACAGCAACATCGCTGCTGCCGTAGCAGACGCCGCTGGCCACCTCGGGCTGCGGATGGCGCACCAGTATCAGTCTCATGGTTGAGTAAAAAACAGGGTGGGCTGCAAGCTGGACAGGATGGCCAGGTAGATCGCCACCTCCGCCACCTGCTGCACCGCGCCCAGGCAGTCGCCCGTATAACCTTGCAAGCGGCGCTGGCATTTGCGGCCCAGGAACCAGGCGCTGGCGGTGGCGGCCAGCACGGCCAGCACCAGCGCGCTCCAGTCGATCACGCCCAGCAGGGCGCACACGACGGCCGGCAACAGGGCGCAGACGGCGGCGATCACGAATTCACGGGTACTCATGGCCTGCGCCATCGGCTTGGACTTGCCTTCGTCGCGCGCGTAGTCCATGCACCAGATCAGCGATACGGCCGCCAGGCGCGACAGCGGATGGGCGACAAACAACGCTGCCACCACCACGGCCGGCGGCAAGGACGCCAGCGCCGCACCCTTGACGGCCAGGAGGCACACGATGCCGATCGCGCCGTAGGCGCCAATGCGCGAATCCTTCATGATCTCCAGCACCCGCGCGCGCGTCAGGCCGCCACCGAAGCCGTCGCACATGTCGGCGAAGCCGTCTTCATGAAAGGCGCCCGTCACATAAATGCCGGCGGCCACGGCCAGCAGCACGGCGACGTGCGACGGCAGCAGCGTGCTCGCCATTATATATAGCGCGGCGCAGATGCCGGCGACCACCACGCCGACCAGCGGAAAATAGCGCGACGACTGCTGCAGCCACTCGGGCTGGTAGCCGACCCAGCGTGGTGTCGGCAGGCGCGTAAAGAACTGCAGCGCGGTAAAGAACAAACGGAGCTGATGCCGCATGTCAGGGTACCGATTTTTCGCTGACCTGCGCGGAGCCGAAGGTCGCCATCTGCGCCAGGAAATTGACGGCCGCCTGCAGCAACGGCAGGGCCAGCGCGCTGCCCGTGCCTTCGCCCAGGCGCAGGTCCAGTTTCAGCAGGGGTTGTGCATCGAGGTTGGCCAGCAGATGACGATGGCCAGCCTCGTCGGAGCAGTGCGCAAAGACGCAGTAATCGAGGATGGCCGGCTGCAGTCGCGCCGCCACCAGCAGGGCGCTGCTGACGATAAAGCCGTCGATCAGGAGCACCATGCGCCGTTCGGCCGCTTTCAGCATGGCGCCGGCCATCATGGCGATTTCAAAACCGCCAAAGGTGGCCAGCACATCGAGCGGCTCAATGGCTTTCGCATGTTTGGCTGCGGCCGCTTCGATCACGCGCTGCTTGTGCAAGATACCGTCAGTGGACAAGCCCGTGCCGGCGCCCACGCACTGCGCCACCGGTGTGCCGGTCAGCTTGTGCATCAGCGCGGCAGCGGCGGTGGTATTGCCGATGCCCATTTCGCCAAAACCCAGCACATTGCCGGGCAGCGTGTCGACCAGGTCCATGCCGGCCTGCATGGCCGATGCGCATTCCTGCCGTGTCATTGCCGCTTCCTGCGCGAAGTTGCGGGTGCCCGGGCCTTGCTTGCGGTCCAGCAAACCGTCGCGCACGCCGAAGTCGTGCTTCACGCCCGCATCGACTATATGGAGCGCGCAGTTGTTCTGCCGTGCAAACACATTGATGGCGGCGCCATTGCCCAGGAAATTTTCCACCATCTGCCAGGTGACGTCCTGCGGATAGGCCGAGATACCTTCGGCGACGATGCCATGGTCGGCGGCGAACACGATAATGGCGGGCTGAGTTATTGTCGGATGCGTGCTCTGCTGGATCAGGCCGATCTGGCGCGCCAGCGTTTCCAATCGCCCCAGGCTGCCCAGCGGCTTGGTCTTGTGATTGATGGCGTCGTTGAGCTGACCCGCCAGGGTGGTGTTGGCAGTGGCCGGAATGTTATGAATAGGCATTGGAGTCATGTTAGGGGAGGCGCGAAGATGCTGGCGTTACGATATCACACGGCAATATTTACCCCGCTTGAAAATAGCCCTTGCAGGCCTTCCAGGCCAGGGCTATAATTCGCCCCCTCGCTGAACGATGCATGCAAATGCTGAGTAAGGTAGAGAAAGTTTTTAAGCGCAATGCGCTGAAAAACGGGGTTGACAAAGTAGCTTAAATGCTTCATAATCTTCCTTCTTCGCAGCTGACAAACACAACGCTTTGTCGATAGCGCGAAACGTAACACTGAATA
>NZ_NJGY01000002.1:0-178526 GCF_002250505.1 Janthinobacterium sp. PC23-8
ACACGCCGGGCGTGCTGACCGTCAAGCCGACCGAGGCGCTGCAAAGCACCGTGGCCAGCGTGATCGCGGCGGTCAATGTGGCGCCGTCGCAAGGCAATATGGTGCAGGCCGACATGGTGTCGACGGGGCAGAAGGTGGACAGCAAGGTCGAAGCGGTCGCCGTGGCGAAGGGCGAGCCGGAGCAGGGCACGAGCACCAGCAGTACCAGCGTCGTCAATACGCCGGTGGCGCGGGTGGCCGGCAACGTCACCACCAATGTCTTGCCGGGCTTGCGCCTGAGCGTGGTCGACACCGGACTGCGCCTGCCGACGGAGGGCGGCAATACCAGCGTGGAGAGCCAGTAAGCGAGGTCTTTGATTGAACTGCCGCGTCGTGCAGAACGGCGCGCAGTTTGAAGAAACAGGCACGAAAAAAAGCGGAGGCTGCCTTGAGGCAACCTCCGCTTTTTCATGGTCTACAAGAACTTACGCCATTTCGGTGACGAACTCTTCTTGCGGACGGCGCACTTTTTCGAGGTTCTGCAGCCAGTCGCCTTCGTTCGCGCGGTAGCCCAGCGGCAGGATGACCACCGAGCGCAGGCCGCGTGCGTTCAAGCCCAGGATCTGGTCGACCTTGGCCGGATCAAAACCTTCCATCGGCACCGAGTCGACTTTTTCCTGCGCTGCGGCGATCAGGGCCGTGCCCACGCCGATATACGCCTGGCGTGCCGCATGCTGGTAATTGGTTTCGGCGTCGCGCTGCGGATAGGTGTTCAGGATCTGCTGGCGGTAGGCTTCCCAGCCTTCGTTCTTGAAGCCGCGCACCGTATTGACCAGGTCAAACATATGGTTGATTCGTTCCACCGTGTAATTGTCCCAGGCGGCAAACACCAGCAGGTGCGAGCAATCGGTCACTTGCGCCTGGTTCCAGGCGTGCGGCTTGATCTGCGCGCGCAGTTTCGGGTTGCTCACCACGAACACTTCATACGGCTGCAGGCCGCTGGAACTGGCCGTCAGGCGCACCGCTTCGACGATGCGGTCGACTTTATCTTGCGGTACCGCTTTCGACGGGTCCATCTTTTTGGTGGCGTAACGCCATTGCAGGTCTTGCAGCAGATCGGACATGGAAATCTTTCATTTGAGAATAACGGGGAAAGCAGATGATAGCCGATTCGGCAATTTCAAGCTGGCGTGCCATGTTCCACCGGCCATTTGATGGTCAATACGGCGCCGCCGGCCGTACCGCGCCCGCAGGTGGCGCTGCCGCCGTGGGCGCGCGCGATCGCGTCGACCACCGCCAGGCCCAGACCGCTGCCGGCAGGCAGCTCGGCACGCGCCGCGTCGCCGCGCCAGAACGCCTCGAACACGTGCGGCGCCAGTTCGTCGGGGATACCCGGGCCGGCGTCTTCAAGCCGCAGGCAGTACTGGCCGTCGTGGACGCGCGTGCTGAGCAGCAGTTGCCCCGGGAGGGCGTAACGGCGTGCGTTGTCGAGCAGCGCCAGCACGACTTGCCGCATGCGCGCCGCATCGCAGCGTACCGGGTGGCCGGACAGGTCCAGCAGCAGGGCAAAGCCGGCCTTTGCCAGTTCCTGCTCCAGCAGGCGCGCGACTTCCTCGATTTCCAGCACCAGGTCGGTCCACGTCAGGCGCAGTTGCATGTGGCCGCTGTCGGCCAGGCTCAGGGTGCGCAAGTCTTCGATCAGCCGGCCCAGGCCTTCGACCTGCGACAGCAGGGCGGGAAACTCGACCTCTTCGGGCTTGAACACGCCGTCGACCACGCCCTGCAAGGTGCCGCGCAGGATGGTGACGGGGGTGCGCAATTCATGCGCGATGGCCGCGTTCCAGGTCTGGCTTTCCCGCTCGCCCCGCTCCAGCCGCTCGGCCATGCTGTTGAAGTCATCGACCAGCATCGCCGTTTCGCCCAGGCTGCGGTCGCCCGCCACGGCGCGCGCCGCCAGGTCGCCATGGGCCACGCGGCGCACGCTGTCCATCACGGAATTGATGGGAGTGAGGATGCGAGAGGCCAGCTTGATGGCGAGGAAAACGGCGATGACCAGACCGAAGATGGTCAGGCCCAGCATCCACAGCGATTCGGCCGTGGTGGGCGTCCAGTCGTTGGGCGCGGAAATCATGGCCGGATCGAATTCGGTGGCAATCGCAAAGAAGATCCACCAGCCTATCCATCCCAGCAAGGTACTGCTGACGATCAGCACCGACATCGACAGCACGATCTGCCGGTTCAAGCCCGTCAGGCGCATCACGCTTCGCCTTCGAGCCGGTAGCCCACGCCGCGCAGGCTGACCGGCATATTGGGTACGCCCGCTTCCTCGAGCTTCTTGCGCAGCTTGCTGACATGGCTGTCCACCGTGCGTTCCAGCGTGTTGCCCTCGGGCAGGCAGGCTTCCAGCAGTTCGAGCCGGCTGCACACGCGCCGCGGCGTGCGCGCCAGGTGAGCCAGCAGGCGAAATTCGGTCAGGGTCAGGTTCAGGGCGCAGACCACGCCGCCTCGCACCACGCTGGCGCAATAGCTGTCGTGATCAATTTCGACCGGGCCGCAGCGCAGCCGCGCGGGCGGCGCCTCGGCCGGACGCGCGCGCGAACGGCGCAGCACGGCCGTCACCCGCGCCACCACTTCGGCCGGATTGAACGGTTTCACAATATAGTCATCGGCACCCACGCGCAGGGCGGCCAGCTTGTCGGCGTCCTGGTCGCGCGCGGTGAGCATGATGACGGGCGTGTCGCCGCGCCGGCGCACCAGGGTCAGCACCTCCCAGCCGTCCTGCAGCGGCATTTGCACGTCGAGCAGCAGCAGGTCGGGCGCCAGCGCCAGGTGCTGCGCCAGCGCCTGGCGGCCATCAAGCGCGAAGGCCGTGCGGTAGCCGTCGCGCTCCAGGTAGCCGGCCAGGATGCGGGCGATCTGCGGCTCGTCTTCGGCGATCAGGACGAGAGGGGAGGGAGTAGCGGACAGGCGGTTCATGCGCGCAGTCTAGCATCGTTCACGGTCTCCATCGAATCTCCACATTTCCTCGACGGTGGTTCCACACAGCGTCTTTATGCTCGTGACCTGAATCGACCGGACCGCCGGTCGGGATACGCCACAGAGAAAGTCCATGCACGCCAACCGTCCCTACAAAACCGGGCTCGCCATCGCCGCCTTGCTCGGCCTTGCCGCCTGTTCCAAACCCCAGATCGCGCCGCCCGCCGCGCCGCCGCCGTCGGTCACGGTGCTCAAGCTGCAGACCGCACCGGTGCTGCTGAGCGACGAATTGCCCGGCCGCGTGGCCGCCTTCCGTACCGCCGATATCCGGGCGCAAGTGGGCGGCATCGTGCTGCGCCGCTGGTTCGAGCAGGGCGCCGACGTGAAGGCCGGACAGAAGCTGTTCCAGCTCAATGCGGCGCCGTTCCAGGCCGAAGCCGATGCCGCCGCCGCCGCCCTGCAAAGCTCGCTCGCCACCGCCAACCGCGCCGGCGTGCAGGCCGAGCGCTTGAAGCCGCTTATGGAGGCCGACGCCATCAGCCGCCAGGCCTACGATGACGCGGTGGCCCAGCGCGAGCAGGCCAGCGCCAGCGTGGCACAGGCGCGCGCGGCCCTGGCGCGGCGCCGGCTGGACCTGGCGTTTGCCAGCATCGACGCGCCGATCGCCGGGCGCATCGGCTCCGAACTGGTGACCGAAGGCGCGCTGGTGGGCGTGGCCGATACGGCCGCCATGGCGCGCATCGAGCAGATCGACAAGGTCTACGTGGACGTGCGCCAGCCGGCAGCCAGGCTGGCGGCCCTGCAGGCCGCCGGCGCAAGCGCGGGCGCCATCGACAAGCTGCCCGTCACCATCGTCGGTGCCGACGGCAAGGCTTACGCGCAGACGGGCCGCATTGTGTACTCCGGCACCAGTATCGACGCCGGCACCGGCGACGCCATCATCCGCGTGCTGGTCGACAATCCGCAGCGCCAGCTGTTGCCCGGCATGTTCGTGCGGGCCCGCGTGGCGCGCGCGCAGGACGAGCATGGCTTGCTGGTGCCGCAGCAGGCGGTGCTGCGCGCCGGCGACGGCCAGGCGCAGGCCTGGGTGCTCAATGGCGCCAACCAGGCCAGCCTGCGCCCGATCACGGTCGGCGACGTGGTCGATCACCAGTATGTGGTGGCCAAAGGCCTGAAGGCGGGCGAGACGCTGGTGGTCGAAGGCCAGGAGCGCCTGCAGCCGGGCAGCGTGGCCACGCCGCAAGCCTGGCGCCGCGCCGCCGTTGCCCCCGATTGATTGTTCGCCTCTGAAAGTGTAAAAAGCATGCCGCAATTTTTTATCGACCGCCCGGTGTTTGCCTGGGTGGTGGCGATCTTTATCGTGCTGTTCGGCCTGATCGCCATCCCGCAATTGCCGATTGCGCGCTTTCCTTCGGTGGCGCCGCCGAGCGTGAGCATTAGCGCCAGCTATCCCGGCGCCACGCCGCAGACCATGAACGATTCGGTGATCAGCCTGATCGAGCGCGAGCTGTCGGGCGTGAAAAACCTGTTGTACTTCGAGTCGTCGGCCGACACCTCGGGTTCGGCCTCGATCAGCGTGACCTTCAAGCCGGGCACCAATCCGGAACTGGCGCAGGTGGATGTGCAGAACCGCCTGAAAACCATCGAGCCGCGCCTGCCGCAAGCGGTGCGCCAGAATGGCCTGGGCGTGGAATCGGCGTCGTCGAGCTTCCTGCTGATCGTCAGTCTTCATGCGCCCGAGGGCGGCTATGACGAAGTGGCGCTGGGCGACTACCTGGCGCGCAATGTGACGGAAGAACTGCGCCGCATCCCCGGCGTGGGCAAGGTGCAGCTGTTCGGCACCGAGCGCGCCATGCGCATCTGGGTCGATCCGGCCAAGCTGGTGGCCTACAACCTGGCCATGGGCGACCTGACGGCGGCGGTGGCGCAGCAGAATGCGCAGATCGCGCCGGGCCGCCTCGGCGATGCGCCGGCCGTCAAGGGCCAGCGCGTGACCATACCGTTGACCGTGCAGGGCCAGCTGCAAACGCCGCAGGAGTTCGCCGCCATCGTGCTGCGCGCCAACCGCGATGGCTCCAAAGTGACCATCGGCGACGTGGCGCGGGTGGAACTGGGCGCGCAAAGCAGCAGCTTCAGCATCCGCGAAAACGGCCATGGCGCCTCGGGCGCCGCCGTCAGCCTGTCGCCGGGCGCCAATGCCGTGCGCACGGCAAGCGCGATTCGCGCGCGCATGGCCGAACTGGCGCCGGCCATGCCGGCCGGGATGCGGTACTCGGTGCCGTTCGATACCGCGCCCTTCGTCAAGATCTCGATCGAAAAAGTCGTCATGACGCTGATCGAGGCGATGGTGCTGGTGTTCCTGGTGATGTATCTGTTCCTGCAGAAGATACGCTACACGCTGATCCCGGCCATCGTTGCACCGATCGCCTTGCTGGGCACGTTTACCGTGATGCTGCTCGCTGGTTACTCCGTCAATGTGCTGACCATGTTCGGCATGGTGCTGGCAATCGGCATCATCGTCGATGACGCCATCGTGGTGGTCGAGGCGGTCGAGCGCCTGATGGCCACCGAAGGCCTGTCGCCGAAGGAAGCAACCTCGAAAGCCATGCGCGAGATCACCGGCGCGGTGGTCGGCATCACCCTGGTGCTGACGGCCGTGTTCATTCCGATGGCGCTGGCCAGCGGCTCGGTAGGCGCCATCTACCGCCAGTTCACGCTGGCGATGGCGGTGTCGATCCTGTTCTCGGCCTTTCTGGCGCTGAGTCTGACGCCGGCCCTGTGCGCCACCATGTTGAAACCCATCGCCCCGCACGACCATCAAAAGAAGGGTTTTTTCCGCTGGTTTGACCGCCAGTTCGAGCGCATGACGGCGCGCTATGAACGGGGCGTGGTGCGCATGTTGCGCCGTACCGGGCGCTCCATGCTGGCCTACGGCGGCATCGTCGCCGTGCTGGCCTTCGCTTTCATGCGCCTGCCGTCGGCCTTCCTGCCGGAGGAAGACCAGGGTTATTTCATCACCTCGATACAGCTGCCGTCGGACGCCACCACGGAGCGCACCATGGATGTGGTGAAACAGTTCGAGCAGCATGTGGCCAGCCGGCCCGGCATCGAAAACAACCAGTCCCTGCTCGGCTTCAGCTTTTCCGGCGCGGGTCCGAATGCGGCGCTGGCGTTTACCATGCTCAAGGACTGGAAAGAGCGCGGTGGCGCCACGGCGCAGGAAGAAGTAATCCAGGCGCAGCTGGCGATGGCCAGCGCGCGCGAGGGCATGATCATGAGCCTGATGCCGCCCGCCATCGATGAACTGGGCAATTCCTCGGGCTTTTCCATGCGCCTGCTGGACCGCGCCAACCAGGGCATCGCCGCCTTGCAGGCGGCCCAGAACCGCTTGCTGGCACTGGCCGCGCAAAGCACCAGGGTGGCCGGCGTGTATCCGGACGGCCTGCCGCCGGGCGCCAGCGTGCGCCTGGAAATCGACCGCGCCAGGGCCGAGGCGCTGGGCGTGTCGTTCGGCGCCGTCAGCGACATGCTGACGGCGGCCATGGGCTCGACCTATGTCAACGATTTTCCGAACGCGGGCCGCATGCAGCAGGTGATCATCCAGGCCGACGCACCGGCACGCATGCAGTTGAACGATGTGCTGGGCCTGCGCATCCGCAACAGCGCCGGCGGCATGGTGGCCCTGGGCCAGCTGGTGCGTCCGGTGTGGAGCGAAACGCCGCTACAACTGGTGCGCTTCCAGGGTTATCCGGCGGCGCGCATTTCCGGCAGTGCCGCGCCGGGCGTATCGAGCGGCGACGCCATGCTGGAAATGGAGCGGCTGGTGAAACAGCTGCCACCGGGCTTTGCGCTGGACTGGACCGGACAGTCGCTGCAGGAGAAGGAATCGGCTTCGCAGGCGCCGATGCTGATGGCGCTGTCGATGCTGGTGGTGTTCCTGGTGCTGTCGGCCCTGTATGAAAGCTGGGCCATTCCGCTGTCGGTGATGCTGGTGGTGCCGCTGGGCCTGTTGGGCGCGGTGCTGGCCGTGACCATGCGTGGCATGCCGAACGATGTGTTTTTCAAGGTCGGCATGATCACCATTATCGGCCTGTCGGCCAAGAACGCCATCCTGATCGTCGAATTCGCCCGGCAGTTGCAGGAACAGGGCAAGGGCCTGGTGGAGGCGACCGTGGAAGCGGCGCGCCTGCGCCTGCGGCCTATCCTGATGACCTCGCTGGCCTTCGCGCTGGGCGTGGTGCCCCTGATGCTGGCCAGCGGCGCCAGCGCCGAGACCCAGCATGCGATCGGCACCGGGGTCTTTGGCGGCATGATCACCGCCACCGTGCTGGCCGTGTTCTTCGTGCCGGTATTTTTTGTCGTCGTGCTCAGCGCGGTGGCCAGGCTGGAACAACGCTGGGGCAATCCGGCATTGCGGGGAGAAGCATGATGCGGCGCCATTTTATTTTACCGATGGCCGTGATGGCGGCCGCCTTGTCGGCTTGCAGCCTGACGCCGACCCTGGTGAAACCGGCGCTGCCGGTGCCATCCGCCTACGATGCCGGTGCCGCAGCGCAGGGCAATGCGGCCGACCTGGGCTGGCGCCAGATGCTGCTGGACCCCCGCTTGCAGCGCCTGGTGGAACTGGCCTTGCTGAACAACCGCGACCTGCGCGTGGCCGCGCTGAACGTCGACGCCGTGCGCGCGCAGTACCAGGTCCAGGACAGCGCGCGCTATCCGGCCATCGGCGCGGGGGGCGGCGGCACGCGCCAGCGCGCGCAAAACGCGGCCGGCAGCGCGGCGGTGCAGCAGCAGTTTACGGCTGGCGTGACCATGAGCGCCTTCGAAATCGACCTGTTCGGCCGCTTGCGCTCGCTGTCCGACGCCGCCTTTGCGCGCTACCTGGCGACGGAGCAGGGGCGGCGCGCGGCACAGCTGAGCTTGACAGCGGCCGTGGCCGACGCCTATCTTGACGAGCGGCTGGCCAGCGCGCAGCTGCAACTGACGCAGGCGACCTTGCAGGACTGGCGCCAGGCCCTGGTCATCACCCGGCGCCTGCATGCGGCGCAGCAACGCAGCGGGCTGGATCTGGCGCAGGCCGAAGGGCAGGCGGCAACGGCGGAAGCGGACTTGCAGGCACGTGAGCGTGCACGCCTGCTGGCGCGCAACAATCTGGAACTGCTGCTGGGTGGCCCGCTGCCCGGCGATTTGCCGGCCGGTCGCGCGCTCGACGCCCAGCCCGTGCTGACGCAATTGCCGGCCGGCCTGCCGTCCGACCTGCTGGTGCGCCGGCCCGATATCTTGCAAGCGGAGCAGACGCTGGTGGCGGCCAATGCCGACATCGGCGCCGCGCGCGCCGCCTTCTTTCCGCGCCTGTCGCTGACGGCGCAGCTGGGCTTTGCCAGCCCGGCAATAAGTGACTTGTTTCGCGGTAGCGCGCGCAGTTGGTCGTTTGCGCCGCAGATCACGCAGCCCTTGTTCCAGGGCGGCCAGCTGCGCGCCGAGCTGCGCCTGTCGCAGATCCGCACCGAGGTGGCCGTGCTGCAGTACGAGCAGGCGATCCAGAACGCGTTTCGCGAAGTGCGCGATGGCCTGGCCGGCAGCCAGACCTATGCGCAGCAGATCGCGGCACAGCAGCGCGTGGCGGCCAGCGCCGAACAGCGGCGGCAATTGTCGCAATTGCGCTACGGCGCCGGCCAGGACAGTCGTTTGGAACTGCTCGACGCGCAAAGACAATCGTATGCTTCGCAACAAACTTTGCTAGACTTGCGGCGTGACCAGTTCAAGTCGGCAGTCGCCCTGTACAAGGCGCTGGGCGGAGGGCTGGAAGAGTAATCGATAATCGCTTGCCGCTGACCGGGGGAGTACCATGTCTGCCAAGCCGCTGTTGCGCACCAGTTTGATCATATTGAGCCTGGGCCTGGGCCTCTGTTTGGCGCAGGCCTGGGGCCGGCCAGCGGACAGTGCGCCGCTGCGCGTGATCGGTTTTCCCTATCCGCCCTTCATGCTGGTCGACGAACGCAGCAAGCCGGCCGGCCCCATGGTCGAGCTGGTGGCCGAAGCGTTCCGCCGCATGGGCCAGCCCGTCCGCATCGAACTGCTGCCGCTGCCGCGCGCGTTGCTGCAAGTGGAAACGGGCGAAGCGGGCGCCCTGTTCAGCGTCAAGAAGACCCCGGAACGCGAAGCGAAATACCTGTTTTCCAGCGAACCCGTGCTGTTCCAGCACTATGTGATTTTTGTCGCCAGCGAATCGACCCTGGCCTTTCGCGGCGACCTGAACGAGCTGGCCATGGCCTCCATCGGCGTGGTGGGCGGCACTTCCTATGGCGCCATCTTTGACGCCGCCGCACGCCAGGGCGTTTTCAAGAAGCTGGAAATGAGTTCCAGCCACGAAGCCAATTTCAGGAAGCTGCTGGCGCACCGCATGGACGCGGTCGTGTGCAGCCGCGCCGTCGGCGTGGAAATCCTCAGGCAACTGCAGGCGACGCGGCGCGTGAAAATCAGCGGACCGGCGATCGAGACGACGCGAAGCTTTGTCATGTTCAACAAGGCCGTCGCCACGCCGCAACTGGTGTCGCGCTTTGACCAGGCCGTCAGGGAGATGCGGCGGGAAGGGATGCAGGGGGTACATTCCAAGTTGAGAAAGTATGATTAAATTTCATACTTAGTTATAGAAAACAATTAGTTCTAACATAATCATCGCCGCCATAAGATGGGTTGACCGAAGTTCAACCTACCTTGTGCGGAGTGATAATGAGTGTGACGCGTCGTCATTTTTTGATGCAACTGGCCGCTACCAGCGGCTATACGGCCGCGTATGCGGCCATGACTACCCTGGGCCTGGGGGCAGTGGGCGTAACGACGGCCGCCGCCGCCGCGCCCTTGCTGCCGGCGCCCGGTTCCGGCAAGGGCTTGCGCGTGCTGGTGCTGGGCGCCGGCATCGCCGGGCTGGTGTCGGCCTGGGAGCTGCGCAAGGCCGGCTACCAGGTGCAGGTGGTCGAAGCGCGCGAGCGGGTGGGCGGGCGCAACTGGACCATCCGCGACGGCACGCGCATAGCCTACACGGACGGCTCGAGCCAGACGGCCCGCTTCGACCGGGGCCAGTATTTCAATGCTGGGCCGGCGCGCCTGCCCAGCCACCATCAAACCATCCTTGGCTACTGCCGCGAGTTCGGCGTGGCGCTGGAAGCGGAAGTCAATACCAGCCGCAGCGCCTATTTTCTGCCGGACGCCGCGAAAAACAAGCCGGCGATCCAGCTGCGGCGCGCCGTCAACGATGCGCGCGGGCGCATTTCGGAGTTGCTGGCGAAGGCCGCCGATGCCGGCGCGCTGGACCGCGAACTGAGCGTGGCGGACCGCCAGCGCCTGCTGGCATTCCTGACAGTCTACGGCGACCTGGCGCCCGACAAGAGCTTCAAGGGCACCGAGCGTTCGGGCTACACCGTGTTTCCCGGCGCGGCCGAACAGGTGGGCGTGCGGCCCGAGCCCTTGTCGCTCGACGAACTGCTGGACCCGGATCTGTGGACGTCCCTGATTTTCGATGAACTGCTGATTTTCCAGCCCACCATGCTGCAGCCGGTGGGCGGCATGGACCGCATCCCGGCCGCCTTCGGCCAGCGGCTGCAAAAGGAACTGCGCCTCAACACCGAGGTCACGCGCATCCACAACGAAGCGGACGGCGTGGCCGTCACCGTGCGCCATCGCGCCAGCGGCAAGCTCGAGACCCTGCGCGCCGACTATGCGATCACCACCTTTCCGCTGCCCGTGCTGGCCAAAGTACCTTCGAATTTTTCGCCGCCGGTACAGCAGGCGATCGCCTCCACCGAGTACGACACGGCCAGCAAGATCGCCTGGCAGTGCCCACGTTTCTGGGAAACCGACAGCCATATCTATGGCGGTATCTCGGTGGTCAAGCACGTGACGTCGTTGATCTGGTATCCGAGCGGCGGCTTTCACCAGCCGAACGGCACGCTGGTCGGCTGCTACAACATCGGCCAGGCGGCGCGCGATTTCACCAGCCAGCCTTTGGCGGCGCAATTTGCGTCCTCGCGCCAGGTGATCGACCGCGTCCATCCCGGCCGCGGCGCGGCCCTGCAACGCCCCGTCAGCGTGGCCTGGCACAAGGTGCCGTACAGCCTGGGCTCCTGGGTGCACTGGGCCACGCCGGCCGAACCGGCGTATGTGCTGCTGAACCAGCCCGACGGCCGCGTGCACTTCGCTGGCGAATACCTGAGCCAGATCGGCGCCTGGCAGGAGGGCGCCGCCTTGTCCGCCCATCACGCCGTGGCGGCAATCGCCGCCCGCGTCGCAAGCTCCGCTGCCACCATTTAATTGCTTCCCACCGAGAGAACACCATGAAAAAAAACGCCACCACCCTGATCGCCGCCTTGACCTTTGCCGCCGGCGCCGCCGGCGCGCAAGACATCAGGCGCACGGCTATCCCCAATTCGAACTTCCCGATTTCGGTCGCCGTTAGCGTGCCGGCCACGGCCAGCACCGTCTATTTCAGCGGCGTGCTGCCCGATGTCGCCAATCCCGCCGCCCCGAAAGGCTCGTTCGAGTCGTTCGGCGACACACAGACGCAAGCCTTGTCGGTATTGCGCAAGCTGCAAGCGGCATTGAAGAACGAAGGCCTCGATTTCGGTGACGTGGTGCAGCTGCGCGTCTTTTTGGTGGGTGATGCCAGGCTCGACGGCAAGCTCGATTTCAATGGCTTGAATGCCGCCTACTCGCAGTTTTTCGGCACACAGCAGCAGCCGGCCAAGCCGGCCCGCACCGCATTGCAAGTAGTGGCCCTGCCGCTGCCGGGCGCGCTGGTCGAGATCGATCTGGTGGCGGCCAAGGCCGCCCGTAACAACTGACAGGAAACCGACAACCATGAACCACGCTCCCCATATACTCAAGCCGCGCACCTTGCCGCTGGCCGTCTTCCTCGCCTTTGCCGCCAGCAGCGCGATTGCCTCTGACGCCGCCGATGCCAATGCGGGGCCGGCGTTGGCCGCCGCAGAAGGCGGCGTGGTGGTCGTCACCGGCACGCGCGATACGCGCCGCTCTGCCGACGATAGCCTCAGCCCCATCGACGTGGTCAGCGCCGCCGATTTGCAGCGCACGGGCCAGCTTGACTTGCGCGACGCGCTGGTCAAGCTGCTGCCGTCCGTCAACCGCCTGGCGCAAGCGGGCGACGCGGCCAACCTCACCAGCGCGCTGACCTTGCGCGGCCTGAGTCCCAACCATGTGCTGCTGTTGATCAACGGCAAGCGCCGCCACACGTCCGCCAATATTTCGGCCGATCCCGGTGCCCAGCAGGGCGCCACGCCGGTCGACCTGGACCTGATCCCAATTGGCGCCGTCGACCATATCGAGGTGCTGCGCGATGGCGCGGCCGCCCAGTATGGCTCGGACGCCATTGCCGGCGTGATCAACGTCATCCTGAAGTCGTCGGCGCAGGGCGGCAACCTCACCGTCAACAGCGGCCAGTACTACAAGGGCGACGGCCTTACCCTGGGCAGCTCGGCCGATATCGGCCTGCCGCTCGGCGAAGACGGCTTTGTTCACCTCAGCGCGGAGACCAAACGCCATGACCATAGCGTCAGGAGCGCGCCGGACGAGCGTACCGGCACCCTCGTCAACCGCACCCTGGGCGACCCGCAAAGCCGGCGCGAAGCGGTCGGCCTCAATGCCGGCTATGCCTTCGGCAGCACCGAACTGTATGCGTTTGGCAGCGTGGCGCACCGCGCCGGCGAAAGCGTGCAGAACTACCGCCTGCCGAACCGCCTGCCGCAGCTGTATCCGAACGGTTTCAGCCCCGTCGAGACCAGCAACGAGCAGGACGGTTCGCTGACGGCTGGCGTGCGCGGCGAGCAGCTGGCCGGCTGGCGCTGGGACCTGAGCGGCACGTACGGCGTGGACAACGTCAAGATCGGCATGCGCGATTCGGCCAATACCGACCTGTATGCGGTCACCGGCGCCACGCCGACCAGCTTCCACCTGGCCAGCTACAAGAACACGCAGTGGGGCGTGAACCTTGATGTGGTGCGCCCGTTCGAGGTCGGTTTGGCGGCGCCGCTGTCGGTTGCGCTGGGCACCGAATACCGGCGCGAGACCTATGAAGTGGGCGCCGGCGACGCCGCCTCGTCGTTCGGCAGCGGCGCGCAGGCCTTGCCCGGCCTGTCGGCCATCAGCGCGGGCAAGCACGATCGCACCATCTCGGCCGCCTACGCCGACCTGTCGACCAGGCTCGGTCCCCGGTGGGAAGCGGAACTGGCGGCTCGCCATGAACGCTACAGCGACGCCGGCAACAGCACTAATGCCAAGCTGTCCGCGCGCTACCAGGCCAGCGCACGCTATGCGCTGCGCGGCACCTTGAGCACGGGTTTTCGCGCGCCGTCGCTGGCCCAGGAGTACTACACCAGCCTGGCGGTCTCGCCGACCACGGCCGGCGGCCAGCTGGCCGTCAATTCGGTGGCCGCGCGCAGCCTGGGCGCGAGCGCCCTGAAACCGGAAAAATCGCGCAGCATCAACCTCGGCCTGGTGGCGCAGCCCTGGGGCAAGTTCAACCTGACGCTCGACGCCTACCGCATCGAGATCCGCGACCGCATCATCCAGGGCGGCACTTATACGGGGACGACCGCCATCAATGCCTTGAGCTCGGCCGGCATCAGCCTGCCCACCGGCCTGTCGTCGGTCAGCGCCAGCTATTTTGCCAACGGCGTCGATACCCGCACCCAGGGCGTGGACGTGGTGGCGACCTACACCAGCAATCTGGGTGCGGGGCGTATAGCCTGGGATCTGGGCGGGAACGTCAATACCAGCTCCATCCTGCGCACTGCCACTGACACCAACGGCAGGCCGCTATTGAACGCCCAGCAGGCCGGTTATCTCACGACCTCGACGCCGAAAAACAAGCTGATACTGGGCGGCGTCTGGAGCCAGGGGCCGTGGGGCGTGAGCCTGCACGCCACGCGCTACGGCAAGACGGCCACCGAAGCGACCTTTTTTTCGGGGCCGAACATCTATTCCACCTCGGTGTTCAACCATATTGAAAACGCGCCGCGCACCCTGACCGACCTGGAAGTACGCTATACCGTCAGCAAGAAACTGCAGCTGTCCCTGGGCGCCAACAACCTGTTCGATGTCTATCCGAGCAAGGTGCCGGCAGCCAGCCGCTACCTGGGCGTGTATCAATACGATACGGCCGCGTCGCAGACAGGCTTTAACGGAGGCTATTATTATGTGCGCGCTTCGTATGCGTTCTAGGCGGCCGTTCCAAGGGCGCGTTAAGATGGCGTTTTGGACGTTACCGGAACAGCATGCCCATGAAGATAGATGACATCAGCGCCTTTGTCGCCGTCGTGCGTAACCAGTCCGTCAGCGCGGCGGCCGAGTCCCTGCGGCTGACGCAGTCGGCCATCACGCGCCGGCTGCAGAATTTCGAGCAGGACCTGGGCGTGGAACTGCTCGACCGCAGCGTCAAGCCGCCACGCCCGAACGCCACCGGCAAGCGGGTGTTCGAGCAGTGCGGCAAGGTGCTGCTGGAAGTGGACCGCTTGCGCGACCTGGTGCAGGGCGACCAGGCGCCCACCGGCGTGTTTCGCCTCGGCGTGATCCAGACCGTGGGCGACATGGTGCTGCTCGACACCCTGCGGCGCCTGAACGCGGCCTTTCCCGGCCTGCACACGGAAGTCGCTTCCGGCTGGGGCGCCCAGCTGCTGGAACGGGTCGCCAATGCCGAGATCGACGCGGCCGTGGCCCTGTTCCCGGCCACCAAGGTGCTGCCCGAAGGCCTGGTCGGCCGCGCCCTGGGCCGGCTGGAACTGGTGGTGGTGGCAAAAAAAGGCAGCATGCCGCGCCGCAACTACAAGCTGCGCGAGCTGTATGACGTGGGCTGGGTGCTCAACCCCGACGGCTGCGGTTTCCGCGCCGGCCTGGCGCGTACCCTGGCCCAACAGGGGCTGTCGTTCAAGCTCAACCTGGAAACCTTCGGCGCCGATCTGCAACTGGGCCTGGTGGCCAACGGCGCCGGTCTCGGCCTGATGCCGCTGCCCATCCTTGAACGCAGCCGCCACCTGGGGCAGCTCGATATCATCAACGTCAGCGACTTCAAGCCGCAGCTCGATATCTGGCTGATCCAGGCGCAGCTGCCCGGGCCGGTGCAGCATGCGATCGATTTTGTGGCACAGGAGGTGGCGCTGGCGTTTGCGGGGCCGGCGGCGGTGCAGCGGGCGAGGGCGGTCTAGGCAACCTGGCTGGCTTGCAAGATTATTCTTAAAAATCATATATCAATAGAATAAACAATTAGTTTCATCATAATCATTGGCTCCCTATACTGAATTCTTCGCTGCCCGATTACCCCGGCGGCCATTTCAGAACAGGGAAGCCAGATGTCAGTTTCTACCTCCGCCAGCAGTCTCCCGCAGCAAGCGCCGCTTGCGGCCAGCCGCAAGCGTCCCTTTTTTTCCGCCGTCCTTGAACGCGCCATCAGCCCGCTGATCCTCCTGGGGGCCTGGGAAATCGCCGCCCGCACCGGCGTGCTGCCCGAGCGCGTGCTGGCCGCGCCGTCGCAGATCCTCGCCACCATGGGCGAGCTGATCGTCTCGGGCGAAATCGGCAGCAATGTGATCGTTTCGCTGCGTCGCGTGCTGATCGGCCTGGCCGTCTCGCTGTCGCTGGGCACGGCGCTGGCCCTGATCGCCGGCCTGTCGCGGCGCGGCGAGGTGGCGGTCGATTCTCCCATGCAGATGGCGCGCACCTTGCCGTTCCTGGGCCTGGTGCCGTTGTTCATCCTGTGGTTCGGCATCGGCGAATTGACCAAGATCGCGCTGATCGCCTTTGCCACCACCTTCCCGATGTACCTGACCCTGTACAGCGGCATCCGCGGCATCGACTCGAAACTGGTCGAAGCGGCGCGCCTGTTCGGCCTGTCGTATCCGCAGCTGATCGTGCACGTGATACTGCCTGGCGCCTTGCCATCGTTCCTGGTCGGCCTGCGCTATTCGCTGGGCGTGAGCTGGCTGTCGCTGGTGGCCGTCGAGCAGATCAACGCCACGGCGGGCCTGGGATACCTGATCAACAACGCCCGCGACTTCATGCGCACCGACATCATCGTTGTCTGCCTGCTGGTCTACAGCTTGCTGGGTCTGGCCACCGATTTCCTGGTGCGCGCCATCGAACACCATGCGCTGGCCTGGCGCCCGACTTTTATCAAGGATTGATCATGTCCACAATCGAATTGGACCGTCCCCGCGCCACCACCGCCGTGCAGCGCGCCGCACACGAGGCGCACACCGCCAGCGCCGCCGTGCGCGCGCGCCAGGTCAGCAAGCGCTTTGGCGCCAACGTCATCCTCGACCGGCTGGACCTCGATATCCGCCCCGGCGAATTCGTCGCGCTGCTGGGGCGCAGCGGCTCGGGCAAGACCACCTTGCTGCGCGCCCTGGCAGGCCTCGACGTCATCAGCTCCGGCACATTGAACGTGCCACCAGCGCGCGCTGCCGTCTTCCAGGAGCCGCGCCTGATGCCGTGGAAGCGCGCCTGGCGCAATGTGACCCTGGGCCTGGACATTGCCCAGCCGCGTGAGCGGGCAAAACTGGCCTTGCAGGAAGTGGGCCTGGCGCACCGCGAAAACGCCTGGCCGGCCACCTTGTCGGGCGGCGAAGCGCAGCGCGTGGCGCTGGCCCGCGCCCTGGTGCGGGAGCCGCAACTGCTGCTGCTCGACGAGCCGTTCGCCGCGCTCGATGCATTGACGCGCATCCGCATGCACCAGCTGATCCTGGACCTGTGGCGCCAGCACAAGCCATCGGTGCTGCTGGTCACGCACGACGTCGATGAAGCGGTGCTGCTGGCCGACCGCGTGCTGGTGCTGGACCAGGGCCGCATCGCCGCCGATATCGCGATTGCCCATCCACGGCCGCGCAGTGCGCAGCAGCCGCAGTTCCAGCAGGTGCGCGCCCGGCTGCTTGCCTTGCTGGGCGTGGAACTCGAATCGCTGGAACTGCCAGCGCCTGTCGTCGAAGTGCCGGCTGTGGCGCCCCTCGCCAGTCCCTTTAACTTCAGTAATTTTTCGGTGTAACCATGTCCTCCTCCCTCCTGCACCTGCCGACTTCCTCAACCCGCTACCAGCATCAGCTGGACAGCCCGCAATTTGCCTCGTTGCTGCTTGATCTGACGGCCCAATTTGCCACCAGCGCCGCCCGCCACGACCGCGAAGCGAGTTTTCCGCACGAAAATTTCGAACGCCTGCACGAGCTGGGCCTGCTGGCGCTGACCGTGCCGCGCGCCCTCGGTGGCCTGGGCGCCAATCTGGAGCAGACGGCGAGGGTGGTGGCGGCCGTGGCGCGCGGCGAGCCGTCGACGGCGCTGGTGCTGACCATGCAATACCTGCACCACGCGTCGAACCAGCACGCCACGCGCTGGCCGCGTCATTTGCTGGACCGCGTGGCGAGGGAAGCGGTGGCAGAGGGCGCCCTGATCAACGCGCTGCGCGTGGAGCCGGAGCTTGGCACGCCGGCGCGTGGCGGCCTGCCCGCCACCACGGCGCGCCGTACGCCTGATGGCTGGCGCATCAGCGGGCGCAAGGTGTATTCGACGGGCGTGCCGCGTCTGACCTGGCTGTCCGTCTGGGCGCGCAGCGACGACGACCTGCCTTTGCTTGGCAACTGGCTGGTGCGCAAGGATTCGCCCGGCATCACCATCGTCGAGACCTGGGACCACCTGGGCATGCGCGCCACCGGCAGCCATGACGTGATCTTTGACGATGTGCTGGTGCCGCTCGACCATGCGGTCGATGTGGCGCCGGCTGGGGCCGCGCAAGAACCCGATGCCGGGCTGCTGACCTGGATGGCGGTGCTGTTATCGAGTATCTACGACGCCGTGGCGCGTTCGGCGCGCGACTGGCTGGCCCAGTGGCTGCAGGACCGCGTGCCGGCCAACCTGGGCGCGCCGCTGGCCAGCCTGCCGCGCTTCCAGGAAGCGCTGGGCCTGATCGACACCTGGCTGTTTTCCAACGCCACCCTGATGGCCTCCGCCGCCGCAGGGCGCATCGCACCAGACGACAGTTTCCGCATCAAATACCTGGTTACCAACCAGGCGATACAGGTGGTGGAAAAAGCCATCGAATTGAGCGGCAATCCGGGCCTGTCGAACGCCAACCCCTTGCAGCGCCATTACCGCGACGTGCTGTGCAGCCGTATCCACACGCCGCAGAACGACACCATTTTGATCAACAGCGGGCGCGCCGCGTTCGCTGCAATTGCCCCATCTCTCCAACCCGCCACCACTACCATGAAGGAAGCAAAATGAGCATCGAATTCATCGGCTTCAGTGCCACCCAGGAAGTGTCCGAAACCGTGCTCGGTACCGGTCCTGTCGTCAACAAGGCTTTTCTCGGCGCCGTCGCCCGGGCTCACGAATACGCCGGTTTCGACCGCGTGCTGGTGGCCCACAGCAGCGCTTCCGTCGACGGCTTCCAGGTCGCCTCGTATATCGCCTCGCAAACGGAAAAACTCGGCATTTTGCTGGCGCACCGCCCCGGGTTTGTCGCGCCGACCCTGGCCGCGCGCCAGCTGGCCACCCTCGACCAGTTCAGCGATGGCCGCCTGGCCGTGCATATCATCAGCGGCGGCGACGACACCGAACAGCAGCGCGACGGCGACTTCCTGAACCACGACCAGCGCTATGCGCGCAGCGACGAATTCCTGGGCGTCGTCAAGCAGACCTGGAGCAGCAGCGGGCCGTTCGACCACGACGGTGCGCTCTACAAGGTCAAAGGCCAGAACGCCGGCGTGCGCCCGGTGGCGGGCAACCATCTGCCGATTTATTTCGGCGGCTCGTCCGAGGCGGCCATCGACGTGGCCGGCAAGCATGCCGACGTGTATGCGCTGTGGGGCGAATCGCTGGCGCAGGTCGAGGAAATCATCGGCAAGGTGCGCGCCGCTGCCGCCCGATACGGTCGCGCCGACAAGATCCGTTTCAGCCTGTCGCTGCGCCCCGTGCTGGCCGAGACCGAAGAACAGGCCTGGGCCAGGGCCGACGCCATTTTGGCCCGCGCCACTGCCAAGGTCCAGCACAATGCACATTTCAGCGGCCGCCCGCAGCAGCCCGTCAATGTCGGCTCGCAGCGCCTGCTGGCCACGGCCGCCAACGGCAAGGTGGTTGACGAACGCCTGTGGACGGGCATCGCCGCGCTGACCCGTGCGGCCGGCAATTCCACCGGCCTGGTGGGCACGCCGGAACAGGTGCGCGACGCGCTGTTGAAATACTGGGAGCTGGGCGTGACCACGTTTTTGATCCGTGGTTTCGATCCGATCCAGGATGCGCTGCAATACGGCCGCGAACTGATCCCCCTGGTGCGCGCGGCTGTTGCCGAACGTGAAGCGCAGCGCGACGCGACGCGCCTGGCCGCCTGACCCGGAGACGCAGATGAACGCATGGACCATCGCCAGCCAGTTCGACCCCAGGGTCAATGCGCTGCTGGCCGCACAAGCCGGCTTGCCGGTGCTGGACCTGGCGCCCGGTCCCTTGACCGCGCTGCCCGACGCCGACATCCTGTTCGTGCTGCCGGCGCCGCAAGGGCAGACGCTGCTGGCCACGCCCGCGCCACAGCACTGGCCTGCGCGCGTGCGCTGGGTGCAGCTGGCCTCGGCCGGCATCGACTACTACCCGCCCTGGCTGTTTCAGGGGCCGGTGGTGACGTCGGCGCGCGGCACGGCGTCGGACGCGATTGCCGAGTACGTGCTGGCGGCGGTCTTTTCCGCCACCAAGCGCATCCCCGAGATCTGGATGGGCGACGCCGGCCACTGGCGCAGAGTATCGCTTGGCCTGGTCCAGGGATCGACCCTGGGCCTGTTTGGCTTCGGCTCCATCGGCCAGGCGGTGGCGCGGCGCGCGCTGGCGCTGGGCGTCAAGGTGATCGCCTTGCGCCGCTCCGACGCGCCGTTTGAAGTGGCCGGCGTGGAGGCGGTGCCTGATCTGGCCAGCTTGCTGGCGCGCTCCGACCACCTGGTGCTGGCCGCGCCCTCGACACCGGCCACCCGTCACGTGATCGATGCGGCCGCGCTGGCGCACGCCAGGCCACATCTGCACCTGATCAATATCGCGCGCGGCAATCTGATCGATCACGCGGCGCTGCATGCGGCGCTCGACGCTGGCCAACTGGCGCTGGCTACCCTGGACGTGACGGAGCCCGAACCGCTGCCGCCCGGCCACGCCTTTTACACGCACCCGAAAGTGCGGCTGTCACCCCATATTTCGCCCAACACCGACGCCATCTTGCCGGCCCTGATCGATAAATTTTTGCACAACCTGCGCCATTTCCGCGCCGGCACGCCACTTGCCGACGTGGTCGACACGGCGCGCGGCTATTGACGCCACTGAAGAAACCACTGAACAAGGAACCGCCATGAGCAGCACCGCCCCTTTGTACTCCGCCCCCTTGTCGCGCCCGCATTTGCGCGCCGTGGGCGCCCCTGCGCCACGGCCCGCCATCTACGGCGCGCCGCGCGACGCCAGCGGCAATATCATCTTTGCCGAACCGCCGCCGCCACCGACCCTGGCCGCGCAGCGCCAGCACCGCAAGGAACGCCTGGCCGTATCGTTTCGCCTGTTTGCCCGCTATGGCTACGACATGGGCGGCGCCGGCCATATCACGGCGCGCGACCCGGAGTTTCCCGATCACTTCTGGGTCAATCCGGCCGGCGTGTATTTCGGCCATATCCGCGTCTCCGACCTGATCCTGGTCAGCCACGACGGCAAGGTGGTCGAAGGCGATGGCCTGCTCAACCGCGCCGCCTTTGCCATCCATTCCGAACTGCACAAGGCGCGCCCCGACGTCATCGCCGCCGCCCATTCGCACGGCTTGTACGGCAAGGCCTTTGCCGCCCAGGGCCGGCTGCTCGATCCGCTGACCCAGGATTCCTGCATGTTCTACGAAGACCATGCGATTTTCGAGGACTTCAGCGGCGTGGTGCTCGATACCAGCGAAGGCGAACGCATCGCCGCCACGCTCGGCCCACGCAAGGCCGTGATCCTGCAAAACCACGGCTTGCTGACGGTGGGCGCATCGGTGGAGTCGGCTGTGTGGCGCTATATCGCGTTTGAAAACGCGGCCCAGGCGCAGCTGTTGTCGGAAGCGGCCGGCCCCACCAGGCCGATACCGCAGGCGGTGGCGCGCCATACGGCCAGCCAGATCGGCTCCGACGCCGGTGGCTGGTTCAGCTTCCAGCCGCTGTGGGATGTGATCACGCGCGAAGAGCCTGATTTGTTCGATTGATTGAGGAGAGACCCATGAACAGCGCTACCTTGACCTTCGTACCACCGCTGCGCGCGCCGGTGAGTTCGGCCGCAACGCCGCTACCGTTTGTCGCCCGCTTGCCATCATCGCAAGCGGGTACGCCCGCCTGGCGCCGCTACCGGGGCGTGCTCATTTCCGGCTTGCTGCACGCCGGCGTGGCGCTGCTGGCCTGGAATCTGGCCGGCACGCATCGCGCGCCCAAGGCGGTGGCCAGCGTGGTGGAATTGATCCGCGTGGCGCCGCCGAAGGCCATCGCACCGCCGCCGCCGAAACCTGCCGAACCTCAGGTCAAACCGCTGTCGCTGGCGCCGCCCCGGCCAGTGGCAGCTGCCGTGCCGCAGCCGAAAACCGTCGATGCGCCGGCCGCCAGCGCCGAAACCCATACGGCGCCGGCGACACCGGCACCTGCGGCGGCTATCGGCCCGGTGACGCCGGTGGCGCCGGCCCCCGCACCGGTGGCGGCCAAACCTGCGCCAGCCGCGTCGAAAGTGGTCAGCACGGAAGGCATCCCCACCGACTACGTGAACCAGGTGTATGCCCGCATCAACCGCAATACCGACTATCCGCAGGCGGCCAGACAGCGCCGCCAGCAGGGCCGTGTGGGCTATGTATTGACGCTCGACCCGCAAGGGGCGCTGTTGAAAGTCGAGCTCCAGCCCTCGGGCGTGGAAGCGCTGGACGAGGCGGCAAGGCAGGCCATCGAACGGGCCGCGCCGTTCCCCAGATTGCCCGACCTGGGCGGCAGTACGTATCTGCTGGCCGGGAACATTGTCTTCAAATTGAATTGAATAATTGAACTGAACCCCTGGAGAACACCATGAACCCGACCACCATTTCCGCCCACCTGTCGCCGCTGGAACTGTTCCAGCAGGCCGACAGTATCGTCAAATCCATTATCGTGCTGCTGATCCTGGCCTCGCTGGTCAGCTGGGGCGTGATCGTCGACAAGCTGCTGCGCTTCAAGCGCCTGCAGCGCAGCGCCGCCGCGTTCACCGGCGCGCTGGCCGGCCAGTCCACCTTGCAGCGTCTGGCGCAGCAGCTGCGCGAGCAGCCGCATGATCCGTTTGCCCGGATCTACCAGTCCATTGCCGACGAGTGGCGGCACAGCCACCGTTTGCACCTGCACGCCGATGCGTCCGGCCGCGACAGTCTCAAGGAGCGCATCAACCGGGTCGGCCAGATCGCCGGCAGCGTCGAAGCCGAGCAGCTGCAAAAAGGCTTGTCGGTGCTGGCCACGGTGGGTTCGGTCGCGCCTTTCGTCGGCCTGTTCGGCACCGTGTGGGGCATCATGAACGCCTTCCAGGGCATTGCCGCCAGCAACAGCACCAGCCTGGCGGTGGTCGCCCCGGGCATTGCCGAAGCGCTGTTTGCCACCGCGCTCGGCCTGGTTGCGGCGATCCCCGCCGTCGTTGCCTACAACCGCGTGGCCGGCGACTTGAACAGCTATACGGGCCGCCTGGCCACGCTCACCGGCCTGGTGGAAGTGCAGCTGTCGCGCCAGCTCGAAGCGGGCGAGACGCAGATCGACGGCGTGGACGCGGCGCAGGCCGCGCCGGAACACGCGCATGCGGCGGCCAGGCTCGTGCCGCAGGGAGCCTGAGATGGGCGCCAAATTATCCGGCAGTGCGGCGCACAGGATAGTGCCCGTCAGCGACATCAACGTCACGCCGCTGGTGGACGTGATGCTGGTGCTGCTGATCGTGTTCATGGTGGCAGCGCCGATGATGGCCACCGGCGTCAAAGTCGACCTGCCGACCGCCAATACCCGGCCGTTGGAAGAGCCGAAGCTGCCCATCGTGGTCAGCATCGACGCCGCTGGCACCGTCTATGTGAATGAAAACGCGGCCAAGGCCGGTCCTGCCGATTTGCTGGCCCTGGTGCAGCAGGAATCGAAAGGCGACCATGAACGGCGCATCCATCTGCGGGCCGACCAGGCGCTTTCCTACGGCAAGGTGGTCGCCACCATGGGCGTGCTGAACGACGCCGGCTACGCCCGCATCGCCCTCGTTTCCGAAGCCGCCAAATAAGGAGCCCGCATGAACAGTACAACACAGACGCGCCGCCGTTTCCTGACAAGCTCCGCACTGGCGCTGGCCGCCGGCGGCATGGGCGCCTGGGTGCCGGCCCTGGCCGCGCCGCAGCTGGGCGGCACCCTGCTGCGCATCGGCACCTACAAGGGGGACGATTCCTATTATTACACTGAAGCGGGCGTGGAGAAAACGCCGTACAAGAGTGTGCTGGCCGAATTTGCCGCCGGTAACCTGATCGTTGAAGCGCTGGCGGCCGGCTCGCTCGACGTGGGCGGCATGAGCGAAATTCCGCCCATCTTTGCGGCCGCTTCCGGCGCGCCGATAAAGGTCATCGCCGTGCTGCGCGGCGACGTCAACAACCAGGTGGTGCTGGTGCCGAAAAATTCGCCCCTCACCGACGCGGCGCAGTTCAAGGGCAAGCGCATCGGCTATGCGCGTTCGACCACCTCGCATTACTTCCTGCTGCAGCTGCTCAGGGAAAAGGGCCTGAGTTTCAAGGATATCGAGCCGGTGGCACTGGCGCCGCAGGACGGTTTCGCGGCGTTCCAGAGCGGCCAGCTCGACGCCTGGGTGATCTTTGGCCTGGTGGTGGAACTGGCCAGGAGCCAGGGTGCGCGCGTGCTGCGCACGGCCGACGGTGTCTTGTCGGGCAATTACGTGATCAGCGCGTCAAGCAGGGCGATCGCCGATCCGCTCAAGCACGCAGCCATCGGCGACTACCTGCGGCGCGTCGCCAGGGTCTATCAGTGGATCAATGAGCACCCCGAGCAGTGGTCCGCCAAGAGCGCGCGCATCGCCGGCGTGCCGCCGCAGCTGTTCCTGAACCAGGTCAGGCAGCGCAGCGAGCCCTTCAAGCTGGTGGCGGTCGACGACGCCGCCATCGCCTCGCAGCAGCAGGTGGCCGATGTCTTCGCGCAAGCGGGCCTGCTGGCCAGGCGCATCGACGTGGCGCCGCTGTGGGATCGCAGTTTTGCCAGGTATCTGGCTTGAAAAAATAAACAATCAAACAAGGGAAATGCCATGCTTCACACTTACCAGCCGCTCCGCTACACCCCCCTGCACCTGGCGCTGTTGGCCTGCGGCGCCGTCACTTCCATGGCGCAGGCACAGAACAGCATCGGCCAGGTCCAGGACGTGGTGGTGACCACCGGCGTGCGCGGCGAGCAGCGCACGGTGGCCGACAGCCCCGCACCGATCGACGTGATCAATGGCGAACAACTGCTGCACACGGGCCGTGCCGAACTGAGCGAGGCGCTGGGGCGCCTGCTGCCTTCATTTAACTTCGGCACCAACCAGGCTGGCGTCAATTCGGTGGTGCGCCCCGTCAGCAACCGCGGCATGGGGCCGGCCTATACGCTGGTGCTGGTCAATGGCAAGCGGCGCCATAATGCGGCGCTCCTGACCAATGGCGGCGGCGACACCAGCGGCGTCAATCCGATCGACCTCGACACCATTCCACTATCGGCGATTGACCATATCGAAGTGCTCAAGGACAGCGCCGCCGCGCAATACGGTTCCGACGCGGTGGCCGGCGTGGTCAATGTGATCCTGAAGACGGGCGACCATGGCGGCTCGCTGGGCGCCACGGCCGGGCGCCTGAAGGAAGGGCAGGGCGACCGCAACAACTTCAAGCTCGAAGCCGATGCCGGCTTCAAGCTGGGCCAGGATGGCTTCGTGCATGTGGCGGCCAATGCGCGCCAGCGCGGCCAGTCGTGGAACAACTTCAAGTCGACCAATCTGGTGAACTATTCGCCGGCCAGCAATCCGAAGAACGCCAGCTGGGACCGCGAAGGGGCGCGCAATGGCGACCCCGGCATCGAAGCCTATAACCTCGCCTTCAATGCGGAGCTGCCGTATGGCGATCGTGGTTCCTCGGGGACGACTTTCTATGCCTTCGGCACGGCCGGCACGCGCAACACCATCGCCGGCAATAACTTCCGCCGCGCCAATGGCCTGGCCACCCTGGGCCAGCTGTTTCCGGACGGCTATTTTGCGCAAAACAACATGAGCGCCTACGACTACCAGTTGAACGCCGGCGCGCGCGGCAAGACGGCCGGCTGGAACTGGGACCTGAGCACGGGCTACGGCAAGAACCGCGCGCGCCAGTACAGCAATCTGACCAGCAATCCGTCGCTGGGCCCGACCTCGCCGACCAGCTTCGACAAGCTGGCCGTCTACCAGTTCGAGCAATGGACCAGCAACGAAGATGTGACGCGCGCCTTTGATATCGGCTGGGGCAAACCGCTGCAATGGTCGCTGGGCGCCGAGCAGCGCCTGGAGCGCTTTACCACCTATGCAGGCGACCCGCTCGGTTATGTCAACGGCGGCTATCTGTTCCGGCCCGGCGACCAGGAAGGCAATCCCAACGTGGGCAAACCGGCCGCCGTCGGCGCACAGGCGGGCGTGGCGCTGTCGCCGGCGGACGCCACCCGCGTCACGCGCACGGTGCTGGCGCTGTACAACGATATCGGTTTTTATCCGACCCCGGACTGGTTTGTCGACGTGGCCGTGCGCGGCGAGCACTATAACGACAGCGCCGGCAATACCCTGAGCGGCAAGCTCAATTCGCGCTACGACATCACGCCGCGCATCGCCGTGCGCGGCACCATCGGCACGGGTTTCCGCGCGCCGGCGCTCACGCAACTGGGCTATGCGCAGACCGACAACCGCACCAATATCAATCCGGTGACCGGCGAAGTGGCGCCCAGCCTGTCCAAGCTGCTGCGCAACGACTCCACGCTGGCGCGCCAGCTGGGCGCGAAAGACCTCGAGCCTGAAAAATCGAGCAACGTCGGCCTGGGCGTGGTCTTCAAGGCCAGCGACAACGCCAATATCACGCTTGACGCCTACCAGATCCGCATTGCCGACCGCATCGTGCGCACCGGCTACATGTTCGGTCCGGCGTTTGCGCCGCTGCTGCGCGCGTCGGGCCTGACGGGCAGCGAATGGGTGCAGTATTTCGCCAATGGCGTCGACACGCGCACGCGCGGCGCCGACCTGGTGGCGGACGTGACGTCCGACCATGGCGCGGCCGGCGTGGTGCGCTGGGGCGCGGCGCTGAACTGGAACCGCACGGCGCTGTTGAAGGTCAAGGCCACGCCGGCCGAAATCACCGCGCTGGGCGCCAACCCTGGCGGCACGCAGGTGTGGTACGGCTATGCGGCCGGCGGCGGCATCGGCGACCTGACTGCCGCGCCGCGCACCAAGCTGATACTGTCGGCGCGCTGGTTCGTTGGCGACTTCGACGTCAGCCTGCAAACCACGCGCTACGACAAATCGACCTGGCAAACTACGGCCAACCGCGCCCAGGATTACCGTTTTGGTGCCAAATGGCTGACCGACCTGGACGTGACGTACGCGCTGGGCAAGCACGCCAGACTGGTGCTGGGCGCGGCCAATCTGTTCAATGTCTTCCCGGACAAGAACGGCCCCGGCGACGCCAACACAGGATCGTCCGGCTTTGTCTACGGCCCCTCGCCGTTCGCCCCGACCGGCGCCTACTACTATGCGAAAGCCGCGTATGACTTTTGATCCCTGGCGCCGCCGCCTGCTGAGCGCACTGCCGGCTTGTGCCTTGCTGGCCGCCTGCGGCGAAAAAGTCCTGGCGCCGTCCTCCGGCCTGTCGAAGGTGACCCTGGTGCTGGGCGACCAGGTCAACCTGCTGCGTTCGAAAGCGGAAGCGGCCGGCGTGCTTGATGGCGCGCCATACAAGATCGAATGGGCCAGCTTCCAGGGCGCCGCGCCCCTGTTCGAGGCGGTGGTGTCGGGCGACGTCGATACCGCCATGGCGGCCGATACGCCGGCGCTGGCCGCTGCCGCCGGCGGCGCGAGGGTCAAGGTGGTGGCGGCCAGCGTGTCGTCGCCAAAGGCGGTGGCCATCCTGGTGCCACCGAATTCGCCGATCCTGTCGGTGGCCGATTTGAAAGGGCGCCCGGTGATCGTGTCGTCGGCGCGCGGCAGCGTGGCGCATTATTTGCTGTTTGGCGCGCTGCGCGAGGCCGGGCTGTCCATCGACGATGTCAAAACCGGCTTCATGCTGCCCGGTGACGCGGCGGTGGCGTTTGCCAGCGGCCAGATCGAGGCCTGGGCCACTTTCGGCACCTACCAGGCCAGTGCCGAACTGCGCGGCGCGCGCGTGCTGCGCGATGGCGTGGGCATCAATTCGGGCATCGGCGTGATCGCCGCCTCCGACGCGGCGCTGGCCAATGCCGGCAAGCGCGCCGCGCTGGCCGATGTATTGCAGCGCCTGGCCAGGTCGAACGTCTGGGCCAATGACCATCCGCTTGAATACGCCCGCGTGTTCGAGCGCATCACCAGGCTGCCGCCCGACGTGGTGAAGCTGGTGGTGGGCCGCGACCGTCCGCAGTTGCGCGCGCCGGACCAACGGATCGTCACGCAATTGCAGCAGGTGGCCGACGCCTTTTATGCGGCCAGGTTGTTTCCGCGCCGGGTCGACGCGCAGCAACTGGTCGACGCCAGCCTGTTTCGTCCCATTTAATCAATCAAGGAATCCATCATGAGCACCGCACAATTGAAACTCGGCTTTATCCTGCATGGCGTCGGCCCCGGCTGGGGCGACTGGCGCCATGCAGACGCGCATCCGGGCGCCAGCACCGATATCGACTTTTATATCCGCCAGGCGAAACTGGCTGAAAAGGGCAAGTTCGATTTCCTGTTTGTCGCCGACAGCGTGCATATCACGGAAAAATCGAGCCCCCATTATCTGAACCGCTTCGAGCCATTGACGATCCTGTCGGCGCTGGCCACCGTCACCAAAAACATCGGGCTGGTGGGCACCCTGACGGTCAGCTACAGCGAGCCCTATACGGTGGCGCGCCAGTTTGCCTCGTTAGACCACCTGAGCCATGGCCGCGCGGGCTGGAACGTGGTCACGTCCTGGCTGTCGGGCAGCGCGGAGAACTATGGCAAGCCGCAGCACCCGCCGCACGAGGTACGCTACCGCATCGCCGCCGAGCATTTGCAGACGGTGCAGGGCCTGTGGGACTCGTGGGAAGACGATGCGCTGACCCACGACAAGGCCAGCGGCCAGTTTTTCGACCCATCGAAGCTGCACGCCCTGAACCACCACGGCGAATTTTTCCAGGTGCGCGGCCCGCTCAATATCAGCCGCTCGCCGCAGGGCCAGCCGGTGATCTTCCAGGCCGGCGCCTCGGAAGAGGGGCGCAATTTCTCGGCCCGCCATGCCGAAGCGTTCTTTACGGAAGGCTCGACCTTTGAATCGTCGCTGGCCTATTACCTTGATATCAAGGCGCGCGCCGCCGCCTTTGGCCGCCCGGCGGCGCAGCTGGCCGTGCTGCCGGCCCTGCGCGCCATCGTCGGCGCCACCGAAGAAGAGGCGCAGCGTCTGTATCAGCAAGCCGTGGCCCTGGTGCGCATCGAAGACGCGCTGGTGGCGCTGGCGCGCTCGTTCAATGAACACGACTTGACGCAGTATGCGCTGGACGCACCGTTTCCCGATATCGCGCAGTACGGCGCGCAAAGCAATCGCAGCGCGTCCGAGCGCATCATCAGGACGGCAAAGGAAGAAAATTTGACGCTACGCCAGGCGGCACTGCGCCAGGCCAGCCCACGCCAGGAATTCGTCGGCACCGGCGTACAGGTGGCCGACGCCATCGAGCGCTGGTTCAAGGGCGGTGCAGCCGACGGTTTTATCCTGTTCGAGTCCTTGCCGTACCAGCTCGACGCCTTTGTCGAACACGTGGTGCCGGTGCTGCAGGAAAGGGGACTGCTGCGCCGCGAGTACACGCACGGCACCTTGCGCGGCAACCTGGGCTTGCCGGTGCCGGAAAACCGCAACACGGCCGCGCGCCGCCAGGCAGCATAAGCCGCTACCATTGCACCAGGAGACAATCATGACGACACATGCCGATTTGCCCTTGCCCTTAAAAAATCTGGTCACAGCTTTCGAGGCGCTGCTGGCGCAAAACGCATCCGAGGCGGTGGTGGTGGAGCAGGGCGGCGCGTTGCTGCGCACCTTGCTGGCCACCGACGACTGGCTGCCCGATGCAGCGGCCCGACCCGACCCGCAATACTACCGCCAGTACCTGCTGTACCGCGACCCGCAGGCGCGTTTTTCCGTGGTCAGTTTTGTCTGGGGGGCGGGCCAGTCCACGCCGATTCACGACCATACGGTGTGGGGCCTGATCGGCCTGTTGCGCGGCGCCGAGGTGTCGCAGGATTTTGCGCGCACAGCCGATGGCGCCCTGGTCAAGGCGGGCCCGCCGCAGCGCCTGGAAAGGGGGCAGGTGACGGCAGTTTCGCCCGCCCTCGGCGATATCCACCAGGTGGCCAATGCCTTTGACGATCGCGTCTCGATCGGCATCCATATCTATGGCGCCGATATCGGCGCCGTCGACCGCTCCGTGTTTACCGCTGAGGGCGCCGTCAAGCCCTTCCGTTCCGGCTACGCCAACCAACTATCTTGACTGACCAGACCATGACCAAGAATCCAGCAACAGGCAATTTGTCCGTCCTCCCCCGCCGCAGCTACCAGCATGTGCGCGAACAATTGCTGGCCGGGCGAGAAATCGCGCTGCTCGACGTGCGCGAGGAAGACCCGCACGCGCAGGCCCATCCGCTGTTTGCCGCCAATTTTCCGCTGGGCCGCATCGAACTCGATGCCTGGACCAAGCTGCCGCGCCGCGACGTGCCCATCGTGCTGATCGACGGCGGCGAAGGCCACGACCAGCTGGCGCTTGAACGCCTGCGTACCCTGGGCTATACCGACGTGTCGCTGTTCGACGGCGGCATAGCCGGCTGGCGCGCGGCCGGCGGCGAGTTGTTCCGCGACGTCAATGTGCCCAGCAAGGCCTTCGGCGAACTGGTGGAGGAACAGGCGCAGACGCCGTCGCTGGCCGCCGGGGAACTGCAGGCGCTGATCGATGCAAAAGCCAATATCGTCATTCTCGACGCGCGCCGCTACGACGAATACCACACCATGAGCATCCCCGGCAGCATCAGCGTGCCGGGCGCCGAGCTGGCCCTGCGCGCGCGCGCCATCGCGCCGGACCCGGCCACCACCATCGTCGTCAACTGCGCCGGGCGCACGCGCAGCATTATCGGCGCGCAGTCGCTGCGCAATGCCGGTGTGCCGAACCGGGTCGCCGCGCTGCGCAATGGCACCATCGGCTGGACCCTGGCGGGCCAGCAACTGCAGCATGGCCAGACGCGCGTCTATCCCGACGACGTGGCGCACGGCCAGCAGGACGCGGCGCGCGCGCTGGCCGATCGCGCCGGCGTGCAACGCATCGATGCCGCTGGCCTGGCGCTCCTGCAGGCCGATCCTGCCCGCACCACCTATTATCTCGACGTGCGCAGCCCGGCCGAATTTGCGCTGGGCAGCCTGCCCGGCTTTCGCAGCGCGCCCGGCGGCCAGCTGGTGCAGGAGACCGAGCAGTTCGGCCCGGTGCGCGGCGCGCGTTTCGTGCTGGCGGACGACGACGGCGTGCGCGCCAACATGACGGCGTCGTGGCTGCGCCAGATGAACCATGAAGTGCATGTGGTCGATGGTCTGGCATCGCTTGATTTCAAGTCGCAAAAAACCTGGAGCGCGCCGCTGCCGCCGCTGCCGGTGGTCGATGAAGTCAGCCCGGCACAGCTCGCGCAGTGGCTGGCCGAAGAGCCGCTGCACACGGCGGTGCTGGACTTCACCAGTGGCGTGAACTACAACAAGCGCCATATCGCCGGCGCCTGGTTCGCGCTGCGTTCCGAGCTGCGCGCGGCGCTGGCGAAGCTGCCGGGCGACACGCGCCGCTACGTGCTGACCTGCGGCAGCAGCCTGCTGGCCCGTTTTGCCAGCGCCGACCTGCGCGAGATCACGGGCGCGCCCGTGTTTGTGCTGGCCGGCGGCACGGCGGCGTGGGCCGGGCAGGGCCTGCCGCTGGAAACCGGGCCGACCCGCCTGGCCTCGCCGCTGATCGACCGCTACCGCCGGCCGTATGAGGGCACCGACAACCAGCACGAACAGATGCAGGCATATCTCGACTGGGAATACGGCCTGGTGGCGCAACTGGCGCGCGACGGCACGCATGGCTTCAAGGTGCTGCGCTAGCAGTCCCTTCCTGTACCGCATCGACCTGGCAAGGCCCGGCCAGCTTGCGCCTGCAAGCTGGCCGGGCTTTACATTGCTCTTCGATTTCGATTATCATTGAAATATCGAATTAATGGAACTTCTCATGCAAACCCAACATGCGCTGGCCGCCCTGGCGGCGCTGGCCCAGGAGTCGCGCCTGGCCATCTTCCGCCTGCTGGTGCAAACCGGCCCCGACGGCCTGGCCGCCAGCAAGATCGCCGAGCGCCTGGGCATCGCCGCCTCGTCGCTGTCGTTCCACCTGAAAGAGCTGTCGCATGCGCAGCTGGTCACGGCGCGCCAGGACGGGCGCTTCATCATCTATGCGGCGCAGATGGACAGCATGGATGCGCTGATCGGCTTCCTGACCGAAAACTGCTGCGGCGGCGCGCCCTGCTGACCGCTGGCTGCTGAACTGAAAGGATTAATATGGATATCGTCATTTACCACAACCCCGCCTGCGGCACCTCGCGCAACACGCTGGCGCTGATACGCAATACCGGCGTCGAACCGCAGGTCATCGAGTACCTGCAACAGCCGCCATCGCGCGAGGAGCTGTCTGGCCTGATCGCGCGCGCCGGCCTCACCGTGCGCGAGGCGATCCGCCAGAAAGGCACGCCCTGGCTGGAGCTGGGCCTTGACAAGCCGGCGCTGGACGACGCGGCGCTGCTGGACGCCATGCTGGCCCATCCCATCCTGATCAACCGGCCGTTTGTCGTCACGCCGCTCGGCGTGCGCCTGTGCCGGCCGTCGGAAGTGGTGCTCGACATCCTGCCGCTGCCACAACTGGCGCCGTTTGCCAAGGAAGACGGACAGAAGGTGGTGCCGCGTGACTGAGATTGCCGGCATGCCCAACCTGAGTGCGTTTCACGTCGATACGCCGACCGCAGAAAAGCTCGCGGCGCCGGCCATGACGCATGCGCCGCGCATCTTGCTGCTGTACGGCTCCCTGCGCGAACGCTCCTACAGCCGGCTGCTGGTGCTCGAAGCCGAGCGGCTGCTGCGCCACTTCGGCGCCGAGACGCGCGTGTTCGACCCGCACGGCCTGCCGATGGTCGACAGCGTCGGCGCCGAGCATCCGAAGGTGCAGGAACTGCGCGCGCTGTCGCTGTGGTCGGAAGGGCAGGTCTGGTGCAGCCCCGAGCGCCATGGCGCGGTGACGGGCGTGTTCAAGTCGCAGATCGACTGGCTGCCTCTGGAACAGGGCAGCGTGCGCCCGACCCAGGGCCGCACGCTGGCCGTGATGCAGGTGTCGGGCGGCTCGCAATCGTTCAACGCCGTCAACGGCCTGCGCGTGCTGGGCCGCTGGATGCGCATGGTGACCATACCGAACCAGTCGTCGGTGGCCAAGGCCTGGCAGGAATTCGACGACGCCGGCCGCATGAAACCGTCGGCCTATTACGACCGCCTGGTCGACGTGATGGAGGAGTTGTATAAATTTACGCTGATCGTGCGCGAGCGCAGCGACTACCTCACCAGCCGCTACAGCGAGCGCAAGGCGGCGGCGCACGACCATCCGTTGTAGCCGGGCATGTCCGAACTGAACATCGCATGCGGTATTCCAGGAAAGCAAGGATAATAGCGGCCAATTCATTCGCCTAGCATTGGAATACCCCATGGAAATTAAAGTCAACTTTCTCGACAAGCTGCGCCTCGAAGCCAAGTTCGATGATTTCACGGTCATCGCCGACCAGCCGATCCGCTACAAGGGCGATGGCTCGGCGCCTGGTCCCTTCGATTATTTTCTGGCCTCGTCGGCCTTGTGCGCGGCTTATTTCGTCAAGTTGTACTGCGATACGCGCAATATCCCGACCGAGCATATCCGCCTGTCGCAAAACAATATCGTCGATCCTGACAACCGCTACCAGCAGATTTTCAAGATCCAGGTCGAATTGCCGGCCGATATCTCGGCCAAGGACCGCCAGGGCATCTTGCGCTCGATCGACCGCTGCACGGTCAAGAAAGTGGTGCAGACCGGCCCCGAATTCGTGATCGAGGAAGTGGAGAACCTGGACGCCGACGCCCAGGGCCTGCTGATGCTGAGCGCCGATCCACAGACCCGCACCCATATCGCCGGCAAGGATTTGCCGCTGGAGCAAACCATTGCCAATATGTCGGCCATCCTGGCTGGCCTGGGCATGAAGATTGAAATCGCCTCATGGCGCAATATCGTGCCCAATGTGTGGTCGCTGCATATCCGCGACGCCCATTCGCCGATGTGTTTTACCAACGGCAAGGGCGCCACCAAGGAAAGCGCGCTCGCCTCGGCGCTGGGCGAATTCATCGAACGCATGAATTTCAACCATTTTTATGGCGGCGCCTACTGGGGCGAGGATATCGCCAACGCGCCGTTCGTCCATTACCCGGACGAGCGCTGGTTCAAGCCCGGCCGCAACGACAAGCTGCCGAAGGAAATCCTCGACAAGCACAGCCTGGCCATCTACAACCCCGACGGCGAATTGCGTGCCTCGCACCTGGTCGACACCAATTCCGGCAATGCCGCGCGCGGCATCTGCTCGCTGCCGTATGTGCGCCAGTCCGACGGCAAGGTCGTGTATTTCCCGTCCAACCTGATCGAAAACCTGTACGTCAGCAATGGCATGAGCGCCGGCAATACGCTGGCCGAAGCGCAGGTGCAGTGTTTGTCCGAGATTTTCGAGCGCGCCGTCAAGCGTGAAATCCTCGAAGGCGAAATGGCCTTGCCCGACGTGCCGCAAGAGGTGCTGGCGAAATACCCGGGCATCGTGGCCGGCATCCGGGGCCTGGAAGAGCAGGGCTTTCCGGTGCTGGTCAAGGATGCTTCCCTGGGCGGCGTCTATCCGGTCATGTGCGTGACCCTGATGAACCCGCGCACCGGCGGCGTGTTTGCCTCGTTTGGCGCACACCCGAGCCTGGAAGTGGCGCTGGAGCGCAGCCTGACGGAATTGCTGCAGGGCCGCAGCTTCGAAGGACTGAACGACCTGCCGCGCCCGACCTTTGCCAGCAACGCTGTTACCGAACCGAACAACTTTGTCGAGCACTTCATCGATTCGAGCGGCATCGTCTCGTGGCGCTTCTTCAGCGCCAGGGCGGACTACGATTTTGTCGAATGGGATTTTTCCGGCCATGGCGAAAACTCCAATGCCGAAGAGGCGGCCACCCTGTTCGGCATCCTGGCCGACATGGGCAAGGAGGCCTATATGGCGGTCTACGACAATCTGGGCGCGGCCGCCTGCCGCATCCTGGTACCCGGCTACTCGGAAGTGTATCCGGTGGAAGACCTGGTATGGGACAACACCAACAAGGCGCTGCTGTTCCGCGAGGATATCCTGAACCTGCATCGCCTCGACAATGCCAGCCTGGAAGCGCTGCTGGACCGCCTGGAAAACAGCGAACTCGACGAATACGGTGATATCGCCACCCTGATCGGCGTGGAATTCGATGAAAACACGGTCTGGGGCCAGCTGACGACCTTGGAACTGAAGCTGCTGATTCAATTGGCCTTGCAGCATTTCGACGAAGCGCAGGAGCTGGTCGAAGCCTTCCTGCAATACAACGACAACACGGTCGAGCGGCGCCTGTTCTACCAGGCGCTCAATGTGGTGCTGGAAGTGGAGCTTGACGACGAGCTGGAACTGGACGACTACGTCGTCAATTTCCGCCGCATGTTTGGCGACGCGCGCATGGACGCGGTGCTCGGTTCCATGGACGGCAGCGTGCGTTTCCATGGCCTGACGCCCACCAGCATGAAGCTGGAAGGGCTGGACCGCCACCAGCGCCTGATCGACAGCTTCAGGAAACTGCATGTGGCAAGGGGCAAGGCCATGGCTGCTTCCAGCGACGCTTGAGCTTCCATCCATGATGCGGGGGGGCATGGCTCTGTAAAGGGCCGAAACTCGCGCGCATCGCCGCGATGTCGTGATCGTGGAGCAAGTGGTGGTGCCGCTTGTACAAGCCGGCCAATGCGGGCTTGTTCAGGCTGGCGACAGCCTTGCCCCGGTCGTCATAAGCGTGGACAACAATCTCCTTGAAGGCTGGCCGGGTCAAGCAATCGGTTGCCTTCAACCTGTTGCAGCGCTTGCGCCGGTATGCCGACGCGGTGCTGCTGTTCGTGTCCGATCTCGCCGTGCCGTTCACCAACAACTGCGGCGAACACGCCATCCGCATGCCCAAGGTGAAGCAGGAAATTTCCGGCTCGTTCCGCACTTTGCTGGGTGCCCAAAACTTCTGCGTCATTCGCTCCTGCCTCGACACGCTGCGCAAACAAGGCCATGGCATGCTCGCCCTCCTGCAACGCGCCTCCGCTCGAAATCCGATTCAGCCAGCACCGGCTGAAAAGTTGCATAACAGATAAAACCTACATTCGCTGTGATTTACAAGGGTTCGGCAGTCATGAAATGCCCCAAAAAGAACCCTCTGTAACAAATTAAATTTTAAGTCTGGACACAAGAACATCGTGCGCTCGGCACAGCGAATGATATAAATACGCAACGCTTGCAGGAATGTTCTGCTCCGTCGGCTTCAAGGTCACACTACCAGCCCAGGCATGGGCAGATCCCCTCGAACGGATAATAGAGGTAAAATTTTTAGCCAAATCGCGCCCCTTGTCGCCATAGTAATTACTCTTTATGTAATTCCATGTATTTCGGATGTCGCTTGGATTGCACCAACCATCACTCCCTTTTGCTATCTGCTTCATCAATTCTAGATATTTGATCCGGCTATCATTTACGCTGATTTTATTTAAAAGTCGATGAAAGCTATTCCAAGCTAACTGGTGGGGTTTTCCCCCATGTTTTCGAAAAAGCAAATTTACCTCTCCCGACATATCACCATGACTGGCAACAACGTAAAAGGGTGTCGACTTATCCACAATCATAGCATTACGTATTGAAGGTGGCTCATCCGCAAGAATTCCCCTGAATTCGTCTTCGGAGAAATTCATGATAAAAGTACCCGATCCTTTTGCTATGTCGTTAGATATAAAATAGCAAGCGTAATAAGCGGTGACTAGAATCCAGGCCGGATGAGCTCCTGCCTCTATTAACGCGGAAAGACTAAGACATTGCTCGGCAATTCGAACTTTTCCAAAATGAAGCTCAGTTAAAACAGCGCTTAAGTAATCAGACTTCGCTACCGACATTTCTAATTCAGTCGAAGTGCAACTCACTATCGCTTTAGAAACCACTCCATCCGAAAGAGTATTCTTTATGGTATCGGCAAAAGAAAATTGATCGGGAAGATCAGAAGGATCGAGACCTAAGCCGGACAAATGGGTAAACGAGACCCCGGCAATATCCTCATGTATCATCAAAGAAGCCCGGCGGGTGTACCAAGTCGTTGACTATGAATTTCTAACAATGTGCTTAGTTCCGCTGCCAGCTCGTTGATTGCTTGTTGGTTCGATCCCGAATGTCTATCCATATCTACGCTTGAAATCCCATCTAGTATTTGCGTCATTGCATCAGTCGAATAATTTTTACAATGCATGATGGAAAGATGACAGACTTTATCGAAAACCTTGAAAACTGCCTGAAAAAATGCAGAAGTTACTAATCTTCCAGATTTACCATCAACTTTATCTAAAACTCGCTCGACAGCCGAAAGATAGTTAATTAAAAGTCTTTTCTTGTCCTCATATGTAAATTGGCCGAGGATGTCACCGGTGAGTAGAGGATCGACGGCAGCTTGGAATGGAACTAAAGATAACCGACCTGGTCCAGACGATGTTGCACTCATACGATCGTATAACGGAGATTCCGGTGATTCGTTTAGATCCTTGAAAAGCCGATTGCGAATTGCGTCGATGGAGTCAGGCTCTGATAAAAATTTCATTAACTCAATCCGCAGAGTTTTAGGAACTCCTTTTTGCGTTGAATTAATATCAAGGAAGTACTGCACTTCTTCTCTATGATCAAGTCCGTCTAAAATGCAAACCGGCAAGCGAATTTCATTGGCAGCTTTTTCGGATCCATACAATCGATGCTGGCCATCAATAACAAAAAAAGAACCGGCCTCTAAATTGATGCTTAAAATGTCGTCTTTAAAAGAAAGTTGCGCATTTTCCTGTGCGCTTAATACAATAGCGCCGGGTAGAATATTTCCTGCATCAATATATTCCGCAATTGCTGTCGCCCTTTTTTCACTAAGGAAGCGCTGATATCCTACATTGGGATCTTCATCGACGCGAGAAACTTTAGAGAACTGGAAAATTTCTTTAGCAGTCATCGCCGTTAAATAAAAATCCACATTTCCATTTCCGATGTTAAATGCGTGTACTTTGATAGTAGCCATAAATTCCTCATGTACGTAATAAATTGATTGTAACGAAAATAAGACTTTATAGCTACGTCAATCAATCCATATCGTTCTAGATATATTTTTTCATTAATGAAATCAATGACTTACAACCGATTTTCCTGAGGCATCGCGGGCATGGAGACGAACGCATAATGCTTGCGGTTGATACGGCCCCCCCGCCCCCCCCCCCCCCCCCCCCCCCCCCCCCCCCCCCCCCCCCCCCCCCCCCCCCCCCCCCCCCCCCCCCCCCCCCCCNNNNTTTTTCTATTAAGTAACAGCACACACATAACACGTTTTTTTGGGGCCGACGGGCACGGCGGCCCCCCCCCAATCTTTTGTTTTGGGCTCCCCCCCCCCCCCCCCCCCCCACTTTTCACTCATTTTTCGGGAAAAAACTCATGAAAATCGCCGCTCCAAGCTCAATTGGCGCTTACCGAAAAAAGATGTGTATAACGATATGGGGTAACGGCGACCCAAGATTTCTCAGTTGTAAAGAACGTTTGAGACGGGCTCCTGCTTATATCAGTCCAGCACCACCACCCGGTCATTCGCTCCCGGCACGCACCCCTCGGCCACCGGCTCCCAGCCCTTGTGCACCACCACCTGCTTGCCGTCATGGCACACTTCCACGCGTTCGCTGGCCGGCAGGCGCTGGCGGATCAGGGTTTCCAGGGTCGATGGCAGGCTCACCTGCAGCTGCATCGCGTCGATCGCCTCCTGCGGATGGTCGGACAAATGCACGAGTGGCACAAAAACGGCGCCGAGCATCAGCCAGCGCGAGGCGATGGTGACGGGTTCGGGCGCATAGGGGGCGGTGCGCAGCCAGGCCTGGGCGCGTGCGCGCAGGTCGGCGCCGTCGGGCAGTTCGCCCCAGGCGGCGCCCAGCAGTTCGACCACCCACTGATTGCAGTTCTGGTATTGCAGGCCGTAGACATAGGCGTTGGCGCTGTAGCTGCCGGCCAGCAGATGCTGCACGCGGGCCGGGTCGAGCAGGGCTTGGCGCAGCGGCGGCACGGTATCAAGGGGCAGGCGCACGATGGAGATATAGCCGAGTTGCGGGTTGTCGGTGCCCATGGCAAAACCGGCCGTGCCCTGATCAAAAATGCGTGGGCGGCCTTCGTCGCAGGCGTAGTAAAGCTGGCGCGCGGACCAGCCGGCGTCAGCCTCATGGCGCCAGGCCAGCGCAGCGTGGGAATAGCGGATGCCGAAGCGCGACAGGTCCAGGCCCGAGCGGCTGATCAGCGCCACGCTGCCTTCGGTGGCGGCCAGTTCTTCGCGCACCACGGCGGCGAAGCGCAGCAGTTTGTCCTGTTCGGCGGCGCTCAGTTCCTGCGAGCGGTCGCAGAAGCGCGAAGAAGACAGTGAGCCGCCGGCATGCGCCGCGCTGGCCGCACAGGCCAGCAGCAGCGCAGCAACACATCGCATCACATGCTGACCGGACGCGTACCGAGTTCGCCGTACCAGTCGTCGGCCAGCACCAGGAAGAAGGCGGCGCGCGTGTCGTTGCGGGAAAATTCGATGCCGTAGGCGCGATTTTGCGCGTGCACCATATCGCCTTGCGCCAGCTGCTGCTGATCAAAAGTTGCTTGCGGCAGGTCGAGCACCAGCGGCTGCTGGGCCGCTTCTGCCTGCATGGTCAGGCGCGTCATGCCGGCGTGACCGGGCGTGGCGGCGATATCGATGATGCGGTAGGGGCCGTTGTCGACACGCTTGTCGGTTTTCGAACTGTTGCTCGAACCGCTGAGCGAGTCGGACACACTGCCGCTCGACGCCGAGCCGGCGCTCGACGCCGAAGAGGCAAAACTGTCGGCGTGGGCGTTGCAGGCCACGGTCAATGCTGCGGCCAGGCCGAGCATGCGAAGAGAGATAGTCAAGGCGGTTTCCAGTGCTGTGATGCGGGTAGGGTCAGGCCGGGTGTATTCCCGGCAACTTTTCCATGATAGCAGATCACATCAGGCCAGCAAAACCGCGATCAGCTCTTTTGCCTCGGTGGATGGATTATTGCGTAATTCCTGCAACACCGGGTCTTGTTCGAGGTAATGCCGCAGCCCTTCGTTGACAATGGCCGGCATTTGCGGTAGCGGCGAGGCGACGGGCGCGATGGCCTTGGCCAGCAGCAAGGTGTCGCGCAGGCCGGCTGGCGGCAGCAGCACGGTGGCGCCAGGCAGGGTGACGACGGCGTCGGCCACCTGGCTTGGCACGATCAGCTGACGCATCAGCGCGCGGCCGACGATTTCCAGCACCGGCGCCATCTGCGTTTCCAGCTGCTGGTACAGGCCCGGGGTCTTGTCGGCTTCGGCCAGCACATACAGGCCGCCCACTTCATGGACGATGCCGGCAAACATGGCGGTGTCGGGGTCGACGTGGGTGATGCTGCGCGCAATTTCATGCGCCAGCGCCGCCACGTGCACGCTATGGGCCCACAGCTGCGAAGCTTGGGCGCGCAGGGCGGGGTCCCTGACGCCGGTGTTCATTTGCCGGATCACGGCGGCCGTGGCCAGCGACAGCAGGTTGCGGTAGCCGAGGCGCTCGACGGCGGCGCGCACGCTGGTGACGGTGGGTGTGTGCCCATGGGCGAACATCACCGAATTGGCCAGCGACACGGCGCGCGTCGACAGGCCCGGCTCGGATAGCAGCAGGCGGTGGATGTCGGCCGCATGGCAATCGGGGTTGCCCAGTTCCTGCTGCAAACGCAGGGCCGTATTGACGTTGGTCGGAAAGGCAAGGGTCTCGCTGTGGGCGCGGGCGAGGAGCCGGGACAGGCTGTTGAGGGTGTCGGCTTGCATGGATGATGTCGTCAAGATGAGGATGGCTTGAAAAGGATGGTTCTATTATCGGTCAATTTTGCCAGCCGTGTCGTATCGCAAGCTTCTCTGCGACGCCAACACCGTCCGCCTGTCCGTGCCGCCCCATCCAGGCCTGAGGGGACTGGTCTATAATCGCGGCCACGTTGCCACCGGCAGCGCGAGGTACAAGATAAAAGCACGATGGAAGCGCGCATGCACAAATTGATTTCTGAACTGGCCAGGCTGTACCTGGCCGACGGCCAGCAGGATACGCATGGCCAGCCCGTCACGCCCGAAGTACTGGCGCGCCAGGTGGCCGGCGGCCCGGCCGTTACCGCCCAACTGGTCGATAAGGCCGGACGCACGCGCACCCTGGTGCTGGAGTTTGGCGGCAAGGGCGGCGGCGAAAAGCACTGGGGCGAACTGTGCGCGATTGCCAATGCCGTGCAGCATGAACTTGACCTGCCGGCGCCCGCCGTCAGCATCTCGGGCCGCACCTCGTTTTACCTGTGGCTGTCGCTGGACACCCCGGTGCCGCTGGCGCAGGCCAGGCAGTTCCTGCAATTGCTGCGCACGGTATTCCTGCCGGCCAGCAGCGATATCCTGACCGCTGCCCCCGCCGCCTTCCTTGAGTCGGTCGAACTGCCGCCATGCCTGCAGCCATCGGGAACCTGGGCGGCCTTTATCCACCCCGGCATGGGCGCCTCGTTTGCCGACGAGCCTGGCCTGGACATGCCGCCGCCCTTGCACGCGCAGCTTGGATTCGTGGAAAGCCTGCGCAGCATGACGGCGGCGCAGTTCGCACAGGCGCTGGCCGTGCTGCAACAGCATGCCGGTGTGGCGCCTGCCGCCGCCACTGCTCCTGTCAGCAAGGCGCTGCCGCCATCAAGCGCTGGCTTGCTGCTGCAGGACGCCACCCTGGAAGATATCGTGCAGTGGCTGCATGCCCGCAATATCGAACCGACTTTCCGCCACCGCCTGGATTGATCAGGCCGTCAAAGCCTTGATGCAGGGTGCTGTGCCAATGGAACAAAACTACCTGTCGACTCATCGAGCGCATCGAGGGAGCCATTCTCGATGTCGTAGACCCAGCCATGAAGACTCAATCGCTTTTGCGCGATCCCCAGGGCCACCGAAGGATGGGTGCGGATATTATTGAGCTGTGCGACGACGTTGGCGCGGACCATGCCGTCGATGCGCGCCTGTTCCGTCGGGTGGTCGATTGCATCATTGATCATCCGTGCGGCATCAGCGTGGCGCAGCCAGTTCGTGACCGCAGGCATATGGTCAAGGCAGGCGCAGGTAGCGATGGCCTTCATTGCGCCACAATCGGAATGGCCACAAATGACGATGTCGGTGACGTTCAAGGCGGAGACAGCATATTCGACCGTCGCGCTCACGCCCCCTGGTTCGGGGCCATACGATGGCACGATGTTGCCAGCGTTGCGGATCACGAAGAGCTCGCCTGGCTCCCGTTGCGTCACCAGTTCCGGCACCATCCTGCTGTCAGAGCAGGAAATGAACAAGGCCTTGGGCGTTTGTCCTGTCGCCAGCGTTTTGAATAATTCACGGCGAGCCGGAAAAACTTCTTTCTGAAAGCGTAGAAATCCAGCAATGATGTCGCGCATATATTTTGGTAGCAAAAGTCGAAGGAATTGCTATTATCGCTGATCGAGCATGGTTAATACAGCTGGCGTGGTTGCTGGCAGGCCGTGGCCAGCGTGCAAGCGGGTGCCAACGTTACAGGACATTCCACCCTGGCGTGACATTCATGAGCTTGTAGCTATCCATCGCTTCACCGTTTGCGCCACCCAGCCCGGTTGATCGAGCGGCAAGTCGTGTCCCGCTTCGGGATGGTTTGCATAAGCGGTTCGCCACGCTTGCGCCAGTTGCTGTGAACAGGCGGGATCGACCAGCCGGTCTTGCCCGCCTGCCAATACCAGCATCGGCATGGGTGGACAGCTCGCTGGTGCACGAAAGCGGGCGGCCGACAATAACTGGCGCAGCGCATTGCGCCGTGTGACCGGATACTGCTGCTGGTACTTCAGCCACTGTTGCACCAGCGCCGCATTGCCCGCGCCATGCCGGCAACTGGTCAGGCGCAAGATCAATGCTTCCTGGCTGGCCTGGTTCCCCAACAGCAATTGGCGCAGCAGGGCCGGATAATTTTGCCAGCGCAGGCGCCGGTAAAACGGGCTGTACGGCCGCATGCTGGTATTGATCAGCACGCACGATGCGATCTCATGCGGGTAGCGGCTGGCCCATTCGACGGCCACCATGCCGCCCAGGGACAGGGCGAGCAGGCGGTACGGCGGCTTCAAGCCGCGCGCCAGCAGATCCTGGCGGCAACACTCCACCATGGCGCACACGCGCGTGGCGCTGTCCATCGCATGGCGCTGGCCGTTGCCGGGCAGGTCAGGCGTGACGATGGTGGCGCCGGGCAGGGCAGCGCCCAAGGTCGCCGGAAAGTCGCCCCAGTGGCGCTGCTCGCGCATCAGGCCGCGCAGCAAGACCCAGGTATCTGTCATGACTCATACCACTGCGCCAGCGCGCGCCGGCGGTGCGCCTTGCGCGCCAGGCCTTCAGGCATCCAGCGGCCGTGGCTGTTGGCGGCGCGCATCAGAAAATCGAACCACACCAGATGGCGGCGCAGCACGCGCTGCAAGCGGTGGGTGGCCGTGGGGTTGAAGATGCCGGCGCGATTGAACAGCTGGCGCGGGTTTTTCTTGACCCACAGCCAGGAACCCATTTCCAGCGTCAGCGGCAGGAACACGCGCTCGCTGTCGCTGGTCCCCCGCAGGTACAGATAATCCCACAGGTCGCCATGGGTGCGGTATTGCCGGCTTTGCGGCTCGAATACATAGTTGTGATTGGGATAGGTGCGGCTATACAGCTCTTCCAGCGCGCCGATATCGGCCAGGTGGGCGATCGGCGTGGCGGTGTGGGCGTGCGGAAACCAGATGCGGTCGCGCAAGCCGAAGCCGGAATGGCAATCGAGGGCGATGCTGAACTGGCGCGACAGCAATTCGCGTTCGACCAGCTCGCACACGGCATCGCTTTCTAGCTGCATCGGCGCGCCTTCCCGGCCCCGGTACCAGGGCAGCTTGTTGCTGTAGCGCTGGCCGCCCAGCAAAAAAGGCACAGGTTCGCTGGCCGACAATGGCGCATTGCGCATCAGGTCCACCCCTTGCGGATTGCAGCGCGTGCCTTGCCACATGCCGCCGGGATTGACCAGCGGCATGAACACCAGGCGCATCGATTCGAGCTGCTGGTGCAGGGTGCTGTCCCATTGCAGGCGCGCCAGGATGCTTTGCAAAAAGGCGAGGATCACTTGCGTGCCGATGCGTTCCAGTCCATGAATGCCGCCAAAGAATCCCAGCACGGGCACATCGGGGCTGGGGTTGCCCAGCGCAATCGTATAAACGGGAAAGTCGCGGCCATCGATGGGAATGCTGCATGGTGCGGCCACTTCCAGGTGGCGGCCGCCTTCGTCGATCAGGCGCTTGAGCATGATCAGTTCGGGGAGATTCTTTTCGATCATGGATGACGCTGAAAAGGAAGGGGCTTCAGTGTAGCTGAAATAAGCCTTGCTCCGTTAACGTATGTTCCGTACGTTCGCGTACAGACCTTTTTTCTCTGCGCCTTACACTCGATCCTGGGCCGGCATGCACCCAGCGAGCCAATAAATAAGTAAGCAGCGAGGACACAATCAGCCAGGAGGACGCAACGATGGACGAGATCAACGATATTAATACGGGCCGGCGCGATGTCCTGATCGTGGGGGCCTTGTCGGCCACTGCGGCGGTCATCCCCGCCATGGCTGCGGCCCAGGCTGGCAGTTCCGGGAGCGCAGCCTCGGCGCCACCGGTGATGATGGGTGTGCGCTTCGCCATCAACGGCAAGGTCCGGGCGCTCGAACTCGACACGCGTACCACCTTGCTCGACGCCTTGCGCGAACACCTGCACCTGACAGGCACCAAGAAGGGCTGCGACCATGGCCAGTGCGGCGCCTGCACCGTGATCGTCGACGGCCAGCGCATCAATTCCTGTCTGAGCCTGGCGGTGATGCATGAAGGATCAAAAATCACCACCATCGAAGGGCTGGGTACGCCGGAAAAACTGCATCCGATGCAGGCCGCGTTTGTCGCCCATGATGGCTATCAGTGCGGTTACTGTACTCCGGGGCAAATCTGTTCGGCCGTGGCGGCGCTGGACGAAATTCGCCGCGGCGTGCCCAGCCATGTCAGCGCAGACCTCAACGCGAAACCGCAAGTCACGCCCGAGCAATTGCGCGAACGCATGAGCGGCAATATCTGCCGCTGCGGCGCCTATTCGAATATCATCGACGCGATCACGGACGTTGCAGGGAGGCCGGCATGAAGGTCTTCAGCTACCAGCGCGCCACCACGCCGGCCGCAGCGGCTGCCGCCTCGCTGCGCACCCCGGGCGCCAAATTCATTGCCGGCGGCACCAATCTGCTCGACCTGATGAAACTTGAGATCGAGGCGCCGCCGCACCTGATCGACGTCAACGGCCTGGGCCTGGACCAGATCGGCGCCACGCCAGACGGCGGCCTGCGCATCGGCGCCCTGGTGCGCAACACGGCCCTGGCCGCAGATGAAAAAGTGCGGCGTCATTATGGCGTGCTGTCGCGCGCCTTGCTGGCCGGTGCGTCGGCCCAGCTGCGCAACAAGGCCACTACGGCCGGCAACTTGCTGCAGCGCACCCGTTGCCCGTATTTCTACGACACCAACCAGGCCTGCAACAAGCGTCATCCCGGCAGCGGCTGCCCGGCCATTGGCGGTTTCAGCCGCCAGCTGGCTATTCTTGGCGGCAGCGACGCCTGCATCGCCACCCATCCGTCCGACATGGCGGTGGCCATGCGGCTGCTCGACGCCGGCATCGAAACCGTGCGCCCCGATGGCGCCACGCGCACCATTGCGATCGCCGATTTTTATCGCTTGCCGGGCAATACGCCGCATATCGAAACGGCCCTGCAGCCGGGCGAGCTGATCACCGCCGTCACCCTGCCGAAACCGCTGGGCGGCACCCATGTCTACGCCAAGGTGCGCGACCGCGCCTCGTATGCGTTTGCGCTGGTGTCGGTGGCTGCCGTCGTCATGCCGGACGGCTCGGGCCGCGTGGCCCTGGGCGGCGTGGCGCCGCAGCCATGGCGCTTGGCGCTGGCGGACCAGGCCATGGGGCAGGGCGCGGTGGCCGTCAGCAAGATACTGCTGGCCAACGCCAGGCCGACCGAAGAGAACGCCTTCAAGGCCACCCTGGTGCGGCGCACCCTGGCTGGCGTGCTCAATGGAGTGCCCATGCAAGCGCGTGATACCGCGCAGAAAGTCACATCATGAAATTTACCACGCCCGCCACCACCAATCCCATCGACCAGCTGCGCTATATCGGCCGCGCCACCGACCGCATCGAAGGTCCCCTGAAAACCACGGGCACGGCGCCCTATGCCTATGAACAGAACGAAGCGGCGCCGAATGCCGCCTATGGTCATGTGCTGGGCGCGGCGATCGCCAGGGGCCGCATCACGTCCATGGACACCAGCGCCGCCCTGCGCGCGCCCGGCGTGCTGGCCGTCGTCTCGGCCGCGAACGCCGGCAAGCTTGGCAAAGGGAAGATGAATACCGCCAGGCTGCTGGGCGGCCCCGAGATCGAGCATTACCACCAGGCGGTGGCGCTGGTGGTGGCCGAAACGTTCGAGCAGGCGCGCGCCGCCACGCAGCTGATCGCCGTGACATATGCCCAACAGAAGGGCAAGTACGACCTGGCGGCGGCGAAAAGTTCCGCCATCAAGCCCAGGGAAGGCAAGCCCGACACCAGGGTGGGCGACTTTGCCGGCGCCTTTGCCGCCGCCCCCGTGAGGATCGACGCCACTTACACCACGCCAGACCAGTCGCACGCCATGATGGAGCCGCATGCCTCGATCGCGGCATGGAACGGTGACCAGTTGACGATCTGGACCTCGAACCAGATGATCGCCTGGAGCCGCGGCGACGTGGCCTTGACCCTGGACATTCCGAAAGCGAAGGTACGCCTGATTTCGCCGTATATCGGCGGCGGCTTCGGCGGCAAGCTGTTCGTGCGCGCCGATGCCGTCCTGGCCGCGCTCGGGGCGCGCGCCGCGCGGCGCCCCGTCAAGGTGGCGCTGACGCGTCCGCAACTGATGAACAACACCACGCACCGGCCCGCCACCATCCAGCGCCTGCGTCTCGGCGCCACGCGCGCCGGCAAGATCACGGCCATCGGCCATGAATCGTGGTCGGGCGACCTGGAAGGCGGCAAGCCGGAAACGGCAGTGATGCAGACGCGCCTGCTCTACGCGGGCGCCAACCGCATGACGGCCATGCGCCTGGCCGTGCTGGATCTGCCGGAAGGCAACGCCATGCGCGCACCCGGTGAGGCGCCGGGCCTGATGGCGCTGGAAATTGCCATGGACGAACTGGCGGAAAAGCTGAAGATGGACCCGATTGCCTTGCGCATTGTGAACGACACCAAGGTCGATCCGGAAAAACCGGGCCGGCCGTTTTCGCAGCGCCGCCTGATCGACTGCCTGCGCACCGGCGCCGTCGAGTTCGGCTGGAAGGAGCGCAGTGCCACGCCGGGCGCCAAACGCGACGGCCGCTGGCTGGTCGGCATGGGCGTCGCTGCCGCCTTCCGCAACAATATGGTGATGAAATCGGCCGCCCGCGTGCACCTGGACGCCCAGGGCGTGGTGACGGTGGAAACCGACATGACCGATATCGGCACCGGCAGCTACACCATTATCGCGCAGACGGCCGCTGAAATGCTCGGTGTCGAGCTCGACAGGATCGTCGTCAGGCTGGGCGATTCGGACTTTCCCGTATCGGCCGGTTCCGGCGGCCAGTGGGGCGGCAACAGTGCCACCGCCGGCGTGTATGCCGCTTGCGTCAAATTGCGCCAGGCCGTGGCTGTCAGGCTGCAGATGGACCCCAACGAGGCGCGGTTTTCCGATGGACAGGTCAGTAGTGGCGAGCGCGATGTGCCTTTGGCTCAGGCAGCCAGGGATGGCGAACTCGTGGCCGAGGATTTCATGGAGTACGGCGACCTGGACAAGAAATTTCAGCAGTCGACCTTTGGCGCGCATTTTGTCGAGGTGGGCGTGGACAGCTACACGGGTGAAGTGCGCATCCGGCGCATGCTGGCCGTGTGCGCGGCCGGCCGCATCCTGAACCCGAAGTCGGCGCGCAGCCAGGTGATCGGCGCCATGACCATGGGCGCCGGCGCAGCCTTGATGGAGGAACTGGTGGTCGACCAGCGCGGCGGCTTCTTCGTGAACCATGACCTGGCCGGCTATGAAGTGCCGGTGCATGCCGATATGCCGCACCAGGACGTGATCTTCCTGGAAGAAACCGACCCCCTATCGTCGCCGATGAAGGCCAAGGGCGTGGGCGAACTGGGCATTTGCGGCGTGGCGGCGGCGATCGCCAACGCCATTTATAACGCCACGGGGGCCAGGGTGCGCGAGTATCCGATTACCCTGGACAAGTTGCTCGACAAGCTGCCCGCCGTGGCCTGAAGCACTAACCCAGCGCCGGCGCGCCACCGACCGGCAAGCTCAACGTTGCCGGCTTGCGACGTACCGGGCGGGCCACGCTGGTGATCGGCTGCGCTTGCTCCGCCGCCATCACCACCGTATCGTCCACCGTAAAGAAGCCCACCACGCGCAGCAGGGTGGTCGCCTCGCTATGGACCGACTCTGCTGACGCGGCCGCTTCTTCGACCAGGGCCGCATTTTGCTGGGTGACATTGTCGATCGCAGTAATGGCACCGTTGATTTCGCCGATGCCCGACTCCTGCTCGGCGCTGGCCGTGGCGATATGGGCCATGATGCTGGTGACGCGCTCCACGCTGGCGACAATCTCGGCCATGGTGTCGCCGGCCGCATGGGCCAATACGCTGCCCGTTTCAATCTTCTCTACCGACGTATTGATCAGCTTTTTGATCTCGTGCGCCGCCGTCGCCGAACGCTGGGCCAGGTTGCGCACTTCACTGGCCACTACTGCAAAGCCGCGACCTTGCTCACCGGCACGGGCCGCCTCGACGGCGGCGTTCAGCGCCAGGATATTGGTTTGAAACGCGATGCCGTCGATGACGCCGATAATATCGACGATTTTTTTCGCCGCCGCGCTGATCTCATCCATGGTGCCGACCACGTCATCGACCACGCTGCCGCCTTTTTTGGCCACCTGCGAGGCCGACAGTACCAGTTCGTTGGCCTGGCGTGCATTGCTGGTATTGCCCTTGACCGCCGCCGTCAGTTCCTCCATCGACGAGGCCGTTTCCTGCAGCGCACCCGCTTGGTGTTCGGTGCGGCGCGACAGATCCATATTGCCGGTCGACAGTTCGCGCGAGGCGGTGTCGATGGTGACGGCGCCATCGTGCACCAGCTTGACCGTTTCACCGAGGCGCACCGTCATATTGTGCAAGGCATTGAGCAGCTGGCCCACTTCATCGTGGCGTTCCTGCACCTCGACCTGGCGCAAGTCGCCCCTGGCGACGCGCTCGGCAATATTGACCGCATGCTTGAGCGGCACGACGATGCTGCGCGTAATCGCCCACGCCAGCGCGGCGCCCGTGATCAAGGCCAGTGCGCCAAAGGCGAGCAGGGTGGCCACGCTGCTGTCGTACTGGCTGGCCGAGGCCGCCGCCAGGGCATTGGCTTCTTTGGTCTGGTAGTCCAGCAGCTTGCTCAACGCCGCAGCATAGGCGCCGAACGTGGTTTTCATGGTGCTGCCGGTCAGTTGCTCGACTTCCTGCGTGCGGCCCTGATCCTTGAAGGCAAACACTTCCTTGCGCACGGCAAGATACGCTTTCTGGTCCTTGGCGACCTCGTCAAACAGCGCCGCCTCGGTGCCGCTCTTGTGCAAGGCTTTCATTTGCGCCATCAGGCGCTCGACGGCCTTGTCGCCCAAGGTCAGCTGCGCCTGGAAATATTCGCCCGTTTCCAGGCTGTCGCTCTTGGCGATCGACAGGGCGCTATTGCCATTGAGCTTGGCCGTGCCCAGCAGTTCGGAAGCGATCTGCTGCTTGGCCAGCTTGTCCTTGACCAGGTAGTCGGTATTGTCATTGGCCGCATGCAAGCGCCACAGGGCGATGGCCGTAATGCAAGCCATGACGAACAGCACCATGGCGAACGAGATCAGGACCCGGGGTCCGGTTTTCAATTGGAGCAATTTCATGATGTGGAGAGTGCTTTCGGTTGTCTGCTGACGGATTGCTGATGAGGGAAGCGTAGCAGGCCAGTGTGACGCAAGTATTACATCATGGAAATTATATTTGCTGAACAATCATTATTGCCTGTCGTTGAAATGGCCTGCGTCATCATCCTGTCAAAGTCCGTCGATATGATGGACAGCCTGAACCTGCGGGCCCATGCCTGCCCCAACTGGAGAGTGATATGCAAGAAAAAGTGTACAAGGTGCTGTTTGTTTGCACCGGCAATTCGGCGCGCAGCATCATGGCGGAAGCCTTGCTGACGACGATGGGCAAGGGACGCTTCAAGGGCTATTCGGCCGGCAGCCACCCCGGCGGCGTCGTCCATCCTTATGCCATCGAGCAAGTGGCGATCACCGGCTACCCGGTCAGCGAGCTGCGCAGCAAGAGCTGGGACGAATTTGGCGCGGCCGGCGCGCCGCAGATGGATTTCATCGTCACCGTGTGCGACAAGGCGGCCAGCGAAGCCTGCCCGGTCTGGCCCGGCCATCCAATGTCGGCCCACTGGGGCTTCGAAGACCCGGCCGCCGTCACCGGCACCGACGAGGAAAAACGTGCCGCCTTCCACCGCATCTTCCGCCAGATCATGACGCGCATGAATATCTTTACCAGCCTGCCGCTGCATATGCTGGAAAAGAATGCGATCCAGCAGGAAATGCAGGCGATAGGCGCGCGCGCCGCCTGATTGCCACGTCCGTCCGCACGCGCCATGATCAGCAGGGCTGCTGCGTGGCGGCGGGCGCTCCATGCATCCGCCGTCCGCAATACAGGGCCAGGTCATCGGCTGGCTGCCGGAGCTGCGCTCGGGCGATCAAAAATTTCTTTCTTTTCCGCTATACTGGCCGTCCTTCCCAGCAGCCAGTACGCAGATCATGGACTTGAGTCAGCACGCCGCCGTCGTCAATTGCGAAGCCTATCGCCATGGCAAGAAAGTCGCCCACTTCGACATTGACAAGGTCGGCGATTTTCTCGGCGACCCTGATTGCTTTGTGTGGATAGGCCTGGCCGGCCCCGACAGCGCCGCCATGCAGGCGCTGCAATCGGCCTTCGGCCTGCACGAACTGGCGGTGGAGGATGCCGAAGGCGCGCACGAGCGGCCCAAGCTGGAGGAATACGGCGACACCCTGTTTATGGTGATGCATACGGCCAGCCTCGACGGCCAGGCCATCGTCTACGGCGAAACCCATGTGTTTCTCGGCTGCCGCTTCATCATTACCGTGCGCCATGGGCCGTCGGCCGGTTACGCCAGGCTGCGCGAGCGCAAGGAAACCGTGCCCGAAAAGCTGGCCAGCGGTCCCGGCTATGTGCTGTATTCCATTATCGATTTTATCGTCGACCAGTACCAGCCTTGCATCGACATGCTGCAATCGAAGTTCCAGCAATATGAAACCCAGCTCTTCAAGCCCAGCCTGAACGAAGACAAGCTGCAGGATTTTTACCAGCTGAAAACGGAATTATTGAAGCTCGACGCGGCCGTCAACCCGCTGCATGAAATCTGCACCCAGCTGATCCGCTTCCATGGCGATATCGTGCCCAAGGAAAACCGCATCTATTACCGCGACATCCTCGATCACGTCAAAAGAGTCACGCACACGGCCAATCAGATGCGCGAGATGGTCAACGCCGCCATGCAGGTGGCGCTGGGCCAGATTTCGATCCGCCAGAACGAGGTGGTCAAGCGCCTGGCCGCCTGGGCCGGCATCCTGGCCGTGCCGACCATGGTGTTCAGCCTGTACGGCATGAACTTCAAATTCATGCCCGAACTCAATTGGCGCGGCAGCTATCCGGCGGTGATGGTGGTGATCGTGGCGGGCTGCTTTTTCCTGCACCGGCGGCTCAAGCGCGAAGGGTGGTTGTAAGCTTGGCCGTGGCATGGCAGGTCCGCTGCTTCAGTCCGTCATGACGATATCGCGCAGCTCCTTGCCCTCGTAATACAGAATCCGGCACGATGCCTCGCCAAAGCACAGTGCGACTGCCTGGTTGGCGATATGCACCTTCTCGCATGGACTGCCGGGATGGCAGGCCGGCAGGTAGTCGCCGGGCGCCATCATCGACAGGCGCGGCGGGTTGGCGTCGCCATCGTTGTACTTGAAGGTCTTCAGTATGCCGGCGTAGCCACCGCCAGGCGTAAAAGTGACCATCACCACGCCGGCCAGCTTTTGCTCGTCGTTGTACATCAACTGAACGTTATCGTCGGTATCGGCACTCTGGATATGGCCCCTGATGGCCGGCAAGGGCATCATCGTCCAGCCAGGTGGCGTTTGTACGCCCGCCTGGCCTTGGGCGGCGACGGCGTTGGTGGTTGCCGCGGCGGCAAGCGTGAGCAGGCCGGCGGCAAAGGTCTGGGCAAACCGGCGCGGCAGGTAACAGGGGCGCATGGAGAACTCCGGTGGCATGCGGGCGGGTTGCCGCATTTGCAATCCATGCTAGGCAGTTGCCGCCGTGCCGTCAACCAGCGCACTATTACAAATTGGTAAGGTTTCAGGGATGCTGGCGACAGGCCCACCGTCACTCACTCAAGCTTTCGTATCCAGCCCTGCCATTGCGTGTCGGGCGCGCCTTTGATGCTGCGATAAAACGCCTGCGCGCGCAGATTGCCTGGCAATACATCCCATTTCAGGCGCGCGCAGCCTTGTGCCTTGCCCTCGGCCATGACCGCCGCCATCAGCGCGTGGCCGATGCCCAGGCCGCGCGCTGCGCCATCCACATACAGTTCCTTGAGCACCAGGGTCGGCCGCAGGTCATAGGTGAAGGCGATGGTGTGGACCACGGCGTAGCCGGGCAGGGCGCCGCTGCCGCTTTCGGCGACGAATGCCACGAATTGCCGTGTCGATCCTTCACCGAGTCCGCGTTCAAGCAAATCGTTTTCGTTCACGCGGAACTGATCGAGATAGCCTTCGAAGCGCGCCAGCTCGCGCATCAGCGCCAGCAACGCTGGAGCATCCTGCCACAGCGCGCGGCGCACCGTGTACACGCTGGTCATGCGTGCATGCCGGCATCGGCAGGCGCCGTTTTCAGGGCAAATCCTTCAGCTATCCAGCCCGTGATTCCGCCCGGCATGATTTTCACGGGGCGGCCCAGCCTGGCCAGGCGGATCGCGGCGCGTGCGGCGCCGTTGCAATGGGGGCCGGCGCAATAGGTGACGAACAGCGTGTCCTCGGCATAGTGCGCCAGCCTGGATCCGATGATTTTTCCATGCTGCAAATGCGTGGCGCCGGGAATATGGCCGGCGGCAAATTGATCGGCGCCGCGCACGTCGAGCAGCACAAAGTCCGCATGGCCGGAGCTTAAGGTGTGGTGGACATCCCAGCAATCCGTTTCAAATTGCAGCAGCGATTCAAAATGGGCGAGGGCAAGGGCTTGCGGTGCGGCGGCGACTTCAGTAACGAGCGACATGGTGTGTTCCGGTTGGTTGGCATGCGACGATTATCGGTGCCAGCCGGTGCGCCTGACAGTGGCGCAAAGGTCAAACTGCGGTAACATTACGCCATGAAGCATCATCTTGTCGTGGCACTCGCGTATGACCAGTTGTGCACCTTTGAATTTGGCTGCACGGTGGAGATCTTCGCGCTGGACCGGTCCGAGCTCGGCGTGCCCTGGTACGAATTTGCCGTCTGCGCGGCCGAAGCGGGACCTATCCGCGCCATGGGCGGCATTTCGGTCGTGGCGCCACATGCGCTCGAGCTGCTCGATCGGGCCGACACCATCGTGATTCCCGGCTGGCGCAATGCCGACGAGGCGCCGCCTGCCGCCTTGCTCGGCAAGCTGCGCGCGGCCAATCTGCGCGGTGCGCGGCTGTGTTCGATCTGTTCCGGCGTGTTTGTCCTGGCCGCCGCTGGCGTGCTCGACGGCAAGCGCGCCACTACCCACTGGCGCTATGCCGAGCGCCTGGCGCAGCGCTATCCGGCCATTACGGTGTTGCCGGACGCGCTGTATGTGGATGAGGGCAACATCATCACTTCGGCCGGCTCGGCCGCCGGACTGGACATGTTGCTGCACCTGGTGCGGCGCGACCATGGCGCGAAGATCGGCAACAGGGTGGCGCAGCGGCTGGTGACGGCGCCGCACCGCGAAGGCGGTCAGGCGCAGTTCGTGCCACGGCCGATGGCGAAAGACGAGGCCGGCAGGCTGGCGGCCCTGATCGACTGGCTGCGCGAACATCCGGCTTTGCCGCACACCATCGCCAGCATGGCGGCGCGCGCCTTGATGAGTCCGCGCACCTTGCAGCGCCAGTTTCAGCACGCCACCGGCATGGGCCCGGTCAGCTGGCTGATACGCGAAAGGGTGGCGCTGGCCAAAGACTTGCTGGAGTCGCCCGCCACGCCGATGGCGCAGGTGGCCGAGCTGGCCGGTTTCGGTTCGGAAGAATCGCTGCGCCGGCATTTCCGGCGCCTTGTCGCCACCAGCCCCGGCGCCTACCGGCAGCGCTTCTCTGACGCCGATCTGCTTGCGCCGAAAGTCAGAAAGCCTGGCTGACCGTATGAATCAGCAAGCCCGCCAACCCGCCCACCACGGTGCCGTTGATGCGGATGAACTGCAAATCGCGGCCGATGGCCAGCTCGATGCGCTCGCTCATCTCGTCCTTGCTCCACAGCGCCAGCCGGCTTTCGATAAACGCGCCCACTTCGCCCCGGTAGCGGCGCACCAGCGAGCTGCTGCCGGCGACGATGGTGTCGTTGAGCCACTGCCTGGCTGTTTCATCGCTGCCCAGCACCTTGCCGGTGTTGCCCGCGATATTGGCCATCGCGCGCGCCAGCGCCGGCTGCGCGCTGTCGAGGTCCGCCCGCAGGCGTTCGAGCAGCGTATCCCAGGCTTCGCCCAGCATCGCCTGCACCTTGTCGCTGGCCAGCAGCTGGCTCTGGTACTGCCTGACGGTGTCTTGCCAGTGGGCGTCGTTTTTCAGGTGCAGCGCGCTGTCGGCGATCCAGCCCGACAGGCGGGCGCGCACCGGATGCTGCGGATCGGCGCGCACGGCGACGACGAATTCCTGCAGTGACCTGATCATGCGCGCCTCGTACAGCACCAGCGCCGCCTTGACCAGCTTGTTCTCGATATGGAAGGCGTTCAGCGCGAAATCGCCGATGGCCGCATGGTGGCTTTCGTCGGCCAGGTAGTCGGCGCCCTTGTCGAGCACGAAGTCCAGCAGTTCCTGCGGCTTGCTGTCGGCGATCAGGGCATCGATGCAGTCGGCCGCCACGCTGGACAGATTCAGTTGGCCCAGGTAACGGGTGGCCTTGCCGCGCACCAGTTCGCGCAGTGGTTCATGGTCCAGCATCGACAGCAGTTGCCTGGCGACCCCGGCACAAGATGCGCCCAGTTGCTGCGCATGCAGTGGATCGCGCAGCCAGGCGCCCAGCAGAGCGGCCGGGTCGGCCTGGGCGATGCGTTCGGCAATGCCTTGTTCTGTAATGAAATGGTTTTCCACAAAGGCGCCCAGGCTCTGGCCGATGCTGTCCTTGCTGTTTGGAATAATCGCCGTATGCCAGACCGGAATGCCGAGCGGATGGCGGAACAGGGCGACGACGGCAAACCAGTCGGCGATCGCGCCCACCATCGATGCTTCGGCAAACGCTTCCAGGTAGCCCCAGGCCGGGTGGCTTGCGCGCTGCGAGCGGGCCAGCGCAAACAGCAGCGCGGCGGCCAGCAGCAGGCCGACGGCCACCCACTGCATGGTGCGCAGGCGGTCGCGCTTGAACTGGTCGGCGTGCCGTGGTTCGGTCAGGACGGGAGCTGGGGGCATGGCGAAACTCTTCTTGAGGTAGAGAGCGCCATCATAACTGCGGCGGGCGACAAGGGCTGTCGCGCACGCCGCAGTATCGGGGAACGATCAGGCTTTCGGGTGCAGCAGTGAACGTTTGCGGGCATAACCGAAGTAGATGACCAGGCCGATCGCCAGCCAGATGCCGAAGGCGATCCAGGTCACCATGCTCAAGTAGCTCATCAAGGCCACGCAGAAGATCACGGCCAGCGCCGGGATCACCGGCACGCCCGGGCAGCGGAAGGCGCGCGGCAGGTCGGGGCGCTTCTTGCGCAGCACCACCACGGCAATCGCCACCAGGGTGAAGGCGGCCAGCGTGCCGATATTGATCAGTTCAGCCAGGATATTGAGCGGAATCACGGCGGCGATCAGGCCGAACACGATGCCCACCAGCCAGGTGGCGAAAAACGGCGTCTGGAAGCGCGGATGCACGGTCGACAAACGGGCCGGCAGCAGGCCGTCGCGCGACATGGCAAAGATGATGCGGGTCTGACCGAATGCCATCACCAGTATCACGGTGGTCATGCCAAGGATGGCGCCCAGGTCGACAAAGCCCGCGATCCAGTTTTCGCCCGCATATTGCAAGGCCAGCGAGACTGGATGGTCGACGCCGAGAAATTTTTGATACGGCACGATGCCGGTCATGATGGCAGACACCACCACGTACAGCACGGCGCACACGGCCAGCGAACCGATAATACCGATCGGCAGGTCGCGCGACGGCTTCTTGACTTCCTCGGCGGCCGAGGTAACGGCGTCAAAGCCGATAAAGGCAAAAAACACCAGCGCCGCCGCGCTCATCACGCCGTTCATGCCGAAGGGCATGTAAGGCTGCCAGTTGGCCGGCTGCACATGGCGCGCGCCGAAAATGATAAACAGCAGCACCACGCCGATCTTGATGGCCACCATGACGTTGTTCAGCCGTGCCGATTCGCGCACGCCCCAGCCCAGCATGGCGGTGAGCAGCAGCATGATCACCAGCGCCGGCAGGTTGATCCAGGTCGACACACCGGGCAGGGCGCCGGGTGCAGCCGTCAGTTCCACCGGCAGCACGATACCAAAACCGGCGATCAGCGACTGGAAATAGCCGGACCAGCCGACACACACGGCGGCCGCTGCCAGGCCATATTCAAGCAGCAAGTCCCAGCCTATCATCCACGCCGCCAGCTCGCCCATGGTGGCGTAGGTATACGTGTAGATCGAGCCGGCCACCGGCACGGTGGAGGCAAATTCCGCATAGCACAGGGCGGCAAAGCAGCAAGCCACCGCCGCGATCACGAACGACAGCGACAAGGCCGGGCCGGCCGTCAGCGCGCCCGTGCCGGTCAGCACGAAGATGCCGGTGCCGACGATGGCACCGATGCCCATCAGCACCAGGTCGAACGGCCCCAGTACCTTGGCCAGTCCGCCGGGCTTCTTGCTGTGGGCGATCATGTCGTCCAGATTCTTGGTTCTCAATAAGCTCACTGTCACTCCCGTGCGTTTTTTTATAGTGGTGTTGTCATCGTGACCGCCTCATGGGTGGCCAGGCGAAGGCAGATTCTAGCGCAGGCGAGGGAAGTTATTGAAGGAAATGCGGGAAATGACGTGTGGGTTGTTAATTTTTGCCGTGAGTGTGAAACTTCAAAAAACAGCGGGCCGGAGACGCGGGCCTGAGAAAATGCCGATGGCGGCGTTGCGGCTTCCTTGCCGTACATGCGTACTGTCTGCGTCGCCGCGCCTTGCCCTCGACATTTTTCAGGCCCGCTTGGCCCGGAGCACCTTGGCTGGCGCCTTGGGCCATGGACTATTTCGCTGGTTGGCTTGGAGGGAGGAAAAACTGAATCCATTCTGCCGCATGGCGGCTTTCGCCCCAAAGCCGACTCACGCCTTACGGCAAACTAATTGTTCGAAAACACGATCAAAGCTTTGCATCCTTGCCGTGAGGCTCCGGCTTTAAATTTTGAACGCTTTATGCTGAATAACGAGCTTTGATCGAAAACTTGCTCCGGGACGGCGCGATAGACAGCAGCATTTTGAGCCCGTCCACTCCCATCCAGGTCGTACCGAACTACTGTCCACCCCGTAGTGCCCGAACGAAGAGCACTTTTAGGCCACAAAGGCATTGCCAAGTCTATTATCGCTTCCGTACATTTAGCGGCCTCGTCAATGGTAGGCGGCAGCTCACGATTAATCTCGGCACTCTCTCCTACTTGTCCAGCATTTGCAGTCATGCAAACGAGATATAAAAAACATGAACATAACTTCTGGCGCATTTTCCACGCTCCTAAATTGACTTCACGTTGATAGTCCGCTTCTGGCCGATAGCAGCACCAGAGCATAGCGGATCGCCAAGCAAAAAATCCCACGCATTGTCACCATGCTGTATATAGCCGCTGTTGGCCGTCCACCGCCGTTTGTCCAACGCCTGTTTTCCAGGGGACGCGCCGAATTATCGCTTTTCCTTGTTAATCACTTGCACCAGCTTGAACGCTTCATGCTCGATCGCCGCTTCGGCCTCATTCAGTTCCTGGCTGGCCTTGACATAGGCGGCGCGCTTGCGTTCCTTCTTTTCTTCCGGCGCCACGGCCTTCGTTGCGCCCGGCATGATCAGCTGCGCACCGGAGTTATACTTTTTGTAGATGACCTGCTTGCCGTAAGGTGTGTTATAGAAGCGGCTCATCTCGATTGCGGTATCGGCGGAAATGACGCTTGTCAGCACCGGCGCCATGCGCTGATAAACCTCCGCAGGCGAAATTTTGTCGAGCTTGGCGAGCACGGCCTGTTTCTGTGCTTCATTCGGGTAGCGGCTACGGGCGGCGACGCCTTTCAGGATCTTTTCAATTTGCATCGCACCCAGCAGATCCTGTACCGCTTTAAGGTGCGCGGTGTTGCTTGCTGCAAGCGGCGCTGCCGGGGCCGGGACCGGGGCCGGGACCGGGACCGGGACCGTGGCGGCAGCAGATGCGGGGCCTGCAAAGACCAGTGACAGACTCAATACGAGCTGGACGGCAATTCTCATCATTTCCTTTTGAATAAATCAGGCCCGCTTCGACTTGCCGATCACGCTCGCCACCTTGGCGGTAATCATGTCGACCGCCGGGCCATTGGCGCCGTGCGGCAGGATCACGTCGGCGTTGCGCTTGGTCGGCTCGATGAATTGCTTGTGCATCGGGCGCACGGTGTCCAGATACTGCTCGATGACGCTTTCGACCGAGCGGCCGCGTTCGGTGATATCGCGCTGCATGCGGCGGATAAAGCGCACGTCCGAGGCGGTGTCGACAAAGATCTTCAGCGACATCATGTTGCGCAAGTCTTCGTCATACAGGGCAAACAGCCCTTCGACGACGATCACCGGCGCCGGCTTGACGCAAATGGTCTTGTCGGAGCGGTTGTGCAGCGTGAAGTTATATTCCGGCATTTCGATCGCTTCGCCGTTGCACAAGGCCTTGACGTGCCGCACCAGCAAGGGCCACTCGAAGGCCTGCGGATGGTCGTAATTTTGCTGGGGACGCACTTCGGGGGCGAGATGGGACTGGTCGCAGTAGTAATCGTCCTGCATCACGACCGAGACCATGTCGGCCCCAAAAGAAGCCAGCACTTGCTGGGATACGGTGGACTTGCCACTGCCGCTTCCGCCAGCGACACCAATAACAAACGGATGGAAAGGAATCTGGTTCATCCCCGCATGATACCGGAAGCGCGCGCGAACCGACAGGGCGGTTGCTGCAAGATAAGGGCTTTACCGCAGACTGGTCAGCTTTTTTCAAACGCCGCCAGTATGCGGCCTTCGCCGGTTTCAATTGCTTTCAAGGTATGGGACCGGCTGCTTGCGCAACGCTGCGGCGGCGCCTCCATTCGGTCACCACATCGCCCATGGTCTTCGCGCCGCCATCGCGTATCCAGGCCATCAGCGCTCTGTCAAAGCGAAATTGCGCGCCGCAGTGCGCAAGCAGGAAACGCCGGACATTTTGCGTGTTCTTGTAGCCTGCGTCGATTTCAGTCGAGTGCGATATGACGCCGCCGTGCCAGTCAAATGTCATCTTTTGCTCCATTGGTATCAAAATGCTTGCTGTTGACGATAAGTCCAGACCTGACGCATTTTCAACAATTTAAATGCGCCAGGCCTTCAGGCCTGGCGGACTAAATAAGATTTGGAAGGGGTTTGAAGCCCCTCCCAAATCGCTACGCTAAACCGGAGTCAGAATTAGATGAAAATCCTTTACACTTCCCACTGAAACTTGACGGTCAGCGCCTGATTGGTGACCTTCGGCATCCGCGTCCGGTCGCGTGAGTAGCCGACCGATATCGAACGGCCGTGGCGCCACAGATGGCGGTACAGCAGCGAACGGTGCGATTGCTTTTCGGCCCACGGTTGCAGCGCCGTGACGCCATCGTCGCGTCGTTCGCCGGCCGTGTTTTGCGCCAGCAGCCGTAGCGAATCGGCGGGCGTGAAGTGCAGCATGGCCAGCACGCGCCAGCCGGTGTCGGTAAACGCCGGCTGTCCCAGCGTGCCTTGCACCCAGGCCCGGTTCCAACGCTGGTCCAGTTCCATCGCCCAGCCATTGGGCAGGGCGCGGCGCCAGCCCAGGTCCAGCGTGACGTTGCCGCCACGGCCGACCCGGTCGGCGTCGACGTCGAGCTGGCGGCCCAGGGTCACTTCGGCATTGAGCTTCGGCAGCCAGGGCAGGGGCGACGATTCGACGCCGAAGTGCAGGGCGCGCGTGTCGTGCAGCTGGCCCAGGCGGTTGGCGCGCTGCTGGTCGAAGCCCAGGTTGGCCCAGAAATTGAGCTGGCGCGGGCCACGGAACCAGATGCCAGGCTGCAGCTTGCGCTCCACCACCTGGCCACCGGCCTGGCCGGACACGCTGTCACTGACGGTGCGGATCTCGTGCAGGCCCAGGTGGGCCTCGGTTTCGTACAAGTCGACCGCCAGGCCGTTCCAGGCCGGGCGCTGCGCCCCCATGCGGCGATTCAGGTTGATGTTCGCCTTGAGCACGCCCGTTTGCGGCACGAAGCCATTGTCGTTGATGAAGCCGCCGCTGCTCGCTTCGAACGCGGCGTCGTTCCACCAGACGTCGCTGATCTGCGTGAATTTGCCCCAGCCATAGGCGCCGCGGCGGGTGGCGACGCGCCGGGCAGGTGTGCTGTCGTCGGCGAGGGCGACATTGCTGTTCGACTGCATCAGCAGCCACGCCGCCTGCTGGCCGTCGCCGCGCCACTGGCCGTCAAAGCCGAACACCGTGTTGGCGCCCGCGCGGCCGTAGTCGCGCTGCGAGGCAAAAGCGCCCAGCAGCACGCCACCGCCCTCCCCATGCCAGCGCCCGCGCACCAGGCTGGCCAGGGTGGACGTGGTCTGATCGTATTGCGCCGTTTCATACGGGCCGCCGCGCAGCACCACGCCGCCGCTCTGGTCGCGCAAGCTCATGGCCGTCGCGTCCAGTTGCGCGGCGCGCCAGGTGGCGCGCAGGCCCCACTGCGGGTCGGCCACGGTGCGCGAATAAAAGGCCGCCAGCGGCAGGCCCAGCACGTCGGCGCTTTCCAGGAAAAAGCCGCGTTTTTCCGGCAGGCTCAAGGCAATGCGGCTGGCGCCGGAGGACGTGGGCTCGTCGATTTCCACCTGCGAGTAATCAGGGTTGAGCGTGCCATTGAACACCCAGTCGGCGCGCGGACGGGCGTTGACCTCCAGGCCCAGGCTGGCGCGGTTGGCGCGGCGCCGACCATCGGCGTCTTCGTCGCGGGTGGCGCGCATGGTCAGTTCGGGCTTGAGGTCCAGAAAAGCGCGGTCGCGCACGCCAGCCACCGTGGCGCCCATGCCGGCTATCTCCTGCAGTGCGGCGATATGGCTCAAGGCGTCGCCGGTCAAGGCAGTGCTGGTCAGCAGCAGGCCGCCCGCGTGCGGCACGCTGCGCTCGATCATGGCGCGCCAGGTCTTGCCGCCTTCGTAGGGAAAGCGCAGGTTGGACAGGGGCCAGCGTACTTCCATGCTGTAGCCGTCGTCCAGCAGCCTGACGGCGGCGTCGATCGGGAAATCCGGCCCCAGGTCCGACAAGTCCTCGTCGGCGCGGTACATGCCGTCGCTGAGCACGCCCGCCGTATTGATGCGCACGAACTGCGCCGCGCGACCGTGACCCGTGGGGTCGAGCCAGATGCCGATAAAGTCCTGGTCCATGCCCACCTTGTCGCGCCGCGCCAGCGCGCCCTGGCGCTGCTGCGGCGCGTCGTCCCAGGCGCGGATGCCGAACACCAGCGCGCCATCGACCACCAGCAATTGCACCGTGGTGCGCAACTGCGGCGGCGCGGGCCGGCCGTTTTCGGGCCGGTATTCGTGAAACGTGTCGTACACGGGCGCGTGGCGCCAGGCGTCGTCGTCGAGCGCGCCGTCGAGCCGCAGCGGCGCGTTGGCCGTGACCAGGGCGGGCAGGGCGCCTGGCACGCTGGCTTCGCCGGTGGCTGCGGCGCTCGCCAGCAGCAACGCGGACAAGAGCTTATTGTTGGGCTTGAAGATGGATGGCACCGGATCCCTTGCAGTCGAGGCAGGCATGCGCGCGGAGGTTGGCATGGCTGTGGGCCGCAAGTGTAAACGAGTTGATGTTATACAGGCAAGTGCGAGCGAGACCTGGATCAAGGCCTCCCGGCCGGCTATCGGCGTGGCGCGCGCCGGGGCGAATGAGGAACGCGGTCTCCTTCACCCGCTCTGGCCTGCATCGACCTGCGCCTGCACACCGCGAAAATACGTCAGCGGTCGGCCTATCGTCACGCCCATCAGGGCCGCGCCCTGGATAATGTCGTCGGTGTCGCGCCGGTACACGATCAGCGCATCCATCTCGTCGCTACCGTTACCGTCGATCTGGATCAGGTCATAGCCGCCTTCGTCCCGGGCGCGCTGCGCCAGTTCGCCGTCGAGCCACTCGTAATACGGCAATACGCCGCGCTCATGGCCCTTGAGCAGCTCGTAAGGGAAGTCGGGAAATTCGTCGAACATCTCCTGAAGCTGTTCGTGCAGCTCGTCGATCTTGTCGCTCGACGCCATATAGCCGCCCAGCTGGTAGATCATCTCCAGCGCGTAGGCTTGCGCATCGCTGTCCACCCACTCCTCGCGGGGGTTCGATGGCGCGTTGGTGATGGCCGTGACGGCTTCGTCGAGTTCCTCGCCTTCGAGGTCGCCGCAGGTCAGGCGGGAGAGCAGTTCGGACAAGAGCATGATGGCCTTTCAGTGGTGGATGCAGGGCCAGGAGGGCCGGCTGGTGATGCTCAAAATAGTATCATTGCCGGGCCGGCCACGCTGTCCTTCAGAACGGCCAGGGCTGGCGCGTCACGGCCACCGCCACGATATACGCAAACACCAGCACGGCGGCCACGAACGCCGTGGCGCGCACGGCCAGCGTCTTGCCGCGCTTGAGCGCGATGGTGCCCAGCACGATATACGCCACCAGTGCGCACAGCTTGGCCATCAGCCAGGGATGGCTGCCTGGCGACTGGCCGCTCCACACGGCCAGGGTGATGGCGCTGACCAGGAGCGCCGTGTCGATCAGGTGCGGCACGATTTTCACCCAGCGCTGCCCCAGCGCGGGCGAAGCGCGCAGCATCCAGGCGCCGCGCAGCAGAAACAGGGCGCCGCTGGCGGCGGCGCAGCCCATGTGGAAATGCTTGAGACTCAGATAATCCATGCCGTTGACCTTGTTTGTGTGGTGTGGCGCCAGCATAGCCGGGTTCACGGCGCGGCGCCATACTCTGTCAGCACTACATGCAAGGCGCGGTGCAATCAAGCATTGCGCCACTTGGCAGTTTACTCGAAGAGCTGCTCTGACTTGAGAATGTAGCCGGCCGGTTTGGTCTGTTTTTCGATGATGCCATCGTCAAGCAGGCGCTGCAGCCAAGCTTTGGCCTGGGCGTTGGAGACGTCGAGTGCGGTGGCAATCTCGGCGTCTTTCATGGGTGCCTTGAGCAGGCGTTGAATCGCTTCGCGCACGGCGAGAAACAGTACGTCGGCAGGAGGCAGATCGGGGATGTCGTCCTCACCGAATTCCGGTTTGGCTTGTCTCTGGCTGATTGCCATGGCAGGTTCAGGCTGCGGCGTGTCGGCCGTGCCTGTTGCAGCCGCGTCGAATACGACGTCAAATGAGGCGGTGTCTTGTGGCTCGGGCCAGGCAAGCGCGCCACGTTTGCTCAGCTCATCGAGACCATCAGACCTGATACCTGTGGTTCGCACGTGCACCGGCACAAACCTGAACTTTGCCAGCTGTTCAATGGCGCCACTCCAGGTCCCCCCCTTGCCGAGGTCGGAACTGACCACCAGCGCGGCATCGGCTAGTGCGTAAATCAATTTGTTGCGCTGCATGGCGTGGCCAACGTGAAAGCCTGCGCTGGGGTCATACGGTGAACTGAGGACCAACTGACCGTCGAGCAGCGCATTGCGATACTCCCGATGCATCGCCATTTTTTCCAGGCTGTCGGCCAGCACTGCGCAGACCCTGCCGCCAGACTCCAGCGCGCCGCGCATGGCCGCCTGATCAATGCCTTTTGCGCCGCCCGATACAATGCTTCGCCCGGCATGAGCGGCAAGCTCTCCGATAGCCATGGTGTAATCGATCAGCACCTCATCGACGTGACGGGAGCCGACCACCGCAAGGCCGCCCGTGTCCAGCAGGCCGATATCGCCGCAACCGTACAGCACCGCGGGGGCATCTTCTCGCAAACGCACCTTCAGGCGTCGAGGATAAGTGGCATCAGCCCGGCTCACCACCCAAATGGCACGCGCCTGCCAGCGTTCAATCACCTGGCTTAACAGGAATCCACGCCCCAACAGGCGCAGCAAGCGTTCTGCATCGATTACCGGCTGGCATGCCCGCACCAGCTCTGATGCATCAGACAGGACCAGATCGGCCGGTTGCCGTTGCAGTTCCCGCAAATGTCGGGCCAGCCGCTTGTACTCACCGGGCGACAGCGGGTCGGACGAGGGCTGGCCGCTCCCCGCAATCAAGGGTGCGGTCAACAGCAGGATCGCTTTTGTGTTGGGTGATAGTTCGGGCATCATTCTTCATGTCCTGTCTGTGAAAGCGCGATGGGCCAGACTTCGCCGCTGCCGCCTTTGCGTAATAACCATGCGGATACTGTCAATGTCCAGCCGGAATCGACCATATCATCGACCAGCAGTACAGGCCCCGTCGGTACGGCTAGAGCGTTCAATGCGAGCGAGCCATCGATGTTTCTAGCCTGCTGTGCACTGTTTTCCATGGTTTTTTGTTCTGGTCTGTCATCTGTTTTCGCAATCACCAGATGAAACGGCAGGCCCAGTGCGGCCGCGAGGCGTTGTGCAAAATCCGGTACCAGCACAGGATGCCGGAGCGAAGGCACACAGCTGACCCAGGCGGGGTAGGGCCGGGGATTCCATTCACCTACCATTTTCACGCAGGCGGCAACCAGATCGTCGGCGAACCTGCCATCGGCATATTTGCCTTGCCGCACCAATTCGCCCCAGCCAGCATCGCCCCATACGCACAGTGCTTTGCCTGCAAGAGCTCTGTGATCAAGTGTAATGTCACCCTGCACTCCATACTGTGGCATCCCGCCTGCGGGCCATCTCTTGCGTGGGATAATAGGCAAGCTGGTTCTGCGAAGAAAAGCGATGGCGGCCTGGAGCAACTCAGCGTCCACCGTGGCAGGCAGCGGTGCCAGCGCCGGTGGCGCGACGGCACTAGCGTCACCATCGAGCGCGCTGATCAAAAAACCCATGTGTTTACCGAACGGCAGGCTGACGTAGTCTCGCATTTGCTGGTGTTCGACTCGCCGCAATGCAGTGAGTCGTTCCGCACGCTCCCAAAAACCTTCACTGAGGACCGCAGCCGTCAGTTGCCATTTGCTGCCTTGTTTGGCGATCGGTGCTGGCGATTCGAGCGACAGCAGGGCGATGGCTTTTTCGATCCGTCCTTTGCTCAGATTAACTTTGGTCAGCAGTTGTGGAACGGACAGTCCATCGTGGTCCTGTTCAAGTGCGCCAATAATCTCGGCGACTTCCTGCCGGGTTGGAAAGGCACTGCGGATGAACCAGTCCGCAATGTTCAACTCTTCCAGGCCACTGAGCAGTACGCCGTAGGCGCTATCCAATGCGCGTCCCGCCCGCCCGACCTGTTGATAATAAGCGACGACCGACCCGGGCATCTGGTAATGAATGACAAACGCCAGGTCAGGCTTGTCATAGCCCATGCCCAACGCGGTTGTCGCCACCAGCGCCTTGACCTGATTGTCGAGCAGAGCCTGTTCCAGTTGTTCCCGGCGTTCACCGGTTTCGCCTGTATAGGCCTCGACATTGAAGCCTCGCGACTGCAGCCATTGCGCGACCTGGTTCGCGTCGCGCACCGTCAGGGTATAGATGATGCCGTGACCTTGCAGCGAGGCCAGTTGCTCCGCCAGCCATGCGAGACGCTGGGCCTGGCTGGGCAGTCTGATCGTCTGTAATGACAGCGAGCTTCGATTGAGGTCGCCGCGCGACACCTCGAGCATCGGCCCTAGCACTGCCGCAAGGTCATCCATGACGCGATTATTGGCTGTCGCCGTGGTCGCCAGCAGTCTCAGATTTGCGGGCAGCGTTTTGACGATACGCTCCAACAGCCGGTAATGGGGGCGGAAGTCGTGACCCCAGTCCGAAATGCAATGCGCTTCATCGATCACCAGCATGGCAATTTGTGCCGCGATACCAGCGAGCACCTCTGTGCGGAAGTACTCGTTGGCCAGGCGTTCTGGCGAAATCAGCAGAATGTCGGTTTCGCCGTTGGCAAGGCCCGCCTCGACCGTCGCCCAATGGTCCTTGTTATCGGAATTGATGGTGGCGGCACGAACTCCCATGCGCTCTGCGGCAGCAACCTGATTGCGCATCAGGGCCAGCAGCGGTGAAATCAAGAGTGCTGGTCCGTTGCCGGCTTCTCGCAGCAACTTGGTAGCAATAAAATAGACGAAGCTTTTACCCCAGCCTGTTTTCTGTATGACCAGCAAGCGGCCGTTACCTTCGACGATATGGCGGATAGCATCTTCCTGCCCGTCGCGAAAAGTCGCATCGGCGCGGCCCGAGCCGATACGCAGCAGTTCGAGCGCGCGTGCGGGATCGTAGATCATATATTTCTGCCTCTCGGATATCGAACTCACCATATTTTATACGCTGCGTCGCACTTGCGTCATCCGGCTCGGCATTCCGCGCAGGGCGATTCCGGACTGCCTAGTCACTTCTGCCGACCCGTCTATCCAGATTGCCTTCCCAAAACCGCCCTGTGGCCGATAGTGCTGCGGGCGGGCGCCACGTAAGCTGGTCGGGACGGCTGGCCAGACGGCCAGTGCATTCATGGAGAAGCATCGTGGCTACCTTAGATGGCACCAACAATAACAGCAGTATCAACACCCCCGGCGCGCCAGGCGCGCCAGCAATCCGGCGCAAGCAGCTGTCCGTGCTGGTCAGCAGCACCTTCGCCTTCACCATCTGCTTTGCGGTCTGGATGATGTTTGCCGTGCTGGGCATCCCGATCAAGGCCAGCCTGGGCCTCACCGAAACCCAATTCGGCCTGCTGGCCGCCATGCCGGTGCTGACCGGCTCCCTGGTGCGCGTGCCGCTGGGGATCTGGACCGACAAATACGGCGGACGGCGCGTGTTCTTCCTGCTGATGCTCGCCAGCGTGGCGCCGATCTGGCTCATTTCCTACGCCACCGTCTACTGGCATTTTCTTGTTTTGGGCATGTTCGTCGGCCTGGCCGGCGGCTCGTTCTCGGTCGGCACGCCGTATGTGGCGCGCTGGTATGAAAAAGAGCGGCGCGGCCTGGCGATGGGCATCTTCGGCGCGGGGAACTCGGGTTCGGCGCTGACCAAGTTCGTCGCCCCCGGCATCGTTGCCGCCTTCGGCTGGCAGATGCTGCCCAAGGTGTATGCGGTGGCCATGCTGGCCACGGCCGTCATCTTCTGGCTGTTTTCCTTTACCGACAAATCGCACCTGGCGCCAGCCGGCGAAAGCTTTGCCGCGCAAATGAAGGTGCTGAAAGACCCGCGCGTCTGGCGCTACTGCCAGTACTACTCGGTGGTGTTCGGCGGTTATGTGGCGCTGGCGCTGTGGATGACCAAATACTACGTGGCCGAATACGGCTTTGATTTGAAACACGCGGCGCTGCTGGCGGCCTGCTTCTCGCTGCCCGGCGGCGTGCTGCGCGCTTTTGGCGGCTGGATCTCGGACAAATACGGTGCGGCCAGGGTGACCTGGGCCGTGATGTGGGTGTGCTGGGTGTGCTTCTTCCTGCTGTCGTATCCGCAAACGCAGATGGTGATCGAGACCGTCACCGGCCCGCTGGCCTTTCATATTGGCCTGCCGCCGGTGCTGTTTACCGTGCTGCTGTTCGTGGTCGGCATCGCCATGGCGGTGGGCAAGGCCTCCGTCTTCAAATTCATCGGCGACGACTTTTCCGACAATATCGGCGCCGTCTCGGGCGTGGTGGGACTGGCCGGCGGCTTGGGCGGCTTCGTGCTGCCGGTGATGTTCGGCGCCCTGGTGGACCTCACCGGCGTGCGCTCGAGCGCCTTCATGCTCCTGTACGGCACCGTCTGCGTGTCGCTCGTCTGGATGCATTTTTCCTTCAAGCCGCAACGCGCGGCCCCTGTCAATCATCAACTCGCTGGAGCATAAGCCATGAGCAAATACATGATCAATACCTGGGAGCCTGAAACGCCCAGCTTCTGGCAACAGACCGGCAAGGCCACGGCCGGTCGCAATCTGTGGATCTCGATTCCCGCACTGCTGCTGGCCTTCGCCGTGTGGATGGTGTGGAGCGTGGTGGTGGTCAACCTGCCCAATATCGGTTTTACCTACAGTAACAACCAGCTGTTCTGGCTGACTGCCTTGCCGGGCTTGTCGGGCGCCACCTTGCGCATCTTTTACTCGTTCATGGTGCCGATCTTCGGTGGCCGCCGCTGGACGGCGATTTCCACCGGCTCGCTCCTGATCCCGGCCATCGGCATCGGTTTTGCCGTGCAGGACGTGAACACGGGCTATCCGACCATGCTGGTGCTGGCGCTGCTGTGCGGCTTCGGCGGCGGCAATTTTGCCTCCTCGATGGCCAATATCAGCTTCTTTTATCCGAAAGCGAGCAAGGGTTTCGCGCTGGGCATGAACGCGGGCCTGGGCAACCTGGGCGTGTCGGTGGTGCAGTTCGTGGTGCCGCTGGTGATCACCATGGCGGTCTTCGGCGCCTGGGGCGGCGAGTCCCTGACCTGGGCCAAGGCCGGCGCCACCAAGCAGATGTGGCTGCAGAACGCCGGTTTTATCTGGGTGCCATTTATCGCCCTCAGTACCTTGCTGGCCTGGTTCGGCATGAATGACCTGGCTTCGGCCAAGGCGTCGTTTGCCGAGCAGGCGGTGATCTTCAAGCGCAAGCACAACTGGCTGATGTGCTGGCTGTACACGGGCACCTTTGGCTCCTTTATCGGTTACTCGGCCGCGTTTCCGCTGTTGATCAAGATCCAGTTCCCGGACGTGAACCCGCTCGACTATGCCTTCCTCGGCCCGCTGGTCGGCGCCTTGTCGCGCGTGGCCGGTGGCGTGATTTCCGACAAACTGGGCGGCGCGCGCGTCACCCTGTGGTCGTTCTTCCTGATGATCGCCGCCGTGCTGGGCGTGCTGTACTTTATGCCGCATGCTGGCGCCGGCGGCAGTTTTTCCGGCTTCTTCTGGATGTTCATGGTGCTGTTTGGCGGCACCGGCATCGGCAATGCCTCGACCTTCCGCATGATCCCCGTGATCTTTTTGACCGAGCACCAGCGCGCTTGCGCCGGCAAGCCGAAGGCGGTGCAGGAGCAGGCTATCGTCGACGCCAACAAGGAAGGCGCGGCCGTGCTGGGCTTTACTTCCGCCGTGGCCGCCTATGGCGCGTTCTTTATCCCGAAAAGCTATGGCACCTCGATTGCCCTGACGGGCAGCCCGGACGCGGCGCTGTGGGGCTTTATCGGCTTTTATGTCAGCTGCATCGCGATCACCTGGTGGTGCTATGCGCGCAAGAATGCGGCCATGCCCTGCTGATTGTCGAGAAAACCATGGAAGAACTGGAAAAATTCGTCAATGGCTTCAGCCTGTTCCAGCAGCAGTATTTCAGCGAGCCGCAGACCCTGTACGACAGCCTGCGCGACGGCCAGCGCCCGTCGACCTTGCTGATCGGCTGCTGCGATTCGCGGGTCGACCCGATGCTGCTGACGGGCAGCGACCCGGGCGACATGTTCGTGATTCGCAATATCGCCAACCTGGTGCCGCCGTGTACGCCCGAGGCGCCGCCAGGAGTGAGCTCGGGCATCGAGTTCGCCGTCTGCAGGCTCGAAGTGGCGCGGGTGATTGTATTGGGCCATGCGCGCTGCGGCGGCATCGGCGCGCTGCTCGACCCGCAGCCGCGCGCGCAAGGCCAGGAAACCGACTTCGTGGGGCAGTGGATGCGCATTGCCGAACCGGTGGCGCAGCGCGTGCGGCGCGAACTGGGCCACCGCTCGGCGCAGGAACAGCGCCATGCCTGCGAGCTGGCCAGCATCCTGCAGTCGCTCGACAATCTGCTGACCTATCCCTGGCTCAAACGCCGGGTGGAGCAGGGGCTGCTGAAGCTGCACGGCTGGTATTTCGATATCGACAGCGGCGCGCTGATGGCGTATTCGGCGCGCCAGCAGCAGTTTTTGCCGCTGGTGTGTCCCATAGAACGGGCGCGCCATCTGCACGAGCGCCCGTGGCCTGATTCAACGGAACCGCAATAACTCCCCGCTGCGGTCAAACGCCAGCAGGCTGTCAATGCGGCCTTCCTCGATCGCCTTGACCATCGCCCGCAGCGGCGCTTCGCACTGCTGTGACGCTGGCGGCTGGCCGCCGCTGCCAGCCAGCCCCGCCACAAAGACCACGTCCCAGTGCGTGGGCATCTGTTTCGATTCCTCCAGCAAGGCTGCAAAACTGGCCAGTTCTTCGGGCAGCTTGTCGGCGCACAGCACCGGCGTGAGCGACTTGCCCTGGCCACCCGGTTCGGCTTCGGCGCGCGTAAAGGTGAACAGCAATCGCTGTGGCTGTTCCTGCTGGCGGGCGCTGGCGACGAGGCTGGCGTAATCGGTAATGCTCATGGTGCAAACTCCTGTGTGAACGGTGAAGGCTGACAGATATACCGCAGCGGGGAGCTGCGGCCCATAGGCATTAGTGCCTATGCCCCTATGCATTCCTGGCGCCGAAAACCGACTTCCTGCCAATACCGCCGCTGGCGTCCGCTCGCTAGACTCATTGCATCGACGCTTGAGCCAACCAGCTTGCAGCGTTTTAATGACCCGGCGCCGCCCTGCGGCGCATGTGTGGAGGTAGCATGAGTCACTTTCTGGACCGTCTTAAATTTTTCAACAAGAACGCCGAGCCGTTTTCGAACGGCCACGGCACCGTGGTCGACGAAGACCGCACCTGGGAAAACGCGTATCGCCAGCGCTGGCAGCATGACAAGATCGTGCGCTCGACGCATGGCGTCAACTGCACCGGTTCGTGCAGCTGGAAGGTGTATGTCAAGAATGGCCTGATCACCTGGGAAACCCAGCAGACCGATTATCCGCGCACCCGTCCGGACCTGCCCAACCACGAGCCGCGCGGCTGCCCGCGCGGCGCCAGCTATTCCTGGTATGTGTATTCGGCGCAGCGCGTGAAGTATCCGATGATCCGCGGCCGTTTGATGGAAATGTGGCGCGAAGCGCGCAAGACCATGGACCCCGTCACCGCCTGGGACTACATCAGCCAGGACCCGGTGCGCTCGCAGCAATACAAAGCTATCCGTGGCCTGGGCGGTTTCGTGCGCGCCACCTGGGACGAATCGAATGAAATGATCGCCGCCGCCAATGCGCTGACGATCAAGAAATACGGCCCGGACCGCATCGTGGGCTTTTCGCCGATTCCCGCCATGTCGATGGTCAGCTATGCGGCCGGCACGCGCTACCTGTCGCTGATCGGCGGCGTGGCGCTGAGCTTTTACGACTGGTACTGCGACTTGCCGCCGGCCAGCCCGCAAGTGTGGGGCGAACAGACCGACGTGCCCGAGTCGGCCGACTGGTACAACTCGACCTTCCTGATGGTGTGGGGCTCGAACGTGCCGATGACGCGCACGCCCGACGCCCACTTTTATACGGAAGTGCGCTACAAGGGCACGAAAACCGTGGCCGTGTCGTCCGACTTCGGCGAAATGGCCAAGTTCGGCGATATCTGGCTGGCGCCCAAGCAGGGCACCGACGCGGCGCTGGCGATGGCCATGGGCCATGTGATCCTCAACGAATACCATAAAGACCATCAATCGGCCTACTTCAAGGGTTACGCCAAGCAGTACACCGATTTTCCGATGCTGGTGCGTTTGACGGAGCAGAACGGCATCCTGGCGCCCGAATACTTTTTGCGCGCCTCGCACCTGGCCAATAACCTCGATGAGACCAACAACCCGGACTGGAAAACCCTGGTCATCGACGAAGCCTCTGGCCGTATCGTGGCGCCGGCCGGCTCCATCGGTTTTCGCTGGGGCGAAGCGGGCAAGTGGAACCTGGAGATGAAAGAGGGCGGCAATAACGCGCCGGTCGATCCGCAGCTGTCCTTGCTGGGCAAGAGCGACGAAGTGGTCGCCGTCGGCTTCCCGTATTTTGGCGGGAAAGATGGTGGCAACAGCGGCTCCGACATGCTGATGCGCCATGTGCCGGCCAGGCGATTGACCCTGGCCGACGGCACGAGCGTGCTGGTGGCCACCGTGTTCGACCTGACCCTGGCCAACTACGGTATCGACCGTGGCCTGGGCGGCGGCAATGTCGCCACCAGCTATGACGACGATATGCCCTATACCCCCGCCTGGCAGGTCAAGCATACGGGCGTCAAAGCGGCGGACGTCATTACCGTGGCGCGCCAGTTTGCCGAAAACGCCGACCAGACGCGCGGCAAGAGCATGGTCATCGTCGGCGCGGCCCTGAATCACTGGTACCACATGGACATGACCTATCGCGGCATCATCAATATGCTGATGATGTGCGGCTGCGTGGGCCAGTCCGGTGGCGGCTGGGCCCATTACGTGGGCCAGGAAAAACTGCGTCCGCAAACCGGCTGGACGCCGCTGGCGTTTGCCCAGGACTGGAACCGCCCGATGCGCCAGATGAACGGCACCTCGTTCTTCTATGCGCATACCAGCCAGTGGCGCCATGAAAAGCTGCATACCGAGGAAATCGCCTCGCCATTGGCCGGCCCCGACGTGGCGCCGATGACCCTCCTGGACTATAACGCCAAGGCCGAGCGCATGGGCTGGCTGCCGTCCGCGCCGCAACTGCAGACCAATCCGCTGGAAGTGACGCGCGCCGCCAAAGCCGCCGGCGTCAATCCGGTCGATTATGCCGTCAGCCAGATCAAGAACAAGCAGCTCGAGTTCTCGTGCGACGACCCGGACAATCCGGCCAACTTCCCGCGCAATATGTTTGTCTGGCGCTCGAATATCCTGGGCAGCTCGGGCAAGGGCCACGAGTACTTCCTGAAGTATTTGCTGGGCACGCAGAACGCCTTGATGAGCGACGAGAACAACTGCATCAAGCCGCGCGACGTGAAAGTGCGCCCGGCCGCCGAAGGCAAGCTCGATCTGCTGGTGGTGCTGGACTTCCGCATGTCGACCACGTGTTTATACGGCGACATCGTGCTGCCGACAGCCACCTGGTATGAAAAGGACGACCTGAACACGTCCGACATGCACCCGTTTATCCACCCGCTGTCGGAAGCCGTGCAGCCGCTGTGGCAATCGAAGTCGGACTGGGATATCTACAAGGGCATCGCCAAGAAGTTCGAGGAAATCGGCGGAGCATACCTGGGCACGCAGCACGATATCGTGTTGACGCCGCTGATGCACGACACCCCCGGCGAACTGGGCCAGCCGTTCGACCCGAAAGACTGGCGCGCCGGCGAGTGCGAGCCGATCCCCGGCAAGACCATGCCCAACTTTACCGTCATCGAACGCGATTACACGAAGATCTGGCAGAAGTTCACCTCGATCGGCCCGCTGCTGGAAAACATCGGCAACGGCGGCAAGGGCATCAGCTGGAAGACCGGCCATGAAGTCGAGGTCCTGCGCGGCATCAACCGCACGGTACTGGCTGAAGGCGTGGCGCACGGCCAGCCAAGATTGGACACGGCCATCGATGCGGCCGAGATGATCTTGTCGCTGGCGCCGGAAACCAACGGCCACGTGGCTGTCAAGGCCTGGGCCGCGCTGTCGAAAATTACGGGGCGCGACCATACCCACCTGGCGCTGCCGCGCGAGCACGACACCATCCGTTTCCGCGATGTGCAGGCGCAGCCGCGCAAGATCATCTCCTCGCCCACCTGGTCGGGCCTGGAGTCGGAAGAAGTCAGCTACAACGCCTGCTATACCAATGTGCATGAACTGATCCCCTGGCGCACGTTGACGGGCCGCCAGCAGTTTTACCAGGATCACCGCTGGATGCGCGATTTTGGCGAGGGCCTGTGCGTCTACAAGCCGGCCATCAACACCAAGACCACCACGCAGATGCTGGGCGCGAGCCCGAACGGCAACAAGGAACTGGCGCTGAACTTCATTACGCCGCACCAGAAATGGGGCATCCATTCGACGTATTCGGACAACCTGCGCATGCTGACCCTGTCGCGTGGCGGCCCGCACGTGTGGCTGTCCGAGATCGATGCGAAGAACGCCGGCATTGTGGACAACGACTGGATCGAAGTGTTCAACGTCAACGGCACCCTGACGGCCCGCGCCGTCGTCAGCCAGCGCGTACCGGAAGGCATGACGATGATGTACCACGCACAGGAAAAGATCATCAATGTGCCGGGTTCGGAACAGTCGGGCAAGCGCGGCGGGATTCACAACTCGGTGACGCGCGCCGTGACCAAGCCGACCCACATGATCGGCGGCTACGCGCAGCTGTCGTGGGGCTTCAACTACTACGGCACGGTGGGCTCGAACCGCGATGAATTCGTGTTGGTGCGCAAGATGAACAAGATCGACTGGCTCGAAGGCCCGTTGGTGGAAGAACAAGGGAGCATGGTATGAAAATCAGAGCGCAAATCGGCATGGTGCTGAACCTGGACAAGTGCATCGGCTGCCACACCTGTTCCGTCACCTGCAAGAACGTGTGGACCAGCCGCGATGGCGTGGAATACGCGTGGTTCAACAATGTGGAAACCAAGCCCGGCATCGGCTACCCGAAGCAGTGGGAAAACCAGGACAAGTGGAACGGCGGCTGGCGCCGCACGCAGGCGGGAAAAATCGAGCCGCGCCAGGGCAGCCGGTTGAAAATCCTCGCCAATATCTTCGCCAACCCGAACCTGCCGCAGATCGACGAGTACTACGAGCCGTTCACCTTCGACTACGAGCGCCTGCAGAACGCGCCGTTGTCGGAAACGCCACCGACGGCGCGGCCTATTTCGGTCCTGACCGGCAAGAAGATGGACAAGATCGAGTGGGGCCCGAACTGGGAAGATGACCTGGGCGGCGAATTTGCCCAGCGCAGCCAGGACGCGTTGTTCGACAACATGCAAAAAGAGATGTACGGCACGTTCGAGAACACCTTCATGATGTATCTGCCGCGTCTTTGCGAGCATTGCCTCAATCCCACCTGCGTCGCATCGTGCCCATCGGGTTCGGTCTACAAGCGCGAGGACGACGGCATCGTGCTGATCGACCAGGACAAGTGCCGCGGCTGGCGCATGTGCATCTCCGGTTGCCCGTACAAGAAGATTTACTACAACTGGTCGTCCGGCAAGGCTGAAAAATGCACGTTCTGCTTCCCCCGCATCGAAGCGGGCCAGCCTACCGTGTGCTCGGAAACCTGCGTCGGCCGCATCCGCTATCTTGGCGTGCTGCTGTACGACGCCGACAAGATCGAGGCGGCCGCTTCGGTGGCCGACCCGCGCGACCTGTACCCGTCGCAACTGGGCCTGTTCCTCGACCCGCACGACCCGGCCGTGATCGAAGAGGCGCGCCGCCAGGGCATCCCGGATTCCTGGCTGGACTCGGCCAGGCGTTCGCCCGTCTACAAGATGGCCGTCGAGTGGAAGGTGGCGTTCCCGCTGCACCCGGAATACCGTACCTTGCCGATGGTGTGGTATATCCCGCCGCTGTCGCCGATACAGGCCGCTGCAGAATCGGGAAAACTGGGCAAGAACGGCATCCTGCCGGATACGGCCAGCCTGCGCATTCCGGTGCAATACCTGGCCAATCTGCTGACGGCCGGCGACCAGCCGCCGGTGATCAAGGCGCTCGACCGCATGCTGGCCATGCGTGCCTATATGCGCAGCAAGCATGTGGCGCCGGAACCTGATCTGGCGGTGCTCGAGCAGGTGGGCCTGGATGTGGCCACGGTGGAAGACATGTACCACATCATGGCGATCGCCAATTACGAAGACCGTTTCGTGATACCGAGCAGCCACAAGGAAATGGCCGAGGACAGCTTCAACGACAAGGGCAGTTGTGGTTTTACTTTCGGCAATGGCTGCTCGGACGGCACCAGCGACGCCAGCCTGTTTGGCAAGCGCAAGCATGGCTCGGAGATTTTCATGGCCATGCCGAAGTCCCGCAAAAAAAAGGAGAGCCTCGATGTCTGATCAACTGAACACCATGCAGGGCTATCAGGTGTTGTCGGCCTTGCTGCTCTACCCGGAGCCGGAACTGCTGCAGGAACTGCCGGCGCTCGATGGCCTGCTGAGCGAGGCCCTGCCGGCCTGGCATGCGACCCTGCAGCCGCTGCTGGCGCACTTGCAGGCCACGTCGCTGATCGACCTGCAGCAGCAGTATGTGATGACGTTCGACCGTAACCCGTCGCAGTCGCTGCACCTGTTCGAGCATATCCACGGCGAATCGCGCGACCGGGGCCAGGCCATGGTCGACCTGCTGGCCGAGTACAGCCGCCACGGCCTGCAAATGGTGGGCGACGACTTGCCCGACTACGTGCCGCTGTTTCTGGAATTCCTGTCGCAGCAGGAGCCCGCCGAGGCCGAGCGGCTGCTGGGCGACGCCATCCATGTGCTGGCGTATATCGGCCGCAAGCTGCGCGCCAATGGCAGCAGCTACGCCTGCGTGTTCGACCTGCTGCAGACCTTGACGCCGGTCCAGGCCGAGGAGCTGAGCGAGCCGCCGATCCGCGACATGGACGAAGCACTGGAAACCTTCGGGCCCGGCGCGGACGGCATCGAGCCGCTGCTCAAACCCGGCGGCCTGGCGGGCGCGGGTCTGGCTGGAACGCATCCCGTCAATTTCTATCCCAAGGCGGCAGCACCGCATCACTGAAGGAGAAGGTCATGAACTACCTGCATCAATTTGTGTTCGGGATTTATCCCTATATCGCGCTGGCGATCTTCCTGCTCGGCAGCCTGGTGCGTTACGACCGCGAGCAGTACACCTGGAAGTCGGAATCGAGCCAGGTTCTCAACACGGGCATGCTGCGCCTGGGCAGCCCGCTGTTCCACCTCGGCATACTGGGCCTGTTCTTCGGCCATGCAGCCGGCCTGCTGACCCCCGTATGGGTGTGGGATGCGCTGGGCGTGACCCACGGCGTCAAGCAAACCGTGGCCATGGTGGCCGGCGGCGTGATGGGCACTTTGTGCCTGGTCGGCATTCTGATGCTGCTGGCGCGCCGCTTCGGCAATGCGCGCGTGGCCGCCCGCACCACCGTCAAGGACAAGCTGGTGTTGCTGTGGATTTTGCTCACCTTGCTGCTGGGACTGTCGTCGATCTTTGTCTCGGCCTCGCACATGGACGGCCACATGATGGTGCTGTTGATGACCTGGGCGCAGCACGTGCTGACCTTGCGTGGCGACGCCGCCAGCTTTATCGTCGACGCGCCGCTGATCTTCAAGCTGCACCTGTTCATGGGCATGTCGCTGTTCGTCATCTTCCCGTTCACCCGCCTGGTGCACGTGTGGAGCGGCTTTGGCGCCGTGGGCTATCTTGGCCGCGCCTGGCAGCTGGTACGCCGCCGTTAATTTTGAAAGGAGAACATCATGGGTATCTCGGTCAATGGCGTCGATATCGACGACACACAAGTGGAACAGGAGCTGGCGCATCACCAGGGCGCCGGCAATCCCCTGAAACAGGCGGTGCACGAACTGGTGCTGCGCCGGCTGCTGCTCGATGAGGCGCATCGGCTGGGCCTGGCGGCCGCCAGTGACGACGAACTGGTCGAAGCGCTGTTTGCACAGGAAATCAAGGTGCCGCTCGCCGACGACGAAGCCTGCCGCACCTTTTATGCGCAGCGCCCGCAGCTGTTTCGCAGCGGCGCCCTGGTCGAAGCGCGCCATATCCTGTTCCAGGTGACCCAGGAGGCACCTCTGGACCTGCTGCGCACGACGGCGCAGGCGGTGCTCGATGCCTTGAAAGCGGCGCCCGAGCGCTTTGCCGAACTGGCGGGACAGTATTCGAACTGCCCCTCGGGGGCGCTGGGCGGCAGCCTGGGCCAGATCTCGCCAGGCCAGAGCGTGCCGGAATTCGACGCGCTGGTATTCCGCCTGGAGCAGGGCGAGCTGGCCGGGCGCCTGCTGGAAACGCGTTTTGGCTACCACATCGTGCAGGTGCTGCGCCGCATCGAAGGCCAGCCGATTGCCTACGAGGCGGTGCAGGCGCAGATCGCCGACCGCCTGTCGCGCGCGGCGTGGCAGCGCGCCGTGCACCAGTATCTGCATCTGCTGGTCGGGCGCGCGACAATCGCCGGCGTGGAGCTCGAAGGCACGGATAGTCCTCTGGTGCAATAGGCCAGAGTGACTAGGCCGCCGGAGCGTCTGGTGTACAGCCAGGCGCGGCCCCAGGCTTTACAATCAGATGGTGAAACAGGAGTAAGGTGATGTCCAGTTCCATATTGCAGGACCGCTTTGGCAGGTCGATCGACTATGTACGCTTGTCTGTGACCGACCGTTGCGACTTGCGTTGCAGCTATTGCATGCCCAAGGGCTTTCGCGGCTACCAAGAGCCGAAGGACTGGCTGAACTTCGACGAAATCGAGCGCCTGCTGGGCATTTTTGTGCGTCTCGGCACGCGCCGGGTGCGCCTGACGGGCGGCGAGCCGCTGTTGCGGCGCAACTTGCCGGAACTGGCGGGGCGCCTGTCCAGGCTGCCCGGCCTGCGTGACCTGTCGCTGTCGACCAACGCCACGCAACTGGGCCGCCATGCGGTGGCGCTGCGCGCCGCTGGCGTGGCCCGCATCAACGTCAGCCTCGATACGCTCGACCGCGCCTGCATGGAGACCATCACCGGGCGCGACAGCCTGCAGCCGATACTCGACGGCCTGATGGCCGGCAAGGCGGCCGGTTTTGATCCGATCAAGATCAATATGGTGGCCATGCGCGGCGTCAATGACGACCAGATCGAGGCGATGGCGGCCTTTTGCATCGAGCAGCATTTCATGCTGCGCCTGATCGAGGCGATGCCGATGGGCAGCACCGGCCGCAATGCGCAGTACATGCCGCTGGGCGACGTGCGCGAGCGCCTGATTGAAACATTCGGCCTGGTGCCGCAAGCGGCAGAGCTGGGCGGCGGACCGGCGCGCTATATGTCCACGCCGGACGGGCAGGCCAGCATCGGCTTCATCACGCCGATGTCGCAGCACTTTTGCGCCACCTGCAACCGCGTGCGCCTGTCCGTCGACGGTACCTTGTATCTGTGCCTGGGCCAGGAAGAAAAATTCGCCTTCGGCCCCATGCTGCGCGGTGGGGCCAGCGACACGGAACTGGAAGCGGCCATCCGCGAGGCCATCGAACGCAAGCCGCAGCAGCATGATTTTACTACGCAGCCGGACAGGATCATCCGGTTCATGGCCCAGACCGGAGGCTGAACCGGGCCGCACTTGACAGGAACAGCATGAGCTTCAATCAGATGATTTCTTCTTGGCAAAAACTATCGACCAAGATCGTCGGCGCCTTGCTGGGCATGCTGGCACTGGCGTTGACGGCCATCGCCTGCACTTTATTTCTGTCCTGGCAGCTCGAAGGCAGTTCGGCCGCCATCAATGAAACGGGCCGGCTGCGCATGCAGACCTATCGATTGACCCTGCTGGTCGGTAGCGAAAACCGCTCCGGCGTGCAGCCGCAAGTGCTGCTGGTCGACGACATGCTGGCCAAGATCGGCCGCGGAGATCCGCAGCGCCCCTTGTTCCTGCCGCCGTCCGCCGCCATCAAGACCGGATTCGAACGCATCGTGCAGGCATGGCAGCGCGAGCTGCGCCCGGCCGCGCTGGCGGTCAGCTCGCCGGCGCAGGCGCGCAACTTCGAGCAGGATGCCCAGGGCTTTGCCGGCCAGGTCGACCAGCTGGTGCGCCTGATCGAGCGCGACAGCGAGCAGCGCACCTTCTGGCTGCGCGGCTCGCAGCTGATTTTGGTGGGCATGGCCATTATCGGCACCGTCAGCATGATCTACCTGATGTTCATGCTGATCATCGAACCGGTCACACGGCTGCGCCTGGGCATGCAGCGCATGAAGGAGCGCGATTTCAGCGTGCGCCTGGCGGTCGACAGCAACGACGAATTCGGCCAGCTGGCCAGCGGCTTCAACCAGATGGCCGACCGGCTGCAGGCCTTGTACGGCAACCTGGAGGAGGGCGTGCGCAGCAAGACGGCCACCCTCGAATACCGCAACCGCGAACTGGCCTTGCTATACGAAAGCGCTGCTTTTTTGCAGCGCCCGCAGCCGCTGGAGGACCTCTGCGGCGGCTTCATGGAGCGCATCGTCGCGTATTTCGAAGCGGACGGCTCCACCGTGCGGGTGCTCGACGCCGAACGCGGCAACCTGCATATGGTGGTGCATACGGGCTTGTCGGAGGAACTGGTGGCGTCCGAGCACTGCCTGAAAGTGGGCGACTGCCTGTGCGGCACGGCGGTGCGCGAAAACGTCGCCAGGGTGCATGACATGCGCCGCATCGACCGCGCGCACGAATTGAAATGCCATCGCGAAGGCTTTGCCACCGTGTCCGTATTCCAGATCCACGCGCATGAACAGCAGATGGGCTTTTTCAACCTGCACTTCCGCCATGCGCGCGTGTTTTCCGAACGCGAGCTGGCGCTGCTGGAAACCCTGGGCCAGCTGCTGGGCATCGCGCTGGAAAACCTGCGCCTGGCCGCGCGCGAGCGCGAGATGGCGGTGTCGGAGGAGCGCAACCTGGTGGCGCAAGGCCTGCACGACAGCATCGCGCAAAGCCTGAACTTTTTGAACCTGCAGGTGCAGATGCTGGACGACTCGGTGCGCAAGGCGCGCTACGACCAGGTGGAAGACATCGTGCCGGCCCTGCAGGCCGGCATCAAGGAAAGCTACGACGACGTGCGCGAGCTGCTGCTGAACTTTCGCAGCCGGCTGATGGAGGATGACCTGATCGGCTCCCTGCGCGCTGCGCTCGACAAATTCCGCCGCCAGACCGGCATCAATGCCGAACTGCTGGCTGACGTTGACGGTGCGCCGTTCCCGCGCGAGCAGCAATTGCAGTTACTATTCATCGTGCAGGAAGCGCTGTCGAACATCCGCAAGCACGCCCAGGCCAGCCATGTCGAAGTGCGGCTGGCCGACGACCAGGATTTCACGCTGACCGTCAGCGACAACGGCGTCGGTTTTGACGCTGCCGCCGTGCTGGAAAAAGGCGAAAGCCATGTCGGCCTGCACATCATGCGCGAACGCGCGCAGCGCATCGACGCCAGCTTTGACGTGCATGCCGCGCCCGGACACGGCACTACCATCGAATTGCACCTGGCGCGCGAACAGCGCCGGGCAGCCTGAACAGCGAAAGAAGGACACCATGACTAGCGCCGACAAACCAATTACCGTGATGCTGGTCGACGACCACGCCCTGTTTCGCAGCGGCATACGCTCGCTGCTGCAGCGCCACGACGAATTTTCCGTGGTGGGCGAGGCGGCCGACGGGGTCGAAGGCATCAAGCGCGCCATCCAGCTGCAGCCCGACGTGGTGCTGCTGGACCTGAACATGGCCGGCATGTCGGGCGTGGAAGCGCTGCAGCTGATGCAGCACGATTGCCCCGGCACCGCCATCGTCATGCTGACGGTATCGGAAGACGCCGACGACCTGGCCACCGCCCTGCGCGCGGGCGCCTGCGGCTACCTGATCAAGAATATCGACGCCGACTACCTGGTGCGCGCCATTCGCCGCGCCGCCGCCGGCGAAGTGGTGATTGCCGAAGCGATGACGGGCAAGCTGGTGGCCCAGCTGCAGGCCGGCACGCGGCGCGAGGAACCGGCGTCGGAACTGGACAAGCTGACCCCGCGCGAAAAGGAAATCATCGACTGCCTGTCTCGCGGCGAAAGCAACAAGGGCATCGCCCGCACCCTGGACCTGGCCGAAAGCACCGTCAAGATCCATGTGCAGAACGTGCTGAAAAAACTCAATCTCACCAGCCGGGTGCAGGCGGCCGTGTATGCGGTGGAGCATCGACAGGCGAAGTGATCTCCTGCTACAGTCTCCCTTATCTGAAATAAACGGAGCGCGGATGAAGACTTGTCACGGCAGCTGCCATTGCGGCCAGGTGCGCTTTGCGGCGGACATTGATCTCCATGCCGCCACCATCCGCTGCAATTGCTCGATTTGCGCCAAGCTGCGCCTATGGTCGGCCATCGTCAAGCCCGAGGCGTTCCGGCTGCTGGCCGGCGAAGCTGAACTGAGCCAGTACCGATTCCTGAGCAAGTCCGAGCAGCATCTGTTTTGCAAGCATTGCGGCGTCCGCCCCTTTGGCATCGGCCAGTCACCGCGCTGGGGCAAATTCTACGCCATCAATCTCGCTTGCCTCGATGATGTGACGCCGGAAGAACTGTCGAATGCGCCCATCATGTATCTGGACGGAAAAAACGACAACTGGGACACGCCGCCACGGCAAGTGCGTCATTTATAAATATTGATAGCCGAGACAGTACGGGCTGAAGGGATCAATCATGAGCGTTTCAACAGCATTTTCCTGCTTCATGCAAGAAGCGCCGGCGCAGGCGGCGGCGTGGCTGCAAGTGGCCAAATCACTCGATGCCGCCAGTGCCCTCGATAAAAAGACCGAGGAACTGGCCTATATCGCCGTGCTGGCCGCCACCGGCAATACCTCGGGCATACCCTTTCATGTGCTGTCGGCCAAATCGCATGGCGCATCGCGGCAGGAAGTGCTGAGCGCCGTATTGCTTGGTTTGCCTGCCGCCGGGGCGGTGGTGATTGGCGCCGTGCCTGTCGCTGTCGAGGTGTATGATGGGCAAGCGCAATAAATCGTCGCGCGAACAGCATCGCATGCCGAAGAATCCGACACTCCGGCAGCGCATCAGTCTTGCCGAGTCATTCAGGTCTTCCTGCCTTGTGCGGCGCCCGATACCTGGTGAAACACAGAAGCATGTCGTGCAATTGCAATAGTATTAGCAAGAAATTTATGTTATTGTTTTAAGAATTTCTGCATGCAATGTGCCTGTTCTCAAACCGGCGAAACCCTTGGCAAGGAAGACAAGATGAGTGCTCCTGAACGTGGACGCAGTGCAGCTCCGATGAAGGCTTCACAAACGACACCGCGCCAGTTTGAGCGGCATATGGGTGATCTGCATCGGCGTCAGGATGGCGGCGAGCCCCTCATGGAGCAGGATCGTAATCAATTAGCGGCTTTTCGTTCCAATGCTAATTTCCTGCGACAAAAAGTTTCCGGCGCTATCTTGCAATCGGAACAAGAGCGTGGACGTTTGCCCTTCGGGCGTCAGGCTATACGGGTCAATCACGCGCTGATGCCGGTCAAGTCCTTGATGCGGCCCGAAAACAACGGCACAATTTTTACGCGCGATATCGATAAGGGGGAGTTGACGGGACTCACCCACAGCAAGCGACCGATGTCGGTCATCGAACGTCAACTCGATCGTATCGGCCGTGTTCGGAAAATGGCCGACTTCAATCGAGGGGGCGGCGCCGGAACTTATACCCGTGCCATTTCCGGCAAGCGGGTAGATGCGGAACGGCAAGCGAAAGGTAATCCACCTGGCTACGATCCACGTCGTGATCCGGACCTTGCACCTCTTGGGGTGGGGTCGATCGGCAATGCCGGCATTACGCTGGCTTTCGATGCTGCGCGCGTGGTGCAGGACATGCGGCACCCGCTGGAGCTTTTCCATAACAACCAGGATTCCGCCGGACGAATTTTCGGACGAGAGTTGCCTACCGGACGCAAGGTAGGACGTGGCTCGGAGCGTCTCCTTGGAGGCATGAACCCTGATTATTATCGCCGTACGCCATCCAGTCCTGCTCCACGTGCCTTTAGTGTTGAGCGCGCAACGCAGGAGGCAGTAAGAGGGCACAGGAAGTTGCAGGACCTTGTCGAACATCCTTCCGGCAATACCGATCACAACGAACAAGTGTGGATAAAGGCACCGGATCTGCGCCACGTCAAAACCATTTTTATTCAAAAGCAGCTGGATCGGCCACCGCGACTCGAGCGGAAAACGCCAGAGGAACTTGAGAAGGAACATCTGCGTCGGCAGCGCGGTCTGGCAGCGGTGACTGCGAAAAATCAGGAGGTACTGGGCCAGTATCGCAGGGGAGATATTACGCATCCCGAGATGGTTCGTGAGCGGGCGCGCTCGATGTCGAAAGAACGCATGCTGAGGGCACCTGTCATGCGGGACAAGGTAGTGGATCAATCTGCGCGTCTGCCACGCGAACTTCGTTTGCCTTCCTATTGGAGCGGCGGCAAGCCACCGCAAGGCTACGAGGGGTTGGAGCAGATTCGCGGCGCTGGCGGCAAGTCTTTTTCCGAATTGGTCCTGCATGTTCCGCCGGATTTTAAACGAGCAATGTTGCCGCAAGCTGCAGAAGCAAATCTGGCCCGCGCAATGAGTGTAGGAAGCCGGCCCGATCACCCGCCGCAGTTATATCCGCCACCACGCAAGCACAAGGCACCGATCGTATGAGCACCCTGCAACTTTGAGAGATGTCGTCAGAGATTGCTAACCAGGCGCTTGTGCATGAAAACACTGAGCGGATCGTTGCGATAGCCGCCAAACGGCCCGCAGCGCTCGAACCCCTGGCGCTGGTACAAGGCGATCGCTTCGGGCTGTGACGGCCCCGTTTCCAGCGTCATCAACGGGCAGGCAGCGTCACGCGCCGCCTGTTCCAGCAGCGCCATCAGTTTCTTTGCCGCGCCCAGGCCGCGTGCTGCCGGTGTTACATACATGCGCTTGACTTCGCCATAGTCGCGGTTCAGCACCACGGCGGCGCAGCCGACGATGCTGTTGTCGGCCGCACGCGCCACGGCAAATTTTACTTGCGGCTGCAGCAGCGACTGCAAATCGAGCGCATACACGGATTCGGGCGGATACAAGGTCAGCTGGTAGGCGTCGAGGTCGGCGATCAGGGCGATGATTGCGGGCTGGTCGGGGGATTCGAAGGCGATCTGCAGCATGGCGAGAGCAATATTGACTGGGAATGCAGATTATAGCCCTAGTCATATTTACCGATGGCGGCGCGTGCCGGCATAAAGTAGTATATGTAATATATCTTTCAGCGCGAGTCCATCATGGCCATCACAACCATCAGCGAACCCTCCCGTCCCACGCCTGCCAGTAGCGTCTTGCCCTGGCAGCCGTGCCACCCGGTCTGGCAACTGGGTTTTCGCCCGTTTTATTTGCTGGCCGCGCTGTTCGCGGCCGTCAGCATTCCGCTGTGGCTGGCCAGTTACCTGGGCGTCGCGACAGCCTCGCTGCAGGTCAGCATGGGCTGGCATATGCATGAGATGGTGTTCGGCTTCGCGGTAGCGGTGGTGGTGGGCTTTTTGTTTACGGCCGGGCGCAACTGGACCGGCTTGCCGACGCCGCAAGGCGCGCATCTGATGGTGCTGGCGGCCATCTGGCTGGCGGGCAGGGTGGCGATGCTGGCGGCGCCGGCGCCGGTGGCGGCCGCCATCGACCTGCTGTTCCTGCCTTTGTGCGCATGGCCCCTGTTCCAGGTGCTGTGGCGATCTGGCAACCATCGCAATCTGTTCCTGGTCGGCCTGCTGGCGCTGCTCACCATCGCCAACGGGCTGTATCACGCTTCAGTGATGGGCTTGACGCCGCTATCGTATTTTGTGCCCGTGCAGGCGGCGATTTTCGTTATCGTGCTGATCGAGTCGGTGCTGGGGGCGCGCGTGATTCCCATGTTTACCCGCAATGGCGCACCCGGCAGCTCGCCGCTGGCCAGCCCGAAACGCGCGCTGGTGGCCGCCGGGCTGATGGCGGCGGCCGGTGTCGCCTGGCTCTTTGACGCGCCCGGCGTCGTCACTGCGCCGCTGGCGCTGGCGGCCGGCGCCATGTCGCTGGTCAACCTGCTGGCCTGGCAGCCGCAGCGCACCTTGCGCGTGCCGCTGCTGTGGATACTGCATCTGTCCTACGCCTGGATCGGCATCGGCTTCATGCTGCTGGCTTGCGCCAGCCTGCATTGGCTGCCGGCCAGCGCCGCGTTTCATGCGCTGACGGTGGGCTCGATGGCGGGCCTGATTATCGGCATGATGACGCGCACCACCCTGGGCCATACGGGCCGGCCGCTCAAGGCAGGCAGAAAGGAAGCGGCCATGTACTGGCTGGTGCAGCTGGGCGCCGTGGCCCGCTTGCTGTCGGCCGTTGCGCCCGCAGCGCTGGCCATGCCGGCGCTGCTGCTGGCGGGCGCTTGCTGGTCAGTGGCATTTGTCCTGTATGCCGCTACCTATGCACAGTATCTGTGGCGCCCGCGCGTGGATGGGCGCGAGGGCTAGGAAGGTCAAGCGTGTCGCTGCATTCGAGACGGCGTCGAGCGCCTGGTGCAATGCGGCGTGCAGGCGGCGTTGTTCGGCGAAGTCGTTGGCAAACCCGGCGTTGACGGCCTCGCGCGCCAGCGCCCGCATTTCGGTCAGACCCATGGCGGTGCTGTGGTCGAGCAGTTGCTGCGCCAGCAAGCGCGCCGGCGCAGCATGGCCGCGGACCAGCGCGTCGGCAAGCTCTGCCAGGCACTGGCGGCTGTCTGCGACGAACAGGGCGAGGATTTCGCCCTGCAGTAGCGGATCATTGCCGAACATCTGGTCCAGATGGGTTTGCTCGGCGGACGAAAGCGGAAAAAGCGGCGCAACACACATGATGACTCCTGTTCTGGATGAATCGACCTGGGCGGCGGTGAGCTGCTTAAAACTGTTCCCATTCGTCAACGTCGCCGGTGCCCGCCAGCACCGTGGCAGGCTTGCTCGAAGGCTTGACGGAAGGCTTGAGCGAAGGCTTGAGCGAAGGCTTGACGGGTGCCTTCGACAGTGGCTTGGCCACGGCCTTGCTTGCCGTGGCAGGCGCAGCCTGCTGGCCTTGCGCCAGCTTGAACACCCCGACCACCTCCGCCAGCCTGCCCGCCTGCTCCTGCAGCGCTTGCGACGCGGCCGCCGCTTCCTCGACCAGTGCCGCATTTTGCTGGGTGACCTCGTCCATCTGGGTGATGGCGCGGTTGATTTCGTCGATGCCCGTGCTTTGTTCAGCGCTGGCGGCCGAGATTTCACTGACGATGTCGCTCACGCCGCGCACGGTGTCGACCACTTCCGTCATGGCGGAGCCGGCCTGTTGCACCAGCTTGCCGCCTTGTTCCACCTGCTTGACCGAGTCGCCGATCAAGGTCTTGATTTCGCGCGCCGCCGCAGCCGAGCGCTGCGCCAGGTTGCGCACTTCCGTGGCGACGACCGCAAAGCCGCGCCCCTGTTCACCGGCGCGCGCCGCCTCCACTGCTGCGTTCAGGGCCAGGATATTGGTCTGGAAGGCGATGCCGTCGATCACGCCGATGATATCGACGATCTTGTTCGACGAGCTGTCGATGGCGTCCATGGTGCTGATCATGTCCCGCATCACCTCGCCGCCACGCACGGCCTTGTCCGAGGCGCTGCCAGCCATCTGCCTGGCCTGGCGCGCATTGTCCGCATTCTGGCGCACCGTTGCCGTCAGTTCCTCCATCGCGGAGGCGGTTTCTTCCAGCGAGCCTGCCTGTTGTTCCGTGCGCGCCGACAGGTCCAGATTGCCTGCCGCGATTTCGCTGGTGGCCGTGCCGATGGCCTGCGAACCGGAGCGCACCTCGCCGACGATGCGCAGCAAGCCGGCGTTCATGTCGCCCAGCGCTGTCATCAGCAGGCCGATCTCGTCCTTGCTGGTGGCTTTTACCTCGACGCTCAGGTCGCCCCCGGCGATGGTGCGGGCCACGCCGACGGCCGTGTCGAGCGACGCGACGATGCGCTGCGCCAGCACCAGCCCCATGCCGGCCACCAGCGTGGTCATGGCCAGCGACAGCGCTATCGAGATCCAGCGCGCGCTCGCGGCGGCGGCGGCGGCATCTTTGGCGCCCTTGTCGCCCAGATCCGCATTGTATTTGTGGTGGATGTCGAGTGCCTTGATCAGTTCCTTGATGATGCCCTCGCTTTTCATCAGCAGTTCGCGCGCGGCCTCGCGCCCGCCGGCCTTCGACAGCAGCAATACCTGCTCACGCAGTTTGTCGTACTTGACCATCGCGGCGCGATCGGCCGCCAGCATGACGCGATCCTGCTCATCGGTAATATCTTCTTTTTCATACTTGTTGAATGCCACATCGATCGCGGCGCGGTCGCGGCCGATCAACGCTTCGATTTCGCCGCGCCTGGCGGCATCATCGGCCGCCATGTGTTGCCATACCAGCGTGCGCATTTGCGCGAAATGCACGAAAGCCTCGTCGAGCGTCAGCAAGCTGGGCACGGTGTTGACGCTGGCGTAGCTGGCCGCCGTATACACCCGTTGCGTTTGGTAGGCGCCGAAGCCGGTGAGCACCGCCAGCCCGGCGATCACGGAAAATATCAGTGCGTAAAGCCGTTTGGCGATAGTCATGCTAGTTACTCCTGTTTACATTTCGGGCAATTGCTTACGGGCAATTTATGCATTTCATTTTAAGATAAAAAAATGATTTAAGCGAGTAATTTATTGTTTTCGTTTAAATTGAATTTTATCGTTATATTTGTGTATTTTCTGACGTCAGCGGAGGCGCGCCGCCTTGCCTGGTGCGGTGTGGCGTGTGCCCTGTTTTGGCAATTGATGGAAAAATGGCCTGCCTCACCGCTCACCTTGCGCGCACGCGCGGCGCATTTCTTTCAGAAAGTACATCATGACTGCCCCCAAACGGCCCGAACCCCTGCTGCTGCTCACCGGTACCATCTTTATATTGCTGGGCCTCGCGCTGGCCGGCGGCGGCGTCTGGCTGCTGTCCCTGCAGGGCTCCTGGTATTACGTGCTGGCCGGTGTCGGCATGATCGTCGCCGGCGCGCTGGTGTTCAGGGGCCGCCGTGCTGCCCGGTCTTGCCTGGCCCTGTTGCTGGCCGCCACACTGGTCTGGTCGATTGTCGAAGTGCGCTTCGACTGGTGGCAGCTGCTGCCGCGCCTCGATATCTGGTTTGCCGCCGCCGTCTGGCTGCTGCTGCCGTTTGTCGGGCGCCGCCTGGAGCGGGCCGACAGCAGCGTTGCCAGCACGGACACCGGCAAGCGCGCCTTGCTGGCCGCCGTGGTGGCGACCCTGGCGGTGGGTATCTTCGCGCTGTTCCAGGACTACCACAACCTGCATGGCGAAGTGGCGAACGAGAGCATGGCGGCCACGCCGCAGGGCGACTTCGCGCCTGGCGTCGCGCCCAACGACTGGTCGGCCTATGGCCGCTCGGGCTATGGCGACCGCTATGCGCCGGCCGCGCAGATCACGCCGGCCAATGCCTCGCAGCTGAAGCAGGCGTGGGTATTCCATACAGGTGACTTCAAGGGGCCGACCGACCCGGTGGAAATCGCCAACGAAGTCACGCCGCTGAAGGTCAACGGCATGCTGTACCTGTGCACGCCGCACAATATCGTCATCGCGCTCGACCCGGACACGGGCAAGGAAATCTGGCGCCACGATCCGAAGATCAACCGCGATGCGGCCAGCTACCAGCACATGATCTGCCGCGGCGTGTCGTACTGGGATGTGAACGCGGGCCGCGCCAAGGACGATCCGGTGCCGGAAGCTGCCGGCATGGAATGTCCGCGCCGTATCTTCGCGCCCACCATGGACGCCACCCTGATCGCGGTGAACGCCGATACGGGCGCCGCGTGCAAGAGCTTTGGCGACAATGGCGTGATCGGCCTGTACCACGGCATGGCGATGAAAAAGCGCGGTTTCCTGATGCCTACCTCGCCGCCGGCGCTGTCGCAAAAGATGATCGTGATGGCCGCCAGCGTGACCGACAACGATTCGACCGAAGAGCCTTCCGGCGTAATCCGTGGCTATGACCCCGTGAGTGGGAAATTGATGTGGAACTGGGACGCCTCGAAACCGGACGCCACCGAACCCATCGTGGCCGGCCAGACCTATACCAACAACTCGCCCAATTCCTGGGGCGTGTCCAGCGTCGATGAAAAACTGGGCATGGTGTATATCCCGATGGGCAATGAAACGCCCGATACCTGGGGCGGCAACCGCAATGTCAACGGCGAAAAATACAATAGCGCCATCGTCGCGCTCGATCTGGCTACCGGCAAGGTGCGCTGGGTCTACCAGAGCGTGCACCACGATATATGGGACATGGATATCGGCGGCCAGCCGACCCTGGTCGATATCGATACACCGAAGGGCAAGGTGCCGTCGGTGGTGGCCACCACCAAGCGCGGCGATATCTATGTGATCGACCGGCGCGACGGCAGCCTGGTGGTGCCCGCGCCCGAGAAGCCGGTACCGACCGGTAACGTGGCCGCTGGCGACCGCGTCTCGCCCACGCAACCGTTTTCGGCCCTGACCTTCCTGCCCGAGAAAAACATCAGTGAAACCGACATGTGGGGCACCACGCCGTTCGACCAGCTGGCCTGCCGCATCATCTTCCGCCAGCATCGCTATGAAGGGCCGTTCACGCCGCAGACGGTCGCGTCAGGCAAGATCAAGGGCGCCATCATCTCGCCCGGCCCGCTGGGCATCTTTGAATGGGGCGGCGCGGCCGTCGATCCGGGCCGCCAGCTGCTGCTGCTGAACCCCGACTACATGGGTTTCCTGGAACGCCTGGTGCCGCGCGCGCAAGCCACCGCCAAGGGCGGCAGCGGCACGGAAATGGGCTTGCAGCCGCAGACCGGCACGCCGTTTGCCGTCGAAATCAAGCCGTTTTTGTCGCCGCTGGGCTTCCCCTGCCAGGCGCCGCCGTGGGGCTATGTGGCCGCAGTCGACCTGCGCACCATGAAAAAGGTGTGGATGCACAAGAACGGCACCACCATGGACAGCGCCCCCGTGCCGATTCCGCTGCCCTTGGGCGTACCGAGCCTGGGTGGCATGAGTACCACCGGCGGCGGCGTGGCATTCCTCAGCAGCACGCTCGACTACTATATCCGTGGCTACGATGTGCGCAACGGCAAAGTGGTGTGGAAGGCGCGCCTGCCGTTCGGCGGCCAGGCCACGCCGATGAGCTATGTGTCCGACAAGACCGGCCGGCAGTATGTGGTGGTGATGGCCGGCGGCCATGGCTCGCTGGGGACCAAAATGGGCGATACCTTGATTGCGTATGCGTTGCCGGAAGGGGTGGCAGGGTCTGAAAAGGCCAGGTAGGACTGGGTTTTGCGGCGCTGCTTGATGCAGTGCCGCCGGCGTGGTTTTAACTTCAACGATAAAGAACAGCGGGCTGGAGTCGCGGGGGAATAATTACTTTTCCATTTCAATGACATTTCTTGCGAATGATTCTCGTTACGTCTATCATGTCGGTTACCGCCAGTTTTGGTTCATTGTCTTGTTGAAAGTTTCACCATCCATGTCCGCTGTATTGAATCCCCGTTTGCTCCCGCTCGCCGCCGCTCTGTCGCTGGCATTCGCTTCTCCCGTCCATGCCCAGACCCAAGCCACTGATGAGCAGGTGCTGCAGGCGGTCCAGGTCACAGGCAGCCGCGCCCAGGGTCTGGTGCCCCTGACCACCGAAGCGGGCAGTTTTCGCGGCGCCAATATCATGGACGTGCCCTCGACCGTCAACGTGATCACGCGCGAATTGCTGGACCTGCAGGGCGCCGCCGGCCTGTATGACGCCGTGCGCAATACGGCGGGCGTCACGCGCCAGCAAAATGGCGGCGAGACCTGGGATCAGCTGGTGATACGTGGCATCGCGGTGGAAAACCGCACCAACTATCGCCTGAACGGCTCGATGCCGATCATGAATTTCTCGCAGGTAGCCATGGAGAACAAGGAGCGGGTGGAAGTGCTCAAAGGCGCGTCGGCCCTGTATTACGGCTTTACCTCGCCGGCTGGCGTGGTCAATTTCGTGACCAAGCGCGCCGCAAGCACGCCCGTCACCAGCCTGGGCCTGAGCCTGGACGACCGTGGCAGCGCCGTGGCCAATATCGACCTGGGCCGCCGCTTCGGCGAGCAGCAGCAGTTCGGCATGCGCCTCAACGCGGCCGGCGGCACCTTGGGCTCGTACCTGGACCATGTCGGCAACGGCAACCGCAGTTTCGTTTCGGCCGCGCTGGACTGGCGCGTGACGAACAAGCTGCTGCTCAAGGCCGACCTGGAATACGACCGCCGCCAAGTCACCGAACAGGCCGGCGTGAACCTGCCCACCGCCGTCAATGGCGTGATTACCTTGCCGCGCGCGGTCGACCCATCAAAGCTGATCGGCCCGGACTGGGCCAGATTCGAAGCGCAGACCAAAAATGCGCAGTTGCGCGCCGACTATGCGCTGGCAGGCAATTGGGCGCTGACGGTGGAGGCTGGCCGCTCTGAAACGGCGCGCGACCGCAGCCTGCCCATCTTCCGCCTCAATAACGCGGCCGCGCTGGCCACGGGCGCGGGCCGCATCACCGGCAATATCCAGCATGGCGTCAATACCTCGGACTTGCTGCGCGCGGAGCTGGCCGGCCAGTTCAACACGGGTTTTATTGCGCACGAGCTGACACTGGGCGCCTCGCGCACCGACAAGTCGCAAGACGCTATCTACCAGCGCAATTACACGATCGCCTCGCAAAACCTGTATAACCCGGTGCCGGTGACGAATGTGGTGTTTGGCGCCGCGCCCACGTCGCCGACCACGGCGGCGCTCGACACGCGCGACACGGGCCTGTACGCACTCGACCGCCTGACGTTCGGCCCGCAATGGCAAAGCGTGGTCGGCGTGCGCCGCAGCAGCTATCGCAGCGACCAGGGCGCCAGCCACTATGACGTCAGCAAGACCACGCCGATGGCCTCGTTGATCTACAAACTCACCCCTGACGTTTCGTTCTACGCCTCGCTGGCGCGCGGCCTGGAAGAGGGCGAGACGGCACCGACCGGCACCGCCAACCAGGGCGTCAAGATGGCGCCTGGCGTGAGCCGCCAGCAGGAACTGGGCGCGCGCTGGATGACACCAAACGGCACCTTGCTGTCGGCAGCGCTGTTCGATATCAAGCGCCCCGGCTATTACACCAACACCAGCAATCTGTTTACCTCCGACGGCGAGCAGCGCTACCGCGGCCTGGAACTGTCCACGCAAGGCAAGCTGACGCGCCAGCTGTCGTGGCAAACCTCGGCGCAGTTCCTCGACCCGCGCTTTGAAAACATCAATGCGCAGTACAACGGCAAGGCGCCCGAGAATGCCTCGAAACGCACGGCCAGCGCCTTTGTATCCTATGCCTTCGACGGCGCGCCCGGCCTGTCGGTCAATGGCGGCGCGTATTACTACAGCGCGCGTCCGGTCAACGACCTGAACCAGGCTTTTCTCGGCGGCGTGAGCCTGTTCAGCGCCGGCGCCCGTTATGCCGGCACGGTGATGAACAAGGCGGTGGTGTGGCAGCTCAATGTCGACAACGCCTTCGACAAGCGTTACTGGGCCGGCGCCGGTACACGGCTGGCGTCGGGCGCGCCACGCGCTGTCAAGCTCAGCATGAAGGTGGATCTGTAGCCAGTCGCCCTGGCTTGACCCTGGCGATGGTAAAACCGCCAGGGCCGCCGTTATAATGTCGCCATGTTGACCAGCAAAGCCAGGGCAAGGTTTGTTTTGTGGATCGCGTGTTGCGCCGTCCTGCTGGCCGCGCTCGCGCCGACCATGTCGCGCGCACTGACGGTCGCGCAAGGGCGCGCCGTGCCCAGCCTGGAAATCTGCTCGGTGGCAGGTGGCATGAACATGGTGCCGCTCAAGCTATCCATCGAGCTGTCCATCGATGATTCCAAACCCGCCAGCAACGCCATGCAGATGGGCGACTGCCCGTGCTGCGGCATGCATGCGGCGGTGCTGGCGCTGCCGCCGGTGGCACTGGCGCCCGCCACCGGCGCCGTGATCGCGGGCTTGCTGCCGGTGCTGTTCTACCAATCGGCCATGCCGCTGTTTGCCTGGACCACGCTCCTGCCGCGCGGCCCGCCCGCCGCTTTCTGATTCTTCGCTCCCTTTGAACCGTTACCTGCCGCGCCCAAGGCGCGCTGGCGGCCGTTCGTCTTGACCATCGAACCGAAAGCAGCATCATGAACCACACTCCGTTATTGATTTCCCTTGCGCTGGCGCTGCCGGCATTTGCCCACGCAGCCGAGGGCGACATCGTCCTGCCCGAACAGAAAGTCGTCGTTACCGCGCTGGCCAACAGCTATCTGGCATCGAGCGATACGGCGCAGATGCTTGGCAATATCCCTGGTTACGGCGTGGCCGCCGGCGGCGGCGTATCGGGCCTGCCGGTGGTCAACGGCTTTGCCGATGACCGCCTGAAAATCCGCATCGACGGCATGGAAATCACCTTGGCCTGCGCCAACCACATGAACGCGCCGCTGTCGTACATCGCGCCGTCCCAGGTGCAGCGTATCAGGCTGATTGCCGGTGTCACGCCTGTCAGCGCGGGCGGCGACAGCATAGGCGGTACCATCGAGGTGCACTCGAACGCACCGGTGTTTGCCGCGCCGGGCGCGGGGCTGCTGACGCAAGGCAGCTTTGGCCTGCTTGGTCGCAGCGTCAACAACAGCGTGGCCACCAATGTGAACGCCAGCGCGGCCAGCGAGACGCTATCGGTCGGCTACAGCGGCGCCTATGCGCGCAGCCACAGTTACGAAGACGGCCACGGCGACAAGGTGCTGGGCAGCATGGTCGAGAGCATCAACCAGTCCATCGTTCTGGCGGCCAGGGCAGATGGCCAGCAGCTGACCCTGCGCGCCGGCGTCCAGCATATTCCTTACCAGGGTTTTCCGAACCAGTACATGGACATGACGGACAACCACGGCCAGTTCGCCAACCTCGCTTACCAGGGCCGCTTCGGCTGGGGCGTGCTCGATGCGCGCCTGTACTGGCAGCAGACCGACCATGAAATGGGCTTTTTCAGCAGCGAGCGCCCCGGCACCATGCCGATGGTCACGCACGGCAAGAACACCGGCTACGCGCTTGGCGCCAGCGTGCCGAGCGCCTTGGGCGAACTGCGCCTGGGCCATGAATTCCACGCTTTCCGTCTCGACGACTACTGGCCCGCTGTCCCCGGCTCGATGATGATGGGGCCGCGCACCTACCGCAATATCAACGACGGCAAACGCGACCGCGCCGTGCTGTTCGGCGAACTGGAAACGGCCATCGATGCGCGCTGGACCAGCGTGCTGGGGCTGCGCGGCGAATCGGTGCGCATGGATACGGGCGAGGTGCAGTCCTACGGCAGCGGCATGATGAATATGCGCGACAACATGGCAGCCATGGCCTTCAACGCCCGCTCACGCCGCCAGCGCGACACCAATATCGACGCCAGCGCACTTGCCCGTTTTACTCCTGACGCCGCCAGCAGCTATGAATTCGCGCTGGCGCGCAAGGTGCGCTCGCCCAATCTGTACGAACGCTATTCCTGGGGCCGCGGCACGATGGCCATGACCATGACCAACTGGTTCGGCGACGGCAACGGCTATGTCGGCAATATCGACCTGAAACCGGAAACGGCGTACACGGCGGCCATGACTGCCGACTGGCATGGCGCTGGTGACGACGGCTGGTACGTGCGCGTGAACCCGTACTACAGCCGCGTCAACGACTATATCGACGCCGATGTGCTGTCGTCGTTCAACCCCTATATGAAGATGGGGGCGCGCGGTAATTTGCTGCGCTTTGCCAATCACGACGCCAGCTTGTATGGCCTGAACCTGTCCTGGCAGGCGCCGCTGGCCGCCAGTGCGCGCTGGGGCAAGCTGACGGCCACCGGCAATGCGGCGTACACGCGCGGCAAGCGCAGTGACAGTGACGGCGGCGACCTGTATCGCATGATGCCGTTCAATGCCTTGCTCGGTATCGAGCAGGTGGTCGGCGCCTGGAGCAACCGCGTCGAGGCCAGGCTTGTGGCCCGCAAGGACAAGACCGATGCGCGCCGGCTGGAGTTGGAAACCGGTGGCTACGCCATCGTCAACCTGCGCAGCCAGGTGGCGTTGAACCGGCTGGCCAGCCTGCAGTTTGGTGTGTCGAACGCCTTCAACCGCGCGTATGCCGATCCGCTCGGTGGCGTGTATCTGTCCGGCTTGCAGGCAAATGGAGGAGCTCTGCAGTCCTTGCCGGCCGAAGGGCGTTCGATTGATATGGGCTTGCAGCTGAAGTTCTGACCCATTGCACTGGCCTGCAGGCAATGAAATACAGGATGCTGCGACGCAAAGACGAGGCTTGTTTCACCGGGTGCATTGCTTGCCCTGGCATGATCGCCTATGCTGAGTAGCATCCACGCTGCTGGTTCAGGGCGCAAATATTGCGACAGATATCGCCATGAGCTTCGCTCTTTCTCAGTATCAGCAAAACCTTGTAAACGGACTGACCCGTGTCGCGCGTCTGCGTTTGTTGTGGCCAGTATTGCTGGCAATGTTCCTGTTCTATGCGAATCTTCCATTGTTGAATGAACAGAGCGCCATCGAGAAGGCGCAGTCGTCGACAGCATATGAGGTGGCAGTCGAAGCGATGAAAAAAAGGTTGAAAGACGCGGGGCCGCCTGCAAAGGAACAGCGTATCTTACTATATGATATTACGCCCTTCGTGCAAGTTGCCATATCTTATGCAGCACGGTGGGATACGGATGTGTCGCCGCCAGTACTTCTGAATGGGATAGATGCGCCGCCAAGCGTTTCCCTGCGCACCGATCAGGTCGCGCTTGGTTGCGCCATGATCATCATGCTGGGGTTGGCATTTTCCACCTTGCATCCACGCAGCGAAGTGGCCGCCACGGTGTTGCAGGAACAGCGATCCGCCACGCTGTCGCAGGAACACACGACGGCTCGACAGGTCTTTGCGCAGGAAGTGAAGCTGGCGGAGTACCGGGCTGAAACGCTGTTCAAACGCTCGACTTTTTTATTGACTGGCGGCGTATTGATGGCATTTGTCGGGGTGGCGATCTTCTATGCTACGCTACCGGAGCCACCCCAGGGACAGGGCCAGATCCATACCACTTACTGGGTCAGCGGGATCCGCGCGGCGGGCATGCTGGTTTTTCTGGAAGCGATAGCGTGGTTCCTGCTCAGGCAGTACCGCAATCTGATCGAGGACTTCAAGGTATTCCACCGCATCTATATGAAGCGGGCCAACTACCTCGCCGCGATTACTGTGCTGGACAAGGAAACCGTGCGAGCGGAAGACCTTCTGCTGGTCACCGCGCTGTTGGGCGAGGATTTTTCCGGCAAGTTGTATTCGGGGGAAACCACCGAAGCGATCGAGAGCATGAAGAGCGAGGGTGCCAACCCGGTATTCAATCTTGTCCATGATGCGCTTGCGAAAGCATTTGCGCGTACCTCGACAGAAAAAGGGGATAAGGACGGCGCGGATCAATAAGAGAACGGCCCATGTGTGACGGCGTGTCAGGCATCGCATGCACAAGCATCTTTTGCCAGCCGCCGCCGGATGCGGTTTAATCATGGACTGCCAACACAAGGAGGTCTCCATGCTGCCTGTTCCATCCATCGCCGACTTGCGCGCCCGCTATCCACTGATCGACAGGCTGGCCGCGCTGCAGCCGCTGAGCTGGTTCAACCCCGCCATCGCCCCAGCGGCGGTAGCGCTGGCCGATGTCGGATTGGATGCCGCCGACGTGGCCGCCGCCAGTGCGTGCCTGGCCCGCTTTGCGCCGTTCCTGGCGCGTGCGTTTCCCGAGACGCAAGCTGCCGGTGGCGTCATCGAGTCGCCGTTGGTGCCGATATCTGCCATGCAGGCGGCGCTGGCGGCGCGCCTGGGACGCGTCATTCCCGGCAAGCTGTGGCTCAAGCAGGACAGCCATCTGCCGATTTCCGGCTCGATCAAGGCGCGCGGCGGCATTTACGAGGTGCTCAAGCACGCGGAAACGCTGGCGCTGGACGCCGGCCTGGTCAACCAGCATGACGACTACAGCCTGCTGGCCAGCGACGCCGTGCGCGCGTTTTTTGGCCAGTATGCGATTGCGGTGGGCTCGACGGGTAATCTGGGCCTGTCGATCGGCATCATCGGCGCGCGCCTCGGTTTCCGCACCACCGTCCATATGTCGATGGACGCGCGCCAGTGGAAAAAAGACAAGCTGCGCGAACACGGCGTGACCGTGATCGAATATGCGTCCGACTACAGCGTGGCGGTAGAGCAGGGCCGCCGGCAAGCCGACGCTGACCCCAGCTGCCACTTTGTCGACGATGAAAACTCGCGCGACCTGTTCCTCGGCTATGCGGTGGCGGGCGAGCGCTTGAAGCAGCAGTTCGATGCGCAAGGCGTGGTGGTCGATGCTGGCCATCCGCTGTTCGTCTACCTGCCTTGCGGCGTGGGCGGCGGCCCCGGTGGGGTGGCCTTTGGCTTGAAGCTGGCCTTTGGCGACCATGTGCACTGCGTGTTCGCCGAACCGACGCATGCACCGTGCATGCTGCTGGGCGTGCATACGGGCTTGCATGAGCTGATCAGCGTGCACGATATCGGCCTCGACAATGTGACGGCCGCCGACGGCCTGGCGGTGGGCCGGCCTTCCGGCTTTGTCGGGCGCGCCATGCAGCGGCTGATCGACGGCTATGTCACCGTCAGCGACGAAGAACTGTACCGCTTGCTGGCGCTGCTGGAGCAAACGCAAGGCTGGCGGCTGGAGCCGTCGGCCGTGGCGGGGTTGGCGGGGATTTTGCCGGTGCTGGAGCACACCGGCTACGCGTCGACGCTGGCCAACGCCACGCATCTGGTGTGGGGCACCGGTGGCAGTATGGTGCCGCAGGATGAGATGGATGGCTATGTGGTCAGGGGGCGCAGTTTGCTGGACCAGGAAGTTTGATACACTGCGCCCCTTGTTAAAAACGCGCGCCAAGGCCCCCATGCACTCATTGCCTACACTTGATTACGTCCCGCAGGAACTGCGTGCGCATGCGCTGTCCTGCCTGCTCGAACCCGACCCCTCGGTCAAGGTGGCAATGGTCGCCGCCATGGCCCAGGCAGGCCCTGCGCCCGATCCCGCCGCAGTCCTGCAGGCACAGGGCGCCATTCCAGGGCGCCCTGTGCGCCCGGAGCTGGTGCCGCCGCGCCTGGTTGGCCGCCGCTCGATGATCACGCAGGAAGGGCGCGCCATGCTGGTCCATGCGCTCGCGCATATCGAATTCAATGCCATGAACCTGGCGCTCGACGCCTTGTGGCGCTTTCCCGATATGCCGTTTGAATACTACATGGACTGGCTGCGCGTGGCGGCAGAAGAAGCCACGCATTACACGCTGCTGGCGGCGCACCTTGCCGTGCTGGGCCACGCCTACGGCGATTTTCCGGCCCACGACAGCCTGTGGGAAATGGTCGACAAGACGCGCGGCGACGTGCTGGCGCGCATGGCGCTGGTGCCGCGCACGCTGGAAGCGCGCGGACTGGACGCCATCCCGCCGCTGCGCGCCAAGCTGGCGCAGACCGGCGACATGGCCGCTGCCGCCATCCTCGACATTATCCTGCGCGACGAAGTGGGGCATGTGGAGATCGGCAACCGCTGGTACGGCTACCTGTGCGAGCAGCGTGGCCTGGAGCTGCGCGCGACCTACGCCGCACTGGCGACGCGCTACGAGGCGCCGACCTTGCGCGGGCCGTTCAACCTGGAAGCGCGGCGGCGTGCCGGGTTCAGCGAGCTGGAATTGAGCGACCTGCCGGCCTGAAGTTGCCGCCCATGCGGCCTGCAAGCCGGACTGCAAGCCGGACTGCAACCCTTATTAGTGCCTACGGTCGAGCTTGTCAGCATAGTCCTACCTCAGCTGCGGCAGCTGTCCGATTGTATGCATTGTGGAAACACGCGATGATGATTCCACTCTGCAACCAATCAACGGAATCCGCCATGAACAAGCCAGCGATGCACAACACCTCGGGGATGAACAAGCCTTTCGTGCTGATCTGCCTGTTCACCTTGTCGACGCTGGCTGCCACGATCTGGAATGGCGATGTCAACGCGGAGACCACGGTCCCGGTGGCCAAGATTGCCGCGCCGACCCGGATGGCCAACGACCAGGGCCACGCGCTGCCGGTGTGCGGCGTGCGCGCACCGGGCCTGTCGGCGCAATGCCAGCCTGGCGGCGACGCCTGACGCCAAGGTTTGACTGCGGGTATTGCCGCTTTCATGCACGCTACTCCCGATATCGCAGCAGGCGATTCATGATATGGTGCGCGTTCAGGAAGCCGCGCTTGGCGTAGAGGAGCAGCAGATGTTTGGCAAAGCAAAAAATCTCAGGCAAGACTGGGCAAGGCAGGCAAAAGCATACGAGAAGACCTATACGGACGACAGTTTCCGGGACAAGGTGATCAGGTTCGCCAAAACTGCCGGGCGGGAAGTCATCGAAAAGGCGCTGTGGCTGTATTACGCCGCGCAGCAACCGAATACGCCCGTATGGGCCAGGACGGCCATTTACGGCGCGCTCGGCTACTTCATTTCACCGATCGATGCGATTCCCGATATCACGCCGGTGATCGGCTATGTCGATGACCTGGCCGTGCTGGCCGCCGCCGTGGCGACGGTGGCGACCTATATCACGGCCGACGTCAAGCTGCGCGCCGCCGAAAAACTGCAGGGCTGGTTTGGCGCCTGAGCTCAGGGGGGCGGCTGTCCCTTGACGGCGTTGCGGTATTTTTGCCTGGCGATCGCCTTTTTTAGCTCCTCGCTGGCGATATTCCAGGCCTTGATGCGTGCTTTTTCGCTTTTGCTGCGTTGCTGGGCGATATCTTTGTTGCCGATACGGTTGGTCATGCCGGTCTCCTCGATGGTTTTGTATGACCGTTCCAGCATACGTCCCTGGCAGTTCGCCACCGTGCGGGCGCCCACATTGTGGCGCCACGCAAGCCTACTTTTTGACTGTCTCGTTGGCGCGCGCCAGCAGGCGCTGCACGACTTCCTTCTGGAAGCTGCGGAACTCGCGGTCGGCGCTGATGTTGGAAAACGCCAGCACCGCCGTCTTGCTGGCCGTATCGACGCAGACGATGGATGCGGCACCCGGGTCGCCGCCGGTTTGGGTGGCCAGTTGCATGCCGTCGAGGTCGCGCAGCACCCACGCCAGCGCCTGGCGCGCCTGCGGATCGGCGGCGGCCATGCTGACCGGCTGCGGTTCCAGGAAGGCCTTGACGGTTTCCTCTTTCAGGTAGCGGTGGCCCTTGACCATGCCGCCATTGCTGAATATGGCCAGGAAGCGGGCAAAATCATGGGCCGAGCTGCGCAAGAGGCCGGCCGGCCAGTCAGGATAGCCGACCGGCGGCAGCACTTGCAGTCCCGGGTCCTTGTCCTTGTAGGGCTGGGCCACCACCGTGCCGCGCGGCAGGCCGGCCAGTTTCCAGGCCGTGTCATCCATATCCAGCGGCGCGAACAGGTGCTCTTGCGAATACGCATCGAGTCCTTCGGGGTTCAGGCGTCCTACCAGGTAGCCAAGCAGCGCGATGCCGACATTGCTGTTGCGCCATTGCGTGCCGGGACGGCCGGCAAACGACAGGTCGGCGTCATACCAGCCGCCGCCGCGCGACAGATAGCCCTTCAAGAAGTCGCGCAAGGGCAGGCGCGGATCGCCTTCGACGGAAAACGCAGGGGTTTTTTCGTAGACAGCATCGGAAATGCCCGAGGTATGCGTCAGCAGATGGCGAAACGTGATCGGCACATCGGGATATTTAGGATGGATCAGCGGAAAGTCCAGATGGGGCGCCACCTTGTCGTCGAGCTGGAACAGGCCTTGCTCGTGCAGCATCATGATGGCGGTGGCCGTGACGACCTTGCTGACCGAGGCGATATGAAAAGCGGTGTTGGCGTCGGCTGCCTGCTCTTCCTCGATATTGGCCATGCCATAGCCCCGCGCAAAGATGGTCTTGTCGCCGCGCACGATGGCTACGCTCATGGCCGGCGTTTCGGTGCGTGCCAAACCGTCGCGCATGAAGGCGTCAAAGGCGGTTTCCCAGGCTGTGTCGGCCGGATTGGTGGCGCAACCGGTTTGCAGCAGGGCCAGTGCGATACCCAACCCCAGTACGCTTCGTCGTTTCATGTCTATTATCTTTCTGAGCTCAAATCACGCCCGGCGCAGGCGTTTTAACGTTTTAGTTATCTTATCTTAACAATATTTTCTCAAAAAGCAGTGCCGATTGACAAAACATTGCTGTGTAGCAATCAGGTCTGGCCTTTATTCGCGCCAATAGCGCTTCAGCAAGGGCGTGACGCTGATGCCGTGGGCCACAATCGACACCATCACCACCACCATGGTGATATGGCTCAGTTCGCGTGCCAGGCCGGGCGGCAGGCCGTGATTGATGGCGTAGCACAGGTAATACACGGAGCCGATGCCGCGCACGCCGAACCAGGCGACCATGCCGCGCAGGCGCAGGCCGGTGTTTGAACCCAGCATGCCCAGCAGAACGCTCACGGGGCGCGCTACCAGGAGCAGAAACAGCGCCATGCCCAGCGAGCGCATGGTCCAGGCCGACTCGCTGACGGCGCCGCCGAGCAGCAGCACCAGCGTCAGTTCGGACAAATGTTCCAGGTGTTCCTTGAATACCAGCGACTCGGCGCTGACGGTGAGCGGTGTTTGCGACGCCTGCGGCTTGACGGCCGACCCGGCATGCACTTCTTCGGCCTGCAGCAGGCCCTGCTGGTCTTGCGGCGCGCCGGCCAGGCGCAGTTCCGTCTGGCGCAGCGCCACGCCGGCAAAGAACACGGCCAGGAAGCCCCAGGCCTGCAGCCAGGTGCTCACGCCATAGACGACGGCGATCAGGCCCAGCCCGACCAGGTCGTCCAGCACTTCGTGCTTCGGGTCTTTGCCGCGCAACTGCCAGCCCAGCGTCGCCAGCAGCGCGCCGCCGGCCACGCCCAGCGCGATCGCCGCAGCGCTGGCCCACAATAAATCGCGCCACAGCCAGGTCCATCCCGTGTTGCCGACCTCTTGATAGCCGAGCAGGCCCAGTCCCAGCATCACAAAGGGAAAGGCGCTGCCGTCGTTCATGCCCGCTTCGCAGGTGAGCGTAAAGCGCAACTGGTCGCTGTCGCCGGGGCGGCGCACTTGCACATCGGTGGCCAGCACCGGGTCGGTCGGCGCGAGGATGGCGCCGATCAACATGCCGGCGCCCAGCGGCAAGTCGAGCACCAGGCAGGCAAAGGCGGCAACCATGCCGACCGAAATGGCCATCGACAGCCAGGCCAGGCGCAGCGAGGGCAGCCAGCGCGCCAGGCTGAACGGCACCGGCATCTTGACGCCGGCCGAAAACAGGGAAATGAGCACGGCGATTTCGGTCAGGGTTTCGAGCAGCGGCGCCTGTTCCACCACGTCCAGCGCGAACAGGTCCAGCAGCATGGGGCCGACGATCAGCCCCACGCCCAGGTAGGCAATCGACGAGGTGAAGGGCAGGCGGGCGATGCTGGTGGCGGCCAGGCCGCGCGCCAGCATCAGGCAGCCGATCAGGATGAACCAGGCGGTGGTGCTCATGTGGGCTTTCCTTCAGGCTGGGCGTGGTCGCAGTGCCGCTTGCGCCTGTGCAGCTTACACCCTGGCGCCCGGCGCGCCGTCGATTACCGTATCGAGCGCGTCGGGCCGGTTGATGACCTTCGCCGCAGTGGTGGCGTTGAGGTCCACCGGATCGATCGAGGAGCGCAGGCGCGGCAAGCCTTCCGGATAGTGCCTGGCCACATAGGCCAGGATCTCTTCGCGGATAATGCAGCGCAATTCGAACGCATCGCCCGAATTGTTGGCGCTGATCAGGAAACGCAGCTGCATGGCGCGGTCGGTGGCGTCCGTTACCTGCACCTTGCACACGCGCTGGTCCCACAGGGGCGATGCCTGGCAGATGCGGTCCAGTTCGGCGCGCAGCGGCTCGACCGGCACGCTGAAGTCCAGCCACAGGAACACGGTGCCGAGGATGGTCGACGAACTGTGGGTCCAGTTTTCGAACGGGTTTTCGATAAACCAGGTCAGCGGCACGATCATGCGGCGCTCGTCCCAGATGCGCACCACCACATAGGTGCCCTTGATTTCCTCGACCCGGCCCCATTCGCCATTGACGATCAGCACGTCGTCGATGCGGATCGGCTGCGAGAAGGCAATCTGCAGGCCGGCGATGAAGTTGCCCAGCACGGGCCGGGCGGCAATACCGGCCACCAGGCCGGCCACGCCGGCCGAAGCGAGCAAGCTGGCGCCGATCTGGCGCGCGCCGGGCAAGGTCAGCAGAATAAAGGACAGGCCGAGGATGACGACGATGGCGTGCGCGCTGCGCGTGAGCACGCGCGCCTGCGTGATCAGGCGGCGCGCGCGCAGGTTGTCGGCCACGTCGACCGGATTGATTTGCGCGATCGTCAGGCTCAGCGCATCGATGCATTTCATGGCCAGCCAGGTCAGCGCGACGATCAGCGCCACGCTGGCCAGGTGCGACAGCCCGAGCAGGCCCGGCGTATCGGCGGGCGCGCCGGCCAGCACGATGCGCAGGCCGAACACGATCAGGCACATCTGGCTGGCCCGGAACGCCACGCGGGTGGCGTTGGTGGTGAACGGGCGGCCATTGGCCAGGCGCTTGAGCACGCTGATGCCGGCGTGGTGCAGGGCCATGGCGATCACGGAGGCGATGATGGCGCTGAACAACACGGTGACTGCGGATGCGAGCCGTCCTCCCATCAAGGAATGGTAGGTGGTGAGATCCATGGGCTAAAACTCCTTGTAACTAAGAAAATAAATTGCAGCAAATGTTTATTTTATAGCCTTTGCCACGGCCGGGGCGTGCGTAGCCTAACGGACAAGCCGTTTCCCATGGGAGATACTGCCTCACCTCGCAATGCGCGCTGTTCATGGAATTGATGTTTCATTAAAGAAACCAACAGAACGGCGCCATTTGAAAAATATTGGCATACTTGCCATGCTTTTAGCTTCTGCAAAGGAAAATGATGATTTTAAGATCGCTCAGAATGTCCTTGCGTTTCATTCTGCCTCTCGCACTGGTGCTGGGACTGTTCGCGTATATCGTGGTCCCCTTGCTCGATAACATTACCTTGCGCTGGTATGTGCGCGACCTCGACAGCCGCGCCGAATTGCTCGCTGGAACCTTGCGCCCATCGCTGACGCAATATCTGCCCGCCCAGGACACCGCCCGCATCGATGAACTGTTCCAGGGCGCCACGCGCGACGAACGCCTCGTCGCGCTGGGCTTTTGCGACAATGCAGGCAAACTCGTCTACAAAACGGCCCAGTATCCGGCCTCGATCGGCTGCTGGACCACGCCGACCTCGGGCGGCCTGTACAAGTCCTTGGCGCAATTGCCGCAAGGCCAGGTGCACCTGAGCGAAACGCCCGTCATGAGCGACGCCCAGCAATTGGGCCGCCTGGTGCTGGTGCAGGACATGAGCTTTGTCGAGCGCCGCAACACCGATACCAAGCGCTTTATCTTCGCCTTCCTGGCCGTGCTGGCGGTGGTGATTTCCCTGATGACCGTGTTCGTGGCGCACCTGAGCTGGCGCGGCTGGCTGGCCGCCGTCAAGGACGTGCTGCGCGGCGAGTTGCTGCCCAAGAAGAACGTTGCCGCACCGACCGACGCCACGCCGGCCGCCCTGATCGCCCCCGCGCCAGCGGAAATGCAGCCACTGATCGGCGACCTGCGCGAATTGCTGCAGGAATACCACCTGGAACGCCAGGGTGAAAACAATGGCTGGACTTCGGAATGGACGCCGGAAAAACTGCGCGGCCTGCTCGAAGCGGACCTCGCTGGCGACCAGGTGCTGGTGGTGTCGAACCGCGAGCCGTATATCCACACCAAAACCGACGACGGCAGCATCAAGGTGCAGCGCCCGGCCAGTGGCCTGGTGACCGCCGTCGAAGCGGTGATGCGCGCCTGTTCGGGCACCTGGATCGCCCACGGCGCCGGCTCGGCCGACCGCGAGACGGTGGACAAGCTCGACCATGTAGCCGTACCGCCGGACAACCCCAGCTATACCTTGCGCCGCGTCTGGCTGACGGAAGAGGAAGAGCAGGGCTACTACTATGGCTTCGCCAACGAAGGCATGTGGCCGCTGTGCCATATTGCCCACGTGCGCCCCGTGTTCCGCTCGTCGGACTGGGATCAGTATGTGAAGGTGAATCGCCGCTTTGCCGAGGCCGTCATCGCCGAAGCGAAGACCGACAACCCGGTGGTGCTGGTGCAGGATTATCACTTTGCCCTGCTGCCGCGCATGGTGCGCGAAGCGTTGCCGAAAGCGACCATTATTACGTTCTGGCATATCCCCTGGCCGAACTCGGAGTCCTTCGGCATTTGCCCATGGCGCGAGGAAATTCTCGACGGCTTGCTGGGCAGCACCATCCTGGGCTTTCATACGCCGTTCCACCGCAAGAATTTCCTGGAAACCGTGGACCGCTACCTGGAAACGCGCATCGAGCCGGAAGCGTCGACCATTTCCTATGGCGGCGAGATGACGCAAGTCGAGGATTACCCGATTTCCATCGCCTGGCCCGAGGAAGACCCGAACCTGCCGGACGTGGCCTCTTGCCGCGCCGACATCCGCGCCGCCATCGGCGTGCCGGCCGACCATTTGCTGGGCATCGGCGTCGACCGCCTCGATTACACCAAGGGTATCGTCGAGCGCTTTCAGGCCGTCGAACGCATGCTCGAGCAGCAGCCGGGCATGGTGGGGCACTTCACGTTTATCCAGATCGCCGCACCGAGCCGCGCCTCGCTTGACGAGTACCAGAGTTTCGACACCCGCGTGCGCAAGATGGTCGAGCGCATCAACCGCCGCTTCGGCAGCGGCGATTACGTACCGATCCTGCTCAAGGCAGAGCATCACGGACAGGACGCGCTGCAGCGTTTCTTCCGCGCCGCCGAAGTGTGCATGGTGACCAGTCTGCACGACGGCATGAACCTGGTGGCCAAGGAATTCATTGCCTCGCGCGATGACGAAATGGGCGTGCTGGTGCTGTCGCAGTTCACGGGCGCCGCGCGTGAATTGCACGAAGCGCTGATCATCAACCCTTACCATATCGAGCAGGGCGCCGAAGCCCTGTACCGTGGCCTGGTGATGCCGCCGGTGGAACAGCGCGAACGCATGAAGAGCATGCGCGCGCGCGTGAAGCACTTCAATGTGTACCGCTGGGCCGGCCGCATGCTGCTGGACGCTTCGCGCCTGCGCCAGCGCGACAAGGTGATGACCAAGATCGACGCTCACCGCCGCCTGAGCCGGCGCAAGGGGGTTTGATGGCGGTCACGACAGACACCCTGAGCGACGACAGCGCGCTGCTGGCGGGCTTGCTCGATACCGCCGGCTGCGCGATTTTCCTGGACTTTGACGGCACCCTGGTCGACCTGGCGCCCACGCCCGACGGCGTGCGCCTGGAAGCGGGCGTGGCCGAGGCGCTGGCGCTGCTGTCCCGGCGCCACAATGGCGCGCTGGCGATTATTTCCGGCCGGCCCGTGGCGCAGATCGACGCCATGCTCTCGCCGCTGGTGTTGCCGGTAGCCGGCGTGCATGGCGTGGAGCGGCGCGGCGTCGATGGCCAGTTGCGCCTGGCGGCCACGCCGGACGTCTCGCCCGTGCTGGCGCGCGCCCAGGCGCTGGCCGCGCTGTACCCCGGTTTGCTGGTGGAACAGAAGCGCGGCGCCGTGGCCCTGCATTACCGGCTGGCGCCGCAATGGCAGGAGTTGTGCGTGCGGGAAATGACGGACGCGGTGCAAGCGTGCCCCGGTATTTTGCTGTTGCATGGCAAAATGGTGCTTGAAGCCAAGCCGGCTGCCACCGACAAGGGCGGCGCGATTGCCGCCTTCATGCAGGAAGCACCGTTTGCAGGCAGGCGTGCCGTGTTCGCCGGCGATGACACCACCGACGAAGCCGGCTTTGCCTTCGTGGAACAGGCAGGCGGGCAGGGCGTCAAGGTGGGTGGCGGCGCCAGCGCCGCCTCGCTGCGCCTGTCCAGTCCGGCCGCCCTGCGCGTGGTGCTGTTGCACGCCGCCGTGCTGGCCGCATCCCCCAATCTCAAGGAGTAGCCGATGACGACAGCCTATGAAACACCGAGCGGCGCCGCTGCGCCCGCGCCCAGCATGCCGCCGGCCCAGGCCAGCCTCAATTGTGGCGTGGTGGGCAATTGCGCCTTCAGCGCCCTGATCGACCAGGCCGGCCAGGTCGTTTGGTCTTGCCTGCCCCGTTTCGACGGCGATCCGGTCTTCAACACCTTGCTCGACGACACAGAAAACGGCAGCGTGTGGGGCATCGATATTGAAAACCATGCGCGCACCGAGCAGTTCTATGAACCGAACACGGCAGTGCTGCGCACGCGTTTGTACGATACCGACGGGCGCGGCGTGGAAATCACCGATTTCGCTCCGCGTTTCCTCAGTCGCGACCGCATGTTCCGCCCGCTGATGCTGATCCGCCGCGTGCGCCCGCTCGACCGCGCCGTGCGCATCCGCGTGCGCCTGCGTCCCCGTTTCGACTGGGGCAAACTGGCGCCGCAGATCACCCAGGGCAGCCACCATATCCGCTATGTGGGCCCGGAGCAGACCTTGCGCCTGAACACCGATGTGTCATTGAACTATGTGCTGAGCGAATCGTATTTTGTGCTCGACAAGACCGCCAACTTCCTGCTGGGGCCGGACGAGACCCTGGCCGGCGGCATCGACGAGACGGCGCGCATCTTTGAAAAGGACACCATCAACTACTGGCGCACCTATACGCGCCGCCTGGCCGTGCCGCTGGAATGGCAGGACGTGGTGATCCGTGCCGCGATTACATTGAAACTCTCCTTGTACGAAGACACCGGCGCCATCATCGCCGCCATGACCACCAGCATTCCCGAAGCGCCCGGCAGCAGCCGCAACTGGGATTACCGCTACTGCTGGCTGCGCGACGCCTTCTTTGTCGTGCGCGCACTGAACAGCCTGTCGGAAGTGGGCACCATGGAGGAATACCTGCGCTGGCTGACCAATATTGTCGCCAGGTCCAAGGGTGGCCATATCCAGCCCTTGTACGGTATCGGCCTGGAAGAATCGTTGCCGGAATCCCTGGTCGAGCACCTGCCCGGCTATCGCGGCAATGGCCCCGTGCGCGTGGGCAACCAGGCGCAGGAACATTTCCAGCATGATGTCTACGGCAATATCGTGCTGGGCGCCGCGCAAGCTTTTCTGGACCACCGCCTGTTCCACCGCGCCGGCAAGGCCGAATTCACGGCGCTCGAAGCGGTCGGCGAGCAGGCCTTCAAGCTGCACGCGGAACCGGACGCCGGCATGTGGGAGCTGCGCACGCGCGCCCGCGTCCATACCTCGTCGATGCTGATGAGCTGGGCGGCCTGCGACAGGTTGGCTAAGGTCGCGCACAAGCTGGAGCTGCCCGAGCGGGCCGAACACTGGCAAAGCCGCGCCTTTCTCATCCGCGAGCGCCTGCTGAAGGAAGCCTGGAGCGAAGAGCGCCAGGCCTTCGCCGAAAGCCTGGGCGGGCGCGACCTCGATGCGTCGGTCTTGCTGATGGCCGAAGTCAATTTTATCGACCCGATGGACCCGCGCTTTATCGCCACCGTCGATGCGCTGGAAGCGTCCTTGTGCGACGGCCCCTACATGCGCCGCTACGAAGCGCCGGACGACTTCGGCAAGCCGGAAACGGCCTTCAATATCTGCACCTTCTGGCGCATCGACGCGCTGGCCCGCATCGGCAGGAAGGACGAGGCGCGCCAGATCTTCGAAACCATGCTGATGGCGCGCAACCACCTGGGCCTGCTGTCGGAAGATACGCATCCGGTAACGGGCGAAATGTGGGGCAACTTCCCGCAGACCTATTCGATGGTGGGGCTGATCAATTGCGCCGTGAGGTTATCGGCGCCTTGGGATAGTGCAATCTGACGGGCTGTGCGGTCGCTGCCGGCCGGCAGCTTGAACACGCTGACCAGTTTCATCAGTTGCACCGTCTGCTGCTCCAGCGATCCCGCCGCCGCTGCCGCTTCCTCGACCAGCGCGGCATTTTGCTGTGTCACGCCATCCATATCGGACATGGCTGCGTTGATCTGGCTGATGCCAGCGTCCTGCTCGCCCGCCGCGACGCTGATTTTGCCCATCAGTTCGGTCATGCGGGCGATGCTGGTGACGACTTCGGCGATCGTGGCGCCGGCCTGGCCGACGATCTTGCCGCCGGCTTCGACCTGCGCCACCGACGCGCCGATCAGCACTTTGATCTCTTTGGCTGCGCTTGTTGACAAAGAAGAAGATGCCAGCCTCGCCGCCCACCTTGAACGAGATCGTCCGCCTGATCGCCCAAGTCGGCGGCTTCCTCTGCCGGAAAAGCGATGGAGAACCCGGCGTCCAAACCATCTGGTGCGGATTGAGTCAAGTTCACGCCGCAGCCGAAACATTACGCGCACTGCGCGATGGGCTTGGCTGACTTATGTATAACGCGATATGAGTTAAACCTACAAGAAGGTGAGCCGCTGGCACTTACATCGCGGGGTAAAGTCAACGTTTAGTGGTGTTTTTAGTACACGCCGAGCGTCAACACTATCCGTGCCGCTTGGGCCGCTCACGGGTAAAAAGGATTGCTGGAATATTTTTTGGAATAATTTGTGCTCATTTTTGGTGTTGGGTGATAATATGACGTCATTGATCACTTGCGAAGGTACGAATCATGCCCATTCTGGACCAAACTGCAGCCGACCGTGCGATAGAGCCATTCAAGCAAGACTTTATCCACATTTTTCAGACGGCTTGGAAGGATTGGAGAGAATCTGCGATCGCGCCTCAGATGCAGGACAAAAGAGTCCGGGCGAATAATGTCTGGAACCAGTTGTTGTCACATGCGAAGCGTCGCTTTGATGGAATGGAAGGCATTCGAGTCGAGACTAAGAAACCTTGGACTGGTGTACTAATAGATGGAAGCATTTTCGTACGTATGAAGCTGGCGAATCAAAAGCTGTTATCACGGAACTATCCAACTAAAAGTGCTCTTGCTTTTGTCGATCAGAATCAAGAGCTATTCGGTGAGGGTATTTCGCGTGCTGAACTGGTCTACTTGCTCGATGAATCTGAAACGGAAATCGAGCGAATTGTACTTTTGCAGCGTCACAAAAATAGTGTCGTGTGGATGATCGATATTCTTGGCGAGGCACCGATGAGTCAAAATGTTTTCCCGTTTGCAGAACCACCCATGCCGCATACTGGCGGCGATATAGCAAAACGCATTATTAAACCTAAACACAAGATTGAAGATGAAAAGCACGAAGTTTCAAATGGTGCGCAATAGCAATTTTTTCAGAAATGAATTGATTGGTTTACGACGTAGGATGTTGTCGTTGAGCCAGGCTGAGCTTTCAGCGCGTTCAGGTATTACTCAAGGAACGCTTTCGAAGGTAGAGCAAGGAATTAAGGAGGTAAATGACGACCTAGTTACGCGCCTTGCCGTGGCTTTGGAGTGTCCCGAAACGTTTTTCTATCAAGCAGAACGTGAGTATGGACCACCAATGAGCGCACACGCCATGTTCAGAAAGAAGGCGACGATTGGTCAGAAAGTACTAGATAGGGTTATCGCTGAATTGAATGTAAGGATAGGTCATCTTCGTAAATTTTTGAGCGCGGTGGAGTTTAGTCCAGAATTGCCTTTTCCGACCTATGATGTTGAAGACTTTCATGGCGATATTGGGGCTATTGCCGACAGCGTCAGGCGCGCTTGGCTAGTTCCTCGCGGTCCCTTGCGTTCGCTTACTGAGTATGCTGAGCGTGCCGGTGTTCTAGTTATTCACTGTGACATGGAGGCGGCGAAGATTGACGGTGTAAGCTATCGAATTCCTGGATTGCCGCCAATTGTTTTCCTCAACCGAAATCAGCCAGCTGACCGGTTACGCTTTAGTCTTGCTCACGAAATAGGTCACTTAGTAATGCATTCCTATCCAAATCCTAACATGGAGCAGGAAGCAAATCAGTTTGCATCGTCGCTGTTGATGCCGGCCTCTGACATCGGACCGGAGTTGCAAGGGCTGACCATCGAGAAGGCTGCATACATGAAACCATTGTGGAAGGTGTCAATGGCCGCTATGATTTATCGTGCTGCCGAGCTCAATAAGATTGACCGTTACAAAGCCGAGTATCTATGGCGCCAGATGGCCACTCGCGGCTTTCGTATGCGTGAGCCACAAGCCGTAGATTTCCCGCCAGAGCAGACAAGTTTGATAGAAGCTCTTGTTGATAATTTAATGAAAGAGTTAGGGTACACACCACGGGAATTGTCAGAATTGCTTCATTTGCATTACGATGAACTGGCTCTTATGTACCGGATACAGGTCGCCCCAGTCGGCTTACGCGTCGTTAAATAATCGAGAGTAATCGAGATTTTTGACTGCCTAAGGTATGACTGACACAACACTATTGGTAAGGTTTTATTAAGTTTGGAAGAATTATAAATCGAAAATTGCCTGTGGAGCTTAATAAGAAACGAATGCTCAATAAAAACGAAATTCTTAAGAGTATTGAGCGTCATCGCGCTCAACCTGCAATATCGTTGCAGCAATATTATTATTCACTTCAAAAAGAATTAGTTGCTGGAATTATAGGTAAGCGGCGATTATATTTGGATACAAAATACTGGGTAATTTTACGCGACGCGGCGATGGGTCGGCCAAAAAGTCCGATCCACACGGAAATTCTAGATGTGTTACGCGACTTGGTGCGTACGGGTGCCGCCATATGCCCCTTGAGCGATACCGCTTATATCGAAACAATGCAACAAAATGACCCAACAACACGACGAGCAACTGCTGCTTTAATGGATGAACTGAGTAGTGGCGTTGCCATCGCAACTGAACAAACTCGAGCGCGCGGAGAGCTACTTAATTTTGTTGCTAGCCCTGAGTTAGATGTAAGCCATTTCAGCGAAAAAATTTGGGTGAAAACTAGTTTCGTGTTGGGCGAAAATTTCCCAGAAATTAAAGGCTTGGATATGAAGGCTAGCTTGTTAGCTCAGAAGTCTTTCGTTGATCTCATGTGGCATCAGACTGTGGTTGACTTCGCGGAACAGGAGGTTGACCGGAATTCATTGCCATTTCAATCCACTGCTGCCAAAATCAATGAAAATATGGTTGCATTTGCTCATGAAATTAGAAGTTTCAAACAGGCAGCGGAAGCCGAGTTTGGAGGCTGTGTGAAAATTTTTGATCGGACCATGACAAAAACCGCGTTGACTGAAAAAGGATTTGCGAGCGCTAAGGAGGAAGAAATTGACAAGTTTCAGGAGTGCATACAGCGAGGTTTGTACAACGTCATGCGACTTCGTCCTAATGTCATGCTGAAGCGAGTACCTACCTTATTTATTTATGCAATGTGTCACGCTGCCACTCGATGGGATAAGGCGAGAAAAGTGAATAGTCATTGGTTATTAGATATTCACCATGCTTGTGCCGGTCTTGCGTATCATGACGTGATGTTCACGGAGCATCCACTGCGTGTACTTCTTCAAAGTGGAAATATGCAAATGGACAAAAAATTTTCCACTCCAGTTCTTTCAGAAGAAAAAGATATTCTTCACTATTTACGATCGATTAGATAATGTTGGTCGAAATTTTTTTAAAATTTGTTTTATGAATGAGAAAAATTGACTTGAGAGAGCTAATGATGTCAGGCAAATTTTTGATATCCGCTTTATAGTAACGTAATTAAGTATAGTTGCAATCTTCGCCACGGCCATACAACCTGCACTCGGCTGCCAGCGCCAGCAAATTCGCGTCGCGCTCGCGGCTGCTCAGCATCAGCAATGTGATTTGCTGGTGCGAGCCGTAGCGTTCGTCCAGCGAAATCAATTCGATGCGCGAGCTGAAGGCGCGCACCCTTCCCGGCAGCAGGCTGTAGCCGATGCCGCCGCTGACCAAATTAATCAGTGAAAAGATGTCGCCGACCCGCATCGCCGTGTCCGGCACGAAGCCGGCCAGCTCGAACGCATGGTTGAAGCTTTGCGAGGTGACAAAACCCTCGCTGAGGGTGACGAATTTTTCGTCGCGCAGCGCCTGCAGGTCGACTGACGTTTGTCCCGCATAGGGTGAATTCAATGGCGCGGCAAGATACACATCATCCTGGAACAGCGGCACCGATACCAGCCCCGCAGGGTGTTCCTGTTCCTGCACGCCGATAATGATGGCATCTAACCTTCCGTCGGCCAGGCTTTGCAGCAGTTCGCGGTTCGAGCCCAGCGTCAGGTCGATATCGAGGCCTGGCCGGCGCAGCTTTAACGCAATCACCAGTTGCGGGATGCAGTGCAGGGTCAATGAATACAGCGAGCCGATCTTTAGCCGCACCGGATTGATGCCCGACATTTCGCGCACCTTGCGCACGCCTTCCTCGCATTCGGCCAAGGCGCGGCGCGCCGATTCGGCAAAGGCATAGGCCGCATGCAGCGGGATCAGGTTGCGTCCCTCGCGCTTGAACAGCGGGCAGCGCAAACCGTCTTCCAGTGTATGCAGGGCGCGGTGCACGCTGACGGTGCTCTGACCCAGGGCATCGGCTACCCGTGCCAGATTATTAAGCTCCATAAAGCTCAGGAACACTTCCAGTTTTTTCAGCGTGATTTCTTCATTGATGGCCATGGAGTACCGTGAATATCGTTAGTTCATTAACCTGAGGGTAATGAACATGGTAGCAGCTTGATTGTAGCGGCACCGCCTTTTCACTATCTTGGAGACTCGATAGCTAAGAGGGGAGGCAATATGTCAACCGCCACACAGGCGCCACCGCAGCGAAAGCGGTGGGATACCCGCCGCACAGAGAAGCGCCGGCGCCTCGATGCCGTGCGCCATTTTGCGAACGGACCGGTGCTGCAACAGGGCGATATGGTGGCCGTGCTGGAAGCCTTGCTGGCGCCCGGTGACCGGGTCGTCCTGGAAGGCAATAACCAGAAGCAGGCGGACTTCCTGGCCCGCATGCTGGCCAGGGTCGATCCGGACAAGATCAACCATCTGCACCTGATCATGCCCAGCGTCAGCCTGCCCGAGCACCTGGACCTGTTCGAACGCGGCATCGCCAGGAAACTCGATTTCTCGTTTGCCGGCACGCAAAGCCTGCGCATCGCCCAGTTCCTGCAGGATGGCCTGCTGGAAGTGGGCGCCATCCACACCTATATCGAATTGTATGCGCGCCTGTTCGTCGACCTGACGCCCAACGTCGTGATGGTGGCCGGCTATATGGCCGACCGCCAGGGCAATCTGTACACGGGCCCCAGCACCGAGGATACGCCGACCCTGGTCGAAGCGGCGGCCTTCCGCGACGGCATCGTGATCGCGCAAGTGAACCGGATCGTCGACGATGTCAGCGATTTGCCCAGGGTCGACGTGCCCGGCTCGTGGATCGACTTCGTGGTCGAAGCGGACAAGCCGTTTTTTATCGAACCCTTGTTTACCCGCGACCCGCGCGTGATCAAGCCGGTGCATGTGCTGATGGCGATGATGGCGATTCGCGGCGTGTATGAAAAACACCAGGTGCAGTCGCTCAATCACGGCATCGGCTTCAATACCGCCGCCATCGAACTGATACTGCCCACCTATGGCGAGAAGCTTGGCCTGAAGGGCAAGATCTGCCGCAACTGGGTGCTCAATCCGCATCCGACCCTGATTCCGGCCATCGAGACGGGCTGGGTCGAGAGCGTGCACTGCTTCGGCGCCGAACTGGGCATGGAAGGCTATGCGGCGGCGCGGCCCGACGTGTTCTTTACGGGCCGCGACGGTTCGATGCGCTCGAACCGCGCGCTATGCCAGCTGGCCGGCCAGTATGCGGTCGACCTGTTTATCGGCGCCACCCTGCAGATGGACGGCGTGGGCAACTCGTCCACCGTCACCAACGGCCGGCTGGCCGGCTTTGGCGGCGCGCCCAATATGGGCCACGACCCGCACGGCCGGCGCCATGCTACCCCGGCCTGGCTGGACCTGATCGAGACCGACGATCCGCTCGCGCGCGGCAGGAAGCTGGTGGTGCAGATGGTCGAAACGTTCCAGGACGGCGGCCAGCCGACCATTGTCGAATCGCTCGATGCGGTGGCCGTGGGCAAGGCCAGCGGCATGCCGCTGGCGCCCGTGATGATCTATGGCGACGACGTGACCCATGTGCTGACGGAAGAAGGCATCGCCTATCTGTACAAGGCACGCTCGCTCGACGAACGCAAGGCCATGCTGGCGGCCGTCGCCGGTGTGACGCCGATCGGCCTGCGCCACGACCCGAAAACCACGGCAAAACTGCGCAGCGACGGCCTGATCGCGCTGCCCGAGGATATCGGCGTGCAGCGCGGCGAGGCAAGCCGCTCGCTGCTGGCCGCAAAAAGCATCGCCGACCTGGTCGAATGGTCCGACGGCCTGTATCAACCGCCCGCCAAATTCAGGAGCTGGTAATGAACACAATAACGACGAAAACCACTTCATTGGCGCGCCAGGTGCTGCAGGCGCTGCTCGACGAAGTGACCCTGACGCCCAAACCCGGCCTGGTCGACCTGCGCAGCCGTGGTGCGCACCAGGACTTGAACTGGGCCTTGATGTGCCACTCGGCCTGCGCGCTGCAACCGGTATTCCAGGCCATGGCCGATGCTGGTGCGGCAATCGACGATGACGACGCCCTGCGCCAGCGCATCGGCGCCATCGGCCGCGACGGCGAGGCGGTGATGATGGCAGCCACTGGTGGCGTCAATACCCATCGCGGCGCGATCTGGGCGCTGGGCCTCCTGGCGACGGCGGCGGCGCAGCTCGACGCGCGTGGTGACTCGCTGGCACCGCAAGCCGTGGCGGCGCGGGCCGGCGCCCTGGCGCGCCTGACGGACCGTGGCGCACCTGGCGCGACCGGCAACAAGGGCGAACTGGCCTGCCGCCAGTACAGGGTAGGCGGCGCGCGCGGCCAGGCCCGGGCCGGTTTTCCGCTTGTTCTTGACGCTGGCTTGCCGGCCTTGCGTGCCGCGCGTGCGCGCGGCGACAACGAAACCACGGCGCGCCTGAACGCCTTGCTGGCGATTGTCGCCAGCCTGGACGACACCTGCGTGCTGTCGCGCGGCGGCGTGGATGCCTTGCTGGTGGTGCAAGCGGGCGCGGCAACGGTGCTGGCGGCCGGCGGCGCCGGCACCCGGGCCGGCACCCGGGCGCTGCTGGCGCTGGAAGCGGCGATGCTGGAACTGAATGTCTCGCCGGGCGGCGCGGCCGACTTGCTGGCGGCGACCCTGTTTCTCGATAGCCTGGAAGAAGGAGAGCAACATGGAAAAGCGTGACTATACCTTTCCCGCCGGGCAGCCGGCGGCAGGGCGGGCGCTGGCCGGCGTGGTCGGCTCGGGCGACCTCGAAGTGCTGCTGCAGCCGGGCAGCGCTGGCGTGACGCGCATCGTGGTCAACACCTCGGTCGACGGCAAGGGGGCAGTGTGGGATGCGCTGCTGGCGCGCGTGTTTACGGGCGAGCCGCTGCCGGCGGCCAGCATCGTCATCAACGACTGCGGCGCCACGCCGGGCGTGGTGCGCCTGCGCATCGAACAGGCTTATGAAGATATCCAGCCGGAGGGCCAGCCATGAGCAGCATCGAACAACTTTTGCAGCGCGACAGTTTTATCGAACGCGGCGCGCGCAGCCGGGCCAAAGCCCTGCTGGACGCGGGCAGCATGCGCGAACTGCTCGACCCGTTCTGCGGCCTCGCTTCGCCATGGCTGCCGCAGCAGGGCGTGACCGCCCAGGCTGACGACGGCGTGGTGGTGGCCAAGGGCCTGTTCGACGGCCAGCCGGCCGTGGTGCTGGCCATCGAAGGCGGCTACCAGGGCGGCAGCATGGGCGAAGTCGGTGGCGCAAAAATCGCCGGCGCGCTGGAACTGGCGGCGCGCGACAACCGCCATGGCGTGCCGACGCGCGCCGTGATCCTGTTCGAAACGGGCGGCGTGCGCCTGCAGGAAGCCAACCTGGGCCTGGCCGCGATTGCCGAGATCCAGGCCGCCATCGTCGACCTGCGCCGCTACCAGCCGGTGATCGGCATCACGGCCGGCACGGTCGGCTGCTACGGCGGCATGTCGATTGCGGCGGGCCTGTGCAGCTATCTGGTGGTCACGCGCGAAGCGCGGCTGGGCTTGAATGGCCCTGCCGTGATCGAGCAGGAGGCGGGCGTGGAGGAATTCGATTCGCGCAACAAACCGTTTATCTGGAGCCTGACGGGCGGCGAGCAGCGCTTTTGCACGGGCCTGGCCGACGCTTACGTCGAGGACGACACGGCGCAGATCCGCGCCACGGTGGCCGGGCTGTTCCTGCGCGGCGTACCGCGCCAGCACCGCAGCGAGCAAGCGGAGCAATTCCTGGCGCGCCTGCTTGAAATCGACGCCACCATGCAAGCCACGCCAGAGGCCGTGCGCGGCATCTATCGCAACGACAGCAAAGGAGATGCCTCATGAACCACGCGACAGACAATAGCCGCGGCGCCGTCTGGCTGGCGGCCCTGACGGGCGACGCCACGGCGCTGCCCGACTATCCGCCGTCGGTGCGGGTAGTCGACGCGCCGCTGGCAGGCGAGACGGCGCGCTATCTCGCCGTGCTGCCCGACCCCGGCAACCGTTTTACGCGCGCCCGCACGGGCGAAATCGGCCTGGTCGAAGGCTGGCAGCTGGCGCGCGCGGTGCAGCAGGCGGTGCTGGAAGACCGCGATCTGCCCGTAAAACGGCCGATTGTCGCCGTGATCGACGTCGCCAGCCAGGCCTATGGCCGGCGCGAGGAAGCCTATGGCATCCACCAGGCGCTGGCCGGCGCGGCGGGTGCGTATGCCCAAGCGCGGCTGGCCGGCCATCCCGTGATCGGCCTGATCGTCGGCAAGGCCATGTCGGGCGCTTTCCTGGCGCACGGCTACCAGGCCAACCGCCTGATCGCGCTCGACGATCCGCAGGTAATGGTGCATGCCATGGGCAAGGCCTCGGCCGCGCGCATCACCTTGCGCACGGTGGAAGCGCTCGAAGCGCTGGCAGCGACCATCGCGCCGATGGCCTATGACGTCAAGAACTACGCCACGCTGGGCCTGCTGTGGCGGACGTTGACGGTGGCGCAGCCCGATGCGCCGTCAAACGGGGACGTGGCGCAGGTGGCCGCCAGTTTGCAGGCGGCCCTCGGCGATATTCGTCTTGACCCCGAGCGGGGCCTGGCAAGCCGGCTCGGTGCGCCGCATCGCCAGGCCTCGGCGAAAGTACGGGAGGTGTTGCGGCAGCAGTGGTAAGCGTATTGGTAGCAAAAGAGAAGACAGCCTAGTCATTCCATTCCCATAAAGGAGACACACCATGATCATTTACGGAACCGCATTACTGGCCTTGTGCCATTTGCTCGGCATTTTCCTCGGCGACCTGCTCGGGCAACTGATGGGCGTGAAAACCAATGTCGGCGGGGTTGGCATCGCCATGCTGCTGCTGATCTGCGCGCGGCTGTATATGCAGCGGCGCGCATGGCTGCCGCAGATGACCGAACGCGGCGTCGAATACTGGGGCGCCATGTATATTCCGGTGGTGGTCGCCATGGCGGCCCAGCAGGATGTGGTGGCGGCGCTGCGCGGCGGGCCGGTGGCGGTGCTCGCTGCCATCGGCTCGGTGGTCATATGCGCCGGCGTCATTTCCCTGATCAACCGTGCTGAAAATCCCGCCTCGGTCGCTGCCGCCGAAGCATCCATGCCCAAGGAGCCGCGTCATGCTTGAGATCTTTGAAAAAGCCGCCATTCATAACGGCCTGGTGACCGCGTTCGCCTTTGTCGGCCTGATCATGCTGCTGTCGGTGGCGCTGTCCAGATACCTGACCATGGGCCGCGTGCACGGCTCGGCGATCGCCATTGTGATCGGCCTGGGGCTGGCCTATTGGGGCGGCGTGCATAGCGGCGGCCACAAGGGCCTGGCCGATCTGTCGCTGTTCGGCGGCATCGGCCTGATGGGCGGCGCCATGCTGCGCGACTTCGCCATCGTTGCCACGGCTTTCGAAGTGCAGGCCACCGAGGCGCGCAAGGCGGGCCTGATCGGCGTGGTGGCGCTGATGCTGGGCGTGGTGCTGCCGTTCCTGGTCGGCGCGAGCGTCGCGTATGCCTTTGGTTATTCCGACGCCGTCAGCATGACCACCATCGGCGCCGGCGCCGTCACCTATATCGTGGGCCCGGTCACGGGCGCGGCCATCGGCGCGACGTCCGACGTGATGGCGCTCAGCATCGCCGCAGGTCTTATCAAGGCCATCCTGGTGATGGTGGGCACGCCGGCTGCCGCGCGCTTCCTGCGCCTGAAAACACCGCGCTCGGCAATGGTGTTCGGCGGCCTGGCCGGCACTGTTTCCGGCGTGTCGGCCGGTCTTGCCGCCACTGACCGCCGGCTGGTGCCGTATGGCGCGCTGGTGGCGACGTTCCATACGGGCCTTGGCTGTTTGCTGGGGCCGTCGCTGCTGTTCTTTGCCGTCAAGGCGGTGGTGGCCTGATGCACGGCTACCGGGCGCATGATCTGCTTTGGGTCGATGCGGTGACGGCAGCACCGCCGTGGGCAAGCCAGGAATGGTTGCGACAAGCGCCGCTGGTCGTGCGCCGCGCCGCGACTGCTCCGTACCGTATCCCGGTAGGCATGCGGGGCCAGCTGCGCAGCGAGCGCCATGCTTGCGAGATCGAGGCGGCCAACATTTTGCGTTGCGTGACGCCGGAGATGCTGGCGGCCGTGCCGTTCGACGGTGGGGCTTGCGCTGCGCTGTCCGCCCTGCGCACGGTGGCGCCGCTGCTGGACGCCACCGGCTGGGCCTGGGGGCCGACCGGCGGCGTCGGCTTTGCGCTGGCCACAGGTTTACCCGTGCTGCGCGAAGATAGCGACCTGGACCTGGTGCTGCGTTTGCCGGCGCCACCCGATGCGGCGCAGACCGAGGCGCTGCGAACGATTGCCACCGCCGTCACCACTTGCCGGCTCGACCTGCAGATCGACACCGGCCATGGCGGTTTTGCCTGGGCCGAATGGGCCGCCGGACGCTCGAAGATCCTGTTGAAAACGAACCGGGGGCCACTGCTGACGGCCACGCCATGGGAGCCTCTATGAGCGTGATGTTATGAGCGTGTTGTATACCTTTCCCGGGCAGGGCGCCCAGCGCGCCGGCATGCTCCATGCGCTGCCGGACGACGCGGCGGTGGCTGCGACCGTGGCGCAAGCGGCCGAGACGCTGGGTAGCGATCCCCTGTTGCTCGATACAGAGTCCGCGCTCGCTTCGACGCGGGCCGCCCAACTGTGCCTGCTGATCGCCGGCGTGGCGATGGCGCGCTCGCTGGCGGCGCATGGCGCCGTGCCCGCGATGGTGGCCGGTTTTTCCATCGGCGAGTATGCGGCGGCGGTGGTGGCCGGCGCCCTCGATTTTGCCGACGCCGTGCATCTGGTGGCGCGGCGCGGCCAGCTGATGGAGCAAGCCTACCCCAGCGGCCATGGCATGGCGGCGATTATCGGTCTCGACAGCGCGCAACTCGAAGCATTGGTGGCCAAGGTCCACAGCGCTGCCACACCCGTCCATATCGCCAACCTGAACGCGCGGCGGCAGATCGCCATCGCCGGCAGCGACGCCGGGCTGCAGGCCGTGATGGCGCTGGCCTTGGCCAACGGCGCCAGCAGGGCCGAACGGCTGGCCGTCAGCGTGCCCTCGCATAGCCCGCTGTTCGATGCTGCCGCGCAGCAACTGCAGGCGGCCTTCGAGAACGTCACCGTGCGCCGGCCGCAACTGGTGTATTTGAGCAGCAGCGCGGCGCGCGCCCTGTTCGACCCGGAGCGCATCGGCGACAGCCTGGCTTTCAATATGGCGCGGCGCGTGCATTGGGTCGATACCGTGCGCCTGGCCTGGGAAAGGGGCGCGCGGCTGGCCGTGGAAATGCCACCCGGCAGCGTCCTGACGCGTTTGACGGCGCCCGAGTTTGGCGATGGCGTGGCGATGTCCTGCGATGGCAACCGCATCGAGAACATTTTGACGATGGTGAGCAAGGTGGGCGGCGGATCGCGATGATATTCGTATGCACGAGCTTGACGCCGAGCCAATGGCCCGCAGGCGGATCGTCGGCTGCCGCTACGGCATCGACGGACCAGCCGGATCGGGGAATCCGGCACTTCTGCCGAGCTGCTTGACGGTATAGCCGTTGCGCCCGGACCGTTTGGTGTCATATAACGCCGCATCCGCGTGCTGTAGCAGGACACCAAGCTGGGGCGGCGGCGGCCGCGTCACGACAAGCCCGATGCTGGTCGTGACCGCCAACTGAAGCCCGTTGTAGTCGAACGGGAATCGGATTGCCCGAAGAATGTTTTCAGCCACGCTGGCTATCGATTCTGCTGATTCGACACGCCCTATCAAAACCACGAACTCGTCGCCTGCCAGCCTGAACGCCTGGTCGGTTGATCTCAGGCTTTCTTTCAGGCGCCTGGCAAACTCCTGAAGTACCGCGTCGCCGGCAGCGTGACCATGCGTGTCGTTGATGGTCTTGAAGTGATCAATGTCCAGGAAACCGATCGCAAGCAGATGATTCGTGATATTGGCTTGCTCAGCTGCCACTTCGATTTCTTGCTCGAACTGCCGGCGATTTCCAAGGCCGGTTAACGAATCTGTCTGGCTCAGGGCTCTCAGCCGCTGCTCCGCGGCCTCTCGCTTCACCGACAAGGAATGAAATGCACGGCCCAGCGCGCCAACTTCATCTTGACGATCCAGGTCCAGCACATCGATGCTGGCTTTTTCGTGTTCAACCGCGTAAACGTGTTGGTGCAACGCTTTCAGTGGCCTGATGAGGCGTTCTATCGTTGCCCAGCCAACCGTGCCTGCCACAAAACCGATCGCGATCGTTGCGATCCAGGCGAACCGCCGTGCCCTGGCAATTCCTGCGAATGCTTCTGCTGCCGGATAGACCGAGCCCAGAACCCATTGAGGATGCTGCATCTGTTTGTAGGCCAGGATGCCAGGCACCCCTGTTTTACTTTCGGCCAAAGTCCATCCTTCCCAGCCGTCCATCGCTGACTTGGTGGCGTCAACAACCTTTCCAGCTTCCTTGTTCACGTTATGCGTCAGCCGGGATCGGTCCGGGTGATGCAAAATCATCCCTTTTCTGCTGATCGCAAACAGATATCCGGTGGAGCCTGCACCAAGACCTTTGATTTTCCCGAAAAACACAGGATCGGACAAGTCGATACTGCCGGCGAGCACCTGCTCCACGTCACCCTGACTGCCCAACAGCGGCTCGGTAATCAAGACAACTGGACGCTCGGAAAGGCGGCTCACAAACGGTTGCGAGATGACACCGCGTTTTGTCCTCAAGGTATCGATCAAATATTCCCTGTTATCGTAAGGCCCCCGTCCCACGTTAGCCGGCGTTATCAGATCAGCCTTGACCCATCCATGGGAGTCCAGGATCGCAACGTTCGAGAACGACGAGCGCAGATTCGGGTGGCGCTCCAACAGCGCCTGCAGAGACTCTTTCCTGTTACGAGCGGGTGCCTGAATTTCTTCAGCGATGATGCGGAGAACGACTTGTTTGTTGACAAGTTCGGCTTCAAGATGCGAGGCCGCACTTTTTAGCAGGCCATACTGTTGCCGGCCCGTTGTATCTATCGCATCACGGTAGGCGATCTCCAGGGCGACTGCGGCTACTAGCGTGCTCGACAGCGCGACGAGTACGACGACTGCAACAGTCAGGCGCCCCTTGAGAGACGAAGGAAGTATCGCAAAGTCAAATGAAAAGCGTTTGCCCATGTGCACGGCTGTCACTGTGTTCAGGTCAGTATCACCTATTGTATCGACAGTATGCCAAGCTTGGCCAAGCTCCGTCGCACGCTGGCAAAGCATCAGCTCGCCAAACGCGCATTTACAAAGTGCATGGCCAGGCGGGTGACCGCCATGGCACGTCGCCACAGTGCATTACAGTCGTCCCGTCAACCCCAGCTGGAACCCCCGGCCCGGCAAGGGCGCGATATATTTCAGTGGCGAATTGTGCGGCCGGGCTTCCTGGTCGAGCAGGTTGGCGGCGCTGACAAACACCTCGATCTGCTTCACGCCGGAATTGCTCAACTGGAAGGCGCGGCTCAGTTGCAAGTTCACCAGGGTGTAGCCGTCGAGCGGCACTTCCTCGCCCACGCTCCTGCCCAGGTACTTCTGCCGGTCGTAGCGGGTGCCTGACGCGCTCGCTTTCCAGCCCTGGTTTTCCCACTGCAGGTTGGCGCCGTAGCGGTTGGTCGGCATATTGGGCAGGTATTCGCCGTCGTTGTGGGCGCGCAGCGAGTCGGGCTTGTCGGCCTTATTCTTGACCAGGTCGGCGAAGGCAGAGAGGTTCAGCTTGCCGCAGGCACCCAGTTCCAGCGCCTGCGACACATCGAGCTCGAAGCCCCTGAGCGTGGTATCGGTCTGTTTCCAGTATTTCAAGGGCAGGCGGTTGGCCGTTTGCAGTCCCGAGGTGCCAAGGTAGAGGTAGTTGGCGTACTTCATCACATAAGCCGTCGCCGACGCCTTGAAGCCGTGATAGCCGAATAGCCCGGTCAGTTCGGTGTTCCTGGCACGTTCCGCCTTCAGGTTCTGGTTTCCTTCTTCCTGGGTCATGATGGAATAGTGGCGATTGCTGGCGTACAGCTCGTTGACCTCGGGCGCGCGCTGCGAGGACGAGTAGCGCAGCTTCGCGCCAAACAAGCGGCCCAGTTCGGTCGATGCGCCCACGTTATAGCTGTTCAGGCTGAAGTCGCGCTCTTCGAGCCTGGCGTTACTGGCGTTGCGCGAGGTCTTGAAAGCGCTGTTCCTGATAGCGTTGTCCACTTTTTCATGGCGCAAGCCGGCATCGAACGAGGCCCAGTCGAAGTCCAGGTTTTGCTTGACGAACAGGGCGCGGTTGGTGGTATCCACATCGGGCAGGTACCGCTGCGTGCCGCTGCCGGCGATCTGCCTGGCGCGGTAGGACAGGCCCCACAGGCCGCTCAAGGGGCCGGCGCGCCGCTGTGCCAGCAGCAGTTCGGCCTGGTTGGTGTCGAACTGGTAATCGTTCGCCGTGGCTGAGCCGAGGCGTTCTCCCGACGCATTGTTCAGCCGGGATACGCGCAGCTGCGCGCTTTCCAGCAACGCCACCGGCTCGAGCAGCTTGGCCTCCAGCGCATATTTGTCCTGCTTGATCACCACGCCGACCGGCTGCGGCTGCTCAGGATTCGCGCCGAAGGACTTGTTCTCCATCGAAAAGCCGGGTACGCCGTACTTGCTTTCCTTGGCGTCGACGCTGGCGGCGACATAGCCCTGGTCAAAAAAATAGGTCGAACCGATCGCAGCATGGTTATTGCTGGACTGGCTGTTGCCCAGCGTGCCGTGGTAGTCGGGCGTGACGTCGTTGCTGATCTTGTTCTGCACCGTTTTTGGCGTGCCTGGCACATAAGCGGGGTTGGCGGGATTGACCCAGGTCTTGCCCTGCCACACCGAGGTCGGCTTGTTGGTATAAAAGGAAAAATCGCCGTCGGCCCAGTCCGGGTTTTGCTTGATGAACTGTTCGATATACGGCTGCGAGCTTTTATTGTAGACCTGCTGTATCCGGGCCTCTTTCTGGCAACTGTCGGCGAGAAAGGTGTTCACGCCACCGTTGGCCGGGAACAGCCCGCTGTTGCAGACCGACGCCTTGCTGTTGCCGGGAATATCGTACTGGCCGATCTTCTGGAACGACAACTGCACATTGGTCGAGAAGCGCTGCTGGTCGTTGAAGTTCAGGCGCAGGCCCTGGGCGTTGGTGTCGTTGAATCCTTTGCGCAGGACCAGTTCGACTTCCTTTTCCCGCGCTTCCATCTTCCTGGAAATGAGCCCTGAATCGACGTCGACGCTGCCGCCGATGGCATTGCCGCCGAAACGCACGCTGTCGGATGATTTGTTGACGGTGGCGCTACGCACGAACAGCGGATCGAAAGGGATATTGATATCGCCGCTGAGCGCATTCATGCCGAGGATGGACTGGCCGTCTTCGAGGATCTGCACGCGGCTGCCGGACAGGCTGCGAATGACCGGCGCGCCGGCGTTCGGCCCGAAGGCGCTGTTTTGCACGCCCGAAACCTGTTCCAGCATGGCGCCCAGCGTTTTGTTCTGCGCTTGCCTGTTGTCGACAACGGCGACGCTGTCGATGGTCGTGGGCCGGTCTGCCTTGATATTGATGGTCTGCAGGGTGGTCTCGTCGGCTGCATAAGCGTGTGAAAAAGTGGACAGGATGGCGGCTGCAAGGGCGTGATGGCGCATTGATGACTCTGGATAGTGGAGGAGTGGAAACTGGATAAATGCAATTGTGTTGCACTTCGGGCGCAATGGTAGGTGATGTGCAATATTATTGCAAGATAATTGCATTTAATGATTTTCCACGCAACGGGCAACGAGCAGCAAGCCGCTGGCCGTGGCCTGCAGACCTTGCCCGCCATCACTTGCCCCATGTTAAGATGCCACCGAAGGCCTGGGCCAAGGGCCACGGCTATTTCTGACAGTCCATATAAAGCGAGACCGGCATGCGTATCGAGCAGCGCAACAATATCCGCATCAACGAAGCCGTGTCGCCTGCGGATGGCGCCAACACGGCGACCATCGTCTTCGCGCATGGTTTCGGCTGCGACCAGACCATGTGGCGCTATCTGGAGCCGATGTTCCGTGACCGCTACCGCACCGTGCTGTTCGACCTGGTCGGCTGCGGCAACTCGGATTTGTCGGCCTATGATTTCGACAGCTACACCAGTCTGCATGCGCACGCCGGCGATCTGCTGCAAGTGATCAAGGCGGTGGGCGATGGCCCGGTGATCTGCATCGGCCACTCGGTCAGTTCCATGACGGCCCTGCTGGCCTCGATCGCCGAACCGCAGCGCTTTGCCGCGCAGATCATGCTGGCGCCGTCGCCATGCTATATCGACGACCCTGACAGTAATTACCATGGCGGCTTTTCGCGCGCCGATATCGACGACCTGCTCGGCGCCATGGACAGCAATTACCTGGGCTGGGCCGGCACCATGGCGCCGGCCATCATGGGTGCGCCCGAGCAGCCGGCGCTGGGCCAGGAGCTGGCGCACAGCTTTTGCCGCACCGATCCGACTATCGCCCTGCATTTTGCACGCACCACCTTCTTGTCCGACCATAGAGCCGACCTGCCGCGCAACACCACGCCGGCGCTGATCGTGCAATGCGATGACGACTTCATCGCACCGATGCCGGTCGGCGACTACCTGCGCGCCCATCTGCCGCATAGCACCTTGCAGGTGATCGAGAACATGGGCCATTGCCCGCACATGAGCGCGCCGCAAGCCTGCCATGCGCCGATCCGCGCCTTTCTCGATGGCCTCCATCTCTGAAGCGACGCCGTACCGTGAGCTTCCTGCCTGATGTCGAAACCCTGTTCCAGCACGCCGCCTGCGGCTTGCTGCTGTGCGCCGCCGATGGCGTCATTCTCAAGGCCAATTGGACGTTTTGCGGCTGGCTGGGCTACGCCGAGCACGAACTGGTCGGCAAAAAAACGTTGTCGGACCTGCTGACCATCGGCGGGCGCGTGTTTCACCAGACTCACTGGCGCCCGCTGATGCAGCTGCAGGGCAGCGTGGCCGAGGTGCTGCTCGACGTGCGCCCGAGCCAGGGCGAAAAAATACCGATGCTGTTCAACGCCGTGCGGCGCAGGCATGGCGAGGCGCAGTACGACGAGATCGCCGTGTTTGTCGCCACCGACCGCCGCAAGTACGAACAGCATCTGCAACTGGCGCGCAGCGACGCCAGCGCCCTCAATGCGAAGCTGGCACAAGCCGACCGGCGCAAGGACGAATTCCTGGCGACCCTGGCCCATGAGCTGCGCAATCCGCTCGCGCCCATGCGCAATGTGCTTGAAGTACTGAACCTGGCGCAGCTCGACGATCCGCAACTGGACCGGGCGCGCGAGGTGCTGGGGCGCCAGCTCAGGCATATGACCCATCTGGTGGACGACCTGATGGAAGTGTCGCGCATCACCCAGGGCCGGCTGGAACTGCGCCGGCAAAGCGTGCAACTGGCGCCGGTGCTGGACATGGCGCTGCACAGCGTGGCGGCCCTGGCGGCCCAGGCCGGCCACACGGTGCGAGTAGAGCAGCCCCATGACCCCATCTGGCTCGATGCCGACGCCACGCGGCTGTCGCAGATGATTGCCAACCTGCTCACCAATGCCGTCAAGTACACGCCGGCCAACGGCCATATCTGGCTCACCGTCGCGCGCGGCGCTGAAGACGTGATCATCACCGTGCGCGATACCGGCATCGGCATCGCGCCCGAACATCTGGCGACGGTGTTCGACATGTTCTCGCAGCTCGAGCCGGCACTGTCGCGCGCGCAGGGCGGGTTGGGCATCGGCCTGGCGCTGGTGCGCGGCCTGGCGCAGCTGCATGGCGGCAGCGTCTGTGCCCGCAGCGCAGGCGTGGGGCAGGGCAGCGAATTCGAATTGCGCCTGCCGTTGCCGGCCACGCCGCCAGTGATCGCCGCGCCGCCGGCCCGGCGCCAGCCGCAGCCCGGCGAGCGCGCCGGCAAGGTGCTGGTGATCGACGACAATGCCGATGCCGCCGACACCCTGGCGATGGCGCTCGAGATGCTCGGCTATGGCGTCGGCACGGTCTACGATGGTCCGTCCGGCCTCACCCTGGCCGCCGCCTTCGAACCCGATGTGGTGCTGCTCGATATCGGCCTGCCGCACATGAATGGCTACGAGGTGGCGCGCCAGCTGCGCGAGCTGCCTTGCGGGCGCGATGCGATTCTGGTGGCGGTGACCGGCTGGGGCCAGGACAAGGATCGCCAGCTGGCATCGGAGGCGGGCTTTGACCTGCACCTGACCAAGCCGGTCGACTTCGCCGAGCTCGACACGGTATTGCAAAAGATGCTGGCCGCCAGGCCAGCCTGAATCACCTTACAACTATATGTCGCCAGATAAAACCGCATTGCAGCAACGCCTGCCGCCCCGTATTGCCATTCCAGTAACTCCAGAAGCAGCGCTCGCCAAAAAGCAGGCGCGCGAACAGAAAGACGCGCAGGTGCGCGGCGTGGCGTCCATCGCCACCATGCGCGAGGCGATCAGGCGCGCCGCGCGCACCTTGCCGGCAATCACCGAAGTGCCACGCGTAGGGCCACAGGATGCCGCCCGTTTTCGCGCGCTGGCCATGCAAGGCCTGCCTTTGCTGATGACTGGCGCGGCGAAACGCTGGCCCTTGTGCCAGCTCACGCCGCACACCCTGCGCGAGCGCTACAGCCATTTGCCGGTGCGCGCGCGCGTGGGCGACTATATCAATACCGCGTTCGCGCCCGACCGCGCCATGCAGGACATGTCGATGGTCGAATACCTGGATCTGGTGGCGCAGGGCGTGCATGATTTGCCACCCTATCTGGGCAACCTGGAACTGCGCGAACTGAACCGCCTGTGCCACTGGCCCGCGTATTTCGACAAGATCGGCCCGCCGCGCTACTGGCTGGGTCCGGCCGGCACCGTCACGCCGCTGCACTGCGACTACGACGACAATCTGTTCGCGCAAGTATGGGGCAGCAAGCGCATCATCTTGTCGCCGCCGCATCACGACGAATTTTTGTATCCGCGCGAAGCGAACGCCATTCTGTTCGGTTCGCCGTTCGACCCGGAAGCGCCCGACTACGAACGCTTTCCGCTGGCGCGCCAGGCCACCATGATCACATGCATGGTGGAACCGGGCGACATGCTGTACGTGCCGGCCGGCTGGTACCACCAGGTGCGCTCGCTGGCGTTTTCGCTGTCGTCGAACCGCTGGGCCAGGGCCGTGCCGTTTGCCTTGCGTGGCGACGCAGCCTGTACGGACTGCTGAGGATCCGGTGCACATGACGTTCCGCAGACTTGCCCATGCTCAAACCGTCCATCTGGCCAGCTGCGGCCATCCTGAGCGGGCATGCCTGGGATTTTGGCGGGGATAGGCCTGTCACGATGAACAGGACCTCAGAAGCCATCGTGGGCTGGATGACCGCCTGCAGCCTGATCCGATCCGCCTGAGCAATTACGCCGGCTGCACACCGGCCAGATTGCGGCTGCGGTTTTCCACCATTACCGAGATGCCCAGCACCACGATACCGCCGCAGGCCAGCAGGGCGCCGACCCAGCCGGTCGACTGCAGGCCCGCGCCCATGGCAATCGCCATGCCGCCGGCCCAGGCGCCGAGGGCGTTGGCGATATTGAAGGCCGAGTGGTTCAGGGCGGCTGCCACGGTCTGCGCGTCGCCGGCCACGTCCATCAGGCGGGTCTGCACGGCCGGGGCGACGGCGATGCCGGCGCCGATGGCGAACAGGTTGATCGCCGTCAGCCAGACATTGGTGGTGGTGTAGCTGAAGGCGATCAGGGCCACCACGTTCCATACCAGCACGCCGAAGATGGTCCACAGGCGCGAGCGGTCGGCCAGCCAGCCGCCGACCATATTGCCCACCGTCATGCCGATACCGATCACGGCCAGCAGGATCGAGATCACCAGCGGCGACACCTTGGTAATTTCCGTCAGGGTAGGCGTAATAAAGGTATAGACGGCAAACATGCCGCCGAAGCCGATCGCCACCATCAGCAGGGTCAGCCACACTTGCAGGCGGCGGAACACGCCCAGTTCACGGCGCGGGCTCGAGTCGCCTGCCGCCACTGTCGGCACGAATATGCGCATCATCAGCATCGTCAGCAGGCCCAGCGCGGCGACCAGCAAGAAGGCCGGGCGCCAGCCCATGGTCTGGCCGATGTAGGTGGCCAGCGGCACGCCGAAGATATTGGCCACCGTCAGGCCCATCAGCACGCGGGCGACGGCCTGGCCGCGCCGGTCCGGTTCGGCCATGGCGGCGGCGACCAGCGCCGCCACGCCAAAGAAGGCGCCGTGCGGGATGCCGGCGATAAAGCGGGCCACCACCAGCATGCCGTAGTTCGGTGCGATCGCGCTCAGGAGGTTGCCGCCGGCGAACATCAGCATCAGGCAGATCAACATCAGGCGGCGCGGCATGCGGGCGAGAAAAATCGTGATCAGCGGCGCGCCGACCACCACGCCCAGCGCATAGGCGCTGATCATATGGCTCATTTCCGGCAGGGTCGCGCCCAGGTCGTTGGCCACCACGGGCAAAATGCTCATGGAGGCGAATTCGCCGGTGCCGATCGCCAGGCCGCCGATGGCCAGGGCCAGGTCGGCATAGCCAGCGCCAAAAGGCGCATTAACGCGCGGAATGAATGAGTCTGCGGAAGCGTGCATGTTCTAAGGTTCGGTAAGGTGGAGACGGGAGGAGAGACGCGCGCCAGTGTTCAGGCTGCCCATAGCCGTTATTGTATTGGATACCGGCCGGCTCTGCAGGCGGCAGCGTAAAAATGCTGCGCTGCACACCACAGCTGGCAAGGGGGAATACGCCGTTTCGCATGCACAGCAGTATATTGCTGTCGCAATATTGAGCATTTTATGTCGCCTGGCGTGCTGCGGTGCAAGCCGGCATCAACGGTGCGACGGACCAGGCATGAAAAGGCGTATAAATATGCCAAGCTTGTTTGGGGAGGCTGGCCATGTTCGAACTCGATGTACCCTGGTGGGAGTTGGTGTCGCGCGCCGCGCTCGTGTATATCGCGCTGCTGCTGATGATGCGCATGACGGGCAAGCGGACGGTGGGGCAATTTACGCCGTTCGACCTGCTGGTGGTAATGCTGCTGAGCGAAGCGGTGTCCAATTCGCTGTCCGGTGGCGACGATTTGGTCCCGGGCGGGCTGCTGCTGGCCTTGACCTTGCTGAGCCTGAACATGCTCATTGCCGTGCTGACGTCGCGCAGTCGCAAGATCGCCGAGCTGATCCCGCTGGTCGACATGAAATGCGCGTTCCTGGAAGCGGATGGCAAGATTACCATCCTGCAAAAGTAGCTTGTCAGATCGTCGTGCGGTGCCGCAGATACAGCGGCATCCACCACCACATGGCTATGATCAGCACGGCAATGATGGCGCAGGCAACGATGCCGGCCACATGGCCGAACACTTCCGAGATCACCAGATTGGTGCCCAGCGTAAAGGCGAAGGCCAGCGCCATGGCGCCGGCCATCATGATGCGGTCGGCCACGCGCTTGAAACGCTCGCGGTCGTTCAGGGGCCGCATGACGCGGTGCTGGATGGCGGGCGCGCTCAGCAGCACCAGGCTGGTCATCGACAGAAAGAAAGTCGCCAGGAAAACGATCTTTTCTGCCTGCACGATTTTCGCAAAGCCGCCGTTGAACGGCAGGATGATCAGAAAGGCCGTCAGCATCTGCGCGCCCGGCAGCAGGATGCGCAGTTCGCTGAGCAGGTCGGACAGGTCGCCGCTGTCGCTGGCGTCCTGTTGCTCCTTCTGATCGCGCTCGGGATTGATATTATTTACCATATTGCAATCATTCAATGCTATAAAACGCCAGTCTGGCGCGGATCGGCGGGCGCGACTGTTTGCGCGCGCACGTTCAGAACCACTGCCGCCAGCGCTGCGGCGTGCGCAAGGCGTACTCGCGCAGGCGCTGCAAGGGATTCGAGACCATCGCCTGCCGGCTGTGCGTGCCGTCGTGGCCGCAGTTGCCGCAGTAGTGGCGCCGGTGTGGTTCGACGGCGAACTCGCCCAGGTCAAGGTGCGGATGGCCGCAGCGGCGGCAGTCGCTGCAGCCCAGGGGTACTGCTTCGCGCAGCGCCCGCACATAGGCCGCAACGGCCGGCGGCGTGATATTGATCTGCAAGATGGACGGGTGAAACAGGCCGGGCAGGGAAGCGCAGTCGATCGCCAGCGCCCTCGCGGTGCGCGCCAGCAGGGCGCCGCCAGCGTCGGCCCTGGCCTGCAAATGCAGCAGGCCGTCCTCGCCCAGGGTGAGGCTGCTTGCGTGATGGCTGGCAGGGTCGAATACTTCCGGATACAGCACATAGCCCATGGCTTCGCCCTGCAGCTTGCACTGCCGCCGGCCCGTTGCGGCCAGTTGCGCCAGGTCGGCCTTGACGCCCCAGTAGCATTGATGGGCGCGGCACCACTGGCGCGCCGCGCCGTTGCGAAACTTGCCGGCCTCGACCAGTTGGCATTCGACGGTGGCGTCCGTTCCCGCACCCGCCTGGAAGTGGCCGGTAATGGCTGGCGTGGTGACGGCGATATGGCCAACGGTGGCCGGCAAGGGCCAGCTGATGCCGGGCAAGGTCAGCGCGGGCATCGCCATCAGCGGCGCTCCCTGGGCGCAATCGAGCCGTCCCGGCGCTGCAAGACAAAGTCGGCGATGGTAGTAGCCATGGCGCATCCTCCGGGGAGCAGGGTAAAAAAACCATCATAGTAGGTTCTCAAGCGGCATGGCGCACGGGCAGGCAGAACGGCGCCGCCAGACACAGTACAATCATGCGTGGCAGGGGCGTTCCCTGCCTGCACACTGGACAGACAAAGGGGAAAACATGGGATTGTTCGATCAACTGGCAGGACAGGCCATCGATATGCTGGGCAGCCAGGGCGCCAGAGCGGGCGGCCAGTCTGACTTGCTGGCCAGCGTGATGGACCTGATTAACCAGCATGGCGGCTTGCAGGGGCTGCTGCAGAAATTCCAGGAAAGCGGCTTGCAGGAGCAGGTGGCCAGCTGGATCGGCACCGGCGTGAACGCTCAGGTTTCCGGCGAGCAGGTGCAGGGCGCGCTGGGCGCGGACACCATCGGCCAGATCGCGGCAAAACTGGGCATGGCACCCGAGGCGGCCTCGGGCGGCCTGGCCGCGCTGTTGCCGCAACTGATCGATCACCTGACGCCGAACGGGCAGGTGCCGGAAGGCAATGACCTGATGGCGCAGGGGTTGAATTTACTGAAGGGCAAGTTTTTCGGTTAAGCCATCAAGCCGCCGCGCGCATGGCCTGGCGCTGGCCCGGGTAGCCGGGCGCGCCCGTCAAGCGCGCCGTGCTGCCTTCGATCAGGCACGATACATAGCGCCGCCGTTCGGCCGCGCCGGGCCGGCCTTCCATCAGGGTAACGAGCATGGCGACGGCGTCGGCCGCCATTTTTTGCGTCGGCTGGCGCAAGGTGGTCACGTCGTAGCTGAGCCAGCCCGAGGCGTCGAGCGCGTCGAAGCCTGCCACCGACATGTTCAACGGCACTTGTATGCCCAGCAGGTGGCGCGCCGTGTCGAGGCAGCCGATGGCCATGATGTCGTTGCCGCAGATAACCGCGTCCGGCACCCGGCCCAGGCGGTCGATAATCTTGCGCAGGCCCTGGCCGCCGCTGGCGTAGTCATAATTACCGCTGACCACCACCGGCGCCGGCAAGCCCAGCTCCAGCAAACGCTCGACCATGCCCGACTTGCGTTCCTGCGCCGTCGTCGAGTCGCCGGGGCCGTCGATCATGGCGAACTGGCGGTGGCCGGCCTCGGCCAGGCGCGACACGAGCAGGCGGGCCGCTTCGGCCTGGTCGCACAGCACCGCGTGCACGTCATGGCCGCGCGGGCAGCGGTTGTACAGCACCAGCGGCACCTCGCGGCGGGCAAATTCGGCCAGTTGCTCGTCAGACAGCCAGGCCGCGACGATGGCGCCGTCGACCTGGTATTGCCAGACGTCGCACAGCACCTTGCCGACATCGGTCTCGCGTTCCAGTGTAAACAGCAGCAAACGTTTGCCCTGGCGCGCGATCTGCTCGCTGAGCTCGGACAGCTCCTGCGGATAATACCGGTTGGCCAGGTTGGACACGATCACCGCCACCAAGTTGGAGCGGCGCGTCGACAGGCTGCGCGCGGCCGCGTTGGGAATGTAGTCGAGCGCGGCGGCGGCCCGCATCACCTTGGCCTGGGTGGCGGGCGAAACGCTGGCGCCCGGCTGGAAGCTGCGCGACACGGCCGACTGCGACACGCCGGCCAGCAGCGCCACATCATAGGAGGTGACGCGGCGCGCGCCGCCATTCACTGTGCCACTGAAGGCGCGGCTGTCAATGATCGTCTTTTTTCGCATGGTATCCTGGCTCGCCACCTGTCTCGGGGTAGTCTTGCGGTCCTGGCCGCCACGTGACGGAGCGGCCAGGTCGGACGACGAGCATAGCGCAGAAGATTGTTTATTGGCAAGACTGATTCTTGTGAATGTGGCAAACATGTTGCGGGCAACGTGCCGGCGCCGCCGGCGTTTATTGCGCGCTGTCGCACGGACCTGTGCCATAGGGACTGGTTTGCCCCGGCGGCGGCACGCGGCGCACGCTGAAGTCCGTGGACAGGGTGGGCAGCGTCAGTTCCGTGGTCGATGTCGCTTCCGTGCCGGTGACGCTGCCGCGCACGCTCAATGCCACCTGCACCCAGGAACCATAGTTGCGCGGATAGCTGATGGTGAGCGTGGCCAGGCCCAGCGCATCGGTCTGGCCGCTGGCGCTGACGCTGAGGGGAATGCCGGGCTCGAACACACCGTTGCCGTTCAGGTCATAGGCCGTATTGAAGATGCCGTTGCGCAACACATCCTCGTTGGCGCAACTGTAGCGCGGCAGTGCCAGGCGCCAGACGCCCGTGTCGGGAAACTCCTGCTTGTCCGCTTCCCATACGAAATAGCCCTTGCCGTAGCGGCTGGGCCAGCCGGCCGCGGTGATGGCCACGCCGGGAACCGCATTGCCGGCGCTGTCGGAGACGAACACGGCGATATCCTTTTGCAGCACGCTGGGGGAATATTCGCGCACGTTGTTACCGGTGCCAAACTTGATCGACAGCGCTTTTTTTGCCACCGTCAGGCGCACCTGCGCGGTCGCGGTGGCCTCGGTGGCGCCGTCGATGCTGGCCTGGATCAGCACGCCGTCGCGTCCGCTGTCGAGCGGACCGGCCACATAGGCGGCGCGCGCCAGTCCGCTTGAGTCGGTCAGCACGCGCCCCGTTTGCCGCAAATAGCCGCCGCTGGGGTCGCTCAAAATGGTAAACAGCACCGGCGCATGCTTGACCGGATTGTTGGCGGCGCCATCGCGCACGACGGCGCTGAGGGTACTGGCGTTGTCGGTGGCGCCAAGGGTATTGGCTCCCAGCACGGCCGGATCGGCCTGCACGCCGAGCTTGCTGGCAGAGCTCAGCTGGGCGACGAATTCCAGCCGCGTTTGCGCCGTGGGGCCGCCGGCGACCGCCGCCGTAATGGTCGCCACGCCCGCGTTGGCCGAGCGCACATAGCTGGTCGGCAGCTTGCCATTGTCAAAGGCCAGGCTGGACGGCAAGGCCAGGCTGCAGGCGCTGTCCGCATACAAGGTGCCGCGCGACGTCGACAGGCTGGCGCTGCCGCTGCGCGCCACGCCGCCCGATTCATAGCGCACATCGATGGCCTGGCACGCCATCGCCGGCACTTCCTGCGGCAGTTCGGCGCCATTGGCGTCCAGGCCCACGGCGGGACTGACGCGCAGTTCGCCGCCAGCCACCGTGTAGGCGTGCGAGACCGCAGCGCCGAGGGCGCTGGCCGACACGGCGCTATTGCCCGGCGCGCCTGCGGCCAGGCGCAGCACCAGCTGGCCTTGCGCATTGCTGAGCGCCGCCGCGCCATCTTTCACCATCAGGGCCGTCGCGCCATTGCCGGCATAGCTGATGGCCGCGCCGCTGACGGGCTGGCGCGCCGAGTCGCGCACGGTCACAGTCAGGTCCGCCTGCTGGCCCGTGGTCAACAAGGACGGGCCGCTCAGTTCCACGGTGCTGCCGGTGACCGCCACCGTTGCGCTGGCGGCTTGGGCGCCGACGGTGGCCGTGACCTTGATGCTGCGATTGTGTTTGTCGCCACCGGTGCCGAGCACGGCGCGCGCCTGGCCGTTCTTGTCGGTGACGGTGTCGACGCCGCCCAGAATGCCGGAGTCGGCGGCAAAGGCGATCTTGGCGTTTGGCAACGCCAGGTTGGCCGCGTCCTTGACCAGCGCGGTGACGCTCACTTCGCTGCCGGCTGCGCCGTTTGACGCCAGTTCGGCGCTGGAAAAGACCAGCCGCACGGAACTGGCCAGGCTGGCCGGATCGGGCGTGACGGGGGTGACAGGCGTGGTGACGGGCGGAATCACCGGATCGGGCCGGGTGCCGCCGCAACCGACCGTGCTTTGCAAGGCGCAGCCACTGACGCTCTGGGGATCGGTGGAACCGCCCCCGCAGGCAGCAAGCAGTATCATCAGGAACAGGGGCAAAGCGTAGCGGCTCGGTCGGCTCGGGGTCACGGCGGTCTCCAGGAACGGTCTAGTTGCTTAACGTTAATTTCCTAAGAGTAGCTTTTGCTGACAGTAGGTCCTTGATGCAGAGCAAGCTTGCCCGCCAAGCCGGCAGCCCGCTTATTTTTCTGGTGCAAGAGGCTGCTATCTGGTAGCATAACGCCCCTTTATTCAGGGAAGGGTCGACATGGCCAACGCTTGCGGCGTCGATTTCGGTACGTCAAATTCCACGGTAGGCTGGGCGCGTCCCGGGCAGAGCACCATGCTCAGCCTGGAAGACGGCAAGACTACCCTGCCGTCGGTGGTGTTCTTCAATGCGGAAGATGAAGAAGTGAGCTTTGGCCGGGCCGCCCTGGCCGGCTACCTGGCCGGCTACGAAGGCAGGCTGATGCGCTCGCTCAAAAGCCTGCTGGGCACCAGCCTGATCGACGGCCAGACGGAAGTGGGCGGCCGCGCCATTCCGTTTCGCTTGTTGCTGTCGCAATTTATCGGTGAGGTGAAAAAGCGCGCCGAGCAGTCGGCCGGCCGCGAATTCAACTCGGCCGTGTTTGGCCGCCCCGTCTTCTTTATCGACGACAACGCCCAGGCCGACCAGCTGGCGCAGGACACCCTGGCCGAGGTGGCGCGTTCGGTCGGCTTCAAGGACGTGGCTTTCCAGTTCGAGCCGATCGCCGCCGCCTTCGATTACGAGTCGCAGATCGAGCGCGAAGAGCTGGTGCTGATCGCCGACATCGGCGGCGGCACTTCGGACTTCTCGCTGGTGCGTCTGTCGCCCGAACGCGCCAGGAAAACCGAGCGCCGCGACGATATCCTGGCCACCGGCGGCGTGCATATCGGCGGCACCGACTTCGATAAATACCTGAGTCTGTCGTCGGTGATGCCGCTGCTCGGCTATGGCAGCCGCCTGAACAACAATAGCGAAGTGCCGTCCAGCTACTATTTCAACCTGGCTACCTGGCATACCATCAACCTGGCTTATACCAAGAAGATCTGGGTGCAGCTGGCCGATGTATGCCGCGATGCGCGAGAGCAAGACAAGGTGAAACGCCTGCAAAAGCTGATCGACGAGCGCGCCGGGCACTGGCTGGCGATGAAGGTGGAAGAAGGCAAGATCGCGCTGTCCGACGCGCAGGAAGTGCAACTCGAGCTGGACCGCCTGTCGCCGGCACAAAGCCTGTTGCTCAAACGCAGCCAGTTTGACGAAGCCATCGGCCACCTGTGCGGCAGCGTGGAAGACACTGTGCTGCGCCTGCTGCGCGACGCCGGCGTGGCGCCGGAAGCGGTCGACACCGTGTTCTTCACGGGTGGCTCGAGCGGCGTCGGCCTGCTGCGTGAAAAAATCGCCGCCCTGGTGCCGTCGGCGCGCAAGGTGGAAGGTGATCTGTTCGGCAGTATTGGTGCCGGTCTGGCGCTCGACGCAGTGCGCAAGTTCGGTTAAGCTGTTCCACCGCCGCCACCGAGAAAGCCCGCCAGATGAATGTGTTTGAGCAACCGATTGTCATGATCGACTTTGAGACTACCGGTTTGTCGCCCGACATGGGCGACCGCATCACGGAAGTGGCGGCACTGCGCATCGAAGGCGGCCGGATCACCGACCGCTATGTCAGCCTGATCAATTGCAATGCGCGCATCCCGTCGTTCATCACGGGCCTGACGGGCATTACGCAAGCCATGCTTGACCGGGCGCCGCCAGTGGCCGAGGTGGTGCCGCAGTTGCTGGAATTTATCGGCAACGACGCCTTGTCGGCCCATAACGCCAGCTTCGATGAAAAATTCCTGCGCGCCGAGAGCGCCCGGCTGGACCTGGCGCCCGCGCACCGTTCGCTGGTGTGCTCCCTGAAACTGTCGCGCCGCGTGTTTCCAGGCCTGTCGAGCTACAAGCTCGGTTTGCTGTCCGGCCAGCTGGGCATCGCTTTCAAGAGCGCGGCGCACAGGGCCGAGTCCGATGCGGAAGTGGCGGCCCAGGTGCTGCTCCATATCGGCCGCCATTTGCGCAGCAATTACGGCATCGATGGCGTCGACGCCGACCTGCTGGTGGCGCTCAACAAGTTGGCCGCCGCCAAGGTGCCGCAGTTCCTGCTGAAACATCCGGCAAGGCGCTGATTCAGGCGCTAACTCAGGCGTCGACCCTGCCCCCCATCCGAAGCGGACTCATCAAAGCGATGTAATTTTATTATTGCCTTTGAGTTCGCTCAAGCCTGCCAGTTCCCCGGAATTTACAATGCAATCCATCAGCGATGTTGCCGTTGTGTGCTGCCGTGCCTGGCGGCCTGGCGGCCTGGCGTCATGGCAGGGCGAGCGAGGAGGCGCACATGGACAAACACCATACTGCCAGGGACAGCCACCAGGCCTATATCTGGTTCCGCACGGCGGCCGAGCAAGGTAACGCCTATGCGCAGTTCAACCTCGGCCTGATGTATAAAAAGGGCGAGGGCGTCAGGCAGGATGACGCGCGCGCCTTTATCTGGCTGCGCCTGGCCGCGCTGCAGGGGCTGGCGTTTGCGCAAAATCATCTGGGGGCCATGTATTACCACGGCCGCGGCGTGACGCAAAGCGATGAGGAAGCGGTACAGTGGTTTTTGCGCGCGGCGAACCAGGGCGACGCCTCGGCCCAGCAGAACCTGGGGCAGATGTACCGCAAGGGGCGCGGCGTGCTGCAAAGCGACGAGCTGGCGCTGGCCTGGTTTTACCGCGCCTCGGAGCAAGGCGTGGCCAGCGCCCAATCCTTGCTGGGCGAAGCCTATGCCCAGGGCCTGGGCGCAAAAAGGAACGATGCGCTGGCGCTGGCCTGGTTCCGCAAGGCCGCGCTGCAGGGCGACGCCCAGGCCCAGCTGAACCTGGGCCTTGCTTACCAGCGCGGCCACGGCGTGATGCAAAGCGACACCCAGGCCGTGGCCTGGTTTCGCCAGGCGGCCGCGCAAGGCCTGGCCGTGGCGCAGCGTCAGCTGGGCGTGGCCTATGGCAAAGGCGCAGGCGTGGCGCTCGATCAGCTGCGCGCCTACGCCTGGCTGCTGCGCGCGGCCGAGCAGGACGACGCCGACGCCCAGTTCAGCCTGGGCTTGATGCTGGCGCGCGGCCACGGTGTAGACCAGGACGAGGCGAGCGCCGTGGCCTGGTACCGCCGCGCCGCCCGCCAGGGCCATTGCTCGGCGCAATACAACCTGGGCGGCATGCTGGCCGGCGGGCGCGGCGTGGCGCGCAATGTGCGCGAGGCCGTCGAATGGTATGGCAAGGCGGCCGGGCAGGGCGCCGCGAACGCGCAGTTCAACCTGGGCGTGCTGTATGCCAACGGCCAGGGCGTGGCGTACGATCCGGCGCGCGCCGTGCGCTGGTACCGCAAGGCCGCCGACCAGGGCGACGCCAGTGCCCAGAACAACCTGGGCGTGATGTATGCAAACGGCCACGGCGTGCCGCAGGACGACGACATGGCCGTGCACTGGTATGCGCGCGCGGCCGAGCAGGGCCACGCCCTGGCCCAGTACAACCTGGGCAGCATGTACAACAGCGGGCGTGGCGTGCCGAAAGACCCGGTGCGCTCCTACATGTGGGTGGCGCTGGCAGCCGAGAGCGGCGACAGCACGGCCGGCGGCGCCGTCGCCGGCTACGCCCGCAAGCTGTCCACCGACGACCTGGGCAAGGCCCACGCGCTGACCCGGCAATGGAAGCGCGCGCGGGCGCCAGCGTCCGATTGAGTGGCTCCGGCAACTACCGGGTGCTGGCGGCAACAGATTTACCGATCTGGCAAGGATTCAAGCCGCATCGGGGCGCGGCAGCGCGGCCTGGCGCCGGTCCAGGAACAGGCTGTTGCCGTGGATTTTCTTGGCTTGCCGCTTCGCTTCGGCCGCCTGCGTGGCGATCTGGTGGTGGGTGTAATACTGGTGCGCCGACACCTTGATCACGCCTAACGACAAGCTGATCAATGAATAAAACACTTTTTTCCCCTGCCGGTCTTCGGTGATATAGCCGCCGCGTGCGCAGTCGTCCATGCTGTAGAACGCCAGGATGGCGGCCGCGAAGTCGTTCAGCATGGCCTCGCAGCGCGTCTCCCAGTCCTCGCTCTGGAACAGGATCATGAAATCGTCGCCGCCGATATGGCCGATGAAGTCGCGGTTCGGATCGCAATGGCTGCTGAGGATTTCCCCGGTCAGCTGGATCACGTCGTCGCCCTTGCGGTAGCCGTAGACGTCGTTGAACGGTTTGAAATGGTCGAGGTCGCAATAGCAGACCCAGAAGCGGGCAGCGCTGTGCAGCAGGCGGTCGATATGCTCGTTGATCGGCACATTGCCCGGCAATTGCGTGAGCGGATTGGCGTAGCGGGCCGCGTTGATCTGCATCTGCGTGATTTCGCGCATCAGGTCGTGCCCCGTGCCCATGCCCATATAGCGGCCGTTCTCGGTAATGATAAAGCCGTTGTACAGGTGGTGGGCGTCCGATTGCGCCATGGTGTAGCTCAGTTCCTGCAAGCTCGTTTCATGGTCGGCGATCAGGGGCTTGCTATCCATAAACACCCGGCATGATTTCTTGCCATACAGTTCGCGCTGGTAGGGGCGGGCAAAGTGGTCGATCATGTCGAAGCGGCTGATCAGGCCCAGCGGCACGCCGTCGTCCACCACGGGAATGATCATGAGCTTGGGTTCCTTCATGAAGATCTCGTAGACCTCGTTGTTGTTTTTTGCTGGCGAGATCGACGATACGCGGTGCAGCAGCTTGCGGATGCTGACGCCATTTTTTTCCAGGCTGCTGCGCTGCGGATACACGGCCACGCCGTGGCGCCCCAGCGCCTGCACCACCTCGGCCGGCAGCGTGCGCGCCGGCACGGCATGCGGCCGGCCCAGGTGGTAACCCTGGCCGAACGCCACGCCCAGATCGCGCAGCACCAGCAATTCCGCCTGCGCCTCGATGCCTTCGGCGATCACCAGCGTGCCCGATTTTTCGGCGATCTCCTGGATCGAGCGCACGAACTGCAGTTTGATGGGGTCGCTATTGATGCCCTGGATAAAATGCATGTCGATCTTCACGTACTCGGGCCGCAGTTCCGACCACAGGCGCAGGCTGGAAAATCCTTCGCCCAGGTCGTCGATGGCGATCTGGAAGCCCATGTTGCGGTAGTGTAGTACCGCTTCGCGCATCAGCTCGTAGTCATAGGTGGGCTGGTTTTCCGTCAGTTCGATGATCACGCGCTCCGGATTGATGCCGATCTGCGCGATGTATTCCAGGGTTTCGCCATGGCGCGCATTGCGCAGCAGCAAGCATTCCGGGCTAACGTTGAGAAACAGCTTGCCTGGCAGATTCAGTTCCGCAAAGCGTTCGAGCACCACCTGCCGGCACAGATGTTCCACTTCCAGCGTCAGGCCGCAGGCGCGCGCCACCTTGAACAGATTCATCGGCGCATGCAGCGGGCTGTCGGACGGACCCCGTATCAGTCCCTCGTAGCCGATGATGTCGCCGCTGGCCATCTGGATGATGGGCTGGAACAGGGCGGTCAGCTTGCGTCCGGCGAGAATGTCGTGCAATACATCGTCGGCTTCGACTGTCATGGGAAGCGGGAGGGGGGCAGGGGCTGGCGGTTTCAGATAGGCCACATTCGCAGGGAACGCTGGGTCCGGAATGGACATGGCGGAAGGCAGGGCGAATCTGTGCATGGCGGAAGGTGGTGCGTCGGTAGTGGCACGGCCACCGGACGGGCCATGATCATGTTGGCTATAGTAAATATGTTTTATGACAGCTTGATGAAATGCCCAAATAAAAGATGGAGAAAGGCCGGCATAACTGTGCATTAAAAGTTGCGATACGCGCTATGATTTAAGTTGGCGAAAGTCAACATGGCAGGCTGGCAGCCTCCCTTCTTAGACATCCAACAATGAGACATTCACCCATGCAATTACGTAGTGCAACCATCGTATTGAGTTTGCTGGCCGCCTTCGGTAGCAATGCCCTGGCGCAAACCGCTGCGCAGCAATCCTGCCCAGCGGGCAACAGCCCGGCCGTGACCTATCCGGTCACCAAGAAAGTCGATCAGCAAGACAGCTATTTCGGTACCACCATCGCCGACCCTTATCGCTGGCTGGAAGACGCCAACAGCGCCGAGACGCATGACTGGGTGGTGGAACAGAACAAGCTGACGCAATCTTTCCTGGCCACTATTCCCGAGCGCGAGGCGATCAAGCAGCGCCTGACCAAGCTGTGGAACTACGAGCGTTTCAGCACGCCGACCAGGCAGGGCGGCCGCTACTTCTACACCCGCAACGATGGCTTGCAAAACCAGGCCGTGCTGTACACGGTCAGGAAACTGACGGACGAGCCGCGCCTGCTGCTCGATCCGAACACCCTGTCGTCTGACGGTACGGTGGCGCTGGCCGGCACTTCGATCAGCCCGAACGGCAAATTCCTCGCCTACGCCACGGCCGCTTCCGGTTCCGACTGGAATGAATGGAAAGTGCGCGATATCGACACCGGCAAGGATTTGAGCGACGACATCAAATGGGCCAAGTTCTCGGGCGCCTCGTGGACCCGTGATAATACCGGTTTCTTCTACAGCCGCTACGATGCGCCGCAGGAAGCGACCAAGCTGGCCGATATCAATTACTTCCAGAAACTGTACTTCCACAAGCTGGGCACGCCGCAAAGCGCCGACGTGCTGGTATTCGACCGTCCCGACCAGAAAGAATGGGCGTTTGGCGGCAGCAAGGTCAGCGATGACGGCAACTATCTGATCATCACCGCCACCCAGGGCACGGAACGCAAGAACCGCATTTTCTACAAGGACTTGCGCCAGAAGAACGCCAAGGTCGTGGGCCTGCTGGAACAATTCGACGCCTCGTATTCGTTTATCGACAATGTCGGCCCCGTGTTCTACTTTGCCACCGACAACCAGGCACCGAAGTCGCGCGTGATCGCCATCGACATCCGCAAACCGCTGCCAGCCGACTGGAAGGAAGTCGTGCCGCAAAGCGAGCAGACCCTGGTGTCGGCCAATATCCTCAACGACCAGCTGGTGCTGGACTACCTGAAGGATGCGCAGACGCAGATCAAGATCACCGACCTGAACGGCAAGCTGGTGCGCGAAGTGGCGCTGCCGGGTATCGGTTCGGCCGGCGGCTTTGGCGGCAAGCGTCATGAAACGGAAACGTTTTACTCCTACACCAGCTTCACCACGCCGGCCACCATTTACCGCTACGACATGAAGACGGGCAAGAGCACGGTGTATCGCCAGCCGAAGGTCGATTTCGACCCGAACGCGTTCGATGTGCGCCAGCAATTCTTCACCAGCCGCGACGGCACCAAAGTACCGATGTTTATCGTGTCGAAAAAAGGCATGAAGCTCGATGGCTCGAACCCGACCTATCTGTACGGCTATGGCGGCTTCAATATTTCGCTGACCCCCGCATTCTCGGTGGCCAACCTGGCCTGGGTGGAAATGGGCGGCGTCTACGTGATGGCCAACCTGCGCGGCGGCGGCGAATACGGCGAAGCCTGGCACCAGGCCGGTACCAAGCTGAACAAGCAGAACGTGTTCGACGACTTTATCGGCGCGGCCGAATGGCTGGTGGCCAACAAGGTCACCTCGCCAGCGAAACTGGCGATCGGCGGCGGCAGCAATGGCGGCCTCCTGGTCGGTGCGGCCATGACGCAGCGTCCGGACCTGTTTGCCGCAGCGATCCCGCAAGTGGGCGTGCTCGATATGCTGCGCTTCCACAAGTTCACCGTGGGCTGGGGCTGGGTGCCGGATTACGGCTCGTCGGACGACGCCGAACAGTTCAAGGCGCTGGTCAAATATTCGCCGCTGCACAACCTGAAAGCGGGCGGCTGCTACCCGGCCACCATGATCACCACCGCCGACCATGACGACCGCGTGGTGCCGGCCCATAGCTTCAAGTTTGCCGCCGCCGCCCAGGCCGCGCAGGGCGCTGCCGCTCCCGTGCTGATCCGCATTGACAGCAAGGCCGGTCACGGCGCCGGCAAGCCGACGGCCAAGCAGATCGAGGAAGTGGCCGATCGCTGGGGTTTCCTGACCCGCGCGTTGAAGATGACGGCCGAGCCGGCCAAGGTGGCGGCGCAGTAGGGCCAGCAATGTGTCGGATTACGCGGGGCTTGCGCCCCGCTGATCCGACCTACGCTGGCGCTATCCTGGCCAGCACACCTTTCCCGAATGCCGCCTGATACGGCAAATCCTTGCGCTGCGCATAGCCGATATAGCAGTCGCACTTGAAGCGCGGGCAGCTGCGCTCCTGCAGGATATCGGCCAGCTCACTGTCGTACAGATTGCCCAGCCGCTCAGGCACAAAATGGCAGCGCGCCAGTTCGCCGTCGCCGTCGACCGACAGCGCCGTCTCGCCGGCGAAGCAGCCCTTGCCGCGCGACGGCGCCGGGCGCCGGCTTTGCGCGAACCATGGGTCGATGTCATCGAGCCAGGCCAGGTCTCCGGCAGCGTAGTAGCCTGGGCCGCGCCGGTCATAGGCGTTCAGCCACAGGTAGACGTGCTTCGGCAACGCTGCGCGCAGCGCTGCAATGGCGCCGTAGTGTTCATGCAGGGCCACCACGCCGACCGAATAACGCACGCCCATTGTGTCCAGGCGCGCGCAGCGTTCGAGAAAGCGCCTGATCGTGGTCTGGCCCGGGTGGAAGGTGCACCACAGGCCGATCTTTTCCAGGCCATCCATGCCATCGAGCCAGTTTAATGGGCCGGACAGATTGGTCTGCAGCGCCACCTGTTGCACATGGCGCAGGGCCGCCAGGTTCTGCATGGCGCTGCGGTAGTGGCGCCGCACCAGCGCTTCGCCCCACGGTGTAAACAGCACGCCGATGGGGCGCGCCTGTTGCGCCACCCAGGCCGTAAAACGCGCCACCTCGCGCGCGTCGCGGGCCAGCGCGGCGCGGCTGTCCTGCTTCTTGGCAAACGGGCAGTAGCCGCAGGCGTAGTTGCAGCTGGCCAGCGTGCCCCGGTAGAGCAGCGACAACATGGTTTGCCGCGCCGTCAGCACGCCTGGCCGCTGTCGGCCATCAGCGCGCGCACCGTGCTTGACGCCAGCCAGGGGCCGATGGTGTCGGCGTAGGAATATCCCCGGTCATTGAGGCGCAGCAGTGGGCCTTGCTGCGTGACCAGTTCCAGTGCAAACAGCTCGGCCAGTTGCGGCAGGTCCGCCAGGCAGTCGCTGCCAAAGCGGGCCGTGTAGGCGTCAAGGTCGAGACCCGGATCGGTCAGCAGCGACTGGATCACGTAGCGGCGGCGCTGGTCTTCCTCTCCCAGCAGATAGCCGTGTTCGGCCTGCGCGAAGCGCGCCTCGTCCAGCGCCAGGTAGTTGTCGATAATGCCGATGGTCTGCGTGCGCGCCACCGCGTACTGGCTCGAATAATGCAGGCGCGAGGTGTAGGAACGCGCGCCCGCGCCCAGGCCCACCATGCCGTCGTTCTGGCAGCAGTAGGACGGGCCGGCGTCGCCTGGTGCATGCGGTGCGCGGAACATGCGCATCGATACCTGCACATAGCCCCGGGCGCGCAGGTGCTCGCGCGCGGCCGCATACAGCATCAAACGGCTGTCGCCGTCGCGCGCCAGCATGATGGGGTTGAGGCTGCCGGCGCCCTTGCGGTGCGCGATCTTGCCCAGGCCCGTCTGCTCGCGCACGTAGAGCGGATACAGATAGATCTCTTCGGGCTGGAACGCCAGCGCGCTGTCGATCGAGGCCAGCAGGCTGGCCACCGTCTGGCCGGCGATGCCGTAGATCAGGTCCAGATTTAAGGTCGGAAAACCCGCTTCGCGTATCAGGGCAATCGCCTGGCGCACGGTGGCGTTCTGCTGCGGGCGCGCCAGCGCGCGCATCTCGCCGGCGGCAAAGCTCTGGATGCCCAGGCTGACCCGGTCGATGCCGTGCGCGCGGCATACCGCCAGGCGTTGCGCCGTAATGGTTTCGGGCGAAGCCTCGATGCCGGCGGGTGTGGCCTGCAGGTCGATGCCAAGGATGTCGCGCGCGCCGCACAGCAGGGTGTCCAGTTGCGCCGCCGACAGATAGGTCGGCGTGCCGCCGCCGAGCGCGAAGCGGGCAAAGCGGCGCTCGCCCAGCGCGCCGTCCATGGCGCGCATCTGCACCAGCACCTGCTGCACATAGCGCTCGACCATCTCGGCGCTGGGCCGCGCCATGGCGAACAGATTGCAAAAGCCGCAGCGCATTTCGCAGAACGGGATATGGATATAGGCAAACAGGGCCGAGCGGTCCTGCTGCGCCCAGATCGGCGCCAGCGGCGTCGCTGGCAAGCTGCGGTAGGCCGCCTTGTGCGGATAGGAATAGGAATACGCCTGGTAGGGCGTATGGCGCATGCGCTGCGCCAGCGTGCCCGGCTGTTCGGATGGATTCACGGTGCGGCTCCCTGGGAATGCGGTGGTGGGGATGGAATGAAAAAATGCGCGTAGGGTACGTTCCAGACGCGGTCGTGCGCCACGCGGTGGCCCCGGTAACCGTCTTCGCCATAGGCGCTGCCGTGGTCGGAGCAGACGATGGCAAAGGTGGGCGCGCGCGCGGCGCAGGCGGCAAACAGCGGCGCCAGGGCGCCGTCCACATAGCGCAGCGCGGCTGCATGGCTGTCGAGATTATCAAAACGGCAGCCCGGCAGGTACGCGCGGTTCGGCGCATGCAGGGCCGCCACATTGATGAACAAAAAGGTGCGCCGGGCGTTTTCGGCCAGCAGCCGGGTCGCCAGCGCTACCTGTTTTTCGGTCGAATGGCGGCCGGCCACGCCCATGGCCGCGCTCCAGTGGCTTTCCTGGAACAGCGCCGGCAGCACACGGCCCAAGGCAGTCTGTTGATTGAAAAAACCCACGCCGCCGATGCAGATGGTGCGGTAGCCGCGCGCGGCAAGCGCTTCGGGAATGCTCGCTTCTGCAAAGGCAAAGGCGCGCGGTGAGGTCGTCTCGCTGCCGGCAAAGGCGCTGGCGAACAGGCGCGGGTGGCGCCCGGGCGCCGCCGGGGTGGGCAAGAAGCCGGCAAAGAAGGCCTGGTGCGCGGCATAGGTAAAGGTGGCCGGCGAGTGGCGCTGGTCCCAGCCCGTGGCCGGCAAAAAGCGCCCCAGCACCGGCAGCTCACCCGCCTCGAACAGCGCCTGCGCCACGTCATAGCGCAAGGTGTCGAGCGTGACGAAGACGATATCGTGGCTGCCCACGATGGCGTTCATGTCGGGGATGGCGAATTTACTGGACTCAGGCATGGCGGTTCAAGCTGTGCAGCTGCGCCGCATAGGTATCGCGCTCCTGCCACAACAGGCCAGGCAGCAGGTCGCCAAAGGCGTTCGCTTCGAGCACATGGGCCTGGCCGCGCCGCACAACCAGGTCGTAGCCGGCCACGCCGCTGGCAGGAAAGGCGCGCGCCGCCTGCAGCGCGGTGGCCTCCAGCACCGCCAGGTCGGCCTGGTTCAGCAAGGTGGCGACGTCACCGCGCTGGTTATCCAGGTGCAGATTGGTCATCATTTGCCTGCCCAGGCGCGCTACCCGGTGCGCCGGCTGGCCGTCAATGGCCACCACGCGCAGGTCGTAATGGCTGTCGCCGCAGCGCGGCTTGGCCAGCCAGGCCTCGGCGTACAGTTCCTGCGCGGCCAGCGCGTCGACCAGGGCGGCGATATCGGCGTCGCTTTCATGGCGCGCGATGCGCTTGACGTTGAACAGACGGGTTTCTCCGTGAATGTGCACGATGCTGGCCGAAGTCGTTGCCTGCTGGCGCCCGGTTTTATTCCTGCGGTAGGCCACCACACCCGAGCCCGACGAGCCATAGCGCGGTTTCAGATAGACCCGGTCCAGGCCATGCTGGCGCAGCAGCGACTGCAGATGGTCGTAGCCATGCACCGTCCCGAGCAGGGCGGGCGTGGGTACGCCATGTTCGGCCAGGTGGCGCTGGCAAGCCAGTTTGTCGGTCATCAGGGTAATTTCGGCCGGGGCATTGACGACATGGGCGCGGGGCCGGGCGGCGAGCTGGATGGACAGACGTTCCATTGCCTTTGCAAAACCGGCAAACCAGGCATCCATCGCCAGCAGTTCGCCATGTTCGGGGGCACGCACGGGCGCGCGGTCCAGCAACTGGCAGCCAAGGCGCAGCAGTTGCAGATGCGCCAGCGGGTCGTCGCCCGGCGGCTCGATCTTGAACCGGCAGGGCTGCCCGAACGCGGCGTCAAGCAAGGCCGGATCGGCCAGCCAGTCGCGCCATTCGAGCAGGCGCGCTGGCGGCAGGTCAAGCTGCGCGCGCGCCGCCTGCAGCAGGCGCACACGCTTGCTGCCTTTGGTGGCCAGCAACAGCATCAGGAGCTATTCGCCGACCGCGACATAGCGATAGACTTCGCCATCGTCCTCGTCGTCTTCCTGGGGATCGTCCAGCACCACTTCGAACGGCAATGCCTTGAGTTTTTCCTGGTTCGCTGCCGAGACATAGTGATGCGACAGGTCCAGGCGCGTCAAGTTGCCCAGCTGCGTGCCCTGCAGCAGCGCTTCGGCGCCGACGTCGCCCAGGGTGCCCAGCGACAGGTCCAGCGTGGTGATGGTGGCCAGCAGCGCTTCGTTGGCCAGCCAGGCGGCCAGCTCGTCGGCGATCTGCGCGTCGCGCAGACCCAGGTAGCGCAAGCTCGGCGTGGCCAGCTGCGCCAGCACCTTCCGGTATAGCGCGACGTCGCCGGAAAAACCGTAGTCGTCGGTGCCCAGCCACAGTTCCAGGTGTTCCAGCTTCGGCATGCTCGACTCGCAGAGGGCCTGGGCGATTTTCTGGTCCAGACCACCGGACTCGATGGTGAACTTGCGCAGGTTCTGGTGCGCGAACGCCTCGAGGGTCAATTCATTGCCGCCACGGATGCGCAGCTCTTCCAGTTGCGGGAAGGCGTCCAGCAGCGGCTTGTAGCTGCCTTGCACGATCCACGAGATTTCGCATTCCTCGTACGTCATGTCGCCGATAAACAGGGCGCGCAGCTTCGGCAACTGCGGCGCATGGCTGACCAGCGCGGCGATCACCGCGTCGGCGCCCGCTTCGTACGGCTCGCCCCACATGCCGATGATCAGCGCCTCCAGGGTGGACTTGTCGGCCTTTTCCAGGAAGCCGGCGATCAGCTCCGGCATCTTGCGCTCGTCATCGTATTCCAGCGACAAACGATACACCACGTCCGGTGCAGGATCGAAGGCGGTCTCCGGGTCGTACTGCACGACTTTTTTATGGTGGAAGGTGGTGGTGCTGTCGGAAATGGTCATTGCTGAGGCTCCATGAAAGGCATTGGAAATCTTGTCTGTTCCAAAATCTTAGCATGGGTGTAACAGCGTCAGTCGCACTGCTGAAAAGCAATTATCTGTGGATGACGACCAGCAAAGCCTTGCCTTCGGTCTTGCCCAGATTGCGTATCGTATGCGGCAAGTCGGCCGGATAGCGCGCCGTGCCGCCATTCTTGACTTTTTTCTTCGCCGTCCCCACTTCCAGTTCCAGGTTGCCGTGCAGCACGGTCAGATGCTCGGTGGTGCCGGGGTCGTGCGGCTGGGAGGCCAGCTCGCCGCCCGGCGCCAGGGTCACCTCATACCATTCGTATTTGCCGGCCAGTTCCATCGGCCCCAGGATGCGCAGCACATAGCCGGCATGGTCGCCGGGCAGGGTGGGGGTCTCGTGGGCGTCGGTGACGCGGATGGTCTCCACGGCTTTTTCCGCGCTCGACAGCAATTCGCCGATCTGCACGCCCAGGGCGTTGGCCAGGCGCCAGGTAATGGCGATGGTCGGGTTGGCTTTTTCGCGTTCGATCTGCGACAGCATGGACTTCGACACGCCCGCGATGCGCGACAAATCCTCCAGTGTCAGGCCGCGCGCCAGGCGCAAGCGTTGCAAGGTGGCGCCGACTTCGGGCGGGGAGTTGGTCGAAACACTGGTTTTCATCGGCAGTTGGCTTGCATAGTTCAACAGGTTTGGGTAATATCCACTATATTGAATTTTAGTTCGACATAGTGGATTTCAGGGCTGATTCAGGAAATGCGTATCAGCTGTACACTGAACCCTGAACAGCGCCCCACGGTACAGCATGCGGCGCACAGCGGTCAAGCGGCGGCTTTTCCCTATGGCGGCAACCCAACACGGACACAAGGATCATCATGAGCGAGCAAGCGAAGAACACCTTTTTCAGCGGTCTGCAACAGAACCTCGATCAACTGCGCCAGCAGGGCTTGTACAAGAGCGAGCGCGTGATCGCCTCGCGCCAGGGCGCTGAAGTGGTGTGCGACGATGGCCGCACCCTGATCAATATGTGCGCCAATAACTACCTGGGCCTGTCGGGCGACCTGCAGACCCAGCAGGCGTCGATTGCCGCCACCGAACAATACGGCTATGGCCTGTCGTCGGTGCGTTTCATTTGTGGCACGCAAACCGTGCACAAGGAACTGGAGCAGGCCATTTCCAGCTTCCTCGGCACCGAAGACACAATACTGTACGCGGCCGCCTTTGACGCCAACGGCGGCGTGTTCGAGCCGCTGTTCGATGAAAACGACGCCATTATCTCCGACGCGCTGAATCACGCTTCGATCATCGACGGCATCCGCCTGTGCAAGGCCGGCCGCTACCGCTACCTGCATAACGACATGGCCGACCTCGAAGTGCAGCTGCAGGCCGCCGTTGCCGCCGGCAAGCGCCACAAGGTGATCGTTACCGACGGCGTGTTCTCGATGGACGGCACCATCGCGCAGCTCGACAAGATCTGCGACCTGGCCGACCAATACGGCGCGCTGGTGATGATCGACGAATGCCATGCCTCCGGCTTCATGGGCGCGACGGGCCGCGGCACGCATGAACACCACCATGTGATGGGCCGCATCGACATCATCACGGGTACGTTGGGCAAGGCCCTGGGCGGCGCCATGGGCGGCTTTACGTCGGCCCGAAAGGAAGTGATCGACACCCTGCGCCAGAAGTCGCGTCCGTATCTGTTCTCGAACACCCTGGCGCCCTCGATCGCCGGCGCCTCGCTCTCAGTGCTGCAGCGCCTGGCCAAATCGACCGAACTGCGCGACCGCCTGCACGAAAATACGGCGTTTTTCCGCAGCGAGATCGAGCGCATCGGCTTTACCATCAAGCCGGGCACGCATCCGGTGGTTCCCGTGATGCTGTTCGACGCGCCGGTGGCGCAACGATTTGCCGCCCGCCTGTATGAACTGGGCGTGCTGGTGACGGGCTTTTTCTATCCGGTGGTGCCGATGGGCCAGGCGCGCGTGCGCGTGCAGCTGTCGGCCGCCCATACCCGCGAACAGCTGGTCGCCGTGCTGGCCGCTTTCGAGCAGGCCGGCAAGGAACTGGGCCTGATCCAGGCCACCACGAGCAATCAATAACAACAATACCGGGAAAACAGCATGGAACGCATTTTAGTCATCGGCGCAAACGGCCAGATCGGCAGTGAACTGGTCGGCGCCCTGGCGCGGCAGCACGGCGCGGACAACGTCATCGCCAGCGATATCGGCGCCAGCAACGTCTACGACGCCAAGCGCTATGCGCAGCTGAACGTGCTCGACAAGGACGGCCTGGCAAGCATCATCGCCAGTGAAAACATCACCCAGGTGTACCAGCTGGCGGCGATGCTGTCGGCCACCGGCGAAGCGGCGCCATTGAAGGCCTGGAGCCTGAACATGGATGGCCTGCTCAATATCCTGGAACTGGCGCGCGAGCGCGGCGCGGCGGGCAAGCCATTGCGCATCTTCTGGCCGTCGTCGATCGCCGCCTTCGGCCCGAACACGCCGCAGGTCAATACGCCGCAGATGACGGTGATGGACCCGACTTCGATGTACGGCATCAGCAAGCTGGCCGGCGAGCGCCTGTGCGAGTACTACCATGCCAAATATGGCGTCGACGTGCGCAGCATCCGCTACCCCGGCATCATCAGCTACAAGTCGCCTCCGGGCGGCGGCACCACCGATTACGCGATCGCCATCTTCCATGCGGCCCTGCGCGGCGAGCGCTATGACTGCTTCCTGAATGCGGCCACCACCTTGCCGATGATTTACATGCCCGACGCCATCCGCGCCACCATCGAACTGATGGACGCGCCGGCGGCAAGCATCAAGATCCGCTCTTCGTACAACGTGGCCGGCGTGTCGTTCAACCCCGGGCAGCTGGCCGCCGCCATCAGCGCCAAAGTGCCAGGTTTTGCCATCAGCTACGCGCCCGACAGCCGCCAGGCGATTGCCGACAGCTGGCCGCAAAGCCTGGACGACAGCACGGCGCATGCCGACTGGGGCTGGAAGGCGAAGATCGGCGTCGATGAGATGGTGGCCGACATGCTGGCCCATGTCGATGTCGGCCAGCCGGCCAAGGCGGCCTGAGTTTTAACCGTACTACCACCATAAAAATACCAGCAAAGAGACATGCCATGGATATGAGCGTATTTGACCTGTTCAAGATCGGCATCGGGCCGTCGAGTTCCCACACGGTGGGGCCGATGGTGGCGGCGCGGCGTTTTCTGCTCGATTTTCAGGTCCAATACGGTTGCCTCGATCATGTCGTCGGCGTGGAGGTGGCCCTGTATGGCTCGCTGGCGCTGACCGGCGTGGGCCATGCCACCGACAAGGCCGTGATTTTAGGGCTGATGGGCGAAACGCCGCAGGACGTCGCGCCCGACGCCGTCGACGCCAGGCTGGCGGCCGTCGAGGCGGCAGGCACGCTGCATTTGCTGGGCGCCCACGCCGTGCCGTTTGCTGCGGCGACAAGCCTGTTGTGGCACAAGAGCGAGTCCCTGCCCGAGCATCCGAACGGCATGCGCTTTACCCTGAAGCTGGTTGACGGCACGCGCGTCGACAAGGTGTATTACTCGATCGGCGGCGGCTTTATCCGCGAAGCGGGCGAAGTGCCGGCACCGGCGGCGGCCGGTGCCCAGGCGGTATTCCCGTTCGATACCATGGAGCAACTGCTGGCCCATGGCGTGGCGAGCAGCCTGTCGATTCCCGAGATGCTGCGCGCGAACGAGTGCGTGCGGCGCAGCGACGATGAATTGAACCAGGGCCTGGACCGTATCTGGCACGTGATGCGCGATTGCATTGCGCATGGCCTGCAGGCCACCGGCAAGCTGCCCGGCGGCCTGGATGTGAAACGCCGCGCGGCCAAGCTGTGGCGCCAGGCGCAGGATGCCAAGGCGTCCGACAACCGCGCCAATGACCTGCCGCACGACGCCGTGCACCTGGTCAGCCTGTATGCGATGGCCGTCAACGAAGAAAACGCGGCTGGTGGCAGGGTGGTGACGGCGCCCACCAATGGCGCGGCCGGCATCATTCCCGCCGTGCTGCGCTACTACGCCGAGGATTGCCGTCCCAGCGATCCGGTCGGCGGCGTGCGCCGTTTCATGCTGACGGCCGCGGCGATCGGCATGCTGTGCAAGCGCAATGCCTCGATCTCGGGCGCCGAAGTGGGTTGCCAGGGCGAAGTGGGGGTGGCCTGCGCGATGGCGGCGGCAGGCCTGGTGGCGGCCCTGGGCGGCACCAACGAACAGATCGAGAACGCGGCCGAAATCGGCATCGAACATCATCTGGGCATGACCTGCGACCCGATCGGCGGCCTGGTGCAGATTCCCTGCATCGAGCGCAACGGCATGGGCGCCGTGAAAGCCATCACCGCCGCCTCGCTGGCCCTGAACGGCGACGGCACGCATTTCGTCAGCCTCGACGAAGTGATCGAAACCATGCGCCAGACGGGGGCGGACATGCAGGACAAGTACAAGGAAACGTCGCTCGGCGGCCTGGCGATCCACGTCATCACCGTCAATCACGCAGCTTGCTGAACACCCTCACTCTTCCTCGAACAACTGCTCCAGCCGCCGCGGATAATTGTTCAGAAAATCGCGCGTCACCGCATAGTGTTCGGTGTCCTCATACGCCACCTCGTGAATGCCGCCGCCTGTAAACATGTAGATCTTCGCATGCGGGTAGGCCAGCAGAATCGGCGAGTGGGTGGCGATGATCAGCTGCGAATCGTCCTGCACCAGCTGGTGGATCACCGACAGCGCCGCCAGCTGGCGGCTCGGCGACAGCGCCGCCTCGGGTTCGTCGAGCAGATACAGTCCTTGTCCGCGCAGCTTGTTGAGCATGGTGGCCATGAAGGCTTCGCCGTGCGACTGCGCGTGCAGCGACTTGCCGCCGTAGCTGCCCAGGTATTCCGGCATCTCGTCCATATAGCTGGCGACGTTGAAAAAGCTCTCGGCGCGCAGGAAATAGCTGTCGTTCGGCTTCTTGTAGCTTTTGCCGAGGCGCAGGTGCTCGTGCAAGCCCGAGACCTGGTCCGATACGCCCGTGATGCGCACGCTGCGCGTGCCGCCATCCTTGCCGAAGCCCAGGCCCACGGCCAGCGCTTCGAGCATGGTTGACTTGCCGCTGCCGTTCTCGCCGACGAAAAACGTCACGTCGCGGTGAAAGTCCATTTGCACGAAGTCGCGGATGGCCGGAATGGTGAACGGATAGCGTTCGAGGTCGGCCACCGTGTCAGGCCGCAGCGCCGCGCTTTGCAGGTAGGGTTTCTTGTTGATGGTCATGGTGTCTCCCGGGGCAAGCCTATATTGGGCGGATGCAAGCGAGTGTGGCGCAAATTGCACCTCGGCGCCACTGTGGGCAAGCGGTTTCTTGACCTGAGGCCGCGTGCGATGGCGCGAGTCAGGCCGCTGGCACTATAATATCGGCTCGTATGCCATTCATTTCACCGCTCTCAGCTCAGCTCAACTGGACTCTACTCTCATGCACTATGTGTCTACCCGCGCTGACCAAGCGCCATCGCAATCGCAGCAGCCGCAGCAATTTTCCGACATTCTCCTGGGTGGCCTGGCCCCCGATGGCGGACTGTATCTTCCTGAACACTACCCGCAAGTCAGCGGTGCCGAGCTCGACGCCTGGCGCACATTGTCGTATGCCGACCTGGCATTCGAAATCCTGAAAAAGTTCGCCACCGATATCCCGCAAGCGGACTTGAAGGCGCTGACCGCGAAAACCTATACCAAGGCGGTTTACCGCAATGCCCGCGCCGGCGAAAACGCCGCCGACATCACGCCGCTGCGCGTGCTCGAAGAAAACCTCGTCAAGGGCGGTTCGACCACCCTGATCCTGCAGGCGCTGTCGAACGGCCCGACCCTGGCCTTCAAGGACATGGCGATGCAGTTGCTGGGCAATCTGTTCGAATACACGCTGGCCAAGACCGGCGCCGAACTCAATATCTTTGGCGCCACCTCCGGCGACACCGGCAGCGCCGCCGAATACGCGATGCGCGGCAAGCGGGGCATCCGCGTCTTCATGCTGTCGCCGCACAAGAAGATGAGCGCCTTCCAGACCGCGCAGATGTTCAGCCTGCAAGACCCGAACATCCACAATATCGCCGTCAAAGGCGTGTTCGACGACTGCCAGGATATGGTGAAGGCGGTCTCGAACGACCTGCCGTACAAGGCCAGGCAAAAGATCGGCACCGTCAATTCGATCAACTGGGCGCGCGTGGTGGCCCAGGTCGTGTATTACTTCCGCGGCTACCTGGCGGCGACCACCAGCAACGACCAGAAGGTGTCGTTTACGGTGCCGTCGGGTAACTTCGGCAATATCTGCGCCGGTCATATCGCCCGCATGATGGGCTTGCCGATCTCGAAACTGGTGGCCGCCACCAACGAGAATGACGTGCTCGACGAATTCTTCCGCACCGGCGTGTACCGCGTGCGCAAGTCGTCCGAAACCTACCACACCAGCAGCCCGTCGATGGATATCTCCAAGGCCTCGAACTTCGAGCGCTTTGTGTACGACCTGGTGGGCCGCGACGGCGCGCGCGTCAAAGCCCTGTTCGCCAAGGTCGACACGCATGGCGGCTTTGACCTGTCGGGCAAACCGGGCAGCGACGGCGACGAATTCAGGCAAGTTGCCAGGTACGGCTTCGAGTCGGGCAAATCGACCCACAAGGACCGCCTCGATACCATCCGCGACGTCGCCGATGACTACGGCATTACCATCGACACCCACACGGCCGACGGCATCAAGGTGGCGCGCGAACACCTGGAGGTCAACGTGCCGATGATCGTGCTCGAGACCGCCCTGGCGGCCAAGTTCAACGAAACCATCCTCGACGCGCTGGGCGTGGACGCCGAACGCCCGGCCGGCTTCGAGAACATCGAAGACCTGCCGCAAAAGTTCGCGGTGATGGATACCGATGTAGCAAAAATGCAGGCGTATATCGCCGCCCATACGGGACTGTGATGGCGGACGGTACGCAACGCAAAACCATGCTGGCGGTGGCCGAGGCGCAAGCCTTCATGGCCGCCGCCGCCAGGCCGGTGCTTGAGGTGCAACTGGTCGACACCCTGCACGCCAACGGCCGCGTGCTGGCCGTGGCGCAAACGTCCACGCTGAACGTGCCCGAGCGCGACAACACGCAGATGGATGGCTATGCCGTGCGTGCGTTTGACTGCGCCGGCGGCGCGGCCAGCTTGCCCGTGTCGCAACGCATTGCGGCCGGCCATGTGGGCCAACCCCTGCTGCCGGGGACGGCGGCGCGCATCTTTACGGGCGCCCTGATGCCGACTGGTGCCGACTGTGTGGTGATGCAGGAGCAGTGTGTCCTGAACGACGGCGTGGTCACCGTCAACCATGCGCCGCAGGCGGGCGAATGGGTGCGCCGCCAGGGCGAGGATATCCGCGCCGGCAGCGTGATCCTGGAAGCGGGCCGGCGCTTGCGCAGCCAGGAGATGGGCCTGGCTGCCTCGGTCGGGCTGGCGCGGCTGCCGGTGCTGCGCAAGTTGCGCGTGGCGCTGTTTTCCACCGGCGACGAGCTGGCCATGCCGGGCCAGCCCTTGCCACCGGGTGCGGTCTACAACTCGAACCGTTTCATGCTGCGTGGCCTGCTGGAAAACCTGGGCTGCGAGATCGACGACCTGGGCATTGTGCCCGATACGCTGGCCGCAACGCGCGCCGTGCTGCGCCAGGCGGCGCAGGGCAGCGATCTGATCGTCACCTCGGGCGGCGTGTCGGTCGGCGAGGAAGACCATATCAAGCCGGCGGTGGAAGCGGAAGGGCGGCTCAACATGTGGCAGATCGCCGTCAAGCCCGGTAAACCGCTGGCGTTTGGCGAAGTCGGGCAGGCTTTTTTTGTCGGCCTGCCCGGCAATCCGGTGTCGAGCTTTGTCACCTTCTTGCTGTTCGTGCGCCCGTTCATCCTGCGCCTGCAGGGTGTCACTGGCAATGTGGCGCCGCGCGGCTACCCGCTGCCGGCCGCTTTCGAGCGCATCAAGGCCGACCGGCGCAACGAGTTCCTGCGCGCGAAAATCAACGACGACGGCGCGCTGGAACTGTTTGCCAACCAGAGTTCGGGCGTGCTTACTTCCACCGTGTGGGGCGACGGCCTGATCGACTGCCCGCCGGGCCTGTCGATCGCGCGCGGCGACCTGCTGAGGTTTATTCCGTTTAACGAATTGTTGTACTAAGGAGCAGGGTTTGAAGATACAGTTGCGTTTTTTCGCCAGCGTGCGCGAGCTGGTCGGTGCCGGTCAGGAAGTGCTGGAGCTGCCGCAGGCCGCCATCACCGTCGGCGAGCTGCGCGCCGTGCTGGTGGCGCGCGGCGGCAACTGGGCCGAGGCGCTGGGCGAAGGCCGGCTGCTGCGCATGGCGCACCAGCAGCTGATGTGCAAGGCCGATACCCTGGTGGCCGATGGCGATGAAGTGGCGTTTTTCCCGCCCGTGACGGGCGGATAATTTTACTGGCGCGGCTTGACCGCGTCGCTGCAGCTGGCGCAGGCAATGGCCTTGCGAAAACGCCAGTATTTGGAACCGATAAAGATGGCCGAGGCGATCAGCGACCAGGCCAGCGCGCTGAGGATGTCTGCGCTGCTGGTGGTGCCCTTGCTGTATTCGACCACGGTCAGGATGATGAACAAGATGCCGCTGGCCAGCAAATAGCGGGAAATCCAGAAACCTGCGCCCATGTCACTCTCCTTTTGTATCGTCATAAAAGCGGTTGGTCACGGCAGTATGCACTAATTTGCCGCTTTGTCGCCATGCAGTGGCCAGATCTCGACTAAAATGCCGGGGTTTTCACCGCCGTCTTGCTGCCCATGCCTTCTGTTCCTCCTACTGTTTTTCGTGTCGCCGTGATCGGCGGCGGCCCCGCCGGGCTGATGGCCGCGCAGGCCGCAGCGAGCAGCGGCGCCCAGGTCGCGCTGTTCGATGCAATGCCCTCGGTCGGCCGCAAATTCCTGCTGGCCGGGCGCGGCGGCATGAATATCACGCATGCGGAATGCTACCAGAGCTTTGTCACGCGCTACGGCCGCCAGTCGCACCGACTGCGCCCCGCGCTCGACCAGTTCGGTCCGCAGCAGGTGCGCGACTGGGTGCATGGCCTGGGCATCGAGACGTTCGTGGGGTCGTCAAACCGCGTCTTTCCCACCGACATGAAGGCCGCGCCCTTGCTGCGCGCCTGGCTGCACCGGCTCAAGGAAAGCGGCGTGCAATTTCATATGCGCCACCGCTGGACGGGATGGCGGGATGGCCAGCTGGCTTTCGACACGCCCGACGGATTACGCCTGCTGGCGTTCGACGCCGTGATCCTGGCGCTCGGCGGCGGCAGCTGGGCCAGGCTCGGTTCGGACGGCGCCTGGGTGCCGCTGTTGCAGGCGCAGGGCGTGGCGGTGCAACCGTTGGTGCCGGCCAATTGCGGCTTCGATGTGGACTGGAGCGAACATTTCAGCCGCCGCCACGCGGGCGAGCCCTTGACGACTGTTGCCATCACCGCCATGGATATCGACGGCTTGAAGGTCAGGCGGCAAGGCCAGTTCGTGATCACGGCGGGCGGCGTCGAGGGCAGCCTGATCTACGCCTTGTCGGGCGCGCTGCGCGAGCAGATTGCGCGTGACGGCAGCACCACCATCTGGCTCGACCTGGCGCCCGACCACAGCGGCGAGCGGGTGTTCGACGAAGTGACGCGCCCGCGCGGCGCGCGCTCGATGTCCAGCCATCTGCAAAGCCGGCTCGGCATCAAGGGCGTGAAGTCAGGCCTGCTTCGCGAATGCATCAGCGCCGTCGATTTTGCCGACCCTGAAAAACTGGCGCGCGCCATCAAGCTGCTGCCGGTGACCCTGATTCGCCCGCGCCCCATCGACGAAGCCATCAGCAGCGCCGGTGGCGTCGCCTTTGACGGCATTGACGGCAGCATGCTGCGCGCCATGCCCGGCGTGTTCGTGGCCGGTGAAATGCTGGACTGGGAAGCACCGACGGGCGGCTATCTGCTGACGGCTTGCCTGGCAGGGGGCAAGGCGGCGGGGGAGCAGGCCGTGGCGTGGCTGAAAGCATCCCTTTCCCCCTAATATTATTGACAGTAAAAAATTTCATGAGCTCATATCGTGTCTCGCTATATCGATATCCGATATAGCGAGACACGATACAGGAGGCTGCATGGAAAATATCGATTTTTCACTTTACCTGCCATTGTCCGAGGCGACTTTCTACGTACTGGTTTGCTTGCGGGAACCGTTGCATGGTTACGCCATCATGCAGAAAGTTGACGCGCTCAGCGAAGGCAGCGTAGTGGACGTTGCTGGCGCAAGCCGGTCATCAATGGCAAGACGCCGGAAATTTTCACGGATGCGGCTTCGAAAGTGCGCAAGTCTATTATCGAGCAAAAATAGCGCTCAACAGAACCATGGAAAAACCGATGGCACCGATGGACAGACTGACCACGCAGATCACTGTCATGGCATGTTTCGGCTCAATAAATTGATTTTTTAGCCAAGTTGTCATGGTTGGTTCCTCCTGGAAATTCCTGCTTCTCATGACTTTAACAGGCCATAGTGTAGCACGCTGTAGGCAGCACCAGACAACAATGTCAGTACGAGAGAGGTGGCGAGTGCCTGATAGTGTTTGTGCCAGCTATTCCACCTCACCGCTTTGATTTTTGTCGGAAATACTGCACCACCGGCTGCAATAACTGCCGAGGCTGCCAGCAAAAAAACAAAGCCACCATTGAGCCAATGGACCGTGTTTCCTGACACCAGCGGACCTTCCGTACCTGGCACAGCGATTTCATACATGGCCAGTGCACAGAAGGCGAGGGAGCCCCAGCACAGTTGGCCATCTTTCACTGGTGCCAGCAGGTGTTTTTCGCTTTCGCTGACGGGTAATGGCAAGCGCTGCAAGACCAGCATGCCCAGAACGGGAGCAATTAACGGTATCAGTATGCTGGCGACAAACCAGCCCACAGCAGTCTCCTTCTGCGATGTCGCCAGTATAGGACTTGATACCCGTGATTTAGCCGCCTGCAAACGCGTCACTACGCGCATTATTGTGCAGGAACAGGACTTGCCATCAATGCCAGGTAATTTCCCCCGACCCCGTGCGCTGGGCGTCGCGCTGGCGCGGGTTGCCGTGCACGTGGATGTCGCCGCTGCCGCGCAGGGTCAGTCTGGCGGTGTCGCGCACAAAGACGGTGCTCTGGCCCGAGCCTTGCAGGCTGACGGTGGCCGTGTCGGACGCCAGGTGCTCGGCGTCGATATCGCCTGAGCCGCTCAGCTCGGCGTTGAGCATTCTGGTATTGCCGCTGGCGCTGATGCGGCCCGAGCCGATCATGTCCAGTGTCACCTGTTCGCTGTTGCCGCCGTTGATGTCGAGGTTGCCGCTGCCGTTGACGCTCGCTTCGACCGCTTTGTAGCGTCCCGTAAAACTGATATCGCCCGAGCCGGCCAGTTCCAGGGTGAACTTGTCGCCACTGAAACCGGTGATGCGGCTGTTGCCCGTGCCGTGCACTTCGACGCCGGTCAGCGCCGGCAGCACCAGCTCGACCTGCAGCGGCTGGCGGTGGTGGAACAGCATGCCTTTCGGGCCGATATGCAGGGTGGTGCCATCGATGGTGGTGTCGACGTTGGCCAGCAGGCGCTGCTCGCCGCTCACTTTCAGGGACGCCGTGGCGCCGCGGCGCAGGGTCAGGTCGATCGGGCCGTTCAGGTCCACATGCGTGACGGCAGCGGAAATGGGGCGGGTGTCGGCACGCACGGCGCGCCCGGCTGAACTGCTGGGGTTGCTGATGCCCTTGGCGCGCAGGGCGGTATAGGACAGGGCGATCAGCACCAGCGCCAGCAGGAACATGGACAGGCCGACTTTGAACAGGCGTTTCATGGCGCGTCTCCTTAATGACCTTTGAGCAGGGAAATATTCATCGCGATATAGCGCCGGATGCCGATCAGGGTGTAGCGGGTAACGACCAGGCTGAGCAGGAACAGCGCGATGCCACCGAGCACCATGCCCATGCCGAACAGGGTTTGCGTGGTGCGCGCGTCCTGGTCGAGGCCAGTATAGATATGGATGCCGCTGCCGGCGAGCGCTTCGGCACGTTCGATCACGCGTGACGACGGCGACGGCAATTTATCCTGTATCGCCTCGACCGGGCCGGGCAGGTGATCGATTTCGATGCCGGTGTCGCCGATGGTAATGCGGGTTTGTCGTTGGTCATCGCCTGGGCCGCCATCGTCGTCATGGATCAGCATGTAGCGCAAGGGGCCATCGAGCAGCAATTCATTGGCGCCCGACAGGCCGCTGGCGGTGATCGCGATGCCGGCCAGGTAGAAGCACAGGCCCACGGCATACAAGGTGGCCAGCAGCGCCGCATAGACGGCAGCCGGGATCACCATGAACAGATTGAAGATGGCCAGGCCCGCCAGCGAAACGAGCAGGCGCAGCAGGTTGACGGGAGTTTTCTTCTGCTCGAACGCGCGGCGCTGGGTGTTGGCGCGCAGGGTGAGGGCGATTTTTTTCGGCTCGCCCAGGTCGTGTGCGATTTCATCAAAGCTGCGCCCGGCCGCCCGGCCTTGGTTGAAGCGCTGTTCGTAATACGCGATGGTCCTGGCGACCAGCTCTGGCGGCAAGCCGGCCAGCGCGCGCCGCAGCGCATCGAGATAGTCTTGTTGAGGCATGATGTTTCCTGTGCGTTCCGTTTCCACTGTCTGGCGGCCTAGCCCAGCGCCGGCAGCAGCATGCTGGCCTGGCTCAGCATCAAGGGCGCGTGTTGCGCCGCAGGGCCTTGCGGGGTGCCGGCCACGATCGCCAACGCCAGCGCCACGAAGCCCAGCAGCAGCACGGTTTTGCAAGCGGTTTTGAATGGCGTGGTGTTCATGGTAGTTCCTGTCGTCATATCGTTGGTGGCTGCAAGTGCTGCTGGCCGATGATATGACTGTATCCAAACGGCTCGCTACGCACCAGTAAAGTGCGACAGGCTGCACAATTGCAGGGGTCAGCGACACATGGGGACGATATGCGGTGACGCTTTCGACGCATGCGCCTTGATCTGGCTCACGAGACTGGCCGCCTGCACGCCGCTGCGCACGGCCGCCTCGATGGTGGCCGGATAGTCGCCGGCCGTGTAGTCGCCGGCCAGCACCAGGCCAGCCAGGCCGGTGGCGTTAGCTGGGCGCAGCAAATCGGGCGTGCAGGCAAAGGTGGCGCGTTTTTCGGTAATCACTTGCGTCCAGACCGGCTGGGCCAGTTGCGGCATGCCCAACACCTGCGCCAGCTGTGCGGCCACGGCGTGCGCCAGGGCGGCATGGCCTTGCGCGGCGGCATCAGCTGATGCGCTGATCACTACCGCCAGCAAGCCCGCTTGCCGCGCGTCGAGCTGGCCGCGGTCGAACACGAACTGGCCCCAGTGCGCCCGTGCCGGTGCGTCGACCAGCGCGTAAAAGGGCAACTCCAGGCGCAAGGCGGCATCGTAGCGCAGGTAGCAGGTGCTGATCGCCTCATAGGTAAAAGCCTGCAGTTGGGCAACTATTTCATTGACGGACGGGGCGCCTGTGCTGGACAGCAGGATGGCGGCCTGGCTGCTGGATGTGGCCAGCACCACGCGGTCGTATTGTTCCGCGCTGCCCAGCTGCCAGCGGCCATCGGGCAGCGCATGCAGGGATTCCACCTTGGCGCCCGGCTTGACCAGCCCGCCATGGTTTGTCACGTAACGGGCGGCCGCTTCGGGAAACAGCGCGCTCAGATTGGCTTTGGGGATCAGCATGTCCGAGGCGCTGCGGCGGCGCGCGCCCAGGCTGTCGCGCAACACGTTGACGAAGACCCTGGCCGAGGCCCGTTCCGGCGGCGTATTCAGGGCCGCCAGACACAGCGGGCGCCACATCAGCGCAATCAGGCGGTCGGTCTGGTCGAAGCGTTCGAGCAATTCGCTGACCGTGCAATCGTTGTAGAGCTGCCAGCCCATCCAGCGCATGGCGCTGGAAAAACGCATCAGCGCCACCTTGTCGGCGCGCGCCAGCCCTTTGGCGCGCAGCAGTGCCCAGGCCAGGTGCAGCGGCGCCGGCCAGCGTGGCGCGACAAAATCCATGCCGCCGCTGCCGTCCGGGTAACGCATCTGCAAGGGCAGCTCGAGGATCAGCGCCTGCGGGTCCTGGCCGGCCAGTTTGAGCAGGCGCAAGGTTTCCTGGTAGGCGCCGAGCAGGATATGCTGGCCATTGTCCAATACCGTACCGTCGCGTTCGACCTTGCGCGCGCGGCCCCCCAGCGTGCGCGCCGCCTCGTGGACGGTGACGAGATGGCCGGCGCGCGCCAGTTCCATGGCGGCGGCGCAACCGGCCCAGCCGCCGCCGATGACGGCAACGGACAGCGATGTTGACACTGCCTTAGCCACGTATCCAGGTCTTCCAGGCCAGCCACAGCTTGCGGATCGGCGTCAAGGAAATGCGCTGCTTGAGCACATGGTAGCCGTCGCGCTCGACTTCGTTGAGCACGGTGCGGTAGATGGCGGCCATGATGAGACCCGGGCGCTGGGCGCGGCGGTCGCCCGCCGGCAACAGGGCGAACGCCTCGTCATAGGTTTTTTGCGCGCGCGCCACCTGGAAACGCATCAGGTTTTCAAAATTCTCGGTATGGCGCGCGTTGAGCAGGTCGGCCGCCGTGACATTAAATTGCTGCAACTCGCTGATCGGCAGGTAGATGCGCCCCTTGCGCGCATCTTCGCCGACATCGCGGATGATATTGGTCAGCTGGAAAGCGTGGCCCAGTTTCTCCGCGTACAGCAAGGTTTCCGGGCGGGTCGCGCCAAAAATACTGGCCGACAAAATACCCACCACGCTGGCGACATGCCAGCAATAGCGGCTCATGGCCTGGTAATCAAGGTAGCGGGTCTGGTTCAGGTCCATTTCCATGCCGTCGATAATTGCCTGCAAGTGCTTCTCTTCCAGCTTGTAGACGGCCAGGTGTGGCTCCAGCGCGCGCATCACGGGATGGGTAGGGTTGCCCTCGTACATGGCCTTGACTTCCTTGCGCCACCAGACCAGCTTGGTGCGTGCCACGTTTTCGTCCGTGCACTCGTCCACCGTGTCGTCAACCTCGCGGCAGAACGCATACAGGGCCGTGATCGCCTTGCGGCGCTCGACGGGCAGGAACAGGAAACTGTAGTAAAAGCTGGAGCCGCTCTGGGCGGCTTTTTGTTGGCAATATTCGTCGGGAGACATAGTAAAAGTGCAAGGGTTGCAGGTTGAAGCCGCTATTCTATCGTCTTAGTGCGTGGCCGACGGTGGAAATAGCGGCTTTTCTTGAGCCGCCAGCGCCACGCTTTTGCGCGACATGCGCACGGCGCGCCACAAAATGATCAGCCAGTCGCGTTTGGACAGTTTCGGGCGCCGCCGGAACACATCGTAATTCACGGCCTCGATCATCTCCAGGATGCGCAAGCCGCCTTGCACCACCAGCCGAAGCTCCCAGCCGATGCGCCCGCGCAGGCGCAGGGCCAGCGGCGCACCGGACAGCATCAGCGCGCGCGTGCGCGCTACTTCGAAACGCATCAGGGCGCTCCATTTGCCATGTGCTTCGGGCAGCTCGAAGGCGGCGGGCGAGACGGCAAACCGGCTCAGGTCTTCCATCGGCAGGTAGATGCGCTCCTTTTGCCGGTCAATCGCCACATCTTGCAAAAAATTAATTAGTTGCAAAGCAGAACATATGGCGTTGGAATCGCGTACATTCTCATCATCGGCCGCCTTGTACAAGCTCAGCATCAGCAGGCCGACCGGATTCGCGGAGCGGGCGCAATAGTCGAGCACGTCGGCATGGCTGGCGTAGCGCGTGGTTCGCACGTCCTGCCTGAAGGCGGACAGCAAGTCGTGGAAGGGCTGCATCGGCAGCTCGAACCTGGCGATGGTGGCGGCCAGGCGCACGAACATGGGGTCGCTTTCCGGCTCATTGCGCTCGATGCGTCCCAGGGCCAGCTCGTAAGCGTGCAGGGCGGCCAGTCGTTCGGCGGGGGTGGCGTCGCCCTCGTCGGCCAGGTCGTCCGCGCTGCGCGCAAAGGCATAGATGGCTTCGACGGCGGGCACCAGGCGGCGCGGCAGTAAAACGGATGCTACGGGAAAATTTTCGTAATGGTCTACAGGCATGAAACACTTCTCTCGTCATGCACGGCCTTCAATGGCCGATGCAAAGGTGACACAGTAAATAGTTATCGATGCGATAAAGAGGGGTTAATGACGCAAAAGTCACTAAAAAATTATCGCTGCGATTATAATTACTAACCAGAAAGTCAGTAAGGAATAATGCTTCCTGAAAGACTTGGCTGCAATTGTCACAAATTTAAGGATATTGCGTGAGAAAAATTTTGGCGCTACCGAGTCGGCAGGCAAAAAGTTTCCTCATCTAAAAATCTAACAGCCCGCATAGTAAAGGAAAATACCTTGTTTGCCCTGAAAACCCTGCGCCGCCAGACCGGCGCCCCAGCTCTTCCCGCCCTGCGCCTGATGGCGGCGGCGGCCCTTGCGATGATGCTTGCCGCCTGTTCCAGGCCGGTGCCCAAGGTCGACGACGTGCGCCCGGTGCGCGCCATCGTGCTGGCCAGCAGCAATGTCGATGTCAATGCCGAGTTCTCGGGCGAAGTCGTGGCGCGCGTCACCTCGCAGCTGGGCTTTCGCGTGGGCGGCAAGATCGTTGAACGCAAGGTCGACGTGGGCGCTTCTGTGAAGCGCGGCCAGGTGCTGATGCGGCTCGATCCGCAAGACCTGCAACTGTCGCAGGCACAGGGCAAGGCCAGCCTGAACAGTGCGCAAACCAATCGCGACCTGGCGCGCGCCGAACTGAAGCGCTACCAGGATCTGCGCGAAAAGAATTTTGTCAGCCAGGCCGTACTCGATAGCAAGGATGCCGCGTACAAGGCGGCGCAGTCGCAGGTGGAAGCGGCCGAGGCCGTCTACCGCGGCCAAAGTAACCAGTCCGGCTATGCCAGCCTGCTGGCCGACGGCGACGGTGTGATCACGCGCCTCGACGCCGAAGTGGGCCAGGTGGTCTCGCCCGGCACGCCGGTGGCCGTGCTGGCCAGGAATGGCGACCGCGAAGTGGTGATCGGCATTCCCGAGGACAAGGTCGAGACCATGCGCGGTGTCAAGAACGTGGTGGTGCGGCTGTGGGCCGACCCGAAACAGGCGCTGCCGGGCAAGATCCGTGAAGTCTCGCCGGTGGCAGATCCTGCCACGCGTACTTATCTGGCCAAGGTGACCATCCCCAACGCGCCGGAAGCGCGCCTGGGCATGACGGCCGTGGTGCAGTTCGCCTCCACCACGGTCACGCCGCAGATCAGGGTGCCGCTGACGGCGCTGTTCAACGAGAAATCGCAAAGCTCGGTGTGGGTAGTGGAAAACGGCGCCGTGAAACTGGTGAATGTCACCGTGGGCGGCGTGGCCGGCAATGACCTGCTGCTCAGTTCTGGCGTGAAAGAGGGCCAGACGGTGGTCACGGCCGGCGTCAATCTGCTCAAACCTGGCCAGAAAGTGACGATACTCGGCGCCGAACTGGCTGCACCCGCCAAGAGTGCGCAGGCTGCTGTGACAGGGGCCGCCAAATGAAGGGCGGCTTCAATCTGTCACGCTGGGCGCTCGAACACATACCGCTGACGCGTTACCTGATGGCGGTGCTGCTGATCGGCGGCATGCTCGGCTATGCCAATCTGGGCCAGGACGAAGATCCGCCGTTTACCTTCCGTGCCATGGTGCTGCAAGCGTACTGGCCGGGCGCCACCGCGCTGCAGATGGCCGAGCAGGTCACTGACAAGCTTGAGCGCAAGCTGCAGGAAACGCCGTATATCGACGAGATCACCAGCTATTCCAAGCCGGGCGAGACCTTGATTTTGCTGGAATTGCGCGAATCGACGCCGCCGAAGGAAACGGCGGCCGCCTGGTACCAGGTGCGCAAAAAGATCGGCGATATCAAGAACACCCTGCCGCCAGGCGTGGTCGGACCGTTCTTCAACGACGAGTTCGGCGACACCTATGGCTCCATCTTTGCCCTGTCCGGCGATGGTTTTAGCTATGCCGAAATGAAAGACTATGCCGATGAGGTGCGACAGCAGCTGCTGGGTGTGTCGCAGGTGGCCAAGGTGGAACTGTTCGGCGTGCAGGATGAAAAGATCAATATCGTCTTCTCGCACAAGAAATTTGCACAGCTGGGCATCCCCTTCGAAGCCATCGTCAACCAGTTAACAGCGCAGAACAGCATCAACGCCACCGGCGTGCTGGTCACGCCGACCGACAATCTGCAGATGCGGGTGACGGGCGCCATGATCAAGGTCAAGGACCTGGAAAACCTGGAGCTGCGCGCCAATGGCACCACCTTCCGCCTCGGTGACTTTGCTAGCGTGAAACGCGAATTCGTCGATCCGCCGAAGGACAAGATGCGTTTCAACGGCAAGGAAGTGATCGGCCTGGGCGTCTCGATGGAAAAGGGCGGCAATATCATCGAGATGGGCAAGGCCTTGCAGGCGACCGTGTCGCGCATGGAAAAAGCGCTGCCGGTGGGCATACAGCTGCAACGCGTGTCGAACCAGCCGGCGTCGGTGTCGGCCTCGGTCGGTGAATTCGTCCATACCCTGATCGAAGCGATCCTGATCGTGCTGGCCGTCAGCTTTGTCGCGCTGGGCCTGCACACCAAACCGCTGCGCATCGATGTGCGCCCGGGCCTGGTGGTGGCGCTGACCATTCCGCTGGTGCTGGCCGTCACCTTCCTGTTCATGCGCATGCTCGATATCGACCTGCACAAGATCTCGCTGGGCGCCCTGATCATCGCCCTGGGTCTGCTGGTCGATGACGCCATCATTGCCGTCGAAATGATGGTGCGCAAGATGGAGGAGGGCATGTCGCGCTTTGATGCCGCCACCTTCGCCTACACGTCGACCGCCATGCCGATGCTGACGGGAACGTTGATTACGGTGGCGGGCTTTTTGCCGATCGGTCTTGCCAAGTCGACCGCCGGCGAATATACGTTTTCCCTGTTTTCCGTCAATGCGCTGGCGCTGATCATTTCCTGGGTGGTGGCCGTGGTGTTCACGCCGTATATCGGCTACCTGCTGCTGAAGGTCAAGCCGCATGCCAACAACGACCATGAACTGTTTGATACGCCGAACTTTCGCCGTTTCCGCCGCGCCGTTACCTGGTGCGTGGAGTGGCGCAAGACGACGATCGCCGCCACCCTGGCGATCTTTGCGCTTGGCATCTATGGTTTCAATTTTATTGAAAAACAATTCTTCCCCGATTCCAGCCGTCCGGAACTGATGGTGGAAATGTGGTCGCCCGAAGGCACGACGTTTGCGGCCAATGAGCAGCAGGTGAAAAAATTCGAGGCTTTTGTCAGCAAGCTCGACGGCGTGGACAGCGTGACCAGCTATGTCGGCACGGGTAGCCCGCGCTTCTACCTGCCGCTGGACCAGATTTTCCCGCAGAGCAACGTCTCGCAGATCGTCGTCCTGCCGAAGAGCCTGGCCGACCGTGAATTGCTGCGCAAAAAGATCATCGATGTCTTCAAGCAGGATTTCCCGGAAGTGCGCGGCCGTGTGAAGCTGCTGCCGAATGGCCCGCCGGTACCGTATCCGGTACAGTTCCGGGTTACGGGCACGGAAGTGGCCAAGGTGCGCAATATCGCCGACCAGGTCAAGGACATCTTGCGCGCCAATCCGAATACGGTAGGCGTCAATGACAACTGGAACGAGTCGGTCAAGGTGATGCGCCTGGAGCTGGATCAGGACAAGATGCGCGCGCTGGGCATTACGTCGAAGACGGTGATGCAGGCGGCCAATACCATCTTGTCGGGCACGGTGATCGGCCAGTTCCGCGAGGATAACAAGCTGATCGATATCCAGGTACGCCAGCCACTGGAAGAGCGCAACACGATTTCGGTGTTGAACGACACGAATATCCCGACCGCCAATGGCAAGTCGGTGACGATTTCGCAGATCGCCCGCGTCCATTTCGTGTGGGAGCCGGGGGTGGTGTGGCGTGACAAGCGTGAATGGGCCATTACCGTGCAGTCCGACGTGGGCGACAATATCCAAGGCGCCACCGTGTCGACCCAGCTGGCACCGCAACTGGACGCCTTGCGTGCAAAATTGCCGCCTGGCTACCAGATCAGGCTCAAGGGCGTGGCCGCCAACAGCGGCAAGGCGGAAGCGTCGATCGCGGCCAATCTGCCGCTGGCGATCTTTTTGATCTTTACCTTGCTGATGCTGCAGCTGCACAGCTTCTCGCGCGCGCTGCTGGTCTTCCTGACGGGGCCGCTGGGCGTGGCGGGCGCCGCCTTTGCCCTGCTGGCCTTGCACCGGCCGCTCGGTTTCGTCGCCAACCTGGGGGTGATCGCGCTGTTCGGCATGATCATCCGCAACTCGGTGATCCTGGTCGACCAGATTGAACAGGACATCAAGGATGGCTCCACGCCGTGGGACGCCATTATCGATTCGGCCGTGCGCCGCTGCCGGCCCATCGTGCTGACGGCCGCCGCTGCCGCGCTGGCCATGATCCCCTTGTCGCGTTCGGTGTTCTGGGGGCCGATGGCGGTCGCCATCATGGGTGGCCTGATCCTGGCCACTGCCCTGACCCTGTTGTTCCTGCCGGCCCTGTACGCGGCCTGGTTCCGCGTCAGCAAGCCGGTGGCGCCCGACAAGTAAGCGGGTGCGGCAGACGGCGGTAAAAAAGACGGCATTCCTCTGGGAAATCCAGTAGAATGCCGCCTTTGCTCTTTCAGCCTTCGCGGCCGACAAGAGCGAGGTAGCCAGAATGCTCCCGAGTTGTTAGAATCAGGAGTGCCTGGCCTGGCGGTGCAAGTATGCGGATGTGGTGGAATTGGTAGACACGCTGGTCTTAGAAGCCAGTGCTTCGGCTTGGGAGTTCGAGTCTCCCCATCCGCACCATTCCAGGTTGTTCAACCTGGAAGTGCAAACAAGATTTTCTCAGGCCCGCAGGTTTCCTTCCGGCGAACACGCCACTCGCTCCAATTGATCATTGTCGCTCGTCTTTGCATTGCCATTTTGGCCGTTTTTCTTCAATTCGGCGTAAAACAGGCGATTTTTGCGTGAAAACTTGCCGCTTTTGGCATTTCTTTGTTTGGGACGTGGCGGCAGATGACATATACTAATGGACGAAGCGCGGTGGGAAACCGCGTTTCAGGCGACAACAAGGTGCCGGAAATAGTAGTGAAGGGCAGCCAGGACAGGGAACATGCAGCTTGTGGCGAGTGATCGCTACTGCCGTCCATCCTCTGTGGCCGCGCTGCAAAGCCAGCCACTTTTTCAAAGTCCTTTGTTATAATGCCACGCTTTACCGAATGAGGCCCGGCCCTGCGATTGAACCCCGAAGCAGTGCCGGACAGTCGGAGCCCTGCTGCAGTGTTGAAGACAGCGGATTGTCTGGTGCCTGGTTGAACTTTCCGGGCAGACCGGGTCCATTACCCTGTGTTCTTGTTGTGGCAGATGAATATGCGAGCGAGTGAAGCTGGACCCATGTCTTGCCGCCAGTGATGGCGCAAGGGGTCGGGTCTTCTTTTCTCGCAACAACAGTGTTTATTTTTTGGACGATTTTTTACATGGCAACTGCAGTCGAAACCTTGGGCAAACTCGAACGTCGTATCACCATCTCCTTCCCGCTGACGGACGTGCGCACGGAAGTCGAGAAGCGCCTGAAAGTGCAAGCCCGTACGGCCAAGGCACCGGGCTTCCGTCCTGGTAAAGTGCCGTTGAAAATGGTCGCGGCACAATACGGCTATCAGATCGAATCCGAAGTGCTGAATGACAAAGTCGGCCGCGCGTTCAACGACGCCGCCAACGAAAACAATCTGCGCGTGGCCGGTTTCCCGAACATCGTGCCGAAAGAAGACGCGGTCGAAGGCCAGCTGGCATTTGACGCCACCTTCGAAGTGTATCCGGAAGTGACCATCGGCGACCTGGCCGCCGTTGAAATCGAAACCGTGCAAGCCGAAGTGTCGGAAGCCGAAATCGACAAGACCATCGACATCCTGCGCAAGCAGCGCGTGCACTTCCACACCAAGGGCGAAGCTGGCGAACACGGTGACGGCGGCGAGCCGGTGGCTGCCGAAGGCGACCGCGTGACGGTGGATTTCGTCGGTTCGATCGACGACGTGGAATTCCCTGGCGGCAAAGCTGATGGCTACGCTTTCGTGCTGGGCGAAGGCCGCATGCTGCCGGAATTCGAAGCGGCGACGCTGGGCCTGAAAGTGGGCGAGGCCAAGACCTTCCCGTTGTCCTTCCCTGAGGATTACCATGGCAAGGACGTGGCCGGCAAGACCGCCTCGTTCACCATCACCCTGCAAAAGCTGGAATGGGCGCACCTGCCGGAAGTCGATGCCGAATTCGCCAAGTCGCTGGGCGTTGCCGATGGCGACCTGGCCAAAATGCGCGAAGACATCAAAGTGAACCTGCAGCGCGAAGTCGCTGGCCGCGTCAAGGCACGCAACAAGGAAGCCGTCATGGACGCGCTGGTCAAAGTTGCCGAGCTGGACGTGCCAAAAACGCTGATTACCCAGGATTCGGACCGCCTGGCTGAAATGACCCGCCAGGACATGGCGCAGCGCGGCATGAACGTCAAGGACGTGCCTTTCCCGCCAGAACTGTTCGCGGAAAAAGCCGAGCGTCGTGTACGCCTGGGCCTGATCCTGTCGCAACTGGTCGGCGACAACAAGCTGCAAGCGACGTCTGAACAAGTCAAAGCGCAAATCGAAGATTTCGCCCAAAGCTACGAAGACCCGCGCGAAGTGCTGAAGTACTACTACAGCGACCGCAGCCGCCTGGGTGAGATCGAAGCCCTTGTATTGGAAGAAAACGTCGTCACTTACGTGTTGGGCCTGTCGAAAGTGACCTCGAAAGCAGTCGCTTTCGATGAACTGATGGGAAGCAACGCACAAGCGTAAACCAGTTGGCATCCGGACGCCGCCATCGACCGCAAGGGCGGGGTGGCGCCCTCTAACTGCTTCACAAGGAAATGAAATGACAGGTATGAACCGTAATCCAGCGCTGGACACCCAGATGCTCGGCCTGGTGCCGATGGTGGTGGAACAAAGCGGCCGCGGCGAGCGCTCGTATGATATTTACTCGCGCCTGCTCAAGGAACGCTTGATTTTCATGGTCGGTCCGGTCAACGACCAGATGGCCAACCTGGTGGTGGCTCAGCTGCTGTTCCTGGAAAGCGAAAATCCGGAAAAGGAAATTTCGCTCTATATCAACTCGCCAGGTGGTTCGGTCTCGGCCGGCATGGCCATCTACGACACGATGCAGTTCATCAAGCCGGACGTGTCGACCCTGTGTACCGGCATGGCCGCGTCCATGGGCGCCTTTTTGCTGGCAGCCGGCGCCAAGGGCAAGCGTTTCTCGCTGCCGAACTCGCGCATCATGATTCACCAGCCGTCCGGTGGTTCGCAAGGCATGGCGTCCGATATCGAGATCCAGGCAAAAGAAATTTTGTACCTGCGTACACGTCTGAACGGCATCATGGCCGAGCGCACGGGCCAGTCGATCGAACAGATCGCACGGGATACCGACCGCGACCGTTTCATGTCCGCCGACGAGGCTGTCGAGTATGGCCTGATCGACAAAGTGTTGACCAGCCGCGCTTGATGTGCCCCTACCGGTATTGCTAAGTACGTAAGTAAACGCCCGGGCGCTCAAACGTTCGGGCGTTTCGCTTTTATTTCGGGTAGCATGGTGCTTGTGCATGCTTAGCCGATTGCGCCATGGGTTGCAGTCTCAAGAGTCTGCCGCCGCCTTCCCGGCCAGCGATTTTGCAATATTGTTAATGCAGTTCCAACCAAAATGCCTTATGTCAGACAAAAAATCCTCTAGCGGCGAAAAATTACTGTATTGCTCGTTCTGCGGCAAAAGCCAGCACGAGGTGAAGAAACTCATCGCTGGCCCGTCCGTCTTCATTTGCGACGAGTGTATCGACTTGTGCAACGACATTATCCGTGATGAAACGTCGAGCATCGAGACGGTGACCGGTGCCAAGTCGGACCTGCCGACTCCGCAGGAAATCGCCGCCATGCTCGATCAGTACGTGATCGGCCAGCAGACTGCCAAGCGCATCCTGTCGGTGGCGGTGTACAACCATTACAAGCGCCTCAAGCACCTGGGCAAGAAAGACGACATCGAACTGGCCAAGAGCAACATCTTGCTGGTCGGTCCTACCGGTTCGGGCAAGACCCTGCTGGCCCAGACCCTGGCGCGCATGCTTAATGTGCCGTTCGTGATCGCCGACGCGACCACCCTGACCGAAGCCGGTTATGTGGGTGAAGACGTGGAAAACATCATCCAGAAGCTGTTGCAAAGCTGCAACTACGATGTCGAGAAAGCCCAGCGCGGCATCGTCTACATCGATGAGATCGACAAGATCTCACGCAAGTCCGACAACCCGTCCATCACGCGCGACGTGTCGGGCGAGGGCGTGCAGCAGGCCTTGCTCAAGCTGATCGAAGGCACGATGGCGTCGGTGCCGCCACAAGGCGGGCGCAAGCATCCGAACCAGGATTTCGTGCAGATCGACACGACCAACATCATGTTCATCTGCGGCGGCGCGTTCGACGGCTTGTCGAAAGTGATCTCGAACCGCTCCGACAAGAGCGGCATCGGTTTCTCGGCCAGCGTCAAGAGCCAGTCGCAACGCTCGGCCAGCGAGCTGCTGCTCGAAGCCGAACCGGAAGACCTGGTGAAATTCGGCCTGATTCCGGAACTGGTCGGTCGCCTGCCCGTCATCGCCACCCTGGCGGAACTGTCGGAAGAGGCACTGATCCAGATCCTGGTCGAGCCGAAAAACGCGTTGATCAAGCAATACTCGAAGCTGCTCGACATGGAGGGCGCGGAACTGGAAATTCGTCCGGCCGCCCTGCATGCGATCGCCAAGAAGGCGCTGGCACGCAAGACCGGCGCCCGCGGCCTGCGCTCGATTCTCGAGCACGCGCTGCTGGACGTGATGTACGAACTGCCGAGCCAGCAAAACGTGGTGAAAGTCGTCATCGACGAAAACACCATTACCAGTGGCGCCAAACCTTTGTTGATTTACCAAGAGATCGCCAAGGCCTCCGGAGAAAATTGATTACTGCTGAGACATTTTGCATAAAAAGAGTTTTGATTCCTTAATGCATCGCAGTACAATTTAAATCAATAATATTGCAGGCTTCATTCGGAAAGCCACTCGCGGCAGACCTGCTGCGCGTGGCTTTTTTACTATGAATGCCGGATTTATTAGAGTCATGCGGGTGTGTTTTGCGAAATAAACAAAAGAAAGTTTGTTTCACAGAATTATTTATTCTCGCCGGTCTTGTGTTTTGGCAGCGAGCGCCAACATCGTAAACACGCTTTCTATAAGGTACGCCATGACAACTTCCAAATTAACTGAGCAAACTCAACTGCCGTTATTGCCGTTGCGGGATGTCGTCGTTTTCCCGCATATGGTGATACCGCTGTTCGTTGGCCGTCCAAAGTCGATCAAGGCGCTGGAAGCTGCGATGGAGCATGGCAAGAGCATTATGCTTGCCGCTCAAAAAGCAGCTGCGAAGGATGAACCATCCCCTTCGGACATCTATGAAATTGGCTGCGTCGCCAATATCTTGCAAATGCTCAAGCTGCCTGATGGCACCGTCAAGGTGCTGGTCGAAGGCGCTCAGCGTGCCCGTATCAATCACATCAGCGATGCGCCGACGCACTTTATCGCCGACCTGACGCCGCTCGAGTCCGAGCCGGGCGACGAGTCGGAAGTCGAAGCGATGCGCCGCGCGATCGTGCAGCAGTTCGACCAGTACGTCAAACTGAACAAAAAGATCCCGCCAGAAATCCTCGCGTCCCTGTCGGGTATCGACGACGCCGGCCGCCTGGCCGATACGGTGGCCGCGCACTTGCCGTTGAAGCTTGAGCAAAAACAAGTCATCCTGGAAATTTTCAGCGTGGCCAAGCGCCTCGAACACCTGCTGGGCCAGCTCGAAGGCGAGCTCGACATTCTGCAAGTGGAAAAACGCATCCGTGGCCGCGTCAAGCGCCAGATGGAAAAATCGCAGCGCGAGTACTACCTGAACGAACAGGTCAAGGCGATCCAGAAAGAACTGGGCGAGGGCGAAGATGGCGCCGACCTCGACGAGCTGGAGAAAAAGGTCGCTTCGGCCAAGATGCCGAAGGAAGCGCTCGACAAGGCCACCAACGAGCTGAAAAAACTCAAGCTGATGTCGCCGATGTCGGCTGAAGCCACCGTCGTGCGCAACTATATCGACACCCTGGTCAACTTGCCGTGGAAGAAAAAATCCAAGGTCAACAACGACCTGTCGAATGCCGAGAAAGTACTCGAGGGCGACCACTATGGCCTGGACAAGGTCAAGGAACGCATCCTGGAATACCTCGCGGTGCAACAGCGCGTCGACAAGCTCAAAGCCCCGATCCTGTGCTTCGTCGGGCCTCCTGGTGTTGGTAAAACGTCCCTGGGTCAGTCGATCGCCCGCGCCACCAACCGCAAGTTCGTGCGCATGGCGCTGGGCGGCGTGCGCGACGAGGCTGAAATCCGCGGCCATCGCCGCACCTATATCGGCTCGATGCCGGGCAAGATCTTGCAATCGCTGTCGAAAGTCGGCGTGCGCAATCCGCTGTTCCTGCTCGATGAAGTCGACAAGATGGGCGCCGATTTCCGTGGCGATCCGTCGTCGGCGCTGCTCGAAGTGCTGGACCCGGAACAGAACCATACGTTCTCCGACCATTACATCGAAGTCGATTTCGACTTGTCGGACGTGATGTTCGTGGCGACCTCGAACTCGTACAATATTCCGCCAGCCTTGCTTGACCGCATGGAGGTAATCCGCCTGTCCGGTTATACGGAAGACGAGAAAACCAGCATCGCCCAGCGTTACCTGCTGCCGAAACAGATCAAGAACAACGGTCTGAAAGAAGAGGAAATTTCGGTGGCCGAATCGGCGCTGCGCGACATCATCCGCTACTACACGCGCGAAGCCGGTGTGCGTTCGCTGGAACGCGAAGTGTCGAAGATCTGCCGCAAGGTGGTCAAGATGCTGCTGCTGAAAAAGTCGGACAAGAAGGTCATCGTCAACTCGAAAAACCTGGACAAATTCCTTGGTGTGCGCCGCTATGACTTTGGCGTGGCCGAGAAAGAAAACCAGGTAGGCCAGGTGGTCGGCCTGGCATGGACCGAAGTGGGCGGCGATCTGTTGACCATCGAGGCGGTGTCGATGCCAGGCAAGGGCGCGATCATCCGCACCGGTACTTTGGGTGACGTGATGAAGGAGTCGATCGAAGCGGCCCGTACTGTTGTGCGCAGCCGTTCGGCGCGCCTGGGCATCAGGCCGGAAGTGTTCGAGAAAAGCGATATCCATATCCACGTGCCGGAAGGCGCGACGCCGAAGGATGGTCCGTCCGCCGGCGCGGCGATGACAGTGGCGATGGTGTCGGTCTTTACGGGCATCCCGGTGCGCGCCGACGTGGCGATGACGGGCGAGATCACCTTGCGCGGCGAAGTGTTGCCGATCGGCGGCCTGAAAGAGAAACTGCTGGCGGCCCATCGCGGCGGCATCAAGACGGTGCTGATTCCCGAGCAGAACGTGAAAGACCTGGCCGATATTCCGGACAACGTCAAGAACAAGCTCGAGATCGTGCCGGTGCGCTGGATCGACAAGGTGCTGGAAATCGCACTGGAACGCATGCCGGAAGCGCTGGTCGAAGTGCCTGCGGTCGAGCCTGTTGCGGCGGCCGCTGCCAAGCCGGACGCCGCCGGCGAGGTGGTAAAACACTAACGCTTTGCCGCCGTTTTGCCCAAACAAGCGCTTTTCAGCGCTTGTTTCATATCCAAACGTGAATTGCGGCCCCAAAGCGCTTGACACATATACAGTGCGGCTTGTTTAATACGGCTGCACATTTTTTTCGCCGGACCCGCAGCGCCAAAAGCGTTGCAACAGGACGGTAAACGTTTTATACCTTTGTAATTGGGGATGCTAGTGAACAAGACTGAATTGATCGACCACATTGCTGAAACAGCTGACATTTCCAAAGCCGCCGCCGCGCGCGCACTCGACGCTGTTATCGGCGGCGTGACGGAAACCCTGAAAAACAACGACAGCGTGACCCTCGTTGGTTTCGGCACTTTTTCGGTAAGCGAGCGCGCAGAACGCACTGGCCGCAATCCGCGTACCAAGGAAGCGATCACCATCGAAGCGGCAAAAGTTCCAAAATTTAAAGCTGGTAAAGCTTTGAAGGATGCTGTAAACTAACGGACTTCGGTGAGGTGACAATCACCGGAAACATCTGGCGGCGCTTTCCGGGGCCGCACTGTTCAGGGCAGGAAACTGGCTGAACAGCAGATGCAAGCAGTACTGTGTATTTTTCGGAGTGGTAGTTCAGTTGGTTAGAATGCCGGCCTGTCACGTCGGAGGTCGCGGGTTCGAGTCCCGTCCGCTCCGCCAAAAAAATACGCTCTCAAGGAGTGGTAGTTCAGTTGGTTAGAATACCGGCCTGTCACGTCGGGGGTCGCGGGTTCGAGTCCCGTCCGCTCCGCCAG
>NZ_NJGY01000002.1:178838-586373 GCF_002250505.1 Janthinobacterium sp. PC23-8
AGGAGTGGTAGTTCAGTTGGTTAGAATACCGGCCTGTCACGTCGGGGGTCGCGGGTTCGAGTCCCGTCCGCTCCGCCAGAATATGAAAGCCCGCGCTGCATGCATATGCCGCGCGGGTTTTTTGTTTATGCGCCCGATTATCTCCAGGTGCGGCCATGCAATTGGTGCCGCCTGTTTTGATAATCAAATCAGCCTCGTTTTAAATCCGGTTCTAGCTTTGTGCGGTGTAATCGAGGCGCCGCAAAGGCCGCCTGGCGACGGGGCGCGCGTCCCGATTTACCCTTGCTATAGCGCTAGGGGCATTGTAGAATCAGGAAGTAAAGGGGAAGTGGGCTTGTGTCCCGTCCATTCCGCCGAAGAAATCAAGGCGAACGCATGTTCGCCTTTTTTTATAGTGATCCACTCATCCCGAATTGGCTGACCATGTTTGAATTTATTCGTACCCATCGACGCTTGATGCAGTTTCTGCTGATGCTGATCATCGTTCCGTCCTTTGCACTGGTCGGTATCAGCGGCTACCAAAGCTTCGGCGACAGCGCGAACACCATCGCCAAGGTCGGCGACCAGGTCGTGACGCAGCAACAATATGAAGAAGCGCAACGCCAGCAGATCGAGCGCTACCGCCAGATGATGGGCGAGCAGTTCGACCAGAAAATGTTCGATACGCCACAAGCGCGCCAGAGCATCCTCGACAACCTGATCGCCGAGCGCGCGGTCGCTGCCGAAGTCGGTCGCAGCAAGCTGGTCATCAGCGACGCCGTGCTGCAAAAGGAAGTCCTGGAAATTCCCGGCCTGACCCTGCCGGACGGTAAATTCGACCTGGAACGCTACAAGGCCATGCTGGCCGCCCAGGGCATGACGCCGCAGATGTACGATGCGCGCCGCCGCAGCGACCTGGCCCTGCAGCAACTTGCCGGCGCCGTGCAGAACAGCGCGTTTGCGCCGAACACCGTCTCGCAGCGCCTGTCGGACATCACCGCGCAAGAGCGCGAAGTGCAGGAACTGCTGCTGCCAGTGGCCCAGTTCGTGCCGCAAGTCAAAGTGACCGACGCGATGGTCAAGGATTTCTACGACAAGAACGGCAAGTTCTTTGAAGTCCCCGAGCAGGCGAAAATCGAATACGTGGTGCTCGACGGCGCCGCCGTGGGCGATCAGGTCGATGTCAGCGACGCCGACGTCAAAAGCTACTACGACAAGAACCAGAAGGCCTACACCAGCGCGGAAACGCGCAACGCCAGCCATATCCTGATCACGGTCAAGAAAGACGCGTCCGCCGCCGACAAGGCAGCCGCCAAGGCCAAGGCCGAAGCGATCCTGGCCGAGGTGCGCAAGGCGCCGGCAACGTTCGCCGCCGTGGCCAAGGCCAAGTCGCAAGATCCGGCCTCGGCCGAGTTGGGCGGCGACCTCGGTCCGGTCGTCAAGGATGCACTGCCGAAACCGCTGGAAGAAGCCGCCAACAAGCTCAAGCAGGGCGAAATCGGCGACGTCATCACCTCGGACTACGGCTATCATGTGTTGACGGTCACCAGCATACAGCCGCAGCACGTCAAGACCCTGGACGAAGTGAAGGGCCAGATCACGGCCGACCTGCGCAAGCAATTCGCCGCGAAAAAATACTCGGAAATGGCCGAGCAATTCACCAACACCGTGTACGAGCAATCGGACAGCCTGAAACCGGTGGCAGACAAGCTGAAGCTGAAAGTGGAAACCGTCGCCAACCTGTCGCGCACCCCATCGCCAGCCCTGGGCGCCGCGCCGTACAACAACGCCAAGTTCCTGGCCGCCATCTTCTCGAACGACTCGCTGAAAGACAAGCGCAATACGGAAGCGGTGACTGTGTCGCCGAACACCCTGATCGCCGGCCGCGTGGTGGAATTCAAGCCAGCGACCAGGCGCCCCCTGGCCGAAGTTGACGCCATGATCCGCCAGCGCGTGACACTGGAAGAAGCGGCCAAGCTGGCTAAAAAAGCCGGCGAAACCAGGCTGGCGGCGTTGAAGACCTCAGGTGACGCCACCGGTTTTGGCGCCGCGCAGTGGGTCTCGCGCAGCAAGCAGGGCGGCGTGAACCGCGCCGCGATTGCGCAAGTGATGAAAGCTGACACCAGCAAGTTGCCAGCCTATGTGGGTGTGGAACTGCCGGCCCTGGGCTATGGCATCTACCGCGTTGGCAAGGTGCAGCAGCCAGCCGAAGTGGACGCCGCCCGCCGCCAGCAAGAGAAAGACCAGATCAGCGGCATCCTGGCGCAACAGGAAATGTTTGATTACGTCGAGTACCTGAAACACAAGGCGAAGGTGAAGATCGTCAAGCCGGTCGCCGCCGCAGCGCCGGTTGCCGAAGCGCCGTAAGCTTCAGCTGCCACAAAAAAATAGCCGCTTTCGAGCGGCTATTTTTTATTAAAACGTCGTTGGCGTTACTGGCTACGCAGACATAAAACTGGGGTCTGACCCCAGATCTCTGCTGCGTGCCGGAATAAAGCCAACAACCTGCTTATTTCGCGCCCAACAACGGCGACAACTGCGGCCATATATTTTTCAAGATGGTCGGATGCGCCTCGGCATTCGGATGCAGGCGGTCGGCCTGGAACCATTGCGGCTTGTCCGCGATGCCTTCGAACATGAAAGGCACCAGCGGCGCCTTCCATTCTTTCGCCAGCTTGCCGTAGAGGCCATAGAACTTGTCGGCGTAGTCGCGGCCGTAGTTCGGCGGCATGCGCATGCCGACCAGCACCACCTGTGCGCCGGTTTTCCTGGCCGCGTCGCCCATGGCGCGCAGGTTGGCCTCTGCGGCCGCCACCGGCAGGCCGCGCAGGCCGTCGTTGGCGCCCAGTTCGATCAGCACCACGTCGGGCTGGTGCCTGGCCAGCAAGGCCGGCAGGCGCGCGCGCCCGCCGCTGGTGGTCTCGCCGCTGATGCTGGCGTTGACGATGCGCGTGTCGTTCTTTTGCGCTTTCAGGCGCTGTTCCAGCAGCGCCACCCAGCCCGTGCCGCGCGCCAGTCCATACTCGGCAGAGAGGCTGTCGCCGAGCACCAGCAGCGTTTTTGGTGCAGAATAGGCGTTCGTCACGGTCGACGCCAGCAGCAGGGCTGCCGCAGGAAGCCAGGCCAGGGTGCGCCGCCGCGTGCGGTTCGTTGCAACCCCCGACCTCCTGGTTTGCTCACTTATTTGTTCACGAAATTTTTTAAGATAGATCAGCATGCCCGAATTCCCTAAAGCGACTTCCACCAATTTCATTCCCCATGCAGCTTCCGGCCTGCGGCCGGCGGCGTCCACAGCGAACCAGAGCGGCCAGCAAGCCATCAAGGTGGTGGGGCTGGCCAAGCGCGTACCCGATGCCGATGGTGAGCTCACGATCCTGCATCAACTTGATTTTACCGTGCAAACGGCCGAGACGCTGGCCATCGTCGGCGCCTCCGGTTCCGGCAAGTCCACCTTGCTGGGCTTGCTGGCCGGCCTTGACACTCCCAGCGCCGGCAAGGTGATCCTCGACGGCACCGATATCTTCGCCCTCGACGAAGACGGCCGCGCCGGCTTTCGCAAGGAAAAACTCGGTTTCGTGTTCCAGTCGTTCCAGCTGCTGGCGCACCTGACGGCGCTGGAAAACGTCATGCTGCCGCTGGAACTGCGCGGCGACCCGCACGCAAAGGACAAGGCGCAAGCCATGCTGGGACGGGTCAACCTGGGCAGCCGGCTGAAACACTACCCGAAATACCTGTCCGGCGGCGAGCAGCAGCGCGTGGCGCTGGCGCGCGCGTTCGTCACGCAGCCGCCGCTGCTGTTTGCCGACGAACCTACGGGCAGCCTGGACGCGGCTACCGGCGAAGCGGTGATCCAGCTGATGTTCGAACTCAATCGCGAGCGCGGCTCGACCCTGGTGCTGGTCACGCACGACACCTCGATTGCGGCGCGTTGCGGACGCACCATCACCATCGCGGCGGGACGACTGGTATAAAGTCAGGCTGACAGCGCGTTGATCAACTTGCGTATCGCCGGTATCAACTCGCCAGCCGTCAGGCCGATCGGCCCCGTGCCCGACGCCACCAGCGCATCGGCCGCCGCGCCATGCAGCCACACGGCGCCGAGCGCCGCTTCCCATTCGGGCCAGCCTTGCGCCAGCAGGCTGCCGCACAGGCCCGCCAGCACGTCGCCGGTGCCGGCCGTGGCCAGCGCAGGGCTGCCGGTGACATTGATCACCACGCTGCCATCCTGGGCCGCGATCACGGTGCCCGAGCCTTTCAATACGACGATCACGCCCAGTTGCGCCGCCAGTTGCCGCGCCGAGGCCAGGCGGTCGGCCTGCACCTCGGCCACCGTCATGTCGAGCAAACGCGCCGCTTCCAGCGGGTGCGGCGTCAAGATGGTGGCGCCGGCGCCGCTGCGCGTGGCCAGCGCCGATTGCAGCTCCGGTTCGGCCGCCATCAGGTTCAGCGCGTCGGCATCAAACAGCAGTGGGCTGTCGCTGTCGATGGCGCGCTGCAGCAGCTCGACGCTGTCGCTATCGCTGCCCAAACCGGGGCCGGCCACCAGTGCGCCGAACGCCAGGCCCATGAAATCCATGTCCTGCGCGCGCCGGCACATCAGTTCGGGCTGGCCGCCGTCATACGCCAGCGGCGTGTCGGGAAAACCGATGGTGACGCGGCCCGCGCCCGCATGCAGGGCCGTGCGCGCCGCCAGGATCGGTGCGCCCGACATGCCGGTGGCGCCGCCCAGCACGGCCACGCTGCCGTAGCTGCCCTTGTGCGTGTTTTGCCGGCGCGGCTGCAGGTGGCGCGCGAACAGGTGCAAGCCGTTCAGTTGTGCGCTCGCCTGTGGCAGCAGGGCTGGCGCGATGGCCAGCGCCGCCACTTCCACTTCGCCCGCATGGTCGCGGCCATCGGCCGTGTGCAGGCCCGGCTTGTCGCCGATAAAGGTGATGGTGTGGCTGGCGCGGATGGCCATGCCGTCCACGACCCCCGTATCGGCATGCAGGCCGCTCGGCACGTCGAGCGCCAGCACCGGACAATTTTGCTGGTTGACCAGCTGCGCCATCTCGCGGCACACGCCAGCCAGCGGGCGCGTGGAACCGATGCCGAACAGGCCGTCGACGATCAGATTCCACGGCGCGGCGTTGATGGCGGCGGTGGCCATGCTGGTGGCGCCGTCGATAAAGCGCGCGGCGCTGTTGCGCGCGCGCGCGGCGGCCTGCGCCCGTTCGGGAGAAGTCGATGCTGCTTCCGGCGCCAGCCACACCAGCACTTCGATGCCGCTGCCGGCCAGGTGGGCCGCCGCTTCCAGCGCATCGCCGCCGTTGTTGCCGGGGCCGGCCAGCACCAGCACGCGTCTGTGGGCAGTGTCGCCGTCCGACAAGTGGTTCAGTATTGTCAAGGCGGCGCTGGCGGCGGCCTGGCCGGCGCGCGCCATCAGGGTGCCTGGCGGCAGCGTGGTGGCGGCGGCCGCTTCAATCGCGCGGATCTCGGCGATGCTGTAGAGCGCAGTGGCGGTGGCAAACAGGGTCATGGGGAACTTTCCTAAGTCAATATCAAGTCAACATAAGGCCGATTGGCGCGCAATGCAAGGCGCACGCGTGCAAAACGCCAGGCAAGCTTGCCGCTACAATAGGCTTCTCTCATGGTGGAGGCAACATATGGACTGGCAATTCTGGATCGATCGCGGCGGCACTTTTACCGATATCGTGGCGCGCCGCCCCGACGGCAGCCTGGCCACGCACAAGCTGCTGTCCGAGCAACCGGGGCAGTATCTCGGCCAACCGCGCGACGCCGCCCTTGCCGGCATGCGCCAGCTGATGGGCGTGGCAGCCGGCGCGCCGCTACCGGTGGAGCGTATCGCCTCGATCAAGATGGGCACCACGGTGGCCACCAATGCGCTGCTCGAACGCAAGGGCGAAGCGACGGTGCTGGCGATCACGCGCGGCTTTCGCGACGCGCTGCGCATCGCCTACCAGAACCGTCCCAAACTGTTTGCACGCCATATTGTGCTGCCCGAACTGCTGTACCGCGAGGTGATCGAAATCGATGAGCGCATCGGCGCCCATGGCGAGGTGGTGATGGCACTCGACGAGGCGCAAGCGCGCGCCGCCCTGGCAGTGGCGCATGGCCGCGGCCTGCGCTCGCTTGCCATCGTGCTGATGCACGGCTACCGCCATGGTGCGCACGAAGTGGCGCTGGCGCGCATCGCGCGTGAAACGGGCTACACCCAGGTGTCGGTGTCGCATGAGGTGAGCCCCTTGACCAAGCTGGTGGCGCGCGGCGACACCACCGTGGTCGATGCCTATCTGTCGCCGATCCTGCGCCGCTATGTCGACCAGCTGGCCGAGGAACTGCCCGGCGTGCACCTGCAGTTCATGCAGTCGAACGGCGGCCTGACGGACGCGCGCGCCTTCCAGGGCAAGGACAGCATCCTGTCCGGGCCGGCAGGCGGCATCGTCGGCATGGTGCGCGCCAGCGCGCTGGCCGGCTTCGATAACGTCATCGGCTTCGACATGGGCGGCACCTCGACCGATGTGTCGCACTACGCGGGCCAGTTCGAGCGCGTGTTCGAGACCCAGGTGGCTGGCGTGCGCATGCGCGCGCCGATGATGAACATCCATACGGTGGCCGCCGGCGGCGGCTCGATCCTGCACTTCGACGGCGCGCGCTACCGCGTCGGCCCGGACAGCGCGGGCGCCGATCCGGGACCGGCCAGCTACCGGCGCGGCGGGCCGCTGGCCGTCACCGACTGCAACGTCATGCTGGGCAAGCTGCAGCCCGCGCATTTCCCGAGCCTGTTTGGCCCGGGTGGCGACGAAGCGCTGGACCTGGCCGGCGTGCGCGCGCAATTCGAAGCACTGGCGCGTACCGTGAACAGCACGCCCGAAGCAGTGGCGCAGGGCTGTATCGCGATTGCCGTGGGCAATATGGCCAATGCCATCAAGCAGATCTCGGTGCAGCGCGGCCACGACGTCACCGGCTATACCCTCACCAGCTTTGGCGGCGCCGGCGGCCAGCACGCCTGCCTGGTGGCCGATGCGCTGGGCATGAAGACCATTTTCATCCACCGCCTGGCCGGCGTGATGTCGGCCTATGGCATGGGCCTGGCCGACCAGAGCGCCATGCGCGAGCGGGCCATCGAAGCGAAGCTGGGCGTGGACTTGCAGGCGCCGCTGGCGCAACTGTGCGAGCAGGCGCAGGACGAGCTGCTGCGCCAGGGCGTGGAGCCTGCGCGCATCACCGTGATGCGGCGCGCACACCTGCGCTACGAAGGAACCGACTCGGCGCTGGTGGTGCGGTTCGACACCGAGCAGGGCATGCGGGCACAGTTCGAAGCGGCCTACCAACAGCGCTTTTCCTTCCTGATGCCGGCACGGGCCCTGATCGTCGAGGCGATTTCCGTTGAAGCCATCGGCGCTTCGGACGCACCGGCGCAAATGCCGCCGGCGTGGCAGCAACGCATGGAGCCGCTGGCGCCGACCGCCACCGTGTCCATGTATTGCGACGGCCAGTGGCGCTCAAGCGGTCTGTATGCCCTGGAGTCGCTGCGCCCTGGCGACGAGGTCAACGGCCCGGCCATCATTACCGACGCCAACGCCACCACCGTGATCGAGCCGGGCTGGCGCCTTGATGTGACCAGCCAGGGGCACCTGGTATTGCGGCGCGTCTCGACGCTGCCGGCGCGCCGGGCCATCGGCACCGAGGCCGACCCGGTGATGCTGGAAATTTTCAATAATCTCTTCATGTCGATCGCCGAGCAGATGGGCTTGCGCCTGCAGAACACGGCGCACTCCGTCAATATCAAGGAGCGGCTCGACTTCAGCTGTGCCATTTTTGACGCCGGTGGCAACTTGATCGCCAACGCGCCGCATATGCCGGTGCACCTGGGATCGATGGGCGAGAGCATCCGTACCGTCATGACCCGCAACGCCGGCAGCATGCGGCCGGGCGACGTCTATATGCTCAACGACCCCTATCATGGCGGCACGCATCTGCCCGACGTGACGGTGATCTCGCCCGTGTTCGACATGGCCGGCGACACCATCCTGTTCTATGTCGGCTCGCGTGGCCACCATGCCGATATCGGGGGCACCACGCCGGGGTCGATGCCGCCGGACTCGACGCGCATCGAGCAGGAGGGCGTGCTGATCGATAATTTCAAGCTGGTCGATGGCGCAACGGGCCAACTGCGCGAAGCGGCAACGCTGGCCTTGCTGGAGGGCGCCGCCTGGCCGGCGCGCAATGCGCAGCAGAACCTGGCCGACCTGCGCGCCCAGGTGGCGGCCAACCGGAAAGGGGCCGAGGAACTGCACAAGATGGTCGCGCATTTCGGCCTGGCGGTGGTGCAAGCCTATATGGGCCATGTGCAGGACAATGCCGAGGAGGCCGTGCGCCGCGTGATCGAGACTCTCGTCGACGGCGCTTATACGCTGGAACTGGACAACGGCGCGCGCATCGAGGTGGCGCTGCGCGTCGATGCCGCCACGCGCAGCGCCACCATCGACTTTACCGGGACGTCAAGCCAGCTGCCGAACAATTTCAATGCGCCGTCGGCTGTCTGCATGGCGGCGGTGCTGTACGTGTTTCGCACCCTGGTCGACGACGAGATACCGCTCAATGCCGGCTGCCTCAAGCCGCTCACCGTGATCATCCCGCCCGGCTCCATGCTCAATCCGCAATATCCGGCCGCCGTCGTGTCGGGCAATGTGGAAACCTCGACCTGCATTACCAATGCGCTGTATGGCGCGCTGGGGGCGATGGCGGCCTCGCAGGGAACCATGAACAATTTCACGTTCGGCAACGAACGCCACCAGTATTACGAAACCATTTCGGGTGGCTCCGGCGCCGGCCCCGGTTTTGATGGCGCCAGCGTGGTGCAGACCAATATGACCAATTCGCGCCTGACCGACCCGGAGATCCTCGAATGGCGCTTTCCCGTGCGCCTGGAAAGCTATGCCATCCGCGAAGGCTCGGGGGGCGCGGGGCGCTGGCGCGGCGGCAATGGGGCAGTGCGGCGCGTGCGGTTTCTCGAAGCGATGACGGCGGCAATCCTGTCGAACAACCGTATTTATCCGCCGTTCGGCATGGCCGGCGGCGCACCAGGCGCGCTGGGACGCAATTATGTGGAACGGCTCGATGGCGCGGTTGAAGAACTTCCCCATATCGGCAAGGCGCAGATGTGGCCGGGCGATGTGTTCGTGATCGAGACGCCGGGCGGTGGCGGTTACGGCATGCCGGAGTAAGCGCCTTGCGCGCCTGTCAGCTGCGAGCGCAATTGCCCCACGTCGCGCATCGGCGCGCGGCCGAACTGGCGGCTGTATTCGCGGCTGAACTGCGATTCGCTGGCGTAGCCGACCCGGTAGCCGGCCGTGCCGGCGTCGATTTGTTCCACCAGCAGCAGCCGGCGCGCTTCCTGCAAGCGCAAGGTTTTCTGGTATTGCATCGGCGTCATGGCGGTAATCGACTTGAAATGGTGGTGCAGCGACGACACGCTCATGTTGGCCACGCCCGCCAGGTGCTCGATGCGCAGCGGCTCGCAGTAATTGTGCTGTATCCATTTGATCGCCTGCCCGACCTGGTGCGACTGGCTGCTGGTCAAAGCCATATGGCGCAGCCGCGCGCCGACCGGCCCTTTGAGCAGGCGGTAGGTCAGCTCGCGCCGGATCAATGGCGCCAGCGCGGCGATATCGGATGGCTGATCGAGCAGGCGCAGCAGGCGTAGCATGGCGTCGAGCAACTCGCTGCCTACATCGCTGACGGAAATGCCGCGTGTGACCGGGATCTGGCGCGAGAACGCCGCGTCGTCGCCGGCCGTCAGCGCGGCCACGTCGGCGATATCGATGCCCAGCACCACGCACAGATGCGGCGACTGTTCGCTCGCCTCCACCACGCGCGCCTGCACCGGCAGGTCGACCGAGGTCAACAGATATTGCATGCGGCGGTAGTGAAATACCTCGCTGCCCAGAGTCACTTCTTTCGCCCCCTGGGCGATGATCGCCACGCTCGGGCGCGCCGCATGGCACAGCGAATCGGTCGGCGCGTCGCGGCAGTGGAGCGACAGGCTGTCGATGGCCGTCATGTAGTCGCCGCCGCCTGGCGCATGGCGGCTGATCAGGGCGGCGAGTTCATCTTGTGGTAACAGGGAAGGTTTCATGGTGGCGCCAGTGTAGCAGGGTGGCGCTGGCAGCGTAGCGGGTTCCCGGTCACATTCGGACTATTGTGCAAAGTTCTTGCAGGATCGCGGTAACGCGCGCCGGCCAGTTGGGGCAAACTTTGGACTGTCGCATGCAAGCCATGCACAACCCCGCAACCAGACCACAGGAGTGTTCAATGACCACCACCGCCAAAGGCTATGCCGCCCTCAGCCCGACCAGCAAACTGCAACCGTTCAGCTTTGAGCGCCGCGCCCCGCGCGAAGACGACGTCGCCATCTCGATCAAATACTGCGGCGTCTGCCATTCCGATATCCACCAGGCCCGCGACGAATGGGGCAACGCCGCCTTCCCGATGGTGCCCGGCCATGAAATTGCCGGCGTCGTCACGGCCGTCGGCGCCAATGTGAGCAAGTTCAAGGTGGGCGACCATGTGGGCGTCGGCTGTTTCGTCGATTCCTGCACCACCTGCAAGACGCGCAACGTCGACCTGGAGCAATACATGCCCGGCCTGGTGCAAACTTACAACAGCGTCGAAGCCGATGGCAAAACGGCTACCCACGGCGGTTATTCGGACAGCATCGTCGTCAAGCAAGGCTATGTGCTGGCGATCCCCGACAACCTGCCGCTCGACGCTGCGGCGCCCCTGCTGTGCGCCGGCATCACCCTGTATTCGCCGCTGAACCACTGGAAAGCCGGCCCCGGCAAGCAGGTCGCCATCGTGGGTCTGGGGGGCCTCGGCCACATGGGCGTGAAAATCGCCCACGCCATGGGCGCCGAAGTGACGGTGCTGAGCCAGACCCTGTCGAAGCGCGAGGACGGCCTGCGCCTGGGCGCGTCGCACTATCACGCCACCAGCGACGCCGACACCTTCACCAGGCTGGCCGGCACCTTTGACCTGATCATCTGCACCGTCGGCGCGGCCATCGACTGGAACCAGTACATCAACCTGCTGAAAGTCGATGGCAGCATGGTCATCGTCGGCATTCCGGACGGCGCCGTGCCACCGGTCAGCGCGTTCGGCCTGGTGGGCGCGCGCCGCAGCCTGTCGGGCTCGATGATCGGCTCGATCAAGGAAACCCAGGAGATGCTCGATTTCTGCGGCAAGCACAATATCGTCTCCGATATCGAAGTGATCCGCATCCAGGACATCAACGAGGCCTTCGATCGGGTAGTGAAAAGCGATGTGCGTTACCGCTTCGTGATCGACATGGCGAGCCTGGCGCAATAAGGCCGCGTTGGCGGGCCGGCATGGCGCGCGTTCGCGGTATGCCGGCCCGTTATCGGGAATGCCAAATATCTCAAAAATACCTTAAAAATGTTAAAAGTAATTTTATTTGTTGTTTTTAGTTGCCGGTCGTGACACAATTAGTCCTGTGAACTATATTTACAGGACGTCAGATGGCGCAGGCAAGCAAACCGGTCATGCAGGCCGACGGCAATTCGGGCTCGTTGAAAAAGATATCCGCGCAGCAATTGCGCCTCGGCATGTACGTGCATAAACTGTGCTGCTCCTGGCTGACTACGCCTTTCTGGCAAACTGCTTTTCCCGTCGAAGCGGCGCAGACGATAGCCCAGATCCATGCCAGCGGCGTGACGCAATTATGGATCGATCTGGCGAAGGGCGTTGACGTTGATGTCGCTGCCGATGTGGCGGTCCTGGGGGATGAGTCCGCCGGCTTGCCGGCCGCCCTTGACGACTGTCCTGCGGCGTCGTTTCGCTTCGCGCCGGTGACGCCGGCGCCGATGGCCGACGAAATGCGGCGCGCGGCGGCGCTGATCGACCGCTCGAGGGACGCCGTGGTGTCGATGTTCCAGGATGCGCGCATGGGACGCGCCGTCGACCTGCAAGGCGCCATGCCGCTCGTTGACGAAATTGCCGGTTCGGTGATGCGCAACGCGAGCGCGCTGATCGGCCTGGCCAGGCTGAAGACCGCCGATAACTATACGTATATGCATTCGGTTGCCGTGTGCGCGCTGATGATCGCGCTGGCGCGCCAGCTTGGCCTGGACGACGCCGTCACGCGCGAGCTGGGACTGGCCGGGCTGCTGCACGATGTGGGCAAGATGACGGTGTCGCCGGCCATCCTCAACAAGCCCGGCAAGCTGACCGCAGAAGAATTTGACAGCGTCAAGCTGCATGCCGGCGCCGGCCACGAATTGCTGTGCGCTGCCGGCGGCATCGGCGCCATCGCGCTCGACGTGTGCCTGCACCACCATGAAAAATACGACGGCAGCGGTTATCCGCACGGCTTGAAAGGCGAGGAGATCAGTCTTTACGCGCGCATGGGCGCCGTCTGTGACGTGTATGACGCCGTCAGCTCGAACCGTCCCTACAAGACGGGCTGGGGACCGGCCGAATCGCTGCGCCAGATGGCCGAATGGAGTCGTGGCGGTCATTTCGACGAAAAAGTCTTTGCCGCCTTTGTCAAATGCCTCGGCATTTATCCGGTCGGCACCCTGGTGCGGCTCAAATCGGGCAGGCTGGGCGTGGTGGCGGAGCAGAAGTCGCAGGGCTCGCTGCTGATGCCCAAGGTAAGGGTCTTTTTTTCAACCAGGTCACAGACCTATATCGTGCCGCAATTGCTGGACCTGGCGCAGCCGGGCGTGGGCGACGCCATCGTCTGCTGCGAGCAGGAGCGCAAATGGGGGCTGTCCGATCTCGACCGCTTCTGGCGCGATGTCCCGTCCGCCTGCCGCGCCGGCTCATGACGGATACTCGGCGTGCGCAAGGTGCTGCGCGGCCAGCACGCGCACGGCGCTGCGCGCGGCACGGAAATCGAAACTGGACAGCGCCGTCGTCACCGGCTCGAGCGCCGCGCAAGGCAGCCAGGCGCGCAGCTGGTCGAGCAGCGGTTCGGCCGGTGCCGGATCGTCATCATCGAGCGCCGCCAGCAGTTGCTCAAGCAGTGCGGACAGTGGCGCCGGCGCCTCTTGCGCCGCAGGGCGCGGTGGCGGCGGCGCGCCGAGGTGGACGGCGATGGCGCGCTGCGCCCGCGCCAGCTCGCGCTCCAGCACGTCCAGCCCCGCATTGACCTCATGCGCGCCTTCCTTGTCCAGCACCAGCCGCTCTACGCCGCGCGCCGCAAGCCATACGCCCGGCAGCGCCAGGTTGGCGGCGATGCCGGACAAGGTGTGCGCCAGCGCCAGCGTGGCGCCGGTGTCCCCGGCGTTGAGGTGCTGGCGCATGCGCAAGGCGCTGTCGGCATGACTGGCGCTGAACCGTCCGAGATGATAACGGTAGGGCGCGTCGTCCAGCCATTGCGCCATGCCGCGCGCCAGGTCGAGCGCCTGGTCGAGCAGCCGCACCTCGGCCCGCAGCGCGTCCGGCGCGAGCGTCGCCGGCGCCACGGCTGGCGTCGCGCCGCCCTGGCGCAGGTGCAGCCGGGCGATCAGGGCGATGGCCAGCGGCACGTCGAACGGTTTGCTGATGAAGTCGTTCATGCCCGCCTGCAGCGCCGCCGTCCGCTGTTCCTGGAAGGCGCCGGCCGTCAGCGCGATGATGGGCAGCGTGTCGAATTGCGGCATGGCGCGCAGGCGCCGCGTCGCTTCGATGCCATCCATGACCGGCATCTGCACGTCCATCAGCACGATGTCGACTTGTGCCGGGTGCGCGCACAGCCAGTCGAGCGCCTCTTTGCCGTCGCTGGCGAAGACTGGCTGCGCGCCCTGGTCGCGCAGTATCTGGCCCGCCACGTCCCGGTTGATGTCGTTGTCGTCGACCACCAGCACGCGGATATCCTGCAGCGCGCGTCCGGCGTGCGCCGCAGGGGGCGCTTCGTCGGCACTGGCCGGCTCCTCCGGCAGCAGGCGCAGCGGTATCGTGAAGCGAAACGCGCTGCCCGCGCCCAGGCGGCTTTCGACGCTCAGTTCACCGCCCATCAGATGCACCAGCTGGCGGCAGATCGATAGTCCCAGTCCGGTGCCGCCGAAGCGCCGCGTGGTCGAATCGTCCGCTTGCGTAAACGGCGAAAAGATCGCTTCGCGCATATCGTCGGCGATGCCGATGCCGCTGTCGCGCACGCAAAAGCGCAGGTGCACCTGTTCGCCTTCGCAGCCGGCGACCTCGATCCGCAGTTCGACCTTGCCGGCGGCGGTGAACTTGACCGCATTGCCGGTCAGGTTGACCAGCACCTGCTCCAGGCGCAGCGCGTCGCCAACCAACCGCACCACGCCGACCGGCGGCGCGTCGACCAGCAGTTCCAGCGCTTTGCCGGTGGCGCCCACGGCCATGCCGGCGGCGACGGTGCCCAACACGTCCGCCAGGCGAAAGGGCGCCTGCTCGATCTGCATGTGGCCGGCCTCGATCTTCGACATGTCGAGCACATCGTTGACGATGGACAACAGGGACTGGCCAGCGGCGCGGATCTTGCGCACCATGTCCTGCGGCTCGGCTTCGAGCCGTGCCCGTTCCAGCAGCCACGTCATGCCGAGGATGGCATTGAGCGGCGAACGGATCTCGTGGCTCATGTTGGCCAGGAACTGGGCCTTGGTGCGGCTGGCGGCCTGCGCGGCGTCGCGCGCCAGCCGCATTTCTTCCTCCGCATGTTTTTGCGCCGAGATATCCTGGGCAAACACCAGCGTTGCCGGCCCGTCGGCCAGCAGCACCCTGGCGGTGGTCTTGAGCATGGGCACCATGCTGCCCAGCTTGCCCAAGCCCAGTGCTTCGAAGCGTTGTTCGTCGGGCGAGTCCGCTTCGATCATGGCCGCGTTGGCGGCCAGGCTGGCGCGCGACTGCGGCGCGATCATGTTCTGCCATGGCAGGCCGGCCAGATCGTCGTGCTCCGCGTAGCCGTGCAGTGCCCGATAGCGCGGGTTGGAGTAGATGAAATGGCCGCCGCGCAAGATGGCGATGGCCAGAGGCGCGTCTTCGATCAAGGTGCGCAGCCGCGCTTCGCTGCTGGTAATGGCCAGCAAGGCCTGGCGCTCGGCATCGCGCTTGTCCTGCAATGCGGCAAGGTGGGCGCGTCGCCGCTGCAGCCAGTACAACAGTGCGCCACTGGCCAGCGTCAGCATGCCGCTGGCCAGCAGCCAGACCTGCGCCTGGCGCGCCAGCGGCGCCGCGATCGCCGCTTCGCTGCGGCTCATGCCGATCATCAGGGCGCGATCCATGTGCAGCGCTTCCGGCCGTATCGTGTTGATCGCCATCACGCGCGCTTCGCCGTTGTCGTGCAGCGTACCGCGCAGGATGTTCGCTGGCATGGTGCTGTCGCGGTGCCGGCGGAAAAACGAGCCTGGCCGGTCCAGGTTGTCGCCATCGACGGCGCTGCTGACCGGATAACTGAGAATCTGCCGGCCGTCGCCATGGATCAGCAGGCCCCACACATCGGGCGCGTACATGGCCGTATGAAATTTCGCCTTGAAATAGTCCGGGTCCAGGGTGGCCACCACCACGCCGTCAAAATTGCCGCCGGCATTCGGCACCATCCGTGCCACCGAGATCACCAGGTCGCCCCTGAACGAGCGATACGGCGCCGCTACATACAAGGTGCGGGTATCGGGTGCCCGCCGCAACACCTGGAAATAGGCACGGTTCGAAAAGTTCTTGCCGATGGCCTTGGGTGCGCTGGATGCGGTCGCCACGCCCGATTTGTCCAGTATTGCCAGCGTGCGCACCCCCGGCATCGCGGCCACGATCGCGTTCAGGCGACGCGCCAGTTCCACGCTGTTATCGACGGCGGCAGCTCCTGCCAGATAGTCGTCGATGATGCCGGCAAGCGCCGCGTTGGTTGCCGCCAGGTCCTCTTCGATATTGTTGGCCATCAGGGCCGACAGCACGCCCAGCCTGTCGCGCTCCGCGCCGTACTGGCGCGCCTGTTCCGCGAGGTGCGACATGAACAGAGCGGTCCCTGCCAGCAGCAGGATGGCGGTCAGCCCGAGCCATTCCATCACGTTCCTGCGCCTGCCTGTCACTGGTTTTTTTAGCATGCATTCATGCTATACCTCTTGTCTCTTATCAACAATGACAGCGCTCACTTTCAGCATGGTAGTGTTGTTCAAAAGCATGAAGTGGCGCCAGTTGGGGCTTGACTTTCAGCCGATTGTTGTGCCGGCGTCGGCCGCCGGCCCGAGCGGCAGGCGCAGGCCGAAGACCGACCCCTTGCCCGGCGCCGATTGCAAGGTGATGGCGGTGTTCATCACCGCGGCCAGCCGGGCGGCGGTGGCCAGCCCCAGACCGGCCCCCGAGCGGGCGCGGCTGGGGCCATCGTCGGCCTGGGAAAATTTGTCGAAGATACCGGCTTGTAATGCGGTAGTGATCCCCGGGCCGCTGTCGGCCACCTCGAAGCGGCAGGCGCCGGTTTCCTGGCTCACCCTGAGCGTGACGTGGCCGACGTGGGTGAACTCGATCGCGTTTCCAATCAGAATGTCCAGCACACGCACGAGCTTGCTTCGATCGCATGGCAACAGCGCCGGCAGACCGTCCTGCAACACCAGCGCCAGCACGATATCCTTGGCCGCCGCCTGGGCGCGGTGGGGCGCCAGCGCCTGTTCCAGCAACTCGTCGAGCGGTGACAGGGCGATGACCAGTTGCCGGCTGCCCGATTCGAGCGCGCTCAGTTCCAGCACCGCCTCGATCATGCCAAGCAGCTTGCGCCCGCTGGCGACGACCGCCTCGGCGCATTCGATCTGCCCGGGCTGGTCGAGCTGCTCGAGCAGCAGTTCGGAAAATCCGAGGATGCCGTTGAGCGGCGTGCGCAGTTCATGCGACATGTTCGACAGGAAGCGGGACTTGGCCAGGTTGGCCTCGATGGCGCGCTGGCGGCTGGCGATCAGGCGACCGATCAGCAGGATCAGCGCACCGCAAAACAGCACGATCACGGCGCTGCTGATGCCGGCCAGCAGCAGCGACTGCTTGCGTTGCGACATGTAATCCGCCAGCACGGTCGCACTGTCGAGCCCGACCAGCATGTACAGCGGGTAGTTGACCAGCTTTTCAAACGCATAATAGCGCAGCACGCCGTCGATCGGACTGCGTTCGACAAAGCTGCCGCGCGCGCGCCCTTGCATCTGCGCGAATACGGGGCTGGCGCTGACGTCCTGGCCGACCGAATCGACACTGCCCACGCGCCGCGCGCGCACCACGCCGTCGGTGCCGATCATGGCGATCGAACTGCGCTGGCCCAGGTCGACCTCGTGATACAGGCGCGTGAAATAAAACGGGTCCATCGAGACCACCACCACGCCCTTGAAGGTGCCGTCGGCGTGATTGATGCGCCGGGTCATCTGGATCGACCATTTTTTCGAGACCCGCCCCAGTACCGGTTTGCTGATGAACAGCGTGCCAGTGTCCTGCAGCGCGTGCACGCGGAAGTGTTCGCGGTCGCTCAGGTTGGTGGGTTTGAACGGCTGGCTCGACAGCACCATGTCGCCGTGCGCGTCGACGATGGTAAACAGATTGTAGAGATTGCCCGGATTCAGGCCTTGCCTGAGGTCGCGCACGATATCGAGCGCGGCGCCGACCGTGTTGTAACGATGGCGCAGATAAGTGACGGTCTGATCGGCCGCCTCGATGGTGCGTATCGCATGCTCGTCGAACACCCGAGCCAGTCCCCGCACTTCGCGCTCGGCGTCGGCGATGGCGCCGTCGCGCGCCTGGCGCAGTTGCAGCAGGGTCGCGCTCCAGAGGCCCGCCGTCAATAGCACCACGAATACGCACAGCAGCATGCGTGCATCGATGCGCTCCCACCCCCGGCGTTTGATGATGGACCACATGGCAGCTCCGGAGGACGAGGTGAATGAAGTACCCAGTATAGCAAAAATCTAACGAAAAAAATAAATAAAATGTTTTTAATTTTAAATTCGATATAATCATTAAAAAACGTAGACGCTCTTTCAGGGGAAAAGTATGGACGTGTTGCTGCTCGATGATGATCAAATGAATCTCAAGTTGTTTTCCCGCCTGCTCGACGGCATGCCGGGCGTGACGACCGTGGCGCTGTCGATGCCGCTGCAGGCGCTCGAGTACTGTCGCGAACGGCGGCCCGATCTGGTGCTGATCGACTACATGATGCCGGAGATGGACGGCCTGGCGTTTCTGCAGGCCTTGCGCGCCCTGTATCCGGGCGACCCGGTGGCCGTGATCATGATCACGGCGGCGATCGACAAGGATATCCGCTACCGTGCCTTGCAACTCGGTGCCAATGACTTCCTGACCAAGCCGATCGACAATATCGAGTTCCGGGCGCGGGTGGGCAATCTGCTGACGCTGCGCCGTGCCCAGCGTGAACTGAGCTTGCGCGCCGAATCGCTGGCGCTGGCGGTCGCCGCCGCCACGCGCGCCATCGCGGCAGGCGAACTCGATGCCATCCACCGGCTCTCGCGCATGGCCGAGTACCGCGATCCCGAGACCGGCAGCCATTTGCTGCGCATGGCCAGCTACGCAAAGGTGCTGGCCGCCAGCCTCGGACTCGACCATGCACAGCAGGAGCTCATTTATGCCGCTGCGCCCATGCATGACATCGGCAAGATCGGCATTGCCGACCATATCCTGCTCAAGCCGGGCCGCCTCGATGGCGACGAGATGGCGATCATGCGCACCCACCCGAAGATCGGCGCGGCCATCCTGCACGGCAGCGCGTCGCCCTTGCTGCAGGCGGCCGAGGTGATCGCGCTGCATCACCATGAGCGATACGACGGCAGTGGCTACCCTTCCGGCCTGGCCGGCGAGGCCATTCCCCTGTTCGGGCGCATCATCGCCGTCGCCGACGTGTTCGATGCGCTGACCTCGGTGCGGCCGTACAAGCGTGCCTGGGAGTGCGGCGCGGCGTTTGATTTCCTGGAAGAGGGCGCGGGCAGCCATTTCGATCCCGCTTGCGTACAGGCCTTCCTGCGCCAGCGCGAGGTCGTGCTGGCGATCCACGACACCCATCGCGACCCGCCCTGTTGAACGGCTGCCGCTGCCCGTCGCGCCAGGCCAGCGCTGGTGCAGCTCAGGCCCGCCAGCGCGCCACCACGGCGTTGAGCTGGGCGGCGCTGAACGGCTTGGACAGATAGTCGTCCATCCCCGCCTGCTGGCAATGCAGGCGGTCATCGTCGGTGGCGCCGGCCGTCAGCGCGATCACCGGCGTGCGCGCCAGCGCCAGCCGCGCCTCCTTCTCGCGCAGCGCGCGGCAGGCCTGGTAGCCATCCATCACCGGCATCATGCAGTCCATCAGCACCAGGTCGTACGGCTGGCGCTCCAGCGCCGCCAGCGCCTGTGCGCCATTTTCGGCAATATCGATCTGGTGGCCATGGCGGCGTAACTGCAGCGTCACCAGTTGCCGGTTCATTTCGGTATCGTCAACCAGCAGGATGCGCGCCGGCGCCGGCGGCGTGAGGTCAGCTCCGGCGGCACGCTCAACCGGCGCGGCGGCGCCGGCGGCGCCGGCGGGCGCGCAGACGATGCGAAAGGCGAAGCGCGAACCGCCGCCGCCGGCGCTGGTGCAGCTGATATCGCCGCCCATCAGGCCGACCAGCTGCTTGCAGATGGCCAGTCCCAGGCCGGTGCCGCCGTAAGCGGCGGCGATGCTGTCGTCGACCTGGGAATAGGGCAGGAACAGACGCTCCTGCTGGCGCAGCGTGATGCCGATGCCGCTGTCGCACACGGCGAAATCGAGGCAGGGCAAGCCCTGGTCGATGCCGCCGGACAGGCGCACCGTGACCTCGCCGGCCGGGGTGAACTTGATCGCGTTGCTGACGAGGTTGCCCAGCACCTGGGCGATGCGGGCGCGGTCGGAGCAGGCCAGGGGCGCGACGGCGGCGTCGATCTCGGCGCGGATTCGCACGTCCTTGGCGTCGGCAAGCGGGCGGTGCAGCGCGATCACGTCGCGCACCAGGGCGCGCGGGTCGAACGGCGCGGTGGTGATCGTCATCTGGCCCGCTTCGACCTTGGACAGGTCGAGGATATCGTTGACGATGCGCGTCAGGTCGCGCACGCCGTCGCTGACATGGCGCGCATAGCGGCGTTGGCTCTCGTCGAGCGGGGTCTCGGCCAGCAGCTCGGCCATGCCGGCGATGCCGCCCAGCGGCGTGCGGATCTCATGGCTCATCAGTGCCAGGAAGCGCGATTTGGCGATATTGGCCTGTTCCGCCTCGGCTTTCAGCGCGCGCGCCAGCGCCGCATCGCTTTCCTGGCGGCGCAACAGCCGCGCCATCAGCCACAGCGCCACCGACAATGCGGCCAGGCTCAGCACCACCGAGCCGCCCATCGCCCCCAGCATGCGCCGCCAGTCGGCCAGGAACACCTGTTCGGTGACGGTCACGTTGACCAGCAAGGGATAGTCGCGCACCGCGCGCGCCGCGCCCAGGCGGTGCACCGGCACGCCGCCCTCGGCGGCGCGCGGGCCGCGCGTTTCAAGCACGCCGTGATCGGCCCCCTGCCCGATGATCTGGCGCGTGGTGCCGCCGAGGTTCTGCCGGCCCATCTGTTGCGGCGCCGCCGGCCAGCGCGCCAGCAGGGTATAGTCGTCGCGGTACAGCGACACTGCGGCGGAATCGCCGATGCTGGTGCGGCGGAAAAAATCGCTGAAAAAATCGGAGGAAAGACCGACCAGCACCACGCCGATAAATTCGCCGCGGGCGTTGTCGATGCGCCGGCTCAGGTAAAACGTCCATTTGCCGTCGACCTTGTTGCGTACCGGGGCGCTGACATGCTGCCCGGCGCCGCTGTGCTGGCGGTGATAGGCGACGTAATCGCGCTCGGCCAGCTTGATCGACGGCGCCGGGTAGGCGCGCGTCGAGGCGATCAGCGCGCCGTCCGTGCCGACGATGCTGGCCACGTCGATCTGCGGCACGCCGCTGATCTTGTGGCGCAGCATCTGGTGGGTATACCAGGTGGCGTAGGACGCCTGCAGCGCCCGCGCGTCCTGCGGCGCGCCGTCGGCCACTTCGCCCGCCACGCTGTCGAGCACCAGGCTGGCCGCAGTCATGCTTTGCGCCGTGTTTTCCGCTACCAGCAGCGACAGATTGCTCAGGTCACGGCGCCAGTCATCGACCGCTTCCTGTCGCAGCACCCAGGCCGATGCCAGGCCGCGCACGGCCAGCGCGCCGATCAGCACGGCGCCGATCAAGGTCAGGGTGGCGCGTGGACGATAACGGCCAGCAACACGCCGCAGTAACTGGCGGATGCAGGCCTGGGCTCTCATTGGATGTCTTGAAAGTTGGCGATGCTCAGCCGCACTTCTTCGCAGGTCAGCGCGAACAGCCGCGCCACCTGCTGCAACGGCGCCGCGCCGGGCGGCTCGCCGCGCCGCGCCTGGCGTTCCAGTTCGGCCAGCAGCGCGCTCAGTTCGTGCCCGCCGAGCAGCATGGTGGTGCCGCGCAGGGTGTGGCAGGCGTGCACGAAGGCGGTCAGGGCACCGGCGCCGGCGGCCTGTTCGAGGCGCGCCAGCAGCGCTGGCGCGGTGTCGAGGAAGGTCTGCGACAGGCTGCAAAACAGTTCGCGGTCATCGCCGGTGGCCGCCAGCAGGACCGGCGGAGCTATCATCAGATAAGACTGCGTCATGGCTGCGGTGCAGGCGACGAATCAGGCCGCAGGCGCCGCGCGTCGTGCGTGGCTGGCGCAGCAGGCGCGCAGATAGCCGCGCAATTCGTCGTAATTGACGGGCTTGGAGAAGAACACCACGCCGGACGGGATGCCGCCCCGTTCGGCCAGGTCCTCCGGCGTCAGGCTCGACAGCATGGCGATATGCATTTCGGCCAGTTGCGGGTCGCGCATGATGGTGCGGATGACCTCGTAGCCATCGATGCCCTCCATGACGATGTCCGCCAGCAGAATGTCGGGTTTATGGCGCGTGATCTCGATCAGCGCCTGGTAGCCGTTTTCGCAGAAGCGCAAATTGGCCTGCAGCCCCCAGGAGTTGATCTGCTTGTCGTATAACTGGCGCTGCATCGGATTGTCTTCGATGACCAGGATGGCCGGAATGGCGTTGACGCCCTGGCGCGGCTGGCCGGTCGCGTCCGGCGCGGGCGCGCCCCGGTAGGCATGGACTGCCGCCAGCGGGATGCGGCGGTGTCCGCCCTTGGTCTTCCAGGCTTCGATCACGCCCGCCTCGACCAGTTGTTGAACCGAGGTAACCGAGATGCCGAGAATCTCGGCAGCTTTTTGCGTGGTGCAGACGTCAGCGCTTTGCATGGGTGGCAATTCAGACAGAGGAAAACTCCATCATACCTATTCGAAGGAAATAAATCAAATTCACTAAAATTTAATGAATTTGATTCGGATCAAGCCGGTCCGCATCAGGCGGCGATGCCGGATTTGTGCTGCGTGGCAACTAAGGTTGTATCAGCATACTGCAAAACTGCTTGCCGATGCGTGCGGGCCGTCGCCTGCGTCCATGCCAGCGGGCCAACTTCAGGCAAAAAGAGGGGCTGAAAAGCGGGTATAATGCGCGCAAAGGAAATTTGCCACACCATGATCTTGTCTTGTCATACCTACCTTTAACCCGCAGCCACGCTGCATCAACCACCTTCCAACCATGTTGATACTGCCGGGTTCCAATGCCCTGTCCGCCTTCCGTAGCACCCGTTTGCTCACCCAACTGCAAGCCGTTTCGCCTGCCATTGTTGCCGTGCAAGCACGTTATGTCCATTTCATCGATGCCAGTGCGCCGCTGTCTGCCGACGACAGCGCGCGCCTGGGCGCCTTGCTGACGTATGGCGAGCCGGCGCAGCCCGATAATACCGATGGCGCTGTCGAAGAGTTCTTCGTCATTCCCCGTTTCGGCACGATTTCGCCGTGGGCCTCGAAAGCCACCGACATCGCCCATAACTGCGGCATGGCGCACATCAAGCGCGTCGAGCGCGGCGTCGCCTTCCGCATCAACCTGAAACCGGGCATCCTGGGCAGCACCATCGGCGCCGGCAAGCTGGCCGTCGAGCAGGTCCAGGCCGTGGCCGACCTGCTGCACGACCGCATGACCGAATCGGTGCTGCGCAGCGCCGGGCAGGCGCAAGACCTGTTCCGCACCCTCGAGGCGCGCCCGCTCGAAGCGATCGATTTGCTGGGGCAGGGCAAGGCCGCGCTGGAAACGGCCAACGTGGAACTGGGCCTGGCCATGTCGGAAGATGAAATCGACTACCTCGACGCCGCTTTTACCAAGGCCGGCCGCAACCCGACCGACGTGGAACTGATGATGTTCGCGCAGGCCAACAGTGAACACTGCCGCCACAAGATCTTCAACGCCGACTGGACCATCGACGGCGTGGCGCAGGGCAAGTCGCTGTTCGGCATGATCAAGAACACCCACGAACTGCAGCCCAGGGGCACGGTCGTCGCCTACAGCGACAACTCGTCCATCATGGAAGGTGCTACCGTCTCGCGCTTCTATCCGCGCGGCGATGCTCACGAATACGCCGCCTCGGAAGAACTGACGCACACCCTGATGAAGGTGGAAACGCACAACCACCCGACCGCCATTTCGCCGTTTCCCGGCGCCTCGACGGGCGCGGGCGGCGAGATCCGCGACGAAGGTGCGACCGGCCGCGGCGCCAAGCCAAAGGCCGGCCTGACCGGCTTTACCGTGTCGAACCTGTCGCTGCCGGGCGCCGTGCGCAGCTGGGAGACGGCCGCTTCCGTCACCGCGCCGCTGGCCGGCCGCCAGCAAGCCGCACAGTATGGCAAGCCCGAGCGTATCGCCTCGCCCTTGCAGATCATGATCGAAGGCCCGCTGGGCGGCGCCGCGTTCTCGAACGAATTCGGCCGCCCGGTCCTCGGTGGCTATTTCCGTACCTACGAGCAGAACGTGGGTGTCGATAACGATGCGGTGTTCGGCTACCACAAGCCGATCATGATCGCCGGCGGCATCGGCAATATCTCGGCGCAGCACACGCATAAAAACGATATCCCGGTCGGCAGCCTGCTGGTGCAGCTGGGCGGCCCCGGCATGCGCATCGGCATGGGTGGCAGCGCCGCCTCGTCGATGACCACCGGCAGCAACACGGCCGACCTCGATTTTGATTCGGTCCAGCGCGGCAACCCGGAAATGGAACGCCGCGCCCAGGAAGTGATCAACGCCTGCTGGCAGATGGGCGCGGATAATCCGATCATCTCGATCCACGACGTGGGTGCCGGCGGCTTGTCGAACGCTTTCCCGGAAATTACCAACGACGCCAAACGCGGCGCGATTTTCGACCTGCGCAAGGTGCCTCTGGAAGAATCGGGCATGGCGCCAAAGGAAATCTGGAGCAATGAGTCGCAGGAACGCTATGTGCTGGCGATTGCGCCGGAAAGCCTGCCGCTGTTCAAAGCCATGTGCGAACGCGAGCGCTGCCTGTTCGCCGCCGTCGGCGTGGCCACCGAAGAGCGTCAGCTCAAACTGATCGACACGGAACTGGGCAACGAGCCGGTCGACATGCCGATGGACGTCTTGCTGGGCAAGCCGCCGAAGATGCAGCGCGACGTGGTGCACGTGGCCAACGACTTCCCGGCGATCGACCTGACCGGCATCGACCTGGTGGACGCGGCGCAAAAAGTGCTGCTGCTGCCAACCGTGGCCGACAAATCGTTCCTGATCACGATAGGCGACCGCAGCGTGGGCGGCATGACCGTGCGCGACCAGATGGTGGGACCATGGCAGGTGCCGGTGGCCGATTGCGCCGTCACCACCATGAGCTTCGAGGGTTATCTGGGCGAAGCGATGGCCATGGGCGAACGCACGCCGCTGGCGGTGATCGACGCCGCCGCTTCCGGCCGCATGGCCGTTGGCGAAGCCGTCACCAATATCGCCGCCGCCGCCATTGCCGACATCTCGGACATCAAATTGTCGGCCAACTGGATGGCCGCCTGCGGCCAGCCTGGCCAGGACGCGGCCCTGTACGACACCGTCAAAGCGGTCGGCATGGAACTGTGCCCGGCGCTGGGCATCAGCATCCCGGTCGGCAAGGATTCGCTGTCGATGCGCACCACCTGGAACGACGAAGGCAATGGCGGGGCCAAGTCGGTCACCTCGCCAGTGTCCCTGATCGTGTCCTCGTTCGCACCGGTCACGGACGTGCGCAAGTCGCTCACGCCACAGCTGGAAACCAATCTGGGTGACACCTCGCTGATTCTGATCGATCTGGGGCGCGGCAAGAACCGCCTGGGCGCCTCGGCCCTGGCGCAGGTGTTGCAGCAACTGGGCAACGAAACGCCGGATGTGGACAGCGCCGAAGACCTGAAAGCCTTCTTCGCCGCCATTCAGCAATTGAACAGCGATGGCAAGCTCCTGGCCTACCACGACCGTTCGGACGGCGGCCTGTACGCGACCCTGGCCGAAATGGCGTTTGCCGGCCACACCGGCATGTCGGTCAACCTCGACATGCTGACCATGGAAAGCGAACACGCCAGCGACTGGGGCGACGCCAAGAACTGGACCGGCCAGGTGGCCGAGCGCCGCAACGAACTGACTTTGCGCGCCCTGTTTTCCGAAGAGCTGGGTGCCGTGATCCAGGTGCGCGCCGAAGAAAAATCGATCGTCATGGACGTGCTGCGCACCTTCAACCTGGGCGCCTGCAGCCATATCATCGGCAAACTCAACGACCGCGACGTGCTCGAATTCACGCGCGACGCCAAGCTTGTCTACACCCAGCCGCGCGCGGACCTGCATCGCCTGTGGAGCGAAACGAGCTGGCGCATCGCCCGCCTGCGCGACAACCCGGCCTGCGCCGACGCCGAATACGACCGCCTGCTGGACCTGCAAGACCCGGGCATGCTGCCTATCGTCACGTTTGACCAGAACGAGAACATCGCCGCACCGTTCATCGCCACCGGCGTGCGCCCGCGCGTGGCCATCCTGCGCGAGCAGGGCGTCAACTCGCATGTCGAAACGGCTTACGTGATGCACCAGGCGGGCTTTGCGGCCGTCGACGTGCACATGAGCGACCTGATCGCCGGCCGCGTGAAACTGGACGACTTCCAGGGCGTGATTGCGGTGGGCGGCTTCTCGTACGGCGACGTGCTGGGCGCCGGCGAGGGCTGGGCCAAGACCATTTTGTTCAACGCCAGCCTGGCCGACCAGTTCGCGCGCTTCTTCGCCCGCAGCGACAGCTTTGGCCTGGGCATCTGCAACGGCTGCCAGATGATGAGCAATTTGAAATCCATCATCCCCGGCGCCCACGCCTGGCCGAAGTTCACGCGCAACAAGTCGGAAAAATTCGAAGGCCGCTTTGCCATGGTCGAAGTGATGGATTCCCCCTCGATCTTCTTCAACGGCATGGCCGGCACCCAGGCCGGCATCGCGATTGCCCACGGCGAAGGCTACGCCGACTTCTCGCAAACGGGCGACATCGCGCAAGTCCACAAAGCCATGCGCTTTGTCGACAACAAGGGCGCCGCCACAGTAGCGTATCCGTACAACCCGAATGGCTCGCCGGAAGGCATCACCTCGGTGACCACGCCGGATGGCCGCTTTACGGTGCTGATGCCGCATGCGGAGCGGGTGTTCCGGTCAGTGCAGCAGTCGTATCACCCTGAGGCTTGGGGTGAGGATTCGCCGTGGATGCGGATGTTCAGGAATGCGCGGAAGTTTGTGGGGTGATTTAACTGCTGACAGGGCGGCGCTTTGAGATTAATGCGCTGCTGCTCGGGCAGGAATGAAAAAGCCGCTAATCGGGCGATAGCGGCTTTTTTATATAGAACATTCTCATGTTCGCCAGGCTATAACAAAAATCTCTGTTGGTATGGATAGGCTGCATGGGTTCAATGGATACACACGTTATCCAAACCGGCTTGGAAAACCTATGCTGCTAATAGCCCACCCCTTGCCATCCGCGAGGTTGTCGACAGGGATGAAGTCAGCATGATGTGCAACCTCAGCTGGAGCCATCGCGCAAAGTAACTTGATCTCCGGGCGGCGCTCATATGAATGTTTGCTAGTAACTATTCAGCCGTTACGAATCAATGAGTTACGTGACTTTTACATCTGAAATGTACTCGATTTACGCGATTTTTATACAAAAAAGTGATTTTTTGTACTTTTTCACTGTTTTTTAAAAATTGTAACTCATTGATTTTAAATGGATTTTTAAGGCCGCCCTAGAGGCTGAATAGTCACAAAAATGGTGCGCCATGCTGCCATGAAGTTGGCTATTTTTCAACTGCAATCGGATGGCGCTTGCACGCATGCTTGTTTGTATTTCAAGCTAGCGCCCCCAGCTGAGTTCTGGTGGTAGTGTTTATCGCTGCTCAAGTCCAACCAACCCGGAGATCCCCCCATGAGTTTCGATTCCTTTCTGTCCAAACTGAAGACCAAGGCAAGTGAACTGAAGACCGAAGCGCTGAAGTACAAGAACAAGGATTTCCTGAACGCCGCGATGGCCGGCTCGTCCCTGATCGCGATGGCAGACGGCAATGTGAGCGCGGAAGAGAAACAGAAGATGGTCAAGTTCATCGAGAGCAACGATGCGCTGTCGGTGTTTACCACCACCGATGTGATCAAGGCGTTCCAGGATTTTGTCAGCCAGCTGGAGTTCGACAAGGATATCGGCGAGGCCAAGGCCTACCAGGCGCTGGGCAAGATGAAGTCGAACGTGGAAGCGTCGCGCCTGCTGGTGCGCATGATTATCGCGGTCGCTTCGTCGGATGGCAATTTCGACGCCAATGAGCAGCGGGTGGCCAGCAAGATTGCCAAGGAGCTGAATCTGAATCCGGCGGAGTTCGAGTTGCAGTAAGTGCCAGTTTGGCTGGCGTCCTGGCGTCCTGGTGTTCGCCGGGGCGCCAGGTAGCTTTTGCCTGGCGATGGCGTGGCTGCGGACTGTAGCAGCTCAGCTTAATATTGTCGTAGTGGCGATCGCCAGTACGGCTAATGGCCAGTTGATATGTCTTCTGATCGGATCTGATTCCTGCCAAGCCCCTCCAGTCAAGGAGATCGCAAAACCTGTCATTGCCTTTTTTATCAGATTTGCCAGCATAATGCCCGGTATCGCAATCAAGGCTGTGCAAAAGCTTGCTCCTAACAGCAGAAACGTAAATTTCGCATCGATGTTGTCAGCCAGATGCTCATTGCCAAATAATCCTCGCAATACTGGTTCCCAGGGCAGCTGTAGCACGGCGGAAAGCAGGAAAAACAGGGCCGGCCAGATGGCGTTGACCAGGTTTCCTTTCCAGCCTTTGCCTGAAGGTTGTATCAGTAACGCTGAGGTGAGCAGGAACAGGCCGTAGATGATTACGGCGTTGGCTATATGCCCTTGCTGTCTTGCAATTGCAAATGTGAAAAAGAAGGCAAAGATGCAGCTGACCCCGATACCAATGATTTCTTCCGGAGGGCGTGGCAGATGCTGGCTTTTTGTTTCTGCCGAAGTCCAGCGATGCTTGCTCATGACGGCGTAGACGTGCGAACAAAAGCTGAGGAACGACAGGTAAAACGCGATTCTGCTCAGGATGCCGATATAGCCATCTAGTCGATGAAAGTGCTGCAAGTTCAATAATCCCGACATCATATCCAGGATGCTGCTGATAGCCAGGACGCTCCCTGATATGGATAAAACGATAAATGATTTTTGCATGCTGTCGACTCCCACTCGTTGCGACCATCATTACAGGTCCAAAGGCTATGGAAGCATATTCGCTTTGTTGTCGTCGTGTTCAACTTCAAGGTTGCCGTTGAGCTGGCGCATGGCAGATTCAGTTTCAACTGGCATGTAACGGCGAAGCGATGCAGCGAACGCCAGTACAACACCGCAGGCGTGCTGGTCGCGCAAGGGCAGTGGGACGCACAACGGCGCAAGCAGGGCCGCTTCAAGTCATGGCATGACAACGGCCAACCGAAAGAAGTTGCCGACTATTTCGATGACGAGCGCGAGGGCTGGAGCCGGATCTGGCACCAGGATGGAGGTCTGGAGAAAGAGTGCCGGTTTGTAAAGGATGAGGGGCAGGGGCGCCATATCAATTAACCCCCGCCCCGGCGCCTACCGATGCGGCGGCGTCAGCACGCTGGCGATCGCCTTCGGCAAGGTTTCCGGATAGTCGCGGCTGAAGTGCAAACCGCGGCTTTCGCGGCGCGACAGGGCGCTGTTGACGATCATCGAGGCAACGTCGACCAGGTTGCGCAGTTCCAGCAAATCGTGGGTGATGCGGAAATTGCGGTAATACTCGTCGATTTCTTCCTTGAGCAGGGCGATGCGGTGCTGGGCCCGCTCCAGGCGCTTGGTGGTGCGCACGATGCCGACATAGTTCCACATGAAGCGGCGCAGTTCGTCCCAGTTATGGGCAATCACCACTTCCTCGTCGGCGTCGGTAACGCGGCTTTCATCCCAGTCGGGCAAGTAAGGGGTGCCCAGCTTTTCTTTGCTTTCGATATCCTGGGCGCAGGCGCGGCCGATGACGATGCATTCGAGCAGCGAGTTCGATGCCAGGCGATTGGCGCCATGCAGGCCGGTGCAGGCCGTCTCGCCCACCGCGTACAGGCCGGGCAGGTCGGCGCGGCCGGCCAGGTCCGTCACCACGCCGCCGCAGGTGTAATGGGCGGCCGGCACGATGGGAATCGGCTGTTTGGTGATGTCGATGCCCAGCTCCAGGCAGCGCGCGTAAATTGTCGGGAAATGTTCGATCAGGAAGTCGGCCGGCTTGTGGCTGATGTCCAGGTGCACATAATCGAGGCCGCGCTTCTTGATCTCGAAGTCGATGGCGCGCGCCACCACGTCGCGCGGCGCCAGTTCGGCCCGCTCGTCGTGCGCCAGCATAAAGCGCTGGCCGGCCGCCGCGCCCGCTTCAGGCGGCAGTTTCAACAGGCCGCCTTCGCCGCGGATCGCTTCGGTGATCAGGAACGATTTGGCATACGGGTGATACAGGCAGGTCGGGTGGAACTGGATGAATTCCATGTTCGACACGCGGCAGCCGGCGCGCCAGGCCATGGCGATGCCGTCGCCGCTGGCGGTGTCCGGGTTGGTGGTATATAAATACACCTTGCCGGCGCCGCCCGTGGCCAGCACGGTATGCTCGGCGGCAAAGGTCAATACTTTACCGGTCTGCTCGTCCTGCACATACAGGCCGTGGCAATGCGGCTGCGCATTGCGCTGCACCGGTTTCATGCCCAGCTTGTCGGAGGTAATCAGGTCGATCGCGCAGTGGTGTTCGAACAGGCTGATGTTGGGATGCGCGCGGACTTTTTCTTCCAGCGTCACTTGCACGGCGTGGCCGGTGGCGTCGGCTGCGTGGATGATGCGGCGCTGGCTGTGGCCGCCTTCGCGCGTCAGGTGGAAACCCAGTTCGGCCGACGCGTCGCGTGTAAACGGCACGCCTTGCTCGATCAGCCATTCGATCGCTTCGCGGCCGTGCTCGACGATATAGCGCGTGGCGCTCTCGTCGCACAGGCCGCCGCCGGCGATCAGGGTGTCTTCGATATGCTGCTGGTGGCTGTCGCCCGAGTCGAGCACGGCGGCGATGCCGCCCTGCGCCCAATTGCTGGCGCCATCGAGCAGCGCGCGTTTTGAAATGATCGCGACCGTGCGCGTCTCTGCCAAATGCAGTGCAACCGATAAACCCGCCAGGCCACTGCCAACAATCGCTACATCAAATTTCATGACATTTATCTTTTTTTAGGGGAAGCATACTATAGTCCATTTCACATCAAACGGACATGTGTTGAGATAAATTCTGTAAATCAAAGAAAGCTGAGGTTGCGGTTTGCGGCTCGTCAAGGCTTGCGTTGAACAGTTCGCCATGATGGGAAGACCGGTTCCAGTTCGCCATTTTCCCGGCAGCATGGGCCTAGCCGCAGGGGGAGAGATGATCCGCATATTCAGCCATTACGTGTCGAAAACAGCGTTTGTCCTGCTGTTGCTGGAAATTTTGATCCTGCTGTTTTCGGCGACATTTACCTCCCTGATCGGGCTGGCCGACAGCCGTGGCGTGCTGCGCGCCGGTGAAATCTACCTCGCCTCGTCGATCTTTGCGCTGGTGATCGTGCTGTCGATGAGTGCGCTGGGCATGTACCAGCACCGCTCGCGCGAGGATATCCGCAACACCCTGCTGCGTATCCTGCCCGCTTTTGCGCTCGGTTTTGCCGTGATCAGCCTGCTGGTGCGCTTTGTGCCTGCCCTGCATTTCGGCCGCGGCAGCGTGATGATCTTCGGCCTGGGCGCCATCGGCGTGCTGCTGGCGCGGCTGGTGGTGTTCAAGTCCTCGCAGTCGGCGCTGATGGAAGGGCGCTTGATCCTGGTCGGCGGCGGTGCGCTGGCCCGGGAATGCATGGATCTGGCGACCAGCAAGATCGGCTTTCATCAGTTCACGGTGGTCGGTTGCATCGATGTACCGGGCGAGCAGTGCTGCGTACCGGCCTCGTCGATGTTGCCGCCGGGCTTGACCTTGCTGGCGATGGCGCGCCGCTACGACGCGCATGAAATTGTTGTCTCCGTCACCGACCGCCGCAACGGCGCCTTTCCCGCGCGGCAATTGCTCGAATGCGCGCTGGGCGGCGTGCGCGTGATTGATGCCGCTACCTTTTTCGAGCGTGAAACCTGCCAGATCCGCATCGATTCCCTGCAGCCCAGCTATCTGATCTATGGCGGCGGCTTCGACCAGAGTTTTTTCCGTGCCGCCTCCAAGCGCTTGTTTGACCTGGCCGCCAGCGCCGCCATTTTCGTCGCCTCGCTGCCCGTGATGCTGGCGACCATGCTGTGCATCCGCCTGGAAGACGGCGGCCCCGTGTTTTATGAGCAGGAAAGGGTAGGGCGCGACGGCGTGGCCTTCAACGTGCTGAAATTTCGCAGCATGCGCTGTGACGCCGAGCGCGACGGCACGCCCACCTGGGCCCAGGCCAACGACAGCCGCGTCACCCGTGTCGGTCACTGGATACGCAAGCTGCGCATCGACGAGTTGCCGCAAATGCTCAATGTGTTTCGCGGTGAAATGAGTTTCGTGGGACCGCGCCCCGAGCGTGCCTATTTTGTCGACCAGCTCAAGGAGCAGGTGCCTTATTACAATATCCGGCACAGCATCAAGCCCGGCATCACTGGCCTGGCCCAGGTGCGCTACCAATACGGCGCCTCGGTCGACGATGCCGTCAAGAAGCTGCAATACGATCTGTATTATGTGAAAAACAACAGCCTGTTCCTCGACTTGCTGATCCTGCTGGAAACGGTGCAAGTAGTTCTGTTTGGTAAGGGTAGCCGGTGAGCGCAGGGCCGATCCTGTTGGCCGTGGCCGACGCGGCCGCGCTCAGCCACGCAGTCGCTTCGCTGGCGTTTTTCCTGCTTTCCCTTTTATTGATCAGCAACTGGCGCGCGCGCCGCCAGGCTCGCGCCTTGCTGGCCGCCTGCCTGGTGACGGGCTTGTGGGCCACCGGCATCGTCATGCTGGTGCTGCTGGAGCGGCGCTGGTCGCTGGTTGCCGATGGCCTGGAACTGCTGCGCACCCTGGCCTGGCTGGTCTTCCTGTTGTTGTTGATCGCACCGTCGCGCGCGCGCCTGCTGGCGCTGGTGGCGGGTGGCGCCGGCGTGACGGCCATCGGCATGGTGCTGTGGTGGTCGGTCTTGCCGCAGCTGGCAGCCGAACAGGCCGCGTTTGCCCGTACCGCCGCCATCGCTTGCCGGCTCCTGCTGGCGGTGCTCGGCATGCTGCTGGTGGAGCAGTGGTACCGCAACACGCCGCCGCTCAAGCGCTGGGGCATCAAGTTTGCCTGCCTGGGCGTGGGCGGCCTGTTTGCCTATGATTTTTACCTGTACAGCGACGCCTTGCTGTTTCGCGAGATCAATGACGACATCTGGGCCGCGCGCGGCGTCGTCGATGCGCTGTGCGCGCCGCTGCTGGGCGTGTCGGCGGCGCGCAATACCGGCTGGGCGCTGGGTTTGTCGGTGTCGCGCCAGATGCTGTTCCGTTCGGCCGCATTGCTCGGTTCGGCCATCTATCTGCTGGCGATGGCGGCCAGCGCCTATTATTTGCGCTATTTCGGCGGCGCCTGGGGTTCCCTGATGCAGATGGCCTACCTGGGTGGCGCCGTGTTGCTGCTGGCCGGCGTGCTGTTTTCTGGCGCGCTGCGCGCCAAGCTCAAGGTGTTTATTAATAAACATTTTTACAAGGCAATTTTTGATTATCGCGAAGAATGGCTGCGCTTTACGCGCGCCTTGTCCGACGATGGCCCGGACCTGGGCGAGCGCACCATACAGGCCGTGGCGCAGCTGGTGGAAAGCCCGGCCGGCGGGCTGTGGATCGCGCGCGAGGCGGGTAGCTTGAGTCCGGTAGCCAGCTGGAACTGGCCGCCGCAGTTGCCAGCGCAAGCAGCGGACGGCGCCTTGTACCGCTTCCTGGAGGCGCGGCAGTGGGTGATCGAGGTGGCCGACTGCCAACAAATGCCGCAACACTACGGCGAGCTGGTATTGCCGCCGGCGCTGCTGGCGCTGCCCGCCATCTGGCTGCTGGTGCCCTTGATGCTGCATGGGAAACTGTTCGGCGTGGTGGCGCTGGCGCGGCCGCGCGCGCGCATCGGCCTGAACTGGGAGATTCGCGACGTGCTGAAAATTGCCGGTAGCCAGGCCGCCAGCTATCTGGCGCACCGCGAATCGCTCGATTCCCTGATGGTGTCGCGCCAGTTCGAGTCGTTCAACCGCATGTCGACCTTTATCGTGCACGACCTGAAGAACCTGGTGTTTCAGTTGTCGCTGCTGCTCAGCAACGCCGAGAAACACCGCGCCAATCCGGCCTTCCAGCAAGATATGCTGGCCACGCTGGACCATTCCGTGCAGAAAATGAAGACCTTGCTGCAAAAGCTGGCGCGCGGTGAAACCCCGGATCTCGCGGCCCCCCTGCGGCTCGACGGCTTGCTGCAGCAGGCGGTGGCGGCCAAGGCCAGCCTGGAACCAAAGCCGCAGCTGGAAATTGTCGATGGCGAACTGACGGTGCTGGCCAACCGCGCGCGCCTCGAGCGCGTGCTGGGCCATTTGATCCAGAACGCCATCGAGGCCACCGCCAGCAGCGGCCAGGTGGCCGTGCGCCTGCGCCGCGAACAGCGCACGGCGGTGGTGGAACTGAACGATACGGGCGCCGGCATGAGCGAGCAGTTCATCCGCGAGCGCCTGTTCAAGCCGTTCGACACCACCAAGACGGCAGGCATGGGCATCGGCGTGTTCGAAAGCCGCGAATATATCCGCGAAGTGGGCGGTAGCCTGGAAGTACGCAGCGAGCCGCAGGTGGGCACCACGTTTCGCGTGATCCTGCCGCTGCATCCCGCCTGAAAAAATCTTGAAAAACCCGCAAGCGCAGAGGAAACCGCATGGGCAAGCAGAAACTGCTGGTGATCGAAGACGATCCCGGCCTGCAAAAGCAGTTGCAATGGAGTTTTGACGGCTACGAGGTGCTGCTGGCGGGTGAGCGCGAGGCGGCGCTGGCGCAGGTGCGGCGCCACCAGCCTGCCGTCGTGACGATGGACCTGGGGCTGCCGCCCGATCCGGACGGCGCCACCGAAGGGCTGGCCACCTTGCAGCAGATCCTGGCGCTGGCGCCCGACACCAAGGTGATCGTGTTGTCGGGCAACCAGGAGCGCGCCCATGCGTTGAAGGCCATCGCGCTGGGCGCCTATGATTTTCACCAGAAGCCGTTCGACGCCGACATGCTGGGCCTGGTGATCGCGCGCGCCTTTTATCTGCACGCGATGCAGCAGGAAAACCGGCGCATGCTGCAGACCCAGGCTGACTCGCCGCTGGCCGGCATCGTCAGCCGCGATCCCGGCATGCTCAAACTGTGCCGCAGCGTGGAAAAAGTGGCACCCTCGTCGGCCAGCGTGATGCTGCTGGGCGACTCGGGCAGCGGCAAGGAGCTGATCGCGCGCGGTCTGCATGCGCTCAGCAGCCGGAGCAGCCAGCGCTTTGTCGCCATCAACTGCGCGGCGATCCCTGAACACCTGCTCGAAAGCGAGCTGTTCGGCTACGAACGCGGCGCGTTTACGGGCGCCGCGCGCCAAACCCTGGGCAAGATCGAACTGGCCCACGGCGGCACGTTTTTTCTCGATGAAATCGGCGACATGCCGCTGGCGCTGCAGGCCAAATTGCTGCGCTTTTTGCAGGAGCGCGTGATCGAGCGCGTTGGCGGACGTGGCGAAATCGCCGTCGACGTGCGCATCGTCTGCGCCACCCACCAGGACCTGAAAGCGCTGGCCGGGCAGGGACGTTTCCGCGAAGACCTGTATTACCGCCTCAGTGAAATCGTGCTGCGCATTCCGCCGCTGCGCGAACGGGCCGGCGACTGCGCCTTGCTGGCCCACCATTTCAAGAACAAGTTCTGCGCCAGCGAAGGGCGTGCCAGCCTGCATTTCAGCAATGACGCGCTGCAGGCGATCGAAGCGTATGACTGGCCCGGCAATGTGCGCGAGGTGGAAAATTGCATCAAGCGGGCCGTCATCATGTGCGACGGCCCGCAGATCATGGTCGACGATCTGGGCCTGCCCGACCACGCGGCACCGCTCGAGGACAGCGTCAACCTGCGCCAGGCGCGCGACGCGGCCGAATACAAGGTGATGGTGCGCGCGCTGGCGCGCTCCGACGGCAATATCGTCAAGGCCGCCGAACTGCTGGGCGTGAGCCGGCCCACCCTGTACGACCTGATGAATCACCATGGCATCAAGTAGCTGTTTCTGAACTGTATCAAATGCTATTTTGTGTATGACGTCGCACATACGCTCGCGGCACGGCGCGGCATCCTTGTTCTCATCAACGACAAGGAGGTGTCATGAATGCAATCAGCTTGTTAATGAAGGACCACAAGGACGTCAAGGCGCTGTTTGCCCAGTACCAAGGCCTGAGCGACCGTTCGTTTGCCACCAAGAAAAAACTGGCCGAGCAGATCTGCCACCAGCTGACCGTGCACACCCAGCTGGAAGAAGAAATCTTCTATCCGGCCGTGCGCCGTCCCATCCATGACGGCGATTTGATGGACGAAGCAGTGGTCGAACACGCCAGCGCCAAGGAACTGATCGCGCAAATCCTTGCCATGGACCCCACCGAAGACCTGTATGACGCCAAGCTCACCGTGCTGTCCGAGCAGATCCAACACCATGTCAAGGAAGAAGAAGGCGACATGTTTCCCAAGGTACGCAAGACCGGCCTAGACCTCGATGCGCTGGGCGAGCAAATGGCGGCCCGCAAGCAACAACTGGCCGCCGCCGGCACCTGAACCACACAATTTTTACAGGGGAACCTTATGCAAACGACGCAATTGTCCGTCCCGGACCTCAATCAACCTGGTGTCTCCTGGGGCGCCGTCCTGGCCGGCGCCGCCGCAGCCGCCGCACTGTCCTTCATCCTGCTGATCCTCGGCGTCGGCCTGGGCCTGTCCGCCGTTTCGCCATGGTCGTTCAACGCCACGGCGATCGGCGTATCGACCATTGTCTGGCTCGCTTTCATGCAACTGGCCGCGTCCGGCATCGGTGGCTACATGGCCGGCCGCCTGCGGGTCAAATGGAGCTCTGTGCATACCGATGAAGTGCATTTTCGCGATACCGCCCACGGCTTGCTGGCGTGGGCCGTGGCGACCCTGGTGACGGTGGCCCTGCTGGCCGGCGGCACGCGCGCCGTGCTGAGCGGTGCCCTCGATGCGGGGACGGGCGTGGCGGCGGCGGTCGCGCCAGCGGCCGCAGCCAAGGCCGGCGAAGGCGGCAGTGGCGCCAATGGCGTCAATCCGCTCGACTACTTCTCGGACATGCTGCTGCGCTCTGCTCCCGCACCAGCCGCGACCACCGGGGCGCCGGCCATGCCAGCGGTGAACGCACCCGACCAAGGCGTTGAAATCGGCCGCATCTTTGCCGCCAGCATGTCGAACGGCACCCTGGCGCCCGACGACCGCGCCTACCTGGGCCAGCTCGTTGCCAGGCGCACCGGCGCGACGCAAGCCGCGGCCGAAACCCGTGTCGACGCCGTCTACGGCCGCGCCGCCAAGGCCGCCGCCGACGCCAGGGCCAAGGCCAGGGAAGCCGCCGATACGGCCCGCAAGGCTGGTGCCCATACGGCCCTGTGGATGTTTGTCGCCCTGTTGCTCGGCGCCTTTGTCGCCGCGCTGGCAGCGACGTTTGGCGGCCGCCAGCGCGACCACGAGCGTGTGCTGCGCCACGTGACGATTTGATTATTCACCTTATTACAGGAGATACTCCATGCGTTCCATCCTCTTGCTGTTGCTGGGCATCCCGCTGCCGATCGTGATCCTGATCGCCATCTTCGTCCACTAAATTCTGCTGGGCGGGCAATGAACCATCAGGCGCGGCCCGCAAGGTCCGCGCCTGATTTGTTTTGTGCTGTATTTTTTGTGCTGTATCAATCGGCTGTGTAAGATAGCCAGACCTATTTTTCGAGAGCTGTCATGACTGCCACTTCCAAGCGTTCCTTCCTGAAAACCGCTTCCATTGCCACGCTGGCCTGCGCCATGCTCGCTTCCTGCTCGACCCTGATCGGTCCGCGCGACGTGACCGTGCCGCTGGCCAGGATGCAGCAGGGGCTGGAGCGCCGCTTTCCGATCGACAAGCGCGTACTGTCGGTGATCGACGTGAAGGTCACCAATCCGCAACTGTCGCTGCAGCCGGAAAGGGAGCGGGTGGCGTTATCGGTCGACGCGGTCGTCACGCCGCCGTTTATCCGCCAGCACTGGCGCGGCACTCTGGCGATCTCGGGCCGGCTGCGGCTCGATGCGCAGCGCAATGCCGTCTATCTGGTCGACGCCAGCGTGGACAGGGTCAATATCGATGGCATGGATGAAGCGCAGCAGCGCCAATTTGCCAAGGTGGCCAGCCTGGTGGGCGACCAGCTGATGCATGAAACGCCGATCTATACCTTCAAGCCCGAAGAGCTGCGCTATGCCGGCGTGCAGTTTGTGCCGACGCAGCTGCGCACCACCGCTGACGCTCTGGTGGTGACGTTTGAACCGGCCAGATGAACGCCCATGAAAAAATCGCCCGAAGGCGATTTATTTGAGTCTGATACGTCTTAAATATAATAAAGCAGCGCAACCACGGCGACCACCAGCGCAATGCGCGCCAGGTTGTAGGCCGGCTTGCTCCAGGCCTTGAAGCGGCGGCGGTACTGGCCCATGGCCCAGGAGATGCGGAACAGCTTGCTGATGCCGCCGGCCTGGTCGCCCAGTTCGTTGGGCGAGGCGGCGGCCGTCATCAGGGTGCGGCCCAGCCAGCGGTTCAGCGCCTGTGCCCAGCGGAAACGCATCGGGCGTTCTATATCGCAGAAAAGAATGATGCGGTCGCTGCCGGCGTCATTGCGGGCCCAGTGGATATAGGTTTCATCGAACATCACGGCCTGGCCGTCGCGCCAGCTGTGGCGTTCGCCATCGACATCGATAAAGCAGCGGTCGTCGTTCGGCGTCTGCAGGCCCAGATGGTAGCGCAGCGAACCGGCAAACGGGTCGCGGTGGGGGTTGAGCTTGCCGCCGGACGGCAGTTCCGCAAACATGGCCGCCTTGATCGAGGGAATCGATTGCAGCAGGGCATAGGTCTGCGGGCACATCTGCTGCGCCGACGGGTGGCTGGCGTCATACCACTTCAGGTAAAAGCGCTTCCAGCCATATTTAAAGAAGGAATTGAACCCGACGTCGTCGTTCTTTTCCGCCGCCTTGATCTTTTTCAGCTCCTGCAAGCGCAGCGCCTCATCGCGGATGATGTGCCAGTTCTGCTGCAGCGGCGCCAGCTCGGGAAAGTCGGACACGGCCAGATAGGGCGTGGCCGGCACTTTCGAAAACGTGTGCATGAACAGGTTCAGCGGCGCCATGAACGACGAGTGGTCGAAGAGCTGGCGGCGGAACGGCAGGCGCACCTTGCCCCGAAAATGGATATGTAAAACAGAAAACGCAAAAATGCCCAGCAAGGCCCACTTCATACACAACCTCGATTTGAAAGAATGGCCCAATTATAACCAGTTAATGGTCACGCCTACGGGCGGGGCAAGCAAGGGTGATGGCGGCGCTTGATGAGGGAAAAGCCGCTGGCGGGACGGGGCGTTAAGTTAACTGGCGCACATTATGGAAAAATAATTGAAAAAAAGTGCACAAAAGGAAATATATAGTGCTTTTAAACATCAAAAACAGGTTTCTGAAGATCCTTTTTTATTGCTCATGAGTTATAGTTTCGCCCATAGAGAACGCCGGCCAGGAGCCGCGCTTTTCCTGCAGGAACACCTCCGACGGCCCAAAAAACGCCAGTCGCCGGCCTGCGTCCCGCCACAGGATGCGGCCTGTATTGCAGCAACGATTGCACAAGCTATCTCATTAACGCTGCCGTTTCTGGCAAGCATGTTCAAAAAACAGGAGCGATCATGAAGTCACAACGTAGTCTTACCATCGGCATGCGCCTGACCCTCGGTTTTGCCGCCCTGGTGGCGCTGATGCTGGTGCTGGCCGCCTTTGCCCTGCTGCGCATCGGCGCCGTCTCAAACGCCATGCGCGCCCAGGATAATGTGCAGCAGCAAAAACTTGAACCGCTGTATGTGGCGCGCGAAGCGCTCGACCAGACCGGCCTGGCCGCGCGCAATGCCTATATTTTCCACGACGACGCAGCCGCCGCGCGCGAACTGGCCATCGTCGACCAGCAAAAGGCGCTGTACCTCGATGCACTGTCCAAACTGACACCCGTGTTCCAGGGCGACGCGCAGTTCGAGAAAGTCAGCGCCGGCCTGAACGCCATGGCGCAGGAGCTGCTGCGCCCGCGCCAGTTGCGCGAGGCGGGCAAGATGGAGGAATATGGCGCCTTTCTGGTCAATGACTGCAGTCCCTTGCGCCGCCGGATCGTCGCCGATATCGATACGGTGTTGAAATCGGTGCAGCGCGAGTCGACGCTGGCCAGCGATGAGGCCCACGCCATCTACGGCCATTCGGTGCGCTGGATCGCCGCGCTGGCGGCCATCAGCGTGCTCGTCTGCGTGGTGGTGGCCACCGTCATCACGCGCCGCCTGCTGGGCCAGCTCGGTGGCGAGCCCGATTATGCGGCAGCGATCGCCGGCCGGATCGCCCATGGCGAACTGGCGATCGACGTGGTCACGCGCCCCGGCGACGACAGCAGCATGCTGTTTGCCATGAAAACCATGCGCGACAATCTGTCGGCCATCGTCGGCAAGGTGCGTCATGGGACTGAAAACATCACCTCTGCCTCGACCGAGATCGCGTCGGGCAACCGCGACCTGTCGCAGCGCACCGAGCAGCAGGCCGGCTCGCTGGAAGAAGTCGCCTCGTCAATGGAGGAAATGATCGCCACCGTGCGCCAGAATGCGGAAAACGCCCAGCAGGCGAACCACCTGGCGCACGCAGCGTCGAAGGTGTCGGAGCAGGGTGGCAAGGCGGTGGCCGAAGTGGTGCAGACCATGAACCTGATCAACGCCTCGTCGAACAGGATCGTCGACATTATCGGCGTGATCGACGGCATCGCCTTCCAGACGAATATTTTGGCGCTCAACGCCGCCGTGGAAGCGGCGCGCGCCGGCGAACAGGGACGCGGCTTTGCGGTCGTCGCCACCGAAGTGCGCAGCCTGGCCCAGCGCTCGGCCGCCGCCGCACAGGAAATCAAGGCATTGATCCACGATTCGGTCAGCAAGGTCGGCACCGGCACCGTGCTGGTCGAAAAAGCCGGCGCCACCATGCAGGAGGTGGTGGCCGGCATCGGCCGCGTGACGGGCATCATGGCCGAAATCAGCCATGCTACCCAGGAGCAGGGCGCCGGCATCGAGCAGATCAACCGCGCCATCGTCGACATGGATAAAGTGACGCAGCAGAACGCGGCGCTGGTCGAGCAGGCGGCCGCCGCCGCCCTGCAATTGCAGCAGCAGGCCGAACAGCTGGAGCAGGAAGTGGGTATCTTCAAGCTGGCCGGGGCGCATGGCCAGTCGCTGCCGCTGGCCGCATAAGCATTCGTCCTGGGGGACGCGCAAGCGCGGTTTTACGCGCTACAATGGAAGCCGGACCAGCGCCCCCAGGATCGCATATGCAGCTGCACGGAAGTCACGATGTGGACCGCCCGGAGATGGCGCTGAAGGCGCCGCTGTTGCGCCATGTCGGCGGCGCGCTGGGCTGGGCAGTGCTGACCTGCCTGCTCTGCTTCGCCATCCTGGCCGTCACCCAGGCCTTGTTGCCGCCGCAATACTGGGGCGCACGCACGGGCCTGGCGCGTTTCCAGCGCGAAATGTCGCTGCCGCTGCTGCTGTTCTGGGTCGTCATCTATTCCCCCATTCTTGAAACCTTCCTCGGCCAGTTGCTGCCGCTGGAGATACTGCGGCGTGTTGGCGTGGGCCAGCCTTGGTGCATCTTTAGCGGCGCCATCCTGTGGGGCATCGTCCATTATCTGAGCGGCGGCTTGCTGCATGCGATAGTCGCGCTCGGTTCAGGCGCCATGTTCAGCTTTATCTACCTGCGCTACCGCCAACCGGGCGTGGCCGCTGCCTATGCCACCACGGCGCTGGCGCGCGCATTTAACAATGCACTGCTGCTGATCGCCGTCGCTTACGGTGTTGATGCCTGACGGTGTCAACACCTGAAAGCGGCCTAAAAGCTCGCGCGCACCGTCAGCTGGGCATTGCGCGGGTCGCCGTAGTGGCTGCTGCCGTACAGGCCATAGCCGCTGTAATACGTCTTGTCGAACACATTATTGATGTTCAGCACGGCGCTGAGCCTGCTGTTGAAGACGTAGCGCGCCATCAGGCCGGCCACGGCAAAACTGCCTTCGTCGGCGCGCGCCGGCACGTCGCCCGCCAGCGTGGTGGCGTACCAGGTGCGCCCTTGCCAGTTCAGGTTGGCGCCGACGGTCAGTTGCCGCCAGGCACCGGGCAGGCGATAACTGGTGGCCAGCTTGGCGCTGCGTTCCGGGCGCGTGGTGTCGATGCGCTGGCCGTCCTTGTCGCGCGGGCGGCTCCAGGTGGCGCCCGCCATGATCTGCCAGTCCGGCCGCAGCTGGCCCGATACTTCGGCTTCGATGCCGCGCGTGGTGGTGCCGTCGATGGCGCGGTACACGTCGCGCTCGTTGGCGTCCGTAGCGACGTAATCGGCCAGGTTATCTTGCCTTATTTGAAACAGCGCGACGCTGGCGTTGAGCTTGCGGTCGAAGAATTCTCCCTTGAGACCACTTTCCCAGGACGCGCCCGTGGTGGACGGCAGCACCCTGGCGTTGGCGTCGCTGACCGACTGCGGCTCGAAAATGCTGGCATGGCTGAGGTAGGCGGACCAGCTGGCATTGAGGTCGTAGACGGCGCCCGCATACGGCACCAGCTTGTGTTTTTCCTTGGCGTCATCGCGCCCCGTGCCGCCCGAGCCATACACCAGGTCGCCCGTGCGTTCGTATGCGTTCAGGCGGCTGCCGACGATCAGCGACAGGCCGTCGGCCGGCTTGAAGCGCGCCGCGCCATAGGCGGCATATTCCTTGAATGCATAGGTTTGCGTCTGGCTGACCCGCAGCGTCGATGGCTGCGGCGCGGCGTTGTTCCAGCGGCGATAGTCGATGGCCAGATTGCCGCCGCTGGCGGCGACGTAGTTGGAATCGCGGTGGCTGGCGTTGATGCCGAACACCAGTTCATGCTGGTGCCCCAGCCACTGGAATGGCCCGGCCGCATAGGCATCGAGCGAATTGCTGTCGATGGCGTAGGTCTTGGTGCCGCGCTGCAAGGTGGCCAGGCCCGTCGTTTGGTCGGGATACGGACCCCAACTGATGATATTGGCTTGCCGCTGGTCCGTGTCGCCTTTCCAGTGGCTCGCTTCGGCCCGCAGCTGCCAGCCATTGTCGAACAGGTGTTCGGCAGCGGCAAACACGCGCGTGCTGCTGCTGTCCGCATTGGTCCAGCGCGCGGCCGGATTGAAGGAGCGGTCAAAGCGGGTGCGGCTGCCGTCGCTGTAGAACAGCGGATTCTGGCCGAACGATGAGCCTTGCGAACCGATCTTCTGGTAGTCGAGGCCGGCCAGCAGGCGCGTGCGCGGCGTGACGTCGGCTTCGATGACGCCATACGCCACGCGCTTGTCCTGGCGATAGTAGGCGATATGCGCGCCATGATCCTGATAGGCCGCCACCAGCCGCGCGCGCACCGAGCCGTCGGCATTGAGCGGGCCGGACAGGTCGGTCTCGGCGCGGTAACGGTCTTCGCTGCCGACGCTGGCCTGCGCATAGGCCTGGAACTGGCGCGTCGGTTTCTTGCGCACCAGGTTGACGGCGCCGGCGGGGCTACCCGCACCACTCATCAGGCCATTGGCGCCGCGCACCACTTCCACCCGGTCATAGATGGCCATGTCGCGCATGCCCAGGCCGTTCGAGTTGGTGCCAAAATCAAAGGTGGGTACGCCGTCATACTGAAAACTGTTCAGGCTGAAGCCGCGCGCATAGTAGTTGTAGCGCTCGGAATCGTCATGCGAGACGGTCACGCCGGGCGTTTGCTGCAGCACGTCGGCCAATGTGACGCTACCCTGGTCGTCCATCTGCTGGCGCGTGATGACGGTCAGCGACTGCGGCGTCTCGCGCGGCGACAGCACGAAACGCGTCGCCGTGCCGGCCAGCGCGGCCGCATAAGCGCCACTGTTTTCCGTTTCCGTCACCGCCGCATTGCCGGCTGTGACGGTGATCTCGGCCAGTTTCTGCTCGCCGCCTTGTGCCGCGTCGCCCGTCCTGGGCAGCGCGCGCAAGGCAAAGGCGCCTGGCCCCAGAGGCACCGCCGTCAGGCCGCTGCCGGCCAGCAGCAGGCGCAGCGCCGTTTCGGCGTCGTGGCTGCCTGCCAGACCGGCGCTGTGCAGGCCGCGCAGCTCGCCGGCCTGGTAGGTGAGCGTCAGGCCGGCCTTGCGGGCCAGCTGTTCCAGCGCCGCATCGAGCGGGCCGGCGGCGATCTGCAGCACATGGATGGCGCTGGCGTCGGGCGCAGCGGCCTGTTGGGCCATCGCCGGTGCGGCAAGCAGCAGCAGGGCGGCGGCCACCGCGCTGGCCAGGGTGGAACGGGCAGGATGGGGTTGCATCGAATAGGTCATGGCGCTTTCAAGGTGAGTGGTGTCTGACTGTATGCCGCGCCGCCGGCCAGATCCCCTCAATTTTTTTACGCTTTTTTCAAGGTGATCCAGAAACGCGTGCGATAGACGGCGACGATGGCCTGCGTCTGCAGCAGCACGCGCAAGGCGCGTTCCGGGTCGCCGAGCTGGAACACGCCGGATACCGGCCGCTGCGCGATATCGGCGTCGCACAGCAGCATGCCGTGGCGGTGGCGCGCCAGTTCCGCCACCAGCTGTCCCAGCGGCATGTCGCGCGCCACGATCACGCCATCGAGCCAGGCGGCAGGATCGTCGTGCAGGTCGGTGTCGCGCCAGATGCGCACGCCGTCGGTGAGCACGCAATCGCCCGCCCGCGCCAGCACGGCCGCCGCGCCACTTTCTGTTGTCTGTATCTGCACCGCATCTTGCTGTACCGCCAGGCGCAATATCGGGCGGTCGCCCTCATCAAACCGGCGCACGGTAAAGCGCGTGCCGAGCGCCTGCATGCGGGCCAGGCCGGCATGCACCCGGAATGGCCTTTGCTGCGGATCGACGCCAGTGGCAATGGCGATCTCGCCACGCAAGAGCGTCAGCAGCCGGCGCGCGCCATCGTATTGCACGTTCACGGCGGTGCCCGCATTGAGATGGAGCACGCTGCCATCGGGCAGGGTGACAGCCAGGCGCTGGCCGGTGCCGGTATGGTAGTCGGCGCGCGTGTCCATCACCAGCCAGCTGCCCGTGCCGGCCAGGCCGAAGGCGGCGGCCAGCTTGAGCGACTGGCGGCGCTGGCGCCGGCGCGCCAGGCTGGCGTCCAGCGTGGCGCGGCTCGCGTCCGGCGGCAGGATCGATAGCTGGCCGCGCATGGCTGCGATGCGCTGCCACGCTGCTTCATGGCGGCCATCGGCATCGCGCCATTGCTGCAGCGCTTGCAAGGTGGCGGGCAGCGGGCCGTGCATCTGCAGGCGCACGGCCCAGGCGATGGCTTGCTCGACCGCATCGGCCGGCTCATGGCGCGAGGAACGCGGCATCAGGGGAAGTACACGCGGTAGCAGGCGCGCCAGGCGCTGGCCAGGTCGCGTTCGACGGTAGCGAGCGAGACATCGAGCCGGGCGGCGATGGCCGGTCCGGTCAGTCCTTCGAGCTGGGCCAGCAAAAACGCCTGGCGTGCGCGCGGCTTGAGCGCATCGAGGGCCGTGTCCAGGCGCAGCAGTGTTTCGATGATCAGCAAGCGTTGTTCGGGTGACGGCGCGGTGTGTTCTGGATGAAAGGCCAGCGCCTGCAGGTACGCTTGCTCGACGTCGCGGCGACGGTAATGGTCGATCACCAACCCTTGCGCGATGCGCGTCAGGTAGGCGCGCGGCGTGCGCAGCGCCGCTTGCGGACAGTCGCGGCGTTGCAGCAGGCGCAGGAAGGTGTCTTGCGCCACGTCGGCCGCATCGTTACCGCTGCCCAGCTTGTGCCGCAGCCAGCCTTGCAGCCAGCCGTGATGGGCGCTGTACAAGGCGGACAAATCGGGTGGCGCGGCAGGATTCATGGCTGGTCGGAAAGTGCAATAAGTGAGAATCATTCTCATTATTGCATTGACAGCAAGCGCTGGCAAGTGCCGCTTGGGCGACGCACGGCAGGATGCGCTGTCCAAGCGTGCCGGCATTTGTTATAGTCCAGCCATCTTTCCTGACACTGACACGTTCCTGCCCATGACCACTGCACTCAACACGCCGCGCACCTTCGGTACGCCTTTATCTTCCACCGCCATCAAGGTGATGCTGCTCGGTTCCGGTGAACTGGGCAAGGAAGTCATCATTTCGCTGCAGCGCCTTGGCGTGGAGGTGATTGCGGTGGACCGTTATCCGAACGCGCCCGGCCATCCGGTGGCGCACCGCTCGCATGTGATCGACATGAGCGACGGGGTGGCGCTGGCGGCCCTGATCGAGCTGGAAAAGCCGGATCTGATCGTGCCGGAAATCGAGGCGATCGCCACCGACACCCTGGCCGCGCTGGAGGCGGCCGGGCAGATTACCTGCATTCCGACCGCGCGCGCGGCGCAACTGACCATGAACCGCGAGGGCATACGCCGCCTGGCGGCCGAGGAGCTTGGGGTGGCGACTTCACCCTACCGTTTTGCCAGCAGCTTGCAGGAGTTGCAGGCCGCTTGCCAGGAGATCGGTTTTCCCTGCGTCGTCAAACCGGTCATGTCGTCGTCGGGCAAGGGGCAGTCCAAACTCGATGGCCCGCAGGACGTGGAAAACGCCTGGGCCCATGCGGCCAGCGGCGGGCGCGTCGATACGGGGCGGGTGATCGTCGAAGGCTTTATCGATTTCGATTACGAGATCACCTTGCTGACGGTGCGCGCCGTAGGCAGCTCGGGCCAGATCGAGACGCAGTTTTGCGAGCCGATCGGCCACTTGCAGGTGCAGGGCGACTATGTGGAATCGTGGCAGCCGGCGCGCATGGCGCCGCTGGCGCTTGAACGCTCGCGCGCGATCGCGCGCAAGGTGACCGATGATTTGGGCGGCCTGGGCCTGTTCGGCGTCGAGCTGTTCGTCAAGGGCGACATGGTGTGGTTCTCGGAAGTGAGCCCGCGCCCGCACGATACCGGCATGGTGACCATGGCCAGCCAGGTGCAGAGCGAATTCGAGCTGCATGCGAAAGCCATTCTGGGCCTGCCCGTCAACGTGGCGCTGCGCTCGCCGGGTGCCTCGGCCGTCATCTATGGCCAGGTGGACGCCAGGGGCATTGCGTTTGAAGGCGTGGCCGAGGCCCTCGCCGTGCCGGGCGCCGACTTGCGCCTGTTCGGCAAGCCCGAATCGTTTGCGCGCCGCCGCATGGGCGTGGCGCTGGCCACGGCCGACGATATCGACACGGCACGCCAGCGCGCCGTGCTGGCCGCCTCGAAAGTGCAACCGGTAGAGAAAAGATGAACGAAGAAGCGATCCCCGGCCTGAGCGTGGCGGATCGCCTGGCCGTCATTGCGCCGTAGCGCTATCTTCGGCATCCTTGGCCTGGGCCGGCGGCTCCTGCCACTGGCCGGCTTTCTTCAGCTGGTTTTTCAAGCCCTGCAAAGGGAAACCCAGGGCATAGGCTTTTGCCGCATGCTCGCGCGCCTGCGCGTAGTCCTTGCGTTTCACGTAAAGCAGGCCCAGGTTGTATTGCAAGGTGGCGTGTTGCGGCTCCCTGCGCGCCGCTTCCTGCAACTGCTCCAGCGCCGCCGCATCCTGCCTGGTGGCCAGCAGGTAGTTGCCGAACACCATGCGCGCCGTCGTGTCGTGCGGTGCGTAGGCGATGGCGCGCTCGAAATAGCAGCTGACCGTGTACCGCGCGCCGACCGGTTGCACGCGCTTGTCGCGCAGGCCCAGCTTGGCCATGGCTGCCAGCGCCCGGTGATGGTTGGGGAAGTGCTCCAGGGTGTAGCTGATGTCGCCACCCAGGCTGCCCGTCATGCCCTGTTTGAGCGTTTCCACGTTGCGCGAAAAATGGTATTGCTCGACCACCGCCAGGCCGGCGCGGTCGTCCGAGTTGGTGTAGTCGCCGCCCGGATCGTGTTTCACATAGGGCGGGCAGCTCGCTTGCGCGGTGGCGGTGGCGGTGGTGGCGCTGCCGGCGAGGAAGGCACACAGCATCAGCAGGGTTTTCATGGTGAACTCCGGTAGGTGACCTGGTCGAGCAGCTCGGCCAGCGCGCCGCTGCGCGCCTGGCGCGATTGCAGCACGATGGCGCCCTGGCTGGCCAGAGGCGCGCGGCCCTGGCGCGCCAGGGCCAGAAAGCGCAGCAGCGCACGCGCGCAGTCGCTGGTCGAGGCCAACTGGCCGATGGTGTCGATGCCGCACAGGCGCAGCTTGGCCGCGCTGTCGCCGGCCAGGTCGGTCAGCGCCAGCACCGGCCGGCGGCAGCGCAGGTATTCATACAGCTTGGCGGGGATTTGCGCATTGCAGTTGGCCGCCTGCAGCAGCAGCAAGCCATCGGCCGACTGCATTTCACGCAATGCCTGCTGGTGCGCCAGCAAAGGGGCGATGGTGACCAGGTCGGCGATGCCGTATTTGGCCAGCAGGCCGGCCAGCCAGGCGTCGTGACCGGTGGCGCGCAGCAGCAGCTGGAAATTGTGCGCAGTGAGCACGCCACCCTGGCGCAGCCTGGCCAGGGCGGCAAACAGCGCCTGCGGATCGCGCTCGGACGGATAGATTACGCCGCTGTGCAGCAGCAAAAAGCGGCTGCGATGCCTGTCCTGCGCCTGGCCGGCGCTGTTCATGAAACCTTCTTCGTCATAGCCGTTTTCGATCAGGCAAAAGCGTTCGGCAGTCACCTGCGACAGGCGCCGGCGGTGGGCGCTGATGGCGCCTGGCGTGGTGCAGACGATGGCCGCGCTGCGCGCCGCAATGCGCTGTTCGATCCAGCCGTGCAGGCGGTGCAGGCGGGTGTTGGCGGGATACGGCGCTTGCGGGTCGCTGTCGTCGATCATCGGGTCGCGCTGATCGGCGATCCACGGCAGCCCCGTCAATTTATGCAAGGTCAGGCCGATCAGGTGGGCGGTGGCGATCGGGTAGGTGGACCAGATTGCCTCGGGCCGGTAGCGCCGTATCATGGCCAGGCCGGCCGGCACGGCGCTGAGCCACCAGGAGCTCCAGCGGTCCGGCAAGGCCAGGCAGGCCGGATAGCGTCCGCGCAGCGACAGGTGGCGCGCCGCATCGAGCGCTGCGCTGCGCCGCACCGTCAGTTCGCCATCGCCAGGATAGTCATCGCTGGTGTGGACATGGGCGCGCGCGCTGGCGGTGAGCACCAGCGGCTGCCAGCCCGCTGCGGGCAGGTAGCGCGCAAAACCCTGGGTGCGCAGCACGCCGCTGCCGCCTTGCAGCGGAGGGAAATGGTAGGCCACCATCAGCACGCGGCGCGGGCGCGTCGGGTTCAGCATGAGCGTATCCAGTCGGCGCACAGACGTTCGACCTGGCCGCGCGCCTGCGCGCTGGAAAACGTATGAGTGGCGCCCATGACTTCTTCCTGGCGCCAGCTGCGGCTGGCCGCCAGTTCGCGCCAGGCGCGGTCGCGCGCGATCATCGTGGTCCATTCGCGCGCGCCCAGGTCGTCGCCACTGAGAATGAGCAGCACCTTGCCGCGATAGCGGCGCAGCGCCTGGAACAGCAAGGTGGCCGGCGCATCGGCCTCCGGCTGCGCGTTCTGGCTGGCGGCGGCCGCCTGGCACAGCGAGGTCAGGCTGTCACCGAAGCGCAGGCCGCCGCCGGCGAGTTTACGCCAGAAGGCCGCCTGCATCAGGCGCGGCAGATAATAGTGAAGCAGGGTGGCGTGCGCCAGGCCGGTCGCGCTGCGCACCCAGGGGTTCAGCAGGATCAGGCCAGTGATGCGCGGGTCGCGCGGCGCATGGCAGGCGGCGGCCGTGGCGCCGTCGCACAAGCCCCACAGCACCACCTCGCGCAGGGCCGGCACGGCGGCGAAAAACTGCGTCAGCGCGGCGGCGATATCGGCGTCGACGGTGCGGTAGTCGCGCGGCGCGCCTTCGCTGTCGCCCATGCCGCGGTAGTCGAAGCGCAGCACGGCCATGCCGCGCGCGGCCAGGAAGCGCGCCAGCAGCACGAACTGGCGGTGGCTGCCGGCCCGGTACTGCGGCCCGCCCGTGACGATCAATACGCCGCGCGGGCCTGGCGCGGGCGGCAGGGTCAGGATGCCGATCAGGCGCGCCTGCTTGTCGTCGATATCGTCGGCGCAGCGAAAGCGCAGCGCCAGTTGTCGCACGGTGGTCACGCTGGCCGTGGTGGTCGCTTCATCGAGCATGCTGTCGGTCTCCGTCATCAAGCCAGTCGTGGCAGACGCTGGCGGTGGCGTCCAGCAGTTGCGGACACTCCAGCAATTGCGCACTGTTCCAGAAGGCGCCGTCGCCAAAGCCGGCGATCCGCAGCGTCACGCCCTCGCCGCGCCATTGCGCGGCCAGCCTGGCGGCCGATGCCGGCAGCATCGACGTGTCGCCGGCCACGTATTCCAGCCAGTAGACGGGGCTGGCGGGGCGCAAGGTGGCCGCGGCCATGGTATCGATGGCCTGCGCCAGCTCCGGCGCCAGCAGGTAGCCGGCCACCTCGATGGCGCGCCCGGCCGCCAGTTCGGCGCGTGCGTGGCCGGGCGCGTCGGCATCACCGGCCAGCATGCGGCCGGCGATGCGCAGGCGCAGGAAACGGTCGATGGCGCGCCGGCCATCGAGTTCCGGCTGCCACAGCAGCAGCCGCGCGCATGGCACCGGCGCGTGCGCGGCCAGTTCCAGCGCCAGCAGCGCGCCCAGGCGCAAGCCCCACAAGGTCAAGGGACCATCGACCCTTTGCGCCAGCCAGGCGCAGGCCAGGTGCAGGTCGTTGCGCCAGATGGCCCAGCGCGCCTCGCCGAAGTCGCCGCTGCTGTCGCCGCAGCCGTACAGGTCCAGCTGCAGCACGCTGTAGCCGGCGGCGGCAAAGGCGCGCGCCTGCAGGGCGGCGACATGGCGGCTTTTGTTGAGTTCTTCGGCAAACGGGTGGATGTAGACGATGCCGCCACGCGCCGGCTGGCCGGGCGCCGGCAGGTGCAGCAGGCAGTAGCGCTGGCCGCCCTGGGCCGGCAGGAAGAATGGCAGCAGGCCGGTGGTGGCGTTCAACATCAGCGCAAGTCCGCTTGCGCCAGCTTGGCGTCGACAAACGCCTGCAAAGTGCCGAGGGTGGCGAAGTGGCGCGCGTGCAGTTCGTCGTCCTCGATGGCAAAGCCGAAATGGTCTTCCAGCGCGGCGATCACGCCGATCACGGCCATTGAATCGAGTTCCGGCAAGCTGCCCAACAGCGGCGTATCGTGCGCCAGCGGCTGCGGGCCCAGGCCCAAGGTGGCGCGCAGGATGGCGGTGATGGTGTGAAGTGGCGGCATGGTGGCTCCAGGGTCAATGATCAAAGTGAAAACGCGGGAAGCTGGCGGGGTGGCGCGACAGGTGAAAAAAGGGCGGCAGGCTGGCGAGCGTCCATTGCCAGCGGCCGCAGCGCACAAACGTTGCCGTGCCAAGATTGACGGCGCCCAGGCGCGCATGCGCCGCCAGCGAAGCGGGGTTGAAACGCGAGATACGGCTGCATGACCAGCGCACGCCCTGCGCATGCAGCACGGCGTTGGCTTCCTCCCACAGGCGTGCAAACACCAGCGCGCCGCGCTGCTCGGGGTGCACCCATACGTCCAGGTCCCATGACAACTGCGGTGCGAGCAGGTAGCGCGCGCGCACCTCGTCTTCCTGGCAGGCGCCGCGCAGCAGCCACAGCCAGCCGGCGATGGGCTGGCCGGCGCCATCGGCGCGCGTGGCGTGCGCCACCAGGCATTGCGCGCCCTGGCGATAGCGCTCACTGAGCACCTCGAACGGCCGCGCAGGGCCGGGCGGCAGCGCTTCGGCGGCCGGGCAGGGCGTGACGGCGATCGCCTTGCCGCGCCCCCGGCACAGGGAACCGGGCGCCACCGGCTGGGCCACGAACTGATAGCGGTGCAGTGCGCAACGCCCGCCTGACACCGCCTGCAGCAGGCGCGCACACGCATGCCAGGCGGCGTCCAGCCAACCGAGCTGGCGCGCGGTGGCGGCGATGCGGCGAATACGGTTCAGTGACCAGGCCATGGCGAACAGGGATGGGACGGCTATGCCGCCAACGTTGTCCATTAGAGCGCAGCGGCATCGCTCAGTATTGCGCGGCCTCAAGTTATGCCTCCGGGCCGTGTTAGTTGATAAAAGTCAAGAACCGCAGCGCCGTTTGTCCCAATCATAGGGGATGCATGAAATGCATCATGCCTGTAGCGGGTTTGACCATGAAGGGAAGACGATGGCAACACTGATCCATGACTTGATCTTCGAGACGGCGCGCCGTCTGCCCGCCGCGCCGGCGCTGTCGTACCAGGGCGCGCAGCTGACTTACGGCGAACTGGCGCAAGGCGTGCGCGACTGCGCCGGCGCGCTCCTGCAGCTGGGCTTGCAGCGCGCGCAGCGGGTCGCCGTCTACCTGGAAAAGCGCGAAGAAAATGTGCTCGCCATGTTCGGCGCGGCGGCGGCCGGCGGCGTGTTCGTGCCCGTCAATCCGCTGCTCAAATCCGCGCAGGTCGCCTATATACTGAGCGATTGCGCCGTGGCGATGCTGGTCACCTCGCGCGAACGCCTGGCGCAGCTGGCGCCGGTGCTGGAGCAATGCCCCGCCTTGCACACCGTGATCGTCACCGGCGAACGTGGCCCGGATACCGCCCTGGGCGGCGTGCGGATACTGTCCTGGGCCTCGGTGCTGGAGCTCGGTTCCGACCTGCCGATGACGGCACAGGCCATGATCGACCAAGACATGGCGGCCATTTTATACACCTCGGGCAGCACCGGCCGGCCCAAGGGCGTGGTGCTGTCGCATCGCAATATGGTGGCCGGCGCGCTCAGCGTCTCGAGCTACTTGCGCAATACGCCGCAAGACCGTCTGCTGTGCGTGCTGCCGCTCAGCTTTGACTATGGGCTGAGCCAGCTGACCACGGCCTTTGCCAGCGGCGCCTGCGCCGTGCTGATGAATTATCTGATGCTGCGCGATATCGTCGAAACGGTGGAGCAGGAAGCCATCACGGGCCTGGCAGCGGTGCCGCCGCTGTGGATACAGCTATCGCAGCTGAGCTGGCCCTTGTCGGCATCCTTGCGCTATATCACCAATTCGGGCGGCGTGATGCAGCCGGGCACCGTCGACAAGCTGCGCGCGCAACTGCCGCGCACGCAAATCTTTTTGATGTATGGCCTGACGGAAGCGTTTCGCTCGACTTACCTGCCGCCGGAACAGCTGGAAACGCGCCCCGACTCCATCGGCAAGGCGATCCCGAACGCCGAGGTGCTGGTGCTGCGTCCCGATGGCAGCGTCTGCGACGACGAGGAGCCCGGTGAGCTGGTGCACCGTGGCGCGCTGGTAGCGCTCGGCTACTGGAACGATGCCGCGCGCACTGCCGAACGCTTCAAGCCGCTGCCGCCCCGGGCGGATGGCCTGGTACTGCCCGAACTGGCCGTCTGGTCGGGCGACACGGTGCGCCGCGACGCCGACGGTTATCTGTATTTCGTGGGCCGCAATGACGAAATGATCAAGACCTCGGGCTACCGGGTCAGTCCGGCCGAGATCGAGGAAGTGGCCTATGCCAGCGGCCTGGTCGGCGAGGCGGCTGCGCTCGGCGTGCCGCATCCGCTGCTGGGCGCGGCGATTGCCCTGCTGGTGACCGCCGCGCCTGGCGTGGCCCTGGGGCGCGAGGCGCTGCTGGCGGCCTGCCGGCAGCGCCTGCCTGCCTACATGATGCCGCTGTGGCTCGAGATCCGCGGCGAGCCGCTGCCGCGCAATCCGAATGGCAAGATCGACCGGGCGCTGCTGGCGCGCGAGATGACGGAGCTGGCCGAGGTGTTGAGCACGACCGGAGAACGGCCATGAACGCGCGCGGCCTGCCCGTGCATGCGGCCCTGCAACAACTGGCGTCGGACGGCGATGTCTTGCGCTTCGGCGGCCTGCCGCTGACGCGCCTTGCCCAGCGCATCGGCAGCACGCCGTTCTATGCCTATGACCGCGCGCGGATCGCACAGCGGGTGGCCAGCCTGCGCGCTGCGCTGCCGCCGGGCGTGCACCTGCATTACGCCATGAAAGCCAATCCCATGCCGGCCGTGGTGCAGTGGCTGGCCGGCCTGGTCGATGGCATCGACGTGGCCTCGGGCGGCGAGCTGGCCACCGCGCTCGACACCAGCATGGCGCCGGGCGCCATCAGCTTTGCGGGGCCAGGCAAAAGCGAGAGCGAACTGGCGCGCGCGGTGGCGGCGGGTGTGCTGGTCAATGTCGAGTCGGGCATGGAGCTGGAAAAGCTGGCGCTGGCCAGCGAGCGGCTGGGCGTGCCGGCGCGCGTAGCCGTGCGGGTCAACCCCGACTTTGCGCTGCGCCGTGCCGGCATGCGCATGGGCGGCGGCGCCCAGCCCTTCGGCGTCGATGCGGCGCTGGTACCGGCACTGTTGGCGCGCATCGGCCAGCTGCAGCTGGATTTTCACGGTTTTCACTTGTTTTCCGGTTCGCAAAACCTGTCGGCTGCGGCCCTGGCCGAAGCCCAGGCGGCCAGCGTTGCGCTGGCGCTGCAGCTGGCCCAGGCGGCGCCGGGACCCTTGCGCGTGCTTAATATCGGTGGCGGTTTTGGCGTGCCGTATTTTCCCGGCGACACGCCACTGGAGCTGGCGCCGCTGGCCGACAATTTGCAACGGCAACTCGACAAGCTGGCCGAGGCGGCGCCCGATGCGCGCCTGAATATCGAACTGGGCCGCTATCTGGTGGCCGAAGCCGGCATCTATGTGTGCAAGGTCATCGAACGCAAGCTGTCGCATGGCCAGGTGTTTCTGATCACCGATGGCGGCTTGCACCATCACCTGGCCGCCTCCGGCAATTTTGGCCAGCTGATCCGCAAGAACTATCCGGTGGCGATCGGCAACCGCCTGCACGGCGGCGAGCGCGAAGTGGTCTCGGTGGTGGGGCCGCTGTGTACGCCGCTGGACTTGCTGGCCGACCAGATGGAGATGGCGCGCGCCAGCGAGGGCGACCTGGTGGTGGTGTTCCAGTCGGGCGCCTATGGCTTGACGGCCAGCCCGAGCGCCTTTCTCGGCCATCCGCTGCCGGCCGAGGTGCTGGTATGAGCGGCCTGTGCGGTTGGCTGGGCGCCAGTCCCGCATCGATGCAGGTCATGGCCGCGCCCCTGTCGCGCTTTGATCAGGCGCCATTGCAGCAGCACACGGGTGAGAAAGGTGCGCTGGCGGTGGCCGCTGGCGAGGGCGCCGCGCATCTTTATCAGCACGAGGAGTTATTGATCGCGCTCTGGGGCCGGCCCATGCTCGGGGAATCGACTGTCGCCGTGGCGCAGCGGCTGGCGCCGCTCTGGCTGGCGCGTGGCGCCGCAGCCTGCGCCGCCTTGTCCGGCGAATTTGCGCTGGCCATCGTTGATGGCGCAGCAGGCGAGCTGCTGCTGGCGGTGGACCGGGCCGGCACTTATCCGCTCAGCCATGTGTCCAATGAACAAGGCGTCTTTTTTTCTTCCTCGCACGATGCGCTGCTGGCCCATCCTGCCATCCGCGGTGCGCTCGATCCGCAGGCCCTGTATCACTACCTGTTTTTCCATATGGTGCCGGCGCCTGGCACGGCGTATCTGGGCTGGCAGCGGCTGTTGCCGGGCGAATACCTGCATGTGCGCTCCGGCAGGCAGTGCAAGGGCAGTTACTGGTCGCTGGTCTTCCAGGAAAACACCCGCGCCACCTTTGCCCGCCGCCAGCAGGCGTTCCTGAACACCTTGCGCCTGGCGGTGGAATGCAGCCTGGGCGATACGGCGGAGCGCACCGGAGCTTTTCTCAGCGGCGGTACCGACAGCTCCACCATTGCCGCCATCGTCGGCCAGGTAACGGGCTCGGGCGCGCGCACTTATTCCATCGGCTTTGACGCACCCGGCTACGATGAAATGGATTACGCCAGGCTGGCCGCCAGGCACGCCGGCTGCGTGCACCATGAATACTATGTGACGGCCGACGATGTGCTGGCGGCGATTCCTTCCATGGCGGCCGTGTTCGACCAGCCGTTCGGCAATGCCTCGGCGATTCCCGCTTATTATTGCGCCAGGATGGCCCGCGAGGACGGCATGACGCGCATGCTGGGTGGCGATGGCGGCGACGAATTGTTTGGTGGCAACGAGCGCTATGCGCGCCAGGCCTTGCTCTCCAGCTATGAATGCCTGCCGGCCATGCTGCGCCAGGGGCTCATCGAGCCGCTGCTGTTTCGTGCAGGCTTGAGCCGGCCATCGCGTCTGGGCAACAAGGCGCGCAGCTATATCAAGCAGGCCACGATGGCGCTGCCGGCGCGGCTGGAAAGCTATAACCTGCTGCAGCGCTATGGCCATCGCACGGTGCTGGAAGATGCTTTCCTGGAGACCATCGACCCAGGCATGGCCCTGGATTGCCTGAACAGCGCCTGGTGGCAGCGGCCTGAATGCAAGCTGAGCCAGATCAACGCCTTGCTGGCGCTCGACATGCGCTTTACCCTGGCCGACAACGACTTGCCCAAGGTGCGCAAGGCCTGCGAACTGGCCGGCGTGGAGGCGGCTTTTCCCTTCCTGCACGATGCGATGGTGGCGTTTGCCGCCAGCCTGCCGCCCGGCGACAAGCTCAAGGGCATGCGGCTGCGGCCGTTTTTCAAGCAGGCCCTTGCCGGTATCTTGCCACCGGCCATCGTGCGCAAGAAAAAGCACGGTTTCGGCCTGCCGTTCGGCCTGTGGCTGCAAAGCCATGCGCCGCTGCGCGAGTTTGCCTTTGACAGTCTGGCCCAGCTGCGCCGGCGCGGCATCGTGCGCCCCGGCTTTATCGATGATCTGCAAGGGCGCTTGCTGCTGGAACATCCCGCCTATCACGGCACCATGGTGTGGATACTGATGATGCTGGAGCAATGGCTCAGCGCCCATGCACGGGGCTTTGCCGCCGGTTCTGGCGCAACCGCCACAGAAACGCCAGGCGTCCTCGATCCCACGGCGTAAAGCGGGGCAACTGGAACAGGTCCAGCCCGGGGGCTGACCGTGCCACGCCCCAATCTGTGGCCACGGCCGCCGTAAAACCGAGGCTTTTGACGATCTCGACATGGGCCGGCCCGTAATCGCGGCCGGCCTTGCCGTTCGGATAGGCAAACAGGGTCACCGGTGCTTGCAGCAGCAGCTCGAGCTCGCGCTTGCCGTTGGCAATGTCAATGCGCGCGGCGCGGTTGGACATGGCGGCCAGGATGGGGTGGCTGACCGTGTGTGCGCCGATGCCCATGCCGGCGCCATGCAGCCGCTGCAGTTGAGAAGTGCTCAGCATCGCATGGTCATTGCCGCACGTGGCGCTGCCGGCGCGCCGGCCGATATCGACCGCCAGGCGCTGGCGCTGTTCGAAAGGCAGGTATTTCAAGCGCCCCAGCACATGCCCGATGGCGGCGCGGCGCTGCTCCAGGCCGGCCAGCGGCAGGCTGCCCAGGCCCAGGTCGCGCAAGTCCAGCGTATCGCCCGGCGCATGGCGCACGGCGGCGATCACCCGGTCATTCCACATCTGCCCGCCATTGAGGTAGCCGGTGGCGATAAAGAAGGTGGCGTGCAGGCCATATTGTTGCAGCAAGGGCAGGGCATGGTCAGCGTTGTCGGCATAGCCGTCGTCGAACGTGATGCAGGCCGCGCGCGGCGGCAGGCTGCCGTCCTGCAGGCGCTGCAAGGCCAGCGGCAGGGGCAGCACCGCATAAAAACGCTTGAGCAGGCGCAACTGGCGTTCGAACAGCGCACGGTCGACTTCGCCGGGGAACAGCGGATCGGGCCGGGCCAGTACCCGGTGGTAGATCAGGATCGACAGCGCGGCCCCGCTCATGGTTGGCCTGCCATGCTCGATGCTGCCTGCTTGCTGGCTTTGCGCAGCGGCACAGTGCGCTGCGCCTGCACATGCTGCTCGACCAGAATGCGGGTGGCGATCAGCGCCGCCATCAGGTAATACGGCAGGTCGAAATACAGCAGGCTGAGGAAGGCGCCGCCGACCGCAAAGCCGACCATGCTGGCCTGGCACATGGTCGCCAGCCCCAGCGCCCAGGCCAGTTCGGGCTTGCCACGCGACAGTCTGATAATGGCGGCGGCCGTGCGCCAGGTGGCCCAGCCCAGCGCCAGGTAGATCGCCAGGCCCACAAAACCGTGTTCGCCGAGGGCCTGGAAATAAATGCTGTGCGCCGCATGCACGTCCTGCGGGTTGGGCGCATAGCGGGCAAAGATGCCAGGATCGGACACGTCGAAGCCGCCGCCCAGGAAACGGTCGCGCGCCAGGTTCCAGGCCATTTGCCAGGCGTTCAGGCGGCCCTGGGCCGAGCTGTCCTCATGGAAAGTGTTGATGGTGTCCATGCGCTCGGCCCAGCGTTCGGGCATAAAGGCCAGCAACAAGGGGCCGAGCAGGCACAGCAGCGCACCCAGCGCCAACTTTTTGCCGCTCTTGAGCCACATGAACAGACACATGGCGGCAATGGCCAGCAGGCCGCCGCGCGAATACGAGCCGAGCGCGGCCAGGGCGCTGAGCACCATCGCGCCGGTGAGCCCATGGCGCACCCAGCGCTTGGCGCTGCTTTGCTGCAGGTAATACATCAAGGGGATCGTGATGATCAGCGCCAGGGCCAGCGCATTGTTGTCGCCGATAAATGTCGCTTCCGGCCCCCACACCCGCTCCGTGCCGCCGCTGCGGATGGTAAAGATGCCGCCCTTGACGCCGTAAAAGCCGATCGACACCACCAGCACCCACACCAGCCTGACGATATCGGCGCGCGTGCGTATCACCATCATCACCACAAAGCTCATCAGCATGATCTTCATGACCTTGTTCCACTGCACCCATGACGGCCCCGGCAGCAATGCAAACGGCGCCGTCACGTTCATCCACAGCACGAACAGCAGCAGCAAGACGCTGACAGGCGTCATCGGCAGGCTTTTGGGCGTGCGGGACAGCAACATGCTGGCCAAGGTGGTCACGGCAATGATCATCGCGAACGGCAGCTGGGTGGCAAAGCCCCACCCTTGCGTATGGGGATTCATCACGCTGACCCAGACCCACATCAGGGCGCCATAGGCGGGCGCCTTGAAAATGAAGGGGAGGGAGCCGAACACGATCAGGGTAATCAGTATGTCGCGCATGGAGTGTAGTGTTCCTGGCTGGCGGTGTCGCCTAGTGTTATCGCATCGCAGGCACTGAGCATTGACGCCTGTCAACGGCTGGGGAAATTGGCTCAGTACACTGCTCGGTAACCTTGCCTTCCCTGACTACTCTCATCACAGGAGACGCGCGCTTGCTGACCGTACTGATGGCGACCTACAACGGCGCCGCCACCTTGCCTGACGTGCTGCGCGCGTACACGGCGCTGGCCGCGCCCATGGGGGGCTGGCGCCTGGTGATCGCCGACAATGGCAGCGGCGACGATACCGGCGCCATACTGGCCGCCTTCCGCGGGCGCTTGCCCTTGACTACTTTATACGTGGCGCGGCGCGGCAAGAATGCGGCCTTGAACGCCGCGCTGGAACTGGTGTTGCGCGAGGGCGGCGACGGCCAGGAATTATTGGTATTTACCGATGACGATGCGATTCCCCGGCCCGGCTGGCTGCGTCGCCTGCAGCAATGCGCCGCGCGCCAACCCGGCCACGCCCTGTTTGGCGGCGCCATCGTGCCGGCCTGGCGCGTGCCGCCCGCGCCCTGGCTGTTGCAGCACACGCCTGCCGGCTTGACGTGGGGACTGACCGAAGCGGGCTTGCCGGACGGCCCCATCTATCCTGGCCTGGTGTGGGGCGCAAACATGGCGGTGCGGCGGCGCATTTTTGCCGAAGGCCTGCGCTTTGACGACAGCATCGGGCCCAACGGCGCCAGCTACGCCATGGGCGGCGAAGTCAATTTCAACCTGCGCCTGGCGCAAGCGGGCCATCTGGCCTGGTTTTGCCCCAAGGCCTGCGTGGCCCATATCATTCGCGCCCACCAGGTGGCCGAGCCGTGGGTGCTGCGGCGCGCCTGGCTGCATGGACGGGGACGCTTTCGCCAGCAGACATCGGCCAGCGTGCCGCGCTGGATGCTGGGACGCTTCATGCGCGACAGTCTCGGGTGGCTGGCGGCCTGGCTGCGGCGCGACCGGGAACAGGTCTTCGTGCGGCGCTGGGAACTGGCCAATATCGCTGGCTATTGCCAGGAAGCATGGCAAGGCAGGGAGCGGCGCCGCGCGCGCATCCTGATCACCAGTTATTCGGGTGAACTGGGCGGCATGGAGTTGCGCATGGCGCAGGAGGCAAGCATGCTCGACGGCGCCGGTTACCACAGCCTGCTGGCGCTGCGCCGTTTTGCCGGTTTTGAGCGGTGGGCGCAGTTATTGCGGGCCCGGCAGGTGCGCATCAGCGTGTACCAGCCGCCGCTGTTCATCGAGCACTGGCCCTGGCGCCGGTTTAACCTGCTGCGCGCCTGGCTGACGGGCGCCTGGCGCTTGCGGCGCTATCGTGCCGACCTGGTCCATGTGGCGTTTTGCTGGACGGCCTATGGGGCGTCGATCCTGTGGCAGGCCAGCCGCTGCCGATTGCCGGCGGTCATCAGCGTGCACAATGCGTTTCCCCTGGAGCCGTTCAGCGCCTGGCAAAAGCCCCTGCTGGCCAAGGCCATGCGCTGCGTGAAAGGCGTGTATGCGGTGTCGCCGTCGGCGCTCGAGCACTTCATGGACCTGTACCGCGACATGCTGGCCCCTGGCACGCGCCTGGCCGTGATACCGAATGGCGTCGATACTGAACTCTTTATCGTTTCCCCTGCGCGCAGAAGGCAGGCGCGCGAGCAGCTGGGCTTGCCGCAAGACGCGCTGGTGCTCGGTTCGGTGGCCAGGCTGTCGCCGCAAAAGCGCCCCGCCGCGCTGCTGGCGATGTTCTTGCGCCTGCTGCCGCGCTTTCCCCAGCTCTATCTGGTGCTGGCCGGCACCGGGCCGCTGGAGGCGGCGCTGCGGCTGCAGGTGCAGGCGGCCGGGGTTGACGGCAAGGTGATCTTCACCGGCTACCAGGCCCGCATCGAATTGCTGATGCCGGCCTTCGACCTGCATTTGCTGCTCAGTCGCAACGAAGGCTTCGGCATCGCCACCGTCGAGGCGATGGCCTGCGGCGTGCCGGCGGTGGGAACCGATGTGCCCGGCACCCGCGATATCCTGCACGATTGCGCCGGCGGCCTGCTGCTGCCGCTGGACGATGAGTTGGCCGCCTGCGAGGCCGTGGCCGATCTGCTGCAGGATGGGCCACGGCGCGCGCTGATGGCGCTGGCGGCCCGCCAGGAGGCCGAGCAGCGCTATTCGATGCCGCGCCTGGAGCGGCAGTTGCGCCAGTTCTACGCCGGCCTGGTCTGACCGCCGGGATTGACTATGAGCGCCACCCGCCACTCGCTGCTGTTTTCGTTTGCCGAAAAATACACGGTGCTGCTGCTGGGCATCGTTGCCACCATGATCTTGTCGCGCCTGCTCACGCCAGCCGAAGTGGGCGTGTATTCGCTCGGTGCGGTGCTGGTGGCGCTGGCCCAGGTGGTACGCGATTTTGGTGTCGGGCAGTATCTGATCCAGGAAAAGCAGCTCGATATCGTCAAGCTGCGCGCGGCGCTGGGCACCAGCGTGCTGGTCGCCTGGCTGCTGGCGCTGCTGGTGTTGGCCACCAGCGGGCCGTTGGCCGACTTTTACCAGGAACCACGCTTGCGGCTGGTGCTGCAATTGCTGTCGATTAATTTTGTATTGATCCCGTTCAGCGCCCTGGCCATGCCCATGCTGCGCCGGCAGCTGCGCTTTCGCGCCATCTACGCGATCAATGCGGCAAACAGCGTGACCAATCTGGCGGTGGCGGTGGGGCTGGCGCTGCTGGGCTACAGCTACATGAGCATGGTGTGGGCGGCGCTGGCGGGCACGGCGGCATCCCTGTCGGTCAGTCTGTTGCTGCGGCCGCGCGAACTGCCGTGGTTGCCGGGGCGGCAGGGCATGCGCACGGTGGCGGCGTTTGGCGCGTACGCGACCGGAGGCGGGCTGATCGATGAGGCCAGCGTGGCGGCGCCGGACCTGATCATCGGCAAGCTGATCGATATCGAAAGCCTGGCGCTGTTCGGCAAGGCCACCAGCGTGCTCAATATGTTCAACCAGATGATTACCAGCGCCATCTCGCCGGTGGTGTTTCCACTGTTTGCCGCCCACGAGCGTGCCGGCGGGCAGGGCGGTGCCGGGCCGGCCTATCTGCGCACCGTCAGCTATATGACGGCCCTGAGCTGGCCGTTTTTCTTCTTCCTCGCCTGCATGGCTTTGCCTTTGGTCAAATTGCTGTATGGACAGCAATGGATCGCCTGTGTGCCCTTGATCCGCATCATGTGTCTGTCATCGGCCGTCTATAGCATGTTCAGCATGGCACGCTACCTGCTGGTGGCCACCGGCAAGATGCGTGTGCAAGTCGGCATCGATGCCTGGTCCGGCGTGCTGAAGGTGGCGCTGGTGCTGGCGGCGGCGCCGTTCGGCCTGGTGGCGGTGGCGTGGTCGGTGGTGCTGGCGCTGCTGCTGCGCAGCGCGCTCAGCTACCGCTCGCTGCACGCGGCCTGTGGTCTCGACTGGCGATTGCTGCTGCGAACGGTACAAAAAAGCTTGCTGTTGTGTGCTTGCAGTGCGCCGGCGCCGCTGCTGGTGGCGTTCTGGTTGCCGGACGAGCTGCCCCACGCCATGCCCTTGCTGGCGCTGCTGGGCACGGCCCTGGCCACCTTGCTGTGCTGGATCGCCGGCATTTTTCTGTTGAAACATGACCTCGCTGCCGAGTTTTTGCTGCTGCAGCGCAAGCTGGCCGGCAAGATGCTGGCGGCCAGGACACCGCCCTGAAGGAAAACCATGCGAGTCGGCATCCTGTCTTATCCCATGCTGTTCCAGCGCGACGGCGGCCTGCAGATACAGGTGCGCGAAACCGTCGCCGCCCTGAACCGGCTGACGCCCAGCCCCGGGCGGCCGTTGCAGGTGCGGCTGGTGGACGCCAATCACGACCGGCTGGCCGAGTACGATCTGATCCATGTGTTTTCCGCAATTAACGGCAATTTTCGCATCGTTGAAATGGCCCATGAGCTGGGCTTGCCGGTGGTGCTGTCACCGTTGCTGTCGCCGGGCTGGAACCGCGCCACCGCCAGGCGCGCCGAACTGGCGGACCGCCTGGCGGGCCGGCTGACGGACTGGATGGTGCAAACCAGCTATGCCCAGAGCCGGCGCGCGCTGCAGTTGTCGACGCTGGTGCTGGCGCTGGGCGAAGCCGAGCGCGAGGCCATCGTGCAGGGCTTCGGCGTGGCGCACGAAAAGATCCGCGTCTTTCCGAATGGCGTCAATCCGCATTTCTTTACAGCCAATGGCGACCTGTTCCGGCGCGAGACGAGCATTGCCGGGCCGTTCGTGCTGATGGTGGGCAGCATTTCGCCGTACAAGAATCAGCTGGGCCTGGCGCGCGCGCTGGCGGGCGGCGCCTTGCCGGTGGTGCTGATCGGCGCCGCGCCGCGCCACGAATTGCCGTATTTGCAGCAACTGCTGGCCTTGCAAAATGTCACCTGGCTGGGCAGCCTGGAGCACGCCGATCCGTTGCTGGCCAGCGCCTATCATGCGGCCGCCGTGGTGGCCTTGCCCAGCCAGGGCGAGGTGATGCCTTTGTGCGTGCTCGAAGCGCTGGCCGCCGGCACGCCGGTGGTGATGACGTCGCAAAGCGCGCTCGACTTGCCCGATTCGGCCTTTGCGTTGCGCAAGGTGCACTGGGACGACGGTCCCGCCCAGCGACTGGCCATCGAGCAACTGGCGGCCCGGCCGCCTGAACGCGCAACCGTGCAGGCGCTGGTGGGCCAGTTCAGCTGGGACCGGGTGGCCGCGCAGATCGCCGACTGTTATTTCCAGCTGCATGCCAGCAGCGCGCCGGCCGGGAGGCGCCATGCTGTTTAATTCCTTCAGTTTTCTGTTTTTCTACCTGCCCATCGTGCTGGCCGGCTACTTCATGCTGGGGCGATTCGGCAAACCGCTGTTGCCCGCCGCCTGGCTGGCGGCGGCATCGCTGTTTTTCTACGGCTACTGGGATGTGCGCTACTTGCCCTTGCTGCTCGCCTCGATTACCGTCAATTACCTGGCAGGGCGCCTGATCGGCGCGCGCACCGGGCCGGCCAGAAAGCGCGTGCTGGTCGCCGCGCTGGCGGCCAACCTGTGCCTGCTGGCATATTATAAATACGCCAATTTCTTTGTCGACAGCGTCAATGCCTTGACCACTGCGGCTGGCGCTGGCGGGCTGCCGCCGCTCGACATTGTCCTGCCGATCGGCATCTCTTTCTTTACCTTCACGCAGATCGCCTTTCTCGTCGATTGCTACCGGGGCGAGGTGCGCGAATACCGCTTTATCCATTATGTGTTGTTCGTCAGCTACTTTCCGCACCTGATCGCCGGGCCGGTGCTGCACCACCGGGAAATGATGCCGCAATTTGCCGATGCGGCCAATACGCACCCGCATGCCGGCAATTTCGCCATCGGCCTGTCGATTTTTGTCGTCGGCCTGGCCAAAAAGGTGCTGATTGCGGATAATTTATCGCCGATGGCCATCCCCGTGTTTGCCGCCGGCGCCGAACCGACCCTGATCGAAGCGTGGGTCGGCGTGCTGGCCTATACCTTCCAGCTGTATTTTGACTTTTCCGGCTATTCGGACATGGCTATCGGCCTGTCGCGGCTGTTCGGCGTCAAGCTGCCGCTCAATTTCAATTCGCCTTATAAAGCCGTCAATATCGCCGAATTCTGGCGCCGCTGGCACATGACCTTGTCGCGTTTCCTGCGCGACTATCTGTATATCGCGCTCGGCGGCAGCCGCCGCGGGCTGGCCATGCGCTACCGCAACCTGATGCTGACCATGCTGTTGGGTGGCCTGTGGCACGGCGCCGGCTGGACCTTTGTCATATGGGGTGGCTTGCATGGCGTGTACCTGGTGCTGCAGCAAGCCTGGCAGCAGCGCTTCGGCGCGGCGACGGGGCGCTGGTGGCCGCCGCTGTTCACCTTCCTTGCCGTCATGCTGGCCTGGATCTTTTTCCGTGCGCCCGACGTGCACACGGCCTGGGACATCGTCGGCGCGCTGTTCGGCGCCAATGGCGTGAGCCTGCCGCGTGGCCTCGAAACGCTGGCCGCGCCGCTGGCGCGGTGGGGCTGGCAGCCCGCCTTCGACGGCATACGCTGGATACAGCTGGCCGGCCCAGGCCTGCCGGTGCTGTTGCTGGCCATGCTGCTGGCCTTCAGGGCGCCCAATACGCAAGAAATATTTGTTCATTACGAGCCATGTATTGAAAAAATATTTCATGATGGCGGCGTGGGCCGCCGTGCCTGGCACTGGCGCCCCACGCGCCGCTGGAGCCTGGGGTTTGCGGCGCTGTTTGTTGCCTGCATCTTTGGCATGAACCGCGTCACCGAATTTCTCTATTTTCAATTCTGACCATGGATACTGCCGACACCATTTCCGCCCGCCGCTATGTGGCGCTGTTCTGCGGCTGCGCCGGGGCCGCGCTGGCCATCGTCGCCATCCTCAATTACCAGATCGATCCGTATCTGCTGCACCAGTGGGACAGCCCGCTGCTGCAGCGGCTGCAACCGACGCGCGAAAAACTCAGCGTGTGGGGCAAGACCTATGCCGTGGCGCGCTACCGGCCGGCGATCGTGTATATCGGCAATTCGCGTACGGAAATGGGCCTGCCGGCCAGCGTGCACGGGCTGTTCGATGGCAAGACCGTGTTCAACAGCGCCGTCTCGGGCGCCTCCATCGGCGACGCCATGCTGCTGGCACGCCATGCGGCGCGGGTCAGCCATGTCGACACCATGGTGTGGGGCATCGACGCACCCTCGTTTTCCATGGAGCAGGGCTCGGCCGGCATCGAACCGGGCCTGACCGAGGACGGCCCGGCCTTTTTCGTGCGGCGCGCCTTGCTCAATGTCAAGCGCGGCCTGACGGTCGACATGACGCACGACACCCTGCGCTTGCTGCAAGGCAGCTTCGGCAGCGTCTGCCTGTCGAGCCTGGCCTTGCATGGCCAGCGTGACCATCGCTGTTTCAGCGACCGCATCAAGGGCTGGGGCGGCACGGCGCCAGCCATGGTGCCGCGGTTGCAGGAGTTCGGCGCCGGCGCCGGCCCCACGCCGGATGCGCTGCGGGCGTTCGACGCCACCGTAGGCAAGCTGTGCCGCGACGGCACGCGCCTGCGCCTGTATATCAACCCCACCCACGCGCTGACGATGGACGTGCTGTACTGGCGCGGCAAGTGGCCGGCCATGGAACAGTGGCAACGCGACATCACACAGTTGACGGAGCACCACCGCGCCCAAGGTTGCGACCTGCGCCTGCATGATTTTTCCGGCTTTAACAGCATCACCAGCGAAGCGATCCCGCAATTTGGCGGCGCGCGCGAAATGCGTTACTACTGGGAAGCGTCGCACTACCGTGACAATGTGGGCCGCATGATCCTGGCGCGCCTGTTCGGCAGCGGCGATGGCGAGCCCGTGCCGCCCGAGGACTTTGGCATCGAACTGACCAGCGAGAACCTGGCCGCGCATCAACACGCCATGCGCGCCGCGCGCGACCGTTTTCATCAGGAGCATCCACAGGAAACGGCGTTTGTGCGCAAGCTGATCACCTTGCCGCGCGTGCAGCCATAGCCTGTGAACCTGGCGTCGCCGGGCACCGTTGCGCTATGATGGCGTTTTTGTCATCAGTCGCCACAATTGGGAAGCACCATGAAAATCGCCTTCTTTGGCAGCCAGCCCTATGACCGCCGCTTCTTCGATGAAGCCCTGCTGTCACGGTCCGATGCGTCCAGCATCGAACTGGTCTACCACAGCGCCTTGCTCGAAGCGGAGACCGCCATCCTGGCGCAGGGCGCCGAGGCCGTTTGCGTGTTCGTCAACGATGTGCTCGACGCCACCGTGCTGGCGGCCTTGCATGGCCATGGCGTGCGCGCCATCGTGCTGCGCTGCGCCGGCTATAACAACCTGGACCTGGCAGCGGCCAAACGCCTGGGCTTGTTTGTCGCTCGCGTGCCCGCGTACTCCCCGGAAGCGGTGGCCGAACACACCCTGGCCATGGTGCAGACGCTGAACCGCCACACCCACCGCGCCTACGCCCGTGTGCGGGAAGGCAATTTTTCACTGGACGGTTTGCTGGGGTTTAACTTGTACGGCAAGACGGTGGGCATCGTCGGCACCGGCAAGATCGGCCTGGCCACGGCGCGCATTTTCAAGGGTTTTGGCTGCACGGTACTGGGCCATGATCCGTACCCGTCATCGGAATTTTCCCATCTTGGCAGCATGGTCGACTTGCCACGGTTGCTGGCCGAGTCCGACATCGTCTCGCTGCATTGCCCGCTGATGGACAGCACGCGCCATCTGATCGGCGTGGCCACCTTGCCGCAGATGAAGCGCGGCGCCATGCTGGTCAATACCTCGCGCGGCGCCCTGATCGATACGGGCGCCGTGATCGAGGCACTGAAATCGCGCCAGCTCGGCGCCCTGGCGATCGACGTGTACGAGCAGGAAAGCAGCCTGTTCTTCCACGACCATTCGTCCGATATCATCGACGACGATGTCTTCCAGCGCCTGATGACGTTCCCGAACGTGCTCGTCACCGGCCATCAGGGCTTCTTTACCATCGAGGCCCTGCGCGAAATCGCCGCCATCACTTTTCATAATCTCGATTGCTATCGCAATGGCAGCGATTGCGCCAACAGCGTGGACTAGCTTGGCGTCGCTTTCTTTTTCGGTGCAGTTTTCGGCTTGGGCAAAGGCAAGGCGTCGGTGGTGCGCCGTGCCAGCTGGGACAGCCACTCGCGCTCATCCCACTGTTCGCCGCCGATCAGGAACCAGGGCTTCGCTTGTGGATAGGGCGGCGCTTCGTGTGGCGAGCCTATCCAGGCCCGTCCCGCTGCAGTCGGTTTGATGTAGAGCTGGTCGTCGGCGACGATGGCAAACATCTTGCCATCGCAATACAGGCCGGTTTCGCCGAACATTTTCTTTGCCACCAGCGCGCCCGCGCCGGCCATCTGGTCGAGCAGGAAGTCGACCGTGGATTGCTGTGATGCCATCGTTGCTCCTTGAGAGCTTCCAGTGTAGCGTGGAAATCGGCGACACGGCGCCAACATCGTTGCAGGATGAACGCCACCGTCCATCGCCCCATCCAGCGCCGAATGACCATCCTGGCGCTCAGTGCATCTGCGCCAGGATGGTTTGCCGCTGCCGTGGCTCAGGCGGCGCATCGTCGTGCACGGTTTCCTTGACCAGGCGTGCGCAGCCTTTTTCACAGGCCAGCAGCGACTGCCGCAGCAAGGGAAATTCGCTGCGCCAGCGCCGCAGAATGGCTTGCTCGTCGGCGCGCGCGGCGTCGTCGAGGTAGACGGCGGCGCCTGGCGTCAGGCGGGGGAACAGCAGCGGGCCGGCCGGATAGCGGCTCTGCGTGCCGGCCGCCTGCGGCGGGCCGTCGATCACCAGCATGTCGACCGGCAGCCCGTGCGGCAGGTGATCGGTGCTGTACCATGGCCAGGTTTCACCTTGCAGTTGATGCGCGCGCAGCGGCGCGTCGATGACCTGCGCCCAGCCCGACAAGCCGTGGCGCGCCAGTTCGGCGCGCGTGCGCGCCGCATACTCCGGATCGTGCTCCAGGCTGTAGACCTGGCCCGCGCCCTGCAGCTGCATGCAGCGCGCCAGCACCACGGTCGAGGCGCCGCTGCTGCATTCGAGCACCACCTGCGGCCTGGCCGTTTGCGCATGGCGCGCCAGCTCCAGCAGGAAGTCGGGCGAGCCGGCCCAGCCCCGCGTGCGCGGCAGGCTTTTGTCCAGTTTCAGTTCGCGCTGCAAGCCGTCGAGCGCTTCGAGCTGGCGAAACAGGGTGGCCGGCGCGTTGTCGGCCTGGTCGCGCAGCTGGTGCGCCAGCAAATGGATCAGGCGCACCTTGTGCAAGGTCCAGGCGCAGAGCACTGCGGTGAAAGCGAGCAGCAGGACAATGATGTAGTCGGACATGACGGGACCTTTCAGTGAAAAATCAGGTGATCTTGCTGATGACGTAACGGTATTTGCCCGAGGCTTCGGCGGCGATCTCGTCGACCTCTTCGATATCGACCGCCACCTGTGCGCCCAGCCTGGCCTGGAAACCGCTCACGATGGCCGCGCGCGTTTGAGCGTCCAGCGCCGGCAGGCAGGCGAGCTGCACGCGCGTATGGAGCAGGCTTTCCTGGATGATCTTGAAGCCGCGCACCTGCGGCAGTTCGCGCAAGATATATACCAGCGCCAGGCCGTGCATCACGGTGCCGTCGGTGGCAGTGAGAAAATCGGTGCTGCGGCCCTCGATTTTCTGCAGCAGCGGCAAGCCGCGCCCGCAGCGGCAGGCTTCGACACCGAGCGCGCCGACGTCGCCGGTGGCATAGCGGATAAACGGATAGTCGCGCGTGGCCAGATGGGTGACGACGATTTCGCCGAGGCTGCCCGCTGGCAGCGGCTGGCCGGCGCTATCGACGATTTCGACGATGATGTCTTCGGCCGTGATATGCATGCCGCCGTGCGGGCATTCGTGGGCGATAAAGCCGGCGTCGCGCCCGCCGTAGCCGTTGGCCACCGGGCAAGCGAAAGCGGTGGCGATCTGCGCGCGCTGCTCGTCGTAGAGGCGTTCGGAGGTGACGAAGGCGACCTTGACGCCGAGGCCATCGAGCGCCACGCCGTGCGCGCCGGCGTGGCTGGCGAGGCGGCACAGCGCCGAGGGGTAGCCGAACAGCATGCGCGGGCGCAGCCGCCGCAGCCGTTTGACAAAGCCATCGACCGTGGCGGGCGACATGGCGAACGCCGGCAGCAGGGTGCTGCGCAGCAGCCAGTCGCGCAGGCGGCGCAACCGGTCCTGGGCGTGCAGCTCGATGGGCGACCCCCACAACACCACTTCGCGCTCGCCGATATCGACGCCCCACCAGCGCGTGGCGCGCCACTTGGCGGCGATATCGTGGCTGATGCGCCGCCGCCCGAGGAAAAACAGCAGCGGCTCGCCACTCGAGCCGCCGGTGGCAAACGGGCGCAAGCCACTGGCGCGGTCCGACTTGAAGGCCTCGCGCGCGGCGCTGATGTCGCGCTTGCGCAGCAGCGGCAGGCGCGCCAGGTCGGCCAGGCTGCGCACCTGGCGCGGATCGAAGCCGAGGCGCTGGAACAGCGCGCCGTAATAGGGCACGTGGGCGCCGGCATGGCGCAGCAGGCGGCGTAGCCGGGCCAGGCGCCAGCGTTCGAGTTGCTGCGCACTCCACCATTGCGAACGCTCCATGCGGCGCAGCAGGCGCACGCTGTCGTGCCGCTTGAGCTTTTCATGCAGGGGAAACAGCCAGTGGGCCACCAGGCGCGCGTAGCCTGACGGGCGCGGCGCGGCCAGGATGCGCCGGTACAGCGTCGCCAGTTGCGGCGCTACATGCCGCCAGTCGAACTGCGCCGCATGCGCCAGGCCATGATCGACCAGCCGGCGCGCCTGTTGCGGCTCGCGCAGCAGCGCCAGCATGGCCTGCGCCATGGCCGGCGCGTCGCCGGGCGACACCAGCAAGCCCGTCACGCCATGCTGCAGCAAGGCCGGAATGCCGCCGACATTGGTGCTGACCACCGGCACGCCGCAAGCGAGCGCTTCGAGCACGGAAATGGGCATATTGTCGGCCAGGCTGGGATTGAGCACGATATCGCAGGCCTGGTACAGCGCCGGCATGGCGTCGTTGGCCAGCGGGCCGGCAAACCGCACCGCCTCGCTCAAGTCCAGGCCCGCAGCCAGGGCTTCCAGCGCGGCGCGCTCGGGGCCGTCGCCTGCCAGCACCAGGCGCGCGCCAGGATAGGCCTCGCGCACGATGGCAAACGCGCGCACGGCGCTGGCGTTGTCGTACAGCGCCTGCAGATGGCGCGCCACCAGGATCACGGGGCCGCCTTGCGCGCGCTCGTCTTTGGCCGGGGACGGGGCCGGGCTGAATCTGCGCAGGTCGACCACATTGGGCACGATATGGGCGGCATGGCCGCACTGTTCGAAAATTTCCTGCAGAAAGCGCGATGGCACGGCGATGGCGTCGGCGCGCAACAGGCTGGCGTCGACCAGGCGCCGATGGCGGGCAAAGAAGGCGCCGGCCTCGCCGCCACGATAATTGAGCAGCACCGGTTTGCCGCACAGGCTGGCGACCCACAGCGCCGGCGCGCCCTGCAAATGCCAGGACCAGCCCGAGTTGGCCATCACGTGGAACAGGTCGACGGTGCGGCTGGCGCGCCACAAGCGCCACAGGAACACCGGCAGGCGCAGCGCCGCGCGCAGGTAGCGCACGCGCTCGAGCCAGGCTGGCAGCACGCTGGCGTTCACAGCCAGCAGCTGGACCTTGGCCCCCTCGGCGCGCAACAGGGCGGCCAGTTGCGCCGTCTGGTTGGCCATGCCGCCGGCCGGCGGCGCCTGAGGGCCGACCAGGGCGATGCGCATGCCGGAGAGCATCATCTGCTGCGCTCCGCCGGCTGCCGCGCCATGCTGGCGGCCGGGTGCGGCGCCGTCAAGCGTCGGTAGAGCTCGGCGTAGCGCGCCACGCTGCCGGCCCAGCTGCGCTCGCGTTCCACATAGGCGCGCGCCCGGTGGCGCAGCAAGGGCCAGCGGGCCGGCTGGTCAAGCAAGGCCAGCACCGCTTGCGCCAGCGCATCGGTGTCGTTGGCGCGAAACAGCACGCCGGTCTGGCCGTCCCTGATCAGTTCGCGGTGACCGCCCACGTCCGAGGCGGCCACCAGCCGCCCTTGCGCCATCGCCTCCAGCGGTTTCAAGGGGGTGACCAGTTCCGTCAAGCGCATCGGCAGGCGCGGGTACACCAGCACGTCGATCAGCTGATAATACTGCGCCACCAGCTCGTGCGGCACCCTGCCGGCAAACACGACCTGGCCGGCAACGCCCAGTTCAAGGGCCAGCGCGCGCAGCATGGCATCTTGCGGGCCGCCGCCGGCGAGCAGCAGGCGCAGCCGTGGCTGCGCAGCCAGCATGCGCGGCATGGCGCGCAGCAGCAGGGCCAGGCCTTCATAGGCGTAAAACGAACCGATAAAGCCGATCACAAGGTGATCTTCCAGGCCCAGATTGCGTGCCAGGCCCGGCTGCGCCGGTGCGATATTGAACGCTGCGGTATCGACGGCATTGGGAATCACGGTGATTTTGTCGGGCGGCAGGCCGCGCGCGCACAGATCCTGGCGCAAGCCTTCGCAGATGGTGGTGATGGCGTCGGCGCGGCGCAGCGCATGGTTTTCCAGCCAGCGTGTGAGGCGGTAGCGCAGGCCACCGGGCCGGCTGCTGCCATGGTCGGCTGCTGCGTCTTCCCAGAAGGCGCGTACTTCGTAGACCACGGGGATGCCCAGCGCGCGCCCCACCTTCAATGCAGCGAGGGCGTTCAGGGCCGGCGAGTGGGCGTGCAGGATATCGGGCTTCATCTGCTGCGCGAGCTGGCGCAAGCGTTGCGCCAGGCCCCGCACCACGCTCCACTGGCGCAGCACGGGCAGGCGCGCCCACCATTGCCGGCCGGGCGCGGTACGATAAAAGTGCCAGCCGTCCACAAGCTGTTCCTGCTCCTCGGTGCCGCCCTGCTTGGCGCCTGTGAGATGCAGCGTGTCCCAGCCCAGCGCGCGCTGCTGCGCCAGGATGGCCACGGTGCGAAAAGTGTAGCCGCTGTGCAGCGGCAGCGAATGGTCGAGTATGTGCAGGATGCGCATGGGCATTTCCGTGTCAGCGATGGTTGGGTCTCAAGCGGTGGCCAGTTCCCGCACGGTGGCGGCGGGCAGCGGCAGCACCTGGCGCAAAAACGATTCGAACATCAGCAGCGACCATAGCGGCGCGCTATGGTCGCGCCGGCCACTACCATGTTGCTCGATCAGCTGTTGGATATAGTCGATGTCGAACAGCGCGCATTGGGCCATCACCGGGCTGGTCAGCCGTTGTTGCAGGCGTTCGCGCAACGGGCCGCGCAGCCAGTCGGCCAGTGGCACGGAAAAGCCCATCTTCTGGCGGTACAGCAGGTCGTCGGGCAGCAACGGGCGCAGCGCTTTTTTCAGCAGGTATTTGCCGGTGCCGCGGTACAGTTTCAGTTGCGGCGGCAGGCCCGACATCCATTCCACCAGCTCGTGGTCGAGCAGGGGCGAGCGCACCTCCAGCGCGTGCGCCATGCTGGCGCGGTCGACCTTGGTCAGTATGTCGCCGGGCAGATAGGTTTTCAGGTCCAGGTATTGCACTTGCGACAGCGCATCTTGCGCGGGGCTGGCCAGGGCGTGGCGGCGCAGCACCTCTACCGCGCGATAGCCTTGCAGATTGCGCCGCAGTTCCGGGCTGAACAGGCGCGCGCGCATGGCGTCGCCCAGAATGCTGACGCCATGAAAGTAGGCATCGGTGGTGTCGCGCGCCAGGCCCTCGAAGGTGGTCTTGGCGCGCAGGAAGCGTGGCGCCCAGTCGGCCTTCGGGTACAGCCGGCCCAGGGTGCCGAACAGCGACTGGCGCATGCCCAGCGGCAGCATGGCGCGCACTTTTTCTTCGCGCGCATGCAGGTTGTAGCGCCGGTAGCCGGCCAGGCTTTCATCGCCGCCGTCGCCCGACAGCGCCACCGTGACGCGCCGGCGCGCCAACTGGCATACGCGGTAGGTGGGCATGGCCGAACTGTCGGCGAACGGCTCATCGTACAGCGTGGCCAGCAGGTCGATCAGTTCGAAATCGTCGGACTCGACTTTTTGCGCGTGATGCAAGGTGCCATAGCGGCGCGCCACCATGCTGGCGTATTGGGCCTCATTGTAGGCCGGGTCGCCAAACGAAATCGAGCAGGTATTGACGGGGGTGCTGCTTGAGCCAGCCATCATCGCCACCACGGCGCTCGAATCGACGCCGCCCGACAGGAAGGCGCCCAGCGGCACTTCGGCCACCATGCGGATACGCACCGCTTCGCGCAGGCGCGCCAGCAATTCGTCGGCCGCCCGCGCTTCGCTCGCTGGTGGATGTTGCACGAAGGGCACGTCCCAGTACTGGCGTGGCGCCGGCAGTGGCTGGCCGGCGCGGATGGACAACGTGTGGCCCGGGGGCAGCTTGTGCGCGTGGCGAAAGATGCTGCGCGGCTCGGGCACGTAGCCATACGCAAAATAATCCTCTACCGCCAGCGGATCGAGCTCGCGCGGCATGGCCGGATGGGCCAGCAGCGCCTTTAGTTCGGAGCCGAAGGCCAGGGTGCCGTCGGCAAGTTCGCCATAGTACAAGGGTTTCACGCCGAGCCGGTCGCGCGCCAGGAACAGCAGGTGGCGCCGGCGGTCCCACAGCGCGAACGCGAACATGCCGCGCAGGCGCTCCACGCATTGTTCGCCCCATTGTTCCCAGGCGTGCACGATCACTTCCGTGTCGCTGCTGGTGCGGAACTGATGGCCGAACTGGCGCAGTTCGGCCATCAGCGCGCGGTAATTGTAGATTTCGCCATTGAAGACGATGGCCACGCTGCGGTCGGCATTGAACAGCGGCTGCTGGCCGCTGGCCAGATCGATGACGGACAGGCGCCGGTGACCGAGGCCCAGCCCCGGCTCGCGGTGCATGCCGTCCTCGTCCGGCCCGCGATGGCGCAAGCTGTTGGTCAGGCGCGCCAGCAGCTTTGCTTCGATGTCGCGCTGGCCTTGCAGATCAAAGATGCCGACGATGCCGCACATGGAGGTCCTTTCAGGGATAAGTGGAAAGCGAGGAAGGCGCTTCGGCGCCCGTCAAGCGGTCATACACCGCCAGGTAGGCGCCGGCCATGGCGGACAAGCTGTGTTCGGCCAGCACCTGGCGGCGCCCGCGCGCGCCGTGGCGGGGCCCCAGTTCCGGCGAACAGCAGTAATCGAACAGTGCCTCGGCCAGCAGCTCGGGCGCGCGCGGCGGCACCAGTGCGCCGCTCCAGCCCGGTTGCACCAGTTCCGCATTGCCGCCCACCTCGGTCGCCACCACCGGCAAGCCGCTGGCCATCGCTTCGAGGATGGTGTTGGAACTGCCTTCGGCCAGCGAAGGCAGCACGAACACGTCCATGGCGCGCAGCAATTGCGCCACATCGTCGCGCGCGCCCGGCAGCCAGGCCAGGTGTGGCACGCCGGCCTGCGCCAGCAGGTCCAGGCAAGGCTGGCGGCAGGGGCCGTCGCCGATCATCATCAGGCGCAGGCGCGCGCCGTCGCGCGGTTCAAGTTTGCCCAGCAGCAGCAAAAAGGCGCGCACCAGCGACAGCTGGTCTTTCACCGCTACCATGCGGCCCACGCTGCCGATCACATAGGCGCCATGGCACAGGAAGCCGGGGGGGCCGACCAGCGCCGGCGGACCGAGGCGCGGATGAAACCGCACGCTGTCGACGCCATTGTCGATATGGCTGACCCTGGCGGGCGGCGCGCCGATGGCCTGCACCAGCCACTGGCCGAGATCGGCACTGACGGTAATGAACTGCTGGATCAGCGGCAGCATCAGCTTGCGCAGCAGGCGGTGCTTGCGGTTGGCGCCTTGCAGGTCGTTGATCTCGCGCCCGTGTTCGCCATGCACGCGCAGGGGCACGCCGGCGATGGCCGCCAGCAGCTGCGCCTCGATGCAAGCGAGGTTGCGCGTATGTACCAGGCTGGGCCGCAACTGCCGCAGCAGCCGGTACAGGCGCAGATAATGTGCCGGGTCCTTGCCTTCGCGCTTGTCCAGGCTGATGACATCGACTCCCGGCGCGGTCAGGCGCTGGCGAAACGACGTGGCGTTTTTAAGGCAGACGATGGCGTGCCGGTAGCGCCCTGGCGGCATATGGTTGATCAGGTTGACCAGGCCGTTTTCCAGCCCGCCCACGTCAAGCCGGTCGATGACATGCACGATCAACGGCGGCGCGCCGGCCGCCGGAACAGTGGTGTCAGGCTCACGGTGCATGCGGCAACTCCTGTAACGCTTGTTCGATCCCCGGCAGCGCCGCTTGCATGAAAGCTTGCAGCCTGGCGCGTGGCGGCGGCGCCAGCTCGTCGTAGGCGCAGGACACCATGATGTCGGCGCCATCCTGGCGCGTGCCCAGCAGTTTGCCCCTGGCCAGCAGCAGCTTGACCAGCGCCGGCCTGGCCGTCAGCACGCCGCCCTGCTGGTAGCTGCGCCAGACCAGCACCCGTTCGTTGCCGTGCGCCAGCACGGTTTCGCGTAGCTGCAAGCTGCGTCCCGGCAGGCTCAGGCGCCGTATCTGCTGCGCCAGCGGCAGCCAGCGTGTGCCATAGGGTGTCACCTGGTGCGTCAGCAGTTCGGCATGGCGCGCCTGCCGCCCGTACCAAGCCAGTTGCACCGTCACTTGCGCGCTGGCTGGTGTGCTCGTTTGGGTGGTGCTTATTGGCGTGCTCACTTGCGTGCCCACTTGCGCATACGTGGCGTCCAGCCGCAGCGGCGCGCCCGCCAGGCTGGCGCTCCAGTCGGGCGCGGCAGTGTGCTCCAGGCGCCAGCCGGCGGGCGTGGGCATGGCCAGCACCGCTGGCCAGCGTCCGGCCTGCGGCGGCGTTTCTTCGCTGCGCCAGGCCAGCGCCGGCCAGGCGGCGGCGATCAGCACGCAGGCGGCAGCGGCCTTGATGGCGGCCAGCGAGGCGGCGCGCGGTGGTGGCGTTGGCTGGGCGCCAGCGGCCAGGACGAGGAGCGGGGGGTGTTCGCGCCAGCGGCCGGCAAGCAGGAGCAGCAGCAGCATCACCAGGCCGAAGAACAGCCAGCCATACACGAGGTGGTCGACGCCGACTGCCAGGCGCATGTCGCTGTGGTGGCCCAGCATGACGATCAGCCAGGCACGCACGCCGTTGGCCAGGATGGGCACCAGCAGCGCGCAGGCCAGCACGGCCAGACGCCGGCGCATGCTGCGAAAATGCAAATGGGCAAACAACGCGCCCAGGGCCAGCGAGGCGATCACGTAGCGCAGGCCGCTGCACGCTTCGACCACCGACCAGTTGCCAGTCGGTAGTGAAAAGTAATTGCCATCCCTGAATACGGGCACGCCGGACAGATGCAGGGCACCCACCGTGAAGCCGGCCGTAAAGTCGATCAGCGGCGGCAGGAACACTTCGCCAAACGGCACGGCCAGGAAGAGATAGCTTAATGGAAAGGCCAGCAAACGCGCGGCCGGCCAGCCGAGGATGGCCAACACGGCGGCGGGCAGCATGGCGGTAGCCGCGTATTGTTCGGCCACCTGCACATAGGCCAGGTCGGCCAGCAACCAGGCCACTCCAAGCACCAGCAGCAGCAGCCCGCCCGCCAGCGACGGCCGCAGCGGCAGGGCGGCAAGCCGCGCACGCTGGCGCCAGGCCAGCCACAGGCTGATCGGCACGATCAGAAAACCATGAGCAAAGGTCTGCGAGCGCGACCATACCTCCAGCATGCCCCAGAAGGTGGCGTGGTACAGCAGCACGATGGCAGCCAGGGCCAGCAGCAGCGCCGGTACGCCATGCCCGGATGCCGGAAGCGCCGGCGCCGGTGTTGGCGCCGGTGCCGGCATGCTGGTGGCGACCTTGCGCGCGGCCAGCTTCATGGAGCCTCCGGCGCCGGCACCGGCCGCATGCTGCTCGTGGCGGTCGATATGCCGTCGGATACGGCGCCCGGCTTGACGTCGAGCATGGCGCCCAGGTCCTGCAAATTGCGGTCCCAGTGGTAGTCCTGCAAGATCATGCGGCGCGCGCAGGCACCCATCTCCGTGCCCGCAACTTCGCCCGGCCGGGCGGCGGCGGTGCGCAGCACGCGCGATGCATGGTGGATGAATTCGGCCTCGTCGCGCGCCAGCAGCAGCTCGAGCCCCGGCTGGGCGGCGATGCCTTCGAGCGCCTGCGGCGAGGCGAGCACGATTTTTCCCATTGACATCGCTTCAAGCACCTTGTTCTGCACGCCGCGCGCAATGCGCAGCGGCGCCACCGCCAGGGTGGCGCCGGCCAGATAGGGCCGGATATCGTCGACCGCGCCGGTCACGGTCACGCCGTCCACGCTGGCCAATGCCTGCACGCGCGGCGCCGGCCGGCTGCCGACGATATAAAAGGCCAGTTGCGGAAACTGGCGCCGCAGGGCCGGCCATACGTGGCGCACGAACCACCGCACCGCGTCGATATTGGGCCAGTAGTCCATCGCGCCCGTAAACACCAGCACCTGCGCGCCGGGCCGATATGGCGAGGCGGCACAGGCCCCGGGTGCAAAATAGTTGCTGTCGACGCCGTTATTGAAGTGGCGTATCTTGCGCCTGGCCATCGGGGCGCACAGGCGAAACAGGGCTGCTTCGGCTTCCGAGACAAAGCTGGCGGCGGAAAACTGCTGCGCGATATGGCGTTCGTATTGCAGCAGCAAGTGCGCCTCGCGCCGGTACAACTGCGACAAGGGCCACGGTTTGCTGTCGCCATACTGGCGCCATTTGTCGGAGTCGACATCGACAAAGTCGATCACGCGATGCAAATGGCGGCCGGCGCTGCCATCGATGTACTGGGCCATGGGGCCGGAAAACGCCAGCGCGTGGCGAACTTTTCCGGTGGACAGCAGGCCGTTGACCCATTCGAGCAGGCGCGCGTCGCGGTAGTAGTGCACGCTCATGGACTGGCGCGACAGCAATGCACGCGCGGCGCGCCAGCGCGCCGCCATCGGACGCAGGTCGATAAAGCGGCTGCTGGCGCACAGGGCGGCCACCTGGCGCGTATGTTGCCAGTCGGCCTCGTCGTCGATAAAGGCGCCCAGGTGTACGCGGAAATGCCGGCTCAGGTATTGCAGCATGTGCCAGGAACGGATCTTGTCGCCCTTGTTGGGCGGATACGGCAGGCGGTGGGCGAGAAAGAGCAGTTCGCGCATGGCTAGCCCAGCTGCCGCACCAGATGCGGCCCCAGCAGGTTGGCCAGCGGCAGCGGCAGGCGGCGCCAGGCGCGGATGAACAGCGCGTATCTGGGATTGAGCGGATTGACGTCGGGCAGTGCGGCGGCGCCGATCAGCTTGTAGGCATATGGCAGCGGCTGCGCCACAAAGCCCCAGTTCTTCTTGAAGTCAAAGGCGCCGGTACCAACCTTGCTGCGGCCGAAATCGAACTGGCGCACGCCGCGCGCACCGGCGCGGCGCATCAGTTCCCAGTACATGAAGTCGTTGGCGCCGCTGCTGCGCGCCAGCACGCTGCCGGCGCCGTAGTAGGGCAGCACCTCGCCGCGGAAATAAAACGACAGCACGCTGGCCTGCGCCTGCTGGCCCTGGTAGACGGTGAGGATGTCGCAATCGTTGCCAAACACCTTGCGCAGCAGGGCAAAGTGGCGGCGCGCAAACACGGGCGTGCCCAAACGGTGCACGCTGGCCGCATAGAGCGGGAAGAAACGCTCGAGGTCGTAGTCGATGGCGCTGTGCAGGCCGCTCGCGATGGCCTTGCGCACGACGGCGCGCTGCTTGCGCGGGATCGCCAGCAGGTTTTGCTCGTCGTCTGCCAGCAGGGTCTTGCGGAAGGTGGCGTACAGCGGCTTGCCTTGCCAGCCGTCAGGGATGGCGCCGTCGCGCTGGCGGTATTCCAGGTGGCCCACCTGCAACTCGCGCGCCAGGTGCCGGGCCCGCGCGTCGAGCGCCCGCCTGGCCTGCGGATCGACGGCGGCGATGCCGCCATAGACGCAAAAAGGCAGGGAGACGAGCGCCTTGCCGCACAGCAGCCCACGCATGTGCGCCAGCGGCAGCACGCCCAGGATGCGCCCGTTTTGTTCGGCATACAGGAAATGGGAAGCGTGCCCGAAGCCTTGCTCCATGATGGTCTGCCAGCCGGCGCGGTGGAAAAAGGTGGCGTCGGGGCAGCTGTGCACGAAGGCGTCCCAGCGGCCGTGGTCTTGCGGCAGCAAAGTGCGGACCGTGATCGCGCTGCTGCGCTGGGCGGCGGCAATCACTTCCGCCGCGCTGTCGCCAGGGTGCTGTGCCTCATGCATCATGTGCCCTCAAGAAAAATGCGGTCCATGCGGTCCCAGGCAAAATCGCTCGTCAGCCGTGCCAGCCGCGCTTCCATCCGCGCCAGGTTCAGGTAGTGGCGAAAACGGGTTTTCCAGCCCAGGCCGGCGGGTCGCGGTTGCCCGGGATCGAGTTCCCAAGGGTGAAAGTAGAATATGCCAGCTTGCCCGTCGTGCGAATTGATGCGACGCAAAAGCCAGCGCGACAGGGGATAGGGCAGCAGCCGGAAGTAGCCGCCGCCGCCGGCCGGATAGTTGCGGCGGCCCAGGCGCACCGTGCTGACCGGCAATTCCAGCACGCCTTGTACGCCGCGCGGACGCCAGGCAAAGCGCGGCGCGTCGGGCATGCCGTAGTGGTCGTGGCGGATCGGGTAGATGCTGGAACTGTAGCGGTAGCCCGCTTCGCGCAGCACGTCGAAGGCCCACAGATTGGCCGCGCCGATGGAAAAGCTGGGCGCGCGGTAGCCGAGCACGGCCTGGCCCGTCAGTTGTTCGAGGATGGTCTTGCTCAGCACCACATCGTGCAGGAATTCGATGCGCGACTGCTGCGAAGCGCGCAAATGGGCGTGGCCGTGGCTGGCCACTTCATGGCCGGCAGCGGCCACGCGGCGCAGCATGGCCGGATAGCGTTCGGCGATCCAGCCCAGGGTAAAGAAGGTCGCCTGAATGCCCTGTTGGTCCAGCAGCAGCAAGATGCGCTCGACGTTGGCCTCGACCCGGCACGCCAGGTGCGGCCAATCGGCGCGGGCGATATGGGGCGCAAAGGCCGAGACCTGGAAATAGTCTTCGACGTCGATCGTCAGCGCGTTGCGCAATCCGGGCCGCTTCATGGCGCCAGGCGCGCCGCGAACCACTGCGCGGTGGCCGTGGCGATGCGCTCGGCCGCATGGCCATCCCAGTATTGCGGGATGCGCCCGCGCTTGCCGCCCGTGCGCAACACCTGGCGCGCCAGCGAGACAATGGCGACCGGGGCGGTGCCGGCGATGGTATTGCTGCCTTCGTCGACCGTGACGGGGCGCTCGGTATTGTCGCGCAAGGTCAGGCAGGGCACGCCCAGCGCCGTGGTTTCTTCCTGGATGCCGCCCGAATCGGTCAGCACCAGGCGCGCGCCCTGCATCAGGCCCAGCATCTCCAGGTAGCCCAGCGGCGGCAGCGCGACGATGGCGTGCCCGCGCAAGAGCCGCGCCAGCCCGGTCTTTTCCAGCATGGCGCGCGTGCGCGGATGGATGGGAAACAGCAGCGGCAGTTGCGACGACAGCGAGCACATCGATTCCATCAGCGCGGCCAGGCGCGCGCCGTCGTCCACGTTCGACGGCCGGTGCAAGGTCAACAGGGCGTAGGCGGGCGGACAGTCGTGGCCGTGGGCCTGCAGGCTGATGCGCGGCGGCACGGCATCGGGCAGCTGGCGCAGCAGGCTGTCGATCATCACATTGCCGGCAAAATGGATGCGCTCCGGATGGATGCCTTCGCGCAGCAAATTGGCGCGCGCCCCCGTTTCGCTGGTAAACAGCAGCTCGGACAACTGATCGGTCAGCACGCGGTTGATTTCTTCCGGCATGGCCCGGTCACCGCTGCGCAAACCAGCCTCGACATGGATCACCGGCGTGCCCAGCTTGGCCGCCACCAGCGCACAGGCCAGCGTGGAATTGACGTCGCCGACCACCAGCACGGCGTGCGGCGCCAGTTCCAGGTGCACCGGTTCATAGCGGCGCATGATCTCGGCCGTCTGCTGCGCGTGGCTGCCGGAGCCGACCTCGAGGTTGATATCGGGCGCGCGCAGGCCCAGGTCGGCAAACACCCGGGCGTCCATGGCGTCGTCATAATGCTGGCCGGTATGAACCAGGCTGATGCGCACCTGCGGCGCCAGGTGCGAAAAGGCCGCCAGGATGGGCGCCATCTTCATCAGATTGGGCCGCGCGGCCACGATGCACAGCAGATGGGGCCGGATGGACGGCAAGTCGGGGTGTGGCATGGGGCCTCCTTAGAATCGCATGGTGAGCGTGGCGCTGACGCCGTTTTCACGGAAGTCTGCGCCGCGGTTGCTGCGGTGCTGGGTACGGCGCACATCGATGGCTGCCGTCAGGTTTGAACGCAGCACGCGGCTGTAGCCGGCCGAGAACGTCAGGTTGTCGTCGCGCCGCGGCATGCTGAGCGAGCGGGCGCTGGCGTAGCCAGCCTGGACATTGACGCTGCCGCGCGACGAGGCGCGCCAGCTCCAGCCGGCGCTGGCGCCCAGCTGGCGCGTGCGGTCCGACGTACTGAGGTCGATATCGGGCAACAGGCCGCTGTCGACGCCGCTATTGGTCTGGGCGGTGCGGTCGACGGCCGACAAGGCCAGGATCAGCGTGCTTTTCGGCGTGGCGCGCGCCATGTTCAGTTTCAGCTGCTTTTGCAGGTAGTAGCGGTGGCTGAAGTAATTGAAGCCGCCCAGTTGCGGGTCTTGCGCGTTGGCGTAGCGCAAAAAAGCGTCGATGCGCAGGCGCCGCTCTTGCGCGTTGGGAAAAATGCCGCGCCATAGCTGGTCGAGCAGGCCGGCCGCGTCGCTGTCGCCCAGGCGCAAAAACTGCGCCGGCAGGGTGGTGATGTCTTCGCTGTACTGCAGCGACCAGTTGTTATGGCGCTGCAGGAAACGCGCGTCCAGGCTGTAGGTCTGGCCAAAGAAGCGACGGCCCGTGCTGAACGCCACGCTGGTGCGCGGCGACGGCGTCCACACGCCGCCCAGCGACCAGAACCGCCCTTGCGGATTGCGCCCGTTGTTCGCTTCGTAGGTTTCCTTCTCCGTGCCGACGCTGGCCGTGCCCGACCAGGTGCGGCTGAACGGATAGCGCAGGCCAACGCTGGCGCGCTCCTTGCGCTGTGGCGGCAGCATGCTGTCTTCGGTGCGGCGCACGTCATAGCTGGCGTTCCAGGTCCAGCCGCGGCCGCGCGGATCGCCGCCCAGCATCACTTGCAGCTCGTCGCTATGGGTGGACAGCAAGTTGTTTCCGCTGGACACATCGGCGCGCGTATAGCGTGCATCAAAGGTGCCAAGGCCTTTGAAACGGTGGCGCATGTAGGGGCTGACGAGGGTGGCGCGCACGGTGCTCTGGTTGCTGCTGTCGGGCAGCACGTCGATCACGGGTGGGCCGAACGGCGACACGTTCTGGCGGCTGACGCTGGCGTGGCCGTCCAGGTAGAACCAGTCACGCACGAGTTCGGAGTTGGCGCCGGCCTGCAGTTGCACGGTATCGGAATCGGCGCGCTGGCGCGACAGGAACTTGCGCCAGCTGGCGTCGAGGTGCACCTGCAGGCGCGGACCGCTGGCGATGACGGCGATGGCGGGGGCGATTTCGGTGATGAAATCGGATTTTTCCTGGCCGGGCGGGGCCAGCAGGGCGTTGTCGGTATAGCTCTCACGCACGCGCAGCGAGGGTGCCACCAGCCATTCCAGGGCCGACGCCGGTGGCGCCATCAACAGCAGCAGCCACGGCGCCAGCGCGCGGGCCGGGCTAGTCGTAATAGCCATAACCGTAGTAGTCGTTGCCGGGAAATCCCCTGGTCTTGTTATAGATCAGGTTGATATGTTCGCACGATTCGATCTGCCGCAGGGCTTCCTTGACCGCATGCTGGGTGGTGGTTTCCGCCTCGACCACCATCACCACCTGGCCCATCTGGCCCACCAGCGCATGGGCTTCGCTGGTAATGAGCAACGGTGGCGAATCGAAGACGACGATGCGGTCGGCATAGCGGCTGGCAATTTCACTGAGCAGGCGGCTCATGGCGCGGCTGGCCAGCAGTTCCGTGGCGTGCTTGTTGCTGCGCCCGGCCGGCAAAATGCTGAGCGTGGCGACATTGGTTTTCAGGATCACGTCCGACATTTCCAGGCGCTCGTCGAGCAGCACGTCCATCAGGCCCGGTTCGGCCGGCAGGCCCAGCACTTTCAGCACCGACGGGCGCGCCACGTCGGCGTCGACCAGCAGCACCGTCATGTCCATTTCCATGGCGATGCTCATGGCCAGGTTGACGGCGCAATAGGTCTTGCCTTCGCCGGGCATGGCGCTGGTGACGACGATCAGGTTGCCGTGGCGGATGGCGTCTTCGCCCGTGGCGCGGGCGTTGCGCAGCAGCGGGCGCTTGATGATGCGGAAATCTTCGGCCACCGAGGTGCGCCCGCCGTCGTGGGTGACCATGCCCTGCGCCTGCAGCCGGGCCAGGTTCAGCGCGCGGTAGTTGGGCGAGGTTGGCGTGGCGTCCGGCTTGGCGTCGACCTGGTAAGGGATCGCGGCTTCCGCCACTTCCAGCGGGGTGCCGCTTTCAGGTTGCCGTGCGTCGTTGCTGTTGTTATCCATCTTGTCTCCTGTGCAGCATCTAGAATTTGAGCAAGGCGGCCGCCACCACGCCGCCGTACAGCATGAACAGGCTGCCCAGGCAGGTGCTGAAGGCATAGCGGGCGCGGCGCTGGCGCATCTTCTGCTGCTCGGTCCAGTTCATCGCCACCGTGCCCAATACGGTCAGCCCGGTGGCGTCGCGCAATTCGGCAGGGCTGAGGAAAGTCGGCCGGATCTGGCTGATCAACAGGGCGGCGGCCACGCCGGCCACCAGCGCCGCTGCCAGCGCCGCGCTGAACAGCAGCGGGCGGTTCGGGCCGATCGGCGACAAGGGCACGGTGGGCGGATCGATGATCTTGAAGGCCATCATGTCGGTGGTGGAACTGAGTTCGCCCGACAGCTTGGCCGCTTCGCGCCGCCCGATCAGTTTTTCATAGTTTTCCTTGTTGATCACATAGTCGCGGTTGAGCTGGGCCAGTTGCGATTCCACCTCGGGCACGGCGTTGCTGTGCGCCAGCAGGCGTTCGTTGCGCGCCGTATATTCGGCCACGCGCGCCTTGATCGCGGCGACCTTGGCGTCCGCTTCGGTCAGCGCCACTTTCAGCTGCTGCAGCATGGGGCTGTAGTTCTTGCCGGGGTCGCCCGATGCCGAGCGCAGCTTGCTCTCTTCGATCTTGCGCTGTTCCAGCTGGGCCACCAGGCGCTTCGAGGCAACTATGTCAGGATGCAATTCCGTGTATTGCATGCGCAGGCTGTCGAGATTCTTGTTGAGCGTGGCGATGCGCTCGTCGAGCTCGGGATTGCTGATGGCCGAGGCGGTCGGTTCGAGGTCCAGCACCGGCTCGTCGCCCTCGATCTGGCTCAAGATGGCCTTGCGCGCCTGTTCGGCTTCCAGCAGTTCCAGTTTGGCGTTGTCGAGGCTGTCGGACATCATCAATAGCTGGCCGCCATAGTCGATGCCCTGGCGCGGCAGCAGCATATTGTTGCGGATCTTGAAATCTTTCATCAGGTTTTCGGCCGCGCTCAGCTTGTCCTCGTAGTTCTTGATCTGCTCGTCGATGAATTGCACCGCCTTTTGCGAGTCGCCTTTCTTGCCCTGGAAACTGCCTTCGACAAAGATGGTCAGCAGGCTTTGCACCACGTCGCGCGTCACTTTCGGCTGCGCTCCGGTGTAGCTGATGGTGTAGATGTCATAGGCGTTGGTACCGCTGATCTTGATGTTGCGCAGCAGGTCGTCGAGCTGGGCTTCGTGTTCGCGCACGGTGCGCGAATCGAGGTCGAGGTCGACCATGCGCATGACCCGCTCGACATTCGGCCGGCTGAGCAGGGTGCGGCTCATGATGGCCACTTGCTGTTCGGTGTTGGGCACGCTGGTCATGCCGGCCATCAAGGGTTTGAGAATGGTTTGCGTATCGACAAACACGCGCGCCGAGGTCTGGTAGTTGTCGGGCAGGCTGATGACCTTGATAAAGCCGGCGATCGCCACCAGCCAGGCCACCAGCACCGCGTGCCAGCGGTACTTCCAGATGCCTTTCAGGGCCGAGAGCACTTGCTGTATCAAATCCTCCATGTCGCTTCCTTCAGGTAACGGTGCAGGGCGTGGACAAGCAAAAACGGCGTGTTTTCTTGTCGAGTGAACAAAGTATAGGTTGCCGCCGCTACAAAATTTCCCAAGATGATTGCTTCTTGATACTCCTCAAGAGACACCGGGCCGGTTTTCCTAATCATGGGAAGTTCCCGGCCCAGCCTGGATTTTGCACGGCCGCATCTTTTCAAGGAAACCAGCATGAATGCCTTACGTCGCGCCCTGATCACCCGCGTGCTGGCCTGCGCCAGCGCTGCCATTGTGCTTGCCGGCTGCCGCACGCAGCACGCGCTGGCGCCGGCCGAAGACAGTGCCCCGCTGCACGACTACCTGATCGGGCCGGGCGACTCCGTCAATATCCTGGTGTGGCGCAACCCGGAAGTGTCGCTGACGGTGGCGGTGCGCCCCGACGGCAAGATCACCACGCCACTGGTGGAAGACCTGATGGCCAGCGGCAAGACCTCGACCCAGCTGGCACGCGATATCGAGCAGGCGCTGGGCAAGTTCATCCAGCAGCCGGTGGTGACCGTCATCGTCACCAATTTTGCCGGGCCGTATGCGGAACAGATCCGCGTGATCGGTGCGGCGGCCAAGCCGCAGGCCTTGCCTTACCGCCAGGGCATGTCGCTGATGGACGTCCTGATCACCGTCGGCGGCATTACCGATTTTGCCGCTGGCAACAAGGCCAGCGTGATCCGCGTGCGCGATGGCGCACAGCAGCAGATGCGCGTGCGCCTCGATGACCTGTTGCGCGACGGCGATATTTCCGCGAACATCATGATGCGGCCCGGCGATGTACTGCTGATACCGGAAAGTTTCTTTTAAAAACGCAGCCAGCAAAAAAGCTTTTTTATTTTCCAATACATATAAAAAAGAAAATTTATATTTGTATTTAGTCACTATATCGATAACTTCTTCTGGTTTTTCCGTAATTTCAGGGAACTTCTTCAGCTCAGATCTTGTCACATGGCATTGGCATCAGTTCGTCTCACCGGCGAACCGCCGCGACAGTGAGGACAAGATGAGCTTTGAAGATGACCCCATAATTTCCTTTGACAGCCCGGTCGGTCTCAGCGACCTGGTGGTGGGCGAAGGCAAGATCGATCCGGCCATGGAGCATGAAATCGACCTGCAGCGCTTTCATATCCGCATGGCCAACTCGCGCGGCCGGCGCGAGGCCGCCAGCCTGCTGATCCGCAAGATGTACGGCTGGCGCGGCTACGCGGTCGATCCCGGCATCGCCCACGCGCTCAATAAAATCACGCTGTTTGCCGAAACGGCGGGCGACACCGTCGGCACCATGACGCTGTGCCTCGATAACGAGGAAACCGGCTTGCCCGCCGACGACAACTTCCGCGACAAGCTCGACGTCCTGCGCGAGCAGGGCCGGCGCCTGTGCGAACCGTCGCGCCTGGCCATCGACAAGGGCGTGAGCAAACGGGTGTTTGCGGCGCTGATCCATATCTCGTATATCTACGCGCACAATATCCACCGCTTTACCGATTACGTGATCGAGGTCAACCCGCGCCACGTGGTGTTCTACAAGCGCATGCTGGGCTTCAAGGATTTTGGCGGCGAGCGCGAATGTACGCGCGTGGGCGCGCCGGCCGTATTGCTGCGCCTGGACCTGGAGTATATGGGCGAGCAGATCCGCAAATATGGCGGCCTGATGGAACAGCACGGTGGCGAACGCTCGTTTTATCCCTTTTTTTTTCCTACATGGGATGAGCCTGGCATTACCGAACGCCTGCGCCAGGGGCGCAACTGAATTATCGCTGTCGCTGTAGCAAGTCCTGCATGTGGCGCCCTGGAATCGCATAGGCGATGCCGCTCGGCGCGGTAACGGCCGCCTCCTTCAGGCCCTTGACGTAGACCATGTTGACGATGCCGTAGACCAGGCCCGTCTGTGGATCGAACAGCGGGCTGCCGCTGCTGCCCGGATACGCCGTCGCATCGAGCTGGAATACCGTATACGGCGCTTTTTGCAGCTGCGCCAGCCGTTTCGGATCGAGCCGCAGCGCGTTTGCGCTCGGCAGCACCACCGGCGTCAGGGCCGACACTGTGGCGCGGTGCGTCACAGGGTGCAGGCCCAGCAAGGTGCCAAGCGGAAAGCCCGTAAACGCCATGGCCTGGCCTTCGCGTACCTCGGACGCGTCACCCAGCCGCAGGACGGGCAAGGGCGTGCCGGCCAGGCGCAGCAGCGCCAGGTCGTGCTCGGGGTCGAGCGCCTGCACGGTGGCGGCGCGAAACTGCGCCACCTCGCCCTGGCCCGTCAGGATACCGATGGTCTCGCCAGGATTGGCCGCCAGCAGTTTGTCGATCACATGCGCGCAGGTCAGCACGCTGAGGCCATCGCCGGTAACAAAACCGGTGCCGATGAACAGGACAGGCGGCGTGCGCGTTTTCTGGTGGCTGCCGATGCCGACGATGGCCGGCTTGACGCGGGTGATCACCTGCTCCAGCGCTTGCGGCTGGATCTGGGCGTGCACCGGGAGCAGGGCGCATGGCAATAACAAGCTCAACAGCAGAAATGCTTTCATCGTCGTGTTCTTTCCATGGCCGGTGGCGTGGACGGCTGCAGCAACGCGCACAGCAGCAGCATATAAAACAGCAGGGCGATGCGCGGCACGTCGAGCAGGCTGTCGAACACGCCGATCACCATGAAGCCGGCCAGCGCGGCCAGCATGGCGGCAGCGCCATCGGCGTGCGGTCCCTGCGCCGCGCACCGCAGCAGGGACGCGCAGGCCAGCGTAAACAGGCCCAGCACCGAAAGCAGGCCGAACACGCCCGATTCGACATACAAGTGCAGCCACAGGTTCTTGATATGCCAGGGCAGGTGATGGTGGTCGCTGCTGAAAAACCAGTAATCATTGGCCTTGCTAAAGTCGCCATTGGCCAGCAGCTCTTCGCCGTCGGGCGCGCGCAGGCTGAGGTTGTCGACATCGATCAAGGCAGGTTCGGCCATACCGGCGGCCGCCAGTTCCAGTTGCACCGGTGCTCGCAACAGCCAGGCGCCGTCGCCCAGGCGGGCGCTGTCGATGCTCATCTGATAATGCTGCCACTGCGGCTGCCACTGCGGCTGCCAGTGCGGCGCGGCGGTGGCCGGCGGCAGCAAACGCAGGGGAGCTTGCACGCAATATTGCGCGTATAGCAGTTGCCGCTGGCATAACTTCAGCTGCAGCATCGGCATGGGGCCGTGGCGGCGCACGTCGAGCGCCAGCGCGTAGCGGGTGTCGGGTTGGACGCTTACCCGCTGCAGCAGGCGCAGCAGTTCGCCATAGCCGGCGCGGTAGCCAGGACTCGACAGGCGCAGATAGCGATTACCTGCGTCGGCCTCGTCGGCATAAGCCAGGCGCGCCGGCACGTCGCCTACCGTGTTGCGCCAGAAATAGCTGGCCGGAAAAGTTCCAGTACCCATGCCGAAGGCGGTCGTGGCCCAGTCGCCCGGCATCATCGCCAGCGCGCCGCGCCAGTGGCGCAGCCGGCCTTGCCAGTCGCCGGCCGTGGTGGCGAAGCGTTCATTGGCGTAATAGCTGGCCGACACGGGGATGGCCAGCATCAGCAGCAGCCCGGCCGCCGCCGCGACGCTGAGGCTGGCGCGGCCCTTGCGCCACAAGGGCCGGTGCAGCCGGCTGTTAAGCAGCAATAGCAGCGCCATCAGCAGCACCAGCGCTGCCGGGCGCAAGGCGATGGCGCCGGCCCAGTGCCAGCCGATCCAGGCCGTATTGCACGCCATCATGGTCAACGCCATCATGGCCAGCGGCAGCCACTGGCGCCACAGGCTGAATGCTAGCAGCAGGCTCGACAGAAGGAACAGCGCATACGGGGCCTTCAACACGCCATGGACGAGCTCATTCGGCCACAGCGCCGCCAGGGTCGCCTGCGCGGCCAGCGCGCACAGCACGCTGGCCGGCGCCAGGCGCCAGGGCAGCGCTTGCGCGGCCAGCAAAAAAGCGCCCGCCAGCAGCACCATGGCGGCCAGCAAGCCGCGGTAACCGGCGGCATGAAACATCAATGCCAGCAAAGCGGCCGCGCCTGTGCCCAGCAACAGGCCGGCGGCGGCGCGGCGCATGGCGCAGGCCTGCCAGCCTTGCCGGCGCTGCCTGCCTTGCGCCAGCTGCCAGCCAGCCAGGCCGACGATGGCCGCCACGGGCAGGGCCGCATACAGCGCGCGCGAAAACGTGGCCATGGCCGCATGCAGGGCCAGCCCCAGCAGCAGCAAGGCGGCGATGGCCGGGCCGCGGGCGCGGGCGCTGGCCAGCCACAGCACCGCAAACGGCAGCGACATGGCCAGATAACCGTCGAGCGCCGCGCCGCCCGTATGCATGGCCGAAAACGGCGCCGTGATGCGGTAGTCGCTGGCCATATTGAACACACCCGGAAACACGGCCCGTTCCCACAGCGCGCACAAGGCCACCAGTCCCAGGCCGCACAGCATGCCGGGCAGCGCCAGGCGGCGCAAGCCGTCGTTGGCGCAATCGCGCAGCAGCAAGGGCAGCAACAGCATGGCCCAGCACCAGGCCTTGCCCAGGCGCACGGCATTGCAGGGACTCAGGTAATTGTTCCAGGCGTTCAAGCCGTCAGGCGGTGTTTGCACGGACAGCAAGCCGCGCAGCAGCGCCGCCAGCGCCGCCAGGCTGACCAGGGCCAGCCACAGCCGGGCGCCCGGCGCCAGCGTCATCCTTGATGTGCCAGGGCGCCAGCGCCAGTAGCCGCAGGCCACCGTCAGCAACAGCAACAAGTCGATTTCTTCGAAAAAAAACCAGCCGGTCCACGGCGCCAGGTCCAGCACCGGCAGCATGGCGGGCAGGGCGAACAGCCACAGCGCCGGGCGCCAGCATAACAGCAAGAAATAGCATGGCAGCAGGGCGTACAGCAGCCAGACCGGCCAGCCATGGCCCAGCGGATAGTGGCCCAGCGCCCCCAGGCAGGCCAGGCCGGCGGCCAGGGCCAGCAGCCGCGCGGCAAGCATGCTCATGGGCTAGAGCCGGGCCAGCAAGGCCTGGGCCTCGGCGCGCTGCGCAAAGTCCTTGTTGGCGGCCAGCAGTTGTTCGAGCTGTTTGCGCGCGCCCGGCTTGTCGCCGTTGCTGGCCAGCGCCGCAGCCAGGTGGTATTGTATTTCGGCAGATTGCGGCGCCAGGCTGGCGGCGCGCCGCAGCACCTCGGTGGCGCGCTTCGTATCGCCTTGTTCGAGCGCGATCCAGCCCAGGGTATCGAGCACGGCCGGATTGTCGGGCGCCAGCTTGTGTGCTTGCTCGGCGGTGGCCAGCGCGCGGTTGTCCTTGTCTTGCTGGTAAGCCCAGGCCAGGTCATTGAGCGCCACCACATTGCCGGGGTCGCGCGCCACCACCTGCTGGTATTGGACGATGGCGGCGCGGTAGTGTTTTGCCTTCAGCCTGGCGCCGGCCAGGTAGAGCCGCGTCGCCTTGTCGTCCGGCTGCTCCTTGAGCCAGGCCTCGATGCGCGCGTCGGCCTGCTGCTCCATGCCGGCGGCCACGGCGGCGCGGTACAACTGCACCTGCAGCGGGCCGACCTTGCTGATCTGGAAAGCCTGTTCATACCTTTTCAGCGCCTCGCGCGGCTGCTGTTGTTCCATCAACACATCGCCTTCGAGCTTGTAGCCGGCGGCCAGCGCCGGTTGCTGCTGCTGCACCTTGCGCGCCACGGCCAGCGCGTCGCGGGGGCGCTTGAGGTTCAGCAGCAGCGCCACTTCGACCACTTGCGCTTCGAGCAGGCCCGGATCGATCGCCTGCGCGCGCCGCACCGCCTGCAAGGCGCTGTTCGGGTCGCCCAGCGCCAGGTGCAAGCTGGAAATACGCATCTGCAAGGGTGCCGAGGTGGTTTGCAAGGTGGCCAGCTTGTTATAACTGTCGAGCGCGGCGCGCGCCTCGCCGGCGCTGTACTCGACCTGCGCGCGCAGGGCCAGCGCATCGGTATCGGCCGGTTGAACCGCCTGCAAGCTGCGCGTCAGCGCCAGCGCCTTGTCGGTGGCGCCGGTTTTCAGGTAAAAATTGCTGAGCAGCAAGGCCGGCGCGACGGCGTCAGGCTGGTCGGCATGGGCTTTTTCCAGCCAGCGCTGCGCTTCGTCGAGCTTGCCTTGCGAGGCGGCCAGCTTGGCCAGCGCGGCGGCGATATCGGGATTTTTCTTGTCTTTGGCCAGGGCCGCCTCGTAACGCTGCTTTGCGCGTTCCGGTTTTTTCTCGGCCACGTCGATCTGCGCCAGGTTAGTCAAGGCTGGCAGGTAGCGCCCGTCGATGGCCAGCGCCTGCTCGAAGCTGGCGCGCGCGGCGCGCAGATCGTTCAGGGCTAGGTAGACGCCGCCTTTCAGGTTCAGCACCAGCGGATTGCTGCCATGCTGTTTTTCCATCGCCTGCACGGCGGCCAGGGCCCTGGCGTTATCCTTGTTGCGCAGCAAAGTCATCACCAGCATGGTGCCGGCCTGCGGCGTTTTGTCGTCGAGCAGGCTGGCGCGCTCCAGTTCGCTGATGGCGCGCGCGCTTTCGCCCTGGCCCAGGCGGCTCACCCCCAGCGCCGCATGCAGCCTGGCCGTGTCGGGCGCCAGCAGGCTGGCTTTTTCAAAGTAGCCGCTGGCCTTGTCATAGTGGCGCGCGCGCAAATGCGCTTCGCCCACCAGCGACAGCAGTTCCACATCGTCAGGAAAGGCCACCAGCAACGGTTGCAGCAGGTCGATCGCCGCATCGGTGTTGCCACGCCCCATTTCGATCGAGGCCATCATCTTGGTCGCATACAGGTGCCTGGGATGGGCCGCCAGAAACGGTTGCAAGTAATGCTCCGCCGGTTGCGGCGCACCGAGCGCCAGTTGCACGGCGCCCGCCAGCAGCAGCGCCGGCATGTGTTCGGGCGCGGCCTTGAGCACCAGTTGCAGGTTTTCCAGCGCCGCCTTGAATTTACCCTGGCGAAAATCGAGCAAGGCCTGCGCCTGCAGCACGCCAAGATTACCCGGCGCACGCTTGCGCGCGCCGGCCAGTTGCGCGGCCGCATCGGTGAACCTGTTTTCCGTGATATCGAGGTTGGCCAGGTCGATGCGCGCCTGCACCTGGTCGGGCTTGAGCTTGAGTATCTGCTGATAGGCTTGCCTTGCCGCGCCATTATTTCCCTGCAAGCGCTGCACGTCGCCCTGCAGGCGCAGTGCCTCCAGGTTGTCCGGGCTGCCCTTCAATGCTTGCTCGATCAGCAATTGCGCCGCCGCGATCTGGCCCTCGAGCGCGGCCAGCCGGGCCAGGCCCAGCAGCGCCCCGGCCTGGTCCGGCTGGCGTTGCTGCATTCCGGCAAACAGCACGCGCGCCTCGTCGCGGCGTCCCAGGGCCAGCAGGGCGTCGCCGCGCAGGGCCAGCACGGACGCAGGCTGGGCTTGATCGCCGGGCAGCTCTTTGAGCACCCGCTCGAACTGGCCCACCATCAGCCAGGCTTTGCCCAGCAGCGGCAGCACCTCGGCCGGTTTGGCGCCCAGGGTCTGTGCCTTGAGCAATTCTTTTTCCGCCGACAGGGCGTCGCCCGTATCGAGATAGATGCTGCCAAGCAGCAAACGCGCCTGGGCATTGTCCGCTTCCTTTTGCAGCAGGTTTTTCAACTGGATGATGGCGGCGCGCGGTTCGCCTTTTTGCTGGTAGAGCCTGGCGTCGGCCAGCAGGCTCGCGCTGCTCTGGCCGCCGTTGCAGGCGAACAACAGTGCTGAGCTCAGCGACAGCGCGGCGAGACGGATCACGGGATGGGGGTGGCGCATGGAATTCTCCGGTAGCGGCGTTGGCAGGGAAGGGCACAGCACAGGGTAGGAAAGTTGGAGGTGCAGCCTGTTGATGAGGCTCAACACGCTGGCGATTGCATGGCTTGGCGCCGCTCCGGCGCCCGCCATTCTTGTTCCTGCTCAAGAATGGTGCTGGATGCAACCGTAGAATTTCCAGACGGCGGCAGACTGGCCGGCAACCAGATGGAGCGAGAACCATGAACAAGGATGCAGGCGTGGTGGCGGTGGTAGGACTCGGTTATGTGGGATTGCAACTGGCGGTGGCGTTTGGCGCGCACCAGCGCACCATCGGCTTTGATTTGTCGGCCCGCAAGGTGGCCAGCTACCGCGAGGGGGTGGACCCGACCGGTGAAGTGAGCACGGAGCAATTGCGTGCGGCGCAGTGGCTCAGCGTCAGCTGCGATCCTGCCGAGCTGCAACTGGCCGACTTCATCATCATCGCCGTGCCCACGCCCGTCGACAGCGCACACAATCCCGATTTTACGGCCCTGGCCGGCGCCAGCGCCACCGCCGGTCGCCATATGAAACGCGGCGCGATCGTCGTGTTCGAGTCGACTGTCTACCCGGGCGCCACCGAAGAAATCTGCATTCCGCTGCTGGAACAGCATTCCGGCCTGCGCTGGAAGGACGATTTCCATGTGGGTTTTTCGCCCGAGCGCATCAATCCGGGCGACAAGTCGCATACCCTGGCAAGCATCCGCAAGGTGGTCTCCGGCGACGACGCGGCCACCCTGGACCAGGTGGCGCGCCTGTATGAAGGCGTGGTCGAGGCCGGCGTGCACCGGGCCTCGAGCATCCGCGTGGCCGAGGCCGCCAAGGTGATCGAGAACACCCAGCGCGACCTGAACATTGCGCTGATGAACGAACTGGCCATCATCTTCGACCGCATCGGCATCGATACTCTGGAAGTGCTGCAGGCGGCCGGCACCAAATGGAATTTTTTGCCCTTCCGGCCCGGCCTGGTCGGCGGCCACTGCATCGGCGTCGATCCGTATTACCTGACGCACAAGGCCGAAATGCTGGGCTACCACCCCCATGTGATACTGGCCGGTCGCCGCATCAACGATGGCATGGCCAAGTTCGTGGCCGAAAAAACCATCAAGGAAATGGTGCGCGCCGGCTTCAAGCTCAAGGGCTCGCATGTCAATGTGCTGGGCCTGACCTTCAAGGAAAATTGCCCCGACCTGCGCAACTCCAAGGTGGTCGACATGATCCATGAGCTGCAAAGCTACGGCGTGCAAGTCCATGTACACGACCCGGTGGCCGACGGGCGCGAGGCGCTGGAAGAATACGGCCTGGAACTGATGAGCTGGGAACAGTTGCCGCAGGCCGAGGCCATCATCAGCGCCGTGTCGCACCAGACGCTGCTGGCGCGGCCGCTGGCCGATTTCCGCTCCAAGGTGGTCGATAATGGTTGCTTTATCGATATCAAGTCGCATTTCGATCCGCTCAAGCTGACCGAGGATGGCTTGCATGTATGGCGGCTGTAATGTCGGCCAGCGATGTGTATGAGCAGGCCTGTGCGCAGTTGCGACAGGCGCCACGGCGCTGGCTGGTGACGGGCGCGGCCGGCTTTATCGGCTCGCACCTGGTCGAGACCCTGCTGGAACTGGGCCAGACGGTGCGCGGCCTGGACAATTTCAGTACCGGCCACCGGCGCAACCTGGCGCAGGTGCAGGACAGCGTCGGCGAGCAGGCCTGGCGGCGTTTTACCCTGGTCGAAGGCGATATCCGCGATGCGCAAGCGTGTGCGCGCGCCTGCGCCGGCGTCGATATTGTGCTGCACCAGGCGGCGCTCGGTTCGGTGCCACGCTCGCTGCGCGAGCCGCAGCTCTACCATGACGTCAACCTGGGCGGCTTTTTGTGCATGCTCGATGCGGCACGCGCGGCCGGCGTCGGGCGTTTCGTGTATGCCTCGTCGAGCGCCATCTATGGCAGCCACCCGGGCTTGCCGAAGGTGGAAGAGCATATCGGCGAGCCGCTGTCGCCATATGCACTGAGCAAATATGCCAACGAACTGTATGCGCGGCTGTACGGCCGCTGCTACGGCAGCGAGGCGGTGGGCCTGCGTTACTTCAATGTCTTCGGCCCGCGCCAGGATCCGCTGGGCGCCTATGCCGCCGTGATCCCGCGCTGGCTGGCCGCCATGCTGGCCGGCGAAACCGTGCGCATCAATGGCGACGGCAGCACCAGCCGCGACTTCTGCTATGTCGCCAATGCCGTGCAAGCCAATCTGCTGGCCGCCACCACCACTGATCGGCAAGCCGTCAACGAGGTCTTCAACGTCGCCGTCAGCGGGCGCACCAGCCTGCTGCAACTGCATGGCGCCATGCAAGCGCTACTGCTGGAAGCGCGGCCCGGCCTGCACTGCCAAACGCCGCTGCATGGCGATTTTCGTGACGGCGACGTGCGCCATTCTCAGGCCGATATCAGCCGCGCCGCTCGCCTGCTGGGCTACGCTCCCACGCACGACCTGCGCCAGGGCTTGCGGCAGACGGTGGTCTGGTATGCGGCGCAGGAGCTTGCCGCTGCGACAGGTGGCCTGGCGTCCTAACGCGGCAGCGGCGCTGCGCCGCGACTGGCAATGCCGTCTGACTTGCCTTGCAATACGCGCGGCGTGCCGCGAAAGTCTGCCGTGTGCAAGGTGACGGGCCGGCGCCAGACCCTTGTGATATAGCCCAACACCTGTTCCGCCTGTTCCAGCGCCAGACCGCGGCCATCGCGCTGGTGGTCGTGTCGCAGCACCAGGCTGCCGTCGTCATTGAGCAGGGTTGCGGCGATGCACGGCGCGCCATAATGGTATTTGGGCGCCAGGATCGCCTCGCGGATCGCATGCAGGTCGCGGCTAGCCAGCCGGGTTTCGCCATCGTGGCGGCTTTCATGCACAAACAGGCCCAGGCTGTCGGCCAAGGGCGCGTCGAGGTGGTTGCGGACAAAGCTGAAATCGTCGTCGTCGCGGCAGATGCGGCGCGCGCGGTCCAGTCCGTGTTGCGCGATGATCTGTTCCCAGATGGCAAAGCCCAGGTGATAGGGATTGATCGTCAGCGCCGCCTGTCGCTCGCCCGCATGGGGACGCACGACGTCCGAATGCGACTTGAGTGCCGCCAGGTATAGTTGTGGCGGTAAAAAATCTGCTTCGCGCAGCAGTCGCGCATGCCAGTACGAGGCCCAGCCTTCGTTCATGATCTGGCAGGCAAACACGGGATAGAAATAGAACGACTCTTCGCGCACGGCCAGGAAGATATCGCGTTCCCAGTCTTCCAGTTCGGGCGCGTATTGCGCGATAAACCACAGCAGGTCGTATTCCGGGTAAGGCGGCGTCAATGGCCGATCAGGCAGAGCTGCGGGTGGTTCATGTTCGCCCGGCAATTGCCGGTAGCGCGCGGAAAACGGGCCGGTAATGGTTTTTCCAGGCGCAGGCACGGTTGCGGGCGCATACGGCAGGCGATACAGCTCGCCATGGATATCGACATGTTGCTCCAGCGCCAGCGCCGCGTCCAGCACGGCCTCCACCTTGTCCTGTCCATGGGTGTGCCATGCCGCATCGATGCGTTGCGCGCGTGCCGCGCTGTCTTCCAGGATGCGCTTGCCGGTCATGGCACCAAAGCGCGCAAACAGGGCGTTGCGCCTGGCAAAGTCGGCGTGTCCCAGCACATGGGCCGTGACCAGGGTGTTTTCTGCCAGGGTATTGTCCTGCGCCAGATAGGCGTGGCAGGGGTCGCCCGGGAACATGACTTCGAAGATATGCGAGTGGCCCATCTTGCGCTGCATTAGCTGGTGGATGTAGCGCACGCCGAAGGACCAGTGGCGCATGCGCACCGGCAAACCGTAGATGGCGATCTCGGCCAGGAAACTGTTGGGCACCAGTTCGAAGTCGACCGGGTCGAACTCCAGCCCCAGTTGCAGGGCCAGCGCTTCGATGCGTGTGGCGTGGCTGGCCAGCAGCGCGGCATCCGCAGGCCCGGCATTCATGCCATCAGCCCTTGCGCCACCTGTTCATGCTGGAAAAAGCTGCGCAGTGCCGGCCAGACATCGTCTGGCTGGGACAAGGTGCTGGTGTGCAGCGGCGAGCCGCGCCGTGCCTGCTGCGCGCACAGGGCATGGGTTTCCGTTTCCAGCGCGCGCGGCATGCCGGTGACCGTTTCCACATAGCCCATGTAGTTCAACTCGCTTGCCAGCTCGCTCAGCGCCACGCTGGCCGCATTGCGGTCTTCGCTGAAATTCTCGCCATCGGAGGCATAGAACAGATAGGCGTTGTCGCGCCCGCCGCCATGGCGTCCGGCCAGCAACTGGTGGCACAGGCGAAAAGCGCTCGATGCCATGGTGCCGCCCATGCCATGCACCTGGAAAAAAGCGTTTTCCGAAAACGTCCAGGCCCGCGTGGTGTGCGCGATAAAGCGCGTGTCGACGCGCGCATAGCTGCGGCGCAAGCCTTGCAAGGCCAGGAAGAAAAAGGTTTTCGCCAGACGGCGCTGGTCCAGGCCCATGCTGGCCGACACGTCGAGCACAAAGAACACCACCGCGTCAAAGCTGGGCAGCGGGCGCTGCAGCAACTGCCGAAAACGCAGGTCGTCATCCGTGAATGGCACAGGATGCTGCTGCACCGCGCGCCGCTTGATGGCTTCCTTGACGGTGCGGCGGCGGTCGAGGCGCGAGCGGGCACCATGCTTGTCCCAGCCGGCGCGCACCAGTTGCTGCTCGTTGATGGCGCCCAGGCGCCTTGGCTGCAAATAGGGCAGCTTGAAGTAGTCCCACAGCCAGTCGAGGATATCGTCGATGGCAAATTCCAGCAGCAGCCGGATCTCGCCTTCGCCGCCGCCGCCGTCCTGCGCGCCATCGCCTGCAGCTTCATCATCGGCCAAAGCCCGCGCCGGGCGCAGCAGATCGCCGGGCTGGCCATCGCCCTGGCCGGCGCCCGTCACCAGGCGCGGCGCGGCGAGGCGGAAACGGGCATGCTCCAGCAGGCGCACCGGCACTTGCATGTGGCGTCGCCCTTCGCCCGTGATCAGGTCCGGCCCCGCGATCAAGTCGGGCAAATGCGTTTGCACCGCCTCGCGCACCTTCTGGTTGTGGCGCAGCCAGTCGCGCGCGCCGCGCGAAAACAGGTCGTACCAGGGCTGGGTGGCGGCGTTCATTCCTGCGCCAGCAAGGTGGTCACATAGTTGAGCGCTTCGCGCGCGCTATGATCGTCGTAGCCATAGTCGTCGACCAGGCGCCGCTCGACCACCGATATTTTTGCGCGCACATCGTCGTCGGGGCGGCGGCTTGAACTGACCAGGCGCAGCACGTCGCGCCGCTGTTCGAACAGATACTGCTGGACCGCATCGTGCAGCGGCGCGTGACTGGCCAGGCCAAAGGCTTCGCCGCGCTTGAAGGCGCCCATGGCCTTGCGCACCACTTCCTGCCTGAACGACTGCTTGCCCGAGTCGCTGATGTGGATTTTTTCTTCCACTGCGCGCAGGAAGCGCTCGTCGGGCCGGCGCTCGTCGCCGGTGATGGGGTCGCGCATTTGCCGGTTGTCCAGCATGGCTTCGACTTCGTCGAGATATTTTTCCAGCAAGTCCTGCGCCTCCTGCTCGAACGAGACGAACAGGGCCTTGTGTACATCGGCCTTGACCCAGCGGTTATAAAAATCCTTGCGCGCGAGTACCAGGTAATCGATCCACTTGCGCTTGCGGCGCGCTTCGATGCGCGCGTCGTTCTCGATGCTGTCCTTCAGGGCCAGCAGCACATCCATGGTGCTCAGGCTATTGCGGCTGGCGGCGATAATCGCGTGCGACAGCGCATTGATCACGAAACGGGGCGACACGCCCGACAGCGCTTCTTCCTGGCTGGATTTTTCCCGTTCACGCTCGAGCAAGCGCCGCACATCGGCCTGGTTCAGGTCTTCCACGTCTTCGCCGGCATGCAGGCGCAGGCGTTGCACCAGTTCGGTCTCCTTTTCGTCGCCGTCCTGCAAGCGGCTCAGGATGGCGAACACGGCCGCCGCATGCAGCGCATGCGGATCGAGGTGCACGGCGCGAAAGGCGGGCGCCGACAGGACCAGCTTGCGGTAGATGCGCGCCTCGTCCCGGTAATTGAGCGTGTACGGCACTTGCACGATGACCATGCGGTCGAGCAGAGCCTCGTTCTCGCTTTCCTGCACGAATTTGCGAAACTCGGCCAGGTTGGTATGGGCGATAATGGTTTCGTCGAGGTAGATCAGCGGAAAACGCGAGACCTTGACGTTTTTCTCTTGCGTGAGCGTCAGCAGCAGATACAGGAATTCGCGCTTGACCTTGAGGATCTCGATCATTTCCAGCATGCCGCGGCTGGCCGCATATACGGCGCCCGACCAAGACCAGGCGCGCGGATCGCCTTCGTCGCCGTATTGCGCCACCTTGGACAGGTCGACCGAGCCCACCAGGTCGGCCAGGTCGGCGCTGGTCGGATCGTGCGGCGCATAGGTGCCGATGCCGCAGCGGCCAGCCTCGGACAAGACGATGCGCTCGACCGGCATCTGTAAAAAATCGCCCTGGTACTGTTCGTCAAGCCGGGCGCGGCAGTGGGGGCACAGTTCGCCCTGCAGTTCGACGCCATAGCTGTCGCGAAACTCGCTGCGCATGCCCTGCGGCACCAGATGCAGCGGCGACTCGTGCACGGGGCAGCCGGCGATGCCGTACAGCGCGCCATCGTCGCTGCGGCTGTAGGCTTCCAGGCCCCGCTTGAGGAGGATCACCAGGGTGGACTTGCCGCCTGAGGGCGGCCCCAGCAGCAACAGCATGCGCCGTCCCACTTCCGAGCCGGCTGCGGCGGCCTTGAAATAGGCCGCCACCCTGCCGATGGCGGCATCGATGCCGAACAGCTCGTTGTCGAACAGGCTGCAGTGAAATTGGCCGGCGGCGTCTTCATGGCCGCTGGCGCGCAGCATGTCCCAGATATATTGGTGGGCGCTGCGGCCCAGCAGCGCGGCGCGCCCGGGCAGCACCTGAGCCAGGAAGGCGTCGAAGCGGCCACTCCAGCGCACGGCGCGGTGGGCGTCGTTGAAGCCGGCCATGCCACGCAGAAATTGCGCGCGCAGCGCCTCGTCGCCGCTATCCTGAACCGCCACCCCAGCGGCCAGTATCATCCTTGAGCTTGTCATGTTCCCCTTCCATGCGCCATGCATGCGGTCGATGAAAGCAGTATAGGCCGCTGGGCCTGCGGGGATGCCTGATGTCGCTCAATTGAAAAAGCGGAACTATCGTGTCGCGATGATGCCCCGGCGCCGGCCACGACGCGGGCCGGGGCGGGACACGACCTTATTTGCTCAGGCGTGCAATCGCTTCGGCCACGCCCGCGCCATAGGCCGGGTCGCACAGGGTGCAGTTGCCGATATGGCGTTGTTTGACTTCGCTTGATGCGCCCGAGATGGCGCGCGCCGTGTTGTCGAACAGCGCCTGCTGCTGTTCTGGCGTCATCAGCTGGAACAGCGCTTTCGGCTGCGAGTAGTAATCCTCGTCGACCTTGTGATTCCAGTGGTCGGCCGCGCCTTCCAGAGTCAATGGCGGCTCGCGGAAGTCAGGCTGTTCGGCCCATTCCTGCGCGCTGTTGGGCTCGTACGACAGGGTGCCGCCGTGGTTGCCGTCGATGCGCATCTGGCCGTCGCGGTGGTAGCTGTTGAACGGGCATTTCGGCGCGTTGACGGGGATCAGGCTGTGGTTCACGCCCAGGCGGTAGCGCTGCGCATCGCCATACGAGAACAAGCGGCCTTGCAGCATCTTGTCCGGCGAAAAGCTAATGCCGGGCACCACGTTGGCCGGGTTGAAGGCTGCCTGCTCGACTTCGGCAAAGTGATTGTCGGCATTGCGGTTCAGTTCCAGCACGCCCACTTCGATCAGGGGATAGTCGCCGTGCGGCCAGACTTTCGACAAGTCGAACGGGTTGATATGGTAGCTGCCCGCTTCCTGCTCGGGCATGATCTGCACGAACAGGGTCCAGCGCGGAAAATCCCTGTTTTCGATGCTGTCATACAGGTCGCGGTGCGAGCTTTCGCGGTCCTTGCCGACCAGTGCTTCGGCTTCGGCATCGGTCAGGTTCTCGATGCCCTGCTGGGTCTTGAAGGTGAACTTGACCCAGAAACGTTCGTTCTGGGCGTTGAGGAAACTGAAGGTATGGCTGCCGAAGCCGTGCATGTGGCGGAAGGTGCGCGGCAGGCCACGGTCGCTCATCACCACGGTAATCTGGTGCAGCGCTTCGGGCAGGGAACTCCAGAAATCCCAGTTGCTGTTGGCGTTGCGCAAGCCGGTGCGCGGGTCGCGCTTGATGGCGTGGTTCAGGTCGGGAAACTTCAGCGGGTCGCGCATGAAAAACACCGGCGTGTTATTGCCGACCAGATCCCAGTTGCCTTCTTCCGTATAAAACTTCAGGGCGAAACCGCGGATATCGCGTTCCGCGTCAGCCGCGCCGCGCTCGCCGGCAACCGTCGAGAAACGCGCGAACAGCGGCGTTTGCTTGCCAACCTGGCTGAAAATTTTTGCGCGCGTGTAGCGCGTGATGTCATGCGTGACGGTAAACGTGCCGTAGGCGCCCGACCCCTTGGCGTGCATGCGGCGCTCGGGGATCACTTCACGGTCGAAATGGGCCAGTTTTTCCAGGAACCAGACATCCTGCAGCAGCACCGGGCCGCGCGGGCCGGCCGTTTGCGTATTCTGGTTGTCGACGACAGGCGCGCCAAAGGCGGTAGTGAGCTTTTTCATTGGACTCTTTCTTTATTATAAGTTCCCCGATCATACAAGCAGATCCGCAAAAGGGGCCACTCTCCAAAGGTCAGGTTCAAAATCTGTTCCAGTTGTTATGCCGGTGTTCGGTGGCTTCTTTCAGCAAGTGACTGGCGCGCTGCGCATCGCCGGCCTGCACCGTCATCGCCAGTTCCTCGATGGCGGGCGGGTAGTCGTGGTGGGCCGCTTCCTCCAGCAGCGCCAGGCTCTTGGCGGCATCCTGCGCGACGCCACGGCCCTCGCGATACGCGTTATACAGCAGGAACATGGCGTGAGCATTGCCCAGCTCGCTGGAGACGGCCAGCCAGCGCGCCGCTTCGAGCGGGTCCTGGGTCACGCCTTCGCCATTGGCCGCCAGCAGGCCCAGCATCAGCGCCGCCCTGGCGTGGCGCCGCTCTGCCGCCATGCGGTACCAGCCCCAGGCTTCGCCGGGGCTGGCCGGGCGCAGCATCTGGCCCATCTCGTAGGCCGCTTCCGTGTCGCCGGCGCGCGCCGCCTGCTCGAACAGGCGCAGTGCGTCGGTGCGGCGTTCGGGCCTGGTCTGGTAGACCAGGGCAAGTTCGCGCTCGGCCACCGGCATGCCCTTGCCGGCCCAGGCGCGCACGCGCCGCTCGGCCTGCCGGTCGCCGGTCTGGCGCGCATGCATGGCGGCAGCCTCGATTTCTGCCGTCGTCGGCGGTGGTGACGCCTGGCAAGCGGCCAATGCGGCGGCCAGCACCACGGCGGGAAAAGAGAGGGCCGTTTTCATCGTCTGCTCCTTATTTGCTCAAATCGATGGAGTACTTGGCAAAACCGCTCGCGTCCAGAGCGCCTTCGGCCACCACATTGGCGATGCCGCTGCTTTTCGCCAGCGCCAGGTGGCCCGGCGCCGAACGCAGGATCACCGGACCGGCGGTGGCCGTCTTGACAAAACTCCAGCTGCGCGCGCTGCCGTTGTCCAACAAGGTGACCTTGCCGGCACCCTTGCCGGCCAACGCCAGCAGGTAGTTGCTGACCACGGCCTGATTGGCGTCGGGTGACTTGATGATGGTTTTGCTGCCGTCGATGCCGGGCACGGCGCCGCCGCCGCCGGCGCGGTAATCATTGGTGGCGACGATAAAGTCATCGCCGTCACCGACCGCCGCGCCCTTGTAGCGCAGGTTGACGATGCGCTTGCCCACGGGCTTGGTCACGTCGATCTGGTACGTCAGCGCATTGTTTTCCGCATAGAACACGTCATAGTTGTAGATCACGCTGTAGGTGGGCACCAGGTCCTGCTCGGTGCTCAAGGCCGGATCGATCTGGGCGAATTGCCTGGCCGAGGTCTCCAGCCACGCTTTCAGGTCCGAGCCCTTGATTTTGACGGCCTGCAGATTGTTATTGCTGTACAAATACAGGTCACCCGGATTGCGTACTTGCAAGCCGACCGGTGCGGCCGGCGTCGCGCCAGCGGCCACGTCGGTAAAGTCCGACGGCCCGTTGCGGCCCGCCTTGAACGGCGAGCTGCAGGAAATCACGGGGATGTTCTTGTAGCTGGCCAGGGTGGCGTCGGTGCTGGTGGCAATGAAATTTTTCACGTAATCGAGCTGGGCCTGGTTGACCAGCTCGATCGCGCTGACGTCGCCCACCAGTGCGAAATAGGCTGACATCTCGAAATCCGTGCTCACGCCCAGCGGTTTTCTGGCATAGGCGATGGTGGCGTCATGCTCGCTGGCGACCAGTGGCGCGATGGCCGGGTCGGCCTTGACGTTGCTGCCGTCGGCCTGCTTGAAGCCGCGCGACTCGACCGTAGTCTTGTTCTGTTGCACCACCCAGTTGCCGCCCTGGTAGACCATGGTCAAACTGATGATGCCCAGGCGGCGGCCCCAGCTTTGCGCCATGACGGTCGGCACGCCGTTGACAAAACCCTTGTCGCCATCGATTTTCGCGCTGGCCGGGAAGGCCGCGAACGAGGCATCCAGCGCGGCCGCGCCCGCTTCGCGGCCTTTCGGGAAGATCAGGTGCGAGTGGCCGATCATCAGCGCGTCGATGCCGGTGCCGGCCAGGTGATAGCTGCCGTTTTCCATTTTCGGGCTGTAGGCGCTGGGGTCCAGGCCGCCATGCGACAGGGCCACCACCAGATCGGCGCCCTTGGCACGCAATTCGGGTACATATTGCTTGGCCGCTTCCTGCACACCCGTCACGCTGACCTTGCCGGCCAACACTTTTTGATCCCATTCCAGGATTTGCGGCGGCACAAAGCTCATCACGCCGATATTGATCTTGACGTTGAGCTTGCTACCATCGGGCGCCACGGCGGCGAAATCGCGCGGCAGCAGCACATAGGGGTTGAAGATGGGCTTGCCGCTGGCCACTCCGACGACATTGCTCAGCACGGAAGGGATGGTGGGTGCGCCGCAGTTGCCAGCCGGCTTGCTGACGCCGGGAATGCCGAAATCGGTATTCGTGATCTGACTCAAGTAACCGAGGCCATAGTTGAATTCGTGGTTGCCCATGCCGCCCGCGTCGTACTTGAGTGCGTTCATGGCCTTGTGCACGGCCAGGGTCGCGGTGCAGGGCACGGGCGCGGCCACCGCCTGCAGGTCGGCCAGCAAGGTGCCCTGGATCACGTCGCCATCGTCGAGCAGCACATTGTTCGGATTTTCCGCGCGCGCCGCCTGGATCAGGGTCGAGGTGCGTTCCAGGCCCAGGCTGGTGTCTTCGGCCAGCGCGTAGTAATTGTAGCTGAGTACGTTCGAATGGATATCGGTGGTTTCCAGCAGCGCCACGGTGACCGTCGTGCCTTCAGCAATGTTGGCCGGCTTGTTCGAATTGCCGTTGCAGCCCGCCAGGCCCACGCTTGCCAGGGCCGCCATCATGATCCAGTTTGTTTTCATTGCCATTCCCGGAAAGATTCAAAGGACGCGACTGTAGCGCCGCCATATGACGACCGAATGACAGCGGCTGGCGTACCGAGAAAATTTCTTCAAATGCAATTGAGCTGCATTATAATCGCAAAACGCAACTTAACTGCAATAAGGAATATCATGGCCATATCTATGCAGCAACGCAAGCTTCCCGTCACCGTGCTGTCGGGTTTTCTGGGCGCCGGCAAGACCACCTTGCTCAACCATATCTTGCGCAACCGCGAGGGCAAAAGGGTCGCCGTCATCGTCAACGACATGAGCGAAGTCAATATCGATGCGTCCCTGATCCGCGAAGGCACCGATGCGGCCGGCGCAGCCCTCTCGCGCACCGAGGAAAAGCTGGTCGAAATGTCCAACGGCTGCATCTGCTGCACCCTGCGCGACGATCTGTTGCTGGAGGTACGGCGGCTGGCCGAGGAAGACAGGTTCGATTACCTGCTGATCGAATCGACGGGCGTGGGCGAACCGATGCCGGTGGCTGCTACTTTTGATTTCGAGGATGAGGATGGCGTCAGCCTGAACCAGGTGGCGCAGATCGACTGCATGGTCACCGTGGTCGACTGCGCCAACCTGCTGGCCGATTTCGGCAGCGAGGATACGTTGGCGCAGCGCGGCGAGACGGCGGGCGAGGGCGACGAGCGCCAACTGGCCAATTTGCTGACGGAACAGATCGAGTTTGCCAATGTGATCGTGCTCAACAAGGTCGATATGGTGCAGCCAGACGAACGGCTGCGCGTGCTGGCCCTGATCAAGGCGCTGAACCCGGGCGCGCGGCTGATCGAGACCAACCAGTCGGTGGTGCCGCTCGACGCCATCATGGGCACTGGCCGGTTCGACCTGCAGCAGGCGGCCAATATGCCGGGCTGGGCGCAAGAGCTGGCCGGCGTGCACACGCCGGAGACCGAAGCGTACGGCATCACGAGCTTCGTCTACCGCGCCAGGGAGCCGTTTCACGCCCAGCGCCTGTACGACTATATTTCACAGCCGATCTTTGGGGTGGTGCGCAGCAAGGGGTATTTCTGGCTGGCCAGTCGCCCGGAATGGGTGGCCAGCCTGTCCGGCGCGGGCAAGCTGATGAATATTGAACCGGTGGGCTTGTGGTGGGCGGCCGTGCCGCAGGAACGCTGGCCGACGGACTTTGATTCGCTGGAGGAGATAAAGGCAGGCTGGAGCGAGACCTATGGCGACCGCTACCAGGAAATCGTGTTTATCGGCCAGGACATGGACCAAGCCGCCATCGAGGCGGACCTGAAACGCTGTCAGCTCGACCCCACGGAAACGCGCCAGGGCATGGCCGCCTGGCGCGCACTGGCCGATCCGTTTCCGCAGTGGCAGCCCATCGAAGAAATCGAGGAGGTATCGTAATGGACGGCGATCTGATTCCCGTCACCATCATCACGGGCTTTCTCGGCAGCGGCAAGACTACCTTGCTCAAGCGTATTTTGCAGGACAAGCACGGCCTGCAAGGCAACCCTGGCTTGCGCTTTGCCGTGATCGAGAACGAATTTGCCGCCGAAAGCATCGACAACGCGCTGCTGGTGCAGGACAGCGATGAGCAGATCGTCGAAATGAACAACGGCTGCATCTGCTGCAGCGTGCGCGGCGACCTGATCCGTATCCTGGGCGAACTGCAGGCAAAACGCGCGGCCGGCGCGCTGGCCTTTGACCATGTGATCATCGAAACGACGGGCCTGGCCGCGCCGGGGCCGGTGGCGCAGACGTTTTTTGCCGAACCGTCCGTCAGCGCCTTCTATATGCTCGACGCGATCCTGACAGTGGTCGACGCGCGCCATGCCCAGCAGCAACTGAGCGAGCACCGCGAAGCGCAGGAGCAGGTGGGCTTTGCCGACCGTATCTTGCTGTCGAAGACCGACCTGGTCAGCAAGGAGGAACTGGCCGCGCTGCGCCAGCGCCTGCTGGCCATCAATTGCCGCGCCAGCATACAGAAGGTGAGTTTCGGCAATGTGCCGCTGCGCGATATTCTCAATATCCGCGGCTTCAACCTGAACGCCATCGTCGAGCTGGAACCGGATTTCCTTGGCGACATGAAACATCGCCACGGTGACGGCGTGCAATCGTTCGTTTATCACCAGCCACAGCCGCTCGATCTGGTGAAGGTGGAGAATTTTCTCGACGCCATCGTGCAACTGTTCGGCACCCAGCTGATGCGCTACAAGGGGATTTTATATATCGAAGACACGCCGTGCCGCGCCGTGTTCCAGGGCGTGCACATGCTGATGGGCTCGGAACTGGGCGCGCCGTGGCGCGAGGGCGAAACACGGGCCAGCAAGATGGTCTTTATCGGCAGGGGCTTGCCGCAGGACACCCTGATACGGGGCCTGGACCGCTGCGTGGTGGGCTACCAGACGCCGCAAATGGGGGCTGCAATCGCGCCTACTTGCAGCGCGGGCATAGCCCCTTGATCAGGTAATCGACGTCGCCGCCGCTGAAGCCTTCGGGCAGGGCGACGGGGGCGGGCAGCTTGACTTCGTTGAAGCAGGTGACGGTGGCGCATTTATTGCACTGGAAATGAGCGTGCTCGTGCGCCTGGTGGCCGCCGCCGGCGCTGAAGCGCCACACCTGGTCGCCGCCGGCAATACGGTGCACCAGTTCGTTTTCGGTCAGCCATTCCAGCACGCGGTACAGCGTGACGGAATCGATATCGCTGTCCTGCGACAGCGCCTGCTGGATTTCGTGGTGGGTCATCGACTGGCTTTGCGCCATCAGGAAATCGAGCACCTTGACGCGCGTCTTGGTGACGCGGGCATTGGTGCTGCGGATCAGCGATTCAGCTTGTTCGGTAGAAGAAGTCAACATAAGGTTTGCCTGCCTGCGCATGGTCATCAAGCGGCGCGGTCGCCGTGTCTTTGCCATGCCGTAATACCGCATCTTAACATGCCTGCCCGGCTGCCTGTCAGGGCTTGAACGTCCAGTAACGCCCCTCGGGCGTATCGACCGGATCGAGAAAGCGCTGGTCGGCGCGCGCGTTGTTGTGGATCAGATAAAACATGTCGGACAGGGCCGAGCGTTTCTCGGCAAAATAGGAATGCTTGAGAAAACCGGTATCGACGCCGGTGGCGTCGATGGTTTCCACGCCGGCCAGCAGCAGCATGCCGGCGCCGCTGTCGCCCGCGCGCGGGTAGCCATGCACCAGCTTTGACGCCGCCAGCGCCAGGTCCTCCGACGAGGCGTACAGGGTCACCGGATGCGTTGCTGCCGTCAGCCGCGGCGCGATCTCTTGCTTGAATACATCGGCGTCGATATCGGGCGCCGTCAAAATGATGTCGCTGATGCGCCGCGCCAGTTCGGGCTCGCTTTCGATCAGGCCGGCCACGGCGCGCGCCAGGCCCCGGTTGCCCATGCTGTGACCGATCAGATAGACCCTGGTGGCGTGGCTCTGTTGCAGGAAGTCGGCAAGAAACGCCTGCAAATGTGGCGTGCTCCATTCGATATTGTTTTCATCGACCGCATAGTGCGCCACGTCGCCCTGCGAGGGCCAGCTGTAGAACACCGGCGCGCCGTCGAAGCCGAGGTCGTACGCCATCTGGCCCGTGCGCCGCGCTGCATCCTCGAAGCTGACGTTATAACCATGGACAAAGATCAACGCGCTGCCGCTGGCCGACGCCTCGATCTGCGCGCCGACACCGGCAAAGAACTTGGCCTGGTCTTCGACTTCGGTACTGAGCAACACCACATGCCTGGCCGGATCTGAGCGAAATTCCAGTCGCCACAAGGAAGGCGACTCCAGCTCGCCCATGCGGTGGTCGCGCGGGATGCTGATCGCGCAGTGGCCGTAACTGAGGCGCGCGTTATTGCTGCGCTCGTTACTGAAGCGCTGTCCTGCCGGCTTGCCCAGGTCGCGCTGGCGGTCGGTGGCAAAGCCCACCTTGACGACGGCATAATTACTGACGAGTGTGCTTTTTTCGGTCGCTGCAACCGCTTGCGGTGGCGTGTCCTCGGGTGCGTGCAAATGCTGCAGCAGCGCCTGCGCGGCAAACAGCGTGGCCATATCGTCGGGCGCCCCGGCCTTGGCGGCGGCCCTGGACAGCGCCAGGAGCAGCGCTGGCGAATCAGGATGGGTTTCCAGCCGGGCAATCGCCGCCAGCACATCGGTCGCGCCAGCCAGGCGGCCAATGGCCGCTTTCAGGCGCTGGTACAGCTGCTGCACGTCGGCGGGAGCGGCGTCGGGCGCGCCGTTGGCAAGGGCGGCCGCTACCGCCGAAGTGATCAAGTCCATGCGCCACCGGCCTCTCTGTGCAATCTGAATGGTTGTCCAATTCATCTTGCCATAAAAGCACGGCGCGCGCCAGCGTCCGTCAATCTTGTGCGATTGCCGTCAATGCTGCTCGCCGCTGTCGAACTGCTGGGCCAGCGATTGCAGCGGCGCCACGGCGCGGCCATCGCCCCTGGCGTGGTCGGGGATGGCCACGCGCACCGGCTTGCTGTGCATATTGCTTGACGACAGCACATTGCTGGTGGTCTCCGGCGCCGCGTTCCAGACCGGATCGTCGATGCCTTCGAACACCTGTTTCAGCTGCTGGCCCCAGGTGTCGCGGATCATGCGGAAATACTGGTTTTTTTCATCGATGGTGACAAAGCGCGTCACCGCCAGGCGCTCCGTTTCATACACCAGCAAATCGAGCGGCAGGCCGACGGAGATATTCGAGCGCAGGGTCGAATCCATGGAAATAAGGGCACACTTGGCCGCTTCGTCGAGGCCGGTTGCGGGATTGATCACGCGGTCGACGATGGGCTTGCCGTACTTGGCTTCGCCGATCTGGAAATAGGTGTTTTCATCGTGCGATTCGATGAAGTTGCCGGCTGAATAGATCTGGAACAAGCGGCAACGCTCGCTGCCGATCTGGCCACCGAGGATCATGCTGACATTGAAGTCGATGCCGCACTCGGCCAGCGCCTTCGCTTCGCGCTGGTGCACGGTGCGCACGGCGTCTCCGACGATGCGCGCCGCATCATACATGCTGGTCACATTCCAGATGCCGCGCCCGTCGCTGTCCACCTGTTCGGAGACGATCTGGCGGATGGCCTGCGAGATCGACAGGTTACCGGCGGTCATCAGGACCAGCATGCGGTCGCCCGGATTTTCAAACACGCTCATCTTGCGGAAGGTGCCCACCTGGTCCACGCCGGCGTTGGTGCGGGAGTCGGACAGGAAGACCAGCCCTTCGTTGAGGCGCATGCCTATGCAATAAGTCATCGGAAACGATCAATCAAAAGATGCAATTTTACACCAGCCAGGCCGAGCGGCGATAGCGGCAGGCCCCGGCCGGCATCCCCATCTGGCGCATTTATGTCGGTACAATCTGTACGTCCACGCTCATGGTTTCCTTGCCGCCGCCCTGGCGCACGCCGCGCACCGGTGCCGCCGAATCGTAGTCGCGGCCGATGGCCAGCCGGCAGTAGGCGTCCGTCATCAGGCGCGCATGGGTGACGTCGATGCTGACCCAGCCGGCAAAGTCGCTGTCGACCACCCAGGCGTCGACCCAGGCGTGGCTGGCCGCATGGCCGCTGGTGCCGGGATCGATATAGCCCGACACATAGCGCGCCGGGATGCCCCAGGCATGGCAGCAGGCCAGGTACAGATGGGCATGGTCCTGGCACACGCCGCGTCCCAGCGCCAGCGCCGCGATGGCGCTGGTCGTCACCTCGGTGGCGCCGCTTTCATAGGCCACCTTGCCGACGATGCTTTCGGCCAGGTGCAGCAAATGCCGGGTGGTGGCCGGCGTGCCACGGTCGGGCAGGCTGGTGGCAGCCAGCTCGACGATCGTGGGGTCCGCTTCGGTCAGCCGCGTCGGCATGGTAAACAACAGTGGCGAGAGCGTGTCGACCAGGTTCAGCCTGCCCTGGTAAGGGTAAATGGTCTCCACCACGCCATGCACCACCAGTCCCAGCGCCTGATGCTTGCCATTGATGGTCAGCATGTGCGACAGGTTGCCGTAGGCATCCGTGTACGCGTGGCACTGGCCCGGCGTGTTGATGTGCCAGGACAGGGCGCGTTGCTGCGGTTCGATGCGCGGCATCAGGTGCAGCTGCTGTATCGTGTAGGCCAGCGGCCTGCTGTAGTGATAGATGGTTTCGTGACGTATGGTGAGTATCATCAGGCCGCCAATGGAACAAGAAAATCACGGCTGACACGGTTGCCCAGTTCATAGATATTTTCCAGGAACTCGGTCAGGGTATGGTGCAGGCCGGCTTTCAGGATGTCGTCGATATGGCCGAATTTCAGCTCGGCATGCAAGCGGCCGGCGAAACGCTCGGTATCGGCCGACACATCGTTGCGGATATGGTGCAGATTGTCGACCACATCATCCATGCAGGCCAGCAGCGAGCGCGGCATGTCGCCACGTAAAATCAACAGTTCGGCCACGCGCTCGGGCGTGATCACGTCGCGATACACCTTGCGGTAGATCTCGAAGCCCGATACCGAGCGCAGCAGCGCCGCCCAGTAGTAGAAATCGCGCTGGGCGATATCTTTCGAGGCGTCTTTCGCGCCATGGAATTTCACGTCCAGGATGCGCGCGGTGTTGTCGGCGCGTTCCAGGAAGGTGCCCAGGCGTATGAAATGGATGGCTTCGTCTTTCAGCATGGTGCCCAGGGTCACGCCGCGCGACAGGTGCGAGCGGTATTTGACCCATTCGAAAAAGGCGCTCGGATCGGTTTCCAGCAGATTGCTTTTCAGGCGCTTCTGCATGTCGAGCCAGGTGGCGTTCTGGGTTTCCCACACTTCCGTGGTCAAGGTGCCGCGCACGGCACGCGCGTTTTCACGGGCGCCGGTCAGGCAGGCGATGATGGACGACGGATTGTTCGGGTCGCGCACCATGAAGTCGAGCACGTCGCGCGTATGGAAGCGGCCGTACTTCGCATCGTAGGCGCTTTGCAGCTCGGAAATACCCAGGGTGGCGCGCCAGCCTTGCTCGGCGTCCTCCTGCGACTGCGGCAGCATCGAGGTCTGCATGTTGACGTCCAGCATGCGGGCCGTGTTTTCGGCGCGCTCGGTGTAGCGGGCCATCCAGAACAGGTGATCGGCGGTGCGGCTCAGCATTATTTGTCTCCAGCGAAAGATTTTTCCAGTACCCAGGTATCCTTGGTGCCGCCCCCTTGCGAGGAGTTGACCACCAGCGAGCCTTCGCCCAGCGCCACGCGGGTCAGACCGCCCGGCACCATGGAGATGGTCTTGCCGGACAACACGAACGGGCGCAGATCGATATGGCGCGGCGCGATGCCCGATTCCACATAGGTGGGGCAGGCCGACAGGGCCAGGGTGGGCTGGGCAATATAGCCGCTGGGGTTGGCCAGCAGGCGCTGGCGGAAGTCTTCGATCTGCGCCGTGGTCGAGGCCGGCCCGACCAGCATGCCGTAGCCGCCCGCGCCATGCACTTCCTTGACCACCAGCTTGGGCAGATTGGCCAGCACGTAACTCAGGTCGGCCGACTTGCGGCACTGGTAGGTTGGCACATTGTTGAGGATGGGTTCTTCCGACAGGTAGAACTTGATCATGTCGGGAACAAAAGGATAGATCGACTTGTCGTCGGCCACGCCGGTGCCGATGGCATTGGCCAGCGTCACGCGGCCGGCGCGGTAGACCGACAGCAGGCCCGGCACGCCCAGCGAGGAATCGGAACGGAACGCCAGCGGATCGAGGAAATCGTCGTCGACGCGGCGATAGATCACGTCGACCCGTTTCGGGCCGCGCGTGGTGCGCATGTAGACCGAATTGTCATTGACAAACAAATCCTTGCCTTCGACCAGTTCCACGCCCATCTGCTGGGCCAGGAATGCATGTTCGAAGTAAGCCGAGTTGTACATGCCCGGCGTCATCACCACTACCGTCGGATCATCGACGCCCATCGGCGCGACCGAGCGCAGGTTGTCGAGCAGCATGTCGGGGTAGTGGTCGACCGGGGCGATGCGGTTGCGCGCGAACAGTTCCGGGAACAGCCGCATCATCATCTTGCGATCTTCCAGCATGTACGACACGCCGGACGGCACGCGCAGATTGTCTTCCAGTACATAGAATTCACCCTGGCCGGCGCGCACGATATCGACGCCGGCGATATGGGCATAGATGTCGGAGGCGACCGATATGCCCTGCATTTCCGGACGGTACTGCGCATTCTTGTAGATCTGTTCGGCAGGGATAATGCCGGCCTTGATGATGTTCTGCTCATGATAAATATCATGGATAAACATGTTCAGGGCCTTGACCCGTTGCACCAGGCCGGTTTGCATCTGCGCCCATTCATCGGCGGGGATAATTCGCGGTATCGTGTCAAACGGAATCAGGCGCTCGGTACCGGCATCATCGCCATACACGGCGAAAGTGATGCCGACGCGGCGAAACGTCAGGTCGGCCTCGGCGCGCTTGCGCTCGATGGTCTCCGGCGATTGCTGCTCCAGCCATTGATGGAATTCACGATAGTGTTCACGAACCTTGCCTTCCGTGCCCACCGCCTCCGCAGTCATTTCATTGAAAAAAGTCGCCATATTGTTATTTCCCCCTTGAGCCTGATTGTAAGCTTACCTCAGCACTAATGTCAGCAGGAAGTGTGCCAGATAGAAATATCAAAAAAGCCCATTTTTAATGCGCCACTGTGTGCGGCGCACCGCATTGGTGCACTTGCAATGGGCAGGACGGGCGGTATTGGGGATGCGGGAGGGGCAGCAAATCAGGCGGCGGGATCGACGTAGGGACGGCAATCGATGGGCAGATCGAGGATAAACGTGGTGCCGGTGGCGGGCGAACTGTCGACTCCGATGCTGCCGCCATGGCTTTCGGCCACGTTCTGCACATACGGCAGGCCGATGCCCCAGCCCGGCGCGGGGCCGTGGTGTTCGCGCCGCAGATAGTCGAAGATGCGGCTCATCTGTTCGTCGGCGATAAACGAGCCGCTGTTGTGTACGGAAATGCGCACCCGGTCATGCTCGTGCTCGACCAGCACGTCGATGACGCCCTCGTCGCCATACTTGACGGCGTTGCCAAGCAGGTTTTCCAGCGCGCGGCGCAGCGAATTGTCGCACCACCAGCCCGTGACGCCGCTGCCGGTGACCTGGCATTTGTCCGGATGCTGCAGGTTGACCTGGGCGCAGACGGACTGCGCCAGCGGCAGCAGGTCGAACCGCGTCAGCGCCAAAGGCAGTTGCTGGCCCCGGTGGTAGCTGAGCGTATCGAGCAGCTCCTCGATCATGGTGTCGAGCCGCTTGCCGTGCTCGACGATGCGCTGTGTCAGTTCGGTGATTTTTTCCGGTTCCAGCCCGGCGCGGCGTTGCAGCAATTGCGCGCTGATCAGGATCACGGACAGCGGATTGCGCATGTCGTGCGACAGGCCGGCGGCGATGCGGCGCTGGAAGCTTTCATGCATGGCGGTAAATTCGCGTATCGAATCGCGTATGGCGGCGTCGATCGAGGCCTGCAGGATGGCCCAGTCGCGGCGCCGCAAGGACAGGCCGGCCGCCAGCGCCGCCTCGGCAAAGCAGTCGCGGAAGATCTGGTATTCCTGGATCACCTGTTCCGGGCCGTAGTTGGTCATGCGCGCCCGTTCGTTGCCGTGCACGGCCGGCATATTGCTGTTGCTGCCGGCCGTATCGCGCGGATGCTCGCGCGACAGCGCCTCGGCCAGATGGTCGAAAAACGCCGGCAGGGTATTGATCAGTATGGGCGGCAATAATTGCTCGGCACCGCGCACGCTGGCGCGCACGCGGTGCTCCCATTCGTGCAGCACGGCCTCGCGCAGGTCGGCAATGCGCTGTGTGCGCAAGCGTGGCCGCGCCGCAGGGGAAGTTGGGTCGTGGGCAGGTGACAAGCTGGCTCCGCAAGGCTGCACGCAGCGGTGCAGTCCGATGCGCGGTCCTCCAGTATCCTACAAATGCGCGGCCTTATTGGTGCGAGACAGTACCGGCTGGCGGCTCCATGATATTGATCAAATGGGCGATCGATTCTGACCAGGCGGACAGCGAAAAATTCTGCGGATCGTCGTGGCCGTTCGCATAGCCCGTATCGAGCACGGCGTGGAAGGCGGGAATCAGCCAGTGTCCCTTGCGCACGCTGGCGGCGATATACAGCAGAGCCAGCCGTTCATACTGGGCCGGCGTAAAGCCGGGATCGGGCGCCACGCCATCATTGCCGCGCCCGCCGGCAGGATCGGAGCTGCGCGGCTGCACCAGCTCCACATGCAGAAACAGCCCGGTCAGCGAGGGTTTGTCTTTCTCCAGTTTGCTGGCGTAGTTGGCTACCTCAAAACCGTGGACGGTGACCGACTCGCCGAGGCGGTTGACATACACATGGCCTTTCGGACCGCCGCCTCTGGCCGGATTGCGGATGGAGAAATCATTGAAGTCCCAGTCGCGGCTGTCGATGATAGCGGGAATTGGGTCGGCCAGGAAATTCGGATAGCTGGTGTCGTGGATCAGAAAATAGCGCGCGACGGGGGAAGCCAGGCGCCCTTGCGCACGCGACAGCGGCGCCTCGAGCGCGCCGCCCAGGTCGCTTTCGGCGATGTGCTGGCGCGCCAGATAAGCTTGGACAACGCTGCGGCTGAGGGTGGTTTTTTCGCCGACATGGCGATCGAGAAAAGCGGGCAGGGCGCTTGCCTGCCCGATGCGCGCATACCTGCCGACCGGACGCAGCAAGCACGTTGCCTGCGTGCGCGCATTGCCCTGGAAGCCGCTTTTCCAGGCGGCGTAATGGCAAGCGGCCGCCTGTTGGGCGCCGGCGGGCAGCGATAATAGCAAGGAGAGCAGCAGCAATGGACGCGGGTTCATGCTTCCATTGTCGCCGATCAGAAGCCAACATTGGCGGCAAGGGACGCAGTATTTGCCAGGAAAAGGGGCGCCAGACGATACCTTGCCGAATTCTTAATGCACAAAGAAAAGTCTGTCTAGAATGGCGAACCGCGCCCTGGCGCTCACAGGACTGCGCATGCCGCCATTTTCCCGCGTTACCCGCCGCATCAGCCTGAAAAGCGCCGCCGTGGCGCTGATCCTGGCCATGCACGGCCTGGGCCTGTATTTCCTGTTATTGCCGGCCAGGCAACTCCAGCAGTATACGGCGGTGGCCTTCATGACCCTGATCCCGCCACGGCCGCCGCCGCGCAGCCTGGTCTTGCCACTGCCCATGCCCATGCCTATAACGGCGCCGCCGCGCCAAGCTGCCGCGTTGCCGCCAGCGGCCATGATCGTTCCGGCAGCACCGGCCGTAGCGATGACGGCCGCGCCAGAGGCCATCTCTGCCGATACCGCGCCGGCAGCGCCGGCTGACGATCTGCGCAGACGCGTTCTTCTCGCCGCCGGCGCCGTCGACAAGACCCTGCGCGCCGAACGCAAGCAGGGACAGCCGTGGCTGGCGGCGCCTGCGCTGTCCGGCGACAGCAAGTTCTCGACGATGGTAGAGAGCGCCTGGCGTGGCGGACCGTCGATCAGGGTGGAAGACTATATGAGCGCCGACGGCCGGCCCGCCACGCGCGTGGTCTCGCCCACCGGTACCGCTTGCTACGCCATGCAGGCCAATCCGCTCGGCGGCGCCGATCCCGCCGATACGGCCGGCAAGGTGAGACGGGTGCCTTGCCCATAATAACGGCCTGCCCCGGGCGGGCGTCAAATATGCTAAGTTGCGTCTGCCAATGACACCGACCCATTCAGGACCACCATGCTCCCCGACATACTGATACTTGCCGCCAGCCCTAGCGCCGCCGTCAACGAACAGCTCGAACGCGGCTATGCCTGCCATCACGCCTGGCAGGTGGCGCCCGAACAGCGCGCTGCCTGGCTGCGGCAGCGGGCCAGCCGCATCCGCGCCGTCGTCACCACCGGCGCGCTGGGTTTGAGCAGCGAAGCGATGGCGGCCTTGCCGGCGCTGGAAATCGTCGCCGTCAATGGCGTCGGCCTCGATGGGGTCGACCTGGACGCGGCGCGCGCACGCGGCATTGCGGTCACCACCACGCCGAACGTGCTGACCGACGACGTGGCCGACGTGGCGCTGGGCCTGCTGCTGGCCAGCACCCGCCATATCGCCTTGCTCGACCGCTTCGTGCGCGACGGCGGCTGGGAGCGGCGCGAGCCGGTCAAGCCGGCCTCTTGCCTGCGCGGCAAGACGGCCGGTATTTTCGGCTTCGGCCAGATCGGCCAGGCCATCGCGCTGCGCCTGGCCGCCTTTGGCGTGCGGGTACGCTATTACCAGCCGCGCGCCAAGGCCGGCGTGCAGGCGCTGCGCGCCGACTCCTTGCTGGCCCTGGCGCGGGAAAGCGATTACCTGATCGTCTGCGCACCCGGCACGCCGGCCACCCGCCACGCTGTCAATGCCGAAGTGCTGGACGCGCTGGGGCCGCAAGGCACCCTGGTCAATATCGCGCGCGGCGCCTTGATCGATGAAGCGGCGATGATCGCCGCGCTGCGAGAAGGGCGCCTGGGCGCGGCGGGCCTGGACGTCTTTGCCGACGAGCCGCGCGTGCCGGCCGCCTTGCGCGCCTTGCCCAATGTGGTGCTGACGCCCCATGTGGGCAGCCTGACGGTGGAAACGCGCCAGGCAATGGGCCAGCTGGTGGTCGACAACCTGCAGGCGCATTTCGCCGGGCAGCCGCTGCCGACACCTGTAACATTTAAATAAGGAAAAAACTGATGGAATTGAAAACATCGCTGCTGCGCACGCGGGGCAGGGCCGATAGCGGCAAGGTCGGCATGATCGAGCTGTTTTTCGATCTCGTGTTCGTGTTTGCCGTCACCCAGCTGTCGCACGCGCTGCTGGAACACCTGAGCGCCATGGGCTGGCTGCAAACGGCCTTGCTGCTGATGGCGGTCTGGTGGGTCTGGATCTATACCTCATGGATCACCAACTGGCTCGACCCGGAGCGCATGCCGGTGCGCCTGTGCCTGTTCGTGCTGATGCTGGGCGGCTTGCTGATGTCGGCCTCGATTCCCGAAGCGTTCGGCACGCGCGGCCTCGGCTTTGCCGGCGCGTATGTGGCGATGCAGGTCGGTCGGCCGCTGTTCGCGCTGTGGGCCGTGCGCGGAGAAGACCTGGCGCGCCGCCGCAATTTCCAGCGCATCGCCCTGTGGGCGGCGTTCTCCGGCGTGTTCTGGCTCGCTGGCGGCGTCGCCGATCCCGCCGTGCGCATAGGCTGGTGGGCTTGCGCGCTGCTGATCGACCTGGCCGGACCGTGGCTGCTGTTCAAGGTGCCTGGCCTGGGGCGCTCATCGACGGGCGACTGGGATATCGACGGCAACCATATGTCCGAGCGCTGCGGCCTGTTCGTCATTATCGCGCTGGGCGAGTCGCTGCTGGTGACGGGCGCCAATTTCGCCGGCCTGGAATGGAGCGCCGCCAACTGGATTGGTTTTATTTCTGCTTTGCTGGGCAGCATCGCCATGTGGTGGTTGTATTTCGACAAGGGAGCCGAGCTGGGCCATACGAATATCACCGCCTCGAAAGACCCGGGCCGCATCGCGCGCCGCGCCTATACGTATATCCACATGCTGATCATCGGCGGCGTGATCGTCAGCGCCGTGGCCGACGAACTGTCGCTGTTGCATGCCGATGAAACCAGCTTTGCCGGCATTTGCGCCATGCTGGGCGGGCCGATCCTGTATTTGCTGGGCAATGCCCTGTTCAAATGGGCCAGCAGCGGGCGTACCAGTCCGCCGCTGTCGCATCTGCTGGGCATACTGATGATCATGGCCCTGATCCCGATGGCGTTCGGCCGCTTGTACACACCGCTGATCCTGGCGTGCATCACCACCGGCGTGCTGGTCCTGGTGGCGGTCTGGGAACATATGGCGCTGCGCCGGCCGCCGCCGGAACTGGACCCTTGAGTTGTCAAGGCACTGCCGCCGCGCGCAGCTGGGCGATCCAGGCGCGCGCGGCGCTGTTGGCTTCGTGGCGGCGAAACGCCACTGCGATTTCCGATGCAATCGCCGGCCCCGCCAGTTCCCGGTAGCGCACGCCCGGCAGGGTGATGCTGTTCATCACCGCCTGCGGCACGATGGCGCAGCCCGCGCCCAGCGAGACTTGCGCCAGCACCGCCAGCAGGCTGCCCGGGCGCGATGCCACTTGCGGCGCAAAGCCGCCGCGCCGGCCCATTTCCACCGTTCCCCATTCCTGTTCGGGTACGATCAAGGGCAGTTGCGCCAGCGCTTGCGGCGCCACCGCGCCGGCGCCGGCGGCCAGCGCGCCGCCTTCGGGCACGGCCAGCACGAAACGGTCGCGCAGCAGCACCACGCTGTCCAGGCCTTCCGGATAGTGCATCGGCGGGCGCACAAAGGCAAAGTCCAGCTGGCCTTGCTCCAGCATGGCTGGCAGCAGTTCCATCGCCACTTCGCGCGAGCGCAGGGTCACGCCCGGGTGCGTCGCCCGAAAGCGGGCAAACGCCTGCTGCAGCACGCCCGAATACACGGCCGAGCCCACATAGCCGATCTCCAGCCGGCCCAGCTCGCCCCGCCCCGCGCGCCGCGCCACCTCCTGCGCCTGCGCCAATTGCGCCAGCGCGCGCTGCGCCTCGATCACGAACAGCGCGCCGGCACTGGTGATCGCCACGCTGCGCTTGCTGCGCAAGAACAGGCGCGTGCCCAGCAGGCTTTCCGCTTCCTGTATCTGCTTGCTGAGGGCTGGCGGCGAAATGCCCAGCTCAAACGCTGCCCGCGCGAAGTGCAGGCTGTGCGCGACCGCCACCACGCAGCGGTAGTGGCGCAGCTCCAGTTGTTTTTCAGTATTCACCATTGGTGAATTATAAGCTGGTTGAGTTATAACAATAAATAAGCATGGCGCGCTTACACTGGCGCCATGAAACCTGCCGACAAAACCCTGTATGTCTGTTCCGCCGTGTGTGCGCTGATCATGCTCGACACCAATGTGGTGGCCGTTTCGCTGCCCGCCATTGCCCGCAGCTTGAAAGCCAGTTTTGCCGACGTGGAATGGGTGGTCAGCGCCTACATGCTGGCGTTTGCCTCCTGTTTGCTACCGGCCGGCGGCATCGCCGACCGCCTGGGCCGGCGTCGCGTGATGCTGTGGGGCCTGGCGCTGTTTGCGCTGGCGTCCCTGCTGTGCGGCGCCGCCTGGACGCCATTCGTGCTGAACCTGGCGCGCGCCGTCAAGGGACTGGGCGCCGCCTTGCTGCTCACTTCGGCGCTGGCCGTGATCAGCCACACCTTCCAGGGCGAAGCCGAACGCGCGCGCGCCTGGTCGATCTGGGGCGCGGCCATGGGTGTGGCGATGACGGTGGCGCCGCTGCTCGGTGGCCTGCTCACCAGCGCCCTGGGCTGGCGTTGGATTTTCTACCTGAACCTGCCGGTAGTGGCGATCCTGATGCTGCTGGTGTCAAAACAGGTGACTGAATCGCGCAATCCGGCCAGCGCCAAACTGGACCCGCTGGGCGCGGCCCTGTTTTCGGGCGCCCTGTTCTGCCTGATATGGGGCCTGATCGATGGCGCAGTGGCGCGCTGGGCCAGCGCCGCCACCATCACGCGCTTTGTGCTGGCCGCGTTGCTGCTGTTGGCCTTCGTGCTGGTGGAGAAAAGGGGGCAGTCACCGATGCTCGACCTGTCGCTGTTTGGCCGGCGCGCGTTCGTCGGCGCCGTGCTGGGCATGCTGGGCTACGCGGTGTCGGCCCAGGTGATGATGACCTTTTTGCCGCTGTACCTGCAGAACGCCTTCAGCTACTCGGCGGTACTGGCCGGTGGCGCCATGTTGCCGTTTGCCGTGGCGATGGTGCTGGCCTCGCGCCTGGCGCCGCTGCTCGCTCACCGCTTGCATGACCGCGGCATGCTGGTGACGGGCCTGCTGATCGTCGCCATCGGCAATGCGCTTACCGCGCTGGCCGCCGCCAGCCTGGCCTATGGCTCGGTGGCGCTGGGCATGGTGGTGACGGGCGCGGGCGCCGGCCTGCTCAATGGCACCACGCAGAAAGCCATTCTGGCCAGTATCGCCCGCGAGCGCAGCGGCATGGGCTCGGGCATCAGCACCACCACGCGCTTCACGGGCATCGTGCTGGCCGTGGCCGGCCTGGGGGCCGTGCTGGCCCAGCGCACGGGCGCGGCTTTTGAACGCCTGGCCTGGCTGCATGGCGTGCAGACATCTCCGGACATGGTGGGGCGCATCGTGGCCGGCAATGCGATGGAAGCCTTTGCGCAATTGCCGCCCGCCATGCGCGAGGTGGCAGCCGCAGCGGCGCGGCAGGCGTTTGTCGAGGGCTTCGCCGGCGTGCTGTGGCTGGCCAGCGCACTGGCGAGCTTGTCGGCGGCGCTGGTATTGGTATTGGCCAGGCCCGTCTCGAGCATGTCACTGCCCGAGCAGAGCGCGGCGCACCGGCCACGACGGTAGAAGAGTTCGAACCGAGCGCAGTTTGAGTGCTATTTTTTCCGCTGGCCCGGCATCGCCCGGCCGTTCTGGTGCAGCACCAGAGCGGTGATGGCGCCGCTGGCGTCGCGCTGGAACACGATCTGCGCGTCGACCACCTTGTAGAAGAAGGCGTCCTTGCCGCTGGCAAACACCGGCGCTTCCTGCTGGCCGGTGGCGCCCACCAGCAAGCCCTGCGGGCCCTGGCGCACGCTCAGGGAAAAATCCGGCGCCAGCGCGTAGCTGCCCACATATTCGCCCAGCGCTTCCGGTGCGATCGCCACTTCCTGGCTCGGCGTTGGCGCGGTGGCCAGCGGCGCCAGGGTGCCCGGCACCAGGCTGGCCACGCCCAGCGCATCGACGCTGGCCGAGGTATTGGTCAGCACCACCACGCCGCGCTTGCCATCCCGGGTAAAACCGGCAAAGCTGGCGTAGCCGCCGGTCTGGCCGTTATGCCAGACGAATCGCTGGCCCTGGGCCTCGTCGCTTATCCAGGCCAGGCCGATATGCTTGTCGCCGCCAAGGTCTTGCCGCGGCTGCGAGGCCAGCTTGTGGGCCGCATCGGGCCTGTGCATGAACGATTGCAGGTAGGCCACCATGTCGCGCGGCGTCGACAGCACGGCGCCGGCGCCGGCGAGCGCCTGGAAGTTCCAGTGCTGTGCCGGCTTGCCGTCGGCCAGATGGCCGGGTGCCAGCCGCGCGCGCAGGGCCGGCGACAGGATGGTCGAAGTCGAACGCAGGCCCAGCGGGCGGGCGATTTGTGTTTGCAGCAAGCTTTCATACGACTTGCCGGCCTTGGCCGCCAGCGCCGTGCCCAGCAGGCCATAGCCCAGGTTCGAATACTCGAAAGCGGCGCCCGGCGCGCGCGCCAGCACATGGCCCGCCAAAAAGGCGCGCAACTGCGCCTCGCCATAGTCGGCATACGGGTCGTTCAGGTCGGTCGGCGCCGCGTTGTCAGGCAAGCGCGGCAGGCCCGAGTAATGGGTGGCCAGGTCCTGCAAGGTGATGGCGCGGCCCTTTATGGCGGGCATGGTGTAGCCGGGCAACAGGTCTGCCACCGGCTGGGTCAGCGTGACCTTGCCCGCCGCCACCGCCTGCGCCAGCAGCAGGCCGGTCATGGTCTTGGTGACGGAACCGATTTCATAGACGGTATCGGCGCCGGGCAAGGCCCCCTTGCTGGCGCGGCCAAAACCGTAGACGGCGCTGTCCTTGCCCTCGATGACGGCGATCACGATGCTGGCGTGCTGACCATCGCGCGTGAGCGCTTCGGCGCGTTCGCGCACGGCCGGGTCCAGCGTGGGAGCGCCGGCGGCCAGCGCGCAGGTCAGGGGCAAGACGGCGGCGGCCAGCGCGCGCAGGGGCAGGGACGAGGGCAAGGTCATGGACGACTCCATCAGAATGGCAATCAAAATAATCCGGGAAAGTGATGTTACTGGAAAACTTGCAGTTATGTTAATTGTTGTGCCAGGCCTGGCGCCGCCAGCAGCGTGCCGAGCCGGGCGCGCATGGCGCCTGTCATCAAGCCCAGCAATTGTCCGCGTCGGCGCGCATCGGCGCGTTTTCTGGACGGCACATCGGCCAGGTCCGGCATTTGGTACGCCAGGCAGGGCAGATGGTAGTTGCCGTCCGTCATGGCCAGCGCATGCAGTTCGCGCCACGCCTGGTCATAGTCGGCGCCGATCTGGCGCCGGCGGCGGGGATTGAGGGCGACGCGGTTGGCATTGCTGATCAGGAATAGATAATTGCAACAAAAGAAATCGCCGAAGTCGCGCAGCAGGGCCACCAGCAAGTTCTTCGGGCGGCAGCCATGCAGGGCGCGCGTGGTGTCGCGCACCAGTTGCGCGCCCGACTCCGAGCGTAAGCCCTGCAAGGCGCCCAGTTGCAGCGCTACCCCGTCCACGCGCGGCACGAACAAAAAGCCGGCCAGGTAAACCGGCAAGCCATCGCGCAGCAGGCGCAGGCATAGCTCGCCTTCGCGGTAGCTATCGTGAATCGCACTCAGTTGCACCTGGTAGCACGCTCCATCCTTGCCTTCCACCGAGGCCAGCACCAGCGCTTGCCGCGCCGCCTGTTCCACCAGGGCGCGCGCGCCGGCTTGCCACAGGAATCGGTAATGACCTTCCAGCAGGGCCAGCCGGCCGGTGCAGTCGAGCTGGCTGCTGACATAGGGCCGGTACAGCTTGTAGCGCAGGCAGGGATGCAGGCTGGCGAGCTGCGCCATGCCCGGTGTCTGCAGCAGAAAGGCTTGCCAGCGCCTGTGCTGGCGTGGATAAACGAGCGCGCCGAGGGCGGCTTTCAGGCGATGACCGTCGGCGCTGCGGCGCAAGGCGGCCTGGGTGGCATGAATCATCTGGCAAGGCTCCGGTGGGCAGGGCGCAGCACCATGCGCGCCCGGCTGCCTGCATGCTAGTCGCGCAGGGTGAATTTCGCGTGAAGAAGGTGGCAGTTGGTGGCAGAATGCGCTTCAACACAGCCGCCTGCCTCAATCCACCCCATTTCAGGACCTTGTGCCATGTCAAACCGCGTCTATCTGTGCTGCACGCATTTTTCCACGCCGCCCCGGGATACGGACTGGCCGGCGTTTGCCGACGAGTCCGGCACAGAATACGAGGCGGTTTATTGCATCCCGCTGTTCTGGCTGTGCCTGTTCGGGCCGCAGGATGTGCGCCTGGCCCAGGCTGAGGAAGACATGGCCGATACCCCGCGCCATTACGCCTATCTGACCTGCCCGCGCGACGACGGCCTGGCACGGCTGAAAGGGCGCTCGTCGGTCATGCGGCGCGCCCTGGGCGAGGCGCGTCATGTGCTGTACCTCGAGTGGGAGGCGCGCATCGCCCGCGAAAGCTACAACCATGTGCTGGTGCGCACCGAAGAACTCGACATGATGGACGAGGAAGGGCAGTTGCGGCAGGATCTGCTGGCGGCCCTGGCCGACCTCGACGCGGCCTGCGCCAGCGGCACACTGGGCATGAGCCCGGTGCTGGCCAGCCTGGCCGGCTTGCCCTATCCGCCCGAATTGCAGCGCTACAATGCCTTTGTGCTGGCCGGCACGGCCATCAGCGCCGAAGGCTGGCCACCGGCCTTGCCGGAACCGGCGCCCAGAGTGGAGTTCAGTGGTGCCGAGGTCGTTGTCGAAGCGCGGCCATGGTGGAAATTCTGGTAGCGCACGGCGCGCCGCATCTTATTTCTTTTGCGGCTGGCGTTCTTCCAGCAACGCCAGCCGCGCCGCCATGCCCGCGTGTTCGCGCAGCAAAGTATCGCGCTCCTGCTCCAGCTGCCGTGTGCGCTGCACACCCGTTTCGGTCTTGTCGGCCAGCATGGACAACTGCCGATCCTGCGTGGCCAGCGCCACTTTTGACTCGTTAAGGGCCAGCATGGCCGCTTCCAGCTTGGCCAGCAGCGCGTCGGCCGATGCGGCCGCCTGTCCGTACTGATATTCGAACTGGTCGCGCTCGGGGCGCACGATGGCCAGCGCTGCGCGGTCCGCCGCCGCGCTTTGCTCCAGCCGCTGCTGTTCCACTTGTAGCTGGGCCAGGCGCATGTCCTGCTGCACCACGGTGGCCTGCTGGCCTTGCAGGCGCTGCAGCAACTGGGCGTTGTCCTGTTCCAGGCGGCTCAGTTGCTGCTGCTGGCTTTGCCGCTCCTCGCTGCGCTGCGCCGCTGACGCTTCCTGGTAATGGTCGAACTGCGAGCGTACCTGGGCCAGTTGCCGGTTCAGCGCAGCGATTTCCTCGCCCCGGTCGGCCAGGCGCTGCGTCAATCCCGCATTGTCGCTATGCAAGCTGGCGAGGGTCACGGCGCGAAAATGGTGTTCTTCCTTTAACTGCGCCAGCGCCTGCTGGGTGGCGCGCAATTCCTGCGTCAGCGCCGTGCGCACTTCCGTCAGTTTCAGCCGTTCCGCCTCGGTCTTTTTCAATTTTTCCAATGCCGCCTCGAGCTCGACGCGGCTTGCCTGCATCGCCAATTCCAGCTGCTGCGCCACGTCGCGCTGCTGCTTGTGATAGACGCCGCGCATCGCTTCCATCAACTCCGCCGGCAAGCCCGCCTCGGTTTTCACGGCGCCAGCGCCTTGAAACTCTTCCTTCCAGCGCTTGAGCAGGGGCGCGATGGTGCTCTTGCTGCCCGTGCTGCCGAGCGCCTCGCGCACATTGTCGACCGTGGGATTGCGCCCGTCGGCGGTCACGATCTGGGCTGCTTTCATAACATCGGAGTACAAAATGCCGGCGCGAGCCATAAAACCACCTATGAGCGAAATTTAGTAACGTATTACATCATACGTAATATGCGATAATATTACGATATAAATTTCTAAAAAAATGCAGAAAAATATGTCGTGATAAGATCGCTTATCGTGGGTTAAAAGGCCGTTTTACGTGCTATCCTGCGTATCGCCCGGTACACATCCCTGATTTCCCGCATTCCATGGCCCAATACCCCCTGAAACAATCGCCCGCCGCCGCCAACCCTGCCGTGGTGCCGGTACACGGCGCCCTGGTTGACGCCGAACTGGCCGCGCGCCACCAGGCTTTTCTCGCCGCCGCCACCGCCGACAACACGCGCCGCGCCTACCGTTCGGCGATCCGCCACTTTCAAACCTGGGGCGGAGCGCTGCCGGCCGACGAATCGGCGGTGATCCGCTATCTGCTAGCCTACGCGGACACCCTGAATGCGCGCACGCTGGCCTTGCGCCTGACGGCGCTGTCGCAATGGCATGTGTACCAGGGCTTTTTTGACGCCGCCTCGACGCCCACCGTGCGCAAGACCCTGGCCGGTATCGCCCGCCTGCACGGCAAGCCGAAAACGAAGGCCAAGGCGCTGCCTTTGGCCGACCTGGAGCGCATCGTCGCGCGCCTGCATGAGCAGAGCAATGAGCAAGGCACCCTCAAGGCGCTGCGCGACAGCGCCTTGCTGCAACTGGGTTTTTTCGGCGGTTTTCGCCGCAGCGAACTGGTGGCCTTGCACGTGGAGGATGTCAGCTGGGAGCCGCAAGGCATGCTGATCACCTTGCCGCGCTCGAAAACGGATCAGTCGGGTGAGGGTATCGTCAAGGCGGTGCCATATGGGGAAGGATTATGTTGTCCGGCCAGCGCGCTGAGAAGTTGGCTGGCGGCGGCCGGCATCGCCGCCGGGCCGCTGCTGCGCACCGTCAATCAGTGGGGCCATGTCGCCAGCAAGCCGCTGCATGCGGGCAGCATCAATACCATACTGGAAAGTTGCGCCACGCTGGCCGGCCTCGACTATGTGCCCGAACTGTCGAGCCACAGCCTGCGGCGCGGCATGGCCACCAGCGCGCACCGCGCCGGCGCCGATTTCCAGGCCATCAAGCGCCAGGGCGGCTGGCGCCATGACGGCACCGTGCACGGCTATATCGAAGAGGCGGGCCGTTTCGACAGCAATGCGGCCGGCAGCCTGCTGCGCAAGAAAACGGCGTGACGATCTTTTTTGTGATTTCCGGCTACATGATTACCAGCGTTATTCTCCAGCGCTGGGGCAGCTTGTGCAATATCGACATGCGCAGTTTTTATGTGATGCCGTGGCTGGCCTTGTTCGTGGCGGTGTCGGCATTGATCGCCATGCTGGTCAGCCGCCAAGTGTCGGAACCGGCCAACCGGGTCCTGCGCGCATGGTACAGCCGGCGCGCCGGTGCGGCGGTCGCACTCAGGACGGGCGGATAATCATGCAGGTGGCGGTGGCATGTGCATAGATCTTGCCGGCCTCGTCACGGATGGTGCCTTCAGAAATGACCAGGTTGCGTCCCGCATTGATGACTTTCCCTTCGGCAAATAAAACCTGGTCGAACGGCAGCGGCCGGCACATTTTGATATTCAGGTCGGTCGTGCCATAGCTCTCGCCGGCCGGCAACACCGTATGCGTGGCGCACCCGGTGACGGTGTCGAGCACGGTGGCGGCAAAGCCGCCATGCACGCCGCCCATGGGGTTGGTATGGGTCTGGTTGGCAGTGGCAGTAAACATCACGCGGCCATGCTCGATGGATTCCGCCTCCATCGGCATCACGTTGGAAATACCGGGCCGCGGAAACTGGCCCTGGGCGAAAGCCTGCATCAGTTCCAGGCCTGTCATTTCATGTACTTGCATGGTCTTGCTCCTGTGGGGTGGTCGATGGTGGATGATCTTGGTGAAAACGCAGCCCGGCCGCATGAATCAGGAAGCGCGCGACAACGGCCAGCTCTTCTTCGCTGAAACCGTGTTTCAGCTGCGCATTGAGGCTGTCGAGCACGGGCAGGGCGGCCGCCAGCACCTGCTGCCCCCTGGGCGACAGTTGTAACGATCCCGCGCGCGCATCGAGCGCCGACTGGCCACGCACGATCAGGCCGTTCTCTTCCATGCGCGACACCAGGCCCGTGACGGCTGAATTTTTCAGTTGCAACAGCCGCCCCAGGTCCTTCAACTGGCAGCCTTCCTCGCTTTTCAGCACAAACAGCGCGACCACCTGCGTGCCGGAATAGCCAAGTTCGCTGGTAAATACGGCATCGGCCGAACGAAACAGATTCTGGCGCGCCTGACTCAGCAGGTTGAACAGGCGGGGGGAGTGCTTGCCGGTGGGGCCGGTAGAAGCGGCATCAGGGGAAGAGTTGTTACGCATGCGGAGTATACTACTACGCATGTGGAATAAATCAAGTTATATGGAAGTTCAAAAACGACGAAGATACGTACCGAAAATAGTTCTGGGGACAATCAAGGACTGTATCAGAGACGATTTACTGATCTCTTACAGGATGCCAAAACTGGCCGCTGAAGAGATGATGCGGATGGTGCACGAGAAAACTCGGCAGTAATCAGCGACCTGCCGATGATAAATTGTCTTGCCAACACGAGCGCCTGCCTGGTTTCGTACCTGCCGGCATCGGGCTAAAACACCTCTTACACAGTCACAGGCGTAAAACAGCCTTGGAAATTTGGCTATCAGCGCCATAATGTTAAAAATATTTAACATAAATTAGAAAATCCATGAACCTTGCCCAGATCGGTGGTGAAATCCATAGCAAGCGTGTTGAAGCGGGCCTGCTGCAGGAGCACGTGGCCAGGTTTGCAGGGCTCTCCCGTGTGACCATCAATCAGTTGGAAAACGGAACACTGAAGGACCTGGGCTATACGAAACTGAAGGCGGTAATGGATGTGCTGGGCCTCGACATGGAAACCGTGCAGCATTCCGGTCTGAAGAGCGCGCTGGCGATAGCCGCACGCAGTATCAGCACCAGCTATCGGGACGTGATGACGCCCGAGACGTTGTCGATGATACTGCGTTCGGGCATGGCGCCAGAGCAGTTCCAGCCGCACCTGATGGCCTTGCTCGATGAGACGCCGCTGCCGGTGGTCGTCAAAGCGGTCACCGAGGCAGCCACGTCAGAAGTGCCAGCGAAGAAAATCATGAAGCACCTCAGCCTGTGGGCCAAGCAATGGAAAGTATGCAGAACAGTTTGGTGATGGCCGGTGCGGCGGGGATTCCCCGAAATTGAGAAACGCTGTTCTCCCAGGCGTTAGTGGTTATCGGCGAGATAGCCAGGTATGGCCGCGACGATCCTTTCTGGACCTTTGGCGGTGGGACTGTTCTCATGCTGCGCTACGGTCACCGTTTCAGCAAGGACATTGATATCTTCGTTCCCGATCTTCAGTCTCTCGGTTTTGTCACGCCTCGCCTGAGCGACGTTGCCGAGTCGATCACCACGGATTACGTGGAGGCGGCCGGCTACGTCAAGCTGTATCTGCCGGAAGGCGAGATCGATTTCGTGGCCGCGCCGAATCTGACCACACCAGGATTTGAGTTCGAGACGATCCTGGGGCATCCAGTGCGGGTAGAGACGTCGGTTGAAATCATCGCGAAAAAGATGTGGCACCGTGGTGATCGCATCACGGGGCGTGACATTTTCGACTTCGCCCTGATCGCCGAGCGCGAACCTGAAGTGCTTGTGCCGGCGCGTGAATTCATGACCAGGCACGCTGTAGCGGTATTGCAGCAACTTGAGGACCGATACGTCCAGCTGAAGCAACAGTTCGACGCGGTCGATGCACTCAATTTCCATCCGACCTTCCACCAGGCCTGTGACACGCTAAAGAATGCGCTCCTTGCGATGCTCGCATCGCCCGATATGGGGTCCCATGGCGCCGGTTCCAAGCAGACAGTTTGACGCTGGCCTGGATCGCCTGATTGCCCGCCATGAAAAATTGCCCAACGGCATAGCTTGATGATAATCGGTGAGAACTTTCCACTATAATGGCAGGATGATCAGAAAGGCAAAGCGACAAACACTACACATCTGGATCGCCATGCTGGCCATCCTGTTCAGTGCGCTTGCCCCGACGGTTTCGCATGCTTTGAGCGCGATCAACGTCCCATCGGCAACGTTGGAAATCTGTAGTGTCAACAGTTACAAGGCAGTCAAAGCGCCTGACGGCGATAGCAGCAAATCCCCAGCGACGATCAAGCACCGGATGGAGCACTGTGCGTTTTGCGCCACTCACGGCGGCTCTTTCGCACTGCCAGGTTCCCACCCGCTCAGTCTGGTAATGGTTGCCGGCCGCGATATTTATCCGCCACTATTTTATGCTGCGCCGCAATCGCTCCATGCCTGGTCTGCGGCGAACCCGCGCGCGCCCCCCTTGCTCGCCTGAGCTAACCGTCAGCCGCTTGCGCTGACGTGTCCAACTATCCAGTTCCAGTGTGAGTCCGGCGCGCTAATGCCCGCTGCCGCCCCGATCGCTCAAACTTGTTCTCCTTGCCCAGTTACAACATAGACTTTGAAGGTACACCTATGAGTACGGAAAACGTACCCAACACCCTGGCCACATCATCTGGCTTGTATCGGCGCATCTGGCGCTGGCACTTCTTTGCCGGCGTGCTGTGTGTTCCGTTTATTTTTTCGCTTGCCGTTACCGGTGCAATGTACCTGTTTCACCAGCAGATCGACGACCTGGTCTACTCGTCAGAAATGCTGAGGCCGTCGCCGGCAGCGCAGCGGCAAGCGCTGCCGCCGACGGCCTTGATTGCCCAAGCGCTGCTTGCTTATCCTGGACAAGCCAAGGCATACAACGTGCCGCAGGACAGTCGGCGTAATGCCCAGGTCGACGTGATCCGGCCTGACAGCGCCACGCTGCAGGTGTTTGTCGACCCAGTTAGCGGACGAGTAGCTGGCGCGATTGGCGAAAGCGACCGCATCATGACCATCGTCAAGCACGTTCATTCGCTGGCAATCGCCGGTGACGCCGGCAAGGTGCTCATTGAGATCGTCGCCGGCTGGATTATTGTCCTGATGGCCACAGGCGTCTACCTGTGGTGGCCAAGAGGACGAGGCGTGGGCGTGCTGTCGATCCGTCCCAAAGCGGCGGGACGGCTCTGGTGGCGTGACCTGCACGCAGTGACGGGCGCGTTTGCCGGCATCATCATTTTGTTCCTGGCGCTGACCGGGATGCCGTGGTCTGTGTTCTGGGGCAAGAACGTGAACGCCTGGCTGAGCGCACACGATCTCGGCGTGCCCAAGGGCATGTGGAGCGGAGTGCCGAAGTCCACGCTGCCAGCCGCCGAGCTGGGTGAACTGCCCTGGGCCCAGCATCAGGAAGCCGTCCCCGCATCGGATGACCCGCATGCCGAACATCAGGCCATGGCGCGTCGCCACCATGGCCCCGCCAGCTATTCGGTGCTCAACAGTCCAGTGATCGCCAGTCCTGACATGGTGGTGGCCAAGCTTGCCCGCATAGGCATGGTGGGCGGCTACCGCCTGGCACTGCCGCGCGATGCCGGCGGCGTGTACAGCGCGATCCGCATGCCAGGTCAACTGGCTGGCCAGCGCGTGGTGCACATCGACCAGTACAGCGGCAAGGTGCTCATGGATATCGGCGCCGACCGCATCGGCGCCATCGGCCGCATCACCGAATGGGGCGTCAGCGTGCATCAAGGTGGCGAATACGGAACCCCCAACTTGATCGTCATGCTGGCCGGCTGCCTGGCGCTGATTATTCTTTGCTTCAGCGGCATCATCACCTGGTGGAAGAGACGGCCGGCCGGCAGGCTGGCCGCGCCGGCACGCAAAGGCGGCGACCGGCTGGCCAAAGGCGTTCTGGCGATCGCCATGGTGTTGGGCTGTTGCTTCCCGCTGCTGGGCGCGTCGATGCTTGCCGTCTTGCTGTTCGACAGCCTCCTGCAGATGAGGCGCCATTCTTCTGCCCGAGTGAAGTCGCCGTGATGCCTGGCTTGGCCTTGAGCCATCAGCAGCCGATCGGCCTTGCCTCGCAACAGCTTGACCAAGTTGGCAGGCAAATCACACCTCATCTACGGGAATGTTCAATGAAATCCGCATGCAACGGCACCAAAAAAGGCTTGCTTGTGCGGCTTGCTTGCAATGGAAGATTTTCTGTCGACTGTTCAGCTCAGGCGCGCGGACCGTCGCGCAGCAATTCGGCCAGCCGCGTGGTGAGCCACTGGCAAGTGGCGCTCAGTTTCTTGCCGTGCAGGGCCAGCCGCCGCACGGGCAGGCGCGCCAGGGCCAGGGTGGGGCAGGGCACTTCCTGCAGAATTACAGATGGATTTTAACTTGAATGCCTTTCCAGGGCGACATAAACTCGATGCCCTCAATCCATTCGAATAGTTACTTCTGAGCTACAACATGCATCCAGTTAAAAAATGGCTGACCCTGGCCATCGTCTCCAGCGCCCTGTTCCTGATCGTGGTCGACATGACCGTGCTCTATACTGCCTTGCCCTCGCTGACGCGCGAATTGCAGGCATCATCCTCGCAAAAGCTGTGGATCATCAACGTCTATTCCCTGGTGGTCTGCGCCTTGCTGCCTGGCCTCGGTACTCTTGGCGACCGCCTGGGCCACAAATCCGTGTTCCTGGCTGGCCTGGCGGTGTTCGGCATCGCCTCGCTGTGCGCCGCGTTTTCACCCGCGCCGGTGTGGCTGATTTGCGCGCGCATCGTGCTGGCCCTGGGCGCGGCCATGATGATGCCGGCCACCTTGTCACTGATACGCCTGACCTTTGACGATGCGCGCGAACGCTCGTTTGCGATCGGCGTGTGGGCCGCCATTGCCTCGGGCGGCGCCGCCTTCGGCCCCGTGCTGGGCGGCCTGTTGCTGGAACAGTACTGGTGGGGTTCCGTGTTCCTGATCAATGTTCCAGTGGTGCTGCTGACGCTGGTGATGGCGGCCGCCATCCTGCCCCGGCGCGAGGGCAATACGGATAAGCCCTGGGATGTGCTCGGCTCGCTGCAAATCATGCTGGGCCTGTTGGGCGGCGTGTATGCAATCAAGGAAGTGGGCAAGGCCGCGCCGTCGTATGCGGCCGCGCTGCTGGCCCTGCTGGTCGGCGCCGTCTTCATGACGGTGTTTGTGCGCAGCCAGAACCGGCAGGCGCAGCCGCTGATCGATTTCAGGCTGTTTCGCGCCTTGCCGTTTTCCAGCGCGGTGGCCGCCGCCATGGTCGCTTCGGCCTCCCTGATCGGCATGGAACTGGCGCTGAGCCAGCATTTGCAGCTGGTGCGCGCGCTGTCGCCGCTCGATGCGGGGCTGTTGCTGCTGCCCTTGCCGCTGGCCTCCGTGATTGCCGGGCCGCTGACGGGTTTCATGTTGCCGCGCGCCGACAAGGCCCAAGTGCTGTGGGGCTCGTTATTGCTGTCTGGCATCGGCATGGCCAGCTATCTGCTGCTGTATGACGCTGGGCTAGCATGGCAGGTGGCCAGCCTGGTGCTGCCGGGACTGGGCCTGGGCGCCGTGATGACGGCCGCCTCGAGCGCGGTGATGCTGAACGTGCCGCCGCAGCAGGCCGGCATGGCCGCCTCGATCGAGGAAGTGTCATTCGAGCTGGGCGGCGTGCTCGGCGTGACGATATTGGGCACCATCCTGTCGGCCGTCTACAGCGCCACCCTGGTGCTACCAAGCAGCGCCGGAGCCTTGTCCAACGCCCACGACACCCTGGACGCCGCGCTGCAGGCGGCCGGGCAACTGCCGGGCGCGCTGGGGCTGCAGGTGGCGCAACTGGCGCGCGATGCCTTTGACCGGGCATTTGCCACCGTGCTGGCCACTGCTGCCGGCATCTTGCTGGTGGCCGCGCTCGCGATCCGCCAGTTGCACCAGCGCGAGCGCAAGCGTCATGCAGCCAGGGTGATTTTTTGAATTTGCGGCATGCTCAAGCCTTGCTGGCGCGCAACAGCCGCAAGCCATTGGCCACCACCAGCAGGCTGGCCCCCACGTCGGCAAACACGGCCATCCACAAGGTGGCCAGTCCGCCCAGCGCCAGGCCGAAGAAGATGAGCTTGATGCCGAGGGCAAAGCTGATATTTTGTACCAGGATGCGGCGCGTACGACGGCTGAGGCTGATAAATTCCGGCAGCTTGCCCAGTTCATCGTCCATCAGCGCCACGTCGGCCGTTTCAATTGCCGTGTCGCTGCCGGCCGCGCCCATGGCAAAGCCGATCTCGGCTTGCGCCAGGGCTGGCGCATCGTTGACGCCGTCGCCCAGCATGGCCACCACGCCGAACTGCCGCTGCAAAGCAACAATTTCATCGAGCTTGTTTTCAGGCAGCAGTTCCGCCTTGACCATCGTCACGCCCACTTCATCGGCAATGCGCTGCGCCGTCAGGGCGTTGTCGCCGGTCAGCATCACGGTGGTCACGCCCATGGCACTCAAGCGGGCGATGGCGGCGGCCGCTTGTGGGCGCAGCACATCGGCCACCGCAATCACGCCCAGCGCTTCGGTACCGCTTGCCAGCACCATCGCCGTATACGCCTGCTGTTCCAGCCGGGCAATGACCGCTTGCAGTTGCGGCGTCAGCAGCGACAACTCCCGCATCAGCCGCGTATTGCCCAGGTAATAGGTCTGGCCGGCCAGCACGCCTTGCACGCCACGGCCATGCAGCGCGGAAAATTGCGTCACAAGCTGCAACTGGCTGGCCGCCGGCCCGGCCTTGACGATGGCTGCGGCCAGCGGATGGCCGGAGCCGGCCTCCAGGCTGGCGGCCAGCAGCAAGATATCGTCGCGGCTGTAGCCATCGAACGCCAGCACGTCCGTGACGGCAGGTTTACCCATGGTTAAGGTGCCCGTCTTGTCGACAGCGATCGCCTTGATACGGTGGCCGGTTTCCAGGAATTGGCCGCCTTTGACCAGAATGCCGCGCCGCGCCGCCGCCGTCAGGCCGCTGACCACCGTCACGGGCGTGGAAATGACAAGGGCACAAGGGCAGGCGATCACCAGCATCACCAGCGCTTTATAGACCCAGTCCATCAGCGGTTGGCCCAGCAGCAAGGGCGGCAGCACCGCCACCAGGATGGCGCAAACCACCACCGCCGGCGTGTAGTAGCGTGCAAACTGGTCGACGAAGCGCTGGGTCGGCGCCTGCTTGCCCTGGGTTTCCTCGATCACCCTGACGATTTTCGCCAGGGTGCTGTTGCCGCTGTTGGCCGTCACGCGAATGTCGAGCAAACCCAGTTCGTTGATGGTGCCCGCATAGACGACGTCGCCAATGGCCTTGTCCACCGGCATGCTTTCACCCGTGATCGGCGCCTGGTTGACGGCGGACTCGCCGCTGTGAACGATGCCGTCCAGGGCGATACGTTCACCGGGCTTGACGCGCACCAGGCTGCCCACGGCCACTTGCGCCACGGGCTTGCTCAGCCAGTCATTGCCGACCTGCACGGTGGCCACGTCCGGCGCCAGCCGCATCAGGCTGTGTACGGCGTTGCGCGCGCGGTTCAGCGACATGCCTTCGATCAGTTCGGCAATGGCGAACAGGAAGATCACCATCGCCGCTTCCGGCCACTGGCCGATGGCCACCGCGCCGATCACCGCCAGGCTCATCAGGAAATTGATATTCAGTGTAAAACTTTTCAGGGCGATCCAGCCCTTCTTCAGGGTTGGCCAGCCGCCGGTGGCGATCGACAGCAGGGCCAGTGCGATCACCAGAGGGGAATTGTCCTGGTGCGAAGTCCAGGCCAGCGCTTCGGCCGCCACCGCCGCCACGCCGGAGACCAGCAGCAAGCTTTTTTGCATGCCGGACAGCTTGCCTTCATTGGGGTCCGTCACCATGGCCACGCCAGCTTCGACCGGCACGGCTTGCATGCCGATGCCGTGCAGCGCCGCCTCCACCGTCGCCAGCGAGGGCAGGGTATGGTGCACGTCCAGCACCCGGTTCATCAGGTTGAAATCGAGGCCGACCACGCCGTCCATGCCGGAAAGCTTGTTGCGAATCAGCCGTTCTTCCACCGGGCAATCCATATTGGCGATGCGGTATTTGGCAGTCTGCGCGCCGTCTTGCGGCGAACTGGGCAATTCGAATGCTGACGCCGGCGCGGCCACCTCGGCATGGCTGTGGGAACAGCAGCCGCCATGGCCGTGCTCGTGTGCAGGCGCGTGTGGCTGTTTTTCTCCGTGATCCTGGCCGTGATCATGCGAGTGCGAGTGCGAGTGCGCGTTCGACGGCGCGGGCGCGGGCGAGGGCGTAGGGGAGTGGTGGTGATCGTGCGGCATCGCATCATCCTTCAGGGATTGGTGTATGCTTCCATTAGAAACCCTGTAGCCACTACAGGGTCAAGTGGAATTTACACGATTCAATAAAAAGGACTGCCATGCGTATCGGAGAACTGGCCAGGCGTACCCATTGCGATGTCGAAACGGTGCGCTATTACGAGAAAGCGGGTTTGCTGCAGGAGCCGGGCCGCAGCAGCGCCGGTTACCGTGAATACCAGATGGAACACCAGGAACGGCTGCAATTTATCCGCCACTGCCGTTCCTTGCAGATCGGCCTGACCGATATCCGCGCCTTGCTGGAATTTAAGAACAACCCGGCCGAAGGCTGCCAGAGCGTCAATCAGCTGCTCGATCACCATATCGAGCGCATCGCCGAACAGATGGCCACCTTGCAAACCCTGCAGCAGCAACTGGTGAGCCTGCGCCACCAGTGCGACCAGCCCAAGCCGTCACAAGATTGCGCGATTTTGCAGAACCTGTCGGAAGCGGCCAGCGGCAACGATTGCGCCTGCCATACCGAATTGCACTAAGAGAGAGCCATCAAGCAGCCATCAAGCTGTCCACTCACGCGCATTGCGGCAGGGACCAGCCCTCGTAGCCCATGTCGGTGGGATAAATCACGCGCTCCTTGCCCCAGCGGGCATAGTCCTGCAAACCATCTTCATGCAAGTCCAGCACCCATTCGGTGCTTTTCAGCATCTCTCCCTGCTTGTCATAGACGCGGAAAAACGATTGCGTGCTCAGTGAGCGCACGATATTGGAGACCGTTCCGCTGCCGTAGGCAGGCGCGTAGGTGTTGATCACGCATTTGCCGCTGGGACTCCAGGCTTGGGCGTACAGTTTGGCATGCTCGGCGGCATTGATCTTGACCGACAGCCAGACGGCGATCAGCATGGACAGCAGCAGGCCGGCGGCGATCAGCAGGCCTTTCTTGAGGATGGAAGACATGAAAGACATTGAGAACGAGATGGCCACATTGTAAGCCATGCGGGCACCGACCGCGCGCTCGCCGGCACAGCGCCCCCATCTCTTTACCGTCTTTTACTTGCCGAGGCTGGAATGCAGGGCGTTGGCCATGTCCAGGTGATGTTGCAGCGCTGGCAAGATCTTGGCGGCAAAGGCTTTGATATCGGGGTCGGTCGCCTTCTGGCTGGCATCGGTAAACAGCTTGACGGCATCCTTGTGGGCGGCCACGCCGATCCTGGCGGCGTATTCCAGGTCGAACTCCTTGCCTTCCAGGCGATTGAGCTTGGCGATGTCGGCCTTGTGGCGCGCACTGGGCTCGTCGCTGACCGTGATCTGCTTGCTGGCCGCCAGTTGCTTGAGTTCATCGGCGACCTTGGTGTGATCGGTCACCATGGAATCGGCGAATTGCTTCACTTGCGCGTTGGTGCTCCTGGTTTGCGCCACTTTGCTGGCCGCGATCTCGGTGCTGCCGGCATCGGCCGCCTTGGTGATGAAGGTTTTATCGTAGGCGCCAGGAGCATTGGCGGCGATGCTGTTGATCGCCATGCCGCTCAACAGGGCGACGGCGGCGCCGATGGCGATGTTTTTCAGGGCAGGCGTGCGGGAGCTGGTGGTGGTCAGGCGCATAAGAATTCCTTTCGATATGGTTTGTGCAAACTGGCTAAAATAATAAGCCAGTCGCAGAGCCGCACCCATAGGACACACGCGTTACTCCAGGTAGGACTAGTCCTGTACGCTACCGCACAACAGGGCATCCATGATCTGTCCGCGCAGCCAGCGGTGGCCGGGGTCACGGTGCATGCGCTCGTGCCAGACCATTGCCATGTCGTAATCGGGCAGCACCAACGGCGCTTCCCAGGTGCGCAATGCCGTCAGGGCATTTTTCAGCAAGCGCGACGGCAGCAGCGCCACCATGTCGGACTGCGCCAGCAACGGCGGTACAAACAAAAAGTGCGGCACCGACAACACCACACGGCGCTGGCGTCCCTGCAGTGCCAGCGCCGTGTCGACGGCCGTGCGGTAGCCACCGCCATTGGGCGAGACCACCACGAATTCGAGGCTGCAGAAACGGTCGAGATCGGGCTTTGTCTGCAACAGCGGATGGTCGCGCCGGCAAGCGAGCACATAGTGTTCGGTAAACAACACGCGGTGGCGCAAGCCCGGCGGCGCTTCTTCTTGCGCCAAAAATCCCAGGTCGACCTCACCATTTTCCAGCTGGTTGGCCATGCGCGCCGGCACCGCCTCCAGCACGGCCATGCGTGAACGTGGCGCCGATGATCGCAGGCCAGGAAGCAGCGGCAGCAGGATCGCATATTCGGTGGCATCGGCGGCCGCCAGCTTCCAATCCACTTCCGCTGTCAACGGTTCGAATGCGTCTTCCGGCTGCAGCACCTGCTCCAGCTGGGCCAGCGCCGCCTGCAAGGGCGCCAGCAAGGCCAGCGCGCGGGCCGTCGGCAACATGCCGCGCGGGCCGGGCAACAGCAGCGGATCGTCAAATGCAGCACGCAGCTTGCCCAGCTGCACGCTGACCGACGGCTGGCTCAGATGCAGGCGTTCGGCCGCCCGCGTGACATTGCGCTCCACCAGCAAGGCGTCCAGGGTCAACAGCAGATTCAAATCGTGCTTGCGCAAATTGTGCATGACTATACCTGCTATCTTTATTATTCATTTCTACAATAATACCGCAAGCCCTAGAGTAGCTCCTGTGCCTTTGCACGTCTCATCCACTAAAGGAGCAATCTGATGCAACTCCATGACTATGTTCAATATGACGGCCTGGGTTTGGCCGCGCTGGTGCGCCAGGGCCAGGTCAGCGCCGTGCACCTGCAGGCCTGCGCGCTGCAGGCCATCGACGCCGTCAATCCGCGCATCAATGCCGTGATCGAACACTGGCCGGCCGAGCCCGGGCCGTTTGACGCGGCCGCGCCCTTTGCCGGCGTGCCTTTCCTGATCAAGGATATCGCCGTGGCCATGGCCGGCAAGAAAATGGAAATGGGCAGCCGCCTGGCGGCCGGTCATGCAGCCGCCCAGGATACTTTCCTGATGCGCCAGTTCTGCCACGCCGGCCTGGTGACCATCGGCCGCACGACCACGCCCGAAATGGCGTTTGCCACCACCACCGAGGCGGTGCTGTATGGCGCTACGCGCAATCCGTGGAATTTGTCATTCAGCACTGGCGGCTCCAGCGGCGGTGCAGCCGCCGCCGTGGCGGCCGGCATCGTGCCCTTGGCCCATGCGACGGATGCGGCCGGTTCCATCCGCGTGCCGGCCGCGTCCACCGGCCTGTTCGGGTTGAAACCGAGCCGCGGCCGCGTCTCGAACGGCCCGGCCATGGATGAAATTTTCAGCGGCCTGGGCGTGCAACTGGGCCTCAGTCGCAGCGTGCGCGACAGCGCCGCCTTGCTCGATGCCGTGCAAGGGGGCATGCCGGGCGAACCGTATATTACTGCCGCACCCGGCCATAATTGGCTGTCGCAGGTCGACGTGCCGCCTGGCCGGCTGCGCATCGGCGTGATGCGCGCTGCCAGCGACGGCCAGCGTCCCGATGCCGAAACAAGCCAGGCGCTGGACGATTGCGTGCGCCTGCTGGAAAGCCTTGGCCACCATGTGGAAGAGGCTGCACCGAGCCTCGGCGTCTCATGGGAAGCATTTGTTCTGGCCAATGCCCGCATCTGGTGCGCCAACCTGGTCGGCTGGATTGATGGCATGGCGCAAGAGTCAGGCCGCGTCATTTCGCGCGCCACACTGGAACCGGCGACGTTGGCTTGCTACCATTATGGCCAGACAGTCTCGGCGGTCGAGTTCGTTGCTGCGCTGGACGTGCGCAATACCGTCACGCGCCAGGCCGGCGCCTTCTTTGCGCACTACGATGTGCTGCTCTCGCCGACCTTGCCATCGCTGCCATGGCAACTGGGGCGCTATGGAGAAGGCGAGGAATCGATGGACGGTTTTGCCTGGACGGCGCGCCTGTTCCAGCATTCGCCTTACACGCCGCTGGCCAATGTGGCCGGGTTGCCCGCGATGTCGTTACCGCTGGCGATGTCCGGCGATGGTTTGCCGATCGGCATGCAATTCATGGCGGGACTGGGCCGGGAAGGGTGCTTGTTGCAGCTGGCAGGCCAGCTGGAACGGGCCGCGCCTTGGGCGCAGCGCCGTCCGGCCGTATGGGCAGGAAACTAGTTGACTTGCAGCGCGGCGAGACGGATCGCGTCGCGCCGTTCCAGCTTGATGCGCAGGCGCTCCCATACGCCGTCATGGAAAGGCAGCACGATCACATTGCAGATCGGCTCGATCACCGCCAGCACACCGCCAAATGCCGCCGAACCCGTGGCCCAGTACATCAGGGAAAAGGCCACGCCCATGTGCATCAGGGTCTGGCTCAGCTTTTCGCCGGCCAGCGCGGCCACGCCCAGGTGTGCATGACGTTGGCGGATCGCATGCCACAGCTTTTCGTGCAAGGGCAGCAAGGCCACGTTGAGGACCGGCTCGATGATGGCGGCCAGGCCACCAAGGGCGAGCGAGCCTGTCAGCAAGTAAGCGAGGCCAAAGGCGATCGACATGTGGGTGACGACCTGGCTGAATGTTTTGATGGCGGTGAGCAAGGGAGGCTCCTTTCTGAGCTGGCTGATCCTTGACTCATATAGTAATGATTCGCATTTACAATTGGAAGTAAATTCTTTCAACCGGTGCAGTAGCGTGTGGCTATGACTGTTTTTGCGCAATGGGGAGGGGCAGGGAAGCATGCTTGAGACTGCCCCGCCGGCGGGGATGACAAAGCCCGCAATTGCCTTGCGCAATTGCGGCGGATCCGGCAATCAAACGGCGCCGCGGGTGTTCACGTACAGCGAGTACAGCGATGAGCTGGCGGCCATGAAAAGGCGGTTCTTGTGACGGCCACCAAAACATAAATTTGCGCAACGTTCGGGCAAACTGATGTGGCCGATCGCCGTGCCGTCGGGTGCGAAAATACGTACACCGTCCAGTTCGGCGCTACCGGTTCCCCATCCGCACCACAGGTTGCCGTCGATGTCGACACGGAAGCCATCAGTCGTTCCGTCGGCGGCGTCGATCAGCACTCTGCCGTTCTTCAGGGAGTTGCCATTGACCACGTTGTAAGCGACGATGGTGCGGGGCCGAGCCCGGGAGGCGACGACGTACATTATTTTTTCGTCAGGAGAAAACGCGAGCCCGTTAGGGCCGGCGACATCATCGGCGACACAATTGAGAATGCCACTGGCCGGGTCAATGCGGTAGATGCTCGCAGGAAGCTGAGGCGCCGCAATTTGGCCCATGTAATCGCTGACCAGGCCGAACGGCGGACTGGTAAACCAGACCGCACCGTCTGCGGTGACGACGACATCGTTCGGCGAGTTCAGTGGCTTTCCCTGATAACTATCTGCGAGAACGGTAATGCTGCCGTCGTATTCCGTGCGGGTCACGCGGCGGCCGCCATGTTCGCAGGCAATGAGTCGGCCTTGCCGGTCACAGGTCAGGCCGTTGGCTTTGTCGGCAGAGGTGCGGTACGGTGCTACAGAGCCGGTTTCTTCGTCCCATCGCAGAATGTGGCCGTTAGGTAAATCGGTCCACAACAAGGTGCGGCGGTCGCCAAACCATACTGGCCCCTCCCCCCAACGTGAGCCGGTCCACAAGCGTTCGACGGTGGCGTGCGGGAGCCGGTAATGTTCGAACCGTTTGTCCAGGATGCGAATGGCAGGATCGGGTGTGCGCAGGCTGGGCTGCCAGAGTGACGTGGACATGGATTATTCTTCCTTGATGATGGTTTTCAGGATTAGCGTCAGGACGGTGGCGAGTACCAGCATGCTGCCCATACCGATCAGCCCGGCTTTGAAAGAGCCGGTCACATCTTTGAGCCAGCCGACCATATAAGGGCCAAACAGACCGCCAAGACTACCTACTGCATTAATGAACGCCAGTCCGCCTGCTGCTGCCTCTCGGCTCAGAAAGGTGGCGGGGATGCTGTAAAAACACGTTCTTACCGACGATAGTCCGATCAAGGCGACGGTCAGTCCGAGCATCGCCGGCACCAGTGATTCCGACATGACGGAACCGAAGAAACCGATCGCCGCCAGCCCGCAGGTCAGGGCCAGATGTTTCACGTAACGTTGCGATTTGGCAAGAATGCGCGCCCACAACAACATGGCAACGCTGCCAATGATGTAGGGAAGCGCCGTGGCAAAACCGACTTGCGTATCGGAGAGGCGGTAGGTTTTCAGAATGGTAGGCAGCCATACGCCGATGCCAAGAATACCAATGATGTAGCTGAACAGAATGGCGGCCAATAACCAGACGCGAATATCTTTTAGCGATTGCGCGAAGCTGTGCTGCGATCGACCTTGCCGCTCTTTATCGGGCGCATCTTGCAGCGCCAGACGCTCTTGAGGTGTTAAGTAAGTGCCAAGAAATTATTGTGAAATTATGACGAACAGAACCGGATGCGCTGCAAGGCGCCCGATGCGACGCAGTGCGAGCACTGCTAGCAGCGGGCAACGCCGCAGAGCGCCGGTTATGGAAGTCAGAATCCACAAGAATTTATGCGTACTTGCTTAGCCATGCGGCTTTGTCGGGCGTGTCGGTCAGCAATTTCAGGCAAAGCAAGCCCAGAACACAAGCCGGTAATCCCTGAAGAATAAACAGCCATTGCCAGCCATGCAGACCCAGCCAGCCATCCATTTTCAGCATCGATACCGAGAGCGGGCCGCTGACGACGGACGATAAGGGAATCGCCGCCAGGAACCAGGCCATCATGCGGGTCCGGTAATGGGAGGGAAACCTATAGTGGACCCACGGTTTGAGACAGCGGTTTAAGCCATGGTCCTCACGAGAGGATGGCGGCAAATGGCGGAAATAAAGAAGCGAAAAGTGCACAGCGCGGAGTTCAAGGGGAAGGTCGGCCTCGAGGCGGTACGCGGGGTTAAGACGGTGAACGAGATCGCTCAGCAGCATGGCGTTCATCCGGTGATGGTGGCGCAGTGGAAAAAAGAAATTACTTCGCGCGCTGGCACCTTGTTTGAAGGGAAGCGCGGCCCGAAGGCCGAAGCGGAGCACGAAGGCGAGGACCGGCTGTACGGTGAAATTGGGCGCCTCAAGCCGTGCGGCGTCGGAATCAAAGCAGGGGCAGCCATGCGAGTCAAAAAGTACGCGTGGCCAGCAAGTGGCAAAATCGCATTTGCGATTGAGGAAACCGTGAAATAGCAAGTTTTCTCTTTCGATTACTTAACTTCGCATAATTTATATTATGTAAAATAGAGTGTGGGTCAGGTCAGGGGAAACATATTCGATATTGCCGACGTTCGCGTCCATGGTCTTGCTCCTCAATGGTTAATGGCCGCGATGACAACAAGAGACGTACGCCCTCGCTCTTGGTACGCGTCATGCTTTATCTGTGCATGCTGGTATCGATGTCAGGCGTCGTCGCCAGTACCGCCGCCGGTTTTCCGCAGTGGCTGCGCTGGCGCTGTTTGTCAAGGCTATCTGATGGCCTTGTGTTCAGCCGCTACAGCCGGCATGGTCAATTGCTCCAGGTGAGCGACGCCCACAGGATCCTCCGCCAGCAATGGCACTACCGCGTAGCGATGCGCGAGCTGCCGGGCCACTGTCGCGATGTACCCCTGTTCGTTCTGCGCGCGCTGACGCAGCAGAGGCGAGCGCGAGCTGGCCGCGCACAGGCTGTTGTTGATGACCCAGGCCCACGGTTCGATGCCTGCCCTGCGCAGGTCGGCCTGCAGGCCTGTCGCCTCCAGCACCGGGGTCGTCTCGGCCAGTGTGACGATCAATACCTTGGCCTGGTCCTGCAACTGCATCTTGGGCGTTGTGAAGTGCATCTGAGTGTCGGCCATCTGGCGTATCACTTCCCGGTGGTAAGCGCCCGTTGCGTCCAGCAGCAACAGCGTGTGGCCCGTGGGGGCGGTATCCATCACGACAAACTTTCTGCCAGCCTCGCGTATCGCGCGCGAGAACGCCTGAAAGACGGCGATTTCTTCGGTACAGGGCGAGCGCAAGTCCTCCTCCAGCAATGCGCGTCCGGCCGCATCGAGTTTCTTGCCTTTTGTCTCCATCACCTCCCGGCGGTAACGCTCTGTTTCCGCATGCGGATCGATACGGCTCACGCTCAGATGCTCTATTGATCCGCGGAGCGTTTCGGACAGGTTCCCGGCCGGATCCGAGGTCGTCAGATGCACCGCATGGCCGCGCCTGGCCAGCGCCACCGCCACGGCAGCGGCAATGGTGGTCTTGCCGACACCGCCCTTCCCCATCAGCATGATCAGACCGTGGCCGTTCTGGGCAATCTCATCAACAAGGCTGGCAAGCGCAGGCGTGGCGATCGCTGGCAGCGCCGCGACGGCGGGAGAAGCGCTGCCGTTCACGGCCAGCAGCAGGCGGCGCAAGGCATCGAGGCCGACCAGGTACCGGAGCGCTCCAGGAAGCGCTTCACTTGCACGTTATCGGCAAAGGCCGTCGGTTGCTGGGCCAGGTTGTAGCGCTCCAGCTGCACACCGTTGAGCCGCGCCCAATCCGCATCGGCCGAAAACTGGAGCAACTGCGGTTCAATGTCCACTCCGCATACGCCACTGCTGCAGCACATGGCGGGTTCGAATACCTGAATGATTGTCATTGTAAGCTCTCCTGTCTCCCCTGTTACCAGACAATAGGCCCGATATGGCCCGGAAACAAGCGCGGCGGAACAGTGTGCCGCATGTTTTTACAAAAAATTGACCTCACGATGGTTGGCACGCAAATACCCGGATTTTTCATCGTGCGATGCGGATCGGGTAAGTATGATGTCAGCATGAACTGCCATACTCAGGTGGTTATAAAGGAGAGCGAGCGATGTTCTTAGCGCGCACATGCATGGTGCTGTCTGCACTGGCTATCAGCGGCGCGGCCTGTGCTGAGGTCAACTGCACCGATCCGATTGCCGACTGGAAACCTCGCGAGCAATTGCAGCGGGAAGCCGAACAGCGTGGCTGGACTGTCCAGCGCATCAAGATCGATGACGGCTGCTACGAGCTCAGAGCCATTGATCGTAACGGCAACAAAATCAAGGCCAAATACTCCCCGGCGTCGCTGCGCATGCGCAGCCTGGCGGTGGACTTCGGCAACAACGGCGACACCGCCGACTACCTCGGCCCTGTACCGCAGGCTCCCGTCAGGCGGCCTGCAGGTCCGACATCCCAAGGGGAAAAGCAATGAAAAACATCACAGCCTGCGCCTGCCTTGCAGGCGCATTGGCGTTGCCCGGTATCGTCCAGGCGCGCCCGGTCACACTCACCGCGCAACTGAAGAACTACGCCGGCAACGGCGCGTACCTGGCCGTATATGTCACGGATGCCGCCGGCAAGTACAAGAAAACGTTATGGGTAGCTGGAAAGAAGACCAAGTATTACAAGCACCTGAGCGACTGGGCACGCGGTAGCGGCATGAAGGCGAGCGAATTTGACGGCGTCAGCGGAGCGAGCGTCGGCAGCGGCAAAACCCTCAAGGTGACGGTCGAGCTGGCCGACACACTGATTGATGCCGGTTACGAGATCCGGGTTGACAGCGCGGCAGAGGACGGGCGCGATCATCCGGCCGACGTGCACACGCCACTGACCAAACAGGGTGCCGGCAAAGCCGTCGGTGGACGCGGCTACGTCAAGTCCTTCATTTACGACATGTAGCAACCGACGCATGTTACGACAGATACATTCGCTCGCTGGCCTGATCAGCGCACTGCTGGTCATGCTCATCGGTTTGACGGGCGCCGTGCTGTCGATCAACCCCGCGCTCGAGCGGCTTGCGACCAGCGTGCCGGCGGGCGTCAGCGTTGCCGAACTGGCGGGCCGGGTGGCGCTCCACTATCCGGGAGCCGAGCAGATCCAGCGCACGGCCTCCGGAACCATCATCGTCTATTACAGCGCTGGCGACATCTCGGGCGTGGACCGGGTCGACCCGTCCAGCGGCAAGGCGATCGCGCCCTATGCGCCGCCGGCATACGCGCGCTGGTTCAAGGAGTTGCACAGGTCATTATTCCTCGACACGCCCGGCAGCGCCGCTGTCGGCATCGCTGCCCTGCTGATGCTGCTGGTATCAGTCTCAGGGCTACTCCTGCTGGCCAAGCGGGTGGGCGGTTGGCGCCAGCTGGCACGTCCACTGCATGGCAATCGCAGCCAGCGCTGGCACGCTGCGGTGGCCCGTTTTGCTGTCGCCGGCCTGCTGTTGTCCGCAGTGACCGGCAGCTACATGTCGGCGGCGACCTTCACCCTCATTGCCGATGGCAGCCAGGACGAACCCGATATCCCCGCCACCACCTCCGGCGGCACCCCGCTGCCCGCTGCCCGCTTGCCAGCCTTGCTGGCAACCAGTCTGGTCGATCTGCGCGAACTTTCCTTTCCGCTTGCCGGTGACAGCAGCGCCGTCTACACCTTGCGCACCCGGCAAGGCGACGCCTATGTCGACCAGTCCAGCGGCGCGCTGCTGGCCTACCGCGCACACAGCAATGTCCGAGCAGCCTTTGAACTGATCTACCAGTTGCATACGGGCGAAGGCTTGTGGTGGCTGGGCCTGGTACTCGGCCTGAGTGCGCTCGGCGCGCCCTGGCTGGCGGTGACGGGCATTGCCGTATGGTGGCAGCGGCAGCGGGCCAAACCGCGCATCGCCAACAACTCGGCTCCGGCTTCGGCCGACACCGTGATCCTGGTGGGGAGCGAAAACAACAGTACCTGGGGCTTTGCTCGCGCGCTGCACGATGCCTTGCGACAGGCCGGACAACGCGTGCACACGGCGCCGATGAACCAGTTCTCGTCCCGCCACGGCGCCGCGCGACAGGTGTTCATCCTGACGGCGACGTATGGCGATGGCGACGCTCCCGCCTCCGCCCGGCACTTTCTGGCCAATTTGGCCGGTATTTCCCCCAACCAGGCGGCAAGTTACGCCGTGCTCGGTTTCGGCGACCGCCAGTTCCCCACTTTCTGCCAGTTCGCACAGAAGGTCGATGCGGCGATGGCGGCACGCGGATGGCGCCAGTTGCTTGAACTGGCCCTGATCGACCGTCAGTCGCCGCAGGAATTCGCGCGCTGGGGGAGCCAGGTCGGCCCGTTGCTGGGCCACGAGTTCGTACTCGACTATGCGCCGGCACATCCGCACACGCATGCGCTGCAATTGCGCGAGCGCATCGCCTACGGCGAGGAGGAGCACGATCCCACCGTGGTGCTGCGCTTTATAGCCGCCCCACCGCCGGCCAGCGCCGGTTGGCTGAAAAGCCGGCTTGCCTCCCACCGACTGCCCCGCTTTGAGGCCGGCGACCTCGCTGGTGTCATGGCGCCCGGCAGTTCCATGCCGCGCTTTTATTCGCTGGCGAGCGGATCGGGTGACGGCGTGCTGGAAATTTGCGTGCGCAAGCAGCCTGGGGGCGTGTGTTCAAGCTACCTGCACAACTTGCTGCCGGGGGACCGCATCGAAGCCTTTATCCAGCCCAATCCGCAATTTCGTCCGGCCCTGGGCAAGGCGCCCGTCATCCTGATCGGTGCCGGTACCGGGATCGGGCCACTGGCCGGTTTCATCCGCAACAATACGGGCCAACATCCGATGTACTTGTACTGGGGCGGGCGCCATCCCGACTCCGATTTTCTGTATGAGCCCGAACTGCGCAACTATCTGGCGGACCGTCGGCTGACGCAGCTGCACACGGCCTTCTCCAGAGTCAAAAATGGCGTCCACGTGCAGACCCGGTTGATGGACGATGCCGACAATATGCGCCGCCTGATCGCCGACGATGGCCAGGTGCTCGTCTGCGGCAGCCGCGCCATGGCCGCCAGCGTGAGGCAGGCCATGGACCAGATACTCGCACCACTCAAGCTCGATGTAGCGGCGCTGCGGGAAAAAGGAAGGTATCGTGAAGACGTCTTCTGAACCAGCGCTGCGGCGCTACAGCCTGAATGGCGAAACCATGGGCAGCCGCTATACGGCCGTATTCTATGCGGCCGGACAAGCGGACCTGGCCGCCATCGGCGCCAGCCTGTTTGCCGCCGTCGACAGGGTCGACCGGCAGATGTCGACCTGGAATGCCGCCTCGGACCTGTGCCGCCTGAACGCGGCGCCGGAAAACACCTGGCTTGCTGTGCCGCAGGAGCTGGCGCAGGTGCTCGCTGCGGGGCTGCTGGTCAGCCGCGAATCGGGCGGCGCCTTCGACATGGCGGTTGGCCAGCTGGTGGAGGACTGGGGATTCGGGCCGTCGCAACGCACGTCATCGGCGCAGATCGCGGCACAGCACGGCATGACTTACTGCCCGGCCGCCGAGGCACTGGAGCTGAATCTGGCGGCTCTGCAGGTATGCAAGCGCGCGCCGCTGATGCTCGACCTGTCGGGGATCGCCAAGGGTTTTGGCGTCGACCAGCTGGCGCATTGCCTCGATGGCTGGTCCATCGCCAGCTACCTGGTCGGTATCGATGGAGAAATGCGCGCGCGCTCGCTCAGGCCGGATGGCCAGGCATGGACCGTGGCGATAGAAAAGCCGACACCTGGCATCCGTGAAATCGGTGGCGTGATGGAACTGCACGACGTGGCCATTGCCACCTCGGGTGACTATCGCCGCTGGGTCGAGATCGACGGAACGCGCCATGCGCACACCATGCATCCGGCCTTGCGTCATCCGGTATCGAATCGTCTCGCGGCCGTTACCGTGCTGGCCCCCAGCTGCATGCTGGCCGATGCCTGGGCCACGGCGTTCATGGTGCTGGGCGAGGACGACGGTGTCGCGCTGGCCAGAAAACGGGGCATGGACGTGCTGTTCGTCCTGCGTCACGGCGCCTTGCTCGAGGAAATTCTGATCATCGACGGCAAGATGGTCTGATCTGAATGGCCGTGCATCAATGCGCCGGTGCCGCAGCGCGCAGCCAGCACCATTTTGACAAGCCCCACTTGACGCACTCAAACCAGATGATGCCGAGCACGGCGACGAATGTGCACTGCATCAGCAGTGCCATGTCCGGCAGCGCGAAGGCAAACAGCTTGCGGATGGCCTCCACGCCCAGCACCAACAACAGCAACAGCGAGGCCGCCATGCTGATCCAGGCGAACGCCCGGTTCGACTTCAGCCCCCTCCTCCATGACGGCTGGGTCCATTGGCGATTGACATAGATCAATCCCAGGTTCGACGCCACGAGGCTGATGAAGGTCGTCGTGCGCGCCACTTCATCGGAATTGCCCGTCCACAGCACCAGCACGTGGAAGCCGACCAGCATCGCCAACAGCCCTACCCCCTGCAGCAGGCCGCGCAGCAGTATTTCACGGTCGAACAAATGCATGTCCGGCCTTCTGGGTTTGCTCACCATGGCGTCCGCCTCGATCGGCTCGGCCTCGAACACGATCGAGCAGGCGGGGTCGATCACCATTTGCAAAAACAGTATGTGCACGGGCATCAGGAGCATGGGCCAGCCCAGCAGCACCGGCAGGATGGACAGGCCAACGATGGGCACATGCACCGCGACGATGAAGACGATGGCCTTGCGCAGGTTGGCAAACAGGCGCCGGCCATGTTGCACCGCCAGCAGCAGGGAAGAAAAATCATCCTTGAGCAATACCAGCGCTGCCGCCTCGCGCGCGACGTCGGTGCCACGGGCGCCCATGGCCACGCCAATGTTGGCCGCCTTCAATGCGGGCGCATCGTTGACGCCATCGCCGGTCATGGCGACGATATCGCCACGGCTGCGGAAAGCTTGCACCAGGCGCAATTTCTGCTCCGGCGCAATGCGGCAAAAGATGTCGGTATCCCCCAGGCGCGCTTTTAGTGCCGAATCGTCCAGCGCGGCCAGGTCCATGCCGGACATGACTCTGGCCGCCATGCCGGCGATACCGGCCTGCTGCGCGATCGCCAGCGCCGTGGCGGGATGGTCGCCCGTGATCATCACCACGCGCATCCCGGCCGCGTGACATTGCGCCACCGCATCGGGCACTTCCGGGCGTACCGGGTCGTGCAAGCCAAGCAGGCCCAGGAATTCAAAATCGAAGACATGCTGGTTGTCAGGCAAGGGTGGCGCGGCAAAGGTGGCGCTGGCGACGCCAATCACACGCAAACCGCCGTTCGCCATGGCCTGTACCTGCGCCGCGATGGCGGCGGCGCGCGCCGGTGCCAGATGGCACAGATCGATGATGGCCTCGGGCGCACCCTTCGCCGCCACCAGGAACTCGGAATGGTCCGGCGATTGCCATACCCGCGACATGGCCAGCATTTTCCGCGACAGCGGATAATCGTCGATCAGTCGCCAGTCGGCATGCAGGTGCTCGGTATTGGCCAGCAAGCGGGCACCGGTCTGGCTGATGGCCGACTCCATCGGATCGAACGCCCGCCGATGGCTTGCCAGGACGGCATATTCGAGCAAGCGGTGCAGCTCTTCCTGCAAGGCCCTGGCGTGACTGCTGCGCCAATCATGGGCGCAGGTCTCCGACCACAGCCGGGCCACATCCATGCGGTTGACCGTCAGCGTACCGGTCTTGTCAACGCACAGTACCGTCGTCGCGCCCAACAATTCGATCGCGGGTATGCTGCGCGCCAGGATGCTTTCCCGCCCCAGGCGCCAGGCGCCCAAGCCCAGGAAAAGCGTCAATATCACCGGCAATTCTTCAGGCAGGATCGCCATGGCCAGCGTGAGACCTGCCAGCAGGCCTTGCAGGGCATCGCCGCGCAGCCACCAATAGACCAATGCCAGGCCTGCGGCGAGACACAAGCCGCCGATGGCGACATTCCTGACGACGCGGCGTGTTTCCAGTTGAATCGGTGTCAGCTCGCTCCCCATGGTGGCAAGCGAGGCGCCGATGCGACCGAGTGCACTATGGGGGCCGGTGGCGACTACCAGGCCGCTGGCAGTGCCTTGCGTGATCAGGGTGCCGGAATACACGAGGCTGTCCGGACTGCCGCCAGTCTCGCCGCAGCCATGCTTGACTACCGGCACGGACTCGCCCGTGAGCATGGACTCGTCGACCGTCAAATTCGATGCACTGAGCAGTTCCATATCGGCGGGCACGCGGTCGCCCTCGGCCAGCAGCACCAGGTCGCCCAGCACCAAGTCCCTGCCAGCGATGCGCTGCTGTTTTCCGTCGCGTATCACCAGGGCGCGCGGACAGGAAAGGTCGCTTAGGGCGTTCAGCGAGCGTTCCGTGCGCCTGCGCTGAAAGAAAGTGATGCCCATGACGATGCAAACAAAGCCCAGCAGCATCAGCGCTTCATTGCGGTCGCCAAGCAGCAGATAAATGACGCCGCAGGCGACCAGCAGCAGGAACATCGGTTCGGAAACAACATCAAGCAGCAGGCGTCCGGCACTCAAGGGACGCGAGGCGGGCAAGGCATTCGGCCCGTTTTCCAGTAACCGCTGCGCGGCCTGCGTGGCTGTCAGCCCGTACCCCCTAAGATGCTGTGACATATCATCCAGCCCTTTCTAGACTACATGGGCGCAGCTCACTTTCGTGATCCAGATCCGGTCGCCTCCATAGATCGATGTGCGCCATCAGATTGAAAACCGGATGACGCTCGAGCACACGTCGGCGGGCATCGACAGCAATATCATGCCCAGCTTCGACCGTCAAGGATGCCTCGACCTCGAGGTGGACGTCCGCGATATTCATGTCCTCCATTTTACGTGTGCGCAAATCATGCATGCCATTGACTCCGTGAGTCTTTAATAGGGTCTCGAGAATTGCACTGAATTCAATCTCACCGATCCTGGCATCGATTTGGTCCAGCAACGGCGTCACTTGAAAAGCATCTCCCATATCTATGGTCGGACCGGCATCGTACTCGGCCCAGTTCGTTACCTTGAATTTCATCTTCGGTATGTGGTGGCGGCGCTTTTCGTTGTGTTTGTTGGGCATGAGTCGGTACGCATTGTCAGTGGACAACACTTTACCTGATTGCTCTGGCCGGCCTCCGAATCGGCGCGTACCTTCGCCCTGTCGAAGGGGTGCATGATGCTCGGCTACCTGGTGGCCGGCAGCAGCGCCGGGATCGACCCGGCTGACGCGCCGTTCCTGACCAAGGACTTGTTCGTGCCCAGCGGCGCCGGCTATCGCTTCCTGTCGCGCGACAGCGAGCGCGTCAAGGTCACTGGTCAGTGGGTCAGCCCGCAACAGCTGGAAGAATGCCTGCTGGCCGACCGCCGCGTCGAGCGCGCCGCCGCCGTCCCCATTGCCACGCCGGAAGGCCTGGTGCGTCTACGCGCCTACATCGTACTGGGCAGTTGCGCGGAATCGGGCGACGAGGTGGCCTCATCGCTGATGCGGCGCATCCAGCTTGAGCTCAAGCCGCGCGCCCTGCGTCCGGACCGGATCGACGTGGTGCAGCACATCCCCAGTACGTCCAGCGGCAAGCTCAAGCGGCATGACTTGCTCGAACACATTCCTGCCCTGAAATCACCCAAGATCAGATATACTTGGAATTATTTGCAAATAAAAAACATTGCGCAAATAAACATTAAAAACAAGGGGGCCCGGCGGTAGTTACCGCTCTCGGTGCCGCATGGAGGGGCAGTGCAACACAGGGAAAATCGAGCGCACTCATGAATGTCTATGTCAAGCCGTAAGTTCCACCGCCTGTCGGCCTGTTTTCTGGCGATGTATATAGTGCTGCATCTGGGTAACCACCTGGTGGCGGTTGCCGGCGTCCACGCGCACCTCGCCTTCATGCAGGCGATCCGGCCACTGTACCGGAATGCCGTGGTCGAGCCGCTACTGCTGGCGTGCGTGCTGTTTCAATGTGGCAGCGGCATATGGATGGTGCTGCGGGGATGGAAAAAACGCTCCGGGCTGGTAGCCTGGCTGCAGGCGGGTTCAGGGCTCTACCTGGCCCTGTTCCTGCTTGTTCATGTGGGCGCGGTCCTGTTCGGCCGCGCCGCGCTCAGGCTCGATACCAATTTTTACTATGCCGCAGCCGGTTTTGTCCTGATGCCATATGTATTATTTTTTGCGCCATATTATTTCCTTGCCGTCTGCGCCCTGTTCACCCACCTGGGCTGTGCTGCATATTGGCAAGTCGAAGCGCGTTCGCCGATGGTGCGCAGGCTCGCCATCGGCGTACCGGCGGCAGTCGGCCTGGTGCTGGCCGTGCTGATCGATCTGGCTTTGTCAGGCGTGCTGCACCCGCTCGCCATCCCCGCGAAATACCTGATGATTTACCAGTAGGCCGGACGCGAGCCAGCCGGTGGGCAAGGACGGCGAAGTGTCATTGCCGGGCTTATCGAGCATGTCTGTGTTCCCGACAAATTCTTACTAGTCGAGGCAATCAATGGTGAGCGAGCAGCGTAGTTTGCAGGTCGGATTCGATACCCATGTGGAATTAAAAAAATTTCAAGATTTGCGGCAGTGTGAAAATGAAGAGCAGATCAAGATCAAGATCATGATCGAGCGCGTGAGCAATCGGCTCGGTTTTGATTATTATTTTTACCGTGCCCGCTTCGTTCTCGACCATACCCGGCGTATCGACCGGATATTGAGCAATTATCCTGCTGCATGGCTGCAGCAATACAAGCATGATGACCTGGCCCGGATCGACCCTGCGGTGCAGCACGCCCACTCGACATTGACGCCGTTGGTCTGGGATCCCTACGGGCATATCGACGCGGAGCAAGCGCGTTTTGTCGGCGAGGCCCAACGGCATGGACTCGCCACGGGGGTGAGCTTTCCTGTTCATAATAAGGATGGCGACATCGGCGTGTTCAGCCTCGCACTGGGCACACAGGATGTCTATGCGCATGGCCTGATCCAGGAAAACTTGTATTTTGGCGCGTTCATTGCCAATTGCATCCATGACCGGATGCGCTCGCTGGTTTGGTAAGCACCCGCCCGGGCCCCATCTCGGCGAATTCCGACTGCCCCGCCCGGATCAGCCAGGAAACCGATTCGCTCCACAGCACCGGACGGGTGATCTGCGCAGCCAGGAATGCCGGGATCACCTTGGACGGATCACCTGCCGGATAAGGCAGCGCGGTGACGTTGGCTACGACCGGCACGCGCAATGGCTGAAAGACGAAATCCGCCAAAAACCGTGCAAATTGCTGCGCCGCGTCGGCCATGTAGCGGGAATGGAAAGCGGCACTGACCTGCAGCGGCACGTATAGCCTCGCTCCCGCATCGGTGAAATGGGCGCCCGCCCGCTTGATGTCCGCACTCGGGCCCGAAATGACGACCTGGGTCGGGGAGTTGAAATTGGCGACGTCGATCGACGCCAGGCCATGCTCGCTCAGCACGCGCGCGACCCCGGCTGCCGATAACCCAAGCACGGCCGCCATTGCGCCCTGGCGCGCCTGCGCCATCAATTCCCCGCGCCGCTTGACCAGGCGCAGCCCATCGACCAGGCCGAAAGCGCCTGCGGCCGACAGTGCGGAGTATTCGCCGAGACTATGCCCCGCAAAATAGGCCGGGCCCCGTCCGGCAGCGATTGCCTGGAGGTAGTGGAGGCAATTGACGACATACAGTCAAGGCTGCGTGTACTGCGTCTGCTGCAGCAGGTTGTCGCGGTTATCCAGGCAAAGTTCGCGCAGCGAATAGCCCAGGATGTCGTTGATGTCGTTTTCCGCGTCCATGAACTGCTGCACGCTGTCAAACAACTCCCGCCCCATTCCCTTGATCTGGGAGCCTTGACCTGGAAACACAAAGACCGACATTACGAATCCTCGAGTACGGCGCGCACGCGCAAGTGTTGATCTAGTTACCACAAAGGGGAGAGGGTGCAGCAGCGTTACACCACAGGCGGACACAGGCAAGCTGCTATTAGTTCCCACAAGGAATTTAGCGTGGCATCATAATGCACAAAAAGCTAAATTCTTGAAAGAATTATATTGATATATTCACCATGTTGACTAAATGTCGTGTGCGCATTTTGCAACGGGCAGGACACGTGGCGGCCCTCCAAAATTTCCCGACCGTCAATAGAAATGCCGGTAGGAAACTTGCCAGGCCTTGCGCAGAGGTGAAGCGCCGTAATCGCTGAGCAAGCTGCCGCTGTTGCCCTGCCATTGCAACGCGACTTCGTCGCGCGTCCAGCGGTAGCGCAGTTCAACCCAGGCAACGCGGCTATGATCATCGCTATTGCGGCGCATCATTGCCGCCAGGTCGAGATGGCTGATCAACAGGTCTTGCCAGGTGGCGTAGAAAAACACCGCATGGCGGGTCGGCATTTCCTGCGCCGCCTGCGCGAACTGCCGATAACGGGCGTAGGCCGGCAGCGACACGCGCGACAATGCATCCCACTGCGTTTTGTCGAGTCCGGTGCCGTTGTACTGATATTCAAGGTTCAGCGAGAGCTTGTTGCTGGTGGTATAGGTAACACCGGTCGCAACCCGGTTGCGGAACGCCTCGCCGCCCTCTTGCCCCAGGGCTTGTGCCAGCAGCGACGGGCTGCGCCCGCCAGACCACTCGACATAGGCCACCGTCGCATCATTGACCAGCTTGGTCAGGTTCATGCCGAACTGCGGCGCTGCGCCCCGGTCCTTGTACAACAGCCACTGCGGGTTCAAGTCTTCGCTCAGGCGCTTGCTGAAGATCAGCAAGGCGCGGTCGCGCGCATTGGTCGCGCCCCAGTCGGGATTGAAGGCCGATGCATTGGGCGCTTCGCTCAGCGCCGGGGAATACAGCGCCGTCAGCGAGGCGCCGTCCCACAGCGCCTGTCCGCGCAACATCACGCTGCCCTGGCGGTCTTTCTTGATGCTGGCCGGATCGAGCGACACCGGGGAACGCAATGCGCCATCGCGCAAGAAGTCGGTCGGGTTATAGCCGTTGGCGACGCCCGAATACTGATTCACGCGGCCAAAGTCGAGAATGATGTCGTGGCGCGGCTGCCAGCTGAGATAGGCTTCCTTGAGCGTGTTGACCTCTTTGCGCTGTTCAAAGCGGTGCAGCCAATCGACATCGAGCCGGTTGGCCAGGATGCCGCGCAGGCCGGGCGCCAGCGTGGCGTCGACCTGCAGGTCGATCGAGACGCGTTCGGTGGCGCCCGTCTCTTCGGAGAACGCCGCATTGCGTATCTGCGCACGGCCGGCCGCCCCCTCGACGAACAATTGCCAGGCACGCGCGCTTTGCGCCGCCTGCGGCGCCGAGCCGGGCAGCGACAAGGCCGCCGCATCCTGGTCTTGCGCGCAGGCCGCGCCGGCCAGCAGCGTTGTCACCAACGCGACGGTGGCCCGCACGGTTATTGCGGCTTGAAGCGCGGCAGATAGTCGCGCTGCAGCCAGGCTTCCGGCACATCCCTCACTGCCCAGTTGGTGAAACGCAGCACCGTCACCCATTTCGGATCGAGGCCGTCGATGATCACCGTTTCGGTGGGGCGCTCGGCGCCCAGCTGGTTTTCGTACTGGCGGTAATAGGCCGTTTTCAGCAGGCGATTGCTTTCGCTGTAAAAGCGGGCCTTGACCGGGCGATTGTTGGCGCTGTCGATCCACGCTTCGATGTGGTGGTAGGTGACGTCCGGCTTGGTCGCTGCGAGCGTCAGCTTGTAGCTGTTGCGCTTCTGGCGGTCGGCGTCGAGCACTTCTTCCTCGCCAGACAGGGTGGCGTGGTAGTCCTTGGCCAGATTGAAGGTCACCACGTCGCCGTTGGCGGCCTGGCCGAGCAGGCGCTGCTGCGGCGAAATCCGGATGCTGGCCTTGTTGGACGGATCGTAGAACCACAGGTCGTTGCCCGTCTTGAGCATCAGCTTGTTGGCGTCGCGCGCCGGCGCGATGAAGCGGATCAGGCTGCTGAACTGCCCACTCTCCTTGTCCGCCCTCGAATACACGGCCAGCGTGCTGACATCGGTCTGCTTGCCGTCGCGGTACTCGGTCAGCGTGGTCGTTAAACCGAATGGATGATCGGGATTGCGGATGGCATCGCTAGCGGCAAGAATTTCCTGCGCACTGGGTTTGGCAACAGCAGCAGATGCACTGCATCCAAGCACCACAGACAAGACTGCGGTGATAAATTGTCGCTTTTTCATATCAAGTTATTTCCCGAGTAATGAAACAAGAGTACTGACTGGTTCACTATACATGGCGCAAGGCGTCGACGATGTTGAGCTTCGCGGCGCGGTTGGCCGGCCACCAGGCCGAGACGACGGTCAGGAAGGCCAGGCTGAGCGCGCTGCCGAACATCAGCTTGTTGTCGCCCCACACCCGCACCATAACCGGGTATTCGTACGAATAGCCGGGCGGCGCCCAAGTCATGCCGCTGTGATTGATCACATAGGAGATCGGCAAGGCGATCGCGATGCCCAATCCCGCACCGATCAGGCCCAGCAACAAACCTTCGCTGACAAACAGGCTGCGAATGCCGGCGCGCCGCTGGCCGATGGCCCGCAGGGTGCCGATTTCCGTGGTGCGCTCGACCACCGCCGTGCTCATCGTGTTACCGACCGTAAACAGCACGATCATGTAAATCAGGATCGAGATGAAGCCGAACATCGAGTCGAAGAATTGGATCACCTGTTTGTAGATCGGCGATAAGGTTTCGTAATCCAGTACTTCGAGCTTCAGAGTCTTGAATTCGGCTGCCAGCAATTGGTCGAGCCGCGCCCTGGCCGCCGGCATCTGTGCCGTATGCGCCAGCTGAATCTGGATCGCCGTCACCTGCGGCGCGGCGCCGCCGAACACCAGGCGCTGCGCCTGGTCCAGATGCATGACGATCAGCGAGTCGTCGATTTCCTTGACGCCCCAGTTATCGGCCCGCACCACGTTCAGGCCGGTGACGTTGGGCGCACCGCGCACACTGGCCGCCAGCAGTTCGATATGCGTGTCGCCCGCATCGGGCGCGCCGGCCTGCTCGAGCGCCGACAAGGCCGCAATGTGGTCCGGCGCGGCCGGCCCACTTTCGCCCGCGCTGGCCGAAGCGCCCATATCTTCCGCCGTCGGGCAGTCCTTGAGCTTGAGCGGCGCGCACATTTGCAGCAGCCGGGCGACACCGGTACCCATGACGACCGAATCGGCAGGCGTGCCGGCCAGCGCAATCGGGGGGGCATAACTGAGGCTGCCGTAATCATCCCATTTACGCATCTTGTTTTGCTCGTCCACCACCACGCCGGCGGCGACCACGCCCTTCGAGACGCCATTTGAAAAGTTACCCGCGATGCCGTTGAGCCGCAAACTTGGCGTGACGACCGCCAGCATCGGCTGCAATACCGGATCTTTTTTTACCGCATCGATAATGCGCTGATAATCGGTAATGCCGTAGGCGACGGGATTGCCGCTGCCGTACAGGAAATAGCCTTTGTGCTGGATCTGCAGGTGGCCGTGGTATTGCACGTACCCGGTCTGGGTGGCGAGAATGGCATTGCGTGCATAGCCGCCGAATATCAGCATCGACACCAGCCCGACCACCATCGCGGCCAGGGTCGTCATCGAACGCCGCCGATTGCGCAACAAATTGCGCAGTGCGAGTGAAAACACCATCATGAAGACCTTTCCAACACCGTTTCGCGCCGCTCGATACCGGTAATGCGGCCGTCGCGAATGAATACCGCATCGTCGGCCTCGGCCAACACCTTGGGATCGTGGGAAGAAAAAACGAACGAGACCTTGTGCTCGTGCTGCATCTTGCGCATCAAGACAATGATGGCCGCACCGGTCTCGCTGTCGAGATTGGCGGTCGGCTCGTCGGCCAGCACCAGCTGCGGCGACATCACCAGCGCGCGGGCAATGGCCACGCGCTGGCGCTGGCCGCCGGACAGCTGCCCGGGCTGGTTGCCGGCCTTGTCCGCGAGACCCACCGCGTCGAGCAGGGACATCACGCGCTGCTTGCGCTCGCGCGCCGGAATCTTGGCCAGCAACAGTGGATATTCGACGTTTTCATACGCCGTTAATACCGGCATCAGATTGAAGCTCTGGAAAACGAAACCAAGGTGGCGCACCCGGAAATCGGACAATTCATTGTCCGACATGGTGTTGACGGCACGCCCAGCCAGGATAATTTCGCCGGCATCCGGGCGATCGATACAGCCGATCATATTCAACAAGGTCGTCTTGCCGCTACCGGACGCGCCGGATATGACGGTGAAACAATTGGGACGAATTTCGAGATTTATATTCGCCAAAGCCGGCACAGTAACCGCGCCCAGGCGATAGGTCTTATCGACCTGTTTGAGAATGATCGAACTCACGAGACTCCTATAGAAATTCCACGCAGCCGACAAGCGACTTGTTTCATAATGCGCCTTGCGCAGGCGGCAATTGTATCGACTTAACAATTTTACATTGGACCACAAGAAGATACACGCGTCAATGCCATCGGCACTGGAGCAAATCGCCGTGCGTTAGAATGTCGGCGCAATATGAAAATCACATGACAAACGACAGGACAAAAGGATGATGACAAGATGATGGCGTCCAAGCTGCTGCAGCATCATTCCCTCACGGCCAAATACGGCTTTGGCCTTTTCCCTTTGCCGGCCTACCGCCCGGTCAGCCAGGGAGAATGGCGCATCACGACCCATCTGCCCACCATGGCCGACGGCTACCTTGCCACTACCTCCTTTGAAGCGAATGCCGTCCTCAAGAAAGGACGCGCGGTCTGGATGTCGACCTGTCTGCTGGAACAGGAAAGCCACAGCTGGCACGTCCATTGCGCGCAAGGGGTGGTGGTGGTCGCGGGCCTTGGCATGGGCATGTACGCCTATGCCATCGCAATGAAACCGTCCGTTGATCTGGTCATCGTGGATCGAAACATGGCTCTCTGAAATACTTGGGGATGGGGGCGCCGCGATCAGACCAATATCCGTGCAACAACGCCCTAGTGGACAATAAATTGCGGAGGCAAATCAGACCACAATAATTTATGCCTGCGGCAAGACCGCTGCGGTGCCAGTAGCCGATTTTTTACGACGCGATTTCTGTTCATACATAGCCTGATCAGCCATATCGAGCAGCCTCTCAGGGCTCGACCCACACTCAGGGTACGAAGCGTGCCCCACACTCGCCGCAGCGACAAGTGAAACACCATTTATGTCGTACGGCAGCTTCATCATGGCTTCGATGATTGCTATTACTTTTAAAGTATCGCTTGGGTTGCTATTAACCAGCACAATCGCAAACTCATCCCCTCCCATACGAGCTGCGAGGTCAGATTTGCGAAGTCGAGAAATCAAGCGCTCAGCAGCTTGCTTTAATAATTCGTCTCCGACAGCATGACCGTGAATGTCATTGACGAGTTTGAAGCCGTCCAGGTCCAGATAAAGCACCGCAAGCGGCGTACCCATGCGAGAACATAGAGATAGTTGCTGCACGAGGAATGAGTGAAGCATGACGCGATTGGCCAAACCGGTTAGTGCATCGTGATTGGCCTGGTGTGTGGCTGCCAGCAGCATAGCCGAAGCCTTGCTCAGTGCCAGGCCCACCTCGTTAGCTTCGCGCAGCCCATGGTTGATCGAACTTACCTCTTGCCCGGAACCCAATGCCAATGCCGGAGCAATCAACCCTTGCATGGCATCGCGAATTCGCGTACCGATCTTCCAGGCTAAAAATAATCCCGCCCCTAAAGTGACAATCGTAAGGGATACAAGCAACCTGAGTCTGTTTACAGTTTCGTTGTTTAAAACCTGCAGCGGAATACCTATGGCGACAGTCCAGCCAGAATTCTGTGCACGTGCCAGTACCGTGAGCATTGGTTTGCCGTCCAGTGTGCGGGTCTCAAAGGTACCTTCGGGCTGCTCGCGCAGGCGTTTCAACACTTCAGGCATAGCTAACGTGCCTGTATGGCGCTCCATATCTGCGGAGCGAGCAACAATCTCTCCAGTTCTATCCAAAATACTGGCAATCCAATATTCAGGGTAGTTTTGATGCCGCAGAATTTCGCCGAATCGGGTAGCTGGCACTGTTCCTGATAATATGTTTTCCTTGCCCGCGCGATTGACCAAAAGAACCCCGACAGATACCAACTGACGCTTTGATAACGGTCCGGTAAATAAATTAGAAATGTGCATTGTCCGATGTTGATGAATGGCTTTCAACGCTTGGTCATCGCGCTCCAACGGCAGCGGGTGACCTGATGGTATGACCGTGTTCATTAACTGTTGTCCGCGATTGTCTTCCAGGACGATATTGAAGATGTTTTGCCTCACTAACAGATCGGCTGCCTGAGCATGGAATGCCTCCAAATTGTCGGCAGCAAAGCTTGGAGAAGTGGACAGGGCCGATAGTGCTGCAGCAACCGTCGCGAACTCTTTGTCTACCTCCATCGTATTCGCACGCGCTATTGCCATGGCGCTGCGGATGAAATTTGTACGGGCAAGATGCAAATCGTAGGCGATCAAGATTCCGGCCAACAGAAATGCAGGAACAATGCAAGCTGAGACGAGCAGCATGAGCAGAGATCGGATTGAAGGCGCATAGGTTGACTTCATTGAGAACCTGCAAAAAAATTATTTATAAGTATTGCCATACTACAATTCTTTATTGCCACTTTCAATTTTTATAGTTCGGCATTTCCGAAAAAATCGCAATCTTGATACACGGCTGCATGCACCTCATTACATGGTCAAGCACCGCCCGCTTCCGCGCTCCCCACCCTCGCCCGCAATTCCCGCAACTCCTGTTCCAGTTCCGCCAAGCGCTCGCGCAATGGCGCCACCGCCGTGCTGACTTCCTGCTCGGTAAAACGCGGCGTAATGTGTTGCGGGCAGTTCCAGTCAAACGCTTGCAGGCGCAGGCGGTAGATGCGTTCTATTTTTGCGCCATAGGCGGCATCGGTCACCAGCGCCGTCAATGCCGGGTCGGCGCCGGGCGCCAGGATCTCGACCTGCAGGTAGATTTTCAGGCGCGCGCGTCGGGTGTAGTCCATCAGGAACAGGCAGGCGCGGTCGTTGGTGGCCAGGTTGCCGGTGCTGATGTACTGGCGGTTACCCCGGTAGTCGGCAAAGGCCAGCGTTTGATCGTCGATCAATTTGAGGAAGCCGCGCGGGCCGCCGCGGTGCTGGACGTAGGGCCAGCCTGTCTCCGACACCGTCGCCATATAGAAGCTGTCACGTTCGGCAAGAAAGACCGCTTCGTTGTCGGTGAAGCGGTCGAACTCGCGGTGGCCCTTGAAGTCCTGCCAGGCGCGATCGGCGCCCATGGCCGCTTGCGCGGCGCGCACGCCGGGGGTGATGGCGATATCGAGAAAACCATAGGACATGACAGCCTCCGCAAGGATGGGCGCCGGGTTTGGCGCCACTGCATGCATTATCCGTCTTTTCAACAGGCATGATCATCCCGCAAAAGCGGAATGGACCTTGCCAATCAATGCAAGAATCGGCCGGCCGCCTGGATCACCTGCCCTTTACGCCTCCATCTTGAAGCCGCCCACAATCACCGCCAGGTTGGTCGCCTGGTCCTGCAGCGATTGCGCGGCCGCAGCGGCCTCTTCGACCAGGGCCGCGTTTTGCTGGGTGGCCTGGTCCATATGGGCGATGGCGCGGTTGATTTCTTCGATGCCGGTGTTCTGCTCGGCGCTGGCGCCGGCGATTTCGCTGACGATGGTGCTGACGTTCTTGACGCTGCCGACGATTTCCAGCATGGTCTGGCCGGCTTTTTCGACCAGCACGCCGCCATCGGTGATTTTCGATACCGACGAGTCGATCAGCACCTTGATCTCTTTTGCCGCCTGGGCGCTGCGTTGCGCCAGGCTGCGCACTTCGCTGGCGACCACCGCAAAACCGCGACCCTGCTCGCCCGCGCGCGCCGCCTCCACGGCCGCGTTCAGGGCCAGGATATTGGTCTGGAAGGCGATGCCGTCGATGACGCCGATAATGTCGACGATCTGGCGCGACGACTGGTTGATCGCCTCCATGGTGCTGACCACATTACCGACCACTGCACCGCCCTCTTCGGCGATGGTCGACGCATCGAGGGCCAGGCGGTTGGCCTTGCGCGCATTGTCGGCATTCTGCTTGACGGTCGAGGTCAGCTGTTCCATGGCCGAGGCGGTTTCTTCCAGTGCACCCGCCTGTTGCTCGGTGCGGCCGGACAGGTCGAGGTTGCCGCTGGCGATCTCCGACGACGACACCTTGACGGCATCGCTGGTGCGGCGGATTTCCAGCAGGATGGCGGTGATCTTTTGCACGAATACATTGAACGAGCGCGCGATCTGGCTCACTTCATCCTGGCCGTCCTCGGGCAGGCGCATGGTCAGGTCGCCGTTGCCCGAACCGATGCTGTCCATGGCATTGCGCACTTGCGACAGGCGGCGGAAAGCGGCGGCGGTAATCATGCCGAGGATCAAGGCGGCCAGCGCCGCCACCAGCACGATGGTGACCAGCGCCGATTGCGTGGCGTGGCGCATGCCGGCGTTGACGTCGGCCTTGTCCATCGCCAGCATCAGGGTCCATTCCGTGCCCTTGATCGGCACGCCTTGCACCAGCTTGGCCGCGCCGTTCAGCTGCAGCTCGGTCTTGCCCTCGCTGCCGCCCAGTGCAACAAGACGCTCGGCCGTCAGTTCGGCATTCCACTCCTTGGCCGGCTTGTTGATCCATTGCGCATCGGGGTGGGCCAGCATCAGGCCGTCGCGGTCGACCAGGAAGGCGAAGCTGGCCGGCGTCGGCCGCACGGCCTTGACCACGCTGCTGACGCCATCGAGGAACATGGCCGCCGCCACCACGCCCTGCAAGGCGCCGTCCTGCTTGACCTGGGCCGTGAACGACACCATCGGCTTCTTGGTCAGCACGTCGGTATAGGGTTTGGTCACCACGGCCGTGCCGGCCTTGACCGATTGCTGGTACCACGAGCGGCCGGTCGGATCGTAGCCGGGCGGCAGTCCTTCGGGGTTCGAGGTAAAGGCGGTCTTGTCCTGCTTGCCGAGGGTGGTGACGTAGAAGCCGCCGCCTTTTTGCAACTGACGGATGACGAACACCGGGTCCGCTTGCAGCACGCCTTCGGCCGCAGCGGCGGTCATGCTGGCGCGGGAGGCCACCCATTCATTGATGGCGGAGGCATAGCCGTCGGCGATGGAACGGGAATTCTGGTCGATGGCGCGGTCGTTCGAGTTCTTGACGATGACATATGACACGGCACCCACCAGGCCAAGGCTCAGCAGGAGCAAGGAAATACTGAAAAATAAAATGCGCGTTCTGATCGAAGAAAACATGAAAATATGTCCTGTTATTGTGTGTCATTACTTCTCGGCCGCAGCCGCGGAAAAAAGCGCCATCCCAACCATTTACAGCGGGAAATTTATCGTACCGGATTTTTTTCGCCAACCGAAAGGACGGCTCAAAATATTCAGCCTGCCAGCCACAGTCCTTGTTTGCCCCCGCCCTTGGACTGAGTGCGAGCTCTCCTATCCGTAGCCAAACTGCTACACTGTAGGTAACTATGGTCTTTTTACTCTCTATCGCACATGAATAACGTGGAATCGCTGGTCAGGACCGGTATCGCCGGGCTCGATGAAATCCTTTTCGGCGGCATTCCGCGCCATAACAACATCATCGTCGAAGGCGCGCCCGGCGCCGGCAAGACGACCCTGGGGCTGGGCTTTATCCATGCCGGCGCGGCGCAATACAACGAGCCTGGCGTGATTGTGTCGTTCGAACTCGACGAGACCAAGCTGCTGCGCGACGCGGCCGGCTTTGGCTGGAACCTGCAGGAACAGATCGACGGCGGCCTGATCAAGATCGTCCAGACCAGCCCCGCCGTGCTGCTGTCGGAGTTCCGCAATACCGATGGCGCTTTTTCCACCGCGCTGCGCACCATGGGCGCCAAGCGCCTGCTGATCGATGGCCTGACCCCCATGCGGCTGTACGCCGAGGCACACGACCTGGCGTTTCGCGAAGACGTGCATGTGCTGATCGAGGGCCTGAACCGCCTGGGCGTGACCACCATGGTGACGGCCGAGCGCGACGAATCGATCGCCACGCCGGCGCATGAGCGCTTCGTCTTCGACACCATTATCGAATTGTCGCGCGCCGAGCACCGGCGCCGCGTCGAGCGGCGCCTGACGGTGTCGAAGTCGCGCGGCCAGGACTTTATCGCCGGCAGCCACACCATGCGCATCGAAGCGCACCAGGGCATCCATGTGTATCGCCGCGCGCAGTCGCGCCCGGTGGTGCTGAACGACCAGCCAACGTCCGACAAGCGCATCTCGGTCGGCGCGCCGGCCATCGACATCCTGATGGACGGCGGCCTGTACGAGGGTTCGGTGACCATGGTCAGCGGCATTTCCGGCACCGGCAAGACGGTGCTGTCGGTGCAGTTCCTGACGGCCGCCGTCAAGGCCGGCCACAAGACCTTGCTCGTCACGCTCGATGAACATCCGCGCCAACTGGCCCGCAACGCCGCCTCGCTGGGCTTTGACCTGGACGGCATGCAGCAGCGCGGCGAATTGTTCCTGCTGTACGAGTCGCCGCTGGAACTGGAGCTGGACGTGCACTTCGACCGCGTGATCAAGCTGATCGAGCAGGAAGGCATCACTTGCATCGTCTTCGATTCGATCGCCGTGTACGAAATGGCCAGCCGCGCGGAGGTGGCCGACTATCTGTATGCGCTGGCGACCCACTGCAAGAACCGCCTGGCCACCGTGTTTTTCAACTACGAAAGCCCGGAACTGCTGGGTTTGTCGCAGATCAGCGAAGAACTCAAGGGCTCGCATCTGGTCGACAATATCATCCTGCTCAACTACGTCGAGATCTCGACCGTGCTGCGCCGCGCCATCGCCATTCCGAAAGTGCGCGGCAGCCGCAACCGCCAGGTCACGCGCGAATATGTGATCGCTAGCGGCGGCCTGGCGCTGCTCGACGAAGACTGCACCGAAGTGGCGCGCGCCAATGCGGTGCCGCAACTGCCGTTCTCGGCCTATTCTAGCCTGCTGTCGCGCTCGCCCACGCGCCAGAGTCCGGCCATCGAATCGGCCGTCGTCAATGGCGAAGAGCTGCCCGATTCGGTAGTGCTGCCGCAACAAGAGACTTCGTGATCCGCATCGCCGAACCCGATTTTGCCCAGGTCGACTGGGACGAATGGCGCACGCCACTGCTGCAGTTCAGCCAGGCAAGCGGCCTGGTCGTTTCTGCCTATGATATCGCCGGCGCGCGCCAGCTGGGCCCTTTGCTGTCGACGCGCACGGCGCGCTTTCTCGGCACGTCAAGCCTGTGGCAGGACGACGGCCCCGGCACGGCCGTCGAGCGCCGGATCGTGGCCGGCATGGCGGCCGGCCAGGCGAATACTGAAGAATTGTTCCACGGCATGCGCATCTGCTCGCTGCCCCTGACGCGCGCCGGCGAGCGTTATGGCGCACTGGTGTTTGGCTGGTGCATGCGCGACTTCAGTTCGCCCATGGCCTGCGAACAGCTGGCTGCCCTGACAGGCGTGGCGGGCCACGCGCTATGGAACGCAGTGCGGCTGGAGTCGCCGCTGACCGACGCGCGCCTGGCTACCTACCGCGAATTGTTGCGCACCCTGGCCGGCTCGCTGGACCGCCAGCGCGACACCATCGATGAATTGAACCGGGTGAGCCGCACCCGCGACCTGTTCCTGGCTACCGTCTCGCACGAAATGCGCACCCCCTTGTCGGCCCTGTCGATGCGGGTCGACCTGCTGCTGCACACCCTGCAGGACATGGCGCCGGCGCTGCAGGCATCCTTGCTGGCGATGCGCGTGCATGTGCGCCAGGAAGCGGCCATGGTGGAAGACCTGATCGACGCGGCGCGCACCCTGACCGGCACCATGTCGATCGAGCGCTTGCCCGTCTCGCTGGGGCGCATCGTGCGCGACGCCGTGTCGACCGTCGAAACCAGCGCCATTGAAAAACGCATCGTCTTTTCCATCACGCCGGCCAACTACGGCGACCATATCCAGATTGACGCCGATCCACGCCGTCTGCAGCAGGTGTTGTGGAACCTGATACTGAACGCCATCAAATTCACGCCGCCGGGCGGCAGCGTCGGCTTGAACATCGCCAGCGACTTTGATGGCGTGCGTATCCGCGTGCACGACAGCGGCCAGGGCATTGCGCCGCAAGACCTGCCACATGTGTTTGGCGCCTTCACCCTGCAAAGCCACGCCAATGCCAGCGGCCTGGGCCTGGGGCTGTATATCGCGCGCCGCATCGTTGAGCTGCACGGCGGCGCGATTACCGTGGCCAGCGCCGGCAAGGACCTGGGCAGCAGTTTTACCATTTACCTGCCCGGCGCCGCCCCTCCCTCCTTACTTGACTGAAGCAATGCGTTTGAAACCCGTTTCCCTGCTGCTGGCACTGTGCTGCCTGTTCAACCATGCCCAGGCAGCCACCGCGCCTGCCCCCTACGCTTTGCCCAATACGGAAGTACGCGACATCCGCGCGCAAGCCCTGCAGCGCGATTACCAGCTGTTTGTCGCCCTGCCCGACTCCTACCGCGAAGGCGGCAAGCGCTACCCGGTGGTGTTCGTGACCGACGCCGACTATGCGTTTGGCGTGGTGCGCAATATTGCCCAGCGCCTTGCCAGGCATGCGGGCATGGAAGAAGTCATCGTGGTCGGCCTGTCGTACGCGAAGGGCGATGGCGCCGTCTACAGCCGCCGGCGCGACTACACTCCAACCACGCCGCGCAAGCACGATTACCGCTCGGACATGCCGGGCCGCCAGCCGGCCTTTGGCGAAGCGGCCGGCTATGCCAGGTTCATTGCGGGAGAAGTATTTCCCATGATCGCCAGCCGGTACCGCGCCAACATGGGCCGCAAGATCTTCGTCGGCCATTCCTATGGCAGCCTGCTGGGTTTGCAGATCATGCTGACCGAGCCGCGCACCTTCGAGCATTACATCCTCGGCAGCCCTTCGCTGTGGTACGACGCCGGCCTGATGTTCGACCGCGAGCAGGCCTATGCCGGCACGCACAAGGACCTGCCCGCGTCCGTGTTTTTCGGCATCGGCGGCCTGGAGCGCCTGCCGGCCGGCAAGAAGCGTTCTCGGTCGGAAGAGGATGCCGACATGGTGGCCGATCTGCAAGAATTCAACCAGAAGCTGACTTCCCACAAGTTTGCCGGCTTGACCACGCGATTGCGCGTGTTCGATGATGAAGACCATGCCAGCGTGTTTCCGATGGTGCTCACGCACGGCTTGCGCGCGTACCTGAAGTCATCAAAATAACGTCAACGTACATGCGCCAGGTGTTGATCGATCAGGCCCGCCACTGCTGCAGCGTGCGTGTATGCCAGATCGTGATCAGCCCCCTTGATAATGTGAAGGTCGGCACACGGCAGGAGTCGCAGCAGCCGTTCGCCAACATTTACCGGACTGATGGGATCGGCATCGCCCCACAGCAATAACATCGGCATGCGCAGGTCTGACAACTGCCCGCTCAGATCTTCGTGATAGTTGAGGAACCAGTCGGGCAGCGTGGGAAAGTCCTTGCGCACCAGCTCCCGCCAGTCTTGCGCGCCGAGTCCGGCAATATCGAGGCCACCGGAGGTTGCGGCCAAAACCAGATGCGTCACGTGTTCAGGCCGGGCCAGCGCCGCCCGGATGGCGACCACGCCGCCCATCGATTGGGCGATCAGTGCACAGGGGCCGTCAATCTGATTGACGACCATGGCGACCAGGTCGTCGATGCCGTCGACGCTTGCGGCCCTGGAAGATGTCCGCCGCTTCGTGACGGCTGGTATGGAAATGGTCGGTATCGACCATCAGCCACGGCACCGTGGCGGCTCGACCATGCAGGTACAGCTGCCGGTCGAGCCGCCACTCGTCGGGCGCCTGGTATTGCACCGAGGCGGCGCCATATTCAGCCACCAGCGCGTCGAGATTGTCGGTGATCGCCTGCGCGCTTGCGGGCTGGCCGATGGCGATATAGTGGACACGATGGCCGGCTTCGCGCAGCTGGCGCGCAAAGTCGCGCATGGCCGCAAAGATGGCGAGGATCTTTTGCGCATGGTGCAGTACGTAATCGGTTTCCTGGCGCACTTCCATCAACACATGGACGATGGTGTCGTCGACCTCGGCAAACCAGCGGTGCAGCGTGTTGAGCTGGTCGCCGAGTACCAGGCGCAAGGTGGTGGTGGCGCCGTTCATTACACAGTCAGCAGATAGTAATTATCGAATTGCTCTTGCCCGACCAGCTTGAAACCATGGCGCAGATAAAAACGGTTCGAATCGCTGTCGCGCAGCGCGCCCACCTTCAGCGGCAGGCCCTGCACCCTGGCCTCGTCGATCACGCGCATCAGGACGATGGCGCCGATACCCTTGCCCTGGCTGTCGGGGTGGATGTACAGATGGTCAAGCAGCAAGGCGGCCGGCTCCGGCTTGACGACGACAAAGCCGATGCGCTGGCCGGCCAGCGCGACATGGCGCGTGTGTGCGGGCGCATAGCCGGACAGAAAACGTTGGCGCGCACGCTGCGGGTCGAAGCGGCCGATGCGCGTCAGGCTGTCGCGCATGGCGGCGATGCGCAGGGCGACCAGTTGCTCGGCATCATCCTGATGCGCCGGCGCCAGCATGATCGTCGTCTTGTCCATGTTTGACGCCTACTCCGTATGAAATTCGCTGGCCGTGGCAAACAGATCCCAGGCCGCAATAAACATGGCCGCGACGATGGGGCCGATGACGAAACCATGCAGGCCGAACAGGGCCATGCCGCCGACGGTGGACAGCAGCACCACATAGTCGGGCATCCTGGTGTCCTTGCCGACCAGTACCGGGCGCAGCAGGTTGTCGACCAGGCCGATCACCATGATGCCGAAGGCGATCAGGGTCACGCCCTGCCAGATCGAACCGGTGGCCAGGAAATAGATGGCCACCGGCGCCCACACCAGCGCGGCGCCGATGGCTGGCAGCAGCGACAGGAAGGCCATCAGCACGCCCCACAGCAGCGGCGCGCGCACGTCGAGGAACCAGAAGATCAGGCCGCCCAGGGCGCCTTGCGCGATGGCGATCAGGATATTGCCCTTGACGGTGGCGCGGATCACGGTGGTGAAATTATTGAACAGGCGCTGCTTGTATTTGCGGCTCAGCGGGATGGCGCCGCGGATGCGCGCCGTCAGCGCCGCGCCGTCGCGCAGCAGGAAGAACAGCAAGTACATCAAAATGCCCAGGCTGGTCAGGAAGTCGAACGTGTACAGGCCTATATTGATGGCTTTGACGGCCACCGCCTGGCTGACCTGCGAGGCGCCGGCCGTCAGCTTGTCCTGCAGGCTGGCGAGGTTGGCGAGGTTGAAGCGGTCCAGCAGGCTGACCACCCAGGCCGGCAGCACGTCCATCACCTTGCCGAAAAAACCGGCCACGGTAATGTCGCCAGCGCGCACCATGTCCACCACCGACGCCATCTGGTTGACCAGGGCGCCGGAAATGAGCGACAGCGGCAGGATCACGATCACCAGGATCAGCAGCAACACCAGCATCGAGGCCAGGGTCGCCCTGCCCCTGGTTTTCAGCAGGACCCAGCGATACACGGGGGCGAACACGATCGCCAGGATCACGCCCCAGAAAATCGCGCCCGCGTAGGGCAGCAAGATCCAGCCAAAGGCGATGGTGACGATGGAGAGCAGGAGCAGGAACACCTTTTGTTGGAGTGTGAGCTGGTGCATGGAAGGTGGCTGATTGATAAGTGAAGTTGCACCATGATAAGCCACTCACGAGATATTGCCTCACACAACTGTCACCAGTGCTTCAATATCCCAAAGCCGAGCCCGCCGGACGCCGGCCGTCGTTGGCGCCGTAGATATAGCCGGGCAGCACTTTGCCCGATACACCGGCGTCATTGCCCGCGCTGGCCGGCCCGACGCCGGCCGCATTCGGCAGGCCCATCATGATCAGCTCGGTCGCACCCCAGGTGGATTGTTCCTTCATCGTGTAGCCCATGCCGGTGAGAATGTTGAGCGTGTCCGGCGACAGGCCGCGCCGCTCGTAATACACCTGGTCGGGCAGCCACTGGTGATGGATGCGCGGCGCGTCCACCGCTTCCTGCGGCTCCATGCCGTAGTCGATAATGTTCAGCGCCGACTGCAAGGTGATGGTGATAATGCGCGAGCCGCCCGGCGAGCCGGTGACCAGGAATACCTTGCCGTCCCTGGTAACCAGGGTCGGCGCCATCGACGACAGCGGCCGCTTGCCCGGCGCAATCGCATTGCGCTCGCCCTGCACCAGGCCGTACATATTCTTCGCGCCGATCTTGGTCGTGAAGTCGTCCATCTCGTCGTTCAGGAAAAAGCCGGTGCCCGGCGCGATCACCACCGCGCCGAAGCGCCCGTTCACCGTATAGGTGGTCGAGACGGCGTTGCCTTCCCGGTCGACCACCGAGTAATGCGTGGTTTCCGGCTTTTCGCCTTGCGCATTGGGCTGCACCTGGGCCGACGGCGTGGCCTTGTCGGGCAGGATCTGGCTGCGGATCTGCGCCGCATACGACTTGCTCAGCAGATGGTCGAGCGGGTTTTTCACAAAGTCCGGGTCACCCAGATAGGTATTGCGGTCCTTGTAGGCGTGGCGCATGGCTTCGGCCATATAGTGCACAGAGGCGGCCGAGTTGTAGCCCAGCTTTTTCATGTCGTAGCCTTCCAGGATATGCAGAATCTGGCACAGGGTGACGCCGCCCGAACTCGGCGGCGGCGCCGAGACGAACTGGTAGCCGCGATAGCCGCACGTCAATGGCGCCATTTCCGTCGTCGTGTAGGCCGCAAAATCGGCCGCCGTGATCACGCCGCCACCCTGCTTCGCCGCTTTTTCCACGGCAGCCGGAATCGCGCCTTTATAAAAGGCGTCAGGCCCGCGCCGGGCGATTGCTTCCAGGGTATTGGCCAGGTCCTTCTGCACCAGCCGGTCGCCCGGCTGCAAGGGGCTGCCGTCCTTGCGCAGGAAGATGCGCGCCGCTTCCGGATCTTTCCTGAAATACGTCACGGTGGTGTCGAGGATGTCGGTGTCGCCGCGGTTCAATATATACCCCTCGCGCGCCAGTTGGATGGCCGGGGCCAGCACCTGGGCGCGCGTCAGCTTGCCGTACTTGCGCTGCGCGTAGTCGAAGCCCGCCACCGTGCCGGGCACGCCGACGGCCAGGTAGCCATGCAGGCTGGCGCCCGGCTTCAGATTGCCGTCGGCGTCCTGGTACATGGTGGCGCTGGCGGCGGCCGGCGCCTTTTCGCGAAAGTTGATGAAGGTATCCTGGCCATTGGCCAGGTGGATGGTCATGAAGCCGCCGCCGCCGATATTGCCGCAGCAGGCATTGACCACGGCTTGCGCATAGCCGACGGCCACGGCGGCATCGATGGCGTTGCCGCCTTGTTTCAAAATATCGACGCCGACCTGGCTGGCCAGGTGCTGGGAAGAGACCACCATGCCATTTTTGGCTTCCACGGCGGGCAGAGAGGCGGCCTGTACGGCGGAGGAAATGGCCAGGGCCATGATGGTGAGAGCGGCTGGAGCCAGGTGGCGGAGAGACATCGCGGTATCCTTGGTGCTTGAAGAAAGGATAATGGTACAGCAGCGCCGTGTTTATGCCCACGCCGCCCCGGCGGGCGCACGATCATGTCGATCAGGTCGGCTTCAGTGTCCGCCGCCGGCCCATCTTGCGATTCCGGCACGCCATTTCGTGCGCAGCCGCTGCCAGCCGATCACAATGCCGGTGGCGCTCAAGGCCAGGCCGCCCAGACCATTGCTCGCGCACCAGCAACTGGCCGTCTTGCCGCATCAGCAGCCGGGTGCGCGCCGCCCCATCGCGCGCCAGCAGGTAAGGCTGGCCATCGAGCACCCGCCATTCCAGTTCCACCGCGTGAAAGCCCTGGGCCGCCAGCACGCTCAAGGCTTGTTGCGGCGTCACATCGAGCTGGCGTGTCGCCGGCGTGCCGCCCTGCCAGGCGGCAAGATCCGGCCGCTGGCCTTGCGGCTCGAAGATGCGCAGCGGATTCATCGCCATCAGGCCGCTGAAGATCCAGGCGCATACGAAGCCGGCAAACAGCAGCCCCGTCACATGATGCCAGCGCATCGACGATGCGCGGTGGCGGCGCTGGCCGGTGGCAACAACTGGCCATTGGCAGCATCGAACAGCCGCAAGCGGGCGCCGCCATCGCGCACACGGTAGACAGGCGCGCCGGCCACCGTGGTCAGCGCGATCTCGCGCGCATCAGCCGGCATCGCCACCTGTGCCACCTGTGCCAGCGGCAGGCGACAGCAGGCCGGCGACAAGGCTGACGCCAGGGCTGGCAAGGCCCCCAGCCGCTCCCAGGGCGTGAGCTTCGGATAGCCGACAAACAGCATCACCATGCCGCTGATAAACCACAGCAGCATCAGCACGCAGGCGGCCACGCCGGTCCAGCGGTGCAACTGGTATAACAAACGATTGATGCGCAGACGATCGATGCGCAGGCGTTTCAGTGTCAAGCCCATCATATGGGTGGGCGATCAGAAGCGCAGGCTGGCCGAGGCGGTCAGCGCGCGGCCGTCGCCCGGCGCATGGCGGGTCACATCGTTGATCCACACGTACTCGACATAGCGGTCGGCCAGGTTGCTCAATTGCAGGTCGAATGACAGTGTCGGCGACACCCGGTAGCTGGCGCCCAGATTCAGCAACACATAGGCGCCGTACTTGCGGCCCGTATTGGCGCTGGTCAGAAAGTAACTGCCCTGGCCATTGGCCCAGGCCGACAATTTGACGGCAGAAGTCATGTTCCAGTCGTAGCCGGCGGAAAATACGTGGTTCGGCACATGGTCGATCTGCTTGCCCAGGGTGGCAGGCGCAGCCGGGTCCGGTTCGACGATGCGCGAGCGCTGGCGCGCATACGCGATCCAGGCCGCATGGTTGCCGCCATGGGCATTGAGTTGCAGGTCGATGCCTACACGGCGCGTCTTGCCGACATTTTCCGAGTCGCCGGCAGGATCGTTGAGCTTGCGCTTGACTTCATCGCTGGCGTCCTGGCGCCAGGCGGCCAGGCGGCCGTCCAGCCAGGACGTTGGCATCCATTTCAGGCCCGTTTCCCAGCCCTCGTTGATCGAGGGGCGCAACTGGTTGGCATTGCTGCGGTAGGCCGCCGCGCCCGCGCCCACCTGGAAGGTGCGGCCCCAGTTGGCGTAGACGGTGGCGCTGCGCCACGGGCTGTAGGCGGCGCTGAACTTGGGCTGCCGGATCAGGCCATAGTCCTGGATCGGGAAGTGAGTGTTTTTCGACGCGTCCGAAAAGCTGCCCAGCACCTTGTCGACGCGGTAACCGGGCATCAGCTTCAGGCCCTCCAGGGGCGTGAGCACGGCCTGCAGATAGCCGCCATAGGTGTCGAAGTCAAAATACTGGTCGCGCGTGGTGGCCGTGCGCACCTTGTCGATCGTGCTGTAGCGCGGGCTGCGGTCGTTCTGGTGTTCGGCGTTGACGCCCGTTTCGAGCGACATGGTGCGCAGCCATTGCGGGCGATAGCTGAGGCTGGCCAGCACGCCGACATGGGTTTCGTCGATGATGCGCTCCTGCTGGCTGGTGCGCTGCGAATAGCGCAGCCAGCGCTGGTCGCGCACGGCGTTGGCCCAGGCTTTGGCGGACAGCGACAATGTCGGCGACAAGGTGGTGTCGAGCGCCAGGCCCAGCTGGCTCATGTCGCGATTGCCGCCGGTGCTGCGCGCATACGGATAGGACCAGCTCGGCGCACGGTGGGCATCGGCCTCTTCCAGATAGCCCGCCTCGTCGCCATCGCCTTGCGTGTGGCGCGCGCTGGCCACCAGGCGCGTGCCGCCGTCGTCGGTGGTATAGCCCCATTTGCCGGCCAGCGAGACTTTCTGGAAAGCCGCATTCTGGCGGTAGCCGGCCGAACGCAGATAGCCGGCCGAGTAGTTCTGCGTCCAGTTGCCGCCCTCCACGCCCTTGACGAACTGCGCCTGGCGCGTATTGAAGCTGCCGTAGCTGAGCCGGGCCTCGTCATAATTGCCGCCGGTGCGCGTGTTGACGGTGGCGTTGCCGGCGATATTGTGCAGGCCGTAGCGCGGGTCGTTGGTGCCGCGCACCACCTCGATATTGCTGATCTCCAGCGGAAACAGCATATCAAGAAAAGGCATGCCGCCGGCATTGTCGTTGGCCGGCATGCCGTCGATCAGCAACTTGACGGCGTTGACCTCGCCTTCGCCATTAAAGCCGCGAAACGACAGCTTGCCTGACTCATTGCCTTGCCGAAATTGCGTGAGCGTCACGCCAGGCGCGCGGGCAAACAGCTGCCAGCCGTGGCTCACTTGCTGCTGTTGAATCTGCTCTGGCGCGACGATATCGACCGAAGTGAGCATATCGCGCGCGGACAGCGGACCGCTGCGCCGGGCGGACACATCGACACTGCCGATCTGCAAGGCTGGTGCCGGTTCGATATCGGCATTTGCCTCTGGCAAGGCTTGCGCAAACGCGGGAGCGCAGCACAGCAAGGCGGAAAACAGGCACAGCGGCGCGACGCCGCCTGCCCCGGTCGGAACATGGAATGACTTGGATAACATAAAAAAAACCCGTCTGAACAAGCTGATGATCAGGGCGACGGTCAGGCCGCCCGCAGAGTAAAAAATCAGGACAGGACGGGCGGCGCGCGGGGATTGCCGCTGGACCACAGGAACAGGGGCGCCGGCGCGCGGTAGTACAAGGGAGGGTAACTATCGTGGCCGCCGCTGACGGCAAAGTTCGGCGACAGGCCAGGCAGCAAGGCGAACGAGCCGGCATGGGTGCTGCAATACGGGCAATGCTCGAAAGCATGGACGACAGGGTCCACGCCCGGCTTCTTCTCGCCAACATCAACGCCCACATCCACCATGCCATCGACGGTACAGATCTGCATCAGCAACGACGAGGGCACGGAAACGGCGGGCGCGGCCAGCGCATGCGAAATCGACGGCGCAATGGCGGCAAACAGCACGGCCAGGATGGCCAGCCAGATCTGCAGCGTTTGTCGTTTCATCAATCTCAACATGCGGGCATTATAGCCAGGAAGATATCTTTCAGCCAGTGGCCATCCGCCCTGCCCGCCTTTTTGTTCGCCATTTCTTCAGCCACACATGCACACCCGTCACGCTCAGCGCCGTCACCACCAGCCCCATCAGGCAAACCAGCAGCTGCAGCGGCCAACCCCACATGGCCGCCATATGCAAGGTCGCCATCCAGGTCGACAGCGTATCGCCGGCCGCCGCCCCGGTCGGCAGCCACAGCCCCACAAATGCCCCCGTATCGGCGTCCATCACCAGCCGGGTATGGCCGCCCTTGTGGCGGATATCGTGGCTGCTGCGCACGTCATAGCGGTAGATTGCGCGCTGCGGATCGTACAGCAGCGCTTTTTCCGCCACCACGGCAAAACCGCCGGCTTGCGCCTGCTGCGCCATCAGCCGGCGCACGGCGGGCAAGGCCTGTTCCCAGGGCAACGCAGGTTGCAGCCTGGGCCTGGCCAGTTTCGGTATCGATTCGAGGCCGCGCTGATGGGCAAAGGTCGCTTTCATGACGGGTTCATACACTTGCGGCAAATTGAAGGCGACGCTGCTCCAGGCCAGCACGAACAGCATGGCCCAGGTCCACAGGCCGCCGGCGCGGTGCAGATTGAAGCTGATCTTGTAGGCGCTGCCGCGGCGAAACTTCCACGCCTGCCACCAGCGCACCGGCCATCGCCGGGCCGGCTCGCCGCTTGTGCGCCTGTTCGGCAAGGTCAGCCAGGCGCCGACAAAGCAGTCCAGCGTCCACAGCAAGGCGACGATGCCGAACAGCAGCGTGCCGATAACGTCCAGTGCCAGAGAGTAATGCAGGCGATAGACAAATGGCATCAGGTTCTTCATGCCCTGCTTGACATCGCCCCAGCGCCGCTCGCCCAGCGTGTGCGCCGTATAAGGATCGACAAATACCTGGTCGTTCGCCAACTTCTGGCCCTTGGACAAGGGCCGCAAGGCAAACAGCACCGAGCGGCCTTCCGTGAATTCCAGCGGCAGGCGCGCCACCAGCGCGTCGGGGTAGCGCACCTGCACCCGCGCATGCAGCAGCATCGGCTCCAGCCTGGCCGCGCCAGGCGGCGCCGTCACGCGAAACAGCTGCGGGCTGATGGCCGCTTCCAGTTCCTCGTTCCAGGCCAGCAAGCTGCCGGTGATGCCGGCAAGCACCAGGAACAGGGCCAGCAGCAAGCCCACATAGCGGTGCACCAGCAGTATCACGGCGCGCATGGCGCCCCTTACCACTGGTAGGACAAGGTGGCAGTGGCATGGCGCTGATCGCCATAGGTGCAGATAGCAAATTCGCAATAGGTATATTGCTTGTTGCCCAGGTTGCTGACATTGGCCGTCAATTGCCAGTTGCGGCTGAGGCGGTAGCTGAGCATGGCGTCCAGCACGGTATAGGCCGGCATGGAACGGCTCATGCCCGACGGTTGCGTGGAACCCTTGTAGCGCGCGCCGGCGCCGGTTTTCAGTTGTGGCAGGCCCAGGCTGGCGAAGCTGTAGTCCAGCCACAGCGCAGCCTGGTGGAATGGCGTGTCTTCGCTGCGCTGGCCGATTTCGCTGGCAATCGTGCTGCGCGTGGTGCGCGCATCGGTATAGGCATAGGACGCGATCAGGCTGGCGCCACGGCTCAGCTCGGCCTTCGCTTCCAGCTCCAGCCCTTTCGAGCGCACCTGACCGGCCTGGCGATACACATCGTTGCCGGCGTCATATTTGAGCACATTGGTTTGCGTCAGTTCATACACAGCCGCGCTCAGCAGCATATTGCTGTCGGCCGGCTGGTAGCGCACGCCGGCCTCGTATTGCCTGCCGCCGGTGGGCTTGAAGGACTGGCCGTTGGCGGCCGCCGCCGTCACCGGGAAGAACGATTCGCTGTAGCTGACATAGGGCGCGAGGCCGCTGGCCGTCTTGTAGACCAGGCCGGCGCGCCAGGTGGTGGCGGAATCATCCTTGTCGAGCCTGGCGCCATTGCGGCGCAGGGTCTGCTCCTGGCTGGCCCAGTCGTGGCGCGCGCCCAGCAGCACGGTCCAGGTCTCGCCCAGGCTGACCTGGTCCTGCAGGTAGATGCCTTTTTGCAAGATCGCTATGCGCGAACCACGGTCGACGCTGCGCGCGCGGTTCACCGTCACCGGCTGGCCATAGTTATAGGTCAGCAGGTTCAAGGTGGGCGCGTTGCCGCGAAAATTGCGTGAATCATAAGTGGTCTGGTAGGCGTCCACGCCAGCGAGCACCGCATGCTCCATGCCCAAAAGCTGCCAGTTGCTGGTGACATTGGTGTCGCTGACGATGCCGCGCACCTGTTCGCGCCGGTCGCTGTACTGGCGCGCCAGCAAACCGCGCTCGCTGGCGTTGCGCAGCGCCGCCGCCGTGGTCTGCACCTGCAGGTAGTTCCAGGCCACGTCCGCCTCGAAATAGCGCAGCTTGTGGCTCACTTTGACCTTGTCGCTGAAACGGTGCTCGAACTCATAGCCGATCGCATGCATGTCGCCGTTCATCTTGTCGTAAGCGGGCTCGCCGATAAACGCCCCGCGCCCTATGCGCACGGGGCCGGTGCCGACGCCTTCGACCAGCTGGTACGGCAGCGGCGCGGAAAAGCGCGTCGCCGTTTTCTGGTAAAACGACAGAACGGTCAGCGACGTATCAGCGTTCGGGCGCCAGGTCAGCGCGGGCGCGAGATACAGCTTGTCGTCGTTCAGGTAATCCTGGGACGTATTGCTTTTGCGGTCCAGCATGGTCAGGCGATAGTCGAGCGTATCGCTGCCGGGCACCCTGCCGCCCACGTCCACGGCCAGTTGCTTGCGGCCGTGGCTGCCCGTTTGCAATTGGACTTCGCGCACCGGCGCGCTGCCCGGGCGCTTGCTGACGGCATTGATCACGCCGCCCGGCGACAGCTGGCCGTACAGCACCGACGCCGCGCCGCGCAGCACTTCCACCCGCTCCAGGCCGAACGGCTCCTGGGTGCCGTCATAGGAATTGTTTTGTAGCCGCATGCCGTCGCGCATCGAGCCGCTGGTGGCGGATTCCACATCCATGCCGCGGATGCGGAAACGGTCGGCCGTGCGATTGAAGCTGGTGGGCTGGCTGGTAAAGCCCGGCGTGTAATTGAGCGCCTGCGACAGGGTTTCGGCCTGGCGGTTGCGCAATTCGTCGTTGGTGACAACCGAGATCGACTGCGGCGTGTCGATAATCGCCGTATCGGTCTTGCTGCCGGCCGCCGAGCGCTTCGCGACATAGCCGGTCACTGGGCCGGTCGGCGTTTCGCGCTCGGCGCTGGCCGTGACGCTGATACCGGCCAAGGTCACGGTCTCAGCCTTGGGGACGGGCTTGACCACCACCACCCGGCCTTCCTGGGCCGCCTGCAAACCACTGCCGGCCAGCAGGCGTTCGAGCGCCTGCTGGGCGCTCAGGCTGCCCGACACGGCCGGCGCATGCTTGCCGGCCACCAGGTCCGGGTGCACCATCAACTGGAAACTGGCCTGGCGCGCCAGCTCGTTCAGGGCGCTGCCCAGCGGCTGGGCCGGCAAGGCGATGGCGAAGGTGGCGGCGTTCTGTGCCTGCAAGGGCGCGGCGGCCAGGGTGGCGGCGATGGCGGCGACGATGGTCAGGGGAACACAATAAAAACGGGGTTGCGGCATGCGGTTAATCTCCAGGGTCAACATGGTAAATAAGAATCACTACCAATGCAGACGCGCGAGCTGGCCGCTGGTTGAGGTGCCATTTCAACTTTTTTTGCATTTATTTTGCGTTCTTGCCCGCCGCCACGATTTCCGTCACCGCGCCATACTTGCGCAAGCGCACCGGTAACACGAGCGGCAAGGTGCTACCGAAATCGGCTGCCAGGCGCGTGTCAAAACTGCCATTGACGCGCATGGCGGCCACCCCGGCATCCTTGATGACCAGTCCGGTATCGCCATACCGTTCGAATTCGGCCAGCGCCTGCGCCAGCGGCGTGTTGTCAAAATTGATGCGGCCTTCGCGCCACAGCAAGGCGCCGTGGGCAAGCCGGGTGTCGATTGTGCCCAGCGCGCCAGCGCGGCTGGCCTGTACCGATTCACCGGCCGTCAGTTCCACCGCGCCGGCGCCGCCGGCCGTGGCGTGCAGGGGCGCCACCCTCACCCGGCCGTCTTCCACCGTGACGGCTTCGCCGCCCTGGCCCAGTCCCGCATGGGTATTGCGCACGGCAAATCGGGTGCCGACCACGGTCACGCGCAGGCTGTCGGTCATCACATCGAAGGGGCGCGCCCTGTCGGCCCGCACATAGAAATTGGCCTGGCCTTCGGGCAGGCGTACCTCGCGCCGCTGGCGGTATAGCGTCACTTCCACCCTGGTGGCCGTATCGAGCTTCATCACGCTGCCGTCGGGCAAATGGACATCGAGCAGCTCGCCGCGCGCGCTGGCAAAGCTTTCATGGAAGATGGGCTGCTGTTGATAATAATTCCAGCCAAACCAGCCGGCGCCGGCCGCGCTGATGGCCAGAGCAGCCGTGACCAGCGGCAGGCGGAACGCCCGTTTTTTGTGCTCCGGTATCGCCTTGGCCAGTTGCGCCACGGCCGTCGGATGCAGTTCGCCAAGGCCGCTCCAGACGCCTTCCATGCGCGCATACGCTTGCCGGTTTTCCATGCCGGCGGCCAGCCAGGCCTGGAACTGCGCTTCTTCCTGCGCGCTGACGCCATCCTGGCGGCGCACCTGCCAGCTGGCTGCGGCCAGGTCGAGCTCGACGGTTTGTCCTGCGGTATTGTGCTGGTTCATGCGGATCGCCCCCGCTGTGCCGACTGCGGCCAGATGGCGGGTACGCCCAGCCTGTCCTCGCACGCCTTGCAGGCCAGCACCGCGCGGATAATGTGCTGCGCCACCATGTTTTTGGAAATGCCCATATGTTCGGCCACCTGCAGGTGCGACATGCCTTCGAACCGGTTCAGCACAAAGGCTTCGCGGCAACGCGGTGGCAGCGCCTCGATCACGGCGGCAAAGGCCAGCGCATGTTGTTCGTGGGCGTACACGGACTCCGGTTCCAGATGCGCGGGCGCGGCCGGCTGCTGCGCCTCGGGCAGACTGTCGAGATCGTCATGCTGGCGGATGGCCGCGCGCCGGTGGCGGTCGATGATCAGGCGCCGCGCCGTCTGGTGCAGCAAGGCGCGCGGTTCCGGGATCGCCTGGCCGGCATTGCGCACGGCCAGCACGCGGGCATAGCTTTCCTGCACCACGTCGGCGGCCGCATCGCGGTCGCGCACCATGCGCGCGCAAAAATTCATCAGCTCTCGGTAGTAATGCTCAAGCACAGGGGTTGCACAGCCGTGAAAAAAGAACCGTCCAGATATCGCGGCGGCTGATCTGTAGGTATAGTGGTAAATAGGAAGTATTCGCATTATGCCGGGCACGGCCTGGGCTGTCGAGCTAAATCGGCGCCGGCGCGGTGCGGTTCAGTATCAGCAATTGCCCGACATTTTCCTCGTCCCCCGGCAGCGGATACAGCACCAGCGCACAGGACCGCTCCGCCGTGCGGTTGAGGCTGGAAACAAGCAGTTTGTCCTGCAGCAGAATTCATCCTCGAAGGTGGTCAAGTTGAGCGAGTGACTGCTGGCGCCGGACAATATCGACCAGGGTTCTCAACGCCGGGTGATTGTGGCGCCGGCTGCTGTAATACAGATGAAAAGGCTCGCCGCGCGCCGCATGCTCGTCCAGCACCACGCGCAAGCTGCCCTCGTCCAGTTCCTGGGCAATGCGGCTTTCCAGCAGATAAGCCAGGCCCACGCCGGCTTTGGCGGCGGCGATCGTGGTGGCCGTATCGTTGATGGTGATCAGGCCGGGCACGCGGATGCCGCGCTTGGCCGGCTTTTGGTCGCCGCTGCCACTGCTGAGCTCCCAGCGATAGCTGGAATTGTCGCCCAGCAGCAATTGCAGACAGCTGTGCTGCACCAGGTCGTCCAGTTGCAAGGGCACGCCGTGGCGCGCCAGATAGGCGGGCGAACCGGCCACCACCCAGCGCTGCGGGCCGGACAAGGGCACGGCGATCATGTCTTCCGGCACATAGTCGCCATAGCGGATGCCGGCGTCATAACCGCCGGCAACGATATCGATGGGCCGGTCCTCCACCACCACAGTCAGCTTCACATGCGGACACAGGCGGGCAAATTCGGGCAGTGCCGGCGCGATCATCAGGTGCGCAGCATCGGCAAACACATTGATGCGCAGCTCGCCAAAGCGGCCGGCGCCGGGCGCGTCGATCTCGGCCAGGGCGTGGCCGATGGTATCGAAACCTTCTTCCAGGCGCGCCGCCAGGGCCAGGCCGGTGTCGGTCGGCGCCACGGCGCGACTCGACCGGTTCAGCAGTTTTGCGCCGAGGCGCTCTTCCAGGCGGCGCATGGCGTGGCTGGCCGCCGATGGCGTCAGGCCCAGTTGGATGGCGGCCGCCTTGAAGCTGCGCGTGCGCATAATGGTCAGAAAAACCCGCAGGTCGGCAAGTTCGATACGGTCAAAGACGGACATGGGTTACGAAAATAAGTGAAAAGGTATGGATGAAAATTCGTAATCATTTCAGTGAATCAGCTTCATCTCAAATCTTATCATGACCGCCTTCATCCAAAGTACGATGGTGCCCACAATAATATCGACACCGGAGCGGCAATGAAGCTATCTGCAAACATGACACTGGGCGACCTGGCCGGCAAGCGCGTCCTGATCACGGGCGGCTCGACCGGCATAGGCGCGGCCGTGGCGCTGGGCTTCGCGGCGCAAGGCGCCCGCCTGGCGCTGCATTACAACGCCAGCGTGGACGCGGCCGAGGCGCTGCGGGTGCAGTATCCCGACCAGATCACCCTGCTGCAAGGCGACCTGGCCGAGCCTGGCGCGGTGGCGCGCGTGGTTGACGAAGCGGCACGCCTGCTTGGCGGCCTGGACGGGCTGATCAACAATGCGGGCAGCATGCTGGGCCGCATTCCCACCACCGAGGCGTCGGACGCGCACTTCGACGAGGTGCTGAACCTGAACGCCAAATCGGTGTGGCAGGCCAGCGTCGCCGCCCATCCGCACCTGAAAGCGGCCGGCGGCGGCTTTATCATCAACACCACCTCGATCGCGGCCAGGAATGGCGGCGGCAACGGCGCCGTGCTGTATGCGGCGGCCAAGAGTTTTGTCAGCAACCTCACACGTGGCCAGGCCAAGGAATTCATCGCCGACAAGATCCGCGTCAATGCGGTGGCGCCCGGCCTGATCCTGACGCCCTTCCATGTGCGCGACACGCCCGAGCACACGATGGCCGCGCAAAGCGCCACCATCCCCATGGGCCGCGCCGGCTTGCCGCAGGAATGCGTGGGTGCGTTCCTGTTCCTGGCGTCTGAAGCGCTGTCCGGCTATATCACCGGACAGATCATTGAAGTTAACGGCGGCCAGTTGATGCCGTGAGTTGATGTTTTAAATAGAAAGAGACAGCATGAAACAACGCGTATTCGGCCGTACCGGCCACAGCATTTCCGAAATCGGTTTTGGCGCCTGGGCCATTGGCGGCGCCTGGGGCGACGTGAGCAGCGAGGACGCCAAGGCGGCGCTGCATGCGGCGCTCGACGCCGGCACCAATTTCATCGACACGGCCGACGTCTACGGCGACGGCCGCTCCGAGCGTTTTATTGCCGAGGTGCTCAGGGAGCGTGGCGGTGCAAAACCGTATGTGGCCACCAAGGCCGGGCGCCGCCTGTCGCCGCATGTGGCCGACGGCTACAACGAGCAAAACCTGGTGGCGTTTGTCGAGCGCTCGCTGGTCAACCTCGATACCGACTGCCTGGACCTGGTGCAACTGCACTGCCCGCCGCCGGACGTCTATTACCGCCCGGAAGTGTTCGACGCGATGGATCGCATGGTAAAAAGTGGCAAGATTCGCCATTACGGCGTGTCGGTGGAAAAGGTCGAGGAAGCATTGAAGGCGATCGAATACCCGAACGTGGCTTCGATCCAGATCATTTACAACATGTTCCGCCAGCGCCCGAACCAGCTGTTTTTCGCGGAGGCGAAAAAGCGCGATATCGGCGTGATCGTGCGCGTGCCGCTCGCCTCGGGCGTATTGACGGGCAAGATGAACGCCAATACGGCCTTTGCCCTTGATGACCACCGCGCCTTCAATCGCAATGGCGAGGCCTTCGACAAGGGCGAAACCTTTTCCGGCGTGCCCTATGAGGTGGCGCTGGACGTGGTGGAAGAGATCCGCCGCCTGGTGCCGGGCAACGCGACGATGGCGCAGTTCGCCTTGCGCTGGATCTTGATGGAAGAGCACGTCAGCACCGTGATTCCCGGCGCGCGCAATGCGCAGCAAGCAAAGGCCAACAGCGCGGCCAGCGGCTTGCCCGCCTTGAACGCGGAAACCATGGCCGCGCTGCGGGCCATTTACCAGCATCGCATCGCCCCATTTGTCCATCAGCGCTGGTAAGATTGCGGCTCCTGTGTGACCTAGAAGAAAGAGAAACATGTCAGCCATCAAACTGGGTATTGTCGGCGTCGGCAAGATTGCTACCGACCAGCATTTGCCCGCCATCGCCGCCAATGGCGACTTTCAACTGCTGGCCTCGGCCAGCCGCAACGCCACCATTGCCGGCCTGCCAGGCTTTGCGTCGATCAACGAAATGCTGGCGCAGCAGCCAGAAATTGAAGCCGTGGCCCTGTGCATGCCGCCCCAGCACCGCTACCAGGCCGCGCGCGCCGCGCTGTTGGCAGGCAAGCATGTGTTCATGGAAAAGCCGCCCGGCGCGACCTTGTCGGAAGTGGCAGACCTGGACCAGCTGGCCCAGTCCATGGGCGTGACCCTGTTCGCCAGCTGGCACTCGCGCCACGCGCCGGCGGTGCAGGTGATCAAGGCCTTCCTGGCCAAGCATGCGCCGCGCCAGGTGCACGTGATCTGGAAGGAAGACGTGCGCCACTGGCATCCGGGCCAGGAATGGATCTGGGAAGCGGGCGGCCTGGGCGTATTCGATCCGGGCATCAACGCGCTGTCAATCGTCACGGAAATTTTGCCAAACGCCATGTTCCTGAAATCGGGCGCGCTGGAGTTCCCTGCCAACCGCGACGCGCCGATCGCCGCCGACCTGCGCTTTACCGACGCCAACGGCCTGGACGTGCACGCCGAATTCGACTGGCGCCAGACCGGCAAGCAAAGCTGGGACATCATCATCAGCACTGACGCCGGCGTGCTGCGCATGGCCGATGGCGGCGCCAAACTGTGGCTCGATGACGTGGCGCAGGAACTGGGCGACGAAGGCGAATACCCTGCCCTGTACCGCCATTTCGCCGGCCTTGTACAAAACGGCAAGTCCGACGTCGACCTGTCGCCGCTGCGCCATGTAGCCGATGCCTTTATGCTGGGCAAGCGCAAGGTAGTGGACGCGTTTGAAAGCTGATCGCTGCTGACAGGAACTGACAGGCGCGCGGCTTATCTTATCCATCTGATTTGACAGGAGACTCTTATGCCACGCGCCATCACCATCCTCACCGAGCAATTCGCCGACTGGGAAACCGGTCTGTTCAACGCCACCGCCCGGCTGTATTACAGTTTTGATACGCGCTTTGCCACGCCGCAAGGCAAGAGCGTGCTGTCGTCGGGCGGCATGCTGGTCACGCCACAGCTGGCCATCGAGGAGATCGACCTCGACGGACTCGACGTGCTGCTGCTGTGCGGCGGCCCCGGCTGGCAGAGCGCGGACGCCCCCGATGTCCAGGCCCTGCTGCGCGAGGCGCAGCGGCGCCAGGTGGTGCTGGCCGGCATCTGCGACGGCACGCGCGTGCTGGCGCAGGCGGGCCTGCTCGACCAGCTGCGCCACACCTCCAATTGCGCCGACAACCTGGCCTCGCTTCCCGGCTATGCGGGAGCTCCCCTGTACCAGGACGTGCCGCATGCGGTGGCGGACCAGCGCGTGATCACGGCGCCCGGCACGGCGCCCGTGACGTTCGCGGCGGCCGTGCTGGCGGCGCTGGGCATCGCCGACGATGGCCTCAAGGGCTATCTGGCCTTGCACGCGGCGGAACACGGCCAGCAAGCATAAGCGCCGGCTCAGGCAAGCCAGCGCAGACCATTCGCCCATGAACACTCCTGAAAGCCACGGAAAAATGACTTTATTGCTGAAAGTATCCGCGAGTTTATTGGTCCTTTGCATGTTCATAACAGCGCAGGCGCAGACGGATGACTATTCCGGCAGGATCGACGACTTGATAAAGACAACGAGCCCAAGAAGTTTCAATGGCGTCATTCTCATCACGCAAAACGGCAAAACAAAGTATTCAAGAGCGTACGGCTATGCTGATTTCGAGAAAAGAACAGCATTGAAGCCGGATGACAATTTCCGGATTATGTCGAACAGCAAGCAAATCACGGCGGTGTTGATCCTCAGAGAAGTGGAAAAAGGCAGAATCGACTTGCAAAGTCCCGTCAGACGATATTTGCCGTACCTGCCGCAGGCGTGGGCAGACACGGTGACGGTGCATCAATTGCTCAATTTTTCGGCAGGCATCACTGATATCGATCAGCCTTTGAGCTTTCCGCCTGGCACGGATTTTTTATATGGCGTGACAACGTACAGCATGCTGGGTGCCATCGTTGAGAAAGTGAGCGGGCAGAAATATATACAGGCGGCAAATGAACTGTTCCACGAACTGGGGATGCACAACAGTTTTTGCTATGAGGAGGATAAACACAATGATGTCATCAGGGGCTATGTCAATTCCAGCAATGGCTACACATTGAAAGAGCATCCGGTCCAGGGATCAGGCTGGATAGACTTCATCCCTGCTGGCGGCATCGTATCGAATGCAAAAGACTTGAATCTATGGGACGAAAAACTTCACAAGGGAAAAATCCTGACGCCAGCATCCTACCAGTTGATGACAAGTTACAACATCTCGAGCCGGCATGTGGCGTTTGGTGATGAAAAAATTGGTTACGGCTACGGCGTGTATGTGAACGACAAAATCCCGGCCAGCTATATCGGCCACTCCGGGAAAGGCTTGGGTTTTGCCTCCATCAAAGTCTATTTTCCTGAAAAAGATGTCGACATGATCGTGCTGGAAAATCAGTTCAGCGAAGACAGCGCCCTTCATTACCACTTCGAAATAAAAATAAGAGAAATAGTGATGAACAGCAGTCTTTTAAGGTAAGCAAGACCAGATCACCGGCACGGCGGCCACGGCGCTTGCACGCTGACACCCAGGCTGCGGCAAGTGGCGCCAAAACTGCCTCAGATCAAGATTTTCGCGCTGTCCACGCCCCCATTTTCGTGCTTTCGCAGCCGGATCTTGTCATCGGCACTATAATGTCGGCACCGCGTGCAGCGACATTGGTGGCGATAGACGGTAACAATTTCGCGTGCGGGCCAGTACAATAGCGGCTCGGCCAACACGGGGTAACACTCTAGCCAGCAGTTGCCAGCACCTAACCATTTTTTTGACCAGCAAACCAATACTATGAGTTCGATGAATGAAGAGCGCGTCTTAAGCGTGCACCACTGGACGGATACCCTGTTCTCCTTTACCACCACGCGCGATCCTTCGTTGCGTTTCTCGAATGGTCATTTCACGATGATCGGCCTGCGCGTGGACGGCAAGCCGCTGCTGCGCGCCTACAGCATCGCCAGCGCCAATTACGAGGAACACCTGGAGTTTTTCAGCATCAAGGTGCCGGGCGGCCCGCTGACCTCGCGCCTGCAGCACCTGCAAGTGGGCGACACCGTGATCGTCGGCCGCAAGCCGACCGGTACGCTGGTCTCCGACTACCTGCTGCCAGGCAAGCGCCTGTACATGCTGTCGACCGGCACCGGCCTGGCGCCGTTCCTGTCCATCGTGCGCGATCCGGACATCTACGAGCGCTTCGACCAGTTGATCCTCGTGCACGGCGTGCGCCACGTCGATGAACTGGCCTACCACGACCTGCTGGTCGAGCACCTGCCGAAGGACGAGTTCCTGGGCGAGATGGTGACCGACAAGCTGCGCTACTACCCGACCGTCACCCGCGAAGAATACCGCAACATGGGCCGCATCACGTCCCTGATCGAAAGCGGCAAGCTGTTCGAAGACCTGGGCGTGCCCGCGCTGGACCCGGCCGTCGACCGCGTAATGATCTGCGGCAGCTCCGAGATGCTGCGCGACCTGAAGGACATGCTGGAAGAGCGCGGCTTCAAGGAAGGCAATACCTCCACGCCGGGCGACTTTGTTGTCGAGCGCGCGTTCGCCGAGAAGTAATCTTTCTCACGCTACCAGGGGCCTGGCCTTGCCGCATGCGGTGACGCCGGGCCTCTGGCGTTTATGGCACTGTATCCAGGCGTGCGCGCCCAGGGCAAGATTGGTTCTTTGGGAGATCGTTGTTCGGATGTAAGCGCTCCATAAACCACAGCCTTGTGACGTGATCCCGATTTGCGCATGCTTGCCGTTTCAATTTGAACGGGAGCAAGTATGGAAGGCGACACCGAATTCTGGACCTCACATATCGAGGCCTGCCGCCGTGAAGGCATGGCGGCGAGCGTATATGCACGGCAGCATGGCCTGACGCTGGCGTCGCTGTACTACTGGCGGCGCAAGTTGACGCGGGTCGCAGCAATCGGCGCCGATGGCGCGGCGAACCAATTTGTCGCCCTGCGCGTGGTTGATACGGCAGTTGGCGCCGCAACCGGCACGTGCACCCTGGTGCTGCGTTCCGGTCTGCGCCTGGAGCTGGCCGCGCTGCCGTCGCCAGCCTGGCTGCTGGCCCTCGACCAAGCCCACGCGGGAGTGCGCTGATGCACCCGGGCTGCCGCATCGACCAGGTGTTTTTATGCCGCGACCCGGTCGACTTCCGCAAGTCCATCGGTGGTCTGTCGGTGCTGGTCGAGCAGGCGCTGGGACTTGATCCGTTCGGCAGCGCGCTGTACGTGTTCATCAACCGCGACCGCAACAAGATCAAGGTGTTGTACTGGCACCGTAACGGCTTCTGTCTGTGGCTCAAGCGGCTCGAAGCGGAGAAATTCGCGTGGCCGCGCGACGCCGACGGCGCCACGCAAGGCGTCACGCTGCAGCAGTTCGAGTGGCTGCTGGAAGGCTTCGATGTCTGGCAGAAGCCACCCCATAAAACCCTGCATTTCAGTTCTGTTTCATAGGAGAATTTGGTAAACTACGGCATGTCTGCCACCACCGCCAAACCGTCCAACCTGCCGCCGCGCTACAGCCTGCCAGAACTGGTGCTGCCGGCCGTGTTGCCGACCGATGCGGCAGCGCTGACGGCGTTGCTGCACTCGGTCATCGCCGCGCACCACGACGTCAAGACGCAGGCGATGAACCACATGCAGCACATGCTGGAACAGTTCGTCCTGGCGCGCCACCGCATGTTCGGCGCCAGCTCGGAACAGTCGTCAGCCCAAGGCCGCTTGTTCGACGAGGCCGAGGCGTTGGCCGCTGGCAGTGATGCAACGCAGGATGTAGCACCGCTGCCGCCGGATACCAAGCATGATGCCAAATCGAACAGCAAACCGGGGCGTGGCAAGCGCAGCCCGTTGCCGGCCGAGTTAAAACGCGTCGATATCGTGCACGATGTACCAGCCGCCGAACGTACTTGCCCGTGCGGCACGCCGATGGTGGAAATCGGCGAGGACGTCAGCGAGCAACTCGACCTGGTGCCAATGCAGGTGCGCGTGCTGCGCCACATCCGCAAGCGCTACGGCTGCCCCGGCAGTGCCCACGCGCCGGTGACGGCGGCGTTGCCGCCCCAACCCCTGCCCAAGAGCAACGCCAGCGCCGATTTGCTGGCCATGCTGCTGGTGGTCAAGTTCATCGATGGCCTGCCACTGGCGCGCTTTGAACATATATTGGCTCGCCACGGCGTGATGGTGCCGCGCCAGACGCTGGCGCGCTGGGTCATCGGCGCGGCCGGCGTGCTGCAGCCGTTGCTCAACCTGATGCGCGACGCCTTGCTCGACGGCCCGTTCCTGCACGTCGACGAAACGGTGGTGCAGGTGCTCAAGGAAGCGGGCAAGGCGCCGACCTCGAACAGCTATATGTGGGTGCAGACGGGCGGGCCGCCGGGGCGGCCGGTGGTGGTGTTCGACTACGATGCGAGCCGCAGCGGGCAGGTGCCGCTGGGCCTGCTGCACGACTACCGGGGTTACTTGATGACCGACGGCTACAGCGGCTATAACGAGTTGATGCGTACCGATGGCATCGAGCAGCTCATTTGCTGGGCGCACGTGCGTCGCCGGTTCGTCGAGGCCGTCAAGGTGCAGCCCAAGGGCAAGCGCGGCCTTGCGGACGAGGCCGTTGCCATGATAGGCAAGCTGTACGGCGTCGAGCGCGACCACCAGGACGCCGATGACGCCACGCGCCTGCTGGCACGGCAAGCCCGCAGTGTGCCGGCGCTGGCGGCGCTGCGGACCTGGCTCGACCAGACGCTGCCGGGTGTGACGCCGAAGAGCGCGCTCGGCACGGCGCTGTCGTACCTGCGCGATTACTGGCCGCGCCTGACACGCTACACGGAGCGCGGGGACCTGCCGATCGACAACAACCGCGCCGAAAACGCGATCCGCCCGTTCGTCGTCGGCCGCAAGGCCTGGCTGTTCAGCGACACGGTGGCCGGCGCCAACGCCAGCGCGGTCATCTACTCGGTGCTGGAGACGGCCAAGGCGAACGGGGTGGAACCTTACGCCTGGTTGCGGCGCGTGCTGCGCGAGCTGCCGGCGGTGAAAAACGTCGAAGACGTTGAGGCGCTGCTGCCGTGGAATGTGAGCGCACTCGACCACGGCCAGAGCGTGACACCGATGGGCGTGCTGCAATGAGCCGGATCTCATCGCCGACGCTCGCCGACGCCATCAAAGTCGTAAGGGCCATGGGCATCGAGCAAAAAGAGGTACTGGCCAACGAATTGTTCGAGCGGCAGCCAAACCTGTTCGGCTCGGCGCTCGCACTCCACCGCATGGGTGTCGCCCCGGCAAAAATCGAGGTGGTGCTTGATCTGCTGTTCATCTGCTTCCAGTCAATGAAGCAGTCGGGGTTAAGCTGGCCATTGATCACCGAGGCTGACCTGGACAAGCAATTAGGACGCTATGTCTCCACGGTGCGGTTTGGTGAAGACCTGGCCTTGGCACAACGCCAGCGCGCCATGACGCAATATCTCGAATCCCATCCGGAAAAACCGCTGCTCGCCCATGTCATCGACGAGCTCAACAAATGGTTGGTCGGCATCACACCCGAAGCAACCGACAACTACGTCATGCTCGCCGCCATGAACTTCGTCAACTGTATCGCATTCACCCCGATCCCGAAGCCGGCGAAGCGAACCTGAACGACCTTGCCTGGTTTGTGAGGCATGGACTTCAATGCCATCATCATGCCGGCCAGAAGATTAGCGGGCAAGGTTGGGGTTTATGGATCGCTTACGTTCGGATCGTAAACGTTGATGGCATCTGCGCCAGTCAGCGCGTCAGTGTTCCAGCGTCCGTCCGGTATCGTCAAGCCAGTAAGCCGAATTTGGCGCGCAGCTGTGCTTGTCTGTGGTTTATGGTTGTCATCAGGAACCGATCTGCTTCCAGCCGCGTGAGAATGACCGCATTATAATTCCCTGCAGTTCTGGCACACGCACATTCCTACATCAAAACAGGACGCGGCCTATTTCCAGCGCTGGCAGCCAGGCCGACAATGGTGTGTCGCTCAATGATGAACAGGCCACGCCATGCAGCTTGCCCGTATTTTTCTCCTTTGCTCTCTGCTTGCCGCCTGCGGCGACCAAGCCACGCAATCGCCCGTGCAAGCCCCCGGCAAGCCTGCCACCATCGCCACGCGCGGCCTGGAAGCCGGCGCGGCCATCTTGCAGGACAAGCCACCGATCGAGGCGCTGAACGCCTACCTCGACGGCTTTCATTTCTACAGCGGCAACATGAAGGCGCAGATGGAGGCCCATCATTATTGCGCCATTGTCAATGAGGACGTGATCCAATGCGTGATCTACGATGGTAACGTCGGGGACGCGAAATTGATGGGTGTCGAATATATTGTCAGCGGCAAGCTGTTCCAGGCTCTGCCGCTGGCCGAGCAAGCCCTGTGGCACAGCCATGTGCATGAAGTCAAATCGGGCCAGCTGATTGCACCCGGCATTCCCGCTGTCGCCGAAAAGGCGCTGATGCAAAAGCTGGTGGGCACCTATGGCAAGACCTGGCATATTTGGCATACGGATCTGCACAAGCAATTGCCGCTGGGCGTGCCGCAGCTGATGATGGGTTTTACGCAAGATGGGCAGGCCGACGCGGCCATGGTGGTGGCGCGAGATGCGCGTTTCAAGGTGCAGTCGCTGGAAAAACGCCGCCAGCGCGCCGATATTGCCGCGCCGGCGATCGATCCGGGCGCCGATGCCTGGCAGCATGGCAAGTTACTGCAGTTGCAGGACCCGACTGGCGCCGCGCATTAGTCGCCACGCACTAGCTGCCCTGTTGTCGTTCAGCGCATTCTGGGCGATAATTGCGGCCATGAACGATACCACCACCTTACCCCCATTGCCCGATCGCCTGTCGATCGACCCCAGCAGCCCTTATCACGTCGCCGCCGTGTTTGAAAACGACGTGGGCATCAAGTTCAACGACAAGGAACGCCTCGATGTCGAAGAATATTGCATCAGCGAACGCTGGATCAAGGTTGCCTCGACCAAGTCGCTGGACCGCCGCGGCCGTCCGCTGCAAATCAAACTGAAAGGCAAGGTCGAAGCGTTTTATCGCTGATTCTTGCGCTGCTCCCTGTTCCTGTCATTGCAAAAGGCCGACGTGATCGGCCTTTTTTGCGCCTGGCACAAGGTTCAATCTGCACCGCATGTGATACCGGCGGCGCTCGCCAGCGGCAGCCACAGCAGGGCGTCGGCCAGCACCTGGGCGACCGGCAAGGCGCACTCTCTGGCCGCATGCAGCGCGCAGGCTTGCAAGCCATGTGCTTCATGCTCGGCCGCCTGCAGCAAGTGAAATTGCCACGGCAGCAATACGTGCATGTTCAGCCGGTACTGTAATCTGGCAATCGCCAGATAATCCGCGCCCGGCGCGGGCGGCGGCGGCATGGCTTGCTCCGATGCGGCCTGTGCTTGACGCCAGAAAGCCTGCACCGGAAACGACAGGGCCAGCAAGCGCGTGCAGGGCGCCAGCCGTATCGCTTCTTCGCCACCGGTCAGCCAGCCAAGGTCCGGCGTCCCGGGCGGGCGGCGCTTTTCCAGCCCCGGCGCCCTGCCCGCCTCGCTGCGCGCCCTTTCCAGCCGGGCCAGTTCGACGGGGAAACGCAGCTGCCCGCCGCTGCCTGGCGGCTGGCTCGCTGCCAGGAAATCGGCAAAACCGCCGCCCAGGTCGTACAAGGTGGGCGAGCGCGACGGGTGGCGCCAGACATAGGCGCGGGCGAAAAAGTCGAACAGTTCATCGCCCATGGTTTTGCGCAACACGGGAAAGTCGGCCTGCAGGCATTCGAGCAGGCGCTGCACATAGCCGTCGGCGTAGATATGCAAACGCCCTTCATTCTTGAGCACCTCGCCCTGGCTCAGGCCATGGTGCTGCTGCGCCAGTTCCATGCCGCGCCGCGCGCCGCCGGGCGCCGTCATGGCGGTCAGAAACCAGGCCTGCAGCCGCGCCAGCGGTAGATGCTCGGGTTCATGCATGGATATCTCCCAGGTGAAAGCTGAGCGGACTGGACACGGCGCCGCGCGCCACCGCCGGCACATCGTCGCCAAATTCGCCCCGCTCGGCCGCGCGCGCCTTGGCCAGTTCAGCCAGCAACTGCGGATACGGCGGAATATTGGCGTCCCATTCCAGCAGGGCCGACACGCCGCCCGTCAGCCTCTGCGCCAGCGCGTACAGCCGCCAGACGGCCGCCGGCACCGGTGCGTCGTGGGTATCGATCAGCACCTCGCCGCAATCGGTGGGGCCGGCCAGGTGCAGTTGCACGATATGACGGTGCGGCAACTGGCGGATATAGTGAACCGCATCGTAACCATGGTTGTGCGCGCTGACATGCACGTTATTGACGTCCAGCAGCAGGCCGCAGCCCGTTTCCGTCGCCAGTCGGCCCAGGAATTCCCATTCCGGCATGCTGGACGATGCGAACTCGACGTAGGTGCTGGGGTTTTCCAGAACCAGCGGGCGCCCCAGGAAATCCTGCACCTGGCGCACCCGCGCGGCCACATGGCGCAAGCTCGCTTCATCGAGCGGCAGTGGCAGCAGGTCGTGGCTGTTGACGCAGGCGACGCCGGTCCAGCACAGATGGTCCGATACCCAGGCGGGTTGCAACTCGTCAGCCAGTTGGCGCAGCTTGCGCAAATACACCAGGTCGAGCGGATCGCTGCTGCCGATCGACAGCGACACGCCATGCATCACGATCGGCACTTGCGCGGCCACCGTTTCCAGCACATGGCGGCCGTAGCCATGGTTGTCGATAAAGTTCTCGCTGATGATCTCGAACCAGTCCACCTGCGGCCCGTGTTCGAGGATGTGCTGGTAGTGTTGCGGGCGCAGCCCGACGCCCAGGCCCAGATGCGGCAGGCCCAGGCGGGGAGCCGCCATGGTGGTGGCGGCCGTCATCAGGTCGACGGTGGCAGGGCCATGCGCAGATCGGTCGGCGCCGGCTTCGGCCCAGGTGTCGCGCCGCGCGCGGCCATCACCTTGCCATACGCTTCCCAGGCCTTGTCATACACGCTGTCGCCGAGCGCAAAGCTGAGCGTTTCGCCCAGCGATTTCGCCTTGTGGTCGGGAGCGGGTCCGAAGTTGTACAGGGTCATGGTGCCTGGCGTGGCGTTGGGGAACAGCTGGGAGGCCGAAATCGGCACGGCGCAGCCGCCGAAGCTGGCGCATTTGTTGTCGCTCGGTGCGCTGTAGACCTCGTCTGCCGGTACCGGTGGCGTCGGCTTGGGCGCGCCGCACAGATTGCCGGCCACCTTGGTGACCTTGGCCGAGTGCCCGCAAGACGATGCGGCAGCGCCGCAGCCAGCAGCGGAGCCGCCGCACTGGCCGCCGCCCGTATCGAGTTGGGCAAAGCCGCAGCCGCCCTGGGCATGGCAGCCATTGGAGCCGCGGCAGGTATGGTAGACGGCCAGCGCCGCGCACGTCGCTTCGGCCTCGCCTTCCAGGTGCATGCCCTGGCAGGCGTGATACAGCACGTCTTTGTCGCGCACCGGCACGCCTGTCGCGAGGTCAGGCGCCTGGCCCAGCACGGCCCAGCACAGCGCCATGCGGTCGCCAGCGCCGACCATCGACGGATACGGAAACGCCGTGCTCTGGTCTTGCCAGTAGGTATCGAGCACCGAGGTGATGCCGTAGATGGCGCCATTGGCGACCGTGCTCAGCATGTTCAAGGTGTCGTGATTGTCCTTCAGGCGGTTCAGGGCGCCCGCCACGTCGTCGGGGCCGGGGATATTCTGCGGTGCCGTGGCCGGATTGTAGCGCTCGTTCGTCAGCAGGGCTGCGCTCCAGCTATTGCCTTGCGCATGCCATTGGGCCCAGGTCATGACGGGCAGCATGGCCCTGACCTGCTCGAAACGCTCGTAGTGGTCATATTTGGCGCTGTCATGGCGGGCCGCCGCGTCGCGCGACTCGGCATCCTTGCCGTCGTTGGTGTAGGACGGATAATCGACTTTCAGCGCGGCGTCGTCCTCGCGGTAGTCGGGCTGCACGGCCATCAGCATGGCTGCAGCGCTGCGGCGGTAGCGCTTGATGGCGCTGTCACTGCCTTCGCCCTGGTCGGTAATGGCGGCCATCATGTCGATCGCCTTGTTGAACGAGGTGGTGAGGCCGCCGTCCTGGTCCTGCGGGCCGAAACAGGTGTCGAAGCGGGGGAATTCGGCCTTTTCATGGCCCTTGACTGTGGTATTGAACATGTCCTGCTGCACCGAATCGTTGACGAACAGCTTTTGCCACAGCGTTTCGCCATCGGTGTATTCGATGCTGATATAGGCCGCATAGCATTCGTACATATAGCCGATGGTGCCGAACAGCGGCAGGTCCTGCACATGCTTTTCCGGCGTCCAGCCCGCCAGTGGCACTTGCGGGAAATACTTGCTGTGGTCGATCTTGTCGAAGGCGCGCAATTGCTCCCTGGCCTGCTCTTCCGGCTGCTCGATGGCGCAGAACAGCTCGCACTGGTTGGCGTTCAGTTCTTCCAGGTTGACGCGCACCTGGCTGTAGCCCGAGGTATCTTTCAGGTCGACGATATGCGGAATCATCGACAGGTCCGGCCCGTAACAGGTCCAGCCATGCTGCAGGTTCTGCAGTTCGGTACCTGTGAAGCACGGCGCCGCGCCGATGGCGGTGGCGATATTCGAGGCCATCTGCAGATGCAGCATTTCCTGGATAAACACGCTGAAAATGATATTGAAGGCCTTCTGCTCTTTCGATTCCGGCTTTGCGGTGGTGCTCATGCCCGGCCATTGCCGGCCTTCGTAATAGCGCACGCCCTTGGAATTGATCTGGTGCGTGCCATAAATCGAATACATGGTGGCCATGTACAGCGGAATGGTAAACAGCTCCACGCTGACTGCCGCCTGGGCAATCGCGCGCACGGCCGCCGTATCGGTGGCCAGCATGTCGAGCGGACGGTTGGTGATGGGGGCTTGGGTACTGCCTGATGCGGGCATTTTCATGCGTATCTCTCCACGGAAAGGAAGCGTATCGGACGCCGGACATGGGCATGGCGCCCGTATCCGGCAAAAAGATCATACGCCGGGAAAAGATACTGATGTGACAATAGTTGTTGTCTGAAGAAGGTATTGCACCAAAGCAATAAATCTCATGAAAAGCACTGGAAAAAGTGTTTTTCACAGTATCAATCATGACAATTGAATAGATTTTGCCACTGGCGGCGCGTGTATAAGACGCCAGCCAGAGCAACTTGCCATTCGATAGTGATACGCTGATCAGTGGCGCTGGATCTCGATCAGCTCGATCTCGAACAGCTTGGGCCACAGCTTGCCGGTGACAAACAGACGCTTGCCGTGCTTGTCCCAGGCGATGCCGTTGAGCACGGCATCCGGGTTTTCCGTGCCGCGCTGATCTGGCGGCAACAAGCCCGTCAGGTCGATCCAGCCCACCACCTTGCCGCTGGCGGGGTCGATGCGGGCGATCACGTCGGCGCCCCACACATTGGCGAACAACTGGCCGTCGACCATTTCCAGTTCGTTCAGGCGTTCGATGGGCTTGCCCTCGGCCTTGACGTCGAAACGGCGCACTTCCGCCAGGGTTTTGGGATTGAGTACGCGGATGGCGGCGCTGCCGTCGCTCATGTAGACATATTTGGCGTCGCTGGCCAGGCCCCAGCCTTCGCCCTTGTACTCGAACTTGCGCTTGAGCTTGAATGTTTTCTGGTCGAACACGTAGCCGGTCTGCGAAGTCCAGGTCAGCGCCACGATGTCATCGCCCACATCGGTAATGCCCTCGCCAAACACACTCTGGTCCAGCATTTCGCGCTGCAACACCCTGCCCGTCTTCAGGTCCACCTTGCGCAACGAGGACTGGCCGTTCTGGCCCGTGCTTTCATACAGATGGCCATCCTTGAACAGCAAACCCTGGGTAAAGGCGCGCGGATCGTGCGGATAGGTATGCTTGACCAGATAGCCGTAGACGGGAATGGCGGCCTGGGCGTAGCCCATTTCGCCCATCAGCCCGACCGTGCATGTCAATCCCAGCAGCAAGGAAGTGGTGATGCGCTTGAGTTTGGTCGTGACGGTGGTATTCATGTTCGGATGGAATGGTTGCGGTCGCCTATTGTAATCGCACTGGCGGGACGCCATGCGGCATATGCGAGCGCACCAGGTCGAGCCAGGCACGCGCCGCAAACGACAGCCGGCCGGCGCGGCGCCAGGCCAGCATCAGATTCCATTCCACCACCGGCTTGGCCAGCGGCACGATGGTAAAGTCACCGGCGTTCAAGGTGTCGCAAAACATCTTCGGCAGCAGGCAGACACCCACGCCCAGGCGCACCAGCGAGGCGATAAAGTCCCACTGGCCGCTGCGACTGGTAATGCGCGGCGCGAAACCGGCCCGCTGGCAGGCGTCGAGCACGATCTCGTTGAGTGCAAACGCATCGCCGTAGAACACGAAGGGACTGTCAGCCAGCTCGGCCAGGGCCACTGTCTGCCGCCCTTGCCAGCGTGAGTCGCGCGGTGCAAGCAGGCACAGAGGCGAGCGCACCAGCGGCAGCGCTTCAAAATCTTGCCAGGTCGCCGCATTGCCGGGGTAGTCGAGCATGGTGCCGAGCTCGACGGTGCCCTTGCGCAAATCGCGCTCGATGGCCTGGGTGCCGCTCTCGACCATTTTCAAGGCGATGCCCGGATAGCGCTGGTGATATTCGGCCAGCCAGGAATCGATCGCCATATGGGTCTGCGGCGACACGCCCACGCGCAATTCGCCGCGCTCAAGGTGTTGCAAGTCGCGCAGCTCCACTTTCAGTTCTGCATGCAGGGCCAGCAATTCATGCGCGCGCGACAGCACCACCTGGCCCGCATCGGTCAGGGTAAAGCGCTTGCCCACCCGGTCGAGCAAGGCCAGGTCCAGCGACTGCTCCAGTTGCGCGATCATCTTGCTGACGGTGGGCTGGGTGACGTGCAGCCGGCTGGCGGCGCGTGTAAAGCTGTTTTGTTCCACCACTTCCACGAAGTAGCGCAGCGAGCGGATATCCATCTTGTATTCCAATATCGAATGAACTTCATAAGTTTAAGTCATTTTATCTTTTAATCAGACCAACCTACAATGCAATCTTCCACCTATGAAAGCCTGTTATGCACGCCAGTTGCTCCCCTCATGCTTTGTCCCTTGCCGCGCCGCCGGCCTGGCGCCGTCCCGCGCAAACGCTGTGGCAGGTGGGCCTCCTGATTGCCGCCTGGTGGGCCTTCGATCATGTGGCCGCAGCCTTGCATCTGCCATTTTCGGGCGGCGTGGTGGGCCTGTTCGTGCTGCTGCTGTTGTTGGCGACAGGCTGGCTCAAGCCTGCCGCCATCGAACTGGGCGCCAACTGGCTACTGGCCAATATGCTGCTGTTTTTTATTCCGCTGGTGGTGTCGGTGGTGCAATTTACCGAGCTGATCAAGGCCAAGGGGCTGATTTTGCTGCTCGACATCGGCCTTGGTTTTTCCTGCGTGATGCTGGCGACCGCCTTCACGGTCGAATGGGTGTGCCGCATCGAACGCCGGCGGCGCCTGAAAAAGCTGCTGCGCCAGCGCGCGGCAAGGACGGCGCCATGAATACCCTGTCATTGTCGCTGCTGTTCCTGCTGCTGACCCTGGTGCTGTTCTATGCCAACCAGGCGCTGCACCGGCGCCATCCGCACGTGTTGCTGACGCCCGCGATCTGCACCTCGGCCATCTTGATCATCATCGTGCAGACCACCGCCACGCCGTTTTCCACGTATTTTGGCGAAACGCGCTGGCTGCCCTGGCTGCTGGGGCCGGCCACCGTCGCCTTTGCGCTGCCGATCTTCCAGGAGCGCAAGCTGATCCGCAAGCACTGGCTGGCCCTGTCGCTGGGCAGTTGCGCCGGCATCGTGGCCTCGATCGCCGCCACCTTGCTGCTCGACCGCCTGCTGGGCGTGCATGGCGACATGGCGCGCAGCCTGCTGGCGCGGTCGGTCTCGACGCCATTCGCGCTGGAAGCGTCGCGCCAGATGGGGGGCTCGGCCCAGCTGACCGGCATCTTCGTGGTGATGACGGGCCTGTTCGGGCTGATGCTGGGCAAGCCGCTGCTGAAACTGTTGCCGCTGCGCATGCGCATCGCCCGCGGCGCCCCGTATGGTGCGGCCGCCCACGGCTTTGGCCTGTCGGTGGCGCGCAGGGTCGGTACGGAAGAAGGCGCGGTGGCCAGCCTGACCATGATTTTCTCGGGCGTGGTCACGGTGCTGCTGGCGCCAGTCATCGGGCACGTGCTGGGCTAAGCCCGCACACCGGCGGCGGTTATCGGGGATAATACGGCTTCACCCGTTTCCCGGCGCCGCCACGATGAAATACCCCGCAGTTTTGCCCTTTGCCGAAATCCTGCCGCAACTGGGCCAGTTCGATGCCATTATCGACGTGCGCAGCCCGTCCGAATTTGCCGAAGATCACTTGCCGGGCGCCATCAACCTGCCGGTGCTCGATGATGAAGAGCGCATCAAGGTCGGCACCCTGTACAAGCAGACCAGCGCCTTCGAAGCGAAGAAGGTGGGGGCGGCGCTGATCGCCAAAAATATCGCGCACCATATCGAAACCCATTTTCTCGGCCATCCGCAAGCGTGGAAGCCGCTCGTGTATTGCTGGCGCGGTGGCAACCGCAGCGGCGCCATGGCACATATCCTGGCGCGCATCGGCTGGCCCGTGATCCAGCTCGACGGCGGCTACAAGGAATACCGGCGCCATGTGAATGCCGAACTGGCCACCCTGCCTGGCGCATTCCATTTCATCAATGTGCTGTGCGGACCCACCGGCAGCGGCAAGAGCCGCTTGCTGCAGGTGCTCGACCGGCAAGGCGCGCAGGTGATCGACCTGGAACAGCTGGCGGCCCACCGCGGCTCGGTGCTGGGCGGCTTGCCCGAGGCAAACCAGCCATCGCAAAAAGCATTCGAAAGCGGCCTGTGGCGGCAGCTGCGCCATTTCGACGCCGGCAAACCCGTGTTTATCGAGTCCGAAAGCAAGAAGGTGGGACGCTTGCGCGTGCCCGACGCGCTGATGGACAAGATGCGCGCCGCCGACTGTACCAACGTGCAGCTGTCCACCAGCGACCGCGTGCAGTTGCTGATGGAAGACTACGCGCACTTCGTTGGCGACCCGGAAAAACTCAATGTGCAACTGGCGCTGCTGACGCAGCTGCATGGCCGCGAAAAAATTGCTCACTGGCAGCAGCTGGCCCTGGCCGGCCGCATGACTGAATTGGTCGAAGAACTGCTGGTGCAGCATTACGACCCCGGCTATTTGCAATCGATCAGGCGCAACTTCAGCCGCTACCAACAGGCCGCAGCCCTGGTGCTGCCCGATATTTCCGATGCTGCGTTCGAGCAAGCTGCGCGCGGCTTGTGTGCTATCGTCAGCACCAACACCAACAACACCCCCATCAGCAGGAATTAACTCTTATGTCAGATAGCATTGCAGCACCGATCCGATTGACCGAATTTGCCCATGGCGGCGGCTGCGGCTGCAAGATCGCGCCGGGCGTGCTGGCCGATATTCTGAAAGGCAGCGGCGGTTTTCCCATCCCGAAAGAGCTGCTGGTCGGCATCGAGACGGCCGATGACGCCGCCGTCTACCAGCTGAACGACGAGCAGGCGCTAATCGCTACTACCGATTTCTTCATGCCCATCGTCGACGACCCGTTCGACTTTGGCCGCATCGCCGCCACCAACGCCATTTCCGACGTCTACGCCATGGGCGGCACGCCCATCATGGCGCTGGCCCTGGTCGGCATGCCGATCAACAAGCTGCCGGTGGAAACCATCGGCCTGATTCTGAAAGGCGGCGAAACCGTCTGCGCCCAGGCCGGCATTCCGATCGCCGGCGGCCATACCATCGATTCGGTCGAGCCGATCTACGGCTTGGTCGTGCTGGGCCTGGTGCACCCGTCGCAGGTCAAACGCAATGCGGGCGCGCGCGCCGGCGACAAGCTGGTGCTGGGCAAACCGATCGGTGTGGGCATTTTGTCGGCGGCCCTGAAAAAGAATGCGCTCGACGCCGACGGCTACGCGGCGATGATTGCCAACACCACCAAATTGAATACGCCAGGCAAGAAACTGGCCCTGCTCGACGGCGTGCATGCGCTGACCGATGTGACCGGCTTTGGCCTGCTGGGCCACACGCTGGAACTGGCGCGCGGCGCCGCTCTGCTGGCGCGCATCGCGTTCGCTGACGTGCCGCTGCTGCCGCAGGTCCGGCAACTGGCCGACCTCGGCAATATCACGGGTGCCTCGGGACGCAACTGGCAGGGTTATGGCGCGCAAGTGCAGCTGGCCCCATCCCTGAACGCGGTCGACCAGGCCATCCTGACCGACCCGCAAACGGCCGGCCCGCTGCTCGTTTCGTGCGCGCCCGAGGCGGTCGAACAGGTGCTGGCGATTTTCCGCGCCGAAGGTTTTGCGGAAGCGACCGTGATTGGCGAGATGCAGGCAGGCGCCACCGGCGTCGCCATTTATTGATTCAATTCGTTCCTATTTATAGAAAGCAAGCTCATGAACTTCTCCAAATTCCCCGCCATCCTGGCCACCGTCGCCGCCACCCTGGCCATCCACAGCGGCATCGCCCAGGCGCAGCAAGTGTTGCGCGTGTCGGCGATTCCCGACGAAGCGCCGACGGAATTGCAGCGCAAGTTCAAGCCGCTGGGCAGCTACCTGGAGAAAAAGCTGGGCATGAAGGTGGAATTTACGCCCGTCACCGATTACGCCGCATCCGTCGAAGGCCTGATCAACCACAAGCTGGACATGGTGTGGTTCGGCGGCTTTACCTTCGTGCAGGCAAACGTGCGCAGCGGCGGCAAGATCGTGCCGCTGGTGCAGCGCGAGGAAGATACCAAGTTCCGCTCGGTATTCGTCACTACCAGCAAGGACATCAACAGCCTGGCCGACCTGAAAGGCAAGAATTTCACGTTTGGTTCGGAATCGTCGACCTCGGGCCACCTGATGCCGCGCTACTACCTGCTGGCCGCCAAGATCAACCCGGATACCGACATGAAGCGCATCGCCTTTTCCGGCGCGCATGACGCCACCGTGGCGGCCGTGGCCGGCGGCAAGGTCGATGCGGGCACCCTGAATATCTCGGTATGGGAAAAACTGGTCGAAGCGAAAAAAGTCGATCCGGCCAAGGTGCGCGTGTTCTACACCACGCCTGGCTACTACGACTACAACTGGAGCGTGCGTTCGGACATGAACCCCGTCATGCGCCAGAAGCTGACCGACGCCTTCCTGGCGCTGGACCCGTCCACGCCCGAAGGCAAGGAAATCCTGGAACTGCAGCGCGCCACCAAATTCATCCCGACCAAGGCCGAGAACTACAAGGAAATCGAAGCGGCTGCGCGTGATGCGAAGTTGTTGAAGTAATTTTTCGTTCAATCGTTGTACCTCAGGTCGGATGACGCCCTTCGGCCTAATCCGACCTACTTATCTTATAAGCATGACACTCCAACTGCACAAGGTCAATGTCCACCACGCGGGCGCCGCTGGCAATGCGCTGGCGCTGCGCGAACTGAGCCTGGACGTGGCGCAAGGTGAACAGATCGCCCTGATCGGTCCCTCGGGCGCCGGCAAGACCAGCCTGCTCCATACCCTGGCCTGTGCGCTGCGCCCCGCATCCGGCACACTCCATATTCTGGGTGCCGCGCCTTGGCAACTGGCCAGCGGCGCGCGCCACGCCCTGCGCGCGCGCCTGTTCCTGGCGCCGCAAACGCCGCCCTTGCCGCCGCGCCAGCGTGTGGTCAACGCCGTGCTGGCCGGCCGCCTGCCGCAATGGAGCTTGTGGACCGCGATCCGTTCGCTGGTGGCGCCGACGGACCCGCGCGCCGCCTGGGAAGCGCTGGGCAGGTTCAATCTGCAGGACAAATTGTATGCGCGGGTCGACCGCCTGTCCGGCGGCGAACGCCAGCGCTGCGGCATGGCGCGCGCGCTGGTATCAAACGCCGAAGTGTTCCTGGTCGATGAACCGCTCTCCGCGCTCGACCCCACGCTGGCCTTGCAGACAATTGCTGTATTGCAGGAAGAAGCCACGGCGCGCAACGCCACCCTGATCTGCAGCCTGCACCAGGTCGAGATCGCCCGCGCCTGCTTTGCCCGCATCGTCGGCCTGCGCGACGGCCAGGTAGTGTTCGATGCGCCGGCCACGCAAGTGACCGACGCGATGATCGCCGCGCTGTACAAGAACAAGATGGACCCCGCCCCCGAATTCGATGCCGTGGCGGCTGAACCCGAAGCGGCGAGGCCCCATTGCTGACGGCGCCACCCTTGCCGCGCGACCCGGCCTGGCGCGGGAGGCTGATCACGACCGCCGTGATACTGATCGTGCTGTGGCCAATGCTGGTGCAGGCCGAATTCAAGCCCTGGATCTTGTGGGACGCGCAAAGCCTGGCAGCGACCTGGAACTTTCTCTCCAGCTTTATACCGCCGGCCCATACACCGGAGTTCCTGCAGCTGGTGCTGGTGTCGAGCTGGGAAACCATCGCCATGGCCACCGCCGGCATGGCGCTGGCCATGCTCGGCGCCATACCCCTGACCCTGCTGGTGACGGAGCGCCTGTCGATCTCGCGCATCGGCTCCGGCCAGGTGTCACCCTTGGCGGCGGCCCTGCGCCATGGCGTGCGCAGCTTGCTGGTGTTGCTGCGCAGCGTGCCGGAACTGGTGTGGGCGCTGTTGCTGGTGCGTATCGTTGGCCTGGGCCCGACGGCCGGCGTGATCGCGATCGCCCTCACCTATTGCGGCATGCTGGGCAAGGTCTACGCGGAAATCCTCGAGTCTTCCGACGCCTCGGCCTGCAACGCCCTGCTCAACAACGGCAGTGGCCGCCTGGCCGCCCTGCTGTATGGCGCCCTGCCCGAATCGGCCGCCGAACTGGTGTCGTACACGATTTACCGCTGGGAATGCGCGATCCGCGGTTCCGTGGTGATGGGCTTTGTCGGTGCGGGCGGCCTGGGCCAGCGCATGGATGAGTCGATGAAGATGATGGCCGGCGGCGAGCTGGCCACCATGCTGATGGTGTTCGTGCTGCTGGTCGCCGGCGCCGACGCCGTCTCGGCCATGCTGCGACGCAGGCTGGCATGAAAACACTGCCGCCCCTGCCAGTCGCCACACCGGTACGCTGGTCCACCTGGACCTTGCTGGCCGCGCTGGTGCTCCTGATCGTCGCCAGCTTTGCCAGCCTGCCTTTGAAATGGGGCGAGTTATTCAGCGCGGACGCCATCCGCACCACCCTGGACTTCCTGCACGGCTTCGCACCGCCGGAACTGGCGAGCGCTTTTCTTGCCAAAGTCGGCGTCGCCACCTTTGAAACCCTGGCCATGTCGGCCATCGGCACGATGATCGCCGCCGTGCTGGGCGCGCTGCTGGCCCTGCCCGCCAGCGGACGCTTTGGCCTGCTCGCGCGCAACAGCACGCGCGGCATGCTGAACGTGCTGCGCTCGATCCCCGAACTGGTGTGGGCGTCGATCCTGCTGATCGCCGCCGGCCTGGGGCCATTTGCCGGCACCCTGGCGCTGGCCCTGCATACGGTGGGCGTGCTGGGCCGGCTGTTTGCCGATGCCTTCGAGAATTGCCCGCCGCTGCCGGCCGCCACCTTGCGCATCAACGGCGCGCGCCCGGCCGTGGCCTTTCTGTACGCGACCTTGCCGCAATGCAGCCCGCAAATGATGTCCTACACCCTGTACCGATGGGAAAACAATATCCGCGCCGCCGCCATCCTCGGCGTGGTGGGCGCCGGTGGCCTGGGGCAAATGCTGAAATACCATTTGTCGCTGTTCCAGATGCAACAGGCGGCCACCGTGATTATCGCCATGCTGCTGATGGTGGCGGCCGTCGACGCGCTCAGCTATCTGCTGCGCCGGGCGATGACCAGATAAGGACGTTTTTGCCTGCGGCGCAAGGGCGGAATTGTTCCTGAGTGACACGGCCAACATAACGGCCAGGTCTGCGCCAACATCTGCCGGTGGAAATGCTAATATTGCCCAGGCAATGCAAGCACACTCGCGGCATTTACACAGACCAGACAAGGAACAACAGCATGGGATTGGCAATATCCGTCGGCGCACTGGCCGAACTGCAGGAAGAAGACCCGGAAGACGCACAATGGCTGCAGGACGCCATCGGCCAGGCGAACGCCTTGCTGCAACAGGCAGGGCTGCCGCTGCACATGGAGCCGGCATCGCTGCCGCAACTCGATACGCGCGCGATGGCCGATTCCTTTCCTTACAGCTGTCTGCATTATCTGCGCCGTGCCTATGCGCATGCGGCGCTCGATGGGCAGTGGCGCGCCACGCCGCTGGCCGAAGGCGAGGATCCGACGGACGATCCGGTGCTCGACGAGGCGCAGAGCATGTTTGACAGCCACCTGATCTGCCACTCCGACTGCGAAGGGTTTTATTTCCCCATCGTCTTTGACGACGTCATTTTTGCCGACGATGACCATCCTCTGCCGGGCGGCATGCTCGGCTCTTCCTACAAGCTGCGCGAGGAACTGGCGACGGTCGCCCCTGCGCTGGGTATCTTCCTGCTGGGCGATGAGCTGGGCGACGAGGAAGCAGAACGCATCAATACCCGCATCGATGCGGAAGACGGCTTGCAGCGCGAGCTGTTGGCCTGGCTGGCGGCGTACGAAGCGTGCCGGCTCAGCATCGCGCACAAGACGGCCATCGTATTCAATTGAACGTCGTCATCCGCGCTACCGGACTGGCCGACTGGCGCGCCCTGAAAACGACGCGCCTGGCCGCCCTGCTCGATGCGCCGACCGCGTTTGGCGCCAGTCATGCCAGTGCGGCCGCCTTCACGGACGAGGATTGGCAAGAACGCGCGGTGAGCACGGCGCAGCGCACTTTCGTGCTGGCCTATGCCGGTGGCCAGCCCATCGGTATTGCCGCCCATGTGGTCGATGGCCAGGGCGAGTGCAGCCTGCAGGCTATGTGGCTCAAGCGCGAATATCGCGGCAGGGATATTGCGGCAAGATTGGTCGATGCCGTCAAGCAATGCACCGTGGCTGGCGGCTACCGGCGACTGGTGCTCGATGTGTCGCCCGACAATGCGCGCGCGGCGGCGTTCTATCGCAAGCAGGGGTTTGTGTTCCTGCCGCAGTGGCAGCCGCTGGACAGCCACCCGCATATCCGGGTGCAAACAATGGCGTGGCTGGCGGCGTAGTTTTAACCCAATTGCAAAGTGCTGCGGTTAAGGGTCAGTTGCGTCTCTTCGGGTTTTCACAGTAACCGCACCGGATGCGCGGGCCGGTTGCATCTGTTTGCGGTGCCACCGCGTCAAACCAGCACGTTTTTTTCCAGCATCCGACGTCTATTGCGCACGCCTGGACAGCTCCTGGTAAAGCTGTGTCGACCGTTCCAGTGCCAGTCCAAGCGACTCGGTCACTTCGGCAACTGGCGTGCCTTTCTGAAATTCCTGGACCGCGAACGTGTTACGCAGCGTTCTGCCGCCAGTGCGTGACACGTCCGCCATGCCGGCGCGCTGAAACGTCGCTTTCACCTGTCGATACACTGTGGCTTTGTTGAGCCTGGCCCCTTGCCGATCGGCGGGAAATACGAGCGTTCCGGGTATGTCGAGCATGCGGCGTTCAGCGAGCCAGTTCAATAACTCACGCGCCGCGATCGGCGGCAAAACAGCAGTGTGATCGTAGCTCGTGTCGTGCTTCGCCACCGGGGTGATATGAATCTCAAGAGCGCCATCGATCCGACTCTGTTTGGCGACTTCTTCGACGAGCAGACCGATCGTTTCCGCAACCCGCAACCCGCCCAGCAGCATGACGATTTGCATCGCCCGGTCGCGGCGCCGTTTCCAGCTGGCATAGCCGCGGCCGGGAGGAACGTCGATTGGCGGAAGGTGCGCTAAAAATGCCGCGATTTGAATGTCGTCGAGCGCGATCGTTCGTCCATCGCTGGCCACTTTTCCTGTCTTGAACGCATCGAAAATGGCGCTTTGTGCCGCGTTCGGACTGATTTCCAAATGCGTCAGGCACCGCTCGATCAGTCGCAGGTAACGATAGGCGATTTTGCTGTTGAGGTCCTTGGATTCCGGCGCATCGCCGTAGTCGAGAAATTGCAACAGATCGCGCGCAGTGATCCGCGAGAACACCTTGTGCTGATCGTTCATCCACAGCGCGAATTTCCCAAACATATAAACGTACACCGACGCGGATGCGTCGGAGATCGGCGGCCTGTCGTTGGCGCCGGCATGTTTCGAAATCCTGACGAAGTCGGTACTTTTAACAAATTGCTTAAAAGCATCTAAAGGATGAGCATCCCATTGAGTCGAAAGTGGCATGATTCGATTACCTGCAAAGGGGCGCTCCATCTTACCTATAAATGCCACTAACTGACGAAAATTTGCAGATGATTTGTAGATGAGGGGCGGAATCGTTACGCAGAGGTCGGCCATTTTTTGCAGACGCTTTCCGGTGATTATCGTTCAATTTTTTGTGACCGTCGGCACCTCTGACATCCTGTTGCTTTTTATTTCCTGTCGGTTAGTTGCATTTTGAGTGCATCGAGCGCCCCCTTTTTTAGGGTTTCGGCTGCTTGTTTGTGCGTAATGAAAATGGCGGTGGATTTGCGATGCCGCTCGCTTCGCGACCGTATTGCGCCCCATTGGGGCGCACCGCCCTGCAGGGTCCAACCCTGTCCTTGCTCCTGGGCCTACTTCACCCTTTGCTTTTCCAGCTTTCTCGCCAGGGTGCGCCGATGCATTCCCAGCCGCCTTGCCGTTTCCGAAATATTGAAATCGGTCTCGGCCAGCATTTCGTGGATGCGTTCCCATTCCAGGGTCTTGATATTGGTGGCGCGGCTGCTCAGTTCGATTTCGGCCGCCCCGGCCACATGGCCGAAGGCCGCTTCGATATCGTCGGTGTTCGACGGCTTGGCCAGGTACTGGCAGGCGCCCAGCTTGATCGCTTCGACGGCCGTGCCAATGCTGGCGTAGCCGGTCAGCACGACGATCAGCATTTCCGGATCGTGCTGGTGCAGCATCTGCACGCAGGCCAGGCCGGAAGTATTGCCGTTCAGTTTCAGGTCGACCACGGCGTAGTCGGGGCAATGTTGTTCCAGCAAGGTGCTCGCTTCGTCGAAGTTGGTGGCCAGGATCACCTGGTAGCCGCGCCGTTCGAACGAGCGGCCCAGGGTGCGCGCAAAGGCGGCGTCGTCTTCGATGATCAGCAGCAGCCGATCGGCAGCCAGTTCAGTTGACATGGTGGTCGCTTTCACTTTCCAGTTTGATGGCCGCCAGCGGCAGCGCCAGGTGCACGGCCGCCCCACCCTGCACCCGGTTGCGCGCCGTTACCGTGCCGCCCAGGGTACGCGCCACGTTGACCACCAAAAATAGGCCCAGGCCGCTGCCTGGCTTGCCCTTGGTGGACTGGTAAGGCTTGCCCAGGTGGCTCAGCATCGACGGCTCGAAGCCGGGACCGGCGTCCGTCACCACCAGGTGCAGCGCATCGGCTTCGCGCGTCGCTTCAAAGCGCAGCCAGTCGGGCGAGGCTTCCAGCGCATTGTCGAGCACATTGCAGATGGTCTGCTTCAAGGTGGAATCGAACACCACCGGCACGTCAATCTCGATACGGTTGTCGTATTCGAAATGGTGGATGGGACGGCTGCTGCGCCACTCGAGCGCCAGTTCGTCGAGGAAGGTATTGATGGTGGTTTTCACGGAAGATTCTCCGCGCGCCTCGCCGGCCGACAATAAAATGCCGCTGACGATGCTTTTGCAGCGCTGCAGTTGGGCCTGCATTTCGGTGATTTCTTCCAGCAACTCGCTGTTCTTGCTCAGTTCGGGCATGCGGCGCCAGTCCCCCAAAATCACCGACAACGTGGCCAGCGGCGTGCCCAGCTCATGGGCAGCACCGGAAGCGAGCAGCCCCATGCGGATGATATGTTCTTCTTCGGCCGCGCGCTGGCGCAAATCGGCCACCTTGGCGTCGCCGGCGCGCTGGTTGCGGTTGATGCGGGTGATGAACAACACCAGCAAGGCGGCGTTGAGCATAAAGCAGATCAACAGCCCCTGCACATACAGGCTGGCAAAACCGCGTTCGGGGTCGATCGGCAAAATCAACGGGCCGGGCAGCAAGGCCAGGCCGGCCAGGCACAGCCCGGTAATGGCCACCATGATCCAGGTCGAGCGCACCTCCAGCAGCACGGCGCTGAGGATCACTTGCAGCAGATACAGGAAGGCAAACGGGTTGCTGATGCCGCCGCTCAGGTAGAGCTGGGCCGTCAGCACGGTCACGTCGACCAGCAGCGCCAGAAACAGCGCCGTATTCGACACCGGCTGGCGTTCATGCCAGCGCAGCAGGCTGGCCAGGTTGAAAGCGATCAGGCAGGACAGCACTTCGAGCATATACGGCACCGGCAGGGCGATGCCCAGCCCCAGGCCGACGCCGAAGATGGTGCTGATCTGGCCGATCACGGCCAGCCAGCGCAACTGGATCAGCAGCTTCATGTTCTGGTGGCCGGCCGGATGTTCCATCTCGGCTGCCACCGCACCGCGCTCCAGGACTTCGCGGTTGGGCACTATTTCAATCCTGCCCGGCATGGTAATGAGGAGCATTAGCAGCAAGCGGACGCCGGCGGCGCGCTTCGCGCACGATCCACCAGCTGATGCCCGCCACCATCAGGGCCAGCGCATACCAGGTCAGCGCATAGACCAGGTGGCTGTTATGGAAGGAAATCACGGTCAGCCCGCCCACCGGGGCGTCCGGCGCGCTTTCCTGGGCCCTGGCCGCATCGACAAAGTATGGCGCCAACCCGGTGAGCATATGCGAGCCGCCGATGGCGGCCACGTCGCGCGAATACCAGAGCTGCCTGACAGCGTCGTTCTCGCGCAGGAAGCCGCCGCGCGGTTCGCTGATGCGCAGCAGGCCCTCGATGGTGACCGTGCCCGGCGGCGTGCTGACGGCGATGCCCTTGCGATCCTTCACGAAGCCGCGGTTGACCAGCACGGTCGTGCCGTCGGCCTGGCGCAAGGGCGTGAGCAGCCAGAAGCCGCTGCCAAGGTCGGTGCTCGCCTGGACCAGGGTATTGAACAGGGGAAGATAAATGCCGGAGAGGCGCACATGGCGGTACTCGTCCGTTTGCTGCGTGACACTGGCCCAGCGCTCGGGACCAGGGGCCTGCGTTGCCGGCGCATGTACGCGTTGTTCGACGCGCTCGATCAGGTCAAGCTTCCATTGCAGGCGCATGACTTGCCAGGTGCCCAGGGCACAGAAGCCGGCAAAAACCATCCCCGCAAGCAGGGCCAGCGCAGTGCGCATGGCCTTGCCGCGTGGGCCTGGCACGGCATCTTGCGATGCCGCGCCAGGGGCGCGCCCGGTGTTGCCTGGGCGCGGTTGGTGCATCATGGCGCCGATTGCATGTGCGTGGCGTCAGGCATCATGCTTGGCATCATGTTGTGGTTCATGTGGTACATGACCCACAGCGAACCGGCCATGGCGATGACCACCACCATGATGGTGAAGATCAGGGCCATCATGTTCCAGCCGCCTTCCGACTTGCTGTTCATGTGCAGGAAGTACACCATGTGCACCACCACCTGCACCGCCGCAAAGCCGAGCAGGACCAGGCCCATGGTGCCGGAACTGGTGATGGTTTTGTTCATCACCAGCCAGAACGGGATGGCCGTCAGGATGACCGACAGGATAAAGCCGATGGTATAGCTTTTCAGGCTGCCATGGTCATGCTGGTCATGGTGCGCACTGTCGTGGCCGTGACCGTGGTCGTCGTGTGTGTGGTGGCCGCTCATGGCAGAACTCCCATCAGGTATACAAAGGTGAAGACGCCGATCCAGATCACGTCCAGGAAGTGCCAGAACAGCGACAGGCACATCATGCGACGGCCGTTTTCCGGAGTCAGGCCATGCTTTTTCAGCTGGAACATCAAGGTCACGAGCCAGATCACGCCGAACAGCACGTGCATGCCGTGGGTGCCGACCAGGGCGAAGAACGAGCTCAGGAAGGCACTGCGCTGCGGGCCGGCGCCTTCATGGATCAGGTGCACGAACTCGTACATTTCCAGCGACAGGAAGGCCACGCCGAACAGGCCGGTGATGGCCAGCCACAGCAGGGTGCTACCCAGTTGCTTGCGCTGCATCGCCAGCATGGCGAAGCCATACGTGATCGACGACAGCAGCAGCATGGCCGTATTGAGCGCGACCAGCGGCAGGTCGAACAGCGCGGCGCCGGTCGGGCCGTCCGCGTAGTTGCGGCCCACCACCGCATAGGTGGCGAACAGACAGGCGAAGATCAGGCAATCGCTCATCAGGTAGAGCCAGAAACCGAGCAGGCTGCCGTTTTCCGGGTGGTGCTCGCGCACAAAATACTGCTTGCGAACTGCGGCGCCCGGGGCGCCGGTGTTATGGACGATGGTTTCAGACATGGCTGTTCAGCAATTTAGTGTAAGCGTTTTCGGTACGGACCACTTCTTCCGCCGAAATATAGTAATCGCGCTTGTAGTTAAAGGTGTGGACGATGATGGTGATCAGCATCACCAGGAAGCCGAGACCGGCGACCAGCCACATTTGCCAGATCAGGCCGAAACCGACCACGGCGGCCAGTGCCGAGATCACGAAACCGGCCCAGGTGTTTTTCGGCATGTGGATCTTCGTGAAGCCCGAGGTCGGACGCTCGTAGCCATGTTTCTTCATGTCGGTCCAGGCATCGAGTTCATGCACTTGCGGCGTGAAGGCGAAGTTGTAGTCTGGCGGTGGCGACGAGGTCGACCATTCCAGCGTACGGCCACCCCATGGGTCGCCGGTGAAGTCGCGCAAGGCGGCGCGGTTGCGGAAGCTGACGTAGAACTGGATCACCAGGCAGGCGATGCCCAGTGCGATCGAGACGGCGCCGAACCAGGCGATGATGGTCCACACTTGCAGCGATGGATCTTCAAAGTGGTTGAGACGACGCGTCACGCCCATCAGGCCCAGCACATACAGCGGCATGAAGGCCAGGTAGAAACCGACGAACCAGAACCAGAACGAGCATTTGCCCCAGAAGGTGTCGAGCTTGTAGCCGAAGGCTTTCGGGAACCAGTAGTTGATTGCGGCAAACACGCCGAACACCACGCCGCCGATGATGACGTTATGGAAGTGGGCAATCAGGAACAGGCTGTTGTGCAGCACGAAGTCGGCCGGTGGTACGGCCAGCAAGACGCCGGTCATGCCGCCGATGGTAAAGGTGACCATGAAGCCCACGGTCCACAGCATCGGCAACTCGAAGCGGATACGCCCGCGGTACATGGTAAAGAGCCAGTTGAAGATCTTCGCGCCGGTCGGGATCGAGATGATCATCGTCGTGATGCCGAAGAAGGAGTTGACGCTGGCGCCCGAACCCATCGTGAAGAAGTGGTGCAGCCATACCAGGTAGGACAGGATCATGATGACGCAGGTGGCGTAGACCATCGACGCATAGCCGAACAAACGCTTCGAGCAGAAGGTTGCGACGACTTCGGAGAAGACGCCAAAGATCGGCAGCACCAGGATGTAGACCTCGGGATGGCCCCAGATCCAGATCAGGTTGACGTACATCATGGCGTTGCCGCCCAGTTCAGTGGTGAAGAAGTTGAAGCCGGCCATGCGGTCCAGGCCCAGCATGGCCAGCACGGCCGTCAGCACCGGGAAAGCGGCAACGATCAGGATGTTGGTGCACAGCGCGGTCCACGTAAAAATCGGCATGCGCATCCAGGTCATGCCTGGCGCGCGCATCTTGACGATGGTGGCGATCAGGTTGACGCCGGACAGCAAGGTGCCGACCCCGGCAATCTGCAAGGACCAGATGTAATAGTCTACCCCCACGTCCGGACTGCCGGCGATGCCCGACAGCGGCGGATACGCGAGCCAGCCGGTACGGGCGAACTCGCCGACGAACAGCGAAGCCATCACGAGCACGGCGCCCATGGTGGTCATCCAGAAGCTGAAGTTGTTGAGGAAAGGGAACGCCACGTCGCGCGCGCCGATTTGCAGCGGCACCACGTAGTTCATCAGGCCCGTCACGAAGGGCATCGCGACGAAGAAGATCATGATCACGCCGTGGGCGGTGAAGACCTGGTCGTAGTGGTGCGGCGGCAGGAAGCCGGCGTTGTCGCCAAAGGCGATCGCCTGCTGGGTGCGCATCATCAGCGCGTCGGCAAAGCCGCGCAGCAGCATGATGATACCGAGGATCATGTACATGATACCGATTTTTTTATGGTCGATACTGGTGATCCAGTCGCGCCACAGGGTGCCCCAGACGCGGAAATACGTCAGCGCCGCAACCAGTGCGATGCCGCCCAGGCCAACCATTGCAAAGGTCGCCAGCAGGATAGGTTCGTGAAATGGAATTGCATCCCAAGTCAGACGGCCGAATATAAGCTTCGTCAGATCAATATGGTCTAGCATTGTTACTCTCAGAGAAAAAAGGGAGGCGCCAGGCGAACGGCGCCAGTATCTGCCGCGCTGAACGACGCGCGGCGGGATTCATGCAGTTGTTACTTGGCTTGAACGCCCTTTTCAACCACCGCATTGCTGGCCACTACTGCCGTGGCAGGCGCTACCGGGCTTTCTGCCAATGCCACTTTGTATGGCTGCACCGGCGTCACGCACAGCGCGTCGGAAACGATGGTGCGATTCAGGATGGCCTTGTACAGATCGACCGGCACGTTGCTGTAGCGGCGCACGGGATCGCGCTCGCTCGGCTGGGCAAGGGTCAGGTAGTCATCGCGGTTCAGCGCGCCGCCGCCGGCACGGGTGGTCGCCACCCATTTGTCGAAGTCCGCATCATTGACGCCATGGAACTTGAAGCGCATGCCCGAAAAGCCCGCGCCGCTGTAGTTGGCCGAGAAACCATCGTAGACGCCCGGCTTGTTCATTACAGCGTTGAGCTTGGTCTCCATGCCCGGCATGGCGTAGATCTGACCTGCCAGTGCCGGAACGAAGAACGAGTTCATCACCGACTGCGCGGTAATCTTGAAGCGGATCGGACGGTCGACCGGCGCATACACTTCATTGACCGAGGCGATGCCCAGCTCCGGATAGATGAACAGCCATTTCCAGTCCAGCGCCACCACTTCGACGATCATCGGCTTGGTGCTTTCTGGAATCGGACGGTTGGCGTCGATGCGGCTCAATGGACGATACGGGTCCAGCGTGTGGGTGCTGATCCAGGTCAGGAGGCCGAGCACGATGATGATCAGGAGCGGCGCGCCCCAGATGATCAGTTCCAGGCGCGTCGAATGGTCCCAGTCCGGCTCATACTTGGCCGCGGTGTTGTTTTTTCTGTAGCGCCAGGCGAACAGCAGGGTGAGAGCGATTACCGGAACGATAATCAGCAGCATCAGCAGAGTGGAAATGACAATCAGATTGCCTTGCTGGACTGCGATATCACCGGACGGATTGAGTACCACCGTATTGCATCCTGCCAATAAGGTAAGAGGTAACAGCGCCAGTCCGTGACGAACTTTGAGTGAAAACATACAGGAAAGTCCAGTACAGGGGATAAAGATATGGTACTTTATTCTTACTGGAGCACAATGGCAATTGGACGTTTTGTCCACCCCTTGGGCCCGGACTTCATTCAGTAGTAAAGGACTTGTCCTACAGCTACTGTCTGAATGGTCCTACTTCAGGTTTGAGACGCCTGGGGTAAGTTATACGTGTTGTCGAACTCGAAACTATGAAAGAGGCTCATCATGTCCAGCACGCGCATACATAGCGGAGACGTACCCGCTGATTTTTCCCCCCACTCCCTGCGCGACGCACGCGGCGCCGGCACGGTCGAATCCCATATCGACCCCGGTGAGATCGCCGTCGGCGTGATCATCGGCCGCGCTTCCGAATATTTTGACTTTTTTGTCTACGCCATTGCCTCGGTACTGGTGTTCCCGCAGGTCTTCTTCCCGTTCGAAGAGCGCCTGGAGGGCACCTTGTACGCGTTCCTGATTTTCTCCTTTGCCTTTATCGCCCGTCCTTTCGGTACGGTGATCTTCATGGAAATCCAGCGCCGGCTCGGACGCAGCGCCAAGCTGACCATGGCCCTGTTCCTGCTCGGCGTCTCCACCGCCGGCATCGCGTTCCTGCCGACCTACGCGCACCTGGGCTTTGCCGCCATCATCTGGCTGGCCGTGCTGCGCGTCGGCCAGGGTGTCGCGCTTGGCGGCTCATGGGACGGCCTGCCGTCGCTGCTGGCCCTGAACGCGCCCGAAAACAAGCGCGGCTGGTACGCCATGCTGGGCCAGTTGGGCGCCCCGCTCGGTTTCCTGATCGCCGGCGGCCTGTTCTGGTTCATGCTGACCAACCTGACGAGCGAAGAATTCCTCGACTGGGGCTGGCGTTATCCCTTCTATGTGGCCTTCGCCATCAACGTCGTCGCCCTGTTTGCCCGCCTGCGCCTGGTCTCGACCAATGAATACGCCAAGCTGCTCGACGAGCGCGAACTGCAACCGGTGAGCGTGTTCGAAATGAGCCGCGGCCAGGGCCGCAACGTGATGATCGGCGCGCTCGCCGCGCTGGCCAGCTACGCACTGTTCCACCTGGTGACGGTGTTCCCGCTGTCGTGGGTGTCGGTGTACCAGACCCGCGCCGCCTCGGACTTCCTGCAGGTGCAGATGGTCGGCGCCGTGCTGGCCGCCATCGGCATCGTGCTGTCGGGCCTGCTGGCCGACCGCTTCGGCCGCCGCACCACGCTGGGCACGCTGGCCGTGCTGATCGCCATCTTCAGCGCCTTTATTCCCAGCCTGATGGGTGGCGGCAATACTGGCCAGGACGCCTTCATCCTGGTCGGCTTCAGCCTGCTGGGCCTGTCGTACGGCCAGGCCGCCGGTGCCGTGACAGCCAACTTCCCTGCCCGCTTCCGCTATACCGGCGCGGCCCTGACGTCGGATCTGGCGTGGCTAGTCGGCGCCGGCTTCGCCCCGCTGGTGGCGCTGGGACTGTCGGCCAACTTCGGCCTGGCCTATGTCAGCTTTTACCTGCTGTCGGGCGCGGTCGCCTCGCTGGCGGCGCTGAGCCTGAATCGCGCGCTGGAGATCCGCAACTAGGCTTTATTGAGTGGCAGACAAAAACGGGACCCGGTCGGGTCCCGTTTTTTTATTGCCTGTTGATTCCTCGTCTTTTTGACCGCGACACACGCGTGCGCCACTGCAGCGTCCGTACCGCCTGCTATGCTATCGCCTGCCGCACGATTGCGCTTCAGAAATATTGCTTTTCATTTAAAATTATTTACCCCTGATTATTCTTCCACGGACCCGATGAATACCAAGACTCCGATCGACACTTTCAGTTTCCGCCGCATCCTCGCGCGCAACGTGACCCTGCCGCTGGTGGTCGGCGTGCTGACGGCGCTGGTGTTTGTCGGCCTCATCGCCTATCTGCTCAGTGCGCTGCGCTCGGTCGAGCATTCCGAACGGGTGATCGGCAACGCCAACGAGGTAATGAAGCTGTCGGTCGACCTGGAAACGGGCATGCGCGGCTATCTGCTGACGGGCGACGAAACCTTCCTGGCGCCCTATAAATCGGGGAAGGCCAAGATCGCGGTGGAAATGACCACTTTGCTGGGCCTGGTGGCCGACAGCCCGATCCAGGAAGACCGTTTGCGCCGCATCGGCGCGCTGCAAAACCAGTGGACGCAGTATGCCGAAACGATCATCGACCAGCGCCGCAATAACCAGGAATACCTGGCGCGCGTGCGCCAGGGCGAGGGCAAGCTGGAATTCGATGAAATCCGCCGCGAATTTCTCGCCTTTCTGGGCATGGAGCAGCGCTTGCGCCAGGAGCGCGGCGACTCGGCCGAGGCGCGCACCGTGATGGCGGTGGTGGTGTTCCTGGTGCTGAGCCTGGGCTTGTCGGGCCTGCTGGCCTTGCTGGGCCGGCGTGAACTGATGCGCTTGTCCGATATTTATAATGAGGCGCTCGAGCAGCGCGGCAAGGATAACGAGGTGCTGCAGGAACAGGCCTGGCTGCGCACGGGCCAGACCGAACTGGCCGCCTACACGAGTGGCCAGCTGGCCCTGCCCCAGCTGGGCCGCCAGGTGCTGGACTTTTTGGCCAACCGGCTTGACGTGGCGGTGGCGACCATCTACGTGACCGAAGAAGACGCTAGCCTGCGCCGCACGGCCGTGTACGGTTTCAGCGACCAGCATATCCAGGACAAGCAGGTCTTCAAGCCTGGCGAAGGCCTGGTCGGCGAGACGGCGCGCGAGAAAAAACTCAAGCATTTGAAGCAAGTGCCCCACAATTACCTGATGGTCAGTTCCAGCCTGGGCCACGGCGCGCCGCTGGAACTGGTCTTGATGCCAGTAAACAACGAAGGCGCCGTCAATGGCGTGATCGAACTGGGCTTTACGCGGCCCGTGGTCCAGCGCGAGCTCGAACTGCTGCGCCTGATCGCTTCCAACGTCGGTACTTCGCTGGAAGCGGCGCTGTATCGCCAGCGCCTGCAAAACGTGCTGGAAGAAACCCAGCAATTGAACGAAGAGCTGGAAGTGCAGCAGGAAGAGCTGCGCACGGCCAATGAAGAGCTGGGCGAGCAGTCGCGCGTGCTGGAACAATCGCAGTCGCACCTGGAACAGCAGAAAGCGGCGCTGGAGCAATCGAACGAACAGCTGGCCATGCAGGCGCTGGCGCTGGACCAGAAAAACGTGGCCATCGGCCAGGCGCACGACCAGTTGGAAGCGCGCGCAGCAGAGCTGCAGCGCGCCAGCCGCTACAAGTCGGAATTTTTGGCCAATATGTCGCACGAGCTGCGCACGCCGCTGAATAGCTCGCTGATCCTGTCCAAGTTACTGGCCGACAATAGCGACGGCAATCTGACGCCGGAGCAAGTGACGTTTGCGCAAACCATTTATTCGGCCGGCAATGACCTCTTGACCCTGATCAACGACATCCTCGACATTTCGAAGGTCGAGGCTGGCAAGCTGGACCTGACGCCGGAAGCCATCCCCTTCAGCGAACTGCTGAGCAGCCTGCGCATGCTGTTCGGCGCGCAAGCGCAGCAAAAAAAACTCGACTTTTCCGTGTCGGTGGCGCCGGACGCGCCGCCCTCGTTTGTCAGCGACCGCCAGCGCCTGGAACAGATCCTGCGCAATCTGCTGTCGAACGCCATCAAATTTACCGATACGGGCACCGTTTCGGTGCAGGTGATGGCGGACGCGGCCGGCCATGTCCGCTTCCAGGTCCAGGACAGCGGCATCGGCATCGCCGACGACCAGCAGCAAAAAGTGTTCGATGCCTTCCACCAGGCCGATGGCACCACCAGCCGCCGCTATGGCGGCACGGGCCTGGGCCTGTCGATTTCGCGCGACCTGGCGACCTTGCTGGGCGGCACCATCGAACTGAGCAGCACACCCGGCCATGGCAGCACCTTTACGCTGGTGCTGCCGATGGCCTGGCAGGAACGCGCCGTGCCGCAAGAGCAGGCGCTGGCGCCTGTCAGGGCCGCGCCGCCTGCGCATATCCGTACCAGCTCGGCCGCCATCGCGCCGCTGGCGGCGCCGAAACCGGTGCCGGTCGCCACCTTCAAGGACGACCGCGAAAGCGTGCCGGCCGCGCGCACCGGCGAGCGCTCGGTGCTGGTGATCGAGGACGAACCGGCGTTTGCCGGTATCCTGTTCGATCTCGCGCATGAAATGCATTACAAGTGCCTGGTCGCACACGGCGCCGAGGAAGGCTTGCGCCTGGCGGCCGAATTCCTGCCCGACGCCATCCTGCTCGACATCGGCCTGCCCGACCGTCCGGGCCTGCTGGTGCTGCAAAAGCTCAAGGAAAACCCGCTGACCCGCCATATCCCCGTGCATATCGTCTCGGGCAATGACCAGGTGCAGGCGGCCATGCAGCTCGGCGCCATCGGCTACGCCACCAAGCCGCGCACGCGCGAGCAGCTCAAGGACGTGTTCCTCAAGCTCGAATCGAAGTTTACGCAAAAGATGAAACGCATCCTGCTGGTCGAGGACGATGAACGCCAGCGCGAAAGCGTGGTGCACCTGATCAGCGACGACGATGTGGAAATCACTGCCGTGGCGCTGGGTGAAGAAGCGCTGGCCTTGCTGAAAACGCAGATTTTCGACTGCATGATCATCGACCTGAAGCTGCCCGATATCCAGGGCAACGAATTGCTGGAACGCATGGAGCATGAAGAGCTGTGCTCGTTCCCGCCCGTCATCGTCTATACCGGCCGCAACCTGAGCCGCGAGGAAGAAGCGGACCTGATGAAGTATTCGCGCTCGATCATCATCAAGGGCGCCCGTTCGCCCGAACGCCTGCTCGACGAAGTGACCTTGTTCCTGCACAAAGTGGAGTCGGAACTGTCGACCGAGCGCCAGGGCATGCTGCAGCAGGTGCGCAGCCGCGAACGCGTGTTTGAAGGACGCAAGATCCTGCTGGTTGACGACGATGTGCGCAATATCTTCGCCCTGACCAATGCGCTGGAGCAAAAAGGCGTGGTGGTGGAAATCGGCCGCAACGGCTTTGAAGCGATCAGCAAGCTCAACAGCGTCAACGATATCGACCTGGTGCTGATGGATGTCATGATGCCGGGCATGGACGGCCTGGAAGCGACGCGCCAGATCCGCGCCGACGGCCGCTACAACAAGCTGCCGATCATCGCCATTACCGCCAAGGCCATGAAGAATGACCAGGAAGAATGCCTGCAGGCCGGCGCCTCCGATTACCTGGCCAAGCCGATCGACCTGGACCGATTGTACTCGCTGCTGCGCGTCTGGATGCCGAAGATGGAACGCATCTGATGCTGGTCGATTACACGGAGGTGCAACTGCAAGCGCTGATGGAGGCCATCTACCAGCGCTACAGCTATGATTTCCGTGATTATTCCGCGCCCTCGCAGCGGCGCCGCCTGAACCATGCGCTGGCGCGCCTGCATTGCGCCAGCCTGGAAGAACTGCAACGCAAGGTACTGAAAGACCCTGGCGCCTTCGGGCAGCTGCTGCAGACGCTGACGGTGCCGGTTACCGCCATGTTCCGCGATCCGGGGTTTTTCCTGGCCCTGCGCGAGCAGGTGGTGCCGGTGCTGAAAACCTATCCGTCGCCAAAAATCTGGGTGGCCGGCTGCTGTACCGGCGAAGAAGCGCTGTCGCTGGCCATTATCCTGCACGAGGAAGGCATGCTCGAACGCAGCCTGATCTACGCCACCGATATCAATCCGGTGGTGCTGGACAAGGCCCGCCTCGGCGTTTATCCCCTGCCCCCCATGGCCGGCTACGGCGCCAATTACACGGCGGCCGGTGGCCTGGGCAAGCTCGACGAGTACTATACGGTGGAACATGGCACGGCGCGTTTCGACAAGCGCTTGCTCGATCGCATCAATTTTGCCGACCACAGCCTCGCAACCGACAGCGTGTTTGCGGAAACGCAGTTGATTTGCTGCCGTAATGTGCTGATCTATTTTAATAAAGCCCTGCAGGACCGCGCGCTGGGCTTGTTCCATGAATCGCTGTGCCACCGGGGTTTTCTCGGTCTGGGCAGCAAGGAAAGCACGAATTTCAGCGCCTTTGCCAGCCACTTCGAAGCACAGCCCGGGCTGGACAAACTGTACCGCAAGCGCTTGTCCCTCGGCGCCCAGCGACATGAGACGCGGCACAAGCCGCGCCAGGGAGGCTTGGCAACACCAGGAAACAGCCATGATAAATGACACACAGACCCGCACCAAACTGCTGATCGTCGACGACCTGCCGGAAAACCTGCGCGCGCTCAACGCCCTGATACGCGAAAACGACCGCAGCGTCTACCAGGCGTCGTCGGGCGAAGAAGCACTGGCCTTGCTGCTCGAACACGACTTCGCGCTGGCCATCCTCGACGTGCAGATGCCGGAAATGGACGGCTTCGAGCTGGCCCAGCTGATGCGCGGCACCGACAAGACGCGCCATATTCCCATCGTCTTCGTCACGGCGGCCGGCAAGGAAATGAATTTCTCGTTCCAGGGCTATGAAAGCGGCGCCGTCGACTTTTTGCACAAGCCGCTCGACATCAACGCCGTGCAAAGCAAGGTCAATGTATTTGTCGCCCTGCACCAGCAGCGCGCCGAAACGCGGCGCCAGGTGCAGGCGCTGGAGCACAGCCGCCAGCAGCAGGACGCGCTGCTGCAGCAATTGCGCGCCACGCAAGCCGAGCTGCAGCGATCCTTGCGCATGCGCGACGAATTCATGTCGATGGTGGCGCATGAACTGCGTACGCCCCTCAACACCCTGTTCCTGGAGACCCAGATGCGCACCCTGAACCTGGAAAACGGCAACCTGGCCGCCTTTGCGCCCGATAAACTGCCGAAGATGGTGGCGCGCGACGCGCGCCAGATTCGCAGCATGGTGCGCCTGATCGACGATATGCTCGACGTGTCTCGCATCAGCAGCGGCAAGCTGTCGATCCGGCGCGAACCGGTCGACCTGGCCGCGCTGGTGCGGCGCGTGGCCGAAGATCTGGCGCCCTGCCCGGACCAGCTGCGGGTGCAGGTGCAGGCAGAGGCGCAGGTCGAAGGCTACTGGGATGGTTACCGGGTCGAGCAGATCGTCGTCAACCTGATCAGCAACGCGCTGCGCTACGGCGAAGGCAAGCCGGTCGACATCAGCCTGGCAAAGACGAAAAACAGCGCCGTGCTCGAAGTGCGCGACCATGGCATCGGCATCGGCCCCAAGGACCAGGAACGCATCTTCGACGCCTTCGAGCGTGTGGTCAACCAGGACAGTACCGGTGGCCTGGGCCTGGGGCTGTTCATCACCAAGCAGCTGGTCGACGCCCACGGCGGCGCCATCACCGTGCAAAGCCAGAGCGGCCATGGGGCGCTGTTCAGCGTGACGCTGCCGCTGGCGGGATCGTGATCATGGCCGGCATGCACACCCCCGCGCCTGTCCCCGAATTTCTGCTGCGACTGGACCGCACCCTGCGCCAGCTGGAAGACAGCGGCGAGATCCTGTCCGTCTCGGCGCAACTGCTGGGACAGCAATTGCAAGCCCAGCAAGTGGCCTGTTTCGATATCGGCCAGCAACTGCATTACCCGACCTTGCGCCACGCCTGGAACGACGGCCTGGCGCCGGGCGCCGTCGGTGAATATTTCCTTGGTGAATATGCGGCCGGCCTGGCCGCAGAACTGGAAGCGGACCACCCGGTGGCCGTCGACGATATCCGCCTCGACCCGCGCACGGCGACCCCTGACGCCCTGGCCACCTTCGGGCGGCTGGGCATCCGCGCGTTCCTGAATATCCCCATCGTCAAGCAAGGCCGGTTGGCCGCCCTGTTCGTCGTGCACAGCCGCGCGGCGCGCGCCTGGCAGGCAGACGAGATTACGCTGGCGGTGCAAGTGGCCGAACGGGTGTGGGCCAGCTTGCTGTGCGCCCAGGCGCAAGCCCAGGTACGCTCGCTGAACGCCGACATGGAGCGCCAGGTGGCCGAGCGCACGCGCGAATTCGGCCTCACCTGGCGCGTCAGCCCCGATTTGCTGGGCGTGCTGAACCTGGAAGGCCGCTTCGAGCATATCAACCCCGCCTGGGAAACCACCCTGGGCTGGACCGGGCACGACATCCGCACCACGCCCTTCATGAGCCTGATCCACCCCGACGACCAGGAGTCGACCCTGGCGGTCTGGCAGGCCTTGCTGCAGGGCCAGCCTGCGTTGCGCTTTGAAAACCGCTACCGCGCCAAGGGCGGCCGCTGGCACTGGCTGCAATGGGTGGCCGTGCCGGAAAATGGCAAGATCTATTGCAGCGCGCGCGACGTCAGCGACGAAAAGGCCGCGGCGCAAGCCTTGCGCGCGGCCCAGGCGTCGCTCGACCATAGCGTGTCGGCGTTGCTGCAATCGCAAAAGCTCGAAGCGCTGGGCAAGCTGACGGGCGGCGTGGCCCATGATTTCAACAATGTGCTGCAAATTATCTCGGGTAATCTGCAACTGTTGCAGATCACCGTGGGCAGCGATGCGCTGGCAGCCAAGCGCATCGCCAGTTCCAGCGCCGCCGTCGAACGCGGCGCCAAGCTATCGGCGCAACTGCTGGCGTTCGCCCGCCGGCAACCCTTGAAACCGCTGGTAACGGACTTGAAAGCCCTGCTGCGCTCGACGGAAGACCTGTTGCGCCGCGCCGTCGGCGAAACGGTTGACACGCAAGTGCAGATCGCCAGCGACGCCTGGCAGGCGCTGGTCGACCCGAACCAGCTGGAAAACGTGATCCTGAACCTGGCCATCAATGCGCGCGACGCGATGGAGGGCCAGGGCCGGCTGACGGTGGCCCTGTTCAATTGTTCCGTGGCTGGCGGCGAAGATCTGGCGGCCGGCGAGTATGTGCAACTGGCCATCGGCGACACCGGCAGCGGCATCGCCCCCGAGCTGATCGACAAGATTTTTGAACCGTTCTTTACCACCAAGAAAGAGGGCGAAGGCTCGGGCCTGGGTCTGTCCATGGCGTATGGCTTTCTGAAACAAAGCGGCGGCCATCTGCGCGTCGAAAGCACGCTGGGTACGGGCACCACCTTCCGCATCTATCTGCCGCGCTCGCTCGACGGCGTGACGGAACTGCCTTTGCAGCTGACAGGCCCCGTGCTGGGCGGCACGGAAACCATTTTGGTGGTGGAAGACGATCCGCACGTGCAAACCACCGTGGTCGACATGCTGCGCGGCCTCGGCTACAGCGTGCTCAAGGCGTCCGACGGCCAGGGCGCCCTCAATATTGTCGCTGGCGGCGTGCAGGTCGACCTGTTGTTTACCGACGTAGTGATGCCCGGTCCGGTGGCCAGCACGGAACTGGCGCGCCAGGCGCGGCAGCTGTTGCCCGGCCTGGCCGTCTTGTTTACCTCGGGCTACACGCAGGACGCCATCATGCACGGCGGACGGCTCGATGCGGGCGTGGAGTTGCTCAGCAAGCCGTACCGGCGCGAAGATCTGGCGCGGCGCCTGCGCCATCTGCTGGCCAACCGCCAGCATGTGACGCTCTTGCAGCAAGAACTGGAGCAACCATCGCCAGCGGCCAACGCGCGCGCGCGAGGACGCAACATCCTGCTGGTGGAAGACAATGAGGACGCGCGCGCCATGACCAGCGAATTGCTCGACATGCTGGGCCATGAGGTGACGGCGGTGGGTTCGGCCGAAGCAGCGCTGCCGCTGCTGGCCATGCCGGGACTGGAAATCCTGCTGACCGACATCAGCCTGCCGCGCATGTCTGGCACGGAACTGGCCGCGCTGGCCGCCCGCGATCATCCTGGCCTGCAAGTGGTGTTTTCCACCGGCCATGCGCCAGCCAATTCCGGCGTGCGGGACCCGGCGGCCCGTTTCCTGCTCAAGCCGTTTTCAGTCGAGCAGTTGCAGCAGGCCTTGCAGCCGGATTAAGGTTTTTCAGGGCATAAAATTTCTTAAAACACAATAAAGAACGGTGTTTTTTAAAAGTATGCCCCTCCGGCATGGTTTTGCAGGATGGCCACCATGCTAGAGTATTGCTTTCTATCCATCTGCCAGACTCCCCGATGACCTTGCCCTCCTCCCTGATCGCCACCGCCTTGCTGGCCGCCGTCCAGGGTGCCGTCGCCGCCCCCATGACGCTGGACGACTACCTGGCGCTGAACGGCCCGCAAGCCACGGTCCAGATCGCTTACGGCCCGGCGCCGTCGCAATACGCCCAGCTGTTCCGCCCCAGCGGCACCGGTCCGTTTCCGGTGGTGGTGCTGGTCCATGGCGGCTGCTGGACAGTCCAGTTCGGCGGCATCAAACAGATGCGCAACGTCGCCAATGCCTTGAGCAGCCAGGGCATCGCCGTGTGGAACGTCGAATACCGCCGCGTCGACGAGGAAGGCGGCGGCTATCCCGGCACCTACCAGGACATGCATGCGGCCATGGACAGCCTGCAAAGCCATGCCGGCCAGTACCAGCTCGACACCAGCCGCATCCTTGCCATGGGCCATTCGGCCGGCGGCCAGCTGGTGCAATGGATCGCCGGCCGCAGCGAGCTACCGAAAAGCAGCCCGCTCTACCGCGAGCATCTTCTGCCGATCAAGAACATCATCAGCCTGGGCGGCCTGGCCGACCTGCGCCATGAAGCAACGCTGATCCAGTCCAGCTGCGAGCGCGACATCGCCCAGCTGGCAGGCAGCGCCAGCCTTGAGCGCCCCGACATCTACAGCGACACCAACGCCGCCGACCTGATGCCCAACGCCAGCCGCACCGTGCTGATCACGGGCGAGCTCGACACCATCTCCCCGCCGCGCGTGGCGCATGATTACGCAGCCAAAGCCATGCAAGCCGGCGACCATGCGGAAGTGCTGATACTGCCAGGCGCCAGCCACTACGACGAGATCGCGGCGACCTCGCCGGCGTGGAAGCTGATTTTGCCGGTGATACGGCAAATGCTGGGCCTGCAAAGCGAGCGCCAATGAAAACCCTGAAATTCAATATTTTCGGCACCCTGATCGCCGTCAACGGCGCGCCCGGCGCCTGGCAGGCTTATTATCTTGGCGCCGAAGGCAAACGCCGCCCCGCCGACTTCATCATACCGAACGACATTGCCGAACCAGACCTGTGCGACTACCTGGCCGACCTGTTCCATGAAGAAGCCACACCGCGCAACAACACGGCAAGCGAGATCAACCATGCTTGACTTGCTTGCAAAGCATGAACACCGATACAGCGCGAACCAGCCCGCGCCGCAGGCAAAGGCCCCCCGGGCGTCTCCGGCCCGCTTTTTTCAGGTCTTACTGCACGCGTGCAAGATAGGCTGCCAACTGCGCAAAAGTCGCCCCAAACCCCTGCTTCATCGACTCATGCCCTTCCTTGAAGGTTGCCTGTTCAAGCTCTGAATCCCCCTGCGGCACCGACCGCAACGTCATCATCGTCTTCCCGTCCTCCACCGATAAAGTCATGGTATTAAGCGACGTCAAAGGCCAGGTCGCGCTCACCGGATGCCGCACCACATTGCCTTCCTGATCCGCAAACGACGAAACGAAAACCACCTTCTCCGGCGCTGCGATGGCCTGGTATACAAACTTCCCCCACATCTCATAGCCATTATCGGCTCGCATACCGTAGTGGAACATGCCGCCCGGCTTGAACTCCAGCGCCAGCACGCTGAGTTCAAAGCCCACCGGGCCCCACCACTGCAGCAGACGTTCCGGCTCGCGCCACGACTGGAACACCAGCTCGCGCGGTGCCTCAAACGTCTGGGTAATCACAAACTCGCTGCTTGCCTGTTCTTTTGTCGCCATGACGATACTCCCCGATAAAGTGGACCAGCCCTGAATGTAGCAGCGTACGGAAAAATCACAAAGCCCTACACATTCAGCATTTCTCAGTGTTAAAATATTAGTTCGATACCTAACTATTAGACGACTTACCTTATGCTTGATATTCAAGAGCGCTTCTCCACCGCACTCCACAAGACGGCGCGCGGCTGGCGGCACGCCATCGACCGGCGCCTGAAAGACCTCGACCTGGGGCAAGCAAGCTGGATGTGCATCGCCATGATCGCCAAATCGCCGCAAGCGCCGTCGCAAAGCGAGCTGGCCCATCAGCTGGGGGTGGAAAACCCGACCATGGTGTCGATGCTGGACCGGCTGGTGAAATCAGGCTTCGTGCAGCGCCAGCCGTCCGCGCTGGACCGGCGCGTGAAACTGGTGGTGCTGACCGAGGCTGGCATGCAAGTGTTTGAAACGGTGCGCAAGGAAGCAGACAGTTTCCGCAGGGAGCTGCTGCAAGGCATAGACGCGGACCAGTTGCTGGCCGCCACCGAATTGCTGGAAGCGTTGCAGGCGGCGACGGAGAAATCCGCGTGAATGCCGTCACCACAGCCTCACCGCTGCCCGCGTCAAGCGACCCCACGCTCAACCGGCGCATGATCACGATATCGATCATGCTGGCCACCATCATCCAGGCGCTCGACGGCACCATCGCCAACGTGGCCCTGCCGCACATGCAGGGCAGCCTGTCCGCCTCGCAAGACCAGATCACCTGGGTGCTGACGTCCTTTATCGTGGCCGCCGCCATTGCCACGCCACTGACGGGCTGGCTGTGCGACCGTTTTGGCCAGAAAAAGACGTTTCTGGTGTCTGTTGCGGGTTTTACCATCGCATCGGTGCTGTGCGGCCTGTCGGCGACCTTGTCCGAAATCGTTGCCGCCCGCCTGCTGCAGGGCGTGTTCGGCGCGGCGCTGGTGCCGTTGTCGCAAGCGGTGCTGCTGGACATCAATCCGCGCGAAAAGCATGGCTCGGCCATGGCCATCTGGGGCATGGGCGTGATGATCGGGCCTATCCTCGGGCCGACGCTCGGCGGCTGGCTGACAGACAGCTACAGCTGGCGCTGGGTCTTCTTCATCAATATCCCGATTGGCGCGATGGCCTTCTATGGCATCTGGCGCTATATCCGCAAGGATGCGCCGAATCGCCGCATGAATTTCGACATGTTCGGTTTTGCAACGCTCAGCCTGTCGATCGGCGCGCTGCAGATGCTGCTGGACCGGGGCGAGCAGAATGACTGGTTTTCGTCGACGGAAACCTGGATCGAAGCGATCGTACTGGCCATGAGCTTGTGTTATTTCATCGCCCATACGGCCTTGCGGCCCGCCGGCAAGTCCTTCCTCGATTACCGGCTGCTGAAAAACTCGAACTATGTGAGCGGCCTGCTATTCATCTTTATCGTCGGCCTGGTGCTGTTCGCCACCCGTGCGCTGACGCCCTCGATGCTGCAGGGGCTGATGAATTATCCGGCGGCGATTGCCGGCCTGGTGACGGCGCCGAGCGGCCTGGGCACCATGATGGCGATGCTGGTGGTGGGCAAACTGACGGGCAAGTTCGATACGCGGCTGCTGCTGGGCGTGGGCTTTTCGATCACGGCGTTTTCGTTGTGGCAGATGGCCAATTTCACGCTGGACCTGGTGCCGCAGACCGTGGTGTGGAACGGCATTATCCAGGGCATCGGCCTGGGCCTGGTGTTTGTCCCCTTGAGTGCGGCCACCTTTGCCACCTTGTCGCCGCAAATGCGGGCGGAAGGCACGGCGATTTATAGCCTGGTGCGCAATATCGGCAGCAGTATCGGCATCGCGCTGGTGCAAACCCTTTTGGTGCGCAACACGCAGATCGCCCATGCGTCGCTGACCGAGCACATCAATATCGCCAACCCGGCCCTGCACGAGCCGGCGATCGCCAGGGTATTTGATTTGTCCACCGGTCCCGGCATGGCCGCCCTGAATGGCGAGATCAACCGGCAAGCCTCGATGATCGCCTACCTCGACGACTTCTGGATGATGATGTGGCTGACCATTTTGGTGCTGCCATTGCTGCTCCTGATCAAGCCACCGAAGAAAAATGCGCCTGTCGTGGTCGACCACGCGGCGATGGAGTAACCCTGATGAAGAAAGTGACCATGAAGCTCCCCCTTGCCGTGCTGGCCTTCAGTATTGCCCTGGCCGGCTGCGCCAGCATTCCGCCCGACACGCAGGTATTGCCGCAGCAAGACCTGGCGACAACGCAGCTGGCCGCCGATATCCATCTGGCCAGCGAAGGCTGGCCAGCGGCCCAGTGGTGGCGCCAGTTCCAGGATGAGCAGCTCGACGGCCTGGTCGAACAGGCGCTCTCCAGCAGCCCCAGCCTGGACGTGGCCAATACCCGCATCGCCTCGGCCCTGTCCGCTTTTGACTACCAGCATGCGGACCGCGATCCCCGTGTGGATATGAACGCCAATCTCAACCGCCAGCGCTATTCGGGCAACGGCCTCACGCCCGCGCCCATCGGCGGCAATTACTACACCGAGGCGACATTCAAGGTGCAAGCCCATTACGACCTCGACTGGTGGGGCAAGCACAAGGCGCAGATCGCCGCCGCCCTGGGTGAAGTCAACGCCCGCCGCGCCGAGTATGCGATGGCCGAGCAGATGCTGGCCGCCGAGATTGCTCGCCATTACTTCAGCATGCAAAATGGCTGGGCCCGCATGGACAATCTGCATGCGCTGCTGACCTTGCAGCAGTCGCTGGTCACGGACAAGGACAAGCGCATTGCCAACGGCCTGGGCGTCAACGACGACCATCTGTCCGCGCAAACCCGCTTGAGCTTGCTGGAACAGCAGATCGCCTTGCTGGAAACCCAGATCGTCACCGAGCGCGAAGCGCTGCGCGCGCTATTGGGTGCGGACAGCACCGCGCTGGCCCATCTGCAGCCGCACGCGGTGCTGGCCTTGCCGCACAGTCTGCCCGGCAAGCTGGGCATGGAGTTGCTGGCGCGCCGTCCCGACCTGCAGGCAGCGCGCTGGCGGGTGCAAGCGTCGATGAACCGGATCGAGGCTGAGCAAGCGGCGTTCTATCCCGATATCGACCTGGGTGCGTCCATCGGCCTGGACACGGTCAGGCTCGGCAAGTTGCTGCAAGCGGGCAGCCGCACCCTGTTTGTCGGGCCGGCCCTGTCGCTGCCCCTGTTCGACAGCGGCCGCCTGCAAGCCCGGCTCGATGGCGCGCGCAAGGAGCGCAACGAACTGATCGCCGACTACAACCAGAATGTGTTCAATGTGGTGCGCGACGTGGCGCAGGCCGGCGCCCGCGTGCAGGGCGTGGAGCACCAGTTGCGCCTGCAGGGCGAGAGCCTGCGCGCCAGCGAAGCGCAGCTGCGCAACGCCAACGCCCGCCTGAAACAGGGCCTGGCCGACCGCGCCACCGTGCTCAATGCGGAAATGACCGTGCGCGGCCAGGTGGACCTGGGCATGCAGCTGCAAAACCAGCGCCAGAACGCGGAAGTCAATTTGAACGTGGCACTGGGCGGCGGCTATCGCGGCGCCAGCGATTTTGCTTCCACCACAACGACCAAATAATTCATCAGAGAACCGACCATGAGCAACGACAACACCGCTGTTTCCACCGAAAACCCCGGCAAGCGCAAGACCGTGCTGATCGCCATTACCGCCGCCTTCGTGCTGGCCGGCCTGGGCTGGGCCGCCTATTACAAGCTGGTGCTGTCCAAAGAGGAAGTCACCGACAACGCCTATGTAGGCGGCAACCTGGTGACCTTGTCGGCCCAGGTAACGGGCAATGTCGACGAAATCCGCGCCGACGAAACGCAGATGGTCAAAGCCGGCGCGCCGTTGATTACCCTCAACGCCATCGATGCCGACCTGGCATTGCGCCAGGCCGAAGCGCGCCTGGGCAATGTGGTGCGCCAGGAACGCGAGCGCTATGCCAGCGTGGCGCAGTACGACGCCGTGATCGAGCAGCGGCGCCTGGCGCTGGTCACCGCCCAGGGCAATCTGGCGCGCCGCGCGCCGCTGGCACTCGATCACACCATTTCCGGTGAAGACCTGGCCCATGCCAAACAGGCGGTCGACGACGCAAAAGCAGCCCTGGCGGTGGCGCAGCGCCAGGCCGACTCGGCCAAGGCCGGCGTGGCGGGCGTGGGCCTGGTCAGCCATCCGGCGGTGCTCTCTGCCAAAGGCGATGTGCTGCAAGCGTGGCTGGCCGTGCGCCGCAACGCCGTACTCGCGCCGGTGTCCGGTTATGTGGCCAAGCGCAGCGTGCAGCTGGGCAGCCATGTGACGCCGGGCACGCCCCTGATGTCCATCGTGCCGCTGGACCAGCTGTGGGTCGACGCCAACTTCAAGGAGTCGGAACTGCGCAATATCCGTATTGGCCAGGCGGCAACCATCGAGACGGACTTGTACGGCAGCAAAGTCGTGTATCACGGCAAGGTGCTGGGCATGTCGGCAGGTACCGGCAGCGCGTTTTCGCTGCTGCCGGCGCAAAACGCCACCGGCAACTGGATCAAGGTGGTGCAGCGCGTGCCGGTACGCATCAGCCTGGACCCGAAAGAGCTGGCAGCCCATCCGCTGCGCATCGGCCTGTCGACCACGGTGACGGTGGACACCAGCCATGCCGAAGGGGCGACGCTGGACCAGCCGATGCTGGCCAGCGCCTTGTATGCGACCCAAGCCCTGAGCCAGCCGGTGGCGGAAGCGGAGAAGATTGCCGATACGATTATTGCGCAGAATCTGGCTCGTTAAACCCAGGGGCAAGAACCGGGGTCAGACGGTCTGACCCCGGCATCTGCTTCACGGGTTTGGTTTGGCTACTTTGTCTTGCCAGCGGCGACCTGGTCGAGAATATGCCTGGGCACCGCCGCATAATGCTTGAACTCCATCGTATAAGTCGCCCGGCCCTGCGTCAGCGAGCGCAAGGTGGTCGAATAACCGAACATCTCGGCCAGCGGCACCAGCGCGCGCACGATGCGCCCCGAGCCGCCGGGGATATCGTCCACGCCCTGCACCATGCCGCGCCGGGCCGTCAGGTCGCCCATCACATTGCCCATGAAGTCTTCCGGCGTTTCCGCCTCGACCTGCATCATCGGTTCGAGCAAGACGGGCGCGGCGCGGCGCATGCCTTCCTTGAAGGCGATCGCGCCGGCCATGCGGAAGGCATTTTCGTTGGAATCGACGTCGTGATACGAGCCGAAGGTCAGGGTGGCCTTGACGTCCACCACCGGATAGCCGGCCAGCACGCCTGACTTCAGGGTTTCAAGGATGCCCTTGTCGACGGCGGGAATGAATTCGCGCGGCACCACGCCGCCCTTGATGGCGTCGACAAACTGGTAGCCGCTGCCCGCTTCCAATGGTTCGAGCTTCAGGACCACATGGCCGTACTGGCCGCGTCCGCCCGACTGCTTGATGAATTTGCCTTCGATATCGGCCACCGGGCGCGTGATGGTTTCGCGGTACGCCACCTGTGGTTTACCCACGTTCGCTTCGACGCCGAATTCGCGCCGCATGCGGTCGACCAAAATTTCCAGGTGCAGCTCGCCCATGCCCGACATGATGGTCTGGCCCGACTCTTCATCGGTATGCACGCGGAACGACGGGTCTTCCTGCGCCAGACGATGGAGGGCGACGCCCATCTTTTCCTGGTCGGGCTTGGTTTTCGGCTCCACCGCCTGGGAAATCACCGGCTCCGGGAAAATCATTTTTTCCAGCACGATGACATGCTCGGGCGCGCACAGGGTATCGCCGGTGGTCACCGCTTTCAGGCCGACGGCGGCGGCAATATCGCCCGCATACACTTCCTTGATTTCCTTGCGCTCGTTGGCATGCATCTGCAGGATGCGCCCCAGCCGTTCTCGCGCGCGCCTGGTGGGGTTCCAGACCATGTCGCCCGAGTTGACCACGCCGGAATAGACGCGGAAAAACGTCAGCTGGCCGACAAACGGGTCGCTCATGATCTTGAAGGCCAGCGCGGCAAAGTGTTCGTCGTCGGCCGGATGGCGTTCCACCTCGTTGTCGTGCTCGTCATGGCCCATGATGGGCGGCACTTCGACGGGCGACGGCAGGAAGTCGATCACGGCGTCGAGCATCGCTTGTACGCCCTTGTTCTTGAAGGCGCTGCCACACAGCATGGGCACGATTTCATTGCGGATGGTGCGCGCGCGCAAGGCTTGTTTCAACTCGTCTTCGGAAAACTCCCCGCCGTTCAGGTAGCGCTCGGTCAGTTCCGGCGTGGCTTCGGCCGCCTGCTCGACCAGCTTGTCGCGCCATTGCCGCGCCTGGCCTTGCAGTTCGGCCGGGATAGCGCCATAGCTGAACTGCACGCCAAAGCTGGCGTCGTCCCAGGTAATGGCGCGCATTTTGAGCAGGTCGATCACGCCCGTGAAATGTTCTTCGCTGCCGATCGGCAGCTGGACCGGCACGGCCACGCCTTTCAGGCGGTCGCCGATCTGCTGGCGCACGCGCAGGAAGTCCGCCCCGACCCGGTCCATCTTGTTGACGAAGGCGATGCGCGGCACATGGTATTTGTTGGCCTGCCGCCATACCGTTTCCGACTGCGGCTGCACGCCGCCGACGGCGTCGTAGACCATCACGGCGCCATCTAACACGCGCATGGAACGCTCCACTTCAATGGTGAAGTCGACGTGTCCCGGGGTATCGATGATATTGATGCGGTGTTCGGGATAGTTGCCGGCCATGCCTTTCCAGAAGGCAGTGGTGGCGGCCGAAGTGATGGTGATGCCACGCTCCTGTTCCTGCTCCATCCAGTCCATGGTGGCGGCGCCATTGTGCACTTCGCCGATCTTGTGATTGACGCCCGTATAGAACAGGATGCGCTCGGTGGTGGTAGTCTTGCCGGCATCGATATGGGCGCTGATGCCGATATTGCGGTAGCGCTCGATGGGGGTTCTGCGTGTCATCACACTCTCCTTGCCTGGGCCGGGAAATTCAACACTGTGGGTATATATCAGTGTAGCAGAGCGCGCGCGCAGGGCCAGTTTTACCATGCGTACAACAAACCGTGGGCCACGCACGCCACCGCGCCTGAATATCGGGGGCTTTCCGCTATACTTTCCGGTGAATAACATTAACAGAGTTTAATCTGGATCAAAACGCGCCGCACCCACAGAAATGTTCCTATAGTCCTATGAAAATCGACCCAAGAAAAATAATCCTTGCCACCTTGCTGGCCTCGCCAGTGTTTGCCATGGCCGGCGAACTCGAGCAGCAGCTGCAGCGCTGCGCCGTGCTCGGCGACGCCAGCGCCCGCCTGGGCTGCTTCGATGTACTGTCCAAGGCCGTGGAAGCGGCGACGATCGGCACCGGCGGCAATGCCCACGCTACCGGCGCCACCCTGGCCGCAGCCGAGGCCGTCTCACCCAGCACGGCGGCCAATCCGGCCGGGGTGGCCACGCCGGCCGCCGTCAACGCGGCCTTGCCTGCCGTCGCACAAAGCGGCGCCACGCCGCCGGAAGCGCCGATCTCGCGCGTGACGCAAGCGTGGGAGCTGGACGAACCATCGAAGCGCGGCCTGTTCAACCTGCGCCCGCACCGCGACAATTATTTGCTGCTGGCCAACTACAGCAGCGCCTCGAACGACCAGCCTTTCAAGGAATTCACGCCGGGCGGCGTCAAGTCGCAGCACGTGGAGCTGACCTACCAGCTGAGCTTCAAGATGAAGATGCTGGAAGATATCGCCGGCTCGCCGTTCGATCTGTGGCTCGGCTATACCCAGCAAAGTTTCTGGCAGGCGTATAACCGCAAGGCCTCGAGCCCGTTCCGCGAAACCAACTACCAGCCTGAAGCCATGCTGATCTTGCCGATCAACAAGTCGATTGCCGGCCTGGACTTCAAGTATGCCAACTTCGGTCTGGTGCACCAGTCGAATGGCCAGACCTCGACCCTGTCGCGCAGCTGGAACCGCCTGTATGCGGAACTGGGCATGGAGCATGACAACCTGGCCGTCACAGCCCGCGTCTGGAAACGCCTGGACAACAGCAAGTCGGACAATGACAATATCGACATCACCGACTACCTGGGCCACGGCGATGTGCGCGTGAGCTACCGCAATGACGGCCACGAGTTCTCGGCCACCATGCGCCGCAACTTCAGCAAAAAGCACGGCTCCATACAGGCTGGCTGGGCGTTTCCCCTCAAAGCCAACCTGAAGGGCTATCTGCAAGTGTTTTCCGGTTACGGCCAGAGCCTGATCGACTACAACTATTCGCAGAAGTCGATCGGCGGCGGTTTCCTGGTCGATTACTGATTGTTGCTTGCAACGTAAAAATGGCGCCAAGGGCGCCATTTTTCATGCCTGACCGGATTAACGCCGGCTACCGCCACCGAGCACCCGCGCCGGCAGCATCACGATGGCGCGCAGCAACTCGAACACGCCATCGACGCCGATGCCGATCAGGCGGAAGGGCAACAGCAGCAACCATGCCAGCGGATACAGCAGCAGGGCCAGCAAGGCCAGCGGCCAGCACACGATCAACAGCAGCAGCCACAGCACGAATCCAAGCATTGTCGTCTCCCAGAATAAATGTGCGGAGCAAGCCGTGCTTGCCCCGCTACCGAGCTGCCACTATAAAACATGCTGGCGTTGCGGCAATGGCAATGCGATGAACTGCGAACTGGCGTGACGGGGAGACGAAAAACGGGAATGAACGGTGTTTACTTATTGCCCGACGCAGATCACTTTGGTGATGTATTCATGCGCATTGGGCTTCTTGCCGGTGGCCCATTTGATAGCCTGGTTGGCGTCGGCGATGGTCATCACCGTGGCCTTTTCCTTTGATTTGATAAAGGACACGCCTTCGAAGACGCCTTCCTTGCTGCGCATGACCTTGGCAAACACGGGCGGCCGGGTCTGGCCGTCGCTGATTTTGTTTTGCTGCACGAGGTAGCGCTGATCGTTCTGTTCCATAGTAATAAAGCTGTCCGTTGGGTAAAACACGGAATATACCCTGAATGGCGCAACGCCGCAGGAGCAAATGCCGCAGCGTTGCCATGAAAGCGATGAATCTTCAGGCGTAGACGACCGACTGCGTGGCCGGCTGCAGGGTGACGTCGTACAGCACCTGCACCTTCATCGACGCTTCCAGCGAAGGAATCGAGCCGCCGGCGCGGTACTGGAAGCTCACTTGCAGCACGTCGCCGGCCTTCACCGCCATCGCCTGCGGCAGCGGCAAGCACATGTAATGGTTGAGCCAGTCGATGGTGCTCGAACGCTCGGGCACCACGGCCAGGATATTTTTGGTGACGAAACGCAGCGCGTTCAGGGTGCCGCTGCGCTCGACCACGAACTTGCCGTCAAAACCGAACAGACTGTCGGTCGGCTGGGTAAAGTCGATGATGCTGTAGACGGCCGGCGGCGCCAGTTCCAGCACGCCGGGATGGATCGCCGTGGTTTCCTGGAACTGCACGATGGGCGCATAAAACCCTTCGAAATCATATTCCTGCTGCATCGGCTGCACCGCCATGATCACCGCTTCGGGCACGAACAGCGGCAGTGGACCGCCGAAGCGGGCCAGGTAGCGGCGCTTGAACGATTCGATCACCTCGACCTGTTTTTCGCGCAGCATGCCGACATGGATCATTTCGCAGATGACCACATCGACCGGCTCAGGCGGCAGGTATTCAAAGGCATCGGCGTGCACGACTTCGACTTTTTCGCCGTTGGCATTGAGCGCGAGCATCTTGCGCGCTTCCTTCACCATATCGGGATTGAACTCCACGCACCAGACCTTGTCGGCTTTGGCAGCCGCAAAACACGACAGCACACCCGTGCCGCCGCCCAGTTCCAGCACCTTCATGCCCGGCGTGACCGCATAGTCGATGGCCGACTTGAAGCCATGCATGCGGTTCTGGTCCATCAGCATATTGTGATGGTAATGCACGGGGATGAATTGCCCCAGGTAACAACTCTCGATCTCGCGTTCATTCAGCATGGGTGTCCTCGTGGGGGCTGGTTCCGTGTTCCGTTCGATTTTGTCGTTCCAGAAAGCAGTGACATCGCATGGGCTGGGTGCGGGCCGGCGGCAAAACAGCCGGCGCCTGGCGTAAAAGGGACTGCCCATTGCATTACTCCTGATTAATGCGACACCAGCATTATCATCAATCAGAGGCCAGCACCATCTGTGGAGATGAGGGGCAATTGCGTGCCAGTTCGGAAATGGTTGCAGGTCACGTCAGTTGCGGCGGCTGCGCTCTTGGGTGCGCGCCTGCAGGAATTTGTCGATGATGGCCGCCACGCCGGGCTTGTCGGCGGCCAGCGCAAATTGCGCGGCGGTCCAGCCGTGGCTGCTTTTCAAAGCGGGATCGGCACCCGAGGCCAGCAGCAGTTTGACGGCCTCTTCCTGTCCTTCGCGGGCGGCAAACATCAGCGGCGTGATATTCGTCGGTGCGTAGGCGTCGACTGTTGCACCGCGCGCAAGGAACACTTGCATGATAGGAATATCGCCGGCCGAGGCCGCATAGTGCAGCGCCGTCCAGCCGCTCTGGTTGACCCTGGCGCCCTTGGCCAGCAAGGCGTCGACCGCCTCGCGCTTGTGCTTGTAGGCGGCCATCATCAGCGCCGTATTGCCATTGGCCGAGCGCGCTTCCAGGTCGATGCCCGGCGTTTCCAGCAGGATCTTGAAGACCTTGTCGGCGTCGTCGCGCAAGGCAATCACCAGCGCCGTGTCGCCGCGCTGGTCGTCAGGCAAATTGGGATTGACGCCTTCCTGCAGCATCTTGCGCACGCCGCTGGCGTTGTCGATCGACACGGCGCGATAAAAACCGGCCTGGTCTGGCGCCGCCTGAGCCAGTCCAGCACAGCAGAACAAGACGGCTGCAGCAGTTTTACGCATTATGTTTTGCATGAGGTTGTTACGCTATCTGCTTGAAAAGCTTGAAGAAATTGCTGGTCGTCTGTTCCGCGACCTGGGCCAGCGCGATGCCTTTCAGGCTGGACAGGTATTCCGCCACATGGGCCACATAGCCGGGCTCGTTCATGCGGCCGCGAAACGGCACCGGCGCCAGGTAAGGCGAGTCGGTTTCGATCAACATACGCTCCAGCGGCACTTCCAGCGCGACGGCCTGCAGGTCTTTCGCGCTCTTGAAGGTGACAATGCCCGAGAACGAAATATAGAAACCCATGTCGATGGCCGCTTTCGCCACTTCCAGAGATTCCGTAAAGCAATGCATGACGCCGGCCACGCCGCCGTCGGCCACGCCAGCGCCCTCTTCGCGCAAGATGCGGATGGTATCTTCGCTGGCCGCTCTTGTGTGAATAATCAACGGTTTACGGGTAATTCTTGACGCTTTGATATGCGTGCGAAAGCGCTCGCGCTGCCATTCCAGGTCTCCCGTCAGACGAAAATAATCGAGGCCCGTCTCGCCGATGGCGATGATTTTCGGATGATCGGCCAGACGTACCAGCTCATCGACCGACGGCTCGGGCGTGTCCTCGTAATCGGGATGCACGCCGACCGAGGCGAAAATATGCGGATACTCTTCAGCCAAGGCCAGCACTTGCGGAAAATCGGGCAAGTCGACCGACACGCATAGGGCGTGCGTCACCTTGTTCTCGGCCATTTTGGCAAGAATTTCAGGCATGCGAGCAGCCAGCTCGGGGAAATTGATATGGCAGTGGGAATCGATATACATAAAGAGAATTGTACCGGACGCAGAGGAACCACGTAGAGCATGAAGCAGCAAAAGACGCCAGCAGGGGCCCGCGACTGTGGCCCGCCGTTTTTAAAATCTAAGCAACACGCTTGCCGAGAATAATCAGATCCCGCTCCACACCATCCAGATTGGCCACCTTCGGCAAATTGGCCCACGGCTCAAACCCGAACTTGCGAAACAACCCCAGCGAAGGCGCATTGTGCCCAAAAATAAATCCCAGTACAGTATGCACGCCGACGGACGGCGCATGCGCAATCGCCTCGCTCAGGCCATAAGCGCCTATCCCCTTGCCCCTTGCCTCGGGAGCAATATACACCGACAACTCCGCCGTGCCCGAATACGCCGGCCGCCCATAAAAATTCGAGTAAGACAACCACCCCAGCACAGCGGGCGTAGCAGACTCATCATTGGCAGACTCGATGACCCACAACGGCCGGCGCTCCGGCGTATGCTCGTGAAACCAGCCCAGGCGCGACTCGACCGTCACCGGTTCCGTATCGGCGGTAACTTCGCGCGAGGCGATGGTGGTGTTATAGATGGCGACAATGGCAGGCAAGTCGGCAAGCGTGGCAATACGGTGGCGATAGCTCATGTGATGAATGAATAATGATTTACAAGTATTTGTTTTAAAAGATAATTTACTGGCAATTTGCAGTATAGTCGAGCAGCATGTCTTCAAGAAAAAGCTTGGGCGACAGCGGATGGTCGGCGATCGCGCGGCGCTCGTTGGCAGCCTTGATGGCGGCCATCAGGCGGCCGATATGGATGCGTCCCGCCAGGGCTTCCAGTTCGCGCCGGTGGCGCGGATAGTAGCGGATGGTGCCGGCCAGCTTCATCGAAAACACATCATACAGCCAGCGCTGCAAGGAGGCCACCAACGGCGCCAGGGGGGACTTTTGCAGCTTGTCGGCCGCCTTCAACGCCGCTTCCACGCCCGGATGGGCCAGCACCTGCAGCAATTGTTCGGTTTCTTCGCGGCCGCCCGACTCGGACTGGGCCAGCGCCGCCAATGGCGCGCCGCCCTGCTCGCGCAGCCAGCTGTCGGCGTCGTTCAAACCCCGGGTTTTCAGCCAGGCCAGCGCCTGTTCGTGGCTGGGCATCGGCAAGGCGAACTTGCGGCAGCGCGATAAAATGGTCGGCAGCAGGCGGTCCAGGCTGTTCGAGGCCAGCAGGAACAAGGTGCCCGGCGGCGGCTCTTCCAGGGTTTTCAGCAAGGCGTTCGAGGCCGGCGTATTGAGCGCCTCGGCCGGATACAGCACCACCACGCGCAAGCCCTGGCGGTGCGTCGAGATATTCATGAAGTCGGCGAGGTTGCGGATCTGCTCGATCTTGATGTCTTTCGACGGCGTTTTGGTTTTGGCGCTTTTCTTGCTAGTTTCTTCGCCTTCGCCCTCGTCAGGCACCTCGTCTTCCAGCGCTTCCGGGCGCACGCGGCGGTAATCGGGATGGTTGCCCTGCACAAACCAGCCGCAGGAAGCGCAGGCGCCGCAGGCATGGCCGTCGGCGCGCACGTCTTCGCACAGCAAGGCCTGCGCAACATGCTCGATGAAGTCGGCCTTGCCGATGCCTTGGGCGCCATGGAACAAAATGGCGTGCGGCATACGTGGGCGCAAGGCCTGCAGTTGCAGCCACGCGTCCTGCTGCCAGGGGTAGAGAGAACTAGTCATTTTCAATCAATCACTTGCGAAACCATTCTCAGGCAAAGCATCCAGCAGGACATCCAGCAATCCGGCCAGTTCGATTTGAATATCGGCAATGCTTTGCGTGGAATCGATGATGCGAAAACGCTGCGGGAACTGCGCGGCGCGGCGCAGGTACTCGTTGCGCGTGGCGGCAAAAAAATCGGCCTGCTCCTGCTCGAACTTGTCGAGCGAGCGCGTGGCGTCCAGGCGGGCGCGGGCGACGGCCAGCGGCACGTCGAACAGGAACGTCAGGTCTGGCTGCAAGCGCGGATGGACCCAGTCTTCCAGCGCCTCCAGCTTGCGCAGGTCCATGCCGCGTCCGCCGCCCTGGTAGGCGAAGCTGGCGTCGCTGAAGCGGTCGGAAATGACCCACTCGCCGCGCGCCAGGGCGGGCGCGATCACTTGCGCGATATGTTCGCGGCGGCTGGCGAACATCAGCAAGGCTTCTGTTTCCAGGTGCATCTTTTCATGCAGCAGCAGTTCGCGCAGTTTTTCGCCCAGGCTGGTGCCGCCCGGTTCGCGCGAGCAAACCAGTGGCACGCCGCGCTGGCGCAGGTAATCGGCAACAAAACCGATATGGGTCGATTTGCCCGCGCCATCGATGCCTTCGAAGGTGATAAAGCGGGCTGAATAAGATGATGTCATGATACTTTTATTGTGTTGGAGATTAACGCTGGTATTTGTTGACGGCGCGGTTATGGTCGGGCAAGTTGTCTGAAAATTCGCTGGTGCCATTGCCGCGCGCAACGAAATACAGGGCTTGCGTGCGGGCCGGCGCCAGTGCGGCCGTCAGCGACTGTGCGCCGGGCAAGGCGATCGGGGTGGGCGGCAAGCCGCCGCGCGTATAGGTATTGTACGGGGTGTCCGCCTCCAGGTCGCGCTTGCGGATCTTGCCCTGGTAGGCCTCGCCCATGCCATAGATCACGGTGGGGTCGGTCTGCAGCAGCATGCCGGCTTTCAGGCGGTTGACGAATACGCCGGCGATCATGGCGCGCTCGGATTTTTGCCCGGTCTCTTTTTCCACGATGGAGGCCATGATCAACGCTTCATACGGGTTCTTGTAGGGCAAGGCCGGATCGCGCTTGTCCCATGCCTCCGACAGGCGGGCGATCAACGCCACGTGGGCCTGCTTGAAGATCTGCAGCTCGCTGGCGCCCTTGGCGAACAGATAGGTGTCCGGAAAGAACAGGCCTTCGGGCTGCGCATACTCGGGACTGATCCTGGCCATCAGTTCGCGGTCGCTCAGTTGCGCCGTGTCGTGCTTGAGGCCGGGGTGTATCGCCATCACCTGGCGCATCTGCTTGAAGGTCCAGCCTTCGATGATGGTCAGCGATTCCTGCGCGAATTCACCACGCACCAGTTGCGTGATCAGGCGCTGCGGCGAGGTGCCGGGCTTGAGTTCATACGACCCCGCCTTGAGCTTCGAGGTCTTGCCCTCGATGCGGGCCAGCAGGTTGAACAGCAAGGGCTCGATCGGGATGCCGGCATCAAGAATCTGCTGGCCGGCCGCATGGGCACCGCTGCCGGGCGCGATGGCGAACGGGATCGCCTCGCCTTCGGTGGTGATCGGCTGCCGGGCCCAGTACACAAAGGTGGCACCAAAGCCGATGGCGGCGAGCACGGTACAAACTACAAGTTTTTTAAAGAAAGCCATTGTTCCGATTCTTGTGATGCGCGCCAGCTCAGGGCAACAGCCGGGCGCGCCGAATATGATCGTCGTGAATAACACCGGCTGAAAGCGCCGCTAAGCGGACGATTCCGGCTGCCGCCGACGCGTTTGACGCGAGATCACTATAATGAACCCGTAATCATAATGCTTAATTGCTGATCTAATGGAAATTATGAATAACTGGAATCAATTTTTACTGGCGCAAGGCGCCCGCAGTGCCGATGGCGGCGAAGCCGCGATCGCCGATTTTGGCAACGCCTTGAGCGTGGCCCACTTGCAGGACGGCTTTGTCGCGCCCGTCACCGACCAGGGCCTGATCGCCGTCAATGGCGACGACGCCGCCAGCTTTTTGCACGCCCAGCTGACCAATGATGTGGAACACCTGAACCAGGAGCAAGTGCGCCTGGCCGGCTACTGCACGCCGAAAGGCCGCCTGCTGGCCAGCTTCTTAATGTGGAGAAACGACACCACCGTCTACCTGCAGCTCGCACGCGACCTCCAGGCGCCGGTGCAGAAGCGCTTGCAGATGTTCGTGCTGCGCGCCAAGGCCAAGCTGCACGACGCCAGCGACGACCTGGCCAACCAGGTGGTCCTGGGGCTGGGCGGCCGGCAGGCCAGCACCCTGCTGGCCCAGTGGTTCGACAGCCTGCCGGCCACGCCGTTCAGCAAGGTCGACAATAGCATGGGCACCCTGCTGCGCGTGGCCGATGCGTTTGGCGGCGCGCGCTACCAGTGGCTGACCTCGGTCGAGAATGCCCTGGCCGTCTGGCCAACCCTGGCCGCCACCCTCGCCAAGGGTGGCAACGACGCCTGGCGCCTGTCGGAAATCCACGCCGGCGTACCGCAGATTACGCAGGCGACGCAAGAGCAGTTCGTGCCGCAGATGGTCAATTTTGAGTTGCTCGGCGGCGTCAATTTCAAGAAAGGCTGCTACCCTGGCCAGGAAATCGTCGCGCGCAGCCAGTATCTGGGCAAGCTCAAGCGGCGCACCACCCTGGTCAGCATCGACAGTACAGAGGCCAGGGCCGGGAGCGAACTGTTTGCCAGCAGCGACCCGACTCAGCCTTGCGGCATGATCGTCAACGCGGCACCGAATGGCGGCGGCGGCGTCGATGCGCTGGTGGAAATGAAACTGGCGGCCATCGAAGAAGGCGCAGCCGCAGGCGCGGTGCGGCTCGGTTCCACCGAGGGCGCCCCGCTGCGCTTGCTGGCCATGCCCTATGTGCTCGACGCACTCGACCTGTGAGGATGCCATGAAAGACTTGTATATCTATTACCAGGTAAAAGAAGAGCACGCACAGGCGCTCGAAGCGCGCGTGCGCTCGCTGCAGGCAAAACTGGCTGCCGATTCCGGCGTATCGCCCCAGCTCAAGCGCCGCCCAGAAAGCCGCGACGGCTTGCAGACGTGGATGGAAATCTATCCGGTGGTCGGCGAAGGCTTTGCCGGGCAACTGGCGACCGCCGCCGACGAGGCCGGCTTGCTGAGCCTGACGGCCGGCGGGCGCCATGTGGAAACCTTCATGGACTTGCCCCCATGTGCCTGATCGTTTTTGCCTGGAAAGTCAATCCGCACGTGCCACTGATTGCCGCCGCCAACCGCGACGAATTCTATGAACGCGCCAGCGCCCCGGCCGGCAGCTGGCCGGAACATCCGCACGTGTATGCGGGGCGCGACCTGCAGGCCGGTGGCAGTTGGATGGGTATCACGCGCGTTGCCGGTGGCGCGTCGCGCTTTGCGGCCATCACGAATATCCGCAGTCCGCACGACTATCGCGCCGACGCGCCCTCGCGCGGCGCGCTGGTGGCCGATTACCTGGCCGGCGCCATGTCGGCCGAGGACTATATCGCGCAGATCCGCCCCGGCTGCGCCACCTACAACGGCTTTAATCTGGTGCTGGGCGATGCCCACACCCTGATCTGGTTTTCCAACCGCGGCGACGACGACCCGCGCAATGGCCTGCCATTGGAGCCGGGCATCTATGGCCTGTCGAACGCCCTGCTCGACGCACCCTGGCCGAAGGTCTTGAAAACCAAGGCACAGTTCGCCAGCCTGATGTGCCTGGGCGCACCGGACGAAGCGTATTTCGAAATGCTGGCAGATACCACCCGCGCGCCGGACTTCCGCTTGCCGGACACGGGCGTGCCGCTGGACCTGGAACGGGTCTTGTCGGCCGTGTGCATCGACACGCCCGGTTACGGCACCCGCACCTCGACCGTCGTCAAGCTGTTCCCGGACGCGCCGGGCGAGTTGCACGAACTGCTGGTCCAATAGCTTGCTGCTGCAATAAACCGGCTATCGCAGCGTCACATGGTAGCGCGCGGCCAGCTGCTGCAAGTAACTTGTGCCGCGCAGTTGGCGGTACTGCTCGCGCAAGCGCTCGACGGTGGCGCTCGGCGTGCCCAGGCTGGCCGCCACGTAATAGTCGGAATCATCGGACAGCAAGATGGCGCGCCTGACGACGCTCTCGGACACGCCGGCGCTGGCGCACAGGGCGCCGATGGAATGCGGATTGCCGACGATCAGGTCAACCCGCCCTACCAGCAGCTTGTTCAGGCCCGACAGCGCGTTGTTGGTCAGGTCCAGCCGCCCTTTCTGCGCCAGGCCCATCTGCGCCAGTTGCGTGTGCGCGATATCGTCGCGGTTGACCGACGTGATATAGCGCGCCAGGTCGTCCAGGCTGCGCACCTCAATATCATTGCGCTTGCTTAACTGGTACAGATAGACCTGGCGTCGCGCCAGCGGTGCGATCCATTGAAACTGTTTTTCGCGCGCCGGCGTGCGGGCCAGGCTGAAGATCAGCACATTGGGCAATTGCTGCGCCATGCGGTAGGCGCGCGCCCACGGATAGGCCGCAAGGCTGTAGGCGATGCCCGCGCGCTCGACCAGGGCGCGCGCCACTTCCACGCTGTAGCCGGTCAGCTTGCCTTGCTCGATATAATTGAACGGCTTGAATTCCTCGGTCACCAGCATCAGGCGCGGCGCCGATGGCGCGGCCTGGGCACCGGCACGGCCGATACCAGCCAGTCCCAGCAACGCCAGGATGGCCGCCGCCGTGGTCCGCCGCCGGCCCTGTTTTACTGCATCGATCACCAGATTGCTCTCCATAATGGCCTCGCCCGCCCGCCGCGCGAATAACTGCCACGATACACCATTGCCTTCCAAAAACAATATGGAAACAAGTTGGAGAACGCGCGTCCCGTAAAAAGAAAGCGCTTGCGCAAGCGCTTTCTTTTGTTTAGGATGGCATCAAACGCGGCAAAGCCGTGCATTAAATGATAACAATAAAAAAAAGTACACCAGGAGACACCATGGCCACCATGGAAGATGTAGCGCGGGCAGCGGACGTATCGCTGTCGACCGTTTCGCATGTAGTCAATGGCACCCGCAAGGTCAGCCCGAAAACCGTCGCCGCCGTCAACGCGGCCATGCAGCAGATTGGCTATGTGCCCAATATGCTGGCGCGCGCGCTGGCCGGTTCCTCGTCCGGCACGATCGGCGTGGCCATCTCCGCCTTTACCAATCACTATTTCAGCGAAACCGTGCGCGCCATCGAGGCCGCCTGCACGCGGCACGGCATGATGATGCTGTTTTCCGATACCCATGACGACCCGGAGCAGGAACTCAAGGTGGTGCAGAACCTGCACCAGCGCCGGGTCGACGGCATCGTGCTGGCGCCCTCGGGCGACCCACAGGGCCGCGCGCTGGAATATCTCCAAAGTAACAAGATCGCTTCGGTGCTGGTCGACCGCATGTCGGCGCAGGCGTTTGACCAGGTCGGTGTGGAAAATGTCGAAGCCACCTGCGAGCTGATCAGCCATCTGATCGTGCGTCACGGCCACCGCCGCATCGGCTTTATCGCCGGCGCGCCCGGCCTGTCGACCACCGAGGAGCGCATCACCGGCTACCGCCTGGCGCTGGCCCGCGCCGGCCTGCCCTTCGATGCCGCCCTGTTGCAATGGGGCCATTCCAATCTCGAGCGCAGTGGCGCGGCCACGCGTGAACTGCTGGCGCTGCCACTGGCGCAGCGGCCGACAGCCATTGTTGCCGGCAATAACCTGATGACCATCGGCACCATGCATGCGCTGCGCGATGCGCAAGTGGCCGTGCCGCAAGACATGGCCCTGGCCGGCTTCGATGATTTCGACTGGGCCGATTACTTCAGCCCGCGCCTGACCGTGATGGCCCAGCCGCTGGAAGAATTGGGCGCGATGGCGGTCGACCTGCTGATCGAGCGCCTGACCCATCCACAACGCGCGCAGCATGTACAGCGCTTGTCGCCGGTGCTGCGCGTGCGCAACTCCTGTGGCTGTTCCTGAGTCCTTTCATTGAAAACCATGACGAACAAGATTTCCCTCGGTATCGATCTCGGTACCTCCGAACTGAAAACCGTGCTGATGGACAGCCACGGCGCCATCCGGGCCCAGGCCTCGGTGCGCCTGGCCGTCTCGCGCCCGCACCCTGGCTGGTCCGAGCAGGCGCCGCAGGACTGGTGGGACGCCTGCGTGTCGGCCCTGGCGCAGTTGCGCAGCAAGCACGCCGACGACTATGCGGCGATTGCCTGCATCGGCCTGTCGGGCCAGATGCATGGCGCCGTGTTGCTCGACTGCAATGACGCCTGCATCCGCCCGGCCATCCTGTGGAACGATGCGCGCGCCCATCAGGAGGCAGCGCAGCTGGCGCACGCCTATCCGGCGTTTGCCGACGTGACGGGCAGCCTGGCGATGGCCGGCCTGACCGCGCCGAAGCTGCTGTGGCTGCAAAAACACGAGCCGCAGGCGTTTGCCGTGCTCGACTGCGTGTTGTCGCCCAAAGACTACCTGCGCCTGCGTTTGACGGGGCAAAAAATCACCGACATGTCCGATGCGGCCGGCACCCTGTGGCTGGACGTGCCGCGCCGCGCCTGGTTCGCGCCGATGGTGGAGGCCTGCGGTCTGCGCCTGGCGCAACTGCCGCCGCTGGTCGAAGGGATTGCGGCCACCGGCACCGTCACGCGCGAAGCCGCTGCCGTGCTCGGCTTGAGCACCGAGGTGGTGGTGGCCGGCGGTGGCGGCGACAACCCGGTCTCGGCCGTTGGCATCGGCGCCGTCAACGCGGGCGACAGCTTCATTTCGCTCGGCACCAGCGCCGCCATCGTTTCGGTCACCGAACAGCCGCTGGGCAATCCGAACGGCGGCGTGCACAGCTTTTGTCACGCCCTGCCCGGCCGCTGGTACGCCATGGGCGCCATTCTGTCGGGCGCCAGCTGTTTGCGCTGGGCCACAGGCGTGCTGAACCAGCCCGACGAAGCGGCGCTGCTGGCGCTGGTCGAGGCCGGTTTGCCCTTGAGCTTGCCGGTGGCCGCCGACGCACCGCTGTTCCTGCCGTATCTGTCCGGCGAGCGCACCCCCTACAACGATCCGCAAGTGCGCGGCGCGTTTTTACAGTTGGGCCATGATAGCAATCCGGCGCAGCTTGGCTACGCTGTGCTCGAAGGCGTGGCGTTCGCCTTGCGCGACGCCATGGCGGCCGTCATCTCGACCGGCGCCACCGTGCCGCATTGCCTGCTGGTTGGCGGCGGCGCGCGCAGCCAGTACTGGGCGCAATTGCTGGCCAATGTGCTGGGCCGCGAAATGCGCACCTTGCACAACAGTGAGTTGTCGGCGAGTATGGGCGCGGCCAAACTGGGCTTTGCCGCCATCGGCGAGGCCCGGCTGCTGGCCAGCGGCCTGGAAGTGAAAAACACCTTCCTGCCAGACAGCGAACAACACGCGGCGCTGAGCATTCGTTACCAGAAATACCGCAGCCTCTTTCCTGCCGTTCAGGCACTGCATCAACTGTCGTCTACCTAAGGACAAGTCACGATGAATCAACTGCAACAATTGAAACAAGCCAGCACGGTGGTCGCCGATACCGGCGACTTCCTGCAACTGGCCCGGTTTGCGCCGCAAGACGCCACCACCAACCCGTCCCTGATTTTGAAAGCCGTGCTGCAGTCCGACTATGCGCCGCTGCTGGCCGACACCGTTGCCGCGCACAAGAGCGCCGCGCTCGACGATATCGTCGACCAGGTGCTGGTACGCTTCGGCCTGGAAATTCTGAAAGTGGTGCCGGGCCGCGTATCGACCGAAGTCGACGCCCGCCTGAGCTTTGACCGCGCCGCCACGGTGGCCAGGGCCCGCCGCCTGATCGCCCTGTACGAAGCGGCCGGCGTCAAACGTGAGCGCGTCCTGATCAAGATCGCCGCCACCTGGGAAGGCATCGAGGCTGCGCGCGAACTGGAAGCGGACGGCATCTTCTGCAACCTGACCCTGCTGTTCGCTTTCTGCCAGGCCGTCGCTTGCGCCGACGCCAAAGTGCGTCTGATTTCGCCTTTTGTGGGCCGTATCTACGACTGGCACAAGAAATCGCTCGGCGCCTCGTGGGACGAAGCGGCCCGTTCGCTGTCCAACGATCCAGGCGTGCAGTCGGTCACCCGCATCTACCAATATTACAAGCAGCATGGCATCGCCACCCAGGTGATGGGCGCGAGCTTCCGCAACACGGGCCAGATCACCGCCCTGTCCGGCTGCGACCTGCTGACCATCAGCCCCGACCTGCTGGCCAGGCTCGAAGCGTCCGAAGAGCCGTTCGAACGCGCGCTGGGAGCGGACACTGCGGACCATGGCGCGCCGCAAGCGGCCATCACGTATGACGAAGCCGCTTTCCGCTACGCCCTGAACGAGGACGCGATGGCGAGCGAAAAGCTGGCCGAAGGCATCCGCGGCTTTGCCGTCGATGCTGGCAAACTCGACAAGATGATCGAGGACCTGCGCCAGGCCGCTTGAAAAACAGTTTTTACCCCGTAGCAGTTTTATCGCGTAGTACCGTTGTTTTTGACTATAAGAACCCTTGGAGATTCTCATGAAAAAAGTAATTACCGCCACCCTGCTGTTGTCCGCCGCCTGCAGCGCTTTTGCTGCCGACAAACCGTTGAAATCGATCGGCGTGAGCGTGGGCGACCTGGCCAACCCGTTCTTCGTGGCAATTGGCCGCGGCGCTGAAGAAAGCGCCAGGAAAATCGGCGGCGCTGGCGTGAAAGTGACCACCGTATCGAGCAAGTACGACTTGAACACCCAGGTCGACCAGATCGAAAACTTTATCGCCAACAAGACTGACATCATCATTCTGAATGCGGTCGACTCCAAGGGCATCGCACCGGCCATCAAGAAAGCGCGCAATGCCGGCGTAGTGGTGATCGCGGTCGACGTCGGCGCCGTCGGCGCTTCGGCCACCGTGATGTCCGACAACACCATGGCTGGCGACGTCTCGTGCGCCTACCTGGCCAAGCAGATCGGCGGCAAGGGCAATGTGGTGATCCTGAACGGCCCACCGGTGACCTCCGTGATCGACCGCGTCAACGGTTGCAAGAAAACCCTGGCCGCCTTCAAGGACATCAAAGTCCTGTCGGACAACCAGAACGCCAACGGCAGCCGTGACGGCGGCATGACCGTGATGTCGAACCTGCTGACGGCCCATCCGAAGATCGATGGCGTGTTCGCCATCAACGATCCTACCGGCATCGGCGCCGAACTGGCGATCAAGCAAGCCAAGCGCACCGACGTGAAACTGATCACCGCCGTCGATGGCGCGCCCGATGCCCAGAACGCCCTGAAAAACAAGGCGGGCCTGTTCGCCGCCACCTCGGCGCAAAACCCTTACCGCATGGCCACCGAGGCAGTGCAGATGGGTTACGACATCATGAATGGCCGTACGCCGAAACAAACCATGGTGCTGCTGCCGACCCCGGCCATCACCAAGGAAAACGTCGCGACCTACACGGGCTGGGTAAAGAACTGATCTGGCTGACCTGAACCACGCGTCGTCCGCTCCGGCTTCGGCCGGTGGCGGGCGGCAGTTTCAAAGCAAGGAAGGACAGTCATGAGCGACGAAATCATTTTTGAAATGCGCGGCATCGAGAAGCGCTTTGGCGCCACGCGCGCGCTGCGCGGCGTGCACCTGACGGTGCGCAGCGGCGAAATCCATGCCGTGATGGGCGAAAACGGTGCTGGAAAAAGTACCCTGATGAAAATCCTGTCAGGCGTGTACACCCCCGACGCCGGTGAAATCATCCTGGATGGCAAGCCGATCAGGATCCGCAATCCGGGCGAGGCCCGCGCATTGGGCATCAACCTGATCTACCAGGAACTGAGCGTGGCCAAAAACATGACGGTGGCGCAGAACGTCTTCATGGGCAGCGAGCCCAAGGGACCGTTCTTTACCGTCAGGGGCGGCGAAATGCGCGCCCGTACCAATGCCATTCTGGCCGACCTCGGTTCACGCTTCAACGCCGACACCATGGTCTCGACGTTATCGATCGCCGAGCAGCAGCAGGTGGAAATTGCCCGTGCCCTGGTGCACGAGAGCCGCATCCTGATCATGGACGAACCGACGGCGGCCCTGTCCGACCGTGAAACCGAACAATTGTTCCGCATTATCGAAGAACAGCGCGACAAAGGCCTGGCCATCCTCTACATCAGCCACCGCATGGCCGAGGTGGAACGCCTGGCGCGCCGTATCACGGTGCTGCGCGACGGCGCCTATGTGGGCGAGCTGGGCAAGGACGAACTCGATCAGAAAAAAGTCGTGCAAATGATGGTCGGCCGGCCCGCCGACGACTTTTATTCGCACGAGCGGCGCACCGCGCGCGGCGCCGAGCGCCTGCGCGTGGAAAATGTCGGCGCAGGCAAGGTCAAGCCGGCCAGCTTCGTGCTGCACGCCGGTGAAGTGACGGGACTGGCGGGCCTGGTCGGTGCCGGCCGCACGGAACTGGCGCGCCTGATCTTTGGCGCCGACAAGAAGCAGTCGGGCCAGGTCTGGCTCGACGGCCAGGAAGTGCATATCGGCGAGCCTTTGGCCGCGATCCGCCACGGCATCGGCTACCTGCCGGAAGACCGCAAGAGCCTGGGGCTGTTCATGCAGTTGTCGGCGATGGAAAACATGTCGATGAACATCCTGTCGCAGAACGCGACGGCCGGCGTGGTCGACCGCCGCGCGCTGACCCGCCTCACGCGCGAGGCGATCAGCAGCCTGAACGTGAAAGTATCGGGACCGGAAGGCATCGTCGGCGGCCTGTCGGGCGGCAACCAGCAAAAAGTGCTGCTGGCGCGCTGGCTGGCGATCAAGCCGAAAGTGCTGATCCTCGACGAGCCGACGCGCGGCGTCGACGTCGGTGCCAAAAGCGAGATCTACAAGATCATCCACCAGTTGGCGGACTCGGGCACGGCCGTGCTGTGCATTTCCAGCGAACTGGCCGAACTGGTCGGCATCTGCGACCGCGTGATGGTGATGTGCGAAGGCCGCCTGACGGGCGAAGTAACGGGCGACGATATCACGCAGGAAAAAATCCTTGCCTATGCCACCCATCTGGACGCCGCTTAAAAAATCAATACAGGGAGAACTATCATGACTACCACCACCACCGGCGGCGCGGCCAACGCCCGCCAACCTTTCAATGCCTCGAACCTGATGCGCCGCCTGGGCATGCTGCCCGTGCTGGTGGTGCTCTACCTGGCCATGTACGGCCTGACCGTGTATTTCTCGGCCAGTGGCGAGTCGACCTTCATGACCAGCAACAACACCATGAATATCTTCCGCCAGGTGTCGATCAATATCGTGCTCGCCTCGGGCATGACCTTTGTCATTCTCACCAGCGGCATCGACCTGTCGGTCGGCTCGGTGCTGGCGGTGTCGGCCGTAGCCGGCATGCTGATGTCGCTGTCGGCGCAGTTCGCCGGCTTCTCGATCCCCACCTTCCTGATCGTCGGCCTGCTGCTGGGCGCCCTGAACGGCGTACTGGTGGCGCTGGTCGGCCTGAACCCGTTTGTGGTGACCTTGGGTACCATGACGGCGCTGCGCGGCGCGGCCTATTTGCTGGCCGACGGCACCAGCGTGCTGAACACGGAGATCCCGAGCTTCGAATGGATGGGCAACGGCAGCTTCCTGGCCATTCCCTGGCTGATCTGGCTGGCCGCGCTGGTGGTGATCCTGACCTGGTTTATCCTGCGCAAGACCACCCTCGGCCTGCATATTTATGCTGTCGGCGGCAATATCCAGGCGGCCCGCCTGACCGGCATCAAGGTCGGCCTGGTACTGATGTTTGTCTACACGATCAGCGGCCTGTTCGCCGGCCTGGGCGGCGCCATGTCGGCCAGCCGCCTGTATGCGGCCAACGGCAACTGGGGCACCGGCTATGAGCTCGACGCGATTGCTGCGGTGGTGCTGGGCGGCACCAGCCTGATGGGCGGCGTCGGTTCCGTCTGGGGCACCGTGATCGGCGCCCTGATCATCGGCGTGATGAACAACGGCTTGACCATCCTGGGCCTGTCGTCGTTCTGGCAGTATGTGGCCAAGGGCGTGGTGATTGTTCTTGCGGTGATTCTCGATAAATGGCGTCAGAGCCACGCGCAGAATTAAAGTCCGGGGTCAGACCCTCAACACCGCTAACGGTGACGGGGGGCTGACCCCAGCAGTTGCTTTACTTGATCACCAGGCGCATTTCAATATGCGCTATCCCCGCCTCCTCGAACTCCTCCCCCTGCTGCACAAAACCATGGCGCGCATAGAATGGCGCGGCCACGCTCTGCGCATTGAGCACCACGGCGGCGTCGCCGCGTTCGCGCGCCTGCGCCATCAGCAATTGCAAAATGGCGCCGCCGACACCGCTGCCGCGGCCAGGCTGGCGCACGGCCATGCGGCCGATATGGCCGTCCGGCAGCAAGCGGCCGGTGCCGATGGCGCTACCAACAGCGTCATAGGCAACGGCGTGCAGGCAGACGGCGTCCATCTCGTCGAGTTCGATCTCGGCGGGAACCTTTTGTTCATCAACAAAGACTGCAAAACGGATGGTGGACGCGTCGGGGCCCAAGGTGGCCCAGTCGCCGAGGCGGATGGTGTAGTTGCTTGTATCGTGATTCATGATGGCATCGGAGTGGAAACAGGCCGCCATTGTCGCACGGCCCGCGATGCCGGGAAAATCAGCTGAGCTTGACCAGCTGCTTGCCGAAGTTACGGCCTTTCAACAGACCGATGAACGCTTGCGGCGCGCTGGCCAGGCCGTCGGCGACGGACTCGCGGAATTTCAGCTGGCCCGACGCCACCAGCTTGCCCAGCTCGGCCAGGCCTTCCGGCCACAGTTCCGGCTGCTCGCCGACGATAAAGCCGCGCACGGTCAGGCGGTTGATCAGGATCAGGCGGAAATTGTCGATGGGGGTCGGCTGGCCGTCATAGCCGGCGATCCAGCCGCACAGGGCGATGCGGCCAAAGGCGTTGGTGCGCGCCAGCGCCGTGTCAAATACCTTGCCGCCGACGTTTTCAAAGATGGCGTCGATGCCGCTTGGGGTAGCCGCTTCCAGGTCGGCTTCCAGCTTGCCCGCCTTGTAGTCGACGCAGGCATCAAAGCCCAGCTCGTCCACCACATAGGCGCATTTTTCCGGGCCGCCGGCAATGCCGACCACGCGGCAGCCTTTGAGCTTGGCCAGTTGGCCCACCACGCTGCCGACGGCGCCGCTGGCGGCCGACACCACCACCGTTTCGCCCGCTTTCGGCGCCATGATATGGTTTAAGCCGTACCAGGCCGTCATGCCGGGCATGCCGACCGACCCCAGGTAGGCCGATTCCGGCACATCGCTGGTATCGACCTTGCGCAGCATGGTGCCGTCGGACACGGCCACTTCAGTCCAGCCCAGGGCGCCGACGACGGTGTCGCCCACCGTGAATTTCGGGTGTTTCGATTCGATCACTTCGCCGACGGTGCCGCCGATCATGGTCTCGCCCAAAGCCTGCGAGGCCGCGTAGCTCTTGCTCTCGCTCATGCGGCCGCGCATATAGGGGTCCAGCGACAGGTAATGATTGCGTACCAGCAGCTCGCCATCCTTGATGGTGGGTATCTCGACAGTTTCCAGGCGGAAGTTATCGGGCTGGACTTCGGCTGTAGGGCGGGAGGCGAGGACGATGCGTTGGAAGGTGGTCATGGCGTTCCTTTGATGTTGGTGACGTTAAATCTCGTAATCCATGCATTGCCGTGACTCGCGCACGGCGCCAAAAAACGGCTTGATCTTCACGTGTTCGGGATGGTTCTGGTAGGCGTCGAGCGACTCGCGGCTGTCGAACTCGCTGTACAGCACGATGTCATAAGTCGCTTCCAGGCCGCTCTGGGCCACGGCCGCTTCGAATTTCAATATGCCGGGCACCAGCGAAGAACAGCTGTCGAGCAGGGCCTTGAGCTTCACGGCGTTGGTGGCGCGGTCAGCGCCTTCGGCGTGTTCCTTGAGTTTCCAGAAAACAATGTGCTTGATCATGATGGGGGCAATGGAGTACGAGAGAGCCAATACTGTAACCGCTATCGGCTCGCTGTGCAGCACGCTAGCCCGGGCTAGAGCACTTCGAACAAGCCGGCCGCGCCCTGGCCGCCGCCGATGCACATGGTGACCACCACGTATTTCACGCCGCGCCGCTTGCCTTCGATCAGGGCGTGGCCCGTCAGGCGGGCGCCCGATACGCCGTAAGGATGGCCGACGGCAATCGCGCCGCCATTGACGTTCAGGCGCTCCATCGGAATGCCCAGCGTGTCGGCACAATACAGCACCTGCACGGCGAACGCTTCATTGAGTTCCCACAGACCGATATCGGCCACCGTCAGGCCGGCTTTTTTCAGCAGCTTCGGGATCGCGAACACGGGGCCGATGCCCATTTCATCGGGTTCGCAGCCGGCCACGGCAAAGCCGCGGAAGATGCCCAGCGGCTGCAGGCCTTTCGCCTCGGCCACTTTCGCGTTCATCACGATGGCCATCGATGCGCCGTCGGAAAACTGGCTGGCGTTGCCGGCACTGATGACGCCGCCTGGCACGGCCGGGCGGATTTTCGACACGCCTTCGTAGGTGGTGTCGGCACGGATGCCTTCGTCGGCGGCAATCGTCACTTCGCGCGTGGTCAGCATGCCGCTGGCCTTGTCGGCCACGCCCATGGTGGTGCTCATGGCAACGATCTCGGCGTCGAACCGGCCGGCGGCCTGGGCGCTCGCCGCCCGCAGCTGGCTTTGCGCGCCGTACTGGTCCTGGCGTTCGCGCGAGATGCCATAGCGCCGGGCGACGGTTTCCGCCGTTTGCAGCATCGGCCAGTACAGGGCCGGCCTGTTTTCCTGCAGCCACACTTCGCGCAGCATATGCTTGTTCATTTCGTTCTGCACGCAGGAAATCGACTCGACCCCGCCGGCAGCATAAATATCGCCTTCGCCGGCCATGATGCGCTGCGCGGCCATGGCGATCGCCTGCAGGCCAGAGGAACAGAAACGGTTGATGGTCATGCCGCCAGTGGTGACGGGACAGCCTGCGCGCAGGGCGATCTGGCGCGCGATATTGCCGCCGGTGGCGCCTTCGGGAGAGGCGCAGCCGGCCAGCACGTCTTCCACTTCGCCCGCCTCGATGCCGGCGCGCGCGATGGCGGCGGCCAGCACATGGCCGCCCATGGTGGCGCCATGCGTCATGTTGAATGCGCCTTTCCAGGATTTGGCCAGGCCGGTGCGGGCGGTCGATACGATGACGGCTTCATTCATGTTACGTCTCCTGGGTGATAGTAAGTAGGTGGCTGAGAATAGCATATTTAAGTACGGTCGTTCGCTATCTGCAAAGGCCTTGCAAAGCGTTTGCAGAACGTCGATATTGTAAGCGCCGCGTAAGGTTGCAGGGACAGACTGCCCTTAGCTGTTGCAAGAATGGTCAGCAAGACCTCGGCAACGGTTCACTATAAAACATAGGGAGACAACACCATGGCAACACCATCCGGCTCGGCCGACGTGCGGAAATTTGCGGCCAAAGGGGCGCCGATGACCAAGGAGGAACGCAAGGTCATCTTTGCTTCCTCGCTCGGCACCGTCTTTGAGTGGTACGACTTTTATCTGTACGGTTCGCTCGCATCGATTATCGCCAAGCAGTTCTTTATCGGCGACCCCACCACCACCTTCATTTTCGCGCTGCTGGCCTTTGCCGCCGGCTTTATCGTGCGTCCGTTCGGCGCACTGGTGTTTGGCCGCCTGGGCGACATGATCGGTCGTAAATATACCTTTTTGATCACCATCCTGATCATGGGCGGCTCGACCTTTATCGTCGGCCTGCTGCCGGGCCATGCCTCGATCGGCATCGCCGCACCGATCATCCTCGTCATGCTGCGCATTTTGCAAGGCCTGGCGCTGGGCGGCGAATACGGCGGCGCAGCCACCTATGTGGCCGAACACGCTCCCGAAGGCAAGCGCGGGGCCTTTACCGCCTGGATACAGACCACGGCCACGCTGGGCTTTTTCCTGTCGCTGATGGTCATCCTCGGTACCCGCCTGGCGACCGGAGAAGCAGCGTTCGAAGCCTGGGGCTGGCGCGTGCCGTTCCTGGTGTCGGTGGTGCTGCTTGGTATTTCTGTGTGGATCCGCCTGGCCATGAATGAATCGCCGGCGTTTTCCAAGATGAAAGCCGAAGGCAAGACCTCGAAAGCCCCGCTGACCGAAGCCTTCGGCCAGTGGCGCAACCTGAAAATCGTGATCCTGGCCCTGATCGGCCTGACCGCCGGCCAGGCCGTGGTGTGGTACACGGGCCAGTTCTACGCCCTGTTCTTCATGATCCAGACCCTGAAAGTGGACCTGGCCACGGCCAATATCCTGATCGCCGTCGCCCTGCTGCTCGGCACGCCATTCTTCCTGTTCTTCGGCAGCCTGTCGGACCGCATCGGCCGCAAGTACATCATTCTCGGCGGCTGCCTGATCGCCGCCCTGACCTACTTCCCGATCTTCAGCGGCCTGACCCACTTCGCCAATCCGCAGCTGGAAACGGCACTGAAGAATTCGCCGGTGGTGGTGGTGGCCGATCCGGCGTCCTGCCACTTCCAGTTCAACCTGACCGGCACCAAGAAGTTCCCATCTTCGTGCGACATCGCCACCGGCTTTTTGTCGAACAGTTCGGTGAACTACACCAAGGAAGACGCACCGGCCGGCAGCCTGGCCAAGGTGCGCATCGGCGCCAAGGAGTTTACGTCCTTTAACGCCGTCATGACGGCCGACGGCCTGAACTTCGATGCCGACAGCAAAGCGAAAGAAGCGGCCTTCAAGAAAGAAATCGGCGCCGGCGTCAAGGAAGCGGGCTACCCTGCCAAGGCCGACCCTGACCGCATCAACAAGCCGATGGTGGTGCTGCTGCTGTTTATCCTGGTGCTGTACGTGACCATGGTGTACGGCCCGATCGCCGCCATGCTGGTGGAAATGTTCCCGACCCGCATACGCTATACCTCGATGTCGCTGCCTTACCATATCGGCAATGGCTGGTTCGGCGGCCTGCTGCCGACCACCGCGTTTGCGCTGGTGGCCTTCAAGGGCGACATCTATTATGGCCTGTGGTATCCGATCGTGGTGGCCCTGGCCACGGTGGTGATCGGCACCCTGTTCGTGCGTGAAACCAAGGACAACAATATCTACGCCGACGACTGATGCAGCGCCGCACCGGCCAGAGCGCCGGTGCATCAAAAAAACGCCGCCGGGAAAGCTCCCGGCGGCGTTTTTTCATGCCGGACCCGGCTTATTTTTCGTTCGCGCCCTTCTTCTGGTCGCGCTGCTGCACATATTCCTGGTAGCTGGTCTGGTTGCGCTTGCGGCAGGCGTTGCGGTCGTCAAAATTGTTGAGACTGTTGCAGTACTCACCGATCTTGTCCCGATTCGCATCATACAAAACCTCGCAGCCGGTGATGGCCAACAAACAGGGGACGATCAGATATTTCATTGCATCTCTCATGGCATGGTGTGAATGAACTGCGAAAGGACTGCACGACAAAGAACGCTCGACAGCTTTATCTTAACGCGATCATGACGAAAAGTACAAGCGCTCGGTTTTACATTTTGGAAAGGTGAGCGCTGCCGCATGCTACAGTCCGCCTTTTCAAACACCCGCCCATAGCATGACCGTTAGCACGCACACCATCCCCCCCGCTCCCTGCGGCCCATTCCAGGCGGCCTATCTGGACCTGATCGACGACCTGCGCACCGCCTTGCACGCGCAGGCCGGCGAGCTGCTCGATGGTATTTATTTGTACGGCAGTGTGGCGCGCGGCGACGCCGTGCCGGGCGTGTCGGACCTGGACGTGACCCTGATCCTGCGCCACCGGCCTGCGCCGCGCGACACCAGCATGCTCGAAGCGCTGCGCCTGGCGCTGGCGGCGCGCCATCCCGAAGTGAGCAAGATCGATTTCGATATCGGCACCCGCATCGACGCGCTGGCGCCGCGCCACCTGCACAGCTGGGGCTACTGGCTCAAGCACCACTGCCGCTGCATCTGGGGCAACGACCTGTCCCGCTGCTTCACGCCGTTCCCGCCGTCGCGCACCATCGCCCTGGCCATCAATGGCGACGCCGTCGAGGTACTCGGACGCCAGGCACGGGAGATCGAGCAACTGCGGGAACAGCCCCCGGATGCGGCAAAAATCGTGCGCCGGCAACGCGAAGCGGCGCGCAAGCTGATCCGCGCCACCAGCGTGCTGCGCGCGGAACATGAACCGTCGTGGCCGCAAACCCTGGAACAGCACGCAGCCTTGTTCTTGAGCCGCTATCCGGCGATGCGCGAGCAGATCGATTTTTTCATGGTGCATGCGGGCCCGGGCGGTGAGCCGGACGCGCAACTGCCGGCGCGCCTGCGCGCCTTTGCCACCTGGCTGGCGCAGCAGTTGCAGGATCGGCGTTAGGTCGGTTCGTTGAGCGCCGGACAATCTTGCGCAAAACGCGCCAGGTGTTCCAGCAACACCCTGACGCGGGCCGGCAAGTAGCGGCGCTGGGTCCATACGGCATACACATGGCGCGGCTGCGGCATCCAGTCGGGCAGCACGCGCACCAGGCGACCGTCGGCTACCTCCGCGCGGCATTGCAGCAGCGGGCACAGCAGCACGCCGATGCCCGCTTCGGCCATCTCGACCGCGAGGCGCATTTCATTGACCCTCAGGCGCGCCTGCGGCTGCAACACCATCTCGGCGCCGTCGCCGGGGCGGCGCAGGCGCCAGGTGCGCAGCGGCTCGGCCACGATCAACTCATGCTGTGCCAATGACGCCAGGTCTTGCGGCGTGCCGGCGCGCGCCAGATAAGCGGGCGCGGCCACCATCACCAGCGCGGCGCTGCCGAGGCGGCGCTGCATCAGCGACGAATCGTCGAGCGCGCCGACGCGGATGGCCAGATCGGCGCCGCTGCTCACCATGTCCTGCAGCCGGTTCGACAATTCCAGCTCGAGCCGGATGGCGGGATACTGGCGCATGAAGCTGATCCAGGCCGGCGTCAGCAGGCCACTGGCGAAATTGACGGGCGCCAGCACGCGTATCGAGCCCGACACGGCCGACAGGCTGGCATCGAGCTGGCGCGTGGCCTGCCGCAAGGCGTGCACCAGGGGACGGCACTGCTCATAGTATTGCCAGCCTTCCGCCGTTGGCTGCATGCGCCGTGCGCTGCGGTTGAGCAAGCGGTAGCCCAGCTGGCTTTCCAGCTTCTGCAGCCGCCGCGTGACGGTGGCTGGCGGCAAGTCTTCGGCTGCCGCCGCAGCGTTCAGGCTGCCCGCCTCCACGATGGCGACAAACAGGGCCAGGTCATCTAACATAGCGGACATTATTCCATTCCTGGAATTTCAGATTAAAAATATGCATCTAGTATAGATTGTTGCAAGTGCTTAAGCTGTTGCTCTGTTCACTTTTTTGAAAGACCGCCATGTCCGAAGCCCTGCGTTTGCGTTTTGTATTTGCCATCATCATGTCGCTGCTGATGACCTTGCTGATGAGCGCCTGGGTGACCTGGCTCAATATCGGCCTGCGCGAAGATTTTCTGGCGCGCTGGCGCCATGCCTTCCTGGCAGCCTGGCCGGTGGCGTTTTGCGCCGTGATGCTGTTCGCGCCGCGGGTGCAGGGCATCAGCCGCCAGTTGCTGCTGCGCTTCAAGCGTGGTGGCTGACAGGAGGCCGTGACGGCCCAGCGTGTGCCAGCGCACGCTGGGCGGAAAAGCATGGGAATTTCCTTCTGTTCAATGTTTTCATCACCGTATGATGTGCCTATAATGGCTGTCGTCATACCGATCCGTGAACCAAGAAGGAGCTCCATGCAGCATCTATCCGCCGTCCGCCCCGCGCGCGCGATTTTCCTCGGCAGCGTTGCGCTGTTGCTGTCCGGCTGCTCCATGCTGCCCTCGTCCGCGCCAAAGCCGGCTCCGCCCGCCAGCGCCACCCTGCCCGACGCCACCATCGCCTACACCCTGACCGGCCAGGGTGCGCTGCCCGTGGTGTTCCAGTCGGGCCTGGGCGACGGCAAGGAGGTGTGGGACGGCGTGGTGCAGGAAGTGGCAAAACAGCACAGCGTACTGGCATATGACCGGCCCGGCTATGGCGCCAGCCAGAAAACCACCACCCCGCGCGACCCCTGCACCATCGCCGCCCAGCAGCGCGCGCTGCTGGCGCAGGCGGGCCTCAAACCGCCGTATATCCTGGTCGGACAGGGCTTGGGCGGACTGTATCAGTATGTGTATGCCAGGCTGTATCCGCAGGACGTGGCCGGCCTGATCCTGCTCGACCCCACGCATCCGCAGCAATGGCAGCGCATGCAGACGGAGGCCACCACCTACGCCATGCTGCTCAAAACCCGGCGCAAGCTGATGTTCAACAGCACCGAAACGGCCGAATTCGACGCGCAATCTCAATGCCTGCAGCATGTCGACCTGAAAACGCCGCTGCGCACGCCAGCCATGCTGCTGGTGCGCGACAAGTTCGGCATCGAGGAAATGGGTTCGTACGAGACCCTGGTGCGGGCCCTGGAAAAAGACTGGCAGCGCCTGTCGGGTGCGCCCGCCATCGAGCGCATCACGGGCGCCGGCTATTACATCCAGAAGGACAATCCGGTGATCGTCAACGAGGCGGTCAAGATGGTGGTTAAAAAGAAATAACCACCCCTGATGGCAGGCACTGGGTTTAACTATTAAATCCCTTGCCTTCGGCAACGAGCCTGGCCAGCAACGGCGCCGGCACCCACGCCGCGCCATGCCGCCCCTGGGCATAGCCGGCAATCGCATCGAGCACATTCGGCAAACCTACGGTATCGGCGTAGAACATCGGGCCGCCGCGGTACAAGGGGAAGCCGTAGCCGGTCAGGTACACCATGTCGATATCGGAGGCGCGCAAGGCGATGCCCTCGTCCACGATGCGCGCGCCCTCGTTGACCAGCGCATAGACCAGGCGTTCGACGATTTCCCGGTCGCTGATCTTGCGCCGTTCGATGCCGATATCGTGCGCATGCTGGACTATCATGGCGTTGACCTGTTCCGATGGATACGCCTTGCGGTCGCCCGCCTTGTAGTCATACCAGCCGGCGCCCGTCTTCTGGCCGTAGCGTCCCAGTTCGCACAGCAGGTCGGCCGTCTTCGAATACGTCACGTCGGGCTTTTGCACGTAGCGCCGCTTGCGGATGGCCCAGCCGATATCGTTGCCGGCCAGGTCGCCCATGCGGAACGGGCCCATGGCAAAACCGAATTTTTCCACCGCCTTGTCGACCTGCTCCGGCAAACAGCCTTCTTCGAGCAGGAAGCCGGCCTGGCGGCTGTATTGCTCGATCATGCGGTTGCCGATAAAGCCGTCGCATACGCCCGAGACGACGCCGGTCTTTTTCAGCTTCTTCGACAGCGCCAGCGCGCTGGCCAGCACCTCCTTGCTCGTTTCCTTGCCACGCACGATTTCCAGCAGCTTCATGACATTGGCGGGGCTGAAAAAATGCGTGCCGACCACGTCCTGCGGGCGTTTGGTAAAACCGGCGATCTGGTCCAGGTCCAGGGTCGAGGTGTTCGACGCCAGGATGGCGCCCGGTTTCATGACCGCGTCGAGTTGCCTGAATACCGCTTGCTTGACGCCCATCTCCTCGAACACGGCTTCGACCACGATATCGGCCTGGGCGATGTCGGCATAGTCCAGCGTACCGGTGACAAGCGCGATGCGCTGCTCGGCTTTTTCCTGGCTCAGCTTGCCCTTCCTGACGGTATTTTCATAATTCTTGCGGATCGTCGCCAGGCCCTTGTCCAGCGCGTCCTGTTGCGTTTCCAGCAGCTTGACGGCAATGCCGGCATTGGCAAAATTCATGGCAATGCCGCCGCCCATGGTGCCGGCGCCAACAATGGCGGCCGAGGCGATCGCGCGCACCGGCGTATCGGCCGGCACGTCCGGCACCTTGCTGGCCACGCGCTCGGCAAAGAAGGCGTGGCGCAGCGCTTTCGATTCAGGCGACTGCACCAGCTGCATGAACAGCTGGCGCTCGAACTTCAGGCCATCGTCGAATGTCATCGTCACGGCGGCGGCCACCGCTTCCACGCATTGCAAGGGCGCCGGGAACGGGCCGGCCATGGCCTTGACGGTATTGCGCGAAAACTGCAAAAACGCTTCATGATTCGGATAGTCGACCTTGCGCTCGCGCACTTTCGGCAATGGGCGCACCTCGGCCACCTTGCCGGCAAAGGCCACGGCGGCTTGCAACAGGTCGGCGCCAGGCGCGGTCACTTCGTCGAACAGGGCCGTGCCGGCCAGTTTTTCGGATGCTACCGGCGTGCCCGAGACGATCATGTTGAGCGCCATTTCCAGGCCCAGCACGCGCGGCAGGCGCTGCGTGCCGCCGGCGCCCGGCAAGATACCCAGTTTGACTTCCGGCAAGGCCATCTGCGCACCGGGCGAGGCGACGCGGTAATTGCAGCCCAGCGCCAGCTCCAGCCCGCCGCCCATGCAGACGCTATGGATGGCGGCGACCACCGGCTTGGTCGACTGTTCCACCACATTGATCAGGGTATGCAGGCTAGGCTCGGCGAGCGCCTTGGGCGAATTGAATTCCTTGATATCGGCGCCGCCTGAAAAGGCCTTGCCGGCGCCGGTAATGACGATGGCCTTGATGGCGTCGTCGGCCAGCGCCTGCCTGATGCCGGCCACGGCGGCCGTGCGGGTGGCCAGTCCCAGACCGTTGACCGGTGGATTGGCGAGGGTGATCACGGCTACGGAACCGTTGACTTGATACTCGGCGCTCATTGTCTCTTCCTTGTTGGTGTGGGGTGTCTCGGAGATGGCTTTACTATACCGCATAAAAGAACGCTCGTATTATTCCCATCCTGGCCAGCGGCAGCTGGCCGCATGGTACAGGACTGCGGAACGCCAGCGACAAGACAGGCAGGCTGGCTGGCGCTACCCCAGACGATGCCCCTTGAACTGCTCGCGCAGCTTGTTCTTCTGGATCTTGCCGGTCGCCCCCATTGGCAGCGCGTCGACGAACAGCACGTCGTCCGGCGTCCACCATTTGGCGATCTTGCCGTCGAAAAACTGCAATAGTTCGGTGCGCGAGACCGCCATGCCGGGCCGCAGCACCACCACCAGCACCGGGCGCTCATCCCATTTCGGGTGGAACAGGCCGATGCAGGCCGCCTGCAGCACGGCCGGGTGGGCCATGGCCAGGTTTTCCAGGTCGATGGTGCCGATCCACTCGCCGCCCGACTTGATCACATCCTTGCTGCGGTCGGTGATCTGCATGTAGCCGTCAATGTCGATGGTGGCCACGTCGCCGGTGGGGAACCAGCCGTCCTGCAGCACGTCGCCGCCCTCGTTCTTGTAGTAGGAAGCGATGATCCACGGCCCCTTGACCAGCAGATGGCCGTAGCTGACCCCATCCCACGGCAGTTCCTTGCCGTCGTCGTCGACGATCTTCATGTCCACGCCGTAGATCGCATGGCCCTGCTTTTGCAGGATCTTGCGCTGCTGTTCTTTCGGCAAGGCGAGGTGCTTGGCCTGCAAGCCGCCGGTGGTGCCCAGCGGCGACATTTCCGTCATGCCCCAGGCGTGGATCACCTGCACGCCAAGCTGGTCGATCAGGGTGTCCATCATGGCCGGTGGACACGCCGCGCCGCCGATCACGGTGCGGCGGAAGGTCGAGAACGTCAATTTATTCTGCACCACATGGTTGAGCAGGCCGAGCCAGACGGTGGGCACGCCGGCCGAAAACGTCACTTTTTCCGCCTCGAACAGTTCATACAGCGACTTGCCGTCCAGCGCCGCGCCGGGAAACACCAGGCGCGCGCCGCACAAAGGCACCGCATACGGCAGACCCCAGGCGTTGACATGGAACATGGGGACGACCGGCAACACAGTATCGGAGGCGCAGACATTCAGGCTGCTGGGCAAGGCCGCCGCGTAGGCGTGCAGGACCGTCGAGCGGTGCGAATACAGCGCACCCTTGGGGTTGCCGGTGGTGCCCGAGGTGTAGCACAGGGTGGCGGCCGCGTTTTCGTCGAACAATGGCCACTCGTACTGGTCGGAATGGGTGGCGATCAGGTCTTCATAGCACAGCAGGTCGGGGATGCTGGTGGCCGCCGGCATGCGGTCGCGGTCGCACATCAGCACAAAGTGACGCACAAACTGGCAGCTGGCGGCGATCTTTTCGACCACCGGCAGAAACGTCAGGTCGAACAGCAGCACCTGGTCTTCGGCGTGGTTCGAAATATAGGCGATCTGGTCGGGAAACAGGCGCGGATTGATGGTGTGCAAGACGGCGCCCGAGCCGGACACGGCGTAATACGCTTCCAGGTGGCGGTAACCGTTCCAGGCCAGCGTCGCGACACGGTCTCCCATGCCCACGCCAAGGCCGTGCAGTGCATTGGCCAGGCGCCGCGCGCGCTGGTGGCAATCGCGATAATTGTAGCGGTGCATGTCGCCTTCCACCCGCCGCGACACGATCTCGCTGTCGCCATGATGGCGCGCTGCGAACTCGATGATGCTGGAAATTAACAAGGGCTGATGCATCATCTGCCCCATCAATGGACTGACCTGGAATACCGACATCGCGTCTCCTCGAGTGTGAGTGTTTAAGCAAGCAGATGCAGTTTCGACCGATCGTGCTATTTTGGTCAACGCATTTCGATATTGCGCTGCAGCATGGCACCAGGGCTTCGATTGCGCTGCGCGCCGCAGAGAAGCGCGCGCTGCGGTAAAATCGCCGTTTCGGCCCTCGGCCGGGCTTGCGAGCTCAACATGACTGGAACTGCCATCCGCGCCCTCACCCTCCCCCTGAACAATGGCTTTGCGGCCTTGCCGCCCGCGTTTTACACGCGCTTGATGCCAACCCCGCTGGCGGCGCCGTATTTCGTCGCCGCCAGCGCGCCGGCGGCAAGCCTGATCGGCCTCGATCCGGCACGCCTGGCCGAGCCCGATTTTGTCGAGCTGTTGAGCGGCAATGCCGTCGCCGGGCAGTCGCAGCCGCTGGCGGCCGTGTATTCGGGCCACCAGTTCGGCGTCTGGGCCGGTCAATTGGGCGATGGACGTGCCATCTTGCTGGGCGATATCGCCACGCCGAACGGCGCCATGGAGCTGCAACTGAAAGGCGCCGGCGCCACGCCATATTCGCGCATGGGCGACGGACGCGCCGTGCTGCGCTCGTCGATCCGCGAATTTTTGTGTTCGGAAGCGATGGCGGCGCTGGGCATACCCACCTCGCGCGCGCTGTCCATCATGGGCTCGCCGCAAGGCATCATGCGCGAGACGGTGGAAACGGCCGCCGTCGTCACCCGCATGGCGCCCAGCTTTATCCGCTTTGGCTCCTTCGAGCACTGGTTCTCGCGCAAGCGGCCCGAGGAACTGAAAATCCTCGCCGACTACGTGATCGACCATTTTTACGCCGAACTGCGCGCGCACGACAAGCCTTATCAGGCCTTGCTGGCCGAAGTATGCCGGCGCACGGCGCACATGATCGCGCAGTGGCAGTCGGTCGGCTTCATGCATGGGGTGATGAATACGGACAATATGTCGATTCTGGGCCTGACGCTCGACTACGGCCCGTTCGGTTTCATGGAGGCATTCGACGCCGAGCATATCTGCAACCATACCGACAGCCAAGGCCGCTATTCCTATGCGAATCAGCCGCAGGTGGGCCACTGGAACTGTTATGCGCTGGGGCAGGCGCTGCTGCCTTTGATCGGCGAAGTGAGCCTGGCGCAGGTGGCGCTCGACAGCTACGAGCCTGCTTTCGCCGCGAAAATGAACGAATTGCTGCGTGCCAAGCTCGGTTTGCGCACGGAGCAAAGCGGCGACAGCCAATTGTTCGACGCCATGTTTGCCGTGATGCAGGCCAATCACGTCGACTTCACCAATTTCTTCCGCTCCCTCGGCAATCTGCAGGTCGCCGCTCCCGAGCACGACACGCAGTTGCGCGACATGTTCATCGACCGCCCGGCGTTTGATGGCTGGGCGGCGCAATACCGCGCGCGCCTGGTGGCCGAACAGAGCGACGACTTGCCGCGCAAGCTTGCAATGGACCAGGTCAACCCCAAATACGTGCTACGCAACTACCTGGCCCAGGTCGCCATCGACAAGGCGCAGCAGCAGGACTACACGGAAGTGGCACAATTGCTGGCGGTTTTGCAAAAGCCATTTGACGAACAGCCCGAACACCAGCACTATGCGGCCCTGCCGCCCGACTGGGCCAGCCATCTTGAAGTAAGCTGCTCATCCTAAGGAGCCCCCATGACCACCACCAAAGTACAAAAAACCGACGCCGAATGGCGTGCCATGCTCGATACCATGGAGTATCAGGTCACCCGCCATGCGGCTACCGAACGCGCTTTCACGGGCAAATTCTGGGACCACCATGAGCACGGCATCTATACCTGCGTGTGCTGCAACACGCCGCTGTTTGCGTCCGATACCAAATTCGACTCCGGTTGCGGCTGGCCCAGCTACTTCCAGGCGCTGGACCCGGCCAATGTAAAGGAAATCGTCGACCGCAGCCACGGCATGCAGCGCACGGAGATCATTTGCGCCGTCTGCGACGCCCACCTCGGTCACGTATTCCCGGACGGTCCGCCACCGACCGGCTTGCGTTACTGTATTAATTCCGCCTCGCTGCGTTTCGATCCGCAGCCATAAAGCCGGGGAATGGCCTGTCCAAGCCATTCCTAAGCTGATTTTTAGTTGACCATAGTAAAGTCTTACCATGAAATTTCTCTTCGACCTCTTTCCGCTGATTGCCTTCTTCACCGCCTTCAAACTGGGCGGCATGTATGAAACGGCGACGCACGACTTCGTGCAGCAATACTTGTCCGGCATTGTTTCTGGGGGCATGATCCAGGCCGAACAAGCGCCATGGGTACTGGCAACCCTGGTCGGCATCATCGCCACCGCCTGCCAGGTCAGCTATCTGCTGCTGCGCGGACGCAAGGTTGACGGCATGCTGTGGCTGTCGCTGTTCATCTTCGTGGTGTTCGGCGGCGCCAGCATCTATCTGCATGACGACTTCTTCCTGAAGTGGAAGCCGACCCTGATCTACTGGCTGTCCGGCCTGGCCCTGCTGATCGCCCACCTGGGCTTCAGGAAAAACCTGATACGCAAGACCATGGAAGCGCAGGTACAACTGCCCGACGCCGTGTGGAACCAGTTGCTGGCGGCCTGGATCATTTTCTTCGGCTTGCTGGGCGCGCTGAACCTGTTCGTCGCTTTCGTGCTGTACAAGGGCGATCTGGCGGCCTGGGTCAGCTTCAAGGCGTTTGGCGCCACCGGCATCTTCTTTGCCTTTATCGTCGCGCAAACCCTGTTCCTGTCCAAACATATCAAGGAAGACGCATGAGTACCGAACTGAACACTGCTGGAGACACGTCACCGGCGACGCGCCTGGAACGCATCCGCGCGCGCCTGGAAGCGGCGCTTTCCCCTGTGCAATGCGTGCTGGAAGACGACTCGGCCAGCCACCGCGGCCATGCCGGCGCCGCCTCTGGCGGAGGCCACTACAATGTGCGCATCATTTCCAGCAAATTTGAAGGGCTCAGGCTCGTCATGCGTCATCGTCTGGTGTATGATTCCGTGCACGATATGATGCATAATGAGATACATGCATTGGCTATTGTCGCATTGGCGCCGTCCGAGGCATGATATGGATGGCGTTTTTGGCGTCCGCCGGTGCTCCGGCATGATGCTGCAGCAAACGCGATAAATCCAACAATTTTGATGCGTTTTTTACGAAACTTTCCCTAACAGGATTTAATAATGACTTTTAAGCCAGCCCGCTTGCTGATCGCACTACTCGCCGTAGCCGCTGTACCTGTTTTTGCGCAAAATGTTGCCGTTGTAAATGGCAAGGCTATCCCAACGTCGCGCGTCGATGCGGTTGTCAAGCAAGTCGTCGCCCAAGGCCAGCAGCCCGATTCGCCGCAACTGCGCGAAGCGATCAAAAAGGACCTGATCGGCCGTGAAGTGCTGATGCAGGAAGCGGAGAGCAAAGGTTTCGCTAAAGATGCAGCTGTCAAGCAGCAGATCGAAAACGCACGCCAGGCCATCGTCATCAACGCCCTGGTTGGCGACTACCTGAAAAAGAATCCGGTCAGCGACGCCGACATCAAGGCCGAGTACGACCGTTTCGTGGCCCAGACCGGCGACAAGGAATACCATGTGCGCCATATTCTGGTCGGTACCGAAGCCGAAGCGAAAGATATCATCGCCAAGCTGAAGGGCGGCGCCAAGTTCGAAGACCTGGCCAAGCAATCGAAAGATACGGGCTCGGCCGACAACGGCGGCGACCTGGACTGGGCAGCGCCTTCGTCGTTCCCGAAAGTATTCTCGGACGCCTTCGTGAAACTGCAAAAAGGCCAGGTCACCGACACCCCGGTGCAAACGCCTAACGGTTTCCACGTGATCAAGCTCGACGACACCCGCGCGGCAAAACTGCCGACCCTGGAAGAAGTCAAGCCACAGATCGCCGAAGCATTGCAGCAGAAAAAGCTGCAGGCTTACCAGGAAGACATGATCAAAAAAGCGAAAGTTCAATAAGAACTGACCACCCCGGCGCCCCTTTCGGCGCCGGTCGTGTATTGTGCGTTTGAATAAGCTATCGTTATTGTATTTTTATAGGAATAAACATGATTTTGAAGCCAGCCCGCCTGATCCTCGCCTTGGTCGCCGTCGCGGCAGTTCCAGCTTTTGCGCAAAACGTCGCCACCGTCAATGGCAAGGCCATCCCGGCGTCGCGCGTCGACCAGGTCGTCAAGCAAGTCGTCGCCCAGGGCAAGCAGCCAGATTCGCCGCAACTGCGCGAAGCGATCAAGAAAGACCTGATCGGCCGCGAAGTGCTGATCCAGGAAGCCGACAAGCAAGGCTATGGCACCCGTCCTGAAGTCAAGGCCCAGCTTGACAACGCGCGCCAGAGCATCATCATCAACGCCCTGCTGGCCGACTACGTCAAGAAAAACCCGGTCAAGGACGCTGAAATCAAGGCCGAGTACGACAAGTTCAAGGCACAAGCCGGCGACAAGGAATACCATGCCCGCCACATCCTGGTGGCCACCGAAGCCGAAGCGAAAGACATCATCGCCAAGCTCAAGGGCGGCGCCAAGTTCGAAGAACTGGCCAAGGTCTCGAAAGACGGCTCCGCAGCCAATGGCGGCGACCTGGACTGGGCTAGCCCGAACTCCTACGTCAAGCCATTTTCCGACGCCCTGGTGGCCCTGAAACCAGGCCAGATCACGCAAACGCCGGTGCAATCGCAATTCGGCTTTCACGTGATCAAGCTGGAAGAAACCCGTCCGACCAAACTGCCATCGCTGGAAGAGGTCAAAGGCCAGGTCGCTGAATCGATTCAACAGAAAAAACTCGCCGCTTACCGCGATGAGTTGATGAAGAAAGCCAAAGTGCAATAAGCCTCACTTGCATGTAAAAAAGCGCTCTACGGAGCGCTTTTTTGATGTCGACTGCGTTGCAAAACCCTATGCAAAACTGAACCAGGCCCGTGCAATGCGGCCATCGACCACCTCGTAGGTCGCCACCAGTTCCTGTTCCAGCGTGCCCTGCTCCGTCACGCTGGTGACGATCTCATGGTCGATCACCAGCTTGCCGCAGGCGATGCGGTTGAGCAACCGCGCCTGCGGGCGGCTGGCGGCAAAGCGGTGTGTAAAACGCTCGGCGATCTGCGCGCTGCCTTGCGCCAGCAAGGTGTCGGGATGCTGGAACTGGCGCACGTCGTCGGCATAGATGGCGACCAGGGCGGCCACGTCGTGGGCGTTATAGGCGTCGAGCTGGGCCTGCACGACGTCAAGGGGGGTGGCAGTATGCATGGTTCTCCTGTAAGAATGCAAATTCTGCAATTCTAGCCCATCAGCAGGACTAGCCGGCCGGTGCGGCTCATGTCGTCAATCGTGGTCGAGCAGGAAGTTGCGCCGTGGCGCGTCCAGTGGGTTGTTGTCGCTCGCCGTTTCGTCTTTCAGCGCGACGCCGGACAATTGCCGTTTGCGCGCCTCGGTTAACAGGTAGTGAAGCTTGAACGCCGCCTCGTCATAGCTCAAGCCCGCAGGGCGCACATTCGAGATGCAATTGCGGCTGGCGTCCGTCAGGCCGGTCTTCGGCGCCCAGGTCAGGTACAAGCCCATGCTGTCCGGAGAGCTCAGGCCGGGCCGTTCGCCGATCAGCACCAGCACCGCGCGCGCGCCGAGCAGTTCGCCCACTTCGTCGCCTACCGCCACCCGCCCCTGCGCGACGATGGCCAGCGGCGCCAGCGTCCAGTTGTCGGCCGCCAGGCGCGCCATCAGCGCCCGCAGGAAGGGTGCGGCGTTCTGCTCGATGGCCAGCGCCGACAGGCCGTCGGCGATGACGATCGCCAGGTCATGGCCCGCCGCTGGCGCCGCCGGCCGCTGCAGCAGCGCCTGGCGCGAGGCGTCGTCGAGCCGCCGGCCCAGGTCCGGCCTTTGCAGATAGATGTCGCGGCCGGGGGCCGCGCTGTGCAGCGACAGGCATGGCAGGGCGCAGGCCGCTTGCAGCGCGTCCGCCAGCGCGGCCGGGTCCAGCGCCAGGTGGACGGCGTCGCGCGCGCGCGCATGGGCCAGCTGGAACGCCAGTTGCGGCGCCGTTGGCTGGCTCACGCCGCAGCGCCCCAGCGCGATGCGCGCGGCCGTGAAACGCCGCAGCGACTGCCATGGATTGGCGGTCACCAGGCCGTTGCCGGACTCGTCGGCGTCAGGGTTGGCGTCGGCACCCTCCGCCGCGTCTTGCGGCACGTGGCCGGCTACGATCTTGTTCTCGGTGTCGTTCATCGGATTGCTTTATTTTCCTTTACGTCAGGCTCGCCAGCGCGCGCTGGAATGCCGGCGGCATTGCCTTGCCCAAGGTTGCGCATTCGTCGGTGGTGAAGATGTGCATCGCCTTGAGCCAGGCTTCGAATTCGGGCGCGGTCTTCAATCCCAATACGCGCCGGGCGTACAGCGCATCGTGGAACGAGGTGGTTTGATAGTTGAGCATGATGTCGTCCGAGCCCGGGATGCCCATGACGAAGGTGCAGCCGGCCGTGCCCAACAAGGTCAGCAACATGTCCATGTCGTCCTGGTCGGCCTCGGCGTGGTTGGTGTAGCAGACGTCACAGCCCATCGGCAGGCCCAGCAACTTGGCGCAGAAGTGGTCCTCCAGCCCGGCGCGGATGATTTGCTTGCCGTCGTACAGGTATTCGGGGCCGATGAAGCCGACCACCGAGTTCACCAGCAGCGGCGCGAACTTGCGGGCGACGGCGTAGGCGCGCGTTTCGCACGTTTGCTGGTCGACGCCGTGGTGGGCGTTGGCCGACAGCGCGCTGCCCTGCCCCGTTTCAAAATACATGACATTGTCGCCGACAGTACCGCGTTGCAGCGACAGCGCCGCTTGCCGCGCCTCGTCGAGCAGCGCGAGGTTGATGCCGAAGCTGGCGTTGGCCGCCTCGGTGCCGGCGATCGACTGGAACACCAGGTCAACCGGCGCACCGCGCTCGATGGCGGCGATGGTGTTGGTGACGTGGGTCAGCACGCACGATTGGGTGGGAATGTCGTAGCGGGCGATGATCTCGTCGAGCATGGTGACGATCCTGATCACCTGGGGCACATTGTCGGTGGCCGGGTTGATGCCGATGACGGCGTCGCCGCTGCCGTACAGCAGGCCGTCGAGCACGCTGGCGGCGATGCCGGTGGCGTCGTCGGTCGGGTGGTTCGGTTGCAAACGCGTCGCCATGCGCCCTTCGAGCCCGATGGTGTTGCGGAAACGCGTGACGACGCGGCATTTTTTGGCAACCAGGATCAGGTCCTGGATGCGCATGATCTTGGAAACGGCTGCGGCCATCTCGGGCGTGATGCCGGGCGCGACCGCCGCCAGCGCCGCTGCGTCGGCGTCGTCGCCGAGCAGCCAGTTGCGCAAGTCGCCGACCGTCAGGTGGGCGATGCGACCGAAGGCGGTCTGGTCGTGCTCGTCGATGATCAGGCGGCTGACCTCATCCTGTTCGTAGGGGATCACCAGTTGGTTCAAAAACAGCGTCAGCGGCAGCTCGGCGAGCGCCATCTGGGCAGCCACGCGTTCTTCCGCGCTGGCGGCGGCCAGGCCGGCGAGGCGGTCGCCGGAGCGGGCCGGCGTGGCTTTCGCCATCAGCTCCTTGAGGTCGCGGAACTGGTAGGTTCGGCTGCCGACGGTGTGGGCAAAGCTGCTCATTGGCTCTCCGTTGCTGGTGCTGGTGCGGCGCAGGGCGCGCGCCATTGGTTAAAACGTGCGCATGGCAGTGACGAGCAGGCGTTTTTGCACGACGTTCTTGCCGCTGCCGTCGGCGTTGAAAAAGGTCCATGCCTGGCCTCCTGCATATGGTACTTGATGTCCTTGCCGCCCGTGGCGGAATGCGCGCCCGGGAAGCAGCAAGTGAGCAGGCCGGCCCATGCGCGCGAGGTGCGCACCGTGCCGCCGTTGTGCGGCGATCGGAGATGTGGCCGACGCCTGGGGCTTGAGCAATTTCAGCCAGTTCTCCAGCGACTACCGCAAGCTGTTCGGCCTGTGCCCGTCGGCGTCGTTGAAGGCGCGGCGCGCAGTAGCGCCGGTCAACAGGGGCAGCCGCACGGCGCCGCCGCTGAAAAAAGCCTGGGCGTGAGCGGAACACAGGCGGCCAGGATTTGCGGAGATAATAGCGACCTGAAATCACACAACATGCTGGCGCGTCTTGCGCAGCATCAACAAATACCAGGGTAACAGGAGCAGAAATCATGAAATGGGAAGGCAACCGCGAAAGCGATAATGTGGAAGACCGCCGCGGTGAAGGCGGCGATGGTGGTGGTGGTGGCTTCGGCTTTGGCGGACGCACGATCGGCATCGGCACCATCGTCATCGCGCTGGTCGGCGGCTGGGTGCTGGGCGTCAATCCGATGACCATCCTCAGCATGCTGAGCGGCGGCGGCGGCCAGGTCGGCACCCAGCAAAGCCAGGCGCCGACACGGCAGACCCGGCAGCCGCCCGAGTCCGACGAACTGGCGCGTTTCGTGAAAACCGTGCTGGCCGATACGGAAGACACCTGGACCGCCCTGTTCAAGGCCGAAGGCGGCAACTATGTGCGGCCCAAGCTGGTGCTGTTTGCCGGCAGCACGCCGACCGCTTGCGGCACCGGCCAGAGCGCGACCGGCCCCTTCTACTGCCCCGGCGACCAGAAGGTCTATCTGGATCTGGACTTTTTCAACCTGATGCAGCAGCGCTTCAAGGTATCGGGCGAATTTGCACAGGCCTATGTGATCGCGCATGAAGTGGGCCACCACGTGCAGAATCTGATGGGCTTGTCCGAAAAGGTCGACAACGCACGCCGCACGGCCACCGAACGCCAGGCCAACGCCATGTCGGTGCGCCTGGAATTGCAGGCCGACTGTTTTGCCGGCGTATGGGCCTATCACGCCAATGCCGAGCGCAAGATCCTGGAGCAAGGCGATGTGGAAGCGGCCCTGAAGGCGGCCACGGCGATCGGCGACGACGCGCTGCAGCGCCAGGCGCAGGGCCATGTGGTGCCCGACTCGTTTACCCACGGCACCTCGGAGCAGCGCGTGCGCTGGTTCAGCCGGGGCATCGAATCGGGCCGGATCGCGCAGTGCAATACGTTTGAAGCGAAGCAGCTCTAGGGAGTGGTGACATCGAAGCGCCTGCCAAGGCGCTTCAGTTCGCCGCTGTCGACCAGGGTAGTCAGTTCCTGGTCGAACTGCAGCCGCAAGCGGTCGAACTCGGGCGAGCGGGGAAAGGCAAAGTAGCCGTTCTGCGTTTCCAGCACGCGCGGCAAGATCCGCACCTGGCGCTCCAGACCCAAGCGGGCAATCACCGGTTCCGTATTGCGCCGGTTGCTGACAAACAGGTCGACATGGTTGTGCACCAGCATCTTCAGGCCACTTTCCACACTGTTGGCCACGCTGACCTGCAAGGTGGACCGGGCTCGCTCCAGGTCCGTGCCATAGGCCCAGCCATTGAGCATCACCAGGCGGCGGTTTTTCAGGGTGGCATAGTCGCCATCCCAGATCAAGCCCGGGTGCTGGCGCGTGTAGAACACGATCTGGTCCTGGTAGAAGGGTTGCTCCGAAAACGCCATGCTGGCAAAGCGCTCGGGCGCCTTGTAAGGGCCGATCAGGATATCGGCCCGGCCCTGGGCCAGCATCGCTTGCGCACGCGCCCACGGCACCATGCGAAAACGCACGGTATTGCCCGTGCGCACGGCCATGATACGCACCAGTTCGGCGCCCAGGCCCACGTAATTGCCACTGGCCTGGTAGTCAAACACGCGCTCGAACTGCGCGCCGACGGCCAGCAGCTCACGCGCAGGCGCCTGCGCCGGCCAGACCCAGGCTGGCAAAAACATCAGCCAGAACAAGCCCACTCCGGGCAAGCGGCCCGCCAGCCCCATCAGCCGACGATGCGCAAGGAGTAGTCGGTGGCCCGCACATCCTTGGTCAGGCTGCCGATCGAAATGCGGTCCACGCCGGTCTCGGCAATCGCGCGCACGGTCTCGAAGTTGATGCCGCCCGACGCTTCGAGCAGCGCGCGCCCGTTCGTCACCGCCACGGCTGCGCGCATCATGTCGTTGCTGAAGTTGTCCAGCAGCACCGAGACGGCACCGGCGTCCAGCGCTTCCTGCAATTGCGCCAGCGTTTCGACCTCGATCTGCACCGGCACGCCGGCGTCGAGGGTGCGCGCATTGTCGAGCGCCTGTTTGACGCCGCCGGCGGCGGCGATATGGTTTTCCTTGATCAAAATGCCGTCATACAAGGCCAGGCGCTGGTTCTGCCCGCCACCGACGCGCACCGCGTATTTTTGCGCCAGCCGCAGGCCGGGCAAGGTCTTGCGCGTGTCCAGGATAGCCGCTTTGGTGCCGGCGATCAGGTCCACATAACGGCGCGTGGCGGTGGCCACGGCCGACAGCAGCTGCAAGAAGTTCAACGCGCTGCGCTCGGCCGTGAGCAAGGCCCGCGCCGGCGCGGCAATGGTGCACACCACGCTGTCGGCGGCCATCATGTCGCCTTCGGCGTAATGCCAGTCGATCCGGATGCTGCGGTCGAGGCTGTTCATCACGCCTTCGAACCACGGCGCGCCGCACAGCACGGCCGCTTCACGCACGAGCACGCGCGCGGTGACGATATCGTCGGGCGGCACCAGCTCGCCCGTCAGGTCGCACTGGCCTACGTCTTCCAGCAAGGCGGCCAGCAAATTGGCTTCGAAAGCGCGCGCCAGGGCGGCGTCGAACGGGGCGAAAGCATTGACGAGAGTACTCATGCGGGACCAATTCCTTGAAACAATGCCGCTTCTTTTGCCAGGTCGGCGCCTGGGCGCACGCCGGCCTTTTTGGCGGCGGCGAAGTCGAGCATGCGGTTAATCGAACGCACGGCCAGCTGGCCGATGGCCGGATCGACCTGGATTTCGTTGTGCAGGTTCTCCAGGGTCTCGGCCAGGTTGCGCAGGCCGTTCATGGCCATCCAGGGGCAGTGCGCGCAGCTTTTGCAGGTGGCGCTGTTGCCGGCCGTGGGCGCCTCGATAAAGCGCTTGCCGGGCGCGGCGGCGCGCATCTTGTGCAAGATGCCGTTGTCGGTGGCAACGATAAAGGTGTCGGCATCCATGCTCTGCGCGGCGGCGATCATCTGCGATGTCGAGCCCACCATGTCGGCCAGCGCCACCACATTGGCCGGCGACTCCGGGTGCACCAGCACCCTGGCCTGCGGATACTGTTCCTTGAGCAGGTCGAGTTCGATGCCCTTGAATTCGTCATGCACCAGGCACGAACCCTGCCACAGCAGCATGTCGGCGCCGGTTTGCTTCTGGATATAGGAGCCCAGGTGCTTGTCGGGTGCCCACAAGATCTTCTTGCCCTGCGCATGCAGGTGGGCGACGATATCGAGGCCGATCGAGGACGTTACCATCCAGTCGGCGCGCGCCTTGACGGCCGCGCTGGTGTTGGCGTAGACCACCACCGTGCGGTCGGGATGCTGGTCGCAAAAGGCCGTGAATTCATCGACCGGACAACCGAGGTCGAGCGAGCAAGTCGCGTCCAGGTCGGGCATCAGCACGGTTTTTTCCGGGCTCAGGATCTTCGCCGTTTCGCCCATGAAGCGCACGCCGGCCACCACCAGCGTTTTTGCAGGATGGTCGCGCCCGAAGCGCGCCATTTCCAGCGAATCGGAGACGCAGCCGCCGGTCGCCTCGGCCAGGTCCTGCAGGTCGGCGTCGACATAATAGTGGGCGACCAGCACCGCCTCGCGCTCGACCAGCAGGCGCTTGATACGGGCAATCAGTGCGGTTTTTTCAGAGGGGGACGGCGTTGCCGGCGTGCGCGCCCAGGCGTGGGCGGTGCAGCTGGCGCCGTCTTGCGGGTGTTCGTACTCGACGGCTTTGATGGCTAGAGTTTGCATGGCTGTGTCAAACAAAAACGGGATAGTGGATGAGATGGCCGCAACACGGCAGTTCGGCTTGAAAAAGGCACACCACCGGCTTTTCAAACACCTGAAAAAACCGTAGCGAGCGGCAGTGAGTTGCGGCTAAGAAGCGCAGCCGTGCTATAGCACGGTGAGCATCGCAGGCCGCAAATCGCGACGCGCAGTAGGTTTGGTCAGGTGTTTAATCGATGCCTTGGCTTTTCAAGTAATCTTCGTAATTACCGCTGTAATCGACAATGCCGTCTTCCTTGATCTCGATGATGCGGTTGGCCAGCGAGGAGACGAATTCGCGGTCGTGCGAGACGAAGATCAGGGTGCCGGCGTATTTTTCCAGCGCGATGTTGAGCGATTCGATCGATTCCATGTCCATGTGGTTGGTCGGCTCGTCGAGCAGCAGCACGTTGTGGCGGCCCAGCATCAGCTTGCCGTACATCATGCGGCCTTTCTCGCCACCGGACAGCACCTTGACGGCCTTTTTCACGTCGTCGCCGCCGAACAGCAAGCGGCCCAGGATGGAACGCACGGCCTGGTCGTCGTCGCCCTCCTTGGTCCACTGGCCGATCCAGTCGGTCAGGTTGGTATCCTTGGCGAAGTCTTCGGTCGGGTCCTGCGGCATATAGCCGACGTTGGCGTTTTCGGCCCACTTCACGCGGCCCTGGTCAGGCTGCAAGCCGGCCAGGTCGCCCGCAATGCAGCGCAGCATGGTAGTCTTGCCGGCGCCGTTGGCGCCGATGATGGCGATGCGCTCGCCCGCTTCGACCATGATGGAAAAATTCTTGAACAGCTGGCGATCAAACCCTTTCGAGATGTTCTCGACTTCCACCGCCAGGCGGTGCAGCTTTTTCTCGCCGTCAAAACGCACGAAGGGATAGGCGCGCGACGACGGCTTGATGTCATCGACCTTGATTTTTTCGATCTGCTTGGCGCGCGAGGTGGCCTGGCGGGCTTTCGATTTGTTGGCGGCGAAACGGCGCACGAATTCCTGCAACTCGGCAACCTTGTCTTTCGCCTTGGCGTTGTTGGCCAGTTGCTGGTTGCGCGCCTGGGTCGAGGCGAACATGTATTCGTCGTAGTTGCCCGGATAGATCTTCAGGGTGCCGTAGTCCATGTCGGCCACATGGGTGCAGACCTGGTTGAGGAAGTGGCGATCGTGGGAAATGATGATCATGGTGGAATTGCGCTCGTTGAGCACGTCTTCCAGCCAGCGAATGGTGTTGATGTCCAGGTTATTGGTCGGCTCGTCGAGCAGCAGGATGTCCGGGTTCGAGAACAGCGCCTGCGCCAGCAGCACGCGCAGCTTCCAGCCTGGCGACACATTGCTCATCGGCCCCTGATGCAGGTCGATGGCCACGCCGGCGCCCAGCAGCAGTTCGCCGGCGCGCGATTCGGCCGTATAGCCGTCGTATTCCGACACTTTGCCTTCGAGTTCGGCCGCCTTCATGTAGTCGTCGTCGGTCGCCTCGAGGTTGGCGTAGATCGCATCGCGTTCCTGCATTGCCGCCCACATTTCCGTGTGGCCCATCATCACCACGTCGAGCACGCGCATGTCTTCGAAGGCGAACTGGTCCTGGCGCAACTTGCCGAGGCGCTCGTTGGTGTCGAGCATGACGTTGCCGCCCGACGGTTCCAGGTCGCCGCCGAGGATTTTCATGAACGTCGACTTGCCGCAGCCGTTGGCGCCAATCAGGCCATAGCGGTTGCCGTCGCCGAACTTGACGGAGATATTCTCAAACAATGGCTTGGCGCCAAACTGCATCGTGATGTTAGCTGTACTGAGCATGTGGTATCGGGTCTTTATCCAGTGAAAACAGGGTATTAAGTAAGTGCCAAGAAATTATTGTGAAATTATGACGAACAGAATCGGATGCGCTGCAAGGCGCCCGATGCGACGCAGTGCGAGCACTGCTAGCGGCGGGCAACGCCGCAGAGCGCCGGTTATGGAAGTCAGAATCCACAAGAATTTATGCGTACTTGCTTAGGTACTTTCCTCCATTATACCGCACCTGTCACGCGGCATTCCCGGGCAGCCATGGTGGCGGCGCTGGTCAACATGAGCGGGGTCGGTGGCGAAGTGAAAAGCGGCGAGGCGCAGGCCGGCAGCTGCGCGGCCGCCAGGGCGGACAGCAAGGCCCCTTGCACGGTGTCGCATGCCGGCCGGGACTGCTGCGTGATCAGCCCCACCAGGGGGCAGTGCGATGGCGGCCCGGTCACTGGCGGGCCGCCATCGCCGGGCAGGCCTACATGCCCAGGGACTTCAACAGGTCTTCGTTATCGTCGTCCGCCGGTGCGGGCGTGGGCGCGGGGGCCGCATCCCTGGCCTTGTTGGCAAATTCGGAGTCCATCAGCGAATCGGTGTCGACTTCCTGCGAGTCGAAATCGTGCAGCTTGATGAATTCGGTACGGTCGATGGCCAGTTCCAGGTAAAAGATATTGTTCTTTTCCGTATAGAACGTCACGCGGCGCATTTCAGGGCGGTCCAGCGGCGTATCGACGCTGAGCATCACCTGTTTGTTCAGCACCAGCATTTTCGGTTGGCTTTGCGTGATATTCGTTTGCAGCTCGCGCCGCACCTTGCCCGTGAAGTCGCCGACGATCTGGTTCATCAGCTCGCCCATAATGTTCGACACTTCATCGGAAGTATAGTAATTGGCCAGCTCCGACTTCGGCATGCCCATGTGCAGCATGTAGCGCTCGTAGATTTCCATCGCCGTGTCGGCCGCGAAATTGAGCACCACCAGGCCGGTGAAGCCGCCGTCGAACATGACGAAACAGCCTATATCAGGTTTCAGGCCGGTCTTGGTAATGCGCTGCACCATGCCGGAATAATTGACTCTGCTTTGCGTTGCGACGTTCAGCACCCGGACTACCGAGTTGCACAAACTCATCAACAAATCTTCTGTACCGTACACAACATCCTTTTCTGCGTTCATGGCTACCTCTCGTACTTTTTGTATTGATATTTCTATGTAGAAATAAGTATCAGATGGGCAGAATACCGGGGCGCGTCATGTCCGTCCAGCCATACCTGCATTTACTTGAGGATGTGTCGGGAAATCGCCCACCCGCCAGTCACGGGCGATCCGGCCAGCTTCAGGCATCATATGCTTTACAGGCAACAAAATAAAGGCGGCGATGGCCGCGATGGTTGCGGACCAACGCCCCCTATCGGCCTCAGCCCTCCATCAGCAGCACCTGCTGTTGACGGCGCGAGCGCTGCGGCTCGGACATCGGCAGGGCGGGCTGGCCGGCTGCGGGAGCGAGTGCCTCTTGCAAGCGGAATACCTGTACCGATTGTGACAGCAGCCCGGCTTGCTCCTGCAGTGCGTTGGCGGCGGCGGCGGCTTGCTCGACCAGCGCCGCGTTTTGCTGCGTCACCTGGTCCATCTGCGAGATCGCTTCATTGACCTGTTCGATGCCCATGCGCTGCTCTTCGCTGGCGTCGGTGATGTCGCCTATGATGGTGGAGAGGCGCTGCACGCTGTCGACCACCTGCTGCATGGTGGCGCCCGCCTGCTCGACGAGAATGTTGCCGGTGCCGACCTTGTCGACCGAGTCCTCGATCAGGCCCTTGATTTCCCTGGCCGCGCTGGCGCTGCGCTGGGCCAGGTTACGCACTTCCGTGGCGACCACGGCAAAGCCGCGGCCCTGCTCGCCGGCGCGCGCCGCCTCGACGGCGGCGTTCAATGCTAGGATATTGGTCTGGAAGGCGATGCCGTCGATGACGCCGATAATATCGGCAATCTTGCGCGATGATGCGTTGATCGAACCCATGGTCCGCACCACGTCGGCGACCACCGCGCCGCCCTGCACCGCCACCGCCGAGGCCGATGCCGCCAGGGTACGGGCCGCCTGGGCATTGTCGGCATTCTGCTTGACGGCCGAGGTCAGCTCCTCCATCGACGACGCGGTTTCCTCCAGCGAACTGGCTTGCTGCTCGGTGCGCGCCGACAAGTCCATATTGCCGGCCGCGATCTGCGCCGACGCCGTGGCGATGGTGTCGGTGCCGCCGCGCACGTCGCCGACGATGGTGACCAGCGCCGCATTCATGTCGCGCAGCGCGGCGATCAGTTCACCGGTCTCGTCTTTCGAGCGCACGACAATATGGCTACTCAGGTCGCCTTTGGCCACACGCTGGGCAAGGTTCACCGCGACACGCAGCGGCGCCGTGATATTGCGGTTCAGCAAAAAAGCCAGCACGCAGGCCAGCAGCGCGGCAAGCGCGCCGCCACCCAGCAAGACCACGGTGGTACGCGTTCTCAGGCTGGCCGCCGCTTCGGCGCGCTGTTCCAGCAAGGCCGCTTCGGCCTGGCTGATTTCACCGAGCAAGGCACGCATGGCGTCCATGTCGGCCTTGCCGTTGCCGGCCTGCTGGGCTGCCATCACGGCCTCCATATTGCCATCGGCGAGCGCAGCGCGGCGCAGCGCGATGACCGGTTCGACGGCATTGGCCAGCCAGCGCTGCTGGGTTGCCTCCAGGGTCGCCAGCCGGGTTTGCTGGGCAGGATTGTCGGACGTCAGTTCGCGGACCTTTTGCAGGTGTTCGCGGAAAATGCGTTTGCCGTACAGCAGCGGTTCGAGCGACGTTTCCTTGCCCGTCAAGGCAAAGCCGCGTTCGCCTGTTTCAATATCGACCAGGCCCTCGAGCAGGCCGCTCGCTTCGCCCATCACTTCATAGGTATGGACATTCCAGCGATTGGCTTCGCCCAGGCTGGCAAAATTGGCTTGGGCGGAGACAATCAGTATCGCCATCAGGGCGATCACAGCGGCGAACGCCAGGTAAAGACGCGTGCCTATTTTCAAGTTCGATAGAACCATATCATTCTCCATGTATTCGATAGAACACGACAATATGTTGCCAGGGACGGCGACATTGGCGACGATCATAGCGATAAAAATGACATCATTAGTTGCCCGCAGTCTACAATTTATATCTTTCCGTCTTTTTCTTTCTTATGGGCATTCTTTCCGTCTTGTTGCAGCGTCTGGACTTTTCCGCCGAGGTCTTTTTTCGCGGCGCCTTTTGCGGCAGCAACCATTTTCCTGTGCAGCCCATGTACGGTCATTTACATCTGGTGCGCCAGGGCGCGGTGACCCTGACGCAGAACGACGGCATTGCCTTGCAGCTGCAAGGCCCCGCTGTGGCCTGGTATCCGCGGCCGCATGCGCATGGACTGTCAACCGGCGATGGCGCTGCCGAACTGCTGTGCGCCCACATCCACCTGGCTGGCGACGACGCCATGGTGCGGGCCTTGCCGTACTGTTTGCACCTGGCGCTGGTGCCGTTGCCGGCCCTGACCGCTACCTTGGCGCTGCTGTTTGACGAAGCGCATCAGGCGCCATTGGGACACGACCTGGTATTGAAGCGCCTGTGTGAAGTGCTGATCGTCCAACTGCTGCGCCATTCCTTGCAGCACAAGCTGATATCGTCCACCACGCTGCCAGACATGGCCGACGGCGCTCTGTGCAAGGCTATGCACGCCATGCAGGCTCATCCTGGAGTCAAATGGTCGGTGGCCGAACTGGCGGCCCTGTGCGGCATGTCGCGCAGCCGCTTCGCGCGCCAGTTCCATGCGGTGCTGGGCTGTCCGCCGGCCCAGTACCTGAACCAGCTGCGCATTGGCCGCGCCCAGGAATTGCTGCGGCAAGGCAAGCGGGTACAGGATATCGCGCTGGAAGTCGGCTACAGCAACCAGCCCGCTTTTACGCGCGCCTTTCGCGCCGCCACGCAGTGGTCGCCGCGCGACTGGCTGGCACGCAATGGCGGCGACTCGCCTGGCTGGCAATCCGGCCAGGCATTGGCGCCAAAGATGGACAAACTGTAATCGTTCACGGCGGCCGGGCAAAGGGGGCCGCCGGTAAAATGCAGGCCCGTCCCACAGCGAAGACTTCCATGACCTTATTGCAGCTGTTTATCCTCTCCATCGTCCAGGGCTTTGCCGAATTGCTGCCCGTCTCAAGCTCCGCCCACGTCATCATGGCGGAAAAACTGATGGGACTGGACCCCACCTCGCCCGAGCTGACCATGCTGCTGGTGATGCTGCATACCGGCACCATGTTCGCCGTGATCGTGTATTTCTGGGCCTCGTGGCGCAAGACCTATTTCAGCTCCGGCGCCGCCCTGCGCAGCAATGTGCTGCTGCTGGCGGCGGCCACCTTGCTGACGGGCATCATCGGCTTTGGCCTGCTGAAACTGATCACCCATGTGGTGATGGCCGGCACGCCCGGCTTCGAGATCGAACATCTGTTCGGCAACGCCAGGCTGATGGCCGCCGCGCTGGCCGCCGCCGGCGTGCTGATCATGGTCTCGTCGCGCATGAAACCGCGCCATGACGGCGCGCTGACCTTGCCGCGCGCCATGCTGGTTGGCGCGGTGCAGGGGCTGTGCCTGCCCTTTCGCGGCTTTTCGCGCTCCGGCGCCACCATTTCCACGGCGATCGCCGTCGGCGTGCCCCAGCGGCGCGCCGAAGAGTTCAGCTTTGCGCTGGCGGTGGTGCTGACGCCGGCCGTGATCGTCAAGGAAGGCTGGCGCTTTTACCAGGCGGTCCACACCGGCGCGGTCGGCCACGGCGCTTCCCTGGCGCAGCTGCTGGCACCGAGCTTGCTCGGCATGTGCCTGTCTTTCCTGGCTGGCTTGCTGGCGTTGCGCTGGCTGTCGAGCTGGCTCGAACAGGGCCGCTGGCACTTGTTCGGCTTCTATTGCATCGCGGCCTCGGCAGTGGTGCTGTGGGTAGGGTAAAATCGCGGCGGGCCGCTTCCGGCCATCCCATCCCAGCCCTGTCCCACTGAAAGACAACGATGAATTTTGCCGCCACCGCCGCCCTCTCGCTCGCCATGTCGACCGACGCCTTTGCCGCCGCCGTCGGCAAGGGCGCGGCGCTGCACAAGCCGCAATGGCGCGAAGCGCTGCGCACCGGCCTGATCTTCGGGGCGATCGAATCGATCACCCCGCTGATCGGCTGGGCCCTGGGCCGCGTGGCCGCGCCCTATGTGGAAGCGTGGGATCACTGGATTGCGTTCAGCCTGCTCGGCATCATCGGTTTGCTGATGATGCGCAATGCCCTGTCCGACAACGATGAAGAAGAGGAACCGGCGCGCAGCCACTCCTTCTGGGTGCTGGCCATCACCGGCTTTGCCACCAGCATCGACGCCATGGTGGTCGGCGCCGGCCTGGCCTTGCTGGGCGCCAACATTCTCGTCACCGCCGCCGCCATCGGCTTTTCCACCTTTGTGATGGTTACCCTCGGCGTGATGCTGGGCCGCGTGCTGGGCACGGTGGCCGGGAAGCGTGCCGAACTGCTCGGTGGGCTGATCCTGATCGTGATCGGCTGTCTGATCCTGTACGAGCATCTGGGTCATCCTGCCGCCTGAGCCTTAATGTACGCAAACGCACACAACCGGCCGGGCAGGCGTGCTAGATTCATGTCTGGATCGAACATGCGAGGAGACCATTATGGAAACGCTGGAACTGCTGTTTGCGTCCCTGGTCAGGGAAACTGCGCAAGCAATACGGGACAGCCACGTGCCGTTTGCCATCAAGGATGATGAGGCTGCATGTTTTGCCTGGATGGATACGCATCCGATTTCCGGCTATGTGCAGGAAGCGTATCGCGAGATAGAGGAAACGGCCTTGCAGATCCGCGCGATACGCGCGGGATAAGTGTGGCGACTTGTTTCCTGCTATGCGCCTTGCGGCGCAAGCAGGCAGTTTCACGCGGCCTGGCGCGATCGCAAGCGGCCAGGCCAGGTCATCCTCAACCATTCTCAGCGCATCGGCGCGCTGTCCGCCAGGCGCCAGCCGATGGACAAGGCGACTTGCTGCGCCTCTTTTTCGTTGCTGCAATCATCATAATCGCAGGTGTCCTCATACGCGCCGCAGGCAAGATTCTGGCTGATAAACGAACCTACCCAGCGGCCGTCGCGGCGCTGGGAAGCGGTTGCGCTGATCGTGAATCCTTTGTGGATGGTGGGATTTTCCAAAGACATCATCATAGTTCCTCCGCTTAAAAGACGTCAGCCACCTGACTTGCGTCCAGTGTGCCGCATCGCAGCATCATGGTCTGTACGCTTGACCACACTGGCCGCATCGCCGATTGAATCGGGTATCATCGCGCCATGTGCGGACGATTCGATCAAAACGACACGGCGCGGGTGCAGGCCTCGCATTTCGGCTGGACCGATGCGGTCTTTGACAGCCAGGCCCAGCCGCAGCTGAACGTGTCGCCCGGTACCTGCCGGCCTGTGCTGCACGTTGATCAAGGCGTGCGCCGAGTCGACGATGTGTTCTGGGGCTACCGCCCTGCCTGGGCCGCCGCTGCGCCGGCGCCGGGCAAGAAGCAAATCCCGATCGCCATCAACGCCCGCCTGGAAAAACTGGGCGGCAGCTACTGGAAGCGGCTGCTGCGCGGCGGGCGCGGCATCGTCTGCGTGCACGGCTGGTATGAGTGGAGCGGAGAAAAGGGGGCCAGACAGCCCTGGCATATCCACCGAAAAGACCGCGAACCGCTGTTCCTGCTGGTGCTGGCCCACTTCGGCCCGTTCCGGCAGCACCGCGAGGAATCGGGTTTCGTGCTGGTGACGGCCGACAGCCTGGGCGGCATGGTCGATATCCATGACCGGCGTCCCGTGGCCGTCAGCGTGGCAGATGCGCAGCGCTGGCTGGCGCCCGAGTTGACGCCCGACGAGGCGCTGCACCTGGCGCGCACCGGCATGCTGGACGCCGGCCTGTTTGAATGGCATGCGCTCGACAAGCCGCTGATGCCATCGGCGCGCGTCAAAAAGACGCCGGCGCCACCGGCCGAACAGGCCTCGTTCGACTGGAATGCCGACTGATCCTTGCCGCTTACTGCGCCAGGCGCCGCCACAAGGCCTCGACCGGGCCTTGCCTGAAACGCGCCAGCCACCAGCGACTGATCAATATCTGCCCCGCCATGATGGCCAGCGCCAGGCCCAGCATCTCGACCGGGCGCAAGCGTGCGCCCCAGGCCAGTCCCCAGCCATGCAACAAGAAGGTGCCGAGCACCGATTGCGTCAGATAGTTGGAGAGCGCGAGGCGGCCGACCGGCGCCAGCTGCCGCGTCAGCGCCGCCATCATGGCGGGCCCGGCCAGCATCAGCGACGCCACATAGCCGGCCGCCAGCAACGGTCCGCCCGCATACAGCAGCAGCTCAAACAACATGCTGTTCCACTGCGTCTGATATGGCTCAATTGTCTGGCGCAGCATCGCCGTGGCGGCCAGCAGGTTGAACGGCAAGCCCAGGCCCAACCCCACCGCGCAGACGCGCAGCCACACCTGGCGATGGCGCCGTGGCTCCGTCAGCCAGCCCAGGCGCACGGACAGGATACCCAGCAAGAACAGTACGATGATATGCGGCAGCATGACGACGACGAACAGCATCTGCATGCCATAGTCGCGCACGCGCAAGGCCGCCACCGCCTGCAGGCTACCCTGGGTGTAGATGGCGTAGCGGCCGGCAAATTCCTGCAGCTGGCGCGTGGTGTCCGCCGCCGTGATGGCCGGGCTGACCGGATACAGCAAGGCCATGAACAACAGGAAGCCGCCGGCCAGCAGCCAGGCCAGGTTGCGGATGCGGGCAAGTCGGCCTGGCGCCAGCCGCAGGATCAGCATGCCGCCCAGCGCGTAGGAGGCAAGCACGTCGCCGCTCCAGATAAAAAAGCCGTGTATGAGGCCGAACAGCAGCAGCCAGCGCAGGCGCCGCCGGTAGGCCGCTTGCGCTGCCGGCCAGCTGTCCAGCTGCCGCCGCAGCGAGCGCGTATGCAGCGCAAAGCCGGCGCCGAACAGAAAGGCGAAGATGGGATAGAACTTGAACTCGGCAAACGCCGCCACCAGGAAAATGGCGGCCTGGTCCTGCCATGGCGCATGCGCAGGCAAGGTGCCATAGCGCACTGACAAAGTGCCCCAGGCGTAGCCCCAGATATTGACCAGCAGGATGCCAAACACGGCGATGCCACGCAGCACATCGAGTTGCGCCAGCCTGCCCGGCGGCGAGTTCATCGGCTGGCGCGCGCCAGGGTCGGATAGTCCTGCACCTGCAAGCTAAAGCCGGTGTCGTTCGAGCTCAGGCGCGCATGACCGCCAAACGGCAAGGTGACGCGGCGGCGGATATGGCCGAACTCCAGGCCCGTCAGCACCGGCACCGGCAGGCGCTCGCGCACATAGGCGAGCATGGCGTCGAAATCATAGCCATTGTCTTGCGGACTCAATTTATAGGCAGAAAAGTCGCCCAGCAGCACAGCTTGCTGGCGACCAATCACGCCCGCATGCAGCAGTTGCAGCAGCATGCGCTCGACCCGGTACGGGTGCTCGTTGACGTCTTCGAGGAACAAGATGCCGCCCTCGATGCCGGGGAAATACGGCGTGCCAAGCAGATGCACCAGCATGGCCAGGTTGCCGCCCCACAGTTTGCCGCGCACATCAACCTGTGGATTGCCTGCAGCCACACCGGTTACCGTATGCGTGGGCCCTAGCAGGCAGGACCATAGCTGGTCGAGCGTGAACTGTTCCGGCTCGTCGCGCAGGAAATCGTCACAGATCATGGGACCGGCAAAGCTGGCGCGGCCCGTTCTGGCCATCAGGCCCATGTGAAAGGCCGTGAAGTCGCTGTAGCCGACAAACAATTTGCCGCTGTCGGCCATGGCCTGGAAATCGATCTCGGGCAGGATGCGGCTGATGCCATAGCTGCCGCGCAGGGCCAGCACCACCTGCACGTCGGGGTCCCGGGCGGCGGCGGTCAGTTGCGCCAGTCGCCCAGCTTCCGTGCCGCCGAAGCGCTGGAACTTGTGCGCGGGATCATAGTAATTATGGACAGTGGCGCCTTGCGATTGCAGACGGACAATGGCGCGCGCCAGCGCCGCCTCGTCGGGCGCGTAGCCGCCGGGTGCCACGATGGCGATGCCGATTTCAGGAGGATTCAATAGTATGTTACCGGACAGGGTGAGGAATGTTCTGCTCAGGCAAGCTGCGAGCGCATCTGTGGCACCATCTTACCGTGCAGATGAACATCGATCAAGGCGAGGATGCGCTCGATCAGCTGCGGCGGCAAGTCGTGGCCCATGCCTTCAATCACTTCCAGCCGCGCGCCCGGTATCAGCGAGGCCGTATCGACGCCGCAGGCGAGCGGGATCAAGGGGTCGGCCGCGCCGTGGATCACGAGCGTGGGACAGCTAATGGTGGGCAACAAGGCCACCCGATCGCCCGAGGCGCCGACGGCCACCATCTGGCGCACCACGCCATCGGGACAGTAGGCGCGGGCCAGGGCCAGCCCGATACGCTGGTGCAGCAGCTTGTCGGTCACCGGATAGGCGGGGCTGCCCAGGGCGCGCACGGTGGCCACCATCTGCGTCACCAGGTCGGCCTGGCTGGCGTGGGCCTTCGGGCGTTTCATCAGGGCGTTGCGCGCCAGCTTGCTCGGGCCGGGCAAGCCGCGCCGGCCGCTGCTCGACATGATGGACACCAGGCTCATCACCCGCTGCGGCGCACGCGCCGCCATCACCTGCGCGATCATGCCGCCCATCGACACGCCGATCAGGTGCGCCTGGGCCACGCCCAGGGCCGACAGCAGGCCCAGCGCATCTTCCGCCATGTCATCGAGGGTATACGAACTTTTCAGGGGCCAGCCTATTCTGGTTTTCAGATAGGCCAGCGGCAGGCTGGGTTTGCCCGCATGCGTCATCTTGCTCGACAGGCCGACGTCGCGGTTGTCGAAGCGGATCACGCGAAAACCTTGTTCGACGATGCCATCGATAAAGTCATCAGGCCAGGCGACCAGTTGCATGCCCAGTCCCATGATGAACAGCACGCAGGGATCTTGCGGATCGCCATGGCTTTCGTAAGCGATATTGAGGCCGTTGGCCTTGGTGGTTGCCATGATTGCCTTTCCGGTCAACGGCCGCGAGCATCAGCGCCGCAGCCGTGCAATGAGCATAGCATTTTATGGCTGGAGCGGCATTACCTGACGCGCGGCAGGCTGGCGGCCAGCAGTTCGCTGGCGAAGAAGAAATACTATTTTAATAATAATGACTGCCATTTGTGAATGGCAAAACGTCTGGCACGGAGCTTATTTGCCGGCTCGACACCAAAAGTTACCTTGAACAGATACGCATGGTCAGGGTTTTACGTTATCGTGAGCGACAATCCATGGATAGGGAGTTTTTCTTGAATAAACGTTTCATGCAGTATGCAATGGCGCTGGCCGGTTTGCTGATCGGCGGCGCCGCCTTCGCGGCCGACACCTTCAGTCCAGTCGTGACCGGCGCAGTCAGTTACAGTGGCGACGAATGGCAGGTGGCCACCACGTCAGCCGGGCGCCCGGTAACCTTCCTTGGCGGCGGCCGTTTCAAAGTCGGTGGCGGCGTATTGTGGCAGTCCAGCCAGTATCCGGTGCAGGCCTCGGCGCTGGTCAACTACCATTACGATCCGCGGGCGGGCGGCAGCGGCAGCGCGAAATTTTCACGCATTCCCCTGGAAGCCATGGTCTATTACACGGGCCTGGAAACAGTACGCTTCGGCGTGGGACTCAGTTACGTGCTTGCGCCGAAGGTGACGGCGAGCGTCGATGGCGCTGAACAGAGCATCAGGTTCAAGAACGCGCTTGGTCGCTCGTTCGAGATCGGCTACGCCCTGACGCCCAGGCTGTGGACCAATCTGCGTCTGAGCTCGGAAAAATACAAGGCAAAGGTTGCCGGTGCGGCGCAGGACGCCGACGTCTCGTCGCTGTCGGTCAACCTCTCTTACCTGTTCTGACGGCTGGTCAGCGCCTCGGCCCTGAAGTCCTGCCGGGTTTCAGGGCTGGTGCACGGCGGCCAGCTTGCGCGCCTCGGCCTGGGTCCGGCGGCGCTCGACAAAAAAGGCCCGCAAAAACGCGCCGCATTCGTCCGCCAGCACACCGCCCACGATGGCGCTCTGGTGGTTCAGCGCCGGCTGTGCGAACAGATTGACGACCGAGCCGCAGGCGCCCGTCTTCGGGTCGGCCGCGCCGAACACCACGCGCGACAAGCGCGCATGCAGCATGGCGCCCGAGCACATCACGCAAGGTTCCAGCGTGACATACAATTCACAGCCGGGCAGCCGGTAGTTGCCCAGCTTTTCGGCCGCCGCGCGCAAGGCCATAATTTCCGCATGGGCGGTCGGATCATGCCGGCCGATGGGCTGGTTGTAGCCCACCGCGATCACGACGCCATCCTTGACGACGACGGCGCCAACCGGCACTTCGCCCAGGTCCCAGGCATGCCGCGCCTGGGACAAAGCCAGGCGCATGAAGTGTTCATCCGTGTCCGGCACCGGCGTATCAGTCATCGGTCACTTCAGCCCAGCAATTCGGGGTTTCATGCAGCACCAGTTTATGCAGATGCAAGCCGGTACCGAAATGGTCGGTAAAAGCGGCTTTCAGGATCTCGAAGGCGATGCGCGCCAGGTTTTCCACGGTGGGAATACGGTCGATGACGACGGTTTTATGGTCGGGCAGGCTGGCCAGGAAGTCGCGCACGGCCGTATCCTTTTCATAGACCAGGAAGGCGTGATCCCAGACATCGACCAGGTGCTGCTTGGCCAGGGTCTTGACGTCGGAAAAGTCCATGATCATGCCGTTGTCGGAATTGCCTTCCGCTTCGATGACCTTACCGACCAGGGTGATTTCCACCGTGTAACGATGGCCGTGCAGGTTGCGGCACTGGCTTTTGTGATCGGGAATGCGGTGGCCTGCGTCGAATTCGAGCTTGCGTGTGATAGTGAGCATAGTTTTTTGTTAAGGTATTTGCAGGAGTTTGTGGGTTTGCAGGCTCAGCTTCCATTTCGGATTGCTTTTGCACGTCTCGATGGCCAGCTTCATGTTTTGTGCGGCCAGCAGGCCGTCCATGGCTTGCACATAAAAGTTGTCGAAGTCCAGCTGCTCATAGGCCGCCAGGTCTTGCTGGAACTGCGGAATCACCACCTTGATTTCGTTGCCCTTGTGCACCACCAACGTGGAGCCCATCTTCGGGCTGACGCAGATCCAGTCCACGCCGTCGGGCACCGGCAAGGTGCCATTGGTCTCGATGGCAATGGTAAAGCCGACCGCATGCATGGCATCGATCAGCGCGGTATCGAGCTGCAACAGCGGTTCGCCGCCCGTAAACACCACGTATTTGCTGGCCGTGTGGCTGGCCGGCCACAGGCTGTCGATCAGCGCGGCCAGTTCCTGCGGCGTCCTGAACTTGCCGCCCAGTTCGCCATCGGTGCCGACGAAGTCCGTATCGCAGAACTGGCACACGGCGCTGGCGCGGTCGCTTTCGCGGCCGGTCCACAGGTTGCAGCCAGAAAAGCGGCAAAACACGGCGGGACGACCCGCATGCGCACCTTCTCCCTGCAGGGTGTAAAAAATCTCTTTGATGCTATAAGTCACTGTATTTCCTAAGAGCGGGCCGGCGTCCGCGCATGGGCGGGCAAACCTGGCCTGGGCCGCAAAAGCCGATTGACAACCCTCTATTATATCCGCGCGAGGCGCTCTCCGTGTAAAAGCCGTGCTTGCCATGGCCTGGACGCGGAAACAACACTCACGACCTTGCAGTGCAGCATTTTGCGCCCGGTTTGCGCTGGCGCAAGCCCCGCCGATCCCGGCAACGGTATTTTCAGTTATCAATATTGCCGAATGGAAAACACATTGCGTCCGGGGAGAGCCATGCCTGCCGCCAGCGAATCAGCGCATTACCTTGTCAACCTGCTCAGCATCTGCGCCGGGCTGCTGGGCGTGATCGCCCTGCTGCTGCTGTGGCGCCTGCGTGGCCTGTACGCGCAAATGCAGAATGATCAGTTGTCGCTCCAGCAGGCAGAACACGCGCTGCAGCTTGCCCGGCGCCAGATTGAGCAGATGCGCTCTGACAGGCAACACATCCAGGATCAGGAGCGCCGCCGCCTGGGCCGCGATTTGCACGACGACCTGGGCCAGTATCTGCTGACACTCAAAATGGATGTCGCGAACTTGCAAGCCAATACTGGCGGCGGTACGACCCGCCTGGTCCAGACCTTGCAGTTCATGGCCAGCAATATCGACCAGAGCATCGCGGCCCTGCGCTGCGTGATCGCCGGCCTGCGCCCGCCCGCGCTGGACCAAGGTCCGCAAGCCGCCCTGCATCAACTGCTGGCCGATTTCACGCGCGCCACCGGCATTCCCGTCAAACACGCCTTCGTGCTGGCCGACGCGCACCTGGCCAGCCTGGACCTGGTAGAGACCGTGCTGTACCACGCACTACAGGAGGCGCTGGCCAATATCGCGCGCCATGCGCAGGCAACGCAGGTGCATGTGCGCCTGCAATGCCAGGGCGCCTTGCTGCAACTGTACATCGCCGATAACGGCATCGGCATGAAGGATGTGACTGCGCGCAAGGGCTTTGGGCTGGCCGGCATGGAAGAACGCTTGCGCGACGTGGGCGGCGTACTGCGCATGGGTAGCCGGCCCGGTCGTGGCACGACGTTGCAGCTGTCGCTGCCGATGAAGGCCAAGCCCGGCGCGGCACCGGCGCGAGTCGCCTGACTATTGCTATTTATTGCCATTTGTCAATAACTATTGCCTGCCGCACTCCATCATGTACTCCTGCCCACTCCCGTTCACCATCTCTCGCAAGGAAACATCCATGCCGGACTCCCACGCAAACATGCACGCGGCGCCAACTGCTGACGCCGCCTCGCATGACTTTGCTGTCAAGATGATGCAATTGCTGGTCGTGCCGACCTTTGTACTTGATGCCGCTGGCAAGGTGATGATCTGGAACCGCGCCTGCGAACAGCTGACGGGCGTGCCGGCGGCCGAAGTAATCGGCGGCAACCAGCACTGGCGCTGCTTTTATGCCCAGCAGCGACCCACCCTGGCCGACTTGCTGCTCGCCGGGCACGCCAGCGCGCCGTACTCTCCGGCCGGCACTCACGCCTGCCGCAGCGGTACCGGCGACAATCTGTGCGCCGAAAACTGGTGCGACATGCCGCGCACGGGCCGGCGCCGCTATCTGGCGGTGGACGCCAGCCCCATCTATGGCAAGCACGGCGAGCTCGCCGCCGTGGTGGAAACCCTGCGCGACATGACGGACGAAAAACGCGCGCAAGCCGCGCTCGAACGCCTGGCCACGCACGACAGCCTGACGGGCCTGGCCAACCGCCGCTGTTTCGACGACACCGTGCACGCCGAATGGCAACGCGCCCAGCGCCAGCAGCTGCCCCTGTCGTTGCTGATGGTCGACGTCGATAATTTCAAGCAATACAACGACAGCCATGGCCACCTGCGGGGCGACGACTGCCTGCGCAAGGTGGCCGGCGCCGTCGCCAGCGAAATGCGCAGCAACGACCTGGTGGCGCGCTACGGCGGCGAGGAATTTGCCGTGATCCTGCCGAACCAGTCATTGAAGGGCGCCGCCATCGTTGCCGAGCGCATCCGTCACCGCGTGGAACGCCTGCAACTGCCGCGCGAACATGCAGGCGGACTTTACGTGACGGTCAGCATCGGCGCCGCCACCGCCCTGCCCGGCCCCGGCACGCAACTGGCGCAACTGATCCATACGGCAGAAAGCGCCCTGTACCGGGCCAAGCACCTGGGACGCAATCGGATCAGCTTGCCGGAGGTGGCAAGCTGCTGAAGCACCACAAGACCAAATTTGGTGTATATTTGGTCCTGTCGATTTCTCAATATCAGGGGAGCCAGCATGGAAGCCACCGAACGCATCAAACCCATCTCGTATTTGAAAGCCCATACTACCGACATCGTCAGCGGTTTCGATGGCGGCCAGCACGATCCCATCATCATCACGCAAAATGGCGAAGCCAAGATGGTGGTGCTGTCCATGCACGCCTACCAGGAAAACAAGCGCCATTTGCGGCAATTGCGTGAACAGCACGCGTTCATGAAGCTGATCGCCATGGGCAATGCAGAGATCGCGCGTGGCGACGTCTTGACGGAAGAAGCATTCCTGGCCCGGCTCGACCAGGATTGAGATGACCCGCATCGTCATCTTGAAAAGTGCCGAGCTCGACTTCAGGGACCTATGCAGTGACTTCAAGATCCATCATGGCGCGTCGGCCTATGCCAGGTTCAAGGCCGCCTTCAAGACCTTGCTGGCAGACCTGAAACAGTTTCCCGACAGCGGCGCACCCATCGAAGAAGCGCGGCAGGTCGGGCTGCTGATACGGCAACGCCTGTGCGAGCAGGTACGCGTGGTGTATCACCATGACAAGGCCAGCGAGACCATTTATATCCGCATGTTCCTGCCGACGCAGCGCAACTTCCTCGAACACCTTACCAACCGCATTCTGCGTCCCGGATTCTGATACCCCACTTCCCCTATGCACGACAGTCCGATTATTCCAAGCGGCGGCGGTGTTTGCCAGGTAAAACCGGCCTGGCGCCAGTTGCCACCGACCGGCCGCTTGTGTGTGCGAGATAATGTCGCAAGCAGCGGCAGGCAGGCGACAGGATCGTTATTCCCAGGCCAACGGCGTGCCGGCCGCCAACTGCGGCCGTGCGGGCCGTCCCCGGGCCGGGCCGGCCCTGACGGCGGCGGAGACGGACCCGCCCATGTCGCGCAACTTGAAGATCGACAGCACCTGGCTCAGCTGACCGGCCTGGTCGCGCAACGATTCGGCTGCCGCCGAGGCCTCTTCCACCAGCGCCGAGTTTTGCTGGGTCATGCCGTCGATGCTGGCGATGGCCAGGCCGATGCTCTCGATGCCCCCGGTTTGCTCCCTGCTGGCGGCGGTGATGTCGGACATGATAGTGGCCACTTTCTTGACGGACTCGACAATGTCCCCCATGGTCGCGCCGGCCTCGTCGACGAGCCTGGAGCCGATGCCGATCTTGGACACCGAGTCGCCGATCAGTTCCTTGATCTCCTTGGCAGCGCTGGCGCTGCGCTGCGCCAGGTTGCGCACCTCGCTGGCGACCACGGCAAAGCCTCGCCCCTGCTCACCGGCGCGCGCCGCCTCGACCGCCGCGTTCAGCGCCAGGATATTGGTCTGGAATGCGATGCCGTCGATGACGGCGATGATCTCGACGATTTTCCTGGACGAGCCGTTGATCGCGCCCATGGTCGCGACCACCTGCTGCACCAGGTCGCCACCCTTGGTGGCGATGGTCGAGGCGGTCAAGGCCAGCGAGTTGGCCTGGTTGGCATTGTCGGCGTTTTCGCGCACCGTCACCGTCAGCGTCTGCATCGAGCGCGATGTCTGGTCCACGCTGCCGGCCTGCGACTCCGTGCGCGCCGCCAGGTCGGCATTGCCGGCGGCAATTTCTTCGCTGGCCACATTGATGGTTTCGGCCGAGCTCTTGATCTCGGCGACCATGCCGCCGAGCTTTTCGCGCATCTCCTTCAACGCCAGCAACAGGCTGCCAGTGTCCTTGGGATCGGTCTCGATATGCATCGATAAATCGCCGTCGGCGACCGCGCGGGCAATCTCGCGGGTATATTCCGGCTCGCCGCCCAGTTGCTGCCAGATCGTGCGCACCACGAAGAATGACGCGCCGGAGAGGGTGGCGATGACTACCAGCGCCACCACGATGCTGCTGTAGAGGACGCGGCCAACCACGGTATCGCTTTGCACGATGCCGGCGCTGAAGCGCTTGCGTGCGTCCTCATTGGTTTTGACCAGGTCGGCGTTGAGCGCTTTGAGCGCGCTTTGCATGCTGGCCACCGCAGCCTGCGGGTCGCCCTCCTCGATCTCTAGCATGATGCGCGCCGAGCGCAGCGCCGGCGTGAGATAGGCTTCAAACTCGGCGCCGAGGCGCTCCGCTCCGGCACCCTGGCCGCCGAGTTCGCCGATTTTTTTCAAATTGGCGCGCACCTTGGCGGCCTGTTGCGGGATCTGTGACAGGCGGTTCTTGTCCCCCTCGGCAACGGCGTCGCGCAAGCCGTCGGCGATGGCGCCGATGTCGAGCGTGAGCGTCTTGGTGGCGTCGAGCACCGGGTAATCGACACTTTCGGTATTGTGGATCGACTTGCGCGCATCGAGTACCAGCGAGGTGCTGACCGCCAGTCCCAGCGCGAAAACGACCGTGGAAATCACCGGCAAGGCCCAAATTTTGGTTTTGATGCTCATCGAGAGCCTCTTCTGGAAATAACGGGGTTCTTCAATATCGCGCGCGGCAGTTGCGCCGCGCGCGGCTGGCATTACTTGACAGTCAGCAGGACTTTCACCGTGGCGTCGACGGCGCTCCTGTCGATGTAGCCGATCAGATTCGGATTGCCAGCCACCGCCGCCTTGACGGCGGCGCTGTCGCCGGCCTCCTTGGGCGCCTGGCCCTTGCCGGTGAAAATCTGCTTGGCCCAGTACGCTTTCATCTGGGCGGCGGTCTTGCTGGACACCTTGGTGTAGAACTGGTCGCGCAAGGGCGAGCCATCGGCCTGGTCGACCGGGGTTGCCGGTCCGCTTCCGGGCAGCGCGGAGTTCTTGCCAAGGAAAATATCGGACGCCTGCTCCTCGGTCAGCGCGGTGGCGGCGTTCTTGGCCGAAACGATGACGACCACCTCGGCCGAGGCGGACTGCGCCAGCAGCGCCAGGCCGGCGGCGATGATGGCGGTGTGGATTTTTTTAACCATGTACATGACGCCCCCCTTCAGAAGACAAAATCAACCGCGAGGCCGAGCAGCCGGAAATTGCTGCTGTCGAGCCCTGGTCGTGCCCTGATGAAATAACCGGCGCTGCCAGTCACCGGCCGGATCTGGTCGAACTGGAGCTTGACAGCGATGTTTTTCATGGCGTCCCAACGTACGCCGAGCGTGTCGGTGCGCTGGTCGTAGGTGGTCAGCCCCACGTCGACGTTGGTGGACCAGCTCCTGGCATGGATGGCGTAGGGCGTGAAGTTGCCCAGCCGGTAGCCGCCCATCACGTAGGCGCCTTTGACGGTCGGCGTGATCCCGGGCAGCTTGACGCTGGTATATTCACCCTGGACGAACCAGGTGCCCGGATCGTAGCTGGCGCCGGTCGCCACCGAGCGCTGTGCCACATCCAATATCGTGCCCCCGCCCAGGTCGAATGTGACCGTCGACTGCATATAGCTGGCGCGCACGGTCCAGGCGCCGAACTCGACGGAGTTGGCGAGGCCTCGCGCACGGCGGATTTTATTGGTCGGCAGTTCCTGGCCGGCGCCGTCGATGGTTTTGATGTCGGTCCTGCCGGTAAACAACTGCAAAGTGTTGATGACGCCGCCAAAACGGCTGCGGTAAGTCAGGTCCACGCCGTCGAGGTTGGTCATCGGGGTATCGCTGTAGATCTCTACCGGCGGCCGTATCCAGGGATTGGCATAGCCTACCAGGCGCGTGTCGGACGCCAGGAACGTGGCCAGCGCTGTGCGTCCCACGCGCACCTTGAAGTCCGGCGTGAACGCGTATTGCAGGTTGGCCCATTCGAACCTTGGCTCGAACGTGTTGTCGCTGCGCGCTGCGGACACCAGCTGCACCACAGCGGTCAACTGGTCGCTGATCCTGGCGCTGACCTGGGCGCCGAGCTTGGTGTCGGTGTTGATGTCCCAGCTGCGCGAGACGCCGGGGCCGGACGGTTGGTACAGGGTGCTGACATAATCGCCCTTCTTCGACGACGAGTGCGTCGCGCCGACGGTACCGAAGCCGCTGTATGAAAACATGCTGTCCGCGTCCTGGGCATGCACCGCCCCCATCGCCAGCATCAGCGCCAGCGGCAGCGCCTTGACGGCACCGTCATGCAAGCGGGGTTTCCCATTGTTCATCTTCTTCATTTCTTTCTCCGTTGTCTGACCCGTGGCTTGAGCCAGGGACGTTATGGTTGTTTTTCCGGCGTCAGCAAGCAGCGCCCTGCTTTTTCGATAAAAAATAACAACAATTCATGATCAGGTATTACTGTAAGTTCCAAAAAGAAACATTAACGTCGGTGCCGTGTTTCGCCGCCTGCTACCCAAAATAAACGGGATCCTGTTTGCGGTGCCGCAGCGGCAGGCGGCTACTTTATCGACAGCAACACTTTCACGGTCGCGTCGACGGCGTCCCTGTCGACGTAGCCGACGATGTTCGGATTGGCCGCCACCAGGGCCTTGACGGCCGCGCTGTCGCCAACCTCCTTGGGCGCCTGGCCCTTGCCGGAGAAGATCTGCTTGGACCAATAGGCTTTCATTTGCGCGCTGGTCTTGCTCGACACCTTCGTATAAAACTGGCTGCGCACGGCGGACCCTTCGCTCTGGTCGACCGGGACGGCCATGCCGCCTCCGGGCAGCGCATTGATCTTGCCGAGGAAGATGTCGGACGCCTGCTCCTCGGTCAGCGCCGTCGCGGCACTCCTGGCAGAAACAATGACGACCGCCTCGGCCCACGCGCACGGCGACAGCAGCACCAGGCCGGCGGCGATGATGACGGCGTGGATATTTTTATGCATAAACATGACTCCCCTTAAGAAAACGAAATTGACCGCCAGACCGGGCAGACGGACATTACTGCCGCCGAGTCCGGGTCGTGCCTTGACGAAATGACCGGCCATGCCAGGCACCGGGCGTCTCTGGTCGGCCTTGAGCCAGGCAGCGATATGTTTCATGACGTGCCAGCGCACGCCGTGCAGCAATTCCATCAAAAATTCAAAAATAAATACATACAATTAACTAAATAAATATAAACGTTTTTTTGTTTAAATCATGATATTTGATAAGCATAAACAAATCCAGTATTTCTTTGAATTTGTTGTTTTTGTGAAATACCGGTACAGCGCGGGCAGCGGCAACATGCATAACCCGGTTGAACCGGCATCGGCATACGGCGGCCAGCAACTGGCCTGCCCTTTCCACACCACCTGGCATGCGGGTCCGCACCAGGCGGTTCGAGTAGTTGAGGTGATGAGAGACGGGGCACGCCGAGGAGATGTCAGGTCGGCCCGATTTGCATTTCAGGAGAACAAGGTGCAGAATTGCCATATTGATCACATTACGGTGACCGCCCCTACCCTGGAAGCAGGTGCGCGCTTCGTGCGGCAGGCGCTCGGTGTCGCGCCGCAGCCTGGCGGCCAGCATTTGCGCATGGGCACGCACAATCTGCTGCTGCGCCTGGGCAGCAGCCTGTTTCTCGAAGTCATCGCACCCGACCCCACGCTGTCCAGGCCCATCAGGCCGCGCTGGTTCGGACTGGACGATTTGCTGCCCGATGCGGCGCCGCGACTGGCCACCTGGGTGGTGCGCACCAGTAATATCAAGGAAAGCAGCGCCGCGTGCCCGGAAGTGCTGGGGACGATAGCCCCCATGCACCGCGGCGCGCTGGACTGGCTGATCACGATCCCGGAAGACGGTGCACTGCCCTTGGATGGCGTGGGTCCTGCGCTGATCGAGTGGGCGCAGGCGGCGCACCCGGCGGCCGGGCTGCAGGACCATGGTCTGTCACTGGGCAAGCTGGAGCTGTTTCATGCCGAACCGCAGCGCATTGCGCGGCTGTTATCCAACCTTGCCCTGGAGGGACAAGTCGAGGTGCACGCGACCAGGGACGGCCAGGCCGCGCATCTGGCCGCGCAAATCCATACCCCGCAAGGGCCGCGCTGGCTGTAACCGCGTTTGCATAGTCAGGCACCGGGCTCGCCGTGTAAACATTCCCAGGCCGCGTCTTCGATGTCCTCGATAACGTTGCCGGCCTCGTCCGTCACCGTAAACCGCTGCTGGCAACTGCCCAGGCTGGCTGCACCATCCAGGCTCAACTTCGGTTCTGAGTTCATTGCAGTGGCCTGCAAAGGTGGCGCCATCCATGTTGTCCCCTGGCTGCCTACTCGAAGGGATTGTCGACCGACTTCACCTCAGGCGGCGGCAGCTGCCTGGGCAGTTCGCGCTTTTCCAGTTCCGCCACGATGTCGCCCAGCAGCTTTTGCAGCTGTTTGGCCAGCGCCAGGCCTTGCTGGTCCAGGGTCAGGTCGAGATCGCCGCTGAGGCTGATGCGGTCGAGGCGGTTTTCAATCGAAAGACCGCCGAGATGGAGCACATCGCTTTCATTGGCGTAAGGGACGAATTTTTTTGCACACATGGCATGGCCTTATTTGACTTATTTGACTTATTTGACTTATTTGACTTATTTGACTTATTTGACTTATTTGAACTTCTTGCTGTTAATCTTGGGCAAGCTCAGCACGCGCAGCTTCTGCTGGCGCGTCAGCGACGGTAACAAATTGATGCCGAGCTTGTCTTCCAGTTGGGCGATGCTCAGCACTTCATAGTCTTTGGTATCCGTGTTGGCAATGAAGTAGGCGGCACCGGCGCCCTGGCGCGGGCTGTAGACGGCCTTGTACAAGTGGCTGGGCACGATCACCCGGCCTACCTTGCGCAAGTTGCCGCCGATAAAGGCCGGCCCCGTGATTACATACAGGGCGCCCTCTTTTTTGGCCATCTTGCGCACGGCGCCTTCGATGCCGGCCCACACATAGCGGTTGTTGCGCGCATCTTGCGGCACCATATTGGCCAGCGTAAAGCTGTCCTGCTGGCTGCGCCGGTCGGGCATGTCGCCGTTGGGCGCCATATGGCCGCGGTCAAAACCGCTGCGCGCGTAGTCGGCCAGTTCGGCGCGCTGGCCGGTAGCCAGGCGGGGTTCGGCATGGAAGGAGTTTTCACGCGAGAGATCCTGCGCCGCTTGGACATTGCTGGCAGTGAGGTGCTCGGCCGACCATAACGGGGTGCGCGTGACACCGGAATGCATGACGCCAAAAACGGTATAGCACAGCTCGGTGGTCGAGACGTCCAGCTTGGGATTGGTGATTTCGGGCGGCTGTCCATCGACATAATGTGCGGGACAAGCGGCGGCCCAGGCCGGGTTCGCGGCCAGCGCTGTCGCCAGCAGGCCGCACGCCAGGCCGAGCCTGGCGATGGTAGATTGAATCATGATTGCCTGGTTTTAAATTCTTGCAAAGCAGCATTCTAGCGGACGCGAGCCGGCCCCGACAAACGACATCTCCAGCCGTGCGCGCTTCTGCTAAGATTGAACCGATTTGCTGGTATCCCTCTCAAGCACTGGAGCGCATATGATCAAGAAAACCTTGCTGCTGATTGCCATCTTCGTTGCCGGGGTGCTCGGCTTTGCCACCACCAAGCCGGACACCTTCAGCGTACAGCGTGAAGTGAGCATCAAGGCGCCGCCGCAAAAGATCGCCGCGCTGCTCACCGATTTCCGCCAGTGGCCGGCCTGGTCGCCATGGGAAAAGCTCGACCCCGGCATGGCGCGCACCTACAGCGGCGCGGCCAGCGGCCAGGGCGCGCGCTATGCATGGCAAGGCAATGACAAGGTGGGTGCCGGCCGCATGGAAATCGTCGAAGCGGCGGCTGCCGAACGCACCGTCATCGAGCTCGATTTCCTGCAGCCCTACGTCAGCCACAACACCACCATCTTCACCCTCAAGCGTGACGGCGACGCTACGCGGGTGAACTGGACCATGACCGGTCCCAGCCCTTATGTCAGCAAGGTGATGAATGTGTTTGTCAGCATGGACACCATGATCGGCAAGGATTTCGACAAGGGATTGAGCAATTTGAAGGCGGTGGCGGAACAATAATTGGCCGCCGCCACGGGACGATCAGAACTGCTCGATCCAGGCCGCCAGGTGATCGGGCGTGAGCGCCGGTTCGGCCTGCATCACCTTGCCCTGCAAGCCCTGCTCGCCGGCGTCGACCTGCAGCGACCAGCCGCGCCGCGCCAGCCACAGCAGGCTGGCCAGCCAGAAAGCATGAATGGCCGAGACCGGCTTGCCGGTCGGCGTTTCCAGAAATTCCGTCAACAAACGGCTGTCGAGAAACAGCACCGTGCCGCCCGCCTCGCGCATCGCTGCGCCGAACACGGGCAGCAACAGGTCGACGGTCTGCGCTACGCCGCGCCCGGGATGGGCCAGCTCCAGCGCCTCGAGCTGGCGCCGCACGTCGGCGCCAAAGGCGGTGCTGCGGAACGCTTCCGAGGCAACCAGATCGGCATAGTCCATCAGCAGCCAGTCCGGTTCGGGCGGTGTCACGCCGGCCGTCAATGCCGCCGACAGATACGCTTCCACCGGCAGTTGCTGTTCCGGCCCGGCCAGGCTGGCGCACAGGCCGTACAGGCAGCCGATGCGGTTGGCGATGGCCTGGCGCTGGCGCACCAGCATCTTTTCGCGCAACAACTGGGCATGCTCGTGGCGCAGCTGGGCCAGCGCCAGCGCCTGCTTCAATTCCATGCGCAGCGCCGCGATATCCCAAGGTTTCTGGATATAGCGGTGGATCTGTCCCTGGTTGACGGCTTCGACCGTATGCTCCATCTCGGAATAGGCGGTGGTCAGAATCCGCACGATATGCGGATAGCGGTCCCAGGCATAAGACAGCAATTCATTGCCGTAGGCGCCAGGCATGCGCTGGTCCGACACCAGCACGGCGATATGGGCAGCGTGGTCGTCGAGCACGCGCTTGCCCTCCTCGACCGACATGGCGGTCAGGACATGGGCCAGCGGCGACATGGCGCGCTGAAAATACTTGAGGGCATTGGCCTCGTCATCGACGTACAGTATCGTCGGCAAGGCTTGCGCCGGCTCGCGCTGGGCCGGTATAGGCAGGGAGGCGTCAATCATGCTCGTTCCTTATAGGTACTGGAAAATTCAGGGTGACGGTGGTGGAACTGCCATGCTCGGTGGCGACCTCGATGGTACCGCCAAACGACTGCATCATGCGTTTGCAGAAAATCAGGTTCCAGCCTGGCTCTTGCCGGCCGCTGCTGGCCAGCGGGTCGCGCAGCAGATCCCCGGCCCTGGCGCCGTCGGCGCCGCCATCGGTATTGCCGCGCACGCTGATGCGCCGCTCGGCCAGCGTCAGCACGATGGCCGGGCCAGCATGGTGCTCGAGCGCGCGCAAGGCGTGGCCGAGCACCGAGGACAGGATCAGCGAGACGCAATGGGGCGACTCGGCAATCGTGAAGTCGCCCGCTTGCGCCACCGTGATGCAGGCGCGCTGCTGCGGCGTCATCGGGTAGCCGTCGAGCAGGCCGGCCAGCAATTGGCGCGCGCTGGTTCCTGCGCCGGTCCCGGTCCCGGTCCCGGTACCGGTCCGCCGCGGCGGCACGCCCGGGCCGCTGCCGGCCAGGCGCACCGTGTCGACAAAGCTGGCCAGCACCGCCAGGCAATAGCGGGCGTTGTCATGCATCAGCGCCGCCGCTTCGGCGATCGCGGCCTCGTCGCCATGCAATGAACTGGCGCGCCGTTCGATGCCGCGCGCAAAATTGGCCACCGCCGCCAGCGGCGTATTGAGCTCATGTTCCAGGAAGGCCAGTGATTCGTCGATCGCGCTCAGGCCCAGGCGCCGCGCCGCGCGGGCGCGCCCGGCCTGCACGGCAAGTTCCAAAGCGCCCAGCAGTTGCGCCGTTGCCAAGGGTTTTTCCAGCAGGCGAAACAACGAGCCGGCATTGATCAGTTCCAGCAGCACCTGCTTGTCGGCATAGGCGGTGACCAGCATGCAGACGATATGCGGGTGCTGGCGCTCGACTTCCGGCAGCAGCTCGCTGCCGGGACGCCCCGGCATGCGGTAGTCGGTCACCAGCACGTCGATGCCGCCGCCGCATTCGTCCAGCAAGGCCAGCGCGTCGTCGACGCTGGCGGCCGTCAGCACGCGGTAGCGCGGCGTCACAAGACGGGCAAAATACTTGCGCGCCAGTTCCTCGTCGTCCACATACAGCACCGTGGCGCGGCTGTCGGGCTCCATGCTAGCGGCCCTCCCAGTCGGAGCGCTGCAGGTCGAAATTCATGCTGGCCCAGGAGCCGAACACACTTTCGGCCGACAAGGTGCCGCCGTGGCGCTTGATCACGCCATAGCTGATGCTCAGGCCCAGGCCCAGCCCCTTGCCCACTTCGCGGGTGGTAAAAAAGGGCTCGAACACGCGCGTCAGGTGTTGCGGTTCGATGCCGGGGCCGTTGTCGCGCACGCTGACATGCAGGCGCTCGGCTATCCATCGGGCACTGATGCGAATTTCGAACGGCGGCACATTGCGCTTGCGCATCGACAACACGGCGTTGCCCAACAGGTTGATCAACACGCCGACGATGGCCGCCTCGTCGCCGCGCACCAGCGTGTCTTCGGGCAGCGCCTGGCTGATGTCGACATTCTTGGTTTCATGGCCGACCAGGCGGATGGCCGATTCGAGCGCGCGCTGGAACTGGAAGTGGCCGCGCTCCAACTCGTCGCCGCTCTTGCGGTAGGCGAAGGTCTTCAGGTCCGAGACGATATGCTGGACCCGCTGCATGCCCTGCTTGGCGTCGACCAGGCATTCGTTGATCAGCGCGTTCTGCCGCGCGGCCGGTTCCTCCATGGCGACGTCGATCGCCATCATGCAGAAATTGACGGGATTGTTGACTTCATGCAGCAAGCCGGCGGCCAGGGTGCCGATGGCGGCCATCTTTTCCTGCTGCAGCATCTGGCCCTTGATGTCGGCCAGGTCCTTGTTGGTTTCTTCCAGTTGCAAGTTCTTTTGCGCCACTTCGGCCTTGAGCTGGAACAACATGAAGCGCGCACGCTCGTTAAAGTAGGTAAACACGGCGCTGATGCTGGCCGACATCGCCAGGAACAGGCAGTTGACGACGAATGCGGGCGACAAGGGCGCGGCGCGCGCATGCCAGGCGCAAGCGGCCACGTACAGCAGGCAGGAAATGGTGCCGAACACCATGTTCTGCCACAGGCCGAAGGCCAGCACGATGCCCGAGGAATAGATCGCCAGGGTCATGCCCACGTAATAGATCGAGTCCGCGCCTTCGGTCATGGCGATCATCCAGGCAATCATCAGTTGCGGCAGCAGCAGCCAGGCGAACGTCATCCACTGTATGCGCTCCTGCGCCCAGCGCGTGCGCATGGCCAGCGCCACGCAAAAGATCAGGGCCGCCACCAGCACGCGCGCGCCGGTAAACGGGCCCTGCATGGCCGGGTACAGCGCCGAATCGAGCCCCATGCCCAGCAAAATCAGCACGATGCCGGTGTACGCCCCGCCGCGGCTGAATTCGAGCCGGAAGTCGCGCAACACGGCCGAGTAGCCGGCATGCAAGCCCGGGCGGTCCATCACGGAATGCTCACTTCCGCAAAGACATTGACGCCGGTGGCGTCGACATAGATATGGCGCTCGACCGCGTATTCGGGCAGCAGGGCCGACAAGGTGGCCTCATTGCGGTAGATCAGATGCCACTCCAGCAGGTGTTCCATGCCGAACTTGCCGGGATTGTTTTCATGCACATTGGTGACCAGCAAGCGTCCGCCCGGCCCCACGCGCGACGCAAAATGCATCAGCAGGCGCGCGCAGACCTTGTCGGACAAATAATCGAACAGGCCGGCGCAATAGACGGCGTCGAAATCGCCGCCCGTGCCCGCCTGCGCCGGGCCATGGCGCCGCTTGAGCAGGTTGTGGACCGAGTCGTGCACGTATTCGATGACGGCCGGACGGCCCGTGCGCTGCATGATGGTGTCGAGGCGTGCGCGGGTCCAGTCCAGCGTTTCGCCGCTGAAGTCGACCAGCTCGAACGACAGCCACTGCGCATCGATGCAGGTGTCGAGAAAGCGCTGCACCTCGACGGCCGGACCGCAGCCGACGTTCAGCACGCGAAACACGCGGCCGGCGGCGCGCGCCTCGGCCGCTTTCTGCGCCAGGAAGTCGGTCAGGATATCGATGCGGTTGCGGTGCGCGGTGGCCACCGCCGCCTGCAAAAACGCCGCATTGACGATCTGGAAATAGGTGCTGGGACCCTGGCGCGGATCGTCGAGCAACTGGTTGACCATCTGGTAGTCGCCCGCATAGCCGAGCGGCTTGGTAAAGGTGCGAAACACGAAGGGTGCCCGCAAGATCAGCGGATGCAAGGCGGCCTGGGCAAACGCACGATGGGCCGGCGCCTGTTCGTCTGGCACTTGCGCAGCGGCCGCTTCCAGTTGCCGCAGATACAGCTGGGTTTGTTCCATCAGCGGCTGCGCCAGTTCATCGAAAATATCGGTGCGCAGGCGGCCGTTTTCTTTCGGCAGCGAGTCCGACAGGTCGACCTGCTCGACCCAGCGCGCCACCTCGGACAAGAACGCGCGCATTTCGTTGACGACGATCTGGTAGTCGCGGCTGATGCGCGAACGCTCGGTCCAACCCGTCACAAAGGCGATCGATTCGCGGCCGATGGCGCCCTTCACCACCACCACGTCGCTGAGCTCGCGCCATTCATCGATCAGCGTCACCGAAACGATGGCGGTCAGGCCCGTGTTGACGCTGCTGATCACCACCGCCTTGCCCACATACGCGCTCTTGGCGCCCATGCGCACGGTCAGCTCGTTGAGCACTTCGCTCACCTGCACGATCGAATAGGGATTGTAGATTTCCATCACCAGCGAGTTGCGCTGCAGATTGAAAATCGTACCGCGCACCGCTTCACCCTGGGTGTTGCGGAAACTGACGACGGGATCGATTTGCGATTGTGAATACACGATTGAACATTATCAAGTTGTCGGTTGCCAAAGGCTATCCTTGCTCGGGATGCGCCTGTGACCGCACAGGGTTGGTGGCCGGCTTGGCCGTTTTCCAGCGTCTGTTCTCGCTCTTGTCGAGTGTACTATGGATGTAGCCGGAAGGGCAATTGTTGGCGATGGCCGCTATCTGGAGACCGACACTGCGTTTATCCCGCGACAAACAAGCCGAGCGCCCGGCGCAGCAATTGCGGCGTCTGCCCGGTTCAGCGCTTGAACGAGCGGCGAAAATTGGTGGCGTCGTGAAAGCCAGGACAGGCCGCCACCGCGTCGTTGTCGTAGCCATGGGCCTGGAACAGATAGATGGCCTGATGGGCGCGTACCTGGTCGAGCTCGGCCTGGAAATGCGTGCCGTGGCGCGGCAGAGGCGCGCCGGGCAGTTCAGGCGGGCGCCGCAGCGCGCAACGGCGTTTCCACGGCGCGGCTCAGTTCGGCCAGTACCACTTCGGGCACGCCATCGGTCATCGAGCAGGCATGGCGCAGGCTCAGCCGCACTTCCCCGTCCCTGGCACAGTGGCGCATCTGGCCAACCATAAAGCACAGGTGGCGCGCCACTTCGACCGCGTCCGCGCGCGACACCCCGGGCATCAGCACGGCAAAGCGGTCGCCCGCATAGCGGCACAGCAAGTCGTCATTGCGCAAATTCAGCAGCAGCATATGGCCGACCGCCTGCAGCACGCGGTCGCCTTCGGCGTGGCCGTGTTCGCGGTTAATCAAGTGAAACTGGTCGATATCGAGCAGCACCAGCGCGCAGTCGAGGCCGGGCCGGCGTTCCTGCTCCAGCCGGATCTGCGTGCGCAGATAGCTGGCGTCGGCCAGCTCGGTGATGCGGTCAAACGCGCGGTGGTCGCGAAACAGGCGCTCGCGCTTCTGCAGGAGTTCGTTCAGGCGAAACTGCTCGTGGCGCCAGTAATACATGCCCACCGTGACGAGCAGCATGCCGATCGGTATCAGCGCTTCGAGCCAGTTGTCCCACAGCGCCTGCTTGTCGATGGCAAAGAATTCATCGAGACAATCGGCCCAGGAGCCCAGCATGATGGCGCACAGGCCACCGGCCAGCAGCCGCGTCACCAGCCCGCGCGGACGGCTGCTGAGTGTAAACAGGAACCAGACACCCGCCATCACGGCCGTGCCGCCTTCGCAGACGATGTCCATCCATTTCCACGCGTGAAACGGCTTGGGCACGCCGAGGGTCGAATACAACAGGAAAAACATGGGCAGCGCCAGCGCGGCGGTGACGAGACTGTTGCGGTGAAGTTGCAGCATAGTATTACCCTTCTTGACAAGTGCGACCACGATACCGGCCAGCCGTGACCGCACGATGACATCGATATCAGGTGGCCGGGCCAGGTGCAAACGGCTCACGGCGACCATGAAACAGGCAGCAAAAACACGCTGCTGGCGGCATGGCCCGTACTGCGGCTTTGCAGACGGGCGTCAGTGCGGTGTTGAAAATGCTGCGCGCGGATTTGCAGGTGATGGCATGGACCTCGCCCATGTAGCCGGCGCCGCTCAGGTCGTTGCGGATGCTCATGGTGTCTGTCGTGAGCCTGTGTCAAGGCTCAGGCCTGCTGGCGCCATTGTTTGTCGTCCAGCGCCGCGTCCAGGCGCGCCTGCGGCCACTGTTCGTCCAGCGCCTGCAACAGGATCTGCTGCTGGGTGGCGGGCGCCATGCCGCCGACCGGCGGGTCGCGGTCGAGGTTGCAGGGAAAGGCATAGCCTTCGGCGCAGGCGGCGATCGCATGGACTGCGTCCTCGCGCGCCTGGCCTTGCTCTCGCAGCGCCAGCAGCGCCGGGTACAGGGCCTGGCTCATGGCCTTGCGGTCCAGCGTTTCCATGGCGCGGCCGAACGGCGACGACACCTGCAGCAGATTGGCCATGCGGCGGATATCGTTTGAGCGGTTGTGGCCGGCCGCATGGAACAGCGCCGGGTTGAAGAACACGGCATCGCCCTTTTCAAGCGGCAACTGCACCTTGTGCTGATCGAAATAGTCGCGGAAAGCGCTCTGGTGGTACGCCAGGTAGCCGGCTCGGTACAGCTGCGAATACGGCAGGTACAGGGTCGGACCCGATTCCAGAGGCATGTCGCAATGGGCGACGGCGCCCTGCAGGGTCAAGGCGGCCGACATCTGCTGCACATGCGCCGGATAGGCCGTGCTGCTCGCTTCGCTCTGGAAACCGAGGTGATAGTCGCAGTGGGCCGATTGCGCAGCCCCGCCCGGATTGACCACATTGACCTGCGCCGTCATCTGGTAGCCCGGCCCCAGCCAGGCCTGGCTGATCCAGGCCAGCACGGGGTTGCCGTAATAGCGGGCAAAGGCCACCGGGTCGCGCAGGCAGAGTTTTTGCTGGGCGTTCCAGATGCGGTCATTGGCGCCCGGTTTGGCAAAATGGTCGCCACTGGCGCTGCCGCTGGCATGCTGTTCGGCGATCAGCTCGCGAAACACGGCGCTCACTTGCTCCAGGTTGGCCAGGTCCGCCACGGCGCGCCTGAGCACGATCACGCCGGGGCCACTCAACAATGCCCTGCCCCATTCGGCCTGCAGGGCTTGCAGCGCGGCGGGCTCCGCGCCAAGGCCGCGCACGCTATCGCCGTCGTAGACAGGGACCTTGGACCGCACTGCAGCTGCATGCGGGTAATCGGCGGCATCGGTCTGCCGGCTGGCGAGACGGTGGAATTCGTCAAGGTCGCAGTCCTGCCTGGACAGCCAGTATGGCTGCGACAGCGCGCTGGCGGCAGTGTGTTCGTACATGAAGGCCTCCTGTGTTTTCGTTTTTTGAATGTACTATGAGTATAGGCAGGAAAACCCGCAATTTTGATCCGAAAACCCCTCAGGAAACCGTCAATCATGGCCCACCGCTTTCCCTTGAAAGTCGTCGCGCTGCAAGCCGGCGTGAGCCTCGCCACCGTCGAGCGCGTCGTCAAGGGAGGCGCGGGCGTACACGCCTCCACCGTGCGCCGCGTGCTGCAGGCACAGGAGGAACTGGCCCGGCAGAGCGCGCAGGTGGGATTGTCTGGCAAGAAATTCATGATCGATGTGCTGATGGTGGCGCCGCAGCGCTTTACCGAGTCGGTGCGCCAGGCGCTGGAAGCGGAACTGCCCGCGCTGCACCCGGCCGTGCTGCGCGCGCGTTTTCACCTGCATGAAACGCTGGACCCGGAGCGCATCGTCGAGCTGCTTGAACGCATCCGCAAGAACGGCAGCAACGGCGTGCTGCTCAAGGCGCCTGATTTGCCGCAGGTAGCCGACGCCGTCGCAAAATTGGCCAGCGCCGGCATCCCGGTGGTGACCCTGGTGACCGACCTGCCCGGCTCACGGCGCAGCACTTACGTCGGCATGGACAACCGCGCCGCCGGCGCAACGGCAGCGTACCTGCTCGGCCAGTGGCTGAGCGGCGCAAAAAAACAGCAGGTGCTGGTGACGCTGAGCAGCAACCGCTACCACGGCGAGGAAGAGCGGGAGCTCGGCTTTCGCCGCGCGCTGCGCGAACGTCATCGGCACTTGCGCATCGTGGAGGTGAGCGAAGGCCATGGCATCGATGGCGCCACGGGGCCGCTGGTACGCCAGGCGCTGCGGGAACACCCCGGCCTTGTCGGCGTATATTCGATAGGCGGCGGCAATGCGGCCATCGTCGCAGCGTTCGCGCAAGCCGGCAGGCGCTGCCACGTATTTATCGGCCACGACCTCGACGCGGACAACCTGGCGCTGCTGCACGCCGGCGCCATCCATGCCGTGCTGCACCACGACCTGGGCCAGGACATGCGCCGCGCCTGCCAGGATATCCTGCGCGCGCAAGGTGCCTTGCCTCCCTTGAAGCATGCGCCATCGCTGTCGGCGATCCAGGTTGTCACGCCGTACAATTTGCCCGCACTCACTGCACGGCCTTGAACGCTACTGTCCCGGCGGCGGCTGCCACAGCTCGACCTTGTTGCCCTCCGGGTCGAGCACCCAGCCGAACTTGCCGTAGTCCGATTCTTCGGCCGCGCCCAGCACCTGGCAGCCCTCGGCCCGCAAGGCCTGCAGCAGGGCGTCGAGGTCGTCGACCCGGTAATTGATCATGAAGGGGGACGTGCCTGGTGCATAGGGGTTGCCCTGGGCTGGTGCAAGACTCCAGATCGTCGCGCCGTTGGCAGGCTGGCCGTCGCCGCCGAGATTGCTGAAAGCGGCGGCGCCCCAGGCCTGCACATCGATGCCGAGATGGGTTCGATACCAGGCGCCCAGGGTTTCCGGGTCGCTCGCCTGGAAAAAGATACCGCCGATGCCGGTGACTCTTTTCATGGGATGTCCTGATAAAAAGTGGTTTTCCGCAGAAAGTCTATACGAACGACATCCTTGCAAATCAATCCCCTTGCGGCAGAAATGGCTCAAACCGGCGCCAGCGCCGAAAATCCGCCGTCGCAATCAGCCAATACAGCCCCGGCCGTATTAAAATCACGCCCCATGACTTCGCCCGCTGCCACCTCCCCCATCCCCGACAGCATCCTGCTGCCCTCCCTGGCCGTACTGGGAGGGCAGATTTCCGTCAACTTGGGGGCGGCGGTGGCGAAGCAGCTGTTTCCGGTGATCGGCGTCGAAGGCATCACGGCCTACCGGGTGGGGTTTTCGGCGCTGTTCCTGCTGGCCGTGTTCCGGCCCTGGCGTTTTGCACTGACGCGCAGGGATGTACTCAATTTGCTGGTCTACGGTTCCGTGCTGGGACTGATGAACTTGCTGATCTACCGCGCATTTGCGCTGATCCCGATCGGCATCGCGGTGGCCATCGAGGTAACAGGGCCGCTGGCGGTGGCGATGCTGTCGTCGCGCCGGCCACGCGACCTGCTGGCGGTCGCTTGCGCCGTGTTCGGCCTGTATCTGCTGCTGCCGCTCAAGGGCAGTCCGGGCAGCCTGAACCCGGTCGGCGTGGCCTATGCGCTGGGCGCCGCCAGCTGCTGGGCGCTGTATATCGTCTTCGGCAAGCGCGCCTCTTCCCTGCATGGTGGCCAGGCGGTGGCCTGGGGCATGACGGTGGCGGCCATGCTGACGGTGCCCATCGGCGCGGCCTATGCGGGCACGGCCCTGCTGTCGTCGTCGCTGGCCCTGATGGGACTGGCAATCGCCATGCTGTCGAGCGCACTGCCCTACACCCTGGAAATCTTTGCCCTGCGCCGCTTGCCGCAGGGCGTATTCGGCATGTTCAGCAGCGCCGCGCCGGCTGTCAGCGCATTGGCGGCCATGGCGGTGCTGGGCGAGCACCTGAGCCTGGTCCAGTGGCTGGCGATTGCCTGCATCGTGCTGGCGTCGGCAATGGCGGCGCTGGGGGCGCAGTCCAGGCGCTGACCGGTGCAATTGCGGAGCAAGGGCAGCCATGCACGCTACCTCTGTAAAATAGCTCATCGCCATTCACGCATCAACGCCGCTACCAGCCATGATCCCTTTTTCAATCACGTCCGCATTCGTCCGTATTGCCCTGGGCCTGGCGACGGTTTTACTTGCCAGCCAGGCAGGCGCCGCACCAGCGACCGCACCCGCCGCCCTGAAAGGCGACGCCGTCGCTGGCAAAAGGGCGTTTTACAGATGCGCCTCCTGCCATCAGGTAGGCCCGTCCGCACGCGCGGGGTTCGGCCCCAGGCTGACGGGCGTGATTGGCCGCAAGGCGGGCACAACGCCGGACTACCGCTACTCGCCGGCCATGAAAAACGCCAATATCGTGTGGACCGAACAGAACCTGGCCAGCTTCCTGAAAGCGCCCAGCGATTTTATTCCTGGCAATAATATGCGCTTCTGGGGCATTGGCAATACCCAGCAGGTGGCCGATTTGCTGGCCTATCTGCGCACGCAATAATCGCACGCTCTCTCACGCGCGACCTGGGCCATCTGCCCAGCGGGGCCAAGTTCACGGCTTCGCGGGCAGCTTGCTGGCGCATACATAGATCGAGTACACGGCCGCAATTCCCACCAGCACATAGACGGCGCGCGCGGCCGTGGTCATGTCGCCCAGCAGGCGGGCCACCACATCGATACCGAACAGCCCCACCAGGCCCCAGTTCAGCCCGCCGATCACCAGCAGCACCATCGCTATCCAGTCCAGCGTGTTCAAGCGTGCGGGCGTGCTGGCTTCGCGCGCCCCGGTTTCCGTCCCTGTTTGTATATTCGCCATCGCAGCCTCCTGTAAAGTCTGAAAACCCGACCTTGCCACCGCACGACAGGCCAGGACTGGAGTGTAGACGCGGCACGCAGGATGGGCATTCAGAACATGCCGCAGGAATCAGTAGGACGAATCCTGATTTGGCATCAGCAACCAGGCAGGTGCTTGTACATGACGGTGGTGGCGTCCAGCCGGCCGCCCTCGGGCGCCAGCGCGTAGCCGGGAATCACACCGGCAATCCTGTAGCCCAGCGATTCATATAACGGTTCGGCATGGTCGTGGGTGCGCGTGTCGAGCGTCAGCAACTGGCGCGGCAAGGCGCGCGCCCGCGCTTCCACCGCCAGCATCAGCTGGCGCGCAATGCCGCGTCGCCGGCACGCGGGGTGGACCAGCAGCTTGCGCACGTCGGCCCGGTGCGCCTGGTTGGCCGGCGTATCCCAGTCCAGCTGCACGGCGCCGGCAATCGCGCCATTGCGCTCGGCCACCAGCAACAGCCGCGTGCCGCGCGCAACGGCAGGCTGGACATTGTTGATCCAGAAAGCCTCGCTGTCGTCGCTACTGAAGGGCAGGATAAAGCCGATGCTGGCGCCGTCGTGCACGCAGGCATGCAGCAAGGCCGACAATTGCGGCAGGCGGGCGGCAATGGCGTCGGCGTCCAGGGTGACAAGTTGCATGGCGTCCTCACAAGGGATTACACGATAAACAGGAAATAGCGGGCGCCGCTGTCAAGAGGCGTATCGAAGGCGCTGGGGCCGGAGAGCTGGTAGCGCAGGCAGTCGCCGGGCAGCAGGTCGTGGCGCTGGCCGTCAACTGTCACCGCCAGCCGGCCATCGTGCAGCAGCAGGTGGTGTTCCATGCCGGGCCGGGGCGAAGTGGCGTAAGCGATATGAACATCAGCGTCGAGTTCGCATTCGAGCGCTTCGCCGGCCAGCGCCTGCGAGGGCGGCGACACGGAACGGCGGCGAAAACCCGTTTGCGGGTCGTTCCAGACGGGCTGGTCCGCGCGCCGCAGCAGCGGCGGAAAATCGTCTTCCACCATGCGCAGCAGGCGCGACATGGTCAAGCCGTACACCGCGCACAAGCGGCCCAGCACGCTGGTGGTCGGGCTGACCTCGGCGTTTTCCAGCCGCGACAAGGTGGCACGGCTGACCTGGCTTTGCACGGCCAACTGGTCGAGCGACCAGCCCTGCTCCACCCGCAACTGGCGCAGGCGCTGGGCCAGGCGTTGCTCCGTGTCGCGTCCTGATGCGCTCAAATTTTCCATATTAGGGAATATATCCCATAAATGGAAATATCTCAACTATCGCGCCATCAGCATGGCTGGCGGCAATGGCATGACCCGCAGTTGCACAAAACTTCGTACAATAGGGGCCGCTTGATTTTTTTGATACAGGTATCCCATGCATTTCTCGAACTGGCTGCTGTTTTGCGGCGTCGCCCTGCTTGTCACGTTTTCGCCCGGCCCAGCCGTGCTGTTGGCCATCTCGAACGCGATCGCCGTCGGCCCGCGCCGCGCCATGGTCAGCAGCCTGGGCAATGGCGTGGGACTATTCATTATTTCCGGCGTGGCCATGGCCGGCATGGGGGTGGTGCTGGCCACGTCCGCCACCGCCTTTATGCTGCTCAAACTGGCCGGCGCCTTGTACCTGGTCTACCTGGGCATCAAGCAATGGCGCAGCAAGACCAGCATTGTCGCCACAGCCGATGTCTCCCAAGCACCGCGCGCGGCCAATCCGAATTCAAACGCGAAACTGTTCCGCCAGGGCCTCACCGTCGCCTTGACCAATCCGAAAGCCATCCTGTTTTTCTCGGCGCTGTTCCCGCAATTTATTACCCAGGGCGAGCCGGTGGCGCTGCAGTTTGCCGTACTGACGACCTCGTTTGTCGCCTGCGCCATGCTGGCCCATCTGTTCTACGCCACCCTGGCGCGCCTGCTGAAAAGCCAGCTGGCCAGCCCCGGCCGCGCCAAGCTGTTCAACCGTATCTCGGGCGGCGCTTTTGTGCTGCTGGGCCTGAGCTTGCTGCGGCTGCGCAGCAAGACCGCATGAGGCAACTCAGGCGATGATGGCGGCGATGCGCTGATCGATTGCCAACGCCAGCTTCTGGATATGGTAGCCGTCGACAAAGCCGTGATGGGCCTGTACCGAAAACGGCACCGCCATGCGCCCGTCGCCAGCCGCAGCAAACTTGCCCCAACTGATGCACGGAATATCGGCGTCGCCATGGCGGTAGACGGGGTGCTCGATGGCGCGCAGCTCCAGCCACGGCAGGCTGGTAATAAAGATATTGTGGCGCTGCTCGCGCACGCTGGTCCCTTCGCCCGTGTTGATCAGTTTGGATGACGTTTCGGCGATGCGCTTGGCGTCCAGGCTGCGGGCGATAAACAGGTCCAGCTGGTCCGTCATCTCGAAGCGCGTGTAGTTCAGGTTGTCGTCGCCATTGATGACGGTATAGGAAGCGGGAAAGTCATCGATTTTGATGACCTCGCCGTCCAGGATGCGGTACATGAAGTTGTCGTTCTGCTTGACCGTGTTCAGCACGCAATACAGGAAAAAGTGAAACACGGGAATCCCGCGTTCCTTGCACCAGGGCCGGAAGTCCGGCACGTCGAGCCGGAAATTGATATTGACCAGCGGGTTTTCAAACGCGCTGAACAGCTCGTAGCGGTCACGTCGCTTTTCAAAATTTTTCATGCGGCGAGTGTAGACGATGCGCGTGCTGGCCGGCAAGTATCGCCGTCAAGCCTGCAAATCCCGCTGCACCCGCCAGGCCAGCGGCAAGGTCAGCAGCAGCAAGGCGGCCAGCGCCAGCAGCGCCGCCGGCACGCTGGTGGCGTCGCCTAGCGCGCCGAACAGCACTGGCGACAAGGCGCCGCCGCCAATACTGCCTGTATAGAACAGCGCAAACGCCTGTTCGCGCCTGCCGGGCGCGGCCAGTTCGGGCACCATGCCATACAGCACCGACGAAGTGCCATTGAGCGCCAGGCCCAGCAAGGGCAGCATGGCCATGATGGCGCCCAAGGGCAGCCACAGCGCCAGCACGATCAATAGCGCCGTCATCGATTCGGTCAGCCACACGGTTTTCATCATGCCGATGCGCGCGCCCAGATAGCCGCACAGCAGCTTGCCGAAGGCGCCGCCGACGAACAGCAGCGACAGCGCCAGGCCGATGCCCGCCGTGCCGGCGCCCTTGCTTTTCAACAGGAATGGCAAAAAGGTAAGAAAGCCCATGCGCACGGCGCTGTCCAGCGTGCCGGTGGCCAGCAACGCATGAAAGCCGCCGCGCGCCTCCTTGCCGGCGATTGGTTTGCGCACGGCGCCCTGGCTGGCCGACACCTCGCCAGGCTTGGGCAGCAGCCGCCACAGCAAGGCAGCGGCGGCCAGGCCCAGCAGCCCCAGCAGCCCGACGCTGGCCTGCCAGCTGCATACCAATAACAGCAAGCCCACCAGCGCGGGGATCAACGTCTTGCCGATATCGCCGGCAAAATTGTAGTGTGACAGCGCCTCTTTCACACCGCCACCGGCTTCGTGCGTATCGGTCACGATGGACGAGGCCAGCGGATGCTGGACGCTGGCGCCCAGGCCGCCGAGCACCAGCGCGAGCAGCAATACCGCCAGGCCACCGGCCTGCCCCGCGAGCAAGTAGGCCACGCCCGCCAGCGCCGTGCCGGCCACCAGCAGGCGTTCGCGGCCCCAGCGTCTGGCCAGGCGGCTGGCCAGCAACTGGAAACCGGCCATGGTGCCCGAATACGATGCGCGCAACAGTCCCACCATGGCATAGCTGATGGCAAACTGGCTCTGCCAGATCGGCAGCAGGACATAGATTACGTCCGTCATGCCGTCGTGCACGGCATGCGCGCCGCAGGCGGCGAACAGGGACCGGCGGCGCATGGATTTTTCGGCGCCGGAGACAGGTGGAAACGTAGGCAGTGGAGCAAGCGCGGCGGGCGTATCGGTCATGGCCAGGCAGGAAGAAAAGCAGTGACTTGCCAGTCTACACCCTGCCCGGCGATGACGCCACGATGGGCGATTATTTTGCCATGGCGTCCTTCTTCATGTCGTCCTTTTTCATCTCGTCCTTTTTCATTTCATCTTTTTTCATTTCATCTTTTTTCATCATGCCGTCCTTGGCCATGTGATCCTTCTTCATGTGCTTCTTGCCCATAGGCTTGTCCATGCCGTCCTTGTGCATGGCGTCGGCCGAGGCGTCTTTTGCCATCGGATCTTTCTTCATGGCGTCCTGGGCCAAGGCGGCGCCCGACATGAAGATGGCGGTGGCGATAATGGCGGTGATGGTGGTTTTCATGATAGTCCTTGTCTGGAGATTGGATGGGCGGATGCCCGGTTTTACTACGGTACTGCTGAAAATCTGTCAGGAACCGCCAAACCAGTTGTAACCCTGGTCTTCCCAATACCCTCCCGGATAGGTATTGGTGACGAAAATGGCCTGTACATGCTTGGGATTTTTGTAGCCCAGCTTGGTCGGCATGCGCAGCTTCATGGGATAGCCATACTCGGGCGGCAGGGGCTGGCCATCCCAGCTCAGCGCCATGATGGTTTGCGGATGGCGGGCCGTCGCCATATCGATGCTGGTAAAGTAATCGTCGGCGCACTTGAAACCGATATATTTCGCCGTCTTGTCGGCGCCGACCAGGTCGAGGAAATGGGCGAACGGCACGCCGCCCCATTTGCCGATGGCGCTCCAGCCTTCCACGCAGATATGGCGCGTAACCTGCGTCTGCTGCGGCAAGGCGCGCAGTTGCGGCAGGCTCCACGGCTTTTTGTCCGCCACCAGGCCGCTCAATTCCAGGCGCCATGCGTCGCCGTCGACCTGTTCCACTTCGTCCAGACCGTAATAGGCATTGAATGGAAACGGCCGTGTGATCATGGAATCGGGATAGGTCGGCGCCAGCCTGGACGGGTCGAACAGCCAGCCCTGCGCCCTGTCATTGAAGCGCGACACCACCGCCAGGGCCGCTTCCACGCTGGCTTGGTCGCCGATATTGCAGCCCGTTAGCAGGGACAAGCCGCCCAGGCTCAGGCTGCGCTGCAGGAACTGCCGCCGCGACGGCTGGGCAACCTGGCGCAGGGCGTCGGCCAGCATGGCCTGGCCCTGATGGTGCACGATAATGTTTTTTTTCATGATATGTTCCTTTAGCGGCCGCGCAGCATGGCCAGCAAGGTGCGCGGCACCAGCGCCACCATCACCAGATGCACCACCACAAAGCCCACCAGCGCCGCCATGGCGAAAAAATGCACGCGCCGCGCGCTCTCGTAGCCGCCCAGCAGTTCGCGCAGCAGGGGGAGCTGCACCGATTTCCAGAGCACCAGGCCCGACAGCACCAGCGCGATGCAATCGAGCATGACGAACAGGTAGGCGGCGCGCTGCACCATGTTGTAATGGCGAGGATCGGCATGGGCCAGCTTGCCCCGCAGCGCGGCGGCCAGGTCCCGCAGCAGCTCCCTTGGCGACAAGGGAAAGAACTGGCGACGCAACCGGCCGCTGACGATATTGATGAGCAGATACAGCGCACCATTGGCCACCAGCAGCCACATGGCGGCGAAATGCCATTGAAGGGCGCCACCGAGCCAGCCACCCAGGGTCACCGCGCGCGGCAATTCAAACGGCAAGAACGGCGCCGCGTTATAAATGCGCCAGCCGCTGGTGGCCAGCAGCACCACGGCCACCGCGTTGAGCCAGTGCGTCAGGCGCAGCCAGACGGGATGAATCACGCCCCCGGATGCGACATGGGAGGCGATCACAGCGTCCCCCGCGCGCACGGCGCCATGCCGACGGCTTGCAGGATGGCGCTGCCTTCGGCTTGCTGGACAAAGGCGACCGCCTGCAGCCGGTCCTGGTGCCAGCCAGGTGGCAGGCTCACTTCGCGGCGCAGGCTGGCGCGGCCCTGGGCCAGCGGCACCGGCCCCAGCCACAGCCGCACGGCTGCGTCATGGCGCAGGGTGGCGCCGCGGTTTTCGCCGCGCAGCACCTGCGAGACGATGCCGCTTTCGCTGACGGCCAGGTACAGCTTGCCGCCCGTACGGCCATCGACGGCGGCCGCATGCGCTTCGAGCAGCAGCTTGCCGTCCTGAGCCGGCATGGCCGACAGGCGCAGATTGACGGCTGCCGGTGTCGCATTGATGCGGGCAATTGCCGCAGGCAACTGCGCATCCCAGCCGCGCACCTCCTTGCCGCCGACAAAAAACTGCGGCGTGTACGCCACGTGGCGCGGCTGGTCGCGCAGCAGTTCGGCCTGGCGCGCGTCGAACGGCGGCTGCGCCAGCGGATCGGCCCAGCCAATCTGGTCCCAGTACGTGACGTGCAGCGCCAGCGGCACCACCAGGCTGGCAGCGCCCGCTTCCTTGCGCAAGGCGTTCAGGCGCTGGTCGGCGGGCGGGCAGCTGGAGCAGCCTTCGCTGCTGTACAGCTCCACCAGTGCCGCCGTCCGGGCGCCGCTGCTCACTTCGCAGCGCGCACCGGCTGCAGCCTGCGCCCAGGACGGCGCCGCCATGGACGACAGGAGGACGGGGATGAATGTTGCTGCCAGGCGGTACTTGATATTCATGATGAGTAACCGTTATAGTAGAAAAGGAAGCGTGCTTACCCGTCAATTCGCCATGGCAGCTCGATTGGTTACAGGCCCCATCGATTATTTTTAAAAATATTTTTCACTGCCTGTCACCAAAGGCCTTCATGCAACGAATACCTGTCAGTGAACAACTGCATGGCACCGAGCTGCGCCTGCATGGCCTGATGCTGCGCGGGCTCGATGGCGATGCGCAGGCGTATCGCAGCTTTCTGCAGGCAACCAGCAACCATTTGCGCGCCTTTTTGCGCCGGCGCTTGCAGCGTTGGCCCGATGAGGTGGAAGACCTGGTGCAGGAATGTTTGCTGGCCATCCACAACCAGCGGCTGACCTACGATACGGGCGTGCCGCTGACGTCGTGGATCCATGCGATCGCCCGCTACAAGCTGATCGACTGGCTGCGCCGGCATGCGCGGCGCGATGCGCTGCACACGCCGTATGATGAGGACGACGATGCACAGGCGCTGTTTTCCAGCGCCGATGCCGACGCGATGGAGGCCAGCCGCGACCTGGCCAAATTGCTGGCCACCTTGCCGGCGCAGCAGCGCGACGCCATCGTGCATACCAAGCTCGACGGCTGGTCGGTGCGCGATACGGCCAGCGCCATGCGGATATCGGAAGCGAGCGTCAAGGTAGCCGTGCACCGTGGCCTGAAGGCGCTGGCAGCCAATTTGAGAACGGATACGAGATGAAAACCGATGACTTGATCGCCATGCTGGCCAGCGGACCCGACGTGGCCGCCGCAGCGCCGCCGGGCGCGCGCTGGCGTACTGCCGCCACCCTGGGCGCGGGCCTTTTGGCCAGCGTGGCCCTGATGGCGACCCTGCTCGGGGTGCGGCCCAACCTGGCGCAACTGGCGTTGCAAGCGGATTTCTTGATCAAGGTGGCGTTTGTCGCCGGCGTCTGCCTGGCGGCCTGGCATGCCAGCCGCCGCCTGGGACTGCCTGGTGCCAATACCGGTACCCTGCTTGCCTGGCTGGCCGTGCCCCTGCTGCTGATGTGGCTCCTGGGCGCCATCACCGTCGCCACGGCGGCGCCGGAACAACGCGCCGAACTGTTCTGGGGCACCACCTGGCGCAGCTGCCCTTTGCTGATCGCCCTGCTGTCGCTGCCGATGCTGCCCGCCGTGCTGCGCGCCATGCGCCAGCTGGCGCCCACGCGGCTGCGCCTGGCGGGCGCGGCCGCCGGCTTTGCCGCCGGTGGCACGGCCGCCCTCGTCTATTGCCTGCATTGCCCGGAAATGGCCGCCAGCTTTATCGGCTTCTGGTATGTGCTGGGCATGCTGGTGCCGGCCGTCATCGGCGCCCTGCTGGGACCAAAAGTGCTGGCCTGGTAAGCACGGCCAAACAGGCTGACGTTCGGCGACCGGCGCTGGAACAAGCGCACCGCGCCATGCTGAACTAAGCGCCAGCACTGACACGATCATGCAATTTAAAGCCACCAACCACCCTGGCTAAATCGTCAGCTTGTTCTTGCAAGGATAGCGCAGCGGCAGTCGCCTGTTCAACCAATGCCGCGTTTTGCTGAGTAGTCTGGTCCATTATTGCGATGGCTCTGCCAATTTCGCCTATACCCGCACTTTGCTCCTGGCTCGATGCACTGATTTGGCCGACAATATCGGCCACGCGACGCGCGCTGGAGACGACCTCCGCCATTGTGCCACCTGCTTTTTTAACTAATTGGCTACCGGCATCTACCGCGCTGACCGAAGTATTAATGAGCACCTTGATTTCCCTGGCAGCGGTAGCACTACGCTGAGCCAAACTGCGCACCTCGGCAGCAACCACGGCAAATCCGCGCCCCTGCTCCCCGGCTCGGGCAGCTTCGACAGCCGCGTTGAGCGCGAGAATATTGGTCTGGAACGCAATCCCGTCAATTACGCTGATGATCTCCACGATCTCACGGGCCGATGCATTGATGGCACCCATGGTATCGACCACCTCTGCAACGATGGTGCCACCCTGAGCCGCAATGTCAGACGCGCAAACTGCCAGCTGGTTGGCCTGGCGGGCATTGTCAGCATTGTGTTTAACGGTGGAGGTCAATTGCTCCATTGCCGATGCAGTTTCCTCCAATGATCCAGCCTGCTGTTCAGTACGTCCAGAGCATAGGTTTATACACAAATCACCCCGCTTCGTCGCGTAGCGCTTTGATGGTGAGTGCAGCCACGCGCACATCCTGAATGCCCTGCCAGATTGTCTTGACGCCCGGATCGCCGTCGCCTTTTCGTCCAAGGAAACCGCCGACGCGCGCGATCAAGCGCACCACATCGTTAAGTGTCGGAGGCTGATCCGGCCGTCGCTCCTTCGTGAGCAGGTAAGCGCCACGGATTTCATCCGGGTCGAAGAACAGGCTGGCGTCGAGATCCGGGCAGATGCGCCCGATGCGCATCAGATAGGAGACGCGCCACGCCACGACCATGAACAGCGCCAGCGCGCGTTCCAGATTGTCGATGTGGGAGAGCTGCATCGCCTCAACCTTGCAGGCGTTCTTCAACACATGGAAGAACATCTCAATTTCCCAACGCGCGCGGTACCAGTCGATCAACTCGATTACCGCATCAACGGTGGTGGCGGTTCGATTGGTGAGCAAGCGCCATTCGATCGGCTCGATGCCGGCGGGCGCATCTATCTCGCGCGCGATCACGCATGTCGCCGTGATCTTGACGCCACGCCGCGCCGGCAGTTCCACGCGCCTGGTCCAGAGTTGCTGGCGTACCTTGCGGCCCTTCTGTTTGCCGCGTGCGCCGATGACGAAGCTGATTTCTCCCACCGGCGCGCCATCGAGCGTGTGCGCCCACAATTTCTCGCCGTCGGGCAGCGCCCGGTCAGTCTTCGCGCGCACCAGCCAGTCGGCCGGCGTGCCGCAGTCCTGGGCGTAGGTCATCAGCTCGATCATATCGGCCTCGCGGTCGGCCACGTACACCAGTCGCGTCGCCGGCATCTCGGCGGCCATCTCGGCGATCCGCCCGTAGCCTTCGATCCAGCGGCCACTTTCCTTGATGCCCGGTCGAACGCCATTGCCATCGATCTTTTCGCGCGCCCACATCCAGGCATCAATCACCCCCAGCGGCAACCGTTCCGGTGTGACGGCATACGTCGGATGGACATACATGCCGCGCTGGACTTCATAGCTGAGCGGACCGAGACCTTCGATCTGCTGCCCGTTAAAATTGAGTTCGGTCGTATCCTGCAAGCACAGGATGACGGGATGTTCGCCCATGCGCTGCTGCGTCTTGGCCCAGTGCGGCACCATGATGTCACGCCATTCGACGGCGTCGTTCTCGAGAAATCGGTATGTGGCGATCGTCTCGGCCCAGCCGTTGCACGACTTGGAAATGCTGGACGACGGCTTGTCGGCAAACCGCGCCACGATCTTCCTGGCGCGACTGTCGAGGCGAGCGTCCCCAAGGTCTATGTCAGCAAATTCCACGGCAGTCCAGTGCGTCGATTCAGTCATTTTTCGCGAGCCAAAAGACGAGAGTAAACCTGAAAAATCAATAGTTTACAACTGCTCCCGCAAGTGCTTGAATGTAAACGGATTTTTCCGCCCGGCTGTTGTCGATCAAGCAAGCTTGGCGGGCTGGCGCGGAGATGTGTATAAACTTATGCGTCCAGAGAGGTCCGAATTGCCACTGGCGATCTCGCCAGAGGACGTTTTGACGGAGTCGCTGGCATCACGTATCTGCCGCACAGTGTTCGCTATTTTCTCGATAAACCTATTGAATGAACTGGCGATATGGGCGAGCTCATCGTTACCGTGGGCGTCGACACGACGGGTCAAATCTCCCTCGCCGGTGGCAATATTCTCCAACGCATCGCGTATTGTCCCAAGCCGTTTGAGTAAACTACTAATGGTGAAGGTTAATAGAAGCGCGGCAATAATAATTGCCGCGATAGTTGCAATGGTCGACGTAGCCAGCAGTGCGCGAATAGAATGTGTCGCCTCATCATAGTTCAGGGCGACGGCCAGTGACCAGTCCGTACCCTCAATTGGATTTACATACAATAAGTGTCGTACGCTATTAATTTCGATTTCGCCCCCCTGTCCCGATGAAGCGAGAGTGTCGACTGTCAGAGCCGAATCAATTGCCGAGATCGGTTTTAGGGTCAGATCCTTATTTGGGTGCGTGATGATAATGCCACTCTTATTGACAAGGAATGCGAAACTATTGGGAGTCGGCTTGATTCCGGCGACATTGCGCACCACGCTGGCGACATCAACATCTGATCCGAGCACAGCCTGGAGCTCACCCCTCTCACCTATCAGAGGTTCCGCAAACGTAAGCACCAGTTTGCCCGTAGTGCTGGCAACATAAGGTGCTGTCAAAACAGGTTTGCCAGCCGCAACTGCTTGCTTGTACCATGGACGAGAAGTGGCATCATAATTTGCGGGCGTGGCACGTGGTGTCAAAATATGTTTATCGGGATAGCCAATGTAGGCGTTCTCAAATTCACCGGCTTCCTTGGCCTCAATAACAGCAGATAGCGGATCCGATTGTTTGAATGCCTGTTTCATCGCCCCGGTGATGGCACGCTTGCTGCGTACCCACTCGGAAATGTTATTAGCGTGGGCGGCTGTCAGTTGGCGCATCTGGATACGTAGAGCGTCAAGTGTGCTCCCTCTGACACTGATGATAGTTGCGGCGCTTAATGCGATCATGGAAATTACCACAATCAACGCACAGATGACGATGAGCTTGGTGCGTAATGAGGACAGCATCTTATATCTCCCTATGAGCGGAATACCTGAACAGGCTGGGTGCGTGCAGGCCAGGACCGATGATGGCCTTGCAGTGGACCATCGTCGTCTCGACAAGTGAGCGCTGGCCGTAGCCGGTTTCCTCTTGCCAGCCGATCCGTCTCCGCGCCGCCATCACGGCAAGGTGCTGGTCCTGCGGAGACGGAAGACGGTCGGCGGTGGCGCACCATCATGGGCGCCATCGGCCGTGACGCTGCCATGACCATCCCGGTGTCGGCGTCCACCACCAGATGCAATTTTCTCCAGGTACGCCGGGCTTTCATGACATGTTTTTATTGCAACTATTTACCTGATTGCTCTGGCATCCATGCACCGACGGCTTTTTGATATCTCCGTCAGAATTTGTAGCGCATGCCGACGACGACACCGGTCTGGTTGGTTCCCGGGGTAACCGTGCCATAACCATTCACGCCAAGTGCGGAGCCGTTTTTGTTCCTGGCAAAAGCCGCCGTTGCATACAGGTCGACGCGCTTTGACAAGAAATAGTCTGCCCACAACACAGCCATCAAAGGATCGGCGCCGCTGGCATGCACATCCTGGTGGTAGGCCGCTACCGTCAGCACGAGCGCTTGGCTGGCGGTGTATTGGGCGCCAGCCCAGGCAAGGCCCGCAGAGCCGGCTTGGGACGCGTTTGCGGCGAGGATCGGATTGACTGGCAGGAACTGGCTGGAGGCGCGCAGGTAGCGATATCCGGCAAATCCTTTGAATGGGCCGGCGACATACGACACGGCGGCAGTCGATCGCCTTTCGGTGGCCATATCGGTCGCCACGGTGTTACTGTTGCGCTGTTCGTATGAGACGCTCAAGCCGAGCGGCCCGGCGGCATAGGTCAGTGCGCCGCTGTAAAAGCGCCCGCTGGGCGATGCCCCCGGGATTTCGTTTCCATAGCCTGTGTCGTAGCGCGTGCTGTACATGGCTTGTACGGTGAATGCCTGGAACCGGCCGGCGTATTTGACCGAATTGTCGATTCTGTTTGCAGTGGCAGTGTCGAAGCTCAAGATCGAATAGCGTGAATTGGTTGCCATTGGATCGAAAAGGACCGCCTGTTCGTAGAGCAGCGACATCTGCCGTCCGAGCGTCAACTGCTGTCCGCTGGCGTTGAACCCGACCAGCGCCTGACGTCCGAACAGGCGAGTGGTGGTGGCAGGACTGCTCCCGAGGCCGCGTGTCGACTGGGCGCTGGTTCCATCGTCGAGGTTAAAGCCGCTCTCCAGAACAAACAAAGTTCTCAGACCTTCGCCGATGCTCTCCTCGCCCTTCACCCCCCACCGCGAACCGGAGCTGTTTCCCGAAACCACACTGGTCTGGGTTCCGCCAGCGCTCGTTTTGTCGAGGTGTTCGATACCGATGTCCGCGATACCGTACAAGGTGACGTTGCCCTGCGCCCGCGCGCCATGTGCCGCCACCGAGAGCGTGGCGCAGACCAGGATGGCCAGGCTTGCGCGCACGTCGCTTCTCGTTAATTTGATGTATTTCAAAATTATCTCCTTGTTATTTTTTTCGGCACCTGGCATGCCGGCCCGATAGGCATCGCACCTGACGCGTGCCAGCTCTTTTTGCTTGGCGAAAGCGGGTTCCTGGAGGCCCGTTGAATGGCGGCTCTCCTGTCAGTTCCGCTGATTCGAACGGGCCGTTTCGTGTGTGGGGGGTGCCAGGCCTTGCAGCTGCCCGTGGCCTGGCGCCTGTCAGCTTCCCGCGGCGAGTTCTGCGGTGATCCGCAGGAACTGGTCGATGTCGGCTACCGAGTGGCAGTGCAGGGGCGAGATCCGGATGGCGCCCTCGATACCGAATGATGCGAGCATTCTTTGGGAGTACAGACTGCTCTGGACGCGTTCATAGACGATGATGCCGCGCTTTTCGTACTCCCGCACCGCCTCGGCCGGCGTGTAGCGAGCGAGCGAGATCGCGACAATGAGGTCGCGCGTGGCCAGATCGGGGTGATCGAGATGCACGGTCACGCCGTCGATGACGCGCAGGCCCGGCACATCCTCGCTGCCATCGAGAAGCCGCCCCAGGAGCGCGCGTTCATGCAGCTCGATCCGGCGCATGCCCTCGACGAAGCAGTCCCGGCGTACGCTACTGTCGGCAAACTGCCGTCCCAGCCAGCAGACATAGTCAACAATTGCCGTCACGACGGCGAACTGCGCCGGCGCCGGACTGCCGAGGGTCCAGACAGCCTCCCCCTTTGCGGCCAGTTTGTGATGGGGCAGGCGCGCCATACGGTCGGACAGCCACGTCATGCCTGAACCGCGGCAGCCGAAGAACTTGTACGGTGCGATGTTCATGGCGTCGACCGGGGTCTTTTCGACGTCGATGATGCCGTGCGGCGCATGCTGCACGGCATCGACAACAATGTACAGGTCCGGCTTTATTTCCCTTGCGCGCCGTACGATCTGCTCAATGTCCAACTTCGCCCCCGAGATGTTCGAGGCATAGATCACGCTGAGAAGACAGGTCTGGTCGTCCACCAGAGCGACGATGGCGTCGACGTCGATCCCGCCCGTTGCCGCGTTGCTTGGCGCTACACGCAATTGCTTTCCGGCGCGGGCCGCATAGTACGACGCGGCATCGAACGCTGAAGGGTGTTCGAGCACCGTGGTCACGATGTTGCCACCCTCGACGTTTTCGGCAATCGCCCTGATCACATCGAACATCGCGCCTGAGGCGGTCAGCGAGGCGAACACCGCACCGCTGCGGGCGTTGAAGATCAGCCGCACATCGTCAGCGCCTTCGGCCTCGATGTCTTGCAGATGGCGCGCAACGTTGTGCACACGCTCGCTGCAGTCGGGTATCGCGTCGACCATCGCCAACCGTTCGACGGCCGACTTGAGCCTGAACGAGCCGCCAGCGTTGTCCATGAAAACGCGGTGCTTGCCGGTATAGTCCTGGTCGACGAAGTAAAAGCGTTGTTTGATTTCCCGTTGTAATTGTTCCGGGAACAGGGTAGTGGTCTTGTCCATAAAATTCGTCCGCATGTTGGGTTATTCAAAAAAAGTGGGGCATGGCCAGCGCCCCGGTTATTTGGCGTCCAGTGAAACAAGGTAGTCACGCGCTTTTTCAGCGTCGTACACGCCCTCCCACTTTGCTATGACCAGTGGCGCCAGCGCGTTACCGATCACGTTCAACGTGGTACGTCCCATATCGAGCAGCCTGTCTATGCCGGCAATGAACGCCAGTCCCTCGATCGGCAGCCCGGCGCTGGCGAGCGTGGCCAGCAGGATGACGAACATGAAGCCAGGTACGCCTGCGGCGCCCTTCGAGGTAACGACCATGGTCAGCGTCAGCGAGATTTGTTCCGCCCACCCGAGCTCGATCCCATAGAGCTGTGCAACGAACAGCGTACCGATGCCCAGATAAATGGAGGCGCCGTCGAGATTGAACGAGTAGCCGGTCGGCACGACGAACGTCGTGATGGCCTTGGGCGCGCCGAAACGCTCCATCTTCGTCATCAACTGGGGCAGGACCGTCGCCGAACTGCAGGTCGTAAAAGCGATGATCAGCTCGTCCTTGATGACCTTTAACAGCGCGAAAAAATTAATCCCGCAAAGTTTCGCAGTGGAGCCGAGCACCACGATCGCGAAGATGAAGATGGCCAGATAGGTGGTGCCGATCAGTTTCAGCAGTGGCAGCAGAGAGGCGAAGCCGAAATTGGCGACTGTTACGGCGATCAGGGCGGCGACACCGATCGGCGCGTATCGCATGACCATGTTCGTAACCCGAAACATGGCATCGGAAATACCCTTGAGCGTATTGAGTACGGGGAGCCTCAGTTCTTCCGGCGCCCCTTGCAGGCCCAAACCGAACAGCACGGAAAAGAAAATGATGGGAAGCAGGTCTCCACGTGCCATCGACGCGATGACGTTTTCCGGAATAATGCCCATGAGCATCGCCATCAGTCCATGGTGCGCGCCGGCCTGCTCGGCGCCGTGCCGGAACTTCGAGATGTCGGCGTGCCCCAATTGCGACATGTCCGTGCCCACGCCCGGTTGCAGCAAGTTGCCGATCACCAGTCCCAGGACGATCGCAATGGTCGTGATGATCTCGAAATATACCAGCGTTTTGACACCTATCCGGCCCAGGGCCTTGGCGTCGCCAACGCCGGCGATCCCCACCACCATGCTGGTGAATACGACAGGAACGACGATCATCTTGATGAGGCGGATAAAGATGTCGCCGGCCGGCTGCAGGTAATCGGTGACGATGCCAGTGCGCAAGGCCGGATAATAATTGAGCATGGCGCCGATGGCGACACCGATCACCAGACCGATGGCGATCTGGAAGGCGAGTCCGACCTTCGGCTTTTGCATGCCGGGCCGGGGTAACGTGGAAGCGTTTGCTAACGTCATGGGATTGTCTCCAAAGTTCCGCTTTCAGTGATTCAGCGGCTATTGATTTAAGTGTTGTTCTATCGCAGTTCGCTACATGCCTGGGCAATGCATACACGCCCCCGCGACTATGTCGCGTTACGACCTCCCCTATGGGAGGCTTGTCATCTCCAAAAGTGATTGTTGTATTGCGAATGAGATACGATAGAACGTGCGATAGTTGCGCACAAGCGATTTATTGTTATCTGATAACATCACTTATTTTCATGTGAGGCGTAATGATCACGTTCAAGCAAGTCGAGGCCTTGTGCTCGATTGTGGAGCTCGGGTCCTTTGAGGCCGCGGCGCACAAGCTCAATACCACCCAGTCAGCGATTTCGAAGCGCATCAAGGAGCTGGAAAGTACATTCAACCTGGAGGTTTTCGACCGCCATCGCCGCAGTGCCCGGTTGACGGAGAAGGGCGAGGAGCTCTACCTTTACGCGAAGGAACTTCTCGACAAGCGCGACCAGATCGTCGAGCGCGTGAGCGCGAAGGAGGTGCTGGTGCGCCGCCTGCGTCTGGGCGTCACCGAACTGACCGCATTGACATGGCTTCCGCAGCTCATCGGCGCGATCAAGCGGGAATATCCCAGGGTCATCGTCGATGCAGAGGTCGAACTTAGCGCGACGCTGCGCGACAGACTCGCCGAGGGCAGCATCGATTTGATCATCGCCCCTACCACGGCAGCGACCAGCGAGGCGCATGTGTCGACCCGCCTGGCGTCGGTCGATAACGTGTGGATGTGCGCGCCGGAACTGCTACCGGAAAACAGGCAAATTCCGCTCGCCGATATCGCACAGTTTACGCTGCTGACGCAGGGGCGGGCGTCTGGAACCGGCCTGATCTACAGCCGATTCTTGCAGGAACACGGCGTGCACATTCAGCGGGCCCCGACCAGCAACAACCTGTTGGCGCAAATTGGCCTGACGGTATCCGGACTGGGCGTCAGTTACCTGCCGCAGGCGTGCCTTGGCCACCTGGTCACGGATGGGCTGCTCGGCATTATCGAGACGGTGCCGCCCCTTCCTCCCGTCGAATACAGCGCGCTGTACCGATCGGGCCACACTTATTCGCTGACGAAAGAGGTCGCCAGGCTTGCCGTCCAGTGCTGCGATTTCGGGACCCTGCTTTTGCAGCCACGCAGATCCAGACCCACCAGGTAGCCGGCGATATGGCGCGTTGCAGCCGACGCGGCAAACGCGGCGCTTGGGAACAAGATCGGCAGCGCCGGCCACCGGCAGGCCAGCGTGAGAATCCACGCAGTGGGCCGGGCTTGGGCTACAATACGAACAATTCTCAATCGCATCAAAGCCCGGCCCAGCGCTCGTGGCTTGCCCAGGAAGCCCCATGGTCCACCCCGAACTGGAACTACATCTGCAAATCGAAGTGCTTTACAGCAATCATCACGGCTGGCTGCAGGGCTGGCTGCGCGGCAAGCTGGGTAGCGCCTTTGATGCGGCCGACCTGGCGCACGACACTTATTTGCGCATCCTGGCGCGGGGCCGCGCGCCCCGGCCCGAGCAATCGCGCCAGCATCTGGCGCAGATCGCCAATGGGCTGATGATCGACCTGTTCCGCCGCCGCCATATCGAAGCGGCCTATATGGAGGCGTTGGCGCACCTGCCGCCGGCCGCCGCCCCAAACCCGGAGCTGCGCGCGCTGATTATCGAAGCCTTGACGCAAATCGACGCCATCCTCGCCAGCCTGCCGGCCAGGGTGCGCGAGGCTTTTCTGCTGTGCAAGGTCGAAGGACTCGACTACCGCGAAATCGCCCAACGCCTGGATGTCTCCGTGTCGTCGGTGGAAAAATACATGGTGCGCGCCCTGCTGGCCTGCGCCGCGCAGGGGGCATGAGCGCCACGCCGATCGCGCCCGCCACGCTGCGGCGCGCCGCCGAATGGATGGCGCGCTTGTGGTCCGGCGATGCCAGCGAAGCCGACACCGCCGCCTGCGCCGCCTGGCGCGCCGCCCACCCCGAACACGAACGGGCCTGGGCCAGGCTGCAGCGCTTCGAGCAGCGGTTCGACACCATTCCGCGCGAGGTGGCGCGCGGCGCGCTGTCCGGTGCACCACGCGACCGGGACCGGGGCCGGGACCGGAACCAGGACCAGGACCGCCGGCGCGTGCTGCAAGTGCTGGGGATTGTCGCCAGCGGCGGCGGCGCGGCCTTGCTGGCGCACGAAACGGGCTTCTGGCAGCGGACAACGGCTGACTACAGCACGGCCGTCGGCGAAACGCGCGCCATCGTGCTGGCCGACGGCAGCCGGGTCGTGCTCGATACGGCCAGCGCCATCGATGTGCTCCATGGCGCCAGCGAACGGCGCATCGTGCTGCGCGCCGGCGCCATTCTGGTCGAGAGCGCGCCCGACAAGGCCGCCAGCCACCGCCCGCTGCTGGTGCAAACCGCGCAAGGCACGGCCACCGCGCTGGGCACGCGTTTTATGGTGCGCTCGTTTGAAAACGTCAGCGAGGTGGCCGTGTTCGAAGGCATGGTCGAACTGCGCCCGCTGCATGAAGCGGCAGCCGCCGTGCGCCTGCCGGCAGGAATGCGCGGCAGTTATTCGCGCCACGCCGCGCAGGCGAACGACAAGGCCGACGACAGCGCTGCAGCCTGGACCCAGGGCAGCCTGGTGGCCGAACGCATGCGCCTGGCCGACCTCCTGGGCGAACTGGCGCGCTACCGCCACGGCGTGCTGCGCTGCGACGAGCGCGTCGCCGGCCTGCGCGTGACGGGCGTGTACTCGCTGCGCGATATCGACCGCTCGCTGGCCAACCTGGCCCTGAGCCTGCCGGTGGAGCTGGCGTACCGCACCCGTTTCTGGGTCACGGTGCGCCCGCGCCGGGTTGCTTCCACGCTTTGATGGTTCATTTCCTGAAAAAAAATCCGAAATAAAATTGAAAATCGTTGAGGGTTTTCTGTTCTCGTTCGGAAATACAAGGAACAACACCAATCAACCGACCAAGGATGTCCACCATGACCCACCGCCTGCAATCGCCTGCCCCCTTCATGCGTCCCACCACCCTCGCCCTTGCCCTCCACGCCATGTTCCTCACCGGCGCGCTGGGCTTCGCCGCCACGCATGCGCAGGCACAAACGGTCGCCGACACCGAAGGCAAGCGCCAGTACGCGATCGCCGCCGGCCCGCTGGAACGGGCGCTGACCAGTTTTGCCAGCGCCGCCGGCGTGGAATTGTCGGCCGACGCGCAGCTATTGCAAGGCAAGCGCAGCGCCGGCCTGGCTGGCAGCTACACGGTGCGCCAGGGTTTTGACGCGCTGCTGCGCGGCCATGGCCTGCGCCTGGTGGCCGGCGCCAATGGCGCCTACGCGCTGCAAGCGCAAGCCCCGTCTGACTCTTCAACCCAGGCCGCAGCGCCGGCGGAGGCCATCGGCGCCACCCTGCCGGCCATTACCGTCACCGGCACTGCCGAACGCGAAACGGCCACCGGCCCGGTGCGCGGCTATGTGGCGCGCAGAAGCGGCTCGGCCACCAAGACCGATACCGCCCTGAATGAAAACCCGCAATCGGTGTCGGTCGTCACGGCCGACGAAATCAGCGACCGCAACGCCGAGTCGCTCGACGAAACGCTGCGCTACACGGCCGGCGTCACGCCCAACCAGCGCCCGCTGGGCAGCGACGACTCCTCGCTCTTGCGCGGCTTTACCATCGAGACGGCCGGCCTCCTGCAGGACGGCTTGCGCAATTCGGGCCGCACCTTTGGCGCCTCGATCGAGCCGTATGGCCTGGAACGGCTGGAAGTGCTGCGCGGCCCCGCCTCGGTGCTGTACGGCCAGATACCGCCGGGCGGCGTCGTCAACGCCGTCAGCAAGCGCCCCAGCCTCGATGCGGTGCGCGAAGTGGGCCTGGAGTACGGCAGCTACCAGCGCCGCCAGCTGAAAGCCGACATGGGCGGCGCGCTTGATGAGCAAGGCGCGTGGACCTATCGCCTGGTGATGCTGGGCCGCGAAGCGGGCACGCGCCTGGACCACGACCGCGACAACCGCCTGTATTTTGCGCCGTCGCTGCGCTGGCAGATCGGTGCCGGTACCCGTTTGACCCTGCTGGCGCGCCATGAGCGCGACAACCAGCAGTATGCGTTCCCCAACCAGCTATCGGCACCCGGCCCGCGCGGCCAGGTCGACCCCAGGGTCAATCTGATGGGCTATGACAACCGCTTCAAGCGCAGCAACACCATGACCGGCTATGAGTTCGAGCACCAGTTCAGCGATACCTGGTCGCTGCGCCAGAATCTGCGCTACACGCGCCTGAACAACGAGCGCACCGACGTCTTTCCGCTGGGCCTGAATGCCGATGCCACGGTCAATCGCTACTTCCGCCCCGTCGATACGGAGTCGAACAGCCTGTTTGCCGACACCCAGCTGCAGGCGCGCTTTGCCACCGGCGCGCTGTCGCACCTGGTCCTGCTGGGCGCGGACTATGCGAATATCCGCAACCGCGACGACTATATCTACAAGGTCGGCTTTATCACGCCGCTCGACCTGTACCACCCGGTGTACGCACCGCAGCAAAAACAGCCCGGCTCCAACCCGACGCAGGCGCGCGCGCCATCGCGCCAGCTGGGACTGTACGCCCAGGACCAGCTGAAATGGGAGCGCTGGGTGGTTACGGCCGGCCTGCGCCACGACAGGGCGGCGCAGTCGCAAACCACCACAAGTGTGCTCACCGGCGCCGTGCGGCCCGATTACGACCAGTCGCCATCGGCCACCACCGGCCGCCTCGGCGCCGTTTATCTGTTCGACAATGGCTGGGCGCCGTATGTCAGCTACGCCACCTCGTTTTCGCCGGAACTGGGCACGGCCGTCGGCGGCGGCGCCCTGAAACCGTCGCGCGGCAAGCAGTTTGAAGCGGGCGTGCGCTATGAGCCGGTGGGCCAGCGCGCCAGCTACACGGCCGCCATCTTCGACCTGGTGCGCGACAACGTCTCGACCGCCGCCGCCGGTAATCCTGGCTTGCTGGTCCAGACGGGCAAGGTCGAGGCGCGCGGCCTGGAGCTGGAAGCGCGCACCGAGTTCGCCAGCCGCTTGAGCCTGGTTGCGCAATACACCTACCTGGCCACCGACATCAGGCAAAGCAACAATGGCGACCAGGGCCTGCAGCAGCAAGGCGCGCCGCGCCACAGCGCCTCGGCCTGGGCAAGGCAGTCGTTCACGGTGGCCGACACCCTGCCCGCCTACGCGGCGCTGGGCATGCGCTTTATCGGCGCCATGCGCTCGAACTCCGATGGCGACAGCCTCAATCTGCGCAACGGCGGCATGACGCAGTGGGATGCGGCATTGGGCATCACGCGCGGCGCGTGGAGCATCACGGCCAACGTCAACAACCTGCTCAACAAGCAGACCCTGTTCGACTGCGGCTACCTGCCCGGCCTGTGCTACCGCAGCGCCGAACGCACGGCCAATATCAGCGCCATGTACAAGTTCTGATGCGCGTGGCGTTACGCCCGGCGCTGGCGGCCATGCACCGCTACGCCGGCCTGCTGCTGGCCGGTTTCCTGCTCGTTATCGGGCTGACGGGCAGCGTGCTGGCCTGGACCGACGAACTGGAAGGCGCGTTGATGCCGGCCGTGTTCCGCGTCACGCCGCCCACGCCAAGCGCCATGCCGTTCGAGCCGCTGCTGCTGCGCGAACGCATCGCGGCGCGGTTTCCACAGGCGCAGGTGGTGTACGCGCCGCTGTCGGCGGCGCCTGGCCGCAGCATGGTGTTCTATCTGCGCGCGGCAGGCGAGGCGCCGCTGGCGCATGACGAAGTGTTTGTCGATCCGTACAGCGGTGCGGTGCTGGGCCAGCGCAAATGGGGCGAGATCGGCCAGGGACTGATCAACCTGCTGCCCTTTGTCGAACGGCTGCACTATGCGCTGGCGCTGGGCGACACAGGCCTGCTGGTGTTCGGCCTGGTCGCCATGATCTGGACCGTGGACTGTTTTATCGGCGCCGCCCTGACCTTCCCGGCGCACGTCAAAAAACGCACGCCGGGCGGCAAGCCATGGCTGGCGCGCTGGCGCCCGTCCTGGCTGCTGCGCCGCCATGGCGGCAGCTACAAGCTGGTGTTCGACCTGCACCGTGCCGGCGGCCTGTGGCTATGGGCCATGCTGCTGGTGTTTGCCTGGAGCGGCGTCGCCTTCAATCTGTACGGCGCCTATGCGGCCGTGATGAACCCGTTTTTTGCGCACCAGCCGGCCGAGGAAATCGTCGGCCGCCACCGGGCCGCACCCGGACCGCACCTGACCTGGCAGGCAGCGCGCAGCCAGGGCCGCAGTTTGATGAACGCACTGGCGCACCAGCAAAGCTTCACGATTGTCGAAGAAAACGCGCTGGCCTGGGAACCTGGCCTGGGCGTGTACAGCTACAAGGTGCGCAGCAGCCGCGACGTGCGCGAGCACAAGGGCTTGACCACGGTCTTTTTTGACGCCGCCAGCGGCAAGCTGCTGGCCAGCTGGCTGCCGACGGGCGCGGCCAGCGGCGACACCATCCGCAGCTGGATCAGCGCGCTGCATATGGCGTCGATGTGGGGCTGGCCGTTCAAGCTGTTCATCTGCGCCATGGGGCTGGCGGTGGCGATCCTCGGCATCACGGGCGTGCTGGTGTGGCGGCGCAAGCGGCAGGGCCAGGCGCGCAGGAAATCAGCCGGTTCGTGATCACGCCTTGGCTGGCCGCATCCGAGCCTGCAAGCTGTCCCCGGTTTGCTTTTTCTCAAATGCATGTTGTCGCCAGTTTTTATGATGTCAGGACGGGCTTGCGAATTTGTCCCATGCAATGGACGCGACAACTTGCTTGCTGAATTCAAAAACTGTGCTTTTCTGAGCAGTACCTCCTTTTCGAGGAATCACCGTGGACCAGACCGACAGCGGGGCCAGGCCGGCCAGGCGCATGATCCCCGCCAAGCGCGATGCGCTGCCGTATATCCTGCTGTCCATCTGGCTGGCCGGCATGCTGGCCGTGCTCGGCGGCGCCCTGTTTCCACCGTATTACCATGCCGTGCCGGCCCTGCTGTGGAGCCTGGGCTTTTGCGTCAGCGGCATGCTGCTCGGTTTCCTGTTCGGCATCCCGCGCAGCCTGCCATCGGGCACCGTCAATATGCCGCCAGCCGAGGAACGCAGCAATGGCAAGCGGCGCAGCGGCGATGAACCGGGCGCCATGGAAACGGCGGCCGGCGCCAGCAATACCATGTTTCTCGGCACTCCCTCGCCGATGGAAATCAATTCCAACCTGGTGGAAGTGTCGGACTGGCTGACCAAGATCATCGTCGGCGTCGGCCTGATCGAACTGAAAAGCCTGCCCGCCACGGCGCAGGGCGTGGCGGCCTATATCGCGCCCAGCCTGGCCATCGAAACGGACACGGCCAGGGCGGTGGTCGGTGGCGTGATGCTGTTCTTTTCCGTGCATGGCTTTTTGATCGGCTACCTGCTCACGCGCATTTACCTGTCCATCATGCTCAAGCGGGCAGACAGCCTGGTCAAGAATGAGTCGGTGCGGCTGGAAAGCGGCAAGGAAATCGAAGTGACGGAACTGAGCCGCCTGCAGCAAAAGTCGCTGGAAGACCTGCAGGAAGCCGTCACCCGGCTGCTGCTGGCGCGCACCGCCGGCGATGGCGAGCCGGCCGTGGCGTCACTGGCGGGCTTGCCGACGGCGCAAAAGCCGTCCGTGCGCGTGCTGTGGCTGGACGACCATCCGCGCAACAACACCTTGTTGGTGGAGCAGCTGGCGCGCGAAAACATCAAAGTCGACCTGGCGCAATCGCTGGCGCAAGCCTTGAGCCTGCTGCAAAAGAACCAGTACGCCCTATTGATCACCGACATGGCGCGCCTGGAAGGCGGCCAGCGCGTCAAGGACGCCGGCGTGCGCACGGTACGCGATGTGCGGCAGGCCATGCCGGAACTGCCCATCCTCGTCTATTGCAACAAAGATACAATGGCCAGCTACGGCAAGCAAGCCGAAGCGGCTGGCGCGCGCTTTGTCACCACCTCGGGCACCAGCTTGCTGGCGGCCGTGAACAAGCTGATCCATACAGCTTGAGGCATTGCCGGCCGCCCCGCTCAGGCATCGAGCACGGCCGCGTCCCATGCATGCACCGTCTGCCGCTGCTCGCCCAGGCCGGCGATCGACAGCGCCATGGTGTCGCCCGCACGCAAAAATTGCGGCGTGGGTTTGAGGCCCATGCCCACGCCCGGCGGCGTGCCGGTGGAGATGATGTCGCCCGGTTCCAGGGTCATGAAACGGCTGACATAGCTGATCAGCTCGGCAACCGTGAAAATCATGGTGGCCGTCGAGCCGTTCTGCACGCGCCGGCCGTTCACTTCCAGGCTCAGTGCCAGTTGCTGCGGGTCGCCCACTTCGTCGGGCGTCACCAGCCACGGGCCAACCGGGCCGAAAGTGTCGCAACCCTTGCCCTTGTCCCAGGTGCCGCCCCGCTCCAGCTGGTATTCGCGCTCGGACACGTCGTTGACGACGCAATAGCCGGCCACGTGTTCCAGCGCCTGCGCCACCTCGACATAGCGGGCGCGCGTGCCGATCACCACGCCCAGCTCGACTTCCCAATCGGTCTTGACGGAGTCGCGCGGCATCACGACCGGGTCGTTCGGGCCCTGGATGGCCGAGACGGCCTTGGCAAACAAAATAGGTTCGGCCGGTATCGGCATGCCGGCCTCGGCCGCGTGATCGGCGTAGTTCAGGCCGATGCAGATAAACTTGCCGCAACCGACCCAGGGCGTGCCGATGCGCGCGCCGGCGGCGATCACGGGCAAGGTCGACAGGTCCAGTGCGCGCAGCCTGGCCAGGCCCGCCGGCGCCAGCACGCTGGCGTCGATGTCGTTGACGATGCCGGCCAGCGAACGGATCTGGCCGTCGGCGTCGAGGATGGCGGCCTGTTCCTGGCCCTTGCTGCCGGTACGCAGTAATTTCATCGGTGATTTCCTTGTTGGTGAGGGTTGAAGTCAGTAGGTTCAAGCACGTGCACCCGCTGCTCTGGCAGGCCCGGCACTTCGCAGCGCAGGGCCCATAGCGAGCCGGCCAGGCGTTCGCCCGCTTGCCGCCCGGCGCCAGCCGAGGTCACGAACAGCGTGCGCAGGTCGTGGCCGCCAAAGGTGGCGGTGGTGATATTGGTGACGGGCATCTCGACCACGCGGTCGATGCGCCCGTCCGGGGCGATGCGGACGATGCATTTGCCGAAAAAACGGCAGTTCCACAGATAGCCCTCGGCATCGATGACGGAGCCATCGGGCAGGCCACGCTCCCAGCCGCCGAAAAACGGCCGTCGATTGCTTAGCGGCATGTTGCCATCGTCAAAGTCAAACGCCCAGATCATGTTGTCGAGCGTGTCGGCCGTATAAAAGGTGGCCCCTGCCGGGCTCCAGCAGATGGTATTGGCGATGCCGATGCCGTCGAGGTGCACGCTGGCCGCGCCATCGGGGCGGATACGGAACAGCTTGCCGTCGCGCCCGCCCGCTTCGCCCGGCTCGCCGTCCGCAGCCACATTGTTGCGCATCGAGCCGATCCAGAAGTTGCCGTGCGCATCGGCGCGGCCGTCGTTCAGGCGCACGGCCGGAAAACCGTCAAGCACGAAACCATGATCGCGCCGCACGTCGCCCTTGGGCCACCACCAGATCAGGCGCGAGGCCAGCGCCACCAGCCAGCGGCCCGGCTGCGAGGTCAATGACAGCGCCACCACCGGTTCATCGAACAGCCAGGTAATGGTGCTGGCCGTGCTTTCGTCGTGGCGGTGGATCAGGAAACGGTTGATGTCGGTCCAGTACAGCGCCTGTTCCTGCGCGCACCAGACGGCGCCTTCGCCGACGGCGTCGCCGGTGGCGGCCATGCAGCGTGGCTGGTAAAGTTCCATGGCCGGGCGGCTCAAATCGTCACGCCGCCGTCGACGCACAACGCCTGGCCGGTGACGCAACGCGATTCGTCGCTGGCCAGGTAGACCAGCATCGGCGTGATGTCGTCAACGGTGGCCAGGCGGCCCAGCGGCTGGCGCGCGATAAAGTCGCGCTCGGCCAGCAAAGGGTCGGGCGCCGCAGCGATGCGCGCGCGCAGCGAAGGCGTGTCGACAGTGCCGGGGCAGACGGCGTTGCAGCGGATCTGCTGGCGCACGAAGTCGGCCGCCACCGCCTTGGACAGGCCGATCACCGCGCCCTTGCTGGCGCCATAGGCATAGCGGTTGGCAAAACCCTTGATGCTCGACGCCACCGAGGCGATATTGATGATGCTGCCGCCGCCAGCTGCCACCATGCCCGGCAGCACGGCGCGGATCAGCCTGTGCATGCTCGACACATTCACGTCCATGGTGCGTTCCCAGGCCGCGTCGTCGCAGTCGAGCACCGTGCCATGGTGGACGATGCCGGCGCCATTGAGCAGCACGTCGACATGGCCGTGGCGCGCCGCCACTTCGGCCACCAGCGCGGCAATGCCGGCGCCGTCGCACACGTCGAGCACGCGGCAATGGATATTCGGGTGCCGCAAACGGCCAAGGCCGGCCGCGTCGATATCGCAGGCCCAGACCTGGGCGCCCTGTTCGGCAAAGGCCAGCGCGGCCGCCTTGCCCATGCCGTTGCCGGCGGCCGTCACCAGCGCCGTCTTGTTCTGCAAGCGTGCAGTCATGTTTGTCTCCTTGAAGTATTTTTTAAGTTGTTGCCGGTAGCGTGCCGCGCTCAGGACAAGCAGTTCACCTTCATTTGATAGGCCAGCTCCAGCGGCTGCCCGGGCTCAAACCGCAGGCAGGTGGCCACGCCGCGCGCGGAGACGGGATTGGGCGCCGTGCTGGCCGCCACGCCCCAGTCGAAGTAGCTGCACACGGGCTCCATGCCCAGCGCATAATGGCGCCCGCTCCAGGGCCAGGCCTGGCGCCCGCCGTTGCTGATCCACAGCAGGCACGAGGGCAGCACGGCCGCATCCCAATCGAGGACGAAGGCATAGCCCTCGTCGAGGTTGCTGACCGTCATGCGGCCCTCAACGCCACACAGCTGCAGCAGCGACTCGGTGTGCTGCGCCAGCGGCAAGCGCGACAGGTCGAGCGGCACGCCGGCGGCGCCCGGCACCCCGGACAAGGCGGCAAACCGCGCGCCGGGCTGCAGCACATCGGCGCCCGCCTCGTGTTCACGCGGCAAGGTCAAGCCAAAGTCGAACGCCCCCGCCGTCACGCGCAGCGCGCCCGGCCGCTCGGGCAGGCGCAAGGTCGGATGCAGACCCAGCGGCAGCTCGCAGGCGCGCCGGGCCGTGACCTTCAGGCGGCAGCGGATCGCCGCTTCGCCGTCCACGCCGTCGATAAAACGCTCGACGCTGGCCAGCGGGCTGTCGGGTGGAAAGTCGTAGCGCAAATGCAGATGGGCAGGATCGCTGGCATCGTCGAAGCGCTGCCACCGTTTGTGCGCGGGCCAGCCGTGGATGGGATGCTCGAACGGCGCCGGGCCGCCGCCGAACGGCACGCAAGGCCATTCGCCACGGCCGTTGGCCATCAGGCCCGTCAAGGCTTGCTGGCCCGGTGGCAGGGCTTCTTTCGCCCAGGGAAATACGGCAAAAGGCTGCACCTGGCGGCCATCGGCCACGATAAACGTCACGGGGCCGAGCATGGCGCCCGATGGCTCGACCATTCCCTGCCCATGCGACCATTGCAATATCCAGCTTGTCACGGCTTACTCCACAAAAAATTGCTGATGGCTGATATGGGAAAATGCCAGGACCGATTCCTTGACCCGCGCAAAATGCTCGGCCAGCGCCGCCGCCAGCAGCACCTTGTCCTGCGCGAACAGGGCGTCGACGATGCGCAGGTGATCGCCAAAGGCGCGCTGGCTCGACTCTTTCCATTCGCGCGAGATCAGCATGCGTGCCCGGTCCACGTGCTGCTTGCCCTGGTTGACGATATGCCACACCGGCACCCGGTCGGTCAGTTCGAAAAACAGCTTGTGCATGGCCTCGTCCTGCGCATAGAAGCCTTCGTAGTCCTTGGCGGCCAGCACCTGCCGTTGCAGCCCGATAATGTGCTCGATGCGGGCGCGGCCGTTGCTATCGAGCCGCGTCACCAGGTCCATCAGGTTGGCCGTCTCCAGCGCGCCGCGCACAAAGGCGCCCTGCTCGATCAGGCGCACGCTGATGCGCGAGACCACGCTGCCCGCCTGCGGGAAGATATCGAGCAGGCCTTCGGTCGACAGTTCGCGCAGCGCCTCGCGCACGGGCGTGCGGCTCAGGCCAAACACCTCGGCAATCGCCGCCTCCGACAGCGGCGTGCCGGGAATCAGGCGGATCGCCAGGATGGCCTGCTTGAGCATATTGAACACCTGCGGCATATACGGCAGGGCCGGATCGATGCGCTCGGCGCCGATGGCCTCGGTCAACATGCGTACCTGGTCAGCCTGGTCGGCGCGCTTGGGCAATTTGGTTCTGGTCTTGGTCTGCACTTGTCTGTTTCACTCTCATGGACGCGACGGCACCGGCGCCTATGCGATCGCCAGTCCCATCGAATAACGGATGCCCACCTCCAGGCCGCGCAATTCGGCCAGGCCTATCATGCGTCCGGTGCGGGAGTAGCCCGGATAATAACCGCCATTCTTGTCGCCATCCATCAGTTTGCCGTGATCGGGACGCACGGGAATGCCCCAGTGGGCCATGCCGGCCGCCTTGCGGCGCTCTTCTTCCTGCACCAGCACGCGCATGGCCTTCGGCATGTCGACCGAGCCGAACAGGTGATTCGACTCGTAAAACGAACCTTCCTTGCCCGGTACATGGCTGACGTTGCGGAAATGAATGAAGTACACGCGGTCGGCAAAACGTTCCAGCATGGCGGCCGGATCGTTGTCGATGCAGCTGCCGAACGATCCCGTGCACATGGTCAGTCCCGAGTTGGGCGACGGCACGGCGGCGAACAGGCGCTCCACGTCCGCCTCGCGGCTGAGGATGCGGGCAATGCCGAACACCGGATAGGCCGGGTCGTCCGGGTGGATGCACATCTTCACGCCGGCCGCCTCGCAGGCCGGCATGATTTCATTGAGGAAGCTGTACAGATTGTGGCGCAAAGCTTCGGCATCGATGCCGCGATAGCGTTCGAGCCGGCGCAGGAATTCGGCCGGGTTCAGGTCTTCCACCGTGCCGGGCAGACCGAGCAGGATATTGCCGGTCAATTCCTCGCGCGCGGCCGGGCTCAGGTCGTCGTAGAACTGGCGCGCCGAGTCGAGCGCCCACTGCGCATAGTCATTTTCGGCGCCGGGGCGTTTCAGGACGAACAGGTCGAAGGCGACAAAGGCATCGATATTGCAGCCGGAAATGGTGCTGCCGTCCGGCTGCTCGATGTGCAGGTCGGTACGGGCCCAGTCGAGCACGGGGATGAAGTTGTAGCAGATGGTTTTCACGCCCTGCGCGCCCAGGCGCGTGACGTTTTCCTTGTACAGCTCGATGTAATGCCGGAAATCGCCCGAGCGCGTCTTGATATCCTCGTGGATCGGCAGGCTTTCGACCACGCTCCAGCGCAGGCCGCTGGCGCGCTGGCCTTCGGCATCCCATTCGATTTCGCGGATGCGTTTGGCGATTTCTTCCTCGGGCCAGGCGGCGCCGCATTCGAGGTGATACAGCGAGGTGACCAGGTCGGTAACGCCCGCCTGGCGGATATCGCGCAACGAGACCGGGTCTTGCGGTCCGAACCAACGCCAACTTTGTAACATGATGCCTCCTGATGATTCAATAACGAGTGATGAGTGATAAGTAAGCCTGGCGCCATCAATGGCGTTCGCGGTCGACCAGTTGATTGAGCAGCACGGCCAGCAAAATCAGCGCGCCGCGCACCACGTCCTGCCAGAACGGATTGAAGCCCCACAGGGTCATGCCGTTGAGCAGCACGCCCATGAACATGACGCCGATAAACGTGCCCCAGATTGCGCCCCGGCCGCCCAGCAGGCTGACGCCGCCGATAATCACGGCGGAAATGACTTCCAGCTCCAGCCCCTTGGCCACGGTGGAATTGCCGCTGTTGATCAGCGAGGCGTAGATAATGCCGCCGATGGCCGCGAACAGCGAGGTCAGCATCAGGCACGCGGTCTTGGTGCGCCACACATCGATGCCGGACAAGCGCGCCGCTTCCAGGTTGCCGCCGGCCGCATACACTTCGCGCCCGAAGGTGGTATAGCGCGACACCACGTGCATGGCGGCAAAGATGACGGCGAAGATATACACCGGCACCGGGATGCCCAGCCAGCGACCGCTGCCCAGCTGGCCGAACCAGTCGGGAAACGATTCGATCGGCGTGCCGTCCGTGATCAGGTTGGAAAAGCCCACCAGCATGGCCATCATGGCCAGGGTGGTGATAAAGGTCGGCACGCCGATATGCTGGCGCAGCTTGCCGGTGACAAAACCGACCAGCAGGCCAAAACCCAGGGTGGCCGCCACGCCGACGGCGACGATGGCGACCGACGGCTCGAGCACGTCTGGCGGCGTCAACTGCCTGATGATCCAGGCGCACAGGCAGCCGGCGGCGGCCACCAGCGAGGCCACCGACAGGTCGATCTCGCCGCTGATGATGACCAAGGTCATGCCAAAGGCGATGATGCCGGTGACGGCAACGTTGCGCAGCACATTGAGCTGGTTGTCCAGCGACAGGAAGCCGGTGGCGGTAAAGCCCAGCAGCACATACATCAGCAGCAAAATCAGTTCCATCGGGTGGCGCAGCACAAACCGCTGCAGCCTGCCGGGCGGCGTGCCTCGCACTGCGCTGGCGGCGGGCTTGATATCGGCAATGGTCTGGCTCATCGTGTTTCCTCAACTTGGGCAACCATGCAGGCTGCATACAGCGCCCTGGCGCCGATTTCGGGTCCATATTCTCCGGCCAGGCGGCCATTCTTCAGTACCAGGATGCGGTCGCAGACGGCCGGCAGCTCTTCGAGCTCGGTCGACACGACAATGGCGGCCAGGCCGTCATTCGACAATTGCCACAGCGTCTGGAAAATTTGCTGCTTGGCGTGCAGGTCCACCCCACGGCTGGGCTCGTCAAACATCAGCACGCGCGGCGCGATATTGAGCCAGTTGCCGATCACGATCTTTTGCTGGTTGCCGCCGGACAGCGACGACACCGGCAACAGCGGATGGCCGAGCTTGATGCGCAGCGCGCCGATCTGCCGCGCCACATGGGGCTGTTCGCGCAGCAGCGAGGTCCAGCCGCGCCGGCCCATGCGCTGCAAGCCGGCCAGGCACAGGTTGGCGTGGCAGGATAGCTGCTGCACCAGGCCCTTGGCCTTGCGGTCTTCCGAGGTATAGCCCACGCCCAGGTCGCGCATGCGGCGCGGCGTCGGCTCCTTGACCGGCACACCGCCGACGATGATCTGGCCAGACGTGATGCGGTCGGCGCCGAAGATACCGCGCAACAATTCCGTGCGTCCCGAGCCCAGCATGCCGGCAATCCCCAGCACTTCGCCCTGGTGCAGCTTGAACGAAATATTGTCGAGCAGCCCCCTGATGCAGAGGTCTTGCACTTCCAGCACCACTTCGCCGCTGGCCGGGCGCGCCGCGCGCGGCGCGAATTGCTCGACCGTGCCGAACATCATGTCGACCACCGTTTCCGGCGTCGCGTCGCAGGTGTCGATGGCGCCGATAAACTCGCCATCGCGCAGCACCAGGATATCGTCGGCGATCTCGTGCAGCTCGGCCAGGCGGTGCGACACGTAAATCATCAGCACGCCCTGGTCGCGCAGGCGCCGCAGCAAGGCGAACAGATGGGCGATTTCATCGTTGGCCAGCGCCGAAGTCGGCTCGTCCAGTTGCAGCACGCGCGGCGAAAACGACATGGCCTTGGCGATTTCCACCACTTGCTGGCGGCCCACCGACAGGCTGCCGGCCACCGCGTGTTCGTCGATATCGGTGGCGCCCATTTCGTCCAACAGGGTGCGCGCCTGCCCGAACAGCACGCTCCAGCGGATAAAGCCGCCCACCTTGGGCATGCGGCCAAGGAAGATATTTTCGGCCACCGTCAGTTCCGGTATCAGGCTCAGCTCCTGGTGCACGGTAACGATGCCGCGCCGCAAGGCGTCCTGCGGCGCATGGAAGTCGAGCACCTCGCCGTCGAGCACAATGGTGCCGGAGGTGGGCCGGGTGGCGCCGGCGATCATCTTGATCAGGGTGCTCTTGCCCGAGCCGTTCTTGCCGATCAGCGCGTGGATGCGCCCGCCGCCCAGGGTGTGGCTCAGGTCGCGTACCGCGCAGTTCTTGCCGTACTCCTTGCGCAGCGCGCAAAAAGCCAGCGTGACGCTGTCACTTCGGTTCATGCCGGGCTCTCCCCTCGTTGGGTATGGGCACCGCCGGCATGGCGGCGGCGCGTGGGTGTCATGCGCTCGCCGGCGTCAATTCAAGCGGCGCAGCTCCTTGATGAACGCTTCGACGGCCGGCTTGTCGCCGCGCGACAGCAGCTTGACGGGCACCAGCTGCTCGGCCGGCACGGTTTGGCCTTTCATGACCGCCAGCGCATCCTGCACGCCTTTTTCGCCGACCACGAAGGGCTGTTGCGCGGTGGTGGCTTGCAACACATTGTCGGCCGCCAGGAGGCCACGGCCCAGCTGCTCCGAGCTGTCGGTGCCGAACACAAACACCTTGCCGGCCTTGCCCGCATTGCGCACCGCCTGCATGGCGCCCACCGTGCCGCCTTCGTTGGCGGCGTAGATCACGTTGATGTTCGGATTGGCCGTCAGCATGTCGCCGGCCACCGCCACCGCTTTTTCAGGCAGCCAGGCATCCTGCTCGGCGACCACCGCGACCTGCGTGCCCTTTTTGACATTATCGAGGAAGCCGCCGGTGCGCTCGCCGCTCTGGCCCGGCAACAGCGACTTGAAGGCCAGCACGGCCACGTTCGCCTTGCCGCCGAGCTTGTCGTTGATAAAGGTAGCCGCCGCCGCGCCGGTCGACAGCCCGATATCGCGGTCGCTGGACTTCACATGGCCCTGCACCACACCGGCCTTGTCGATGCCGGTGCCGACCGTGATGACGGTAATGCCCTTGGCGCGCGCCCGTTCGATGGCCGGCAGCGAGTTGCTCGGATGCAGGGCCGTGAGAACGATGGCGTTCACGCCGCGCGCGATAAAGGTGTCGATGGTCTGCGCTTCCTTTTCAATCTTGTTGTCGGTATTGGCTTCGAGCAAGGTCGCATTGCCCGCCTTGGCGGCGGCGCGCATGCCGGCCAGCACGGTTTTCATATAAATATCCTGCTGGAACACGATGCCGGCGATGACCGGCTTGTCGGCCGCCTGCGCGCTCGAAAGGCCGGCGCCGATGACGGTACAAGCGGTCACGGCCGCCACCATTATTTTTTTAGCGAAATGCATGTCTTTGTCTCCTGTTTTTATAGTGGAAAAACACTGCCTTGCTGCTTTGCTACTTTTTGCGACTTCAGCCCAGCTGCACCAACAGGCCGCCATCGACCACGAACTCGCTGCCGGTGCAATAGCTGGCGCGCGGGCTGGCGGCAAAGGCGATCATCTCGGCCACCTCGTTCGGTTCGCCGATGCGGCCGATCGGTATGCCCTCGCCCCATTGCGCGAAGACCTGCTCCTTGCTGGCGCCGGCGCCGAACTTCTCGAACGACAGGTCCAGCAGCGGCGTGCGGATCGAACCGGGACTGACGGTATTGGCGCGGATGCCGCTGGCCGCGTAGTCGTTGGCCAGGGTGCGCGTAAAGCCGAGGATGGCGGCCTTGCTGGTGGCATAGGCCGCCACGTCGTGCTGACAGGCCGTGCCCTGCACGGAAGACACATTGACGATGGCGCCGTCGCGCTGCGCCACCATATGCGGCACCGCATGGTGGGCCAGCAGGAACACGCTTTTCAGGTTGACCGCCATCACCCGGTCCCACGTCTCTTCCGAGGTTTCCGTGGCCGAGCCGTAGGGGTGGATGGCCACCGTATGCACGGTGATATGCAGGCCGCCCAGGGTAGCGATGGTCTGGGCTAGAGCCGCCTTGACGACGCTGCCGGTGGCCGCGTCGCCCGAGATCCCCAGCAACTGGACATCGTGCGCAGCGGCAAACGCCACGGCCTCGTCCACGCCGCGGTCGGCCAGGATGGCGACGCGGGCGCCCCGCTGCGCCAGCAGCACGGCCGCATGCAGGCCGATGCCACTCGAGCCGCCCACCACCAGCGCCACCTTGCCGGCCAGCTCCTGGGCAAATTGTTGCGATGAATTCATCAATCCTCCTTGTTTGCCAGCCATGTTGATGGCGGTGCATCCACATAAAGGTACTAGTACCTCAGTTAGCAAACAATAGCATGGCTTTTATCGTCATGGCAATCGTTTTTGGGTTGATTTAAAACAAGACTGGCCCGCTTGTCAGGCGGGCCAGAAAGGACCATCGGGATGCATAAAAGGTAAGGCTACAGCTTTTCCATCTTCTGCCGCACGGCCGGCGCGGCGCTGGCCGTCGGTGCCAGTTCCAGATAGGTTTTATAGGCCACCTTCGCCCTGGCGCCATCGCCGGCCTTGAAATAGGCGTCACCCAGGTTCAGGTAGGCGATTGCACGCGACGGGTCCATCTTGACGGTATTTTCAAACCAGCGCGCCGCTTCGCGGTACTTTTCCTGCTTGTAGAACACAAAGCCCAGGTTGTTGGCGGCCAGGGCGAAGTCGGGCCGCAGTTTGAGCGCTTCCGTAAATTGCGCTTCGGCCAGGTCGTACTGCTTTTCCTTGTAATGCTGCAAGCCACGGTCGTTGGCGCGCTGGGCCAGCTGGCGCGTGGTGCTCGGCACGGCGCCCGGCGTGACGAGCTTCTGTTCGCCGCCCTGCAAGTCCCTGACCGTCACGCTGGCCGCCGCCGGCTTGGCGTCGAGCTTGCTGTTCATGGCGATCGCTTCGGTCGACAGCTGCGTCGTGTTGGGGCTGAGGAATTCCGTCTCGCCCGGCAGTTCGAACACGAAGTCGCCGCCTTCGGACCCGGGCAGGCTGCCAAAAGCCGGCGTCTGGTTCGATACGCTCGACACGGCCGGTGCCACGTAGGCCGCCAGTTCGGTGGCCGTGATCAGGCCGTCGCCGTTCAGGTCGGCCTTGCCGGCCAGGCCCTGCAACAACGTCCAGGTAAATACCGAGTGGCCGTTCGGGCCGCCATCGGCGACCAGCTGGTCGCCGCCGCCGGCCGTCAGCATTTGCCGGCCGATGCGCTTGGCGTTATCGCGCAGGAAGGAACTGCTGCCGGCGCCGCGCGTCAGGCCCAGGCCGCTGTAACAGGCGTCCATCACGAACAGCGCGTGCTTGGCCGTCAGGCTTTCGGCGATATTCTGGATTTCCGTCATCGGGATCGCGTCCGTGGCAAACTGCGCCGGATCGGAGTCGGCCGGCACAATATAGCCGAGGTCGCGCCCCGAACTGAGCTTGCGCGTGGCGCCATGGCCGGCAAAGAACACAAAGATGCGGTCGTTCTTCTGCACGCCGCCATGGGCCAGCCTGTCGTGGAAGGCTGCCAGGATATTGTTGCGCGTCGCTTCCCCATTTTTCAACGTCACCACGCGCGCGGGCGCAAAGCCGAATTTGTCGATCAGGGTTTCGCGGATGCTTTGCGCGTCGCGCACCGCATATTGCAGCTTGGGCCACTTGGCGTAGTCGTCGATGCCGATCACCACCGCCCAGGAATTGGCGTAGCCGGTCGAGATGGCCACTTTCTCGGGCGCCGGCGCCTCGCCCTTGGCCGACTTGAACGTGGTGCCGTCCCAGCCGGCGAACTGATAGCCTTCGGCCACCAGGCGCTCGAGAATGGCCGGCAAGGCTTTGACGGTGCGCTCGTGGATATCATGGAACAGGATAATGCCGCGTTCCGCCTTGTCGACCGAGGCCAGCACGCGATTGGTAATCGAGCTCGGCACCGGGTCGGCCCAGTCCAGCGAATCGATATTCCACATCACCGATTTGAGGTGAGCGTCGGCCAGCGCGGCCATGCCTTCGCTGTTGCGCGCGCCGTAAGGGAAGCGGAACAGCGCGGCGCGCTCCGGGCTGATGGCTTTCAACAAGGTGTCGGTACCGAGGATTTCGCCCTTGAGCTTGTCGCCGGTTTCCTTGGACAACTGTGCATGGGTAAAACTATGGTTGCCCACTGCATAGCCCTCTTTCATCAGCTTGCGGCTCACTTCCGCGCCCGCCCCCAGCCTGGCGTGGCCCTCGGCGTCCAGGCTGCCCAGGTTGCGGCCCACATTGAAGAACACGGCCGGCACGCCATACTGTTTCAAAATTGCGCTGATCTCTTCCGTGTAGCGGCGATGAGGGCCGTCGTCAAAGGTCAGGACGATGGTTTTTTTCGGCAAATTCAAACCGAAGATTTCCGCATCCTCCTTGTTGACGGCCGGTTTGGGTTCCGGGATGGAACCGGCCGGCGGCTTGGCGTATGGCATGACGACGCCGTTTTCCTTGAGAATCTGCTCCCGGTTGTACAGTTTTTTCAGCTGCGCCACATAGTCGTCCCAGCGCTCGCGCTTGAGTTCAATGGCGCGCTGGCCCATGTTGCCGAAGATCTGGCGTATCTCTTTTTCGTAATTGCGTTCGATTTCGGCCAGCGCATCAAGGTCTTCCGAAATGCGCTTGTGCAGCTTGATCGCCGGCAGCGAGCCGTCTTTCGCCACATCGGCCAGCAAGCCTTGCAGCAATTCGCGGAAGGCCAGGCGGTCGGCGTCAAACAGGCCGGGGTCCGATTCGATATAGGTCAGCAAGCCATCGATGGCGTCGAAGCGGCCGGGATTGCCGGGCGCCATCAACTGGTCCAGCATCGTATCGAGCCTGGCGCTACGCTCCTGGTTGTCGTGGAACAGCGCCTGGCCCACTTTACGCGCTGCGTCGCGCGCGCCGTCGGGCAGGCTGTCTTCGTCGGCCAGCAGCACGATGATCTTGCGGAAATTGGCCAGCAGCTCGCGCAGCTGCGTGGCAACCGCCTTGGCATCGGCGCTGGCTTTGCTGGCGGCGGCGTCCTTTGCTACTGCCTCGGCGGACGGCTGGGCGGGCGTGGCGGGACGGGTAAATGCATAGACGCCGGCGCCAAAGGCCAGCGCCACTGCAACGGTGGCGGCAATCTTGATCGGCTTGGAAGTCACAACTGGGGTATTCCCTTCAACTACGGAGGTCTGCAAGAACTTGCTTGATCCGTAATTGTAGAGCACGCCAGCGACTTGCGCCGTTCGATTTATTGCCGACAGTCACCATCGTCGGCTGCGGCGGCCTCGCGCAGCAGGCGCTGCACCACCGCCGCGTCGCCGATGGCGCCCATGGCCAGCAGGGCAAAGCGGGCCAGGAACAGCGGCGCGCGCTGCTCGCCGATGCCGCCCATGGTATGGCACAGCTCGGTGTAGAGATTGTCGAGTTCGATGTCGCTCATGCTGCCTCCGTGGTCAATATTGTTGTGAGCGCCTGACGCACTTGCGCCGGCGTTACGTCGTGCCAGCGCCCCAGCACATGGCCGTCGGGCCGCACCAGGTAAAAGCTGCCCTGGCGGGCGCCGAACAGGGAAAACAGCTGGCCCGCATAGTCCCAGGCGCACAGGCCACCCGCCTGCGAGGGCTGCCGCGCCAAGGCCAGCGTGGTCACGCCTTCCAGCGCCAGCAGCTCTGCCGGCACGGCGCCATCGTCGCTGAAATACAGGCCCACGCAAGCGCCCTGCCCCAGCTTCACCAGGTCCGTCACATGGGCGGCGCGCCGCGCTCCACGCTCGACCAGCGCCAGCGGACACTCGGGCAGCACCGCGCCTGGCGCCGGGCCGGCCGCAAAGACCGCGCTATCGGCCACGTTCAGGGGCGACTGCGCGTAGGCAATCGCACTGGTCTGGCGCGGATTGATCAGAGACCGTACGTGCGGATGCTTGCAGGCCAAGCCCAGCACGGCCGTGCGCATCAGCTCGAAGGCGAACGTGGGCGGCGCCATGAATTCCGTGCTTTTGCTGCCGTGACGCAGGTTTTCATGGGCGGCAAACACGCGCTCATCGGAATAGCTGTCCAGCAACATCTCACCGGCTCGTCCCTGCACCACATAAGCGAGCTTCCAGGCCAGGTTGTCGGCGTCGTCGATGCCGGAGTTCGCGCCGCGCACGCCGAAAATCGGCACCAGGTGGGCGGCGTCGCCGGCAAACAGCACGCGGCCGTGGCGGTATTTTTCCAGGGTCAGGGCATTGGCCTTGTAGAGGGTGATCCAGACCGGGTGCCAGGGCGCGGTTTCCCCCATCATGGCCAGCAGGCTGTCGACACGCGGCGCGACGTTGTCCAGCAGCACGGCCGCCTGGGCGTCCTCGTCGTCGCGCAGCTGGTAGTCGATGCGCCAGATATCGTCGGGCTGCTTGTGCACCAGCACGGTCGAGCCCGGGTTGGACGGCGGATCGAAGTAGGCCAGGCGCTCGGTCGGACGATCGCTTTTCAGGTGGATATCGACGATCACATAGCGGCCCTCGTAGCTGGTGCCCCGCAGTTTCAGGCCAAGGGCCTCGCGCACCGCGCTGCGCCCGCCATCGGCGGCCACCAGCCAGTCGGTGTCGATATTGTACGTCTCGTGTGGCGTGGCCACGGTGACGCTGGCGCCGCTCTCGCGCTGCTCGACGGCGATGACGCGCGTCTGCCAGCGAATAACGATCAGATCGCCGTGCAGTTCGGCCGCATCGAGCAAAAACTGTTCGATATGGTATTGCGCCAGGTTGATCATGGGCGGCAACTTCTGGTTGGCGTCCTGCGGCATGCTGAAATGCAGCACCTCCTCGTCACGGTAAAAACTGCGGCCACCGGCCCACGGCAAGCCTTTCGCCAGGAAACCGTCGAGCGCACCCAGGCGGTCGATGATTTCCAGGCTGCGCCGCGAGATGCAGATGGCGCGGCTGCCCGTGCACACGCCATCGTCGGCCTCGACCAGCACCGAGCGCACGCCGTGGCGCGCCAGACCCAGCGCCGTGGCCAGGCCCACCGGGCCGCCGCCAACGATCAGGACTGGCGTGTGTTCGCGGCCCTCGCCCGCAGATTTGCCTGGAGGATAAACCCTGGGCACGTGGGGATATGGTTGAAATGCAGGTGTCATGATGATTCCTTTAAAATAGCTGGCTTTGCCTGGCCACGGGAGATCGGCAAGGTCAGCACGATGACGGCGCCGACCACCAGCAGCGCGCTGGCGTACAGCAGGCCGGTGGCAAAGCTGTTGGTCTGGTCTTTCAGCCACCCCACCACGACCGGGTTCAGGGCCGAGCCGATATTGCCGGTAGCGTTGATGACGGCAATGCCGATGGCGCGCGCGGCAAAGCTCAGGGCGCCATCGGGCGTGGTCCAGAACACCGACATGGCCGTATAGGCGCCGGTCGAGGCCATGCAGATGCCCAGCAGTTGCACCACCGGATTGCCCGAATACGCCGTCAACAGCCAGCCAAAGGCCGACAGCAGCATCGGCCAGACGATATGCCAGCGCCTTTCCTGCAAACGGTCCGAGCGGCGGCCCCAGGCGATCATGCCGGCCACCGTGCAGACCTGCGGTATGGCGGCCAGCAAGCCGATGGTGGTATTGCTGGCGCCGTTATTGAAGCTTTTCACGATCAGCGGCGTCCAGACCGCCACCATGGCCAGGGTATTGACCAGGCAAAAGTAGGCGAGGCCAAATTTCAGCACGGTGGGCGAGCACATTTCGGCCAGCACTGATGGCTTGTCTGATCCCGAAGTGGGCGGTGCTACCGGCTTTTCCGCCTCCAGCATGCGCGCCAGCGCCTGCTGTTCCAGCTTGCTGAGCCAGCCCGCCTTGCCCGGCGCATCGTCGAGATAGCCATACACGGCCAGTCCCAGCAGCACGGAAGGCAGGCCTTCGAGCAGGAACAACCATTGCCAGCCAGACAGGCCCCAGTGGCCGTCGAGCCCCAGGATCAAGCCGGACAAAGCGGACCCGACGGCGGCCGTGACCGGCATGGCGATCATGAACAGGGCATTGGCGCGCGCCCTGTGGCTGCTCGGAAACCAGAACGTCAGGTACAGCAACATGCCGGGCAGGAAGCCCGCTTCCGTCACGCCGACGAGAAAGCGCAGCAGATACAGGCTGGCGGGGCTGCTGGCGAACATGGTGGCGGTCGACGCCAGGCCCCAGGCGATCATGATGGAGCCGATCCAGCGCCGCGCGCCCAGGCGGGCCAGGATGATATTGCTCGGTATGCTGCAGGCGATATAGCCGATATAGAACAACGTGGTGGCAAAACCGAACTGGGTGCCCGACAGGCCCAGCTCCTGCATCATGGTCAGGCCGGCAAATCCGATATTGATGCGGTCGAGAAAGGAAAACACGAACAGCAGGAACAGAAACCACAGCAGGTGGCGCGATACCTTGCGTATCACTTGCTGTTCCAGCTGCGTGGTGGCGGCGTCCCGGATCTGTGGCCCGGGGGAAGGGGTGGCGGTGGCCAGAGTCATGCTTGTCTCCATAAGGTCCTTGCCACGCCGTGCTTGTTGTTATTGGCGTGGGCTGCCGGGTGATCCCGGCTTGAGACACAGTATGCAGACGCCTACGTCCTTGCTTGTCCCCATTTTGGGGACATTGCTGGTTCGAAAGGCGTATGGCGCATCACGCCGTCCGCGAGTCGACGCACAGCGCAAACAGCTGGCGCTGGCTGGAAATGCCCATGCGCTTGTAGGCACGCTTCTGGTATGTGATCACGCTCGACGGTTGCAAGCCCATGGCGTCGGCGATTTCAACGGCGCTCAAACCTTCGAGCACGCCACGCAGCACATCGAGTTCGCGCTTGCTGAGCTGGGGGCAATGCCGGCGCAGGCTGGCCAGCATCATCGGCGCCACGCCCTGCACGGGCTGGCCGTTGAGGCGGTAATGGTGTTGCACGCCGTGGGCGAACAGCGGCGCCAGGGTCTCGATGGCGGCGATTTCGGCGGGCGCGAACGGGCCTTGGGCGCTGTCTCGGTAGAAATTGACGGAAAGCCAGATATCGCCGGCCGGCCGCACCAGCAGCGACAGGCGGTCCGACACGTTCGGGCGTTGATAGCAGGCGGCGCGGTAGCCGGGGTGGGCGATCTCATCGCTGGCCTGCTGGTGCAGCACGATGGCGGCGTCCAGCCTGGGCGACGCCGGGGCGATCACGCTCTGGTTGCCGTCGAGCGCATAGTAGTGGCGCGCGTAGCTGTCGGCGATGTCCTGCAAAAAGCGTCCACCGCGCCGGTCAGCCACGGCCACCGTGCGCGGCCGGTTGCCGAATTCATAGGCAAAGATCGTGCACTGGACGATGGGCGCGGCGCCGGCCACGGTGTTCAGGATGGCGCCGGCCATGGCGTTGACGTCGTCATGGCCGATCGCGCTCATCAGCTCGAAGGCGCGGCCCAGGTCCAGCTGGCCTTGCGCTTCCTTGCGTTCGACCTTCCAGTAGCGCATGGCCGCTCCCCGTCGCTATGAGTGCTGGGTTGACCGCTGGTGTTACTGCTGGCGCTGCGGCAGCACCCAGTCCGGACGGATGTAATGGCAGGTGTAGCCGTTCGGCAGCCGCTGCAGATAATCCTGGTGCTCGGGTTCGGCTTGCCAGAATGGGCCGGCGGGCGCCACTTCCGTCACCACCTTGCCCGGCCACAGGCCGGAAGCGTCGACGTCGCGGATGGTTTCTTCGGCCACCAGCTTCTGTTCGTCGGTGGTGGTGTAGATGGCCGAGCGGTAGCTGGTACCGCGGTCATTGCCCTGGCGGTTTTCCGTGCTCGGGTCGTGGATCTGGAAAAACAGTTCGAGCAGGCGGCGGTAACTGATGACGGCCGGGTCGAAAATGATCTCGATCGCCTCGGCATGGGTGCCGTGGTTGCGGTAGGTGGCGTCGGCCACGTCGCCGCCCGTATAGCCCACGCGGGTCGCTGCCACGCCCGGATAGCGGCGCAGAAGATCCTGCACGCCCCAGAAGCAGCCGCCGGCCAATATTGCAGTTTCAAGCGCGGTGTCAGTCGTATTTGCCATGGTGATGTCCTTGTTCAGAGATGGGCCATCTTACCGCGTCCGGGGATTTTCTTCAGGGCGCTATCGAAGCGTAGCCCAGGCGTTTCAGTTGCGCCGCCTGATAGGCGCCGATCGCGTCATTGAACAGGCAGCGTATCAGCGGGTCGTCAGTGATATCGGCCTGTTTCAGCTCGGCGAGGATGGCGGCATCGAAATCGGCGTCGTTGATGCGCAGGTACATCGACGTGAGCGACTCGCCGAGCACCAGCGCCGCATGGCATTTCGCCAACGGCACATCCGTGGTCCAGGACGGCGCCTCGTCCGTCTCCGGCACCAGATCGATCAGGTCGCCATCAAGGCGGTAATGCAGCACCGTGGCCGCGCCATCGTGGCCGTACAGCGACAATCGCCACAAACGCGGCTGCTGGAAATAGCTGTCCTCGAACAGTTCCATGTCGCGGTAGCGCGCCAGCAGGCCATGGCGGCAGAAATCGAGCACCAATGCCGCCTCAGCGTCGCTCAAGGCGGGAAAGCGGCGCGCGATGTCCGCCGTAGCCGGCGGCATCAAGCCAGGCCGGTAATCGAAGTCGAGATCCTGCGGCCCCACCGGGATCACCCACGGCAGCGGCTCGGCAGGGCTCACACCGTGCGCGCCGAGCAGCACCGACACCGAAGGATCGAGCCGCAGCACGGTTGCCTTTGGTACCGCCGCCGCCACCTCGCGCGCGAACTGGCGGTAAGTGACGGGAAACATCGCGTGGTTATACCAGGACCAGTGTTCCTGCACGAACTGGCAGGAGCTGGGCACGATATAGCGGGGACGCAGCGTTTGCAGCTGTTCGATCCAGTCGTCGGGCAAGCTCAAGCGTGCAGGACCGGCCAGCCTCGGCGCGATCACCGCCACCTCGCGCATGGTCTGGAACGGCCACAGCACCATGTCCCACGGCCCCAGCGCGGCCAGCTGCGCCAGCGTGTCGGGGCCGATCCAGGAGTCGACCACGTTGAGCACGTTCATGCCTGCGGCGCGCACCTGGAACAGCGTATCGACATCGTCGTCGAGCGCGCGGCGCGGTGTCACTTCGATCGTGCCCACCGTCACCGGCACATCGACCTGCAGGCGCTCGACCTTGCCGAAGCCCAGCGCGCGTATCATCGCGAACAGCTCGTCGAAGATGCAGTACAGGTAGACCGGCGTGGCGCGGTCGAGAAAATGCAGGCTTTCCAAAGATAGGTGGTCGTCGTGGAAATGCGAGATAAAGACGGCGTCGAGGCGCAGCTGGCGCACCTGTGCATGGTCGAAGCGCACGTCGGGAAACGCGTGGCAGTTGCGGCTGAACGGGTTTTCGACGATGGGATCAAAAGCGATGATGGTATCGTCGCAGTCGAAGACATAGCCGGCATGCAGGATGCGGGAGATTTTCAGGGGCATAAAAGTATCTGAAAAGGCAGCGCGCCATGATAGCCGAGAATGGCGCGCGCCAGGTGCGGCTCAATACGGATTGTTCAGCACATCCATCGCAAAATACGTGAAGATCATGTCTGCCCCCGCGCGCTTGATGGCGCCCAGGGTTTCCTGCACCACGCGGCGCTCGTCGATGGCGCCGGCTTGGGCGGCGAACTTGATCATCGCGTATTCGCCGCTGACCTGGTAGGCGCCGATCGGCAGGCGCGTCGCCTCGCGCAGCTCGCGGATAATGTCCAGGTAGGCCCCGGCCGGTTTGACCATCAGCGCGTCGGCGCCTTCGGCTTCATCGATCAGGGACTCGCGGATCGCTTCGCGGCGGTTCATCGGGTCCATCTGGTAGGTCTTGCGGTCGCCCTTGAGGGTGCTGCCGGCCGCATCGCGGAACGGGCCGTACAGGCCGGAGGCGAACTTGGTCGAGTAGGCCATCACCGGCGTGTCGTGAAAGCCTGCCGCATCGAGCGCGCTGCGGATCGCGGCCACCTGGCCGTCCATCGCGGCCGACGGGGCGATGATGTCGGCGCCAGCCTGCGCGGCGATCACTGCCTGCTTGCCCAGGTTCAGCACGGTGCTGTCATTATCGACCGTGTCGCCGTGCAGGATGCCGCAGTGGCCGTGGTCCGTATATTCGCAAAAGCAGGTGTCGGACATGACCACCATCTCGGGCACGGCGTCCTTGATGATGCGCGACATGCGCGCCACCAGGCCGTCCGGATTCAGGGTGTCGCTGCCGTGGCTGTCCTTGTGGTGAGAAATGCCGAAGGTCATCACCGAACGCAGGCCGGCGCGCGCATAGCGCTCCACTTCCTGCGCCAGCTTCGCCTCGGGGATGCGGCGCACGCCGGGCATGGACTTGATATCGACAAAATCGCTGGCGCCTTCGTCGACGAAGATCGGCAACACTAGGTCGCGCGGATGGATCTCGGTTTCGCGGAACAGTTCGCGCAATTGCGGGTTGGCGCGCAAGCGGCGCATGCGCGAGAGAGGGAAAGTTGCTGGCATGGGGTGACTGGCTTCCAGGTTAAAGACCCGGCAAGTATACGCCGATCACGCCGGCTTCGCCGGACGCGGCCTCAAAAAACCGCACTTGCCTCAAGAAACGGCGGCAGGGCGCGGCGCAGGCACGCCGGCCGCACCCTCGGCGTGCACGCTGCGCAGGGTCGACAACTGCCAGCGCATGGCGCTCGCCAACTGCACCAGCATGGCGCCGCGGCGGCGCGCATCGGCGCGTTTTTTCGACGGCACCTCGGCCAGATCGGGTTCCTGGCACGGCGCGCACGGCAGCCGGTAATTGCCGTCGCTGCCAGGCAGCGCATGCAGCTCTTCCCAGGCCAGGTCGTAGTCGGACGAGATCTGCCGGCGCCGGCGCCCGTTCAGGGCGATGCGGTTGGCGTTGCTGACCAGTTCGAGCTGGCGGCAGCCGTAATAGTCGCCCAGGTCGCGCAGCAGCGCCACCAGCAGGTTCTTCGGACGGCAGCCGTGCAAGGCCCGCGTGGCCTCGCGTACGGCCTGCGCGCCGGCGCTCGATCGCAGGCCTTGCAGCGCGCCCAGTTGCACGCTGGCGCCGGCACGGTGCGGGCGGAACAGGAAGCTGGCCAGGTACAGCGGTTCGCCGTCGCGCGTCAGGCGCAAGCACAGCTCCCCTTCGCGATAGCTTTCGTGGATGGCGGTCAGCTGCACCCGGTACAAGGCGCCGTCGCGCCCTTCCACGCTGGCCAGCACCAGCGCGCGGCGCGCGGCGTATTCCACCAGCGGACGCGCGCCGACCTGCCACATGAAGCGGTAATGGCCCTTCAGCAGCGTGACCCGCGCCGCGCAGCCGGTGCCACGCTGGGCGTAAGGCCGGTAGATCTTGTACAGCAGGCAGGGATGTTCCTGCGACAGCGCGGCCATGCCGGGCGTGTCGGCAATAAAGGCTTGCCAGCGCGCCCGCTGACGCGGAAACACCAGTGCGCCCAGCAAGGCTTTGAGTTGATGGCCTTCCCGGTCAACAGCGGGAGGCGCCTGCGGCGTCAGGCCAGCGATAAAAGAGGTCATGGAAACAGTTCTTCGGCGCTCGTGTGTCGATGCGCGGCCAAGGCCGCGAGCAGCCCGGGACAGGCGGCCGCACGGACGTGCGGCCGCTCCGCGACGGGTAGCACGGATGATAGGCGAAGCGAAAAGCGAGGGGGGTTACAAATTGGTAATGTCAGCGATTCAGTGATTGAGCCGCAACCGCACGCACAGGCCGGGCGCCGCATCCTCGACCTCCAGGCTGCCGCCGTGCAGCGCCGCGATCGCCGCGACAATCGACAGGCCGAGCCCGTTGCCGGGCAGATGCCGGCTTTTGTCGAGGCGATAAAAGCGCTGCGTCAGCTTCGGCAATTCGCTGGCCGGCACGCCGGGGCCGTTGTCGGACACGGCCAGCCAGGCGCCGGCCATGTCCTGCCCGCACGACACTTCCACCGTGCTGCCCTGCCCCGCATACTTGATGGCGTTGTCGACCAGGCTGGCCAGCGCGCTGCCCAGCAGGTTGCGGTCACCGCGCGCCGGCAGGTCCGGGCCATGCATCTGCACCAGCAGCACGCCCTGTTCGTCGGCCGTCGCCTCGTACATTTCCACGATATCGGCGCCGATCTGCTGCAGGTCGATATCGCTGAAATATTCGGGCCGCATGCCCGATTCGGCCGCCGCAATCTGCAGCAGCTTGTCGAACACGCGCGTCAGGTCGTCGATATCGGCAATCGCCGATTGCGCCGCGCTCTCGTAGGCCGCCACCGTCTGCTGCTGGCGCAGCGCGCCATCGAGCTTGTTGCGCACACGCCCCAGAGGCGTGCGCAAATCGTGGGCAATCGCGTTCGAGACGTGGCGCACGCCGTCCATCAGGTGCTCGATGCGATCGAGCATGCGGTTGATGTCCCGACTGAGCTTGCCGAATTCGTCGTCGCTGGCCACCGGGATGCGCTGCGACAGGTCGCCCGCCTCGATCTCGGCTGCGGTGCGGCGGATCTGGCCGATGCGCGCCTCGAGCTGGCGCCGGAACAGCCACGCGCCGGCCACCATCAACACGATGGCCACCCCGCCGCCATAGGCGATCGAGCGCAGTACCAGGGTGCGGATGGAATCGCTTTCCAGCATGGCGCGCCCCACGTACAGGCGCGAGCCGTCGCTCAGGTCACGAATCATCAGCCGCGCCGGCACCACGCGGCCTTCGCGCGTGACATTCACGTGCAGCAGCTTGCCGGCCGGGCTGTCGGCCACCGGCCAGCTTGACAGATTGCCCGAAATGCGGCGGCCGTCGGCACCGAGCAGCAAAAAGATCTCGCTGTCGCTGTCGGTGCGGTCGGTCAGCAAATGGGCGATTTCGGCCGACGTCCTGCTGCTGTCTTCGGGAAGATACATCGCCGCCAGGCGGGCGGACAGCACCACCAATTTGCGGTCCACGCTGCGATCGAGCACGCCGATGGTGCCGAAATAGAACACGCCGCAGACGATGGCGATGGAAATGGCCAGCAGCAGGCCGTAACCCAGCGCCAGGCGCGCCGCGATCGACTTAGGCATGCGTGCCGCTTTCCAGCACGCCCAGGGTGTAGCCGACGCCGCGCACGGTGTGGATCAGCGCCGGCGAGAATTCCTTGTCGATCTTGGTGCGCAGACGGCTGACCTGCACGTCGATCACATTGGTTTGCGGGTCGAAATGATAATCCCACACCGCTTCGAGCAGCATGGCACGCGTGACAGACTGGCCCTGGTGCCGCATCAGGTATTCGAGCAGGCGGAACTCGCGCGGCTGCAGCGCGATCTGGCGGCTGGCGCGCGTCACGCGCATGGTGCGCATGTCGAGCACCAGGTCGGCTACCTGCAATTGGGTGGCATCGGGCAGCGGCGCGGCGCGGCGCAGCAGCGCTTCGATGCGGGCCAGCAGCTCGTCGATGGCGAACGGCTTGGACAAATAGTCGTCGCCGCCGCTGCGCAGCCCGCGCACGCGCTCGTCGACGCTGGACAAGGCCGACAGCACCAGCACCGGCGTATTGCGGCCCATGCCGCGCAGGCGCGCGACAATCGCCAGGCCGTCGATCTCGCCCGGCAGCAAGCGGTCGAGCACCAGCGCATCCCACTGCTCGCCGCAGGCCAGGCGCATGCCGTCAACGCCATTGTCGCAGGCCGTCACGTCATGGCCGGCGTCGCGCAGGCCGGCGCAGATATAGCGGGAAGTATCGGCTTCGTCTTCGATGACCAGGCAGCGCACGGTGGTTCCTTATGAATCGGTGGAAATATGCGCAGCATACGCCAGGCGCGCCGCGCTTGCCAGCCCCAGGCTGGCAAATGGGACAATCATCCTGCCCCGCGTGCGCAGCGCGGGCGATTGCAGGCTCAGGTACAATATGCGCTCGACCTCGATGGGCCGCGCCCGCGCAGGTGCGCCCGCTACAAACCAAGCACACAGCCATGAAATCCATTACTACTCTCGCACTGGCGCTGGCTTTGGCCATTGCGCATGCCGGCGCCATCGCCAAAGACACCAAGCAAAGCCTGCTGTTCGACGAAATTCCCATTGGCAGCTGGAGCACCTCGGCCGAACTGGGCGCCATCACCACCTCGGGCAATACGGCCGGCACCTCGGTCACCGGCAAGATCGACGCGCGCCAGGAACTCGACGACTGGAGCAACCAGTACATCTTCAGCGGCTATTTCAAGGAAGACAAGAATGTCGACAGCGAGGGCCACCGCTACCGCGAGCGCTCGGCCGAACGCTTTTCCGCTTCGGGCAAGGCCGCCTACAAGCTGATGTCCGACAATGAAAAACTGTTCGTGCTGGCCTCACACGTCAACGACCGCTTCGGCGCCTATACCAAATATTCGACCCTGGCCGTCGGTCATGGCTCGCGCTGGTACCAGTCCGACGACAAGAGCGTCGATGTGGAAATCGGTCCGGGCTACTTCAACGGCACCAACGACGAGGGCGTGTCCGAACACGGCCTGACCATCCGTGGCGCGGCCGCCATGAAATGGAAAGTGAGCCAGTCGTCGATATTCACGCAAACGGTCAGCGTGGAGCGCGGCACCTCGAACACCCACTCGATCGCCGAATCGGCGCTCAGCGCCAAGATCAACGGCACCATGCAGATGAAAGCCGCCTTCAGCGCCCGCAACGACACGCATGTGCCGGATGACAAGAAAAATACCGATACGCAGACGTCGCTGACGCTGGTGTATTCGTTCTGACGCGCCCCCGCCCATGCTTGCGCGCCGCCTTCCGGCCGGCCTGCTGCTGTGCGCCACCGTGCTGTTCGGTGGTTGCGCCGCCGTCACCGTCTCCGACATTTCGCCGGCCGAGTACCTGCGGCAGCGGCGCGGCGACATCCTGACCACGGGCAAGCTGAGCGCGGCGTCGAATGAAGTGCTGCGCGTTATCGGCGGCGACATCGCCGCCTGCACCAGCAACGTCGGCAACTGCCGCGCCGACCTGGCTCGCTCCACTCTGCTGAGCGACGAACAGCGCCTGGCGACCCTGTCCGAGCTGTGGCTCGATAGCGCCTTGCAGGAAGAAAAACAGGCCGGCGACAACAGCGCCAGCGTGCTGGCGGCCTGGCTGGAATCGGCCCGCCACGCCTATGCCTACCTGTTCTACACCGCGCGCACGCCGGGCCAGCGCGCCTTCGAAGAGCGCCAGACGCAAATCCGCGACTATTACAACTACGCCGTGCAAAAAGCCGTCGTCAACCTGTTCCGACACCACCGCGATTACCGGCCCGACGGCAACACGGTGCTGGTGGCCGGCTGGCGCATCGACAGCGAACTTTCCGCGCTGCACCTGTCGCAGGACGGCGCCCTGCCCGAAGAACTGCTGCCGGCCACCTCGCTGGCGTTTTCTGGCGTGCGCAATGTGTACCGGCGCGACGGCTTTGGCGCCGATCTGGTGGCCGTCATGCCCAAGCCGGCGGCGTCAAAAGACGATGCGGCACCGTACCGGGAAACGCGCTTCCCGGTCGTGACGGCGCTGATCCGATTCAAAGGCAACAGCCTCGATGAAGTGCTGTCGACGCACGATCTGATGCTGCTGCTGGCCGACCCGACCCGCAGCGCCAGCATTGGCATGGCCGGCCAGGAACTGCCGGTGGCGGCCAACTTCACGGCCGGCTATGGCCTGTGGCTGGCACGCTCGGGTTTCGGCCTGCAGGCGCTGCGCACCCTGTTCGGCAGGCCCGAAGGCATCGCGCGCCCGCAGGTGCACCTGATGCAGCCCTACGACCCCTCCAAGCGCACCATCGTCATGCTGCACGGCCTGGCGAGCAGCCCGGAAGCGTGGATCAACGTGGCCAACGAGCTGATGGGCGACGAGCTGCTGCGCCGGCGCTACCAGATCTGGCAGGTGTACTATCCGAGCAATGCCCCGCTGGCGGTGAATAACGCCGCCATCCGCCAGGCGGTGGACGCCACCTTGGCCCATTTCGATCCGCAGGGCCGCGCGCCGGCCTCGAACCAGATGGTACTGATCGGCCACAGCATGGGCGGCGTGCTGGCGCGTCTGATGGTCTCCGACGCCAGGGACACCCTGCTCGACGCCATCGCCGAGCAATATCAGCTCAAGGGCAAGAAGGCGGAAACAGTGCGCGCGGGCCTGGCGCCCTACCTGAATTTTTCGGCCATGCCGCAGGTGAACCGTGCCATCTTCATCGCCGCGCCGCACCGAGGCACCTCGTTTGCCAACTACAAGGTGGCGCGCTGGCTCGCCAACCTGGTGACCTTGCCGATCACCATGCTCGATCAGCTATCCGACGCCGCCGGCAGCCTGGCGCAGCTCAACACGATTGACGCTGCGGGCGACAGCACGCCCGTGCGCATCCCCAACAGCATCGATAACCTCAGCGACAAGGACCCGTTCGTGCAGATGGTGGCCGAGCTGCCCATCAGCCCGAAAGTGCGCTACTACTCGATCATGGGCAACGACACGCCGGCGCTGCCGCTGGCGCAATCGAACGACGGCGTGGTGCCTTACGCCAGCGCCCACCTTGACGGCGCGCAGTCGGAAAAGGTGTTTCCATCCTGGCATAGCGTGCAGGAGAACCCGCAGGCGATACTGGAGATACGGCGGATTTTGCGGTTGGCCGATTAGACTCCGTACTCGACAATCTCGCAACGGAAAACCCAATTATTGATACCCTCGCTGCGGGCGGCTCGGTCGGATAAAGGACCGTATGCTGGCCTGCCAGGATCCACGCTGCTGCGCCAAGGAGTGCGCCAGAGGTGCACGATAGGTGGTGGCCTGCCATCGCAACGCACCGCGATATGGGCAGACTGCTGGTCAAATCCGGCAAGGTTTGGCGGCGATTATGCGACAGCGTTCAAGCCAGCGGCCAGCGCGGCAGGACCTGGCGCAAGGAGCGGCGCCGCAGCACGCTACATCTTGTAGCTCAGCGACAGCAGCACGCTGCGCGGCGCGCCATAGCGCGCCAGCCCACCCGACCAGCTGTAGCCCAGCGCCTGGTAATAATGGCGGTCGAAGATGTTGTCGACATTGAGGCGCAGCTGCAGCTTGTCGTTGATGCGATAGCCGGCCGTCAGGCCCGCCACCACATAGCTGCCTTGCACGGTATAAAATCCCGTTTCGCGGCGGAACATCTTGTCCTGCGCCTGCAAGGTCGCGCCGACGCTCCATGGCGCCAGAGTGCCCGCCGGCTGATAGCTGGCCGACAGCTTGAACAGCTGCTTCGGTTCGTCGGTGGCGACGCGCTGGCCGACGTTGGCGGCGATATCGTCCTTGGTATACTTCGCCATCACGTACGTGTAGCCGCCCGCCACTTGCCAGCCCGGCAGCGGTGAACCGGACAGCTGCAGGTCGACGCCTTCGCTTTCCACTTCGCCGGCCGCCCGCGCGCAATAGATGGCGCCGCCGGTCGGGCAATTGCGCTCGTCGGCCATTTCACGGTTGCGCTGCTTGATGCGAAACAGCGCGGCGCTGGTATTGAGCGCGCCACCAAAATATTCACCCTTGACGCCCACTTCATAATTGGTGCCGCTTAACGGCGGCAAGGTATTGCCATTGACGTCCATGCTGCTTTGCGGCTCGAAGATCTGCGTGCCGCTGACATACACGGAATGGTGCTTGTCCACATCGTAGACAAGGCCCACGTAGGGCGTCAGTTTGGCGCTTTCGTCCAGGCTGCGGCGCCAGGTGGCCCGGGTTTCATACCAGCCGGTGACGTCTTGCGCATACCAGCCCAGGCGCGCGCCCAGCACCAGGTGCAGCGGATCGGCCAGGCTGAAGTTACCGGCTGCATACAAGCCCTTCTCGTGCGTCTTGCGGCCCCAGTTATAGGGTTCCAGCCTGCCGGCCTGCATGCGGTAGGCATGCGGATTCCAGTTACGGATATCGATCACGCGCGTGCCGGCGCCTTCCCAGCTCTGCGCCGCATCGGAATCGTCATCGCGGTAGCTGGCGCCGATGATCACCTCATGGCGGCGGCCAAACCAGCTAACGGGTCCGCTCGCGCGCAAATCAACCACCGCCTGGCCGGTGCTGTACTTCCAGCCCGTTTCGGACTGCTGCAGCAGATAGGCTTGGGCGTCGATGCGGCTGTTGGTGGTGTTGCGGGTCGACGATTTGGCGTCGACATGGGTGGCGGCCAGGCGCACGCGCCAGCCACCCCCCAGCTGGTGTTCGAGGTCGGCGAACAGCACATTGTTGTCGCGATCCTGGAAGGAGTCGGCGTTGTTCAGGAAGGTAGAACGAGGCAGATTCATGTGGCCGCCGCCGGGCAAGGTCGGCAGGCCGACAAAGACGCCGTCGGTGCGCGTGCTCTGGCGTGAAAACCCAGGCCCAGGGTGGTGGCAGGCCCCAGGTCGGCCTCGACGATGCCGTACACGGTGCCGTTCCTGTGCTTGACCACATCGACAAAGCTGTCGCTGTCGCGCCAGCTGCCGGCCACGCGCCCGCGCAGGCTGCCCGAGTCATTGAGGGCGGCACCGGCATCAAACGTCACTTGCTTGTCGCGCCAGGAGCCAAGGGCGACGGACCCATTGAGCAGCGGCGTGCTTGTGGGGCGCTTGCGCACCAGGTTGATGCTGCCCGACGGTGCGCCCGCCCCTTCCATCAGTCCCGTAGCGCCGCGCACCACTTCCACGCGGTCGTACATGATCATGTCGGCCGACACATTGCGCTGGTTGAAGCCCGTGACGTCCAGCGGCAAGCCATCGACATTGACGTGGGTGAGCGCAAAGCCGCGTGCAAAATACGAGGTTTCCTGGTCCGTCACGCCGGGCTGCTTGGTGTAGATGCCGGGCGTGGCCAGCGCCACCTCCTGCAAGGTGGTGAGATTAAAATCATCCATCTGCTGGCGCGAGATCACGCTGACCGATTGCGGCGTCTGGCGCTGCGACAGTGTCAGGCCGGTGGCCGTGCTCATGTTTTTTGTCGTATATGAACCCGTGCCCTCGGTATTGCGGTCCGCCTCGGCGCTGATGGTCACGGCCGGCATGGTGGCGACATTCACCTCCATCGCCTTGCGCACCAGATAATTGCCATTGCCGCTGTCGGTGGCTTCCATCCCGCTGCCTTCCAGTATTTTCTGCAAACCCTGGAGAGGCGCATGACGGCCCTGCACGCCCTTGCTGCGCAAACCCGCCAGCGGCGTCGACTGGGTCGAGACATTGATGCCGGCGGCAACCGCGTAGCTGGCGAGCGCCGTCTGCAGATCGCCGGCGGCAATCTGATAGTTGCGCACGGCCGCCGCCGGTGCCGTCTCGGCAGCGCGGGCCGACGCTGGCGCGATGGCCAGCGCGGCGGCCGAAGCGCCCAGCAACAGGAGCAGCGCGGCGCGCACGGCGCGGGCGGTGGGGTGCAATGGAATGCGTGAAGCAAAAGCGTGGTGCGGCAAAAGCATGGAGTCCCTTTCGATAGTCATAAGTGCTGCTCTATCTGATATGACGAACGGGATTGAAAAAAGGGACATGCAAGGCCAACTATTTTCAAGCCGGGCCGACGCTGACCCAGTACGGCGTGCGCAGGCTGACCCGGATCGGCAGCGACAACTGCAGCAGCGCCAGTATCCTGTCGGTATCGTTCAACTGGAAAATGCCGTCGACCGGCAGCCGCGCCACGGCCGGGTCGCAGCGCACCACGCCGCTGCGGTAGCGGGCCACCTGCGCCAGCACCTCGCCCAGCGGCATGCGCTCGGCGATCAGCACGCCCTGCAGCCAGGCCTCGCTGCCGGCCGCCGCTGCCGCAAGTTCCGCTACCGAGGTGTCGTCAAAACTGGTTTGCCAGCCGCTTGCGACGATGCGTGCCGCTTGCCGGTCTTGCGACGGCACGATTTCCACTGCTCCCTGCGTCACGCACACCCGCGTGCGCGGCGAGCACAGGCTACCCTCCTCGCGCACGGCAAAGCGCGTGCCGATGGCGTGTACGCTACCGCAGCCAGCGCGCACCAGCAGGGGCCGCGGCACCGTCGCCGGGTCGGGAGCACTGCGCAGATGGATTTCGCCCGCATGCAGCACGATCAAACGGGTGCTGTCGTCAAACGCCACATCGATGGCGGTGGCGGTATTGAGGGCCAACCGGGTGCCGTCGGGCAGCGTCAAGTGGCGGATCTCGCCGGTCGCGGTAGCGATGCCGGCACGCCGGCACTGCCACCATGGCGAGCGGCTGGCCAGCCATAACGGCGGCGCGGTACAGGCAATCAGCATGGCCAGTTGCTTGAGGGCGCGGCGGCGTTCCTCCTGCGGCTGGTGCTGCGGCTGTCTTAGCGCGGGCGGCACGATGGCCAGCGTCTGGCACAGCCGTTCGGCGCGCCGCCACGCTTCATGATGATCGGGATGGCTGTCGCGCCAGGCCTCGAAGGCCCGCCGTTCGGCATCGCCAAGGCTTGCCTCCTGCATGCGCAGCAGCCACTGCGCCGCCTCCAGCGCGGCGCGCGCATCGAATGGCGCGTTCACGATATCAGCATGATGCACTGGGCATAGGCCTGCACCAGATGGCGCTTGATGGTGCGCTCGCTGACGCGCAAGCGCGCGGCGATCTCGCCGTAGCTCAGTTCATCGATATGCGCCATCAGAAAGGCGCTGCGCACCGCGTCAGGCAGGCTGCCCAGCATGGTGTCGATGCGCTGCAGCGCCTGCACGATGATCAAACGCTCTTCCGGCGACTGCATCAGCAATTGCGGCTGCTGCGCCAGCGCTTCCAGCCAGGCCTGCTCCAGCGACAGGCGCCGGTAATGGTCGATCAGCAGGCGCTGCGCAACAGTGGTGAGGTAGGCGCGCGGCTCGCGCAAGGCCGGCAGCGCCGTTTGCGGCGCAGACAGCAGGCGCACGAAGGTGTCGTGGGCCAGGTCGGCCGCCTGGTCGGCGCAGGGCAGCTTGCCGCGCAACCAGCGCAGCAGCCAGCCATGGTGGCTGCTGTAGATACCGGCGATGGCCTGGCTGGACTGCGCAATCTGCATGACGGACTCCTGCGCTGCAAGCGGCATGGAAAATGGATGGCATAAGCTGCGCGGGAACGACCATGCAACTGAGAATAATTCTCATTATCGCAATTCTTCTGCCATTGCGTCAAGTCAGGCCGCCTGCCAGCGTTGCGCCGGCCGCACTGTCTACACCCGCTCGCTCATCACCTGGTCAATCATCACCTGGTCACTCATCACCTTCTCCGGCGTGATCGGCGTGCTGCGCACGCGCTTGCCCGTTGCATGAAAGATGGCGTTGGAAATGGCGGCCGCCACGCCGACGATGCCGATCTCGCCCACGCCCTTGGCGCCCAGGCGGCTGACGATGCGGTCGTCCTCCTGCACGAAGATCACGTCGATAGCGTGGATATCGGCGTTCACCGCCACATGGTATTCGCCCAGGTTGTGGTTCATGAAGCGCCCCAGCGCGTGATCCATGTGGGTTTCCTCGTGCAGCGCCTGGCTGATGCCCCACACCACGGCGCCGCTGACCTGGCTGGCGGCGGTTTTGGTATTGATGATACGCCCGGCCGCCACGGCGCTGACCACGCGCATCACCTTGACCGTGCCCAGTTCCTCGTCCACCCGCACTTCGCAGAACACGGCCGAATGCACGGCGCGCGTGTAGTTGCGCTGCTTGAGCATGTTCGGCAGCAGCAAATATTTTTCCTCGATCCGCGTCACCTCGGCGGCCTTGAGCAAGTCCGCCAGCGCGATGCCGGTGGCGTGCTCGCGGCGCAGGCGGATGCGCCCTTCGGCAAACTCCACGTCGGCCAGGCGCACCTTGTCAAACGGCGTGTCGGGCAGTTGGCGGGCCAGCTTGAACAGGGTTTTCTTCAGTTTTTCGCAGGCGCCCTGCACCGCCGAGCCGACGGTGGCCACATGCGAGGAGCCGCCTTCGACGGGCGCTACCGGCAAGGTCGAGTCGCCGAGCTGGAAGGCCACGTGTTCGAGCGGCAGGCCCAGTTCCTCGGCGGCGATGGTGGCCATCACGGTGTAAGTGCCGGTGCCGATATCGCTGGCCGCGCTGCTGACCATCAGGCGCCCGTCGGCCTGCAGCACGGCGCTGGCGCGGGCAAACATCTGCATCGCGTCCCATATGCCGGTGGCCATGCCCCATCCTATCCACTCGGTTCCCTCCCGGCGGCTGCGCGGCGCCAGCGGACGACGGCTCCAGCCGAACCGCTCGGCGCCCTGCGCATAGCAGGCGCGCAGCTCCTTGGTCGAATACGGCAGGCCGTCGAGCGGGTTCGTTTCCGCGTAGTTCTTCAGCCGGAAGGCCAGCGGGTCCATGCCCACCTCGTACGACAATTCGTCCATCGCCACTTCCAGCGCATGCACGCCGTGCGCCGCGCCGGGCGCGCGCATGTCCATCGGCGTGAACTGGTCCAGGTCCACCAGCTGGTAGGCCAGGCGGATATGCTCGCAGGCGTACAACTGGCCCGACCAGTTGACCACCACCTCGACGTAATCTTCGAAGCGCGACGTTTCGGCCACCGCCTCGTGCGCGATGGCCTGCAGCACGCCGTCGCGGCTGGCCGCCAGTTTCACGCGCTGCCAGGTTTCGGGCCGGTGGCCGAAGGTGAACATCTGCTGGCGCGTCATGACCACGCGCACCGAACGCTGCAGTTTGATGGCCGCCATCACGGCCAGCGGCAACTGGTACTGCGGCCGCAAGCCGGCGCCGAACGCGCCGCCCACATAGGGGTTGCGCACGGTGACTTCGGACTTCGACAGGCCGAACACGCGCGAGACATACCAGCGGCTGTTCTGCGAACTTTGCGTCTTGTCGTAGATGGTCAGATGGCCGTCGGCGCCACGGATCACGGTCGAGGCAAACAGCTCCAGCGGATTGTGGTGCTCGACGCCGCTGTAATATTGGGCGTCGATCCTGCAGTCGGCCTCCTGCCAGGCCCTGGCCGCATTGCCCTTCTCGTCCGGCGGCGGCGCAAAGCCCGCCTTGAGACCTTTCGGCTTGTGTGGCCGCGACAGGTAATTGAGCAGCCCCGTTTCATGCGGCTCCTGCGCATAATGGACCCTGACCAGCGCCGCCGCATGGCGCGCCGCCTCGAACGTTTCGGCCACCACCAGCGCCACCGGCTGGCCATTGCTGACGATCTGCTCGTCGTACAAAGGCCGGAACGGCGCGCCGGCCGGTGCCGTCATGTCCTTGTAGAACAGGTCGAAACTGCGCATCTTCGGCCGGTTCAGATAGGTGATCACCTCGACCACGCCGCTCTGCGCCAGCGCTGCACTGGTGTCGAACGACACGATGCGACCGCGCGTGATGGTGCTGTTGACCACCACGCCATGCAGCAACTCATCTGCCAACTCATCTGCCAACTCATCTGCCAACTTGTCGGCCGCAAACTCGGCCGCATAGCGCGCCGCGCCCGTGACCTTGTCGCGCCCGTCCACGCGCGACACCGCCATGCCGGTTTTTACATAACCGGTGCCCGCGTCCGCCACCGGCGTGCGCAGCTCGGGTATCAATGCCGTCGTCGCCGTGCTCATGCCGCGCCCCTTGCCATCACCGTGCTGCCATGGCCTGTGTTGACATGCGTGCCCGCCACCGCCATCGACAGGGCGCGCACGATGGCGCGCCGCGCCATGACGATCTTGAAGTCATTGCCGCCCTGCCCCTGGGCGCCTTGCAGCAGCCGGTCGGCAAAGGCGCCGAAGCGGGCCGCATCGGGCGCGCCGCGCAGCAGCGCTTCGGCCTCCTCCACGCGCCAGGGCTTGTGCGCCACGCCGCCCAGCGCCACCCGTCCTTCGCGGATCTGGCCGTCCGCGCCGATATCGAGCATGGCCGCCACCGACACCAGCGCAAACGCATAGGAGGCGCGCTCGCGCAGTTTCAGGTACACCGAGTGGGCCGCAAACTGTGGCGCGGCCGGCAAGGCGATATGCGTGATCAGTTCGTCCGGCGCCAGGTTGGTGTCGATTTGCGGGCGGTCTGCAGGCAGGCGGTGGAAGTCGGCAAAAGCAATCGCCCGTTCGCCATTGTTCGAGGCCACATGGACCACGGCGTCGAGCGCGCGCAGCGCCACGCACATGTCGGACGGATGGGTGGCGATGCAGGCGTCGCTGGCGCCCAGGATGGCGTGCTGGCGCGAGATGCCGCCGATGGCCGGGCAGCCGCTGCCCGGCTCGCGCTTGTTGCACGGCACGCCGACATCATAAAAATAATGGCAGCGCGTGCGCTGCAGCAGGTTGCCGCCATTGCTGGCCATATTGCGGATCTGCGGCGAGGCGCCGGCCAGGATGGCGGCGCTCAACAGCGGAGCGCGTTCCTGCACCAGCCGATGATAGGCGGTGGCCGCATTGCGCGCCAGCGCGCCCAGCAAGAGGCCGCCATCGCCGGCTTCCTCGATGGCGTCCAGCGCCAGGTGGTTGATATCGACCAGACGCTGCGGCAACATCACGCGCTCCTTCATCAGGTCGACCAGGTTGGTGCCGCCGGCGATAAAGCGCGCACCATCAAACTGGATCTGCGCCAGCGCGGCCGACTGGTCGAATGGCACCACGAACGAGAGCGGATTCATGCGGGCACCATGCCGACCGGCGCGCTGGCCTGGCCGTCCTGTGGTTCATCCGGCAGCTGCATCACCTCAGCGAGCGCGGCGACGATCTGCGGATAGGCGCCGCAGCGGCAGATATTGCCGCTCATCAGTTCACGCACCTGGGCCCGCGTGGCCGCCTGGCCTTCGGTGATCAGGCCCATGCTGGAGCACAGCTGGCCCGGCGTGCAGTAGCCGCACTGAAACGCGTCATGCGCGATAAAAGCCAGTTGCAGCAGATGCAGCGCGTCGCCGTCGGCCATGCCTTCGATGGTGGTGATGCTGCGCCCTTGCTGCATCAGCGCCAGGGTCAGGCAGGAATTGATGCGCTGGCCGTCGACCAGCACCGTGCAGGCGCCGCACTGGCCATGGTCGCAGCCCTTCTTGGTGCCGGTCAGCGCCAGCCGGTCACGCAGCAGGTCGAGCAGGCTGACCCAGGCTTCCACATGCAGCTGGTGTTGCCGGCCATTGATGTTCAGCTTGAGAGGATACAGGGGCACAGACGGCGCAGCCTGGGCGGGAGAAATCGATGTTGCGGGCAAACGGGTATCCATGGCAAACCCTTCCGGATAGATCGTGGGAATGCCTGAATATTAAGATTGTAGCGACGGATGTTATATGCGGTTTCGCACATATGGAAGAATGAAGAAAACTGCAGGACATGCTGGCGAACTCAAACTTTCTCCGCCGCCCTTCTTTTCCAGTCAAACACCGGCAGATTGATCCTTGTCTGCGTCGAACCATCCCAGTCCACCTGGAAACCGGCCTGGCGCAAGGCATCTGCAATCGCCTGGCCCACTTGCACGCTGCGCGCCTCGTCATCGGCAAGGTCGCCAAACGCCAGCATCACACCATGGCCTTCGATGGCGCGCTCGACATCCTGCCCATGATAAAAACAGTAGCCCGCGTAATGGCCGTCGGGTGCGTCGGCCACTGCTTCGGCGACGTCGGCATAGCCATCGGACTGGGTGTAACCGGCATTGGCCAGCGCGCAGATGCCGCGCTCGTGCAGGTCTAAAAACACCATGCCGAGCCGGTCGCAGTCGGTCACGGCCGGCCAGCTGCGTTCTGCCTTCTGTTTCTCGCGCAGCATCGGGCCGATCAGGGACCGCAGCGCGTCGACGTCGCAATCATCGTCGACGATATCGTCCATCATCTGCTCGATATCGTCGTGCGTGTAAAACCCCGACCACACCCACTGCCTGACGCTGTCGGACACATGTTGTTCACTGTCGGTCATGCATCGCTCGGTTTGACGGGTTTCAAGGCCAGTACATATGGAATTGCAAGCGGTCCCAGCAAGGTCACCATGGCGGCCGTGGCAGCGTTAGATTTCAAGTTGCGGCGCTTGGCAATAAACAGGCAGGCAAAGGCCGACATCGACCAGATCAGGGCAGGAATATAGGCAGTCATGGCGCACTCCGCGAGCGTTGAGGGAACAGCCATGCTGACATGGAACCGTTGGCGGCGCAATGGCCGATTGCCGACCGGCGCCGCAGGGCGCCACCAGCAGCGACATTTTCAGCTATTCTTAAGCTGATCGACTATAAATGACGGGGCCACTTCCGATGCTGGTCGACCAGGGTGTCCGCCGTCAGCAGCCTGGCGTCCAGGGCGACCCGGCCCTGTTCGACCGGCTGCCAGTGCTGGTTTTGCTGGCGAAACGCGTAGGTATTGATGCCATGGCCGCGGCCACCGTGTTCGATCGCCACGATGGCCTCGTTGTCGCTGACGGCGGCCAGCACGAAGCGCGTCGATGGCACGCCCGCCTGGACAATGCAGCTCTCGTTATACAATTGACCACGGTCCGCAGGGGCATTGCTGTCATGCAGATACTTGCCGACCTCGGCGGGCAAGCCCGCCAGCGAGGAAACGGAAGACCAGCCTGTCGCCTCCTGCTGCGCGGCAAGCGCCATGTTTGTAAGAATCAAGCTGCCCAAGCCCAATGCCGCTACGCGATGCCATTTCACCATGCCCTGCTCCCGGATAAACGTTGCACATTATCATGCTGCAGTACCGTTGCCAATAGTAGCAGAAGCGCTTGCGCGTTCAAGCGGGCAACGCATCTTGTAACATATTTGCTGGCTCAGGCGTAGCCGGCCACGGCCCTCAGTGCTGGCCGATCTTGGTGATCTTCAGCGAATTGGTGCCGCCCACCTTGCCCATCGGCTCGCCCCAGGTCACCACCACGGTGTCGCCCTTCGACACCACCTTGTGCTCGACCAGCAGGTCTTCCGCCTGTTTCAGGACCTTGTCGCGGTCGGTGCCGGACTCCAGGCTGATGGTGCTGACGTTGCGGTACAAAGCCAGCTTGCGGCGCGTGGTCACGCTCGGCGTCAGCGCCACGATGGGGATATCGATATTGCAGCGGCTCATCCACAGTGCGGTCGAGCCCGATTCCGTCAGGGTGGCGATGGCTTTCACGCGCAGATGATATGCGGTGAACAGGGCGCCATACGCGATCGACTGGTCGATGCGGGTAAAGGTGGCGTTCAGGAAATCGGCGTCGAGCTTGACGGCGTCCCATTTTTCCGCGTCCAGGCAGATGGCGGCCATCGCTTCCACGGTTTCGATCGGGTAGCGGCCCGAAGCCGTTTCGGCCGAGGTCATGACGGCGTCGGTGCCGTCGAGCACGGCATTGGCCACGTCGGAGACCTCCGCGCGTGTCGGCACGGCGTTGAAGATCATCGACTCCATCATCTGCGTGGCGGTGATCGCCAGTTTATTGGACACGCGCGCCATCTTGATCATGCGCTTTTGCAGCGCAGGCACGGCCGCATTGCCAACTTCCACGGCCAGGTCGCCACGCGCGACCATGATGCCGTCGGAGGCGTCCAGAATCTCTTGCAGCGCCGGAATCGCTTCGGCGCGCTCGATCTTGGCGATCATCATCGGCTTGTGGTCCCACGCTTCGCCGGCGATATTGGCCAGCTGGCGCGCCATCACCATGTCGGTGGCGTTTTTCGGAAACGACACGGCCACATAGTCGGCCTGGAAGCTCATGGCGGTCTTGACGTCTTCCATGTCCTTTGCCGTCAGCGCCGGCGCGGACAGTCCGCCGCCCTGGCGGTTGATGCCCTTGTTGTTCGACAATTCGCCGCCGATTTTCACGGTGGTGTGGATTTCGCTGCCGACGACCTTGTCGACCGTCAGCACGATCAGGCCGTCATTCAACAGCAGCACGTCGTCGGCGCGCAGGTCGCGCGGCAGTTCCTTGTAGTCGAGGCCGCAGCGTTGCTGGTTGCCCAGCTCGCCGTTTTCGCCCCATTTGGCGTCCAGGATGAATTTGTCGCCCTTTTCCAGGAAGATCTTGCCTTCTTCAAACTTGCCGACGCGGATTTTCGGACCTTGCAAGTCGGCCATGATGGCCACTTCGCGGCCGCACAGGGCCGCCGCTTCGCGCACCATGCGCGCGCGGTCGATATGGTCTTGCGCCTTGCCGTGCGAAAAATTCAGGCGCACCACGTCGACGCCGGCCTTGAACATGCGCACCAGGGTGTCGATGTCGTTGGAGGCGGGGCCGATGGTGGCGACAATCTTGGTCGCGCGTTGCCGGGGTTGCATGATCATTGTGTGTTCTTTCTATAAAAGGTCATACGGCGACCAGCCTTGTGGGCCGGTCGCTTCAACTGTAGTGGAGACAAGCGTTAGCCGCTGTTGCGCAGGCCGGCTGCAATACCATTGATCGACAGATGGATGCCGGTGCGGGCCGCCGCATCCTGCTGGCCTTCGCGGAAACGTTTCAGCAATTCCACCTGCACGTGGTTGAGCGGGTCGATATACGGGAAGCGGTGGCGGATCGAGCGCTGCAGCAGCGGGTTAGCTTGCTGCAATTCTTCCTGGCCCGTGATCAGCTTCAGCGCGTCCAGGGTGGCTGCATATTCGGCGCGGATGCGCGTGAAAATCGCCGTGCGCAGGGCTTCGTCCTTGACCAGCTCGGCATATTTGCCGGCAATCGCGATATCGCTCTTGGCCAGCACCATGTCCATGTTCGACAGCAGGGACGTAAAGAACGGCCAGTCCTGATACATGCCGCGCAGCAGCTCGGCGCCCGTGTCCGGATGCGCTTGCACATACGCTTGCACGGCCGAACCGAAGCCGAACCAGCCCGGCAGCATCAAGCGGCATTGGGCCCAGCTCAAGACCCAGGGAATCGCGCGCAGGTCGTCGATCGAGGTCGATTTCTTGCGCGAGGCCGGGCGGCTGCCGATATTCAGGGCGGCAATCTCGGCAATCACGGTCGATTCCCAAAAATACTGCTCGAAGCCTTCGGTGCCGTAGACCAGGTCACGGTAGGCGTTCAGTGCGGTGCCCGAGAGTTCTTCCATCGCGGCCAGGTGCCCGGCGCCGGCCGAGGCGCTCGGTTGCAACTGCGCCTGCGGCAGCAGGGTAGACTGGATGGTCGCGGCCACCAGCACTTCCAGGTTGCGGCGCCCCACTTCCGCATTGGCATACTTGGCGGTAATGACCTCGCCCTGCTCCGTCAGCCGGATCTGGCCTTGCACGGCGCCGGCCGGCTGGGCCAGGATGGCCTCATAGCTGGGGCCGCCGCCACGGCCAACCGAGCCACCACGGCCGTGGAACAGGCGCAGCTTGACCTGGTGCTCCCGGAATACGTTCACCAGTTCGATTTCGGCCTTGTACAGCTCCCAGCCCGAGGTCAGGAAGCCGCCGTCCTTGTTGCTGTCCGAGTAGCCGAGCATGACTTCCTGCTGCTGGCCGCGCGAAGCGAGCAGGCCGCTGTAGAAAGGCAGGCCGAACGCGCGCGCCATGATGGCCGGACCGGCGCGCAAGTCTTCGATGGTTTCGAACAGGGGAATGATATTGACGTCCACTGCCAGGCTGTCCTGGCGCAGCAGTCCCACTTCCTTGAGCAGCAGCGCCACTTCCAGCAGGTCCGACACGCTGGCCGCCTTCGAGATAATGCAATTGGGTACCGATTCGCGGCCGTATTTCAGATGCGCCTCGCGCACGCCGCGGAAGATATCGAGCTCGCCCGTGGTTTCTTCCGAGTACTGTGCATACGGCGACATCAGCAGGCGCGGCGACGACAATTCCTTGAGCAGCAAGGCGATGCGCGCCTCTTCGTCGAGTTCCAGGTAGACCAGGCCAGGCTGCACACCGGCAAACAGTTCGCCCACCACGCGCTCGTGCACGTCGGAATTCTGGCGCAGGTCCAGGGGCGCCAGCGAAAAGCCGAACACTTTCACGGCGCGGCGCAGCTGGCGCAAGCGGCCACGGGCCAGCGCGCGCAAGCCATTGCTGGCCAGCGAGTGATGCACCACGTCCAGGTCGGCCAGCAGTTCACCGGCCGCGACGTACGGCTGCACGCCGTCAAGCTGCTTGCCCTTGCCGCAAAGAACAAAACGCGTCGCTTCCACTCGCGCCACCACGCCATGCAAGGCGCGGCGGTACGGTTCGTCGGCATGGTGCGGCGAGGCGTCGGCCGAGCGTTCGGCCAGGTCCGACAGTGCTGCGCTGCAGCCATTGAGCTTTTGCGCCAGCGACAGTTGCGAAGCGAGTTTACGCAGTTCTTCCAGGTAAAAACCGAAGACTTTATTGGCCTGCTGGCGCAAGGTGCTGCGCAGGATATCGGCCGTGACGAACGGGTTGCCGTCGCGGTCGCCGCCGATCCAGCTGCCGACCTTCATAAAGTTGGGCAATTCCGCGTCTTCCCAGCGTGCATCGCGCTGCGCCAGCATGGTTTCCAGCGAAGAATACAATTGCGGCAATTCGCGCAGAATCGTATGGTCGTAAAAGGACAGGCCGTTTTCCACCTCGTCCATCACCGACAGCTTGGTGGTGCGCAGCAAGCGCGTCTGCCACAGGGTGACGATACCGCGCCCCAGCGCTTCCTCGTTCTGTTCGGCTTCCTCGGGCGTCATCTGCACGCGGTCGCGGTCGTTCAGCAGGCGCGCGATGGCCAGCTGGCAATTCTGGATGCTCTTGCGCTGCACTTCGGTCGGGTGCGCCGTAAACACCGGGCTGACAAAAGCGTCTTCGAAAAACGTTTCCAGCGCATCGGCCTTGCCGGCGTCGAACACATTGCCGACGGCATGGCGCAAGCTGCCCTGGCGCGGCGGCGAGCCGGCGATCAGGTGGGCGCGCGTGCGGCGGATATGGTGCTGGTCTTCGGCAATATTGGCCAGCAGCGAGAAATAGCTGAAGGCGCGGATAAGTTGGGTGGTTTCTTCCTGCGACATGATTGCCAGCGCATCGGACAATTGCGCGCGCGCCACTTCGTCATTATCGCGGCGGAAACGGATCGCCAGCTGACGCACGTTTTCGATGCCGTCAAAGGCTGCATCGCCCAGTTGGCTGCGGATGGCGTCGCCCAGCAGGCGGCCCAGCTGGCGGATATCGCTGCTGAGCAGTTCGTCTTTTACTTCATTCATTTGCATGGTATGTCTTCCCGGGGCAGCCACAAGCGGACCGCACTGATTGCGTGATGGACGCTTTCCGTCAAGGAAAACGCCTTCCTCAATTTGTAGTAAATTTACTTCAATGCCCTGGCATCTCCTTCATTTCGCGCCTTTTTCCATGCAAAAAGGGGTTTGCAGGGCTTGCTGCCTGCTTGTTTCTTGGTGCGCATTCCTACAATATGAAAATTTACTACGCATTTAAGCGAAATGCAATCGGCTTTTTGCCTGCGGGGCATGAAAACGACGTTCTTTTGCTGTATGCTGTTGCCTGAAACAAGGATGTATTCCACATCTTTACGAACGGAAGCAGCCATGCGACTGACCGCCTACACCGACTACACCCTGCGCACCCTGATGTATCTGGGCACCCACCGCGACCGGCTGGTGACGATCCAGGATATCGCCGACCTGCATCTGATCTCGAAAAACCACCTGATGAAAGTGGTGCACCAGCTGGGGCTGTCGGGCATCGTGGAAACCGTGCGCGGGCGCAATGGCGGTCTGCGCCTGGCGCGCGAGCCGTCCGAGATCAATATCGGCACCGTGGTGCGCGAGACGGAAAGCGATTTCTTCATGGCCGAGTGTTTTAACAAGGACAACAATACCTGTCCGCTGACGCCCGACTGCAAGCTGAAATCTGCGCTGGGCCAGGCCACCGGCGCCTTCCTGGCCGTGCTCGATCAGGTGACGCTGGCCGCTATCCTGGCGCCGGCCGCGCTGGCAGGCACGGACCTGGCGGCCGTGATCCCTTTAAAACTGGAAAGCTGACGCTGCAAGCGTCAATCTGATGCGGACCCGACCAGCAATGCAAACAGCGCGGGCAGATCGACCGGCTTGACCAGATGGTGGTCAAAACCGGCGTCCAGGGCGCGTTGCCGGTCTTCCGCCTTGCCGTAGCCGGTCAGCGCCAGCAACCGGGCATTGGCCGTGCCTGCGCTGGCGCGCAGGCGCCGCGCCACTTCGTAGCCATCCATGCCGGGCAGGCCGATATCGAGGATATAGACGTCGAAACGCCGCACTGGCGCCATGCGCAGCACGGCCGCGCCCTCATGGGCGATGGTCACGTCAAAACCGCGTGCGCGCAGCAAGGCGCCCAGCATCTGCGCGCCGTCGACATGGTCGTCCAGCAGCAACAGCGCTGGCAAGCTTGAGGCGGCCGGCGCCACGGTTTCTGCCGTGTCCGCCGCCCGGGGCGTACTGTCATGCGCCGCTGAGCTTGACACAGGCAGGCAGACGGTCAGGGTGCTGCCCTGCCCCAGCCCGCCGCTACGGGCCTGGGCGCTGCCGCCATGCAATTGCGCAATGCGCTGCACCAGCGCCAGGCCCAGTCCCAGGCCGCCCTGGGCGCGGTCCGGCGTGCGCTCGGCCTGCACGAACAGTTCGAACACATGCGGCAGCAGCTCCGGCGCCATGCCGATGCCGTCGTCGCCGACAGTAATGCAGGCCTGCCCCTGCGCCAGCTGCAGCGACAAACTCAGATGCCCGCCGAGGCCCGTATATTTGGCCGCATTGCCGAGCAGGTTGGCCACCACCTGCACCAGCCGCGTGCGGTCGCCATGCACCGGCACCGGCGTCAAGGGCAGGGTCAGCGCCAGTTGCTGGCGGCGCGCCTCGATCGCCGGGCGCACCTGTTCGATGGCGCCATGCAGCACCTCGCGCAGGTCGATCACGCGCCGGTCCAGTTGCACCAGGCCGCGCGTGATGCGCGACACGTCGAGCAGATCGTCGACCAGGTTAGTCAGGTGGCGCACCTGGCGCTGGATCACCCCGGCCCACTTTTGCACGCGCTGCGGGTCGGCGGCGCCAAACATCAGCAATTGCGCCGCGCTGCTGATGGGCGCGAGCGGATTGCGCAGCTCATGGGCCAGCATGGCCAGGAATTCATCCTTGCGCACGCCCAGCCGGCGCAATTCTTCCTCGGCCCGCTTCTGGTCGTCGATATCGGTGCAGGTGCCCATCCAGCGCGTGATGTCGCCGCCACGGTCGCGGACCGGCAGGGCACGCCCCAGCACCCAGCGGTAAATGCCGCTGTGGTGGCGCAGGCGGTACTCGATTTCATAGACCTTGCCGCTGGCCAGGCAGGCATGCCAGGCGTCCCAGGCGCGCGCGCGGTCGTCGGGGTGGAAAATATCGTTCCAGCCGGCGCCATTGGTGGCACCTTTCGGCACGCCCGTGTAGCGATACCATTGCTCGTTGTAGTAGTCGTGGTAGCCATCAGGCAAGGTCGACCAGACCATCTGCGGCATGGCGTCGGTAATGACGCGCAACTTCGCTTCGCTCTGGCGCAGTGCGGCCGCACTGCGCGCCCGCTCGGCGGCGATACCGATGCGCGCCGCCACTTCCTTGATCAGCACCAGCTCTTCCGCCGTCCAGTGCCGTTCGCGCGCGTCGTTGACGAACAGGACGGCCACCAGCACGCCATCGTCCAGCACCGGCACGCTGACAATGGCGGCCGCGCAGCGCGCGCGCAGCATGGCCGCCGCCGGCGCCGTGCGCGCATCGTCCTCGACATTGGCAATGGCGATGAGTTTGTCGCGCTTGAGGTCATCAATAAAGGAACCGTAGCTGCGCAAGTCGGTGCTGCCGGCCAGCGTGCCGACACCCGGCGCGCACCAGTCGCGCTCCACAAGCAGGGTATCATCGGCCTGGGCCATGGCGCCATAGCCGACCCGGCTGGCGCCCAGCGCCTCGCCCAGGACGGCCGACGCCGCATGGCCGATGTCGCTCTCGCTCTTGATATCGCGCAGCGCTTCGGCAAGATTGCCCAGCACATCGCGCAAGGTATTTTTGCGGGGCAGATAAAAATCGCTCAGTTCCTCGACCGTGTGCAAGATCCAGGCGACGGCGCCAGCGGCATCGAGCACGGGCGAGTTCCGGATCTTCCAGTAGCGCGTCTGCAAGTCGGCGCCATTGGCTTCGGTGGCGAGTTCATGGCGCTGCAACGCCATCTGGTCCGGGCGCGCGGTGGCGCACACGCGCAGCAGCGACGCGCGCAGATCGGCATGCGGGGCGTGGCGGTTGCCGGGAATAGCGTCGAAAACGTTGCGTCCCAGGAGATCGGCCTCCTTGCGCCCTGACAAGCTCATATAGGCGGCATTGGCGGCAACGATGGTCATTTGTGGCGTCATGACCACACAGGGCACAGGCATGGCCTGCAGAAACGGCTCGAAAGCCTGGGGACCTTCCGTGGGCAGGCGCTGAGGCCAGTCAGCGGCACAGGGGAAGGTCGGCGGCGTATCCATACTACATCGAGCTCCAATCAGGCGTAACCGGCGACTATGCCATGATTACTGCCGAGTTGGGTGTTTATTTGGCAAAGACGAAAAAAAGGCCGGTGCGCTGCAATGCGTACCGGCCCTGCTCACCTCAACGCTGTCGCGCCAGGATCAATGCGCGCTCGCGCCAGAGGCGCCGATGCCCGTTTCCGAACGCATTTGCTGCGCTTCGTAGCCGGCCCGGTCGATGCGCGCGCGCGGGCTCTTGTCGAGCACCGAGAACAGCCAGATGCCGACAAAACCGGCCGTCATCGAGAACAGTGCCGGCGAGGCATACGGGAACAGCGCTGCCGGATGGCCCAGCACGTCGACCCACACCGATTTCGACACCACCGTCAGGCCGACCGCCGTGATCAAGCCGAGGAAGCCGCCGATGGTGGCGCCGCGCGTGGTGCAGTCTTTCCACAACACCGACATGAACAGCACCGGGAAGTTGGCCGAAGCGGCAATCGCAAAGGCCAGCGAGACCATGAAGGCGATGTTCTGCTTTTCAAACGCGATACCCAGCACGACGGCGATGATGCCCAGCACGATGGTAGTCACACGCGACACTTTCAGCTCATTGGCGCCGGTGGCCTTGCCCTTCTTGATGACGGTGGCGTACAGGTCGTGCGAGACGGCCGACGCGCCCGACAGGGTCAAACCGGCGACCACGGCCAGGATGGTGGCGAAAGCGACTGCCGACATGAAGCCCAGGAAGACGTTGCCGCCGACCGCCTTGGCCAGGTGCACCGCCGCCATATTGTTACCGCCCAACAGCTTGCCGGCCGCATCCTTGAACTCGGGATTGGTGCTGACCAGAACAATCGCGCCAAAGCCGATGATGAAAGTCAAAATGTAGAAATACGCGATCCAGGTGGTGGCCCAGAACACGGACTTGCGCGCTTCCTTGGCGCTCGGCACGGTGAAGAAACGCATCAGGATATGCGGCAGGCCGGCCGTGCCGAACATCAGTGCCATGCCGAACGAGATGGCCGAAACCGGGTCCTTGATAAAACTGCCAGGCCCCATGATGGCTTCCTTGGTGGCGTGCACTTCGACCGACTTGGCAAACAGCGCTTCCGGGCTGAAATTGAACTGCGCCAGCACGGCCAGGGCCATGAAGGTGGCGCCGCCCAGCAACATCACGGCCTTGATGATCTGCACCCAGGTGGTGGCCGTCATGCCGCCAAACAGCACATAGATCATCATCAGGGTACCGACCAGCACCACGGCGATCCAGTATTCCAGGCCGAACAGCAACTTGATCAGCTGACCTGCGCCGACCATCTGCGCGATCAGGTAAAAGGCTACCACCACCAGCGTGCCGGAAGCGGAAAAAATGCGGATCGGCGCCTGCTTGAAGCGGTAGGCGGCGACATCGGCAAAGGTATAGCGGCCCAGGTTGCGCAGGCGCTCGGCCATCAGGAAGGTAATGATGGGCCAGCCGACCAGGAAGCCGATGGCGTAGATCAGGCCATCGTAGCCATTGAGGAACACGGCGGCGGAAATGCCGAGAAACGACGCGGCCGACATATAGTCGCCGGCGATCGCCAGGCCATTCTGGAAACCGGTGATGCCGCCGCCGGCCGTATAGAAGTCGGAGGCCGACTTGGTTTTCGCGGCCGCCCACTTGGTGACGAACAGGGTAAAGATGACGAATACGGCGAACATGGTGATCGCCGTCCAGTTGGTCGGCTGCTTGACAGCCTGGCCCAGGTCAGCGCCGGCAGCCAGGACTGCACCGCAACAAGCCGACAGGCTCAGCGCCGCCAGGGCGCGCCGCAAGTTGTGCACGGCGCTCATGCCTGCACCCGCTTGGCGATGGCGGCCGTCAGCTCGTCGAACTGCTTGTTTGCGCGGCTGACATAAATGCCGGTGACGACCACCGTGAAGACGATCACGAACAGGCCGATCGGCATGCCCCAGGTCATCACGCCGGCGCCGGTTTTCGAGGCCAGCAATTCCTTGTTGAACGCGATCAGCAGGATATAGCCGTAATAGACCACCATCATGGCGGCAGTGAGCCACCAGCCAAAACTGGAACGTATCTTGACCAGCTTGTGATAATTGGGGTCGCCCTTGATTTTTTGAACCAGATCGTCTTGCATTTTGTTGCCTCCATTTATATGAACCCATGCTCTTTTGGTGCGAGCTTGGGTTCACAATAAAGGGCCAGGCTTACCCGCCCCTTACGGCGGGCAGTATTTCTTCTTTTCTTCTGTCTCAGTCCAGGGCCGAGGCGGGGCCGAAAAATTCATGGTGGGTCTGGCTTTCCGGCACGCCGAGTTCGCGCAGATAGCCTTTCACGGCGCGCATGAACGGCTGTGGCCCCAGGAAGTAGGCGTCGACATCGCGCGATGCGGGCAGCCACTGCGCCAGATGCGCCTGGTCCAGCAGGCCGATGGCGTCCGGCGCGTCGTGAACTCCGCAGTGCTCGGCGTAGCAATAATGGCGCGTCAATTGCGGATGCTGTGCGGCCAGTGCGTCGATCTGCTGGCGAAACGCATGCACGCCATGGTTGCGCGCCGCATGAATGAAATGCACCGGGCGCTGGCCGCGCAAGGCATGGGCCAGCATGGCCAGGGTCGGCGTGATGCCGACCCCGCCGGAAATGAGTACCAGCGGCTTGTCACTGTCGGCCAGCACGAACTGGCCCGACGGCGGCGTCAGTTGCACGGTAGCGCCGGCCAGCACCCGGTCGTGGAAAAAGTTCGACACCTTGCCGCCCGGCTCGCGCTTGACGCTGATGCGGTACGTGGCGCCGTTGCTGGCGGCCGACAGCGAATACTGGCGCCGCATCGGTACGCCATCGACGCTGACCACCACGCCGATATACTGGCCCGGCGCAAACGCCAGCACCGGCTTGCCGTCCACCGGCGCCATCAGGAACGAAGTGATCTCGCTGCTCTCGGCCACCTTGCTGACCACGCAAAAATCGCGCGCGCCGCTCCAGCCGCCCGGCGCATTCGCCTGTTCTTTATAAATGCGCCCTTCCTCGCCGGCCAGGATAGCGGCCAGCTGGCCGTAGGCCGCGCCCCAGGCGTCGATCACGGCGTCGGTGGCCACTTCTTCGCCCAGCACTTCGCGGATCGCCTTGAGCAGGCTGGCGCCCACCAGCGGATAATGTTCGGCGCGGATCTGCAGCGCCACGTGCTTGTTGACGATGCTGGCCACCAGGGCGCCCAGGGCGTCGAGCCGGTCGATATGGCGCGCATAGGCCAGCACGCCGTTGGCCAGCGCGCGCTGCTGCTCGCCGCTGTGCTGGTGCGCCTGGTTAAAGTACGGCAGCACTTCCGGATGGTCGCGGAACAGGCCCTGGTAGAAATGGCGCGTGAGCGCTTCGCCGCCCTGCTCGAGAATGGGAACGGTGGCGGTGACGATGTCGCGTTGTGGCTGGGTCAGCATGAAAAACTCCTGTGTATGAATGTTGGGTGAATCAGATGGCTTCGACGGCCGGATACAGTTCCGTGTCTTCACGCTGCATGCGCTGGACCAGGGCGCGCAGCACCAGGTTCGCTTCGCTGCGAAAAGCCTGTGCTTCCTGCGCCAGGCGCGCGGCCGTGTTCCAGCGTCCGGCAAAGGCCAGGTAGTCGCCGGCGATGCCCTGCATTTCCGTTTCGTACTGGCGGCCCAGGCGCGCCACGGTCGCCACGCCGCACGCTTGCACGGCCGGATACAGGAAGCGCTGCTCGACGGCCAGGTGCAGCTTGACCAGGCCGCTCATGGCGACGATCTGTTCGGCGATCGCCTGCGCTTGCGCCTCCACGCCGCTGCGCGCCAGGGTGCGCAACTGATCGATGGCCGACAGGATGGCCAGGTGTTCGCGTTTGAATTTATCGATATTCATCGTTGTGTTCTTCAAGTGATGGTGGCGCCAGTGTAGCGCTTTACGCATAAACATGCAAATTACATACATGTTTAATGGAAAGCGATCACGGCGGCCCTTGAGCGTGCGCGTGTTGCCGTTCGCCGAAACACCGCAAGCGCCAGCGGTGATCACCATGAAAACCCGAGTTTTCAGGGCGTCGATCAAAAAGTCTCGTCCTTTTTGCTGGAATGTACCCGGGCGAACGCCTTAAAATGTCCCGCCGAGCCTATAATTGCCGCTCGACAGACTGTGTCCCGGCGCCGCCCTATCTGGTGGCGCAGACGGGACGCACGGCACCCCAAACATTATCAGCCAAGGACAAGCATGAACACAGAGACGGGCGCTGGCCAGGCCAGGCAACTGGCCAGCATTATCAGCCAACACCACACGCCATTGCTGGAAGGCTGGATGACCGACCTGATCGGCAGGCTGATGCGTCGTGACAAGATTGCGGAAAACGAATTGCGCCAGCAGGCGTCGCAATTCCTGCCTTCGCTGGCCGGCGCGCTGGAAACGAGCGACTCGTTCGATATCGAGGCGCGCGCCTGGGACGACACGCGCCAGCTGCTGAGCGAAATCTCGCAGTCGCGCGTGCGCCAGGGTTATTCGCCGATCGATACGGCCAGCTTCATCTTCTCGCTCAAGGAACCGCTGTTCGGCTACCTGCGCGCCAGCCTCGTCGGCACCCCGGAACAGCTGGGCGACGCCATCGTCAACACCAGCATCCTGTTCGACAAGCTGGGCCTGCTGACCATCGAGATCTATCAAAAGGCGCGCGAGCAAGTCATCATGCGTCAGCAGCAGGAATTGCTGGAACTGTCCACGCCGGTGGTGCAACTGTGGAAAAACGTGCTGGCCCTGCCGCTGATCGGCACGTTAGATAGCGCCCGTACCCAGGTGGTGATGGAGAACCTGCTGCAGAAAATCGTCGACACCGGCGCCCTGATCGCCATCATCGACATCACCGGCGTGCCGACCGTCGATACCCTGGTCGCGCAGCATCTGCTGAAAACCATCGCCGCCGCGCGCCTGATGGGCGCCGACTGCATCATCAGCGGCATCCGTCCGCAGATCGCGCAAACCATCGTGCACCTGGGCGTGAACCTGGAAGACGTGATCACCAAGGCCACCCTGGCCGACGCCTTCGTGGTGGCGCTGAAACGCACGGGTTCCACCATTACCTACGCCAGGCAAGAGCACTGAGACGCCCATGGAAAGAATTCCCATTTTACGCATGGGCCGGCTGCTGCTGGTCACGATCCAGGTGGACATGCATGACCGCCTGGCCATGACCTTGCAGGACGACCTGACGGAGCGCATCGTCAAGGATCGCGCCACGGGCGTGCTGATCGATATTTCCGCGCTCGACATCGTCGACTCCTTTATCGGCCGCATGATCAGCAATACGGCGGCGATGGCCAGGATCCTCGACGCGCGCACGGTGGTGGTGGGCATGCAGCCCGCCGTCGCCATCACGCTGGTCGAACTGGGCCTGACGCTCGAGGGCGTCAGCACGGCCCTGAACGTGGAACTGGGGATCAGGCTGCTCGAACGGGGCAGCCTGTGGGATTGAAGGCGCATGCGCGCGCAACCATTGCGGGTGCCCCATGAGTGCCCCAGACCAGGCGCAGGTGCTGCCGCTGCATACGGATGAAGACGTGGTGCGCCTGCGCAAGCAGGTCCGTGAAAGCATGATCGCCATGCGTTTCGGCCTGGTCGAGCAGACCAAGTACATCACGGCGGCCAGCGAACTGGCGCGCAATGTGCTGCGCTATGGCGGCGGCGGCGAAGGCCACATCACTTTTCTGCGCGACGGCGCCCGCCAGGGCCTGCAGCTCAGTTTCCGCGACCAGGGGCCGGGCATCGCCGATATCGCGCTGGCGCTGTCGGACGGCTATACCAGCGGTGGCGGCCTGGGCCTGGGCCTGGGCGGCGCCAGGCGCCTGTCCGATGAATTCCAGATCGACACCAGGCCCGGTGTCGGCACCACCGTGACGATTGTGAAATGGAAGCTGTTTTGAACCGCGCCGTATTTTCGCCTGACCTGACGCCTGAGGCCTTCAGGCAACAACGCTTTCCTGTGGGCGAACCGAGCGAAATCGCCAGCGCGCGCCGCGCCGGCAATACCTTGGCGCGCCAGATCGGTTTCGATGACGTACGCACCGGCCAGCTGGCCATCGTCATCACCGAGGCGGCCACCAATATCGTCAAGCACGCCGGCCACGGCGAAATCCTGCTGCGCAAGGTCAGGCGCGGCGCTGTCGACGGCATCGAAGTGCTGGCCATCGACAAGGGGCCGGGCATGCGCAACGTGGCCCGGCACATGGAAGACGGGCAGTCGACGGCCGGCAGCTATGGCGTAGGCCTGGGCGCAATCCGCCGCCTGAGCCAGGAATTCGACATCTATTCACTGCCGGGCCTGGGCACGGTGCTGATGATGGTGGTATGGGGCGCGACCGTCAACGCCGTGGTGCCGGCCGATCCGGGCTGGCAGGTCGGCGCCGTCTGCCTGCCTTTGGTGTCCGAGGAAGTGAGCGGCGACGCCTGGAACGTGGTCTTCGAAGGCCATGAAATGACGCTGATGATGGCCGATGGCCTCGGCCACGGTCCGCATGCGGCCGAGGCGTCGGAGACGGCCAGCGCCCTGCTTGCAAGCTGCGCGCCGGGGCTGGCGCCCTTGCCCGGCGCTTTTCTGAAACTGGCACACGCGGCGCTGGCCGGCACGCGCGGCGCCGCCATGGCGGTGGCGCATGTCGACCGTGAACGGGGCGAACTGCGCTATGCGGGCGTGGGCAATATCGCCGCCTGTGCTTTCGAGGGCGGGCAATGCCGCCACCTGCTGTCGCATAACGGCATCGTCGGCAGCAACCTGCGCAAGGTGCAGCAATTCGAGCATCCGTGGCGCAGCGGCGCCTTGCTGGTGATGCATTCGGACGGCCTGCATACGCGCTGGGATCTCGATCAGTACCCAGGCCTGTCGCAATGCCACCCGGCCCTGATCGCCGCCGTGCTGTACCGCGATTTCGCGCGCGGGCGTGACGATGTCGGCGTGGTGGCGCTGCGCGAGCACCACGCCGACGAGACACTGTCGGAGCCGGCATGACCCAGCGCATCCTGACGGCGGTGATCGGCAATGAACTCGACGTGGTCGGCGCGCGCCAGCGTGCGCGCCAGATCGCAGCCCTGTGCGGCTTTGGCGTGCAGGAGCAGGTGCGCATCGCCACGGCGGTGTCGGAACTGGCGCGCAATGTCTACAACTACGCCGGCACCGGCAAGATCCATTTCGCCATCGACGGCAGCACGGCGCCGCAGGTGCTGTCGATCCGTATCGAAGACTGCGGTCCCGGCATCGCCCAGCTCGATCGCATCCTGGCCGGCCAGTACGAATCGCAAACCGGCATGGGCCTGGGCATCCTCGGCGCGCGCCGCCTGATGGACCGCTTCCATATCGAAAGCAGGCCGGGCAAGGGCACCGACATCACGCTGCAAAAGCTGTTCCCGCGCGATGCGCCGCTGCTGACCGGACCGAAGATCGGCGCCCTGTCGGGCAGCCTGCAGGCGCTGCCCTCCGATATCACCCTGTCCGAAGTGCAGCAGCAGAACCACGAACTGCTGGCCACCCTGGCTGAACTGAAAACGCGCCAGGACGAATTGCTGCAACTGACGCGCGAGCTCGAAGACACCAACCGCGGCGTGGTAGCGCTGTATGCGGAGCTCGACGAACAGGCAGACCACCTGCGCCGCGCCGACCAGATGAAGTCGCGCTTCCTGTCGAACATGAGCCATGAATTCCGCACGCCATTGAGCTCGATCCGCGCGCTGGCCAAGCTGCTGATCGACCGGGTCGATGGCGAACTGTCGGGCGAGCAGGAAAAACAGGTGATGTTCATTTTGCAAAGCGCGGTCGGCCTGAACGACCTGGTCAACGACCTGCTGGACCTGGCCAAGATCGAGGCGGGCAAGGTCGACGTGCACGCCAGCGCCTTCAACGTGGCCGACCTGTTCAGCGCCCTGCGCGGCATGCTGCGTCCGCTGCTGGTGTCTGAGTCCTTGAACCTGACCTTCATCGACCCCGATCCGTCCCTGGAAATGCACACGGACGAAGGCAAGCTGTCGCAAATCCTGCGCAACTTCATCTCCAACGCCTTGAAATTTACCGAGACGGGCGCCATCATCGTCAGCGCCACGGCGCAGCCAGCGGCGGGAGCGATCCGCTTTGACGTGTCCGACACGGGCCTGGGCATCAGCACCGAAGACCAGCAGCTGATCTTCGAGGAATTCAGCCAGGTCGAAAACCACCTGCAGCGCAGGGTCAAGGGCACGGGCCTGGGCTTGCCGCTGTGCCGCAACCTGGCCACCCTGCTCGATGGCAAGGTGGCGGTGCAAAGCACGCCCGGCGTCGGTTCGGTGTTTTCCGTCACCCTGCCGGTGCGCCATGATGCGCGCGCAGACGGCTCGCCGCCGCACGCGGGCGGGGCCGGCGACGACCAGCGCATCCCGGTGCTGCTGGTGGAAGACAATGCGTCGATACGCCTGCTGTATGAAAAGTTCCTGGTCGATACCGAGTTTCGCGCCGTGTTCGCGCGCAGCATACGCGAGGCCATCGAGCAATGGGAGTTGGAACGTCCGGCCGCCGTGGTGCTCGACATCGTGCTGCATGGCGAAAACGCCTGGCACTGGCTGGCCGAACTGAAAAACGACACGCAGCGCTGCCAGGTGCCCGTGATTATCGCCACCGAGATCGAGGACCAGCGCAAGGGCCTGGCGCTGGGCGCCGACGCCTATTACCTCAAGCCGCTGCTGCGCCCGCAACTGCTGTCGACCCTGCGCACACTGGTTCGCATGGCAACTCAACCAGGGAACTAGCGCATGCCTTCGTACAACAATAGCGACGCACTGATACTCAATGTCGACGACAGCGACGGCGCGCGCTACGCCAAGTCGCGCATCCTCACGCGCGCCGGCTTCAATGTGATCGAAGCATCCAATGGCGGCGACGCCCTGATCCGCGCGCGCAAGGACAAGCCGGTGCTGATCCTGCTCGACGTCAAGCTGCCCGACATCAATGGCCTGGAAGTGTGCCGCCGGCTCAAGGACAACCCGGAAACCAACACCATCCTGGTGCTGCAGACCTCGGCCTCGTTCATCGGCACGGCCGACAAGATCCGCGCCCTCGACGGCGGCGCCGACAACTACCTGGTCGAGCCGATCGAACCCGATGAACTGATCGCCAATGTCAACGCCCTGCTGCGCCTGGGCCGGGTCGAACGCGAACTGCGCGAAGTGGACCGGCGCAAGGATGAATTCCTGGCTACCCTGGCGCACGAACTGCGCAATCCGCTGGGCCCGATCCGCACGGCGCTGGCGCTGCTGCGCAAGCTCGATCCGGTGGTGCCGGCGATGCAGGAAAACGCACGCGGCACCATCGCCCGCCACACCGATCACCTGGTGCGCCTGGTCGACGACCTGCTCGACGTGTCGCGCATCTCGCAGGGCAAGATCTCGCTGCAGTGGGAAAGAGTCAGCCTGGCCAGTTTCGTGAAGAGCGCGCTGGAAACCAGTGCGCATATCGTCGTCGAGCGCGGCCATGCGCTGACGGTGGCGCTGCCAGAGGAAGAACTGTGGGTGCATGGCGACCCGGTGCGCCTGTCGCAGATCGTCGCCAACCTGCTGCTCAACGCGGCCAAGTTCACCGCGCCGGGCGGCACGCTCAGCATCAGCGCGCAGCGCCACGGCGAGCAGGTCCGCATCCGCCTGGCCGACAACGGCATCGGCATTGCCGCCGGCAGCATCGACGCCATCTTCGGCCTGTTCGAACAAAGCGGCCATGCGCCGGACCGGGTGCAGGATGGCCTGGGCATCGGCCTGTCGCTGGTGCGCGACCTGGTCAAGCTGCACGGCGGACAGGTCGGCGTGCAAAGCCCCGGCGTGGGCCTGGGCAGCACCTTTGAAGTCCATCTGCCGCTCGACCTGACGGCCGCGCCGCAGGCATTGATAGCGGCCGAGGTGCCCGCCAGCAGCAGCAAGCGCCTGCTGGTGGTCGACGACAATGTCGACGCGGCCGACACCCTGGCCGAACTGCTCGAACTCGACGGCCACGAGGTGCGCACCGCCTACACGGGCGCGCAGGCGGTCGAACGCACCGAGGCGTTCAGACCTGCCATCGTCTTCCTCGATATCGGCCTGCCCGACATGAACGGCTACGACGTGGCCGGCAAGCTGCGCCAGTTGCCGATCCCGCAAGACTTCCTGCTGATCGCGCTGACCGGCTACGGCCAGGAACACGACCGGCGCGCGGCGCTGGCGGCCGGCTTCGACGACCACTTCGCCAAGCCGGTCGACTTCGGCAAGCTGGCCACCCTGGGGCTGCATGTTGGCAAATAAAATGCGCCCGCCCCTGCTACGCATCACCATGATCCTCGGCGCCCTGCACGCCGTGCTCGGTTACCTGCTGCTGCCGGCCCTGCACCTCGCCCTGCCCGGCTTCCTGCTGGGCGGCGCCGTGCTGCTGGCCTCGACCATGCTGATGCCGATGACGATCTTTGCGCGCGCCATCACCCAGGACACGCGCCTGGCCGACCGCCTGAGCTGGGCCGGCTCGCTGTGCATGGGCTTTTTTTCTTCGCTGTTCGTGCTGGCCGTGCTGCGCGAACTGCTGCTGCTGTACCCGCCTGTGCGCCTGCATCAGCAGGCCAGCGCCATCGCCGTGATCGGCCTGGCCCTGCTGGCGACCAGCGTCGGCTTTGTCAACGCGCGCCGGATCGCGCGCGTGAAAGACGTCAAGGTCGCCATCGCCGGCCTGCCGCCGGCGCTGCAAGGCTTTACCATCGTGCAGCTCAGCGACATCCATGTGGGCGCCACCATCAAGCGCGCCTGGGTCGAGGCGATGGTGGCGCGCGCCAACAGCCTGAACGCCGACGCCATCGCCATTACCGGCGACGTGGTCGACGGCAGCGTGGCGCAACTGGGCGCGCATGTGGCGCCTTTGGGTGCGCTGCGCGCCCGCCACGGCGTGTTCCTTGTTACGGGCAACCACGAATACTATTGCGGCGCCGCGCCGTGGGTGGCCGAATTCCGGCGCCTGGGTTTGACCGTGCTGATGAACGAACACCGGGTACTCGGGCACGACGGCGCGCAGCTGCTGATGGCCGGCGTGACCGACTATAACGCCGCGCATTTCGACCCGGCCCACGGCAGCGACCCGCAAGCGGCGATCGCCGGCGCACCTGCCGGCCTGCCCCGCATCGTGCTGGCCCACCAGCCGCGCAGCGCGCCTGCGCTGGAGGCCGCCGGCTTCGACCTGCAATTGTCCGGCCACACCCACGGCGGCCAGTTCTGGCCGTGGAATCTGTTCGTGCCGCTGCAGCAGCCGTATGTGGCGGGCCTGCACCGGCGCGGCCGGCTGCAGATCTATGTCAGTTGCGGCACCGGGTACTGGGGGCCGCCGAAACGGCTGGGCGCGCCGGCGGAAATTACGCGGATTACGCTGGTGGCGGCTCAGGACGCTTAATCCGGGGCCAGCTGCGCCGCAAAATCCTGCTGGCGGAATTGTTCCAGCAGGTAGTCGACAAACACGCGCGTCTTGGCGGGCAGCAGTTTCTTGCCGGGGTAGTAGAGCGACAAGGGGCCGGAGTCGGCGCACCAGCCGGGCAGCAGGCGGACCAGGGCGCCGCTGCGCAAGGGCGCCAAGGCATGGGGCATCGGCAGCAGGGCCACGCCGACGCCGTCGATGGCCGCTTGCGCCATCGCTTCGGGGTCGTCGAAGATGGCGCGCGGCCGGCATTCGGCCACACCTTCGCCACCCTGGCCGTCACGCAGCACCCAGCTGCGCAGGCGGCCGCTGCCGGCCGAGCGGCGCGCAATGCCGTCCAGTTGCGCCAGATCCGAGGGATGGGCAGGCATGGGTTTACCGCGCATATAGGCGGGCGACGCGGTGGCGACGATATGGACGTGCCCCAGCTCGCGCGCCACCACGCCTGGCGTGAGTTCGATGCCGCCGCCAATGGCCACATCAAAACCTTCGCCGATCAGGTCCACCTGGCGGTTATCGAAATGGCAGTCGGGAATCACGCCCGGATAGCGGCGGATAAATTCGGCCAGCAGCGGCACCACATGGCTGCGACCGAACGATGGCGCCAGGCTGATCTTGAGCACGCCGGCCGGCTGGCCGCCCACCTCTGCCACATCGGCGATCGCCTCGCGCAGGGTGGCCAGCGCGCCGCCTATCTGCTGCAGGAAGCGTTCGCCGCCTTCGGTCAGGGTCAGCTTGCGCGTGCTGCGCTGGAACAGGCGCAGGCCCAGGCTGGCCTCGAGGCGCGCCACGTTCTTGCTGACGGCGGCTGGCGTCAGTCCCAGGCGGCGCGCGGCCGCCGAAAAGCTGCCGGCTTCGGCCGACAGTACGAATGATTGCAAATGATTGAGCGCTTCCATGCCGCCATTCTACGCCCTCACTTGATACTGATGGTTGAAAGTGATTGTATCGATTACCGGCTAGCGCACCGCAAGCAACAGGCAGATACTGGCTGCTCCCAACCACTCATTGAAAGCCGATCATGACTGCCAATCACACCCACACTACTTCGCCATTCTCGGGCAAAACCGCATTTGTCACCGGCGGCTCGCGCGGCATCGGCGCGGCCATCGTGCGCCGCCTGGCGCGCCAGGGCGCCCATGTTGTATTTACCTATCAAAGTTCGGCCAGCGACGCCGAAGCGCTGGCCGCCAGCGTGCGCGAGGCCGGCGGCCAGGCGCAGGCGGTGCAAGCCGATGCGGCCGATGCGCAGGCGCTGACGGCGGCCATCATCGAGGCGGCAAAACTGACGGGCAAGCTCGATATCCTGGTCAATAACGCGGGCATCTTCCTGCCCGGCGCCATCGACGATTTTTCCCTTGAAGACTTCGACCAGACGCTGGCCGTCAATGTGCGCGCCGTGTTTGTCGCCATCAAGGCGGCCGTGCCGCTGATGCCGTCGGGTGGACGCATCATCAATATCGGCAGCACCAATGCGCACCGCATGCCGTTTGCCGGCGCGGCCGCCTACGCCATGAGCAAGTCGGCCTTGTCGGGCCTGACCCAGGGCCTGTCGCGCGACCTCGGTCCGCGCGGCATCACCATCAACAACGTCGAGCCAGGCCCGGTCGCCACCGACATGAATCCGGCCACCGGCGATTTTGCCGACCTGATGCACGGCCTGATGGCCCTGCCGCGCCACGGCACCGGCGAGGAAATCGCCGGCATGGTGGCCTATCTGGCCAGCGAGGAAGCGGCGTTTGTCACCGGCGCGGGGTTGAAGATCGATGGTGGCTTTGCGGCCTAAGCGGAACGTTTTTTCGACAGATGGTCGCCGGAACCGGCCTGCAGCCGCCATGTATCGATCATCCCCAGCAGGCTGACCAGGGCCACCAGCACAAAGGCAAGGCGGAACTCGGCGGCCGGCATCTGCTCGATGCCCATTGCGTGCGTCAGCCAGTGCCCGAGACGCACGCCCAGCGCCCCCAGCGCCACGCCCAGTCCCATGGCGACCTGGAAGGCGGTGCTGAACAGGGTGTTGGCGGCGGCCATGCGCGCTTGCGCCATATCGGCAAAGGCGATGGTGTTGTAGGCCGTGAACTGCATCGAGCGCGTCAGGCCGCCGACAAACAGCACGCCAGCGATCAGCCAGACCGGCGTGGCGGGAGTGAGAAAAGCGCAGGCCAGCAGAGACAGCGCATTGATGGCGCCATTGACCAGCAGTACCGGCCTGAAGCCGAAGCGGCGCAGGATGCCGGTGGTGGCCGGTTTCATCATCAGGTTGCCCGCAAAGACGGCAATCACCAGCATGCCCGAATGAAAAGCGTTCAGGCCAAAGCCCACCTGGAACAGCAGCGGCAGCAAAAATGGCACGGCGCCGATCGCCATGCGAAACAGCGAGCCGCCGTAGATGGCGACGGCAAAGGTCGGCGTGCCCAGGGTGCGCAAGTCGATCAGCGGATGCGCAGCCTGTCGCAGATGGCGCACCGCCAAGGCCCCCAGCAGCGCGCCGAGCGCAAGGAACAGGCCCGCTTCGATCCATGGCGCATGGGGCCGGCTCAGTTGTTCTGCGGCCCAGGTCAGGCAGAGCAGCGCGCCACCGGCGTACAGAAAGCCGATGGCGTCGAACGGTTTGCGCTCCAGCGGCCGGTGGTCGGGGATCAGCCGCCAGGCGAAGAACAGCGCCAGCAGGCCCAGAGGCAGGTTCAGGTAAAAGATCCAGCGCCAGGAACTGTAGCTGGTGATAAAGCCACCGAGCGGCGGCCCCAGCACGGGCGCCACCAGCGCCGGCCACGTCAATGTGGCGATTACGGAAATCAGTTTGTGCTTGGGCGTGCTTTTCAACACCACCAGGCGACCGACCGGCACCATCATGGCGCCGCCCACGCCTTGCAGCGCGCGCAGCAGCACGAATTGCGCCAAGCCGTCGGCCATGCCGCACAGGACGGAAGCGATGGTAAACAGCGCCAGCGCGGCCGCGAACACTTTACGGGCGCCAAAACGGTCGGCCACCCAGCCGCTGATGGGAATAAACACGCCCAGGGTCAGCAGATAGGCGCTTACGCCAATATTCAAGTCCAGCGGCGCCACGCCGAACGATCTGGCGATGTCGGGCACGGCGGTGGTGATCACGGTGCCGTCGAGGTTTTCCATGAAAAAGGCGCCCGCCACCAGCAGCGCGATCGAACGCGCCTTGCGCGCGTCATCAAGGTGTATGGCCGGTGTAGCCGCTTGAGCAGTCATGGTGATTCCCGAAAGGTCCAGGCGCCATTATCGCCGAAGCCAGTCTAACCACAAGCTCAAGCGTCAGCGTCAGGCCGCCTGCGCCACCCCGAACATCAGCGAACGGTGCGCCGCCACGCCGGCCATGGCGCCATCGGCCACGGCAAACGCCACATTGCCGGCCGCCCGGGCCGCGTCGCCGCCGCAGAACACGCCGGCCACGCTGGTCGCCTTTGTTTCATCGGTGCGCACCACTGGCCCCATCGGTCCGTCATCGATCGCGCAGCCCAGCTGTTCGGCCAGCGCGCTGGCCTGGTGCGTGCGCGGCACCACGAACAGGCCGGCCATGGCGTGCCTGCTGCCGTCTTCCAGCACCACCTCGGCCACGCCTTCGATGCGCGCGACCCGCCGGCGTTCGAGCGTGCTGCCGCGCCGCGCCAGTTCGGCCAGCTGCGCCGCATCGGGCTCGAACGCGCCATTGAGGAAAAACGTCACCGTGCCCCAGTCGGGCAGCATCAGCGCATGGTGCATCGACAAGGGACTGCTGGCGATCACGCCGATCTGGCCCTGCCCGAGTTCATAGCCGTGGCAATACGGGCAGTGAAACGCGCTGGCGCCCCAGCGCTCGCGCAAGCCCTCGACCGGCGGCAGTTCATCGACCACGCCGCTGGCCAGCACCAGGCGCGAGGCCTGCACGGTGCCGCCGTCATCGAGCGTGACCTCGAAGCCGTCTGCCGTTTGCACGGCCTGGCGCGCACTGCCCTCGCGCCAGCTGACGGTGGCGTACGCCAGCACCTGGCGCTTGCCGTCGGCAGCGATATCGCCGGGCGCCCGGCCGTCCTGTGTCAAGAAGCCATGCGAGTGGCTGGCGTAGCGGTTGCGGCGCTGGCCGGCGTCGATCACCAGCACGCGGCGGCGCGCGCGGCCCAGCTGCATGGCGCAGGACAAGCCGGCGTAGCTGCCGCCGACGATAATGACGTCATAGGGCTGTTGAAGTTCAGGTGTGCTCATGGGCTGGTCTCCGGTGATTGGCATGCAGATGGTTGAAACGCGCGGACAGGTCGGTCAGGCTGACTTCGCCAAGGCGCGCGATCAGCAGCGCTTCGGCTTCGTCAAAGGCGCTCGCCAGCGACTGGTTGACGGCCTGTTCGACCAGGCAGCCCGGCTGCTCGACCCGGTTGCCCATGGCGAACACGGTCGGCGCGCCGACGGCGTCGTAGATATCGCGCAAGGTAACCTGCGCCAGGTCGCAGCTGATCGACCAGCCGCCGCCATGGCCCTTGGTCGAGGCCACATAGCCGCGCTCGCGCAAGCCCGCCATCACGCGCCGCACCAGCACCGGGTTGGTGCCCAGGCAAGCGGCCATTTCCTCGGACGTCATCGCGCGTCCGGCATGCGCCATATGCAATAGCACATGCAATATCGATGAAAGTTTGCTGTCTGGCCTCATGTAACTAATGATATTACATAAAATCCATTCATGCAAACTACCTGCTTTATCAGGGAGAGCCGCAGGCTTGCGCCGCCCTTGCCAGCCACTGCGCGTCGACGGCACCCAGGCGCGTGGTGCATACCTGGTGCGCGCCATTCAACACCACCGTATAGGGCAAGGCACCCAGGGGATTGCCGAACTGGCGCAGCAGATCCCGGCCGCCGGGCGCCGCCAGTTGCAGGTATTGTGCGCCGGCCTTGCGCGCAAACGGCGCCGCGCGTGCCCCTTCATCGATGGCCACGCCGACAAAGCGCAAGGCGGGCAGGCGCTGCCACTGCGATTGCAGCAGCGGCAATTCGCGCACGCATGGCAGGCAATCGCTGGACCAGAAGTTCAGCAGCACGGGACCGGGCAAGGCCGCCAGCGAAACGCTGCGGCTGGCGTCCAGCGTGGGCAGCCTGAACTCAGGTCTGGGCGTCGCCAGCGCCAGCGCCGCCACCAGCGCTATCGCGCTCACGGCGCCACCAGGCTGGCGTCATTGATGCGGTAGTACAAGCCCATCGGGTCGCTTTTGAGCACCGTCATCTTGCCCGTCATGACCATCGGCGCGTAAGTGAATTTGACCGGTGTCCTGCTGTTAATTTCGACCACCCCTTCCGGCCCGGCAGGCAGACAGAACGGGCAGCTGGCCGAGGTCACCGTCAATAGAAAATGTTTTTGTTTCTGCCCCGGCTGCAAGGGCATCATGAAGCCCTGCACCTTGACGTCGGTCTGGTCGAGCGCAGTGATTTCGGGCGTATATTTCGGCACCATGCGCCCGCCCTTCGCTTTCACGGTGGCGGCCTTTGACAGCAGGCTCCAGGGCAGCACGCCGGGCAGATCCCCTAGCGGCGCAAAAAACGACGGTGGCTGGTCGGCGCTGGCAGCGGTGGTGACCTTGGAAACGTGCGTAGCGGCTTGGGCAATACCTGCGGCGAGCAGTAAAACAAGCAGTAATGATTTCATGATCTCTCCTTCAATAGTGGGCCAGCGTGGCGGCGATATCGGTGCGGTAGGCGCGTGCAGCGGGAACGATGGAAGCGAGCAGGCCTACCAGCAAGGCGGCCGGCAGCAGCCAGGCTTCCTGCGGATCGACCTTGAAGGCCGACAGCGCCAGGTTCTGCTGGCCTTCCATCAGTACGCCCAGCAGGCCCACGCCGGCATGGCCCAGCAGCGAGCCCAGCACGGCGCCGCCCAGCGCCAGCGCCATGCCCTGCGTCAACAGCAAGAGCAGCAGCTTGTGCGGCGGCGCGCCCAGCGCGCGCAAAATCGCCAGGTCCGTCTTGCGCTCTTCCAGCGCGTGGTACAGGGCGACGAACATCGACAGGCAGGCCACCGCCAGCACGATGGCGGCGATCGCGCGCAGCACGTTCGCGCCCACGCCCACCAGCTCGAACAATTTGGCCGACTCCAGCGCCGGCTGCGCCGCCTGCAAACGGGTCTGGCCGTTGACCCAGCGCGGCAGGCTGATGGCCGCCAGCGGCGAGGCATAGCGCACCAGCAGCGCGGTGATTTCATGCTGCGCTTCATGCTGAGCTTCATTGACGTGCGCATGCGGCTCGTCCGGGTCGGTTTCGTGCACGCGCCACACGGAAGCGACGGGCGTGACGATCAGCCGGTCGAGCACGGTGCCGGTGGGCCGCAGCACGCCGACCACCGTGTATGGCGCATGGGCATGCACCTCGCCACCGGCCACCAGGCCATGCGAGCCGGCAAAGCGCGAACCCACGGTCGCTCTGGTGTTGCGCGCCACTTCCGCGCCCAGCACCACCTGCATGGCGTGGCCGAACAGCACGCCGCTGGCCGCCTGGCCGCCGTAGTGACGGATATAGTCGACCGTGCTGCCGACGATGCGGTAGCCCTGGTAGCTGTCGCCGAGCGCCAGCGGGATCGCCTCGGCCACCAGCGCATTGGCCTCCAATTCGGCCTGCGCCGAGGCCGGGATATTGCCGGTCGGGATATCGATATGGTAGATCGACGACAGGATCAGCTGCAGCGGCGAACCCTTGGCGCCGACCACCATGTCGATGCCATTGGCGTCTTTCATGGCGCCGTCCTCGAGCTGCCTGGAGGCCGATAAAATAAACGTCATCATCGCCACGCCGATGGCCATCAACAGCAGATTCAGAGACGTGGCCAGCGGCTTGTGGCGCAGCGCGGCCAGCGCCATGGTCACGGCGTTCAGGCGGCGCATGGCAGCTCCCCGCGCAACGGCAGGCACAGCACAGCGGCGCCGGGCAAGGCGGCGATCAGGCGCGCATCGTGGCTGGCGATCAGGAGCGAAGCGTTGGCTTCCCTTGCCTGGCCAGCCAGCAGCGCTACCACCGTGGCGCAGGCCGCATCGTCAAGATTGGCGGTCGGTTCGTCGGCCAGCAGCAGGCGTGGCCGGGGGAACATGGCGCGCGCGATCGCCACGCGCTGGCGCTCGCCGCCGCTCAGCTGGTGCGGCATGGCGTGCGCCTTGTCGGCCAGGCCCAGGCCGGCCAGCAGCGCCTGGGCGCGCTGCACGTCGGCCGGCAAACCGGCCGCATAGGCCGGCAGCAGCACATTGTCGCGCACGCACAAGCTGGCGACCAGCGCCAGTTGCTGCGGCAGCAAGCCGACATGGCGGCCACGCCAGGCGTCGGCGGCGCGCGGCGCCAGGGCCGCGAGGTCAACGCCGTCGATGTCGATGCGCCCCGCTTGCGGGCGCAAAATCGCCCCCATCAGGTGCAGCAAGGTCGATTTGCCGGAGCCCGATGGCCCCAGCAGCAGCGCATGTTCGCCACGCGCCAGTTCAAAAGAAGAAACGGATAGCACGGTCACACCGTTGTAGCGGTGCTCCAGTTGAGTAATGGTCAGCAAATTGGTCTCGATCGGCAATCACAACAAGGCCGCAGCGGCGGCTTGCGCCCTGCGGTCGTGGTAGTGCTATCAGAAGACCAGGCCGGGCGGCCCATGTGCATGGGGAATAATAAAACTGCGCAACACCGGGATGGCCGGCGGCACTGCGCGGGAAAGAAGATGGCTGCCAGCCACGCGCAGCAGCACCAGCGCCGGTGGCGTGAAGGCCTGGTCGGCCGGCGCCACGCTGCCGGCAAAGCAGCTGGCGCAGTCAGACGGGTGGCTGTCGATGGCGTGATCGTGCCGGGCCAGGCCGAACAGCTGCAGCGCCAGCATGGCCATGACCAGCCATGCGAGCCACCGCTTGTACCAGGAACCGTTTGCAACCATAAGACCGGCCATGCCTAAAAACGCAATTGATTTGCGTATATTAGCACGCCAGCCGCACTGGGCTCGGTGCGCTCGCGACGGCGTCGCCGGCATCGCCAGCATCGCCAGCATCGCCTCCAAGGCCGCGAAGGCCTCCAGCGCCAGCCGCACGTTCCCGAATACCTGCTTGAGGATAAAACAATGCCCGCCGATTATACGGTGCGCCATCGGCCAGGCGAGCGCCCATGGGAATACGCGCCGCTTTCACAACTTTAAAAAAACTCAATATGATATTTTTTTCATTATTAAATATTATATCTCACTGATTCAGATATTTTTTTATTTCCATTTATATTATTGTGTTTAATGCAATTTAATGTTGCTTTGCTGCAAATTATTTGATGTAATAAATAGTAACTGCAATCGCTTCCACTTAAAATTGTTATATCTGGAAAACCATTCCTACGCCCCGCAAGGGGTGGCACCTTGACCGCGAACATTATGCCTATACCTAAACCTCTGCTGATCAGTTTATTGCTTGCTTCAATTAACCTGGCCTACGCACAAAATACGCCCGACGCCGGTTCCCTGTTACAGCAGATGGAAAGAGGCCGCGCCCCTGCATTGCCCAAAAAATCGCCGCAGGAATTAATGCCGGCGCCGCCACCGATGCAGGACGTGCAGGGATTATCCGTTACAGTGAAACAATTCCGTTTCCAGGGCAATACCTTGTTGAGCGAGGCGGTGCTGGCGCAGGTGGTGGCGCCCTACCTGGAGCGGCCACTATCGTTTCAGGACTTGCAGGACGCAGCGCTGGCTGTAGCGGCCGCCTACCGTCAGGCAGGCTGGGTCGTGCGCTCCTACCTGCCGCGCCAGGAAATCGATGGCGGCACCGTCACCATCCAGATCGTCGAGGCGGTGTTTGGCGGCGTGCGCGTCAATCCGGGCGACAAGGCCACGGCACGCCTGCCGTTCCAGCGTATCGCACCGTATGTCACCAGCGCCCAGCCGGTCGGCGCGCCACTGAACGCCGACGCGCTCGACCGCGCCCTGCTGGTGATCGACGACTTGCCCGGCATCAGCGCCAGCGGCAATCTGGCCGCCGGCCAGCAGGAAAACCAAACCGAGTTGCTGATCAAGCTGGAAGACGAAGCGCTGCTGACGGGCGACGCGGCCATCGACAACACCGGCAACCGCTCCACCGGCACCACCCGCGCCAGCGTCAACCTGGCCCTCAACAGCCCCTTGTGGATCGGCGACCAGCTCATTGGCAATTTGATCCATACCGAAGGCAGCGACTATGCGCGCCTGGCCTACAGCCTGCCGCTGGGCACTGCAGGCTGGCGCGCCGGCGTCAGCGGCTCGCACCTGGCGTACCGGCTGACGGCCGATGACTTTTCCGCGCTGCATGCCAAGGGCAGCTCGAACACGGTGGGGCTCGATGCCAGCTACCCGCTGCTGCGCTCGCGCCTGCGCAATCTGTATCTGCAACTGAACTACGACGACAAACGCTTCGACAATCAGGCGAACCGCGCCACCAGCAGCAACTACAGCATCCGCAGCTTCTCGGCCGGCCTGTCGGGCAATCTGTTCGACAGCCTGGGCGGCGGCGGCGCGAACGCGGGCAATCTCAGCCTGGTGCACGGCAAGCTGGACCTGGACGGTTCACCCAACCGGCCGGCCGACGCCGCCACCACGCGCGCGGCCGGCAACTTCACCAAGCTGCGCTACTACCTGAGCCGCCAGCAGGCGCTGACGGACAGCTGGTCGCTGTTTGGCGCCCTGTCCGGCCAGCAGGCCAGCAAGAATCTCGATTCCTCCGAAAAATTTTACCTCGGTGGCAATTATGGCGTGCGCGCCTACCCGGCCAGCGAAGCGGGCGGCAGCGATGGCCAGCTGGTCAACCTGGAACTGCGCTGGCGCCTGCCGGCCGGCTTCGGCCTGACCGGCTTCTATGACTGGGGCCATGTGACAGTCAACCACGACAACGCCATCAATGGCGCGGCCATCGTCAACAGCTACCAGCTGAAAGGCGCGGGCCTGGCCGTGAACTGGGTCAGCGACTTCCGCCTGAACCTGCGGGCCGCCTGGGCGCGCCGGATCGGCGGCAATCCGAATCCGAACATCAACGGCAGCGACCAGGACGGCACGCTGCACAAGAATCGCTTCTGGCTGCAAGCTTCGCTGCCATTCTGACCCTGTCGCCCCATCAAAATAATTAGAGAGAATCAACATGAACGGACACGCCACCATCAACCGCTTCTATCGCCTGATCTGGAGTGAAAAACAGGGCGCCTGGGTCGCCGTCGCCGAAAACGTGCGCGGACGCGGCAAGAGCAGCGGACGCGGCGCTTTCATGGCCGCACTGTTTGCCGGTCTGGGTCTGGCGCCGTTTGCATGGGCGGGGCCGCCGGGCGCCAACCAGTTGCCAACCGGCGGCCAGGTGGTCGGTGGCGCGGCGACGATCACCCAGAGCGGCAGCCAGATGACGATCAACCAGGCGAGCCAGCGCGGCGCGATCGACTGGCAGACCTTCAATCTGGGGTCACAGGCGCAAGTCAATTTCCAGCAGCCCAATAGCGGCTCGGTGACCCTGAACCGGGTGCAGGACAGCCAGGCCAGCCAGATCTTCGGCCGCATCACCGCCAACGGCCAGGTGTTTCTGAGCAATCCGAACGGCGTGTATTTCAGCCCCACCTCATCGGTCAACGTGGGTGGCCTGGTGGCCACCACGCATGCCATCGGCACGGCCGAGTTCATGGCCGGCAGCAATACCTTTGAACGCAACGGCGCCACCGGCAGCGTCATCAACGACGGCAGCCTCAATGCCAGCCTGGGCGGCTATATCGCCCTGCTGGCGCCGCAGGTGCGCAACAACGGCATCGTCATCGCCCAGGCCGGCACGGTGGCAATGGCCGCCGGCGAACAGATTTCCCTGCAGTTTGCCGACAGCCGTACCCTGGCCGGCGTGCTGGTGTCGCCCTCGACGATTGCGGCACTGGTGGAGAACGGCTCGGCCGTGCAGGCGCCTGGCGGCATGATCATCATGTCGGCCCAGGCCGCCAATGACTTGCAAGGCGGCGTGGTGCGCAATACGGGCAGCGTGGCGGCGACGGGATTGGCCTCGCGCGGCGGCAAGATCGTGCTCGACAGCACTGGCCTGGTCGACAACAGCGGCAGCCTCGATGCCTCGGGCGCGCCGGGCGGCAAGGGCAAGGTGACGATCAGCGGCGAGCGCATGGCCAGCAGCGGCGCCGTGCGTGCCGATGGCGGCGGCACGATCAGCAGCACACTGACCCATGGCCTGGTGGAAACGGCCAGCGCGGTGATCTCGGCCCAGGGCGGCGGCAATATCACCGTCGATGGCGGCGCCGGCAAGGTCTATACGTCGGGCAACTACAATGCCGATGGCGAACAAGGCGGCAAGGTCGTCATCACGGCCAATGAGGTAGCGCTGATGGGCGCGAAGGTCAGTGCCACCGGTGTCAGCCAGGGCGGCGCCATCCTGATCGGCGGCGACTATCAGGGCAAGAACGCCGACGTGCACAATGCCGCCAAGACCTCGGTCGGCGCCGGCGTCACGCTCAATGCCGACGCCACCGGCAATGGCAATGGCGGCAAGGTGGTGGTCTGGTCCGACGAAAAAACCGTGTTTGCCGGCGAGCTCACGGCGCGCGGCGGCGCGGCCGGTGGCGACGGCGGCATACTGGAAGTGTCGGGCAAGGAAACCCTGTATTTCGGCGGCAAGGCCGACGCCCACGCGGCCAAGGGCAAGTCGGGCGCCCTGCTGCTGGACCCGAAAGACATCTATATCGACAGCGATCTGTCGGGCCAACTGGAGCTGGTCGATCCGCATCCCACCGCCGGCGGCAGCTTCGGCAAACTCAACGCGCCCCTGACCACCACCTCGGGCAGCACCGCCACGCGCACCGGCTACATCGTCGTCACCAATCCCAACGACAACCTCGGCGCGACCAACTCGGGCGCCGCCTACCTGTTCCGCCAGAGCGACCAGGCGCTGATCTCGACCCTGTACGGCACCCACGCGGGCGACAAGGTCGGCAGCAATGGCGTGACGTCGCTGACCAACGGCAACTATGTCGTTTCCAGCAACTTGTGGAACGGCGGCATGGGCGCTGTTACCTGGGGTAACGGCACCACCGGCTGGGGCGCCAGCGCCTTGGCCGTCTCATCGAGCAACAGCCTGGTCGGCAGTCACGCCACCCATAAAAGCACCATGAACCAGGACACCTCCGACAACATCGGTGCTTACGCGATCACGGTACTGAACAATGGCAACTACCTGGTCGGCACGCCCAGCTGGTCCGACAATCGCGGTGCGCTCACCTTCGGCAATGGCAGCACCGGCGTTGCCGGCATTGTCAGCTCTGCCAACAGCCTGGTCGGCAGCACCGCCATGACCGTGGTGCCGGCCGACGGTTACAAACGCTACAAAAGCGGCGACCTGGTCGGTTCCGGCGTGACGGTGCTGGCCAATAACAACTATGTGATGGCCAATGAAAACTGGAACAAGGGCGTGGGCGCCGTCACGTTCGCCTCCGGCACCACCGGCATCAAGGGCGTGGTCGGTACTTCCAACAGCCTGATCGGCGACAGCAGCCGCTTCGATTCCACCGGCGCCGGCACCGGCACCGACAAGGTCGGCAGTCGCGTCATGGTGCTGACCGGTTCGCAATTCGTCGTCTACGGCTCGGACTGGAAAAATTCCTCGGGCGCCTTGACCTCGTTCGACGGCGTCACCGCCATCACCGGCCTGGTATCGGCCAGCAACAGCCTGGTCGGCACTGCCGGCGACAGCCTGTCCAGTGGCGGCCTGACCCTGCTGCCATCGAACAATGCATTCGTGATCAGCAGTCCCAGCTGGAATGGCGGGCGCGGCGCAGCCACCTGGGTGCCGTTCAGCACCGATGTCAAGACCGTCTCCGTGGCCACCAACGGCGTGGTGGGCGCCAATGCCGGCGACAGCGTCGGCAGCAAAGCCATCGCCCTGCTGGCAAACAATGACTATGTCGTGATCAGTCCGAACTGGAGCAGCGGCAAGGGCGCCGCCACGCTGGTCGATGGCACCACCGGCAAGGCCAAGGCCGACCAGAGCGGCAACGTCTCGGCAAGCACCAGCCTGGTCGGCGCGCAAGCGAACGACGTGGTCGGTTCAAACGGCATCCTGGAGCTCAAAGGCAATGGCAACTATGTCGTGCTGAGCCCCTATTGGGCCAATGGCAGCAACACCAAGGCCGGCGCCGTGACGTGGTCGAGCGGCAGCACGCCGACCGTGGGCGTGGTGGGCACCAGCAACAGCCTGGTGGGCACCTCGGCCAACGACCGCATCGGCAGTTATCAGTATAACTACTATCAAGCAAACAACAGCAATGCCTTCCTGAGCGAATCGAGCAGCATCACCTTGCTGAGCAACGGCAATTACGTGGTGGCCAGCCCGATGTTCAACGGCACGCGCGGCGCCGTCACCTGGAGCAGCGGCGCCACCGGCGCCACCGTCGATGCCGGCCATACCATTACCGCCACCAATAGCCTGCTGGGCAGCAACACTGCGGACTTTATCGGCGGCTTCATGGGCCCGAACGATGTGATCACCAATGCCGGCAACCATACCGTCACGCATTACGATTCGATCTCGACCGGCGTCACGGCCCTGTCCAACGGCAACTATGTCACGATCAGCAATTATTGGCGCAACGGCGCCGCCCTGCGCGCGGGCGCGGTCACCTGGAGCGACGGCGCTGGTACGCCAACGATCGGGCCGGTTTCCGCCAGCAACAGCCTGGTCGGCACCGTGCAGGACGATATGGCAGGCCTGGCCAAGAACAACACCTATGGCCTCACCCTGCTGCAAAGCGGTTACGACAGCGCCGGCAATATCAGCTATTCTGGCAACTACGTTGTCACCAGCAATAAATGGGACAATGGCAGCATCGTCGACGCCGGAGCGGTCACCTGGGGCAGCGGTACGGCTGCGCTGAGCGGCGCCATCTCGGACAGCAACAGCGTGCCGGGCCTGAAAACCGATGACGTGAAAGAATGGGGGCTGACCGCCCTGCCCGTCAACGGCAACTACCTGATCCAGAACCAGTACTGGAACAATGGCGCCGCCATCGGCGCCGGCGCCTTGACCTGGGTTGACGGCAGCAGCGGACGCCTGCTTGACCATGCGGCGCAAGGCAACCACAATATCGTCTCCGGCGCCAACAGCCTGGTCGGCAGCCACAGCGGCGACAATGTCGGCAACACCGTCGACTACCTGTACAACCTCGACGCCACTACCGGCCAGCAACGGTTTACCGGCAACTACGTCGCCCTCAGCTACAACTGGACCAACGACACCAGGCAATACGCCGGCGCCGTGACGTGGGGCAATGGCGCCACCGGCGTCAAGGGCGTCATCACCCGCGCCAACAGCCTGATCGGCGAAAAGGAAAACGACGCCCTGGGCGCCTATTATGTCGCGCTGACGAACGGCAACTTCGTGGTGGCCAACCCCACCCTCGACGTTGGCGGCGTGGTCAATGCCGGTGCCGTGAGCTGGGTCGATGGCAGCACCGGCCGCCTGAACGACTACGCCGCCCAAGGCAACCAGAACATCATGTCCGGCGCCAATGCGCTGGTGGGCAGCCACACCAATGACTATGTGGGCGGCATTTTGTCGCCAGTTGTCAACTATACATCCAACCCCGCCGACTATGGCAATACAGGCTATTTCATCATGTCGCCGGACTGGAATTGCAGCGCCGGGGCGGTCAATTACATCAGCGACGCCAGCGTGCCCCTGATCGGCGTGGTCGGTGCCGGCAACGCGGCGGTGGGCAATCCGAATAGCCGTTTCTGGGGTGGTCTGACCTATAATCCGAACATCTCGCTCACCTCCGGCGGCGCCGCGACGGTGACCTTCACCGGCGACAATGGGCATGTGGTGCTGCTCAGCACCACCATGCCCACGCCGGGCGCCATGACGCTGCCGGGCGCCACCCAGTTCGGCGATGCACAGGGTGCAACCCAGGCCATGACCCCCGACTATATCGCCGGCGTGCTCAAAACGGGCACCAGCGTTACCTTGCAGGCGAATAACGACATCTTCGTCAAGAACGGCATCGACGCCACCGGCGGCACGGCCGGCGGCGCCCTGACCATGCAGGCGGGCCGCAGCATCACGGTACTGGGCGACATCATCACCGGCAACCGCGACCTGAACCTGATCGCCAACGACAGCGTGGCCAACGGCGTCAAGGACGCCTACCGAGACGCCGGCATCGCCACCCTGAGCATGGGCAGCAACAAGCAGGGTGTGGCCGCCAGAATCGATGCCGGCAGCGGCGACGTGTCGCTGCTGATCGCCGCCGGCGCCGACAAGACCAACAATATGGCCGGTTCCATCAGCGTCAACAGCATCACCGCGCGCACCATCAAGCTGATCAACCAGGGCAATGGCGCCGGCACGGTGGGCGACTTGCCGAACCTGGCAGCCAATTGCTGTGGCTTCGACCTCGGCTACCGCGGCATCGGCGCCGACGTCACGCTGAACGCGGGCGCGGTCCTGAGCGCCAGCGGCAGCGGCGACGCCGTCACCCTGGCCGCCAAGGGCAATTTCAACAACAATTCCGGCAATGGCGCCGGCAGTATCGCCATGAGCGACCCCGCCGCACGCTGGCTGGTTTACGCCAATGCGCCGGGCGGCAGCACATATGGCGGACTGGACAGCCAAAACACGGCCATCTGGAACGCCACCTATACCGGCACGCCAGTCACGCAAACCGGCAACCGCTATGTGTTCGCCTACCAGCCCACCATCACCGTCGGCACGCAAGACGTCAGCAAGACCTATGGTGAAGACCTGACCACCGGCACCACGCTGGTCGACCGCGTGGTCAGCCTGTCGGGCGGCCAGACGGCGCAAGCGGGCGCGTATCTGGCCGACACGGTGGCCACTGCGCTGTCGGGCACCATTACCGCCACCTCAAGCGGCGCCGCCGCCAATGCCGGCGTGGCTGGCGGCCCGTACGCCATCACGGTCAATTTGTCGGGCGCGACCGGCAACAATGGCTATGCCGTGGCCCTGGGCAGCAACACGGCGCGCACCATCACGGTCCAGGCCAAGACCCTGACGGCGGCGTTAACGGGCGTCACCAAAACCTACGACGGCAGCACCACCGCCAACCTCGGCGCGGCCAACTACAGCCTGACCGGCCTGGTGGGCGCGGACGCGTTCAACGTGACCAAGTCCACCGCGGTATACAACCTCAGCGGCACAGGCGCCAGCAGCGCCAGCACCACGCTCGCTGGCGGCGACTTCAGCGCTGCCAACGGCTCCTTGTCCAGCAACTATATCTTGCCGACCTCCGCCAGCGGCGCGGCCAGCATCACGCCCAAGGCCCTCACTGCCGCCCTCACCGGCGTGACCAAGACCTATGACGGCACGACCAGCGCGGCGCTGAGCGGCGCCAACTACCAGCTCAGCGGCTTCGTCGGTGCCGAATCGGCCACCGTCAGCCAAGCGGCGGGACAGTACAACTCGGCCAATGTGGTCGGTGCCAGCAGTGTCAGCGCCAGCCTGGCGGTGCCGGACTTCACGGCCGGCGCCAGCACCTCGCTGGCCAACTACGTGCTGCCGACAACGGCGACCGGCGCGGCCACCATCACGGCCAAGGCGCTCACTGCCAGCCTCACCGGTGCTATCGTCAAGGCCTATGACGGCGGCCTCACTGCAGTGCTCAACCCCGGCAACTACAGCTTGAACGGGTTCATCGCCGGTGAATCGGGTGGCATCACGCAAACAGCAGCGCTGTACAACTCGGCCAACGTAGCCGGCGCGACCACCGTGACCGCCAACCTGTCGAGCAGCGACCTGGTCGCGGGGGCGTCGACGCTGGCGTCCAACTACAGCTTGCCGGCGTCGGCGAGCGGCGCGGCCAGCATCACGGCCAAGGCCCTGGGCGCCACCATTAGCGGCGTGGGCAAGGTCTACGACGGCGGCACGGCGGCCGCGCTGACCGGCGCCAACTATCAGCTGACAGGCCTGGTCGGCGGCGAGTCGGCCAGCGTCAGCCAGACAGCCGGCCTGTACAACTCGGCCGATGTGCTGGGCGCAAACAGCGTCAGCGCCAGCCTGTCCGGCGCCAACTTCACGGCC
>NZ_NJGY01000002.1:586633-712182 GCF_002250505.1 Janthinobacterium sp. PC23-8
CGCCAACTTCACGGCCGGCGCAAGCACCTCGCTGGCCAACTATAGCCTGCCAACCGTCGCCACCGGCAGCGCCGCCATTACGCCAAAGGCACTTGGCGCCAGCCTGAGCGGCGTGGGCAAGGTCTACGACGGCAGCACGACCGCCGTGCTGAACGGCGCCAACTATCTGCTGACGGGCCTGGTCACCGGCGAGTCGGCCAGCGTCAGCCAGACGGCCGGCCTGTACAACTCGGCCGATGTGCTGGGCGCGAACAGCGTCAGCGCCAGCCTGTCCGGCGCCAACTTCACGGCCGGCGCAAGCACCTCGCTGGCCAACTATAGCCTGCCAAGCGTCGCCACCGGCAGCGCCAGCATCACGGCCAAGGCCCTTAGCGCCACCCTGAGCGGCGTGGGCAAGGTCTACGACGGCAGCACGGCCGCCACGCTGACCGGCGCCAATTATCAGCTGACAGGCCTGGTCGCAGGCGAATCGGCCAGCGTCAGCCAGACGGCCGGCCTGTACAACTCCGCCGATGTGCTGGGCGCGAACAGCGTCAGCGCCAGCCTGTCCGGTGCCAACTTCACGGCCGGCGCAAGCACCTCGCTGGCCAACTATAGCCTGCCAACCGTCGCCACCGGCAGCGCCGCCATTACGGCCAAGCCACTCGCCGCCAGCCTGAGCGGCGTGGGCAAGGTCTATGACGGCAACAACAGCGCCTTGCTGGGCGCTGGCAACTTCAACCTGTCGGGTTTTGTCGGCACGCAGTCGGCCAGCGTCACGCACACTGGCGGGGTCTACAACGGCGTCAATGTGGCCACGGCCAACAGCGTCACGACCAGCCTGTCGGCCGGCGACTTTACTGCCGGCGCGGCCACCACGCTGTCCAACTACAGCCTGCCAACCGTTGCCACCGGCAGCGCCAGCATCACGGCCAAGTCCCTGGGCGCCACCATTAGCGGCGTGAGCAAGGTCTACGACGGCGGCACGGCCGCCGCGCTGACCGGCGCCAACTATCAGCTGACGGGCCTGGTCGGCGGCGAATCGGCCAGCGTCAGCCAGACGGCCGGCCTGTACAACTCGGCCGATGTGCTGGGCGCGAACAGCGTCAGCGCCAGCCTGTCCGGCGCCAGCTTCACGGCCGGCGCCAGCACCTCGCTGGCCAACTATAGCCTGCCGACTGTCGCCACCGGCAGCGCCGCCATTACGCCAAAGCCACTTGCCGCCAGCCTGACGGGAACCATCAGCAAGACCTATGATGGCGGCAACAGCGCCTTGCTGGGCGCAGGCAACTTCAGCCTGACCGGTTTTGTCGGCACGCAGTCGGCCAGCGTCACGCACACTGGCGGGGTCTACAACGCCGTCAATGTGGCCACGGCCAACAGCGTCACGGCCAGCCTGTCGGCCGGCGACTTTACTGCCGGTGCGGCCACCACGCTGTCCAACTACAGCCTGCCAACCGTCGCCACCGGCAGCGCCAGCATCACGGCCAAGGCCTTGGGCGCCACCCTGACGGGCGCACTGGGCCGCAGCTACGACGGTACGGCGCTGGCCAGTCTGACGGGCAGCAACTTCGTACTAAGCGGTCTGGCAGCGGGCGAGTCCATCAATGTCGCCCCCCTCAATGGCAGCTATGACAGCCGCAATGCGGGCACGCGCACGGTCAGCGCGACCCTGGCTGGCAGCGACTTCACTGCCGGTTCAGGCACCGTGCTGGGCAACTACGTGCTGCCGACCAGCGCTGCAGGAACGGCCGTCATCACGCCAAAAGCCATCACACTGAGCGCCCCTGTGGTCAGCAAGGTCTACGACGGCACGCTGGCCTATTCGGCCAGCGCGGGCGATTTGTCCACCCTGTCGGCGGCGCTGGTGCAAGGCGACACCGTCAGCGGCGCCACCTTCAGCTATGCCGACAAGAACGCCGGCAATGGCAGCAAGGCGGTCAACCTGACGCAAGCGCAAATCAGCGACGGCAATGGCGGCGCCAACTACAGCGTCAGCCTGGCCGGCAACAGCAACAGCACGATTACCCCACGCGTGCTCAACGCCAGCGCCACCGGCGCCAATCGCGTGTACGACACCTCGACCAACGCCAGCGTCAGCCTGATTGACGACCGTATCGCCGGCGACGTGCTGACCTTGTCGAACAGCTCGGCCAGCTTTGCCGACAAGAATGCGGGCAGCAACAAGCTCGTCACCGTCAGCGGCATCGCCGCCGGCGGCGCGGATGCGGGCAATTACACGCTCGCCTCCGGCACCGCGACCACCACTGCCAGCATTACCCCGGCCACCTTGCAGGTGACGGGCGTGTCGGCGCAGGACCGTGCCTACGATACCTCGCTTGCCGCCGGCCTGAGCGGCACCGCAGTGGTCACAGCCCTGGGCAGCGATATCGTCAAGGTCACCGGCACCGGCATCGGCCAGTTCCTTGATAAAAACGCCGGCAGCGGCAAGGCGATCACCGTCACCGGCTACGCCTCCAGCGACAGCAACTATGTGCTGGCGCAGCCGACCGGCTTGAGCGCCACCGTCACGCCGGCCGTGCTGGCCTTGTCGGGCCTGAACCCGGGCGTCTCGAAAACCTATGACGGCAGCACCAGGGTGACGATCACGGGCGCGCCGACCGTCAGCGGCTTCGGCAATGAAGTGGTGACGGTGGGCGGCGTCGGCAGCGGCCAGTTCGCCGACAAAAATGCCGGCACCGGCAAGACCATCACGGTGTCCGGCTTGACCGCCAGCGACAGCAACTACGCCATCGGCCAGCAGGCCGGCCTGACGGGCACCATTGCGCCGGCCCAGCTGACCCTGGCCCCGGTCACTGCCGCCACGCGCAGCTACGACGGCACCAGCAATGCGCAGATCAATGCCGCCAGCTATGCCTTCACGGGCCTGGTCAGCGGCGATTCGGTGAATGTGGTCAAGACAACAGGCAGCTTCGACAGCCGCAATGCGGGCAACCGCACGGTCAGCATCGGCCTGGCGGCCGGCGACTATACGGCTGGCAACGGTACCGTGCTCGCCAACTACCTGCTGCCGACCCTGGCAACAGGCAGCGGCGTGATCACCGCCAAAACCATCACGCTCAATGCCCCTTCCATCAGCAAGGTCTACGACGGCACCCTGGCCTATTCGGCCAGCGCGGGCGATTTGTCCGCCCTGTCGGCGGCGCTGGTGCAAGGCGACACCGTCAGCGGCGCCGCCTTCAGCTATGCCGACAAGAACGCCGGCAATGGCAACAAGGCAGTCAACCTGACGCAAGCGCAAATCAGCGACGGCAATGGCGGCGCCAACTACAGCGTCACCCTGGCCGGCAACAGCAACAGCACGATTACCCCACGCGTGCTGAACGCCAGCGCCACCGGCGCCAATCGCGTGTACGACACCTCGACCAACGCCAGCGTCAGCCTGATTGACGACCGTATCGCCGGCGACGTGCTGACCTTGTCGAACAGCTCGGCCAGCTTTGCCGACAAGAATGCAGGCAGCAACAAGGCCGTCACCGTCAGCGGCATCGCCGCCGGCGGCGCGGATGCGGGCAATTACACGCTCGCCTCCGGCACCGCGACCACCACTGCCAGCATTACCCCGGCCACCTTGCAGGTGACGGGCGTGTCGGCGCAGGACCGTGCCTACGATACCTCGCTTGCCGCCGGCCTGAGCGGCACCGCAGTGGTCACAGCCCTGGGCAGCGATATCGTCAAGGTCACCGGCACCGGCATCGGCCAGTTCCTTGATAAAAACGCCGGCAGCGGCAAGGCGATCACCGTCACCGGCTACGCCTCCAGCGACAGCAACTATGTGCTGGCGCAGCCGACCGGCTTGAGCGCCACCGTCACGCCGGCCGTGCTGGCCTTGTCGGGCCTGAACCCGGGCGTCTCGAAAACCTATGACGGCAGCACCAGGGTGGCGATCACGGGCGCGCCGACCGTCAGCGGCTTCGGCAATGAAGTGGTGACGGTGGGCGGCGTCGGCAGCGGCCAGTTCGCCGACAAAAATGCCGGCACCGGCAAGACCATCACGGTGTCCGGCTTGACCGCCAGCGACAGCAACTACGCCATCGGCCAGCAGGCCGGCCTGACGGGCACCATTGCGCCGGCCCAGCTGACCCTGGCCCCGGTCACTGCCGCCACGCGCAGCTACGACGGCACCAGCAATGCGCAGATCAATGCCGCCAGCTATGCCTTCACGGGCCTGGTCAGCGGCGATTCGGTCACCGTGAACAAGACGGCGGGCACCTTCGACAGCCGCAATGCGGGCAACCGCAGCGTAAGCATCGGCCTGGCGGCCGGCGACTATACGGCTGGCAACGGTACCGTGCTCGCCAACTACCTGCTGCCGACACTGGCAACAGGCAGCGGCGTGATCACCGCCAAAACCATCGTGCTCAATGCCCCTTCCATCAGCAAGGTCTACGATGGCACGCTGGCCTATTCGGCCAGCGCGGGCGATTTGTCCGCCCTGTCGGCGGCGCTGGTGCAAGGCGACACCGTCAGCGGCGCCGCCTTCAGCTATGCCGACAAGAACGCCGGCAATGGCAACAAGGCAGTCAACCTGACGCAAGCGCAAATCAGCGACGGCAATGGCGGCGCCAACTACAGCGTCACCCTGGCCGGCAACAGCAACAGCACGATTACCCCACGCGTGCTGAACGCCAGCGCCACCGGCGCCAATCGCGTGTACGACACCTCGACCAACGCCAGCGTCAGCCTGATTGACGACCGCATCGCCGGCGACGTGCTGACCTTGTCGAACACTGCGGCCAGCTTTGCCGACAAGAATGCAGGCAGCAACAAGGTCGTCACCGTCAGCGGCATCGCCGCCGGCGGCGCAGATGCGGGCAATTACACGCTCGCCTCCGGTACCGCGACCACCACCGCCAGCATTACCCCGGCCACCTTGCAGGTGACGGGCGTGTCGGTACTGCAGCGCAGTTATGACCGCAGCCTGAACGCGGTATTGGGCGGCGCACCGACCGTCACGGCGCTGGGCACTGACGTGGTCAGCGTGGTGGGCACGGCCAGCGGCAGCTATGCCGACAAGAACGTGGGCAGCGGGAAGGCGGTGACGGTCAACGGGTATCGCTCCAGCGACAGCAACTACGTGCTGCTGCAGCCGACCGGCCTGACGGGTACCGTTACGCCAGCCGTGCTGCAGGTCAGCGGCTTGACCCTGGCGGCGGCCAAGACCTATGACGGCACGCGCAACGTGACGCTGTCGGGCACGGCGAGCGTCACGGGTCTGGACGGCGAAGTGGTGACGGTGGGCGGCAATGGCAGCGGCCAGTTCGCCGACAAAAATGTCGGCACGGGCAAGGTCATCACCCTGGTCGGCTACACCGCGAGCGACAGCAATTACGCCATCGGCCAGGAGCCGGGGCTGGTGGGCAGCATCACGCCTGCCGCGATCACGGTGACCGGCGTGCGCGCCAACGGCAAGAGCTTCGACGGCAACACCAGCGCCACCCTCAGCGGCGTGGGCGCCATCAATGTGATCGGCGCAGACGTGGTGACCCTGGGCGGCACCGCCAGCGCCAGCTTTGCCGACGCCACGGCCGGCACGGCCAAGCCGGTGACCGTCAGCGGCTATGCGCTCGCTGGCGCCGACGCCGGCAACTATGCCCTGCGCCAGCCGCAGGGCCTATCCGCCGATATCGCCGACACCGCCGTGCAAGTGCCGCCACCGGCGGTAGTGACGCCGCCACCGCTGCCGAGTCTGCCGCTGGCCGCACAGCGGGCGGCACCGGGCCTGAGCATGCCACCGCTCGGCAACTTGCCAGGCACCGGCACGGGCCTGAGCAGCGCGGCGCCGGCCGCCACGCCGGCCCCATCCAGCGCTGCGCCGGCCCCGTCCAGCGCAACATCGGCCACCACGCCGGCCCCAGCCAGCGCCACGCCGGCCCCGTCCAGCGCAGCATCGGCCGCCACGCCGGCCCCAGCCAGCGACACGCCAGCCCCGTCCAGCGCAGCATCGGCCGCCACGCCGGCCCCAGCCAGCGACACGCCGGCCGCCACGCCAGCCCCGGCCAGCGCCACGCCGGCGGCGCAAGCCAATACGGCCGGCATCACGGTCGCGCTGGTACGTCCGCCGTCGTTGCAGCAAGGCGGCGCGATTACGGTGTCGGTGCCCAAGCAGATCGTCGACGCCGGCAATGGCTTCGGCTTCCCGCTGCCGGCGCAGGTAGTCGAAGCGGCCGCCGTCAACCGCGTGCCGGTGCAGGCGCAGCTGGCCGACGGCAGCGCGCTGCCGTCGTGGATCAGCTACAACACCGACAGCAAGTCGTTTGTGGTCACGCAGGTGCCCGGCGGCGCATTGCCGGTGCAGATCGTGCTGGTGATCGGCGCCCAGCGCACCACCATGGTGGTCGCCGAACGCTGATAGGGAGTAGCGGCATGAAGGGCGCGTCCTGCAAGGGACGCGCTTTTTTTTCCGCCGGGATGAACTGCCCACGCTCGGCCCTGGCCCACGGAGGCGGCCGCATGTACGGCGCCGGCTGGGCCGCCGATTCGGCCGGCGAAGCCAGGCGCATGGTCATCGCGCGCGCAGGAATATCGACCACGCCGTGCTGGCCGATCTTTTCCGTGAAGCGCGCCCTGGCTTGCTCGGTAATTGGCGGCATTGCGGTTGCTGGCCTCGCCCCAATCGGGGTTTCCTTCCTGGCGGTGTTGGCGAGCTAAAACGGCCAATATCGGCGAGCACCGCGGCACTGTCAATCGAGCGGGGAAAGACGCACTGGCCGCCCTCCCCCTGCTTTACGACAGTTCGCTATCAGTACGACAGGCCGTAGCCGAATTTGTACAGCGGCCGCGCCGTGTCATACGGCACGTCGGACTTCTGCGCCTGCACTTCGCCCATAGCCGATGGCAGCTCGAACGGCAGCTTGCCTTCCGGCTTGGCCTTGCCGGTCAACACGTCGAACAGCGCACCGTCGCTGACGCCGAAGTTGCCGATAATGGCGCTGGCCTTGTCCTGCACGTTGCCGAGAATGGCCGGGCGGTCCAGGTAGACCGTAACCACGGTTTTCGGCGCCAATCTGGCGGCATTCTTGATCGCCTCGTAGCCGGCGTCGCCATCGATGAAATTGAGGCGGCCTTCGTGCTGCATGCTGCCGAAGATGTAGTTCGGGTGCAGGATTTCATACGGCGCAGCCACGCGCAGCAGGGCCACGTCGGCTTCCTGCGGGGTCGCCACCACAGTGTAGCCGTACTGGCGGGCGACGGCCGCGTCGATGCCGTACAAGTACACCTTCTTGACGGTGGCGGCCAGCGGCAGCACCTTGTCCTTGTTTTCCAGCAGCACCAGCGAACGGCGCTGGGCGTCCAGGCCGGCCGCGACAAAGTCGGCCTTGCCCACCGTGGCGGCGGCTTTTACCGTGTCGACAAACGGATGCTCGAACAGGCCCTGCCTGAATTTCTGCAACAGGATGCGACGCGCCGAAGCGTTGATGCGTGCCTCCGTCAGCTGGCCGCGCTGCACGGCTTGCGTCAGGTAAGGCGCTTCCGTCACGCCGCCGAACTGGTCCATGCCGGCATTGACGGCCTTGACATAGCGCTCGGCCTTGGTGGCGTTTTCCATGCCCCAAGGTGTGCCGAAACCGAAAAACGACGGCGCCACGCCGGCTGCGGTGCCGTTACGGCAGTTGGCGTCGCAGTCGGACGTGATGCCCCAGTCGGACAGGATCACGCCTTCGAAGCCGTATTTGCCGCGCAGCAGGTCGGTCAGCAGGGCCTTGCTGAAGCCGGCCCCCACCTGCTCCAGGGTGATGCCGTCGATGGTGACATTGCCGTCCGGCATGGCATAGGTCGGCATCACGGAGGCGGCCCTGGCGTTGAAGGCGCCCTCGAACGGTTTCACGTGATACGCAAAATTATTGCCCGGGTAGCTCATGTAGCGGCCATAGTAATTGTGGCCGTCAAAGCCCTCTTTGGTGGCGCCATAGCCGACCCAGTGCTTGACGACGGCCACCACGCTGCCGTCGTGCAGGCCGGTGTTGCCGTCCTGGAAGCCTTCGATATAATTCTGCACCATGCGCTTGGCCAGTTCGGCGTCTTCCCCAAACGTGCCGTTGATGCGCGACCAGCGCGGCTCGGTGGCCAGGTCCGCCTGTGGCGACAGCGCCTGCGTGATGCCGACGGCCAGGTATTCCTGGCGCGCGATATCGCCGAAGCGGCGCACCAGCGCGTTGTCGCCAATGGCCGCCAGGCCCAGGGTTTCAGGCCACTGCGAAAAGCCGTTGGTCGAGGTGCTGGCGCCCACCGAGTACTGGAAGTGGTGGCGCGGGTCGGTGCTGATCGACACCGGGATGCCGTGGCGCGTGGTTTCGCTCAGCGCCTGCACCTTGTTGTACTGCGCCGCCATATTGGCCGAGTCGCCGGCCATGCGGGTAATAAACGTATTGATGTACTGCTTGACGATCAGCTCTTGCAGGGCGGTGAGGTCGTAGCCGCTGCCCTGGCCGATGCCGGTCGGATCCGCCACGGTGGGCGCCGTGCCGTGCATCATCAGGCCGGCTTTTTCGTCGAGAGTCATGCGCGCGATCAGGTCGTCGGCGCGCGCCTCGGCCGTCAGGCGCCAGTCCTCGTAGGGGTCGATCTTGCCATTGCGGTTCATGTCCTTGAAGGTATAGCTGTCGACCTTGAGCTGGTTGTAGGTCGTGGTGCCGAATACGGGCTGGGTGTAGCCTGGGCCGTCGCTGTCGCTGCTGCCGCAGGCGGCAAGGGCGAGCGTGGCAACGCATCCGGCGACCACGCGGGTCATCGGTTTCAAAGTGCAATGCATGATTGTCTCCTGTATTTTTGTAGGTATCAAGGTCCGCCGTGCAGGCCGGCCTTGATGCAATATAACGTGAGAGTCCGTGAGTTTTTTGACTGCACGGAACAGCGTTTATACCGCCGAGAACAATTTTTGGCATTGATGTACGGTAAGCAACAAACAACAGCACTTTCCAACAAAAGTGCTAGTATTTGTGAAAAATTACTACAAGTGCGCAGACACTGGAGACACCATGCATAAACCCGACACGCGGACGGTTTCAAACCGCATTGCGCAGCAATGTGCGCGCGCCATGCAGGCCGACGGCCACGATCCCTTTGACTTTTTCCGGCAAACGGGCATCACGCCAGCGCAGCTGGACGAGCCTGGCGGGCGCATCAACGCCGAGCGGCACCGCCGCATGCTCGGCTACGCGCATCAGTTGCCGCCCCAGCGCGGCATCCTCGACATGGACGTGACGCACTGGTTCGCGCATTTTTCCGGCCTGGCCCACGTCTGCTTCAACCGCCCTACCCTGCGCGGCGCGCTGTACGAGTTCCTGCGGCTGCGCGGCCTGATCGGCCAGTTCGATTTCATGCTGATGAACGAAAACGGCTTGTGGATAGAGATCGAGTACCTGTCCGAATTCTGCCCGGCCGGCGGCGCCATCCAGGCGCTGGCCAATTTTCGCTTGCTGTCCCTGGTCACGCGCGCCTATGACCAGGGCGCGACTACCGTGTTCCAGGCCGGCTTTCGCGGCGCCGCGCCGCACTTCGCGCGCGCCATCTCGGAATGCCTGGGTGCCCCCGCCACCTTCGGCCAGGCGCGCAACACCTTGCGCTTCCAGGCGTCCATGCTCGATGTACCGTTCGGCCAGTTCAACGCCACCGTGGCGCCGCACGCACTGCGCCACGCCCAGGCGCAGCTGCAAACGCTACAGGGCGCGCAGCTGTTTTCTGCGCGCGTGGAGCAGGCCATCATCGATTTGCTGGGCCAGCAGGACGGCGCCGCCGCCGACGGCACGCGGCTGCTGCCGGCCCTGTGCGACGGCCTGGCGATGAATCACTGGACCTTGCGGCGCCAGTTGCAACAGGAACAGACCTCGTTTCGCGCCCTGGAGCTGCGCGCCAAAAGCCGCGAGTCGCGCCGCCTGCTGCGCGAAACGACCTTGAGCGTGGCCGAAATCGGCGACCGCCTGGGCTTTTCCTCGCAAAGCGCATTCACCCGCTTTTTCAAGAACCAGTTCGAACTGCCGCCGGCGCGCTACCGCCAGGATACGGCCGGGACCTAGACAAAAAGATACGAGAAAAGCAACAAGAAAACCGGAAAACCAGGAAACGGCCCAAATCAAGGAGACAGGCTCCATAGGCCAAACCGGCCCGCTGTTCTCAAGCTGTACTACTTGCCCTTCCCCAAAATCAAAAAGCAGCAATCAGCGGGCAAGAAGGCGCCAGATGCGCTAAGCTCCTGAGCCCACCCTCATACAAGGAATCCCATGACCCTGATCGTCGTCGCCACCATCGATGCCCAAGCCGACCATATCGCCGCCGTGCGCGCCGCGCTCGAAGCGGTGGTGCCGCCCAGCCGCGCGGAGAGCACCTGCCTGCGCTACGAGCTGCACCTGGACAATAAAATCCCCACCCGCTTCATCATGCTGGAAGAATGGGCAGACGAAGCCGCCTTGAGGGCGCATGAAGCGACGCCGCATTTCAGGCAACTGGTGGCCGCCGTCGGCGACAAGGTGGTCAAGATCGACGTGGCGGAACTGAGCAAGCTGGCCTGATTGGCGTCAACGCTGCCGCAGGCGCCAATCGCGCGCGCCTGCCGAAAGGTTGCCGTATAGAATGTGGCAACTTTTCTCTCCATTCGCCATGACCACTCTCTCTATCCTGCGCACCGCCGCCACACTGGCCGCCCTGACCTTCAGCCTTGGCGCTTCGGCGCAAGCCTTGACGCCCAATCTGGTGGGCGACTACAATCTGGCCTCGTCGAGCACGGTGCCGGCCAGCACCTGGGGCTATTCCAAGGGCCGCATCGCCATCCGGCAGCTCGATGACAAGCACTTGCTGATCGTCCTGTCGTGCGAATGGAAACGCGAGCCGAAAGCCGTCTGCGGCGATTATTTCCATGCCCAGTGGCGCGACGACGGCCTGTACCTGCAGGACATGAATACCTTCGCCATGCGCCTGTACTTCGATCCGGCATCGCACAAGCTGACCATCATTTCGCGCGGTGCGGACGCCAGGGCCAGCGTGCGCCACGACGTGTTCGCCGCCACCACCGCGCCGTTGACCGATACAGCCCTGGTGCGGCGCATGAAGCGCGAGCAGGGCAATGCCGACAGCAAGGAAAACCGCCGCGTCTTCGGTCCCTACAACAAGTGGGATTACAAGGAGAACCGCATCGAATTCCAGCATCAGGCACCCGTGCAGCCATGAAGCGGCGCCAGTTGCTGCGCCTGGCCGGCACCCTTTTGTGCTCGCCCTTGCTGGTGGCGCGGCTGAGCATGCGGGCCTGAGGCGCAATACCGGCTGCCAGGCCAGCCTGCCTTCCGGCAGGTGTGCAAGATGCGGCAGGCGGTTAAGATGGTGTCACCATCTTGTGCCAGGAAACGCCACCATGAGCAAGCAGCCGTCCGACAAACTCCCCATACGCCACCCGATCGGCATCGCCCACTGCGTCAGCTTCGACGTGGCGGCCTGGGGCCCGGCCATGGCCGACGTCGACCTGAGCGTGGCCTGCATGTTCGAACACGAAGTCGGCGACGCGCCGATTGCCGGCGGCCTGCTGGCACTGGACCAGGCGCTGGACGGCCAATTGACGCGGCTGCGCGCCAGCGGCGCCTTTCGCGCGCAGCCGATGGAAACCGTGCTGATCACCACACCCGCGCCCGGCATGGCGCCGCGCGCAATACTGCTCATTGGCCTGGGCGACCCTGGCGAGCTCAGCTCCGACGTGCTGCGCCGCGCCACCCGCGTCGCCATGCGCGAGGCGATACGCCATGGCGCGCGCACGATGGCGTTTGCGCCCAGCGTGCTCGACGCGGGGCATACGGACAATGCCGCGCTGAACATGCCAGAGGTCATGCTGGACGGCATGCTGGGCGCGCTGGCCGCCGACTTGCTGCTGGCCGAAACCGGCCTGGCCAGCGAGCCGCTGCTGCAACATTGCACGTTCGACGTGGGCGCGCCGCGCATCGAATCGGCCGCCCTGGCGTTCCAGGCAGCGTTTGCCAAGCTGCATGATGCCAGATAGCAAAATTACTCACAGGTGAGTCAACGAACGGTGGTTCAGCGCCGCCTCCGCCACTCTTGATCGGGCCAACACTCAAGCCCACGCATGTTTTCAAGAAAGGTCACACCATGGACGCTGACAATACCAAGCGCTCGCGCCGTCAGTTCGTCGGCGTCGCCGCCAGCGGCACCCTCGCCTCGGTCGTGGCACCGGCAATGGCCCAATCCAGCGCCACGTGCCCCGCCCACGGCGAAACCAGCTACGAAGGTTCTGGACGCCTGGCGGGTCGGCGCGCCAGTTCTTCGCAGCCGATCATCTTTGGCGGCGAAGGACTGTTTCTGCGGGTATGAACAAGAACCCGCAGGGCGATCCGCAATGGCACTTGCTGCTGGCTCAAGTACCTGGCTGCGGTAGACGTACCGAGCATCTCCTGGAAAATAATCGCGACATCTATTTTCTGCGCCATTAACGCATCCGTGCGCCGCTGCGTTTCAGATTTGCCCTCATGCTGCCACGAAACCGCATTGTCAGTTTTCATAAGCCGCTTCACCTGTTCACACCTTTCCACGTTGCTCCCTGTTCCGCTGTTGCAGCGTCCCTTTGAATAAATCTCTGCCCAGCACTTTCCCGCAGCCGAACGATTTCCTTTAACAACGGCGGTATTTCACGATGCTGTCGATGATTTCCGCTTCCTGTTCTTTGACCTTCTTGACGTGACATTTCATGGACATTACTGCGATTGAAAGGGCCATAGGAAAAATGACGGTTCATCGGGAAAATTTTTCCATCCTTGATATGCATTTTAAAAAATGGGCGGCATCAAGTGCTCTATATCTTGCTGATTTTTAAGCTCGAATCTTATCAGCAAGAATTTTCTTCTTATCTACAAGCCCAATAATATTGACTTACATCAATATCAGCGATGCGAACAGATTTCGCCTATTTTTTAACATTTATACAATCAAATTTCCATAACAAAACATTATTTACCATAAAAATACTAATAATAAAACATTCTCAATTACCATTGTCGCGTGCGTGCCATAAAATTTTTATGTAGTAATATTAAAAACACACCACTCTCAGCCGATGAAGAAATGCCGGTCCATGTATATTATTGAATTTACGCAACGTACAACGCGCGTGCTGCGTGTGATTGACACCGCATCGGGCAGGATGAAAATTGATATAAAGCACAGCGCGACACCTTTCGATACCCTGATCGTCGATGCCTGGGTGAATATCGAAAACGGGGTACTGTGGCTGGAGTATGAAACCGGGGGCAGGCAGACCGTCAGAGTGCGGCTGGCCAAAGCCTTGCGCTGGTCACGCCAGCCGAAGTGGTAGCGCGCCTGCTTGCGGCCAAGGCATATGGTTACCCTGCCAGTTTGTCATTTTTGGCAAGGAAATGACGATGTTTCCATCAGTATAAAATGGCCGACAAGATAGTCAACTTTGACGGTGGCGCGCGCGTACTCGCAACGGACACCCTCAGATCACGTAGTAAAACGGTTCCACGCCCTCGAGCGCAATCATTTCCAGCACCCCACCCGCCTGCCGCAGTTCCTGCAAGGCGCCATCGTCATGCTCAGCCTTGCGGAGGCGGTGGCGTGAACGGCGCTGGCGAGGCCGGTGGTGCGGGCGGCGCCGCCGGTTCCTGGGGCACGGCGCGACCGTTCGATTCCTGTGCGCCATTTTCTTCCGCCGGCATGGCCAGCGGCGCCGGCGGCGCGCCCGTCTGCTGCATATCGCCGCCCTGTTCCACGGCCTCGTTTTCCGGCTCCATCGCTTCGCTGCGGCGTGGCGGCGGCGGTGGCTTGCCGCCAGCGAAGATGGCGTCGCGCGCCAGCTTGCCGGTGTCGAGCGCCGTCTTGAAGAAGTCGCCCACCACCAGCACGGCGTTGTGGCCGCCCTGGCCCCAGTAATTGCTGCGCATGGTGACGCGCGCGTCGTTGAAGCCCACCCAGGCGCCGCCCACCAGTTGCGGGTGCATCATGATGAACCAGCCGTCGGCGTTATTTTGCGTGGTGCCGCTCTTGCCGGCCACGTCGGAACGGATGCCGAAACGGTTGCGGATGGCCGTGCCCGTGCCACGGTCGATCACGCCGCGCATCATGTCGGTGAGGGTATTGGCAGATTCGAGCGTCATCGCCCGCACCGGTTTGGCCTGGTCGAAACGGGCGATGACTTTGCCGTCGCGGTCGGTGATATGCGTGACCACATAGGGCGTGCGCGCCTGGCCCTGGGCGGCGATGCTGGCATAGGCGTTGACCATTTCCAGCAAGGTGACGGGGCTGGTGCCCAGCGCCAGCGACGGCACGGCGGCGAGTTTGCTGTCACGCACGCCCAGCGCGCGCGCCAGCTTGATAATGGGCGGCAAGCCGACATCCTGCATCACCTGCGCCGTAATCGTGTTCTTGGAATACACGAGGCCGTCGCGCATGGTCATGTCGCGCCCGGTGGTGCCGCTCATGTCGGTCGGGCGCCATTTGGTGCCGTCGGCCGCCTTGATGTCCATCACTTCATCGCGATAAACATGTTCGGGGCTCAGGCCCTTTTCCAGCGCTGCGCCATACACGATGGGCTTGAAGGTGGAGCCGGGCTGGCGCGCCGCTTGCGCCACGTGGTCGAACTGCTCGCGCGCAAAGTCGCGGCTGCCGACCCAGGCCCGCAAGGCGCCAGTGGCCGGGTCCATCGCCACAAAACCGGCCTGCAAGCGCGTCTTGGACTTGCGCAAGGCGGAGATAAAAGCGCGGTCGCCCTTCAGCTGAGCCAGCGCCTGGTCGGCCGTGCCGCCAGCCGCCACCAGCTTGCGGTAGTCTGCGGATTCTTTGACGAAAGCGTCGACCAGCGCCGGGTGCGACTTCCAGAAATAATCGAACGGCACGCTGCCCGACTGCATCGAGGCATACATGCCGGTCGAGGTCGACGACGGCACGCCGGCGCGGCTCCATTCCACGTCGGCAATCGCCTGCAAGGCATTGGCTTGACGTTCGACGGCGCGCTCGGCCGCCTGCTGCAAATCGCTGTCGAGCGTGGTGTGCACGATCAGGCCGTCCAGTTCCAGGTTATAGTCGTTTTCGTCGGCCCAGTCGATCAGCCATTTGCGCACATAGGCGGTAAAGTGGCTGTCGGTCTGCGCGCGTTCGCTCTGGCGCTCGAAGTGCAGGCGCAGCGGACGCTTGACCAGCTGATTGTAGCGTTTGTCGTCGATCACCTCGTGCTTGCGCATCTGGCCCAGCACCACGTTGCGGCGCTGCAGCGAGCGTTCCGGGTTGCCGACCGGATTGTAGTAATTTGTCCCCTTGAGCATGCCGACCAGGGTCGCGCTTTCCAGGATATCGAGGCGCGCGGCCGGTTTGTCGAAATAGGTGCGGGCCGCCATTTCGATGCCGAAAGTGTTGTACAGGAAAGGCACCGTATTCAGGTAGGCTTCGAGGATCTCCGTCTTGCTGTAGGTGGCCTCGATCTTCAGGGCCGTGACCAGCTCCTTGAGCTTGCGGTTCAGGTTGCGCGAGCGCCCTATTTCCGCCGGAAACATATTGCGCGCCAACTGCTGGGTAATCGTCGAGCCGCCCTGCGGGTCGCCGGCGAGGCTGTGGACGATGGCGCCGGCCAGGCGCTTGAAGTCGACGCCGTGGTGTTCATAAAAACGGTGGTCTTCCGTGGCGATCAGGGCGCTGACGACATTGGGCGAAATCTGCTGCAAGGTCACGCGCTCCTGCAGGCCCTGGTCGAAGCGCGCCAGTTCCTTGCCGCCGGCCGCCACCATGGTGCTGGGCGCGGCCGCGCGCGCCTGGCGCAGGTCGTGGATGCTGGGCGTCAACGGTATCAGCAGCAGCAAATAAGCCACCAGCAGCGCCAGCAAGGCGATAAAGGACCACAGCGCCATCACGGCGGCACGCCGCCCCGGTGGCAAGGTCATCAGGTAGGCATGGCCGCGCCGGTACATGGCCGCCAGGCGCGCTCCGCCATGCCGGCCCAGCCGCGCCGCACTATCCTTGCCGCGCGCCATCCATTGTTTCGCCGTTGCCCGTAACTGCTCCATGCTTGCCCCACTCCTTGCCTGTTGCCGGATGATCCGTTTCGGCAAGTATACAGGGCGCAGGCTTAGCCTGGCGGAAATTGCGGCCGCCGGCAAGCATCGACGGCGGCCTTGCCGGCGCGCCTCAGTCGCGCTCTTGCGGCGAGCGCCGCGGTTTCAGGCGCTCTTCCTCGAGTTCGCCCATGCCCATTTTTTCTTCGTCGAGCAAATCATGTTCGCGCCGTTCGCGCTCTAGGTCCGCTTCCACTGCATCATTTGCCTGGTCCAGGTCCGGTTCGCCATTGTTGTGCGCCATCATTGACCTCCTTCGTTTGAATGAAAACCAGTGTAGACGGAAATTGAATCATTCCAGGCTTTTTCTGCTCGCCAAAGCGAGGCGACCTCAGCTTTAAAGCGCCTTGCGGAAGGTCAGGTTGAAGCGCTGCGCACCGAACAGATCATGCTGGCCGTCCTTCAGCGGCGCCACACCGTGGTAACGCAGGCGGTCCGCGCCGCCCCATACCACCACGTCGCCATGCAGCAGCACGATACGCGCGGCGCGGTCGGCGCGCAGCGCACCGCCGAACAGGAAAGTGGCGGGCAAACCCAGCGAGACGGAGACGATGGGCGCCGTAAAGTCGCACTCATCCTTGTCCTGGTGCAGCGCCATGCGCGCGCCGGGCACATAACGGTTGAGCAGGCAGGCGTCCGGCACAAAGCCCGCGTAGCCGGCGGCCTCGGCCGCATCCCGGGCCAATTGCAAAAACACGGGCGGCATGGCGGGCCACGGCGTGCTGTCCACGGGATCTTGCCGCACATAGCGGTAGCCGCGCGTATCGGTCACCCAGCCCAGCTGGCCGCAATTGCTCATCGCCACCGACATGCGCAAGCCGCCCGGGGTAGCCATATGGCGCAGCGGCGCCGCCCGCACGATGGCGTCCATGGCACAGAGCAATTGCTCCACCCTGGGCAAGGCAAAGCCGCGCAGCAGCACGGAGGCGGTGCTGCCCGGCACCAGCGGCGCAGGGCCGATGGCGTCGTAGTCATCGTCGGCAAACAGGGACAGGTTCATGCTGTATTCTAGCCCGGCGTGAAAAAAGGCGTGGCGTCGGTTACAGTAGCGCTTCCAACCACTTAACAGCTTCTTGCCTGGATCATTACGATGGATCAATACGCCGATTTGCTCAACACCCTGGCGCAGCAGGAAGCAAGCCTGCAGTTCGACCGCTTCGACAACGACACCGCGCTGGCCGTCGGCCTGTGGATCGTCGAGGAAGTGCGCAAGCGCGGCCGTGCCGTCACCGTCGATATCACGCGCAACGGCCAGGTGCTGTTCCATTACGCCATGAGCGGCGCTACCCTCGACCAGGCCGATTGGATACGGCGCAAGAACAACACGGTGCAGCGCTTTGCGCGCAGTTCCTACGCGATGGGCATTTCCTATAAAAACAAGGGTGCGGCGTTCGAAGACGTGACGTATCTGGACAGCCTGGAATACGCGGGCCACGGCGGCGCGTTTCCCCTGCTGATACGGGGCGTGGGCATGGTGGGCACGGTCACGGTGTCGGGCCTGGCACAGGCCGATGACCATGCGCTGGTGGTGGCGGCACTGCAGGCGCAGCTGGACGCGCATTGAGCGTAGCTCTGGTCAAGTCTGCCTCGCCAACGCTGTGCCTGCCGTACGCGATGCGTATGCAACATGAGCAACGCACACCTGGCCCAGCAAAGATACCGCGTCCTCGGCAACAAAGTCATTGATCGGACGCTGAGGGAGCATCAATCTCCCGCATTACTCCACAAGTCCATACCAACCTTGATCGGGCGCCACATTCCCGTGGCCGCCGATTCAGACACGTCCAGCCCTTATTGCGATCAGCAGTCTGGTCAAAAAATGATCGACTGTGCGCTGAACTTGGCAAACGTGCTTGAAACCAGCGCGTTAGTCTTTCCAGCATGAAAAATTTCTTGCACAATCGAAATTCTTTACGATATTATTCCTTAAATTGTCAATCTGAAAATATATGCGACGTGTTACGGACGATTTTCTGCGAAGTGAATTTTCAAGCAGACTGCAGAAATACCGCCAAAACATCATACATTTCATTATTGACCATATAAATATCAATGACTTTTTTTGAGGCTGGTCTTGAACGAATTACATAAAACAATATTGGAAATATATCGAACAGCGCAATCAACCTCCGCGTCAGATTTTTCAGAAAAAATATTTTCACAAGTGAAATGTTTTCTCAATTTTGACTCAGGCGGCTTCTGCGATTTTGTTCAAATTCCACATGCTGGGCTGAAGTTGGTGGCTGCTGTTGCGCATAATGTTTCGACAGCAGACAAGCTACGGCTGCGAGAAGAATATATAGGCGGAGAGAATATCGTTGATACCAATTCTCTTGCCACTGAAGATCCAAGTCTGCTACAAGCATTTCATCGAAAAGGAACAGCCGTCACTTTTTCCGTTGCCAGTGGCAATCATGTCAAACCAAATGTCGCCGCCTATGGCGTAAAGACGGAGAGCTTGCAAACGCTGACCATGATACAAGGCGTATCTGACGAGAAATCGTTCCAGATCCTGTCATTGTGGAGAGCAAAGGCAGATCATGATTACACAAAGAGCGATGAATCTGTCGCCAACATTATTCTGCCGCATGTTTTTCAGGCTTTTTCCATTCATCGACAATTACATGCCAACACCGGGCACGCCGCCCCTGCTGCAGGCACCGCAATTTGTTCACTTTCACGGCAGATCAGCTTTATTGATGATGCCGCTGTCAAATTCCTGCATGATGAGTTCCCTGACTGGCTGCCGCCCTTTATTCCTGAAAAGCTGATGGACGGACTACGAAGCACCTCGGAAAAGGTTTATGTTGGCAAGAAATTTACTGTCATCGTGTTGTTGAAAAATGACTCAATATTGTTACGCTTCCGGCCCTCGGCACCTCAAACGAAGTTATCCGCAACGGAATTGGTCGTCGCGGAAATGCTTGCTAAAAATGCGAGCTATAAAGAAATAGCGAGACAGTTAGGCAGCCAACCTGCCACCGTCAGAAATCAGGCCCACAGCGTCTACACGAAGTTCGGCATTTCAGGCAAGGCTGAACTGTCAAAAATGATGCAGAATTTAAAAGAAAGAGATTTTTCATGAATTCCATTTCATATTATTGACCTGACTGGCTTCCAGTCTGAACTCCCGGATGCTCCCCGCATCGATTGTTGGCAAGCAGTTTCAATGCAATTTTTCACATGAAGCACCAATCCGCCAGTTTTTCAAGTTTTTTTACTACAACTCATCCTTGCATATAGAACACCTGTTCTATGGATTTCGCAGCTTGCCATCTGTATTATGGGAATGGAAAAATCATCGCTACCGCAGCAAGATTTAATTTTTAAAAATATCATTTCCTCAACAAAGAAAAAGCGATGAGAGCTACCACCCGATTCATCATCCGCCAGCCCATGCTGCCATGAGCGAAACTCATCAGTATTCGTACCCAACGAATACTGGCAAATTCAACCATTTTCTGGAAAATAAATGAAATTTACACACTTGACGGCGTGCATATTATTCTTTGCATCAAATCTGACGTTCGGGCAGTCGAGTCAGATGACCGATCCGGATGTTCTGGGAATCAAGATCGGAATGAAAAAAGCCGATGCTTTGACTATAATCAAGGACAAGTTCCAAAAATCCAACGTAACGGTTACAAAAAAAGAAATAGGCATTGGCGCTGCGTATCTGACATACGAAACTCAGCACAAGATCTTGCTGAACAAGTCCAAACCAAGCATATCCGAGGATAATTTATTTCTCAACTTTTTACCTGATGACACCATTATCAGTATCAGGCGTCTGATACGCTACTTCCCGAACAAGCAGACCACTTTCGACATAGGAAATGCACTACAGGAAAAACATGGCTTCCCCGTTTACTTTGTCCATGATGACAAAACCAGATTTGCAGACCATACCATGTGGTCCGACAGAATGCTGCCAGGGCTGAGTTTGGTTGGCATGGATTATGTTCAGGGTGGAAATATTTCGAGTGGTGATTTTGGTAGCGTCACGCCCTACCCTTACTGCTGGAGCGAAATGCTGCAATATGCAGGAGAGCAATACGATCCCAAGAGCCTGTATAGCCAGATGACCGAACGTAACAGCGTTGCACTGAGCACGGCAAAAAAATGGAAAGTATGCGGAAAAGCGCTGTGGGTCGCGAATGGCCACGAAACGCGCTTGACTTATAATGCGACGCAAACCGAAATTATCCTTGCCGATCTGTCAAAGGCACCTGATTTGATACTCGACATGAAAAATATGCTGAGCAACAATCCAAAAACAGTTTACGCAACAGTCCCCGTCGAACAACCGAAGCGATCGACGAATACACCGGATTTCTGATATCGAGCATGTATTGATGCCGGCATGCATATGATTTCGAAAAGAAAGTGGCCTGACACGGCATCAAACGGGCAGGTCATTGAGATCTTGGTGTCGTCGACAACGTCACGATCGCAATCCCCGCCGCGACGATCAGCGCGTCCTCGATCAGGCCGCTCCTGGTCTGGCCGATACGCGCCATCGCCTGCTTGCGCCCAGCCAGGGTCAGGTAGGCCAGCGGCACGGCGGTCGCCACCGCAACGGCCGCGCCGGTCTTTTCACGGCCTTCGGGCGCCAAGGCCGCGCCAGCAATGCCGGCGCTCAGCACGCGCGCCAGCAGGCCCAGGAACACGGTGCGGTCCGGCGCCGTCGCCATCTTGTCGCCATACAGTTCCGCAGCGCCCATCAGCAGCGCGCCGGCCTTGAACACGGGACGGTCGAGCAGCACCAGCTGGCCCGTCGTATGGCGCCCGGCCAGGCGCGCGGCGGCGATGGTAGCCATCGGCGTCATCGAACGGGCGCTGGCGACGGCGCCGATCAGCATGGAAGAAAGCAGGCTGCGTAGATTCATCTTGTGGACTCCTGTGCAAGTGGACGGTCGCGACGCGGGGCTGCAGGCGCAGCCTGGTCATGTAAGATTGTTATTGTATCCAGCCCTCATTTTAGTGTCGCCTGCTACGTCAAGATCGTATGACAGCTGCGGGCAGACCCACGCGAGCGTCGCCGCAGAGCTTAGTATTGGCGGCGTTGAGGGTCGGCCCCCAGCCATTCGCATTTCGTGGGAAACGCTCCGACTCCTGGCTTCTGTCATGCCACTAGATGCGCTGCCCGCCATCGATGGGAATTTCGGCGCCGGTAATATACGAGGCGCGCTCGCTGCACAGAAATTCCACCAGGTCGGCCACTTCGGCCGTGGTGCCCAGGCGGCGTAGCGGGATCTGCGTGTCGACGATATGCGAGGTGCCGGGCGACAGGATGGCCGTGTCGATTTCGCCGGGCGCAATCGCATTGACGCGCACATTCATCGGCGCCATGTCGTTGGCCATTTCGCGCGTCAGCGAGGCCAGCGCCGCCTTGGAACTGGCGTAGGCCGAGCCGGCAAATGGATGCACGCGATAGCCGGCAATCGAACACAGGTTGACCACCGCGCCGCGCGCGTTCGACAGTTCTTCGGCAAAGCCGCGCGTCAGCGCCAGCGGCGCAAAGAAGTTGGTGTTGTACATCGCTTGCCAGGTCTGCATGTCGGTCGTCAAGGAATTGACGCGCGCGCCGCCCGGCCCTTTCGGCGACACGCCAGCATTGTTGACCAGCGCGTGCAGCTTGCCGTCTGGCAGCATGGGGCGCAGCATGTCGACCATCTGGCCGATCTGGCTCAGGTCCGACAAGTCCATGCAAAAGTGCGTGTTGTGTTCGGCGCTGCGCGGGCAGCCCAGCGGTATCGGGCTGCGCGAGACGGTGATCACGCGCCAGCCCAGGCTGCGGAAGCGCTCGGCGACGGCGTGGCCGATGCCGCGGCTGGCACCCGTGACGATGGCGGTTTTCTGTTCGGTCTCATGTTCCACGTTATTCATCGCTGTCCTTGTCATCTACGTTGGTTGCTCTCGTTTGCGCCATCTGCCGCACATACGCCAGCAGTTGCGCGCCGCCGTCCAGAATGTCGCTTTGCATGGCCTTCCGTGCAGCAGCGCCATCGCGCGCATGCAGGGCGTCGACGATGGCGCGGTGGTGGCCGACCCGCATGGTGGGCGTAAAGGCCGCGTAGCCGGCGGCGATCAGCGGCGCGATCTGCATCCACAGATGGTCGACAAAGCGTTTCAAGGTCGGCATGCCGGACGCCTGCGCCAGCCCCAGGTGGAAGGCCTGGTTGCACTGCAGGGCGCCGGCCAGGTCCTGGCGCGCGATCGCCGCCTCGTTGGCCTGCAGCAGCTGTTCCAGCCGCGCCAGGCCGGCGGCGTCGATCTGCTGCGCCGCCATCGCCGCGCCCAGGCCTTCGAGTTCCACCCGCAGCGCGCGTATCTCCAGGTAGCGCGCCTCGCTCAGCACGGGCACGCGAAAGTCGCGCGGCGAGCGCAGCACCAGCGCTTCTTCCTGCACCAGCTGCAGCATGGCGTCGCGCACCGGCGTCACGCTGGTGCCCAGCTGCAGCGCCAGTTCGCGGATGCGCAGGCGGTCGTTGGGCCGGAAGCGCCCCGCCGCCAGTGCCTCGCGCAAGCGCGCATGCACCGATTTGCCCAGGTTGGCGTGCGCAAGTTGATCGAGCTGATAGGCCATGCGATTCCTCGTTTATTTATGATGCATCATACATCAATATGTTTTTCCCTGCTGTTCCTGCCTTTCATGGATTAGAATCACTGGCCTTGGCCACCCCATGAAAACAGGATAAAAGAAGATGACGGCAGTGAACGGCACTGAAACGACGGAACTCAAGCGCGGACTGAAAAGCCGGCATATCCAGTTGATCGCCTTGGGTGGCGCGATCGGCACCGGCCTGTTCCTGGGCATCGCGCAAACCATCAAGATGGCCGGACCATCGGTGCTGCTCGGCTACGGCATCGCCGGCGTGATCGCCTTTCTGATCATGCGCCAGCTCGGCGAGATGGTGGTCGACGAACCGGTGGCCGGTTCCTTCAGCTATTTTGCCGACAAGTACTGCGGCCACCTGCCCGGCTTTTTGTCGGGCTGGAATTACTGGGTGCTGTATGTATTGGTCAGCATGGCCGAACTGACGGCCGTCGGCATCTATGTGCAGTACTGGTGGCCGGACGTGCCGACCTGGGTCTCGGCACTGGCATTCTTCTGCGCCATCAACGCCATCAGCCTGTTGAACGTCAAGGCGTTTGGGGAAATGGAATTCTGGTTCGCGCTGATCAAGGTGGTGGCGATTGTCGGCATGATCGTCTTCGGCGCGTATCTGCTGGCGTCCGGCGACGCCGGCCCGCAGGCTTCGGTGGCCAACCTGTGGCAGCACGGCGGCTTTTTCCCGAATGGCTGGCAGGGCCTGGTGATGGCGATGGCCGTCATCATGTTCTCGTTCGGCGGGCTGGAACTGGTGGGCATCACGGCGGCCGAAGCGGACGACCCGCAAACCACCATCCCGCGCGCCACCAACCAGGCGATTTACCGCATCCTGATCTTTTATATCGGCGCGCTGGGCATTTTATTGTCGCTGTACCCGTGGCAGAAGGTAGTCACCGGCGGCAGCCCTTTTGTACTGATCTTCCACGCGCTCGACAGCAACCTGGTGGCCACGGCGCTGAACGTGGTGGTGCTGACGGCCGCCCTGTCCGTCTACAACAGCGGCGTGTACTGCAACACGCGCATGCTGTTTGGCCTGGCCAAGCAGGGCAATGCGCCGCGCGCGCTGCTGCACCTGAACCGCCGCGGCGTGCCGCTGGTCGCCCTGGGCGTGTCGGCGCTGGCGACCGGCCTGTGCGTGGTGGTCAATTACGTCATGCCGGGCGATGCGTTTGAAATGCTGATGGGACTGGTGGTCTCGGCGCTGATCATCAACTGGGGCATGATCAGCTGGATTCATTTGCGCTTTCGCGCGCAGAAGAAAATCGACGGCAAGACTACCTTGTTCCAGAGCCTGGGCTATCCATTCACCAACTACCTGTGCCTGGCGTTTTTGGCCGGCATCCTGGCGATCATGTTTTTCACGCCGGGCCTGCGCATTTCCGTGTACTTGATCCCGGTCTGGCTGGGCGTACTGGGCATCGGATACGCGATCAGGCAAAGCCGCGCCAGAGCCTAGAACTTTATCTGCCCGCTGTCGCCGTCAGGAACACCTGATCGTTCAGCGCCGACAGCATCTGCGTGCGCTGCTGCGCCTTCTGCTCCTGGTTCAGCTGCGCCTGGCCAGCCTGGTACGGCCCCAGAGCAGCCACCAGGTCGCGCGTCAGCGAGTTGACGCTCGGGCTGGCAAGGTCGGACTTGAGCTTGCCCATTTCATAGCGCTGCACGCGCGTGTTCTGGCTTGACGACTGCTCCAGGCTGGCCTTGGCCAGCTTGCCGTCCTGGTAGGCGATGCTGGCCAGGCTGCTGGCCGTGTCATCGATCTGATGGTAGGTATAGTTCTGTGATTCCGGCTGCCCCGTCAGGCGCAGCGTGGTGCCGGCCACCAGCGGCATATGGAAGCTGGCGCTCAGGCTGGCGCTCTGCTGCTGCGCAATCGATCGCTCGTCATAACTGCGCCCGCCCAGGCTGGTAGCCTGCCCCACTTCATAGCTGAACGCATCCTGCTCGGACAAGCGCATCGGATTGTCCATCTTCGGCGTTTGCACTACCTTCGCGGAAAAATCGGCCAGGCCCGTCAGCATGGCGCGGTCCTCGGCCGCCAGCGCCCATTTGCCGGGAGTCGTGCCACCGGTGGACAACCGGGCCGCCTCGCCCACCGGGCTGTGCAGGGTGCTGAAGGTCTCCTTGAACAAGCTCATCAAAGCGCCATCGGCATGGCCGCGCGTGGCCGCCTGGTCGAACTGGCGCATGTAGCTTTTCATGGCGCGCGCCTGCTGCTCCGGTCCGCCCAGGCTGGCGGCCTTGCTGGCGTCGACCTTGACGTCCAGGCTGCCGGCCGCGCCACTGAAAGCAACCTTGCGCTGCATGGCGTCGGCCTGGAATGACAGCGTCTGCACGCTGGGCGGCGTGGTGTTCAGGCCCACCTGCGCGCGCAGCTCGACCGAGGCCAGCTGCTTTGCATCGAACTGCATCAGGCCGCCCAGCCTGAGCTGCGGCGGATCCTGCGCCATGCCGTCAATGGCTTGCTGGAAGGCTTTCGACAACTGGCCCAGCGCGTGAGTCTCCTCGTCGCTCAAGGCGCCGCTGGCCGTCAGTTGCACGCCCAGCGCGTCGCCATCGCTGTCGAGCGACAGTTTTACTTCAACCCCGCTTCTGGTGGTGATGCCCAGGCTGAAGCGGTCGTCGCCCATGCCGTGCAGGGCGCCCGAGACGCCACCGGCGAGGGCCGCGTAGGTACCGGCCTGGACGCCGCCTGCGCTGCGCTGCGCAGTCTGCGACAGTTGCGTCACGCCACCCCTCACCTGGTCGAGCAGGGCCGCGCCCAGTCCTTTGAAGCGCCCGGCGCTGGCGCCGGCGGCAAAATTGTTCGCCATCAACGCGCTGACGGCGTCGCGCGAAGCGCGCTCCCATTGCAAGGGCGGAGCATGGCCCGGATCACTGGCAGCCTTGGCCGCCGAGGGGCCGATATTGTCGCTGAGGGCGACGATGGCCGATGGTGACGACACTGGCGCATCAGCAAGGTCGCTCGCGTCCATCGGCGCTGCTGCTGTGCGCGACAGGCTCGGGGTCCACGCTGAAGCGGAAGAAACGGCGCGCATGTTGCTCATGTTCTGGTCAATATTGGTATATGTAACGTCTATAACGGCAAATGCGGGAAAAACATGAGTTCGCCTGAATAATTCCGGAATGAAGCGAATCGACAATATACACACTTTCTAACACTGATAATATCCGGCTTGAATTGCAGCGCAATTATCCTCGCAAGTCAACAAAAAAATTAATACTATATCTTCCAAATTAAATAACTAATCATGCTATGCATCCTGGACCACCTGAACGCGTCGTATATTTTCAACAATAATGATGCAACCATGATTCCAGGTGATGTTTTTTTAAATTTGAATTAATATACATGCTCCATGCAAGCCCGAATCTGCCAAGCGCGGCCGGGCGGTGCCATGTCGTTTTTCATTCAAAATAAAAGGGGCAATCAATATGGATTCATTTATCGGCACCATCATGAGCGTGGGCTTTTCCTTTGTTCCGCGCGGCTGGATGAGCTGCAACGGCCAGTTAATAAGCATCAATCAGAACCAGGCCTTGTACTCCGTGCTCGGCACGCAATACGGCGGCGACGGCCAGAATACCTTTGGCCTGCCCGACCTGCGCGGGCGCGTGGCCGTCGGCGCCTCCGTCGGCGCAGCGGGACGCATCAACGCCACGATGGGCGTCGCCGGCGGCAACGCGGCCACCACCATCAGCACGCAAGGCAATGGCACGGCCAGCGTCACCCTGGGCGTGGCCAACCTGCCGCCCCACAACCATGTGGCCACGTTTTCGGCTTCCGGCGGCACCCCGTCCACGGTGGAGATCAAGGTCAGCAACGACGCGGCGACCTCGGAAGCGCCGCTGGCCGGCGGCTATCTGGCGACGGGCGCGAGCGGCGGCAACAGCCAGCCCATGCTGTATGCGGCCACCGTCGACCAGGGCACCACCAAACTCAATGCGGCCACCGCCACCATCACCGGTGGCGGCGGCAGTGGCAGCGTGACCATCGGCAACACCGGTAGCGGCCAGACGCTGGCGGCGCCAGTCACGGTCAACACCATTTTCTCCGCGCCCGCCGTGCCGCCATTCCAGGGGGTGCAGTACATCATCTGCGTCGAGGGCATCTACCCGACCAGGAATTGATTGACCAGTCCGCGATGCGTAACGCAGCAAGAACAGTCATGCCACCAGATTCCATGGTGGCGCAAACGCCCCGTTGCAGTACCTCACAATGAAAGGCGACAAACATGGACCCATTGCTCGGCAGCATTATCGCCGTCGGCTTTAATTTCGTTCCCCGCGGCTGGATGAGCTGCGCGGGCCAATTACTCAGCATTAACGGGTACAGCGCCCTGTACGCCCTGCTCGGCACGCAATACGGCGGCGACGGCCAGAATACCTTTGCCCTGCCCGACCTGCGCGGGCGCGTGCCCGTCGGCACCGCCCTGGGCATAGGGGGACGCATCAATGCCGCCATGGGCACGACCGGCGGCGTGGCGGGGGCAAGCATCACCAGCACCGGCACCGGCAGCGCCGCCGTCACTCTGGCCGTGGCCAACCTGCCCTCGCACAACCATGCGGCGACCTTTTCGGCTACGGGCGGCAGCGCCTCCACGGTAGAGTTCAAGGTCAGCAACGACGCGGCGACCTCGGAAATGCCGCTGGCCGGCGGCTACCTGGCGACAGGCGCGAGCGGCGGCAACAGTCAGCCCATGCTGTATGCAAGCACGGTCGATCAGGGCACCACCACACTCAACGCGGCCACCGCCACCCTCAGCGGCGGTGGCGGCAGTGGCAGCGTGAGCGTTGCCAATACGGGCACCGGCGCCACGCTGAACGCACCGGTCACTGTCACCAGCACCGCTTCCGTGCCCACGGTGCCGCCGTTCCAGGGGGTGCAGTACATCATTTGCGTGGAGGGGGTCTTTCCGAGCCGTAACTGATTTTTGGCGATGGGGCGCGCCGACGCCGCCCTGGCTGGCGATGCAATACCTGAGCGCCACCGAGGGCGATTACCCGATGCGCAAGGCAAGCCGCTCAGCCGCGCACGACGCAGGCCAGTCCCGGCGCGCGTCCCAGCCGGTACGAAAAGTCCAGCGTTTCACCGCCCTTGAGCTGCGGCTTGCCGGGCAGGTGCAAGGGCAGGTTCAGGCTGCAATCGTAGTCGTGCAGCACGATCTGGCCACGCACGCGGATGCGCGTGAGCAGTTTCGCGGCCGTGCCCGCCTGCGCCGGCACGGCAACGCTGGCGGCCGGCAGGAACGTCTCTTGCCGATCCCGCCATGCCAGGATGGCGGCCGCATCGATCTCGAAAATGCGGCCCCAGTCGGCGCAAGGCTGGTCCGGCTGCTTGCGCGCCGCGCCCAGGTGCACGGCGATCGCCTCGGGCACCAGCGCCGCCGCCGGCGCCTGCACGTACAGATTGCGCATGATGGCCACCTGCGGCTCCTTGCCCAGCGCCGTGTTCATGGTCTCGCTGACGATCACGTCGGGCGTGGCGTCCGGCGCGATGCGGTAGCTGGCGGCGTCACAGCAGAGATACTGCGCCACGTGCGCCTGGTAACCGAGGTCATGGATCAGGGCGCGCGCATCATCGAGCGCCGCCTGGTGCACTTCGAGCAGGGTAAATTGCACCTGTTGCGGCGAAAACAGCGCCATCAGCGGCAGCGCCAGCAAGGCGAACGGGCCGCAGCCGGCGTACAGCACCGACACCGGCCGGCCCTGCGCCAGTTCAAGCGCGGCGCTGATGGCCGACGCCAGGCCCTGGACAAAGGCGGCCGTGCGCAGCGGTTCGCGCGCACACAGCGCCGCCTGCACCGGCGAGATCGCCCAGCCGCTGTCGAGCGTGCTCTCACCGTCGGTCATGCGGCCGGAAGGCTCCATCGACAGGCGCGAATGGCGCTCGACAAACACGCGCAACTGGCCGGTTTCGGCGATCAGGGAGGTGAGCGGGCGAGCCGGATCGGCGATGGCGCGGGCGATGGCCGCCAGTTCGTCCCGCTCCTTGCGCAAGACGGCGCCGTTCATGACAACGATACCTGATAGCACTGCTTGCCCAACTCGATTTGCCTGGGCGGCTGCGGTGTGCTGATCGGCCACAGATACAGTTCCAGCCGCCCCAGTTGCGGGTGGTCGAGAAAATAATTGCCTTCGGCCAGCAGCAGTTCGGCGGGACCGGCAAACACCATGCTCAGCGGCGTGCGGAATTGCTCCGGCAGCCCGCGCCGCGGCAATTCCTTCACTTCGCTCAGCGCCAAAGGCACCAGGCCGGCGGCGGTATGCGCCATGAAAACGGTCTCGGCAAAGGGGCCGAGCAGGTCGAGGGTAATATTCATCGGGAAATCCATGAAATGTGATTGCAAGACGAGGTGAATGTTGGCAGCATAGCAAATAGACCACCATTTGAACCACCCTTTTTTTGGAGCACCGGTGTATTTCCTCCCCTCCCCTTTCCACTTGCGCGAAGTCGATCGCGCCAGCGACGACGACCGGGCGTTCGTGCGCGCGCTATATCACGCCAGCCGCGACGACTTGCGGCAGCTGCAAGCCGATCCCGCCATCATCGAGCAGTTGATCACGATGCAGCAAAACGTGCAGGAACATGGTTGTCAGCAGGCTTATCCGCAAGCGCGCCAGTGGCTGATCGAACGGCACGGCGCACCGATCGGCCGCCTGATCGTCGATCCGGGCGAGCAGGCGCTGCGCGTGGTCGACATCACGCTGCTGCCGCAAGCGCAGGGCCAGGGCGCCGGCGCCGTCGTGCTCGCAGGCTTGCAAGCGCATGCGGCGGCGCAGGGCTGCGCCGTCAGCCTGGCCGTCAACCAGCACAATGCGCCAGCGCGCCGGCTGTATGCGCGCCTGGGCTTCGCCCTCGACAGCGAGGACGAGGTCCAGCAAGAACTGCGCTGGAGCGCGCCATGACCGCGCCCAGCACCTGGCTGCGGCTGCCGCTGCGCTTCGACGTAGCGCGCATGCAACAGGAAAGCGACCAGTTCACCTCCACCGACTGGATCAGCCACTTCAATACCGGCGCGTATGAAAACGGCTGGAGCTGCCTGCCGCTGCGCTCGCACGGCGGCGACCCGCTGCATATCATGCCGCTCGACGACGCCGTCTACGCCGACACGCCGCACCTGGCGCGCTGCCCTTGCCTGCGGCAAGCGATCGCCGGCATGGACTGCGAGGTAGGCGCGGCCCGCCTGATGGCGCTCGACGCCGGCGCCGTGATCCGCGAACACCGCGACGCCGGCACGGCGCTGGCCGACGGCGTCACGCGCATCCATATTCCCATCCATACCTCGCCGCAAGTGCTGTTTCGCATCGATGGCGAGCAGGTGCACTTTTACGCCGGCCATGCCTGGTATATGGACGCCAGTTGCCGCCACGCCGTGGAAAACCGTGGCGATGCAGCGCGCGTGCACCTGGTGCTCGACTGCGTCACCAACGACTGGCTCGAAAGCTTGTTTGCCAGCGCCGGCTTCGTGCCGAAAGCGCCGCCCAAGTATGGCGACCCCAGCATCAACGACGGCAATGTGCGGGAAATCATCGCCCGCCTGCGCGCCAGCGGCGAGCCGGCAGCGCTGGCCGTGGCCGAACGGCTCGCCGCGCTCGAGCGCGGCGCGGTGCCATGACCGCGCACCAGGGTTTCGCGCTGCAGGAGCGCCAGCTGACCAGGGGCGAACAGGTGGCCTGGCGCGAGGGCATGGACCTGCGCCACTGGTATCCGCTCACCGCCACCTGCCACGATGGCGACATCACGCTGGCCTGGCGCGACATGACGGACATCTCCTTTACCGACTCCTTCTTTGAAAATACCCTGGCGCGCCAGCCGCGCGAACAGCGCCGCGTCTGCCATGCGCCGGCGCGGGCGCTGGCGCAATTCGCCCAAGGCGAGGCGGCGCTGGCGCCGAGCGCCTTCGTCTTCCATGTCTCGCGCTGCGGCTCGACCCTGCTGACGCAGTTGCTGGCGTTGCTGCCGCAGTGCATCGTCATGTCCGAGCCGCCCATCATCGACTCGCTGCTGCGCCTGCACCATGAGGCGGGCGCCGCCGCTGCCGGCGACACCGTGGCGCTGCTGCGCCAGGCCATGCTGGCCATGGGCCAGCGCCGCACGGGGCGCGAAAGCCATTTTGTCATCAAGTTCGACTGCTGGCATCTGCACAGCCTGGACTTGCTGCGCCAGGCCTTCCCCGGCACGCCCTGCCTGTTCCTGTACCGCGCGCCGCTGGCGGTGCTGTCCTCGCACCACCGCCAGCGCGGCCCGCAGATGGTGCCAGGCCTGATCCATCCTGCCCTGCTGCCGCTGCCGGCCAGCAGGCTTGCGCCCGGCGACCTCGACGCCTACACGGCCCTGGTGCTGGAAGGTTTTTATCGGCAGGCGCGCGTCCATGCGGTGGCCGGGCGGCTGAGGTTGGTCAACTACAGCCAGTTGCCCGCCATCGTATTCACGGAACTGCTGGACTTGCTGGGGCTAGCCTGCACTGCCCGGCAACGCGACGCGATGCGCCAGCGTTCGCAATCTCACTCCAAATATACGGGCAACGCCTACCGCGGCGATCCGGGGCTGCGGCAACCGGAACACGAAGCGCGGCTGGCCCAACTGGCGGCCAGCCTGGCGCCGGCGTATGCGGCGCTGGAACAGGGCAGATTGGGTGGCGCCAGCACAAATGTCATGGAAATATAAATATTTCAATTATTTTCATAATGAACAGTTGATGTGCGGCGCTGGATTGTCCATTAGAATGCAATGATGCACACCATCATTCGCGCCCCCATGGCCAGTTTCGCCGACCTGCTGTTAGATGCCATCTGCATGGTCGATGCCGACGGGCGCTTTGTGTTTGTCAGCGCTGCCTGTGAAAGCATTTTCGGCTACACGCAACAGGAAATGATCGGTCGGGTCATGCTCGACATGGTGGCGCCGGCCGACCGCCAGCGCACCCTGGCGGCGGCGCGCGCCATCATGGACGGACACGCCCATACGCATTTCGAAAACCGCTATATCCGCAAAGACGGCAGCCTGGTGCACATCATGTGGTCGGCCCGCTGGTCCGAAGCCGACCAGCTGCGCGTGGCGGTGGCGCGCGACATTACCGTCTTGAAGCAAACCCGGCAAATGCAGGCGGCGCTGTACGCGATTTCCGAGGCGGCCCATGCGTCCGAAGACCTGGCGACCTTGTTTCACCACATCCACCAGATCCTCGGCGAACTGCTGGCGGCGGCCGGTTTGTGCATGACCTTGCTGGACCAGCACGGCCAGCCTGAAGAGTTTTCCTCGCGCGCCGAAGCGGGCCACGCGGCGCCGCCGTCCGACTTGGCGCGCCAGCTGGCCGGCGAAGTGCTCGCCAGCGGCCTGCCCTTGCAGATCGGTCCCGGCAAGCTTGCCGGCAGGTTCGCGATCGACAGCGAAGAGCACTGGCTGGCCGTGCCCCTGACGACGGCGCGGCGCACCATCGGCGCGCTGTTGCTGCGCAGCGGCAGCGACCTGGCCGGCTATACGGCGCAGGACCAGGAACTGCTGCAGTTCGTTGCCAAGCAGATCGCCACCGTCATCGAACGCAAGCAGCTGAACGCCCACATGCAGTTCATCGCCATGCACGACGAGCTGACCGGCCTGCCGAACCGCCGGCTGTTCCTCGACCGCCTGCAAACCGCGTTTGCGCGCGTCCAGCGCCGACGCGAACGCTTGTCGCTGCTGTTTCTGGACCTCGATGATTTCAAGCTGGTCAATGACGAGCACGGCCATGCGTGTGGCGACCTGCTGCTGCAGGCGGTAGCCAAGCGGGTGCGGCAATGCCTGCGCGAAACCGACACCCTGGCGCGCCTGGGCGGCGACGAGTTCGTGGTGCTGCTCGATAACGACGCGCATGGCGACGACGTGCTGCTGGTCGAGCAGAAGATCCATGCGGCGCTGGCGCTGTCCTTCGCGCTCGATAACGGCCACTGCCTGCGCATGACTGCGAGCATCGGCTGTGCCCACTATCCCGAGCATGGCGACAGCACGCAGCAGTTGCTGCGCCATGCCGACCAGGCCATGTATGCGGCCAAGGCGCGGGCGGGCAAGCAATAAAAACGCCGCCGGGATCACTCCCGGCGGCGTCCTGATGCGGCGCCTTTGCTGACGGCGCCGCACGATTTTCTACACAATCAGATGCTGTCCAGCACCGCATTCAAGGTGGCGCTCGGACGCATGACGGCTTCCGTTTTCACCGGATCAGGCATGTAGTAGCCGCCGATATCGGCTGCCGAACCTTGCGCGGCCAGCAGTTCTTCGACGATCTTCAACTCATTTTCGCTCAGGGCGGTAGCCAATGGCGTGAAATGGGCTTTCAGTTCGGCGTCGTCGTTCTGCGCAGCCAGCGCCTGGGCCCAGTACAGCGACAGGTAGAAATGGCTGCCGCGGTTGTCCAGTTCGCCAGTACGTGGCGATGGCGACTTGTTGTTGTCCAGCAGCTTGCCGGTCGCTTCGTCCAGCGTCCTGGCCAGGATCTTGGCCTTGGCGTTGCCGGTCTTGATGCCCATGTCTTCCAGCGACACGGCCAGCGCCAGGAACTCGCCCAGCGAATCCCAGCGCAGGTGGTTTTCTTCGACCAGCTGCTTGACGTGTTTCGGCGCCGAACCGCCGGCGCCCGTCTCGTACATGCCGCCACCGGCCATCAAAGGCACGATCGACAGCATCTTGGCCGAGGTGCCCAGTTCCAGGATCGGGAACAGGTCGGTCAGGTAGTCGCGCAGGATGTTGCCGGTCACCGAAATGGTGTCCAGGCCGCGTGCGACGCGCTCCAGCGTGAAACGCATGGCGCGCGTCTGCGACATGATCTGGATGTCCAGGCCGTTCGTGTCGTGGTCTTTCAGGTAGGTTTGCACCTTCTTGATGACTTCGTTTTCATGCGGACGGAAGGTGTCGAGCCAGAACACGGCAGGCATGCCCGAGTTGCGCGCGCGGGTGACGGCCAGCTTGACCCAGTCGCGGATCGGCGCGTCCTTGACCTGGCACATGCGCCAGATATCGCCCTCTTCCACGTCCTGCGACAGCAGCACTTCGCCGGTGGCGATATCGGTGATATTGGCCACGCCCGCTTCGCTCACTTCGAAGGTCTTGTCGTGCGAACCGTATTCTTCTGCTTGCTGCGCCATCAGGCCCACGTTCGGCACAGTGCCCATGGTCTTCGGATCGAAGTTGCCATGCCATTTGCAAAAGCCGATCATTTCCTGGTAGATGCGCGCGAAAGTTGATTCCGGCATCACGGCCTTGACGTCTTTCGGACGGCCATCGGCGCCCCACATCTTGCCGCCGATACGGATCATGGCCGGCATCGAGGCGTCGACGATGATGTCGTTCGGCGAATGGAAGTTGGTAATGCCCTTGGCCGAATCGACCATCGCCAGTTCCGGACGGTTGGCGTGGCAGGCGTGCAGATCCTTGAGAATTTCTTCTTTCTTGGACGTCGGCAGGGTGTCGATCTTGTCGTACAGATTGACCATGCCGTTGTTGACGTTCACGCCCAGTTCGTCGAACAGCGCGGCGTGCTTCTCGAACGCATCCTTGTAGAAAATGCGCACGCAGTGGCCGAACACGATCGGGTGCGAGACCTTCATCATGGTCGCTTTCACGTGCAGCGAGAACATCACGCCGGTCTTGAAGGCGTCGTCGATTTCCTTCTCGTAGAATTCCAGCAGCGCTTTCTTGCTCATGAACATGCTGTCGATGATTTCGCCGGCCAGCAGCGAGACCTTCGGTTTCAACACGATGGTCTTGCCGGATTTGGTGACCAGTTCCATCTTGACGTCGCGCGCGGCGGAAATCGTCATCGATTTTTCACCGTGGTAGAAGTCGCCATGGTGCATATGCGACACGTGAGTGCGCGACGCCTGGCTCCACTCGCCCATCGAATGCGGGTGCTTGCGGGCAAATTCTTTCACGGCCTTCGGCGCGCGGCGGTCGGAATTACCTTCGCGCAGCACTGGATTGACCGAGCTGCCGATGCATTTGCCGTAGCGGACCTTCAGGGCTTTTTCTTCGTCGGTCTTTGCATCTTCCGGATAGTCCGGCAGCTTGTAGCCGCGGCCTTGCAGTTCACGGATGCACGAAACGAGCTGACCGACCGAGGCGCTGACGTTCGGCAGCTTGATGATATTGGTGTCGGGGTTTTGCGTCAGGGCGCCCAGCTCGGCCAGGGTGTTCGGCACTTTCTGGTCATCGGACAGGTACTCGGGGAACTCAGCCAACACGCGCGAAGCGACGGAAATATCGCTGGCGACAACGTCGACGCCTGCCGGCGCGGTGAACTTCTTGATGATCGGCAGCAGGGAGTACGTCGCCAGCATGGGCGCTTCATCGGTCAGCGTGTAGATGATCCTGGATTTTTGTGTTGCCATGTTCATTCCCTTGTATGCGGTGATGCTTGGTGGTTAACTTTCTTCGTTCCAAACACAGGGTGGTTGACCTTGCTTTGGACGGCTAGTGTACCGGCGGTGACGCCGTGCTTGGCCCACCACGTATTTTAGACTGTCCTGCCGCCGTTTGTGTACCCGATGGCGCGGAATCTTATATAAGACAGCAAATTAGGCGGCCAGGCCAGTGCACAAGCGCCAATTTCATGCAATAAAACGAAATTTCACCTGTTGAAATGCAATAGTGACAATATCAACATGCAAACAAGCTCAGTTCAGGACGGCCTCGATGCGTGCTGCGGCGGCAAACAGCTGCGCTTCCGCGCCCGGTGCGCACATCACGGATATGCTCGGCGGCAGGCCGCTGGCCGGGTCCGTGAATTTCCAGGCTGGAATGGCAAGCGCCGGCAAATCGAGGTAATTACCCAGGGTGTGGGCGGTAAACCAGCCATTGACGCCAGGCTTCAACGACAGCCGGTTCATCTGTCCATGAAGGGGCGCCAGCAGCCCCAGTGTCGGCAAGACCAGCACGCCATCGCTGCCCAGCAGCGCCTGGTAGCGCATCCGGGCCTCGGCAAACCGCGCCGCGATCGCGTTCACCTTGACCGCGCTGCGCGCTTTCACCAGCGGCGCAATCAGCATCCAGCGCAGCAGGCCTTCGTCGATGCTCGCCTTGCCCGTGAACTGGCGCAGCAGCTCGGCCCACGGCGAAAAGCGGCCTGCCATCATAAAAATCATCGAGGATCAGCTTGGGTATCTGCTTGTGATGGCTGATTAACCTTCGGTGGCGGCCATGGCCTTCTGCCAGGCCGGGCGCGCTTCGATGGCGCGCACAAACGCTTGCAGCTTCGGCCAGCGCGCGCCTTCCGGCTGTTTGACAGCAATGCTGACGGGAAAGCTGAGCATGATGTCGGCGCCGCTGAGACCCTCGCCGATAAAATGGCCGCAAGGCTGCATGATGCTTTCCAGATAGTCAAAATGGCTGACCACTTCGCCATCGATGCGCCCGTGCAGCGGCGCGCCGCCGTCGCCCAAGCGTGACACATAAATACGCAGCAGCAGCGGGATCATGGCCGAGCCTTCGGCAAAATGCATCAGCTGCAGATGGCGCAGCGCCTCGGGCGAGCCGGCCGGCGGCAGGAACTGCCCGTGCTGTTCGCACAGGTACTGCACGATGGCGCCCGACTCTTCGATCAGCACGCCATCGACTTCCAGCAGCGGCGACTTGCCCAGCGGGTGGATGGCTTTCAGTTCCGGTGGCGCGAAATGGGTGACGGCGTCACGCTGGTAGCGCACCAGTTCATAGTCCAGTCCCAGTTCCTCGAGCAGCCAGACGATGCGCTGCGAGCGGCTTTGATTCAGATGATGTATGCGGATGGCCATGGTCGCTCCTGACAAGTAAAACGCCATAGTAATGCACAGGTCGTTTATTCGGCGAACGTTTCTGCCAGCAAGGTGCGCAGCCACTGGTTGCCCGCATCCTGGGTATAGCGCCGGTGCCAGAAGATATTCGTCTGCAGCGTCGGCAGCGCCAAAGGCGGGCGCAGGTATTCCAGATTGAACGGCGCGGCGGCGCGCTGCGCCAGCTTTTCGGGCACCGTCACCACCAGGTCGGTGCCGCCGACGATATACGGCACGGCCGTGAAATGCGGCACCTGGCAGCTGGCGGCGGCGCGCACACCGGCTTTTTCCAGCAGCGCATTGACTTTATCGTAAGGACTGTCGGACGAGGCCACAAGCAGATGCTCACACGCCAGGAAGCGTGTCAGGGTCGGCTGGCCGTTGCCCAGCGCATGGCCCTTGCGAAACATCGTCACATAGGCCTGCTCGAACAGGCGCCGCTGGTACAGCGCGCCCGAGACATCGTCAAACGCGCCGATCGCCAGGTCCACCCGGCCTGCCTCCATTTCCGTCTTGATATCGATGGCGCCGGCGCGCACGGTACTGAGCTGCACCTGTGGCGCCTGCTGGCGCAGCAGTTCCACCAGCACCGGCATGAAATACACTTCACCGACGTCGCTCATGGCCAGGCGAAAATGGCGCGCGCTGCTGGCGGCGTCAAACGCCTGCGGTGGCTTGAACGCTTCGGCCAGCGTGGCCAGGGCGCCGGCCACCGGCTCGGCCAGCAGCAGCGCATAGGGCGTCGGCTGCATGCCCTGCGCCGTACGCACGAACAGTTCGTCATTGAAGGTGCGCCGCAGCCGGCCCAGCGCATTGCTGACGGCCGACTGGCTCAGGTGCAAGCGCCTGGCCGCCATGGAAATCTGGCGCTCGCGGTACACCTCGTGGAATACCACCAGCAGGTTCAGGTCGATATTGCGGATGTCGATCATGGTGCGGGCCTCAAGGGCAAAGAATTATTCACGCTGTAAATACTCTGTATTTAGCTATTTATCTCGTCAAATATTATCCCACGTTCTACAGTGAAGCCTGCTATCGCACTGGAGATAAAACAATGAATCCACCCTACCAATCCGGCTTTGCCAATGAATTTGCCACCGAGGCCCTGCCCGGCGCCCTGCCCGCCCACCGCAATTCGCCGCAGCGCGCCGCCTACGGCCTGTATGCAGAGCAGGTGTCGGGCACGGCGTTTACCGCGCCGCGCAGCCATAACCGCCGCTCCTGGCTGTACCGCATCCGCCCGGCCGCCATGCACCGGCCGTTCCAGCGCCTGACCAATGGCCGTATCGCGGCCGACTTCGAGCACGTCGAGGCGCCACCGAACCAGCTGCGCTGGGACCCGCTGCCTATGCCAGTTGATGCCACCGACTTTATCGACGGCTGGGTGACGATGGCCGGCCACGGTTCGGCGGCGGCCCAATCGGGCTGCGCCATCCACCTGTACGCGGCCAACCGCGACATGCAGGGACGCTATTTCTACTCGGCCGACGGCGAATTGCTGATCGTGCCGCAGCAGGGCCGCTTGCAGCTGCGCACGGAACTGGGCGTGATCGATATTGAGCCACAGGAAATTGCCGTGATCCCGCGCGGCATCCGCTTCCAGGCCCTGCTGCCCGACGGCGAGGCGCGCGGCTATATCTGCGAAAACTTCGGCGCCCTGCTGCGCCTGCCCGACCTGGGCCCGATCGGCTCGAACGGTCTGGCCAATCCGCGCGACTTTTTGACGCCCTGCGCCGCCTATGAAGACGTGGAAGGCGCGTTCGAACTGGTCGCCAAGTTCTGCGGCAACTTGTGGACGGCGCAGATCGGCCATTCGCCGCTCGACGTCGTCGCCTGGCATGGCAATTACGCACCCTGCAAATACGATCTGCGCCACTTCAACACCATCGGCTCGATCAGCCACGACCACCCGGACCCGTCGATTTTTCTGGTGCTGCAGGCGCCCAGCGACACGCCCGGCGTCGACACGCTGGACTTCGTGATCTTCCCGCCGCGCTGGCTGGTGGCCGAAGACACCTTCCGCCCACCCTGGTTCCACCGCAACGTGGCCAGTGAATTCATGGGCCTGATCCACGGCCAGTACGACGCCAAGTCCGCCGGTTTTCGCCCCGGCGGCGCCAGCCTGCACAACTGCATGAGTGGCCACGGTCCCGACGCGGGCACCTTCGACAAGGCCAGCAGCATCGACACCACGGTGCCGCAAAAGGTCGACAACACCATGGCCTTCATGTTCGAAACGCGCAGCGTGCTGTGCCCCACCGCCCACGCGCTGGCGTCGCCGCAATTGCAGGGCAATTATTTCGAGTGCTGGATGGGCATAGGCAAGCATTTCGATCCGGCCAGGCCTTGATGCATGGCTCCCGGCTGGTGCCAGCCAATCTCGTTCGGGTCCTGCTCCATCCCGGCCTATAATGCGGATCGATCCATAGGGAGATTTGCAATGAAAACTGGCCTGGCCATCATGTTGTTGAGCGGCGCGTCCACCCTTCCCGGTCTCGGCCTTGCCGCCGACAAGGCGGGCGTGAGTTTTTCGCACAAGGACTGGGAACTGGCTTGCGACAACACCGGCACCTGCCGCGCCGCCGGCTACCAGGTCGACGGCGCCGAGCCGGCCGTGTCCCTGCTGCTGGTGCGCGACGCCGGCGCAAGACAGCCAGTGAGCGCAAGGGTACAGCTCGGCTCCTACGCCGAGAGCGATGTCGCGCTGGCCGCCAACGTCAGTCACCTGGTGATCAAGTCCGGCGCACGCAAGCTCGGGACCATCGACCTGGTCCCTGGCGCCCAGTCCAGCCCCCTGAACGGCGCAACGCTGGCCGTCATCCTGCCGGCCCTGCTGCAGGCGTCGAGCGTGGTATTTTCCAGCGGCAAGCACGACTGGACCTTGTCCACCGCCGGCGCCAGCGCCGTGCTGCTGAAAATGGACGAAGCCCAGGGCCGCATCGGCACGGTGGGCGCCCTGGTGCGCAAAGGCGGCAAGAGCGAAAATGAGGTCGGAAAGTCCACGCTGGCGCCGGTCATCGCCGCCGCTGCCGTACCGCGCGAAAGCCGGCAAGACATTGTGCTGGCGCCAGGACAGCGTGGCGACTTGTTGCAAGCACTGCGGCAAGTTGCCAGCCGCGACGACTGTCCCGGGATGTACCCGTCCGCAGGCCAGCAGGCAGAAGACGACCTGCGCGTGCATCGTTTGTCACCCGACAAACTGCTCGCGTCCATGGTCTGCGAGACCTATGCCTACAACCAGTCCGCCATGTTCTGGGTGATCAATCCGCAGGCGCCGTTCGCGCCGGTCAGCGCCGGCGGCGATGCCAGCAGCTACAGCGGCGGCGAGATTTCAGCGTCCCACAAAGGGCGCGGCCTGGGCGACTGCTGGAGTTCGTCGGTGCACACCTGGGATGGCAAGCAATTCGTCTGGACAAAGGAATCGACCACCGGCATGTGCCGCCTGGTCGCACCGGGCGGCGCGTGGGAGTTGCCGACCTATGTAACAAGCGTGCGCAAGAGCGACGGCACGCTGCGCTGAAACAGGCGCAAGGCGTTCTTGCGTCAGCGGGCGTCAGGATCTTTCGTGCATGCGCGGGCGCACCGGCAAGTGGCGCCGGCAAAGCGTGGCGCCAGCACTACACTCTCATGTTGATAGTCCTGGCCCGGCGTCTTCCCCTGGAAGCGCAGGCGTGAAAACTTGCACGCGACGTTGTAAAAGCGCCCGGCACAAAAAAAATTGTTGCATGAGTGCATGATCATGCTGACATCGCGCTACTATGAAACATCGGCATTCCGATAGGCGCTACCTTATCGCGCCGGCCTGCGCCGGCTTTCCAATACGCACCATGAAGGAGACTGCAATGTCCAAGTTCGCCCCTGCTTTTTGCCTGTCGCTCATCCTTGCCGCCAGCGCGCTGCCGCAAGCCGGCACCGCCGCCGAAGGAGGCGCCACGCGCGCCGATGCCGAAACCATGGTCAAGAAAGGCGTGGCCTACATCAAGAGCGCTGGCGATGCCAAGGCATATGCCGACTTCACCGCCAAGACGCCGCAATTCATCCTGCATGACCTGTACCTGGTGGTCTACAAGCTCGACGGCACCGTCGTCGCGCATGGCGCCAATCCCAAGATGGTGGGCAAGAATTTGATCGAACTGAAGGATATCGATGGCAAGGCCTTCGTCAAGGAGCGCGTTGATCTGGCCAAGAGCAAAGGCAGCTTCTGGCAGGAATACAAATTCACGAATCCCGAGAACAAGAAGATCGAACCGAAGGCGATGTACTGCGAAAAGCTGAACGATACCGTCGTCTGCGGCGGTATCTACCTGTAGCCGGCCTGCGCGCCGCCCGTGCCGGGACCACGCACAGCTCTTTTAACAATATGGGTCTCCTGTGAAAATTGCACACAAGATGTTGATCGTCCCGGTGGTGGCGCTGGCTTGCCTGCTCGCCATGGGAGCGATGTCCTATTTCGCCATGCAGCAGGACGAGCGGCGCATGCACGAATTGAAACATGTCACGCTGACGGCGGAAAGGTTGGCCAACCGGCAAGCCATCGACCTGGGCCAGGTGCATGCCGGGGTGTATGCCAAGATCGCCATCGCCGCCAGTCTGTCCGAAGCACAATTCAAGGAGTTCGGCACGCAAACCGATAGCCAGCTCAACAGCATCAGGCAAGGTTTGACCGAGCTGCAAAGCTTTGCCGGCGCCGCTGCCGAAGCGGCGCAAGCGCTACCTGCCATCGAACGTTACCGGGCCAGCATCGCGCAGGCCCTGGATCTGGCGTCGATGGACCCCAACACGGGCGTGGCGGCCATGCAGGGCGCGACCACGCACTATCAGCTGGTGCGCAAGCAGCTCAATCAGGTATTGCTCAACCTGGACCAGCGCACGGGCGATGCACTGCAAGAGACCAGGCACGCGGGCCAGCGCGCCGCCTGGCTCTCGCTGGGCACGATGGCCATCGGCTTTGCCGTGCTGGCGGCGATCGCCACCTGGATGGCGCGCGCCGTGGTGCGGCCCATCGACGACGCCTGCCGCGCGGCCGAGTCGCTGGCCGCCGGCGACCTGACGATGCGCATCCATGCCGACAGCGACGACGAAGTGGGCAAGCTGTCGCGCGCGCTGGTGACGGTGGTGCAAAACTGGAATACCCTGCTGAGCGACATCAAGCAGGCCGGCACCACCATCACGGTGGAGGCGAGCGAAATCGCACTGGGCAATGCCGACCTGTCGGCGCGCACGGAATCGCAGGCCCAATCGCTGCAGGAAACGGCGTCATCGATGCATCAGTTAACCGATACCGTGCGTGAAAATGCCAGCCATGCGCACCAGGCCAACCAGATGGTGCTGTCAACCTCGGACGTGGCACTGGAAGGCGGCCGCGTGGTCGGCCAGGTGGTCGAGACCATGGGCTCGATCAAGGCCAGCTCAGGGCGCATCGTCGACATCATCGCCGTCATCGACGGCATCGCTTTCCAGACCAATATCCTGGCCTTGAACGCGGCCGTGGAAGCGGCGCGCGCCGGCGAGCAGGGACGCGGCTTCGCCGTTGTCGCCACCGAAGTGCGCGGCCTGGCCCAGCGCTCGGCCACGGCGGCGCGGGAAATCAAGCAACTGATCGAGGATTCCGTGGCCAGGATAGAAACGGGCAGCCAGTTGGCCGACAGCGCCGGGCGCACCATGGGCGATATCGTCGCCTCGGTCAGGCAGGTGACGGAGATCATGAACGACATCACGGCGGCCAGCCAGCGCCAGAGCAAGGGCATCGAGGAAGTCAACAGTGCCATCACTGAAATGGATGAACTGACGCAGCGCAATGCCGCCCTCGTCGAGCAATCGGCGGCGGCCGCGCAAAGCATGCAGGACCAGGCGCACGAACTGCTCAGGGTGGTGGGCGCCTTCCGCCTCAATGATGGGGCGCCGCAGTTGCCGCAGCGTTAGCGCAAGCCGGGCATGGTGGCCCAGCCAGGCCAGTTCGTCCCGGTTGGCCCTGGCCGCCACGGCATACGCCCCGGCCTTGATTTGCAGTTGCGTTTGCTACAGGGGCAGATAGAATGCCGATGGGGCGGCTGCCCGCTTGCACAGGTCTGTTGCCCTGCCTCGCCACATTCCCGGCGGCGCCCATGCTTATAGCCTGTCCCGGTAAATGAATACAGCTCCTGCTGGCACCCATCAGAAGCGGGGACGGGCCGTCATAGATGACTTGCTTCGTCGTTGCATGGCTTGCCATGCGGCCTCCTCACACCTTGTCCGCGCTCCTGATGAGCTGCAAGCAGAAGACGCTCACTACTGCAATAGACTTCTGGCACGGCCACTGCATGCCGTAGCCCCAGGGACTGCTGGCGGGGATTAGTGCAACGCAGGCATTTCGCTGGTTCCCCGATTAAAATTCCCCCAGCCGCTCTGGCCGGAAGTAAAGACGGCGGCCTTGGCCGGCGCTGAAAATGCTCGCGCTGCGGTTTGGGCTGAAGCGCGGCTGCCTACATGGCGAGCGCCGGCGCCGTTGTACGCAGCGGCGCGGCCAGGGCCGGCTGTCCGGCCAGCTTGAACACGCTGACCGCTTGCGCCAGCAGGTCCGCCTGTTCGCGCATGCTTTGCGCGGCGGCGCCGGCTTCTTCCACCAGCGCGGCGTTCTGCTGGGTCACATCGTCGATCGAGACGATGGCCTGGTTGACCTGCTCGATACCGGCACTCTGCTCGCTGCTGGCAGCGCTGATCGCTGTCATGATATCGGCCACCTGCCTGATCGAGGTGACGATGCTGTCCATGGTTGTGCCGGCCTGATCGACCAGCAAGGTACCGGCGCTGACGGTTTCCACCGAGCGGCCGATCAGTTCCTTGACCTCCCTGGCGGCGCTGGCCGAACGCTGCGCCAGGGTGCGCACTTCGGAGGCGACCACCGCGAAACCGCGTCCCTGCTCGCCGGCGCGCGCCGCTTCCACTGCGGCATTGAGCGCGAGAATGTTGGTCTGAAACGCGATGCCGTCGATCACACTGATGATATCGACAATCTTGCCTGAACTTTCCTTGATCTCGCCCATGGTCGTCACCACCTGGCTCACCACCTGGCCGCCCCTGGTGGCGAACTGCGATGCGGCCACTACCAGGGTGGTGGCCTTGCGCGCGTTCTCGGCGTTTTGCCTGACGGCGCCTGCAGCGACGACGTGCAGTTCCATCACCATCGGCCCCGCCCATCGACCTTGCCCATTCTGCTCGGCGTGGTCAGCACAGACGTGGCCACTTCCCCTCCGGCTTCACGGCCGGATTTTTCACACCCACCAAAAGGAAATAAAATGTCTGATTATTACGTATGGCTCGAATACTTCGCCGCTGCTCCGGTGAGTAAAAACGTCAAGTCCGATGAGCTGAGGTATGCCTCCGGGCACAAGCATGGTGTCCAACCTTCGCAGATCCAGGTCGACGGGCTGCAGCCTTCTCTGACGACCTATGTCTCAGCGGCGTACGCGAGCTACAACAAGGCGCATCCAGCGGCCGTGGTTGCGGTTCCGACCAACACCGCGATAACGGCGGCGCGCACCATCAAGACTCGATCGGCTCACTAGCCCGAAAGCCATACCATGCGTGCTGCCACCACTCCCCCCGGTGGACGCGACACCTGCGTTTCACGCTCGCTTCGGCGCCGCCGTCAGCCTTCCTCGTTATGATGGCGAGTCGGCATCCACGACGATGTTTCGAGGCCTGCTCAGTGTTCACTCACCTTGCGGCCCGCATGGCTCGCCGCCTCCCAAAGAGGCCTTTTCACGAAGTGCTTCAGTCCATTCGTTACCGCCTGAACCGCCCCTTGTGCTTGTGGCCGGAGCACGAGCTAGCCAGATCGGAATTTCACCGACTGATTAATCGTGCCTTAGCAAGGCACACACACACACAACAACTCCATCAAAAACGCCATCCGAACCATTGTCATCGGCAAAAATTATGCTCGGTTAGCGATTATGCAAAGTTTGTCGTGAACAGGCCATAGTTGCGGCGCTTTTGGATTTACGAGCACAATAGAATAAACGGTGGCGTCCTATAGACGCCAAACACGCTTGAGCCGAACTTTTCATACTTTTTTCATACCCAACAAAAAAAGGCCTACACTAGATCAGTGTAAGCCTTTGATATTAAACGAATTCTTGGTGGGAAGTGCAAGTTTCGAACTTGCGACCCCTGCAGTGTGAATGCAGTGCTCTACCCCTGAGCTAACCTCCCGAAGCGAGGCGAATTATCGCATACGTATTGCGCCATCCGCAAGGGCCGGGGCAAGAAAAAATGCACCGGCCATTCTTTTTCTGTTCAGGCCGCAGACTGGGTGCTGACGGCGGTCCAGATGCACTGGCCTTTGACAGCCTTGTCGAGGCCGGCGATGGTCGCTGCGTGGGCGGCGATTTCGTCGGCGCTGGCGGCCTGGAAGATGACTTCGGCCAGCGGCACGATTTCCAGTATGGCGCCGTCGACGGGAGCTGCCACTTCTTCTTCCATGCTGAGACTGTTCTGGCCGCGCGTCATGGCCAGGTAGACGTCGGCCAGCAGTTCCGAGTCGAGCAGCGCGCCGTGCAGTTTGCGGTGGGCATTCGACACGCCGTAGCGGTCGCACAGGGCGTCGAGCGAGTTGCGCTTGCCGGGGTGCATTTCCTTGGCTTGCACCAGGGTGTCGATCACGCCGTGTACCTGTTCGTGCACGGGCGGCAGGTTCAGGCGCTTGAATTCGGCGTTCAGAAAGCCGATGTCGAACGGGGCATTGTGGATGATCAGTTCGGCGCCGGCAATATAGGCGCGGAACTCGTCGGCGATATCGGCGAACTTGGGTTTGTCGCTGAGAAACTCGGTGGTCAGGCCGTGGACGGCCAGCGCACCCTCTTCCGAATCGCGTTCGGGATTGATGTAGTGGTGAAAATTATTACCGGTCAGCATGCGGTTGTTCAGCTCGACCGCACCGATTTCCAGGATGCGGTCGCCCGTGCGCGGGTTCAGGCCGGTGGTTTCAGTATCGAGAACAATTTGACGCATGAGGCACTCACATAAAAGCAAAAAAGCGAAGGACGCAGTATAGCAAACCTGCGTCCTTCGATTGCGCGCTGTCGCTGGCTGCGACAAACCGTGCGCGAACTTATGCGCGCACGGTTTCCACGCCCAGGTTGGCCAACTGGTCGGCCCGTTCGTTGCCCGGATGGCCGTTGTGGCCGCGCACCCAGCGCCATTCCACCTGATGCACGGACTGGGCCAGGTCGAGCGCCTGCCACAGGTCGACATTTTTCACCGGCGCCTTGGCGGCCGTTTTCCAGCCGCGCGCCTTCCAGCCGTGGATCCACTCGCTGATGCCCTTTTGCACATACTGGCTGTCGGTGTACATCACCACCTGGCACGGGCGCTTGAGCGCCGTCAGGGCTTCGATCACGGCCTGCAATTCCATGCGGTTGTTGGTCGTGTTCAGTTCTCCGCCGTAAATTTCCTTCCTGGCGCCATCGGCTACCATCAGTGCGCCCCAGCCGCCGGTGCCGGGGTTGCCCTTGCATGCGCCATCGGCGTAAATCTCAACCTTATCCATGTTCCTGTTCCCGACTCTTGTTGGTCACCGGTGCGCCTGCGGGCGCCGTCGCCGGTTTCTTGGTCCACGCCGGACCGATCAGGCGCATCCCTTTGACGCGCTTGATGGCCTGCACTATATACACTGCGCCCAGATAAGGCCACCAGCGCGCGCCGGCCTTGTCCATGTAGGCGTGGCGGCGCAGCCATTTATCGGTCTTGCAGGCCGGCGCGTAGCAGCCGAAATGGCTGCGGCTCACGCCCATGTTCAATAATTTCAGCCAGTCCTTTACTCGCGGCATGGAAATCAGCTCGCCGGCCCTGGGCAGGTAATGGCGGCCCGTCAGGCGGGCCAGTACCTGCCGCGCGCCCCACAGGCTGGCCGGGTTGAAGCCGCAGATGATGAGCTGGCCTTCGGGGATCAGCACGCGCTCGACTTCGCGCAGCACCTGGTGCGGCTCGGCCGCAAATTCGAGCACATGCGGCAGCACTACGAGGTCCAGGCTGTGTGAATCGAAGGGCAGCTCGTCGAAAGCGGAGACCAGCTTGAGCGCACTACCCTGCGGCTGATTGCCCGGCAGGCGCGCATCGATCTGCCATTTGTTGGGCATGCGGCTGGCGGCCAGCGCGTCGAACTGGGGCAAGCCCAGTTGCACGGCGTTAAAGCCGAAGATATCGACCGTCAGGCTGTCCAGGCATTGCTGTTCCCATTGACGCACGTACAGGCCAGCCGGCGTCTGCAACCAGCCATCAAGCGCTATAATGGATTTTTCGGATGCCGCACTGTCCATTCAGTTTTCTCTCTTACACATGATCAACTCCCCTGAACACGCCTTATCGGTACTTGCCGTGCCCGCTTTTAACGACAATTACCTGTGGCTGATTCATGACGGCAAGCAAGCCGCCGTGGTCGACCCCGGCGACGCCAAACCCATACTCGAAGCGCTCAAGGCCAACAATCTGAACTTGTGCGCCATTCTACTGACGCATCACCACGCCGACCACACCGGTGGCGTGCCTGAATTGTTACAGCATTTCGCCGTTCCCGTCTTCGGTCCGCGCAACGAGGCTATCACAACCATCACGGAACCGCTGGCCGGCAATGAGGTCGCCGTGGTCGCCGAACTGGGCCTGCAGCTGACCGTGGTCGACGTGCCCGGCCATACCAAGGGCCATATCGCCTATGTGCGCCAGCGCGGCGACGCGAACGGCGCACCTTGGCTGTTTTGCGGCGACACCCTGTTTGCCGGCGGTTGCGGCCGCTTATTCGAAGGTACGCCAGGCCAGATGGCCGATTCGCTTGCCAAGCTGGCGGCCCTGCCCGACGACACGCTGGTCTATTGCGCCCACGAGTATACCCTGTCCAACTTGCGCTTTGCCAGCGCAGTCGAGCCCGGCAACCTGGCGCTGCGGGAACGGGTGGCCGTCGACACGGAAAAGCGCCGGCAGGACCTGCCGACGGTGCCGTCGACGATCAAGCTGGAAAAAGCCACCAATCCCTTCCTGCGCTACCGCGAACCGGCCATCCTGAGCAGCCTGAAAGTGGCTGGCAAACTGGGCCATGATGCGTCGCCGGTGGAGGCTTTTGCGGCGCTGCGCATGTGGAAAAACCATTTTTAAGTTGCCGCCACGCTTGGCGCAACCACGTAAAAAATCCCGGCATGCCGGGATTTTTTGTTTGATTCAAGACAATAATCAGATTTCTTCGTACAGTGGCAAGGTCAGGAACTCGGCAAACGATTCCGAGGTCGACATTTCCTCGAAAATCTGGCCGGCGCGCACATAGGTCGGGCCGTCGCCGCCCGGCGCATCGCGCTGCACCTTGGCCAGCTCTTCCGGAATCATGGCGCGCACCATCTCGGCCGTGACCTTGCGGCCGTCTTCCAGCACGCCCTTGCTCGAACGAATCCACTGCCACACCTGCGAGCGGCTGATCTCGGCCGTAGCCGCGTCTTCCATCAGGTTGTGGATCGGCACGCAACCGTTGCCAGCCAGCCAGCTGCCCAGGTAGTGAATGCCGACGTTGATGTTGTAGCGCAAGCCCGCTTCCGTGATCGGCGCTTCCGGCTGGAAATTCAACAAGTCGGCCGCCTTGACGTCGATGTCGGGGCGCTGCTTGTCGATCTGGTTCGGTTTGTCGCCGAGCACCTTGGTGAATTCGCCCATGGCCAGTTCCACCAGGCCAGGATGGGCGACCCAGCCGCCGTCGTAGCCGTCGGTGGCGTCGCGCGCCTTGTCGTTGCGCACACCGCCCATGGCAATATCGTTCTTTTCCGGGTCGTTCTTGATCGGAATCAAGGCCGCCATGCCGCCAATGGCTGGCGCACCGCGCTTGTGGCAGGTTTTCAGCAGCAGCAAGGCATAGGCGCGCATGAAGGGCGCCGTCATGGTGACCTTGGCGCGGTCGGCCAGGCAGAAATCCTTGTCAAGCTTGAATTTCTTGATACACGAGAAGATGTAATCCCAGCGCCCCGCGTTCAGGCCCGAGCTGTGTTCTTTCAGCTCGTACAGGATTTCATCCATTTCAAAGGCGGCCAGGATGGTTTCGATCAGCACGGTCGCCTTGATGGTGCCTTGTGGCAAGCCCAGCTCGTTTTGCGTCATGACGAAGATATCGTTCCACAGGCGCGCTTCCAGGTGCGATTCCATCTTGGGCAGATAGAAATACGGGCCGGCGCCGCGCGCCAGCTGTTCCTTGGCGTTATGAAACATGAACAGGGCGAAATCAAAAATACCGCCCGAAATGCGCTTGCCGTCGACCAGCACGTGTTTTTCATCGAGGTGCCAGCCGCGCGGACGCACGACCAGGGTGGCTATCTTGTCGTTGAGCTTGTACGACTTGCCGTTTTGTTCCAGCGAAATGGTCTTGCGCACGGCATCGAACATATTGATCTGGCCCGTCAGCTGGTTGTCCCAGTTCGGCGTGTTCGAGTCTTCGAAGTCGGTCATGTAGCTGTCGGCGCCCGAGTTGAAGGCGTTGATGACCATCTTGCGCTCGACCGGGCCGGTAATTTCCACGCGGCGGCATTCCAGCGCTTTCGGAATCGGCGCGATCGTCCAGTCGCCATCGCGGATATGCGCCGTTTCCGGCAGAAAATCAGGGCGCTCGCCCGCATCGAGACGCCTGGCGCGCTCGACGCGCACGGCCAGCAATTCCTGGCGGCGCGGCTCGAAAGCGCGCGTCAGCTTGAGCACCAGCGCCAGCGCCTCCGGTGTCAGGATCTGTTCGTATCCAGGCTGGATCTCGCCCGTGATTTGCATGCCTTCCGGCAAAACGATGGGGGACTGCGTCATGATGTTCTCCGTTATTAATAAAAGTAATCTGGCAGGCTAAGTATAAGCGCCAGCGATGTCTGGCAGATGCGTATCGGGTGCTGTTGTTCTATAGTATATTCACTATAAGGCATAAAACGAGATTAAAAATCACTTCATCCATGCGTTTTTGTCACAAGTGAAAGAGCATCATGGGACAATTCAAACAAATTTCAACCTTCGTGGAAGTAGTCGCCAGAGGCAGTTTGTCGGCCGCCGCGCGCGCCGAGGGCATCGCGCCGGCCATGATCGGCCGCCGCCTCGATGCGCTCGAGCAGCGCCTGGGCGTGAAACTCCTGCAGCGCACCACGCGCAAGCTGGCCTTGACGAATGAAGGCGCGGCGTTCCTGGAAGACTGCCAGCGCATCCTGGCCGAACTCGAGGAAGCGGAACTGGCGGTGGCCGAACGCAGCGTGAAAGCCAGCGGCCACCTCTTGATTTCCGCGCCGGCCGGCTTCGGCCGCCAGCACGTGGCGCCGCTGATCCCCTCTTTCGTGGCCGAGCACCGCGAGGTGACGGTGGCGCTGAACCTGAACGACCGCCTGGTAGACCTGATCGGCGAAGGCATCGACGTGGCGATCCGCATTGCCAGCCTGTCCGATTCTTCCCTGGTCAGCACCAAGCTGGCCGACAATCACCGCGTGGTGGTGGGCGCGCCCGGCTACCTGAAACGGGCCGGCATGCCGCGGGTGCCAAACGACCTGATCAAGCACAATTGCCTGGCAATCAGCGGCGAAGGCAGCCAGCGCGGCTGGACCTTCCGTGAAAACGGCAAGAACGTGACCTTGAAAGTGTCGGGCAATATGGTCTGCAACGACGGCGAGGTGCTGCACGACTGGGCGCTGGCCGGCAAAGGGCTGGCCTGGCGGTCAATGTGGGAAGTGGGGGCGGAGATTGAATCGGGGCAACTGGTGACGATGCTCGATCAGTTCGCGGCGCCTGGCAACGATATTTATGCGGTGTTTGCACAGCGCCGGCATTTGCCGCTACGCATACGCGCTTTCGTCGATTTTCTGCGGCACAGCTATTCGCAAGCCGATTATTGGCGGGAGCGGGCGATATAGGTGATTACAAAAATTCAGGCGAAAAAAAATCCCCGGAAACCGAGGATTTCTTTATTTCGTTTGATCCAGCGTATTAGATTGGCTGAATGTTCGAAGCTTGCTTGCCTTTAGGGCCAGCGGTCACTTCAAAAGAAACGCGTTGGTTCTCTTGCAGGGACTTGAAGCCGTTCGACTGGATAGCCGAGAAGTGAGCGAACAGATCTTCGCCGCCTTCGTCAGGGGTAATAAAGCCGAAGCCCTTCGAATCATTGAACCATTTTACGATGCCAGTTGCCATTACAATTTCCTATTTCAGTTAAGTTGGGCTTGCGCCCGTTATATCGTTTGAAGCAAGAAAGAAATGACAGACAAACTGCACTACTACCTCGAATCCAACGATGCCCAATTATACCAACAAAACTGGGAAAAACCATTTTTTCGCAAAATAAACTTGCGAGGCCTACTTTTATAGTCAAAACAGCCAAAGATCCCGGTCTTGCGGCGCCGCTGAAGCAGCGGCATGGACACACTATATCCTAATCCGAGTCGCGTACGCTTTGCGTTGTATCAAATATATCATTTGAACCACGCTTTCCGATCATTGTCGCTCAGGCCGAAAAATGCGTGGCCGCCGCGTCGCGCGCGGCCCAGCTCAGCAAGGCGCCGACATGCGTGCTCAACAATGGCCACTCTGCCAGCACATTGCCCGGCTCGTTCAACAAGTGGCGCGCCAGTTGTTCCAGGCGACGGCATTCCTGGCCCAGGGTGGCAAAGCCGAAGGTGGCGGCCGAGCCGGCCACCGCGTGCAGGGCGTGGTGCAAGGCGGTCAGCTGCGCCAGGCGCGGGCCTTCGGTGTCGCAACGCGCATGGGCATCGGCGATCGCCTGCATCAGCGCCGGCACGCCGGCCGCGTATTTGTCATTCAGGGCACGCAAGCGGGTGCGGAAATCGGGATCGATCAAGGTTGCCATGGGGTGCTAGCCGTGAGTCAATTATTTGGTGCCGAAGATGCGATCGCCCGCGTCGCCCAGGCCCGGCACGATATAGGCGTGCTCGTTCAGGTGCGAGTCGAGCGCGGCGGCAAACATTTTCACGTTCGGATGAGCGTTCTGGAACACCGTCACGCCTTCCGGTGCGGCCACCAGCGCCAGGAAGATAATCTGCTCATCGGAAACGCCGCGCTTTTTCAGCACGTCGACGGCGTACACGGCCGAGTTGCCGGTGGCGACCATCGGATCGCACAGGATGAAGGTACGCTCGCTCGGGTCCGGCAGGCGCACCAGGTATTCCACCGGCATATGGGTGGCCGGGTCACGGTACACACCGATATGGCCGACGCGCGCCGACGGCACCAGGTTCAGCAAGCCGTCGCTCATGCCGATGCCGGCGCGCAAGATGGGCACGATGGCCAGTTTCTTGCCCGCGATAACGGGCGCATCGACGGTCATCAACGGGGTGGTGATTTCGCGCGTGGTCAGCGGCAGGTCGCGCGTGATTTCATAGCCCATCAGCAGGGTGATTTCCTTGAGCAATTCGCGGAAGGTGCGCGTCGAGGTATCGTGCTCGCGCATATGGCTCAGCTTGTGCTGGATCAGCGGGTGATCGGTGATGAACAGATTGGGAAAGCGTGGGTCTTGTTTCATGTCGTTGTACTCTTTCGTCAGGCGAGGCGCAACTGGCCATGCCCGCGCATGGATATCGATTGGCGGTATAGGACCGCATTATCCCAGCCTCAAGCAGTGCTGTGGCTGGAATTTTCGAAATAATTGCAGCGCGCTGCCGTGCGCTATTGACGCAGGGCGCGCGCCAGGATGGCGGCGCAATCGGTGCCGACCGGCAAGCGGCCATAGGCGCCGCCCGGCGCCTGCGCCAGCCGGGAAGCGACAAACGCGCTCGACACGAAGCACGGCGCATGGCGCAGCAGCAGAGCCGCCTGCACCGCCAGCACGATGCGCTCGGACCAGGCACGCGCGCCAAACTCGTCAGGCTCGCCCTGCTCCAGCGCCAGCAGCAGCCGCGCGCGATACGCCACGAAGGTCGCGTCGCCGTCACCGGCCAGCGCCAGCTCGGCCGCCAGCGCTGCGCGCGCGGCGGGCGACCTGGCCAGCGCGCGCAGCACGTCCAGGCACATCACATTGCCGGAACCCTCCCAGATCGAGTTGACGGGCAGTTCGCGATACAGCCGCGCCAGCGGCGCCTCTTCCACATAGCCGTTGCCACCGAGCACTTCCATCGCTTCGGCACCAAAGCCGGGACCGCGCTTGCAGATCCAGTACTTGCCGGCCGGGGTCAGCACACGCGCCAGCGCGGCTTGTCCTTCGTCATCTTTTTCATCGAAGCAGCGCGCCAGGCGCATGGCGAACACGGTGGCCGCTTCCGATTCCAGCGCCAGGTCAGCCAATACGTTCTGCATCAACGGCTGTTCAGCCAGCACCTTGCCGAACGCCATGCGCTGGCGCGCGTGATGCAGCGCCTGGGCGAGTGCGGCGCGCATGATGCCGGTGCTGCCCAGTACGCAATCGAGCCGCGTATGGCTGGCCATTTCGATAATCGTCGCAATCCCCCTGCCCGCCTCGCCGACCAGCCAGCCATACGCGCCGGCAAACTCCACTTCGGCCGACGCATTCGAGCGGTTGCCCAGCTTGTCCTTAAGGCGCTGCACGCGGATGGCATTGCGGCTGCCGTCGGGCAGGTAGCGCGGCAGGAAGAAGCACGACAGGCCCGCGCCGCCGGCATCCTGCGCCAGGATCAGATGGGCGTCGCTTTGCGGCACCGAGAAAAACCATTTATGGCCGACGATGCGGTAGGCATTGTCCGCCTCGGCGCCGAACAGCGCCTGCGCCTCAGGCAGCGGCAGCGCCTCGGCGCGGGTGGTATTGCTGCGCACATCGGTGCCGCCCTGTTTTTCCGTCATGCCCATGCCGATCAGCGCGCCGCGTTTGTGCTCGACCGGCAAGGAACGCGGATCGTACTCACCGGACAGGATTTTCGGCAGCCAGCGCGCCAGGATCTGCGGCAAGCCCGCCGCCTGGCGCAGCACCGGCACCGACGCGAACGTCATCGTCAGCGGGCATTGCACGCCGTTTTCCAGCTGCCCTGCCAAGATATAGGCGGCGGCGCGCGCCACGTGGGTCCCGGTCCAGGTCCCGGCCCCGGTCCCGGCGCCCGGCCCTGGCGCCACCCACGGCGCCGCATGCAGGCCCGCCTTGACCAGCACCGCCATCAAGCCATGCCAGGCCGGGTGAAATTCCACTTCGTCGATGCGCCGCCCGCTGCGGTCGAACTGCCGCAGTTGCGGCCCATGCGCATTGGCCAGGTGCGCCAGCGCGATGAGCTCGGCGCTGCCCAGGCGCTCGCCAAGCAATTCAAGCTCGGCCGATGCGGCACCGCCACCCTCGCGCAGCAAGGCCTCCTGCAGCACGGGATCGCAGGCAAACAGGTTGACGTTCTCGAATGGCGTGGCCTGGTTGAAAACTTCATGCGTATCGCAAGCATTCATGGCGACTCCGTGCAGGTTTGGCGGGGGCTGCCAAAAAGCTGGCATGCGAACCAGACTAGCGCAAAGTGAAACAAGCGGCAAGCGCGCCTTTTGTGCCCGGCCGGGGCCCGGCAGAAAGTGAGTAGTTTTTTGCCTGCACCTGGGTGAAAAAACACCGCGTACCGGGCAAGCGTCACCATGATCGACGGGGACAACGGCATGCGCAGGAACGACGCCAGACCTGATGTTCGCGGCGCGCATTCCTGGCAACTCCCCGCCACGGTTTGCTATCATGCTGAACTTGTCTGGTACGCCATTGTCAAAAGCCGGCGGCCCCGCCACTGATCCACAAAGGCGAGTCGGGTGCAGGCCTTGTGGCGAAACCCGACATGGCACGTCAGGAGGCACAGCAATATTTCCACCTTATGAACAAATGTTGCTCAATTTCATGTTTTCACCTGGTTTTCAATGATACATTTCCTCTAAATCGGAGTCATCAGGCAGGCAGCGGCGATTTTGTTGCAGGCCTGCCATGATGATTCCACTGACCAGGCGCGCTACCGATCGGGCGGCGCGCCATGCGCAATGATGTTGCTTGCCGCCATGCGCATAGCTGGGCGGCAGCACTGATAAAGGTAAAAGCCAGCACGATGTTTTCCAGTACCCCATCCGCCGCCCACCGCGAGGCCCGCCACGAGTTGGACAACCTCATGGAAGAGGCCGGCGATATCGTGTTCCGGCTCGATGCGGACGGCCTGATCCTGTTTGCCAGCAAGCGCGCCACCGCCCTGTTCGCCGCGCCGGCCGGCCTGGTCGGCCATTTGCTGCTGCAGCTGGCAGCCGAGGCCTCGCGCGCCGCGCTGCAGGCGGCGCTGCAGGACGCGCTCGAAGAACCGGGCCGCCTGGAAGTGCGGCTGCACACAGCGGAACAGGAAATCTGGTTCGAGTTGCGCTTGTCCTCGTACATGAGCAACGAAGGCCTGGCCGAATTGCTGGTGGTCGGGCGCGATACCTCGGCCCAGCACAATACGGAAGAGCGGCTGCGCCATATGGCCACCCACGACGCCCTGACGGGGCTGCCAAACCGGCTGCTGCTGTCGGACCGCATCCGCATGGTGATCGCCCAGGCGGCGCGCTCGGGCCAGGGCTTTTCGGTGGCCACCATCGGTCTTGATGGTTTCAAGAAAGTCAACGACGGCCTGGGCCATCCGGTGGGCGACGCCGTCTTGCGCCTGGCCGCCGCCCGCCTGCGCAAGACCTTGCGCGACAGCGACACCCTGGCCCGCGTCGGCGGCGACGAGTTCGTCGCCGTACTGCCCGGCAGCGCCACCGACGCGCAGATCAAGCTCGTCACGGGCCGCCTGCTGGCCACCCTGCAGGCGCCGTTCGAAGTCGACGGCCACAAGATCTATGTGGGCGCCTCGGTCGGCGTGGCGATCTATCCGCTGCATGCGGAAGACGAGGTGCGCCTGGTGGCGCTGGCCGACGCGGCCATGTCGCGCGCCAAGGAAACCGGCAAGGCGCGCTGCCTGATCTACAGCCCGCGCCTGAACGGCCCGTCCGAGCACGATATCTCGCTCGAAGCGGCGATGTTCCAGGCCGTGCGCGAAGGCGAATTCCTGCTGTACTACCAGCCCATCGTCAACGCGCGCACGCGCCAGATCCAGGGCTTTGAAACCCTGATGCGCTGGAAACACCCGACCCTGGGCCTGGTGCCTCCGGTGCGCTTTATCCCGATCGCCGAAGCCAATGGCCTGATCAACCTGCTGGGCGCTTGGGCGCTGAAATCGGCTTGCGTGCAGCTGCGGCAATTCCAGGAGGCGGCGCAGCGCCCTCTGTACATGTCGGTCAATATCAGTCCGCGCCAGTTTCGCAACGACAAATTTCTCGACGTGCTCGACGATGCACTGGCCTTTTCCGGCCTGTCGGGCGAGCATTTGGTGCTGGAAATTACCGAAGGCACGCTGATGATCGACCCGGTGCATGCCGAAGCCATCCTCGTGAAAATGACGGAACGCCGCGCGCGCATCGCCATCGACGACTTCGGCACCGGCTACTCCTCGCTGGCTTACCTGAAACGTTTTCCCATCTCGGTACTGAAGATCGACCGTACTTTTATCAAGGACTTGCCCGAATCGAGCAAGGACGCCGCCATCTGCAACACCATACTCGACCTGGCCAAACACCTGAACCTGTCAGTGGTGGCCGAAGGCGTGGAAACTGAAGAACAAATGCATTTCATCGAATCACGCGGCTGCCACTATGTGCAGGGCTATCTGACGGGCAAGCCGATGCCCGCCCATGCGGCACTGGCGGCCTTGAGCGAGAAAACCTATGCGGCGCTGGTTACCGGACTATCATCGACTGATCTGCGCGGAGGCGTGCAATGAGCCCAGGCCACTACACGGCGCCGACGCAACTCGGCAGCAACACCCTGGAACTGCTATGGTCACGCACGCGCCAGCAGGGCGACATGCCCGGTTTTGCCAAGGCCATCGGCGCCATCCTGGGCGCCATGCGCGGCGAGGACGATCATGCGTTCGACATGACGCAAACCGTGCTGACGGATCCCGTCCTCACGCACAAGGTATTGCGCCTGGCCAACAGCGGCATGTACTCGGCGTTTGGCCAGCGCGTCAACACGGTGTCGAAAGCCGTGCTGGTGCTGGGCCTGGACGCCATCGGCCACCTGGCGCTGGGACTGAAACTGATCGAAGAATTGTCGCAGGCGACGCCGGACTCGGTCAGCGCCCACGTCGAAATGGAAAAGGCCGTGCTGGCCGGCATGGTGGCGCAGCAAGTGGCCACCAGCGCCGGCAGCCTGCAGGCCGAACAGGCCGTGGTGTGCTCGATGCTGCACACCCTGGGCCGCATGATGGTCACCTTCTACCTGACCGATTACTGGGCGCGGCTGCAGGCGCATGGCGGCCCCGGCAACGAAGCGGCGGCGGCGCCGGAAATCCTCGGCTTGAGCCTGACTGAAGTAGGTTATGCGACGGCAGCCCACTGGGGCTTGCCGCAGCACCTGATCGATGGCATGCGCCCGCTGGCGCCGATGCAGCCCGACGAAGTCGTCAGCGGCGCCGACTGGATGGCCGGCCTGTCGACCATGGCGGCGCGCTGCGCCGATTCGCTGTGGCACGACGACGCCAACGCTGCGGCCGAAGTGCAGGTGCTGATCGGCAATTATGCAGGCATGCTGGGCATGCAGCCTGAAACGGTGCTCGAAGCGGTGGAAAAAGCCAGGGCCATGGCCGCAGCCGACCTCACCATCGCGCCGTTGTCGAAACCGATGGAACGGCGCGCGCGCCAGTTGGCCTCGACGCGCCTGCGCGCCGAAGGCAACCGCATCCTGACCGGCGGCCTGCTGGACCTGCGTGGCGCCATCGGCACGGCCAAGCCGGGCCAGATGGTGTCGATGGCGCTGGAAACCCTGCACCGGGGCTTCGACTTTTCGCGCTCGGTGGCCTTTGTGCGCAACCACAAGGACCATCTGTATGCGGCGCGCATCTGCATGGGCGAAGGCGCGGCCGCGCTGCAAAACCTGATGGTGTTTGGCGATGCCTACGAACCGAATGTGTTCCACGCGGCGCTCAATAGCGACCGCGTGATCTTCATCGACAACGCGCGCGACCCGAAATTCGCCGCCAAGCTGCCGCAATGGTGGAAGACCACCCTGTCGGACGCACGCAGCTTCGTGGTGCTGCCGCTGTCGGCCAACGGCCAGCCGACAGGATTTTTATATGGCGACTGGGACGACAGTTTCCCGCCAATCCAGCTGAACCAGACAGAATTTAATCTGATTAACGATATCAGGGCCTTGCTGGTGCAGTCGGTGGAGACGCGGCATCAGCTGGAACTGGTGGCCAATAAAGTGGCTTGATACGTTTGCTTTCACCCAACGGCAAAATCTGGGGTCTGCCCCCCCCTCGCCCGTCAGCAATGAACTCTGCGTTTGCGGCATTGAGGGTCTGACCCCGGCAGTTACGCCGTTGGGTAAAATTACGTCAACTTCGGCGTCGAAACAAGCACATCCCCACACTGTGCCCGATGCATCAGCGCATGGTCGATCAGCACCAGCGCCAGCATGGCTTCGGCGATCGGCGTGGCGCGGATGCCGACGCAGGGATCGTGGCGGCCGAAGGTTTCCACCATCACGGGATTACCCGCCTTATCGATCGAACGGCGCGGCGTGCGGATCGAGGAGGTCGGCTTGATGGCGATCGAGACGCTGATATCCTGCCCCGTGGAAATCCCCCCCAGCACGCCGCCGGCGTTATTGCCGACAAAGCCTTGCGGCGTCAGCTCGTCGCCATGTTCGGAACCCTTTTGCGCCACCGAATCGAAACCGGCGCCGATTTCCACGCCTTTGACGGCATTGATGCCCATCATCGCATAGGCGATGTCGGCGTCGAGCTTGTCGTAGATCGGCTGGCCCAGGCCTACCGGCACATTCTGTGCAATCACGTCGATACGGGCACCGATGGAATCGCCGTCGCGGCGCAGCTGGTCCATCGCCTCTTCCATGCTGGCGATCAGCGCGGCGTCAGCGCTGGCGGCAAAGAAGGGGTTGGTGTGCACATGGTCCCAGGACTGAAACGGCACGGCGATGTCGCCCAGTTGGCTCATGCAGCCCTTGAAGGTGGTGCCGTATTGCTGCAGCAGCCATTTTTTGGCGATCGCTGCCGCGCCCACCACCGGCGCCGTCAACCGCGCCGACGAGCGGCCGCCGCCGCGCGGATCGCGCACGCCATATTTGTGCCAGTAGGTATAGTCGGCGTGGCCGGGGCGGAAACTGTCGGCGATATTGCCGTAGTCCTTGCTGCGCTGGTCTTCATTGCGTATCAGCAAAGCGATCGGCGTACCGGTAGTCACGCCCTGGTAGACGCCCGATAAAATTTCCACGGTGTCCGATTCCTGGCGCTGCGTCACATGGCGCGAGGTGCCCGGCTTGCGGCGGTCCAGTTCGGGCTGGATATCGGCCTGCGACAACACCAGCCCAGGCGGGCAGCCATCGATCACGCAGCCGATGGCCGCACCATGCGATTCGCCGAAAGTGGTAACAGTAAACAGCTTGCCAAAAGAGTTGCCGGACATAGTAGGGAATATGAAAGACTGGAAAACGCCATTCTACCAGCCCACGCCACGCCCCACAGCGCCAGCAGGCCAATGCCACAGACTTTCTGCAGAAAATGTGGAGCAACAGTTACAATCAAGCAAAACTGAAAATATTGCTGCAATGATTAATCCTAAAAAGTACTTTCGGCTTGTTAAATCGCTATATACTTGGATCAAGACACGTGGAGAGATATCCTGTTTGATGTCGTGCCCTACATCCCGATACGCCTGCCTCATTGCGCCCTGGAGAAGTAAACTACATGCCTGAACCGATCACTCCCCTTGATGCAGACAAGGACGATCACGACGACCTGGTATTCCTTGATGAGCAACCTGCCGCGCCGGCCAGCACCAGCGCGCGCAGTGTGTGGCGAGTGATGATCATCGACGATGACGAAGATGTCCATTCCACCACCACCTTTGCCCTCGGCAACCTGGAGATGCAGCACCGTCCGCTCGAGTTCGTGCACGCCTATTCGGCTGGCCAGGCGCGCGAGCTGCTCAAGCATGAACGCGATATCGCCGTCATCCTGCTCGACGTGGTGATGGAGCAGGACGACGCCGGCCTGCACCTGGTGCGCCATATCCGCGAAACGCTGAAAATGAGCGACGTGCGCATCATCCTGCGCACCGGCCAGCCCGGCTATGCGCCGGAAATCGACGCCATCCGCGATTTTGACATCAACGACTATAAAACCAAGTCCGAGCTGACCCGCATCAAGCTGTTTACCACCGTGACGGCGGCGATCCGCTCCTACGAACAGATTCGCTCGATCAGCAACAGCCGGCTCGGCCTGGACCGCATCGTGCACGCCAGCACCCAGCTGATGGCCTTGCACGGCGTGCAGAACTTTTCGGCCGGCGTGCTGGCGCAAGTAGCCGACCTGCTGCATCTGCGCGCCGACGGTGTGCTATGCACCCAGGAAATCAATGACCAGGGCAAGCGCAGCCTGCTCGTCTGCGCCCATGCGGGCTGCTTTTCCGGCGTGGCGCACGGCACCCTGTGCGGCATCGAGAACCCGCAGATCGTCGGCGCCATCGAACACGCGCTGGCGCAGCGGCGCAATGTCTACGCGCACGATCACGCCACCCTGTATTTCGCCGGCAAGTCCAGCCGCGACTCGGCCGCCTACCTGCTGCTGCCGCGCCCCTTGACAGCCATCGAGGAAAGCCTGCTCGAAGTGTTTTGCAGCAATGTCGCCGTTGGCCTCGACAATGTGGAACTGGTCAGCCACCTGCATAACGCGGCGTTTTATGACCAACTGTCAAAGTTGCCGAACCGCACGCGCCTGGTGGAAATCCTCGATGCAGCCCTGGCCGGTCCGGCCCGCGACGACGCCACGCTGTGCCTGGTCGACCTCGACCATTTTGCCGAAACCAATGATGCGCTGGGCCACAAGTTCGGCGACCTGCTGCTGGTCGCCGTGGCCGAGCGGCTGCAAACCCGGCTGGGCCCGCAACTGACGGTAGCGCGCCTGGGCGGCGATATCTTCTGCGTGCTCGGCGACGCCAGCGAGGTCAATCCGGCGCAGGTCCTGGCGCTGTTCCAGACCCCGTTCAGCATCGACGGCCAGGACGTGCAATTGTCGGCCACCCTGGGTCTGGTGCGCCTGGGCGAACATGCGGGCACCGGCGCCGATGCGCTGAAGGATGCCGATATCGCCCTGAAACGCGCCAAGACCCAGCAGCGCACCGGCCACTTCTATTTTTCGCGCAGCATGGGCATCGAGATCCGCGAGCGCGTGCGCATGATGCACGCGCTGCGCACCGGTTTTGCGCAGGGCCAGCTGTTTGTCGTCTACCAGCCGCAGATCGACCTGTCGACGCGCCGCCCGGTGGGCGCCGAAGCGCTGCTGCGCTGGCAGACGCCGGACGGCAAGTTCATCTCGCCCGACCGCTTCATTCCGATCGCCGAGTATTCAGGCATTATCATCGACCTCGGCGAATGGGTGCTGCGCACGGCCTGCCGCGAACTGGTGCGGCTGCGCGAACAGGGCAACCGCCATTTCGTCATGTCGGTCAATGTGTCACAGGTGCAGTTCCGCCATCCGCTGTTCCTCGACATGCTGCGCACGGCGCTGGAAGACACGCAGGCGCCGCCAGAATTCGTCGAACTGGAAATCACCGAATCGATGGCGATGGAAGAGCCTGACCTGCTGATCAAGATGCTGTGGCAGATCAAGCAGACGGGCGTGAGCATCGCCATCGACGACTTCGGCACCGGCTTTTCCTCGCTGTCCTATTTGCAGCGGCTGCAGGTGGACAGGCTGAAGATCGACCGCGCGTTCGTCACCGAAATCACCAACTCGGCGCGCGGCAGCAGCATCGCCGAAATGGTCATCCAGCTCGGCCGCAACCTGGGCCTGGCCGTGATCGCCGAAGGCGTGGAAGACGAGCGCCAGGCGCAGATTTTGCAGTCGCTGGGCTGCCCGATCGCCCAGGGATTTTTGTTCGCCCGGCCGATGACGGCCGATGCGCTGGTCAGTTGGCTCAGCAACGCGGCGCTGGAGGGTGTGGCCTGAAACCAGGACTTCCAAAGACAACGCCGGCGATGCCGGCGTTTTTCATACCGCGTTCAAGCGTGTTCAGTCCGGCGTTTCAGCCGGCCAGTCGCGGATATAGGCTTTGAGCATCTGGTTTTCAAAGCTTTGCGCTTCGAGCACGGCGCGCGCCACGTCATAGAAGGAAATGACGCCAAGCAAGGTCTTGGCGTTCATCACGGGCAGGTAGCGCGCGTGCTTTTCCAGCATGATGCGGCGCACTTCGTTCACTTCCGTATCGGGAGTCACGGTGATCGGGTGGTCGTCCATATGCTTGCGCACGGTGCCGCCGCCGATCTGGCCCGCGTTTTCGTGCAGGGCATTGAGCACCTCACGGAAAGTCAGCATGCCGACCAGGTCGCCAAATTCCATGACCACCAGCGAACCGATGTCTTTTTCCGCCATGGTGTTGGCCGCATCAAGCAAAGGCTGATCAGGCGTTACCGTATAGAGGATGTTGCCCTTGACTTGAAGAATTTCAGATACTTTCATAATGGCCGTCCTGTCCGCGTGAGTGGTATTGTAGTTGTTCTGAGCCCTGATTGGGACTGTAGCCTATGCCTGCCAAAAAATCCAGTCTTGCGGTCAATCAAATCCCACAGGAAAGCCTGGAACACCCACTTGCTTAGCCACGCCGGCGGAACCAGCCGGCCAGCGACAGGCGCTCGCGGGCGGTGGGCAGCACCTCGTGCAACATTTCGGCCGACAGGAACATCACCATGCGGCCCGCTTCGGGCAAGATATCGATGGGGCTTTCCCCCTCGGGATGCAGGCGCAGCGCGCCGCCCTGGCCAGGCAGCCAGCCGTCATTAAGGTACATCACCACCGACACCGTGCGCTGGTCGTCGTCGCGAAAACGGTCGAGGTGGGTGCAGTAAAAGGCGCCCGGCGCATACAGCGCGAAGTGGCTTTCGTACTCGTCCAGCCCCAGGAACAGTTCACGGTTCAGCCGTTGGCGCAACCCTTCCATCAAGCCAAGATACTGGTCGCAAGCCTCGGACTGCCCTTCTTCCAGCCAGGCGATGCTGTCGCTGCGGATGCTGCTGTGCACGCCGGGAGTGCGGCCGCTGCCGGTGCCGGCCGCCTTCATGCGCCCGTCGTGGCGCGCCTGCACGCATTGCGCCGCCAGCTGGCCGGCGAGTGCCGACGAAAGAAAGCCATCGTGCCGCGACCAGCCATGGCGGTGCAAATCATCGAACGACAGGTCGCATGCAGTGGGCGAAGTTAGCATGGGGGGGGCAACTCTTTTCTGGTGGAATGGTTGCAAGGGGCGGTGAAACCGCAGTCACAGATCGCGCACGTGGACATCCTACCATCCATGCACCCTGCACGGCCACTCTTCTATTGCCTGGCTAATCGGGTTACGATCTGGGCACGAAAATAATGACGGAGATATCATGAGCGGTCCGAAGTACCTCGGTTTCGATACGCTTTCCCTGCATGCGGGCGCCGCGCCCGATCCGGCCACCGGCGCGCGCGCCACGCCGATTCATTTCACGTCCTCGTTCGCCTTCAAGAGCTCGGACCACGCCGCCTCGCTGTTCAATATGGAGCGCGCCGGCCATGTCTATACACGCATATCGAATCCCACCAACGCCGTGCTCGAAGAGCGCATTGCCGCCCTCGAAGGCGGCGTGGCCGGCATCGCCACGGCCAGCGGCCAGGCTGCCATGCACCTGGGCCTGTGCACGATTGCCGGCGCCGGCTCGCACGTGGTCGCTTCGCGCGCCCTGTACGGCGGCTCGCACAACCTGCTCGCCTACACCCTGAAACGCTTCGGCATCGCCACCACCTTTGTCGATCCGCGCGATATCGACGCCTGGCGCGCCGCGATCCGGCCTGAAACGAAAGTGCTGTTCGCCGAAACGCTGGGCAACCCCGGCCTCGATGTGCTCAACATTCCACAAGTGGCAAGCCTGGCGCACGAACACCATCTGCCGCTGATGCTGGACTCGACCTTTACCACGCCCTACCTGCTCAAGCCTTTTGACCATGGCGCCGACCTGGTGTTCCACTCGGCCACCAAGTTTTTATGCGGTCACGGCACGGCCATCGGTGGCCTGCTGGTCGACGGCGGCACGTTTGACTGGCAAGCCGCCTACGACAAGACCGGCCGCTTTGCCGAGCTGTGCGAGCCGTATGACGGTTTTCACGGCATGGTGTTTGCCGAAGAATCGACCGTCGCGCCGTTCTCCCTGCGTGCGCGGCGCGAGGGCTTGCGCGATTTTGGCGCCGTGATGAGTCCGCATAATGCGTTTGCCGTGCTGCAAGGTATCGAAACCCTGGGCCTGCGCATGGACCGCCATGTGGCCAACACGCGCAAGGTCATCGATTTTCTATTGTCCAACCCGGCGGTGGAATCGGTGTCCTACCCCGAGCTGACCAGCCACCCCGACTACGAACTGGCCAAGACCCTGCTGCCCAAGGGCGCGGGCGCCGTGTTCACCTTCAACCTGCGCGGCGACCGCGCGGCCGGCCAGCGCTTCGTCGACAGCCTGAGCATTTTTTCTCACCTGGCCAATGTGGGCGACGCCAAGTCGCTGGTGATCCACCCCGCGTCCACCACCCACTTCCGCGTGCCCAACGAGCAGCTCGAGCAGGCCGGCATCAAGCAAGGCACCATGCGATTGTCGGTGGGGCTGGAAGACGCGGACGATCTGGTCGCGGACCTGGCGCGCGGCCTGAAACTGTCGCAGAAAGGCGCCTGAGATGATGTATAACGTCGACAACCACGCCGCCTGGTGCTACACGGGCGGCAAGGCCTTCAATCCCGGCCAGCCCACGGCCGTGTTTATCCACGGCGCGCAGAACGACCATTCGGTGTGGGCGCTGCAGACGCGCTACTTTGCCCACCACGGCTGGAACGTGCTGGCGGTCGACCTGCCCGGCCATGGCCGCAGCGGCGGCGATGCCAAAACCGGCGTGGAACAACTGGCGCGCTGGGTCCTGGCCGTGCTCGACGCGGCAGGCGTGGCGCAAGCGATGCTGGTCGGCCACAGCATGGGTTCATTGATCGCGCTGGAGGCGGCGTATCTGGCGCCCGAGCGCGTCAGCCAGCTGGCCATGCTGGGCGCCACTTACCCGATGACCGTCTCGCCGGCGCTGCTGGCAACGTCGAAAAACGACGAGCAGGCGGCAATCGACATGGTCAATATCTGGTCGCACTCGTCGATCGCGCAAAAGCCGTCGTTTCCCGGCCCCGGCTTTTACGCCATGGGCGGCGCGCGCCGGCTCAAGCAACGCATCGCGGCCATCAACCCGGACCACGTGTTCCATACCGATTTTTACGCCTGCAATGCCTACGCCAACGGCGAAGTCGCAGCCGCCGCCATTGCCTGCCCGACCCTGTTCCTGTTCGGCGCGCGCGACATGATGACGCCGCCGAAATCCACAAAATTGCTGACCTCCACCATCGCCCACGGCAAGGTGGTGCTGGTCGACTCCGGCCACGAACTGATGGCCGAGCAGCCCGACGCCGTGCTCGACACCCTGTACGCCTTTGCCGCCACCAAACCCGCTTTTTTAACGAAGACTTCATGATTTCCACCGCCGTCCTGTTCAGCACGCCCCATCTTCCCGATCACCCGGCTTTCGACATCGACGCCATCACCGGCCTGGCCGAATGGCGGCAAACCACGCCGATGCTGTTCAAGCTGCTGCTGGGCGACGCCGCACAGGCGTTCACCTGGCCGCTCTACGGCGATGGCGAAGAACGCGCGTGCGTGCTGGCCGCACCGATGGCGCAGGCGCGCGCCAGCTGGCAAGCCTTGTCGGCGCTGATGGCGCCGCCGCGCGACGCGCAAGCGATGGTCGCGCGCAGCGCCATCGCCAGCTTGCTGGCCGATGGCGAACAGTGGCTGGTGTTTGATTGCGTGCAGCTGATAGCCCACGATATTGGCACAGCCGAATTTGCAAACGAGCTGCAGGCGCTGGCCGACGAAGCGGCCAGCTTGCGGGCGGCCTTGCTGCGTGGCGACCAGGCCGCCCTGGGGACGCTGCTTGCCGCCAGCGCTGACGCTATCGGCTACTGGTGCTCTTCCGCTAGCGCCCACCTGGGCAATATAGAGGAGCGCGACATCGCCGAACTGCCCTTCCTGCATCGACTGCAGGTGCATGCCTGGGTCGAGCAAGCGCAGTGCTACGACGTGAGCGCGATCGACGACCCGGCGGTGCATGGGCTGGTCACGCCCTACGGCCGCTGGATCGTGCCGCTGGCCATGCAGGCGACCGAGCTGGGCACGCACGATGCTGAAAACGGCTGGCTGACCTACGAGGCGGCGTCGCCAGCGCTCTGGCAAGGCCTGCTGGACCTGAACGGCATGGTGGTGATGCCGCCGGCCCCCGGCAAGCTGTACCTCATCAGCCCGCATCTGGTGCTGCGGCTGCGGGAGCACGGCGCCAGCAGCATGCTGCACCTGCCCGATGGCGCGCTGGTGATGGAAGGCGTCGACAATACCTGCGAGCGCAACGATGGCTTGCTGGACTTTGAACGGCCCGGCAATGATGGCGGCGATCACAATGTGCACGGCGTGATGGATGAACATGGCGCCGTGGTGGTGCCACCGGTCTACAGCTCGGTACAGGACTTCGGCACCAGGAAGAAAATCGCCATCGTCAGCCAGCGCATCGCCGGCCGCTTCCTGTTCGGCCTGGTCAATATCCAGGGCGCGCCGCTGGCGCCCTGCCAGTACAGCTATATCGACAGCGCCACGACGTCCTCGCCGCCGAAGCTGCGCCAGCACCTGGTCTACGCCATCGACGCGCAGGGCCTGGCATGCATGCTGACCCTGGACGGCAAGCAGGCGTTTGCGCCAAAGTATGCCCCGGCCCACCATCTGCACGGCATCAGCGCGCAAAACGACTGCCTGTTCGTCGTCAAGGACGCGATGGTGTGGCGCATGGATTTTGCGGGTGAACTGCTGGTGCAGGTCGATACTGTGGACGGCTTCAAGGCCGACATCTCGGCGCAGCTGAACGCCGCCCTGGGTCTGGCGGCAGCACCGCAGGTAGAGCGCAACAGCTATACGCCCGGCCAGATCATCAAGCAGGCCGACCACGACCAGTTGCGCGCCATCGCCACCCTGCTGCTGCGGGGTGACGATCGATTGGCGCGGCGCTGCGTGGACCTCACGTTGGAAGAGCTGGAGCAAGACGACCCGGAAGAAGAATACGAAGGCGACACGCCGGAAGCGGCCTGTCTGTTCCTGCTATGGTCCACCGCTGCCGACGCGCTGGGCCATGGCACCACGCTGGACTGGAAATCGGTCGATGAAATCGCCGTCATCGGCCGGCATATCGCCGTGCCGGCCCTGCGGGACTTTACGTGGAACGGTGACGAAGATGGCGCCAGCATCAACGATGGTTTTGAGGCCATCGCGCACCATCTGGCGCCGCACGGATTAAAACTGGTCAATATGCACGACGGCGCTGACACGTATTGGCTGGCCGTGCTGCGCCAGCAGGACATGGCAGCGTTCCATGCCATCGCACGGCAGTCGGCAGTCAATCCGCTGGTCTACTGAACCATTTCCATTGATTCACTTGCAGCGCACTTCGCCAAAGTGCTTCGCCAGGCTCATGCCCAGGCCCTCTTCCACCGCGCCTTCGACCTGGGCCGCCAGGCGCGCCGCCTCTTCGGCCGCCTGCATGTCGCGCTCATCGGTGGAGCCGGCCGGGTAGCCGGAATTGACGCGCATGCCGCCAAACACGAACAGGCGGTAGACGTCGGCCAGGGTAATGCGGTTGACATTGCCCAGCAAGACCCAGTGGTCGGAACTGTCGGCGACGCGCTTGCCCCACTGCACCCGCACGGCCGCGTCCACGTTGACCCGCCCCACCCAGCCCTGCTCGACCATCTTGTCGAGCAATTTTTCCATTTCATCGAAGCCCAGGCGCGTGCGGCTGCGGATCTCGGCCGCGCCCACCAGCGCCGTATCGGCGCAGTGGCAGGCCTGGTGCAGCACTTTCAGGATCGCCACGGCGTCGACGAATTCGCTGCCGGGCGCCGCCTCGTACCACCAGCGCTCGTATTTCACGACCGGCAAGGCGGCCACCAGCAAGGCGCCCACCAGGGTGATCATCCAGCTCAGGTAAATCCAGACGAGGAACAGCGGCAGCGCGGCCAGCGCGCCGTAGATGCGCGAATAGGTGGGGAAATCCTGGATGAATTCGCCGAAGCCGCGCTTGGCCACCTCGAACGCCAGCGCGGCCAGCAAGCCGCCCCAGGCCGCGTCGCGCCAGTCGACGTCGCGGTTCGGCACTGTCATGTAAAGCAAGGTGAAGGCCAGCATGGTCAGGCCGATCGACACCAGCGTATAGAACACGGCGCCGAGGAAAAACACGTCGCCGACCAGGCCGCTGGTGGCCACGCTGGTGGCCATGAAGACGCGCGAGGTGACCGTCAGCGACACGCCGACCAGCAGCGGGCCCAGGGTGACGATGGCCCAGTACACCAGCAAGCGCCTGGTCCAGCGCCGTTCCTGGCGCACCCGCCAGATGCGGTTGAACACGCGCTCGATCAGATTCATCATCGCCACCGACGTAAAAATCAGCGCGCCGGCGCCAATCGCCGACAGGCGCGTCGCCTTCGAGGCAAACGTGGTCAGGTAGCCGAGGATGGTGTTCGAGATCGCCTTGGGCATCACGCTCTGGATAAAATAATCTTCCAGCGCATGGCGAAAAGTATTGAAGAGCGGAAAAGTCGTAAAAATGGCCAGCGCCAGCGTCAACAGTGGCACCAGCGCGAAGACGGTGGCGAAGGTCAGGCTGCCCGCCACTTGCGGCAGGCTTTCCTCGCGCACGCGGCGCCCGGCAAACTGCAGCAGGTCGCGCACTTCGGGCCACTTCACGCCGCGCATGACGGCGACGCCAAAGCGCAGCGTGCGCGACAGGTAGAGGAAGAAGGACTGTATATAGTTTGAAAACATGTAATCGAAATCAGAACGGCGCCATGATGGCTTCGTATCGGGCTGCAAAGCGCCCTATAATACCAATGATGAAGCCACCCAATCTGATTATTCTCGTCCTGTTCTACTCCCGCCATGGCGCCACGCGCCAATTGGCCGAACTGATCGCGCAAGGCGTGGAAAGCGTACCGGGCTGCGATGCCCGCTTGCGCACCGTGCCGGCCGTCTCCACCGTGGCCGAAGCGACCGCGCCCGAGGTGCCCGCGCATGGCGCGCCTTACGTCGAACTGGAAGACCTGCAGCAATGCGCGGGCCTGGCGCTCGGTTCGCCCACGCGCTTTGGCAATATGGCCGCCGCCATGAAGTATTTCTGGGACGGCACGGCCAGCGACTGGCTGGCCGGCAGCCTGGCCGGCAAGCCCGCCTGCGTGTTTACCTCCACCGGCAGCCTGCACGGCGGCCAGGAAGCGACCCTGCTGTCGATGATGATCCCGCTGTTTCACCATGGCATGCTGGTGATGGGCCTGCCCTACACCCACCCCGAACTGATGACCACCACCACCGGCGGCTCGCCCTACGGCGCCACGCACTGGTCCGGCATCGACGGCGACAAGGCCATCAGCGAGGATGAAAAGCGCCTGGCGCTGGCGCTGGGCCGCCGCCTGGCCGGCAACGCCGTCAAGCTTGCGGAGTCATGATGACGGGCGCGCTGCACAAGTGTTTCCACTGGGGCGCGATCGCCAGCCTGGCCACGCTCATCGTCTGGTGCGTGCTGTGGGAAACCGTGGTCGCGCCCCTGAAGCCGGGCGGCTCGTGGCTGGTCCTGAAAGCGCTGCCGCTGCTGATCCCGCTATATGGCGTGATCAAGCGCGACGTGTACACGCTGCAATGGTCGTCGATGGTGATCCTGCTGTATTTCACCGAAGGCGTGGTGCGCGGCTACAGCGACACCAATACCACGTCCGCCTTCATGGCCTGGGGCGAGGCCATCATCGTCGGCGTGTATTTTTTGTGCGCCGTGCTGTATTTGCGCCCGTACAAAAAAGCCGCCAAGCGCATGGCCAGGGAATTGCTGGAAAAAGTCAATAAGGTCAGTACCCGAAAATGAGCGATCAAACCAAGTTCCTCGACGCCTGCCGCACATTGCTGGGCGACACCTATGTGCTGACCGAGGCGCCTGACATGGCGCCATTCCTGACCGACTGGCGCGACCGCTTTACCGGCAAGGCGCTGGCCGTGCTGCGCCCCGCTACCGTGGAACAGGTCGCCGGGGTGCTGCGCGCCTGCAGCCAGTGGGCAATTCCCGTGGTGCCGCAAGGCGGCAATACGGGCCTGGTGCTGGGCAGCATACCCGACGCTTCAGGCACGGCCGTGGTGCTGTCGCTGGCGCGCCTGAACACGATCCGCCAGGTCGACGCCGTCAACCGCACCATCACGGTCGATGCCGGCTGCATCCTGCAAACCATCCAGGACGCGGCGACCAGGGCCGGTTGTCTGTTCCCGCTGTCGCTGGCGGCCGAAGGCAGTTGCACCATCGGCGGCAACCTGGCCACCAATGCGGGCGGCACCGCCGTGCTGCGCTATGGCAATACGCGTGAGCTGTGCCTGGGCCTGGAAGTGGTCACGCCGCAAGGCGAAATCTGGAGCGGCCTGCGCGGCCTGCGCAAGGACAATACCGGCTATGACTTGCGCGACCTGTATATCGGTGCCGAAGGCACACTGGGCGTGATCACGGGCGCCGTGATGAAACTCTATCCCCAGCCCAAGGCCTGCATCACGGCGCTGGCGGCGATGCCGTCCCCCGCGCACGCGCTGCGGCTATTGAGCCTGATGCAGGACCATTGCGGCGCCAGCCTGACGGCGTTCGAGCTGATGTCGACCTATTGTTTGCAACTGGTAGCCGAACAGTTCCCGCAACTGCCGCGCCCGTTTGCCGAATCGCATGGCCAGTATGTATTGCTGGAATTGTCCAGCAGCCAGTCCGAAGCGCACGCCATCGAATTGCTGGAAGCGAGCATCGCCGCGGCGCTGGAACAAGCATTGATAGACGACGCCGTACTCGCCAGTTCGGTGGCGCAATCGGCAGCCTTGTGGCAGCTGCGCGAACATATTCCGCTGGCCCAGGCGCAGGCCGGCAAGAATATCAAGCACGATATCTCGCTGCCGATTTCCGTCATTGCCGACTTTATCGCCACGACCGACGTGGCTTTGGCAACGGCGTTTCCCGGCTGCCAGCTGGTGTGCTTCGGCCACCTTGGCGACGGCAACCTGCATTACAACGTGGCGCCGCCAGCGGGCATGACGGACACGATTTTTCTCTCCAACCAGGATGCCATCAACCGCATCGTGCATGACCAGGTCCACGCGTTTGGCGGCTCCATTTCGGCCGAGCACGGCATCGGTGCGCTGAAAAAAGCCGATCTGGCCCACTACAAATCGCCGATGGAACTGCAGCTGATGCGCGCCATCAAACAGGCGCTGGATCCGCAGAACATCATGAATCCGGGGAAGATATTGTGAAAGCGATCATTGCCCTCATGCTGTGCGCAGCAGCTGGCGCCGCCAGCGCGCAGACCGTCTACAAATGCGTGCAGAACGGCCAGACCAGCTACAGCGAAACGCCGTGCACGGCTGGCCAGTTGCAGATCATCGACGTGCCACCAGCGCCGCCCGTACTCGACAAGGGCGCCGCCACGCGCCAGCAACGTGTCGCCAGCCAGCTCGAGTCCATGCGCAAGCAGCGCGAAGCGCGCGAGGACCAGGCCCGGGCCCGTGGCGCCCAACAGGGCGCAGCGCATGAAAAACGCTGTGCCCAGCTGCGCCTGGAGCAGCAATGGGCGGCGCAGGACGCCGTCGGCGCCGGTGACAAAAATCGCGATGCGGCGCAGACCAGAGTGCGCCGCGCCGGTGAGAAACTCGCCATCGAATGCCTCCATTGAGCATCCCGGCCAGCGGGCCGGCCAGCGCTTTCGCCGCCCGCCGCCTGCTGTCGCGCTGGCTGCTGCTCGGCGAATGGCGCGCCCACCCGGTGCGCGCGCTGGTCGCCATCCTGGCCATTACCATCGGCGTGTCGCTCGGCTTTGCCATCCACCTGATCAACGCCGCCGCTTTTAACGAATTTTCCAGCGCCGTCAAAAGTCTGTCCGGCCAGGCCGACGTGCAGGTGGCCGGGCGCGAAGCGCTGTTCGATGAAAGCATCTACCCGCAACTGGCGCAGCGCGATGGCGTGGCCGTCGCCTCGCCGGTGCTGGACCTGCAGGTCGGCGTCGTCAATGGCCCCGACAAGAGCGGCGAGCCGCTGCATGTGCTGGCCTTCGACGTGTTTCGCGTCGGCTTTATCTCGCCCGACCTGATCGGCGCGCCAGCCGACAGCCAGCCTTTCGACACCCTGGCCGATGATGCGATCTTCCTGTCGCCGGCGGCGCTGCGCTGGCTCCAGCTCGCCGAAGGCGGCAAGCTGGACCTGCGCGCCGGCACCGGCAGCGTCTCGCTGCGCGTGGCGGGCTCACTGCAAGGGTCGCGCGCCGGCCAGCGCCTGGCCGTGATGGATATCGGCGCCGCCCAGTGGCGCTTCGGCAAGCTGGGGCAGTTATCGCGCATCGACCTGAAACTGCGCAGTGGCGTCAACCGCGACGCCTTCCAGGCGGCGTTGGCGCGCGAGCTGGAAGCGCGGTATCCGGGCCGTTTCCGGGTCAGCCAGCCGAACGACGAAAACCAGAACAGCCGTAACAATAACCTGAGCCGCGCTTACCGGGTCAACCTGACGGTGCTGGCGCTGGTGGCCCTGTTTACCGGCGCCTTTCTGGTGTTTTCCACCCAGGCCTTGTCGGTGATACGCCGCCGCAGCCAGTTTGCGCTGCTGCGCGTGCTGGGCATGGAACGCGCAAGCCTGCTGCGCCAGGTGCTGCTCGAAGGCGCCAGTGTCGGCGTGGTCGGCTCGGCCCTGGGCATCGCCTGCGGTTACGCGCTGGCGGCGGTGGCGCTGCGCTTTTTCGGCGGCGACCTGGGCGCCGGCTATTTCGCGGGCGTGCAACCGGAAGTGCAGTTCGCGCCCGTCGCCGCGTTTGTGTATTTTGCGCTGGGGCTGGGCGTGGCCCTGCTCGGCTGCGCCGCACCCGCGCTCGAAGCGGCGCGCGCGGCGCCCGCCATCGCCCTGAAATCGGGTAGCGAAGAAGCGGTCACCACGCGCCTGGCCAAAACCTGGCCTGCGCTCGCTTGCCTGCTGCTGGCCGGTGTGTTGAGCCAGCTGCCGCCCGTATTCGAGCTGCCTTTGTTCGGTTATCTGTCGATCGCGCTGCTGCTGATCGGCGCCATTGCGCTGATGCCGCAACTGGCGGCGCTGGTGTTTCGTTTTCTCAACCGCACCTGGCTGCGCACGGCCGCAAGCAGCCGTTCACCGGTTATCAGCCTGACCCTGGCGCGGCTGGCCAACGCATCGGGCCAGGCCGGCATCGCTTTGGGGGGCGTGCTGTCGAGCTTTAGCCTGATGGTGGCGATGGCCATCATGGTGTCGAGCTTTCGCGTCTCGGTCGACGACTGGCTGCTGCAGGTGCTGCCGGCCGACCTCTATGCGCGCACGGCCGCCGCTGGCAGCACCGCCGGGATGACTCGGCGCGAGCAGACCCTGATCGCCGCCCTGCCCGGCGTGGCCAGGGTGGATTTCCAGCGCCTGCGCAGCATGTCGCTGGCGCCCGACCGGCCCAATGTGGTGCTGATCGCGCGCCCCATCAACTTGCAGGACCCGGGCAAGAGCCTGGTGCTGGTCGGCGACAGCCTGCCGGTTCCCGCTGGCGCCAAACCCGTGTGGCTGTCCGAGGCGGCCGCCGACCTGTACAACCGCAAGCCGGGCCAGGATATCTCCCTGCCGCTGGCCGGCGGCCTGCACCCCTTCTTTGTCGCCGGCATCTGGCGCGACTATGCGCGTTCCAGTGGTGCTATCCAGATGTCGCTCTACGCCTACCGCGCCATCACGCGCGACATGGATGTCAGCGACGCGGCCATCTGGCTGGCCAAGGATGTTTCGGCCGGCACCTTGAAAGAGACATTGAAAACCCTGCCCTTTGGCGACAGCCTGGAAGTGTGGGAGCCGTCGGCGATCCGGGCGCTCAGCCTGCAGATTTTTGACCGCAGCTTTGCCGTCACCTATCTGCTCGAAGCCATTGCCATCGTGATTGGCCTGTTTGGCGTGGCGGCCACCTTTTCCGCGCAAACGCTGGCGCGCGCGCGCGAGTTCGGCATGCTGCGCCATGTGGGCGTCACGCGCGGGCAGATTCTCGGCATCCTGGCGTGCGAAGGCGGCGCGCTGACCGCACTGGGCATCGCCACCGGTTTTGTGCTTGGGCTGTTGATCAGCTTTGTGCTGGTGTTTGTCGTCAATCCGCAATCGTTCCACTGGACCATGCAGCTGCACCTGCCCTGGCCCTTGATCGCCACCGTCGCCGGCGCGCTGCTGACGGCTGCCGCCGCCACGGCGCTGGTCTCCGGCCGCCAGGCGCTGTCCGGTGGCCCCATCCGCGCCGTCAGGGAGGACTGGTAATGCGCCGTTCAGTTTTATTATTCGTGGCGCTGGCACTGCCTGCCTTGGCCGCGCCGCCGGTCTTCGCCCCCGTCACGCCGCTGCCAAGCGGCCAGTCCTTGCAGTTGCCGCACGACTTCGGCGCCCATCCGGCCTACAAGACCGAATGGTGGTACGCCACCGGCTGGGTCAGGACGGCCGGCGGCGAGCAGCTGGGCTACCAGGTGACCTTCTTTCGCAGCGCCACCAGCGCCGATGCCGACAACCCCAGCGCGTTCGCGCCCAGGCAGCTGATCATCGGCCACGCTGCCTTGTCGGACCCGAAAGTGGGCAAGCTGCTGCACGATGAAAAAAGCGCGCGCGAGGGCTTCGGCCTGGCCTGGGCCAAGGTCGGCGATACCGACGTCAAACTCGACGACTGGCGCATGCGGCGCGAGCCGGACGGCAGCTACCGGGTCAGCCTGGCGGCGCGCGAGTTCAATCTGCAGCTGCGCCTGACGCCCACCCAAAGCGTGCTGCTGCAGGGTGAAAACGGCTTTTCGCGCAAGGGACCGGGCCCAAGCCAGGCCAGCTATTACTACAGCGTGCCGCAGCTCGCCACCAGTGGCACCATTGCCCGCGCGGGCGGCAAGAGCGAGGCGGTGACCGGCGCCACCTGGCTGGACCATGAATGGTCGAGCCAGGTGCTGGACGCGAACGCCAGCGGCTGGAACTGGCTCGGCGCCAACCTCGATGACGGCGGCGCCCTGATGGCCTTCCAGATCCGCAGCAAGACAGGTGCTAAACTGTGGGCCCATGCCAGCTGGCGCGACAAGCAGGGCAAGGTAACGCAGTTCGCGCCAGGCGAGGTCGATTTCACGCCCACGCAACTGTGGCGCTCGCCGCGCACCAGGGCCGAATACCCGGTCGCCATCGAAATCCGCACCGGCAGCACGCGCTGGCAGGTCACGCCGCTGCAGGCGGACCAGGAACTCGATTCGCGCCGCTCCACCGGCGCCGTCTACTGGGAAGGCGCGGTAACGGTGAAGCGCGACGGCCAGCCGGCCGGTCGCGCCTACCTGGAAATGACCGGCTATGTGGCGCCGATGAAGCTGTAAAACTGTAGTACCGGACATGTAAATCAAAGCGAAAACCCATGACAACCAGCACCGAAGCAACGAAAACCATCAGCAATACCGCACCCGCCGATACCGGCAGCAGCCGCGAATTGAAAAAAGGCAGCCTGGCCGCCTTCAAGGGCCTGATGCCCTTCCTCACGCCCTACCGCAAGCAGTTCATGCTGGCCGGCATCGCGCTGGTGGTGGCGGCGGCCTCCACCCTGGCCATACCCGCCGCCTTCAAGCAGATGATCGACCTGGGTTTCGGCGGCGCGGCCGGTTCGACCAGCATCAAGCATGTCGACCTGGTGTTCCTGGCGCTGTTCGGCGTGGCCTCGGTGCTGGCGCTGGCCACGGCCGCGCGCTTTTATACCGTGTCGTGGCTGGGCGAACGGGTCACGGCCGATATCCGCAGCGCCGTGTACCGCCATGTGGTCACGCAAAGCCCGGAATTTTTTGAAACCACGCAGACCGGCGAGGTCCTGTCGCGCATCACCACCGACACCACCCTGATCCAGGCCGTGGTCGGCACCAGCATCTCGATGGCGCTGCGCAATGTGCTGCTGTTCCTCGGCGGCCTGGTGATGCTGTTCGTCACCAGCGCCAAGCTGGCCGGCATCATCATCGGCCTGTTGATCCTGGTGGTGGTGCCGATCATCGTGTTCGGCCGCAAGGTACGCAAGCTCTCGCGCGATTCGCAGGACCGCATCGCCGACGCCTCGGCCATGGCCGGCGAAATCCTCAACGCCATGCCGACCGTGCAGGCCTTTACGCACGAACACATCGAATCGAAGCGCTTTGGCGACTCGGTCGAAGGCGCTTTCATGACGGCCATGCGCCGCATCCGCGCCCGCGCCCTGTTGACCATGATCGCCATTTTGCTGGTGTTCGGCGCCATCGTCTTCGTGCTGTGGCTCGGTGCGCGCGCCGTGCTCGACGGCTCGATGACAGGCGGCGACCTGGGCCAGTTCATCCTGTACGCGTCCATCGTGGCCGGCGCCATCGGTGCCTTGTCAGAAGTGATGGGCGAAGCCCAGCGCGCGGCCGGCGCCACCGAGCGCCTGCTGGAGTTGATGGCCGTCAAATCGGAAATCGAATCGCCCGTCACGCCACTGGCCCTGCCCACGCGCGCCGCCAATGGCGCGGCGCTGAGCCTCGATAACCTGATGTTTTCCTATCCCTCGCGCCCGGACACGGCCGCACTCGACCATGTGAGCCTCGATATCCGCGCCGGCGAAACCGTCGCCGTCGTCGGTCCTTCCGGCGCCGGCAAGACCACCCTGTTCCAGCTGTTCCTGCGTTTTTATGATCCGCAAAGCGGCAGCATTCGCCTCGACGGCGTCGAAATCAAGCAGCTGGACCTGCACACCCTGCGCGACGCGATCGGCATCGTGCCGCAAGATACGGTGATTTTTTCAAACGACGCGATGGAAAACATCCGCTATGGCCGCGCCAACGCCAGCGACGAGGAAGTCATCGCGGCGGCCAAAATGGCGGCCGCCCACGAATTCATCGAGCGCCTGCCGAACGGCTACAAATCGTTCCTGGGCGAGCGCGGCGTGCGCCTGTCCGGCGGCCAGCGCCAGCGCATCGCCATTGCGCGCGCCCTGCTGAAAAACCCGCCGCTGCTGCTGCTCGACGAAGCGACCAGCGCGCTCGACGCCGAATCGGAACGCCTGGTGCAAAAGGCCCTGGAAGCGGCGATGGTCGGGCGCACCACCGTCATTATCGCCCACCGCCTGGCGACCGTGCAGCGTGCCGACCGCATTATCGTCATGGAAGACGGCAAGATCGTCGAGACCGGCACGCATGCTACGCTGGTGGCCCTCGGTGGCATCTACGCCAACCTGGCCGCGCTGCAGTTCCATGCCGGGGTTACCGTTACCTAATATTTCGTCGCCTATGTTTATCTTTATATTCAAAAAACAGATTTTAAAAAATTGACATAAATATGCCAACCACAAATAAAATATTTAATAAATAAAAAATATAAATTTAATTAATTAAATAAATAAAACCATACGAGTTTATAAAACGTGTCAATCCCTTTTGAAATGAATAGCTTGCAATGGCACATGCAACGTGATAGCCGTTCATTACGACTATTTACTGTTGAACCTCACGCTTATGAACCCGAGAAACATAGCGCCATATTATTTAGCATAGTAACCAGGCTAAAAAGCAACACAGAAGAATCTTATGGTACTAAAGTCAATATATTACCAGCCAGTTCATTTGATTTACTCGTTTTTCCTGAGGTTTTTCTTTGCAGTGCAGATTTGATTACTTTAGTAAATTCCTTAAGGTCTGCAGGCCCCACAGGATGCATACATACCGGAATTCGGCCTGATTCTAGCGAACGTTTTCTCTTTGCTCGCGACGAGGTATTGAAACTATCCGAAGATCTCATTAAAGCTGGTGCTCGTCCTGACGACTTATGCAGATTTAGCAACTGGCTTATTAACCAAAAGAAGAATACTCATTTCAACCTAGGTGCGGTAATAGCTGTGGATGTTGATAGCAAAGTAAGAATCACTCTTCATCCGAAAGTCCTTCGCTCAAAATTTGAGCTAAGTGCTTTTCCCGATTCCAATATGACTGAAGCGAAATTTCTGACACTCATTACACTTATACCTTCCGAGCCATCACTATTACCTATTACTCTCCAGCCATTACTTTGTTCCGATGCATTAATTCATGATACGGATTACCCAGGAACTCGCCCTATTGATGCAATAAGCCGTTATGGAAATAGTTTTAACAATACCATTCCGGATCACATTGATATTATCTCCTTAGCTACATGCTCGCCTCATACTCCTTCCAAAGATTTTCCACTATGGCATATTGATTTCCGTGAAGGATTTTTGCGAATGGCGAAACACGATAACAATTTAAGACATCGACATGCCATAATCGTAATGGCTAACTTTTTGCAAATTCCTGATAATCCAAGATTTGGTGGATTATCAGGAGCTTTTTTACCAATACCCCTTCACATTAATCGGCAACCAAAATCAGTAGTAGCATGTCAATATGCAACAGCAGAAAACTCTCACGATCCTGCCTGGCATATCAACGATGTTGTAGTTTCTAAAAAACTTGCTCATATGATTTGCTTAAAATACCCTAAAATTCTGAATAGTTCGACTGTGACCTTGCTTGGATTTGACTTACATCGAGTGCTAAAAGAGGCAAACCACTATAATCCTTCGCACGGTTTATTGAATTACGAGATTCTCGTAGGCACTACACAACCTGACGGCACCATTTATTTTCATGAGATTACCAATGATATCTAATATATCAAGCCCCTTACGCGCCGCCCATTTTTCAAAAAATTGGGAAGGATGGGCTTGCCTACAACATTTTCTTCCTGTGGTTCTGCTGCGAGAGTTTATGGCAGAAATGGTTATTAGTATCTCAAAGGGAGATTTTCAATTTTCAGACTTATTTGAGGACCAAGAGCTTAGCAGTCATATCACGCTAGGAAGTTGGATTATTCAGCCGAAATTAGTAAATGATAACCTTGCCTGCCAACTTCAAAATCAAATTCGTGGAATTACATGGATGAATGATGGCTTAATAAACTTGCACCCTAATGAAAATTATAACAAAGGCGTAATATCACTCCAAACCGCACTCCAGTTCGGGCAAATGGATCTATCTTCAGATTCAGAAACCATCAAAAACAGATTAATCAATTGCACTCAGCCAACATTTTATCTTATTGCAAATGCAATTTTATCATTAATAGAAGCCTCACCAAAATTTCGTGAGGAAGACCCATATAAAATAATAAAAAAATATATTATAGCTTTACCTGAACCACTAAATATTGTTTTAATAAAGCACTTAGCAGACCTTCTTGCTGACTCAGACCATTGGAACGGAGCTCAAATTCTTTATAAAAATTGCATTACATTAATTGAGCATTTAAGTATTGAATGGAGTTTCATTAAAGACTCGCTTAAAGAATTGACACTTCAGTCCATTGCATCAACAGTTTATGTGATAGATGGACCAAATAAATCGGCAAAAATTTTAGAAAAAAACCTAAAAGATAAAAGCTTTAGTGAAAATACACTTAGCATATGCAATTCTGCGACAGACCTTCTAGTAGCTGACTATAAAAAAATACCTCAAAACCTTAGCCACGATTTACGTCCAACTAACATTTCTCCTCCTTTACTAATAGACTCTCACGATGCAGCCTATGCGGTACGTGCCGACATTGAAGGTAAAACTGATCTAGCTCACAGAACTTTTTGGGCAACATTAAGGCGTCAATATGCCCTTGGAGCTTCATCTGAACGAAAAGTAACTCAAAATTTGTATGCTCGGAGTTTATTTAAAGCTACAGAAAAAAATCAAACCTTTAATTCATTTAATTTAGCCGCATTTCTTTTACTATACTCAGGCGACTTCTCTGCAGTTTCACATATAGACTGGAAAGAGGAAATTATCAATCGCTTCATCAATATCGAATTGATAGAAAGTTTAATTACTAAGCAAGTTGCATATCCTGGCTCATCAGTTGAAAGAGGACGTGTATTAGTAGCCCTGTTTGAACAATGGCTATTAAAAATAAATATTGAACAAACTGATCTTGCGATGAGAATGATTTCGTATATTTCAACACTAGCAAAATTAAATAAATCATCTCAATATTCATGGACTGATCTTTTAAATCCATGTATCGCAACATTAAAAAAAATAGCAAAATATCGCCCAGAATTTAGCAAATTATCAAAAGACGTTATTTGCGAAATGGCTTTATATATTTTAAAAAATTCTAAAGATCAATACTGGACTGCCATATCCGGAATATTAGAACTTTCGTATATTCACATGAATCATTTTAATCAAGAACAACAATGGCTAATATTAAAATCAACGATTAAAATTTTAAATAACGGTGTAACCACTGCATGGCCAATTGTTGATCCGGCACTGGCAATATTATACTCAGAAGCTTCATATCAAGCTTGCGTCGAAAATAAAGCACTAGGCAGCAACATTATCAACACCATAATTCAATATGGTATGAATAGGGAACGTGAACAAGCACAATTTTTGGCAAATTTTCAACATTTCCCCCCAGATTTATTAGATGTGGATATGGTTAAGTTGAAATTAGAAAATATTATTGAATCTGTAGTTTCTGGCGCCAAGTCTAACTCATCAAATTCGGTAAGCAAAATACAAGCACTTATACTAGTGCCAGAATTAATCGGAGAACGACGTCTCGCAATAGCCACAGAAGAAATCAACAACTTACTATTACAGACGATTACTCCACCTCACAGATATTTTATGGCAGATTTATTTAAGCCAATACGAACGCTTGCGTATCAAATAAAGCAAAAAAAAATATTTAACCTTCGCGAAATTAAAACATCCACAGATTTAATATTTTTAAATATGGAATATATTTGGTCTATTGCCACAAAGCTTCCTCATATAATGACCTCGTTTAGTATCCCCCCACAGCCTAATGCTGACAGTGCGATTGTTCATAACTGGGCATTAGCCACTCTGGAGTTAGGCAGTGCAATTCATAAAGAAGAAAAAAGTGTAAATATTCTTCAAAAAGCGAAAGATAAATCAGCACACTTATCTATTGGCATCGGAATGGCATTTGGAACTTTAACGGCGGGCCGATCAATTGATGAACCAGAAAAAATAAATATTCCTTCGGTACTTTCCGATACGAAAGATATGTTTTATGCAAATTTAGGACGTTATCTTATAGTTATGGAAAATTTAAAAAATCAGATAACTCAGCAAACTCAAATATTGGACTCTTTACTGATTCAAACTTTTAAATTTGGACCGCGCCAAGCTGATATAGCGATACTTTTAGCAAGTATTCACTATAAAATAAATTTACAAGACAAAGAAAACCTTTTTATAGAATATAAACAGCGCTCGCTTTCTGATGCATCGATACGAGGCTTGCTTCAACCTGTATTAGAGCAAATTCATTTACAAGTTCGGCCGTAAAAATAAGCAATATTTAAAAATATTACTTTATTTAAAATCCTATGAGCATCAATATACATTCATTTTTTCTTATCAATCTTGGCATTACCGATTTATGGACTTTTTTGCTGGGCACGATCTTTATCGTCATCCTGCCCGGCCCCAACTCCATGTATGTGCTGTCGGTGGCCGCGCAGCGCGGCGTGCGGCCGGCCTACCAGGGCGCATTCGGCATTTTCACGGGCGACCTGATTTTGATGGTGCTGTCGGCCTGTGGCGTGGCTTCGCTGCTCAAAGCCAGCCCGGCCCTGTTTTATGTCGTCAAATATATCGGCGCGGCCTACCTGGCGTGGATCGGCCTGCAGATGCTGCTCGGCTGCTGGCGCAAGCTGCGTGCGAAAGAATCGGCGCACACCAGCGCCGAAGCGCCGGCAAATGCCAGGGAAAGCAAGCCGTTTCGCAAGGCGCTGCTGATCAGCCTGATGAACCCGAAGGCGATTCTGTTCTTTATTTCCTTCTTTATCCAGTTCGTCGATCCGAAGTTTGCCGCGCCGGCGCTGTCGTTTGCCGGCCTGGGCCTGATCTGCCAGCTGATCAGCCTTACTTATCTGACCGCCATCATCTTTCTCGGCGCGCGCCTGGCAGAGACCTTCCGCCGCCGTCGCCGCCTGTCGGCCGGCATGGGCGGCGGCGTGGGCGCCGTGTTTATCGGCTTTGGCGCGAAACTGGCGACGGCCACTTTGTAAATCACGGAGACCGCCTTGACCGACCTTGAACTGCGCCTGCGCTGCCACACCATCGTGCCTGGCCAGCGCCAGCCCACGCCCGCCGCCACCTTCGCCGCCATGGCCGCCTGGTGCCAAGCGAACGCGGTGGCCCACGATACCTATGGCGAAGGCGCGCTCATAGAGACCTTCGAGCAAAAGATCGCCGCTCTGCTGGGTTTTGAAGCGGCCGTGTTCTGCATTACCGGCACCATGACCCAGGTCACCGCGCTGCGCCTGGCCTGCCAGGACCGCGGCTCGCGCCTGGTAGCCCTGCACCCGACTTCGCATATCCTGCGCCATGAACGGGGCAACCATGAGCTGCTCGACCATTTCAAGGCGCTGTTCATCGGCGATGCGCACCGGCCCTGGACGGTGGACGACCTGCGCGCCGTGCCCGACGCCCTGGGCGCAGCGCAAATTGAACTGCCGATGCGCGAAATCGGCGGACAATGCCCGTCGTGGCAGGAACTGGACGCTATCAAGCGCCACTGCCGAGACAACAATATCCATCTGCATATGGACGGCGCGCGCCTGTGGGAGGCCCAGGCCGGTTTCGGCCAGCCATTGCACGCGATTTGCGACGGCTTCGATTCGGTCTATGTGTCGCTGTACAAGGGCATTGCCGGCCTGGGCGGCGCCGTGCTGGCCGGCCACCCGTCGTTCGTGGCCCGTGCGCGCGCCTGGTTCCACCGCCAGGGCGGCAATATCGTGCACCGCACGCCCTACGTGGTGGCCGCCGCAATGCAGTTCGACGCCCGCCTCGCGGCCATGCCGCAGTACTTTGCGCGCACCGAGTGGCTATACGCGCTGCTGAAGGACTACCCGGCGATCGCCGTCAATCCGGCCCGGCCGCAAGCCAATATGCTGCACCTGCACCTGCCCGTCTCGCGCGAACGGGCCATCGCGATCCGCAACCAGGTGGCCGAAGAACACGGCATCTGGCTGTTCGGGCGCGCCAGCCATGCGGCGCTGCCGGACCACAGCGTGGTGGAATGGTATGTGGGGGATCAGCTGCTGGAGATGCCAGACGACACCGTGCGCAAGGCGCTTGATTTGCTGGCAATCGGATTGTAAATCCAAAAAAAGCGCCCTCGGGCGCCTTTTTCACATCACGGCGGCCATTTGGACCGCCGCCAGCCACTTAAAACTTGTAGTTATAAGCGACACCCACCAATTGCATGCGGGTCTTGAACCGGCCTTTGGTGGTTTCACCATTGCCCGTGCAACCTGTGGTCACTGGCGAGCACTGATTCGTGTAGTTGACGGCGGCGTCCTTGAAGTCGATGAAGCTGTAGGCCAGGTCCAGCGAGGAATTGGCGTTCAGCTTCCAGTTCGCGCCGATCGAATACTGCATGCGGTCGCTGTCCGGCAAGGCCGGGTGGCGCAGTTCGGCGCTGCGCACGGGCGCCTGGTCGTGGGCGATACCGGCGCGCAGCAGCAGGCTGTCGCTATATTTGTAGTTGGTGCCCAGCGAGACACGGTAGGTGTCTTTCCACTGCTGGCGGATGCGCTCGTCGCCTTCGGCCGTCGGCGGGAACTGGATGTCCAGGTTCTGCAGGCGCGAGCTGCGGGTCCAGGTCACGTCGCCCATCAGCGCCCATTTGTCGTCCATCTGGTGAAAGCCGTTGATGGACAAGGTTTCCGGCGTGCGCAATTCCACCAGCGCACCCGAGTTGACCTTGCGCGAAGCGGCGGCAATAAAGCTGTTGACGGCCGCATTGTTCGACACTTTCGAGAAGTCCCACACGGTGTCGCCCTTGAGCTTGTGCGAGATCGACGAGCGGTAGGCGATACCGACACGCGTGCCTTCGCTCGGCTGGTAAAGGTAACCGAGGTTGAAGCCGTAGCCCCAGTCATCGCCATCCATTTCGGCGTGACCGTCACTGGCGCCGCGCAGGGCGACACCGGCGGCTTGCGCCGCAGCCAGGCCCTGGGTACGCGCGATATTGGTAATGAAGGCGGTCGAGGCGGCTGGCGCGTTTTGCGCCAGGAAGGCCACGGAACCGGGCACATCGACGGCCTGGCCCAGTTCGGCCTTCATGTGTTCGGCGGTCACGCCAAAGCCGAAGGAATGGTGTTCATTGGCCTTGAAAGACACCGACGGGTTCAGCGCGATGGCTTCCAGTTTGATATTGGTGATCGCGTAGCGGCCGCTCCAGTCGTTGCCATAATCAAGCTTGGCGCCATACGGCACGAACAGGCCGGCGCCGATGGTCCACTGCTCGTTGATTTTCTTGCTGGCGTACAGGGCCGGCGCGAACACGGCGTTGGGCGCGTAATCGCTGGTGGTGCCGCCAGGTACGCGGTTGGTAAAGGTACGCGAGCCAGTGTCCTGAAAGGTCGAATGCGGCAGCACCAGGGTGCCGCCGCCGAGCAGTTGCGTGCCTTCCAGGCGCGACATGCCGGCCGGGTTGTAGAAAATGGTCGAGGCGTCGGACGCTTCGGCGCCATTGGCGTCGGCGCTACCCTGGCCGGACACGCTTTGCGAGCCGAAGCGGTAGCCCGATGCCTGGGCGGTGGAGGACAGGCCGGCCAGGGCGGCGGCGATAAGCAGGGGCAGGTACGATGGTTTCAAGTGGGTCTCTCTGTATTTTTTGGCACGCTTGTTTGTCTCGGGCATGACCACCGTGCAGCACGTCACGGTGGACATGCGTAAAGCATAGCCGAGTTTTTAAAAAAAAGCGAACGATCGCTCTTTTTTTACGAAGCGAGCGTACAGAGGGTGGGCGCAGGCAGTCCTGGCTGCGCCGGATGGTCGATCAGGAAGCGCTTGAGCATCAGTTCGAGCATCTGCTCGGCGGGCACGGGGCGCGAGATGAAATAACCCTGCACTTCATTGCATTGCAGCGCGTGCAGCATGTCGAGCTGTTCGCGCGTTTCCACCCCTTCGGCCACCACGCTCATGCCCAGCGCATGGGCCATCGAGACGATCGCCCGCACGAACACTTCGCCCTGCTCCGAGCGGCCCAGTTCCATGGTGAAGGCGCGGTCGATCTTCAGGCCGTCCATGGCGAACTTCTGCAGCTGCGACAACGAAGAGTAGCCGGTGCCGAAATCATCGACCAGCAATCGCACGCCGAGCGCGCGGATCGCCGCCAGTTGCTCCACGGCGCGGTTCTGTTCATCCATCATGGCCGACTCGGTGATCTCGACTTCGATCAGCCGCGCGTCGATGCCATGGCGGGCCAGCGCCGACGCCAGCACCCGGTGCACGTCGCCGCGGCCGAACTGGCGCGCCGAGACGTTGATCGATACCGGTACCAGCTCCAGGCCATAGGTCTTCCAGCGCGCCAGTTGCTGGCAGACTTTTTCGATCACCACTTCGCCCAGCTGGGAAATCAGGCCGCTGCTCTCGGCCACGGGGATGAATTCCAGCGGCGGTACCATGCCGTGCTGCGGATGCTGCCAGCGCACCAGCGCCTCCATGCTGCACAGCAGGCCGCTCATGGTGTCAACGCGCGGCTGGTAGACCACCAGGAACTGATCCTGCTCCAGCGCGGTGACCAGGCTCTGCTCCAGTTCGCGCCGGTGGCGGATGGTCTCGAACAGGGCCGGCTGGAAGAAGCGGTGATGCCCCTTGCCAGCCGTCTTGACGGCGTACATGGCGATATCGGCGTTTTTCATCAGCACATCGGTTTCGGCGCCATCGCGCGGATACATGCTGATACCGATCGAGGCGCCCATCTTGTGGCGTTCCGGCCCCAGGTAAAACGGTTCGTCGAAGGCGCTGGCGATGCGCTGCGCCACCTGTTCGGCGCGGCTGTCGTCCTCGACCGGATCGAGCAGCACCACGAATTCGTCGCCACCGACGCGCACCACATGGTCACCCGGTCGCAGCACGGCGTGCAGGCGCAGCGAGGCGGCGCGCAGCACCTTGTCGCCTTCGGCGTGGCCCTGGGTGTCGTTGATGTCCTTGAAGCCGTCAAAGTCGATGAACAGCAGCGCCAGCATATGGCCATCGCGCGCGGCGCGGGCCAGCGCGTCGGGCAGGAACTGCTGCAGCCAGTAGCGGTTGGGCAGGCCCGTCAGGCCGTCCTCGTTGGCCAGGCGCCGCAGATCCTGTTCGTGCAGCTTGGCCGCGCTGATGTCCTGCAAGGTAACGGCCAGGCGGTCACCGCTGCGCACCAGGCGCCGGCGTATCCAGCGCAGCTTGAACGGGTTGCCGTCGGCCAGTTCGATCTCTTCTTCCGAAAAGCCCGATACCATGGCGGCATGGTAATTTTGGATCAGGTCGCGGAAATACGGCTCGTGCGCGCGCGACTGCAAGCGCATGCCGAGCAACTGTTCGCGGTGCACGCCGAAAAAGTCGGCACCCGGCTCGTTGCAGTCGACCAGCTCGAAATCGACAATGACGCCGTCGGCGTCGCGCAGCGCGGCGATGATGTAAAAACCGTCGCTGGTGCCTTCGGTTGCCATGCGGTAGGCGTTGCGCACGCCCTCGGACTGATGGTGGCGCCAGGCCAGGCGCAGCGACAATCCGGTGGCGATACAGGTAAACGCCAGCAGCAGCAGGCTGACGGCCGAGGCGATACCGAGGTAAATCGTGCGCGTTTCCTGGTAGGGCTGCAGCACTTGCGTATCGGCCAGCGCCACCACGGCGGTAAACGGATAGGCTTTCAAGGCTTGCCAGCCCACATAGCGGCTTTGCGCGTCGGCAAACGCGGTGCGCCCGGCCGACTGCATGGCGCCGCTGTCGCCGTCGAGAAAACTGGTGTCGAGAAACGGCGTGCCATGCGGCGCCAGCACGGTGGCGCCCAGCCGCACGCTGAGCAGTTCTCCTTCCTCGCCCACCATGGCAGACATGCCCAGCTTGCCGAAGTTGACACTGTCGTAGAATTCGGAAAAATACGCGGAATGGATGGAGATCAGCAGCACGCCGTCGAAATTGCCGTCGGCGTCTTCCAGGCGCCGCGTAAAATGCACCAGGGAGCCACTCGCCTCCTCGCCCTCGCCCGCCTTGCCAAGCGCGATGCGCAAGGCGCTGGAATTGCTGCGCCAGTGCCGCAGCAAAAAGTCGCTGCGTTCGCTGGCGCGCAGGCGCTGCACCGGCGCCGTGGTGGTCACGGCGTGGCCCTTGCGATCAAAGATGGCGACGATGGCAAACTGTGGCAAGGCGTACATGCCGCGCGTTTTCAGCTGTTCCAGGCGCAGCTTGCCGCCGGCATTTTCCCATTCGTACTTGAGCTGCAAGGTCAGCTGGTCCATCTGCTCGACGGTGCGCAGCAGATACTGGCTGTAGGCTTTCGACAGGGACGCCACATTGTCGAGCGCCTGTTGCTGCGCCACCTGTTTTTCCGCTTCCAGTTGCAGCATGGTGGCGGCCCACAGCACGGCGCACAGGGCCAGGCCCAGCAGCGGCCAGGCCAGGATCTGGCGCAGGTTGGCCTTCAGGAAATCAGCCTTGCCGATCTGCACCATGGTGGTGTGATGGCGATTGAAAAATTGTCGCAGGAACATGGTGCGGGGATCGGCCATTTCGTTATTATTTCTTTGTCGACATATAAGTTACCACAGAGTCATACTTGCCGCTAATTTAAGATGGTACGGCAAGCACGATGGCGGACGGCCCGCTGCGTTACAATCACCATCCTTACCGTTGGAGCGTACCATGCAGCAATATCAAGATTTGATCAAGACCGTCCTCGACACTGGCAGTTGGCAAGACAACCGCACCGGCATCCGTACCCTGAGCGTGCCCGGCGCCATGATGCGTTTCGACCTGGCCGCCGGTTTTCCTGCCGTCACCACCAAGAAGCTGGCCTTCAAATCCGTGATCGGCGAATTGTGCGCTTTCCTGCGTGCTTCGCGCAATGCTGGCGAGTTCCGCGCGCTCGGCTGCAAGGTATGGGACCAGAACGCCAACGAGAATGCGCAATGGCTGGCCAACCCCAACCGCGAGGGCGAGGATGACCTGGGTCCTGTGTACGGCGTGCAATGGCGCCAGTGGCCGGCCTACAAACTGCTGGACGCCAGCGAAGCGGCGCGGATCGCCGATGCCCAGGCCAACGGTTTTACGGTGGTCGCGCCAGTGAACGAGGAAGGCGTGCAGAAAGTGCTGCTGTACAAGGCGGTCGACCAGTTGCGCGAGTGCCTCGACACCATCATCAACAACCCGGGCAGCCGCCGCATCCTGTTCCACGGCTGGAACCCGGCCGTGCTCGACGCCGTCGCCCTGCCCGCCTGCCATTTGCTGTACCAGTTTATCCCGAACGCGAACACGCGCGAGATCTCGCTGTGCCTGTATGTGCGCAGCAACGACATCGGTCTGGGCACGCCCTTCAATATCGCCGAAGGCGCGGCCCTGCTGCACCTGGTGGCGCGCCTGACGGGCTACACGCCACGCTGGTTCACCTACTTTATTGGCGACGCGCACGTCTATGAAAACCACCTGGACATGGTGCAGGAACAGCTCAGGCGCACGCCGTTCGCTGCCCCGCGCTTTGTCATTTCCGACCGCATTCCAGATTACGCACAAACCGGCAAGTACGAACCGGAATGGCTGGAGAAAATCGAGCCGTCCGATTTTTCGCTGGAAGGCTATGCACACCATGCGCCGATCAAGGCGGCGATGGCGGTCTGATGGCGGTCACACCACTGGCGGCGCTGCACCGCAAACTGCTCGCGGAAACGAGCGGCATCAAGTTTGCCACGCTCAAGGACAGGCTGACTGGAAAAAGCGGCAGAGAACCTTCCTCGAAGAACTCGCTGCCGCCTGAGGCCGCTTAGCCCGCTTCGCCGCCGGGTCCACCGGGGCCGGGGCCGGGGCCGGGACCGGGACCGGGACCGGGGCCACCTGGCCCGCGCCCGCCCGGCGGGCCGAAGCGTGGCGCATGATCGCCCTCTTTCGCCGCCGAACTGGCGCCACCCAGACGGTACGACAGTCCCACATAAATCATGCGGCCATCGAAACGGCGCGTGCCAGTCTCGCGCAGCGAGGCGCTGTTGATCACGGTTTCCATCTTGTTGGTGCTGAACACGTCGGTCACATTCATCACCAGGTTCAGCTGCGGCGTCAACATATGACGCCAGCTCATGTTGAGCGTGTTGTTGGGCGAACGATAACCCTGGCCCGACAGGGTCTTGCCCTGCATTTGCAGGGCCAGTTGCACCTGGTTGGCGGGATTGAGCTGGTAGTTCAGGCGCGCCCGCCCACTGAGGGCATTGGCGGTGCGCGTGCTGCTGTTGCCCAGGTCGTCCTGCGAGGTTTGCTGGTTGCGCGCCAGGTTGCCGCTGGTGTTCAGGGTCAACGACGGCGTCAGCTTGCCCGACAGGGTGAACTCCAGGCCGCTGGCATGGCTGCCGGCGCCGTTTTCGCGCGTGGTCAGCAGCACATTGTCGCTGATGAAGTATCGATAATCGACGATGGCGTCCTTGTCGCGGCGGTGGTAGGCGCGCAAGCTGCTTTCAAGGCCGAACAGCTTCGTTTCATAGCCGACTTCGAAGGAGTCGGTCTGGGTCGGGCGCAACTTCGGATTGCCGGACGACACATTGAATTCGTCGCGGTACACCACGTAAGGGTTCAGGTCGCCCGCATTGGGGCGGCGCAGGCGGTGCGCATAGCTGAAGCGCAGATTGCTCTCGTCGTTGACCTTGTAGGTGGCAAACATGCTGGGAATGTAATTGACATAGCGGTTGCCGGCCTCGACGCCGCCCGTGATCTGGCGCACGTCCAGGTCCGTGTATTCGGTGCGCAAGCCGGCCAGGGCGCCCCAGCGCTCGGACAAACGCATCTGGTAGGAAGCGTACAGCGCGATGGTGCGCTCGTCGAGTTCGAAACGGTTGCTGCGCATGGCATTGACCGTTTCACCGAGGCTCAAGGGGTTGATGTCGGTATACAGCGTATCGAAACTGCTCTTGTTGTCGGCCACCTTGTAGCCGAGCTTGGCGGTGCCGCCGGCCAGCGGCCGCTCGTAGTCGCCAGTGAAGTCGATGATGCGGTTGCCCGTGTCGCTGTGCTGGCGTGCGCGGCTGTCAAAGGCGTTGCCGGTGGCGATGGCGTAGACGTTGGCGTAGTCGCTGGTGTTGTCATTGTCGGCCGAGGACACGCGCAGGTCGATCTTCAGGGTTTCGCCCGGCAACTCGCCCTTGTGGTCATAGCGGGCGCCCCAGCTGTAGTTGCGGCTGTCGCCATTGCGCAAGGTGCTGCGCACATAGTCGCCGATGGTGTTGCCGACACTATTGCCATTGATATAATGGTCAGTCGAGCGCGCGTCGTTGCTGCGCCCGTTATACGACACGCTGGCAGCCAGGGTGTCGCTGGCGCCCAGGTTGTAGTTGACGGTGCCGTTCACGCCCAAAGAATCGTTGAGGCCATTGCTGACCGACTGCTGGCTGCTCGGTGCGAAGCCGCCGCTCTGGCGATCAAGCCGCTCGCGGCTGGTCTCGCCGGTCGAATTGCGCCCGTCGTGGCGAAAATGGATGCCGCCCTGGAAGCCCCACGGGCCTTCGTTATAAGTCCCCGACGTGGAGGTGTTGTAACGCCCGGCAATGCCGGCGTTGGCGTTGACGGTGGCAAAGCCGCCCGGTTTACGGTTGCGCCGCATCACCAGGTTCAGGATAGGGCCGCCGCCCGCCTCGTTGCCGAACTGCGCACCGGGGTTGTTGATCACTTCCACCGATTCGATATCGTCGGCCGCCATGGCGTTCAGCGTCGCGCCGCGCGAGTCGCCCTGCAGCATGGCCGAGGGCTTGCCGTCGATCAAGATCTGCACATTGCTGCTGCCGCGCAGCGACACCGTGCCATCGGGATCGACCGCCACCGACGGCACATTATTGAGCGCATCGGCCGCCGTGCCGTTGGTACTGCTGACGTCGGACCTGACGTCATACACCTGGCGGTCGATGCGGCCGGTGGGGCGTTCGGCCGTGACGCTGACGGACGGCGTGGTGTCAGCTGCCGATTCCCTGGCAAGCGGCACGGCCTTTGCAGGCGATGCGGTCGTGACAACAGCCTTGGCCGCAGGCGTTTGGGCCTGGGCAACAGCGTTGGCCGACAGCAAACTGCCGCCGGCGATACAGCAGAAAACGATTTTTTGCATGGGGTTTATGGGGGTGATGGCAAGGATGGCGGATGCAGCTGTCATGCCGGATAAATCAATGACATGATTTTAGGGGGCCAGACAATTGACAACAATTGTTCTTTACCTGGTTTAACGTTTGCAGCGCTCTTGTGGTAATCCTGCCTCATTTGCCGGACAAGGATGAACACAAGCTGGGGCATGTATCTGCCGAAAGATCGAATTGAAAGAACATTGCTGGCAACTGAAATTATTTGGACTATACTTGAATCTTACTAACCAAATTAATCAAAGCAACCGAATCAGCGAACATGCGAGAGTCCCATCATGATGGATATTGAATTTGAAGTAACGATAGACAATGTGATTTCCTTTGCCGGGCGGCCATCCGAAGTCAGCGATCAGTTGCATGGCTTGAAAAACGGTAGGGTAGTGGTCATTGCCGTAGAGGATATTTCGCAGAGCGAAAACGATGCCCTGGAAAACATGCTGCTGGGCGCAGCCAGGCTGTTCAAGCAAACCACGGATGAGCAGTTGGCCGAACAGATGTCCCTGCTTGTCCGTGCTTTTGCTCCGAAAGAACCGCCAACGCCGGTGATGCTGAAAGAAGCAGAGATGATGGCGCGCGCGCAAAAAGCCGTATTTGCCTCATCCGACTGGTTAACGGCAGCGCAGGTAGCCACCCTGGCCGGTTTCAGCGATTCAAACCTCAGTGCCCAGCCCAGCAAATGGCGGCGCGAAGGCAATATCTTTACGGTCAGGCACGATGGTACCGAATACTTCCCGGGCTACGGACTCGACCGCGATCATGGCTACCGGCCACTGAAATCACTGAAAAAGATCACAGACCTGTTCAAAGGACACAAGGAAGGCTGGGGACTGGCTTACTGGTTTTCATCCAACAACAGCTTCCTGGGCGGCAAACGTCCGCTGGAGCTATTAAAAGCCGCGCCGGAACAAGTATTGGCAGCCGCGCAGGATGAGCTGGAAGGCACCATTCATGCCTGATCCCGTAAAAACGTTGCTGCACCTGACAATGTATAAGTTGCCAGCAGGGACGTTTTTGCACCGCATGCATCAGCATGTTTACGGTGGAACGCAGTTCAATCCTGGCACAAAAGGCAACGCCCGCTTCTCGCCGATCGCCACATCTGACGGCACGCCGATCCCAACCATGTATGCTGGAGCAACCTTTGACTGCGCAGCCATGGAGTCCATCTTCCACGACGTACCCTTCGCACCAGGATATAAAAGCCTGGCAAAGAGCAAGCTCAAAGATCAGGTGCACTCCAAGATAAGAACCACGGCAGAATTGATGCTGGCCGATCTGCGCAACACCGCGCTGCGCAAGCTGGGCATCGAACGCAGGCAGCTGATCGATACGGAAAAAGACCGCTACCCCTCGACGCGCGAGGTTGCCGTTGCGATCCATACCCAGCGACCAGATGCACAGGGCCTGCTGTGGACCTCGCGCCAGGACGATAGCGCCAAGGCGGTTGTACTGTTCGGCAACCGAATCATGCCTGGCACCTTGCAGCTGGCGGCCCTCTCACGCGACTTGCTCACAGATGCGGCCACGTATGACGCAGTATTGAGCCTGGCCGAGCGGATTGGCGTCGACATCGTGCCCGGCACCTGAAACGCTGATTACGCCAGCAGACCATTGCGCTGCGCCAGCTTCAGCCAGCCCGGATACTCCGCCATCAAAAGGTCGTACAGCTGCGCGTCGCTATGCTCGTCGGGCGAGCTGACGGAAAAGTAGTTGGCGTTGTCGACCAGGCGACCTTGCAGCTCGTCGAGTTTTTCCAGGAAGGGAAAGTCGGAGTCCGCAAAGGCGGCGAGCAATTTGCTTTTTGACTTGCGGCCCTTGCCGATGCCCATGAATTGCCAGAAGATCGGCTCGTTGCTGGCCCAGCGCAATTGTTTTTCCGTCGTCGCCTGGTCGCTGGTGCCGCCGTCGGTAACGAACATGACGTAGACGGGCAGCTCGGCGCGCAAGGGGCGCGTGCGCTCGCCGCCGCGCTCGCCGCCGCGCTCGCCGCCGCGCTCGTCAGGAAAGTAGAACGCGCGGATCGCTTCCATGGCCCTGCCGTAGCGCGTGTCGCCTTCGAGTGGATGATGGTCGATGGCGCGGCTGACGTAGGTGGTGCAGTTGCTCAAATCCATCGGAGCGGGATGGTGAACGTTCTTGCCGAACAGGAAAACGTCGATCTCGCCATCGTCATCGAACTTGCAGCCCAGCGCCAGGATGCGCTCGGCAAACCGCTGCACCAGGCCTTCGCGGTACAAGCGGCCCATGGAGCCGGAAATATCGAGGCACAGGCAAACCTTGGCGCGGTGCTCCGAAAGCCCCACTTTTTGCAGCGACACCCCCGCCTGCTTGACCAGGCTGACCAGTTGCGGTGCTTCGCGTTCGACCCGCTTTTCCAGGTTGATCTTCGCTTGCGCCACGGCCGAGACTGCGGCAGGGGCCGGCGCAGCCGGGGCCACCTCGCCGCCAAAATGACGCACCAGCGCGTCGAGGCCGCCATTGAACCCTTGCCCAACGGCCATGAAGCGCCACTGCCCATCCTTGCGGTAGAGTTCGCCCAGCATGATGGCCTTTTCATTGGCAAAATCCTTGCCGCCGTAGGCAAAGCGCGCCAGCTCGCGGCCACCGTCGAGCAGGCGCAGATAGCCGCTGCCCAGCTGCGACAAGGTGGCGGCGCCATCGATGGCGGCCGTGATCACCAGGCGCTCGATGGCGGCGGGCAAGCGACCGAGCTGGAAATGGAAGCCGGCGGCGTCGCCCGCCGGCGCCTGCACCTCCACCGCGCCGCATGGCGTGCGCGGCTGGTTGAAGAAGGTCATGTAGCGCTCGTCGGATAATTTGCCCGAGCTATCGAGGCCGAAGCAGGCGTAATCGAGCGCCACGCCCTCGCCGGCGATACCGAGTTGCAAAACATTGCCCGTGACGAGGCCGGCCAGCGCCAGGCGCTGCCCTTTGATCAGATTTTCCATATGGCAGATTCGAGAGTGAAGAACAGGCGGGAACCGGGACGGCGCAGGCCATCCCGGCATATTCACTGATTATGCATTGATACCGAACGATACGGCCAGAGGCCCCAGGCCGCCTTTGAAACCCTGGCCGATGGCCTTGAATTTCCATTCGCTGCCAGCGCGGTAGATTTCGCCGAAAATCATCGCCGCTTCCGTCGAGCCGTCTTCCGACAGGTCATAGCGGGCGATTTCCTGGCCGTTGTCGCCGTTCAGGCAACGGATATAGGCCTTGCTGACCATGCCGAAGTTCTGCTTGCGGTTGTCGGCGTCATGGATGGTGACGGCCACGGCGATCTTGTCGATCTCGGCCGGCACGCTGGCCAGGTCGATGGCGACCTTTTCGTCGTCGCCATCGCCGCCGCCGGTGGTGTTGTCGCCGGCGTGCACAACGGAACCGTCGCTCGACTTCAGGTTGTTATAGAAAATGAAGTCGGCATCGGAACGGGCTTTGCCGTCCGTTTTCAGCAGGAAGGCGCTGCCGTCCAGGTCGAACGCGGCGCCATCGGTGGCGCGCGGGTCCCAGCCCAGGCCAACCACGATTTTTTTCAGGCCCGGAGCTTCCTTGCTCAGGTTGACATTACCGCCTTTTTGCAAACTGATCGCCATGATGTGTCCTCTATGATTAAGTCAGTGGATAAAGAATGTGTGATGCCAATTCGGTAAGCGTCGCCAGCCTACCACAAAGTCCATTTGTTCCAGACGCGCACTATTGAAAATAAGGCCAGCAGATCTCGGCAGCCGCTTCGGCAAGCCATGTCCAAATGGCCGATAATACGGTTCCCCGCACTGCCGTTTCAGCCATGACCGTATCAAACACCTTACCTCTGCCCCGTCTCGACCTGATTCCCGGCACCTTGTGCGACGCACGACTGTGGGCCAGCCTGGAGCAGGAACTGGCCGGCCACGCCAGTTTCCACCATATACCGTTGCAGCAGGCCGGCACGCGCCAGCAGATGCAGGGCATGATCGCCGCGCACAGCGCAGCGCAATCGCACCTGGTCGGCTTTTCGCTGGGCGCCTACCTGGCGCTGGAGCATGCGGTCCACCATCCTGACCGGATCGCCTCGCTGACCCTGATCGCGAACTCGGCGCGCGGTTTGGCGCCGGAGGAAATCGCCACCCGCAAGCGCGTCATCGCCTTATTGGAACGCAATAGCTACGCCGGCATCACGCGCCAGCGCCTGCGCGAACTGCTGCACCCGGACCACCTGGAGCACAGCGCCATCACCGACCTGATACGCGCCATGGCGCTGGACCTGGGCAAGGACGTGCTGCTGGCCCAGTTCGCCCAGACTTTTGAGCGCCCCGACCTGATGCAGCACCTGCCCGGCCTGCCGTTTCCGGTACTGATCGTCGGTGCGCAAGGCGACCAGCTGGTGGCCAGTAGCGACCTGGTGGCCATGGCGCGGCGGCTGCCGCGCGCCACCTTGCATCTGCTGCAGGCGCCCAGCGGCCATATGATCCCGCTGGAGGCGCCCGGGGAACTGGCGCGCGCCATGGTCGATTTCCTCAATGGGCTGCGATCTGGAGCGTGACGCCAATATCAACGATAATGGCAGCTATCGCGAACACCCACGAATGAACTGATTCAATGAGCACACTGACCATTATCGTCGCCACCGACCAGCAAGGCGGCATCGGCGTCAACAATACCTTGCCGTGGAAGCTGCCGGAAGACCTGGCCCATTTCAAGCGCGCCACCACCGGCCACCCCATCATCATGGGCCGCAAGACGTTTGATTCGATCGGCCGGCCGCTGCCGAACCGGCGCAATATCGTTATCACACGCAATACTGACTGGTGCCATGAGGGCGTGGAAGCGGTCGGCTCGGTGGCGGCGGCGATCGCGCTGCTGGACGGCGCCCAGGGGTTTGTCATTGGCGGCGCGGAAATCTACCGGCAAGCGCTGGCGCTGACCGACAGACTGATCATCACGGAAATTGGCGGCACCTACGATTGCGACGCCTTTTTCCCGGCAATCGACCGCACAGATTGGGCCGAGACGGCGCGTGAAGACCATGTGTCGGCGGCGTCCGGCCTGCACTATGCTTTTGTGACCTTGCAGCGCAAGGCTTGAAACGCCGATGTTTCAACGTCATACGCTCGTCATACCATTCAGGCATGCTTGCGCGCGGCTTGCATAATTTCGTTATGATATTTTTTTCCCGCAGACGCCGCATTTCTGCGAGAATCCCGTTCTTATTTTTTTTCTGCGATTGCCTGGCCCTGTTACCGTCGGCTGTCGCGCCCTAGTCCGCCCCTCCACATAAGTTCATGGGCGGCTTGCTTTTTTGGAGACATGCATGAAATTTCGTTTCCCCATCGTCATTATTGACGAGGATTTCCGTTCTGAAAATACGTCCGGCCTGGGCATTCGCGCCCTTGCCGCCGCAATGGAAAAAGAAGGCATGGAAGTGCTGGGCGTGACCAGCTACGGCGATCTGTCGCAATTTGCCCAGCAACAATCGCGTGCGTCGGCCTTCGTGCTGTCGATCGACGATGAAGAATTCGGCGCCGGCTCCATCGAGGAAACCGATCATGCCTTGAAGTCGCTGCGCGCCTTTGTCGAAGAAATCCGCTACAAGAACGCCGACATTCCGATCTACCTGTACGGCGAAACGCGCACCTCGCGCCATATCCCGAACGATATCCTGCGCGAACTGCACGGCTTTATTCACATGTTCGAAGATACGCCGGAATTCGTTGCGCGCCATATCATCCGCGAAGCGAAATCGTACCTGGACGGCCTGTCGCCGCCGTTCTTCCGCGCGCTGGTGCACTACGCCAACGACGGCTCCTACTCCTGGCACTGCCCCGGCCACTCGGGCGGCGTGGCCTTCCTCAAGTCCCCGATCGGCCAGATGTTCCACCAGTTTTTTGGCGAAAACATGCTGCGCGCCGACGTCTGCAACGCCGTCGAAGAACTGGGCCAGCTGCTCGACCATACCGGCCCGGTCGCCGCGTCCGAGCGCAATGCGGCGCGTATCTTCAATGCCGACCATTGCTATTTCGTTACCAACGGCACCTCGACCTCGAACAAGATGGTGTGGCACTCGACGGTGGCGCCAGGCGACATCGTGGTGGTGGACCGCAACTGCCATAAATCGATCCTGCACTCGATCATCATGTGCGGCGCGATTCCCGTGTTCCTGATGCCGACGCGCAATCACCTGGGCATTATCGGCCCGATTCCGCTGGCTGAATTCACGCCGGAAAGCATTGCCCGCAAAATCGAGGCCAACCCGTTCGCGCGCGAAGCGAAGAACAAGAAGCCGCGCATTTTGACCATCACGCAATCGACCTACGACGGCGTGATCTACAACGTGGAAACCCTGCGCGAAATGCTTGACGGCAAGATCGACACCCTGCACTTCGACGAAGCGTGGCTGCCGCACGCCACCTTCCACGATTTCTACAAGAACATGCACGCCATCGGCAAGGACCGTCCGCGCGCCAAGGAATCGATGATCTTCTCGACCCAGTCCACGCACAAATTGCTGGCCGGCCTGTCGCAGGCTTCGCAAATCCTGGTGCGCGAATCGGAACAGGTCAAGCTGGACCAGGACGCCTTCAACGAGGCCTACCTGATGCACACCTCGACCTCGCCGCAGTATTCCATCATCGCCTCGTGCGACGTGGCCGCGGCCATGATGGAAGCACCTGGTGGCACGGCGCTGGTGGAAGAATCGATCATGGAAGCGCTCGACTTCCGCCGCGCCATGAAAAAAATCGACCAGGAGTGGGGCCAGGACTGGTGGTTCCAGGTCTGGGGACCGGACAGCTTCAACGACGAAGGCATGGGCCAGCAGGAAGACTGGATGATACGCGCCGAGGACGACTGGCACGGTTTCGGCGACCTCGCGCCCGGCTTCAATATGCTCGACCCGATCAAGGCGACCATCGTCAACCCGGGCCTGTCGCTGGACGGCCAGTTCGGCGAGACCGGCATCCCGGCCTCGATCGTGACCAAATACCTGGCCGAGCATGGCGTGATCATTGAAAAATGCGGCCTGTATTCGTTCTTTATCATGTTTACCATCGGCATTACCAAAGGCCGCTGGAACACCCTGCTGACCGCCCTGCAGCAGTTCAAGGACGACTACGACAAGAACCAGCCGATGTGGCGCATCCTGCCGGAATTTGCGGCGGCCAATCCGCGCTATGAAAAAATGGGCCTGCGCGACCTGTGCCAACAGATCCATGATTTCTACAAGGCCTACGACGTGGCCCGTCTGACGACGGAAATGTATCTGTCGGACATGATCCCGGCCATGAAGCCGTCGGACGCGTTCGCCAAGATGGCGCACCGCGAAATCGAGCGCGTCGCCATCGACGAACTCGAAGGGCGCATCACCTCCATCCTGCTCACGCCCTATCCACCAGGCATTCCGCTGTTGATCCCGGGCGAGCGCTTCAACAAGACCATCGTCGACTACCTGCGCTTCGCACGCGACTTCAACGAGCGCTTCCCCGGCTTCGAGACCGACGTGCATGGCCTGGTGAAACGCGAAGTCGATGGCAAGCGTGGTTACTTTGTGGACTGCGTTCGTCTGGACGATTAAGCTTTACCGAGCACCCATTGAACGCCGCCTGGCTTGATGTCAGGCGGCGTTTTTCGTTGTGCGCCGGCCTTCACGCTTGCGGCAGATCAAACGCCCCACAGTCCCCGCTCCTAAGATGATCACCTCACAGGCGACTTCGATTGCGGAAGCGGCATGGCGCTCAAGGTCTGGCTGGAAGTACTGCAGCAAGCGGCCGCCGCTTCGGCGGCCCTGTTGACTGCGGCCTTGCAGCAGGCCCAGCTGTCAATCGGCCGGCCCGCCGATGGCGTGCCCGGCATCGTGCTGTTCTGCGAACCCGACGCAGCGCTGCTGCAGGCCCTGGCTGCGCTGTGCCGCCAGGCCCAGGTACTGGTGATCGCCACCTCCAGCCCGCCGCTCGACTGCCTGCGCCAGCGCGCCGTGATGGCCGCTGGCGCGCGCGATGTACTGGCCTGGCCGCCGCACTTCATCGATGCGGGCCAGGTGCTGGCGCGCTTGCAGCGCTGGCAGGCGGTGGCGCAGCTGCTGGCGTCGGACGCCGTTCGCGGCACCCTGGTCGGTGACAGCCAGGCATGGAGCACCCTGCTGCACGAGGTGGTGGACATGGCCGCCTTCAGCCAGGCCTCCGTATTGATCACGGGCGAGACCGGTACCGGCAAGGACTTGCTGGCGCAGCTGATCCACCGGCTGTCGGCCTGCCGTGGCGAGCTGACCGTGCTCGATTGCACCACCTTGTCGCCGGAACTGGCCGGCAGCGAGCTGTTCGGCCACGAACGGGGCGCTTACACGGGCGCGGCCAGCGCGCGCGATGGCGCCTTTGCGCTGGCCGATGGCGGCGTGCTGTTTCTCGACGAGATAGGCGAATTGCCGCTGGCCATGCAGGCGCAACTGCTGCGCGCGATACAGGAACGCAAGTACAAGCGCATCGGCGGCAACAGCTGGCAGCCGACCCAGTTTCGCCTCGTCTGCGCCACCAACCGTGCGCTGGAAGAAGAAGTGGCGCGTGGCACTTTTCGCGCCGACCTGTATTACCGCATCGCCGGCTGGCACTGCCGCACGCCGCCGCTGCGCGAACGGCGCGACGATATCCTGCCGCTGACCATGCATTTCCTGCAGGAGCTGGCGCATGCGGCGCCACCTGCACTCGACACCGCCGTGCGCGACTACCTGCTGCTGCGCGACTACCCGGGCAATGTGCGCGAACTGCGCCAGACCGTCACGCGCATCTGGCAGCGCCACTGCGGCCCCGGCCCGATTACCATCGGCGCGCTGCCGCCCGAAGCGTGCCTGGAGACGCCGCACTGGCCCGACCGGCAATTCGAAGCGGCCATCAGTCAGGCCCTGCGCCTCGGGGTCGAGCTTCCCTGCATTACGCGCTGCGCCGCCGAAGTGGCGATCCGCCAGGTACTGGCCGACGAAGGCGGCAACAACCAGCGCGCCGCCGCTCGCCTGGGCGTGACCGACCGCGCCTTGCAGCTGCGCCGCAAGGCCGCCGGTTGCGCTACCATCACGCCGGACGCTGGCGGTCCGCCATAGTTGGCGGATGTCGATCCGCTCAGCCGTGTCGGCGCATTTTGAACTGTCGCTGTGCCGCGTCCTGGCGTGCATCAGCCAGAGGACATGCTGGCCGATTCAACGTTCCAGCATATGATTCAATTGGGATTCCAACGCTTCAATTTCATTCATGACAGCGCTATTGGCGGAAGTGCCAGGACGGCTTTTCAAGGCCTGTATCCGGCTGAACAAGTGGTCGCGTTCGGCGAGATCATAAGGCGGCGGGACAGGCCTGGGCGACGGCATGGTGCGAGCACCCAAATAAAACGATGAAACAGGCCCGCCCAGCAAGTCACGCTCATCATTGCTCAAACGCTCCCCGAGGGCATTTCGGACCTTGTCAAGGATGGCTGGCCCCAGAAAATTGCGCGACGCTTCCTTTGCAGCATCGAGCAATGCCAGCATTTCGCCTGGACTGCGCACACCCAGACTGCGCAGCTTCAGCTTATCCCCCTCGGTGAGTGGCATTTCATCAATAAAGTCAGTCATGGCAGCCATCCCAAGCTTGGTACTAGACTAAACTATAGGCTTCCGCCCCTAACTTTGCAAGATAGGCATAAGGGATGGTGCCGTAGCCGCTGCCGTAGGGCGAATTGATCCCCCACGTTGCTCCCCAGCTATTTCGCAAAATAAACCTGCCGCCACCGAGTTCCGGTTGGTTCGGCATGTCAATGTAGCCGACCAAACACATCGCGTGGCCACCCACCCGGATCTCGGTCGGGATTGGCATCGGAATGTCGCCCTTGTTCGCCACCCATGGATTGCGCAACCAGGAATTAAAGACGGGAATCGAAAATGCGACGCAACGGTTGGCCGCAAGTTCCCCTTTGAGATCAGGTACATACGTCGGCGAAAGCTGCTTGAACCCGGGGATGCGAAATGCCAGCGCCGCCAACTGGCTCCCCGGCAGCGCCGGCCCCTGCCCCTCATTGCCAAGGACAGGAGTGGGGACATAAGGCCAAGATGATTCACTACATACGCCATCACGTTTCAGCAAGGGCATGGCGATAGCGAGCCAGGTTCCCTCGGTATTCGGAATACCGTCGCTACGTTTGCAGTTCCAGTAAAGAAATTGCTCGGACATATCCTGGGCCGCCCCCGTCAGAAACAGCTTGTGTTCATAAGCCGCCAGTGCCGCATGCGCTACACATGTCCCTCGCATGCCTTGGTGGCGTACCGGTGGCATCCCAGGAATCAGGTTGACCGTCGATGGCGGTGCTGTAAAAGTGGATGATAGAGCTGGCGCCGCCACAGGCAGCGTCGCGTCGTCGATCGCGTAACCCAGGCAATAAACGGCCGTGGCGATTGTCTCGGCTGTCGACATCGACAGGCTGGCCGCATGGATTGATGCGCTATTGATGGCAGCGCTCAATTGATCGATTGTCACCCCTAGATAAGTGGCCAGTTCTGGCCCCGCCACCTGCGCGGTGCCGATGACCTCCTCAAGTCCGTCTTCGCCGCCATAGCCCAAAGCCTTCAATGCTTCATCGTAGGCCGCTAATTGCTGTACATGCTGGATCTGCATGATGATTTCTCCTTGTGGCGTATTCGCCTATGGTGATTTCCCGGTTGTATAAGGATGTCTTGTACGATGTTTTTCACTGCGATCATCAGCCCCACAACTCCCCCATCACCGCCATTTCCAGTTCACGCCGCTGGTTGGTCAGCACCCCGCGCCGGTGGGCGAACATGTCGGTGTGGATGCCTTTTTCCACCAGGCGCCGCTGCGTGGCGGACTTCAACGGCGCTACCCATACAGCGTGGCCGGACATGTCGAGCCCCATCATCTTGCCGCACAAATGGTGCTGCCTGAGGCGGCGCCGCAGGTCGTCGGTCTGGCCGCTGTAAGCGCGCCGGCCGTCCCTGGTGTCGAATTCGATCAGGTACAGGCCCGCGCCGGTGGCCTTGGCATCGCCCACGGCTTGCGCGAGCTTGCCCACCAACTGGTAGCGCACGCCGGCCGCCTCGCGCACCCGGCCCAGGGTAGCGGCCAGCACAGTCGGCACTTCGCCCTGGCCGTCGCCATCGCCTTCGTCAGCGCCTTGCCAGCCGTCCTGATCCTGGACCGGTTCGGGCTGCGGCGCCGGGTACAGCACCGGATAGGCCATGGGGTAGCTGCCCCAGCCCCGGTAACGCGGCGGCGCCGGACGGCGCGGCCCACGCAGCGGCGGACGCGGCCGCAAACGCGCGCCCCTGCCACGCCCACTGCCGTAGCCACGGCCACGCTCGTCCTCCCATTCCTCTTGCTGCTCCTCTTCGCCCTCCCACTCCTGTTCCCATTCGCCTTGCATGGCGGCGCCAAACGGCAGCACTTCAAATGACTCGTTCATCATGGCTCCTTGCAAAATAATCGAGCAGGCCGATCGCCCGCGCCAGCTGTGCCGGCGCATGGTCGGCCCGCAGTAAAAACGTCAGGCCGCCCTGTTGCGCCAGCGCACGCACGCCGGCCGCCTGCAACGCCGCGTGCCAGTGCGCGCGGCCGGGCAGATGCTGCACCGGAAACGCGCCGCCCCGGCAGGCGATGCCGGCGCCTGCCATGCCCGCGCGCCACTGCGCCAGATTGGCGGCCAGCCTGGCGCGCAATAGCGCTCCGTCGCGCGCGTTGATGTCCAGCGCACGGCCAGATGCCGCCAGCACGGCCGCCGACGGCGGGCTGGCATGCACGCGCGTCTGGCTGCGGGCCATAAAGCGCCCGATCAACGCAGTACCACCGGCCAGCACCGCCAGCGGCACGCCAAAGCCCTTGGCCAGCGAGGCGGCAATCACCACACGCTCACCCTGCAAGCCATGCCGGCGCGCCGCGCCACCGCCGTCCGGCCCGAGCACGCCCAGCGCCTGCGTATCGTCGAGCAGCAGATAACCACCGTGCCGCTGCGCCAGCGCCGCATAGGCGGCCAGCGGCGGCTGTCGCTCCCGGCCCGGCACGACGCCATCGGCCAGGATCAGCGGCCGACGGCCCCTTCCACGCCAGCCGCATACCAGCGCACGCAGCGCCGGCACGTCACCGCAGGCAAAGCGCCGCAACGGCAGCCCCAGGGCCTGCGCGCGCTCGGCGCCCCAGCGCGCGATCGGGTAGCTGGCCCCGTCCACCAGTACCGCCAGCGGCTCGCTGGCGAACATGCCGAACAGGTCCCAGTACAGATGCAGGGTCGACGGCAGCAGGCAAGCGGCCTGGCGGCCCTGCAGGCGCGCCAGGCGCGCGGCGACGATGGATGCGGCGGCCAGCTCGCGCAGCGCGGCCGGCTGGCCAAGGGTCAGCGCGCGCCACGGCGCCAGTTGGCAGGACGGGTGGCGCATGCCCAGATACAGGGCGCTGCAGAAATCCAGCATGTCCGGCAGGCGGCGCTACACGCTGCGCAGCTGCTGGTTCATGCGCTGGCGCAGCAGCACCGACGGCATGGTCGCCTCGATCGCCGGGTCGCCGCTCTTGGTCGACAGGTCGACCCCGGTGACGGCGCGGTAGGCGTGGATATAGCCCTGTACCTGCGGGCGCCAGAAACGCGCCCAGTTGAATGCCTGGGTCGGCTCGTAGATATCGCTCCAGTTGCCATAGCGCACCGACAGCAGCAGTTGTTCGCCGAAAATCGCCAGGCTGCGGAAATGCACCACGCTGGTGTCGGTCCAGCCCTGCAGTTTTTTCATGGCGTCGACCCGGTCCATCCAGCCTTCCGGATACGCCACCATCACCCGCGTGGGCAGGAATTCGCGGAACTCGGGCCGCGCCAGCAGCCACTGCTGCATCAGCATTTCGATACGGGCGGTGGACGGCAGGTCGCCGAACTGGTTGCTGGCGCCCTGCGACAGGATCAGGTGGATTTCCTTCAGGGCGTTCAGCACCGGAAAGGCGTCGGCCTTGACGGTGGTGTCGTCATCCTGCTTGTAAAAGGACGTGAGCAGGCGCAGCAGATGGTGGAAGGCTTCCAGGAATTTCGAGCGGCTGTCGGCTGGCCGGAAGTGCTGCACCGCCTTGCCATCGAGCCGCACACCGTAATGATGGTCATATTCATAGTTACGGCGCATCACGGTCAGCCGATGCTGCTCATCCTGGGTGTAGCCCCACAGCAGATTGTTCAGCGGGCGCAAGGTATCGATCTCCGTGTTCGCCAGGGGGTCGGGCACACTGCCCGGCGCGCGCAGGTTCTGGAAGCGCTGGGTGATGGTGTTCATGGTCTGCACCAGCATGCCTTCCTCGTGCCAGTACGACCAGATCAGTTCGAGCAGGCAGGGATTGGCCAGCTTTTCCTGGATGAGGCCAAAACACACATCGACTTCGCCTTCCTGGCCGCGCGCAATGCTGATCGGGATATCGGGCAGCTTGCGGCGGATCACGGCCAGGTAGGGCAAGGTCTGGAAGCCGTCGAGGTTTTCCAGGTAATCGTTGCGCAGCACCGTTTCCAGGTCGCGCCCCTGCGCAATATCGCGCCGGTCCAGGTAGGCGTTGTCTTCGGCGGGGTTGAAGGCCAGCGGCTGGTTCAGCACGCCGCAATTGACCATCACGAAGGCCTCGGTGGCGACTTTCAGCACGCGATAGGAGTCGGCGTCCGAGAACGGCAGCGCGCGCCGCTGTTTCAGCAGCCGGAACATCTCGGATTTTTTGGCAAAACGCTCCTCTTCAAAGCCGCGCACGCCGCCCAGGTCGCCGCAAAACAGGCTATCCATGAAATGCAGGTAATTGGTAAACGACATGGCCTCGGTGCTGTTGCGTATTAACGCCCATAGCGGCAGGTCTTCGGTCGGCTCGGTTTCGGTGCGCGTCAGCGACACGCCCACATTGCCCGAAATCGGCGTCGGCTGGCGCTCTTCGGCGTCGTATTCGGCGTCGACGGCCAGCATGGCGTTCGGCGTGAGGCCTTCGGGCGTCGGCAGCAGGCTGCGCATTTCAGGGCGCTGCGACAGCATCATCTGCGCAGCGAAACGGTGCATGCCGGCGCGCCGCACGGCGCTGGAAAACATATTGGCCCTGCCGCGCAGCGGCATCCAGGGCGACGCCGCCAGCACCTGCACCAGGGTGCGCCCGTCGGCGCTCTGGTCGCCATCGAACGTGACGGTGGCAATTGCGCGGTCGCCGACCCTGCCGAAACTGCAGTCGCTGGGCTGGCAGTCGCTGTTTTCAAACACCAGTTCCACATGGGGATTGAGTTGCGGCCGGAAGCACAAGGTGGCGCCGCAGCCGCCCTGCACCTGCACGCACTGCGGCGCGGTACTGGGAAAATTACCGTAGACGCCGACATAGCAGCCCGGCGGCAACTGCGAAAACACGGTGGCGCCGGTGCCATCGGTCCAGCGCACGCCGACCAGCATGGCCGGGTCGGCGATCCAGCCGGCAGGCTCGAAACCGCTGCAATCGGCGCTGCCGCGGCGGTACAGGCTGATGGCGGCGTTGACCACCATCGTCCCGCTGTCCTGCTCGTGTACTGTGACGGCGATGCTGCCGCCCTCTTCTCTCGGGCCTGCGCCTGCGTGGCCTGCGGCCCTGCGTTTGCTGCTCATGTCATTCTCCTCAATGGATAATCAATCGTGACGCCAACTGCGGCGCCGTGGCGCGGGCCAGGCCATGGCGCACAAGGTCATGGCTTAATACATCTGCGCACAGCACCGAGGTGTCCAGCGTGGCGCGCAGGGCCCAGTGGGTCAGCAATCGCCCCAGCAACTCGCTTTCGTCTTCCGGATTCAAGACACCGCTGGCGCGCGCCTGGCCCAGCACCGCAAACACCAGGGTCGGCGCGGCCTGGTACATGCGCCGCGGTGCCGCACTCCAGTGGCGAAACAGGCTGGCCAGCAGGGCCGGCTGGCGCTGGTGCACGGCCATCACCTCGACCAGCGAGCGCCCTTGCAAGGCGGGAGGCCGGTGCTGCACCAGCAGGCCGACCAGCGCCGCCATGCTGGCCTGCAACTGATGCAGCAGCCGCTGCTGGGACGGCGGCAAGCCTGCGGGCGGATAGTACGACAGCCACAGCCGCTCGATGCGCGTCCATTGCGGGTGCGGATACAGGGCGCGGCCCATGGCGCAGCTCAGGCGCACGCGCAGCCAGGGCACCGGGTGCGGATCGTCGACGTTCAGGCGAAACACGAACACGCGCGGCAGGCTGACCACGCCGATCAGGCCCAGCGTGGCCGCCACGCCGACCCGCGCCAGCGACCAGAAGTCGGCGACGATCTCGGAAATCCAGCGCTCCCACAACTGCCACACGTGGACCGCGCCGCTGCCGCCGTGCTGCATCGCCTGCAGCACCGGGCGCAGGGACGCCACCAGATCCAGCAGGGCCGCGCCCTGGTGACCCACTTCATGCACCAGCGACGAGGCGATGCCGCTGCCGATCATGCGTTCGCGCGGCAGGCGGATGATGGCTACCGGATTTTCACCGCCGCCGGGCAGGCGCGTGCGCGCGCGGCGAATCGCCGCCCCCGGCCCCCGGTCCAGGTAGCAGATCAGGGGTGGCGGCTGGTAGTGGCGGCCAGCCACCGGCAGCGCCAGCGCGTCGGCGGCGACGATATCGAGGCCGGACAGCCACACGCCCGTCTTGTGTTCGCTCCTTTGCGTGATCACTTCGTTGAACAAGTCGAACTGGGTCAGCGCCGCGTTGAACTTCAGGCGCAGGAAGGTGAAGCGGCGCTGCGCCTCGGCGGCCGTGGCCGTGCTGGCGCGGTCGGCGTGTTCGCGCCGCAGCCACCCCTGGAACTGCGCCACCATGCGCCGCAGTTCGCGCCGGCCCTGCACCAGCTGGCTTTCGATGGCCGACTGGGCGCTGGGCATCAGGGCGGCGGCCAGCACCGTCGGCTCGATCAGCGCGAACGGTTCCAGCCGTCCCAGGCGCGCCAGCAGCGAGCGCGCTTCCTGGCCCAGCATCCAGGCGGCATCAGCGCCGATGGCCATGATCTCAGACGCCGTACAGGACGATTTTCTGGCCCTGGCGCGCCCAGCGGCCACTGGCCGCGCGCATGCCGCCCTGGCCCTGCCCTGGCCCCTGCCGGCTGGCGCCGCCGTTCTGCATGGCCAGCTGGCCGCCCTGGCGCGCCAGCAGACCCGGCGCAAACTGGCGCGCCGCCGCACTGGCCGCCTGCTGGGCGACCAAACGCGGATCGCCGCCGCGTGCCTGGATGGCGCGGTTGACGGTATCGGCCGCCAGGCGCACGAATTGTTTCGCCCCTTCGAATTCGCGGTCTTCGCCAGCACCGCTTTCCGCCTCCAGGCCCAGCGCATTGCCGGCCGCCGAGGCCAGGCCGCTGCCGATCTGGGCCCCCAGCGGGCCGCCGAAATAGCCGCCGATGGCGCCGCCGGCCAGCGGGATGGCCTTTTTCGCCACGCCCTTGAGCACGCCGCCCACGGCCTGGCCGATGGGCGACTTGATGACGCTGCCGGCCACCGAGGCGGCCTTGCGCAGAAAACTGCCGAGAAACTGTTCCAGCTCGGCCTCGTTACTGACCGACAGCAGTTCATTGGCCAGTTCCATCTCCTCGGCCTCCGAAAACAGGCCGTTGCCAGGCCCGCTCTCGCCGCTCCATTCGCCCTGGCCGAATTCGAACTGCTCGGCTTCGAAGCCAGTCGCTTCCTGGTTGTATTCCATGGTCGTACGATCGATGTCATGCATGATGCGCTCCCGTGAGTGTGACAGTGGTAAAGCAGTGATAAGCGATGGATGAGATAGCGCCGATGGCCTGGACGCCTGCGCTGCGTGTTTCAGCAGCCCCGGCGCCAGGGTGCGCGCCACCTGCAGCAGGGTGGACGCCACGTTGCGCTGCGGCGTCCCCCCCGCTGGCGCGCGCTGGCGCGCCAGTGCCGTGTTGACGGCGCAGATCAGCTGCACCATGCGCCGCGCCAGTTCGAACTCCTTGTCTTCCGGGCTCAGCCCTTCGAGCTCCAGGCCGAAGATGCGCGCCATGCGCCGCTTGTGCTCCTGCGCCGCGCCATGCAGCGGCAGCAGCGGCGCGAGCAGCAGTGCCAGCCGCTGGCGCAGCGGCCGCGCCAGCGGCGTGCCGCGCAGTTGCCGCCCGGCTCGCGTGGTCCCCATCAGCTGCGACAGGAACGCGTCGAACTGTTCGGGCCGCCGCACTTCCAGCAACTGCGCCGCCAGCGCCAGTTCGTCCTCGTGCTGCAAGGGTAGCGCCCCGGCCGGCATCGGCATTTCCATCTCGGGGCGGTAGGCAAGCAAACGGCTGCTCATGGGGTGCTCCAGCGACAGGAAGTCAGGGGCAAAGCGCCCTGTCGCCCTGTTCTTGCAAGCACCGTGCCAGAAAAAATGCAGTGAAAAAGTGGAAAACCGGCGAAACAAGCTTCGTTCATGGCGCAAATACCATGGTTTCCGGCGAAGCTGGTTTCGCTTCGTCATGGGCTTTTCCGACAACCTTTATTTGGAGACATATTACGTCTCGAATATGCGACACTTGCCATGAGGAAATTAAAATATTTCTTATTTGCAAAATGGAAAGTGTTCGCAACTCTTGCCCTATCTCCTTTAAAACGACGCCATTCGTCGTCAACTCAAACCGTGATCAAGACGAAAACATCGATTTGATACATCGGACTGGAACACCAGGCCCTACAATGGCAAGGCCCTGAATCACTTGCCCAACGGAACTTAAATGAGCTCTCCCACACTGCGCCGCCTGCTGACGTCGACTTTACTGAGCCTGCTGGCCGCCTGCGGTGGCGGTGGTGGCGGCGACAGCCAGACCCCATCGGCGCAGCAACCGGTCGTGACGGTTCCGCCGCCGGCCACGCCGACGCCGACCACGCCCACCACGCCGGCCGATTCCGGTGCGGTCACGCCAACAGCCCCGGCGCCGGCACCGGTGGCGGCGCGTCAATTTACCCGCAAGGAAGCCTCGCGTTTCCTCGGCCGCGCCACCTTCGGGCCGAACATGGCAGCCATCGACGCGCTGGCCGCCAGCGACAGCGACGCCTGGTTCAAGGAGCAGTTCGCCAAACCGCAGACCTTGCACCGCGCTTATATCGACCAGTTGCTGGCGGCCCAGGCGGCCGGCGGCGCCAAGGTCAACTACACCGGTTTTTACGAGTCGTTCTGGCTGCAGGCGGTACGCGGCGAAGACCAGCTGCGCCAGCGCGTGGCGTTTGCGCTGTCGGAAATTTTCGTCATCTCGCTGCAGAATGAATCGGTCAGGGCGCAAGTGCGCGGCGCGGCCAGCTATGTCGACATGCTGGGCCAGCATGCTTTCGGCAACTTCCGCAACCTGCTCGACGGCGTGGCCATGCACCCGATGATGGGACTGTATCTGTCGCACCTGCGCAACCAGAAGGAATCCGGCACGCGCACACCCGACGAAAACTTCGCGCGCGAAGTGATGCAGCTGTTTTCCATCGGCCTTTACCAGCTCAACGCCGACGGCAGCGTGAAACTGTCCGGCGGCAAGCCGCTCGACACCTATGCGCGCGAGGACGTGAGCGGCCTGGCCAAGGTCTTCACGGGCCTGAGCTGGGCCGGCCCGGATCAGGCCAACAACCGCTTCAACGGCAGCGTCGCCGATCCCGACCGCGACTGGAAACCGATGCAGATGTATCCGGCCTTCCATTCAACCAGCGAAAAACGCTTCCTGGGCCAGACCATTTCCGGCGCCACCAGCGGCGAAGCCGACATCAAGCTGGCGCTCGACACCCTGTTCAACCATCCGAACGCGGCGCCCTTCTTCAGCCGCCAGCTGATACAGCGCCTGGTCACCAGCAACCCCAGCGCCGCCTATGTGGGCCGGGTGGCGGCCGTGTTTGCCAATAACGGCAAGGCCGTGCGCGGCGACATGCAGGCCATCGTGCGCGCCGTGCTGCTCGACAGCGAAGCGGTGGCCCTGGCCGGCAGCAGCCTGCGCACCGGCAAGCTGCGCGAACCCATGCTGCGCCTGGCCGGCTGGATGCGCGCCTTCGATGCCAAGGCCGCCACCGGCCGCTACCGCATCTATTACCTGGACGATCCCTTGAGCGGCCTCGCGCAAAGCCCCTTGAATTCGCCGTCGGTGTTCAATTTCTTCCGGCCGTCGTATGTGCCGCCCAATTCCGCCATCGCCGGTGCCGGCCTGGTGGCGCCTGAACTGCAGATCAGCTCCGAACCTTCGGTGACGGGCTACCTCAATTTCATGCAAGATGCGATCAATTCGGGCGTGGCCGAAGGCCGTGAAGTCAAACCCGACTACACGCAGGAGCTGGCGCTGGCCGGCGACGCGGGCGCGCTGGTTGACCGGGTCGACCTGTTGCTGCTGCATGGCGCCATGGCGCCGCGCCTGCGCGGCCAGATCGTCGCCGCCGTCAACAGCATTGCGCTGCCCACGGCCACCGCCAGCAACGCCACGCAGATCGCCAACGCGCAGGCGAACCGCGTCAAGCTGGCCATTTTCCTGGCCATGGCGTCGACCGACTACCTGGTGCAAAAGTAAAAGGACCATGTCATGACCATCAACGCTCCCCACTTTTCCCGCCGCCGCTTCCTCGGCTCCATGCTGACCCTGGCGGGCGGCAGCACCGCGCCGTTCGCGATGAACCTGGCCGCCATGGGCAATGCCGCCGCGCAATCGAGCGGCGACTACAAGGCCATGGTCTGCCTGTTCCTCAACGGCGGCAACGACGCCTTCAATATGGTGCTGCCGACCGACACCGGCTCATGGAATGAATACCTGCGCGTGCGCAACACCGGCGGCAACGATTCGATCCACCTGCCCGGCATCAACGACACTGGCGGGGTGCTGCCCATCGTGCCCGCCACTGCCCAGGCGGGCCGCAGCTTTGCCCTGCATCCCGGCCTTGGCCCCTTGAAAGAGCTGTTCGATGGCGGCCGCGCGGCCGTGGTGGCCAATGTCGGCACCCTGGTCCAGCCGACCACCCTGGCCCAGTACAAGGCGCGCAGCGTGGCGCTGCCGGCCAAGCTGTTTTCGCACAACGACCAGCAATCGACGTGGCAGTCGGGCCAGCCCGAAGGCGCCAGCGTGGGCTGGGGCGGACGCCTGGGCGACCTGGCGGCGGCCGGCAATACCAACGCCATGTTTACCGCCATTTCGGCGGCCGGCAATACGGTGTTTCTCAGTGGCCGGCAGGTGCGCCAGTTCCAGGTGGGCCAGGCGGGCGCAGTGGCCATCCGCGGCGCCAGCGGCAACCTGTTCGGCACGGCGGCCGGTTCGACCGCCTTGCAAGCCATCCTGGCCGACGCTGGCGGCGACCTGATCGAGCAGGAGCAAAAAGCGGTGGTGCAGCGCGCCATCTCCAGCCAGGCCATCCTCAGCGGCGCCATGCTGGCCGCCGGCGCGGCCGGCGTGCCCAACCCCGGCAACTACATCAATCCGAACACGGGCCTGGCGGCGGCCAACCCGCTGGCGGTGCAATTGCAAACGGTGGCGCGCATCATCGGCGGGCGCGGCGCACTGGGGGCGAAGCGGCAAGTGTTTTTCGTCACCCTGGGCGGCTTCGATACGCATGACCTGCAAAAAATCCAGCAGGCCGACCTGATGGCCCGCCTGGCGCATGCGCTGGCCTATTTCGACGCCACCCTGGCGACCCTGCAAGGGGCCGACCTGCGCCGCCAGGTAACGACCTTCACGGCGTCGGACTTTGGCCGCACCTATACCAGCAATGGCGACGGCACCGACCATGGCTGGGGCGCGCACCACTTCGTGGTCGGCGGCGCCGTGCGCGGCCGCGATATCTACGGCGCCTTTCCCAGCGCCGGCCTCGGCCACGAACTCGATGTCGGTTCCGGCTCGCTGCTGCCGACGATTTCCGTCGACCAGTACGGCGCCACCCTGGCCAAATGGTTCGGCGTGCCCGACAGCCAGCTCGGCGAGGTGTTTCCCAACCTGGGCAATTTTACCCAGCGCGACCTGGGCTTCATGGGCGTCTAGTCCTTGCCACTGCCGGGCGCCACCTCGCGCCACCTCACTTCGAAGTGGCGCGCGAGACCGATATCATATAAGTCCAGGCGTACTCCATCAGTTGCGGCATGCCGGCCAGCGCAGGGCTGAGGCTCGCGCACAGGCAGGCGAACCGCAGCAAGCGATCACCGATGCTGGTATTGACACTGCAGACTGACTTGCGGCTCATGGCGTTCCTCCTCAAAAAAAACCAGACTGATTGTCCGATGTTTCAATCAGCTTCCATTGTGCGGCGACGGCGTGTAAAGCGAGGTCAGCGCCAGGTAAAAACCTGTAAAGCAGTGTGAGCAACTGTGCCTGGGCAGCGATGTAAAAGCGGGTAAAACGACGGCGCAGCCGTGGCCGCTACTGCTATCATGATGGGCCCTATCGGCGCACATCAGGAAGAACGTACACGCATGAGCAAGGTATTGTTAATCGACGACGACATCGAACTGGTCGGCATGTTCCAGGAATACCTGGAGCAGGAAGGTTTTGAAGCGAAAGCCGTGCACGACGGCGAACGGGGCGCCGCCGAAGCGCTGACGGGCCAATACGCCATCGCCATCCTCGACGTGATGATGCCGCGCATGAATGGCCTGGAAACCCTGCGCCGCATCCGCGCCGGCAGCCGTTTGCCGATCCTGATGCTGACCGCGCGCGGCGACGATACCGACCGCATCGTCGGCCTGGAACTGGGCGCCGACGATTACGTCACCAAACCGTGCACGCCGCGCGAGCTGACGGCCCGCATCCGCGCCATCCTGCGCCGCTCGCAGGCCTTGCCGCATGACGCCTCGGCCAGCGCGCCCCTGATCGTGGGCAAGCTGACGATGTGGCCGGAACAGCGGCGCACCGCCTGGGACGGGGTGCAGCTGGAATTGACGAGCACGGAATTCAATTTGCTGGAAGTGCTGGTGCACAATGCCGGCAAACCCGTGAGCAAGAATCAATTGTCCGAACTGGGACTGGGCCGGCCGATGGCCCGCTTCGACCGCAATATCGACGTGCACCTGAGCAGCCTGCGCCGCAAACTCGGCAGCCTGGACGATGGCCGCTCCTGCCTGCAGACCGTCTACCGGCTCGGCTACCAACTGATCAAGGAATAAGCGTGGGCCGTCTGTTCTGGAAGTTTTTCCTTTGCATATTACTGGCGCAGGTCACCGCCACCATCGGTATCGGCGGCACGTTCTGGCTGAAAAGCCGCGCCGCACAGCAGGCGCGGGCGCAGGAAATCGATACCAGCCCTCCTGCGCAAATGGCCATCGAAGCGGCCACCGCCACGCTGGAAGCGGGCGGCAGCAAGGCGCTGCGCCAGTTTATCGGCAAGCTCGAGCGCATGCGCGTGATGGCCGTCGACAAGCAGGGCCGCGAGCTGATGGGCCGCCCGGTGCAGCCGGCCGTCCTGGCCAAGGCGCGCGCGCTGCTGGCCCAGGACCAGCCGCGCCCGGTCGTGCGCGAAGTCACCGGCGGCGATGGCGTGCGCTATCTGCTGTTCCTGCCCTATTCCGAGCATTTCCGCAGTGCCGAGACCACCGCCGCGCGCGCCACCCTGAACGCCATGAGCATGGCGGGCGAGCGCATGCCGCCAGCGCCTCGCATGGATGGGCCTGGCCAGCAAACCGGCATGAACAAACCGCCGCGCCTGGACAGCCCCTACCGCACCTTTATTCCGATTATCGCTGCCACCGTGGCCAGCCTGCTGTTTGCGTTTTTGCTGGCCTGGTATTTTTCGCGCCCCATCCGCGACTTGCGCGCCGCCTTCGAGGCGGCGTCTGGCGGCGACCTGGCGCCGCGTTTCCAGGCGGCCGCCAGGCGCGGCGATGAACTGACCGACCTGGGCCGCGATTTCGACCGCATGACGGGCCGCTTGCGCTGCCTGATGGATAGCCAGACGCGGCTGCTGCACGATGTCTCGCACGAACTGCGCTCGCCGCTGGCGCGCCTGCAGGCCGCCATCGGCCTGGCCCACCAGCAACCCGACAAGCTGGCCGCCTCGATGGAGCGCATCGAACGTGAAAGCGTGCGCATGGACAAGCTGGTCGGCGAACTGCTGACGCTGTCGCGCCTGGAAGCGGGCGCCGTCAACCCGCTCAACGAAGACTTCTGCATCGCCGATTTGCTGCACGATATCGTCGAGGACGCCCGCTTCGAAGCCCAGGCCGATGGCCGCCAGATCGGCATTACCGTCAGCGCCGACGCCGATATCGCCAGCGCCACCGTCAATGGCCAACCCGAACTGCTGGGGCGTGCGGTGGAAAACGTGGTGCGCAACGCCATCAAGCATAGCCCGGATGCAGGTGTGGTCAGCGTGGTGCTGTCGCGCCATGACGCAGGCCGGCAAGTCCATGTGACCGTGCTCGACCATGGCCCCGGCGTGGCCGAAGCCGATCTGCTCACCATTTTCGAGCCGTTCTTCCGCGCCAGCACTACGCAAAAATCGACCGATGGGCACGGCCTGGGCCTGGCGATTGCCCAGCATGTGCTCAAGGGCCACGGCGGCGCCATCGTCGCGCGCAACCGCAGCAGTGGCGGCCTGTGCGTGGAAATCAGCCTACCTAGCAGACAGCCGGCCTGAGAGGCAACCGTTACGCCTGGGTGTCGATAACGCTGCCCAGGGTCGAAGTGGCCGAGCGCGCTGGGCTGCTGCTCGTGTCCGCGCTGCTGCTTGTGGCCGCGCTGCTGGCGGCCTTGCTGTCCTGCTTTTGCTGAGCCTGCAGGGCGGCCGCCGCCTGCAGTTGCGCGATCAGCGCCTGCAGCAACTGTATCTGCTGCGCCAGCTGCTTCTGCATCTTTTTCGACGCTTCCGTCTGCTCGCCCTTCTGCGACTCCTTCAGTTGCTGTTGCGCGTACGTGATCTGCTCTTGCAGCTCGGCGATCTGCTTGACGCTACTGGAGCCGCCGCTACTGGAGCCGCCGCTGCTGGCAGCCACGCTCACCGCACTGCCCGGACCGATTGGCGATACCATGATGATTGTCTTTCGTCTGTGTCGATACCATCATTATCGCAAAGTTTGCTATAGATAAACAGGCACACAGGTATAGACAGGTAAAGGACGCCTGTGCAATTGCCCACGCGCGCTGCTGAAAACTGGCACACTGGCGTATTTACCGCGTAAAGACCGCCAACCATGACGCCCATGCTACCCGCCCTGCCCGATTTCCTGCCCCGTCCGCGCTTCGGCGTGATCGAGTATCCCGTACACCATCTGCGCGGCGGCACCTCGACCGGGCTGGTGCTGCACGCGCGCAGCGTGCCGGAAGATCCGCTGTTGCGCGACGAATTGCTGCGCCACCTGATGGGCGTGCCGCAACTCGGGCGCCAGAGCGGCAACCGGCAGGTCACGGGCCTCGGTCGCGGCACGCCGACCAGCAACAAGGTCTTCCTGGTGGACGTCGAGCAGCATGAGGGCCGGCCGCGCCTGGTCAGCACGCTGGCGCAACTGGCCAGCGACCATGGCGAGATCGACTGGAGCGTGAACTGCGGCAATATGTCGTCCAGCCTGCAACTGTGGGGCCTGGACACGGGCGTGATCGAAGCGCCGGCCATCGGCATGCATGAAGTCGCTATCCGCAATACCAATACGGGCGTGGTCACCACCTCGCGCATGACGCGGCGGGCGGACGGCAGCTTTGCCGATGCGGCCATTCCCGGCGTGCAAGGCCAGTTTCCCGCCGTCGACCTGTTCCTGCACCAGCCGGTGGGCAACAAGACCGGCAAGCTGTTGCCGACCGGTGCGGCGCGCGATAGCGTGCTCGGCTATACCGTCTCGTGCGTCGATGTGGCCGTGCCGATGGTGATCGCGCTGGCCAGCGAGTTCGGCAAGACGGCCCAGGAATCGATCCGCGAACTGGAACTCGATGCCGACTTCATGCAAGCGATACGCCGCCTGTGGAGCCAGGCGGGATTATCGATGGGGCTGAAGAACCGCGATGGTGGTTTGATGACGCTGGCAGAGCTCGAGCGCAGCGAGACGATACCGAAGTTCTGCATTGTCGGCCCGGCTGCAGCAGGCGGCAATATTGCGGTGCGTTATTTTACGCCACAGGCGGGCCATGCTTCGCTGGCGGTATCGGGTGGCTGCTGCCTGGCGGCCGCTTGCCTGATTCCGGGCACGGTGGCGCATGAGCTCGCGCAAGGCCTGGCAACGGTGGGAACGCAGTATGCCGATCATGCGGTCGGCATCGAGAACCCGGCTGGCGTGCTGGACACCACCATCGTGGCGCGCCAGCAAGACGGACAGCTCGCCATCGATAGCGCCGCCTACCGGCGCAGCGCGCAAATATTGCTGCGCGGGCATATGCCGCTCTACCAGGCGTCGCCGGAACTGGCGGCCTGGCTGATGCGGCTCAAATAAGACTCAAGCCTTGGGCAGCGTGACGCCGCTTTGCCCCTGGTACTTGCCGTCGCGGTCCTTGTACGAGGTTTCGCACACTTCGTCGCTTTCAAAGAACAGCACTTGCGCGCAGCCTTCGCCGGCGTAGATCTTGGCTGGCAGCGGGGTCGTGTTGGAAAACTCCAGGGTTACATAGCCTTCCCATTCCGGTTCGAACGGGGTGACGTTGACGATAATGCCGCAGCGCGCGTAGGTCGACTTGCCCAGGCAAATCGTCAGCACGCTGCGCGGAATGCGGAAGTACTCGATGGTGCGGGCCAGCGCGAACGAGTTCGGCGGAATGATGCAGACATCGCTTTTGACATCGACAAACGAATTCGAATCGAAGTTTTTCGGATCGACGATGGTGCTGTTGATATTGGTAAAAATCTTGAATTCGTCGGCGCAGCGGATGTCATAGCCATACGACGAGGTACCGTAGGAAATGACCTTGCGGCCATCGACGGCGCGCACCTGCTGGGGTTCGAACGGCTCGATCATGCCCGTTTGCTCCGCCATGCGGCGTATCCATTTATCGCTTTTAATCGTCATCGCTGGGGCATCTTTCTAGAATATCGAAATGGCTGGGGCGCGCAAGCCGTGCAGCTGCGGCCCGAATGGCAGGATTTTACGCGAAATCGCGCCTGCTTTGGCCCCTTGCCGCCGAAATTGATTGCCTAAGCCTGCCGCGCCAGCAGGGCCGTGATCATCTCATGCACCGCCCGCGCCGTCAGCTCGGGCGCTTCCATCGGAAACAGGTGGCCGCCCGGCACTTGCCGGAAAAACCTGCCCACCAGTTTTCTGGTCGCCGCCAGCCCCGCCTGACGACATTCCCTTGACTCGCTGCCGCCGATAAAGCCCACCGGCACCGGCACGCCATTTTTTACCAGCGCGCCCACATGGTGCGGCAAACCCCGGTAGACCTCGGTTTCCACCTCGCGCGTAAAGCGCAGCTGCACGCCGTCCGGATGCGGCGCCATGCCACTGTCGATATAGTCGCGCAGCACTTGCGGCGCCCAGATGGAAAACATCTGCTTGGCGGCAAAGTGGTCGTGCGCCGCCTGTGCGTCCGGCCACACTGCGCGGCGCCGGGCGGAAAAGCGCGCCGGCGAAAAACGCTCGCCAAGCGACGTGTTCCTGGCCAGGCGCACCAGCATGGCGCGCCAGCCGGCCACCACGGGCGAGTCGAGCAGGACCACGCAGCGCACCAGGTCGGGCCGGGCCTTGGCCGCCATCACGGCAAGCATGCCCCCCAGCGAATGGCCGACCAGGATCACGGGCGCGCTGTAGCGCCGTTCCAGGTCATCGACCAGTTCGCGCACCAGCGCGGGCCAGCCGGCCGTGACCGGGTAGCGCGGATCGTGGCCATGCATGTCCAGCGCCTGTACCTGGTAGTGCTGTTGCAGGAGGGAAAACAGCTTGCGATAGGTGCCGGCAGGGTAACTGTTGGCGTGGGCAAAGTGGAGCTGCGGCAGTGTCATGGCGAGTTTCTGGCTGGCTGGGCGATGAATGATTGTACTGGCAGCCCGGCAAACAGCATCAGAGCATGCACTCTAACTGCGGGGCAGCCTTGGCCACGCCGGGCACGAACGAGGCCAGCACTTCGGCCAGTTCCGCGACCGACTCGACCACGCAAAAGGCGCCGTCAAACGCGTAGTGGCGGTTCATGTGGTTGCGTAAAATAATGCATTCGAGCCCGGCTGCATTGGCCGAACGCAAGCCGCGCGGCGCGTCCTCCACCGCCACGCACTCCCCGGCGGCCAGCCCCAGCCGCTGCAAACCGAGCAGATAGCCATCGGGCGCCGGTTTGCTGGCGCCGCAGGATTCGCGCGTCAGCACAAAATCGAAGCGCTGGCGCAAGCGGCTGTGCGCGTGGCTGAGCTCGAAATGTTCGCGGTAGGCGCTGGTGACCACGCCCATGCCGACGTGCGGGTGCAGCATGGCGAGCAAGCCGGCCATGCCCGGCATGGCCAGCTGTTGCGCCTGGCGCAAGCGTTCGCCGAACAGGCGCTTGCGCTCCAGCCGCAGCCGGTCGACCAGGCCGATGTCGTGGCCCTGCCCCAGCAGCAGGTGCCAGGCGCCATAGTGATGGTCAAGGAACCAGTCGAAAAACTGCTTCGGCGTCAGATCGATTCCGTACGGCAGCAGCAGATCGCGGTTGCTTTCGTAAAACAGCTGCTCGGTGTTGACCAGCACGCCGTCGTTATCCCACAGCACGCCGCGGATGGTTTTCATGATCTTATTTACTTGAAGAAGCTTATTTGAAAAATATATCGTAGGACAACTTGACGATCAGCATCACCAGCAGCACCAGGAACAGCACCCGCACAAAAGCGGCGCCGCGGCGCACGGCGATCCAGGTGCCCGTCAGCGCGCCGAGGATATTGCATACCGCCATGGGCGCCGCCACCGCATACACCACATGGCCGGCGGGAATGAAAAAGGCCAGCGCGGCGACGTTGGTGGCGATATTGACCAGTTTCGAGCAAGCCGAAGCAAGAATGAAATCGAAGCCGAACACGCGGATAAACAGGAAAATCAGGAAGCTGCCCGTGCCCGGCCCGAACAGGCCGTCATAAAAACCGATGGCGCCGCCGATCACCACCGCCAGCACGCGCTCGCGCGGCCCCACGGTGCGCACTTCGCGCAGGCTGCCGAAGTCCTTCTTGATGAACGTATAGATCGCCATGATGATGATCAGGACCAGCACCATCGGCCGCACCACCTGCTGCGGCACATAGGACACGGCGGCCGCGCCGATAAACGACATGATGAAAGCGGCGGCCACTGCCGGCAGCACCAGCAGCCAGGGCACATGCACCTTGCCGATAAACGAGCGCGCCGCAAACGTGGTGCCGCAGGCCGACGCCAGCTTATTGGTACCCAGCAAGGAGGTTGACGCCATATTGGGCATCAGGTTGAACAGCGCCGGCAGTTGTATCAGCCCGCCCCCACCGACGGCGGCATCGATCAGACCGGCAAAAAAGGCAAATAAACACAGCAGTGTGATGGTCAGCATGGCGGCAAGGGAGAGAATGGCAACAGGGCGAGTATAGGTTGCCCCTGTTTTTCCGGATGCAACTTCATATTGCGCAAAACGCAATCAGGCGTAACGCTTGACGAAATGGGTGCCGCCGCGCTCTACTGTCGTTTTATGTTGCAGGGAACGTGGAATGTCGATCAGGCTGATGTGGGAAATCCGCGCCTTTTGCACGGTGGTGGAAAAACGCAGTTTCGTGCACGCGGCGCGCATGCTGGGCCGCTCGCCGTCGGCCGTCACGCGCGCCATCCAGTTCCTCGAAGAAGCCATCGGCGCGGAACTGATCCTGCGCACGCAAAAGCAGTTCACGTTGACGACGGCCGGCGAAACCTATTACGCCTCGGCCAGGCACCTGCTGGAAACCCAGGCCGAAGCCGAAGATCAATTGGCCGAACTGAGCAACTCCCCGCAAGGCTGGGTGCGCATCTCGGCACCCGAGATATTGTCGCTGGGATTCCTGCCCAAGCTGGTGGCGCAGTTCTCGCGCGACTACCCGAACGTGTCGGTCGATATCCACTTCTCGGACAAATCGATCGACCCCATCCAGGAAAAACTCGACTTCGCCATCCGCGGTGCCTTTCCCCAGTCCAGCGAACTGATCGGCTACGCCCTGTGGAGCTACCGCCGCCATATGTACGCCGCGCCCGACTACGTGGAGCGCATGGGCGTGCCAAACGAACCGGAAGACCTGGCCGGCCACGACATCATCATGCACTCCGCCCCCCGCATCCTGCGCGACTGGCATTTTGTTTCCAGCGAACGCAACGTGCGCTACCAGGTCCAGCCGCGCTTTCGCTTCACTTCCGGCATCGCCACCTTCCAGGCCGCGCTGGAGGGCGCCGGCATCGCCCGACTGGCCAGCTGGCTGGCAGAGCCGGCGGTGGCCAGCGGCAAGCTGGTGCGTGTTTGCCCGGCCTACCGGCTGACCTCGTCGAAGGAACTCGATCCCAGCATGCATGCGGTGTACGGCACGTCGCGGATGGCCAAGGGGGCGCGGCTGTTTCTCGAGTATGTCAAGAAAAAGGGGCTGGAGATACCGGATGAGCGGGTGGAATAATCCATGGCCCGCACTTCCCCCCTTCTTACCGGCCGAACGCTGTAAGCTGCTGCAAGATTTCCTTGTCGATTGCTTTGAGCGTCACACTTTTTTCCACGGCGCCGCGTTTCACGGCCTCTTTCGGCATGCCGTAGACCACGCAACTGTCTTCATCTTGCGCCACCGTGCGGGCGCCGGCCTTGCGCATTTCCAGCAAGCCGGCGGCGCCATCGTCACCCATGCCGGTCATGATGATGCCGAGGGCGTTCGCCCCTGCGCTCTTGGCCACCGAACGAAACAATACGTCGACCGACGGCCTGTGCCGGTTCACCAGCGGGCCGTCGACCACTTCGACAAAATACTGGGCGCCGTCGCGGCGCAGCAACATATGCCTGCCACCCGGTGCGATCAGCGCCCGCCCTGGCACCACGCGGTCGTTGTTACGCGCTTCCATCACCGTGATCTGGCATAGGCCGTCAAGCCGCTGGGCGAAGGCGGCGGTAAATTTTTCAGGCATATGCTGGACGATGATAATGCCCGGCGTCACTCGCGGCAACGCCGTCAGCACTTCTTCCAAAGCCTGCGTGCCGCCGGTTGAAGTGCCGATCGCCACCACCCTCTCGGTGGTCTGCAACATGGCCCGACTCTCCGACGGCGACGACAAGATGACGTCGGCCGTGTATTTGGCGACCGGCATCAGCGGCGCATGCGTGCTGGCACTGAGGCGCTTCGGATTGGCGTGGGCGGCGCTGCGCACCGCAGCAATCAATTCATCCGAGCTGTCTTGCAAAAACTGTTTCAACCCAAGCTTGGGCTTGGTGATGATGGATACGGCACCGGCCGCCAGCGCCGCCATCGTGGTTTGCGCCCCCTTCTCGGTGAGCGTGGAACAGATCACCACCGGTGTCGGCCGCTCCTGCATGATGCGTTTCAAAAAGGTGATGCCATCCATGCGTGGCATTTCCACGTCGAGCACGATCACGTCCGGCCATTGCACTTTCATGCGTTCGATCGCCAGCAGCGGGTCGGCGACCGCGTGCAGCACCTGGACCCCCGGCACGGCGTCGAGCATGGCGCTGAGCACCTGGCGCACCACAGCGGAATCGTCGACGATAAGGACATTGATATTTTTCATGCGAGGTCTTTCAAGGCCGCCTGGGCGGAGTCCAGCGGTTTCACGTGATTGGCCCAGACGTGGCCGCTGTACACATCAAAAATGATTTGCCGGTGGCCATCGCCGAACAGGCTTTCCGAGACGATGGGAATATGATGCGCGTGCAGCAATTCGCGCGCCGTTTCGCCATTTTTTTGTCCGACCTGCAAGCGGTCGGCCCGATATAGCTGGGGAAACATATTACCACCGCCGAAAATCTTCCCCTGGCACTCGCGCGGGTCGACCTGGGCCCGCCGCAATTCGGTCAGCATCAGCGCCATCGCCTCTTCGCCGTAACGGGCGTCGGCCGCCGAGGGTGCGGCAGAGGCGCCGCGCCGCGACAATAAAAAATGCGACATGGCGCCGATCCGGCGGGCCGGATGCCACAGCGTGATCGAGACACAGGAACCGAGCAGGGTGCGGATACGGTAGCTGGCGTCGCCAACGAAGTACTCGCCCGGCTGCAGGAAAATTTCAATCACTTTGTTCATAAGACAACAACATCAGGGCTTGCGATAAATGGACGGAGAAATCACCCGGACTGCATCGCTGATGTCGTTCAAGCTTTCCGAATGCCCGATCAGGAAATGCCCGCCGGGCTTGAGCAGCGACAGCACGCGCGCGACCACGTGGCGTTTGGTGTCGCCGTTAAAATAAATCATCACGTTACGCAGAAAAATCACATCGAAACTGCCCAGTTCGGGTAGCGTCGTGTTCAAATTTACCTGGCGAAACTGCACGCGCGCCCGCAATTCGCGCTCGACCAGCAAGGTGCCCTGCTGAATGTCAATGCCCTTCAGGCAAAAGCGCCGCAGATAGGCTTGCGGAATGTGGGTGGTGCGCTCGACCGGGTAGTGGCCGGCCCTGGCCCGCTCCAGCACGCGCATGCTGATGTCGGACGCCACCACGTCCCATGGCAGCGAGCCGAGGCAATCGTCCAGCACCATCGCGATGCTGTAAGCCTCCTCGCCCGAGGAACTGGCCGCGCTCCAGACCCGGAACGGGCGCGGATTGACCGCATTGCGCGCCGCCAGCGCCAGTTCGCGCAACATGTCGAAATGCTTGGGTTCCCGGAAAAAATACGTCTCGTTGGTGGTCAGCAAATCGATCGCGATCTGCGTCTCGCCGGGAACCTCGCCGCTCGACAACAATTTGAAATAGGCGCCGTAACTGTCCATCCGGTGCTGCTGCAGCCGCTTGGCGAGGCGGCCGCTGACCAGCGCTTTTTTTGCCGACGACAGGGTGATGCCGGCGACCTCGAAAATAAACCGCTGGAACTGTTCGAACTCCTGGTCGGTGATGTTGTATACGCTCATAATTTTCAACATCTGCCCACTGGCTCAAGCGATGAATCAAGCCATGATTATAGCTAAAATTCAACAATCGCCCTAACCGAAGACAGGGCGTCCCCCGATTTACCCGAGCGCCAGCGGCGCCTCCTGTATGCCGGCCTCGGCCAGCGCGGCCACCACGTCCATCGTCAACACTTTATCCACATTGAGCAAGATCACGAATTTGCCATTGACCTTGCCCATGCCGAGGATAAAATCGCCGCGGATGCGGGTGCCGAAGCTGGGCGCCGGCTCGATCTCGGCGGCCGGGATGTCGAGCACGGCGTTGACCGCGTCGACCACCACGCCGATCACCTGCCGCTCGTCGCCCGTCGCCAGTTCAACGATGACGATGCAGGTGCGCTTGGTCAGCGCGGTGGCCGGTTTGCCGAAACGGGCCGACAAGTCCATCACCGGCACCACGGCGCCGCGCAGATTGATCACACCGCGTATGCTGTCGGGCATCATCGGCACTTCCGTCAAGCCACCGTATTCGATGATTTCCTTGATCGCCAGGATGCCGATGGCGAACACTTCGCCGCCCAGCATGAAGGTCAGGTATTGCGCGGATTCGGCCACGGCGCTCGCCGACGCCCGGGTCGTGTTCTGGACCAGTGCATTCATGGTATCGCTCCTCAATCAGTATTTGGTGAAATGCTTGTCCTCCGGCGCGCCGTCATCGGCGAACACCAGCTTGCCCGCAACCTTGCGCGACGCCCCCCGCGACACTGGCGCCTGCCGCTGGCGAACCAGGGCGCCGGCCGTGACGGAACTTTTGAACAGCGACATCAGCTGCTGCAGCATCTCGGCCTGGCTGCTCATCTCTTCGGCGGTGGCCGCCAGCTCTTCCGAACTGGAGGCGTTTTGCTGGGTGGTCTGGCTCAACTGGCCGACCGCCGCGTTGATCTGACCAACTCCCGAGGACTGTTCTTCCGAGGCCGCCGTGATTTCCTGCACCAGGTCCGAGGTCTTGCGGATGTTCGGCACCATCTGGTCGAGCAGGCGCCCGGCGCGTTCCGCCAGTTCCACGCTGCTGGTCGCCACTTCGCCGATTTCCTGGGCCGCCACCTGGCTGCGTTCGGCCAGCTTGCGCACTTCCGCCGCCACCACCGCAAAACCCTTGCCATGCTCGCCGGCCCGGGCCGCCTCGATGGCCGCGTTCAGCGCCAGCAAATTGGTTTGATAGGCGATGTCGTCGATGATGCCGATCTTGCGCGCGATCTGCTTCATCGCCGCCACCGTCGCCTTGACCGCCTCGCCGCCCTCGGCCGCCTCTTGCGCGGCCTTCGTCGCCATGCCGTCGGTGACCCTGGCGTTCTCCGTGTTTTGCGAAATCGACGCCGTCATCTGTTCGATCGAGGCGCTGGTTTCCTCCACCCCCGCAGCCTGTTCGCTAGCCGCCTGCGACAGCGATTGCGCCGTCGCACTGACTTCTTCCGAGGCGCTCGAGAGCGAATCGACCACGCTGTTGACGTCGCGGATCACGCTCGACAGGCTGCGGCTGATCCACACAGCCAGGCCGATTCCGAGCAGCACGATCAGGACGGAAAAACCAAGTATCAACTGTTTCGACGTTTCCAGCACCTGGGCCATCTGGCGCGATTCCGCGCGGGTCTCGACGGCGTTCAGCGCCAGCAATTTATCGAAGGCCGCCGCGATCGCCTTGTCGGCGCCGCTGATCGCCGCATCCAGTTCCTGCACCGACATGCCTTTTTCCTTCAACACCACCAATTGCGCCATGCTGTCGTTATAACCCTTGGTGGCGCTCAGGATCTGGTTCAGCAAGGTTTGCTCTTCCGCCGACATGGCGCCGGCCAGGCGGTAAGTCTCGACCGACTTGTCGATCGCGTCCATCTGTTCATGGAATTTTTTGCGGTATTCGCCGCCGCGCAAGATGTAGTTCTTGAACTGGTGCACGCCAGTGCCGAGTGCATTGTCGCCGGCCAGCACCGCATCCTTCTTGGCCAGCGTGACGGTTTCAAACTCTTGCCATTTGCTGTTCATGGAAGAGATATTGGCGAAGGCAAGCATGCCAAGGATCAGCGCCAGCGCCACCACGCTGCCAAAACCGGCGTTCAGCCGGGTTTCCATTTTTATTTTTTGGAACATATAACCTCCTCGATTGATTTGCCCTGCCCGTCAACATCAAAAGCGCGTGAAATTCGCCTCGTCCACCGCGCCCTGGCCGGTCAGGAACGCGGACTCGCCGCCGACCCGCAGCACGCCCTGCCTGCGGCCCGGCTCCGGTCGCGCGGCCTTGCGCGCGACCGGGGCGAACCCGGCGCCGGAGGCCGCCACCTTGAAGAAGGACATGGTTTGCTGCAGTTGTTCGGCCTGGCTGCTCATCTCTTCGGCGGTGGCCGCCAGCTCTTCCGAACTGGAGGCGTTTTGCTGGGTGGTCTGGCTCAACTGGCCGACCGCCGCGTTGATCTGCCCAACGCCCGAAGACTGTTCTTCCGAGGCGGCCGTGATTTCCTGCACCAGGTCCGAGGTCTTGCGGATGTTCGGCACCATCTGGTCGAGCAGGCGCCCGGCGCGTTCCGCCAGTTCCACGCTGCTGGTCGCCACTTCGCCGATTTCCTGCGCCGCCACCTGGCTGCGCTCGGCCAGCTTGCGCACTTCCGCCGCCACCACCGCAAAACCCTTGCCATGCTCGCCGGCCCGGGCCGCCTCGATGGCCGCATTCAGTGCCAGCAAATTGGTTTGATAGGCGATGTCGTCGATGATGCCGATCTTGCGCGCGATCTGCTTCATCGCCGCCACCGTCGCCTTGACCGCCTCGCCGCCCTCGGCCGCCTCTTGCGCGGCCCGGGTCGCCATGCCGTCGGTGACCTTGGCGTTCTCCGTGTTTTGCGAAATCGACGCCGTCATCTGTTCGATCGAGGCGCTGGTTTCCAC
>NZ_NJGY01000002.1:712378-713923 GCF_002250505.1 Janthinobacterium sp. PC23-8
CATGCCGTCGGTGACCTTGGCGTTCTCCGTGTTTTGCGAAATCGACGCCGTCATCTGTTCGATCGAGGCGCTGGTTTCCTCCACCCCGGCAGCCTGTTCGCTAGCCGCCTGCGACAGCGATTGCGCCGTCGCGCTGACTTCTTCCGAGGCCCCGGCCAGCGCCTGCGCGCCGCTGTTGACTTCGCCCACCACCTGGGCCAGCCTGGCGACGGTGTTGTTGGCGTATTGCTTCAACTGCGCAAACGCGCCTTCGTAATCCTTGTCGATCGACTTGGTCAAGTCGCCCTCGGACATCGCCTCCATCACGCGGATCACGTCGGCGATGCTGGACCCGGTGGTGGTGACGAGCTGGTTCAAACCTTCGCCCATCTCCTTCTGGAATCCCTGCAAGCCGGCCAGGTCGACGCGGGCGTCGAAATTGCCGCGATTGGCCGCTTGCACCACCGCGCGCTGGCCATCGATCACTTGCCGCAATTTGGCGACCATCGCGCCGACCGCCAGCAACATGCTGTCCTTGTCGCCCGGCTTGGTGAGCACCTCGACGTTCAAGTCGCCGCCCGAGATTTTTTTCAGGATATCGGCGGCGTAACCGGGTTCGCCGCCCAGCAGGCCGGTGATGCTCACGGTGACCAGGGTCGCCAGCGTGGCCGCCAGCAACAGCGCGGCCGCGCCCAGGGCCAGCATCCAGTTGCGTGCCGAGGCGTATTCGCTGGCCGCTTCGGCGCTGGATGCCGACATCACCTCCGCCTGGAATTTGATCATCGCCGACACCGCATCGAGATAGGCCATCTGGCTCGATTCGATCTGGTTGACAAGCAGGCTCTTGGCTTCTTCCTTCTTGCCTTCGGCGGTCAGCTTGAAGAACTCTTCTTGCGAGACGCGGTATTTTTCGCGCTGCTCGAGCATGGTCTTGAACAATTCCCGGCCCTTCGGCTTGTTGATCATGCTGTCGAGCCGGGCCAGCACCTCCTTGATCTGCGTCTTGGCCGCCTCGATCACCGCCAACTCCTTGCGCACCGTGTCGGCATCGCCAAAGATGACGATATTGCGCATCGCCCGCGCGATCGCGTCGACATCGCCGATCAGGGTATAACTGGCCACCACCTTGGTATAACGGTCGTTGACGATTTCATCGGTATTCTGGTTCAACTCGGACAGGTGAAAAATGGCGAGGCCGATGATGCCAACCAGCAACATCCCGACAATCGCAAAAGACAGACCCAGCCGAACACCAATCTTCATATTTTTAAACACAACTCCCCCCGGCATGATGATCCATCAAATTAAAAACGCGTGAAATGCTGCTCATCCGGCCCGCCATGCGGCGCCAGGGCGACCGGCGCAGCCGGCGCGGCGGTCCTGAACGTGCCCTGGCGGCGCGCCGCTGCCTGCCGCGGCGCCGACGCGCGGGCGGTTGCCGGCGTGCCGCTGCCCAGTTTGAAAAAGGACATGGTTTGCTGCAGTTGCTCGGCCTGGCTGCTCATCTCTTCGGCGGTGGCCGCCAGCTCTTCCGAACTGGAGGCGTTTTGCTGGGTGGTCTGGCTC
>NZ_NJGY01000002.1:714406-986135 GCF_002250505.1 Janthinobacterium sp. PC23-8
GTCGCCATGCCGTCGGTGACCTTGGCGTTCTCCGTGTTTTGCGAAATCGACGCCGTCATCTGTTCGATCGAGGCGCTGGTTTCTTCCACCCCGGCAGCCTGTTCGCTCGACGCCTGCGACAGCGATTGCGCCGTCGCGCTGACTTCTTCCGAGGCTCCGGCCAGCGCCTGCGCGCCGCCGTTCACTTCGCCCACCACCTGGGTCAGGGTGGCGATCATATTGCGCATCGCCTGCAGCAACTGGCCGGTCTCGTCCCTGGCGCTGGAGTCGATCTTGACCGTCAGGTCGCCGGCCTCGAGCCGGTTCGCCACCGCCACCGCCTGCTTCAAGGGACGCGTGATGCTCAGTGTGATCCAGGCGCCGATGGCCAGCGCCAGCGCCACCGCGATGGCCGACAGGGTGATGATCAGGGAACGCGTGCTGTCATAGGTGTCGTAGGCGTGCTGGGCCGAGTCGGCCATCAGCCCGCCCTGGAATTTTTCGAGCTCTTCCAGTGCTTTCCAAAACGCCGTGTTGGTCGGCGCCAGTTCGGTTTTCAGGTACTCGAGCGCAGCCTTCTTGTCGTCGCGCGCGAGCGCGAACAATTTGTCATAGCGGGTGTCCAGCGCATCGCGCTTGTCGGCCGCCTCTTTCCACAATTGCCCTCCTTTTTCGGAGTTGAGCAGCTTGCGCAGCTTGGCCATGCCCTCCACGATTTCAGCGCGGTTGACGTTGAGCGCCTTGCGCGAGTTATCGGCCTCGTCTTCCGACACCGCCAACAGCACATTGCGCGCCTCGCGGCCATTGTCGAGCGTGTTCTTGATGATCTCGTTGGCCAGCACGATCTTCGGATAGCGGTCTTCGTAAATCATGCGGGTGCCGTCGTTGACCGAAGCGAGTCGTTGCACGCTGGTCACCGACATGAACAGCAGCAGCAAGACGACGACGCCGAACCCGATGGCCAGGCGGGTGGCGATGTTGAGATGTTTAAACACGATGTAATTCCCTGGTTGATTTACTTTATTTAAAAACCGCTTACGCAGCCAACTGCAATACGCCATCGTCTTCGATGCCATTGAACAAGGCGGCGATGTCAAGAATCAGCGCCACTTCCCCGCTGCCGAGGATGCTGGAACCGCTGATGCACTTGACGCCATTAAAAATTTTGCCCAAGGGCTTGATTACGGTCTGGAATTCGCCCAGCAAGTGATCAACCACCAGTCCCGCCTTCTTGCCCGCGTAACGCACCACCACGATGCTCTGCCGGCGCGCCGCCGCGCCCTCGATGGCGAACAAATCGCGCAGGCGGACAAACGGCAAGACCTGGCCGCGCAAGTCGATATAGTCGCGGCCGGCTTCGGCATTGAATTCGACGCACTCTTCCACCATGTCCATCGGGATCACGAACACCGACTTGCCCAGGCCGACCTGGAAACCATTGATGATCGCCAGCGTCAGCGGCAGGCGCACGCTGACGGTGGTGCCGACGCCCTCTTCGCTGTTGATGTCTACGCTGCCGCGCAAGGCCAGGATGTTGCGTTTGACCACGTCCATCCCAACCCCGCGGCCGGACAGATTGGTCACTTGCTCGGCGGTGGAAAAGCCCGGCTCGAAGATCAAGCCATAAATTTCCTTGTCGGACAGCACGCGGCCCGGTTCGACCAGGCCGCGCTCGAGCGCCTTGGCCAGGATGCGTTCGCGTTTCAGCCCGCCGCCGTCGTCGCTGACTTCGATCACGATGGAGCCCGAGTCGTGGAAGGCGTTCAGGGTGACGCAGCCCTGGGCCGGCTTGCCGCGCGCGGCGCGCAACTCGGCCGCTTCGATGCCGTGGTCGATGGCGTTGCGCACCAGGTGGGTGAGCGGATCGGCGATTTTCTCGACCACGGTTTTATCGAGCTCCGTGTCTTCGCCGCTCACGGCCAGCCGGATATCCTTGCCGATTTCACGCGAGACATCGTGCACCACGCGCTGGAAGCGGTTGAAGGTCGCGCCGATTTTTACCATGCGCAATTGCAAGGCGCTGTCGCGCACTTCCTCGACCAGACCGGACAAGGTCGAGGTGCATTCGAGCAATTCGACGATCTGGGTGCGCCGCGCGATCAGGTTGGCGCTGGCGCCGGCGATGATCAATTCGCCGACCAGGTTGATTAAATGGTCGAGCTTGTCGGCATCGACGCGGATCGAACGGTTTTCCTGGCTCTTCGATTCGCTGACCTGCTTCTGTTTCGCCAGCGCGGCCTCGACCACCACCGGCTGCACCGTGCGCTGGTCGACCAGGATATCGCCGATCAAGCCGCCATCCGGATGGCAGCGCTCTTGCACGTCCAGCGCCGCGGCCAGTTCCTGCGCCGTGATGCTGCCGCAGCGCACCAGCATCTCGCCCAGCCGGCTGCTCTCTTCAGGCAATTCCTCGATCAGGCTCAGGTATTCGGAAATGCGGCTGTCCGGCGCCAGGATGCGGATCCGGCAATCATCGCGCACGAACTCGAACACATTGTCGATGGTGGCCTTGTCGGCGTCGCTCTTGAACGCGATCTCGAAGCCGAGATAGCAGTTTTCCGGGTCCATGGACTCGAGCGCCGGCATGGCGTCCGGCAAGGTGACGATGCCGGTGATCGTGCCGAGCTGGCCCAGGTAACGGATGAACGAAAGCGGGTCCATGCCATTTTTCATGACGTCGGGGCCGAAACGAAGGGAAATATGCCAGTGGTCGTGGTCGCCGGGACCGCCATCGATGCGGTGCACCGGTTCGTCGCGCTCGGGCGCCACGGCCAGCGCCTGCGCGTGCCGGCCGGCGGGCTGATCCAGGCGGGCGTGCAATTGCGCGCTCAGCGGCAAGCCAGCGGCCAGCAATTCCTGGCCCGGTTCGGTGTGCCCGGCTTCGACCGTGTCGACCAGGGCGCCGAGATGGTCACAGCACGACAACAACAGCACGGTCAGCGTTTCATCGAGTTCGAGATGGCCGTCGCGCACCTGGTCGAGCACGCTTTCAGCGACGTGGGTGAAGTCGACGATGGGTTCCAGGCCAAACATGCCGGCCGAGCCCTTGATGGTGTGGGCGGCACGGAAAATTGCATTCACCAGCTCGCTCTTGTCATCGGCCTGGGCCACCGCCAGCAAGGCGTTTTCCATCTCTTCGAGCAGTTCGCGGCTCTCGACTATGAAAACCTGCAGTATTTCGTCAAGATTCATGGCGTTCTCTTATCATCGGTCAGGTCGGAGGAGATCAGGCGCGGCCGGTGGCGGCGCCAGCGCCGAACACCAGCGGATCACCGAAATAGGCGCCCAGGTTGAACAGTTCAAAGACCTCGAGCACGGCCGGGCTGTGGCCAAGCAGCATCAGGCCTTGCTGGCTCTGCTGGGCATGGCGTTTGGCCAGCATCAGCAATTGCACGCCCGATGTGTCGAGTTCGCTCACTGCAGACAAATCGAGCACCAGCGGCAAACCGCCATCGAGGGCGGCCAGCAGGGCCTGCTTGAGTTCGGCGGCACGGTAAATCGTCATGTCGCCCTCGATACGCAGCACGGACGTGTCCGGCGGACTTGTTTGTGCGGTGCTCATCTGGATCTCCATGGTCGCATCGAAGCGACCGATCTGTTACGGGGGGGGAAGTATGAGGATGAGGCGGGATTGCCGCACGCATGAGGCTTGCGGAAAGAAAACGGCCAATATCAGGGCAACACCAGCTTTTGTACCGCGCCAAGCAAGACCTCGGGCCTGAACGGTTTGACCACCCAGGCCTTGGCACCGGCCGCCTGGCCCTCGCGTTTTTTCTCTTCCTGCGATTCGGTGGTCAACATGATGACCGGCGTGAACTTATAGTTTGGCAATTGTTTCAATGCCTTGACGAAGCTGATGCCATCCATATTCGGCATATTGACGTCGCTGATCACCAGATGGATTTTTTGACCCTTCAGCTTGGACAGGGCATCCTGGCCATCGCGCCCCTCGATGACGTCGTAGCCGGCGCCCTTCAGTGCGATACCGACTACTTGACGGATAGAAATTGAATCATCAACAATCATAATTGTTTTGGCCATGCTGACTCCTTAGAAAAACGTGATTTCATCTTCTTGCCTGGGCGCGGCCCTGGCGCCGCTGTGCACGGCGCGCTCTTCCGCCATGGCATAAGTACTTTCGAGTTCGGCCAGCAAGGGCGCGGCATCAAGTACCGGCAAGTTATCGTCGCGCGCGCAGTCTTCCACGTGTTGCTGCAGGAAGTCGGGCAAGCGTTTGATGTTTTGCAGGACGTGGGTCATGATCTGACTGACCCGGTCCTGAAATTGCAGTTGTACCAAGGCTTCGGAGACTTCCGACTTGATACCCATACTTTCATCCTTGAGCAAGTTCGAGGAGTGCACCAAGGCATCGGTGACGCTGCGGAAATCGGCCAGCACGGTGTGGATCACCGCCTCCGACGTTTCCATCGACCGCGCTTCCTCGCGCATCGACGTTTTGGACGCCAGGCTGGTGGCGCTGATGGCGTCGTTGATCAGGCTCACTTGCTGGGCAATGTGCCGACCGGCTTCGGCCGAGCGGTTCGACAACATGCGGACCTCGCCCGCCACCACGGCGAAACCACGTCCGGCCTCGCCTGCCCGGGCCGCTTCGATGGCGGCGTTCAGGGCCAGCAAATTGGTTTGCGCCGCAATGCTGCCGACATCAGCCGTCATGCCATGCAGTTTTTGAATGTATTGCTCCAGACCCTGGATTTTTTCGAGCATCATGGCATTGCTCGAGGCTGTCGATTCCAGCAAAGCCAGTACGGAAGCGAGTTTTTTCTCGCTCCTGGCAAATACCGCGACCAGGCCGGTATCGCCATGGTCGACCGACGCAGTAGCATGGGTGGAAGCGCCGACGGCCTGGTCGAGTTTGTCGACGATGCCCGAAAAGCGTTCCGCCAGCGAGCACACCGCCGTTTCCATTTGGTCGCGCGAGGCTTCGATATGGCTGCCCCATACGGCGACGATCTTTTCCCCGAACTCCTGGCGGCTCGATAGATAAGAAGAGATTGCCTCCTGGGTGCGCGGCTGGCGGGCGATCGCATGCCAACTGGCCAGCAAACCGCAGCAAGCCAAGACGGCAGCGGCCAGCAGGGCAAGCCAATCCCTACTCGACAACGCCAGAAAAACCGCCCCGGCGAGACCGAGCGCGGCGGGATAATACAATTGCATGGAGCGCTGATCAAACTTCACCGATAGACCTCCAGAGTACGACGACATTCACGGGATACTATCCGGCCCCATGATGGAAGCAGCCAGGCCTTTTCATCAAAAAAGGGGCCGTCCATACTGTAATTCATATTTTCCGTATCACTAGCCAGAGTGCGACTTGCTGTACACATTGACAAATAATGCTACTTACATTGCTTAAACGCAATACGTTTAAGCAGAAAAAATACAAATTGGATACATTATATTTTTAATGTATAAATTTTGCCAATAAAACTTTCCAAAATACAACTATTTCCCGAACCAATAGCGCACAGCGCTGGCGCGATACGATCTGACCTGCAGTTGCGCACCCAATTCCATCACCACAGCCCCCTCCACATCCGTGCGCAAGCGTGTAATTCCCATGTCCCCATAGCGCTGATACACCTGCGCCTTCGGATGCCGGTAGCGGTTCCGATAGCCCACCTGGAAAATCGCCAGCGAGGGATGGACGGCGTTCAGAAACGCCTGTGTCGACGAGGTGCCGCTGCCATGGTGCGGCGCCAGCAGCACATCGGCGGCCAAGGACTCGCGCGCGCGCATGAATAGCTGCCCTTCCTGCGCCGCTTCGATATCGCCGGCCAGCAATATCGCATGCTTGCCAGCGGTGATTTTCACGGTGCAGCTGCGGGCATTGGGTTTCAATGCAATATCGTGGTGGGCGTGGGCCAGCGGATGCAGCATGTCAAAATGCACGCCGTCCCAGGTCCAGCTTTGTCCCGCCACGCAGCGCATATAAGGCCGGGACAATTGGCGCTGGAAGTCGACCGCCGGGTGCCCAACAGGCAAGGACGACGAGAGCCAGCCGACCGGCACGTTTTCCAGCAAGGACACGGCGCCGCCCGCGTGGTCAATGTCGCTGTGCGAGATGATCAGGCCATCGAGCTTGCCGATGCCCCTCGCGCGCAAATAGGGGACGATCACCCTGCTGGCGCCATCGGAATCGAGGCCGTAGGCCGGGCCGGTGTCATACAGCAGGCGGTGCCGGTGCGTTTCCACCAGCAGCGCCATGCCCTGCCCCACGTCAAACGCCGTGACCCAGAGCTGGCCCGGCGGCGGGCTCGATGGCAAGGCCGTCAAGAGCGGTATCGAACCCAGCATGCCGGCCCAGCGCTGCGGCCATCCCCGTGGCGCCAGCAGCCAAAGGGTGCCGAACAGGGCCCAGCAAAAGCTCCAGGCCGGCGGTACGGGCGCGGTCCAGACGGCGAAGCGGCGCGCACCGAGCCAGTCGAGCACTTGCGCCAGCAGCTGCACCAGAAAATGCGCCAGCAGCAACACCCATTCGGACAAAGGCGCGGGCAGCACGCTGCCCAGCAGGGACAAGGGCGTGACCAGCAGGCTGATAATCGGGATCGCCAGCGCATTGGCCACCGGCGACACCAGCGACACCTGGGCGAACAGCAGCATGGTCAACGGCACCAGCCCCACCGTCACCACATATTGCGTATGCGCGCCCAGCGCCATGGCCGCCCTGGCTTTCTGCCAGCGGCTGGCGTCAAACTCCGCATGGCTGGCCATGCGGCCGACGGTGGCGTACAGAATCGTGGCGACGGCGCCGAACGACAGCCAGAAGCCTGGCCACAGCACGGCCCACGGGTCGATCAGCACCACCACGCCCAGCGCCAGGCACAGCACGCAGGTAATGCTGGTAATGCGGCCCAGCCACAGTGCCAGCGCCACCACGACCAGCATATACAGGGTGCGCTGGGCCGGCACGCCGAAGCCGGCCAGGAGCACATACAGCAAGGCGGCCACGGCGCCGGCCAGCGCCGCCACTTTTTGCGCGGGCAGCAGCAAGGGCAGTTGCCGGTCGGTAAAAAAGGAGCGCCGCCACAAGGCGCCGGCTGCCAGCGCGAACATGCCTGCGATCATCGTGATATGCAGCCCCGATATCGAAATCAGGTGGCTCACTCCGGTGCGGTTGAACACCTGCCAGTCCGACTGGGGTATCGCGCGCTGGTCGCCCACCACCAGCGCGACGATCACGCCCGCATACTTTTTCCCCTGCAGGCTGCGCACAATGCGCGCGCGCAGCGCCGCGCGGCTGGCCTGCACCAGATTGGAAAAACCCGGCACAAAGCTGTCCAGGCGCACGTTCGGCGTAGCGGGGCGCGGCGCCGGCCGTACATAGCCGGTGGCACGCACGCCCTGCTCCAGCAGCCACACTTCGTAGTCAAAACCATGCGGGTTCGCGTTGCCGTGCGGGCGCTGCAGGCGCACCGTCAGCTGCCAGCGCTCGCCCGGCTGCACGTCGCCCACTGCATAGCTGATTTCATCGCGAAAACCGGCGTACCAGGTCAGCGCGATCAGCGGCGGCACCACGGCGCCGGCAGCGCTTTCCACGGCAAAATTGAAACGCACGCCCTGCTGGAACTGATACGGCAGGCTGGCGACGGTGCCCACCACGGTGATGTCGCGGCCCTCGTCGTCCGGCGCCAACTGCGGCGCCAGGGCCAGTTGCGCCAGCCAGGCGGCCCAGTAAAAGCCCAGCGCCATGCCGCATGCCATCGCAGCGCATGCCTTCAGCACCTGATGACGTTGCCGCAGCAACAACAGCGCAAGCACGCAGGCGGCCGCCAGCAATGCCAGCACCAGTCCTGGCCTGTGCGGCAGGCTCGCCTGCCTCTGCAGCCATGCGGCACCAAAGGCAAAGGCAAGGAGGACGAGGCGCATCATCGGTTTGCGGCAGCTGGATGGCAAGTCGCTTACTGTAGCCCCGCCAGCCGGACGCCGGTTTGCGCCAAATCAGCCCCATCCGGCACGGTATAATCCGTGCAGCATCCCCAACACCCAGGCCTTCCATGACTTCCTCCGTACCACCGCTCAGCACACCGACCGACCTCGCCGAGGACAATCACGACGCCACCCTGGTGGCCGAACTGGGCGAACTGGCGCAGCACGTGCGGCTGGTGAAGATGGAAGGCCGCGTGTTCCTGCGCTTTTCGGGCGAGGTGCGGGCCGGCGGCTTGCGCGTGCCGTATGCACTGGTGCCCGCGCAAGGCGTGCTGGCGCGGCCGGCCAAGTGGCGCAAGCTGGAGCGCGAGGCCAAACTGGCGCTGGTGCGCGAACGGGCGAGCTCAGCCGCGTTTGACGAACTGCGCCAGCATGTGAGCGATTTCGTCGCCGATATCGCCGGCCAGAGCGAGGACGTCGACGCCGATCCGATGCTGTTCCTGCATACCTTGGCCGACATGCAGACGTCGGAGCCGGCCGGCATGGTGTTCGACCGCATCCGCCAGCGCTTCAACCATGCGATCGAACGCCAGCAGGAAGAGCAGCATGCGGCGCGCACCCGCCAGAGCATCAACCTGGCCGAGTATCCGGCCTCGTTCGAGATGGCGCGCCGGCTGCCGCGCCGCTTTGTCGCGCTGCTCGGCCCCACCAATTCGGGCAAGACCCACCGCGCGATGGAAGCGCTGGTCAAAGCCAAAAGCGGCATTTATCTGGCGCCCCTGCGCCTGCTGGCGCTGGAAAATTACGAGCGCCTGCAGGAAGCGCGCCCGCACGGCAAACCCCTGGCCGTCAACCTGATCACGGGCGAAGAGCGGCGCACGGTCGCTGACGCCACGCATGTGGCCAGCACGGTGGAGATGCTGGACACGAAAACCGTGGTGGAAGTGGCCGTAATCGACGAGATCCAGATGCTGGCCGACCCGGACCGGGGCGCGGCCTGGACGGCGGCCGTGTGCGGCGCGCCGGCCCATACCGTGTATCTGGTGGGCGCGCCGGAAGCGCGGCGCGCCATCGAGGCGCTGGCCGACCGGCTCGAATGCCCGTTGGAAGTGCATGTATTGAAGCGCATGGCGCCGCTGTCGATGGAGCCGACCGCCGTGCGCAAGGTGCGCAACCTGCGCCGTGGCGACGCGGTAATCGCGTTTTCGCGCCGCGAAGTGCTGATGTGGCGCGACATGATCACCGAAACGGGGCTGTCGGTGGCCACCGTCTACGGCAACCTGTCGCCCGAAGTGCGGCGCGCGCAGGCCCAGCGTTTTCGCGATGGCACGGCCGATGTGGTGGTCGGCACCGATGCGCTGGCGATGGGCCTGAACATGCCGATCGCGCGCATCGTCATGACCACCAGCGTGAAATACAACGGCCGCGAAGAGGAAGAAATTTCAGCGGCGCTGGCGCGCCAGATCGCCGGGCGCGCCGGCCGCTACGGCGTGCATGAAGAGGGCCTGGTGGCCGGCTACGACAATGAAACGCATGAGGTGATGCGCGCCCTGCTCAAGGAAAAACTGCACCCTTTGAACACCAGCGGTTTTGCCGTCGCGCCGTCGCTCGAGCATTTGCACCGCATTGCCTCGGTGACGGGCGAACAGTCGCTGTCAAAACTGCTGCGCCGCTTCATTCATAATATCGACGTGCCGGACGGTTTTTTCTTCCCGCGTATTACCGAAGACCAGAAAGAGCGCGCGCTGTGGCTCGACACCCTGCCCTTGTCGGTCGCCGACAAGTTCACCCTCTCGCTGGTGCCGATTTCGAGCAAGGTGCCGTCACTGCAGACGGCGTGGGAGCACTGGGCGAAAAATCTGTCGCAGGGCAAGGTGTCGACCTTGCGCCAGCACGCCTATGGCGGCGGCACGCAGAATTTGCAGCAGGTGGAAGACACCTGCCGCTACTACTCGGCCTACGCATGGCTCAGCTACCGGCTGCCGGAATTGTTTCCCGATATCGAAGTGGCGCAGAACTTGTCGCGCGATGCGTCGGAGCGGGTCGATTCCATCCTGCGTGTGCACAATGCGGCCTCGCGCGGCCGGACCAAGAAATTCCGTAACTAACGCAGTTCCCAGAACCAGACTTCATCGCAGGTCCAGTAGCATTCCGAGCCGCACACCTTGACGCCGTTTGACGGCAGCAGGATGTCGATATGGCCGCCGGCCCCGCCCAGGTAGCCGGGAATGCGAAAAAAGGCCACGATGCCCTTGCGGTTGCCGATGCCGGCGATCGCCGCTTCCCGGCCGAATTTTTCGGGCCCGCCCAGCATCGACGGACTGGCCAGCATATGCGCGAGCTTGACCTGGCCGGGCTCAATCAGGGCGCCCTTGAACGGGCCCTTGTTGATCGCCATGCGGCCCTTGAGCTTGACGCCGCATTTGATCAGGGCCAGGCTGACGCGGATGGCGCAGGTGTTGATGAAGCTGTCCTTGCCGATCAGGTCTTCCCAGCCGATTTCGCCGAATAGCGTTGCCTGGTCGACAGCGGCCACGCTGTAGTAGTTTTCACGCAGCTTGATGAATGCAGGTTTCATCTCAACCTCCCGCTTGTGGTGGATGGGTACAGGGAAAACGACGGGCCAGGATGGCCACGGCCAGGTGCGCCGCGTCGCCCTGGCGTTCTTTTTCAGCCAGTGCTTTCAATCCGGCGATCACGAGGCCATCGAGCTCCACAGACTTGACACGGCCCGTGTCGCACCACAGCCGGCCTTGCGCAGCATCGGCCACGCCGGCCAGGTAGCCCTTGGCGTAGCGCGGGTCCTGCTCGGACCGGGCCAGCAGTTGCGCACCGGTGAGGCGCGGCGCCGTGGGCCAGGCGTGCGCACCCGATAGACAGAAGGCGGCAAGGAGGAAAAGTGAGCGCATGGCAGGCCTGGCAAAGGGACATCCGGACATTGTAGGGGGCGCTTATACCCCTGTACTGAGCGAGGTCAAGCATGGACGGCATCGACTTTGAGCCTGTAGAATCAGGGCCGCAGCAAAACACAAGGGGGTTTTCACGCGCCCCTGGGTCAGCCAACGTTACAAAGCCAGCCTGCAAGCGACATTCGAGTTTTGTGAACGCCAACTACCATGGCGACCCGCGCAATATGGTGCTGACACTGCGGGGCACGCTGTAAAGCTTGTCATCGTGTTAAAAAAATCGTGCTCTGCAATGAACCTTGATGCACTCAGCCAGTCTATCAGCGACCCGCCACCGATTTGCTTGCGTGCGCGGGCAAGCACAAGCCTGTCACCACGACAGGCTCGTCGTCAACTGATGCAAGGCTTACAGGGAGAGTTGCATGTGCACGCCATTCAACGCAGAAGAATTCACGTTTGTCCAGCCGGACGGCAGCAACCTGACGGTCCGCGGCTGGGGTAACCAGTACCACGCCACGTTCGAGGCGCTCAACGGCTATACGGTGGTGGAAAATCCCGCCACCGGCTTTTACATGTACGCGAAGTTGAGCGACGATGGCGAGCAGTTGCTGTCAAGTGGCGCGCGGCCGCGCGAGGTAGCAGTCGAGTCGCTGAAGCTGGAGCGCGGCCTGCGCATGGCGTCGCATGCGGCCCGCGCCCAAGTGCGCGAGGGCACTGCGCTGAAGCCTGGCACCTCGCGCTGGGAACAGCGCCGCAAGCAGTACAAGAACGATCTGCGCGCCCATCTGCAGGCACCCGAACTCACGCCGGCGCCACCCAAACGAGAAACCGTGGGCGACTTTGTCGGACTGTGCCTGCTGATCGATTTCCCCGACGTGCGGGGCACGATTTCCAAGGAAGAGGTAGAGAAATTCTGCAACCAGCCCGGCTATGAAGGGTTTGGCAATCACGGTTCGGTGCACGATTACTTTCTCGACGTTTCGGGCGGGCGCATGCGCTACACCAACCTCGTCACGCCCTGGTACACGGCGCGCCAGCCGCGCAGCTATTACACCAATGAGCGCGTAGCGCAGCCAATCCGGGCGCGCGAACTGATCAAGGAAGCGCTCGACCACTTCAAGCGCAACGGCTTTGATTTTTCCAGCCTGACGACGGACGACCAGGAATATGTTTACGCAAGCAATGTGTTCTATGCGGGCAAACGCGTCAACAACTGGGCCAAGGGCCTGTGGCCGCATGCGTATCACCTGCTGACGCCGTACAAGCTGGCTGACGGCATGCACAGCTTTGACTACCAGATCACCGACATGGACCGCGAACTGGCGCTGGGCACCTTCTGCCATGAAAATGGCCACATGATATGCGACTTTCCCGACCTGTACGACTACGGCGCCGAATCGTCCGGCATCGGCGACTTCTGCCTGATGTGCTCGGGCTCGAATGTCGACAAGAAAAACCCCACGCAGGTCAACGCCTACCTGAAATACCGCGCCGGCTGGGCAAGCTCCACCGCCAGCATCCGGCCCGGCAATGCGACGGCCGAGGCCAATGCCAACCAGTTCTACATCCACCGCAACAGCGCCAACAAGGCGGAATACTTCATCATCGAAAACCGCCAGGCCAGCAGCCGTGACCATGCACTGCCCTCGCAGGGGCTGGCGATCTGGCATATCGATGAAAAGGGCGACAACCGGTTCGAGCAAATGTCGGCGCAGCAGCACTATGAGTGCTCGCTGATGCAGGCCGACGGCAAGTGTGACCTGGAACGCGACTCGTCGAACCGCGGCGATATGGGCGACCTGTTTCCCGGTGAAGGCAACACGCGCTTCGGCCCCGGTACGGCGCCTGCCAGCCGCTGGTGGGACGGCTCGCCGTCCGGGCTCGATCTGGATCAGATCAGCGCGGCCGGTGCGTCCATATCGTTCAGCGCACGGTAGGCGCTATTTTGCGGCGGGCGCGTCGTAATGGAGCTTGAGCACCAGCCCATTGTGGTCGTCGGCCAGGTAGATATCGCCGTCCTGGCCCTGTTTCACATCGACCGGCGCCCCCCTGCCCTGCTTGCCCTTGCGTTCCCAGTTGCCGATCAATTCGACCGATTTGCCCAGCGGCGCGCCAGCCGCATCAGGCAGCAAGGCCACCAGCCGGTGGCCGTGGGAACGGTAGCCATGGTAGCCGATGATCAGGCTGTTTTTATAGGTGGCCGGAAAACGGCTGGCCGTATAAAAGGTCATGCCCAGCGGTGCGGCGTGGCCGGGCAGCAGGCGCTGTGGGGCGGTGTATTTTGCGGCGCAATCGGTCTTCGGATACTCGGGGCTGGCCACGTTGTTGTCGTAACAGTAGGGCCAGCCGTAGTGCTGGCCGGCCTTGATCAGGTTCAGTTCCTCGTGCGGCAGGTCCTCGTCGCTTTTCAGTTGCGGCATGGCGGCCTGGATCGCGTCGCGCGCGTTTTCCGCCTGCCACAAGGCGCCGCTGGCGGGATGAAAAGCCAGCGCCATCGAGTTGCGCAAGCCGTGCACATGGGTGCTCCAGCCGGTCACCGTGCCGGCCGGCCAGGCCATCTTGTATTCACGGATGGCGCCCAGCGCTTCCTTGCCTTCGCTTGACGCACACGGTTTGGACGCGTCCGGCGCCTTGCCATCCTTGTCTTCGCAGTGGTCGGTGCTGGACCCCACGTTGACATACAGGTCGCCGGCGGGACTGAAGCGCATGGTGGTCAACAGATGCAGGCCCAGGCCCGGCAGGCGCGGCGTTTTGGACGTGCCGCCGATCACGTCGGTGATGGCGGCCGGGTCGCGCAGGTCGAAGCGGAAGATGCGCCCCACCACGCCCACATACACCATGCCATCCGGGCCTTGCACGATGCCGTTCGGGCGATCGAGTTTGTCTTGCAGCAGCGTGCGTTCAAAGGTGCCGCCGGCCTGGCGCTTGAGCAGCCACAATTTTCCCTGGTTCGCCGTCCAGCCGGCCATGTCGGTGACCAGCACGTCGCCATTGGTCAGCGGCAGCACGCCGCGCGGGAATTTCAGGCCGTCGGCCAGCATGCCGACGCAAAAGCCGGCCGGCGTGGTGACGTTCAGGCGCGGCAAGCCATCGCACAGGTCGGCCGCCATCGCGGGTGCGGCAAGAAAGGTGGCCAGCGCGGCGGCGAGGAGCTTTTTATTCATCCTGGTTTTCCATCAAAGGTAGGCGCGGCATTACCGCGCGGGCGTTGGCGCTGGTCTGCGCCGCCACTTCAGCAAGTGCGACGCCGCGCAGCTCGGCCAGCACGGCACCGATGCGCGGCAGTTGTTCCGGGCTGTTGCGCCCGGGGTGTATCCAGCTCGGCGAAATATCGGGGGCATCGGTTTCCAGCACGATGGCGGCCAGCGGCAAGTCGGTGGCCATGCGGCGTATCTGCAAGGCGCGGGTAAAGGTCATGGCGCCGCCGAAACCGAGCTTGAAACCGAGGTCGATATAGCCTTGCGCCTGTTGAAAGCTGCCGTTGAACGCATGGGCGATGCCGCCGTTCGGGCGGATCTGGCGCGCATGTTTCAACACGATATCCTGCGAGCGGCGCACATGGGCCAGCACCGGCAAATCAAAATCGCGGGCGATTTTCAGCTGCTCGCGCAGGAAATGCTCCTGCTTGCTACGCATGGCAGGTTCGCTCAGCATCGGAATAAAGAAGTCCAGGCCGATCTCGCCGATGGCGACAAAACGCGGGTCCTTCATCGCCGCCGCCACGGCCTCGCGCAGCGCCAGCAGATCATCGTCGGTGGCGCGCGGTACGTAGATCGGGTGGATGCCCAGCCCATAGCAGCCGTTGGGGGCGGCGTGGGCCAGCTCGCGCACGATGGCAAAGTTCGCCCGTTCGACGGCGGGAATGACGATCATGCCCACGCCCTGGTCGCTGGCGCGCTGCGCCACCGGCAGCGCTTCAGCACCGAATTGGTGGGCGTCCAGGTGGCAATGCGTATCGATCCACAGCATGTCGAGACCTCCGTATTGCTCAGTATTGCTCAGTATTGGTAAGGCTGCAGCCCTTCGTCGGTCAGGCGCAGCACGCGGTCGCAGCGCCTGGCCAGTTCGATATCGTGGGTGACGATAACAAACGCCGTGCCCAGGGTGCGCGACAGTTCCAGCATCAGGTCGAAAATCTGTTCGGCCGTCGCGTGATCGAGGTTGCCGGTCGGTTCGTCCGCCAGCACGCAGGCCGGCTGCGTGACGAGGGCGCGCGCCAGGGCCACGCGCTGGCGTTCGCCCCCCGACAATTCGCCCGGCGTGTGGGTGACGCGCTTGGCCAGGTTGACGCGCGCGAGGATCTGCTGCGCCAGGCCGGTGGCCGCCGCGCGCTTCATGCGCCGTATCATCAGGGGCATGGCGACGTTGTCGAGCGCGGAAAATTCCGGCAGCAGGTGGTGGAACTGGTAGACAAAGCCGAGCGAGGCGTTGCGCAAGTCGCCGCGCGCCTTTTCGCTGAGCGTCGCGAAGTCCTTGCCCAGCAGGGTGACCTTGCCGCTGGTGGGGGTATCGAGGCCGCCCAGCAGATGCAGCAGGGTCGATTTGCCGGAACCGGAAGCGCCGACGATGGCCACGCGCTCGCCGCGATGGATGTCGATATCGATGCCGGCCAGTACCTGCACCTTGTAGCTGCCCTGGGTGAAAGTCTTGCCCAGACCGCGGCAGGAAAGAACGGCTGGCGCGGTGGCGGGGGCGCTGGCAGCGAATGGAACGGCGTTTTTATTCAGATCGGTCATGGTCATGGTCTTGGAATTATTCGTAGCGCAGGGCTTCGGCCGGCTTGACGCGGGCGGCCCACCAGCTTGGGTACAGGGTCGCCAGGAAGGCGAGGATCACGGCCAGCACGCCGATCCTGGTAACGTCGGGCCAGCGCAGGTCGGACGGCACGGTGCTGATGAAATAGATGTCCTTGGACAGGAACTGCACGCCCAGCAGGTGTTCGATGAAGGGAACGATGACATCGATATTCATCGCCACCAGCACCCCGCCGCCTATGCCCAGGATGGTACCCAAAATACCTACCAGCGCGCCCTGGATCATGAAGATCTTCATGATCGAAGCTGGCGAGGCGCCCAGGGTGCGCAAAATCGCAATATCGGCCTGCTTGTCGGTCACCGTCATCACCAGGGTGGAAACGAGATTGAAGGCGGCCACCGCGATGATCAGGGTCAGGATAATGAACATCATGCGCTTTTCGGTCTGCACGGCGGCAAACCAGTTGGCGTTGAGCTTGGACCAGTCGCGCAGGGTCAGGTCACCCGGCATGCTTTTCTTCAGTTCTTGCGCCACTTGCGGCGCGCGGTTCATGTCGACCAGGCGCAGGCGCAGGCCGGACGGGCCTGCGAGGCGCAGCAGGCGCTGGGCGTCCTCGATATTGATAAAGGCCAGGCCCGCATCGAATTCATTATGGCCTGCCTGGAAGATGCCGCTGACGGTAAAGCTGCGCATGCGCGGCAGCACGCCGGCCGGCGTGACCTGGCCCTGGGCCAGCATCAGCGTGACTTTTTCGCCGAGGTTCACGCGCAGCGCGCGCGCCAGTTCGATGCCCAGCACGATATTGTAGGTGCCCGGCTGCAGCGCCTTGAAGCTGCCCATGCGCGTCTGGCCGGCCACGTCGGACACATTCGGCTCCTCTTCAGGCAGCACGCCGCGCACGATGGCCGGGCGCAGCGCATCGTCGCGCAGCAGCATGCCCTGGGTTTCAACAAAAGGAGCGGCGCCCCTGACGGCCGGGTTCTTGAAGGCCTCGGCCTTTTCGGCGCGCCAGTCAAGCATGCTGCCGCTGTTGTCGAACACCTCGACGTGGGCCAGCACCGACAGCATGCGGTCGGTGACTTCTTTCTGGAAGCCGTTCATTACGGACAGCACGATAATCAGCGCCGCCACGCCGAGGCCAATGCCGGCCATGGAAATGAGCGAAATAAACGAGATAAAACTGTTGCGGCCACTGCGCTTGCCGGCCCGCGTGTAGCGCAGGCCGACCAGCCATTCGAAGGGCAGATTCTTTAACATACTTGTGATTCCAGCAGATTTGATCGGTACTTGCTTTTTACTCGTAGCGCAGGGCCTCGGCCGGTTTCACGCGCGCCGCGCGCCAGCTCGGGTAAATGGTCGCCACCAGCGCCAGGCCAAAGGCGATCAGGCCGATCTGCGCCACGTCCAGCCAGTGCAGGTCGGACGGCACGGCGCTGATCTGGTAGATCTCTTTTGAAATGAAGTGCAAACCAAAAATGCCTTCGATAAACGGCACGATCACGCCCACATTCAGCGCCAGCAGCACGCCGCCGGCCACGCCCAGGGCACTGCCCAGCAGGCCCACCAGCGCGCCCTGGATCATGAAGATCTTCATGATGGAAAACGGCGAGGCGCCCAGGGTGCGCAAAATGGCGATGTCGGCCTGCTTGTCGGTGACCGACATCACCAGGGTCGACACCAGGTTGAAGGCGGCCACCGCGATGATCATGCTGAGGATAATGAACATCATGTTCTTCTGGCTTTGCACCAGCGCATACCAGCTGGCGCTGGCGCGCGACCAGTCGCGCATCCACAGTTCGCCCGGCATTGAGGCCTTGAGCTCGCGCGCCACCTGCGGCGCCTGGTTCATGTCGTGCAGGCGCAAACGCAGGCCCGAGGGACCATCGAGCATCAGCAGTTGTTCGGCGTCCTGCATGTTGACAAACGCCAGGCTGGCGTCGAGCTCATTGTGGCCGGCCTCAAAGATGCCGGAGACCTTCAGCGCGCGCATGCGCGGCATCACCATGGTGTTCATGGCGTCGCCGGCGCGCGGTTCGCGTTCCAGCATCAGCGTCACGTTCTGGCCCACCGTCACGCCCAGCGCCTTGGCCAGATCAATGCCCAGCACGATATTGTAGGAGTCGGGCGTGAGGGACGCGAACTGGCCCTGTTTCATCTGGCCCGCCACGCTGGACACTTGCGCTTCCTGCTGCGGCAGCACACCGCGCACCACCGACGGGCGCATGGTGTCGTCGTTGAGCAGCATGCCCTGGGTTTCGACAAAGGGCGCCACGGCCTTGACCTGTGGATTGGCGTAGGCGGCTTTTTCCTGCTCGCGCCAGTTCGGCATGGAACCACGCGTATCGAACACCTCGACATGGGCCAGCACCGACATCAGGCGGTCGGTGACTTCCTTCTGGAAGCCGTTCATGACGGACAGCACGACGATCAGCGCCGCCACGCCCAGCGCGATGCCGGCCACGGAAATCATGGAAATAAAGGAAATAAAACTGTTACGACCGCTGCGTTTGCCGGCGCGCGTATAGCGCACGCCGACCTGCCACTCGTAAGGAAATTGTTTGATGATGCTCATTTGATACTTATGCGCTCCCGCGACAACGATGATAGGCGAGCGCGCAGTGTGCCACATAATCATCATTTCATGCGTGAAACACGCCACCGCAGCATCATATAGATGCAGGCAAACAGCGGAAAACGGCCGTGCGCTTCTCGCGCCAGGCCACAATGGCCTACAATCTCGGCATGAATCAACTTACCCTCGCTCTTCCCTTTGCCCTGCCGCATGCCGCGCTGGCCGGCGACCTGATCAAGGCGCTGCAAACCCCGGCCCTGGCGGCCCTGCTATCGCGCACCTCAAGCTCCAGCCTGCACGAGTTTGACGGCACCACCCGCCTGCTGCCGCACGAAGCCTGGCTGGCGCACGCACTCGCTCTGGCGCCAGCGGCCGGCAGCGACGACGCCGCAGCGCCCTTCGCGGCGGCGTCCATGCGCGGTTTCGGCCTGGTGCCGGAGCCTGGCGCACGCTACTTCCTGATCCACCCCGTGCATATTGAAATCACGCGCAAGCATCTGGCGATGGACGACATGCGCCAGCTGCAACTGAGCGAGGCCGACAGCCGCACCCTGTTCGAGCTGGTCCGTCCGTATTTCGATGGCCTGGGTCAGCCGCTGTATTTCGGCGACGCCCATACCTGGTTCATGCGCGCCGATGAATGGAGCGACCTGCGCTGCGCTTCGCCGGACGCGGCCGCCAGCCAGAACCTGGCCGACTGGATGCCCGACGGCGAGCACGCGCGCGCCTCGCGCCGGCTGCAAAACGAAGTGCAGATGCTGTGGCACGAACACCCTGTCAACCAGGCGCGCGAGGCGCGTGGGCTGAAAACCGTCAACGGCTACTGGCTGTGGGGTGCGGCCAAACACCAGCTTGCCACCTGCGCCCACGCCCTGCATGTGAGCGCAGCTCCCGGCTGGCTGTCGGCGCTGGCCGAACCATCGCGGCGCGATGCCGACCCGGCCGCGATCATCGCCGGGCAGGCCGATGCGCTGGTGGTGCATGCCGGCCTGCTCGAATCGGCCATGGCGCAGGACTGGGGCAACTGGCTGGCGCAGATGCAGGCGCTGGAACAGCACTGGTTTGCGCCGCTGCTGTCGGCGTTGAAAGACGGCCGGCTGGACCGGCTGCGCCTGGTGCTCAGTCACCGCGACGGCTGGCTGGACTGCAGCACCAGCCGCAATGCGCAGCGCAAATTCTGGCGCGCCCACACCTTGAACACCTTGAGCTCATCATGACCCGCACCCGCATCGCCACCCGCCCCTGTCCCTACCGCGAATCCGAACTGCTGCGCCAGGGCGGCATCCACCCCGTGCTGGCCCGGCTGTATGCGTCACGCGGCCTGTCGGACGCAAAACAACTGTCGATCGAAGCGAAAGACCTGATACCGCCTGCCGGCCTGCTGCATGTCGATGCCGCCGGCGTGTTCCTGGCCGATGCGATTGCCGCCCACAAACGCCTGGTGATCGTGGCCGACTACGATTGCGACGGCGCCACCGCCTGCGCCGTGGCCCTGCGCGGCCTGCGCGCGATGGGCGCCCAGGTCGACTTTATCGTGCCGAACCGTTTTGAATACGGCTATGGGCTGACACCCGAGATCGTGGCGCTGACGGCGCGTGAAAAGGCACCGGACATCATCATCACGGTCGACAACGGCATTGCCAGCATCGACGGCGTGGCCGAAGCGAACCGGCGCGGCATCGAGGTGGTCGTCACCGACCATCACCTGCCGGCCGACACCCTGCCCGACGCGGCCATCATCGTCAACCCGAACCAGCCCGCCTGCGGCTTTCCCTCGAAACACCTGGCGGGGGTGGGCGTGATGTTCTACGTGCTGCTGGCCCTGCGCGCGGAACTGCGCCGGCGCGGCGTGTTTGACGCGCAAACCCAGCCGAAACTGGACAACCTGCTCGACCTGGTGGCGCTGGGCACGGTGGCCGACGTGGTGCGGCTCGATACCAACAACCGCATCCTGGTGGCACAGGGCTTGAAACGCATGCGCAAAGGCAATATGCACGCGGGCGTCGCCGCCCTGTTCCGCGTGGCCGGCCGCGAAGCGCGCAGCGCCACGCCGTTCGACCTGGGCTTTGCGCTGGGTCCGCGCCTGAACGCGGCCGGGCGCCTGCAGGACATGTCGCTCGGCATCGAGTGCCTGATCACCGACGACGAAGGGCGCGCCTGGGCGCTGGCCCAGCAACTGAACGACATCAACCTGAAACGCCGCGAAATCGAAGCGGACATGCAGGACACGGCCCTGCTGCACCTGGACGACTTCGAACCGGCCAACAGCAGCACCATCAGCGTCTTCGACGAGTCGTGGCACCAGGGCGTGATCGGCATCGTCGCCTCGCGCCTGAAAGAAAAATTCTACCGCCCGACGATCACCTTTGCGCCGGGCGCCGACGGCTGGATCAAGGGCTCGGGCCGCTCGATTCCCGGCTTTCACCTGCGCGACGCGCTCGACCTGGTCTCGAAACGCGCGCCCAGCCTGATCGACAAGTTCGGCGGCCACGCGATGGCGGCGGGCCTGACCATCCGCGCCGACGCCTTTGACGCGTTCTCGACAGCCTTCGAGGCCGTCGGCCAGGCCTGGCTCAGCGAGCAGCAGCTGGAACGGGTGGTGGAAACGGACGGCCCGCTGGAAGACGCCTATTACACCACCGCCTTTATCGAGTTGATGGACGGCCAGGTCTGGGGCCAGGGCTTCGCGCCACCCGTGTTCTGCGATGAGTTTCGCGTCGTCAGCCAGCGCATCCTCAAGGAACGCCACCTGAAACTGCTGCTGGAAAAGAACGGCGTGCGCTTCGACGCCATCTGGTTCGGACATACCGATGCGCTGGGCGAGCGCACGCGGGTGGCGTTCCGGCTCGACGCAAATGAATATAACGGCACGACCAAGGTGCAACTGATGGTGGAGCATGCGGAACCGGCCTGATGGCACCATCGGTCTTTTGCTGCATCTCAATCTTGAGCCGGATAGCCAACATTTCCCTTAAGTAAAAGTGTATCAAGTGAGTCTGGCAGCCACCGGTTGTCGCTTGCTGGGCAATCGTATGCAATACGGGGGCTTCTGGCGCCGCGTGGGCGCCTTTTTGACCGATCAATTGATTCTGTCGCTGTGGATGCTCGTCCCGGTATTACTCGCAATGCCGCGCACGCTAGTGCTGCGCAGGACATTCTTCCAGAAATGGAGTAATATTAATCCATAAAAGGAGTCATCATGAATCTAGCCTATGCCTATCCCAAGAGCCGCTTCGAGCCGGCGGTGCTGGTCGACCTGAACGCCAAAGCCGAGCGCGAGCGCTTGTCGCAGGCGGCGCTGAAAGGATTTTTCAAGCTGGCGGCGGCCTGGAAGTTGCGCGACGACGACGCGCGCGAGCTGCTGGGCGGCTTGTCGAGCAGCGCGTATTACGAGTGGAAAAAGAACCCGGACCGGGTGCTGGAAGTGGACCGCATCACGCGCATTTCCTATCTGCTCGGCATTTACAAGGCGTTGCACATTTTGTACGGCGACCAGCTGGCCGACGCATGGGTCAGCCTGCCGAACAAGAACGCCGTCTTTGGCGGGCGCACGCCGTTATCGCAGATGCTGGCCGGCGGCTTGCTGGCCATGCAGACGGTCAGGAAGCTGCTGGACGCGCGGCGCGGCGGGCTGTAACAGTGGCGCCAGTCTATGCACAATAAGATGCCCGATGGCCTGCCGCCACTGTCGGCGCTGCGGCAGATCGATACCTGCCGCCTGATTCCGTCACGCTTTGCCGACATGGAAGACTCGGTGCTGGCGCCGCTGGCCGAAGACAACGATCACCTGGCCGAACTGTTCGAACTGGACAACGCCACCAATGCGCGCCTGATCGCCGAGTACGGCGGCACGCCAGGAATTGGCGTGGACGAGCTGGTTTTTGGCGTGCCCCACTTTCGCATCATCAATGCCGCCTACACCTACGCGCGCCCGGAAGGGGCGCGTTTCAACGATGGCGAGCGGGGCGCGTGGTATTGCGCCTTCGATATGGACACGGCGCTGGCCGAGATCATTTTCCACAAGACCGTGGAATACCAGGAGATCGATTATTTCACCGACAGCGTCAGCTACCAGGCGCTGCTGGCCGATTTTTCCGCCACCTTCCACGACCTGCGCGGCCAGCCCCGTTTCCAGGCATGCCTGGATCCGGCCAGCTATATCGCCTCGCAGGAACTGGCCGCCATCCTGCTCGAGGCAGGATCGATGGGCGTGATCTTTCCCAGCACGCGGCGCGCAGCAGGCACCAACCTGGCCTGTTTTCGCCCTGCCCTGGTCGGCAATGTGCGCAAAGGCGCGGCCTATCGCCTGACGTGGCAGGGCACGTCTGTGCCGCAGATCGAAACGCTGTAGCGGGCGGCGGTGGCCAGGCAATGTTCATAACGGCCATAACAAATGTAATTAATTCCATCAAATTTATTCGATAATTTTGCTGAAATTGCATTATTTACGGTTGTTTTGCGATTTTTTCAAAATAATTCGACTACAAATGCCAAATTCATTATAATTGACTACGGATCATGAGCGCATCGCGCTCTGCGCCAATTCATAAATGAGGGCAAACCCGTTCGAAAGGCGGGGACGCAAAGCCACCGGCCTACAGCGCACTGCGCCAGGGTAGCGGGGCTGCCCATGCCAGCGACAGCTCCGCCAGCGGAAGCTGCCACTACCAGCATGGTCAAGCCGTGGCCCTCGCCTAACCGGAGAGTATCGCCATGAAGATATCCCTTTACTGCTGCCGCACTGGCACGCGCACGCTGCTGGGCGCCAGCCTGATTGCCGCGCTTGCCGCCTGCGGTCCCGGCCAGGAGGCCGGCGCGCCGCCGGCTGCCATCGCCACCGCCGCCACCAGTTTCCAGCTCGAGGTGCCGCTCCTGCCGCCGGAGGTTGGCGCGATGCTGGCGCAGCCCCTGTTTCATGCCGCCCCTACGCTGCTCGACGTTCCCGATGACCGCGACAGCAGCTTGAACGCGGCGTCCGCTCATTGGCGCCCCCACCAGCAGCGGGTGGCAGGCACCATGACGGCCCTGTCGACGCGGCGCCTGACGGCGCAGAAGATCGCCGCCGCCGAACACGACGCCGCCAGCATAGGCGCGTCGGTGTCTGGCGGCAACGCCGACACGGCCACGCCGATGGCCGGCACCAGCGTGGTGGCCACCTACTCGCCGGCGCAGATCCGCGCCGCCTATGACCTGCCGGCGCTGCCGGCGGCAGGCACGGCGCTCACGCCTGCCCAGGCGGCCCAAATGGGCGCGGGACAGACCATCTATATCGTCGACGCCATGCACGACCCGAACGTGGTGGCCGAACTGGCCGCCTTCAACCAGAAGTTCGGCCTGCCGGCCTGCGTCACCAAAACGATCGCCAGCACCGCCAGCCTGCCGCTGCCGCTGCCTGCGAATGCCTGCGAGTTTTCCGTGGTCTACAGCACTGCCGCCAACGGCATGACCACCACGCCGCCCGCCTACAACTCGGGCTGGGCCACCGAAATCACGCTGGACGTGCAATGGGCGCACGCCACCGCGCCGCTGGCGCGCATCGTGCTGATCGAGGCGCCTGACGCCTCGCTCAACAGCCTGCTGGCTGCCGTCCAGCTTGCCAACCGCATGGGGCCTGGCATCGTGTCGATGAGCTTTGGCGCCGTCGAAGGCAACTGGACGGCATCGGTCGACAGCGCTTTTGCGGGCAAGAACATGAGCTACCTGGCCGCCACCGGCGACTCGGGCAGCAGCGTATCGTGGCCGTCCGTGTCGCCCAATGTGCTGGCCGTCGGCGGCACCACCCTCACCTACTCGGGTTCCGGCGCGCGCACCGAAGTGGCGTGGTCCGGCACGGGCGGCGGCATCAGTGCCTATACCGCGCTGCCAGCCTACCAGACAGGCACAGTGCCGGGCATGACCGGCCTGCTGCGCCGCAATGTAGCCGACGTCGCCTTCAACGCCGACCCGGCCTCGGGGCAGTACGTGGCGGTGATGGCGCCTGGCGCCAGCACTGCCAGCTGGCTTAGCGTGGGCGGCACCAGCCTGTCCACGCCACAATGGGCGGGATTGATCGCGATCGCCAACGCCAGCCGCGCGCTGCAGGCAAAAGCGGCACTGGGCTTGCCGCATACTACGCTGTACGGTCAGATCGCCAGCGTGCCCGGCACCTATGCCAGCAGCTTTACCGACATCACGCGCGGCAGCAACGGCGTATGCAGCAGCTGCACCGCCAGACTGGGCTACGACCCGCTGGCGGGACTGGGCACGCCGAACGCCAGGAGCCTGCTCGCCAACCTGACCGGCGTGCCGCTGGCGCCAGTGGCGCCGGTGGTGACCAGCGCCAGCATCAACGGCGTGGTCGGCACGCCGCTGTCGTTCACGGTGGCGGCCAGCTCGGACCACCCTCTGACCTTCTCCATGCTGGGCGCACCGGCCGGCATGAGCATTGCGAGCACCGGCATCGTCACCTGGGCCGCGCCGCTGGCCGGCACCTATTCGGTGACGATGGTAGCGAAGGACAGCGTGACCGCCCTGAGCGGCCAGGCCGTGATGAGCATTGTCATCGCACCGCCGCCACCGCCGGTCGTGGCCGGCGGCGCCATCACCGGCAAGGTTGGCACGGCGCTGTCATTTACGGTCGGCGTCACCGCCCCGAACCCGGTCAGCTATGCGCTGACGGGAGCGCCGGCTGGCATGGCCATCAGCAGCACCGGCGTGGTCAGCTGGGCTAAGCCGGTGGCGGGCACCTATGCCGTCACGGTCACGGCCAAGGACAGCAAGACGGCTCTGAGCGGCAAGGGCGTCTATAACGTGGCGATCTCTGCACCGTTGCCGCCGGTGGTGACCGTGGCGGCCATCAGCGGCAAGCCCGGCGTGGCCCTGTCGTTCACGACCACGGTGGTGGCGCCCAATCCCGTCAGCTACAGCCTGTCGGGCGCGCCAGCCGGCATGACCATCAGTGCCGCCGGCGTGGTCAGCTGGGCCAGCCCCGTGCTGGGCAACTACAACGTGACCATTATCGCCAGGGACAGCAAGACAGGCCTGTCTGGCCAGGCGGTAGCCAGCGTGAAGATCGCTGCGGCCGGCCCTGCCATCACCGCCAGCGCCATGACGGGGGTGGCGGGCAAGGCCATGAGCGGCAGCATCGTGTTCACGGCGCCGGGCGCGACCTCGCTGGGCATTTCGATCAGCGGCGCTCCACTGGGCATGCAGTTTTCAATGAGCGGGCTGACCATTACCGCTGCCTGGCCGCTGCCCGTGGCCGGCACCTACGCCCTGAAGATCGCGGCGCAGGATAACAACGGCCTGACGGCGCAACTGAGCATCCCCGTCACGGTGAGCGCCCGCTAATCGGCGCCCGCCAAGGCCCCGGCCGCAGGCGCGACGCATGACTGCGTCGCGCCTGTTTCAATCAACGCCGCCTGTACCTGTGCGCGGCGTATCGGTTAACATGGCGGGGCAAACCCGTGCCGTGCATCAAAAACGCTCTGGCGGGCCAGCATCTTTCCTGTCAACGAGATATACGCATGCAAACCAACCCTGAAAAAGACACCGACCTGCGCCTGAAAGTGAACAGCGAAACAGCCCGCCTGCCCTGGCGCGAGCTGGAAAAGCATTTTGCGCAAGGCAATGTGGTGTGGATCGCCAACGAACTCGACCTGGTCGAAGTGGCGGTGCGCATCTCGCACGACGACAAGATCACCATTACCCAGTGGATGGCCGACGGCCAGCTGGCCAAGGTGTCGGACCAGCAGGCGCTGGACTGGCAGGCGGCAGATGCGTCGCTGTGGGCCGTGGTCGTCAGCCCGTTTATTCTGGTGCAGCAGGACAAACCCACCAGGCACTGATACAGACGTTGCGCAATCTCGCGCTAAAAACGTCCACTGTCCAGGCTCCCGCGCCGGGTCAACCCGGCGCAAACCGGCCGAGACACCCGCTCTCGGCGAATCAAGCCAGCCAATTGCTCGATTTGCTCAGGCCCGAAGCGCACCCATCCATTATTGACCAGATTGTTTGTCCGCACCCATAGCGTGTTGTTTCGCAGACGCCATGACAGCGAATGTCGAGGCTGCTTCACGACCGCTTCACTGGTCCAGCCCACCGCCAGAGTCGGACTCTTCCCAAGCCACCAATCATGTTGAGTTTTGCCATGCAGAATCACCACTTCGGGCTTGAATTTATCCACCATCTCAACAAGCCGGTCACTCATTTCGGACCGCACCGCGCGTCGGTAAGCAAGATTGTTCTTAAACAAATCGTGATACAGCTTGGGCCAGCTCTCAAGCTGCGGCTTCGGCAAGGGCAGAATTTCACTCAGCAATAAGTCGCTTACATCAATATCCAGCCTGCCAAGCAAGGTATTGCAGCCATACACCGCCTGATATATTTTGTGGGCGTTGGTCCAAACAGGCACTTCCTGCATGGCCGGCAGCTTGTCAAGCAAATCGATATGAAAATCTTCCAGGTCTATAAAGCATTTTGGATGCGCCACGCGCCAAGCGATACGCTTTTCGAGATCGGCAAGCGTACAATGCTCTTCAAGCCCAACCACCCAACATCGTGCTGCCGGATGGCCGTAGCCGAACATTTTCTTCATCGCAGCGAGACGATCAGCCATCAATGCCCGCCGCCCAGGTAGGCCGCAATCACCTTCGGATCGGTTTTGAGGCTCTCGGCCGGCCCGTGCACCGAAATGCTGCCGTTTTCCAGCACATAGCCATAATCGGCCACGTTCAGGGCGGCGGCGGCGAATTGCTCCACCAGCAGCATGGTCACGCCCTCGCCTTTCAGGCGCGTGATGATGCGGAACACTTCCTCGACCAGGATAGGCGCCAGGCCCATCGACGGCTCGTCCAGCAGGATCACTTCCGGGTTCAGCATCACGGCGCGCGCCATGGCCAGCATCTGCTGTTCGCCGCCGGACAAGGTGCCGGCCAGCTGGTGCTGGCGCTCTTTCAGGCGCGGAAACAGCTCCAGCGCCTTTTCCAGGTCGCGCTTGATGTCCCCCTTGGGCCGTGCCCGCGTAAAACGGGGAAACGCGCCCAGCAGCAGGTTGTCGGTGACCGACATCGAGGCGAACACGCGCCGCCCTTCCGGCGAATGGGCCAGGCCGGCGCGGGCGATGCGGTGCGAATCGAGGCCTGTCACGTCCTTGCCTTTCAAGGTGACGGTGCCGGACTTCGGCTTGATCATGCCGGAAATGGCGCGCATGGTGGTGGTCTTGCCGGCGCCGTTCGAGCCGATCAGGGTCACCAGCTTGCCTTTCGGCACCTCCAGGGAAATGCCATGCAGCACTTCGACTTTGCCGTAGGCGGCGTGCAGATTATTAATGGTCAGCATGGTGTTCCTCTCAATGGGGCGCGTTGGCCAGGGTCTCTTCGCTGCCGCCCAGGTAGGCTTCGATCACTTTCGGGTCGCTCTGCACCGCGCTCGGGATGCCCTCGGCAATCTTCTGGCCGAAGTCCAGCACCGTCACCACGTCCGACAAGGCCATCACCACATCCATATGGTGCTCGATCAGGATAATGGTGATGCCGTGCTCGCGAATCTTGCGGATAATCGCCATCAGCTCCTTGATATCGGGCGCCGTCAGGCCGGCCGCTGGTTCGTCCAACAGCAGCAAGCGCGGGTTGAGTCCCAGCGCGCGGCCGATTTCCAGCAGCCGCTGCTTGCCGTACGGCAGATTGCGCGCCTCTTCATTGGCCAGGTCCGCCAGGCCGACGAATTCGAGGATGCTGGCGGCCCGCGCGCGCGCCGCCTTTTCCTCGCTTTGACAACGCGGCGTTTGCAGCATCACGTCCAGCACATTCGAATGGAACGTGTTGTGCAGGCCCACCAGCACGTTTTCGGTGGCCGTCATTTCGCCGAACAGCTGCACGTTCTGGAACGTGCGCGCCACGCCACCCAAGGCGATTTCGGACGGCGTGCGCCCGGAAATCACGGCGCCGGCGAACTCCACCTTGCCGGCCGTCGGCTTGTAGATGCCGGTCAGCACATTCATCATGGTGCTCTTGCCCGAACCGTTGGGACCGATCAGGCCGTGCACCGAGCCTTGCGTGACGTTCAAATCGACCTGGTTCAGCGCCTTCAGGCCGCCGAACTGCATCAGCGCCTGGTCGACGCGCAGCAAGGTCGCGCCCTTCTGGCCGCCCTGGGCGTGGTCAAACGGCGCCACGCCGCTGGCGGCGACGGCCGCCACATGGCGCCGGCCCTTGCCCACAAAGCTCATCAGGAAGCCGACGATGCCGTCCTGCAGGTAGTACACCACGAACAGGGTCATCAGGCCGAAGATGGTCAATCGCCAGTCGACCATATTGTCCAGCTTGTAGGAAAACGCGGCCAGGCCGATGGTGGCGACCACCGGCACGATCACGCCGCGCAGCGTACTGCGTTTTTTCGCCAGCATGATGGCGGAACCAACTACGCCCAGCACGGCGGCGGTGACCGCAATCTTGCGGAACAGTTCGATGTCCGACAGCAGGCTGGGCAGCATCACCACGATCAGCGCGCCGATCAGGGAGCCCGAACGCGTCTTGCGCCCGCCCATGATGACGGCCAGCAGGAACAATATCGTCAGCTCGAAGTTGTAGGTATTCGGTGAAATATATTCTTCCGAGTACGCATACAGGCTGCCGGCCAGGCCGGCAAAACCGGCGCTGATGACAAACGCATACACCTTGTAACGGTAGACCGAGACGCCCATGCAGTCGGAGGCGATCGGGCTGTCGCGCAGCGCCTCGAAGGCCCGCCCCAGGTTCGACTTCAGGATGCGGTGCACGACAATCAGCGAAATGACCATCAGCGCGGCCACCATATAGTAGTACTCGACCTCCGACAATTTATGGCCGAAGACGGACGGCTTGTGGATCTTGATGCCCATCGGGCCTTCCGTCAGGAAGCTCATTTCATTGATCAGGATTTGCACGATGGTGCCGAAGGCCAGGGTCACCATGGCCAGATACGGCCCGGTTACCCGCAAGGCCGGCAAGGCCAGGATGGCGCCGAACACGGCCGCACCAACAATACTGGCGGGCATGGCCAGCCAGAACGGCAGGCCCAGCTTGAATACCAGCACGCCGGTGGCATATGAGCCGATGCCGAACAGCCCGGCGTGGCCGAGCGACACCTGGCCCGTGTAGCCGACCACGATATCGAGGCCGAACAGCAGGATGGCATAAATCAGGATGGTTTCGGCCAGGTGGATATAGTAGGGATTCGGGATAACGACCGGAAACAGCGCGAGCACGGCCAGTCCCGCCGCGCACAGCGCCAGCTTGGTGATATTGTTCATGGTTCCCTCAGACTTTCTTGATCGCGGCTTTGCCGAACAGGCCGGACGGCTTGACGGCCAGCACCAGCAACAGCAACAGCAGGCCCGGCACTTCCTTGTAGCCGGTGGAGATGTAGTAACCGGTGGTGGTCTCCGCAATGCCCAGTATCAGGCCGCCGACGATGGCACCCACGCCCGAAGTGAGTCCGCCAATGATCGCCACTGCAAACGCTTTCAGGCCCAGCGAAGCGCCCATGGTGGCGCCCGTCAGTGTCAATGGCGCCACCAGCACGCCGGCAAACGCGGCCGTGGCCGACGACAGTGCATACGAAAACGTGATCACCATGCCCGTATTGATGCCCATCAAGCCCGCCGCGTCGCGGTCGTTGGCGGTGGCCACCACGGCCTTGCCGTAGATCGACTTGCGGTTGAACACTTCGACGGCCAGCATGATGGCCAGCGCGCCGACGATCACCGCCACCTGCATCTGCTGCACATTGGCGCCGAACACCTGGAACGGCGCGGCCGACAGGGGCGAGGGGAACATCAGGTCGTCCTTGCCCCAGATATTTTCCGCCACGTTCTTGAAAATGATGGCCAGCGCGATGGTCGACATGATCCAGCCAAATTCGGACTTGATCTTGATGGCCGGGCGCACGCCGATCCACTCGACGAACACGCCCTGCAGCGCGCCGAAGGCGATCACGATGGGGATCATCAGGAGATAGCTCATGTAGGGGCCGCCGTGGATGCTGCCCACCAGGGACAGGCCGACCAGTGCGCCCAGCATCAGGGACTCGCCCTGGCCGAAATTGAGCGTGCCGGAGGTGGCGAAGGTGAGTTGATAGCCGAAGGCGATGACGGCATAAATCATGCCCAATGCTACGCCGCTAAACACGAGCTGCAGGAAGATTTCCATGGTATTCCCCGGGTGACGGCAGCCTGGCGGCGGCCGACGGACGACAAAAGAATGGCCAGGCTTGAATCAATCAAGGCTGGCCACGGGACAAGTGACGGCGAGGCGGGCTTATTTGGCCTGCACGACCTTGCCATCCCTGACTTCGCCAAACACCGTCACGTCGGCGGTAATCGCCTCATGGTCGGTCTTGCTGAACGGCTTGTCGTAGGTGGTGACGGCGCCTTCCACTTTTTCCGTCAGGTTTTCCAGCGCGGCGCGCACTTTCGGGCCATCCGTGCCGCCGGCCTGCTTGATGGCGGCCGCCAGCAGGTAGATGGAGTCATAGCCTTGCGCGGCCGACACGGCCGACGGCATGCGGCCACCCGACGGTTTGTAGGTGGCGACATAGGCGTCGATAAAGGCCTTGCGCTTGGGCGTGCTGGCGTCCTGGATAAAGGTTTGCGGCATGCGCGTGCCGTTGCCGTTCTTGCCGGCGTTATCGATGAAGTTACCCATGGCCAGGGTCCAGCTGCCGATCATCGGCACTTTCCAGCCCAGCTTTTCCATGCCGTTGGCAATCTGCGCCAGTTCCGGGCCGATGCCGTAGGTCAGCACCACTTCCGCGCCGGCCTGCTTGGCCTTGAGCAGCTGGGCCGTCATGTCGACGTCCTTGATATTGTATTTCTCGACCGCCACCGCCTTCAGGCCTTTTTTGTCGAGCGCCTTTTCCAGGTCTTCGCGGCCCAGCTGGCCATAATTGGTGGAGTCGGCCAGGATCGCCACTTTCTTGAAATTGCGGCGCGTCGCTTCCTCGACGATCATGTGCGACTGGATCTGGTCGTTGGCGGCGTTGCGGAAGATATAGTTTTCAGGCTGGTCGGCAAACTGCTTGGTGACGATGGAGCCGGTGGCCACATTGTTCATCACGGGAATCTTGGCTTCCTGATAGAAGCGCTGCGAGGCCAGCGCCACGCCCGTATTGATATAGCCGACGGTGGCGGCGACTTTTTCCTTGTTGATCAGTTCCTGGGCGATCTGCACGCCGCGTTCGTTCTTGGCTTCGTCGTCGCGCTCGATCAGCAGCAGCGAGCGGCCCAGCACGCCGCCCTTGGCATTGATTTCCGCCACGGCCAGCTTGACGCCGTCGCGCATCGACACGCCCATCGGCGCCGAACCGCCCGTGAACGGACCGGACACGCCAATCTTGATGGGGTCGGCTGCCACCGCCATTTGCGAGAAACCCAACACCAAACTTGCCACAAGCAATTTCTGTTTGAACATTATTGTCATCTCCTCTGATACACCGTGTTTGCGCCACTTATTTTTATAGTCGTACGCTGGATAACCGCCCCATCGATAATTCATTGTAGGGTAGTAATGTGGCACCAGCAACAACTACATATGACGCGTCGCAGCATATCAAAAACAACAAGATGCCTACATGGTTGTCAGTGTTTTGTAAGGAAAATATGAAGCAAACAGGCAGCCGCATGTAGCCAGAAAAATGCTGCGAAGGCGGGCTATACAAATGACATACGACGGCCCACCTCGTTGAGAAGACGCAAAGCCTGGCCCTTGTTGATTGATAAAGTGGGGTCTGACCATGTATCCGCATGGGGATCGTCAGCATTACACCTTGCCAGGAGGCAATATGCCGTATACGCTCATCAGACCTTTTTCCACCTGCTTCGCCGCGCTAGTCATCGCCACGGTATTGAGCGGCTGTGCAACCTTCAAATCGGTTGACGAATTTGCGCAGACCAGCCAGCAAATGACGGCAACATTTGCTCCAATCGCGAATGCCACGGTCGACAGTTGCCTGGAAAACGCCCTGAGAAAAAAATTGATCTCGTCCGAGGGGTTTGACCCTGCTGCAGTCGAAACACAAGCCCGCATTGGCTGCGATGAGATTGCCGAATCCAATAAGAAAGTAGTGCGGCTGAACGGCATTCTGGTGCGCTATGCGGAAACACTGGGAAATTTAAGCGGAAGCAAGGTTGCCGATTATCACGATGAATTTAGCGGCCTCGGAGAGGCCTTGGGCAGCATCGAGCTTCCTGGCAGCAGCACACCGCTGCTGGACCCGTCGCAAGTGAACATTGCCATGAAACTCAGTGAGTACCTCGGCCGCTTACTGACACAAAACATGCAAAAATCGGCCATCAGTGATTTACTTGATCAGCAAGAGGCCGTCAATATGATCAGCAGTGCGCTCAATACTTACGTTCAGACCGCGTATCAGTACAGGATAGACATCGAAAGGCGCGACAGCGGTGAGTTACACAGTGCCTTGAACGCAACGGCGCGCTCCGAACCGCTGGCTACGAATTACGTCAAAGTCCGGCTTTATCGCGACGAAAAACAATTAAGTGAACGCGCGAAAATCCCGGATGCCTATGCTAAAGCAGTGACCGCTTTTCAAGACAGCGTGAAGAACTTGCGCAACGAAAAACAGCAGGACGACAGCGAGCGGCTACGGCAACAACTACTGGCATTTTCCGAACGTGTAGATGAGCTGAAACATCAGGTAGCATTCCTTGCACCTGCAAAATGGTAGGAGATGATCATGCCGACAATAAACAAACAAGCCACTTTCAAAGCGTTTGAGATAGCCAATAACTTATCCGAAATTTCCACGCTGTTAATGGCACGCCGCATAAAAGGACGCGGCACGCTGGACGCGCAGCAAAAAAAAGACATGGAAGAGCTTGAAGACCATTTGGATGAACTGGTGGCCCGCTTGCAAGCGCACGGTATCGACATGATCGCCGCAGGCGCACAAGATGCGGCCATAAAGGCCGACAGGGCAATCGATATCGCGAATGCCAAGCTGGAAAAAATCAACAACATCAAGCGCACGATCAACATTGCAGCTTCAGTAGTCCATGTTGCGGCAACCCTGCTTTCAAAAGACGTGATGGGCGTCATCGAGGCGACGAAAGAGCTTCACGAGTTGACGGAGGAAAAAGACGAGACGAAAAATGACGGCATCAAAGCTCAGGCTCCCGGTGCCCCATCGCATGCTCAGCAATCTTGAGATAGAGAGCCGCCTGCGTCTCATTACGTGCATAGCCCATCGCCCCTTCATTGAGGGCGATGGCTTTTTGCATCAGCGCTTCCGGATATTCCAGCGCGCAGGCAGCATCCAGCCACTGGCGCGCCCTGGCCGGATCGTTGCTGGCCAGCATATTGGCGGCGATAAACATGGCGGGCGCCACCTGGCGCTCCCCGGCCAGCTCCAGCCAGCGCAAGGCGGACGCACTGTCCTGCTCGCCGCCCATGCCGTTCTTGAGCATCAGCCCCAGGTAATAGGCGCCTGCGCCGCTGCCCTGCAAAGCCGCCTGCTCGAACAGCAAGCGCGCCTGTGGCGCACCCGCCGCGCCCGAGCGCATCAGGACCTTGGCCTTTTTCACTTGCCCGGCCGTATCCAGGGCGTAAGCCGCAGGCGCCGCCATCAGCATCACGGCGACCAGTACAGCCGTCAACTTCACTTCGACAGGTCGAACTGGTACAGCGCAAAGCCCTTGCCCGCGCCATCGTCGGCTTTCAACAACATCACATTGTCGATACCGGCCGCCTTCGCCAGCTCAAGCACATTCGGCGCCGTATGGAATACGACCGGGCCCTTGGTGGCGACCCTGGCAAAGCGCCAGCTGCGCGCCGCGCCGTTTTTTATACGCGTCAGGCTTTTTTCTCGCGTGATATAGGCGATCAGCAATTCGCGGTTGTTGTCAGGCGACGCCAGCACCGTCTTGCTGCCGTCCAGGCCCGGAAAATTGCCGCCGCCGCTGGCGCGGTAGTTATTGGTGGCGATCAAAAATTCCTGTTGCCCATCGACGGCCTTGCCCTTGTACGTCAGGCCTTTGATGCGCTGGCCAGGCGCCTGCGTCACGTCGATCTCGTAGCGCACATCCACGCTGGTGATGGTGTCGAAATTGTAGCTGGGGTGGGCCGCATTGATCAGTTCCTGCGGCGCGGCTTTGTCGGGATCGATGGTATTGAAACGCCGGGCCGAGTGTTCCAGCCAGGCCTTCAGTTCCGCCCCCGTCAGCTTCACCCCGTACAGCGCGTTCGGATACAGGTACAGGTCGGCCGCATTGTTGAGCGCCACATTGCCCGCCTTCACATCCGTGTAATCGGTGACGCCGGCCGAGCCGCTCTTGAACGGCGACGACATCGACAGCACAGGCAAGTGCGCGTACTGCGGCAAATTGGCTTTCACGTAAGCGGCCAGATAGTCCGCCTGCGCCTGGTTCACCACCTCGATGGCGCTGATGTCGCCGACATCGGCAAAATAGGTCGACATGCGAAAGTCGGTCGAGCCGACCGGCGTTTGCACATAGGCGATGGTGGCCGCATGCTCGGTGGCCACCAGCGTGGCGATCGCCGGATCGGGCTGCACATAACTCTTGTCGGCGTTCTGGATGCCGCGCGCTTCGACCGTCGTTTGCGCCTTGTCGATCACCCAATGCTTGCCATCATGGCGCAGGCGCAGGCCGATCACCCCCAGGTGCTTGCCCCACAGATTGGCCATCACGGTCGGCACGCCGTTGACCAGGCCCTTCACCTTGTCAACACCAGGCAAGTTAAATTGCGGCACGGTGCTCGTCGCGTTCGGGAACAGCTGGTGCGAATGGCCGATCAGCATGGCGTCCACGCCTGGCACTTGCGACAGGTAATAATTGCCGTTTTCCATGGTCGGCGAATACGGGCTGTTGTCGAGGCCACCGTGCGAAATGGCCACCACCAGCTCGGCGCCCCTGGCGCGCATCTGCGGGATGAATTTTTCCGCCGTCTCGCGCACGCCCTGGGTGTAGACGCGCCCTTCCAGCCAGCGCTTGTCCCAGGACATGATGGTGGGCGGCGCAAAGCTGATGATGCCGACCTTCACCGTGCTGGTCATTATCTTGCCGTCGGCGCCCACCGCCGTGATTGGCTTGTCGATGATGTGATACGGCGCGAACAGCGGCTTGCCGCTTTTCACGCTGTAGACATTGGCCAGCACTTGCGGAAACTGCGGCCCGGCGCAGCGCGGCCTGGCGGCATCGACGCTGTCGACGTCGAAACGGTTGCCCGTCACCTGGCTGAGGAAAGCCAGGCCGTAATTGAATTCGTGGTTGCCGATACCGCCGCCATCGACCTTCAGCAAGTTCATGGCCTTGTAGATGGCCAGGGTCTGGTCGCAGGCCAGCGGCTTGACCAGTGCCTGGTAGTCGGCCAGCGCCGTGCCCTGGATGGTGTCGCCGTTATCGAGCAGCAGATTGTTCGGAAATTCGCTGCGCGCCCGGGCGATCAGCGCCGCCGTGCGTTCGAGGCCAATCGACGGCTCGTTCTGCAGCTTGTAATAGTCATAGCTGAGCACGTTTGCGTGCAAGTCCGTCGTCTCCAGCAGCGCCAGGGTGGCCGTGCTGCCGGCCGGGGTGGCTGGCAAAGTGCTGCAGGCAGCCAGCAGGACAGGAGCGATAGGCAGTATGAGCAGGCGCAAGGCAGTCGACATGGGCAGGGGCAGAATAAGTCAAACTGGTCATCATACGCGCGGCGTCCCTGGCACGCAATCGATGCGCAGAAGCTGGCCTGGCAAGCGTGCCGAGGGGGGGGCGGGTGATGGATCTCTATCGAAAGTTCATCGAAACGGCATTTGTGAAGGCGATTGCCGGCAACCCCGCGCTAGCCTTTCTGGTGCTGGGCAGCCTGCTGTTCTTTGCCAGCACGCGCGAACTGATCATGTTCAATGTCGATATCGCGCCCTACCTGACCGACCTGGGCCGCACCATCGTGATTGCCGGCGTGTTTTCCGTGATCCTCAAGTCGGTGCAGTTTTCGGCGGTGTTTCGTGACATTATCATGGCCGCCATCTACAACCCGGCCCATATCGACGATGAACCCTTGCTGCTGAAAAACTGGCGCCTGATTACCGATGCGATTTTCTCAAGATGGCTGCCCGCCCACTACCCGAGACCTACCGGCTTGTTGAACAGCCGCCATATCGACAGCAAGGCGGACTATCACTTTACCGACTTCCAGATCCAGTACGATATCGACATCCAGGCCGACGGCCAAGGCAGTGTCAGCAATACCCTGAAAGCCGATATCTTGCTCGCGCCCAAGCGCAAACAGCCCATATTCGTCCAGACCATCGAAGGCGACGGACCTACCAGGCTGCTGTGGTTGCGCATCAATGACAAGACCTTCGAAACCTATGATTTCCAGGCGTTGTCGGAGCATCCCCGTACCAGGAAGCTGACGCTTGATCTTACCGAGCACATCAATCCGAACACCGGCAGCGCCCGTCTGGAGCGCGCCTTTAAAACCGAACAGAACGTGCACAGCGAACCGTTCATCAACGCCACGCTTACGCGTTTCATCAATGGCGCCGTCATCAAGACGCGCACCAGCAAGGGCTACCATATACGCTTCATCAACGACAGCATCGAGATGGCCAACGACGATCCGGTCGTCGATACGGATGGTTATCTGCGCTGGGTGCTGGCCGTACCGGGCAAATTGCTTTTGCCCGGACAGGGGTATACACTGGTGATCGTCAAAGAGTAATCACTGAGGAATTTGTCATGGCACTGGCGACCAAAGAAACCATCTGAACCTTGCACAGGCTGGCACTGCTGGTCTGCCGCACGATGTCAATGCCCCGGTGCTTCGCGCATCGGGCAAAGAACACTTTGTACGCCTTGCATGCAGCTTACCTTATATTGCTATCCACCCTCAGCACATCCCATATCTGCCGCCCCGCACACGATTAATTCCTGCGTACCACTCTGCGAGGGCCGCCTTGCGTCCGCTGTAGCGTATAATCGGAGGTTTGATTACACTACTAAAAGACCAAGATCATGGAAGCCGAACGCATCAATATCATCTCCGCCCTGCTCTCCGACCTGACGGTCCGCGAAGCCGAACTTCGGAGGTATCTTTGACTTCACTGTCAAGTCGGAGAAACTGGAACAAGTCAACGAAGAACTGGAAGACCCTACCGTCTGGAACGATCCCAAGCGCGCCCAGGATCTAGGCAAAGAGAAAAAGGCGCTCGAAGCCATCGTCTTTACCCTGACAAAGGCTGACGCCGACCTGCGCGATACCAGCGACCTGTTCGCCATGGCCCGCGAAGAAGGCGACGACGAGACGCTCGAAGCGATCGAAGTCGACGTGGAATCAATTCGCAAGGTCATCGAAAGCATGGAGTTCCGCCGGATGTTCAACAATCCGATGGACCCGAACAACTGCTTTATCGACATCCAGGCCGGCGCCGGCGGCACCGAAGCCCAGGACTGGGCCTCGATGCTGCTGCGCCAGTACCTGCGCTACTGCGAACGCAAGGGTTTTAAAGTTGAAATCCTCGAACAATCCGATGGTGAAGTCGCCGGCATCAAGACCGCTACGCTGAAAGTCGAGGGCGACCATGCCTACGGCTTCCTGCGCACGGAAACCGGCGTGCACCGCCTGGTGCGCAAGTCGCCATTCGACTCGGCCAATGGCCGCCATACCTCGTTTACGTCGCTGTTCGTGTATCCGGAAGTCGACGATTCGATCGAGATCGATGTCAATCCGGCCGATATCCGCGTCGACACCTACCGCGCCTCGGGCGCCGGTGGCCAGCACATCAATAAAACCGACTCGGCCGTGCGCATGACGCACGCCCCGACCGGCATCGTGGTGCAGTGCCAGAACGACCGTTCGCAGCACCGCAACCGCGCCGAGGCGATGGAAATGCTGAAAGCCAAGCTGTACGAACATGAACTGCGCAAGCGCATGAGCGAGCAGCAGAAGCTGGAAGACTCGAAGACCGACGTCGGCTGGGGCCACCAGATCCGCTCCTACGTGCTCGACCAGTCGCGCATCAAGGACTTGCGTACCGGCTTCGAGACGGGCAACACCAAGGGCGTGCTCGATGGCGACATCGACGACTTCATTTCCGCTTCCCTGAAGCAAGGCGTATAAGCGATGACCACTTCCCGGCGTGCCCTGATCTTTGACATGGATGGCACCATCGTCGACAACATGGCCTTCCATACCCAATCGTGGCTGGAGTTCTTCCGGCGGCGCGGCCATGTGATCGATCCCGATGCGTTTTTCCTCGACACGGCAGGACGCCAGGGCCATGAAATCATGCGCAGTTACCTGGGCGACGATGTCGACCATGTTACCTTGAACGCCGAGAAGGAAACCCTGTACCGCGAGCTGTATGCACCGCACCTGGCCACCGTGCCGGGCTTCGACCTGCTCATCGCCAAGGCCGCCGCCGCCGGCATCAAGCTGGTGGTCGGCACCGCTGCGCCGAATGAAAACATCGTCTTCACGCTCGACGGCCTCGACTTGCGCGCCAAATTCGACGCCATCGTCGGCGCCGGCGACGTCGCGCGCGGCAAGCCGAACCCGGACGTGTTCCTGGCCGGCGCCGAAAAGGTTGGCGTGCTGCCCGCCAACTGCATCGTCTTCGAAGACGCGCCGCTGGGCGTGGAAGCGGCGCGCCGCGCCGGCATGCGCGCGGTGGTGCTGACCACTACCCTGCCCGCCTCGGCGTTTGCCCAATTCGACAACGTGATCCGCATCGCCAGCGATTTTTCCGAGCTCGATCTCGATGCGCTGTTCGCCAGCGCGCCGGCCATGGCCACCCCCATTTAATCAACAAGAACAGACCTCAATCATGACCACGGATATCCAAGAACAAGCCGCCGCCCCCGATGAAAACAAGATCATCGCCGAGCGCCGCGTCAAGCTGGCCGCACTGCGCGAGCAAGGCATCGCCTTCCCGAACGATTTCCGCCCGCAACACAAGGCAGCCGATCTGCACGCACAATATGGCAGCAAGACGCGCGAAGAGCTCGAAGCCGAACCTGTCACCGTGGTGCTGGCCGGGCGCATGATGCTCAAGCGCGAAGCGGGCAAGAAAGCCGCTTTCGCCACCCTGCAGGACGCGTCGGGCCCGAAAGCCGACGGCCGCATCCAGATCTACGCCACGCTGGACCTGACGGGCGAAGCGGCCATGGCCGCCCTGCACCACTATGACCTGGGCGATATCCTGGGCGTGACGGGCACCCTGTTCAAGACCAAGACGGACGAACTGACCATCAAGGTGTCGGAACTGCGTTTGATCACCAAGTCGCTGCGCCCGCTGCCGGACAAATTCCACGGCCTGGCCGACCAGGAAACCAAGTACCGCCAGCGCTACGTCGACCTGATCATGAACGAAGAGACGCGCCGCACCTTCAAGGCCCGCACCGCCGCCATCTCGTCGATCCGCCGCTTCATGGAAAAGAACGAGTTCATGGAAGTGGAAACGCCGATGCTGCACACAATACCCGGCGGCGCGGCGGCCAAGCCTTTCGTCACGCACCACAATGCGCTGGACATGGAAATGTACCTGCGCATCGCGCCCGAACTGTACCTGAAACGCCTGGTGGTGGGCGGCTTTGACCGCGTGTTCGAAATCAACCGCAACTTCCGCAACGAAGGCGTGTCGATCCGTCACAATCCGGAATTCACGATGATGGAATTCTACGCCGCCTATACCGACTACAAATGGCTGATGGATTTTACCGAAGCGGTGATCCGCCAGGCCGCCATCGACGCCCATGGCACCGCCACCCTGACCTATGGCGGACGTGAACTGGACCTGGCAAAACCGTTCCACCGCCTGACCATCGTCGGCGCCATCAACAAGTACGCCCCGCACTACACGACGGAGCAGCTGAACGACGCCGCTTTCATCAAGGAAGAACTGCAGAAGTTCGGTGTGAAGCCATTCGCCACCGCCGGCCTGGGCGCGCTGCAACTGGCGCTGTTCGAAGAAACGGCGGAAGCCCAGCTGTGGGAACCGACCTACATCATCGACTATCCGGTCGAAGTGTCGCCACTGGCGCGCGCCTCCGACACGGTGGCCGGCATCACCGAACGCTTCGAGCTGTTCATGGTCGGGCGCGAAATCGCCAACGGCTTCTCGGAGCTGAACGACGCCGAAGACCAGTCGGCCCGCTTCCTGGCGCAAGTGGCGGCCAAGGACGCCGGCGATGAAGAGGCGATGTTCTACGACGCCGACTACATCCGCGCGCTCGAATACGGCATGCCACCGGCCGGCGGCTGCGGCATCGGCATCGACCGCCTGATGATGATCATCACCGATTCGCCCAATATCCGCGACGTGCTGCTGTTCCCGCACCTGCGCCGCGAGGAGTGATCAGGCGGACAGGCCGATGATGTGGCCCGGCCTGTCCCCACTCAGTCGGTCACCTCGAACAGCATCGGGTCGAGTTCATCGAGCGTGCAGCCGGCCATCGACGCCGGCTGTGCCGCCTGGCGCTCCAGGCGCGCGCGCAACTGCGCCAGATAGTCGGCGCGGCAGCGGCGCAGCACGAAATCGCGGAAGTTGGCCGGTTCCAGTTCGCGCCAGGCGCGCTCGCGACCCTCGTTCGAACGCACGATAGCCGTCTCCAGCAGTTCGGACGAGATGACCGCGCCGCCACGGCTGAGCCGTGTATAGCCGTAGCGCTCCATATAATCGCCAGCCAGTGTTTCAATCACCTCGATTTCATCGTCCGACAACTGCTGCTTGAACTTGTCGATATTGGCGGCGATCGGCGCATGGCTGTTGGACGACCACAGGGCCGACAGCTGCGACAGCTGGCGCGCCTCCCTGGACGCGACGACGTCCAGCATCTGCGGCAAAAAGGCTATGTCCAGGAAGTGGCACACCCGTTCCAGCGTCGCCTGCTGGTGCGACAGAAAATCTTCGTAGCGGATGGTCAGCACGCGCTGCGGATAGCGCGCCGCCACGTGATCGGCGGCCCGATGCGCGGCCACCCAGGTCCGGGCGTTGAGCAGCGTGTCGAAATCGTGGATGATGGCGCGGTTCATCGACGCGACCTGGGCGCGGGGATCGCGCACCATGTTAATGAACAGCATGTCCGGATGGAGCGTCATCAGTTCGTCGGCGTAATGCACGCTGTCGAGCGACTTGTCCATCACCACGCCGGCGCCGCGGCGCTGGCCCGCGCGCAGCAACAGCTCCCAGACGATGCTGTGGACGCTGCGCGGCTGATGGCGGATCGCCTCGAAGATCTCGACCGGATCGAAGACCACGTCGGGCCACTTGACCATGCTGGCCGCCTGCAGGCCGATCACGTCGACCACCATGCGGAAATAGGCGTGATCGTCGGCCAGGTCGCCGTACAGCGGCACCAGCGGCATCAGATCGACAATGTGCAGCGGATAGGGAGCGTAAAACTGCGGCGACATGTTCAGCCGCAGGCGCAACGCATGGCTGCCACAGCGGCGCAGCGGTATCATCATGACAGGACGTGGACGCGACATATTGCCTTCCGGTTCGATATTCATTCCAGGTGCGCCAGGCGGGCGCCCGGTCAAATCAGTCAAAACGCTGCGACAGATGCCCAAGCAAGCGCTCGCAGCATTGCTCCAGCGAAAGCGCCGCGGTGTCGAGCGCCAGGGTCGGCAGCAAAGGCGCCTCGTAAGGCGCCGAGACGCCCGTAAATTCCGGGATCAGGCCGGCCCGGGCCTTCTTGTAGAGGCCCTTGGGATCGCGCTCTTCGCACACGGTGCGCGGTGTGCTGACATGGACTTCGACAAAGTTGTCGTCGCCAATGATCTGGCGCGCCATGTCGCGGTCCGCGCGCAGCGGTGAAATAAAGGCGCAGACGACGATCAGGCCGGCATCGTTCATCAGCCGCGCCACCTCGGCGCTGCGGCGGATGTTCTCCTGGCGATCCTGCGCCGAAAAGCCGAGATCGCTGTTCAGGCGATGCCGCAAATTGTCGCCGTCCAGCACGCAGGCCGAACGGCCCGCCTGTACCAGACTGCGTTCGAGCGCGCACGCCAGGGTCGACTTGCCGGCGCCGCTCAGGCCCGTCAGCCATATGGTGGCGGGCCGCTGGCCGCTGTGCAGGCGCCGCTCCTCGGCCGTGACCTGGCCGGCATGCCAGAAAATATGCGCGATGCCCTTGTGCGCATCGGCTATCGTATTCATCTTCGTCATCGCTCATGCTCCCAGGTCAGTGGCTCAGAACTCTTCCCATTCCGGCTCGGCCGCCTTGGCCTGTGCGGGCTTGCGCATCGCCACCGCGCGCGGCGCCGCTACGCGCGCCGGCATGGCGCGCTGTGCCGGCATGGCGTGCTGTGCCGATGCACGCGCGGCGGTCAGTTTGAGCGCCGCGCGCGGGGCGCCGCCAGCGGCGCCGATCTGAAACACGCTGACCACTTCGTTGAGGCTGTTGACCTGCTGCTGCATGGCCTGGGAGGCGGCTGCCGCTTCCTCCACCAGTGCGGCATTTTGCTGGGTCACATCGTCCATCTGCGTGATGGCGATATTGATCTGCTCGATGCCCGACGACTGTTCCTGGCTGGCCGACAGGATATCGGACATGATGTCGGTCACCCGCTTGACGCTGGTCACCACCTCATGCATGGTGGAGCCGGCCTGCTCGACCAGCCGGTTGCCGACCTGGACCTTGTCGACCGAATCGCTGATCAGGGTCTTGATTTCCTTGGCCGCCGCCGCCGAGCGCTGGGCCAGGTTGCGTACCTCGCTGGCGACCACGGCGAAGCCGCGGCCCTGCTCGCCGGCGCGCGCTGCCTCGACGGCGGCGTTCAGCGCCAGGATATTGGTCTGGAAGGCGATGCCGTCGATGACGGCGATGATATCGACGATCTTGCGCGCCGAACCATCGATGGCGGCCATGGTGTCGACCACCTGCGCCACTACCGCGCCGCCTTTGACGGCGACATCGGATGCCGATTCGGCCAGCGTGTTGGCCTGCCGTGCATGCTCGGTATTGAGGCGTACGGTGCCGGTCAGCTCCTCCATCGACGAGGCAGTTTCCTCCAGCGTGCTGGCCTGCTGCTCGGTACGCGAGGACAGGTCGAGATTGCCGGAGGCGATCTGGCCGGCGGCGGTGGAGATCGACTCGGTGCTGGTATGGACCTGCCTGACGATCAGCGCCAGACTGTCGCGCATCGAGCGCATGGCGAACATCAGGCTGGACTGGTCGCCGGCACGCGACTCGATGTGCACCATCAGGTTGCCGGCGGCGATCTGGCTGGCGATCTCGACGGCCTGGTCAGGCTCGCAACCGAGCTGGCGCGTCACGCCGCGGGTAATCAGCAGCGCGGCAACGACACTGGCGAACAGCGCCAGCGCGCCGGTGATCAGCATCAGCGCGCGCGCGCCCTCATAGGCCGTCGCCGCCGCCGTCGTCGCTTCGATATTCTGTTTTTCCTCGATGGCAATCAACTGGCGGATCTGTTCCCACCAGGCTTTTTGCACCGGGCGGAATTCATAGCGCAGGATTTTATAAGCTTCATCCTGTTGCTGGCCGCGCGCCAGCGTGGTGGCGCGCTCGATGAACGGTGCCGCCAGCACAGCCTGCTTGCTGATCTGCTCCAGCAGCGCCTTTTCGTCTGGCGAGGTGCCCGCCAGGGAGGCGAACATCGACGCCAGTTGTTCCTGCGCCTTGGCGTATTTGCGCTGCTGCTCGGCGATGCGGTTGACCTCGATCTCGATTTCTTTCGGCTCCTTGAGCAAAATCAGGTTGCGCATCGCCAGCGCACGCTCGGTCACGGTGAGATCCATCGCCTGCGCCAGCCGCGTTTCGACATCGTTGACCTTGGTGATCTCCTCCATGCGGCCCTGTATATCGCGCATGCTGCTCAGGCCCAGCGCAATGACCACCGCCAGCAGCATGGCCACCAGCCCGAAGCCGAGGCCCAGGCGTTTTGCAATCGTCAGATTCTGCAGTTTCATACTTTATTGCTCCAAGACAGGTGACAAACTTTTCCGCATAAGGATATGCGGTTTAAGCGTTGACGTGAAGCAATCTTAAAGGGTATTTCGATCAAACAAACTCGTCAAAAGTAACATTTGCACAGAATTTGTACGATTTCAACAAAAAAAACCACAGCGGCAGGCCACCGCCGTGGCACATTGCAAAACGGCTATTGCATCACCGTATAACAAGGCACATAGGCCGTGCCCGCCAATTTCATGCGATGCTGCGCCACGAACGAGGCCAGCAGCGCATCCATCGGCCCCATGATGTCCTTGTCGCCATGGATCTCGAAGTTGCCGTATTGTTCGATCGAGCGGATGCCGTCGTCCTTGACGTTGCCGGCCACCACGCCCGAAAACGCGCGGCGCAGCTGGGCGGCCAGCAAGTGCGTGGCCTGGTTCTTGTGCAAACTCAGGTTGCGCATGTTTTCATGCGTGGGGTGGAACGGCTTCTGGAACTCGTGATCGATTTTCAGCAGCCAATTGAAATAATAGGCGTCACTGTGTGCCTTGCGGAATTCGCGCACCTGCTTGATGCCTTCAAGCATTTCGCGCGCCACCAGTTCCGGATCGTCGATAATGATCTTGTAGCGCTGCTGCGCTTCCGGCCCCAGGGTGTCGTGGATGAACTGGTTGATCTGCACGAAATATTCGCGCGAGGTTTCCGGCCCCGTGAAAATCAGGGGGAAGGGAATCTCGGCGTTTTCCGGGTGCAGCAATATCCCCAGGATATACAGGATCTCTTCGGCCGTGCCGGCGCCGCCCGGAAACACGACAATGCCGTGACCGGCGCGCACGAACGCTTCCAGGCGCTTTTCGATATCGGGCATGATCACCAGGTCATTGACGATGGGGTTGGGCGACTCGGCGGCGATAATGCCCGGCTCGGTGATGCCCAGGTAGCGGCCATTGTGCAAGCGCTGCTTGGCGTGGCCGATGGTGGCCCCTTTCATGGGGCCTTTCATGGCGCCCGGGCCGCAGCCGGTGCAGATATCGAGGCCGCGCAAGCCCAGCTGGTAGCCCACTTCCTTCGAATAATTATATTCGGCGCGATTGATCGAATGGCCGCCCCAGCACACCACCAGGTTGGGATTGAGCTGGGTTTGCAGCACATTGGCGTTGCGCAGGATATGAAACACGGCGTCGGTCACGCCTTCCGTGCTGTGCAGGTCGAATTTCGGGTTGCCCGTCACTTCGTCGCTGACAAAGATAATATCGCGCAGCACGGCAAACAGATGCTCGTGGATGCCCTTGATCATCTTGCCGTCGACAAAGGCGATCATCGGCGCGCCCTTGATGTCGAGCTTGATGCCGCGCTCGCGCTGGATAATGGAAATCTCGAACGACTCGTAGCGCTCCAGCAAGGCGCGACCATCGTCGATGGTGCTGCCGCAGTTCAATACCGCCAGCGCGCAGCGGCGGAAGGTGTTGTACAGGCCGCCCTGGCTGGTGTCGAGCAATTTGTTGACTTCAGTCTTGGAGAGCACGTCCAGGCGGCCCTCCGGTGAAACCAGAGCATCGATAACGTCGTGTTCCATAGTGCGAAAATTCCTTTAAAAATCGATCCTCGAAGGTCTTGCGGCTCCAATATACGACAAGTCAGCTCGCTTGTGCTGCGCCATGGAAAAAACGTCGCCCTGCCTGCTGGCGCACAAACCGGTTTGACCAAGATGAAACAGTCATTCTTGCTAATGCAAATCGAAATCTTCGCTCCGCGCAATTTGTAGATTAGAATGCCTGCCTATTGGAATTGCCGTGCGTCCGCCACTTCACAAGAGTACGGGCCGCGCGCCATATTCCATATGGTTGTTTTATCGATTGACTATAATAATTTTCAGGAGGAACCGCATGAGCGGTGCGACTACGCCCAACAAGGAAGCCGTAATTCCCGAGTTCACGCAGATCATGGGCCATCCCAGCCCACTGTGGATGTTGTTCATGACTGAATTCTGGGAACGCTTCGCGTTCTACGGAGTTCGCTGGGCGCTGGTCCTGTATATCGTCGCCCAGTTCCATGGTGGCGACGCGTCGGGCCAGGCTGCGGCCAACCTTACCTATGGTTCCTTCCTCGCGCTGGTGTATGCCGGCGCCCTGTTCGGCGGCTATATCGCCGACCGCGTGATCGGTTACCAGCGCTCCATCCTGCTGGGCGCCATCTTCATGGCCGCCGGCCTGTTCTGTATCGCCGTGCCGAACCAGGATATTTTCAACCTGGGCCTGGCCACCATGATCGTCGGTAACGGCATGTTCAAGCCGAACATCTCGACCATGGTCGGCAAGCTGTACACGACCGCCGATCCGCGCCGCGACAGCGGTTTCACGATCTTTTACATGGGCATCAACATGGGCGCCATGGTCGCTCCCGTGTTTACGCAATGGCTGGCCGAATCGGTCTTTGGCACCGGCGGCATGCCATCGTACAAGGTGGTATTCATGGCGGCCGGCGTCGGCATGCTGATCAGCCTGGTGTGGTTCTATATCGGCCGCAACGCCCTCAAGGGCATCGGCGCGCCGGAAACGCAAGCGGCCAACCCGATGCGCGTCGTCTGGGTGGCGCTCGGTTGCCTGTGCGTGATTCCCGTGATGTATTTCCTGCTGACGGTGGGCGCCGCCAACCTGCAGATCGTGCTGAGCATCCTGTTTGTCGGCCTGGCCGTCATGCTGATGATCGAAGGTATCCGCAACGGCAAGGTCGCGCGCGACAAGACTATCGCCATGCTGCTGATCTTTGCCTTCAATATCCTGTTCTGGATGTTTTTCGAGCAGGCTGGCAGCTCGTTTACCTTCCTGGCTGACAACATCGTCAACCGCGACCTGGGCTTCTGGACCTTCCCGACCGCCTACTTCCAGAGCGTCAATTCGGTGGCCATCATCGTGTTCGCACCGATTATCGCCGCCGTCTGGGTGTTCCTGGCGCGCCGTAACGTCAATCCCTCGATCCCGCGCAAATTCGGCCTGGGCCTGCTGGGCAATGCGGCCGCCTTCGGCCTGCTGATCTTCGCACTGTCGAGCCTGGTTGGCGCCGACAACAAGATCCCGTTCTGGACCCTGTTCATGGTCTACGTGATCCAGTCGATCGGCGAACTGTGCCTGTCGCCGATCGGCCTGTCGATGGTCACCAAGCTGGCGCCGGTACGCCTGGTCGGCATGGGCATGGGCGGCTGGTTTCTGTCGACCGGTATCGGCAACAACCTGTCGGGCATCTTTGCCAGCTACGTCAGCGGCGAGAGCGGCATGTCGGCCCAGTCGGCACTGGCCGGCTACACCTTCGGTTTCTGGTCGCTGCTGGGCGCCGGCGCGGTGCTGTTCCTGATCGCACCGCTGATCAACAAGCTGATGCACGGCGTGAAATAATCACGTAACGCTCCACCAGGACGGCGGCCTGCGGGCCGCCGTTTTTATTGCCGGTTACAATACCGCCTCCCGGTCCCGGTCCCGATCCCGCTCCCGGTCCCGCCTGTCCAACCATCACTATTGAAACCTATGTCCAGCATCTCCACCACCTCGCCCCTTTCCGACGACGAATACGCCGAACTCGATGTCCTGCTGGCCAGGCCGGCACTTGAAGGGCGCGCGATGGACGTGTCGATGCTGGAAGGATTGATTACCGCCGTGGCGCTGAGCCCGAACCAGCTCGCCAGTTCCGCATGGCTGCCCTGGATCTGGGACAAGGAGAGCGGCAAGACCGTCTCCGCGCTGAGCGAGACCGACACCGCGCGCGCCGAAGCGCTGGCCCGGCGCCACTTCGACTATATGGTCGAATGGCTGGCGAAAGACCCGAACAGCTTCGAGCCGATCTACGAATGCGGCCCGGAATGGAGCGTGCCGGGCTGGTGCGCCGGTTTCGTCCTTGGCACTGCGCTGGACAAGCCACAGTGGGCGGCGCTGGGCGTGAGCCACCCGCAATACCTGGCGCCGTTCAAACATCTTGCGACTGCCGCCGAACTCGATGACGAAGCAGCCGAGGAAGCGATGGCGGCGGTGATCCCGTCCGTGATCGCCATCAACGCAGCCTGGGCGCGCCAGCGCCACCTGAAAAGCCAGGCCCACAGCCAGCCTGGCGGCACGGTCTTGCGCGAGGTGCCGAAGACGGGCCGCAACGACCCTTGCCACTGCGGCAGCGGCAAGAAATACAAGAAGTGCTGCGCCGACGCCGATAGCGCGGCCAGCTGAAGCGCGACCGCCTTGCGCCAGCTGCTGACGACGGTTTTTCGCTTCCTGCTGCGCCATGCGCTGCAGTTCCTGCTGTTTATCGTCATCCTGCTGGCCGGGCGCTATCTGCTGGCCGAATGGCGCGAGTTTCAGGCCACCAGCGTATCGATCAGTATCTTGCGCCAGGCCGCCAGCACCGGCGAGCGCCATGGCGCCAGCCTGGCGCAAGCGGCCAGCGCCCGGCTGGCCGGCCTGCAGCACGCCTCGCAGGCCGCCGTCGACACGCGCCTGTCCAGCGTGCGCGAACAACTGCACCAGCTTCACGCCGAACCCTCCCCATCGCTGTTCACCCTGCCCTTGCCTGGCGCCAGCATGCTTGCCGAGCGCGCGCAGCAGGAAGCCATGCGCCGGGTCGAGCTCGAGGTGCTGTCGCAGGAAGCGCGCTATCTGACGGCCCTGCAGGCGGCGCTGCGCGGCGGCGACGCGCGCCAGGCTTTGCTGCGGCTGCATCAGGAACATGTGCAGGCCTATGCGGCGCTGCAGGCCAATTTGCAGCAGCAGCGCCAGCTCACACTGGCGCACCCGCTGGCGGCGCACCTGCCGGGCAGCGTGGCGCATGGCCAGCGATTGGCGCTGGAAACGCAGGAAGAACGCCTGCGCAAAACCAATCTGGAGGCCTATCAGCAGTATCTGCTGCAGCGCGCGCGCACCAATCATGCCGGCAAGCCCGCGCCGTTCGCCATCGATACACCGGCGCTGTCTGCCGCGCTGGCGCCGCTGCGGCAAACCATCACGGCCGGCGAAGCGCAACTGGCGCAACACTGGCTCGCCCGCTGGCGCGCACCCGTGCTTGAAGTGATTCCCATGGCTGCGCTGCTGGTGCTGTCGGCGATCCTGACGCCACTGGCCATCAAGGCCTTTTTCTACTTTGTGCTCGCGCCGCTGGCGTCGCGTTTGAAACCGCTGGCAATCGCGCATGAACTGGGGCTCGACGGCACCCGCGCCTGCCCGCCGCTGGCGCCACAATCGCGCATCTCCGGCGTCTCGCAAGCCTTGCTGCTGGCGCCGGGCGACACCATGCTGATCCATCCGGCCTACCTGCAATCGTCACCAAGCGGCACGCGCAAGCGCACGCAGTGGCTGCTGGACTGGTCGTATCCTTTCACCAGCCTGGCCGCCGGCATGGTGGCCCTGACGCGCATCACCAGCAGCGAGCCGGCGTCGGTGACGCTGTCGGCCAGCGACGACCCGCTGATGGAGGTGGCGGTGCTGCGCCTGCCCATCGGTGCGGCGCTGGTATTCCAGCCACGGGGACTGGTCGGGCTGATTTTTCATGCCCCGCAAAAACCGGCCATCAGCAGCCACTGGCGCCTGGCCAGCCTGCACGCCTGGCTCACGCTGCAGCTGCGCTTTATCGTCTTTCGCGGCCCCGTCACCCTGATCGTGCGCGGCACGCGCGGCGTGCGCATGGAGCCGGCCGGCGCTGGCCGCAGCATCAGCCAGGCCGCCACCCTGGGCTTTTCCACCGGCGTGCAGTATTCGACCGTGCGCAGCGAAACCTTTATCCCCTACCTGCGCGGCCAGCAAGCCTTGCTCAACGACCGCTTCGACGGCGACGGCGTCTACCTGTACGAAGAAACCCCGCGCCATGGCAAGCAGCCAGGCAAGGTAGGCAGCTGGTTCGAAGGGTTCACGGATGCGGTGTTGAAGGTGCTCGGGATCTGACTGCTCAGGCGCCGTCCTGCAGGAATTCCTTGCGCAGCAGTGCATGGCTATGCAGGTCGACAAAAACGCCGTTCAGGCATTCCGCCTCGCGCAGCACGCCTTCGAGCGTGAAACCGAGCCGCTGGCCAAGTGCCATGCTGGACCTGTTCGCGGCCGCGCATTGCATCTCGATGCGGTTAAGCCCCAGCACACCAAACGCATGGCCCAGCACCGCCCGCACCGACGCCGTCCCGATGCCCTTGCCCTGGAACCGGCTGCCCAGGTAATAGCCGATTGCCGCCGTCCGATCCTCGTGGTCGATCTCCTTGAGCCGTATGCTGCCACACAAGTCGGCACCGGAAAAGATATGCCATTCCAGCAGCGTCGCATCGACATCGCGTTCGGACACCCGCTCCAGATAGGCCCGAGCCTCGTCCTCGCCGGCCAGTTGCGCCACTTTCGGCAACCAGGTTTGCAGATGATTGATATTTTCCCGCACCAGCAAAGCGAGTTGCGGAGCATGTTGCGCCAAGGTTGGAATAATCGAGATGCCGGCAAGCGCTGATGCAATCTGATGCATGGATGTCTTTTCAAGAAGAGCGAGTTGTAAAGAAAACGCCTGGTGGTACAGTAATGTAGTTAAGTTAACATCCTTCAAATTTTTGAGGTACTGGATCTGGCTGACATAGAAAACTCGCATGCCTTGGCGTCCCTGCTAAATAAGCACACCAGCAAAACGTACTAAAACACCTGTCGTCCGTACAGGCGTACCGGGCCAAGCGGGCCTGAAAAATGTCGAGGGCAAGGCGCAGCGACGAAGACAGTACGCTAGTACGGCGAGGAGCTGCAACGCCGCCATCGGCATTTTCTCAGGCTCGCGTCTCCGGCCCGCCATTTTAACGCCTTGCGCCTTTAAATACGTCGGGCGGTTTAACTTGACGGCAATACTGGTGGTGGCCCAGGCGGCTTGCATGACAGCAACAAAAAATCAATCCTGCACGCCATCCTTTTTCTTCTCGCGCGCCACCACATACAGCAGCACGATCATCACCGCATACGGCAGCAGCGACAGCGCGTCCGCATGCAGGCCCGCGTAGAACGGATTGCCGTGTTCGGCCCAGTCGGCCATCATCTGGTCGAAGTGGGTCAGCACGCCGGCCGTGATGGCGATGATGATGCCGGCCAGAGCGCCGCCGGCGATATAGCCGGAAGCGAGCAGCACGCCCGAGCTGCGGTCGCCCGCCAGCTGGCGCTCTTCCTCGTTCAACCGGGCGTTGTGTGCGAGCCGGTTGTTGCGGCGGTCGGCCAGCCAGCGGATCGCGCCGCCGACAAAGATCGGCAGGGTCGACGACAGCGGCAGATAGACGCCGACCGAAAACGCCAGCGAGGCGATGCCCGCCATTTCCAGCACCACGGCGATCATCACGCCGAACAGCACCAGCGTCCACGGCAGCTGCTGGTCCAGAATGCCCTTGATAATGTAGGACATCAGCACGGCCTTCGGCGCATCGTATTTTTTCACTTCCGAACCATCGGGGCGCTTGTTGTAGGCGCCGTTGATGCCCGGGTCGACCAGATAAGCCAGCTGGCCGTCGTCCTTGACGAAATACTTGCCGGCCGGGCCACCGACGGTATCGGTCTTCTGCCAGACCTTATAAGTGTTATGGTCGGTTTCCGCTTGCGGGCCATGCAGCTCGCCGGTGACCGTCAGCTTCGACGCATCGACCGTGAGACCAGGCGCCACCTGCGCGGCCGGCACATACACGGTGCTCGCTTCATTGAGCTTCAACAGGATCGGCCCCAGGATCAGCGCCGACGACAGCGCGCCGGCCAGGATCGCATACTGCTGCAATCGCGGCGTGGCGCCGATCAGGTAACCGGTTTTGAGGTCCTGCGAGGTGGTGCCGGCATTGCTGGCGGCGATGCAGACGATGGCGCCGACCGACAAGGCGGTGACGTAGTAGCGCCCGCCCGTCCAGCCCATCAGCAGGAAGATCAGGCAGGTAAACAGCAAGGTGGCCACCGCCATGCCCGAAATCGGATTCGACGAGGAGCCAATTTCGCCGGTCAGGCGCGACGACACGGTGGCGAACAGGAAGCCGAACACCAGGATCAGCAGCGCACCCAATACGTTCATGTGCAGCGGCGTGGCAAAGGTGATCACGGCGATGATGGCCAGGCAGCCGATGATGACCCATTTGAGCGGAATATCCTGCTCGGTGCGCAGGGTCGAATTGGCCTTGCTGCCCTTGCCCATGCCGGCCAGGCCAGCCGACAGGCTGCGCCAGATCATCGGCATGGCGCGCACCAGTGAAATCAGTCCGCCGGCCGCCACCGCGCCGGCGCCGATATACAGTACATAGGCGCTGCGGATATCGTCGGCGCCCATGGCGCTGATCAATTTGGTGCCAGGCGAAAGCACGGTGGTGAGGTTGTCGCCAAAGAATTTGATCATCGGGATCAGGAGCAGGTAAGACAGCACGCCGCCGGCCGCCATGGTGGCGGCGATGCGCGGGCCGATGATGTAGCCGACGCCGAGCAGCTCGGGCGAAATCTCGGCGCCGATGGAACCGGCCTTCAGGGGCGCGCCGAACTCCACGCCCGGCGTATCCTTCCAACCCTTGAGCGAGATATTGAACACTTTATAGAGCAAGCCGACGGCAAAGCCGCCGAAGATGATCTTGGCGCGGCGCCTGGCGTCCTTGGCGGCGACCGAATCGGACGCGATGCTCTCGCCGGCGGCGATGCGCGATTCATCGGTGGCGGCAGCTTTCAGCACTTCCGCGCAAGCCGTGCCTTCAGGGAATTTGAGTTCCTTGTGCTGGTCGACGATCATGGTGCGGCGCATCGGGATCATCATCAAAATGCCCAGCAAGCCACCCAGTACGCCAACCAGCATGACGCGCGAAATCTCCAGGTCAAAACCGAGGATCAGGATCGCCGGCATCGTCACGCCCAGGCCAAAGGCCAGCGATTCGCCGGCCGAACCGGCCGTTTGCGTGATGCTGTTTTCGAGGATCGACGAATCCTTGCCGCCCACCTTCTTGGCCAGGCCGAACAGGGTAATCGCGATCACGGCGACGGGAATCGACGCGCTGACGGTCAGGCCGACCTTGAGTACCAGGTACAGCGACGAGGCGCCAAAGACCATGCCCAGGATGACGCCCATCAGCAAGGCGCGGAAGGTCATCTCGGGGAGCTGCGCGTCGGCCGGGATATACGGTCTGACCGCGCCCGGGTTTGCATCTTTCGCCATAAAGTTCCTCGTTATCTATAAATCAAAACAGCCCGGATTGGCGCCCGGGCTATTTATTGAAGCCGTGACTATCGCACAGCCGCGTTTCCCTGAAAAGGTTTTTTGCGCGGCCGTCCTGCTGCAAAGCGGCGCCTGTCATGGTCTATAATCGCTGCCACCGTGCCCCGCACGCTTATGCGAGACTGACTTGACTGCTAACCGATCCGGCTTTCCCTGGCCATCCCGCCGCGCCGTGGTGCGCGGCCTGCTCCTTGCCGGCTGCGCCGCCCTGGCCTGCGCCATCGGACTGGCCGGCTATCTGTTCCTGTATGTGAAACCGCGCCTGCCGGCGCTCGACGTCATTACCGACTACCAGCCGAAGATCCCGCTGCGGGTCTACACGGCAGACAAGGTCCTGATCGGCGAATTCGGCGAGGAACATCGCGACTTCCTGCCGATCGCGCAGGTGCCGGAAATGATGAAGAAGGCCCTGATGGCCATCGAGGACAGCCGCTTCTATGAACACAATGGCATCGACTTCGTGCGCGTCGGCGGCGCCGTGATGTCCAACCTGCGCCATGGCTTCGGCCATGGCGGCGGCTCCACTCTCACCATGCAGGTGGCGCGCAACTTCTTCCTCACGCGCGACAAGGTCGCCTCGCGCAAGCTCAATGAAATCATGCTGGCCCTGAAGATCGAGGCGACCCTGTCGAAAGACCAGATTCTCGAGCTGTACATGAACCAGGTCTATCTGGGCCAGCGCTCGTTCGGCTTTGCCAGCGCGGCGCAAACCTATTTCGGCAAACCCCTGGCTGAACTGTCAATCGCCGAAATGGCCATGCTGGCCGGCCTGCCGCAGAACCCGTCGCGCCACAACCCGATCAGCAACCCGAAACGCGCCCACGCGCGCCAGCAGCTGGTCCTGAAACGCATGCGCGACCTTGACTACATCAGCGATGGCCAGTACCAGCAGGCGCTCAAGCAGCCGCTGCACTACAACACGCGCGGCAGCCAGGGCTTCGACACGCACGCCGAATACGTGGCCGAACTGGCGCGCCAGGCGGTGTTCGCCCAGTACAAGGAAGACAGCTATACCAAGGGCATCAGCGTCTATACCACCATCCTGAAGGCGGACCAGGATGCGGCCTATGCCGCCACCCGCCGCAACGTGATCGCCTATGACCAGCGCCACGGCTACCGCGGCCCGGAAACCTTTATCGAGCTGCCGCCTGAACCCGAACTGCGCGACGACGCCATCGACGCGGCGCTGCAAAAGCGCCCCGACAGCGACGGCCTGGTCGCCGCCGTCGTCACCGATGTCGCCAACGGCCAGGTGACGGTCGATACCGGCGACGGCGACGCCAAGGTCATCACCGGCGCCGGCCTGCGCTTTGCCGCCCCTGCCCTGTCCGCCAAGGCAGCGGCCGGCATCAAGCTGCGCCCGGGCGCCGTGATCAGGGTCAGCAAGGACGCGAAGGACAACTGGATGATTACGCAAGTGCCACTGGTGGCGGCCGCCTTTGTCTCGCTCGACGCCGACACCGGCGCCTACCATGCGATGGTGGGCGGCTTCGACTACAACCTGCAAAAATTCAATCATGTCACGCAAGCCTGGCGCCAGCCCGGTTCGGCCATGAAGCCTTTTGTGTATTCGGCGGCGCTGGAAAAAGGCTTTTCGCCGGCCACCCTGATCAATGACGTGCCGCTGGAGCTGCAGGCGGGCGGCAAGATCTGGGCGCCGCAGAATGACGACTTCAAGTTCGATGGCCCGATCACCATGCGCTACGCGCTGGCGCAGTCAAAGAACGTGGCCTCGGTGCGCATCCTGCGCGCGCTGGGCGTGCCCTACGCCCACGAGTTCATCGAAAAATTCGGCTTCGACCCGGCACGCCAGCCGAACAACCTGACCATGGCGCTCGGCACCGGCTCGGTCACGCCGGTGCAGATGGCGGGTGCCTATGCGCTGTTCGCCAATGGCGGCCACCAGGTCGAACCCTACCTGATCGACCGCATCGTCGACGCCAGGGGCGTGGTGCTGATGCAGACCAAGCCGCCGGCACCCGGCGACGACAAGACCCTGGCGCTCGACCCGCGCAACGCCTTCGTGATGGACAGCATGCTGCGCGAAGTGACGCGTTCGGGCACGGGCGCGGGCGCCACCCGCAAGCTGGGCCGCAACGATATCGCCGGCAAGACCGGCACCACCAGCGACGCCGTCGACGGCTGGTTCGCCGGCTACAGCGGCGGCATCGTGGCGGTGGCGTGGATGGGCTACGATGAACCGAAGTCGCTGGGCGGCCGTGAATTTGGCGCTACCCTGGCCATGCCGATCTGGATCGACTACATGCAGGCGGCGCTGGCCAACCGAGCGCAAATCACGCGCGCCGTGCCGGCCGGCCTGAGCCAGGTCGACGGCGAATGGATGTATGACGAATTCATCGACATGAATGGCGTGAAAACGCTGGACATGGAGAGCGAGACGCCGACCGATCCGGCGGCGGTGCCGGAAGCGCTGCCGGTGGAAACGACGCAATAGACAAAAATGGCCGGGAGTGATCCCGGCCATTTCAATCGCATGCGCGGTTTATGCCGTCACGCTCAGATATCCCCTCACCGTGCGCACCGTGCTGTCGGCAAAATCATCGACGCTGATCTTGGCGGCGCGGTACTTCCAGCGCTTCACATACCAGTCCTGGAACAGTGCCAGGCAGTGCGAGGCCAGCAGGGTCGCATCACCCTGCGGCTGCGGGCGGATCTCAAGGATGGTCTGGGCCAGCAAGGTCTGCACGTACAACTCCGACTGCTTGGCCATGCTGCGCTGCTCGACCTGCAGCACGCGCGAATCCATGTACACAAAATAAAACCAGGGCTGCAGGATTTCGGACAGGTAGATCGAGGAACGGATCATCGCCTCGAGCCGGTCGAGCGGCGACTTGACGTCGACGAACATCTGCGGCAAGGCCTGCGTGGCGTGGCGCACCACGTCCTCGATCATTTCTGCCAGCTGGTCCTTGCCGGTGATATAGCCATACAGGCCACCCATCGAGAGCCCCGTCTCGCGGCACAGATCGCGCAAGCTCATGGCGCGAAAACCCACGTCATTGGCCAGCCTGAAGGTGGCGCCAAAGATGCGTTCGAGGTTTTCCAGCGCGGGCTTGCGGCGCTTGACGCCGATGCGGCCCGCATGGCGGTCGAGGATATATTCCCAGATATTGACGCCATCTAACGGCGTCATCTGCTGGAACTGTTCAAAGTTGAAATGGGTCGACAAGTGCATTCCCAAAAGACAGTGTAAAAACGGCGCCACCCGTTACTGCAAGCAGGGCGGATGCGCAAAGCGGCCCTGATTATAGCGCAGCAAAATCACGCCTGGCCTTTTCAATTTGACCATGCCCGCCTGGCGCAACGCCTGGCGCAACATCGCGGCAACACCCCTGTCTCTTATATTGCACTGCAATATGGATTTGACAAGCTTTTCAGGCTCGGCAGTGCTACATTTAATAGACCGAGCGCTCGCTATATTATCTGCCACACAGATGGCGGCAGATGGCAGCGCCGGTACCGCTGCAGCATCGACATTTACCATTAACAATAACGGAGACAAAATGAAGACCCGCTTCTGGCAATTGCTGTCCACCCTCGTCCTGGCCTGCTGCATCGGCCTGCCCGCCAGCGCCGGCGCCGCCGGCTACACCCAGACCAAATACCCCATCGTGCTGGTGCACGGCCTGTTCGGCTTCGAAAAACTCGGCCCCGTCGAAATGTTTTATGGCATCCCCGCCGCCCTGCGCAGCGGCGGCGCCAACGTCTACACCGTCACCGTGTCGGCCGCCAACAGCACCGAAGTACGCGGCGAACAATTGCTGTCGCAGGTGCGGCAAATCCTCGCCGCCACCGGCGCGGCCAAGGTCAATCTGATCGGCCACAGCCACGGCGGCCCGACGACGCGCTATGTCGCCTCCGTGCGGCCCGACCTGGTGGCGTCGGTGACCAACGTGGCGGGCGTCAACAAGGGCACGAAGGTGGCCGACCTCCTGGTCGGCGCCATCCCCATTACCAGCGCCGCCCTCGGCACCGGCCTGGGCTCGCTGATCGACTTTATTTCGGGCAACAAAGGCTTGCCGCAAAACGGCGGCGCTGCGCTGGCCTCGCTGTCGACCGCCGGCGCGCTGGCCTTCAATGCCCGCTATCCGGAGGGGCTGCCAACGACCGCCTGCGGCGAAGGCGCCTACCAGGAACGCGGCGTTTACTATTTTTCGTGGAGCGGCGCCCAGCCCTATACCAATCCACTGGACGCGGGCGACGCGGCGCTGGCCGCCACCAGCCTGGCCTTTGGCGGCGACAAGAATGACGGCCTGGTCGGCAGTTGCTCCAGCCACCTGGGCAAGGTGATCCGCGACGATTACGCCATGAACCACCTCGATGAAATCAATCAGTTCATCGGCATCGTCAACCTGTTCGAGACCTCGCCCGTCACGGTGTTCCGCCAGCAGGCCAACCGCCTGCAAGGCCTGGGCTTGTAAGGAGGCCGCCATGCGCACGAACAAGACCTTGATTGCGGCCGGCGCCCTGGCCGCCCTGGCGCTGTACCTGACCTTCTCGCCCGGCGAGGTGCCGCCGCCGGTCCGGAAGGAAGACCCCGACCTGTTCGCGTTCGTGCGCTCGATGGAAGGCACGCGGCCCGACGGCAATGTGACCGCATCTGCCGCCGACACCCTGGTGGTCGATGCGGAACTGGGCCATTTGTTCGACTACTACCTGGCGGGCCTCGGCGAAAAGCCGCTGGCCGCCATCCGCAGCCAGATCGAGCTGGAACTGGACCGACGCCTGGCGCCGGCGCCGGCGCGCGAAGCCAAGCGCCTGCTGGGCGCTTATCTGGCCTACAAGCAGGCGCTGGCCGGCATCGAGCAAGGCCTGGCGCCGTCCGGCAATGCGCTGCAAGCGGCGCAAGCGAGGCTGCAGGCGATGCGCGCGCTGCGCCCCAGTTACTTCACGACGCAGGAAAGCGCCGGCCTGTTCGGCGCAGACGACGCGCGCGACGACGATGCCCTGGCGCGCCTGGCGGTGCTGGCAGACAGCCAGCTGGGCGAACAGGAACGCCAGCGCAAGCTGGCCGCCCTCGACGCGGCACTGACACCAGCCCAGCGCATCGAACGCGACGCGCCGCTGAAGGTCAGCGCGCTCGACGAAGCGGTACGCACCCTGCGCGCGCAAGGCGGCGGCGACAATGAAGTCTACCAGTTGCGCGCGGCCACCTTCACCCCTGAAGCGGCGGCCCGCCTGGCCGACCTCGATCGCGAAGAAGCACAGTGGCAGCAGCGCATCAACGCCTGGCGCGCGCAAAAGGCCAGCCTGGGCGCAGGCGCGCAAGACCCGGCCAAGGTGCAGCAAGTGACCAACACCCTGTTTTCGCCGGAAGAGCAAAGGCGGCTGAGGGCATACGAGTGAAGCACGCTGCGCAAAGCCCGGGGGGGGCAGTCAGCGTCAACTGGGCCACGACGTACTGGCCGCCTCGCCCAACAGCGACACCGGCAGGCCACCGTGCTCGCTGACCGTCTGGCTCCCGTAGCCGGGCAAGCCGCGCGCCGCCACGTATGGCGAGGCAGCCCGCAATGCCGTTCTGTCAAGGCGGTGTCATGCCAACGCCGCCAGCAATTGCGCCGCTGCCGTCACGTCAAAGCTGGCATGGCCCTGCGTGTAGCGCCCATGCACGGGCAGCAGCAACGCGCGCGCTTCGTCTGGCCGCCCCTGTTCGTGCAGGACGGTCGCCAGGCTGGTGGCGCAGCGCAGCTCCCAGCCGAGCGCGCGCTGGGCGCCGGCGAGACCCAGTGCCTCTTCCAGCAGCCGGCGCACCATTTCCTGCCCTTGCGCATCGCCAGGGCGCAATGCCTGCCAGCGGCGCAGCGCGGCGCGGCGCATTACCTCCGGCGCACTCCATGGCGCGTCGCCGGCACGGGCGCGGCGTAGCGCTTCGCCATTGGCCGCCGCATCGAGCAAGGTCGCCATCAGGTCGATTTGCAGCGACCAGCCATGCGCTGCCGGCCAGGCAAAAACGCCTGGCTGGTCCACGCCGCCCAACGCAGCCCTGTAGCTGGCACCCCATTCCTGCCAGTGCGGCAAGCCGTGGCGCGCCGCATGCTCGCACAGGGAATCGATCCAGCCGCGCGCCATGTCGAGCCGGCCGCACCACAAGGCCACGGGAATCGCGCTAACGGCCAGCGCCACGCACAGCGACACGCCGTTGTGCGCGAAGCCCTCCTCGACGACCTGGCAGGCAATCGCCAGCGCATCGTCGGGGCGGCCCATCAGCCATACGCAGCGCGCCAGGTTGCCGCGCAGGCAGACCTGGTGGTCGGCCAGCAAGCCGTGGTTCAGGCTGCGCTGGCCGGTGCCATCGGGGTGGTCCATCACCAGGCGCGACAGCACGGCCGATTCTGCATGCCGTCCCTGCAGGTGTTCGCCGACGGCCAGCATACCCGCGTGTAACAACCGCATCGCGGTATCTCCTTCGGTCTCGCACAGCGCCGCAAACTGCGCCGCGCAGGCGTCAGCGGCGCGATAGTCGGCCATCACCATGCGCGCGATCCACATGCCGCAAATGGCTTCGGCGCAGCCGCCCGCCGCGCCGCGCGTGATGGCCAGGACGCAGGCGCGCTGAAATCGCGCCAGCATGGCGCCGCTCACGCCCTCGGTATGCAGCAGCAGATGTCCCAGCGAGACGCACAGCCGCATTTCACTATCGGCATCATCGACGCCATGCGCGGCCATGCGCGCCAGCGCATGTTCGAGCCGCACCCGGTATTCGTCCATCAGCGATGGCCGGTAAAACAGAATATGGCTGGACAGGGTCAGCGCCACCCCCAGCGCCAGGTCGCCGTGTGCGCCAAAAGCCCAGTCGATGGCGGCGCGCATGTCGTCCACATGGCGGCGATACGAGACGCCCCGGCTGGCCGCCGGCAAACGCTGCCAGTCGGCGGCGATACGGCGCGCCAGGGCCAGGCAATGGAGCGCATGGCGGCGGCATACCGCATCCTGCTCGCCGCTCTCGGCCAGCAGCGCGGCGGCATACGCGCGCGTGGTTTCCGGCAAACGATAATACACGCGCTCGCAGCCGGCCTCGACGCTGAGCAGCGACTTCGACGCCAGGTCGGCCACGGCGTCATACACGTCGCGGCCGGCCACGGCGATCGCCGATTCGAGCCGGAAGCGGCTCTTGAACACGCTCAGCGCCTGCAACACACAGCGCTCTTCAGCGTCGAGCAGGCCATAGCTCCAATCGAGGCTCGCGCGCAGGCTCTGGTGGCGCGGCGGCGCATTGCGCGGTCCGCGCACCAGCAGGCGGAAACGGTCATCGAGCTGGCGCCGCAAGCCGTGCAAGCCAAAATGGCCGATGCGCCCGGCCGCCAGCTCCAGCGCCAGCGGCACACCATCGAGGCGGCGGCAGATTTCGGCCACCACCGGCACGTCGGCATCGGCCAGCACGAAGCTGGCGTCGATGGCGGTGCAACGCTCACAAAACAGCTGCACCGCCGGGTGGTAGCGCAGCGCCGTATCGGGTGCCGTATCGGGTGCCGTATCGGGTGCCGCGTCCAGCGGCGGCAGCTCCAGCGCGGGCAAGCGCAGCAATTGCTCGCCCGAGATGCGCAGCGGTTCGCGGCTGGTGGCCAGCACCTGCAGCGCCGGCGCGCCCTTGAGCAGCACATCGGCCAGGACGGCGGCGGCGGCGATCACATGTTCGCAGTTATCAAACACCACCAGCATCTGACGCTGGTGCAGATAGGCCAGCAAAGCCGGCATCGGTTCGTGCGACGGCACCGCCACGCCCAGCGCCGTGGCCAGCGCCAGCGGCACCAGATGGCCTTCGGCCACGGCAGCCAGGTCGACAAAGCAGATGCCGTCGGCATGGCGGCGCAGCACGCGCATGGCCAGCGCCACGGCAACCGAGGTCTTGCCAATACCGCCGGGGCCGACGATGCTGAGCAGGCGTACATGCAGCAAGTGGCCGGCCATGGCATGCAAGATGTCGGCACGCCCCATCATGCGAGTGAGCAGTACCGGCAGGTTGTAGCGCACCTCGGTGATGGCGCTGCCCGCCGCACCGGTGGCGGCCGTTTCGCCGACGCGCGACACGGGCGCGAGAAAACCGTAACCGCGCCCCGCCACGGTGGTGATATAGCGCTGACCATCGCGTCCGTCGCCCAGCACCTTGCGCAGCGCGGCCAGATGCACGCGCAAGGTGGCGTCGTCGACCACCGCGTTGGGCCAGACAAGGGCCAGCAATTCATGTTTGTCGACGATATCGCCAGCGCGTTCCAGCAAGGCCAGCAACACGTCCATGGCGCGACTTCCCAGGCGCAAGGCCCGTTCGCCTTCCAGCAGCCGGCGTTCAAGCGGCAATAGGCGAAACGGGCCGAAAACAAAGGCCGGGACGGTGCTGTTCATCATGGGGGTGTGGAAGAGAATGGTCTCAGGACATGCGGTGTGCCAGGCATTTTACGGAAAATCCGCTTTCCCCCGGCACGCACTACTACATGTTGCACTCCGGCGACGCGCACGCATTATCGAGCAAAACCCGGACGGACGCAGCCGGCGCCGGGCGGTGCAGATAGTAGCCCTGTACCTGCTGGCAACCCAGGCTGCGCAGCATGGCCAGCTGGACGCCATCCTCGACGCCCTCGGCCAGCACCTGCAGCTCCAGGCTGCGCGCCAGCGCGATGGTCGACGCGACGATGATGGCATCCCTGGAGTCGCTGCCAATGTCGGTGATGAAACAGCGGTCGATCTTGACGGTATGGACAGGCAACATCTTGAGGTGATGCAGGCCTGCATAGCCGGTGCCATAGTCGTCGAGCGCAATGCGCACGCCCAGCGTGCGCAGCCGCGACAGCACGGCGCACGCTTGCACCATGTCGACGATCTGGCCGCTTTCCGTCACTTCCAGTTCCAGCAAGGTGGCCGGCAAATCATGCTGGCGCAGGCAAGCCTGCACCGTGTAAAACAGTTGCGGATCGCTCAGTTGCCGTACTGACAGGTTGACCGCGACCGGCACCAGCGGCAGGCCTGCCGCGCGCCACTGCGCCAGTTGCCGGCAGGCGGTGGCAATACCCCAATTGCCCAGCTCGACGATGGTGCCGCTCTGCTCGCACAGGGCGATGAACTGCTGCGGGAACCCCAGGCCACGGCCGGGCTGGCGCCACCGCAACAGCGCTTCCAGGCCCACCAGGCGCAAGTGCGAGGTATCGAACTTGCCCTGATAGTGAAAGCAGAATTCATCGTTGTGCAGGGCGCAGGCCAGGCCAGCCACTAGGCGGGCAGCCGCAGCACCGCGCGCGCCGGCGTCAAGCTGGCGTGCTCCTGCTGCAGCCGAAAGACACTGACGACCTGCTGCAGCCGCGCCGCTTCGCTTTGCAGCGACTGCGAAGCGGCCGCCGCTTCTTCCACCAGCGCCGCATTTTGCTGCGTCACTTCATCCATCTGCACCACCGCTTCGCTGACCTGGCCGATGCCCGTACTCTGCTCGGCGCTGGCGGTGGTGATGTCGCTCACCATGCGGCTGACCTTTTCCACCGCCTGCACCACGTCGGCCATGGTGGCGCCAGCCTGCGTGACGAGCGCCGAACCGTTGGACACCTGCAAGCTGGAGGCGGCGATCAGGGCGCGGATGTCGCGCGCGGCCGAGGCGCTGCGCTGGGCAAGGTTACGCACCTCGGTGGCCACCACCGCAAAACCGCGCCCCTGCTCGCCGGCGCGCGCCGCTTCCACCGCCGCATTCAAGGCCAGGATATTGGTCTGGAAGGCGATGCCGTCGATTACGCCGATGATCTCGGCGATCTGCGCCGAGGAGCTGCTGATCGCCTGCATGGTGTTGACCACCTGCCCGACCGCCTCGCCGCCACGGTTGGCGACCTGCGCCGCTGCCAAAGCCAGGGCGCTCGCTTCACGCGCATTGTCGACATTCTGCCGCACCGTGGAACTGAGTTCCTCCATCGCCGACGCCGTCTGTTCGAGCGAGCTGGCCTGCTCCTCGGTACGTGCCGACAGGTCGATATTGCCGGCCGCGATCTCGGTCGACGCGGTGGCGATGGTATCGGTGCCAGTGCGCACCTGCCGCACGATATCTTGCAGGTTGCCATTCATGGTCGACAGCGCGTCGAGCAGCTTGCCCGTTTCATCGGTGCCGTGGTGGCCAAAGGTGGAGCTGAGGTCGCCGGCAGCTACCGTCTGCGCCACGCCCAGCGCACGCTGCAGGGGACGCACGATGCTGCGCGTGACGAGCCAGGCCGTGACGACGGCAAACAAGATGGCCGCCGCGCTCAGGGCCAGCACCATCGCCCGCGCCGTCAGGTATTCGTCGTGCACGCGCTGTCCCGATTCCACCATGCGCTCGTGCTGGTGCGTGATCAGGGCTTCGAGCGCGGCCATGTAGCGCAGCTGGTCGGCGCGCACGGTTTGCAGCAGCAAGGCGCTCGCTTCGTCACGCGCTCCGTCATGGAGCAGCGCCAGCACCTTGTCACGCCCCACATTGTAGACGCTGCGCGCATCCTTCACGCCCTCGATCAATTGCTTGCCCTTGCCGGAGTCGACCAATTTGTCCAGTTCGCCCAGCTTCTGCTCGGTCACCGCGCTGGCCTTGGCAATGACGTCGCGCTCCTGCGCCACTTGTTCCAATTCGTACATCAGGAACAAATTGCGCGAGGAGCGCGCAATCACGTTGACCTGCTTGATGATGTCATTGGCCAGCACGGTTTTCGGATATTCGCGTTCGACCACGCCACGCATGCGCTCGTCCAGCAAGGACAAGCGCACCAGGCCCAGCGCGGCGACAGCCAGCAACAACACGGTCAGCACCGCGAACGACCAGCGCAAGCGCGTTCCTATATTCATATTCGCCATATTTTTGCATTCTTCAAGGTGAGGCAGATCGCCGTGGCCGCCACCACCGGCCATGGCGCATGTGTCATGGCAGAGCGAAACAGACAGCAGGATCGGCCGGCAGTGGACTAAAGCAGGAGCGAAGATGGCGTGCGCCGTCATCCGCGCCAGGGCGCATGATGCTACCGCAGCCAGTGTGAGTTATCCGACAGGCAATGTCGCGTTAAGTTTTGCAAAATTTTGCTTAGATAACAAAACGTATATTTTCGTAACGATGTTTTTTCGGCAAAACCAACCATCATCAGGCCTACCCGCCGCCATGCAAAACGGCCGCACGAGGCGGCCGTCCCGGCAGATAGTCAAATGATGGCGACCGATTGACAGTCTTCCGATTCCTGGTGCGACGCCCTGGCCTTGCGCGCCAGCTGATTGGCCTGTGCCGAGAAAATGGTTTTGACAAGCAAGGAATCGAGAGCGAACGGAGATCATCCTTGGCTGCGCCGTTGAACCTCGTATAAGATGGTCGCAAAGCACACACCGAAAGCACCATGGCCTATCTTATCGAACAAAAACTGGTGATTGGCGTCGCCTCGAGCGCGCTGTTCGACCTGTCCGACTCGCACCAGGTCTACCTCGACAGCGGCCCCGAGGAATACCGCAAGCACCAGGAAGCGCACCTCGACACGGTGCTGGGGCGCGGCGTGGCCTTTCCCTTTATCCGCCGCTTTTTAAATATCAACAAGCACCATCCGCACGAAGCGCCGGTGGAAGTGGTGCTGTTCTCGCGCAATTCGCCGGAAACGGGCTTGCGCGTGATGCGCTCGATCGCCCACTATGGGCTCGATATTTCGCGCGCCGCCTTCATGACCGGCAAGACACCCTACCCTTATCTGCCCGCCTTCAACGCCTCGCTGTTCCTGAGCGCCAATGAAGACGACGTGCGCAGCGCCCTGGCCTGCAACTACCCGGCCGGGCTGGTGCTGCCTTCGCGCACCGAGGACGACGAGGCCGACGACGAACTGCGCGTGGCCTTCGACTTCGATGGCGTGATCGCCGACGACGAGGCGGAAACCGTTTTCAAGCGCCATAACGACGTCGATGAATTCCACGCCCACGAAACGCTGAACGTGGGCAAGCCGCACCGCCCCGGCCCGCTGGCCGATTTGTTCCAGAAACTGGCGGCCATGCAGCGCCTGGAAGAGCAGGCGCAGCAGCGCGACCCGGCCTACAAAAAGATCCTGCGCATCGCCATCATCACGGCGCGCAACGCGCCTTCGCACGAACGGGTGGTGACGACCCTGAAAAGCTGGGGCGTGGCGGCCGATGAAACGTTTTTCCTCGGCGGCATGGACAAGTCGCGCGTGCTGGCCGTATTCAGGCCGCATATCTTTTTCGACGACCAACTGAGCCACTTGAAATCCAGCGGCGGCACCATCCCGATGGTGCACGTTCCCTTCGGCGTGGCCAATGTACGGGCGGGCGATGGTCTATAATCGTACCTGGCTGCCCAGCCATCCCCGTCAACTGCCTCTGCCACCTGCGCCATCGCCTGCATGTCCTTAGCCCTGAAAAAATCGCTCCCCAAGCCCGGCAACCGCTACGCGCTGCCCGCCCTGTATGGTTCATCCGACGCCTATGCGCTGGCGCTGGCCGCCTTGGCACTGAAGTCGCGCGGCCAGATGCTGGCCGTGGTGGTGGCGCAGGCCAGCGACGGCCAGCGCCTGCTCGATGAAATACCGTGGTTTGGCGGCCAGGAACTGCGCTGCCATCTGCTGCCGGACTGGGAGACCCTGCCCTACGACGCTTTTTCGCCGCACCAGGACCTGGTGTCAGAGCGCCTGGCCACCCTGCACGAAATCCAGAACCGCCAGTGCGACGTCCTGATTGTGCCGGCCACCACCGCGCTGGTGCGCCTGGCGCCGCCGTCGTTTCTGGCGGCCTACACCTTCTTTTTCAAGAAGGGCGAAACGCTGGACGAAGCGCGCCTGAAGTCGCAGCTGACCCTGGCCGGCTACAGCCATGTATCGCAAGTGATGTCGCCCGGCGAATACTCGGTGCGCGGCGGCCTGCTCGACCTGTTCCCCATGGGTTCAGCCCTGCCCTACCGGCTCGACCTGTTCGGCGACACCATCGAGACCATCCGTACCTTTGACGCCGACACCCAGCGCTCGCTGTACCCGGTGCACGAAGTGCGGCTGCTGCCGGGCCGTGAATTTCCCATGGACGAAGCGGCGCGCACCACCTTCCGCAGCCGCTGGCGCGAGCAGTTCGAAGGCGATCCGTCGCGCTCGGTGGTCTACAAGGACATCAGCAGCGGCATCGCCTCGGCCGGCATCGAATACTATCTGCCGCTGTTTTTTGAACAAACCGCCACCCTGTTCGACTACCTGCCGCCCGACGCCTCGCTGGCCCTGGTGGGCGAAATCGACGCGGCAATCGGCCGCTTCTGGACCGACACGCAGTCGCGCTACCGCTTCCTGAAAGCCGACCGCGAACGCCCGATCCTGCCGCCCGAATCGCTGTTTTTGGGCGACGAGCAGTTCTTTGCGCTGGCCAAGCCCTACGGGCGCCTGGCGATTGCCAAGTCGAACGATGCGCTGGCCTCCGAACTGTCGGCGCCGCTGCCCAATATTGCGGTGAACCGCCGCGCCGATGATCCGCTGGCCAATCTGCGCAGCTTCCTGCTGCAACCGGGGCGCAGGGTGATGGTCTGCGCCGAGTCGAACGGCCGGCGCGAAACCTTGCAGCAGTACTTTTCCGAATACGATTTGCAGCTGACGCCGGTGGAAGGCAGCGACGGCTTTTTGCAATCAAGCGCCAAGCTGATGCTGGGCGTGGCGCCGCTGCATGCCGGTTTCGAGCTGTACACGGACGCCGGCAACCTGGCGTTCATCACCGAGACCGAGCTGTATGCAGGTTCGGGCCGGCGCGTCGGCAAGAAAAAACAGGAAGGCGTCACCCAGGTCGAATCGATGGTGCGCGACCTGTCGGAGCTGAAAATCGGCGATCCGGTAGTGCATATCAACCATGGCATCGGGCGCTACATGGGCTTGACCAGCATGGACCTGGGCGAAGGCGAAACGGAGTTTCTGCACCTCGAATACGCAAAAGACACCAAGCTGTATGTGCCGGTGTCGCAGCTGCACGTGATCTCGCGCTATTCGGGCGCCTCGCCGGAAGACGCGCCGCTGCATTCGCTCGGTTCGGGCCAGTGGGAAAAAGCGAAAAAGCGCGCGGCAGACCAGGTGCGCGACACGGCCGCCGAGCTGCTCAACCTGTATGCGCGCCGCGCGCTGCGCCAGGGCCATGCCTTCGAATACTCGTCGCACGATTACGAGCGCTTTGCCGACAGCTTCGGCTTCGACGAGACGCCCGACCAGGCCGAGGCGATCCACAATGTGATCCGCGACATGACATCGGGCAAACCGATGGACCGCCTGGTGTGCGGCGATGTGGGTTTTGGCAAGACGGAAGTGGCGCTGCGCGCGGCGTTTATCGCCGTCATGGGCGGCAAGCAGGTGGCCATCCTGGCGCCGACCACCCTGCTGGCCGAGCAGCACGCGCAGACCTTTGCCGACCGCTTCGCCGACTGGCCGGTGCGCATCGCCGAACTGTCGCGCTTTCGCAGCGGCAAGGAGATCACGCAGGCCTTCAAGGGCATGGCCGACGGCACGCTCGATATCATTATCGGCACGCATAAACTGCTGTCCGATGACGTGAAGTTCACGCGCCTGGGGCTGGTCATTATCGACGAGGAACACAGATTCGGCGTGCGCCAGAAAGAAGCGTTGAAAGCGCTGCGCGCCGAAGTCGACGTGCTGACCCTGACGGCCACGCCGATCCCGCGCACCCTGGGCATGGCGCTGGAGGGTTTGCGCGACTTTTCGATCATCGCCACGGCGCCGCAAAAGCGCCTGGCCATCAAGACGTTCGTGCGCAGCGAAGGCGAAGCGATCATCCGCGAAGCGTGCCTGCGCGAGCTCAAACGCGGTGGCCAGATCTACTTCCTGCACAACGAGGTGGAAACCATCCAGAACCGCCTGGCCATGCTGACCGAACTGCTGCCCGAGGCGCGCATCGCCGTGGCGCACGGCCAGATGCACGAGCGCGACCTGGAAAAAGTGATGCGCGACTTCGTCGCCCAGCGCTACAATATTTTGCTGTGCACCACCATCATCGAGACCGGCATCGACGTGCCGACCGCGAATACCATCATCATGCACCGCGCCGACAAATTTGGTCTCGCGCAGCTGCACCAGTTGCGCGGCCGGGTCGGCCGTTCGCATCACCAGGCTTACGCCTATCTGCTGGTGAATGACGTGCAGGGTCTCACGAAACTGGCGCAGCGCCGGCTGGACGCCATTCAGCAGATGGAAGAACTGGGCAGCGGCTTTTACCTGGCCATGCACGACCTGGAAATTCGCGGCGCCGGCGAAGTGCTGGGCGAGAGCCAGTCCGGCGAGATGACGGAAATCGGCTTCCAGCTGTATTCGGACATGCTCAACGAAGCCGTGCGCTCGCTCAAAGCCGGCAAGGAGCCGGACCTGGCCGCGCCGCTGGCGTCGACCACCGAGATCAACCTGCATGTGCCGGCGCTGCTGCCGGCCGACTTCTGCGGCGATGTGCATGAACGCCTGTCGATCTACAAGCGCCTGGCCAACTGCGCCACGCAGGACAAGATCGACGATATCCAGGAAGAGCTGATCGACCGCTTCGGCAAGCTGCCCGACCCGGTGAAAGCGCTGATCGAGACGCACCGCCTGCGCATCGCCGCCAAGACTGTGGGCATCGTCAAGATCGACGTGCATGGCGAAGCGGCCACCCTGCAATTCATGGCCCAGCCACCGATCGATCCGATGCGCATCATCGACCTGATACAGAAGAACCGCCATATCAAGCTGCATGGCCAGGACAAGCTGAAAATCAGCGCCACCATGCCGGACCTGGCGGCGCGCGTGACGCAAATCAAGACCACCATCAAGCAATTGACCGTTTAGACTTTAACCGCAGGCTGACCATGACCAATACCTCCTCCGTGACCATGAACTTGATACTGCAGGGCGCCGATGGCGACCCGGCGCGCCTCGAGCGCATCGCCGCGCTGGCCGCACCCACCAGTATCACGCGCCTGGGGCCGCTTGCGCTGCGCTGCGAAAAAATCAGCTACTCGCAAGCGCTGCTGCCGACCATCGAGATGGCGGCGCAGGCGGCCCAGATCGACGCCACCTACCTCATGGGACGGCGCGCGCTGAGTGAATTCAAGCTCGTCGCCATGGACATGGATTCGACCTTGATCACCATCGAGTGCATCGATGAAATCGCCGACATGCAGGGCCTGAAACCGCAGGTGGCGGCCATTACGGAAGCGGCCATGCGCGGCGAACTCGATTTTACCGCCAGCCTCCGGCAACGCGTGGCCCTGCTCGAAGGCCTGGACGCGTCGGCGCTGCAGCGCGTCTACGACGAACGCCTGAAACTGTCGCCGGGCGCCGAAAAAATGCTGGCGGCCGTGCAAGCGGCCGGCCTGAAAACCCTGCTCGTGTCGGGCGGCTTTACCTTCTTCACCGAACGCCTGAAAGAGCGCCTGGGCCTCGATTACACCCACGCCAATGCACTGGAAATCGTCGACGGCAAGCTGACCGGCAAGGTGTTGGGCGGCATCGTCGACGCCGAGGAAAAGCAGCGCACGGTCGAACGGGTATGCAAGGAGCTGGGCATCTCGCCGTCGCAGGCGATCGTCATGGGCGACGGCGCCAACGACCTGAAAATGATGGGCATTGCGGGCCTGTCGGTGGCCTTCCGCGCCAAGCCCGTGGTGCGCGCCCAGGCCGACGTGGCGCTCAATTTCGCGGGGCTGGACGGCGTGCTGAACGTGCTGGCCTGACTATTTCGCCAGCCTGAAAAACTCGCGGATGCGCTCGATCATGCCTGGCGATTGCGGCGCGCCCGCAGCCTGGCCCGCCGGGCGCAGCAAGGCGTCTTCGTTGACGCTGCGGCGCCGCTCGATCAGTTCGGCGATGCGCCCGACCAGCATCGGGTTGCGCTCGAAAATCGCGGCCATGGTGTGCTTGGCCACTTCCAGGGTCACGCTGGCCACGCGGGCGCGCACATGGGCCGAGCGCGGCGCCCCCGTAAACAGCGACATCTCGCCGAAACAGTCGCCGGGCCACAGCCGCGCCACCTCCAGCGGGCCGTGCGGGCCGTCGATGATCACCTCGAAACTGCCCTCCAGCACCACGAACATGGTCTCGCCAGCGTCGCCGGCGTTCAGCAGCGCCTGCCCGGCGGCGGTATGCACCGTCACTGTCTCGGCCGCGATCACGGCCAGTTCCTGGGCCGACAGCGCCGACAGATAGCGCGCGCTGCCCAGCACACTGGCGCGCACCTCGGGCAGCTCCAGGTGATGCTGTCCATGGCCGCCATGGCGGCGCCATTCCACCTGCGTTCTGCTGGTCAGCGGCACGCCGGCGGCGCGCAGGAATTGCGCGCCATACTGCAGCGCCACGTGGCTGTAAGTACCTGGCGACCTGGCGCCCACCTCGACGAAATACACCAGGCGATACGTGGCCAGGCCGTCCTTCAGGGCCGCCACCTGCACGTAAGGCGCAGGCTGGGCGGCCAGCAGGCCGTCCATTACCGCGCGCGCCAGGGCGTTGTCGAGAATGGCCAGGACGCGCGCCGTATCGTGTTCGGCATCCAGTTCCAGCACGCACTCGTATTTGGACAAGGGACTCGGGCGCGAGCGGTTGGTCACCATCACGCCGGCAAATTCGCCATTCGGTATCAGCACCAGATTGTCGGCGCGGTCGGCCAGCACCACGGTGCGCCAGGCGAAATCGAGCACCTTGCCAGACAGGTCGCGGCCACGGTATTGCAGGTCGACCCAGTCGCCCACGCTGATCGAGGCGTCCAGGTGCAGCGCAATGCCGGAAAATACGTCGGCCACCAGGCCGCGCAAACCAAAACCGAGGATCAGGCCGATCACGCCGGAGGCGCCCAGCATGGCCGTCATCGACAGGCCGAAGACCTGGTTCAATATGCCGCAAAAAGACAGCGCGTAAATCAGGAAGGTGACGATCTGCAGCGCCAGCCGCGGCACCCGCATGTCGGGTGTGCGGCCGCGCGCGGCCAGCGCCCACATCAGCTGGTCCAGCAGCATGGCCAGCAGCAGCAATTGCAGCAGCGGGATGCCGTCGCCGGCCAGCAGGCCCGCCGCCGCGCGCCCGTCGGCCAGCCAGCCGAACGGCCCACCCAATACTTCCAGTGACGCCAAAGCCAGCAAGATGCTGGCCACGGCCAGTAATGCACTCCTGATCCAGTACTTGTTCATGATGCCCCATCTTGCAAAATCGTCGGCATCACTGCCCCAGTGTTCATGATAGCGGGCGATTGTGACGCCGGCATGACAAGCTGACCACGGCGCGCGCGCCGGGCACGATATTTTTGCTATATTGCAATTATGGTCGCGGTAGGGACAGAAGTCTCCTCCTGCCCCCCGCACAGATCCCTGCGAGCGGCACTACCGCACAAGGCTCCTACCTTGGGTGTGTGACGCGAAACCGTTCACTTGGATACGGATGAGTATTACGATAAGGTGGGATGTAGCGCTTCACTAACCGATTGAAACGCTCCCAAGACAGGCAATGTCGTTGGCTGCGACGCATTAATGTGTGCCGCCACGTTCGACAAATTTCCGTGCGAAAGCTGCATAGACGATGCGAGTTTCCGGGTACTGCGAAGTAGTTGAAATAGCCCTGCACGACCCGACCAAGCCATTTTCCAACAGCAGGTACATCATCGTGCATTCTTTTCCTCAACTCCGCCCGGATTGCTTTTAGCGTTGCCCGCATTCGCTTCTTCACCGTCACACGCAGGATCGCAAACCAGCCTTGGCGGGTCTTCCCGCAACAGTGCGTGAAGCCCAGAAAGTCGAATGTTTCCGGCTTTCCTTCCCCCCGCAGCTTGCGCTGCTCCTGAGCATGGCGTCCGAATTCAATGAGTCGCGTCTTGTCTGGATGGAGCGCCAGTCCGAATTTCGCCATGCGTTCCCGCAGTGCGGCCAGAAACTGCCCGGCATCGTCCTTTCGCTCGAACCCGACCACACTGTCATCGGCATACCGGACGATGATGATCCGTCCTGTCGCGTGTCGTTTTCTCCACTGATGCGCCCATAAATCGAGCACATAGTGGAGATAGATATTGGAAAGCAGCGGTGAAATCACCGCCCCTTGCGGACAGCCCTGCAAGGATTCGATACGCCTTCCATCCTCGATCACGCCCGCCTTGAGCCATTTGCCAATCAGCCGAAGTAGGCGCTGGTCAGCAATCCGATGCCCCAGAAATTGCATCATCCACTTGTGGTCGATGGTGTCAAAGAACGCCCGTATGTCCGCGTCCAGTATCCAGTTCACCCGATGGCTCTTGATCCCGACATCAAGCGCATCGAGCGCATCGTGCTGGCTGCGCCCCTGTCGGAATCCGTATGAGAATCCAAGAAATTCCTCTTCATAGATCGCGTTCAAGACCTTAACCACGGCCTGTTGCACGACCTTGTCCTCCAGTGCTGCAATTCCCAGCGGCCGCAACCTGCCGTCCGCCTTCGGGATGTACACGCGCCGCGAGGCTTGCGCACGATAGGCACCGGAATGTATTTCCCGATGCAATTCATGCACCCGTGTGTAAAGTAATTCCTCGTATTCTCCCCACGTCACTCCATCTACGCCTGCCGCCGCGTTCCGCTTCAGATCATAGAAACTTTCCACCAATAACGATGGCGTTACATGGTGGAGGAGTGCTGTGAATTTCATCCGCCCGCCCTTCTTGGCGGCTTCCCGTACGCGCTCAAGTCCCATCAACGCATTTTCCCGACTCTGAGTCCGGCATGCGGGAGGCTCTTGCGCGTTTCCCTCGGTTGCACCCCTTCCCTCCACCGTCTCCGCAGGCTTCCCCTTGTTCGACGGCTTCTTCGGTACTATGGGCATATCCGACTTCTCAACAGCGTCGATGGCGGCATTACGGCCACTGGCCTTTTCCACCCCGTCCGGCAACTTCCCGGGCACTGTTGAGATCTCCCAGCTTCTGTGCAGATTGCTTCCCGACATGCGCAGGTTCTCCGACCGCGCGGGATCAGAACATGACTTGCGATTGTCGCCATGCTCCATATTGCCTTCCGAGACAGTCAACGTCGTCGGCATCCCGATTCCTTGATTTCGCGGCTCAATGGCTGGCCTGTCGGTGTCCCCTGTCAACGCTTCGCCACACGCCTCACGACGTGTAACGCATGACTCGGGGTCAGAGTGATTCGCCATATCTTCCCTGTATTGAACTTTCATCAACTACAATCTGCCAGCTTATGCTGGCGCACTGACTGTTCAGCCGTTATGCGGCTGGCTGGATAGGATTGCCGGCGAAGGCGCGCTGCAGGACGGTGAGCATGCCGTGCCCTTGCTTGCGCAGCGTATCGAGGCAGGAACGAATGACGCAGAAATGCTCGGCGCCAGCGAGCGTGCGGAAGCAGCCGGAGATTTTCTGTTTGACCTTGGGCATGCGCACGGCGCGCTCGCCAACATTGTTGGTGAACGGCACGGCCGGGTCGCTGATGAAGAGCAGAACCGCGTCGGCGTGCTGGCGGAAGCGGCGTAGCAAATTGGCCGCGACGGTTTGTTTGCTGCGGCCGCGTTGTCCGGCTTGTTGCGTGGTTTCGGGATGGATCGCTTCCCCCTCCCGCACCAAGGCGTCGTAGACAGTACGGAAGGCGGCAACCTCATTGGCGTCAAGCGTGCGCTGTTGGTGCCGGGCCGCCGTGCAGACCCGGTTGGCGCCGAGTAGCAACTGCATCATCGACTCGGGCCATTGCTGGCCGGTGACTTCCTTCACATAGACCAGTTCGCGCAACAAGTGGGCATTGCATAAGGCATGGACCGAATCGTCAAGCCGCCAGTATGGCGCCCAGCAATCGTGCACCAGCACGCCAAGGCGGTTCGGCAGGATGCCATGCGCCTCGATGGCCGCCATCCCCCGCTTGGCGTGTACGCCATACCAGGTCAGCGTGTCGTTGGCGGCGATGTGCAACCAGTGCAGTTTGCCAGCCACGCGCAGGCCCGATTCGTCGGCGTTCAGGACCGGCGCTGCATGCAACCGGTCTGCAATGCAGTCCGCCGTCGCTTGCAGGGCCGCGCGCGCTTCGGCCACCCACGCCAGCAGCGTGGCCGGCGAGATCGTCAGGCCATACACATCGTGGATCAGTTCGGCGGCGCGCGCATACGGCAGCATTTGGCCTTGCGTCAAATGCACGCCCAAGGCGCGCACGTTGGGCCCGTATTGCACCAGTTCGGTAACGTCGTCGGGAAAGCTGCTGACATGGACCTGGCCGCAGCGGCAGGTCACTGCCAGCGTGCGGTGCTCGATGACGTCAAACACAGTGGCAGGCACGTCAATGATCTGGCGCCGCGCAGCCACCTCGGCCTGCTCCAGCGGCAGCGCGCTATAGCAACGCATGCACTGCTGCGGCAACGGATGATTGACCGTGTCGGTCGGTTTGGCAACGCGTTTGAGCGTTGTGCCCTTGTGACCGGCCTGACCGCCGGGCGGCTTGCCCGACGGCTCGCGCAACGAACTCGTCTTCTTGACCAAGCCATCGGACGATGGCGGCTTGCTCGAATTCTGGCTGGTCTTGCTGACCTTCGATTCCAGCGCATCGAGCCGTTCCCACAGCGACAACACGACGCTCTCAAGTTCACCGCGCGTGAGCGCAGAGAGGTCGGGAGGGGTGCGTTTTTTTGCCATAGCCAGCATGATGAACTTATCCGCAACTGTTTACAACTTTTTTATTGCTGCCATAGCTGCTGAACAGTCACAAGATTCTTATATTGATGGAGGTGATCGATGAATGAGCACTCAATAACCAACGGACGACGACGGGTCCTCGTGTCGGGTGCGAGCATTGCAGGTCTGACAATCGCCTGTTGGCTGAACCGCTTCGGATTCGACGTCACAGTGGTGGAGCGGGCTGCGACCGTGCGGTCGAGGTCGCCGAGCGGATGGGCATCCTGCCGATGCTGCGGAACGCGCACATTCAGTCCAGGCGCATTACTTTCCTGCATCCGGATGGAAGCGTTGCCGGTGCCATCCGGCCCGAAGAACTGACGGGTGGCGACGAACAGCGCGACATCGAACTGCCGCGTGGCGATCTCACCGATATCCTGTATGGCCTGACGCAGGACGGCTCAATCCGCTACCAGTTCAACGATTCGATTGCGTCCCTCAGCGACGACGGCACGGGCGTGAGCGTGAGCGTCGAAAGCGGCGCGGCCGGATACTACGACGTAGTCGTCGGCGCCGACGGCATCCACTCCCGTGCCCGGCGCGTGGTCTTCGGACCGGAGCAGCCCTTCAGCCATTACCTCGGCTACTGCTACAACGGCTTCTCGACGCCCAACTGGACGGCGCGAAGCAGCACCGCCTGATCACGGAGAAGTTCGCCGGCATCGGATGGGAAGTGCCAAGGCTGGTCGACGCGATGCTGCATACCGACGACCTGTACTACGACGTCGTGAGCCAGATACGACCTATATCCTTTCCGGCGAGCTGGCAACTTGCAGCTGTCCCTCTGATACATTCGCGCGCCACGAATTCTTGATGCGCCCTTATGCCGAGGCCAACCAGGATCTTGCAGCGAAGGAGGGGCATTTCTGCTGCCGCTTGCACTGGGCGATATCGACGTGCGTGATCGGGCGCTGGCCAGCTTGGGTTCGGCCGATGCCTTTCGCGGTGATCGCATTACATCCGGGCTTCCCGTATTGGACAACAGTCCCGATCGAAGCAGCAAGGCTCGGATGAGTGCTCGTGTTCCTGGCAAGCTCTTCAAGATAAGCTCGTAGCGCTTCGCCTGGCGTGAGAGCTGGGTCGCGCGAACGGCTGGTCTCCGCCAGCGACAAGAAACGCTCATTGCCCGTAGCGGCCAAAGGTGCCTCACGTGTGGGAAAGCGACGATAAAGCGTACCGATACCGACGTCTGCGCGCTTGGCAACTCCCTCCAGCGGAACACCCGCTCCTTTTTCCAGGAAAAACTCCTCGGCTATTGGCACAGGTGTATTCGAACAGATGCAAGACCGGCTGCGCGAACAATGGCGTGTACGTATTGGACGAGCAAGTACGCCAAGTGCAGCAGTACCCCGCGTGGCCAATGAAGCCAATGGCATCATTGGCCATGCGCTGCAAAACCTGGAAAAAGTGCTGGCGGCGCTTACCGAAGTCGATTTGCCGCACCGACTGGTATCCGCCGCGCAGGCGCCAGCACGGCCGCAGACGTGTCGACTACCGTGAAGCGACTCACCTGCGCCAGCAACGCCTGCGCCTGTTCGCGCATGCTGGCGGCGGCGGCGGCGGCCTGTTCGACCAGCGCGGCATTCTGCTGGGTCATCTCGTCCATCTGGCCGATGGCCATGTTGACCTGCTCGATGCCCTCGCTTTGCTGCTCGCTGGCGAGCGTGATCTCGCCCATGATCTCGGCCACCTTGCGCACGCTCTCGACCACCTCGCTCATGGTCTGGCCGGCGTGGTCGACCAGCCGGCCGCCCTCGTCAACCTTGTCGACCGAGTCGTTGATCAGCGTCTTGATCTCCTTGGCCGCCGAGGCCGAACGCTGGGCCAGGTTGCGCACCTCGGACGCCACCACCGCGAAACCGCGGCCCTGCTCGCCGGCGCGCGCCGCCTCGACGGCGGCATTGAGTGCCAGGATATTGGTCTGGAAGGCGATGCCGTCGATGACGCCGATGATGTCGGCGATCTTGCCGGAACTGGCCTTGATCGAGCCCATGGTCTCGACCACCTTGCCGACCACGGCCCCGCCGCGCACGGCGATGCCGCTGGCAGTGACCACCAGCTCGTTGGCGTGGCGGGCATTGTCGGCGTTCTGCCGCACGGTACTGGTCAGTTCCTCCATCGAACTGGCCGTTTCCTCGAGCGCGCCGGCCTGCGCTTCGGTGCGGGCCGACAGGTCGGCGTTGCCGCTGGCGATCTCCTGGGCCGCCACGGTGATGGTGTCGGTCGACAGGCGCACGTCGCCAACCAGCTGCGACAGGCTGCCGTTCATCTCGCCCAGCGCGTCGAGCAACTGGCCGGTTTCGTCGCGCGCCCGGTTCTCCACGCGCGAGGTCAGGTCGCCGGCGGCCACGCGGCGCGCCAGCGCCACCGCGCGTTCGAGCGGCTGCACGATCGAGCGGCCCAGCGCGATGGCCAGCGTGCTGCCCAGCAGCAGGATCACTGCGCCAAGTGCGAGCATCAGATTGCGGCTGGCGACGTTGATTTGCTCGATCTCCTCCGTGGCCTCATCGATCTGGCGACGCTGCTCGGCCAGCAGCGCTTCGGCCACGGCCAGGAAGGCGACGCTGACCGGGGTGTAATGGTCGCGCATTTGCCGTTGCGCCTCCTCGACCTTGCCGGCCTTCTTGAGCGCCAGGATGGCATCGCGCGCGCCCAGGAAATCCTTGCGGCGTGCGCCCAGTTCGGCGTACAACTTCTTCTCGACGTCGCTGTCCATCCTCGCCTCGACCTGCTTTTGCAGTACGCTGGAGGCGGCCGACGAAGCCTTTATGGCGGCGGCAAAATAGTCGCCCAAGCTGGCGTCGGTGCTGACGATGATGGCAGTGGTGCGCGGGACCGCCGCGTACATGTAGCGATACCATTCCTGCAGATAGCGCTCGGTGGCCATCGGCTCCTCAATCATGCGGTGGGTAGCAGCCGCCACACCGCTCAGGCGCGTGATGCTGACCGCGATCGCGATCACCGACAGTAACAGAATGCTGGCAAAACCTAAGGCGAGACGCCGTTTGACGCTGATGTTGCTGAATATTTCAATCATGCTGGAACTCCCGGGTAAAACACGCCACGCCCGCGCGGCAAGGCCATCATCTTATCTCGAAAATCAATTAAAATGAGAAATTTGTTAATTATAAATAAAAAAATGATTATTTCGTTAGCTAAAGCTAACAGATGCGGCGAAAATCACTCCGGCTCGACAGCATGCTGGTCACCTTGTTCGTGAACACTTTAGGATTTGGCAGGGGTTCGAAGCCCGGCTATGCGCTCCTCTCCAAATCGCTACGCGAAACCCCGGCCTTCGGGCCGGGCTATTCTCTGCGCTCAAGCCTGAAGGCGGGATGTCAACCGGAGTCAGATTTAAATGTGTGAATGCATATTTTCAGAAACGGGAGAGTTATAAATTAGTTATTATTTTCAACAGCTTACCGAATTTGGAAAGCAATTACGTCAACTGGGATGCAAGGAAAGGAAATGTGCCACTTCCTGGGCGCCGAAAATCGACATCAATTCGCATCGTCAGCGTCTTATCGATACGATCCGAAATACGCAAAATAGCTCCATCGCAGCCGCGTGATAGCGATGCGCGCCTGCTTGTTGAATGGCCGCTTGTGCAGCGGCGAAGCGGGCGGCGATGCGCCGTACAGGTGGCCACTGCTTACGCATCGCTAGGGCGCGTCGAGCAGGGCTACGTTGAGCCGATAGGCCACATTCGCGCCGCACATGCGACAGGCGATTTCCAGTATGTCGCCATCACCGGGCAGCATTTGTTGGCGCCGATCTGATGCACGATGCTGTGCCGCTGACAGCTTGCAATGCATCAGGGATGCACAGAGTCCCAAACCAGCTTGAGCGGTAGACCCGGGGGGAGATGTAGGCGGCACCGGTCGACCTCCGAGCGGCGTGCCGCCACGCCCTCACATGGGTCAATGTCGCACTTGGCCAACTGCGTGGTGATCGCCTGACCGGATAATCGCAAGCCTGAGCGGAATATCGAACAGGCCGCGGCAACGCCGCCAGCCCGGTAAACGCGGACGGCTTTGCGGTTCCGGCGGGATCACCCTGGAAGGGGCGCTTGCCCCTGTAGCATCGCGGCCAGTGCCACGGCTGGGGCGGCGCCGCCCAGCAGCGCGTGCAGTGCGGCCCCTTCAGCCGCAGCTGCGGCACTGCGCGGGAACATGGCTTGCTCGTACGCGGCAAGCGCCGCCTCAACGTCGTCTCGATGGGCCACCAGGGCCAGCCCGAGTTCGGCGCCATCGAGCAAGGCCAGGTTGGCGCCTTCGCCGTTGGGCATAGCCAGGTGGGCGGCGTCGCCGAGCAGCGTGACGCCCGGAACGCGCGCCCAGCGATGCTCTGCCGGCAACGCATAGATCGGGCGAAACAAAGGCGGCGTGTCACTGTCGGTGATCAGCGCCTTGAGAGCCGGTGCCCACCCGGCGAATTCCTGCGCGACGCGCGCGCACCCAGCACCCGCGTCGCTGAAATCGATGGCCGCAAACCAGGCTTCGGGCCGCGTGAGCATGACATATGTGTGCAAGGTCTCGCCACGCTCCCGGTGCGCCGCGATGGTTCCGTGCTGGCCAGGCGCGATCATCGCGCCGTTACCGACCAATGCGGCGCTGGCCGGGTGGCGGATCGCTGCATCGAACAGCCACGTCTCTATATAAGCCAGGCCTGCATAGGCTGGCGTGGCCTCGGACAGCAGCGGTCGCACACGTGACCACGCGCCGTCCGCGCCCACCAGCACGCGAGTCGCGACGGTCATACCATCGGCAAACGTGACTTCGTGTCTGCCGGCGTCGAGCGAGCGTACTGCGGTGACCTTTTGGCCCCACTGGACGGTGCCGGCCGGGAGGGAGTCGAGCAGCATCTGGCGCAGTTCGCCACGCTGCACTTCGGGCCGTCCACCTGCACCGTCGTCTGACTGGTCGAGCAGTACCGTGCCGTCATAGTCCAGCACGTAGCTTGCCTGCCGGCCGGGCAGGATCAAGTCCTGGAACGCGTCCAGCAGCCCGGCGGCCCGGAGCGCCACCTGGCCATTCTCCGCATGGATGTCGAGCATTCCGCCTTGGCTGCGCGCCGAGGGTGAAGATTCTGCTTCATACACCACGGCCACGATGCCGTGCAGGTGCAAAACGCGGGCGAGCAGCAAGCCCCCCAGGCCCGCGCCGATGATGGTGATTGGATCATGCATGTTTTCCTCTTTTATGGAACGTCGTTCCAATATCTTGGAACATTATTCCATATGTGTCAAGATGCGGCATGACTACTCCGCCAACCCGTCCCCCAACCACCCGCGTGCGCCGCACAGCGTCCCTGTCACGCGAACAGATCGTCGACGCCGCCATCCACCTGCTCGACAGGGGCGGCGAAGCCGGGCTGACATTCCGCACGCTGTCCGAGCAACTGGCCACTGGTCCCGGCGCGCTGTACGGGCACATCGCCAACAAGCATGACCTGGTCGCTGCGGCATGCGAAGCTGTGATCGCCCGCACGGTAAACGTGCAGGCAAGCGACGCGTCACCGCAGGACACCGTGCGCGCAGTCGCACTGGCCATGTTCGACGCGCTGGACGCCCACCCGTGGGTCGGCCCGGCCTTGACTTGGTCGGCAGGACAGTTGACGATGGTGCGTATCATCGAGCAAATTGGCCAGCAGGTCGTCGCATTGGGCGTGCCGGCAGCGGCGCGGTGGGCGACGGTGACCGCGCTGCTGAACTACATCCTCGGCGTGGGCGGGCAAAACGCCGGCAACAGCAAGACCGCGCAGAAGCTCGGCGCCAATCGAGAGGATCTGCTGGCGTCCCTGGCGACAGCATGGTCGGCGCTCGATGCGCACGCGTATCCGTTCGTGCGCAGCGTCGTGACGCAGATGCGCGTGCACGACGACCGCGCCGATTTCCTCTTCGGGATCAACTTGATCCTGGCAGGCATCAAGTCCCAACACTGAGCGCACCCATGGCGCCATCTTTGCCAAGCCGGGCCCCCCGGAGCGCTTCAACTTTGGCGCCGATCCAGTCGACGTTGTCTTCTATCGTTCGAGGATTTGATTACTACCTGGAAGTCGACCGGAATTCCAAACGTTGCCGTGTTTGTCAATATCAAGGAGAACTTCTGGCCGGATGCGATAGGCAACCTCGCCCATGCGTTGAGTCCAGCACGTGAACTGGGGAAGGTTTGCACAGATGCCAAGGGAGTGAGCCCCCGATGATGTGCAAGCTGGCGGAGTCCCCGTACTTCCGGGCTAAACGGACAGCAGGCGATCCCGTAGCCTACTCAAAGTGTCAGTGAAAATTTCCGTTTGATCTAAAGCCCTAGCCAAAACCAAGGCACCTTGTATACCGCCAACAACCTCTCTAGAAAGAGCTTTGGCCTCCTGCGGCTTGCGACCCGTCCGCTCCAGCGCAGCGGCAAGCGCATCGATCCAGGCTGCAAAGTAATCACGCACACGATCTGCAAAGCGATCACGCTCGCTGCCGAGCGCGAAAACTCCTACCAAACAGACGCGGCGACCAGAGAGGAAGTACCGGCCTACGTCGTCGAACATTGCCTTGATGCCTTCTACAGCATCCGCACGCTCGATCAGTGGTTCAAAAACATGCTGTTTGAACCACTCATCGACCTGAACCAGCACGGCTTCCGCCATTTCCTCTTTGCCTCCTGGGAAAAAGTGATAAATGCTGCCCTTACCCAGTTTGGTGCCTTCGCTGATGCGAGCCAAGCTCGCCCCCTCGAAGCCGTAGGTTCGGAATATTTCCCCTAGTAGCGGGATCACATCTTCCCGTTCCGCAATTATTCTAGCCATTCATCTTCCTTAAAAACCGAAACTGCTCAGCTCAGGATAATCGGCTGGGCGTGGGCCGCTATTGTCCCACAGGAACTTGCGATCTTCAGGCTTGATAGGATGCTCGTTGATGCAAGCGTGACGGTGATGCATCAGGCCGTTCTCATCGAACTCCCAGTTTTCATTGCCGTAGGCACGATACCACTGACCGGAGTCGTCATGGTATTCGTAAGCGAAACGCACTGCGATGCGCGCCCCGTCAAAGGCCCACAGCTCTTTGACCAGGCGGTAATCCAACTCGCGGGTCCACTTGCGTTTCAGCAGAACGACGATGGCTTCGCGCCCTTGCGCGAACTCGGCGCGGTTACGCCACCAGCTATCTTCGGTGTAAGCGAGGGCGACTTTTTCTGCATCGCGAGTGTTCCAGCCGTTTTCAGCGAGACGGACTTTTTCGATTGCGGTTTCACGGGTGAAGGGCGGCAAGGGTGGACGGATAGACATGTTAGTTCTCCTGGCTGTACTGATCGGAACACAATGTACCTATCAGTAAAGAGACTATAGACGGGCAAATTTTTCTTTGCAAGCTTTTTTCAAAATGAGCGTAAGCGGCCAGCGCCCCCGCCTATGAATCCGTGAAGCCCCAGGCCAAACTCCGAATTTTTACTTGGAGATGAGGATGGTGAACACCGAACGCGAAGCGGTTTGGCAAGAGCGTGTTGAGCACTGGCGAGCAAGCGGACTGTCGCAGCGCGCCTTCGCCCTGCAAGAGGGCTATCCAATACGACAGGTGGGTTACTGGGTTCGCCGACTGACCCGGTCGCCGGCAACGCCTGGGCTTTTGCCGGTGCAGGTAACGCCAGCGCCGCCGGCGCCCGTCGCCACGTTTTTGCAGCAGCCGTAGCAGGGGTAAGGGAACTGGCATCCGCAGTCCAAGCGCCGCGTACACCGATCAAGATGTGCGGTCCCGGACAGCAAATTTTGGGCATGGCGCCGGTGGGATGGCAGCTGCAGCCATGCGGATACTTGATGACGCAAACTCACACCGAGTCGGTTGCAGTATCCGTCCCACCCGGCTACCGAATCGAAGTGGCGGATGTTGGGAAGATGATCACTGCCACGATTGTGGCACCAAACGGCTCGGTTGCCACGAGCGGATTCGCAGCAGAGTATGGTCGTGCTTTCGTGTTCGACCGTATTCACACCCATCCAGCTCATCGGCGACGTGGATTGGGCTGTGCATTGATGTCGGCACTCGGGAAAATACAGTCATCGGCCACGACAAGGGTGCTTGTCACTACCGAGAACGGCCGCGCCTTGTACGCTGCCCTGGACTGTACCATGGCGTCTGTTTACTCGATGATTGTTATTCCTGATTAGATAACCCGTCCTGTGCTCTTTACGATGAGCTAGCGGTTTCCATTACTCATCAGCGCTACCCCAGCCAATACGCGCTGCATTGCGGAGGCGGGCTTTTACGATGATGTGATGAACAGGAACGATGGTGGAAATGTGTGCCCAATCGATATAACCACTCCTTACGTGACGCGGCGAAACGCTCGCCGGAGCGCCGGGGGCGCCCTCAGCGAACACGCTGCAGTCCAGCGGCGCATGGCGCGCGTCGATTCCGCCATCCTGTATTTGTCGAGCCAGCGTTCGGCCCAGACAGAAAACGGCTCCTGTGCCTTGCGCCGCCGGAGGTTCTCTTCTTTCGTGCGCGCTGGCGACACGCCTGCGGCGACGGCCTTGCGCGCCTCGGCAAGCGCTTCGCGCGCTTCACGCAAGCTCATGCCACCCACGCCATACCGGCCCAGCGTAACGGTCTCCTGGCGTCCGTTCACGCGATAGTTGTAGCGGCAGGAAATGCCGCCGGACGCCGCCACCATCGCATACAGTCCGTCCCGGTCCGCCACCTTGTAGGGCTGCCCGGTGCCCTTGATATTTTTGAGCTTTGCATCTGTCAGCATATTTGCCTCCAAACGTATACCATCACGCCAAAGAAATAATCAATAAAATCAGTAATTTGCATGCGATTTTAGACGCTGATTCCATCGCATGAATGGCACTAAAACCGGCAAAAGTACCATCAACGATTCCGGCGTTTCCCAGACTTGGAAAAACCAATAAAAACAAGGACTTATCGCGCTGTATACCATCAGGTATACCATCAAGGCCCAACTGCGCCTGATGGTATACATATCTCCACAGCATCATCCCAGGCACGCCATACCATCTTGAGTACCATCAAAAAAACCTGCTCGGCGTTACCTGAGGTTGCCTGACAATGCGCCTCAAAATGAAAAAACCCCTGAAAAATCAGGGGTTTGTCTTTATCGTCCTACCCGGCTTTGCCAGCGGCTGCCAGACGGGAGATCACTCCCACTCAATCGTCGCCGGTGGCTTGCCCGAAATATCGTACACCACGCGGTTGATGCCCCGCACTTCATTGATGATGCGGTTCGACACCTTGCCCAGCAGCGCGTGCGGCAGGTGGGCCCAGTGCGCCGTCATGAAGTCCTGGGTCTGCACCGCGCGCAGGGCTACTACCCATTCGTAGGTACGGCCGTCGCCCATCACGCCCACCGATTTGACAGGCAGGAACACGGCGAAGGCCTGGCTGGTCGCTTCGTACCAGTTGGCCGGCACGCTATCCTGATCGAAGCCTGGCACCACGACTGGCTCATACGGCGTGTTGCGCAGCTCTTCGATGAAGATGGCGTCGGCGCGGCGCAGCAGATCGGCGTAGTCTTTCTTGACTTCGCCGAGGATGCGCACGCCCAGGCCCGGGCCCGGGAACGGGTGGCGATACACCATGTCATGCGGCAGGCCCAGGGCCACGCCCAGCTTGCGCACTTCGTCCTTGAACAGTTCGCGCAAAGGCTCCAGCAGTTTGAGCTTCATCGTGTCCGGCAAGCCGCCCACATTGTGGTGGCTCTTGATGGTCTGGCCTTTTTTACCTTTGCCGGCCGACTCGATCACATCCGGATAGATGGTGCCTTGCGCCAGCCATTTGGCATTGACCAGCTTGCCGGACTCGACCTGGAACACTTCGACGAATTCGCGGCCGATGATCTTGCGTTTCTGCTCGGGATCGGTAACGCCGGCCAGGTGGCCCATGAACTGGTCTTGCGCATCGACGCGGATCACTTTCACGCCCAGGTTCTTGGCGAACATGTCCATCACCATCTTGCCTTCGTCCAGACGCAGCAGGCCGTGGTCGACGAACACGCAGGTCAGCTGGTCGCCGATGGCGCGGTGGATCAGGGCGGCGGCCACGGACGAATCGACGCCGCCGGACAGGCCCAGGATGACGTCGTCGGTACCGACTTGCGCGCGGATTTTCTCCACCGCTTCGCTGATGTAGTCGGGCATGTTCCAGTCCGATTTGCAGCCGCAGATTTCATGCACGAAACGGCCGATCATGGCCTTGCCCTGCACCGTGTGCGTCACTTCCGGGTGGAACTGCACGCCGTAGAACTGGCGCTCTTCATCAGCCATGGCGGCGATCGGGCAGCTCGGGGTATTGCCCATCAGCTTGAAGCCCGGCGGCATTTCCAGCACCTTGTCGCCGTGGCTCATCCACACTTTCAGCATGCCGTGGCCTTCGTCGGTGACGAAGTCGGCGATGCCGTTCAACAATTTGGTATGGCTGCGGGCACGCACTTCGGCATAGCCGAATTCACGCACCAGGCCGTTTTCAACCTTGCCGCCCAGCTGGGCCGCCATGGTCTGCATGCCGTAGCAGATGCCCAGCACGGGCACGCCCAGCTCGAACACGGCTTGCGGCGCGCGCGGCGAATCGCCTTCCAGGGTGGAATTGTGGCTGCCCGACAGGATCACGCCGGCGGCGCCATAGTTGCGCACGAATTCTTCGCTGACGTCGTACGGGAAGACTTCGGAAAACACGCCGGAATCGCGCACGCGGCGGGCGATCAGCTGGGTCACTTGGGAGCCGAAATCGAGAATAAGGATTTTAGAATGCATGGTGGGGGCTTTATCTGGAGTCATTGCAAAACCGGCGCACTAGGCGCCGGTTAGTCTGTCGCTATTTATTCCGAGCGGTAATTCGGCGCTTCCTTCGTGATCTGCACATCATGCACATGCGACTCGCGCATGCCGGCCGAGGTGATTTCCACGAATTCCGCTTTCTCGCGCAGCTCGTCGATGGTGGCGCAACCGCAGTAGCCCATCGATTGACGCACGCCGCCCACCAGCTGGAAGATGATCGCCAGCACGCTGCCCTTGTAGGCCACGCGGCCTTCGATACCTTCCGGCACGAACTTGTCGGCCTTCATGGTCGCGTCCTGGAAGTAGCGATCCGCCGAGCCGTCGGACATGGCGCCCAGCGAGCCCATGCCGCGATACGATTTGTACGAACGGCCCTGGTACAGGATCACTTCGCCCGGCGCTTCTTCGGTGCCGGCAAACATCGAACCCATCATGACGGTCGAGGCGCCAGCGGCCAGCGCTTTCGAGATGTCGCCCGAGAAGCGGATACCGCCGTCGGCGATACAGGGCACGCCGGTGCCGGCCAGCGCTTCAGCGACGTTCGAAATGGCGGTAATTTGCGGCACGCCGACACCGGCGACGATCCGCGTGGTGCAGATCGAGCCGGGGCCGATGCCGACCTTGACGGCGTCAGCACCGTACTCGACCAGCGCCTTGGCGGCGGCGGCGGTGGCGATATTGCCGCCAATAACATCCACTTGCGGATACTTGGTCTTGATCCAGCGTACGCGATCGAGGATGCCTTGCGAATGGCCGTGGGCGGTATCGACCACCAGCACGTCGACACCGGCGGCGACCAGCAGGTCGATGCGCTCTTCATCCTTGGCGCCCACGCCGACGGCAGCGCCGACCAGCAGTTTGCCCTGGCTGTCTTTCGACGCGAACGGGTGCGAGGTCGACTTCTGGATATCCTTGACGGTAATCAGGCCGCGCAGTTCAAACGCGTCATTGACGACCAGCACACGCTCGAGGCGGTGCTTGTTCATCAGGCGCTTGGCTTCGTCGCGGTCGGCGCCTTCGGTGACGTACACGAGTTTTTCGCGCGGGGTCATCTTGGCGCGCGCTTCGGCGTCAAGTTCCTGTTCAAAACGCAAGTCGCGGTTGGTGATGATGCCGACCACGGTCTTGCCTTCGACCACAGGGAAACCGCTGATGCCGTATTGCTCGGTCAGGGCGATCACGTCGCGGATTTTCATTTCCGGCGGAATCGTGATCGGATCGCGCAGCACGCCGGCTTCGAAACGCTTGACGCGGGCTACTTCACGTGCCTGGTCTTTCGGGTTCAAGTTCTTGTGGATGATACCGATGCCGCCTTCCTGCGCCATCGCGATCGCCAGACGGGCTTCCGTCACCGTGTCCATGGCTGCGGACAGCAGGGGGATATTCAGGGTGATATTGCGGGTCAGGCGGGTTTTGAGGGACGTATCGGCGGGCAGAACGTTGGAGTAGGCTGGGACGAGCAGCACGTCATCGAATGTGAGTGCTTTTTGAAGTAGACGCATAGCATTTCCTATTGGCGCAAAAGTGAATTATACAGAAATTATTGCACTTTGTCTCAGACTTAACTAACCCACTCCAGACCAAGTAAGCACGCGGGCAGGACATCAATATCTTGGTCTGTAGAGGGCTGCAAAGGTCTACGTTTTCGCCCAAATTTCGCCACGAGATTTAGCGAATCTTGGGGTCACAATGAGGAATTTCGTGACGACACTCAATGCAAAAATCTTGTAAATACACCACCATATACCTATTGCTTTAAAGTTGAAATCACGAGGAATTTTGCGATGAGGCATATCGTCAGCACCCTGATTTTACTACTTCTATGTAGTTGTGCTGCCGATAACCCTTCGCAGGCACTTAGCGCTGACCTTGCAGGCCAAGGCAGCCTCGCCCTCGCCGCTCGCTATGGCGCGCCGGTCAGCTACAAGCTCCAAGGCGAGTACCTTCAGCTGAACTATGGAAGCGCAGCCGCTGGCTGCCGCCTCATCGTGCTGGTCGACCAGGATCAGCGCGTGGTCGGCTGGGCCAGCACCGGCAAGGACTGCGGGACTGACCACATTAGCGCTACGGTCGCGCATTGAGGTCTAGGCGCACCAACTCCGCAATAGACGGCTCTTCGTCCAGCTCTGCACGCAACGCCTCGCGGATCATCCCGACCGCGCCGCCAGTTGGCCCGAGGCTGCGCTCAAGCTGATCCGCCCTGGATGCGATCGCGCGCAGGCGCCTGACCTCCCACAGCACGGCGCGCATGTCGGGCGAGTCGCTACGGAGCCGGATCTCCACCAGCTCGACGGTGGTAAGCGGTTTTCGAAAATTGCTCATGATTAACAATGGAATACTGTACGCACATACAGTATATCGACTTGATGCGTGTTGTACAGTAAACAAAAGTGATGACGGTCATGGCCGTTGCGTCGCGCCCGCCGCTGAAGAATTGGCGCAGCGACGACACCCTGGTGCTGGCCGGCGGCAAGAACGGCGCCTGGACGCCGCACGACTTGCGCTGCACGGGTGCGACGATGATGCAGACGCTGGGTATTTCGCTGGAGTTGATCGACCGCTGCCAGAACCACGTGCTATCAGGCAGCAAGGTGCGCCGGCATTACATGCTGCACGACTATGCGGACGAGAAGCGGGCGGCGTGGGCGGCGCTGGGCGAGAAACTGATTTCGGTGGTAGCAGCATAGCCCATCAATGACTATTTTTAAATTGGTTTAGAGTGCTCATTTACCGAGCAATTTCGGTAAATAGTCCAATGCCAATGGGTCGCGAGTCTTGAAGTAAATTGGGGCATTTTTTGGTATCCACTCATCATCAACAAATTGTATAAAAATTGGCAATACTATATTTGGATATTGGCGCGCCTCAAACTCTTGCCCAGAGGGGAATTTATGATTGTACATTTTATGTAAATCATTCATCTCTGGATGATTTTTTTTAAGATAATTTGCGAACAGTTTTCCGACACTCGTATCTGGCCGCATTTCCTTTCCATCAAAGGCTTTGTTTGGTATCTTATACCCAATGTGTTCAAATCTACCATATAACCTTACAAATAATTCACTGATCACAGAAAAGAAGCCCTTGTCCGTGCGATCCCAATTATCATTGAACCGAACAATGAAGTTTGGAGTTTCTATTCTATCAATCCCGAAGCTTCCCTTTTTCCTGATGGAAGGGATGACTTCTTTGGTTACCCATTTCCTAAACTCTTTGGCCGAGGGCTTGTTGCTCTTGAAGACAAGGGCGTACAAACCACTCTCCGAGATAAGGTTTACGCTTCGATTTTGACCTGATATCGGTAATACCGAGGTCAGCTTTTCATCATCATCAAGCCGCGAAACCGCATCAGTTGCATTTTTTATATCCAAAAGTTTGCAGACCTCTACAGCCACGAACCAGATCTCACCTTCGATTTCGATTGTGGTTAAGTTATCCAGATGTGAATCGTCCTCGGCATATTTAAATATTTGCAATTGCATTATCATTCCAATTTATTAACATCGTCCGAGACACATGCATCGGTCTAACAAATCATAGAACGTTGCGCACGAAATTGTCAAATGATATACCAAAATATACAATGCACAGTAAATTTCCAAAGTCTTGGGCCTCAGCGCCTTGATCGCCCCCCCTACGCCCCCCCCAGGAAGGCCGGGTGCCGCCTGATCCGCCGCACTTGCGCCGCGCGCCCAGTTCGCTAACTAAACTCGAGAACTCCTTGAGCGCTCATGAGGCACAGTAACCGCATCAATCGCGCGTCCGGGCCAAGAAACCACCGATCTGTGCGGCGCCATATCTCACCGCGCAGCCAGATTGCAGTTAGCACCCCCTTGCGCCTCAGCCCACGGCATTGCATTACCTCGCACCACCAGATAAGCCGACAATGCAATTTCTAGGCCGATTTATTTCCCCCACTTATTTTCTTTTGCGTGGCACCCTGCAATAGCAACTTCCAGCTCTCCCTCGTATTTCCGTCCACGCGTCCAGTCCCGCGCCAGCGCCAAGATGATCTCGCCATCAGTTGCTGTCGCCGGCAACTTGTCGAACTCGTAGGCCGGGCGCGGCGGCACCTCGCCGATGCACGGCACCATCACCGGCACCTCGACACGAACCGGCGCCGGCGGCGCGGTGGCGCAGCCGGCCAGCAGCGTGGTCAGAATAATTTTTGGAATAATTTGGTGCGCCATTTGGTGTTTCATCGCACGCTCTCCAGCATCTTCCTGACAGCCGGCATCGCCTCGTCGCAGGTCGTGGCGCTCACGCCGGCCAGCTGCGCCTGCGCCGCCTGATACCTCTTGCCAGCGGCAGCCGCGGCGGCCTGCGCTGCCTCGCCGCGCTGCTGGGCCAGCAGGGTTGCTCGGGCCATGCCGTCGACAGCACGGTTCTGCTCAGTGATCGATGCGCGCAACTCGGCGCTGACGCCTTGCTCCTTCTTCAGCGCCGCCAGCGCCAGATCTCGGTCGCCAGCGACCAGCCACCAGCCGGTGCCGACGGCGCCGGTCACCACCAGCAGCACGGCAGCCAGCACGATGGCGGCCGCCCTCCAGATGCCGCCGACTGCCACGCCGGCCAGCGCAGTGACGGCGCTCACGCCCCATTCTCCAGCAAGACCGTATCGAAATCGGGAATATCCACAGTCTGGCCGGCCAGCTCGTGCGTGCAGTCACCCAGGAACTGGATGCGACCATCGACCACGAACGAATGGCACACGAACGGAACAGGCGCTGGTAACGGCGCATCGCCGCGCATCCATGCCGCGTGCGCCTCGTCGGCCAGCGGCTGCGTGCCGCGCACCAGGATCGACGGCGAGAACGTTGGTCGTTCGGCGTTGCCGTTCCAGGTCCAGCGCGGGCCAGCGCCGGCACCAACCCACACCCGGTGCGGCACACCGCAGCCCGGGCACTCGAACATGAGGCCATCGCCCTGCACGCTTCGCAGGATGCACGACAGCGCGCTCACGCCAGCACCTTCAGCGCCGTTTTGAAATACGCCAGGCGCTCGGCCAGGCCATTCGTGCCGCCGTTGATGCGCCGCGTCACCGCCACCTGGTCGCCAGCGTCCGCCAGCGCATTGAGCCCGCGCGACTGCCAGAACCAGCCAGCCGAGCGGCAGGCGTTGACGGTTTGCTCGAGCAGCGCGGGCTGCGCCAGCAGGTCCAGGCCCAAGGCCTTGCCGCAGGCGGCGTAGTTGCTGCGGCCGGTCACCTGGATCAGGCCACGGCCACGGAACCGCACGCCGTCGCCGGGCTGCACATTGCCCAGATCCTTTCGTCCCTCGTAGGCCGCGCCGCTGGCCAGTTCGCGCACATAGACCAGCTGGCCGGATTCGTGCGCCAGCTGGGCCAGGAACGACGCCTGGCGCACCGGCGTGTTGATGCCGAACTCGGCCATGGCTGCATTCAGGGCAGGTAAAAAAATACCCGCTTTGGCGCGGGCATTGGGCATGATGGTAATGAGTTGCTGGAGCGTCAGGTTCATGGAAGGCTTTCAGGTGGAGGTGGAGGACCGCCGAAGCGGCTAAGTTTGGCCAGGCCGGCAGCCAGGTAGGCTTCGAGCACGCGCGCGCCTCCGAAGCCGGCGAGAGGGATCAGGCCCGCCTGCAGCAGGATCGGCACTTCCTGCCAGGCGCACAGGAAATACGTGACCAAGCCGGCCAGCAGCGACAGCAGCAGATCGCTGGTCACTTCCAGCGGCACGGACTTGATGGTGATGGTCGGGCTGGCGATCTTGCGCAGCGTCGCTGCGGCGCCGCCGATCAAGGCCAGCACCACGGCAACGGCAACGGCCGCCGGTGGAATGGTCGACAGGTCACTGCCGAACGTGGCTTGCGCCGCAGCAGCGCCGGCGCTCCAGAAGCAGCCGAGCCATACCCAGCAGATTTTCTTCAATTGCAGACTGTCGAGCATTGGTTGTCCTTGTTGCGTTGGTGGGCGTCGATGAACGCAATGAACATGATCGTGGCGGCATTCCACAGGTAGTAGGCCAGCAGGCCGCCGCTGCGCAGGTTGAAAAACTCGACATAGAGCTGGGCGATGTAGCAAAACGCCAGGGCGGCCAGGATGTAATGCCGCTGGCGCCGGCCAATGCGCCAATGGAAGCGATCAGGCAGGAAGTCGTTAACGACCGCGTCGAGCAACGCGGCGGCGCCGACAGCCATCAGCAGCCAGATCAGCACGGCGCCGTCGCGCGTCGAGGCCACCAGGTACATCAGCGAGCGCGGGTCGGTCATGGCCACATACCAGGTGACGATGGCATTGCCGCCGACGTACATGCGGAAGACTGAGCCGGCGCGGTCGACGCCGTTGTGCGGGGCGCCCATCACACCGCCTTGACCATCACATACGCCCGGCCATCAGGCTCGATCGAGATCACACGCCCGACCGCGCGCAGGTACTGCGGCATGGTGATATCGTCCGCGTGCACGGCGATGCCGGCAATGCCCTCGCCATCATGCACCGGCACAATGTAATCGCCAGGCTGGGCGCCCAGCACATTCACCGGCACGCGGCCGGCGATGGCGATGCGGTCCACTTTCTGGCGCTCGATCTCCAGGGCGGCCTCGAACGTGGCCATAGCCTTGGCATCCTGCTGCACAGCAGCGGCGTGCACGGCCAGCGCTGCAGCATAAGCAGCCTGTTTCACCGCCCACTCGGCGTCGGTGTCGCCAGGCGTCACTACGTCGTGATATTCCTGTGGATTGGTGCCGGGCAGCGGCTGCTGCTCGGTCACATCAAGACGACGCGGCGGCTGGACTGGCGCTGGGCCAGCTTGAGGGTCCGGGCGCGGCCCGATGCTGCTCGCCCATGTATCACCACCGACGAATGATGGCAGCGTCGATTTAATAGCGAACATGACCGCAGGCGCCCACTGATCGGTGATCGTGTTTTCTGCCGTGATTCCGACGATCTGCCCCTTTTCGACAGGGCCGCACGCCGCCGATTTGACGATATATTCGGCGTAGTCGTTGCCCATGGTATTGACGGTGCCCATCACATCAATCCCGCGATCTGTAACGGAATTTTTACCCACAGACAGCACTGTGGCCCCCTGGGATGGAATCACGCCATTCCCAGCCCATGCCACTACAGATGGGTACTCCGGACTGACGCCAGCGCGAATCAGGCGCTGGCCCTGCAGACCACCCGGGAAAAACCCGGCCATCCCCGCGACCTGCAGACGATCAGCACCACTATCGGACGATGTGCCAACGCCCAGATTACCGCTGGGGAATAATTTCATTTTTGCCCCGAAACCACCGGCGCCGAAAATCAATGTATTTTCTGCGCGGATTCCCATGTCAACGTCCACCCCACCGCCTGTAGTGGCCGTGGCCTGCCCTATAAACGCGTACGTAACAGAGCTAAACGCCATCGACAGATATGCATTTCCGGCAGCGTTGCCGTTGTACCGACCGTAAATGCTGGGCGAATTGATGTTCACAGGGCCAGTGACCGTCCCGCCCGTGAGGGGCAGCGCGTTATAGGGTCCGGCCGCAAATGCGTCCCACATCTGGTTAAGTACCTCGACCACGTTTTTCATACCGGCTGTAAATTTCAATGCCATTTTTAAATTCCTTCGATTTGGAGTGGTGCTGCATAGGTTTCGTAGTACGGCGTGCTGACCGCGTCGAGGTTGGCCACGCGCCCGTACAGCATGTGGTCCTGCTCGAGCACCGGATCTGCATGCTCAGGGAACAGGCTGAACAGCAGTGGCCGCACCGGGCCGCACTCGCGCAGGATGCGCATCAGGCGCGCCCGGTCAGGCGCCGTCAGGTGCGCCAGGTTGATTGCCAGTTTGTCGCTGGTGGTGCCCACTGCGGTTTTGGCAGTGCCAGCGGCAGTGCGATAAACCTCGGTCGTGTCCTGCAGCTGCAGGCTGGCGCCGTATTCGGCGTTGTTCTCGGGCGACCAGTAATTGCCGGCAACCAGGCGCGATATCTCGATGTAGCCGGCCGGCAGGTCCGGGCAATACACGTCGATCACCAGGCTGCGCACGAATACCGGCGCGAACCAGGCCACAGCATCGGCGCCACCACCGCGCGCCCAGGTGTTCGTGCCGCCCCATTGGTAGGCATTCCAGCCCAGCGGCAGCTCGCCGAACGGGTAGCTGTCCAGCGCCGCCTCGGGGCAAGGCATCATCCAGCCCGTGTCGATCACCGGCGCCGCATCGCCCGGCTGGCCGTAGCCGCGCACGCGCATGCGCGCGCTGCTGGTTGCGTTGGTGAAAATGAGCGCCACGCAGGCGATGCACTCCTGCGTGGGCCATGCGGCGGTGATGGTTTGCGTCGTACTGGTCGCGCGCAGTACCGCGCCCTTAGCGTCCCGCTGCAGGTTGGTCGGGCCGAGCGTGCCGGCCTGGCTCGATGCCGTCAGCGTCGCACGGTCGGAGGCGTTGTCATGGATGATGCGAAGATTCGGCATGGTGTCCTCATGGTAAAAACTGGCCGTCGACGACAAAAAACGGGGATTTCTCGGTGAATGTCGAGTCCGCCGGCGGCGCGCCACTGCTGCTGCCGGACCGAAACATCAGACCCGGCGAGTAGGCGACGACGTTATCGCTGGATCGCAACGCAAACTGGCGCCGATCTGTTTTTATGTAGCCTGGCTCCAGGTCGGTATAGGTAACGTCGTAATACGGACTGCTGCCAATGACAACTGGGCGCCCAATGCCAGGCGGCACGACTGCGGCAATGGACAAATCGCCTGCTGCGATGGGCAGCGTAATATTTGGCGCCATAAAATCGTGAGTGATAATGCCGGCACTGTTTCTCAGCCTCAGTCCTGAGGTGCTGCCCGTGCTCGCTGCAGTAATCATGGAAAACGCCCAGATATCGACAGGAAACTGCTGGTCGAATCCGAGAGAATTTGGATTGTCGCCACAATAGGCGCCGATTGTGTACACGCCGTTGGCGTAGCCAGTATCGATAATGCCTACACGTCGCCCCACTGGTAGATCGATTGCCCAGATGATCGGGAGGTCGGACGCGAACGTGTGGCGAGAATAGCCGGCAATATTGGCGCCACCGGATGTAGATGGCTGCACCACAGCAACGAGCGACGCGCGGCCGATACAGGCGGTGCCGCGCGCCTCGCTGTGGACAACTAGCTCCCGGGCGCCGTTTCTAATTTTGAGGCCCCTCATTTGAGATAGATTCCTGCGCTGGTTCGTGTGTTCGGCGCAACTGCTGTGGCAGGGAACGTAAATCGCGGATATCCCATTACCTCGTCGTATTGCCAGGTGCTGCGCACCGCACCATCGCTGAACAGCACAATTGGCGTGTGCCCAGTCGAGAACGCTGGGAATGAATACACACTCGCCGTACCTGTTATCGCAACGATGCCGAGGCAGACACCGCCGACAGCCAACGTCGAGTCAAACACCACGCGCCCCGATTTTCTAATTTTCAGTCCCTTGGTCATGTGATGTACTCTCCTAACTCGACACACGGCAGTGCGTTCACGCCATCGTAGAAATACAATCCGGTACCGGTAAGGTCATACCCTGAGCCGCTGCCCGCGTTGCCGGCCGGACCGGAACGAGTAGGGCTGCGAACCAGATGGAACGATCCTGTGACGCCAGACAACTCGCCACCGAATCGAGCAACGCCGTTGGTAATATCAAATCCCGGCGCATGCACATCACCCGACGGATATACCTCGAAATATTTTCCGGTCGGGTAACTCCCCATCCGGAAAACGTCCGGACCCAGGTAAAACCCGCCTCCAGTCGCCGGCCAGTTCACATCGGTAAATGATCCTCCGCGAATCGATACGCCATACATATCGCCAGCATTGACATTGCCCAGGTTCGCAGACAAGGCGGACAGTCGATCGACGGACATCGCTGCGGCGGCAACCGTGCCACTGACCAGCAGTCCGCCATCGATATGCGTACCCATCAGGAGCCAGCTCCCGTTATCGAAAAACTTGGTCAGGGTAAATGTCGGCGCCGAGATGATCGGACCGTACAGCGTGACCACATCTCGATTGATGGGCGCACCGAAGCCGGCGGCGGTCAGTTCAGCGGCGGCCGACGCATCGGACCAGGTCGAGTACCCGCCAGCCACCACCGTCTTGGTGCCGCGCTGTCCCTGCGGGCCGGTGGTGCCAGGAACTCCTTGATCGCCCCGGAATTTCGACCAGACGTAATCTTCCTTGTTGCCGCTTTCTGACTGCACCGCCCGATTTACAGACAGACCGATATACATCGTGGTCGGGCCTGGAATATCGTATAGGCCGGCGCCATCGGCATAATCAGCGTATTTAATCCAGGTATAGAGCGATAGCCCGTCCGCGCCTGGTGCGCCAGGCACTCCATCGACACCCTTGATCAGCGACCAGGTGTACTGCGCAGGATCTGTGCCTTCAATTGCAGTCGTCTGGTTGTAGGCCAGTCCGATGAATGCCTTTCCAGCAGGGTTATCGGTCAGGCCCGCACCAGCGGCGCTGTCCGCGTACTTTACCCACGTGTACAGCGCCGGCGCCGCCGTGCCGGGTACGCCCTGGTCACCCTTGAATTTCGACCACACGTAATCGGCCGGGTTACTGCCCTCGACTTGGCTGGTGCGATTGGTCGAGAGGCCCAAGTACAGCGTATTGGCGTTCGGTGTGTCGTACATGCCGGCACCGTCCGCGACGTCCGCATACTTGATCCACGTGTAGAAGGTCTGGCCGTCGGCACCTTTCACGCCAGGCAGGCCATTTGCACCGTCGGTGCCCGGCACGCCATCAGCGCCACGAATCAGTGACCATGCGTAATCGCCTGCAGACAGGCTCTCCACTGGCGTCAGTTTGTTATAGGCAAGCCCGATCCAGGCCTTGCCGGTAGGATCGTCGACCAGGCCAGCGCCTGCGGCCGTATCGGCATACTTCACCCATGTATAAAGTGTCGGCGCAGCCAAGCCTGGGGTACCAGGCACACCTTGATCGCCCCGGAATTTCGACCAGACGTAGTCCGTCTTCACCAGGCTTTCAACGGCCGTCGGCCGATTGGTTGCCAAGCCGATATACAGCGTGCCGTCGTTTGGCACGTCATACAAGCCGGCGCCATCAGCCTGGTCGGCGTACTTGATCCACGTGTAAAGGGTGGCTCCATCGGCACCCTTGGTGCCGGGAATGCCATCCGTTCCTTTGATCAGCGACCAGGCATAGTCACCAGGCGCTGAACTTTCAACGGGCGTCGTTTTATTGTAGGCCAGACCAATATATGCTTTACCGGATGGATCATCAGATAACCCAGCACCAGCGGCGCCGTCAGCGTATTTGAGCCAAGTGTAATAAGTTGTCGCTGCAGCACCAGGCACGCCTTGGTCGCCCTTGAATTTCGACCAGGTGTAGTCCGCCTTGTTGTCACTCTCCACCGAAGTAGTCTTGTTGGTCGCCAGTCCCAGATACAGCGTGGCGACCGTTGGCACATCGTACAGCCCGGTACCATCCGGAAGATCCGAATATTTGATCCACGTGTAAGTCGTCAGCCCATCGGCGCCTGGCGCACCCGGTACGCCGTCCGTACCTTTGATCAGCGACCAGGTGTAATCCGCTGGGTTCGTCCCCTCGACCGGTGTTGTTTTGTTGTAGGCCAAACCGATAAACGCTTTGCCCGCAGGGCTATCCGACAGTCCTGCGCCTGCTGCGCTGTCGCCGTATTTGACCCAAGTGTAGTACGTTGCGCCATCGACACCGGCGGCGCCATTGACACCGTCGAACACCTTGCTGACCACGGCCGAGCGCAGAAACTCGACGCCGGACTCGGCGTCTTTGACCTTGGCCTGCACGAAGGCCACATCGACCGACATATCCACAAACCGCAAGGTGGCCACTTTGCCGTCGACGGCCAGCGCCGCGCCGGCAGACACGCTGAATTCCACAGTGCCGGTAATGCTCACCAGTTCCGCAGTGATCGTGATCGCTGCCGGCGTAGGGTTGCCGGTCCGGCTGACGGCAAACACCGGTGTACTCGCCTGCAGCAGCAATGTTTTCTCCACCACCGACACAAAATAACGCGGCACCGTATTCATGATCAGGCGGTCGCGCTCGCCCAGCAGCGCGCTCAAACCATCACCCCGACGGTCACGCGGCCGGTCAGCCAGTAGCGCGACAGCAGCACCACCACGCCAGCGGCGCCATCTTGCAGGCCATAGCGCGCATCGGTCAGGGTCACGGCCTGTCCCAGTTCCAGCATCATCATCTCGGGTTCTCCATCAAATTCGTAGATCGTGCGCGGCACGCTGTTCAATGCCAGGCGGCGGGCCGCTTCGGCATGCGCGTCGGCGCGGGTTTTCAGGCAGGTTTCGACCTGCACCGGGTCGTCGCTGATGCGGTACCGCGCACGCACGGCCTCGTCGGTGACGGTCTCGGTCAACCACTCGGTGGCGTACAGGTCGGCGTGCTCTGGCGGGATGCTGGTCGTCAGGCTGGCCTGCACGGTGTAGTTGCGGTCAAAGGCAATTTTCACAGCAGCCGCCACCGGCAGGCGCTGCACCGGGTGCAGGCTGCGCTCGCGCATGTGGTCCGGCCCGATCTGCACCGGCACGCCCAGGCCCGGCAACGCGACCTGCACCAGGCGCAGCTGGCCGGTGCGCGACATGATCGCCTGCGCGCCCACGCTGGCCGCCAGCTGCTGGATGGCCTGCGCCTGGTTGGTCCGGTCAGCCACGTACAGGCCCACCAGCTGCGGGTGCGCCGCGTCGAATGCGGCCAGGTTGGCCAGGTCCAGATCGGTGGCGGTGAAGCGATCAGCCGCCTTGCCGTAGCCGGTGGCGATGCGCTGCACCAGCGGCGCGATGCGCGGCGCGTAGCCGGCCACGTTGTCGCCCTGCACGCTGACGGTGATCACTTGGGCCAGCGGGTTGGTGATCAGCGTGAAGCGGCCTGCCGCATTATTGATCGTCGCGCCCACCGGCTTGCCGTTGGCGCGCACCTCGGCAATCGACTCGACCGCGCCGAGGAATCCGTATTCCAAGGTGGCCGGGTTGGTGGCCAGCGGCGAAACGTTGTGGCATTCGCCGAACGGCACCGGCAACACCGCGTCCTTGTTCTGCGTGGCGCCGCCCAGCTTGGCCTCGGTGATCGGCGTATTGAGGCGCTGGAGCTTGTCGCGCAGCGCCAGGTTGATCGATTCGCGGCCCGACACGCCCACGTCGGCGATGATGCCGTCGAACACCAGGCGGAAGTCGGCGCGCGCCCAGGCCGGATCGCCGACCCAGACTCGGATCGCCCGATTGGACCACACGTCGACCAGCCAGCCGTCCAGCGCGCCGTCGGCGTTGTCCAGCTCGATGTCGCCGCCGGACAACCCGGCCTCACCGGTCAGGCTGACCTGCTCGGTGAAGGCCAGACCGCCGGTGACCAGCGGCTGGTACTCGACGTTGGCCGGCGTGTCGGCCGGGCCGGTGGTGTACAGGCGCGACGCGAGGTAACGCGTTACCTCGACGCCGGCCACGTTCACCTGGGCCTCGATCAGCACCATGCGCGTGGCGGCGCTCTCCTGCAGCCACGCCAAAAACTGTGCATCTGTCATTTTTGATACTCCACTGGTTTTCCCCAGGCCGATGTCTTGGCCGATTTTTCAACGCCAGCAACGACCGTTTTTGCGGCGCTGGCGTTCGACTCGACCGTGGCCTGAATAGTGGCGCCGGTCTGCTTTTTCTGGTCTTCACGCAAGCCCTTGATTTCGACGGTTTGAGCATCGAGACGTGAGTTCAATGCGCGGATCTCAGCGACCAGCGCATCGGAGCCAACATTGGAACCGGCCGAATAGCGCGTGGCATCGAATACCACCGGCACCGGCGCGCTGGTCATGGCGGCCTGCACGGCGACGGCTGGTGCATTCGTGAATTCCACGCCCAGCCCATTCGATACGCCCATCGCCACTTGCAGGTTGGCGATCGCCTGCGCCACCGTCAGCACGCTGTCGTTGATGGTGATCAGACCCAACACCTGAGCCGTCAGCGCATCCAGGCTGGCCTGCGCCACATCGACCTGCGTCGATGCCCAGCGCATGGCCTCGTCGTTGGCAGCCATCACGCGCGCGTAATCGGCCACGTAGCGCGCATCGGATGCATTGACCACCTGCGAGGCCGACAGGAAAGCCTGCTCGGCGGCGGACAGGCCGGACTGCGCCGTGCTGTCACCGGCGTTTGCTGCCGCCAGGGTTTTCTCGAACTGGGCTCGTGCCTCGGCATATTTCTGCTCCGGCGTCAGGGTCGACTGGGCGCCCAAGGCCATGCTGGCGTTCAAGCCGTTGAGGGTGACAACCCACGATTTCGACTTATCCAGTGCAGTCTTGGCAGCCGTCGATTCCGTTTCGTATGCCTTGGCGAGCGCATCCTTGGCTGTCACCACGGCCTTGGCAGCCTGCACCTGGTCGAACAGCGCCCGGTTGACGGAAGCCAGGCCGGCACGCTGGATAGCCAACAGTTCGTTTTCGCTTTTCGTCAGCTGGTTCAACTGCTGCTGCAGGTCACGGTGCTCGCTGGCGATCTCTGAAGCGGTTTTCGCTGCAACGGCGAACTCGCCCGTCGCAGCTGCCAACTCGGCCGCGTAGTCGGCCGCCTTCTTGAACGGCTCGGCGATCGCGATCAGCTGCGCATACATGGACTGGCCCGCCGTCGTGCTGAGGTCCTGCGCCAGCACCAAGGCCTTGAACTGGTCGACCGTGGTCACGCCCGATGCGCCCAACTTGCCCATGGCATCGTTCGCCGATTTGGTGATCGGTGCCATGCGCTCAGCTTCAGTCAGGAAGTTTTCGACAAAGTAGCTGGTACCGCTGGTCAGCTTGTCGAGGCCGCCGGCCGCATTGATCAGCCCCTCGCTCAGCGACACGGCGGCCAGGCCGGTGACGCCGAACGATTTATTCAACACGGAAAGGACATCGCTGACCTGCATATAGTCGTTCGACACGCGCGCCAGCGTTTCAAGATAACCCTCGCCGACGGCCTGGTATTGCTCCAGGCCAGCCACGCCGAAGCTGGCCATGTCATCACCCAATTTGCTGAACGCGGCTTCGAGCGCTTTCTGCAGATCGTCACCACTCAGCCCCTTGAGCGACACATCCAGGCCGACCACAAACGAATTTAATTTCGCGGAGAATGCATCGCCGCCCAGGCCCAGCGCCGACGCCGCAGAACGCACGGTATCGCTCAGACCCATGATGATTTTGGCAAACTGGCCGTTTGCCTCGGCGCCGAGGCCGGACAGTGCGCGATGATATTTATCGCTTGAGAACCAGCCGCCGGAAGTCTTCGTGTCCGTGTACTGGCTGGCCGAGACCCCGCCCGCCTGAATACTGGCCAGCGACGTTTTCCCGAAAGTGACGCCAGTATCGAGCGTCGTCGTTTTCCCGCCGAAAATCGAGCCGATCAGGCCGCCGACGGTTTTGCCCAGCAGCCCACCGATCAGCGGAATTTTCCCGAGCACGCTATCCGCGAATTTCTGCGCGGCACCGAGCGAATCCGGCGCCGTGGCGCCAGTCACGCCCGCATTGCGCACCAGCAGACTGCCCAGCCCGCCGATGCCCTGCACGATCTGGTGCAGCGAGCCGACCATCTGTGCGCCCTGGGCCAGGCCCAGGCCGGAGTTTTTCTCCATGATGGCCAGGCTGTGAGCGATCGATTCGGACTTCGCGGACGAATTGCCCAGCACCGAGCCGGTACCGGTGGCGGCCTGCCGGTCTTTGGCGGTCGTGTCAGCACCCCCACCGCCTCCAGCAACAGCAAAGCCCAACGCCGCCATCACGGCCGCCATCGCTGCCATGCGCGCCCAGGCAGAATACGGATCGCCCTGTGCCTGGGTTGCCACGCCCACGGCTGCGGCGGCAGCGCCCTTGGCCGCAGATGCAGCCAGGTCCGGTGCCACGCTGGCCACCGTCGCCGCTGTTTCAGTTGCTTTAGCAGTCACAAACAGGCCCGTGAATGCCGTAAGCAGTCCGCTTTTGGTGACCATGCTCTGGATGGCCATGGCCATTTCGAACGCGCGGTAAGCTTTCTCTGCGCCTTCCAAAGCCCTGTAGCCGGCGCTGTTTTCCTTGAAAAATCCCTTGGCGGCGCTGGCCATGTCGCCATAGCTCTTGATCTGCGCCTGGGCGCCCTGCTGTGCCGCCATGCCCTGGGCTTTGGCAACCTTGTCGCGATCGCCGTGAGCGTCTTGGATCGATGACTTTAATTGCGCAGCGACGGCCGCTTGCGTGCGCTCGTAGCCCGTCAGTGCAGTAGTCAAACTGCCGATGGCTTTGCCGACGGCTCCGAATGATTCGGCCATGCCGGTGGCAGCAGCCTGCGCCGCCGTGTCGACGGCCGTCAGAATATCCAGCAGTTCCTTGGCCTTGGCGACGTCGGTGCCTGCCTCCTGGGCCTGGGAGATGCCTTGCACGGCACGAAGGCGTTTCAGACCATCAATTTTCAAATTGTTCAGTTCAATGGTTTTTTCAGCGCCGGCGATGCCAGCCAATGCTGCGTTCTTTTCCGCGATATCAGCGATCATCACGGCCGTCTTGGCCGCTGGCAGCATGCCGTAGGTTCGTATCTGCATTTCAACGGCCGCCACTTGGTCATTGATCGACGCGATTTCCTTGTTCGCGGCATCGGTGGCAGCCGTCGCAGTTGCCGCCTGGCGCAGGCGCTCTTCCTCGTCGCGCATAAAGCTCGCGTCGAAAAAGGCCTTCTCGGCCGCGTCGCGTTTGCCCAGGATCTCGTTCAGCTCCTTCTGGTGCTTGGCCGCCTCGGCTTTGGTCGCGCTGTTGTGCCCTTGTAGTGCGCCGATCTCCTGGTCAAAAGCATCGATCTCGGCCTCGTAGGTTTTCAGGGCGTAGTCGCGCTTGTTCTGGTAGGCCTGCTGTACGGACAGCTCGCCACCCTTGAGGTACATGTCATCGAGCTTGCCCAGGGCGTCGTAGTGCGCTTTGGCAGTTGCCGCTTCCTTCGCGTATTGCTTGATTTGATCGGCGAGTTCAGTGTTTTCGACCTGATCAGCTTTCGGTTTGGTCTGCTCTGTGTGCGCCTTCGTTCGGGCAGCGATACCGGCGGCAACAGCTTCAGGCGTGAGTAGTGGCGAATCCGGGTCGACAGCCCTGATTGCCTCGCGATTCTGCTTGTAAGCATCCAGGGCAACCGCCAACTCACTCATTCCCTTCTTCTGCATGCGGATATCTTCGGCGTGGATCATTGCGGCAGCATGAACAGCGCGAGAATTATTTTCCACGGTCTTGCCTTGTGCAATTGCGGCAGCATCGGCTTGATTCAGCCGGTCAACAGCATCAACCAATTTAAGAACAACTTCAGCGCGCTTTTCCTGAAATGCAGGAATAGGGAAATCAGCAGCGCGGCCATATTGTTTATTCTCAATAGCCATTTTCGTATCAAGATCCGCCAGCCATCCGCTATAAGCCTTTACATCACGCCCTGGAGTATCTTTTTTTCCATATTCGCCAATTGCGTCCATCGCCTTGCCAATTGCCGCAGTAATCCCATGCCATGCCTTTGCTACACTGCCGAGATTTTCGATCATTTGATCAGCGCCATCCTTGGTGGCCCTTGCAAATTCGGCGGTGGCTACTGCTGATGCGGCCTTTGCATCGCCATCCTTCTCCAGTGCTCGAATCTGCTCATAAACAGAGAGCGTCAAAAAGTGATACGTATCGTCAAGCTTGACGGTCGCACGAGTGATCACCTCCGTAGCGCGATTGGTGCTACCAGTCGACTGAACGGCCAGGGATTCGAATTCTTTGATGGTTTTTTTGACAGAGGTTCCAGTCGCATATTCAAGAGCGATGACAGCATCGGTGATGTATGCGATCTGGTCGCCGGTAAATTTACCCGTGCCAGTCAACTCCGTAACAACCTTTTTAGCCTCGCCAATACTCCCATGCGCAGCAGTCGCGGCATGCGCCAGTTCATTCAGCTTGTCACTGGTGACGCCTGCATAGTTGTTGGTCGAGATCAGGGCGTTATTCATCTCACGCTGCTCGCTGGCACCTTTGATCATCGCGTACGCTACCGTGCCCAGGGCGGCGGCGAAACCCAGCACGGCCAGGCCGGTGCTGCTGAACAGCAGCCCGGCAGCGCCGGTTTGTTCGCCGAGAACCATCATCGAACCGCCGAAGCGCTGGAATTGGCCCTGGCTCAGTTCGTGGGCCAGTACCAGCAATTCGCGCTTGGCGCTGGCCGACTGGAAGCTGAAGCCTTCCATGTGTCCGCCGGCCTTCTTGGCCCCCTCTCCCGTCTCGGCCAGCTTATTGATCAGCGGCGCTGCAGCGTCGGAAACTCCCAGCTGGGCTGCGCGGTACGTTTGCAGTTGCTGTGTCGTCATGCCCAGCGTGGCCACCTGATCTTGTAAGCTTTTGATAAAGCGATCGCCGGCGGCAGCTGCGCGATCCTGCGCGCCAGCGGCATCACGCGCGGCCCGCTCTTCACGGTGCATCGCATCGATGCTATTGCCCAGAGCTGCCGCTTTGGTCTGGGCTGCACTACCCAGGCCCAGCTCGGCAGCACGATAACGCTCCAGTTCGCCGCGCGCCATGCCGAAGGTGTCAATCTCGCGCTGCAGCTGCACCAGCATCTTGTGATTCGACTCTTCGAGAGTGCGCGCGGCTTCGGCAGCCTGGCGCATGAGGCGGCTCGTGTCGGCCATCGCGCCGTTGTAGTCGGCCTGCTTTTTCCATGTACGCTCCGTAGAGGCACCGAGGCTGTCGATGCCAGCGGCGGCGGCCTCGCTGCTGCGCCAGACGCCCATTGAGGAACCCATGAAGCCATCAAGCGTGTTACTGCCGCCGAGGAAGACAGTTCGAATACGGGTAGCGGTGGCGCCCATAGCGTCAATGGAGGTGGTCGCCGCATCGACTTTTGGCACCAAGCGCGCGCCGGCCTCGCCGATGGCGTCCACGGCCGCAGCGCCTTCGGCAGTTTTCCCCTTCGCGTCAGTACTGGCTTTGCCAAGTTTGTCAATGGCCGTCGTCGCGCTATCAACCTTCTTCTCGACACCCTCACTTGCGGCACCGAGGCGGTCCATAGCCTGGGCGCCTTGCTCCAGTTGGCGCGTATCAATCGAAAGTCTTAGTTCAGCAATGTCTGGCATAGATCGCCCATAAAAAAAGCCACCCGAAGGTGGCTATGCACGAAAAAAAAGCCAGCAAAAGCTGGCTCGGAAAATTATTAGGGCTTTTCTTTGATTCCCCACTCGACTAATGTCCAGTAGTTATGATCACTGCGCTTCATATCGGTTTGCGCTTGCACTGCCGTCGATAGTGAAATTTGCATGACATTGTCTTTCACTTGTAAAACGGTCCATTTCTGATTTGCTTTCAAGTTTCCGCCATGAAAACAGAATGGATCGTTGTTTACGATCGTAGCCCAAGCGGTAAGTTCGCCAGCATCCCGATGCTGCAATGCTTTGGAAAAGGCGGATGGAAATTCACAGCCATACGACGATTCCATCATCGATACCACATCGTCGGCATGAATCGCATTTGGGTCGTTTGCAATAGCTTTCCGCTTATTCGAATCCGCAATGCCGAAAATGATCGCACTGCCCAAAAAAAGAACGACCAAGACCGCAACTGCCCATGCAACATAGTAGAAAATCCCACGGGACTTCCTTGCAGGCAATCCGTCGGGCGACGCGACCGGAGTAGAAAACTGCGCCTCCACGCCGGCTACTTGCGGGTGGCCACATTTCGGACAGGCATTTGCCAAGTTACTTATTTTGCTCCCGCACTCAGTACAGTCGATTAATGCCACAACACCTCCTCGTTTATCAAGGGGCAATGTTACACCAATGCCATCAAGCAATATAACCTGACCATACCAAATCTCGCATGTTGTGTCATTTTTCTGACGATGGCTTTTGCATCTGTGGCAACTAAGGCTCGTTTTGGTGGTACATGAACAGCGCATCCAGGCGATCAATCACGCCTTCCTCGAACGGATCGAAGCGAATGCCGTGGCGCGCCTGCCAGGCCAATATCTCGGCGCTGGACAGCGCATTGACTGCCATACCGCACTGTCGTTTCTGGTTCAGCTGGGTGAACCAAGTCCAGAGGTATGCCAGCTCGGGCGGAAGTTGCGGCACTGCCGGCGCCTCGGGTGCGCGGTACAGCGGGTTTTGTCTGGCAGTATCCAGGTGATCGCCCTTGGCGTTGCCATCGCCTGCCACTGTCGCGCGATCGAACAGGTGATCGGCGTACAGCAGCAGGGCCTGGATCAGACCTTCAAAAAATTGGCGTCGTTTTCCAGGGCGGCCGTTACGCGCTCTTGCCAGGTCGGGTATTTGTCGAACGCCGCGGCGATCATCGACTTGTCGAACGCAACCGGTGCGCCGTTGCTGGTGAAACCGTACCAGTCGACGGCCACTGCCAGCGCCAGGCGCTTCTGGTTGTCATCGATGACGGTCACCAACTGGTTAGAGCCTTCGTCGGTCGAGGCATCGATGGCGGTCTTGCGCTTGGCCGACTTCTTGTAGCCTTCGGCGCGCAAGGCGTGGTTTTCCTTGCGGTATTCGTCGGAATTCTTGCCGACGATCTTGATGCCGGCCACGGGCTCGCCGTCGGCGTCAAAGATCACGGGCACGTCGAAGGTGACGCGCGCGGCCGGCGCGGACAGGTTGGCGATGTCGAAGCCGGCGACTGCCAGGGCTTGAGCGGTGTTCAAGGAAGCGATGGTATTCATGGATATTGCCTTTTCGTGGGATGGAGAATAAGTGCCCGTGCCGGCCGCCGCGCCCACGAAGGCGACAGCGACCGGTCGGTGCTGGGGTGGCGCATGCGCCAAAAGAAAGCCCGGCGCTTGACCGGGTCAGGAAAGAAGTGATGGTTGAATCTGGTTACTGATCTGATTCAGTCGTTCGGTGAGCGGCGGCTTGCGCGTCTTGTGCTCGCTCAGGCCTTTGCCGCACATGCTGGCAAAACGGTCTTGGTCATCGGCAGCAGCCTTTGCCTTGAACCACTCAACCATCAGCGAGTGCTGCGGCACACCCTGGCGCTCCGCATGCTCGAGCTGATCGAGCACCCAGCGGCGGAATGCCACGCCATTCGATGTTCGTGCAAACATGCCGACAAGGTGCGCGCCACGCAGGCTAAAGAGCCGAATATCGGATGGCGGCGCGCCACGTCCCAAACTGACGGCCTGAAAAACTGTCGTCATCGAGGTGGAAAATTCACGCTCGTGACGCTCAAAAATCCGCGAGACCTGGTCGCTTCGCTTGTAACCCAGTGCCACGGCGATATCGGCAGCGCTAAGCCATGTTTTGCCGTCGTGTTCGACCAAGGAAAAGTTGTGGTTATTGAATTTCAATTCATGCATGGCAGAGCCTTTCATTGAACGCCCGGCGCGCAGCCGGGCAAAGGGTTACACCAGGCTCGTATCCTGGAACGCCACGGTCGTGGCCTCGTGTTGCGCATCAGTGCCCTGGTAGCGGAGGATGTCAAAAGCGCACGTGACGATCTTGTTCTTCTCGCCGTCATCGACCTTGGCGCTGGTGATCTTGATGCGGCCCATGGCGATGGTCATCACCTCGGCCAGCGGCGCCGTGCTAGCCGCCATGGCGTAGGCCAGCGGCAGCTCGACTTCCTGCTTGAAGTAGTCGATGTATGCCGAATCCTGCATCAGCACCGTGAACTGCCCCGAGCCCAGCACCTTGCCGCGCGAGGCGGCGGTAGCAAACTTGGAGCCGATCACGGGATCGATCTTGACCTGGCCGTCCAGCGACAGCGACATGCCAGTGCAGATTTGCGACGGGATGCCGGCGACCGACAGCATCGCTGTGGCGCCGGAGAACTTGCCGGTACCAGGCGTGGCGGCAGGCGCATTGAAGTAGGCGGCCGGTGTCGTCGCGCCTTCCAGCTTGCCCATCAGGGTGAAGTCCATGCTGGTGATGCCGTTCGGCTGCACAGCAATATCGACCTTGCTCACCAGCTGGTCGATGAAGCAGCGATTCACCGCGATGCCCGGATCCTGCACTTCTGCAGTGAACCAGTCGGTGGTGTGGCCGGTCAGCGGCGTGAAGGAGCGCTTGCCGGTCGCGGTTACGGTCACCGGGTCGCCGGCGGCTTTGACCGTCATCGCCGAGCCGTCCATGAACTGACCTGCCAACACCAAGGCAGTCACCGAGGTAACGAAGAAGTTCTTGCCGTTGTTGGTGGTGGCAGTGGTGGCAAAGCCGCCGATGCGCACGACGGTACCGGCGCGGTGGCCGTCGGCGAGCCAGGAGCCAGCACTGCGCGTCAGGCCCGTCGCACCCGATGCGATGGTGGTTTGCGCCGTGGTCAGGCCGCCAGCCGTGAAGTCGCGGCGCAGCAGCGCGGCCAGCAGCACGGCGTAGGTACCGCACGAGGCCTCGCCCTTGATGGCGCCGGAGGTGCGGAAGTTGCCCAGGCGGGTGTCGCCCTGTTGCTGGCTCGGGTCGATCTCGTTGCTCGAGTACTTGTCGGCGTCCGTGTCGAACGTCGCGGTCACACGCGGGTAGAGCCGGCCGTTGGCGGCCAGGGCCTTGCTGCCTTCCGCTGGTTGCTTGCCGATAACGAGCAGGCTGTCGATGCCGTTTGCAGTGGTCATGGTGGGGATTGCCTTTCTTTGGTCGAAAAAAAAGACCGCCGAGGCGATCTGTGTGGGGTGATGCGGGTTACAGGTTGCAGAAATACCGGATCTTCACTGGCACCATCCAGCGGTCGCCATCCTCGCGACCATCGGCAATTTCCGGCGTGCGCTCGATCTGCACGGTCACGTCGTTCTTGGTGAAGCTGGCACCGCGGTGAAACAGAGCCGCGATCATCTCGGCGCGCGCACCTGCGGTAGCAGTACCCTGCCCTGGCGGATACATCAGGCTAACTTGGAAGATGCCGCGCTCCTGGCGCGAGCCATCGCCCATGGAATAGTTGTGCGGCGCAGCTGGTAGCAGGTAGGCCGCCTGGTATGGCCGGCCGGTGACTGGCGTGTACGGCACGTTCTGCCATGCGGTATCGATTGCCGGCGCGAGGCTGGCCAGGGCCGCCTCCAGCGCAGCGCGGATTGTTGGTTGGCTCATAATTTGTATGTCGAATAGCCTTGGGCGAAGTCACTTTCACTCGTACCGCCACGCAGTTCGAGCACCGACTTATCGACTATTTTTTGAAAATTCAGCACAGTCAACATGACAACACCTATCGGCGCCCGGCGCGCCCATCCATCCTCTATTCGCTTAGCATAAGGTAAATTATTGACGAGATAAATGACATCCCCTGCTTTCGCAGCCCTCATCGCATCGCCATGGGCTGCTATCGTGGCTGCACCATCTTTATCGATACGATCAAGGACGGCAGTAGCCGGTGAGCCAAGCGATAATTGCCAATTGCCCCTAAATCTGCCGCCAGCGTAACCAGGAGGCGGCTTGCGCTTCCAATATATGGCATCGCCAACAGGCGACCTACTGTCGATTTCTTTAGAAATCCCCATCGTAATGGAGCGTACAAGCAGATCTTGACTCGCCTTGGTCTTGGCGATGAACTCGCCGATCTGCATGGAAAATGAACCCTTAGCCATCAAATCCCCCTGAGTTGCAGCGTGTGCAGCACGGCCACGTCGACCGGTTCGGTCTTGCCCGCGTTCTGGATCGTGTAGCTGACGTCGCCGAACAGCACCAGGTCAGCCGTGGTCGGCGCCGGCATTGGTAAGCCGTTGCGCTGCAGCGCCGACAGCAGCAGCTTCTGGTCGCCCGCCTGAATCAGCGTGCCGTCGATGTTTTCGGCCTCGTAGGCGATTTTCACGCCCGTGCCTTCGTAGTCGGTCGTGGTGCTGGGCGCTGCGCCCACGTCGGGATCGTACACGCCAGTCACGACTCGGCGCAGCACCACGATGCCGCCCTTGCGGCGCAGCGACTGGTCAGCGCGCGCGGCGGTTTTGACGTAGTCGGTCATAAGCTATGGCACTTTCACGTAGTCATACGGCGGCGTCTCAGCGAAGCGCACCGCCCTGATCGTGGTCTTGCCGTCGATCAGCGCGCGCAGCACCCGGTGCCAGCCGTCCATAATGAAGCCCTGCTGGCACATGATGATCGGGTAGCTGGTGTCGACGTCGAGCGCGCGGCGCACGTGGTGCGCGATGCCGTAGGCCGATCCGACAGGGGTCCAGACCTCGCTGCCGGAGTAGATCGCCGACAGCGGCAGGTCGAACGGGACGAGATCCTTGGCGCGTGCGATCAGGTTGGTGACGATCCACACCTTGTCGCCCTCGCGGTAGGTGTTATCAGCGACGAAACAGCCGTCGATCTTCACTGCCGGATATGCGCTCATGCTCGTGTCACCTTCATCGAATTGCCACCACCGGTTGCGCCAAAGTACGGCACAAGGAGCGCGTCCACGGCCACGAAGCGCTCGCGCGCGTCCGTGGTGTTCTGGAAGTACTCCGTTTCCAGCGGCCCGGTCTTATCCTTCTTAATGGCGTTCGAACCGGTGTCGAGGTCTGGCAGCAGATCCTCGCCGTTACCGGCGCGCACGGCCAGGTCGATGCAGGCATTGATCACGTCGACCGGCACCGTGGTGCTTGGCACGGTGAAGCCGTCCACTGCCACGTTGTAGCGCGGCCAGTCCAGCGCCTGGCGCTGATATACGCGGCGGCCGGCCCAGCGCGTGCGGTAGGTGGCCATGAACAGCGTCGCCTTGCGCAAGGCGATCTCTTTGGAGGACTCGGCCAGCGCCGCCCAGGCGATCAGGCCCAGGCTGGCGCAGCGCGCATCAGCTGCGGCGACGCTGGCATAGGATTCGGCATTGGCCAGGCCGGCGCCGGTTTCAGTGATGAGCATGATGATCCTGATATGGAAAGCCCGCGCGCGGCAGGAGGTGCTGCATTTATGCCTTGGCGGCTTTTGCTGGCTTTTCGGTCGAGGCGGCCACCGCTGCGGCGGATGCCGCTGCAGCGGCTGCGACCGCAGTGCTCCGCTCGGCTTGGATGGTTACAAGCTCGGCGCTCAAGCGCTGCGCCTCGACTTCGTTGACCCGCGCCTGCTCGGCAACGCGCTCCTCCGCTTCGGTCAGGCGCTGGGAGCGCTCGTCCAGCGCGCGCTCGCGCTCCAGCATCTGGTCGCGGGCAGCGAGCAATTCGACCTTGGTCGGGACGTACTCAGCAACCATCGCCTCTCCTGGCGGCGCCATAGTGAAGCCGTTATGCAGGCACGCCTCACGCGCGTCGATCGGTTCCTTCTGATGCGGACTTCCGTCCGGATCGTAGCAAGTTACTAATGCCATGTGATTCTCCAGGTAAAACGAGCCGGATTTCTCCGGCCCTTGAGTTGTTTGACGGCTTAGCGCTTCGCCAGGAATGCCGAAAAGTTGATACCGGTAGCGACGGTACCAGCCACCAGCGTGCTCAGGCGGATGTAGCGTTTCAGCACGCCATTCTCTTCATTGCGGAAGGGGACGACGAAGCGACCAATGCCGGTGGGGTTATCCATCGGCACAACCAGGTTGCCCAGCACCTTCTTGGCCAGGCAAACACCCAGCGAGGTCATTGCCGCAACGCTCGATCCCTCCACCGATACGGTGTAGATTTCGTCGCCACTTGCCACCTCGATCGCCGAGACGTCCAGTACCAGGAAGCCGTCGAACAGGCCTTCGCCAAGATCGAGGATGGCGCCATCGGTGGACGCCGCGATCAGACCAGCCGCTTTCAACACGGTGGCCGCGTCGAAGGTGAGCATCGAATATTGATTTGCCATGATGTTTAATCCTTATCTTTGGCGGTAATTAGGCGACGACAGGAGCGTCGGCAATGGACCACAGGCGAGTGGCGGCGCGGCCGTTGAACACGGCGAAGCCGTTGTACCACTCGACGCGGGTGCGCAGCACTGGCGAGGTTTGCAGCTCGCCCAGGTCGCGCACGTCGACGCCACCGTTCTGAATACCTTGCACGCCACCTTCACCCAGCGAAACGACGTAGATCGAAGTCGCCGTCGCAGTGCCGGAAGTGGCCGCTTCGGTGAATGGCAGGATCGGATTTCCCAGGTGGTCCAGGTCGACCACGATAAACGGCAGGCCGTTGTACATCTCGACTGGCTTGCCGAAGGCGTCGACACCGTAGGTCAGGAAGCCGCCCACGCTGGTATTGCGCGCGGCCTGGGTCAGACGGCGGCGCATGGCCTTCGACATGACCAGATGGGTCGGATTCAATGTCTGGTCGATCGCTTCGTCCAGCTTCGACAGCGACAGCGCCGTACCGCCGGCCGTCGAGCCGGCAGCGATCATCTGGCCGCCCGTGATGCGCACCTGCAAGCCATCGAATTCACGCGGATCGGACTGGCTGTCGCCCTTGATGAATTTCTGCGTCCAGGCCAGCGACAATGCGCGCACCTTCATCGCCTCGTGCACTGAGCGCTGCTGGGCGCCCATGGTGTCGATGATGAACTTGTCGACGTCGAGGTCGCCGCCAGCGATCACCAGCGATTCGGTGATCGGGTTCAGGATGCCGGTCGACGCCGTGTAGGCTTCGTTGACGCCACGGAAGCCGACGCCAGGAAGCGATGCCTCGCGGTTGTATTTCATCGCATTACCGCTGATGGTATCGAATGGCAGGTTCATCAGGACGCCCGACGATCCGGCGTACAACTCAATAATTGCCTGGCGGATAACGTCGCCAGTTTCCAGTTTGGCCGCCTCCACCAGCGTCAGCGCACACTTGATCAGCCCTTGCCGGTACATGAACTGGCTGACCTGTACGTATGCGATTTCGCGGAGGTCATGGACGATCGCGGCCATGATGGCCGCAGCCACCAGGAAGAGTTTTTTGAACATGGAATTACCCTTTATTTTGCCCCCGCGCGTGCAGCGGTCAGCCGCTCCGTCGGGGAAAGTTTTGAGAGGTCAGCGCCACCGGCGCCGGCCTTGCCACCTGCAGCACCACCGCCGGAAGCACCCGTACCCTTGAGGATTTTGTCCTTGTTCGGGTACTGGTTGACGATAACCTGCAGCGCTTCTTCGAAATCAGCGTGCTCACCATGCCGGGTTGCGGAGAAAATCGGGTTGCCGCTGTGATCCAGTGGCACCAACTTCCCGCCTTCGACCTTGAAGCGATCGCCGAACACCTTCTGCGCGATGTCAGCGGGGATGGCCAGCTTGTCGGCAATGAACGCCGAGCTGGAGAAACTGCCCCCGATGATGTGGTCGTTCAGATTGGAAGTGAGCTTGGCGTTCTCGTCAGCCAGCGATTTCTCGCGGGCCTCAGCTGCTCGCGTGGCATCCGCCACAGCCTGTTTTGCAGACGCTGCTGCTGCGTCCTTGATCTCTTGCACCTTACCGGCTGCGATCAGGTCGCCTTCCTTGATGTTCTTGGCCAGTTCCAGCGCCTTGCGGGCCGCCTCGCCGTCTTCAATGCCGTCGAAAGCCTTCAGCTTGCCTTCGGCCAGCTCGGCACGCTCACGGTGACCTTTTGCTTCACCGTTCAGGCGCGAGATGGACGCAATCGTGCTGTCAGCGTCGAATGGAGCCTCACGGCCGTCGCCATAAACAAAGATGGGTTGCTTCTTATCACCTTCGCCGGTGGTGACGATATTGCCGTTGGCGTCGAATTTGAATGGCATGGTTGTTTCTTTCTGGGCATCCGCCCTATCAATGACCTTCCGGCCGTGCACCGCGTCGCGTCCGCTTGCGGCAATAAAAATGCCGCCTCAGTAGGCGGCACGGTAAATCGTTGGTCATAAAATGCCCGCCGGAGCGGGCTTCATGGATTCAGATATAGGGGTGGAAGCTGGATTCACTCAGCCAGTCGAAGTAAGCGCCCCGGGGAGTTCTCCCGTTTCCTTCTTTGCCGAGGCCGATACACGACCAGCCTAATGCGTTGCGCACGATGAGCGGTTTAATGATCATTTCATCTGATTCCATTGAATGTCCTTGTTCTGGCGCGCGACTTGCGACCGTTATTTGTACTTCGCCTGCAGTTCCTCCAAGGTCAGCTTGCGCCCCTTGAGGTTCATCAGGTCATTCAAGGTGATCTTGCCCGCCTCGTACATCTCGGCGCGACCCGGCCCCAGGTATTCGGCCCGCCAGGCCTTGTCCTTGCTGGCCAGAAAGTCTTTGAAGTTCATCTTGCTGCTAACCGGGCCGCCATCACTGGGGCGCGTGCTCTCGCCGGGCTCGTCCAGATCGATGCCTAAGTCCTTGAAAGACTTGGTGCGCGTGCTGAGCACACAGCGGCAGCTGAAATGAATGGCGCCCGGCCCTCCTGCCCACTCGTGTGTGTGATTAATCGGCTCCTGCCCATCCAGCGTGTACTCCTGCAGGTCACGCATGGCGCACAGCAGGCAGGTATGCGAGTCGAGCGTCGACAGCCAGACCAGGCACTCGATCAGATCGACGTTTTGCTGGAACGATGCGAGCCGCGCAGCATTGGCCACGGCCTGCACCGAACTGTGCACCAGCGCGCGCGCATTTGCGGCTGACGTTTTCAGGATGCCCTGCTCGCCCGGCGCAACAGGATCCGGCGCGGCGCCAGGCGCCGTTTGCGGGGGCGCTGGCGGTGCGCGCAACAAAGCTGCCACCTTGCTCGTTGGCGGCGCTGCAGGCGCACCAGCCTTGCCAGCCCCCAGGTCAGCAGCCTTCACGCTCTTGCCCAACACGCGCGACACGATCTGCGACGTCGTTTCACCCTGCGCCGCACCGAGGCGCACCTGGCTGGCGAAGCGGAATTGCGTATCGAGCGCCTGGCGCTTCCACCAGTCCGCCGACGGCGCGCCCTTAATCAGCGTGTCGCCGACCAGCTTTTCGAGGTAATTCGCCGGCGGCAGCTTGGCGCCCAGTTCGATCTTCAAGGCCTGCGTCAGCACCTTTGCCGTGTAATCGGCCTCGATGCGCACCATGCCGGTCAGGTTCCGGGTCATTTCGGCCTGCATGCCAGTGTAATGCGATGCGATCACCGCATTCGACTCGCGCAGCAGCGCGCCCAGGCGCTGCTTGCCATACGTGGATAACTCGCCCTCGTTCAGCTTGGCCGTGAGCTCCTTCGACATAGCTGCCATCAGCAGCAGGATCTTCTCTTGCGTGCCGGCAGAAAAGCGCAGCAGATTCAGGGAATGCACGAGGAACATCTCGGCAATCCACTCTTCGAGCGCGCCCATCTATGCCGCCATCAGAGTGGGAGTAGCCGACAGGATCCGCTCCTGCTCCGCTTCCCAGTCAAGATCCGGGGAAAGGATGCCGCGCCGCTTGAGTTCGTTGAAGTAGCTTTCAGCTGACAACAGGCCGGTCGACGCGCCTTTGAACAGAAGCTCAGCGCTGGCCTCGGCCAATGTTGCGGCGCCGAAGTCTTTGTAGACGGTGATGTGGCCACCCTCTTTTTCACCGACCCATTCAGCCATGAACTGCAACGCCTGATCAGCCGAGTCCTCGATGTTTTGCGCAACCTTCTGCAGTGCACAGGCGCCTTGTTCGTTATCGGCAATGGTCTGGGCAACGCTGGTGCCGCCGGGCTTGATGACGAGCAGCTCGGCGCCAGACTGGCGCATCTGATCCTCCAGGTCCAGCAGCACTTGCCGACCAGCAGCAACCGCAGCACCAGACATTTCGACGTACTTCATGTCAGCCTCGGGATGATCGGCCTTGACCGCGCTTCCCGCGCCAACTGCGATCTCTGCTGCCTCAAGCATTTTGGCAAACAGGATCGGCACGCTCAGTATGTGTAAGTTGGTCTGCCGGTCGCTTTTCGTCTGCCAGTGCTCGACGTTGGCATACGCCAATTCCAGCAAAGCTGGCTTGGCACTCATAAAACCCAGGCGGTTGCCGTAGACCGGCACGAATGGAATGCGGCTGATGGTGGTCACGCCACCATCGAACACGGCCCAGTCATCGCTCTTGGCACTGTCAAGCTTGCGCCATACCTGCCAACCGCCACGGTGCAGCACGCGCACTTGCTCAATGCTCTTGGTGGCGAACTCGCCGTCCTGCACCTTGACGACTTCCAAGAGGCGCAACTGCGACAGGCCCGCCGAATCATCAAGCCAACCCAAAATGTTTTTTGGGTGGATTTGCACAAAATACGGGCGCACAGCAGCGGCCAGCTCTTCTGCCTTGGTAACGTACAGCGGCTTGCCGTCCTTATTGCGCGTGGGAGGGTGATCGACCAGGATGCCGCTGAAACCGAAGCCCAGCGCCTCTTGACCGACCTCCGCCAGGAAAGAATGCAGGTTGCGACCTGTGCGATCAACATCCTCGCACCAGGCTTTGAGCTTCGCCGGCACGTCATCGCCGTAGGTGACTGGCTTGCTGAATGGTTTCGCACCAAGCACCTCGATCGTGCGACCGTATGCGGGAAACAAGGTGGCGACGGCCAAGCGAATCGTATGGGCTTCGCGATCCTCGGCTGGCCATCGCGGCATGTGGGTCTCGCCGGCAGCGCGCATGGCCTTCGTGCCGCCGAGCAGCGCTTCGATCAGGTCGCAGTGCTCATTCAGCACAGCGGCCTCTGGCGATTGCTTGCGTACGGGATGGGTCATGTAAATCCTTGTTGTTACATGCGCAGCGGCGATACCGTGGCGCCCTTCTTTGTGATCGGGTAGCGCTTCACGAGGAAGTAGCCGTTCGCGTCGCAGTTCGAGACAATTGGCGATTGCGCATCTAGCTTGAAGCAGCCGAGATCAGGCACTGTCAGGCAATACACCTCGCGAACGTCTTGCAGGGAAACATCCGTCACAAGACTTCCGCGTGCTGTAACGATTTGCCTCGAACGATGCACCGCACTTCCCGCAGATGCGAGTAACGTTGTCAAATCCGCTCTGCCGTCTGGCATGGGCTTTACATGCCTTGGAGCAGAATTTGACATCGCTGTTCTTGACGGTGCTGCTTGCGGCGAACTGCTTTCCACAGCATGAGCAAGCGGCTGGAGCTGTTGCTCGAAGAGCTGCAACAGTTTTTTGATATTGCTCTTGGTGCCACTGCTTACCGGCGTCCGATGCGTGCCATGCTTTCGTCCGCGATTGATAGGTTCTACCCATTTCGGCAATTTCATCAGCCCGCTCATAACCATGTTCGCGGTTATGCTCGTCACCGGGCAAGCACAGCAAGTTTTCAGGCTGGTTGTTGCTGCGGTCGCCATCGACATGGTGTACGTGATGATCTCCCTGAATTGCTCCGTGCCACGCAATCCAGACTGCACGGTGGAGCCGCTTTTCTCCGTCGGACACTGAGTCTTGGAAGTATTTCCCGCAAAGGTAATAACGCCTGCCCTCAAATTCTTGACAGGTTGCACTAACGACATGCACTCGTGGCCCATCAGGTCTTTCGCTTGAATCCATTCGCCGCTCCTCACAAGAAAAAGATGATCTTGCGAGCATTCTATAACGTAACCATTCGCAATCGTGATCTTAACTGTGCGTTTGGCACCAGTCTTGCCTGCGCCACGGTAAGGCACCCACTCGCCATCAGGGCCAAGAACCTCGCCGGCGACGGGCAATTCATCGAACCGATATCGACCTGCGCGCGTCTGCACCATTGTGCTGGCGGTGAAGCAGGCGTGGTCATGGCCAGACTTCTTGTCCGGCTGGCCGTCGGCGCCCCACACCTGCTGCTCCAGCGCCTCGGTCGTAGTCGGGCACAGGTCGGTATTGATCTTCCAGCGGCGCTCACCCTGGGCGTTCAGGATCATGCCGTTGTAGGCGTTGACCCGGTCCTTGACCGCAGGGTTTGAGTGGTTCACTTCGAGCAGGAAGCCCGCCTGGCGCAAAATGGACAGATCGGACTCGCTGGCGTTCTTGCTGCTGGTGTTCTGGCCGGAAGCATCCGGGAAAATCTTCACTTGGTGGCCCTTGTCCTTGAAGTCCTCCGTCAGGATCCTGGCCATGGCCGGCGTATCGCGCACTTTCACACGCTCGGCCAGTGTCATCGGCTGGCCCTCGCGAACCACGTTGATGCACGCCGTCATGTTCAGCACGTTGAAGTCGAGGCCCACCTGCAGCGGCTCACCAGGCAGAATGATCTGCGTCGTGCGGTTTTTGAAGCGGTCAAAGTCCGGATAAACCGAGCCGCTGGTCAAGTTCGTGAACTTGCCGCGCAAGTAGGCATCGATCAGCGCTGGCGGGTAGCTGGCCAGCAGCGACGGAATGTAGTCGGCGGGCAGATTGAGCTCGTTGTCGAACGTGCTCGCCTGAATCAGGCCATACAGCGTCGCCAGCTCGGGCTTGTCGCGCACCGCCTTCACGAACTGCTGGTAGACGAACTTAAAGCCTTCCGGCGTGGTCGTCACGTCGATGCCGTTGAGCAGGCCCGGCACGTTGTAGCGCATCCGCGCGATGATCTTGCGCCAGGCCGTTTGTGCCTTGAGCATCGGCATCACGTCCAGCTCATCGATCAGCGCGTGGCCGATCTTGAAGCCGACGATGGTTTCAGGCTTCTCCATAGAGCGGCAGATGACCGTGCCGCGATATAGCCGCCCCTCGTACACCTCGACCTCGTGATCTCCCTGCTTCACCTTGATGCGCAAGCCCATCGCATAGGCCACCTCCTCCATCGTGGGATAGAAGATGTCGCGGATCTGCGGATAGGTCGGCGCGAAGTAACCTTGGCTGATGCCTGGCCACTGCCAGAAATGCATGCAGATACCGACGCAGCCCACGAAGGTTTTGCCGGAGCCGAAACCCGCGACATAGGCCTTGTACTTATGGGGCAGGTTCAGGAAGGCAGCCTGCGGGATATTCAGGTCAAGCTGGATCATCGTTCTTTCGCGCCCCATCCTTGACGCCGATGATGATTTGCACGGGCGTCGGCAGCTGATCGCTCGGCTCGGCCTTGCCCTTGTTCACGTAGATATCGCCCACTTCCTTGGCGGCCTGCTCGTAGAGACTGGCCACCAGCGGCAAGTTGCGCATGTTCTCGGCCTTCTGTGCCAGTCGGGCCAGGCCGCGCAGGCGAAATGCCTTGCTGGCGATCGGGATTTCCTCGGCAGTGGCGCGGAACTTGGCCCGTGTCTCTTCGAAGATCGTTCGCCATTTCTGGCTCAGGTTGCGGCCGACGTACGTGTTCGGGTCGTACAGCGACACCTGCTGGCGCGGCACATCGAGGCCGAATTCTTCCTTTACTGCAACAGATACTTGCGTCGGCGAGTCGAAACAGGCCAGCGCTGTGACGACGTACAGCTTCACCTCGTCCTTGAGTGCGGCCATGTTTTAGTTTCCTGTAAAGCAACGTAAAGCCTACGCAGCCTTCAGCAAACAGGTTCCGCAAGCCCTCGCGATGTTGATTCTCGCCACTTCGGGCGGTGTCTTTGCTGCATCGATCATGCGCTGCACGTCCTCGCTGGCGCCGTAGCGGCGGACCACGCCGATGAACTCTTCGACATCGTGCGACCGCATGCACAGCTTCGGCAATCCGTACTTGTTGAATGCTGGCGCGCCGAATTCATCCATCTCTTGGGCGATGTGATAAAGCTCGTGTTCGACCAGGGCGCAGAATTCGGCGTCGCTGCAGGCCAAGCAATACGATGCGTCCAGGGTGATGAGGAAGTCCGGCACCATGCCGAACCAGTCGGCCATCTGCTGTTGCTGGCGGCCCTTTTGCCACGGCCCGCAGCGGAAGGTGACCTCTTCGCACTGACCCAGCACAGTGCGGCCCGCCTTCACGAACCCTTCCGGCGCCCACAGGAACTGCACGTCGGCATATTCCAGGTGGGCGTGGTCTTTGTTGTAGAGCGCGCCGCCTTCGGTGAGGATGGTTGCGCGCGCCCACTTGAGCACCTCGGGCGCGGGCAGATAGCGGTTGTTCAGTGGGTCGGTGAATTCGGGTGGCGGTACCGGGCGGCCTATGCCTGGCGCAGTTGGTTGTCTGCGCGTCATGCTATTGAGCGCCGTCGACGTCGACCATCACGGGCGGCATCGCTACGCCCATCACCCACAGCCGGACGGCGCGGCCGGCGTTCAGCGCGGCCAGTTCGTCGGCATCAGGGCGCCAGTACGACAGCACGGCCGGCAGGTCACCGACGTGCGTGCGCGTGACCGGCAGCGCGCTACATGGCAGTTCGCCCTGATCCCAACCTGCAGGTGCGCCGAGCACGTCGGTGTTCGATGGGTGTTGGATTTTTTGCATACTGGCTTTCAATGTGTCACCGCCCGTGCCAAGCAGGGCCGCGATGAATTGCGGTGGAGCCTCTTGGCCATGATGCGTCGGTGACTGCGCCCGTTTTTCAAAGCCCTGCCACTGGAGCGCGCTGGCAGTCGCAAGTGTCAGTTGTATGGGATGCCGCCGCGCCGGGCGTGCTTCATCATGGCCAGGTGTGCAGCCTCGGTGCGCTCGCGCATCCAGGCGTCAAAGCCGTCATCAGCGTGGCATTGGGCGATGAATACCGACACGCTTCCGTGCGCGGTCTCTGCCAGCGCATCGCCGGTTGCCTCACTGATGAGAATGTGCCCCGCGCGATCTGTCGCGTAGACGATGACCTCGCCACGCTCCTCATCGGCCATCGTGCACATGGCGATCGGCGCGCCGTTGAAAAATACCGTAGCCCGGTATGCGTCCGGGTCGCCTACTGTGATGCGCATGAGATCTCCTTATGCGGTGAAAGCGTGCAGCGTCGGCTTGGCCAGTGCCCACAGCCAGAGCCAGGCCAGCAGCACGAGCGCGACGATGGTGCCGCCGATCAGTGCGCCTAAGCACACCAGGGCGATGAACATGGCGCGGAAGTCGATATCGAACATGCTGGCCTCAAATAGAAAAGCCGCAAGCGCTGTGATGCGGCTGGCGGCGAAACCCGGCGTGCCGGGCAAGGAGAGCTGGAGCGGGTGAAGGGAGTCGAACCCTCGTGGAAAGCTTGGAAGGCTTCCGCTCTACCATTGAGCTACGCCCGCGAAATCTGGTTGCCGGTTACAGCGTCCGGCGCCGAATAGCCACGGTTACAACGCGCGTCGGCTGGGTGATGCATATCCTGCTCGTGGTTTTGGGCTGATTGATGCGCTAAGGCCTCGCCAGTGCCAAACTACCCGCTGCGCCGATGGCTAAATGCGCGGTAAGTCGCCTTCACATTTGCGCCGCTTGGCGCTGGGGATGGATTCTGCGCTACTTCATGGTGCACCTCCTTTTCAGGCCTGCGGCGGCATGCTCGCGCGCGCATCCGGCCAGTTCAGATTTATACGGTGTGAGTACCCTCGACGCCGCGCCGCATCCGTTCGATGGTGCGCTGTTGCAGCCAGTGCTGGGCTTCTTCAATGTGCGTCAGAGCGCAGGCGTTCGCCTTGCATGCAAACGGCCCGGCTTGGAAGCTGCGCAGGCGGTCGGCCACGATGGCCAGCAATACCTCGTGCGTGACGCCGTTGGCGCCATTCTCGGGAATCGGGCCATTCTGGAACATGAGTACCAGTTCGGAGTCCGGCGCGCCGACGGTGCTGCACGACACGTTTTTGCTGGCGTCGAAACCACCGATCTCGTAGCGATGGTTGGCGCCACCACTGCCCGGTGCATCGGTGACGGTGATCGAGATCGTATCGTTCGCAGGGTTGATCTTGTGCTCGTTGATGGTGCGCATAGCAATCCTTATTTGTGCCGCACTGGCCGGGCGGCGTACGGGTTATCTGTCGCGCTCGGCTTGCGCCTGACGCTCTGCGGCCACCAAGACCCATCCAAGTTCGCGGCGCACCTCTTCGCGCGTGGGGAGCGGCTCGGGCGGCGGCGTGCGGCGCTCCAGGTGGGCGCGGTCCAGGTGGCGAGGTGGTTTGGTGATGTGCGCCATGCCGGCCTCGAAAAGTGAATCGCCAATGCAAAAAGCCGACTCAAGGTCGGCTTCTATCTGCTCCAGCGCTATCTGCGAAGTGAGCAATATCTACGATTTTCAGGGCGAGCAGGTCCGGCGCTGGGTCGGGGTGCTGCCGCAAGTTCCGGGTATGGGCGCCCTGGCTTTCACCATGCGTAACGATTCCGGAAGAATTTTACTGAAAAACGAGTTAGGCAATAACTATACACGAAATACTGTGTTTACAACCAGTGCACACGAATATTTTTCAGTCTGCCGTGCGCAACTTTGCGTTGGCCCGGCGCGCGTGGCTGTCGCACAACGCCGTCAACTCACTCACCATGTCGAGCGCCAATTTTTTCTCGTACTCGCGCATGCCGGTGATCTCTCCGGTGCCACTGCCCTTGCAGGCCGTGCACTGGCGGTTACCCATCAGTGCAGTGACGCCAGTTCCCGCGCATTTCTTGCAATGACTATCGAGCCAGTGCGCGAGCGAGGCCTCGGCCACGCGCTTGAACAGTGGGTAGGCGAGTTGCAGGTCGGAGGACTTCACCCAGAAGCGCGCCTTGCCCTTCTCGGCCACGGCGGCGATCCAGATGCGCAACAGCTGCGCCAGGTTCTGCTGATTGCCCTCGAACTGGCGGTTGATCGTGCCGTCGGCGTACTTCACGCGGCACAGCAGCGCGCCGATATCGCCGGCTAGCGCTGCGGCGGCCAGCGGCTCAGTTTGGTGGTGCAGCGCGTCGTCCAGCAGGTTGGACGATCCGATTGAAGCGATGTAGCGGTCAGCGAATCCCATGGGTGCCTTTCATTTGTGAGCCAATGTTAACACCCATTCCCGATTTGAAATAGTGCGTTCTACGATGATTTTTCATACCCTCAATACCCCTGTTTTATTGAACTCGCGGATCGCCGCAAGTGACGCCCGGGAAATGTCAAAATTTGACACCGTGCGCAGGAAAACCATCGTTTTGCCAATGCCCTCGCGCAGCACGCGCATCTCGTCGCCGTTGACGCCAAAGGTGCCGGTGCGCTGGGCGCGCGCCTGGATTTCGGCGATCGCTTCGACCATGGCCTGAGCCACCGGCAGGATCTCGTGGCCGTCCGGCGCCGTGCGCCGCGTCATGTCGGCGTTGCTCAGCAGGTCGTAGACGTGCTGCTCCCGAAAGTGGTTTTTGCCCATCGCCTCGCTGGCCTGGAATCCCGGCATTTCGAAGGCGATGTCCTTTCGCAGCCCGGCCGGCAGCACGGCCGGCTTCTGCACGTACCGCTTGCGCGGCTTCTTGTTGCCGCTCATGCTGAGCCGCCGATCTCGATGCGTACCGCGCCCGGCTTGGCGCCGTACTCGCGCCGCAGTGTGACCGGGTCGAATCTGGCATCGTTGACGCCCAGCGCATCGGCCACGCCATCCAGCGAAGGCTTCAACGCCGCCAGCAGGTTGTCGCGGTCGCGCGCTCGGCGGTCGGGCTGGATGAATGTGATGGTCAAGGCAATGGCGCCGGCGCTGACGACCTGGCCTTGCATCGCGTTTTTCGTGAGAAGCGTGGCGCAGTCGCGCGCCTGCTTGCGCAGCGCCGATGTGGCGCCCCAGTGCAGACCCTTGCTGCGGTTCGGGTTGAGCTTGGCGCTCGGCCAGGGCAAGGTGAAGGCGATCATTGGCCAGCCTCCAGCTTGGAGGCCACGGCCAGCGTAAGCGCCATGCGCGTCGCCGCATCCCGGTCGTCGGCGATGTGGTCGACCGCCGCCCGCGTCGCGCAGTTGGCCCCAGCGCCCCAGCGGCCATACACACTACCCCAGTTGTGCAGCACGTCGACCTGGTGGTCGGCTGCCAGCCGCCCGATTGCCGCCCAGTCGCCAGCCCAGTCCGGCACCAGCGCCTGGCCACGGCTTTCGGCCGCGCCCGCCGGCGGCGTGCCGACCAGGGCGCCGTTCACCTCGGCGATATTGGACCAGCCAAGCAGCTCGGCAAGGCGTTTGTTTGCTGCGATTTTATTTTCTTGATTTTTCATTTTGAGCCTTTTGAGGCGTTTTTTTGATTGCGGATGACCTCGGGTAGCGGGCCGCTATCGTTCGTCGCGTGGCGGCCCGGCACGTGGGCGCGGCGCAGTATTTGCTGTGGGTCAGAAGCCTGCATTTCGGCGTGCGGATCAATTTGACGCACGCGATCGTTCGTCGCGCGCTTGAATTCGATGTCAGCCAGGCGCTGCTCTTCGACGGCAGCCAGGCGGGCCGCGTCCTTGGCAGCGGCGGCATCGAGCTGCATCTGCTTGATCTTGGTCAACTGCGCGCGCGCCGCTTCGTCCGGCGTTGGATCTTTTTTCCCCGCCAGAAGGCCGGCCACGGCCGGTGCGGGCAGCAGTCCCGCCCTCACCGCGCTGTCTAGCACCTCGACGTGCCGGGTCTTGTCCCATCCCACCGAGGCCACCCACTCGGCCGGGCGCCGCGCCAAGCGTGCAGCCGCCACGATGCGCTCGTACGCTTCCAGGAACGGCTTGCGCGCGCTGATCGCGCCGCTGGAGTCGAGCACCGGCCGGCAGATCCGGAACGCCTCGGCGATCTCGGTCGTCCAGACCACGCTGGCCATTTCGTCCTGGCTGGTCAGCGCGATGGCCCAGGCCTCCTCCGCACCTGGCCGGCCGTCCATGAGCTTGCAGCGCTTGGCGATGCCGGCCGGTACCGGCGCAAACTCACCGTTTTCGTCCTGGTAGGCCTGCATGGCGGCCTGCACCGTGCGCAGCGGGTAAGGCTCAAGGTTAGCCAGCCAGGCGCGCACCATGGCGGGCTCGGGAAGCGACTTGCCGTAGGCGGCTAGCGTTTCGGCCAGCAGTTGCATGAAGCGCGGGGTGTCGGCGGCGTTCATGCGGGCACCATGTCGATGATGTCGCCGGCCGGCGTGGCGGTGCCCAGCAACTCACGCATGACCCGCTCGTTCGTCTGCTCGATCGTCTCGCTGCCGGCGCTGGCGCGGGCCTGGCCGGCGTCGTTGCGGATGAAGCGATCGATGTGATCAGCATCGCGCAGGATCAGGTCCAAGCCATTGAACTTCGTGTTGCGGTCGTTCTGGCCCATGTTGTGCGGCGTCTTCGCGCAGCCACGGATGGCCCTGCAGATGTCGGCCGGAGAATAATTTTTGAGCGCCTTGGCGATCAGGCGCTTTCGTTTGCCGTCCAAGGCCGACTTTGGCGAGTCCATGACTTTTTGCCAAAACGCGAAGATCGTTTTCACGGGGTCGAGCTGGGTTTGCTCGACAAGGGGGTTTTTCTTCTGCTCTTGTTCCTGTTCTTGTTCCTGTTCCTGTTCTTGGCTTCGAAGGGGCTTGCAAGGGGCTTCGGAGGGGCTACCGAAATCCCGCATGTTTTTCATGTGAAAAAAGGGGGCATATTTCTCGTAGAAGCCGCGCAGATGCTCGCTCTCCGGCAGATCGTTGTAATCGTTTTGAATGCCGATGCAGCGCTTGTCGTCCGGCTTCAGTTGGTCGGCGATCTGGTACGCGGCCATTTCGTAGACCCAAACTACCTCCGCTTCGTGATCGTAGGCGCAAAACCCGGCTTCAATGGCTCCTTGAAGGCCCTTCGAAGCCCCTTCCATGCCCAGGCCTGTTTCGTGCGCGACAGTGACGATCGACAGGTAATACAGGCCGAGCATGTTTGAAGTAGGTGCCGACATCAGGTACATGCCGACGACCAACGATTCCATGCCCTGCTTGCGCAGCGCCTTGCCCGTCTTGCCGATCCAGAATTTAGGGCTGACCTTTGCATAGTCACGCATGGCCGCCCTCCTGCGCACGCGCTGCGCCGAACAGTGCAACCACCGGTGGCTCACCGTCCAGGCGCGGCTGTGTAGCGATCAGATGCGCCCACGTCTCGCCTGCAAGCACCTTTTCTACGGTGCGTACGTGCACGCCCATGCGCGCGGCCAGCGCCCCATTGCTCAAGTTGTCGCGGATGTGGGCGCGCAGGTCCTGGCGCTTTTCCTGCGCCGAGCGAATCTCGCGCACCTGGTCATCCGTCAGTTTCGTTTGCGAAAGCGCCTGGCCGCGCGGCGCGAACTCATATGCGCGCATCAGGTAGTCATCACGATTCATGGCGGCTCTCACGATTCACGCTCCGCATCCAGCGCCTCGAAGTCAAACAGTGTAGGCATGCTCACCTCGCGCTCCATCGCCTGGCAGTAGTGCACTTGGTCGGTGAAATATGCCGGGTTCAGTTCGCTGCCGGCGCCGCGGCGGCCCAGCTTCATCGCGCGCACGGGCACGGTACCCAGGCCGCAGAATGGGTCGTAGATCACCTCGCCCGGGTTGCTGTAACGGCCGATGAGGCGGTCCACAATATCGATCTGAAACGGGCAAACATGCTTTTCGACCGCGCGCGCCGACTGCTCGCCGTTCAAGGTGCGCATGCGCACGATGTCGTGCCACACGCCCGGATCGGCGCTGCCCGGCGCCAGGCTGAGATAATCCGCCGGCAAGGCCTTCCCGGCCAGCAGCGCCTCGCCCACCTCGACGTGGTATTCGTAGTTGTAGACGTTGTCCAGAGACATGCTGGTGAACATCTTGGCCAGCTTGCCCGGGCCAAAGCTGGCCAGCTCGGCCGCGCCCAGCAGGCGATCGCCACTGGAGCGCCAGAACGCATGTGCGTCGACCTGCCAGCGCGCGACGCTGTAGCCGGTGCCGGGAATCGGCGCGGCCTTGCGATCAAACGGGATCCGGTCGCCGGCATCGTCCAAGCACATCGGCTTCGCCTTCGTGACCGGCGTGTCGGCATAGCCGCGCGAGCGGTCCGTCTGCGGTTTGTGGAACAGCAGGATGTACTCCGGCGAGCCGACGCCCATCTTCGTGCCGTCCTTGCACACCTCGGAATAGCCCAGGCGGTAGGTCTGGTTGTTCTCGCGCACGACGTCGGTCACCACCGTGATCATGCCCATGTAGTCGAAGCCGTGCTTGATGCCGTGGAAGATCGCCTCGGCGTGGAACGGGCTGACCGTCGGGATGCCGGCGCCGGTCACGTTGCCGAAGTTGATGCGGTCCTTGACGTGGCATGCGTAAATGCGGCCCGGCTGCAGGATGCGCAGCAGCTCGGGCGTCAGGAAGTCCATCTGCGCCCAGAAGTGGTCATTGTCCTGGGTGTGGCCGAAATCGTTGTAGCTGGGCGTGTATTCGTAATGGTTGGCGAATGGAACGCTGGTGATGATCATGCCCACCGAATTGTCCGGCTGCTGCATGGCTTCCAGCACGCAGTCGTTATTGGCCACCGAGAAACGTTCGCCGGCCACCACCGCGCGCTCGACGCCGATGGTGCGCGCCAGCGAATCTTGCATCGACAACTGGTCCAGGCCGTAGTTGCGGATGATCTTGCCCATCGTTTCCTGCATTTCGTCGTGGCGGCGCCATTTCTCCATCAGGTCGGCCAGCACCTTGCGCTCTACCTCCGTGTGGATGATGTCGATGCGCACGGCGTGCTGCTGCTGGAAGCGCTGGACGCGGTGGACGGCCTGGATAAAATCGTTGAACTTGAAGCCGATACCCGCGAAAATCTCACGATGGCAATACACCTGGAAGTTGCAGCCGCTGCCGGCGATGATCGGTTTTGTCGACAGATCCTTGATCTTGCCGTCGCTGAAGTCAGCGATGCGCTGCTCGCGCTGCTCCAGGTCCTGCGTGCCCCACACGCTGACCACGCCGGGCACGGCCGCCTGGATGGCGTGGCGCTCGTCCTCCAGGTCGTGCCAGATCAGGAAGTGATCATCAGGATCCTCGGCCATGATCTCGACCACCTTGGCGACGCGCGCGGCCATGCTGTCGCGCTTCTCGCCGGCGGCGGCCGACAGGCCCATGGCCACGTTCGGGATCAGGAGGCCCTGGCCGTTCTTCTCGGCGCCGGCAGTGTCGTAATTGCTCGGCACCTCGTGGAAGCGCACGTCCAGCGCCGGCAGGTCGTAGCCTTCGTCCGAATGGCCCAAGTCGCTCGGGCGCTGGATGAAGACGGCCCAGCTGGCAACCCACAGCCAGAATTCCTGTTCCTTGTGCGGGTACAGCGTCAGGTTGCCGGCCTTCTCGCTGTCGCGCTGGAAAAAGCGCGTCAGGGCCTGGCCCGTGTCCATCACGCCCAGGAAGCCCGCGTAGTGGATCAGTTCCTTGAAGCGGTTCGGCGACGGCGTGGCCGTGTAGACGAATTTGAACTCGACCTGCTCGAACAGCGGCAGGAACTCCTGATAGGTCTTGCTGCCGTAGCTGCGCAGCACGCTGGCCTCGTCCAGGCCGACGGCGCGGAACTTGCGCACATCGATCTTGCCCTCGCGCACCGATTCGTAGTTTGTCAGGTAGACGACGTCCTGGCCGTCGATCTCCGCGTCCGTGCGGATAAACCGCACCTGCACCTCATATTCGCCGGTGAAGCGCTTCGCGGCCTCGCGGATGAACTCCTGGCGCACGCCGAGCGGCAGCACGATCAGGCGCAGGCCTGGCCGGTGAATGCCGATCTGGCGCATCACCTCCAAGTTGGTCGATGTCTTGTGCAGGCCGAACGAGGCGAAGATGGCCCGCTGGCCGCCAGCCAAGGCCCAGCGGACGATGTCGCGGGTGTGCGGCTTGAGGCCGGGGTGGATATCGGCCAGTGGCACGTCGAAGCCTTTGCGCTGCGCCAGCTTGATCTTGGCGCGCAGGAATTCGCTGTACGCGGCTTCTTTCAGGTGTTTTTGCTCTTGCGGGCTAAAGGCGCTCATGGGTGTTCCAATGTAGGTGGTGTGGTGACAGGCGCTGCTGCAGCGTCCCGCTGTTCAAATAAGAGTTGCGCGCACTCATCCATCAGCTCGGCCTGCGTGCCGTAGCGCGTTTCGAAGCGGGCCTTCCATGGATGAACCGCAATCAGGGTTTTATCTTCGCCGGTGCCGTCCTGGTGGTGACCGGCGCAAAGCGGCAGCACGAGCTGGTGGCAGCCAGGCTTCGTGCGGCCGTCGACGTGATGGATGCTGACGTGCGTATTGAAATTGCCGTCTTTCTTGCAGGCGACGCAGCCCAGCGCGGCAAGGCGGGACCACAGCAATTTCTCGGCGGCCGTTACGGCGCGCTCTTTCGATTTCAAGCCGGCCTTGCGCTTCGGCGCCGTGCGCTGGTGCGACTGCAGGGAGAGCATGCCGGTGCTGGCCATGGGCGAGGCGCGCTTGAGCTTTGACACTTCGCGCACCTCGATGCACTCGCCACGGGCGAAGGCAGTGCGCTTGAGGCCGGCGCCTGGCTTCATGGGTGAGCGCTTCATCGACGAGCCTCCCTGTCATCCGGTCGTGTTACGATTCCATTTTGCTTAGGAGGAGCCATGCAAAATGAGCGAGATTCCTGTCGCGCTGATTGCGAGCGAAGGGGAATAGCCTGGGCGCGGGCAATTCTCCCAACTATGGTTGAGGGTGTATCCAAGACTGCTGTGCATGAATGGATCGAAGAAACGGATCGCGCAGAGAAAGCTGCTACCGATGCCCGGCAGTTCGCTCTTGCGGAGCGAAGCACTCGTGCGTCCGAAACGTCATCGCAGGCATCTGTCGAGTCTGCCAAGACCTCTGGCACCGCAGCTCGTGCTGCCATTTTCGCCGCCGCAGTTTCGTTCTTTGCGCTCGTGGTCGCGGTAGCGGCGTATTTCAAGCAGTAACTCATCGCACCACCGCCAATCTCGCTGCGGCAATCCCGCGCGCCATGACGTTGTAGCGCGCAAAGCGGCTCGCGCTGTGGTCGCCGCCATCGTGGAGGGCGTAGGCCTTGAGTGCCCTCACGATTGATCCTCCATCGCGCGCTTGATGCCAGCGCCATCAAGGCCTGCAGCCTTGCAGCCCAGGCGAGTAGCATGGAAGTAGGTCATTTCGTTGGCGGCGCGGCCAGCCGTGGCGAGGCCAGCGGCCACCAGGCGCTGCATGGCCTCGTGCGCCTGCCCACCGCCGGCGGCATAGTAGTTACGCCAGCCCCACTTGGATTTCGGGTATTGCTTCACGGCGCCCAGCATGTGCTGCAGCTTGGCGAGGTCGCCAGGCATGATGGCGTCGCGGACGGCCGCCAGCGCGCAGGCGGCGCATTTGCCGTGCTGGGATAGTTGCTTGGCGGTGCTGGCCTTGCCGCAGGCGCAGAACTTGCGGATCAGCGAGAAGGCGGGCGCGGCCTGGTTTGCGATGTGGGCGCGATCATTTCTTGCTAGGTCGTACATCATGCTAAGATTCCTTTTTGATAAGGACTGGTGATATGCGAATTTCTCAAGAATGCGGACACGATGGCTGGGACATATACACAGCATGTCGCGAAGACAACCCAGAGAACTGGAAGCCAGGTGACCCGATCAGATTTGCCGCACATGGCTTTGCTGAATTCGCACGCCCCCATCATTTCAGCGGCACTTGGTCCGATAAGAAACGCCAAAATCATCCGCTTAGTGGCGAGTTGCACTTTTACGAGTTCAATGAGGCGCACAATGCTATCGAAGCAAAATTGCGCGAAATGGTCGACATGCTTAAAGTGAAGTAAGGTCATGCTGCCCTCCCAGCAATCTCACGCTCATGAGCGAAGTTGGCGAGGATCAACGCCTTGGCCATGGGTGGGCAGACCGAATTGCCGCACATGCGTACTTGGGCCGACTTCGTCAGTTTCAGGCCCTGGGCGGGGTCGTCGCCGATGATGTAATCGTCGGGGAAGCCCTGGGCCCGGAACAACTCGCGCGGCTGCAGCATGCGCAGGCCGATATCCACGATCTGATAGTCCTGGCCTTGAATCGTCACCAGACCGAACCTGTCTCGGCTCGTGACCGTATTGAGGGGATCGGTAAGGCTGTGCGTCTCGCTGGCGCCGTAGTAGGCCAGCAGGAACGAGCGCACCTCGGCGTGGTGCTGTCCGCCGGCGCTGACCGTGCCCAGCGGCTCGTCGGTACCGGCCGCCGTGCTGGTGCCGCGCAGCTTGATCATGTTGCTGGTGACCAGCGCCGACTTGCCGCCACCGCCGGCCGTGACCGTGCCAAGCGGCGCATCAACGGCGTGGCCGACGCTGGCGCCCATGTCGCGCTGGATGTGTGCCGTGACGATGCCAAGCGCATGCGGTGCGCCAGCCGGGTTTTCTTTCGGCCCGGCTGTGATGGTCGGCAGCGGTGTGTTCATGTCGCTGCCGGTGGCGCCGGTGCGGAATTTGGTGATGTGCGCCGACACCATCGAGAAATGCCCGCCCTTGACCTGGGCGCAGATCGTGCGCAGAGGCGCGTCGGCCGGCATCACGCGCTGATTGCTCGCGTTGGCGTGCTCGGTCAAGAAAGCCGTCACCAGGCTGTGGTGGTCGCATGCGGTGACTGTGCCGATAGGATCGGTCAAGTCGGATCCGACGACGCCCGTGTAATGCTTGGCCAGGAATGCGGTTGCCACGGCCTTGTTGCCGCTGGCCGTCACTGTACCCAGCGGCGCCTCGACGTCGTGCGCGCCGGTACCCCACCGCTTCACGCCGCTTGGCGATACTTCGCCGTGGGCGGCGTCGACCAGCACGGCCGTGACCAACGCCGCGTCAGCCTTCGATGTTGCTGTTGCCGTCGGCTCGCCCACGCCGCGCGGGCGGCTCCGGCCAGCACGGCCGCCAACACCAGTCAGCAGTGCTGATACCAGAGCCTGGTTGCCGGCAGCGGTAATGGTCGGCACCGGCATGTCGGCGCCAGCGCCGGGATGTCCGGTGGTGTTGGTCATCACGAATGGCACAAGCTCGGCCTCGACCAGCGCATGCTTCGCGGCCCCGCCCACAACCGTGCCCAGCGGCTTCTCGATATCCAGAGCGCGCGGCGCCTGGCCCTCACGCTCCCCGTATCCCACCTGCACCAGCGTCGCCACTCCCAGCGCCTTCTCGCCGCGGTGCGCGCCGGTGATGGTGCGGAATGGCTCGTCGATCGATTCCGTGCGATCGCCGCCCTGGTGCGTGACCGGGACGATGGTAGGCAGCACGACAGCGCGATGGTTTTCAGTGGTCAGTGTGCCGAATGGCTGGTTTGCCGACACAGGCTTGCCGCCGTACACCGGGCCGCCCTGGCCAACGATGAACGGATCCGCCGCGTCGACCACGTAGCGCATGATGCCCTTGGCGATGCGGCGCAGCGTGGCCGGCGCCAGCGGCCGGTCGCGCTCGAAGATCGACGGGCATGGCAGGCTGAAATCGATGCACTCGGCCGCCGTTCTGTACGGCCTCAGCTTGCCGGCGCGCACCCCGATGCTGTCCGGCGCGCCATGAGTTGGCTCCGGCCACTTGATGGTAATGCCGTCGCGGCGCGCCACCAGGAAGAAACGCTTGCGGATGGTTGGCGTGTCATGGTCGCAGCCGCGCATTTCGCGGTAGTCGACGGTGTAGCCGTGCGCGCGCAGCTGGCGAATGAAGCTGTCGAAGGTCTTGCCCTTCTTCGCCGGGTCAGGCTTCGCGCTGCCGTCGGCGGCGATCAGCAGCGGACCCCACGTTTTGAATTCCTCGACGTTCTCCAGCATGATCACGCGCGGCTTGCACTTCGCCGCCCAGCGCAACGTCACCCAGGCCAGACCGCGAATCTTCTTCTCGACCGGCTTGCCGCCCTTGGCCTTGCTGAAATGCTTGCAGTCGGGCGACAGCCAGACCAGGCCCACCGGCCGGTTGTTTGTGACCTTGATCGGGTCGACGTCCCACACGCTTTCGCACAGATGCGTGGTATGCGGGTGGTTCGCCGCGTGCATGGCCAACGCCTCGGGGTCGTGGTTGATGGCGATATCGACCGGGCGGCCGAACGCCTGCTCCAGACCGGTGCTGGTTCCGCCACCACCGGCAAAATTATCTATTATCAATTCGCTACCAAGATCGAGCGACAAGGTGAAGAGGTCGCGCTTCATGGGCGCACCTCGTCAGCCGGCCCGAACAGCGCCGCCACCAGCGGATCGCGCATCACCGATTGGCGGTTGATGCGGACTGCGAAATGGGTATCGTCAGCCATGATATGGAAGCTGCGGCCTGGCAGTACAGGCAACGCGCGCACCGGCGACGCCGGGATGCGCGGCTGGTGCTTGTCTTGCTCGATCTGACCCAGGAACTCGCTCACGAGCAGCGGGTCGCTCACCAGGCGGTAGCGGGCCTTGCCCAAGTAGGTCGCTGTGCCGTCAGCGTAGCGCGCCAGCACCGCCACGCCAGCGGCGCGCAGGTCGGCAATGTATTTGCGTGCGCCGGATGGCGACATTTTCAGATGGGCGCAGATATCGTCGGCCTGCATTTCGCGGGCAGCGAGTTCTGCGACCAAGCTTTTGAGGTTGGCAGTGCGCTGCTCGGTCATGGTGGTGCAGCGAGTGCGCATGGCTGGGGCGGTCATGGATGCCCCGCAGTGAGGGTAATCAGTGCGCGCTGGCGCGCCGAATGAGTTGGTCGGCTATTCACAAGGCCACCTCGCCCAGCACCGAGTCGCGCCATTTCACCTGCTGGATCGGTGCGCCGCTGCCGTGCGCCTTGCCCGTGTCGAACACCACAGCATGCGCGCGCCCTTTCGCCGTCGGTACCCAGTGGCCGGCAATCTGCTCTTGCAGGCCGGCCTGGGCCAGCAGCTGGTTGAAGTCCTTGGCGCTTTTGACAAAGCGGCGGCCCATTTCCGTGGGCGTGAAGCAGATATCCTGCTCGGGCGTGGCAAGGTGCGTGCGCTCCATCAGCTGCAGCATGTTGACGCCGGTCAGCGCCGCCGTGCCCTGGTTCGCACTGATTGCTGCGGCATTCTTGTCCAGGCCGATCAGGCGTGCGATGCCGAAGATGGCGCGGAACTCCTTGGCGGGTGAGATTACGCTTCGCGCTGGCGCGGCAGCTGGCGCCTGGGCAGTGACCAAGGCATCGAAGGTCCGGATCACTTGCAGGTGGAACTTCGCGCTGATCCACATGGCATAAGCGTAGACCAGTTCCTTGCACACGTAGGTGCCGCCATTGCGGCCCGGCGTGGTCACGGTCGTGAAACTCTGCTCCGGCGCAGAGTTTAATTCCGCCTCCAGGTCCTGGGTTTCTGGACGACGGAAGAAGAACGCAGGCTGGTGCCGGCTCTCGGCGCCGGCGGCTTTGTGCAGATCGTTGAGGCAAAAACGCCCCACGCTGTCGACCGCGATCAGCGTTTCGGCGATGGTGATGCCTTTATGTTGTACAATTGATGCCATAAATTCTTTCGCGAATTTGTTGTCTTAAGGAAGCCAGCCTGCCAGCTGGCTTTTTTCATTTCTGGCCCAGCAATTCGGCGAGCATTGCGCCGTAGTGCTCCCGTGCGCGGACATGGCAGGGGTCCGGGTCGTGCGGCCGCACGTAATCTGGATTCGGATCGACCTGGCCCTGCTGCGCGCCCTGCCCGGCCTGCCCGGCCTGCGCCGGCGCGCCACCTTCCGGCTGCAATGTCTTCCAGGTCAAACCGCCACCTCTGGCGCGGCCGGCGTGGCAATGGCCTTCAATTCGCGGATCGCAATATCGGTCACTTCGTGCATGCGGATCAGCAACGTGGCGCCGACGGGCAGGCGGCCGCGGCGGATCTTGCCGATGACCGGCGGCGCCACTTCAAGCGCGCGCGATAACGCCGCATCGTTCTTCAGGCCCAGCTTCGCCATCACGGCGTCGAGCAGCTGGCAGTTGCCGGCGGCGTTGTCGAGCGCTTGGCTCGGGGAATGGATAGGGGTTTGCGACATGTCATGCTCCTGATTGATGGTGGATAAATCGGCCGCCAGGCGGCCGTGTGATGCTGTAGCTGTCGGGTGCAGCCATTTACGGCGGTTCGCGGCGCGGCACTTCGTACTTCCGCGCCACCCTGTCTGTGGCATCGCGCCATTTCTGGCGCGCTTCCTTGTGTGCGGCCTTCGCCGCGCTCTCGCCCTCCCCGTCTCTGGCCACCTGCAGGTCTTTCTCTGCCTGGCGGTAAATCATCGAACGCTGGAAGACGAGTTCTTTTTCCTCGGCCGTGACCTCGGGTTGTTTATTCAATAGCCGCCTCCATGCCGTTAAACCCGGATCCGCATGCGGGGAACAACGCCGTAGCTCGGGCGCGGTGCCGGGCCAAAGTGGGCCCGGTTTTCCCGTGATTTGGGTCTAGCGCCGCCAGAAAACGGCGGCGTATCATTCCGTTTCGGCCGGGTGTCGTGGTGGTCGCGGATGATCACGATCGTGCATTCGTTCAGCACGTCACTGACGGATTTACCCTTGGCCACGCAGGCGGCTTGCAGTGCATCTTTGTGTTCATCGGTGACATAGCCCTTGACGAGCGCGGTGCGTTTTTGTTTCAACTTCATGGTTTTCTCCTGGTGGTCGGTGTTACAGGGTTTGGGTACAGCGAAATTGCAGGGCGAGGCTCGGCGCGTGTTACGGCGGCCGGTCTTCTTCAAGCGCTTTCAGGCACTCATCGAACGGCACGCCGGGCGGCAGCTCGTGCAGTTCGAGTAGCGGGATGCGCACGAGGTCTTCCGCCGGGCGCGGCGGGGAAATGAGGATCAGGCGGATCATGGAATTGCTCTCGCGTCGATGCCAACAGCAGCGCGGTCTGGCACGGTGTCGAGAATGCCGTTCGTCGTGGGCGGCTGGCGGCCGGCGTGGCCTGGTGCTGGGACGGGATCGGTGGTGCGGTGGGCTTGGCGGCGCTTTTGCTCTCCGAATGTCGGGGGAAGCAACTCAAAGCGCGTGACAGCACCACCAACGGCAGCCTCAACGCTGGCGCATCGCTCCGTAGGTGGATGGCCCTTCTTAATCCACTTGTAGACGGCCTGAAAGCTAACGCCGCAGGCGTCGGCTAAAGGGATTGCGCCGCCAGCTATCTGCACTGCGCGCTCAATTGGGGTGGGGTTTTTGGCGTCCATGCGTAATTAAACCACAGGTTGAAATTTAATTCAACCCCAGGTTGGTTGATCTTCAACCATATTCAACCGATGATTGAAAAATGAACGCACCAGGACAAACAATCAAATCAAGGCTCTCCGCGCTGGGAAAAACGCAGGGGTGGCTTGCCGAGCGAGCGGACGTTTCCCACAATGCGGTCTCGAAATGGATCAAAACGGGGAAGATTTCGCGTGAAAATGCAATACTGGTCGCCCAAGCCTTATCTTGCAGTGTTGATGAGCTACTGCTTGGTGAGGGCGATGATTCAATTTCGACGGCGAGGGCCGCCGAGCAACCGCGCTCAACCGCGGTAAATGAAAGTGGATTCGACCAGAATGCTAGGCCAATCCCACTCGGCACGCGGGCGATCCCGGTGATCTCGGCCATACAGGCCGGGGCCATGAAGGAAATCACCGTCCCATATGCTGCTGGAGATGGTTACGCGACGATTTATGTAGATGACACCTATTCCCAATGGGCCTTTGGCCTTGAGATCGATGGTGACTCGATGGTGCCGGATTACCAGCCAGGCGACATTGTGATCATCGAACCTGAATGGCAGCCCCGCCCCGGCGATTGCGTTGCTGCAAGAAACGGCAAGCAGGAGGCGACATTCAAGAAATATCGACTGCGCGGCATCAATGCCGATGGCAACGACATATTTGAACTGGTCCCGATCAATGAAGACTACCCAACTGTGCGCAGTGATGAGACGCCACTTACGATAATTGGCGTCATGGCGGAATCGCGTCGGAAGATAAAAAGGCGTTGAAAGCGAAACGGCACGCCCTTACGCGCCGAACACTAGGCTAAGTACATTCCTATAATCGATTTGGCGTAGCGAATAAATAAACCGGACCTCCGTATGTATCGAAAATTATTATTGCTATGCCTAACGTCGAGTTATTTTTTTTGCTCCTATGCGCATGCACAATATTCATCAGTGAGTCAAGATAGAGGATCTTTAGAAAAAACGAGGCAATTAGCACTGGAGGCCGACCTCGAAAAATTAATGGGACGGAGATTCTGGATTACCCCCAACCCCGCAGCGACAAGAAGAAAAGAATTTATCTCTGCCGAGGATGATGGCACGTTTGGCAGTGAAAAATTTGTAGTGACGGAAGCGACTAGTTTTACGATTAGCGCGTTTGTGCATAAGGGATATCAAGATTACGTAAAAATTACTTTCCCAGATGGAAAAATGGCGTATTTGGAGGAAAATATCTTATTTCGGAGCAACCGGAGAGAATACGGCATTTTTAAAGACTTGTATCGACCAGGGGATACCAAATTCGATTTCATTGAGTACATACTTCCGGCATCTCCAGAGGAGTTGCGCATTGCGGAAAAAAAGGCCAAGGCTAAGGCAGCAAGTGCAGCCGCAGCATGGAAAGCTCGTGGCGGAGTGCGTATTGGAATGACTGCTAAGCAGGTTCGTGCATCCAACTGGGGTGGGCCGGAGAGCATCAATCGCAGCACTGGATCATACGGCACACATGAGCAGTGGGTTTATGGTGGCGGCAACTACATTTATTTTGAAAACGGCATCGTATCTTCAATTCAAAATTAGTAGCATAAGAACTTCACCAACAGGCTGCAGCGTCACTTCGCTGACGGTGGGTGTGCGGCTCGTAGAATACATGACTTAGTGAAAATATGCGACCACTTGACGATACCGCGCGCCTCACCCTCATCGCCGCCATCACGGTAGCCAACGACCATCACCAAGCCAACCCCAGCGCCTGGTCGCGGGACGGCTACTTGATGTGGCCTGATTCGGTTTGCGGGAGTTGCGGCCGGGCTGGGCTGAGTGAGTCGCGGTGGTGCGGATGCTGCGGGAAATTAGTTGGCCAATAGATGATCGGTTGACAGTGCTATTGAAATACAAACCTCATACGCAATCTTTGGAGTGGAAATGCCTGATAGTGGACGCGAAACAATAAACACCCCGATATTTTTCAAGACCGTTGAGCAGTTTTGCAGAAGGCCGGGATATGTTTTGGACCTGCGTTGCGAAAAAGAAGATTTCGATCAAATCATTGGAAAATATGAGCGTCCACATAATAATCAAATAACGTGTGAATTGAATGGCTGCGCCACGATGCACATGCGAGGCTATATTATAAGCACCAAGGACGGCCGAGAGACAAATTGCGGAAATACTTGCGGCCACCGGGAATTTGGTGTCGCATTTAAGGATGTAGAGGCGCGATATTTGGCAGCAGAAGATACGGAGCGTCGTAGAAATATGCTCGATGCAGTCATTAAAGACAGAGCCGAAATGATTGCAATTGCAAACTCCCTTCAGCTAGAAATCGCTGTGGCCGCAGAATGCGTAGCGAAAATAATGGCAGAAGTCGTCAAGGATCCATCGCTTGAGCGAGCACTTACAGGCTGCCTGCGCGACGGTGGTGCCATTCGAGTCGAAGACAAAACCGAATCGCCCTTGCCTGGATCAAAAGGCAACCTACACACGATCGCGACGATCCGTGGAGGCGAGGCGGTGTACAGACACGTCACTATCGTGCGTGCCATCAGATACGATATTATTGATCCACTTTACGCCCTCGATAGCGCCGATCTTGCGACTATGACGTCAAAAGAGCTGGCAGTCAAAACGCTGCAGTTAAATACTCTCTCGCAAGCCATGGTCGGCGCCAGGACTTTTTTAAATGACGCAAGGGCATTCTGCTCAAAGCAAAACCTCGCTGAGTTTGAAAAGCTCCGACAGTTGATGTCTTCAAAAAATCATACGGCCAGACTAAATCGAATCCTCGATCGTCTTCCTGCTCTTGTTGACTATGGTAACTAGCTCAACTTGATTCATCCCTGTGGAACTAGTAATGATACCGCCCGGAACGACGCGCATAGCCCGAATTTGCGCATCCAACACATCTCGCGCCCAGGCTAGTGACTTCGCGAGGTGGGTGCTGCACGATTGCGGCTCGTTGTATTCGAAGCCATGCACGCACACACCAACGCCGCCGAATTCCTGACTTGGCTGGATTTCGATTTTGCCGATCTTCTTCATGCCCGAATAGTCAAAATCACAGATCACCAAGCTGATGTCATTCATTATTCGAACTCCCCGCATTATCAGCCCCGCCAGCCGGGGATTTTTTTTGCCCCAGCGGGGCCGATTTATTTTCCACTATGCTTTCCCTAATAAAAGGTACTCAAAAATCAGTATCTTACTCTTGAAGTAAGCTTTTGATCTTGCTTTTCCAAGTTCTAAAGCTACTGCTTTGAAGCCTATGCCCTTGGAGGCTCGGTTCCTGAGCAGCACTCTCCCAGTAGCCAAGCAACAAAGCTTAGCCCCGTGAGAACGCTGAATGCCCCTCTTCGACTTCGGACACTGCGCATAGGGGAGACTTTGACCGCTTGCGGCCCCCGACTCGACTCTCCCCACTATCACCCATCGTCGCCGCCTGTCGTCCTTCTTGCGGCACTTCCACTACGCCCGTTTCGCGTTAATACCCTGGGTACTGCGTAGCGTTCGCCGGCTCCATCTATCTGGACATGCGCAACCCGGCGAGATTCTGTCCAAGCTTCCGATCGCTTTTGAGGCGACCGAAAAATTATCTCACAATAATTCAACTTAAGGTTGACTGCATAATTCAACCTGTGGTTTAATGCATTCATCGAAAGCAAACACAGGAGTACGACATGTCCCCAGCAGAGCTCGCAGCATTCGCAGCGGTCCTCATCGCCAACGGCGAAGTGATCCCGGCAATCGTCATCCCAGCGCGCGGCTGATCGCCATGAGCGCCCGCGACCACGACGCCGCCGAACTGCGCGAGGAAATGATCACCAACCTGGCAGCTGAGAAAAATGCAGCCGCTCGCACCATCGTGCTGACCGGCGGTGCCGGCTCCAGCGGGATCGCCAACATGCTGCTCGACGCGCTGGCAGCACCTGGTGCCATGAATATGCTGGCGCGCACCGCCTTGGCATGCGATGCGACCACTGCTGGCAACGCGTTCCGGGAATTTGTCGCCGACAGGATCTACGCCGATGCGCTTGCGGTCGCCACCAGAGAAATCGACGGCGCTGCGCAGTTGGCGCGCGACGATCCGGCCAGTTGCCAGGCCAAGAGTCGCGCGCAGGCCGTGGCGCTGGAGAGATTGCAGATTTAACGGTCGACAGCCGCACGAACCTGGTCAACAAAAATAAAGCGAGGTGTGTGATGGATCGGATTGTGGTGAATGGAATCGAGTATGTGCGTGCCCAGCCAGCAGTCAGCGCGGCGCCGGCAATCAGGCGAATCCCGCAGCCGAAGATGGTCGAGCGCAAGTGCCGGTGCTGCCGCTCAACGTTTTGGGCGCGCGCAGCTGACGTAAAGCGAGGCTGGGGCCTGTACTGCTCGAAGTCCTGCAAGGCCATCAGGCAAGAGGCGCGCACCGGGCAGTACCAGGCATATCAAGATCGACGTGATGGGCATGAAGGCGGCGAATTCACCAACGCGCACCAGTTCAGCAACGAAGAGCACGACTGCAACAAGGATTGAATCGGTCGCCCGCGCCGTAGCTCAAGGCGGGACGGGGCTGGCAGCCAGAAAAACTGCCCGATGGCACAGAGTGGCCCGATTGATCTTCGACAGGATCTGGAAGCCGGGGAAGACCGGCGCCAACAAAGCAAGGGATGGGCGTGAACTTCGCCTCGATCGTCGCGCAGCAAAAGCGAAGACCGGCCTTGAAGCAGCTGGGTTTGTGACCAGCCCCTTGCTTTGTTGGCGGCCCACCAGCCGCAGGAATCACACGCCCGACGGATTGACCGGGTCGTCAACACCACGAATTGCGTCAGCGGGCACGCGATGTACCAAGCGCCGGAGTTACGACCCGCACCGGCCGCGCTTCCTGGCGTACGCAGGATTGAAAGCTCCGGAGTGGCCTTGTTGTCGGACAGTGCGGCCGGCAACAGCAGGGTTCGATTCCCTGCCGGGGCGCCAGATCATAACCAGAGGAGCAAGACATGCGCCAAGTTCAAGTTTTCAAGTGGGAGCAGCAAGTTATCGATGGTTGCCGCCAGAGTGTAAAGGTACCGGACTTTACGGCGAATTTTCACCAATTCGGCCAGGAGGCTGACGGCGAAGGTCAATCTAATCCGGTTGCCATCGTTGAAGCCTCCGACGGTCAAGTGCACTCGATCTATCTCAGCTTGGTGCAGTTCATCGAATCTGCTGCGACAGCGGGCGATGCGACTACTTTGCGCGACTACTTCGCGGCCAGGGCGCCGGTCATCATTGGTGATGCAATGCTGCGCTGCGGATTCTGCGAGGAGTCTATCGGAATGTTCGAACTGGAATCCCGCGTGATGATTTTTACTGCGCTGTCCGAAATGCGCGGTGAATATGCCGACGCCATGCTTGCCGAGCGTGCAGCATGATCGCCGCCCGCAACGTCACCGCCGGCCGCCAGTCCCGCCTGGCCGTGTCTGCCGCCCTTGCCTTTGCCCACCAGGATGCTGGCGTCGAATCGGCGCTGAACAGCGGCTGCCTGGACGCGACCGAGCAGATTCCGTGCGGTGCCTGTTACGGCGTGATGGCCACGGCCAATCGCAACGGTATCCGCGTGCTGCTGGCTGGCCGTGAAGGGAGTGCATCGTGAGCTACGTCATCACCACCTGCACCGCCGCCGGCAGCCAGCACACCTACGCCGGCACCGGCAGCCCTGACGCAACCCTCGCCGCGCTGCCGGAAGACGAGCCCATGAGCATCACCGTGCTGGTGTCGCCATGACCGCCCTCTTCCGCCGTCTGCTGGCCGCCCACCGCTTCTACCAAGCGCGGCACCAGCACAACATGAACAAGATGCGCTTGGCCGGCGTGCGCCGCGAGCTGGCTGGCCTGGACGAAGTGCGCAAGGAATTGATCACCGCGCAGATCGAAGCGCTGATCGACCTGGACGCATCGGCAGCGCAGTTGCAGCGCGCCGGCCGCGCACACCGGGAGGCGCAATGCGTGCAGTAGGCCAGGCCTTTCGCAACTGGCGCGCCGGCCACGCCATTGGTCACGCCGTCCGCCTGGCGCTGTTGAAGGCAGAAATTATAAAACTCACAAGGAAAACGTCATGAACGCAGTTACGCAAGAAAGCCGCACCGCCATGCAGGCGACGCATTACGAACAGGGCGACATGCCCGTCGTGGCCACCAGCAGCGCCTCCCTGATTCTGGACAGCGCGAGCATGGACAGCATGATGCGCCTGGCCGACATCATGGCCAAGGGCCGCGCCACCATCCCGGAGCACCTGCGCGGCAGCCCGGCCGACTGCGCCGCCGTCATCATGCAGGCCATCCAGTGGCGCATGAATCCCTTCGCGGTGGCGCAGAAAACGCACCTGGTCAACGGCGCGCTCGGCTACGAGGCGCAGCTGGTCAATGCCGTGATCCAGTCGAGTGGTGTGACGGCCGACCGATTCAATTACGAATGGTACGGCCCGTGGGAAAAGATCATCGGTAAATCCAAGGTCTGCACCGTGCCGGCGAAGGGCACGAAGGGCGCTGCGGATTACAAGAAAGAATATCAGTACCGTGTGCCCGACTACCAGCTGCAGGACGAGGATGGTTTGGGTGTGCGTATCTGGGCCACGTTACGCGGTGAGACTGCGCCGCGCGTGCTCGAACTGCTGCTGGTGCAAGCCAGCGTCCGCAACTCCCCACTGTGGGCAACCGACCCCAAGCAGCAACTGGCCTACCTGGCGGTAAAACGCTGGACTCGCCTGTATTCCCCTGACGTGATCCTGGGCGTCTATACGCCGGACGAGTTGGATGAAGTGAACCGCGAAATGCGCGATATCACGCCCCAAGCAACGGTAGCGACGCAGAACGTGATCGATAGCCTTCCGGAATGCACCGACGAGCTGTTCCAGCAGAAAACGCCGGAATGGCGCCAGACCATCCTCAGCAAGAAGAAAACGCCGACGCAGCTGATCGCAATGCTCAGCACCCGGGCGACCTTCACCGAGGCGCAAAAAATGACTATCGACAGTTGGGCGCACGAAAACGACTAATCGCAGCACCACATAAAAATCACCAAGGACACATCATGCAACGCGAAAACACACTCACCCGCGAAATTCACAACCTGCTGCAGGGCAGCGACGACTGGCACGTATTCCGATTCAACCACCACGGCGCCAGCGAGGCGGCCGCGATGCTGGGCCTGTCGAAGAAGGTAACCCGCAGCGAACTGGTGCGCATGAAGGCCACCGGCCTGGCCAAGGAGTTCAGCGACTGGGTGCAGGAAAACATTCTGGACTACGGCCACGAGGTCGAAGCGCTGGCGCGCCCGCTCGCCGAACGCATCATCGGCGAAGACCTCTACCCCGCCACCTTGTCGCTGGGTCGGGAGAGCGCATCCTGCGACGGCCTGAACATGGCCGAAACGATCGGCTTCGAGCACAAGCAATGGAATGCCGAGCTGGCCGCATCGGTGCGTGCCGAAGTGCTGCCGGACGAGCACCAGCCGCAGGTCCAGCAGCAACTGATGGTGACCGGCGCCGAGAAGTGGCTGTTCATGGCATCCGATGGCACCGAAAACAATATGGTCTGGATGTGGGTCTATCCGGATGCGGCCTGGTTCGAGCGCATCGTCGCTGGCTGGGAACAGTTCGACATCGATGTGGCGAACTACGCGCAGGTTGACCATGCGGTGAAGCCAGAGGCAGCGCCGGCCGCCGCCCTGCCCGCGCTGGTCGTGCAGACCGAAGGCAAGGTCGTCAGCAGCAACCTGATGGCCTACCAGAAGGCGGCCGAGAAGTTCCTGTCGACCATCAAGACGGATCTGCAGGACGACCAAGACTTCGCGGATGCCGAATACAACGTCAAGTTTTGCGGCGAGGCCGAGGCCAAGCTGGAGCACGCCAAAGCGGCGGCGCTGGCGCAAACCTCGACCATCGACGAGGTAATGCGTACGGTCGACCACATCAAAGCCCAGTTCCGCGCCAAGCGCCTGGAACTGGAAAAACTGGTCAAGACCCGTAAAGAGCAGATCAAGGAAACGATCCTGAACGACGGTCGCCGTGCTTACGCTGCTCACATTGCCGGGCTCGAAGCTGAGATCGCCCCGATCCGCCTGCAGCTGGCCACGCCTGACTTTGCCGGCGCCATGAAGGCCAAGCGCACGCTGGCCAGCCTGCACGATGCGGTCGGCACAACGCTGGCCAATGCCAAGATTGCGGCAAACACGCAAGCGGCCGACTACCGCGCCAAGCAGACCTGGTGCCGCGAGCACGCCGCCAACTACGGCTTCCTGTTCATGGACATGGCCAGCATCATCGGCAAGCCAATGGATGACTTCCAGCTCGTGATCAACACCCGGATCGCTGAGCACAAACGGGCCGAAGCTGCCAAGCAGGAAGCGCTGCGCGCCAAGATCGCGGCCGAGGAAAAGGAAAAGGCCGAAGCAGCCGCTGCCGCCGAACTGGCCGCCCAGCGCCGCGCCGACGCCGAGCGCCAGGCTGCCGAAGCCAAAGCCGCCGCGGAACGTCAAGCCGCTGCGGACCAAGCCGAGCGCGAGCGTGTCGCCGCTGCGACCAAGGCGCAGATGGAGCAGCAGGCCGCCCAGGTTGCCGCCGCCCGCGCCACCCAGGCCGCAGCCGACCGCGCCGCCGAGGCAGCGCAAACCATCCACGAAAACGCCCTCGCCGCCGCGCGCCAAGGTATTGCCCAGGACCAGGCCGCCGCACTGGCCGACCAAGGCCGCCTGACCGACGCTGCCGAAGAGCTGGCCGCCGCCAAGGCTTCGCCGGACGGCGCCAACCTCTCGCCAGCAGCGCAAGACCTGTTCGAGCAAGAGGGAGCTACAAACTTTGAGCGCGCACACACGCCGCCGACGCTGCGCCTGGGCCAGATCAGCGACCGCCTGGGTTTCACGGTCACTGCCTCGTTCATGGAATCCATCGGCTTCGCGCCGGCGGCCACGGACAAGGCCGCCAAGCTGTACCACGAAGGCGACTTCAAGAGCATGTGCGCCGCTATTTGCCGCCATATCAGCGCCGTTCAAGTCAAACACGCCATTTAAGCCATTTCCAACCACCAGGAGAACATTGTGAGCGCCATTCCCCAAATCGTCATGCACCAGGTCGAGTCCAGTCAGTTTGCAGCCATCGGCCATGCGCCAGAACTGAACCTGCTGGCCATCCAGTTCCACCCGAAGAAATCGACCGGCCAGAGCGACATTTACCACTACCAGAATTTCAGCGCCGCCCTGTTTGCCGAATTCCTGGGCGCCGAGTCGCAAGGATCCTTCTTCATCCAGCGCATCAAGAAGTTTGCCGACCAGTTCCCATATTCGAAGATCGATCAGGCGGCGTTCAGCCACACAGCGCCGCAGCCGACCGTCAAACCGGCCAGCCTGGCCGAGGCCCCGCCGGTCAAGTTGAGCAAGGAACTGCTGGCCTGCCTGCTGACGGGCCGCGAGTACGGCAAGGAAATGCTGAAGGAAGAAGAAATGCAGGCCAAGACGGCCGGCCTGATCGTCATCTTCGGCGCCAGCGACGACCTGATGGAGCTGCGCGGCGCTATCGACGGCGAGCAGTACTGCCCCGACGGAGGCACGGCACTGATCGATGCGCGCGGACTCCTACTGGACCGCGACAACATCGAGAGCGATGTTCACCTCCGGGATTTCTTCGCGCGCGAGCCGCTGGCGCGCAAGGTTGAGGCGCTGTGGGACAAAGAGGACGGCATCAGCTGGACCTACCGCACCGACGTGCCGCACGCCACGTTCGAAATCGAGGAAGACGGCGAGACGTATTGCCGCGGCATCGTGATCGACGTGGCCGACCTGGCGCCGGCAGCGTGACAGCCTGGCGCCGCGCGGGAGCACCGCCTTGACAGAAATCGTGCTCATGAAAACGGCCAATGTCCTCGTCCCCCACGACGAGGCGGCGGCCGACTTCATTCAGAAAATGAAGGTTGGCGCGCTGATGCACGCCGACTTCAAGAAGGTGCGGAATTATAAATTCCACAAGAAGTACTTCGCCTTGGTGTCCTTCGCCTTCGACCAGTGGGAGCCGCGCGGCGGCCTGACCTACCAGGGCCAGCCGGTGGCAAAGAACAAGGAGCGTTTCCGGAAAGACGTGGCGATTCTGGCTGGCTTTTTCGAATCGACAGTGAACCTCAAGGGCGAGGTGCGGCTGGAAGCGAAAAGCGTTTCGTTTGCACAGATGGACGAGATCGAGTTCGAGGCGCTGTATAGCGCGACCATCGACGTGATCTTGTCCCGGATTTTGACCAAATACACCAGGCAGGACCTGGACAACGTAATTAACCAGCTGCTGGCATTCACCTGAAAGCCAGCAGCAGCAACGGAGAAGATCATGGATCAGTTGAAAGAGGCGGTAGCGGCAGCGTTTGACAAGGTAGTCGCATCCGGCGCCATCGAGGAAGCCATTCACAAGCAGATCGGCGCGGCCGTCACCGCCGGCATCAACGAGCACCTGCGCGAATACAGCGATTTCGGCAAGGCGCTCAAGGCAAAGATCGGCACGCTGATCGAAGTCGACCTCGACACGATCGACCTGCCGTCGTACCGCCAATTGGTAGGTGACATCATCAAGAAGCGCGTCGGCGCGGTCATGAGCACGGAGTTCACCGAGAACCTGGATAAGGACATCGCCGAGTTGCTGGCGCCGGCGCCGGCCACGATCACGCTGCAGGCGCTGCTGGACGAGTTCATCGAAAGCAAGAAAGACGCTTGGAATATACACCAACTGCGCGGCGAAAAATTCACGCTGAACATCAACCGCAGCGAAAACTGCGATGGCTATGTGGATGTTTCAATCGACGAAGATCCGAACCAAGGGCGGCACTCGTCCTGCGCCATCCACCTGCGGATCCGCGGCGACGGTGAAGTTTGGGCACTCAGCCTCGGCGGTGCCGACATCAAAAACAAGATTTTCGTCGGACCACTCTTCAATTTTGAAAAACGCCTGTTCCAAATGTACACGGCAAAGACGCGCCTGATCATCGACGCAGGCGCGGAAGCCGGCGACTTCGACACCACCTTCCCGTACAACGACAACGATTAAGCGAGCAGCCGCCATGTTTTTCAAGAACCTCCAGATTTACCGCTTGCCTGCGCCATGGGCAATGACCGCCGCGGCGCTTGAGCAGGCACTGGCGCCGCAGCAGTTCACGCCCGCCACCAGCATGGACCTGGTGCGCCAGGGCTGGGCCCCGCCGCGCGCCGCCGGCACGCCGCTGGTGCATGCTGTCGGCGGCCAGTTCCTGCTGCAGTTGAAAACCGAGAAGAAGCTTCTGCCGGCGACCGTGATCAACCAGGTCGCCGCCGCCCGCGCGCTGGAAATGGAAGAAGCCCAAGGCTTCCCACCCGGCAAAAAGGCCATGAAGGAACTGAAGGAGCGTGTCACCGACGAGCTGTTGCCGCGCGCCTTCGCCATTCTCAGCACCACGGCCGTCTGGATCGACCCGGTGAATGGCTGGCTGGTGATCGACGCGGCCAGCCCGGCCAAGGCTGATGACGTGGTCAAGCTGCTGCTGAAATCCGTAGACAAGCTGCCGCTGGAAAGCCTGCGCGTGCAGCGCTCGCCGGTCGGCGCCATGACGGAATGGCTGGAAACGGGTAATGATCCGGCCGGCTTCACGGTCGACCAGGACGCGATCATGCGCGCCACCGGCGAAAGCAAGGCCCAGGTGGCGTACAAGCGCCACACCCTCGAAGCGGACGATATCCGCCGCCACATCGCCGCAGGCAAGCAGTGCACGCGCCTGGCCATGACCTGGAACGACAAGATTTCCTTCGTGCTGGACGAGAGCCTGGCCATCAAGTCGGTGAAAGCGCTGGACATATTGCGGGAATGCGCGATTGGCGAAGCAGCCGACGAGCGCTTCGACAGCGACTTCGCCCTGATGACCGGCGAGCTGGCAAAGATGCTGGCCGACCTGGTCGAGGCCCTGGGCGGCGAGGCTGATGTAGCGGCGCCAGCGCCACGCCCGGCGGCGGACGCGGGACCGGCCAAGGGCGATGAGCCCGTGCGCCCGGCGCGCCCGGTGCTGCAGCTGAACGGCGAAGCGCTGGGCGCCGTGCCGCCCGGTGACGGCAGCGCGAGCGATGCGCTGTACGAACAAGCCGTGGGAATCGTTCGCGCCAGCCAGCGTGCGTCCATCGCCCTGGTGCAGCGCCACCTGCGCATCGGCTACAACCGAGCGGCCCGGCTGATCGAGGTGATGGAAACCGCCGGCGTGGTCAAGGGTACGCAGGGCATCTATACGGTGGCGGCAGTGGCGGGAGTGGAAGCATGAGTGCCGCCTTCTACAAGACCAGCGACCCGGCCGTGCTGGCTGCGATGGCGGCGTACGAAGCCGAAGCAAAGAAAGTCTCGATGGTCGGCAAGGTGTTCGCCGACCACTTCGGCGGCAAGCTGCTCACAAACTCGACCGCTCACGGCCGTAGCGTCGCAGGTATCTGCTTCCATCCCGCCAAGGACGATCCATTGTGGACAAAGCCCGATGCCCAGCGCGCCAACATTCAGTATCCCCGCGCCTCGCTGCGGAAGTCTACGAAGGGGCAGCGCGCGGCGCTGAGCGAGTTGCAGGCCGAATGGAGGGCGCGCTTCCCGACCGAGAAAGCCGACCTGGCGCCCGTACTGGCCTCAATGGGTACCGACTGGGGCGGGCTGTTATTCGGCGGCTTCGCCATGTTCCAGCACGACGGCGGCACCGTCTACGTGTCCACCGGCGTGAAATTGGCGCCATGCATGGTTGAGATTGTGGCCAGCGAGTACATCGCCGCGAAAGCGGAATTTGAAAAGGCAAAGGTGGCAGCATGATCAACCGCCTCTACACCGTCAGCGCCACCCTGACGGCCGTCATTATGGCCACCAGCGAATGGGAAGCCGAAATCCGCTTTAAGTCGAGCTTTGGCGAGATCAAGGACCAGCCCATCGATGCGGTGGCAGATCAGGAAATCCGGACCGAGGCCGACCTTCCTGACGACTGGACCGTCGATTGCCTGCCGTATGGCCCACGCGACAACACGCTGACCATCGGCGAATTCCTGGACGTGCTGCCGCCGCTGGTGGTGCGCGATACCAAAACCGTCGATATGTTTGCGGCAACTTCCGAGAAAGCGACTGCAGCATGAGCGAAAACAGCAAAATCGAATGGTGCGATCACACGTTCAATCCGTGGGAAGGATGCCAGAAAGTCGGCCCAGGTTGCGATCACTGCTACGCCGAGACGCGCAACGCTCGCTTTGCCGGCGGCATGGCCGTGAACTGGGGCCCGGGCGCGCCGCGCCGCCGCACCAGCGCCGCGAACTGGAAAAAGCCGCTCGCCTGGAGCATGACCAACTTCGTCGAGTGCGAAGCATGTGGCCATCGCGGCGCCGGCGTTCCGTGGCGAGACGTCGGGCCGAACATGGGCATCATCGACGACGGTCACCAATGCGCTGCATGCGGATCCCGCAACGTCGAGCCGACCCGGGCGCGCGTGTTCTGCGCCAGCCTGGCCGACGTGTTCGACAATGCTGTCGATCCGCAATGGCGCTTCGACCTGATGCGCCTCATTGAGCAGACGCCGAATCTGGACTGGCTGCTGCTGACCAAACGAATCGGCAACGCTGCGACCATGCTCGATGAAGCCGTGCTGGCGATCAACCATGGTCGCTGGAACTGGCGCGACAACGCTTTCCCGAATGTCTGGCTCGGCGCCACCGTCGTGAACCAGGCCGAAGCCGACCGCGATATCCCGAAGCTGCTGGCCGTGCCAGCTGCGCGCCGATTCTTGAGCATGGAGCCTCTGCTGGGGCCGGTCAACCTGACGGCTATCCCGATGAGTGGAAGCGGGCACCACGAGTTCGATCCCATCATCACCGCCAACGTGCTGCGACGCGCCGAGGCGTATCCGCCTCTTCCATCGCTGGACTGGGTCATCGTCGGCGGCGAATCAGGCCCCGGCGCCCGGCCAATGCATCCGTTGTGGGCGCGCAACCTGCGCGACCAGTGCGCGGCCGCCGGCGTGCCGTTCCTGTTCAAGCAATGGGGCGAGTGGTTGCCGGGCGGCCATTACACCACCGAGTTGGCTATCAAGGATTCAAACCCGGGCGAGAGCAAGTATCTCTGCGCGCTGTGGACGGGCGCGACCTGGAATTTCGGGCGCTTTGGCCCGGACGAAATCCATTTCGAGGCTGAGCCGATGTACCTGGTGGGCAAGAAAGCATCCGGCCGCGAATTGTACGGCCGCACTCATGATGAATTTCCGGAGGCAGTATGAAAGAGCGCCCTATCCTCATGAACAGCGCCATGGTGTGCGCCACCCTGGCCGGCACCAAGACGCAGACCAGGCGGATTATCAAGTTGCCGCCGGCACCGGCGGCGCTGGGCGAGTGGCAGGCATCGACCATCGGCGGCGAGAACGGCGGGCGGACGGCGGCCGGCAATGAAGTGCCCCTGCGAGCGGTTATCTGGCACACACGCACCGGCAAGACCATCAGTTGCCCACACGGCCAGCCTGGCGACCGCCTGTGGGTGCGCGAAACGTGGGTGTGCGACGATTTCCGAGTGCAGGCCGGCCCCTACCTTGAAGTGCCAGGCGCGCGGGAGGCGCTTTTCTATCGCGCCGACAACGAGCAGTCATTTGAAGCGCCGGAAGGAAAGTATTGGAAGCCTTCTATCCACATGCCGCGATGGGCCAGCAGGATCCTGCTGGAGATCGTGTCGGTGCGCGTCGAGCGGCTGAACGACTGCAGCGAGGCGGATGCAATAGCGGAAGGCGTACGCAAGTTCACCGACTCCTTCATGCGTGGATTACCCGGCTGGGAAGGCTACCCCGGCGCATTCGCACGGCCGGACGCTTACACCGCCTATTACGACCTGTGGGAGAAGATCAACGGCGTCGGCAGTTGGGACGCTAACCCATGGGTGTGGGTAATCGAATTTAAGCGAGTGACGCCATGAACCCGCGCATCTACAAGAAGCAGGCAAAGCGCGCCGTCCAGCTGCTGCGGAGCTTTGGCGACAAAACCAAATATGCGCCAAGTAGCGAGCCGGGTGTCATCGACATGCCGATGCGCTGGCCGCGCCAGCAGTGGCTCAAGCGAGCAAATCCGGCGCGCTATCAGCTCTGGAACCGCATCAGCAGCATACCTGAGTGGCACCAGTGCGGATGGGACGGAGACGCAGAAGGCGGCGATGCGCGCGTGGACTGGGTATCCCATTACGGTTACGCACGCTTGCCTGAAGGCTTCTTCGACGGGCCGGAATGGGATAACGGCGGAAAACCATGGCCGCGCATGACCACCAGCCAGCGCATGGGCATGTGGCGATTCAGCCAGATTGCACCAGGCTGGCGGTGGCGCGGCGGTCGCGCTGTGCAGGTGGCGTCGTGAGCGCAATGATCCTGCGCAGCGTGGCGGAAACGCTGCCGCGCTTCGCCTATCGATTCGCTAACGAGGTCGCACTGCACGAGGGCATGGCGCAGGTGCTCGCCGAAGCCGGAATCGAGTTCCAGCGCGAGGTGGTGGCCGGGCCGAGGGATCGCTTCGACTTCCTCGTCGCGCCAGGCATCGTCATCGAGGCCAAAATTAAAGGTTCGCTGTCGCAGGCGCTCACGCAAATCGCCCGATACGCCGCCCGGCCCGACGTTACAGCCGTGGTGCTGGTAACGACCAGGTTCTGGGGCAGCGCGGGCGCCAAGGTCGACCAACTGCACGGCAAGCCAGTGCGCATTATCAAACTGACAGGAGCATCGTTTTGACTTCGACATACGGAACCATCAACTACACCGAGCGCTTCTGGCTAATCCAGGGCGAGCCGTTCGTGCGGGCGCGACTCAAGCGCGTTTTCCCAAGGGTGCCGCAGCACGCCGCGAAGCACATCTGCATTTCGGTGACGCCCGAGAATACGCGAGAGCTGGCCTGGTTTATCGACAGGTACCCGATGGACGTCGACCGCCGCGACATCATGGACCGGTTGGCCGATCAGCACCGGGATTGCGAAACACGACTGGCTGACCTGATGGCCGGCCATGTGGCGCCTTTCGAGATCAAACTCGCCAAGCCGGCGCGCGAGTATCAGGCCTTCGCGGCGCAGATGCTCGAACTGAAAGGCGGCTTCTTGCTGGCCGACGACCTGGGCCTGGGCAAAACGGTCTCAGCGATCTGCGGCATGGTGCGCACTGAGAACCTGCCCGTGGTGGTAGTCTGCCCGGCGCACTTGCCGCGCCAGTGGCGCGCCATGATCAAGGAATTCGCACCCGACTTGACCGTGCACATTCTCAAGAAGGGCTCGCCATACGACCTGATGCCCCGCTCGCGCTCGAAGCAGATTGAACTGATTCCGCCGCGCCTGCCGGACGTGATCATCACCTCGTATCACAAACTGCGCGGCTGGGCCGAGACTTTGCACGGCGTGGCGAAATACGTGGTCTATGACGAATGCCAGGCACTGCGCAGCCCCGGCACCGCTATCTACCAGGCTGCCGCACACCTTGGCGCCGGTGCCGCGCGGCGCATGGGCCTGAGCGCGACGCCGATCTACAACTACGGCCACGAGTTTTATCACGTGCTGAACGTGGTGGCGCCCGAGGCGCTAGGCGAGTACGACGAATTCGTGCGCGAGTGGTGCTCGACCGAAGTGGACGGCAAGGCCAGGCTGGCCAACGCCAAGGAATTCGGCGCCTACCTGCGCCGCGAGGGCATCATGCTGCGCCGCACGCGCGCCGACGTCGGCCGCGAGCTGCCCGACCTGTCGAAGATCGTGCACGAAGTGGATGCCGACGAGAAGGCGCTCGACGCCCTGCACAGTGATGCGATCTCCCTGGCCAAGATCGTCTTGCGCCATAACGAGCAGTTCCGCGGTGAAAAGATGCAGGCCGCCGGCGAGTTCGACGCGCTGATGCGCCAAGCTACTGGCATCGCCAAGGCGCCGTACGTCGCCGAATTTGTCAAGCTGCTGCTCGACAGTGGCGAGCCGATCGTGCTGTTCGGCTGGCACCGCGCGGTCTATAGCATCTGGATGGAGGCGCTGGCCAGCTTCAACCCTGTCTTGTACACGGGCAGCGAGTCAGCAAACCAAAAGGACGAGGCAGTCAGCGCCTTCCTGACCGGCAAGGCCCAGGTGCTGATTATGTCGCTGCGGTCCGGCGCCGGCGTCGACGGCCTGCAGGGCTACTGCAACACCGTCGTGTTCGGTGAGCTGGACTGGTCGCCTGGCGTTCATGAGCAATGTATCGGGCGCGTGCACCGGGATGGACAGGATGCGCCCTGCTCTGCCTACTTTCTCGTGTCGGACAGCGGCGCCGACCCGATCATGGCCGAAGTGCTGGGCGTGAAGCGTGAGCAGATCGAATCGGTGCGCAATCCGGACTCGGCGCTTGCCGAACGGATCAACACCGGCGAGAACAACATTCAGCGGCTCGCGCGGGAATTTTTGGCGCGGCGCGGCGAGGCGTTGGCGCCAGTCGAGACGGTGGCCGCACTTCCAGGCGCTCCAGGAGCTGCGCCATGAACGACAACCACGAAGTCCCGAACAGCGAGCGCAGGCCACGCGCGGCACGTGTGGCGACGGCCCTGATCCTGATTTACGTAATCGCCAGCGTGACCGGCGCCTGGTGGGCGGCATGAGCGCCCGCACGCCGGCGCCAGCCGAATCGCCGCGCGATCTGGCCGACCAGCACGACCTGCGCCTGCACCGCGCAAAGCAACTGGCCAGGCCGGTCGGCTATCAGGGCCTGAACTGCTTCATTGCCGGCTTCTGCTGGCACAAGGGCGATGCTGACATGACTGTGTACATCGAGGGCCTGGCCGAACCGGTCGCGCCCGCCGAATTAACCATATTGGAGCAACCACAATGATGAATAACGAGCAACACAAGCAAATCAGCAATGCACTGATGATGGCGGCCCTGGGCTGCGGGCACACGATCGACAGCAGCTGCATCACCCTGCAATGCGATCCTGCAAAGCCAGGCAATGCGCTGGCCCAACTCTCCGGCCGCCTGCTGGATGCATATTTGACGGCAGTTGGCGCAAGCGCCGCGCCCCAAGGCCAGCCGATCATCGGGCGCCTAATGGATCAAATCTCCGCGTTGCCGGTGCTGTGGGGCCTGAACGAGCCGGGCGCGCTGCTGCGCAACAGCGATGTGTTCCGCGTGCTGGCCGCTGCTGGCCGCGAGCAAGCCGCCCTCGCAGCCGCCCCGGTGCAGGCGCAAGAGCCGGTGGCGTGTGATTGCGAGGGCGCTGGAGGTTGCAGTAAATCGTTTGAATTGGCCGCCGGAGAATTTTGCAAGGCGTCTTGCTTTTCAGCTGCTGAACAGATGGCTTTTTGCGACCCGGTGCAGCCCGTGGCCGTGACGACGGATGGTGACATCTACCAATTGCGGCTGGAAAACGGTTTATGGAAAGACGTTGATGAGGGAATGTTTAAATACGAATCTAAACGCGGCGCCAATGGTCGCGTTGTCCATATCGCCGCCCCAGCAGCGCAGGGCGATGCCACTGATACCCGCGCAGCGCAGATCGGCGCCACATCGCACCTGATCGCCGAGCAGATATTCAACATCGCTACGCCCTACTTCCTGTGGACGAAGGACGGTGCCGCGTGCGACGGCTGGCAGCGTGCTACAGCGGGAGCCATCGGAATGCCTGGCCTTTTGTCTTTCGCCAAAGCTTTGATCGAGGCCACCCAAATGCCTGCCGTCACCAATACCTGCGCCGAAATGCGCGCGCTGTGCAGCGCATGCGGCGGCACGGGCGACGTGCACAACATAGATGGCGAATGGCGTGGCCAATGCACCTGCGTCCATGCATGGCAACAGCGCGCCGAGAAAGCCGAGGCCGACTGCCAAATCATTGGCGATAAAAATGATCGGCTACTGAAGTGCGTGGAACATCATCAAGCGATCGCTGATGATTGGCAGGGCAAGGCGGAAGATGCGCTGGACCGAGTGAAGGAGTTGGAGGCGCAGCTTGCGCGGCGCGGTGTTCCACTCTCGCCCGAAACGCAGCAGGCCATCGCCGCCGCGCGCGCCGCTGGCCAGTCGATCGCTGCAACGCCGGGCGGCCTGGTCTTCATGAACGACGGCGCCGAGCCTGGCAACGGTGAGCTGGACTGCCCTGCTTGCGGCGGCAGTGGTCACGCCGGCGACGTGACGACAGGGAGCGCGCCATGAACATGGGCGAGCACGACATGGTGGCCAAGCTGGTCGAGACCATCGAGCGCAATGCGCGCGCAGCAGCCGCCAAGGCGGAGGCGCAGCGTCAGCCTCTGGCCTGGGTAAAGCTGGAGCGCTACGTCGAGATATCAGGTGATTCCGTTGATTCCGTGCAGGCTCGCCGCAAGGCGGGCAAGTGGTTCGACGGTGTTCAATGCAAAATTGTAGACGGTCGGTTGTGGATAAATCTGCCGGCTGTAGAAGAATGGGTTGAAAAATGGGAACAAAACAGTCGGGGCCTCCAGGTGTTGAACTCCGGTCGGGGGTCAAAAGCGAATCGATCAGAATAAAGTTCATGTATCGTGGCGCCGAGTGCAGGGAGACATTGAAGCTCGCCCATACGAAGGCGAATATCAAATACGCCGAGCGCCTGCGCGGCGAGATCCTGAACGCGATTCAGCTCAGGACTTTTTCATATGCGGAGTATTTCCCCGAATCGCCGCAGTTGAAAAGGCTGGGCATGCAGCCCAAGCAGCATCAAATGACCGTAGGCGACCTGATGGAAGATCAATTCCGATTGTATGAGCGCACGCTGTCGGCCAGAACCCTCGCAGTCTATCGCCGGATTTACCAGACAAAGCTCAAGCCGAAATGGGGGAAGGCCCTGCTTTCAGAAGCCACCCCGGCGGCACTTCGAGCATGGATTGGTGAAATGTCAGTCTCGGCACGATCAATTCGCCAAGTTCTTATCCCCCTTCGCGGGGCGTTTGATCTTGGGGTCAATGACGATCTGATAGAAAGCAACCCGCTGGACCGGGTGAAGCTGAAGAAAATCCTTGATAGGGACGCTCACGAAGCCAAGTCAGTGACCGATCCATTTAGCGCCGATGAAATCCAGGCGATTTTACGGGCTAGCGACGGGCAATGCCGCAATGTGTTCGCTTTCGCCTTTTCGACCGGCATGCGGCCAAGCGAGTACATTGCGCTCAAGTGGGGGTCTGTCGACTGGATCGAGCACACCATCAAGGTAGAGCGAACGAGGGTCAACGGCGACTCCAGGGATGAGGTGAAGACAAGGGCCGCGAAGCGGCTCATTGACATGCGACAAGGCGCTTTAGAGGCGCTTGTTGCGCAGCGACCACATACTGCACTTGCAAATGACGAAATATTCCATGATCCGATAACTGCTCATGGGTGGTTGACATCGCAGCGCGTGGCGCTGTTCTGGGAGGCGGCGCTAAAGCGAGCCGGCGTCAGATACCGCAACCTCTACCAAACGAGACATACTTTCGCGTCTACGTTGCTGTCGACTGGCGAGAATTTGTTCTATGTTGCCAAGCAGATGGGGCACACAGACACCACCATGATTACCCGGACATACGGGCGCTGGATAGAACAGGAAGATGGTGTCTTGCCGGTTTTTTACGAACGTGTCAACGCGAGGAAAAAGACAGCGGCACTGTAAATTTTTCGCCCACGTTTCGCCCATTTAAATTACAACCCTGCGCAAACCCGCATGGATACTAGCTATCAACCAGCGGGCGCAGATTATACAGAAGCTTGGACCTCCTGTCATTGCGGCATAGAAAAGATATTTAAGACCGACAAGGACGGCCTGGGTCTGGAGGGCGAACCAGCATAGACCCGGCCCGCCGATCTGCTCAAGACTTGGCGCCCTTGCCACCGGCACGGCGCCGGCGCGCCTCTTTCGGATCGGCCTGCAGGGGCCGGTAGACTTCCACCCGGTCCTGCGCGCGCAAGACGGTATCGAGCGTCTTTTTCTTGCCGTAGATGCCGACCATGTTGACCGCCAGGTCGATCTCGGGATGCTGCAATAGCAAGCCGCTGTGCTCGATCGCCTGCTGCACCGTGCTGCCGGGAGGCAGGTTCAGCGCGCGCAGGAAGGCCGCCTCGGGCAAGGCGTAGCAGACCTGCACCGCGAGGGACTCAGGCGCCGCCATAGACGGTCTCGGCGCGCTTGCAGAAGGAATCGACCATGCTGTTGGCGATCATGCCGAAGACGGGGCCGATGATCTGTTCGAGCACGCGGCTGGAAAACTCGTAGCGCAGGTCGAGTTCGATCTTGCAGGCGTCTTCGCGCAAGGCCTTGAAGGTCCATACGCCGTCGAGGGTCTTGAAAGGACCGTCCACCAGTTTCATCTTGATGGAGCTGAACGGCACGTTCTCGTTGGACGTGGTGAAGCTTTGGCGCACGCCGTGGTACTGTATGCCCACGCTGGCGACGACGGAGTGTTCGCCGCGTTCGCGTATCTCGACCGCGCCGCACCAGGGCAGGAATTTGGGATAATCCTCCACCGCCGCCACCAGCGCGAACATTTGTTCGGCGCTGTAGCCGAGAAAAACTGATTTATGTACTACTGCCATTGAAGAACCATTTGCTATGATGTTGGATACATTTGGATTTTATCGCGCTTGCGCGAGACAGTAGTTTAACCGACCCGCGCACATTTACCATTCTCATGACCATAGCAGACAATAGAAAAGCATTCCACGACTACTTCATCGAGGATCGCTACGAAGCCGGCATCGTGCTCGAAGGCTGGGAAGTCAAGGCCATCCGCGACGCCCGCGTGCAAATCAAGGAAGCATATGTCGTCGTCCGTGGCGACGAGTTGTTCCTGTTCGGCGCGCATATCAGCGCCCTGCCGACCGCCTCCACCCATATCCACCCGGAAGCGGTACGCACGCGCAAGCTGCTGCTGCACCGCACGGAAATGGACAAGCTGATCGGCAAGGTCGAGCGTTCCGGCTTCACCCTGGTGCCACTGAACCTGCACTACAAGGGCGGCCGCGTGAAATGCGAAATCGGCCTGGCCAAGGGCAAGAAGCAGCACGACAAGCGCGCGGCCGAACGCGATCGCGACGGCGCGCGCGAGGTGCAGGCGGCGATGAAGACGAACCGGCGCTGATCAGCCAGCGTCACCTTCCAGCAACCCGGCCAGGCGCCGGGTTTTATTTTGCCCGCGCCATGCGTGATCGCACCGACCATCGCCAGATGGCGTCAGCCAGAAAGGGAAAAACGGGAAGCGGCGATAATGGCACGCTATTCACAGCAACTGCCAGAGCGATAAGGAAAATATGGGAAGGAACTATTTGGCCTGCAAAACGAACGATTGCGGCAGATAAGCAGCTACGGATGCTTGCACACTGTTTTGCCGTCAAGATGAAACTGGCACAGCACAAGCATCCGAATACACGGCAATTACACTATTACACCTTCAGCAGGTCGCGCGATTTACCTGAATCGGTCCATTCCTTGACCCATTTAGGTTGACGGCCGCGGCCAGTCCATTGTTGCGAAGCATCGTTCGGATTGCGATAACGCACTGCTACCGTACCGGTTTTTGCACGGATACCGGTACCTACCAGATCTTTTACGGATACGCCCACGCTTTGCGCAATGGCCAGGATTTGTTCGCGCGCTTTGGACAGATCGTCATGCTCGCGTTTCTTCATCTGCTTCTTGATGTCGTCTTGCAGAGTACGCAGTTCCGACAGGGATAAACTGGACAGATCCATAATATTTCCTTTGTATGAGTTGAAAGACAGTGCTGAACACGTGAATTCTATCCAATTGTAACGCGATTGAGGAGCTTTTTTTTCGAAAATTGAATGTTTTTTGCAATTATTTTCATTCGCCAGTGCCATTATCATGACATCTGTGGCAAACATAAAACACTGCCGCCAGGTATTAACCTGGTATTCCCTGTAAAAACACCAGCATCGCCAACTTTCCCGTGATGCGCACAACCTTATCTTGCCATTAATTCTGAAGTATTTTTTGATTCATTGCAATTTATAGCCGTCATATAAGATAATTTATAAAAAAGCATGCCCGATTTATCTGCCATCCCCCAACCACAGCAGATGCAATCAAGGCACGCGACGATAGCCCGCAACGACGCACACTTTAATCGAAAAATCCAATTGATGGTGCACGCCAGGCGTAATACCTCAAACCACAATGCCAGCCGCGTTCCGCCAGACCAATTCCTGAGCATGCCAAATGCCGCCGCCGGTAGCGCAAGCGCACAATAAATCGATGCAAAAACGCCCGCAAAGGCGGGCGCGACTGACTATGCGATAAGCAGTCGATTACTATGGCAGCGCGACGCCGCCTTTCGGCGTTTGCGTTTTTACCACCTGCATGGCGGTGGCGATCAAACCGCTGATGTCGCCCAGATTGGCCGGTACAATAATCGAATTATTGGTTTTGGCCAGTTGCGCAAAAGCACCCACATACTGCTCCGCCACTTTCAGATTGACGGCGTCCTCGCCACCCGGCTCGCGGATGGCGGCGCCCACCTGGCGCAGCGCCTCGGCGCTGGCCTGCGCCAGTGCCACGATGGCGGTCGCCTGCCCTTCGGCGCGGTTGATCGAGGCCTGCTTTTCGCCTTCGGAGCGGGCAATCGCCGCTTCGCGCTCGCCGCTGGCGATATTGATCTGTTCCTGCTTGCGCCCTTCCGAAGCGGCGATCAGCGCGCGCTTTTCGCGTTCCGCCGTAATTTGCGCCTGCATCGCATGCAGGATTTCCTTCGGCGGCGTCAAATCCTTGATTTCATAACGCAATACCTTGACACCCCAATTGGCCGCCGATTCATCAATGGCATTGACGATGGCGGTATTGATATGGTCGCGCTCTTCAAAGGTTTTATCGAGTTCCATCTTGCCGATTACCGAGCGCAAGGTGGTTTGTGCCAGCTGCGTAATGGCGGCAATATAATTCGATGATCCATAGGAAGCGCGCATGGCGTCGGTAATCTGGAAATACAGAATGCCGTCGACCTGCAACTGCGTATTGTCACGCGTGATGCACACTTGTGGCGGCACATCGAGCGGAATCTCCTTGAGCACATGCTTGTAGGCGATACGGTCGACAAACGGCACCACGATATTGAGGCCAGGGCCCAGCACCGCATGGAATTTCCCCAACCGCTCCACCACCCATGCATGCTGCTGCGGCACCACATTGACGGTCTTGAAGACAAATACCAGTGCCAGCAATAACAAGATCAGCGACACGCTCCCGATGCTAATTTCCATAGTTTATTCTCCAGTGTTATCCAACAATCAAACGGCTGCCGCGCACGGCACGTATGGTGTAATGCCCCGCTTGCGTATCGCTGCCGGGCATCAATTCCACATCCCACAAAGCGCCCCGGTACATCACGCGCGCCACGCCATCGACCCAATGCGCGACCGCCACGCTTTGGCCAATATCCAGATTCACATTCGGATCCTGGGCCGCATCGCGGCGCGCCGCCTTGCCAAAACGGCTGCGGCGCAATAACAAGGTCGCCACCACGCCGACAACTGCGGCGCACAAGCCCTGCAGCGGGCCATTTGCCCCGGCCAATGCGGCCAGCGCGCCGGCGCTCATGCCGATGGCGATCATCAGCAGATAAAAGGTGCCGCTGAATAATTCCAGGATCAAGACGACGCCAGCGGCCACAAACCAGCCTATCCAATCGGCCATGATGTTTTCCTTTCAGTGAGCCGTTGCAGAAAAATAAAAACCCCCGTGACCGATTCAGGTGACGGGGGTTTTCAGAAAATTGCCAGATATTTATTCTTGCCTATACACCTATAAGTAACAGTCTAAAGCAATTTGCGCGTGCGTCAATAGCTGGCCGTCATTCATTTCACGCGGCGATTACTCTTCCAGCAGGCTGCGCAGCATCCACGCGGTTTTTTCATGCAGGTCCAGACGCTGCGTGATCAGGTCGGCGGTTGGCTGGTCGTTCGCTTTCTCCAGCAGCGGGAACAGGCGGCGCGCGGTGCGGGCCGTCGCTTCCTGGGCCGAGACCAGATGGCGCACCATGTCCAGCGCTGGCGGCACGCCGTCGATTTCCTTGATCGAGGCGAGCTTGACGAACTGGCTGTAGGTGCCTGGCGCAGGGTAGCCCAGCGCGCGGATACGTTCGGCGATCAGGTCCAGCGCGGCCCACTGTTCAGTGTACTGCGTCATGAACATCAGGTGCAGCGTGTTGAACATCGGACCCTTGACGTTCCAATGGAAGTTATGCGTCATCAGGTACAGAGTATAGCTGTCGGCCAGCAGGCCGGACAGGCCTTCCGCGATCTTCGCGCGGTCCGCTTCGGAAATGCCGATGTCGATTTTCGCCGCGCCGGTTTTCAGACTTGCTGTTGGTTTCTTGCTTGCCATATCTACTCCTGTCGTGTGTAAGTGGCACCATTTTAGCCGATCTTGCGCCAGCTCATCAGCGTGAGCCGTGCGACCGAAAAAAAACCCGCCGCCATCACTGGCCGCGGGTTTTTCATGGAGGACAAGAAGCCGCTTACGCTTTCAGCGCCGCCAGTTTTTGCCAGGTATCGATCACCGAATCCGGGTTCAGCGACATCGATTCGATGCCCTGCTCCATCAGCCAGACGGCAAAATCAGGATGATCCGAAGGACCCTGGCCGCAAATGCCGATGTACTTGCCGCGCGCCAGACAGGCCTTGATGGCCAGCGACAGCAGGGCTTTCACGGCAGGGTCGCGCTCGTCGAAGTCGGCGGCCAGCAATTCCATGCCGGAGTCGCGGTCCAGGCCCAGGGTCAGCTGGGTCAGGTCGTTCGAACCAATCGAGAAGCCGTCGAAATGGTCGAGGAACTGGTCGGCCAGGATGGCGTTCGACGGCACTTCGCACATCATGATGACACGCAAGTCGTTTTCGCCGCGCTTGAGGCCATTTTTTGCCAGCAGGTCGATCACTTTCTCGGCCTGCCCCAGGGTGCGCACGAACGGCACCATGATTTCCACGTTGGTCAGGCCCATGTCATTGCGCACGCGTTTCATCGCTTCGCATTCCATGTTGAACGCTTCGGAAAAATCGGCCGACAGGTAGCGCGCAGCGCCACGGAAGCCCAGCATCGGATTTTCTTCGTCCGGCTCGTAGCGCGAACCGCCAATGAGCTTCTTGTACTCGTTCGACTTGAAGTCGGACAGGCGCACGATGACCTTTTTAGGCCAGAACGCGGCGGCGATCGTCGCGATGCCTTCGGCCAGCTTGTCAATGTAAAACGCTTTTGGCGAGGCATGGCCACGCGCCACCGATTCAACCGCTTTTTTCAGGTCGGCGTCGATGTTCGGGTATTCGAGAATGGCGCGCGGGTGCACACCAATATTGTTATTGATGATGAATTCCAGGCGCGCCAGCCCCACGCCGGCGTTCGGCACCGACTGGAAGTCGAACGCCAGTTGTGGATTGCCGACGTTGAGCATGATCTTGGTGTCGAGCTTGGGCAGTTCGCCGCGCGACACTTCCGATACTTCCGTTTCCAGCAGGCCGTCGTAGATCTTGCCTTCGTCGCCTTCCGAGCACACCACGGTGACGAACGTGCCATCCTTCAGCACGTCGGTAGCGTTGCCGCAACCGACCACGGCCGGCACGCCCAGCTCACGTGCGATGATCGCCGCGTGGCAGGTGCGGCCACCACGATTGGTCACGATGGCCGAAGCGCGCTTCATGACCGGTTCCCAGTTCGGGTCGGTCATATCGGCCACCAGCACGTCGCCTGGCTGCACGCGTTCCATGTCGGCCGGGTCGTGAATCACGCGTACCGGGCCGGCGCCGATCTTCTGGCCGATGGCGCGGCCGGACGTCAGCACGGTACCGGTGCTTTTCAGCTTGAAGCGTTCCTGCACGTCGGTCGCCTTCTGCTGCGACTTGACCGTCTCGGGACGCGCCTGCAGGATGTACAGTTTGCCGTCGCGGCCATCCTTGCCCCACTCGATGTCCATCGGACGGCCGTAATGGTTTTCGATGATGACGGCGTATTTCGCCAGTTCCACCACTTCGCTGTCGTTCAGGGAATAGCGGTTGCGCATTTCGACCGGCACGTCGACGGTTTTCACGGAACGGCCAGCTTTCGCTTCATTCGTGAATTCCATCTTCAGCAGCTTGGAGCCGATATTGCGGCGGATCACAGGCGACTTGCCTTTTTCCAGCATCGGCTTGTGCACATAGAATTCGTCGGGGTTGACGGCGCCCTGCACCACGGTCTCGCCCAGGCCATAGCTGGAGGTAACGAACACCACGTCCTTGAAGCCGGACTCGGTATCGATGGTAAACATCACGCCGGCCGCGCCCAGGTCCGAGCGCACCATGCGCTGCACGCCGGCCGACAAAGCCACTTCGGCGTGGGTAAAGCCCTTGTGCACGCGATAGGAGATGGCGCGGTCGTTGTACAGCGACGCGAACACCTGCTTCATGGCGTCCAACACATTGTCGATGCCAACGACGTTGAGGAAGGTTTCCTGCTGGCCAGCAAACGACGCATCCGGCAAGTCTTCCGCAGTAGCGGACGAGCGCACGGCAAACGACATTTCGGTATCGGAATCGGCCACCAGTTTGGTGTAGAAAGCGTCGATTTCGGCTGCCAGGCGGGGCTGGAACGGTGTTTCGACGATCCACTGGCGGATCTCGGCGCCAGCTTGCGCCAGGGAGCGCACGTCGTCGATATCGAGGCCTTCAAGGCGGTCGGCGATGCGCTGGGCCAGCGGCAAGCCGCCGTTGGCGCCATAGGCGAGGAAGTCGCGGAACGCTTGCGCGGTGGTGGCGAAACCACCTGGCACGCGCACGCCGGCTTCGGCCAGCTGGCTGATCATCTCGCCCAGCGAGGCGTTCTTGCCGCCGACGGATTCGACATCGGTCATGCGCAAATGTTCGAACGAGGCGACGTACACCGCGTTTCCATCGGCTTCCTGAACTTGCTGTTGCTGCTCCTGCAATGCTGCGTTGGTCATAATGACACCCTTACTGATTAGAAATCTTTAGGCGCGGCGCACAGACAGTCTTCTTGTTATTCTTGGCGTCGTGCAGCACAATCAATACCGTTCCAGCCATTTTACCTTGTGCGGCGCGAATTGACGACGCACAATCTTGATCCGAAAACCATGACAACCGACCCACGCCCCCCCCTGCCCTCGGCGGCCCGCACCGTCTTCTTCGTCTCCGACGGCACCGGCATCACCGCCGAGACCTTCGGCCATTCCGTATTGTCGCAGTTCGAATTGCGCTTTCGACAGGTGCGACTGCCCTTCATCGACACCATGGACAAGGCCCATGACGCGGCGCGCAAGATTAACGAAGCGTTCGCCAGCGACGGCCGGCGGCCGATCATTTTCTCGACCCTGGTGAAAGCCGACCTGTCGGCCGTGATCCGCAAGTCCAGCGGCATGCACATGGACCTGATCCAGACGTTCGTCGCTCCTCTGGAGCAGGAACTGGGCGTGATGTCGACCCATACCATCGGCCGCTCGCACAATATCGTCGACAGCGAAGAGTACAAAAACCGCATCGAGGCGATCAATTATTCGCTGGCCCACGACGACGGCCAGTCGCATAAAAACCTGTCCTCGGCCGACGTGATCCTGGTGGGCGTATCGCGCTCGGGCAAGACGCCGACCAGCCTGTATCTGGCCATGCAATACGGCATCAAGGCGGCCAACTATCCCTTGATTCCCGACGATTTCGAGCGCGACAAGCTGCCATCGGCCTTATATGAATTCAAGAATAAAATTTTCGGATTGAGCATTACGCCCGAACGTTTGTCGGAAATACGCAACGAAAGGCGGGCTGGCAGCAAGTATGCAGCGCTTGAAAACTGCCGCTACGAGGTCAACGAAGCGGAAAAAATGATGAAACGCGAGGGTATCCGGTGGCTGTCATCGACCACCAAGTCGATCGAGGAGATCTCGACGACGATCCTGCAGGAGATCAAGCCGAATCGACGCGAGTATTGATACTGGAAACCGGCCATCGCAGTGAACTGTTCATGCCGGACGCAGGTCGCGGCATGATCGCTTACCCATGATGGCCGGAACCAGAGATCAGCCAGACAAGCTGTTACAGATTCGGGACGGGCACTTGCTGCTGGATGCTCACCAACATGTACCCGCTCTTCGCATTGCCAGCCACCTTGCCCCATCCCGCCGCTGTGCCCATTTCGAACATCATTTCAGCGCCTTCGGCCAGAGCGAATGCAATGACGAACATGGCGAAATCGTACCTGAACCAGGCGACCTGCTGCAGCGGAGCGCCACTCGATGCCCACCATACCGTCTGGTTCCCCTGCGCATCCACCTTGACCTCAAGAGCAGGCACAAAAGAGAAGGGGGTTGGCACACCCTGCACCATAAGCGAAGGAAGCTGAGCGTAATATATGCCGTCCCACACTGCGAAATTCACCGGTGCAAACGGCGACACGCCTTGTGCCTGGCCTGCGTAGCCGGTGATCGTCCCGCGCACCTGCATCCCCCCTGTCGTCGGGGTAAAATCCAGACTTGCCACCGTCCCCGTCTGGCCGGTAATCACCAGTGTGTTGCTGTCGAGCGCGCACGCACTCGCAGGATATTGGGTCGAGTTCAATCCATCAGTAGAGATCGTGACGCTGGCATCATAGGAGACACTCCCACCTGCCGACGTCATGCTGGTGTCAACCGTGATAAAGGCGCCCGCAACATTGGGCAAGGGATAGTAGCCCGTGTATGGCACCAGGGCTTGTGCGGTGGATGGCAAGTTTGAAAGCATGGAAGTCCGATCAAATTTGAAGTTGGGATAACAAGTCTACCCAATTTTCTTGATAGAAAAAACACTATCCCCGGTATCCATGGATTTTATTTTCTGAAGCGAACCTGAGTGCGTCCAAGGGTTCAGCGAGCCTCTGCTCCCGGCGCGATCACCAGGCTGCCAGTTCCTCTTTCATGGTGCTGATGGTCACCGTGGCGCAACGTGGCGCCACCAGGCCTCGTCACGCGCCCCACCGCCAGCAAGCAGAGGGAACGGCATGGCGAACCTTGGTCAGGACTGGTTCTGGCGCACCTGCTCGAAGAAGCAGACGGCCGCGCAGGCGGCCACATTCAGCGACTCGACCTGACCCAGGTGCGGTATCACCACCTGGTGCGTGGCCATGGACAGCAGGTCGTCGGCCACGCCCTGCCCTTCGTGGCCGAACAGCCAGGCCACCGGCTGGCGCAGGTCGACGTCGTACAATTGCTGCGTGGCGTAGCCGCTGGTGGCCAAAGTCGCCACCTGCGCGTTCGACACCAGCGCGGCCAGGTCGACGTTTTCAAAGATATCGAGCACGAAGTGCGCGCCCATGGCCGCGCGCAGCACCTTGGGCGACCAGCAAAATGCCGTGCCGGCGCTGCAATAGACTTGCGTGATGCCGGCTGCGGCCGCGCTGCGCAAAATCGACCCCACATTGCCCGGGTCCTGCAGGTTATCGAGCAGCACCGCCGACACCGTCAACGGCGCCGTGACAAAGCGTTCGGGCGTCTCGATCAGGAACATCGCGCCGACGCCGTGTTCCACCTGGCTGACCGCGTTGTACAGCGCATCGGGCAGTCCCAGCACATGGGCGCGCCGGCTTTCCAGCTGGCCGACGATCTCCATCACTTCCGGATTGCGCAGCGCGCTTTCGCTGACGATGCACTGTTCGGGCAGGCCGCGCAGCTGCAAATAGGACTGGCACAGATGCACGCCGTCGAGCAGGGTGCGGCCCGACTTGCGCCGCGCCTGCGCGCTGCCGGCCAGTTTCAGCAACTCCTTGTACTGCGCGTTGTCGCGCGAGGTGATGGTCTTCATGCCGCCACCGCCTGCGCACCAAACAGCTCGATCACCTGGCGCACGGGCGCGAATGAGCGGCGATGCACCGGGGATGCGCCGTGCAGATGCAATCGCTCGATATGCAGCCTGGTGCCATAACCCTTGTGCTGGTCGAAGCAGTACTCGGGATATTGTGCATGCAGCCGCACCAGCGCCGCGTCGCGCGCCGTCTTGGCCAGGATCGAAGCGGCCGAAATCGAGTCGACCTTGTCGTCGCCGCCGATGATGGCCATGGTGCGGATCGGCATCACGGGGCAGCGGTTGCCGTCGATCAGAGCCAGGGTCGGGATGGTCGCCAGCGCTTCGACGGCGCGGCGCATGGCCAGCATCGACGCCTGCAAGATGTTCAGGCGGTCGATCTCTTCTTCGGACGCCTCGGCGATCGCCCAGGCCAGCGCCTTGGCGCGGATCTGCGGCGCCAGCAGGTCGCGCCTGGCTTCAGAGAGTTTTTTCGAGTCGCGCAAGCCGTCGATGGGCTGCTGCGGGTCGAGGATCACGGCGGCGGCAAACACGGGGCCGGCCAGCGGGCCGCGCCCTGCCTCGTCGACGCCGCAAATGATTTCATCGAGCGAGAATGGCAGGTCGTCAAACAGGCCAGGATAGATATTTTTCACGTTGAATCTTTTTCAGTTACTTGTTGGCGGCGATGACCTGCATTACCGCGCCGGCGCTTTCGCGCGCACTGTCGCGCAGCAGGCTGTGGTGCATGTCGGTAAAACGCTGCACCAGGCGCAAACGGCCCGGAATATCGCTCAGTTGCCGCCACACGGCATCGGCCAATGCTTCGGGACTGGCGGCGTTTTGCAGCAACTCCGGCACCAGGTAGTCGCGCGCCAGGATATTGGGCAGGCCGATCCACGGCTGGTAGCCCATGTGGCGCATGATTTCCCACGAGGCGCGCATCATCTTGTAGGCGATCACCATCGGTTTTTTGTACAGCGCCACTTCCAGCGAGGCCGTGCCCGAGGCGACGAGCACCGCGTCGGCCGCGCAGATGGCGGTGTGCGAGCCACCGTCCGTCAGCAAGATGTCGACGTCCTGCAAGCCGGCCTCCCGCACCAGTTGCAGGAAATACTGACGCTGCTTTTCGCCGGCCATCGGCGCGACAAAGCGCAAGGAGCGGTCGCGCGCCAGCAGCAGCTTGCAGGCCGATACGAACGCCACCGTATTGTATTTGAGCTCGCCCATGCGGCTGCCCGGCATCAGGGTCACCACGTTAGCGTCGTCAGGCAAGCCGAGGGTGCGGCGAGCGGCCGCTTCGTCCGGCTGCAGGGGGATCATCTCGGCCAGTGGATGGCCGACATAGGTCACCGGCACGCCAGCGTTGCGGTAGATGGCTTCCTCGAACGGGAAAATCACCAGCATATGCGAGACGGCCTTGATGATCTTCTTGATGCGCCCGCCGCGCCAGGCCCAGATCTGCGGCCCGATATAGTGCACGGTGGGGATGCCGGCCGCTTTCAGCTGCTGTTCCAGCCCCAGGTTGAAGCCCGGGTAGTCGGCGCCGATAAACACGGCCGGCCGCTCGGCCAGCAGCTGGTCGCGCAGCGCATTCTGGATGCCCTTGATTTCACGATAGCGGGGAATGATCTCGAACAGCCCGCGCACCGTCAGTTTTTCCAGCGGCCAGTCGGACACAAAACCGTGTTCGGCCATATGCGCGCCGCCAATGCCGTGAAAGCGCGCACCGGGCAGTTGCGGCGCCAGGCCGGACAGCAGCCGGCTGGCCAGCAGGTCGCCCGATACCTCGCCGGCGACCATGGCGACGGAGAGCTTATCGAACGATGCCACGCGAGGCCACGCCCAAAAATTCGCGCATGGCGCCGATATGTTCAGCCACCTCAGGCGTGGAACCTTGCTCTTCCTCGAACAGCGCCGCCTTGGCGTCTTCCAGCGTCAGGCCTGAACGGTAGATCAGCTTGTAGGCGGTGCGGATGCCGTTGATCTGCTCGCGCGTAAAACCGCGTCGTTTCAAGCCTTCGATATTGACGCCGTGGGCGGCCGCCGGATTACCATTGAGCAGTACGAACGGCGGCACGTCCTGGGTCAGGCTGGTGCTCATGCCGACAAAGGCGTGCGCGCCGATCTTGCAGAACTGGTGCACGTTGGCAAAACCGCTCATGATGACCCAGTCGCCGATTTCCACATGGCCCGCCAGCTGCGCGTTGTTCGAGAAAATCGTGTGGCTGCCCACCTGGCAGTCGTGCGCCAGGTGCACATAGGCCGAGATCCAGTTGTCATTGCCCAGGCGCGTCACGCCGCCGCCCTGCACCGTGCCGGTATTGAAGGTGCAAAACTCGCGAATGGTATTGCCGTCGCCAATTTCCAGGCGGGTCGCTTCGCCCCCCCATTTTTTATCCTGCGGCTGCGCGCCGATCGAGGAAAACTGGAACAGGTGGTTATCCTTGCCGATGCTGGTGTGACCGTCAATCACCACATGCGGGCCGACCCTGGTGCCGGAGCCTATGCGCACGTGCGGCCCGATGATGGCGTACGGGCCCACCTCGACCGAGCTGTCGAGTTCGGCCTTCGGATCGATCACGGCCGTGGAATGGATGGCCGCCATTTTACTGCCCAGCTGGCTGGCTCGCGTCAAGCGAGCTGCGGATGGTGCACATCAGTTCCGCTTCCAGCGCGACCTTGCCGTCAACGCTGCCGACCGCCTTGTATTTCCAGATGCCGCGCGACACGCGCAGGATTTCCACGTCCATTTTGAGCTGGTCGCCCGGCTCGACCGGCCGCTTGAAGCGCGCGTTGTCGATGCCGACGAAATACACCACCGAATTTTCATCGGGTTTCACGCCCATCGTCAGGAACGACAGCAAGGCGGCCGTTTGCGCCAGCGCTTCGATCATCAACACGCCCGGCATCACCGGCTTGTGCGGGAAGTGGCCCTGGAAGAACTCTTCATTGACCGTCACGTTCTTGATGGCGGTGATGGTTTTGTTCGCCTCCCAGTGCAGCACGCGATCCACCAGCAGCAGCGGATAGCGGTGCGGCAGCAGCGATTTGATGGCCAGGATATCGAGGGTCTTGTTTTCAGTAGTCGTCATTTTTCGTCTTGCTTGGTCAGTGTTTTAATGGTTTTTTCCAGTGCGCGGATCTTCTCGCGCATACTGGTCAGATTGCGGACGATGGCGGCGCTTTTTTCCCAGTCGGCGTTTTTCGCCAGCGGGTAAAAGCCCGTGTATTGGCCAGGCTCCAGGATCGAGCGCGACACCATGCTGCCCGAGCCCACGTGGACCCGGTCGACGATGGTCAAGTGACCCAGTACCATGGCGGCGCCGCCAAAAGTGCAGTATTTGCCGATCACGGCGCTGCCGGCCACGCCAACGCAGCCGGCCATGGCCGTGTGCGCGCCGATATGGCAGTTGTGGCCGATCTGGATCTGGTTGTCGAGCTTGACGCCGTCTTCGATGATGGTGTCGGCCAGCGCGCCGCGGTCGATGGTGGTGTTGGCGCCGATATCGACATCATCGCCGATCACCACCCTGCCCGTTTGCGGGATCTTGATGTAGACGCCGCCCTCGTTGGCAAAGCCGAAACCGTCGGTGCCGATCACGGCGCCCGAATGGATGATGCCGCGCGCACCGATCACGCAGCGCGCATGGAACGTCACGTTGGCGAACAACCGGGTGCCCGCGCCGATGACGGCATCGCGGCCGATCACGCAGCCGGCGCCGATCACGCAGCCAGCCTTGAGCAGTGCACCGGCTTCGATCACGGCGCGCGGACCGACCGAGGCGGTGGCATCGACCTGCGCGGACGCGTCGACGATGGCGCTGGAGTGGATGCCCAGCGGCGCCCGGATCTCGGTCAGATCGGCGAAAAACTGCGCCGCGCGCGCGAAATACACGTAAGGGTTGGGCGTGACGATGCGCGCGCCGGCGTATTCGCCTTTGATCAGCGCGTCGTCCGCCGGCGTGAGTATCAATGCTGCAGCGCCGCTGCTGGCGGCCTGCGCGCGAAATTTGCTATTGCTCAGAAAGCTGATGTGCGAAGCGCCGGCGTCAGCCAGCGGCGCGATCCCTGTCACTTCCAGGTTGGCGTCGCCCGCCAGTTGTCCGCCGAAGCGTTCGACCAATTCTCCCAGTCGAGTGCCCATCTGAGTACCTTTAATCTGTAACGTTACTTGTCCAGCGCCTTCAATACCTTGTCGGTAATATCGATGCGCGGGCTGGCCCACAGGGCTTCCTGCAGCACGATGTCATAGCCTTCGACATGCGCCAGCTGCTGGATGATGGTGTTGGCTTTTTCGGCGATGGCGCTGCGTTCCTCGTTGGAACGCTGGTTCAGGTCTTCACGAAATTCGCGCTGGCGGCGCTGCAGCTCCTTGTCCAGCTCGAAAAACTCGCGCTGGCGCTTGGCGCGATCGGCCTCGTTCAGGGTCGGCATGTCACGCTCGAGCGCTTCATTGGCCACCTTGAAACGGGCGGCCAGTTCCTGCACCGCCTTTTCGCGCGAGCGGAACTCTTCGGCCAGCTTGGCGCTCGCCAGTTTCGCCAGTTTCGACTCGTTATAAATACGTTCGCTGCTGATCCAGGCAATCTTCGATTCCTGGGCCTGTGCGTGCACCGGCAACAGCGAACTCCAGCACAATGCGATTGCAGCAAGAGACTTGGGCAGGATGGCGGATGCGGTATTCATGATACTCCATGGTCAAAATAGGTAAGCTGTCGCCCCATCTGGATGCCGGTCAGAAACCGGTACCCATCTGGAACTGGAAACGCTCCAGGCGGTCGGTCGGCTTGGCGTTCAGCGGCTTCGCGTAGCTCAGCTTGAGCGGGCCCACCGGTGAAATCCAGCTGATCCCCAGACCGGCAGAATAGCGCAATTGCGAGATGCGCATCTTTTCGCCTTCCTGGTAGACCTGGCCGCCATCGACGAAACCGAACCAGCGCAAGCTGCGGTCATTGCCCGAACCGGGGAATGGCATCTGCAATTCGGCGTTGGCGATCAGGCGCGAGGCGCCGCCCAAGGCATCGTTGGTGGTCGGTTCGACCGCGCCCAGCGAGGAACTCAGGTAGCCGCGCACCGAACCGATACCGCCGCCGTAAAAGTTCTTGAAGACCGGGTACACGTGATTGCCGATGCCGTGGCCATAATCGAGCTCGCCCTTCAGCGCCAGGGTGACCTTGCTGAACAGCGGACGGAAATACTGGTGCTCATAAATGGCGCGGAAGTATTTCTGGTCGCCGATCAGATCAGCCTCCAGGTTGACGCGCTGGTAGCGGCCAATCGACGGCGTCAGGGCGCTGTCGCGGCTGTCGCGCTGCCAGGCCGCCGTCAGCGGAATCGCATTGGTGGTGGCCGAACCGATGCCGTCCGACGGTCCGCCGTTGTCGCTTACGTACTGGCGGAAACGCAGCGGGCTGGTCTGGTCGGTCTGGATCTGCGAGCGCTCGGCGCCGATGCCGAAGAAGATGGTGTCGACTTCCGAAAACGGCACGCCGTAGCTGACGCGGCCACCGGTCTGCTTGATCTTGTAGCTGCCGATGTTCAGCGCCGGCGGTTCCGTCGTGCGCAGGTAGATTTCAAAGCTGCGCGAAATGCCGTCATCCGTGTAATACGGATTGGTCTGCGAAAACGCGATAGTGCGGCTGTAATGGCTGGTATTGAGTTCGATGCCGACGGTGTTGCCGCTACCGGCAAAATTGGCTTGCGAAATCGACGCCGACAAGGTGAATTTTTCCGATTGCGAGAAGGCGCCGCCGATCAGGAAGTTACCGGTCGGTTTTTCCACCACCGTCACGTTGACGTCGACCTGGTCGCTGGTGCCCTGCGCTTCCGGCGTATCGATGGTTACGTCCTTGAAGTAGCCGAGGCGGTCGACACGGTCGCGCGACAGCTTGATCTTGTTGCTGTCGTACCATGAGGATTCGAACTGACGGAATTCACGGCGGATCACTTCGTCGCGCGTGGTGGTATTGCCGGCGATATTCATGTGGCGCACATACACGCGCTTGCCCGGATCGATCATGAAGGTAAAACCCACTTCATGCTTTTCGCGGTTGATTTCCGGGTTGGCGTTGACGTTGGCAAAGGCGTAGCCGAAGGTCGCCAGGCGGTCCTGGATGCGCTTGTTGGTGGCCGTCAGGCGCGCGCCCGAATAGATCTCGCCTTCGCGCATCAGGTTCAGGGCCTTGATTTCTTCTTCGCGGCCGAACATCTCGCCCTCGAACTTGGTGCCGGCGATCTTGTACTTTTCGCCTTCGGAGATATTGATCGTCAGGTAGATATCTTTTTTATCGGGCGTGATCGACACTTGCGTCGACTCGACCTGCATCTCGATATAGCCGCGGTCCAGGTAGTAGGACTTGAGCGACTCGATGTCGCCGGTCAGCTTGGTCTTCGAATACTGATCGGCCTTGGTATACCAGCTGAACCAGCCGCCCGTGTTCAGGGCCAGCTGTTCGCGCAGTTCCTTGTCGGTGAAGGCCTTGTTGCCGACGATATTGATCTGCTTGATGCGCGCCACATCGCCCTCGTCGACGGCAAACACCACGTTGACGCGGTTGCGCTCGATCGGCGTGACGGTGGTGGTGATCTTCACGCCATACAGGCCGTGCGACAGGTACTGGCGCTTGAGTTCCTGCTCGGCGCGGTCAACCGAAGCCTTGTCGAAAATCTTCGCCTCGCCGACGCCAATTTCCTTCAACGCCTTGACCAGCACGTCTTTTTCAAATTCCTTGGTGCCTGTGAAGGCCACGCTCGCGATCGCCGGACGTTCCTCGACCAGCACCACCAGCACGTCGCCATCGGCTTCCAGGCGCACATCCTTGAACATGCCCGTCGCATACAGCGCCTTGATGGCGGCGACGCTCTTCTCGTCGGAGAACGTCTCGCCGACTTTCACCGGCAGATAGGCAAAGACGGTGCCCGCTTCGGTGCGCTGTATCCCTTCGACCCGGATGTCCTTGACAGTGAACGGAGCGACAGCGAGGGCTTGGCCGGAACAGAATGCAAGGACGGCGGCGCCGATCAGGCTGCGGCGAAAGGAAGGCAAGGCAAAACGAGCAGAATGTAATTTCATTGGCTAATCAATGGATAAATCAGTGGACAACATACACAAAAGATTGCTTGTGCGACTCACGCAATGGCAGGAACAATGGCATTAGTTGAGCAGCCGCAGCACGTCATTAAAGACGGCAAGCACCATCAAGGTCAGCAACAGACCGAGCCCCAGGCGCTGGGCAATCTCCCCTACGCGTTCAGGCAAGGGGCGCCCGGTCAAAACTTCCAGCGAATAATACAGCAAATGCCCGCCATCCAGAACAGGAATGGGTAGCAAATTCATCACGCCCAGACTGATACTGATGAAGGCGATGAAGCTCAGGTAACTCACCAGGCCGATGCGCGCCGTCTGGCCCGCATAGTCGGCGATGGTGATCGGCCCCGTCACGTTCTTCAGCGAGACCTCGCCGGTCAACATCTTGCCGAGCATTTTCAGGCTCATGATGCTGGTATCCCAGACCTTGACAAAACCCTTGCCGACCGCCTGCAACGGTGCGGAGGCGACGACGATCATATCCGGCGTCAACGCGATCTCGGCCTTGATCTTACCAACTGTTACAGCTGCCTGGGCGCCCTTGCCGGCCTCGCCGTCCGGCGTCACCGGCACCGTGAGATCCTGGCCATGGCGGCGCAGCCGCACCTGCAAGGTCTTGCCGGGCGAGCGCATCAAGGTTTCGATGACGGCGATACCGTCCGTCATCGGCTCGCCATCGACGGCGAGTATCAAATCGCCCGGCTGCAGACCGGCCTTTTCGGCGGCACCGCCCGGCATGATACGTCCCAGCACCGGCGCCGGCCGGGCCAGCACCAGACCAAGTTTGCCCAGCACATCGCCTTCCAGATCCAGCCCGGCCAGCGTGTCGGCGGCGATGGTGGCCTGCTGCACGCCACGGTCCGGGCGACGCACTTCGATGCGCGCAGCCTCCTTGTCGAGCGCGGCCTGCATCAGCTCCCAGCGCAACTCGCTCCAGCTGGCCACGTCATTGCCGTTGACGGAGTGTACCGTATCGCCGGTGCGCAGGCCCGCGAGATAGGCAGTGCTCTGCGCTGCGACGACACCGATCTTGCTCGACGGCTCTTCAATGCCGTGCATGAACAGGCCAGCATACAGCACGATGGCGACCAGGAAATTGGCCAAGGGACCGGCGGCGATGATGGCCATGCGGCGCCAGACGCTCTGGCGCGTGAATTCGCGCGCCTGGTCGGCGCTGGAGAGCACGCCCGTGTCAGGGTCGCGGCTATCGAGCATTTTCACGTAGCCACCCAGCGGCAGCGCAGAAATCGCCCATTCGGTCTGGTCCTTGCCGAACTTGCGCGCATACACGACTTTGCCCATGCCGACCGAAAAACGCAGCACTTTCACGCCGCACAAACGCGCCACCAGGTAATGGCCCAGCTCATGCAAGATCACCAGCGAGCCGAGTGCGACGATAAACGCCAGCAAGGTGCTGATCAAGGTCATGCCGCCAGCCTGCCTGCGATATACGCCTGCGCACTGGCGCGCGCCAGGCGATCCTGTTCCAGCACCGTTTCGATGCTGGAAGCGGCGCCATGCGGCACGCTGTCGATCACGTGGGCGACCACCTTGTCGATCTGGCGAAAACCGATGCGCAAATCAAGAAAAGCCTGTACCGCCACTTCATTGGCGGCGTTGAGCAGGGCCGGCGCCGTGCCGCCCGCGCGCAGCGCGTCATACGCCAGTTGCAGGCAAGGAAAGCGCAACATGTCGGCCCGTTCGAACTGCAGGGTGGCCACCTGCGCCAGGTCCAGCTGGGCCACGCCCGAGGCGATGCGCTCGGGCCAGGCCAGCGCGTTGGCGATCGGCGTGCGCATGTCCGGGTTACCCAACTGGGCCAGCACCGAGCCGTCGACATACGAGACCATCGAATGAATCACGCTTTGCGGGTGGATCAGCACTTCGATCTGGTCGGCCGGGGCACCGAACAGCCAGTGCGCCTCGATCACTTCCAGGCCCTTGTTCATCATCGTGGCCGAATCGACCGAAATCTTGCGCCCCATCACCCACTTCGGATGCGCGCAGGCCTGGTCCGGCGTCACGCTATCGAGCGAGGCGACGTCGCGCGTCAGAAACGGGCCGCCCGAGGCGGTCAGCACGATCCTGGCCACGCCGGCCGCTTGCGGCACGCGGCCGTAGTTGTGCGGCAGGCACTGGAAGATGGCGTTGTGCTCGCTGTCGATCGGCAGCAGCACGGCGCCGTTTTCCTGCACCGCGTCCATGAACAGCTGGCCCGACATCACCAGCGCTTCCTTGTTTGCCAGCAACACCTTCTTGCCGGCGCGCGCCGCCGCCAAGGTCGGCGCCAGGCCGGCCGCACCGACGATGGCGGCCATCACGCCGGTCACCTGCGGCGCGCTGGCGATCTCGCACAAGGCGTCGACGCCATGGTCCACTTCGGTGGCCACGCCCATGCCACTTAACAGCCGGCGCAGTTCCAGCGCCGCTTCAGGCGTGCCGACGACGGCGCGCTGCGGACGGTACCGCAGGCATTGCGCGGCCAGTTCGGCCACTTTGCCGTGCGCGGACAGTGCGTAGACGCTGTATTGTTCCGGATGACGCGCGAGCACGTCCAGCGTCGACACGCCGATCGAACCGGTCGCGCCAAGGATGGTGATGTATTGCATTGAAAAGAGTTCCTTATAGCCAGCCGCTGACCAGGGCGGCAAATGGCAAGACGGGGATCAGCGCATCGATACGATCGAGCACGCCGCCATGGCCGGGCAGCAGCTTGCTGCTGTCCTTGATGCCGGCACGGCGCTTGAGCTGGGATTCGAACAGGTCGCCGATGATGCTTGCCGCCACCAGCACCAGCAGCACCAGCAAGGCTATCGGCCAGCCGCGGCGCAGTTGCAGCTGCACCGCAAAGGTATCTTGCAGCCAGGGCACGGAAGGCGCGGCAAAGATGGTGATGGCGGCGATCACCAGCACGGCGATGCCGCCGCCGATCGCGCCTTCCCAGGATTTGCCGGGCGAAATGCTGGGCGCCAGCTTGCGCTTGCCGAACGCCTTGCCGGAAAAGTAAGCGCCGATATCGGCAACCCACACCAGCGCCATCACCGACAGCAGGAACAAAGGGCTATGCATGAACAGCGCCACGATGGCGACGAAGCAGCCGACGATGGTCACCGCATACACCAGGCTGAGCAAGGTATTGCCCAGGCCTTCGGGCGGCGGCAGGCCGGTCGCCAGCGAAGGCGTAAAACGGATCAGCCAGATGGCCACGCACAGCGCGTACCAGAAATTGAGCTGGGCCATGCCATTGCTGAAGAAGAAGGTATAGGCAAAGGCGGCGGTCCAGACGGCGGCAATCAAGAGCGCCTGGCGGCTTTTGAAAATGCGGAAGCTTTCCCACACGGCCGCGCCGAAGAACGCCGTGGCGATCACGGCGAAGGCGGGAAAATAATTCAGATACAGAACCGGCAGCAAGACCGCCAACAAGACCAGGGCGGTGATTATCCGTGTTTTCAGCATCAGTTTGTCTTTTCGGTTAGTTGCGCGCTGGTCCGGCCAAAGCGCCGTTCGCGCTGCTGGTAAGACGCGATGGCCGCGTCGAGGCTGTCGACATTGAAGTCGGGCCAGAAAGTTTCGGTAAAAAACAACTCCGTGTAAGCCAGTTGCCACAGCAAAAAATTGGAAATGCGCTGCTCGCCGCCGGTACGGATGAACAGGTCGGGCTCGGGCGCATAGGCCATCGCCAGGTGAGGCGCCAGTTGCTCTTCGGTGTAAACCTGTTCCTGCGGCAGGCCATTGGCGGCTTGCGCCGTCATCTTGTTGACGGCCTGCATGATATCCCAGCGGCCGCCATAGTTGGCGCAGATCGTCACGGTCAGGCGCGTGTTGCCGGCGGTCTTGCGCTCGGCGTTCACCACCAGTTCCTGCAACTGCGTGTTGAAGCGCGACATGTCACCCACCACCTTCAGGCGAATATCGTTGGCGTGCATGCGCACCACTTCGCGCTCGAGCATGGTGACGAACAGGCGCATCAGCATCGACACTTCTTCTTCGGGGCGGCGCCAGTTCTCCGAACTGAAGGCAAACAGGGTCAGGTATTCGACGCCACGGTCGAGACAGGCTTCGACGATATTGCGCACGGCATCGGCGCCCTTGACATGGCCGGCCACGCGGGGCAGGAAGCGTTTGGTGGCCCAACGACCATTGCCATCCATAATGATTGCAATATGGCGCGGCACGCAGCCCACGTCAGGTACCGCCGTAGTCGAACTCGAATAGATCATGAAAACAATAATACCAAATGAAAGATCGCTATTATGCGCCAAATGATACTGCCCGGGATAGCCAAAGCCGTCCCGGGCAGCGTAGGTCCATGCGAAAAACTAGACGGTCAGCACTTCTTTTTCTTTGTCGACCACCATCTTGTCGATGTCGGCGATAAATTTGTCCGTCAGTTTCTGCACTTCTTCCGACGAGCGGCGCTCGTCGTCTTCCGAGCAAGCCTTGTCCTTGACCAATTTTTTCAGCGACTCATTGGCGTCACGACGGATATTACGCACGGCAATCTTCGCGTCTTCCGCTTCGCTCTTGACCAGCTTGACCATTTCCTTGCGGCGCTCTTCGGTCAGCGGCGGCGTCGGTACGCGGATCATGTCGCCCTGCGCCGAAGGATTCAGACCCAGGTCGGCGTCACGGATGGCTTTTTCGATGGTATTGGCCATCTTCTTTTCATACGGCTGCACGCCGATGGTGCGCGCATCGACCAGGGTCACGTTGGCCACCTGGGTCAGCGCCGTCGGCGAACCGTAGTAGTCGACCATCACATGGTCCAGTATCCCCGTATGGGCGCGGCCGGTACGCACCTTGGCCAGGTCGGCCTTCAGTGTTTCCAGCGACTTCGCCATGCGTTCCTGGGTGTTCTTTTTAACGTCAACTAAGGACATGAGCCCTCCTGTGGTAGTCGCCTGTCAAAACCTGCTGCGCGTCGGTATAGGTAGCCTGCGATGCTCACCGTACTCCAGTACGGTTGCGCTTCTCGGCCACCTCTCCCTTCCGCTCGCGACGGTTTTGTCAGGCGTTGTTAATAATAATGAAATTTAAAATTACAGATAACTTATACGTGAACCAGAGTGCCTTCGTCCTCGCCCATGATGACGCGCATCAGCGCGCCCGGCTTGGTAATGGAGAACACTTTGATTGGCAGTTTCTGGTCGCGGCACAGGGCAAAGGCGGTGGCGTCCATCACTTGCAGGTGCTTGGAGATGGCGTCGTCAAAGCTGATCGTGTGGAACAGCGTGGCGTTCGGATCTTTCTGCGGATCGGCCGTGTAGACGCCGTCGACCTTGGTCGCCTTCAGCACGATCTCGGCGCTCATTTCCGCACCGCGCAGGGCCGCAGCCGTGTCGGTGGTAAAGAACGGGTTGCCGGTACCGGCGGCAAAAACGACGACCTTGCCTTCTTCCAGGTATTGCAGCGCTTTCGGGCGCACATACGGCTCGACGACCTGCTCGATGCCGATGGCCGACATGACGCGCGCGGTGATGCCGACATGGCGCATGGCGTCGGCCAGCGCAAGTGCGTTCATCACGGTGGCGAGCATGCCCATATAGTCGGCGGTGGCGCGGTCCATGCCTTGCGCACCGGGCGCGACGCCGCGGAAGATATTGCCGCCGCCAATCACGATTGCCAGTTCCACGCCCAACTTTGCCACCTCGGCCACATCGGCGACCATGCGCTCGATCGTGGCGCGATTGATGCCGTAGGGATCATCACCCATCAGGGCTTCACCGGACAACTTGAGGAGGACACGTTTGTAGGCTGGTTTTGACATGAGCTGGGGCTCCATAAATGAGGTTATTCGAGTATGACATGGCGCAGTGCCTTGCAGCGCCGGATAGACGCGCGCAGAAGCTGCCCATGCCGCCACCCGGCATGCGGGCATGCGGGCGGGCCAAAAAAACGGGCCTCTCGGCCCGCTTGACTTACGCTCCCTGGGAGGCAGCCATCTGTGCTGCGACTTCTGCTGCGAAGTCGTCTTGTTTCTTCTCGATGCCCTCACCCACCACGTACATGGCGAATGCCTTGACGCTGGTGTCAGCGGCTTTGAGCATTTGCTCAACCGACAGCTTGTCGTTTTTCACAAAAGCCTGGTTCAGCAGCGACACTTCTTTCAGGAACTTCTGTACCGAGCCTTCCAGGCGCTTGGCCAGGATTTCCGGCGATTGCGCTGGCTTGCCTTCGGCGACCGCTTTGGCTGCATCTTCGTCGGCTTTCAGTTTTGCAACCGAACGCTCTTTTTCGATCAGTTCGGCAGGCACTTGTTCCGACGACAGCGAAACCGGTTTCATTGCAGCGATGTGCATTGCCACGTCCTTGCCCACTTGCTCATCGGCGCCGTCGAATTCGACGATCACGCCGATGCGCGAGCCGTGCAGGTAGGAAGCGAGCTTGGCGCTGGTTTCGAAACGCTGGAAGCGGCGGATGGTCATGTTTTCGCCGATTTTGCCGATCAGGGCTGCGCGCACTTCGTCCAGGGTCTTGCCATCGAGTGGCAGGGCCAGCAGAGCGGCGACGTCAGCCGGGTTGTGGTCGGCGACCAGGCGGGCGGCATTGTTTGCCAGCGCCAGGAAGTCGTCGTTTTTCGCCACGAAGTCGGTTTCCGAGTTCACTTCGACCAGGGCACCCACGCCGTTGGCGATGTAGGTTGCCACCACGCCTTCAGCGGTAATGCGCGCCGATGCTTTCGATGCCTTGCCGCCCAGTTTGACGCGCAGGATCTCTTCCGCACGCGCCATGTCGCCTTCGGCTTCGGTCAGTGCTTTTTTGCATTCCATCATTGGTGCGTCGGTCTTGCCGCGCAATTCGCCTACCATCGCTGCTGTAATCGCTGCCATGTGTTTCTCCTGATTCGGTGAGTCGATGGCCGCGGCCCAGGTGTTGCCTCGCCAGCTGTCGCCATCGGTTTTTGTTAAAAAAAAGGGGGAGCTGCTGCCACCCCTTTTCCATTACTGCTGAACTTTACAAACCGCTGCCCCGGGGCAGCGTGGCGATCAAGCCTGTTCGTTGACTTCGACGAATTCGTCGCCAGCAGCGGCTTTGACCATTTCAACGACTTCGTTACCGGCAGCGGCACGGCCTTCGATGATTGCATCAGCAACACCGCGAGCGTACAACATGATGGCTTTCGAGGAGTCATCGTTACCTGGGATAACGAAATTCACGCCTTCTGGCGAGTGGTTGGTATCGACCACGCCGATGACTGGAATGCCCAGTTTTGCCGCTTCGGTGATGGCGCCTTTATGGTAGCCAACGTCAACGACGAAGATTGCGTCAGGAACGCCGCCCATGTCCTTGATGCCGCCGATCGATTTTTGCAGCTTGATCATTTCGCGCGAGAACATCAGCGCTTCTTTTTTCGACAGCTTTTCGATCGAACCGTCTTCGATCATCGCTTCCATGTCCTTCAGGCGCTTGATCGAGGTCTTGATCGTCTTGAAGTTGGTCAGCATGCCGCCCAACCAGCGTTGATCAACGAAAGGCACGCCAGCGCGTTGTGCTTCAGCAGCGATGATTTCGCGAGCTTGACGCTTGGTGCCGACCATCAGGATGGTGCCACGGTTTGCAGCCAGTTGACGCACGTGCTTCATGGCGTCCTGGTACATCGCCATGGTTTTTTCCAGGTTGATGATGTGGATCTTGTTGCGATGGCCGAAGATGAACGGTGCCATTTTTGGATTCCAAAAACGGGTTTGGTGACCAAAGTGGACACCGGCTTCCAGCATTTCGCGCATTGTTACGGACATTATTAACTCCAGGGTTGGGTCTGGAATCCGATCAGTCACCATACAGGCACCCTTGTCGACCGGATTCGCTTGTTTATCTAAATTGAAGTCAGCCCAGCTACAGGCCGCTTGAGACATTGCTCAAAAGGGAATTCAAGCAACCCGGGATTGTACACCGGAATGTGGCGCGCATCAAGTCCCAACTGTCCGGCGGCTGGGGCACTGCCATGTTGCCGTCGGGCCGCAATCGGGCGAAAGGACCTCGTCTCGTTTATAATTTCAACATAATTGCAGCCGCAATTGTCCTTGAGGCACCGAAACATTTTCTCCTCTTGCGGCAAACCTGCCGCGCTGCGCTCCTCACAGAACATTTTACAGATTGCGAATCGCCCTCATGTCCACCATCCGTATCAATTCCGCAGCCGACATCGAAGGCATGCGCGTCGCCGGCAAGCTGGGCGCCGAAGTGCTCGACTACATCACGCCATTCGTGAAAGTCGGCGTCACCACGGGCGAGCTGGACCGCCTGTGCCATGAATACATGGTCAACGTACAAGGCACCGTGCCTGCCCCGCTCAACTACTGCCCACCAGGCTACACGCCCTATCCGAAGGCCATTTGCACCTCCGTCAACGACGTGATCTGCCACGGCATTCCCGGCGACAAAGTATTGAAAAGCGGCGACTCGGTCAACCTCGACATCACGGTCATCAAGGACGGCTACCATGGCGACAACAGCCGCATGTTCCTGGTCGGCACGCCCACCATCCTGGCCAAGCGCCTGGCCGAAATCACCTATGAATGCATGTGGCTGGGCATAGCCCAGATCAAGCCGGGCGCGCACCTGGGCGATATCGGCCATGCGATCCAGCAGCACGCCGAAAAGGCCGGCTACAGCGTGGTGCGCGAATTTTGCGGCCACGGTATCGGCACGGTGTTCCATGAAGAGCCGCAGGTCTTGCATTACGGCAAGCCCGGCACCCTCGAGCGCCTGGAAGCGGGCATGATTTTCACGGTCGAACCGATGATCAATGCGGGCCGGCGCGAAATCCGCGAAATGAACGACGGCTGGACCATCAAGACCCGTGATCGCAGCCTGTCGGCGCAATGGGAACACACGGTGCTGGTGACGGAAACCGGCTATGAGGTGCTGACCGTATCGCCGCAGATGCCGCCACCGCCGGCCTTCATCCTGAACCAGGCCTGACTTCCCCCTCCCCGCAGCCAACCCAGGGCACCGATGAAAAAGCATGTACGCGAAGAGCTCAAGCAGCAACTGAAAGCCGACCGCCAGGTCGTCATCGCCGCCTTCCAGGCCGACGGCAAGCCGGAAAAGCTGCTGCGCAACCTGCGCCAGAGCGTCGACGGCGTGCTGGCGCGCGCCTGGGAGGAAGCGGCGCTGCCATCGGGCACGGCGCTGGTCGGGGTGGGCGGCTATGGCCGCGGCGAACTGTTTCCGTATTCCGATGTCGACTTGCTGATCCTGCTGGAACATGCGCCCGATGTGCCGACCACGGAAAAGCTCGAAGAGCTGGTACAACTGCTATGGGACCTGGGACTGGAAATCGGCCACAGCATCCGGACCATTGATGAATGCCTGAGCGAATCGAAAGCCGACATCACGGTGCAGACCAGCTTGCTCGAAGCACGCCTGGTATGTGGCAACGAGGCGCTGTTTACGCAGTTGCAGGAACGCTATGCGGCGGCGATGGACCCGCAGGCATTCTTCCAGGCCAAGACGGCGGAAATGCGCCAGCGCCACGCCAAGTACGAGGACACGGCCTTCAGCCTGGAACCGAATTGCAAGGAAAGCCCGGGCGGCCTGCGCGACCTGCAGGTGATTCTGTGGGTGGCCAAGGCGGCCGGCCTGGCCAGTTCCTGGCGCACCCTGGCCACCGGCGGCCTGATCACGCTGACCGAGGCACGCCAGTTGATGGAAAAGGAGCGCGCCTTCAAGGATATCCGCGTACGCCTGCACCTGCATGCGGGGCGGCGCGAAGACCGGCTGGTGTTCGACGTGCAGACGGCGATCGCCGAATCGCTGGGGCTGCACGCGACCGGCAGCGGCGCCCACATGCGCCGCGCCAGCGAATTTTTGATGCAGCGCTATTACTGGGCGGCCAAGACGGTCACGCAACTGAACACCATTTTGCTGCAGAACATCGAGGCACGGCTGTTCCCGCAGGACGACGTGGCCGTCGTCATCAATCCGCGCTTCAATGAAGTCAACAGCCTGATCGACATCAGCGCCGACGATACGTTCGAGCAATACCCATCGGCGATGCTGGAAATTTTCGTGCTGATGACCGAGCGGCCCGCACTGAAGGGCATGACCTCGCGCGCCACCCGCGCGCTGTGGCATGCGCGCTTCAAGATCGATGCGGCGTTCCGCCAGGACCCGCTCAACCGCGCACTGTTCCTGCGCATCATGAAAGCTCCCGTGGGCATTATCCACGCGTTGCGGCGCATGAATGAAATGAGCATCCTCGGGCGCTACCTGCCCAACTTTCGCCGCATCGTCGGGCAGATGCAGCACGACCTGTTCCATGTCTACACGGTGGACCAGCATATTCTGATGGTGGTGCGTAACATGCGCCGCTTCACGATGAGCGAACATGCGCACGAATACCCGTATTGCAGCCAGCTGATGGCCGATTTTTCGCAGCCCTGGCTGCTGTACGTGGCGGCCCTGTTCCACGATATTGCCAAGGGCCGCGGCGGCGACCACTCCAAGCTCGGCGTGGCCGACGCCAACCAGTTCTGCCACGAGCATGGCCTGTCGGACGAAGACACGGAACTGGTAGCCTTTCTCGTGGAAAATCATCTGTGCATGTCGCAAGTGGCGCAAAAACAGGATATGTCCGACCCCGACGTGATCGCAGCGTTCGCCAGGGTCGTGGGCGACGAGCGCCACCTGACGGCGCTGTATCTGCTGACGGTGGCCGATATCCGCGGCACCAGTCCGAAGGTATGGAATGCCTGGAAGGGCAAGCTGCTCGAAGACCTGTACAAGGTCACCTTGCGCGTGCTGGGCGGCGAGCCGCATTCGGCCGACCGCGAACTGAAGAACCGCCAGCAGGAAGCGCTGGCCACCCTGCGCCTGTATGGCCTGCCGCCGGACGCGCACCAGAAACTGTGGCAGCAGCTCGACGTGGCGTATTTCCTGCGCCATGACGCGTCCGACATCGCCTGGCAGACGCGCTCGCTGTATGACAAGCTCGACAGCAAACCACCGGTGGTAAAATGCCGCCTTGCGCCGATCGGCGAAGGCTTGCAGGTGGCCGTGTATGTACCCGACCAGCCCGACCTGTTCGCGCGCATCTGCGGCTATTTCGACCGCAAGAATTTCAGCATTCTCGACGCCAAGATCCACACCACGAAGAACGGCTACGCGCTCGACACCTTCCTCGTGACGGAGCAGAGCTTTGCCAAGAGCTACCGCGACATCATCAGCCTGATCGAGCATGAACTGGGCCAATTGCTGCTGTCGCAGGCGCCGCTGCCGCCGCCTGGCAAGGGTCGGCTGTCGCGCCTGTCGCGCACCTTTCCGTTCCAGCCGACGGTCGACCTGCGGCCCGACGAACGGGGCCAGTACTACCTGCTGTCGGTGGCCGCCAACGACCGCACCGGCTTGCTGTATTCGATCGCCAACGTGCTGACCAAGTACCGCATCAACCTGCATACGGCCAAGATCATGACTCTGGGCGAGCGGGTCGAGGACGTGTTCCTGGTCGATGGCCCGGCGCTGAACAATGCCCGCAATCAGATCTTGCTGGAAACCGATTTACTCGATGCGCTGAAAGTATAAGCATCATCTTCAGCGCCGCGCTTCACTTTACCGAAACAAAGACCATGACCGAAGAATTATTACGCCTGTCCAAACGCATGTCAGAACTGGGCTTGTCCTCGCGCCGCGAAGCCGATGAATGGATCGCTCGCGGCTGGGTGCGCGTGGATGGCAAGGTGGTGTCCGAGCTGGGCAGCAAGGTATATCCGAGCCAGCACATCACCGTCGAACGCCAGGCTGCCGCCGAGCAGTCCAAGCGCGTTACCGTGCTGATCAACAAACCCGTCGGCTATGTCAGCGGCCAGGCCGAAGACGGGTACACGCCGGCGGTGGCGCTGATCAAGGCCGAAAACCGCTGGCTTGAAGACCGCAGCCCGGAACAGTTCCATCCTACCCAGCTGCGCAGCCTGGTGGCGGCCGGCCGTCTCGACATCGACTCGGTGGGTTTGCTGGTGCTGACCCAGGACGGCCGCGTGGCCAAGCAGTTGATCGGCCACGATACCGACGTCGACAAGGAATACCTGGTGCGCGTGCAATACACCAAGGGCGACAAGCTGCCGGACAGCGAATTGAAACGACTGAACCATGGCTTGTGGCTGGACGGCAAGCCTTTGCTGCCGGCCAAGGTGCGCTGGCAAAATGACGACCAGCTGAGCTTTACGCTGCGCGAAGGCAAGAAACGCCAGATACGCCGCATGTGCGAACTGGTCGGGCTGAAAGTGCTGGGCTTGAAGCGCGTGCGCATCGGCAAGGTCAAGCTGGGCGACTTGCCGACGGGTCAATGGCGCTATCTGAGCGCGGACGAACAGTTTTAACCAGCATTCAGGACCAATGGTGTGATCGACAAGCGCAATATTTATTTAGTAAATATTGCCGTAAGCCTATACACTATTGCCCAATAGAACTCAAGAGACAGACGTTGTGAACGATCCCATCCCCAATCCCCTGCGCAAAGGTGCGCCCAGCCTGGCCGATGTTGCCGAACCGATGGCGCCGGGCACCAAGCCGCACCACATGAGCGACCCGTGGGATATCGGTGAAACCCTGTGCAGCCTGGCCGACAATGGCGATGCCCTTTCCGTGTACGCCAATGGCAGCGAGAACGCCATCATGGCGCGCGTGCTGTCGGTCGACGACGAGCTGCCGCAATTTGTGCTGGAACTCAATGAAGGAGAGATGCTGCCCGATGGCAGCGCCACCTTCGTGTCCTGGGTGCAAAGCGCCAAGCTGCAATTTACCATCAATGGCGAGTGGCAAGCCTATCCCGAGCGGCCCAACGTTTACCTGACCAATTTCCCCAGCCACTGCCTGGTGCTCGAGCGGCGCGAATCGACGCGCCTGGAAACACCGCTGGGCGTGTACTACCTGGCCGCCTTCGTGCTCGAAGGCCGGCCGTATGAACTGCAACTGTATGATTTCTCGGCCGGCGGCATCGGCATGCGTGCCCATCCGCGCGATACGGTCGGCCTGTACGTGGGCCGCAAGCTGTCGCGCGTGCGCCTGGAACTGGGGCCGAACAAGGTCATGATCGCCGACCTGGAAATCCGCCTGTCGCGCACCTTCCGCTCCTTTTTGCTGGGCGAGCAGATACAGATCGGCTGCCGCTTCCTGAACCTGTCGGACGCCATGCACGACGAGCTGGTGGCCTTGCTCGACAATATGGGCAGCGGGCGCAAGGTGCGCTGAAAAACTAGGTCAGCACATTTAACGGTGTTGAATTAATCGCCGCGCCCGTCAACCGTCACGGGCCGGTAAACGTTGTTGCATCAGCCCCACTTCCCCAAAGCAATCATACGCAAGACCGACGTCACCCAGCACTCTCTGTACAGCTACCGCTCGTTGGAGGAACGCATCCCGGATGCGCATCCATTGCGCAAATTGCGGGTGCTGGTCGACGCCATCCTGGTCAACATGAATGATGACTTCCAGGCGCTGTATTCGCGTCGCGGCCGCCCGTCGATGGCCCCGGAGCGCCTGCTGCGCGCCAGCCTGATACGCGATCCAGTCCTGGTAGCGCGCCATGAGCGCGTCCGCCGGCAGCGCCTCGTCATTGCTCAGGATCGCACTCGCGCCGTGCAGCCAAGACGCGCCTTGCGCCACCTGCGGCCACAAGCCTGCAGTGCGATCCAGGGCGCGCCCGAGCATGTCGGACAGGCGTTTTACTTCCGTGCCCCCCTTTTTTTGCGCGGCTCGCCGCGCGCTGGCATGGATGCTGGAGAGCTGTTCGTGCAAGCGCAGGCCGTCAAAGACGAGCGGTACGCGCGCGTCATCGGTCAGCGCGCTGCGCATCGCCGCGCAGTATCCCAAGGCGACTTCGCCGGTCGGCCCGGGCCGCTGTTCTGCGGCGCGTTCCAGCGGGCACACACCGCGCACCAGTTTCTTGAGTTCTTTCTTGGCATGCCGGTCCGCCTCCCACAAGGGATGCGCCGCTTCTTTCAGGTAGTGGAAGTGGCACAGCTGATGCGGCACCCCGGGCAGGGCGGTGGCAACCGCCTGACGGATACTGTGCTGGCCTTCGGACACCACCGCCACTACCGGCACCGGCAGAGCGGCCGCCACATCGGCCAGCAGGCACTGCAGCGCGGCACGCGCCGATGACAGCAGGCTGCGCGCACAGCACTTGCCCGGACAGCGTGTCGCGCACCACCCACAAGACCTCATGGCCGACATCGGGCTGCAAGCCGTCAATGGCGAGGATCACGCGTCCTTGGGTAGCCGGTTGCGCGGTGCGTTGGGGCAAGGTATCAAGCGCCAGGCTGAGCAGGATATCGTACTGCATCAGCAGGTTCGACACGCTTAGTGCCCATGGGAGAGGTAAGCAGAAAGTGCCGCCCTAGTTTTTTTCCAGCAGCGCTGGCAAGCCACCAGAAGCAGGCATCGCTGCCACACAACCATGCTACAAAAAAACAACAGATGTCTAGACCATCGTCGCAAAAAGACAAAATTATCAACGTTTTTTTTACCCACAGGAAAATTTAATTTATTTAACAATTGATATTATGTAGTTTACTGCCGCACATACACAGAATCCATCGAGCTTCACTCTGTGAGCGAAGAATCCATGAATAAAAATGAAGCCTTCTTGACAGTCCGACGATAAAAATGGTCTGATGAATTGCCAGTTTGAACTGCTAAGTTTATAATAATGGTAACTTTGAAAGTAATTTCAAATAACTAAATAAAACCCCAAGGAAACTAAAATTTCCTAGCTGGAGGATGGACAATGATTGAAAAGAAATTAAGCAAATCCTTGCGCATGATGTTTGCCGGCACTTTGGTCATGAGCGCAGGCTTCATGCACCAGGCCGCACAGGCGCAGGAAGCCAAGGCTGACGAGAAATTGCAACGCGTGGTTGTCACCGGTTCCGCCATCAAGCGCGTGGATGCGGAAACTGCGGCCCCCGTTGAAATTTACACGAAGAAAGACATCGAGCGCACGGGAGCCACCAGCGTTGCCGAATTAATCAAGAACCTCGCCTCTATCGACATCAATGACCAGGGTGAACTGAGCGGCAACTCCCCTTCCGGTTCCGGCACCACCAACATCAAGATGCGCGGCTTGAGCGAACGCAACGTGCTGATCCTCCTGAACGGCCGCCGCCTGCCGACCAATGCGCTGGCTGATGGTTCCGGCGCCGGTGCCGCTGTCGACGTCAACGTCATTCCTCTGGGCGCGCTGGAGCGCATTGAAATCCTGAAAGATGGCGGCTCGGCCATCTATGGTGCGGATGCGGTTGCTGGCGTAATGAACTTCATCACCAAGAAAAATTACCAGGGTCTGGAGGCGAAAGCCAGCTACGGCCAAAGCTCGCGTTCGGATGCCAAGGAAAAAACGGCCAGCCTGGTCTACGGCTTCGGCGACTACGACGAGCAAGGCTTCAACGTGTTGGCCACGGTTGACGTACTCAAGCGCGATCCGATCTATCGCAAGGACCGCGACCTGACCAGCTCGGCTGACTTCCGGCGCTTCCCTGGCGGTATCGATGGCCGCAGCGGCTACTCGCCGAACGGCAACATCTCTGGCGGTGGCCAACTGGTGCCGTGCGCTCCTGCCGATTTGCAGAACGGCAGCTGCCGTTTCGACTTCAACAAGACCATTCTGACGTCCATCAATGGCGCCGATCGCGTCAGCGGCATGTTGATCGGCAGCTTCAAGGTCAACAATGATATTCGCGCTTTTGCCGAATTGACCTATTCGGAAAACAAGGACAACTTTGAAGCACAGCCTGCTCCTGGCCCCTTCGTCGCTGGCGGCAAAAACGTGTTGGGGCGCTTCATGCAGATGGGTCCGCGCATCACGAAACGCAAAGGCACGTTGACCCAGTTCTCGACTGGCCTTGAAGGTACTACCCGCGGTATCGATTGGGATGTGGCCATCGGCAAGGGCATAAGCGAAGCCAGCAATCACGACTCGAACTATGCACAAAGCGTGATGTTCAACAAGGCAATTGCAGACGGCTTGATCAACCCGGCCAGCAACACCAATCCACAATCGGAAGTGGACAAAATCCGCATCTCGCCAAAGCGCGAAGGCAAATCGGAAATGACCTTCTTCAACGCCAAGGCATCGGCCCCCATCATGGACCTGGTGGGCGGCACGATGGCCTACGCGGTTGGCGTTTCCTACAACAAGGAATCGCTGAGCGATCAACCCGACCAGAACCAGATCGATGGTCTGGTGTTCGGCAGCATCCAGCAAGCGACTGTCAAGGCGGATCGCAACACGAAGAGCGTCTTTGGCGAACTGTCGATTCCGTTCATTAAAAATGTTGAAGCCCAGCTCGCGCTGCGTTACGACGATATCTCCAAGGTCGGCAGCAAGACCAGCCCGAAAGTGGCCTTGCGCTACCAGCCGCTCGATACGCTGATGTTCCGTGCATCGTATGCAGGCAGTTTCCTCGCGCCTTCGCTGAAGCAGATGTTCGGCGGTATAGATGCCGGAGCCAATTCAACGGAAGATCCAGAAATTTGCGCGGCATTCCCGTCGCTGGCAGGTGCTTGCAGCAACTTCCCTTACTACCAAGTCACCGGTTCCAATCCGAACCTGAAGCCTGAGACGGGCAAGACCTACAATCTGGGCATGGTCTTCTCGCCAGTCAATGCGCTCACCGTGAGCGTGGATTACTTCCGTATCGACAAGAAAAATGAAATCAGCACCTTGTCGGAACTGAAGGCGATCAAACTGGGCAACTATGAGATCAAGGATGGCGAAGCGCGCATCTTGCTGAACAACCAGAATCTGGCGTCCACCAAGATTCAGGGTGTCGATACGGATATCCGCTACACCTCGCCGCAAACCATGTTCGGTAAATTCACGCTGCGCAATGCCGCAACCGTGTACACCAAACAGGAAACGCAAGATACGACCGCCGATAAGCTGCAAAGCACCCTCAAGACCTACATGAATCCGAAGTACCGCAACACCTTCACGGCCAGCCTGGAAAAGGACAATGTATCGGGTTCCGTAATCGTGCGCACCACGGGCGACATGATCGACTCGGACCTGCGCCGCGATGAAATCAAACCAGGTACGCGTACGATTCCTTCGCACACCGAAGTGGACTTGACGGGTCAATACGTGATGATGAAAAACCTGACCTTGTCGGCCGGCGTGAAAAACCTGTTCGACCGCATGCCGCCCTATAGCGTCATGGGTTCGAGCAATCAGTACGGCACCTTGGGCTTTGCCCAGTTGTACAATGCCCGTGGCCGCTATTTCTACATCGGTGCTGGCTACAAGTTCCTTTGATGATGTCTTGAGTTGACAGCCTGAAACAGGCTGCCTCTGCCTTTCCCCAAGCCGCATGAAGCAATTCATGCGGCTTTTTTACGCCTTGCAGACGAAAAAAAACTAGGTCAGCACATTTAGCTCATCGCACAGTTTCTCCAGCCCAGCCAGATAGTGGTCGGGATTTTGGCGGAAGCGATGGCGCTGGCAGCGCGCTTGGCGGCGTCGTTCCAAGTCGGCGCGTGTCGCGCGCCATCGGTCTTGCGGTACGGCGGCAAGCATGTCGAGCGTCACCTTGCCGGTCCGCGTAAACAGCGCCACAGGCATGCGCACACTGCCACTGAGCACCAGCGAAGGCGAAGCGACCGTGCGACCGCTAGCGCGCCGCTCGTGGTAGCGCAGGCTGCCGAAGGCCTGTTTCAGCGCATTGTTCGTGCGTGGTAGTCCGGCAATGCGGTAACAATGGAACAAATCACTGCCGTAACTGGCGCTCACATTGACGAAGTGCGACAGGGCCTCGCGCAAGGTATCGGGCAGGTCGGGGCGCTGGGCGGCGCGGTCCATTTGCGCGATCCAGTCCTGGTAGCGCGCCATGAGCGCGTCCGCCGTCAGCGCCTCGTCATTGTTCAGGATCGCACTCGCGCCGTGCAGCCAGGACGCGCCTTGCGCCACCTGCGGCCACAAGCCTGCAGTGCGATCCAGGGCGCGCCCGAGCATGTCGGACAGGCGTTTTACTTCCGTGCCCCCCCTTTTTTTGCGCGGCTCGCCGCGCGCTGGCATGGATGCTGGAGAGCTGTTCGTGCAAGCGCAGGCCGTCAAAGACGAGCGGTACGCGCGCGTCATCGGTCAGCGCGCTGCGCATCGCCGCGCAGTATCCCAAGGCGACTTCGCCGGTCGGCCCGGGCCGCTGTTTTGCGGCGCGTTCCAGCGGGCACACACCGCGCACCAGTTTCTTGAGTTCTTTCTTGGCATGCCGGTCCGCCTCCCACAAGGGATGCGCCGCTTCTTTCAGGTAGTGGAAGTGGCACAGCTGATGCGGCACCCCGGGCAGGGCGGTGGCAACCGCCTGACGGATACTGTGCTGGCCGTCGGACACCACCGCCACTACCGGCACCGGCAGAGCGGCCGCCACATCGGCCAGCAGGCACTGCAGCGCGGCACGCGCCGATGACAGCAGGCTGCGCGCACAGCACTTGCCCGGACAGCGTGTCGCGCACCACCCACAAGACCTCATGGCCGACATCGGGCTGCAAGCCGTCAATGGCGAGGATCACGCGTCCTTGGGTAGCCAGTTGCGCGGTGCGTTGGGGCAAGGTATCAAGCGCCAGGCTGAGCAGGATATCGTACTGCATCAGCAGGTTCGACACGTGTCAGGAGCGGTGTTCGCGATAGCACAACTGCCCCACACGCAGCACCACGTCAAAGCTGAATTCCTGCATGGGCAATGCCCAGCTTACCTTCTTCCTCGGGATGGCAGATTTGATGGAAGCGCGGACATTGGGGGTTCTCGCAGCGGCGGATTTGCAGGCGCAGCTGAATCAGCCCACGCATCGTCACCAGCTTGCGCGTCTTGGTTTACGCCACCGGCATGCGCTGGGCGCATACCGGGCAGTCGGGTAATTGAAGTGCCAGCGTGTACTGACACACGGCTTCGCCACAGGTAGGACGTCCTGACATGATCGCTCTCCTTGATGAAGATTCCTATGCGACCTTGGACAGCAACGCGCTGGAATAGTGCCCATGGGAGAGGTAAGTAGAATGTGCCGCCCTAGAAAAAAAATGGCCGCTGATCGCGGCCATTTTTCATGCTGACGATCAATCGTCGTCGTTCGGATCGAGTTCCGGAAACATCACTTCGGTAAATCCGAACTGCGTGAAGTCGACGATGCGCATTGGATACAGGATACCATGCAGATGATCGACCTCATGCTGCACCACGCGCGCATGAAAACCATCGCAGTCGCGGCTGATGGCCTTGCCGAACTGGTCCACACCTTCATAGTGCAGCTCGCTCCAGCGCGGCACGCTGCCACGCAGGCCAGGCACCGACAGACAGCCTTCGAAGCCCTCTTCCTTGCGCTCGGACAAGGGCGCGAGGACCGGGTTGATCAGCACCGTTTCCGGCACCTGGGGCGCATCGGGATAGCGTAGATTCTGCTTGAAGCCGTAGATCACCACTTGCAGGTTGACGCCGATCTGCGGCGCCGCCAGGCCCGCGCCATTGGCGGCATGCATGGTGTCGAACATGTCGGCGATCAGGGCGTGCAGCTCGGGCGTATCAAAGTCGCGCACAGGCTCGGCCATCCGCAGCAAGCGCGGATCGCCCATCTTCAGAATTGCGCGCACTGTCATGCCGGTTCCACAGGCGCATGCAGCCCGTCGAGATAGGCGCGGAAGGCAGCACCGGTTTCAGGATGCTTGAGACCCATCGCCATGGTGGCCTTCAGGTAGCCCAGTTTGGAGCCGCAATCATAGCGCTGGCCTTGATAGCGGTAAGCGAGCACACGCTCCTCGCGCATCAGGGCGGCAATGCCGTCGGTCAGCTGGATTTCCCCACCTGCGCCAGCACCGATCTTTTCAAGATGGTCAAAAATACGGCTGCTCAGCACGTAACGGCCAACCACCGCCAAGGTCGATGGGGCCTCTTCCGGCGACGGCTTCTCAACGATGGCAGAGACCAGTTCCAGGTCGGGCTGATAATTTTTCGCGCTGACGATACCATACTGCCTGGTTTCCGCGCGCGGCACATCCTGCACTGCCAGCAAAGAGCAGTTTTCGTATTGATACACCTCGGCCATCTGCGCCAGCACCGGGTGCACACCTTCGTCCACATCCATGAAGTCATCGGCCAGCAAGACGGCAAATGGCTCGTCACCGACCACCGGGCGCGCGCACAGCACGGCGTGGCCCAGGCCCAGCGGCGCCGACTGGCGGATATAGATGCAATTGATATGCTTGGGGATGACGTTTTGCACCATTTCAAGCAACTGGCGCTTGCCGGCCGCTTCCAGTTCCGTTTCCAGCTCATAGGCAGTGTCGAAATGATCCTCGATCGCGCGCTTGTTACGGCCGGTAATGAAGATCATTTCCGTAATGCCTGCCGCCACCGCCTCTTCGACGGCATACTGGATCAGCGGCTTGTCAACGATGGGCAACATCTCCTTCGGTTGCGCCTTGGTGGCAGGCAAAAAGCGGCTGCCGAGGCCCGCGACGGGAAAAACTGCTTTTCTGATTTTTTTCATGGGTCTTCTGCAATGAGTAAAGTGTCTTGAGGCTGGGGCTGGCGATTACTGCGCGAGCAAGTCCAGCAAGCCCGCTTCATCCAGCAATGCCACTCCCAGTTCCTGTGCCTTGGCCAGCTTGCCGCCGGCATCGCTGCCAGCGACCACGTAATTGGTTTTCTTCGATACCGAGCCGCTGACCTTGCCGCCGGCCGCTTCGATCAGCGCCGCAGCCGCATCGCGGCTCATGGTGGGCAAGGTGCCGGTGAGCACGAAGGTCTGGCCATCGAACTTGCCGCCGGCCGCTGGCAGTTGTGGCAATTCTGCCAGCAATTGCTCGCGCATGCCGTTCAATTGACGCAGCAATTCCACGTTCGCCTCGACCTGCAGCCAAGCCGCCAGCGCCTCGGCCACGCCGGCCGGCAAACCGGCCTGGAAACCGCCGCCCTGCTGTGCCAGAGCGGCCAGGGTGGCGCCGCGCTCGACCAATTGCCGGCTGCGCGGCTCGGTCAGCCTGGGAATGCCGATGGCGGCCAGCAGCTTGACCTGGTCGAGCTGATCGCGCAGCCTGGCGCTGGGTGCATGTTCGCCCTGCGGCGTGACACCGGCGTCCAGCAAGGCTTGCAAGGCCTGCTGGTTTTTCTCTTCTGCAAAAAAATCGGCGATCGACTCGGCCACCGTGCCGCCGATATCGGGCAGCACGCGCAGCAGGGCGGCCGGCGCATGGCGCACGCGCTCCAGGCTGCCCAGCCACTCGGCCAGGGTCTTGGCCGTCGATTCGCCCACATGGCGGATGCCGAGCGCAAACAAGAAACGCTCGAGCGGCGGGCGCTTGCTCGCTTCGATACCGGCCAGCAGGTTTTCCGCCCACTTGGTCGGCACTTTTCCCTGCTGCACGGTTTCGGGCGTAGAGCCGTCGCGCTCGTCGGCGCGCAGCTTCATTTCCAGCAGTTTTTCCAGGCTCAGGCTGTACAGGTCGGCCAGGCTGTGCACATAACCGAGTTCGACCAGGGTATCGATATAGCGCTCACCCAGGCCGTCGATATCCATCATGCGCCGGCCGCCAAAATGACGGAACGCTTCCTTGCGCTGGGCCGAGCAGAACAGGCCGCCCGAGCAGCGCGCGATCGCCTCGCCTTCCGCACGCACCACGTGCGAGCCGCACACCGGGCAGTGTGCCAGCATCCTGAACGGCAAGGGCTCAGGTTCAGGGCGCTTGTCGAGCACCACCGCCAGCACTTCGGGGATCACGTCGCCAGCACGGCGCACGATGACCGTGTCGCCCACGCGCACATCCTTGCGCAGCACTTCGTCTTCATTGTGCAAGGTGGCGTTGGTGACAGTCACGCCGCCCACCGAGACCGGCGCCAGGCGCGCCACCGGCGTCATCGCGCCGGTGCGGCCAACCTGGATATCGATGCCCTGCACCACCGTCAGCGCCTCTTCGGCCGGGAACTTGTGCGCCAGCGCAAAGCGCGGCGCGCGCGACACGAAACCGAGTTCCAGCTGGTCTTCGGTAGCGTCGACCTTGTACACCACGCCGTCGATTTCATACGGCAAGCCGGGACGGCGCTCGCCGATATCCTTGAAATAGCCAAACAGCCCCTGGGCGCCGCGCACCACCTTGCGCTCTTGCGACACGGGAATGCCCAGCTTCACGTACCAGTCCAGCAGCGCCGAGTGCGACGCAGGCATCGATGCGCCTTGCAGGGCGCCGATGCCGTAGGCGTAAAAGCGCAGCTTGCGCTCATTCGTGATGCGCGCATCGAGCTGGCGCAGGCTGCCGGCGGCCGCATTGCGCGGATTGGCAAATTCCTTCTGGCCCGCCGCGCGCTGGCGTTCGTTGAGGCTGGCAAAGTCGGCCTTGAACATCATGACTTCGCCGCGCACGTCGAGCACGGCCGGCACGTTGCCGCCATGCAGACGCATGGGAATGCCGCGGATGGTGCGGATATTGGCCGTCACATCTTCGCCGGTGGCGCCGTCGCCGCGCGTGGCCGCCTGCACGAACAGTCCGTTTTCATAGCGCAGGTTGATGGCCAGGCCGTCGAATTTCACTTCGGCAGCGTAGTCAACCTCTTGCGCGTCCAGTCCCAGGCCTTCGCGCACGCGGCGGTCGAAATGGAGGATATCGTCGTCCGAAAATCCGTTATTCAAGGACAGCATCGGCACCGCGTGCGTCACTTGCTCGAAGTAAGGCAAGGGCGCCGCGCCCACGCGCAAGGTGGGCGAATCGGGCGAGCGCAACTCGGGATGAGACGCTTCCACGGCCTGCAGCTCGATGAACAGCTGGTCGTAGACGGCGTCGGGAATGGTAGGATTGTCGAGCACGTGGTAAGCGTACAGGTGCCGGTTCAGTTCGGCGGTCAACTCCAGCACGCGTTGGGCGGCATGGTTCAAATCAGTCATCATCGCGCACTTCTTCAGCTAAACAAACGCAATGCGCGGGTGGAACCGGCCGGAATATCGGCCGCTTCCATTTCCTGGTAAAAATCCTGCACCTGGCCGGCGATCTCGGCCAGGGCCGCGTCGGACAGCGCCTGGTTGTAATCGTCAACGATGGTCGCGTCCAGGCGGCCCACCAGCGAACGGGCGCAGGCGACCATGGCGCCGAAACCGTCACGCGATGGCGCCACGCAAGGCACGTCGAGCAGCAAGGTCAGGCGCGGCGTGGCTTCCTCGGCCAGGGTAACATTGGTCGACAGCGAGAACAGATGGCCGCCCTGGCCGTCCGGCATCACGAAGCGGCCGTCGGGGCGCACGTCGAAACCCTGCTTTTCCAGCGCAACGAGCAGGGTCGAAATCGCCCACGGCGCGCCATTGGTGTGCAGGTTGACGCCCAGCTGGGCGTCGTGGCCGGCGACAAAGCGGTGCAGATTGCGCGCTTCGGCCATCACTTCCATCATGTCGGGCACTTCCGGCTCGGCGCCGATCTCGTCGGCCACCACGCGCAGGCGCGTGACCAGCTCCGAGTATTCCAGTTCGTTCAACGCCGTGGTGCGGCTGGCCAGCTGCACCCCGCCCTGCATTTTCGTGTAAACGCCGCCGTGCGCGATCGGCTCCCAGTCGCCATTGACGTGCAGGCCGATGAAGTGCACCGGCTTGTTGCCCACCAGGCGCAGGGTTTGCAACACCGGCAGGATCTTTTCGCCGCGCACGGGCGCTTCGAGCGACAGCGGCAGCAGACAGTCGATCAGCGGGTCGACCAGGCTGGTGGCCAGTTCGCTGGCGGCGCTGTTTTGCTGCGACGGCGATGGCGCCACCTCGAGTCCGTAGGCGGTGTCGCCCTGGCCCACCTCATCGGCAAACACGGCCGGCGCGGCGCCGAACGACGGTTCGGTCTTGCCCTGCGGCATGGCATCGAAGCGCGGCTCCTGGCGCAGCACAGGCTCGGCCGTTGCCGCAGGGGAAGCAGCCGGCGCCTCGCCTTCGCGCATCAGCACGTCGTCGTGGTCATTCGAAAAAGCGCGCTCGACGCTTTTCTTGGCCTTGTATTCCTGCCACTTATTGTAGGAAAACACGGCGACGATAAAGACGCCGCCGGCGCCGAACAAGGTAATTTGAAGGTCTGTCATGCTGCTTGTGCCTCGGTAGCAAAATTTGCGGCGGACTCCATGTCCACCGCCACGATGCGCGATACGCCCTGCTCCTGCATCGTCACACCGATCAATTGATGGGCCATTTCCATCGCAATCTTGTTATGCGAAATGAAAAGGAATTGTGTCTGGTCCGACATGCGCTTGACCATGCGGCAAAAGCGTTCCGTGTTCGAATCGTCCAGCGGCGCATCGACTTCGTCGAGCAGGCAGAACGGCGCCGGGTTCAGGCGGAACATGGAAAACACCAGTGCGGTCGCGGTCAGCGCCTTCTCTCCACCGGACAACAGGTGGATGGTGGCATTTTTCTTGCCGGGAGGCTGCGCCATGACTTGTACACCGGAATCGAGAATCTCGTCGCCCGTCATGGTCAGCCGGGCTTGCCCGCCGCCGAACAGAATCGGGAACAGCTCCGAAAAGTGATGGTTGACCTTGTCAAACGTGTCTTGCAGCAAGTCGCGCGTTTCCTTGTCGATCTTGTGGATGGCGTCTTCCAGCGTATTGATCGCTTCGGTCAGGTCGGCGTTCTGGGCGTCGAGGAAGTTCTTGCGCTCGGACGCCTGCGCCAGCTCGTCGAGCGCGGCCAGGTTGACGGCGCCCAGCGCGGCAATCGCATTGGTCAAACGCGTCACTTCGCCCTGCAGATAGGACGGGCGCATGTCCGGGTGCAGCTTTTCCGTCAGGGCGGCCTCGTCGGCGCCCGATTCGAGCAATTGCTGGGCAAACTGCTCCTGGTTCAGGCGCGCGGCCTGTTCCTTCAATTGCATTTCCATGATCTTGTCGCGCTGCGGCTGCAAGCTGCGTTCGGACTGCGCGCGCGCGTCTTCAAGCAGGCGCAGCTGCTGCGTGATCTGGTCCAGTTCATGGCGCGCGTCGGCCAGCGCCTTTTCCTGGGTCGTGCGCCGCTCCAGCAGGTCCTGCAAGCCGTCGTTGGCGGCGCCGCTTTCCAGGTTGGCCAGTTCCAGCTGGCCCGCCTGCAGGCTGGCCGTCACTTGCTGGGCCTGGGTGCTGGCGGTGGCGATATTGCGGCGCAATTCCTCGATGCGGGTGCGCTGCGATTTTTCCGCGTATTCGGTGTCCTTGGCGGCGCGCTCGAGATCGCGCAGGGCGTCGCGCGCTTCGGACAAGCGCTGCTCCTTGCGCAGAAAGTCGGTCTGGCCGTCTTCATGCTCTTCCTGCAGCGTGCCCAGCGCCATGTCGAGTTGCTCGAACTTTTCTTCCGACTCCATCTTGATCTGCTGCTGTTCGGCTTCCTGGGCGGCGATTTCCGCCAGGTCTGTGCCGATCTGCGTGCTGCGCTGATTGAAGCGCGCCTCGACTTCCGACAATTTCACCACGTCGAGCTGCAAGCCATGCACGGCGGCCGTCAGTTGCTGCATGCGCAGGCGCAGGTCGGACAGGTTGCGGCTCGATGCGGCCACGGCCGCATCGGCTCGCACCGAACGCGCGCGCGCCTCTTCGGCCAGCAACTGCTGGGCGCGCAACTGCTTGCCGATATTGTCGATTTCCTGCTGGCGGCCCAGCATGCCTTCCTGCTCCGAGTCGGCCGCATAAAAGCGCACGCTGCCAGCAGTGACCACGTGACCGGCACGCGTGACGAAATAGCCGCCCGGCGGCAATTTGCCACGCTCGGCCAGGGCCTCGGCCGCGTCTTCCACCGCATAGGCGTTGTGCAGCCAGTCCTGCAGCAGGCCGCGCAAGCCCGGGTCATTGAGTTTCAACAGGTTGATAAAGGGTTTCAGGCCGGGCACCTCGAGCAGCGGCAGCGGCAGCGGCGGCACCGTCGATGGCGCGTACAAAGCCAGCTTGGCCGGCGGCGCATCGGCAAAGAAGGCCTTGGCCCAGTCGATATTGGACAGCTGCAAGGCGGAGGTGCGCTCGCGCAGGATGGACTCCATCGCCGCTTCCCAGCCCGCTTCGATCTGCAGCTTTTGCCACAGGCGCGGCAAGGTGTCGAGCTCGTGCTTTTTCAGCCAGGGCTGGACCTTGCCCTGCGTCTGTACGCGCTCCTGCAATTGTTTCAAGGCCGACAGCCGCGCTTCAAGCTGGGCGTTGGCGTTTGTTTCAGCATTGACCTGGGCCTGCGCCTCGCTGCGTTCCTGTTCCAGCCTGGGCTGCTGTTCCAGTGCCTCTTCCAGGTAAAAGCCCTGCTCCTCTAGCGTCTGCTGCTTTTCCTCCAGCTGCAGTTTGAGGTTGTCCAGATGGCTGCTGTCGGGCAAGCTGAGGCTGTTTTTTTCCTGCTGCAATCGCTCGCGCCGCGAGAGCAGGCTGTTCAGAATATTCGAGGCGTTACGCTGGTGCGCCGATTCCAGTTCCAGCTGCTGTTGCGCCTGCATGATCTTCGCGCGCGATTCCGTGCTCTTGTGCTGGGCGGCGCGCCAGGCGGCGTCAAGCTCGGGCAATTGCTCGCCCTTCTGCTCGGCCATCATCTGCGACTGCTCGACCTTGGCGGCCAGCTCTTCGAGCTGGAATTCGGCTTCTTCCAGCTGTTCCTGATACTCGCCGCCCTGGCCGCTCCACTGGTCGCGCTGGGCCGTCAAGGTGGCCAGCTGCGCCTGCAGGCGGGCGCGCGATTCGATCACGAACTTGATCTGCGCTTCCAGGCTGCCGATTTCCGCATTCGTCTGGTACAGATGGCCTTGCGCCGTATGCAGGCGGTCGCCGACGGCAAAGTGCGCCTGGCGCATCTGTTCCAGCGTCAGTTCCACGTTGCGCAGCTTGGCGGCCTGCTCTTCCAAGTCGGTCTGCGCCTGTTCGACTTCGCGGAAATAGCGCGTCTGCTCGTTCTGCGCCTCGTTCTTGCGCAACAACCACAACAGCTTCTGCTTTTCTTCCTGGTCGGCCTGCAAGGCGTGAAAGCGGGTGGCCACGGCCGCCTGCGCTTCGAGCTTTTCCAGGTTGGCGTTCAGTTCGCGCAAAATATCTTCCACGCGCAGCAGGTTTTCGCGCGTGTCCTGCAGCCGGTTTTCCGTTTCGCGCCGGCGCTCCTTGTACTTCGACACGCCGGCTGCTTCTTCAAGGAACACGCGCAGCTCTTCCGGGCGCGATTCGATAATGCGCGAAATCATGCCCTGGCCGATAATGGCATAGGCCCGGGGACCGAGGCCGGTGCCGAGGAAAATATCCTGGATATCGCGCCGGCGCACCGGCTGGCTGTTGATGTAATAGGTCGAGGTGCCGTCGCGCGTCAGGGTGCGCTTGACGGCGATCTCGGCATACTGGCCCCACTGGCCCGAGGCCTTGCCATCGTTATTGTCGAACACCAGTTCGACCGAAGCGCGCCCGGCGGGCTTGCGATGGGTGGAGCCGTTGAAGATCACGTCCTGCATCGACTCGCCGCGCAATTCCGACGCTTTCGATTCGCCCAGCACCCAGCGCACGGCGTCGATGATGTTCGACTTGCCGCAGCCATTCGGTCCGACCACGCCCACGAGCTGGCCCGGCACCTGGAAATTGGTGGGGTCGACGAAAGACTTAAACCCCGACAACTTGATGGAAGAGAGACGCACGTGTTTTAAAGTTCCTGCCTATGCTGGCGGTTATCTGTCGTAAAAAAGTGGCCCATCATACCATTTGCCATGTCTTTTCTGGCCAAAAAACCGCCGTGCGCGCCCCATGTTCAAGGGTGGCCGGCCAGTTGCCAGTCAGCGCGCGAAAAAATGCGCCCATGGCCCGACAGCTTGAGGGCGATTTTCTGCAGCCAGTCTTCGGTCGGCATGGGCTCGGCCTTGAAGGTAATGAGCACCATCAGCGCCAGGCTGGCCAGCGCCAGCGCATGGCTGACGGCAAAATTGACCACGCCGCGCGCCTGCCACATGAAACCGAAGGCCATGGCCAGTCCCAGCACGCAGCCGCTGACCGCCTCCGACACGCTGTGCGCGTGCACCACCACGCGCGCGATCGCCACCAGCACGGCGCAGGCCACGCCCAGCAGCACGCCCGCATGGCGCCACTGGCGCGGCGCGCGCTGCAACACCACATACATCAGCACCGGGAAGACGGCGCCAGCGCGCATGGCGTGGCCGCTGAAACCGGTAAAGTCGAGCGCGACGCTGCCCACGCCCCAGCCAATAAAGGCCAGCTTGGACAGCACCACCAGCAGCATGCCGCCGCCGTACCACAGGCTCCAGCTGAGCACCAGCCGCCACTGCTTCGACACCAGCAACCAGATGGCGATGGCCACCCCGGCAGGCCCCAGCACCGCCATGTCGGCCGCAAAAGAAATCGCGTTCCACCAATTCATCATTACTACGCTCATTGATATGCAGGCCGCACTATGCCATGACTGGCAAGGTACACGCGGGGATTTTCAGGAGCCAGGCGCCGACTATTACATCCGATTACATTTGTCGCTTATATTTCTATCAAGAAAGCAGGCCAAATCCTACACGGCGTCAAGGAGTGTTCCGATGGTCTTGCTTATGCTTGCCGCGCATCATGCCTTACCGGCACACATCAGCCAAGGGGAGCCAGAGCCCGGCAGCAACGCCCTGGCGCCCCTTTACCGATGCGCTCCGGCGATGATTTTTTTCGTGACTCTTTCATTTCTCAAAGGAAATATGATGAACTCGAATCAAAAAAGCGATCAAGGCAAAAAACAATCCGGTAGCGCTCCCGCTAGCGCTCCCGCTAGCGGCAACAAGCAATCGGGTAGCCCCGGCCAGGGCAGCAAACAGGGCGGCAGCCACGAACAGCATGTGGATGCGGGCCGTCAAAGCCATAAAAACGACGACAACAAGCAGTCGGGCGCAAGCGGCAGCAAAAGCGGCATATAATGACGCTGCCTGACGGCGTGACGCCGGCAGGCACATCATGCAAGCAGGGTCTGGACCGGCACGCCGGTACAGGCCCTGTTTGCATGCTCAGATATTGACCAGACGCTTGCCCTTGGGAATTTCGAAATCGCGGATCGCCTCGACCATGCCCACCGTCAAGGCCTGGTCCGCCGTCAGGTGCAGGTCGGAATAGGCATGCACCAGCCACTGGTCTTCGCTCAAAGCCACATGGCCGCGCAAAATGCGCTCGGTACGCTGGTCGTCGGCGCGCAAGCCTTCGACGATGATGCTGAGCGCATCGGGCCGCGCACCGGGCGAGGCCGTGGCATGCGACTTGTGCACCATGAAGCGCGCCGTATCGCTGGCGTAGCGCTGCTGGCCCGACAGGAACAGCGTCACGGCGATCGAGGCCACGGCGCCGGTGTTGTAGGTCACCAGCCTGATCGGCAGCTTGCTTAAAAAATTGTATAGGCAGATGCCGTCGCTGACGTAGCCGCCGTTGGACTGGATCAGGATATGGGCGGTGGCGAGCTTGTCTTCCGTCATGTCGGCCACGGCGTTGAAAACGCGGCGCACCATGTCGCTGTTGACGTCGCCGGACAGGGTAAACCAGCCGTGCTGCTCGATGCTGCTATGGGGTTCGCTCATGGTAATCACTCTTCGACAAGGACGGTGATGATGGTATTGAGCATAGCAAATTTCCGTGGCCGCCGCCGTCTTGCTGATACCGTGCGCAACACTGTCTCGCATACTCTTGCGCGCAGGAAATATCAGGCCCCAAGCCCCATTTTGGTGCATGCTGGCCGGGTGTTTACAGATTGACAGAAAGCCCTTGCTGGCATATATTCCCACCACTTGATCGGGAGAGGGCAAACTCGCGTTGCCGCCGAAGGGGCACTACCCAAAAACTCTCAGGCAAAAGGACCGATCAGGCGAGGCGCAACGATGGCGATGACCATGCTGCGGCTCAACTCTGGAGAGCGACTGCGGCACTGCCGGCGGTCCACCGAAGGGGCGCACGGAGCTTTTTCTCCGTAATCTCTCAGGTACCAAGGACAGGGGGGTGATGTTCACGCTGGAAGGCCGGGTCGGCTTGGCCATTGCGTGTGCTGTTAACTCCCCCCTTTCACCTTCGTCCCGAGGAATCAATGACGCTCAACGCAACCCCACTCAATAACGCCCACCGTGCCAGCGGCGCCCGCATGGTCGATTTCGGCGGCTGGGACATGCCTGTCAACTATGGTTCGCAAATCGAAGAACACAAGGCCGTGCGCAGCGACGCCGGCATGTTCGACGTGTCGCACATGTGCGTGGTCGATATCGAAGGCCCGAACGTGCGCGCCTTCTTGCGCGGCCTGCTGGCCAACAACGTCGACAAGCTGCAAGTGTCGGGCAAGGCTCTGTACTCGTGCATGTTGAATCTTGATGGCACCGTCATCGATGACCTGATCGTCTACTTCTTCAACGAAAACTGGTTCCGCCTGGTGGTCAATGCCGGCACGGCCGACAAGGACGTGGCATGGATGCAGCAGCAAAACAGCGCCACCAACAGCGGCCTGACGATTACCGAGCGCCGCAGCGCGAATGATCCAATGGCGCTGGTCGCCGTGCAGGGTCCGAACGCGCGCGCCAGGGTGTGGCAGGTGTTGCCGGAAACCCAGGCAGCATCGGAGGCGATCAAACCCTTCAACGCCGTCATCGTCAAGGACACGCCATTTGGCGAAGTGATGCTGGCGCGTACCGGCTACACGGGCGAAGACGGTTTTGAAATCGGCGTGGCGGCGAGCCAGGTCGAAGCGTTGTGGAATGCGCTGGCAGCTGCCGGTGTCAAGCCTGCAGGTCTGGGCGCGCGCGACACCCTGCGCCTGGAAGCTGGCATGAATCTGTACGGCCAGGACATGGACGAAACCGTCAACCCGCTCGACGCCGGCCTGGCCTGGACCATCGACCTGGTCAGCGAACGCGACTTTATCGGCAAGGCGGCACTGATCGCGCAAGGCCAGAACGCGCAATTCGTCGGCCTGATCCTGCGTGAAAAAGGCGGCGTGCTGCGCGCGCATCAGAAAGTCATCGTGGCCGGCAGCGACCAGGCTGGTGAAATCACCAGCGGCACCTTCAGCCCGTCGATGCAGGAAGCGATCGCGCTGGCGCGCCTGCCCAACGGCGTCAACGTGGGCGATACCGTGCACGTGGAAATCCGCGGCAAACAGCTGGCCGCATCGGTAGTCAAGCTGCCTTTCGTGCGCAACGGTAAAATCCTGGTTGCGTAACGTATAGAGCGTGCGCACCGACCGATCAAACATCACCAATAACCGAACATTTACCATCTGGAGCCATACATGAACATTCCTGCAGACCTGAAGTACACCGCCTCCCACGAATGGGTGCGCCTGGAAGCGGACGGCACGGTCACCGTCGGCATCACCGAGTACGCACAGGATGCCTTGGGCGACATCGTGTTCGTCGAACTGCCTGACGTCGGCGCCACCTTCACCGCCGGCGACGACGCCGCCGTGGTCGAATCGGTCAAGGCCGCCAGCGACATCTACGCACCGGTCTCGGGCGAAGTCACCGCAGTGAACGACGATGTCGTCAACGCGCCGGAATCGATCAACGCCGACGCCTACGCCAACTGGATGTTCAAGATCAAGCCAGCCGACGCGGCCTCGCTCGACGGCCTGCTCGACGCCGCCGCCTATGGCGCCGCCACCGGCGAGTAATCGCGCTTGACGACGGGCCGCTTCAAAGGCCCGTCTGCTTTTTTCGCAGCGCCTGCGCGCCGCGCCCCCCGGTTTTTTCAGTCTTTTTGGCCTCTATACCATGACCCGCACCAGCCTGACCCAACTCGAAGCACGCGATGCCTTCATCGCCCGCCATATCGGCCCATCCCCTTCCGAACAGGAAGCCATGCTGTCCACCCTGGGCTACGCTTCGCGCGCCGCGCTGATCGATGCGCTGGTGCCGGCCAATATCCGCAACCAGGGCGCGCTGCCGCTGGGCGCCTACTCGCAGCCGATGCCGGAACAGGAAGCCCTGTCGCGCCTGAAAGCCATCGCCGGCAAGAACCAGGTGTTGAAATCGATGATCGGCCAGGGCTACTACAACACCTTCACGCCAGGCGTGGTGCTGCGCAATATCTTTGAAAACCCGGCCTGGTACACCGCCTACACGCCTTACCAGCCGGAGATTTCGCAAGGCCGCCTGGAAGCGATCCTGAACTTCCAGCAAGTGATCACGGACCTCACCGGCATGGGCATCGCGAACGCCTCGATGCTGGACGAAGGCACGGCCGCCGCCGAAGCGATGACCCTGATCCAGCGCGTGGGCAAGTCGAAGTCGACCGTGCTGTATGTGGCCAGCGACGTGCTGCCGCAAACGCTGGAAGTGGTGCAGACGCGCGCCCTGCCGATCGGCATCGAGGTGCGTATGTTCGATCCTGCTGAAATCGACGCGCTGGGCGAGTGCTTCGGCGTGCTGCTGCAATACCCTGGCGTCAACGGCGTGGTGCGCGACTACCGCGCCGGCGTCGAAAAACTGCACGCCGGCGGCGCCATGGTGATCGTCGCGGCCGACCTGCTGGCCCTGACCATGCTGACGCCTCCGGGCGAATGGGGCGCCGATGTCGTCGTCGGCAACAGCCAGCGCTTTGGCGTGCCGCTCGGTTTCGGCGGCCCGCACGCCGGCTACCTGTCCACCCGCGACGCCTTCAAGCGCAATATGTCGGGCCGCCTGGTCGGCGTGACCGTCGATGCGCAAGGCAACAAGGCGTATCGCCTGGCCCTGCAAACGCGCGAACAGCATATCCGCCGCGAAAAAGCCACGTCGAACATCTGCACCGCGCAAGTGCTGCTGGCCGTGATGGCCTCGATGTACGCCGTCTACCACGGCCCGGTGGGCCTGTTGCAGATCGCCAGGCGCGTGCACCGCTTTACAGGCGTGCTGGCGGCCAACCTGACAACGCTGGGCCACAAGGTGGTCAACCAGACCTACTTCGACACCCTGACGATCCAGGTCGCCGACGCTGACCAGCTGCACGCCACCGCGATTGCCCACGGCGTCAACCTGCGCAAGATCGACGGCCAGCACGTCGGCCTGTCGCTCGACGAAACCACCACGCGCGACGATATCGCCCTGCTGTGGACCATATTTGCGCAAGGCGTGGCCAATGCGCCTGCCGCGCCCGATCTCGACAGCGTGGAAGCGGCCGTGGAAAACGCATTGCCGGCCCACCTGGTGCGCACCAGTGCTTACCTGACGCATCCGGTCTTCAACAGCTACCACTCGGAACACGAAATGCTGCGCTACCTGCGCAGCCTGGCAGACAAGGACCTGGCGCTGGACCGCACCATGATCCCCCTCGGTTCGTGCACCATGAAACTGAACGCCACCTCCGAAATGATTCCGGTGACCTGGCCCGAGTTTTCGAATATCCACCCGTTCGCGCCCGACGCGCAAACCGTGGGCTACCGCGAAATGATCGCGCAACTGGAAGACATGCTGTGCGCGCTGACCGGCTACGCCGCCGTCTCGCTGCAGCCGAACGCCGGCTCGCAGGGCGAATACGCGGGCCTCCTGGTGATCAAGGCCTACCACGAATCGCGCGGCGAAGGCCACCGCAATATCTGTTTGATTCCCTCGTCGGCGCACGGCACCAACCCGGCGTCGGCCAATATGGTCGGCATGCAGGTGGTCGTCACCAGTTGCGACGCCAACGGCAACGTCGACCTGGCGGACTTGAAAGCCAAGGCCGAAAAACACAGCGCCAACCTGGCCTGCGTGATGGTCACCTACCCTTCCACCCACGGCGTGTTCGAAGAAGGCATCCAGGAACTGTGCGAGATTATCCACTCGCACGGCGGCCAGGTCTACATCGACGGCGCCAACATGAACGCGCTGGTCGGCGTGGCCGCTCCCGGCTCGTTTGGCGGCGACGTGTCGCACCTGAACCTGCACAAGACCTTCTGCATCCCGCACGGCGGTGGCGGACCAGGCGTGGGCCCGATCGGCGTCGGCGCCCACCTGGCGAAATTCCTGCCGAACCAGCGCTCTTCCGGTTACCAGCGCGACGCCTACGATGCGGGCATAGGCGCCGTCAGCTCCGCGCCATTCGGCTCGGCCAGCATCTTGCCGATCTCGTGGATGTATATCGCCATGATGGGCGCCGAAGGCCTGACGGCAGCGACCGAAACGGCGATTCTGGCCGCCAACTACATCGCCCGCCGCCTGTCGCCGCACTACCCGGTGCTGTACACGGGCCACGACGGCCTGGTCGCCCACGAGTGCATCCTGGACCTGCGCCCGATCACCGACGCCACCGGCATCAGCAACGAAGACGTGGCCAAGCGCCTGATGGACTTCGGCTTCCATGCGCCGACCATGAGCTTCCCGGTACCGGGCACCTTGATGATCGAGCCGACCGAGAGCGAATCGAAGGTCGAGATGGACCGCTTCATCGACGCCATGATCGCGATACGCCACGAGATCGCCAAGGTCGCCAGCGGTGAATTCGACCATGACGACAACCCCTTGAAAAACGCGCCGCACACGGCGCAGGTATTGCTGGCCGACGATTGGAATCGCAAATACAGCCGCAGCGTGGCCGCCTATCCGGTCGCCTCGCTGCGCGAGCGCAAGTACTGGCCGCCGGTAGGCCGTGCCGACAACGTCTACGGCGACCGCAACCTGTTCTGCGGCTGCGCGCCGATCAGTTCGTACGAAGAAGCGTAATCGGCGCTACCCGCCAAAGCGGGCGTATTGACGCACTTGAAGGCAGGCCATGGGCCTGCCTTTTTTATTGACGGTCAGCGTTTCCCCTATCATTGCCAGACCATTTCGTTGTCGATTCAATCTCTTTAACCAACTGAAAGACTTCATGAAACACAGCCTGCTTGCTGCTCTGTTGTTCACCGCACAGCAACACTCGGATACTTTGCAACTCGGAAAGCACTCCATGGCAGTTCGTCCATGCCGCTCGCTACATTACGCTTCGGCAATGTAATCAATCTTTGCTTGACGTTGCCTGCGCGCACTTTTATCATGCGTGCATTATTCATTTTACGGAGTCCCACGTGGGTACTTGTTCCAGTGACAGTAGTCGATCCTGCATCGACAATTAATCCCGGCAAGCACGCGTCCTCCTTCCCGCCGCGCCTTGCCGAGCAAGGTGTGGTTTGCGCCAGTATTGACTGCCGCGCACTTCCTTCCTGACCATTGATTGTCCTGACGCACGGCTATTGAGCCCGTCCGCAGCTGGCATCTTGCCGGTGCGCGGCGACAAGTCTCGCCTGACCTCCCTGCCTCGACAGGAGAACGGTGATGATCTGCCATCAAACGCTACAACGCACTACCCCACTCGCCGCGCCCGCACGGCCTGCATGTCTGTTCCCGCTGCAACCATCTTTCGCCTGAAAGGAAGAGCCATGACCCTCTTCACCCGTCTGTTCGAATCGTTCCTGCGCAAGCGCCACACGGCCGGCCACTTCCGCCGCCAGGCCATGCCTTTGGCAAACAGCACCGCCCGGACCGTACCTGTGCCCGACCACCTGGCGCGCCAGTTGCTGGCCGCCGCCACCGAAGCCTTGCCCGACGCGATGGCACGGCTGTCCACGCGCGAAGCGGGCCTGTCCGACGACGAAGCGCAGGCCGTGCTGGCCGAGACCGGCCCGAATGAGGTCGAGCACGAAAAGCCGCTGGCCTGGTACCAGCATCTGTGGCTGTGCTACAAGAATCCGTTCAACCTGTTGCTCACCGTGCTGGCGATCGTTTCCTACCTGACCGAAGACGCCAAGGCTACCATTGTCATCGGCAGCATGGTGATCCTGTCGACCCTGTTGCGCTTCGTGCAGGAAGGCCGCTCCAACCGCGCCGCCGAGCGCCTCAAAGCCATGGTTGGCAATACCGCCACCGTGCTGCGCGATGGCAAGCAGATGGAACTGGCCATCCGCGCGCTGGTGCAGGGCGACATCATCGTGCTGTCGGCCGGCGACATGATCCCGGCCGATTGCCGCCTGCTCACCGCCAAGGACCTGTTTGTCAGCCAGTCGGCCATGACGGGCGAATCGCTGCCGGTGGAAAAGATGGCCGAGCTGACCGAGGTGGTGGACGCCCACGGCAAGAACCCCATGGACCTGGCCAATTTGCTGTTCATGGGCACCAATGTGATTTCGGGCGCCGCCACGGCGCTGGTGCTGGCCACCGGCAACCGCAGCTATTTCGGCGCCATCGCCACCCGCGTCACGGCGACCGAACGCACGCCGACGGCGTTTGAGGCGGGCGTGAACAGCGTCAGCTGGCTGTTGATCCGCTTTGCCCTGGTGATGGCGCCGCTGGTGTTCCTGATCAACGGCTGGACCAAGGGCGACTGGATGGAAGCGTTTCTGTTCGCCCTGTCGGTGGCAGTCGGCCTGACGCCGGAAATGCTGCCGATGATCGTCACCAGCACCCTGGCCAAGGGCGCCGTGAAACTGGCGAAAAAGAAGGTGGTCGTCAAACGCCTGGACGCAATCCAGAACTTCGGCGCCATGGATGTGCTGTGCACCGACAAGACCGGCACCCTGACGCAGGACAAGATCGTGCTCGAACGCCATACCGACGTGTTCGGCCGCCCGTCCGACGAAGTGCTGCAGTTCGCCTATCTGAACAGCCATTACCAGACCGGCCTGAAAAACCTGCTCGACCGCGCCGTGCTCGACCATGTGCAGCTGCAGACGGAAATGCAGCTGGCGCGCGACTACGTGAAAGTCGATGAAATCCCGTTCGATTTCGTGCGCCGCCGCATGTCGGTGGTGGTGTCGGAACGCAATGATCACCACGAACTGATCTGCAAGGGCGCGGTCGAGGAAATGCTCGCTGCCTGCAGCCATCTGCGCCTCGATGGCGTGGACGTGCCGTTGGACACCTTGCTTCTCGACAAAGTATTGGCCACCACCCAGGGCCTGAACGCCGAAGGCCTGCGCGTCGTTGCCGTGGCCGTCAAGGAAGTGCCGCCGCATAAAACCGTGTATGGCGTGGCCGACGAAACCGCACTGACCTTGATAGGCTATGTGGCTTTTCTGGACCCACCGAAGGAATCGACGGCGCCGGCCCTGCGCGCACTCAAGCAGCATGGCGTGACGGTCAAAGTGTTGACCGGTGACAATCATCTGGTGACGGCCAAGATCTGCCGCGAAGTGGGCCTGGCGGTGCAAGGCGTGCTGCAGGGACCGCAACTGGACGACATGGACGACGCGCAAGTGGCGCAGGCGGCCGAAAGCCATACGGTGTTTGCCAAGCTGAGCCCGCTGCACAAGGAACGCCTGGTGCGCGCCCTGCGCGGCAACGGCCATATCGTCGGCTTCATGGGCGACGGCATCAACGACGCACCGGCCCTGCGCGCGGCCGATATCGGCATCTCGGTCGATTCGGCGGTCGATATCGCCAAGGAAGCGGCCGATATCATCCTGCTGGAAAAAAGCCTGATGGTGCTGGAAGAAGGCGTATTGGAAGGGCGCCGTACGTTCAGCAATATGCTCAAATATATCCGCATGACGGCAAGCTCGAACTTCGGCAATGTGTTTTCGGTGCTGGTGGCGAGCGCCTTTCTGCCGTTTTTGCCGATGCTGCCGCTGCATCTGCTGGTGCAGAACCTGCTGTACGACGTGTCGCAGATCGCGATCCCTTTTGACAATGTCGATGCCGAACTGATCCAGCAGCCCTTGAGCTGGAACCCGCGCGACATCGGCCGCTTCATGGTGTTTTTCGGCCCCTTGAGCTCGATCTTCGACATCAGCACCTTTATTTTGATGTGGCATGTGTTCGGCGCCAATACGCCGGCGCAGCAGACCCTGTTCCAGTCGGGCTGGTTTGTGGTGGGCCTGTTGACGCAGACCCTGATCGTGCACCTGATCCGCACGCCCAAGCTGCCCTTTATCGACAGCATCGCCTCGGTACCGCTGCTGGTGGCGACCACGGCCATCATGGCGGTCGGCGTGTTCCTGCCGATGGGGCCGCTGGCCAGCTACTTCAAGCTGCAGGCGCTGCCGCTGGCCTACTTCCCGTGGCTGCTGGCCATCCTGGTGGCCTACACAGTGCTGACGACGCTGATGAAACGCGTTTATCTGCGCAAGTTCGGCTGGCAATAGTATGATGTGCCGCTTGTAACCACCGTGAAGGCGCGCATGAGCGGCACACTCTCTTCCAAACGGCCCAAGGCCATCTTGCTGTCGGCCCTGGTGTTTCCCGGCACCGGACATCTATTGCTGGGACGCAAGGCGCGCGGCGCGCTGTTCCTGCTGCCGTCGCTGCTGGCACTGCTGCTGGTGATCCGCAATATCATGGAGCGCACCGGACAGATCATGGACCAGATCAACAGCGGCGCCCTGCCGCTGGACGTGCAGCTGATTACCGAAAAAGTGGCGGCCCTGTCCGCCAACGACGGCCCCGGCATGCAGCTGGCCGTCGGCGTGCTGGTCGCCTGCTGGATCGCGGCGCTGGTCGACCTGCTGTTCATCAGATAATGGTATCGGAAGTTGCCGCGCGCAAGGCGCAGCTACGGCGCGAGCGGCATGCGGCCAAACACCAGGACGAGGGCGGAGCGCTGGCCTGGCGCGGCTGGTTTGACGGCTCGGCGCATCCGAATCCAGGCCGGCTGGGCATCGGCGCCCTGCTGCTGGGGCCAAACGGCGAGCGCATCGAAATCAGCGAACCGGCCGGTGATGGCGACAGCAGCGACGCCGAATATGCGGCGCTGACGGCCTTGCTGCGGGCGGCAGTGCCGCTGCGGCCCAAGCAGCTGCTGCTGTGCGGCGACAGCCAGGTGGTGATCAATGATGTGCTGGGCACCACCAGGACGGCGCAAGGCCTGGCAAGCCAGCGCACCGCCGTGCTGGCCTTGATGGAGCAATTGCCGCAGGTAAGCTTGCGCTGGATACCGCGTCACCGCAATGGCGAGGCGGACCGCTTGTCGCAGCTGGCAATCGCCAGCTTACCTTAGCGCCAGCGCGCTGCGCTCATCCAGTTTGAACACGCTGACCACCTCGGCCAGCTTGTGCGCCTGGTTCTGCATCGATTCGGCGGCGGCCGCCGCCTCTTCCACCAGAGCCGCGTTCTGCTGCGTGACCGCGTCCATCTGGCCGATGGCCCGGTTGATCTCGTCGATGCCCACGCTCTGCTCGCTGCTGGCGGCAGTGATTTCGGTAATGATGTCGCTCACGCGCTGCACGCTGGCAACGATATCGTTCATGGTCGAGCCGGCCTGGGCGACCAGCATGCTGCCCGCATTGACCTGCTCGACGGACGCGCCGATCAGGGCCTTGATTTCCTTTGCAGCGGAAGCCGAGCGTTGCGCCAGGTTGCGCACTTCGGACGCCACCACGGCAAAGCCGCGCCCCTGCTCGCCGGCGCGCGCCGCTTCCACGGCCGCGTTCAGGGCCAGGATATTGGTCTGGAAGGCGATGCCGTCAATCACGCCGATAATGTCGACGATCTTGTTCGAAGAACTGTTGATCGATTCCATGGTGCCGACCACCTGCGCCACTACCTCACCGCCCTTGACCGCCACCTGCGCGGCCGAGGCGGCCAGCTGATTGGCCTGGCGCGCATTGTCGGCGTTCTGTTTCACGGTCGAGGTCAGTTCTTCCATCGATGACGCCGTTTCTTCGAGCGAACCGGCCTGCTGTTCAGTGCGGCTCGACAGGTCCTGGTTGCCGGCCGCGATCTGCGTCGACGAGGTGGCGATGCTGTCGGTGCCGCTGCGTACTTCGCCGACGATACGCAGCAGGCTGGCATTCATGTCTTTCAGCGCCAACAGCAATTGCCCGGTTTCATCCTGCGCGCTGGCGTCGATCTGCGCCGTCAGGTCGCCGGCGGCCACGCGGCGCGCGACGCTCACGGCCGCGCGCAGCGGATGGACGATGCTGGTCGTCAGCAGCCATGCGCACACCCCGCCGAAAGCCAGCGCCAGCACGGCCAGGCACAGCAGCAGGTTGCGGCTGGCGACGGCCATTGCGTCGATATCATGGGCGGTGGCGTCGATGCTGGTGCGCTGGTACTGCAACAAATCCTGCGTGACTTTCAGGAACTTGGCCGAACCCGGCAGGAACGCGGCATCAAACACCACCTTCGCTTCGTCGAACTGGCCGTCCTTCTTCATCTTGTAGATCTGGTCACGCGAAATGATATAAGCCTTGCGCATCTCGCTGATCTGGCGAAACATCTCTTTTTCTTCCGGCGTCGACAGCAAGGCTTCGATTTTCTTTTGCAGCTCGCCCGACACAACCGACGAGGCCTTCGCTTCGTCGGCGAAAAAGGCGCCCAGTGTCGTGTCGCTGCTGCGCGCAATCGCCGCAGTGCGGCGGATGCCGCTGTCGATCTTGCCATACCAGTCGGAAATATAGCGTTCCTTGGCCAGCGGTTGCTCCATCATCAGGCGCGTGTCGGTCGCCACGTTGTGCAAGCGCAAGACGCTGATGCCGGTGATCAGTATGGAAAACAACAAAATACCTGCAAAACCCAGGCCCAGGCGCATACCGATGCTGACGTCTCTTAATAAATTCATATGATTATCCCGGGAGGCGACGCAGTTTGCGTCAGAGAAACAAGGTAGAAGAAAAACCAGGGAAGGGCAAGAGGGGAATGTGGCAGTGTTGCAGACCGGCACGCATGGATGCGCACCGTCTGGCAAAAAATTTGACGTCAGACGGGGGCCCCGAAATTTGCCTGGGGACTGACCTCAGTCAGGCAGCGAGCTTGTCGATCAGGCCCATATCCGCACTCGACATCAACTGGTCGATATCGACCAGGATCAGCATGCGCTCGTCGATGGTGCCCAGGCCAATCACATATTCGGTATTGATCGAGCTGCCCATGTCCGGCGCCGGCTTGATCTGTTCGGGCAGCAAGGTCGTCACGTCGGAGACGCTATCGACCACCATGCCAACCACGCGGTTGCCGATGTTGAGAATAATAACGACGGTGAACTGGTCATAGCTGGGCGTGCCCAGGTTGAACTTGATGCGCATGTCGACGATCGGCACGATGATGCCGCGCAGATTGACGACGCCCTTGACGAACTGCGGTGCGTTGGCAATGCGGGTCGGCGTTTCATAGCTGCGAATTTCGCTCACTTTTTGAATGTCGATGCCATATTCTTCCTGGCCCAGGGTAAAGGCCAGGTATTCGGCGGCCTTGGCGACGCCACCCGTTTCGCTGCTGCTATTCATGCTATTCCTTTCAAAAAACGCCCTGGGCTGGTCACCCCGCTGGCGCCGGTGGCGACATGCGTGCACATCGTTTCCATGACACAAGGCAGCAGCGGCTGGATGTGCCGTCACTGCCGTTTTTATAAACAATGCGTTTTAATTAGCTGATATGGCTAATTTCCGTATGGCAATATTACCTCATGTGAAATTTACATGCACTAAAAAAGGCAAGCGGCGTCGCGCGATGCACTTTTGTGCCACACTGGCGCCTGTTTTTTTCACGCCGGACAACTCCATGCATGATTCAACCACACAATGGCGGCCGCGCCTGGTGGTGCTGGCCACCGCCAGCCTGGGCGACGACAGCGCCCACGACATCAACCATCTGCACCGCGTATGGCGCAATGCCGGCGTGCTGCTGGAAGAACACCTTGAGGCCGACGCGCTGGTGGTGATGGCCGCCTGCTATCTGCACGACCTGGTCAACCTGCCGAAGAACCATCCGCAACGCCACCTCGCCTCGCGCCAGGCGGCCGTGCTGGCTTGCCGCCAGCTGGCGGAACAGGGTTTTCCTGAAGAAAAGCTGGCCGCCGTCGCCCACGCGATCGAGACCCACAGCTTTTCCGCCGACCTGACCCCAAACACCATCGAAGCGCAAATCGTGCAGGACGCCGACCGCATCGATGCGCTCGGCGCCGTGGGCCTGGCGCGCATGTTTTATACGGCCGCCCGCATGGGCAGCGCGCTGGCCCATGGCAGCGATCCGCTGGCCCTGCACCGCCCGCTCGACGACAAGGCATACTCGCTCGATCATATCGTCACCAAGCTCGACAAATTGCCCGGCAAGATGCGCACGGCGGCGGGACGCGCGCTGGCCGAACGGCGCTTGCAGATCCTGCTCGATTTCCGCGCCACCTTTGCCGAGGAATGGGGTACGGACACGGCCAGCACCTGATGTAAAGGGGCAATAAGCGAGCGATAGCCAGCGCGGCGCGCGCTGTCTATAATACAAAACCTGACCATCCCAGCCCTGCGGCCCTCACGCCGGCACGGTGCGCGCTGAAAGCTTGCATGACCGACCACGCCACGCCCGACTCCCCCTCATCCGCCGCACCTGCGTCGGCGCGTGCCGGCAATCTCAATTTCATCCTCGTCTGCGTCTTCATCGACATGCTGGGCATCGGCCTGGTGGTGCCGGTGCTGCCGATCCTGATCGGCGACTTTGTCGACGGCCCGGACCAGCAAGCGCTCTGGTATGGCATCATGGCCGCCGTCTTTGGTTTGCTGCAGTTCATTTTCATGCCCATGCTGGGCGCCATCAGCGACCGCGTCGGGCGCCGCCCCGTGCTGCTCTATTCCATGGCCGGCATGTGCGTCAACTTCCTCGTCACCGGCTGGGCGCCAAACCTGGCCTGCCTGTTTATCGGCCGCGTCATCGGCGGCGTCTCCTCGGCCAGCATGTCGGTGGCATCGGCCTATGCGTCCGATATTTCCACGCCGGACAACCGCGCCAGGAGCTTCGGCAAGATTGGCGCCGCCTTTGGCCTGGGCTTTATTTGCGGCCCGATGCTGGGTGGCTTGCTGGGTGATATCAATCTGCAACTGCCGTTTTTTGTCGCGGCCGGCCTGTCGGCCGCCAATTTCGTGTATGGCTATTTTTTCGTGCCCGAGTCGCTGGTGCAGGCGTCCCGCGCGCCGTTCACGCTGGCACGCATCAACCCGTTCGCCGCCCTGATCAAGCTGGTGCGCCGCGTGGACATCCGTGGCCTGGTGCTGGCCTTCGGCCTGATGACGTTTGCGCAAATGATGCTTAACACCACCTGGGTGCTGTACACGCATTTCCGCTTCGACTGGTCGCCGCGCCAGAACGGCTTCGCCCTGTTCTGCGTCGGCCTGTGCGCGGCAGTGGTGCAGGCAGGCTTGCTTGGCATCCTCGTCAAGCGCCTCGGCGAAATACGCTTGTCGCTGCTGGGCATGGCCTCGGGCGCCCTCACCTATCTGCTGTACGGCCTGGCCACGCAGGGCTGGATGATGTATGCGCTGATCCTGTGCAACCTGCTGGCCTTCGCCGCCGGCCCCGCGCTGCAGGGCATTATCTCGAAAGGGTCGGCGGCCGGCGAACAGGGCGAACTGATGGGGTCCTTGCAGTCGATCGGCAGCCTGGGCATCATCATCATGCCGCTGCTGGGCAGCCTGATCCTCGGCAAGGTGAGCCATCTGCCAGCCGATGACTGGCGTATCGGCAGCACCTTTTTTGTCTGCGCCACCATGCAGACGTTGGGCATGATCGTGGCATGGCGTTACTTCAAGGCGCGCCGCGACGCGCGCCTGGTGGTTTCCGCCTCGAAATAGACCTGCGCATAAAATTGCCATAAAGAAACAATGACGGAAATTGGGCTACAATAAGACACAAGATCGCAGATAAACCGCACAATCGGCCGCGCCTTACCGAAGCGCAAGCCGATCGCAAGCAAGGATGGGTATGACTGACTTTGATTACAGCGCCTGGCGCCGTACCGCGGCCGCATGGTCGCTGGCCTTGCCCGTGCTGGCGCTGGCCATGCCGGCCCGGGCCGAGTGCTCGCGCGACATCCAGGTCCCCGTGTCGCAGATCGGCGTCAGCGTGGTCGGCGCCGGCGCCATCGTCAACGGCATCTATCCCGAGATGCTGCGCACCCTGGGCGCCAAGATGGGATGCAACTTCGTGTTCAGTGTGGTGCCGCGCGCGCGCCTGGAAGCGCTGTTTGAAACCGGCAAGGCCGATCTCCTGATTCCGGCCAGCAGCACGCCACGCCGCGACCAGCACGGGCTGTTCATTCCCCTGCTGGGCAACCGCCCGCTGCTCATTACCCTGCAAGGCGGGCGCGAACCGGTCACCAGCATGCAGGAACTGCTCGAACGGCGCGACCTGAGGGTGGCGCTGGTGCGCGGCTACGACTACGGCCACTCCTACCAGGCGCTGGCCAGGGAACTGGGCAGCCAGGGCCGGCTGTTCTATGAAGTCGACGCCCTGTCGATTGCGCGCCTGATGCAAAGCGGCTTTATCGACGCCACCATCATGAACCCCACGATATTGTCGGGCGCGGTGCAAAACGATGCACGCGTCAATGGCCTGGCCGACCGCCTGCGCCTCGAAGCGCTACCCGAACTGCCATGGGGTCACACCGGCGCGTATATCTCGCGCAAGTCGCTCACTGCGAACGACCAGGCGGTGCTGCGCGAACTGCTGGAAAAAGCCGGCCGTTCGGGCATGCTGATGGAAAGCTTCCAGCGCAACCACCGCACCGAATTGCTGTCCATGAGCATACGGCCGCGCTAGGCCTTACTGGTTGGCGACGATCGGCAATTCGACCGCGCTGGCGCTTCCCGCCCCGTGATACACGCGCTGCGTCGCCTTTTTATAGTCCCCCGGCTGGGCCAGGAAGATATTCGGCACGAAGGTCTGCGGATTGCGGTCGTACAGCGGGAACCAGCTCGACTGGATCTGCACGGCGATGCGGTGGCCGGGCAGGAACACGTGGTTGGCGTTCGGCAGCGCAAAGCGGTAGCGCTCGACTTTGCCTGACGGTATCGCCGTCGGGTGTTCCAGGCTGTCGCGGTAGCGGCCGCGGAAGATATCCATCGCCACCCCCAGCTGGTAGCCGCCCATGGCCGGCTGCGCCGGCACTTCGTCCGGATACACGTCGATCAGCTTGACCACCCAGTCGGCGTCGCTGCCGCTGGTGCTGGCAAACAGATTGACCACCGGCGCGCCGGCGATGTGCACGGCCTCTTTCAATGGCGCCGATACATAGCTGAGCACGTCGGTGCGGTCGGCGTAGCCGCGCTGGTCGCTGACCAGCCACGGCTTCCACACCTCGCCATCGTTCAGGCGCACGGGGCGCGGCACGAACGGCACCGGCTTGGCCGGGTCGGCCATGTATTCGTCGAACCCGCCGGTGGCGGCGTCCGGCGCGCCGGCCGGCGCATTGAAGCCCAGTTGGTTGCCATCCTGCAGGTAGATCGGCGTCAGTTTGGTGTCGCAGCTCTCGCAGGCCAGCGGCCAGCGCTGCAATCGCTGCCACTGGTTGGTGCCGCTCTGGTACGACAGCACGGGCGGCGTGTGCGCTTCCGGCGCGCCATCTTTCAGGTACTGGTTCAGGAAGGGCTGCATGACCTTTTCGCGGAACTGGCGCGCCGTGTCGCCGTCGAATTTCAACGCACCCAGGCTGGAACCTTCGTAGTTGACGCCGCTGTGGCGCCACGGGCCGATCGCCAGGTAGTTGAGGTTGTTGCGCTGGTCCTTGCCTTCCATTGCCGCATAGGTGGCGTACGCGCCGTAGATGTCTTCCTGGTCCCACTGCCCCACCACATGCATGGTCGGCACGGTCAGGGGCCTTTTGGCGAGGATCTTGTCGAGCGCCTGCTCCTGCCAGTAGCTGTCGTAGGCCGGGTGTTCGAACAGTTTTTTGGTGTACGTCAGCTTGTCGATACCGAATTTTCTGGCAAAGTCGCCGGCCGAACCGATGCGCAAATACGCTTCGTAATCGTCGTACATGCCCAGCACGGGCGACTCGGCGCTGCCTCGCACGCTGGTCTGCCAGGCCAGGTAGGACAAGCTGGGCATGCGGAAGGCGCCATTGTGAAACCAGTCGTCGCCGCGCCAGCCGTCGACCATGGCGCTCATGGGAATGGCCACCTTCAGCGCCGGATGCGGCTCGACCAGCGCCATCAGCACCGTATGGCCTTCATAGGACGAGCCCAGCATGCCGACCTTGCCATTGGTCTCGGGAATATTTTTCACCAGCCAATCGATGGTGTCCCAGGCGTCGGTGACATTGTCCACCCTGGTGTTGTTGAGCGGGCCGCGCACCGGGCGCGTCATCACATAGTCGCCTTCGGAACCATTTTTGCCGCGCACGTCCTGGAATACGCGGATATAGCCGTTCTCGACCAGGGTATCGTCGCCCTGCGGCAGGGTCGCCAGCATGCTGGGGCTGTTGGCGCGCTGGGCCCGCCGCGCCGCGTTATACGGCGTGCGCGTGAGCATGATCGGCGCGCTTTTGGCCCCCTTCGGCAGCACGATGACGGTATACAGCTTGACGCCGTCGCGCATCGGGATCATCACCACGCGCCTGACATAGTCGTTCAGGTCGGGCATGACCAGCTTGCTGCCGATATCGGGCGTCATCGGCGGCGTTTGCGCCAGTGCAAAGCCCGGCACGGCCAGGGTAGTCATCAGGGCAAGACCGGCAAGCCGGAGAGGTGGTGCGACACGCATGTGAACTCCATTCAGCAGAACAGGCAAGAATAGCCAACAAGCAATAATACCTGTTATGCAAAACGATCACGGCAGATAAATCGCCGGGCAGCTTGACAGACAGCTGTCAAACTGCAACCATACCGCCATGAATTTTATCCCGTCACAACACGCTTGCTCGAATTGGTGGTCCCGCTCACTCCGCGCGGCCACTGCATAGTGATGTGATTTTGATCAACGCCGCCTCGCTCGGTGGCGTAACAGGAAAATCCTGGATCATCCCGACAAGGCGGCTCGAAAGGAAACTTGATGAGCTTGCCAAATACCCCTGATACCCCAGACACGGCCGAAGCGGCAGCGCCGCTGTCGGCCGCCGCCATCGCCTCGCAGTCCGTGATCCTGACGGGCGACCGCCCGACAGGCCCCTTGCACCTGGGCCACTACGTGGGCAGCCTGCGCAACCGCGTGACGTACCAGCACGACTACCGGCAATTCATCATGCTGGCCGACGCCCAGGCGCTGACCGACAATATGGACGATATCGACAAGGTCCACCGCAATGTGGTGGAAGTGGCGCTCGACTACCTGGCCGTCGGCATCGATCCGACCAAGACCACCGTCTTCATCCAGTCGCAGATTCCCGAACTGGCCGAGCTGACCTTCTATTATCTCAATATCGTCACCGTGGCGCGCCTCGAGCGCAACCCGACCGTCAAGGAAGAGATCCGCCTGCGCGGCTTCGAACGCGACATCCCGGCCGGTTTCCTCACCTATCCGGCCAGCCAGGCGGCCGATATCACGGCCTTCAAGGCCGGCGTGGTGCCGGTCGGCGAAGACCAGATCCCGATGATCGAACAGACCAATGAAATCGTGCGCCGCTTCAACCGCATGTACCACCGCGAAGTGCTCATGGAATGCAAGGCGCTGGTGCCGGAAATCGGCCGCCTGCCCGGTATCGACGGCAAGGCCAAGATGAGCAAGTCCTTGGGCAACACCATCAACCTGGGCGCCACGCCGGACGAAATCACGGCCGCCGTGAAAAAAGTCTATACCGACCCGCTGCACCTGCGCGTGGCCGACCCCGGCCATCTGGAAGGCAACGTGGCCTTCATCTACCTCGATGCCTTCGACCAGGACAAGGCCGCCCTGGCCGAAATGAAAGCCCATTATGTACGCGGCGGCCTGGGCGACAGCATCGTCAAGAAGCGCCTGGAAGTGGTGCTGCAGGAACTGCTGGCGCCGATCCGCGCGCGCCGCGAAGAGTTCGCCAAGGACAAGGGACAAGTCATCCAGATGTTGAAAGAAGGCACTTTCCGCGCGCGTGAAGTGGCGGCCCGCACGGCCGATGAAGTCAAGTCGGCGCTGGGCCTGAACTATTTCTGATGCAATGAGCGAGACCACCATCGAACAGCTGCTGCAGCAGCATTTTTCCATCGATGCGCTGCAGCAGGCGCCGGCACCCCTGCAACAGGCGCTGGCCATGCTCGGCGGCTGGCTGGCCGGCGCGCGCGCAGTGCCGTATCCGCACCTGCCATTCGAGCAGTTGCTGGGGCAGTTGTCCGACACGCAGCTGCCTGCCGACGGCATGCCGGTGATGGCCTTCCTGCAAGAACTCGACAGCACGGTGCTGGCCAATACGGCCCAGCTGAACCACCCGCGCTATATCGGCCACATGACGCAGGCCCTGCCCTGGATCAGCGTGCTGGCCGAGGCGTTCACGGCCGCGCTGAACCAGAACCAGGTGAAGATCGAAACGGCGTATGTCTCGACCCTGATCGAAAAGCAGCTCCTGGGCTGGCTGCACCGCCAGGTGTACCGGCACGAGGACGCCGTCTACACGCAGGCCATGGCGGCCACCAGCGGCGCGCTGGGCAATGTCGTCAACGGCGGCACCATGGGCAACCTGACGGCGCTGGCCGTGGCGCTGGAACAGCAGTTGCCCGGCACGCGCAAGCGCGGCCTGTTTGCCACCATGCAAGAATCCGGCCACGCCGGCCTGGCCGTGATCGGCTCGGCGCGCAGCCATTATTCCATCAAAAAAGCGCTCGCCAGCCTGGGCCTCGGCGAGGCGGCGCTGCACCTGGTGCCGGTCGAGCGCGACAACCGCATCGATCTCAACGCGCTCGAAGCGACGATTGCGCAGCTAAAGGCGCGCAAGATCAAAATCATCGCCATGGTTGGCATCGCGGGAACCACCGAAACCGGCGCCATCGATCCGCTGGCGGCAATGGCCGCCATTGCCGCGCGCGAAGCGATCTGGTTCCATGTCGACGCGGCCTGGGGCGGCGCCCTGCTGGTCGCCGAGCAATACCGCCCTCTGTACCAGGGCATCGAACTGGCCGACTCGGTGGTGATCGACGGCCATAAACTGCTGTGGGTGCCGATGGCGCAAAGCATGGTGTTATTCAAGAGCAGCGCCAGCCTGAACCTGCTGAAACACAACGCCAACTACATTTTGCGCGACAACTCGGGCGACCTGGGCCAGACTTCGCTGGAAGGCTCGCGCCGTTTTGACGCCCTGAAACTGTGGACTTCGTTCAAGGTGCTGGGCGTGTCGGGCTATACCACCTTGCTGCGGCAGGCGGCCACCTTGAGCCAGCAGATGCAGGACCTGCTGATTGATCAGCAGGACTTCGAGCTGGTCACGCGTTCCGACACCTTTATCCTGACCTACCGTTATGTGCCCACGCAGTTGCGCCAGCGCATGGACCTGTTGCTGGCCGCTGGCGAGCTTGAGGCGGCGCTGGCGCTGAACCAGCAGCTCAACACTCTCAACGCCAGGCTGCAGAACCGGCAGAAGGCCGAAGGCCAGAGTTTTGTCTCGCGCACCGTGCTCGAATCGACGCGCTATCCTGGCCCCACCACCGTGCTGCGCGTGGTGATGACCAACGTCAATACCGGGCCGCAGCACTTGCGCGCCATCCTCGGCGAACAGCGCGCCATCGGGCAGGCGCTGGTGGAGCAATTGGGCTGACGCGGCGAGGCCTTCCTGTTAGGTAGGGCGTTGCTGGCATCCATTCCGACGCCAGCAACTTGCGGACAGTTCACATCCGCCCCATCCAATTCCAGCGGCTTTGCAGGCTGTTCATCACGCATCGTTAAATCAAAGGCTTGCGCTTTGATCGCCCGCATCGCCGCCTTGACGGAAGCGGGCAGGCCTCAGTTGCAGTCCACTAAAAATAGTACCCAGCCTGCAAATTGACCCGATGGTTGACGCCATCATACTTGGCCGGGGTCGAGGCAAGGCCGCCAAAATCCGGTCCCATGTAGGGCTGGTGCCTGCCCGCCATAAAGTCGGTGTAGAAGTACCATTTGCCGGCACTAAAGCTCATCCCGGTCACGTTTTGCAGCGAGTCCTTGTAGTTGCCGACACGCTTTTTCAGCATGCTGAAATCATTGTAAATCTTGAACCCGGTGAACGGACCGATGGACCCCGCAATGTCATAGCTGACGTTGGCGATAAAGATATCGCCCTTGGCCGCCACCGGATACGGATAGCCGAATGCACCGAGCATCACGAAGCTGTTCGGATCCAGGCCGCCGTAGGTCTGGCTAGCCGTATGCCTGGTATTGTAGTTGTAGCGCAGTGCTTCGAGCATGATGCCGACCGGACCAAAAGTGCCTTTGTAGTGGACCGCGAACGCATTGCGGCGCGACGTCTGGTTGGCGCCGTTGTCGATTTCGCCGGTCAGGGCGGACAAGCCGACCTCCTGCTTTTCACCGGGACCGACGTGCCAGGCGACGCGTCCGACCAGGGTATTGTGCTCACTGTCCTTTTGACCAGTGCCATAGCCCTGCGCACTCTCGTCCGCAACGATATTGTACGAATAACGGTTCGATTTCCTGGCCGTGTTGGAACTGCCGCCATACGATCCGCCATCGCGCGGATAGAAACCGAGCTGCCATTCCATCGGGCCAGGCTTGCTGGCATACGTCACGCCCAGGTCATACGTGTCTTCAAAGCCGGTGTAAAACGAGATCGACTCGTAGAAGTTATTGGAGGCAAACGGCTGCAGGCCAAACGGAATCTTGTCCAGCCCGACGTGCACCGTGCTCTTGTCCGCAAAGCGCGTGCCGACCCAGCCGTGATGCAGGAAATGCTGATTATAGTCGCCCTGCCCCTTCGGGTAGTCGTTGTAGCGGTATTGAGCGGAACCGATCCACTGGCCATCGTCGTAGTTGACGTCCAGGCGCGCCGTGTCCAGCCCGAAGAAACCGTGGGGATGGTCGGCCTGCCAATTCTTGTACACGTAATTAAAACGGATCGCCCCGCCGATGCTCAGTGGCGATTGCACCGGTGACGGGGCCGCATCCTCGGCATATGCGGTAACGCTGGCCAGCATGGCCGCTGCGCACAGCGAGCGGCACCAAAAACCTTTGATCAAATTCACGTGCATGATTTCCCCTGGTATTTTATTTTTTCGTAGAATATTTCTGACTGGCATTATCCACTACTATTTGGCGCCCGCTTCCAGGCGTTTCAGATAAGCCGCTTCCAGCTTGGCGATGTCGACTTTTTTCAACTCGGCGTCAAAAGCTTCCTGCAGCGCCTTGCCGGCCGCAGTGCGGCGGAAGCAGACGTGCAGCGTGTTTTCAGTCAGCAAATGATCACTGAACATCACGCTGTCCTTGGCGGCGCTGCGCATCGTCAGGTAACGCAGCACCAGTTTGTCGATGACGATGCCGGGGATCTTTTTACCCACCAGCTTGCGTACGTTATTTGTATCGCTGCTGACCGTATCGACTTGCTGCTTGCCCTGCTTCACGGCGGCGTCGAACTCGGCGCTATTGGCATAACCTTCCACCACGCCAATCTTGAACGCCGCCAGGTCGCTGGTGGCTTTCCATGGCACCGGCGCATCCTTCAGGTAACCGATTCCCGTTTCACTCTTTCCTATCGGCTGCGACAGGTAGCACTTGGTCTGCGCCCTTTCAGCCGTGTAATACGCCGGGAAATAGCCGGCATACCCGGGCTCGGCCTCGCCTTTGGCCACCGCTTCCTTCCATTCGAAAAACCTGACCTTGATGCTGTTGCCCAGCCGCTTTTCCACTTCCGCGATGACGCTGCTGGACAGACCATCTCCAGGCAGGGACGCACCGGTAAACGGCATCCACTCCAGGCTGGCCAGCTGCAGGGTGGTTGCCGGCTCCGCCGCGAACGCTTGCAGTGAAACCGTGAAGGCTGTTACGGCAATGATTTTTTTCATTTTTTTCTCCGACCACATTAATGAACATCCGCCGGGGAGCGCTCGGCAGGCGGCCTTATTTTTTTGCTGCAGCCCGCGCCGCCGTCAGCCAGCCATCGTAGATGCGCTGCTTGGCCTTGATCCACGCGGCAACGTGACGATCGATGTCCGCCGAAGTGTTCTCGCCTTCATGCATGCGGAAATTCTGCGCATTGATGTCATTCACGTCGATATTGACCAGCTCGAAGAACTTCGCGGCCGCAGGATTAGCCTGTGCGAATGCCTTGCTGGTCATTACATGCTGCGTATTTGCCACGAAGCCGTAGTCTTTTCCGTTAGGCAGTTTCGTGCTGACCGCTGGATTGTCCGGTTGCGCAGAAAACGGTACTTCCAGCCAAACCACGTCCTTGCCCGGCACCAGCACGGAACTCACGTAGTACGGAGTCCACGTGTAATAAAGGATGGGTTTGCCTTCCTTGTAGCGGGTAAAGACATCGGCCATCAGTGCGGCATATGATCCTTGCTTGTGCGTCACCGTGGCGCGCAATTTGTAGGCGTCGAGCTGGTATTCGATGGCTTTCTCGCAGCCCCAGCCCGGCGTGCAGCCGGCCAGGTCGGCCTTGCCGTCACCGTCCGCGTCAAACAATTTCGCAATCGCCGGGTCTTTCAGTTGCGCGATATTGGTGATCTTGTATTTGTCGGCGGTTTTTTTGTCGATCAAATACCCCTGCAGCGCGTTCGAGGTGATCACGCCTTTGCGCACCAGCTTTTCATCCCCGCCGGCGCTCTGGTAGAACGGATCTTGCAACGGTTGCCACTGTGCCGCCATGAAGGTGCCGTCACCGTTGGCTATCGCCACGTGGGCGGTGGCGTACTCGACTTCCGATGTGCGCTTGACGTCGTAGCCCAGGTCTTTCAGTCCCTGGATCACTACCCTGGTCTGGAACGCTTCCTCCTGCTGTGCCGTCTGCACGGGAACCACAACCACCCCTTTGCCGGGTGTCAGAGACTGGGCGCCGGCCGCCCCCGTGATCAGCGCCAGCGCTGCCGATGCGAAGCCCATTTGCATGAAGCCGCGCGCAATGATTCCTTGTTTCATATGTTCATCCCCCTTGGTTAACATCATCGAATTTTTATTGAACGAAGGTTCAGGCACCTTTGCGTACCTGCCCCATCGATTGCGTCATGCGGTCGAGCACGATCGCCATCAGCACGATGCCCACTCCCCCCACCGTCGCCAGCCCCATGTCGAGCCGGCCGATCCCGCGCAACACCATCTGCCCCAGGCCACCGACCGCGATCATCGATGCAATGACCACCATCGACAGCGACAGCATCAGGGCCTGGTTGACCCCCGCCATGATGGTGGGCAGCGCCAGCGGCAGTTGGACCCGCACCAGCAATTGCCACGGCGAGGCGCCAAACGAGCGCGACGCCTCGATCAGGTCGGGACGCACCTGGCGTATGCCCAGATTGGTCAGGCGTATCAGCGGCGCCAGCGCGAAGATGATGGTGACTACCACGCCAGGCACGTTGCCGATACCGAACAACATCACCACCGGCACCAGATAGACAAAGGCCGGCGTGGTCTGCATCGCGTCCAGCCCGGGCCGCATCACCTCCTGCAAGCGGTCGCTGCGTGCCACCGCGATCCCCAGCGGCAACCCGATCAGGATGCAGAAGATGAGCGAGGTCAGCACCAGCGCCAGCGTGACCATGGCTTCCGACCAGGCGCCGATCAGGCCAATGAGGACAAACGCTATCACGCTGCCGATGGCCAGCTTGCGCCCGTTCACCCGCCAGGCGATCAGGAAGATCAGCAACAACATCAACAGTTGCGGCATCGATTGCAGGCCAAGCTCCACGCTGCTCAGGAGATAGTTGATCGGCACGCGTATCGCCTGGAACGCCGGCCGGAAGTGCGTCACCACCCAGCTCAGCGCCAGGCCCACCCAGTCGCTCAGGGGGATCACGGCGTCATTGAAGGGATGCCACCAGTCGATGCCGGTGGACACCGCACTATGAGCTGCGCCCAGGAAATCATTGCTCGCTGCGGCCGGCGCCGCGCCCCACTGGTCGACCGGGGCGGACGCCGCCGCGATGGCCGCGTCGGAAACCGCCGCACTGGCGGAATCGGAAACCGCTGCGCTGGCGGCATCGGAAGCCGCCGCGCTGGCGGCCTGTGCAACGGGCTGCGCTATGGAAGTGCTCATGAATAGTTTCTCCTTATTTGAACTTGTTCGAACTTGTGTGAACTTAGGCCTTGACCTGCACCACATTCGACGGCTCGTGCACCGGCGCCCCCGATCGCTGCCCCAGGAACTCCAGCACGCGGGACTTGCTGACCGCGCCCATATAGCGTCCGCCGGCATCGCAGATCGGCACGTCGTGCGGGCAGTTGGCCAGCGGCCCGTAGAGATCCGAGACCGGCGTGTCCGCCGCCAGGCTCGATGTGTTGGGCAAGAACGCGTTGCGCAGCCTTGGCTGACTATTGCCGCGCAACTCCTGTTCGAGCGCATCGATCGACACCACGCCCTGGAACTTGCGGCCACGGTCCACCACATAACCGTACTGGCAGCCATTGGCCGTCAACTGCGCCAGCACCTCGCGCACATCCTGCGTGTCCAGTTCGACGATGGCTTCGGCCCGCATGTCCGAGACGTCCACGGCCGTAAACAGATTGGTGACGTTGACGTTCTTGAAGAAGGAGCGCACATAATCGTTGGCGGGATTCTTGATGATGTCTTCCGCCGTCCCGACCTGTACCACCACCCCGCCTTCCATGATGGCGATCCGGTCGCCGATCCGGAACGCTTCCTCGATGTCGTGCGAAATGAAGATGATGGTGCGTTTATCGTTGCGCTGCAGTTTGATCAGCTCTCCTTGCATCTCGTAGCGGATCAGCGGATCCAGGGCCGAGAATGCCTCATCCATCAACAGCACCGAGGGATCGTTGGCCAGCGCGCGGGCCAGGCCCACGCGCTGCTGCATCCCGCCAGACAGTTCATGCGGGTAGCTGTGGGCGCGCGCGCCCAGGCCAACCTGGTCGAGCGCCTGCTGCGCTTTTTTATCGCGCACCGCACGCGGCACGCCGGCCAGTTCAAGCCCGAACCCGGCGTTCTGCAGCACCGTCAGATGGGGCATCAGCGCGAACGACTGGAACACCATGCTGATGTGCCGCCGCCGCAGTTCGCGCAACTGTGCTTCCGACATGCTGGCGATATCGACGCCGTCGAATATGACCTGGCCCGACGTCGGTGCGGTCAGCCGGTTGAGCAGCCGCACCAGGGTCGACTTCCCCGAACCGGACAGCCCCATCACGACGAAGATCTCCCCCTCATAGACCGTAAACGACGCATCGTTCACCCCCAGCGTCTGCCCGGTCCGGGCAAAGATCTCGGCCTTGTCCACGCCCTGGCGGACCAGCTTCATGGCATCTTCCGGTCGGTCACCGAAGACCTTGTACAGATTCTTGACGATTAGTCGTTCTTTCATTTCTGCCATCCCCATTGATTGCCGGCTGCACAAACTGGCGCTGCGCATGACGGCGTGTGATTGCTTTGGAATTCCACATCTGGACTACAAGATACACTGCCCCTTTGTCGCAAATTGTCCGATTCCGACATCCTGTTGACCACGTGCGTCAGCTTTGTTTCGCGCCGCGCCGCGCCCTGAAAGCGCAGCGGGCACAACACTTGCATGAAGAAACGGTGCGGCCCCGGTCACGCACCGACACAGTGCGGTGGCGCAGTTTCAGGGAGCCAATTGCGCGTTTCCGATCACCCGCCCCTGCCAAGGAGACTGACCTTGTTGAACACGCGACCTGCCGCCAGGCGCAAGCTATCGGTCAGCTTTATCGTCGCCCCGAACTTCACGCTGCTGGCATTTTCCGCCTTCATCGACACGCTGCGCCTGGCGGCCGACGACGGCGACCGCAGCCGGCCCATCCACTGTGAATGGGCGCTGCTTAGTCACGACATGCGTCCTGTCAAATCGAGTTGCGGGGTGGAGATCACGCCCACGACACAACTGGACGCGCCGGCCCGGTTTGACTACATCGTGGTGGTGGGGGGCCTGCTGCACGGGCTCAGGTTGCCGACGGCGCAGAACGATTACCTGCGCGCGGCCGCCGCCGCCCATGTGCCGCTGGTGGGAATCTGCACCGGCAGCTTCGCGCTGGCGCGCCTGGGCCTGATGCAGGGCCGGCGCAGTTGCGTGAGCTGGTATGTGTACGACAACTTCCGCAACGAGTTCCCGGACCTGGAAGTGAGCTCGGACGAATTGTTCATCGACGACACGGACCGGCTGACCTGCGCCGGCGGCACCAGCGTGGTCCACCTGGCAGCCTTCCTGGTCGAACGTCACTGCGACAAGGCGCGCGCCGCCAAAGCGCTGCGCATCATGATTGAGCACGCGCCGCTCCCGGCCGGGACGCCGCAGCCGCAGCCACTGTTCATCAGGGAGGCCGGCGACTTCCGCGTGCGCAAGGCCATGCTGCTGATCGAACGCCATTTGTCCGATCCCTTGCCCGCCGAGCTCATTGCGCAGCACGTCAACGTCAGCGTGCGCCACCTGGAGCGCTTGTTCCAGAACGAACTGGGGACGAGCCCGCTGGCCTTCGCCTTCGAATTGCGCCTCAACAACGCCTACAACCTGCTGATCACCACCAGGAACCCGATCATCGACATCGCACTGCAATGCGGCTTCCTGTCCAACTCGCACTTCTCGCGCTGCTTCCGTAGTGCGCATGGCAAGACGCCATCCCAGGTGCGGGAGCAGGAATCGGCGCGCAAGGCGGCGCCGGCGTTGGTTCTGGTGTGACGGCGCGATAGCAAGCCGGGTCGAAGCAGCCGCTCGCGCCGGCATGCAAGCCGCGCCGGTTCCGGTTCCGGCTCCGGTTCCAGTTCCGGTTCCGCAATGATCTACATGCTGCGCCGCCTTGGCGCACCGCCTTGGCGCAGCGGTAATCGAAGCGCACGGATAGAGGGCGGCAAAAAACGCACTCCAGCGTACAGTCGCGCCGCAGCCGGGCGCGCAACGTGGTCATTGCGCAACAAGTCGATGATCGTGAGGTTCCCGACGCGGCTTTTTTGTCGCCTGCCAGGGCCTTGCTGCGGCGCTGGCTTTCCGCCGCGTCAGCGCCGTCCAGCAGTGCGTGGCAAATGCCACGCATACCCGCTCACACCAGGTGGGCGGGCGCCCGGGCCGGAGAAAACCACAAGGCGTGTTCGGCGCGCGACAGCGCCATCCGCAATCCCACGCCGCGCGCCTGCGGGCAGGCCTGGGGCTTGGACAGCGCCACGTCCAGCCAGACGATGCCGGGATCGGAAGCGAAGACGAAATCGGCCAGCTCGCGCAGCCGGGTTTCCAGCAACGGCGTGTGCGGCGCGGCCGGCCATTGCTCCCTGATCCAGCGCACGATGGGCCGGTGATCGATGCAGCCGCCACCGGCCGACATGGTCAGGTTGACCCGTACCGGCTGGAACTGGCGCTCATGCTCCCAGATGCCGACCCGCAGGCGGGTCTCCAGGTTGGTGATGGCAACGACCGAACCTTTCAGCCAGCCCGGCAAGTCCATCATGGCACCCGCATGACACGCGGCACATGCCCGGTATGCACGAGGAACGCCGCCAGCGCCGCGTGGGTGACCACCATGGTGGCGGTATTGCGCAGCGGGTGGCCCTGCACTTTTTTCGCGGCCCACACGGCTTCGTCCACCACCAGCTCGACTGCATGCTGCTTGTCGTTGACGAGGGCGAAGATGCTGACCCCGCCCGGCGTCACGCCGAGACAGCGCTGCAAGCGGTCGGGCGACGCCATGCTCAGCCGGCTGGCCGGCAATTGCCGTCCCAGTTCCGCCGTATCGACGCGCCGGTCGTGCGGCACGATCACCAGGATATGGCGCTGCCCCTTGCCATCGCGGATGAACACATTCTTGGTCTTGATTCCTTCCAGGTGCGGCACCGCAGCGAGGGCTTCATCGATGGTAAACACGGGCGCGTGTTCCACCGTCTCGAACGGCCATCCCTGCTGCGAAAACAATTCGTGCAAGCCATCGTTCACCACGCTTGCCGCCCCATTGTCGTCCAATATTTCCACGTTCCCTCCGATATGCTTTCAGGTTGCAGTCGAATCCAGATTGTAGAGGCGCGCCAGGCGCGGCCATGACTGAAAACGACATCGGCTGGCACGCTTGCGCCAAGCGCAGCGTGTCGCAATCATGTCATAGCCTGGCGCTCCCGTGACGCTGCCTGCGCCGAGGTTGCGGTGTAATGCACACAGTACCTTCACGCCCAACCGCCACCGGAAACATCATGACATTGCCCCAAACAGTATCGACCTGCATCCTGGCCTTCTCCTGCACCAGCTCGGCGGGACAAGTAGCTGCCGTCACCGCCTTCCTCGAACAGCACCAATGCTACATCGACGACATTGCCGCCTACGACGACAAACGCGAACAGCGCTTCTTCGCGCGCTTCGTGTTCCACCGCGATTCCGGCGCCCCGCTGCCGCTGGAACAATTGCGCACCGGCTTTGCCCCGATCGGCGATCGCTTCGACATGGACTGGTCCATCAGCGACGCGGCGCAGCGTCCGCGCGTGCTGATCATGGTGTCAAAACTGGACCACTGCCTGCACGACCTGCTCTACCGCTGGCGCTTCGGTGAACTGCGGATCGAGATCGTGGCGATCGTGTCCAACCATCCGGACCTGCGGCCGCTGGCCGAAGCGCACGACCTGCCCTTCCACCACCTGCCGCTCACGCCCGACAACCGGGGCGCGCAAGAAGAGGCGCTGCTGGCACTGGTCGACGGCAGCGGCGCCGACCTGGTGGTACTGGCGCGCTACATGCAGATCCTGTCATCGGCGCTGAGCGCGCGCCTGGCCGGCCGCGCCATCAACATCCACCACTCCTTCCTGCCCGGCTTCAAGGGCGCGCGGCCTTATCACCAGGCCCACAGCAGGGGCGTCAAGCTGATCGGCGCCACCGCGCACTACGTCACCTCGGACCTTGATGAAGGGCCGATCATCGAGCAGGTGGTGGAGCGCGTCGACCACAGCTACGACCCGGAGCAGCTGCTGGCCATGGGCCGCGACATGGAATGCCTTGCGCTGTCACGCGCGATCCGCCTGCAGGTGGAAAAACGGGTCTTCCTGAACGGCCAGCGCACTGTCGTGCTGCGCTGAAGGCACGCGCCGGTCCGCCCCGGGACCGGCGCCGAACACCCGGCAGCCATGCCATGAACTCCTCGCTGGTAGCTGATATCGGGAGTCATGCGTCAACCAGCGCACAAGCAGCGGGGCAGCGAAAACATGGCCGCCCCGCCGCTGGCCCGATCAAGGTCAGGCGGCTTTCGCCAGCAGGCCGTGCGGATCGATCACATACTTTTTCGGCGCGCCCGCGTCGAAGGCCGCGTAGCCTGCCGGCGCCTCGTCGAGCGTGATCAGCTGGACGCCGACGATTTCCGCGATATTGATACGGTCCCACAGGATCGCCTGCATCAGTTGGCGGTTGTACTTCATCACCGGCGTCTGGCCGGTATGGAAGCTGTGCGACTTGGCCCAGCCCAGGCCGAGGCGGATCGACAGGCTGCCCTGCCTGGCCGCAGCGTCGGCCGCGCCTGGATCGTCGGTCACATACAGGCCTGGAATACCGATCTTGCCGGCCGCGCGCGTGATTTCCATCAGCGAGTTCAGGACCGTGGCCGGGGCTTCATGCTGGGCGCCCGCGTGGCCATGGCCACGCGCTTCGAAGCCCACGCAATCGACCGCGCAATCGACTTCCGGCGTGCCGAGGATCTGCTCGATCTGTTCGCCCAGGGTGGCGTCCTGCGACAGGTCCACCGTTTCAAAGCCGACCTTGCGGGCATGCTCCAGGCGCGCCGGATTGATGTCGCCGACGATCACCACGGCGGCCCCCAGCAGGCGCGCCGATGCCGCAGCGGCCAGCCCGACCGGGCCGGCGCCGGCCACGTACACCGTCGTGCCGGGACCGACACCGGCCGTCACCGCGCCGTGGAAGCCGGTCGGCAGGATATCGGACAGGCAAGTCAGGTCGCGGATCTTGCCCATGGCCTGGGCCTTGTCCGGGAAGCGCAACAGGTTGAAGTCGGCATATGGCACCATCACGTATTCGGCCTGGCCGCCGATCCAGCCGCCCATGTCGACATAGCCGTAGGCGCCGCCGGCGCGCGACGGGTTGACCGACAGGCACACGCCGGTGTGCTGTTCCTTGCAAGTCTGGCAGCGACCGCACGCCACGTTGAACGGCACCGACACCAGGTCGCCCACGCTGAGCGTTTCCACGTCGGAGCCCACTTCGATGACTTCGCCGGTGATTTCATGGCCCAGCACCAGTCCGGCCGGAGCGGTCGTGCGGCCGCGCACCATGTGCTGGTCCGAGCCGCAGATATTGGTCGACACCACGCGCAGGATCACGCCATGGCCGATCTTGCGTCCGCTCGGCGTCTGCAATTTCGGGAATGGAATAGACTGCACTTCGACCTTGCCCTGCTCGATGTATACGACACCACGGTTTTCTGACATTGCTGTTATCTCCTCGTTATGAATATTGCTGGATTAACGGTCCAGCACCACGTCGGCCAGCGGCTTGCTGCAGCATGGCAGAATCCAGCCCTGGTCGATTTCACGCTGGCGAATGCCGCCGGCGTGCCGCATGTCGACCTGTCCGGCCGTCATCCTGGTCTTGCAAGTACCGCACATGCCCTGCGTGCACGAGATCGGCATCCGTACGCCGGCCGCGCGGGCCGCCGCCAGGATGGTCTGGCCCGGCGCGCAGGTGAGTTCGTCGCCGCTGCGGCTGAAGCTGACCTTGAAGCCCTGCCCCGCGCCTTCTGCGACCAGGGCAGGCGGCGCTTCCGCTTCTGCGCCGGCCTGCGCCAGGGCCGCGAATGAAAAGCTCTCTTCGTGGTAGCCGGCCATATCGAAGCCGGCGCCCTCGAGCATGGCGCGCACCGCCGCCATGTACGGCGCGGGGCCGCAGGTGTAGACCTTGCGTTCGCGGAAATCCGGCGCCACGTTTTGCAGCACGGCCAGGTTCAGGAAACCATTGAAGCCGGCCCATGCCGCCTGCGCGCCGCGCCGTTCACACACGGCGCCCAGCCGGAACAGGCCGTCCCGGTTATACGCCATCAATTCCAGTTCCCGCGCAAAGATGATGTCGTCCGGCGTGCGGGCGCTGTGCACGAAGGCGATGTCGGCGTCGAGCACCAGGTCGTGCATGGCGCGCGTCATCGACATCAGCGGCGTGATACCGCTGCCGGCGGACAGGAACAGGTATTTTTCGCGCGCCGGCATGGGCTGCAGGAAGCAGGAAAATCCGCCCGACGGACCGCGCACCCTGATTTGCGCACCAGGCGCCAGGTTGTCGTGCAGCCAGTTCGACACCTGGCCACCCGGCACCCGCTTGACGGTGATCGAGACCGTGTCGGGCCGCGACGGCGTGGACGACAGCGTGTAGCAGCGCTGGACCGCCTGGCCGCCGATATCGAGTTCCAGCGTGATGAACTGGCCGGGCGCGTAGCGGAACAGGCGCGGCGCCGGGGCGGAAAACACAAACGTCCTGACGTCATGCGTTTCCTGCCGCACGGCGCGGCAAAGCAGCGTATCGTCGCGGTCGCCGTCCCAGGGAGTGGCCATATTGGCAAGCGTTGCGTTCAACATGGCTTACCCGAGTTCCGCCGCCATGCGGGCGGTGTACCAGTTGCAGAATTTATCGACCAGACCTTCGGTAAAGGGCGAATACGGGCCCGGTTCGTAGGCCGGGCTGGCGATGCCGCGCTGCGACTGTTCGCACAGCTGGCGGTCCTGGGCATTGGTGGCGTTCCACACGGCGGTCAGGTTCCCGACCTCGTAATCGACGCCCTCGACCGCGTCCTTGTGCACCAGCCAGGTGGTGCGCACCAGGGTCTTGTCGACCGCGATCGGCAACACCGTGAAGGTCACGATATGGTCGGCCATGAAATGGTGCCAGGAATTGGGCTGGGTCCAGAACGACAGCGCGCCCAGGTCGGATTGCTGGAATTGCCCCAGCCGCTTGCTGCTGGCGGCCTTGCCGTTCAAGGTCTGGGCTTCGCCACCGCGGTCCAGCGGCAGGCGCTGGGTGCGAAAGCCCGTGACCCGGTCATCGAGGTGGTCGATTTCGCGGCACGGCAAGCCCAGCGCTTCCCACTGCGCATGGCGCTCGGCCAGCAGACGGTTGTATTCATTGATGCCGTCGCAGGTTTCCGGCGTCGGCGCGTAGCCGAAGCCGTACTCGAACAGGGAGCGGGTCAGTTCCGGATGGCTGCCGCGGCAGTGGTAGCACTCGCGGTTGTTTTCCATCGTCAGCTTCCAGTTGCAGTGCTCGACCATGTCGATCTGCGCCGCCACCTTGCAGTCGGCCACGCGGTGCTGCACGACGTAAGGCGTCATCTCTGCCGCCAGTTGCTCGAAGTCTTGCGGCGGAACGTCCGCCAGGCAGATGAACAGCAGACCGGCGACGTTGCGCAGGTGGACCGGCTTGAGGTTGTGGGTATCGCGCGCGAAGCCCTCGCCCATGTGTTCGGCAAACATCAGTTTTCCCGTGAGGTCATACGTCCACTGGTGGTATGGGCACACCAGGTTGCCGACCGCGCCCTTTTGCTCATTGCACAGCCGCGAACCGCGGTGGCGGCACACGTTGTGGAAGGCGTTCACGCCGCCGTCGCCGTCGCGCACCAGCAGCACCGACGTGGAGCCAATGTCGACCGTGAAGAAGTCCCCGTCTTCCGGGATGCAGGCTTGCGGCCCGGCATAGATCCAGTGGCGGCCGAAGATCAGTTTCAAGTCCTGCTCGAACAGGACAGGATCGAGGTAAAACGGCGCTTCCAGGCTGTAGCCAGGCTTGCGGCGTTCCAGAAGGGTGCGAAGATTGGGAGTGATGTTCATTGCGGTCGCTTTCTTGCTAGATAGGTCACACGGGAATAACGTTATATTCATCCAAGGCCGCTGGCGCGGCTTGTCTTTTTGCGACGACTTTGGCGCACTTTACGACTTCGCTTCCTGTGCGACGGCTTTCATGAAGCCGGCGATCAGCACCAGGATCAGCGCCAGGAACGGCGGCCCCAACGCGATGGCGCCCGCCTCGATACCTTTCAGCGCCGATTGGTCGCCGACCACGAACAGGATCACCGTCACCAGCGCAATCATCACCAGCCAGATCACTTGCTGGATGGCCGGCGTGTCGGGGTTGCCGCCGGCCGCCAGGTTGTCCACCACGATGGCTGCCGAATTGACCGACGTCACCATGAAAATCACCAGCAGCATGACCACGGCCGCCGCGGTAAAGCCGAACATGGGCAGGGTTTCCAGGAAGCGGAAGATGGCGGTATCGACGCTGCCCAGGCCATCGGCGAAGGCGGGCGATCCGGCCACGATGGTGTCGATCGCACTGTTGCCGAAGGCGGTAAACCACAGGATGGACACCACGGTCGGCGCCACCATTACCACGCCCACCATCTGGCGCAGGGTGCGCCCCTTCGAAATGCGCGCCACGAACACGCCGACCAGCGGCCCCCAGGTGCACCACCAGGCCCAGTAAAACACGGTCCAGCCCTGCATCCAGTCCTGGTCCGGGCGGTTCAGCCAGTTACTCAGGGGCACGAAGAATGTGGCGTAGTCGGTGGCGGTGTTGACCACATTGGCGAGGAAAACCCAGCCGCCGACGCCGGACACCACGGCCACGAACAGCGCCAGCGCAATCAGCATGTTGATGTTGCTGAGCACCTTGATGCCGTTATTCAAACCGCGCAGCAGGGTGAACGCGGCGACAATGACGACCACGGCGATGAACAGCATCTGGTACGCGAACGTGTTCGGCACGCCCAGCACGTAGGTGATGCCGGCGGTGGCCTGCATGGCGGCCAGGCCGACCGACGTCGCATGGCCGAACACGGTGATGATCACGGTGAACACATCGACGATATGCCCGATGGCGCCCTTGTGCGCCTTGCCGATGAACGGCTGCAGGCCGGAGCTGAGGGAAAACGGCAAGCCCTTGTTGTAGCCGAAGTAGCCCACCACCACTGCGGTGGACAGGTAAATCGCCCATGGATGGAGGCTCCAGTGGAAGATCGTCGCGCCCATGGCCGCATGCGCGGCCTCAGGCGTGTCTTTCGCGATATTGAGGGGCGTCTTGAACCAGGCGGTGTAATGCGCAACGGGTTCGGCTACGCCCCAGTACAGCAGGCCCACGCCCATGCCGGCCGCAAACATCATGCAAAACCACGACAGCGTGCGAAATTCCGGTTTTGCCTGTTTGCCGCCCAGCCGGATATTGCCATAGGGCGTGACGGCCAGCGCCACGCAAAACACCACCATGATGTTTCCTGCAAGCATGGTGAACGAAGCAAAATACTTCAGGCTGGCCTGTTTGGCATGTTCCAGGAAAAGGCTGGCGGCGGGAGGATCGACCAGCGCGGCCACCACCAGCACCAGCATGAGAAGGATGGATACCGGGAAGATAAAGCGGTGGAAGTTCAGTCCGAGGACCTCGATATTGGCTTCGGGCCGGAACGCCACCCCGCCTGCTGTGTGATTCATCATGTCGCCTGTCTTTGGAACGCCTGGTGAAACTCAACAATACACAGCACGCAGTCCGGCAAATGTCGCAATTACGACAAGCTGTTGCCTGTCTGCGTCAGCCTTCAATCCTGTTGGCGCCGTCCTGCGCCGGGAGGATGGCCGAACTGCCTCCTGTAAGTCTTGCTAAAAGTGGCTGGCGCAGCGCTAGCCCTGCATCAGGCCGGCTTTGACCAGCGCATAACCGCCGCTGCACAGCCCGATGCGGCAGGCGCAGGCCCGTTCCTGCCGCGATGCTAGCCGTACGCCACTGCTCTGTCAAACCAGCATGACCTGAGGGCCGATGACGCCGGCTTGGCCGGTTCATCGGCCCTGCGGCATGACTCAGGCTATCGACCGCAATTGCACCAGTTCCTGCGCCTGCGACAGCCGCCAGGTGGCGCTCCCTATTGTCAATGCCACGTTGACATCGCCGATCCGTCCATCGCGGCCAAGAATAAAGCCTGCAAGCGCGTGCACGGCCTGTTCGGGCCGTGCGCCGCACGCCGCATCCGACCAGGCGCCCAGGATATGTTCGCAGATCGGCTGGTAGTCGATGCAGTCTTCAATGGTTTGCGGGAACGCCGGCGCCATCGCCCGCACAGTGACGTCGACCGTGGCGGCCTGACGCATGCCGGCGCGCAGCTCGGTGGCCAGCGCGCGGACCTCGACGATCCATGGAATAACGTACTTAACCATGGCTCAGAAGTCGACCAGCCGGTGTTCGCGCAGATAATCGAGCAGGATCTGCGCCTTTTGCTCGGCGCTGCCCTGCTTGACCACCTGTCCGCCGCGCGCGCCGCTGTCGCCGCCGATCGCCCCCATCATCCGGCTGTGGCCGCTTTGCGCCACTGCGGCCTTGAGCGGGCGCGGGCGCCGCGTGGCTGGCTCCAGCTGCCACGCCGGCGCCGCTGCCGGGCTGACGCCCACCGCAGCGGCCACGTAGCTGACGCGCCCGGCCACGGCGCGCGCATAGGCATACTGGCGGGTTCGCGTGGCGCGCGCATGCACGGCCAGCACGGCCGGCAGGCTCACTTCCAGGCGCCGGCGCATCCCCTTCGGCAAGAATTGGCGCACGGTCAACGTCCGGCCGCGGGCGGCCGCTTCCAGCACGTCGCCCACCAGCGGGACCTGCAAGCCTTCGGCCAGCAGGTAAGGCAGCATGCCGGACGCGGACTGGCCATCCGAACGCATGCCACACAACACCAGGTCGTAGTCTTTCAGGCGCGCCAGCAGCGCCGGCAGCACGTCGCCGTTGTCGGCCACGGTCAGCACTTCGATGGTCTCGGCGCCCAGCCCCAGGTAATCGTCCAGGCTTTCCTTGCTGGCCATGCCGGCCGACAGCACCTTGAGGCGTTCGGGCGGCGCCAGGCGGCAGCCGAGTTCCAGCGCGGCCGCGTCACAGGCACTGCGCACGGGCTGGCCGCTGACCGGGTGGCGGGCGGGCGATACCAGCACCGCGATCCTGAGCGTAGTTGTCATTTGTAGCCTCTCATTATCGTTACGCCCCGGCGGCGGCGCGCGCCGCCTTCACTTTCGGCAGCAGCGCGCGCATCAGCGCTTGCGCATCTTCCACCAGGGTCAGGTTGGCGCGCTTGGCGATCGGCGCGCTGTCGTCGAGGTTGACCGCGATGACATGTCGGCAATCCTTAATCCCCTGCAAATGCTGGACCGCGCCGGAGATGCCTATCGCGATATAGGCGCTGGCCTGCACGGTCTTGCCGGTGGCGCCGATCTGCTTGGCGCGCGGGAAGCGGCCATCGTCCACCGCCACCCGCGATGCCCCGGTGGCCGCGCCCAGCGCGCTGGCCAGCGCGCCAAAGATGTCCATGTCGCGCATGCCGTTGCCGCCCGAGAGGATGAAATCGGCCTCTTCCAGTCCGATCTGGTCGGGTGCGCTGGTTTCCAGGCCCAGGTCGCGCACCCCCGGCTGCGCCGCCGCATCCGGCAACGGCATCTGTTCGACCACGCCACGCCCCAGGAACGGCAGGCTGGCGTCGGCGGCATTGCGCGCCAGCAGCACGATGCGCGGCAAGGCGCAGCGCGCGAAGCGCCCGCCCGGCACCACGCGGCACGCCACGGCGGCATCGAGTTCGACCACGTCGGTGGCGATGCCGCAACCGATGCGCGCGGCCAGGCGCCGTCCCAGGTCGCCGTCGGCACCGCGGTCAGGCAGGAAAATGTGGACCGGCTGGTAGCGCTCGATCAATTGCTGCGCCACGGCCAGTACGCGCTCGGGACCGAAACTGGCCACATCAAGCTGCGGCAAGTCGATCACGGCATCGGCGCCGCTGGCGCCCAGCTCGTCCGGGCTGCCCGAGACGCCGCCCAGCACCGCCACTGCGACACCGGTCGCGCTGTCGGCCAGCAGCGCGGCTGCGGCGATCGCCTGGTTCGCGTGTTCGTCGAGCATGCCGCGGTCGGCATGCACCAGCACCAGCATGTGGCGCTCGAACGGCTGCGTGCTGCGCACCGGCTTGCGCGCCGCAGCGTGCTGCGACTGCAGCACATCGCGCAGGCCGTCCTGCGCGCCCAGGATGATGCGCTTGCGGCCTTGCGGCGTGACCACGTAAGGGCGGCGCGGGTTGACCCGGCGCGCCATGATTTGATGACCTTCCATTTATTCCCCCAATCGCTGGGCAACCAGCTCGGCAAGTTCCATCACTTCAGGACGCGGCCCCACCACGCCTTCGAGCATGGCGGTGCAATTCGGGCACGCCACCGCCATCACTTCGGCACCGATGGTGCGCGCGTCGATGATGCGGATGTCCGGGATCCGCGTGGCGCCGGGGATATCGGTAAACGGCGCGCCCCCCCCGCCGCCGCAGCAGCGTCCGCGCTCGCGCGAGCGCTCCATTTCACGCACCGCCACACCCAGCGCCGCCAGCACGGCGCGCGGCGCGTCGAACTCGCCGTTGTAGCGGCCCAGGTAGCACGGGTCGTGGTAAGTCAGCGGTGCCAAGAGCGCTTCGCCTGTCAGGCGGATGCGTTGTTCCCTGAACAGCGTCGCGATCAGGCCGCTGTGGTGCAGCACATCGTAGCGGCCGCCCATGGCCGGGTATTCATTTTTCATGCAATGGAACACGTGCGGGTCCGGCGTGACGATGTGCCTGAACTGGCGCTTGCCCAGCATGGCGACGTTGGCGCGCGCCAGATTCTGGAAGCCGGCTTCGTCGCCCAGGCGGCGCGCCAGGTCGCCGCTGTCGATTTCCGCCTCGCCCAGCACCGCGAATTCGACGCCGGCGTGTTTGAGCACTTTCACCAGCGCCCGCAAGGCGCGCTGGTAGCGCATGTCGAATGCTCCTTCGCCGGCGATCAGCAGGTAATCGGTGCGTCCGCCCGCTTCCAGCACCGGCACGTCCATGTCGATCGCCCAGTGATAGCGCACGGCGCGCGGGAAGCCGCCCACGGTTTGCGTATGGCGCAGGTTTTCCAGCGCCTGGGCACCCTTGCCGGGAACCGCGCCTTGCACCATCGTCAGGGAGCGGCGCATGTCGACCACCGCGTCCACATGCTCGATCAGCATCGGGCATTCCTGCACGCAGGCGCGGCAAGTGGTGCACGACCAGATCGTGTCGGGGTCGACCAGCCCCGGGAAGATCGGCAACTCCGGCGCGCCGCCATGCTCGCCCACCGGCTTGCCCGGATACGGCGTGCCGGCATAGGCCGAGTCGGTCTTCCCGGCCAGGCCCACCACCATGTCCTGGATCAGTTTTTTCGGGTTGAGCGGCTGCCCGGCCGCCAGCGCCGGGCAGGCCGCCTCGCACTTGCCGCACTGCACGCAGGCGTCGAACTGCAGCAGGCGGTTCCATTCGAAATCGGCCGGCTTGGCCACGCCGAAGTCGCCGCTTTCCAGCTTCAGTGGGCGCAAATCGGTGGAACGCTTGCCCTCGAAACGCTGCTGGCGCGGATGGAAGGCCAGGTTCAGCAGGCCGGCCACGGCGTGCTTCATGGGGCCGCCCATGCCGATGCCCAGCGCCAGTTCGGCGGCGCCGACCGCCAGCAAGGCAATGGCCAGCAGTGCCGGGGCCTGCGCACCCTGCGGCGCATACCAGGCGGCCAGGCCGGAACCCAACGCGAACGCGGCCAGGGTGAACGGCAGGCGCATCCACGGTCCGCGCGACAGCCGGGCCGGCGGCGCGCGGCGGCGCCAGGCCACCATGGCCGTGCCGGCAAGCATCAGGCACGAAGCCACCAGCAAGACTTGGTCCAGCACCGGCCAATACAGCGCCAGCCCGTAGTTGACGCCGATCACCAGCAGCGCCAGCACGGCGCCGCCGGCCACCGCCATGTGGGTGCGGGCGATGAACGGCTCGCGCGCCACCACGTGGTGCAGGTCGATGAAATAGCGTTTCGGGATCGCCAACAGCGCGCCCAGCGCCACCTGGTGGCTGCGGCCCTTGCGCCACAGGCGGGCCCGCCGCCCCAGGCCCAGCAGCATCAGCGCCATGCTGGCCCAGAACGAAATGGTCAGGAAATTGGCCAGCATGTCAGAAGTCCTTGCACAGGCGCAGCGCATCGTAGATGGCCGCGTGGATGTTGTGCATCGAAATGCAATCGCCTACCCGGAACAGCAGGAAGTCGCCCGAGCCGATGTCCTGCTCCAGCCGCGGCTGCGGCTCGGCGGCGAACAGCCGGTGCACGTCGGTCTCGCCGCGGTTCAGCGAGCGCTCCTTCAATTCCCAGTACAGGCCATCGTTGGGCGTGATGCCGTTTTCAATCACGACCTGGTCGACTTCCCGCTCTTCGAGCTCTTCGGTGTATTCGTTGCGGATGGTGGCGACCAGCTTGTCGCCGTCGCGCGCCACCGCGTCGAGCCAGTAGTTCGGCGTCATCACCACGCCCTGGGCGTACATGCGGCGGTAAAAAATCGGGAACGTGGTGCCGCCAACGTCGTCGCTGACCTTGACGTCCGGCGTCACGATTTCCACCAGGTTGCCGCGGCTGGCGATGAAGTCGGCCACGCCGGCGCCGGCGTGGGTGCTGATGCCGTCGTACACCAGCACGTTCTTGCCCGGCGCCACCTTGCCGGACAGGATATCCCAGCTGCTCACGGCCAGGCCTTCGGCCACGTTCCAGTGCGGATTTTCCCCGGTATGGCTGCGCCCGCCCGTGGCCAGCACCACGATGTCCGGCTGTTCCGCCATGATGGCGCCGACGGTGGCTTCCGCGCCCAGGCGGCGGTCCACGCCCAGGCGTTTGGTTTCCATGTCGAACCAGCGCACGATGCCGGCCATCTGTTCACGCTGCGGCGCCTTGGCCGCCAGCATCACCTGGCCGCCGACGTAGTCGTTCTTTTCGAACAGCACCACATCGTGGCCGCGCTCGCGCGACACGCGCGCCGCTTCCAGGCCCGCCGGCCCGGCCCCCACCACCACCACCTTGCGCTTCTTGCCGCGCGATTTTTCTATCACGTGCGGCATGGTTTCCTCGCGGCTGGTGGCCGCGTTCTGGATGCACAGCACGTCCAGGCCGTTGTACTGGCGGTCGATGCAATAGTTGGCGCCGACGCACTGCTTGATCTGGTCTTCCTTGCCGTCGCGGATCTTGATGACCAGGTAAGGATCGGCCATGTGGGCGCGCGTCATGCCGACCAGGTCGCACATGCCGTTGGCCAGGATGCGTTCGGCCTGGACCGCGTCGCGGATGCTTTGCGCATGCATCACCGGCAGGGTCAGGACCGACTTGATGCCGGCCGCCAGGTGCACGAAAGGCTCGGGCGGCAGCGCCATCGGCGGCATGCAGTTGACCAGCGTGTTGTGGGTATCGGCGCCGGAACCGACGATGCTGATATAGTCGATCAGGCCGGTCTGTTCCATGGCCAGCGCGATTTCCTTCAAGACCTCATGGCTCAAGCCATCTTCGTGGAATTCATCGCCGCACATGCGCAGGCCGACGCAAAAGTCCGGCCCCACCGCGTCGCGCACGGCAGACAGCACTTCGACGCCGAAGCGCATGCGGTTGGCCAGCGAGCCGCCATACTCGTCGGTGCGCTTGTTGGTGCGCTGGCTCCAGAACTGGTCGATCAGGTGCTGGTGCGCGGCCGAGATCTCGACGCCATCCATGCCGGCCGCCTGAACCCGCTTCGCCGCCGCAGCGAAATCCTGCACGATGCGGCGCATTTCATGCAGCTCGATGGTCTTGGCATTGCCGCGGTGGACCGGCTCGCGCACGCCCGAAGGCGTCAGCAGGTGCGGCCAGTGCTCGCCGTGGTAGTTGGAACGGCGGCCCATGTGGGTGGCCTGGATCATGATCTTGGCGCCGTGCTTGTGCATGCTGGCGGCCAGGCGCGCCAGCGGCTCGATCACGCGGTCGTTGGACAGGTCGACCGACTTCCACCAGCCTTGCGGGCTGTCGATCGACACCGGGCTCGAGCCGCCGCAGATGCACAGGCCGACGCCACCCTTCGCCTTTTCCTCGTAATAGCGGATGTAGCGCTCGCCCGGCACCCCGTTTTCGGCATACACCTCGGCGTGTGCGGTACTGATGATGCGGTTGCGGATCGTGAGCTTGTTGATGGTGATCGGCGCGAACAGGTTAGGGTAACGCATGACGGCCTCTTATTTCGGTTCGACGGTGAAGACGCAATGATCGCAACCCTCGGCCGCGCATTGCGCCTCGTGGCTGGTCGTGAGGTAATTGCGGCCGGTATCCTTGCCCACCCAGTCCATGGCGCCGGAGAACCAGCCGGCGAACATGTAGCACAGCTTGTCGCGCGCTTCGGGCTGGGCCAGCACGAACGATGAATTGTGCAGGCAGATGCGGGCATGGCCGGTCTCGGCATCGGCCGATTCGAAGGTGAACAGGCCCCAGCCGCGCTGCGACAGGCGCAGCAGGTAGTGCTCGTACACCGCCATGCCGGACAGGCCGTGCGTCACGGCTTCCTTGGCACACCAGAAATAGGCCGACTTGTAGCCCGCGTCATACAGTTGCTGCGCATAGCGCTCGCGGCCCAGGGCCGCCTCGATGGCAAGGTGGTTATTGGTGAAGAAGTGGCGCGGCACGTACAGCATCGGCAAGCCGTCGGTGGTCCAGACACCGGTTTCTTCATCGACTTCGATCGGAAGTTGGGGATTCATCGCTAATACCTTTCAATGCAATTGAGTGTAAATCCGGGGGGCCGGCAATGGGTGAGCAAAGGCTGGCGTCATGCGCCCCACACTTCCCTGAAGGTGTTGACCCAGTTGGCGCCCATCACCTTGCGGATGCGGCTTTCCGTCCAGCCGGCCTTTTCCATCGCGGCGGTCAGGTTCGGGAACTCGCCGATGGTGCGGATGCCGAGCGGGTTGACGATGGGGCCGAACTTGGTCAGCTGGCGGTGGCGGCCCTTGTCGTGGGTAATCCAATCGAAAAAGCCCTTGTCGTAGCCCTGCGTGAAGTCGGTGCCGACGCCGACGCAATCCTCGCCGGCCAGGTTGATCACGTATTCCAGCGCCTCGATGTAGTCGTCGACGGTCGCTTCGATGCCGCGCTTGAGGAATGGCGGGAACATGGTCACGCCGATGAAGCCGCCGCGATCGGCGATGAAGCGCAATTGCTCGTCGCTCTTGTTGCGCGGATGTTCCTTCAGGCCGGACGGCAGGCAGTGCGAATAGCAGACCGGCTTGCTGGACGCCAGGATCGCTTCTTCCGAGGTGGCGCCGCCGACGTGCGACAGGTCGACCATGATGCCGACCCGGTTCATTTCGGCGATGACTTCGCGGCCGAAGCCCGACAGGCCGCCGTCGCGCTCATAGCAGCCGGTGCCCACCAGGTTCTGGGTGTTGTAGCACAGCTGGACCACGCGCACGCCCATGTCGGCGAATGCTTCGATGTAGCCCAGGTTGTCCTCGAACGCATGGGCGTTCTGGAAGCCCAGGATGATGCCGGTGCGGTTATTCTTCTTGGCGTCGAGGATGTCTTCGGTGCCGCGCACCAGCGACACCAGTTCGCTGTTTTCGCGGATCAGCTTTTTCATGTCCGCGATATTGGCGACCGTCTCGCCGAAGCCTTCCCACACCGAGACCGTGCAATTGGCCGCCGTCAGGCCGCCGCGCCGCATGTCTTCGAAGATATCCCGGCCCCACTTGGCGATGATCAGGCCATCGATGACGACCGCTTGTTCGTGCAATGTACTCATGATTGTCCTCTCGATGGGCTCAGTAAATCGGGAATTGCTTGCACAGCGCCGATACTTCGGCGCGCACGCGCTGCTCCACGGCGGCGTCGCCGGCCGGGTTGTCGCGCAAGCCTTGCAGCACTTCCAGGATCAGGGCGCCGATGCGGCGGAACTCGGTCTCGCCAAAGCCGCGCGTGGTGCCGGCCGAGGTGCCCAGGCGCACGCCGGAGGTGACGGTGGGCTTTTCGTCGTCGAATGGAATGCCGTTCTTGTTGCAGGTGAAGCCGGCGCGCTCGAGCGCCTGCTCGGTGGCGTTGCCCTTCAGGCCCATGGGGCGCAGGTCGACCAGCAGCAGGTGGTTGTCGGTGCCGCCGGTGACCAGGTCCACGCCGCCCGCCACCAGCACTTCGCCCAGCGCCCTGGCGTTGCCGACCACGCGCTCGATGTAGGTCTTGAACGAAGGCTGCAGCGCTTCGCCGAAAGCCACCGCCTTGGCCGCGATCACGTGCATCAGCGGGCCGCCCTGCAGGCCGGGGAATACCGCCGAATTGATCTTCTTGGCGATGTCCTCGTCGTTGGTCATGATGATGCCGCCGCGCGGGCCGCGCAGGGTCTTGTGGGTGGTCGAGGTCGTGATGTGGGCGTGCGGCACCGGGCTCGGATGCACGCCGGCCGCCACCAGGCCGGCGATGTGCGCCATGTCCACCATCAGGAAGGCGCCCACCGCGTCGGCGATGGCGCGGAAGCGAGCCCAGTCCATCTCGCGCGGGTAGGCGGAAAAGCCGGCAATGATCAGCTTGGGCTTGTGCTCGCGCGCCAGGCGCTCGACTTCGTCGTAGTCGACGCGGCTGTCTTCGCGTCGCACGCCGTACTGCACCGCGTTGAACCACTTGCCCGACAGCGCGGGCTTGGCGCCGTGCGTCAGGTGGCCGCCGGCCGACAGCGCCATGCCCAACACCGTGTCGCCCGGCTGCAGCAGCGCCAGCATGACGGCGCCATTGGCCTGGGCGCCCGAATGCGGCTGCACGTTGACGTAGGCAGCGCCGAACAACGCCTTGGCGCGCTCGATCGCCAGGGTCTCGATGACGTCGACTTCCTCGCAGCCGCCGTAGTAGCGCTTGCCAGGATAGCCTTCGGCGTATTTGTTGGTCAGCACCGAACCCTGGGCTTCCAGCACGGCTTTCGAGACGATGTTTTCCGACGCGATCATCTCGATCTGGTCTTGCTGGCGGTGCAACTCGCCGGCGATGCCGGCCGCGACGGCCGTATCCGATTCAGCCAGGGTATTGCGGAAAAATGCGGTTTGCGACATGGTATCTCCAATGTGATGCTCAGCAGCTGACGACGTTGACCGCCAGCCCGCCAAGCGAGGTTTCTTTGTAGTTGCTTTGCATATCGACGCCGGTCTGGCGCATGGTTTCTATCACCTGGTCCAGCGAGACGATGTGGCTGCCGTCGCTCATCAGGGACATGCGGGCGGCATTGACGGCCTTGATCGCCCCCATGCTGTTACGCTCGATGCAGGGCACCTGCACCAGGCCATTGAGGGGATCGCAGGTCATGCCGAGGAAATGCTCCATCGCGATCTCCGCCGCGTTTTCAACCTGTTCCGGGGTGCCGCCCAGCACCGCCGCCAGGCCGGCTGCCGCCATCGAGGCCGACACGCCGATCTCGCCCTGGCACCCCATTTCCGCTGCGGAAATCGACGCATTGCGCTTGTACAGCATGCCGATGCCGGCCGCCGTCAGCAGGAACGTCATGACGGCGTCCTCGCCGGCCTGCGGATGGGCGCCGGTGTAGTACATCAGCACCGCCGGTATCACCCCGGCCGAGCCGTTGGTGGGCGCCGTCACCACCCGGCCTCCGGCCGCATTTTCCTCATTGACCGCGATGGCGTAGGCGGACAGGATGTCCATCATCGCGAAGTCGGCCGACAGCCTGCCGTTGGCGCCATCGCGCGCCTGCCGGTACAGGCTGGAGGCGCGCCGCTTCAGGTTCAAGCCGCCGGGCAGCACGCCTTCGGTGTGCAGGCCGCGCTCGACGCAGTCGCGCATCACGTGCCAGATTTCCAGCACCCGGGCACGGGCGTCGGCGGCGCCGTGGTAGCTCGCTTCGTTGCGCAGCACCGCCTCGGCAATGCTGCAGCGCTGGCGGTGGCACCACGCCAGCAACTCGGCGGCGCTGACGAACGGACATTGCCCTGCGTGCGCTTCCGGCACATCCGCGCCATCCTGCGCTGCGGCCGGCCGCAGCACAGGCCGGATTTCATCCTCATCCTTGACGGCGCCGCCGCCGATGGAGAAATACTCGCGCGCCAGCAATACCGCACCGCTTGCGTCGAACGCGGTGACGCGCATGCCGTTCGGATGCTGCGGCAGGCGCTCGCGCTTGTGGAACAGCAGGTCGGCGGCCTCGTCGAACGGCACTTCGTGCGTGCCGGCCAGCGGCAGGCGGCCCTCGGCGCGCACGCGCGCCACCCGCTGCTGCGCCAGGGCAGGATCGACCAGATGCGGCTCCTCGCCCAACAGGCCCAGCAGCACCGCGCTGTCGGTGCAGTGGCCCACGCCGGTCAGCGCCAGCGAGCCGTACAGGTCGACCCGTACCCGCGCCACGCGCGCCAGTTGCGGACGCAGCGCCCGCAGGTAGCGGTTCACCGCCAGCATCGGCCCCACCGTGTGCGAGCTCGATGGGCCGATGCCGATGCGGAACACGTCAAAAATACTGAATGGCATGCGATCCTCCTTACACCAGGCGCAAGACGGGGTGCGACGCGTCGGCCTTGACGGCGGCGATGCCGAGGCCATAGGGCCGCGCCGACTTCGACAGCAGGCGCCACACGTAGTCGGCAAAGCTGCGGCGCAAGATCACGAAGATGCCCTGCAGGTCGTGGCGGAACACTGTCAGCGTGGCCTTGCCGCATACCGTGCTGGCCAGGCGCCCGGGAGCGAGCGCATCGAAGTCATACACGCCGACGTGGCGCAGCAAGGTGACCTGGTGTGCGCCGCTCAGGTAGACCATGGTCAGGCCGCCCGAGTTGTCCACCACCTGGGCATGCACGTCCTGCAGCGCCGCTTCCAGGGCGTCGATGCTGGCTTGGCAGGCGCTGCGGGCGCACACCAGCAGCCATTCGTCAGGCGCCTGCCACAGCGCGACGCCGTGCGCGAACGGCGCCACCGTGCCGGGTTCCTGCGGCAAGGCGATGCCCAGCACTGTCTGGCAGGCCTTCACAAAGGCCCCATCCTGGGCGTCGCCGCGCACGATCACATAGCCGAGCAAGCCCAGCTCATTCATCCACACGCCGCAGCTGTCGTCCTGGCGGCGCGCTTGCGCGCCCAGGCTGAAGCCATGCAGCGGGCTCTGCGCATACGGCGCGAAGGCGACCCTGGCGCGCGCTTGCGGCTGGGCCGACTGGGCCAGTTTGAGGTTAGTCTTAGGCATGTTGACGCTTCCCTTCCGGATCAATGAACACTGGAGATACGATCTTGGCGGCCGTGGTGGCGCCGCCATCCCAGGCGTAGAACACTTCGCCCTCCCTGGCCAGACCGCCTTCGATCAGCGCCAGCGCGATCGAACGGCCCAGGAAGGCACTGTGGTAACTCGACGTGACACGCCCCACGCTGTGCTGTCCCGCGCCCGGCCGGGCGACGATTTGCGCGCCCTCGGCCAGCACCACTTTCGGGTCTTCCGTCATCAGCCCGACCAGTTGCTTGCGGTCGCCGCGGGCGGTGTCGGCACGCGCCAGCGAGCGCTTGCCGAGGAAGCTGAACGGCTTTTTCATGCTGACCGCCCAGCCCATGCCGAGGTCGATCGGCGAGACCGAGCCGTCGGTATCCTGGCCGACGATGATGAAACCCTTTTCCGCGCGCAGCACGTGCATGGTCTCGGTGCCGTACGGCGTGATGTTGTATTGCTCGCCGGCCGCCATCAGCGTTTCCCACATGTAATGGCCATAGGCGGCGTCGACGTTGACTTCATACGCCACCTCGCCCGAAAAGCTGATGCGGAACACGCGGGCCGCTACGCCGGCCACGGTGCCGACGCGGCAATCCATGTACTTGAAGGCGTCCGGCGACAGGTCGATGTCGGTGCACAGCTTGGCCAGCACCGCGCGGCTGTCGGGGCCGACCACGGCGCTGGTGGACCAGTGGTCTGTGACCGACGTCAGGTACACCTTCAACTCCGGCCATTCGGTCTGCAGCCATTTTTCCAGCCAGGTCAGCACGCGGGCGGCGCCGCCGGTGGTGGTGGTCATCATGAAGTGCTGGTCGCTCAGGCAGGCGGTCACGCCGTCGTCCATCACCATGCCGTTTTCGTCGAGCATCAGGCCGTAGCGGCACTTGCCCGGCGCCAGCTGGCTCCACGCGTTCGAATACACGCGGTTGAGAAATTCGCGCGCATCCGGGCCGCGGATATCGATCTTGCCCAGGGTCGACGCGTCCATCATGGCCACGCCCTTGCGCGCGGCCAGCGCTTCGCGGTTCACGGCGGCGTGCATGTCTTCGCCGGGTTTCGGGAAGTACCACGGACGCATCCACTGTCCCACGGTTTCAAACAGCGCGCAGCGCTGCACGTGCGACTGCTGCGCCGGCGCATAGCGGCGCGGCTCGAACGTGTCGCCCACCATGGCGCCGGCCAGCGCACCGAAGGCGACCGGCGTATAGGCCGGGCGGTACGTCGTGGTGCCAACTTCGCCGATCGGCTTGCCGAGCGCGTTGGCGGCGATCGCGAAGCCGTTCACGTTCGACAGCTTGCCCTGGTCGGTGCCGAAGCCCAGGCCAGTGTAGCGCTTGACATGCTCGATCGAACGGTAGTTCTCGCGCACCGCCAGCTCGATGTCGGAGGCCGCGACGTCGTTCTGGAAGTCGACGAAGGCCTTGGCGCCGTGCCCTTCGCGCTTGCCATCCGGGACGCGGAAGATGCGGCGCGCGGGCGCGCCCTCGACCGGCATCCTGCCCCCGCCCGCCGTGGGCGCGGTGGCCGACGACTTGCGCCCCAACTGGGCGCACATGGCGTTTGCGGCGCTGGTGGTTTGCGACATCGCGCCCTGCAGGTCGAATTCGCCGGCCACGGAACCCACGCAGGCGATGCCCGGACGGCCCTGCGAAGGGGCGACGAAGGCCAGCCGCTCTTCATCCCAAGCGGGACGGCTGCCGTTGTGGCAAAACAGGTGCACGTTCGGCGACAGGCCGCCCGACGACAGCAGCAGGTCGCAATCGACGCTCGGCCCGGCGCCGGTCACGGTATTCTGGCGCGGGTCGAGCTTGACCAGGCGCGCGCCGTTGACGCTGCGCCCGCCCGTGGCCTGGGCAATGCCGTAACCGTTGAGGATTTCCACGCCGGACTTGGCGGCCACCGCAGCGCGCGCCGCCAGGGCGCCGCTGCTGCGGGTATCGCACAGGACGACGCGGGCGCCGGCCGAGGCCAGGTCGGTGGCCGCGCCATAGGCCCAGTCGTTGCTGGTCATGACCAGCACGCGCTGGCCGGCGCGCACCGCGTAGCGGTTCAGGTAAGTCTGGCCGGCGGCGGCGGTCATCACGCCCGGCAAGTCGTTATTGCCGAACACCAGCGGGCGTTCGATGGCACCGCTGGCCAGCACCACGTGGCGGGCCCGGATCTTGTGCAGGCGCTGGCGCGGCTGTTCCGCCCTGCGCGCGGCCGGCGCCAGGTGGTCCTGCAACAGCTCCACCGCCTGCACCAGGTTGGCGTCATGCATGGCAAACGCCGTGGTGCGCGCCAGACGGGTGACGTTGGCCAGGGTATCGAGTTCGGCCAGGCAGCGCCGCAGCCAGGCGGCGGCCTTATGCTTGTCCAGCACCGCGTCCGGGTCGGACAGCAGCCAGCCGCCCATCTCGGCCTGCTCATCGACCAGCAGCACGCGCAGCCCGGCGCGGCCGGCCAGCAGCGCCGCCCAGATGCCGCAGGCGCCGCCGCCGATCACCAGCACGTCCGGATGGTGGTGCAGGTGGTCGTAGTATTCCGCATCCGGATCGACCGGCGCACGGCCATAGCCGGCGGCGCGGCGGATCACGTCTTCGTACAGCGGCCACATTTTCGCCGGCGCCATGAAGGTCTTGTAGTAGAAACCGGCCGGCATGAAGCGCGCGGCGCGGCCCATGATGCTCTTCACGTCGAATTCCAGCGAAGGCCAGCCGGTAGTGGAAAAGGCGCGCATGCCCGGGTACAGCTCGACCTGGGTCGACTTCAGATTCGGCACCGTGCCGGGGCCGCGCTCGAGCTGGATCAGCGCATTCGGTTCTTCGGCGCCATGGCCGACGATGCCGCGCGGGCGGCCATACTTGAAGCTGCGCCCTATCATGCGCACGCCGTTGGCCAGCAGCGCGGAGGCCAGCGTGTCGCCGGCATAGCCGCGGTAGGACTGGCCGTCGAACGAGAAGTTGACGGGCTGGTCGCGGTCGATGCGCGCGTCCGGACGATTGATGCGATGCGAGTTCACGCTTGCTCCTTGAGGTAGATCTGCTTGCCTTCGGCCAGCGTCCAGCAGCCGGCGATCTCGTGGGTAAAGGTATGCCGCTTGACGGCGACGACTTTGCGGCAGGCCGCCGAGTGCAGCCATTGCTCCCAGTGCCAGCCCTTGCTGTTCTTGCGCATGAACACGTAGTCGCCCCACTCGGCGTCGCTGCTGGTGTCCGGCGCCGGCGGACGCACGATGTAGGCCTCGCCGGCGTAGCTGAACTCTTCTTCTTCGCGCACTTCTTTGCAGTGCGGGCAGTGAAACTTCAACATGGTCAAATCCTCTGTCAGTGGGCGACGCCGGCGGCGCCATGTTCGTCGATCAGGTGGCCGCTGTGGAAGCGGTCCAGCGCGAACGCCGCGTTGAGCGGGTGCGGCTCGTCGTGCGCGATGGTGTGGGCAAATACGTTGCCCGAACCGGGGGTGGCCTTGAAGCCGCCGGTGCCCCAGCCGCAATTGAAATACAGGCCTTTGATGGGGGTCTTGCCGATGATCGGGCAGGCGTCCGGCGACACGTCGACAATCCCGCCCCACTGGCGGTTCATGCGCACGCGGGAGAACATCGGGAACAGTTCGATGATGGCGGCGGCCGTGTGTTCGATCACGTGCGGGCTGCCACGCTGCGCATAGCTGAGGTAGCTGTCGATGCCGGCGCCGATCACCAGTTCGCCCTTGTCGGACTGACTCAGGTAGCCGTGCACCGCGTTCGACATCACCACCGTATCGAGCACCGGCTTGAGCGACTCGGACACGAACGCCTGCAGCGGATGGCTCTCGAGCGGCAGGCGGATGCCGGCCATGCTTGCCAGGGTGCTGGAGTGGCCCGCCGCCACGCAGCCGACGCGCTCGGCGCGGATGACGCCGCGCGACGTCTCCAGCCCGCGGATGCGGCCGCCTTCGATGTGCATGCCGGTCACTTCGCACTGCTCGATGATGTCGACACCGAGGTTGCTGGCGGCGCGGGCAAAGCCCCACGCCACCGCATCGTGGCGCGCCACGCCGCCGCGCGGCTGGAAGCTCGCGCCCATGATCGGATAGCGCGCATTGCTGCTGGCATCGATCAGCGGGATGCGCTGTTTGACTTCGGCCGCCGTCAGCACCTGGGCGTCAATCTCGTTGAGCAGGTTGGCGTTGACCCGGCGCTCGATGTCGCGCATATCTTGCAAGGTATGGCCAAGGTTGAACACACCGCGCTGGCTGAACATGACGTTGAAGTTGATTTCCTGCGACAAACCTTCCCACAGCTTGAGCGAATGCTCATACAGCATGGCCGCTTCATCCCACAGGTAATTCGAGCGCACGATGGTGGTGTTGCGCGCGGTGTTGCCACCGCCTAAATATCCCTTTTCCAACACGGCAATGTTCTTGATGCCGTGCTCCTTGGCCAGGTAATAAGCGGTGGCCAGGCCGTGGCCGCCGGCACCGACAATGATCACGTCGTATGACGCCTTCGGTTCCGGGCTGCGCCAGGCCTGGTCCCAGCCTTCCTGGCGCTTGAAGCCTTGCTGAAGCAGGCTCCATAATGAGTAGTTCTTCTGTGCCATATCGCGCTTTCCACATTGAGGATCGTGGGGTCCATTATTGGGATCGTTGCGAATTGCAAATTGATCGAATCAGACGGCTGCTTGTCTGATTCCGACATCCTGTGCTTTGCGCGTGCCGTTGGCGCCGTTATGCAACAAGGCTTGATTGGGACGGACAGGGATTATCCTGATTCCGACATGCGTGGGTCGCATCCATTGTTTGTCCATTGTTTGATGCAGGCTCGGGGGTGTATATTTTGAACACAATAAGGCGCGCCAATTCGAGTGTGCCAAGGAGACAGCCAAATGAACGCCATCCACTGGAAAAAACCCCGGCTCACGGTCGGATTCGTACTCTCGCCCAGCTTCACCATGTTGGCGTTTGCCGCCTTCATCGATACACTGCGACTGGCCGCCGACGACGGCGACCGCAGCCGCCCCATCCATTGCGCGTGGGACGTGCTGAGCCACGATATGCGCCAGGTGAAAGCCAGTTGCGGCATCGAAGTCACGCCGACTGCCGGCCTGGACGACCCTGCACGCTATGACTACATCGTCGTGGTCGGTGGCCTGCTCGGCGCGCTCAAGCTGGCGCCGGCCGTCAACGACTACCTGAAGCGGGCCGCCACCGTGAGGCCGCTGGTGGGCATCTGCACCGGCAGTTTCGCCATCGCCCGGTTGGGCCTGATGCAGGGACGGCGCAGTTGCGTCAGCTGGTATGTGCACGGCGACTTCAGCAATGAATTTCCTGGCCTGGAAGTGAGCTCGGACGAGCTGTTCATCGACGATGGCGACCGCCTCACCTGCGCCGGCGGCACCAGCGTGGTGCACCTGGCCGCTTACCTGGTGGAGCGCCACTGCGACAAGGCGCGCGCGGCCAAGGCCACCCGCATCATGATCGAGCACGCGCCGCTGCCGGCCAAGACGCCGCAGCCGCAGCCGCTGTGCACCCGCACCACCGACGATATCCGGGTGCGCAAGGCCATGCTGTTGATCGAGCGCCACCTGGCCGACCCGTTGCCGGCCGAATTCATCGCGCAGCACGTGAATGTCAGCGTGCGCCATCTGGAACGCCTGTTCCAGGCTGAACTGGGGATGAGTCCGCTGGCCTTCGCGTTTGAATTACGGCTGAACAACGCGCTGCAATTGCTGATCTCGACCAACAACTCCATCATCGATGTTGCGCTGCAATGCGGCTTCCTGAGCAATTCACACTTTTCCCGCTGTTTCCGGGTGCAATACGGCAAGACCCCGTCGCAAGTGCGCGAAGAAGCCGGCGGCAGGATTGTCGCCGCAATCACTTCGGCTGCAGTGGCGCCGATGCTGTGGTAGCGGGTGCCTGGCGACCGGCTTAGTGAAACGCTTCCGCCAGGGTGGCGATGCGGCCCGCTTCGGCGCCATCGTAGCCCGGATACTCCAGCAGGCTGGTGCGGAACTCCGGCCCTTGCAGATACGCCAGGGTGGCGGCAAAGCGCGGGTCGGCCAGGGTAGATTCGTTACATACCAGGAAATACCGTTCGGTCAACACCGGCACGAAATCCAGGTCGAACTGGCGCGCCGCGGCTTCCACGCCAAGTCCTGCGTCGGCCTTGCCCGATGCGATGTAGGCCGCGATGGCCGCATGGGTCAATTCCACGGTTTCCATGCCGTCGATGTCGGCGCCCGGCAAACCGGCCCGCTCCAGCAGCAATTCCAGGATCATGCGGGTACCCGAACCTTGCTGCCGGTTGACGAAACGCACGCCCGGACGGGCCAGGTCGCCGATGGTCCATACCTGGCTTGGATTGCCTTTCCTCACCATCAGGCCGAGGTGCCGGGCCGTCACGGTGATCACGCGGTAACCGTCTTTCAACAGCGCCTGCATCCGCGCCACCACCACCGGCTGCAATTGACCGACAGGTATCGGAAAGCCAGCCACGTCGCAGCTGCCCCGGGCCAGCGCGTGCAGCGCTTCGACGCTGCCCCGGTAGCCGAGTTCGACCGGCGCCTGCACCCGCTGCAAGTGCGCATTGAGCGTGGCGATCGCATAGCCATGGCTGGCGAAGATGCGCAGGTAGCTCTGGCCGCGCGCCAGCGTCAGCTGGACCTGGGCATCGATTTCCGCCGCCATGGAGTCGAGCAGCGGCTCGAAACGCGCGTGCACCAGCTTCAGGGCCCACACCAGGCGCTGGCCCAGTTCCGTCAGCGACGAACCGCGGCCGCGCTGCATGTCCAGCACCTGGCCGCCGACCCGCCTTTCCAGCGCGCCCACCATGTCCCAGCCGCTGCGATAAGACATGCCGAGGCGCTCGCATGCCATGCGCAAGTTGCCGTGCCGCTCGACCTCCGCCAGCAGGCGCAGGTGGCGGTCAATAGCATCGTCGCCGTCCGGGCCGGCGATGGAAAAGCTGGGCTGCAGGCAGATGCGCATGGCAAGAGGCTCTCTTCGCGAGAATTAATATGCATATTATTACATATATAAATTGATGAGGAGTGCATACACTTCGCACATTTTCCAACATATTGCGCTAATAAGCGTTCTACAGCTACCATCGTACTTGCAAATGCAGGAGCGCGTAATAGGCAAATTCCTGCATCTTTATCCCAGCCGGCCAGGAACCACATGCAAACTTCACTTACCGCCACCGAGGCTGTCCAGGCAGCCCTCCAGGCCCACCGGGACATGCCCGGCGCCCTGCTGCCCATCCTGCACGGCGTCCAGGACCGGCTCGGCCACGTGCCGGCCGATGCCGTACCGGCAATTGCCGACGCCCTGAACCTGTCGCGCGCCGAAGTGCACGGGGTGCTGACGTATTACCACCACTTCCGCCAGCAGCCGGCCGCGCGCCGCGTGGTGGAACTGTGCCGCGCCGAAGCCTGCCAGGCGCGCGGCGCCGAAGCGCTGGCCGGCCACGTCCAGCGCGCGCTGGGCTGCGGCTTCCACGAAACCAGCGCGGATGGCCAGGTCACACTGGAACCCGTGTATTGCCTGGGGCACTGCGCGGTGGGTCCGAACATCGCCATCGACGGGCGGCCATATGCGCGCGTCCATGCAGCGCGTTTCGACGCGCTGCTGCAATCGTGTGGAGGCGAGCAATGAGCTGTACTGTGTATGTTCCGCGCGATTCCACCGCCCTCGCGCTGGGCGCCGGCGAAGTCGCCGATACGATCAGGGCGGAAGCGCAGCGCCGAGGCATCGACGTGCGCATCGTGCGCAATGGTTCGCGCGGCATGTTCTGGCTGGAACCGCTGGTGGAAGTGGCGACGCCGCGCGGCCGCGTCGCTTACGGGCCGGTGGCGCCGGAAGACGTGACCGGCCTGTTCGACGCCGGCCTGGCACAGGGCGGCGAGCACCCGCTCGCGCTGGGACTGACCGACGAACTGGACTTCCTGAAGCGGCAGGAACGCATCACGTTCGCGCGCGTCGGCATCACCGATCCGGTGTCGCTGGACGATTACCTGGCGCACGGCGGCTACGCCGGCCTGCGCCGCGCGCTGGCGCTGCAACCGGTCGCCATCGTGCAGGAAGTGCTGGACTCGGGCCTGCGCGGACGCGGCGGCGCGGCCTTCCCGACCGGCGTGAAATGGAACACCGTGCTGGGCGCGCAGGCGCAGCAAAAGTACATCGTCTGCAATGCCGACGAGGGCGACTCGGGCACGTTCTCGGACCGCATGGTGATGGAAGACGACCCCTACATGCTGATCGAGGGCATGACGATCGCCGGCCTGGCAGTGGGCGCCACGCAGGGCTATATCTATGTGCGCTCCGAATACCCGCATGCGATCGCGGCGCTCGAGGAGGCCATCGCACTGGCCCTGGCGGCGGGCTATGTCGGCGCCAGCGTGCTCGGCAGCGGCCAAGCCTTCCACCTGGAAGTGCGCAAGGGCGCCGGTTCTTACGTGTGTGGCGAGGAAACCGCGCTGCTGGAAAGCCTGGAAGGCAAGCGCGGCATCGTGCGCGCCAAGCCGCCGCTGCCGGCCCTGTCCGGGCTGTTCGGCCGGCCGACCGTCATCAACAACGTCATCTCGCTGGCGGCGGTGCCGCTCATCCTCGACAAGGGCGCCGCGTTTTACCGCGACCTCGGCCAGGGGCGCTCGCGCGGCACGCTGCCGTTCCAGCTGGCCGGCAACATCAAATACGGCGGCCTGGTGGAAAAAGCCTTTGGCGTGACCCTGCGCGAACTGCTGTACGGCTTTGGCGGCGGCAGTGCCAGCGGCCGGCCGCTGCGCGCCATCCAGGTGGGCGGCCCGCTCGGCGCCTACCTGCCTGAATCGCACTTCGACGTCCCGCTAGACTATGAAGCTTACGCCGCCATCGGCGCTGCCGTGGGCCACGGCGGCATCGTCGCCTTCGACGACAGCGTGGACATGGCGCGGCAGGCGCGCTACGCGATGGCATTTTGCGCCGCCGAATCGTGCGGCAAGTGCACGCCCTGCCGCATCGGCTCGACGCGCGGCGTTGAAGTCATGGACAAGATCATCGCAGGACGGCAACGCCCCCAGCAAATCCACCTGCTGCGCGATCTGTGCGACCTGATGAGCGCCGGCTCCTTGTGCGCGATGGGCGGCATGACGCCCTATCCCGTCCTGTCGGCATTGACACACTTTCCGGAAGATTTCGGCGCCAGCGCCGGCGATGAGTCCGGCATGCAAGCGGCCTGAATTGAGCCCCGCAACAAGGAAAACCATGAATACCATTGAGTTCAAGCGGCCCGATATGGGTACGCCGCCGAAGGAGTCCGACGTCCTTGTGACACTGCAAATCGATGGCGCGGAAGTCACCGTCCCGGCAGGAACGTCCGTCATGCGCGCGGCCGCCATCGCCGGCACCAACATACCGAAACTGTGCGCCACCGAGAGTCTGGAAGCGTTCGGCTCCTGCCGGGTATGCCTGGTCGAAATCGAAGGTCGGCGCGGCTATCCGGCCTCCTGCACCACGCCTTGCGAGCCTGGCATGAAAGTGCGTACCCAGACGCCGAAGTTACAGCATCTGCGCAAGGGCATGCTGGAGCTGTACATCTCGGACCACCCGCTGGACTGCCTCACTTGTGCCGCCAACGGCGACTGCGAGCTGCAGGACATGGCCGGCGTCACCGGCTTGCGCGAGGTGCGCTATGGTTACGAAGGCAACAACCATCTGCGCATGGAGAAAGATGAATCGAATCCCTATTTCAGCTATGACCCATCGAAATGTATCGTGTGCAGCCGGTGCGTGCGCGCCTGCGAGGAAACCCAGGGGACGTTTGCCTTGACCATCGATGGGCGCGGCTTCAATGCGCGCGTCGCAGCCGGCCAAGATGAAAGTTTCCTCTCGTCGGACTGCGTGTCGTGCGGCGCCTGTGTCAGCGCCTGCCCCACAGCGACCCTGACCGAGAAAAGCATCATCATGCTGGGACAGGGCGAGCACAGCAAAGTAACCACCTGCGCCTATTGCGGCGTAGGCTGCTCGTTCCGGGCTGAGATGAAAGGCAATGAAGTGGTACGCATGGTCCCCAACCCGGACGGCAAGGCCAACCACGGCCATGCTTGCGTCAAGGGCCGTTTCGCGTGGGGCTACGCAAGCCACAAGGACCGCATGCTCAAACCGATGATACGCCAGCGCATCACCGACCCGTGGCGCGAAGTGTCCTGGCAGGAAGCGGTCGACTACACCGCGTCCGAGTTCCGCCGCATCCAGGCCAAGCATGGGCGCGCGTCGATCGGCGGCATCACATCGTCGCGCTGCACCAACGAAGAGACGTATCTGGTGCAAAAGCTGGTCAGGGCGGCGTTTGGCAATAACAATGTCGACACCTGCGCACGGGTATGCCATTCCCCTACCGGATACGGCCTGAAGCAAACCCTGGGCGAGTCGGCCGGCACACAGACCTTCGATTCCGTCATGAAAACCGATGTGGTGATGATCATCGGCGCCAACCCTGCTTCCGCTCATCCGGTATTTGCGTCCCAGATGAAGCGCCGTTTGCGCCAGGGCGCCAAACTGATCGTCATCGATCCGCGCACCACGGAAATGGTCAAGTCACCCCATATCCAGGCTGACTATCACTTGAAATTGCGACCGGGCACCAATGTCGCCATCGTCAATGCGCTGGCCCATGTGATCGTCACGGAGAATTTGTGCCAGGACGAGTACGTGGCCGAGCGCTGCGACCAGGCATCCTTCGCCGAATGGAAAGAATTCGTTTCACTCCCGGAAAACGCGCCGGAAAACGTCGAGGCAGCCACCGGCGTGCCGGCGCAACAGATCCGTGGCGCCGCGCGCCTGTATGCGACTGGCGGCAATGCGGCAATCTACTACGGCCTCGGGGTCACTGAACACGCTCAGGGTTCGACCATGGTGATCGGCATCGCCAACCTGGCGATGGCAACCGGGAACGTCGGGCGCGATGGCGTCGGCGTCAACCCCTTGCGGGGGCAGAACAATGTGCAGGGTTCGTGCGACATGGGCTCGTTCCCGCACGAATTGCCAGGCTACCGCCATGTATCGGACAGCACGGTGCGCGCCGAGTTCGAAGCGGCGTGGAACTGTACGCTCGATCCCGAACCTGGCCTGCGCATTCCCAACATGTTCGACGCGGCGCTCGACGGCAGCTTCATGGGCCTGTACTGCGAAGGCGAGGACATCGTCCAGTCCGACCCCAACACCCAGCACGTCACCGCCGCCTTGTCGGCAATGGAGTGCATTGTGGTGCAGGATCTGTTCTTGAACGAAACGGCAAAATACGCCCACGTATTCCTGCCCGGTTCATCATTCCTCGAAAAAGACGGCACCTTTACCAACGCCGAGCGGCGCATCTCGCGCGTGCGCAAGGTCATGCCACCGAAAGCCGGCAAGTCGGATTGGGAAGTCACCATGATGCTGGCCAATGCACTCGGCTACCCGATGCACTATCGCCATCCGCGCGAGATAATGGAAGAGATTGCCAGCCTGACGCCCACTTTCCGCGGCGTCAGCTACCGCCGCATTGATGAACTGGGCGGCAGCATCCAATGGCCGTGCAACGAGGACGCACCGGACGGTACGCCGATCATGCATATCGGCGCCTTTGTACGCGGCAAGGGCCGTTTCATCCCGACGAAGTTCTTTGGCAGCAGCGAAAAAGTCACCCTGCGCTACCCGCTGATCCTGACCACCGGACGCATCCTGTCGCAATACAACGTCGGTGCGCAGACCCGGCGTACCGCCAACAATGCCTGGCACAGCGAAGACCGGCTGGAGATACATCCGCACGATGCGCAGGAGCGCGGCATTGCACAGGACGACTGGGTCGGCATCGCCTCTCGTGCCGGACAAACAGTGCTGCGCGCCACCATCACGGAGCGCATCCAACCCGGGGTGGTCTATACGACCTTCCACTTCCCGGAGTCCGGCGCCAATGTCATCACGACCGACGCGTCCGACTGGGCAACGAACTGCCCGGAATACAAGGTCACCGCAGTGCAGGTCATGCCCGTTGCCCAACCGTCCACATGGCAACAGGAATACGCACGCTTCAACGCGGCGCAGGTTGACTTGGCACATGGTCAGCGCATTGCGCCGCTGGCGGACAGCGCAACCAGTCCGAAACAGGGCTAAGAACCCACCCCGTGCGAACCAACAATGCATCGACAAGGAAACAGCATGAGTGCAAATGTGAATGTACTGATTACAATGGCCAATCAGATCGGCGATTTTTTTGACACGATGAAAAATCGCGAGCAGTCGCTGGAAGAAATTGCCAGCCACCTGCGTCGCTTCTGGGAGCCGCGAATGCGTCTTGCCCTGCTTGCGCACGTCGACCAGCAAGCCGGGGCGGGATTGAACGAGATCGTACTCGACAGCCTGAACACCCACCGGAACCTGCTTGCCTTGCCAGCCAGGCCGTGAGCAAACACGGTCCCACCAGCGCCAGCGCTTCTTGCGGCTCCTGCACCGTGCCGCCACAGGCCTTGATGACCCGCAGGCCGGCCGTGATGGTCACCAGCATGTGCAGCACAGGTGCGGACCCGGGCCAACCGTTACAATGCGGCTCACTTCGCTTCGATATCCGCCATGCCCTATCTTGTTCTTGCCGTGTTCGCCTTGCTGTATCTTGCCGCCACCGTGCTGTACGGGCTGGCGCCGCTGGTGGCGGCCGTGTATGGCATGATGAGCCTGACCTGCTTTGCCGTCTACGCCATCGACAAGCGCGCCGCGCGCGCCAAGGCCTGGCGCACGCCGGAAAAAACCTTGTGGCTATTGGGCTTGTTGTGCGGCTGGCCGGGCGCCCTGCTGGCCCAGCAATGGCTGCGCCACAAAACAAACAAGCGCTCGTTCCAGCTGGTGTTCTGGATGACCGTGGTGGTCAATATGGCGGGGTTTGTTTGGCTGACGCTACAGTATGCTCAAACAAATGCATAGCAACGAGCGCCTCGACACCTGACAAAACCGTAGCGAGCGGAAGGGAGAGGCGGCTAAGAAGCGCAACCGTGCCAAGGCACGGTGAGCATCGCAGGCTGCCTATACCGACGCGCAGTAGGTTTGGTCAGGGGGCCTTCAGACAGGGGTTTTGAAGATAGGATCGACAATGAACTGCTGGGCCTTGATGCGCAAGGTACGCTCTTCATCGAGTTCGGCGCGGGTCTCGCCCAGTTCTTCGCGTTCGGCTTCCAGTTCCAGGCGCGCGGTGGCCAGTTCGGTTTCCACGCGGGTCAGGGTTTCGAGCTTCAGCTGGGCTTCGATCAGCTCGGTGCGCGCCGTTTCGGCCGCCGCTTCCAGGCGCGGAATGCCTTCGAGCTTGAATTGCGCCTTGGCCAGGTCCATGCGCGCCTGCTCGGCAGCTTCTTCCAGGCGTGGCAAGCCTTCCAGGCGCAGCTGGGCCTTGGCCAGGTCGGTGCGGGCCTGGTTGGCCACCTGGCGTTCGCGCTCCAGTTCGGCGCGCAAAGTTTCCAGCTCGCTCGCCTGCAAGTCGAGCAGCTCCTGCTGGCGCTCGTTCTCGCTGGCCAGGTTCATCAATTCCTGTTGATTGTCGTTCATCTCGGCGTCATGCGCAGTCTGGCTGGCGGTCAATTCCTGTCCCACAAAATCGAGTATGGCCTGGCGCAGCACGGGCGACAGTTCGGCGGCGGCGGCGATCCGGCGCTGGGCGCCGGCCTTGCGCCGTTGCAGCAACTTGCTGATGGTACCCAGGCAGACCGCGCCGCCGAGCTTTTCGCGCAGCGCGCGCACCGTGATGGGCTGGCCTTCGGCCGCCATGGCGTCCATCGCCGCATTGATCTGTTCTGCGCTTGCTTTTGCCATGATGTGTTCTCGTCTACGTAGCCTGCGGCCGGGAAGCAGCATTGCTCAGGGGCCTTATCTTATTCCAGCGGCGGCACAGCGTAAAGTATTTCTCAAGAGAAATTGCAATTGCACAACAGAACCTTGATGCAAGCGCTGTCTTGCCGCATTATTCTTCGAGCAAACCGTTCTCGGACAGGGTGTCCTGGATCAGTTCAAGGCGCAATACGGGATTTTCCTGGCTCAGCAACAATTGCTTCTGCACCGGCGTCAGCGACAGCAATTCGCACCAGCGATTGGCCACCCAGCCGCACTCATCGAGCCGGTAAGGCGGCTGGATCGGCATCTGGTCCCTGGGAATTTTTTGTTCCTGCAAGGTGCGGATCAGGGCGCCCAGGGCATCGGCCACGTTTTGCTGTTCACGTGGAACCGGCACCGCCATGTCTGCCGGCAATAACGCCACCTGCGCCATCCACAGGCCCGTTTTCCGCTGTTCGCTGGAAACAATCTGAAAGCGCTCGGTACCCATGCATTTGATTTGCAGCAGACCCGACAGGGGCGCGGCCCAGTCGATCACGCGCGCCAGGGTGCCCACCTGGGCCAACGTTTCGTGCTGGCCAGGCTGGCGCACTTCGGCGCCATCGAGCAATTGCACCACGCCAAACGGCTGCTCGCCGGTGATGCACTTGCGTATCATGTCCAGGTAGCGCACCTCGAAGATCTGCAAGGGCAGATAACCGTCGGGATACAGCACTGTATTGAGGGGGAACAAGGGTATCGAAGTCATGCCGCCATGATGGCACGAATGGCCGGTGCCTGCAGCACGCCTCGCGTTATCGCCTCGCGTTATCGCCTCGCGTTATCGCCCCGCGTTATCGCCCAGCTGATACGCCTACTTGTAAAAACGGCGCTTGGCCGCGCGCTCGGCCGCCTTGGGCGCCAGCACCTTGACCGGCTTTCTCTGGATCGCACCGCCAGCGGCCGTGCCCGGCACGCGGTGCTCGGCCTCGAAGCCCGGTTCCTCGCTGCGTTTGAGGGTTTGCCGGGTCAGCGCTTCGACCGCCGACAGCAGTTCCACTTCGTCGGCGCAGACCAGCGAAATCGCTTCGCCCGTGGCGCCGGCGCGGCCGGTGCGGCCGATGCGGTGGATATAGTCTTCGGCCACCGTCGGCAGGTCAAAATTGACCACTTGCGGCAATTGCTCGATATCGAGGCCGCGCGCGGCCACGTCGGTGGCCACCAGCACCTGCACTTCGCGCGCCTTGAAACGGGCCAGCGCGCGCAGCCGGTTCGGCTGGGTCTTGTCGCCGTGAATCGCATCGGCGCTCACGCCCTGCTCCAGCAAGGTTTTCACCAGCACTTCGACGCCCTTGCGGGTTTTCACGAACACCAGCACCTGGCCCCAACGCTTTTTCCTGAGCAGGTGCAAAAACAGTTCGGGCTTGCGTTTCTTGTCGCACACGATCACCGACTGTTTCACGGCCTTGACGGTGCTGTTGCGCGGACTTACTTCCACCGACAGCGGATCGTTCAGCATGGTTTTGGCCATGGCGCGGATGGCGTCCGAGAACGTGGCCGAGAACAGCAGGGTCTGGCGCTGTTTCGGCATGGTCATCAGCAGCAGATCGAGTTCGCGTTCGAAACCGAGATCGAGCATGCGGTCGGCCTCATCAAGCACCAGGGTTTGCACCTGCTCGAATTTGACGGCGCCCTGCGACTGCAGGTCGAGCAGGCGCCCTGGCGTGGCCACCAGCACGTCGAGACCCTTGCGCAATTTGCTGATTTGCGGTTCGATCGGCACGCCGCCATAGGCGACAAAACTGCGCAACGGCAAGTTGCCGCCATAACTGCGAAAGCTTGCATACACCTGCTCGGCCAGCTCGCGGGTGGGCACCAGCACCAGCACGCGCACGCACTGCGGCGCCACCACGCCCGCCAAAGTCAGGCGCTGCAGCAGCGGCACGGCGAAGCCGGCCGTCTTGCCGGTGCCGGTCTGGGCGGCGGCCATCAGGTCGCGTCCGGCCAGCACCGCCGGGATCGCCTGCGCCTGCACGGGGGTCGGCTTGGCATAGCCGAGCTCGTCAAGTTTGCGGACCAGGGGATCGATCAGGCCGAGGGAGGAAAACGTCATGGGGAACCTTGCAACAGTAAAAGACAGCGTATCGGAAGGCGCGATTATAGGATACTGCGCGCCGACGGCCGGCGTTTTCCTCTGCAAACTTGCAAAATCAGAACTTCATTTCCATGGTGGCGCGCGCCTGTGGCGCGGTGCTTGAAATGCCTGAGCGGATAAGGCTGCCGTGCGCGTCCGTATAAATGCTGTTGCTTTCATAATCTTGCGCCAGCAGGTTCGAGACGGACAGGCGCAGCTGGTTTTTCGGGTTGAACTTCCATAGCGCATACAGATCCAGGTCGCGCCGCGGCGAAGTATAGGCGTAGCGCTGCAGCGTCAGGCGCACCGGGCCGCCACCGGTAAAGCTCAAGCTGCCGCCGGTGGTCAGCATGCCGCCCGGCCACTTGTAGTCGATGCCGACATTGCCGCTGACCGGGGTTTGCTGGTCGAGCCGGTTGTTCGGCCCGGGCACGTGCGCCACTTGCGACCAGTTGCGGCTGATGCTGGCGCGCACATCGATGGCCGGCGCGGTGGCCGCCAGCACCGCGCGCAGCGGGAACTTCGCTTCCAGTTCCAGGGTTTGCGTATTGGCGCGGCCATCATTGACGGGCGTCGAGACCCAGCGATCACCGATCAGCAGCAGGCCCTGGCGCGTGTAGCCGTCGATGCGGCGCGCCGAGGCGCGGGCGCCGAGCAAGGCGCCTTCGGCCCAGTAATGTTCATACGAGGCGTCGAGGCCCAGCGCCAGTTCAGGCTTGAGCTGGGGGTTGCCCTGGCGGTCGGGCTCGAACTGGCTGTTGTTGGTCGACATGCTGCGGCGCGGCACCAGGTTCGAGGTCGATGGCGCCTTGTAGGTGCGCGTGAGCGCCAGGCGCAGCTGGTCGCCCTTTGTATCGGGCAATTTCCACAGCGTTTGCAGCAGCGGGCTCCAGACGCTGCTGCGCTGGTCTACAACGTCAAACAGGCTGCCCGAGGTGCGCGTGGCGATGCCCTCCCAGCGCAGGCCTGCATACATCGCCCAGCGCGGCGTGATATCCCATTCATCCTGCGCGTAGGCGGCCAGCAATTTGACGTCGGCATCGAAGTTGTCATCGCTGGCGACGGGAACGCTGCCGCCCGGCAAGTCGCGCTCACGCTGCCGGCGTTGTTCCTCGCGCCGGCTGACAGTGCCGTCCCAGCCCATAGCCAGGGCGTGGCCCGGCATCCACGGCGAGGAATATTTGCCGCTTGACGACAGCGTTCTGTACCTCGCCTCGACGCGCACCGTGCGCTCCAGCACCAGCCCCAGGCCGTCGATCCGGCCCTGGGTTGCGGTGTCGGTCGAATTGTTGGTGAGCATGCTGCGCACACCCAGTTCCAGCTTGGCACCGCCGTCCAGCTTGTGTACCCAGCTGAGGTCGGCGCGGCCGAAGGCCTGGTGGTTGCCTGACGCGCTGCCGTTGCCATCGTAATCGGGCCGCGCGCCGAGCACGGTTTGCGTCTGGTATTTGCTGTGGCTGCTGCTGCGGCCGGCATTGAGAAAAAATTGCGCTGTCAGGCTGTCGCCGCCGAGCCTATTCCAGTTCAGCCGTGGCGCCAGGTTGATGCCTTCGGAGCGGCCCCTGCCGTCGCCACTGATCAGGCGCAGCAGGTTTTGCCGGCCATCGGGCAAATAGCCGAGGTCCAGCGCCGGACTGTCGTGCGCGCCGCCATAGTCGTAATCGTAGCGGTACACGGAGGCGGACAGCGAATACGACAACATGCCGTCCTTGTCCGACCATTGCAAGCTGCCATTGCGCGAGAACGCATCGCGCCCGCCCCCTGCGCCCAGCTTGAGCTCGCGCTGCGCCGTCTTCACGGCCTTTTTCAGCACCACATTGATGGTGCCGGCGATCGACTGCGTGCTGTACTCGGCGCTGGCCGCATGCAGGATCTCGATGCGCTCGATCAGCTCGGGCGCCAGGCTGTCGAGCGAAAAGCCGGCCGGCGCCCGTTCGCCGTTGAGCAGGATCTGCGTGTAGCCGCTGCCCAGGCCGCGCATGCGGATCTCGCCGCCGGCGCGCCCGGCCGCGCCGGTGACGCTAATGCCGGGCAGGCGCTTGAGCACGTCGGTGACGCTGGTGTCGCCATATTTGAGGATTTCTTCGCTGCCCACCACCATCTTGCTGGCAGTATCGTCGCGGCGCGGATCGTAAGCGTTGCCCTTGATTTCGACCTGCGGCACTGTCGTCACCGGTTTGGTCTCGGCCGGAGGGACGCTGTCCTGGGCGGCTTCTTGCGCCCAGGTATTGCAGACAAACACGACGGCGGCGCCGCACAACGTACGACGAAACACGGGTAAACAAGATGACATGATGGATACGTTGAAAGTGGCCGCGCCAGGATGGGGCAGCGGCATTTTGCAGCAAATTTTGCTCTACGGTACATTTTGCAGAAAATATAATTTATGGTGCTGCGCGCCCGGGCACGCCATGCCGGATTCGCCGCAGCCCTCCTGCACCGCTATAATGCGTTTACATCATTGTTTCCATCCGCTCAAAGGCCCCTATCGTGTCCGACCGTCTTGCCGTCCTGCCCCAATATCTGCTGCCCAAGAGCGCATTGACCAATTTCGCCGGCAGGGTTGCAGGCGCCAGGGGCGGCGCCATGACCACGCGGCTGATCCGCTGGTTCGTCGGCCGCTACAACGTCAACATGGACGAGGCGCTCGATTCGGACATCACGCACTACACCAGCTTCAACGACTTTTTTACCCGCGCGCTGCGCCCCGGCGCGCGCCCGATCGCGCAGGCCGATTATGTCTGCCCCGTCGATGGCCGCATCAGCCAGTTCGGCGCCATCGACAAGGACCAGATCTTCCAGGCCAAGGGCCATAACTTCACCACCACCGCCCTGGTCGGCGGCGACGCGGCGCTGGCGGCGCAATTCGAGCACGGCAGCTTCGCCAACCTGTACCTGAGCCCGCGCGACTACCACCGCATCCACATGCCCTGCGACGGCCGCCTGACGCGCATGATCTATGTGCCCGGTGAGCTGTTTTCCGTCAACCCGACCACCGCACGCGGCATTCCCGGCCTGTTCGCCCGCAACGAGCGCGTGGTGTGCGTGTTCGACACCGCCAACGGCCCCTTCGTGATGACCCTGGTGGGCGCCACCATCGTCGGCAGCATGGCTACCGTCTGGCATGGCGTGGTCAATCCGCCGCGCTCGGGCCAGGTGCGCGACTGGAGCTATGCCAACGACCATATCGTGCTGAAAAAAGGCGAGGAACTGGGTCGCTTCCTGCTCGGCTCCACCGTCGTCATGCTGTTCCCGAAAGACACGCTGCAGTTCAATCCGGGCTGGCAACCGGCCGGGCCGGTGCAGCTCGGTGAAGTGATGGGCAATTTGCCAAAATAAACCATTCAGACGGGCATGCTCGTCTCGTACATCTCCTCCATCAAGTCCAGGAATGCGCGCGTCTTGGCCGGCATCAGCCGCCGGCCAGGAAACACGGCCCAGCCCGTAACCAGCGGAAAATTCCACTCCGGCAGCACGCGCACCAGCTCCCCCGTCTGCAGATAGGCCCTGGCGAAGCGGTCCGTACTGGCCGCGATGCCCACGCCAGTGCAGGCCATGCGCACCAGCAATTCCGGTGAATTGGCCAGCAGGCGCACCGGCAAGTCGCGCTCCCACGTCGTCTTGCCGCGTATCAGGGTCCAGCGCACCAGGCCATGCACGGCACGCGGCAAGCTGAGCAAATCGTGCCGGAACAGGTCATCGGGATGCTCGGGCAAGCCATGCACGCTGGTGTATTGCGGCGAGGCATACAGCGCCAGCGTGCTGAAGGCCACGCGGCGCGCCGCCAGGCTGGCGTCGTCCGGCAGCTTGCCCATGCGGATGGCCAGGTCAAAGTTTTCCTCCAATAAATCCACGCGCCGCGCCGACAGATCGAGCTCCAGCGAAATCGCCGGATAGCGGCGCACGAATTCGGCCAGCACCTGGCGCATCAGGATGTCGGCAAAATCGGCCGGCATCGAGATGCGCAGCAAGCCGCTGGGGCCAAGCTGGCGGTGCCGGGCCAGCGCGCCGGCCGCTTCCGTTTCTTCCACCACCTTGCGCGCGTGCTCGAGCAGGCTGGCGCCAAATTCAGTCAGCACCAGCTTGCGCGTGGTGCGCTGCAACAGGCGTTCGCCCAGTTTGCCTTCCAGCAGCGAAATACGGCGTGACAAGGTGGATTTGGGCAAGTCCACGCGCGCGGCCGCGCGCGAAAAACTGCCGCATTCCACCACGCGGGCAAACAGCAGCAAATCGCCGGGGTCGATGTCCATGTGCCCTCATTGTTCCATCAGTGGATTAATGTTATCCATTTTAACGGCTTCCGCATGAATTTTGGAATTGCTATAGTTCATCCATCGCAAGCCAACTCACCCACACGGAGAAACAAGATGAACATCCTGCAAATCAATTCCAGCGCCCGCAGCACCGGTTCCGCCTCCACCCGCCTGGCCGATGCGATTGTTGCCCGCATCGCTGCCGCCAACCCGGACGCCAGCGTGGTACGCCGCGACCTGGCCGCCCAACCGCACCCGGTGCTGGACGAGCCGACCCTGCAGGCACTGTTCACGCCGCCTGAGCAGCGTAGCGCCGAGCAAGCGGCCCGCGTCGCGCTCGACGACGCGCTGATCGCCCAGGTACAGGCGGCCGACGTGATCGTGGTCGGCGCGCCGATGTACAACTTCGGCGTTACCGTACAACTGAAAAGCTGGTTCGACGCGATTGCCCGCGCCAACGTCACCTTCAAGTACACGGAAACCGGCCCGGTTGGCCTGTTGACCGGCAAGAAAGTCTATGTGGGCCTGTCGCGTGGCGGTTTGCACCGCGACAGCGCCACCGACAGCCAGGTGCCTTACCTGAACACCATGTTCGGTTTCCTGGGCTTGAGCGACGTGCAATATGTGTATTCGGAAGGCATGGGCATGGGTCCGGAAGCCATCGCCAAGGCGCAAGCCCAGGCCGACGCCGAGATCAACGCCATCCTCGTGTAAGACATCACACACTGACAAGTTTCAACTGGAGAGCATGATGAACGAGATCACTACCGCCACCACCGCCACCACCGCCACCACCGTCACCACCGCGCGCGCCGTCGAGCGCGTCATTGCCGGCCAGGCCGTCATGGATGGTGCTGGCGTAAAAATCAACCGCGTGCTGACGCAAGCGCTGCAGCGCCGTCTCGATCCGTTTTTGATGCTCGACAACTTTGCCAGCGACCAGCCGAACGACTATATCGCCGGCTTCCCCGAGCACCCGCACCGCGGCTTTGAAACCGTGTCCTACATGATCACGGGCCGCATGCGCCATCGCGACAGTGCCGGCCACGAAGGCCTGCTGACCTCGGGCGGCGTGCAATGGATGACGGCCGGCAGCGGCGTAATCCATTCCGAAATGCCGGAACAGGAAGAAGGCGTAATGGAAGGTTTTCAGCTGTGGCTGAACCTGCCGGCCAGCGACAAGATGCGCACGCCCTGGTACCGCGATTTCGACAGCGGCGACATTGCGCGCTATACCACCAGCGCCGGCGTGGCCGTGCAAGTGATCGCCGGCAGCAGCCATGGCGTGGCCGGCGCGGTGCAGCGCGAGCGCACCGAACCGCTGTACCTCGATATCGACCTGCCGGCGGGCAGCAGCTTCGAGCAGCCTTTGCCAGCCGGCCACAACGCCTTTCTGTACACTTTCCGCGGTGCGGTCGAGGTCGACGGCAAGGCTGTGCCGGCCCTGCGCATGGCGATTTTCGCCAACACACCGGGCAGCGATGGCGTGCGCATCACGGCGCCCGAAGGCGGCCGCGTAATCCTGCTGGCCGGCCAGCCATTGAACGAGCCGATCGCACAATATGGCCCCTTCGTGATGAATACCCAGGCCGAAGTATTCCAGGCGGTGCAGGACTTCCGTGAAGGTAAGTTCGGCGAAACTGCCTCCACGTAATCTGGCATCGTCATAAAACCTGCATCGCTCACGCCATGCAGGTTTTTTTGCGCCTGCCGTTTCCACTGCCTGAAGGCATTTCCATTACACTGGCGGCAAGATCATTTTGTAAAGCTGGCCATGCACGACACCACCGACCACGACCCCACCCATCTGCACGCCCATTTGAAAGGCGACGCCAGGCATACGCACTCGTTCGAGGGGCGCAGGCAAAGCGTGCTGGCGTGGGCGCTGGGATTGACCTTGTCGTTTGCCGGCGTCGAAGTGGCGTTCGGTTTCCTGTCCAATTCGCTGGCCTTGATTTCCGACGCCGGCCATATGGTGACGGACGCGGCCGCGCTGGGCCTGGCGCTGCTGGCGCAGGTGATCGCGCGCCGCCCGCCCTCGCCGCGCCACTCGTTCGGTTTTGGCCGCGCCGAAGCGCTGGCCGCCTTTGTCAACGGCCTGGCCATGCTGTGCGTGGTGGGCTGGATCTGCTATGAAGCGGTGCTGCGTTTTTCCACGCCCGAAGCCGTGCATGGCGACACCGTGGTGGTGGTGGCGGTGATCGGCCTGGCGATCAATCTGGTGGTGGCATGGGTGCTGTCGAAAGACAAGGACAGCGTCAACACGCGCGCCGCGCTGGTGCACGTGATGGGAGACCTGCTCGGTTCGGTGGCCGCCATCGTCGCCGGCGCCGTGATCTATTTCACCGGCTGGATGCAGATCGATCCACTGCTGTCGGTACTGGTTTCCTTGCTGATACTGAAGTCGACTTTTGGCGTATTGAAAGACTCCTACCACTTCCTGATGGAAGGCGTGCCGCATCAGATCGATTATTTGCAGGTAGGCGCCGACGTCGAGAGAATCCCGGGCGTGCTGTCCGTGCATGATCTCCATGTGTGGGATATGTCGCCGGGCCAGCCAGCCTTGATCGGACACGTGCAGATCAATGAACTGCAAGACTGGCCGCAGGTGCTGCGCGCCATCAAGTCCATGTTGCTGACCAAGCATGGTATCGACCATATTACCCTGCAAGCCGAGACCGCCGGCATGGCCGGCCTGCATCAGCAGGACCACAGCCACGACCGGATCTCCTGACGCAGGCAAACGGCTGCGCGGCCTGCCTTACTGGCTTTCCACGCTGGTGTTGCCGCCTTGCACCGGCATGCGCAACCCCGTATCGATCACACTCAACTGCAAGCCCGGCAGCACATTGGTCGTCACCGTTCCAGCCACTCGTACCGCCGGCGTATTGACTGCGCTGGTGCCATTGCCGGCGTTGACGCCCTGCTCCGGCTCGCCCTTCGCCACGGCGACCGCTTCGACCTTGCTGTCCACCTTCTGCCCCGTCGATACCATGTCGGCCTGCACCATATTGCCTTGCGATGGCGCCAGATTGACCGCCGCGATCACGCTGGCCACGGTGCTTTGCAGCGCCTCGGTCGGCTTGACGGTCAGCACGCCCGGCGTGT
>NZ_NJGY01000003.1:0-57655 GCF_002250505.1 Janthinobacterium sp. PC23-8
ATGGCTTTGGTGTAGCCGAATTCGGTGTAGGCGTCGCACTCATTGCCCAGACGATATTTCATGGTGTTGCCACCCAGGCCGAAGCAGCCTTGCGAGCCGCCACCACCGGACGTGTTGCTGCCGGCGCCAGCGCGCAGGTAGCCGTGAAAACCTTCGGAATCGGTTGGGTACATCGGATCTGCCATGGCCGAGCCGCTGGCAATGGCCAGCAGGGCGAGGGTAAGTGCGGCCGGCAGGGATTTCAGTGCAGTGCGATTCATGCTGTCTCCAAGGTCACTATGTTGAACGACACAGGGAAAGCCCCGGTACGTTGCGCGGTCTCATGCCGCAGAACAAAGTCTAGCAGCGCTTTTTTTGCGACCCTGATACAAAAGCTACAAGTGTTGATACTTTCTTGCAGAGTGTTGTTTTTTGAGAATATCGATACTCTTGCGCATTGACAAGCTGCAAAAGAGTATTGAATTGCGGTTTCGGAGTATCAGAAAGTATCAAAGTCCGGTGATACATTGTGGTCGTGGTGCCAACGCCGACTGGTTTATGGCATCACCAACGACAAAAAACACTGGAGACATTCAATGAAACGTATCGCCATTGCCGCGCTATGCGCCGGCGCATTCGCCATCAGCACTTCCGCCGCTGCTGCCACCGACCTCGTGATTGCCACCGTCAACAACGGCCACATGATCGAAATGCAAAAACTCAGCAAGTTTTTCGAGCAGGCCAATCCCGATATCAAACTGAAATGGGTGACACTGGAAGAGGGCATCTTGCGCCAGCGCATGACCACCGATATCGCCACCAAGGGTGGCCAGTTCGACGTGATGACCATCGGCTTGTATGAAACGCCGATCTGGGGCAAGAAAAACTGGCTGATCCCGATCAAGCCCGACGCCAAATACGATATCGACGACTTGCTGCCGTCGATCCGCGAAGGCCTGTCCGGCGACGGCAAGCTGTACGCGTCGCCGTTCTATGGCGAAAGCTCGATGATCATGTATCGCAGCGACCTGGTGAAAAAAGCCGGCATGACCATCGAAGACCGTCCGAGCTGGAACCAGTTGCGCGACGTGGCGGCCAAGATCCACGATCCGGCCAATGGCGTGTACGGCATCTGCCTGCGCGGCAAACCGGGCTGGGGCGACAACATGGCCCTGATCACCACTATGGCCAACTCGTTTGGCGGCCAGTTGTTCGACATGCAATGGAAGCCGCAATTTACCAGCAAACCGTGGAAAGACGCGGTCAACATGTATGTCGACCTGATGAAAAAATACGGCCCGCCGGGCGCCGCCGCCAACAGCTTCAATGAAAACCTGGCGCTGTTCAACCAGGGCAAGTGCGGCATCTGGATCGACGCCACCATCGCCGCGTCCTTTATTACAGATCCGAAACAGAGCAAGGTCGCCGACAAGGTCGCGTTTGCCCAGTCGCCGGTCGGCACCACCGAGCGCGGCGCCAACTGGCTGTGGATCTGGTCGCTGGCCATTCCATCGAGTTCCAAGCATCCGAACGAAGCGCAACGCTTCATCAACTGGGCCACTTCGCCTGACTACATCAAGCTGGTCGCCAGGGAAACGAGCTGGGCCAACGTGCCGACCGGCACGCGCAAGTCGACCTACGCCAACCCGGAATTCCAGAAAGTGGCGAAATTTGCCGCCGCCGAAGGCAAGGCCCTGACCACCACGCGCAACGTGCAAAGCACCTTGCTGCCCTCGCCCTACGTGGGCGTGCAGTTTGCCTCGATCCCCGAATTCCAGGTGATCGGCGTGGCGGCCGGCCAGCAGATGGCCGCTGCCTTGCTGGGCAAGGTGACGGTGGACCAGGCGCTGGAGCTGTCGCAGCAGACAGCCGAACGCGAGATGCGCAAGGGCGGCTACTACAAGTAAGGCCACCCTGGTCTTGTCGTTTGCTTCGTAAAACAGGTGAGGTGATAGCTCTGGCGCAAGCCTGGGCTGTCACCTCCCACGCCCCAAGAGAACGCCTATGAAACGCTTTATTCCCCGGACCTTGCTGACGCCGGCAGTCGTTGCCGTCTCCGTCATTTCCGTCATTCCCCTGCTGATCACGCTGTATTACGCCTTCGTGCGGTATTCCATGCTCGATCCGAGCGGCCATCCTTTCCATGGCCTGGACAATTTCCACTTTTTCTTTACCGATGCGGCTTTTTTGCCGGCATTGCAGAATACCTTTACCCTGCTGTTTTCGGTAATGCTGATCACGGTGCTGCTGGGCGCCGCGCTGGGCCTGTTGATCAATGAATCGTTCCCCGGGCGCGCCATCGTGCGCGTGCTGCTCATTTCACCGTTTCTGGTGATGCCGGCCGTAAACGCCCTGATGTGGAAGAACATGCTGCTCAACCCCATCTACGGCCTGTTCGCGCAGATCAGCATCTTCTTCGGTGCCACGCCCGTCGACTGGCTGTCGGCCCATCCTTTGGTGTCCATCATCATGATGGTGTCGTGGCAATGGCTGCCGTTTGCCTGCCTGATCTTCATGACGGCGCTGCAATCGATGGACCGCGAACAGCTGGAAGCGGCGCGCATGGATGGCGCCAACTACCTGCAGCAGCTGCGCTACCTCTACATCCCCCACCTCGGGCGGGCGGTATCGGTGGTGCTGATGATCGAGATGATCTTTTTGCTGTCGGTGTTTGCCGAAATCTTTACCACCACGGGCGGCGGTCCCGGCTTCGACACGACCACCATCACCTTCATGATCTACCAGCAGGCACTGTTGTCCTACGATGTCGGCGCCGCTTCCGCCGGTGCGCTGTTCGCCGTGCTGATCGCCAACATTGCCGCCTTCTTCCTGATGCGCGTCATCGGCAAGAACCTGTCGAAATAAGGAGACCACCATGCACAATAAAGTTGCTTTGTATGGCCGCACGGTGGCCGCCTGGCTGTTCGCGCTGCTGCTGTTCTTTCCCATCTTCTGGCTGGGACTGATGGCCTTCAAGACCGAAGGGCAAGCCATTACCACGCCGCCGCTGCTGTTCTTCATGCCCACGCTGGACAGTTTCCGCGAAGTGCTGGCGCGCGATAATTACTTCGGCTACGCCTTCAATTCGCTGTTTACCAGCGTCGTGTCGACCGCCATCGGCCTGTTGATCGCGATTCCCGCCGCTTACTCGATGGCGTTTTTCCCCACCGGCGGCACCATCGGCCTGCTCAAATTCATGCTCAGCTCGCGCTACATGCCCGGCGTGGGCGCCCTGATGCCGATCTATATCTGCTACCAGTATTTTGGCCTGTTAGATACCCGCGTCGGTCTGACCGTCATGTTCATGCTGATGAATTTGCCGATCATGATCTGGCTGCTGTACACCAGCATGAAGGAGCTGCCGCGCGAAATCCTCGAAGCGTCGCGCATGGACGGCGCCACCGTCTGGGACGAATTCCGTCACGTGGTGCTGCCGCTGTCGGTGGGCGGCATCGCCTCGACCGCGCTGGTATGCATGGTGTGGTCGTGGAACGAATCGTTCTGGTCGCTGAACCTGGGCGCCTCGAATGCCGGCACCCTGGCCTGGCTGATCGCCTCGTACTCCAGTCCCGAAGGCCTGTTCTGGGCCAAATTGTCGGCCGCCTCCCTGATGGCGATCGCGCCCATCATGGCGCTGGGCTGGTTCTGCCAGAAGCAATTAGTACAAGGCATGACGTTTGGCGCAGTCAAATAACATACATAATAGAGACCATCATGGCTTATCTTCAACTGAGAAATATCGAAAAATACTTTGGCGAACACCGCGCCATCAAGGGCATCGACCTGGAGATCAAACAGGGCGAGTTCGTTGTGTTTGTGGGGCCGTCGGGCTGCGGCAAGTCGACCCTGCTGCGCCTGATCGCAGGCCTGGAACCGATCGACGGCGGCAAGCTGTCGCTCGACGGGCGCGACATCACGAACCTGCCGTCCTCGAAGCGCGACCTGGCGATGGTATTCCAGTCGTATGCGCTGTACCCGCACATGACGGTGTTCCAGAACATGTCGTTCGCGCTGAAACTGGCCGGCGTCGACCCGAAAATCATCCGCGAAAAGGTCGACAAGGCGGCCGCCATCCTCGACCTGGGCCGCTACCTCGAACGCACGCCGAAGGAGCTGTCGGGCGGCCAGCGCCAGAGGGTGGCGATCGGCCGCGCCATCGTGCGCGACCCGAAAGTATTTTTGTTCGACGAACCGCTGTCGAACCTCGATGCCGCGCTGCGCGTGCAGACCCGCATCGAGATCGCCAAGCTGCACCGCGAACTGGGCGCCACCACCATCTATGTCACGCACGACCAGGTCGAGGCGATGACCCTGGCCGACCGCGTGGTGGTGCTGCGCGACGGCCAGATCGAGCAGCATGGCTCGCCTCTGGAACTGTATGACCGGCCGGCCAACCGCTTTGTGGCCCAGTTCATCGGCACGCCGAGCATGAACGTGGTGCCGGCCGGCGCCGCGCCGCAATTGCTGGCGCAGGCGGGCAGCGCGGCCCAGGCCGACGGTTTTGTCGGCATCCGCCCCGAGCACGTGCACCTGGGCGCGGCGCAGCCGGGCAGCGTGCCCGTCACCGTCGAGCTGGTCGAGTCGCTGGGCGTGGAAACGCTGACCTATGTGCGCATGGCCAACAACGTGCAGGTGGTCTCGCGCGGCGCCGAGCGCAGCAGCTTGCATCCGGGCCAGCAAACGCAGCTGACGTTCGAACCGGGATTTGTCCATTATTTTGACCGCGACGGCAAGACCTATGCCGGCGCGAAGGGAGTGTAAGATGAACGCCATCGCATTGAACCAAACCACGCTGGCCCAGTTGCCAGCAAACATCCAGGTGCCCGCCTATGCGCGCGACACGCTCACCCCCAGCATCGTGCATATCGGCGTGGGCGGCTTTTATCGCGCCCACCAGGCGGTGTATCTCGACGACCTGCTGGCCTTGCCGGGGCATGCACAGTGGGGCTATTGCGGCGTGGGCCTGCTGGCGCACGACGCGGCCATGCACGACGCGATGCACTCGCAGGACTGCCTGTACACGGTCATCGAGCGCGGCGCGCAGGGTGACACGGCGCGCGTGATCGGCTGCATCGGCGACTATCTGTATGCGCCAGCGGACCCGCAGGCGGTGCTGGAAAAGCTCGCTGCGGCCAGCACCCGCATCGTCTCGCTGACCATTACCGAAGGCGGCTACTACGTCAACCAGGGCACGGGCCAATTCGACGCGGGCCATCCGGACATTGTGTACGAACTGGCCAACCCCCAGGCGCCGCGCTGCTCGTTCGGCTACCTGCTGGCGGCCCTGGCCCTGCGCCGCGCGCGTGGCCTGGCGCCGTTTACCATCATGTCCTGCGATAACCTGCAAAACAATGGCGACGTCACGCGCACCATGCTGCTGGCGTTCGCGCGCCTGGTCGATGGCGACCTGGCCGGCTGGATCGAGGCCGGCTGCGCTTTCCCGAACAGCATGGTCGACCGCATCACGCCGGCCACCACCGACGAGCACCGCGCGCTGGTGCGAGACCGCTTCGGCATTATTGACGCCTGGCCGGTGGTGTGCGAGCCGTTTCGCCAGTGGGTGATCGAGGACGCCTTTCCGCATGGCCGTCCGGCCTGGGAGCTGGTGGGTGCGCAAATGACGCACGACGTGCTGCCGTATGAAAAAATGAAGCTGCGCCTCTTGAACGCCAGCCACCAGGCGCTGTGCTATATCGGCATGTTGCTCGGCTACACCTACGCCCATGAAGCGATGGCCGACGCCGGTATCCTGGCCCTGGTGCGGCGCATGATGGATAGCGAAGTCACGCCGCTGCTGGAAGAAGTCGAGGGCATCGATCTGGCCAGCTACAAGGACACGCTGATCGAGCGCTTTTCCAATCCGGCCGTGCGCGACCAGCTGGCGCGCATCGGCACCGAAGGCTCGGCGCGGATTCCGAAATTCGTGCTGCCGCCCGTGCGCGAAGCTTTGGTGCAAGGCGGCGCCATCGCGCTGCTGGCCTTTACGGTCGCTTGCTGGTTCCGCTACCTGGAAGGCCGTGACGACCAGGGCGTGCCGATGCCGCTCAACGATCCGCACGGCGTGCGCCTGCGCGAGCTGGCCCTGCATGGCGGCGCGGACGCCACCGCGCTGCTGTCGATGCGCGAGCTGTTTGGCGAACTGTCCGACACGCCGGCCTTCACGGTGGCCGTTGCGCGCTCGCTGGCGAGTCTGTACGACCTCGGCGCGCGCGCGGCGCTGGACCAGATCGTCGCCTGAGGCGGGCACGGTGCGCACCATGCCAAAAAAGGCCGAGTATCCGCTGCCGCAGATGGAGCACGAGCGGCAGCGCGACGCCACGCCCGGTTTCGAGCCCAAGGGCAGCTACGGCTTTATCCGCTACCTCGAGCACGGCTTTCCCAACTCGCTGGTGCGCTGGCACTACCACGACGAGTACGAGCTGCACCTGATCGTCGAAAGCTCGGGCAAGGTCTTTGTCGGCGACTATATCGGCCAGTTTGCGCCGGGCCACCTGGTGCTGACGGGGCCGCGCGTGCCGCACAACTGGGTCTCGCTGGACACGCCGCCCGAAGGGGTACTGCTGCGCGACATGGTGATACAGTTCGCCCATCCGCCGCTGGCGGCGATGGCGGCGGTGATGCCCGAGCTGAAGGACCTGTTTCCGCTGCTGCAGCGCGCCTTGCACGGCGTGGAGTTCTTCAATGTCAGCGAGCTGTCGCTGCGGCGCTTCCAGCGCATCCGCGACAGCAGCGGCCTGCCGCGCCTGATCGAGTTTTTGACCTTGTTGAGCGAGCTGGCGCAGACCAGCCACTACCAGCTGCTGTCGACCATCCCGATGCAGTCGAGCGACGACGATGCGGCGCTGGCGCGCATCAGTTCGGCCATCAACTTCATCGTCCACAATTACAGCAGCCAGTTCTCGCTCAAGGAGCTGGCCGAGCAGGTGGACATGCCGGAGCGCACCTTTTCGCGCTTCTTTCGCAGCGCCACCGGCAACAGCTTTACCGACTTCGTCAACCGCCTGCGCATCAACCGCGCCTGCCAGCTGTTGATGGAGACCGAGCATTACGTCAGCAATATCTGCTATGCGGCGGGATTCAACAATGTGGCCAACTTCAATCGCCGTTTCCTGGAGCTCAAGGGCATGACGCCGAAGCAATTTCGCCAGCAGGCGCTGGGGCGCTTCGGCGAACAAGGATAAGCACTTGCACGCCATTTTGCGGTACATTCGACGGTGACGGCGGCAGACCGCGTCCAATAAACGAGACCAGCAAACGAGACAAGCATGGAACAGACATGGCTCAAAGATGCGCAGCGCGAGATCGAGCGCAAGCCACCCGAGCTCGAGCGCGAAAGCTACGACGGCATCATCAACTACCTGGAACATGGCTATCCCAGCTCGCGCGTGCGCTGGCACTGCCATGAGGAATACGAGCTGCACCTGATCGTCGCCACCAGCGGGCGGCTGTTCGTCGGCGACTATATCGGCGAATTTTCGCCCGGCCACCTGGTGCTCACCGGCCCGCGCCTGCCGCACAACTGGATCTCGACCGCGGTGCCCGAAGGCGGCGTGCTGCTGCGCGACATGATCGTGCAGTTTGCCCATGCGCCGATCGCTGGCGCTGCGCGCGTGATTCCCGAACTGCGCGAACTGCTGCCGCTGCTGGAGCGCTCCAGCTATGGCGTGGAATTTTTCGGCATGGGCGTGGCGGCCGAGCGGCACCTGGCGCGCATCCGCGCCACCCATGGCGCCGAGCGCGTCGGCCACTTCGTGCAACTGATGGTGACCCTGGCGCGCACCGCCAATTACCGCCTGCTGTCGAGCGCTTCCTTGCGTTCGTATGACGACGACGCCACCCTGGCCAAGGTCAACGCGGTGCTCAACTACATCACGGAAAACTACCGCGAGCCGATTTCGGCGGAAATGCTGGCCGAGCAGGTGGGCATGTCGCTCAGTAAATTCTCGCGCTTTTTCCGCAAGGCAACCGGCAACAGCTTTACCGACTTTATCAGCCGCCTGCGCATCAACAAGGCCTGCCAGCTGCTGATGGACACCGACCAGTATGTATCGAATGTCTGCTATGACGTGGGCTTCCAGAACGTGGCCAATTTCAACCGCCGCTTCCTGCAGGTCAAGGGCGTGACGCCGAAGGAGTTCCGGCGCCAGGCCGACGGCCGCTTTGGCGGTATAGGCGGTCCGCCCGAGCAATCTGTTGTATCTGTGCACCCATTATGACAAACGTGTCATGAGCTTGTCATTTTGACACGGTAGGCTTGCCGCTTCTGATCCAACCCATGCTGAGGAAGCCGATGAACCACCCCCACAATACCGTCCCGAAACTGCGCCTGCTGGCGCTTGCCGCCAGCTTTGCCCTGACCGCCTGCGGCGGCAGCGACAGTCATGATGCACCAGCTGCGCCAGTTGCCATGACCGGCGTGTTCCTCGACGGCGCCGTCGAAGGCCTCGATTACGTGGCCGGCAGCGCGGCGAAGGCCAGCACCAACGCCAAGGGTGAATTCATGTGCAACGCGGGCGACAGCGTGACCTTCAGCGCCGGCGGCGTGGTGCTTGGCTCGACCTTGTGCAACGCCATCGTCACGCCCTTGACGCTGGCCGCCAGCACCAGCGTGGCCGACGACAAGGTGGTCAACCGCCTGCTGGCGCTGCAACTGCTGGACGACGACAGCGACCCGTCGAACGGAATCAGGATCAGCAGCGACGTCAAGACGGCGCTGGCCGGCAAGACGCTGGACTTTGCCGCCGCGCCCGCCGCTTTCAATACGGCGCTGGCCGCGCACCTGGCCACCCTGGGCGCCAAGTTTGCAGGCCGCACGGTCGACACCGAGCGCCGCGCCCTGGTGCGCGAGCATTTTGAAGATACCCTTGCTTCGAAAGTGGGCGCTCCCGTCAACGAGGCGCTGACGCAGACCACCCCGCTCGGCGAAGTGAAAGTGACGGTCACGCGCTACCAGATCCAGGCTGCCAACAGTTTTTACGTGCCGTACGAAGGCGCGAACGCAAAGGTCAAGAGCGAGTTCCCGAACGGCTTCTTGCCGTCCTACGGTTCCGGCCTGGCCTTCAAGGGGACAAACGCCAGCGGCGACCTGGAATTCTATGGCCTGACCGACCGCGGCCCGAACGGCGATGGTCCTTTGGTGCCGGACCCGAACGTCAAGGGCGCCACCATCGGCAGCAAGATCTTTCCGTCGCCCGGCTTTGCGCCAGCGTTTGGCGTGATCACGGTCGGCAAGAGCGGCGCCGTTCTGGCCTCCTCCACGCCGATCAAGGTCAGCGCCACCGTCAACACCTCGGGCTTGCCGGTGCCGGTGGGCGCGGTCGGCAATTCGGCCGAAATGCCCGTGATGGACGCGATGAAGTACGATCCGGCCAGCCGCGCCGTGTTCAACGCAGGTGGGCTCGATTCGGAAGCTATCGTGGTCGACAAGAAGCGCAATGCGCTGTGGGTTTCCGACGAATACGGCCCCTTCATCATCAAGCTCGATGCGGCCACCGGCGTGATCCAGGCCAAATATGAACCGGGCAAGGGCTTGCCGGCATTGTTCGCCAAGCGCCGCGCCAACCGCGGCATGGAAGGCATGACGCTCGATACGTCGAACGACAAGCTGTACGCCTTTTTGCAAAGCCCGCTGACGGACGGCAGCGCCACCTACGCAGTGACCAAAAAGTCGGAACAGATCGAGCGCTATGCGCGCTTTACGCGCTGGATCGAATTCGATCCCACGCTTGGCACCAGCGGCAGGATGTTTGCCTATCCGCTCGACGCGGCAGACTATCAGGATGGGCGTACCGGCAACGCCAAGCTGGGCGACATGGTGGCGCTCGGTGGCGGCAAATTCCTCGTCATCGAACAGGGCGCCGCGCCTTCGGGCAAGGTGTTCAACAAGCTGATGCTGGTGGACCTGAACGCCGCCACCGATATTTCGGGCAGCGCATATAACGCGGCGACCTCCGACCTGGAAAAGAGCAGCATGGCTGGCGCCGCCGTCAATGGCGCCGACTGGGCGCAGGTGAAAACGCTGAAGAAAACCCTGCTGCTCGACTTGAACGCGATCGGCTGGGCGGCGGAAAAAGCCGAAGGCCTGACCCTGGTCGACGGCTCGACCATTGCGCTGGCCAACGACAACGACTTCGGCATGAAGACCAGGGTGTTTGATGCGGCGGGCGTGGAAGTGCAGGGCGCCGATGTGACCAAGTGCGTGGTAGACGCCAATGGCGTGATCGTGACGAGCAGCGCACTTGGCTGCAACGCCGCCAATACCATCCGCGTGGCGCGCGGCGACGACCGCGAGCGGCCGGCACGCTTGTGGATCGTGAAGTTTGCCAAGGCGCTCAATACGTATTGATGCAGTTTGATGGACGCAAAAAAGCCGCAGGCGTGAGCTGTGCGGCTAGCGTAAAACTGGGGTCAGACCCGTCGGGTTTGACCCCTGATTTCACTTTACTTCTTCGTGTAAGTATTCAACCAATCCAATACCGTGTGATGCCACAGCAGCGAGTTCGCCGGTTTCAAGACCCAGTGATTCTCGTCCGGGAACACCAGCAGCTTGCTCGGCACGTTCTGGCGCTGCAGCGCGGTGAAGGTGCCCAGGCCCTGGGTGGTCGGGATGCGGAAGTCCAGGTCGCCCTGGACCACCAGCATCGGCGTTTTCCAGTTCTTCACGTAGTTGACGGGATTGAACTGCTCGTGTTTCGCCGCCGCGTCATAATAAGTGCCGCCGTTTTCCCACTCGTTGAACCACAGTTCTTCCGTCGCGTAGTACATGGCGCGGTTGTCGAACACGCCGTCGTGGTTGACCAGGCATTTGAAGCCGTCCGGCCAGTTGCCGGCGATCCAGTTCATCATGTAGCCGCCGTAGGAAGCGCCCAGGGCGCAGCTGCGGTCACGGTCCAGCCACGGGAATTTCTGCGTCGCCGCCGCTAACCCTTTTTGCAGGTCGACCAGCGGCTTGCCACCCCAGTCGCCGCTGATGGAATCGGTGAACTGCTGGCCGTAGCCGGTCGAACCGTGGAAGTCGATGAAGACGGTGGCGTAGCCGGCGCCCGCATACACCTGCGGATTCCAGCGGTAGCTCCAGCTGTTGCCGAAGCTGCCTTGCGGGCCGCCATGCACGAGGAAGGCGATCGGGTATTTCTCGCCGGCTTTGGCGTTCCATGGCTTCATCACGTGGCCGTAGACGGTTTCGCCATTGGCGCCGGCAAACGAAAACTGTTCATATTCGCCAAAGCGCACATCGGCCAGCGCTTGCGCATTCTGCTTCGTCAGTTGCGTCATCGGCGCCGATTCGGACTTCGCATCAAGCTGGCGCTGATACAGCTGCGCACCGGAGGCCAGGTTGGCGTGCGTGAGCACGATGGTATTGCCACGCACGTCGAAGTCGCCGACGGCGCCCTTGCCGGTCAGGGCCGACACCTTGCCGCTGGCCGCATCGATATGGAACAAACGGTGCTGGCCGACATCATCGGCGGTGACCAGAAAGGCCTTGCCGTCCGGGGTCCAGCGCAAGTCGGCGATCGAGCGGTCCCAGTCGTTGGCCACGGTGCGCTTCTTGCCGGTGGCCACATCCATCAGCACCAGGTGGAAGCGGTCCGCCTCGAAACCGGGCTTGGTCATGGCCACATAAGCTAAGGTGCGGCCGTCCGGCGACCAGGTCGCCTTGGTGTCCCAGGCAGGATTGTCGGCCGTGAGGTTGCGCGGCGCTTCGCCACCGGTGGCGGCGATGGTATACACGTCGAAGTTGGTCGACCACGATTCCGTGCGGCCGGCCACGTGCACCGAGAAGGCGAGCGTTTTGCCGTCCGGGCTGAAGTGGTATTCGCCGTTGTCGCCGAACGGCTTTGACGGCGCGTCGCCGTCCAGGGTGCCGGAGAGGCTGACCGGCATGGCGCTGACCTTGCCGGAAGCATCGATCGGCGCGGAATAGAGCACGTTGCGGCGGCCATCGGCCCAGGTGTCCCAGTGGCGCACGAACAGCTGCTCGTAGACCATGCCGCTAGCCTTGTTTTTTGCCTTGTCGTCAAGGCGTTTTTTGCTGCAGGCGATGTCGGCGCAATCGAGATACACGCCCATGCTGAAGGCCAGGCGGTCGCCCTGCGGCGACAGGCGGTAGGTGTCGACGTCCAGCGCCAGGTCGGTCACTTTCGACGCTTCGCCGCCGTTCATCGGCAGCTGCCATACTTGCGAGGAGCCCGAACGGCCGGACAGAAAGTAGATGGCGTCGCCCTTGGGCGACCATTGCGGATCGCTGGCGCTGGCCTCGCCGCGCGTGAGCTGGCGCGGCGCGGCGTTCGGCGCGCGCAGGTCGATCATCCACAGCTGCGTGTTGCCGCGGTTTTTATCAAGATTGGTGCTGCGCACGGTGTAGACCACGCGCGTGGCGTCCGGCGACAGCGCCGGGCTGCCGACACGCTCCATGGCGACCATGTCTTCGACGGTAAAACCGCGCGGCGCCGCCAGCGCCGGGGTGGTGGCGGTGGTGGCCAAGGCGGCACTGAATGCTCCCAAGAGCAACAGACGTAAACTCATTCAAACTCCCGTTATGTTCAAGATCGATCTGGCCGGCAGTCCCGCCGGCAGCCCGACATCATAGCAACAAAGCGCAGCTTGCCGCCGGAGTTGGGCGCTGGTGGCCGATGACCGGCTGCCTCTGGCCGATGCAAGATAGTTGCCAATTGGAACGGTGTTCAGCAAGTTGCCTGTTAGACTGCGTTTCTTTTTTTATATGAGTACCGAGCCATGCGTTTGAGAACTGTTGCCTGCACCGTCGCCACCTTGTTTTCCACCGGCGCCGGCTTTGTCCACGCCGCCGCCACGCCCACCCGGGAACAGATCCAGGCCGCCGTCGATGCGGGCGTGGCGAAGACGGCGTCGTCGATGCCGATGGCCGTCAAGGTCACCAGCCTGCTTGGCTGCCAGGATGCGCAGGATGCGCAGGGCGAGGTCGTCTGCCTGGTGGGCATGCGTGCGGGCATGCGCGATGGCTTTACCGTCTTGCCGCTGCGTAAAGAAAACGGTGGCGCCTGGGTCGGCGTCGAGCGCAAGAATGCGACATTCGCCGGGCCGTCGATCGGCGAGGCGCAAGCGCTGATGCGCGCCTGGGTCGGCGAAGAAATCGCGCGCAATCCGGACGCTGCGAACGATGTGCAGATGCAGGAAGCGCAAACGGCGATGCAGGTCAAGGCCCTCGAGGCGTGCGTAGTCAAGCGCAGCACGGGCTACCTGGTGTGCGATGCCGTGCTGAGCGTGCCGAACCGCGCCGACATCAGGACGGCATTCACGTTCATGCTGGAGAGCACGGGCTGGCGCTACGTGCCGCGTTAAACCGTTTCATCATATCGGGCGCGGCGCCGGCAAGAAAGTCATGACGCACCGCCTGCTATCCCATTGCAGCGCCCGTCCGGGCCTGTACCTCGCCCTCCCTGGCAAGCCGGCCCCGGTCCCGGTCCCGGTTCCGGTTCCGGTTCCGGCCCCGAGTGGCGAGCGGCGCGCCAGCGGCACGTCTGCGCGGCATTTATCATGTATTATTTGGCAATAAAAAATTCATTTAAATCAACTTTAACAAAAATAAATATTAATTAAATGTAGCTTTTTTATTGAAAAATAATATATTTGTTTAATTTATTTAATTTGGTGTAATATATTCTCAAGATAATATGGAGCGATATTCCGGCAGACCGCAGCCTGGCGCCGCTGCTGCCCTCGTTCCGGAAATTGTCCATTTCATTGGTAATAAAATATTAAAATGTGGATGCCAGCTATGCCGCCATGGCCTGGTATCAGTCCCTTACCTGCTTACCCGTCAAAGTACGGGCTACCCTGAGGATGTGACCATGCGACTCAATCTTCCTGTCAGCGATACCGAAATCAACCTGAGCGATACCGAAACCATTGTTTCGACTACCGATTTGCAAGGCAATATTACCTACGCCAATCCGTATTTTATCGACATCAGCGGCTACACGGCCGAAGAACTGATGGGCGCGCCACAAAACATCCTGCGCCATCCCGACATGCCGGTCGAAGCGTTTGCCGACTTCTGGGCCACCATCCGCTCCGGCCGTTCCTGGAGCGGCATGGTGAAGAACCGCTGCAAGAATGGCGACTACTATTGGGTGCTGGCGAACGTCACGCCGGTGGTCGAAGACGGCGTCGCGATCGGCTATATGTCGGTGCGTACCAAGCCCACGCGCCAGCAGGTGGCGCAGGCCGCAGCGTTGTATGCGCGCATCAAGGCGGGGCAGGCCGGCGGCGTGGCGATCAGCCAGGGCGAGGCCGTGCGCACCGGCTGGCTGGCGAAAATTGCCGGGTTGCGCGATATGGCGCTGGGCAAACGCATCGGCTGGAACCTCGGCTTGCTCAGCCTTTTGCTGGCGCTGCAACTGGCCTGGCATGCCGATCTGTTTCCTGCCTCGGCCTCACCGTGGCTGACCGCCTTGTCGGCGGCCGGATTGCTCGCCACCCTGTATTTCTGGAGCGTCTTGCACCGCACCGTGCTGCTGCCCTTGCAGCAGGCGCGCCAGGCCTGCGACGTGATGGCCGGCGGCGACCTGACGGCCGAGATCGACACCACGCGGCGCGATGAAATGGGACAGCTGCTGCGTTCGCTGCGCCAGTTGCGCGTCAACCTGCACTCCATCGTCGGCGACGTGCGCGGCAACTTCTTGCGCATCAGCGCGGCCAGCGCCGATATCGCCGCCGGCAATATGGACTTGTCGGGCCGCACGGAGGCGCAGGCTTCGGCGCTGCAGCAGACGGCGTCGAGCATGGAACAACTGGCCGCGACGGTGCAGCAGAACAGCGGCAATGCGGGCCAGGCCAGCGAAATGGCGGGCAAGGTTCACGGCCTGGCCGGACGTGGTGGCGAGATCGTCGGCCAGGTCGTGACGATGATGGACCAGATCAATGCGTCGTCGAAGAAGATCGGCGAGATCACCGGCATTATCGAAGGCATTGCGTTTCAAACCAATATCCTGGCCCTGAACGCGGCCGTGGAAGCGGCGCGGGCCGGTGACCAGGGACGCGGTTTTGCGGTGGTGGCGGGCGAAGTGCGCAGCCTGGCGCAGCGCTCGGCGGCGGCCGCCACCGAAATCAAGCAGTTGATTTCCGCTTCCCTGCAGCAGGTACAGGAAGGCGCGCGGCTGGCCGCGCAGGCCGGCGCCAGCAGCCAGGAAATGCTGTCCGCAGTACAGGGCGTGCACGGCATCATGGGCGAAATCGCCTCGGCCTCGCGCGAGCAAAGCCACGGCATCGGCCAGGTCAATCAGGCCGTGACGCAAATGGATGAAGTGACGCAACAGAACGCGGCGCTGGTGGAGGAGTCGGCGGCGGCATCGAGCTCGCTGCAAGACCAGACGCGGCAGCTGGAACAGGCGATGGCGCTGTTCCGGCTCGAACGTCGCGGCAGCGCTACCTCAGCCGCCCGGACAGGCCCAGGAACGCCACGGCGGGCAGCAGCAAGGCCGGTGGCGGTGACGAGGAAGGCCATTGCGCCGGCAGCGCGCAGCCGGCACGCAGCGGGCTAAGCACGACGCCAGGCCCCGTTCAGGGCCCTGGCCTGAGCGACGCTTTACTGCATGTGCCAGCCGTGGCTGACCACGATCGATTGGCCACTGAGCGCATTCGACGGGAACGCCGCCAGGAACACCGCCGTTTGCGCCACGTCCTGGGTGGTGGTGAATTCGCCGTCGATGGTGTCTTTCAGCATGATTTTCTTGATCACGTCCTCTTCGCTGATATTGAGCTGGGCCGCCTGTTCGGGAATCTGCTTGTCGACCAGCGGGGTGCGCACGAAACCGGGGCAGATCACGTTGGCGCGGATGCCGTCTTTCGCGCCTTCCTTGGCCACCACCTTGGCCAGGCCCACCAGGCCGTGCTTGGCCGCCACGTAGGCGCTCTTGAAGGGCGAACCTTCGTGCGAGTGCACCGAACCCATGTAGATGATGGCGCCGCCGCGGCCTTTCTCAATCATGACGCGCATGCAGGCGCGGGTGGTGAGAAAGGCGCCGTCCAGGTGAATCGCCAGCATTTTCTTCCACTGGTCGAAAGCATAGTCGACCACCGGGCTGATGATCTGGATGCCGGCGTTGCTGATCAAAATGTCGATGCCGCCAAAGTGCGCCACGGCGTCGGCCACGCCCTTGTCGACCTGCTCTTCGCTCGACACATCCATGGCCACGGCGAAGGCCGCGCCGCCGGCCTGCGTGATTTCATCGGCCGTCTTGCTGGCGGCATCGAGCGCCAGGTCGGCGATCACGACCTTCGCGCCTTGCTTCGCATATTCCAGGGCCATTTCCTTGCCGATGCCGCTGGCGGCGCCGGTAATCAGTGCGACTTTGTCCTTGAGTTGCATTATTCGTCCTTTGCAGTGCAGGTTGGAGGATACAAATTAATTTGCCGCTGCCAGTATAGCCAGAAACTGACGATGAGATCATTCACGCGCATCAAGGCGCTCCTGCAAGCGCCAGGCGCCGGGATTGGTGCCGGCCCAGGCGCGAAACGCGTGGTTGAAGGCGCTTTGCTCGCGGTAACCGAGCAAACAGGCGATATCGGCCAGCGACAGGCCGGGCTGGCGCAGATAGTCGCGTGCCTGGCGGTAGCGCACCTGGTCGAGCAGGGCCTGGAAGCTGGTGCCCGCGTCGCTCAGTTTGCGCTGCAGGGTGCGTGGCGTGAGCGCCAGGTCGTCGGCCACGCCGGTCAGGCGCGCCGGGCCCTGGCGCAGGCCGGCCGCAATGGCGTGCCGAACCTGCGCCTCGATCGCGGCGCAGGCGCCCGTCATGCCGCCGCGCCGCGCCAGCAATTGTTCGGCATGCCGGCGCAGCAGGCGGTACTGGCTGGTGTCGGCATCCGGCACGGGCCAGTCCAGCGCCTGCGCGTCCATGGTGGACGTGTTGGCCTCGCTCCCGAAGCGCGGCAGGCTGCCCAGCACGCGCACATATTCGTCGCGGTGGCTGGCATGGCGCAGCAGCGACTGGCCGCCGCCATCGTGGGCCAGCGCCAGTTCGGCATGCGGCAAGGGCCTGCCGGCCAGCCAGTCGCCGCACACGCGCAGGCCGGCAAACACGCTGTCGACCAGGTGCCGGCTGGCGTGTGGATAATGGCTGATCCAGCGGTAATGAAAGCGTTGGCCGTCGCGCCGCAGCGACGATCGGCCCAGGTCGTGCACCAGCACTTCGTAGCGGGCCGCCTGTTCCAGCGCCTGGCCGACGCTGGCGCAGCTGAGCAGCACCAGGCCATAGGCGCTGTAGGTGCCCATGCGCACGCGCTCGCCCACGTGCAGGCCGAAATGCGCGTCGCCGGCCAGCATGGCGCCGGCGCCCAGCAGGCGCACGTAGGCGGCTGCGGGCAGGGTAGCCGGCGGCGGCGACAAGCCGTCTTCGGGCAAGCCTGCCGCGCTGGCCAGCGTGAGGTTGTCGATGCCATGCGCGCTGGCCGCTTCCAGCAGCGGCTGCACGTAGGCGGCCGTGACGGTATCAATGTCTGGCATGATGGAACAAAGCGATTGTCATGAAAAACCAATACCTTGTGATGGTGACGGCCAAGTATAGCTTGTGAGGCAGGCGATGCGACGCTGGAAAGGCTGGCACACAGCGGGCCGCAGTCGCGGGCTTGGCCCGGAGAGCCTTGGCTGGGCGCTTGGGCCGTTTCATGGGGCTTGGGTTTGCTTCTGTTGTTTGCGCTTCTGCTTCCGTGCTTGTTATCGCAGGATCAGCGCCTTGACGGTTTCCCAGGCGTTACTTCCCGAACTGGTGGCGCGTACCTGGTTGCGGCCGCCTTCCTTGGCCTGGTACATCGCGCGGTCGGCGGCGACGAAGAGGGCTTCGCGGTCGTCCAGCTGGTGTGGGCGGATGGTGGCGACGCCGATGCTGACCGTGATCCAGGCGGAAGTGGGCGAGCGCGGGTGGGGCAGCTGCAGCGCTTCGATATGGGTGCGGATGGTTTCGGCCAGCTCAAAGGCGTTTGCCGCTTCCGTTTCCGAAAAAAGCATCACGAATTCTTCGCCGCCATAGCGGGCCGCCAGGTCGCCGGTGCGGCAGGCGTGGGAGGCGATCGTTTGCGCGACCTGTTGCAGGCAGGTGTCGCCTGCCGGGTGGCCCTGGCTGTCGTTGTACAGTTTGAAATGGTCGACGTCGAGCAGCACCAGCGACAGCACGCAGCCGTTGCGCACGGCGCGCTGCCACTCTTTTTCCAGGAAGCTGTCGAAATGGCGGCGGTTGGCGATTTTTGTGAGCGGGTCCAGATAGGCGGCGCGCTGCAGCGCGTCTTCCGACTGCTTGTGGTGGGTAATGTCGTGCAGCAGGCCGATAAACAGCGGCTGGCGCAAATACATGGGCGTGAGCGTCAGGTCCATGCTGAGCAGGTTGCCGTCGCGGTGGCGGATCGCCACTTCGCGCGTGCCATGCTTGTGCGCCGTGTCGGGATGGGCCGCATGCATGGCGAAATAGTCGAGGTATTCCTGGGTCACCATGGGACTGAGCAGCTCGGCGATCGAACGGCCGGCCAGCTCGTTTTCGTGGTAGCCCAGATACTGGTCGCAAGCCGGATTGGTGTACTGGATGCGGCCGTCCGCCTCGATGATCAGCAAGCCTTCGGCCATGTGGTTGACGATGGTGCGCAGGCGCTCGGCCTGTTCTTCCTGGGTGTCGCTGTTGTTGCGAATTTGCAGCTGGGCGCGCACGCGGGCGTACACTTCGGGCATGCGCAGCGGCTTGCCGATATAGTCGACGGCGCCGATATCGAAGCCGGCTACCACGTCGTCGGTGTCGGTCCTGGCGCTCATGAAGATCACGGGAATGCGCCGCGTCAGCGGATTTTGCTTGAGCTTGCAGCAGGTTTCGAAGCCGTCCATGTCGGGCATCATCACGTCGAGCAGGATCAGGTCGGGCTGGGCGCGCTGGGCAATAGCGAGCGCTCGCTCCCCAGATAGGGCGACATAAACCTGATAGCCTTGCTCGCTCATCGACTTGCGCAGCAGCTCGAGGTTGGCCGGCGCATCATCGACGATCAATATCGCGGCTATACGCCGTTGGGTATCCCCCGCACTGCCTGGACTCATTGCCGCCGGCCTCTATTTGATGTGTCGCACAGGCCAGCAATGCCGCAAACTCTGACCTGATATCAAGTGATACTTTGATACAGATCATACTGCTTCGGTAATTTGTTTGGTGAAAAATCTAAGCTTTAAGTTGTGGAAATCATTGCAATAACACCATTCCCGCCACGCTGCCAGCGCGGCGGGAGCGTCAGTGACTGCTTACAACCTGGCGGCGATCAGCTTGCCCAGGATTGCGATGCCTGCCCGGATGCGTTCGGGAGGTACCGTCACGAACGACAGGCGCAAGGTGTTGGTTTCGGGCGCGTTGGCGTAAAACGGCGAGCCGGGCACGAAGGCGACCTTGCTGGCGATCGCTGCGTCGAGCAGCGCCATCGCGTCGATATGTTTGGGCAAGGTGACCCAGATGAACATGCCGCCTTCGGGCCGAGTCCAGGTCACGCCGGCCGGGAAATGCTCTTGCAACGCGTGCAGCATGGCCTGGCACTGCTCGCCGTACAGGGTGCGGATCTTCGGAATATGCTGGTCCAGGAAGCCGTCCCTGATCACTTCATGCACCACCATTTGCGTCAGCTGCGAGGTATGCAGGTCGGCCGCCTGCTTGGCCAGTTCCAGGCGGCGCACCAGCGGCGGCGGCGCCACCACATAACCGAGACGGATGCCGGGCGTGAGCACCTTGGAGAACGAGCCCATGTAGATTACGCCGTCCGGATTCATGTTCAGCATCTTCGGATACGGCGCGCCGCTGTAGCGCAGGGCGCCGTACGGGTCGTCTTCGATCAGCGGCAGGCCGAGGCGGGCGCAGGTTTCCACCAGCTCCACGCGGCGCGCTACCGACAGGCTGCGCCCGGTCGGGTTCTGGAAGTTCGGCAGCGCGTACAGCAAGCGCGCGCCGTCGGCAACCGGCCCGACCGACGCCGGCACCAGGCCTTCGTCATCGGTGTCGACCGACATGAATTGTGGGCGGTACACGGAAAACGCCTGCAGCGCGCCCAGGTAGCTGGGGGTTTCGACCAGCACGCGGCTGCCTTCGTCGATCAGCACCTTGCCCAGCAAGTCCAGCGCCTGCTGCGAGCCGGACGTCATCAGGACCTGTTCCGTCGTGATGGCGCCGCCGCCCGCCGACAGGGAATCGGCGATCCACTGGCGCAGCGGCAGGTAGCCGTCGGTCGGGCCGTATTGCAGCGCCACCTTGCCGTTGTGCGACAACACCTTGTCGAAGGCCGCTTTCATTTCGTCGATCGGGAAGGTGGCGGGCGACGGCAGGCCGCCGGCAAACGAAATGATCTCGGGGCGCTGCGTGATTTTCAGGATTTCGCGGATGAACGAGCTTTGCAGCTGGTCGGCGCGTTCGGCAAAGCGCCACTGGATCGGATTCGGGTTCTCAATTTTCATGCGTGTCTCACGGAAGATGCCGAGCTGTGCCGGCTGGTTGTATGGTCCGCTTGTGGCGGCCTTGCACGGGCGCCACCGGATAGGCCGCGCCCAAACTGCTGCCTTATTGTACGACGGACTGGTCGCTGCGCCCACCGCTGCGGCGCGAACATCTTGTTTCAGCTCGCGCCCAGGCGGACACCCCCCCATCACGACAGAGCCGTCGTTTATTGATCCAGGTCATTGAAACAAACGGGGCAGGACCCTACAGTGCAACCGCCCCTCACGGGATTTAAAAATATCTCATTGGAGACGAATATGTCAGTTGTTGAACAAACATTTGGATTCTTTACGCCGACCGTGGCGTTGATGGGTGTGGGCTGCGCCAAGGAAATCGGCCCGCAAGCCAAGTCCCTTGGTGCCAGCCATGCCTTCCTGTGCACCGACGCAGGCATGGTGCGCCTGGGCCTGGCGGCAAAAGTCACACACATGCTGGAAGCGGCAGGCATCAAGGTGACCGTATTTGCCGGGGCCGAGCCCAACCCCACCGACCGCAACGTGCACGACGGCGTGGCGATATACCAGGCCCACGGGTGCGACGCCATCGTTACGCTGGGCGGCGGCAGTGCGCACGACTGTGGCAAGGGCATCGGCATGGTGATCGGCAATGGCGGCCACATCCGGGACTATGAAGGACTGGACAAGACGACCAAGCCCATGCCGCCTTTCCTGGCCGTCAACACCACGGCGGGCACCGCCGCAGAGATGACGCGCTTTTGCATCATCACCAACACCGATACGCATGTGAAGATGGCGCTGGTGGACTGGCGCTGCACGCCCGATATCGCCATTAACGATCCGCTGCTGATGGTCGACATGCCGGCGAGCCTGACCGCGGCAACCGGCATGGACGCCTTGACGCATGCCATCGAAGCATATGTGTCCACCATCGCCACGCCCATCACCGACGCCTGCGCCCTCAAGGCCATCACCCTGATCGCCGAGTGGCTGCGCCCGGCCGTGGCCTGCGGCACCAATGTGCAAGCGCGCGACAAGATGGCCTACGCCGAGTACCTGGCGGGAATGGCCTTCAACAGTGCCAGCCTGGGCTATGTGCACGCCATGGCGCACCAGCTGGGCGGCTTCTACAACCTGCCCCATGGTGTTTGCAATGCCGTGCTCCTGCCCGAGGTGTGCGCCTTCAATCTGATTGCCTGCCCGCAGCGCTATGTCGACATTGCGCAAGCTCTGGGCGAAAACACCAGCGGCCTGTCCACCATCGCCGCGGCGGAGAAAAGCATCGACGCCATCCGGCGACTGGCGCGCGATGTGGGCATTCCCAAAAATCTCACCGCCCTGGGCGTGCTTGAAAAGGATCTTGAAACCATGGCCGTCAATGCCAGGAAGGACGCCTGCCAGGCCACCAACCCGCGCACCGCCACGCAGGAGCAGGTGGTGGATATTTTCAAGGCGGCCCTGGTCGCCTGATAGCCGCAGGTCCTTCTTGTCGCTTTCCTGCACAAGCCGGGAAGCGCCCTTATGTATTCGTGCAGGACCAGGAGAATGTATTGAAAGCATCTGACCATATTGACAGCAGCTACCGCCTTTTGATCAACGGAGCATGGGTGGAGAGCACGTCGGGCACCACCTTCGAGACCTTCAGCCCCTCCACGGGCGAGCGGCTGGCCAGTTGCGCCGCCGCCGACAAGCAAGACGTGGACGCCGCCGTCAAGGCGGCCTGGGATGCCTTTGCCACCTGGAAGCACACCAGCCCGGCCGAGCGAGCCGCCTACCTGAACAAAATTGCCGATGTGATGGAGGCCAATGCCCAGCATCTGGCCATGGTGGAGACGCTGGACAACGGCAAGCCCCTGCGGGAAACCACTGCGGTGGACGTGCCCTTGTCCATCGACCATTTTCGCTATTTTGCTGCGGCGATCCGCACGGAAGAAGGCAGCTCCACGCTGCTTGACAAAGACACGCTGAGCCTGGTGATTCGCGAGCCGCTGGGGGTGGTGGGGCAGATCATTCCCTGGAACTTCCCGCTGCTGATGGCGGCGTGGAAGATTTCGCCCGCGCTGGCCGCAGGCAATTGCATCGTGATCAAGCCGTCGTCCGATACCCCGCTGAGCCTGCTGGAGCTGGCCAAGATCATGGCCGCCATCCTGCCCAAGGGCGTGGTCAACGTGATCACCGGCAAGGGTTCCACCACGGGCGACTACATGCTGCGCCATGAAGGTTTTCGCAAGCTGGCCTTCACCGGTTCCACCGACATCGGCTACACCGTGGCCGAGGCCGCAGCCAGGAAGCTCATTCCCGCGACGCTGGAGCTGGGCGGCAAATCGGCCAACATCATCTTCCCCGACGCACCGTGGGACAAGGCCATTGAAGGCGTCCAGCTGGGCATCCTCTTCAACCAGGGGCAGGTGTGCTGCGCCGGGTCCCGCCTCTTTGTGCATGCCGACATCTACAACCGCTTCGTCGATGAAACCGTCAAGGCATTCAATAACGTCAACGTCAATCTGCCCTGGCTGAGTGGCACGCAGATGGGCCCGCAGGTCAACCGCAAGCAGCTCGACGACGTCCTGTCGTACGTCGATATTGGCCGCAAGGAAGGGGAGGTTCTGGCCGGTGGCGTGGCGGTGACGGACGGCGAACTGGCCAAGGGATGCTTCATGCGCCCGACCCTCATCGCCGTGAAGAACAACCGGGCGCGCCTCTCGCAGGAAGAAATCTTCGGCCCGGTGGCGACCGTGGTCCGGTTCACCGAGGTCGATGAAGTCATCGCCATGGCCAACGACAGCGAATACGGGCTGGCCGGCGCGGTCTGGACACGCGACCTCAACCGCGCCTTGCGTGTGGCCATGGGCGTGGAGACCGGGCGGATGTGGGTCAACACCTACAACCAGTTGCCCGCGCACGCGCCGTTCGGCGGCTACAAGAAATCCGGCATCGGGCGCGAGAACCACAAGATGATGCTCGATCACTATTCGCAGTGCAAGAACATCTTCATCAGCATGGCCGAATCGAAGGTCGGCATGTACTGACCGCGCGCACCGCCGCGGCGCGGCTTATTTCAGCTTGCGCCCGGCCGCCACCACGGCGATCACGGCGCCGGCAAACAGCAGGCTGTCGATCGCCAGAGGTTCGCCGAGCAACACCGCCGCGCCCAGCAAGGTCAGAAACGGCTGCAGCAGCTGCGTCTGGCCAACCCTTGCCACGCCGCCCAGGGCCATGCCGCGGTACCAGAAAAAAAAGCCGATCAACATGGAGAACACGCAGGTGTACGCAAAGCCGCCCCAGGCTTGCGCGCTGGCGCCCGCCAGCAGGGCGCGCTGCGGCCAGCTCAGCCACAGCACCACGGGCAGCACGACGGGTGCGGCCAACACCAGCGCCCAGCAGATCACCTGCTGGCCCGGCATGGCTTGCGCCAGGCGCCCGCCTTCGGCATAGCCCAGGGCGCCCAGCAGCACGGCGGCGAACATCAGCCAGTCGGCCACATGGAAGCTGCCGCCGCCCTGGCGCAGCGCGAACGCCACCACCAGCGCCGTACCGCTCACCGCCATCAGCCAGAAGGCGGGCGAGGGGCGCTCCTTGCCGCGCAGCACGGCAAAGACGGCTGTGGCCAGCGGCAAGATGCCGACCAGCACCGCGCCGTGCGAGGCGGGCAGGCTGCGCATGGCAAGCGAAGTCAGCCAGGGAAAGCCCACCACGCAGCCGGCCGCCACCAGTCCCAGCGGCAGCCATTGTTCGCGCGTCGGCAGCGGCGCGCGGCGCTGCCACAGCCACAGCGCCGCCAGGCAGGCGGCCACCAGCGCGCGGCCCAGCGCGACAAACACGGCCGGCAGTTCGGCCACGGCCAGGCGGGTCATCGGCAGGGTCAGGCTGAACAGGGCGACGGCGGTCAAGCCCAGCAGCAGGCCCTTGCGGTCGTCGCCCAGGCGGGGCAGGGTGGTGGCGAGCGTGGCGGAGGGTGGCATGATTTTTCCTGTGCAGTAGTGAAAGTCAGTGCTATGCTAGACTTGATAGCAGTACAGTACAAATACACTTCTTCGCATACTTTTCGATACTGTGATGGTCAGATGAGCAATACACCGGACGCCTTGCTCAATTTGCTCACGCGTGGCTCAGGCGAAACCCTGATCGACCAGATCGTGCGCTCGCTGGCCGCGCGCATCGATGACAAGCTGCTGCGCGGCGGCGCGCGCATGCCGTCGATCCGCCAGTGCGCCGCCACTCTGGGGGTGTCCTGCGCCACCATCGTCGCCAGCTACGACAAGCTGGTGGCGCGCGACTATCTCGAATCGCGGCGCGGCGCCGGCTTTTACGTGCGCGAGCGCGCGGCGCTCCATACGCCGCTGCCGCCGATGGCCGTGCCGGCGCCCGGTGCGCCCCAGCCGATGGACGTGGTCTGGCTGATCCGCAATATGTTCCGCCAGGCGCCGGCTCACCCCGCGCCCGGCTCCGGCATGCTGCCGCCCGAGTGGCTCGATGGCGAACTGGTGGCGCGCGCGCTGCGCGACGTCAGCCGCCAGCCGGGTGCCTCCATGATCAGCTACGGCCTGCCGCAGGGCTTCCTGCCGCTGCGCCAGCAGTTGCAGCGCAAGCTGGCCGGCCTGGAAATCGCCTGCCCGCCCGAGCAGATCGTCACCACCGTGGGCGTGATGCAGGCGCTCGACCTGGTGGCGCGCGAGTTCGCCCGTCCCGGCGACACCATCTTTGTCGACGACCCCGCCTACTGGCTGATGTTCGGCGCCTTTGCCGCCATGGGCATGCAGGTGATCGGCATTGCGCGCCTGAACGACGGCCCCGATATCGCCGTGCTGGAACAACTGGCGGCGCTGCACCGCCCGAAGCTCTATGTGATCAACTCGGTGCTGCATAATCCCAGCTCCACGTCCTTGTCGGCCGCCAAGGCCTACCAGGTGCTGCGCCTGGCCGAGCAGCACGATTTTCTGGTGGTGGAGGACGATATCTATTGCGACATGCACCCTGGCGGCAGCGTTCAGCCGGCCACGCGCCTGGCCGCGCTGGACCAGCTGCGCCGCGTGATCTACCTCGGCGGTTTTTCGAAAAGCCTGGCGGCCAACCTGCGCGTGGGCTTTATCGCTACCTCAGCCGAGCGGGCGCAGCGCCTGGCCGACCGCAAGATGCTGGCCACACTCACCACCAGCGATATCGGCGAACGCGTGGTCTACAAGATCCTGTCGCAGGGCTTGTACCGCAAGCATGCCGAGCGCCTGCGCGCGCGGCTCGACCAGGTGCGCGAGCCCACTTACCGGCGCATGGAGCGGGCCGGCCTGCGCTTCGAGCCGGCGCAAGCGGGCATGTTTGTCTGGGCCGACGCCGGCCGCGACACCAATGTGCTGGCCGAACAGGCGCTGGCCGAAGGGCTGGTGCTGGGGCCGGGCAGCCTGTTTTCGCCGCGCCAGTTGCCGTCGACTTATATGCGCCTGAACCTGGCGACGGTGCAGCAAGAGCGGGTATGGGATTTCTTCGGCCGCACGCTGGGCGCCTGATACCCGAGAAATTTGCATGTTGGCATCTTGAAATCGCTGCCGTCATCTCCAATTAACTGACACTCGTCCCATTCACAAGACTATGAGGTAAACATGGCTGTCTCCGAAAAGCAAACCCTGGGTTTTCAGACCGAAGTAAAGCAGATGCTGCATCTGATGATCCATTCGCTGTACTCGAACAAGGAAATCTTCCTGCGCGAACTGATCTCGAACGCCTCCGACGCGGCCGACAAGCTGCGCTTCGAAGCGATCGACAATGACGCACTGTATGGCAACGATCACGAACTGAAAATCAAGGTCGGCTTCGACAAGGAAGCGCGCACCATCACCATTTCCGACAACGGCATCGGCATGACCCGTGACGAGGCGATCTCGCACCTGGGCACCATCGCCAAGTCGGGCACCAAGGAATTCTTCGGTAAACTCTCCGGCGACCAGCAGCAGGACGCAGCCCTGATCGGCCAGTTCGGCGTGGGCTTCTATTCGGGCTTTATCGTGGCCGACAAGATCACCGTCGAAACGCGCCGCGCCGGCGCCGATGCATCCGAAGGCGTGCGCTGGGAGTCGGCCGGTGAAGGCGACTACAGCATCGAGACCATCGAAAAAACCGGTCGCGGCACCGACATCGTGCTGCACCTGCGCGAAGGCGAGGACGAGCTGCTGTCGAGCTGGAAGATCAAGTCCATCATCCGCAAGTACTCGGACCATATCTCGCTGCCGATCGTGATGCAGAAAGAAGAATGGGACGACGAGAAGAAGGAAACCGTGGTCAGGGACGATCTTGAGACCGTCAACCAGGCCAGCGCCCTGTGGGCCCGCAGCAAGTCCGACATTACGCCGGAACAGTACGAGGAATTCTACAAGCACGTCTCGCACGACTTCCAGGCGCCATTGACGCACACGCACAACCGCGTCGAAGGGCGCAGCGAATACACGCAACTGCTGTACATCCCGGCCAAGGCGCCGTTCGACATGTGGGACCGCAACAAGCGCGGCGGCATCAAGCTGTACGTCAAGCGCGTCTTCATCATGGACGACGCCGAGCAGCTGATGCCGACCTACCTGCGCTTCGTCAAAGGCGTGATCGATTCGTCCGACCTGCCGCTGAACGTGTCGCGTGAAATCCTGCAGGAGTCGCGCGATGTAAAAGTGATCCGCGAAGGATCGACCAAGCGCGTGCTGGGCATGCTGGAAGAACTGGCAAACGCCGACGAGCAGGAAAAGAAAGACAAGTACGTCACGTTCTGGAAGGAATTCGGCCAGGTGCTGAAAGAGGGCATCGGCGAAGACGCGGGCAACAAGGAACGCCTGGCCAAGCTGCTGCGCTTTGCCTCGACCGCCAACGACAGCGATGAACAGATCACCTCGTTTGCCGACTACGTGGCGCGCATGAAGGAAGGCCAGGACAAGATTTATTACGTCACGGCCGACAACTACGCCGCCGCCAAAAACAGCCCGCACCTGGAAATCTTCCGCAAAAAAGGCGTCGAAGTGCTGCTGCTGACCGACCGCGTCGATGAATGGATGCTGTCGTTTATCCAGGACTTCGAGGGCAAGGAACTGGTGTCGGTGGCCAAGGGCGGCCTGGACCTGGGCGCGCTGGAAGACGAAGCGGAAAAGAAAGAACACGAAGAAACCGAAACTTCGTACGCCGACCTGGTTGGCAAGATGAAGACCGCCTTGGCCGACAAGGCCAAGGACGTGCGCGTGACGTTCCGCCTGACCGATTCGCCGGCCTGCCTGGTGGCCGACGAGAATGAACTGTCGGGCAACCTGCTGCGCATGCTCAAAGCGGCCGGCCAGAGCGCGCCGGAATCGAAGCCGATTTTGGAAATCAACCCGAACCATCCGCTGGTGACGCGTCTGAAATACGAAGATGCTGAAGGTGGCAAGTTCGGCGACTGGGCCAATATCCTGTTCGACCAGGCCTTGCTGGCCGAAGGCGGTTCGCTGGCCGACCCGGCCAGTTTCGTCAAGCGCCTCAACGAGTTGCTGCTCAATTCGGCGAAATAAGTCAGTTCGCTGCGCATTGAACTACCCGAACCGGCCCTTTTTCATGAAAAAGGGCCGGTTTTTTTCATGGGCGGCATCAGCGCCGATACAGCGACAGTGGATGGGGCCGTGCTAGAATCGCCGACGTGCCAAGCGTGGCCGCATTCACGGGTAGACCCTGGGCAGACAGAATCATGAACACTTTATCGACTTATCGCCGCCTTGGCGGCCTGCTGTTATGGGCCGCTTGCGCGGCCATGCCGGCCGTTGCGATGGCCAAAGCCGCACCGCTGCCAGGCAGGGCGCCAGCGGCGCAGCTGATCGTGCTGCCGGCCGGCCCCTTGCCACGCCTGAGCGACGAGCCGCAGGTGCGCGCCGCGCTGTTCGATTTCTTCGGCTATGCGCGCGGCAGTTATACCGATGACGATGGCCTGCTGCTGGAACAGGCGATCGAGGCGATCAGCGAGCGGCGCGATGCCACCCGCACGCAGCTGCCCGACGGGCGCGTGCTGCTCGCGTCGATGAACGACCGCAAGCAGGGCCGCGAGCGCGGCGCCCTGCTGCTCGACAAGCGCGGCGCCATTATCGCCTTTGGCCTGGTCAACGGCCATTGCCGCTTGCAGGGCCAGCCGCTGGCGAAAGTTTGCAAGCCCGACCCGCAAGCGGTGCTGACGGTGTTTCACCGCAAGGGCATGCTGGTGGGCGAGGCCGCGCCGCTGCTGGCGTGGGCGCGCCAATTGCCGCCGATGCTGGCGCTGATCGCCGCCGACGACGAGGCGGGCGGCGACGGGCAAAAGATCGCCAGCGTCGAATACGTGCTGGCGCAGCCGGCGCTGCCGGGCTGGAACCGCGCGCAGCTGCCGTCGGGCTTTCCGTCCGCGCTGCTGCCTTTGCTTCTCGATAAGTCAACCGTGCTGACCTCGGCCGGCGCCGGCGTGTTTTCCTTCCCGTTGTCGCTCAGGGGTAAAAAGCAGAACAATGTGCTCGACGAGGCGGAAGGCCGGCCGCCGCGCGACCTGGAAGTGGCGCTGCGCAGCTATGACAGCTTTGACAGCGTGGTCGAGCTGTACCGCAAGACCATCAAGGGCGCCAGATTGCAGCGCAACGAGCGCACCGCCTACCTGCACGGCGACCTGGGGCAGGGCAGCTACCGTGTGTATATCCGCAATACCGGTCTGGACGGCGTCATGATCGATGTCGCGCTGTGGCAGAAAAAACTGGCGGCCGGCCAGTAACAGGCGTTAAAGCTCGGTGCGCAGCGCGAACAGTTCCGGGAACAGCACCACGTCGAGCATCTTGCGCAGGTAGCTCACGCCCGCCGTGCCGCCGGTGCCCGTCTTGAAGCCGATGATGCGCTCGACCGTGGTCACGTGGCGGAAGCGCCAGAAGCGGAAGGCCGTTTCCAGGTCGACCAGTTTTTCGGCCAGCTCGTACAGCGCCCAGTATCTGGCCGGGTCGCGGTAGACCGCCAGCCAGGCCGCTTTCACCGAGTCGTCGCTGGCGGTCGGCAAGGTCCAGTCGGCGTTCAGGCGGCTTTGCGCAATCGGCAGGCCGCTGCGCGCCAGCAGCATCACCGCTTCATCGTAGACGGACGGCGCGCGCAGGGCGGTGTCGAGCACGGCGTACGGTTCGGGTGCGGTGGTGTGCACGTTCAGCAGGGTCGCGTTCTTGTTGCCCAAAATAAATTCAATCTCGCGGTACTGGTAGGACTGGAAACCCGACGAGGCGCCAAGATACGGGCGGATGGCCGTGTACTCGGGCGGTGTCATGGTCGCCAGCACGTCCCAGGCGTGCACCAGTTGATCCATGATGCGCGCCACCCTGGCCAGCATCTTGAAGGCGGGCGGCAGCTCGCCGCCTTGCAGATTGGCGCGCACGGCGTGCATTTCGTGCAGCATCAGCTTCATCCACAATTCGCTGGTCTGGTGCTGGACGATGAACAGCATTTCATTGTGGTTCGGCGACAGCGGATGCTGGGCCGTGAGGATGCGGTCCAGCGCCAGGTAGTCGCCATAGCTCATCGACTCGCTGAAGTCCATCTGCGCACCGTGCCATTGCGTATCCGGTGCGCCGGCATGCATGGGGCAGCCGCTGCTTGTTGCTTGGTCGTTCATGTGCTACTCCCGGTTTGCAATAATCAGGTCACCGCGTCGCGGCGGGCTTGGACATCGTAGGCGTGCGTGTCGAGGATCTCGCGCAGGATCTCGACCGCATCCCAGACCTCGGCAAAGCTGGTGTAGAGCGGCGTGAAACCGAAGCGCATGATGGCCGGTTCGCGGTAGTCGCCGATCACGCCGCGCGCGATCAGCGCCTGCATCACGGCATAGCCATGCGGATGCGTGAAGCTGACCTGGCTGCCGCGCCGCGCATGTTCGCGCGGCGTGACCAGCCCCAGCGGATGGCTGGCGCAGCGTTGCTCGACCAGCGCGATGAACAGGTCGGTCAGGGCCAGCGACTTGGCGCGGATGGCGGTCATGGTGGTCTGCGCGAAGATATCGAGGCCGCATTCGACCAGCGCCAGCGAGACGATGGGCTGGGTGCCGCACAGGGCGCGCGCGATGCCGTCGGCGGGCGCGAAGGACGGGTCCATGGCGAACGGCGCGCTATGGCCCCACCAGCCCGACAGTGGCTGGCGGAAGGCCGCCTGGTGCTGTTTCGGCACCCAGACAAAGGCCGGCGCGCCGGGGCCGCCATTGAGGTATTTGTAGGTGCAGCCGACGGCCAGGTCGGCACCATCGGCGTGCAGGTCCAGTGGCACGGCGCCGGCCGAGTGGGCCAGATCCCACAGCGCCAGCGCGCCCTGCGCGTGGCAGTGGGCGCTGATGGCCGCCATGTCGTGCTGGTAGCCGCTGCGGTAGTTCACATGGGTGAGCATGGCCACGGCGCAGTCGCCATCGATGGCCTGCGTCAGTTCGGCCGCATCGTCGACCAGGCGCAGCGCATAGCCACGGTCCAGCCATTGCGCCAGCCCTTGTGCCATATACAGGTCGGTCGGGAAGTTGCCGCGTTCGCTGACGATGATGCGGCGCGCAGGATGGGCACGCACAGGGTCCGCATGCGTGGCCTGCATCTGCAGCGCCGCAGCCAGTGCCTTGAACAGGTTGACCGAGGTGGTGTCGGTAATGACGACTTCGCCATCGCCTGCGCCGAGCAGCGGAGACAAAAGGTTGCCCAGGCGCTTGGGCAGGTCGAACCAGCCGTTGGTATTCCAGCTGCGGATCAGGTCATGGCCCCATTCGGCCTCGATCACTTGCTGTGCGCGGGCCATGGCTGCCTTCGGGCGCGCGCCCAGCGAGTTGCCGTCGAGGTAAATCACGCCCGCCGGCAGGTCGAACCGGTCGCGCAGCGGCGCCAGCGCGTCGTCGCGGCCGAGCGCCAGGCAATCTTGTTTGGAAATCATGGTGGCTTTCATGGCGATACGGGTCCGTGGTGCATGATATCGGCTTGGCCGGGGAGGCCAAACGGGAACGGCAGTGTAGCAAGTCTGGACGCGATTGCACGATTTTCCTGATCTTTGCCATGGGTAATAGTGCGTTTTTCCGGGGCGTGGCGAAGAAATTGCGCTTTTTTTTAAATTATTTTCAAAAGACGCTAAAGTTTCCATCTCAGGTGTCGTAAAAGACTACATAAGAAGAGAATAAAACTTTTTCATAATATTTAAAAAAAGTCCTCAAGTTCTCGCCGGCAGTGCCGTAATAGTCATTGTAAGCATTTTGATGTAAATCAAGCCGTTGTAAAAAAGCGATAACCACCTCTCTGCAGAAGGTCATCACACTTGTTTGTCCAGGGCTTCTTTTTCCACGCTTTTACAGGCGTGCGACCATGATCGTACCGTGTTTGTAAGACAAACACCTACGGTTCCGTCCTCTATTGTCTGGCGAAAAATACAGTGCTGCACCTCTATGCGGTTTTGTGTTGCTCCTGCAAAATGTATCTCACTGGAAACACGAAGTGCTCCAGTTGAAGAATTTAACGGATTGAGGAGATGGAAATGACTGCTAACGACATGATGGCTGAGATTCGCGATGCTAACCTGAGCTATCTGATGCTGGCCCAGCAGATGATCCGTGCGGACAAGGTAACGGCCATCTTCCGTCTTGGCGTATCGGCGGAAATCGCCGAACTGATCGAAGGCATGAGCAATGCACAGATCCTGAAATTGGCTGGCGGCAACATGATGCTGGCCCGCTTCCGCTTCGATGACAGCGCCATCCTGGGCATGTTGACGAACTACAACAAGGACCGCTCGCTGGCGCAGTCGCACGCCGCCATCCTGATGGCCGGACAGGGTGTTGAAGAAATCGTGTAAACTGACCCCGTAGTCAATCAGACGGGAGCAGTAGCATGGCCAAGAAAAGTGTCGTCTCGGAAGCACAGGAAATACAGCTTGCCATCGAGTTGATACAACTGGGCGCCCGCCTGCAGTTATTGGAAACCGAAGTATCGCTGTCGCGCGAACGCCTGCTCAACCTGTACAAGGAGTTGAAAGGGGTGTCGCCACCGAAAGGCATGCTGCCGTTCTCGACCGACTGGTTCATCACCTGGCAACCGAACATCCATTCCTCGCTGTTCATCAATATCCACCACTTCCTCGTGGAACACGCCGGCGCCACCGGCATCGAAGCGGTGATGAAGGCCTACAAGCTCTACCTCGAACAAATGCCGCCCGAAGCGGGCGAAGAGCCGCTGCTGTCCCTGACGCGCGCCTGGACGCTGGTGCGTTTTTTCAGCAGCAAGATGCTGGCCATGGCCACCTGCGGCAAGTGTGGCGGCAAGTTCGTCGTCAACTGCCTCGACCTGAACGCCGATTATGTCTGCGGCCTGTGCCACATGCCTTCGCGCGCCGGCAAGACCCGGAAGGCGCGCGACGAAGCGATTGCGGCGCCATCGGGCAATGCCGGCTGAGGTCACCTTGTCAGACAAAGTCGGGATAGTGTTCCGCTGTCAATGCTGGCGTTTCCACCACTGTTACTCCATCCTTTTTGATCCATGCTGCAACAAATCCTGCGTGCGCCGGCGCTCAAGGCCGTTCTGAGCCAGGTGCTGGCCTTTCCTCTGATGCTGGGCCTGGTGTACCTGCTGGCGCGCGCCGGCCTCGGCATGACCATGCTGTCGGTGGCATCGCTGCAGGGCGTGCTGGCGGCGCTGATCAGCTGGCGCGCCGGGCTGGCGCGCTGGTGGTGGGTGATCGCGCTGTTGTTCGCGCCGGCCCTGCTGGCGGCCAGTGCGCTGGACTTGCCGCCTGGGTTGTTCCTGCTGGTCTTCATTTTCCTGTTGAGCTTGTACTGGTCGACCTTCCGCACGCAAGTGCCGTTCTATCCGTCGGGGCCGGCCGTATGGCAGGAAGTGGCGCAATTGATCGCGGACCGTCCTGGTGTGCGGCTGATCGATATCGGCAGTGGCTTGGGTGGCCTGGTGCTGGACCTGGCGCGGCGCCGGCCCGACGGGCAATTTGCCGGCATCGAGCTGGCGCCGCTGCCATGGCTGGCGAGCCGCATGCGCGCGCGCCTGGCCGCAAGCGGCGCCCGCTTTATCCGTGGCGACTATGCGGACCTCGATTTCGCCCGCTACGATGTGGTGTTCGCCTACCTGTCGCCAGCAGCCATGGCGGCGCTGTGGTTGCAGGCCGAAAAGCAAATGTTGCCGGGTAGTATACTTCTTAGTTACGAATTCAGGATTGCCGCGCGCGCACCCGATAAGACCATTGCCGCCACAGAGCGTGGCCCTTTACTTTACGTATGGTGCTTTTAGGCAATTGTCTGCGTTATTTGCTTGCCGACAGCACAATCTCACGTTATTGTAGTTCTACGCGGAACTTTGCCGGAGGAAGCTCGAAATGGTGGCCGTTTTTATCGACTTCCGGTTACAGTTGCCGTCGCGTGGCATGGTAGCTGATTCGTCACGCAAGTTTGTCAGAATGTTACGGGTATGCAAGCCCGGCCACCTTGGGAGTCACAGCACTTGTTAGTCATACTCGGATACATCATCGTTTGCGCCTCGGTGTTCGGCGGCTTCGCGATGGCGGGCGGCCATGTTGCCGCACTGTTCCAGCCGCTGGAGCTGCTGATGATCGGCGGCGCTGCAGCGGGTGCTTTCCTGGTCGGCAATAATGGCAAGGCCATCAAGGCAACCATGGCCGCCTTGCCCAGCCTGTTCAAGGGTTCGCGCTACACCAAGGACCTGTACATGGAGCTGATGTCGCTGCTGTTCGAGGTGCTCAGCAAGGTGCGCAAGGAAGGCCTGATGTCGATCGAAGGCGATATTGACCGGCCCGAGGAAAGCCCGCTGTTTTCCAAGTATCCGGCGGTGCTGGCCGATCACCATATCGTCGAATTCATGACCGATTATCTGCGCCTGATGGTGTCGGGCAATATGGATGCGTTCCAGATCGAAAACCTGATGGACAACGAGATCGAAACCCATCACCATGAGGGCGCCGTGCCGGCCCATGTGATCGCCAAGGTTGGCGACGGCTTGCCCGCCTTCGGTATCGTTGCCGCCGTGATGGGCGTGGTGCACACGATGGAATCGGTGGGCTTGCCGCCGGCCGAGCTGGGCATGCTGATCGCGCACGCGCTGGTCGGCACCTTCCTCGGCATCTTGCTGGCCTATGGTTTCGTGGGGCCATTGGCCAGCCTGCTCGAACAGAAGCTCGACGAGTCGAGCAAGATGTTCCAGTGCGTGAAAGTGACCCTGCTCGCCAGCCTGAACGGCTATGCGCCGGCGCTGGCCGTGGAGTTTGGGCGCAAGGTGCTGTTCTCGACCGAGCGTCCGACCTTCAACGAGCTCGAAGACCATATCAAGAAATCGAAAACGAAGTAAGCAGTGAGGCCAGGTTTGCACATCATGAGTTCAGCGCTGCACAGGGAAGGAGGATGCCATGGCCGATGAAGGCATGCGCCCGATTATCGTCAAGCGCGTCAAGAAAGTGGCCGGCGGCCATCATGGCGGGGCGTGGAAGATTGCCTACGCCGACTTCGTGACGGCCATGATGGCCTTTTTCCTGCTGATGTGGCTGCTCGGCTCCACCTCGAAGGGCGACCTGAACGGCATTTCCGATTTCTTCAAGACGCCACTGAAGGTAGCGATGGCGGGCGGCACGGGCAGCGGCGAGAGCAATTCCGTGATCCAGGGCGGCGGCCAGGACATGACGCGCCAGGATGGGCAGGTGCGCAAGGCGCAGGAAGAGCAGCAGCGCAAGTCGTTCGATCTCAATTCGGCCAAGGCCGCGCTCGAGCGCGAAGAGGGCAAGCGCCTGCAGGCCTTGAAAGCGCGCATCGAGGCGACCATCGACGCCAATCCGCTGCTGAAAAAATACAAGAACCAATTGCTGCTCGATATCACCAGCGAAGGCTTGCGCATCCAGATCGTCGATGAACAGAACCGTCCGATGTTTGCGCTGGCCAACGCCAATCTGCAGCCCTACACCAAGGAAATCCTGCACGCGATTGGCTATGTATTGAACGAAGTGCCGAACCGCATCGGCTTGTCGGGCCACACCGATTCGACGCCCTACATGAGCGATGCCGGCTACAGTAACTGGGAATTGTCGGCCGACCGCGCCAACGCCTCGCGGCGCGAGCTGGTGATCGGCGGCATGAAGGAAGAAAAAGTGCTGCGCGTGGTGGGCCTGGGTTCGGCCGCCAATCTCGACAAGCTCGATCCCTTCAACCCGATCAACCGCCGCATCAGTATCATCGTCATGAACAAGCGCACGGAAGAAAACGTCCTGCGCGACGGCGCCGCGATCGAGTTGCCGGTCAATGACGCGGCGGCAGCCCTCTCGTCCGGGCTGGCTGCTGGCGCGGCGCCGGTCCCGATACCGGGAACGGGAACGGCGGCGGCAAAGAAGTAGGCGGGCATGGGCAGCGTGCGCATCGAAGCAAAACAATGAGATCTCTATGACAAGAAAGAAAATACTTGGCTCGCATGTGAAGCGCCTGTTGTCCGGCGTGTCGGACCATGGCCGCAAGCATTTGACGGAGGTGGAAACCGACCTGATGCAGACCGGCATCTTGCTGGAAGAGGCGATCGAGAAACTCTCCTTCAACTTCATGGCCATCCATGCGGCGGTGTCTGCCCAGCAGGAAACGATCGCCTTGCTGCTCGAGGGCGGCATGCCGCCCGAAGAGCAGCGTGAAAAGCTGCTGGCGCTGCAGGACCAGGTGGGCGGCTATGTCAATGCCGCCATCACCAGCATGCAGTTCCAGGACATGACGAGCCAGCTGATTGACCGCACCCTGAAACGGGTGACGGGGCTGCGCGAGTTTCTCGGTACCCTGGGTTCGCACGGCGCCGAAATGCTGCCGGAAAGCGATAACGAGGAAATCGTGGCCTTGCTTGGGCGCGTCAGCATGGCGCTGGCGATCCAGAGCCTGGAACTGCGCAGCGTGCTGCGCAAGGCTGTCAGTCAGCAGCATCTGGAAAGTGGCGACATCGAGCTGTTCTAGCACCAGTGCGGAAGAGTTGCGGTTGCGTGGTTCAATTCAATAAATAACCCGGGCACGAAGCCCGGAATCAGTGGGAGCAAAGATGGCCAAGACGATACTTGCAGTGGACGATTCGAGCTCATTGCGCCAGATGGTGGCGTTCAGCCTGAAAGCCGCCGGCTACCAGGTGGTGGAGGCTGTGGACGGCCAGGATGGACTGGAAAAGGCCAAGCTGCAAACCGTGGACCTGGTGCTGACGGACCAGAACATGCCACGCATGGACGGCCTGGAACTGATCAAGCTGCTGCGCGAGCTGCCGGCTTACCAGAAGGTGCCGATTCTGATGCTGACGACCGAGTCGTCCGATGAAATGAAGTCGAAAGGACGCGCCGCCGGCGCCAATGGCTGGCTGGTCAAGCCCTTCGATCCGCAGCGCCTGATCGAAGTGGTCAAGAAGGTGATTGGCTGATGCCAGCCGCGCAGCACAACGATGCAATTGACGGAGTCACTCTATGACCATCGATATTAGCCAGTTTTTCCAGGTCTTTTTCGATGAGGCCGAGGAACTGCTGGCTGAAATGGAACGGCTGCTGCTGGCCGTTGATATGACGGCGCCCGACGCCGAAGACCTCAATGCGGTGTTCCGTACTGCCCACTCGATCAAGGGCGGTGCTTCGACCTTTGGCCTGTCGGACATGAGCGAGGTGACGCACATCCTCGAGTCGCTGCTCGACCGTATCCGCCAGGGCCAGATGGCCCTGACGGCCGAACACGTCGACGCCTTCCTGGCGGCCAAGGACATCCTCAAGATGCAGCTCGACGGCCATCGCCTGGGCGCGGAAGTGGACCAGGACGCCGTCGCCAATGTGCGCATGATGCTGCAGTCGTTCTCGCAGGACGTGCCGGTGGCCGCTTTGACGCCGGTCGCGCCGGCCTTCCACGTGGCTGAAAAGGCTGCGGTCAGCCACGCCGGCGGCCACCGTTTCCGCCTCGAGCTGCCGCAGATGGCGCAGCGCGAAGTCGATGCGCTGGCAGCCGAACTGGGCCTCCTGGGCGACGTCGCCGTGACCGTGCTGCCCGACGCGCGCAGTTCGCTGGAAGTGACGACCCATGAAAGCCTGGACGATATCCTGGCCATCTGCTCGTTCGTGCTGAACCCGGACGACATGGTGATCACCCAGGCGCCGCCGCTGGCGCCGGGTGAGGCGACGACGGCGCAACTGGCGCGCGCGGCGCAGGAAGCGGCGCAAGGCTATGGCTTTTTCGATCCGCTGCCAGGCGCGCCAGGCGCGGTGAAAACCGAGGCCGAGCAGGGCTATGGCTTCTTCCAGCCGCTCGCGGAGATCCGCGCCGCCGCCGGCGTGCAGACCGACGCCGAACGCGGCTACGGTTTCTTCCAGCCGCTCGAACAGATACGCGCCAACGCCGCCAGCGTGGCGAGCGTCGCCGCGGCTCCAGGCGCGGTGGCGGCCGAGGCCGAAGTCGAGAAAAAGCCGGTCAAGAAAGAGGCCGAGAAGGCCGGCGCCGAATCGTCGTCGATCCGCGTGTCGATCGAAAAGGTCGATCAGCTGATCAACCTGGTGGGCGAACTGGTGATCACGCAGGCGATGATCGAACAGCGCGCCAGCGCGCTGGACCCGATGCTGCATGAAAAACTGCTCGATAGCGTGGGCCACCTGACGCGCAATACGCGCGACCTGCAGGAAGCGGTGATGTCGATCCGCATGATGCCGATGGATTTCGTGTTTTCGCGCTTTCCGCGCATGGTGCGCGACCTGGCCGGCAAATTGGGCAAGAAGGTCGACTTCATCACCAATGGCGCGGCGACGGAACTGGACAAGGGCCTGATCGAGCGCATTGTCGATCCGCTCACCCATCTGGTGCGCAACAGCATCGACCATGGCGTGGAAATGCCGGCCGCCCGCGTGGCTGCCGGCAAGACCGAGGCGGGCCGTTTGTTCCTGTCGGCCAGCCATCAGGGCGGCAATATCATTATCGAAGTGTCGGACGATGGCGCGGGACTGAACCGCGAACGCATCCTGGCCAAGGCGCGCCAGCAGGGCATGGACGTGTCGGACACCATGCCGGACGCCGAAGTATGGCAGCTCATTTTCGCACCCGGCTTTTCCACCGCCGAAGCGGTCACCGACGTGTCGGGCCGCGGTGTTGGCATGGATGTGGTCAAGCGCAATATCAGCGCCATGGGCGGCGTGGTCGATATCCGCTCGGCCAAGGGCTTCGGCACTACCATTTCGATCTCGCTGCCGCTGACCCTGGCCATCCTGGACGGCATGTCGATCCGGGTCGGCGAGGAAGTGTATATCCTGCCGCTGGGCTTTGTGATCGAATCGCTGCAGCCGGCGCTCGAAGACATCAAGGACATCAGTGGCAAGGGGCAAGTGGTCAAGGTGCGCGGCGAATACCTGCCGCTGATCCCGTTGTTCCAGATGTTCGATATCGCGCCGCGCTTTACCAGTCCGTCCGAAGGCATCTGCGTGATCCTCGAGACGGAAGGGCGCAAGGCCGCGCTGTTCGTCGACGACCTGGTGGGACAGCAGCAGGTGGTGGTGAAAAACCTCGAATCGAATTACCGCAAGGTGGTAGGCATCTCCGGCGCCACCATCCTTGGCGATGGCGGCGTATCGCTGATTCTCGATGTCGCTGCCCTGATCCGCTCGTCGCGCCAGTTGGCCGACGAGTCCCATATTTTTTCGTAACACCGCTAGATAACAGATAGGAACCTCATCATGTCAGATACTCAACAATTATCCGCCAGCAAAACTAGCGACGGCAAGGACATCGCCGGCCGTGAATTCCTGGCCTTCACGCTGGGCTCGGAAGAGTACGGCATCGATATCCTGAAAGTCCAGGAAATCCGCGGCTATGAAGCGGTGACCCGCATTGCCAACGCGCCCGAATTCATCAAGGGCGTGATCAACCTGCGCGGCATCATCATTCCGGTGGTCGACATGCGCATCAAGTTCAAGCTGGGCACCCCCGTCTACGACCAGTTCACGGTAGTGATCATCCTGAACATCGGTGGCCGCATTGTCGGCATGGTGGTCGACAGCGTCTCCGACGTGACCACCCTGACGCCTGAGCAGGTGAAACCGGCACCGGAAATGGGTACCGCATTTTCGACCGACTACATGATAGGCCTGGGTACCATCGACGAGCGCATGCTGATCCTGGTCGATATCGACAAGCTGATGTCCAGCAGCGAGATGGGTCTGATCGACAAACTGGCCGCCTGATAGGCAAGCGTCGTTCGATTGCAGCGGCAAGCTGGGGGCAGACCAGCCGGGACCTGGCGTCCCCGTCTGACCCCGGCATTTGCCGGCAGGCCGCAAGGTTCGTAGAAACCAGGCCAGGGCACGGCGCGACACGCCCGGCGTGTGCGCCGTCATCAAACATAGGGGGAGACTGTCATGGGTTTGCGCAATTTCAAGATAGGTACGCGGCTGAGCATCGGTTTTGGCAGCATTCTGGCGATTCTGGTGATCGTCGTGGTGGCGGCCACGGCATTAAATTACCGCAACAAGGCGCAGTTGCTGTCGGGGCTGGAGAGCGCCAGCGAGAAGAATACGCAGGCGTCGACCATGAAAAGCGCGATGCTGGAAATGGGCATCGCCATGCGCAATATCGGCTTGCAGGGCGACGTCGGCCTGATGCAGGCCGAAGAGGGCAAGGTACGCGAGCAGCGCAAGCAGTACGATGGCGCGCGCGACAAGCTCGCCAAACTGGGCCTGTCCGATGCCGAAAAGGCGCTGGTGGCCAATATCGCGGTGCTGGACCGTGAAGTCGACAGCGCCTTCAAGGAAGCGATGGGGCAGGTGCTGGCGTTTAACAGCGAAGGCGGCGCCAAGGTGATCGCCAACCGCATCGATCCCCTGAATCGCAAGATGCTGGTCGATATCAACCAGCTGCTGCAGTTGCAGCAGGCCAGCCAGCAGCGCTTCATGGCCGGTTCGCTGGCCGATGACAAGCAGTTGATGCTGGTGCTGCTGGTGCTGGGCGGCGCGGCCGTGGTGCTGGGCGCCTGGTGCGCCATCTTCATCACGCGCTCGATCACCCAGCCCTTGTCGGGCGCGGTGGCGGTGGCGCAGAAGGTGGCGTCGGGCGAACTGAGCTCGCACGCGGTAGTCGAAGGGCGCGATGAAACCAGCGCCTTGCAGCAGGCGCTGAAAGACATGAATGAAAGCCTGGTGCGCACGGTCAGCGACGTGCGCCAGGGCACGCAGACGATCGCCATCGCCTCGCGCGAAATCGCCAGCGGCAATGCCGACCTGTCGGCGCGCACGGAAACGCAGGCCAGTTCGCTCGAAGAGACGGCCTCGTCGATGGAAGAGCTGACGTCGACGGTGAAACAGAACGCCGACAATGCGCGCCAGGCCAACCAGCTGGCCGTGTCGGCCTCGTCGGTGGCGCAGCAGGGCGGCAGCGTGGTGGCGCAGGTGGTCGACACCATGGGCTCGATCAAGGATAGTTCGCGCAAGATCGTCGACATCATCGGCGTCATCGACGGCATCGCCTTCCAGACCAATATCCTGGCCTTGAATGCGGCGGTCGAGGCGGCGCGGGCCGGCGAGCAGGGCCGCGGCTTTGCGGTGGTGGCCTCGGAAGTGCGCAATCTGGCGCAACGCTCCGCCAGCGCAGCGAGGGAAATCAAGGGCCTGATCGGCGACTCGGTCGACAAGGTCGATGCGGGCAGCCGGCTGGTCGACGAAGCGGGGCAGACCATGGGCCTGATCGTCACCTCGATCCGCCAGGTGGCCGACATCATGGGCGAGATCACGGCGGCGACGCAGGAACAGAGCCATGGTATCGAGGAAGTGAACCAGGCCATCGCGCAGATGGACCAGATGACGCAGCAGAACGCGGCGCTGGTCGAGCAAGCGGCGGCGGCCGCCGAAAGCATGCAGGACCAGGCGCTGCGCCTGGCCGACGCCGTCAGCATCTTCAAGCTGGACGGCGAAGGCAATGCGCCGGCGGCGATGGTGGCGGCGCCGACGCCGAAGCCCGTGACAGCGGCGCCGCGCCAGCCGCTGGCGGCAAAGACCAGGGTAGTGGCGCCTGCGGCGAGGGCGGTGACGCCACCGCCGGCGAAAAAGCTGGCGGCGGCCAGCGGCGACGATTGGGAAGAGTTCTGATTCTTGGCCTGCTCCCGGTCGCGCTTGTAGTATTGCAAAGGCATTGTTCAAAGCAGTCATAGAAGAGGTAATCAACAAATGCCGCAAACTAAAACGGATTCAGCCAAGGAATTTGACTTCACCGGCAAGGATTTCGAGCGCGTCCGCACCATGATCTACAAGCGGGCCGGCATCGCGCTGGCCGACAGCAAGCAGGAGATGGTCTACAGCCGCCTGGCGCGCCGCTTGCGCGCGACCGGCATCTCGTCGTTCGTGCGTTACCTGGACGACCTGGAAGCGGGCCGCATGGCCGACGAATGGGAGGCGTTCACCAACGCGCTGACGACCAACCTGACCTCGTTCTTCCGCGAAGCCCATCACTTTCCGCTGCTCGCCGAGCATCTGAAAAAGCTCAAGGGACCGATCACCATCTGGTGTTCGGCCGCCTCCACCGGCGAGGAGCCATATTCGATTGCCATTACGGCGTGCGAGGCCTTCAATACGCTCACGCCGCCGGTGACCATCATCGCCACCGACATCGACACCAATGTGCTGGCCACGGCGGCCAATGGCGTCTACAACCTCGACCGGCTCGACAAGATGCCGGCCGACCGCGCGCGCCGCTTCTTCTTGCGCGGCAAGGGAGACCGCGAAGGCCAAGTGCGGGTGCGCCCCGAATTGCGCCAGATGATCACCTTCAAGCCGCTCAACCTGCTGGCCGACGGCTGGCCCGTGAGCGGCCAGTTCGACGTGATCTTCTGCCGCAATGTCATGATCTATTTCGACAAAGCGACCCAGCGCAAGATCTTGTCGCGCTTCGTGCCGCTGATGAAACCTGACGCGCTGCTGTTCGCGGGCCACTCGGAAAATTTCCTGTACGTGTCGGAGTCCCTGAAATTGCGCGGCAAGACGGTGTATGAACTGGACAGCTCGCGCAGCACCGCACCCAAAGCATCGTCGCAACGTACCTGAGATTAGCCATGAGCCTCGCACCCAAAGAACAATTCGCCACCAACGTCTATTTCGACCGGACGTTCAACTGCGAAGCCGCCAAGATCCTGCCTGGCGAGTACTACTTCACCAACAAGGACATGCTGATCGTCACCGTGCTCGGTTCCTGCGTGTCGGCCTGCATCCGCGACCGCGTCACGGGCCTGGGCGGCATGAACCACTTCATGCTGCCCGACGGCGGCAGCGATACCAACAGTCCGATTTCGGCATCGATGCGCTATGGCACCTACGCCATGGAGATACTGATCAACGACCTGCTGAAAGCGGGCGCCAGGCGCGAGAACATGGAAGCGAAAGTGTTCGGCGGCGGCGCCGTGCTGCGCGGCTTTACGGCGATTAACGTCGGCGAGCGCAATGCGGCCTTCGTCATCAACTACCTGAAGGCCGAAAAAATGCGCGTGGTGGCCGAAGACCTCAACGACATCCACCCGCGCAAGGTGTATTTCTTCCCGCGCAGCGGCAAGGTGCTGGTGAAAAAGCTGATGCAGTCGCATAACGACACGCTGGTGCGCCGCGAACTCGATTACGCCAGCCGCCTGAAAGTCGCTCCGGTGGGCGGATCAGTAGATTTGTTCTGACAAAGATTATGAGTAGTGGCCTGTATGGCCTGGAAGGGAAATAAATGAAGATCAAGGTACTGATCGTGGATGACTCGGCGCTGATCCGCAGCGTGATGGCGGAAATCGTCAACAGCCAGCCCGATATGGAAGTGGTGGGTACGGCGCCGGACCCGCTGGTGGCGCGCGAGCTGATCAAGCAGACCAACCCGGACGTGCTGACCCTGGACGTCGAGATGCCGAAGATGGATGGCCTGGACTTCCTGGAAAAACTGATGCGCCTGCGTCCGATGCCGGTGCTGATGGTGTCGTCCCTGACCGAGCGCGGCTCGGAAATCACCATGCGCGCGCTGGAGCTCGGTGCGGTCGACTTCGTCACCAAGCCGAAAATTTCGATCCAGAGCGGCATGCGCGAGTACTCCGAGATGATCGCCGACAAGATCCGCGCCGCCTCCAAGGCGCGTATCCGCGCCCGCACCCTGGCGCCGCATGGCGCAGCGGCCGCGCCTGGCACGGCGCCGTTGCCGGTGTTGCGCAATCCGCTGCTGTCGTCGGAAAAACTGATTATCGTCGGCGCGTCCACCGGCGGCACCGAAGCGATCCGTGAATTTTTGATGCAGATGCCATCGGACTGCCCCGGCATCCTGATCACCCAGCATATGCCGGAAGGCTTTACGCGCTCGTTCGCGCGCCGCCTCGATTCGCTGTGCAAGATCTCGGTGCAGGAAGCGGCCGGCGGCGAAAGGGTGCTGCCTGGTCACGCCTATATCGCTCCTGGCCACTCGCACCTGACCTTGACCCGCAGCGGCGCGAACTACATGACCAAGATCGACCAGAGCGAACCGGTCAACCGCCACCGCCCATCGGTGGACGTGCTGTTCCGTTCGGCCGCCCAGTTTGCCGGCAAGAATGCGGTCGGCGTGATCCTGACCGGCATGGGCAAGGACGGCGCGCAAGGGATGCTGGAGATGAAGGCCGCAGGAGCGTATAATTTCGCACAGGATGAAGCCAGTTGCGTGGTGTTCGGCATGCCGCGTGAAGCGATCGCCGTCGGCGCCACGCATGAGGTAGGCGCGCTGACGGCGCTGCCCGGCATGGTACTCGGATACCTGGCAGCCCACGGCATGCGCGCTTTGCGCGTGTAAGCCACGTTTCCTATAATGGATGGCAAGTTTTTTCGCTTAAAAGCAACGAAAATGCTATCCTGTGACTTGCTGCCGTAGTGTCGACCATAATGTCGGCATTCATGTCGATATTATTAACAAACCGCTACAGAAACAACGGAGTTATTCATGGCTGATCCAAAGATGAAATTTTTAGTCGTTGACGATTTTTCGACGATGCGCCGCATTGTCCGGAATCTGTTGAAGGAACTGGGTTATGCCAACGTCGACGAGGCTGAAGACGGCGTGATGGGCCTGGCCAAACTGCGCTCGGAATCGTTTGATTTCGTCGTCTCGGACTGGAATATGCCGAATATGGACGGCCTGACCATGCTGCAGCATATCCGCGCCGATCCGGCACTTGCCAAGCTGCCCGTGCTGATGGTGACGGCCGAAGCGAAGAAGGAAAACATCATCGCTGCCGCGCAAGCGGGCGCCAGCGGCTACGTTGTCAAGCCGTTCACGGCCGCGACGCTCGATGAAAAGCTGAACAAGATTTTCGAGAAACTGGATAAAGCCGGCGCCTGATCGGGGTTGCCGGGTTTAATAAAAAAGCTGCCAGTGTGAACTGGCAGCTTTTTTTCGTGTGCTCTTAAATCTCCAGGTTGTCGATCAACCGTGTCTGCCCCAGCCGGGCCGCCGCCAGCACCACCAGCGGCTCGCCCGCCGCCAGTTCGGCAGCATTCGGCGATTGCAGGTTGGCGCGCTTGCGCACCGAGATATAGTCGGATTTCCAGCCGCGGCCATCGAGCAGGCGCATCGCGGCCTGTTCCAGTTCCGTCACGGCCAGGTTGCCCTTGCGCACTTCCTCGGCGACAAAATTGAGGCCCTTGTACAGCTCGGGCGCTTCGGCGCGTTCGCTGTCCGACAAATACATATTGCGCGACGATAGCGCCAGGCCGTCGTCGGCGCGATAGGTTTCGGCGGCGATGATTTCGGTCGGCATGGCCATCTGGCGCGCCATGTTGCGGATGATCATCAGTTGCTGGTAATCCTTCTTGCCGAACACGGCCGCGCGCGGCTGCACGCAGGAAAACAATTTGGTGACGACCGTGCACACGCCTTCGAAGAAGCCGGGGCGAAATTCGCCTTCCAGGGTATTGCCCAGGTCGTCAGGCGGGCGCACGCGGTATTCCTGCGGTTCCGGATACAGTTCTTTCTCGGTCGGCGCAAACAGCACGTAGACGCCTTCCTTTTCCAGCTTGGCGACATCGGCGGCCATGGTGCGCGGATATTTTTCGAAGTCTTCGTTCGGCCCGAACTGCAGGCGGTTGACGAAAATCGAGGCCACCACCGGGTCGCCGTGCTTGCGCGCCAGGCGCATCAGCGACAGATGGCCTTCATGCAGATTGCCCATGGTCGGCACGAAGGCCGTGCGCAGCTGTCCGCTGAGCTGGTCGCGCAATTCATCGATGTCGGAAATAATTTTCATTGCATGCTTTCGCTAAAACCCCGTTCTACGGGGGCAGTGACAAAGGGAGATGATATCAGGCCGGCGAATAGGCCAGCCGGACGTAAATGGGCGCAAACGGTTCAGCTTGCGTGATTTCGATCAGGGTTTCCTTGGCCAGTTCCAGCAGGGCCACGAAGTTGACCACCACCACCGGCACGCCGCCCTTGACATCGAACAGGTCGCCAAACTCGACGAAACGCGTGCTTTGCAAACGGCGCAGGATGGCCGTCATGTGCTCGCGCACCGACAATTCCTGGCGGCTGATGCGGTGATGCTGGGTCAGTTTGGCGCGTTTGAGCACATCGAGCCAGGCCTGCTGCAAGTCCACCGGCTCGACTTCGGGCCAGGTGGGCGTGAGGCTTTGCTCGATGAAGATCTGGGTGCGCACGAAGTCGCGTTCGAACTGCGGGATGGTGTTCAGGTCATACGCGGCCAGCTTGATCTGCTCGTATTCGAGCAGGCGGCGCACCAGTTCGGCGCGCGGGTCGCCGCCGTCTTCCTCGACCTCGCTCTTGCGCGAGGGCAGCAGCATGCGCGACTTGATCTCGATCAGCATGGCCGCCATCAGCAGGTATTCGGCCGCCAGTTCCAGGTTGCGCACGCGGATCTGGTCGACGTATTTCAGATATTGCAGGGTGACCTGCGCCATCGGAATATCCAGGATATTGAAATTCTGCTTGCGGATCAGATAGAGCAGCAAGTCGAGCGGGCCTTCGAAGGCGTCGAGGAAGATTTCCAGCGCGTCCGGCGGAATATACAGATCGGTCGGCATGCGCAGCATCGGCTCGCCATACAGGCGGGCGATGCCCAGCGGATCGGGGGCGGGCGGCGCGATGACCGCGGCCACGCCAGGCACGGCGGTGCCTGGCGCGTCCGCCGGTTCTTCAGGCAACATCGTGCCGGTTCCAGCGGTGATTAGTTCTTGTTCTGATACACGTAAGCTTGCTGCTTGACGGCCGAGGCCATCTGGCGGTCCTGCTCGTCAAGGCTGACGGGCGGCTTGTCCCACAGCAGGGCGCGGCCGGCGCGCTGGCCTTCTTCCATGCCCGGATTCTTCGCTTTCAGTTCGGCGATGAACAAGGTGTGGTCCGAGACGTAGTTCATGTGTTTTGCAGGCAGTTTCATGGTCACTTCCGAGTTAAATCAGCAAGCCGCATTTTACCGCGCCGGGCGGCGTGGTGGGACATTCTGGCGGCTGGCTTGATGGGATTTTCTAAAAATCAATAACGCAGCATGCGCCGCATGACCGAAGGGGCGGGCTCCGCCGGGTTGGCGTGCGAATATTCGAGCTCTTCGGCCAGTTCGAAACCGAAGGCGGCATAAAAATCGATCAGCTTGCCCTGGTCCAGGCGCACGGCCAGCCGCAACTCCTCGGCCTGGCACGACAGCGCATGGTGGATCACGGCTTCGAGCAAGTGCTGCGAGCAGTGGTTGCCGCGCCAGGCCGGCAAGATGCCCATGCGCGAAATTTCCCAGATGGCCGGTTCGCTGTCGAGCGCCATGAAGCGCAGCGAACCGGCCGGCATGTCGTCAATCAGCAAGATGAAGCCGCCACCGCTGCGCAAGGCGCGCGCCACCTGCTCGGGTGTTTCTCGGTGGCCGCTGGACGAGGCGGCCACCTTGCCGGCCCAGGCCGCGCGGGTCAGTCCGGCGATCAGGGCGGCATCGTCATCGCCCGCTTCACGCACCACGATATTCATGGGGGCGCCTTAACGGATGCGCATGCCAGGTTCGGCACCCGGCCACGGGTTCAGGATATAGATACCCGGATTGGCCTTTTCATCGGCGCCCGACGCTGCCATCACCATGCCTTCGGACACGCCGAACTTCATCTTGCGCGGCGCCAGGTTGGCCACCAGCACGGTCAGCTTGCCGATCAGCTCTTCCGGCTGGTAGGCCGAACGGATGCCCGAAAACACGTTGCGCAGGCGGCCTTCGCCGGCGTCCAGGGTCAGCCGCAGCAGCTTGTCGGAGCCGTCGACCAGTTCGCAGTTGACGATTTTCGCGATGCGCAGGTCGACCTTCAGGAAGTCGTCGATCTTGATTTCCGGCGCCAGTTCCTCGATGGCGGACGCCGGCGTGATGGCGACCAGGGCGGCTGCGGCTGGAGCAGCACCGTTGACAGCATCGTTGGCGGCATCGGCTGCGGGAGCGGCCACGACCGCTTGCGGCGCGTCGAACAGCGCTTCGATCATCTTCGCATCCATGCGCGTCATCAAGTGGCTGTAGGCGCCGATGGTGCGGCCCAGCATGCTGTGCGAGACGGCGTCGCCAAACACCTGCGTGTCGGCCCAGGAAAATGCGCCATCGTTAAGAAAACTTGCCACGTTCTTCGCCACGCCCGGCAATACCGGCGACAGCAAGATCGTCAGCTGGCGGAACAGGATCAGCGCGGTGGTGCAGACATCGTGCAATTCGGCCGTCTTTTCCGCATCCTTGGCCAGTATCCACGGCTTGTTTTCGTCGACATACTGGTTGGTGATGTCGGCAATTTCCATGATCTCGCGCAGGGCCTTGCCGAACTCGCGGTTTTCGAAATGCTGGGCGATGCCGGCCTGGCGCTCGACGACGACGCCGTTGACGTCCTGCGTCAGCGCGCGGTTGATCCAGGTTTGCGCGCCCTCGGACAAGCCTGGCGCCAGCTTGCCGTCGAAGCGCTTGGCGATAAAGCCGGCGCAGCGGCTGGCGATATTGACGTACTTGCCGATCAGGTCGCTGTTGACGCGGGCGACAAAATCCTCGCCGTTGAAGTCCAGGTCTTCCACTTTCGAATTCAGTTTGAACGCGATGTAGTAGCGCAACCATTCCGGGTTCATGCCCAGGTCCAGGTAGCGCAGCGGCGAAATGCCGGTGCCGCGCGACTTCGACATTTTTTCGTTGTTGACCGTCAGGAAGCCGTGCACATTGACTTTCAGTTTGTCGATCACCGGGTGATCGGCAAATTTGAGCATGGCGGGCCAGAACAGCAGGTGGAAGGAGACGATGTCCTTGCCGATAAAGTGGATCTGTTCGGTGCCCGGGTCGTTCAAAAAGGCGTCGAAATCGATGCCTTTCTTGTCGCAATAGTTTTTCAGGCTGGCCAGGTAGCCGACCGGCGCGTCCATCCACACATAGAAGAACTTGCCCGGCGCATCGGGAATCGGGATGCCGAAGTAGGGCGCGTCGCGCGAGATATCCCAGTCGGCCAGTTTTTCACCGGCTTCGCCCAGCCACTCGCTGACCTTGTTGACCATTTCCGGCTGCAGGCGGCCAGGCGTGTTGAGCCAATCCTTGAGGAATTGAAAGCAGCGCGGGTCCGACAATTTGAAGAAATACTGTTCCGACGGCTTCATCACCGGCGTGGCGTTGGTAAACACCGAGAATGGGTTGACCAAGTCGGTTGGCTGGTAGGCCGCGCCGCACACTTCGCAGTTGTCGCCATATTGGTTTTTGGCGCCGCATTTCGGGCATTCGCCCTTGATGTTGCGGTCGGCCAGGAACATGCCCTTGACCGGGTCGAAGAAGCGGTCGACGGTCTTGGTGACGATCAGGCCGGTATCGCGCAGCTTGCGGTACAGCGACTGCGACAGCTCGACGTTTTCCGGCGAGTCGGTCGAATACCAGTTGTCAAAGGCGATATGAAAGCCGTCCAGGTACTGGGCGCGGCCGGCGGCGATATTGGCGACGAATTGCTGCGGCGTGATGCCTTCCTTTTCGGCGGCGATCATGATCGGCGTGCCGTGCGTATCGTCGGCGCCGACAAAGTGCACCTCACGGCCGGCGTCGCCATCGCGTTGCATTCGCTGAAAACGTACCCAGATATCGGCCTGGATATATTCCATGATGTGGCCAATGTGAAAAGCGGCGTTTGCGTAAGGCAGGGCAGTGGTGACGAACAGCTTGCGAGTCATGATTGATGCACTTTTGGGATGGATAAACAAGCATTTTAACAGCGGAAACGCAATATGAGCAGATGCCGGGCAGTTGCAACCGCGCCATGTGGTGCATTTGTCTTTGCATGGGCGTCGCTACCGGGCCGCGCATTTGCGCTAAACTGCGGGCATCACACACGGAGAATCACATGAGCATCACAGCAGAAGACGTCAAGGCAGCCCTGGCGCAAGTTATTGATCCCAATACCCATAAAGATTTCGTTTCCAGCAAAACCGTCAGGAATCTGAAGGTCGACCAGGGTGACGCAGGTGCGGACATCTCGCTCGATATCGAGCTGGGCTACCCGGCCAAAAGCCAGATCGACCTGATCCGCACGTCCGTGCTGGCCGCGCTGCGCGTGCTGCCCGGCGTGGGCAATGTCAGCGTCGGCGTGTCGTCGAAAATCATCTCGCACACGGTGCAGCGCGGCTTGAAACCGATGAGCAATGTGAAGAACATCATTGCGGTCGCTTCCGGCAAGGGCGGCGTGGGCAAGTCGACCACCGCCGTCAACCTGGCGCTGGCGCTGGCGGCCGAAGGCGCTTCGGTCGGCATGCTCGACGCCGATATCTATGGTCCGTCGCAGCCGATGATGCTGGGCATTAGCGGCCAGCCCAAGACGCTGGACGGCAAGAGCATGGAGCCGATGGAAAACCACGGCCTGCAAGTGTCGTCGATCGGCTTCATGATCGACCCGGACGAGCCGATGGTGTGGCGCGGCCCGATGGTCACGCAAGCGTTGCAGCAACTGCTGGACCAGACCAACTGGCGCGACCTCGATTACCTGATCGTCGACATGCCGCCAGGCACCGGGGACATCCAGTTGACGCTGTCGCAAAAAGTGCCGGTCACCGGCGCCGTGATCGTCACCACGCCGCAGGATATCGCGCTGCTCGACGCGCGCAAGGGCCTGAAAATGTTCGAAAAAGTCGGCATTCCCATCCTCGGCGTGGTGGAAAACATGAGCACCCATATCTGCTCGAACTGCGGCCATGCCGAAGAAATCTTCGGCGCCGGCGGCGGCGCCAAAATGTGCGCGGACTTCGGCGTGGAGTTTCTCGGCGCCTTGCCTTTGACCATGGCGATCCGCCAGCAGACCGATTCGGGCACGCCGACCGTGGTGGCCGAGCCGGACGGCCCGGTGGCTGCGATCTACAAGCAGATCGCGCGTACCATCGCCATCAAGGTGGCGGAAAAAGCCAAGGACATGACGAATAAATTCCCGAGCATCGTCATTAAAAACGATTGATGTGTCGAACCCAAAAAATGCCGCGCCAGCAAGCGCGGCATTTTTTTTTGCCTGATAAAAAAATAAACCAGACAAGATCACCATGGCATCTTTACCTGGATTTACATATAATAATAAGAATCATTCGCAACTAAGTAAAGATGCTCCATGCCCTTCCTGCCTGCACCCCGTCCCATCGCCTTTGCCGCCCGCCTGTTATGCCTGACCATTTCCTCTACCTTGCTGTGCCAGCCGGCACTGGCCGCTGACAGCGCCGCGCTCGATGCAAGCGCCGCTGCCGATGCAAGCGCCGGCGCCATCCAGACCGTGCACGTGGCCAGTACGCGCGACGAGAACTCGGGCTTTGGCGCCACGCGCGCCGGCGCCAGCACCACCAAGTCCGACCTGTCGCTGTTCGAGACGGCGCAATCGATCTCGGTGCTGACGCGCGACCTGCTCGATTCGCGCCAGGTCACCACCCTCAACGAAGCGATCCAGAATGCGGCCGGCGTGTCGTCGGGCACCTGGGGCAAGCGCGGCTGGGATGACTTTTCCATCCGCGGCCAGCGCGCTTCGGAATCGATCTATGTCGATGGCTTGAAGCTCAACCAGTCCAACTATGTGGCGCAGGAAGTGTTCGGCGTCGAGTCGATCGACATCCTCAAGGGCCCGGCCTCGATCAACTTCGGCCTGGTGCAGCCGGGCGGCATGGTCAATATGGTCAGCAAGCGCCCGCGCGCCGAGAGCTTCAACCAGGCCGGCTTTGCCGTCGGCAGTTATCGCTACAAGCAGGCCACGTTCGACCTGGGCCGGCCTTTGAACGACAGCGGCAAGGCGGCTTTCCGCCTCGACGGCCTGTGGTCCGATACCGGCGACCAGACCGACCTGGTGTGGTTCAAGAACCACTACCTGGCGCCCTCGCTGTCGCTGGACCTGGGCCCAAGCACCGACTTCACCATCCTCGGCTCCTACACCCGCCGCCAATACCTGCGCACCCAGGGCGCGCCCGTGAAGGGCACGTTGCTGCCGAACCGCAATGGCCCGCTCAAGCGCGATCAATTCTACGGCGAACCCGGTTTCGGCCCGTATGACTCCTCGCAAAAGCAGCTTGGCTACAGCCTGGTGCACAGGTTCGGGAACGGCTGGAAAGTGGCGCAAAACTTCCGCTGGCAGACCATGTCGATGGATGGCCGCTTCGTGTCGATGTCCGCCTTGTCCGCCAACGAGCTGCTGCAAGGCCGCTCGGCCCAGCTGCAGGATGTCAATGGCCACAACCGCGCCCTGGACACCAATGCCTCGCGCACGTTTGCCTTTGGCGGCATGGAACACAATGTGATGGCGGGCCTGGACCTCAATCACGACCGTGTGCACTACGGCAACCAGGTATGCCGCATCGTCGCGCTCAATGTGCTCAACCCGGTCTACAACACGGCCGTCGTCTGTCCGCCCGCCAGCCGCCTGACCGATACCACCGTGTCGTCGACCGGCCTGTACCTGCGCGACCAGATCAAACTGAACGAGCAATGGCGATTGAACCTGGCGGCGCGCCACGACCGCGCGCGCAACCGCGAGCTCAATGAACTGACCGGCATCAGGCAGCGCCAGGACACGTCGTCGAACACCGGCAATGTGGCGCTGTCGTATGTGCTCACGCCCAACATCATTCCCTACGTCAGTTACGCAACGTCGTTTTTGCCCGTCAGCGGCAGCGACTTTTTTGGCGCGCAGTTCAAGCCCGAGGAAGGGCGCCAGGCGGAAGTGGGCAGCAAGTTCCAGTTCGCCGGTGGCCGCATCAACGGCGCCATGGCCGTCTATGACCTGACGCGCACCAACGTCACCACGGCCGATCCGGATCCGGCCCATCTCGCCATCCTGTCGAGCGCCCAGGTGCAGACGGGCGAGCAGCGCACGCGCGGCTTCGAGGCCGAGCTCAGTGCGGACCTGCGCAATGGCTGGAGCGTGCAGGGCGCGCTGACCGTGATGGACGCGCGCGTGACCGAGGATAATGGCGGCACGGTGGGCCGTCGCCTGCTCAACACGCCGCGCCAGAGCGCCAATGTGTGGGCCAATTACCGCTTCCGCGGCGGCGTGATGGATGGCTGGACGGCGGGCCTGGGCGCGCGCTACGAAGCGCAAAAGACCGGACCATCGGTCGATTACACGGTGCCTGGCTACACCGTGCTTGATACCAGCCTGGCCTACCAGGGGCGCGGTTACCGGGTCAGCCTGAACGTGAAAAACCTGTTCGACAAGCAGTATTACGCGGGCGTGCTGAACGCCAACGTGCTGCCGCTGGGCGACCCGCGGGTGGCGATCGTGAAGGCGGTGTTTGACTTTTAAGCAAGGCTGAACGAGCATGGCAGCAGACTCACAGTCATGCTCCTGTCATTGTGCATGGGTATGCTGCCGCGCACATCAACCAGCCATCGATACTTTTTCATGACACCCGCCATTTCCTCTACGCGCAAGATGGTGCCGACTCTGCTGGCCGCCGCTGTTTCCGTTTATGCCGCGCCTGTACCGCAACAGCCTGTGGCGCCACCGAAGCTGGTGGTGGTGCTGGTGGTCGACGGCCCGCGCTGGATCAGGCCGGGCGCCTATGGCCAGTATGCGCAGGTGGTCGACATCGCGCCGACCCTGGCCCACTTGCTGCGCGTGCGCCAGCCGTCGGCGTCGGCAGGGCGGGTGTTGACGCAGGTGCTGCGGTAATCACGGCAACCAGTCCATCGGCAACACGGTCAAAATCGCCACCCGCACAAGAGCGCCTGGCCCGAGGCCTTACACCGCTTCGAGCGCGATCAGTTCGGCCACCGTCTGGCGGCGGCGGATCACCCTTGACGCTGCACCGTCGACCAGGTATTCGGTCGCATGCGGACGGCTATTGTAGTTCGACGACATCGACGCGCCATACGCGCCGGCGCCTTCGAATACCACGTAGTCGCCCACTTGCGCGGCGGGAAGCAAGCGGGTTTCCACCACGCCGCCATCGCGCTGGGTAAACACGTCGCCCGATTCGCACAGCGGGCCGCCGACCACGGTGGCGCGCTGGGCGTTTGCTGCGTCCAGTGTGCGGCCGTCATGGGCGATCACCGTCATCGCATGGTAGCTGCCGTACATGGCGGGGCGCATCAGCTCATTGAAGCCGGTGTCGAGCAACGTAAAATGGTTGCCGCCCATTTGTTTGGTGGCGCGCACTTCGGCCACCAGCAGGCCGGCGTCGGCCACCAGGAAGCGGCCCGGTTCGATCTCCAGGTGCACCGGGTGGCCCAGATGTGCTTCGATCTGCTTGCGCGCCGCGTCCCACAGCTGGAAATAATGGTCGGTGTCGACCGGCTGCTCGCCATCGCGGTAAGGCACGGACAGGCCGCCGCCGGTGGATATGGCCTCGATATCGTGGCCCATGTTTTTCACCAGATCAACCATGGTGCCGCAGACAGTTTCCAGGTGGCTGTAATCGACGCCGGAGCCGATATGCATGTGCAGGCCGACCAGGTGCAGGCCATGCGCGCGGATCACCGCCAGCGCTTCGGGCAGCTCCTCATGCCAGATGCCGTGCTTGCTGTTCTCGCCACCCGTATTGGTCTTGTTGCTGTGGCCGTGGCCATAGCCGGGGTTGATGCGCAGCCAGACGCGGTGGCCGGGCGATACAGGGCCCAGCTGGCGCAGCATATCGACCGAGCCGCAATTGACTTCGATTTTTGCCTCCACCACGCGCGCCAGCGTGGCGCGGTCGAACAGGTCGCAGGTAAAGACCACGCCGGCCGCGCCATGGGTAGGCGCCGGCGTGTAGCCGGCCTTGAGCGCGCGCTCGATCTCGCCCAGCGAGACGGCGTCCACGTGCACGCCCGCTTCGCGCATCAGGGTCAACAGATGGATATTCGAGTTGGCCTTTTGCGCAAAGCGCACGGTGTCGAACTGCGCCAGCTGCTTGACGCGCGCGCGGATGGTGGCCGCGTCGTAGACCCACAGTGGCGTGCCATGCTGCTGGGCGAGTTGGGCGAGGGTCTGGTCGTTGACGGGTTTCATCGTGCGCTTTCGTATGAGGGAAGAATGACATCATCATCGCGCTTTTTGATCCAGACATAAAATATCCATTTGAGGCTACCTTATTCATTTATGATATGGGGTATGTCCATCTCCCTGCGCCATATCGAAGTCTTCCGCGCCATCATGACTACCGGCAGTGTGACGGCCGCCGCCGCCATGCTCAACACCTCGCAGCCCACCGTCAGCCGCGAACTGGCGCGCCTGGAATACCTGACCGGCTTGATCCTGTTCGAGCGCGAGCGGGGCCGGCTGCGCCCGACGGCCCAGGCCTTGCAGCTGTTCGAGGAAGTGCAGCGCGCCTATTTTGGCTTGGAGCGCATCGTCAGCACGGCCACTGCGCTGCGCCAGTTTGACCAGGGCCAGCTGTCGATCGCCTGCCTGCCGGTGTTTTCACAATCCTTGCTGCCGCAGGCCTGCAAGTGCTTCGTCGCCGATTTTCCGAACGTGAGCATCAGCATCACGCCGCAGGAGTCGCCGCTGCTTGAAGAATGGCTGTCGGCCCAGCGTCACGACTTCGGCCTGACGGAGGTGGATCATGCGCCACCGGGCACGGTGCTGGCCAATCTGATGTCGGTCGATGAAGTGTGCGTGCTGCCCGACGGCCATGCGCTGGCCAGCAAAGCCTCGCTGGCGCCGCAGGACTTTGCAGGGCTGCCCTTTATCAGCCTGGCGGCGGTAGACCCATACCGCCAGCAGATCGACGCCATCTTTGCCCAAGTCGGCGTGGAGCGGCGCATGGCGCTCGACACCCACAGCGCCGCGTCGGTATGCGCCATGGTGCGCGAAGGCGTCGGCCTGGCCATCGTCAACCCCTTGACGGCGCTGGACTTTGCAGGGCAGGGCCTGCAGATTCGCCGCTTTGCCGTCTCGCTGCCGTTCACCGTCAATATCGTCAAGCCGCTGCACCGGCCCCTGTCGCAACTGGTGGCGCTATTCGAGCGGGCGCTGCATGCGCAGGCGGATCAGGTGAAAAGACGATTGATGACGTTGTAATACGCAAGTAATACGCAAGTGGAGCAGCGGCGCCCCAGGGAGTAAAATGGCGTTTTACTTATTTGGCCTGATGACTTCGATGACCACCACCGCTACTCCCGTCCGCACCCGTTTCGCTCCCAGCCCGACCGGCTACCTGCACCTGGGCGGCGCCCGCACCGCTTTATACAGCTGGGCCTACGCCCGCCACTTCGGCGGCACCTTCGTGCTGCGCATCGAAGACACGGACCTCGAGCGCTCCACGCCGCAAGCCGTGCAGGCGATTATCGAAGGCATGAAGTGGCTGGGCCTGGACCACGACGAAGGCCCGTTCTACCAGATGGCCCGCATGGACCGTTACCGCGAAGTGGTGGCGCAGATGCTGCTTGATGGTACGGCGTACCACTGCTACTCGTCGCCGGAAGAAGTCGAAGCGATGCGCGAGCGTATGCGCGCCGCCGGCGAAAAGCCGCGCTACGACGGCACCTGGCGCCCGGAGCCGGGCAAGACCCTGCCGGCCATCCCCCTCGATCGCAAGCCCGTGGTGCGCTTCAAGAATCCGCTCGATGGCGACGTGACCTGGGACGACGTGGTCAAGGGCACCATCACGATTTCGAACCGCGAACTCGATGACCTGGTGATCGCGCGCCCGGACGGCACGCCGACCTATAATTTCTGCGTCGCCGTCGACGACTGGGACATGCAAATCACCCACGTCATCCGCGGCGACGACCATGTCAACAACACCCCGCGCCAGATCAATATCCTGCGCGCCATCGGCGCGCCGCTGCCGCTGTACGGCCACCTGCCGATGATCCTGGGTGCGGACGGCGAGAAGCTGTCCAAGCGCCATGGTGCCGTCAGCGTGATGGATTACCCGGCGCAGGGCTTCCTGCCCGAAGCGATGCTGAACTACCTGGCGCGCCTGGGCTGGAGCCATGGCGACGATGAAGTATTCTCGACCGCGCAGTTCTGCGAGTGGTTCAACCTGAACCACCTGTCCAAGTCGGCCGCGCAGTTCAACAATGAAAAGCTGGCCTGGCTGAACAACCATTACATCAAGCAGGCCGATAACGCCCGTCTGGCCGACCTGGCCCGCGCGCAAATGGCGGCGGCCGGCGCCGTGTTCGAAGGCGCGCCCGAGCTGGCGCTGGTGCTGGGCATGATGAAAGAGCGCGCCAATACCGTCAATGAACTCGCAAGCGCCTCGATGCTGTTCTTCCGCGAGCCGCAGCCAGAGGCAGCGCTGGTCGCGCAGCACATCACCGACGCCATCAAGCCGGTGCTGGCGCAGTTTGCCGAGCGCATCGCGACGGTGGAGTGGAGCAAGGAATCTGTTGCCGCCATGATCAAGGAAGTGCTGGCCGCCAACACCATCAAGATGCCGATGCTGGCCATGCCTTTGCGCTTGATTCTGACGGGCCAGTTGCAGACGCCGGCCATCGACCAGGTGGTGGTGGTATTTGGCCGCGAGACCGTGCTGGCGCGCCTGGCAAAGTGGCTGTAATCGCCGCCGCCATAGAAACGTGAAATGACGGTGCGGAAATCGTCTCCTGTGAAAACTTCGTCATGGGTGAAAAAGGGTATTTGCAGAGTGAAACTTCTTTGCTATACTCTTGTTTCTGCACCAACGGGGGTATAGCTCAGCTGGGAGAGCGCTTGCATGGCATGCAAGAGGTCAGCGGTTCGATCCCGCTTACCTCCACCAGCAGCAAAACAGTGTCAGGTTTTGTTTGTCGTTGAAGTGGTGCAGTAGTTGTAGAAGTTCCGAGGTCCCCATCGTCTAGAGGCCTAGGACATCACCCTTTCACGGTGAGTACAGGGGTTCGAATCCCCTTGGGG
>NZ_NJGY01000003.1:57964-87953 GCF_002250505.1 Janthinobacterium sp. PC23-8
AAATAGCGCAGAAAGCACATAGTAATCAAAGTCGCCCTTGGCGGCTTTTTTTGTTTATAGAAGATATTCCCGCCATACCCCTCGGGAGAGTGTGGCCAAGCTGTTAGCGCGCTTGCATGGCATGCAAGAGGTCAGCGGTTAGCTCCCGCCAACCTCCACCAAATAGCGCAGAAAGCACATAGTAATCAAAGTCGCCTTGAGCGGCTTTTTTACGTCTGTGCATCAGGCGTAGGTCGGATTAGCGGCAGGCGTAATCCGACAATACCACCGACCCAGATCAAAATCCCTGTCCATGCAAAGTCCCGTCTTTTTCCGATGCGATCTTCTGCCTTCATAGGGAGACTCGGCAAATAAAATGGAAAATAAAGCCTCCGTCAGTTGATTTCGCGAATCACCCCGTGCTATACTTCGCGCACGCTTTTTTGAGGGGCCAGACAAGGTCTTCAAAGAAGAGTCCGCTGAGAGTAATGCCAGCACAGGTCCCCATCGTCTAGAGGCCTAGGACATCACCCTTTCACGGTGAGTACAGGGGTTCGAATCCCCTTGGGGACGCCAGGATTTTAGTAGTAAAGTAACTGCAGTGCTGAACGGGCCTGACAAGTCAGGCTTTTTTTGTTTCTGCAAGGTTGCGGTAGTACCGGGTCGGGATGCGTTGTTGAGCATTCAGGACAGATTTCTGTCCCCATCGTCTAGAGGCCTAGGACATCACCCTTTCACGGTGAGTACAGGGGTTCGAATCCCCTTGGGGACGCCAGACCGGCTGATTCAGCCAACAAAAAAGCCGCCTGGTCACAGTGCGGCTTTTTTGTTTTGGCGCGCGCTTTCCTGCGGCCTTCTTCCCGATACTATAATGAATGCTGATGCCTGGCACCGATGCCGACACCGGCTTGACGCACCTACAGAGACACGCTCATGAAGATCGCCACCGTTCGATTGGAGAACTACCGTCGTTACAGCGACCTGACAATCAATTTCAACGCGCACTTCAATGTGCTCGCCGGTGTCAACGGTAGTGGCAAGACCACGATATTGAATGCCCTCTGCGAAACCTTTACGGGTTTCACGCAATTTCTTCAAGTTAAAAGTCCCGCTATCCTGAAAGATGCCGGACTGGCGCGCTTGCAGGCTGTGTCGAACGGCCATCAGCTTCGCTTTGAGCCTCAGTATCCACTGAAGGTGCAGATGTGGGGGGAAACCTTCAATCAATCTGTTCGCTGGGGCGTGAAAAAGGAGACAGTTATTGCGGTGGCGGAAGTGGATCACTTGGTGTCCGGCAACGGGCGCAATGGAGGCGGCTACGAACCACCGTCCAGTATTTTGCCTGCGCATTTGGCCAGGGATATCAGTCGTGAGCTTATGGCGGGGGAATCTCAGCAAACCCTGCCTCTGCTCTTGTTCTATCGCGCCAGACGCAGCTGGGACCAGGGCCAGCCCGATGAGTTGCACGCCGCGCAAGAGCGCAACTCGCGCTTCGATGCCTACAGCAGCTGGTGGGATGCGTCGCTAGCCGCCTCGTCGCTGCAAAGCTGGGTGATAGGGAAATGCCTGGAGCGCTATCAAAAATCATCGGAATCGGGCATCGCTTTCGATGCGATTGATGACGATGAGCTGGCCCTGGTCAATGGTGCATTGGCAGCCGTGTTTCCAGGCTACAAAGGGTTGCGTTATGACATGAAGCAGCGCACCCTGTTTTTGGAAAAAAATGAGGCCTTTGAACCGGCTTCGCCGTTTTCCAATCTCAGCGATGGGCAGAAATCCGTGGTCGGCCTGCTGGTCGATATGGCACGCCGTATGTGCCTGCTCAATCCGCATTTGGGCGATGCGGTCATGCGCGATACGCCAGGGGTAGTCCTGATCGATGAGCTTGACATGCACCTGCACCCACGCTGGCAACGCGATCTCACGCGCGGCTTGCAGCAGGCATTTCCGTCCTTGCAGTTTATCGTGTCCAGCCATTCGCCCCAGGTACTGGGAGAGTTGCAGCCGGAGCAAATTATTTTGCTCAACGTCGAGGGAACAGCGCATCCCGAGGCGAGCTACGGACTCGATTCAAGCAAGATACTGGAAGAGGTGATGGATGCTCCCGTGTGCGCTGAAATGGTCGAGGAAAAGCTGACGCAGCTTTTCGAGGCGCTGGCGCGCAATGAGATCGCCGTGGCGCGCGACCATATCGCCACCCTGTCCGCGCTTGCACCCAAGCTGCCTGAAATCGGACGCGCCAAGGCCATCATTAGCCGCAAGGAAATCATTGGCCGATGAAACATGTAGTCAAAGGGCTGGCGCCACCAGCGTTCGAACAATGGAAGGTCCAGGGTGACGAGGGATGGGCGCCTGCCTATGGTGACTTGCAGCAGCCCGAAAAGGGGGAATTGCATGCTGCGCTAATGAAAGAGCAGGGCTGGGTATGCTGCTACTGCGGCCAGCAGGCAGGAAAGGCCGACAGTCATATCGAGCACTATCGGCCGCAAAACAGGTATCCGGCACTGGATCTCGATTACGCCAATCTGTTTTGCTCTTGCAATACGCTCATTGAGTCACGCTTCCCGTTGCACTGTGGGCAAGCGAAAGGCGGAAAGTTTGATGAGGCGCTGCATATTGCGCCATCCGATCCTGGCTGCGAGCAGCGTTTTCTGTAAGCCGCCGACGGCCAGATTTTGCCGGCAGCTCCGGGCGATAAAGCCGCGATCTACATGAGAGATTTGCTCTCCCTGGACGGAAAGTACTTGCGTAATCGACGTGAAGAGGTCTTGATAGGCTTGTTCCCTGATGGCTTCTCCTTCTCGATTGACGAACTGACGGCTCTTTGCTCTGCATATCGCCAGCCCGACGCAGACGGCAAGATGAAGGATCTGGCACATGTCATTGTGCGTTACGCCGAACAAATGCTGGCATCAATGGCATAATCGCGGCCTTCATCTGTGCTTCGGTTTCCCATGCCCCTCAATAATATAGCCAGTACCTCGCTCGCCATCTTCTGCAAAGTCGTCGACAACTACGGCGATATCGGCATCTGCTGGCGCCTGGCGCGCCAGTTGCAGCTTGAATACGGCGTGATCGTTACCTTGTGGGTCGATGATCTGCCCAGTTTCAAGCGCATCTGCCCGCAAATCGAGGTGACAGCGGATGTCCAGCAGGCGGCGGGCGTGACGGTTCGGCACTGGCGCGACCAGGCAGGCCTTTTTACACCTGAAGAAACTGCCGATATCGTCATCGAATTTTTTGCCTGCGATATTCCCCCCGGGTATATCGCCGCGATGGCGCAGCGCCAGGTTCAGCCTGCATGGCTGAACCTGGAAGGCTTGAGTGCCGAAGAGTGGGTCGAGGGCTGCCACAAGCTGACCTCGCCGCGTCACGGCATGATCAAGCATTTTTTCTTTCCGGGCTTTACCGATCAAACCGGCGGGCTGCTGCGCGAGGCGGGGCTCGAGGAACGGCGCCGGCAGTTCCAGGCCGATCCGGCGGCAATGCTGGTCTTTCTGGCGCAATTCGGCGTCACCGCGCAGGAAATGGCGGCGACGCGGGTGTCACTGTTCTGCTACCCGCATGCGCCGGTGGCCGAGCTGCTGGCCGGCTGGCAAGATGGTGGCGAGCCCATCGTCTGCCTGGTGCCGGAAGGCGTGGCGTTCGACGCCGTGAGCGGCTTTATCGGCGCCGATGCCGTCGCGGGAGCATGGCGCACGCAAGGCGCCTTGACCGTGCGCGTGCTGCCGTTCGTGCCGCAGGACGATTACGACCAGCTGTTGTGGGCTTGCGACTTCAACTTCGTGCGCGGCGAGGACTCGTTCGTGCGCGCGCAATGGGCCGGCAAGCCGTTTATCTGGCATATCTATCCGCAGGATGAAAACCTGCATCACGTCAAATTGCGCGCCTTTTTGCGGCGCTACGCGCTCGACGCCGATGGCGCCATCGCCAGCCTGGTCGAGGCCAGCGAACACTGGAATGGCGCCTGTGCGTTTGAGGCTGGCTGGACCGGGCTGTGGCCTGCCTTGCGCGCGGCGTTGCCGCGCATGACGGCCAGGGCAGGGCATTGGCACGCGCAGATGCGGGGCAATGGCGACCTGGCAGGCAACCTGCTGTCGTTTGCGCGCTTGCCAGGATAGGCGCTGGCCCGAAATTGAGGTAAAATGCGCGGTTATTTCTGACAAATTTTAAACCGATCAAACGCAAGCCTGCGGCGCCGATGGCGCACCGGCGGCAGATGGTCTTCATGCAACCCACTTTTTACGTACACTTCTATGAAACCCGCAAAAGAAATTCGTGTTGGCAATATCATCATGGTCGACAGCAAGCCTATGATCGTGTTGCGTTCTGATGTCAACGGTTCGAGCCGCACGGGCTTCACCTACAAATGGAAGATGAAAAATCTTCTGACGAATACCCCGATGGAAAACGTGTTCCGTGGCGACGACAAGTTCGACGTGGTGGTGCTGGATAAAAAGCCGGTGACCTACTCGTACTTCGCCGACCCGCTGTTCGTGTTCATGGACACCGAATACAACCAGTACGAAATCGAAGAAGAAAATCTGGGCGAAGCGCTGCACTACCTGAAAGACGGCATGGAATGCGAAGCCATTTTCTACGATGGCAAGGCCATCTCGGTTGAACTGCCAACCACCATCGCGCGCCAGGTCGTGTACTCCGAGCCTGCGGTCAAGGGCAACACTTCGGGCAACGTCCTGAAAGAAGCCAGGATCGAAAACGCCATCGACGCACATCGCCACACCGTGCAAGTGCCGCTGTTCGTGGCACAAGACGACGTGATCGAAATCGACACCCGCACCAACGAATACAAGCGCGTCGTACGTAACTGATACGCCACCTGCCGTTCCAGAAAAGCGCCATCTTCGGATGGCGCTTTTTTTTGTGAATTTAATTCTTTCTAATAACATTTTTATGCAAGCGCTGCTATGCTGTAAACTTGTTTTATTTTCAGCGTACACTGACCTCCATGCTTGCCACCTTGCTGCTCAGCGCCGCCGTGACTGCCGCTCCCCTTGCTTTCGATGAAACGCAGCTGTCTGGCAGCTGGGCCGAAAGCGTCAACGCCAACAGTGTCTGCGATGGAGCGCGACGATTTTCGCGCATGCAATTGTCCGACGACCGACAGAAGCTGACCATCTTCAACGATCGTACCTGGGTCAGCACACTGGGCGAAACCAACCGCTTTGCCGCCACCGTGCTGGCGGAAACGGAACACAGCCTGACCTTGCGCTATGACAATGAGACCCGCCTTGCGGCCGACGGCAAGCTGGTGGAGTGGCAACTGATCTTTATCGCGCCCGGCGTGTTCCGCTGGCGCGAGGTGCATTGGCCAGAAGGCAAGGTCAATGGGGTGGTCGGCGTGCGCTGCTCGCTGTAAGGTTTGCTCCGCTCGGGCCGCTGGTGCTGCCTGGCTCAGAGCTGGCTGGCACCGCGCCATTCGCTCAGGTAGTGCTGGGGCGTGCGCCCGAGGATGCGGCGGAACATGGCGGAAAAGGCGCTGGGGCTGGCGTAGCCGAGGGCAGAGGCGATGGCGGCCACGCCTTCGCCACGGTCGAGCCGGCAAAACGCTTCGGCCAGATGCACCTGTTGCAGCCATTGCCGGTAGTGCAGGCCGGTCTCGCGCGGAAACAAACGGATCAGGGTGCGCGCGCTGGCGCCCACATCCTGCGCCCAGTCTTCGATGCTGCGCCGGCTGCCCGGGGCGGCCATGATGGCGGTGCACACGGCCACCAGACGCCGGTCGCGCGGCCAGGGGATGGCGATCGGCACCGTGTCGGCCAGCGCCAGTTCCGACAAAATCAGGCTGGCCAGCCAGCCGCCGCGTCCATCGACCTCGTACAGCACCGGTTGCCCGAGCAGCGCCAGGATCAGCTCGCGCAGCAAGCGGCTCACTTCCACCACCTTGCAGGCGTCGCCGAACACGGCGGCGGCCTGCGCATCGATATAGATGGTGCGCATGCTGAGCGCGCTCAAAATATCGAGTTCATGCACCACGCCGACGGGAATCAGCAAGGCCCGGCGCGGCGGCAAGATCCAGACGCCATGCTCGGTGCTCACGCGCATCACGCCTTCGGTGGCGAACAGCAGCTGCGCCCTGACGTGGCTGTGCGGCGCAGTATGAGCCGCGGCACTGTATTGCCTGGACAATACCGTCACGGGCCGCGGCACATGCTGGTAGTCAAGGGCGTTGATGCTGCGGGTAGTAGGCAGGGGCGGCATGGCAGTTTGTCACTTGCGCGACGATTATTGGAAGTAATCAATTCAACGCCCATACTATACTGGCTTTCCTGCCGGCCCATACCAGGGGCTGGACGACCTTGAGAACACCATGCATACCACCACCGATACCCTTGCCATGCCTGCCGCTCCTGCGGCGGCCAAGACCATTTCACCTTCGCAGCAGCAGTCCGGCCTGGCCATGCACATCCTGGGCGCCGTCGCCTTCGTGCACCTGCTCAATGACCTGATCCAGGCGCTGCTGCCGTCGATTTACCCGATGCTCAAGGCCGAGTTTGCCCTGAGCTTTACCCAGGTCGGCCTGATCACCCTGACCTTCCAGTGCACGGCTTCGCTGTTGCAGCCGTGGATCGGCCTGTACACCGATCGCCGCCCCTTGCCGTTTTTGCTGCCGGTCGGCATGTGTTTTACCCTGGCGGGCGTCCTGATGCTGTCCATCGTCTCGACTTTCCCAACGTTGCTGATCGCCTCGGGCCTGATCGGCGTCGGTTCCTCGACCTTTCACCCGGAAGCGTCGCGCGTGGCGCGCATGGCCTCGGGCGGGCGCTACGGCTTTGCGCAGTCGCTGTTCCAGGTGGGCGGCAATGTCGGTTCGGCGCTGGGACCGCTGCTGGCGGCGTTTGTTATCGTCGGCCGTGGCCAGGGCAATATCGCCTGGTTCAGCTTGCTTGCCGTGCTGGCCATCGTTGTGCTCTACGGCGTCAGCCGCTGGTACAGCGGCCACCTGGCCAGCTACAAGCCCAAAGCGGGCGGCCACGGCCCCGACCTGTCGCGCAACAAGGTGTTGGGTGCGCTGGGCGTGCTGGCGCTGCTGGTGTTCTCCAAATACGTCTACATGGCCAGCCTGTCGAGCTATTACACGTTTTACCTGATCGACAAATTCCACCTGACCATCGGCGCGGCCCAGCTCTATCTGTTCCTGTTTTTGGCGGCGGTGGCGGCCGGCACCTTCATGGGCGGCCCGATCGGCGACCGCATCGGCCGCAAGCGCGTGATCTGGATCTCGATCCTCGGCACCGCGCCTTTTACCTTGCTGCTGCCGTATGTGGACCTGTTCTGGACCGCCGTGCTGACAGTGATCATCGGCTTCGTGATCTCGTCCGCGTTCTCCGCCATCGTCGTGTTTGCGCAGGAGCTGGTGCCGGGCAAGGTCGGCATGATCGCCGGCATTTTCTTTGGTTTGATGTTCGGCGTGTCCGGCATCGCGGCCGCCGCCATGGGCCATATCGCCGATATCGCCGGCATCGCCCATGTCTACCAGCTCTGTTCCTACCTGCCGCTGCTGGGCATCCTGACGGTGCTGCTGCCGCATATCGAACAGGCGCCGAAAAAATAGACGGGCTTCGGCGGGCTTGACGGCCCGCCGGCGTCCATGCGATTATCAATGCCATGAACTTCTCCATCCTCTTTCCAGTCACTGCTTCCGGCGCCGCTGCTGTGCTGTGTCGTTGTACCTGGCCTCGCGAGGATGCGGCCCGGCGCCGTTAAATCTTTACTCCTCATTCGATGGCCACAGTGTTGACAAACCTGTGGCCATTTTCTTTTTCCGAAGCACTTGTGAAAGCCCCGCATGACACTTCATTTGTATGACACGTACAGCCGCAGCCTGCGACCGTTTGTCGCCATCGAAGAGGGCAAGGCCGGCCTGTACGCCTGCGGCCCGACCGTCTACGACTACGCCCACCTGGGCAACCTGCGCACCTATCTGTTCGTCGATGGCCTGCGCCGCGCGCTGGCCTTCAACGGTATGGAGGTGCGCCACGTGATGAATATCACCGACGTCGGCCACCTGACGTCGGACGCCGATACCGGCGACGACAAGCTCGAAGCGCGCAGCGCCCGCAGCGGCAAGTCTAGCTGGGACCTGGCCGCGCAATTCACGCAGGCGTTTGAAAGCGACCTGGCCTTGCTGAATATTTTGCCGCCCACCGTCTGGTGCCGCGCCACCGACCATATCGTTGAACAGATCGCGTTTATCCGCGACCTGGAAGCGAAGGGTTTTACGTATCGCACGCAAGACGGCATTTATTTCGACACCACCCGCCAGCCGGACTACGGCCGGCTGGCGCGCCTCAACCGCGACGGCCTGCAGGCGGGCAAACGCGTGGAGCTGGGCGACAAGCGCGATATCTGCGACTTTGCGCTCTGGAAGTTCAGCGGCACGCCGGGCCAGCGGCAGATGGAATGGGACAGCCCCTGGGGCCTGGGCTTTCCGGGCTGGCATATCGAATGCTCGGCGATGGCCGAAAAACACCTGGGCGCGTATTTTGACCTCCATTGCGGCGGCGAAGACCATGTGGCGGTCCACCACAGCAACGAGATCGCGCAGACCCAGGCGCGCCACGGCACGCGCCTGGCCAACTTCTGGCTGCATGGCGCCTTTCTGAAAACGCAGGACGCGAAGATGTCGAAGTCGTCCGGCGACTTTCTGCGCCTGCAAAGCCTGGTCGAGCAGGGCGTTGACCCGCTGGCCTACCGCTATCTGTGCCTGGGCGCCCACTACCGCAGCAGCCTCAATTTCAGCGACGAGGCTTTGCTTGCGGCGGCCAGCGGTTTATCCCGATTGCGTACGCTGGTGCATGGACTGGGGCAGGCTTCCGGCGACGCCGATGCCGCGTGGCTGGCGCGTTTTGCAGCACCGCTCAACGACGACCTGAACTATCCGCGCGCGCTGGCGGTGCTGTGGGAGCTGCTGAAAAGCGCGCTGCCCGATGGGGTCAAAAAAGCCACCGTGCTGCGCATCGATGATGCGCTGGGACTGGACCTGGCGCGCTGGCAGCCGGTGGTGGTCGAGGTGCCGCAACAGGTGCGGGCGTGGATCGCGCAGCGCGAACAAGCACGCCGGGAGCGGCGCTGGGGCGACGCCGACGGCTTGCGGGTTCTGGTGCGCGAGGCCGGGTATGAGATCGACGATACCGCGCATGGCGCCAATGCGCGCAGGGTTTAAGCGTCGATAAAGCGCATCTTGAAGCTGCGCCCCTTGATATTGCCAAAATCGCGGCCCAGCGAGTTGCCGTTGTTCAGGCGCTTGAAGGCCGCTTCGGCCACCGTGCGCTCCAGCGCCACATAGGTCATGAACTCGAACACATTGATCTTGCCCACCTGCTCCTTGGTGAGTTTGGCGTCGCCGGTAAGGGCTCCCAGGAGGTCGCCCGGGCGCAGCTTGTCCTTCTTGCCGCCCATGATGCACAGGGTCACCATCGGCGCCGGCAGGGCCTCGATGCCATCGTCCTCGGGCAGCTCCTTCAGCGCGTGCCATTCGACGGCGCTGTTCTGGTACTGTTCGATCAGCTTGACCCATTTCTTTTCGTTCGGCGCGCACAGCGACAGGGCCAGGCCCTTCTTGCTGCCGCGGCCAGTGCGGCCGATGCGGTGGATATGCACTTCCGTGTCTTTCGATACGTCGACGTTGATCACCGCGCCCAGGTCCGAGATATCGAGGCCGCGCGCGGCGACGTCGGTGGCCACCAGGATCGAGCAGCTGCGGTTGGCGAACAGCACCAGGATTTCATCGCGCTCGCGCTGTTCCAGTTCGCCGTACAGGGCCAGGGCCGAAAAGCCCTGCTGGCGCAGTTCGTCGGCCAGTTCGCGGCAATGCACCTTGGTGTTGCAGAAGGCGAGCGTCGATTCCGGCTTGAAGTGCTTGAGCAGCTTGCCGACGGCGCTATTGCGCTCGTCGAAGCCGATTTCATAGAAGCGCTGTTCGATCTTGTCGTTGTCGTGCTGCGCCTCTACCGTCACTTCCAGCGGATTGATCAGGAACGAGGCGGTGGCGCGGCGGATGTCTTCCGGATAGGTGGCCGAGAACAGCAGGGTCTGGCGGCGCGCCGGGCAGGCGCTGACGATGCCGGCGATTTCTTCGTAAAAGCCCATGTCGGTCATGCGGTCGGCCTCGTCGAGCACCAGCGTCTGCACGTGGCTCAAATTGATGGTGCCGCGGCCCAGGTGGTCGCGCAAACGGCCCGGCGTGCCGACCACGATATGGGCGCCGTGTTCGAGCGAAGCGATTTGCGGGCGCATCGGCGCGCCGCCCGTCAGGGTCAGGATCTTGATATTGCCGGCCGCGCGCGCCAGGCGGCGCAGCTCGTTGGCCACCTGGTCGGCCAGTTCGCGCGTCGGGCACAGCACCAGGCCCTGCACGGCGAACCAGGCGGGATTGAGTTTGTGCAGGATGCCGATGCCGAAGGCGGCCGTCTTGCCGCTGCCGGTTTTCGCCTGCGCGATCAGGTCGCGCCCGTCGAGCACCGCCGGCAGGCTTTGCGCCTGGATGGTGGTCATTTCAAGGTAGCCGAGCGAGTCGAGATTGGCCAGAAAGGCGGGCGTGAGCGGCAGGCTGGAAAAAGCGGTGGTAGTGGCATTCATGGGCGGGAACCGGTAAAAAGCGGGTGGATGGGCACAGTCTACAGGCGTTCTACGCCCTTGTGCGGATGGTGGTGCGAGCCGGCGGCAAACGGCCGCCGGCGTGGGGCATTAATTATCCGGCGCCCAGATCGGCAAGCCGGTCAGGTCCAGGCCTTCGTCGCGGGTCCAGACGGGCAGGCCGGACGCATCGGTCGGCTCCAGCAATTCGAGCTGCACCTGCTTCAAGGCCGCCTTGCGCACGCGCGGGCGGCGCTGCGGTGCTGGCGCAGCCTCGGTCGCCGCCGGCGCATCTGGTGCAGGTGGCGGGCCGAAACCGGGCAGGTCGATGGTGGCGTTGTCTTTTTTATCTCTCATTTCTGAACCTCTGGTCCCGGTCGAACAAGGCCGGGGCCGGGGAGCGGACAACAATCTGTCCGCTGTATCTGTGCAAGGTACGCCCAGCCACAAAACAAAAGCCCGGCTACTGGAGTCGGGCTCATGGTGCGGCTATCGTCAGCAATACCTGTCCTGCCGATTTAAGTGCGGCACGCAGTGTATCACAGGCGTGCCGCAGCGTGGGATGCCTTATGCCGCCTCAGCGGAAGCTCAGGGCAGCCGTCAGGTCGCCCGGCGGCAGCGCGCCGCGCGCCGCAAACGCGTCATTGCGCACTTTCAGCCCTTCGAGCAGCGGCAGGTCGTGCAGGCGCGTGATCAGGCGCAGGATGGAGGTGGTGTCGTAGAAGCTGTGATCGACCGCGCCCTTTTTCGCATACGGCGAGACAAGGATGGCGGGAATGCGCGTGCCCGGACCCCAGCGGTCGCCCTTCGGCGGCGCCACGTGATCCCACCAGCCGCCGTTTTCGTCAAAGGTGATCACCACGATCATGTCCTTCCACTGCGGCGACTCCTTCAGGTGCTGGATCACGTTGGCCACGTGCTGGTCGCCCGATTCGATGTCCGAATAGCCGGCGTGCAGGTTCAGGTTGCCCTGCGGCTTGTAGAAGGTCACGGCCGGCAGCTTGCCCGCAACGGCGGCGGCCAAAAATTTGTTCGAGATCGGGCTGTCGCCGGTGCCGCCATCGCGCAGGTGTTCGGTGCGCGCAGCGGTACCGGGCGCGAATTGCCTGAAGTAGTTCAGCGGCTGGTGGTGGAACTGGAAGTTCGGTTTGTTGCCGCCGCCCTTGCTATCGAGCGCCGCCTGCCAGCCGCCGCCGTACCAGGCCCAGCTCACGCCCTTGCGCGACAGCAGGTCGCCGATGGTGTCATAGCTTTGCGGCGGCAGGGTGTTGGCGTCTTGCGGGTCGGCGAGCAAAGGGTCGCCGTCGTAGGCGGGGCGGATATAGCTGGGCTGATACGGCGGCGCCATGGTGTTGACGACATAGCCGTCCGGCGTGATGGCGCCGTCGTTGACGTATTTCGGTTTGCCGTCCAGCGCCGAGGCCGGACAGTCCCCGGCGAGCGCCAGGCGCACGCCTTGCGGGCCGTCGGACAGGACCGCGATCTTTTTCTTGGCCGCCGTATCGCGCGCGTTGAAGTATTCGTTGGCGCGGCCCGTTACCAGGAACTGGTGGTTCATGTAGGAGCCGCCAAAGGCCGCCATGAAGAAGTTGTCGCACAAGGTGTACTGTTCGGCGATCTGCCACAGGTTGAGGTTTTTCGCCGTCTCGCCGTAGTGGCCCATCACCAGGGCGCCGCTGTCGGCCCAGGCGGCAAAGCCGTCGTTCTTGCCGCCGTTGATCTGCATCTGGTTGTTGTAGAAGCGGTGCACCAGGTCGCGCGTGATGATGCTCTCGGGCAGGGGCTTGCCGGCCGCGTCGCTCAGTTTGTAGGGCGCGTTGGGCAGGCCGGCAATCTGGTCTTCCTTGATCAGGTAATCGATGCCGCCGATATTCTGCTGGTTCGGCACCAGGCCGCCCCAGATCTTCGGCAGGGTCGCCAGCGGCTGGCCGTTGCGGTCCAGTTGCCGCGCCTGTTCGGCGGTGACGGCGGACAGCGGCGCGCTGGTGCCGGGGAAGTTGGCGAACAGATTGTTGAAGCTGCGGTTTTCCAGGTAGATCACGACCACGTTCTTGACGTGCGCCTTGAGCTTGGCGTCGAGCGAGCCCTTGACCACCGACGGCCTGGGGGCCGCCATGGCCGGCAGGCCGCTGCCAGCCAGGCCCACCGCAGTGGCGGCCTGGAAGATGCGGCGGCGCGCGGGATTGGCTGGCAGGTCGGGCGACGGGGCTTGCTGGTCGTTGGGTTTCACGCGGATCTCCGGAGTAAAAATCAAAGAAGGAAATTGTAGCAGTTTGGTTTGGCTGTGCTCACCTTTGTAGCATGCCACTGGCTTGCATCAAGGCAAGGCCGGCATGTCGCTGTTTGCCGTTTTTGCATCGCTTCGACGGTATAATCGCCGGGCCGGACTGACGGCGCGGCATTTCCCTTTTCAATGGCATACTCGCATGATCGCTCGATTCGGTTTCATCTTTCTGTTGCTGGGCTTTGGCCTGCTGATGTTTGCGGCCGGCCTGCTGGCGCCCGCGTCGCTGCGCCAGCCGGTGCAGGGCTGGAGCGCGCAGCTGCTGGCGCTGGCTGGCCAGGAGGCGGCCAGGGTGCCAGCGGCCAGCGCCGCCATTGCGCCCGCCAGGAGCGCCGCCGCGCCCGCCGCTGCCGCACCAGCGGCCGCGCCACCCGTGCCGGCCGAAAGCCTGCTGCTGCCGACGCCGCTGCCGGCCAAGGGGTCTTACGGCGTGCAGGCCGGCCAGTTCGCCACGCTCGATGCGGCGCAGGCGCTGCTGCGGCAGATGCGCTCGCTCTACCTGCCGTGCATGCCGCCGATCGCGGTGGTGGACCGCACCGGCCTGCAGAGCTTTGTCGCCGCCGTCGGTCCTTACGCCAGCCTGGCCGAAGCGCGCGAGGCGCGGCGGCAGGTGGCGCAGTCCTTGCAACAGCTCACGCCGCCGCTGATTTTATTGCCGGCGGCGCCGCCAGGCGCTACCTGAAGCGGCCCTTGTAGCGGCTGGGCTTTTGCCAGCCCGCCTCGCTGTCGTTGTCGACAAAGCAGATCTTGACGTGCGCAAAACCGGCGCTGGTAAAGCACACCCAGGTAGTGGCCGCCTGTTTGTCACGCGTGATGAACCAGCGCGCGTCCCCCATGGCCAGGCCTCTGCTGCTGGCGCGGCGCACCAGCAAATCGGCCTGGCCGCGATGCGGCACCAGGGCGACCAGCACATGCGCTTCGCCCATCTGCGTCGTCTGATAAATCGTCGCCATCGCCGGTTTTTCTCTTTCTCTCTGTCTGATTTGGCTTGCCGAAAACGCCAGCAATCCGCATACTGATCCTGTCATTACAGGGGAATGAAATGGACGTCTCCCTCCTACACGAGCCGCAGCGATGAATCGAACTGAAAGCGAATTACGCGAATCGGCGGGCAACGTCCGGACGCTCTGGAGGAGCGCCGGGCATGCGCAGGGGTACGCCCTTCGGGCTACCTCGCCTTCGCTCGGCTCAAATCGCCCCTGCCGACGGATCACGAGGTGGTTGGCTTGTTTTACGTGGGGAGAATTGGCGGCCTGTGACTGGCGGCGAGATAGATGGCAGATGACGCGTGGCAAGGAGTGGGTTCTCGCTTGCCAACGGCATCAAATGTGCCAGAGTGGAAGTGCAAATAAACCACTTGAGGGAAGGAGAACCCACCATGAATTTTACCGCTTATGGCGTCGACACTGCCAAGAACGTGTTCCAGGTGTATTCGGTCAACCGAGAAACCGGAGAGGTTCTGAACAAGCAGATCAAACGGGCTAAGTTCCTGGAGTATTTCGTCAACAAGCCTGCGTGCCTGATCGGGATGGAAGCGTGCGGAGGGTCGCATCACTGGGCGCGCGCCTTGCAGGCATTGGGACACGAAGTGAGGATGATGGCGGGCAAGGCGGTCAAGGCTTTTGTCAATGGCAACAAGAACGATGCCGCCGATGCGCGCGCGATCTGGCTTGCGCTACAACAGCCGGGCGTGCGGGCTGTGGCGGTGAAGAGCGAGATGCAGCAGGCGGTGCTGTCCCTGCACCGGATGCGGCAGCAGTTGGTGAAGTTTCGCACGATGCAGAGCAACGGCTTGCGCGGTTTGCTTGGCGAGTACGGCGAAGTGATGCCGATTGGCAGGACCGCGCTGAACCGTGGCATGAAGGACGCGCTGGCGCGACTGGCTGAGCGTTTGCCTGCCCTGTTAATCGATACCCTGCGCGAACAGTGGGACATGTTGGCCCGGCTGGACCAACAGATCCTGCAGATTGAGCAGCGGCTGCTGGCATGGATGCGGCAAGACCGGGCCAGTAAGGCGATCGCCGAGATTCCAGGTGTCGGCTTGCTGACGGCGACGGCGGCGGTGGCAGCCATGGGCAACGCGAACGCGTTCAAGTCCGGGCGCGAGTTCGCCGCTTGGCTTGGTCTGGTGCCGGCGCAGACCGGAACAGGCGGCAAGGTCCGGCTGCTCGGGATCAGCAAGCGCGGCGACACTTACCTGCGCACGCTGCTTACTCATGGTGCCAGGTCAGTGCTGATGCATACCAAGGAGCCAGGCAAATGGTTGCAGGACATCGGCAAGCGCCGCCCGCCGAACGTGGTCGTGGTGGCGTTGGCGAACAAAATAGCAAGGACGATCTGGGCGCTGCTGGCGCACGATCAGAAGTACGACAAAGAACACGTCAGTCTCCGACCAGCGTAACAGCCCGGAACGAACGTAAATATCAATCAACATAAGGATGGAATGTCAAAAGGTTGCGCAAGGTATTAACGTGTGATGACAAACAGGTCAGACCGGGACTTACTAAACCTGAATGGCGAGTCGGGCACAAAGCCCGCCAGGAGAATGAGGTGTAGGTCAGCGGATTTCATCGGGGCCGGCAGGGGAGAGACCGTTGCCGCAAGGCCGGATATAGAACTGCAGCCTATCCTGTCTGGAACACACAAAAAACACCTTGGCAAACGGGAGACGTCCATATAGATCGCCATGATCAAAATCGTGCTCGGCCTGCGCCAACAGGCGCATCAGGTGGACGTGATCACGCCCAACGAGGGCGGCCGGCCCGTGCTCGGCACCTCTTCCCCGGAAGACCAGGACCGGCGCGCCACAGTGATGCGGGCCTGGGGCGTGCCGCCGTCGCCGCGCCAGCAACGCCTGGCCACGATCGACCTGCCCTTGCCGCAGCGTAGCGCCACCATCCTGGCCAGCCGCCTCGAGCCGGTGCTGCGGGCGCGGCTCGACGGCCTGGGCGCGCCCGGCAGTGCTTCGCGCCGCCATCATCAGGAAGGACAGACGGCGCCGCTGGCGCTGGCCGACATCGAACGTGGGACAGGCTCTTAGTCAACCTGGCAAATACCATTTGGCCCTACTTTTTGTTGAATACGCGCCCGGTCTTGTAGTTGGCATGATCCTGTACCCCTGCGAAGAGGGCGCCGCCCAGATTCATGACCACGCCCGTCATGCTGCGCTTGCCTTCCTGCTGCGATGATTTGCTCCAGCTCATCGCACTTTCGACGTGTGCGTAGGTATTACTCATGTCATGGTTTTCCACCTTTTTCGCGCGCGTGATGTAATTCTGAGCACGCAGCTCGGAGAGTGCGTCGCTGCCATGGCTGGCCAGATTACGATTGACTGCCTGCAGTCCTTTGGTAAATGGTTGCGTCGGCGGCGCCATACCATGATCGAGCATCGCCCGCGGCCCTGTCGGTGCGGGGCCGCCGCGATTCGATGTCAGTGCCTGATAGACCTCGGTGCTGCGTGTATATCGTTTGATTTGTTCCAGGGGATTCATCATTTGCTCCAGTCATGCATAGAGTGTGGTCATTGCGCTTGAGATTGCGGCTGTTGAAGTGCACCATGCCGCCTTATTTTTTTCCTTTCCTGCCACCCGGCTTTACCGGCGAAGTGGGTGCCTGTGACTGCCGTTTTGGCGGAGATTTACTCGATGACATGTTTGACTCCTTCGTTGTGAATGAACTGAAAGGGGCTGCCGATCGCCGCGCACAGGCTGTAAAGGCCGGCGCAGGCCTCTTCGTCGCCCTGCTGTTGGCCATCGGCGCAGGGGCGCTGCAGGAACAGCAGCGTGTCGTCCGGCGCCAGCGCCCTGGCCGGCAGGCGGGTGAAACCGAGCCGCCCCAGCGCGTGCAGCGAGCGCTGGTTGTCCAGGTAGGCTGAAGTAAACAAGCGCCGCACGCCGCGCCGCACCGCCATGTCGAACAGCAGGGCGGCGGCGCCCTGGCCGACGCCGGCGTCCTGGAAATCGGTGCCGGTCCAGAAATGGAAATAGCCGTCGGTGCCCGCGCAATGCAGGCTGACGCAGCCGGCGAAGCCCCAGCAGTCATGCATGACGGCGTAGCTGTTCAATGACGGTATTTGCTGCTCGTCGCGTATCCACGCCTGCACCTGCTCCAGCGTGTCCAGATCGGGCAGGCGCGTGAGCACGGCGATCTGTTCGTCGCGGTACTGGTACAGCAGGCTGGCCGCATGTTCCTCGCCCAGCGGTTCGAGGCGCAGGCCGGCCGCGTCCGGCTCGTGCTCGTGGAAGCAGGCACTGGCCAGGCGACGCTGCAGGCGCGCGCCGATATCGGCGGCCAGCCCGGTGACATGCGGCAGCTCCGGCGCCAGGGCGCTGGCGCGCGCCAGCAGGCCGGCCGCCACGTCGGCGCCGCCGCTGGCCGCTTCGCAGCAGGCCAGCAGATACAGTTCGCCGGCGTCGTCGCCATGCCAGTCCAGCCCCAGCCGCAGGCAGGCCTTGGCCAGGCCCCAGTGACCGAGGTGGGCCGCCAGCAGGCCGGCGTCGCGGTAGAACGGCTCGTCGCCGTCCAGCGGCAGGTAGTTGTGCCAGGTGGCGGCCAGCGCCTGCCGCCAATCGCGCCGGGCCAGGTCGCTCAGCACGGGCGGCGCGTCGAGCATGGCCTGCAGGCCCGCTTGCAATACCAGCGGGTCATGGTGCGACAGGCGCAGCAGCGCCAGCAGGGACGACGCGTTGTGGCCCGCGCCGCGTGCGGCGTCCTGCAGCGCCGGCTGTTCGTCCGGATGGGCCGCCGCCAGCGCGGCGATGATGGCGCCGGCCGCGTGCGGTGGCGCGTCGCCGGCCGCGTGCACGATCAGGCCGCCATGTTCGAGCTGCCGGCTCCAGGTCCAGGCGCCCCTGGCCTGCTGGTGCAGCCGCAGCGCATGCACGTTCAGCGGCAGGGCCGGCGCCTGGCCGCCGTCTGCCGGCCAGCAGGACGGCGGATGCAGGCCGCCCAGCCGTATCTGCTGCTCGCTGTCGCAGCCATGGTCCGCCGCCAGCAGCAGGCTGCCGCAGTTGCCGAAGCGAGCGAGCGCGTCAAGCAGCGCGCAGGCGGCCAGCGGCAGCAGCACGCAGGCGCCGCTGGCGCGCGCCAGGTAGTGCCGCAGCAAGGGCGCGGCGCCGTCCGGCAGGGCCGCCTCGTCACACACCTGCCATTGATATTCGAGCGGCCGGGCGGCCTGCGCCTCATGGCCGAAGCTCACGCGCGCTTCCCGGGGCTGTCCCTGATGCAGCCAGTACAGCTCGGACGGCAGTGTCTCGAAGCAGCCGGGCGCCAGGATTACCAGCGGATTGCCGGCATGGCGCAGCGCCATGCCTTGATGGCGCAGGCTGAGCGTGGCGCCCGCGCTGTCGAAGCGCGCCGTGTCGAAGCAGCCTTCGCTGGCCAGGTGCTGCAGATAGCCATGCTGGAGCAGGCTGGCGGCTGCTTCGTCATCGTCGCCGCAGGCTGCCAGGCAGGGCCGCAGTTCCAGGCCCGCCTCGGCCAGGCGCCGCTGCAGCGCGCCCAGCAGCAGCCAGGCCAGCTGGCCCCGGCCCGGCGCCAGGTCGAGCAGATACAGCGGGCGGGCGGCGTCGACGGCGCCGCTGGCCAGCCCCGCCTGCCAGTAGCAGACGATGGCGCCGGCCCATGCGTGCGCCAGCGCCGCGCTGGCGTGGATGGCCGGCGGCCGGCCTGGCGCCAGGCTGGAAAAACGCCGTGCCTGCGGCTGCGCCGCTGCCTGTCCCGTACTTGCCTGTGCTGCCATCGCTACTCTCCTGTCGTGGTGTCGTGGTTGCCGCTTATTCCCACAGGTGCTTGTTCTTGTACATATGATCTTCATGGGCGCGGTCTTGATCGGCTTTGAATTCGCTCTCTCCGAGGCGCACATGGGCATTGAGCGCCGTGCCACGGGGCGGGGCGGCAAACAGGTAATTGAGATACGGGCCTTTCCTGTTGTCCCTGAATCCGGCCTTGCCCTGCACATCATCCTTGTGGCCATCGAGTATGGTCGTGCCGCGGGGCAGCAGCGTCTGGAATTCCAGATGGGTGCCGATGCTGTAGCTGCGCCGAAGGCCTTTGAGATTGTCCGGCGTGAGATTCATCTTGCCCGATTTGTCACGGTCACTCACCTCCCTGCCTCCCGTGACGAAGGGCAGCAAGGTTGCTTTGATGCTTTGCGCCCGCAGGCTGCGCTGCTGTGTCGCGTAGCCAAGCGCCACCTTGTCCGCGTCGTTTCCGACGTCTTCCCTGCTGCGCCTGGTGACAACCTTGGGTTCTGACGTGTGCTGCAACGGCGTTGACCAGGCCCCCGGTGAATGGGTCTGGGTACGGGCACTGGTGGGCGGGCTGTCGAGGGTGGTTTTGGCGCTGCTGGCTGCTCTGGACATGGCGGTGCTCCTGAAAGGTATGGTTGAGGTGCTTGCTACTGGCCCTGCTCCGGCACTTCCACGCCGAGCAATTCGAAGATGCTCAGCATGCCGTTCGAGCGGATGAAGATTTCGTGATACAGCTGGGCCGTGTCGAGCCGGCCCCATTGCACGGCGCGCCGCAGCAGGTAAGGGCCGGGGCTGTGCGGTTCGAGCCGCATCAGGTATTCGCTCAGTTCGGCCAGGCGGGCGTAGGCGTCTTCGCGGTCACGGATGGGGCTGGCCCAGGCGGGCGCCGCCTGCGGCGCGGGCGCCGACGCATCTTGCGCACCGGCCGGCTCGCTGGCGGGCGCCTCGTCGCGGGTTTGGATGGGATGCACGCCGCGCTTGTGCAGTTCGCCCTCGGTAAAGGCCAGCAGCTGTTCCAGCAGGGCCGCCATGGCCGCCATGCTGGGCGCCGCGCGGGCGAAACAGCTGTCGAGCGTCTGGTCCAGCAGGGCCAGCGCCTGCAGCGCATCGGCCAGCGTGCGCCGCAACTGCTGGTAGTAGTCGGTGCCGGTGGCCGCCACGGCCTGCTGGAACACGGCCAGCGTGGTGCCTTCGAGCAGTTGCTCGCCGGACCCCGAGCGCGCCTTGATCTGTGCATTGCGGTGCGCCTGTTCCCAGTCCGACCAGCCGTACTGCGTGCCGGCCGGACTGGCCGTGACCGGCGTCAGGCGCAGCGCCGGCAGCAGCTTGGCGCTGATCCAGCTGATCTGGTTGGCGCGAAAATCGAGGTCGTCGCCGTCGGGCAGCGGATAGATGCTGTCCCAGTACCGGCCCAGCAGCAGATCGAGCAGGGTCAGGCAGGGGGCGATGGCGGCAAAGCCGTCCAGATGCAGCCGTGCTTCGAGCAGCCAGGCCACGCATTCGATATCTTTGCTCTGCCGGCACAGCACGTCGGTGGTCATGCGGCTGACGGCCGGCCAGTCGGCGCGCTTGAGCTCATGCTCCCAGGCGTCGCGCGGTGTGCTGTCGTCGTCGAAGCTGCGTGCGCGCCGGATGGCGCGGTAGACCGGGCTGTCGCGCATCCACTTGCCGGCCGGCATGTCGGGACTGACCGGCGCGAGCAGGGCGTCGAGGTCGAATTTCAAGGCCGTTTCAAAATAGCTGCTGGCGTCGTTCTGCAGGGAGGTCGGTCGGTTCATGCGATTCCTGTGGTTGGTCAATGTGGGGCGCTGCGTGGGAACGGGCGCGGTATTTTCAGGCTGGCCGGCGTCTTGCCGCCGCTGCTCAGGGTCAGGTTGATATACAGGTCGGCCACAGGCCTGCCGGCGCCGGCAGGCTGGCTGGCGCCCGACACCGGCATCCTGAATTGCATCTGGTACGGCGTGCCGTCCCCTTTGTCGGGCCGGTGGCTGTCGATCAGCCGCAGCAAGGCCCATTCGCCGCTGGCGCCGTAGGTGGCCACTGCGCCGTCGATCCGCAGGTCGGGCTGCGCGCCATCCTTGAGCGGGCGCAGCGACGATTCGCTGGCCCACTCGAAACTGGCGCTCAGTGGCTGGCCATATTGCCAGTCTATGCTGGTGGGCAAGTTCGGCATGCCCGCCAACAGCATGCCGGAGCGCAGCTTCCACCGCACGATCTGGTTGCTCAGCGGTGAATCGCCGGGCCTGGCGCGGAAGCTCAGTCCCAGCTTGATCGCTGCCGGCTCGGCGCCATCCTGGCCGACCAGGGTGGCGCCGAAAAATGCGGCGGCCGCATCGAGCTGGTCCAGGAAAGCGCGCGCCTGGTCCCAGTATCGGTCGTTCAGGCCGTCGAGCTTCTGACGCAGTTCGGCCCGGCCGGCGCCGTAATCGCTGAAAAATTTCCTCACCACCGGCGCCGCGCCGTCATTGCTGTCGAGCGGGCCGAACGGGTAGCGGCCAGCCAGTTCCTGGTTGAAGCGCAACGCCCAGGCCTGGTAGGCGTCGTAGCCTTGCATCTCGCGCACGCCCTTGCAGCGCAGCTTGATCTGCTGTTCCAGGTGCTGGCGGCGCAGCGAGAACAGGTCGTTGCCCGCCGCCGGCGAGGTGTACGCGGCCAGCACCGGGCCGCAGTTGGCGCCGCTCATGCCCGGCAGCTGTTTGGCGATCAGGCTGTCGAGCGAGACTACCTGGCTGCTGCTGTCCTTTTGCGCATACAGGCTCAGGGCGTCGATCGTATTGGCCCAGTAAGGCAGGCCCTGCGTGCCGGGTGCGCCAGGCGCGCCGGGCGTATCCGCATTGAGCAGGAAGCTGACGAACGGTGCCGCATACTGCGCCAGTACTGTCGCCCGTTCCGACTGGCGCGCCAGATAGTCCTTGACCTCGGGGGCGCCGCCCAGATCGAAAAAAGGTGCGTCGCGGCGGCCCGCTGCGCCGCTCGAGGGCGTGGCCGGCGGCTGGTACAACTGGCCCTGCTCGGCCAGCGACTGGATCTGGCCCAGGCTGGACGAGGCGAAGTTGCGCGTGCACTGCGCAAAAACCAGCCGGCTCGCAAAGCCCAGCTCGGCATACGTGCGCTGCAAGCCCAGCAGCGGCTGCACCGCCCTGGCGAAGCTGGCGCTGCGCTTGTCGATCAGCAATTCGGCCGGTGCCGTGTAGCCGACGCCCGCCTGGGCCGCGCCGGGTGTTGCCGCCAGCTGCGCCAGCGTCACGTTGTCGTTCAATACCAGTTCCAGCTGATGGCGCGCCAGCCGGTCATACAGCGGGCGCGCAGCGGCGCCGCCGGCGGAGGTCAGCGGCGCCAGTGCCTGGGTGGCGGCAAATTTTTCGTATTCCTGCGCATACGTGGCGGCCATGCCCAGCTGGCTGGTGCTCCAGCCGGTGCTGGTCGGATTGCAGGCCAGCGCCTCGTTCGGCGTGGCCTGCATGAAACCGAGGCCCAGCAGCGCATCAAGGCCGCCCAGTTCGGCGCTCAGCGCCGGGTTCAGGCGCAGCGAGCTGTCCTGCTCGGTAAACAGCGGGCCATACACGGGCAATTGCATTTCGGCCAGCGTGCGCATGGCGCCAGGATATTGGCGCGCGGCGTCGAACTGTTCGCTGGCCGCGTCGAGCGGCGCCGGCGCATAGCCGTACAAACGCTTGAGGGGATCGAGCCGCTGCGCCAGTTCGCCGCGCATGGCGGCGATCGGATTGCGTTCCAGGCTGGAGCCAAGCCAGGCCGTGCCGACCCAGTTCAGCCAGCGCGTCAGCTCGCGCGTGTGCGCCAGCAGCGGCTCTTCAAATTTGTCCAGTTTGCCCAGCAGTACGCCGCCTTGCCGCAGTTCCTGGTCCAGCTGGCGGTGCGTGACCTGTGCCTGCCGCACGATATGCTCGCTGGCGCTCTGGCGCAGCGTGTCGGGCACGGCCAGCGGCGCATTGCCGCGGCTGTAGGCCAGTACCGCCGGCAGCAGGCCGGCGCGCACTTTCAATGCGGCCGGCAACGGTTGGCCGAAGGCGTAGCTGGCCAGCGCCGTGAAGTCGGACAGCGGCAAGGCGCCTGCCGGATACGGCGCATTGCCGCCCAGGCGGTTGAAGCGCACGGTGTTGCGCTCGAACTGTTCCAGCTGGTCGATGTAGGCAAACATGGCCGAGCGCGCTTGCGCATAACTGCCCGCGTCGGCCGCCTTGGCGCCGGTGGTGGCGCTGGCCAGCAGCGCGTCGGCGCGCTGGCGCAGCTGGCAGGCCAGGGCCGGCATCACCACATGGCGCAAGGCGCCGTCGGCCAGCTGGCGCGCGCTTTTGCGCACCAGGCGCGTGTCGACCAGCGACACCGGGATGGTCCAGCGGCCCGCCTCGGCATCGATCGCGGCGATGCGTTCGATTACCTGCAGCGCCGCCGCCTGGCCGGCGCAGGGGCCGGCGGCAAGCGGCTGCTCGATCTGCTGCAGCTGCGACAGCGCGGCCACCACTTCGCTGACCTGGCGCCGGATCGCCAGCACGCTGAGCAGTTGCAGCACCAGCAAGGCCAGCAGCAGTGCTGCAGCGGCGCGCTGCAGCAGGCCGATGGTGGCGTTGCGCGACCACAGTCCCTGGCGGGTGGGACGCGCCAGCCCGCGCTCGGCCAGCGCCTTGCGCACCAGCAGATGGTCGATAAAGGCCACGTCGTCGCGCGCGCCGTCGGGCGCCGGCGCGCCGCCGACGGCGCCCGTAAAGTAAATGCCGCGGCAGAACAGGCCAGCCTGCCACGGTTCCGGCTGGAACACCGCCGTCAGCCAGTGCGTGAAAGGCGCGCGCAACTGCTGCAGATGGCGGGGAAACAGAAACGCCGGATCGAGGTCGGCGGCGGCGATCTGTTCGCAATGCACGGCGGCCTGCATCTGCAGCGCTTTCAACTGCGCGCCGACGTAGTCGAAGGCGCAGTTGGCCCAGTCGCGCGGCAGGCCGTTGCCCGATTGGCCGGGCGCCGACCAGCCCACCATCTCCTGGCGCAAGGCCAGCGGCTGCGCGCGCCAGAAGGCGCCAAAGCCCGCCACCGCGTCGCTCTGGCTGATCACCACATACACCGGCAGCGCGAACTCGAAGCGTTGCGCGATGCTGCGCAATTGCTGGGTGACGCCGGCGGCCATGGCGTCGCGCTCTGCCAGGGTGGCCGCCTGCAACGTGGCGGCCGATACCACCAGCAGCAGGCCGTCGAGCGCGCGCTCGGGGCGCAGCGCATCGAGTTCGCCCAGCACGCGGCGCCATTCCATGGCCGCCTTGCCGGACTGGCCTGCCGCATCTGCCGTCATCCACGCGCCCGGCGCATCGATCAGCGAGCCGCTGCCGGCGAACTGCCAGGTGCAGCCGGCAATGGCCAACTGCTTTTCGCGGCCCTGCGGCAGGCGCCGATAGTGCGCCGCCAGCGAGGCCAGCAGGCTACTTTTGCCAGCGCCCTGCTGGCCCAGCACCAGCAGCCAGGGTTGGCGGTAGCGCCATTCGCGCCGCGTGCGCAGGAAATCGAGGGCGCGCGCCAGCTTGCGCCAGGCCGATGGCGGCGCCGGGGTGTCGGGCAGCGGCTCGCCGCAGCACACGGGCTGCGGCGCGACCGGCCGGCGCGCGCGCCAGACCAGGCACGCGGCCAGCAGGCCGGCGAGCAGCGCAGCGGCTGCCACAAATTGAAAGACTGTCCCCATCAGGCTGCTCCAGCACCGGCCGCTTACGCGCCGATATATTGTTCAAACGGATACATCAATACCAGCCATACCACCAGCGTCAGCACCAGGTCGGCCGCCAGCGCCGAGCCAGCGAGCATGAACCACGGCGACAGGGGCGCCAGGCGCTCGTCCTGGCCATGCCGCAGGTCGTGGCTGTAGGCCTGGCCGAAAGCCGGTGCGGCGCCGGAGGCAGACGCCGGCAGCAGGCGGTACAGATCGGCGCGGATCTGGCGCAGGGCCGCTTCGCCGCCGCGACCGCGATAGCAGCCCTTGAAGCCCAGCGCCAGCATGAACAGCAGCACTGCGGCCAGCTCCGCACCGAGCGGGCCACGTACGCCTGCCTGCGTCAGGTCGCGCGCCAGGCGAAACACGCGCGTACCCGAGGTGCTGGTCTTGAACAGCTGCCGCTCCAGCAGCACCTCAAGCCACGCCTCGCGCCCTGGCCAGTCGAGTTCCAGCAGGAAGATTTCGTCGGCCAGCGCCGCCATCAGATACGTCACCACGCGCCGCGCGCGTATCTCCTGTTCGGACGCATCCTGGACGAACGCCTGCTCCTGCCGGCGCAGCATGGCAAGCAGATGGGCGCTGGCGCGGCGCGCCTGTTGCGCCGGCGAGACGGCAGCGGCCGCCGCCGCAGGGGGCGGCTCAGCCGCGCAGGCCCGCTTGAGGCTGGCGATCTCTTCGTAGAAATCGGCGCAGTCGCCCAGGAACAGCCAGGCGCCGGCGCCGTCCGCCGCCAGCGCCGGTTCATGGCGTGCCGGCGTCTCAGTCATGGACGGGCGCCGCCTCGCCGGGCGCTGCCGCACGCTGCTGGTACAGCAGGATCTGGGCCGGCATCTGCGCCGCGCGCGGGCCGCTGATCAGCAGCGGCTGTCCCGGTGCGAAGGCCATCGGCGCTCCGGGCTGCGGCGTCACAGGCAGGTTGTCGATGGCGCGCAGCACCAGCTGCGCGGGCGCCAGGCATTGCTGGCGCTCGCGCGCCGTCAGCGGGCGCGCCACGGCACCCTGGAAGCGCGATTTTTCCAGCATCGGCGCCAGCGCCGCGCCGACGATGACGGCCTGCTCCAGCCATGCCGCCATTTGCTGCTCGGTCTGGTTGCCGCGTCCTTTCAGGGCAATGATCAGCGTGCCGTCCGCACTGGCCGGCAGCAGCAGTTCGAAGCGGCCCATGTCTTGCGCGGCGTGCGCCGCGTCGAGCGTGAACGGCAGCAGTTGGTAGCGGCTTTCGAGCAAGGCCAGGCGGTCGCGGATGAAGTCGAAGGCGAGCTGGAACTGCGGCATGCAGTTATCGTGCTGGTAAGGGTGCATGTACAGCGGTAGCACCTGCGTGCCGATGCTGCTGGCCTGGCCGACCAGTTGCGCGATCACCGGATACAGGCGGGCAGGGTGCAACTTCGCGTCGAGGCTGGCCGACAGCAGCGGCAGGCAGCCCGCCAGGCGGCGCACGGCCTCGGGAGCGATGCCGTCGTCGCCGCCGCCGGCAAGTTCGCCGACCCTGGACCACAGCGACTGGTTCAGCCGGGCCAGCTTGTTGAGCAGGCTGAGCTGTTCACCATGGAAGGTCGATGCATCGAGCCGCAGCATGGGCGGGTGGTAGGCGGTCACCCGCAGCGTGCCGTCCACGCGCCGCAGTTCGAGCAGCGGGCAGGCCGAATCGTCGGACGGCGACAGGGCCGACAGATGCAGCTTGAACTGGACCTGCAGCCGTTCTATTTCCATTTCATTGCCGCCCGTGTTTTCATCGCTGACGCGCGCGCCCAGTACCGGGTTGTAGCGCCGCTCCGGGTCGTCGGCCAGGGCGCCGGCGGCGCCGCGCGCGCGCACCCACAGCCACAGCCGCAGTGGCGCGCCATCGTTGTCGCATTTGCCGCTGGCGTCGTACTCCAGCGCCGTGCCGCCGTTCTGGGTGGCGGTACTGCATTGCAGCGACAGCCCGTCGGGCAGGATGCAGTCGACTTCGCTGATCCGCAGCATATTGTTGATCAGGCTGTAGCGCAGGTGCAGCAGGCCCCAGGAATGCGGATGCAGCGCGCGCAGGCGGTGGCAAAGATGCTCCTGCCAGTAAATGTCGTTCTGCTGGAAATGATGCGGCGACATCATCATGCCTTCATGCCACTGGACCGCATCCGGTAACAGCTTCGTCATGGCCATGCTTGGGTCTCCTTATTGATTGGTGCAGATCACGCTGTCGGGCGTGATCCACAGCGCCATCTGTTGATACGGCGTCAGGTCGCAGCGCGGCTGGCCGTCGGTACTGAGGGTATTGGCATAGCCATATACGGCGATGGCTCTGGCATAGTCTTTCGGCAGCGGCAGGGCCAGCACTTTCATCGGCGGCATGCCCTGCGACACGACCTCGATGGCGGTGGCCAGTCCCTTCATCAGGGCGTCCTTCCTGGCGAACCAGTCGCTGGCCAGCTGCGGCATCATGTCCAGCACCTTGCTGTCGTAGATGAAGACGATGTCGAGTTCGGTCGCGGTGTTGCCATTGGCCTTCACTTCAGCGACCAGCGTGATCGACTTGAGCGCCGTTGGCGGCGCCGTCGCCGTGCAGCCGGCGGTGATGGCAAGCAGGGCGGCGAGCATGGCGGCGGGAGCGGCGCGCATGCTCAGCTCAGCAGCAGCACGCGCGGCTGGGCCGGCGTGATGGTCAGGCCGATGGTGTTGAACGGCATGCCGTTCATGCCCGTCAGCGAGGTCATGCGCGAGGCGAAGATGCCGCCCGCCAGCACTTTCATGCTGCCCAGGAGGTAGCGGTCCGGCCCCATGAACACGCCCGACATCAAGCCGCCGAACAGGCCGCCGAAGTCGCCCAGGCTGATGGTGCCGCTGGTCAGCAGGTTTTCGGCCAGGCCGGGTCCGAACATCAGGTTGAACACGGAGGGAATATGCAAGGTCGAGGCGGCCAGGTTCGGGTAGGGAATCGGAATTTCGACCACCACCGCCATCGGCGTTTCGCAGATGTCGGGCACGGTACACATATTCAAGGCGGCAAGACTGTTATTGGCAAACATGGTTCATCCTTGGAAAAAGTCGCGGGCGCTTCAGCCCATGTTGATGCGTTCGGCATCCACCTTGATGTCCTTGTCGGCCGTCAGGATGGTCTGTTGGCCATGCAGGCGCAGCAGCTGCTTCACTTCCAGCAGGTACTGTCCGGCCTTGCCGATAAAGTTGCGCGTGTTTTGCACCAGCGTTTCATTGACCGTCATGAACAGGTTGCCGCACGCCATGCTCAGCACGCCGGTCGCCGCCGTCACGTCGATGTTGCGCAGCGCGTGGACCTCGATCTGGTCGCTGGCCGACAGCGTGATGCGCTCTTGCGCGATGGTCAGCTGCTGTGCGCCAGGCACGCCCAGGCTTGCTGCCTGCAGCTCGTTGCGCTGCAGCACATGGACGATGAACGCTGTGCCGTCGCGGCCGCTGACGCTCAGCACGCGGTCGCCCGCCTGCGGCGTGAGCAGGCAACTGGTGGCCTGGCGCGCCAGGCGACCGTCGTCGAGCAGGAAGCTGTGGGCTTCGAGCTGCACGGCGACCTGGGCGTCTTGCCAGATCAGCGGCGCCGGCGCCTGGGCCAAGGGTTTCTTGGTAGTGAAAGGCATCATTGTTTCTCCAGGGTGAGGGTTCTGCTCTGCGCCGCCAGCAGCACCGGATCGGTGCCGCGCTGGCGCCGGCGGCTGGCGGCACGGCCGCAGCCGTCGCCCAGCGAGGCGTTGTGAACATTGCTGTAATCGAGGCAGGCGCCGCTGAAATCGAGGTGTTTGCCGCTGGCGTGTTCGAACTGGCTGTAGCGCAGGTCCGCGCCCGCGTACGACACGCAGTGCAGGCTGCTGGCGTTCCAGACGCTGGTCGCCAGGGCGGCCTGGTCGAGCCGCACGTCCGACAGCGTGGCTTGCTGGAAGATGGCGCCTGCCAGTTGCGCGCCGGCCAGGTCGACCCGTTCGAAACGGGCCTTGAGGAACATTGCGCGCAACGCGCTGGCGCCATGCATGCAGGTGCCTTCAAAGCGCGCCTGATGAAAATTCGATTCGTTCAGTACGGCGCCGCGCAGGTCCGCGCCGCTGAAGTCGGCCTGCTGCATGGTGCAGCGCTCGAGCACGATGCCGGCCATCGGCTTGTTGCGGAAGTTCGCCGCGATCAGCACCGCGCCGTCGGCGCGCAGGCCGCCGAGCGCGACCTCGCGCAGGTCGGCCGGATTGATCACCGTGTGCAGCAGGTTCGCTTGCGACAGGTCGGCGCCGCCCAGCTGGTTGTCGAGCAGCGCCACGCGCTCGAAGCGCGCGCCGTGCAGGCTGGCGCCGGCCAGCATGCTGTTGACGATGGCGCTGTTGGCCAGGCGCACATGCTGCCACAGGCTGTCGCGCAGGTCGCAGCCGCTCCAGCAGTTGCCGTCGATCTGGCTGGCGCCGAAGCGCGCGCCAGCCAGCTGGCAGTCGATGAAAGCGCCCTGGCGCAGGTCGGCATGGCTGAAATCGGCGTCGCGCAGGTCGCAGTCGATGAAGCGGATGCCGCGCAGATCGCACCGGCTGAAGCAGGCGCCGGCCAGCCGGCACTGGTTGAAGACGGCGCCGCCCAGCGCATGGCCGCGCGCGTCGAGCGCGGCCAGATCCTGCGCATGCACGGGGCGCTCCAGGCGCAGGGCCTTGTCGATGGCGGTCCACGGCATCAGGCGGCCTTTCTCGGACGCGCGATGCGTCCGTCGGGGGCCACCGATTCGCTCAACTCGCAGCGCACGAAGCTGGCGCCGGTCAGATCGGCGCCGCAAAAATCGGTCTTGCGGCACAACGCCTGGTAAAAGTCGGCGCGCTGCGCGCTGACGCAGTGCAGGCGCGAGCGCATGAACAGCGAATGTGAAAACACGCCGTCATCGAGGCGCGCATGGCGCATGTCGCAGCTGCCGAAGTCGCAGCGCAGGAACTGCGCGCCGCGCAGGTCGGCCGCGACCCAGCTGCTGCCATGCAGGCCGCAGGCGTCGGCGCGCACGCCGCACAGTGTGGCGTCCTGCCAGCTGGCCGTGCCGGTGGCCTGTACCGCCAGCCAGCGCGCGCCATCCCAGCGGCTGGCGCGCATGTCGGCTTCGATCAGCACCGCCTTGGTGAGCGTGGCGGCGCGCCAGTCGCTGTGGCGCAGGCTGGCGCGCAACAGCATGGTTTGCTCCAGCGTGGCGCGGCGCCAGCTGCTGCCGTCGGCGCGCGCGTCGAGCAACAGAGTGCGCCGGGCACTGATATCGTCGAGTATCGCCCGCTCCAGATCGAGCCTGGGCGCGATCAGGTCGTCGAGCGTGGCGCCGGTGAGATCGGCCTGCGGCCAGCTGGCGCCGATGGCGGTGGCGCCGCGCAGGTTGGCGTGCCGGAAACGCACCGCCCGGCCGCTGCTGGCCGACAGGTTGGCGCCGGCCAGGTCGGCGTGCGATAAATCCGCGCCGTCCAGGCAGGCGCCACTGAGCACGGCGCGCTGCAGATTGGCGCCCGCCAGGCTGGCGCCGCACAGGTCGGCGCCTTCGAGCAGCACTTCGCGCAGGTCGGCGCCGTTGAAGTTGGCGCCGGCCAGGCTGGCGCCGGCCAGGTCGCGTCCGGCCAGGCAGACGCCGTCGCGCAGCCAGCCGCGCACCATGTCGCCCAGTTGCAGCGCCGCCGCCGGATGCAGCGGCAAGCCTGGCGCGGCCGGGGTGGC
>NZ_NJGY01000003.1:87976-568459 GCF_002250505.1 Janthinobacterium sp. PC23-8
GCCACACGAGCTTTTCACTGGACGGGAGTTCAGACGTGTGCGCCTCCGATCTGCGCTGCCGCCGTCGCGCGCGGTGGCCAGCGCCCCGAGCGCGGCGGCCAGGCCCGGGTCTGTCCCCGTTTCGCCGGCCGGCAGCAGATCGTAGGCCGGAGTCGCCGCCCGTTCGAGCGCCTCGGCCAGCGCCTGCGCTTGCTGGCGCCGCGCTTCCTGCGCTGTTAGGGGCGGCGCCAGCGTGGCCTGCTGCTGCGCCAGCTGTGCCTGGGCGGCGTCGCCACGGGCCTGCGCGGCGGCCGCGCTTTGCCTGGCGTGCTGCAGCGTTGCGGCCAGGCAGAAGTCGCCTTCCGCCGCCAGCGCGGCCGTCAGCAGACCGGGTACGGCTTCGGCCGCGCGCGGCGGCACGTGTCCCGGCGGCGGCCCGCCGTGGGCGGCCCAGAAGTCGGCATCCATTTCATCGAGCCGCCGCTGGCGCTGCGCCAGTTCGGCCGCCGCAGCCTGCCGGTGCGCTGCGGCGCGCAGCGCCGCTTCCGGCGCCCCGCGCACAGGGCACAGCTGGTCTTCGTCGAACACATGCAGCGCCGCCGTGGCCGGCGCCAGGCGCAGCGCCATGACCTCGTGATAGTGCGGCAGGCTTTTCGGCGTGCCGCAGTCTTCATACGCCAGCATCAGCGCGGCCACGTCGAGCGCATCGCTGTCGCCGATCGGGGTCTGGCCGTGGTAGACCAGCACCCCAAGTTCGTATTCGGGCAGGAACCAGACGGTGTCCATGCGCAGCGCCACTTCGGTGGCGGCGGCGGCGCCGGCCAGCTGGACAAACGCGCGCGCGCGCAGCTGCGGCAGGCAGCCTTCGATCAGCGGTTTGCTCGGATGCACATTGTGCAGGCAATAGGCTTCGCCGCCGCGGAAGAACTGCTTGCACCACTGGTCGGACGGCGCCTGGTTGAACACGCTCCAGTCGATGTCGCGCGCAAAACCGGGCGCGTCGTGCTCGAGCCAGCGGCGGTCATAGGTGCCGAACTTGTCCTTGCGCGGCGCCCAGCCGGTCGGCAGCGGGCCAAAGCCGGCCGGCGCGGCGCGGCGCCAGTGGCCGGCGGCGGCGGCCGGGTATTCGATATTGGGCATGGCGCCACAGTTGACACCGGCCAGCGCGCCCAGCGGCGAGCCGGTATAGCCGCAGCCGTCGGGATTGCCCGGATGGCCGGCGCCGCCAAAGGCGCGCTGGTAGGTCAGCGGCATCACGGAGAACGGCGTGGGCCGCGACACGGCGTGCCAGGGCAGCAGGCCATAGCGCCAGTGGCGTTCGCCCGTCACGCGCAGCGTCTTGTCGATGCCGGCCACGCACAGGCGCACCGGCAGCACGGAACAAGGCTGGCCGCCAGGGCTGTGGGCGTTGCCCAGCATCAGCGCTTCGGCCTGCTGCTTGGGCATCGCTTCGTCGAGCGGCTGGCCCGGCGGCAGCGCCTTGAGCACCAGCGGCCATTGCTCGTTCTCGGCCAGGAAGCGGGGATTGCCGGCGCCGAGCCGGAAGAAGCCGAGCGCGGTGACGGCAAAGTGATGGCTGCCCTGGTACAGATAGGGCTTGTGCAGGACGCTCAGGCTCAAGGGTTTGACTATTTTCATCGCGTCTCAGATATAGATTTTGATCGCCGGCATGGTGACCGCCAGGCCGCTGATTTCGCACTTGACGGTGGCCGCTTCGAACGAGGCGCGCATGCCGAAGCCGCTCAGGTCGAGCGAGGTGATCGCGCCGCTCAGGTTGATCGTGCTGCTCGAACCGGTCACGTTGAGCGACTTGTTCAAGCCGCTGACGTTGGTCGTGGTCTGCTCGCCGTTGACGCTGAGCGAGGTGCTGACACCCGTGATGGCGACGCTGTCGCTCTTGCCCGTCAGGTTCGTCTGGGTACTCGCGCCGGTCAGGTTGACGCTGTCGCTCACGCCGGTCAGCGCGGTGCTGTTGCTCACGCCCGTCACCGAGGCGTTGTTGCTCACGCCGGTAGCCGAGGAATTGTTGCTCTCGCCGGTGGCCGAGGAGTTGTTGCTGATGCCGGTGGCATTGGAGCTGTTGGCCACGCCGGTCAGCGAGGCGGCCGTGCTCATGCCGGTGACCGAGACATTGTTGGACATCCCCGTGGCCTGGGTGCTGCTGCTCACGCCCACCGCCTGGGTGCTGCTGGTGGTGCCGGTGATGTCGTGGCTGACGCTGTCGCCCATGGTCGAGGTATTGTTCTGGCTCGTCACATGGGAAATGCTGGTGCTGCTGCCAACCGTCGAATGGCTGTACGAGGTGTCGACCGTCGAGACGCTGGACGACACGCTGGCCTGCTGGCGGCTGAAGGTGGAGCCGAACGATTCGGAAGCGCTCAGCAGGTCGCTGACGCCGCCCAGGGCGCCGAACAGTTCCTGCAGGTTGCTGCTGCTGGCTGCGGCGACGCTGTCGGCGGCGGCAAAGCTGTAGCTGGCGCCCTGGGCGTAGCTGGTGTCGCGGTAGCGGCCGCTGCTGTAGGTCTTCTCGACGATGCCGACGGCGCGCGGCAGGTCGGCGCTGGAGGCCGTGCCGAAGCGCACGCTCTTGCCGTCGCCATAGCTGGTCGAATAATTGTTGCCCGTGCGCGAGCTGGCCACCCATGCTTCGGGCATGATGCAGGTGTTGCCGTTCGAGTGGATGATGCTCTGGATTTCAGGCAGTTCCGATTCGTCCTGGGCCCGGGCCACCACCACGGTGACGCCGATTTCCGGGGCGGTCTGCATCGATGGCGCCAGTTTGACCCAGACTGGCTCGCTGTCCTGGCCGGCGGTGGAGAAAATCACGTACACGCCGATCGCATCGAGCCTGGCCTGGCCGTCGGTGAACTGGTTGTGCTGCGCGTCGTAGGGTGTCGCCGCCGCATAGTAGCGCCAGTCCGGCGGCACGGCGGCATCGGGTACGGCCACCACCCGCGCCAGCAGGCTGCCCTGCTGCGTTTCCTGCATCGAAAAGGCACTGATCAGTCCCTGCGCCCGGGTGGCCTGGAATTCGTTGGTGTAGCCGCCATCGAGGCTGGCCTGGTGCTTGACCTGGGTCAGCACGAAAGCCTGGCCCTCGAGCGTCGGGCGCACCAGTTGCGGATGGCTGTCGACAAGTTTGCTGCCGGTGACGCTGAACTGATGGCCGGCGCGAAAATGCGGGCAGTAGCTGCTGCCGCTAAATTGCGATGCGGCGCTGTCGAGCGCGTCGCCGGTGGCGCCGGCAAAGTGGCGCGCTTCCTCGACGCTGCCGCCGTACTGGTAGATCTTGTATTGCTGGAACGGCAGCTGGCCCGGATCGGCCACGCTCGACGCCGCATAGGTCTGGTACTGCGCCACGGCGTCGCTTTCCCAGGCCGCCTCCTGGCGCGCGAAGACGGTCTGCACGCCGCTGCTGGCCAGCGTCTGCTGATAGCTGAACTGTGAAATGACGTCGCTTTGCGCCAGGCCGGCTTCATCCTCGCCGGTGTAGGTGTAGCGCAGCGGCTGGCGCGAGGCCAGCGCCCAGGGATAGGCGGGCCGGTTGGCGAAGACCGCGCGGTGCTGGTTGCCGCCGTGGCTGAAAAAATAGTACAGGTGGGCCTTGCCCATCATGCGCTTGATGAAATCGAGGTCGCTTTCGCCTGCCTGCAGCCAGTCCTGGATGCGTGCCACGGCCGGGTTGTCGTCGCCCGACACGGCCTCCATGGTGTAGGCGATGCGGTGTTCGTCGAGGATGTCGCCGATGGCGTCGCGCACGTTCTTCTGCGCGTGGACGCGGTAGCGGTTGGTCAGCGCCAGCTTCGCCAGCGCCGGCTTCATGGTGAGGCGGTAGACGCCATTCATTTCCAGCGCAAACGCGCTGACGATGCCATTGAACAACGCCAGCCCGGCGCCGCCGCCGGCGCCGCGGATGGCGCGCTGGAAGCGGTCCGACAACTCGGCCTGGCTGTCGCCGGACGGATACTGGATGCCGACCGTGACAGGGCGGCCGATAATGTCGTCAAACGTGAAGGCCACTTCGCGGTGGCGCACCGTATTGCCGTGCAGTTCGAGCTGGTATTCGAACGTTTCGGAAGCGCTTTCCTGTCCGCTGAAGCTGGTCAGGCGGAAGGTTTCGTCGCTGACGATGCGGTTGCCGCGCAAGAAAATCGCGCTGTGCAGGAACAGCGCGGGACGCGGATCGTCGATCGGCGCGACGGCGCTGGCGGCCAGTGGGTCGAGTCGCTGGTTCATCGCGCAGCCACGCTGTCGCCGTGGGCGGGGATCAGATAGTGGACGCGGCGCTGCCGGTGCGTGCGCGCGCCGCGCAGCCAGGCTGTCTGTCCCAGGCGCCAGCCGGGGCGGCCCGGCGCGGCGGCCGGCAGCGCCGGCGCCGGAATGCCGTCGTCATCGATCTGCAGTTCGATTTCGCAATCGACCTGGCGGTCGAGCAGCAGGTGCACCATCGCCACCAGCGCGGCGAAGTCGGCGCCTGCCTGCCGCCGTTCCTGCTGCCGCGCGCGCAGCTCGGCCAGGTTTGGCGGCAGCAAACGGCACAGGCGCGCGTAGCTGACGCCGGCGATCACCAGGCGCACGCGCGCCTGCTGGTCCCACACGCGCCGGCCCAGCACGGCATCCTGGCCCAGCTGGTGGCGCTGTTGTCCCAGCCGGTTCTGGTCGTCCCCTTCGAGGGTATGCCAGGCGCCGAGCATGGGAATCAGGCTGACCTGCGCACCGAGAAAGCACGACAGCACCCGCGTTACCGTCGAGGCGCTGCGGCGGCTGTTGGCGAGCAGGCCGGCCAGCGCCAGCCAGGCGCGCGGCGGCAAGGGCAACTGGCGGCGCAGGTCGTGCGAGCCGACGCCCATCAGCGATGCCAGCACATGCGCATGTCCCGTATGTTCCGGCGGCAGGGTATTGAGGGCGATTTTCTGCGCCGCCTTCAGTTCGAAGCGCAGCGTGTTGAGGCGCTGGTTGAAGATGTTCAGGAAGTCGGCCATGGCCGGCGCGCGCGCCCGTTCCAGGTCGCGCACCCATTCCGTGAACGGCTCCGGCAGCGGCCCGAGGATGCTGGCGACGCAGTAGTTGGCCGTGCCGATTTCGACCACGCCGCCCTGGCGCGCATTGAGGCTGGAGAATTCGCGCGCCGGAAACGCGGCCGACAGGTCGGCGCGGAAACGCAGCGTTGGCGCCGGCGCGCTGGCGCTGGCGCGCGTGAGCAGGCGCATCAACTGGAAGATGTTGACCTGGTCGTGCCCCTCGAACATGAGCTCTTTCAGATTACCGGCTTGGCGCCCGCTTGCGATGGCCATCGATTCTGTGGTCCTTTGATATCCTGGGTTTCGAGATTGACTTCAACGAGGGTGTTGACGGTCGCGTACAGACAGAAAAAATGCCGCAAGATGGCGCAGAACAGCACCGGGCTGGCGTGGCCGTCGCGGAACTTGCCGCGGTCCATGTCCAGCGTCAGGCCGGTGCCGCGCACGAAGCCGCGCCAGCCGCCATGCTTGCGCACCTGGCGCGTGATGGTGCGGCAGCGCATGTGCGTGATGGCATCGATCTGCTGGTGGCCAGCGGCCATGTTGGCGCCCACGTGCATGCGCAGGATGTCCTTGAGTGCGTTGAGCGCGCCCGGATCGTCCGCCAGCGACAGATGGTTGAGCGCCAGCTGCGACACCAGCTTCCACGGCCGCTCGCCGATCTGCGGCGGCGTCTGGTGGGGCGTGGGCTTGCTCAGCACGCGCATCGAGGCCACCGGCCCCGGGCCTTCGAGCTGCAGCGGGCTGCCGTTGACGAGCTGCTCCGGCAGGCGGCGGTTGGTGCACAGGGCCACGCCACCGACCACTTCGTCGCGCAGCTGGCACAGGTCGAAACGCGCATCGAGAAAGGACAGGCGCAATTCGGTGCCGGCGATATGCTCGCCGTGGCTCTGGCGGCGCCGCGCCACGTAGAAATAATCCTGCTCGCTGAGCTTTTGCACGTCATCCATCGCAAAATAGGGGGCGATCGGACGCGGCGAGCCGGACGGCGTGATCGACTCGAGTTTTTCGATCGAATAAATCTCGCAGTAGCGGTGGTTCGCCAGGTCGCCCATCACGTGGTACTCGTACTGCGTGTGGTCGAGCATGATCGGGTCGATGCGCTGCGAATACAGGTTAATCAGCGGCACGCAGTTCAGCCGCAGTACTTCCGCCGCAAAGGTCTGCGCCGTGTCGAATGGCGCGTCAAACGCGAACAGCAGATCGGTATAGTCGGCGGCGGCGCTGAAATCGTGGCGTTCGAGGCCGCTCACTTCAAAAAACAGGAATTTTTGCGGAAAGCAGAAATATTCCTGCAGCAGGCGCAAGGCGGGATGCGTGTGCAGGTTCGATGGCAGCGCCGCTTCGTCGTCGCGTTCGCCCAGCCAGCGCAGGCAGTCCGCCGGCAGCACGGTCGAGACCGTCTCCAGGCCGTCGGCCGGCGCCGTTTGCACCACCACCCCGGTCAGGCGCAAGGCCAGCATCTCGTACAGCGTCCATGCGCCCGGCTCGCTGCTGTCGATATAAAAGCGCAGGCGGCGCGGACCTTGACCCTGGGTCGTCAGCGGCAGGCCGACCTGGCTGCGCACGCGCACGCGCACGATGGCCTGGGTGCGCTTGCCGTCCTTGCCGATGATGTCGTGGGCGGCGCCCGATTCAAGCTCGATGCGCTCGACCGTCAACGGCAGCAGCGGCGTGGCGTAGCAGGTGCGAAAGCGGCAGCTGACCCTGCGGCCGCTGGCGCCGACGGCTGGCGCTGCGATGTAGGCGCCGCGCTTGAGCAGCTGTTCCTTGTTGCCGTCGGGCTTGACGGTGATGTCGGCCACCAGCATCGACGGTACCGGCGCTTCCAGGTGCGGATACAGGAAAGCCAGCAGCGCATTGGGCAGATCGGCCTTGTCCTGCTCGATCTGGTGCCGCAGCCGGCCGGCCAGGAAGGCGAACGACTGCATCAGCAATTCGACCTGCGGGTCGCCGGCGGCGCGCGCGTTCAGGCCCAGTTCGCCCGCCAGGTGCGGATACTGGCGGGCGAACGCCATGCCCTCGCTGCGCAGCGATGACAGTTCTTCCTGGAAGTAATCCTTGAGGGTGGCGTTAATCGGCAGCATGGGCGCGGCGCTCTGTTTCTTTAGTAAGCAGGCAAATCAAAGGTGAAGCTTTCCGGCGTGCTGGCGTCAGACAGCATGCCGCTCACTACCAGCCGGTATGGCGCGAGCGGCAGGCCGGTGCTTTGCAGCCGTACTTGCGGCGCCAGCAGGCGCGGCTCGTAGCGGCGCACCAGCCGTTCCAGGCGTGCGCCATAGCGTTCCAGTTCGCTCTTGCCGAAGGTGCTCAGTTCGACCACGTTGGGCATGCCGAATTCGAGCAAGCTCAGCTGGTCTCCCGTCTCGACCACGCGCGCGCCGATGATGCGCTGGATCTGCATCGCGATGGCCGTGCGCAGGTCGAACGGTGGCGGCCGTCCGGACAGGGGCGGCGTCGCATGGGCCAGGCGTTCAAGCAGGAAGAGCATGGTCGATTCCAGTACAAAAAGGGTGGTGCGGGCCGCCGCAGCCGCCCGTTGCCGGGCGGCCTGGCGTGCGGTCAGTCCGTGAACTGTCCGATCGGCCGGTTGCGGGCGATACTCCAGCCCGTCGCCAGGTTGCCGGCCGTCGTCAGGTCGGCTTTCTGCACCGTGTAGGTCCACAGGATTTCCGTGAAGTTCAGCTTGAACTGCTCGGTCGGCATGTCGTCCGGATGGGTTTGCAGCTGGATCTCGCTGATGATGGCGTCGCGCAGCGAAATGGTCAGGATGTTGGCGGTCTTGTCACCCGAGTTGCGCGCGATGTACAGCTTGGTCGGCTTGTCCTTGCCCTTGCCCAGTGGTTCGGCGCGCAGGCAATATTCGTAGAACTTGACCGAGGTCTTGTCGACGTATTTGCTGAGCGTGAATTCCGTGATGATGGGCCGGCCCGAGGTCCGCGCGGAATTGCTGACGTCGGTGGTAATCTGCTGCTTCATGCCCTGGTGCATGGACACCAGTTCGATGCACTGGCCCAGGTCGAGCACGGAATCGCGCCAGGTGTTGTCGATCAGGCTGCCGCCGTTGTCCCAGCTGTTGGCGCCGCCGAACACTTCCGGATTGCCTGGCTGTAGAAGAATCAAATCCATGGTAAAGCTCCAAAAAATTGTCGATGAGGGAAGAGCACTGCCGCTTGCGCGCTTATTTGGGCACGTCCGCCACCAGACGGATCGACGTGGTCAACTCTTCGAGCTGAAAATGCGGCTTCAGGAAGACCGTCGCACGGTACACGCCGGGTTCGCCCGGCACGTCGGTCACCGCCACCTTGGCCGAACGCAGCGGATACGATGATTTCACTTCATGCGTGGCGTTATCGTCGAGCAGGACATAATTGGAAATCCACGTATTGAGGTAGCTTTCGACATTGGCACGCGTGAGCGCGCTGCCGATCTTCTCGCGCATGATGACCTTGATGTAATGGGCGAAGCGAGAGGCCGCCAGCATGTAGGGCAGCATGGCCGAGATGCGGGCATTGGCATTGGCGTCATCGGAAAAGTATTTTTTCGGCAGATTGGTGGTCTGGCCACCGAAAAAGGCCGCCTTGGCCGTGCCCTTGCAGTGGCACAGGGAAATAAAGCCCAGGTCGTTCAGTTCCTTCTCGCGCCGGTCGGTGATCGACACTTCCGTCGGGCAGAACAGTTCGGTGCTGCCGGCGTCGGACGTGTAGGTATAGCGCGGCAGGCCTTCGACCAGGCCGCCGCCCTCGACGCCGCGGATAGCCGCCGTCCAGTTATACAGCGAGAACGCATTGGTAATGCGTTCGGCCAGCAGGTAGGCTGGATTTCCCCACAAGAAGTTCTCATTGTCGGGCGATGGATAATAGGCGGTGCCGTCGGCGCTGGTGGGCTTGGACGGCGGTGGCGGCGGACCGACGTTTTCGTTGAAATTGAGGCCCTCGCACTCGATGGTGTTGCGCTTGTCCGGCGTGCCGTAGGGCAGGCGCAGCAATGCCCGTGGCAGGACCAGCGTCACGTAGCGCGCGTCCTCCATGTCGCGAAATTCGCGCCAGCCGCCAAAATCGTCGCTTTCGAAGATTTTCTTCAGGTCGCGTGGCTTGCCCAGTTCGGCAAAGCTGCTCAGGTTGAACAGATCCTTCGAGGCCTGGGCGATGAACGGCGCATGCGCCGCCGCCGCCACTTCCGAGATCTTCTTGAGAAACTCGATATCGTCGCCGGCGCGGCCGATTTCATAGTCGCCGATCAGCAAGCTGTACGGCAGGCCGCCGAAGGTGCCGTATTCGTCTTCGTAGATCTTCTTGAACAGCGCGCTCTGGTCGAACTCGACCGCCTTCTGCATGTCTTTCAGCAGTTCGGCCTTGCTGGCGTTGAGCACGCGCAGGCGCAGCATGGTGCTCGTTTCCGTGTTGAAGACCAGGTAGTGCAGGCCGCGCCAGGTCGCTTCCATTTTCTTGAAGCTGCTGCTGTGCATGATGTCCGACAGGGCGGTGCTCAGCAGGCCGTCGATCTCGGCGACCAGTTCGTCGATGACGGCGGCGGCGCCCTTGAGGCGGGCCGCGATGACCTTGTTGCGCGTGTCTGCCTGGGGGCTGCCGATGGCGATGCGCAGCCGGTCGACGAAGGAATTGACGGCCAGGATGCTGCGCGCCGTGTCGGTCTGGATCAGCGGCAGGATGGCCTGCGTCGCCAGCACCAGGTCGTCTGCCGTGGCAGGGGCGGCAGGGGTGGCCAGCAGGTAGTTATAGAGTTTGAGCGTGGCCATATAGGTCGGTTCCTCGCCCGCCGCGCTGTCCGTCAGGCCCAGCAGCAGCAGCGGCAGGCGCCAGATCTTGTCGCCTTCCGCATCGCCTGCGGGGGTCTTGAGGGCCACGAGCAGGTCCGCATCGCTTTTTGCCTTGTCCAGCCGGACGGTGGCGGCGGCGCCATCGGCAAAACCGAGCAGCACCAGCTGTTTGTCGAGCGGCGCTGCCGGCGCCGCTGCCGCCGCTGCCGCTGCCGCCGCCTTGGCTTCCGGCGTGGCGTTCTCGTCGTCACCGGTCACCGTACCGGCTGCCGCGTCGCCAGCCTTGCCCGGCCCGCTCGCCGCCTTCGCCTTGCCGCGCAGCATTTTCAAGCGTTCGATGGCCTTGTTGCGGTTTTCTTCCGTGTCTGGCGCGGCCAGGGCATTGGCCAGCACCAGTGCGCCGGGTCTGGCGGCAGGCACGTCGGCTTCCTTGCCGCTCGCGCCCAGCAGGCGCCACGCTTGCAGCTCTGGCAGCAGCGCGGCGTCGCTGTCCTGCAAGGCGTCGTGCAGGGTGAACAGGCGGGTGACCAGCGCCGGCGCATCTTTTTCCGCCAGCGGCGCCGAATGGGTCGTAAGGATCGCCAGGTGGCGCGCCTGGTCGGCGGCGCTGGTGCCTTGCGTCATGGCGTCGAGGTGTTTGGCCACCATGTCGTCCGACTCCGCCTTGGCCTGCAGTGTACGGATCTGGCCGCGCGCCAGGTACAGTTGCGACAGCGACGGCATGGCCTGCACGATATTGAGCGGTTCGAAATCCTCGATCGAGCGGAAGGTCAGCGCCTTGTCGCCGTCCTGCGGCAGCTCGGCCCAGCGCCTGATCGCGTTGCCGGAAAAAGCGGCACGCGGCGCGATGGTGCCCATCAGGTCATTGAAATTGTCGCGGTCGATATTGCACATGGCGCGCTGTTTCAAGCCAGTGTAATTCGCAGGGTCTTCACGGTCGCCTTTTAAATCCGCAAAAACACCGACGATAAAAGGCAGCTCCTTTTTTTCGATTGCATTACCGATTTCGACGTCATAAGTAATCTTTACCCGTGGCGGTCTTACCCGCAAGAGTTTCTTTTGTATGCTTTCAGTCATTTATTTCGCCTCGCTAAGGAATCGAATTCAAGAATCAGGTTTATCGACGGTATTTGCAGGGGCCTGCGGTGACAGCAATCAAGCACGCGTCAGGACTCCGGCATCGCCTGCTGTTAATGCAATACGCGTGCCACGTTATTGATCTACGCTAAGTAGTTGATTTGACAGGAGACAATACAGGCTGCCGGGGCGGTGCCTGGGTCATTCCTCACCCAGCTTGGGCTGTTGCAGATGGCGCGCCATGGCGCGATGTTGGGGCAGGGTGGAAAAATACCGGCATGGGTGGTTTTTTGCCCCCTGCCCGAGCCCGGCCATGCACGTGTAGCGCCGCGCTCAGGCAGGGGGGGCGTCAGGTGCTGATGGCACAGCGCGGCGAGCGCCAGACCAGGCGCGAGCCCACCCGCAATACTTCAAGCTGGTCGGCGGCGACCAGCAATTCCAGCGCCGCGAGCGTGACCTCGGCGCCGGGCCGGCAGGCCGCTGGCGCGCCGGGGCAGGCAGTCCAGTCGACCCACCACTGATCGATTCCCTCGGCCGTGTCGGCCGCGTTCGGATGCTCGGCGAGGTGCCGCCTGATCGAGGCAGTGGCAAAATCGAGCAGTTGTTGATCCATTCATGTCTCCCTGGCGGGATCGCCGGGGCGCAGGGCGGTTTACCCGGACGTGACCGCGAAAATCCAGCCTGTATAGCCGATTGTATTTTGGTTCAATATACAATAAAAGCGCGGCGAGACCGTGTTTGCCTTGCAATCGTCCTGGTGTCAGCCCTCGGGTGTTGCCGTGCTGGCGATTTTTTCCTCCACGCCGTACTTGCGCGCCAGTTTGCCGAAGGCGCTTCTTTCCTGCCCCGCCAGGCGCGCTGCCTGCGACAGGTTGCCGTCGGACTGTTTCAGCGTGTCCTGCACGTAGCGCCGTTCGAAGTCGCTGATGGCACGCGCCTTGGCACTCTTGAAGTCTTGCAGCAAGGGCAGCACCGCTGCCGTCGCCAGCGCGGCGCCCAGCTGGGTTTCGCCGTCCTCGCACAGGAGGAATTGGCGGTGAACCACGTTTTCCAGTTCGCGTACATTGCCGGGCCAGTCGTGCTGGCGGATCAATGCAATCAGATTTGGATGCAGGCTCTTGCGGGCCATCCGGTACTGGTCGCTGAAGCGCTCGGCGAAAACCTGCGCCAGTTCCAGCGCATCGTCCTGGCGCTCGCGTAGCGGCGGCATGCGCAGCACCAGTACATTGAGGCGGTACAGCAGGTCGCGGCGGAACTGGCGTGCATCGACCAGCTTTTCCAGGCTGGCATTGCTGGCGACGACGATGCGCACGTCGGCCTGGCGGGTGACGCCACTGCCGACGCGGCGGTAGGTTTTGTCTTGCAGAAAACGTAACAGCGCCGCCTGCGCTTTCATGCTGAGGGAATCAACTTCGTCGAGGAACAGGGTGCCGCCGTCGGCTTCGCTGACCAGCCCCGGCGATGCCGATTTGGCATCCGTGAACGCGCCCCGTTCGTGACCGAACAGTTCGCTTTCGATCAAGCTTTCAGGCAGTCCGCCGCAATTGACCGGGATAAAGGCCTGCCCGCTGCGCTTGCCCAGATAATGCAAGGCGCGTGCCGCGACTTCTTTTCCGGTGCCGGTCTCGCCTTCGATCAGCACGGTGGCGTCGACGCGGGAAAATTTATGAATCAGGGTGCAGCTTTGGGTGAATTGGGGAGAAGAACCGAGCAAATTCAATTGCGTTAAGGTCCTGTTGGCATTCATCGACGATATCCTCTGATTTTAAAAGACGGGCAGTTTTTTAATGTTCAGCTAATCGATCAGCGGGAGCGAAATCACGACGGCATTGTCAAATCTGGCCATGAGATCGAGAAACTGGTGAGTATCTGTGAGATTGGCTAAAAGTTAATGATATTTATACCGCATACAATGGTGCTTGTCGATTTTTTTTAAAAATAAAACGCGTCGCTGGAGTGCTTGCGGGTGTTGGCGCGTACATGGACGAGGCTGATTTCTCGGCTCGTCCATGCAGGATCAGGTGATGCTGAGAGAGGCAGGCAGGGCTGGCTTCAGAACTGGTAACGCAGGTTCAGCGAGGCATTGCGGCCCTGGCCGACCATGCCCGAATACCACCAGTCCGATACCGAGGCCGTGTATTTTTTATCCAGCAGATTGCCCACGTTGAGGGTGGCCGACAGTTTGTTGTTGATGTCGTAGCGCGCCATCAGGCTGGCCACGGCGTAGCTTTTCTGCTCCCAGCGCAGGGTGCGTTCGATCTGCCATGCTTCGATAGTCGAATAGACGGTGCTTTGCCAGTTGACGCCGCCGCCCACGGTCAGGCGCTGGAGGTCGCCCGGCAGGCGGTAGGTGGTCCACAGTTTCACCAGATGGCGCGGGAAGGTGGTCTGGATCGCCTTGCCGGTGTTGTTTTTGGTGGCGCTGTAGGACCACGACGCCGCCACATTCCAGTCGCGCGTGAGCGCTCCGCTCGCTTCCACGTCCAGGCCCTCGGTTTTGGCGCCCTTGACGGTGCGGTAGGCCGCATCCGTGGTGCCGGGCACCGTGTAACCGGGGTCCGATTCCGACAGGTTTTTCTGGCGGATCTGGTACCAGGCCAGCGCCGTATTGAACTGGCCATCGAGCCATGCGCTCTTGATACCCGCCTCGAACGTCTTGCCTTCGCGCGGCGCCAGCAAGGCGCCGTTGCGGTCCTGCGCGGCCTGCGGCTGGTAGATGGTGGAGTAGCTGGCGTAGGCCGCATGCGCATTGTTGATCTCGTAGACCAGGCCGCCGTAGGGCGTGACCACGCTGCTTTCCCTGGCCGGCGTCTCGCTGTGGTAGCCGATGGTGGGCGCGTCGGTGACATAGTTTTCGTTGTAGCGCATCACCTTCGCGCCGGCGATCAATTTCAGCTGCTCCGACAAGGCGAAGCGGCCGGCCGCGTAGGCGCTGGCCTGGCGGCGCGTGCTGTCATAGGTCACATAGCGCTCGCCGTAGACGGGTGCCACCTTGCGCTTCCAGCGGTATAAATTGGCCGGCGTGCCCTGCACGTTCCAGTCGAAGCTGCCGTCGGTCACGCTCTGGAACTGGTGGTAATCCATGCCCAGCACCAGTTCATGCTGGCGACCGAACAGGGTCACGGGGCCGCTGACCTTGACGTCGGCGCTGTTGACCTTCAGGTGGTAATTGCGCGCATTGGCTTTCAGCTCCAGGCCGTCGCCTGTCGCCTGGTCGGCAAAGGTGTCGCTTACGCCCAGATACACCGAGCGTTCGTCCTGCGACGAGGTCAGGTGGTTGGCGGCGAGCTTCAGGGTCCATTCATTGCCCAACTGGTGCTCGAGCGCGGCAAAGACATCGGTCGAATTGCTGTCGAAGCGATTCGACGGCGCGGCCGGATTGAAGGAGCGCGGCAGGTCGGTCATCTGGCCGTTGCTGTAAAAGATGGGAAAGCCCAGATACGACATCGACCCTTTCGAGCGGTTGCGCTGGTGCGTCAGGCCCGCCGTCAGCAAGGTGCCGGGCGCCAGGTCCGCTTCGAGCACGCCGTAAATCACTTTCTTGTTGCGGTGGTAGTCATCGATGGCGCTGTCGCCATCTTCCACCACGGCCACCGCCCGGCCGCGCAAGGCGCCGGCGGCATTGAGCGAACCACCGGCGTCGAGCATGGCGCGCTTGTCGTGCCAGGAGCCGACGCCGCCTTCCGCCTTGACCTGGGTCTGCGCGGTCGGTTTTTTGCGCACCATATTGATGGCGCCCGAAGCGTCGCCGGCGCCCGTGATCAGGCCCGAGGCGCCGCGCAGCACTTCGATGCGGTCATACAGGGCCATGTCGGCCAGGCTTTGCGCGGGCACGGCATTGAGGCCCAGGTTTTCCGAATGGGTGCTGACGCCGTCGAGCTGGTAATTGGTGATCGAATAACCGCGCGAGGTAAAACCGGTGCGCTCGCTGCCCAGGGCAAACAGGGTGACGCCCGGCGTTTGCGCCATCGCCTGGGCGATCGTGGTCAAGCCCTGGTCTTCCATGCGCTGTCTGGTGATCACGCTGACCGATTGCGGTGTCTCCTTGATGGTCAAGCCCAGCGGCGTGGCGGTGGGGCTGCCTGCTGTCGAGACATACGAGCCGCTGCCTTCGGTCACGTCTTGCTGCGCCGAGACCGACACTTCCGGCATGGTCGACAGCGATTGTTTTTCTGCGCCAGGTTCAAACGCGCGCAGCGCATAGCTGCCGGCGCTGCTGCGTTCGGCCTTCAGGCCGGTACCGGCCAGTACGCCGTTCAAGGCGGACTGCACGTCGCGGCGGCCCCTTAAGCCTGTCGTGGTTTTGCCCTGGGTCTGTTCGGGCGTAAAGCTGAGGATCACGCCGCACTGGCTGGCCACCTGGCGCAGTGCGGCGGCCAGGTCGCCGGCCGGCACCTTGAAGTCGTGCACGGCCTGCTGCGTGCTGGCGTCCACACCCTGCGCCTGCACGGTGGAGGGTTGGAACAACAGCAGGGCGGCGCCGAACAGGGCGAACTCGATGGCGTGCGCCATCGGCGTGCGTTTGGAAGCGATAAAGGAGTACATGGTTACCTTGTGATTGAGTCGTCGAATGCCTTGCCTGTACTGGTCACGAGAGAATCGAAAACGGGTAATCTTTTTTTGAAATGCGGCGAAAATAAAGCCTAACGCCGGCTTGTTGGCTGCACCCGCACCCAGAATCGCGTGCGAAAGTGGATCTCGACCGGCAGCGAATGGGGCAGCGACAGCAGCACCGCCTGCGTGTCCTGCAGCGGAAACACGCCGGAAATGCGCAGGCCGGCCACCGTCTCGTCGCAGCCGAGCAGGCCGTGGCGGTAGCGGCCCAGCTGGCGCAGGAACTCGGACAGCAGCATGCCGTCGGCCAGCAGCAGCCCCTGGCGCCAGCCCCAGATATCGGGTGAGACGGCGTGCGCGGCCCCGATGCGCCGCGCCGTCATGCTGGCGCCCTGGCCGGCCTGGATCAGCTGATGGGCGCCGCCCTCGCGCGAGCGCAAGCGCACCGCGCCCTGTTCCACGGCAACGACGGTGTGCGCCTCTTTCTGGCGCACCGAATAGCGCGTGCCGAGCGCCTGGGCCTGGCCGTGCGTGGTTTCGACCAGGAAGGGACGGTAGGGGCGGCCTGCCTCCTTCGCGGTGGTGATGAACACTTCGCCCTTGACCAGTTCCAGGCGCCGCTCGCTGGCGCTGAAATGCACATTGACGGCGCTGTCGGCATTCAGGTGCAGATTGCTGCCGTCGGCCAGCCGCAGTTCGCGGCGCTGGCCTATGCTCGTGGACAGGTCGGCCAACGCCGAGCGCGCGCCCTGGCTGCGCAGGCCCAGCGTGCCGGTGGCGCCAGACGCCGCCAGCACCATGGCCAGCTTGAGCGCTTGCCGGCGCGTCGCCGGGCGCCGCGCCAGGGCCTTGCGGCCGGCCTGCGCGTCGAGTTGCCGGAAACCCGCGCTGACGTGTTCGATATGGGTCCAGGCCCGTTCATGGTCGGGATGCTGGGCGCGCCAGCTGGCCCAGGCCTGTTGTTCGGCCTTTGTCGCCTGGCCGCTCATCAGGGTGGTCAGCCATTCGGCGGCCTGCATGGCGATCTTCAGGTCGATCGGCTGGCCGCCCGCATAGACCTGATGGGACGTCTTGAGCACGTCAGGACGCCGCAAAATCGGGCACGGCAAAAAAGCACAGCAGATTGGCCTTGGCCAGGTATTTCTTGACCGAGTGCGTGCTGGTGGCAAGTTCAACAGCGATCTCGGCGTAGCTCAGGCCTTCCAGGTGCGCCATCAGGAAGGCCGACCTGGCTTTTGCCGGCAGCTTGCCCAGCGCGCGGTCGATCAGCTGCAGCGATTCAAGCACGATGCTCATGCTTTCCGGCGACGGTGCGCTGGCCTGCGGCAGGTGCAGCAGGGCGTCGACATACGCGCGCTCCAGCTCCTCGCGCCGGCAATGGTTGGCCAGCAGGCGCCTGGCGATGGTGGCGAGAAAAGGGCGGGGCCGGACGATGTCGTCATGGCTGCGCGCGACCAGCACCTTGATGAAGGTATCCTGCGCCAGGTCGCCCGCCAGTCCGGCGTCGTGCAGACGGCGCTTGAGCCAGCGCAGCAGCCAGCCGTGGTGCTCGCGGTACAGCGTCTGGAAGTCGGACTGCGAAGGATGGGCGGACAGCATGGCGCAGCGCGATCTAAATGAGAATTGTTCTCATTGTAGCGCAGCGGCCTGCGCCAGGCAATCGACAGCCGCACCGCGTTGTGCAAACGCCACTGGCGTGGCAACCCATATTTAATTGATGGCAAGCCTCGATGTGCGAAAATGGCCGCTGACGATGTTTGCGGAGCAAAAAATGATGTGGTTGGTAGGCGGTATCCTGTTGGTCCTGATCGCCGCATTTCTGTGGATGGCCTTTTTTCACCGCGTGCAGGCGATGTCGCGCCAGGCGCAATTGCTGAACTGGCTCGAGATCGGCCGCGTCTCCAATCCCGCTGGCGGCAAGGATATCCTGCTGGCCCGGAACGAACGTAATTCCAAGATCGACTGGCGCACCGGCGAAGTGTGGCTGGTCAATCCCAAGGTCGCCGAGTCATTCGCCGATTACCTGGCCGTCGAGCGCTGGCTGGCGCTGCACGATACGCCGCTGCCGGAACCCGAGTTGGTGCCGGCGCCGGCAGCGCAGCCCTTGCCGGAAGAGGACGAGGTGGTGGAAGTGCTTGCGCCGGCAGACGATGGCTTGCCGGCGTTCCGGCAACAGGTCGAGGACTGCCTGGCCAGGGCCGAGGGCGGCCAGGACCTGGTCGACACCAGGCAGGCTTTCGAAGCCGGCAGCCCGGAGTTTCTCGAAGCGGGAACCCAGTTGTGCACGGCCGCGCTCGAGTGCCACGTGCCGCCGATGATGGTCGCCACCTTTTATATCAGCGCCTTTGCCGCGCTGTCCGACGCGGCCGGCGAAGACAAGCTGGACCGGGTCACGGCCAGCCTGCAGGCGGCAGCGAAACAGATACGGATGATGCAGCAGGGGTAAGCGCACAGCAGGGGCCGGAATGCAAAAAAGGCTGATCGCGCGATCAGCCTTTTTCAATATTGGTTGCGGGGACAGGATTTGAACCTGTGACCTTCGGGTTATGAGCCCGACGAGCTGCCAGACTGCTCCACCCCGCAGCAGAATTATATACCAGATTATTGCGGGGCGTAAAGGGAGGATGTGACTGGAAGCGGATTGGAGGAGGTATGGATACAGCGATAGTATGTATGCGGGCTGGCCTCGCCAAAGCAAGTATGCATACATTCTTGTAAATGCTGACTCCCATAACCGGCGCACTGCAAGGTGGCCGACGAGGCTTGCCCACTGTTCGCACTGCGAGCAGTGGGCGCCTTGCCGCGCATCCGGTTCTGTTCTTTATGACTTTACAATAATTTCCTGATGATTACTTCACTATAATATGCGGCAAAGTGAATTTTTTACCCAAAGTGAAATGATTGATCTGTCAGGCGATTGTCTTCCAGGCACTCCGGAATCCATGTCGACTGGGTCGATAAGTCCGTTTTGATCACGGAATAACCGAGTGCGTCGTCGCCAGCGTCGCTTGCTTCGTAGACAGACCAAACGAACAGGGCGCGTTTGCATAGACGGGAAGTGGGGGGCTCGCTGGCGGCTGCCGGTGGCGCGTCCAGCATGCACGTGTACATGCGTTCGGGCTGTGGCAGGCTGGCGTGTAGCACGCAAGCCGAGCGACCGGGGGCGATATCGATCAGCGAATACAAGGCGTCGGGCATCGGCAGCGAGGAAACCTTATCGATCGGGATCGCCAGGCGCGCCGGCGGCATCGCAACGTTGGCCAACAATTCCAGCAGGAGCGTGTCGCCGGGCGCCAGCCCGGTCCGGCCGCTCGACGCGCCGAGCAGCGACGGCAGCGGCAGCGCATAGGAAGTTGCCGCGTTCATGCCGATGCTGGCGTGGCGCTCGCTGGCCGGTTCGCCGACCACGAACAGCAATGCTTCTTCCACGCTGGCGTCGACGCCATGGCGGCGTACGCGGGCCGACAATGTCAGGCCGGGCGGCGCGGTGGACGCGGTCGCCGAAGGCATCGAGACCGTGGCGCGGATGACCAGGGATTCGGACGGCGTGGCGCCCGCGCGATCGGCCCATAGCGTGATCTCTGCGCGCTGGTCATCCGCGCAACTGACGACGCTGATGCCACGGGCGCTGCTGAGCGCCGCGTCATAGGCCGGATCGGCGAACAGGACGGTGATGCGGCGCACCGGCATCGGGTAGCCCTCGCCAGCAAACGGCGGAAACGCCAGCGCGGCGCGCCGCAGCCCGGCGCTTTCCAGTGTCGGTTTTCCAGGATCGGGGGCAGTCCAGCCCTGCGAACAATAGCTCACCTCGAGTACACAGGCATGTGGATCGGCCAAATAGGGCGTGCCTGGCGCCGGCAGCAACAACAGTCGGTTTCCCGGGGCGGGAATGGCATGCGCCTCCTGCGCGGCGGTTGGGGCGACGGCAAAGCTGACCAGCTCGACGGACCCGCCGGCATGGCGGATTCTGGCGCGCGCCTTGCTGGTGAAGGTCTGGAAGACGAAATCGGCCGGCGCGGCGTGCGCGATGCCGGCGCGGTTGAACACGAAGCACGTGAGCGTGGTCGCGCCGCTCCACAACGGGCGCTGGCCGGCCGCAGGCGTGGCCATGCCGTCCGGCAGCGGATTGCCGAGGAAGACGTACCAGGCGGACAGGCCATCGGCCTGCGGGTCGTCGAAAATCAATTCCCAGGCACCGTCAATGACGGTGCATGAGGTCTCGGGTTTGCCGTAGAAACCGACGGTGCGGCGCCACTGCTCCGGGCCGCCCGCGTTCGGTGGCAGCGCGGCGGGCCGAGGCAAGCGCATGCTGCGTGTTTCGGCTGGGCCGGCCAGCGCGCTGGCGGCCCAGTCATCGGCCAGCGATAGCAGCACGCGCCCGCCGCGCTCGGCCAGCGTGCCCGCGCGTTCGCCGACGTCGATGCAGTCAAGCAGCGGCGGCAGGCAGGACTGCCAGTAACTCTCGGGCGGCAGTGCAGGCTCCATGCGCAGCAGGGCCGCGCGTACGCCCGCTTCACCGGGTGCGACCGGCAAGACGCTGGTGGCGGCGTCAACTTCGCGCGGCGCGGTGTCTTCGTCTGCTTCATCGCTGATTTCAAAGACACTGCGTTCCCATTCATCCAACCAGACCGTGGGTCTGGCTGTCGATGCGGCGCCGACTGCTGGAGCGCTGATCGCGGCGCGTGCGCCTGCCAGGCGAGGCGGGCGGATGCGTCCAACAATGGCGGCCAAGCCGTCGGCGCCGGCCTGGAATGGTTGACGTGCCTCCATGTCGATCGCCATCGCGCGTTTCAGTCCGGTCAGTGCTGCCGGTTCGGGCCAAGTGCGGCGGCCGTCAGTGCGGGCCAGCTTGATGGGGCGCAATGGGCGCGTGTGTCGGGTCAGCGGCTCGTGGCCCGGCGCCGGCGGCACGACCAGTGCGAATTTGACCCGCCCGCCATGCAGTCTGCGGCGGATCAGCGCCGCCGGCGCGTTCACTTGCGTCAGCGCCCATGCCCAGCGCTCGCGGTCGCTGCCGGCCGCGAAGGTGGGCGTCAGCGCCATTGCCCGCAGGTGGTGCGCACCGGCGATGATCATGTCGAGGTCTATGGACCGCAGGGCGGCATCGGCATTGGCGGCAGCTGGGTCGACGACGTGCGGCGCCGCCGTCACGACGGTGCGCACATCGATGTTAAATGGCGCGCTGCCCGTCAGACGTACCAGTACGCTGTGCACCTCGACCGGCCGCTCGGTCGCGGCGCTGATGGCCAAGTCTGCGACGGCGCGCGCTGCCACCCCGTCCGTCGTCGGTTTGCCGAGCCGTTGATGCAGCAGGGCCAGCATGACCGAGGCGCGCGGAAACGGATGTGGCCACGGTTCTGGAAAAACGCTGTCGCCCGGTCGTTGTAGTTGTTCGACGTGCCATCCCAGCTCGCCGCCGTCGCCGTTCCACCCAGCCATCAATGCCTGGCCCGACAGCGCGTGGGCCGGCAGCGCGTCGCATGCGTGGCGCACCGTTAAGGCGACCGGCAGACTCATCAAGCCACCTGCGGCCAGAGCGGTGTCCGCATCGAGGCGCACGGGCGTCGGCAGCAGGTCGTGGCGCGACATCCTGAAAGGCGGTGGGTGCACGACGGTCAATGCTGCGGTCAGCGTCGGCGCGGCACCGCCGTCGCCAAGCGCGCCGATGAATGGCAGATGCAGCGACAGATAGCCGGCGCCGTGGCCGGCGTCGGGCGCCTCGTCGATGCGGTACAACACGCTCATTCCGCCCAATACGATCCAGTCCCCGCCATTCGCCGTCGCCAGCGCTTCAAACACATGCGGCACGAAGACGCCGGCGAAGGCTGCACCGACCTTGCGCACGCCCGCATACGGAAAGGCGGCATGCGCGTTGCTTTTGTTGCCGAGGTAGGAAGGCGTGAAGCTGTATTGCTGCGCCTTGTCGTTGACGGCTTGCGCCAGCGTGGGCGCGGCCCACAATTGCAGCGCTTGCAAGCAATGTATTTTCCGCACGGCCCCGTCCGGCCAGGTCAGCGTGTGGGTCGCTTCTACCAGCCAGCTAACGGCCGGCAGCGCCTGGTCGACCGCAGGTATCACGCCGGCTGGCGAGCGGGCCGCCAGTTGCACACCGGCGATACGATGATCGGACAGCGCAAAGATGACATCGTGGCATACCCGATAATCGACATCGAACCGGACGTCAGTGCCATCGCTCTCCGGGGCCAGCGCCGGGAGCGTCAGATCGGGCCATGGGATCAGGCAGGCAAGCGCCAGGTCGCCGTCGAAACGCAATGCGTCGTACGCGCCGGTGGCGTCGGTGGTGAGCTGGTGCGACACGCACAGAGCGCCGATGTCGAACATCAGTTCCAGATAGCAAGCGCCGATGCGCCAGTCCTCGCCCAGCGCCAGGGTCAGGGCGCCGCCCGTAAACGTGGCGTCGGCATGCGCAAAGACCGTCACCGCGCTGGTCGGCGCTTCGCCGTCCCATGCGATGCTCAGGCCGCGCCGCGAGGTGTCCGGCAGCGTGGTGCCGGCGGGTAGCGCGTTGCCAAACCAGTTCAGCAACGTGCGCACGCGGTGTTCGGCGTCCTTGCCCTGCCAGGTTTCGTCTAACGTGAGCGCTACGGCGTCGCGCAGCGTGGCGGCAACATTGATGGCGACTACGCGCCTGGCGCGCAGATCGACTGTCAGCGCTTGCAGCGCCATGCACATCGCGGGCGCATCGGGAGGCGGCCCGGACAGCGTGGCGAGCGTCTCACCAGGCGCCAAATCGAGCGCCACCGTCAGCGGCGCGCCGAAACAGCGCGCATCAAGTGCGATCGCGGTCGGGCTGAGCCGGCCCGTCGGGGCGTCGTAGGCAAGCGCCGCCGACAGCCAGGGTACGCCGTCGAGTACGCCGATCCCGTCCTCGACGGGCGCCAGCTTCCAGGCGCAGCGGCCTCCCGGCACGGTGACGGCGTGCAGCGCCAATCCCGCGCCATCGGCGAGCAGCGTGAGTTCCACGCGGTTGCGGGCGTCGTCGTTGTACCCTGCCTGGCCCAGCGTCAGCGTCCCCTCCAGCACGACGCGGCTGACCCGGTCGGCGATATCGTCGTATTCCACGCTGGTCAGCGCCGCCGGCGAGAACCACAGCAATGCGCTCACTGGCCAGGCCTCGGTGCTCGCCGCGCCACTGGCGGCCAGCACCCAGCTCCAGCTGCGCGCCAGCGGCGCCAGCCTGGGCTCGTGCGGTTCGTCGGCACGCCACACGCGCTGGCCGTCGGCCTGGCGCAGCGGCAGATCGGTCAGTGCCAGCGTCCAGGTGACGTCGGTGTCGTGCAGCGGAGCGATCGGCAACGGTGTCGCCGTGCTGAACAGGCATACCGGATCGTTGGCGGTGCCGCCTTCGATCCGCATCGGGCGCAGCGCCGGCCCTTGTGCGGGCAGCGTGCCCCACCCGACACCGCGGCCATCGATGACCGTGCCGTCCGTATCGCGCTCGGCGATACTCCAGCCGGCCAGCGCTGGAACGCCGGCGCCGCTGGCGATGGCTACCGTGGTGTCGTCATCGATCACCAGATGGCCCGACGGTCCGCTGAGCAGCGCATTGCCGCAGGCATCCCAACGCCATGCCGGCGTTGTCTGGCTGAGCTGGACACTGCCCAGACTGAACGGTTTTATGCTGACCGCGAGATCGACGTGCGCGCTGGCGCCCCAATGGCGCGGTGCGAGCAGGTGGCTGGTGACGACGGGTACGTCGGTTTGCGGTGCCGCTGGCGCGAACATGATGCTTTGCTGCGCCTGTACGGCCAGCCGCGCGTCATGGTGTTGCGCGACCATGGTGGCGAGGGCCCGACGCGTGACGGCGGTCGGGTAGCCTGGTCCCGCTGCATCGGTCTGAGGCGGAGCGCGGCCGGAGACCGGACCTGGCACCTCGGCCAGTGCCAGCGCCTCGTCGCCGATCGGCAGGCTGTAGCTGCCACCGGCCAGGTAAAGATCGGGGCGCAGCGGTCGCAGCGTGATGCCCGGCAAGGAGAGCACGACAAGATCGCGTGCCGCCGGATCGGTGCCGGCCGGCGCCACGGTGAATTGTCCTGTAGCCTGGTGCAGCAAAGTGGGCGCGAACGTGGCGACGCCCGAGAGCTGCAGCTCGGTGGTGGCGCCGTCGAACGGTGTCAGGCCGCGGCTCGCGTGCGGGCGCGGCGATCGCAGATCTGCGCGCGTGCCCGGCATGGCCGTGATCGCCGGCATGCTGGTGTGGCGGCACCAGATCCGCTGCGTGGCTGGTCCGGCGTCCGGCGCGAGCAACGCCGGGCGGATGGTCAGCAGTATGCCGTCGGCCAAGGATGGCCGTCGCGATGCGCGCTGGCTTTCTCCCGGTGCGGCTGCGTCCCAGCCGGCGCCGAAGGCCGGCGCGTGCAATGCCAGGCCGTCGCACATAAATGGCGCCGTGGCCGCGTCGGCGACATCGACGTTGCGCAGCACGAGGTCGAACATGCCATCGGGCCGGTCGTCGAATCGTGGCAGCGCGTCGTGCTGGTCGGGCGCGCGGTTGGACAGCCACGCCAGGCCGCGCAACTCGATCGCCATGGCGTCAAGCTTGATCTCCACTGCGGCGAGGGACGGCGTGGCGGTGGCGGCGATGGTCCAGGACAGCCAATAGCGTTCCGGCGCGTCCAGGCGCACGCTCCATGGCGCCTCATTGGGGACAGCTACGCTGGCATGCAATTGCTGGCGCCGCGTGCCGATCAGCACACTGCCGCTGGCGTGTCGCGCGCGCACGCTGCGGGCCATCGATGGCGGCGTGGCGGCCGACGCGCTGAACGGCAATTCAAGCCATCCCTGTGCGGTTTTCATGAAGCCGATCGGCGGCGCGCCGGCTTCGGGCGTGGTCAGGGCCGCCAGTTGCGACGCCACCTGGGCTGGCGCATGGCTCAGGTGCAGGGCGCCGGGAAAGCTGATCGATTCGCGGGCCGGCTCGCCGCCCAGGTAGCGGTAATGGATGTCGCCCGCCGGCTCGCCATCCCAGGCGGTAATCGTCAGCGTGGTGCCGTGACGGACGATGCGGCTGTCAGAGGGCGTCAGGCGCAGTACCTGTTCCGGGCCGAGCATCTGGCTTTCGGTGGGCTGGTCGGCCATCGTCGCTGTCAACAGGCCGCGCGGCAAAATCATGCTGGTCCAATCGGGTGCGAGCTTGCCGTTCGCATTTTCGACAGGCCATGCCAGCGCCGGCAGCACCGTGCCGACCTCGAACAGCAGGCGCGCCCAGGCATTGTGGCGCGTATCGTCCGCATGGCGTTGCAGGCTGCGCCAGACGGCTTGCCAGCGCGCTGTGGCGATGGCGTCCTGGCGCTCCGGCAGCAGGGTCAACGACAGCAGCCTATCCTGTGCGGTCAGTCGCACGCGCGTGTCGATGTCGTCGCTGTTGTCCGGCGGCGTGATGGCCATCGTGCAAACCAGCCCATGCCGGTCGAGTTCGACGCTGCTGCCGGGCACCATACCCGGCAGCAGCGCGACGAGATTCGCCGGCTCCTCGATCGTCAGGCAGCCCTCCGCCAGGCGATAGGCCGGCACGTTGATTTCATCGCGCAGCGCTTCTTCCGCCGGCCGGTCTGGTTGCTCGGCGAGCGGGGCGAGCCAGACACGCTGTTCGTCCTGCAAGCTGATCGTGACATGATGGCCGCACACGTCCAGAGCAAAATCCGCGCCATCCTGCGACGAGCGGACGAACAGTTCGATCAGCAGCGGGTCGGCAAACGACCGGCTGTGGCCGCCGTCCGCCACCGGCTGCATGGCGTTGCGCAACCACAGCGCGCGCAGACTTTGGCTGCCTGGCGTGGCGCCGTCGCTGGCTCCTGGATTGTCGGGAACGCGTTGACTACTGGCGTCGAGCCGCCATATCCGGCTGTCGGCGTCGGCCTGGCTGGAGATGCTGACGCGGCGCAGGCTGGTCCAGGAAGCGGCGGGTGCTGTGGCCATGGTAATTCCTTCGCTTTCAGATGATGTTTTATGTCAAGGTGATCGGCGGCAGTGACAGCGGCACCGCGTCGCCGCGCGTGGCGCGCAGACGAATGCACATGCCGCCCAGCGCGCGCTCGCGCTGGCGTTGCCTGAGCGCGGTGAGATAGCCTTGCAACACCGGATCAGCGTGCGCCTGTTGCATTGCCTGCTGGAACTCCACATCCGTCATCAATTCCGATATCAGCATGCACGGCGATGGCGCATTGTCGTCGGTCGCCGGACTTAGCGTCAGTGGTGCACCGCAGGCGGGCAGCGGCGCGCCGCTCCACACCGGTAACGTGGCGCGGTGCGCGATGCTGCCGGGCCACGGCCAGTGATGTGCCGCGATCTGCGTCAGGGCCGGCGTATAGAAAGCGGCGATCATGTCCGTCAGTCCGGTCGATGAGGCGAACAACTGCGCGACCCACGCCTGTAATGCTGCGGCCAGCGCGTCCCATGCTGGCTCGTCGACAGGCTGGGTGAACGCGAGCGTTTGCCACTCCCCGAACACGGGGAAGACCGTGCGCAGGCACTCGAGTGCCGCACGCATCGGCTCGCCGACGACGGCCAGGACGTTCCAGAGTTGCGGTACGCCGAAAACCAAAGTATCGGGGACGGCGGCGCCGCCCAGTTTCTTCAGCAAGACCTCGATCCAGTGGCCGTTCCAGCCGCCGGGTACGCGCAGATGGTCGTTACGCAGGTAGTCGGCGCCTGCCAGCGCCGCGCGCAACGTGGCGAGGCCATCGTTCGTCAGTGGCAGCACGGCGCTGTACGGCGCCAGGGTGATTCGCAACGGATAGTTGCCAGTGCTGTCTGGCGTCAGCGAGCAGTCGCAGGCGACGCTCCAGTCGCCGGCCAGTTGCAGCACCTGATAGACTGCTTGCGGTTCGGCGTCGGCGGCGCAAGAGCGCTGCGGCGCGCGCGCGATGCGCGCCAGCGGCATGATCGTTTTGCGTGGCCGCAGCGGCGTTTTTGCGCCTTCCAGAGCGAGGTCATAGACCACCAGTGGATCGGGAAGGTTGGCGAGCGGCCCGGCCCAGTGCTCTGCGGTACGCTCGTCGGTGGTGTCGCGGTTGCGCAGCGCGCCCATCGTCAGCGCGATGCAATGGGCGCGCGCCGCCGCCGGGGTGCGCTCGACGACGTCGAGCCGGATGTCCGGCTGGTCATGATACCGGGTCCACGGATGCCCCGCGACCAGTGTCAGCTTGCCGTCGTCAATGCTGACCAGGCGTACGGGTGCATCGCTCAGGCGCGCGGTCGTCACCTCCGACACCGCGCGACCGGCGGCCACCGAGACGGCGATGGTGTGCAGGTACCAGTGCGGCAGGTGGCTGAGCATGCGCGTTTTCGAACGCACCGGCAGCGCGATACCCTGGCCTCGCAGATATCGCAGCACCGTGTCGACACCGGTCGGCGCGGCATCGTTGCCGAAAGGGGCCGCAATGCGCCTGGGCGGCTCGGCGAGGGCATCGGCCTGGCCGGCGCGCAGGCACCAGTCGACATCGCTGACCTGTAACAGGTGGCTGGAGCGGCTGCCGGCGAAGGAGAGTCGCCGCGCCACGCCGGTATTGGCTTTTGACAGGCGCAGCTCGGGATGGTCGGGCAGTACCGCGACCAGTTGCGCGCCGTCCTGCTTGCCCAGCCGGATGAACCCCTCGGCGCGTAGCTGCTGCGCGTCGTACGCTGGCGGGCTGGCCGCCGACGTCGCGTCTTGCTCGCGTTCGTAGACGGGCGGGTCGTCGTCCTTCCACCACCAGACGGTGTCGCCGATGCGCCCGGCCGGCACCACAGCCGGTGGCGTGAGTGGCGCGGTGCGCCGCAGCGTGCATTTGGCGTGGGCCGGCATGCCGACGACGGCGTCGGTCGAGAACGCCATGTGCGCCGCACGCCGCGTTGTGAAGACATCGCCATGGCCGGCCGCCGTCAGCAGCTTTTCATAACGCCATTGTGGCAGGATGCTCCATTCGCGGCGGTGCGCATAGCCGTCCGCCTCCATCATGTTCAACGACAAGCAGCCGTCGGCATCCTGCGCCAGCCGCACCGGTTCTCCCCGGTCCGGCGCCGCCCAGGCCAATTGCGGCCAGTCGATGTCGATCCCGCAGTCGGGCGCATAGTCGAAGAAGCGTGCGGTCCAGCCGGCCCACTGTTGGGCCAGCAGCGCCTTGGCGGCGGGATCAGTGGCCAGGTTGGGCAGGCGCAGCGCACGCGCGACCGTTGTCAGGAATTTGGCGACGCTCGCTTGCAAAGGCGCATCGAAGTCGGTGCGCTCAGGCGTCAACCAGCCGTTCCAGGTCGGAAATTGGCCGAAGGCGTCGACTCCGAGCAGATTGTCGGGATCATCCTGCGCCGGTGTCATGGCGATGCCGGGAAGGTTGTCCGCTAAGCCGGGCACATCGGTTCCCAGGCTCGGCGCGCGCAAGACGACGGTGTGCCCGATCCGCTTGGTTTTTGCCGTCTCGGCGACCAGCACGTCGTTCAGTGATTGATGGTCCAGAGAATAGATGAGGCCCGACTCGATCACCTTGGCGACGCAGCCGGGTTGGTGGGTGCTGGATGCTTCTCCCGCCGAGATGCGCCGGACACGGTATGCGAGGTGTTTGATGATGGCCGGACGCAGCGAGATGCGCAGCATCGCCAGCGCCGGCGCGGCGCCGGTGCCGTCGCCGGCATCGTCGCGGGCGTCGAAGCGCAGGCGCCGCGTCAACCCGTCCGGTTGCAGCAGCACTTCAACAAACAGCCGCCGCATGATCTGCTTTTTCAAGGTCGCGTCGGTGGCGGCCAGTTCCGGATACAGGCCGGCTGCACTCACGTCCCGCAGGGCCGCATCCAGCTGGTGCTGAAGTTGCAAGGCATCGATAAAACTGTCGCGTTCCGTATCGAACAGGCGCACCGTTACGCCCAGGCCGAGGCGATCAAGGATGGCCCACCCGCGCGGATCGGCGCCGGGATCGGCTGCGCTCAACAGATCCTCCAGGGTGCGCGCGTCGAGCACTGGCGCGGGCCGACGGTCCAGCTCGTACAGCTGGCGCGCGCCGGCGTCGGCGCCCGGCCGGCGCATGCGCGCCAGCACCGCCTCGATCATCGGATGCAGTTCGCGATCGAACGGCATCGGCACCACCAGCGGCGCCAGCGCGAAGGGCTTGTCGCTGCCGTCGGCGCCGGTGTAGGTCCAGCCAGGCGTCAACTGGAAGGCCCAGCCGGTATGCCCGGCGTCGGTCGGCGGCACCCAGCGCAAGCCTCGCAATGCGGTGCGCAGGTCCCTGGCCAGCGACGTCGTGTCCGTGACGCTGCCGCTATCGTTGCGCAAGGTCTTCGGGCCTTGATACGTCAACCATGCGGTCCCGGCGTCCAGCGTCCATGTCGCTTGGCAGCCGGCCCCGGAGGCGCAGGTGAACGCGATATCGTTGACGGCGATGTCGTCCTGGAGCATCGCCAGCACGATACGGTCGGGCGGGCCGTTTACGAGCAAGCCCATGATCAGCTCGGAACTGGGTTCGGGCAGCAATTCCACGCGCAGCAACGGCGCCGGCCAGTCGAGATAGGATTCGGCGTCCGAATACCAGGTACCGCCGGCCACGCGCTTGGCCCGGTCGCTCGGATAGTGCGCCTGCCATTTGCGCGGATCGCCCACCGCTGCCGGTGTCAGGGCCGCCTGATCGGGCGCGAGCAGACTGGCCGACAGCAGCGCGACGGCGTCCGGGCGACCAGGCGCGTCGCGGTCACGCATGAAAATTTCGAAACCGGCGCGCAGGCGGTAGCGCGCCGCCGTCGTCGCGTCCAGTCCGGACGGGAGCACGTTCCAGCGCAATGTGGTCAGCGCCGCGAACGCCGGGTCGGGCACATTGTCGCCAGGTTGCGGGCCGGGCGTGAACTGGCAGCGTGGCGGCAGATCGAGCCGGGCGGCCCGCCCGCCCTGTGCCGACAGGTCTTGCCAGACGACGGCGGCGAGCACCGGGTCGTCCGGTTGCGGCAGGCGTACCAGTTCCAGCGCATCGACGCGGCTCAGACGGCGCGCGGCGCCGTCGGCGCGGACGATGGCCACCGTCAACTCGAACGGCAGCAGCACCGAGTTGGCGACGTCGCGCTCGTTGTCGCGCCATACCGCCTGGACGTACAACCGGAACGCGCGGGGCGTCGTGGTGTCGCGCAGGGCATGCATCAGCTCGCCGAGGCGGGCAGGATTGCCCAGCTTGTCCAGTTCCGCCGTCTCGTCGCCGTTGCCATGAGGGAACGACAGGCGCTCGCCGACCGCAAAATCGACAGTCAGGTCGCCGGCCTGCACGGTGCGCTCGGCCGCCAGGCCGGCGCCCAGCGGGCGGGCGCTTTCGCCGTCGGCGCCATAAAAGCCTGCGGGGACGATCGCCTCGCCGCGCAGCACCACGCGCCAGAAGCGCTGGTGGCGGCCGGCATGGCTGTCGTCAGGCTGGTCGCCCGCTTCGATGCGCGCTTCAAGCTTGATGGCCTGTGTGGCAGGGTCGATCACCAGCACGGCGATGGCGCGTTTGATCGGCACCACGACCGGCTGGCCGCGGCGTTCGATGATGAAGTCGCTGCAAGGGACGCCGCGCGTGCCGCTGACGCACACTGGCACCACGCTGTAGCGCACGACGACATCAAAGGCCGGATTCGATAGCGCGGCACGCTCGGCCGGGCTGATGTCGGCAAATTCATCGGTGTACTGCCATGGATTGCGCTGCACGACGCGCCGTGCCGCGCCGCCGGCGGGCGCGTTGTCGTACACCAGCAGGTCGGCGCGCTTGGCAGTGATGGGCGCGGCGTCGGGGCCTGGCTTGCCGTCGATCTCCAGCCAGCGCGTCACTTCGTAGTGCTGGACATAGTGTTCTGGTTCGATCTGGCTGGCCGGCCAGACCAGGTCCCAGTCCAGATGCACCTTGTTGTCTTCGAACGCGACGCGGATGGCGTCGAAGCGCGGCGTCCGATAAGCGAAGGTGCGCTCCGGAGGGTTGAATATCCGGCATGTGACGGGTTGCGACAACTGCTCAAGGATACGTTTGCGCAGGCGCGCGCCGTCGCAGCACGCGAGCATGGCGCGCGGCACCAGCAGCGTCAGGCCTAGGCGGGCGATGTGGGCTCGCGGCGGCACCACCCCGTCGGCGCCCAGCTGGAACAAGTCGGAGATGAAGGCTTGCAGCAGAAAGTCGCGCGATTCGTGGCAGCGGCGGTCAGCTGGCGTGACTGCGATCAGCGCCTGGTTGTAGGCGCGCTCCTGGCTGGCGTAGCTGGCCTGCTCGCCGACGGGTGCCTGCCTGGCCACAGCGCCGGGCACGCCCATCGCGGCCCGCGCCAACGGTTCGCGGTAGCGCTTCTGCGCGCTAGTGTCGACATCGGCGAGTCTGGCGGCGTGGGTGCGAAAAGCGCTGAAGAACAGCCCGCTCAGCTGCGCCAGGCCGGTATGGTCGGCCGGCACGCCCGGTTGCGCGGCGCCGCCGTTCGGGGCGGTCGACGCGGCAAACGGCAACGTGGCCTTCCATTCGACGCGGGTGGGCAGCACGGTTTCGCCAGTGGCCGAGCGTTGCTCCTGCCAGCGGTTGTCGGAGAAAATGTAGAACGCATGCGCGGCGGCGTCGGCGAGCAGCGTGATTTCATGATCCGGCCCGGCGTCAACCGGAGCCACGCCGCCGGCGGGCGGCTCAGGCGGCGCTGCGTAGAACGATCCGCGTTGTGCCGCCGCGTCGGCGGCGGGCGCCGCCTCGAGCGGCAGGAAGCTCAGGTAGACCCAGTCGGTGGTGTTGACCATGTGTCCCGGCGGCAGTGCGGCGGGAACGACCGTGAGCGCCGTGAGGACGATATGGAAGTCGCCTTCGGCGATGTCGACGCTGGTATCGTGGTCGTTCCTGGGCGCGATATCGGCGGGCAGCGGATCCTCGTGTGGCTGCGCGGCGGCCGGGCCATTGTTGTCGGGTACGCCCGGTGGCGGCGCGGTGACGGCGTGGCGCGCTTCCAGGCGCTCGCGGCCCGCGTCGGCGGCGGCCTGGTTGCGGGCGTCCTGTTGCGGCAGCGATGGCGTGGTGGCCGGCAGGTCGAGTGTCAGGCCCAGATCCATGAAGCGGCCGACCCGCTGGGCGGCCTGGTCGACTACGCCGGGAGAGATGCCCAGGCCGACTCCGACGCTGAGCGTGCAACCGAAGATCGACACGACCAGCTGGGCGCGCATGCGCGCGCCCATGCTGGCGTCGCCGAGCAATGCCATTTCGCCCACCACCGAAATTTGCAGTGTCATCGCGAACGCGATGTGGATGGTGATTTTGCATAGCCATGCGTCGATCTCCAGCCAGGCGCAGATGCGGAACTGAATGTTGACGTTCAGCGCATACAGGGCGTAGTAGAGCGAATTGGCGACCCTGCGCGCGTCGAGGTAGCCGATCAGACGCGCGGCGATGGTCGCCAGCACCGACGCGCTGACGGCGACGCCGACACAGCCGGCGTCGAGCCGGCCTTCGAGCGCGAAATCGAGTTGGCCTTCCAGGTTCAAGGCGGCCAGCACTGCGTCGTCGCAGACCCGGAAGATCGCGCCGCCGGCCACGCTCAGATGCACGCCGGCGATGTTCTTGCTCCATCGGATGCGGTTCGGCCACCCGAACTCCGCGTGCAACAGGCCGGGTCGCATATAGATGATGGCCTCGTAGTCGATATCGGTGAGGGCGCTGCAGAACTCGGCCGGCAGGCCCAGGCGCGGGCCGACCTCGGCGCCGCGATTGCTTTTGAGTCGCGCCAGGAATTCACAACGCGACGCCGATAGCAGCACGTAGCCGTACATCGCCTGCTTGCCGCTCAGTGGGTTCTGACCAACCTGGCGGCCCTTGTCCCAGTCGCGGTAGTTGTACCCCAGCCACAGTGTGGCCTTCATGAAAAAGCTGTCCTCGCGCAGCGCCGCCACCGCTTCAAGGATAAAGACGTTGGGCAGATATTCCTCCTCGTCGGGTTTCCAGGACAGCGGCTCGGCTTGCGACGATGCGCTGCTCATGGTCAGCAGGATGCGCGCGGCGACGGTCAGCTTCATGTCGTTGGCGTCGGTCGGCAAGGTCCAGTGCGCCAGCTTGGACAATTCACCCGATGAGAGCCCCAGCGTGTCAAGCGATTTGATCAGTGCGGGCAGGCTGTCGGCGGCGTCGATCGCGACAAATTCGACCAGCGTGAAGCCGTAGCCCATGCCCAGCCCAGCCTCGCGCAGGTAGATCGGTACGGGGCCGACCTGGAAATAGTAACTGAGGTGCTGCGCTTCGAGGAACACGAACCATGCCCGCACCGGACCGCGCGCCGCTGTGGCCTGCACTTCGACAAAACCAAACGCGGCGGCGACGGCCGGCAGGCCCTGAATCGCCACCCGACCTTGTCCCATGAAGCCCTTGGCGGCAATCGCCGGCACTTTGCTCACGCTTTGCAGCAAGGCGTTGCCAACGCTGCCGTCGACGGCCACCACCAGGCCATCGATTTCGACACTGGCGCCGAAGCGCAGTGCCACGCCCAGTCCTTCGCAACGCAGGCGCGGCAGCCACTGGCCGGCGGCCGGCACGGCCAGGTGCAACAGATGACAGTCGATCTCCGCGCTGACCACGTCGCCCGCTTCGGCAAAAAAGATCTGGCCGCCAACCAGCAGTGCTGGCGGATGGTCGTCGAATAGCTGGTCATGCGGCATGAAGCCGATGCAGCGCACCTGGAATCGGAACAGTTCGAATACCCTGGCCTCGAGCGGCGTGTCGAGCGCGACGATGAACGACAGGTTCAGTCGTTCCAGCGCGCGTCGTACCACTTCGGAGGCGCCGGCGATCGGACAATCGGTGAAGCGCAATTCGAGGCCGGCCAGTTTGCCCAGCAGGCTGCCGGATAACTCGGCTGCTTGCGGCTTGAATGTGGCCCCGCCGCTGACAAAGGCGCAAAAGTGCAGGTTGCCAGCGTCCTCGAAGACGCGCACCGACACGGCGCTGAGCGTCAGCATGAAATGGGTGTTCTCGCAGCGCACAGGCTGATCCTTGCGCGCCAGTTCCATGCTGCCGTCGAGCAGTCCGATCGTGCCGTCCGTGCGTGCGCCAAAGGCCAGATGCAGGGCCACATCCACATTGCCGAGCAACGCCGGTGGCAACTGACCGGTGGCGTCCAGGTTGAAATCGGTGATGCGCCCGCCGCTGACGGCGATCCTGGCGGCCTGGAAAGTGAACTCGACGTCCAGCCCATTGAGCTTGATGGTGCTCGGCCCGTCGAGCACGGCCTCAAGATCGATGCCTGCGTTGTGCATGACGAACCGACCGACCCGAAAGTCGAGCGGCGGACCATCGCCGCTCAGCTGCGAAAATGCCAGCCGCAGCTGCCAGCCGTCGCCGAGCATCAGGCGGGTATCGCCGCCGCGCAGGTCGAGTACCAGCCGGTCGCCCGGCGTGGCTCCGGGTACCTGCAAGAAGGTCGCCTGCATGCCGAGCAGGTCGAAGCTGTGGTCCGGGTTGAATCCGAGCGCGCCGGCCTTGACGTTGAGGGTCAGGCTGCGTGCAGCCAGTTCCAGCACCAAGGTGGACTTGATGGCGGTGTCGAGCACTTTCACGGTGACGCCGGCCTCGGTGCTGAAGACGCCATGCTCAAGCGTGATTTGCCGGTCCGTGATCTGATCGATCTGCATGTATTGTTTCAGTTGGCCGACAAGCCCCTGGACGCCAGTGCCCGGGGCCTGGTTCCTGGGGGCCGCCAGGAATGGCAGGATGCGATGCCCGATGTCGGAGAAGGATGGAAATGTCGCGCGCACCGCTGCCACGCCGGACAGCTCGACCAGCTGGCAAGGCGCGAACGTCACAGACGCCTGGCCGAGTGCCGGCAAAGGGTCGTGCAGCGCCTGCAGGAACACCGGTTCGCCGTTGCGGATGCCAAATGGGATCACGCTCAGGCGCGCTGCGGTGCCGGCCGGCGCGGTCGTTTGCGCGACGCCGATGGTAATCAATCGGTCGGTATCGGCGCTGCTTGTGGATTGCTGTTGGTCAATGGCGCTGGCCGCGTGCTCGACATCGCCGCCGCCGAACCACAAGTCGGTTCCCAGCGTGAGTATGTCGACGCCAGCGCCGGCGCCGACGGTGGCGATCAGATATGCGTCGCGCGCGCCGGCGCGCAGGTCGAACAGCAGCGCCAGATCGGCCCCGGCCGGCGTGCGCAGGAAGCAGGCGGACGTGTCGAACACGACGTCGCTGGTGTTGTTGACACTGCGACACATGCACACCAGTACCTGCTGCAACGCGGCGCTGCGGCTGTCCAGTACCAGCGTGATGTCGAGCGCGGTCAGCGCGTCCCTGCCGCTGCGCAGCAGCGTGCACAGCGCGCGCAGTCCGGCCGCGACGACAGCGGCCAGGCCGGTGGCGCCGCTCGCGATGGCTGCCAGCAATTCGCCGACGATGTCTGCCAGCGGTGCCATGTCGGGCACCTGGGTGAACGGCAAGCGCAGTGACACGCTGGCCGGCAATGCGGCGTTTTTCAGCAAGCCGCCAAGCAATTGCATCGGCGTGGGCGCCAACAGCGTCACGCTCGTCTGCACAGGGATAGGTTCGCCATGGAAGGTAACGTGATCGACAAAATTGTCGTTCTCGAACGGTTGGACGATGTCGACGGTGATGAGATGGTCGGGTGCGCTGGCCGGCGCCATGCTGCACGTGTAGCGCAGGGCGCCGTGCACCATCAGAGTTGGGGTGGTCGTCAGCTCAAGGCGCAGTTCGCCTGCGCCTCGTTGATAGCCAATGCCGGTGAGCGGCGCCGACAGCGGGGTCTGGTTGGGGGCTGCTTCCCATGTCAGTCGCAACGGGTCCGGCCACAGGCCGGTGATCGCCAGGGTGCCGTTCTCATACACCAGCGCGGGCGACCCGAGGTCGAATGACGCCGTGGCGTCGCTGACCTTGATCGCCGCGTCCGTGACCGTGATGGAGACCGTCACCGCGCCGGTGTCCGCGTGCAAGGTAACTGAAGAATGGATCGGGCCGTGGATCACGGTGAAGGGAATGCCGGGCACGGCAGGCAGGTGAAAGTCGAACGGTGCATCTGGGTTGCAAGCGGCCGTTTGCCAGTCGAAGCCGGCAAATTGCAGCGCGGGAAATTGAAAGCCGAGTTCGGGCAAGCGCAGTGCCATGGTCGGTATCGCGCCTTGCGCGTCGATGCGCATTTGCCAGGCCAGGCGCGCGCGCAAGGCCGAGCCAAGGATATTGGCGTCGCACTCGCCAGCGATGTCGAGTTGCATTTCCAATGCCGCCGACGCCATCGATCCGCCAAGACAGGCGCCGATGTCGCACGTGACGCGAGCGACGATGGTTGCGACGCCAGCCGGGAAAATCGTGGCGCCGCAGAAACGCTGCTCTGCTTCGAGCACGAAGGCCGCATGCGATAGCGCGTTGACGGTGGCGCGCCAGACATCTTCGGTCAGCGAGTTGAATGCTTGCTGTTGCGTGCTGATCAGTTGTCGCAATTGCGCCAGCGTCATCAGGTGATCGTCGACCACCAGCATCGGATCGAGTGGAATCGGTGGTGCCAGAGTCAGACTGAGGGCCGTTTCGGGCGCTTGAGCGTAGCGGACGTGCAACCGCACGATCGTGTGATCGGCCCCAATGTCGGCCTCGAGGCTGGGCGACATGGTGTTCTGGTTCGAGGGAATGATGATCACGACGGCTCCATGACAGTCGGTGCGGCAGCGTGACATGGCACGCGAGGTCGCGACCATGCGGAATGGAAAACAGGAAAATCGGGCATGCCGATTGCGAACCAAAGCGTTACGAGACCCATCCGTTGGCGCAAAAATCATTATTACTTTTTTAATGGATGTGATGGATTATTTAACTATTTTCTTTGATAAAAATCAGCCTATGCGGTGATCTGTCCAGTAATCTTGAAACCTTATCTCTGTAAAGAGGGGAGCGAGAATATGGCCATTTCATTTGACGCGCTGCGCGATCACTACCCGACCGATCCGAAAGCGGAACTGTTCGAGCGGATGGGCGGACAATGGCCTGCGCTGGTCGATGACCCGCTTTACGCGAACACGTGTTGCGTGCGCTTGTCGATCGCCCTCAAAGGCGCTGGCGTGGGCATTCCGGCGCAATACAAGGAAGCCATCGAAGGCGATGGCACCGCCATCGTGCTCAAGGTCAAGACGATGGGCGAGTTGGTCACTGCGCTGCTCGGCAAGCCATATTGGGGTATGAGCAAGAATCCGGGGCAGCCGGTCGGCGCTGGCACAATACCGGCGCGCGCCGGCATTCTGGTCTATCACGTGGCGTGGAATGACGCGACCGGTCATTTTGATTTGTGGACCGGCAACGATTTCGTTGGCAACGGCAATTTTGGTGGCATCGCCGACGGCTTCAGTCTGGCATTCTGGAGTCTGGTGTAACGGCAACGCCGGCGTACGTCATCTCATCGTTTTGAATCGGAGAAACAGCATGGCATCGCATACGTTCGTCAATCGCGACCACGAATTCGTCCAGGTCAATCTGGTGTCGGGCAGCTTGAGCAAGAAGTTCGGCCTGTCGCGTGGTGAAAGCGAAACCGTGCCGACAGATCAGCCGGTGCAATACGCCTGGGCGCCCGAGAACGACGTGATACTGGAATCGGAATTCGCCACGTTTGCGACAACGACCGACGACAGGACGATCACATTCGGCGATCCGCCTGGCCGGGTCATGCGCTAGCCCGGATATTTCACCAGTCTTCAAACCGATGGGCTGAAGCGTGCTGGTAGCGGGCACTGCGCGCTGTGGGGTCGCTTTTTGAACGAGCACCTGACACCAAAGGATCGCCTTGGACTGCCAAGTAGTCTCCTGCTGTCGACTGCAAGGGCGCAGATACGAAAAAACCGCTGACCCTCTTGCGAGAAATCAACGGCTTCGAATTGGTTGCGGGGACAGGATTTGAACCTGTGACCTTCGGGTTATGAGCCCGACGAGCTGCCAGACTGCTCCACCCCGCAGCGCAATTATAGCGGGGTTTGCTGCATTGCGCAATGGCTGCCCGGCTTACTCCTCCATTACGCAGCCGCCAGGCGCCACAGCGAGGTGATTTCCTTCGAGCGCGCCGCATGCAGGCTGTCGGTCGCATCCTGGGCGCGCGGGTGGGTAGGGGCTACGTCATGGCGGTCAATGACTTTGAGACCGGCGCCCGTTATCCACTCCAGCAGCTGCGCGCGCGGGCGCAGGCCCAGGTGTTCGGCCAGGTCGGACAGGATCAGCCAGCCTTCGCCGCCCGGCTCCAGATGGTCGGCCAGGCCGGCCAGGAAGCCTCGCAGCATGCGGCTGTCGGGGTCGTAGACGGCGTATTCGATGGGCGAGCTGGGGCGTGCCGGCAGCCATGGGGGGTTACACACCACCAGCGGCGCACGCCCAGGCGGGAACAGATCGGCCTGCACCACCTCGACTTTGTCGATCAGGTCCAGGCGCGCCAGGTTTTCGCGGGCGCAGGACAGGGCGCGCGGGTCCTGGTCGGTGGCGACGATGCGCTTGACGCCGCGGTTCGCCAGCACGGCCGCCAGTACGCCGGTGCCGGTACCGATATCGAAGGCCAGACTGGCCCGCGGCGGCAGCGGCGCGTCGGCCACCAGGCCCACGTATTCGCTGCGGATCGGCGCGAACACGCCGTAGTGCGGGTGGATGCGCTGGCCCAGGGCCGGCAGTTCCACGCCGGTGCGGCGCCATTCGTGGGCGCCGATCAGGCCCAGCAGTTCGCGCAGCGAGGCGACGAACGGCGTTTCGCCACGGCCATAGGCTTCATTGCAGGCCAGTTTTACGTCCGGCGCGCGCCGCAGTGCAATTGTGTAGTCGGCGTCGAACGGCAACAGCAGCATGGCCAGGGTGCGGGCGCGCTGCGACTGGGCCTGGCGGTGCAGGTGGAATGCTTCGGTGGCGCTCGGCTCGGGTTTCGCCAGCCTGGCGGCCACGGCTTTCTTGCTGGGCTTGTCGTGCTTGTGGTCGGCGCGCCGCGCCAGCGCTTGCAAGAGCTGGCGTGCGTTCTGGAAGTCGCCGCGCCACAGCATGGCCGTGCCTTCGCAGGCGAGGCGATAGGCCTGGTCTGCCGTCGTGCGGTCGTCGGCGATGACGACGCGTTTCGGCGGCGGCATGCCGCTTTCCGAGCGCCAGCGGGCCGATTGTTCGACGCCGTTTTCGCTCCAGTGGATCTGCGGATGAACGGTGGAAGTAGGGGTGTCAGGCATGGGATTCAATCGAAAGAAGGTGGCGCGCGGCATGGTCGCCTGCGCAGGCCGTCTTCCATTATACGTCCCGGCAGCTTACTGCGATGGCGTTGGTTTGCCGCCGTAGGCGTCGGCGACGGCCCGCGCGCGCGCCTGCGCTTCCGGTGTCGGCTCCGGCTTGGCTGGCGGCACGGCGTCGGCCGGCAGTGCCAAAGGCTGGGCCGCTTCATCAAGCGTTTTCGGCGGCTGCAGCAAATTGAGCAAGCGCAGGTTCAAGCTGCCCACTTCGTCGCCAGCCTTGGACGTGGTCTGGTTGGCGCTGTCCTGGCCGGCATTGTAGATGCTGCTTTGCAGCTGCTGGCCCAGCATCTTGAACAGGTCGCCGAGGCTGCCGGCAAAGTTCATCGACGGCAGTTGCAGGGTCGGCAGGTCGCCGTCTTCGCCTGTGTCGGTGTCCTGATCCTGAGCTTGGTTGCTGGTTTCATGGGCCGCGCTGGCGCTGATCTTCGATTCGTACTGCACTTCCAGTTCAAAATCGAAGCTCTGGCCGTCGGCGGTGGTAATCGTGCCCTTGCCGAGAAAGTGGGCATTTTCCGCCAGGCTGAAGGCGGCCGCATTGCGCGTGCCGCCGGCGCCGGAACTGCTGGACGCCTGTGCCGCATAGCCGGAGGAGGCCGACAGGTCGATGGAGTCAAAACTGATGGCCGCGCCGTCGCCAAACAGTTGGCGCGCCATATTGCCGAGGAAATCCTGGGCCACGTCAACGGTGGCGTTGCCCAGGGCGTCGGTGCGCTGCGCCAGCCCCTGCGCCGACAGGTCGAGACCCTTTTTCGACAGGGCCACCACATCTTGCGAGGTGCGCCGCATCAGGGCGTCGGCGGCGCCCGAGGCGTTGCCGCCGGTTCTGGCCGGCTGCTGGCCGGCAAGCGTGCTCGCGCCGGTCTGGCGCGCGCCGAGGGCGGGAAGCTGGGGCAGGGTAGTGGCCATGGTGTTGTCCAAATCAACGTTGTATCGGAATTAACGGCAGGCCGCGCAGATTCTTTAACGGCTGGTTTGTAACAGGGATCGGTGGTGAAGGATCAGTGGTGAAGAATCAGTGGTGATGCGACCAACTGCCGTCGGCCGACGCCAGGTAGGACTTGACGGCGTCGGCCTGGCCGGTGGCGTGGCGTTTCAGCTCGCCGCACTGGCAGATGCCCTGGTAAGGCTGGATATGCGAGCAGGCCGATACTTTTTGCAGGTAGACCTGCATGGCTTTCTGGCATTTGACGCATTTGAAGGTAAGGCTGCGGGCGGCTTTCATGGGGGTCCTTGTGTGATGGATCGGGGCGAAGGGCGCGATTTTAACGCAAGCGGCCCCGTTTTCGCGGGTGTTGCAACGGCGCCACGTGCAGCCTTGTGTGTGTCAACGCCCGGAACGCTGGCGCGTTCAATGGGAAGATAAGCCATCGGGGCTTTGAAAGGTCGCATCATGCAACAACGCATACTGGCAGACAAGGAACTCGTTAGACAGTGGTTGAAGGCGGAACTGGCGCAGCGCCGCCCGCCGCCCGCACCGGAACAGATACGGCGCGAACTGGGCTGGCATCTGCTGCAGATAAAAAAGGCCAGCGAGCCACGCTGAAGCCATCTTCAGCGCACGCTGACCACGCTTTTGCCGCCCGCGCCCGGCTGCACCAATATCCGGGTGGCGATGCGCTCCGTCATTTCCTGCACGTGCGAGATGACGCCCACCTTGCGGCCCATGGCCTGCAGGCCGTCGAGCGCATCCATGGCCACGCGCAGGGTTTCCGTATCCAGGCTGCCAAAGCCCTCGTCGATGAACAGCGACTCGACCCGCACGCGGTTCGACGACAGCGAGGCCAGGCCCAGCGCCAGCGCCAGCGACACCAGAAACGATTCGCCGCCCGACAGCGAGTGCACCGAGCGCAGCTCGCCGCCCATGTCCTGGTCGCGCACCATCAGGCCCAGCGAAGGATTGTCGAGATTAATGATACGTTCTAACTGATAGCGACGCGCCAGATGGTTCAGGTGAGCATTGGCGTAGCCGAGCAGCACTTCCAATGTGAATTGATGAGCATAGTTACGGAATACTTTGCCAGTGGCTGACCCGATCAGGCTGTCGAGCGCGGCCCAACGACGGTAGATATTTTCCTGTTCCTCAATCTTGCCCAGGATCGCCTGCGCACTTTGCCGTTTCGCGTCGTCTTGAACAATAGTCAGGCGCAGTGCGGTAGCCTCCTGATTCACTTGTTTGCGCTCTGCCAGCAGCGCATCGAGCGCCGCCTGAAGGGTGGCCACGTCGGCCTCCAGCGCAGGCGGGGGATTGTCTTGGTGCAAGGTTTGCTGGCGCAGCCGTTCGGCCAGCACCGTGCGCGCTTCGGCCAGCTGCTTGTCCAGCAACTGCAAGGCGTCGCGCTCGGCGCGTATGGTCTCCGGGGACAGGCTCAGGCGTTCGCGCAAGGTGACGCTATCTGCGGGCGCCTGTTCGGGGTGATCGTGCTGGAACTGGCGCAGCCAGTCTTCCAGCGCGTTGGCCGCAACGGTGGACTGCGCCATCAGGCTGTCCAGGCGCTGTGTGGCTTGCGCGCGCGCTTCGTCAAACCGCGTGCGCTGTTCGCTGGCCTGCTGCACTGCGGCCTGGCGCGCAGCCAGGTCGACCCTGGCCGATTCGACCGCGTCGGCCAATGTGCGTTCCACCTCCAGCACAGGCTGGCCGTCCCATAACGACGCGCGTTCGGCCTGGGTGGCGATCAGCCTGGTGTCCAGCGCCCTGAAGGCGGTATCGGCGTCCTGCGCCGCCTGGCGCGCCTTGGCTGCGGCCGTGTCCAGCGCCGTCAGTTGCGCGGCCACCGTCACCAGCGCATGGCCGCGTTCGTCCTGGGCTGCTTGTTGTTTATTCCATTGCTGGCTTTCCAACTGGCGCGCGGCGCGGAAATCGGCCGGTCCCTGGCGCCAGCTGTCCTTCCAGTCCTCCGCGCCGTCGGCGTCGCCAAAAGCGCTGCCCAGTTGCGCCAGCAAGGCGTCAAGGTGGGCGCGCGCCGCCTGGCCCTTGTCGCTGGCCGCTGCCTGCTGCGCTTGCAACTGCGCCAGCCGCGCCTGCGCCTCCGATACCTGCGCCGTCAAGCGTGTCTGTTCCCTGGCCGCCTGTTCGCAGGCCGCTTGCGCCTGCTCGCGCCTGGCGCTGGCTTGCCGCAGCGAGCCTTCCTGTTCGGCCAGCGCCTGCATACCGGCGTGATTGGCGGCCAGCTGCTCGCTGAACCAGGCGCTGCGCAAGCTGTCTTCGGGCAGTTGCAGGCTGGCCGACTGCGTTTGCCATTGCGCGGCGAGGCTGGCAATCGCTGGCGGCAGCGTCTCAAGTTCCTGGGCCGCTGCCGCCTGCTCGCGCCGCAAGCCGTTCAACGCGGCCTGGTGCGCCGCCACCTGGCCGGTATTGGCCAGCGCCTGCGCGCGGCAGTCCCGCACCCCTCGCCGCAAGCTGGCCAGCATGGCCTGCAGCGCATGGTCGGTGTGCTGGTAGGGGTGGTCAAGCGCACCGCAGACCGGGCAGGGCGCGTCGTCCAGCAAAGTGGCGCGCAGCTGCTCGACGCTGGCCGCGCATGCCGCTTCCGCCCCTTTCAAGGCTTTTTCGGCCTGCGCCAGCGTGGCCTCGATGACCGGCGTGCTGGCCGCTTCCTGCGCCAGCGCCGCGTGTTCGGCATCGATGGCTTGCGCCAGCTGCGCCGCCTTGGCTTGCCGCTGCGCCAGTTGTTGCTGCTGGCGCGACAGCTCGGCCCAGGTCCTGTCGGCTGCCGTCAATATCCGGGCCTGCTGCTCCAGCTGCTGGCGCCGGCCCGGCAACTGCTCGCCGTCAAACGCTTGCACGGTGGCGATGGCGGCCGCCCGTTGTTCTTCCAGCGCGGCCGTCTTGTCGAGCGCCGCCGTCAGGGCGTCCTGCGCGGTGCGGGTGTCCAGTGTGGCCTGGCGCAGCAGCAGCGCCGCCTGCGCCAGGCTGGCGTCCAGCATATCGGCTTGCGATGCCGCCTGGCCGGCCTGGGCAAACAGCTGGTCCCATAACGTCCAGTCTTTCGCCAGCGCCTGCCAGTGCCGGTGGCTGGCCAGCCACTGCGATCCCGTTTGCTGCTGGGCGGTCAAGGCTTGCTGGTCCCGCTGCACGGCCAGTAGTTGTGCGCGCGCCGCATCGTTGACGGCATCGGCCGCCTGCGCTGCGTCTTTCGCCTGGCGGTGGGCCGGCAGTTGCGCAGCGATGCCGGCGTCGAGCGCCTTGGCCTGGTTCAGTTGCGGCGCCGCCGCGCGCTGCGCCGCTACCTGCGCGTGCAAGCGGGTTGACGCCTGCAGGGCAAGCAGCGCCAGCTGTTCCTGGCTGGCCAGCGCGTGCTGCACCTGCTGGCGTGCCGTGGCCAGCGCCACGCTGGCCGCCTCGCTGTCGCTGGCGAGCCGCGCCACGTCAAGCAGCAGCGGGCGGGCCGGTTGCAGCAGGTCCCACTGGGCCAGCGCGGCGCGGCGCCCCCCGGCGGCATCATGCGCGACACTGGCCGCGCCCAGTGCGTCGTTGGCATCGTTGGCCTGGGTTTGTAATCGCTGCGCATCAAGGTGCCAGCGCTGTTGCTGTTCCAGCACAGCCTTGCGCAATTCCAGCTGCTGCAGCACGGCTTCGGCTGCGCTGCTTTGCTGTTCCACCAGCGCCCGTTCTTCGCCGGGCAGCGGGCGCTGGTCGGCCAGCTTGTCGCTAAGGCGCTCCAATACCTGCTTTTCCAGCTTGGCGCGCTCGAAAGCGCGGATCGAAATATCGGAATAGATGCTGCTGCCGGTCAGCGTTTCCAGCAGTTCGCCGCGCTCGTTGTCCTCCGTTTTCAGAAAGGTGGAAAACTCGTTCTGCGCCAGCAGCACGGCGCGCGTAAATTGGTCGAACGACAGGCCGATGCGCTGTTCGATCGCTTCCTTGACTTCCGTCTTGGTGCCGCCGATGGCCTGCAGCGCGGGCAGTTGGTGCAATTGCATGACTGTCGCCTGCAGCGCGCCTTCGGCCCTGGTGCGCGAGCGGCGCACGCTCCAGCGCGCGCGGTAGCGGTGGCCGTCATTGCCGACGAAATCGACTTGCGCATGGCCTTCCGGCGTGCCGCGGCGCAGCAGGGTGCGCGTGTCCTGGGCGTTGACGGTTTCCTTGCCGACATCGGGCAGGGCATTGCGCCCGGCCACTTTCAGCAGGCGCGGGGTGGCGTCGTACAGGGCCAGGCACAGCGCGTCGAGCAGCGTGCTTTTGCCCGCGCCGGTGGGGCCGCTGATGGCGAACAGACCGGCGGACGCCAACGGTTCCTGTTCGAAGTCGACCATGAATTCGCCGGCCAGCGAGGCCAGGTTCTTGCCGCTGATAGTGAGGATTTTCATGTTGCTTGAGGATTCAGATTTGTGTGCCAGGCAGCAGCAGTTCCGCCAGTGCCGACAGTTGTTCGGGCGGCGCTTCCTTGCCGAATTTTTGCCGGTACAGGCGGCGGAAGATCTCGTCGGGCTGCAACTGCGCCAATTGGTCGAGCGTCATGCTCTCGATCTGCGTGCTGCGCGCCGCGCTTGACGTATCGATCTTGGCCAGGCGCACCGGCTTGCCGTCGAGCGCCGCTTCGATGCGCGCGCGCAGGCCAGGCTCGGGCGCCTCCAACCGCACGCGCACCTCCAGGAAGGGCTGCGCGTCGATAGCCGCGTCGGCAATGTCGAGTGCCGCCAACTGCGCCAGCACCTCGGCCACCGGCGCCGGTTTGTCGGGTATGCGCAACAGCGGCACGGCGCGCGGAATGTCGATGGCGCGCACCGCTTGCAATTGTTCGCCGTCGATCTCGACGCACAGCACCTGGTGCCGGTAATGGACTTCGGCGAACGACAGCGGAATCGGGCTGCCGCAGTAGCGGATATGCGGCTGGCCGCCGACCGCCTGCGCCAGGTGCAGATGGCCCAGCGCGGCATAGGCGATGGCCGGGTCGAATATGCCCGAGGGCAGCATCTCGGTGCCGCCGATGACGATGCGCCGCTCGGAGTCATTCGACATTTCGCCGCCCACCATATGGCAGTGGCCCATGGCGATAATGGCCTGGCCAGGTGCGCGCCGCGCCAGCGCCAGCCCGGTCAGTTGCTGGTACAGCAGGGCGATGCCGCCCAGATAGGCGTCTTGCGTGCTGCCTGGCGGCAGTTTCGGCACGTCGCCGGGGCGCAAAAAGGGCACGGCCAGGCACCACGCCGCCACCTGGCCATCGGCGCCCGTCAACGGCAGCAGCAGCCGTTCAAGGTCGATCTGGCCGTCTTCGCCGCGCAGGATGTGGCCGAGCATGTGGGTGCCGTAGTCGAACAGCAGCGGCGCCGGCGCCTCCAGGCGGCCGGCCGAATCGTGGTTGCCGGCGATAACGATTATCTGCAGGGCCGGCAGGCGCGTTCTGGCCTGCCGCAGGAAGCCGTACAACTGCCTTTGCGAGGCGGCCGAGGGATTGGCGTTGTCGAACACGTCGCCGGCCACCAGCAGCACGTCGATGCGTTCGGCCACCAGCGTGGCGAGCAGCCAGTCGAGGAAATGCTGGTGCTCGTAGCCCCGTTCATAATTGTGCAGGGTCTGGCCCAGGTGCCAGTCGGAAGTGTGCAGCAGGCGCATGGTGGAATCGGCGAGAAGACCAAAGCGCCAATATACCATCCGTCCTAGGCTACCATGGCGGCGGCCCGGTAGGTATTGCGGCCATCCTGCTTGGCCTGGTACAGCAGCACGTCGGCCTGCTGCAGCAGGGCGGCCGGCGAGAGGTCTTCATCGCGGTAGAAAGCGACGCCGATGCTGGCCGAGATATGCACGGTGATGCCGTCGAGCTCGAATGGCAGCTGCATGGCGTGGACGATACTGGCGGCCAGCACGGCCGCGTCCTCGGGCCGGCTGATGCTCTCCATGATGATGGTGAATTCGTCGCCGCCCAGGCGGGCGATGATGTCGGTGGCGCGCATGGTCTGCGTCAGGCGCTGGGCAAAGGCGCGCAGCAAGGCGTCGCCGGTGCCGTGGCCGTGGGTGTCGTTGACGGGCTTGAAGCGGTCGATGTCCATGTACATCACCGCCATCAGCCGCCCGTGCTTGCGGCTGGCGTGCATGGCGTCGGCGAGTTTTTGCACAAAGCCGGCGCGGTTTGACAGCCCCGTCAGCGCGTCGACCTGGGCCAGTTGCAGCAGCCGCTGTTTTTCGCGTTTTTGCACGGTGATATCCTGGCGCATCACGTGAAAGCCCACCACCTGCGGATGGTCTTCGCCGATCTGCGGGATATAGAGTACTTCCATGCAGCGCTCCAGGCCTTCCTTGATGTCTTCCTCTTCAAAGCTCAGCGTTTCGCTGGCCAGCACGCGCGCAATATACGGCGCCACCTTGCCGTAGCGCACGGCGCCCACATTGTCGCGCACGCTGCGCCCCAGCGCCGGCAGGCCCGTCAGGCCGAACTCGCGCTCGTAGGCCAGGTTCAGGAAGCGGTAGGTTTCGTCGGCGTCGATGTAGGCGATCATGGCCGGCAGGGCGTCGGCGATGGTACGCAGGCGCGCTTCGCTTTCGCGCAGCGCCACTTCGGATTCGCGCAGGAAGGTGATGTCGTCCAGGCTGCCCACATAGCCCTCGATGCCGCCGTCGACCATGATGGGGGCGATCTTCATCGACACCCACACCAGCCTGCCGTCGCGGTGCAGCCAGCGCAAGGTGGACTGGAATGGCGTCTGGCTGCGCCGCAGCTGGGCCAAAGCGGCGTGCATCAGGGCGAAATCGTCGGGGTGCAGGGCGCTGGTCCAGCCGGCGCCCAGGGCCGAGGCGCGCGGCTGGCCGGTGATCGCTTCAAAAGTACGGTTGACATAGGTGCAGCGGCGCTCGCGGTCCAGCCGTACCAGCCCGAGTGGCGAGGCGTCGTTGACGGCCGCCAGCTCGGCCTGGTTCTGGCGCAGCGCCAGTTCCTGCTGGCGGCGCTGCGAGATGTCTTCGGCAATGCCGAGGATATGCTCGACCTGGCCGCGCTCGTCGAACACCGGTACGGACACGGCGCGCAGGTGGCGCACGCTGCCGTCCTGCAGGCGCAGCGGCTTTTCCTGGTGGTCGATCACGCCGCGTTCGGCCAGGATGGCGCGGTCGTCCTCGTCGTCGTGCAGGCCGAAGCCCGATGGAAAAGCGGCGCTGTCGGTCTTGCCGATGATGTTCGCCGCCGCGTAGCCGGTGATGTCTTCGGCGGCCTTGTTCCACACTTCCATCTGGCCAAAGTTCTCAGGCCGCGCGCTTTTTACATACACCAGCACGGGCAGGTGATCAATCAGCGATTGCAGGAAGCTGCGGTTGTCCTGCAGCGCCAGTTCATCGCGCTTGCGCGCACTGATGTCGCGCGAGGTCACTGCCACGCCGTCGCTGATCGGCACGATCTGGTGGCGCACCCAGCGCGTGCCGCCATGCGGCAAGGCCAGTTCGAATTCGTCTTCCAGCGGCTGGCCGGACTCCATCACCAGCACGAAGCGCGGGAAGAAGCGCGCGTCGCGCAGCACCGGCGCGAGCGGCAGCGCCCGCTGGCCCAGCAGTTCGGCGCGCGGCTTGCCCAGCACGTCGGCGGCGCGTTCGTTGACGTCGGCGAAAATGAAGTCTTCGGGCGCCATGCCCGGCGCCGGACGCCAGGCCTTGAGCAGCATCACCGAGTCCAGGCTGCCCTGGTGCGCCGCGCGCAGCAGCGCCTGGGCGTCCTTGGCCTGGCGGATGCTGCGCCGCAGCCGCCGGCCCTGGCGCATCAGCAGCGCAATGAAGGCGATGATCAGCAGGCTGGCGGCCAGCAGCACGCCGATATACACGCGGCGCCGGTGTTCGAAAGAGGCCAGCGCCGCAGCGCGGCTCACGCCAACCACCGCCAGCAGCGGATAACGGCCCAGGTCGCGGTAGCTGTAGATGCGCGGGGTGGCGTCCAGCGGTGGCGTCACTTCCGCTTCCTCGGGCGCACGCGTGGGCGGGCCCGGCATGCGAAAGTCGAGCTTCTCGCTGATGATCAGCTGTTCGCCGATGCGTCCGACCGAATCGCCGCTGTCGCGCGCGACCAGCAGCAACGCGCCGTGTTCGTCGAGGTTCAGGCGGTCGTAGTCATCGACAAAGTAAGTGGGGTCGACCAGGATCACGATGGCGCCCGCAAAGCGGCCTTGCGCATCGTTCAGGCGGCGCGCCGAGCGTATCATCCACTTCTTGCTGGCCGCGTCGAGCACGGGCGTATCGACCAGGGCAATATCGCCGGGCGTGGTGGCCAGGGTGCGAAAGAAAAGCTGGTCGCCCAGGTTGGCGGACGCATGGCCGTTGGCGCTGTCGACGATATTGCCGGTGGCGTCGGTGACGGCGACCGGCAGTTCGAGCTTCGATGGCAGCACGCTGTCGAGCAGACCCTGGGGGCGCGTGAACTGCGCCAGCGACAGGCGCGCGCCGCTCGCTTCATGGCGCAGCTTGAACAGCTGGGTGGCGTGATCGGTCTGGCGCAGGATAATGCTGGTATGGTCGGCCAGGGTGCGCGCCAGCGACTGGCTGGCCGCCACCGCGTCGCGGGTGGCGGCGGCGCGTTCCTGGCCCACCTGGTAGACCAGACCGCCCCACAGTGCGAGCAGCAGCGGCAGCGCGAACAGCGGAAGCGGGCTGATGCTACAGACCCGGCGGGCCAGTCGTTGCAGGTTTTTTGTCATTGTCGGCTTGCGCGCGAGAGTCATGGAAAAGGGATGCGCGTAGACTTATTTTGCGCTAAATCAACGCGGCATGGCGAAATTCAAGATAGATAAGTTGCTCTCTTGCAACATGGTGCTGCCGCTGGGGTCGGCCTGACTGGCGCTGGCGTTAAAATGGCGGCTTCTTACTTCCAACTTGAAAGTTGCTTGCCATGCAGACTAAAAAGCCCGATGCGGCCCGGCTCGATAAAATCGTCGCCGAAGCGCGCCGCGCCGCCGATCAGCGCGAGAGCGGCTACCGTGAACGTTCGCTGAAAATGTATCCGTGGATCTGCGGGCGCTGCATGCGCGAATTCACGCGCGCCAACGTGCAGCAACTGACCGTGCACCACCGCGACCACAACCATGATAACAACCCGCCCGACGGCAGCAATTGGGAGCTGCTGTGCCTGTATTGCCACGACAATGAACACTCGCGCTACCTGGAAGCGGACCGCGGCGCCGGCCTGCTGTCGGCCGAGGTGGCGCCGGCCACGCACAATCCGTTTGCGGCGCTGGCGGGGCTGATCAAGAAAAAGGACTGAAGGATCGGCCGGCGCGTGGGCGCCGGCCCGTTTGCATCGTTACAGCGACTTCAGGAACGCCAGCAAGGCGTCGCGCTCGGCTTTTGACAAGGCCTCGAAACGCTGGCGCGCCCTGGCGCCTTCGCCGCCATGCCACAGGATCGCTTCGGTCAGGCTGCGTGCGCGGCCGTCATGCAGGTAGCCCGTTTTGCCTTCCTTGCCCATCACTTTTTCCGTATAGCCGATGCCCCACAAGGGAGCCGTGCGCCACATGGCCCCTTGCGCCTGGCCTTCGGTAAACTTGTCGGCCAGGCCGGGGCCCATGTCGTGCAGCAGCAGGTCGGTGTAGGGACGGATGGTCTGGTCGCGCAGTTCGGCAAACAGATGGCCGCTGCCCGTCTTCATTTCCGCCGTGTGGCAGGCAGCGCAGCGCATGCCCTGGAACAGTCTGGAGCCTGCTGCCACCTGCTGCGCATCGACCTGGTGCTCGTCGAGCGGCGCCACGCCCTTGGGGAAACCGCTGGCGATGCTGCGCTGGGCCGGTACGGCGACGAGCGCCAGGTAATGCGAAATCGACTGCAGGTCGGCTTCGGCAATGCCGGTCTGTTTGCCGCCGGCCGCGCACGCTTCAGGGCCGGCCATGCAGGCGCGGTTCGGGTAGACGGGGGAAGTGACCGCCATGTCGAGCAGCAGGGCTTCGGCCGCCTGCTGGCGCAAGGTGGCCTTGGCCGCCTTCCAGCCGAAGCGGCCCAGGCGCACGGCGCCGCTTTCCGGGTCGAACACGAAGTTCGCCTGGCCCTTGACGCCGTCGGCGTCGGGCGTGGAGCGCGTGCGCGCCAGGATGTCGCTTTCCGGCACGGCTTCCAGGAGGCCCGTGCCGATCATGGGCGGGGCGGCGCGCAGCGAGACGATGGCCGGCACCTGGCCTTCGAAAGCCAGGGTCGGTTTGCGCAATTGAACCTTGCTGCCGTCGGCCAGGGTGACCTGGCTGGTCTCGAAGCCACCGACGGCCACGCCATTGCCCCAGTTTTGCGGCGCGCCCGTGCTTGAAACCGCATTCATCTGGATCGCCGTGCCGTATTGCGGATGCGGCACCTGCTGGCCGTTTGCGTTCAGCGCGGCGACCCGCACGGCCATGGTGTCGAGGCGCTGGTTGATGGCGGCGGGCGCCGGGCTGCGGCCATTGTTGACGTGGCAGGCGATGCAGGCGGACTGGGTATAGCGCTGGCCCTGCAGGCCGACGGCTGGCGCGTAGCGGTCATTGCCGCCTTCATTGTGTTCGCCGCTGCGGAAATTGGTGTGCACCAGGCGCCTGCCTTCGACAAAGCGCTGCATGTTCTGCATGCCGATATGGTTGTGTGGCTGCTGGAACATGAACAGGGCGTTGTCCGAATAGTTATACGACACCGAACCGATGCCGCCGGAGAGCGTTTCGGCCGGCAATGGCACCGAGTTCAGGCGCGGCTGCACCCCATACCAGGGCCGCAGGCCGGCGCCCACCACATAGGTCCACTCATAGGAGTAGTAGCGGATGCCGCCGTCGTCGCCCTGGGCGGCCATCGCCTCTTTGGTGGAAAACATCGACGGCGACACTTCGATGATGTCGCCCGCCGTCAGGGCGCGCGCCTTGACGTCGACGCCATTGGGCATGCCGTTGGCGTCCAGCCCACCGTGGCCCGGATAGTCCTTGATCAGGAGGGTGCAGGCGCCGTTGATGCCGTTGGCGGTAGTGAGCTTGCCGGCGGCCGGGTAGGCCAGCGGTTTGCACACCGGAACATTGCGGTCCACCAGTTCTCCGGGCGACATCCAGCCGTAGCCGGTCACGCCAGGGCGGTCGAAGCCGCGAAAGAAGGCCACGCCGCCCGATAAAAAGTCAACCGTGGTGTACTGGTTGACGATCAAAGTCGGTTTGACGACACCGGCTACCCGGCTGTTGTCGATGATCTCCACGCCCCAGGTGCGGTTCTTGAAGTACTGCGGTACGAAGGTGAGGTAATTGCCCGGTCCCTTGTCGACGGCCAGGCCGGTGACCGGATCGACCGTCTCGTTCGGGCCATAGCCGGCCTCGTTCCATTCTTCGCCCCGTTCGCGGCCATGGCGGGCCAGGCCGCGCGCGCCGAAGCGCGTCACCAGGGTGCCGTCGGGTAGCGAGAACTGCAGCGTTTCCAGCGGTTCCTTGCTGGTGGGAAGCGGAACCAAGGCGCTGCCGTCAAACGGGAACTTCAGTGCCGAGGTGGCGGTGCCCGGCAGGGTGTTGTCGCTGCCGGGCGACTTGAACACTGCTTCGAGCAGCGAATAGCCATACTGGGTGGCGCGCGCCACGCCCTGCAGGCGCAGATAGCGGGCGTTGACGCCCAGGTTGAAAAATTCCTCGGTACCGCCCTTGCCGTTGGTGACATAGCGCACCTGCGTCCAGCTGCTGCCATCGTTCGAGGTTTGCAAGGCGTACTCTTTGCCGTAGGCGTTTTCCCATTGCAGCTGCAGATAGCCGATGGCGGTGGGTGCGCCGAAGTCGAACTGTATCCAGGCGCCGTCTTCAAAGCTGCTGGCCCAGCGCGTGGCGCTCTTGCCGTCGATCGCCATGGCGGCCGGCATGCCCGGGTTTTCCAGCGGCGAAGAGGTGGCGGCGACAGGTTTGATCAATACGCCCGGCTGGGTCGGGTCGGCGGGCACTACGGGGGGCGTGACCGGCGGCGCGCCCGGGACGGTGGCGGGCGTGCCCGAAAACGCCTGGATCTCGAAGATGGAATAGCCGTACTGGCCGGCGCGCTTGACGCCCTGCATGCGCAGATAGCGGCCCTGGCCCGACAGGCCCGTGAGGTCCTCGACGCCGCCGCTGCTGTTTTCCACGCTGCGGATGGTGGTCCAGTTGTTCAGGTCATTCGATACCTGCAGCAGGTAGCTGCTGGCATGGGCGTTTTCCCAGGAAATGCGCACGCGCGTGATCAAGGTCGACGTGCCGAAATCGAGCGTCAGGTTTTCAGCATCGGTAAAACCGCTGCCCCAGCGCGTGCCGTCGTTGCGGTCGATGGCGGCCGCCGCCGACAGGTCGCCCCGTTCGGCGGAACTGGCGCTCGCACCCACAGGCGTGAGCACGGTTTCCGACGACACTTGCGCGCTCAGCTGCGCGGTGGGGGGCGTTGCCGTTTGCTCGCCGCCGCCGCCGCAGGCAGACAGCGCCCATACCAGCGGCAGCAGTGGAACTGCGCGCAGGCGATACTGAAAAGGAGTCATGACACGCTTCCTTGATTATTATTTATAGTGGAGAAGGTTAGCCAGCAAGCACCAAAGCGCTGCTCGCACGACAGCGAGAACGTGTAGAAAATGATCATGGATGCCGGGGAATTTAATTTCCGTATGGAAATATTTACGCACATTATCGCAGCCGTCTGCCGCTGTCAAGCAGGCAATCAAACGCCCGGCGGGTGAGTCAACCATGCGAACCGCGCATGAAAAATGCGGTATCTTTATAGCATGAACAAACCTATGGACAAACGCGACCGCCAGCATCGACGAGTCACCCCGCAGCGGAGGCGCGCCGCATGACGTTGCCGCCAGCGCCAGCGACCCTGATCGACGCCAGCGGTGAGCCGCAATGCGGCCGGTATGCCGGCCTGGCCGACGCCTTTGACTGGGCGCGGCTGGCGCCGCCCCATGCGCGGGCAAGCCTGTGGCGGCTGTTCCACCACAAGCGCTGGCATCATGTGGCGCTGGCCACGCCCGAGCTGTTTTGCGCAGTGGCCATCATCGACCTGGGCTGGGCCAGCACCGCCTTTGCCTATGCTTTCGACCGCCGCAAGGGCAAATTCGTGGCGTCATTTTCGCGCGACGGCGTGCCGGGACTGTCAGCGAGCGTGGCGCCGCATGCCGCTGCCGGCAGCCGCTTTCGTTTCCTGTCGCAGGCCATCGACATCGAGGCGGCGCCCCAGCAGCGCTACCGCTTGCGGCTCGCTTGCGGCCATTTCGGCATCGACGCCGAATTTGGCCCGCCGGTCTCGCCGATGTTGCTGGCCGTCGGTCCGGTGCCAGGCGGCAGCGTGCATGCGACGCAAAAGTCGGGCGGTCTGCCGCTGTGGGGCACGGTGCGCTGCGGCGCCATCGGCTACAGCCTCGACGACGGCGTGGCCAGCTTTGACTATTCGAACGGCCTGTTGCCGCGCGAGACGGAATGGCGCTGGGCTTCGGCGCACGGGCTCGATATCGGTTTCAATCTGCAGGCCGGTTACTTTGGCGCCCAGGAAAACGCGCTGTGGCTCGACGGCCAGCTGTACCCGCTGGCGCGCGCCCATTTCGATTTCAATCCCGACAATCCCCTCTCGCCCTGGCATGTGTGGACCGACGACGATTTGCTCGACCTGCATTTCAGGCCGGAAGGGGCGCGCCGCGCGGACCGCAATCTGTGGCTGGCGGCCAGCCGCCATATCCAGCCGATCGGCACCTTCAGCGGCTGGGTGCGCGCCAGCGCGAACGCACCCAAGCGCATCGTGGCGCAGCTGGCGGGCGTGACGGAAAACCACCGCTCGCGCTGGTAGCGCGCCGTGGTCACGCCGGCACTTTTTTGGCAAAACGCACCACAAGGTCAAGTTTTTTTGCCGGTGCATCCTATACACTGGCGCAGTCGCCGCTTATAACACTGGCGCAGCCGCTGCGGGCACATCGCAAGCACAGTCCATAAGGCCAGAGCATGAGTATCCGTAATCTCGACAAGCTGTTCAAGCCGGCCTCGGTGGCCCTGGTCGGCGCTTCCCGGCGCGAACGCAGCCTGGGCGCCATCGCCCTGAACAATCTGCTGCAGGGGGGCTACCAGGGCGCCATCTACCCCGTCAATCCCAAGTACGATCAGTTGCGCGAGCTGCGCTGCTATCACAAGGTGAGCCAGTTGCCCAAGGCGCCCGACCTGGCGATTATCTGCACGCCGCCGGCCACCTTGCCGGGATTGATACGCGATCTGGGCGCCATGGGTACGCGCGCGGCCATCGTCATGACGGCGGGGCTCGACAGCGCGGAACACGGCAAGCTGCGCCATCTGATGTTGAAAGCGGCGAAACCGCACCTGCTGCGCATCCTGGGGCCGAACAGCATGGGCCTTCTGGTGCCAAAAATCGGCCTGAACGCCAGTTTTACGCATCTGGGCGCGGCCACCGGCAAGATCGCCTTCGTGTCGCAATCGGGGGCGCTGGTGTCGGGCGTGCTGGACTGGGCGCACGCGCATGGCGTGGGCTTTTCCAAATTCATTTCGCTGGGCGGCAGCGCCGACATCGATTTCGGCGACCTGCTCGACTACCTGGCAGGCGACGTCGATACGGCCGCCATTTTGCTGTACATGGAAGATATACACGCGGCCCGCAAATTCATGTCGGCCGCGCGCGCCGCCGCCCGCAGCAAACCGGTGATCGTGTTGAAAGCGGGGCGCGAAGCGGCAGGCGCGGCGATGGCGGCCTGGCATACGGGCGCGCTGGCAGGGTCGGACGCCGTGTACGACGCGGCGATTCGCCGCGCCGGCATGCTGCGCGTGTATTCGGCCGAGGAGCTGTTCGATGCGGTCGAAACGCTCACGCATATCCGCGCCCAGCGCGGCGAACGGCTGGCGATCCTGTGCAACGGCGGCGGGCTGGGCGTGATGGCCACCGATGCGCTGGTGGGCAAGGGTGGCAAGCTGGCCGAACTGTCGCCCGAGACCGTGATCGCGCTGGAAAAGGCGCTGCCGCCCGGCTGGTCGCACGACAACCCGGTCGGCCTGGCCGGCGACGCGCCGGTGCAGCGCTATGTCGACGCGCTCAAGCCCTTGCTGTCCGAACCCGACGCGGACGCCATGCTGCTGCTGCATGCGCCGACGGCCATGGTCTCCTCGATCGAGATCGCCGAGGCCGTCACGCCGCTGATCAAGGCCACGTCGCGCACGGTGCTGTCGTGCATGCTCGGTGGCACCACGGTGTCGGCCGCGCGCCAGGTGTTCAGCCGCGCCGGCATCCCCACCTACGATACGCCTGAAAAAGCCGTGCATGGTTTCATGCAGATCGTGCAGTACCGGCGCAACCAGGACACCCTGATGGAGGTGCCGGCCCAGCTGCCGCTCTCTGGTGCGCCGCGCCGCGCGCGCGTGCGCGAAATCGTTGCGCTGGCGCTGGCCGCCGGCCAGACAGTGCTGGGCGAATGCCGCTCGAAAGAAATTCTGGCCGCCTATGGCATTCCGGTCGCCACCACGCGCATGGCGGCCGACGTGGAAGAGGCGCTGGCGGTGGCGTTTGAGATCGGCTACCCGGTGGCGCTGAAGATCCATTCACCCGATATCGCGCACAAATCGGACGTCGGCGGCGTGGCGCTCGATCTCGACAACCCGGCGATCCTGCGCACGGCCGCCGCCGCCATGGAAAAGCGCGTGCGCAAGATGCGGCCCGACGCGCTGATCGACGGCTTTACGGTACAGCAGATGGCGCGCCGGCCGCAGTCGCATGAACTGATCGTCGGCGTCACCACCGACAGCGCCTTCGGCCCCGTGATTCTGGTGGGGCAGGGCGGCATCTCGGTGGAAGTGACGGCCGACCATGCGATCGGCCTGCCGCCGCTGAACATGGTGCTGGCGCGCGACATGCTTTCGCGCACGCGGGTGTCGAAGCTGCTGGCTGGCTACCGCAACCAGCCGGCCGCCAATATCGACGCCATCTGCTACACGCTGATCCAGGTGGCCGAGCTGGTGGCCGATATCGGCGAGCTGGCCGAGCTCGATATCAACCCGCTGGTGGCCGACGCCGACGGCGTGATCGCGCTCGACGCGCGCATCCGTTTGCAGCCTGGCCAGAGCGCCGACCGGCTGGCGATCCGCCCGTATCCGCAGGAACTGGAAGAAACAGTGACATGGATGGGCCAGTCCCTCTTGCTGCGTCCGATCCGTCCCGAAGACGCGCTGCAGCATATCGACCTGTTCAATGCGCTCGACCCGGACGACGTGCGGCTGCGCTTTTTTACCTCGATGCGCGAGCTGCCGCTGTCGCAGCTGGCGCGCCTGACGCAGATCGACTACGACCGCGCGATGGCCTTTATCGCCACCCACACGGGGCCGGACGGCCAGCCGGAAACCCTGGGCGTGGTGCGCGCCGTGGCCGATCCGGACAATATTACGGCCGACTTCGCGATCGCCGTGCGCTCAAAGCTCAAGGCGCAGGGCCTGGGCCATATCCTGTTTGAAAAACTGGTCGATTACTTCCGCAGCCGCGGCACGGAAGAACTGGTGGGCGAGGCGATGGCGCGCAACAAGGGCATGCAGCGGCTGGTGAAAAGCTTCGGCGGCACCGTCACGCCGTCGGAAGAGCCGGGCGTGGTGGATCTGCATATCCGTCTGCGCCAGTGAGTCCGTGCTGGTAGGGTTTGCGCAGGATCAATCCTGTCGCTGTCGGCAGTCTTTACACTCTCAACTTCACGTTTCCATCCTGGCCGCGTTTTTGGGAGTGAGTGCATGCTTACAGCAACCTATACTTTGGTGTCCTTGTCGGTCGAGCAGGCCAGCATCCGCGTAAGCCTGCTGTCGTTTCAGCAGTATATGCACGCGCTGTTGCGCCAGCAGCAACAGCTGTCCATGGCGCATCTGGACTACGCGTGCGACTGGCTCAAGCGCCTGTACCAGTGCGGCTACTGGCGCAAGGTCGACCAGTACCTGGTGCCGGCGATACGCCGGGCCACGCCGCACGCCGACGGCTTGCTGGAAGAATTGGGCAAGCTCAATCATGCGGCGCTGGAAAGCGTCAATCTGGTGCAGCTGCGCACCATGGCGGCCATCGACAGCGCCGAACGGCTGGGGTCGCAAGTGGAGCAGTTGGGTGCGGCCATCGACAGTTTTTGCGCCGCCCTGATGGCGCGCCTGGAAATGGAAGAGCGTGAATTGTTTGCCCTGGCGCGCCGGGTGATTGCCGGCGACGCCTGGTTTGCCATCGCCTACCAGTTCCTGGCCCACGATGCGCGCGTCGCCGAAAACCGCCACAACAAGGCGCGCGTGCTGCCGTTCGTGCAGAGCGCCGTCGTGTCCCACGCCAGCGTGCCGGCGCATGCGCCGGCAGTGGCCGCTAACTGCGCCGCCGCGGCTGGCACGCCTGGCCAGCATCACCACGTGGCATGAAGTCGCCGCTGGGGCCGGTTTGATGAAAAAATTTTAAGTTAATTATCTGTTAATTATCTGATAGTTATCTGTTAATTACGCGATTGCTCTCTGATGCAATGCCCCTGGCTTTGTTATGATGGTGGTTTTGATCCACGCGAAACCCGTCATGTTCGAATTTCTCTTCAAGCGTTCTGCCAGCAAGGTCAGCAAGGCTGGCAAAACCACCGCACCGGATCCTGTGGCGGCAGAGCAGGCCGCCGCCACGGCGCAGAGCGCTTCGCGCCGCGCCGAACAGCTGGCGCGCGCGCATGCCGTGGCCGGCGATGAGGCGGCCGCCTTTGACTTCATTATTGGCAGCGAATTTGCCGAAGCCCGCCTGATCGCGGCCGAACATGTACACGCGCTGCCGCTGCTGGAAAAAGTCCACCAGGCGATGCGCAATACCGACCGCCGCGTCGCCAAGCTGGTGCAGGGCCGCATCGACCTGATACGCCACCAGGGGGCCGAAGCGCAGCGCGCCCAGGCCAGCATCGCCACCGCGCAGCGCCTGCTGGACGATGAAAAACTCAGTCCCAACCAGGTCGCCGAGCTCGATCGTCAATGGCAGGTCATCAAGGCCACCCCAGAGCTGGCCGAACAGTTCACCGCCGCGCGCGCCGCCCTGGCGCAGCGCCTGGAAGCGCAAGTGGTGCTGCAGCGCGCCGTGATCGACGCCGTCGCTTGCGCGCGCAAGCTGGCCACCGGCGGCCAGTCGGCGCAGGAACTGGCGCAAGCGCTGGCAAGCCTCGACGCCGGGCACGCGCTGCACGGGCAGTCGCCCGAGCGCGCATCGCTGCCGAAACATCTGGCACTCGACTTTGCCCAGGCGCGCGAGCAGGCGCAAACAGCCTTGCAGGCGCTGCAGCAGCACCAGGCCGTGTTCGACGCGCGTCAGGCGGCATTGACCGAATGGCAGGCGCAGGACGCCGCCACGCTCGACGCGGACGCCATCAAGCGCGCCTGGCAAGCGCTGCCGCGCCTGCCAGAGTCGCCGCTGTCCGATACCTTGCAGCAGCAGTTCGACTCCTTGCTGGCCAGCGCACCGGCGCCGGCGGCCCCGGAAGCGGCGCCTGCCGCCGAACCTGCGCAATCGAGCTCAAACACGCGCAAAGCGCGCGCCGAAGCGGCGCCGGTCTCGAAAGAAAGCAGCGAGCAGTTCTTCAAGGCGCTCGACGCCATGGAAGCGGCGCTGGCCGAAGGCCTGCTGCATGTGGCCTCCGAGCACGACAAAACCCTGCGTGAGAGCAAGCATGGCCGCTTGACGCCGGCCCAGGCCGACCGCCTGGCCCATGTGCGCGCGCAGTTCAAGCAACTGGCCGACTGGGCGCGCTGGGGCGGCAACGTCTCGCGCGAGGAACTGGTCAAGGCGGCCGAGGAATTGCCGGCGCAAGAACTGCCGATGAGCGAACTGGCACGCAAGGTCGGCAGCCTGCGCGAGCGCTGGAAGTCGCTCGATACCTTGTCCGGCCCGGCCCCCAAGTCGCTGTGGGAGCGGTTCGACGCCGCCTGCACGGTGGCCTACGCGCCGGCTGCCCAGCATTTCAGGCAGCTGGCCGACGAGCGCCACGGCAATGCCGCGAAGGCGCGGGAACTGATCGTTGAGGCGACCGCCCTGGCTGCCGAGGAAAGCACCGACTGGAAACAGGTGGCTTCGAACTCGCAGCGGCTGCGCCAGGCCTGGACGCGCCTGGGCACCATCGACCGCAAGGACAAGAAACGCCTGGACGGTGAATTCGGCGCGGCGCTGGACGCCTTGTCGAAACCGCTCGATACCCAGCGCCAGATCGAAACGGCGCGCCGCGAGCAATTGATCGTCGAAGTGGGCCTGCTGAAACCGTCCGAACGCAATACGGTTGACATGCTCAAGGCCTTGCAGGACAAATGGCAGGAACTGGCCAAGGCCTTGCCGCTGGAGCGCCGCGCCGAGCAGGCGCTGTGGCAGCGTTTCCGCGCCGCTTGTGACGACATCTTTGCGAAACGCAAGGAAACGGCGCATGCGGCCGACCATGAGCGGCGCGAACACCTGCATGCGCGCGAGGCGCTGTGCGCGGCGCTGGAAACGGCTGTCGTGCCTGAAGGCGACGACAGGCAGCGCACGGCGGCCATCGCCACCTTGCTGCGCGAGACGCGCGCCGCCTGGAACGCCACCGGGCCCGTGCCGCGCGCCAGCGAAGCGAAGCTCGAGCAGCGCTACCAGGCCGCTGTCGCCTCGGTGCAGGCGCAGGCCGACGCCATCGTCCAGCGCGCCGGCGCGGCGCAGGCGAACGCCATGCGCGACAAGCTGCGCCTGGTGCAGGCACTGGAACTTGCGCTGGCCGACGGCGGCGCGCTCGATGCGCAGGTGTGGACCGAACGCTGGAGCACCTTGCCGCCGCTCGACGCGCAATACGAACGCAGCCTGCAGACGCGCTTTGCCGCCGCACTGGCCGCCATGGGCGAGCACAGCGCCGCCCATGTGGCCAGGCTGCAGGCGAACGTGCCGCGCCTGCTGGAAGAAGTGCTGCGTCTGGAAATCGTCGCCGGCGTCGACAGCGGCGCCGAGTTCGCGCGCGACCGCCTGAAGATGCAGGTCGACGTGCTGCAGTCGTCCCTGAAATTGGGCCAGAAGCCGCTCACGCAAGCGTCGCAGCTGATGCAGCTATGCGCGATCGCCGCGCTGACGGACGCGCGCACGGCCAGCCGCATCGAGGCGCTGCTGCGCCGCATCGGCGGTGGCGCATGACGACGACCACAGTCACGGTCAGCGTGCGCATCCAGGAAGCCGATTTTGACCTGAGCGAAGAAATCGCACAATTGCGCGCGCATGACCCCAGAGTGGGCGCCGTGGTGGGCTTCGTGGGCACCGTGCGCGACATGAACGAAGGACTGGACGTGGCCTCGATGGAACTCGAACACTATCCGGGCATGACCGAAAAGGCGATCGAGGCCATCGTCGCGCAGGCACAGGCACGCTGGCCGCTGGCCGGCGCCCTTGTGATTCACCGCGTCGGACCATTGCGGCCGCAGGAGCAGATCGTGCTGGTGGCGGTGGCGTCCGGCCACCGCGGCGAAGCCTTTGCCGCCTGCGAATTCATTATCGACTACCTGAAAACGGCTGCGCCGTTCTGGAAGAAGGAAGCGACGCCGGCGGGCGCGCGCTGGGTCGATGCGCGCGTGACGGACGAAACCGCGCTCGACAAATGGCGCACTGACTAGATTAGCCCACGCAGGTCAAGCTTCCCGCACATGGCGATGCGGCGCCACTGCATTATTTTCTTGCAATGTGTATGCTTGAAAAGGACCGCCACACCCCAATTTGATTCACAACGAATTAACCGGGAGCACCTTTCATCATGCGTCAAGATAAACTCACCACCAAACTGCAAGAAGCCCTGGCCGACGCGCAAAGCCTGGCCGTGGGCAACGACAATCCCTATATCGAACCGGTACACCTGCTCACCAGCCTGCTGAACCAGGACGACGGCGGCGCGCGCTCGCTGTTAGCGCGGGCCGGCGCCAATGTGAGCGGCCTGTCGAAGGCGCTGACATCCTCGCTGGAACGGCTGCCGAAAGTGTCCGGCACGGGCGGCGATGTGCAGATCAGCCGCGAATTTGCGGCCCTGTTGAACCTGGCCGACAAGGAAGCGCAAAAGGCCGGCGACCAGTTCATTTCCAGCGAAATGGTACTGCTGGCCATGGTTGACGACAAGTCCGACGCCGGCAAGCTCGCGCGCGAAAACGGCCTGAGCCGCAAGTCGCTGGAGTCCGCCATCGAGGCCGTGCGTGGCGGCAATAAAGTGGACTCGCAGGAGGCCGAAGGCCAGCGCGAGGCGCTGAAAAAATACACGCTGGACCTGACCGAGCGCGCGCGCAAGGGCAAACTCGACCCCGTGATCGGCCGCGACGATGAAATTCGCCGCACCATCCAGATTTTGCAGCGCCGCACCAAGAACAACCCGGTGCTGATCGGCGAGCCCGGTGTCGGCAAGACGGCCATCGTCGAAGGCCTGGCGCAGCGCATTGTCAATGGCGAGGTGCCCGAGTCGCTGAAAGGCAAGCGCGTGCTGTCGCTGGACATGGCGGCCCTGCTGGCCGGCGCCAAGTACCGCGGCGAGTTCGAGGAACGCCTGAAATCCGTGCTGAAAGAGCTGGCCATGGATGAAGGCCAGAGCATCGTCTTTATCGACGAGATGCACACCATGGTCGGCGCCGGCAAGGCCGAAGGCGCGATGGACGCCGGCAATATGTTGAAACCGGCCCTGGCGCGCGGCGAGCTGCACTGCGTGGGCGCCACCACGCTCGACGAGTACCGCAAATATATCGAGAAGGACGCCGCGCTCGAGCGCCGCTTCCAGAAGGTGCTGGTCGATGAGCCGACGGTGGAGGCGACGATCGCCATCCTGCGCGGCCTGCAGGACAAATACGCGCTGCACCACAAGGTCGAGATCACGGACGCGGCCATCATCGCGGCAGCGGAATTGTCGCACCGCTACATCACCGACCGCTTCCTGCCCGACAAGGCCATCGACCTGATCGACGAAGCGGCGGCCAAGATCAAGATCGAGATCGATTCCAAGCCGGAAGTGATGGACCGCCTGGAACGGCGGCTGATCCAGCTGAAGATCGAAAAAGAGGCCGTCAAGAAGGAAAAAGACGAGGCGTCCTTGCGCCGCCTGGGCCTGATCGACGAGGAGATCGTCAAGCTGCAGCGCGAATACAATGATTTCGAGGAAATCCTGAAGGCGGAAAAAGCCGTGGTGCAGGGCAGCACGCATATCAAGGAAGAGATCGAAAACGTCAAGCTGCAGATGGAGCAGGCCACGCGCGAGAGCAACTGGCAGAAGGTGTCGGAGCTGCAGTACGGCAAGCTGCCGCAACTCGAAGCGCAGTTGAAGCAGGCCGACAGCGGGCTGGCGAAAGGGCCGTCGGACCAGCCGAAACTGCTGCGCACGCAAGTGGGCGCCGAAGAGATCGCCGAAGTGGTGTCGCGCGCGACCGGCATCCCCGTGTCGCGCATGATGCAGGGCGAACGCGACAAGCTGCTGCATATCGAAGAGAAGCTGCACGAGCGCGTGGTGGGCCAGGACGAAGCGATCACCGCCGTGGCCGACGCGATCCGCCGCTCGCGCGCCGGCCTGTCGGACCCGAACCGTCCGTATGGCTCCTTCATGTTCCTGGGGCCGACGGGGGTCGGCAAGACCGAGCTGAGCAAGGCGCTGGCGACCTTTTTGTTCGATACCGAAGAATCGATGATACGCATCGACATGAGCGAATTCATGGAGAAACATTCGGTGGCCCGCCTGATCGGCGCGCCGCCCGGCTATGTGGGTTACGACGAGGGCGGCTACCTGACGGAAGCGGTGCGCCGCAAGCCGTACAGCGTGATTTTGCTCGACGAAGTGGAAAAAGCCCACGCCGACGTGTTCAACGTGCTGCTGCAGGTGTTGGACGATGGCCGCATGACGGACGGGCAGGGGCGCACGGTGGACTTCAAGAATACCGTCATCATCATGACCTCGAACCTGGGTTCGCATAAAATCCAGGCGATGGAAAGCGATGATCCCGGCGTCGTCAAGCTGGCCGTGATGGCCGAGGTACGCTCTCACTTCCGGCCCGAGTTCGTCAACCGTATCGACGAGATCGTGGTGTTCCATGGCCTCGACGAGAAAAATATCGGCGCGATCGCCAAGATCCAGCTGAAGATCCTCGAAGAGCGCCTGGCGCGCATGGACATGGGCCTGTCGCTGACCGATGCCGCGCTGCAGAAGATCGCGGAAGCGGGCTACGATCCGGTCTACGGCGCACGGCCATTGAAACGGGCGATCCAGCAGCAGATCGAAAATCCGCTGTCCAAGCTTATCCTCGAAGGCAAGTTTGGTCCGAAGGACGAGATCCGCATCGATGCACAGGGCGGCAACCTGGTGTTTACGGGCGCGCTGGTGGGCCTGGACAAAGTGTAATTTTCCTGTTGCCAGGCCGCGAGGGCGCGATCAGGGTAGACCTGAGCGCGCCCTTGTTGCTATCATCAACAGTATTTTCTGATGACTCTGGAGGTTGGGATATGGCAAGCAAATGGCAGGCAGGACGACGCATGGTACTGGGCATGACGCTGGCGGCGGCCGTGCTGGCGGTGCCCGCGCATGCGCAGGAAGAAAAAGTCCTGAATATCTACAACTGGTCCGACTATATCGGCGACGAGACGATCAAGAATTTTGAGAAGGAAACCGGCATCAAGGTGCGCTACGACGTTTTCGACAATAACGAAATCCTCAACGCGAAACTGGTGGCCGGCAAGTCGGGCTATGACATCGTGGTGCCGACCGCCCAGTGGGCGCGGCTGCAGATCGACGCGGGCCTGCTGCGCAAGCTCGACAAGAGCAAGCTGAACAACATCGGCAACCTCGACGCCAACCTGCAGGCCAAGCTGGCCAGGATCGATCCGAACAATGATTACCTGGTCGACTGGCTGTGGGGCTACACCACGGTGGGCATCAACGTCAACAAGGTCAAGGCCGCGCTGGGCGCCATGCCGATGCCGGAAAACGCCTGGGACCTGATTTTCGACCCCAAGTATGTGTCGAAGCTCAAATCGTGCGGCGTCTCCTTCCTCGATTCGCCGTCCGAAGTGCTGCCGGCCGCGCTGCAATACCTGAACAAGCCGGCGTATTCGAAAACGGCGGCCGACTACCAGGAAGCGGGCAAGGTGCTGCAGGCCATCCGTCCCTACGTGACCTTGTTCAGCTCGTCTGGCTATATCAATGACATGGCCAACGGTTCCGTCTGCGTGGCGCTGGGATGGTCGGGCGACATCAATATCGCGCGCCAGCGTGCCTTGGACGCCAGGAACGGCAATGTGATCCAGGTTCTGGTGCCGAAAACGGCGGCGCTGATGTTCGACACGATGGCGATTCCGGCCGACGCGCCGCACCCGAACAATGCGCACGCCTTTATCAACTACATCCTGCGCCCGCAAGTGCATGCCAGCCTGAGCAACAAGGTGTTCTACGCCAACCCGAATGTGCCGAGCCTGAAATACGTGCGCAAGGACATCGCCGAGAACAAGGCCATCTTTTTGTCGGACGCCGACAAGCAGCGCATGGCCGCACCCGAGCCGATCACGGCCGATATCCGCCGACTGATGACGCGTATCTATACCAAGTTCAAAACGGGAGTCTGAAAAACAGCAACGGCGCGAGGGACGTTGATATCGTCACTGGCGCCATTGATTGGAGCTCGCTGCGCTACTCGTGATAGCGGTCCATCAGTTTGTGGTGGCTGCCGCGCATCTCTTCGATCAGCTCAAAGGCGACAAAGCCGATGATGGCGGCGAAGATGGCGATAAAGAGAAAGACAAGAAAGGTCAACATACTATTTCAGCCGCCGTTGGACGGCCGTCCGCTGGGTTGCACAATGCGCCCCAGCGAGGCCAGGGCGCGGTGTTGATGCAATTAAACTCTAGCAGATAGTCGGCGCTTTACAAGCCGCCTCGGCCTTGGTTGTTGCGCGGGCTTGACCTTTACTTCACTACCAGGTCGTGCGCCATCACGGCCTTCAGATAGACGCTCAGGGCGTCGCCCGGTTCGCGCTGCGAAAACCACCAGGCGCTGGCCTTGCGCATGTCCCAGTCCTGTTCCTCCCCCGTCAGCAGCAGCGCGGCCGCCTGGCCCAAAGTGGGCTGGTGGCCGACGATCAGCACGGTTTCCTTGTTGCCGGGCCAGTTGGCCGCTTTCAGGATATCTTCCGCTTCGGCGCCGGGCGCCAGTTCCGGCATCAGCTTGAACTTGCGGCCCAGCGCCTCGGCCGTTTGCAAGGTGCGCACGGCCGGGCTGACGAGGATGCGGCAATTGTCGGGCAATTGCGAACCGAGCCATTCAGCCATGCGGCGCGCCTGTTTCTGGCCCTTGACGGTCAGCGCGCGTTCCAGGTCGGGCAAGCCCGGTTCGGCTTCGGCATGGCGCCACAAGATAAGATCCATGATGTGTTCCTCCTGGTCGGTGCGATTGGCGATGCGTTCGGCGGGCTTACTCGCCCACGTCCGGGGCGGGTGTGCCCAGGTTGTGCATCAGGTATTGCTGGGCGCTGAACGGCGTCTGTTTGGCGCGCGGCTTGCGGCGCGTGTACTGGCCGCTCGACTCCAGTTCCCAGGCATTCGTATTATCCTTCAAATACGGATTGAGGCCTTCGGCAATCACGCGGCGTTTCAAGGCCCGGTCCAGGATCGGGAACGCCACTTCCACGCGGCGGAACAGGTTGCGGCTCATCCAGTCGGCGCTGGCCAGGTAGACATCGTGCGCCAGGTCGTTGCGGAAGTAATAGATGCGGCTGTGCTCGAGGAAGCGGCCGATCACCGAGCGCACCTTGATGTTTTCCGACAAGCCCGGCACGCCCGGTTTCAGGGTGCAGGCGCCGCGCACGATCAGGTCGATCTTCACGCCATCGGTCGAGGCCGCATACAGGGCGCGGATCACCGACTCATCGACCAGCGCATTGATCTTGACGATGATGCGGCCGCGCCGGCCCGAGCGGGCGATCTTCGCTTCGTTGCGGATGGCCTTGATGATCTCGCTTTGCAGGCCGAACGGCGCCAGCCACAGATGGCTCAGATTGTGCGGCTTGGTCAGGCTGGTCAGGTGGATAAACACTTCGTTCACTTCCACCGCCAGGTCCTGCTTGGCGGTCAAGAGGCCAAAGTCGGTGTACAGCTTGGTGGTGGTCGGGTGGTAGTTGCCGGTGCCCAGGTGTGCATAGAAGCGCAGCGCGCCTTCTTCGCGGCGGATCACCAGCGCCACCTTGGCGTGGGTCTTCAGGCCGACCACGCCGTACACCACCTGCGCGCCGGCTTGTTCCAGCTTGTCGGCCCAGTTGATATTGGCTTCTTCGTCGAAGCGCGCCATCAGTTCGACGATGACGGTCACTTCCTTGCCCAGCTTGGCGGCCATGATCAGGGACTCCATCAGGTCCGAATTCATGCCGGTGCGGTAAATCGTCTGCTTGATGGCCACCACGCTCGGGTCGTAGGCGGCGCTGCGGATAAAGTCGATCACCGTCTGGAACGATTGATACGGGTGGTGCAGCAGGATGTCATGTTTGGCCAGCGCGGCAAAGATGTCGTTGCCGATGGCTTTGTTGGCCAGGCCCGGGAAGAACGGCGCGAAGCGCAAGGCCGGCTGCTTGACGTGGTCGATCATTTCCGACAGGCGCACCAGATTGACGGGGCCGTTGACGCGGTACAAGCGGCTCTGGTCCAGACTGAACTGGTCGAGCAGGAATTGCGACAGTTCTGGCGGGCAGTTGCGCGCCACTTCCAGGCGTACCGAGGTGCCGAACTGGCGACCCACCAGTTCGCCTTTCAGGGCCTGGCGCAGGTTCTTGACTTCGTCTTCGTCCACCCACAGGTCGCTGTCGCGCGTGACGCGGAACTGCGAATAGGCGATCACTTCGCGCCCGGCGAACAGGTCCGAGATATGCGCGTGTATGACGGAAGACAACAAACAGAAGGACACGCCATCGGAAATCTCGTCGGGCAGCTTGATCACGCGCGGCAAGACGCGTGGCGCCTTGACGATGGCGATCGCCGTGCCGCGGCCGAAGGCGTCCTTGCCACTCAATGAGACGATGAAATTGAGGCTCTTGTTGATTACTTGTGGAAACGGGTGCGCCGGGTCCAGGCCGATCGGCGTCAACAGCGGGCGCACTTCGCGGTCGAAATAATCCTTGACCCAGGCGCGCTGCGCCTCGTTGCGGTCCTGGTCGCGCAGCAGGTGCACGCCCGCCGCGCGCAGGGCCGGCAGCACGTCATTATTGAGGATTTCGTATTGTTGTTCCACCAGCGCATGGCATTCCTTGTCGATGCGCTGCAGGTTGGCTGCCAGGGTAGGGTGGCCGGCCAGAGTGCCGCCGATGCTGCCGGCCGCCAGCAGGCTGGCCACGCGCACTTCGAAGAACTCGTCCATGTTGCTGCTGACGATGCACAGATAGCGCAGGCGTTCGAGCAGGGGAATGTTCGGATCTTCCGCCTGCGCCATCACGCGCCGGTTGAAGGTCAGTTGCGACAATTCCCGGTCAAGCAGGATGCCCGACTTGGTCACTTCCGTGTGCAGTTCAGGTTTCATATTCTTCTAACTTTGCAGATAGTTAATTCTAGCCGTATTCGGGCGCGTTGACATGCGTAGACATGCCAATAGTGTAATCATGAAATATGACGAGACCGTGACATCGCGCGTCATAAAGGCGCTTCCAGCATGTCATGAAACGCGTGCAAACGCCGGGTTTTCGGGGCGTAGGCAAATATTTCAACAAATTTCAGGCATGTCATAAAGCTGTCATATTCGATTGCTAGACTGCACAGCATTAACCGGGGCGTGACGCTCCAACAACCTTGTAATAACCTGAGGACTTGATATGCAAATGAAGCAAATGTTCAAATTTATCGTCGTGGGTGCTTCGGCAGCGATGGCATTTTCTTCCGCTTCCGTCATGGCGGCAGATATGACAGGTGCTGGTGCAACGTTCCCGTACCCGATCTACGCCAAATGGGCCGAGACCTACAAGGCCAGCACCGGCAACGGCCTGAACTATCAATCCGTGGGTTCCGGCGCAGGCATCAAGCAAATCAAGGCCAAGACCGTTGATTTCGGCGCGTCCGACATGCCATTGACGGCAGCAGAGCTGGAAGAAGCCGGCCTGATGCAATTCCCGGCCATCATGGGCGGCGTGGTCACCATTGTCAATCTGGACGGCGTCAAGCCCGGCCAGCTGAAAATGACCGGCAAGGTTGTTGCCGACATCTACCTGGGCAAGATCACCAAATGGAGCGCGCCGGAAATTGCCGCCCTGAACACCGGTGTCAAGCTGCCGGACACGGAAATCACCGTGGTGCACCGCGCCGACGGTTCGGGCACGTCGTTCCTGTTCACCGACTTCCTGTCGAAAACCAACCCGGAATTCAAATCGAAAATCGGTGCTGGCTCGGCCGTGAAATGGGCTGTGGGCGTGGGCGGCAAGGGTAACGAAGGCGTCGCCGCCAACGTGCAGCGCATCAAGGGTGCGATCGGCTACGTCGAGTGGGCGTATGCCAAGAAAAACCACATGTCGCACACCCAGCTGCAAAACAAGGATGGCAACTACCTGCAGCCTGACGACGACAACTTCAAGGCCGCTGCCGCTTCGGCGCCCTGGACCCAAACCCCCGGCTTCGGCGTGGTGCTGACCGACCAGGCTGGCAAGAACAGCTGGCCGATCACCGGCGTGTCGTTCATTCTGATGTACAAAGTACAAGCCGATGCCGCCAAAGGCAAGGAAGTGCTGAAGTTCTTCGACTGGGCCTACAAGAACGGTGGCGCCGCCGCCGTTGAACTGGACTACGTGCCGATGCCGGCGTCGGTCGTGAAACTGGTGCAGGAATCGTGGAAAGCCAATCTGAAAGATGCGTCCGGCAAGGCCATCTACTAATCTGCATGGTATTGCCATAAAGTCCCTTCCTTGCGTCGCCGCGCCTGCGGCGGGGCAGGGAGTTAGCCAGGACCGCCCGCCGCCTTGGCAGGCGCTCCCGGCTAAACGAGTAAAAACAGTCATCCAGCTGTACCGTCAGCACCACCACACTTGGCCCAATATGAGCGCACAATCTACTTCTTCCACGATTTCAATGTCAGGCGCCAGCATGACCGACTCCATTAGTCATACAGCAATGATGTCGGTCATGCGCAAGCAGCGCATGCAGGACTTCCTGTTCCACAAGGTGACGATGCTGTTCGCCCTGTCGGTGCTGGTAGTTCTTGTCGGCATCATCATTTCGCTGATCCACGAGTCGATCCCCGCCTTCAAGACCTTCGGCCTGCACTTCATCGTGTCGGCCGAGTGGGACCCGGTCAATGACCAGTACGGCGCGCTGATTCCCATCATCGGCACCCTGGTTACCTCCGTCATCGCCTTGCTGATCGCCTTTCCCGTCAGTTTCGGCATCGCCCTGTTCCTGACTGAAATCTGCCCGGCCTGGCTGCGCCGCCCGCTGGGCACGGCCGTCGAACTGCTGGCCGGCGTGCCGTCGATTATCTACGGCATCTGGGGCCTGTTCGTGTTCGCGCCGCTGTTTGCCGACTACGTGCAACCGGTGCTCAAAGCCACGCTGGGCAATGTGCCGCTGATCGGCCCGCTGTTCAGCGGCCCGATGATGGGCATCGGCCTGCTGACGGCCGGCCTGGTACTGGCCATCATGATCATCCCCTTCATCGCTTCGGTGATGCGCGACGTGTTCGAGATCGTGCCGGCGGTATTGAAGGAATCGGCCTACGGCCTGGGCTGCACGCGCTGGGAAGTGGTGCGCAAGATCGTGTTGCCATACACCAAGACCGGCGTGGTCGGCGGCGTCATGCTGGGCCTGGGCCGCGCCCTGGGCGAGACCATGGCCGTCACCTTCGTGATCGGTAACGCCAACAAGCTGTCCTGGTCGCTGTTTGCCGCCGGTAACAGCATCACCTCCCTGCTGGCCAATGAATTCGGCGAAGCACAATCGGCGCTGCACGTGTCCTCGCTGTTCTCGCTGGCGCTGATCCTGTTTGTCATCACCTTTATCGTCCTGTCCGCCGCCAAGCTGATGCTGGCTGGCATGTCCCGCAAAGAAGGCACCAAATGAGCCAAACCAGCCAAGTTAGCACTCTCGACGTACCGGCCAAGCCGGCCATGAACCCTGTCTACCGCAAGCGTTTGCTGATGCACCGCGTCGGTATCGCCCTGTCGATCGGCGCCATGGTGCTGGGCCTGGCCGTGCTGGTGTGGATTCTGTTCACGCTGGTGATCAAGGGCTTCGGCGCGCTGTCGTTCGACATGTTCACGCAAACCACGCCGGCCCCCGGCAGCGAAGGTGGCGGCCTGATCAATGCCATCGTCGGCAGCGGCCTGATGGTCGGCCTGGCAACCCTGGTCAGCACCCCGATCGGCATCTTTGCCGGCATCTACCTGGCCGAATACGGCGAAGAAAACAAGTTTGCGCAAGTGACGCGTTTCGTCACCGACATCATGCTGTCGGCCCCATCGATCGTGATCGGCCTGTTCGTGTATGCGCTGTATGTAGCGCAAGTAAAACACTTTTCGGGCTATGCCGGCGCCATCGCGCTGTCGCTGATCGCCGTGCCGGTGGTGGTGCGCACCACCGACAACATGCTGCGCCTGGTGCCCAACAGCCTGCTCGAAGCCGCGTTTGCGCTCGGCGCGCCGCGCTGGAAGGTCGCCACCCTGGTGCGCTTGCGCGCCGTCAAGGCCGGCGTGATCACGGGCGTGCTGCTGGCCCTGGCCCGTATCGCCGGCGAAACCGCACCGCTGCTGTTTACGGCCTTGAACAACCAGTTCCAGAGTTTGAACATGAACGCGCCGATGGCCAACCTGCCGTCCGTGATCGCCTCGTTCGCCATGAGCCCGTACGACAACTGGCGCTCGCTGGCCTGGGGTGGCGCACTGTTGATCACCTTCAGCGTACTGGCCCTGAACATCCTGTCGCGTACCGTGTTCAGCCAAAAAGTCCCCAATTAATCAGTAGCCGTTATCAGCTCATTACAGCGAAGCGAAACCATGCATACCCAAATGACTCCAGCCCAAGACGTGCTGCCAAAAAAGAAAACCATCGAAATTTCGGGCCTGAACTTTTTCTACGGCAAGACCCAGAGCTTGCACAACGTCAATCTCGATATCCATGAAAGGAAGGTCACGGCCTTTATCGGCCCGTCGGGCTGCGGCAAGTCGACTTTGCTGCGCACCCTGAACCGCATGTATGACCTGTATCCGGGCCAGCGCGCCGAAGGCTCGATCCTGTACCGCGGCCGCAACGTGCTCGACGCCGACCAGGACGTCAACATGCTGCGCGCCAAGGTCGGCATGGTGTTCCAGAAGCCGACGCCGTTCCCGATGTCGGTCTACGACAATATCGCCTTCGGCGTGCGCCTGTATGAAGACCTGTCGAAGGGCGAGATGGACGAGCGCGTCGAATGGGCCCTGAAAAAGGCCGCGCTGTGGGGTGAAGTGAAGGACAAGCTGACCAAGAGCGGCCTGTCGCTGTCGGGCGGCCAGCAGCAGCGCCTGTGCATCGCGCGCGGCGTGGCGGTGAAGCCGGACGTGCTGCTGCTCGACGAGCCGACTTCGGCGCTCGACCCGATTTCGACCGCCAAGGTGGAAGAGCTGATCAGCGAACTGAAACAGGATTACACGATCGCCATCGTGACTCACAACATGCAGCAGGCGGCGCGCTGCTCTGACTATACTGCCTATATGTACCTGGGCGAACTGGTGGAATTCGGCGAGACGGATCAGATCTTCATGAATCCTGCCCGCAAGGAAACCCAGGATTACATTACCGGCCGCTTCGGCTGATTCGCCCTGCAAGCGGCACACCATTACTGAATACGGAGAGACAGCATGTTAGGCGAACATTCATCCAAGCAATACGACAACGAACTCGAAGCGATCCGCTCGAAAGTTCTGCTGATGGGCGGCATCGTAGAAACCCAGTTCCTCGATGCGATGACCTGCTTTCGCATCGGCAATCCGGAGCGCGCCGACCGCGTGATGCGCGAAGACGACGTCGTCAACCAGCTTGAAGTGTCGCTCGACGACGCCTGCAGCCATTTGATCGTGCGCCGCCAGCCGACCGCCAACGACCTGCGCACCATCATGGCCACCGTCAAGATCATTACCGATCTCGAGCGCGTGGGCGACGAAGCGACCAAGATCGCCCGCGTGGCGAAGAATTTGCACAAGCGCGGCAACGGCGTCGTCAACCATTACGAGATGGTGCGTGGCGTGGCCAACACCGCCACCGACATGCTGCACGACGCGCTCGACGCGTTCGCGCGCAACGATGGCCAGCAGGCCCTGGCCCTGATTGCCCAGGACGCCATCATCGATCATGAATTTCGCTCTATCATGCGCAACCTGATTACGTTTATGATGGAAGACCCGCGCACGATCTCGGCGGCGCTCGATACCCTGTGGGTGGCCAAGGCCATCGAACGGATCGGCGACCATGCGAAAAACATCGCCGAGTACGTGATTTACGTGGTGGACGGCAAGGACATCCGCCACACCAAATCTTCCACTCCCGCCATTTCCGAGGAGCTCCCTGAGTAAGCTTTATGGCATCTGATAAAACCACGGTATTGATTGTTGAAGATGAGCCGGCCATCGTTGAACTGGTGACCTATTCGCTGCGCGAGTCCGGCTGGAATTGCTGTTCCGTACAAAATGTCGCCGATGCCTGGGACTTCATCCAGCACCGTACCCCGCACCTGATCCTGCTCGACTGGATGTTGCCGGACCAGACGGGACTGCGCTTGCTGTCGCGCATCCGCGCCGACCGCAATTTTGCCGCCATTCCGGTCATCATGCTCACGGCCAAGAGCATGGAAGAAGACAAGCTGGCGGGCCTCAACAGCGGCGCCGACGATTACGTCACCAAGCCGTTCTCGCCGCGCGAGCTGCTGGCGCGCGCCAAGGCCTTGCTGCGACGCAAGAGCCCGGAACACGCGCAGGCGCCCATGCGCGCCGGCAACGTGGCGCTGGACCCGGTCAGCTGCACCGTGATGATGGACGAGCAGAAGATCGATATCGGCCATGCCGAATACAAGTTGCTCAAATTCCTGCTGGCCCACCCGGAGCGCGTATTTTCGCGCAGCCAGCTGCTCGACAAGGTGTGGGGCGACCATGTGGTGATCGAGGAACGCACGGTCGATGTCCACGTATTGCGCTTGCGCAAAGCCTTGAAGGAGGCTGAAAGCCTGATCAAGACGGTGCGCAGCGTTGGCTATATGTTGTCTGAAAAATAAAGCCTGTCTCTTATGAATCCGAAATTGCTGTTCTGGGTGCCCGCCGCGCTGCGCATGGCGCTGGCGCTGGTGGGTGTGGCCGTGGTGTGGTATCTGTTCGGCGCCACCTATGCGCTGGGCATCGCCTTTGTGCTGATGTCGATGATGGTGTTCGTGCAGTTGTCGTACCTGTTCCAGCTCAGTAACTGGCTGGACAACCCGGAAAGCGCCAGGCTGCCCGACGGCTGGGGCGCCTGGACCAGCATCTTCGCGCGCCTGTACCGCATGCGCCGCGATGACGAGAAGAACCAGAAGGAACTGACCGAATGGCTGGCACGTTTCCGCCAGGCCATGCATCTGCTGCCCGACGGCGTGGTCATCATGGACGACGTGCTGTTCCTCGAATGGTGCAACCCTGCCGCCGAGAAACACCTGGGCCTGACGCAGGAGCGCGACAAGGGCATGCGCGTCACCAACCTGATCCGCAGCCCCGAGTTCATGGATTACATCATCCTGGGCCGCTACGACCAGCCGCTGACGATCACCTTCCGCAACCGCAAGCTGATCGTGCAGATCATCCCGTTTGAAAACCGCCGCCAGATTCTCGTCACGCACGACGTGACGGAAAACGAACGCCTCGAACGCATGCGGCGCGACTTTATCGCCAATGCCTCGCACGAACTGCGCACGCCGCTGACGGTGATCGTGGGCTTCCTGGAAATTGCCACCGAACTGGACCTGGACGCCACCACGCGCGCCGCGCATATCAAGCTGATGACGGAGCAGGGCCACCGCATGCAGCACCTGATCGAGGACATGCTGACCCTGTCGCGCCTGGAATCGGTCGACTATCCGCTGCGGCCGGAACCGGTGGATGTCAAGAAACTGATGCAGCAGGTGGCGCGCGACGCCAAGGCTTTGTCGGGTGGCAAGCATGATATCAAGCTCGATTTCAAGGGCCCTGACGTGCTGGGCAGTTACGACGAGCTTTACAGCGCCTTCGGCAACCTGGCCTCGAACGCCGTGCGCTACACGCCGGCTGGCGGCAGCATCACCCTGCGCTGGCAGGACGGCCCGGCCGGTCCGCAATTTATCGCGCAAGATACCGGCATCGGTATCAGCCGGGAGCATATTTCGCGGCTGACCGAGCGTTTCTACCGCGTCGACAAGAGCCGCTCGCGCGAAACCCAGGGCACGGGCCTGGGCCTGGCCATCGTCAAGCACGTGCTGCTGCGCCACGGCGGCACCCTGGCCATCCAGTCCGACACCGACAAGGGCAGCAGCTTTATCGTCAGCATGCCCAAATCCGTCGTCACGCCCGTGCAAGGCGAGTTGCTGGCCAAGTAAGGCGGCCACACCGCTGCACCGTGCAAGCCGGGAAAGTCGTTACAATCAGTACATGACTTTACCCAATGCTTCCTTTCGCCACGCCAATGCCCAGCAACTGGCGCTCGCCTTGACGGCCGCGCGGCGCCATACCCTGGCGCTGTTCGACTGCTACGCCCAGGCCGGTTACGACCTCGTTTCCCGCGTACCGCAGGTACCTGAAATCACGCCGCCGCTCTGGCAGTTGGGCAATATCGCCTGGTTTGCCGAGTGGTTCATCATGCGCGAAGCGCCTTCCAGCCATCCGGCCGACGCTCTCTACAATGGGCTATTGACCCGCGGCGACGACCTGTTCGACGCCAATCTGGTGGCGCACCGCGCGCGCTGGAATCTCGACTTGCCCGCCACCGGCGCCGTGCGCATGTATGCCCGTGAAGTGCTGGACCGCGTGCTCGACAAGCTGTCGCGCGCCGCCAATCTCGACAGCGCTCTGTATCCGTACCGGCTGGCGCTGGCCCATGAAGACCTGTGTGGGGAAACCATGCTGGCCGGCCTGCAATGGCTGGGTGTGGACCTGCCTGCCGGCTTGCTGGAACGCGGCCCGGTGCCGGCCAGCGGCGGCCAGATCGCGTTTCCGGGCGGCAGCATCGCGCTCGGTTCCAGGCTTGACGCCGGCTTTGCGTTCGACAACGAGTGCCCGCCGCAAGCCTGTTACGTGCCGCCGTTTGCCATCGACAGCGCGCCCGTGAGCAACGCCCAGTTTGCCGACTTCGTGCTCGACGGCGGCTACCAGAACCGCCAGTTCTGGAGCGTGGCCGGCAGCGCCTGGCTGATGCGCCAGGAGCGTTCTTCTCCGCTGTACTGGCAGCGCGACGCCCGCCAGTGGCGCACCCGGCGTTTTGGCCAGCCGGCCATCTTGCCGCCGCACCAAGCCGTGCGCCATGTCAATCTGTACGAGGCGCAAGCCTATTGCGCGTGGATCGGACGCCGCCTGGCGACTGAAGCCGAATGGGAGTATGCTGCCACCTCTGGCCACCCGCTGTTTCAGTGGGGCCAGGTGTGGGAATGGACGGCGACGCCGTTCGAGCCGTATCCGGGCTTCGTGCCTGGCGCATGGCGCGAATATTCGGCGCCATGGTTCATGCACCACCAGGTCTTGCGCGGCGCCTCGTTTGCCACGCCGGCCAGGCTGGTCGCGCCGCAGATGCGCGCCTTCCAGGACCCCGAACGCGTCCATGGTTTTACTGGCCTGCGCACCTGCTCCTGGTAAAGTTTCACCACCACCGGGCACCATCACACAGGATTTCTTTTGAGTATAGATAACACCGCGCAATTTGCGCCCAAGCGCATCACGCCCACCAGCGAGCAGATTGCCATCCAGACGGCGCAGAAAAAAGTCGTGCTGATCGACGCCAACGCGGGCGCCGCGAAAACCACCACGCTGGCGCTGCGCCTGGCCGAAGCGCTGCACCGGGGCCGCCCGCCCGAGCGCATGCTGGCGCTGGTCTTTACGGAGGCGGCGCGCGTGGCCTTGCGCCAGCGCCTGCTGGAAATCGGCGTGCCGCTGGGCGTGGTCAAGCGCTTGAGCATCACCACCTTTGACGCCTTTGCGACCCAGGTGCTGCGCCAGCTCGAAGGCGTGCAGATGGCCTTCCTGCGCAGCGACGAAGAGCTGCGGCCCGTGGCCTGGGAAGCCCTGGCAGTGGTGTCCGAGAAATATGCCCACCGCTATCCGCTGGAAGTCAACACCACCAATGCGGCGATTGCCGAGTTCCTGAAACTGCAGCTGCGCACCAAGGCCAGGCTGGATTTCCAGGCGCCCGACTTCGACAGCAATACGCTGGAAGACAATCTGGAGATGCTGGGCATGTCGCGCACGCATTATCTGTGGCTGCGCGAATACGAAGCCTTGCGCGGCGCCGATACGGGCGAGATCGCGTTCCGCGCGCCGTTTGACGCCACCTACGACCTGGTGCGCATGCTGGGCGACGACGAGCCGCTGCGCCAGCAATTGCCGGCCTACCAGATTATCGTCGCCGATGAATTGCACGACCTGAACGAAGCGTCATTCCGCCTCCTGACCATGCTGATACGGCGTGGCAATGCTTTTTTCTGTGGCGCCGGCGACAAGGACCAGGTGATCTACACCTGGTCGGGCGCCGATCACCGCTTCCTGCGCCAGCGTTTCGAACAGGAGTTCCCGTCCTTGCAGCGCATGCCGCTGACGGCGTCCTACCGCTACGGCACCGAACTGGCCCAGGCCGTGGGGGCATTGAAAAACAAGGCCAGCGTGTCGGCCCTGGCGCGCGCCACGCCGGTCGAGGTGCTGTACTACGACCACACCCAGCCGCAAGCGTGCAGCGCCCAGCTGATCGCCGCGCTCGAGCATGCGCAGGCGGGCACCACGGCGATTTTGCTGCGCGACCGCGACCAGGCGATTCGCGTGGAAACGGCACTGTTCCAGAGCGGCATCGCCTACGGCCTGGTCGACATGAACAGCTATCTGCTGAACCAGGAAGTGCTGATGCTGCGCGGCATGGTCGCGATGGCCCGCAAGGACTTGCACGCGATCACGAGCGGCCCGCGCCGCGGCGAGATCCTCGAGGCCCTGGTGGCCTTCGCGGAAATCCCTTTTACGCGCGCCCAATTGCAGCAAGCCAGGACCGATGTCGCCAACTACCCGGAATTGCTGGAAGGTTTTTTGAGCAACCAGCTGGGCAAGTCGACCAACCAGGACAAGGCGGCCTTGACCCTGGCCGCCGTCGAGTATCTGCGTGATTTGCCGCCGGACGCGCCGGCCGGCCCTGCCTTGCAGCATGTCTTTGCCATGCTGCAGCTGGAACAGACGGCGCGCCGCATCTATGTCGACCCGGCCCAGGCGAGGGTGGTGGCGCGCTCCCTGCACGGTTTTATCGCCGTCTGCACGGAGGCCGGTGTGGCCGTGGACGGCTTTGCCGGCTGGCTCGGCGAGATGGAAGAGGCCGTGACGGTGTCAACCGGCAAGGCCAAACTGGTCATCGCCTGTATCGACCAGATCAAGGGCCTGGAATACAACCATGTGATCCTGCCTTATCTGGCGGTCGACGAATTCCCACGCAGCAAGTCCGATCCGCTGGAAGAGGAAAACCGTTTTTATGTGGCCGCCACCCGCGCGCGTGACCGCCTGACGATCCTGACGCCGCAAGACCTGGCCTATCAAAGCCGCTATATCGCCGTGCTGCCGCCAGCGACGCGCAAACGCTGATTGTTGCTGTGCCTGCATAAATCCTTTGCCGCGCCAGGGCTGTTTGTGTCATGGACTGCGGCGCATACTGCTTGGCTCTGATTGACAGCAAACAAGGAGCAAACCATGAAAGTATTTCTGACAGGTGCAGCGGGTTTTATCGGCAGTTCCATCGCCCAAGGACTGGTTGCCGCCGGCCACCAGGTGATAGGCCTGGTGCGCAAGCCGGAACAAATAGCCGAACTGGCCGGCATCGGCGTGCAGGGCGTGGTCGGTACCCTGGACGACCGCGAACTGATCATCGAGCAGGCGAGGGCGGCCGACGCCGTCATCAATGCGGCCAGCAGCGACCATCGCGGCGCGGTGGAAGCGATCATCGAGGCGCTGGCCGGCAGCAACAAGCCTTATCTGCACACCAGCGGCTCGTCCATCGTCGGTGATGCGTCCGGCGGCGAGGGCAGCGAACATATTTACCACGAAGGCAACTTGCCGCAGCCGACCGCCGACAAGGCTGCCCGCGTCGCCATCGACGACCTGGTATTGGCCAGCGCCAGCGCCGGCGTGCGCGCCAGCGTGCTGTGCAATACCCTGATCTATGGCCACGGCGCCTTGCCGCGCGACAGCGTGCAACTGCCGCGCCTGCTCAAGCAGGCACGCAAGAGCGGCATCGTGCGCCATGTGGGGCCGGGCCGCAACATCTGGTCGAACGTGCATATCGACGATGTGGTGGCGCTGTATCTGCTGGCGCTGGAAAACTCGCCCCCTGGTACCTTTTACTTTGTCGAGTCTGGCGAAGCGGCGTTCCGCGACATGACGGCGGCCATGGCCGAAGCATTGAAACTGGGTCCGGCGCAGGACTGGCCGCTGCCGGAGGCGATTGCCGAGTGGGGCTACGAGATGGCCTCGTATGGCCTCGGTTCCAATAGCCGCGTGCGTGGCGAACGGGCCCGCGCCCTGGGCTGGAAGCCGGCGGGACCGAGCGTGCTGGACTGGATCGCCGACGATATGCTCAAGCCACCTTATTGATACAGATCAGAAAGCGGGCGCTATGTGCGCTGGCGAACGGTGCGCGGCGCTGATTACGGTTATGATGGCAACGCTTCGGTTGAGGCGCACTGCCGTGAAGTTGGCGGCATGTTCGATCTACCAGCAGGTCAGCCGGTCGCCTCAAGGATCGGCACCAGTTTCCAGCACGTCGATGGTGGCGACAAGTGGCATTGCGAGTATCACTTTCTGCGGCGTTCGTTTTGAATTTGTTGTGATAATGACCCCTTCAGGGCCGGCTCAGCCGGCCTTTTTTTGTGCTTCCTTTCCGTCCTTTCCGCCATTCACCGATTCCCTTCCGCCATTGGCCGAACCGGCATTTCCTTTTCCCGCGCCACCGCGTATCTTTACGATCAACCAACAACCCGGGGGTCTCGTGAAACATGAACAAGCTTATTGGCGCCGCACCCAGCTGCTGTGGGGCGTGCTGCTCATTGTCGTCGGCGCCGTCTTCCTGCTCGACCGGCTGGACATCATCTACCTGCGCCACTATCGCCAGCTATGGCATTATTGGCCCGTGATCATGGTGCTGTTCGGCATCAACAAACTGGTGGCGCCGGTCTCGGCCAAACAGGTTCTGAGCGGCCTGTGGCTGATCTTTTTTGCCGCCTGGTGGTATGTGTCTTACGAGGAACTGTGGAACCTCAGTTTCTACAACAGCTGGCCCGCCTTGCTGATCGCCTGGGGCCTGGGGCTGGTGCTGGAACCCTTGCTGAACAAACACTTCATGGCCTACCGGGAGTCCGAGCATGAAAAATAAACCATTGCCCGATTCGCCCTCGCAGATCATCCTCGGCGTGCTGGTGATTGGCCTGGGACTGGTGTTCCTGCTCGATAACCTCGGCTTGATCAGCGTGCGCTATACCTTCCGTTTCTGGCCCACCATCCTGATCATCTTCGGCTTGCTGAAAATTGCGCAAAGCCGTACCCGTTCCGGCTATGTGCTCGGCGGCTTGCTGGTCTTGCTGGGCGCGACCTGGACCTTCCGCGCCATGGGCCTGTTCTATATCAGCTGGAACATGCTGTGGCCGCTAGTGATTATCGGCATCGGTATTGCCGTGGTGACCAAGTCGCTGCCCGGCGCCCGGCAACGCCAGCGCCGCCAGCGCTTTTCTGCACGACAGGAAGGCGCTGCACAACCTGACTCGTTTGGCCAGGCCCGCCATGGCGCCGTGTCGCTGGACAAGGCGGCAGCGCCCGATGCCAACGGGCAGGTGGACGATGACAGCATCATTGAAGTGTCGGCCATTCTCGGCGGCTTCGTGCGGCGCGTGTCGTCGCAGCGTTTTCGCGGCGGCGACATCAATGTGATCATGGCCGGCTGCGAGATCGACCTGCGCCAGGCTTCGATCGAAGGCGAAGCCGTGTTGAATGTCTTCGCCCTGTGCGGCGGCATCACCATCAAGGTGCCGCCCGACTGGAGCGTGATCCTGCAAGGCACGCCCATCCTGGGCGGCTTCGAAGAAAAGACCATCGTGCCGCCGCACCAGCTCAAGCGCCTGTATGTGATCGGCTACGCCGTGATGGGTGGCCTGGAAGTGCGCAACTAGGCCCGCCGCCAGGATGAGCGCAGCTTTGTCGAGACGGCGCGCCGCCGTGGTGGCGGCTCTGGTGTGCCTGGCGCTGGGGCTGGCGCTGGCCTTCGTGCTGTCGCGCTCGGCGCCCGTGCCGTGGATCAATGCCGCGTTGCTGGTGGTGCCGGCAACCCTGGTGTACGCCATCGGTACGGGCTTTTCCACCTTTTACCTGTGCCGCGCCTATCCGCTCAACGGCCGCCACCCTGTCGCGATTCTCGGCGTGATGCTGGTGGCGGCCCTGTTTGCGGGCTTGCTATGGGCGACCCTGCTGCAATTCATGAATAGCCTCAGCCTGCTGCCGGAAGTGCCGTGGCTGGGCGTGCCTTTGGGGCAGGGCTCGCTGCTGCTGTTTTTTGGCCTGGGCGTCCTGCTGTACTGCCTGGCCGGCGCCGTGCATTATCTGCTGCTCGAATTCGTGCGCGCCAGGATGGCCGAGCAGCGCGGGCTGGAAGCGCGGCTGATGGCGCAGCAAGCCCAGCTGCGTATGTTGCGCACCCAGATCGATCCGCATTTTTTGTTCAACAGCCTGAACTCCATCAGCGCGCTGACGTCCATCAATCCGGCGGGCGCGCGCACCATGACGGTGGAGCTGGCCAGTTTCTTCCGCCAAAGCCTGAGCCTGGAAGCGCACAAGCACATTACCGTGGTGCAGGAACTGGTGCTGATCCGCCATTTCCTGGCGATCGAGCAGGTGCGCTTCGGCGAACGCCTGCGGGTGGCATTTGCCATCGACGAGGCGGCGCTGGCTTGTCTGTTGCCGCCGATGCTGATACAGCCACTGGTGGAAAACGCCGTCAAGCATGGCATCTGCGGCCTGACCGACGGCGGCGTGATCGAGGTGGACGTGCAGCGTGTGGGCAGCCTGCTGCGCATACGGGTCGGCAACCCGGTCGAGCAGGAGGCGCTGTCGCCGCGCGGCAATGGCGTCGGCCTCGACAATGTACGCCAGCGCCTGCTGGGCGCCTATGGCCATGAAGCGAGCGTGCACTGGGCGCGCCAGGGCGATGGTTTTGAGGTAAACATAGCGATGCCGGCACAGACCGGTTCCACGGAGGAAGAATAAATGCAAGGCAAGATGCGGGTGGCCATCGTCGACGATGAAATGCTGGCGCGGGCCGTATTGCGCGAATACCTGTCGCGCCACGACGATGTCGAGATCGTGGCCGAATGCGCCAACGGCTTCGAGGCCGTCAAGGCCATCGCCGAGCTCGAGCCGGAACTGGTGTTTCTCGACATACAGATGCCCAGGCTCGATGGTTTTGAAGTGGCCGAACTGATCGGCGCGAAAACCCGCTGGATTTTTGTCACGGCCTATGACCAGTACGCATTGAAGGCCTTCGACTGCCATGCGCTCGATTATTTGTTGAAACCCTACAGCGAGCAGCGCTTCGCGCAGGCGCTGGCCCATGCGCGCGCCCACCGTGCGCCGGCTGCGGGCCTGCAAACCGTGGTGCGGGAAGCGGCCACGCGTGTCGCGCCCCTGTCGCGCGTGTTGATACGCGACGGCGCTACAGTGCATGTGATCGCGGCGGCCAGCATCGCCTATATCGAGGCGCAGGACGATTACGTCAGCATTTGCGCCGACGGCAGGCGCTGGCTGAAAAGCCAGCGCCTGAGCGAACTCGAAGCCCAGCTCGACCCGCAGAAATTCCTGCGCGTGCACCGATCCTACCTGCTCAATATCGACGGCATCAGCCGCATCGAGCCGGCCACCAGGGACAGCCATGTGGCCATCCTCAATGAGGGCACGCGCATTCCGGTGAGCAAATCAGGCTATCAAAAGCTCAGGCTGCTGGTCGGCTGAACTGGTCGGCCTTGTCCGTCAGTTGCACGTCCCACCAGGTGGGCAGGAGCTGCCGCACTTCCGGCCGGGCAAAGCGGTCGTCGATCAGGTAGACCACGCCCTTGTCGGTCTGTGTGCGGATCACGCGGCCGGCCGCCTGCACCACCTTTTGCATGCCCGGATATAAATACGTGTAGTCGTAGCCGGCGCCGAAGATGTCGCCCATGCGCTGGCGTATCTGTTCATTGACCGGGTTGATCTGCGGCAGGCCCAGGGTGGCGATAAACGCGCCGATCAGGCGCGCACCGGGCAAGTCGATACCTTCGCCAAAGGCGCCGCCCAGCACGGCAAAGCCGATGCCGCGCGTCTCCAGGCCGAAGCGTCCCAAAAATTGCGTGCGCGCCGTGTCGTCCATGCGGCGCGGCTGCTGCCAGATCGGCACGTCCGGAAAATGCTGGGAAAACAGGGTGGCCGTCTTTTCCATATAGTCAAAGCTGCTGAAAAACGCCAGGTAGTTGCCGGGTGCTTCGGCATACTGTTTCGCCATCAGTTCCACGATGGGCAGCAGCGAGGCGGCGCGATGCTGGTAGCGCGTGGAAATATTGTCGGCCACGCGCACGGCCAGCTGTTCGGCCAGGAAGGGCGACTCGACGTCGACCCAGGCAGTACCTGCCGGCATGCCCAAGGTATCGTTGTAGTAATTCCAGGGGCTGAGCGTGGCGGAAAACAGGGCCGTGCTGTGGCTGGCCTCGAAACGCGGTTTCAGGAAAGGGGCCGGCACGATATTGCGGATGCAGATGGTCGAGCCCGTCGCCGTCTTGCTCACATCGAACAGCGAATGCTCGCCAAAGCTTTCGGCCAGGCGATTGATCAGGAGCACGTCGAAATAAAAGCGCTGCAAGTCGCCGTCCAGCGAGGCCGCGTGCTCGGCCATGTAGTCGCCGATGGCGGTGGCCACGCCTTGCAGGGCGCCAAAGAGTTTTTCTGGCAGGGCCGCATGCACGAGGTAGTCGTCGCTTTGTTCCTTGAGCAGGGCGTTCCACTGGCGATTGAGCCGGTCCAGCGGCTTTTTCAGGGACTCGGGCGCGAACTTGCGCAGTCCCTTGAGCGCGATATGTTCGAGCTCGGCCGTGTACATGCCACGCGCGCGCGACACCATATTGTGCGCTTCGTCGACCAGCACATTGACCTTCCAGTCATGGGCCAGGGTCATGCCGTACAGCATGGCGCTGAGGTCGAAATAATAGTTGTAGTCGCCGATCACCACATCGCTCCAGCGCGCCAGCTCCATGCCCAGGTAGTAGGGACACACGCCCTGCTGCAGGGCGACGGCGCGTACGGCTTCCTTGTCGAGTATCAGGCCGCAGGCCAGCGCCACGTCGCGCGCCAGCGGCAGCCGGTCGTAGAAGCCGCGCGCCAGCGGGCACGCGTCGCCATGACAGGCCTTGTCGGGATGCTCGCAGGCGCTGCTTTTCGCGCTCAGTTCCAGCACCCGCAGCGGCAGCAGAGGCGCGCTGTTTTTCAGGATGGCGCAAGCGTCGAGCGCCATCTGCCGGCCCGGCACCTTGGCGGCGAGGAAGAACAATTTGTCGAGGCCATGCGCGGCGGTTGCCTTGAGCATGGGAAACAGACTGCCCACCGTCTTGCCGATGCCGGTCGGCGCCTGCGCCAGCAGGCAGCAGCCGCGGTTGCTGGCCTTGTACATCGCTTCGGCCAGCTGGCGCTGGCCCGGACGAAAGCCGGCGTGGGGAAACGCCATCGCCGCCAGTTGCCGGTCGCGGCTGTCGCGGTGGGCCAGCTCCTGTTGCGCCCAGTCGATAAACAAGGTGCAGTGCTGTTCAAAAAAGAGGCGCAGCGCGTCCGCCGTGCACTCTTCGTGCATCACCGTTTCTTTCTGGCTGGCGATATCGAAATACACGAGGGCCACGCGCAGCATGGGCAAGTTCAGCTGCTGGCACAGCAAATGGCCATAGATGCGCGCCTGCGCCCAGTGCAGCTGGCGGTGGTTGGCCGGCATGAGTGACAGATCGCCACGGTAGGTCTTGATTTCTTCCAGTTGGCGGCGGGCCGGATCGTAGCCGTCGGCGCGCCCGCGCACATGCAGCGGTCCGAAGTCGCCGCACAGGCTGATTTCGCGCTGGTAATCGTCGTCGCGCCGGCCGGTGACGGTGGTATGGCCGGCAATGCCCTCCTGCGCCGTGGGCGAAGGCGTAAAGCGCAGGTCGAGGTCGCCCACCTTGGCCGTAAATTCGCACAGTGCGCGCACGGCAACGGTATATTGTTTCGTTTCTGGCGTCATGCCGCCACCGCCTGCGACCATTGCAGATAGCACACGGACACCGGCATGGCGTGCTCGGCGCAATAGGCGATCCAGCGCTGCTGGTTGTCCTGCAGGCGGTCGCCCGGGCCTTTTACTTCGATCATGCGGTAGCGCTGTTCGGCCGGCCAGAACTGGATCAGGTCGGGAAAGCCCGTGCGGTTGGTTTTTATGTCGAGCAAGATGCGTTCAAACGCCTTTTTCAAATGCCGGGACGGGATGCAGGCCAGCGCCAGTTCCAGCAGTTCGCGGTCAAGCGCCGGCCAGCTGACAAACGGCGACACGATGCCGGCCTTGGCTGCATAGGTGGCGCGCATGGTGGCGCGGTAGTCGCCATTGTCGAGCTGCGCCAACGATGCCGCAAAGTCGTCCAGGCGGCGCGCATGGAAGTCGGCGCTGTGCAGGTCGGCCGGGCCACGGTGGAACGGGTGGAAAAATGCACCAGGTATCGCCTTGAAAATTGCCTGCCAGCACAACAGGCCAAACAGGGAATTGATCAGGGTGTTTTCCACGTAGTAGACCGGCGCGTCTTGCTGTGTCAAGTGCTGTTGCACCACGCCTTCCACATGGCAGGCTAGCGGCGGCAACGGCAGCAGCAGATCGATGCGCTCGACCGGCGCGGCCGGCGTGGTGGCCTGTCTGGCATGGCCGAGTTTGCGCCGCAAGCGGGGCGCCATGCGCAGCAGCAACTGGCGCTCGGCCTCGCTTTCCGGCGCCTGCAGGGCGATTTCCAGGCGCTCGTAGGCGGCGCCCGGCTGTGCATCTTTTTCCAGCACACGGATGGCCCGCGCGCGCGCGCCCGGATAGCGGCAGTCGGCATAGGCGCGGCAGGCGGCGGGCCAGTCCTGCGATTTTTCCAGCTGCTGGGCGATCTGGAACTGCAGTTTGTCGCGGCGGCTGGCCAGCCAGGCGTTATCGGTCACGGGCGAGAGCGCAGCGAGCTCCTGCAGCACTTCGCTTGGGGAGGCAGGCGCCAGCGCATCGTTGAAGCGCTCGCGGCACTGATGCAGCACTTCATAGTGGGCAATATCCTGGCGCGTGCGAAAGCCGCGCGAGGCCAGCGAAAACTCGACCTTTTCATATTGATGCACGCCCAGGTCGGACAGCACGAATTCCGACCAGTCCTGGTGGTAATTACCAAAGTAAATCAGGCGCAGCCGGTCGCACAGGGGCTGGTTGCAGATGCTGTAGAGCACATCGTCCGAGGCCGGATACCAGGCGGAAAACGGCTGCTCTTGAGCATGCAGTTCGCGCAACGCTGCCAATTGCTCCGCCTTGCGCGCCGTTTTCAAGGGGCCGGCCAGCGCGAACACTTGTTGCAGCTCGGGCTTCAACAGCAGCTCGAACAGGGTGGCGATGTCGATGGCAGGATCGAGCACCACCCAGCCCGTGGCCAGCAGGGGCAGGGCGGCGATGCGCGTATCGCCGATCTCGCGGTAGTTGAGTTTGCTTGCGCGAAACAGACAACCCTTGCGCATCACCAGGCGCACGAACAGCGCGCGCGACGCTTGCGGCAGTTGCGCGAACTGCGCGATGAACTGCGTCTCTTCGCTGCTCAGCAAGTCGGCATAGCGCTCGCTGATCCAGTTCAGCACGCCCTGGAAGTTCTCCAGATAGTACAAGGGATTTTCCAGGACTCTCAGCATAGGGGGCAGGTGGCTCTTTGATGTTACTTGGATATGGTTTTACTGTGTTTATATACAGTTTAAACCCTGGCGACCGGCTTGCACAGCGATTTTCCCGCAGCATGGGGCTGACGTTGCGCCGGCAGGCATAAATAATCAATTTTGTTTACTTATTGCAAGCCGCCACGTATAGTCTCGCGTATGAAAAATGCTATCCTGATCACCGCCGCCTGCCTGCTGGCCCTGCTGTCCACCATCGGCGCTTCCTTGCCTTATCCCATCTTGCCGCCGCTGTTTGCCGCCGAAGCGCCGAATGCTTTCAATCACTACATGGGATTACCGTCAAAACTGCTGTTCGGCCTGGCGCTGACCATCAATCCGCTGGGCCTGCTGATCGGCTCGGCCTTGCTGGGACCGCTGTCGGACCGCTATGGCCGGCGTCCCTTGCTGATGCGCACTGCTGTTGGCGCCGCCATCGGCCATGCGATCACGGCCTGGGCGCTGCTGATCCAGTCCTACCCGCTGTTTATCGTCGCGCGCTTTATCACCGGCCTGCTCGAAGGCAATGGCGCCATCGCGCGCGCCATGCTGGCCGACCAGTTGCAAGGGCCGCTGCGCCTGCGCGCCATGTCCTGGCTGAACGGCGCCTTTTACCTGGGCTGGCTGGTCGGCCCCATCCTCGCCGGCGCCACTTTGGCGTGGGGGGTGACGGTGCCGTTCCAGATCGCGGCCGGCGCGCTGATGCTGGTGGCCGTGCTGGTGGCGGTGGGCTTGCCGCGCGAAACGCCTTCACTGCTGACCACCTCGTGGTGGCAGGTGGCGCGCGACCGCCATTCGCTCAATCTGCTGCGCCACCAGGAGTTGCGCACCTTGTTCATCGTGCAACTGGCATTGACCTGCGGCGTAGCCAGCTTTTACGAGTTTTATCCGCTGTGGCTGGTCGAAACGGCGCACTACCATGCGCAGGAGATCGCCTGGGTGAATGTGGGCCTGTGCGGCACCATGACGATGACCTCGCTGCTGGCGGGCGGCCCCAGCCGCCATGCGCCGCTGCTGCGCGCCGGCTGGTATGCCAGCGCCGTGGCGCTGGCCATTTTAATACTGGCGGTGGGCAATATCTGGGTCGGCATCGCCGCCATCGTGCTGTTCGGCATCCCCAACGCGCTGTACAACACGGTAATACAGGGCTGGTGCGCCGAGCGTTTCAGCGCGCACGGGCAGGGCGCCGTGATGGGCTTGCTGTCGACCACGTTTTGTATTGCCAATATCGTCGTCGCGCTGGGCGGCTCGCTGCTGATCCTGGTCGACACGCGGCTGGTGCTGGTGGCGGGCGCCTTGTGCGCGGCCTGGTCGGCCTGGCGCATGCATGGCTGGCGCCGCCACCTGAACGCCACCGATGCGCCGGACCTGAAGGCGGCCGCATGAGCGCCGCCGTAGCCACCTCGGAGCGTACGCTGTTCCTGCTGAAGATGCGCGGCCCGCAAACGGCGCAGCAACTGGCGGCCTTGCTCGATGTGACCTCGATGGGGGCGCGGCGCCAGCTCGAAGCGGCGCATGGCAAGGGCCTGGTCGCCTTCGAGGACCTGGCCGACAAGGTCGGGCGCCCGGCGCGGCGCTGGGCGCTGACGGACGCCGGCCATGCGCGCTTTCCCGACCGCCACGCCGACCTGACGCTGGAATTGATCGCCCAGGTGCGCCAGCTGTTCGGTGACGAGGGCATGGACAAATTGATCGCTGCGCGCGAAGCGGGCAGTGTGGCGGCCTACCGCGCGCGCATCGATCTGGGGGCGCGATTGGCCGAAAGAGTGGCCAGCCTGGCCCGCGCGCGTGATGGCGAAGGCTATATGGCCGATAGCGAACCGCAGCCGGACGGCAGCGTGCTGCTGCTGGAAAACCATTGCCCGATCTGCGCGGCGGCGACCTCCTGCCAGAAGTTTTGCCGTTCGGAACTGGCGATATTCCAGCGCGTGCTGGGCGACGATTGTACGGTGGAGCGCAGCGAGTATCTGCTGGAGGGGGGCAGACGGTGTGTGTATCGGATAACCCCGGTAAGGGCGACGTAGGTCGGATTAGCGCTTGCGCGCAATCCGACAACACCACGGTCTACGCCTATTTCTTTGCTGCCTTGGCCGCTTTCGGCATCACTTTTTCAGCCGCTTCCTGTACCCCCGCCGTCGCCTTGTCCGACGCCTGCGCGACCTGCGCCGAGGCCTTGGCGATTTGTTCTTCCACCGTTTTCACGGCCTGTTGGGTGGCCTTGGTGACTTGCTCGTAGCCGAGGAAGGCGTTGTCGATGGCGGCCTTGACGATGGCGACGGCGTTTTCCGAGCCTGGCGGCACGTTTTTCGTCACGTCGTAAATCAGCGCGCTCAAGTTGCTTTTCGCTTCCGCCACATGGGCTTCGGCGGCGCTGGTGAATTCGGTGTGAATGTCCTTGATGATGGCATCGAGCTGCTGCTTGTAGGCCTTGGCGCCGGCCACGCCCGGCTGCAGCTGGGCGGCGGCGGCGGCCATCGCCGCTTTCGGGTCCTTGGCCTGGCTTATTTCCTTGCCGGCTGCGAGGCCCTCTTCCATGCCGGATTTGGCGGTGGCCATGTTCAATGCCAGCACTTGCTCCACGCCCTGCACCGCCTTGGTGGTGAGGGTGTTGAAGGTCATCAGCTGGAATTCAAACAGGGCCTTGGTGGCCGATGCGAATTGTTCGGGATTCGTAAACATGTGCTCTCCTCGGTGAAATAGACAGGACTGCCTTATCTTTCCATGCGCTTTCCATGCGTGCCATCGCTTGTTGCCAAGCCGGTTGCCCCGTGTTGTTATGTCCCCATTATTTAACAAGCGCCGGTTTTTCGCAACGGCTATCTTTGTACGGTCCCGAGGCCAGCTCCCAGCCAAAGCCCAGGGTCGACTGGGCGCAGGACAGGGTGCCGTCGACCTTGCTGCGCCATTGGTACCAGGGCGCCGGTCCGCCCATTGCGGCGGTGCATGCCGCCAGCAGGGCGACCGCGATCAGGTATTTCATCTTATTCTCCAGCGGCTGTGCCGGCCTGCGGCGCCACGGCCGGCAAGTGCAAGGTAAACGTGGTGCCGGCGTCGCCGCTGGCCACCTCGATATGGCCACCGAGCACGCCGGTGACGATATTGTGCGCCACGTGCAGGCCCAGGCCCGAGCCGCCCGAACCGAGCCGGGTGGTAAAGAAAGGGTCGTAGATGCGCGCCAGGTCGCCGGCGGCGATGCCCCTGCCATTGTCGGCGATGGCGATGCTGATGCTCTCGCCAGCGACACTGGCGCGCGCCGTGATGCCGATGGCGCCGCTGTTCCTCCCTTCGAAGGCGTGGCGCACGCAGTTTTCCACCAGGTTCGTCAGCACCTGGCCCAGCGGGCCGGGGTAGCTGTCCATCGCCAGTTCCGGCGCCACGTCCTGCTCAAGCAGATGGCCGGCGCCCTTGAGCGTGGCCGACAGCGGCAGCATCAGTTCGGCGATGAACTGGCGCAGCAAAAAATGGCGGCGCTGCGAGCTGGCGCGGTCGACGGCGATCTGCTTGAAGCTCGACACCAGGTCGGCCGCGCGCTGCAGGTTACGCAGCACGATGGCGTCCGCTTCGCTGGCCTGCCCCAGGTAGCTTTCCAGTTCCGAGCGGCGCAAGCCGTCCTGGAAACCGGCCTGTAACCCCCGCGTGCGTTCGGCCATGGTAGTGGCCACCACCAGGGCGTTGCCGATCGGCGTATTGAGTTCATGCGCGATGCCGGCCACCAGCGCGCCGAGCGCGGCCAGCTTGTCGCGCCGCACCAGTTCGTCCCGCGTGATCGACAGGTGTTCGAGGGCGGCCGCCAGTTCGCGGTTGGCCTGTTCCGATTGTTCCTTGGCCAGGGTCAGCGCGGCCGTGCGTTTGGCCACCAGGTCTTCCAGGTGGCTGCGGTGGCGCTGCAATTCCTGCTCGTGGCGCATGCGGGCAATCGCGATGCCTGCCAGGTCGGCCGCCACGTCGATCAGCACCAGTTCCTGCGCTACGGGACTGCGCACTTCGCGGTAGTACATGGCGAACGAGCCCAGCACCTGCTCGTCCTGGCCGAAGATGGGCTGGGACCAGCAGGCGCGCAGGCCGAAGGCGGCGGCCATGCCGCGATACGGCGCCCACAGGGGATCGTGCTCGATATCGCTGACCACCACCGGCTTGCCGTGGAACATGGCGGCGCCGCAGGAACCGACGCCGGGGCCGATCTCCACATCGTCGAGCATGTCCAGGTACTGGCGCGGCAGGCTGGGACCGGCCATGCTGCGCATGCGCCGGCCGTCTTCATCGAGCAGCATGACGGAGCAATACACGCCGCGCGACTGGCCCTCGATCAGCAGCAGCAAACGATCGAGCGTGGGCACCAGCGGCGCGCCCTTGGCGATCATTTCCAGCAGCGCATTCTGGCCCGCGCGCAAAGCTTCGGCCAGGTTGCGTTCGGTCAGGTCGATGATGCGCGCGTGCACCAGCTGGCGGCCCGGCACCGACAAGCGCATCAGCCGGATTTCGCAGGCGATGGCGTGGCCGTCGCGGTGGCGGCACTCGGCGCGAAAGACGACGATCTTGCCTTGCAGGGTGTCCTGCATTTTTTCCCGCAACAGCCGGATCGAGGCCAGGCCGTCCGCTTGCCGGCGTGGAAAGACGCGCTCCATGCCGCCTTGCAGCAGGCTCGCTTGCGGCATGCCGAACATTTTTTCGGCCAGGTGGTTGGCGTCGATCAGCAGGGCGTTGTCGATGTCGAACAGCAGCACCGCATCGGGCGAGCCTGCCAGGATGGAGTGGTAATTGACCTCCAGCGTTTGCGGATGCACGGGGCGCGCCGCTGCGCTGGCATCGATGGACTCGGCCTCGGCCTCGGCGCCATGGGCCTTGTGCAGCGCCAGTTCCATCAGGATTTTTTCGGCCACGTCGCGCGCGTTGAACGGCATCCTGATGTAGTCGCTGGCGCCGGCGCCCACGCTGCGGCCCTGCTCTTCGGCGCTGGGCGAGGACGACATCAGCAGCAGCGGCACGCCATGGCGCTCGGCCGCATTGCGCAGGCGCAAACAGCTGGCGTCGATATTGCTGCCGGCCAGCGCCGCGTCGAGCAGGATCAGGTCGGCGCCGCCGGCGGCCAGTTCCACGCCGGCGTCGATATCGCCGGCTACGCCCGTACCCAGATTGTGCCGGTCCAGTACATACAGCAGTTCGCGCACATCGCTGGTGGCAGGACTGACCAGCAAGACCCTGGCCCGGTCGGAAGAGATCAACTGATTCATGGTGTCGCAATCATGACGCCTGTTGGTGGACCTAGTATTACATCAAGGCCAGTCACTGTAAACGTCACGTTGGTAATAAAAAGCAATATTATCGAGGCCTTCAAGCCGCTTGTTCCGTGCTCACGCTGCGCGCCAGGTCGGCGCGCGCCTGTTCGATGCGCGGGTAATTGTCTTCGATCCAGTCGACCAGCACGGCCAGCCGTTCTGCCGCCTCGCGCCCCAGTGGCGTCAAGCTGTATTCCACCTTGGGCGGTATCACCAGATAGGCCTGGCGCAGCACGAAGCCGTCGCTGCACAGGGCGTCGAGGGTTTGCGCCAGCATTTTTTCGCTGACGCCGCCCACCTCGCGGCGCAGTGCGCTGAAGCGCCGCGTGCCGCCGAGCAGCAGGACCAGCACCAGCACCGCCCAGCGGCTGGTCAGGTGGCTCAGCACGGCGCGCGACGGGCAGGCGGCCGCCATCAGGTGGGCGCCCTGGTTCTGTTCGGCGAGCGCGGCGCGCAGGCTGGCGCCGGGAGTATCGGTGGGCATGGGGTGGCCTGTAGAGCATGCATGTTAATACTTACCAAAAGGTACGTACTTACATTCGGTAAGTGATAGCGCTATTATAGATTTTTCTCATCCATACACCAAGGACTCATCATGATCGTCATCACCGGCGCCACCGGCCAACTGGGCCAGCACGTTATCGCCAGCCTGTTGAAAACCGTTCCCGCCAGCTCCATCGTCGCCGCCGTGCGCAATCCGGCCAAGGCCGCCAGCCTGGCCGCGCAAGGCGTGCAGGTGCGCCAGGCCGACTACAACGACGGCGCCAGCCTCGACGCGGCCTTCGAGGGCGCCAGCAAGATCCTCCTGATTTCGTCGAGCGAAGTGGGCCAGCGCGCTGCCCAGCACCAGAACGTGATCGATGCCGCCAGGCGCGTCGGCGTGGCGCTGCTGGCCTACACCAGCGTCCTGCGCGCCGACACCTCGCCGCTGGGCCTGGCGGCCGAGCACGTGATCACCGAAGCGGCGATCCGCGCATCAAGCCTGCCGTACAGCTTCCTGCGCAATGGCTGGTACCTGGAAAACCATACGGAACACCTGGCGCCGGTGCTTGAGCATGGCGTGGTGCTGGGCGCGGCGCAGGATGGCCGTTTCTCGTCGGCTTCGCGCGCTGACTACGCAGCGGCAGCCGCCTGTGTTCTCACCAGCGCGGCGCCCCGGGCGATCTATGAGCTGGCCGGCGACGACAGCTTTACCCTGGCGCAGTATGCGGCCGAAGTGGCGCGCCAGTCGGGCAAACAGATCGTCTACAAGGATATGCCGCAGGCCGACTTCAAGGCGGCGCTGGTCGGTGTGGGCGTGCCGGAAGGCTTTGCCGAACTGCTGGCCGATTCCGATGCGGGCACGGCCAAGGGTGGCCTGGAAGAGCATGGCAAGCAATTGAGTGCCCTGATCAAGCGTCCGACCACCAGCCTGGCCGATGCGGTAAAAGCGGCGCTGGCCAAATAAAAGGGAAGCGCCATGAAAAAAGCCGCAGACTGATGAAAGTCTGCGGCTTTTTTGCGAATCTGGTAATGGTGCCCACGAAGGGACTCGAACCCCCACACCCGAAGGCACATGGACCTGAACCATGCGCGTCTACCAATTCCGCCACGTGGGCATCTGTACTACTGAATGCGTGCTGCTTTTACTGCTTTGCTGCGGATAACAACGACAACTGCTCGCTGCTGGTGCCCACGGAGGGACTCGAACCCCCACACCCGAAGGCACATGGACCTGAACCATGCGCGTCTACCAATTCCGCCACGTGGGCATTTTCTTGCTCGTCGCTGCGTGTTCTGCAGCGACGGACAAAATCATAAGGGTTGGCGCGCATTCGGTCAATCAACATTTGCTGTTTTCTTCAAGAAAGACCTTTTTCACCTGAAAAAAGCGCTTTCCCTATGAAAACTGCCTGTTTTTATGGCGCAGCAAGCCCATTAATAACAATCCCAGGCACAGCAGGGGCAGGGTGCCCGGCACGGGCACGGCGAACAGGCTGACGTCCCAGCCGATGGCGTCCAGGGCGATCAGGTCGCTGGGACGCAGCACCAGGCGTTCGCCGTAGGCCACGGTCGGGTCCATGATGCCGAGGCCCAGCTGGTCACGCCAGTGGCTGGCCTGGCGGCCGTCGCCGTGGTAGGCGCCGTTGGAGAACAGGGGCCCGCGCGTGACGCCGCCATCGAGCGAAAAATACTTGTCGCGGTTGTCGGCCGTCCAGTCGATCACGCCGGCCGCCGTGCTCTCGGTCGAGTAGCGGAACAGGTCCAGCGGCGCGACGTAGGTAAATTCGGTATCGTCATATGGCCCGCCCAGCGGTGGCGAGTTGAAATCGAGAATATCGACGCCGCTGAGAAAACCCAGCGCGTGGCCGATCTCGTGCATGGCCACGCCGATAAAGTCGATGGCGTTGGCGGCAATGCCATTGCCGGGATCGAAATCAAACGTGAAGTCGCTATTGAACTGGATAAAGCCGTCGCAGTTGCCCAGGCAGCCGGGCAGCGACTGGCCGGGTGGCGCCAGGCCCAGCGCCTTGGCTTCGGCGTTGCTCATGAACAGGTATTGATTGTTGTCATCGCCATTGTTGTCGACGTAGGGCACGGGGCTGCCGGGACCGTTCGGATTGTTTGCCGTGTTATTGATCAGCACGCCAAAATTGTCGCCGCCTGGCAAGTGTGCCTGCGCCTGCCGGTCGTAGGCCGAGGTGACGTCCTGCGCCAGCGCATTGCGTACGTCGCCGTAGCGGTAAAACGCTTCGCTCGAACCGGTCTGGCCCAGGATGCTGCTGCCGAGCGAATTGAAGCCGACCGTCAGTTCGATGGTCACATTGTCGTTCAGTACGCGCGACCATCGCGCGGCTGCCGCCTGGAAGCCTTGCTGCGCCTGCAGCGAAGTGCCGGGAACGTATTGCAAATTGAAGATCGGTGCTGCCAGGCAAGTCAGGGGCAGGCTGATGGCCAGGCCGATCAGGAAGGAGGGAAGCGAGCGGGCTTTCATGGCGACTCCAGGGAGTGGGGAAGGAAGCCATCGCCACGCAAAAAGCGTGCTCGACTATAAAAATCAGGGACTTGCGTGAAAGACCGGGGTGTTGACGTCGTGGATTGTCAGAAATGCCGACAGCTTGAATGTGCGCGCAGAAATGAAAAAAGCCGCAAACCCGTGAGAGTTTGCGGCTTTTTGCGAATTCGGTAATGGTGCCCACGGAGGGACTCGAACCCCCACACCCAAAGGCACATGGACCTGAACCATGCGCGTCTACCAATTCCGCCACGTGGGCACTGATACTACTTGACAATAAACCTCGTCAATTCTGCTATTATAGCGACTTGAAGAGTTTTGCGCCAGATGAGCTTTCGCTCCATACTGCACATCAACCCTGTACCGCTTTCCTGTTACGTCGCGCCGATGAAGGCGTTACGCTGCAAGAGACAAGGATTATAGAGCAATATTTGCCGATGTCAAAGGGCTGGTGCATTTTTCCGCACATTTTCATCATGGGACGGGCCAGGCCTGTTCCCGGTACGCTGTCTGTTAGGCAAACCAAGGCGTCCTCCGGTACACTACGGCCTATCACCGTGTCGATTGACGGTGATGTCATCGGCCTGTTTTCCGTTTGATCACTGTCAATACAACTATAGAAATACTTTTGAGCCAAAATACCCACACCATCCCCAGCCGGGAGGACATTCTCGGCATATTCCGCAGCGTCAACGCGCCTCTCGATCCGCAGTCACTCGGGAAAACGCTGCAAGTGCATGCCGATTCCATGGAAGTGCTGGTTCGTCGCCTGAAGGCGATGGAGCGCGACGGCCAGCTCACCTCTGACGCCGGCGGCGTGTTCAGCCTGGCCGACCAGAGCGCTCTGGTGGCCGGTCGCGTGACCAGTCACCGCGACGGCTTCGGCTTTGTGATTCCTGACGACGCCAGCGCCGACCTGTTCCTGCCTGAAAAAGAAATGCAGAAAGTGCTGCATGGCGACAAGGTCATGGCACGCATCGTCGGCACCGACCGCCGTGGCCGCCCGGAAGGCACCATCGTCGAAGTGACTTACCGCGCCAATACCCATGTGATCGGCCGCCTGATCCAGGAAAACGGCACCTGGGTGGTGGCGCCGGAAGACCAGCGCATCGGCCAGGACATCCTGGTGAGCGGTTCGGTGGGCAAGGCGAAAGCCGGCCAGATCGTCAGCGTCGAGCTGACCGAACAGCCGATGCGCTTCAAGCAGCCGGTCGGCAAGATCGTCGAAGTGCTCGGTGCGCTGGACGACCCCGGCATGGAAATCGAAATTGCCGTGCGCAAATTCAATGTGCCGCATATCTTTTCCGCCGCCGCCCTCAAGCAAGCGGAGAAGCTGCCGTTCGAAGTGCGCGCCGCCGACCTGAAAGAGCGCGTCGACCTGCGCGACGTGCCGATGGTGACCATCGATGGCGAAGACGCGCGCGACTTCGACGATGCCGTCTACTGCGAACCGGTGAAGGTTGGCCGCGCCAACTGCTTCCGCCTGATCGTGGCGATCGCCGACGTCAGCCACTATGTCAAACCGAACGACGCGCTCGATACCGACGCGCTCGAACGCAGCACCTCCGTGTACTTCCCGCGCCGCGTGATTCCGATGCTGCCGGAAAAGCTGTCCAATGGCCTGTGCTCGCTGAATCCGGCCGTCGACCGCCTGACCCTGGTGTGCGACGCCGTCGTGACCGACAAGGGCGAGATCAAGGCCTACCAGTTCTACCCGGCCGTGATTCATTCGGCCGCGCGCCTGACGTATGACGAAGTGGCCGCCGTACTGGGCAACACCAAAGGTCCCGAAGCAGCACGCCGCGCCGATATCCTGCCGCACCTGCAAAACCTGGAACTGGTCTATCGCGCCTTGCTCAAAGCGCGTACCGCGCGCGGCGCCATCGATTTCGAAACCACCGAAACCTATATCGTCTGCAACAGCGCCGGCAAGATCGAAAAGATCATTCCGCGCACCCGCAACGAAGCGCACAAGATCATCGAAGAGTGCATGCTGGCGGCCAACGTCTGCGCGGCAGACTTGCTGCTGCGCCACAAGCACCCGGGCACCTACCGCATCCACGCCAGCCCGACCAAGGAAAAGCTCACGCAAGTGCGCACCTTCCTCAAGCAAGTCGGCCTGAACCTGACCGGCGGCGATACGCCGACGGCTTCGGATTACCAGACGCTGATGCAGCAGATCAAGCTGCGTCCCGACGCGGCCCTGCTGCAGACCATGTTGCTGCGCTCGATGCAGCAAGCCGTCTACAGCCCGGACAATATCGGCCACTTCGGCCTGGCGTATGAGGCCTATGCCCACTTCACCAGCCCGATCCGCCGCTATCCCGACCTGCTGACGCACCGTGCCATCAAGGCCATCTTGCAAGGCAAGAAGTACGAGCCGAAGTTGTCCGACAAGACCGTGCTCAACACCAACGTGTCGAACGCCACGCGCAAGCAGCAGGCAAAAGACAAGGCCGAAGGCAAGCCGAAGAAAGCCGATCTGACCATCTGGGATGCGCTCGGCGTGCATTGCTCGGCCAACGAACGCCGCGCCGACGAAGCATCGCGCGATGTCGAAGCCTGGCTCAAGTGCTACTTCATGCAAGACAAGCTGGGCGAGGAATTTACCGGCACCATTACCGGCGTGACCACCTTCGGCGTATTCGTGCAATTGGATACCCTGTTTGTCGAAGGCCTGGTGCACGTCACCGAGCTCGGTACCGATTACTTCCAGTACGACGATGCGCGCCATGAACTGCGCGGCGAACGCACCGGCAAGCGTTATCAACTGACCGACCGTCTGACGGTGCAGGTGGCCAGAGTCGACCTGGAAACGCGCAAGATCGACCTGCGCCTGGTGACCGAAGGGGAAGCGGCTGGCGAAGAAACCGGCGACAAGCCTGCCGGCGGCAAGCGCAATAAAAAAACCATGGTCAAGCCCGGTCCCGCGACCGAACAGCGCCATGAAATCAAGGCCGGCGGCGCCAATGGCGCTGCCAAACCGAAGCGTGGCAGGTCGTCCGGCAACAACAGCAACACCCCGGTCGCGGCGCCCGCCACGGCAGCGCCTCGCGCGGCAAGAACCGGTTCGAAAACAAGCAAGAAGAAACGATAAACAATGAAGAATAAAATGATTTTCGGCTTCCACGCCGTGACCTCGCGCCTGCGTCATGAAGCGTCGTCGGTGGAAGAGATTTTTGTCGACGCCAGTCGCGTCGACGGCCGCATGAAGGACATGATCGCCGCCGCCAAGGCCGCCGGCGTGCGCGTCATGCCCGTCGATTCGGCGCGCCTCGATAAAATCGTCGGCACCCGCCGCCACCAGGGCGTGATCGCGTTTGCCTCGCAGCTGTCGCTGGCGCGCAACCTGGACGAACTGCTCGACGCCGTCGACGGCCCGCCGCTGCTGCTGATCCTCGACGGCATCACCGACCCGCACAACCTGGGCGCCTGCCTGCGCGTGGCCGACGGTGTCGGCGCGCACGCCGTGATCGTGCCGAAGGACCGCGCCGTGGGCCTGAACGCCACCGCCGCCAAGGTCGCCAGCGGCGCCGCCGAGACCGTGCCTTACATCACCGTGACGAATCTGGCGCGCACCATGCGCGAACTGAAGGACCGCGGCATCTGGCTGATCGGCACCTCGGACGACGGCGAAAAAGGCCTGTACGAAGCCGACTTCACCGGCCCGACCGCGCTGGTGATGGGTTCCGAAGGCGAAGGCATGCGCCGTTTGACGCGCGAGACCTGCGACATTCTCGTCAATATCCCGATGTTCGGTTCGGTCGAGAGCCTGAACGTGTCGGTGGCATCCGGTGTGTGCCTGTATGAAGCCCGCCGCCAGCGCATCGCGCTGGAAGCCTAAAAAACGCCCATGGCGGCGTTGCACTGCCTCGCCGTACTAATCGTACTGTCTTCGGCAATGCGCCTTGCCCTGAACGTTTTTTAGAGCTTCCAGAAAATCAGCCGCCGCCCCCGAGGCGGCGCTTGTTTATCCGCTGCTCCAGCAAGCCCCCGCGCAATACGCTACCATTTGCATCCTGTCACCTTTAGTCGAACCACCTCCCATGTTCCACCACCTGCGCGAAGATATCAACAGCATCATTGAACGTGACCCGGCTGCCCGCAATGGCTGGGAGGTACTGACCTGTTATGCGGGCCTGCACGCCATCGTCATGCATGGCTGGGCGCACTGGTGCTGGCTGCGCCGCATGCAGTGGCTGGGGCGCTTTATCTCGTATATCGCGCGCATCATCACCGGCATCGAAATCCATCCCGGCGCCGTCATCGGCCGCCGTGTCTTTATCGACCATGGCTTTGGGGTGGTGATCGGCGAGACGGCCGTGGTCGGCGACGACTGCACTATCTACCAGGGCGTGACCCTGGGCGGCACCTCGCTGCACACGGGCAGCAAGCGTCACCCGACATTGGAGCGCGGCGTGATCGTCGGCGCCGGCGCCCAGGTGTTGGGCAGCTTTACGGTGGGCGCCTACGCCAAGGTCGGCTCGAACGCGGTGCTGTTGAAACCCGTGCCGTCCGGCGCCACGGCCGTCGGCAACCCCGCGCATATCGTGCAAAAAGACCTCAATGCCCTGCGCGAAGGCAGCACTGCCCATTTGTTCGCCGCCTATGGCGTCACGCCCAATGGCGACGATCCGCTGTCGAAAGCGCTGCAGGGCCTGATCACGCACGCCGTGGCGCAGGAGCAGCGCATCGAAACCATCCTGGCGACCTTGAAGCGCGCCGGCATTTGCTGCCAGGGCGTGCCCGAGTGTGATAAATTGGATACGGAACAGATGAACAAGCTGGTGGACTAGTAAAAGAGGATGACGCATGAGTACTGAAGCAAGCGCAGCAAACACCGATAATCCCAACCTGCTCGACCCGTTCGAGATCCGCGTGCTGGCCGTGCTGGCCGAAAAGGAAGCACTGACGCCGGACAGCTACCCGCTGTCGCTCAATGCCCTCACCAACGGCTGCAACCAGCTGTCCAGCCGCGAGCCGGTGATGGCCCTCACTGAGGAAACCGTGTACGACGTGCTGCAGCGCCTGATGCAGCGCAAGTTCGTCAACGGCATCACCCAGGCTGGCGCGCGCGTCGCCAAGTACGAACACCGCATGCGCATCAAATGGTCGCTGGAACAGGACAAGCTGGCCATCCTGACGATCTTGATGCTGCGCGGCCTGCAGACGGCTGGCGAGATCCGCAGCCGCAGCGGCCGCGTGCATGAATTCAAGTCCGTCGCCGACGTGGAATCCGGCCTGCAGTTCCTGATCGACAAATACCCGCCGCTGGTGGCCAAGCTGGCGGTGGCTCCTGGCGCCAAGGAACCGCGCTATGGCCATCTGCTGGGCGGCGAAGCAGCGCTGGCGCAGATCGAGACGGCGGCAGGTTATGCCGGCGCCGTCAGCGCGCCGCAGCAGGGCAGCAGGGTGGCCCAGCTGGAGCAGGAAGTGCTGCAGTTGCGCAGCGACTTTGATGGACTGGCGGCACAGTTCGAGGCGTTCAGAAAGCAGTTTGAATAAGTTGTTCAGTTCGCCGGATAATTCCGCGGATCGATCATCGGCGTGCCGTGGTGTGCAAACACGTCGCCGCCGTTCGGATGCTTCTGCGCGCGCCGCTTTTCCTCTGACGGCGGACTGACCAGCACAATCGACGCTTCCTGCGCATTGCGCAGGTTGACCGCCGCGCTGACGCCGCCGTCGCGGTAGCTGCCCATCACACCGATCGCCATCTGCACGAACAGCGTGGCCGCGCCCGTATTGCCCAGGCGCCGGTCGGTGTCGATCCATTGTGCCAGGTTGCCGCTGTCGAGTTCCGCGCCACCGTCTTGCGCGTGTTTCATCAAGGTCTTGTGCAAGGTGATCAGTTGTTGTGTATCGCCGCCGGTGGCCGCCACAAGGCGCGCCGGCGCCGCCGCCCGCTGCGTTTCGGGCAGGGTACGCAGCGCTTCCTGCCAGCCAGCCTGCAAGGCGCGCTCGCGCTGGTCACGGCGCGTCAAGGGCTTGCCGTGCTCGTCGACCATCTTGACGAAAATGGGACGGTGGATAAAGCCCAGGGTGGGCAGACGGTCGAGCTGCGCCAGCTGTTCCTTGTTGAAGGGTACCGGAAACCAGGGCGTCGGCTGCCATTGCCTGGGGGGATGGTAGTTGCGGCCATGGAGCTTGTCGAGCAGGCTGAAACTGCCGGTGCCGCGGATATCGGTGCGGCGCGCGAATTGGGCGGCGACGGGCAGCCATTCGTCGATCAGCGGTACTCTGCCGACGGGTGAATCCGGTTCCGGCCTGGGAACCTTGCGGGTCAATTCGTCATACGCCAGATACAGCCGGCGCGCCACGCCGAAGTTATTGAGGTCGTCGACACTGTCTTCGGGTGGCGCATCGTCAAACGCAAACTTGCGTACCGCATCGATGCGCTCGCGCCGGGCCAGCACGAACAGGGCGGAGGCGTCGGGCATTTCGGGGATGTAATAACCGTTCTTTAGTAGTTCGGGAGTATTGGGAAGACGGTTGCCATCACGTGACTCCATGCCGTCGTGCGAATTCAAGATTATGTATGGCACGTCCGGATGAGCATCAAAAAATGCAAATACCTCTTTCAGAATTCTGTCTGGATACTCGTCGAAACGCCTGGCGGCAGCGGTAAACAAATGCCAATGCATGCCGGACGAACTGGCACTCCCGGCCAATCCTGACCTGGGGGAATCGGGGCTATCCTGCATGTCGGGATCAGCAATTGGACCTTCAGCGTTAAACACAGGTACGGCAAAATACATAGGCGTATTGAGTGCACCATTTTCGAGCGTGTCACCAGCGCGACCTCCGCTGATACCGGCTTTCTCAAGACTATTCCAAGGGTATTTTTCCTTGTTCTGCTCACGAATGCTGGAATAGGCGTGCCCCTTTTGAAGAGCCTCCCATAGTTTTCCTTGCCGATATTTGTCCAACGTGACACCGAGGCCGATCACTTCCAGCACATACTCGCGCCGGGATTGTTCGCTGACAGGCGCCGTTTGTGTGATCGGCTTGACGGCGGGGACAGGGTTCCGTTGACTGAACCAGCGCGTGCCGAACAGGCTTGCGGCAATGATAGGTGGTATCAGCAAGAGCGATTGGAGGTATTTCCCGGTCTTGATGGCCATCGTGTGCTCCTGTAAGAATGACATGGGATCGGATGATAGATTGTTCATTTTGGAATATCATTGATGGCTCGACGGCTGAGGGGCGGGAAGACAGATTCGGTACGCCGTCCATTGACCGTTTCGCACACAACAGTCGATGGCATTCCTGCGAATAATGAGGGAACACAGGCGGGGAGTTCTCCAGAACTGTAATACCTTGCGTTGCCAAAGATGACAGCTTTGCGTTCTGCTGGTTCTGCAGACCAATATGGGGAAAATTTTTTCGTGAATGTATCCCATCGCAATATTGATGGACGAGGAATTTGGTCATTGGTCTTGAGCCGCCAATCCGCTACCGCACATAAGTATTCATAAAACCGTGGATCACTGCTTGCCTTGCCGCCACCGATGGCCACGTCATACGCCGTCACATTCCGGTGATTGTCCGCATTGCCGATAATTGCGCCGTGAAAGGACTTGGGACTGACCTCATGCTGCCAGCGCTTGCGCGCCTCGTTTGGGGTTTCCATGGCATCGATGTACAGCAGGTCGCCGCCTTGCGGGTAGCGCGCGACACGCTCCAGCCTGCGCCAATCGCCTGGCTCTTTGCCTCGATTGAGCGCTTGTTCCACCTGTTTGTGCGCAGCCGGGCTGAAAGGGCCATAGCCATGTACTGATTTCCGGTCATGCTCGGGACGTGGATCGTCAACGACTGCCCTTGGAAGTTGGCGCAAGCCGTCGCTGCTGGTCACGGCGATGGCCGCGTCGATCGGGTCGACCTCTTCGCACGGGCCTTGCTTCTTGGGCGGCAGCGCGGCCTGGCTTGATGTGGCGGGGAACTGGCCGGGACGCAGTTCACCGCCATCGAGCACGGCTGCCCTGGGCACGCGCAGCGCTTCGCCGTTGATGGTGCGCAGGCCGGCGCGGCGGCGCGCTTCGGTTGAAAAGATGTTCCATTTGCTCGGCGTGACGGACGGCCATTGGGCTTCGTCGTGGCTGGCGCGGTGGCCGCGGTTGGCGTCGGCCACATGGGCGTGGTCGTCCTCGCCGTCCAGGCGCAAGGCGTAATCGTGGGGCGGCAGGCCGACCAGCACCGGCCCCGTGGCTTTTTTCGCCGGATCGAGCCGCCGCTTGTCGGTGAAGACGCGCTGGTAAAAGCCCGCGCCCAGCTCGCGCAAGGGCTGGCGGCGCTGGTACTCCTTTTCCCAGTAGGTGGGGCCGTCGCCCCAGATGCTTTTTTCCGTCTTGCCTTTCGTCGTCGACAGGCAGTTACCTTCGAGGTGATCGGGCACGCCCTGCCAGCCGATGCCCTGCATATTGTCCAGCGCGACCGTCATGTCTTCCGGGCAAAAGTACAGATACACCTTGCCGCGGTTGTCGCGGTCCGCTTCGGCTTTCCACGGCGCGCCCGCCATGCCGTGGCACAGCGCATGGTCCTTGATCTGGCCGAAGGCGGGCGTGGCGTGCTTTTTTGCGACCAGGCCCTGCACGATCTGCACCAAGGTCTGCAATCGCGCATGGAAGGTCTGGCGGTTGTTGATGGCGGCATACTGTTCTGCCATGGCCGGGTCCTGGCCGCCGCCAAAGATGCGGCTCGTTTCGATGGTGCCGAAAAACATGGTGGTCTCTTCCACCAGGCTGTAGGGCGGATGGGTGAGGATCAGCGTGTCGGCCGGGCGCTGGCCTTCGTCCATCAGGAAAGCTTGCGCCAGCAGTGAAATCAGGCAGCCCTGGCTGTGGGCGATGATCGAGACGACATCGTTCTGGTCGTAGTCGCGGATCATGGCGATCAAGGCCGCCAGGCGTTTGGCGGCCAGCACCATGTACATGCGGCCCGGCGCCGTCATCAACGGCCGTACCGGGTCGCCACCCATGTCGATCGGCGAATACAGGCCCTTGTTCCACATGTCGGGCAGCGTATTGGTGGCGTTGCCGAACGGGCCGCCATTTTTCGACATGTCCTTGTCGAGCCGGTTGCCGTGGCGGTCCGTGTTCTGGCCGTTGACAACCTTGCTTGCATTGCCGCGTTCCCGGTAGCCCCAGTAAAACGGAATCACCGGGCTGTTGGTGGTCTCAAGCAGCTGGCGCTTGAACAATACCGCATCCGGGTCCGGCTCCACCGTGTCCTTTTCCTCGAGCTGCGGCAGGCGGTAGCTGGCGGGGCGCAGTATGGGCTGGCGGAGGTCGGCGCCATACAGGCGCGCGTTCAGGCCCTGGCACAAGCCTTTTTCGACGGCGCCAAAACTGGTGCCGACATCGTTGACGCCATGGATCACGATCACATTGCCGGGCAGCTCGCGCCGTATGCGCACGCGCGCCGGTTGATCGGGCGAACGCTCGCATTGCAGCAGCGCCTGCTCGCTGCCGGTCACATAAGGAATTTTCGGATACGTCATCGCCGCGCCTGTTTTCCATGCTGCTGGGAAACACAGTGTAGGGCGATGGCGGCTGTTGTCAGTCGCCGATTGGGGCTTGTTTGCGCTGGCGCAGTGAAAAAGCAGCCTGGAGCGGGATGCTGCTTCTTGATGCGCTTGCAGCAGTTGCTCCACACCGAAGCCTATGCGGCAAATCGATGGTTAAACAACATAAATTTCACAAATATGATAAATTAAATTTAAATATTGAATTTATTTTGAAATTTGGTTACTATCAAATTATCGTCAATTACTTGTCAACCAACCTGCGGAGATTCCATGGAACAGCACACCAATGAAGAGAAGTCCAGTCTGAGCAGTCTGGTATTTGGCTTGGGCAAAGAAGAATATGCGATCGATATCCTGCTGGTGCAGGAGTTATGCGGCTATGGCAAAGTGACCCAACTGGCCAACACGCCCGACTATTTCATGGGCGTGGTCAATCTGCGCGGCGTGATCGTGCCCCTGATCGACCTGCGCGTGCGCTTCGGCTTTGCCAGTCCCAGCTACAACGACAGCACGGTGGTGGTCATGCTGACCCTGTCCGGCAAGACCACCGGCATCGTGGTCGATAGCGTGGCCGATGTCGTCACCCTGGGCGACGCCCAGATCAAGCCATCGCCGGACATGAGCCAAAGCAGCGCCGCGTACATGCGGGCGATCGCGGTGGTTGAAGAACGGATGATCATCATGCTCGATATCGCGGCGCTGGTGAACGACCTCTGCCCGCAACAGGCAGCATTGCTGGCGGCTTGAGGAGCGTTGTGTGAAGCCGTCGGCTTGCCAGATCGCCCCTCGCTCCGGGGTGGCCCATCTCTGCCGCATCGCTGCTGGTGCAGCAATCTGATTTGATAGAGCGAGAACCGCATGAAATTGTCTGACTGTAAGCTGGGAGTGCGCCTGGGGCTGGGTTTTGGCGCCGTGCTGGTGCTGTTGCTGATCCTTGCCACGGTGGCCATCACCCGCATCAATTCCAACAATCTTGCCATTTCCAATATTATCAACGACCGCTACGCCAAGGTCATGCTGGCCCAGGCCATCCAGTTCGAGGTCAATGTGCAGGCACGCTTCCTGCGCAATGCCATCATCGGCGCCGCGGACAAGGCGGAAGTGGCGAGCATGCTGGAAAAAATTGCCGAGTCCGTCAAGAAGAATGACGGTTACAGCGAAAAAATGAAAGTATCGATACACAGCGAAAAAGGTCAGGCGCTGTTCGCGGCGATGGCCGACAAGCGCGCCCGCTATGGCGCGGCGCGCGGCGTGGTAATTCGTACGCTTCAAGAAGGCAAGGTCGCCGCCGCCGGCGCCTACCTGCTGAAAGAAGTGCGTCCGCCGCAAAGCGAATTCTTCGCCGCGCTGCAGGCGATGATCGATTTCCAGCAGTCATTGATGAAGCGGGACGGAGAGCAGGCCGAGGCTGACGGCAAAGCGGCTGTCGCCATGACCCTTGGCTTGTCGATAGGCGCCGCCATCATGGCCATCGTCATCGCGGTGCTCACCACGCGCTCGATCACGGGGCCGGTCAATCAGGCGGTGGCGCTCGCGCAGGCGGTGGCGGCTGGCGACCTCAGCCGTAAGATCGAGGTCAGCAGCGGCGACGAAATTGGCCTGCTGCTGCAGGCGCTGAAGGACATGAACGCCAGCCTGCTCAATATTGTCGGCCAGGTGCGCGCCGGTACCAACGAGATCGCCACCGCAAGTACCGAGATTGCGAAGGGCAATATGGACCTGTCGTCGCGCACCGAGCAGCAGGCCGGTGCGCTGGAGGAAACCGCCTCGTCGATGGAGGAACTGACCTCGACCGTGAGGCAGAACAGCGAAAATGCGCGCCAGGCCAACCAGTTGGCCCAGTCGGCCACGGACATCGCCCGCAAGGGCGGTGTGGTGGTGGCCAACGTGGTCACGACGATGGGCGAGATCAGTGCCTCGGCCAACAGGATCGCCGACATCATCGGCGCGATCGATGGAATCGCCTTTCAGACCAATATTCTGGCGCTCAACGCGGCCGTGGAAGCGGCGCGCGCCGGCGAACAGGGGCGCGGCTTCGCAGTGGTGGCGTCGGAGGTGCGCAATCTCGCGCAACGCTCCGCCGCCGCAGCCAAGGAAATCAAGACCTTGATTGGCGATTCGCTTGAAAAAGTCAACGCTGGCAACGAACTGGTACAGACCGCCGGCACGACGATGCGCGATGTCGTCGGCAGCATTGAACGCGTGACCGCCATCATGAGCGATATCAGCGCAGCGGGCCGGGAGCAGGAAACCGGCATCGAGCAGATCAACCAGGCGGTCACTGAAATGGACGCCGTCACGCAGCAGAATGCCGCATTGGTGGAGCAGGCGGCGGCGGCCACCGCCGCACTGGAGGAACAAGCTGCGCAACTGGCCCAGGTGGTGAGCGTCTTTACTCTCGACGGCAGTGCCGGCTCTGCACAGGCCAGGCCTGCTGGCAAACCGGTCAAGCGCGCTGTCAGGAAGGAAGTGGCACTTGAGTGGTAGCAGTGCTGAATGTGTTGTTCAGGCGTTGCTGCAGATCCAGCGCATTGACCAGGGCCGCACCCGACGCCGTATTATCGAAAATACACCAGCTGCCTGCCGCAGCTAGGCTGCGCAGTTCGGTGCTCAAGGACTCGAGAAATTCGGCGCAATAATCCGAGTAATAGATTTTCGGGCTGCCGTGCAGGCGGATATAAGCCTGCCCGGTGGTCGGCTCATGCGGCCCCGGCTGTCCGGCGGGCGGGTCGGCGCGTACGCGGGTGATGTGCCGTTCGCGCAGCAAGGCCGTGGCAGGCTCGGCGAACCAGCTGGCGTGGCGCGCTTCGAAGGCCAGCATGCACTGAAAATAGGCACGCAGCCGCGTGAAAAAATCTTCAGCCACGGCAGCGTCAAAACACAGGCTGGGCGGCAGTTGCACCAGCACGCAGCCCAGCTTGTCTTTCAAGTTGCCGGCCTCGCCGGCAAAACGCTCCAGTTCGGCCTCGCAAGCCTTCAGCCGCAGCGCGTGCGTGACCTGGCGCGGCAGCTTGACGCTGAAGCGAAAATCGTCGGGCACGCTGTCGGACCAGCGCGCATAGGTCGCCGGCTGGTGGGGGCGGTAGAACGAGGTATTGATTTCGGCACAGTTGAGCACAAGGCCGTAGCGCTGCAGATGACTGCCTTCGCCGGGGAAGCTGCTTGAGGCTGCGCTGGAAATACCCCAGCCAGCCGTGCCGATATACAGGGGATTCATGCCCTTATTACAGCAGAGGCAGTTGTTTGCGCCTGTCAGACGGCGCCTTGTGGCCGCGTCGGCAAACGGCTATTCAATGATGGCGCCGTCGAGCGCATGGCGCGTGATGACCCCGTGGCCGTCGATGGCGATCCAGCCGCCGCGCGCCAGTTCTGCATGTTCCACATCGCATTCCCAGTCCGGCAATACGTAGCGCAAGGTGCCGTCCACTTCGTGCAGGGCAGGGCGGTGGGTGTGGCCATGGATCATGATGGTCGAGGCTTGCTCGGCGAATACCTGCGCTACCGCTTCTGGCGTGACATCCATGATCTCCATCGACTTTACGCCATTGTGCTCGCGGCTGTTCTGGCGCAGGCCGTCGATGATGGCCTTGCGCTGGGTCAAAGGCATGGCGAGAAATTGCCGTTGCCAGGCAGGCTGGCGCACCATGGCGCGAAATTCCATGTAGGCCGCGTCTTTGGTACACTCGGCGTCGCCATGCAGCAGCACGATGCGCTGGCCGGCGATCGTCGTCACATGCGGTTCGTTCAGCAAGGTGGCGCCGGCAGCAAAGGCAAAGCCTGCGCCGACCAGAAAATCGCGGTTGCCGGCGATCCAGCAGACGTGCACGCCAGCATCGCTGACAGCGCGCAGCGCGGCCGTCATGCGCGCATTGAAGGGGTCTTCCAGGTCGTCGTCGCCGGCCCAGTATTCGAACAGGTCGCCCAACAGATACAGGGCCTGCGCGTGCTGCGCATGGTGTTCAAGAAAACAGAGAAAGGCTGCGCTGGTGCGCGGGTGCGAACGCTGCAGATGCAGGTCGGAAATAAAGAGTGCGGCAGGCATTGTCATCGTTCAACGCTCCCCTGATCAAGATTGTGCATGGAAGCAAGAAGTACGTGGCAATGCCTGTGCGTCATGATACGTGAGCCAATATTACGCGGCTTCTACCTTTTCGATGATGACGTCCGTCGCTGGCACATCGGCGAACATGCCGGCGCGCGTGGTTTTGACCGCGCGGATGGCGTCGACCACTTCCTTGCCGTCGGTAACTTTACCGAACACGGCGTAGCCCCAGCCGTCCTGGCCTGGATAGTCGAGGAAGCTGTTGTTCTTGATGTTGATAAAGAACTGGGCCGATGCCGAATGCGGGTCCGAGGTGCGGGCCATGGCCAGGGTATAGGGTTCGTTTTTCAGGCCGTTCTTGGCTTCGTTTTCGACCATCTTGTCGGCCGGCTTTTGTTTCATGCCTGGCTCGAAGCCGCCGCCCTGGATCATGAAGCCGTCGATCACGCGGTGGAAAATCGTGTTGTTGTAGTGGCCCGCTTCCATATAGGCCAGGAAGTTGGCAACCGTCTTCGGCGCTTTGTCGGCGTCCAGTTCAGCGGTGATCTTGCCCAGGTTGGTAGTGATGATTACGGAGGTCATGATGGTCCTTTTGTTTGGGTGAAATATTTGGTGCCCTGGCAAGCCGGGGCGGCAAGCCGGAGCGGCAAGCCGGGGCGGCAAGCCGGGGCGGCAAAAACGCTATTTTACAGTTTTGCGGGCGCTTGTTTGAGCACCGTCGCCGATTCGATCACCACCGGTGTGACGGGCACGTTCTGGTGCGGGCCCTTGTCGGCCACCGGCACGGCCTTGATTCTGTCGACCACCTCCATGCCACTGACGACCTTGCCGAACACCGTGTAGCCGAAGCCGTCGCGGCCCGGGTAGTCAAGCGCGCCATTGTTGCCGACGTTGATGAAGAACTGCGAGGTGGCCGAATGCGGGTCGCCCGTGCGCGCCATGGCGATGCTGTAGGTCACGTTCTGCAAGCCGTTTTGCGCTTCGTTCTGGATCGCCGGCCTGGTCGCTTTCTGCTTCATGGCCTTGTCGAAGCCGCCGCCCTGTATCATGAAGCCGTCGATCACGCGATGAAAGATGGTGCCCTTGTAGAAGCCGCTGTTAACATACTGTAAAAAGTTCGCCACGCTTTTCGGCGCTTTTTGCTGATCCAGTTCCAGCACGATGTCGCCCATACTGGTTTTCAGGGTCACGTGCGGCGCCGGGTCCGGCACCACCGGCGGGGCCGTTGGCGAGGCGGCCACCACCGCGCTGCCCAGGGTCAGGCCGGCCAACAGCGTGAAAATGCGGGCCAGGAAAGGCCGGCGCGGGAATTTTGTCTCTTGCATAAATAAGTCCTTGATCGTTATTTTTCTTTAAACTTGCTTGAATTATAAAGAAGCCAACTACGTGTGAAACTTCGTGAAAACCTGATTCATATCGGGCCAGTATGGTTTTTATCAATGTTATACTTGCCCGCTAACGCCTGATTTTAACAAACAAGAACAACAATACAGCGGGTAGTCCAGTCTCGGCGCACACGGCAGTTCAGTGGCGCGGCACCAACGGTGTCCGCGCCTGTCTGTCGTTTTTTCCGGGCTGGCAGCCGCTCCAACAGTAAAGTACGATGAGCAATCTAAAGATTTACAATACCCTGGCGCGTGAAAAGCAGGTCTTTGTGCCGATGGAAACGGGCAAGGTGCGCATGTATGTGTGCGGCATGACCATCTACGATTACTGCCATATCGGCCATGCGCGCATGATGATGGCCTTCGACGTGATCTACCGCTGGCTCAAGGCGTCCGGCCTGGACGTTACCTATGTGCGCAATATTACCGACATCGACGACAAGATCATCCGCCGCGCGGTGGAAAACGGCGAGACCATCTCGCAGCTGACCACGCGTTTCACGCAGTACATGGACGAGGACACGGCCGCGCTGGGCATCCTGACGCCCGACCATGTGCCGCGCGCCACCGAGTACGTGCCGCACATGCTGCGCCTGATCGAGCGCCTGGAAACGAACAAGCTGGCCTACCAGGGCGAGGACGGTGACGTCAATTACGCCGTGCGCAACTTCCCCGGCTACGGCAAATTGTCGGGCAAGTCGCTCGACGACCTGCGCGCCGGCGAGCGCGTCGATGTGAACACGGGCAAGCGCGATCCGCTCGACTTCGTGCTGTGGAAGTCGTCCAAGGAATCGGAACCCGAAGAAGTCAAATGGGACTCGAAATGGGGCCGTGGCCGCCCGGGCTGGCATATCGAGTGCTCGGCCATGGCCTGCGCCTTGCTGGGCGAACAGTTCGACATCCATGGCGGCGGCGCCGACCTGCAATTCCCGCACCATGAAAACGAGATCGCCCAGTCCGAAGGCGCGTTTGGCCATACCAGCGTCAACTACTGGATCCATAACGGCTTCGTGCGCCTGGACAATGAAAAAATGTCCAAGTCGCTCGGTAACTTCTTTACCATCCGCGAAGTGCTGCAAAAGTTCGACGCCGAAGTGATCCGCTTCTTTATCCTGCGCGCCCATTACCGCAGCCCGCTCAATTATTCCGACGTGCACCTGGACGACGCGCGCCTGGCCCTGACGCGCCTGTACACGGCGCTGGCTGGCGTCAGCGTGGAAGAGGGCGATATCGACTGGAATGAAGCCCATGCCGTGCGTTTCAGTGAGGCCATGGACGACGACTTCAACACGCCGCTGGCAGTGGCCGCGCTGTTCGACCTGGCCACGGAAGTAAACAAGAGCAAGTCGCCGGCGCTGGCGCGTCAATTGCAGGGCCTGGCCGGCGTATTGGGGCTGCTCGAACGCACGCCACAGCAATTCCTGCAGGCGACCGTCGGCGCGGCAGCCGGCGGCGGCGACGAGGCCGCCACCATCGAGCAAGCGATTGCCGCGCGCAGCGCCGCGAAAAAGGCGCGCGACTTTGCCCAATCCGACAAGATCCGCGCCGAGCTGCTCGAAGCGGGCATCATCCTGGAAGACAAGCCTGACGGTTCGACCAACTGGCGCCGCGCATGATGTCAAACACCAGGGAAAACGGGGAAGTACCCGGCACGGCGGCCGTGGCGCAAGTCATTCAGGTGCCGTCCTACTGGGAACAGGCGAAGATCGAGCTGATGAAGCGCGACCGCATCATGAAAAAGCTGATCCCGCAATTTGGTGACCTGCACCTGGTTGGCCATAGCGACCCGTTTACCACCCTGGCCCGCTCGCTGGTGGGCCAGCAGATCACGCCCAAGGCCGCCGACATGGCCTGGAAAAAGCTGTTGCTGGTTTGCCCGAAATGCACGCCGTCGCAAGTGCTCAAGGCCGGCGCCGAGCAATTGTCGGGCTGTGGCTTGTCCAAGCGCAAGACCGAATACCTGCTCGATCTGGCCGACCACTTCAAGGCCAAGCGCGTGCACGCCAACCAGTGGGGCGAAATGGATGACGAAGCCGTCATCGCCGAACTGGTGCAAATCCGCGGCATCGGCCGCTGGACGGCCGAAATGTTCCTGATTTTTAATCTGTTGCGCCCGAATGTGCTGCCGCTCGACGACCCCGGCTTGATCCAGGGCATCAGCGTCAATTATTTTTCCGGCGAACCGGTTTCGCGCAGCGATGCGCGCGAAGTATCGGCCAATTGGGAGCCGTGGCGCACCGTGGCCACCTGGTATTTATGGCGCAGCCTCGATCCCGCAGCGGCCGCTGGCGCAAGCGATGGAAAGCCCCGCGCCTGAAGCCGGTACGGTAAAATAAGCATCAATAACGCCGCGCGCCCTGGCGACGCGGCTGGTAAAACCCTGGAGGTACAATGACTAAAACGACTTTCCTCAATTTTGAACAGCCGATCGCGGAACTCGATTCCAAGATCGAAGAGTTGCGCTTCGTGCAAGACGATTCGGCCGTCGACATCTCTGAAGAGATCGATCGCCTGGCCAAGAAGAGCCAGCAACTGACCAAGGATATCTACGCCAAGCTCACGCCCTGGCAAGTGGCGCAGATCGCGCGCCACCCGCAGCGTCCCTACACCATGGATTATGTGAACGAAATCTTTACCGATTTCCACGAACTGCATGGCGACCGCAGCTATGCCGACGACCTCTCGGTGGTCGGCGGCCTGGCCCGCTTCAACGGCCAGCCCTGCATGGTCATCGGCCACCAGAAGGGCCGCGACACCAAGGAGCGCGCCATGCGCAACTTCGGCATGCCCAAGCCCGAAGGCTACCGCAAGGCCATGCGCCTGATGAAAGTGGCCGAAAAATTCAACCTGCCGATCTTTACCTTTGTCGATACGCCCGGCGCCTTCCCCGGCATCGACGCCGAAGAGCGCGGCCAGTCCGAAGCGATCGGCCACAACCTGTACGTGATGGCCGAACTGAAAGTGCCGCTGATCGCCACCATTATCGGTGAAGGCGGTTCCGGCGGCGCGCTGGCCATTGCCGTCGGCGACGCCGTCCTGATGCTGCAATACTCGACCTACGCCGTGATCTCGCCCGAAGGCTGCGCTTCCATCCTGTGGAAGAGCGCCGAGCGCGCCGCCGACGCGGCCGAAGCGCTGGGCCTGACGGCGCACCGCCTGAAAGCCATGGGCCTGATCGACAAGATCATCAACGAACCGCTGGGCGGCGCCCACCGTGATCCGAAACAGATGGCCACCTTGCTCAAACGCGCGCTGGCCGACACCCTGCGCCAGTTCCACGGCATGAAAACCAAGGACCTGCTGGCTGCGCGCCATGAAAAGCTGCTCAGCTATGGCAAGTTCAAGGAAACCACGCCGAGCGAGTAAGCCGAAAAATAGAAAACACCAGGGACAGGCAGGTAGTCGAAGATGTTCGGCTACCTGCCTGTCCCTCTTTGCATTCCCGGAAGTCCTATGAAAAAGCCACAAACCGCCGGCGTCGCCGACATCTTTGCCCGCGCCTTGCAAGACTGCGCGCCGCAGCCCGGCGACACCATCGGCATCGCCCTGAGCGGCGGCCTCGACTCCTCGGCCCTGCTGCACCTGGCCCAAGCCTGGTCGCAAGAGCAGGGCGTGTCGCTGCGCGCCTTCCACGTGCACCATGGCCTCAGCCCCAACGCCGACGCCTGGCTGGCGCACTGCGAGGCACTGTGCGCCAGCCTTGGCGTGCCGTTCGAGGCCAGCCGCGTCAGCATCGAAGTCAATCCGAAGACGGGGACGGAGGAAGCCGCCCGCAAGCGCCGCTATGGCGCCCTGGGCGCCTTGTGCGCGCAACACGGCGTGCGCCTGCTGCTGACCGCCCACCACCAGGACGACCAGGCCGAAACCGTGCTGCTGCAACTGTTGCGCGGCTCGGGCACGGCCGGTTTGTCGGGCATGGACGGCGCCAACAGCGCGCCCGAGCTGCTGGCCAATCCGGATCTCGTGATGGCGCGCCCGCTGCTGCCGGTGTCGCGCAAGCAACTGGAAGCGTATGTGGCAAAGCATGCGATCGCGCATATCCACGACGAATCGAACGACGACGCGCGCTTTGCACGTAATGCTTTGCGGCACCAGGTGATGCCGGTGCTGGCGCAGGCCTTTCCGGGCTTTCAGGAACGCTTTGCGCGCAGCGCCCGGCATGCGCAGTCGGCGCAGCGTTTGCTGACGGAACTGGCGACGCAGGACCTGGCGCACTGCCTCGACGGCGATTGCCTCGAGCTGGCCAAATTGCGCGAATTGAGCACCGACCGCTGCTACAACCTGCTGCGTCACTGGTTCGGCACGCGCAACTTGCGCATGCCCTCGACGGCCTGGCTGGCGCAAATGCTGGCGCAACTATTGGAAGCGCGGCCCGATGCGCAGTTGCTGGTGACACATCCCGAATGCCATGTGCGGCGCCACCGCGACCGGCTCTACCTGACGCCGAAACTCGCTGACCTGGCCGGCATGCGCGAGCGTGATGACGCGAATATCCCGGGGCTGGAAAAGGCCGGCCAGCAGTTTCACTGGCAGGGGCAGGCCAGCATCGCGTTTCCCGCGTATGGCGGCGTGCTGCATTTCGACCCTGTGGCAGAAGGGGAGCAGGGTGTCGACACGGCCTGGCTGCAAGCGCAAACCCTGACCATCGATTTCCGCCAGGGCGGCGAGCGATTGAAGCTGGCTTTGAACCGGCCTACCAAAAGCCTGAAGTACCATTACCAGGCGGTGGACGTGCCGGCCTGGGAGCGCGAGCGCCTGCCGCTTGTCAGTGCGGCGCAACAATTGCTGTATGCGGCCGGCATTGGCCTGGACTGCCATTGCCTCGGTTTGCCGGACCAGCCGCGCGTGAACCTGCGCTGGGTCGCGCGCTGAGCGGCTGGCCATGCGGTGCGCGCGGGCCTGCGCACTGCATGAATCGGTTATTTCCATATGCGCATTCGGTATGAGCTAATGCGCTTTATCGCTTGTTATTTTGCATTGCGGCATGTAGAGTAAAGCCCTCTTTTTTATTCTTCTTGAGCGGAAACTTCACTCTTATGGCTTTAATCGTCCACAAATATGGCGGTACGTCGATGGGCTCGACTGACCGTATCAAGAATGTCGCCAGGCGCGTTGCCAAGTGGCACGACGCAGGGCATCAAATCGTGGTGGTGCCATCGGCCATGTCGGGCGAGACCAACCGCCTGATTGGACTGGCCAGGGAAATCATGGATCAACCCGATCCGCGTGAACTTGACATGATCGCCTCGACAGGCGAACAAGTGTCCGTCGGCCTATTGTCGATGGCACTGCTGGCGATCGGCAAACAAGCCGTATCCTATGCCGGCTGGCAAGTCGCGATCAAAACCGATTCCGCCTTTACCAAAGCGCGCATCCAGTCGATCGATGACGAAAAAGTCAAACGCGACCTCGATGCCGGCAAGATTGTCATCATTACCGGTTTCCAGGGCGTCGACGAAAACGACAATATAGCGACCCTGGGCCGCGGCGGTTCCGACACCTCGGCCGTGGCAATCGCCGCCGCCATGAAGGCTCAGGAATGCCTGATCTTTACCGACGTGGACGGCGTCTACACGACCGATCCGCGCGTGGTCTCCGAGGCACGCCGCCTCAAGACCATCACCTTTGAAGAAATGCTGGAACTGGCTTCGCTGGGCTCCAAAGTGCTGCAAACGCGTTCGGTGGAGTTCGCCGGCAATTACCGCGTCCCGACGCGCGTCTTGTCGTCGCTGACCGACCCGATGCTGCCTTTGGAAATAGAAGCCAATTCAGGCACCCTGATTTCGTTTGAGGAAGACACCAACATGGAACAAGCAGTTATCTCCGGCATCGCCTTCAACCGCGACGAAGCCAAAATCACCGTGCTCGGCGTGCCTGATCGCCCAGGCGTGGCCTACCATATCCTGGGGCCGGTGGCCGACGCCAATATCGAAGTCGACATGATCATACAGAATCAGTCGGTCGATGGTAAAACGGATTTCACCTTCACCGTCTCGCGCGGCGAATACGCGCGCGCCCTGGCCGTGCTGGAATCGCACCGCGAACAACTGGGCGCGGCCAGCATCACCGGCGACGCCAAGGTGTCGAAACTGTCGGTGGTCGGCGTGGGCATGCGCAGCCACGTCGGCGTGGCCTCGCAAATGTTCCGCACCCTGTCGGAAGAGGGCATCAACATCATGATGATCTCGACCTCGGAAATCAAGATCTCGGTCCTGATCGACGAAAAGTACATGGAACTGGCCGTGCGCGCCCTGCACAAGGCGTTCGAGCTGGAAAAAGCCTGAACCAGTAAAAATATCGCCGTACGCCCTTGACCAAAGGGGGTGCAATCGATATTATGACGTTCGTCGCTGCAGCGCAGTCAGCTGGAACGACATAGTTGAGTAATCAGCTAGGAGACGTGGCCGAGTGGCCGAAGGCACATCCCTGCTAAGGATGCATACGGCTTATACCTGTATCGTGGGTTCGAATCCCACCGTCTCCGCCAGAATAAACAAAAAAGCCTCCCCTGCGGGAGGCTTTTTTGTTTGTGACGGACGGAGACGGTGGGATTCGAAGACGAAGCGCCCTGAAGGGCGCGCAGGCTCTCCGAATCGCCCATCTGCTGCCGCTGCGCGGCAGCCCCGCGCGCCGTGGGCGCGCGTCCGTGGTTCCAATCAGGTTTTTGGCTGAGTCGCTTCTGCAGCGCCCTTGGCATCAGTCCGTGTCCGAATGCCGGACCTGACCCTCGCCCCCTGCGGGAGGCTTTTTTGTTTGTGGCGGACGGAGACGGTGCGCCAAGGCGGCAGGTTCGAAGACAGCGCGCCCTTGGGGGCTGCGCAGGCTCTCCGAATCGCCCATCTGCCGCGCTCCGCTCCGCGCTGCGCGGTTGGCCGCGCAGCGCGCCAGCGCCGTCCCGTCATCTCAAGCTCTGGCAGCGAGCCCACATCCGCGCCGGCGACCACACACCGGAACCCGACCCAAAAGGCGTCAGCATCAGGCGCCCCCACTGGCCTCATTGCGCAGCACCGCCGCGCTGTCGCCGTACAGCGCCTCGACCAGCGCCGCGCGCCGTTGCAGCACCACGCGCTGGTTGATCGAGCCCTTGTCGGTCTGCTCGCCGGCTTGCACCGAGGGCGCTTCTTCCAACAGCAGCATGCGCGCCACGCGCGAGGCCGATCCGGTCGCCTGGGCGTTCAATTGCGTCATCAGGCGCTGGAAGTGCTGGCGCACCGGGACGCTCGCCAGGATGGCGGCGGTGTCGGCATCGGCGCCCAGTCCGGACAGCGACAGGCATTGGTCGAGACGGGGGAACACCAGCAAACCGATGCTGTCGCGATCAATGCCGGCCACCACCACGTCGTGGACATAGGGCGCGCCGGCCCCGATCACCCGCGCCCGCAACGGTCCGACGCTGACGAAGGTGCCGCTGCTGAGTTTGAAGTCCTCGGCGATGCGGCCGTCGAACATCAAGCCCAGTTCCGGCCGCGCCGGATCGACGAAGCGCACCGCGTCGCCGCTGCAGTAATAACCTTCCTCGTCGAATGCTGCGGCGCTGGCGTCCGGCGCGCGCCAGTAGCCTGGCATCACGTGCGGGCCGCGGAAGCGCGCCTCGTACTTGCCGTCCACTTGCACCAGCTTGACCTCGCAGGCCGGCGCCGGCAGGCCGACATAGCCGGCCATCATCACCGGACCGGTGGTGAAGGTGCAGGAGGGCGAGGTTTCCGTCATGCCCAGGCCGGCCATGATGCGGATGCGCTGGCCGCAGCCGGCTTCGCTGACCTGTTCCAGCGCATCCCAGGCCGCCTGGGACAGGCCGGCGCCAGCAAAGAAGAACAGCTCCATCTGTGAAAAGAAGCGCTTGCACAGTTCGGGGTTGTCCTGCAGCGCGGTGGTCAGCAGCTCCCAGCCCTTGGGCACGTTGAAGAACACGGTCGGCGCGACGTCCTGCAGGTTGCGCACCGTGGTGGCGAAGTCGTGCGCGGTGGGCTTGCCATCGTCGATGTAGTAGCTGCCGCCGTTGTAGAGCGCGATGCCGAGGTTATGGCTGCCGCCGAAGGTGTGACTCCATGGCAGCCAGTCCAGCAGCACCGGCGGCTTGTCGCCGAAGGCAGGGAAGCTCTGCAGCAGCATCTGCTGGTTGGCGCACAGCATGCGCTGGGTGGTGATCACGGCCTTGGGCAGCTTGGTCGAGCCGGAGGTGAACAGGAACTTGGCGATGGTGTCCGGACCGCAGGCCGCGTTGGCCGTGTCCACGCTGCGCGGCACGGTAGCGAGCAAGTCTGCCAGCGCGGTGCTGGCGCGCCCTGCCTTGGCCTGGCCCTGGTCGAGCACGATCTCCACCCCGTCCGGCAGCGTCGCCAGCGCCGCCGCGCAGGCGCCGCCGTCGCTGGCGTAGACCATGCCGGGCGTCAGGTGGCGCACGAAGTGGGCCAGCTTGGTGTAGTCGCCGGCGTTGTGGGACGCGGCGGGCGACACCGGGCAATACGGTATGCCCGCGTACAGCGCGCCCAGCGCCAGTTGCAGGTGCTGCAGGTCGTTGCCGGACCAGATCATCAGCGGACGTTCGGCCGACAGGCCACGGTCCAGCAAGGCCTGGCCGATCGCGCGCGCCTGCGCCAGCAACTGCCGGTAGCTGAGGCGCTGCCAGGCGCCGTCGGCGCCGCGGCGCGCGGCCAGCGTGCGTTCGGGATGGCGCTCGGCGCCGCGCACCAGGCAATCGGTGATACGGTCGGGATAAGCGTCGAGCGTTTCCTCCGATGCCAGGCGCCAGCGGCCCTGCTCGTCGGACTCGACCCGCACCGGCGCGCCGCCGACGCGCACCGGGCGGTAGCGCGACAGGTCCAGCGCGCCGGTGATGGTGGTGGTGGATAGCTGCGTCATTGCGCGCCCTCCATCACACCGGGTAGTGGCGGTGGCCGCTCTGGATGGTGATCCAGCGCAGCTCGGTGAATTCGGCGATGCCGGCCTTGCCGCCGAAGCGTCCGTAGCCGCTGGCCTTGACGCCGCCGAACGGCATATGGGCTTCATCGGCCACGGTGGAGCTGTTGATGTGGCAGATGCCCGACTCGATGCGGCGCGCCAGCGCCAGCGCGCGCGTGATGTCGCGGCTGAAGACGGCGGCCGACAAGCCATACTCGCTGGCGTTGGCTTCGGCCAGCGCGGCCTCGTCGCCGTCGACCCGGATGATGCCGACGATGGGGCCGAACGATTCTTCCTGGTACACCGTCATGGCCGGCGTGATATGGTCGATAATGGCCGGTTGCAGCAGGTTGCCTTCGGCCTCGGCGCCGCCGCAAACCAGCGTCGCCCCCCTGGCTTGGGCGTCGGCCACCATGGCGCCGACCCGGCTGGCCGCCGAGGCGTCGACCATGCCGCCCAATACCGCGCCCGGCTGGCCCGGTTTGCCTGCACGCAGGCCTGCGGTCTTGATGCGCAGTTTTTCGACAAACGCGTCGGCCACCTTGTGGTCGACGATGATGCGGTCGGTCGACATGCAGATCTGGCCCTGGTTGAAGAAAGAGCCGAAGGCTGCCGCCTGTACCGCCTCGTCGAGGTCGGCGTCGTCCAGCACCAGCAGCGGATTCTTGCCGCCCAATTCCAGCACCACCGGCTTGAGGTGCAGCGCCGCCTGCTGGGCGATGATGCGGCCCACTTTGGTGGAGCCGGTGAAATTGATGCGCTTGACAGCCGGATGGGCGATCAGGCGCGCCACCACGGCGGCCGCGTCCTGCGGCGCGTTGCTGATGACGTTGACCACCCCGGCCGGGAAGCCGGCATCCTCGAACACCTTGCCGATCAGGCGGTGCAGGGCGGGGCAGATCTCGGATGATTTGAGCACCACCGTGTTGCCGCAGGCCAGAGGGGTGGCGATGGCGCGCGTGCCCAGGATGACCGGCGCATTCCACGGCGCGATGCCCAGCACCACGCCGCACGCCTGGCGCATCCCCATCGCCATCAAGCCCGGCACGTCGGAAGGAATCACTTCGCCGGCGATCTGGGTGGTCAGCGCCGCCGCTTCGCGCAGCATGCCGGCCGCCAGCATCACGTTGAAGCCGTACCAGCCGGCCACGCCGCCCGCTTCGGCGATGCCGGCCGCGATGAATTCGGGTCCGCGCGCTTCCAGGCAATCGGCCGCCTTCAGCAGCAGCCGGCGCCGTTCGCCCGGCGCCGTGGCGGACCAGCCGGGAAAGGCCGCGTGCGCGGCGGCGACGGCGGCGTCGGCGTCAGCCAGGGAGGCGGCGGCGGCCACCGAGGCGGCGTCGCCGGTGGCGGGGTTCAGGCGCTGGTAGGTGGCACCGGTGGATGCGGCCTGGTCCAGGCCTCCGATCAGCAAACGGGCTTCAAGCATGGCGTATCTCCTTGTGTTATTGGCGGGGCTCTGTTGATGCGCGTCTTATGCGCGCTTGTAGGTTTGCAGGCCGGGTTTGATGGTCTTGTCGTCCAGGAACTGTTTGAGGCCCTGGGCGCGGCCTTTTTCCGGATCGCGGTAGTTGGACTGGTCGACCTTGGCATACAGGTAGTCCTCGCTCTGCTCCCAGGTCAGTTCGCGGCAGCGCTTGAAACCGTGCTTGGCGATGCGCAGCACGGTCGGTGCTTTGGCCAGCAGTTTTTCGGCCAGTGCGATGGTGGCGGCGCGCAGTTCCGCCAGCGGCACGCTCTTGTTGACCAGGCCCATGGCGGCCGCTTCCTTGCCGGTGAACGTGTCGCCGGTCATGATGTAGTGCAGCGCCTGGCGGTGGCCCATGGTGTCGGCGACCGCCTTGCTGACCAGGTTGCCCGGCGGGATGCCCCAGTTGATCTCGGACAGGCCATACACTGCCTCGTCGGCCGAAATGGCCAGGTCGCAGGCGACCAGCGGCGAGAAGGCGCCACCGAAGCACCAGCCATTGACCATGGCGATGGTCGGCTTGCTGTACATGCGCAGCAGCTTCCATTGCCACTGCGAGCAGTCGCGGCGCAGCTTTTCCTGGAAGATTTCCGGTTTGCCATCGTTTTCGCGGAAGTACTCCTTCAAGTCCATGCCGGCGGTCCAGCTGTCGCCGGCGCCGGTCAGCACCAGCACCTGGGCCTGCGCATCCAGTTCCAGGGTTTCCAGCACGTTGATCATTTCGCGGTTCAGGGTCGGGCTCATGGCGTTGCGCTTTTCCGGACGGTTCAGCGTCACCCAGGCGATGCCGCCGTCGACCTCGACTTTGACGGTGCTCCAGCGGTTTTCGTATTGGCTCATTGTAGTCTCACTCTATTGTTAGGTTTGGGTAGGTCGGGTATGTTAGGTTAATATCAGGTTGCCTGATACATGTCTTATAATATATTCTGCTTGGTCAGCAATGCAAGCGCTTTTTGAACACTTTTTGAACTTATTGGTCACAATGAAAAAAAACCTGCCCGCCGTCGCGCACGACAAGCCCAATGGTATCGCCTACCTGATCGGCCGCATCGACCATGTGCTGAGCCGGCGCCTGCGCGACTGCCTGGGCTTGCTGGGGCTGACCGCAGCCCAGTACACTGCGCTGTCGGTGCTCGACACCCAGCAGCAGCTGTCGAACGCGCAGCTCGCCGAGCGTTCGATGATTTCGCCCCAGTCGGCCAACGAAATGGTCAAGGCGATGGAAGCGCGCGGATGGATCACGCGCCAGGCGGACGCCAATCACGGCCGCATCATCCATTTGCGCCTCAGCGCCGAGGGCAGGGCGCTGCTGCACCGGGGCGACGCCGCCGTGGCCCAGCTGGAGCATGCCATGCTGGCCGAGATCGGCCTCGACCAGCGCGGCGAACTGCATGCGCAACTGCGCCAGTTATTGCGTTCACTGAGCGCCATCGTGCTTTGACGCGGGCCAGTCCGGGTTTTCCGGCAGCGGGCCGGTGGCCGGTGAGCAGGCCATTGACTATCCACAAGTAACACGAAGGCGACATCGAGCACGCCCTGGTGGCCAGGGGCATGGCCCGGTTTATGGCCAGAATGTCGACCGCAGCGCCTCCGTGTTCCCCGTATAGCCATGCTTGTTGGCCAACGCCGCCAGTGCCTCTGGCGCTTCGCGCCCGCCGAAGATCGACCACACGAACATGCGCCCATAAAGCTCGCAGCGCTCACGCGGGTTGTGCCGCATCGAGGCATCGTCCGCCAGCAATGCCTTGAGCGTCGCCTTGCTGGCGTGGTGCACCACCATGCGCGTGCCGCCGTCGGCGCTGGTGTCGAATACCATCAGCCGCGGTTGTGCTGCGTCTTGCTGCCAGCGGGCCCACTCTGGCCGGCCGTCGGCCGCGCCGCCAGGTTCGCCGTGGCGGGCGAAGTGGGTCCAGTAGCCGGCCATGGCGTCGGAAACCTCCTTGCGCCCCGGCAGATTGGCCGTGGTATAGGAGTGGAACGGATCGAACTCGCCATCGAGGTCGCGGAATACGAAACCCATCTCCAGCACATGCGCCGCGCCCAGCAGCACCTGCGGCTGTATCAGCGGCAGCGCCGGCTGCTCGTCCCAGTCGAAGCGGTACACCCACACGTCCGGGTGGCCGGAGGCGAGCATCGCGCTGGCCGGCTCCAGCGCACCGGACGTTTGCCACAGCGCCGACATGTACGCCGCGTGGCGCTGGTAGCGGGCGCGGTTGCGCATCACCGGCAGCTTGCCGAACATCATGCGCACGTAGTCCGGATTGTTCGACATGAACAGCTTGTACTCGTCGCGGTTGGTGCCGACGATGAACGGCACGGCGTGGTACGTGCTGCGGTCGGCGAACGCCTCGGCCAGCGGCCCCCGTGGCAGCACGTGGCCATCTTGCAGCACGGTGGGCGCCTCGTAAAAGTTCAGCGCCCCGGGCTTGACCGGCGCCAGCAGCGCTTGCGCCGACAGGCCGCGCACGAACGCTTCGATGTCGGCGGCAGGCATCGCTGCGATCAGCGCGCGGGCAGCCTCGCGGTTGGCAGCGCGGCCGTCGCGTTGCAGCCATGCGCACAGCAACTCGCGTGAACTGAGGGTGTGTCCCGGCTCCGTATCGTTGCGGTAGTTGCGGGCTTGTGCCAGGGAGTGGCTCGTTACAATCGGTGACTGCGCGATCGCCTTGTGGAACAGCCCCGCCGCCAGCGGACTGGCCAGCAGCGAATACACATTCTGGCCGCCGGCCGACTCGCCGAAAATGGTGACGTTGTCCGGATCGCCGCCGAAGGCTGCGATATTGCGCTTTACCCAGTGCAGCGCGGCTACCAGGTCGAGCGTGCCGAAATTGCCGGAGCGGTCGGCTGGCGTGTCGTCCTCGCGCGCCAGTTCCTCCAGGCTGAACCAGCCAAAGATGCCGAGGCGGTAATTTGCCGAGACCACGATCACCTGGTCGCGTCCCGCCAGGTTGCGCAGCGTGGTGTAGGTGGCGGCCGTGCCAGACGAATTGGCGCCGCCGTGGATCCAGAACATCACCGGCAGCGCGGCTGTCGCTGCGTCAGCATGCTGCGGCGCGAAGACGTTGAGCGTCAGGCAGTCTTCGGCGCCGGCAGGCTTGCCCCACTGGTCGGGCGGCAGTTCGAGCGCGATGCCGCCCAGTTGCATCGCCGGCGCGCCGCACGCCACAGCCTGGCGCACGCCGGTCCACGCCAGTGCGGGGCGGGGCGCCTTCCAGCGCAGCGGCCCCACTGGCGGCTGCGCATACGGCAGCCCCAGCCAGGCATGGGTGTTGTGCAGGCCTGCGCAGCCGACCACTTCTCCCTGCTCGGTGCGGCGCAGCGATTCCGGCGCGACTTCTTGCGCTACCTCTGGCTGCTGCGGCCTGGCCTTGCCGGACGGCGGCGTGGCGCCCGGCGCGGACTTTTGCGGCAGCAGGAAGTACGCCAGCGCCGGCACCAGCACCAGCGCGCCCACCATATTCCAGAGGAACATGAAGGCCAGCAGGATGCCCATGTCGGCCTGGAATTTGATCGGCGAGAACAGCCAGGTGGCGACCGCCACCGCCAGCGTCACACCGGTCAGTATCACCACCCGGCCGGTGAACTGCAGCGCGTGCAGGTAGGCGCCGGACAGGCTGGCGCCGGCCCGCATGCGCGTCAGCATCACGCTCAGCACGTACAGCGCATAGTCCACGCCGATGCCGACGCCGAGCGCGATCACCGGCAGCGTGGCGACCTTGACGCCCATGCCCAGCACCACCATCAGCACTTCGCACAGGATCGAGGTCAGCACCAGCGGCAGGATGGCCACCACCACCGCGCGCCAGTTGCGGAAGGTGGCGTAGCACAGCAGTATCACCGCGCCGTAGACCCAGAACAGCATGTCGTGCATGGCCTGCTTGACCACGATGTTGGTGGCCGCTTCGATGCCGGCGCTGCCGGCGGCCAGCTGGAACTGCAGCTGCGGCGTGTTGTGGGTGGCCGCAAACGCTTCGACCGCGTCCACCACCCGGCTCAGGGTGGCGGCCTTGTGATCCTTCAGGTAGACATACAGCGACAGCAGCGAGCAGCTCTGGTTGAACAGTTCGCGCGGCGCCCGGGTCTGTACCGCGCCCAGCGCGCCGGCGTTGGGAATCAGGTCATACCATTTGAAGTTGCCTTCGTTGTAGCCGGTGGTGGCCAGCTTGCTCAAGGCCGCCATCGAGTTGGTGGAATCGACACCGGGCAACTGCTCCAGTTGCCACGCCAGCGCGTCCACGCTGGCCAGCGTGGCGTACTGGGTGCACTGGTCGGGCGCGGTTTTGACCATCACTACCAGGATGTCGGAACTGGCGGCGTAGTTGGCGACCATGAAGCCATTGTCGCGGTTGTAGCGCGAATCGGCGCGCAGTTCCGGTGCACCCGGATCGAGGTCGCCCACTTTCAGGTTCAGGCTGTAGACGTATCCCAGGCCGCCCAGCAGCACGCTGGCGGCCACTGTCACGATGGCCCAGCGGCGCTGGGTGAAGCGGTCGAGGAAGGTCCACAGCCAGGGCTGGGCCGCGCCGCTCGCGCTGTCGGCCTGCAGGCTGCGCGCGGCAGCCCTGGTGCTCACGCCGGTGTAGGACAGCAGTATGGGCAGCAGCACCAGGTTGGTAAAGATCAGCACCGCCACGCCGATGCTGGCGATGATGGCAAGATCCTGGATCACCTTGATACGGATGCTGACCAGCACCGCGAAGCCGACCGCGTCGCACAGCAGCGCGGTGAGGCCGGCGGCGAACAGGCGCCGGAACGTGTAGCGTGCGGCCACCACGCGGTGGGTGCCGCGGCCGACGTCCTGCATGATGCCGTTCATCTTCTGGGCGCCGTGGCTCATGCCGATGGCGAACACCAGGAACGGCACCAGCACCGAATACGGATCGAGTTCGTAGTGCAGCGTGGCCAGCAAGCCGCACTGCCACAGCACCGCCACCAGCGAGCACACCACCACCAGCGTGGTGCTGCGCCAGCAGCGCGTATACCAGAACAGTACCGCGCCGGCGATGGCGATCGCCAGCAGGAAGAACATCAGCACCTGCTGCAAGCCGTCGATCAGGTCGCCGACGATCTTGGCGAAGCCGGTGATGTGGATGCGCACGCCTTCCTTCTGGTACTTGGCACGGATCTGTTCCAGCCGTTCCGACAGGGCGCCGTAGTCGAGCGCCTGGCCGGTCTGCGGATTTTGCTCCAGCAGCGGCACGAACACGATGCTGGACTTGAAGTCGGCCGCCACCAGCTGGCCGATTTCGCCGGAGCGGGCCACGTTGGCGCGCAACTGCTCCAGGCTGGCGGCCGAACCGTCGTAGCCGTCCGGGATGACGGTGCCGCCGTCCAGGCCGTCCTCGGTGACGGACGCCCAGCGGGTGTTGGCCGTCCACAGCGATTTCATGAAGGGCCGGTCCACGCCGGGCAGCAGGAACAGTTCGTCATTGAGGCGCTGCAGCGTGTCCAGATAGGCGCGCTCGTAGATGGTGCCGGCGTTTGCTTCGACGGCGATGCGCACCGAGTTGCCCAGCCCGTTCAGGTCGCTCTTGTTGGCCAGGTAGTTGAGCACGTAGGGATGGGCGCTGGGGATCATCTTCTCGAAGCTGGCGTTGAGCTTGATGCGCGTGGCCTGGTAGCCCAGCACGATGGTCGCCAGCAGGCAGAGCAGGATGACCAGCGGCCGGTGGTTGAACAGGGCCCGTTCGCCCAGGTTGCCCGAGCCGGTGTCGAAATCCTCCAGCCGCTTTACCACCGGCTGTTGTTCCAAGTCTTGATCTGTATGCATGATGTTCCAGCCATATTCGTATGAGGGGGAGGGATCTGACGCCTAGCGCGGTGCGGCTGGCGTGGCGGCCCGGCGCAGGCCGCGCAGCCCGGCCACGACCAGCGCGCCATCGCGGGCCTGGGCAACGGCGGCCAGCGGCAGGGCGGGCGGCAGCGCGCCACCGGCCTGCGCGGCGAAAGTACGTCCCTGGTCGCCGCTGAGCAGCACGTCGCCGCCCTGGCTGACCAGCACCAGGGTGCCGTCGGCCAGTTCGGCGCCGCCGGCCAGCGACGTCTGGATGCCGGTATCGACCTTGCTCCAGCTGGCACCCTGGTCGCCCGACCAAAAGGCGTTGCCGCGCAAGCCGAAGGCGAGCAGCGCGCCGCCGCGCGCGGCCAGCAGGCCGAAGTAGCTGCCTTTGTAAGGGCTGGCGAGGGCGGTGAAGCTCTGGCCCTGGTCGGTCGAACGCAGCAGCAAGCCTTGTTCGCCGGCCAGGTACAGCGCCGTGCCCGTGCCGCGCATGCTGTACAGGTGCAGGCCCTTGGGGTTGGCGACATGGCGGTTCCACGGCTGCCAGCTGGCGCCGCCGTCCACGGTCTTGAACAGCAGGTTGTAGGCGCCGATCACGTAGCCGCTGCGCGCGCTGTCGAAATACAGGTCGAGGAAGGGCTTGTCCGGGCCGTCGTCCGCCAGATGCCGGGCCTCGGCCTGGGCCTGGGCTTGCTCCGGGCCGGTGAGTTCGGCCGCCGCCCGCAGCGCCAGCGCGGCGGCCTCGATGCCGTCGAGCTGCTTGCTCCAGGTCGCGCCGCCGTCGGCGCTGTGCAGCACCACGCCCTGGTGGCCCACCGCCCAGCCCTGACGGGCGTCGACGAACTGCAATGCCGTCAGGCTGACGCTGACCGGCACGCTGGCCTGGCGCCACGAAACGCCGGCATCGTCCGAATACAGGATGGTGCCGCGCTCGCCGGCTGCCACCAGCCGCGGGCCGGCGGCGGCCACCGCCAGCATGGCTGCGTTGAGCGCCTTGGGCGTGACCAGGGCCGGTTGCTTCAGCGCGACCGGGACGGCCGCGCCCTCGGCCCGCGCGCCGGGCGCCAGCATGCTGCACATTGCCAGCGCCAGCGCGAGTGGTTGGTATCGGTTCATCGATCGCCCCTTCACTTAGCGCGAGCCCTGGTTGGCCAGTTCCTCGGGACCGAAATAGCTGGCCGGCAGGCGTGCAATGGTTTTGTACTGGGACGCCAGGTCGTTGGACGCTTCGTTCAGCAGATACGCGCCGGTTTGCACGTTGTAGGTGCCCCACATGACGTTGCCCACCACCGCCGGCACGTCCGGCGCCAGCAGCGTCAGCGTGTAGTTGCCGCGCCAGATCTGGCCTTGGGCGTCGTAGCCGTCGACCATGATGATCTGCCAGGTGTCCTCGTCCAGGTAGTAGCGGCGCTTGGTGACCACGTGGCGCTTGCCGGGCAGCAGGCTCGCTTCCACTTCCCACACGCGGTGCAGCTCCCAGCGCACCAGGTCGGGATTGAGGAACTGCGGGCCAACCAGGTCGCTGATCTTGGCCGAGGCGGCGCGGTTGTTGTTATAGGGGATGTATAGCTCCTTCTTGCCGATCAGCTTGAGCTCATGGTGATCGATGGGGCCGAACAGCATGAACGCTTCGTCGAACAGGCCGATGCCGGAAGTGACCGAGTCCGGCGTGTCGTAGGACACCGACGGCGCGCGCCGCACGCGGCGCTGGCCGACCAGGTACTGCCAGATGGCGCGCGGCTGCGCGTCGCTGATGCCGTCGTGGACCAGGATGCCTTCACCGGCCTTGGAAGCAGGCGCGCGCGTGATCAGGCGGCCGAACTGATAGATGCCGTCGAATTTTTCCAGGCTGCCGTCCTTGAAGTAGTAGGGCCGCATGATGGTCTGTTCAGCCTCGGTGGCGGTGGCGCGCTTGCCGTCCGGTGTGACGATGGTGGTGCGCAGCGGGAACACGGTGGTCTCGCCGGTCCACGCCAGGCGGTGGTTCATGATCGCCTCGTAGCCGGTCTTCGGAATCGGGAACGGGACGCCGCCGAATGCGCCCTCCACGCCGAAGCCGCCGTCGATGGACTTGGCGCGGGTGGCGTTCTTGAAGGTGTTCTCATACACCCAGGCCGGTGCGCCGCCGGTGCGGTGGGTCGGGTAGACGTCGAGGCGGTAGGTTGGATATTTTTTCAGCAGCGCCACGGTGGCGGCCGACAGCTTGGCCGCGTACTGGTCGACGTTCTTGCCGGTGATGGCCAGCGTCGGCTTTTCGGCGGCGAAGGGATCGGCGCGGAACTCGCCGGCCTTGTAGCCGGCGGGCACCTTGGCGTAGACGCCGTCCCAGGCCGGGATCGTGCCTTCCTTGTTGCCGGCCTTTTCGGCGCCCAGCGGCGTCAGGGTGGTGTGCAGCTTGGCCGCTTCGTCGGCGGTAACGGCGGCGCCGGCATGCGGAACCGCGAAGGCCAATGCCAGCGCGGCGGCGGCGAAAGTCAGGGTCGTCTTCATTATAGTTTTGTCCTTAGAATGCGCGTTTGATGTTGAAGGAGATGTAATCGCGGTCGGCCAGCGACTGGGCGTAGCTCAGGATCGGCGTGTTGGTGGCGGGGTTATTCTTCAGGAAGGTGCCGGCGGCGCCCAGGAAGCGCACGTAGCCGATGCCGAACTTCCAGTCCTGGTGGTAGGTGGCGTTGACGCCGATATTGAAGTCGCCGCCGTGCGAGCTGCCGCCGTTGAAGTTGAACACCGCGCGCGAGCGTCCGTCGATGTTGTAGCCGATGCCGATCGGGACCGACAGGTCCAGCCCGTCGATCACCTGGTAATAGGCCGGCTCGAAGATCATGCGCGCCGAGGTGGCGTCGCGCGTGGTGTTGGGATCGAGCGAGCCTTGCCAGGTGACGCTGGTGGCGCGGTTCCACGCCAGCTCGCCCAGCAGCGACGCGCCCTGGAACAAGGGATTGGTCGGCATGACGTAGATCGCGGACAGGTTGGCGTGCGCCGTGTTGCCAACCGCGTAGGCGGGATTGCCGCTGTTGTCGGCGAACTTGCCGACGCCGGCGCGCGACTGGAAGTTAGGCGTGGGATCGCTGACCAGCGGGGTGTTGCGGCGTATCGAGACTTCGGCCGCCACGTTTACGCCCAGCAGCACGGTGCTGGCGCTGGCGCCGAAGGTGCGTATGCCTTGCGCATACACGGCCTGCACGGTGGACGGCGCGCCGGGCGGGAAGCCGGGCGCGAAGCCCAGGTAGAAGTAGGGCGTCTTGTCGTGATAGCGCGCCGCGTAGAAGCCGTATTCGACATCCGATCCGGCCGGCGAATACTTGATCTGTATGCCGCCCTGACCGGAATTTTTCGCTTTCATGTCCGATACCGTATGAAAGGCCGGTGCACCGCTGTTGGTGGGCGCGACCAGAAAGGCGCTGCTGCCGGCGCCGGCAGCGTCGTAGGAACTGAGGTAGCTGCCCGCGCCCGGAATCTGGCTCGCACGCCATTCGAACTGGTAGTAGCCGCCGATCGACACATTGGGCAGCACCTGCAGCTGGCCCGAGACCTGGTTGACCGGACGCAGGATCTCCTTGAACTGCGCGCCCGGCACGCTGAGCAGCTTGACCAGGTCCACCGGGCCCTGCGCGTTGGCGATGCCGTTGGCGCCGAAGAACAGGCTCTCGCCATATTGCAGCGTGTGGCGGCCCACCCGTACGGTGCCCGGCAGCTCGCCCAGCGTGCCCTTGGCGAAGACGAAGGCGTCCAGCAGCTCGGCATTGCGGCCGTGGAGCAAACGGGTGCCGTCGGCGAAGGTGTTGCCGGCCCGGCCGGTCAGCGTGACGGCGTTGCTGGCGTAGGAGGCGTTGTCGTTGCTGCGGTTGTAGACGGTGTCGTACCAGGCGGCGGCGCTGATGCGCATGCCCAGGTTGCGGGTGCCGGCGTCGAACTCGGACAGCCAGTCGACGCGGTTCGAGACGATGCCCTTGTTGCGGAAGTTCTGGTTGCCGTCGTCCACGTTGTAGCCGGTGAAGTCGCCGGGGCCGGCGGACGGATAGCCGCCCGCCAGCAGGCGCGCATTGGCGTCCTTCATGCGGTAGGCGCTGCTGTATTTGAAGGTATTGTTCCAGCTGATCTTGAGTTCAGGATTGTCGGTCTCGAATTCATACGCGTTGGCGGCCGGCAGTGCGGCCGCCACGGCCAATGCCAACAGGGTTGGACTCAGGCGTTTGTTCGCTTGCATGGTTTGTCTCCTAATTTTAGTTTTATGGCCGCTGACGCGCGGCCGGGCGGATGGCGTACATCAGATAAAGGTTGAGGCCAGTCCTCCATCTACCGGCAGGTTGACGCCGCTGATCCAGCGCGCTTCGTCGCTGCACAGAAAGCCGATGACGGCGGCCACTTCGTCGGCATAGGCGGGGCGCTTCATGCGGTGGGCATCGCGCTGCACGCGCTCTTCGCCCAGCATGGAAACGAAGTCGCCCAGGATTGGCGTGAAGACGGGGCCGGGCGCCACGCTGTTCATGCGCACCGAGTGCTGCAGGAACCACGGCTGCGACTGGGCGCAGGTCCAGACGATCAGCGCCTCCTTGAAGTACTGGTAGCAGGTATCGGCCGGCACTGGATGCGCATCGAGCCAGGCCTGGCCTTCGGCAAAGCCGCGCACTTCGGCCAACTGCTTGTGCAGGTCCAGCCGCTGCGGCCATTCGGCGCCCAGGATGGAGGCCACGTTGACGATGGAAGCGCCGGCCGGCATGCGCGGCAGCACGCCTTCGGTCAGGTGGCGCAGTCCCAGGTAGTTGACCTTGGCCAGCAGCGCCGGATCGGCGGTGCCGGGCACGCCGGCGATGTTGCATAGCGCGTCCACGCGCTGCGGCAACTGGGCGATGGCCGCGTCGATGCTGGCGGTCTGGCTCATGTCGACGGCGACAAAACCGTCCAGCGTCAGGCCCGGTTCGTTGCGGTCCATGCCGATCACGGTGGCGCCCTGGAAGCGCGCCAGGCGCGCCACTTCGGCGCCGATGCCGGAAGCGGCGCCGGTGACGACGATAGTCTTGTTACGTAACTTCATGTGCTCTCCTGGTGGTGATGGCTGGGTTGATAGTGTCTTGGGTCAGAACGGGTAGCGCGGCGCTTCGGTCTTCAGCGTCAGCCACTGCCATTGGGTGAATTCGTCCCAGTCGGCACTGCCGCCGTGGCGGCCGCCGTTGCCCGAGGTGCCGCTGCCGCCGAACGGCGCATGCGCCTCGGCCAGCACGGTCTGGTCGTTGATATGGACGTGGCCGGCCGGCACGCGGTCGACGATGTGCATGGCGCGTGCCAGCGTCGGCGTGATCACGCCCAGGGCCAGGCAGCCGCTGCTGGCGCCGGCCAGCGCTATGGCTTCCTGGTCGGTGTCGAACACGGTGATCGAGGCCACCGGACCGAACAGTTCTTCCTCGAAGCAGCGCATGCCGGGACGCACGCCGGTCAGCACGGTGGGCTGGTAGAACTGGCGGTCGTAGTCGCCACCGGCCAGCACGGTGGCGCCGGCGGCCACGCTGTCGTGCACGATGGCGTGCACCCGCTGCACCTGGCGCGCGTTGATCAGCGGCCCCAGGGCGACCTGGCCGCTCATCGGATCGCCCACCGGCAGGTTGCGAGCCTTGGCCACCAGGCGTTCGATCACCGCCTCGGCGATTGAGCGCTGCAGCAGGATGCGGCCGGAGGCCATGCAGATCTGGCCCTGGTGCAGATAGGCGCCCCAGGCCACGTTGGCGGCGGCGATGTCGGGATCGGCGTCGTCCAGGATGATCAGTGAATTCTTGCCGCCCAATTCCAGCGACATTTTCTTCAGGTTGCGGCCCGCCAGTTCGCCGATGCTGCGGCCGACCGCAGTCGAGCCGGTGAAGGCGATCATGGCAATATTCGGATCGGCGCACATGGCTTGGCCGGCCTCGGCGCCGCCCGGCAGCACGTGCAGCACGCCTTTCGGCAGGCCGGCTTCTTCGAAGATGCGGGCGATCAGCACGCCGCCGCTGACCGGCGTTTGCAGGTCCGGCTTGTGCACCACGGCGTTACCGGTGGCCAGCGCCGGCGCGATCGAGCGGATCGACAGGATCAGCGGGAAGTTGAAGGGCGAGATGACGCCCACCACGCCGTGCGGCATGCGCCGCGCGATGCTCATGTGTCCGCTGGCCGATGCCAGCAGCTGGCCCTTGGGCTGGGTCAGCATGGCGGCCGCTTCCTGCAGGTGCGCGGCCGCTTCGCGCAGCTCCAGATCGGCCTTGGGGCGGATGGCGCCGGTTTCGCGCACGATCCAGGTCGACAGTTCGTCGTGGTGTTCGGCGATCAGCGCGGCGGCGCGGCGGAAGATGGCGGCGCGTTCCTTGTAGTCGCTGGCGGCCCATGCGGCTTGCGCGGCGCGCGCCTGTGCGGCGGCCAGCGCGACGTCGTCGGCGTCGGCCAGGCCGACACTGCCCAGTTGTTCGCCGGTGGCCGGCTCGGTAAAGGTGTGGGTGCCGCCGTGGGCTGCGGTCCAGCCGCCGTTGAAGATCTGGCCTTGCCAGATCGATGGGCGCAAAAGCGCATTCGCGTTGCTCATATTGTCTCCTGTCGTTTGAAGGTGGGTGGGGAAGTCAGCCTGTTAGCACGCTAGTTGCATGAAGGTCTGCTTGCCGCTCTTGCATTAGCTATTACAAGTTGCGTGCCAGCTCGTCGTGGCTTGCAGTGATTGCGTTGCAGCATGCGCCACTCGCACAATGAGGGCGGCGCTATTCGGTGCGCATTGTGGCGCGCCGCAGCAAAAATTCTGCAGCCGGATGAATTTATGAAATGATCAAATGGGAGAATTGCCGATGTATGATTTGGTGAAAGACGACGAAAGCGCAGACATGAGCAAACCCCATCGCGTATCGCTGGCCGAGGTATCGCGCGCCACCGGCAAGATGCTGAGCCACGGCGATAGCCAGCACCTGAACGCCGGCGCCGTGCCGACGCTGGACGACTTGACGCAAAGCCTGCACTTCTCACCCGGCGACGGCCGCATCTGGCTCAACGGCCAGCGCATGCAGCTGCTGCATACCACATCGCTGGGGGCGCTGCGGCGCGAGCTGCTCGAGAGCATAGGCGTCGAGCGCACGCGTGGCCTGTTGACGCGGGTGGGCTATTCTGCCGGCGCGCGCGACGCCCAGTTGCTGCGCGAGCGCTGGCCCGACGCCGAACCGGGTTCGCTGTTCGCGGCCGGCCCGCGCATGCATTCGCTGGAAGGGGCGGTCAAAGTCGAACCGCTGCATTTTGAATTCGACTTCGAGCGCGGCACCTACCGCGGTGAATTCCTGTGGCACCATTCCAGCGAGGCGGAGGTGCACCAGGCCGATTTCGGCATCGGCACCGAGCCCGCATGCTGGATGCAGACCGGCTATGCGATCGGCTACACCAGCGCGATGATAGGGCGGCTCATCGTCTACCGCGAGATCGAATGCACCTGCATGGGCCACCAGCACTGCCGCCTGGTCGGCAAGCCGGCCGACGAATGGGACAATGTGGAGGATGACTTGCGCTTCCTGAACGCGGAAGCCTTCGTCAGCACCACCGCCCATGGCGGCGCCGGCGCACGGCAGCAGGCGGCGGAGCTGCCGGGCGACGACCAGCGGCCCTATGGCGAAAAGGAAATGGTGGGCGTGTCATCGGCCTTCAACTCGGCCTGCCATATGCTCAAGCGGGTGGGGTCGACCGCCGCCACGGTGCTGTTTACGGGCGAGTCCGGCGTGGGCAAGGAATTGTTCGCCTATATGCTGCACCAGATCGGCCCGCGCAAGGAGCAGCCCTTCGTGGCCGTCAATTGCGCCGCGATTCCGGAAACACTGATCGAGTCCGAACTGTTCGGCGTGGAGCGCGGCGCCTATACCGGCGCCAGCCAGTCGCGCCCCGGCCGTTTCGAACGCGCGTCCGGCGGCACCCTGTTCCTGGACGAGATCGGGACACTGAGCCTGGTGGCGCAGGGCAAGCTGCTGCGCGCGCTGCAGGAGGGCGAGATCGAGCGGGTCGGCGGGGTGCGCAGCGTCAAGGTCGACGTGCGGCTGGTGGCCGCCACCAACGTCGACCTGCGCGAAGAAATCCGCCAGGGCCGCTTCCGCGAAGACCTGTTCTTCCGCCTGAACGTGTTCCCCATCCATCTGCCGCCACTGCGCGACCGGCGCGACGATATTCCGCTGCTGATGGGTTACTTCATGCGCCACTACGGGAAAAAACACCAGCGGCGCGTGACCGGCTTTACGGCGCGCGCGGTCGACGCGCTGCTCAACTACCATTTTCCGGGGAATATACGGGAGCTGCAAAACCTGGTGGAGCGCGGCGTCATCTTCGCCAACGAGGATGGCCCGATCGACTTGCCGCATCTGTTTACCAGCGGCGAAAAATCGAACACGTCGTATTTTTCGCTGGCGCAGACGGGACGCCTGGCCAGCCATGACGCCGCGCCGGCCGTCGTCGGCGGCGCGCTGCTCGATGTGCTGCCGTCCATGCTGGCGCAAGAGGCCGGGCCGGGCTGGTCGCTCGACCAGCTGGAAAGCACGCTGATACTGGCGGCGGTCAAGCGGGTCGACGGCAATCTGTCGGCGGCGGCGCGCATGCTGGGGTTGACCCGGGCGCAGCTGTCGTACCGGATGAAAAAGCTGCAGCAGCCAGCTGGCGAGTGAACCGGTTTAAGCCATGCCTCAATCGAGGTAGATCTTTTGCAGCAGTGTGATCAACTGCGCCCTTTCCCCATCGGTCAGCGCGGCGGTGGCTTCAGCCTCCAGTTCGCTGGCCGTCTTTTCCGCCCTGGTGCACATGGTCAGGCCAGCCGTCGTCAGCACCAGCGTCTGGGAGCGTCGGTCCAGCGGGCTGCGCTGGCGCTGCAGCAGTCCGCGTTGCTGCAGCTTGTCGAGCAGGGTGGCCAGGTTGGGTGGCGAGACGTTGACTGCCTCGGACAGGCGTTTCTGGTTGATGTTGGGATTGGCCTTGAGCAGGCTCAGCACGCTGAAGTCCGCAGGCCGCAGCTGATACTTGGCCATGCGCTTTTCAAACGTCGGCAGGATGCGCAGATAGGCCCGGCGGCAGTTGTAGCCGACCAGGCTCTGGAGCACTTTCTGGTCCAACGCTTGCCCGGCGGCTTCCTGGACGGCGTTGAGGAATTCAAGCTGCTTCTCGGACATGGTAAGCAGTCGGATTTAAGGAGGCCATGATTCTAGCAAAGAATCGCGGCCTCGGCCATCGCATGCTTGCAATTCCTTCATAATACGTATAATCTATAATCATTATAAAACATAACTAAATGCCCGAAAACCAATCTTCGAGGAGACATGATGCAACTGACATTGAAAACGAAACCAAAACGCGGCACCTTTGGCGCCGTACTTGCCGCCATGCTGGCGGCCGGCCTGCATCTGGCCGCCGGCCAGGCCCAGGCCCAGGCCCAGGCCCAGGAACCGCTGCGCATCGGCGTGATTGCCGCGCTCACCGGACCGTTCGCCAACACCGGCAAGCCGTTCGAGGACGGCATCAAGACCTATCTGCAGCAGTATGGCGACCAGGTGGCCGGCAGGAAGATCGAGATCATCTACCGCGACGACGGCGGCACCAATGTCGACCAGTCGAAACGGGCGGCGCAGGAGCTGATCACGCGTGACAAGGTCAGTTTCCTGATCGGCTTCTCGCTCACGCCCAGCGCCATGGCGGTGGCGCCCATCGCCACCCAGGCCAAGATGCCGATGATCGTGATGAACGCGGTCACCAACGGCATCACCGCCAAGTCGCCTTATATGGTCCGCACCAGCATGACGATGCACCAGATGACCGGCCCGTTCGGCACCTGGAGCGCGAAGAACAAGATCGGCAAGGTATATACCCTGGTCAGCGACTACAGCACCGGGCTCGATGCGGAGGCGAACTTCAGCAAGGAGTTCAGCGCCGGCGGCGGCAAGATAGTGGGTTCGGCGCGGGTGCCGCTGGCCAACCCGGATTACTCGCCCTTCATCCAGCGCATCAAGGATGAAAAGCCCGATGCGCTGTTCTTCTTCGCGCCGGGCGTGGAGGACGGCATCGGCCTGCTGAAAGCCTTCAGTGACAAGGGCCTGGGCAAGGCCGGCATCAAGTTCCTCGGGGTGGGCGACATGACCAGCGAAACGCCAACGCTGGAGGCGCTGGGCGAGCGCACGCTGGGCGCGGTCACGGTGCTGAACTACGCGCCCACGCTGGACAACGAAGCCAACAAGTCCTTCCTGAAAGCCTATGCGGCGGCCAATCCGGGCCGCCCGCCCGCCACCTTCGTCACGGTGGCGGCCTACGACACCATGGGCATGATCTATGAAACCGTGCGCAAGCTGAACGGCGCCGTCAGCGGCGACAAGGCGATGCAGGTGCTGGCAGGGATGAAGCGCGACAGCCCGCGCGGTCCGATCAGCATCGACCCGGCCACGCGCGACATCGTGCAGAACATGTACATCCGCGAAGTGAAAAAGGTCAACGGCAAGCTGGTGAACGAGCCGATCGGCGTGCTGCGCGACGTCCGCCCCAACTAAGCGTATCCCAATAGATCAATACATCTGCTGCTGGCGCCCCTCGGAAGCGGGGACTGGCCGTCATAGATGAACAGGAGACTAAAATGAAGAAAGCAATCTGCTGCGCGGCAGCGCTGCTGGCCGGAGTCGGCGCATCTGCCGCGATGGCGCAAAGTAGCGTCACGGTGTATGGCCTGATCGATACCGGCCTGGTGTACACCAACAACGTCAATGCCGCTGGCGCCAACGCCACCAAGATGCCGTCGCTGACGGGTTCGTTCCCGTCGCGCCTGGGGTTCCGCGGCACCGAGGATCTGGGCAATGGCTTGCAGGCGGTGTTCACGCTGGAGCAGGGACTGTCGCCGGACACCGGCGCCATGGGACAGGGCAATCGCCTGTTTGGCCGCCAGGCGACGGTGGGATTGAAGGGCGCCTTCGGCACCGTGACGCTGGGGCGCCAGATCAACATGACCTATCTCGCGGGGCAGAAGGCCGATGTGCTGGGCCCCAACCTGTTCGCGATCGGCAGCATCGATCCCTATCTGCCCAATGCGCGCAGCGACAACGCCATTGGCTACCTGGGCAACTTCAATAACGTGGTGATCGGCGCTACCTACAGCACCGGCCGCGACGCGTCGGCCGCAGGCGGCCCTGCCGCCACCGGCTGCCCGGGCGAAGTGGCCGGCAATGCCAGGGCTTGCCGCCAGGTCACCGGCCTGCTGGGCTATGAGACGGCGGACTACGGCTTGAACACTTCCTACGATATCCTGTATGGCAACGTCGGCGCGGCCGGCGGCCTGACCAGCAGCGACAACAGCGACAAGCGCATTACCGTGAACGGTTATGTGAAGGTGGGCGCGGCCAAGATCGGCGCCGGCCTGATAGAGCGCAGCACGCGCGCGGCCACCGGCCTGACCGAGTCGGATCTGTACTACCTGGGTGTCAGCTATCCGATGACGCCGTTGTCCACGCTCGATGTGCAGGTGGCGCGCCGCGACACCAGGAACAGCAGCTCGGACGTGGATATGGTGGTCGCGCGCCTGACCTACTACCTGTCCAGGCGCAGCGCCGTGTATGGCGCATTGGGCCGCATGAACAATTCCGGCACGTCGGCGGTGGCGCTGGACGCGGGCGGCACCGTCGGCGCGGGCTTGTCGCAGAATGGCATCATGGCCGGCCTGCGCCACAGCTTCTGAGGAGCACGTTGCCATGGCAGCAGTATCGAGAGTTCCTGGGCTGTGCGCAACAGCACCGAGCGGAGGAGATAAAAAATGAAACAACAAAAACAGGACAGGAGGCGGACATGCTAGCCAATTTTGCCGGCGTGCTATTTGACGGCATTGCCTATGGCAGCCTGCTGTTCCTTATCAGCGTGGGCTTGTCGGTCACGATGGGCATGATGAACTTCATTAACCTGGCCCACGGCGCCTTTGCCATGCTGGGCGGCTATGTCAGCGTGACCGTGCTGGCGCGCCTGGGCGTGCCCTTCCTGGCTTCGCTGCCGCTGGCCTTCCTGGCCTCCGCCTTGGCCGGGCTGGTGCTCGAGCGCCTGCTGTATCGCCGTCTGTACCAGGCCAGCCATCTGGACCAGGTGCTGTTCTCGATCGGCCTGACCTTCATGTCGGTGGCCGGCGCGACCTGGCTGTTCGGTCCGTCCCAGCAGCCGGTGACCTTGCCGGACTGGCTGCGCGGGCAGGTATCGCTGCCGGGACTGGACGTGGGGGCGTATCGCCTGTTCCTGATCGCGGTGGTGGTGCTGGTCACGCTGGCGCTGGGACTGCTGATCGAGCGCACCCGTTTCGGCGCACAGATCCGCGCGGCGGTGGACAACCAAACCGCCTCGCGCGGCCTGGGAATCAACGTCAGCCTGGTGTTCAGCCTGACCTTTGCGCTCGGTTCCGGCCTGGCCGGCCTGGGCGGCGGCCTGGGGATCGACGTGCTGGGACTCGATCCCGCCTTCCCCGTCAAGTACATGGTCTACTTCCTGCTGGTGGTGGCGGTCGGCGGCGCAGGCACCATCAAGGGGCCGCTGCTGGCAGCGCTGATACTCGGCGTGTTCGACGTGGCCGGCAAATATTATGTGCCGCAGGTGGGCGCCTTCGTCATCTACGGCTTGATGGTGGTGCTGCTGATCCTGTTCCCGGCCGGCCTGATGCGGAGGAAAGCATGAACGCCTTCAGCAACACCGCCGTCAAGCCGGCGCCTGTTCCCGCCGGCCAGACTGCGCTCCAGCCTTCAATCATGCCTCGTCCGCGCCTGCCCAACGACCGCTGGTCCGCGCTGGAAGTGGCCTTCTGGCTGCTGCCGGTGGTCGCGTATTTTGCCTTTCCCGGCTACCTGGTGCTGATCAGCCAGATCATGATCATCGGCCTGTTCGCACTGTCGCTGGACCTGATACTGGGCTACGCCGGCATCGTCTCGCTGGGCCATGCCGCCTTCTTCGGCCTGGGCGCCTACACTGCCGGGCTGCTGTCGGTGCATGGCTGGAGCGAGCCGCTGAGCGGCCTGCTGGCCGGCGCCGTGGTGGCGGGCCTGTTCGGTTTCGTTCTGTCGTTCCTGGTGGTACGCGGCCAGGACCTGACCCGTTTGATGGTCACGCTGGGCATCGGTTTGATGCTGTTCGAGGCGGCCAACAAGGCGTCCTTCCTGACGGGCGGAGTGGATGGCTTGTCCGGCATGATGGTCGGTAAATTGTTTGGCGTCTTCGAGTTCGATTTGAACGGCAACGTCGCTTATTGCTACAGCTTTGCGGTGCTGTTCCTCGTGTTCGTGGTGCTGCGCCGGGTGGTGAAGTCGCCGTTCGGGCTGAGCCTGATCGGCATCCGCGAGGGCGCGCGCCGCATGCCGGCGCTGGGCGTCAACGTCAACCGCCGCCTGGTGGCCGTGTTCACGCTCGCCGCCACGGTGGCCGGCCTGGCGGGCGCGCTGCTGGCGCAGACCACCCAGTTCGTCGGCCTGGACTCGCTGGGCTTTCCGCGCTCGGCCGAGCTGCTGATCATGCTGGTACTGGGCGGGACCGGACGGCTGTACGGGGCGCTGGTGGGCGCTGCCGTGTTCATGCTGGCGCAAGACTATATCTCGGGCCTGAATCCGGCCTACTGGCAGTTTTATATCGGCCTGCTGCTGGTGGTGATCGTGCTGTTCGCGCGCGGCGGCATCCTGGGCGGGCTGGAAAAAATGGCGGGTCGTTTCAAACGGAAGGAGCAGGCATGAGCGGCGACATCACACTGCGTACCGAAGGCTTGACCAAGTGCTGGGGCCCGTTCGTCGCCAACAGCGACGTCAGCCTGACCTTCGCGCCCGGCGCGCGCCATGCGCTGATCGGCCCCAACGGCGCCGGCAAGACCACCTTCATCAACCTGCTGACGGGCGGCTTGATGCCCAGCAGCGGCAAGGTGTATCTGGGCGGCGAAGACATCACTGCGTTGGCGCAGCACCAGCGGGTTCAGCGCGGCATGACGCGCACCTTCCAGCTCAACACCCTGTTCGCCGGCATGACGGTGCTCGAATCGGTGGTGCTGGCCATTTGCGAGCGGCGGGGCCTGCAATCGGTCTGGTACCGGACGGTTGCCAGCCAGACCGACGTGATCGACGAGGCGCTGGCCCTGCTGGCCACCCTCAAACTGAGCGACCAGGCCAACAACATCACGCGCAGCATGGCCTACGGCAAGCAGCGGCTGGTGGAAATCGCGCTGGCGCTGGCCACCAAGCCGCGCATTTTGCTGCTGGACGAACCGGCCGCCGGCATCCCGCAGGCGGAAAGCCAGGAGCTGTTCGAAGTGCTGACCCAGCTGCCGCGTGACGTCACGGTGCTGTTTATCGAGCACGACATGGGGCTGGTGTTCCGCTTCGCCGACCGCATCACGGTGCTGGTGGGCGGCAAGGTGCTCACCGAGGGCACGCCGGCGCAGATCGCGGCCGACCCGCGCGTCAAGGAAGTTTACCTGGGAGAGGCGGAACATGGCTGAATTACTGGTGCTCGATAAAGTCACGGCCGGGTATGGCGAGTCTGTCGTGCTGGAGGACGTGTCGTTTGCATTGAACGAGGGCGACAGCCTGGCGCTATTGGGTCGCAACGGCGTCGGCAAGACCAGCCTGCTGGTGACGCTGATGGGATTGACGCGGCTGCACGGCGGCGCCATCCGCTGGGCCGGCAGCGACATCGCGCGCATGCCGACCCACCGGCGCGCGCGCGCCGGCCTGGGCTGGGTGCCGCAGGAACGCCACATGTTCCCGTCGCTGACGGTGGAGGAGCATCTGACGGTGGTGGCGCGGCCCGGCCGCTGGAATCTGCAGAAAATTTACCAGATCTTCCCGCGCCTGTTCGAACGCCGCGCCAACATGGGCAACCAGTTGTCGGGCGGCGAACAGCAAATGGTGGCGATCGCGCGCGCGCTGATGACCAATCCGCGTATCCTGCTGCTGGACGAGCCGATGGAAGGCCTGGCGCCCATCATCGTGCAGGAGCTGGTGCGGGTGATCCGCAAGCTGGTGCGGGAGGAGGGCCTGTCGGTGATCGTGGTCGAGCAGCATGCGCGGCTGGCCTTGTCGCTGACGCAGCGCGCCATCGTGCTCGACCGCGGCCGCATCGTGCATGACTCGGACAGCGCAAGCCTGCTGGCCGATGGCGACAAGCTGGACCGGCTGGTGGCGGTGGCCTGAGGCCGGCGGCGGCCCACCCGGGCCGCCACCGGCTGCATCTGACCATGCAGCGACTCCGGCAGCCAAGGGATAAAAAAGCCGCAGAACCAAAGCTGCCTGACTTGCCCATTTGTGACGCTGCAAGACTATTTCTTGTAGATGCCCACGCCCACCACGTATTTATCCGCAGCCTTGCGAACGTAGGACGTTTTCGGTTCCATCGCCTTGGTGAGCGGATTGACCCATATATAGTCGACCCAGCCCTGCTGGTTCGACATGGCGATGTCGCGCATCTCTTTCGTGAAGTACTTGCCGTTGGCATCTTTCAGTCCCGACATGTCCTTGCCGTTCATTTTAGGATTGTCGGCGTGGCAGGTCATCTTCAGTTGCGCATCCTGGACGAACACATACAACTCGCCCTGAATATAGCCGCCCTTGGGGTCTGCAAAATCCTTGCAGGCTTGCTCGATGCCTTTCTTCTGAATGTTTGCCACCGCTTTGTCGACCAGCGCGATGACGTCGGCCTTGCTGGCGGTTTGTGCCGATGCGGGCAGCATGATGGCCAGCAGCAGCGTGCCGGCTATTTTGGAGATGGAAAATGACTTCATGGGTTCCTTGGTATGGTGAGCACACTGCGGCCGTCTGGCGGGCCGCTGACTGTCATCGTACCGCACTCAATGTGCGATTGACATCGTTTTGCGCCATAGACGAACGCTATCGCCATCAAGCCTCGCGCCTTGCCAGCGGGGCGCGGCTTTGATCGTTGTTTTCCTGTACCAGCTTGCTCAGCAGCGCCATGAACTGCAGCTGTTCCGGGGCGCTGAGCGGCGCCAGCAGGCGGCGCCGCAAGCGCTGCGCGCCCGGTATCAGATCGGCCAGCAGCTGTTCGCCGGTGGCCGTGATGGCCAGGGCGCGCTGGCGGCGGTTGCTCGGTATCACGGTGCGCGTCAGCAGTCCTTTTTCCTCCAGCCTCGCGCAGACGGTGGCGCCGGTCGAGGTGTCGATGCCGCTGATGGCCGATAGAGACACCTGGTCGATGCCGGCGTGGCTCTCCAGGCTGCGCAGCATCGCATACTGCACCGGAGTCAGCTCATCGCCCATTTCGTCGTGAAAAATCGACACCGAGATTTGCTGCGCGCGGCGCAGCAAATGGCCGGGATGTTCGTACAGGTTGGTTAGCCGGCTCTCGGTCTGTTTCTCTGCTTGTTTCTCAGTCTGTGCCATGGTCTTGCTCCTCCCGCTGTGCTAAGTAAGTACGCATAAATTCTTGTGCATTCTGACTTCCATAACCGGCGCTCTGCGGCGTTGCCCGCTGCTCGCAGTGCTCGCACTGCGTCGCATAGGGCGCCTTGCAGCGCATCCGGTTCTGTTCGTCATAATTTCACAATAATTTCTTTGCACTTACTGAGCTGCGATTGCGTTTGTCGTGATGGCTGTTGCGGCAAAAAGAATTCGTCGCGGGTGTTTACTTCGCCGGTTTCCAGTCTATACTTTATAACATTCAGTACACTGAATGTTAATCGAAAACAGAACAAGGAGACGAGATGTACCCTAAAAATACCTGGTACGTGGCCTGCACCCCGGACGAAATCGAGGGCAAGCCGCTGGGACGCCAGATCTGCGGCGAAAAGATCGTGTTTTATCGTGGCGCCGAGGGTAAGGTGGCGGCGGTGGAGGATTTCTGTCCGCACCGGGGCGCGCCACTGTCGCTGGGCTTCGTGCGCGACGGCCAGCTGGTGTGCGGCTACCACGGCCTGGAAATGGCTTGCGACGGCAAGGTGATCAGCATGCCGGGCCAGCGTGTGCGCGGCTTCCCCTGCATCCGCAGCTATCCGGTGGAGGAGCGCTACGGCTTCATCTGGGTCTGGACCGGCGACAAGGAACTGGCCGACCCGGCGTTGATTCACCACCTCGAATGGGCCGACAATCCGGCCTGGGCCTACGGCGGCGGGATGTATCACATCAACTGCGAATACCGTCTGATGATAGACAACCTGATGGACCTGACCCACGAAACCTATGTGCACGCATCCAGCATCGGCCAGAAGGAAATCGATGAAGCGCCCGTCACCACCCGGGTCGAGGGCGAGCAGGTGATCACCAGCCGCTACATGGAGAACATCATGGCGCCGCCGTTCTGGCGCGCGGCCCTGCGCGGCAATGGCCTGGCGGACGACGTGCCGGTGGACCGCTGGCAGATCTGCCGCTTCACGGCCCCCAGCCATGTGATGATCGAGGTCGGCGTGGCGCATGCGGGCAAGGGCGGCTACCAGGCAGCGCCGCAATACAAGGCGTCGAGCATCGTGGTCGATTTCATCACGCCGGAAAGCGCGACCTCGCACTGGTATTTCTGGGGCATGGCGCGCAATTTCAAGCCGCAAGACCAGCAACTGACGGCCACCATCCGCGAAGGCCAGGGCAAGATCTTCAGCGAGGACCGGGAGATGCTGGAACTGCAGCAGGCGAATATCTTGCGCCATCCGGAACGCAAGCTGCTGATGCTCAATATCGACGCCGGCGGCGTGCAGTCGCGCCGGGTGCTGGACCAGTGGCTGGCGCGGGAGGACGGCGCATGAACGGCGATCTCCTGCAAGTCCGGGTCGAGCGCAAGCAGCAGGAGGCCGAGGATATCTGCAGCTACGAGCTGGTCAGCCCGGACGGCGCGCCGCTGCCGGCATTCACGGCCGGCGCGCATATCGACGTCTACCTCGATTCCGGCCTGGTGCGGCAGTACTCGCTGTGCAATCCGCCGTGGGAGCGCCAGCGCTACCTGATCGGCGTGCTGCGCGATCCTTCCTCGCGCGGCGGCTCGCGCGCCATGCACGACGAGGTGCGCACCGGCGCCATGCTGCGCATCAGCGCGCCGCGCAACCACTTCGCGCTGGCCGAAGCGCCGGCCAGCCTGCTGCTGGCTGGCGGCATCGGCGTCACGCCCATCCTGGCGATGGCCGAAACGCTGGCTGCGCGCCGCGCCGCGTTCGACATGCATTATTGCGCGCGCTCGCCCGAGCGCGCCGCGTTCCGCGCGCGCATCGCCGCCGCGCCTTTTGCGCAGCAGGTGCATTTTCACTACGACAGCGGCGACGTGGCGCAGAAGCTGGACCTGGCGGCGTTGCTGGCGCGGCTGGACCGTGGCACGCACATCTATTTGTGCGGCCCGGCCGGCTTCATCGACCATGTGACGGCTGTCGCCAGGGTTCACGATTGGCCGCAGGACCAGGTGCACCTCGAGTACTTCGGTGCCGCCGCGCCGGCCGCCGACGGCGACCAGGCGTTCGACGTCAAGCTCGCTTCCAGCGGCAAGGTGTACACCATCCCGGCCGGCAGCAGCGTGCTGAAGGTGCTCGGCGAGGCCGGCGTGTTCATTCCCGCTTCCTGCGAGCAGGGCGTATGCGGCACCTGTCTGACACGCGTGCTGGACGGCGTGCCCGAGCACCGCGACCTGTACCTGGATGAAGCGGAACAGGCCGCCAACGACCAGTTCACCCCCTGTTGTTCCCGTTCTAAAACCGCCACCTTGCTGCTGGACCTATAACCAACAACTTGTAAAACGAGGAGACACAATGAGAGACCCTATCAACCGCCAACGCCGCCAGGTGCTGCTGGGCGCGGCCGCCCTGTCGGCCTTGCCCGTTTTGCCCGCCTTTGCCGCCGGCGCCGAGCCGCTGAAGGTGGGCTTGATCGTGCCGATGTCCGGCCCGTTCGCCTCCACCGGCCGCCAGATCGAGGCGGCGGTCAAGCTGTATCTGCAGCAGAACGGCGCCAGTGTCGCCGGCCGCCACGTCGAGATCATCCTCAAGGACGACGGCGGCGTGTCGCCGGACGTGACCAAGCGGCTGGCGCAGGAACTGGTGATGCGCGACAAGGCGCAAGTGCTGGCCGGTTTCGGCCTGACGCCGTTGGCCTTCGCCGCTGCGCCGGTCGCCACCCAGGCCAGGGTGCCGATGATCGTGATGGCCGCCGCCACGTCGGTGATACCGCAGCGCTCGCCGTACATCGTGCGCACCGGCTTTACGCTGGCGCAGGTGACGGCGCCGCTGGCGCAATGGGCTGCCAGGAACAAGATCAGGAGCGTGGTCACGCTGGTCAGCGATTACGGACCCGGGCTGGATGCGGAAAAAGTGTTCGCCAAGGTCTTCAGCGAGGGCGGCGGCAAGCTGGTCGACAGTGTGCGCGCGCCGTTGCGCAATCCCGACTACGCGCCGTTCCTGGCGCGGGTCAGGGACTTGAAGCCGGATGCCTTGTTTGTGTTCGTGCCCTCGGGCGAGGGCGCCGCCGTGCTCAAGCAGTTCACCGAACGGGGGCTGGCGGCCGCCGGCATCCGCCTGATCTGTACCGGCGACGTGCTGGATGACGACCTGATGGCCAGCATCGGCCCGGCCGCCGCCGGCGTGGTCAGCAGCCATCATTATTCGGCCGCCCATGCGTCGGCCGAGAACAAGGCATATGTGGCAGCGTTCGGCAAGGCCAGCCAGGGCATGCGGCCGAATTTCCATTCGGTTGGCGCCTACGATGGCATGCATCTGCTGTACCAGGCGCTGAAGCGGACCGGCGGCGACAGCGACGGCGACAAGCTGCTGGCGGCCATGAAGGGCATGGCCTGGACCAGCGTGCGCGGCCCGGTCAGCATCGACGCCGCCAGCCGCGACATCGTGCAGACGGTCTACCTCCGCAAGGCGGAGCTGGTGGGAGGCGGGTATTACAACGTCGAGTTCGACCAGGTGGAGAAGGTGCGCGATCCTGGGGTTTAGCAGCGCAGAACGCGCCGTTGCCGACACTTGAGGGGGCAGTGAAAAGCTATCCTTTGCTTGCTATTTTACGTAGATGGGACATAATCTATACGTAGAAAATCTTCATTTGGAGGAAATTTATGGCCATTTCATCAACAACCAAACCGGCAGTTCGCCGATCTTCGGTTGAAAAAGTCAGGCTCAACGCCGACCTGTCCCCCGATGTTGCCGACGCGCTCAAGACTCTGGCAAGCTCGCAAAACGTTTCTTTAACTGAGGCATTGAGCCGTGCAATCAGTACCGAAGCGTTTCTGGTTCAACGCAGAAAGCAGGGGGCCAAGGTTGTTTTGGAGCAAGACGGCAAAACGTCGGAATTAATTTTCGCCCGTTAAATATTCCCATATTAAAGACGGGGCAAACATGCAAGCTCAGAATCCAGACGCTGCACCGGAAGCGTCGCCCACCGAGGTTTCCCCTGAAGATGGGCAAGATGCGCCGGACACGGCAGTGTCGGGCGATACGTTAAACGCGACACTGGTGCCTGGTGAGAGCCCGTTCGGCCTTGAAACGCCGGATGAGCAGTACAACCCGGAGCAGTCCAGGGACAAGGCGCGCGCAACAATCACCTATTGGCTGCTGGGCTTGCTTACTTTTTTGTTCATCGCTGCCTTCATCGCTTTTTTTGTTTCTTCCGAGAGGACGTTTGCCAATCTTAAAGTGATGCTTGAAATGCTAATCAGTCCTCTCATTGTGCTGGTATCAGCTGCGACGGGCTTCTATTTCGGAGCGCATTCCGCCAACAAAAAATAGTCGCCTGTTTTCGAACGACGGCTGGCGCTGCTTTTCCGTTAAAGTTCACCGATAAAGCTGCGCACCACATGGCTGAAGACCACCGGCTGCTCGATATAGCTCAGGTGCGATGCCTGTTTCAGCACCTCCAGCCGCGCACCGTCAATGCCGTCGGCCAGCACCTGCGCCATCGCCAGCGGCGTGCCCTGGTCCAGTTCGCCCGCGATCACCAGCGTGGGCGCGGCGATGGCGCCCAGGCGCGCCGTCGTGTCGACGCCGCCGACCGCGTTGCAGCAGCCGATGTAGCCGGCGGCGTCGGTGCTGACCACGCGCCGGCGAAAGCGCGCCACCGTGGCCGCATGGCTGGCGCGGAAGGCGTCGTGGAAGTAGCGTCCCATCACGGCATCGGCGATCGCCTCGATGCCTTGCGCGCGCACCGTGGCGATGCGCTGGCGCCATGCCTCGCGCGCCGCCTCGGGATAGCCGGATGTGGTGTTGGCCAGCACCAGCGCGCGCACCAGGACAGGATGGCGCAGCGCCAGCTCCTGGCCCACCATGGCGCCCATCGACAAGCCCACCCATACTACCGGTCCGGTGTCGAGTTCGCGCAGCATCGCCGCTGCATCGTCGGCCAGGCCCGCCATGTCGTACATGCCCTGCGGCGCCTGCGAGCCGCCGTGGCCGCGATGGTCGTAGGCGATCACGCGGCAATCCTGCGCCAGCTGATTGGCCAGTTCATCCCACATGCTCAAGTCGCAGCCCAGCGCGTGGCTCAGCACCACGGTGTGGCGCGGCGCCTTGCCGCTGCGCGGTTCGCGCAGCGTGTAATGCAGCGCGGCGCCGTCCACCCTGGCTGTGCTGAGGCCGGCGCGGCCGACGCCGGGATGGCTGGTGTCGGCCGGCGCCAGCGGCGCCAGTTCATAGCCGATTTGCGGCCCCACTTCGCGCAGGATCGCCAGCGCATGGCTGAAGGCGGTATTGGCGGCCGGCACGCCGGCATAGATGGCCGACTGTATCAGCACTTCCTTCAGTTCGTCCGGCGTCAAGCGGTTGGCTTCCTCGCCCAGCAGCGCGGCGCGCACGTGCAGTTCGTATTCTTCCCAGCGGCCCAGCGCGATGGTGGTGGCCAGTACGATTGCGCGCCGGGTTTTTTGTTCCAGGCCGGGGCGGCCCCAGATCTCGTGCCAGGCAAACCGCGTGATCAGGTTCTGGAACTCGGCATTGAAGCTGTTGGCGTTGGCCAGCGAGCGGTCTACCCAGGCGTCGCCGAGGATGGCGCGGCGGTTGTTGAGTCCACGCTCGAAGTCGTGGTCGATGGGGGCTAAGCTCATGTGCTGGTCCTTGGGCTGAAATGGGAGATGGGAAGGCGTTCGATGGGGGGTGTTCAACCGGGGGCGTCCAGGGCGGCGATCTCCAGGCGCAGGCGCCGCAACTGCTGTTGCGCCAGCCGTTGCGCCGGCGCGGCGGCGGCGGCCGGATCGAACAGCGCGGCCAGCGCGGCCGGGTCGATGCGCTCGCGCAGGCTGGCGTCGGCTTGCACCGCCTCGGCCAGCAGCTGGGCCAGATGGCGGCCGTCGGCCAGCGCCGCAGCGCTCATTTTTTCCAGCAGGCTGTGGGCGGCCGGTCGGCCGATGGCGGCCGCCAGCCAGACCGAGGCCGCTTCCGCAAACACCAGCCCCTGCAGCGCATCGATATTGCGCAGCATGCGCGCGCAGTCCACCTGCAGCCCGGCGAAGGCGTCGTTCAGCGCTTGCAGGGCGCCGTGGGCGCTGAGGAACAAGCCCGGCCACTCGGCCAGTTCGGCCTGCCAGTTGCCCAGGCCGCGCTCATGCTGCTGTCCCATGCTGGCCAGCAGCGCCGCTGCCCGCTGCGGGGTGCGGGTGGCGGCCGCCAGCGCGATCATGGCCGATACCGGATTGCGCTTGTGCGGCATGGCCGAAGAACCACCGCGGCCATTGCCGGATGGCTCTGCCAGCTCGGCGATTTCGCCCTGAGCCATCAGGCTCAGGTCGGTGGCGACCTTGCCCATGCTGCCTGTCAGCACTGCCACTTCCAGGCCCAGGCGCACCCAGTCGTCGCGCTGCGTGTGCCAGGCGGCGTCGGCCACCTTCAGGCCCAGATCGGCAGCCACCAGAGCGGCCACGGCCGCGCCTTGCTCGCCCATCACCGCCAGCGTGCCGACGGCGCCTCCCAGCTGCAGCTGCAGCGCGCGCGCCGCGCACTCGCGCAGGCGGGCGCGGGCGCGCACCAGCGGCGCCAGCCAGCCGGCCGCCTTGAAGCCGAAGCTGCTCACCTGGGCCGGCTGCATCAGCGTGCGCGCCAGCACCGGCGTGGCGGCGTGCTGTTCGGCCAGCCGCAGCAGGTGTCCGCTCAGCTCGTGCAGGCCGTCGTCCAGCAGTTGCAGCGCATCGCGCGTGGCCAGCACCATGGCGCTGTCGATCGCGTCCTGGCTGGTGCTGCCCCAGTGGACACGGGTGGCTGCCTCGGCGTCGTACAGCGCCACGGTGCGGGTCAGTTCGCGCACCAGCGGGATCGCCAGGCTGCCGGCACGGCGGCCGGCGCTGACGATGGCCTCAATGTCGTACAGCTGCGCATTGCAGACGCCGGCGATGATGCGCGCCGTCTCCGGCGCCAGCATGCCTTGCGCGGCCTGGGCCTGGGCCAGCGCCTGTTCGAAGCGCAGCATGGCTTGCACGATGGCAGCGTCGTCGAACACGGCGATCATGTCCGGCGTGGTAAGAAACTGATCGAATATGGATACGCTCAAGAGAACTCCGCTGCCAGGTCAGACATAGTCGAAGAATGCGGTTTCCTTATCGGACTGCATCCAGATGTCCCAATGATAGACCCCTGGCGCGCTCTTGCGGGCGATCAGGGTGGCGCGGCGCTCGGCCGGCACCTGTTGCAGTATCGCCGATCGGGCCAGGCCGCCGTCATCTTCCAGGAACACGGCGCTGAACTGGTGCTTGACCAGGCCGCGCGCGAACACCGTGATGTAGCTGGCCGGCGCGCCCTCGGCCGGCGTCGCGCATTGCGACAGCTGCAGGCAAAATTCGCCCTGTTCGCCGCTGGCCACGCGGCGAAAGCCCGGCAGCGCCTGGCTCGCTTCGGCGCCGGCCGCCGCCGGCTGCCACGCTTCGATCTGGGCGTCGTTGAGCGGCACGCCGTCGCCGTCGTAGATGGTGCCGCTGATGGTGATGGTGGCGCAGGAGGTTTGCAGCGTGCCGGCGGCGGTCGCGTCGGCCGCCCACTGCCAGGCTTCATGCGAGAACGGGCCGATGGTTTGCGAAGTGGTGATGTGGTTCACGATATTGCTCATGCTGTGTGCTCCTTCAAAGGCCCATGGGCGTGGCGTCGCGGCCGCGCAGTACGATGTCGAATTCATAGCCCAGCATCTTGTCGCTGTCGGTATGTTCCAGGCTGTAGCGGGAAATCAGGCGCTGGCGGGCGGCCGGGTCCTGGATGCTCTGGAAGATGGGGTCGTAGTCGAACAAGGGGTCGCCGGGGAAGTACATTTGCGTGACCAGGCGCTGCGCGTACACATTGCCGAACAGTGAAAAGTGGATGTGCGCCGGACGCCAGGCCTTGTCGTGGTTGCCCCATGGGTAGGGGCCGGGCTTGATGGTGACGAAGCGGTAGCGGCCGTCGTCGTCCGTCATCATCTTGCCGATGCCGTAGAAATTCGGGTCGAGCGGCGCATCGTGCTGGTCCTTCTTGTGCCAGTAGCGGCCGGCCGAATTGCATTGCCACACTTCCAGCAGCGAATTGCGCACCGGCTTGCCGTCTTCATCGACCACGCGGCCGGTGACGACGATCTTCTCGCCCAGCGGCGCGCCCGCACCGTGGGCTGTCAAGTCGATATCGTTGGGCAGCAGGATGCGCGGCGACGGCTTCAGATTGTCCCGCACCGGCTCATCGGCGTGGATGCGCAGCAGCGGCTGGGTCGGACCGCGTTTGAGCGTGGACTTGTAGGGCGGGTAGATCAGTTCCGGATAGACGCCGGACGCGATAGCATCGAATTTCAAGACAGTCTCCTGTGTGTGGGGGGCGTTCAGTGCCAGCCATGGTATGAAATGCCTGCCGCCGCCGCAATACGGCGCGAGTGTGCAATATCCGCTATACGCACAAAATGTGCGATACTCGCACAAATTATTCATTTTCTCAGTCATGGACCCGGAATACGACACTCCCGCTCAGCGTGACCTGGTGGCCAGCCTGGAAAAGGGCTTGCAGGTGATCGCCGCCTTCGACCAGGAGCGCAGCCGCCTGACGATCGCCGAGGTGGCCGAGCGCACCGGCCTGACGCGGGCGGCGGCGCGCCGCTACCTGATCACGCTGACCCACCTGGGCTATATGCGGCATGAGAACAAGCTGTTCGCGCTGACGCCGATGGTGCTGCGCCTGGGCCAGTCCTACCTGCATTCGGCGCGCCTGCCGCGCATCGTGCAGCCCTTGCTGTACCGGCTGGCCTATGCCCAGGGCGAGGCCGCCTCGGTGGGCGTGCTCGATCAAGACCAGCTGGTGTGCGTGGCCGCCGTCAGCGCGGGACAACTGGTGTCGGTCACGCTGCAGCCGGGCACCCGGGTGCCGGCCTATTGCACCGCCAACGGTCGGGTGCTGCTGGCGCACCTGCCGCAGCCGAGAATCGACGAATTCCTGGCGCGTGCGCAGCCGGAGCAGATCACGGAATACACCATCGTCCACAAGGAGCGCCTGGCGCTGGAGCTCGCGCGCGCCCGCGCGCAAGGCTATGCGCTGGTGGACCAGGAGCTGGAACTGGGCTTGCGCACCATCGCCGTGCCGCTGAAGAATTTTCGCGGCGAGATCGTGGCGGCGATGAACATCAGCGTGCATGCCGGCCGCATGCGGCGCGAGCAGATGGTGGAGCGCTGCCTGCCGGCGCTGATCAAGATCCAGGTGGAGTTGAACGCTTTGCTGTAAAGCGGTGCTGGTGTTGGCTTGCATTGCGGGATGTTGCGCCGCCGCCGAATGTTGACTCGGCGGCCGTATCCGTGCCTGATTCAGGCGCTGCGGAATTGCTTGGGCGTCAAACCCATGCGCTTCTTGAACAAGCGGCTGAAGTAGGCCGGGTCCTGGAAGCCCAGCTCATAGGCGATGCTGGCAATGCTGGCCGGCAGGTAGGTCAGCTTGCGGCATGCTTCCAGCATCAGCCGGTCCTGGGCGATGTCGAACGCCGATTTGCCGGACAGTTTGAGGCACAGGCGGTTGAGCCGGGTCGGCGTGGCGCGCAGCGCGCCGGCATATTGGCCGACCTGCCATTGTTCCTTGTAGTGCCGCTCCACCTCGGCGCGGAAGCGGCTGAACAGTTCAAAGTCGCTGCGGCCCGATTGATCGGCGAAGCGGCGCTCGGCGTGCAGCCGCACCAGCAGCAGCAAGGCGCTGCGCGCCAGCCATTCCAGCATCAGCGTGTGGCCGTACTGGGGCCAGGCCGCTTCCGCCAGCAACTGCCGCAGCAGCGCTTCGAGCCGTGCGCACTCCGGCGCCCCGGCCAGGTCGATCGCCAGCGGCTCGACGAACAGTGGCGAATACAGGTCGCCATGGTTTTCCGTCAGCGCGAACACCACGTTCTGGTCCACCGTCAGCACATAGCCGTGCGCCTCGGACGAAAAGTCGAAGCCGTGCACCACCGAGGGGTGGATGGTGATGACGGTCGGCGCCCGGCATTCCCAGGCGGCGCCGTCGATGCTGGCGCGCACTTCGCCTTTGAATAGAAAAAGTACCTGAAAAAGGCCACGGTGGACATGGTTTTCGATGTGCCAGTGGTGCACCCGGCTACGGGTTTCGATCAGTTCGATATGCACGAATTCGGCGTTTTCCCCCCGTGTTTGCTCGCCATAGAGGCCAAACTGGGGGATATCGCGCAGTGCTGGTTTTGCGTTTCTGGCCATGGGCGGGGTAGCTGGGGAGGCGTGGGTCTGTCGAAATAGTACAAGTTTTATGCTGTTTCATCCATTCTTTTTAAGGCTCCCCGAGGCTACGATGGCTGCACATCACAACCATATCGGAGACATTATGCGTACCCAGGTAGCCATTATCGGCGCCGGCCCGGCGGGCCTGCTGCTATCACATCTGCTGCATTTGAACGGCATCGAATCGATCGTGCTGGAGTCGCGCAGCCAGGCCGAGATCGAAGCGACGATACGCGCCGGCGTGCTGGAACAAGGCACCATGGACATCCTCACCAACGCCGGCGTCGGTGCCCGCATGCAGGCCGAGGGTGCTCTGCACCATGGCATAGAACTGGCGTTCGGCGGCCGCCGCCACCGCATCGACCTGACCGAACTGACGGGCAAGGCCATCACCGTCTATCCGCAGCACGAAGTGATCAAGGATCTGGTGGCGGCGCGGCTGGCGGCCCAGGGCCAGTTGCTGTTCGAAGTCGGCGCGGTGCAATTGCACGACATCGACAGCACCGCGCCGGCGGTCAGCTTCCGGCATGGTGGCGAGGCGCTGCGCATCGATGCCGATTTCGTGATCGGCTGCGACGGCTACCACGGCGTGACGCGGCCGGCCATGCCGGCGCAAGAGCGCCAGGATTTCCAGCGCATCTACGGCTTCGGCTGGTTCGGCATCCTGGTCGAATCGGCGCCATCGTCCGATGAGCTGATCTATGCGCAGCATGAGCGCGGCTTCGCGCTGGTCAGCACGCGCTCGCCGGCGGTGCAGCGCTTGTACTTCCAGTGCGATCCGGCCGACCACGTCGACAACTGGTCGGATGACCGCATCTGGGCCGAGTTGCACGCGCGCCTGGAGAACAACGATGGCTGGAAGGTCAACGAGGGACGCATTTTCCAGAAAGGGATCATCGGCATGCGCAGCTTCGTCTCGACGCCGATGCAGGCGGGCCGGCTGTTCCTGGCCGGCGACGCGGCGCACATCGTGCCACCCACCGGCGCCAAGGGCATGAACCTGGCGGTGTCGGACGTGCACCTGCTGGCGCAGGGGCTGGAGCAGTTTTACCGCCAGGGGCGGGAAGACCGGCTGCAGGGCTACACGGCTGGCGCCTTGAAACGCATCTGGCGCGCCGAGTATTTTTCGTGGTGGATGACCAGTCTGCTGCACACCTTCGCCGAGGCCACTCCCTTCAGCCGCGAAATGCAGCGCGCCGAACTGGAATGCGTGGTCAGTTCGCGCGCGATGGCGACGGCGCTGGCGGAAAACTACGTCGGCGCGTTCTGATCATGGACGGTGGGCGGCAGATTGCCCAGGGCTGATATCAACCCTTGCCTCCCACCTGCGTCAATATGCCCGGCCCGAACGCCAGCACCACATCGCGCACCAGCCCCGCCGAACTGTGACAACCGAGCTTCTCCTTGACGGCGGCGCGGTGCACGTCGACCGTGCGGGCGCTGATATTGAGGGCACGGGCGATGACCTTGCTGGCGTCGCCGCGCAGCATGCCGTCGAGTACCTCGCGCTCGCGCGGACTCAGGTGCTTGAGCTTTTCGCGCAGCTCGATCCGTTTGGCACGCTCGGGAAAGCGTTTTTCTTCGTCGCCCAGCACCAGCTGGATGCGGTCGAGGATCTGTTGCGAGTTGTACGGCTTTTCAAAAAAATCGACGGCGCCGGCGCGCAGCGCGCGCACCGACATCGGGATGTCGCCGTGGCCCGAGACGAAAATGATCGGCAACTCGCTGCCCAGGGCCTTGAGCCGCTCCTGCAGCTGGAAGCCGCTGATCTCGGGCATGCGTACATCGAGCACCAGGCAGGCCGGCGCCTGGGCGTCGTAGGCGTCGAGGAAGGCCGCAGCGCCCGGAAAACAGGCGGTGCGGATATTGACCGAATTGAGCAGCCACGCCAGCGAAGTGCGCGCGCCTTCGTCGTCATCGACGATATAAACCACGGAAGTATCCATCTTTTTCGTCTCCATCCTGCGTCCCGACTACGTAATTTCCTTATCCGCACTGGCGTTCTGCCGCATTGTCCGCGCCTGGCCGCTGCCGTATTCTGGCGATGAACCCACACCAGAGGAGACTTGCATGACTACCCCCGCCAAACCCGCCCCCACGCTCACGCCGCAGCAAACCGCCTTCCGCCATGCGATGGCGCACCTGCCGGCGGCAGTGTGCATCATCACCACCGACGGCGACGCTGGCCGCTGCGGCATCACCGCCAGCGCAGTGTGCTCGGTCACCGACAGCCCGCCCACGGTGCTCGTCTGTATCAACCGCAACAGCGCCATGCACGACGTGTTCAAGCAGAACGGCCACCTGTGCATCAATGTGCTCAGCGGCGAGCACGAACAGCTGGCCATGCATTTCTCCGGCGCCACCAGGGTGGCCATGGACGAGCGCTTCACCTTCGACGACTGGCAGGCCGGCGTGGCGGGCCAGCCGGTGCTGGCCGGCGCGCTGGTCAAGCTGCAAGGCCATATCCAGGACGTCAAGGCGGTCGGCTCGCATTCGGTGCTGTTCGTCGAACTCGACGAGATCGACGTGCGCGAAGAGCGCGACAGCCTGATCTACTTCAACCGCCTGTTCCACACCGTGCGCCCGACCCGCGCCGTCGCCTGATTTCACTGCCCCAGTGTAAAGCCGGATTGCGGCATTGTTCTAGCCGCAATCCGCAAATCCACCCCACCGTTACAGATCCAGCACCAGCCGCGCCGAGCGCGAGCGCGAGACGCAGGCGCAGATCTGGTCGTTGGCGGCCTTTTCCTTTTTTGACAGGCAATGGTCGCGGTGATCCGGCTCACCGTCGAGCACCGGCACCACGCACGTGCCGCAGATGCCCTCCCTGCATGAGGTGTCGAGCATGATGCCGGCGCGCGCCAGCACGTCGACGATGCTCTCGCCTGGCGGCACCGCCAGCACCTGGCCCGAGGCCGCCAGTTCCAGCTCGAAAGCGTGGTCCGCGCCGCTGGCCGCCACCGGAGCGGCCTGGAAGTGCTCGAGGTGGATGCTTTCCGACGGGCGATCGAGGGCGGCGCGCGCCACCACGGCGTCCATGAACGGCGCCGGGCCGCAGGTGTAGACGTGCGCGGCAGCGCCGCTGGCGGCGGCCGCCAGACAGGCGTCGAGCACGCCCGGCATCGCCTCGGGCGACACGCCATAGTGAAAGCGCACATTGCCGCCGAAGCGCGGCGCCGCCAGCAGCGCCGCAAACGCCGCATCGGTTTGGCTGCGCGCAAAGTAATGCAGCGTGTAGCGCGCCTCGCCGCCGCTCAGGGCATACACCATGTTGAGCAGCGGCGTGATGCCGATGCCGGCGCCGAACAGCACATGTTCGGGCGCGCCTTCATCGAGCGCGAACAGGTTGCGCGGCGCGCCGATCTCCAGCGCCGCGCCGGGGCGCACCTGGGCGTGCAGCGCGCGCGAGCCGCCGCGCGAGGCCGCCTCAAGCTTGACGGCGATCCGGTAGCACGACAGGTCGGCCGGATCGCCGCACAGCGAGTACTGGCGCACGATGCCGCCAGGGACCGTGACGTCGACATGGGCGCCCGGCGTATAGGGCGGCAGCGGCGCGCCGGCCGGGTCGGTCAGGCGGAAGGCCAGGATGCCTGGCGCTTCTTCGGTAATGCTGGCAACGGTCAGTTTCATGGCCGCTCACAGTAAAAAGCCGAGCGCATTGAGCGCGTCTTGCGAATTGACCAGGCGCACTACCTTGCGCACCAGTTTCGGGCCGTCTTCGGTCAGGCGGATGCGGTGCGTCAGGTTGGCGGCGAACAGCGTGGTCGCGCCGCGCTTGAAGGCGGCCAGCAGCTGGGCCGAGCGTACTTCGATCTCGTCGTCCACGGCTTCGACCAGGGTGAAGCGCGACACCGTGCGCACGGTGACGGCCGAATCGGCGGCCGACATCGAAAAGCCCGAGGTGAAGCGCTCGATACGCAGCCGGCGCATGCGCGCGTCGTCGTAGACGTAGTTCAGGGTGCTGGCGAAATCGGTGGTGTCAGGATCGATCGGCACCACATAGTGGCCGTCGTCGGCCCACAGCTGGCCCCAGTCCCCGTAGTTTTTGCTGTCGAGCAGCTCGGCCTCGTGCCAGACAAAGGCGATGGCGCGGCCGAATGGGGTGTCCTGGCCGGCGCCAGGCAGATTGTGTTGGTTTTTCATTTGCTCATCATCCTTTTCCACATGGCATAGGCTTCGCGCATGCCGGTTTCGTCTGTCGAATGCGACACCTTGTCGCCGTTCTGGTCCTGCCACTCGCGGTTCAGGCCGCGGTTGACGAGTATCGGCACGTCGCGCCCGGCGTGCGCGCCGGCCTGCACGCGCTCCCACGCCTCGGCGTCGTCCGGGCTGCCGAAGCCGAACGGGCCCTGGAAGTGTTCGTGGATGCGCAGCCGTTCGCGGTTGGCGATCTCGGGGCCGCCGTCCATGCCCAGCGCCACGTGGCGGATTTCCGTCTCGTCGACGGCCACCGGGCGCAGCACGCGGAAAAACGACATCGACATGGCCACGTTGGGAAACAGGTTCAGGTTGAAGCCGGCGCCGTGCAGCGAGCGCACGATGCGGCGCACCTGCTCGGGCGGATAGTCCTTCGACAGTGCTTCGGTGACGTGGGCGAAGCGCTCCTGCAGTGCCTCGGTGCCGTCGTCGATATCGAGGTCGACGTGCTCGGGCACCATCACCATCACGCTGTGGCCATTGCCCAGCGAACGGGTGATCGATTCCTCGTCGGTCATGAACGACAGCATGGCCGAGGTTTCCGCGTCGACCGACTGCAGGAAAGTCTTGTGCACCACCGGAAAGTGGTAGCCGTCGGTGGTGTTCTCGAGCTGGATCTTCCAGTTGCCCTTGAAGCTGAACTTGTGTTCGCCCTGGGTCTTGACCGGGAAGCCGGCGCCCTGTTTCATGAACAGGTCGATCCAGTGCCGGGCGTTGCCCAGGAAGTCTTCCAGCGGTTCCACGTCCTGGTTGTAGCTGGCGAAGATCATGCCGCCATACACGCCGACCTTCAGGCTTTTCAGCGGCAGGTCCGATTTTTCGATCACGTCCTCGTAGCCGTCGGCATACGGCAGGCCGCGCAGCTTGCCGTCCAGGCCATACGACCAGCTGTGATAAGGGCAGGTAAAGCCGGTGGCGTTGCCACGGGTTTTTTCGCAGACGGTGGCGCCGCGGTGGCGGCAGCGGTTTTCCAGCACGTGGATAGCGTGCTGGCGGTCGCGCACCACGATCACCGGATTGCGGCCGACAAAGGTCGAGCGGAAGTCGCCCGGCTTGGGCAGTTCGCTGACGTGGGCCACCCAGATCCAGGTCTGGCTGAAGATGCGGTCCATTTCTGCGTCAAAGATCTGCGGATCGGTGTACAGCGAGGGGTCGACCAGGGCGTCCTGGACCAGGTCGGCGTAGCCGGACTGCGCGGTGCGCGGGTGGAAGCGTAAGGGGGCGTTCATGGGTGCTCCTGTGGTTGATCGGGTGAGTGATCTGGTGAATGAGAGGGAACGGCGTGATGGTCCAGCATGTCCTGCAGATGCAGCGCGAGGGCGCACAGGCGTTCGTCGTCGCCCTTGCGCCCGATCAGTTGCAGGCCCGCCTTCCAGGGCGAACCGGCGGCCAGCGATATCGGCAAACTCAGCGCCGGATGGCCGCTGAGATTGAAGGGGCGCACCAGCCGGCTCAAGGCGAGCACCGGCTGGCCCGCCGCCACCTCGGCCAGGGTCGGCGGCAGCGACGGCAGGGTCGGCAGCACCAGCGCGTCGACGCCTTCGAGCGCGCGGTCGACCTCGTCGGTAAAGGCGCGGCGCACCTGTTCGGCGGCGGCGCGCGCGGCGTCGGTGGTGGCGCCGGCGGCCGCCAGGCGCGCGGCCACGTCGGCGCCCACCTTGCCACTGCCCAGCAAGTGGCCGAAGGCGGCCCAGGTCTCGACATTGATGATGGTCATGCCGGCCTGGAACGCCGCGTCCAGGCCGGGCAGGGCGCGTTGTTCGGTGTGCCAGCCGCTGGCGCCAAGCGCCTGGTTCAGCGCCGCTTCGATGGCGGCGTCGCTGCCGGTGGCCAGCACGCCGACGCTGGCCTGCGCCTGCGGCGTGTTGGCCCGCGCCGCGTCAAAAGCGGGGACGATCGCCGCCATCACCTGGTTCAGCACCCGCATCTCGCGCGCCAGAGGGCCGACGCAATCGAGGCTGCTGTCGCGCGGCCAGGCGCCGGCCCGGCTGACGCGCCCGAAGGTAGGTTTGAAGCCGATCACGCCGCAGCAGGCCGCCGGCAGGCGGATCGAGCCACCGGTGTCGCTGCCCAGCGCCGCGTCGGCCTCGCCGTCGCCGACGGCCACCGCCGAGCCGCTCGACGAGCCGCCCGGTATCCATTGCGCATGCTGCGCATTGCGCGGCGTGCCGGCCCAGTGGTTAATGCCGGTCATGCCGTAGGCCAGTTCGTGCATGGTGGTCTTGCCGTTGATTAGCCAGCCAGCAGCCAGCAGCAGGCGCACCGCCTCGGCGTGCCGTGCCGCCGGCGCGCTGTCGGCCAGCGCGGCGCTGCCGCCGCGCGTGGCGTGGCCGGCGATGTCGATGCAGTCCTTGATGGCGATGCTGGCGCCGCCCTCGCGGCCCAGCGTGAACCGTTCAACATAGGCGTTCATGCGCTTTTCTCCCCGGCTGGCGCTGGGTTCCATGGCACGCATTCCAGGCGTTCGGTGCGAAAGTGCGCGATCAGCCAGCGACCGTCCGGCAGCGGCGCAAAATCGACTTCCAGGCGCGCCGTGATCGCCTGCGCGTCGCCGTCGCCGTCGCCGTAGGTCGACAGCTGCAGCATCAGCCACTGGCCGCGCGCGCCGGCGCCGTCTTCGTTGACATACACCTGGTCGGAGGTGAGAAAGTGCAGGTTGCGCCGGAAGTGGGTGGATGGCGCCAGGTAGGCGCCGACAAAGGCGGCGATCGCTTGCCGGCCCTGGTGGCGGCCGAAGGTGCCGGCATACAGCGCGCCGACGCCTTCCCATACCGCGTCGTCGGTAAACAGGTCGGCCAGTTGCGGAAAACGGCGGTCGGCGCAGGGCTGGTCGCACAGCTGCATGTAGCGTCCCAGCGTGTTGCGTACCTGCTGCGCCGCTTCCACGCGGGACAGGCGTGCGGCCAGGTCTTGCAGTGCAGTGGTGCTCATGGTGTCTCCCGGTTTGTTGTTGTGAAATGCAGCTCGATTCTAGGAGCGCAATTAACATAGATCAAATTGATGTATTGTATGATCTGAATCAGTGACATGGATTATGGTGGGGAGACTAAACAGCAATGACGACCTTTAACAATGTGGACCTGAACCTGCTGCGCGTGTTCCAGGCGGTATCGGAAGAGCGCAGCCTGACCCTGGCGGGCCACCGCCTGCACCTGTCGCAGCCGGCCGTCAGCTACGCCGTCAGCCGCCTGCGCGAACTGTTCAACGACCCGCTGTTCGTGCGCACGCGCGACGGCATGCAGCCGACGCCGGCCGCGCTGGAACTGGCCAAGCCGATCGGCCGCGCGCTGCAGGCCGTGCACGAAGCGTTGCGCTATGCCGACGGCTTCGATCCGGCGTCCAGCACGCGCGTGTTTCGCGTGTCGATGACGGACGTGGCCGAAATGGTGTTCCTGCCGCCGATCTGCGAGCAGTTGCGCCAGCTGGCGCCCCAGGTGCAGCTGAAGGTGGTGCAGGTGCCGCAGGAGGGTCTCGTCGAGGCGCTGCGCACTGGCAACATCGATTGCGCGATCGGCAACCTGCCGGCGATCCGCGAGGCCACGCGCCACGCCTTGCTGTTCAGCGAATCGTATTGCTGCCTGACGCGCCGCCGCGCGGGGTTGCCGCGGCGCCAGGCGCTGCGCCTGGAGGAATTCGAGGCGCTATCGCATGTGCAGGTGCGTTCGGCCGAAAGCAGCCATAGCCAGGTGGCGCAGGCGCTGCACGGGCTGGGGGTGGCGCGCCGGGTGGCGCTGGAGATTCCGCATTTTTCGGTGCTGCCGCTGATCCTGGCGCAATCGGACCTGGCGGCCACGGTGCCGCTGCGCATCGGGCGGTTGTTCAACGCCGGCAAACAGTTCGCGCTCTACGAGTTGCCGGTGGCGCTGCCGCCGGTCGACATCATGCTGCACTGGCACGAGGAGTTTGACAACGACCTGGCCGGCAAGTGGCTGCGCCAGCTGGTGCTGGACCTGTTGCAGGGTTACGGCCGCAATTGCTGAACGCCGCTGTCGGCCAGCCGTGGCAAGAGCGGCAGCGCGAAGCGGAACAACGCGCCGCCCGGTGCGCCCTGTTCGGCCCAGATGTCGCCGCGATGGCGGCCGATGATGTTCTTGCATAGCGCCAGGCCGATGCCGTTACCGCTCACTTTCGAGGTAAAGAAGCCGTCGAACAGGCGCTCGTGCAGGGCGGCGGCGATGCCCTCGCCCTGGTCGCGCACCGACAGCAGCGCCCGGCCGCCGTCGGCCTGGCACCAGAGTTGAACCCGGCGCCGCGCTTGCGGCGCGCGCTGCATCTCCTCGATGGCGTTGAAGGCCAGGTTCAGGATCACTTGGCCAATCAGCACCTTTTCGCAGCTGATCATCAAAGGCTGCGGCGCGAATTCAAACGCCAGCCGCACGCCGGCCTCGGCCGCTTTCAGTTCGATGAAGTAGCGGGTGTCGGCCAGGATGGCGTTCAGGTCGGCCGGCGCCTCCGTTTGTTCGAGCTTGACCACGTAGGCGCGCACGCTGCTGATGATGGCGCTGGCGTGGTCGACCTGGCGCGCGGCGGCGTCCAGCCCGAACAGCAGATCCTCGCGGGCGGGGTGCTTGTCGGTGGCGGCGCCGCGCAGGCGCAGGCTGGTGCCCTCGATATAGTTGCGGATCGCCGCCAGCGGCTGGCTCAGTTCATGCGCGATGGCGCCGGCCATTTCGCCCATGGCATTGTGGCGCGCCAGGTATTCGAGCGCGGCCTGCTGGTCGCGCCGCGCGCGCGCCGCTTCCACCTGTTCGCTGATGTCGCGAAAATGCAACAGGTGGCCCGTGAGATCGCCCTCGATATCGATATGGCGGCAGCTGCCCTGGAACCAGCGGCGCCGGCCCTCGGCGCCGGTTGTCGTGGAAAAGCCCAGCGACAGCGCCGGGCCGTCCGGCAGGGCCAGCGCCAGCACCCGTTCGAGTTCGTGGCGCGAATCGGTCACGCACAGGCTGCGCAGCAGGGGCAGGGCGGCGCCTGGCGCGGCGTCGAGGTGCAGCAGCTGGCGCCCGGCCGCGCTCAGGTAGGCGAAGCGGCCGTCGGCGTCCAGCACCGCCACGCCCTCGTCGGAGTCCTGCATGAATTCCTTGAGCCGGCTTTCCAGCCGTTTCATCTGGCGCCTGGCCTGCTCCTCGCGCGCGATGTCGCGAAACTGCACCATGATCACGTCGCCGCCGGACAGGTGCACCAGGGTGGCCACCGCTTCGGACATGATGTCCTCGCCCTGCTTGCTGCGATAGCACCATTCGATGATATTGATGCCGCGTTCGACCGCCCCCTGCAGCCAGCGCAGGCCGATATCGCGGCCGTAGCGCGCCGTATGCGCGCTCATGTCGGGCGCCTTGAGCGGCAGCAGCTCCTCGAGGGTGAAGCCGAGCACGGCGCAGGCGGCCGGGTTGGCCCAGACGATGGCCTTGGTGGCCGCGTCGTGCACGATGATGCAGGAGGACATGGCCTGCACCATGCGCTGGAAATCGCCCGATTCGAATTGCGCCATGGTGTTCTCCGCCAAAGTAGCAGCCGATTATAGGGCGGCCCGCGCGCCGCCGCGCGCCACTACGTAATTTCTTCAGACGCCACCGGCATTGCACCTAGCGTTGCCGGAATCATCCCGATTGAAGCCTGCCTGCGACCTGCCTACACTGGCAGCAGCCGTTTGCGCCATGCCACATACATCAGGAGACAACCATGCTAGCCCATCACGCCGAAGCCCCATCGATTGCCACCACTGCGGCCAGCGCCGCCCCCAATGAGACGTTCGACCAGTTGCTGGCCGATATCCGCCTGCGCCACGCCGAATTTTCCACCCTGCGCCACGTGCCGCGCGACGTCATCGACCGCCTCAAGCGCCAGGGCGTGTACCGCGCCGCCACGCCGGCCTGCTTTGGCGGCAGCGGCATGAGCCCCGCCCAATTCCTGGCGCTGGTCGAACGCATCTCGCAGGCCGACGGTTCTACCGGCTGGGTAGCCAGCTTCGGCTCGGCCTCGATCTATCTGGCGGCGCTGCCGAAAGCCACGCAAGCGATCATGTATGCGGACAGCCCGGACCTGGTGTTCGCCGGCGGCCTGTTCCCGATCCAGCCGGCGGCCCAGGTCGACGGCGGCTTCCTGGTGAACGGCACCTGGAAGTTTGCCAGCGGCTGCAAGGGCGCCGACGTGCTGGGCGTGGGCATCGGCACGGCCACCCCGGGCCAGCCGGGCGGCAAGCCGCGCACCGCCGTGCTGCCGCGCGAGCAGGTCGAGATCATCGACAACTGGGACGTGGTGGGCCTGTGCGGCACCGGCAGCCACGACCTGCGCGTCGATGCCCGCTTCGTTGCCGAAGAATGGACTTTCGTGCGCGGCGGCGAGCCGATGATCGACGAGCCCCTGTTCCGCTATCCGACCATCGCCTACGCCGCGCAGGTGCTGGCGGTGGTCAACCTGGGCATCGCGCGCGCCGCCATCGAGGAAATCAACAGCATGGCAGGCGGGCGCGTGGCCATCACCGGCGCGCCCAAGCTGGCCGACCGCTCCTATGTGCGCATCGAGGTGGCCAAGGCCGAGGCGCGATTGCGCGCGGCGCGCGGCTTTTTCTACGATATCACCGGCGAAGTATGGAATACCGTGCTGGCCGGCGACCCGGTCACGCCGGCGCAGGTGGCCACCTTGCGCCTGGCGGCGGTCGATGCCGCCCGCGCCGGCGATTCGGTGACGCGCCACATGTACGGCCTGGCCGGCACCACGGCGATCTATACCAGCCATCCGCTGCAGCGCTACCTGCGCGACGCGGCCGTGGTGCGCCAGCACGCTTTCCTCGGCGAGGGTATCTACGATGGCGCCGGCGCCGTCGCGCTGGGCGTGCCGCCGATGCCCGGCTTCCTGTAATTTCTCACCTCCCACAACAATACACTGGAGACCACCATGTCCGACACCCCAAAAGATCCCCTGCGCGTGCTGTTTTGCATCGGCGTGACGCAAAACTTCTTCGACCTGCCCGAAACCGACATCGGCGCCGTCTGGAAAGGCTATGGCGAGATGATGAGCGCCATGAACGCCATGCCCGGGGTGAACATCCTCGGTACCATGGACGACGACCGCACCATGGTCGGTGCGTCCGAATCGTGGCCGTGGACGGTCTACATCATGGCCGACGTGGCCGATCTCGACACCGTCGTCGCCGCCTGCAACCTGTTCCGCACCGTCAAGGTGGGCGACTACCGCCTGTGGAAGTTCGGCAAGATCGAAGCGCGCATCGGCCGCGCCCTGATCATCCAGGGAGCTTGAGCCATGAACGACCGCAAAGTCGCGCTGGTCACGGGTGCGGCCCGCGGCCTCGGTGAACTGATCGCGCGCCGGCTGCACGCGGCCGGCTACAAGGTGGCGCTGGCCGACCTCGACGCCGACGCCGTGGCGGCCATCGCCGGCAACCTCGATGGCAGCGGCGACACCGCGCTGGGCCTGCGCCTCGACGTGCGCGAAAAGGCCGGTTTCGAAGCCGCCGCCGCCATGCTCGAACAGCGCTGGGGCGGCGTGCATGTGCTGGTCAATAACGCCGGCCAGTCGCGCGTGGCGCAGCTGATGGAGATCGGCGCCGACGAGTTCGACGCCGTCGTCGCGGTCAACCTGCGCAGCGTGTTCCTGGCCTGCCAGGTGTTCGGCCAGGCGTTCGCCAGGCGCGGCTACGGGCGCATCATCAATGTCGGCTCGCTGGCCGGGCAGACCGGCGGCACCGCCACCGGCGCCCATTACGCGGCCGCCAAGGGCGGCGTGCTGACGCTGACCAAGGTGTTCGCGCGCGAGCTTGCCGCCTCCGGCGTGACCGTCAACGCCATTTCGCCAGGCCCGCTGGACCTGCCCATCGTGCACGAGACGGTGCCGGCCGAAAAGCTGGCGGCGATCACGCAAACCATCCCGGTGCGCACGCTAGGGGACGCCGGCTTCGTCGCCGACGCCGTGCTGCTGCTGGCCGCGCCAGGCGCCGCCTCCGTCACCGGCGCCTGCTGGGATATCAACGGCGGCCTGTTCATGCGCTGAAAGGAGTCTTCATGCCAACCATCCAGGCCTACATTACGGCCGGCCAGCCGCCGGCGTCCAGGCAGCGTTTGATCGCGCTGCTGACCGACGCCGTCGTCGCTTCGGTCGACGCGCCGCCCGAAGCGGTGTGCGTGATGCTTACCGAAGTGCCGCACGAGCATTATGCGGTGGCGGGCCAGCCGGCAAGCGCGCCGCGCGCCGTGCTGCAGGTGTTCCTGATCGCCGGGCGCAGCGACGCGCAAAAGGCGCGCCTGATCGAACGCCTGACGGCGGCGGCCGCCGCCATCGGCGTGGCGCCCGAGGTAGTGCGGGTCTTCATCGTGGACCTGCCCAACAGCGACTTTGGCCTCGGCGGCGTGACGGCGGCGGCGCTCGGGCGCGGCATCGACCGTGCCGCCTTGCTGCGCCAGCACTGAAACAGGAGCAATCACCATGACGATGGAACTGCGGCATCTGAAGTATTTTCATGCGGTGGCCGAAACGCTCAGTTTCAGCCGCGCCGCCGAGCGCCTGCATATCGCGCAACCGCCGCTGAGCCGGCAGATCCGCCAGCTCGAGGATCTGCTCGGCGTCGAACTGGTCGACCGCGAGTCGAGGCCGATCGCGCTGACGGTGGCCGGCAAGTTCTTCTACGAGCAGACCTGGCAGGTGCTGTCGCGCCTGCGCGAAATCGAGGAGGGCACGCGCCGGCTGGTGCGCCACCAGCGCGTCTGGCTGGGCATCGGCTTCGTGCCGTCGGTGATGTGCGGGCTGCTGCCCCAGCTGATACGGCGCTTTCGCGCCGTCGAACCGGAGGTGGAGACCAGTTTCACCGAGCTGCTGACGATGGAGCAGGCGGCCGCGCTCAAGCTGGGCCGGATCGATGTCGGCTTCGGCCGCCTGCCGATCGACGACCCCGACATCGAGTGCGTCACCTTGCTGCGCGAGCCGCTGCTGGCGGCGCTGCCGGCCTCGCATCCGCTGGCCGGCCGCCTGGCCATACCGCTGGCCGAGCTGGCGCGCCAGGCGCTGGTGGTCTACCCGGCGCGGCCGCGTCCCGGCTACGCCGACCAGGTGCTGGAATTGTTTGCCCGCCACGGCGTGCCGCCGGCAACCGTGCGCGAAGCGAACGAGATGCAGACCGCGCTGGGCCTGGTGGCGGCCGGCATCGGCGTGGCGCTGGTGCCGGCGTCGGTCGGCCACGGCCGCCGCGACAGCGTGGTGTTTCGCCCGGTGCTCGAAGCGGACGCGGTGTCGCCCGTGATCATGAACTGCCGCCGTGGCGACGCCGGGCTGGTGCTGGCGCGCTTTCGCGCCATGGCCGCCGAGATGCTGCCGCTGGCGATCGACGAGCACGCCGGTGCTGGCGCACACCATGTCGCGCTGGCGCGTCATGAACTGCCAGACAATGTTGTTACCAATGTTGTTACATAAGCGCTGCAATCGCGCAACAACGGCGGCTAAATTATCGCGGGTGTGACTTTTAGTGAGAAAGTGGCGTTAATATTGACCCATATCATTGCCTTTTTGATTTGAGTCATGCACACACCTTCCGCTCCCCTGGCTGTTCCCATGCTCGTTCCGATCTCGCGCTGGCATAGCGAAGACATCGACGAGCAGTCGGCCTTGCTGTCGGGTTGGCAGCAGGAGTATCGCCAGCTCGGTTGCGGCAAATTCGCCGGCAAGGTCGCCAGCGTGCAGGGGCCGCAGATCATGATCGTGGCCGAGCAGACCAACCAGTCGCTGCACCAGCGCGTGGCGCCGCCCGCCGGCAGCGTGGTGTTTGGCCTGGTGCTCAACAACGACACGCTGCAGATTGACCAGCGCCCGGTCGGCGCGCAGTCGCTGATCGTGCTCGAAGGCGGCAGGACCTACGACTTGCGCACCGAGGGCAATGTGGAGTTGCTGGGCCTGTCGCTGGACGCCGGCTTGTTGAACAGTCACCGCGGTGGCGCCAGCGGCGACATCGTGCAGCGCGCGCTGGGCTGCGGCGTGGTGCCGCTGACCGACAGCGCCGGCGCCATGCTGCGCCATTTCTGGCTGATGGTGTCGCATATGCTGCACTCGCAAAGCAACTGGCCCGAGGAGATGCCGCTGTCGCTGCTGACCGACACGGCGCTGAACAATATCGTGCTGGCGCTCAATATCAGCGCCGGGGTGGACATTCCCGCCATGCCGCAATCGGCGCAGCGCCAGGTGCGCGTGGTGCGGCAGGCGATCGCCTTCATGCGCGACAACCTGGCCAACGACTTCTCCATCGTCGAGGTATGCGCCGCCGCCCACGTCAGCCAGCGCACCTTGCAGTATCACTTCGAAAGCTGCCTGGGCGTGTCGCCGCAGCAGTACCTCAAGGCGATGCGCCTGAACGCGGCGCGGCGCATCCTGCGCTTGATCAGCAAGCGCGAGGCGGCGGGACCGCGCCAGCCCAATATCGCCGACGTCGCCGCGCTGTGCGGCTACGAACACGCCAGCCGCTTCGCCGGCGACTACCGCCGCCAGTTCGGCGTGCTGCCTTCCGAGACCATGCGCGAAGGCGCGCAAACCCTGTCGATTTCAGCCTGAGCGAGCGCCGCTGGCCGCTGCCGCATCCCTGCGCATCCCCCTCATTGCTCTTCGCACCGCCTTATACCTTTCAGGTATGGCGCTTGCCGCCATCGGTCTTGGACGCGGCGCGTACTTGTTCCTAAGATGGAGTGAACAATACGAGGAGTGCCATGAGCCATACCACCATCAGGATAGAGAACGTCGACGTGCTGCTGCTCGACCTGCCGACCATCCGCCCGCACCAGCTGTCGGTCGCCACCATGCGGCGCCAGAAGCTGGTGCTGGTGCGCATCCGCGCCGAGGACGGCATCATCGGCTGGGGTGAGGCGACCACCATCGGCGGCCTGGCCTACGGCGAGGAAAGCCCGGACAGCATCCGCGTCAATATCGAAACCCATATGCGCCCGCTGCTGGTCGGCGCCGACGCCACCAGCCCGAACGCCCGCATGCATGCGCTGCGCGCCAGCCTGCAGGGCAACCGTTTCGCCCTGTGCGCCATCGAGACCGCGCTGCAGGACGCGCAGGCGCGCCGCATCGGCGTGCCGCTTTCGGACCTGTTCGGCGGCAGGGTGCGCGACAGCCTGCCGGTGGCCTGGACCCTGGCCAGCGGCGACACCGCGCGCGATATTGCCGAAGCCGAGGAAATGCTCGATCGCAAACGCCACAATGTCTTCAAGCTCAAGATCGGCGCGCGCGACGTGCGTGCCGACGCCGCCCACGTGGCCGCCATCAAGCGCGCGCTGGGCGAACGCGCCAGCGTGCGCGTCGACGTCAACCAGGCCTGGAGCCAGACCGAGGCCATGCTGGGCATGCAATTGCTCGAACACGCCGGCGTCGACCTGGTCGAGCAGCCGATCGCCGCCCACGACCACGAAGGCATGCGCCGCCTGCGCGACATGAACCGCGTGCCGCTGATGGCCGACGAGGCCTTGCACGGCCCGCTCGACGCCTTCCGCATCGCCGAACGCCGCGCCGCCGACGTGTATGCCATCAAGATCACCCAGTCGGGCGGCCTGAACGGCGCGCGCCAAGTGGCGGCAATCGCCGAGGCGGCCAATATCGGCCTGTACGGCGGCACCATGCTCGAAGGCGCGGTCGGCACCATCGCCTCGGCGCAGCTGTTCGCCACCTTCGGCGAACTGGCCTGGGGCACCGAGCTGTTTGGCCCGCTGCTGCTGACCGAGGACATCCTGCGCACGCCGCTGGTGTACGAGGATTTCGCGCTGCGCCTGCCGACCGGCCCGGGCCTGGGCATCGAGCTCGACGAAGACAAGCTGCTGTTCCTGCAGCGCCAGTACAACACCCAATAAAACCAGGGAGCCACCATGTTATTCAAAGTCAGCATGACCGTGCGCCTGCCGCACACCATGGCAAAAGACGAAGCCGAGCGCCTCAAGGCCACCGAGCGCGACGTGGCGCAGGCGCTGCAGCACAGCGGCAAATGGCGCCACCTGTGGCGCGTGGTCGGCCAGTACGCCAACGTCAGCATTTTCGACGTCGACAGCCCGGCCGAACTGCATCAGCTGTTGCAGACCCTGCCGCTGTTTCCCTACATGGAGATTGCGGTCGAGGCGCTGTGCCGCCACCCATCCTCGATTCACCAAGACGACCGCTAAACAATTTTAACCAGGAGACCAGCATGGACAAGAAAGCCATCGACGCGCTGTTGCGCAAGATCGAAAGCACCGAAAAAGACACCGGCAACCCGCGCGTGCAGACCATCGTCAACCGCATCGTGCGCGACCTGTTCGCCACCATCGAGGAGCACGACGTGCAGCCGCATGAATTCTGGAGCGCCATCAGCTACCTGACCGAGGCGGGCCAGTCGGGCGAATACGGCCTGATCGCCGCCGGCCTGGGCCTCGAACACTTCCTCGACCTGCGCATGGACGAGCAGGAAGCGGCGCAGGGCCTTGGCGGCGGCACGCCGCGCACCATCGAAGGTCCGCTGTACGTGGCCGGCGCGCCCGAAACGTCGGGCCTGGCGCGGCTCGACATCGACGAGCAGCCGGGCGAGGTGCTGTTCATGCAGGGCCAGGTGCGCGGTGCCGATGGCCAGCCGCTGGCCGGCGCGCTGGTGGAGGTGTGGCACGCCAACCACCTGGGGCGCTACTCGTTCTTCGACCCGGAGCAGACGCCCTACAACCTGCGCAGCACGATCCGCAGCGACGCCGACGGCCGCTACCGCCTGCGCACGCGCGTGCCGGTCGGCTACAGCGTGCCGCCTTGCGGCGCCACCGACAAGCTGCTCACGGCCCTCGGCCGCCATGGCACGCGTCCGGCGCACGTCCACTTCTTTGTGACGGCCGACGGCCACCGCAAGCTGACCACCCAGATCAATATCGACGGCGACCCCTATCTGTGGGACGACTTCGCCTTTGCCACGCGCGAGGGCCTGGTGCCGGCCATGACCAAGGTGACGGACCCGGACGCGCTGCGCAGCCACGAGGTCGACCAGCCGTTCCACTCGATCGACTTCGATTTCGAGCTGCACGCGCAGCGCGATGGCCTGCCGGCCGACGAAATCGAGCGCGCCCACTTCGTCGCCTGAGAGAGCCGCAGCATGCCGATACTCGAGCCGGGCGAGCACCAGATCGCCTACACCTTGCAAGGCCCGGCCACGGCCCCGGTGCTGGTGCTGTCCAATTCGCTGGGCACCACCTTGTCGATGTGGGACGCCCAGGCCGACGCCCTGGCGCGCGGCTTTCGCGTGCTGCGCTACGACACGCGTGGCCATGGACGCTCGGCTGCGGGTGAGCACCCGCAGCAAGGCTACACGCTGGCGCAACTGGGCGGCGACGTGCTGCGCCTGCTCGACGCGCTGGCCATCGAACGCGCGCATTTCTGCGGTATTTCGATGGGCGGCCTGACCGGCCTGTGGCTGGGGGTGCATGCCGGCCACCGCCTGCATAAACTGGTGGTGGCCAACAGCGCGGCGTGCATCGGCGCAGCGCCGGCGTGGCGTGAACGCGCCGCCCTGGTGCTGGCAAGCGGCATGGACCAGGTGGCCGACGGCGCCGCCGCGCGCTGGTTCACGCCAGGCTGGGCCGCCGGCGCGCCGCAGGCGGTCGGGCAACTGATCAGCGAGTTGCGCGCCACCGCGCCGGCCGCTTACGCCGGCTGCTGCCTGGCGCTGGCGCAGGCCGACCTGCGCGACGCAATTTGCGGCATTGCCGCGCCCACCCTGCTGGTGGCCGGCGACAGCGATCCGGTCACGCCGCTGGCCGATGCCGTCTTCATGGCCGAACGCATCGCCGGCGCGCAGCTTGTCACGCTGCCGGCCTCGCACCTGTCTAACATCGAGGCGGCCAGCACCTTTACCGAAGCGCTGCAGGCGTTTCTCGGCGCCTAGCGGCGGCACGCAGCGAAAAAAACTACGGAGACAAACATGCAACACACCCTGACCGACACGGCGGCCGGGCGGACTTCTGCCGCCCGCGCTACCGACGACGCGCTGTACCGCAAGGTCACGCGCCGCATCATTCCCTTTCTGTTCGTCTGCTATGTGGTCTCCTTCCTGGACCGCATCAACATCGGTTTCGCCCAGCTGCAACTGAAGCAGGATCTCGGCTTCAGCGACGCCATGTACGGCCTGGGCGCGGCGGTGTTTTATATCGGCTACGTGCTGTTCGAGGTGCCCAGCAACCTGCTGCTGGCGAAATACGGCGCGCGCCGCACCTTTATCCGCATCATGCTGCTGTGGGGCGCGGCCTCGGTCGGCATGATGGCGATTGCCACGCCGACCCAGTTCTACGTGCTGCGCTTTGCGCTGGGCGTGTTCGAGGCCGGTTTTTTTCCCGGCATCGTGCTGTACCTGACGTACTGGTATCCGCCGCTGCGGCGCGCCTCGGTGCTGTCGTATTTCTTTGCCGGCGTGGCCGTGGCCGGCATCGTCGGCGGCCTGGTGTCGGGCTGGATCATGCGTGACATGGCCGGCGTGCTGGGGCTCAAGGGCTGGCAGTGGATGTTTGTCATCGAAGGCTCGCCGGCGCTGCTGCTCGCGCTCATCGCGTACCGCTACCTGGATGATTATCCGCAGGATGCGCGCTGGCTGACGACGGCGGAAAAGGCGCGCCTTGCCGCCAATCTGGGCAGCGGCCAGGCAGCCCGCCGCAGCGCCGGGGCCTCGCTGGCGGCCTGCCTGCGCGACCCGCGCATCTATCTGTACTCGTTGCCGTATTTCGCCCTGACCGGGGCGGCGCTCACCCTGAGCTTCTGGATGCCGCTGATGATCCGCGATTTCGGCGTCAGGGACGTGATGCAGGTGAGCCTGTATTCGGTAATTCCCTACACCATCGGCGCGCTCGGCGTGCTGCTGCTGGCGCGTGCCGCCGACCGTCACCGCCGTCACGGCGCGTACTTTGCCGGCTGCGCCGTGGCCGGCGCGCTGGCTCTGGCGGCGCTGACCACGCATCCGTCCAGCCTGGTCGTGGCGCTGGGCCTGTTGTCGGTGGCGGCGGTGGCGCTGTACTCGGGCTTGCCGATTTTCTGGGCGATACCGACGGCGCACCTGCCGCCCGACATGCGCGCCGGCGGCATCGGCGTCATCAGCAGCCTGGGCACCAGCGCCGGCATCGTCGCGCCATGGGCCATCGGCCAGGTCAAGACCGCCACCGGCAGCATGGATGGCGCGCTGCTGGGCCTGGGTGTGCTGCTGGTGGCCAGCGCCATGGTGCTGCTGGCGGCCCAGCGCGGCGCGAAGGAGGCGGCATGAACCGCTCCAGGGCCGCGCCCATATCCGTAATTCGCAAGCCGCCAGCGTGGCCGGCGGCGACTCTCGTCTCCGGTGCGTCCGGCGCACCAGGCCAGTGCGCCGCAGGGACCGCCGCCGCATCGCTTGCCCCTTGGCCGTGCACGGCTGCGGCCCGGGCCGTCGCGCGCCGCCAACAATGCGCGCGCGGCAGGCCGGCGATCTGCGGTTTCCGGATAACGCGCAGTACCGGCCGCTGCATAAGCTGATGACACGGTGATGACATTCAACCTACCCAACGGGAATAATTTTATGAACAAGAAAATGACATCAAGAGACACGGCGCCAGCCAGGCGGCACGGCTGGAAGCCTGCCGCCATGGCCTGCATCATGGCGGCCATGGCGGCCAGCGCCCCGGCGCAGGAGTTCGTGCCCGAGACGCTCAAGGATGGCGTGGCGCTGCCGGCCGATATGCCGCGCATTTACGTGGGCGACTTTGCGATCGGCCATCTGATGGACGGGCGCATCAACGTGCTCGATGGGCGCAGCGGCAAATACGCCGGTGTGATCGATGGCGGCTTCGCCGGCCATTTCACCGCCTCGCCGGACGGCAAACAGCTGTATGTGGCGACCACCTACCTGACGCGCCACACGCACGGCGAGCGCCATGACGTCGTCGAGATCTACGACGCCGATACGCTGCGGATCACCGGCGACGTCGAACTGCCGCCCAAGCGCGCCCAGTCGGCCTACCAGCAAACGCTGAGCCGCACCTCGCATGACGGCCGCTATCTGTTCGTGCAGAACGCCACGCCGGCCACCTCGGTGTCGGTGGTCGACGTGCGCGACAAGAAAATGCTGGTCGAAGTGCCCACCGCCGGCTGCTGGGGCATCTACCCGTCGCAGACCGAGGCGCTGCGCTTCTCGATGCTGTGCGGCGACGGCAAGCTGGCCACCGTCACGCTCGACGCCGAAGGCAAGGTGAGCGGGCGGGCCGTGTCGGCCAAGTTCTTCGACTCGGGCACCGATCCGATCTTCACGGCGATGGTGGCCGATCAGGCGCGCTACTACTTCATCGGCTTTACCGGCACCTTGTTCCGTGCCGACCTGCGCGGCGCCGAGCCGGTGCTGGAAAACGCGGTGCAGGTGGTGCCGGCGGCCGAGCGCAAGGCCGGCTGGCGCCCGGGCGGCTACCAGCTGCTGGCGCTTGACACTGCGCGCAAGCAGCTGTTCGTCGGCATGCACGCCAAGGGCGTCGAAGGCAGCCACAAGACGCCGGCCCAGGAAATCTGGACGCTGGACCTGGCCAGCGGCAAGCGCCTGGCGCGCACCAGGGCCTTGAACGCCATCGCGCTGACGGTGTCGCAGAAAGCACCGAACTACCTGTATGCAATCAACGGCGCCACCAACCAACTGGTGGCCTACCAGCTGCCCGGCCTGCGCCAGGTGTTCGTCTCGGCGCCGATCGGCGAAGCGCCGCTGCAGGTGGATGCGCCATGAACCTTTACGCCGAACCGGTGCTGACGCTGCTGCCGAGCGCCTTTTTCACCTTGCTGCTGGGGATTGCCGCCACCCACAAGCTGACCGCCTGGCGCGTGTTCGAACAGCAGGTGGCCGACTACCGCGTGCTGCCGAAGGCCTGGACCGGCATCGCCGCAGTGCTGTTGCCGGCAGCCGAGGCGCTGCTGGCGCTGGGCTGGCTGGCCGACGGCACGCGTGCGCCGGCGGCGGGCTTGACCGCGCTGCTGTTGGCGACCTACGCCGGCGCGATGGCGTGGAATTTGCGCCAGGGCCGCGACTTCATCGACTGCGGCTGTGGCGGCGTCGATGGCGCCCAGGTGATCCGGCCGGCGCTGGTGGCGCGCAACCTGCTGCTGGCAACGGTGGCGGCGGCGATGGCGCTGTGGACCAGCCATCTGCCGCTTGCCGCGCGCGTGCCGGGCTGGATCGACTGGCTCAGCGTGTTTGCCGGCGCGGCGGCGCTGCTGGGTATCTATGTCACGGTCAACCAGATACTGGCCAACCTGCCGCCGCAGCGCGTGCTCGATTAACGAACCAACTTTCAGGAGAAAACAATGGAAACCGCTTTGCTCATATCGAATGGCTTGTTGTGGTGCGTCTTGCTGGCGCTGGTGGTGATGGTGATCGCGCTGGCGCGCCAGGTCGGCGTGCTGTTTGAACGGGTGGCGCCGATGGGCGCCCTGGTGACGGACTCCGGGCCGAAGGTGGGCCAGCCGGCGCCGTCGATGGCGCTGCGCACGATGGACCAGGCCGGCCTGCAACTGCCTGGCGCGGCAGGCACCAGCACCTTGCTGTTCTTCCTGTCGCCGACCTGCCCGGTGTGCAAGAAGCTGCTGCCGGCGCTCAAGTCGATGCAGAAGGCCGAAGCCGGCTGGCTGCAGATGGTGCTGGCCAGCGATGGCGACGTGCTCGAACACCAGGCGTTTCGCAGCGAGTACGGCCTGACGGGCTTCCAGTACGTGCTGTCGGCGCCGCTGGGCATGGCTTACCGCGTGGCGCGCCTGCCGTATGCGGTGCTGATCGACGCCAGCGGCGTGGTCAGCGCCAAGGGCCTGATCAATTCCCGCGAACAGCTTGAAAGCCTGCTCACGGCGCAGGAACTGGGCGTGGCCTCGGTACAGGAATACCTGGACGCCCCGGCCGCGCACCAGCACGAGCACCAGCACGCACACCAACACTAAGGAGTCAACGACATGTTCAACTGGTTCGACAAGCTGGCCGAGCGCCAGAGCCGCCGGCTGGCGCAGACGGTCTCGCGCCGTCACGCCCTCACCACCATCAGCCGCGCGCTGGTGGGCGCCGCCTTTATCCTGCCGGTGCTGCCGTTCGACCGCAGCGAGGCCAAGGCCGCCACGCACGGCGGTGCCAAGGGTGGCGCCAACGCCGCCACCGAGGACCCGACCGCCTGCGAATACTGGCGCTACTGCGCCATCGACGGCTTCCTGTGCTCGTGCTGCGGCGGTTCGCTCACACAGTGCCCGCCGGGCACCAACGCCTCCAAGGTCAGCTGGGTGGGCACCTGCCACAACCCGAAGGACGGCAAGGACTACCTGGTCAGCTACAACGACTGCTGCGGCAAGACCTCGTGCGGCAAATGCATGTGCAACACCAATCTGCGCGAGCGTCCCGGCTACAACCTGGGGCTGCACAACGATATCAACTGGTGCATGAGCAACGACAGCTCGATGTTCCATTGCACCACGGCCTCCGTGGTCGGCCTGGCGGAGGACTAGCATGCGCACCTTTGCAACCATCGCCACGGCCGGCCTGGCCGCCGCGCTGCTCGCTGGCCCGGTGGCGCAGGCGCAGCAGATCAAGGGCGCCGACGTCTACCACAGCGCCTGCATGATGTGCCACCAGGCCCAGGCCCAGGGCGCGGCCGGCCTGGCGCCGCCGCTCAAGGGCAGCTATTGGGGCGAGCTGGGCAAGCTGCCCGGCTATGTGCCCGGCGTGCTGCTGGCCGGCATGCACGGTCCGCTGGCAACCGACGAAGGCCAGTTCAATGGCGTCATGCCGACCCAGAACCGGCTCAGCGACGCCGAGATTGCCGCCGTCAGCAATTACGTGGTGCGCGAGGTCAATGGCCAGGCTGCGGCGCCGGCGGTCGCGGCGTTGGATGTGGCGGCGCTGCGCGCCAAGCCGCCGACGGTGTCGGAACTGCGCGGCATGCGCAAGAAAGCGCTGCCAAAATGAAGCCCTCCCATCGCCCGTCCTGTCATCGGGCCTGGCTGGCGCTGGGCCTGGCGGCCTGCCTGGCCGGTATGCCGGCCGCCGCAGCCTCGGCAGCATCAGCATCGGCAGCGGCGCCATCGAGCGTATCGGTCGAGCGCGCGCGCGGCCTGTTCATGCTCCATTGCGCCGGCTGCCACCGGGTCGACGGCAGCGGTGCGCCCGGCTTCGGCGTGCCAACCATGATCAATACCCTGGGCCAGTTCCAGCGCACCAGCGCCGGGCGCGCCTTCCTGTTGCAGGTGCCGGGGGCGCGCAACGCGGCCATCACCGACGCCGAACTGGCGGCGCTGACCAACTGGGCGGTAAAGGCGTTTTCCGCGCCGACCCTGCCTGCCGATTTCCAACCCTATACGACGGCCGAAGTGACGCACTGGCGCGCCAACGCGCCGCTCGACATCGCCGGCACGCGCGAGGCCGTGGTGGCCGCGCTGCCGCCGATGCCCGCAATGACTACCTATAACAAACACCAAGGAGACAAGCATGACTAGCCTGGCCGAACAATTCCAGTTGCAGCAGCAGTACCGGCATTTCATCAACGGACTATGGCAGGACGGCGGCGACGGCCATATCGACGTCGTCAATCCGGCGCGCGAAGAGGTGATCGCGCGCGTGCCGGCCGGCGGCGCCGCCGAGATCGACGCCGCGGTGCGCGCGGCGCGCGCCCAGTTTGCCGGCGGCGCCTGGTCGCGCCTGTCCGGCCCCGAGCGCGGCGCCCTGATCCTCAAACTGGCCGACCTGGTCGAACGCGACGCCGCCATCATCGCGCGCCTCGACGCGCTGTGCATCGGCCGTCCGATGCATGAGCCGGCCATGCTGGACCTGCCCAACGCGCTGGCCACCTTGCGCCACAACGCCGGCTGGGCCGACAAGATCGAAGGGCGCACCATCCCCAATCCCGGCTATTTCGGCCGCCCGACCGTGACTTACACGCGGCGCGAGGCGATCGGCGTGATCGGCGCCATCGTGCCGTGGAACACGCCGTTCATGATCACCTGCTGGAAGCTGGCGCCGGCGCTGGCGACCGGCTGCACCATCGTCATCAAGCCGGCCGAGGAAACCCCGCTGTCGGCGCTGCACCTGGCCGCGCTGGTGGCCGAAGCGGGCTTTCCGCCGGGCGTGGTCAATGTCGTGACCGGCCGCGGCGCGGTGGCCGGCGCGGCGCTGTGCGTCCATCCCGGCGTCGACAAGATCAGCTTTACGGGCAGCCCGGTGGTGGGCGCCGAGATCATGCGCGCGGCCGGCCCGCTGTTCAAGCGCGTGGCGCTGGAACTGGGCGGCAAGTCGCCGCAGGTGGTGTTCGCCGACGCCGACCTGGAACGCGCGATCCAGGGCTGCGCCATGGGCCTGTTCTTCAACCAGGGCCAGGTCTGCGCGGCCGGCACCCGGCTGCTGGTGCAGCGCCCCATCTATGAACAGTTCGTCGCTGGCCTGCGCCAGGCGGCAGACAACGTCAAGGTCGGCGATCCGCTGGAAGAGGGCGTGTCGATGGGTGCGGTGGCCAAGCGTTCGCAGTACGACAGCATCGCGCGCTATATCCAGGCGGGCTGCGACGAGGGCGCGACCCTGGTCACGGGCGGCGCGGTGGAGGGCGGCAAGGGCTGGTTCATCCGTCCGACGCTGTTTGCCAACGCCCGCAACGACATGCGCATCGCCCGCGAGGAGATCTTCGGGCCGGTCGGCACCATCATCGCCTTCGACACCGACGAGGAAGCGCTGGCGCTGGCCAATGACAGCAAATACGGCCTGGGCGCGACCATCTGGACGCGCGACATCACGCGCGCCCACACCATGGCCGCCGCCATCGAAGCCGGCGCGGTCGGCATCAACGGCTGGGCGCCGATGGATGCGCGCGTGCCCTGGGGCGGCGTCAAGAGCAGCGGCCTGGGACGCGAGCTCGGTTACAGCGGCATCGAGGCCTGCACCGAAGAGAAGGTCATTACCGTGGTGCTGTAAGGCGCATTTTTAAAAAACAGGCGCCGTCCGGCGCTGCATAAAAGGGGCCGCGAGGCCCCGTCAAGGGAGAAACAACATGGCAAATCGATACATCTGTGCATGGCTGGCCTGCGCCGGCATGGCGGGCGCGGCCTGGGCCGGTTCGGCCCAGGACCTGGGCACCACTTTGACCCCGCTGGGTGGCGAAAAGGCCGGCAACGCGGCCAAGACCATCCCCGCCTGGAGCGCGGAAAACGTGCAGACGCCGGGCTGGAGCGCCGGCAAGTACCGCAAGGACTTCTTCAGGTACAAGGACGACAAGGTGCTCGAAACGATCGACTCTTCGAACGTCGACAAGTACGCCGAGCACCTGACGCCGGGCCAGATCGCCTTGTTCAAGGAGAACAAGAACTACAAGATGCAGGTATATCCGAGTCATCGCTATTGCAGCGCGCCGGATTTCGTGCTCGAAAACACCAAAAAGAACGTCGGCACGGCCAAGCTGGGCGCCGATGGCTGGAGCATGGGCGAGGCCACCGTGCCGGGCGTGCCGTTCCCGTTCCCGCAGAACGGCACCGAGGCGATGTACAACGCCAAGCTGCGCTACCACGGCGTGGGCATCGAATACAAGAAGGTGACCACGGCGGTGTCGCCGCGCAAGGGCTCGACCGAATGGATCAAGGCCAGTTCCGAGCAGGCCGCCTTCTTCCCGTGGGGCGGCAAGGGCAGCACGCAACTGAGCACCTTGCCACAGATCGAGTACCAGACCTATTTCGCGTATTCGGCGCCGGCGGCGCTGGCGGGGCAGGCGCTGATCCTGAGCTTTGCGCTGAACCAGCCCGGCGCCGAGTCGTTCTATTACTTCCCCGGCCAGCGCCGCGTGCGCCGCATGCCGGCCTACTCGTATGACGCGCCGCAGATCGGCCTGGAAAACCAGTACGCGGTCGACGAGCCGTTCGTGTTCAACGGCACGCTGGACCGCTTCGACTGGAAGCTGGCCGGCAAGAAGGAAATCTACGTACCTTATGGTTCGTTTGGCGCCTATAACGCCGGCGCCAAGTTCGAGGACGTGGCCACCGACGACGGCATCGCGGCCAACGCCCGCCGCTACGAGCTGCACCGGGTATGGGTGGTGCAGGCAACAGTGAAGGCCGGCATGCGCCACTCGGCGCCGAAACGCACCTTCTACCTTGACGAAGACAGCTGGAACCTGATGGCCGCCGACGACTACGACGCCCAGGGCCGCCTGTGGAAGCACCGCGAGGGCTATCTGATTCCCGTCTACGAGACCGGCAGCTGCGACGTGTCGGCCTTTGCCCAGTACAACCTGGTCGAGGGGCGCTACCTGTTCGACATGCATTCGGCCGGCGCCGGCAAGGACATGAGCTGGGTCACCGACCCGAAAGGCAATCCGCGCCTGAAATCGAGTTTCTTCACGTCCGATAACCTGCGCGCGATCAGCGAGCGCTAAGAGGAGACCAGCATGAACACCCTTCCACGCAAGGCCGCACTGGCGGCGGCGCTGCTGTGCGCACACGCCGCGCACGCGGTCGAAATCAAGGGCGACACCGTCAACGGCAGTTTCGATTCCACCATTGCGGTGGGCACCGGCATGCGGCTCAATGGTCCGACCTGCGACGCCGTCATCGGCAGCGCCGGTGGCACGCCGCTGGGCGGCGGCTGCGCCGATGCGGCCAGCTCGCTCAACGACCAGGGCAACCTGAACTATGCGCGCCACGACCGTTTCACCACCTACATCAAGGGCACCCACGAGCTGCTGCTGAACTTCCCGGACGATATCAAGTTCCTGGGCCGGGTCAGCTGGCTGCGCGACTTTTCCTCCACCCACGCCAGCGGCCTGGCCAGCGCCACCGGCGCCCCGGCGCCGTTCGTGCCCGACGCCAGCGACGACCTGCGCCACAAGACGCGGCTGCTCGACTTATGGGTCAGCAAGTCGTTTGCCATCGGCGAGGAACGCATGCGGGTGCGCCTGGGCAACCAGGTGGTGAACTGGGGCGAGAGCATGTTTATCGCCGGCGGCATGAACCAGACCAACTCCGTCGACCTGATGCGCCTGGCCCAGCCGGGCACGCAGCTCAAGGAAGCGGTCTTGCCGGCGCCGATGCTCAATGTGTCCACTGGCCTGGGCCACGGCGCCAGCATCGAGGCCTATGTGCAGCGCGGCTGGAACGGCAATTACTTCCCGCCCGTCGGCAGCTACTGGTCGACGGCGACCATCGGCAAGGGTGCCGCCGACTATGGCGTACCGGACGCCTCCACGCCGCGCAGCAACGGCCAGTACGGTGCGGCGCTGCGCTACCAGCCCGAAGGCACGCAGCTGAACCTGGGCCTGTACGCCATCAACTACCATGACAAGTCGCCGGTGCTGGCCACCTCGATGACCTCTGGCGCGGGCTTCGCCTACCGCTACCTCGAAGACCGCAAGCTGTTCGGCATCAGCGCCAACTTCCCGCTCGGGAACTGGGCCATCGGCAGCGAACTCAGTTACCGTCCGCGCGACGCCATCGCCCTCAATTCGTCCGCGCCTGGCCTGTCGGCGACCTCGCAGACGGCCAACAACGGCGCGCGCGCCTGCCTGGCCAGCGGCGCCTGCTATGTCGAGGAAAAGAAATTCCAGTGGCATGTGACGGGCCTGTTGAGCCTGAGCCCGAGCGAAAACCCCACCTTGCTCGGTTTGCTGGGCGCCGATACGGCCACCTTGCTGGCCGAGGCGGTGCTGGTGCGCTATCCCGACCTGCAGGCCAGTTACGACGGCGTGCCGGTGGCGGCCGGCGGCTGGGGCTGGGGTTACGGCAGCGGCGCCGACGCCAGGCGCACCGGCCCCGGCGTGCCGGCGGCGAAGGGCACGCGCAATTCCTACGGCTACAACTTCGACTTCAGCTGGGTCTACGACGGCAGCGTGATTCCCGGCTGGCAGGTGGTGCCGGAGCTGTACTTCTTCCACGCGGTCAAGGGGCGCACGCCGAACCTGACGGCGACCTTCATGGAAGGGGCCAAGTCGGCCAACTTCACGGTCAGCTTCATCAAGAATCCGGCCAGCTGGCAGGTCAGCCTGAACTACGCGCGTTTCTGGGGCGGCGCGTCCATCCTTGACCAGCCATTGCGCGACCGCGCCTTTGTCGGCGCCAACGTGTCGCGCACGTTCTGATGGTCGCCAGCCCGGCCGCGCGCCGCCGGGCTGGCGATTTGTTGCAAATCGGCGTGGAGCGATGCCTTGTGCGGGTTTGGGATAACCGCTGCGCCAGCAAGCGCATAAGCTAAGACGAGCCAGTACCGCGGCGTACCGATCACATATTACGGAATCAACATGATCATTCTTATCAATAAAATATTGCATCCGAACCTGGATTGGGCGGACTGACCCATGAAAAACTATTTCAGTCTGCATCACCTGGAACAGCTGCTGTTCCGGCTGCGCGTACCGATCCTGGGCGCGCTGGCCGCGCTGACCGCCGTGATGGCCTTCTTCGCGCTGCAGCTGCGCATGGATGCCGGCTTTGAGAAGCAGATGCCGGTCGGCCACGAGTATATCCAGACCTTCAACCAGTACCGCAACGAGGTGCTGGGCGCGAACCGCATCAATATCGTGCTGCGCGCGCGGCACGGCCAGATCTGGACCCAGCCCGGCCTGGCGCGGCTGCATGCGCTGACGCAGGCGGTGATGTTCCTGCCCAATATCGACCGGCTCGGCGTGCAGTCGCTGTGGACCCCGAACACCTTTGTCAACGAGATCACCGAGGAGGGCTTTCGCGCCGATCCGGTGATCCCCGGCACCGTCACGCCCGAGCGGCTCGACGCAGCCGCGCTGGCGCAGATCCGCCAGAGTACGGCCGCCGGCGGTTTTGTCGGTACCCTGGTATCGCAGCGCCAGGACAGCGCCATGGTGATCGCCGAGATCAACGAATTCGACGCCCAGGGCCACAAGATCGATTACGTCGCCTACAACCACCTGCTGGAGCAGCAGATCCGCGCCAAATTCGAGGACAAGGACTTCGAGGTGCAGATCATCGGCTTTGCCAAGCAGATCGGCGACGTGGCCGACGGCGCGGCCGGCGTCGTCCATTTCTGCATCATCGCGCTGGTGCTGACGGCGCTGGCCGTGTACTGGTACTGCCGCTCGGTGCCGCTGACCCTGTTGCCGGTCCTGTGTTCGCTGGTATCGCTGGTGTGGCAGTTCGGCACCTTGCGCCTGCTCGGCTATGGCCTCGATCCGCTGGCCGTGCTGGTGCCGTTCCTGGTGTTCGCCATCGGCGTGTCGCACGGCGTGCAGCAGATCAATTACATCGTGCGCGGCATCGCCGCCGGCATGGACTGCGCGCACGCCGCCAGGGCCAGCTTCCGCGGCCTGCTGGTGCCGGGCGTGCTGGCGCTGGCGACCGCCTTCGTCTCGTTCGCCACCCTGGTGATGATCCCGATCCCGATGGTCAAGGAACTGGCGATCACGGCCTCGATCGGCGTAGCCTATAAAATCGTCACCAACCTGGTGATGCTGCCGCTGGCGGCCTCCCTGCTCAGCGTCGGCAAGGACTACGCCAGCGGCGCGATGCGCTCGCAGCTGGCGCGCGCGCGCTGGCTCGCGCCCCTGGGCCGCGCGGCCCGTCCGCGCACGGCCACCGCCATTGTCGCCGCCACCCTGGCCCTGCTGGCCGGCTCGGCCTGGTACAGCCACGACCGCCTGGTGGGCACCTTGCAGCCGGGCGCGCCCGAGCTGCGCGCCGATGCGCGCTACAACCTCGACGCCAAGTCGATTTCGGCCAATTATTCCACCGGCCTGGACTGGCTCACCGTGGTGCTGGCGCTGCCGGCCGGCTCCTGCGAGAACGTCGGCTACGGCCGCTACCAGGACGATTTCGACGCCGCCATGCGCTATGTGCCTGGCGTGATGTCGGTCAGCTCCTTCGCCGGCCAGGTCAAGGCCTACAACGAGGGCTACAACGAAGGCAATCCGCGCATGGCGGTGGTGCCGCTGGACGCGGCCAACTATGCCGCGCTGGGCGTGGAAGTAGGGCGCGTGCGCGGTTTCGTCAGCAAGGAGTGCGCCATGCTGGCGACCAACCTGTACCTGACGGACCACAAGGCCGTGACCATCAACCGCGTGATCGACGCCGTGCGCCACTACCGCGACAACCACCGCCTGGCCGGCGTCACCGTGCGCCTGGCGGCGGGCAATGCCGGCGTGCTGGCGGCCGTCAACGACGAGGTGGAAAAATCCGAGCTGCCGATGATGCTGTATGTGTACGGCGCCATCATCGTGCTGGTGCTGGCGGTGTACCGCGACCTGCGCGCCGTGGTGGCCTGCTGCGTGCCGCTGACGGTGGCCACCTTCATCGGCTACGCCTTCATGAAGTATCTGCAGATCGGCCTCACGGTGGCGACCTTGCCGGTGATGGTGCTGGCTGTCGGCATCGGCGTCGATTACGCCTTCTATATCTACAGCCGGCTGCAGCTGCACCTGGCCGGCGGCGAGACCATCGAAGTGGCGTTCGGCAAATCGATCCAGGAAATCGGCATCGCCACCATCTTCACGGCCATCACCCTGGCCATCGGCGTGGCGACCTGGTCGTTCTCGGCGCTGAAATTCCAGGCCGACATGGGCAAGCTGCTCGCTTTCATGTTCCTGGTCAACCTGGTCATGGCCATGACGGCCTTGCCCGCCTTTGCGGTGTTGCTGGAGCGACTGTTCCCGCGCCGCCGTCCCATCAGGCTGAGCGCCGCTCTGCAGCATTGAGGAGAATCACATGACAAGCAAATACACATGGCGCCGCGCCGCCGGCGCGCTGGCGGCGGCGCTGGCCGCCGTCACCTCGCTGGCGGCGGCGCAGTCGCCGGCCGCCCCCCCTGCGCCGGCACGGCCGGACCCATATGCGTTGCACGCCGGCATGCTCGACGCGCAGCGCGCCGGGCAGCGCGTGGTGGCCGTCGGCGAGCGCGGCGTCATCGTGCTGTCGGACGACGATGGCGCCACCGTGCGCCAGGCGCGCGCGGTGGCCGCCGACCTGGCCCTGACGGCGGTGTCGTTCGCCGACGCGCGCAATGGCTGGGCGGTCGGCCACGGCGGCGTCATCGTGCATACGGCCGACGGCGGCGAGCACTGGACGCTGCAGCGCAGCGATACCGCCAGCGACCAGCCGCTGCTGACGGTGTATTTCCGCGACGCGCAGCACGGCTGGGCCGGGGGGCTGTGGTCGCTGCTGCTGGCCACCAGCGATGGCGGCAAGACCTGGAACCGGATCACCCTGGCGCCGCCCGAAGGCAGCAAGAAGGCCGACCTGAATCTGCTGAAGATCTTTGCCTCGGGCCGCGACTTGTATATCGCCGCCGAGCGCGGCATGGTGCTCCATTCGCCTGATGACGGCGCCAGCTGGCAGTACCTGGCCACCGGCAGCAAGGCTTCCTTGTGGAGCGGCGCGGCCAGCGCCAAAGGCACGCTGGTGGTTGGCGGCCTTGGCGGCAAGCTGCTGCGCAGCAGCGACGGCGGCGCCCACTGGGCGCCGGTCGACGCCGGCAGCGCCTCGCTGACGCAGCTGCGCGCCGACGGCCAGGATCTGTGGGCCGGCGCGCTTGACGGGCGGCTGCTGCGCAGCACCGACGACGGCCTGCACTGGAGCGCCGCCGCCAGCGGCGAGCCGGTCACGGCCATCGTTGCCCGCACCGGCGGCGGCATGCTGCGCTACGGCAAGTCGGGAGTCGTCAAATGAACCCGCGCCGGCCCTGGCGCGATCTGTCGATGCGCGCGCGGCTGCTGATGTTGTCGGGCGTGCTGTCGGCGGCGATCCTGCTGCTGGGCGGCATGGGCATCTATGCCGGCCAGCGCGCCGTCGGCGACATGCGGCAAATGTATGCCGGTGACGCGCGCGCCATCGAATTGCTGGCGCAAATCCGCAGCAACATGCTCGAAGGCGCAGTGGCCTCGGGCCAGATGGCCGGCGTGCCGGCCGAGCAGAGGCCGCAGTTGCTCAAGGCCGCCGACGAGTACATGCGCATCGCCGCCGACAGCTGGCGGCAATACCGGCAGATACCCGCCAATGCCCGCATCGTGGCGCTCAGCGAGCGCTTCGAGCGGGCCTTCAAGCCGGCTTTCGAGGCCACCAGCGTCTATTATCGCGCCCGCTACAGCGGCGACCTGGCGGCGGTGGCGGCGATCGACGCCGGCATCGAACCGATCTGGAACGCCTATGTCGACGCCACCGAGCAGCTGGTGGCGGCCAACAAGGAACAGGCGCGTGCGCGCTTCGACGCCGGTGTGGCGGCAGCGGACCTGATGCGGCTGGTGGCCGGCGTGGCCATCTGCGGCGGCATCGTGCTGTCGGTGCTGATGCATCGCGGCTTCGTGCGCTCGTTGCTGGTGCCGCTCGAGGCGGCGGTGCGCAACTGCGAAAGGATCGCCGCCGGCGACCTGCGCGCCAGCCTGCCGCCGGTGTCGGGCGACAACGAGATCGCGCGGCTGGTGGCGGGCTTCGCCACCATGCAGCGCGACCTGTCGGCGGCGGTGCGGGTGGTCAAGGACGGCACCGGCGAGATCGCCGCAGCCACCCACGAGATCGCGCAGGGCACGCTGGACCTGTCGCACCGCACCGAGCGCCAGGCGGCGTCGCTGGAGGTGACGGCCGCCAGCGTCGAGACCTTGCTGCGCACCGTCGAACAGAATGCCGACAGCGCCGCCACGGCCCTGCGCATGACGGGCGCGGCCAGCGCCATCGCGCAGCAGGGCAAGGACGCGGTGGCCGGCGTGATCGGCGCGATGGGGCAGATCGAGGCCAGCGCGCGCCAGGTGGCCGAGATCGTCACCGTGATCGAGTCGATCGCCTTCCAGACCAATATCCTGGCGCTGAACGCGGCGGTCGAATCGGCCCGCGCCGGCGAGCACGGACGCGGCTTCGGCGTGGTTGCCAGCGAAGTGCGCGCGCTGGCGCAGCGCTCGGCCTCGGCCGCGCGCGACATCGGCGCGCTGATACGGCGCTCGGGCGCCGAGGTGGCCGCCGGTTCGGCCCAGGCGCACGGCGCCGGCCAGACCATGGAAACCATGCTGGCCGAAGTGACGCAAGTGGCCGGCATCGCCGCGCGCATCGCCGCAGCGTCGCAGTCGCAATCGCGCGATATCGCCCAGCTGAGCGAGGCCGTCGGCGAGATCGACGGCGCCACCCAGCAGAACGCCGCGCTGGTGGAACAGGTCAGCGCGGCGGCGGCATCGCTGGCGCGCCAGACCGATGCGCTGTCCGAGGCGATGGCGGTGTTCAAGCCGCAGGAGGCGCGTGCGCCAGTTCCAGGGTCCGTGCCAGGCACAGTTGCTCCAGCCCAGACAGTTCGGCGGGCAGGCGCGATTGCTGTGGCATAAGCAGCATCAGTCCTTCGATCTGGGTGGCCATCAGCGCGGCGCGCTGGGCCACCTCTTTTTTTTCCAGCGCCGGATTGAGTTCGCGGATAAAGAACTCGAACACCGCGCGTTCGTGGCCGTAAGTGTCGACCATCGCCTGGCGCGCGAAGTCGTTGGTCTGCGCCAGCGCCCACAGCTGCGCGAACAGCGATTGCGACACGGGGCTCTTGATGTCACGCAGCAGGTAGTCGAGCACGGACTCGAACTGCCGTAGCCGCGAGCGCGCCGGCCGCGCCAGCACGCGGTTGATCTCCCTCAGATAGTTCGACGTTACCCGCGTGATCATCGCCTGCAGCAGTTCTTCCCAATTGGCGAAGTGATGCTGGAGCGCGGAGATGCGCATGTTCAGGCGCTCGGCCACCTTGCGCATCGACAGCGATGCGTGCCCTTCATGCACCATGATTTCTATCGCCGCGTCGAGGATGCGGCCAACCGTCGCCTGTCCCTTCGGCGTGCGCGCGGCGATGGCCGCGTCTTCGGGGATGTCGAATGTGATGGATTTCATGCTGCCTCGCGCTGGCTTCTGGATTGTCAAAATTACCGGTCGGATGACCCGCTGGCGAAGAGCCGCCCGCCGGCTTTCGCGTCGGGTTAACGCCACAGGCATTGTAACAGTCACCGTAATTTTACTTAGTGCAACAGTTAGCGCTTGCTGCAGATGCTGCGCTGATTTATAAATAAAAAACGGTCAATTGACCGGTAAAATAAAAACTGAGGACACCTATGGAACACAATGCCAAGTCTGGCCGGCGCGCCTTTTTGAGAAACTCCAGCGTGGCCGCCGCCGGTGCGGCCCTCGGGCTGCAAGCGGCCCGGGCCGGTGAGCAGGCGGTGACGGTGGCGCGTGCGCGCGGCGCGCCGGTGGCCGACGGCGCGCAGTTCGACGTGATCGTGATCGGCGCCGGCTTCGCGGGCCTGACGGCCGCGCGCGACAGCGCCCAGCGCGGCGCGAAAACGCTCTTGATTGAAGCGCGCAACCGCATCGGCGGGCGCACCTTCACCGCCGAGTATGCGGGTGCCAAGCTTGAACTGGGCGGCACCTGGATCCACTGGAGCCAGCCCTTCGTGTGGTCCGAGATCAGCCGCTATGGCCTGGAAATCGAAGAGAGCCCGGGCTTCGGCGCCGAGCGCATGTCGTGGATCGCGCAGGGCCAGCTCAGGCACGGAAAAGCTGGCGACGTGCTGCGGATGATGGGCGAGGGGCTGGAGACATTCTGCAATATCGACGGCCAGGGCGGGCGCACGGTGTTCCCGCGCGCGCACGACCCGTTCTTCTCCAGGCTGGTCGCCAAATATGACGGCCTGTCGATGCAGGACCGGCTCGACCAGATGGAAGCGAGCGCCGACCAGCGCGCGCTGGCCGGCGCCTTTGTCGGCCTGGACTGCCATAACGACCCCGCTGTGGCGGGTGTGGTGGACCAGCTCAAATGGTGGGCGCTGGGCGACTTCGATGCCTCGCGCATGGCCGACAAGCTGGGCCGCTTCAAGTTCGCCCAGGGCACGTCCGCGCTGGCCAACGCCATGCTGGGCGAGGCCGACGTCGACCTGCTGCTGTCGACTCCCGTCAGGGCGGTGCGCAGCGAGGGCCAGCTCACCACCGTGACGGCCGCCGACGGCAAGCGCTACCTGGGCAAGGCGGTGATCTGCACGGTGCCGATGAACGTGCTCAAGACCATCGCCTTCACGCCGCCGCTGTCGCCGGCCAAGCGGCAGGCCTCCATCGAAGAGCACACGGGCAAGGGCAGCAAATTCTATATCCACGTCAGGCAGAAGGTGGGCGCGTGGATGGGCCTGGCGCCATACCCGAACCCGATGACGGCCGCCTGGGCCGAGCGCGACCTGCCCGACGGCACGCTGCTGGTCGCATTTGCGCCGCCGGGCAAGGTGGAGATGAACGACCACGCCTCGGTGCAGCGGGCCTTGCGCACCTTGCTGCCGGGCGTCGAGGTGGTGGCGGTGACCGGCTACCACTGGACCGAAGACCCGTATTCGCTGGGAACCTGGTGCATGTACCGGCCCGGGCAGTTTACGCGCTACCTGCATGCGCTGGGCGAGCGCGAAGGCAATATCTTCTTTGCCAGCGCCGACAGCGCCAACGGCTGGCGCGGCTTTATCGACGGCGCCATCGAAGGCGGTAGCCGGGCCGCGCGCGAAGTGAGCCGTTACCTGCATGGTGCGTAGACCTTTTTCAAGGCAGCACGCTTGTCCCACCGGCGCTGCGGCGCCTTTCACCAAGAAAGAAGAGACCATGAAATCGAAGTTGATCCAACACCTGCTGGGCGCGCTTGTCCTGGCTGTGGCCATGACCCCGGCCTCGGCGGCGCAGTCCGCCATTCACCAGCAGTTGCAGCAGCGCGTCGATGCGCTGGGCAAGCAATGGTCGGGCCACGACGCCCACGCCATCGCGACGCAGTTTTTCACCGGCGACCTGACGGCCAGCGGCGAAGGCAATCCGGGCCTGGTGCAAGGCAGCGGGCAGCTTGAACCCCTGCTGGCCGAATTGTTCAAGGCCGCGCCGCACGCGCGCCTGGAAGTGCATGTCGCCGAGCAGCTGGGCGCCGATGCGGCCTACGCCTGGGTAGTCTGGCATTGCAACGAAGACAAGCCGGCCACGCAGCAGTTCAAGGTGCGCAGCCTGTATGTCTTCAAGAAAACGGGCGGGCTCTGGAAGATCGCGGCCGACGCCTATTCCATGGGCGGCTTGCCCAGATAAGCAGGGCGGACCGGCCGGCGCCGGGCCTGTCAGGCCTGCCGCAGGGCCGGCTGCTGCCCGGCGCCCGCCGCCGCGTGCGCCACGATGTGCGCGCTCAGATGTTCGGCGTCGCGGCCGATACCGGAGAAGCGTCCCGAGCCCCACGTGTATTGCCACGGCAGGCCGAGGAAGTACAGGCCGGCCGCCTCGGTGACGCCGCGCTCATGGCGCGGATAGCCGCGCTGGTCGAAGATGTCGGCGTCGATCCAGCCGAAATCGGTGCGAAAGCCGATGCACCAGACCACGGCGGCGATCCGGCCGCCGGCCATGTCCAGGCTCGCGGGGGCGTCGTTCGCCGGCTGCCACAGCGGCTCGTACGGTGCCTGCGCGGGCGCGGCGATGCCGTGCTGCTCGATATGGCGGTCGATGCTGTCGTTGATCTTGCGGTAGACCGCATCGGCGCCGTCGAGGTTGGCGCGCAGGTCGCCGCCGAAGTGCGCCACGCCATCGCGCAGGCCCTCGTAGCGGCCGTACAGCGCCATGCCCTCGAGCGCGAACTTGCGCAGGTCGATATCGCGTCCGCCATCGCGCCCGGTCACATAATGGTTGGTTTTCTCGCGCACGCCGGCGCCGAGCGGGTGGCGCTCGACCGGCAGGTCGTAATAGGCCATTTCATCGAGCCACTTGACGACGTCCTTGCCGCGATAGCTGCGCGCCACGCGCGGCGCGTCGCCCACGCACAGGTGCACCTTGCGCCCGGCCAGATGCAGGTCCTCGGCGATCTGGCAGCCGGACTGGCCGGTGCCGACCACCAGCACCTCGCCGTCCGGCAACTGCGCCGGGTTCAGATAGTCGGACGAATGCAACTGCGCCACGTTCGCCGGCAGCTCGGCGGCGTCGGCCGGCAGGATCGGCGTGTGGTAGCCGCCCACGGCGAGCACCACCTGGCCGGCGCGGAAAACGCCGGCATCGGTGGCGACCTCGTAGCCGCCGCCGTCGCGCGGGGCGACGGCGCGCACGGCGGTGACGGTCACGCCCTCGCGCGCCGGCGGCGCGAACGCGGCGATGTAGCCGTCGATGTAGTCGACGATCTGCTGCTTGACCATGAAGCCGTCCGGGTCGTTGCCCTGGTAGGGAAAGCCGGGCAGCGTGCATTGCCAGTTCGGCGTGACCAGGCAGAAGCTGTCCCAGCGCTCGCTGCGCCAGGCGTGGCCGAGCTGGTGTTTTTCCAGGATCAGGTGCGACACGCCGCGCTGCTTGAGCAGATAGCTGAGCGACAGGCCGGCCTGGCCGCCGCCGATGATCAGCACTTCATGGTATGGATGTGGGGTAGGGTTGGACATGGCAGGGACTCGCTTGAAAAAGGAATGGGATGGCTTATGAATGCAGGGTTTCGACGGTGACGGTGGCGCCGGCGTCGGTCTCGAAGCGGGACGCGCCGGCTTCGAGCCGCGCCAGCTGGTCCATGGCCGAGGAACAGGCGTAGCCGTATTTCAGGCGCACCCGCTCGCTGGCCAGGGTCAGCGCGGTACGGCAGCGCGCCATGAAATCGCTCAGGTCATAGCGTTGGCCGGCGCGCAGGTACTCGTGCACGATGGTCGAGGGGGAATAGCACTGGCTGACGCTGTCGTCGGGCCAGCGCACGGTAAAGCGCACTTCAGGCATGGTGTTTCTCCTTGTCGGGGGCGCAGCCGATCAGCGCCTGTTCGGTAAAATCCCATAGCGTGGCGCGCGCTTTTGCGCCCAGCGTCAGTTGCAGCTGGCGCGTGGCGTCGGTGCGGCCGATGACGGCGCAGGCCAGCGCGCGCCCGCTGAAGCGCGCCAGCACGGCGTCGACCTGGGCGTCATCGACGCTGAGGATGAAGCCATAGCTGGGGAAGGTCGCCAGCCAGCGCGCCAGCGGCACGCCGGCGGGGCGCGGAATCGCGTCGAGCGCGATGCTGGCGCCGACGCCCGAGCATTCGAGCAGCATCAGCGCGGTGCCGATCACGCCGGCCATGCTGACGTCCTTGGCCGCCGCGCACAGGCCCTCCTCGGCGATGGCTGGCAGCAGTTCCAGGTCGGCGCGCAGGCGCTCGGGCGGCGCGCCGACGCTGGCGTTCCAGTAGTCGTACGGTTCGTGGTAGGCGCCGCGCAGGTCGAAGGCCGCCACCAGGCTTTGCCCCGGCCTGGCGTCAAAGCTGGTCAGCAGGCGCCTGGCGCGGCCGGTGATGGCCACCGACAGCTGCTCGCGGTCGCTGCGGCGGTTGCTGTGGCCGCCGACGATGGGCACCTGGTAGACCTCGGCCGCCGCCGCCATGCCCTGCAGCAGCGGCAGCGCGGCCTCGCCGCCACGGCTCCACAGCGCGTCGACGATGGCCAGCGGCCGGCCGCCCATCGCATAGATGTCGCTGACGTTGACCATCACGCCGCAGTAGCCGGCGAACCACGGTTCGCGGGCGACGAATTCGTTGACGAAGCCTTCGATCGCCAGCAGCAGGTAGCTGCCGTCGTCGCAGGCGATGGCGGCGCAGTCGTCGCCGACGGGCGTGCTCCAGGCGCCGCCGCGCGCCGCCGCCCCGGCGGGCGCGGCGAGCGAACCGACCACTTGCGCGATGTCGCTCTTGTGGGCGATGCCGGGCAGCGCGCGCAGCGTTTGCACCAGTTGCGCCAGTTCGCTGTCGATGGCGTTCATGGATTGCTCCGCGTGCACAAAAAGCCGCTGGCGCCGTCGGCGATCGGCGGGTAGCAGGCCAGGTCGGCCTGCATCAGCTGGTGCGCCCGTCCATGGAGCTCCAGCGCGTCCAGGCTGCGCCAGTGCAGCTGTTCGAACATCGCCACGTTCTGCTGCTGCACGTGGGCCAGGAAAGTGCGGCATCCCAGCGCGTGCGCGGTGCAGACGGCGAGGCGTATCAGGCCGCTGCCGACGGCGGCCTGGCGCCGCGCGCTGCGGGCGACGGCCAGGCGCGAACCCCACCAGGCGCCGTCGGCCGCCTGGTGGACGCGCACCGTGCCGACCACCTCGTCGGCTGCGCCGCCGCCGATGGCCACCAGGGTCAGCGCCGAGGCGTCGATGGCGTCGATATCGTCGCCGTCGAACAGGCCCTGTTCGACGCAGAACACGCTGTGCCGCAGGCGCAGCGCGGCGTCCCGCTCGGCGTCGCTGGTGGCCAGCTTGATGCGCACGGCCGGCGCCGTGTGTGCGGGCCGGATCAGCAAGGCGGTGGTCATGGCGCTGTCCTTTCGAAGGTCGACAGCGACGAGCACGCGCCACAGCGCCCGCAGCCGGCCTTGATGTCGGCCGAGCGCAGGCCGCCGGCGCCGAGCATCTCGCCCAGCGGCGCGAGCAGTTCGCGCATGAATTGCGGCGACGGCGCCGGATGGTCTTCCAGCGGGGTGCCGGCGATCGGCACGAACGGCACCACGAACGGGTAGACGCCGATCGCGATCAAGCGCTCGCAGCAGCGCAGGATGGCCTCCGGCGTGTCGCCCAGGCCGGCCAAAATGTAGGTGCTGACCTGGCCGTGGCCGAACACCTCGACCGCGCGCGCGAAGGCGTCGAAATAGCGCGCCAACGGCACGCTGGCCTTGCCCGGCATGATGCGCGCGCGCACTTCGGGCATGACCGCTTCCAGGTGCATGCCGAGCGAGTCGATGCCGGCGTCGCGCATGCGGGCGAACCAGGCGTCGTCGTCGGGCGGCTCGCACTGGCCCTGGATCGGCAGGGCGACGGCCGACTTGACGGCGAAGGCGCTTTCGCACAGGATCGCCGCGCCGCGGTCGGTGGCGTTGGGCGTGCCGGTGGTCATCACCATGTGGCGCACGCCGTCGAGCAGCACCGCCGCGCGCGCCACCTCGGCCAGTTGTTGCGGCGTCTTGCGCAAAATGGTGCGCCCGGCTGCCAGCGACTGGCCGATGGCGCAGAACTGGCAGGACTTGCGCCGGCTCTCGTAGCGGATGCAGCTTTGCAGCACGGTGGTCGCCAGCACGTCCTTGCCGTGCAGCGTGGCGATCTGCTGGTAGGGCACGCCGTCGAGCGTTTGCATCTTGTAAAAGCGTGGCTGGCGCGGGAAGGAGATCATGCCGACTGCGCGGCCGTCGCGCAGGATGGCGCTGCGCCCGTCGGCACCGGCCGGCGCGGCCAGGTAGGGCGAGTGGAAGGCGCCGCCGGTGTGTACCGGGATCATCACCGTCAGGCCGTCGACGGTGACGGCCTTGTGGTCGGACGGCCCGGCGCCACCGCGCCGGCTGGGTACGCCGTCGCCCGGCTCGGCCAGGCGCATGCCCAGCGATTGCAGCTCGGTGATCAGGCGCTGGTTGGGGGAGATCAGGGTATTCATGCGTCTTGCTCCACCGGTGCGGTCTCGTCGGCGAGCGTGTGCGCCGGCCGCAGCGCCGGCTTGGCGCGTTCGTCGATCATCAGGCTGAGCAGCTCCGGCCGGGCGTAGTGGCCGACCGAATCCATCATCCGCTTGCGTTTGGTGATCAGGGCCATGTCGAGGTCGGCGATGACCATGCCCTCGCCGCTGCGCAGCGGTTCGGCCAGCAGCACGCCCTCGGGCGAGACGATGGTGGTGCAGCAGCCGCCGCGCAGCGCCTTCTGCTGCACCGGGTCGCTGGTGATGGTGGCGATCTGTTCTTCCGTCAGCCAGCCGGTGGCATTGATGACGAAGCAGCCCGCTTCCAGCGCGTGGTGGCGTATCGTCACCTCCATCTGGTCGGCGAAGATCTGGCCCACCATCGAGCCGGGGAACTGCGCGCAGTGGATCTGCTCGTGCTGCGCCATCAGCGCATAGCGCGCCAGCGGGTTGTAGTGCTCCCAGCAGGCCAGCGCGCCGACGCGGCCGACGGCCGTCTCCACCACTTTGAGGCCGCTGGCGTCGCCCTGGCCCCAGATCATGCGTTCATGGTAGGTCGGCGTGATCTTGCGGCGCTTGAGCACCAGCGCGCCGTCGGCGTCGAACACCAGCTGGGTGTTGTACAGGCTGCCGTGGTCGCGTTCGTTTACGCCCAGCACCACCACCATGCCGTGGCTGCGCGCGGCGGCGCCGACGGCGTCGGTGACGGGGCCGGGCACGACCACCGCGCGCTCATACAGCAGCAGGTGCTCGGCGCCGGCCTGGAAGGGCGGACGCACGAACGAAAAGTAGGGGTAGTAGGGCACGAAGGTCTCGGGAAATACCACCATCTCGGCGCCCTGGGCCGCCGCGTCGGCGATCGCTTCGAGCACGCGCGCCAGCGTGCCGCCCGCGCTGGTCAGGTCAGGCGCGATCTGCACTGCGGCTGCCCGCACTGTCTTCCTGGTCGTTGTCATGGGTCCGCCTTTCTTTGCTTACAGGGTCCAGGTGTCGATGATCACCGCGTTGTCGCGCAGATGCAGCAGCTTCAGGTCCAGCACGTCCTGCGGGGCGATGGCGCGGATGCCTTCGATCAGCGACGGCTCGCCATGGCCATACAAGGCCTGGAGCGCGAAACGGCAGGCGTAGACCTTGCCGCCTTCGGCCATGAACTTGACCAGCTGGTTGTTCTGGTTCAGGTGGCCGGGGAAGGCCTCGTCGCCGAGCGTCGGGAAGCCGCGCTGCAGGCCCAGCGTCACGCCCGGGCCATACAGCAGCACAGTCGTTTCGTAGCCCTTGCGCTGCAACCGCGTGGCCTGCAGCAGGTTGACGAAGCCGATCGAGCCCTCGAAGGCGACGGTATGGAAGGTGACCAGCGCCTTCTCGCCCGGACGCGCTTTCACGTCCTCGAACACCTTCTCTTCGTAGTCAACAAAATAGTCGCCCTTGACGTGGGCTTTGTGATTGATCGCTGGCATGCTGCTTCCTTCAATAAGGTTAAGGGGAGTACCGGGCGTTCGGATTGATTGCGCCGCGATAGCCGGTTTGAATGCATGCGGCGTGCCAGCGCCGGCGCATTGAAGGGGCTTGTGCAGGGATAAAAATCCAGTCAATCGCGGTTTTCAAAGGCGCCGCCATTGTGCCGCCGCAGCGTCGACTTTTCGGCCCCGGGCGCGGCTCCATTCAAGTCGTGCAGTCAATCGCCTGTATCTGCAGGGAACGATCGAAAAGGGGCGTGCGCCGCGATGGGGCGCGCCGCCCGCCGATGGTGCACCCGAAGCGTGATTCCGACGTGTTTTGGGCGTTTTCGAGCGGCACGAATAATGCATGCAATGTGCGGGTCGCACCAACATTGAATGGAGAAAACGCAATGTCGAAATCCGCCGCCGCATGGCTGCCGAAACTGAAAAAAGGCCAGGGGCCGCTCTACAAGGCGATTGCCGACGCCATCGCCGCCGACATCGCCACCGGCCGCCTCGCGCCCGAACAGCGCCTGCCGCCGCAGCGCCAGCTGGCCGATGCGCTGGACATCGACTTCACCACCGTGGCGCGCGCCTACGGCGAGGCGCACAAGCGCGGCCTGGTCGATTCGACGGTGGGGCGCGGCACCTTCGTGTGCGGGCGCCGGGCGATGGCGATCCCGCGCGCGGTGGCCGGGCGGCCGAACGTCGACCTGTCGATGAACATGCCGCCCGAGGCGCTCACGCCCGAGCTGGCGGCGCTGATGCGCGCCGGCGTGGCGTCGCTGGGCGAGTCGCCCGCCGCCATGCAGGCGCTGTTGCGCTACCAGGACTTCGGCGGCTCGGCGCAGGACCGCGAGGCCGGCGCGCTGTGGCTGCGCCGGCGCGGCCTGGCGGTCGAGCCCGAGCGGCTGCTGGTGGCGCCGGGCGCGCAGGCGGCGCTGCTGGCCATCCTCAGCACCATCGCGCCGCCCGGTTCGGTGGTGTGCTGCGAGGCGCTGACCTATCCGGGCCTGCGCGCGCTGGCCGGCGTGCTCAACCTGCGCCTGGTCGGGCTGCCGATGGACGGCGAGGGGATCGACGCGCTGGCCTTCGCCGCCGCCTGCGCGCAATACGCGCCGCAGGCGCTGTACTGCACGCCGACCTTGCTCAACCCGACCACTTTGACGATGTCGCCGCAGCGGCGCCAGGCCATCGTGCAGGTGGCGCGCCACTACAAGGTGCCGATCATCGAGGACGACGCCTACGGCTTCCTGCCGCGCGAGGGCGTGGCACCGATCGCCGCCATCGGCGCCGACATCACCTTCCATGTGGCCGGCCTGGCCAAGTGCATCGGCGCCGGCTTGCGGCTGGCCTATGTCAGCGCGCCTGACGCGGCCGACACGGCGCGCCTGGCGGCGGCGCTGCGGGCGACGGCGGTGATGGCTTCGCCGTTCACCGCCGCGCTGGCGACGCGCTGGATCCGCGACGGCACCGCCGACCTGGCGCTGAACGCGATCCGCAAGGAATCGATGGCGCGCCAGCGGCTGGCCGCGCGCATCCTGCCGGCCGGCAGCTACGCCTCGCAGCCCGAGGCGTTTCATCTGTGGCTGCGCCTGCCGCCGCAGTGGGACCGGCTGGCTTTTACCGCCCATCTGCGGGCGATCGGCATCGGCGTGGTGCCCAGCGACGCCTTTGCGGTCGATGGCGGCGGCCCGGCGCCGCAGGCAGTGCGCGTGTGCATCGGCGGCGTCGCCACCCAGGAACAGCTGCGCCACGCGCTGCAAGGGATCGCCGACGCCATGCTGGAAGCGCCGCTGGCCGTGCCGGCGGTGCTGTAACGGCGGTGCCGGCGCCTGTTCTTTCCTGTGGTGCAAAAAAACCGGAAAAAATCACAAAATGATGGCGCCCGGGCTTGTGTTACCGCGTCGTGGAGCTAGAGTAAAAGAATGCACCTGCTTCAATCCCAGCCAAAGGAGATCATCATGACAGCACCAGTGGAAGCGATTCCCCAAGACATGCATACGATTACCCCGCACCTGGTCTGCGACGGCGCAGCCGAGGCCATCGACTTCTATAAAAAGGCCTTCAATGCCGTCGAGGCCGCGCGCATGCAAACGCCGGACGGCAAGATCATGCACGCCATGCTCACTATCGGCGACTCGCACCTGATGCTGGTCGACGAGTTTCCCGACTACGGCAGCGTCGGCCCCAACAAGCTCAAGGGCACACCCGTCACGCTGCATATGTATGTGCAGGACGTGGACCAGGCTTTCGCGCGGGCGGTGGCCGCCGGCGCCAGCGTCAAGATGGCGGTGGAAAACCAGTTCTGGGGCGACCGCTACGGCATCGTCACCGATCCGTTCGGCCACAGCTGGTCGCTGGCCACCCACGTCAAGGATGTCACGCCGGAAGAAATGAAGGCGGCGATGCAGGACATGAACCCCGAATGCGGCGCGCAATCCTGACATGGGCGCGCTCGTGACGCTGCCCTGAACACCGTCCTGCCACACCTTCCTGACGCCTCCTGAGGCCGGGGTCCGCTTGTGCGGGCGCCGGCTTTTCCACATCCCTTCCACCGTTGCTAGCCGTCACGGCATTTTTTGCGCGCCATTGCGAGGTGCGGTTTTGGGCTAACGCTGCACAGGCCCAAGGCGCAAACTGGATTCATGGCGTGGCGATCATCGCGACACGCCGCAGCGATGCAACGATGGCCATGCGGCCCATCGTCATTGACCGAATCAACGCAGCAGCTAAAGGAGTTTTGCATGAGCTACAACGAATCCCGTTTTTGGCATCCGATGATGCACCAGGCTGACATGAAGTCGCGCGCACCGCTGCGCATCGTGCGCGGCGACGGTTGCCATGTGTTCGACGACCACGGCCAGAAATTCGTCGATGCCGTCGCCGGCCTGTGGAACGTCAACGTCGGCCACAACCGCGCCGAGGTCAAGGACGCCGTCATCAAGCAGATCAATGAACTCGAGTATTTCCAGATCTTCGACGGCGTGTCCAATCCGCGCGCCGAGGAATTGTCGGCGCAGCTGGTCGGCATGCTGGCGCAAGAGGACATGCAGCGCGTGTTCTACGGTTCGAACGGCTCGGACGCCACCGAAACGGCGCTCAAGCTGGCGCGCCAGTACTGGAAGATCCTGGGCCAGAAGGACCGCACCAAGTTCATCTCGCTCAAGCAGGGCTACCACGGCAGCCATTTCGCCAGCGCCGGCGTCAACGGCAACGCCGCCTTCCGCCGCAATTACGAGCCGAACCTGGCCGGCTGCTTCCATGTTGAAAATCCGTGGCCTTACCGCAATCCGTTCACCGACGACCCGGAGGAACTGGGCCGCATGTGCGCCATGCTGCTCGAGCGCGAGATCGAGTTCCAGGGCCCGGACACGGTGGCCGCCTTCATCGCCGAGCCGGTGCAGGGCGCGGGCGGGGTGATCGTGCCGCCAGCGAACTACTGGCCGCTGATCCGCGCCGTGTGCGACAAGTACGGCGTGCTGCTGATCGCCGACGAGATCGTCACCGGCTTCGGCCGCACCGGCAATCTGTTCGGTTCGCGCGGCTGGGGCGTCAAGCCCGACATCATGTGCTTCGCCAAGGGCATCTCGTCGGGCTATATCCCGCTCAGCGCCACTGCGCTCAACGGCCGCATCGTCGAAGCCTTCGAGAACAACCGCGACTTCGGCGGCGCCATCATGCACGGCTATACGTATTCCGGCCACCCGGTCGGCTGCGCGGCCGCCATCGCCAGCCTGAAGATCGTGGTCGACGAAGACTTGCCGGGCAACGCCGCCAAACAGGGCGCCTACCTGCTCGACGCGCTGCAGCCGATGGTCGGGCGCTACGAAGCGATCGGCGAGATCCGCGGCAAGGGCCTGATGCTGGCCATCGACCTGGTCAACGACCGCAAGACGCGCGAGACGATCAGCCCGAGCAACGGCTATGCCTACGCGGTGGCCGAAGCCACCCGCCGCCACGGCGTCATCGTGCGTCCGGTCGGCACCAAGATCATCCTGTCGCCGCCGCTGGTGATCAACCGCGAGGAGATCGACCATATCGTCAGCGCGCTCGACGCCGGCTTCAAGGCCGTTCCGTTCACCCGCACCTGAGAGAGCAGCGCGTCATGACACTCACACTCAAGCATTTCATCGACGGCCAGGCCGTCGATGCCTCCGACGCGGCGACCATCGCGCTGGTCAGCCCGGTTACCGAACAGGTGTTCGCCACCTCGGCGCGCGGCACCCGCAGCGACGTCGACCGTGCCGTCGCCGCCGCCCGCGCCCAGCTTGACGGCGGCGCCTGGAGCCGCCTGAACGGCGCCGCGCGCGGCCTGTTGCTGTTCCGCCTGGCCGACCTGGTGCAGCGCGACCTCGAGCTGCTGGCCGACATGGACGCACGCTGCATTGGCCGCTCGCCGATGGAGCCGCGCATGATGGATATTCCCAACGCCATCGGCACCCTGCGCGCCGCCGCCGGCTGGGCCGACAAGCTCGAAGGGCGCACCATCCCCACCGGCGGCTACATGGGCATGCCGACCCTGTCGTACACGCGGCTCGAACCGGTCGGCGTGGTCGGCGCCATCGTGCCATGGAACTCGCCGTGCATGATCACCACCTGGAAGCTGGCCTCGCTGCTGGCGGCCGGCTGCACGGTAGTGATCAAGCCGTCCGAGGAGACGCCGCTGTCGGCGCTGCACCTGGCCGCGCTGTGCCAGGAAGCCGGTTTCCCGGACGGCGTGGTCAACGTGGTCACCGGCCTGGGCGAAGTGGTCGGACGGGCGCTGTGCGAACACCCCGGCATCGACAAGGTCACCTTTACCGGCAGCCCCGAGGTCGGACGCGAGATCTCGCGCGTGGCCGGCGCCAGTTTCAAGCGCGTCGCGCTCGAACTGGGCGGCAAGAGCGCGCAGATCGTCTTCGACGACGCCTCGCTCGAGGCGGCCGTGCGCGGCTGCGCCATGGGCCTGTTCGTCAACCAGGGCCAGGTGTGCGCTGCCGGCACCCGCATCCTGGTGCAGCGTGCGATCGCCGAGCGCTTCACCAGCGCGCTGGTGGCGGCGGCCGAGTCGATCAAGGTGGGCGACCCGGCGCAGCCGGGCGTGACGATGGGACCGGTGGCCAAGCGCGAGCAGTTCGAACGCGTCAACCGCTACATCGCCCAGGGCATCGAGGAAGGCGCGACCGTGCTGACCGGCGGCGTGGCCGCGCACGATGTCGGCTGGTTCGTGCGCCCGACCATCTTCGGCGGCGCCAGCAACGCGATGAGCATCGCGCGCGACGAGATCTTCGGGCCGGTCGGCACCATCATTGTGTTCGACACCGACGAGGAGGCGATCGCCATCGCCAACGATTCGAGCTACGGCCTGGCGGCCACCGTCTGGACCAACACGCTGGCGCGCGCACACAAGGTGGCGCACGCGGTCAGGGTCGGCGCGGTCGGCGTCAATTGCTGGAGTCCGCTCGACCCGAACCTGCCGTGGGGCGGTACCAAGAGCAGCGGCCTGGGACGCGAATGCGGCCTGACCGGCGTGCTGTCCTATACCGAAGAAAAAGTCATCACGGTCTTGCTGCCGTGACCGTCCAGGGGTGATGTGATGCAGATAAGCAATACTCGCACGCGCTTCGGCGCGGTCGCCAAGCTGTTTCACTGGAGCATGGCGCTGGCCTTTATCGGCGCCTACGTGGCCGTCTATTACGTGATCTGGTTCGTCAATCCGGAAACCAGCATCAAGCCGGCGCTGTTCGGGGTAGTGCCCGACGCCGGGCGGGTCATACCGCTGCTCAATATCCACTGGATACTGGGCGTGACGATCGGCGTGCTGGTGCTGCCGCGCCTGCTGTGGCGGCTCTGGTCGACCGAGCCCGATCCGCTACCGGGGCCGGCACTTGAACATGCGCTGGCGCGCTGGGCCCACCGTTGCCTGTATCTGCTGATGCTGATCATGCCGCTGACCGGCTACATCACCACCAACCACGGCGCCGACTTCGGCCTGTTCCACCTCACGCCGTTCAAGGATACGGCGCTGTGGCCGGCGCTGGCGGCGCTGACGGGCTGGTCGTGGACGGCGGTCGAGGACAACGCCTACCTGGTTCACAGCTTCATCGGCCACTGGCTGGCCTGGGTAGCGGTGCTGCTGCATGTGGCGGCGGCGCTGTACCACCACTGGGTGCGCCGCGACGCCACCCTGAGCCGGATGCTGCCGGGCACGGCGGCAAAACACGACGCCGGCTAGCGGCTGGCGCTTCACACCGCGATTCATATCATTACAGGCGCGTTACGCCACGTGAGCGATCACGGGGCAGGGCGCGCCCCTACCACCTGAAGGGGATGCACATGATTTGCCTGACCAAGCCATATTGTTCCACCACCGGCCTGCTGCTGGCCGGCGCGCTGTTCGCCCTGGCGGCGCACGCCGGCGCCGCCGATCCCGGCCTGCTCGACAAGACGCTGACACCGGCCGGCGGCGAACGCGCCGCCAGCAAGGACGGCGCGATTCCGGCCTGGCAAGGCACCGAGGCGCCATTGCCAGGCTGGGAATGGGGCAAGCCGCGCGCCGACTACTGGAAATACAAGGGCGAAAAACCGCTGTTTTCCATCGATGCGGCCAGCGCCGACAAATACGCCGACAAGCTGTCGGCGGGCCAACTGGCCACGCTCAAGCAGGTCAAGGGCTATCGGATGGATGTGTATCCGAGCCACCGCAGCTGCGGCGCGCCGGACTTCGTGGCCGCCAACACCAGGAAGAACATCGAGCTGGCCAAGCTGGCGGCCGATGGCTGGAGCCTGAAGGAAGCGGTGGTGCCCGGCTATCCATTCCCGATGCCGAACACCGGCATCGAGGTCATGCTCAACTCCAAGATGCGCTACCGCGGCGTTGGCATCGACTACAAGAATGTCATCACGGCGGTGTCGCCGCGTCCCGGCTCGGACGAGTGGATCAAGGCCGGCTCCGAGCAAAGCCTGTTCATCCCGACCGGCGCCAAGGGTTCGACCCTGCTGTCGAAACTGTCGCCGGTCGAGTTCTACGTCTACTTCGGCTATAACAATCCGACGGCGCTGGCCGGCCAGGCGCTGGCCATCACCCAGTACCTGAACCAGGCGGAAAACGAGACCTTCTATTACTTCCCCGGCCAGCGCCGGGTGCGGCGCATGCCGTCGTACTCGCATGACTCGCCGCAGGTCGGTTTCGAGAACCAGTACACGCTGGACGAACCGCAAGTGTTCAACGGCGCGCTCGACCGCTTCGACTTCAAGCTGGTCGGCAAGAAGGAGATGCTGGTGCCGTACAACGCCTTCGGCGCCTTCGATTTCCGCGCCAAATTCGACGATGTCGCGCTGCGCAATTTCATCGATCCGGGCCACCGGCGCTACGAGATGCACCGCGTATGGGTGGTCGAGGCCACCGTCAAGTCCGGCATGCGCCACACCGCGCCCAAGCGCATGTTCTATCTCGACGAGGACAGCTGGGCGCTGCTGGTGGCCGACGACTACGACGGCCAGGGCAAGCTGGCCAAACTGCGCGAAGGCTTCGTCATCCCCGTGTATGAAACCGGCAGCTGCGACGTGATGGCCATGGTGCAGCACAACCTGGCCGAAGGGCGCTACGTGTTCGACGGCGGCTCGTCCGGCGCCGGCAAGGATATCCGCTGGGTCACCGAACCGGACGGGCCACGCTACAAGGCGGGCTTTTACACCTCGGATAATCTGCGCGCCATCAGCGAACGCTGATTGTCCGCCCCAGCCCTTCGCCTACCTTTGCCCACACAAGGAACTTCCATGAAATCTCTGCATACACCGCTGGCGATCGCGGCCGGCGCAATGCTGCTGCACGGCGCGCACGCCGACGCCGCCAACTTCAGCACCGACTATTTCACCGCCAGCCTCAATTCGACCGTCTCGGCCGGCACCGGCATTCGCACCAGCGATCCGTCCTGCACCCTGCTGCTCAAGGGCGCCGGCGGCGCCGGCGCCCCCGCCGGCTGCCTGGCCCCGACCTCGGCGCTGGGCGACCAGGGCAACCTGAACTACGCCAAGGGCGACCGCTACACGACCTTTCTCAAGGGCACCCATGAACTGCTGATCAAGATACCGGACCAGGATGTCAGCATCATGACAAGGGTGGGCTGGCTGAAGGATTTTTCGGCCACCGACACCACCGGCTTTACCAGCGCCGCCGATCCGGGCGCGCCGGCCGTGCGCGGCGGCCTGTCCGAGGCGGCGCGCAAGGACCTGCGCTTCAAGACCCGGCTGTACGACTTATGGATCAGCAAGACCTTCGACGTGGCCGACCAGCGCGTGCGGGTGCGGGTTGGCAACCAGGTGATCAGCTGGGGCGAAAGCCTGTTCCTGCCGGGCGGCATCAACAGCTCCAACGCGTCCGACCTGATGAAGCTGTCGCAGCCGGGCACGCAATTGAAGGAGGCGATCCTGCCGGCGCCGATGGTCAGCGTGGCCACGGGCCTGGGGCACGGCTTCAACCTGGAAGCCTATGTGCAGACGCGCTGGAACGCCAACTACTTTCCGCCGACGGGCAGCTACTGGTCGACCGCCAACGGCCTGGGCAAGGGCGACACCGCCTACGGCCTGATCACCGACAAGGCGCGCGATTCGGGCCAGTGGGGCGCTGCGCTGCGCTGGCAGCCCGAGGGCACGCAGCTGAACCTGGGACTGTATGCGATGAATTATCACGACAAGTCGCCCAACTTCAGCACCAATATCCGCAACACCGGTGTGAGTGGCTGGACCTATGCCGAAGACCGCAAGCTGTACGGCATCAGTGCCAACCTGCCGCTGGGCGACTGGGCGGTCGGCGGCGAGCTGTCGTACCGGCCGCGCGAGGCGGTCTCGCTCAACAGCAACGTCAGCGGCTGCGCCTCGCAGCGCGGCAACTGCTGGGTCGACAACCACAAGGTGCAGGCGGCGCTGACGGGCCTGTATTCGGCCGCGCCGAGCAACGCCAAGGGGCTGCTCGACTTCCTGCGCGCCGACACCGCCACCCTGATGGTGGAAGGGGTGCTGATCCATTATCCGGGCCTGCATTCGACTTACGGCGGCGACCCGATTTCGGCCGGCGCCTGGGGCTGGGGCCAGCAGTTCAGTCCGGCCGGCACGCCGGTGGCGATGGGCACGAAGACCTCGTACGGCGTCAACCTCGACTTCAGCTGGGTGTATGACGGCACGCTGATCCCGGGCTGGCAGGTGGTGCCTGAAATCTATTATTTCCAGGCGCTCAAGGGCCGCACGCCGAACAGCGCGTCGACTTTCATGGAGGGCGCCAAGTCGGCCAACTTCACGGTCACGCTGATCCAGAATCCGGCCACCTGGCAGGTGGCGCTGAACGTCACCCGCTTCTGGGGCGGCAGCACGGTGTTCGACCAGTTGTACCGCGACCGCAACCTGGTCGGCATCAACGTGTCGCGCAATTTCTAGAAATAGTGCGGGGCGCTGGCGTGGAGCCGCCGGCGCCCCGTTGTAATAACGCAAAACAATATGATAGTTGATGTCACGCCAGGGTTTTGCTGATACAACAGGCAGGCAGGCTGGGCGGGCATCTTCAACAAAAAACAGGAAGAGACCAAGGCAATGACTATCTTGAACGAGGCGTGCACGGCGCGGCTGGACACGGCGTCGGCGGGCATATCGACTGAATTGCGGCGCGGCAGCCTGGGCGTGGGCCTGATCGTGCTGCTGGTGATTTCGGCGGCCAGTCCGCTGAGCGTGGTGGCGGGCGGCTTCCCGATCGGCATCATGCTGGGCAACGGCGCGGGCACGCCGGCGCTGGTGGTGGTGGCGCTGCTGCTGCTGCTGGCCTTTGCCTCCGGCTATACGGCCATGGCTGGCGAGGTGACCAACGCCGGCGGCTTTTACGCACTGATCGCGCGCGGCCTGGGCGGCTATGCCGGCGGTGCGGCGGCGATGGTGGCCGTGGTCGGCTACAACTGCCTGCAATTTGCCCTGTACGGCATGTTCGGCGCGGTGACCTCGGGTTCGCTGGCGGCCGAGTTCGGCATCCATGCGCCGTGGTGGGCCTGCAGCTTCACGGCCATGGCCAGCATCGCGGTGTTCGGTTACCGCCGCATCGACCTGTCGGCCAAGGTGCTGGCCCTGTTCGTCATCGCCGAATACGTGGCGGTGCTGGTGCTCGATATCGCCATCCTGCGCCACGGCGGCGACAGCGGCATTTCGCTCGATTCGTTCAAGCCGTCGGTGGTGTCAAGCGGCAATCCCTTCATCGGCCTGCTGTTCTGCTTTGCCGCCTTTATCGGCTTCGAGGCCACCACGATTTACGGCGAAGAAGCGAAGGACCCGCACCGCAGCATTCCGCTGGCGACCTATGTGTCGGTGCTGGTGATCGGCAGCTTCTACGCCGTCACGCTGTGGTGCATGGTGGTCGGCGCCGGTGCCGACAAGGTGGCCGACACCATCCGCGCGCAGATCGATCCGACCATGTTCCTGTACACGCTGTCGGACCGCTACGTCGGCGGCGGCCTGACGCTGGTGCTGCGCGGACTGTTCATCGTCAGCGTGTATGCCGGCCTGCTGGCGTTCCACAACTCGACCGCGCGCTATTTTTATGCGATGGGCCGCGAGCGCCTGTTGCCGGGGCGCCTGGGCCACACCCATCCGTCGCACCAGAGCCCGCACGTGGCGTCGGTGCTGCAAAGCGTCTTGTGCTGCGCCGTGGTGCTGTGCTTCGCGCTGGGCGGCGCCGATCCGCTGATGACCTTGTTCGGCTGGCTGTCGAACGTGGCCACCTTGTGCATCCTGCTGCTGATGGTGCTGACCAGCGCCTCGGTATGGCGCTACTACCGGCGCCAACGCCACGCCCATTGCGGCCCGTTGCGCACGCTGGTGCTGCCGCTGCTGTCGGGCACCGGCCTGGCCGCCGTGCTGCTGCTGGCGGTGCGCAATTTCGACGTGCTGACCGGCGCCAGCCACAAGACCTCGTACACGCTGGTGGGACTGCTGCCGCTGGCGGTGGCGGCCGGACTGTATGCGGCGCACCGGCTGCGCCTGGCCGACCCGCGCCGCTTCGCCTGCCTGGGCCAGGTCGACCGCGGCTGACAGCCAGGGGCGGCCCATGCCCGGCGCCGCTCAGCCGGCCTCGGGCGGCGCCTGGTTGCCCGGCAACAGCGCGCCGATGCGGCTCGCCGCCTCCATCACCAATTCCCCCAAAAATTGCTCGTTGTACAGGCGGTAGCGCTGGCGCTTGAATACCAGCGTCAGGCTGCCGGCCACCGTGCCGTCGCGGTACAGCACGGGCGCGGCCACGCCGTCGCTGCCGGCATCGAGCTCGCCGTGCGAGACCCAATACCCATGTTCGCGGATGGCCTGCATGTGCAGCCGGAAGCTGTCCCAGTCCGGCCCGATGGCGCGCACGTCGTCCTGCTGCTGGTGGAGTTTCCAGAGGCGCTTGAGGCGCGCCGGTTTCAGGTGCGCCAGGATCACCTTGGAGCTGGCGCTGCGGAAGGTCGGCACCGCCTTGCCGCGGCTGTAGGTGATGGCCCAGTCGCCATGGTCGCCTTCCTGGTGGATATTGATGATCTGGCTGTCATAGATGGTGGCCAGCAGGCCAATGCCGCCGGTGCTGGCGACCAGCTCGGCCAGCACGGCGCGCCCGATATTGAGCAGCGGGTCGGTTTCGCGGATCTGGTAATCGAGCTCGATGATGCGCGGCCCCAGGCCATACAGTCCCATATTGCTGACCAACAGGCCGGCCTCCATCAACTCCTTGATATAGCGGTAGCAGGTGGTGCGCGCCAGTTGCAGTTCGTCGGCGATGACGTCGGCCGACAGGGCGGTGTGCTCCTTTGAAAACAGTCCAAGGATGGACAGCATGCGGGTGAGGCTGGACATGGTCGATGGCGCCGGCGGCGCTGAGCTGAGGATCGCGCATTCTACCGCGATTCAAATCCTGCATAGTGGGATTTATTTTAATCCCAAATGGCGGAACTGTGATTTGAAAAAATACGGCGTTGATGCGGTCATTGCCGCACATAATCCCACATTTATGGCGGAATGTAGGCAATTTCAGCGTTTTTAAAGTGGCGTCGCTTGATCCATCTCAAAAATTCGTCCGTTGACAGTCCCAAATAGCGGGATTATGATTTATCTCATGAAAACACCACACCCCCTCCCGGCGCCCAACGGCGCATCCATCGTGCTTCGCGCCTGCGGCATGGCCGGCGTCGACGTATGTTTTGCCAATCCAGGCACCACCGAAATGCCGTTCGTGGCCGCTTTTGACGAGGAAGGCGTCACCGTGCGCGCCGTGCTCGGCCTGTTCGAGGGCGTCTGCACCGGCGCCGCCGACGGCTACGGGCGCATGCTGGGCCGGCCCGCAGCGACCTTGCTGCACCTGGGCCCCGGCCTGGCCAACGGCCTGGCCAACCTGCACAATGCGCGCCGCGCCCGCACGCCGATCGTCAACCTCATTGGCGACCATGCCAGCTGGCACCTCAAATACGACGCGCCGCTGAGCTCGGACATCGAATCGCTGGCGCGCCCGGTATCGGGCTGGTTCCGCACCGTGGCCCGCGCGGCCGAGCTGGAACGCGACACGCTGGCCGCCATCGACGCGGCCAACGCCGCGCCCGGCGTGGTGGCGACCCTGGTGGTGCCGGTCGACTACCAGCAGCAAGTCACGCCGCAGGCGGTGCCGCCGCGCGTGCCGCGTGCGCCGTTGACGTTTGACGCAGCAGCCGTGGCGCGCTGCCATGCGCTGCTCGAGGGCGGCGCGAAGACCGTGCTGCTGCTGGGCGCGCATGCGCTCAGCGCGCGCGGCCAGGTGGCCGCCGGCCGCATCGCCGCAGCCACCGATGCGCGCCTGTTCAGCGAAACCTTCCCGGCGCGCAGCGAACGCGGCGGCGGCCTGCCCGATATCGACCGCCTGCCGTATTTCCCCGAGGCTGCCATCGCCGCGCTCGACGGCGCTACCGTGATGCTGGCCGGCGCGATCGCCCCGATCGCCTATTTCGGCTACGAGGGCCTGCCCAGCGAACTGGCGCCGGCCGACGCGCTGGCCACGCTGGCGCTGCCGGGCGAGGCCGCCGACGCCGCGCTCGAGGCGCTGGCCGACCTGCTCGACGCGCCGCTGCACGGCGCTGGCGTGGCGACCTCAAGTTATGCGATCGAGGACGGGCCGCTCACGCCAGTGGCGGTGGGCCGCCTGCTGTCGAACGCCTTGCCGGACGACGCCATCGTCTCGATCGAGGGCGGCACTTGCGGCTACCCCTTCGTCACCGCCTCGGCTTGCGCGCGGCGCCACACCATCCTGACCAATACCGGCGGCGCCATCGGCCAGGGCCTGCCGGTGGCGCTGGGCGCGGCGATCGCCTGCCCTGAACGGCGCACGTTCGCGCTGCAGTCCGACGGCAGCGCCCAGTACACCATCCAGACCTTGTGGACCATGGCCCGCGAACGCCTGCCGGTGGTGATGCTGATCGCCTCGAACCGCCGCTACGGCATCCTGCAAACCGAATTGAGCCGCATCGGCCTGACCCGCAACGGCCCGCAGGCCGAACGCCTGACGGTGCTCGACGATCCGGGCTTCGACTGGCCGGCGCTGGCGCGCGGCTACGGCGTCGAGTCGCGCCGGGTGGCCACCGTCGACGAACTGCGCGCGGCGCTGGCGTTCGCGCAGAAGCTGCACGACCGTCCCTTCCTGATCGAAATGTGCCTGCCTTGAGCATGGCCCACTTGTTACACACCGGAGAACCGTAATGAATCTTGAATTGACTGGAAAGGTCGCCTTTGTCACCGGCGGCAGCATGGGCATCGGCAAGGCCATCGCGCTTGAGCTGGCGCGCGAAGGCGTCGACGTGGCGATCGCCGCGCGCCGCCTGCCGCAACTCGAGGAAGCGGCGGCCGCCATCCGCGCCAGCCTGGACGGCAAGGGCGGGCGCATCCTGCCGGTGGTGGTCGACACCACCGACATGGCGTCGGTCGAAGCGGCCATGGCCGCCACCGCCGAAGCGTTCGGCGGCATCGACATCCTGGTCAACGGCGCCGCCCATCCTGGCGGCCTGGTGCGCTCGGAACTGGACCAGGCCGACCCCGAGGGCCTGCTGCAGGACATCGACATCAAGGTGGTCGGCTACTTCCGCTGCTGCAAGGCGGTGGCGCCCTACATGAAGCGCAAGCAATGGGGCCGCATCCTCAATATCGGCGGGCTGACCGGGCGCGGCAGCAAGCAGATCTCGGGCATGCGCAACCTGGCCATCGTGCACATGACCAAGACCCTGTCGGACCAGCTGGGGCCGCACGGCATCACCGTCAACGTGATCCACCCGGGCGTGGTGGAAACCCCGCACATCCACGAGCTGTACGCGATCGAGGCGGCCAAGCAGGGCCTGACGGCGGCCGAAGTCGAGGCCAACTACGCCAGGGCCACGCCGATCCGGCGCGTGCTGCAGGTCGAGGAGATGGGCTATCTGGCGGCCTTCCTGCTGTCGCCGCGCGCCGCCTGCATCACCGGCGAATCGCTGGGCTGCGACGGCGGCCTGACGCGCGGCATTTTCCTCTAAAACCAAGGAGTTTTATCTTGTCTACCATTTTAGTGGCCACCGCCGGCCAGGGCATTTTACGCAGCAATGACGACGGCGCCAGCTGGCACCGCCTGGGCTTGACCGAGCCGATCGAATTCGACGGCATCGTGCGCGCGCTGGCAGTCGATCCGAGTCGCCCGCAACGCATCTACGCCGGCGCCGACGCCGGCCTGTGCATCAGCGACGACGGCGGCGCGCACTGGCGCCGCGCCGACGGCCCGCTCAACGGCATGACCGTGTGGGCCATCGCCATCGACCCGAACGACGCCAGCGTGCTGTACGCCGGCACCGGCGCGCCCTCGCGCGCGGTGTTGTGCAAGTCCACCGACGCCGGCGAGAGCTGGACCCGCCTGCCGGTCGAACTGCCCGAATTCTGCTCGGGCGTGAACCGTCCGCGCCTGCTGACCATCTGCGTCGACCCCGACGACAGCCGGCAAGTGTGGTTTGGCGTGGAAGAGGGCGGCGTCTGGCGCAGCTTTGACGCCGGCGCCAGCTGGCTGCGGGTCGACACCCCCGACGGCGTGATCCGCAATTCCGACATCCATGCGGTGGCAATCCTGCCGGCCGCCGGCGACCAGCCCAAGACCACGCTGGTGTTGACCGTCAACGCCATCTACCGCAGCACCGACGACGGCCACAGCTGGGAGGGCGAATTGTCGAGCAAGCGCTTCGACGGCCTGTACTACACCCGCACGGCCATGCCCCTGTGCGGGCCGGACGGCGCACTGCTGCTGGCCATGGGCGACGGCACGCCGGGGCGCGTGACGCGCCTGTACCGCTCCGAAGACCGTGGCCTCAGCTGGACGCCGGCCGCGCTGGCCAGCCCGCCCAATTCGACCTTCTGGGCGCTTGCCGCGAACCCGGCCGACCCGCAACTGCTGTATGCGGGCACCAAGTACGGCGACCTGTACACCTCGCGCGACGCCGGCCTGCACTGGAGCAGGGAATGGCGCGCCTTCAGCGAGATCGCCGCCGTCGCCTGGACGCCGTACACGGCGCCGCTGCAGGCCCACGCGCAATCGACCCACTGACAGGAGGCTCCATGAGCACAGTTTCCCCGCCAGCGGCGCTGCCGGTGCCGCGCATCAGGCGCACCCATTTGTCGCTGTACGTGCGCGACCCTGATCTGTCCGGCCGCTGGTATGCCGAGGTGCTGGGCATGAAAGAAGCCGCGCGCGGCCCGCAATGGGTGTTCATGTCGTTCGGCCAGAAACACCACGACATCGCCCTGCTGCGCGCCGAATCGAACGCCGAACTGGGCAACATCGGCCTGCAGCACTATGGCCTGGAGATCGACGGCGACCTGCGGGAACTGCGCCGGCTGTACGGCATGCTGCTGTCCCGCAAGATTCCGATCGTCAAGATCACCGACCACAAGGTGGGCATCGGCGTGTATTTCTGCGACCCCGACGGCAATCGCCTGGAATTTTTCTGTGAAACCGTGCACGACGACGAGGAGGGCCGGCGCCTGATCAAGCAATTCCACGCGCCCAGCGAGCCGACCTCGCTCGAGCCGCTGTACGACTGAACACCACTTTTTTAACCACAACACTGGAGCCATATCATGAACAAACCCGCCAACTTTGAGTCCTACCACATCCGCAAATGGTACACCCAGATCGACGACACGCTGGCCAACGAAACGGGCCGCCTGGCCGACGGCGCGCCACTGCGCAAGATCGTCATCGCCGCCGCCATCGTCAACCCTTATGCCGGCCGCTACAGCGAATCGCTGGACCTGATCGTCGAACACTCGCCGGCGCTGGGCCATGAATTTGCGCGCCGCATCGTCGCGCTGATGGGCGACGATGCGCTGGAAAGCTATGGCAAGGGCTGCCTGGTCGGCAGCGAGGGCGAATACGAGCACGGCAACGCCTTCCTGACCGCCATCTTCGCCGATCCGGTGCGCGAGGCCATCGGCGGCGGCAAGGCCTGGGTGCCGTCGACCGGCAAGCGCGGCGCCCCCGGCACCGTGCTCGATATTCCGCTGGCGCACAAGGACGAGCTGTATGTGCGCTCCCATTACGACACGCTGACGGTGCTGTTCCCCGATGCCCCCAACGCCGACGAGGTGGTGATCGCCTTCGCCTTCGCCACGCGCGGTCGCCTGCATGCGCGCCTCGGCGGCATCAAGGCGGCTGACGTTGCCGCCGCAATGGCCTCGGCCGCCTGAGCCGGCGTCCGGGCATGAACGCCATCTCTTCACGCGAAGGCCGCTTTGACAGCGACGGCCTGTCCTTGCGCTACGTCGAATGGGGGCCGGCCGACGGCCCGGTGCTGATCCTGCTGCATGGCCTGCGCAGCTACGCCCACACGTGGGAGCCGGTGGCGCTGCCCTTGGCCGGGCGCTGGCGCGTGGTCGCGCTGGACCAGCGCGGCCGCGGCGACAGCGACTGGGACCCCGGCCGCCACTACTACGCCGGCGACTATGTGCGCGACCTCGAGGCGCTGGTGCGGCACCTGGGCGTGGAGCGTTTCGTGCTCGGCGGCCACTCGATGGGTGGCGCCAACGCCTTTGTCTATGCGACGCGCCATCCGGAGCAGCTGATCGCGATGGTGATCGAGGACATGGGGCCGGGCGCCTCGGCCGCGTCCGGCGGCGCCGAACGCATCAAGCGTGAATTGCTGGCCACGCCCGATCAGTTCGACTCCTGGGACGCGGCCGAGGCTTTCTGGCGCAGCCACCGGCCCAATATTTCGGAAGCGGCGCTGCAATCGCGCCTGGCGTACTCGCTGCGCCAGGCGCCAGACGGCGCAATCGTGTGGAAGCACGACGCGCGCGGCATCGCCGCCGCGCGCCTGGGTGCGACCAACGAGCAACTGATCGACCTGTGGCCGCATGTCGACGTCATCAGCATGCCAACCCTGCTGCTGCGCGGCGCGCAGTCCGACTTCCTGTCGGCCGCCACGGCCGATGACATGGTCGAGCGCAACGCCTTGCTGACCCGGGTCGACATCGCCAACGCCGGCCACTACGTCCATGACGACAATTTGCCGGACTTTAACGCCGCGCTCTACCCTTTTTTGGATGGGTTGATTTCATGACTACCGAGCACCCCGAACAGCGCGCCGTCGTCATCGTCGGCGCCGGCCCCAACGGCGCCACCCTGGCCAACCTGCTGGGCATCTACGGCATCGACACCTTGCTGATCGAGCGCAGCGAGCAGATTTTGCCGTATCCGCGCGCCGTCGGCATGGACGACGAGGCCTTGCGCGTATTCCAGACGGCCGGCCTGGCCGACGCCATCGCCGCCAACCTGATCCAGAACGTGTCGATGCGCATGTTCGACGCCGGCGGCGCCTGTTTCGCCGACATTCGTCCGGCGACGCGCGAATTTGGCTGGTGGCGGCGCAATATCTTCATGCAGCAGCTGGCCGAAGGCACTCTGCGCGAGGGCCTGGCGCGCTTTCCCCATGTCGAGCTGCGCCTGGGCCAGGAGGTGGTCGGTGCGCAGCAGGACGCCGACGGCGTCACCCTGTCGGTGCGGCGCGCCGATGGCGGCCTCTACACGGTGCGCGCCGGCTATTGCGTCGCCGCCGACGGCGGGCGCAGCCCCGTGCGCGAGCTGCTCGGCATTGCCCTGGAAGGCAAGACACTGCCGCGCAAATGGGTGGTGGTCGATGTGCGCAACGCGCCGGTGGACGCGCCCTATACGGCGCTCAACTGCGATCCGCGCCGGCCCAATGTGTGCATCTATTTGCCGTACAACTACCGGCGCTGGGAATTCATGCTGTTCGAGCACGAGGACCCGGAGGCGATGTCCAGCCCGGAATCGCTGCGGCGCCTGATCGCGCCCTATGTGCGCGATGCCGCTGCGATCGAGATCGTCAGCGCCCGCACCTATACCCACCATTCGCGCGTGGCGCAGCGCTTCGTCGACGGGCGCATTGCGCTGATCGGCGACGCCGCCCACTTGAGCCAGCCGTGGATAGGCCAGGGACTGAACATCGGCCTGCGCGACGCCGGCAACCTGGGCTGGAAACTGGCCGGCCTGGTGCGCGGCCAGCTGGCGCCGTCCGTGCTGCAAAGCTATGACAGCGAACGGCGCGGCCATGCGCGCGCCATGATCGACCTGGCCGATACCTTCGGCGCCTTGCTGATGCCGACCAGCCGCAGCAAGGCCTGGCTGCGCGACCGCTTCTTCCAGGCCGTGCGCTTCCTGCCCGGCGTGCGCAACTACGTGCTGCAGATGCGCTTCAAGCCGATGCCGGTCTACCACGACGGCGTGGTACTGCCGGCCACCGGCCGGACGATGGTCGGGCGCATGTTCATCCAGCCCGACGTCGAGGACGCCGCAGGCCGCCGTGGCAAGCTCGACGACGCGGTCGGTCCCTGGTTTGCCGTGCTCGGCTGGCAGGTCGATCCGCAAACGGTGCTCGGTACTTCCGAGCGCGCGTTCTGGCACCGGCTCGGCGCGCGCTTCATTCACGTGAGCCGCTCGCGCAGCGGCCAGGGCACCGGCGAGCGCGTGCTCTCGCCCTGCGGCACCGTCTGCGTCGAGGACGTCGACAACCAGCTGGCCGGCTGGTTCGAAGCCCATCCGGGCGAGATCGTGGTGCTGCGCCCGGACCGCTATATCGCCGCCCACACCACGCCGCAAGGCCTGGCGCAAGTGACCATGGATTTTCGCCGCTTCGCGGCCCCAACCAAGGAATCGACATGTATCTCGAACAACGCATCTACACCATGGTCCCCGGCGGCGTCGCCGAGTATCTGAAGCATTACGCCGAATCCGGCCGCGCCATCCAGGAAAGCCATCTGGGCGAGGCGCTCGGCTGCTTTACGCGCGAGGTGGGCGAACTGAACCAGCTGGTTTATCTGTGGCCGTTCGACAGCCTCGATGAACGGGCGCGGCGGCGCGCCGCGCTGCTGGCCGACGCCGGTTTCGCCGTATTCCGCGGCAAGGTGCGCCATTTGCTGGCCAGGCAGGAAAACACCATTCTCGTGCGCGCCCAGGCCGCCAAGGCGGCGCCATGAAGCCCGCCTACGATCCGCTGCTGCTGTATATCGATGGCGAGTTCCTCGGTGGCGAAGGACGCAACACGCAGGCCGTCATTGACCCGGCCACCGGCATGGAGCTGGGCCGGCTGCCGCACGCCGGCACGGCCGACCTCGAACGCGCGCTGGCGTCCGCCCAGCGCGCCTTTCAAAGCTGGCGCCTGGAGTCGCCGCTGCGCCGCTCGGCCATTTTGCGCCGGGTCGCTGAACTCATCCGCGAGCGGGCCGGCGAGATCGGCCGCCAGTTGACGCTGGACCAGGGCAAGCCGCTGGCGCAGGCCGTCGGCGAGGTCGCCAGCGGCGCCGAGACGGCCGAATGGCACGCCGAAGAAGGCCGCCGCGTCTACGGCCGCGTGATCCCGGCGCGCTCGGCCGATGTGCGGCAGATGGTGCTGCGCGAGCCGGTCGGCGTGTGCGCTGCCTTCACGCCGTGGAACTTCCCGTTCAGCCAGGCGATGCACAAGGTGGCGGCGGCGCTGGCGGCCGGCTGCACCATTATCCTCAAGGGACCGGAGGATTCGCCCAGCGCCCTGGTGGCGATGGCGCGGCTGTTCCACGACGCCGGCCTGCCGCCAGGCTGCCTGAACCTGGTCTGGGGCGTGCCGCACGAGGTGTCGCGCCACCTGATCGAGTCACCCATCGTGCGCAAGGTGTCGTTTACTGGCTCGGTGCCGGTCGGCAAGCATCTGGCGTCTTTGGCCGGCCTGCACATGAAGCGCGTGACGATGGAGCTGGGCGGCCATGCGCCCGTCATCGTGTGCGCCGACGCCGACGTCGAGCGCGCCGCCGATATGCTGGCGCCCTTCAAGTTCCGCAACGCCGGCCAGGTGTGCGTCTCGCCAACCCGCTTTTTTGTGCACAGCGCCGTGTACGAGTGCTTCGTGGCGCGCTTTCTCGAACGCACCGCCGAGCTGCGCGTCGGCCCCGGCCTGGACCCGGCCACCACCATGGGGCCGCTGGCGCACGGGCGCCGCGTGGCCGAGATGGAGGCCTTTGTCGCCGACGCGCGGGCGCGCGGCGCCGACATTGCCACCGGCGGCGAACGGCTCGGCGAGGAGGGCAGCTATTACGCGCCCACCGTGGTGCTGGCGCCGCCGCCCGACAGCCGGCTGATGAATGAGGAGCCGTTCGGCCCGCTCGCGGCCATCGTCCGCTTCGACGACCTGGACGCAGCCATCGCCGAGGCCAACCGATTGCCGTTCGGCCTGGCCTCGTATGCGTTCACCGATTCGGCGCGCAGCGCGCACCAGTTGGCCACGCACTTGCAGGCCGGCATGGTCAATATCAATCATTTCGGCATGGGGCCGGCCGAGGTGCCGTTCGGCGGCGTCAAGGACAGCGGCTACGGCAGCGAGGGCGGCAGCGAATCGCTCGACGGCTACCTGGTGACCAAACTGGTCACGCACATGCACCCGGCCGGCTGAGCCGCGCCTTTATTGTTACAGGAGACACCGACATGCAATTGAACGATACTACTCTTTTCCGCCAGCAGGCCTTGCTCGACGGACGCTGGTGCGACGCCGACGACGGTGCCACCTGCGCCGTCACCAACCCGGCCACCGGCGAGCTGCTGGGCACCGTGCCGAACATGGGAGCGGCCGAGACCGCCCGCGCCATCGCCGCCGCCGAAGCCGCGTGGCCGGCCTGGCGCGCCAGGACCGCCCACGAGCGCGCGCAAGTGCTGCGCGCCTGGTACGACCTGATCCGGGCCAATCTGGACGACCTGGCGATGATCATGACACTCGAACAGGGCAAGCCGCTGGCCGAGGCGCGCGGCGAGATCGACTACGCCGCTTCGTACATCGAATGGTTCGCCGAGGAGGCCAGGCGCGGCGGCGGCGACATCGTGCATTCGCCGTGGGCGGACAAACGCATCGTCGTGCTGCGCCAGCCGATCGGCGTGTGCGCCGCCATCACGCCGTGGAATTTCCCGTCGGCGATGATCACGCGCAAGGCCGGGCCGGCGCTGGCGGCCGGCTGTCCGATGGTGCTCAAGCCGGCCACGGCCACGCCGTATTCGGCGCTGGCGCTGGCCGTGCTGGCCGGGCGCGCCGGCGTGCCGGCCGGCGTGTTCAGCGTGCTGACCGGTTCGTCGCGCCAGATCGGCGGCGAGATGACGGCCAACCCGGCCGTGCGCAAGCTGACCTTTACCGGCTCGACCGAGGTGGGGCGCGAGCTGATGCGCCAGTCGGCGCCGACCATCAAGAAGCTGTCGCTGGAGCTGGGCGGCAATGCGCCCTTCATCGTCTTCGACGACGCCGATCTGGATGCGGCGGTGCAAGGCGCGCTGGTGTCGAAATTTCGCAACGGTGGCCAAACTTGCGTATGCGCAAACCGAATATACGTGCAGAACAACGTGTATGATCAATTCGTAGGCAAGCTCGTCGCTGCTGTGCGGGCCTTCAAGGTCGGCAACGGCGTCGAGCCCGGCGTGACCCAGGGGCCGCTGATCGACCAGGCGGCGCTGGCCAAGGTCGAGCAGCATGTGGCCGACGCGCTGGAGCAGGGCGCAACCCTGCTGGCGGGCGGACGCCGCCATGCGCTGGGACGTGGCTTTTTCGAGCCGACCGTGCTCGGCGACGTCACCGCCGCCATGCTGGTAGCGCGCGAGGAAACCTTCGGGCCGCTGGCGCCGGTGTTCCGCTTCGATACCGACGAAGAGGTGCTGGCGCAGGCCAACGACACCGAATTCGGCCTGGCCGGCTATTTTTACACGCGCAACCTGTCGCGCGCCTGGCGCGTGGCCGAGGCGCTCGAATGCGGCATGGTGGGGCTGAACACCGGCATCATTTCCACCGCGGTGGCGCCGTTTGGCGGCGTCAAGCAGTCCGGGCTGGGGCGCGAGGGGTCGCAGTACGGGATGGACGATTACCTGGTAACGAAGTATGTGTGCATGGGCGGCATCGGTGGATGACACCCGCATTCAACCACTTTAGCGAAAGCCCTCATGCTCAGTACCGTCAACCGCTACAAGGATGTCAACCTGCACGCCGCCGCCGTAGGCGAATGGCGCCAGACCTATAACCAGATCACGCCCGGCGCGCTGCACAGTTCCCTGATCCAGCTGGCCACCACGCATGTCCACGTATTTCGCGAATACCTGAACCAGCGCGTGGTGCAGCAGGGCGTGGCGCCGCGGCGCATGCTGTGCTTTGCGCTGCCGTCCGACACCTGCGGCGCGGCGCGCATACAGGGCAGGGTGGCGCCCGACCACAGCGTGTTCCTGCTGCGCGGCGGCGAGGAATTCGTGTTCCATATGCCGATGCACACCGATCTGCTGTCGGTGACGTTCGATTATGCGCAATTCGAGGGCGTGCTGGAAGGGTTTTTGCGCCCCGGCGCGCTCGAGGCGCTGCTGCGCCAGCCGGTGATACAGGTGTCGTCCGAGCGGCTGGCGGCGATCCGCCATCGCCTGCTGTGCCTGTTCAGTCACGCGGTGGCCAATCCGCACCTGATCACCACGCCGGCGGCGCAGAAAATGCTGGACCATACGCTGGTCGGCGCGCTGCTCGAACTGATCAGCGATCCGGAGTGCGAGAAAGCGCCCAACCTGTCGAGTTCGACGCAAAGCTTTATCGTCGACAAATGCCACCAGATCGCCATGTCCAGCGGCGACATGCCGGTGACGATACTCGACCTGAGCGCGCGCCTGCGCACCAGCCAGCGCACGATACAGAAGAGTTTTCACGCCGTGACCCAGACCACGCCGGTCGACTACCTGCGCTCGATCCGGCTCAACGCCGTGCGGCGCCAGTTGCTGTCGACCAGCGCGGCGGAACTGAGCGTGGGACAGGCGGCAGCGAACTGGGGCTTTTTCCACCTCAGCCACTTTGCCACCGCCTACAAATGCCTGTTCGGCGAACTGCCTTCGCAAACGCGGCGTGCGGTGCGCATCCTGGCCGCGCCCGGCTTTCCGGCAGGGGCTCGCCGCGAGGGCCAGCTCGCGCATTGACCGGCCAGGCGGTGGCGTGCGGCGGCATTCGGCTTTCGCTGCCATGCTGTCCCGTATCGCCAACCTTCACCGCGCGCCCGCTGCCATGAAACCGGCCAGCTTTCCTTCCGACCTGATCGACGAACAAGCGCTGCTGCCGGCCCTGCGGCGCGCGGCCTTCTCGTACTTCCTGGCGCAGGTCAATCCCGCCAACGGCCTGGTGCGCGACAAGGACAAACAGGGCTGGCCGGCCAGCATCGCCGCCGTCGGCCTGGCACTCACCAGCTATTGCGTCGGCGTCGAGCGCGGCTACCTGGCACGCGATGACGCCGTCGCACGCACCTTGACCACCTTGCGCTTCTTTGCCCGCAGCGAGCAGGGCGACTCGCCCGCCGCCACCGGCCACAAGGGGTTTTACTATCACTTCCTCGACATGGACAATGGCCGGCGCGCCCGGGATTGCGAACTGTCGAGCATCGATACGGCGCTCTTGACGGCCGGCGTGCTGGCTGCCGCCGAATACTACGACGGCGAGGGCAAGGACGAACTCGAGATCCGCACACTGGCCGACTTTTTGTACCGAAGAATCGACTGGCAATGGATGCGCGCGCGCTGCCAGTTGCTGCGCCATGGCTGGAAGCCGGAAACGGGTTTTCTGCGCAAGTGCTGGCGCGGCTATGACGAGGCGCTGATCCTGTACGTGCTGGCGCTGGGTTCGCCCACCAGGCCCGTCGAGCGCGCCAGCTACGACGCGTGGACCGGGAGCTTCGAATGGAAGTCGGCGTACGGCATCGATTACCTGTATGCAGGTTCGCTGTTCATCCACCAGATGTCGCATGTCTGGCTCGATCTGCGCGGCATCCAGGATGACTTCATGCGTGCCCATGATCTCGATTACTTTGAAAACAGCCGGCGCGCCACCCTGGTGCAGCAGCGCTATGCGATAGCCAATCCGCTGGGTTTCCCCGGCTACGGCGAACACTGCTGGGGCATCAGCGCCAGCGACGGCCCCGGCCCCGCCACCCGCCAGTCGCACGGTGTGCGGCGCGGCTTTCGCGACTATGTGGGGCGTGGCGCGCCGTATGGCTACGACGATGGCACGCTGGCGCCGTGGGCGGTGGCCGCCTCGCTGCCGTTCGCGCCCGAGATCGTGCTGCCGTTCGCGCCCGAGATCGTGCTGCCGGCGCTGGCGCAGATGCATGACGTGTTCCATGCCCGCTCTGCCGTCTTTGTCACGAAGCAGGGCACGCGCTGGGTCTCGCCGTACCGTTTCGGCATCAACGACGGGCCGGTACTGCTGATGCTGGACAACCACCTGCACGATTTTCCGTGGCGGCTGATGCGCGGCAATCCCTGCTTGCGTGACGGACTGGCGAAGGCGGGGTTTGCGGGAGGGTGGCTGGAAGAGCCGTGAGCGCGCATGCGCTGAGGTTGGCTATTCCGCCATCGCTTTCATCGCTGCCTGGGCCAGAAAGCTCGAACGGCTCAGGTGGCGTGATTTGGCAAACACGTCAATGTCACGCAGCAGGCTTGCCGGCAGGGAGATATTCAGGCGTACCGGTTTGGTCCTGACTTTCGCCAGATCGATATCGACCAGCATCCAGAATCCCCCCGCATACTGTGCATCGCCAGTCCATTGTTCAATGGCCGAGGCGACTGGAATACTGTCTTCGTCTTCATACATGGTTTCGACAGCTTCCTGCGCCGCCTGCTGAAGATCACCTTGCGTGTCGGCGGCGGTATGGACGCCCGGCAGATCGGGAAAAGTAGCGCCGTAGGCGCTGTTGGCGTCTTTCCATACATAGAGGGGATAAAACATACATTGCCTCACTTTAAGTCAGCTTGTTTCAATATCGCGTTGGCAGTACCTGTTGGCAAATCTTTTTTCGGATGCGGAACGATGACTGATCTGCCGGTGGCACGATGGCGGTATTTGCGATGACTGCCGCGCGTCGACACATGTTCCCATCCGGCAGATGTCAGTTGCTTGATAATGTACGCACTGTCCATAGTTTAAATCATACACAAAAACTACACACGCATTCACAGCTTGTGCCATTTTCGTGCAGCGTTCCAGCGATTATGGTTCGGATACCGTTGTCTGGTCCTTCTGCCCTGCAATGCGCAAGGTCACCGTCCCCTTGAACGGCTGCGTCGCCCCGGCCGTGCCCACCGTGATGTTGCTTGACACCCCGATCTCTGCCGTCAAATCGACCTTCTCGCCAAATTGCCGCAGCTCGCTGGCCCGTATCACCTCGTCCAGCGTGATCGACTGCCCTGGCGCGATGGGAGTAAAGACGTTGCGCAGCGCACGGTCGGCCAGCGAGATGCGCTGCGGCCTGCTGCGTCCGCTGGCCGGGTCGCGCAGCATGACGGTGGGGCCGCTTTTTCATGTAGGCCAGCGGGTAGCCTGCCATCTGCCCGCTGATATTGGTAATGACTATTTCGATCCGCAGGTCCTCGCCCATAAACAGGCTGCCGGGATGGTCGATGCAGCGGGCGGTGACCTGCAGCGCTTCGCCAGCCATGGCGTTTCCTTGCACGGGCAGAGCCAGCATGGCGATGATCAGGGCGCCTGGGAAGTATTGCATATGAAAGTCTCGCTCGATGACCAAGCCAGACTATACCCCTACCGCGAGTGCGGTTCATGCTTGAATGGTAATTATTCTCATTTATAATGCGAGTCTGCGTGAGAGATGGCTGGTGGCAAAGGAGGCATGATGGGCAAGATGGCAAGCAGGGATGACATGATCGCGCAAGAGCACCGCGTGCTGCTGAGCGCCTACGGACGCGCGCAGGCGCGCTGCAGCGAGCATATGGCCGTGCAGGCGGCACAGGTGGCACGCATTGCCGCGCTTGAAGCGCAGTTGATGCGCACGCGGGCACAAGTGGTGATCCGCGACACGAAACTGGCTTTGGTGCGCGAGCAGCTGGCTGAACTGACTGCGGCGGCGCCCGGTTTGCCGACGCGCGTCAAGCTGGCGCGGCGGGTCGAGTGGCTCGCTGAGCGGGTGCAGGAACTGATGCGCGAGCTGCTGCGGCTGCAGTGCAAGCCTGTCGTGTCAGACAAACCAGCGGTCGCGCACAAGCTGCTCGCCGGCGTGCGGGAAAAAGCCGTGCTGTATGTCGGCCACTTTCCTGGCCAGGGCGCTGGCAAGGAAGCAAGCGAAGCCATTGAGCAGGCCGGCGGGCGCTTTCTGCACCATGCGCTCGGCGGCGATGGCTTTGACGATGTGGCCGCGCTCGAAGCGAGCCTGGTGGCGGCCGACCTGGTGATCTGCCAGACCGGCTGCGTCAGCCACGACGCCTACTGGCGCGTGCACGACCACTGCAAGCGCACCGGCAAGCAGTGCGTGCTGGTGGACCAGCCGCAGGCGATGTACTTTGTGCGCAAGGAAGCGCTGGCCGGCCAAGTGTAACGCCGTCAGGCCGTCAACACGAACGAGGCGCTGTCGCCCAAGGCCAGCATCGCCTCCAGGTGAGCGGAGCCGGCGCGTCGCGCCAGCACGTCGTCCAGGCAGTGGGTAGTCAGGCGCACGCGCGCCTTGTCGGGTCCGGTAAAATCCCACACCACCCCGAAAGTGAAACTCGTATTGCGTGGGTCGCTGACCGCCGCCGCCTGCTGGCCTTGCGAGGTGCTGGCCTGCACGGCAAATGCCTGGTGCAGCTGCGGGCGGGCGCGTAATTGCGCGGCCATCGCATCGTCGATGGTGAAATCGGTTTGCGTGCAAGGCTCGTCATCGGGAAAAAGTTCTTCCATGGTCCTGCCACGGTCAGGCTGCTCGCAGGCCTCCAGCAAGGTCACACGCACCACCTGCCCGGCCAGCAGCGCCTGTTCCGGCAACCAGATCAGGCTGTCGCACCCACCTGCCGAGGGGTTGACGCCCATCGCGTGCAGGGTCGCTTTCGGGTTGTAGTCGAGCGCGCCGTGGACCGAGACGTCGACCACCTCCATGCCGGCCAGGTTGATCATGGCGACCCGGGTACCATCGAGTGCAACGCACAAGCAGGGCATGGTTACTTTCTGTTTAAGTAAAAGTATATTGTCGCATGGGCTCAGCCGTGCAGCATCACCGCACCGCGTTCCAGCCGGAAGCGGCTGACCACCTGCGCCAGCCGGCTCGCTTCATCCTGCAGCGATGCGGCGCCGGCCGCAGCCTGCTCGACCAGCGCGGCATTCTGGTGCGTCACCTTGTCCATCTCGGCCAGCGCCAGGTTGATCTGCTCGATGCCCGTTTCCTGGGCGTGGCTGGCGCCGTTGATGTCGCCCATGATGTCGGTCACGCTGCGCACGCTGTCGACGATCTGCGTCATGGTGGAGCCGGCTTCCTGCACCAGCACGCTGCCGGCCGCCACATGGCTGACCGAATCGTCGATCAGCGCCTTGACTTCGCGCGCGGCCTGGCTGGAGCGCTGCGCCAGGTTGCGCACCTCGCTGGCCACCACCGCGAAGCCGCGCCCCTGTTCACCGGCGCGCGCCGCTTCCACTGCCGCGTTCAGGGCCAGGATATTGGTCTGGAAGGCGATGCCGTCGATCACGGCGATGATATCGACGATTTTCTTGGACGAGGTGTTGATGGCGCCCATGGTGCCTACCACCTGCGCCACCACGGCACCGCCGCGTACCGCCACTTCGGACGCCCGCGCCGCCATCTGGTTGGCCTGGCTGGCGTGGTCGGCGTTCTGCTTGACGGTGGACGTCAGTTGCGCCATCGATTCGGCCGTCTCGCGCAGCGAGTCGGCCTGCTGGCCGGTGCGCGCCGACAGGTCGAGATTGCCGCTGGCGATGCGCTCGGAGGCATCGGCGATGGTGTCGGTGCCGCCACGCACCTGGCCAACGATGTCCTGCAAGCTGGTGTTCATGCTGTTCAGCGCTTGCAGCAGCTGGCCCGTTTCGTCGCGCGTGCCGACAGCCACCTTGCTGGTCAGGTCGCCGGCGGCCACCTGGCGCGCCACGCCCAGCGCTTGCAGCAGCGGGCGGGTGATGCTGTTGCTGGCCTGGATCGCCAGCAAAATGCCCGCCAGCGCGGCGCTGCTTGATATCAAGAGGATGATCAGACGGGTCTGGTCGGCCTGCTGCGCCGAGGCCTTGCCCGACGCTTCCATCAGGCCGGTCTGGTAATTGACCAGCTGTTCGAGCGCGGCGAAGTACGCTTGCTGGCGCGGCAGCAACTGCTTGAGCATCAGGCTCTTGGCTTCGAATTTTCGGTCTTCCGCCACCAGGCCGATCACGTCTTTCCTGACCTTGTCGAATTGCTGGCGCGCCCCGTTCAGTTGCTTGATGCGGCTGGCGCTGTCGGGCGAGGCCGGCAGCCCTTCCAGTTTGCCGATCGACGTATCGATGCGGCGCGCGATCTGTTCGACATGCTGTACCTCTTTGTTGGCCAGTTCGGCTTCGACGGTCAGGAAGATATTGCGCATGGCGATCATGGTTTCGTTGACGTCATCCTTGATCGCATGGACCAGCATGGTTTTCGGATAACTGTCTTCGTTCATGCGGCGAATTTCGTTGCCCAATTCGCTCACGCGGGTAATGGCGACCACCGCCAGGATCAGGAGCAGGGCGATGATGGCGCCAAAGCTGAGGCCCAGCCGGCGGCCGATTTTCAAGTCGTTGAATTTCATGTTGCTAGTCTCCTGATATTTTTATGGTCCACCGTCTGGCAAGTCGACAGGCGACAAAATGGCGGCGGATGGCTGATGGTAGAGCGCTTTCTGGTTTTTTTCCAATCATTAATTTTTAATGCTTAATATCAATTCTGGTATGAATTCGAAAAGCAACACACATGCCTTTTTTGCCATTTTTCAGGCAAGGAAAAAATTTCCTGATACTATACCCCCCTATAGTATTTTAAAGGAGCTGGAATGGGCCACACATCGGCAAACAAGAGCAAGCTGCACAACCGCGTCAAGCGCATCAAGGGCCAGGTGGAAGGCATCGAACGGGCGCTGGAAGAAGGGCGCGATTGCGGCGAGGTGCTGCAGCTGATCGCGGCCGTGCGCGGCGCCGTCAACGGGCTGATGGGCGAGGTGATCGAAGAGCACCTGCGCGAACACGTCGCCAGTCCCGCCATCACCAGCGATGCCGAACGCGCCAGGGGCGCCGACGAGATCGTCGCCATCCTGCGCACTTATTTGAAATAAACTGAAATGAACGGAGCCACCATCATGACGCAAGCACACGCGGCCGAAGACCTGTCGGCCTGGACCCATGAACATGTTTTCGATACCGGCGATGGCAGGGCGGAGCGCCGCGCGCGCGTCGTCATGTGGATCACCCTGGCCACCATGGTGCTGGAAATCGTCGCCGGCTGGTGGTACAACTCGATGGCGCTGCTGGCCGATGGCTGGCACATGAGCTCGCATGCGCTGGCGATCGGCCTGGCCGCCTTTGCCTATGCCGCTTCGCGCCGCCATGCGCGCGATCCGCGCTTCGCCTTCGGCACCTGGAAGATTGAAATCCTGGCCGGCTACACCAGCGCCATCCTGCTGCTTTGTGTGGCGGTGCTGATGGTGGCCGCCTCGGTCGAACGGCTGTTTTCGCCGCAGGCGATTCACTATCCGCAGGCGCTGGCGGTGGCCGGCGTCGGCCTGGCGGTCAACCTGGCGTGCGCGCTGATACTGGGCGGACATCACGACCATGACCATGGTCACGGCCATCACGGCCATGGACACGATCACGAGCACCACCATGACCATGGCGAAGACCTGAACATGAAGGCCGCCTACGTCCACGTGCTGGCCGACGCCGCCACCTCGGTGCTGGCCATGCTGGCGCTGGCCGGCGCCTGGGTGTTTGGCTGGAACTGGCTCGACCCGGTGATGGGCGTGGCCGGCGCCGTGCTGGTGGCGCTGTGGGCGAAACAGCTGATGCAGGAAACCGGCAAGGTCTTGCTGGACCGCGAGATGGATCACCCGGTGGTGCGGGAAATCCGCGAGGCGGTGGAGGTGGAAGCGGAGGGCGACACGCCGCGCATCGTCGACCTGCACGTCTGGCGCGTGGGCAAGCAGCTGTACTCGTGCGCGCTGTCGGTGGTCAGCCGCGATGCCACCCTGACGCCGGGCCTGCTGCGCGCGCGCATCGGCATCCACGAGGAAATCGTCCACAGCACCATCGAGATCGTGCGGCGGGGCTGAGGGAACGCCCTGAAAAGCCGCCCCGGACCGGCTATCCCGGAAAATCGAAGACTGCCCGGCGCCCAGCCTGGCAGGGATCAGCTGCCATCCTTGCGCGCCCGGAAAGCGGCGACCTTCATCCGGTTGCCGCACACGGCCATGCTGCACCAGCGCCGCCGGCCCGACTTGGTAATGTCGAGGAAGCGCAGCGTGCAATCGTGCGCCTCGCACTGGCGTATTTGCGCCAGCTTGCCCTGTACCAGCAGATGGACCAGCGCCGCCGCCACCGGTTCGAGCAGGCTGGCCACGCTGTCATCGCGGCGCCGCTCCAGCAGCACGATATTGGCCTCGGCGTCGGCGTCGAGCGCCAGCGTGCGTATGGGACGGCCTGCCTCCAGTATCGCGTTCACCACGTCGAAGTCGTGTGGATCACGCGGCTTGTTCAAATCGATCAGCCGGCCCGCCGCCGCGCGCAAGCATTGCGCCGCTGCCGCCAGTCCGGCCAGTGTGGCGGCCGGCGCGTCGAAGTCAGGCGCCAACTGGCCGGCCGCCTTGAGCCATGCCACCGCACTTGCATCGTCGGCCAGGCAGTCGCAACTGCTCTCGCCCATGCCAAAGGCGCTGTTGATGAAATCGAGGGCCAGGTCGTTGCCGATGAAATGTGGTGTGTGGGTGGTGTGCAAAATCATTTCGTAACCTTTAAAAATAATATTGACAGGTTACCATAAATGGATGTAACCTTCAAATACGCAATTTAACGGTTACAAGGACTAAACCATGAATATCAAAGCCAGTACCCTCGCTGCCGCCACCACTCTCGCCATGGCCACCGGTGGCATCAGCGCTGCCCCCATGTCGGCCGCCGACAAGGCGCAGGTGCACTACCGTTTTGAAAAAGTCGGCGACGTGAACGTGTTTTACCGCGAGGCGGGCGACCCTGCCGCGCCGACCATCGTGCTGCTGCATGGCTTTGCCGGGTCTTCGTTCATGTACCGCGACGTGATACCGGCGCTCAGCGATCGCTATCACGTGGTGGCGCCGGACCTGCCTTCCTTCGGCTACACCGAAGCGCCGGCGCGCGAACACTACGCCTACACCTTCGACAACATCACCCGGACCATGGATCGTTTTACCGAGCAGTTGAAGCTGGACCGCTACGCCATCATGGTGCACGACTACGGCGCGCCAGTCGGCTGGCGCCTGGCGCTGGCCCATCCTGCGCGCATCACGGCCATCATCTCGCAGAACGGCAACGCCTATGAAGAGGGGCTGTCCAAGGGCTGGGACGGCATCAAGCAATACTGGCAGGCGCCGACGGCGCAAAACCGCGCGGCGCAGGCCGACTTTCCGACGCCGGCCGGGATGAAATGGCAGTATCTGGAAGGCGTGCCCGACCCGAGCAGCGTTTCTCCCGACGGCTATACCCTGGAAGGCATGCGGGTGGCGCGTCCGGGCAACGCCGAGATCCAGCTCGACCTGCTCCTCGATTACGCGTCCAATGTGCGCATGTACCCGCAATTCCATGCCTATTTCCGCCAGCAGCAACCGCCGCTGCTGGCCGTATGGGGCAAGAACGATCCGTTTTTCCTGCCGGCCGGTGCGCAGGCATGGAAACGCGATTTGCCCAACGCCGATATCCGCTTCTACGACACCGGCCACTTCGCCCTTGAAACGCATGCCCGCGAGATCGTGCCGGTGATCCGCGCCTTCCTGGATAAAAATATCAAATAACGCTGCGACGCCATATGCGAAAAAGCCCGCCGATGGCGGGCGTAGCCTTTATAATGTCGGCTTTTACGGCCGGCGGCCGTCTACCAGACCGAGAAACGAATGAGCACATTACCTCCATGCCCGCAATGCAAATCCGAATACACGTACGAAGACGGCGGCCAGTTGGTCTGCCCCGAGTGCGCGCATGAATGGTCGGCCACGGCCGGCGAAGCGGTGGAGGAGGGCGCCAGGGTGTATCGCGATTCGGCCGGCAATATCCTGCAGGACGGCGACACCGTCAGCGTCATCAAGGATCTGAAACTGAAAGGTGGCGGCGGCGTCGTCAAGATGGGCACCAAGGTCAAGAATATCCGCCTGGTCGACAGCGACCACGATATCGATTGCAAGATCGAGGGTTTCGGCCAGATGAGCCTGAAAACCGAGTTCGTCAAGAAGGTCTAGTCGCTCAAGCCAGGCCCATGCAAATCGATGCCATCCGCCAGCGCCTGCGCGCGCTGGGCGCCAAGCCCCTGCACGAACAGCGCGTGCTGCGCGACTGGATACAGGCGCAGCCGCACGACCAGGGCCGGCGCCGCGCCGAAGACTTCTTGCCGCTGCCGGTGCGCGAGGCCTTGCCCGCGCTGGACCAGCAATTGCAGGGCATGCTCAAGCTGCTCAGCACCCACCCTGGCGCCGACGGTTCGGCGCGGCTGCTGGTCGGTTTGCACGACGGGCAGACGGTGGAAAGCGTGCTGCTGCCGCGCGACGGCCTGTGCGTGTCGAGCCAGGTCGGTTGCGCCGTCGGCTGCCAGTTCTGCATGACGGGGCGCGACGGCCTGATACGGCAAGTCACCAGCGGCGAGATCGTGGCGCAAGTGGTGCTGGCGCGCACCCTGCGGCCGGTGAAAAAAGTCGTCTTCATGGGCATGGGTGAACCGGCCCATAACCTTGCCAACGTCATGGAAGCGATCGAACTGCTGGGCACGGAAGGCAATATCGGCCACAAGAACCTGGTGTTTTCCACCGTGGGCGACCCGCGCGCTTTCGAGCGCCTGCCGCAAGGCAGGGTCAAGCCGGCGCTGGCGCTGTCCCTGCACACCACCAAGCCCGCCTTGCGCGAGCAACTGCTGCCGCGCGCGCCGAAACTCGCGCCGAGCGAACTGGTGGCGTTTGGCGAGTCGTATGCGCGCCTGACCGGTTACCCGGTGCAGTATCAATGGACGCTGATGGAAGGCGTCAACGATGGCGACGATGAGCTCGACGGCATCGTCGAACTGTTGAAGGGCAAGTACGCGGTGTTGAACATGATCCCTTACAACACCATCGATGACCTGCCGTTCAGGCGCCCCAGCTGGGAGCAGGCGCGCGCCATCGCCGCCCGCCTGCACCAGCGCGGCGTGCTGACCAAGCTGCGCGATTCGGCGGGGCAGGATGTGGAGGGCGGTTGCGGCCAGTTGAGGGCCAGGGCCGCCAAAGGAAAGATTATCTCCATCAAAGCGGCCTGAACAATTCGGTCAAAGGCCACCCAGCAAATCATTTTCATTCAATATCGCAAACGCGATTTCCGGATGCGCCACCAGGCAGCGCCGCACCGCCGCCGGAATCGCCGCGCGCGTCTTGCGGCACAGGCCGGGCTGCTCCAGCAATTGAATCTGGAAGCCGCGCACGGTGCGCACTTCGCCGCTTGCCGGAGCGATGCGCAGCACCACGCCCAGGTTTTTCTGCAAATTTCTTTCCAGCTTGCGCAAGCCTTCCAGCGTGCTGATGGTCTCGATATGGGCCAGCAGGTGCTTTTCTTGCGTCAGGTTCAGGCGCAGGATGGCGAGGTCGGCCTGCGCATCTTGCAACAGCGGTTCGCGCGCGCAGTCGCACAGCTGTGGCGGGCACTGCCTGCGTATCTCGAAATCGGCCATGAGATTGCTACCTGTCTGTGCAAGATGGAGCGAGCCAGTATCGTTTGGCGCCCGCCGCCTGTCAATCGGGGCCACAATTGTGCGCGGGCTTGACCGCGTGGCTGGCCTGGTGGCGCGCAGCGTGTTGTAATGTTGACCATCATGAGAACCCGTATCAAGATCTGCTGCATCGCTTCCATCGACGAAGCGCAACTGGCCATTGCCGCCGGCGCCGACGCGCTGGGCCTGGTGGCGGCCATGCCGTCCGGCCCCGGCGTGATCCCCGACGCGCGCATCGCGAAGATTGCCGCCTGGACGCCGCCGCCGGTCGCCACTTTTTTATTGACAGCCGAGACCACCGCCAGCCGCATCGCCGGGCATATCGCGGCAACCTTGCCGACGACGGTACAGATTGTCAACCATATCGACCCGCGCGAGGTGGCTGAACTGGCGCGCCTGCAGCCGCAGGTGCGCCGGGTGCAGGTGATCCATGTGGAAGGCGAAGAGGCGCTGGGCATGATAGGGGCCTATGCGCCCCACGTTCACGCTTTTTTGCTCGATTCGGGCAGGCCGTGCGGCGCCGTGCCGGAACTCGGTGGTACCGGCAGGACCCATGACTGGGCCATCAGCGCGCGCTTCGTGCGCGCCAGTCCCGTGCCGGTATTCCTGGCTGGCGGCCTCGACGACAGCAATGTGGCCGCCGCCTTGCGCCAGGTGCGCCCCTACGGCATCGACCTGTGCTCGCGCGTGCGCACCGACGGCCAGCTCGACATCATGAAACTGGCGCTCTTGACGTCGGCCGTGCGCGAGGCCGATGCGCTGCTTTACGCGGAAGGCTGAGCCAGCGGCGCCATCTCGCGCACCAGCGCTTCGGCAAACGCCGCCACCATGCCGCTGGCCTCGCGCGGCGAGACCAGGCCGACCACGGTCGACGATACTTCCTCTGGCAGGCTGAGAAAATGCACGCCCGGCGGCGCCACCAGGCGCATGCTGTCGGGGACGATGGCGATGCCGAGGTTCGCTTCGATCAGGTTCAGCTGCGAGGTCTTGCGCGACAGCGCGCGCGCCGCCTTCGGGAAATAACCCTGGGCCAGGCACAGGCCCGCCACCAGGTAGCTGAGGCCACCCCTGTCCTTGTGCGGGATCGAGACGAACGCCTCGTCGCGCAGGGCGGCGATGGTGGTGTGCGATTGCGCCGCCAGCGGCGAGTCTTTTGAGACGGCCACCACCAGCTTTTCGGTAAACAGCTCGCGCACGACGATATTGGCGTGCTTGCGCAAGGTGGGCAGGCGCACCAGGCCAAGGTCGGCGCGGCCTTCCTCGATGTCGGCCGCCTGGTTTTCCGATGAGCCTTTCGATACATCGAGCGAGACGCCGGGAAACTGCGCCAGCAGGCGCTTGAGCAGCGCGCCGATGGATGGCGTCAGGGTGACGGAACTCGAATGGAGCAGGCGGATAATGCCAGCCGCGCCCTGGCCCACATGGCGCGTCTGGCGCACGGTTTCCTCGATATCGTCGAGGATGCGTTTGGCGCGCTCATGGAACACCTGGCCGGCGGCGGTCAGCTCGATATGGCGCGCGTCGCGCGTGAGCAGCAGTGCTTGCACTTCGTTTTCCAGTTCCTTGATCTGCCGGCTCAGGGCCGACTGCGCGATATACAGTTTTTCCGCCGCGCGCGAATAGCTGCCCGCATCGACGATTTCGACAAAGTAGCGGAACTGCTTGATGGTGATCATGGATGCCTTTTCGAGATCGCCGGGCGCCGTATTTGATATTGGCCGTGCGTGCATGCAAACGTTACAGTGGTCTGGTCGCCATCACTGCAAGGAAAACGCCATGCTGGAATTGATCGGAGTGCTGGGAGTGCTCGTCAGTATTGTCGTCAAACTGATTTTTGTCCAGCTTGGCTGCAACGCGGGCAGGGAAGAGGATTAAGTAGCAAGAAATTATTGTGAGGTTATGACGAACAGAATACTTGCTGCTTCAGGCATTCGTGCCGCAGGGACCCGTGCTCATGGCCCTGGACGACACGATTGAACGCCGGCGTGGCGCCAGGATCGCTGCCAGGGGAATCTATCGCGATCCAGTGCGATCGAGCCACAGCCATTTCGTCAAGGCCAGCGGCTTGCGTTGGCTGTGCCTGATGCTGGTGGCGCCGATTCCTTGGGCCGGACGTTGTTGGGCATGACCGTTCTGTTCGGTGCTGGCGTCGTCGGAGCGCTACTGCCTGGACCGCAAGCGCCGCCCCAATAAGTTCACCGACCGGGCGCGGCAATTACTATGGATGGTCAAGCGATGGCTGCCGGAGCGGTCCATCGTGGTCGTCGCCGACAGCAGTTTTGCAGCATTGAACCTGCTTGCCGGCGTGCGCGAGCAACTGTGCGTGGTCACCCGCCTGCGCCTCGATACGCAGTCTGTATGGATAAAGTCCAGCTTAGTACGCCAACGTCGCCGTATAGCCTGCCGGTACGGGCACCGCTTGCAAGCGGCAGGCGGGAGCCTTGCCGTCCCATTCGGTCAGCGCCAGGCCCGCATACTTGAGCGCCGCCTCGCGCGCCGTCCAGGCCTGCGCCAGGGCCAGCGGTCGCTGCCCGGCAGGGCAGGCCGCCAGCGACTGCGCCACCTGCGGCCCCAGGTAATCCGTCGCCACGGCAAACCAGTCGGCAATCTCCATCACCCGCATCACGTCGATGCCGACCGCGCCATGCAGGTCGATGGCGGCCAGCGAGATACCGTCGTCGTGGCTGATCGCCAGGCCTGCAATGCGGCCCGCAAGCAGCAAACGCGGTGCCTGGCCTGGCTGCGATTCCACGCTGACGTCATCGATGGAAAGCCCCAGCCACTGCGCCGCCGCCTCGCTGATGGCAAGGCGGATGCGCTGCCGCGCCTCGCTTCGGCTCATGGCCGCTTCGACGCCGATCACCAGCACGCCATCACCCGACCAGTACTGCGCGAAACTCACTGACGCAGCGGCGCCGCCGGGCAGCCGGCCCAGTTGCTGCCGGCCGGGATATGCTCGCCCTTCATCACCAGGGTCAAGGGGCCCAGGCGCGCGTTGTCGCCGACTTTGGCGCTGTACAGCACCGAGCTGCGCGGCCCCATATAGACGCGCTGGCCGATTTCCACGTGGTCGATCTTCATCACGCGGTCTTCGAACAAGTGCGTCTGCGGGCAGGTCAGCGCGTTCAGTTCGCTATGGTCGCCGATATGCACGCAGTCGAATTCGGTGAGGTCGGTGGTGTCCATGTAGACGCCGCGGCCGATCTTGCAGCCGAGCAGGCGGAAGGCCAGCGGCAGCCACGGCGTGCCGCGCAGGTAGCGCATGAAATTGGGCACGGCGATGCCTTCGTACAGGTTCGTCACGCCTTCGGACAGCCACACGAACGGCGTCCACATCGGCGCCGCATGCTTGCGGTAGCGGCCCAGCAGCAGCCATTTGAGCGCCACCACCAGCAGGAAATTGCCGATGCCGTAAGCGACGCCGGCCATCGCCAGGTCGGCTACCACTTCGCCCCAGCGCCCGGCGCCGGCCAGTGGCATCACGTCGAGCACCAGGGTGTAGCCGACCGCGATCACCAGCGCATGCGGCGCGACGATGCGAAACGCTTCGATCAGGCTGCGGCCCAGGCGCCGTGCCGCCGACGGCTTGAAGGTCAGGTGTTCGGCAAAGCCGCTCACCTGTTCGCGCGCCGGCAGGTGCATCGGCGGCGAGCCCAGCCAGGTGTCGCCGCCATGCATCTGTGCATTGCGCGGCGCATGCGTGTGCACGCCGATCAGCACGTGTTCGGGCAGGATGGTGCCGTCGGGGATATAGCTGCCGTTGCCGACAAAGCTGCGGTGCGAGATGACGGTGGGGCGCATGGTCATCCAGCCGCCGTCGATCTGCTCGTCGCCCAGCATCACGGCGTCGGCGATAAAGGTGTCGTCGCCCAGTGTGAGCATGTCGGGCACCACGCCCAGCGCCGTCGAAATCTCGGCGCCCTTGCCGACCTTGGCGCCCAGCAGGCGATACCAGTACGGCGCGAACACGGTGGCGTAAATGCCGTGCAGCACGTTCAGGCTCGACTCCTGGATATGGCTGACCAGCCATTTGGCGCAATAGATATTGCTGTGCACGGCCGAGGTGCCCGGTTTCAAGCGCGGCAGCGCGCCCCAGCGGATGGCGGCCGACAGCAGGGCCGTCAACACGATCAGCACGGCGCTGGCGGGAAACGCCAGGATAAAATAGCGCGCCAGCTGGACGGTCGGGTCGCGCCCCTGCAGCCACGGCATCATGTCGCGTTCGTCGAACCAGTCGATCAGCACGAAGCTGGGGAACACCGGCATAAAGAACAGCACGGCGATCAGCACCATGCCAAAGCAGAAGAACAGGGTTTCGCCGGTCAGGCGCGCCTTGGATACTTTCGGTCGCGCCGGCTGGCTGGCCGGGTCAAACGCGCCTGTGTCGCGCGCCGGCGAACCGGTCCAGATGCGCCCGGCCGGCACTTGCCCGCCATCGGCCAGCGCCGACTGGCCTTCCAGGTGGCCGAAGTCGCCCACTGCCGTATTGCCTTCCAGGATCGCATACGAGCTGATGCAGGCGTCGTTGCCGATGGTGATTTGCCCCAGCAGCAGACGGCCGCGTTCGACGCGGGCGTTTTCAAAGTTGACGGCGTTGCCGACGCTGACGTTGTCGCCGATGGACAGCAGTTCGGGCGCGCGCAGGGTCATCGAGCCGATCACCACTTCCTTGCCCACTTTGGCGCCCAGTGCGCGCAGCCACCAGCTGTTGAGCGACGAGCCGCTCAGCAGATACGTGGGCGCCGATTCGACCAGGCGGTCGGCCAGCCACCAGCGGTAGTAGGTGATGCCCCACAGCGGATAGCTGCCCGCCTTCAGGCGCCCGGCGATCAGCCATTTGCCGGCGATCGCGATGGCAAATTCGGCCAGGGTGGCGAGCAGGAACACGCCGATCGAGGCGGCAACGGCGCGCGCCACGGTGTCGCCCGGGTCGCCCGTAAAGAAATGATAGGTAAAGAAGGGCGCCATCCACTGCGCCATGCGCAGGGTCACTAACACCGGCACGGCCGCAGCCTGGGCCGCGCCGCAGACCCAGCGCTTGACGCGCGACGGCGGCGTCCAGTCGGCCTCCGGCACGGCCGGCGCGGGCGCTTCGGCCAGCACGGCGGCGATTTTGCCCACCTGGCGGTTGTGATAGATGTCGCGCACCGTCATGTGGGCGTAGCGGGGATCGGCGCGCAGGCTCGACGCCAGGCGCGCGGCGAGAAAGGAATGCCCGCCGAGGTCGCTGAAAAAGTCGGCCCGACGCATGATCGGCTGGCCCGGGAACAGCTGCGCCAGCGCCGCGAACAGCGCCGCTTCGGCCGGCGTTTCCGGCACGTCCGATACACCCGCTTCGCCCGGCGGCGGGGCGCACAAAGGCAGCGCTTTCAAGGCTTTCCTGTCGATCTTGCCCGAGGTCAGGCGCGGCATCAGCGGCAGCAGTTCGAACCGGCCCGGCACCATATACGGCGGCAGATGCAGGTTCAGCGCGGCGCGCAAGGTCCTGGCCGTCAGGGCGTCGTCGGGCGCGTCGTCGCTGCCGACGATATACGCCACCAGCTGGTCGATGCCGTCATCCTTGCGCAGCAATACCGCCACCGTGCCGACGCCGCCTTGTTGCGCCAGCACCGCTTCGATCTCGCCCAGCTCCACGCGAAAGCCGCGAATCTTGACCTGATCGTCGGCGCGGCCCAGGCACAGCACCTGGCCATCGGCATCGATGCGGGCCAGGTCGCCGGTGCGGTACAGGCGCGCGTCGTCCGGGCCCGTCGCCCAGGGGTTGGGCAGGAATTTTTCCACTGTCAGGTCGGGCCGGCCCAGGTAACCGTCGGCCAGGCCCGGACCGATAATGCACAGTTCCCCCGTTTCACCGCGCGCAAGCAAGGCCAGCGGACGATTTTCGCCGGGTTCCGCCACCTGTATCACCAGCAGGCCATAATTGGGCAGCGGCGTGCCGATGGTCACCGGCTGGCCCGGCTGCAGGCGTGCCAGGCTGCACGAGACGGTCGCTTCGGTCGGGCCATAGGTATTGAACATGGCGCGGCCAGGGCGCGACCAGCGCTCGACCAGCGATTCGGGGCACATTTCGCCACCGAGATTGATCAGGCGCAGGCTCGGCACTTCCTCGGCAAACAGCGCCAGCAGGGTCGGTACCGCGTGCAGCACCGTGACCTGGTTGGCACCAAGTGCGCGCGGCAGCGCTTCCGGGTCGCCCGAGATTTCTTTCGGTCCCAGCCACAGGGTGGCGCCCACCAGCCAGGCGATCCAGATCTCTTCAAACGACATGTCGAAAGCGACCGAAAAGCCCTGGTAGACGGTATCGCTTTGCATGACCCCCAGCACCGCGTTCTCGCTGCGCAGGAAATGGCAGATGCTGCGCTGGGAGATCAATATGCCCTTGGGCTTGCCGGTCGAGCCCGAGGTATAGATCACATAGGCCGGGTGTTCGGGCAAGCTGGCATGGCGAACGTGCAAGGTTTCGCCGGGAGCTGCGGGCGCCAGCAGGCTTTCCGCCGTCCACACGGGACGGGTCAGGCCGGCGTCCAGCAGGCGCGGCGCGAACTGCTCGCAGCTGACAATGCCGGCGCCATTGGCGTCATCGAGGCAGACCTGCAGGCGCTCGACGGGCGTGTCTTCATCGACGGGCAGCCAGGCGGCGCCCGCCTTGGCAATCGCCGCCTGCATCAGCAGCAGATCGGCGCCGCGCGGCAGCCACAGGCCGACGATATCGCCGGGCCGCACGCCGGCCGCCACCAGGCGCGAGGCGGCCAGGCTGGCGCTGGCATCGAGTTCGGCATAGCTGATGCGGCGCTCGCCGTCGATCAGGGCAATCTGTTCAGGGCAGCGCCTGGCGGTCGCTTCGAGCAGGTCGGCCAGCACCTCGTTTTGCAGCAGATCCGGTCGTGGCGGGCCGTACAGGATATCGGAATGAAGAGGAAGGCTCAATGCCTGGCGGTCTGCGGTGAAATCGTTCATGGATGACGCTTATCTGTGATGCTGGGTGAGAGATCAAACTTGCGCCAACTTGGTGCGCGGCGCAGTTTGATACATTACAGCAAGCAGGGCATTTCAGCGTTGCGGAACGATAGCATTTCAAACATTTATTGCATGCCGGCTCAATGGCCGCCATTACGGAATGTAAAACGCGGAAACATCGCGCCGATTTGCGCCAGCGTGGCGGCGGCAGGGTAGCCTGGCGTCACGCTGGCGGCCAGGCCGGCATCGGCGCAGCCGTCGGCCCTGAACTGCTGCAGCACATAGTGTTCGACCCCTTTTCCGGCCAGGGTAGTGGCCAGCGCCAGCAGCGCCTCGTCGGGCAGCAAGGCCGGGTGGATGGTGGTGCGGCATTCATAAGCGACGCCGCAAGCGAGGATGGCGTCGAGGCAGGCGCGCGCCGGATCGCCGCTGTTGGCAATGCCGGTAATGGCGCGATACTGCGTGAAAGCGGCTTTGATATCGAAACCGATCCAGTCAACCAGCGGCAGCACTTGGCGCAAGCGCTGCGGATAGATGCAGGCCGTATGCAGGCCCACGCCAAATCCCATCGCCCTGACGTCCTGCATGGCGCTTGCCAGGGCCGGGTCCATGCACGCTTCGCCGCCGCTGAAGACCACCGCGTCAACCAGGCCCGTGCGTCGGCGCAGCAGCGCCAGCACGTCATCCCAGGCGATGGCGCCATCTACTGTCCTCGGCTGCAGGTGCGGATTGTGGCAATAGCCGCAGCGCCACGGGCAGCCCTGCACGAACACCACGGCGGCCAGCTTGCCCGGGTAATCGGTGGCGGAGAACGGCGTGACGCCGCCCACCTTGAGGTTCTTTGCCATCAACGGCAGCGCACAGGCCCCGAGACGCCCGCGCGCGCTTCGCTGAAATACTGGCGCTCGTGGAATTCGCCCTGCTTGCCGATATTGAACGAGGCGACGGGGCGGTGATAGCCCATCACGCGGGTCCAGATTTCGCAGCGCTGGCGTTCGCTGTCGTCGAGTTCAATCACGGGTGTCAGATGTTGTCGTGCGTTCATGGTGTTTCCTCCAGTAGGGTAGTCAGATTGGCCTGCTTGCGGGCGATCAGCTCGGCGTCGCAGGTGGGGCAAAACTCGTGCTTGCCGGCCAGGTAGCCATGGCGCGGACAGATCGAAAAGGTGGGCGTGACGGTGATATACGGCAGCGAAAAGCGGGACAGCGCGCGTTTCACCAGCTCGCGGCAGGCGTTGGCGTCCGACAGCGCCTCGGTCATATACAGGTGCAGCACCGTGCCGCCCGTGTATTTGCGCTGCAGCGCGTCCTGCAATTCCAATGCCTCGAACGGATCGTCGGTGTGGCCGACCGGCAGCTGCGAGGAATTGGTGTAATAGGGATGGTCGTCGGTGCCGGCCTGCAGGATGGCCGGATAGCGCTTGCGGTCCTCGCGCGCGAAGCGGTAGGTCGTGCCTTCGGCCGGCGTCGCTTCCAGGTTGTACATATGGCCGGTCTGCTCCTGGAACTCGATCATGCGCGCGCGCACATGGTCGAGCAGGCGGATCGCCAGCGCATGGCCCTCGGCACTGGTGATGTCATGGGCGTTGCCGCTGAAGTTGCGGATCATCTCGTTGATGCCGTTCACGCCCAAGGTGGAAAAGTGGTTGCGCAGCGTGCCCAGATAGCGCTTGGTGTACGGGAACAGCCCCTCCTGCATCAGTTTTTCGATGGTGGCGCGCTTGATTTCCAGGCTGGTCTTGCCCAGTTCGAGCAGCCGGTCGAGGTCGGCCAGCAGCGCCGCTTCGTCGCCGCGCCACAGGTAGCCCAGGCGCGCGCAGTTGATGGTCACCACGCCCAGCGACCCGGTCTGCTCGGCGGAGCCAAACAGGCCATTGCCGCGCTTGAGCAGCTCGCGCAGGTCCAGCTGCAGGCGGCAGCACATCGAGCGGATCATGTTCGGTTTGAGTTCCGAGTTGATGAAGTTCTGGAAGTAGGGCAGGCCGTAGCGCGCCGTCATCTCGAACAGGCGTTCGGCGTTCTCGCTGTGCCAGTCGAAATCCGCGGTGATGTTATAGGTCGGGATGGGGAACGTGAACACGCGCCCCTTGGCGTCGCCGGCCATCATGATCTCGATGTAGGCCTGGTTGATCATGTCCATTTCACGCTGCAGCTCGCCGTAGCAAAACGGCATCTCCACGCCGGCGATCACGGGAATCTGCTCGCGCAGGTCTTCCGGGCAGACCCAGTCGAAGGTCAGGTTGGTAAATGGCGTTTGCGTGCCCCAGCGCGACGGCACATTGAGGTTGTAGATCAGCTCCTGCATGTATTGCAGCACGTCTGCATAGGCCAGGCCATCCTTGCGGATAAACGGCGCCATATACGTGTCGAAGGAGCTGAAGGCCTGCGCGCCGGCCCACTCGTTTTGCAGGGTGCCGAGGAAATTGACGATCTGGCCGATGGCCGACGACATGTGTTTCGGCGGGCTCGATTCGACCTTGCCCGGCACGCCGTTCAGGCCTTCGTGCAGCAGGGTGCGCAGCGACCAGCCGGCGCAGTAACCGGCCAGCATGTCGAGATCGTGGATATGCAGGGCCGCCTCGCGGTGGGCCGCGCCCACGTCGGGCGGGTAGACCTGGTCGAGCCAGTAGTTGGCGATCACCTTGCCCGACACATTGAGTATCAGGCCGCCCAGCGAATAGCCCTGGTTGGCGTTGGCGTTGACGCGCCAGTCGCGCCGCTCCAGGTATTCGTTGATCGATGCGGCGACGTCGACCTGGCCGCTGTTTTTTGACGGTGATGCGGATGCTGAACTAGCTGACATAAAACCTCCAATGACCACAACATGCGGTGTTTTATTGAAGGTTATCGACTAAATGTAGTGCCGTCAAAGGACTTGTGCCAGCAATGGCCAGAACCTTGATCCAGGTGAAAAACGGCTGGCCGTCACTTTTTGTCCCAGCGCTTTTCGCGCAAAATCAGCAGTGTCGTTGCAAAGAACGCGCCGCCGCAGATGGCGATGCTGGCCAGGGAAGCGGGCAGTACTTGGCCCCAGATTTCAGCCGGCGAAAACGTGCTCCAGGCGGCCACGCGGATGCCGAACGTGATGTAGTTCGCCAGCAGCCACCAGAGGGCCAGGATGGCGGTGCAGATGGCGCTCTGGCGCGGCAGCGGCATCTGGCGGCGCGCAAACACGGCCAGCAGGAACAACAGCAGCACGCCCGGATACACGCCCAGCACTTCGGGCGAGAACAGGTGCGTGCCGTCGATGTCCTGGCCTTCGGGACACGCCCATTGCACTTGCAGGGCGGTGAGAAATAGAGTCAACAGCAGTATCAGCAGGGGTTTGCGGGTCATGGCGGTGGCTGGAATGAATAGGAGTTAGGCACGATGGCAGTGGCGCATTCTACAGCGCAAGGAGGGCGGCCATGCGTCCATTCCTTCACCTGCGTCAAGGACTGCCCACATGGCGCGGGGCTATAGTCTCGACCCTGAGCCGATACAGGAAATCATCATCATGCAGCTTGAAAAATCCACTCCTTGCCGCGTGGCCGGAGCACTGGAACTGGTTTGCCCGGCCGGCAGTTTGCCGGCCCTGAAAGCGGCCGTCGACAATGGCGCCGACACCGTCTACCTCGGCTTTCGCGACGCCACCAATGCGCGCAATTTCGCCGGCCTCAATTTCGATGAAAAGGCCATCGCCGAAGGCGTGCGCTACGCCCACCAGCACGGGCGCAAGGTGCTGCTGGCATTGAATACCTATCCGCAGCCGCATAACTGCATGATCTGGCGCAGCGCCATCGACCGCGCGGTTGATGCGGGCCTCGACGCCATCATCGTCGCCGACCCCGGCCTGATGGCGTATGCCCGCGAGCACCATCCGCAGCTGCGCTTGCACCTGTCGGTGCAGGGCTCGGCCACCAACTACGAGGCGATCAATTTTTACCATGAACACTTCGGCGTCTCGCGCGCCGTGCTGCCGCGCGTGCTGTCGATGGCGCAGGTCGAGCAACTGATCGCCAACACCCCGGTCGAGATCGAAGTGTTCGGTTTTGGCAGCCTGTGCGTGATGGTCGAAGGGCGCTGCGCGCTGTCGTCTTACGCCACCGGCGAGGCGCCCAACACCCATGGCGTGTGTTCGCCGGCCAGGGCGGTGCGCTGGGCGGAAACGCCGGCCGGACTCGAATCGCGCCTGAACGGCGTGCTGATCGACCGCTACGGCCCCGGTGAAAACGCCAGCTACCCGACCCTGTGCAAGGGCCGCTTCGATGTCGACGGCGAGCAGTATTACGCCATCGAGGAGCCGGCCAGCCTGAACACCCTGGCGCTGCTGCCGCAGCTGGTCGCCATGGGCGTGAAAGCCGTGAAGATCGAAGGCCGCCAGCGCAGTCCCGCCTACGTGGCGCAGGTCACGCGCGTGTGGCGCGAAGCCATCGACAGCCTCGACGCCTGCCGTACAGGCCAGCAGCGCTACGCCGTCAAGCCGGGCTGGATGGCGGCGATGGACAAACTGGCCGAAGGCCAGCAGCACACACTCGGCGCCTACCACCGCTCCTGGAAATAAGAAAACCTGCTGCGCGAACCGCTCGCTACGGTTTTGTAACTATTAAATGAAGGAAGAGGTATGCTAAAGCTGTCATTAGGCCCATTGCTGTATTACTGGCCGCGCGCCACCGTGTTCGAGTTCTACCAGCAGATCGCCGGCACCGCCGTCGATATCGTCTACCTGGGCGAGACGGTCTGTTCGCGCCGCCATGAGCTGCGCCTGTCGGACTGGCTCGATATCGCCGACCTGCTGGCGGCCAGCGGCAAGGAAGTGGTGCTGTCGACCCAGGCGCTGATCGAATCGAACGCCGAGCTGGCCACCTTGCGCCGCATCGCCGGCAATGGCCGCTACGCGGTCGAAGCGAACGACTTTGGCGCCGTGCACTGCCTGGAAAAGGGGCATTCCTTTGTCGCCGGCCCGCACCTGAACCTGTTCAATGGACCCAGCCTGCAACTGCTGGCCGGGCTCGGTGCGCGGCGCTGGGTGATGCCGCTGGAAATGAGCCAGGCATCGCTGGCCGAGCTGCTGCGCCAGGCGCCGGCCGGCCTCGAGACGGAAGTGTTTGCCTACGGCCGCATGCCGCTGGCGTTTTCCGCGCGCTGCTTTACGGCGCGCAACCGCAACCTGCCGAAAGACGATTGCCAGTACAGCTGCCTGCAGGAGCCCGACGGCCTGCTGCTGCGCACGCGTGATGCCGAGCCCTTCCTGGTGCTGAACGGCACGCAGACGCAGTCGGCGCTGGTGTATAACTTGGTGCGCGAACTGGGCGCGATGGCCGCGCTGGGCGTGGGCGTGGCCCGTCTCAGCCCGCAGGAACAGCATACGGTCGATGTGATCGCCATCTTCGACCAGGCCCGGCGCGGTGAGTTGTCCGCCGACGAGGCGCAGGCGCAGCTGGCGCCATGCCATGCCGCCGGCACCTGCGACGGCTACTGGCATGGCCAGCCCGGCATGCACAGCCAGGCCGCCTTTCACCATTGAGCTTACGGGAATCACATGCAAAACAAGATTGAAACACTGCCGCCATTTCGCCTGCCATCGCCGTTCGCCGCGCTGCTGGCCAGGCTGCCGCCTTATCCGGCCTCCTGGGCTTTCGTGCAGGGACTGAACCGCTTGCTGGCGCCGCAACTGCCCGACGATGTGCGCGCATTATTGCAGGGGCGCAGCCTGCGCCTGCGCGTGCTCGACGCCGGCGTGGCCGTCGATTTTTGCTGGCAGGGAACGGCGTTCGCGCCGGCCCGCCATGGCCAGGCGCCGGACCTGACCATCGGCGCGGGCGTCCATGATTTGCTGCTGCTGGCGCGGCGCCAGGAAGACCCGGACACCCTGTTCTTCAGCCGCCGTTTGCTGCTGGAAGGCGATACGGAACTGGGCCTGCTGTTCAAGAACACGCTCGACGCGCTGGAGTTGCCGCCGTTCGATGTGCGCTCGCTGCATCCGCGCCGCGTGCTGGCGCGGTTGTGCGGGCAAGTGGAAAAAACTTAGGCCCTGGAGCAGCGGCCGCAGGCGCCCGTGCACGGGATCGTCGCCTGCGCCTGTTCCAGTTCGCCGATAAAACCGGCCTCATTGACGGCATTGATTACGCAGTCCAGCAGGCGTTCCTGCTTGGCCACCGTTTCGTCGAACTGCAGCGTGGCGTCATTGCGCGCCAGCGACACGCACACCGTTTTCACTCCCCTGATCCCTTCCAATACCTGCGTCAGTGCGTCGGCGCAGCCCTCGTGGTCCATGCCGGTAATTGTCAATCGCGCTGTTTGCATCGCTTGCCTCTTGCTTTTCAGATAAAAAAACAGCGTAGGCGAGGGGCCCGCATGCCGTCCAGAGGTGCGCGCAAGATTTCTTTTCTATTGTCGGTTTTCTTGACCTGGATTAATTGCGCTGCTCCTGGCTGGCCGGGAACTGCTGTTTTTCCAGGCACGGATACCTCCTGCTCAGGCCTGTTCCGGCAACTGGCCAGGGCAGATAACGCTGACGAATCAAGCACTTTGCCAGCGCTCAAAACATTACTAATGGTTTTGTTGATTTGCGTCAAACGGTTACGGCTATCGTGCGCAGGATATCTGCTCGAACGCAAAGCGAGCTCAACAAACGCCTGTTGACACTTATAAAATTATCACCGAATATGATTCCACGAAACAACTTTTCTCCAGCGCCAGCCTTCAGGAAAGGCGCGTCACGGGACCCTGTACGCCTCTTTTAACGCCAGCGCCAGCCGGCCCTGGAAGGCGTCGCCATCGGCTTGCATCACCGACATTGTTGGCCTGAGCGCCATCGTCATCGCCAGCGGCCGGCGTGTTGCGCTCCCGCTGCGCGCGCAAGCCGCCCTCCACGGGCTGGCAGCAAAGAATTCCTTCAAAACGAAAGGCGGTCCGCATGGAATGGTTGCACGAGTTATTCAAGAAGTCCCCTGAAATTGCCTTGTTTCTTTCGCTGGCAGTCGGTTATTACGTCGGCAAGATCAAGTTCGGCTCATTTCAGCTGGGCGGCGTCGCCGGTTCCTTGCTGGTGGCGGTCCTGGTCAGCCAGGTCGGCGTCGCCATCGACCCCGGCGTCAAGTCGGTGCTGTTCGCCCTGTTCATTTACGCCGTGGGTTATGAAAGCGGACCACAGTTTTTCAATTCGCTGGGGCGCCAGTCGGTGCGTGAAATCATCCTGGCCGTGGTGCTGGCCGTGACGGCGCTGCTGACGGTGGTCATCCTGGCCAGGATCTTCGGCCTCGACAAGGGCCTGGCGGCCGGCGTGGCGGCGGGCGGATTGACGCAATCGGCGATCATCGGCACGGCCGGCGACGCGATCGCCAAGCTGGGGCTGGCGGCCGACGAGGTGGCGCGCCTGCAGGGCAATGTCGCCGTCGGCTATGCCGTGACGTACGTGTTCGGCTCGTTCGGCGCCATTATCGTTTGCGTCAATATTCTGCCAAAACTGATGGGGCGCAGCATCCGCGAAGATGCGATCAAGGCGGAAACGGCGCTGCAAGCGGGCGTGCAGGTGCTGGGGCCGGGCCAGACGCCGGCCGCGCCGGACCTGATCGGCCGCCTCTATTGCGTCGGCCCTGGTGCCGGCCGCTCCGTGGCGGACATCGAAAGCGCCCATCCGAACACGGCCATCACCATCGAGCGCGTCAGGCGCAATGGCCAGATCAGCGACGTCACGCCAGACCTGGTGCTGGCGGCCGACGATATCGTGTTGCTGGTGGGACGGCGCGAAGCCATGCTCAGCGTCTCTTCCCAACTGGGCAAGGAACTCGATGCCGTCGAAGGCATGGAACTGGTCATGCAACGCCGCGACATAGTGCTGACCAACAAGGCTTATCACAACAAAACGGTGGGTGAAATCCGCAGCGCCACGGCGCCAGGCGTGCGGCACGGCATCTTTGTCGTGCAACTGAGCCGCATGGGCAAGATCTTGCCCATGCAATCGGAAACCGTGGTGCAGACGGGCGACGTGGCGACCATCTATGGCGCCGAGCAGGACGTCAAGCGCGTGTCGGCCGAGGTGGGCTATATGATCCTGCCGAGCGCCAGGACGGACTTCGTCTACATGGGCGCGGGCCTCGTCGTGGGCCTGCTGGCGGGTCTGCTGGTGGCACGCATCGGTGCGATTCCGCTGACCCTGGGCAGCGGCGGCGGCGTGCTGCTGTCGGGCCTGGTATTCGGCTGGTATCGCGCCAGGCGCCAGAGTTTCGGCTACATGCCCAGCGGCGCCGTGCAAATCCTCAAGGACCTGGGCCTGGCCGGTTTTGTCGCCGTGGTCGGCCTCACGTCCGGCCTGCAAGCGGTGCAAACCGTGCGCGAACATGGCCTGACCCTGTTCGGCGTGGGCGTCGTCGTCACCCTTCTGCCGATGATGCTGACCATGCTCATCGGCCGCTACATCCTGCGCTACGACAACGTGGCGGTGTTTGCCGGCGCCTTGTCCGGTTCGCGCAGCGCCAATCCCGCGTTCGGCGAAGTGCTCAATGCGGCGCAGAACGCGATTCCCACCGTGCCGTTTGCCATCACCTATGCCTTGGCCAACGTTTTCCTGACCTTGCTGGGGCCGCTGATCGTGGCCTTCGTCTGAGTCCCCAGGTCGTTGCAATAACCCGAACAATGTCATTCTGAAGGAGTAGCAATAATGGATTTCAGTAACCCCGCCAAACTCGCCCTGTTGAGCCCATTCGAATTGAAGGATGCGCTGATCCAGACGGCCAGGAAAAGCAACCGCCTGATGCTCAATGCGGGCCGCGGCAACCCGAATTTCCTCGCCACTACGCCACGCCATGGTTTCTTCCAGTTCGGCCAGTTCGCCATGACGGAAGCGGAGCGTTCCTATGTGTACATGGACGACGTGGGCGGCTTTCCCACGCGCGAGGGCATCGAGGCCCGCTTTGAAATCTTCGTGCGCCAGCAGGCCGCCACGCCGGGCGTGCATTTCATCGAGGCGGCCGTGTCCTATGTGCGGGACCAGATGGGCCTGAGCGCGGGCGACTTCATCTATGAAATGTGCGAAGCCATACTGGGATGCAACTATCCTGTGCCGGACCGCATGCTGCGCCTGTCCGAGAAAATCGTCGGCCAGTATATTCACCGCGAAATGATCGGCAAGCATCCGTTCGTGGGCAACTTCGACATGTACGCCGTCGAAGGCGGCACGGCGGCCATGACGTACCTGTTCGCCAGCCTGAAATCGAACCACATCATCAAGGAAGGCGACACCATCGCGCTGGGCATGCCGATCTTTACGCCATATATCGAGATTCCGCAGCTCAATGACTACAAGCTCAATACCGTGCACATTGATGCGCCGCAATCGAACAACTGGCAATTTACCAAAAAGGAACTGGACAAGCTGCTGGACCCGACAGTGAAGGCCTTCTTCCTCGTCAACCCCAGCAATCCGCCGTCCGTCAAGATCGATGACGACACGCTGGACTACATCGCCAACATTGTCCGGCAGCGCCCGGACCTGATCATCCTGACCGATGATGTGTATGGCACGTTCGCCGACAATTTCGTCTCGCTGTTCGCCATGTGTCCGTTCAACACCATCCTCGTGTACTCGTTCTCGAAATACTTCGGCGCGACGGGCTGGCGCATGGGCGTGGTGGCCACGCACGAAAACAATGTGATCGACGACAAGATTGCCAACTTGCCGGAAGCCATCAAGGAACAGCTGGACGAGCGCTACCACTCGATCACCACCGAGCCGCGCGAACTGAAATTCATCGACCGCCTGGTGGCCGACAGCCGCACCGTGGCGCTGAACCACACGGCCGGCCTGTCGACGCCCGTGCAGGCGCAGATGACCCTGTTCTCGCTGTTCTCGCTGATGGATGAAGAGCAGAAGTACAAGCAATCGATGCAGCGCATCGTGCTGCGCCGCAAGGAAGCGCTGTACCGCGAACTGGGCCTGCCGATGGTGCACGACGCCAATTGCGTGCGCTACTACCATTTGCTGGACATGGAGTTGCTGGCCGCGCAGATGCATGGGGTGGAATTTTCGCAGTGGCTGCTGAAAAAGCTCAAGCCGAACGAAGCGCTGTTCCGCCTGGCCGAGGAAACCGGCGTCATCCTGTTGCCGGGCCGCGGTTTTGGCGCCACGCATCCGTCGGGCCGCGTCTCGCTGGCCAACCTGAACGAATACGACTACGCCAACATCGGCCGCGCCATCCGCAATATGGCGACCGAGTTTTTTGCCGTGTTTGAAAAGGAAAATGCGGCAATGATGAGCTGACGTCAACGCGCCAGGCGCCAATGGGCAGACAATGACGGTGACGGGCGCCTTCGCAAGAGGCGCCCGTTTTCGCCTGGCGGCAGTGTCCTGCAGTGCGCGCCGCCATGGACGACCTTGCATATAATTGCTATTGTGAAAGTATAAACTTGGCCATCCCGTGCTTTTGCTTTTTTATGGACAGGACACTACATGGGCCCCACCGCCGCACCTTGTTTTCGACTATTTGCCAGCGCCGTGGCGTTGCTGGTGGCGGTTCCCGCCCACGCGCAAATCCTCAGCCTTGACGAAGCGCTGCGCCAGGCGGCCGGCGCCTCGGGCGCCGTGCAGGGCGCCGTGCTCGACGTGCGCGCCAGGACCCTGAAAGCCGAAGCGCTATCGAATATCGACGGCCCTTCGCTGGACCTGACGGCCTTTCGCGGCCGTCTGTCGACCGATCTGAGTCTCGACACCAGCCGTTTGTCCGGCGTGGTGGGCGGCATCGGCGCGGCGCTGCCGAACTTGCCGATTCCCGAGATACCGAATTCCCTGGAGCGCGAGGTGGTGACCAATCTGACCTCGTTCGGCCTGGTCGGCATGTGGCCGATCTACACGGCGGGACGGCTCGACGCCGTCAAGGGCGTGGCGGCCGGCATGGCCCGGGAGGCTGATGCCGAGCGCGTGGAAGCGGAAGAAAAGCTGGCGACCCAGGTGGCGCAGCGCTACTTCCAGCTGCTGCTGGCGCAACGGGTGGTAGCCGTGCGCGCCGACGTGACGGCGGGCGTGGCGCAGCACCAGCGCGACGCCGTCAAGCTGGAAAAGGGCGGCCTGATTTCGAAGGCCGAGCGCCTGCGCGCCGATGTGGCGTTTGACAGTGCGCGCAGCGAAGAAGCCCAGGCGCGCAGCGACGCCGAAATCGCGCAGGTGGCGCTGGACCGGCTGCTCGACGCGCGCAGCCAGGTGCGCCCCGCCACGCCGCTGTTTGTCCATTCGCTGCCGGTCGGCTCGCTGCAGTCCTTTATCAGCAGCGGCCTGCGCGAGAACGCGGCCTGGAAAAAGATCGCCAGCAAGCGTTTGCTATCGGAGCAGGCGCTGCGCCTGCACGGCAAGGAATACAGCCCCACCGTGCTGGCCATCGGCAACTACAATCTGAACCGGGGCGGCGAACGGGTGGTGCGCTCGAACTGGGCGGTCGGCGTGATGGTGTCGGTGCCGCTGGTGCACCGCATCAATACGGGCAAGCTGATCGAAGCGGCAAAGCTGGACCAGGAAAGGGTGGAAGTGACGGCGCGCCAGGCCGGGCGCGATATTCCCACCCTGATCGAAAAGCACTGGCGCGCGCTGGAAAACGCGCGCATCCAGTTTCTGTCCACCGGCTCGTCGGTGGAGCTGGCGCGTGAAAATATCCGCCTGCAGACGGTCGCCTTCCAGCAGGGGCAGGCGACCTCGCTGGAAGTGGTCGACGCGCGCCTGAACCTGGCGAAAATCGAAACTCAGCGTGCGCAGACGGCCTACAACTATGTGCTGGCGCTGGCGCAGCTGCTCGAAGCGGCCGGCGCGACACAGCGCCTGGCCAGCCTGGCCGCGCAGGCCGACCTGCATCTCCCTCTGGATACCCCACAATGAGCATCTTCAAAAAACAGCTTGCCGGGCTGCTCGGCATCGTCATCCTGATCTTTGTCGCCTGGGGCCTGCACCAGGCGTTCCAGCCGCAGCGCCTGCCCTTGCAGGGGCAGATGGATGCGCAGGAAGTCAATGTCTCGTCCAAGGTGGCGGGCCGGGTCGGCCAGGTCAAGGTGAAACTGGGCGACACGGTCAGCCAGGGCCAGGTGCTGTTCCAGCTGACCAGCGCCGAGGTCGATGCCAGGGTCGCGCAGGCGACTGCCGCCGCGCAGGCGGCCGACGCCGTGGCGCAAAAAGCGCAGGCCGGCGCGCGGCCCGAGGAAGTGCGGGCGGCCAGGGCCAACTGGCAGCGCGCGCAGACCGGCGCGGCCATCGCGAAAACCACCTATGACAGGGTCAACGCCATGTTTGCCGAAGGCGTGATCGCGCGCCAGAAGCGCGACGAGGCCGAAGCCCAGTGGCGCGCCGCCGAACAGCAGGCGCAGGCCGCGCGCGCCCAGTACGATATGGCCAATGCCGGCGCCCGACCCGAGGACAGGAACGCCGCCAGCGCCCAGGCGCGCCAGGTGGGCGCCGTGCTGAAGGAAGCGCAGGTGGCGCTGGCGGAAACGACAATCGCCGCGCCGGTGGCCGGCCAGGTCAGCAAGATCCAGATCCAGCCTGGCGAGCTGGCGCCGCAAGGCTTTCCCGTGATGACCCTGGTCAACCTGGCCGACGCCTGGGCCGTGCTGCAGGTGCGCGAAGACGAGATGGCGGCGTTCACGATGGGCAGCACGCATACGGCCAATGTGCCGGCGTTGAAACAGCAGCTGACCTTCCAGGTCAGTTCGGTGGCCGTGATGCCGGACTTTGCCACCTGGCGCGCGGCGCGCCCGGGTGGCACGGACCTGCGCACCTTCGAGATTCGTTTGCGTCCGGCCATCAGGGTCGAGGGCCTGCGCCCCGGCATGTCGGTCGTGTTTCCGCCGCTGTGATTGCGCATGACTGAAGCGATCATGCCGCAGCCAGGCGCCCTGGCGCGCGAATGGGCGCGGCTGCGTGCCGACTTCTGGGATTTCGGCATGCTGAGCTGGATACCGCTGCTGCTGTGCGGCCTGCTGTGGTGGATTTTTTCGGCCGGCATCGCGCGCGATCTGCCGATCGCCGTGATCGACCACGACAACTCCGCCTTGTCGCGCCAGCTCACGCGCTGGCTCGACGCCTCTCCCGGCGTGCAGGTGGCCGCCAGGGTGGGCTCCAGCGACGCCGCATTGCAGCTGCTGCGCGAGCGCAGCGCGTATGGCTATCTGGTGATTCCCTCCGACTTTGAAACAGAACTGCTGGAAGGGCGCCAGGCCACCGTGCAATGGCTGTACAACGCGCAGTTTTCCTCGCATGCGGGGTCGTTATTGCGCGACGTGCGTGCCGTGTCGAGCACCTTGTCGGCCGGCGTGGAGCTGACGGCGCGCGCCAAGAAGGGCGTCTCCGCCGTGCAGGCCAGCGCGCAGTTCGAGCCGATCCGCACGCAGTTGAACAGCTTGTACAACGAGAACCTCAGCTATGAAGCGTTTTTGACCCTGGCGCTGATGCCGTCCATGCTGCAGATCTTTATCGTGATCGCGGTGGTCACCACCATCGGGCGCGAACTGCGCGACGGCAGCGTGCCGCAATGGCTGGCCTCGGCCAAGGGCAGCTGGTGGCGCGCGGTGGGTGCCAAGCTGCTGTTTCCGCTGGCGGCGTACACGGTGCTGGCGCTGTTGTACCTGCTGTTTTTCAGCGTGGTGCGCGGCTGGGCGGTGGCGGGCAGCCTGCCTGGCCTGCTCTTGGCCATGCTGCTGCTGGTGCTGGCCTATTGCGGCCTGGGCCTGTTGCTGATCGCGGCCACCTTGTCGCTGCGCCTGTCGCTGTCGGCCACGGCGTTTATCACCGCGCCCGCGTTTGCATTCGCCGGCCAGGCCTTCCCGCTGATGGCCATGCCGCCGGTGGCGCGCGCCTGGGCGCAAGCGCTGCCGCTCACGCATTACCTGGAACTGCAGACGGTTTACTGGCTGGGTGGCGCGCCCTGGCGCCATGGCGCGGCGCAGTTGCTGGTGCTGGCCGGCTTTGCCGCCGGCTGTGGCCTGCTGGGCATGCTGCTGCTGGCGCGGCGCGCCAATGCGCCTGCCGCCTGGGGGAAAACATGATGTGGACCGCCTTTTTTGCCACCTGGCGCGCCATGCTGACGGACAAGGGCGCCTTGACCTTGCTGTTCGTCGGCGGCGTTTTGTATTCCTTTTTTTATCCGCTGCCTTATGCCAGGGAGATCGTGCAGCGCGTGCCGGTGGCCGTGGTTGACCAGGACCGCAGCAGCCTGTCGCGCCAGATGACGCGCTTTGCCATGGCCCATCCGGCCCTGCGGGTGGTGGCCGTCACGCCCGAGCTGCCCGCCGCCCAGGATATGCTGTGGCGCGGGCAGGTGATGGGCGTGCTGATCATTCCAGAAGGCTTGCAGACGGACGTGCTGGCCGGCCGCGCGGCGCAGGCCCAGGTGGCGGGCAATGGCCTGTACTTGATGCTCAACAAGGTGGCTTTGAGCGGCCTGGCCGAAGTGGTGGGCACGGTCTCGGCCGGCATTGAACTGAAACGCCTGGCAGCGGCTACGCCATCAAGCTACCAGGGCGCAGAGCAGCGCGCGCCGATCACGTTTGACGCCGTGCCGCTGTTCAATGTGAAGGAGGGCTATGGCGCCTATGTGGTGCCGGGCGTGGCCACCCTGATCGTGCAGCAGACCCTGTTGATCGGCATGACCATGCTGTTCGGCACCTGGTACCAGCGCAAGACGTTTCCACTGGAGCGGCGCACGGCGGGCGGCTATGCCGGCATGCTGCTGGCGTTCGCCTCGGTGGCGTTGTTGAACTGCTGCTATTTTTTCGGCTTCGTGTTCTGGTTCCAGGACTATCCGCGCGGCGGCAACGCTGGCGGCCTGGCGCTGCTGCTGGTGCTGTTTTCGCTGACGGTGGCCGCCTTCGGCCTGCTGCTGGCGATGCTGTTCCGCACCCGCGAACGGGGCACGCAGCTGATGATCGCCACCTCGATGCCGATCCTGTTCCTGGCCGGCCTGACGTGGCCCGTCAGTTCCATGCCCGTGGCGCTGCAGGCGCTGCGCTGGCTGTTGCCGTCAACGGCCGGCATCCAGGGCTTTGTGGCGCTGAACCAGATGGGCGCGTCGGTGTACGATATACGCCATGAGGTGGCAGGGCTGCTGATGTTGCTGGTGGCGTGCCTGGCGCTGGGATGGCGGCGCTGGCGCACGGCATGACGAGGCCGCACATTGATCGTATTTGTACATCATACAGAGAGGAAGAGACCATGATATTGATCGGAATGCTCGATTCACCCTACGTCCGGCGCGTTGCCATTGCCATCAAAGTGCTGGGCCTGGAGCATGAGCACCGGCCCCTGTCGGTGTTTGCCGATTTCGACCAGGTGCAAGCCATCAATCCAGCCGTCAAAGTGCCGACCCTGGTGACCGACGACGGCCAGGTGCTGATGGAATCAAACCTGATCCTGGCCTATCTTGAAGAACTGGCGGTCGCAGCTCCCCGCCTCAGGCCGGAACCGGGCCCGGCCCGCCTGCGCGCGCTGTGCCAGACCAGCTATGCGCTGGCGGCCTGCGACAAGGCCGTGCAGATCGTCTATGAACGGCGTTTGCGCCCGCAGGAAAAACAGCACCAGCCCTGGCTGGACCGCGTCCAGCTGCAGCTGCATGGGGCATGGCGGCAGCTTGAAGCGTCGTTGCGCGAGGAGACGCCGGACTGCCTGAGTATGGCCGGCATCACCATTGCGGTGGCCTGGAGCTTTGCGCAGCAGCTGGTACCCGACGTGATGGCTGGCAGCGACTATCCGGCCGTGGCCGCGCTGACGGCCCTGGCCGAGCAGCAGCCGGTGTTTCTTGCCACGCCGATGGTTCGCTGAGCTTGCCAATGACGGGCTTTGCCTTGTGCCGGCGAGGCGTAAAAAGTCGTAAGGGGTTGCAAAAGGTTGCAATGAGCGCCATAATAATCTCACTATTCGGAGGGTTTATGGCGATCGCGTTGAAATTGTCTGACGAACTGGTTGAAATGGCCAAGCCGCATGCCGCTGCCGAGCACCGTTCGGTGCCGAAGCAGATCGAGTATTGGGCGCGGCTGGGCAAGGCCGTGGAGGATAATCCTGGCCTGCCGCTCCAATTCATCAAGGATACCTTGCTTGCTGCACAGGAGGCCAAGGCCGACATGCTGACGCCGTATCAATTCGGGGCGTGACAGTGCTGGAAATTCTCGTTACCCCGACCTTTGCCAAGGCAATCAAAAAATTGCATGCCAGGGATAAGCTCGTGGTGGACAAGGCCGTTTTGGCCATCGCCACCGATCCTGCAACGGGAGAAGAAAAAAAAGGCGATCTGGCGGGAATTTTTGTGTACAAGTTCAAGCTCAACAAGCAAGAGGTTTTGCTGGCATATCAGTTGCATCCGGAAAAAGTCTCGCCCGTTTCCGTACGACTGCTAAGCCTTGGTGCGCATGAAAATTTTTATACAGAATTGAAACGACAGGGCTGATATGCCGGGGGGGGGAGCTTTGCATGCGAACCCATGCTTGCAGGCGGCTTGTGCAATAATTTCATTTCCTTAACGGAAGAGTATTGCCATGCCGCCCTTTAACCTGTTCCAGCGCCTGTCCCAGGCCCCCACCAGACCCAAGGCGTCGCCCGTTGCGCGGCAGTTCGATGTGGCGGACCTGTACCACGGACCGGTGGCGCTGAGCGGAGAGGGCGAAGTTGCAAAGCGGCCGTTCGACGAAAAACTGCGTCAGGCCTATTTCTGGATCGTCAACCACGCCATCATCAGCCCCCATTACGATATCGAATACAACGACGGGCCGTCGCAGACCTATGCGGTGGGCGACAGCCGGCGCGTGCTCAATTTGCCGTCGGCACAAAGCTATTCGAGCTTTATCCTGCTGCCGCTGCTGACCTTCGCCACGCGCCGCAAATGCCTGTTTGTCGGCGGTCCGGGACGCGGCAAGACGGCCAGCGCGCTGTTGATGGGCATTTTGGCCGGCTCCTCCGTGAAAGAGGTCAAGCGCGCGATGCAGCACGGCCATCCGCAGATGACGATCGCCGACTTGCTCGGCAATCCGCTGCCGTTTGATCTGGTCAACGCGCAGAGCATGGACGAGATCCGCATCGCCTGGCGCGCCTGGCTGGGCATGCGCGTGAAAATCGTCGACGAATACAACCGCATCCCCACCCGCACGCAAAGCGCGCTGCTCACCGTCATGGGCGACAATTATGCGGAAGTGCTGAACCATATCTACGAATGCCCGGAGGCGGCCTGGTACCTGACGGCCAATGACGACCAGGGCGGCGGCACCTACCAGGTGATCGAGGCGCTGCGCGACCGGGTCGACGTCACCGTGCAGGCGCTGGCCTTCAATCCGCGCTTTTTGAACGAACTGCTGCTGCGCGTGGAGGAAAACGTGCGGCCCGAAGAGCTGGTGCCGCCCGAGATCATCTTTACTGAAAGCGAAGTGGACCAGATCGGCAACGATATCCGCCAGGTCAGCGTGCCCGACGCCGTGCGCCGCCGCCTCGAGTTTTTCGCCAGCCAGTTCGAGCTGTTCGAAACGGCCGGCGGCCAGTTCGAATACATGACCAAGGATACGGCGCGCCTGTCGGGGGCAGACCGCAATGCCGCGCAGGCGGCCGACAACGGGCGCGACCGCCTGAAGGACCTCGGCTGCCAGACCTTGAACGGCATCTCGGTGCGCACCCTGATGGCGCTGTTAATCTACGCGAAAGCGATGAGCTATTTCCGTGGCAACGGCGAAGTGGAACTGGAAGACCTGCGCCAGGTGCTGCCGTTCGTGCTGCACAACAAGCTGCAGCCGGACCTCGATGCGCCGTTTTTTGCGCTGCCCGAAAACGCCGCCTACCGCAGCGACAGGCTGGGCTGGCTGCGCCGACTGTTCGACCTGTCCAACGACGAGTTCAACCGCCTGGACCTCGATCGTGACGATCCGGTCGGCGTGCTGTCGGCCCAATTCGACCTGGGCCTCGATGGCTTGAGCGAGCGCGAGACGCTGGCGCGCCTGAACCGCATCGAAAAACTGATCGGCGAACGCACCAGAGGGCGCAAGCTGTACGGCCCGCTGTACGACGACCTGTTGAAGCTGAAGTACCTGCACCAGCGCTATACCAATTACCGCAGCTGGCTGCGTTCGCAATAAGCGGAACATGATTTCCCCCGTCTTTGCCGCCATCCTGGCCAGCGGCCGCGCCCAGTTCAACGCCCGCGCCGTGGAAGCCCGGCGCAGCTTTCCCGCGCTCGACATGCAGGCCTTTGCCGGCTTCTTGCAGGACGGCGTCGATCCCGTGGTGCAGGCGGTGGCGGCCAGCGTGCCGGAGCGTGCCGGCAGTTTTACCTTGGCCGCCTACGATATGGCACTCGAATTGGTCGGCCATGGCCTGGCCGGGCCGGCGGCGAAAAAGCCGTTTTTGGGCGCCGTCTGGCGCGAGCTGGCGCCGCGCTTTGCGCCGCTGCTGGCGGCAAACCCTGTCGATGCGCTGGGCATGCTGAGCAACGCTGCCATCCACCTGGGCGGCGTAGCCAGTGCGCGCACGCGCCAGTGGCACGACGAGATGGCCGCCATTGCGCCGCAGGTGGCCTCCCTGGCGCAGCTGCGCGCCGTCGGCCAGGTGCTGGCCTGGCGCGCCGGCGTGGCGCACTTTCGCCTGGGGGCGATTGCCGCCGCTGACAGTTTGCCGCCAGCGCTGGCCTTGGCGGCGTTCGGCGAGCCGCAGCTCGATTGGCCGTCGCTGCGCGAGCAACTGTTGACGCAGCCCTGGCGCGGCAATGCGCAGGGCATCGAGTTTGGCGCCTTTGCCGGCCTGGGGGGCGAGTTTGCCACGCCGCCGCGAGTGCGCGCCACCGGCAACGGCTTTATCGTCAGCGCCGGCGAGCGCTTTTACCTGTTGATGGCCGATGCCCACGGCGCCGTATTGCATGGCGCCAGCGACGACGACTATGCGCAGGCGTCCACCAAGCTGCCTGCGTCCCTGCGGCTCGACGGCGCCACCTTGCATCTGGGCGCACGCACGATGGCGCTGGACCTGCCCGCCGCTGGTATCGCCCTGGCCGCCAACGCCCATACGCTGGCCGTCACCTCGCCTTATACGCATGCAATACGCCTGCTGCCGCTGTCATGAAAGAGGCGCATGCTGAACTGACCGAACAATGGCGCGCGGCGTGGCCGCAGGCGCTGGCCGTCTGGAGCAAGTTCACGCGCTTGCGCGACCCGGCCCTGTGCACCAGCCGCGTGCAGGCCGCCATGGAAGGCCTCGCCGGCAGCTTTGCCATGATCCGCCTGCTCGACCAGAGCGTGGTGGTCGACCTGCCGCTGGTGGTGGAACTGGGACTGCAAGACTATGGCCTGGAAATCCTGGCGCACGAGATCGGCCACCATATCCTGGCACCCGGCAGCGCCGGCGACCAGTTCCGCCTGCTGGCGCGCATGCGCCGCGCCTTGCCGACGCTGGAACAGCACGCGCCCATGGTGGCCAATCTGTACACCGACCTGTTCATCAACGACCGCTTGCTGCGCCAGGCCAGCCTGCGCATGGCCGATATCTATCGCAAGCTCGAGCAGGGCAGAGCCAAGGATAGCCCGGCGTCGGGCAAGGTGTGGCTGCTGTATATGCGCATCTATGAAAACCTGTGGCAGCTGGAAAAAGGCGAGCTGGGAGGCGGTGGCGATGAACGACTCGACACGGACGCCTGGCTCGGTGCGCGCCTGATCCGCGTCTACGCCCATGACTGGATGTCGGCGGCGGGGCGCTTTGCCACCTTGCTGCTGCCTTACCTGGTGGACGACACGGGCGCCCTGCAAGGCAAGGACCCGAGCCGCTATTTCCACGACACCCGCGACGCGGCGCGCGGCTGCCAGACCTATGGCGCGCAGCAGATCGAAGACGACGAAGAGAACGGCGCCATCCATCCCGTGCACGACCAGCGCATCTCGGGACTCGATGACGATGCCGTGGGCCAATCCGACGCAACAGCGCAGAAGCAAAGCGGCGGCCAGTTGCGCGAGCCGTTCGAGCTCGGTGAAATCCTCAAGGCGTCCGGGGTTGACCTGAGCGACCATGAAATCGCCATCCGCTACTACCGCGAGCGCGCCTTGCCGCACCTGGTGCGTTTTCCATCGCGGCCCGCACCCGAGTCCAGCGAGCCGCAGATGGAAGGACTGTCGCCGTGGGAGATCGGCGACCCGCTCGACGACATCGACTGGCTGCAGTCGGTGATGCAGTCGCCGCGTCCGATCCCTGGCGTGACCACCGTGCGCCGCGAATACGGGCGCGAACCGGCGCGCGATATCGACCATCTCCCGGTCGACCTGGACATGTATGTCGACAGTTCCGGTTCCATGCCCAACCCGCAGCAGCACACCTCGTTCCTGGCCCTGGCCGGCGCCGTGATTGCCCTGTCCGCGCTGCGCGCCGGCTCGAAAGTCCAGGTGACCTTATGGAGCGGCAAGCACGAGGTAATGCAGACCCCCGGTTTCGTGCGCGACGAAGACATGATACTGGGCGTGCTGACCGGCTTTTTTGGCGGCAGCACCGCCTTTCCCATCCATTGCCTGCGCGAGACCTACGCGGTCAAACGCAAGCGGCCCGCGCATATCCTGCAAATTTCCGACAGCGGCATCACCACCATGTTCGACCAGGATGAACTGGGCAACAGTGGCTGGGATATCTCTGCCAGGGCGATGGAGCATGGCGGCGCTGGCGGCACCATGGCGCTCAATATTGCGGCCGATTGGGACCAGGATGGCGGCAACAAGTGGATGCGCGATATATACGGCGACCTGCAACGCGCGCGTGACGAGCAAGGCTGGGACATCCATGCCGTGGCGCAGTTCGAGGATCTGCTGGAATTTGCGCGTTTGTTCAGCCAGCGCCATTATGTGAAGAGTTAAAGCATGAAGCAAGCCGGTCCCCATCTCGAAGTGCTCACCCACCGCCTGGCCGACACGCCCGCCGACTTCCTGCGCGAGCCGTGCATCGCCGGCGTGCATAACCGGCAAGCGGTAGTTGTCGCCGCGCTGGTCAACGACATCCTGCTGCTGCACGGCGCGCGCGCAGCGGCTGTCTCGCTGCAGGGTTTTCACGGCGCCCAGGTCAGGGCCGACCGCAACCGCCTGGCGCTGGCCATGATCATGTGCTGGCTGCTGGCCGACGAGTGGTTTGTCGCGCGGCAACTGGCGCAGACTGAGTTGCTGCAGGTGCTCGGCGAAGCGGCGCGCGAGCTGGCCGCCGCCGCGCCCGCCCACCAGTACACGCAAGACCCGGAGCGGCGCGAGGAACTGGCGCGCATCGTGCTGGCACGCCTCGGTTTTCGTCCCGGCGACGAAAGCGAGGCGCAGGCCATCGACAGATTGTCCGCCATCAGCGGCACCGAGCGGCGCCGCCTTTTGGCGGCGAGCCGCGCGGCCGAACAGCGCTCGCGCGAGATTCGCGAAGCGCTGGCCAAAAAGGCCGCCGAGGAGTCGGCCGACAAATGGTCGCGCGAATGACCTCCCCGCACCCGCACCCGCACCCGGAGGCGAACCTGCCGGCCGGCGCCTGGGACAGCGATCTCGCATACTGCCCCACCCTGACGGACGCGGGCCGGCGCATGCTGGCCCAGTTGCGCAATCACGCTGCGGCGCCGCTCTACCGCAACCGCAGCGGCAACAAGCTGCTCGCTGGCGAGGTGGCGGCCTTGCGCGCCCATGAACGCGAAGTGATGGACGCCGTGATCGCCTGGCAACCCGGCGAGCCGCCAGGCTGGATGGCGGCCTTCCTGCGCCAGGTCTGGGCCACGGTGCCGCATTACCGCGACTGCGGCTCGCCCCCGGCGCGCCTGGGCGACGTGCCTTTGATCAGCCGCGCCGACCTGTCGCACGATATTGCCGCCTTCGTGCCGGACGACGCCGACGTGTCGCGCATGATCAATTTCCAGACCACCGGCACCACCGGCCACCCCTTGCTGATCGCCTCGCACCCGGTGGTGGCGGGGCGCTACCTGGCCTACCACAAGCGCGCCTTGAAACGCTTTGGCGTGACCTTGCGCCATGGCGCCGGGCAGGTGGGAGTGATGCTGCTGGGGCACCAGCGGCGCTGCTTTACCTATGTCTCCGTCACGCCCACCATGGGCGAGTCGGGGCTGGCCAAGCTGAACCTGCATGTGGACGACTGGCGCCAGCCCGGCGACCGCGCGCGCTATCTGGACGCGATGGCGCCCGAGCTGATCGCGGGCGACCCGATCTCGTTTGCCGAGTTGCTGACGTTGCCGATGACGCACCGGCCGGCTGCGCTGATGTCGGTGTCGATGATGCTGTTGCCGGGCATGCGCGCGCGCCTGGAACAGCGTTTCGACTGCCCCGTGCTCGATATCTATTCGCTCAATGAAGTCGGGCCGGTGGCCGTGCATGACGACGCGGCCGGCGGCCATGTACTGCTGCAGCACCGCCTGTACGTGGAAATCCTCGATGGCGAAGGCAAGCCTGTAGCGCAGGGTGCGCGTGGCGAAATCACGGTTACGGGCGGCTTCAACTTCTGCCTGCCGCTGCTGCGCTACCGCACGGGCGACTATGCCTCGCTGATGCACGGTCCCGATGGCCCGGTGCTGGTCGGGCTGGCCGGGCGCAGTCCGCTGCGCTACCGCACCCGCAGCGGTGCCTGGATCAACAATATCGATATCACGCACGCTCTCAAACCGCTGGCCATCGCGCTGTTCGGCGTGCACCAGCGGCAGGACGGTTCCATCGTGCTGCGCCTGGCCCCCGGCGCCATGGCGCAGGCGCCACAGGCGCGCGCCCTGCTCGCACCGTTCTTTGGCGAGATCACGGTGGCGGCCCTGCTGGCGGAAGACAAGATCATGCAATACACCTCGGATCTGCAGGAAGCGGCGGCATGAACCTGTACAAACGCGCCCTGGTGGTCGGCAAATTCTGTCCGCTGCACCACGGTCATCAACTGCTGCTCGATCGCGCGCAAGGCGCCTGCGAAGAACTGCTGATCGTCAGCTACACCAAGCCCGAATTTCCGGGCATGGCGCCGGCGCGCAGGGAAGGCTGGCTGCGCGCCCTGTATCCGCAAGCGACTATTCTTGTGCTCGATGATGAGCGGGTAGCCGCCTTGTGCGCGGCGCGCGGTGTTGCCGCCCGTACCTTGCCGCACAATGAACTCGACGATGGCGAGGTACATCGCCATTTTATGGGCTGGCTGTGCTGGACGGTGTTGAACTTGCCGGTCGACGCCGTGTTTTCCAGCGAAGACTATGGTCCCGGCTTTGCGCGGGTGCTGGGCGAGTGCTATGCCGGCGCGCCGGTGGCCCATGTCAGCGTGGACCAGGCAAGACACCTGGTGCCAGTTTCCGGCACGGCCGTGCGCTGCGACCCGCACGGACAGCGCGCGTTTGTGTCGCCGCTGGTGTACGCCAGCCTGGTCACGCGCATCTGCGTGCTCGGCGGCGAATCGAGCGGCAAGACCACGCTCACCGCTGCACTGGCCGCGCATTTCGGCACCAGTTGGGTGGCCGAATATGGCCGCGAACTGTGGGAAAGCCAGGATGGCGTGCTGGAATACGATGACTTGCTGAAGATCGGCCGCGAACAGCTCAAACGCGAGGCGCAAGCGACAGGGCAGGCGCGGCGCTGGCTGTTTTGCGATACCTCGCCGATGACCACCTTTTTCTACTGCGTCGAGATGTTCGGCCGCGCCGAGCCGGAACTGGCGCGGTTGGCCGAGCACCGCTATGACCTGGTGCTGCTGTGCGCACCGGACTTCCCGTTTATCCAGGACGGCACGCGCCGCGACGAGCATTTCCGCGCGCGCCAGCATGCGTGGTACCAGGCGCAGCTGGCGCGGCGCGGGATCGCTTGTGTGGAGGTGGCGGGCACGGTGGACGAGCGCGTCGCCCAGGTGGCCCGCCTGCTGGCGTAAGGAGCCTTACGCCGCCGCCAGCGCCTGCTCCAGGTCCTCGCGCAGATCGTCGATATGCTCGATGCCGACCGACAGGCGCAGCATGTCTTCCGACACGCCAGCCTTGGCCAGTTCTTCCGGGTTCAGCTGGCGGTGCGTGGTCGACGCCGGATGGGTGGCCAGCGACTTGGCGTCGCCGATATTGACCAGGCGGGTAAACAGCTGCAGCGCGTCGAGCACGCGGGCGCCGGCCGCGCGCGGATCTTCCCCGGCCGCCAGCTTCAGGCCGAACGACAAGATGCCCGAGGCGCGGCCGTTCATGTATTTTTTTACCAGCGCGTGGTCCGGGTGGTCTTCCAGGCCGGCGTAATTGACCCACGCCACCTTCGGATGGTGTTTCAGGTGTTTGGCCAGCGCCAGCGTGTTGTCGCAGATGCGGTCCATGCGCAGAGCCAGCGTTTCGATGCCCTGGATCAGCTGGAAGGCGGAGAGCGGCGAAATCGCCGCACCCATATTGCGCAGCGGGACCACCCTGGCGCGGCCGATAAAGGCGGCCGGGCCGAACGCTTCCGTATAGACCACGCCGTGATACGACACGTCCGGTTCGTTGAGTCGATTGAAGCGCTCTTTATGTTCGGCCCACGGGAATTTGCCGCTGTCGACGATGGCGCCGCCGACGGTGGTGCCGTGGCCGCCCAGGTATTTGGTCAGCGAGTGCACGACGATATCGGCGCCATGCTCGATCGGGCGGAACAGATAAGGGCTGGGCACCGTGTTATCGACGATCAGCGGAATGCCGTGGGCGTGCGCTATTTCGGCCAGTTTCGCCACGTCGGTCACATTGCCCAGCGGGTTGCCGATCGATTCGCAAAAAATCGCCTTGGTGCGGCTGTCGATCAGCGCGGCAAAGGTGTCGGGCTGGCGCGCATCGGCAAAGCGCACTTCGATGCCGATCTGCGGCAGGGTGTGGGCAAACAGATTGTAGGTGCCACCGTAGAGCTGGCTGGCCGAGATAAAATTGTCGCCCGCTTCGGCGATGGTCTGGATCGCATAGGTAATGGCCGCCATGCCCGAGGCCACGGCCAGTGCCGCCACGCCGCCTTCGAGCGCGGCCACGCGTTTTTCCAGCACGTCCTGGGTCGGGTTCATGATGCGCGTGTAGATATTGCCGGCCACTTTGAGGTCAAACAGGTCGGCGCCGTGCTGGGCATTGTCAAAAGCGTAGGCCACTGTCTGGTAGATGGGGACGGCGGCGGCCTTGGTGGTCGGGTCTGGGGTATAGCCGGCATGCACGGCCAGGGTTTCGATTCTCATGTTGGGTCTCCGGTTTTGAATTTGTGGGGTTGAAATCCGCCGCCATTGTGCCATGCGGCGCTTGCCAGGTCGGCATGCTTGATAGAATTTTAAGTCATAAGCTAGTGCGGTCCTGATCTAAGCGCAGCAGTTCTGCCCGCGTCACGAAGCGCTCATGCGTGCCATGCCGGGAGCAGGCGAACGTGCCGGCCGGCTGGCGCAAGAAGGCCAGCAGCAGCGCCGAAGCCGTGCTGATGGCGGCCAGCACCTGCAGCAGATGGCGGAACGCCGCGCCATAGGCTTGCGCCAGTTCCTGCACGCTGGCGTGCGGCAGCAGCGCGGCGGCCTGGCGCAAGTCGCCGATCGCCAGCAGGGGCGCGGCGAGGACGGCGGCGGATGAATCCACGCCGGACAGCGCACGCAGCGCCGTTGCGGTGAATGTGGCCAGCAGCGCGGCCACGATGGCCAGCGCAATGCCTTCGCCGGCCACGCGCGTGGTATTGAAAATGCCGGCCGCCATGCCGGCCCGCTCCACCGGCACCACGCTCACCGCCAGGCCATCCATCAAGCCCCAGGGCAGGCTGATGCCGGCGCCGATCAGCAGCAGCGGGCCGAGCAGGGTGGCGGCCGGCACGCCGGGCGCACATAGTGACAGCCACAGCAGGCCGCCGCTTGTCAGCAGCAGGCCGGCGCTGCAAATATGCGCCGCCAGCAGGCGTTGCGCCGCCAGGCCGGCCAGGATCGGCAGCACCAGCATGGGCGCCGACAGGGCCAGCATCATGGCGCCGGCCGCATAAGCGCTGTAGCCCTCGATGCCGATCAAACGCGCCGGCAGCAGCACCAGCAGCACCACATAGGAAAATGCAGGCGCGGCGGCCAGCAGCTGCACGCCGGCAAAGGCGGGCAGGCGGAACAGCGACAGATCCAGCATGGGCCGCGCATGGCGCCGCTCGACCAGCAAGAACAGCGCCAGCAGCAGCGCCGCGCCAGCCAGCAAGACGCAGCTGCTCGGGCTGCTCCAGCCACTGTGGGGCGCCTGCAGCAAACCATAGGTCAGGAGCGACAGCGCGCCGGTGAAGCTGAGGGCGCCTGCAATATCGAGCCCGGCCGCTTGCGGATCGCGCGATTCGCGCATGGTGCACGCCGCCAGGATCAGCGCCGCCAGCCCCGCCAGCGCGGTGAGGGCAAACAGGCTGCGCCAGCCGAGGGACGCGACCAGGCTGCCTGCCGCGATGGGGCCAAAGGCCAGGCCGGTGCCAAAGGACGTACCGATCAGGCTGAAGGCGCGCGCCCTGGCCGCGCCGTCGAATTCCTGGGCCAGCGCCGCCAGCCCGCTGGACAAGGCCAGTGCGCAACCGAGGCCCTGCACGGCGCGCAGCAGGCCCAGCACTGCGATGCTGGGCGCATAGGCCAGGGCCAGGGCGGCGGCGGTGAATACGGACAGGCCGAGCAGGAACAGGCGCTTGCGGCCATGGCGGTCGGCCAGCGCGCCGGCCGCCATCAGGCAGCTGCCAAAGCTGAGCATGAAGGCATTGCTGATCCAGGCCAGCGCCAGTGGGCTGCCGTGCAGATCAAAGGCAATCGATGGGATGGCAATTGCGGGGCCGGTGAAACTGAGCGGCATGCACAGCGCGGCCAGGCAGACGGCGGCCAGCACCAGCCGGCGCCGTGTTCTTGGGGAAACAGAAGTCATGGGAGGCATCCGGTGAGAGAGGAATTCCATGATAGGATGGCTTGAATGATAGAAAAAGTGGCTGAAAATCCATTCATAACGGACAAAAACGCTCTAATTATGGCGATCGACAACCTCAACGGCATTGCCGCCTTCGTGCATGCGGCGCAAACCTGCAGCTATGTGGCGGCCGCACGCAAGCTCGGCGTGTCGGCTTCGGCGGTGGGCAAGAGCGTGGCGCGGCTGGAAGAGAAACTCGGTGTGCGGCTGCTGAACCGCAGCACGCGCCGCATCAGCCTGAGCAACGAGGGCGCGCTGTTCTACGAACGTTGCCAGCGCATCCTGGCCGATATCGACGATGCGCAGGTGGAACTGTCGCATCTGGCCGGGGCGCCGCGTGGCAAGCTCAAGGTCAGCCTGCCGGTGATCGGCTACCGCATTATCCTGCCGCTGCTGGCCGAATTTACCAGGCTGTATCCCGAAATCGAGCTCGATCTCGATTTCAATGATCGCCTGGTCGACGTGGTGGCCGAAGGCATCGACGTGGCCGTGCGCAGCGGCGCCCTGACCGACTCGCGCCTGATGGCGCGCGAACTGGGGCCGTTTGCGTTTGCCATCGTCGGTTCGCCTGCCTATTTTGCCCGCCACGGCGTGCCGGCCACGCCGCAGGCGCTGGCCTCGCAATTGCATGCCTGCGTGCGCTACAAATTCCCCGGCACCGGCAAATTGCAGGAGTGGGCGCTATCGCATGGCGAGGCGCCTGCCGCACCGGAGTTGCGCTTGCGTACCGTGCTCACCTGCAACAATATCGAAGCGCTGATCGGCGCGGCCAGCATGGGCGTGGGCCTGGCTTATTTGCCCGACTTTATCGTGCGAGACGCCGTGGCGCGGGGCGAACTGCAAGCGGTGCTGCAGCCATACCTGCTGGCGTCGAGCAAGTTCTGGGTGCTGTGGCCATCGAGCCGCCATCTGTCGCCCAAGCTGCGGGTATTCGTCGACTTTCTGTGCGCCCATCTGCATTTCTCCGCCGGTTCCTGAGACTGCGCTTCCGGCACGGTTCTGAAGTTGCCAAATTTTCCATGCAGCAACACTTCTTGACAGTCTTTCATAATATTTTTTTTGCTGCACTGCAACACCGGCAGGCCGCATGAACACTGCTTATGGTATTTCTGAATATCGCATATACGACAACTAAATTGCCATATGGAATTAATTTATGTTAATTTAATATCGCATTTTGCAACATTGTTTCACTAAGATAGTGTTGCGGACAGCACAAGCGATTATTCATCCCAGGGGCGCATGACTGCTCCGCCATTCAGGAGTGTGCATGAAACCTAGCAATGTAAAAGTCCCCGCCGTGGCTTCGATGCCGGCCCGCAAGACCGGTTTGCTGCTGGGCGGCGGCGCCCCCAATTCCACCCTGATCGCCGGCGCGCTGGCCGCCTTTGTCGACGAAGGGATCGAGTTCGACGTTATCTCCGCATCGGGCGCGGGCGTTCTGATGGGCTTGCTCTACACCACGCCGCACGAGGCGACGCCGCGGCAGGCGCTGCAAAGCTGGGCCGATACCGGGGTCGCCGACAGCATCTACAAGATGATCCCGATTAACTACAAGATTTTCCAGAAGCCGGGCATGCAGGCCAGCACGTTCCGCGACGTGTTCCAGCCACCTGCCAGCAATCCTTTCGTGCAAGCATTCAAGCAAACGTTTGCGGGGGCGCCTACGGCCTGGTCGGACTGGGGCAAGCTGATGCTGTCGTCGCTGTCGCCATCGGATCTGTCGTCAAAAAGCCTGGGCCTGTGCGCGCACTTGCCCTTCCTGGAAAAAGCCGTGGATTTTTCGGGCGTGAAAACCATGCGCCCGCAGTTCTACATCAATGCCTACAACCTGACCGAACACCGCATGCAGAACTGGGGCAAGCATGAAATCGCGCCCGAACACGTGCGTGCGGCGCTGTCGTTTCCGTTCCTGTACGCACCGACCACGATCGACGGCAACGACTACATCGAAGGCGCGGCGCTCGACACCCTCAATTTCGATCCGTTTATCGAAGGCAAGGGCGAACATCACGATGCCGATACCCTGGTCATTCTCGACATCCTCGGCGATGAGCGCCTGCTGCGCAAGCCGCGCAATCTGTACGACGCCTGGGTGCGCTCCATCATTACGCCGCTGGTGAAAATTTCCAAGTCCGAGCTGCGCCTGTTCGAGCTCGAGCACAACACGGACGCGCGCACGGGCCAGCCCAAGCGCCGCCTGCTCAAGCTCGACCTGATGGGGGGCATCCCGGAGCAGCACTGGCCCGACACCCTGGACTGGTCCAGCTCGAACATGCAGTTGCTGTTCGACGTGGGCTACAAGGCCGGCGCCGCCTTCTGCCGCGAGCATGGCGACTTGTTGCGCCGCACGCCAGAACAGTCGGCGCTGGCCGCATAAGCTGTCGCCGCGCCGCTCCGCTCCGCTCCATTCATTTCAATCATTACTCCTGCTTCACTGACGAGGACACCATGAATATCACCAAGCAATTAATCCTCACGCTATCGATCGCCTTGCTGGCCCTGCTGTTGCTGGGCGCCGGCGGCGCCATCGAGCTCAAGCGCGCCCAGGCACGTTTCGATACGGTCCAGAACCGCATCATTCCCAGCATCCAGGGCCTGAACGCGGCGAAAGCCGCCCTGACCGACTCGCGCCTGGCCGGCTACCGGCTGTCGGTATTTTCCAACCTGGCCGACAAGACCGCGCTGGACAAGGCGCTGGCCGCTGCCAACAAGGATTTCGACGACCTGGTCGCCAAATACCGCGCCGAACGCCTGTACGACGAGACCGACCGCAAGATGCTCGATGCCGACCAGGCCGCGATGGAAGCCTATCGCCGCGCGCTGGTGCCGTTCTTCGCTGCCGCCTACGCGGGCGACATGGACGGCGTGCGCGCCACCTTGCTCGCCGGCACGCCGCTGGCCCTGTCGGCCGCCGCCGCCAAGAAAAGCATGGATGACCATATCGCCTACAACAACAAGCTGGTCGCCGACGTGAAAGCGGAAAGCCTGGCCGCCTATGACATGGCGATCAACACCATGCTGGCCGTGCTGGCCGTGGCCGTGCTGCTGACGGGTGCGCTGGCCTGGCATATCTACCGCACCATCAGCGGCGGCCTGGGCAATATCCAGAGCACGCTCGAGCGCGTCAGTTCCACGCTGGACCTGTCGGCCGCCATGCCGGTCGAGCGCATGGATGAAGTGGGGCGCACCGCCACCGCCTTCAACCAGTTCCTCGCGCGCATCGTCGAAGTGATCGCCACCGTGCGCACCTCGGCCGATACGGTCAGCGTGGCCGCCGGCCAGATCACGGCCGGCAATGCCGACCTGTCCGTGCGTACCGAGCAGCAAGCCTCCAGCCTGGAAGAAACCGCGTCCAGCCTGGAACAGCTGACCTCGGCCGTGCGCCAGAATACGGACAATGCGCGCCAGGCCAATACCCTGGCCGTGTCGGCCTCGGAAGTGGCCAGCAAGGGCGGCGCGGTGGTGGCGCAGGTGGTCGGCACCATGGGTTCGATCAATGCATCGGCCAGGAAGATCGCCGACATTATCGGCGTCATCGACGGCATTGCCTTCCAGACCAATATCCTGGCGCTGAACGCGGCGGTCGAAGCGGCGCGCGCCGGCGAACAGGGCCGCGGCTTTGCCGTGGTCGCCACCGAAGTGCGCAACCTGGCCCAGCGCAGCGCGGCGGCGGCCAAGGAAATCAAGGGCCTGATCGAAGACTCCGTCGAGAAAGTCAACACCGGCAGCGCCCTGGTCGACCAGGCCGGCGCCACGATGGAAGAGATCGTGACCAGCATCCGCCGCGTGACCGACATCATGGGCGAGATCGCCAATGCCAGCGGCGAGCAGAGCGCCGGCATCGAGCAGGTCAACAAGGCCATCTCGCAAATGGACCAGGTGACGCAGCAGAATGCCTCGCTGGTGGAAGAGGCCGCTGCTGCCGCAGCCTCGCTGGAGGAACGCGCCGTGGAACTGGTCGACGTGGTGGCCGTGTTCCGCCTGCGCGGCGAAGCGGGTGCACGCAAGCTGAGCGTGGCCGGTGGCTTGCCGGTGTCGACGGCGCCGCGCCGCGTGGAGCGTGCGCAGCGCCTGCTTGCCTGAAAAGTTTGCTGTAGTCAATTCGCAGCAAACAGTGTCAAATTAACGTGCCGTTGCTGCCGTGATGGAATACAATTCCTCGTGGCAGCAGCTTGCCTGGTCTTGCCAGGCAGGGCGTCACGCTTGATGACCACGAAAGATGTTTGATGATGAATTTGCAGTACCGCCTGCCACTGGCGCCTCGCGCCTGCCTGCTTGCCTTGTCCCTGACCCTCGCCTTGCCCTTGTCGTGCCTGGCCGCAGCGTCCTCGTCCAGCGTGATGCTGGAAGAACTCACCAGCAGCGAATTGCGCGAACGCATCGCGCACGGCGCCACCACGGCCATTGTCCCGATCGGCGGCGTCGAGCAGAGCGGCCCGTATATCGCGCTGGGCAAGCACAATACGCGCGCCGGCATCCTGGCGCGCCAGATCGCGCAAAAGCTGGGCAATACCATCGTCGCGCCGGTCGTGTCCTACGTGCCGGAAGGCGCGATCTCACCGCCGGCCGGCCATATGCGCCATGCGGGTACCATCTCGATACCGCCAGCCGCCTTTGAAGCCGTGCTCGAAGGCGCGGCCGCCAGCCTGCGCCAGCATGGTTTTCGCGACATTGTCTTTATCGGTGACCATGGCGGCTACCAGAAGAACGAACAGAACGTCGCGGCCAAGCTGAACCGCGCCTGGAGCACGGGCGGCAAGGGGCAGGACGCGCGCGCCTGGGCTTTGCTCGACTATTACGACATCACCCAGACAAAATTCATTGCCGAGCTGCAGAAGCGCGGTTTCAGCACGGCCGAGATCGGCCTGCATGCCGGCCTGGCGGACGCGGCGCTGATGCTGGCGACCGAGCCGGCTATGGTGCGCAGCGAAGCCATGGTCCATGGCCCCAGGCCGGGCGTGGCCGACGGCGTGCGCGGCGACGCCACGCGCGCCACCGCCGAACTGGGCCAGATCGGCATCAAACTGCAGGTCGACACCTCGGTGGCGGCCATCAGGCAATGGCTGCAGCACAAATAACTCTTTCCTCCCGGACGCCAGCGGGCGCCCGGCATTTGCAACGACAATATGCGAACTGACATGAAAACACTCCAACGACGCACCCTCGTCACCGTTTCCGCCCTGGCCGCCGCACTGGCCGGCCTGGGCGTGGCCAGCCAGGTCATCGGCGCGGCCGTTTCTGCACCCGCCTCGGCACCTGCAGCGGCGGCGCCCGCTTATTCGCCACTGCCCGGCATGCCGCCGCTGGTGGACCCGAAAAACGTCTATGGCAGCATCGGCGCGGCCAACATGAGCGCCGTGGTCAAGGACCATCTGCCGCGCGTCTACGTACCCAATCTGCGTTCGAACGATGTGTATGTGATCGACCAGGAAAGCTTGAAAGTGGTCGACAAGTTCAAGGTCGGCCTGGGCCCGCAGCACGTGGTGCCGTCGTGGGATTTGCGCACCCTGTGGGTGGCCAACAATGCCGAGCGCACCGACAAGGGCAGCCTGACGCCGATCGATCCGCTGACGGGCAAGCACGGCAAGGAAGTGGCGGTCGACGATCCGTACAATATGTATTACACGCCGGACGGCAAGTCGGCCATCGTGGTGGCCGAAGCGCGCCACCGCCTGGACTTCAGGGATCCGCAGACCATGGCGGTGCAGTATTCGATCGACACGCCGCAGTGCGGCGGCATCAACCATGCCGACTTTTCGAACGATGGCCGCTACGCCATGTTCACCTGCGAATTCGACGGCACCATCGCCAAGATCGACCTGGTGGGTCGCAAGGTCGACGGTTACCTGAAGCTGCAGATGCCGGCCAAGCGCTTTGCCGAGTCCGGCCCTGTCGGCGGTCCGGCCAATGAAATCTGCAGCGTCAAGAAGGGCATGCCGCAGGACATACGCATTTCCCCGGATGGCAAGAAGTTCTTTATCGCCGACATGGACGCCGACGGCGTGCACATCGTCGATGGCGCCACCCTGAAGGAAATCGGCTTTATCCAGACCGGCGTCGGCGCGCACGGCCTGTACCCGAGCCGCGACGGCAAGAAACTGTACGTGGCCAACCGCGGCACGCACCGCATCCATGGCAAGCGCAATGGCAAGGGCAGCGTCAGCGTGATCGATTTCGCCACCGAAAAAGTGGTGGCGCAGTGGGTGATCCCGGGCGGTGGCAGCCCCGACATGGGCAATGTCTCGGCCGACGGCAAATACCTGTGGCTGTCCGGCCGCTTCGACGACGTGGTCTACCGCATCGACACCGCCAGCGGCGACGTGAAGAAAGTGAAAGTGGGCCAGGAGCCGCATGGCCTGACCGTGTGGCCGCAGCCGGGCCGCTATTCGCTCGGTCATACGGGCAATCTGCGTTAAGGATGGCATGAAAGCAGGCAGTACCTTGTACGCTGACGGCAGTGGCCGTTACGCGTACGTGCATGCGGGCTTTTCCTGGCCCGCGTTTTTCCTCGGTCCCCTGTGGGCGGTCGCCAAGCGCCGCTGGTGGTGGCTGCTGCCCATGCTGTGCCTGGACGTTGTGCTGTCGGCCTGCGCCGAGCTGGCCGATATCCAGGGCAGGGAGGCGGCGATGCTGCTGGCCAGCTGCGTGCAGCTGTCCTACCTGCTGCTGCGCGGCTGGTATGGCAACCGCTGGCTGGCGGCGTCGCTGGAGCGCCAGGGCTATACGCGGGTCGGTTGAAACGGCCTGCCCGGCCCGTATGGCGTCTTCTGCTCTGTCTTGCGCCTCGCCAAGGGTGCGCAGGCCCTGCTGCATTCTTTGCGCAGCCTTGCGCATCTTTGAGCCAGATCAACCCTGGCCCGTGGTGCTCACGTAGCCTTGTGACTCGCGTTGTAAAGCAGCTGTCCTCCATGCAGTCATGTTTCTCGCGTATAGCCTGATGCCGTTTTGGCGTCTCAATCCCATGTCACGTTAAAGGAAACTCCATGTATCCATACTCGCGTAATGTCACTCCTGCCGCAAAAAGCCACCTGGAAGCCCAATTGTCGTTCTTTAACGGCATCACGAAATCGTTGTTCCATTCGGTGCAGCAAATCAGCGACCTGCATGTGCAACTGGCGCAAAGCCTGCTGGAAGAAGCCACCATCGCCACGCACAACATGATCACGGTCGAGCGTCCCGAAGATGCGCTCCGTGTGGCTGCCGCCTCGGGCCAGCCGGCCGCCGAACAGCTGCGTGTGTATCAGCAACAACTGTCGCGCGTGGCCGCCGACACCCAGGTGGAACTGGCCACTGTGGCCGAGCAGCACGTGTCCGAAACCAGCCGCACCGCCAAGGCCCTGGCCGAGGAAGTGGCCCGTACGGCTTCGGAAGAAACGGAAAAAAACCTGCGCAAGCAGCAAGAAACCATGCAGCGTATCGCAGAGCCGTTCCAAGCTTTCCAGAACGGTAACGGCTACAGCCGCGACCAGCGCGCCCAGGGTCGTGAAGGCCAGAGCCTGCAAAGCGGCGGCCAGGGCAGCGCCCAAGGTGGTGGCCAGTCCGCCAGCGAAAGCGCCAGCGGCGGTGCACAAGCATCGGCCAGCCATGCCACGGGCAGCCAAAGCAAGACCAGCAGCCGCAAGGAGTAAGAAACAGCATCGGCCTGCCAAGGCAGCGCTGTCGGCACGGGGACCGAGACCCGGGCAGGCAGCGCCATCCTGAACCCTGGCTGATGCGGTAGTTCGCCTGCGCCCGTCCCTTACCGGACGGGCGTTTTTGTTTCTGGCCCGCTGTTGGCGTCGATAAAGGCGCTGATATGGTCCAGCGTGGGCGCCAGCCTGCGCAAGGGACCGGCCAGCGAAGCGACCAGGGTAGCGTGGCTGACGCCGTCCAGATACTGTTCCGTCACGGGACGGCCTTGTGCGCGCAGGGCGGCGGCCAGGCCACCGGTGTTGCGCCTGGGATCGACCAGCTTGTCGTGGCCACGCCGGGGCGCGATCAGCAGCGCCGGCGGCGCCGTTGCCGTGACATGGTTGACCGGCTGCGAGGAGGCGGGCGTGTCGGGGAAGAAAAACACCGGTTTCGTATCCGGGTTCTCGATCGGCAGGAAGTCATACGGGCCGGCCAGGCCGATCCAGCCGCGCAAGTCTTGCTGGCGCATGCCGTGCCGGGCCAGCCAGCTGGCGTCGAGCGCCACCATGGCCGCGTTATAGGCGCCCGCGCTATGACCCATCACGAACAGACGGGCCGGATCGCCGCCGTAGCGGCGCACTTCGAGTGACGTCCAGGCCACGGCGCGCGCTGCGTCCTGCAGTATTTCCGGGTAATGCACTTGCGGATACAGGCGGTAGTCGGCGATCACTGCCACATAGCCGCGCGAGGCGAGCGCATGGCCGACAAACGCATAGTCGGCGCGCCCGCCGCTATTCCAGTTGCCGCCATAAAAAAACACCACCACCGGCGCCAGGCCCGCGTGGTGCTTCGGTGCATACACATCGAGCTTTTGCCGGGACAACGGTCCATACGACAGGTCGGGCGTGACTGTCGATGCGCTGCCTGAGGACAAGGCATTGATGGCGCTCAGCGGAGAACAGGCCAGCAGGCCGGCCGTTACGGGAATAAATGCGAGCAGAGTCAATATCGTGCTGCGTGCAATGCTCATGGAATCTGCCTGTGTTGAATTGTTGCTTGATTGTTGTATCAGTGTAGGCCTTGCGCGGCGGCAGGCGCACACTGCTGGCCAGTAGTCTTACGGTTGCAGCAGCCATGTGCGGGCCGTGGCGATCACCGCATCGGACAGGGTGCGCGTGAGCGGCGTCTGGATATCCCAGGCGTGCCAGATCAACGGCACGTCGAGCGCCTGGCCGGCCGCCACGTCGACCAGGCGGCCGCCGGCCAGCGCCGTTTCCGCCTGCAGCAGCGGCACCATGCCGTAGGCGTAGCCCATTTCGATCAGGCGCACGAAGTCGCGCGCCGAGCCCAGTACATGGTGCGGATAGCGGCCCGTATAGCCGAGCCGGTGTTCGAGGTAGCGTTCATGCAGCGCATCCTTGCTGCCGAAGGTGATGGCGGGCGCCTGGCTGACGGCTTCGGTCGTGAAACCGTCGGCAAACCAGCGCCTGGCAAACGTGGGCGAGGCCACGCACAGATAGCGCATGGCGCCGAGCGGCGTGGCGGTGGTGCCGGCCACCAGGTCGGTGGCGCTGGTGACGCAGGCAAACACGCGTCCCTCGCGCAACTGGCTCAGGGTATGGTCCTGGTCGTCGAGGCGTATGTCGAGCAGGCACGACGGCGGGTTCAAGAGCGGCCCCAGCGCTTCGGGTATCCAGGTGGCGGCGCTGTCGGCGTTGACGGCGATCGCCAGTTCCGGCAGGCGCGTGCTGGGGCCGGGCTGGGTGTCGAGCGCCGCTTCGAGCAGCTTGACTTGCCGGTAGTGGGCAATCAGGCGCTGGCCCGCTTCGGTCGGCGCCGGCGGCTGGCTGCGAATGACCAGCAAAGTGCCTTCCAGGTTTTCCAGCGTGCGGATGCGCTGCGAGACGGCCGGCTGGCTGATGGCCAGCGCCTGCGCCGCTTTTTCAAAGCTGCCCAGTCCGATGACGGCGTCGAGCGCGGCCAGCCCCCGGTAGTCGACTACGCGCATAAACATCTCTTATATAAGGTTAGAATCATTGATTATACTTATATTTACTTTTCCTTTACACTGATGTCTTAGGGTAACAACTTCCTTCGCGCGCGGCACCGCCGGCACAGCCGGCAACGCCAAGATCATGGCGCCCACCGTCCTTCTACCTTTTACAGCCTCGGCTAAGTAAGTGCCAAGAAATTATTGTGAAATTATGACGAACAGAACCGGATGGCGGAGCAGGGAATTCGCGGGACCTGTCCCGCGCCTGCGCAACGGTATCGCCTTGCAAGGCGATACTCCCGCAAAGGCGCCCGATGCGACGCAGTGCGGGCACTGCGAGCAGCGGGCAACGCCGCAGAGCGCCGGTTATGGAAGTCAGAATCCACAAGAATTTATGCGTACTTGCTTAGCCTCTTGCCGGCCGGGCGTGGGCGGCTGCGCGCGAACGGAAAGCACTGGAAAGGAAATACCATGGATAGCGCAATTTTTTTGAAAGGCATGGGCCTGGGCGCCAGCCTGATCGTGGCCATCGGCACGCAAAACGCTTTTCTGTTGAAACAGGGCCTGAAACGCCACTATGTGCTGACCTGCATCCTGGTCTGCCTGCTGTGCGACGCCCTGCTGATTTCGGCCGGCGTGGCCGGCATGGGCACCGTTATCGCCGACAACCCCAGCTTCCTGCTGTGGGCCAAGGCTGGCGGCGCCACCTTCCTGATCGCCTACGGCTTGCGGGCAGCGAAATCGGCCTGGCGTCCCGCCGCCTTGACGGCCTCGACCGCCAAGGCGCCGGACGGCTACTGGGCCGTGATCGGCGCGGCGCTGGCCTTCAGCTTGCTGAACCCGCACGCCTTTCTCGACACGGTGATACTGCTCGGTTCGATCGGCGGCCAGCACGAAGGCAGCGGCCGCGTGTATTTTGCCGGCGGCGCCATCATGGCCTCGGCGCTGTGGTTTTTCGTGCTCGGTTTCGGCGCGCGCTACCTGGCGCCCGTGTTCGCCAGGCCCGTCGCCTGGCGCGTGCTCGACGGTATTATTGCGCTGGTGATGTGGGCGATTGCCGCCTCGCTGTTCCTGTAAGCTACGCCTGCGGAAGGCGGCAGCGATTTCTGCTAAGGTAGGGTTTTTATGAATCAGCCAGCGGCTCCATTATCATGACCTCGACCACGCCAGAAGCCCTGCATATCGTCTGCCCCCATTGCGACGCCGTCAACCGGTTGCCGCCGGCGCGCCTGCGTGAGCAGCCTGCCTGCGGCAAATGCCATAAGGATTTGTTTACCGGCGCGCCGGTGGACCTGTCGAGCGCGCGCTTTTTGAAGCATATCGAGCGCACCGACCTTCCCGTGCTGGTCGACTTCTGGGCGCCATGGTGCGGCCCCTGCCGCACCATGACCCCGTTCTACGCCCAGGCCGCGCGTACCCTGGAGCCGGCGTTTCGGGTGCTCAAAGTCAATACCGAAGCGTCGCAGGACATCGCCGCCCGCTATGCCATCCGCAGCATCCCGACCCTGGCGCTGTTCCAGAACGGCATCGAAGTGGCGCGCCAGCCGGGCGCGGTCGATGCCAATACGATCATCAGCTGGGCGCGCTCGAAGGCGCAGTTGTCGGCGTAGTCATGGCTTCATGGGCGGCTATGTTCCGTTGGTGGACTGTGGCCGCCAGCTTGCCCGGTGCTTAATGCTCAATGCATGCGCTTGCAGTCATGGGGGCATTAATTCTGCCACGACCGTCCCGTGGCGATCGCCAGAATAAAGTCAAGGCGCCGCTCCTCCGAAGCACAATGTCCGTCCACGGCCTCGTCGTCGGCCTTCAGGACCAGCATGGTCCCTTCGAGTTGGGCGGCAATCAGTTCGACACGCTCGTCGAGTTGCGCAGGCGAAAGTGCGCCATTCACGGACTGCAGCACCGTGCGGATTCTGCTGAAGTATTCTTGATAGAGCTGGCGCAACATTTCCTCGATGACAGGGTCGCGCTGCGCCACCGAGGCCAACTCGAAGAAAAAGAAGCGCACCGAGCGGCGCGCGTTCATGCGCAAGTAGTATCGGCAGCATTCCCGGAACGCCGCTTCAGCGCTCGCCATGCTCTGTGTGCTGAGGAAGGCCGCAAGTTCGGCGTCGAACGATGCGACCGCCTGTTCCAATGCCGCATACTGCAGTGACTGGGTGGTCGGGAAGTAGTGCTGGATGTTGAAAAGTCTGATGTTAAGCGCCGTGGCCACACTTCTGAGCGAGAAATGGCTGACGCCATTTTGCAGTAACAAGTTGCGGGCCTCGGTGACAATGGCGGCGACCTTTTCGTTGCCGCGCATGGTCGGCGCGACCGGTATGAAGCTGTACAGCCTGGTTGACATGTTCGATGGTCTTACGGCTGTGCGACTCTCGCGGTCATGATTGTGCGACGAACTCCGAGAGTTGCTCAAACCGATGCGGAGAGCTGTGGCGAAGGTAGACAGCATAAGCGGAAACGGCGCAGCCAACAAGCACGACGCTCAGCGCCAGCGTGTAGCTCGGCAGAGCTGGCTGGCCCGAGAGCAGTTCGACATGCAGTATCATCTGTACCAAAAAATAGATGAGAATGATCGCGCTGAGGGTCGGCGCAAGCTGGGAGCGCCAAAGCGATACGCCGCTTCGATGCTTTCTAAAGAAGCTGACGATGGCGATGGCCGTCAGGCTCTGTGCCATCAGCACACCGATGGCGGCGGGAATACTTGCCAGCGGCAGGACCTGCAGCATAGGGTCGAGCCCGGTACTTGCGCAGACCAGGATCAGCAGCAGCATCACGGCCGTGTGCGCCGCCGACGCGATGTGTGGCGACTGATGCCGGACATGTGTCTTGGAGAGGGCTTGCCAGACCAGGCCGCGAACCGCCAGGACATGCCAGTATCGCGTGACCACGTTGGTGAAACTGAGGACCGCCGCGAACAGGCTGGTCAGTACCAGAACCGCCGCCGCCTTTGCCGCAGTCGGCCCGGCCAGGGTCGCGAACATGTCGAGCCACATGGCGCCGGGATTCTTGGCGGCCATGTCCAGCGATGCGGACATGCCGAAATGATTGAGCATCAGCCAGATCGATCCCACGAACAGCAGGCCGATAAAGAGAATCGAGCTGTACATGGCGAGAGGCACTGCGCGCTGTGGATCACGCACCTCCTGGGAATAGATGGCGGCCGTCTCAAATCCCATGAAGGAGGCGACGACGAAAATCAGCGACGGTCCGAATCCTGGCGTGAAGACGGCGTCCGGCGAAAAAGGTAACAGACTCAGGGAGTCGCTTGCGGGCCGGTGTAGCAACACCAGCAAGTCGGCAAGCAAGATGACGCCGACTTCGGACGCCATGAGCAGCAACAGCAAGCGACCGCTGAACTCGATGCCTCGCACGCAGAGGAAGTTCGCGGCCACGGCGGACACGCTGGCCCAAATCCACCAGGGCGCGTCAATGCCGAGCGCGGCAAATGCCACGTGCATGAAATGCCCCAGCATGCCATAGCACGCGAGCAGCATCGCATTGTAGGAAAACACCGCAATGCCTGCGCCGCCCACACCGGGGATGATGCCGAGACCTTTGGTGATGTAAGCGTAGAATGCGCCGGCGTTCTGCACGTAAGGATTCATCGCACAAAACCCGACTGCAAATAGCAGATACGCCGCGCAGACAATCACGTACGAACCCGGCAGGCCGATACCGTTGCCCAAGGTAATGCTCGCGGGAACGCCACCGGCCATGGATGTCAGCGGTCCGTTGGTCGTGATCACCATCAGGAACACGCTGAACCAGCCGATCGCGTTTTTTTTCAAGCCGGTGTGTTCGTGCCGGCCATTGGTGTGTTCAGACATGTTCTATCTTCCCGGTGTGGGTGGATGGGGCGTTATGGGGCGGTCAGGCGCCGAAGGCGCCCATGCCGTACATGTCGGCCACGATGACCCATGCGTCGCCACGCTTTGCCCAGGCCGTCAGCGAACGAAAGCGCATGGGCTCTCCGGCCATGCCTTGCGCCGGCGGTGACGACCATTCAAGCCAGCTCACCGCCGCGCCTTCGGCCAGTTCGGTGATGCTGACGGCGCGGATCGACAGGTGCGGCGTGACCTTGAGCATGTCGGTCAGCGCCTCGAGCAGCGCAGAGGCTCCGGAAGTGATGTTTTCGGCGCCCTCGCCGCAGAGGGTGGCATCGTCTGCGAAGAGTTCGTCCCGGACTGCTCGCGCGTCGCCACGTTGGCAGAGGGTTTGCAGCTTTTCGATAGTTTGTTGAAGATCCATGCTTGCTCCTTGCGGTGAGAAATGATTTAGTGGTGTTATTGAGCGCGCGACCGTGGCCGCAGAAAGCCGAGCACATCGCGCGCGCCGCGAATGCCATCCTCGATGGCGCCATCGATGAAACCGCGCCAGCCAACGGCCCAATCGGTGTTGGCGAAGAAGAGCGGGGGCGCCTGGCATTGCAGCGTCGCCAGCACCCTCGTCGTCTGGCCGGGCGCAAACCAGGTCCAACCACCTTTGGAATAAGGGTCGTTAATCCAGTCGTGAGCGATCACCTCTTCGACGCGTATCCCGGGCAGCAAGGCTTGCAGTTCCCTCTCGATCTGTTCAAGGTTGGTGACGTCGATCATGTCGTCCGGCCCGAAGCCGACAATGACCGATTTTCCGTCGACCTCGCGATCAGCCACAGCCATCGTGATCGCGTTGGGATAGGGGGCAAACCCGACCCATGCGCCGACGCTGCGATCAACGCGTGCGATGAATTTGGTGCCGGCGCAGACCTGCCGTTCGAGATGCGCGGCCGACCGTGATGGGGCCAGTGGTGGGTGGAAGTTGATACCCTGCAAGACATTCATCGGCACCGCGACGACGACCGCTTTGCATTCGACGCTCATTGCCCCGGTGCTGACCACGACCTTGCCTGCTTCCGACCGATCGATATGGGAGACAGGAGCGTTGAGCAGCAGGTCGGCGTTGGCGTCTTCCAGCATGGCCAGGGCCAGTGCGCAAGTGCCTTCGGCGATCTTGTAGCGGCCCAGGCGTTCAAGCAGCGCTTGGGTCGAGTAATCGCCCAGTGCCCACCACCGCAGTTGGTCAAAAAAGCCGCCCTTGGCCGGATCGGTGGCGGCATTCATGGTGAGAAACGACAGGACCAATTCGCGCTGCACACCGCTCGTCGTCAGGCCGGCAAGACGCTGCGCAAGACTGATCTCGTCCAGGCCAGGCGCTGCCTCGGCCGTTGTCGCGAAGGGGTGCGGCATTGCCTCTCGGCCGCCCTTGCCGTCGACGTCGCAATAGGCCGTCAGCGCCTCATCCATCTGCTTGCCTATTTGCTGCGCATCACCGGTGACCAGGCCTGCGGCCGTCAGCACGCTCATGCTGGAAGGCGTGCCGCTGAGCGACTCGCGGATGGAGAGACCGTATCGGCGTATCTCACTCCATACATGGGCTTGAGTCCAATGTATCCAGGTGCCGCCGACTTCGTACTTCTCCGCGTCTTTCTGGGCGAGAAATGTGCGACCGCCGATGCGGTCGCGCGCCTCCAGAATCGCCACCTTCAGGCCGCGCGAGCCGAGTTCGCGCGCGGCGGCGATGCCGGCAAATCCCGCGCCCACCACCACCACGTCGTAGACCTCGTTCGGTAGTGCCGCCGCTGGCAGGGCGCCAGGGGACCGCAGGCCGGATTGCACGCTGTTTCCGGCCTCAATACTCACGCCATCAGATGTTGTGTTCATGTGTATGTCAATCAAGTTAGGATCGAATTATTTGCCATTGACCATGGAGTGAAACTTGGTATGTTGACCAACTATAGTCAGCACGACTTTGAGTGTCAAGCAAAATAAATAGAAAGTCCCGTATTGTGGGATTTTGATACTTTTAATGGATGGGGAGACGTCATAGGATCGGGCGGGGAGGCTCTCCGGGCGGCGCAAAGACAGCATGTCGCCGATGTCGCTGTTGCGGCAAGCCGGTCATTGCTCAGGCGTGGTTTTCAGCAGGTGTGTGTGGAGGGGGGATGCCGACACGATTATCGGCTGGGGACGCTCGCAGGCGCGGCGCCAGGCTCCAGGTGCCCAGCGGCACGCGTGTGCGCTGGTGGCAACGGCAACGCTGCCAAAGCGCGCAACATGGACAAGCTATTGCTGGACGACTTGGGGCAGCGACCAGACATACTCCACTTCTTCATCAACCCCCGAGCAGGTCAACAGCAGCTCCGCAGGTTCCTGCGACAAGGTGGCAATCTCGTCCTGGAACGCCATCACCGCCCGCAGCATCTGCAGATGAAATTGCTTGTTGACGCGCACGTCGCCGATCTCCTGTCGCGCGATATGGAGCAGGGCGAAGTCGGCCAGCGTCAGGCTCCTGCCGCCATTGGCCGGCCACTGGCTTGCCTCCTTGAGATCGCCGTCAGCCAGTGCTTCCATGAAATACTCGAGGCTGACCGCGTTCGATTCCTGCACCGAGTGCTGCGAGCTGGCTTTCGTATCGACACAGACCGAAACGGCGCGCGCGGCATGGTCATGGCAAAACGCAAACGTGTACACGGAAATGTTGCGGGACTTGATCTCATCGATCGCCGCGCGCAGTATCGCGTGGAAAAATTCGGCCGCTGTGGACATGGGTGAAAAACTTTCTGTGAATGAATCAAGGCGCCGAGTATAGCCCAGGCTTCTCTTCGCGGCGCCCGCTGGCGCGGTGCGCCGCAGGACAGGTCGATCGTGTACAGTCCACCTGTTTCCTTTATCGGCCAGCAAGTAGTCAGGCCGTCCCGGGCGACATTTCCTGCACGATGCCCAGCAGAATGCCCAGCGCCGCATCGATATCGAGCGTGTCGATGGCGCCATAACCGAGGTACAGGCCGTGCCGGCGTGGCGTTCCATGGTAGAACGGCGCGATCGACAGCAGGCCGACGTCGGCCAGGCGGGCGCGGCGCAGCAACTGTGGGATGTCGAGCCGCACATGTTCCCGCAGCAGCGCCGCCACATGAAAGCCGGCCGTGGTCGGCACCAGCGCGAACCAGGGCGAAAGCGGGCCATCGAACCAGTGCCGCAGGCGTTCGCGCCGGCCCGCATAGACCTCGTGGCAGCGGCGGATATGGCGCAGCAAGTGACCATCCTCGATAAAGCGCGCCAGCGCCAGCTGCATCAAGGTGGGCGTGTGCCAGTCCGTCAGGTGCTTGACGGTCTGCACGGCGCGCACCAGCGCGGCGGGCAGCACCACATAGCCCATGCGCAATTCCGGCAGCATGGTCTTGGAAAAACTGCCCACATGGGCCACCAGGCCGTGGCGGTCCATGCTTTGCAGCGCGTCCGTGGGCCGGCCTTCGTAGCGAAAGGCGCTGTCGTAATCGTCTTCGATAATGACGGCGCCCAGTTCGCCCGCACGCGCCAGCAGCGCCTGGCGGCGCGCCATGCTCATCGGCATGCCGAGCGGGAACTGGTGAGTCGGCGTCGCATAGATCAGCCTGGCGCCATCGGGGATCTGCGCCACCAGCATGCCTTCCCCGTCCACTTCCACGCCGACCACCTTCGCGCCCATGGCACCGAACAGCTGGCGCGCCATCGGGTAGCCCGGTTCTTCCACTACCACGACGTCTCCCGGTTCCAGCAGCGTGTTTGCGAGCAGCGACAAGGCTTGCTGGGCGCCATTGGTGACTAGGATCTGTTCCGGTGTACAAACAATGCCGCGGGTAAAGGCGGCGTGGCCGGCAATTGCCGTGCGCAACACGGGCAAGCCCGCCACTGGCCCGTAGTTGCCGCGTTCGCCGCGCTCCTGGCGCAGCGCCGCTTGCACGCAGCGCCGCCATGCGTCGTGCGGAAACAGGGCAGGGGTGGCGCGCCCGCCGATAAAGGCGTAGCGCGCAAACTCGCTGCGCGGCCCTTGCACCAGCGGCCGTTCCATCGACTCCCAGCGCGCGACTCTTTCGCTGCTGGCAAGCCGGGCGCCGCCAGGGCGGGGCGCGGGCGCGGCAGGCGGCGCCTGCACGAAGCTGCCGACGCCAACCTTGCCCAGCAGCAGCTGTTCATAACCGAGCCTGTCATACACGTCCGATACCGTCTTGCGCGACAGGCCCAGCTGGCTGGCCAGCAGGCGCGACGGCGGCAGTTGCTGGCCGTCGGCCAGGCGCCCGCTGCGTATCGCCTCGCTCAACTGGCGGTACAACTGGCCGCCCAGGTCGCGCTTGCCCTCAAAGCTGATATGTAATTGCATGGTGATGGTCTGCTGTTTTCAGGGGAAATTGGCCTGCCGCGACGCCACGCCGCGCTTCTACAATGGCGTATCTCCACCAGTTCAAGGAACACCATCATGACACAGCAACGCATCGATTTTGTACAAGCTTCGCCCGACGCCAACAAGGCCATGTATGCGCTCGAAGCGGCCATCGCCAAACTGGGCATCGAGCCTTCCCTGCTCGAACTGATCCGCCTGCGCGCCTCGCAGATCAACGGCTGCGCCTTTTGCGTCGACATGCATACCAGCGACGCGCGCAAGGCCGGCGAAACCGAACGCCGCCTGTATGCGGTCAGCGTCTGGCGCGAAACCCCGTTCTTCACGCCGCGCGAACGGGCCGTGCTGGCCTGGACCGAAGCGCTGACTCTGATGGCGCAAGCCCATCCATCGGACGACGCCTATGCGGCGCTGGCGGGGGAACTGACGCCGGCCGAAATGGTCAACGTCACGCTGGCCATCGGTTCGATCAATACCTGGAATCGCCTGGCGGTCGGTTTCGGCAAGATGCCGGCCTAGCCTGAGCGTTCGTTCGCGTACAGACGCAGTTCCTGGCAATGCCCAAGATGGCGGCACGACTTATCAGCCAGGAGCAGCCATGCAAGCAAATGTGGGAGAGGTGGGCAACGCCACCGAGAAAACGTCCGAGCAGCAGGAAGCAGCACGCCGCGAGTTCATCGCCGAACTGTGGCGCCGTTTCGAAGCCTTGCAGGAATGGGCCGTGGGCCACTGGCCCGACCGGCAGCATCCATTGAGCTCGGCCGACTTCGTCGAGACGCGCAAGGAAATCCTCGGCCTGCGCTCGCCGGCCGGACCGTTGAGCCAGCCGTCGCAAAACGATGAAGCCGAGCCGGAGGATGGTGGCGCGCAGTATCGTGATGTGACGCCGGCCCCCTGGCCTTAGGCTGTCAGCAGAAATCCGGGGTCAGGCGGGGACGCCGAGTCCCGCCGGTTCTGACCCCAGTTCTTAGCCTCGGGTTAAAGTTGCCTGCGCCAGCACCCAGCACACCAGCGCCACCACCAAGCCACCCATCACCCCATACGCCAGGTTCAAGGCGCTGTCGAACAGCAGCGGCGCCACCAGCCCCGACACCAGCGCGAACAGCAGCATCTGGATGAATGACTGCATCGACGACGCCAGTCCGCTGTTGTTGGGGAAGTGGTTCAGCGCCATCAGCGTCATCGGCGGCATGGCCAGCGACAGGGCGAACGAGTAGAAGAACAGCGGCAGCACGGCCCACGGCACTGCGGCGGCAAAGAAGTAGTTGTAGCCGATATTGACGGCGGCCGCCACCAGCATCAGGGCAAAGCCGGCCCACACCATCTGGCGCTGGCTGTAGCGGTGGGCGATCTTGCTCGACAGGGCCGAACCGAACACCATGCCGCTGATCAAAGGAATGAACAGCCAGGCAAACGCCGTTTCCGGCAAATGCAGGATATTGATGATGAAGTAGGCGGCCGAACCGATATACAGGGCGAAGCCGCCGAAGGCCGCGCCGATGGCGGTCGACAGCAGCAGGAACTGGCGGTGGCGCAGCACGCTCCAGTAGTTGACGGCGATGCTGCCCAGGTGGAAGGCGTGACGCTGTTCCTTCGGCAGACTTTCCGGCAGGGCGCGCCAGACGACGACGAACATCAGCACACCGAAGGCGGTCAGGAACCAGAAGATAGCCCGCCAGCCCAGCCCCACCTGCAACCAGCCGCCCAGCACGGGCGCAATCGCCGGCGCCAGTGCAAACACCATCATGATGTGCGCGAGGATTTTTTGCGCTTCGGCGCCCGCGTAACGGTCCTGCACGATGGCACGGCCGATCACGGAACCGGCACCGGCCGACAGGCCCTGCAGCACGCGCCAGGCCAGCAGGGCGCCCAGCGACGGCGCCAGCGCGGCGCCGACCGAGGCGATCACGTACAGCACCAGCGAGACCAGAATCACGGGACGGCGGCCGAAGGAATCGGACAAGGTGCCGTAGAACAGCATCATGAAGGCAAAGCAAAACAGGAAAAAGCTCAGCGTCTGCTGCACCAGCAGGGGGCTGGCGTTAAAATCGGTGACGATGGCGGGGAAGGAGGGCAGGTACGTGTCGATCGCCAGCGGTCCGACCATTGCCAGGCCCGCCAGTATCCAGGTTAATAATTTGGTCATGTTTCACAGTGTTTTTGTTAGGCCGCTATTTTACGCTAAGCAAGTACGTATAAAATCTTGTCAATTCTGACTTCCATCACCGGCGCTCTCAAGGTGGCCAACGAGGCTTGCCCGCTGCTCGCGGTGCTCGCACTGCGTCGCATCGGGCGCCTTTGCGGGAGTATCGCCTTGCAAGGCAATACCATTGCCCAGGCGCCGGACAGGTCGCGCGAATTGCCTGCTCCGCCATCGGGTTCTATTCGTCATATTTTCACAATATTTCTTGGTACTTACTTAGCTTGCAAAATTCCAAGGAAGTGCTAGAGTAAAAAATGCATTTTTTTGAATCATTCTGCATTAACTGATCTCGCCTTTGGTGATATATGACCTCTGATGCACATCATGATCGCTTCAGGCTTGTAGTGGATGCGGCCCCTACCGGCATTGTCATGGTGAACTCGCTCGGAAAAATGATGCTGGTAAACCGCCACTTGCTTGGACTATTTGGCTATGCCGAATCCGAGCTGATCGGGCAACCGGTTGAAATGTTGTTACCTCAGCACATGCGCGCGACGCATCCGGGTATGCTGCGCGCTTTTTTTAATAGTCCTTCTATCCGTGCCATGGGGGCCGGGCGAGATTTGTATGCGTGCCGGTACGACGGCAGTGAATTTCCCGTAGAGATAGGCCTGACGCCGATAGAAAGTGAAGGGGATCGCCTGGTGCTTGCCACTATCGTCGATATCACAGAGCGCAAGAATGCCGAGAAGCTGCGAGCCCGCAGTCGCGATCAGTTCAATGCCGTGGTCGAAGCCGCTCCTGCAGGTATTGTGATGGTCGACGAGAATTGCCGCATTACGTTGGTGAATTGCCAAATTGAGCGACTTTTCGGGTATGCGCGACAGGACATGGTAGGTCAGCAGATCGACATGCTGTTGCCAGTGCGCATGCGTATTGATCACCCGGAAAAGGTTCGGCAATTCTTTGGCAACCCTGCCAGTCGCGCCATGGGTGCAGGCCGGGACTTGTATGCTGCACGTAGCGACGGTAGCGAGTTTCCAGTCGAAATCGGCCTCAATCCCATTGATCTGCAGGATGGACGACAAGTCCTGGCCACCATAGTAGACATCACCGAGCGCAAGAAGGCCGAGATCAGGTTATTGCGCGCCAATGAGGGGCTGGAACAATTTGTCTATGTCGCGTCACATGACCTTCGCTCGCCGCTGCGCGGCATTGCTGATTTGTTGGAGTGGATCAAGGAAGACATTCAAGACAGTCCAGTCGCCAACGATAAGGCATTGAGTAATCTCGCACGCGCCACGCTTCGGGTAGCCCGACTTGAGTCGCTCATTGCAGACTTGTTGAGTTATGCACGGGCTGGCTCCGCCGATGCTGAAATCAGCCGCATTGATCTGGCCAGTCTAATCTCCCAAGTGCTGGAACTGCAGCCACTGCGCGCCGGGTTTGAGATTAGACGCGAGCTCGCCGCAGGTGTTATCCACGCGGCGCGTACCCCGATCGAGACGGTATTGCGCAATCTGGTGTCGAATGCAGTGAAGCATCATGATCGTGAAGAGGGCGTATTGACACTGGCAGTTCGCGATAATGGCAAGTTTATCGAATTCTCGGTAAGCGACGATGGGCCGGGCATCCCTGAGCATGCGCAGCAACGCATATTCAAATTGTTTCAGACCGCCTCGTCGAGCGAGCGACAGGGGTCCGGGGTTGGTTTGGCGGTATCAAAGCGATTGACCGAGTCGCACGGCGGCTGGATCGTGGTCGAATCACGGGACGGCCAGCGTGGAACAACATTTCGTTTCTATTGGCCCAATGCCCAGCCCAATCAGGATAGAGGGTAATGATGTCGCTCACTGGCAAATCCGCGTTTTCGATCTTGTTGATTGAAGACGACGACGTTGCTGTCGAAGCGGCCACGCGCAGCCTGCGCAAATGTGGCCTCGACCAGCCCATCTACACAGCCGCCAATGGCGCCGAAGGTCTGGCAGCATTGCGCGGCAATGGTCCGCACGGTGTGTTACCCAAAGCCACCATCGTATTGTTAGACCTTAATATGCCAGTGATGAATGGCTTTGAATTCCTTGATGCGCTTCGCGCCGATACTGCGCTGCGATCGCGCGTGGTGTTCGTGCTGACTACCTCTGATGCCGACGACGACCTGACACGTGCCTATCATCACTGCATTGCCGGCTATATGGTGAAGTCTGCTGTAGGCAATCAGCTCGCTAATCTTGCCAACTTGCTTAAATCCTATGTCGCAGCCATTACACTTGCCTGATGCCGTGGTCGAAAGACACCCGATGCGATTGCTGGTGGTCGACGACGATGACGTGGACCGTGAGCGCATTTGCCGAGTTCTGGCAAAAAGCAGCGTCAGGTGCACGGTGACGGAATCGACCACGTTGGAGTCTGCGCGAATTCTGTTGGCACAGGATGAATATGATTGCGTTTTTCTCGACTACCATCTGGGCAGTAATATTGGCACCGAGTTGCTGCACGAGATCAAGGCAGGCCTGATCTCATATGTCCCCGTGATTATGGTCACTGGCAGCGACAATGAACGGCTGGTAGTACAAGCCATGCAAGAGGGCGCGCACGACTTCATCTCCAAAACCCACCTGAAGGTCGGACTGGTGGAAACCACCTTGCTCAACAGCCGACTGCGTGTCAATCTGGAACGCGAATTGAAGTCAAAGCGAGAACGACTGGAGTATTTGAGTTTCTACGATATCTTGACAGGTCTTCCCAACCGGGCACTGTTTTTTGACCGAGCAGAACAGGCACTACTGGCAGCGGCTCGTGGTAGCCAGCGGTTTGCCATTATGCAGATCGATCTGGATTTATTCAAGAATGTCAACGACAGCTTTGGCCACGGGGCCGGTGACATGGTACTGGCAGCAGTAGCGCAACGTATCCAGGCCGTGTTGCGCAGCACCGATACGGTGGCGCGTTTGGGCGGTGATGAGTTCGCAGTCGTTTTGTCTGAGGCTTCAAACGCCGAGGTCGTTTTACGTGTCGCGGAAAAAATCACGCAGGAAATCCGTCTGCCGATATCCATCGGTGAGCACATCCTGGTCATCGAAGGCTCAATCGGAATCGCGCTGTATCCATCTCACGGTGACTCGGTTCAGACCCTGCTGCTTAAAGCAGATTGGGCCATGTATGCGGCCAAGCACGGCGCCAGTCTGTATCTCATGTACGCGGACGGAATGGAGTCGATGCGGCAACGGCCGGCTTCAGAAAGCAATCGTTTGCGACAGGCCCTGGATCATCAGGAGCTGTTTGTAGAGTATCAGCCTATTCTTGACTTGCGCAATCAGTGCGTCACAGGGGTTGAGGCACTTGTACGGTGGCGGACACCTGAGGGAGAGGTTGTGCCTCCTAGTTTATTTATCCCGCTGGCCGAGCGCTCTCCCCTGATCCACCGATTAACTTACTGGGTGCTGGGCAAGGCATTGGATCAGGTGCAGCTATGGTGCTCGCAAGATTTAATACTACCGGTGTCTGTCAATATTTCCGCTCGTATGCTCGATGACCTGACGCTGGCACCGCGCATGCTGCAAGCACTTGAAAGCCGTAGCCTGGCGACGTCGCTGCTGACGCTGGAACTGACCGAGACCGCACTTATGTCCAATGTCGAGCGTGCGCAAAAAATCTTGGGCGAACTCAGAGCTGCGGGTGTACGCATCTCAATTGATGATTTCGGCGCTGGCTTCACTTCCTTTAAATATTTGCGCCAGATGGATGTGTCCGAAATTAAGGTAGATATGGCTTTTACGGGGGATTTGGCGCAAGGGTCACGCGATAGCGTGATTGTTCGCTCGATTGCTCAGATAGCCAACGGGTTTGGCATCACAGCGGTTGCTGAGGGTATCGAGAATTTGGAGGACGCTGCCAAGTTGCTGGCGCTTGGTTGTCATAGCGGCCAAGGGTATGGCATTGCACGTCCAATGCTCGGTGAGTGCATCGCCAAATGGGTGGCGCAATGGAATCTGGAGCATGCTTAAATACACGCGGCGGTGCGGGAGTGCGATTCTGCTGCACCGCGCACCGCAAGTCGAATGACTAACTCAGGCCAACCCTTCACATTCCCTGAGACGAGGTACTAAGTAGTTACGCAAAATTTACTGTGAATGCTTTTCCATAATTTTCCATGATGGAACGAACTTCGTCGCGCAGGCTGTCACCCGTGAGATAACGGAAGCGGCGCCAGACGTACTTGGCTTGTTTCCACAGGATTTCGATACGGTTCAGTTCCGGACTGTAGGGCGGCAGGTAGTATAAGTACAAGCCCTGCTGCTCCCATTGTTGGCGCTTTTCCCGCATCGGCTCACCCTTGTGAATAGCGGCGTTGTCGAGCACCACGATACGCGGCGCCGAATGCGCCTGGTTTGCCAACTCGTCCATGAACGCCATCACGTCCTCGCGTGTCGTACGCTTGTCGTGCATACGCCATATCAGCGAGCGGTCATGGCGCAACGCCCCCAGTACGTTGACTCGTTGCTCATGCGTGCCTGAACGTGCGGCGCGCGTGTGTCCCGTCGACATCCAGCCATACTGGAGCGGGGGATTCGGGCCAAAGCCCGCCTCATCGAAATACAGCAACTCGCATTGACCGGCCCGCGCCATGGCCCGCAGCGAGGCGAGCGCCCCATAGGCGCGCTCGAAGGCCGCCTCATCGCGTTGCCCTTTCAAGCTCAAGCGACAGCGCTTGTAGTGCAAACCCATCCGGCGCAAGTAGCGGCGCACCGTGCAGCGGCTCAGGCGCTCTCGTCCCCGTTCCAGCCAGCGCCGCAGCAGCGAACCCGAACTTCCGCCTTCCTCCCGTGCCAACTGTCCCAGTTCGTGCTGCCGCTGGCGCGACAAACTCGGTGGCCGACCGCTGTGCCGACCCTCATACAAGCCAACCAGTCCCAGGCGCACCCAGCATTGCCGCCAATGCTCCACGCTATTGAGATGCACATTAAACTCATCGGCAACTTGCTGTAGCGTCATCCCTTGACCCAGCAGCCGTACTCCTTGGGCGCGCCGCCGCGTACGCGCGTGCGAATGGTAAATCCCCATCTCCAGCAGCGTCCGGTTCTCTTCCTCACTCAATTCCAATCGTTTCATCGCTGCAAATCCTCCATCTCGCTTCGCATGGAGGTTAGACAGTATTTTTTGCGCGATTACTTAGTGGGCGCGATGCCGTTGGCGAGCTCCGGCCAGCATATCGATATGCGTTTTTCGCATATCGATGCATGAAATGCTTCCTTGGGTTTGCGCACCGCTGCCGCTAAGATCGGGCGACCCGGCCTGCGCGCCGTTTTATTTGAAATGAGCAGCCATGCACAGCATTGATAGTCCGGCCCGCGTCGACGACACGGTCCAGTGGAACCTCGGCCCGGTGATCGCCGCGCTGCGCGTGTCGCGCGAAGAAAAGCACAAGATCCGCCACAACGGCCGCGTGCGCGAACTGCCGTCGCGCGAGGCCTTGACCAGCATCGTCAACGGCCTGTCGGCGGCGCTGTTTCCCACTCACTACGGGCGGCCCAACCTGACCGATGAAAGCATCGACTACTTTGTCGGCGACACCCTCAACACCACCCTGAACCGCCTGAGCGAACAGGTGCGGCGCGCTCTGCTGTTTTCCGCGCCAGGCGGTGCGCAGAGCGAGGCGGTCGATGACGCCGCGCTGGCGGCAAAAGCGCGCGATATCACGCGCCAGTTTGCCGCCAGCCTGCCCGGCATCCGCGCGCTGCTGGTGTCCGACGTGCAGGCCGCCTATGCGGGCGACCCTGCCGCCACCTCGGTGGCCGAGATCATGCTGTGCTACCCGGGCACCATCGCCATCCTGTACCATCGCCTGGCACACCAGTTGCATACACTCGGTTCGCCGTTCCTGGCGCGCCTGGTGGCCGATATCGCCCATACATTGACGGGCATCGACATCCACCCTGGCGCGCGCATCGGTGCGAGCTTCTTTATCGACCATGGCACCGGCGTGGTGATCGGCGAGACGGCCATTATCGGCGAGCGCGTGCGCCTGTACCAGGCCGTCACCCTGGGCGCCAAGCGCTTCCCGGCCGACGAATCGGGCGTGCTGATCAAGGGCACGCCGCGCCACCCCATCGTTGAAGACGACGTGGTGATCTACGCGGGCGCCACGGTGCTGGGACGCATCACGATCGGCGCCGGATCGACGGTGGGCGGCAATGTGTGGCTGACGCAAAGCGTGCCGGCAGGAAGCAATGTATCGCAGGCACACAGCCGGCATGATTGATTATTTCAGCGCCTCATAGCGCGCCACCGCCACCCCGTCCTTCAACAACAGCAACTGCTGCCCGTCAAAGCGATAGCCGTTGACGGTGCCCAGGATTTTGAGCAACTGCTTTTCCAGGTCCATGTCGGCCGCCTCACACGCCATCATGGTGCCGGCCAATTGCGAAAACATCAAAGTGCTGCTGCCGTTGGTGCCGTAGGCGCCCATCATCTGGTTGCAGCCGCTATGGCCGCTGACACGGCCGTCGTTGAAAACGATGGTCACGTCGCGCTGGCGCGGCGGGGTGCGCGTCACGGTCTTGCCGTTCAACAGTTTCAACTTCCAGGTGGTGCCGAAGAGCGGCGGCGCCGGTGTCGCCGGCGCGCTGGCGACAGGCGTGCTGGCGGCCTGGCTGGCGGGCGGGGTTTGCGCGCAGCCGGCGATGAGCAGCGCGGCGCCCAGCATGGAAAAAGCTCGGAAAAACGTCAACATGGCAATCCTCGGTGTAATGAATGGCGGCAGATTAAGAAGTGCGCCGGGCAGGCGCGTCAATGTGGCGGCCACATGGAGTTGGGGATCGTCCGGCCCCACTTTGCCGGCGGCCAGGTCCGAAGGTCCGCTCCTGGGCTGTATCCGGCCATCGGCATACAATGTAGCATCTTGTTATGTGCGATGCCATGTTACATTGCGCGTATATTCAAACTGTTTGAATTCCCTATCGCCTGGAGACACCATGACGTCGTACGCAGAGTATGTTGAACAAATAACAAAATTGCAATCCCTGGCAGAAGCTGCCCGCAAAGATGAAATCAGTGGCGCAATTGCGAAAATCAAGGATTTGATGCAGCAACATGGCATCACTGTGGAGGACCTGTCTTCCGGAACTCGGGCGAGGCCGGCAAAAATCAAGGGCAAGGTCGCGCCGCAATTTAAAAACCCTGAAACGGGGGAGGCATGGACCGGTCGTGGTCGCGCACCGCGCTGGCTTGATGGCAAGGACAGGGAAGCATATCGTATTGCGAGCTAAGCGCGATGACGGGCCGGCGCTGCCGGCAATACCCTGCATGCCCCGGCCGCGACTGTGATCTGGAGCAAAGCGTTCAGGACTTGCCCGCCAGCTCATCTGATGGTTTTCGCAAAGCATCTTCTCAATTCGTCGGACCGCATGACGCTTCTTCCCGCGCGCACGCCTTGTCCAGGCGATTTTGAAGGAAACGCAAGCATGACCGAACATCTGATTGACTTCACTGCCTTGCGCGCCGACCTACGCGCTCTGAACCGTGGCAGTCTTTTGATTATTGCCGAGCGCGCCATTGAACTGATGCCTGCGGCACAACTGAGTACGCTACTGAGCGACTTTATGCGCCTCGCTGGGCGCCCCGTCGAAGCGGGCAAGCCGCCACTATCGCTGCCAGACGAGGTGCGTGCGTTTTACGAAGCGGCCATGGCCGGCAAGTACGACGAGGCAGTCGCAATCAACAACCAGCGCCGGCAAATTCAGTCCGAAAGCACCGACGCGTTTATTGCCGACTTTGACAGGCTTTTGCGGGAGTGCGTCCGTGTTTCAGATAACCTCGCAGACTCAACTGCAAAGGCAAGCTTCGAACTCCTGTTTGGTTTGCTCCGGCACATTGATGAAGGAAACGATGACGTGCTATTTTTTGCTGACGATGATGGAATATCAAGCATCGGTATCAATTGGCACGCCATCTTGCCTGCATACATCAGCAGTTTGGCCAGGACGTCTTTGCCAGATGAATTCGGACACGCCGTCGACGCTACCATTGAAGATTTCGCGAGAGAAGACAGACCGTACTATTTGGCCGTGGCGCGCAATGCAGCCAGCGATGCACAACGTATTTCACTCGATGCTATCGTGGCAAGCGAAAAGTAAACAGGCGGCTCCGATGCAGTCCGGCACCGAACTGCCGTCATGCAAATGGATAAGCGAGTCGAGGGCTGATGCTCCCTATCGCACCGGTCGCACGAGATTTGCTTGCCAGAGCACTTGCGACGGTCATTAGTATATTATTTTTAAATACATAAACAGGCACATGGCAATCGCATACAAATGGCAGTTCGCACCACGTTTCCGTCGCAACGCGTTCGGCTGGAAATCAGATACCCCAATCTTGCGTATCAAAGAGGCGCTCGCTGAAATCAAGGCGGTGGCCAAGAAGGAACCCGTACTGGCGGCCGAAGGCTCCGTGCTGTTGCTGGAGAAACTGGCACCGGCAATCGAGCAGGTTGACAGCAGCTCAGGCAGGATAGGTTCTGCCGTGAATGGCGCTATCGAAACCCTTGTCCCCATCATCGCAAAAGCCGGCGCCGCGCGCGTCGTGCGAGAGAAATGGCTGGACCGGTTGTACGAGGCCCTTCAGGAAGACGACATGCCGTACTTGGAATACCTTGGTGAATTCTGGGGCGAGCTGTGCGCGACACCGGAAATTGCAGCCAAGTGGGCCGACTACCTGTCACCCACGCTGACGACGATGTGGGACCACTGCGCGCGCAGCGGGGAGTATGGATATTTCAAAGGGACGACCGCGTGCCTGAGCGCTCTCTATTGCGCTGGCCGTTACGAAGAGCTGCTCGCATTGATCGCGAAGTCCGAGTACCGGTACAAGTCGTGGCATTGGAGGGTTTGGGGAGCGAAGGCGTTGGCCAAGGCGGGCCGCGGTGCGGAAGCGATTCGGTACGCAGAGGATACAAAAGGATTGAACGCACCGGTGACAGCTATAGCTGCGTTCTGTGAGGGTGTCTTGTTGGACGCAGGGTTTATGGACGAAGCGTACGCGCGCTATGCGGTTGAGGCCACTTGCGCGACGACCAACCTGGCAACCTTCAAGGCCGTGGCAAAGAAGTACCCGCATATGCCAAGAGAGACAATTCTTCGCGACCTTGTTGCAAGTCAGCCAGGCCAGGAGGGGAAATGGTTTGCGGCGGCCAAGGATGCGGGCTTCTTCGAGTTGGCTATCGAACTGGCAAATCGGAGTCCGTCGGACCCACGAACGCTGATACGCGCGGCCAGGGACTTCGCGGTGGAACGACCGGATTTTGCGATGGCCGCTGGCATGACGGCGCTGCGCGGTATCGCCAAAGGATGGGGCTACGATATTACCGGCGCCGACGTCTTGAACGCATACGCTGCGCTTGTCGCGGCAGCCGGCACCGCTGGCGTGGATGTGATGGTGGTCAGGGCGGATGTGCGGGCGGTGATTGCGGCGAGCCCGAGTGAAGGTGAGTTTGTTGGACTTGTGTTGGAGCGGCAATTGGCGATGTGAGCGCGTGATGTCAGCAATGGCCTTTCCACTCATTTTGCTTGCGCCAACTATCAACAGCGCCTGCACCCTGTACGGAAAAGCAACGCATCGCAAGCTGTTACAATATTCGCACTGCATCATCTCTTGCAATAGGCGTCCCCCGCGCAGACGCAAAAAATACGTGATGGAAAGTGCTAGCCGATTCGTGTCCGAACAAGAAGGGGCACTTTCAACGAGCAAGCACATATATCTTCAGCCGTATGCGGCCTACCTGATCTGCGCAGAACCGGCGCCGACGGTCCCGTTGCTCAAGCAGAACGAACTATTTTGAGCTGCAGAAAGCAAGCGCACACTGCGGTCGCCGGCATCTGATCGGTTCCAAGCTGGCGACAACACATCTTTTATGGAGATGGCGATTCAAACCGCCAATGCTGTGTGCGTCACGGCCATGTTTTATACAAACATCAGGAAGCCATCGGCAAAACATACCAGGCCTGCCAGGCCCACCGGGATCGAGGCCCACCAGATACGCTTGACTTTCATGAGACCGGCTATCGAGTTCAGCAGTATCGACACCTGCAGAAAAATCACGGCAATACCAAATGGTTTGCCGTGCTGTTTCGCGGTGTCGCGCTGCTGTTCAAGGTCGCGGGCGCGAACCTGGATGTCCTGCTTTTCAGCAGCATAGCGAACGATGGCAGCACGGTACTGCGCCTCTTTTTCCGCATAAGGGGCACTCGCTGGATTTTCCTTTGATAGCGCCAGGGCCTGCAATTTCAATTGCTCGGCTTGCACCTCATACAGATGCTGCTTGGTGCTTTTCGCCTGGTAAAACGACCACTGGTCCGAAGCGAGCGCCTGGTTAATTACGCTCTGCGTCGAATAGCCACCGGCCTTAAAGGTGGACAATGTTGCGCACACCGCAAGGATCACCGTTGCCAGCGCCATCGTATTGAGCCACGGTGCCTTTGTTTCTTCTGCCATTGTTTGCCTTTTCATCGAAAAAGCCAGATTGTAAACGGCAACGTCGTGAATAACCAGCCATCGTCACGCCCCTGTCAACATGACGATATCGATATCGATATCGATTTCGATGCGGCTGGACCGCAGCTCTTTCAAGGGCGGCTGGGTGGCTGCATGGCAAGCGAACATGAACGGCGGGGTTTGCCACTGGTCCCGCAAGCCGCTGTCAGATCGCGTGCGCGGCATGCAGTTCGCCGAGGATGGCGTCTTTCAGGGCGGCCTGGGTCGCCGGGGTGCGTGAGCGCGGGCGGGGCGCCGTCACGTCGTAGTGGGCGCGCGGCGGGCCGGCGCGGGTGTCCAGCATGACGATGCGGTCGCTCAGGTACAAGGCTTCATCGATATCGTGCGTCACCAGCAGCACCGTCAAGCCGTGGCGCACGGTTACGTCGGCCAGCAGGTCCTGCAGCTTCATGCGGGTAAACGCGTCGACGGCGGAAAACGGTTCGTCGAGCAGCATGATGCGCGGCTGGCCGAACAGGCCGCGCGCGATCGCCACGCGCTGCGCCTGGCCGCCCGAGAGCTGCTTGGGCAGGCTGTTTGCCATGCCGTGCAGGCCCACTTCGGCCAGCAGTTGCGCAACCTTCGGATCGTGCTCGCCGCCTGCGCCCAGGCCAAAGGCGATATTTTGCGCCACCGTCAGCCAGGGAAACAGGCGCGGCTCCTGGAAGATCAGGCCGATATCGGCATGCACTCCCGCCAGCGGCTTGCCGTCGAGGCGCAAGCTGCCGCGAAAGTCGGCGTCGAGGCCGGCCACGATGGACAGCAGGCTGCTTTTGCCGCAGCCGCTGGCGCCGATCAGGCTGACGATCTCGCCGCGCCGCAGTTGCAATTGCAGCTTGTGCAGCACGCGGCGCGCGCCCCAGGATTTGTCGTTGACGGTGATGTCGAGCAGTGCGGTCATGTTTTGAGACTTTCTTCAGGCAGGAGCATAGTTGTCGCGCCAGGCCAGCAGGCGGTTTTCCAGTCGTCGCATCAGGCTGTCGCTGGCCTTGCCCAGGAGGGCCAGCAGCACGATTGCGGACAGCACGATATCGGCGCGGCTGGTTTCGCGCCCGTCGCTGAGCAGATAGCCCAGGCCCTGGCTGGCGGCGATCAGTTCGGCCGCCACCATGAACATCCAGGCCAGGCTCAGGCCATTGCGCAGTCCCGTGAAGATGGCGGGCAGGGCGGCTGGCAGCAGCACGCGGCGCGCCAGCGCGGTCCTGTTCAGGCGATACAGGCGGGCCGCCTCGATCAGTTTGCGGTCGACGTCGCGGATGCCCGACACCACGCCCATATACACGGGGAAGAAGGCGCCGATGCCGATCAGTACCAGCTTGGGCGCTTCGTCGATGCCCAGCCACAGCAGCAGCAAGGGCACCCAGGCCAGCGACGGAATCGCGCGCAGCGCCTGGAACGTAGGATCAAACAGCGCTTGCGCCGTGCGGTTCAGTCCCACCAGCGCCCCCAATAGAATGGCCAGCAGCGCGCCTCCCGCAAAGCCGATGGCCACGCGCACGGTGCTGGCCAGCACATGGCCGCCCAGGCCCTGGTGCGCCAGGCCGGCGATGGTGGCGGCAATCTCGGTGGGCGCCGGCAGCAGGTTGGCCGGTATCAGCCCGGTGCGCACGCCGGCTTGCGCCGCGATCAAGGCCAGCACCGGCAGCAGCAAGCCCAGGGTGGCACGGGGAAGGCGCAGCGTGCGGCGCGTGCCAGGGTCGCACGCTGCCGATGCAGGTGCTGCTAGCGTATCTCTGGCCATGACGGGTCCTATGCCTTCTTGATGTAAGGGACTGCAAAGCGCGTATCGACCAGATCGTTGATGGCGCGGTTCAGGTCCGCGCCCGGCTTGACCAGCGCTTCTTCGACGAGGATGGGCGCGGCCGCCAGCAAGGCTTTTACATGTTCGGTCGACGGTTGCGGAGTTTGAAAATCACTGCGCAATTTCACCTGCAGCAGCGCCACCGGCAGGCTGACCTTGGCTTCCTCGGCCAGGATCCTGGCCGCTTCGGCCGGATTGGCGATGGTCCAGGCGCGCGCCCGTTCATAGGCCTCGATGACCTTGCCCACTTCGGTCGGGCGGCTGGCCAGGAAGTCCTCGCGCACGTTCAGGAAACCGTAGGTGTTGAAGGCCACGTTACGGTAGATCAGGCGCGAGCCCGCTTCCAGTTCGCTGGCCGCCATATGCGGATCAAGCCCTGCCCAGGCGTCGACCTTGCCTTGCTCCAGCGCGGTGCGGCCGTCGGCGTGCTGCAGGCTTACGTGTTCGATATCGCCACGTTTCAGGCCTGCCGTCTTCAGGGCGCGCAGCAGGAACAAATAGGGGTCGGTGCCCTTGGTGGCGGCGACTTTCCTGCCTTTCAGGTCGGCGATGCTGCGGATAGCGCTGTCCTTGCGCACCACCAGCGCCGTCCATTCCGGGCGCGAAAAAATATATGGTGCGCGGATCGGATTGCCATTGGCGCGCGCCAGCAGGGCGGCCAGGCCCGCGCTCGAACCGATGTCGATGCTGTTGGCGTTCAGGTATTCGAGCGCGCGGTTGCTGCCGGCGCTCAGCACCCACTTGATGCTGGTGCCGTCACCCTTGAACGCTTCTTCGAGCCAGCCAAAGCGGCGCAGCACCAGGCTGGTGGGCGAGTAATAGGCGTAGTCGAGGCGCAGCTCTTTCAAGGGCGGCTGGGTAGCAGCATGGGAAAGGCCTGGAAAAATGCCGGCGGCGGCCAGTTGCAACACGGTTCTGCGTTTCATGGAGTCCTGAGAGTGAGGTGAAAGTTCAAGCCGCCAGCGCGGCGGCGTTGCTCGTGATGCTGACCTGCCTGCCCGCATGGCTTTCCGGCAGGCGCGCACCGTGGCCGAAGACCTTGTGGCGCAGGCTGCCTTGCTCGTACTGTGTCCTGTAGCGCCCGCGCCGCTGCAGTTCGGGCACGATATGTTCGACCACGTCCGCCATGCTGTCGTGGGCGACGGCAAACGCCAGGTTGAAGCCATCGATGCCGGTCTCAATCAGCCAGCTTTCCAGCTGGTCGGCCACCTGCCGTGCATCGCCGACGATCACCGGGCCGCGGCCACCGAGGCCGATATATTGCGCCGCCTCGCGCACGGTCCAGGTCCGGTCGGGGTCGGCCTGGCTGAACGAGGCCAGCGCCGAGCGGCCGGCGTCGGAGTCGATGTATTCGATGGTGGCGTCGAGTGGGTGGCGTGAAAAATCCACGCCGGTCCAGCCCGACAGCAGCACCAGCGCCGCTTCGATATCGACATGCTTGAGGTAATCGTCATGTTTGGCGCGCGCCTCGGCTTCGGTGGCCCCCGTGATGATCAGCGCCTGGGCATAGATCACCAGCGCGTCGCCATCGCGCCCGGCTTGCCGCACGGCCGCGCGCAAGTCGTCCGCATAGCGCTTGACCACCGTCTTGCTGGGGCCGCTGACAAAGGTCGCTTCCGCATGGCGCGCCGCAAAGCGCGTGCCGCGCGGCGAGGTGCCGGCCTGGTACAGCAATGGCGTGCGCTGCGGCGACGGTTCGCACAGGTGGATGCCGGGCACCTGGTAGTGGCGGCCGACATGGTTGATCGCATGCACGCGCGCAGGGTCGGCGTAGACACCGCGCGCCTTGTCGTTGATCACCGCATCGTCGTCCCAGCTTTTTTCCCACAGCTTGTAGACCACGTCGAGATATTCGTCGGCCAGGTCGTAGCGTTCATCATGGCTCAGTTGCTGGTCCAGGCCCAGGTTGCGCGCCGCGCTGTCCAGATACCCGGTGACGATATTCCAGCCGATGCGCCCTTTTGTCAGGTGATCGAGGGTGGAGATGCGCCGCGCAAACGTGTACGGATGCTCGTAGGTGAGGGCGCAGGTGACGCCGAATCCCAGGTGGGTACTCGCCTGCGCCATCAGCGGCACCAGCGCCAGCGGGTCGTTCAGCGGCACCTGCACGCCATGCGTCAATGCCGCGTCCAGGCTGTCCTGGTACACGTCATACACGCCCAGCACATCGGCCAGGAACACGGCGTCGAACAGGCCTTTTTCCAGCAGCCGCGCCAGTTCGGTCCAGTGTTCGGGTTCCGTATAGCGGTCGCTGCGGTCGCGCGCATGGGTCCACAGGCCCGGCGACTGGTGGCCGACGGTGTTCATCTGGAAGGCGTTGAAGCGGATTGCCTTGACCATTATCGGGCCGCCGTCTGCAAGGCTTGCTGGTAGTCGGGTTTGACATAGCCGGCAAAGTATTTGTTGGTGATGTCGAGGAATTCACGCGAGCGGTAGGCCGCCGCCAGGTCTTTCGCGAACTGCTTGTCCTTGTCGGCCGTGCGCACCGCCACCAGGTTGATGTAGTTGGGCGGGATTTTCTCGGCCAGCAGCGCGTCCGTCAGCTTCAGGCCCGAGGCCAGCGCGTAATTGCCGTTGACGAAGGAGTAATCGGTGTCGGCCAGCGAGCGTGGCAGCTGCGCCGCTTCCAGCGGCAAGATCCTGATTTTCCTGAGATTGACGGCGATATCCTTTTCGGATGCGCGCACCGGATCGATATTGTCGCGCAGCTTGACCCAGCCCAGCTGGTCGAGCAGCACCAGCGCGCGCGCCTGGTTGGTCGGATCGTTCGGCAGGGCGACGGTCGAGCCTTCTTTCACTTCGGTGAGCGACTTGTGCTTCTTGCTGTACAGCGCGATTGGCGCAGTCGGTACCTGGACCAGGTCCGTCAGCGCCAGCTTGTGTTCGAGCGCGAATTTTTTCAGGTACACGATATGCTGGAAGGCATTGGCGTCCAGCGACCCTTCGGCCAGCGCGAAGTTCGGCTGGATATAGTCGTTGAACTCGACCAGCTTGACCTTGTAGCCCTGCTTTTCCAGGATGGGCTTGATGCCCAGCTTGATCTGGTCCGCATACGGGCCGGCGCTGGCGCCGATGGTGATCTCTTTTGGGTCCTTGGCCTGGGCCAGGCCGGTGGTCAGGGCGAGGCTCAGGGCGCCGAGAAGCAGGGTGCGGCGGGCGATGGTCATGGCGGTGTCTCCGTATGGTTGAGAGGGTGTCAGGAATAAGCGGTCGGCTCGGGCACGGTGCCAGATAGCGCATAACGCCCCAGGTCGCGCAGCTTGTAGTCGACGGGATCGTGCAGGGTATGGACGCGCACATTGCGCCAGTAGCGGTCGTAACCAAATTGCGCCGAGGTCGAGCGCGCGCCCGTCAGTTCGAACATCTGGCTGCTGATTTCCAGCCCCGCCTTGTGCGACAAACACTTCGCTTCGGCCACGGCGACGGCCAGCAGGCCCCGTTCCTGCGCTGTGACGAGGGCGCCCTTGCGCAACACCGTATCGAGTTCCAGTGCGGCCAGGTCGGCCAGCACTTGCGCCGGGCGCAGCAGCAGCCAGAGCTGGCCGTAGCGGTGCTGCACCAGCGGATCGTCAGCCGCTTGCGCCACGCCGGAGGCAAACCAGGCTTTCGCCTGTTCGCTGGTGTAGCCGCGCGCCGCTTCGAACGCGCCTTCGGCGATGCCGAGGTAGAGATTGGTCATGATCAGCTGGGCGATCTGCGAGCGCACCGTCGTCTGCGGCGTGGCCGCCTGCGCGGGCGATTGCAGCACCAGCTCCGCCGGCAGCGCTACCTGCTCGAAATGCACATTGCCGCTGTCGGTCTGGCGCTGGCCGAATGCGTCCCAGTCCGGCTGCACGGTGATGCCCGGCTGGCGCGTGGGCAGGGCGGCGATCAGCGCCGTTTGCGTGGGGGCGTGCCAGGCCGACACCGTCAGCCAGTCCGAGCCCACCGAACCGGACGAAAAACTCTTGATGCCGTCCAAAACAAAGCCGTCGCCGCTGTCGGTGGCGGTGACTCTTTTGTCGAGCGGATTGAGCGCATTGCCCCAGAACAGGCGCTCGTCCACTGTCAAGGTCAGCAAGCGGCGCTGCTGCTGCGCGCTGCCATACAGCTGCAAACCGGCCAGCTGCAAATGGTGAAAGCCGAACACATGGGCCAGTGCGCTGTCGGCGCGCGCCAGGATGCGGATCACTTGATACACCAGCGGCCAGGGGGCGCCCTGGCCGCCGAATTGCGCGGGAATCGACAGGGTCAGGAGGCCAGAGTCGCGTATCCATTCGCGTTCCTCGGCAGCATGGCCGCCGGCCTGGTCGCGGGCATTGGCGGTGGCGGCCAGGCGGGCGGCCAGAAAGGTGGCGACGGCGATGGCGTCAGGTGGCGCCGCAGGCGTTTGTGGCGGGGGGGCAAAGATAAAAGCAGCGGACATGGCAGTCATTTCAGAAAATCGATGGAGTCAGTATTGCATCCGAATTGAAGTGCCGTACACGAAGAAAAGCGCGCATGGATATGCAAAAAAATGTGAGCGGGGTCGTTGCGAGGACGCTGCGGGGCGTCGAGGCGCTTTAGTCGAAAAACACATATCGAAGCGCGAAAGCATTCGTTTTATACGGGCCGTGATGGCGATAGGCTGCATGCATATCGAGCAGCGCCTATCGACACAGACCACTTACAGGGACCACCTCATGAGCATACTTTTATTGGGCGGCAGCCCGCAGATACCTTCGAGCTCCAGCCGCCTGCTGCAGCATATCGGCGACCAGCTGGCGCTGCATGGCCATACATACAGCAAGCTCGATGTGCGCGACCTGCCGGCGCGCGCGCTGCTGCAGTTTGACTACAACGACGTTGATATCGCCAGCGCGGTGCGCGCCGTGGCCGAAGCGCACGCCATCGTGATCGCCACGCCTATCTACAAGGCATCGTACACGGGCCTGCTGAAAGCCTTCCTCGACCTGCTGCCGCAAGACGGCCTGGCCGGCAAGCTGGTGCTGCCGCTGGCCACCGGCGGCGGCCACGCCCACACGCTGGCGCTCGACTATGCGCTGCGGCCGGTGCTGCATGCGCTGGGCGCCAAGCAGGTCTTTACCAGCATCTACGCCAATGCGCAGCAGCTGGACTGGCATGAAGAACGGGGCTTGAGCCTGGACGCGGCGATCGAACTGCGGGTGCGGGCCGGCATTGCCGAGGTGTCGGCCGGCCTGTTCATTTTGCAGGGCGCGCGCCGGCCGCTGGTCCTTGCGGACGAAACCCTGGCGCCACCAGCGCGCACGCTGCAGGAACAACCCTACTGCCCATCGTTGCAAACCGCCTGATTCACCATTCACACCATAGGAAACCGCCATGACCGATCACCAGGAAAAACGCCTGTCCCGCCGCGCCACCGTCGGCCTGCTGTTTGCCACCTTTGCCGGCCTCGGCGTGATGGCGGCCGGCATGCCAACCATGGTTCACGCGCAAGCGCAGGCCGAGCTGCGTATCGGCTACCAGAAATACGGCACCTTGACCCTGCTGAAAGGCCGCGGCACGCTGGAAAAACGCCTGGCCGAGCAGGGCGTGGGCGTGAAATGGACCGAGTTTCCGGCCGGCCCGGTGCTGCTCGAAGGCCTGAACGTGGGCAGCATCGACTTCGGCACCGTCGGCGAAGCGCCGCCGATCTTCGCGCAGGCGGCCGGCGCCAACCTGGTCTATGTGGGCAATGAACCGCCGTCGCCGGCCAGCGAAGCGATCGTCGTGCCCAAGGGGTCTTCCCTGCGCACCCTGGCGGACCTGAAGGGCAAGAAAATCGCCCTGAACAAGGGGTCGAACGTGCATTACCTGCTGTTGAAGGCGCTGGAAAAAGCCGGCGTGGCCTACGCCGATATCCAGCCCGTGTTCCTGCCGCCGGCCGATGCGCGCGCCGCCTTCGAGCGTGGCAGCGTGGACGCCTGGGCCATCTGGGACCCGTTCCTGGCCGCCGCCGAAAAGCAGATCGGCGCGCGCGTGCTGGCCGATGGCAAGGGATTGGTGGCCAACTACCAGTTCTACCTGGCTTCGCGCACTTACGCCGAAAAGAATCCCGAGATCCTGCGCATCGTGCAGGATGAAGTGGCCAAGGTCGATGACTGGGGCCGCAACCATCCCGACGAGGTGGCGACCATCCTGTCGGCCCAGACCGGGTTAAGCCGCGACGTGGTGGCGCTGGCCGCCTCGCGCTATGCCTACGGCGTCAAGCCGGTGTCGACGGACGTGATCGCGGCCCAGCAAAAGGTGGCCGACGCGTTTTCCAGCCTGAAGCTGATCCCCAAACCCATCGTTGTCAAGGACGCGCTGCTGCCGGTCAAGCAGGTCGCCACCAAATAAACCAAGAGAGATAGAGAACACCATGTCATTGAATATATTCTGGTTCATTCCCACCCACGGCGACAGCCGCTACCTGGGCACCTCGCAAGGCGCGCGCGCCGTTGACGCCGATTACCTGCGCCAGGTGGCCGTGGCCGCCGATACGCTGGGCTACGACGGCGTGCTGCTGCCGACCGGCCGCTCCTGCGAAGACGCGTGGGTGGTGGCGTCGTCCCTGATCAGCGTGACGCAAAAGCTCAAGTTCCTCGTCGCCGTGCGCCCCGGCCTGTCGACGCCCGGCCTGGCCGTGCGCATGGCCTCGACCTTTGACCGCCTGTCGAACGGCCGCCTGTTGATCAATGTCGTCACCGGCGGCGACCAGGGCGAACTGGAAGCGGACGGCCTGTTTGCCGACCACGCCAAACGCTATGAAATCTCGGACGAATTCATCAAGGTGTGGCGCGCCACCCTGGCCGGCGAGGGCGGTGCCGCCGGCTATGATTTCGAAGGCAAGCATATCCAGGTCAAGGGTTCCAGGACCCTGTATCCGCCGGTGCAAAAACCGTATCCGCCGCTGTATTTCGGCGGCTCGTCGGAGCCGGCGCATGAACTGGCGGCCGAGCAGATGGATGTATACCTGACCTGGGGCGAGCCGCCGGCCGCCGTGGCCGAAAAGATTGCCGATATCCGCGCGCGCGCGGCCAGGCGCGGTCGTACGGTGCGCTTCGGCATCCGCCTGCACGTGATCGTGCGCGACACCAATGAAGCGGCCTGGCGCGCGGCCGATGAGCTGATCAGCCATCTGGACGACGAGGTGATCGCCAAGGCGCAGGCGGCGTTCTCGAAAATGGATTCGGTCGGCCAGCGGCGCATGGCGGCCCTGCACGGCGGCAGCCGCGACAAGCTCGAAGTGTCGCCGAACCTGTGGGCCGGCGTGGGCCTGGTGCGCGGCGGCGCCGGCACGGCCCTGGTGGGCGACGCCGAAACCGTGGTGGCGCGCATCAGGGAGTACGCGGACCTGGGCATCGATACCTTCATTTTTTCGGGCTACCCGCACCTGGAAGAATCGTACCGCTTTGCCGAACTGGTGTTCCCGCTGCTGGGCAAGGGCAAAGCCGTCGGCGAGCAGTCGCTCTCGGGCCCGTTCGGCGAAGTCATGGCCAGCAATATCGTGCCGGCCGCACCGCAGAAGAAGGCGGCCTGAGATGGCGGCGGCGACCTTGGGGAGCCATGGCAAGGGCGCGCCCACGCCATGGCGCGACAACCTGGCGCCATGGGCCTTGCCGGTGGCGCTGCTGCTGGGCTGGCAACTGGCCTCGCAGCTGGGCTGGCTGTCGAGCCGCATCCTGCCCGAACCATGGGCGGTGGGCAAAGCCTTCTGGACCCTGGCGGAGTCGGGCCAATTGTGGCTGCACCTGAAAACGAGCTTGTGGCGGGCCAGTGTCGGCTTTGGCGTGGGCGCCGGACTGGGCCTGTTGCTGGGCCTGTTGACGGGCAGCTTTCGCCATGCGGAGACCTTGTTGGACACCACCTTGCAGATGGTGCGCAATATCCCGGCGCTGGCCCTGATACCGCTGGTGATTCTGTGGTTCGGCATCGACGAGACGGCCAAGCTGTTTTTGCTGGCCGTCGGCGTCTTCTTCCCCGTCTACCTGAACACTTTTCACGGCATCCGCTCGGCCGACCAGGGCCTGATCGAAATGGCCAGGAGCTACGGCCTGTCCGGCTGGCCCTTGTACCGCGACGTGATCCTGCCGGCCGCCATGCCGTCCATCCTGGTCGGCGTGCGCTTTTCGCTGGGCCTGGTGTGGGTGCTGTTGATCGTCGCCGAAACCATCTCGGCGCAGGCCGGCATCGGCTACATGACCATGAATGCGCGTGAATTTTTGCAAACGGACGTCGTGCTGGTCGGCATCCTGCTGTACGCCTTGCTGGGCAAGGCTGCCGACCTGTTTTCGCGCCGCCTGGAGAAATACTGCTTGCGCTGGAATCCCGCCTACCGTTAAGAAGGAATTATCATGCTGTTAGCTCCCATTCAAGTCGAAACGGATCTGTTTTCCCACTTCGCGCACGATGCTCCTGTCGCTCCTGTCGCTCCCGTGCGGGCCAGGGTGGCGCCACGCGCTGCGCAAGAGCGCAGCGGCGTGCCGCTGCTGCTGGAAAACCTGAGCAAGTCCTATGCCACGCGCCCGGTGCTGAAAAACGTCGACCTCAAGCTCGACGCGGGCGAATTTGTCGCCATCGTCGGGCGCAGCGGCTGCGGCAAGAGCACCTTGCTGCGCTCGATCGCCGGCCTGGAAAGCATCGATCAGGGCGCGATCACGGTGGGCTCTGGCAAGCTTGATCCCGATATCCGCATCATGTTCCAGGAAGCGCGGCTGCTGCCGTGGAAAACCGTGCTGGAAAACGTGGCGCTGGGCTTGCCGAGGGGCGTAGGTTCGGCTGCGGCGTCGCTGTGGACGGTGGGCCTGGCGGAACGGGCCGACGACTGGCCGGCCGCGCTGTCTGGCGGCCAGAAGCAGCGCGTGGCGCTGGCGCGCGCGCTGGTGCACGAACCGCAGTTGCTGTTGCTGGACGAACCGCTGGGGGCGCTCGATGCGCTGACCCGCATCGAGATGCAGCAGCTGATCGAGTCGCTGTGGCTGGCGCGCGGGTTTACGGCGGTGCTGGTCACGCATGACGTGGCCGAAGCGGTGGCGCTGGCCGACCGGGTGCTGTTGATCGAGGACGGCCAGATCACGCTCGACGTCAAGGTCGACCTGCCGCGCCCCCGCCAGCGCGGCAGCGCGCAATTTGCGGCGCTGGAACAGTCTATTCTTGGCCGCGTGTTGCAGCCGACTGCGCCAGCACGATAAAGCCGTCTGCGTCGACGGTCGCCACCATCGCTTCATAGCTGGCGATTGCCGGATGGCGCGTGGCCAGCGGATGCGCGTGCGTGGCCGTGATCACCATCACCTTGGCGCCGGCCGCTACTCCAGCTTCGATGCCGACCGAGGCGTCCTCGAACACCAGGCAGTCGGCGGGCGACACGCCCAGCTTTTCCGCCGCCAGCAGATAGCAGTCGGGCATGGGTTTGCCGGCCTTGACGTCTTCTGCCGTCACCATCACGGCGGGCACAGGCATGCCGGCCGCCTTCAATCGCGCCATGGCCAGCGCGCGCGGCGCCGAGGTGACGATGGCCCATTGCGCCGGCGGCAGCGAGCGCAAAAAGCGCTGGGCGCCGGCAATTTCAATTATACCTTCCACGTCAACGATCTCGGCATCCGTGATGCCCTGCGCTTCCTGGCGCGGATCGAGGCCGGGCAGGGCCAGTCTGGCGATGGTGTCGACCGAGCGCACGCCGTGGATGGTGGGTAGAAAGGTCGCCACATCGAGGCCCTGGCGCTTGGCCCACAGGCCCCAGATGCGTTCGGCGGCCGCGATCGAATTGATCACCGTGCCGTCCATGTCGAACAGGAATGCGCGATAGCGGTTGGGGGCTGCGGAGGGTGGGGTTGCGGGCAAGGCGGACATGGCTTCTTTCCAAAAGTGGGATGGAAGCTATTGTAAGGGCAGAATAAAAGCTGGGGGGCAGACCCGAATGCTGTGCAGTTGTCCGACGCATTGAAAGGCGCAAACGCGTAAAAACGGCGGGCCCGCTTGGCCCGAAAACGGCGGGCCGGAGACGCGGGCCTGAGAAAACGCCGATGGCGGCGTTGCAGCTTCTCGCCGTACATTCGTACTGTCTTCGTCGCTGCGCCTTGCCCTCGACATTTTTCAGGCCCGCTTGGCCCGGTGTGCGTTTGCGGGCGACTGGGGTTTTAATCCTTTTGTGGGCATGCTTGCGGCGCAGTTACGCTACTTGACGGCTTCGGGGTTGGACGCTGGAGGATTATTTCTTGCCCGCGCCGGCTTTTTCCAGCGCGACCTGATAATCGGTCTTCTCATACCCGGCAAAATACTTGTTCGTCACATCCAGAAAGGCGCGCGAGCGGTAGGCCGCTTCCAGGTCTTTCACCCAGGGCTTGCCCTTGTCGGCGGTGCGGATGGCCACCAGGTTGACATAGCTGGCCGAGATTTTCTCGGCCACCAGGGCGCTGGTCAGCTTGATGCCGGCCGCCTGGGCGAAATTGCCGTTGATAAAGGCGAAGTCGGTATCGGCCAGGGCGCGTGGCAGTTGCGCCGCCTCCAGCGGCACCAGTTTCAATTTCTTCGGATTGGCGGCCACGTCGCGTTCGGAGGCGCGCAGCGGGTCGACGTTCGGTTTCAGTTTGATCCAGCCCATCTTGTCGAGCACCACCAGCGCGCGCGCCTGGTTGGTCGGGTCGTTCGGCATGGCGATGGTGGCGCCATCCTTGACTTCCGTCAGGGCCTTGTGTTTGGTGCTGTACATGGCGATGGGGATGGTCGGCACGGTGACCAAGGGCATGATGGCCAGCTTGTTATCGGTGGCGAATTTGTTCAGGTAGACGATGTGCTGGAACACATTGGCGTCCAGCGAACCTTCGGCCAGCGCATAGTTCGGCTGCACGTAGTCGTTGAATTCGACGATTTTTACCTTGTAGCCCTGTTTTTCCAGAATCGGCTTGATGCCGATCTTCAGCTGGTCGCCATACGGCCCGGCACTGGTGCCGATGACGATTTCCTTCGGATCTTTCGCCTGGGCCGAGAAGGCCAGGGACAGGCCGATGGCGGCGGCGAGCAGGTTGCGGCGGATGATGTTCATATGGATTCCCTTGATTCTAAATTAACGTTTGTCGAGGCGCTTGGCAATGCGAGTGCCGGCGAACTGGATGATCTGCACCAGCACGATGAGGATGGCGACGGTGACGACCATGATGTCGGTCTCGAAGCGGTAGTAGCCGTAGCGGATGGCCAGGTCGCCGATGCCGCCGCCGCCCACCACGCCGGCCACGGCCGAATAGGACAGGAAGCTGATCGACAGCACGGTCAGGGCCAGCACCAGGCCGGAGCGCGCTTCGACCAGCAGCACGCGCACGATGATCTGCATTTCCGAGGCGCCCATGGCGTGCGCCGCCTCGATCACGCCGCGCGGCACTTCACGCAGGTTCTGTTCCACCAGTCGCGCCAGGTAGGGAATGGCGGCAAACGACAGCGGCACGCTAGCGGCCAGCGGGCCGATCGAGGTGCCGGCGATAATGCGTGTAAATGGCGTCAGCGCGACCAGCAGAATGATGAAGGGGAAGGAGCGCACGGTGTTGACCAGCCAGCCGAGGATCATCGACAGCGGGCGGTTTTCCAGCGACTGCTTTTCCGACACGAGAAACAGCAGTACGCCCAGCGGGCCGCCGATCAGAATGGCGGCGGTGAGGCCAATGCCCAGCATGGTCATGGTCTGGCCGAGGGCGACCCAGATTTCCGGCAGCAGGGCGACGACGTTATTGAAGGACTCGTTAAACATGGCTGGCATCCTTCCAGGCGCTTGCTTCAAATGCTTCGGTGCCGTAATAGGCCAGCTCGCGGCCCAGCGCCGTCTTGCGCGGGGTGGCGGTGTCGGCGAGTTCGAACTGTTCGGCGATCGCGCCGTTTTCCACCACCGCCACGCGGTTGCAGATGGCGCCCAGCACCGACAATTCATGGCTGACAAACACGATGGTCACGCCCAGGCGCGCGTTGATGTCGCGCAGGGTGGCCAAGAGGGCGCGCGTGGTTTCCGCGTCCAGCGCCGAGGTCGGCTCGTCGCACAGCAGCACGTCCGGATGGCTGGCCAGGGCGCGGGCGATCGCCACGCGCTGCTTTTGGCCGCCCGACAACTGCGCCGGATAGCTGTGCTGCTTGTCGGACAGGCCGACCAGCGCCAGGCATTCCTCGACGCGCGCGGCAACCTGCCCGCCCTTGGCCGTGCCATGGATTTTCAAGGGGAAGGCGACGTTGTCGAACACGGTGGCGTTTTGCAGCAGGTTGAACTGCTGGAAGATCATGCCGATATTCTGGCGTGCGTCGCGCAGTTCGCTTTTCGACAGGCGCGTCAGTTCTCGGCCAGCCACGGTGATGGTGCCGCTGTCCGGGCGTTCGAGCAGGTTGATCAGGCGCAGCAGGGTCGATTTGCCGGCGCCGCTCTTGCCGATCAGGCCAAAGATATCGCCAGGGTAGACATCGAGCGTGACGTCCCTGACCGCGTGAAATGGCGCGCCCTTGGGCAGCGCAAAGGTCTTGTTCGCGCCTTCGATGCGGATCACCGGCGGGCGGGATGGTGTGGTCATGCGGATTCCTTTTATTATTGGCGCCTCGCGGCGCTGGCAGTGCCCGAGCGACGTCGGTTGCACAGTATACCCGAAGCGCGTTATTACTCTAACGACAGATTCTTGCTTTGGATATGCGAATAATGTCTATGCAGGGCTTTCTGACAGGGAAAAGCGGATGACCGGACTATTTGCCGAATAAAATTCAGTTCGTCGGCGTGCCGTTGTTCGGCGCAGGGCCTTCCGGGCGGCGCAGCAGATAAATCAAGACGGCGATTTCGATGGCGCCGACCAGGGCGATCACCCACCAGGGCGGATGGCCAAGGCACATGGCGACAAAGCCGATCGCCATGCCGGTGCAGGCCATGGCCTTGCCGCGGCGCGAGACGGCGCGGTGCTCGCGCCACTGGCGCAAAGGGTGGCCGAAGCGCGGATGGTGCAGCAGCCAGTGTTCCAGGCGCGGCGAGGCGCGGCTGAAACAGGCCAGCGCCAGGATCAGGAAAATCGTGGTGGGCATCACGGGCAGCATGGCGCCGATAATGCCCAGCGCCACCATCAGCATGCCGGCCGCCGTCCAGGCCCAGCGGCGCAGGCGCGCGCCATGCGCTTCGCGCACGGCAGGCGTCGCCACCGGGGCCGGACCCGTATCGATCATAGTCCCTGCGCCTCGACATGGCCGTGCATGCGCATGAAGGCGGCGCGCGCGCCTTCGATCAGGCGCGCTTCGCCATCCTGGCCCAGCGGGACGACATCGAGCACGGCGGTGAATTCGCGCCAGTGGCGCGCGCGGCCGTCCGGGTGGCCGGCCAGGTGGCGCGCGCCGTGGTGTTCATCAAGGCCGAGCTTGCCGGCCAGTTTGTACAGCACGGCCGCGCCCAGCTTCGAGCCTTCGCTGACATACAGCCAGCCCAAAGCGGTGGCCAGGTCCAGCTGCGCATCGAAGGGCGGCGTCGGCGAGTCGGTCGGCAGGCTGGTAGCGAGGTCGCGCAGGTCGGCGGCGATGCTGGCGTAGCGGCGCCGCTGTTGCAGGTCGGGCAGCAGGGCGGCCAGGCCGGCATGGTCGTACAGGGTATCGACATCGCGCAGGAAGGCATATTGCGCCTGCAGGAAGCGCACATAGTTTTGCTGGTTGTCGAACGGTGCGGCGGCCATGATGCGCTTGTCGAGCACGTCGTGGGTGGCCGAGGTATCGGCTTTCAGGCGCGCGCTGCGCGGCAGGGCGGGAGTATGGCTGGTGCTCAAATCGGTGGGGTCCAGGCTGGCGGTGATGGTCATGAAGGGAGGGTTCGCTGTAGGTCTCTTATTATGGAGGATGTGGCGCGATATTGCAGGCGCAGCAAAAGGTATGGATAATAACAAGAATCATTCGCATTTAACGGCTTGGCGTTTTTCAGCAGGGCGGTGAATAATCGGCAACAGACGTATGATATGCAGGGATTTTGCTGGTACTATCGATTTTTTCGATGCTAACTAGGTAAATTTTCCGTTTTACATCGATCTTCATGCCATGCATAATCATTGCAACAGAAGCCACACCAGCTTGCCGAGCCCAGTGCATGGGCGCTGCTGGCGGTTTTACCTTAATCCACACTTTCAGGAACTGACCATGAAAAAACTGTTCGCCTTTATCGCCGCCGCCGGCTTCTCGCTGTCCGCCTTCGCCGCGCCGGAAGTCTATGTCATCGATGGCAGCCACACTTTCCCGCGTTTCGAATACAGCCACATGGGTTTCTCGACCCAGCAAAGCCGTTTCAATAACACCACCGGCAAGATCACCCTGGACCGCGCCGCCAAGACCGGTTCCGTCGAAGTGCTGATCGACACCAAATCGGTGGACACCGGCTCGACCCTGTTCAACTCGCACATCCAGGGCGAAGACTTCCTCGACACCGCCAAGTTCCCGGTCGCTACCTACAAGTCGACCAAGTTCAACTTCAAGGGCGACAAGCTGGCTACCGTCGAAGGCAACCTGACCCTGAAAGGCGTGACCAAGCCAGTCACCCTGACCGTCACCTCGTTCAACTGCGCACCGCACCCGATGCTGAAAAAAGATGCTTGCGGCGCCAACGCCACGGCCCAGATCAAGCGCTCGGAATTTAACGCCGGTAAATATGCGCCAGCCGTCAGCGATGAAGTGACCCTGACGTTTGCGATCGAATCGGTCAAAGAGTAATTGTTTTACATGAAAAAATGGCGGCGGGCCGGTGGCCCGCCGCCATTTTTTTCGTCTGTCGATCAGCTCATCAAGACAGGTGGTGCACCTGCTGCTGCCCGTACACGGGCGTGTCCAGCCCCTCCATTCTCGCTTTCAGCTGCAGCGACAGATACTGCGAGTAATGGCGCGACTGGTGCAGGTTGCCGCCATGGAACCACAGCGCTTGCTGCTGCGTCGGCTTCCACATATTGCGCTGTTCGCCTTCCCACGGCCCCGGGTCCTTGGTGGTGTTTGACCCCAGCCCCCACACCTTGCCCACCTTGTTGGCCACTTCAAGCGAGATCAGGTCGGCCGCCCAGCCGTTCATGGAGCCGTAGCCGGTGGCGTACACCACCAGGTCGGCCGGCAGTTCGGTGCCGTCCGTCAGCACCACCGAATGGGCTTTCAGCTCCGTCACGCCGACGCCGCTTTTCAGCTTGATCTTGCCTTCGGCCACCAGTTCCGAGGCACCGACGTCGATATAGTAGCCCGAGCCGCGCCGCAGGTATTTCATGAACAGGCCCGAATCGTCGTCGCCAAAGTCGAGCATGAAGCCTTTTTCTTCGAGCCGCGCATAAAACCCGGCATCGCGCTCGCGGATGGCCTTGAACACGGGTTTTTGAAAATCCGCCAGCAACTTGTACGGAATCGAGGCGAACGTCAGGTCGGCCTTGGCCGTCGTCATGCCGGTCGCCAGCGCCCGCTCCGAATACAGGTCGCCCAGCGCCAGGTCCATCAGCGAATCGGATTTCACGATATGCGTCGACGAGCGCTGCACCATGGTCACGTCCACGCCGGCTTCCCATAGCGCCGCGCAGATATCGTGGGCCGAATTGTTGGCGCCGATCACCACCACTTTCTTGCCCACATACGCGTCCGGTCCGGGGTGTTGCGAGGAGTGCTGCTGCCCGCCCTGGAACACCTCCATGCCCTTGAATTTGGGCATGTTGGCCTTGCCCGACATGCCGGTGGCCAGCACCAGCTGCTTCGGGCGCAAGGTGACGGCCTGGCCGTCGCGCAGCACCTTGACGCTCCATTCGCCGGTAGCCTCATTGAAACTGGCCGACTCGCAGGTGGTCGAACCCCAGTAGTTCAGCTCCATCACCTTGGTGTACATTTCCAGCCAGTCGCCGACCTTGTCCTTGGGCGTGAAGACGGGCCAGTTGTCGGGAAACGGGATATACGGCATATGGTCGTACCAGACCGGGTCGTGCAGGCACAGCGACTTGTAGCGCTTGCGCCAGCTGTCGCCGGGCCGGGCATTCTTTTCGATGATAATCGTCGGTACGTTCAGCTGGCGCAGCCGCGCGCCGAGCGCGATGCCGCCCTGGCCGCCGCCGATGATCACGCAATAGGGCTGGCGCTCGTAGCCCAGTTCGGCCGCCTCGCGCTCGCGCTGTTCCAGCCAGCTGCTGCGATTGGTGTGTGCGCCGTGCTCGGCGCCCATGGGCCGCCGGCCTCCCTTGGCTTCTTCGTAGCCCTTCAGTTCGCTCATGGTGGTGAGCAGGGTCCAGATCTTGCCGTCGCGGATGCGGATAAAACCCACGCCGCGCGCCACGTTGGTCTCGACCGTGATCCAGCATTGCGTCACGCCTGCAGCTTCGCTGGCCTGTTCGCCGTCGGCGATGCGCATCGTCACCGGCTGCACGGCACCCAGCTGGCTGGCGAGCATGGCGGCGATCTGCGCGCGCCCTTCCAGGGTTTTCAGGTTCCAGGTAAACAGCACCAGGTCGCGCCAGTAGCCGTCGTCTTCGAACAGCTGTGCCGCGCCGTCAAAGTCATTGGCGCGCAAGGCGCCTTCGAGCTGCTCGAGCAGGGCAGCTACCGTGTGTTGATGGGGGGTGATCGTCATCGTGTCTCCTCATGTCGTGATGATGGAATGCGGTGTTGCAGGTTCAACTGCGCCGCTGACGATGTTGTATCACGCGCGCTTTGGCAAGGCATTGCGCATTGCAGCACGACGCGCCGTGAGACAAAAGTCTCACGCTATTGTTTGTGCGGCGGCACGATCTGGAAGTGTTTCAGGCGCCGGTACAGGGTGGCGCGCGAGACGCCCAGCATGGCCGCCGCGATCAAGGGCCGCCATTTCGATTGCCTCATTGCCTGTTCGATGCGCGTGCGCTCGGCCAGTTCCTCGGGCGTGCAGGCGGGAGCTGGCGCTTGCGTGAGGCTTTTCAGGCGGCTGCGCAGGGATTTCACCGGCGCGCGCACCCGCGCATGCAGCCAGCTGCCGGCGCCGGCCAGGCGCAGCGACAGCAGGTTCTGGCCCGCGCGCGCATCGAACAATCGCTCGGCGCGCACTTCCAGCACCTCGTTGACTGGCCGGGGCAGGGCGTCAAGGCCACCGATCACCTGGCGCGCGCAGCGATTGGCCGCCACGATATCGCCGTGTTCATCGATGGCCAGCAGCATTTCCGGCTGCACTTCGACGAAGTGGCGGTTGCGGTGCGCCAGCACGATGCAGCAATGGCTGTACGACTTGAGGAAAAAACCGTCCTCGATCACGGTGGCGCTTTGCCGCACCAGTTGCCTGACCAGCCGCTGGCTGTCGCGCGCGTCGGGCGAGGCCAGGGCGGACGCGTCAAGCACGCCGATCAACTCGCCGTGCGGCGCAAAGATCGGCGCCGCGCTGCAGGTCAGGCCGGTGAAGGCGGCGCGGAAATGGTCGCTCTTGTGCACGGTGATCGCCTCGTGGTCCAGCAGCACGGAGGCGACGCCGCAAGTGCCTTCCTCGTGTTCGGACCAGCACGAACCCGGGTACAGCCCGGCCTTCTTGAAATGCTTGCGCTGCGCCTGGTCGACGACGTAGTCGATGGTCACGCCATGCACGTTGGCCAGGATCACGCAGTAGCCCGCTTCGCGCACCATGGCGTGCAGGCGCGGCAGGCACTGGCCGGTCGAGCGCAAAAACCCTTCTTCGGCCTGCTGGATCGCTCGCAGCTCGCCGCTGGTCAGGATGCGCGGGCCGGTGGTGCAGGCCGGGTCGAGCCGGTAGTCGTCGAGCGAGCGGCGGTGGGACGAAGCCAGCCGCGCGACATCCTCGCCGGGGTGGACGATGCGGCCGGCGATCAGGTTGCGTACCCGCTCGAGATGACTGGTCTGGCGCACATAGGGCATGACGGTCTCCTTTTCCTGTGCCTGCGGTTGTAGCACGAAGCGGCGCGCGGCGCATCCTGCGGTGCAGCATGGGATTTCAAGATGCCGGTCAAGGGTGCGCTGCTTCTGAGCACTATTGCAATACCATATTCTTTTCGTTATTGACTCTTGTCGTTACTAACTGTTATCAAGAAGCACGCTTCAGAAAGACCATCAACACATGAATGCCGACCATCGCGACGACCACGCCGCACCGCCGCCACCACGGCTGAGTTTGGGAAAACGCCTGCTGTGGCCCTTCGTGCAACTGGGCCATGCCTTCAAGCTGACGGGCACGCATTTACTGCACCATATTATCGGCGCGGCCCTGATCGCCTCGCTGATGCTGGCGCTGGAGGGCTTTCATGTGCTCGAGTGGCTCGACGCGGCCATGCTGCGTTTCAGCGCCGAGCACGGACAGCTCGTGCGCGCGCGTACCGACCAGGGAGCAGCATACCGGCCCGGCATTATCGAGATCGACCAGCCCGCGTTCGAGCAGGTGTTTGACGAGCGCGAACCTTTGGCGCGCTCGCGCCTCGAACAATTGATCACCAGCGCGGCCGCGCGCGGCAGCAAGGTGCTGGCCATCGACCTGGACCTGGCGCCGGCCGTGTATGAGCAGCACCAGGGGGGCGCGCGAGCGCTCGACCGCCTGCTCGACCAACTTGCCCGGGACGGCCGGCAACTGGTGCTGATCCTGCCCGAGCAGTCGGACCAGAACGCCAACCTGCCATGGATACGCGCGCGCTGCGCCGCCGGCCTGCATTTCGCCAGCGCCCGCATTCGCGAGCGCATGGGCGCCGTCACGCGCATCGAAGTGAAAAGCCCGGTGCTGGCCGCCGTCGCCTTCGAGCTGGCGCATGGCGTCAAGGAGCAGGAGCAACTGCAGCCGATTCCGGCCGTGCTGTCCGAGCAAAAGGAAGTGGTGGGACTGGCCGACCGCGTGTGCCAGCTGGCCAGGCGCACCAACAGCGAAAAGGAACTGGCGCGCTGGGCGTTCGAACCGGTAATCCATGGCGACGCCAGGGACGCCCAGGAGCAGAACGCCGTCACCGCGCCACTCCACCCGACCGCCGTGGCGAAGGAATTTCTCGACCCCACGCGCACGCGCGTGAAACTGATCGACGGCAAGGCCGGCGTGGCGGACCACGCGCTGCGCAAGAACGTGGTGTATATCGGCAGCACCTATGACGTGCGCGACCGCTACACGACGGCCGAAGGCGAGCAGGCCAGCTTGCACCTGCATGCGGCCGCCCACACCTCGCTGGGCATCGGCACGGCCGACGTCAACAAATATGCGGTGTTCGCCGCCGACATCGTGATTGGCATCCTGCTCGGTTGCCTGTTCGGCGGCTTGTGGACCTTGTATGGCCGCGCCGAACTGGCGATCGACAAGCGCATGGAAGACACGGATATCACGCGCCTGCACCGCATGGGCACCTTGGCCGAGTTCTATGGCATCCGCATGATCCTTGCCGTGGTGTGGGCTTCGCCCGTGGTGATCGGGGTGCTGGCCGTCTACCTGTCGCACGGCTTGCTGGAACAGGGCTGGTGGGTCAATCCCGGCCCTTTGATCGCCGGCATGTTTTTGCATGCCATGTCGCTGCGCGACGAAGCGCACCACCCGCATGAGGAAGTACCGGGCCTGAATGTATGGGCCCAGTTGCGCCGCACGCATCCCGGCATCGTGCTGGTGCAGGCGCCGATGGCGGTGCTATTATTTATCATTGCCGTCGTGTAGGTCCATGGAGGATGCCATGCTGAACGGAGGATGTTTGTGCGGAGCAATCCGCTATGAAGCGGGCGCGGGCGCCTTTCACCAGAGCGCCTGCCACTGTTCCCTGTGCCGCCGCGCCTCGGGCGCGCCGTTCGTCGCCTGGTTCAGCGTGCCGCGCGCCAACTTGCGCTGGCTGCAGGGCCAGCCCGCGACCTATGTCTCCAGCGAACACGGCAAGCGCAGCTTTTGCCCGCGCTGCGGTACCCAGCTGATGTTCGAAGATGACCGCTACGCGAACGAGGTCGACCTGACCACCTGCAGCCTCGATGAGCCTGGCCAGTTGCCGCCGCAAAGCCATATTTATACGGCAACGCAGGTGGCGTGGGTGCAGCTGGCCGATGGCTTGCCGAGGTATGCGGGGTCGCGCGACGCGGGCTAATTGGACTTGGCTGCCGGCGTTTCCGGTTTTTCGACCTTGGGCTGAATGGGCTCTGCAGGAAGTGCTTGCCTTATCCTGGCGTCGATAGTCGAATTTGCGGCATTAAATTTACCATACCCATATGCAATCAGGGCAACCAGCACGATGGTGAGGAAATTGGTAACTAATGCGGCGCCGACTTCCGCCATCCAGCCATAGATGCCGCGCTTGGCTGCCAGTTCCCTGCGGTACGATGCCAGTTCAGTGGCCACAGCCTGATGCGTAGCATCAAATTTGCTTGCGAGTGCAGACTGCAGCGTGTCACCACTCAATTCATCAAGGCGCTGTTGGGTCGCAACGCTCAGGAAGTTGGCCGCGAGCGCAGTGGCCCGGTCCTTGTATCCCTGTAGCTGAGCTGGTAACACGTTGAAGTCATGAAACATCACGCTCTCGGCAGCCGTCGGTTCCAGTCCACCGTTGGCTGCTTTCAAATTGACGACCCACTCCACCTTGGTTTGCTTGTACAGCGAATATGCCAATGCCCCGATAAAGTCATTGGGGCCTGTTACCAGCTGGTCATAGACGTGCACTGCCATGGTGACACACGCAGCTTCACGCCGCTAACAACGCTCTGGCCTTGGTCATGGCGTCATTCATCTCCTTGACCGAAAAAGTCATGCTGCCGCTTCTTGCTTGCCTTGTCGCAATTTGCTCCGGGTTGTCGCCGTGGCTCAAGGATGTCGCAGCCGTATTCGCAGCAGCTTTCTGCGCCATCATTTTTTTGTTGATGCGCAGGGCATCAGCCGGGGTGAAAAGAAAATTATGCCGCATGATTTACCTCGCAATGCAATCAGTAATCAATGTCAATAGCATAGCACGTTGAAGACCGGGATATTTGCACCGGTCGCTGGAATAACGAGGTGTAGCCACATCGATCAATGTTTCAAGCCAGCAGCTTCAGCCCCGGCGGCAGCGCCTCCCCGAGCATGCGGCGGGTAGCAGCCTCGTCGAGCTGCACCACTTCGCGCACCATGGCGACCCAGGTTTCGGGCGCGCCAATGCCCTTGAGCCTGGCGATTATCGCGGCGCGCTGCGCGTCGGCTATATCGCGCGAGCGGTCGCCTGTCATGCGGGCGATATGGGCGCTGGCAAAGGCGGCCGCTTCGGTTTTTTTCCAGTCCAGCGCCAGCAGCCGCTCCAGCCATTGCGCCGCTGTGACTGCATCTACCACCTCATGCGCGCTGCCATGGAAGGGCTGGCGCGCGCCGACCCGTGCCAGCGCCCACAGGCTGTGCGCGTCGCCGGCATCGGTCCGGTTTTTTGATTTTTCCAGGCGTTTCAACAGCCAGGCGCCTACTTCGGCCTTGTAGCTGCCGGGAATGCGTTCGAGCGAGGCGCCCAGGCGCAGCATGTCATCAATGCTGCCGTTGACCAGGGTGACGGGGCGGCTGCCGCGCTGGGCTGCATCGGCCTGCAGGTTGAAGGCGAAGTCGTCGAGCAGGCGCAGCTGCGAGGTAGCGTCGAGGCCGCCGGTGACGCGGCGCCACAGGGTCCACCATTCGGCGCAGACCTGGCTGTCCTTGTGGTGCTGCACGCCGCTGTCGAACATGGCCCACAATTGTTCGATGCGCCAGGGGTCGAGCGCGTCGCCGTAACCGGGGCGCAGGCACCAGCCGGCCAGATTCAGCCACACCCGTTCATGGTCGGCGGAGCGGCGCCGGCCCCGGTTGCGCTGCAGCAGGGCGTCGAACAGCTGGCGCAGCAGGGCGGTGTCCCAGCCTTCGCGCCCGCCCAGGCCCTGTTCCAGGTGCTGGCGCAGCTGGCGCACTTCCTTGGGCGTGACTTTTTGCGCCTTGCCGCCAAAGATGCGCTCGATCTTGTCCACCGCTTCTTTTACGCGCGGCGAGACCGTCGATGCTCCTGCGTCCACGTCTTCCTCGCCGCGCAGCTGGAATTCCAGCAGCCAGCGCAAGCCGGGATTGTCCTCGGCCACGCAATGCACTTCCAGGGTGCCCACTTCCGTCATCACGGTGGCCAGCTGCACCGTGATTTCGCGCTTGTCGTTCGGGTAATCCGGGTCGTGCAGCACGCTGGCCAGCGGCGGCAGGCGCACGAAATCGCCATCGGCCAGATCGACCAGGTCGCCCAGCTGCGGCGGCGTGCCGGTCTCGCCGGTGGACGAGGCCAGGTGAAAGCGCACGGGGCGGCCCAGGCGCAGCGCGAAGCGGCGCTCAAGCAGGCGGATTTCCTCGCCGCTGGCTGCACCGCGCGGCAAAATGCAGACGGCGCGCTGGTCCTTGCCCTCGCCGAGCACCAGAAAAAAGCTGCGCGGCGAGCCGCCGGCGATGCGCGGCGCCTGGCCGTGGCGCGCCAGCGCATAGGCCACCGCGCCGCGCGCCACGGCCACGTCGGGGTTATCGTTGTGCAGCACCGTGACGGCGGAACCGCGCCAGGCGCTCATGGTTTCCATCAGGCGCTGCGCCAGCGCGTCGGCGCGAAATACGCCGCCGTTCAGCAACAGGGTGTCGGGCAGTTCGCCCGGGTGCTGCTGCAGAAAGCTGGCCAGGTGGCGCGTGATGGCCGCGTCCTGGGCGTAGGGCAGGCCGAATTCGACGATGCCGGCGCGGCCTTTTCTTGCCACATCGTTTTTTTCCACCAGCGGGAAAAAGCCGTCGACCACCATGCTGGCCACTTCCTTGCGCGTGAGCTCGACCGAGCGCGTGCCCTTGACCAGGCGCGAGCCTGAACCGAGCAGGGTGACGGTGGCCTTGTCGGGTGCGTCGCGTGACAGCAGCACTTCCTTGGCGGCGCGGCAGCGCTCCATCAGCTGCGACAGGCGCGCGGCCGACAGCTTCATGCCACCTTCGGTACCCGCCGACATGCGTGTTTCCACCAGATGCGCCAGCGCCAGGTCCATATTGTCGCCACCGAGGATCAGGTGGTTGCCCACGCCGCTGCGCGTCAATCGCGGTTCGCCCTGCTCATCGAGGTCGACATCGATCAGGCTGAAGTCGGTGGTGCCGCCGCCCACGTCAACCACCAGGATGCGGCGCGTGTGCGCCAGCTGCGCGTGCAGGTCGTCGCGGTGGCGGTGCAAAAAATCATAAAAAGCGGCTTGCGGTTCTTCCACCAGCCTGAGCGTGGACAGGCCGGCCAGCTTCGCCGCTGCCAGCGTGAGGGCGCGGGCGCCTTCGTCGAACGAGGCGGGAATGGTCAGCACCAGTTCCTGGCGTTCCATCGGGGCGCCGGGAAAACGCGCATTCCAGGCCGCGCGCACATAGGCCAGGTAGCTGGCGCTGGCGGCCACCGGCGAAACCTTGGCCACGTCGCCCTCTGCGCCCCAGGGCAGGATGGGCGCATGGCGGTCGACATTGGCATGCGACAGCCAGCTCTTGGCGCTCGCTACCAGCCGGCCCGGTACCTGGCCGCCCAACACGCGCGCGAGCATCCCGGTGACGGCGTGCTCCACGCCGGCCACGTCTGCTGGTGACCACGGCAGGCGCAACTCATCCTGCGCCAGTTCGCCTTCGGCCGGGTGATAGCGCAGCGACGGTAGCAGGGCGCGCGGCCCCACTTCGCCTGGCGCCAGCAGCTGCTCGATCTCGAACAGCCGGATGCCGGCTGCCGTATCGCTGGCGTCAGCCGCATTTGCGTAGGCCACCACCGTATTGGTGGTGCCCAGGTCGATGCCGACAAGGTACGAGGCGCTTCCCTTGGCCTTGCTCATTTACTGCGCCGTGCCGCGCACGTCGAATTCCACTTTCCAGCGCGCGGCGCCGTCAAGGGAAACGGCCAGCAGCTCCAGGGTGCCCGCTTCCGTCACGCGCGCATGCAGTTTCACCTGCACGACGTCGCCGGCCTGGCGGTTTTCAGCCGACAGGGTGGCCTGGATCTCGCTTAGTTCCTGCAGTTCGTCCGGCGCCCAGAAGTCGAGCAGCTCGCCGATCTGATCGGTGCGGCGGGTGGACGAGGCGAAGAAGCGGAAGTGCACCGGTTCACCCACCACCAGGCCGAATTGCTGGCCCGGCAGTTCCAGCTCGCTGCCTTCTTCCATGCCGAACGGCGCCACGCACAGGGCCTGGATCGGCGGCTCCATGCCGGGGATGGCCGGCATGGCCGACTCGATTGCCACATAGAAGGCGCTGGCCGTGCCGCCGCGAATGCGCACGCCATGGCCGCGCCGCACATAGCTGTAGTAGGCGGCGCCGCGCGCCACGGCCAGGTCGAGGTCGGCGCCGGCCAGCATGCGCGCCGGCTGCGCGCCTTCCAGGTACAGCCAGTCGTTGACGGCGCCCATGATGCGCTGTGCCAGCAGCTCGGACTTGAACACGCCGCCGTTGAACAGCACGGCGGTGGGGTGCAAAAAGCTGGCCTCGCTCGACTGGCGGCTTGTAAAACCTTCCAGGTCGGCGGTGGCCGCCACCTGGCGGCCCAGGAAGGCCGCCAGGTGGCGCGTGATGGCCGCGTCCTGCGCATACGGCAGGCCCAGTTGCGTCAGGCCCGCGCGCGCGCGCACGGCAGGGCGGCTCGATGCCTCCACCTGCGGGAAGAATCCCTCCAGGATAAAGGTCGACACTTCCTCGCGCGTCAGTTCCGTGCGGATCGAGCCGCCGATCAGTTTGGAACCGCGGCTCGGCACCACGATCGCCGCGCTGTCCATGCCGCTGTCGGCCAGCAGGCTTTCCTTGGCGCTGCGGCAGCCGTAGGTCAGCGCGCGCATCTGCCAGGCGTCGAGCTGGGTGCCGTTGGCGGCCAGTTTGCGCGCCACCAGGTGGGCCAGCGCCAGGTCCATATTGTCGCCACCGAGCAGGATATGTTCGCCGACGGCGACCCGGTGCGGTTCGAGCACGCCATCGCGCTCGAGCACGGCGATCAGCGAAAAGTCGCTGGTGCCGCCGCCCACATCGACGACCAGGATGATGTCGCCCGGTTTCACGTCCTTGCGCCAGCGCCCCTCGCTGGTCTGAATCCAGCTATATAAGGCCGCTTGCGGCTCTTCGAGCAAGGTCAGATTGCCGAAGCCTGCCGCCTGCGCCGCTTCCATGGTCAGCTCGCGCGCGGACGGATCGAACGACGCCGGAATGGTGACGGTAATTTCCTGCTCAAGAAACGGCGCTTCGGGGTGAGCGTGATCCCAGGCCTGGCGCAAATGCGTCAGGTAGCGCGTGGCGGCCGTGATCGGCGAGATGCGCGCAACTTCCGGCGGCGCGTCATTCGGCAAGATGGCCGCGCGGCGGTCCACCCCCGGGTGGCACAGCCAGCTTTTTGCGCTGGAGACCAGGCGGATCGGCGTGGTGGCGCCACGGCTGCGCGCCATTTCACCGACCACGAACGGCGCCTCGGCCTCTTCGGTCACCCACGGCAGGGCCAGGTCGCCGGGCGCTATTTCTTCGGCATGGGGCAGGTAGACGAAGGAGGGCAGCAGCGGCAGCTCTTCCACGGTGCCGGGGTTGGATAACTGCGGCACCTGCAGCACGCCGTGGTTTGAGTGCTCGCCGTCGCTCTCTTTCAAGTTCACATACGACAGGGCGCTGTGGGTGGTGCCCAGGTCGATGCCGATGGCAAATTGCGGCGTGGAAGTCTGACCGTTCATAACTCCACCTCGGCCGGCGCCAGGATGGATGCGTCGTGCTTGTCGTTCAGTTTCGGCAGGCGCACGCTGGACGCGCGCCAGCCGCGGTGGCTCAGGGTACCCTTGAACGGCGCCGTGCCGACCACATTGCCGGTCAGGCGCACGGCAGCTGGATCAAAGCCTTCCTGCAGCACGATGCGGCTGCCTTCGTTCTCCGCACGTACCGGCTCAATGCTGAAGTATTCGCGCAGGACCTTGGCGCAGCCTTCGTGCACCACGCGGGCGGCCGCGCCGATATCGGCGTCGGCATGGCTGGCCAGGTTTTCCTGGGTGAAGTCGATCAAACGCGCTTCGCGCTGCAGCAGGGCCAGCAATTGCAGGGCGGCGTCGGGCGTGGCTTCTTTCAGGATCACGGGCGCGGCGGCAGGCGTTGGCACGGGCGCAGGAGCAGGGGCGACAGGCGCGACCGGGGCGGCCTCGGGCAGGTTCAGCTTTTCCACGCGGGCGGCATAGGCGCCGTCGGACAGGGTGCTGAAAAAGGCGCCAAAAGCGAGCGGAATACGGCGCCAGAACGACGGGTGGTTTGCTGTGTTCATGATCGATGGTTTCTCTTATAGTATGGCGTCAGCGGCGCACGCTCAGGCAAGGCTGTGCGCGGACCCGCTTCGCGGTGTGTTGCAGTGCCGGGGCCGATTGAAAGGCCAGCGTTTGCCCGCATGATACCAGTTAGCGGCGCTGCGCCAAAGCGGGCGGGTTTGCCGGCTTGCCTGTCGCGTTGGCGACTATTCAGGTTTGGCAATAAAATGCGCGCGACGATATATTAATAAAAAGGAAATCATGCAATTTTCTCTCAAGCCGGCGAAGGTGGGCAGGGTCGCGGCGGCGATTGCGCTGGTGGCGCTGGCTGGTTGTGGCAGCAAGAACGAGCCTGGCGGCCAAGCGAGCGTCGCGCGCCTGCAGGGCAAGGAACAGGGCGCGCAGTTTCTCGCCTACGAACACGCGGTCGGCGTCGACACCAGCGAAGCCCAGGTGCAGCCCCTGTATGAAAAAGTGGTGGCCGCCTGCAAGGCCGATACGGTCAATGGCTGCATGCTGCTCGACTCCAGCCTCGACAGCGGCCGCTACATGCAGGCGCGTATCAGCCTGCGCGCCAGGCCGGCCGGCGTCCGGAAAATTGTTGGCCTGGTGGCGGCCGCAGGCGAGCTGACCAGCCAGGGCACCAAGGCGCAGGACCTGGGCCGTCCCGTGATGGACAGCCGCAAGCGCCTCGAGATGCTCAAGCAGTACCAGGCGCAATTGCAGGAACTGGAAAAACGTTCGGGGAACAATGTCGATGCCTTGATCAAGGTCACGAAAGAGCTGGCCACCGTGCAGACGGAGCTGGAAGAGGCGACGGCCGCCAACGCGCTGTTGATGCAGCGCATCGATACCGACTTGCTCAATGTCTCGATCAGCGCGCAAGGCAAGCGTTCGTTCTGGTCGCCCGTCAAACGCTCGCTGGGCAACTTTACGGACAACCTGTCCGAGGGCACGGCCAATGCCATCACGGCGCTGGCGTTCATCCTGCCGTGGCTGCTGGCGTTCGCCATCGTGTTCCCGCTGGGCCGCAAGGGATGGCGCCGGCTGCGCGCACCACGCAAGGGCGTCGCCAGGTAAAGCACCAGCGCGTTGCATTTGTCGAACCCGGCTGCACAGTCCTTGTGCGGCCGGGTTTTTTTTCGTGCAACAAAAACACGGGCGCACCAAACAGTGGCGTTTTGTTCATGTGGCAACGGGGCCGATGCTGGCATGCATTCTGCTTTAACAGCAAGGTATGCCCCTCTCGACCATTTCTTACCCTCAGGAGTCCACATGTCACGACGCATCATCTTGAAAGCGGCAGCAGCAGGCGCATTGGCCATGATTGCCTCGGCCTACACGCAGTCGGCGTTTGCCGCCGACACCATCAAGGTAGGGATTTTGCATTCGCTGTCCGGCACCATGGCCATTTCCGAAACGTCGTTGAAAGACGTGGCGCTGATGACGATCGCCGAGATCAACGCCAAGGGCGGCGTGCTGGGCAAGCAGCTCGAACCGGTGGTGGTCGACCCGGCCTCGAACTGGCCGCTGTTCGCGGAAAAAGCGCGCCAGCTGGTGGCGCAGGATAAAGTGTCGGTGGTGTTCGGCTGCTGGACCTCGGTGTCGCGCAAGTCCGTCTTGCCGGTCTTCAAGGAGCTCAACAGCCTGCTGTTCTACCCGGTGCAGTACGAGGGCGAGGAACTGGAAAAGAATGTGTTTTACACGGGCGCCGCACCGAACCAGCAGGCGATTCCCGCCGTCGAATACCTGATGAGCGCCGATGGCGGCGCAGCCAAGCGCTTCGTGCTGCTGGGTACCGATTATGTGTATCCGCGCACCACCAACAAGATCCTGCGCGCCTTTTTGAAAAGCCGTGGCGTCAAGGACAGCGATATCAGCGAGGTCTACACGCCATTCGGCCACGCCGACTACCAGACCATCGTCGCCAATATCAAGAAGTTCTCGGCCGGCGGCAAGACGGCTGTCATTTCCACCATCAATGGCGACTCGAACGTGCCGTTCTACAAGGAACTGGGCAATGCCGGCCTGAAAGCGACCGACGTGCCAGTGGTGGCCTTCTCGGTGGGCGAGGAAGAGCTGCGCGGCATCGACACCAAGCCTTTGCTGGGCCACCTGGCGGCATGGAATTATTTTGAGTCCGTCAAGAACCCCGTGAATACCGACTTCATCAAGAAGTGGAAAGCCTACGCCGTCAAGCAGAAGCTGCCGAACGCCGGCTCGGTGGTCACCAACGACCCGATGGAAGCGACCTATGTCGGCATCCATATGTGGGCGCAGGCCGTTGAGAAGGCCAAGTCGACCGATACCGACAAGGTGATTGCCGCCATGGCCGGCCAGAGCTTCAAGGCGCCATCGGGCTTTACCCTGACCATGGATGCGACCAACCATCACTTGCACAAGCCGGTGATGATCGGCGAGATCAAGTCCGATGGCCAGTTCAATGTGGTGTGGAAAACCAAAGAGCCGATCCGCGCGCAGCCGTGGAGCCCGTTTATCAAGGGTAATGAAGGCAAGCAGAAGTTGTAAGTCCTGAGCCGGGGCAGGGCGTAGCCATGCCCCGGCTTATCGTTCAGTCTTACTGCAAAGGTCTTCCCGCATGCGTCCGCTCCGCCGTATTTTGCTATTACTTTGCCTGCTGCCGCTATGCGCCCAGGCCGCCATCGACCCCGCGCTATTGAAACCGCTGTCCGGCGACGATCCCGAAGCCCGGGTCGCGGCCGTCGGCCAGATCGCTGCGCTGGCCACGCCCGAAGCGGCCCGCGTGTTGCAGGCGCTGCAGGCCGAAACCCTGTACGCCACGCCAGGCGGCCAGGTGGTCATCGTCGAAGGCGATGGCGCGCAAGCCTATGACCCGGCCACCGGCAAGACCGGGCCGGCGCCGGACGGCATCGACGGCGTGATGGTCAACAACCGGCTGCGCGGCGTGGTGGACGGCGCCTTGTCGGGTTTGAAACTGCTGGCGCCGCAGCGCGAAACGCGCCTTGCCGCCGCGCGCGAGTTGCAACAGGCCGTGAGCACGGCGCAGCTTCCATTGATCCGCAAGGCGCTGGCGCAGGAAACCGATACCGAGATCAAAACGATGCTGCAGGTGCTGATCGCCAGCGCCAACCTGCATGCGCCCGATGTGGCCGCGCGCAAGCAGGCGGTGCAAGACCTGGCCATCAGCAGCGATGCGCGTTTGCTTGCGCCCTTGCAGGCGATGCTCGACAAGGGACCGGATGGCAAGCCTGGTGAGCCGGACGAGGCGGTACGCCTCGCTGCCGTCGATACCATCGGGCAGATAAAAGGACGGGTGCAGCGCACCGAATTGGTCGGCAATATTTTCTATGGCCTGTCGCTGGGCAGCGTGCTGCTGCTGGCCGCTCTTGGTCTGGCCATCACCTTTGGCCTGATGGGCATCATCAATATGGCGCATGGCGAGCTGCTGATGATCGGCGCCTACACCACCTACCTGTGCCAGCTGTTCTTCCGCGCCTATTTGCCGGGCCTGCAGGACTGGTATCTGCTGGCCGCGCTGCCGGCCGCATTCTTTGTCGCCGGTATGGTGGGCGTGGTGCTGGAGCGCACGGTGATCCGCTGGCTGTACGGCCGGCCGCTGGAAACCCTGCTGGCCACCTGGGGCATCAGCCTGATCCTGATGCAGCTTGTCCGCACCATCTTTGGCGCGCAGAACGTGGAAGTGGCCAATCCGGTCTGGATGTCGGGCGGCGTGACGGTACTGGGCTCGCTGGTGCTGCCGTACAACCGCATCGCCATTATCGTGTTCGCCATGCTGGTGGTGGTGGCCGTGTGGCTGATCCTCAATAAAACCCGGCTCGGTCTGTTCGTGCGCGCCGTCACGCAAAACCGCCGCATGGCCGATTGCGTGGGCGTGGCCACCGGCAAGGTCGACATGCTGACCTTCGGCCTCGGCTCCGGCATCGCCGGCCTCGGTGGCGTGGCGCTGTCGCAACTGGGCAATGTGGGGCCGGACCTGGGACAAAGCTATATCGTCGACTCCTTCATGGTGGTGGTGCTGGGCGGCGTGGGTCAGCTGGCCGGCACCGTGATCGCGGCCCTGGGCCTCGGCGAAGTCAACAAATTCCTGGAACCGGTGGCGGGCGCCGTGCTGGCCAAGATCGCCATCCTGGTGTTTATCATCATCTTTATCCAGCGCCGGCCGCAGGGCCTGTTTGCCATGAAGGGACGCAGCGTCGAATGATTACCTCTTTACGCGTCAAGCAGGGCCTGTTTTCGCGGCCCGTGTGGGCGGCGATTGCCGTCTTCACCATCGTGGCAGCCTTGCTGCCGATCTTTAACCTGGCGTTCGCCGAAGGCCATCCCTTGCACGTGTCGGCCTATACGGTCGGCCTGGTCGGCAAGTTCATGTGCTATGCGCTGGCCGCGCTGGCGCTGGACCTGGTATGGGGCTATACCGGCATTTTGTCGCTGGGCCACGGCGTGTTCTTCGCGCTGGGCGCCTATGCGCACGGCATGTACCTGATGCGCGCCATCGGCGCGGAGGGCCAGTATCACAGCGCCTTGCCCGACTTTATGGTGTTCCTCGACTGGAAGACCTATCCCTGGTACTGGGCGTTCACGGAGCACTTCTGGTACTGCATGGCGCTGGTGGTGCTGGTGCCTGGCCTGCTCGCCTTTGTGTTCGGCTACTTTGCCTTCCGCTCGCGCATCAAGGGCGTGTATTTTTCCATTATCACGCAGGCCATGACGTATGCCTTCATGCTGCTGTTTTTCCGCAACGACACCGGCTTTGGCGGCAACAACGGCTTTACCGACTTCAAGACCATCCTCGGCTACAGCGTGACGGCGCCCGCCACCAAGGCCGTGCTGTTCCTGCTGACCCTGGCCGTGTTGCTGGCCGCGCTGGTCGGCGCGCGCGCCATCGTCAGCTCCAAGCTGGGGCGCGTGCTGCAGGGCGTGCGCGACGGCGAAGCGCGGTTGATGTTCCTGGGTTACAACCCGCTGTGGTTCAAGCTGTTTGTCTGGACCCTGTCAGCGGTGCTGTGCGGCATCGCCGGCGCCCTGTATGTGCCGCAGGTGGGCATTATCAACCCGTCCGAAATGTCGCCCGCCAACTCGATCGAGATGGTGGTGTGGGTGGCCGTGGGCGGGCGCGGCACGTTGATCGGCCCCATCCTGGGCGCGTTTACCGTCAATGGCCTGAAAAGCTGGTTTACGGCCGCCTTGCCGGAACTGTGGCTGTTCGCGCTGGGCCTGCTGTTTATCGTCGTCACCCTGTTCATGCAGCAGGGCATGCTCGGTGTGCTGGCCAAACTGAAACGTCAAAAATCCGCCGTGGTGGCAGAGGAGGCGGCATGAGCATCCGCATGGTAGCCGGCATGGCCGCCGGGGAAACCGGCTCGTCGTATGCGCGGGTCAAGGGCGAGGGCGTCGACACCACCCATGGCGCGATTCTGTACCTGGAAGATATCACGGTGTCATTCGACGGCTTCAAGGCCATCAACAAACTGAGCCTCGATATTTCCGTTGGCGAGCTGCGCTGCATTATCGGGCCCAATGGCGCCGGCAAGACCACCATGATGGACGTGATCACCGGCAAGACGCGGCCCACGTCCGGCACGGCCTGGTTCGGCCAGACCATGGATCTGTCGACCATGACGGAATATGCGATCGCCCACGCCGGCATCGGACGCAAGTTCCAGCGTCCCACCGTGTTCGAGCAGCACACGGTGTTCGACAATCTGGAACTGGCGATGAAGATGAACAAGCGCGTCGCGCCCACCCTGTTCGCGCGGCTGAACTCGGAGCAGGAAGGCAGGATCGAAGCGATTTTGCGCCTGATCCGCCTGCACGGCCAGGAAGCGCGGCCCGCCGGCCTGCTGTCGCACGGACAGAAGCAGTGGCTGGAAATCGGCATGCTGCTGATGCAGGAGCCGCAACTGATCCTGCTCGACGAACCGGTGGCCGGCATGTCGGACGCGGAAACGGCGCGCACGGCCGAACTGCTCAACGAATTGCGTGGCAAGCATTCCATTATGGTGGTCGAGCACGACATGGGTTTTGTCACGGAAATCGCGCAGCAGGGCATCGTCACCGTGCTGCATGAAGGTGCGGTGCTGGCGCAGGGCCGCATGGACGAAGTGCAAGCCGACGAGCGCGTCATCGAAGTCTACCTGGGAAGATAAGCATGCTGGAAGTGACGCAACTGAATCAATACTATGGCTCCTCGCACACCTTGCGCGGCGTGTCGCTGACGGCGAAAAAGGGCGAATGCCTGGCTTTGCTGGGCCGCAATGGCGTCGGCAAGACCACCTTGCTCAAATGCCTGATGGGCGTGCTGCCGGTGACGCAGGGCAAGGTGGTGTTCAATGGCCGCGACATCACCAAATTGTCGCCGCATGCGCGTGCCAAACTGGGCATTGCCTATGTGCCGCAGGGGCGCGACATCTTCGCGCACCTGACGGTCGAGGAAAACCTGCTGATGGGCATGGCCGTCAAAAGCGGCCGGCAGGCCGCGCGCATCGACGACATGGTCTACGACCTGTTTCCTGTACTTAAGGAAATGCTTGCGCGGCGCGGCGGCGATTTGTCCGGCGGCCAGCAGCAGCAACTGGCCATCGCGCGCGCCTTGCTGGCCAGCCCCGAACTGATCATTTTCGATGAGCCGACCGAAGGCATCCAGCCGTCCGTGATCAAGGACATCGGCCGCGTGATCCGCCTGCTCAAGCAGCGCGGCGATATCGCCATCGTGTTGTGCGAACAGTATTTCGATTTTGCCCGCGAGCTGGCCGATCAGTTTGTCGTGCTGTCACGCGGCAGCGTGGTGGCCAGCGGCGCAGCGCAGCTGATGGACGGCGAGGATGTCAAACGGCACCTGGCTGTCTGATTCAGACCAGCTGAAACCACCCCAGCACGGCGCCCGCCGCCAGCAGCCACAGCAGATGTATCCTGGTGCGCCAGATAATCAGGCCGGCCACCACCGATAAGGTCCAGATCGGCCAGTCGGTGGCCAGCCTGTAGTTGGCGCCGCCGAGGATCATGCCGGTGGAGATCAGCAGGGCGATGACGATGGGCGCCATGCCCTGCTTGAAGGCGCGCACGCCGCGCAGGTGGCCGTTGCGGTGGCCCCAGCTTGCGGCCAGGTAGGTCAGCGTGGTGCTGGGCAGCAGGATGCCGACCATGGTGACCAGTACGCCCAGGCAGGCGGCGGTGGTGCTGCCGGCGTTCATGCCCACGTTCCAGCCCATCAGCGCGACGAACAATACATTGGGGCCGGGCGCGGCCTGGGCGATGGCGATCGATTCGTTGAACTGCGCCTGCGTCAGCCAGCCATGCTGCTCCACCAGGTAGCGCTGCATCTCGGGCGTGGTGGAAACGGCGCCGCCGACCGACATCAGGGACAGCATCAGGTAGTGGCCGAACAGGTTGAGCCAGTCGGCGGCGCTCAGCACCAGTTGCAAAGGTGGATTCATGGCGACAGCTTGCGGTAAGTGAGGGTACAGCCCAGGCCGCCCAGCACCAGCAGCACATAGACCAGCGGCAGGCGCAGCACGGCCACGGCCAGCACGCCCAGCACCACCAGGGGCAGGGTCAGCCACAAGGGCAGCGGATGCCTGGCCAGGGCGGCGGCCAGCTTGATGCCGGTGGCGGCGATCATGCCGGCCGACACGGCCGCCATGCCGCGCAGCGCGCCGGCCATTTGGGGGTGGTTGCCCAGGCCGGTGTACAGCACACCGAGCACCAGCACGATCAGCAGCGGCACGGTCAGCATGCCGGCCAGCGCCGCCAGCGCGCCGCGCAGGCCGAAATGGCGCCCACCCACCATCAGCGACAGGTTCACCACGTTGGGGCCGGGCATGATCTGCGCCACTGCCCAGTCTTCCAGAAATTGTTCCTGTGTCAGCCAGCGCTTGCGCTCGACCATTTCGCGCTGGATCACGGCCAGCACGCCGCCGAAGCCTTGCAGGGCCAGCCAGGTAAACGAGAAAAACAGGTCGGACAGTGACTCCGGCCGTGGTTGGTCCGGGTCATCGGCGAGGGTGGGGGCGTGCGGCGCGGTCATGACCGATTATGACCGTGCCGGGCCCACCTTGTCCATCCCCTGGCCCCGCCGCCTTGCCGGTTTACTGATCAGTTATACACAAATGATGGCTTGATGAAACAGCGTAAATAATTTTCCGCTGACGATGTCTGATCCTGTGACATTTTTCAAGTAATTGATTTCATTGAATATTTTTTCTGCTGCTTGATTGAGCAGTTTATTGAAAGCCGCATGGGCTGTGGCTTTGAAGGCTGTCAAGTGGCGCTTATCCACAAAGATATCCACAGTCCTTGTGGATATCCGAAAAAGCGCTTAACAATCCGCCACTTAGCAATTTTCAACTGGAATATCGGCAACTTTGCGGCGCCTGAGTCTGCTGCAAATACTGCTGTATGTCCATCCAGTGGTGCCATGCAACTCAGGCCACCGGGTCGTGCGGCAGGTCGATGCAGTGTTCCAGCGCCGCCGCCAGGTCGGCCACTTGCCGTTGCGCATCGCGCAGGCTGGCATAGGTGCGCAGCGAGGAAATCACGGTGGTAAACAGTTTACGCGTGGTCAGATCGGTCTTGCACCAGAAGTCGTTGATGTCGTAGTCGATGATGATGCGGTGCTCGAGCGCCTGGCCCGGCTGGCCGGTGCGCAGGATGATGCGCACGGCGCTGTTGTGCAAGTCCTCGCGGATCTGGCGCGCCACGTGCAGGCCCGCATCCTGGGTTTCCATGATCACGTCGAGCAGCACCACGGCGATGTCGGGCGTGCCGCGCAGCAGGGCCAGCGCTTCCTCGCCCGTATAGGCGTGCAGAAAGCTCAGCCGGCGGCCTTCGAAGCTGGCCTGGCTGAGGGCGAATTTGGTCACCACGTGGACATCGACGTCGTCATCGACGATCAGCACGCGCCATGGCTGCGCGCTGGCCTGGACGGCCTCGTTGTCCTCGCCGTGCTGCGGATCGTCGATCAGCCAGTCCGGTTCATCATCCGCGTTGGTGGCTTTTACAGTATCGGTTTTCATGCATTTCCCAGCGTTGAGCGTGCGCGCCGCATCTACATTAGGCCAGTGCGTGCGCTTTGTCAAAGGGCAGGCCCGCCAGGGCGTGGTTTTTCGCCCTGTCTTTATGCACAGAAAAAATATTTTTCCTCTTGGACAAAATACTGTTGATGCCGCACCAAGGTGTCATCCCAAGTCATTGATTATAAACAGGAAAAAAATTGCCTGCGAATTCAGCAAATTATTGAAACCCGCACCACTACTGGCGTTGCGGCTTGTCAAGAGGGGCTTATCAACAACTTTATCCACAGTTGCTGTGGATATCTGGAAAAACCGTGCAAAAACCGTGGCTTAGCGCGGTATCAGGGGTACGCCTGCGGCCTCAGCCTTGGCGCAATTCATGGAAACGCCGCAAGAAGCACTGCTTCGCTTCGCCGGGGTCCATGGCGACAATTATACCGGGCAAGGCGGCGATGCCGTCAAGGTAGGCCCAGCGCTCGGCCGAATGGGGCATCAGGTCGCGCTTTTCCGTCGCCAGCGCGATCAGGTCGGCGCGCTTGATGGGCGCGTAATCGGAAAAGTCGATGCCGTAGGTGGCGGCGATCATCGCCGTCACCTGGTCTTCCAGCGCGGCAAATTGCGGCATCAGTACCTTGAGCGGCTTGACCATGTCGCCCAGGTAGGCTTCGGCCGCGTCATGCAGCAGGGCGGCCAGGCGCAAGGGTGGCGGCACCAGGTCGGCCACGATCAGGCTGTGCTGAGCAATCGAATAAAAGGTTTTCGTCTGGCCATTGAAGCGGCACTGATAGGCCAGGCCATGGGCGATATCCTCGATGGCGACCCGGTCGATATGGGGCCGCAGCGGGTAGAAACGGTTGCCGGAAAAGGTGGAAACGTAGTCGGTGGTGATGGCGGCGGCTTGCATGTCGATAGTGGATATGGCGGGGGCTGTGGGCATGCCGCTATCGTACACCGCGCCGCGCGGCAAGGCGGTTTCCGGTTGGCGAACTCCGCCATTAATTTCATATCGTCAATCTTTCATTTTCACCTAGACTATGTGCACCACTATTTCCTATCAGCGGGAGCACACGATGACGGCAAGACCTTCTTATATCTACCAGGGCGGTTCGGTGATGATGCATTCGCCGCTGCAACTGAAACAGTCCGAAATGTACGGCTACTTCGTCAAGGGTGAGCTGGCCAGGCTGCAAGCGACCATCGACGCCAGCCTGAACCAGGTAGCCGGCAAGCGCATGCGCTTCAAGGCCTTGTCGCCGTATGTGATGCTGACCTTTACGCGCGTCAACCACGCCAATTCGGCCAATCCGGTCGACCAGGCCAAGGGCTGGATCACGGAAGTCGATATCGTCACCTGGATCATGGTCGGCCAGATGGACGAGCACGGCAAGCTCGCGCAGATCTACTGGTACCCCTGCCATATCTTTGTCGATGACGCGATGGCCCTGATTAACGGGCGCGAACTGTTCGGCTATCCGAAATACCTGTGCGAATACGAGATCCCCGCAGCCGGCAGCGATCCGCTGCGCTGTTCGGTGGCCACGAGGGGTTTCCAGCCTTTTTCGCCCGAAACGCAACTCGCCCTGCACCCGCTGCTGGAAATCAACGCCACCGTGCAGACGGGACCGCACAAGCCCATCACCAGCTTCCTCGACCTGCTCGAGCAGGCTTTCAGGATCTTCGTGGCTATCCCCGACTTTTTCGACCTCGACGCCGCCGGCTGGCAGGATATTTTCTCGCTGCTGCGCAAGCCGCGCATCGACCAGATCTTCCTCAAGCAGTTTCCCGACAGCGCGGGCGTGAAAGCCGTCTACCAGGCGCTGGTGGCCGCGCCGGCCGAAGTCAACCGCCTGCACAGCGGCCATTTGCTGGGCCATGAATACGAATGCACCTTGCACCCTTTCGACAGCTTTCCGCTGGACCGTACCCTGGGCCTGAAGCTGGGCACGCAATCGGCCATCCTGCCTTTCAACATCAATTTCGACTTTACCGCCATGCCGGGCGAGGAACTGGTCGACAATTCGGTGATCGCGCCCGAAAAAATTGCCATCCTCGGCGGCGGCGTGGGGGCGTTGACGGCCGCCTATTACCTCACCGACCAGCCGGGCTGGCAGAACCGGCACGAGATCACCGTCTACCAGCTGGGCTGGCGCCTGGGTGGCAAGGGCGCCAGCGGGCGCAATGCGCAGCATGGCCAGCGCATCGAGGAACATGGCCTGCATATCTGGTTCGGCTTCTATGCCAACGCGTTCAGGATGATCAAGGAGGCTTACGCCAGCCTGGCGCGCCCTGCCGGCTCGCCCCTGGCGACCTGGCGCGACGCGTTCAAACAGCACGATTACGTGGCGCTGTCGGAAGACGTGCGCGGCCAATGGCGCAACTGGTCGATCGTGTTTCCCACCCTGCCGGGCGAGCCGGGCGAAGGTGGCGAAGACCTTACCCTGTGGCAGATGGCGGTGGCCATGGTGGGCTGGATCGAGCAGTGGATACGGCAGATCCGGCAAGTGGCCGAAGCCGACGCGCGCATTGCCCGCGCTGGCGCCGACCCCGGTCACGCGGGCGAAGGCAGGTGGCCGGGCTGGCTGCACAAGCTGGCCGATGAAGTGGTGGAACAGGCCGACGAGCTGGGGATCGACGTGGGTTTGTCGGTGGGCGCGCTGGTGGCGCTGGTGGCCGAGCTGGCGCCCGACTCCAGGCGCCACGATGCGGCCCGCCACCAGCTGCTGGCCGGTACTCTGGCGGGCATCCGCGCCTGGCTGCGCCTGCGCTACCGGGCGCTGATCGATGCCGATGAGGAGGTTGACGACAGCCTGCGCCGGCTGTTTACCTGCCTCGACCTGGGCATCACGGTGCTCAAGGGCTGTTTCGAGGACGGCGTGTTCAAGCACGGCTTTGACGTCATCAACGATATCGATTTTCGCGACTGGCTGAGAAAACACGGCGGCGACGAGCGTTTCAGCATCGATTCGGCCCCCGTGCGCGGCTTCTACGACCTGGTGTTTGCCTATGAAGGCGGCGATTTTTCCCGGCCCAATATCGAGGCCGGCACTTTGCTGCGCTCGATGGCGCGCATCGGCCTGGCCTACAAGGGCGGCATCATGTTCAAGATGCAGGCCGGCATGGGCGACACCATCTTCACGCCGCTGTATGAAGTATTGAAACAACGCGGCGTGCGCTTCAAATTCTTCCAGCGGGTGGAGGAACTGGTGCCTGGCAAGGGCACTGGCGAGATCGACAGCATCCGCATCACCGAACAGGTGGCGCTGCGCGAGCCCGCAGCCGGCTACGCTCCGCTGGTCGACGTGAAAGGCCTGGCCTGCTGGCCCAGCGCGCCTGACTACACCCAGCTCGAGCCGGCCCAGGCGGCCTTGCTGCAGGATGCTGGCGTCAACCTGGAATCGTACTGGAGCGACTGGCCGCAGCAATATCGGCAGGCCTTCGGCGAGCCGCTGCCCGTTACCGAATTGAAGAAGGGCGTCGACTTCGACAAGGTGGTGTTCGGCATTTCCATCGGTTCGCTGCCAGCCCTGTGTCCGCAATTGCTGGCCGCTAGCAGCGCCCTGGCGCAAACGGCCGACAAGGTGAAAACGGTGGCCACCCAGGCCTACCAGGTATGGCTGAACAAGAACCTGGCGCAAATGGGCTGGACCACGCAGCCAGGCGGCCAGCAGCCGGTGCTGTCGGCGTTTACGGAACCCTTCGATACCTGGGCGCCGATGGACCAGTTGCTGGCGCGCGAGGACTGGCCTGCGGGCAGCGAACCCCAAAACGTCTCCTATTTTTGCAGCGCCTTGCCGGTGGACCGCTATCCTCCCGTCACCGATAGCGGCTTTCCGGCCCGCTGCGCGGAACAGGCAAAACGTGGCGCGATCGACCAGCTGGAAAACCAGATCGCCGCGCTGTGGCCGGAAGCGGGGCCGGCCGGCGCCTTTCCCTGGCAATGGCTGGTCGACGCAAAAGAAGCCAGCGGTCCGGCGCGTTTCGACAGCCAGTACTGGCGCGCCAATGTCGACCCGTCCGAGCGTTATGTGATGTCGGTGGTGGGCAGCACCCGATACCGGCTGGCCACCGACGGCTCGGGTTTTGCCAACCTGTTTTTGACCGGCGACTGGATCAGGACGGGCCTGAACGCCGGCTGCGTCGAGGCGGCCGTGATGGCGGGCATGCAGACCTCGCGCGCGATGACGGGGCATCCGGCGGTGATCCAGGGCGAGACCGACTTTTAAGTTGCTATCATGGAGCCTCCTTTTCACCGGAGTGCCCATGAAACGCCTGCTCGCTGTCGTTTTTGCTTTTGCCTGCCTGCCTGCGCCGGCCATGCCGGCTGGCGCGATTCGCCTGTGGCCCGGCGCGCCGCCCGGCGGTGGCGCCGCCGCAGCGCAACAGCAGAGCGGCAAAGGCTCGATCACGCAGGTGGCGCAGCCTTATCTGGTCGCTCACCTGCCGGCGCAGCCCAATGGCATGGCGATGCTGGTGATCAGCGGCGGCGGCTACGCGCATATCGAGGCGGGCAGGGAGAGCGCGCCGGCGGCCGCCTGGCTGCAAGCGCAGGGCATTGCCGCCTTTGAGCTGGTCTACCGCCTGCCGCAGGAAGGCGGCGGCGTCCCGGCGCCATTCCAGGATGCGCAGCGCGCCATGCGGCTGATCCGCAGCCGCGCGGTAGCGTGGCATATCGATCCGGCGCGCATCGGCGTACTCGGCTTTTCCGCCGGCGCGCACCTGGCCGGCATCACGGCGGCACGGCCCGATGCGCCGCTCGCCCCGGCCATCGACGCAGTTGACGCCGTGTCGGCACGGCCCGATTTTGCCGTGCTGCTGTATCCCGTGTTGACCATGCAGGCGCCGTTCGACACCACGCATGCGAAAAAAATCCTGCTCGGCGCCGCGCCCGGGCAAGGCGCGCGCGACGCGCTGTCGGTCGAATTGCTGGTCGACGGCCGCACGCCGCCCGTCTTCCTGGCCCAATCGCTCGACGATTCCGTCGCTCCCGTCGACAACAGCCTGCTGATGTTCGCGGCGCTGCGCCGCGCGCATGTGCCGGTGGCGCTGCATATATTCCAGTACGGCGGCCATGGCTGGGGTGTTGGCAAAGCCGGCAGCGAGCCGGCCGCCTGGCCTCAGCTGCTGCTGGCCTGGCTCAGGGCCGGTTCATACTGAGGAGGCGGCCAGGTCGCGCCGCGCCTCGCCCAGCGCCGCCTCGATCTGCGGCAGGCAGGCTTCCACCTCGTCGAGCCTGCCGTTCGAGGCCAGCGTTTCCATTTGGTGGCACAGGGCATGCAAGGTGGGGCGGCTCAGGTACCCCGCGCTGCCTTTCAGGGCATGGAAGGCGGCAGCCACCGCGCTGGCGTTGCCGTCGCGTACCGCCTGGCGCGCCAGGTCGAAGCGGCGCGGCGCTTCTGCGAGAAATGCTTGCGCGATGCGCTGCACGTGCTGCGCGGACAGGCCGGCCAGCGGCAGGATATGTACCGGCGCCGTCATCGGGTCGACAGAGGCTGGCGTACTGGCTGGCTCGTGCACGGCTTTGCCCAGGCCGAACTGGCGCGCCAGCGCATCTTCATGCACCTGGGCCGCCGGCACCGGCACGGTGGACGGCAGTTCATGGCCGCGCGCCAGCAGCAGGTCGATCAGCGCGTCGATCTTCTGGAACAGCAGCGCTTCGTCGACCGGTTTGCTGAGGAAGTCGTCCATGCCGGCGTTCAGGTAGCGTTGTCGGTCGTGTTCGCTGGCGTTGGCGGTCAGCGCGATAATCGGAATGCGCGGATCGAGCACGGGGATGCCTTGTTTGCCGCCGGCGCGGATCAGGCGCGCCGCCTGTTCGCCGTCCATCAGCGGCATGCGCCCGTCCATCAGCACCGCGTCATAGGGCGCGCTGGCCAGTGCGCGCAGCACTTCCTCGCCATTTTCGACGATGGTGACGGCGTGGCCCATGCTCTCCAACAGGGTGCCGATGATGATCTGGTTGGTGCGCACGTCTTCGGCGCACAGGATATGCAGGCGGCATTCGTGGCGCGCATTGCGGGCCACCTGGCATGCATCGACGGGCGGCGCGACGCCTTCCTGCAGGGGCAGGCTGAAATGAAAGCGCGAGCCGATGCCGACCCGGCTTTCGACGCCGATGCTGCCTTGCATCAGTTCGACCAGCTCCTTGCAGATGGCCAGGCCCAGGCCCGTGCCGCCATAGCTGCGCGTGGTGGAGTGGTCGGCCTGTTCGAACTTCTGGAACAAACGGGGCAGGGTGTCGGCGGCGATGCCGGTGCCGGTGTCGCTGATGACGAAGTCGATCTGGTGGCAGTGCTGGCGGCGCGACGGCGTACGGCTGCGGCGCACTTCCAGCAGCACTTCGCCATTGGCCGTGAACTTGATGGCGTTGCCCAGCAGGTTGATCAGGATCTGGCGCAGGCGCGTCGGGTCGGCCCGCACGTAGCGCGGCAGGTCCAGCGCCAGTTCGCGCCGCAGCAGCAGGCTCTTGGCGTCTGCCTGGCCCTGCACGATGCCGGCCGCGTCGCCGATCAGGGCCAGCAGGTCGAAGTCCACCATTTCCAGCGTCAGCTTGCCGGCGTCGATCTTGGAGAAATCGAGGATATCGTTCAATATCGTCAGCAGCGACTCGCCGTTGTGCAGGCCGATGCGCAGGTATTCCTGGGTGCGGCCGCGCACGGTCTGGTCGCGCAAGGCGAATTTGAGCATGCCGATCACGCCGGCCAGCGGGGTACGGATATCGTGGCTCATGGCGGACAAAAAATCGATGCGGTGGCGGCTGACCACTTCGGCCTGGGTCTTGGCCGCCAGCAGCGCGTCATTGCTGTGGGTGAGCGCCTGCGTGCGTTCCTGCACGCGCCGCTCCAGGTGGTTGCGCAGCAGCCGTATCTGTTCGGCCAGCGCAAAGGCCAGCAGCAGGCCATCGAGAGTGCCGCCCAGCAGGGTCAGCAGCTGGGCATTGGCGACCAGGGCCGGGGTCAATCCCAGGTTGGCCGGCAGGATCACGAAGGCGGGCAGCATCAGGGCGATAAAACCGAGCACGAAAAAGCGCGCTGGCTGGTAGCCGCCGCGCCACACGACGATGCCGCAGACCAGGGCCTGCACCATCCAGACGGTAATGGCGATAGAGGCCAGCGCATGCGCGTACTGCGGCGCGAAAAAGCAGCTGGGCAGCAGCAGCAGCGGCAGCACCAGGTTGAGGCGGCTCCAACGGTGGAGCCGGGGCGCCAGTTCGCGCAGGCGCAGGAACTGCCTGTAAAACAGGGTGCTGAGGATGGGCAGCAGGAAGAACGGCACGTAATGGAAGCGCAGGCAGCGCCAGTCCAGCAAGTCGGAAAATACGTGGAAGGTGATGGCCCAGGCCAGGCCATACATCAGCACATACAGCGCATAATAGAGCGAGGCTTTTTCGCGCGTCAGCGAAAAAATAAAGAAATTGAACAGGCCCAGCGCCAGCAGGGCGCCGATCGAGGCGATGGTCAGGAAATTTTCCTGGCCCACCAGCTTGCGGTACGCGAACTGCGTCTTGACGGCAAACAGGGGCGGGCGCGCGTAATAGGGGCTGGAAAAATGGATCAGGATGTCATAGGTGGCGCCCGGCGCCAGGGTGACGTTCTTGCCATAGTGCAGCAGGTAGTCGTGTGGCCGCTGATAGCCGGACAGCAAGGTGAGCGGCGCGCTGCTATCGCCGGGGCCATAGACATGGATGTCGACCGTGTCGATCAGCGTGTCGTTGGGGTCGATCACCCACGCCGTTTCATTGCTGGTGTTGCGCACGCGCGCATGCAGCCAGTAGGCGCCGCCGAACAGGTCCACATCAAGCACAGGCCGCTGGCGCGCCAGCCAGCCGGGCAGGGCGCTGGCGTCAAGGGGCGCAGCCTCATTGCTGGCGCTGTACAGCTTGCCCTGCGTGCCCAGATGGACGATGCCCTGCGGCGGCAAGGCGATCGTGCCCGCCGCCACTTGTGCCTGCGCGCCGCCGGCCAGGCAGCCCAGCATGAGCAGCACCAGCCACGCCGCCACCATGCGTAGAGCAAGGCAGGGGCAGGGGCGGCGGCAAAAAAGGAAGAAGTGCTCTGGCATTGGTTGGTATGGTGGCCCGTGCTGGGGTCTCTCATTCTAATCGACAAGTACCGGGCAGAGGCAAGTGCTTGCCATTAATGCATCAAGGCTGATGCAGCAGCAACACTTCCTGTATCATGACGGTTTTTTCCTGCGAGGGCGAGCATGCTCAGTGCCGAACAATTGACGGCCTTCCTGGCCACCGCCATGCTGGTCACGGCCAGCCCCGGCCCCGACAACCTGATGGTGCTGGGCGTCGGCATGTCGCGCGGGCGGCGCCAGGGCATGGTTTTCGGCCTGGGCTGCGCGCTGGGCTGCCTCACGCATACCTTGCTGGCGACCCTGGGCGTATCGGCCCTGCTGGCCGCCTCGCCGGCGGCGTTTACGGTCTTGAAAGTGGCAGGTGGCCTGTATCTGGTGTGGCTGGGTGTCGCTGCCCTGCGCAGCCGCGGCGGCGCCAGAGTCGATGGCGCTGCCGCCTTGCCCGACGAATCGCTGGGCCGCCTGTTCGCCAAGGGCCTGTTCGCCAATAGTATCAATCCGAAAGTCGTGTTGTTCTTTTTGTCGTTCCTGCCGCAGTTCGTGGTGGCGTCACAGGGCAGCGCCAGCTGGCAGACGATGCAGCTGGGCCTGGTCTTCACGGCCCAGGCTTGCGTGCTGTTCGGCCTGCTCGGTTACTTTTCGGGTGCTGTCGGCAAGTGGCTTAACCGCCGTCCGCGCGCCGGCCTGTGGCTGGACCGCGTGGCCGGTACCATCTTCATTGCGCTGGGACTGCGGCTGATCCTGGCGCGTTAGTCGCCATACCGGCGACGATGTCGAAGGCCAGTTCCATCGGGTCCTGTACCGCCATGGCGCCGCCCATGATGGCAAACGGCACGATGCCGAAATCGCTTTGCTTGAGCACGAAGGCGCCGCTGGCGCGCAGGCCGCGCCCGTCGGGCGATTGCGCCAGCCTGACCGGCACCACCACCTGGCGCGTCACGCCGTGCAGGGTGATGGCGGCGTCGACCGCGTTTGCGCCGGCCTGCAAGCGCGCCTGGATCTGCACCAGCGGATAGCGCCCGGCGTCGAGCACGCGCACCAGCATATTGTGGCGCGTGCCGGCGATGGCCTCGGCCGACGGCGTCGTTTCCAGGCCGGCGCGTTCGCGCAGCACGCCTTCGTCGACGCTCATGGCGTCGAGCCGGAACTGGAAATCGGCCTGTTTCAAGTCAGGCGCCACCCAGCCCGTGACCGTGCGGCTGGCCACCACATGGTCGTGCCCCAGCCGCGCCAGCGCGCCGCCGCGCCGCACGGTAATCGTCAGCAGGGTGGCCCGAGTGTCGATGGGCCACAGTTTCTCGCCCTTGGCTGGCGCCGCCAAAGGCAGGCTGGCCGCCTCCGTGCTGGCAGGCGCGGGCGGCGCGACGGCCAGCGGGGTACAGGCGGCCAGCAGCAGGCAAGTGAACAGCAGGCAGGGGTGGCGCATGTAGGTTCCTGGGAAAAAGTAATAGCGAGTCATATCGGATGGTAAGCGATTGCAGGCAATCGGCAAAGAAAGCGGATAAGTTGGTGTGCGTCATGCTGGCGTCATATGGCGCTGTTATCCTGCTGTCGTTGGCACAGCATATGTGGCGCGGATCACTACGCTCGGGGAGCGATAGGATGCCCATATGACTCAACAGCTTAGCCGGTGAGCTCAACCATCGGCACCAATTTTGCAGGGAAGCGGGAGCAAAATCAGGCAGGCTTAATGAAGTCCTAAGCCTGATGAAAGGAAGGACTGGCATAGTACGGTCATGGCGCACGGACATCCCCGAGCGCAAGGTTGCCGGACACCTCAATGACCGGCACGAATATGTTGTGACGTACTGTACCGCAATACTGTACTGCCTCCCTGTTTATCCCTGCGCTCTGAACAAGCGTTTCAACCGGCTGCCGCTTGCGCGAAGCCGGTTTTTTTTTGCTTGTGTTTACGATTGCGTGGCCAGCCACTTGTCGATCGCCGGCAAGCGTTGCGTGCGCACCTTGATGCGGTACGCGATATCGGCAATCGAGGTATCGGCGTCGCCGCGCGCGGTGGCGGCCAGGTGGGACTTGGCGTAGGCGTCGAGCTTGCTCAGCATGGCCGGCTCGCCGGAGGCGGCGGCCAGGCGCGGGAAGTAGCGGCTGCGCGAGCTGGCGTCGATGCGCGCATTGACCTGGTCGATATGGGCCAGCGCGAAGTCAAACGCCAGGTCCGGGTGCGCATGGGCCACGCGGCTGATCATGGCCGGGCTGTTGGTCACGCCCGGCTCGTCCGTCAGTGCCAGCGCCAGGGCGCGCCGGGCCAGCGCCGTGTCGTCGCTGGACGCCAGCAGGTCATACAGCTGGTTGCGGATCAGCGGGGTTTTTTCGGCTTGCGCTTCGGCGTGCAACTGCTCCCAGGTGGCGCTGTCGGCATGCTGCGCCACCACGCCCAGGATGGTGCGGCGCAGCGCAGCCGGCATGGCGGACGGGTCGCTGCCGGCAGCGGCATGGCGGCGGCGCGCTTCGGCGATTACGGCCGGGTCGCCCAGGTCGCTCAGGGTGCCGATCAGCTGGCTGCGCAGGGTGGCCACGGTGGCCGCCTCGCCGTCGCGCGCCTGCCAGCCGGTTTGCACCATCACCGGCGCCAATCTGGCAATGGCCCAGGCGTCGAAGCGGCGCTGGCGCGCCTGGTCGCCCGCATACCGGTCATGCAGGTCATTGAGGCCGCCGGCTACCTTGCCCCATACCTGCGGATCGGCCTGCAAAGGTGCGGCTTTGACCAGTTCCAGGAAGCCGGCCGGGTTTTGCAGGCCGGCCATGCCCAGCGCCTGGCTGTCCGACAGCAGGCCCAGCTGATCGATGGCCGGCAGTTGGGCAAAGCTGGACGCCAGCGCGCCCGCCTGTGCCGGCGCATACAGGGTGCGGTAGTAGCCGCTCTGGCCAGCGTTGACCAGCAGCGGGCCGCATCCGGGCACGCTCAACGTCGTCTTGCCGTTTTGCACCAGCACGCGCGCCTGTCTGGCGTTGCCCAGGGTTTGCGCGATCACCGGCACGCGCCAGGACAGCGGTTTTTTCTGTTCGCGGTCCTTGGTAAATTCGCCCTGGCTCAAGGTGACGCTGGTATTGCCCGCCTTGCAGACGGCCTCGCCCACGCGGATCAGCGGCACGCCCGGCTGCAAGGTGAAGTCGTGCGCAATCGCGCTGACCGGCTTGCCGGCGGCCGCGTCGACTTCGCGCCACAAGTCATCCGAGACGGTATTGCCGTAGGCGTGCTTGCGCATGTAGCTGCGCACGGCCGTGCGCCAGGTGTCGGCGCCGACATAGGCTTCGAGCATGCGGATCACCGATTCGCCTTTTTGATATGTAATGGTGTCGAAGGCCTGGCTGGCCTGCTCGACGGTGGCGATGCGCTGGACCACCGGATGCGTGGTGACGAGCGCGTCGCGCGCCATCGCGCCGTCGCGCACGCGCACGGACGACAGCGCCGAGTTCCATTCCGGGTGCATGCGTTCGGTGGCGCGGCTTTCCATCCACGAGGCGAAGCCTTCGTTGAGCCACAGGTCGTCCCACCAGCGCATGGTGACCAGGTCGCCGAACCACTGGTGCGCCATTTCATGGGCCAGGGTGGTGTAGATGTTTTCCTTGTCTGACTGGGTCGAGATGGCCGGGTCGAGCAGCAGGCTGTATTCGAAGGTAAATACGGCGCCCCAGTTTTCCATGGCGCCGAAGAACTGGCTGCGGCCCGGCGCGGCGATGTTGTCGAGTTTCGGCAGCGGGTAGCGCACGCCAAAATAATCGTTGTATTCGCGCAGCAGGGCGGCTGACTCGTCGAGCGCGAAACGGCTTTGCGCCAGCGCGCCCTTCTTGGTGATCACGCCCACTTCGGTGCCGTCGGCCATGGCCGTGGCGCGTTCGAAGTCGCCCAGGCCGAAGAACAGCAGATAGGTCGACATGCGCGGCGTGACGGCAAACGTCACGCGCTTCTTGCCGTCGCCCAGCTCCGTGCTGCTGGCCACGGGCATGTTGCCGACCGCCATCTGCGTGCTGGGCACCGTCACGTCGAGCGCGAAGGTGGCCTTGTAGTCCGGTTCATCCCACGACGGAATCACGCTGCGCGCGTCGGAGTTTTCAAACTGCGTGTACAGCGCGCGCTGGCGGCCGGTGGGGGTATCGTAGTCGAGCGAGAACAGACCGGTGGCCTGGGTGCCGATCTTGCCGCTGTAGCTGATCACCAAGGTGTGCTTGCCCCTGGCCAGCGGCCGGGCAAAGTGCAGGGTGGCCGTCTGCGTGGTCGCATCGACATCGATACGGCTGGCCTGCTGCGTGCCGCCCGCGCCTTCGGCGGTGGCGCCGGCAAAGCTTAGCTCCAGCGCGTTGAGGGTGACGCTGCTGGTGGGCGCGGCCACGTCCACCGTGATGGCCACTTTGGCGGCGAAGGTGGCTGCCTGGGCGTCGGGCGTGAGCGACAGCGCATAGTGGCTGGGCGTGACCCCGCGCGGCAGCTGCGTGGTGGTGCTCACGGCGTGGCTGGCCGGGGTGGGTGTGGAGGGCGTCGGCGCGGCGTGGCTGGCCAAGGACGCCAGCGCCAGGACGGCGGCGGCGATACGGGTGCGTGTGAGATGGCGATGCATGAGAACCCTGTGGATGAAGAGTGTGGCGCCGGCCGGCCTTGTAAGCGGCAGGCGCAATGGATTGAGTGCGGGTGCGCTGGCGTCGGCATGGCGTGGTCAGCATTCCCGCCCAGCAATCTAGTTGTAAACCGCAGCAAAGTCAAACGCCGCTGCCTGCAACGGCTGATAAGATAACAGCCGTAATCCACATCCATAACCACACGGAGACCCTCATGAAACTGTATGTCAGCCCCCGCACGCCGAACCCGCGCCGCGTGACCATGTTCATTGCCGAAAAAGGTATTGCAGGGATCGAGGAAATATCGCTCGACCTGATGGCCGGCCAGCACCGCGATCCGGGTTTTCTGGAAAAGAATCCGATGGGCAGGGTGCCGGCCCTGGTGTTGCCCGACGGGCGCGTGCTGGCCGAAACGCGCGCCATCTGCACGTATCTGGAAGGGCTGCAGCCGGAGCCGAACCTGATGGGCGAGGGCTTCGAGGAACGCGCTTTTATTGAAATGGCCGACCGGCGGGTGGAACTGCATCTGTTCCTGGGCGTGGCCAACTGCGTGCGCCACAGCCATCCGGCGCTGGCAGTGCTGGAAAACCCGCAGTTCCCGGACTTTGGCGCGGCCCAGGGCCTGAAAATGCGCGAAACGGCGCTATGGCTGGACCAGGTGCTGGCGCGCCAGCCCTACGTGGCCGGCGCGCGCTTTACCATCGCCGATATCACGGCGTTTTGCGCGCTGGAATTCGCGCGCGGCCTGATGAAATACCGGCCCGGCGCGGAAGGCCTGCAACATCTGCAAGCCTGGCGCGACCGCATCGCCGAGCGCCCCAGCGCCCAGGCCAGCAAGTAGTCCGCGCTTACTTCAACTGACCCTGCAGGAAGGTATAGGTCAGCGCCCACATCAGCGCCTGCTGGTCGTTGTTGGCGGCGCCCGCATGGCCGCCTTCCGTATTTTCCCAGTACAGCACGTCGTGGCCCTGCTCTTCCATTTTGGCCACCATCTTGCGTGCGTGGCCGGGGTGGACCCGGTCGTCGCGCGTCGAGGTGGTAAAGAACACGCGCGGATATTTTTTATCCCTGAACACGTTCTGGTAGGGCGAGTACTTGCTGATATACGCCCATTGTTCCGGCACGTCCGGGTCGCCATACTCGCCCATCCACGAGGCGCCCGCCAGCAGCTTGTTATAGCGGCGCATGTCGAGCAGCGGCACCTGGCTGACCACGGCGTTGAACAGGTCCGGCCGCTGCGTCAGCACGGCGCCCACCAGCAGGCCGCCATTGCTGCCGCCCATGATGCCCAGGTGGCGCGGGCTGGTCAGCTTGCGCCTGATCAGGTCCTGCGCCACCGAGATGAAGTCGTCGTAGGCCTTCTGGCGGTGTTCTTTTAACGCCGCCTGGTGCCAGCGCGGGCCGAATTCGCCGCCGCCGCGGATATTGGCCAGCACATACACGCCGCCCTGGCTGAGCCACGCCGTGCCGGTAATGCTGCTGTAGCTGGGCTTGAGCGAAACTTCAAAGCCGCCATAACCATACAGCACGGTGGGGTTCTTGGCGTCGTATCTGATCTGCTTGTTCATGATGACGAAATACGGCACTTTGGTGCCATCTTTCGAGGTCGATTCGAACTGTTCCACCTTGTAGGGCCTGGCGTCGAAATAGGCGGGCAGAGACTTGATCTTCGTGCGCGCATCGCTGCCGGCGGTGGCCAGGTACAGCGTGGTGGGGGTCAGGAAGTCGGTCACGGTGAGGAAATACTGGTCCGAGTCGACCGGGTCGAGCGGGCTGGCGGCCAGGGTGCCCAGCTTGGGCGCGTCGACCGCGCGGCGCTGCCATGTGCCGTTGACATGGCGCAGTTCCGTCAGGCGGTTCTTGACCTTGTCGAGGGTGGTCAGCAAGATCGCCGATTTGGTCGCCGATACATTGTCGAGCGAGGTGGTGGCGGTCGGCGCGAACAGCACCTCGAATTGCTGCCTGCCCTGCATGAAGGACTTGAAATCGGTGGCCAGCAGGGCGCCTTGCGGGTAGGTCTTGCCGTTGACTTTCCAGTCCGAACGCAGATTGATCACCAACTGGTCGCGCACGGTAAAGGCGGTGGCGTCGTCCGGTTTCGGCACCTTGTTCAGGCTGTCGCCTTCGCGCAGGAACAGCTCGCCGCTGTAGAAATCGATCTGGCGCTCGACGAACTGGTATTCATGGCCGGGCGTGAAATCCTTGTAGGCGCCGGCGCTCATGTCGGTGGCCTTGGCTTCATACAGGGTTTTGGCCTGCTCCAGGGGCGTGCCGCGCTTCCATTCCTTGATGATGCGCGGGTAGCCCGAGCTGGTCATCGAGCCGGGGCCGAAATCGGTGGAGACGAACAGCGTGTCGTCGTTGATCCAGCTGGCGTTGCTTTTTGCTTCAAGCAGGGTGAAGCCGTCCGCCACGAAAGCGCGCTTGCTCACGTCGTATTCGCGCACCACCTTGGCGTCGCCGCCGCCGCGCGACAGCGAAATGAGGCAGCGTTCGCCTTTCGGATACAGGCAGGACGCGCCGCCCCAGACCCAGTTCTCGTTCTCGCTGGCGGACAGCTGGTCGAGGTCGATCACGGTTTCCCAGGCCGGGTCAGGCAGCTGGAACTGCGCCAGCGTGGTGCGGCGCCAGATGCCGCGCACATGCTGGGCGTCGCGCCAGAAATTATAGTAATACTCGCCTTCCTTGCTCACATAGGCAATGCGTTCCTTCGAGTTGAGGATGGTTTTCAGGCGCGCCTGCAGCGCCGGGAACGAGCTCTTGCCTTCCAGTTCCTTCAGGCTGACGGCATTGTGCTGGCGCACCCAGTCCATCGGCTTGTCGCCGGCCACGTCTTCCAGCCATTGCAGGGGATCGGTCGGGGGATGGGAAGCGGCGGCGGCATCAGGCGCTTGCGCATGGGCGACGCCCGCTGCGGCCATGCCGAGCAGCATGCTGCCGGCAAATTTGCGATAAAAAGACATGGACAGGGTTCCTTGACATGATCGGTTGTTGCGCGTTGCTTGTCAAAACGGCGCAGCCATGTTGCCATGGATTGCTTCAAGGAACCAGAGGCAGCAGGCACTTGGTCGGCAAAAGCCATGCTTTTCCAATATTGTTTGCTGCAATGGAAGACGGCCGCAGAATCTGCGGCCTGTACCACAGTGTGTCAGGCCTCCGGCAGCCTTGCCACCACCTTGATCTCGAAGTCAAAGCCATACAGCCACGTCACGCCCACCGCCGTCACGGTCGGATGCGGCGCCACGCCCCAATGGTCGGCCTGCACGATATCCCAGATACGCTGGAAGTTGGCCTCCGGGTTGACGATAAAGATGGTCACGTCCTGCACGTCGTCGAAGGTGCAGCCGGCGGCGGCAAGAATGGCGTTCAGGTTGTCGAAGGCGCGCCGGACCTGGGCGCCCAGCTCCGGTTCTGGCGAACCATCGTCGCGGCTGCCGACCTGGCCGGAGACAAACAGCAGGCCGTTGGCGCGCACGGCGGGCGAATAGCGGTTCTTTTCATACAGGGCCTGGCGGCCCGGGGGGAATACGACGTCGCGTTTCATCACGGTTCCTTTGTTGTTGCAGCCAAGTTGCTGCCTGGAGAACACTGTAGCTGTCAATTGCCTGCCGATAAAGCGGCCAGAATCGCCTGCACTGTTTGTATAATCCAAACAATCAAGTGGCAAAGGGATCTATGGACAGGTTTGATGCGATGCAGGCCTTCGTGCGCGTGGTCGAGACCGGCAGTTTTACAAGGGCGGCCACGACCTTGCACATGAGCCGCACCACGGTAACGCAGCTGGTGCAGCAGCTCGAAGCGCGGCTGCGCCTGAAACTGCTGAACCGCACCACGCGCAAGGTCCATGTCACGGCCGATGGCGCCGCCTATTACGAGCGCATCGTGCAGGTGCTCGATACGCTGGAAGAAATCGAAACGAGCTTGCCGCAGGCGGCTGCGCTGCCGCGTGGGCAGTTGCGGGTGGACGTGCCCAGCCCGCTGGCCGCCTTGCTGCTGGTGCCGGCGCTGCCGCGCTTTCATGCGCTGTATCCCGATATCGTGCTCGACATGGGCGCCAGCGACCGCATGGTCGACGTGATCGCCGACAATGTCGATTGCGTGATACGCGGCGGGGAACTCAGTGATCAGTCGCTGATGGCGCGCAAGCTGGCCGACTTGCCACTGGGCGTGTATGCGGCGCCCGGCTACCTGGAACGGGTGGGCACGCCGCTGCATCCGCTCGACTTGCAAAACAGCGCGCACCGCATCGTGCGCTTTCGCTGGGCGCGCGCTGGCAATGGCTTTCCGTATGTGATGCATCGCGAGGGAAAGAGCGTCAACATCGATGGCCAGCATGTGCTGTCGATTGACGACGGCAACGCGTATCTCGCGGCCGGGGTGGCGGGGCTGGGCGTGCTGTGGCTGCCCGACTATATGGCCAGGCTGCCTGTGGCTGCGGGCGAGCTTGTGCCGCTGTTCGACGGCTGGACCGTCGACGCCATGCCTTTGTTCCTCGCCTATCCGCCGAACCGCCATGTCAGCAAGAAGCTGCGCGTATTTATCGACTGGGTGGTCGAACTGATGGCCGATCCACCCGTGGCTACTCAGGGCAGCTGATCAACCCATACCGGCGCCGACCAGACGAGATTGCCATCGTCCTGGGTCACGCGCGCATAGTAGAAGTGCGGGCCGGGCGCAGGCGTGAAGTCGACTCTGGCCTGGTCCGACAGCGCGGTGACGCTGCCATTGGCGCCCGGGACGCCCTGGAAGATGGTGATCGCCGCCGGCTGGCGCCCGCGCGCGTTGCTGAAGCCCACCGCCAGCCGCAAGGGACCAAGATTATCAAAGCGCTCGCCCATCATCCTGCCGTTGGCCGTGAAGATCAGCTGTGCGTGCTTGTCCATGGTGGCGAACACGCGCCGCGCGCGCAGGGCCTCGAACACGCTGTCGCGCGACAGGGGGACGTCGCGTTTGACCAGGATGGCGCTGCGGTTGCCATACGCGGCGCCCCAGTTGGCGCAGTGGTTGTCCTGGTTGCTGCTGAAGGCCAGGTGGTAGCCGGCGGCGAGGGCGCGGTTGCAGGCCGCTTCGAAATTGCTGCGCCGGTTTTCCGTTTCCAGGTCGTTGGTGGAAAAGGCCGAGGTGTTCATCACTTCGCACAAGACCATGGCCGCGTCGCCATCGGGCGTGTAGCCCAGCGCTTCGCCGCCCACCAGGAACTGGCCCGAGCGGGCAGGGTGGTTGAACTGGCCCAGCCAGCCGCGCTCGCGCATCAGGGTGTAGAGGCCTGCATAATCGCCTTTCGGCGTGTCGATGTCAGCCAGCAGCTCGCCCTGGCCATTTCTTTCCCAGCCCAGCAACTGATCGCTGTTGAATATATTCAGATGGCCGCCCTTGTTGATCACGCCCCATTCCATGCCATACAGGGCCAGGAAGCCGGGATGTGCGGCCGTATAGGCTGCTGCTGCCGCCAGACCGTCGTGGTACAGGGTGATGGCGTCAAGCGGCCTGGCCGCCGCATTGGTGCCGTCGGAGCCGTCATACATGTGGTTGTGCTCGGAGGCCATCAGCACGTCCAGTCCATGCTCCTGCGCGTAGCGGTAGGCGTCCAGCGGGCCGTGGGGCGCCGATTGCGGCTCCTGCGCGCCCTTGCAGGCATCGAGCGCGGCGCCACCGTCGCTGTGGCTGGTCTGGCTGTGCAGGTTGGCGTAGACGATGCGGTACGGCGAGGTGCTGTCCAGCGCTGGCGGCGGCGCCATCGCCATCAGGCGCGGCGCGTCGGGGACGCCACGCTCGACGGCGATCTGCCATTGCTGCTCCACCGCATCTTCACCGCTGCCGGCCACCAGGCGCAATGTGTACAAGCCTTGCGGCGCCGGGCGGCGATGGTTGCCACGGCCATCCCAGTGCAGGCGCACCGTGGCGCTGCCGCCATCGAGCCGCTGCCGCCCCGACCAGCTGCGCTGCAACGGCCCTTGGGCGCCTGAACCGGGACCGGGACCGGACAGGGTCAAGCGCCAGTCGACGCTGTGCGTGCTGGCGTTATCGCGGTGATCGAGCTGCACGACAAAGGTGCGCGCCTGCGTGCGGCGCTGCGCCGGCGCGGCCCGGAACGGCGCAGCCACGGTTGCTTCCAGCTCGCTGTGCTCTTTCGGTTCCGCCGCCCGCGCTGACACGTCAAAGACCAGCAGACACGCCAGGCTGCCGAACACTTGCCGCCATCGTCCAGGCATGATCGCCTCCGCATCGGTGACTTCGATAGTGATTGGACAAGCTTTGCCATGTTTCGGTTCCCTTCGCGCACCACGAAGTGGCAATGCTGCACCGCGATAAACCATGCTCGGGCGCAAACAGCCATTATTTGACGCGCCAGCCCCTGTGCCGCCCCATAAAAAGCTGGCACGGCGTTTGCTAATGGATAGATACGGATCAACGGCGATCCCCTGAACAAACAACGGTCCAACGACGGACCACCATGGACAACGGCGTCCGCTCAAACTGATTTTGTGATCGGTGTGAGCGGGCGCCGTTTTTGTTTTTCTAACGGGATACTTCGGGAACCATCATGGCCAGCAAAGCTACCAGCATCGCGCTCTTCTCCCTCGCCACACCACCCATGCGCGTCTTCCATCTGACATGGATGGCGTTTTTCGTCTGTTTTTTCGCCTGGTTCGCCTGCGCGCCGCTGATGCCCATCATCAAGGGCGAGTTCGGCCTGTCGCTGGCGCAAGTGGCCAATATCAATATTGCGGCCGTCGCCATCACCATCCTGGTACGCCTGATCGTCGGCCCCATGTGCGACCGCTACGGCCCGCGCAAGACCTATACCGGCCTGCTGCTGCTGGGCGCCATTCCCGTGCTGGGCGTGGCTGCCTCGCAAAGCTATGAAAGCTTCCTGTTCTTCCGCCTCGGCATCGGCGCGGTGGGTGCGAGTTTTGTCATCACCCAATACCACACCTCGGTGATGTTCGCGCCGCGCGTGGTCGGCACGGCCAATGCCGCCGCCGCCGGCTGGGGCAATGCGGGCGGTGGCGCGGCGCAGGCGCTGATGCCGCTGTTGCTGGGCGTATTGGTGATGCTGGGCGTGTCCGAGTCGATGGGCTGGCGCATGGCGCTGCTGGTGCCGGGCGTGCTGATGCTGGTGATGGCCGCCCTCTACTGGCGCTTTACGCAGGACTGCCCGCAAGGCAATTACTCGGACATGCGCAAGGCCGGCATCGCCATCGAAGGAGGAAAAAAGGGTGGCTGGGACAGCTTCAAGGCCGCCAGCGGCAACTACCGCGTGTGGCTGTTGTTCGTCACCTACGGCGCCTGCTTCGGCATCGAAATCTTTATCCATAATATCGCCGCCGTCTATTACGTCGACCATTTCGGCCTGTCCCTGAAGTCCGCCGGCCTGGCCGCCGGCAGTTTTGGCCTGCTGGCGCTGTTTGCCCGCGCTTTGGGCGGCTGGCTCTCCGACAAGCTGGCGCTGCGCGGCAACCTCAACAGCCGCGTCACCCTGCTGTTCATGTTGATGATCGGCGAAGGCGTGGGCCTGCTGTGGTTTGCCAAGGTCGACAGCGTCACCTGGGCCGTGATCGCCATGCTGGTGTTCGGCCTGTTTACCCACATGGCTTGCGGCGCCACCTATGCATTGGTGCCCTTTATCGACAGCAAGGCTCTGGGCGGCGTGGCCGGCATTATCGGCGCCGGCGGCAATGTCGGCGCGGTGGCCGCCGGTTTCCTGATGAAGGGCACCGGCGACATCGGCCAGACGCTCATCATCCTGAGCGTGCTGGTGGTGGTGTCGGCCCTGTGCGCCATCGCGGTGCGTTTTACGAGCAGCGCGGCCGAATCGAAGATGGCTGCGGCCTGAGGAGAATATGATGAGCAACCCCCTGAAAATCGTCGTCCTGGGCCATGGCATGGTCGGGCATAAATTCCTCGAACGCCTGGCGCTGGAGAACAACACCCGCCTGTCCGTCACCGTCTTGTGCGAAGAGCCGCGCCCCGCCTATGACCGTGTGCACCTGTCGGAGTTTTTCAGTGGCAAATCGGCGCAAGACCTGTCGCTGGTGGCGCCCGGCTTTTTCGAGCGGGGCAATGTGGCGCTGAAATTGAATGCGCGCGCCATCGCCGTTGACCGTGCGGCAAAAACCGTTACCGTCAGCAGCGGCGAGATCCTGCCCTACGACAAGCTGGTGTTCGCCACCGGGTCGACCCCGTTCGTGCCGCCGCTGCCGGGCAAGGAGCGCGATGGCTGCTTCGTCTACCGCACCATCGAAGACCTGGAAGCCATGCTGGCCTGGGGCGGCAAGTCCAGAACCGGCGTGGTGATCGGCGGCGGGCTTTTGGGCCTGGAATGCGCGAAAGCGCTGCGCGACCTGAAACTCGACACCCACGTGGTGGAGTTCGCGCCGCGCCTGATGGCGGTGCAGGTCGACGAAGGCGGCGCGCGCGTGTTGCGCCGCAAGATCGAAGAGCTGGGCGTGACCGTCCACACGCAAAAAAACACGCTGGCCATCGTTGACGGCGAAGCGGCCACCCACCGCATGCAGTTTGCCGACGGCAGCCATCTGGAAACAGACATGATCGTCTTTTCCGCCGGCATCCGTCCGCGCGACGAACTGGCGCGCGCCTGCGGCCTGGAAGTGGGGCCGCGCGGCGGCATCGCCATCGACGACAGCTGCGTCACGTCGGACCCCGATATCTACGCCATCGGCGAATGCGCGCTGTGGGGCGGCCTGATTTTCGGCCTGGTGGCGCCCGGCTATGAAATGGCGCGCATTTGCGCGCGCCATGTGCTGCAGGAAGAGGGTGAAGCGTCGTTCAAGGGCGCCGACATGAGCACCAAGCTGAAACTGATGGGCGTGGACGTGGCCAGCCTGGGCGACCCGCACGGCCACGCGCCGGGCAGCCGCTCCTACCAGTTCATGGACGAGCGCAAGCAGATCTACAAGAAGATCGTCGTCTCCGACTGCGGCAAATACCTGCTCGGCGGCGTGATGGTGGGCGACGCCAGCGAATACGGCACGCTGCTGCAGATGATGCTCAATAAAATCGAGCTGCCCGAGTCGCCCGAGTTTTTGATCCTGCCGCAGGCCGACGGCCAGCAAAAGGCCGGCCTGGGCGTGGACGCCTTGCCCGATGGCGCGCAGATCTGCTCGTGCAATGACGTGTCGAAAGGCGCGCTGTGCGCGGCCGTGGCCGATGGCGCCACCACCATCGGTGCGTTGAAATCCTGTACCAAAGCCGGCACCGCCTGCGGCGGCTGCGTGCCGCTGGTGACGCAAATCATGAAGGCCGAAATGAAAAAGCAGGGCATGGCGGTCAACAACCATGTCTGCGAACACTTTGCCTATACGCGCCAGGAGTTGCACCACCTGGTGCGGGTCGGCAAGATCCGCAGCTTTGGCGAGCTGCTGGCGGCCCACGGCCACGGCCTCGGTTGCGACGTGTGCAAACCGCTGGCGGCCAATATCCTGGCTTCGTGCTGGAACGATTTCGTGTTGACGCCCGTGCACGCCAGCCTGCAGGACAGCAACGACTATTTTCTGGGCAATATCCAGAAGGACGGCACCTATTCCGTGGTGCCGCGCATGGCCGGCGGCGAAGTGACGGCCGATGGCCTGATTGCGGTGGGCACGGTGGCAAAAAAATATGGCTTGTACACCAAGATCACGGGTGGTCAGCGGGTCGACCTGTTCGGCGCGCGCGTCGACCAGTTGCCGGCCATCTGGGAGGAGCTGATCGCCGCCGGATTCGAGTCGGGCCATGCCTATGGCAAGTCGCTGCGCACCGTCAAATCGTGCGTCGGCTCGACCTGGTGCCGCTATGGCGTGGCCGACAGCGTCGGCTTTGCTATCCAACTGGAAAACCGCTACAAGGGCCTGCGCACGCCGCACAAGATCAAGTTTGGCGTCTCGGGCTGCACCCGCGAATGCGCCGAGGCGCAAGGCAAGGACATCGGCCTGATCGCCACCGAAAAAGGCTGGAACCTGTACGTGTGCGGCAATGGCGGCATGAAGCCGCGCCACGCCGAACTGATCGCCTCCGATCTCGATGAAGCCACCCTGGTGCGCTATGTCGACCGCTTTTTGATGTTCTATGTACGCACGGCCGACCGCCTGCAGCGCACCAGCGTGTGGCGCGACAACCTCGAAGGCGGCCTCGATTACCTCAGGCGCGTGATCATCGACGACAGCCTGGGGCTGGCGCAGGAACTCGAAGCGGACATGCAGCACGTGGTCGACACCTATGCCTGCGAGTGGAAGATGGCCGTCAACGACCCGCAAGTGCGCCAGCGTTTCCGCCATTTCGTCAACAGTGACCAGCACGATGAAAACGTGGTGTTCGTCGAAGAGCGCGGCCAGATCCGCCCGGCCACCGAGGTCGAACGCCGCAGTACCGTGATCCCCATCCTTGCCGTGGAGGCTTGATTCATGAACGCGATTAACGAACTTTCCGGCGTTACCGCCGACAACTGGATGGCCATCTGCCAGCTCGACGATATCGTGCCCGACACCGGCGTCTGTGCCTTGCTCAAGGGCCGCCATGTGGCCGTGTTCCGCGTCGGCGACGCCAGCGCGCAGGTCTTCGCCATCGATAATGTCGACCCGAACGCGGGCGCTTCGGTGCTGTCACGCGGGCTGGTGGGCAGTTTGGGGGAGCGCATCGTGGTGGCCTCGCCGATCTACAAGCAGCATTTCGATCTGCACACGGGCGAGTGCATCGAAGCGCCCGAACACTCGGTGGCGGCCTGGCCGACGCGCGTGTTTGGCGGCATGGTGTGGGTGGCGCTGTGAACACGCCAGCCAAGGCGCCCAATCGTCCGTCCCTGGTGGTGGTCGGCAACGGCATGGCCGGCATGCGCACGGTGGAAGAGCTGTTGAAGCTTGCGCCGGACCTGTACGACATCACCGTGTTCGGCGCCGAGCCGCACGGCAATTACAACCGCATCTTGCTCTCGCCCGTGCTGGCCGGCGAAAAGACGGTGGACGACATCATGCTGCACACGCGCCAGTGGTATGTGCAACACGGCATCACCCTGCACGCGGGCGACCCGGTGGTGCGCATCGACCGCAAGGCGCGCACCGTGCAATCGCTGTCGGGCGTCAAGGTCGCCTATGACCGGCTGCTGCTGGCGACCGGTTCCACCCCCTTTATCGTGCCGGTGCCGGGCCACGAGCTGCCCGGCGTGATCGGCTTTCGCGATATCGACGACGTCGACACCATGCTGCGCGCGGCGCGCGAGCACCGCCATGCGGTGGTGATCGGCGGCGGCCTGCTGGGACTGGAAGCGGCCAACGGCCTGCAGCGCCAGGGCATGGATGTCACTGTGGTGCACATGAGCGGCAGCCTGATGAACCAGCAGCTCGACGCGCCGGCCTCGATGCTGCTGAAAACGGCGCTTGAGGCGCGCGGACTGCGGTTTCTGATGGAAGCGCAGACGGCGGAAATTCTCGGCGCCGAGCGCGTGCAGGGCGTGCGCTTTCTTGACGGAAGCAGTATTCCGGCCGACCTGGTGGTGATGACGGCCGGCGTGCGGCCCAATATCACGCTGGCGAAAGACGCCGGCCTGCACTGCGAGCGCGCCATCGTCGTCGACGATTGCCTGCAAAGCTATGATCCGCGCGTGTATGCTGTCGGTGAATGCGTGCAGCACCGGCGCGCCACGTTCGGCCTGGTGGCGCCGATCTGGGAGCAGGCGCGCGTGTGCGGCGCCCACCTGGCCGGCGCCGGCCACCGCCGCTATGTGCAGCAGGCCAGCGCGACGAAACTCAAAGTGACGGGTATCGACCTGTATTCGGCTGGCGACATCATCGGCGGTGAAGGCAGCGAAGACCTGGTGCTGCGTGATCCGCGCCGCGGCATCTACAAGCGCCTGGTGGTGCAGGGCAACCGCCTGGCCGGCGCCGTGCTGTATGGCGACGTGCAGGACGGCCCGTGGTATTTTGACCTGATCCAGAAGCGCAGCGACATCAGCCGCCTGCGTACCCACCTTTTGTTTGGCCAGGCGCTGTGCGGCCAGGCCGCCTGACACTGCAGAACAGGACCGCACCATGACCACCAGCATGCCCGTGAAAACCACCTGCCCGTATTGCGGCGTCGGCTGCGGCGTCGAAGCGACGCGCCTGCCCGACGGCGCCATCCGCATCGCCGGCGACGCCAGCCACCCGGCCAACCTGGGCCGCTTGTGCGTCAAGGGCTCGGCGCTGGGCGATACCGTCGATCTCGACCAGCGCCTGCTGCATCCGCAGGTGCGCCTGGACGGCGAGGGCGGCGCGCTGGCGCGCGTATCCTGGGACGATGCGCTCGACAGGGTCGCCGGCGGCCTGCGCGCCATCATCGATGAACACGGCCCCGATGCGGTGGCGCTGTATGTCTCGGGCCAGCTGCTGACGGAAGACTATTACATCGCCAACAAATTCATCAAGGGCTATGTCGGCAGCGCCAATATCGACACCAATTCGCGCCTGTGCATGTCGTCGGCGGTGGCCGGCCACAAGCGCGCGTTCGGCGAAGACATCGTGCCGGGCTGCTATGAAGACCTGGAACTGGCCGACATGGTGGTGCTGGTGGGCTCGAATACGGCCTGGTGCCATCCGATCCTGTTCCAGCGCATCGCGCGCCTCAAGGAAAGCCGGCCAGACTTGAAACTGGTGGTGATCGACCCGCGCCGCACGGCCACCTGCGAGCTGGCCGACCTGCACCTGCCCGTTAAGCCGGGCACCGACGTCTGGCTGTTCAACGGCCTGCTGTGCTACCTGGCCAGCGAAGGCGTGATCGCCGGCGACTTCGTCACGCAGCACAGTCTGGGCCTCGACGAGGCGCTGGCCACCGCCCATGTCGACTGTTCAGATCCGCTGCAGGTGGCGAAAATCTGCAAGGTCGACCCGCAGGCGCTGCTCGGTTTTTACTGCGATTTCGCCGCCACGCGCAAGGTCGTCACGGCCTTTTCGCAGGGCGTGAATCAGTCCTCGAGCGGCACCGACAAGGTCAACAGCATCATCAACTGCCACCTGGCGACGGGGCGCATCGGCCAGCCAGGCATGGGGCCGTTCTCGCTGACGGGCCAGCCCAACGCCATGGGCGGGCGCGAAGTGGGCGGCCTGGCCAATATGCTGGCGGCGCATCTGGACCTCGACAAACCGGCACACCGCGAGGCGGTGCAAACGTTCTGGGATGCGCCGCGCATCGCGGACAAACCGGGCCTGAAAGCGGTCGACCTGTTCCGGGCCATCGAGGCTGGCACCGTGAAAGCCGTGTGGATCATCGCCACCAATCCTCTGGTGAGCATGCCCGACGCCGACCAGGTGCGCCGTGCGCTCGATCAATGCGAGCTGGTGGTGGTGTCCGATATCAGCGCGCAAGCCGATACCAATGACTATGCCGACGTGCTGCTGCCGGCCCTGGGCTGGGGCGAAAAGGACGGCACGGTGACCAATTCCGAGCGCCGCATCTCGCGCCAGCGCGCCTTTTTGCCGGCACCGGGCGAAGCGCGCGCCGACTGGCGCGTGCTGTGCGAGGTGGCCACGCGCATGGGCTATGACGGTTTTGATTTCGCCACGCCGCAGGCGATTTTCGATGAACACGCACGGCTGTCCGCGTTTCGCAACGAGGGCGAGACGGCGCGGCTGTTCAATCTGTCGCACCTGGCGGCGCTCAGTGCCGCGCAATACGATGCTTTGCTGCCGCAGCAATGGCCCGAGGGCCAGGCGCGATTGTTCGGCGACGGCCGCTTCGCCCATCCTGACGGGCGCGCACGTTTTATACCTGTCGCGCCGCGCGCGCCGCACAAGCTGCCGGACGAGGATTTTCCGCTGGTCCTGAACACGGGCAGGGTGCGCGACCAGTGGCATACCATGACGCGCACCGGCAAGGCGGCGAAATTGTCCGGCCATATCGCCGAGTCTTTTATCGACATCCACCCGCAGGATGCGCTGCTGTACAGCGTGCGCGAAGGCGAGCTGGCGCGCATTTCCAGCCGCTGGGGCGCGATGGTGGCGCGCGTGGTGCATGGCGGCGGCATCGCGCGCGGCCAGGTCTTCGTGCCGATCCACTGGAGCGACGCCAATGCGTCGGACGCGCGCGTGGGCGCGGTCGTCAATCCGGTGGTCGATCCGGTCTCGGGCGAACCCGAATTCAAGCACACGCCGATCCGCATCGAGCAGTTCCGCGTGCACTGGCATGCGTTCGTGCTGAGCCGCACGCCGTTGGCGCTCGACGGTGTGGCGCACTGGACGCGCGTGCAGGGCGAGCAGTTCCTGCGCTATGAACTGGCCGGGCGCAATCGGATCGACGACCTGGCCGGCTGGGCGCGCGGCCTGCTGGGCGTGACGGACCTTGACGCCGACTGGCTCGATTATGCGGACGCCAGCGCCGGGGTGTATCGCGCCGTGCACCTGATGGACGGCCGCATCGCGCAATGCGTGTATGTGTCGCCGCGCCCGGACCTGCCGTCGCGCGCCTGGCTGGCCGGCCTGTTCGCGCACGAACAGCTCGATGCCGCCGATCGGGCCGGCGTGCTGCTGGGCCAGCCGATCAGCAAGGGCGCGGACGCCGGCCCGACCGTGTGCTCGTGCTTTGGCGTGGGCCGCAATACCATCTGCGACGCCATCCGAAATAATAATTTGACAAGCACTGCGCAGGTGACAGCCTGCGTCAAGGCGGGCGGCAATTGCGGCTCCTGCGTGCCGGAGATACGCCAGCTGATTGCGGTGGTGGCGGCCGAAGCGCTGGCCGAGCGCGCCGCCTGAGCGGCGCCTGCCCTCACGCCCGATAGCCGGCGGGAGGGCACTGTGGCAAGTGCGCCCGTATTGCACAGAAGCGTGGACAATTTGGTATCATATCGCGCAACAACACCATAGTTTGCCTGCCGGCGCATGTGCGGGCAGTGGCAACGACGATAGCAGGGGCGCAGCACAAGCATGTCCCGCACCCCTGATTCCATGACAACGAGACTACGCAAGAGCATCAGCACGAGCCTGCCCACCAGCCTGAAGGCGCGCATGAGCGTGGTTGTCTTCCTGCTGGTGCTGGGCGCCGTCGCGCTGCTGGCGCTCGCTACCCTGGCCGTGGCCGAACGCGACATGCGCGGCGTGACGGGCCAGCAGCAATATGCGTCGCTGGTCAGTGCCGCCGTCTTCATCGATGAGGAATTGACCGCCAAGCGCAATGTGCTGCGCGTGATGGCCGACAGCCTGGCGGCGCAGGACGTGCAGGGAGCGCCCGGTTTGCAGCGTTTCCTGTCCGCGCAGACGGTGCTGGGCAAGGAATTTTTCACCGCTGGCGTGATTGACCGCGATGGCGGCGTGCTGGCCAGCCTGGGACCGGTCAAACCGCGCCCCGGCGCCACTGTCAGGGAGCGCCCGTATTTCATGCAGACCCTGGCCCGGAAGCGCTCGGTCATTTCCGAGCCGCTGCAAGGCAGCGTTTCGGGCATGCCGATCGTTGTCGTGACCCAGCCCGTGTTCGACGCGCACGGCGAGGTGCGGCTGGTGCTGGCGGCCAGCGTCAATTTGCGCCAGCCTGATTTTCTTGGCCGGCTCGACACCCTCAAGCCGGGGCCGGGCGGCCATCTGTACATCATGACGGAACAGGGCATCGTCATCGAGCATCCCGACAAGTCGCTGATCATGCAGCATATCGGCGCGCAGTGCGCGCCCAGCGTGCCGACGCTCAGCGCCATGCAAGGTTTCCAGGGGGCGATGGCGGGCAAGACCTGCTTTGGCGAAGACGCCCTGTTTGCCTACCACCGCATCGCCAGCACCGGCTGGATACTGGCTTCGATCTATCCCGCGCGCGAGGCATTTGCGCCGCTGCGCGCCATCCGCAGCAAGATCTTGCTGGCGGCCCTGATGCTGGCGGCGCTGGCGGGCCTGGCCGGCTGGCGCGTGGTGCTGCGCCTGTTGCACCCGCTCGAACGCCTGCGCAGCCAGGTCCACCAGATCCGCCGCCACCGTCTCGGCATCGACGCGCTGCAGATCGAACGGCGCGACGAGATCGGCGACTTGAGCCGAGATTTCTACACCCTGGTGGCCGAACGCGAACTGGCCGAGACGCAGACGCGCGACAGTGAACGGCGTTTGAAATTGCTGACCGATCACGTGCCCGTGGGGATCATGTATATCGACCGCGACCATCGCTACCAGTTCATCAACGCCACGTTTGAAAAATGGTTCGGCGTGTCGGCCAGGGACGGCATGCTGCGCTCGATCAACGAGGTGCTGGGCGAAGCGGCTTCCCGGCTGCGCGAACGGTATTTGCGGCGCGCGTTTGCGGGCGAAGAAGTCGAGTATGAATTCACCTTTGACGATCATGGTTCCGGCATCACCGGCAATGGCCGCGCCTTCCAGACCAATTATGTGCCGCACGTCGACGACAGCGGGGTGGTGATCGGCGTCTATGGCCTGATCCATGAAATCACCAAGGTCAAGGCGGCGCACTCGGCGCTGCAGTTCGCCGCCGCCACCGATACCCTGACGGGCATCGCCAACCGGCGCCGCTTCGACGAGCAACTGGCGCAAAGCCTGGCGCGTGCCCAGGCGGCGGGCGCGCCGATGGCGCTGGCCTACCTCGATATCGACCGCTTCAAGGCGATCAATGACAGCCTGGGCCACCAGGCTGGCGACGAAGTGCTCAAGGAGTTTGCCCGCCGCCTGCAGCAGTGCGTGCGCGCCAGCGACCTGGTGGCGCGCCTGGCGGGCGACGAATTCGTGATCGTCTTCGAGGGCGTCAGGAGCGCGGCCGAAGTGCGCCAGATCGGCGTCAAGATCGTTGGCGCCATCCGCGCACCGTTCGCGCTGGTCAGCGGTCCGCTGCTGGTCACCACCAGCATCGGCATTGCCATCAGCGGCGACGGCGAACCGACGCCGGAACAGCTGCTGGACCTGGCGGACCAGGCGTTGTACCAGGCCAAGCGGCAGGGCCGCGATGGCGTGGCGCTGATGGGTGGCGAGGTTTAGTTCAAGGGGGCGTTTTTGAGCTGATGCGTGCGCGCCACTTCCTTCATCGCCACCAGCAGGTTTTCGCGCAATTGCGGCGGCAACTGGCCGAAAAATTCCTCGTCGTTCTGGTCGGCCATGCCGGCCAGTACCGGCACCAGCGCTTCGCCCTCGCTGGTCAGCTCGATCGCGTGCTGGCGGCGGTCGGCCAGCAAAATCGATTTGCTGACCATGCCCTTGCCTTCGAGGCGGTCGATCAGTTTCGAGACGGCACCCTTGCTCATGCCGGCCACGTGCGCCAGCACGGTCGGCGAAGTGCAGCCGAGGCGGAACATCTCGCGCAGCACCACCCATTCGGACACCGTGACGCCATTGGCTTCGGCTTTTTTCTGGAAGCTGTGCGAGACGTGGTTGGAGACAAAGCGCAACCAGTAGCCCAGGTGGGCTTCCAGTTCGCTGACGCTGGCGGCGCTGGCGCCCTTGGCAGAGCTAGTGCAGGCGGCGGGCCGCACGGCGGCCGGTTCAAAATTATGGTTCATCGGTATTCCTTTACTGTGCGACGCATCGGCCAGGATCGTGGCGCTTGCAGGCCGCAGGGCGCCACGCTCCATGAGTGATCTTTCGCTTTTCCGCCGCACCAGGCAACCATGGCAAGCAGGAAACAGTGTTGCTAGATGGAAAGATTAAAAAATCAACTCATGTTGTAGCAATGGTAACAGGAATTTTTTTGGTATTGCTAACTATTTCACCTTGTTAAGTGAGATTGTCCACACATGGCCGCATTGCGACGCCGCTCCTGCCTGTTTGTAAAGCACCTCAGGCAGGCACCACCAGCTTGACGGCCGCGTCGCGCAGGACCTGGGCAAACTGCGCCGGCGGCGGCGCGTCGGTAAACAGCATGTCGATCTGGGCCAGGTCGGCCAGGCGCACCAGGGCTTTGCGGCCGAACTTGTGCTGGTCGGCCACCAGCCACACTTCGCGCGATTGCTCGATGATCGCTTGCGCCACCTTCACTTCGCGCGCGTCAAAATCGCGCAGGCTGCCGTCTTCGTCGATGCTGGAAATGCCGATGATGCCGATATCGACCTTGAACTGGCGGATAAAGTCGATCGTCGCTTCGCCGACGATGCCACGGTCGCGACCGCGCACCACGCCGCCGGCGACGATCACTTCGCAGCCCGGATTGTCGGCCAGGATGGCGGCCACGTTCAGGTTGTTGGTCACCACATGCAAGCCCGTGTGCTGGCCCAGCGCGCGCGCCACCTCTTCGGTGGTGGTGCCGATATTGATCAAGAGGGAGCAGCCATGCGGCACCTGCAGCGCGACGGCGGCGGCGATGCGCCGCTTCGCTTCGCTGTTCAGGATCTGGCGCTGGCTGTAATCGATGTTTTCCACCGACGAGGGCAGGCCGACGCCGCCATGGTAGCGCGCCAGCAGGCGCGCCTCCTCCATCTGCTTGACGTCGCGGCGCACGGTTTGTGGCGTCACTTTCAATTGCTGGGCCAGTTCTTCGACCGAGACGGTCAGATGCTGGCGCACGGCGTCGAGCAGGCTACGCTGGCGTGGATTGAGGATCATGGTGCATTCTTTCTTATAAGCGAACAGAAACGAACAAATACTGATGAAAATATGTTGCCATGAGTTCGTATTTTGGCGTAATCTTATTCATCTGGCATACGAATTATATCTTTATTGATCACAACGACACGGAGTTTTGATGGTGGCAGCACAGGCAAGCACGGTGATGGAATGCGATCTGCTGGTCGTTGGCGGCGGTATCAACGGCGCCGGCATCGCGCGCGATGCGGCGGGGCGCGGCCTGTCGGTGGTGTTATGCGAAAAAGATGACCTGGCCTCGCATACCTCGTCGGCCTCGACCAAGCTGATCCACGGTGGCCTGCGCTACCTCGAATATTATGAATTCGGCCTGGTACGCAAGGCCCTGATCGAACGCGAAGTGCTGTTGCGCTCGGCGCCCCACATCATGTGGCCGCTGCGTTTCGTGATGCCGCATGCCGAAGGCCAGCGTCCGGCCTGGCTGATACGCGCCGGCCTGTTTTTGTACGATATGCTGGCCAAACGCGAACTGTTGCCGGCCTCAAGCAGCATCGACCTGCGGCACCACCCGGCCGGCAAACCGCTGAAACCGCAGTTCAAGCGCGGCTTCGTGTATTCCGACGGCTGGGTCGACGACGCCCGCCTGGTGCTGCTCAACGCCATGGACGCGCACGAGAAGGGCGCCACGGTCCTGACGCGCACGTGTTGCACCGGCCTGGCGCGCGAAGGCGATCACTGGCAGGCCAGCTTGCAGCGCAGCGACGGCGCCATCGTGCAAGTGCGCGCGCGCAGCGTGGTCAACGCCACCGGCCCGTGGACGGCCGACTTCCTGCGCCAGGCGGCGCCCACCGCCCAGGGCCGCAATTTGCGCCTCATCAAAGGCAGCCATATTGTCGTCAAGCGCCTGTTTGACCACGATCACGCCTACATTTTCCAGCACCATGACGGGCGCATCGTGTTTACGATTCCCTACGAGCACAATTTCACCCTGATCGGCACCACCGACCTCGATTACCAGGGCGACAGCGGGAAAGTTGCGATCGATGATGCGGAAATCAGTTACTTGTGCGAACTTTCAAGTTATTATTTCAGCAAGCCCATCGTGCCTGCCGACGTGGTCTGGACCTATTCGGGTGTGCGCCCGCTGGTCGAAGATGCGTCGGCGCAAGCGAAGGCCGTGACGCGCGATTACCGTTTCGAGCTGGACCGTGAAGGCGCGCCGCTGCTGAGCATTTTCGGCGGCAAGATCACCACCTTCCGCAAGCTGGCCGAAGAAGCGGTCGACCTGCTTGCTCCCTTGCTTGAAAGCAAAAAAGGGCCATGGACGGCGCAAGCCTGTTTGCCTGGCGGCGACGTGGCCGGCAAGCTGCCCGACAATCGCGCCGTCAGCGGGTTCGGCGCCTTTGTCGAAGGCTTGCAGCGGCAATATGGCTGGTTGCCGGCCCAACTGGTGGCGCGCTATGCACGGGCCTATGGCACGCGCATCCATGCGCTGCTCGACGGGCGCACCGGTGTGGCACAGATGGGCGAGGAAGTGGCCAGCGGGCTGTACGCGGCCGAAATCGATTATTTGCGGCATCATGAATGGGCCGTCAGCGCGGCCGACATCTTGTGGCGGCGCTCCAAGCTGGGCCTGCATTTGCCGGCGGGGTCGGAACAGGCGCTCGATGCGTGGCTGGAGACGCATCCGGCATAGCAACAAGCAGCAAGCAGCAGAAACAAGCGGCAAACGACCATGCCCCGACAGAGGGCGCGGCGACCCCTATCTGGAGGAGACGACGTGCAACTTGATTTGAGCGAGATCAGCAAGCAGCAGGGTGCTGACACTTATCTGTATCCGATGTCGCTGGCGCTGGTGCCGGGCGCCATCAATGTCCTGCTGGGTACTACGCGTGCCGGCAAGACCACCCTGATGCGCGTGATGGCAGGGCTGGACAAGCCCACCGCCGGCAAGGTGGTGGCCGATGGCGTGGACGTGACGGGCGTACCCGTCAGCCGGCGCAATCTGGCCATGGTTTATCAGCAATTCATCAATTACCCCGCGTTTTCCGTCTACGACAATATGGCCTCGCCCTTGCGCCTGCGCAAGGAGCCGGAAGCGCAGATCCGCAGCAAGGTGCTGGCGCTGGCCGAGCGCCTGCATATCACGCCCTACCTGGAACGCCGGCCCGGCGAATTGTCGGGCGGCCAGCAGCAGCGCACGGCGCTGGGACGCGCGCTGATCAAGGACGCGTCCCTGCTGCTGCTCGACGAGCCGCTGGTCAACCTCGACTACAAGCTGCGCGAGGAATTGCGGCGCGAGCTGACGGAACTGTTTTCCAGTGGCAGCACTACCGTGGTCTATGCCACCACCGAGCCGCTCGAAGCGCTGCAACTGGGCGGCCATGTAGCCGTGCTGCACGAAGGCCGCTTGCTGCAGCAGGGCCGCACGCTCGACGTCTTCAACGCGCCCAACAGCATCGCCGTGGCGCGCACCTTCAGCGATCCGCCGATCAACCTGATCGCCGCGCAACTCGATGCGCAAGGCGTGGCGCAGGCCGCCGACGGCCTGTCCATCGCCTTGAGCGCGCAGCAACTGGCGGCCGTGGCCGGCCAGCGGCAAGTCACCCTGGGCGTGCGCGCCCACAGCCTGCATCTGGCGCCGCAGTCCGGCACTGACCTGGCGATCGCGGCGCAGGTGGACCTGGCCGAAATCAGCGGCTCGGAAACCTATGTCCACGCGCGCCGTGGCGCGCTGGCGCTGGTGGCGCAGCTCGCTGGCGTGCACGACCTGGACATCGGCAGCGCCTGCACCTTGTATTGCCAGCCGCAATCACTGCTGATCTTCGGCGCCGATGGCGCCCTGTTGTTCGCCCCACAGGGAGGTGCCTGAGATGGCGCGCATCGAACTCGTTGACCTGGCGCACGCCTACAAACCGCATCCTTGCGCACCCACCGACTATGCGCTGCGGCCGATGAGCATGAGCTGGCAGGATGGCGGCGCCTACGCCTTGCTGGGGCCGTCCGGCTGCGGCAAGACCACCTTGCTCAATATAATTTCTGGCCTGGTCAAACCGTCGCACGGCAAGGTGCTGTTCGACGGCAAGGACGTGACGCAACTGCCGACCGAGGCGCGCAATATCGCGCAGGTATTCCAGTTCCCCGTCATCTACGACACCATGACCGTGCACGACAACCTGGCTTTTCCACTGCGTAATCGCGGCTGGAAGGAAGCCGAGGTGAAAAAGCGCGTGCAGCAGGTGGCGCAGATGCTGGAATTGTCGGGCGACCTGAAAATGCGCGCCAGCGGGCTGTCGGTGGACGCCAAGCAAAAAATCTCGCTGGGCCGCGGCCTGGTGCGCCCCGACGTGGCGGCCGTGCTGTTCGACGAACCGCTGACGGTGATCGATCCGCACCTGAAATGGCTGCTGCGCCGCAAACTCAAGGAAATCCACCACGAACTGAAACTCTCGCTGATCTACGTGACCCACGACCAGGTCGAAGCGCTGACCTTTGCCGACCAGGTGGTCGTCATGACCCAGGGCGAAGTGGTGCAGACGGGCAGCGCGCAGGCGCTGTTCGAAGCGCCCGAGCACACGTTTGTCGGCTACTTTATCGGCAACCCCGGCATGAATCTGCTGGAATGCAAGGTAGAGGACGGCCAGGCGCGGGTGGCCGGGCAGGCGCTGGCCTTGTCCGAGGCGGCGCGCGCGGCGCTCGCTGGCGCGCAGGGCAAAATCACGCTGGGCGTGCGGCCCGAGTTTGTCGAATGCCTGGCCATGGATCAGGCAGGCGACGATACCGTGGCGGCCACTGTGCTGGCGGTGCGCAATATGGGCACGCACTACCTGGCCGAGTTCCGGCTGGGCGAGGCGACGGTTGCGGCCAGGCTGCGCGCTATTGATGCCAGCGCGGGCGACTGCGTGCGGCTGCGCTTTGCACGCGCGCGTACCTTGTACTACCTTAACGACAAACGGGTGGCTTGAATGAAAACCGATAACAACCGTGCCTGGTTTTTGATATTGCCCGTGCTGCTGTGCGTGGCGTTTTCCGCGATTTTGCCGTTGATGACGGTGATTAATTATTCCGTGCAGGATATTTTGAGTCCCACGCAAAAAGTCTTTGTCGGCACCGAATGGTTCCGCATGGTGATGCAGGACGGCGACCTGCACAGCGCCTTGCTGCGCCAGCTGCTGTTTTCCGGCTCGGTGCTGGCGATCCAGATTCCACTGGGCATTTTGATCGCCCTGTGCATGCCGGCCGACGGCTGGAAAGCCTCGCTGGCCCTGGTGCTGATCGCGCTGCCGCTGTTGATCCCCTGGAACGTGGTCGGCACCATCTGGCAGATCTTCGGCCGCGGCGATATCGGGCTGATGGGTTATACCCTCAATGCGCTGGGCATAGACTATAACTACAACGGCAATTCGCTCGACGCCTGGCTGACCGTGATGGTGATGGATATCTGGCACTGGACGCCGCTGGTGGCCCTGCTGTGCTATGCGGGCCTGCGCGCGATTCCCGACGCCTATTACCAGGCGGCGCGCATCGACGGCGCCTCGCGCCTGGCCGTGTTCCGCTATATCCAGCTGCCAAAACTGCGCAATGTGCTGATGATCGCCGTGCTGCTGCGCTTCATGGACAGCTTCATGATCTACACGGAGCCGTTCGTGCTGACTGGCGGCGGGCCGGGCAATGCCACCACCTTTTTGTCGCAATACCTGACGCAAAAAGCGGTGGGGCAGTTCGACCTGGGGCCGGCCTCGGCCTTCTCGCTGATTTACTTCCTGATCATCCTGCTGTTCTGCTTTGTGCTCTATACCTGGATGCAACGTGTTGGCACGGGAGACCAGAAATGATGCAGCATAAACTCAAGAGCCTGGTATTGGTCGCCTTTTTGTTCGCCTCCATGTTGCCGATCTACTGGATGCTGAACATGTCGCTCAAGACCAACGAGGAAATCGTCGGCGTGCTGAGCCTGTGGCCGCAGCAACTGACGTTTGCCAACTACCACACCATCTTTACCGACCCGTCCTGGTACAGCGGCTATATCAACTCGATGATCTATGTGGCGCTGAACATGGTGATGTCGGTCACAGTCGCCTTGCCGGCCGCGTATGCCTTTTCGCGCTACAATTTTGTTGGCGACAAGCATCTGTTCTTCTGGCTGCTGACCAACCGCATGACGCCGCCGGCCGTGTTCCTGGTGCCGTTCTTCCAGCTGTATTCGACCGTGGGACTGATGGACACCCACCTGGCCGTGGCGCTGGCGCACATGGTGTTCAACGTGCCGCTGGCCGTGTGGATACTGGAAGGCTTCATGTCGGGCGTGCCCAAGGAAATCGACGAGACGGCGTATATCGACGGCTACAGCTTTCCGCGCTTCTTTATCCAGATCTTCCTGCCGATGATTAAGTCGGGCGTGGGCGTGACGGCCTTCTTCTGCTTCATGTTCAGCTGGGTCGAACTGCTGCTGGCGCGCACCCTGACGTCGGTCAACGCCAAGCCGATTGCCGCCACCATGACGCGCACGGTCTCGGCGGCAGGCATGGACTGGGGCGTGCTGGCGGCGGCCGGCGTGCTGACCATCGTGCCCGGCGCGCTGGTGATCTGGTTCGTGCGGCATTACATCGCCAAGGGTTTTGCCATGGGGAGGGTGTGAGATGGAAAACAATAGCGATAGCACCGTCGGCCTGTTCGGCTGGATGGCCTGGACGCCGGAGGTGGCGATCTTCTTCATTTGCATCGGCCTGATGCTGGCCGGCATGACGATCTGGCAGATCCGCTCGCCCAGCATCGAACGAAAAGGTTTTTTGCCGATGCCGACCACGCGCGGCGACCGCCTGTTCGTCGGCCTGCTGGCGGCGGCCTACGTCAACCTGGCCTGGGCCGGTTTTACCGAATTTCAACAAACCATAGGAGCGGCGATCAGTTTTGTTTTATTGTTGGTAGTGATGCGTTGGGGATAAGTCGTAGAAGTAGTCGTAGATAAATGCACTGGCTGGTGCTACTGGCCGGATGACAACTATAAAGGAGAATCACGATGAAATTGAAGTACACGGTCTTTGCGGCGGCAGCCGCCTTGTTGCTGTCGAACACGGCGCTGGCCGACGTCAAGCAGGCGCAAACCTGGATCGACAAGGAATTCCAGCCATCGAGCCTGAGCAAGCAGCAGCAGCTCGACGAAATGAAATGGTTTATCGACGCCGCAGCCAAGCTGAAAGCCAAGGGCATCAAGGAAATTTCCGTGGTGTCGGAAACCATCGACACCCACGTCTACGAATCGAAGACGCTGACCCGGGCCTTCGAGGAAATCACCGGCATCAAGGTGCGCCACGACATCATCCAGGAAGGCGATGTCGTGGAAAAGCTGCAGACCTCGATGCAGTCGGGCAAGAGCATCTATGATGGCTGGATCTCCGACTCCGACCTGATCGGCACCCACTACCGCTATGGCGCCGTCGAGCCGCTGACCGACTATATGGCGGGCAAGGGCAAGGAGTTCACCAACCCCGGCCTGGACCTGAAAGACTTTATCGGCATCAGCTTTACCACCGCGCCCGACGGCAAGGTCTATCAATTGCCCGACCAGCAGTTCGCCAATCTGTACTGGTTCCGCGCCGACTGGTTTGCGCGCAAGGACTTGCAGGCCAAGTTCAAGGCCAAGTACGGCTACGAGCTGGGCGTGCCGCAGAACTGGTCCGCCTATGAAGATATCGCCGACTTCTTTACCAACGATGTGAAAGAAATCGACGGCAAGAAGGTGTATGGCCACATGGATTACGGCAAGAAAGATCCGTCGCTGGGCTGGCGCTTTACCGATGCCTGGCTGTCGATGGCTGGCGCCGCCGACAAGGGTATTCCGAACGGCATGCCGATCGATGAATGGGGCATCAAGGTGGCCCCCGACAAGTGCACGCCCGTGGGCGCGTCGATGTCGCGCGGCGGCGCCACCAATTCGCCGGCGGCCGTGTTTGCGCTGACCAAATATATCGACTGGATGAAGAAATATGCGCCGCCGCAAGCGAACGGCATGAATTTCTCGGAGTCCGGCCCGGTGCCGGCCCAGGGTGAAATTGCCCAGCAGATTTTCTGGTACACGGCGTTTACGGCCGGCATGGTCAAACCGGGCTTGCCGGTGGTGAACAAGGACGGCACGCCGAAATGGCGCATGGCGCCGTCGCCGCACGGCCCGTACTGGAAAGACGGCATGCAGAATGGCTACCAGGACGTCGGTTCCTGGTTCCTGTTCAAATCCACGCCGGACGACCGCAAGGCCGCCGCCTGGCTGTACGCGCAATTCGTCACCTCCAAAACCGTGTCGCTGAAAAAATCGATCGTCGGCGTGACGTTCATTCGCGACTCCGATATCCGCCACGATTACTTCACCAAGCACGCCAACGAATACGGCGGCCTGATCGAGTTCTACCGCAGCCCGGCCCGCGTCGCCTGGACGCCGACCGGCAACAATGTGCCCGATTATCCGAAGCTGGCGCAGCTGTGGTGGAAAAACGTGGCCACCGCGATTACCGGCGAAAAAACGCCGCAGGCGGCGATGGACAACCTGGCCGAGGAAATGGACCAGGTCATGTCGCGCCTGCAGCGGGCCGGCATGAAGGCCTGCGCGCCGAAGCTGAACGCCAAGGGCGACCCGAACCAGTATCTGTCGGACAGCCACGCGCCATGGAAAAAGCTGGCCAATGAAAAACCGAAAGGAGAGACCATCGCCTACGATAAACTGCTGCAAGCCTGGAAAGAAGGCAAGGTGAGGTAAGGCCGCGCCGTCATGAGGGCGCAAGCAGACCACGGCTTGCGCCTGTTTTTACCGGTTTTTTTGTAGTACCAGACAATGACTAAATATATACTCGCTGTAGACCAGGGCACCACCAGTTCGCGTGCCATCCTGTTTGACCATGCCGGCCACTTGCACGCCTGCGCCCAGGGCGAATTTCGCCAGATTTTTCCGCAGCCTGGCTGGGTAGAGCACGACGCGAACGAGATCTGGGACTCCCAGCTGAGCGTGATGCACCAGGTCATGCGCGACAGTGGCGTGGCCGCGACCGACGTGGCCGCCATTGGTGTCACCAACCAGCGCGAAACCACGGTGCTGTGGGACCGTGCCACGGGCCAGCCGGTGGCCAACGCCATCGTCTGGCAGGACAGGCGCAACGCCGCGTTCTGCGAGCAATTGCAAGCTGAAGGCAAGGCCGAACTGATCCAGCAAAAGACCGGGCTGGTGCTGGACGCCTATTTTTCCGCCACCAAACTCAAATGGCTGCTCGACAACGTCCCCGGCGCGCGCGCGCGGGCCGAACGGGGCGAGCTGGCTTTCGGCACGGTCGACAGCTGGCTGATCTGGAAACTGAGCGGCGCCCACCTGACCGACACCAGCAACGCCTCGCGCACCATGCTGTTCAATATTTACACCCAACAATGGGATGCCGACCTGCTGGCCCTGCTCGACATACCCGCCTCGCTGCTGCCGCAAGTGGTGCCATCGAGCGGCGTGGCCGCGCACACGCATGCCGAGTTGCTGGGTGTGTCGCTGCCGATCGCCGGCATCGCGGGCGACCAGCAGGCCGCCACCTTCGGCCAGGCTTGCCTGCAGCCGGGCATGGCGAAAAACACCTACGGCACCGGCTGCTTCATGCTGATGAATGTCGGCAAAAAGCCGCTGCCCTCGAAAAACCGCTTATTGAGCACGGTCGGCTGGCGCTTGGGCGATGGCCCTGACAGTACCGATTATTTGCTCGAAGGCAGCGCCTTTGTGGCCGGCGCGGCCGTGCAATGGATGCGCGACGGCCTGGGCATCATTCAACACTCGTCCGAAGTCGAAGCGCTGGCCACCAGCGTGCCCGACACGGGCGGCCTGGTGTTCGTGCCGGCGTTTGCCGGCCTGGGCGCCCCCTACTGGGACCCATATGCGCGCGGTACCCTGATCGGTATCACGCGCGGCACCGGCCGCGCGCATATCGCGCGCGCCGCGCTCGAAGGCGTGGCCTACCAGAACGTCGACGTGCTGTCGGCGATGCAGAAGGACGCCGGCATTGCATTGAGTGAATTGCGCGTTGACGGCGGCGCGGCCCGCAACGACATGCTGATGCAGTTCCAGTCCGATATCCTCAACGTGCCGGTGGTGCGTCCCGAGGTGACGGAAACGACGGCGCTGGGCGCGGCCTACCTGGCCGGCCTGGCCGTGGGCTTCTGGAGTTCACTGGAAGAAATCGCCGCCCAATGGCGCGTGGCGCGCCGTTTCGAGCCGGCCATGGCCGATGACGAACGCTTGACCCGCCTGCACAAATGGCAGCGCGCGGTGGAGCGCTCGCGCGACTGGAGCGAATGAGGTTTTACTTTTTCAGGTAATACACCGCGTAGCCGACGGCTTCGCGCGGTGTCGAATACAGGTCGCGCAGCTCGGCATAGGGTGCGTGTACCTGGGCGCTGACGGTGACGCCGGCGCGTTCCAGTGCCAGCCGCAAGCGCGGCACATGAAAATACTGCGTGGCCACCATGGCGGTCCTCAAGCCGTGCGCATGCAGGTAGCTGGCGGCATTGTTCGCCGTCGCCTGCGTGGTCCAACCCTGCTTGTCTTCGATAATGGCCGCAGCCGGCACGCCCTGGCGCTGCAAGTAGCCGGCCATGGCGGCGGCCTCGTCAAAGCCTTCCTTGCCGGTGCCGCCGCTGACGAAAATGCGCGGCGATTGTCGATCGCGGAATTGTTTTAGTGCGACATCGAGCCGCGCCCGCAGGCGCGGGCCCGGCGTGCCGTCCGGCGCCACCGTATTGCCTGGCACCACGATCATGTCGGCCGGCGCGATCCTGTCATCGAGACCGGCGGCAACGATGGCCGCCGACCCCAGCAGCAGCGAAGCGGGAAAAATCAGCAGGTATTTGAGCATGGCGCATCATACCTGCCAAGCACCGTTCAAGTCTGGCGCGCGCGCTGGTTGGAAAGGAAAATATTGTCCTTTTCCAAGGGCAGGCCTTGCTTGACGGCCGTTAGCCAGTCGGCCGTGCTGGCCACGGCGGCGAAATTCGAATGGAAGACGGTGCTGTAGACGCGGTGGATTTCCTCGGCGCTGGCCTGGCCGGCCGCGTTGGCGTAGGGCAGGGAGCCGGTGGCATCAAACAGGAATTCCACAGCCAGGCCGTCGTGCGACGCCTGGTAGATGGTGGCCGCGTCGCAGTTATGCGTCATGTAGCCGACGATGGTCAGGGTGTCGACGCCTTTGCCGGCCAGCCACTCGCGCAAACCGGTGCCGACAAAGGCGCTACCCATGGTTTTATGGATGTGGTGGTCGGCCTCGATGGCGGCCACTTGCGGGTGCAACTGCCAGCTGTCGCTGCCCCTGGCAAACACGGGCGAGCCTTGCGGCGCGTCGTGCTGCACCACGATCACGGGCACGCCGGCGGCGCGGGCCGCCTGCATGGCGGCGGTGATATTGGGCAGGGAAAGCGCGACCGGCGGATATTCGATCGGCAACTGGCCCGTGAAGTATTCGTTCTGCACGTCGATCACCAGCAGGGCGCGGCGGGGGTGGGCGGTGGTGTTGGTCATGCTGTTTCCTTTCAAGGTGGACGATAGCGCCATTCTGGCCCGTTCGAGCCATGCCCGGCAGTGGCCTGAAGGCCTGTCTGCGATATAATCGGGCCATGCTCAGTCTACCCGCCGCCCGTCCGCTTGTCGTTGCCGTGATCGCCTATGAAGGCATCACGCCGTTTCATCTGTCCGTGCCTTGCCTGGTGTTCGGTACCCGCTTCGACGCGCCCGACGCTCCCCTGTTCGAGGTGCACGTCTGCGCCGCCGAAACGGCGCCATTTGCCACGGCGGCCGGCTTTGCCATCGTGCCCGCGCATGACCTGTCGCTGCTGGAAACGGCCGATATCGTGATCATGCCGTCCTGGCACGACGACTGCCGCGCGGCGCCCGATGCGCTGATGACGGCGCTGCGGGGCGCCTGCCTGCGCGGGGCGCGCATGGTGGGCCTGTGCCTGGGGGCGTTTCCGCTGGCGCAGGCCGGGTTGCTCGACGGCAAGCGCGCCGCCACCCACTGGGCCATGGCGGCTATCCTGGCCGCGCGCCACCCACACGTCATGGTCGAGCAGGAAATGCTGTATGTGGACGATGGCGGCATGCTGACCTCGGCCGGCGTGGCCGCCGGGCTCGATTGCTGCCTGTATCTGCTGCGCCAGCTGGCCGGCGCCGAACTGGCCAACCGCGTGGCGCGCCGGCTGCTGGTGGCGCCGCACCGGCAGGGCGGCCAGGCGCAATTCATCGAGCGGCCGCTGCCGGTGTCAAACAGCGAAGGGCGCTTTGCCGAGGTGCTGGCCCACGTGGGCGCGCATTTGAGCGAGGCGCACGGCATCGACGCGCTGGCCGAACGGGCCGCCATGAGCCGGCGTAACTTCACCCGCCATTTTCGCCAGGCGACAGGCACCTCGTTCAAGCAGTGGCTGCTGGGCCAGCGCCTGGCACATGCGCAAGGCCTGCTGGAAAAAAGCGCCATCTCGATCGATATGGTGGCGCAAGCGTCCGGTTTTGGCACGGCCCTGTCGCTGCGCCAGCATTTTCGCGCCGCGTTGCAGACGTCGCCATCGGCTTATCGCAAGCTGTTTTGCAACAGGACTGCGGGTGCGGTCAGCGTGGCCAGATCCAGCACCCGATAGCTGGCCTGCCCGGTGGCGGTATCGACCGTGATGACCGTTTGCGCCTCGCCGCCGAACTGGCGGTAAGAGAGTTTGAGGGCGGCATGGGCCGGCACCAGCGTGACGAGGTCGCGTACCACCAAGCCAAGCTGGCAGCCATCGTGTTCAAGCACGACGATGCGCTCGGTCGGCGCGTCTTGTGGACCGAGCGCGAACAGCGGCAGCGTGCGCCCCTGCCAGGGGCAACTGCCGTCGGCCGCGCCGGTGGCATTGAAGGTGGGCGCCTGCATGTCGGCGGGCGCAACGATGATGCTCACGATGGCGGCCATCGGCACGGCCAGTTCCACGCCTGCGTCGCAAACGATGTAGGCCTCGGCGCTGCGCTTGTCCGCCGCCGGCGCCGCAGCGGTGCTTGCACAGGATGCTTGCGGACAAAGCGCCATCAGCGCCCTGTCATCGAGCACCAGTTGCGGCGGGCCGGCCGGCGCGCTGATGGTCGCCGCCACCAGAGCGTGGCCGCAGGGGCCCGCCGTGCCGTACTGTATCTGCGCGCAGGAAAGCGTCGCCACGGCCAGCGTGCGCTCGATGCGCAGTCCCAGGCAGCGGCCATCGCGCTCCAGTACCGCCAGCAGGGGCGGCGCCGCCGCCAGCGCCGGCAGGACGCCGTCGAACATGGCGCCATTGAGGATATACACTTCGCGTCCACGCCAGCGGATCACTCCTGCCAGTGGGCCATTCCAGCCGAGCACGGTATCGAGGGGCGGACAAGGCAACACTTCGGCAACCAGCATCGACGGCAGCGCCACTACGCGGCCCGACAGCTCGAAGCTTGCCAGCGACAGGCTGTCGCCGGCTGCCGAGGATGGGCCTGGCAAGTCGATCGCGGCGTATGGCCCGGCCTTTTCACTCCACGCTTGTGCCCGGCGCATCAGGCGCTCGGGCTCGAGCAAGTTCAGTATCTTGTCGTCGCCGGCGGGGCGCGCCACGAAACGGAAAAAATGGTCGCCATCCTCGCTGTGGCTTACCTGTTCGATGTGGGCGGCCTCGATTTCCCGTACGCTGGCGATGGCGTCGACCGCCAGGGCCGCCAGGCGGCCATCGCCCGCCAGCAACACCACATAGGGACAGGCAATCTCGGCAGGTTGTCCAAGCCAGCAGCGCAGGTCGATCAGGGGCACTGCACGCCCCTGGTGGGAAAATACGCCGATCACGGGGCCTGTGCCCGCTGGCATGGGCAGCAGGTCGGCGGGGCGCGCCAGCGCATGGCGTACATGACAGGCCTCGATGCCCAGGTGCAGCGAGCCGATGCGTACCTGCGCATAAGGGCGTGTGACCGAGGCGGTAGCGGACATGATCAGGGCGCCGTAGCGGTGGATGCCTGCAGTTCCATCAGCAATTGCGTCACATGCCGGCTGGAATCGACCTGGGTTGCCGTTGCCTCGTCGATCAGGCCGATCGAGCTGGTGGTGTTATGCACCGACATGCGTATCTGTTCGAAGGACTGGCGCACCTGTTCGGACAGCTTGCCGGTCTGGTCGACGCGGCTGATGGTCGTCTCGATCAGGCGTGCGATATTGCGTGCGGCGGTCCCCGATTTTTCCGCCAGCTTGCGGACCTCGTCGGCGACCACCGCGAAGCCCTGGCCGTGCGCGCCGGCACGTGCGGCCTCGACGGCCGCATTAAAGGCCAGCAAATTGGTCTGGATGGCAATCTCGCTGATGGTATTGACGATCTCGTGCACATCCTGCGATGATTTCTGGATCTCCAGGATCGATTCGATCGACTGGCCCAGCAATACACGCCCCTGCTGGGCATGCTGCTCGGTCTGCTGAGCGATGATATTCGCATGCGCGGCGCTCTTGCCGATGCTGTCGATGGCGCCAGCGAGCTCTTGCATGACAACGCCCATGCCGGCGACGCGGCTGCTGATGGCCTGCTCGCGCCTGACTTGCTGCGTGATATCCATGGCAAACTTGACGACCTTGCAGACGTGGCCGTCGGTATCGAGTACCGGATTGTAGGTCGCTTGCAGCCAGATGGCGGCGCCGTGCTTGCCCAGCCGGTGGAAGCGGGCGCTCTTGAACTTTCCTTCGCCGAGATCGGCCCAGAAGTGACGGTAGTCTTCGCTCTGCACCAGTTGCGGGTCACAGAACATGCTGTGGTGTTGTCCTACCACTTCGCCCACCGTATAACCGACGGCGCGCAGGAAATTGCCGTTCGCCGCGAGAATATTGCCTCGCATATCGAATTCGATCACGCCCTGGGAACGGGCGATGGCGTCGATCTTGCCCGCCGTCTCCGAGCTCAGACGCTTGGCGGCGGTGATATCGGTGGCAAACTTGACCACTTTCAGCGGCTTGCCGTCGGCATCGAGAATGGGGTTATACGAGGCCTGTATCCACACTTCGCGTCCGTGCTTGTCGATGCGGCGAAATTGGCCGGACTGGAACTGGCCGCGTGCGAGATTGTCCCAGAACTGCCCGTAGTTGGCCGCGCCTGCATCTTCCTCGGTACAGAACAGGCGGTGATGCTGGCCGAGCAGCTCTTCCTCCTGATAACTGAAGGCACGCAGAAAATTGTCGTTGGCACGCAGGATCTGGCCGTGCAGATTGAACTCGATCACCGCCTGGACCCGTTCGATGGCCTCGATCTTGCCAGAAAAATCGAGTTGCGCGCGCATGTCGGCGCTGATGTCGTCGATCAGGGCAATGACATCACCGGCGTGTTCCCGATCGCCCGGCAACGGTATGTAGTGAGCCTGGACCCACAGCTCGCGGCCTTGCCGGTCCACGCGGCGGTATTTGCCGGACTGGGCCTGTCCTTCGGCCAGCAGCCGCCACAATTCCAGCCCCGCACCCGCGCGCTCCTGCGTGGACGGGCACAGCACATGGTGGTGTTGACCCAGCAGTTCTTCGCGCTGATAGCCGAACAAGTCCAGTGCAAGCTGGTTCGCTTCGCGGACGATGCCGTGCAGATCAAATCTCAGCAGCGCCTGCATGCCGCTCAGCGCCCTGACGAGGCCGGTGCTATCGATGTCGGCCCCAGGCACGCGTGGCATGGTTGTCGGGTAATTCATTGCGCTCTCCATTATCTTGATTGCCAGGCTGGGCCACACCGGCATGCTGACGCAGGCGGCGCGACGGCATAGGGCGGGGGACGGGGACACCAAGCCGTATCAAATTAAATTAATTTTCGATGATTTATTCAATATTATACGAATAATTTGAATTCATCGATAAATAAATCAAATTTTGATGCTGGCTGGACACACCGCTGGCGCCAGGCCCGGCATCGGCAGGCGCGATGGCTGGCATGAAAGGGCAGGGGCGCATGCGTGGTTGGGGGCGACGGCTCGGCCGTGCTCCGTCCGGAGGGGGATGTCGGGCCGATGAGGCAGGAAGCCTCATCGTGGCGGCCGGTGTGCGGCCGCTTGGGGGCGCAGCATTTCCGCGCAGCCTGGCATCAGAGGCAAGCTGCGCGCAGACAGGGCCTGCCTACTTCCTTGGCTCGTGGATGCGAAACTTCCTGACCACGCCGGCGCGGTCGAACATTACCGCCACTTCGCGCGTGCCTTTGGCGCCCGGCAAGGGCAGGAAGCGGCTGGCGGAAGAGCCTTGCAGCTGGTTCTTGTAGACCCAGACTTCATAGCCGGGGTCGAGTTTGACCACGGTGGCGCTGCCCAGGGCGGCGTCGAGGTCGAGGCGGGTGGTCTTGCCGACGGTAATATTTTTATAGATGGCGCCGTCGGCGGGCGCGCGGTTGACGGTGTATTCGCTGGCGCTGCACACGGCCATGCTCACAGCCGCGAGGCAAGAAAACGCCAGTTTCAAAAAAGTAGTCATAGCAGTAGTCCCGGTGCGCATCACTGCTTCCAATCTCAGAGGGGACGGGCGTGATGTCGAGGGAGAGTGTGCTTGCATTTGTAACGATCTGCTACATGAATATACAAAGGAGCAGGAAACGATACCGATGGTACCGGAAAACGCACCTTTTCAGCGCCCTTGCAGTACCTCGGTCGATACCGCCAGGGTTTCCTTGATTTCTTCCATCACCACATAGCTCTTCGATTGCGCCGCGCCCGGCAGCTGCAGCAGCATGTCGCCCAGCAATTTTCGGTACTCGGCCATTTCATGGATGCGCGCCTTGATCAGGTAGTCAAAGTCCCCCGAGACCAGATGGCATTCCTGTACCTCGGGAATCTGCAGCACTTCGCGCCGGAATTGCTCGAAGGCCGAGGCCGATTTCTGATTGAGCGTGATTTCGACAAACACCAGCAATTTGGCGCCCAGCGCGGCCGGGTTGACCTTGGCGTGGTAGCCCGTGATGACGCCGTCGCGCTCCATGCGCTTGACCCGCTCGATGCACGGCGTGATCGACAAGCCGACCTGTTCTCCCAAGTCTTTCATCGAGATGCGGCCGTCCTGTTGCAGGATGCGCAGGATGTGCCGGTCCAGCTTGTCGAGGCCGCGCGACGACTCTTTTAGAATTCTCATGGATTTTTATGATTATTTGCTGAATATCTCGGTTTATACGTGAACATATGCTGGGCAGTTGGCAATATCATAGCGGTAAATCTGGCAATTTGCCCTAAAAATAAATCGAGGAAATTATGCGTATCGTGATTCTGGGTAGCGGCGTCATCGGCGTCACCAGTGCCTACTATCTGGCCAAGGCAGGCCATGACGTGACCGTCATCGACCGCCAGCCTGGTCCGGCACTGGAAACCAGCTTCGCCAACGCGGGGCAAATTTCTCCCGGTTACGCCTCGCCGTGGGCGGCGCCGGGGATTCCCTTGAAAGCCGTGAAATGGATGATGCAGCGCCATGCGCCATTGTCGATCTCGCTCGACGGCAGCATGGCGCAGCTGAAATGGATGTGGCAGATGTTGCGCAACTGCACCCCCGAGGCCTACGCCGTCAACAAGGAGCGCATGGTGCGCCTGGCCGAATACAGCCGCGACTGCTTCAAGGTCTTGCGTCTTGAAGCCGGCATTACCTACGAAGGCCGCCAGCAAGGCACGATGCAATTGTTCCGCACTGAAAAGCAGTACAACGACGCGGCCAAGGATATCGACGTGCTGCGCGACGCCGGCGTGCCGTTCGAGGTGTTGCAGCGCGATCAATTGTCGCGCGCCGAGCCGGCTTTGGCAGCGGTCAAGGACAAATTGTTCGGCGGCCTGCGCCTGCCCAACGATGAAACCGGCGACTGCCAGCTGTTTACCACGCGCCTGGCCGACATGGCCGTCAAGCTGGGCGTGCAATTTCGCTACGGTGTGGCGATCGACGCGCTCCTGACGCAGGGCGACAACATTGCCGGCGTGCAGTGCGGCGGCGAGGTGGTGAAGGCCGACGCCTATGTGGTGGCGCTCGGTTCCTATTCGACCACCTTGCTCAATCCCTTGCTGGGCATTCCCGTGTATCCATTGAAGGGCTATTCGATCACCGTGCCCATCGTCAATGCGGCCAAGGCGCCGGTGTCGACCATCCTCGACGAAACCTACAAGATTGCGGTGACGCGTTTCGATGACCGTATCCGCGTCGGCGGCATGGCCGAGATCGCCGGCTACGACCTGCGTTTGAATCCACGCCGCCGCGAAACCCTGGAAATGGTGGTCAACGACCTGTTCCCGGGCGGTGGCAATACCAGCGAGGCAAGCTTCTGGACCGGGCTGCGGCCGATGACGCCGGACGGCACGCCCATCGTTGGCCGCACGCCGCTGCGCAATCTGTACCTGAACACGGGTCACGGCACCCTGGGCTGGACCATGTCCTGCGGTTCGGCGCAATTGCTGGCCGACCTGATATCGTCGAAGCAGCCGGCGATCCAGGCCGACGACCTGTCCGTGGGCCGCTACAATGGCGGCGAGCAGCGCGGCAAGCTGCACTATGCGGAGGCGTAATCCCAGATGAGCAAGGTAACAGAGGCAACGAATAACATGACGGCGCAGAAGCGTAGCGGCGCCATCCTGACGATCGATATCGACGCCGTGCGCGCCAACTACCGGCTGCTGCGCGAGCGTGCGCATCCGGTCGCCTGTTCGGCGGTGGTCAAATCCGACGCCTATGGCCTGGGCGCGGCGCAAGTGGCGCCCGCCCTGTATGAGGAAGGTTGCCGGCATTTTTTTGTCGCGCACCTGGAAGAGGGCATCAGCCTGCGTCCGCACGTGGCGCCGGACGCGGCCATTTTTGTCCTGCACGGCCCGCCGGTCGGCACGGAGGGCGAATTCACCCGGCATGGCCTGGTTCCGGTGCTCAACAGCGCGCCGCAGGTGGCCGGCTGGCGCGCGCACGCCGCCGCGCTCGACCGTCAGCTCGACGCCGTGGTGCAGGTCGATACGGGCATGTCGCGCATGGGCATGTCGCCACAGGAAATCGACGACTGGCTGGCCGATGCGCATTATCTCGACGGCATCAAGGTGCTGTACCTGATGAGCCATCTGGCCTGCGCCGACGAGCGCTACCATCCGGCCAACGCCCAGCAGCTGGCGCGTTTCCTGGAAATCCGCGCGCGCCTGCCTGCGTTCCCTGCCAGCCTGGCCAATTCTTCTGGCGTGTTCCTGTCGCCCGACTACCATTTCGAGCTGGTGCGTCCTGGCGCGGCCCTGTACGGCATCACGCCGCAGGCGGGCGAGCCCAATCCGTTGCGATCGGTGGTGACCCTGCAGGGCAAGGTGATACAGACGCGCACGATTAATGCGGGCGAGCATGTCGGCTACAGCTGCCGCTATACGGCCACCGGGCCTTGCGTGGTGGCCACCGTTTCCGTCGGTTACGCCGACGGCTGGCTGCGCAGCATGAGCAACCAGGGCGTGGCCGTCATCGACGGCGTGCGCGTGCCGCAGGTGGGCGCCATTTCCATGGATTCGATTACGCTCGATGTGAGCAATATCGACGCCGCGCGGGTGGCGCCCGGGCAACTGGTCGACCTGATCTGCCCTGAGCACCCGGTCGACGCCGTGGCCGCCATGGCCCACACCATCGGCTACGAGGTGCTGACCAATCTTGGCGGACGGTATTTCCGCATATATACAGGTCTTGCCGTCCCCTCCAACTGACCTTCTGGCGTGCAGACGCCTGCAATACTTGTGTGGCAAGATAGGCCTGTCGTGATGTTCACTACAGGCCTTTTCTTTTTACCACACCGGAGGATTACATGAGTCTATATCAAGTCGCAATCATCGTTGGCAGCCTGCGCAAGGATTCCTTCAACCGCCAGCTCGCTGACGCCATCGTCAAGCTGGCGCCGCCCGAATTGTCGTTCAAGCAGATCGAGATCGGCGACCTGCCGCTGTACAACCAGGACGACGACGGCGCCCAGGCGCCGCAAGTGTTGCGCCTGAAGACCGAGATCGCCGATGCGCAAGCGCTGCTGTTCATCACCCCTGAATACAACCGTTCGATTCCCGGCGTGCTGAAAAACGCCATCGACCATGGCTCGCGCCCTTACGGCCAGAGCGTCTGGGGCGGCAAGCCTGGCGCCGTGCTGGGCGTGTCGGTCGGCGCCATCGGCACCGCCATGGCGCAGCAGCATTTGCGCAATGTGCTGGCCTACCTCGACGTGCCACTGTTGGGCCAGCCGGAAATGTTTATCCATGCCAAGGACGGCCTGTTCGATGAGAACGGCAATATCGGCGAAGCCAGCCTGGGCTTTTTCCAGGCCTGGATGCAGCGTTATGTCGAGTGGGTCAAGCAACACGCGATCCACGCCTGAACCCCCATGGCGACTGCGGCGCCTGGCCCGCGCCCGCCGTTCAATCGACCTTCAGCAAGCCTTCGGCCTGGATCGCCAGCTTGATCTCGGGCCTGAAGCCCAGGTCCAGGTTGACGGTCACGCCAAAGTCGGCGCGGTTGAAGCTGGCAAAGGCATTGACGCCGCATACTTCGCGCTTGTACAGCGGGCTTTGCATGCATTTGAAGCTGTCGATCTGCAGCTTGAGCGGCCTTGTCACGCCGTTCAGGGTCAGTTCGCCGATCACTTCCACCGGCCGCTCGCCGTCGAAACGCATGCTGCTGCCACGGTAGACGGCGGTCGGGTATTTTTCGGCGTCGAGGATGCGCGCCGACTTGAGCACGGCGTTCATGGCTGCATGGCCGACATCGACCGAGGCCGTCTCTACCGTCACCTCCAGGGTGCCGGTCCTGGCCTGGCGGTCCAGCACCACGCTGCCGCCGCTCCTGGTAAATTTGCCGCGCCATACCGACATGCCGCCCCAGTGATCGGTCTCAAAACTGGGATAGGTGTGGCTGGGCAGCAAGGTGTAGGTCTCGGCGGCACGGGCCGGCGCCGCCAGCGAGCTGGCCAGGGCGGCGGCGATCAGGATGGATTTCATGTGGTTTTTCCTTGTGGAAGCAATAGCTTGAGGGGAACAGCTCATTGGGACGCCGTGACCAGGCGCAGTTTCAACGTCACTTCATCGGCCACCAGCGAGGTGTCTTTCCACTCCTGTTCGCCGATATTGAATTGCAGCCGCTTGATCGGCAACGTGCCGTCGAACACCGACGCCTTGCCTGCCTGGCTCAGCTGCACAGGTATCGCCACCTCGGCTGTCTTGCCCTTGATGGTGAGCTGTCCTTGCACCGTGAAACGGCCGGGGCCGGTTTGCCTGACCGCGCTGGAAACGAACACCGCCTTCGGAAACGCGGCCGCATTGAACCAGGTCTTGCTGCGCACTTCGCGGTTATAGCTTTCGTCGCCAATATCAAAACTGTGCACATCGACTTCCAGGCGCACCCGCGCCTGCTCGGGCCTGGCCGGGTCGAATTGCATGTCGAGCGCATATTTCTGGAATTTGCCGTCCAGCGGCACACCCATTTGCCTGAAGCCGGCGACGATGCTGCTTTTTTGCATGTCGAGCGGCGTCTGGGCGCCGGCCACCAGCGGCGGAAGCAGGGCGAGGGCGGCAGCGCCGTAAAGAATGAAAGTCATGCGGGTTTCTCCTGAAAAAAAATCTGGATGCATTTATTGCTTGGGCCTGAGAAACGGCAACATGCGGGCGAGCAAGTTGTCGCGGTCGATGCACTGATGCTTGAGCGCGGCCAGCACATGCAGGCACACCAGCGCCAGCAAGCTGTAGTTGAGCAGCCAGTGCGCGCTTTTCAGCGCCGCCTTCCAGCCCGGGTCGGGGGCCATCAGGGCGGGAATGTCGAGCACGCCGAACAGCACCACCGGCACGCCGGCCGCCTGGCTGTACAACAAACCCGACAGCGGCACCGCCAATAGCAGGCAGTACAGCGCCAGATGCGCCAGGTGGGCGGCGCGCCGTTGCCAGCGCCCCATGGCCGCCGGCATGGCCGGCACCGCGCGCAGCAAACGCCACAGCAGGCGCGGCAGCATCGTCAGCAGCACGGTCAGGCCTATCCATTTGTGCCAGGAAAAGTACTTCAGCTTGGTGGGCGTCAGGCCGGGGATGTCGGTCATCAACAGCCCCAGTGCAAAGCAAGCACCCACCAGCAGCGCGGCCAGCCAGTGCAGGAAGATGGCCGTGCCGGCATAGCCCGGCGCGGCGTGGGGAAGGGTGGAGTGCGTCATGGTCATTCCTGGCGTGAAGTAAAAGAAATCAGAGACTGTGGCTCAAGCCCACCGTGATGCCGGTCTGGCTGGTCTGGCGCGTGGCCGGCACCAGGGCGCCGCGGTACAGATTGCGGTCCAGGTCCACGTACAAACGGCTGCGCTTGGACAGGGCGTAGTGGTAACTGAGGATGAAGAAGTCGCGCTCGCCCGTGGCCGTATGGCGATAGCGCGTCTGGTACCAGGCAGCGGCCAATTCCACCTTCGGCGTGACTTGATACAGCAGGCCTATCCACCCCAATTGATTGGCGTAGGTGCCAGCGGCAAGCGTCTGCTGCCGCTCTTTCGAGTAGCCTGCCTTGGCGATCACATCGCCCAGCTGGTAGCCGCCACCAACGGTCCAGGAAGTGTTGTCCTGGCCGGCGAGGGTTTTCTTTTGCGTATAGGCGCCGCCCAGGTTGAGCGGGCCTTCGGCGTATTTCAGGCCGACGGCCTGCGCGGCGCCATTGCGTACGCTGCCGGCTTGCTCGCCGGCCGCATATTCGGCCATCACCGTCACCGGCCCGGCCGTCAGCCGGTATTGCAGATCGTTATTGAAGCGCGTGCCGCTGGTGGCCGACGCGCCCAGGCCGGCCGCGATGGCCGCCGCCGGCAGCGTGGTGCCGGCGCCGCCGCCAACGGGGATCAGGCTGATGTAGCGGAAGGTGAACGGTTCATAGTCGCGCGCTGCGGCAAACGCCACCGTGTACTGGCGGCCTGCCATCAGGCTGCCCCATTTTCCCGCGACGCTGATCCAGGCGGCGCGGTTGAACAGCACGCCATTGGCGTTGTCCAGTGCGCCGGTGCCCGTATTGAAGCCCGATTCCAGCATGAATCTGATGTTATTGCCGCCACCTAATTCTTCGGTGCCCGTGAAACCCAGGCGGTTCGCCAGGTAGGTGCCGTTCGAGCCGGCCGACAGTTTGCTGTCGCCGGCCGCGTTGGTGTTGGTCAGGTTGCGCAGGCCGCCATCGAAGGTGCCGTAGATGGTGGCATTGCCTTGGGCCAGGGCGAGGGGGCTGGCCGAGGCGAGCAGGGCCAGTGCGTACAGGGTACGTTTCATTGTCGATCTCCATTGTTTTTATAGGGTGTGGGGCTGCACGCAGCGTCGTGTCGCGATGGCTTTGCTTACCACCGGCACTCGGTCTGCGCACGGAAATTATATGCATAAAAATGAATTTATGTATAAAAATAATTTTGTGCACAAAATTAAAAGTTATGCGTATAATCCGAAAAATGCTGAAAAATTGCTCCAGGAGTGGTATGTAGTAGGCCTTGCCAAATCTGTTGAGGAGTACCTGCATGGGAGCGAAAGAATTGATGGACTTGCCAGTGTCGGAGCGTGCGTTTCAGCTGTTGCGCGGAAAAATTTTGCGTTGCGAATATGCGCCTGGAATCAAGCTGAAGATCGACACGCTGCAGCGCGACCTGGGTGTGTCCAGCAGTCCCTTGCGTGAAGCGCTGAGCCGGCTGGTGGTCGAAGGCCTGGTGGTGAGCGACGAGCGGCGCGGTTTCAGCGCCGCGCCTGTATCGGTGAAAGACCTGCACGACGTGACGCGCTTGCGCCTGATGCTCGATTGCGAAGCGCTGGCCGAATCGATCGAGCATGGCGACGACCAGTGGGAAGCCAATATCGTCACGGCGTTTCACTGGCTGTCGCGCATCGAGGGCCGCCACGGCGAGGGGCCGCTGACGCTGGACGCGGACTGGACCGCACGGCACAAGGATTTTCACATGGCTTTGCTGGCCGGCTGTACCTCCGGCAAGCTCATGAAGTTGAGTTCGGCCCTGTTCGACCAGTCCGAGCGCTACCGCCGCCTGTCGATCCGGCACCGGGTGGAGCCGCGCCACAAGGCGGCCGAACATGGCCAGATGATGGAAGTGGTGTTATCGCGCAACAAGGCCGAAGCGGTAGCCCTGTTGCATGACCATATTTTTCGTACCGCCGAAAACGTTGCCGCCGTGCTGGGCAAGCCGTCGTCGGCGGACCTGATACCAAGAGGAGACAGTCGATGAGTACAAGCAAAAAAACATGCGTGGTCGGCGGGGTGACCCTGCCGCGCCCGTTCAAGGTGCGGCGCCTGGGGCATTTCGGCATCAATGTGCATGACCCCGAAGTGTCGCGCCACTTCTACGAGAAACTGCTGGGTTTTCGCATTTCCGACGTGCTCGATTTCGGCGGCCGCCTGCCCGAGGAAGAGATGGCCAAACACGGGCCCCATGTCGGCTACTTTGCCCGCCATGGCACCGAGCATCATTCCTTTGTCTTTTTCCCGCGCCGCGTCCTGAACGCCGTCTATGGTTTTCCGGCCGACTACCCGGAGGTGGTAAGCAACCAGATCACGTGGCAGGTGGGCAGCCTGCGCGAAGTGGTCGATGGCCACGACTGGTTCGTCAAGAAAGAGATGCGCATCCAGCGCTCGGGACGCGACTTGCCCGGCTCCAACTGGAACGTCTATCCCTTCGATCCGGACGGCCACGTGAATGAACTGTATTACGGCATCGAGCAGATCGGCTGGAATGGCCAAAGCAAGCCCTACAGCATGCACAAGGTGCGCTACACGCGCCCGCCCGACTTGCCGCATCCGTCCGAATACGCCGAAGTCCAGGCCTGCGTGCGCGAAGGCATCGACGGCAGCACCGGCTGGCAACAGCACGAAGCGATGCCGGAAACCTGGAATGTCGACGGCGTGCTGCTGGGCCGCCCCTACAAGATAACCCGCGTCGGGCCGGTGCGCCTGTTCGTGCAGGACATGGAACAGTCGCTGCGCTTTTACCGCGACGAACTGGGCCTGATGATCACCGAAGAGGTGGTGTGGAACGGCCACCGCTGCGTGTTCCTGCGCGCCAATACCGAACACCATTCGCTGGCGCTGTACCCGATGGCGCTGCGCGCCGAACTGGGCCTGAACCCGCACGCAACGCTGTTTTCCTTCGGCATGCAGGTCGCCAATTACCAGCAACTGCGCGACGCAGTGTCCTTCCTGACCGAGCAGGGCGTGACCATCAGGATGCTGCCGCCGGAACTGTTTCCCGGCATCGATTATTGCGCCTTCGCCCTCGACCCGGACGGCTTTGCGATCCAGCTGTACTACTACATGGAGCAGGTCGGCTGGGATGGCCGGCCGCGCCCGGCCGCGCTGCGGCCCGTGATCGACCCGCAGCACTGGCCCGACACCGTGCCGGCCGCGTCCGACAGCTACCTGGGCGAGCCCTATTTCGGGCCCTGGAGCTGAGCTGATCTCCAGCGCCTGAAACAGGCGCCGCCCTGACGGCGGCCCGGCCCATCATTCATTGTCTGCATGCAACAGGAGGCGCCCGCGCGCACCCTGGCGGAGCCGTGCGGCCGATTATTTTGTTCAACACTCATCTCGCCAGGCGGCGAGCGAAAGGATCACCATGAAACTGCTTTCTTTTACCTGCAATGGCCGTGACAGCTGGGGCGCCGTGGCCGGCGACGGCGTCGTTGACCTGGGCCAGGCATTTGCCGGCCAATACCCGTTGCTGCAGGACTTTATCGGCAGCGCCGATTTTGACCGCCGCGAGGAGCTGCTGGCGGGGCGCCAGGCGGATCTGCGCCTGTCCGACATCACGCCGCTGCCGGTCATCACGCGTCCTGAAAAGATCGTTTTGCTGGTAAGGAACTATCTCGATCACCACAATGAAGTGGTGGCCGCCGGCCTGAAGCGCGAAGTGCCGCAGTTTCCACCGCTGTTCCTGCGCGTGTGGCGCTCGCAGATCGGCCATGAGGCGCCGATCGTGCGCCCGGCCATTTCCGACCAGCTCGACTGGGAAGGCGAACTGGCCGTCATCATCGGCAAGGGCGGGCGCCATATTGCCGAAAGCGAGGCGCTGTCGCATGTCGCCGGCTATGCCTGCTACAACGACGCCAGCGTGCGCGAATGGCAATTCCATGCGCAGCAGATCGCGGCCGGCAAGAACTTCGTGGGCACCGGCAGCTTCGGACCGTGGATGGTGACGGCCGACGAGATCGCCGACCCGTCGCAGCTCAAGCTGCAAACCCGCCTGAATGGCGAACTGGTGCAGGACTCGCATACCAGCAACATGATTTTCGGCGTGCCGCGCCTGATCAACTATATCTCGACCATTTTCGACCTGGTGCCGGGCGACGTGATCGTCACCGGCACGCCGGCCGGCACCGGCTGGACCCTCAAGCCGCCGCGTTTCCTGCGCCCGTCCGACGTGGTCGAAGTGGAAATCGAAAAAATCGGCGTGCTGCGCAACGGCGTGATCGATGAGCAGGCCGCGTCATGATTGCAACCAAGCATTTGTTCGACCTGACCTTGCGCCTGGGCGCGCTGGTCTCGCTCGGCCCGCTGGCCGTCGGCGAGCGGCGCGTGGCCGGCATCGATGGCGGCACGCTGGCAGGGCCGCAGCTGCGCGGCGAATTGCTCTCCGGCAGCGATACCCAGTTGCTGCGCGCCGACGGCGTGCTGGAAATCGATGCCGCCTATGTCGTGCGGCTCGAGCACGGCGAGCTGCTGCGCATCGTCAACCACGGTTATCGCCATGGGCCGGCCGAAGTGATGGCGCGCCTGGCAAGGGGCGAAACGGTGGCGGGACATGAGTATTTTTTCCGCACCGTGATGCGTTTTGAAACCTCGGCGCCGGCGCTGGCCTGGCTCAATGGCGCCATTGCCGTGGCGCACGCCGAGCGCCAGGGCGGCAGCGTGGTGCTGCACGCCTGGCAAGTGCTGTGAATCCTGGCCTGACTGGAGACGATGATGACATATGATAATTTGATCGATGGCGCATGGGTGGGCGGCGGCGAGCTGGTCGCCAACCTGAACCCGTCCGATACGGCCGAGGTGGTCGGCGAGTACCGCTTTGCCACGGCGGCGCAGGCGCAGGACGCCATCGCGGCGGCGCGCGCGGCGTTTCCCGCCTGGGCGCGCGGCCCGATCCAGGCACGCGCCGACATGCTGGACCGGATCGGCACGGAAATCCTCGCGCGCAGCGCCGAACTGGGCCAGCTGCTGTCGCGCGAGGAGGGCAAGCCGCTGGCCGAAGGCGTGGGCGAGGTGGTTCGCGCCGGCAATATTTTCAAATTTTTTGCCGGCGAAGTATTGCGCAGCGGCGGCGAGACCCTGCCGTCGGTGCGCCCGGGCATCAGCGTCGAGATCAGCCGCGAGCCGGTCGGCGTGGTGGCCTTGATCACGCCATGGAATTTCCCGATTGCCATTCCCGCCTGGAAAATCGCGCCAGCCCTGGCGTATGGCAATTGCGTCGTCTTCAAGCCGGCCGAGCTGACGCCAGGCAGCGCCTGGGCACTGGCCGACATCATCGCCCGCAGCGGCGTGCCGGCCGGCGTGTTCAACCTGGTGATGGGCCGCGGCGACGTGGTCGGCGCGGTGCTGTCCGCCTCGCCCCAGGTGGACGCGATCAGCTTTACCGGCTCGCAAGGCGTGGGCCGGCAGGTGGCGGCGCAGGCGGTGGCCAACATGACCAAAGTGCAACTGGAAATGGGCGGCAAGAATCCGCAAGTCATCCTCGACGATGCCGACCTGGACACGGCCGTCAACGTCTCGCTGCAAAGCGCCTTTTATTCCACCGGTCAGCGCTGCACGGCGGCCAGCCGCCTGATCGTCACGGACGCCATCCACGACCGTTTTGTCGCCGCGCTGGGCCAGCGCGTGCAGGCCTTGCAGGTGGGCCACGCCTTGCTGGCAGGCACCGAGATCGGCCCGGTGGTCGACCAGCGCCAGCTCGACAAGGACCTCGACTTCATTGCCTCGGCGCACGCCGATGGCGCGCGCCTGGTGGCCGGCGGCGCACGGCTCGAGCGCACCACGCACGGTTTTTACCTGGCGCCGGCGCTGTTTGCCGACACCACGCCTTTAATGCGCCTGAACCGCGAAGAAGTGTTCGGCCCGGTGGCCGGCGTGATCCGCGTGCGCGATTACGACGAGGCGCTGGCGCTGGCCAACGACACGCCGTTCGGCCTGACGGCCGGCATCGCCACCACGTCGCTGAAATACGCCAGCCATTTCCGGCGCAACGCCCAGGTCGGCATGGTAATGGTCAACGTGCCTACCGCCGGCGTCGATTACCACGTGCCGTTTGGCGGACGCAAGGGATCGAGCTATGGCGCGCGCGAACAGGGCCGCCATGCGGCCGAGTTTTATACCACGGTAAAGACCGCTTATATTGCACCTTGATGAGGCTCGGAAAAATCATGATGGAGAATCGGATGAACAAGCGGAGCGGCGCATGAGCGGCGCACTGTCGCACCTGAAGGTGCTGGACCTGTCGCGCGTGCTGGCCGGGCCGCTGGCCGGCCAGATCCTGGCCGACCTGGGCGCCGAGGTGATCAAGGTCGAGCGCCTCGGCGTGGGCGACGACACGCGCGCCTGGGGCCCGCCTTATCTGCCTGGCGCCGACGGCCAGCCGACGGCCGAGGCGACCTACTTTGCCACCGCCAACCGCAACAAGAAATCGGTGGCGATCGACCTTGCGCATCCGGAAGGGCAGGCGCTGGTGCGCGCGCTGGCCGCCGAATGCGATGTGCTGATCGAAAATTTCAAGGTGGACGGCTTGCAGCGTTATGGCCTCGACCATGCCACGTTGAGCAAGATCAACCCGCGCCTCGTGTATTGCTCGATTACCGGCTTCGGCCAGGACGGCCCCTACGCGGCGCGCGCCGGCTACGACTTCCTGATGCAGGGACTGGGCGGCCTGATGAGCATTACCGGCCACGGCGGCGACCAGCCGGGGGGCGGGCCGATGAAGGTGGGCGTGGCGCTGACCGATGTGATGACGGGGCTGTACGCCGTGATCGGCGTGCTGGCGGCACTGTCGGCGCGCGCCGTATCGGGCAGCGGCCAGCATATCGACCTGGCCTTGCTCGACGTGCAGGTGGCCGGCCTGGCCAACCAGGCCATGAATTACCTGAGCACCGGCATGGTGCCGCAACGCATGGGCAATGCCCATCCGAGCATCGTGCCCTACCAGGATTTCGCCACCGCCGATGGTTTCATGATCATCGCGGTGGGCAATGATGGCCAGTTCGCGCGCCTGTGCCAGGCGCTGGGCCAGCCGGACTGGGCCGAGGATGCGCGCTTTTGCAGCAATGTGGCGCGGGTGGCCAACCGCGTCGAACTGATTGCCCTGCTGCAGGAGCAGACCCGGCGCCATGGCACCGCGCACTGGGTCGCGCTGTTCGAACGCTCCGGCGTGCCTTGCGGGCCGATCAACGATGTGCGCCAGGTGTTCGAGGACCCGCAAGTGGTCGCGCGCGGCATGCGGGTGAACATGGCCCATCCGGTGGCGGGCCAGGTGGCGCTGGTGGCCAACCCGATCCGCTTGTCGGCCACGCCCGTGAGCTACCGCCATGCGCCGCCGCTGCTGGGCCAGCACACGCGGGCGGTGCTGCGCGAGTTGCTGCAACTCGATGAGGCGCGCATCGATGCGCTGTGCGCCGCCGGCGCCATCGCCTGCCTGCAGGATGGGGACGCAGACGCAGACGCAGACGTGGAGGTGGCGGTACATTCTTAAAGCTGGGCAAGTCAAATAATACCAATACAGGAGACAAACTTGAACATGCCAGACCATCAGCGGGCGGCCCCGGGCACGCCTGCGACGGGAGCAATCGTGCTCTCGGATATCATTAACCGCGGCCGACTGGGCGCCTACCAAGTCCGCATACTGCTGCTGTGCGCACTGGCCGTCGTGTTCGACGGCTTCGACGTGCAAGCCATGGGCTTCGTCGCGCCCGCCATCCGGCAGGACTGGCACGTGGGGCCGGCCGTGTTCGGACCGATCTTTTCGGCCAGCCTGATCGGCATGGTGATCGGCTCGCTGATGCTGAGCGCGGTGGCCGACCGCTACGGCCGGCGCCCGGTGCTGATCGGCGCCGTCATCATGTCCGGCGCGGTAACTCTCGCCACCTCGTATGCGCAGTCGGTCGAAGCGCTGCTGGCGCTGCGTTTCATTACCGGCATCGGCCTCGGCGCCATCTTGCCCAATGCGCTGGCGCTGACCAGCGAATACAGTCCCGGCCGGCACAAGACCTTTCTGGTGATGATGATGGCCTGCTGCCTGTCGATCGGCGCGGCCGTCGGCGGCGCCACGGCGGCCCTGCTGATACCGGACTTGGGCTGGCGCGCGGTGTTCTTGGTCGGCGGCATCGGCCCCATCGTGGTGGGCGTGCTGATGCTGTTCATGTTGCCCGAGTCGCTGGACGTGCTGCTGCGGCGCCAGGGCGCGGCGCAGCGTGCGACCGTGCTCGGCATCCTGCGCCGCATTGCGCCGCAGGTGGCGCTGGCCGACGATGCACATCTCGTCTACGGCGAAGCGCGTCCAGCCGGCGCGCCGATCGGCCAGCTGTTCAGCGATGGGCGGCGCGCCACCACTTTGCTGCTGTGGCTGATGCATTTCGCCAATCTGGCGATCCTGTACTTCCTGGCCAACTGGCTGCCGACCCTGGTCAAGGATGCTGGCTTGCCGCTGCGCACGTCCGTGATCGCCGGCACCATCCTGCAGATCGCCAGCGTGTTCGGCGCCGTGTGCCTGGCGCGCCTGATCACCCGCTATGGCTATTTCCGCGTGCTGCCGGCCAGCTACCTGGCCGGTGCGCTGGCGATCGCCCTGATCGGCCAGGTGGCGACCTCGCCGCCGGCGCTGTTCGCGGTGGTGTTCGTGGTCGGCTTTTGCGCCATTGGCGGCCTGAACGGCATCAATGCGCTGGCGGTGGCCTCGTATCCCGTGTCCTTGCGCACCACCGGCATCGGCTGGGCGCTGGGCGTGGGCCGCTTCGGCTCCATCCTGGCACCGGTGCTGGGCGGCATCTTGCTGGCCAATCACTGGAGCATCTCGTCCCTGTTCCTGGTGGCGGCCGTGCCCGCCCTGGTGCTGGCCGGTGCGCTGCTGGTGATGCGCCGCCGCGCGCGCCAGGCCGAACAGGCCGAGGCCGGCACCGGGGCGGCGTGGCGGCGGAGGGACGCCTGATGCGCGCCCTGACACGGGCCGCGGCGCTGTTGCTGACCTTGCTGGCCCTGCTGGGTGGCGGCATGGCGCACGGCGCCGGGCGCGGCAGCGCCGCCGAGGCGCAGGCGATGGTCGGCAAGGCGGTGCTGTACCTGCAACAGCACGGCCGGCAGCAGGCGCTGGCCGAATTCAACCGGCCGCAAGGGCAGTTCCGCGACCGCGACCTGTACCTGGTGGTGTTCGACCTGCAGGGCAATGGCCTGGCACACCTGAATCCGCGCCTGGTCGGCAGGGCCACCGGCGATATCCGCGATGCCGATGGCAAGGCGATCTTTCAGGCGCAGCGCGCGCTGGCGCTTGACAAGGGGCGCGGCTGGGTCGACTACAAGTGGCCCAATCCGCAAAGCGGCAAGATCGAACAGAAATCGACCTGGCTGGAAAAGGCGGGCGACCTGATCATCATGTGCGGCATTTATCAATAACCATCATCGAAGGCGATCAATATGCACCAATCAAATACCCTTTCCTTGCCGCAGTTGCATGATGCGCTGCTGCAACTGGACGGCCGCGTGGCCACCCTGACCCTGAACCGCGACGACGTGCGCAACGAGCTGACCGGCACCCGGCTGGTCGACGACATCGAGGCCGTGGCGCGCTGGGTCAATGCCAACGAGGCCGTCTCGGCGCTGATCATCACGGGCGCCGGCAAGGCCTTCTCGGCTGGCGGCAATGTCAAGCATATGCTGGGCCGCGAAGGCACCTTTGGCGGCGACGTGTACGCGGTGCAAAAGCAGTACCGCGAAGGCATACAGCGCATCCCGCTGGCCATGCACCGGCTCGACGTGCCGGTCATCGCCGCCATCAACGGCGCGGCCATCGGTGCCGGTTTCGACCTGGCCTGCATGTGCGATATCCGCCTGGCCGCCGGCGACGCGGTCATGGGCGAGACCTTTGTCAACATGGGCATCATTCCCGGCGACGGCGGCGCCTGGTTCCTGCAGCGCCTGATCGGCTACCAGCGCGCGGCCGAGCTCACGTTCAGCGGCCGCGTGTTCGGCGCGGCCGAAGCGCAAGCGATGGGCATCGTGCTCGAGGTCGTCGATGGCGCAGCGCTGCTGGCGCGCGCGCAGGCGCTGGCCGCCGGTTTTGCCGCCAAGCCGCCCCAGGCGCTGCGCATGAGCAAGCGTCTGATGAAGTCGGCGCAGCGCCAGGAACTGGCCGACTTCCTCGATCAGTGCGCGGTGCTGCAGGGCGTGTGCCATAACACGGCCGACCACCTGGAAGCGGTCGGCGCCTTTCTCGACAAGCGCGCGCCGCGCTACACCGGCCGCTGACGCCGTGCCGCCGGGTTCGCGGCGGCGCACTTTTATCATGGAAAGCAAGCAATGCAGATTACGCATGCAGCCCAAATAAGGCCGTTGCTGGCGCATGGCTGCGGCGCGGTGCCTGGCGCAATAAACGGTTGCCATCGTCGGTTGTTGCCCTAAAGATATGTATAATGCGTGCTTTTCTGGCGCCGTCCTGCTCATGCCGCATCATCCCAAGCTGTCCTCTCGCATCAACTTGCGCCGTTTGATCGTGCTGGTGGCGTTTGCCAGCGCCATCCTTGCGCTGGCCAATACCTTTTATGCCAGCTATCGCGTGCAGCGCCAGTTGCTCATCGACAGCACCCTCGAAGCGAACCAGGCGTATGCGCACAAGCTGGCCGGCAGCACCGAGGATTTCCTGCAGGCGACGCGCCAGCAGCTGGCCTACAGCGCCGGCCTGCTGGCGCGCCGCTTTGGCGACGTGGCCGGCTTGACGGCCGAGGCCGGGCGCTTGCGTGCACAGACCAACAGTTTCAACTCGGTTCTTGTGGTCAACGCCAAGGGCATGGTGCTGGCGGCCTCGCCGGAAACCCTGGCGGTGCAAAATACGCAGCTGGCGTCGAGCGGCGCGCTGCAGGCGCTGCGCGAACGGCGGCCCCTGATCAGCCAGCCCTATCTGTCCTCGGCGGGCATCCTGGTGATCCTTATCTCTCATCCGATCTTTGCCCCTGACGGTAGCTACCTCGGTTATGTGGGCGGCTCGATTTACCTGAAGCAACAAAATATCCTGTCCAGCCTGCTGGGCCAGCATTACTACCGCGATGGCTCCTATTTATATGTGGTCGACCAGCGGCGGCGCCTGCTGTATCACCCCGATCCCGGCCGCCTGGGCGCCACCGCTGGCGCCAATGTGGTGATCGACGCCATCGTGCGCGGCGAAAGCGGCGCCGGCCCCAGCGTCAATACCCTGGGGGTCGACATGCTGGCCGGCTATGCCGTGCTGCCGTCGACGGGCTGGGGCATCGTGGCGCAGCGCCCGACCTTGGCCACGCTGGCGCCGTTGAACCAGCTGATGCGCGATACCCTGTGGCACAGCCTGCCGATCGCCTTGCTCAGCCTGCCATTGATCTGGTGGCTGGCACGGCTGATTTCGCGGCCGCTGGTGCAGTTGGCCGAGGGTGCCAGCCGCATGGATACCCCCGGCATGACCGAGCGCATCGGCAGCATTGGCGTGTGGTACCTGGAAGCGGCACAGATCAAGCGCGCCTTGTTGCTTGGCATGTCCTTGTTGCAGAAAAAAATAGGCAAGCTCAACAGCGACGTGCAGACCGATCCGCTGACGGGCCTGGCCAACCGGCGCGGCTTGTCGGCCGCACTGGAAGCTTGGCAGGCCCACGCGCGGCCGTTTTCCGTGATCGCCATCGATATCGACCACTTCAAGCAGGTCAACGACCGCCATGGCCATGCCGTGGGCGACGCCGTGATCCTGCGCCTGGCGCAGTTGATGCGCGCCGGTTCGCGCGACGCCGACGTGCTGTGCCGCAATGGCGGCGATGAATTCATCATGCTGCTGCCCGACGCCAGCCTGGACGTGGCGCTGCAGGTGGCCGAACGGCTGCGCGCCAGGGTTGCCGAAGCGCACATCCCTGGCGCCGGCACGGTGACCGTGTCGCTGGGTGTGGTATCGTCGAGCGAGCAGGACGGCGATAGCGCCTCGATCCTGCTGGGCGCCGACGCGGCCTTGTATGTGGCCAAGGAAAGAGGGCGCAACTGCGTTGGCGTCAAGGAACAACTGGCCCACCATTGATGAAAGAGGAAACCATGCAGCTTGCGCCAGCGATCGGCTGCGATGTGGCGGGGCGGCGCCTGGATCTGCGCTATCTTGGGTGCCGCGAGCTCGGCTATGGCCATCACAGCGCCTTGCCATTGCATCCCTTCGCGTTGCGCCTGCCTGCCAGCATGCTCGACAGCCTGGTCGGTGCAGAGTGCGATGCATTCGTGCAAACCTGCCGCGATGACGATGCCTTGCTGGGCGAGTGCGACTTGCCGGCGCTGCGTGACGCCGGCTATCCCAATCTTGCCGCCATGTTGCGGCGCCACCGGCCGCTGCTGGCCGAACTGCTGGTCGACTACCTGTACCGCGAGCTGCTGGAGGAAATCGCGCGCCGCTGTGGCGCCGAACCGTACCGCCCGCGCCGCAACGCTGATGGACGCGCTTACTTTACCGTCAACGCCCTGCAGGCGGTGCGTTATGTCGATGATGAGGTGCTGTTGGAAGGGCAAGGTTATTTCGGCGTTTATATTATCTGGCTGGAACAGATAAATGCTTGACCTTGCTGGCATGGGAAGGCTTATAGTGCTGCCATGAACCGCGTCTTTTACCGTTACTTGCTGCGCTCGCTGCTCTGGCTGCTGGTCGCCGCGCTGCCCTTGCAGGGTTTCGCTGCGGCCATGCGCAGCTGCTGCCTGCAGCAGGCCACTGCGGTGGCGGTGATGGAAAAGGCAGAAGCGCCGCATTGCCACGCCATGGCCGCGACGCAGGAGCATGGCGGCAAGTCCGTCGACACCGGCCATGGCCACGATTGCGACAATCATGGCGCATGCACCGCGGCCGCCACGGCGCCGCCACCGGTGCCTGCGCTGCATCCCTTGAGCCTCGGTGCGCAGGCGCCGCCGGCCGCATTGCCGCTGCTGTTTGCCGGCCATATCCCGGCCGGGCTTGAGCGTCCTCCCAGGCTTGCCCGCTTCGCCTGACCGTCGCTGAACCTGGCGTCCATTTCCTTTGCGCCAGCGTTTGTTTGCGTGCCTGCAAGGCACGACCGTCCTGTTATCGAGATACCCCATGAAGCTATTGTTCAGCCTTGCCCTGACTGCTTTCCTGCCGCTGGCCGCCCATGCCGAGCCCGCGCCGCAAGACGCGCAAGCAAGCGTGCCGTCCGTCGTTTACCGTTCCGCCTTTGACACCTATCGGCCCGCCGTGGAGGACGAGGCCACGCCCGATGAAACCTGGCGCGCCGTCAACCGCAAGGTGGGCGACGCCGGCGGCCATAGGGGCCAGATGATGAAAGACCATAAAATGCCAATGAAAATGCCGATAGCCAAGCCTTCCGCGCCCGAGGCCAAGGCTGAGCTGCATCATGAACACCAGGGGCACTGAGATGGCGAACTTCCACAGCTATTTACGACTCCTGACGCCGCTGACTGCCGCCTTGCTGCTGGCCGGTTGCGCCAGCTTCAGCCCCGATGGCGGCATGGGCGAGGTTGCCGCGCTGGCCGACGCCCGTACCGGCGTGCCAAACGCCTTGTCCGCTGGCGATGGCGAAGACCGTCTTGCACCGTTGCTGGCCCAGTCTATGACCGCCGACAGCGCCGTGCGCATCGCGCTGATGAACAATCCGGGCATGAAGGCCGCGTTGGCCGCGTTGGGCGCCTCGGAAGCCGACCTGGTGCAGTCCGGCCGCCTGCGCAATCCCGGCCTGTCGTTTGGCCGCTCGCATGGCAGCGAGGGCAATGAAATCGACCGCAGCGTCAGCTTTGACCTGGCCGGTTTGCTGACGATGCCGATGCGCGTCAATATCGAGCGCGGCCGCTTCGAGCGGGCCAAGCTGCAGGCCGCCAGCCAGGCCGTGCAACTGGCCAGCGACACGCGCCGCGCGTACTTCACGGCAGTGGCCGCAGTGCAGCGCGAGCAGTTCATGCAGCGCGCGCTGGTGTCGGCCGAGGCCGGCGCCCAGCTGGCCACGCGCTTGCGGCAGGCGGGCAACTGGAGCCGGCTCGACCAGGCGCGCCAGCAAGTCTTTTACGCCGATGCCGTCAGCGATCTGGCGCGCGCGCGGCACCAGGCCCTGGCCACGCGCGAACGCCTGACGCGCTTGCTCGGTCTGTGGGGCCGGCAGGCCGCGTTCAGCCTGCCCGAGCGCTTGCCCGACTTGCCGGCCAAGGCCGAGGAGCCCGGCAATGTCGAGGCGCAGGCGATGGCGCAGCGGCTCGACGTGCGGATGAGCAAACTCGATGCGCAAGCGACTGCCAGCGCGCTGGGCCTGTCAACGGTGACGCGCTTCGTCAATGTGCTCGAGGTGGGCTACACCAACAAGAGCACCAGCGCGGCGCCGCGCGAAAACGGCTATGAAGTGTCGCTGGAACTGCCGCTGTTCGACTGGGGCACGGCGCGCCAGGCGCGCGCGCAGGCCGTCTACGAGCAGGCGCTGCAGCGCACGGCCGCCACGGCCATCAACGCCCGCTCGCAAGTGCGCGAGGCCTATTCCAGCTACCGCACGGCCTACGACCTGGCGCGCCACTACCGCGATGAAGTCGTGCCGTTGCGCAAGACGATTTCGCAGGAAGTGCTGCTGCGCTATAACGGCATGCTGGCCAGCGTGTTCGAACTGCTGTCGGACGCACGCGAGCAGGTCGCCAGCGTGCAGGGCGCGATCGACACCCAGCGCGACTTCTGGATTGCGCAAACCGAATTGCAATCGGCCATTGATGGCAATGGCAACGGCGCCGCAACTGAGATCAAGGAATAATGATGATTACGCGTAGAAATTTTTTCATGAACGCGGGCGCCGTCGCCCTGAGCGCGGCCGCCGTCAGCCGGGTCGGCGCGGCGTCCTTGCCGGAAGCGGCCAGCATGGCCGGCGCGCAAACGAAGGCGCCGCCGCCGCCGCCCAATGGCCGGCCGTTCAACCCGGTGGTAACGCTCAATGGCTGGTCCTTGCCCTGGCGCATGAACAACAATGTCAAGGAATTCCATCTGGTGGCCGAGCCCGTCGTGCGCGAACTGGCGCCCGGCATGTTGGCCAACTTGTGGGGCTACAACGGCCAGTCGCCGGGCCCGACCATCGAAGTGGTGGAGGGCGACCGCGTGCGCATCTTTGTCACCAACAAGCTGCCCGAACACACCAGCGTGCACTGGCATGGACAGCGCTTGCCGAACGGCATGGATGGCGTGACGGGGCTGACCCAGCCCGGGATTGCTCCCGGTAAAACCTTTGTCTATGAATTTGTCGCCAAACGCCCCGGCACCTTCATGTATCACCCGCATGCCGATGAGATGACGCAGATGGCGATGGGCATGATGGGCTTCTGGGTCACGCATCCGAAAGACCCGAATTTCATGAAGGTGGACCGCGATTTCGTGTTTTTTCTGAGCAATTACGATATCGATCCCGGCAGCTATACGCCGAGAATCATGACCATGACCGACTTCAATCTGTTCACCTTCAACAGCCGCGTGTTTCCCGGCATCGACCCGATGGTGGTACGCCAGGGCGACAAGGTGCGCGTGCGCGTGGGCAACCTGACGATGACGAATCACCCGATCCACATGCACGGCCATGAGTTCGAAGTGACGGGCACCGATGGCGGCTGGACCCGGCCGGAATCGCGCTGGCCCGAAGTGACGACCGATGTCGCCGTCGGCCAGATGCGCGCGGTGGAATTTACCGCCACCGAGCTGGGCGACTGGGCCTTTCATTGCCATAAATCGCACCATACGATGAACGCCATGGGCCACGACGTGCCGACCATGATCGGGGTCGACCACCAGGGCGTGGCGGCGAAGATCAATCAACTGGTGCCCGGTTACATGGTGATGGGCGAGCGCGGCATGGCCGATATGGGCGAAATGCAGATGCCGATACCCGACAACACCTTGCCGATGATGGCCGGCGACGGCCCGTTTGGCGCCATCGGCATGGGCGGCATGTTTACCACCGTCAAGGTGCGCAAGGATCAAGCAGCGGGCGACTACCGCGATCCGGGCTGGTACCGGCATCCGCAAGGCAGCCTGGCCTACGAATGGACGGGCGCCTTGCCGGAACCGGCGCGGGGGCAGGGCGCCGGCAAGCCGGCGGCGGCCGCCGTGGAAATGAGCGTGAGAAAACCCACTGGTCACGCCGGACACTGATTTTCTTCAGTGAATATTGCTTGCCTGGTTGGCACAACAGCAATCTGATTGTGTTGCGCCGCATCAAGAAATTATCGCGGGGTGACAATGCGAGCATATGTTTGGCAAATTTTTCTTTATATTCAATGCCTTAAGGCGCAGGCCGCAATGCTGGACGGGAGAAAACATGTTGAATCAAATGAAAGTGGGAACGCGGCTGCTGGCGGCGTTCTTTTGCGTTGCCTTGCTGGGCGCCATCGTGGCCGGCATCGGCATTTACAACATGGGCAAGATCGATAACATGGCCGGCCAGATGTACCACAATGAATTGCTGGGACTGTCGCATATCAAGGAAGCCAATATTGCCCTGATCAAGGCGGGCCGCGCGCGCAGCAATTTTTTGCTGGCGAGCACCGATGAAGACCGCGCCGCACGCCGCGCCATGATCGCCAAATTCCTCGCCGCCAACAAGGACAGCCTGGCCAGGGCGCAGCCGCTGTTTGTCTCGCCGCAGGCCAAGCAACTGTTTGCCCGCTTTGCCGTGGTCGAGGCCGATTATGCCCGCGGCATGGCGCAGGTGCTGACGATGGCGGCGGCCGGGCCGCTGGCGCAGCGCAGCGCGGAACTGAGCGACCTGCTCAATACAACGCGCGCCCATGCCGATGAACTCGACAGCTTGCTCGAACAACTGTCGCAGCTGAAGGAATTACGGGCCAGGGAAGCGGCCGAGCAGGCTTCCAGCGTGTACCAGACCAGCCGCAGCTTCATGATCGCGCTGGTGCTGGGCAGCGTGGCGGCAGGCCTGTCGCTGGGCGTGCTGATCACGCGCAGCCTGACGCGCCAGCTTGGCGGCGAACCGGCCTATGCGGCGCGGATTGCCGGCGCGATTGCCGCAGGCGATCTGACGGTGGCCATCCACACCCGCAACGGCGACAGCGGCAGCTTGCTGTTCGCCATGCAAACCATGCGCGACAAGCTGGTCGGCATCGTCAGCCAGGTGCGTGCCGGCACCGAAACCATCGCCACCGCGTCGAGCGAAATCGCGCAGGGCAACCTGGACCTGTCCTCGCGCACGGAGGAGCAGGCCAGTTCGCTGGAAGAAACCGCCTCGTCGATGGAAGAGCTCACCTCGACCGTGCGCCAGAATGCGGACAATGCGCGCCAGGCCAACACCCTGGCCGGCGCCGCCTCGGACGTGGCCGGCAAGGGCGGTGCCGTGGTGGGCCAGGTGGTGCGGACCATGGAATCGATCAATGCGTCCTCGCGCAAGATCGTCGACATCATCAGCGTCATCGACGGCATTGCCTTCCAGACCAATATCCTGGCCCTGAACGCCGCCGTGGAAGCGGCGCGCGCCGGCGAGGAAGGGCGCGGCTTTGCCGTGGTGGCGGCCGAGGTGCGCAACCTGGCGCAACGCTCCGCCAGCGCGGCGCGCGAAATCAAGACCCTGATCGGCGACTCGGTCGAGCAGGTGGAAGTGGGTGCCAGGCTGGTGCATGACGCCGGCCTGACGATGGATGAGGTGGTCTGCAGCGTGCGCCGGGTGGCCGACATCATGCAGGAAATCACCGCCGCCAGCAGCGAGCAGAGCGCCGGCATCGAGCAGGTCAACATGGCCATCGTGCAGATGGACCAGGTGACCCAGCAGAACGCGGCGCTGGTGGAGCAGGCCGCCGCCGCCGCTGCATCAATGCAGGACCAGGCCACCACCCTGAGCGAGATCGTCAGCGTATTTCGCCTGAACGGCACGGCGCCCGGCGCCGGGCGCGCCAGCAATGTCATGCCGTTGCGCCGTCCTCCCGCCGCCAGGCCGCAGCCCCTGCGCCGCATTGCCTGAGCTTATGTGTCCTTGCGAACATACGTGCATTTAGGCAAAGAATACACTGGGGACCTTCCATAAGGAGTGTCCCCATGAAAAACTTCGTTCTTGCCGCCAGCCTGCTGGTCGCCGCCGCCAGCGCGGCCACCGCCACTGCCGCCGTCACGGTCAGCATCGGCCAGCCCGGCTTTTACGGTCGTATCGACGTGGGCAACTATCCCGCACCAGAACTGATCTACGCCCAGCCGGTGATCGTCGAGCGCCCGCAGTATTATTCGGCGCGCCCGATCTACCTGCGGGTGCCGCCCGGCCACGCGAAGAACTGGTCCAAACACTGCCGCCAGTATAATGCCTGTAATCAGGAAGTGTATTTTGTCCAGGATGGCTGGTATAACAAGCAATATGCACCGCGTTACCGCCAGGAGCATGCGCGCCCGCCGGCTCACCGTCCACCGCCGCCACATGGACGTCCAGGCCCTGAGCGCCATGACGATCGCCGCGACGACCATCGTGACGACGGTCCCGGCAAAGGCCATGGCCATGACAATGGTCGCGGCAACGGCAACGGCAACGGCAACGGCAACGGCAATGGCAACAACGGACACAGGAATTAAATCATCACAAGGAGGAGCTTTGCACAGCAAAATCGTGATCGTCGGTGGCGGGGCAGGCGGGCTGGAACTCGCTTGCAAACTCAGCCGCAAGCTCGGCGCCGGCCAGGTGACCCTGGTCGACAGCCGCCTCTATCATATCTGGAAGCCCTCGCTGCATGAAGTGGCGGCAGGCACGCTCGATATCCACCAGGAAGGTTTGTCCTACCAGATGCTGGCGCACGACAATGGCTTTTGCTATGTGTACGGCCCCTTGATCGCCCTCGATGCGGCGGCGAACAGCCTGACGGTGGGCGCGATCGCCACCGACAAGGGCGAGCAATTGCTGCCCGAGCGGCAGGTTCGCTATGACCAGCTGGTGCTGGCCGTCGGCAGTACCTCGAATTACTTTGGCGTACCGGGCGCGCAGGAAAACACGATTTCCCTCAATGCCACCGAAGACGCCGAGCGCTTCCGCCTGACCTTGTTAAAGCTGCTGGCGATGGCCGAGCAGCGCCGTGGCGACGCCGGCCACCCCGGCGTCGATATCGTCATCATCGGTGGCGGCGCCACCGGCGTCGAGCTGGCGGCCGAACTGCGCGAAGCGAGCGATGTATACGCGGCCTATGGCTTCCAGAACCTGAATGCCATCAAGGACGTGCGCATCACCCTGCTCGAAGGCGCACCCCGCATCCTCGCGCCCCTGCCCGAGCGCGTCGCGCGCGCCGCCAGCAAATTGCTGCTGCAGCATGGAATTACCGTGGTCGCCGATACGCGCGTTACCTCGATCGCGGCCGACAAGGTCAATGTCGCCACCGGCACCGGCTACGCGTTTGACATCTGCGTGTGGGCCGCCGGCATCCGCGCGCCTGAATTGCTCGCCACCCTGGGCCTGCCGACCAATCGCGCCGGCCAGCTCGAAGTGACGGGCATGCTCAATGTGCAGGGTCACGCGCATATCTATGCGCTCGGCGACTGCGCCGCCTGCATGGGCGCAAACGGCAAGCTGGTGCCGCCGCGCGCCCAGGCCGCCCACCAGCAGGCCGATTACCTGCTGAAGACATTTTTGCTGCAAGCGAAGGGCAAGCCGGCGCAAACCAGGCCGTATGCATATCGCGATTACGGTTCGCTGGTCTCGTTCGGCCGCACCACTTCGGTCGGCACGCTGATGGGGTCGCTCAAGGGCCTGAGCTGGTTCGTCGAAGGCTTTGTCGCGCGCATGATGTATGTCAGCCTGCACCTGATGCACCACAATGCGGTGCTGGGCAGCGTGCGCACGGCCGTGATGGCCATGGGCCGCTTCCTGATCAAGCGCAGCACGCCGCAGGTCAAGCTGCATTGAACGCGCACGCCGGCGCACGGGAGACGAGATGAAACGTTCTTTGGCTATCTTGATTGCACTGTCCATGTGCTGGGGCGTGGCCAGGGCGGCAGAGACAGTGCCGCCGCCGGAAACCGTCCACAAGTTCTCCTGGCTGACCGGCTGCTGGCAGGTCGATGACTTTGAACCTGGTTCCGGCGAACAATGGAGCACGGCGGCGGGCGGCACCATGCTGGGCGCCAGCCGCACCGTCAAGGGCGGCAAGACCAGCGCCTTTGAATTCGTGCAGATCCGGCTGACGGCGCCGGGCCAGTTGGCCTATATCGTGCAGCCTGGCGGCGGGGCGCCGGTCGAATTCAATCTGCTGCGCCAGGACAAGCCGAATGAATTCATCTTCGCCAACCTGGATAATGATTTCCCCAGCCGCATCATTTACCGCCACGAGAATGATCGCAAGATACACGCCAGCATCGTCGGCACCTTGAAAGGGAAGTTGACCACCATTGACTTCCCCATGACGCGCACGCGCTGCGATGCGCAGGCCGGCGAACGTTCCAGGTACGCTTGAGCAGGACTACAGCGTTGCGCCGCGCGGCAGCACCACCGTCAGGGCGGTGCCGCCTTGCGGATGGGCTGACAGCGCCAGGGTGCCGCCCATGTAATTCACGCGTTCGCGCACGCTGCGCAAGCCGTGCTTGTGCAGGTCGACCGGCAGGCTGGCCGGCAAGCCGACGCCGTTATCCCTGACCGTCATCATCAGCGCCTCGTCATTGTCGTCGACGATGATGTCCACTTCCGTGGCCCGGGCATGGGCGGCGATATTGGCCAGCGCTTCTTCGAGGGTGCGCAGCAGGGCCACGCCTGCATTGCGCGGACACACCAGTTCATCTTCGGGCAGGCTGCAGCGCACGGTGATTTTGTGCTGTTCGGCAAATTGCGCCGCCAACTCACCGAGCGCGACATTGACGCCCAGGAATTCCAGTTTGTCATTCCACAGCTTGATCTGCATCTGGCGGTTCGTTTCGATCACATTCAACAGCAATTGCTTCATGGTGGCCGCGCGATCGAGCAGCACGGCTTCCTGCGGCATTTTTTGCGTCAGCAGCGACAAATGCATGGTCAGCGCCGTCAGGGAGGAGCCCAGGCTGTCATGCAACTGGCGCGACAGGGCGCGCCGTTGATTGTCCCAGCTGGAATTGATGTGTCCCAGCAATTCGCTGAGATCGGCGGCACGCGCCGCATCGGGGTGGGCCGCTTGCTTGCTCTGATCTGTGTGTGCGGACATGGCGCCCCATGAGTGTTAAAAGATTACGACCGGAATGACGGGATCATACATGAGGATCTCATTGCAGGGCGCATGGCAGGAAAATTTCTATCTTTCCGACAACTGTGATGGCTTGCGGTTAACAGCATGCCGCGCGGCATCCCTTGTACTGTGCGCCGTGCGTACGCTTGCGCACATACCAAGCCGGCGGCGCCTGCCATAGTAAGACGGTGCGCAAGCCATGCAGCAGATGCGGCAACTGCCGCTATTGCGGCTCGGGCGCAGGACCGGCCCCCACCAAACGAAAGGACATGCCATGAATATCGATACCATTGTTGATCAAGAACACTGTGCCAAAAGCTTCCGCGACATCGTCAACGCGCCGATCAGCGCCTTGCGTGGCGTCAGCGCCAAGGATGCCAAGGCCCTGACCGAGGCTTTCGGCGTGACGACGGTGCGTGAGCTGGCCAATCTCAATTTCGTCAAATGGGCCAGCGCGCTGGCCATCCTGGCCGACGAAGAAGGCATGACGGTCGAAGAAAAAGCCAAGGAAGAGCTGCTCGACGACGCCGTCGAAATGACCTTCCCGGCCAGCGACCCGATTTCCGTCGACGCCGGCATCACGCGCATCGAAGTGGCGCCTGAAAAGGTCAATGCGCACAGCGACCACCAGCATGCTGGCAAGCATGAGGAAACGGCCGGCAAGAAGGCCAGGTAAGCGGCGATGGCGCAATAAAAAAACCGGGATGCCGCTTGCTGTGCGGCATCCCGGTTTTTTCATGTGCAGCCAATGGGTTCAGGCGATCGAGGTGACGCCGTGCTTGCTCACCAGCGTCGCGGCCATGTCGTGCGGCGCGCAGCAATAGCGGTTCTTGCCGGAGCGCTTCGCTTCGTACAGCGCCGTGTCGGCAGCGCTCAGCAGCGCGTCGACGGTGGTGGCGTCGTCCGGATAGATGCTGATGCCGATGCTGGTTGACAGGCGCAAGGTCAGGTCGTTGATGAAATACGGCTCGGAAATGACTTCGATCAGCTTGGCGGCCGGTTCGTGCGCGTCGCCCTTGCCGGCCAGGTTGCCCAGCACGATGACGAACTCATCGCCGCCGATGCGCGCCACGGTGTCTTCCTTGCGCGAGGCGTTGACCAGGCGCGCAGCCACCAGTTTCAGGATCTCGTCGCCATACGCGTGGCCGTAGCTGTCGTTGATGGTCTTGAAACCATCGAGATCGAGGTACAGGATGGCCGACTTGCCGCGCACGCGCGCCGAATGCTGCAAGGTGTGTTCGATGCGGTCCTCCAGCAGGCGGCGGTTGGGCAGGCCGGTCAAGGGGTCGTGCAGCGCCAGTTCCTGCTGCTGCTTGCTGTAATGGGCCAGTTCCTTGTACAGCAGGCGCACTTCGAGCATGTTGTGGATGCGTTTGTGCACTTCCATCAGGTCGAAGGGTTTGCTGATGAAGTCGCGCGCGCCCGCTTCCAGGGCGGCGATCTTGAAACTCGGCTGCGCCGTCAGCGCCAGTACCGGCAGGTAGCCGCCCTGTTCGATTTCCTTCAGGCCCTTCATGACCTGGAAACCATTGAGTTCCGGCATCTGCAGGTCGAGCAGGATCAGGTCATAGCAGTGTTCGCGGTGCAGCGGACACACCTGTGCCGGGCGCAGGGTGGCGGTGACGTTGCTGTAGCCGGCGTCGCGCAGGATTTCAAGCATCAGGTCGACATTGTCGGGGGAGTCATCGACGACCAAAATCTTGGCTTTCAAAATCTCATCTTGGCTAGGCATGGGTGTTCCCGGTGAATTCTGTAAGGTCATCGCATGCATCGTCCGCAGCGACCGAGGCCAGCAGACGAACGCGACGATGGTAACCGCTCGCATCAAGACAGGGCGCACGACAGCGCAACGGGCCGGTTCAGCCTTGCCCGGCAAGCGGGCGCGCCTCTGCTTGTGGATAGCGGTGCTGGTACACCTCAGTGTAGCAAACCGCTTTGAAGTTGCTTGTAGGACAGTGCCGCGTCTGGAAGTAGGAAGTCGAAACCATATTCATGCATTTTTAATCTGCATTATTTGTTTCTTTTCATCACTCTCTGCGCCTTGTTTTTCTGCCTTTTCCGCCATGGTGCTGGTGCTCGGCGTGAGCAGCCGCGCCACTGCCGCCAGCAGCGCGGCCGGATCGAGTGGCTTGACCAGATAGCCCTGGAAGCCGCTGTCGAGCGCACGCTGGCGATCCTCGGGGCGGGCAAACGCCGTCAGGGCCAGTGCGGGCAGGTCGCCGCCCTGGTCAATGCCGCGTGCGCGCAGGCGTGCCAGCAAATCGAAGCCATCGACCTCGGGCATGCCGATGTCGCTTACCAGCACGTCGGGCCGGGCGCTGTCGAGCACGCGCAAGGCTTCCACCGCGCTGGCGGCGCTGGCCACGTCGGCATGGGCGTCGCGCAGGATGCGTTCGGCCAGTTCGCGCGCATCGGCCTCGTCGTCGACCACCAGCACCCTGACGCCGGCCAGGTCGCACGCTTCGATATCGGTATCGGCCGGGCGCCGGCCTGGTGCGAGGCTGTCGGCCGGCAGGCGCACGGTAAACGTGGCGCCCTGCATGTCGCCGGGGCTGCTGGCCGTGACGGTGCCGCCGTGCTGCTTCACCAGGTGCTTGACGATGGCCAGGCCCAGGCCCAGGCCGCCATGCTTGCGGGTGGTCGAGGCGTCCGCCTGGCGGAAGCGGTCGAAGACATGGGGCAGGAAGTCGGCGCGGATGCCCACGCCGTTGTCGGCGATGGTCAGCACCAGGCGCGTACCCTCGCGCGCCACGCCGAGATCGACCTGGCCGCCCTGCGGCGTAAACTTGAGCGCATTCGACAGCAGGTTCCAGATCACCTGCTGCATGCGGCCGGGGTCGCCCGTCATGGTGCCGGCGTTGGCGGCGATCTGCGTCTGCAAGGTGATGTGCTTGGCATCCAAGGCCGGACGCAAGCTGTCGATGGCCGAGGCGATTACGGTGGCCGGCACGATGGTCTGCATTTCCAGCATGACCTTGTCGGAGGTGATGCGGCTCATGTCGAGCAGGTCTTCGATCAAATGGGCCTGGGCACGGGCATTGCGCTCAATGCTGTTCAGGCCGCGGTGCAGGTCGGCCTGGTCGCGCGTGCCGCGCCGCAGCACCTGCGCCCAGCCCAGGATGGCCGACAGCGGCGTGCGCAATTCGTGCGACAGGGTGGTGAGGAATTCGTCTTTCAGCTGGTTTGTGCGTTCGGCCTCGGCGCGCGCCTCGCGTTCGCTCTCGAGCAGCACCTTGCGCTCTTCGGCGGCGCGCCGCGCCTCCACATACAGACGGGTGTTGTCGAGCGCGACGGCGGCCTGGGCGGCGATGGCCGCCACGATGCGTTCGCTGCGCTGGCTGAACATGCCCGGCTGCGCATGGCCGAGCAGCAGCCGGCCCAGCAACTGGCCCGAACGCGAGCGTACGGGCAGGCTCAGGCAGCTACGCAGCAGCGGCGCGCCGTCATCGCCGTCCTCCTTGCTGGCGTCGGGCGCGGTCTGCAAATCGTTGTGGCGCATGGCCGGGCCCACGCGCAGGTCCGAGGCGATCGCCGCAGCCTGGCGCGCCGTCACGCCGCTGACGGCTTGCGCCACCTTCAGCAAGGGTTCATCGCCCGCGACATCGGCCTCGTGTTCGGCGTCATAATAAAAGGCGCCGAAGCGCGCGCCGCTGATGCGGGTGGCGGCATTGACCGTCTCCTGCAACAAGGAGGGCAGGTCGAGCGTGCTGGCCAGGGTCGTGCCTGTGCTGTTGAGCAATTCAAGCACCCGCGTTTCATCGCGCAGCGCCTCTTCCACGTGCTTGACTTCATCGACGTCGGTGCTGGTGCCGAACCAGCGCAGCAGCTGCCCGCCGCGGTGCACGGGATTGGCGCGCGTGAGGAACCAGCGGTACTGGCCGTCGCTGCCGCGGATGGGAAATTCCATTTCGAACGGCGTGCCGTCGTGCAGGGCGGCTTTCCAGCCGGCCAGCATTTGCGGCAGATACCGTGGATCGTAAGCGATGTCCCAGCCTTTGCCGGCCATCTCCCCGGGCGTGGTGCCCGTGTAGTCGTGCCAGCGCTGGTTGTACCAGGCCATGGTGCCGTCGAAATTGGCGATCCAGGCCAGTTGCGGGATGGAATCGGCCAGCGCGCGCAAGTCTTCCTCGCTCTGGCGCAAGCTGTCTTCGGCGGCCTTGCGCTGGCTGATATCGTGGATATGGGTCGTGAGGCCGTCGGCGCTGGCAAAGATACGTACTTCCAGCCAGCGCTCCAGCGGCGCGTACAGCAACTCGAAACTGCAGCTTTGCCGCAGCGCCATGGCGCGCCGGTATTGTATTTCCAGCTCGGTGCCCAGCATGTCGGGACAGGCCAGCCACAGGTTGCTGCCGGCCAGGGCGCCGCCGCTGCCATTGCTGTGCCGGGGCGCCAGCATCTCGGCGCCACGCGCATTGATATAGCGGATATTCCAGTTGGCATCGAGCACGCTGAAGCCATCGGTAATGCCTTCGAGCACGGTCGCGATGCCGGAGTCCGACAGGCTCAGTGGTGCTGCGGGAGGAGGGGGCGGGTTTTGCTTGCGGTCATGCTTAACCATCGGACATCCTGCGTGCCAGGCCGCCACGTTGAGCGCCTTGCCTTGCCTTGCCGGCCAGGCGATGCGGGCTGCCGTCGTTGAGTTCAAATAAATCGGTCATGATGGAACGCCGCCATGGAATAGTGCAGTGCCAGTTGCGCGCCGCATCCTGATATCTGGCGCAAGCACGCCTGACAGTCATTGTAGCCCCAAGATCCGATTCCGCCCCACACGCTTGCTCTTGTCATATTTTCAAGGCTGTGGGCAGACCGTCAAGCCCTCTGGCGGCAAGATTTTCCGGGCCGCCGCCGCCGGCGCCGCAGATAGCACTGGACAGGGCGCGATGCAGTCCCTATAATCCCGCTTCTTTCGAGGCAGCAACTTCTCGAAGCACCGGCAGCCTTCCGTGACAGCGGAATACTGCGGTGCGAAGGCGTCAACTTTTCAGGTGAGAAAAGAGGCGGGACTTGCAGTGCGGTACTTTGCAAAACCCGGCTAAGCGATTGAAAAATCGAACTTTTCAAAGCGAAACGAATACGCTATAATGTTTGCCTGCGCGGCTGTAGCTCAGCTGGATAGAGTACTTGGCTACGAACCAAGGGGTCGTGGGTTCAATTCCTGCCAGCCGCACCAGAATTTCAAAAATCAGATCTTGTCTGGTTTTGCAGTAAAAAAGTTTCAAGCTTCGTGTGTGAAGTGCAATCAGTTTTGCGGCTGTAGCTCAGCTGGATAGAGTACTTGGCTACGAACCAAGGGGTCGTGGGTTCAATTCCTGCCAGCCGCACCAGTATTATTTCAAGCTTGATTCGTCAGGTTTTGATTGAAGGTTGTGACTTCATGCAGTATGGTGAAGAGTAAGTTTTGCGGCTGTAGCTCAGCTGGATAGAGTACTTGGCTACGAACCAAGGGGTCGTGGGTTCAATTCCTGCCAGCCGCACCAGAATATCGGGGATCAGATTGTATAATCTGATCCCCTTTTTCTATTGCCGCGCCGTTTATTTCCCTTCCTGTCGATACTGCTGGCGAAACGCACGCGGCGTCATGCGCTTGTCGGCGCGGAACTGGCGGTTGAAATGGGCCAGGTTGCGGTAGCCGGCTTCCTGGGCGATGGCGGCAATGCCGTGCGGGGTCTGGATCAGTTGCTGGCAAGCGCGGCCGATGCGCAGCCGCGCCAGATAGGTGCCGGGCGTACACAGCGCATGGCGCTTGAAAAAGCGGTGAAACGCGCCCAGCGACAGCGCCGCCCGCCGCGCCAGCTCCTCCAGCACGATCTGTTCCCGAAAATGCAGGTGCATGAAGTCGAGCACGGCCGCCATGCGCTGCTGCTGGCCATCGGCCGCGATCAGCTGCGGCGCGCCAGAGGCAAGTGGCCGCGCCTGCGCGTCGCCCGCCAGTTCCAGCAGCACATTGAGCAGCAGCGGCAGGCGCTGTGGCTGCGGCATCGCTTGCAGTTGCAATAGCAGGGCGGCGCTGCGCGCCGCCACTTCCGGCGTAAATTGCAGCGCCGGCCCGGCGCGCTGCGCCAGGTGCCGCAAACCATGCAGCTCGGGCAGCACGCTGGCCAGTTGCGCAATCCACTCCAGCGAAAACCACACCACCACCGCCAGCATCGGCCGCGTGTCGTCGATGCGTTCGCTGGCCGACCAGGTATGCGGCAGGTTCGGCCCCACCAGCACCAGGTCGCCCGGCTCGAAATCACCGAGATGGTCGCCGATATAGCGCTGGCCGCGCGCGTTGACCGTCAGGGTCAGCTCGAACTGCGGGTGGTAGTGCCAGAGAAACGGAATGGTGTCGAGCTCGCGCCACAGCAGGCCCCAGGACTGGCCGGCCGGGATCGTTACCTGCTCATATAAAGGTGTCATTGCAACGTTTTTTCTGGCGGGATAGTCACGATAGTATCAGTATTGGCCATTGCCGGCGCATCGGCGCAGGACTTTTCATCGCACAATCGGTCTCGCCACATCACCACATCACAACAGGAGACAGCGATGCAAGACCGCTACCACTATGGCGACGAGCGCCCGGGCAACCCTTCGGTGGCCTATCTCGAACAGGAGCAATTGCGCGATATTCAAAAACAGCTGCCGCTGCGCGTGCTGTCCGAGCGTGACTTTTTGCACTGGCAAACTTATGGCTACGTGATCGTCAAGGATGCCGTCAGCCCCGGGCAAGTGCAAGCCACCACGGATTTCCTGTGGCAATTCCAGGGCCTGGACCCGCATGACCGGGCCACCTGGAACCACGCTCAACTGCGCGACCATGCGATGAAGGAACTCAATGGTTCGGGCATGGTCGAGGCCTATCATAACCAGACCCTGTGGGATAACCGCCAGACCCGGCGCGTGTACGACGCCTTTGTCGATATCTGGGACCGTGAAGATTTGTGGGTGACCATTGACCGCGCCAACCTCAATACCCCGAACACTGGCAAGCGCCACTTCGGCGGCTTTATCCACTGGGATGCCGACACCACGCTGGAGCCCTTGCCCGTCAATGTGCAGGGCGTGCTGGCGCTGTCCGACACCTCGCCCGAGAGCGGCGGTTTTCAATGTTTTCCACAGTTGTTCCAGCATTTCATGGCTTGGCGCGAACAGGCGCCAAAAGACCGCAATCCGTGGCAGCCCGACCTGGACAGCGTGCCGTATCCGATGCAATTCATCGCCATGAAAAAGGGAGAATTGCTGATCTTCAACAGCCTGCTGGCGCACGGCATCCGCCCCAATACCTCGCTTGACCAGGTTCGCCTGGCGCAATATATTTCCTTCACTCCGGCCCAGGACAGCAATCAGGCCTTGCGCGACTGGCGCGTGCAAAGCTGGCGCGAGCGCAGCGCGCCGCAGGGTCATGCCTTTCCCGGCGACCCTCTGGAGCAGGAAAAGCTGCGCTACCCGCAAGCCGCATTGAGCGAACTGGGCGAAAAAATCCTCGGTGCGCGCACTTGGTAAACAACGTGCCTGACAGATAGACAATGTTCGACAAATGCAGGATCATGCTCCGACCTGCCATCGAACGAGGAAACGCATGAGTATCATTACCTGCATCGAAGACTTGCGCGTGCTGGCGCAACAGCGTGTGCCGCGCATGTTCTACGATTACGCCGATTCGGGCTCCTGGACCGAGTCGACTTACCGCGCCAATCAAAGCGACTTTGCCAGGATCAAATTTCGCCAGCGCGTCGCCGTCAACCTGGAAAACCGCAGCCTGGCGTCGACCATGGTCGGCCAGCACGTCAGCATGCCGGTGGCCCTGGCGCCCACGGGCCTGACGGGCATGCAGCATGCCGATGGCGAGATCCTGGCGGCGCAGGCGGCCGAACAGTTCGGCGTGCCGTTTACCCTGTCGACCATGAGCATCTGCTCGATCGAGGATGTGGCGGCCAACACCACAAAGCCGTTCTGGTTCCAGCTGTATGTGATGAAGGACCGCGAATTCATCAACCGCCTGATCGACCGCGCCAGAGCGGCCAAATGCGGCGCGCTGGTGCTGACGCTGGACTTGCAAGTGCTGGGCCAGCGCCACAAGGACTTGCGCAACGGCCTGTCGGCGCCGCCGAAACTGACCATTCCCAACATCCTCAACATGGCCACCAAGCCGCGCTGGGTGGCCGGCATGCTGGCAACCAGACGCCGCGGCTTCGGCAATATCGTCGGCCACGCCACCTCGGTGTCCGACATGTCGTCGCTGTCCGCGTGGACTCAGCAGCAGTTCGATCTGAGCCTGTCGTGGGCCGATTTGGAATGGGTCAAGCGGCGCTGGGGTGGCAAGCTCATCATCAAAGGCATCATGGATGCCGAAGACGCGCGCCTGGCGGTGGCCAGCGGCGCCGATGCGCTGATTGTTTCCAACCATGGCGGGCGCCAGCTCGACGGCGCGCAATCGTCGATCGCAGCCTTGCCGGCCATCGTTGACGCCGTCGGTTCGCACATTGAGGTGCATATGGACGGCGGCATCCGCTCGGGCCAGGATGTCCTGAAAGCGCTTGCCCTGGGCGCGCGCGGCGTGTATATCGGCCGGCCTTTCCTGTACGGCCTGGGCGCCATGGGCCGTCCCGGCGTGACCAAATGCCTGGACATCCTGCGCAACGAGCTGGACCTGACGATGGCTTTCTGTGGCCAGCGCGATGTGCAGCATGTCGACCAAAAGATTTTGTTGCCGGGGACGTTATAAGGCGGCGCCGGTATTTCCCGGTTGCCCTTGAAAGTAACAAGCACCAGACTTGAAATGGAGCCGCATGAGCTATACCAAAACGATGACCACCGCGCGCTTGCTGCTGCGCCCGCCGCAGCCGTCGGACGCGGCCGCGCTGCAGGCCATGCACGCCGATCCCGAAGTGATGCGCTACTTCAGCGAACCGCCGTGGCAGGACCCGCAACGCGCCGCGCGGCAAATCGCCGACGACAGCGCCGCCTTCGAAAAAGAAGAGTTCTTTCGCTTCGCCATCACTTTGACAGCAACCGGCGAGTACCTGGGCAGTTGCACCCTGCATGCCCTGCATGCGCAAAACCGCCGTGCCGAACTGGGCTACGCGCTGGCCCGCCCGCACTGGGGCCAGGGCTATATGCACGAAGCCTTGAGCGCGCTGCTGGAATACGCGTTTGTGGAACGCGACCTGAACCGCCTGGAAGCCGATATCGACCCTTTGAATCACGGCTCGGCCCATGCCCTGTTGCGCCTCGGTTTCAAGCAGGAGGGCTATCTGCCCGAGCGCTGGATCGTTGGCGGCCAGGTCAGCGATTCGGCGCTGTATGGCTTGCTGCGGCGCGAGTGGCAAGCGCGGCGCGCCGCAACGTGACACGGCTGAACCTCCTGCTGATCGAAGACCATGCCGGCATCGCCCGCCAGGTCGCCACTTTCTTCGACGGCCTGCACTGGCAGCTCGACCACGCCGCCACCGGTGCGCTGGGCGTGCAGCTGGCCACCGGCAATATCTATGACGTGGTGCTGCTGGACCTGAACCTGCCCGACATCGACGGTTTGCAGGTATGCCGCGCCATCAAGGCTGGCGCGCCCAGCAATGTGCCGATATTGATGTTGACGGCGCGCGACGCCTATGAAGACAAGGCGCGCGGTTTCCACGGTGGCGCCGACGACTACCTGACCAAGCCGTTCGACCTGCGCGAGCTGGCCCTGCGCTGCGAGGCGCTGGCGCGGCGCAGCCAGCTGCATGTACACCAGGAAATGCGCGTCGGGCCGCTATTGCTGCTGGCGCGCGAAGGCCGGGCCATGTATGGTGAAGTTCCACTGGCGCTGACGCACAGCGGTTTCAAAATCCTGCTGCTGCTGTGCCGCGAACATCCGCACGCCGTCTCGCGCTCGGCCTTGAGCGCGCACCTGTGGGGCAGCGAACCGCCTGACAGCGACGCCCTGAAGTCGCATATCTACGCGCTGCGCAAGCAGCTCGACGCGGCGGGCTGCACCGGCCTGCTGGTGACGATACCGCAGCTTGGCTACCGGCTGGCGATCGAGCTTGATAGCCGGGCAGGGCAGTGATGGTCACGACCATACGGCGCGGCCTGTTTGCGGCGCTGGCCGGCTTTGCCGTGCTGCTGTGCCTGTGCTACACGGGGCTGGCGGTGGTGATTTCCTATGTCACCGAAGACATGCTGGTGCAGCGGCTGCTCGAACGCGAGGCCGCTGCGATCCAGGCCCGCTGGCCGGCGGCAGCATCGGGCAACGACCTCATTACCGTCTACCGTCATTATGGCGACCTGCCCACCGCCGTGCGGCAACAATTATCGCCTTCGGCCCCGCGCGCCGAAGTATTTACCGGCACGGGCCAGCATTACCATGTGTTGGCGCTCGATCTGCGGCGCACTGGCGGGCCTGAACGCTGCTATCTGCTGGCCGACGTCGCACCCATCCTGGTGGTGTCGCGCCTGGTGCGCGAGGTCGGTGGCGTGCTGGCCGGCGTGGCGCTGGCGCTGGTGGGCCTGGCACTGCTGCTGGCCTGGCTGCTGGCGCGGCGCCTGGTGTTGCCGCTGCAAACACTGGCCCAGGAAGCGCACGCCTTGCTGCCCGGGCAGGCGCCGCAGTTCAGCGCGCACGACCGGCCGGACGAAATCGGCTTCCTGGCGCGGCGGCTGGAAAGCGCCTTTACCGGCTTGCAAACGGCCTTGCGGCGCGAACAGGCGTTTGCCCGCGATGTCAGCCACGAATTGCGCACGCCGCTGACCCTGATGCGCAATACGCTGGCGCTGGCCCCGGCGCGGCCGCTGCTCGCCGATGAGCAGGCCCAGCTGCGGCAGGGCGTCGCTGAGCTCGGCAATACCATCGAGTTGCTGTTTGCGCTGGCGCGCGCAGAACAGATCCCGTTTGAGACGGTGGAGTTGCGCGGCTGCCTCGAACAATCCCTGCTGCGCCTGCTCGAACAATATCGCTGGGACGCCAGTCTGCTGACGCTGGACTTGCCCGAGCGCTTGCCGGTGCATGGCCATCGCCAGTTGGTCTATCTGTTGCTCAATAACTGCCTGGCCAATGCTTTGTTTCACGGCGGCCCCGCCTGCCATTTGACGATTTCCTACGAGCATGGCTGCCTGATCATTCACAACACGGTGCCGGCCGGGCAGGCGACGCGCGTGCAGGGTTTTTCGCACGGACAACATCTGCTGCTGCGCCTGGCGCAGGCGATGCACTGGGATATCCGTTTTGATCCTGGCGCGGCGTACTACCGGGTCGCCATCACGCCGCTTGCGGCATAAAAGCCGGCCGATTTCACCGCGATTTCACCGCACGCTCCGTATGCTGGCCACATTCAATTGACGGAGAAAGCCATGAAAATCGTCGTGTCCCTGCTGTTACTGCTCGCCGCTTGCCTGCCGGCCGTGGCCCTGGCCCAGGTGCACACCCTGCAGCACAAGGACATCAAGCGCCGCTATATCGTCTATGTGCCGCCGGCCTACCACAGCGCGCCGCAGCAAGCGCTTCCTGTCGTGTTCAATTTCCATGGCGGCGGCATGAGCATGGCCGAGCAGATGCTGTACACGCAGATGAACCGCGCGGCCGACCGCCATGGCTTTATCGTAGTCTATCCGCAAGGCGTCAAGCAGGACTGGAACGTGGGTTTTGGCATGGACTACCTGACGGGCACGGACGATGTCGGCTTTACGCAAGCCGTGCTGGACAAGCTGAAACACGATTACCGCATCGACGGCCAGCGCGTCTACGCCACCGGCCTGTCGCGCGGCGGCTTCTTTGCCCTGCGCCTGGCGGCCGAGCTGCCACAACAGTTCGCCGCCGTGGCCTCGGTGGGCGCGACCATGCCCGAACCGGTGGTCAACCACCATGCCGATCCGCACAAGGTCGGCGTGCTGCTGATCCATGGCACGGCCGACCAGGTGGTGCTGTATCAAGGCAAGGCCGGCGACTACCTGTCCGCTGACGAAACCTGGCGCTACTGGGCCAGGGTCAATGGCATCACATCGGCCATGCCGCCGCCGCGCCTGCTGCCTGGCATGGCAGGTGACGACCTGAAGTTGAGCATGCTGGAGCAGGGCAGCGGCCAGCACAGCGTGGCCCTGATCGCCATCGACGGCGGCGGCCATACCTGGCCCGGTGCCGATGCTTTTAATATTGGCCTGCCGATCGGCAAGACCTCACGCAGCCTCGATGCCAATGAGGTGATGTGGGCGTTTTTCAGCAGGCATCGCGCAAACTAAATCAGCCCTTCCTCGCGCAAGGCTTGCTGCACCGCCGGCCGCGCCTGCATGCGCTGATACCATGCGCGCAGATGGTCGAGCTGGTCGAAGTGGATGTCGGCCTTGTAGTACGAGGTCAGCCATGGAGCCTGGCCCCAGCCCGTCAGCGCGAACAGGTAGGCGTCGGCTACGGTGAATTGTTCGCCCATCAGCCAGGGCTGGCCGGCCAGTTGCCGGTCGATCCAGGCATAGCGCTGTTCCAGCTTGGGCCTGGCCATCTCCACGTACTTGCCGGCCTGGGCAGCGTACAGCAGCGGAATGAATCCCTTGTGCACTTCGGTGGACAGGAAGTTCAGCCATTCCTGCAGGCGGTAGCGCTCGAAGCTGCCGTTGGGTGGCGCCAACCCGGCTTCCGGACGCAGGTCGGCCAGGTATTGCATGATGGCCGGCCCTTCGCGCAATACTCGTCCGTCACCTAGCGCCAAAGCCGGCACATAGCCGTGTGCGTTCACGTCGTAAAAGCTGGCGCCGTCGTCGCTCACGTGCCGTTTGTAATCGACCTTGACGAGGGTGGCGTCCAGGCCCAGTTCCCTGATGACGATATGGGTGGCCAGCGAGCAGCTGGCGGGGATATGGTACAACTTCATGATGGCTCCGGTAGTGGCGGGCTCCAGGTGAGCGCGCCTGGTTGCCCATTATAGGCATCAAGGATAAAAAAGGAAGAAGGCACTATAATGTAATGTAGGTACATTTTTTATACTTGATGCGAGCCGGTAGCCATGAAAGAAAGCGTGACGGGATGTTCGATCGAGGAAGCGATGCGTTTGCTGGGCGGGCGCTGGCGCCTGCTGCTGGTGTCCTACCTGATCGACGGTCCCAAACGTTTCAATGCGCTGCGGCGCGACGTGCCGCATATTTCGCAGCGCATGCTGACGCTGGACTTGCGCGCGCTGGAAGAAGCGGGCCTGGTGGCGCGCACGGTGTACCCGGAAGTGCCGGTGAAAGTGGAATACGCGCTGACGCAAGACGGCCAGCGCCTGCTGCCGGTGGTGGCTGTGATGAAGGAGTTCGGCTTGTGGCTCAAGGCCAGGGAGCAATGAGGCACACGCCGGGACGGTCACGCGTTATAGCGGTGCCTCCATCAACTGGTATTTTTTCACCACGCCGGCCCGGTTGAACAGTATCGACAGCTCTTTTTTGTTGTCCGCGCTGCTGAGCACCAGATTTACATAAGGCAAGGAGTCGACCAGCTTGGCCATGCCCAGCTGATACAGCCACACTTCATGGCCATCGGCATAGGAGGTGATGGCGGCCTTGCCGAACGCCGCTTCGATATCGGCCCTGGTCGACTTTCCCGGAATGATTTCCTGCGCCGCCAGCGCTGGCGTCAGTGCGGGCAGCTTGCCGTTGCCGCTCGAGGCACAGCCGCTCAAGGCTGCGGCCAAGACCGCAGCCAATGCCATCAAGGCCGCCAGGTGCGTGCCGCGCTTCATGGTTGCACCGCCAGCGCGGTAGTGTTCAGGTCATCGTCCATATAGTCGAAGCGCAGCAAGGTGTCGTCGCTCCAGCCCTTCTCGTAAAGCAGCTTGAACTTGACCGTGTAGACGCGCTCGCGCAGGTAAGGCCAGTCCTCATGGCTGGCCATCAGGGCCGAATCGGTGCCGTGCAACATTGCTGCCGGCAATACGCTGCGCCGCTGGCCGTCGATCAGGGTGACGCTGAACAAAGGCCGGTCGGCAAAATAAAACAGATTGATCGGCAAGCTGCGGCAGGGATCGGCCAGTTTGACCACCAGCATGTTGATCGGATGATGGACGTAGGCGAGCAGGTCGGCCGCCATGGCGACCTTGCATTCGAGCAGCAGGTCGCCCAGGCGGCGCGTGTCCTGCGGCAGGCCGGGACTGCGGATGTCGGCGCGCCAGGCCAGGCTTTTGTCCTTCCGGTTGGAACGCACGCTGGCATTGTCGCCGGCCGCACCGGCGTCCATCGGCAGCACAAACGTGTGGTCCGCCGCCAGCGCGATCGCTGCCTGCGTGTGCTCGCCCGCCAGCTGCAGCGCCAGGCTGTCCATGGCCACTCCGGCCCGGCGCGGCAGCACCTTGAAGCGCAATACGGCGCCTGGCGCCAAACCGTGCTGCTGTTCGAATACCTGCATGCCGGCCAGCATGTCGCGATACGATTTTTGATCGCGGTCGGTGGCCGCCCCCTGTACCTCGACCACCGGCATGCCGGGATCGGCCTGGCTTGCCGTCACGAACGAGAAACACAGCAGCAGCACCGGCATCCATCCGTATCTGATTGGGTCACGCATGTTTTCACCTTGTATGAAAAGGGCTGTCCAGGCCGGGGAAGTGGCAAGAAAATGGACTGCTGCCATTGTATTTGCCACAATCTTTGGCCAAGCTTAAGCTTGCCGGCCTTATACTTCTTGCATGCATATCCTGATCATAGAAGACGACCTTGACCTCGGCGCCGGCCTGCAGCAGGCGCTCAGGGTGGAAGGTGTCAGCAGCCAGTGGCTGCGCCGTATTGCCGATGTGCCGCTGCCGTCCTGCATCGAGGCCGACTGCGTGCTGCTCGACTTGTCGCTGCCCGATGGCGCCGGCCTGGACCTGCTGGCGCGCTGGCGCCGTGCCGGCGTCACCGTGCCCATCATTATCATGACGGCGCGCTCCGCGCTGGCCGATCGCCTGGCCGGCCTCGATGGCGGCGCCGACGATTTTGTCGTCAAGCCTTTCGATACCGCCGAACTGCTGTCGCGCTTGCGCGCCGTGCTGCGCCGCTATGCGCGCCAGGCCAGCGAGGTGTGGACCTTCGGCGCGCTGCAGATCGAGCCGCGCAGCTATGCGGCCAGGCTGGACGGGGTGGCGCTGGAATTGTCGCCGCGCGAGTTTCACCTGATGCTGGCGCTGGCGCGCGAGCCCGGCGTGGTGGTGCCCAAGGGGGTGCTGGCGCAGCGCCTCGCACCGTTGGGCGACGCGCTCGACTTTGGCGCGGTGGAAGTTCATATGTCCAACCTGCGGCGCAAGATCGGCGCCGGGCGCATCCGCACCGTGCGCGGCATCGGCTACCTGTTCAACGCATGAGGCGCCTGTTGCGGCCGACCCTGCTGCGTCCCACCCTGCTGCGTCCCACCCTGGTAAGGCGCGTGATGCTGGCCACGCTGCTCGCCTTCATGCTGGTGTGGCTGGTGCTGATGGGCCGGCAGCTCTACATGGCGACCGACACGCAGGCGCTGGACCAGAACCTGCACGAGCTGGGCAGCAGTTTGCTCGGCTCGATCGCGCCAGTCGACACGCCGGGCGAGGCGCGCGCGGTGGTCGCCGCCACGTCCACCCTGGTCAATGACAGCTACCGCAAGCTGCAGGCGCCCGGCGTGGTGCTGATGGAACTGGCCGATGCGCAGGGCCGGCGATTGTTCCTGTCGCCCGAAGCCGGGCAGGCCACCGTGCATGGCGTGGAAGGCACGATCAGCGATGGCCTCGCCAATGGCCGGCGTTTGCGCATTTATCGCGGCCACAGCGAACGCTGGACGCTGACGGTGGCCGTGCCCATGCTTGACCCCTGGTGGGTTGCGTCGACGATGACCGGCGGCCTGACCATGGACATGCTGATTGCCTTGCCGTTGGTGCTGCTGCCGCTGTGGCTTGCGGTGTCGCGTGGCCTGCGGCCGCTGCACAGATTATCGGCGCAGATCGGCGCGCGCGACGGCGACGATCTGTCGCCGCTCGGCGTCGCACCTCATTACGCCGAACTGCAGCCGCTCAGCAGCGCCCTCGATCACCTGCTGGCCCAGCTGCGCCACAAGGTCGAGCGCGAGCATGGCTTCGTGCAGGACGCCGCCCATGAGCTGCGCACGCCGCTGGCCGTGCTGTCGGCGCAGGCCCATGTGCTGGCCATGGCCGATGATGCGCCGCAGCGTGCGCAGGCCGGGCACAGCATGGCGCAGGCGATCGCCCGCGCCTCCCACCTGATACGCCAATTGCTCGACCTGGCGCAAATGGACCGCCAGGCCACGCTGACGCCGGCGCGGCAGGATGTGGCGCAGTTGCTGCGCCAGGAGCTCGCCACGCTGGCGCCGCTGGCCTTTGCGCGCGAGATCGACCTGTCGCTCGAGGCCCCCGACACGCTGTTTTATGCGCTCGACACGCAAGCCTTCCAGTCCATCGTCCACAACCTGGTCAACAACGCGCTGGCCTATGTGCCGCGACAGGGCCAGTTGCGGCTGGAATTGCTGGCGCTGGCTGACGGCTTGCAGCTGTCGGTGGCCGACGATGGTCCCGGCATTGCCGCTGACCAGCGCACACTGGTTTTCGAGCGTTTTTACCGCGGCAGCGGCCAGGCGGCGCCAGGCGCGGGCCTGGGCCTGGCCATCGTGCGCGAGGCTGCAAAGCGCTTGCACGGCACGGTGGTGCTGACGGACGGCATCGATGGCAGGGGCTGCTGTTTTACCGTGGCCATCGGCGCGGCTGGCTGACACCTCGGAGCTAAGGCATGGCAGCCTGCGGCGCCGCCAGCAAGCGTTCCACCGTCGATGGTGCTTCGCGCAAACGATATTTGCTGACGATGCCTTGCGGGTCGAACAGGATCGCCAGCTCCCGTTCGCTTGTCACGGCGTCAACGCCGCTGGCAAGCGGGCCGATGACAGGAAGCGCGCCCATGAACATGGGCAGGCCCACCTTGTAGCGATAGACCCAGATTTCGTGGCCGCTGCGAAAGCGCTCGATGGTTGGCGCGCCCAGGGCCTGGGTGACATCGGCCTTGTTGCTGGCGCCGACAGTCAGGGCCGCTTGCGCGGTGTGGGCGGTCAGTGGCCTGGCGCCACCGATGCCGAGCGAGGCGCAGCCGCTGCCGCCCAGAGCCAGGCCGGTGGCCAGCGCCAGAGCGGCCAGGGAGCGGGGCTTCATGACGCCGCCCCTGCCTGGGCCGGTGACGTGGACGGCACCTCATCGTCGATATATTCCAGTTCGACCAGGGTGTCGTCGGGCCAGCTGCTGTCCGAAATCTTCAGGGAATAAGTCCGCTCGCCCAGCAGCGGATAAAAATCGTAGAACAGATGAAAAATCGTCGGCACACTGTTTCCGTATAACCAGTTCGAAAGCAAACTCTGGCGACGTTGGCCATGGACCAGGGTCACATTGAACAAGGCGCGCTCGCCGTAGTACAGCCAGGCGCCAGGAAACACGGTACAGACATCGACGGCCGCATCGAGCACGTGATAGAGCGGCGGTTTGTAGCCGACCAGCAAAGTGGCTGCCCGGTCAATCTCGCATTCCAGACGCAGGTCGCCCAAGCGGCGTGTACTGGGCGGCAAGCCGGGCGTGCGCACGTCCGGCGCCCAGGCGAAACTGCGGGCGTGCCGGTTCGTCGTGACCTGGGCGTCGTCTTGCAGCGCTTGCGCATTGCGTGGCAGGGTAAAGGCCAGGTCGTCGTCCAGTACCAGCGGCAGCTTGTCGCCCTGGATCGCCAGCCTGGTGCCGGCCACCTTGACGCCGGGACGGCGCGGGTAGAGGCGAAACCGCAACTGCGCATCTGGCGCCAGGGCATGATAGCGTTCAAACGCGTCCATCCCCTTGAGCATGCGCCGGTACGGCTGCTCGTCCGGATCGGCGAGGCCATCGACCTGTACCACCGGCATCGGTGCATCAGGCGGCGGGGCCGGAGGCGTTGCCGGAGCGCCGTATGCCAGTGACACGGGAAACAGCGCCATCAGCCAGGTCATTTGTCTCGGCTTCATTGAATTATCCTTTGTTAAACGGATATTTTATTTTCAACGACCTGTGGCCTGGCTTAAGATGCGCTGCCTTATACGTGGGACATGCCTGTCGCCATCTTTTGCCGCTTCCCGCGCATGCGTCCGCCATGCTCGACAGGCTGGCGGCGCAGCCGCAGATGCTGCAGCGCGTGGTTTCACGCCACCACATTGACCGGCGTACCGTGCTCGAAGGCCTCCACATTCTCGATCAGCATGTCGGCCAGCAGCTGCATCGCCTCGCCGCTGGCCCAGGCCGTGTGTGGCGTCAGAATGAAGTTGGGCAGGCGCAATTGCAGCAGCGGGTTGTCGGCTTGCGGCGGTTCTTTTGACAGCACGTCGAAGCCGGCGCCGGCGATCACGCCTGTGGTGAGTGCTGTGGCCAGCGCCGCTTCGTCGACCAGGCCGCCGCGCGCCGTGTTGATCAAGAGGGCCGTCGGTTTCATGCTGGCCAGCTCCCTGGCGCCGATGATATTGCGCGTCTTGTCGCTCAAAGGCAGGTGCAGGCTGACGATGTCGGAGGTGGCCAGCAGTTCATCGAGCGACACTTCGATGACGCCTTCTTCCTTGATCGGCGAGCGTGTATGCACGGCCACCTCCATGCCGAAGGCGCGCGCCAGGTGGGCCACGGATTTGCCCAATGCACCGTAGCCGAGCAAGCCCAGACGGCTGCCGTTCAGGTCGCGGATCGGGTGGCCGAACAGGCAGAAACGCTCCGACGCCTGCCACAGGCCCGCTTCGATGTCTGCCCGGTAGGCGAGCAGCTGGCGGCGCAGCGCCAGCATCAAGGCCAGGGTATGTTCGGGCACGGTGGCGCGCGCGTAGTGGCGGATATTGGCGACGACAATGCCGCGCGCGCGGCAGGCCGGCAAGTCGATGATGTCGGTGCCGGTGGCGGCCACGGCGATCATTTTCAGGTCCGGCAGTTGCGCCAGCTCGGCTTCCCGCAGCGGCACTTTATTGGTGATGGCGATGCTGGCGCCGCGCAAGCGTTCCACGGTCTGCGCGCTGCCTCTGGTGTGCGCGTGCTCGCGCCATTCGTGGGCAAAGGCGGGCGGACGGACCCTGGCGATCAGGCTGTCGCGGTCGAGAAAAACGATGCGCTGTGGCGATGATGGTGGCGATTGCTGCGGTGCGGTCATGGCTGGGCCTCGGTCAGGGCGGCGCGCGCAGGAGCAATATTGATTCTCGTCTTCATTTGCGTGGCCGGGTGGTTGGTAAACATGTCGGCAACCCATTCGACAAACACGCGCACCTTGGCAGACAAGTGGCGGTTCGGCGGATAGATCACGTGGATCGGCAGCGGGTCGGATTCCCACTCCTTGAGCAATTCGACCATTTTGCCCTGTTCTATCAAGGGCGCAAGCATGAAATGCGTCATTTGCACGATGCCCAGGCCCGCCAGGCCGGCGGCGGAGTAGGCGTTCGAGTCGTTCAGGGCGATATTGCTGGGCATGGCGATCTGGATGCGCTCGCCGTTGCGCGTAAAATCCCACTCTAAGGTGCGGCCCGTCTTGGCCGAGAAAAAATTCACGCCGCGATGGCGCGACAACTCGTCCGGGTGCTGCGGCGTGCCGTAACGGGCCAGGTAGGCGGGCGAGGCGCAGGTGATGAAATGGAGCACGCCGACCCGGCGCGCGATCAGGTTCACGTCGCCCAGTTCGCCGCCGCGCACGGCGCAGTCCACGCCTTCCTCGACCAGGTCGACGGGGCGGTCGCTGCAACCGAGTTCGAGCACGATATCGGGATAGCGCGCGAAAAAATCGGGCAGGGCGGGGATCAACAGTTCGCTGGCCAGCGCCGTGGGCGCATCGACCCGCAGGCGCCCGCTGGGGTTCAGTCGCGTGCGCGACAGCGACTCTTCGGCTTCGCGCACGTCGGACAAGATGCGCACGCAGTGTTCGTAATAGGCGGCGCCGTCCGAGGTAATGCTGACGTGGCGCGTGGTGCGGTTCAGCAGTTTGACCGACAGGCTCGCTTCCAGCGACGAGATCAGGGTCGACACGGTTGCCTTGGGCAGTTGCATGTTTTCCGCCGCGCGCGTAAAGCCGCCCGCATCGACCACCTGGATGAACACTTCCATGGCTTGTAGCTTGTTCACTTGATTTCCTGACACTTTCCTTGGGATTGTTCTGAATTCTGAACAATCAATTCATCATTGCCTACTTTATCAGATTGTAGAACAAGTCTATAGTTGTTGTACTGCAGCATAAATACCACGTTGCAGGAACAGCAGTCACCAGTTACAGGAGAAACATCATGGGTCATCGGAATGGAAACTTTGCAGTGCTCGCGCTCTTGGTGAGCTCGCTTGCCCTGGCTTCGATGGTATTTACGGACGCTTACTCGCAGGCGGCGCAAGCCGAAGCGAGCGGCTACAGCGCCCTGACCCATGAAGTCGGCGGTACCTTGCTGTGCGTCAATGACGCTGGTCTCGACATGGCCGCAGCGCCGGTGGTGGCGCAATGAATGCGCCCGCCAGCACGGCCGGCCTGGCGCTTGCCGCGTCGCTGAAGATACGCGATATCGAAGTGCAGGGCGAACTGGGGCCGCTGGCGGCGCGCCTCTATACGGCCGGCGTGCCGGGTGCGAAAAAGTCCAGCCTGATCGTGTTCTTCCATGGCGGCGGCTTTGACGACGGCGACCTGGAAGACGCCGACGATTTCCTGCGCTGCCTGGTGTTGGGCAATGCCGATCAGGTGGTGCTGGCGTCGAATTACACGCTGGCCAGCGTGCGCCCGTTCCCGGCCGCCGTCGAAGACGCGCATGCCGTGCTGGTGTGGGCCAGGAAAAACAAGGCCAGGCTGGGCTGGAGCGGCAAGCAGATGCTGGTGTCGGGCATCGAGGCCGGCGCCAACCTGGCCGCCGTGTGCGCCATGATGTCGCGCGACCGCGGCGGCCCGGCGCTGGCCGGTCAGGTGCTGATCATGCCCATGCTCGACCCCGGCCTGTCGACCTGCTCGATGCGCTCGCTGCCCGCCTGCCCGGAACTGGTGGAAGTGGCCGATGCCTGCGCCGCCGCCTACCGCGGCTATCTGCCGAATGCTGCCGACCGCAGCCATCCGTATGCGTCGCCGCTGCAATCGAGCCGGCTTAAAAATTTGCCGCCGGCCCTGATCGTGTCGAGCGAAGACGACCCATTGCGCGACGAAGCTGAACAATACGGCAGCAAGCTGATTGCCTGCGGCATCAAGACTACCGTGCGGCGCATGCCTGCGGCGCCGCTGCAGGACGCTACCGCGCGCAATGAATGCGCGTGCAAGGTGCAAGTGCTCGGTGAAATCGCCAGCTTTGTCGCTGGCCTTGCCCAGGAGGCCACATCATGATACCGCCAGCCCGGTTGCACTAAAAAACTACACTTAACGGTTTACTTTTTAAATTCCGGTTGTTACACTGCTTAGTGTAGTTCCCTGAATGCCATTTTCGTCCGCGCTGTGCGTTCGCACCGCCGGCTTTGTCGACCCCGCCCGCTTTTATTACGCAGGCGGCCCCTTTATCTTTGACCGAGCGCCATCTAGCGCCATTGCAACTTTATTCACTTTGATCAGCTGGGTGGCTTCCTGTCGCCCATACCATTAGAAATTTTCATAAAACAGGGAAATAAAATGAAAAACGCTCAACAAATTTCTGTCCTGCTCAAACCGCTGGCCGCCTCGCTGGCCGTTGCCGGCCTGGTGGCGTTCAGCCTGGCCGGCTGCGATTCGGCCAACAGCAAGGTGCCCGACGCGCCTGCGGCCGGCGGCCCGCCCGTTTCGACCGCCGCCGTGATCGAAAAACAGATCACGGAAACCCAGGAGTTCTCGGGCCGCCTGGAAGCGATCGAGCGCGTGGAAATCCGCTCGCGCGTCGGCGGCTTCATCACCTCGGTGAACTTCAAGCCGGGCAGCGAAGTGAAAAAAGGCGACGTGCTGTTCGTCATCGATCCACGGCCGTTCCAGGCTGAAGTGTCGCGCGCCGAAGGCGCCGCCGCGTCGGCCCGCGCCAAGGCCGAACTGGCCAAGCTGGAATGGTCGCGCGCCGAAAAACTGCTGGCCGAAAAAGCCATCCCGCAGCGCGAGCTCGATGAAAAGGCCTCGGGCCTGAAAGAGCTCGACGCCAATGTGCGCGCCGCCCAGGCCTCGTATGAAGCGGCCAGGCTGAACCTGTCGTACACCCAGGTGCAAGCGCCGATCAGCGGCCGCGTCTCGAAGGCTGAAATCACGGTCGGCAACCTGATCGACGCCAGCGCCATCCTGACCTCCGTGGTATCGACCGAGCGCATCTACGCCAGCTTCGACGGCGACGAAGACACGTACCTGCGCGTGGCCGGCACGGCGCAAAAGGGCGCCCCCGTACTGGTCAAGGTGGGCCTGGCCAACGAGAGCGGTTTTCCGCATGAAGGCAAGCTCGAATTCGTCGACAACCAGCTCGACCCGGCCACCGGCAGCGTGCGCATGCGCGCCACCTTCGCCAATGCCGACCGCACCCTGGTGCCCGGCCTGTTCGCCCGCATTCAGCTCGATACCGGCAGCGGCGCGCAGGCGCAAGGCACGGCGCTGCTGATCAGCGACCGCGCCGTCGGTACCGACCAGAGCCGCAAGTATGTCTATGTGATCGGTGCCGACAACAAGGCCGAATACCGCGCCGTCAAGCTGGGCCCCAACGCCAATGGCCTGCGCGTGGTGCGCGAAGGCTTGAAAGCGGGCGAGAAGATCGTTGTCAACGGCCTGCAGCGCGTGCGCCCCGGCGCGCCCGTCACGCCGCAACTGGTGGCGATGGACTTCGACCCGACGGCGCCGGCCGCCGCAAAGCCGGCAGCAAAAGACGCCAAGGTTGCCGCCAGCGCGGAACCGAAATCGGCAACCACCTCCAAGGAATAAACCATGAACTTTTCACGCTTTTTCATCGACAAGCCGATCTTCGCGGCGGTGCTGTCGATCGTCATTTTCGTGGCCGGGATGCTGTCCATCTTCGGCCTGCCGATCTCGGAATACCCCGACGTCGTGCCGCCATCGGTGGTGGTGCGCGCGCAGTATCCGGGCGCCAATCCGAAAGTCATCGCCGAAACCGTCGCCGCCCCGTTGGAGGAGCAGATCAACGGCGTCGAGAACATGCTCTACATGTCCTCGCAAAACACGTCTGACGGTTCGATGATGCTGACCATCACCTTCAAGATCGGCACCAACGTCGAGCAGGCCGAGACCCAGGTGCAGAACCGCGTGCAGCGCGCCTTGCCGCGCCTGCCCGAAGAAGTGCGCCAGATCGGTGTCACCACCGTCAAGTCCTCGCCCAACCTGACCATGGTGGTGCACCTGGTCTCGCCCAACAAGCGCTATGACGACATGTACTTGCGTAACTACGCGGTGCTCAATATCAAGGACCAGCTGGCCCGCCTGCCCGGCATGGGCGACATCCAGATCTTCGGCGCTGGCGACTACGCCATGCGTATCTGGCTCGACCCGCAAAAAGTGGCGGCGCGCGGCATGACGGCCAATGATGTGGTGGTGGCGATTCGCGAGCAGAACGTGCAGGTGGCCGCCGGTGTGATCGGCGCCTCGCCGGCGAAAAACTCGCCGTTCCAGCTGACCGTCAACACCCAGGGCCGTTTGCAGTCGCCCGAGGAATTTGGCGCCATCATTGTGCGCACCAATAGCGACGGCGCGGTGACGCAGCTGAAAGACGTGGCGCGCGTGGAAATGGGCGCCAACAGCTACTCGCTGCGCTCCTTGCTGAACAATAATCCGGCCGTCGGCATGGGCATTTTCGAAGCGCCGAACGCCAATGCGCTGCAATTGTCGTCCGACGTGCGCGCCAAGATGGACGAGCTGAAAAAAGACTTCCCGCAAGGCGTGGAATACCGCATCGAGTACGACCCGACCCAGTTCGTGCGCTCGTCGATCGAGGCCGTGATCCATACGCTGCTGGAGGCCATTGCCCTGGTGGTGCTGGTGGTGATCATCTTCCTGCAAACCTGGCGCGCGTCCATCATTCCGCTCCTGGCCGTGCCGGTGTCGATTGTCGGTACCTTTGCCGTGATGCTGGGCTTTGGTTTTTCGATCAATACCCTGTCGCTGTTCGGCCTGGTGCTGGCCATCGGTATCGTCGTCGATGACGCCATCGTGGTGGTGGAAAACGTCGAGCGCAATATCGAGGAAGGGCTGTCGCCGCGCGACGCCACCATCCAGGCCATGAAAGAAGTCAGCGGCCCGATCGTCGCCATCGCCCTGGTGCTGTGCGCCGTGTTCGTGCCGATCGCCTTCGTGCCCGGCCTGTCGGGCGAGTTCTACCGCCAGTTCGCGCTGACCATCGCCATTTCGACCGTGATCTCGGCATTCAGCTCGCTGACCCTGGCGCCGGCCCTGTCGGCAGCCCTGTTGAAACCGCACGACGCGCCGAAAGACGCACTCACGCGCGGCATGGACAAGGTGTTTGGCCGTTTCTTCGCCTGGTTCAACCGCTTCTTCGGCCGTGCTTCGCACCGCTATGAAGCCGGCGTGAAGGGTGTGCTGGGCCGCAAGAGCGCCTCGCTGGGCGTGTATGCGCTGCTGGTGATCGCCGCCGTGTTCGTGTTCAAGGCCGTGCCGGCCGGTTTCGTGCCGGGCCAGGACAAGCAATACCTGGTCGGTTTTGCGCAGTTGCCCGACGCCGCCTCGCTGGACCGCACCGAAGACGTGGTGCGCCGCATGTCCGACGTCATCAAGTCGGTGCCTGGCGTGGAATCGACGATTGCCTTCCCGGGCCTGTCGATCAACGATTTCACCAATGCGCCGAACGCCGGCATCGTGTTCGCCACCCTGAAACCGTTCGACCAGCGCACCACGAAAGAGCTGTCCGGCGGCGCCATCGCAGCCGAGATCAACAAGCGCCTGGGCGGTATCCAGGACGCCTTCATCATGGTGTTCCCGCCGCCGCCGGTCAATGGCCTGGGCACCATCGGCGGCTTCAAGATGATGATCGAAGACCGCGGCAACCTCGGTTACGACGCGCTGTACAACGCCACCCAGGCGCTGGCCGCCAAGGCCTATCAGACGCCGGAACTGGCGGGCGTGTTCTCGGGTTACCAGATCAACGTGCCGCAGCTGTTCGCCGATGTCGACCGCGTCAAGGCCAAGCAATTGGGCGTGCCGCTGGCCACCATCTACCAGACCTTGCAGATCAACCTCGGTTCCTTGTATGTGAATGACTTCAACCAGTTTGGCCGTACCTACCAGGTGCGCGTGCAGGCCGATGCCGAGTTCCGTTCGCATGCGCAGGATATCGCGCAGCTGAAGGTGCGTAGCGACAAGGGCGAAATGATCCCGCTGTCGTCCCTGATGCGCGTGAAAGACAGCTATGGCCCGGACCGCGTGCAGCGCTACAACGCCTATGCCGCAGCCGATTTCAATGGCGGCCCGGCGCCGGGCGTGTCGAGCGGCCAGGCGCAAGCGGCGCTCGAACGCATCGCCAAGGAAGTGCTGCCGCAAGGGATTTCGTATGAATGGACCGAGCTGACCTACCAGGATATTTTGTCCGGTAACACGATGATTTATGTGTTCCCGCTGTGCGTGCTGCTGGTATTCCTGGTGCTGGCCGCCCAGTACGAAAGCTGGACCCTGCCGCTGGCCGTGATCCTGATCGTGCCGATGTCGATTCTGTGCGCACTGCTGGGCGTGAAACTGACCGGTGGCGACAACAACGTGTTTACCCAGATCGCGCTGTTCGTGCTGGTGGGGCTGGCATCAAAAAATGCGATTCTGATCGTCGAGTTTGCCCGCGAACTGGAAGAGCATGGCCGCACCGTTGTGCAAGCGGCGCTGGAAGCTTGCCGTTTGCGCCTGCGTCCGATCCTGATGACGTCGATCGCCTTCATCATGGGCGTGGTGCCGCTGGTGTTCTCGCACGGCGCCGGTTCCGAAATGCGCCATGCCATGGGCGTGGCGGTGTTTGCCGGCATGCTGGGCGTAACCTTCTTCGGCCTGTTCCTGACGCCCGTGTTTTATGTATTGCTGCGCACCCTGGCGCAGCGTTTCGAGAAAAAACCAGCCGCCGCCAAGCGCCCCGCCGCGCCGGCGCTGCACCTGGAAGGAGATGTATTGTGAAAAACCATCTGAAACCATTGTTCAAGCCAGTGCTCGGCGCGATGGCCGCCGCCATTCTGCTGGCAGCCTGTGCCGCGCCCGACTTCCAGCAGCCGCAGATCGCCACCCCGGCCGCCTTCAAGGAGTCGCAGGTTCCGGCGGTACAGACGGCGCTTGACGGCAGTCGCTGGACCCAGGCGCAAGTCAATTACGCCGAGCGCCAGGCGCGCGGCGAATGGTGGCTGGCGTTTAACGACAGCACCCTGACCGACCTGATTGCGCAAGCCACGCAAGCGAACGCCAACCTGGCCGTGGCGGCCGCCCGCGTCAGGCAGGCCAGGGCGATCGCCGGCATCGCCGAAGCGGACCGCATCCCGCAGGTGGGCGTCAATGTGGGCGGCCAGCGCAGCCGCGCATCGAATCTGTCGCTGGGCCTGCCCAACGGTACGCCGGTGGCAGCCACCAATGTCTACCAGGCCAACCTGACGGCCAGCTATGAGGTCGACCTGTTCGGCCGCGTGGCGGCCAATGTCAGCGCCTCGCGCAGCGATGCGCTGGCGGTCGAGGCGACCTACCGCTCGGTGCTGCTGTCCTTGCAGGCCGACGTGGCGCAGACCTACTTCCAGCTGCGCGCCCTGGATGCCGAACTGGCGACTCTGGACGAGACAGTGCGCCTGCGCGAAGAAAGCGTGCATGTGAACCAGCGCCGCTATGACCTGGGCGATATCGGCGAATTCGACCTGTCGCGGGCGCGCACCGAGCTGTCCACCGCGCGCGCCGAAGCGATCGGCCTGCAGCGCCAGCGCGCCACCGGCGAGCATGCGCTGGCGGTCCTGCTGGGCAAGCCGGCGGCCAGCTTCACGGCTGCCGCCAATCCGCTGCAGGACAGCGCCTTCCTGCCGGCGATCCCTGCCGGCATGCCGTCAACTTTGCTGGAACGCCGGCCCGATATCGCCTCGGCCCAGCGTGCCATGGAAGCGGCCAATGCCCGCATCGGCGTGGCCAAATCGGCCATGTTCCCGGCCCTGATGCTGAACGCCTCGGGTGGCGGCGCGGCCGATACGTTCTCGGACATCTTCAAGTGGAGCAGCCGCTCCTGGCTGCTGGGCGCCTTGATGTCGATGCCGATCATCGATGGCGGGCGCAACAAGGCGGCGGTGACGCGCAGCGAAGCGCAACTGGAAGAATCGGTGGGGACCTACCGCCAGAGCGTGCTGGTGGCATTTGCCGAAGTCGAGGACAACCTCGCTGGCCTGCGCATTTTGTCGGGCCAGACGCGGCAGATCGACGAAGCGGTGGTCTCGGCGCGCCGCTCGGCCGACCTGGCGCAGAAACTCTATGACGCCGGCCGTTCCAGCTACCTGGACCTGCTAGACGCGCAGCGCAACCTGTCGGCCATCGAACGCAGCGCCGTGCAACTGCGCGGCAACCGCGCCGTCACCACCGTGGCGCTGATCCGCTCCCTGGGCGGCGGCTGGGGCGAGCCGCCGCCGCAGGTGGCGGCGAACTGATGACCAGCTGATCCCGGCCCCGGCAAGGGCGTTTTTTCCGGAAACGGCGCATTGCATCGCAATGCGCCGTTTTTTTTAATGAAGTGCATCCGTGCGTGGTGGCCGCGCAGGTGCTGCTGCAATCCAAGCGCAGTGTTATGTAGCGAAAATGCTACTAATCAATTCCCTGTACAAGAATCACGATCTGATGATTGTCAAAAAAATGTTGTTTTGTTATGATTGTTTGTCACCATGACATCAATGCAGCAATCGGCTTGAACCTCGATAGCGCCACTACGCGCGACGATCAAATGTTGCGCGATGTCCCACTCGGCCTGATCCCCGCCACGTGAGGCGCTCTGATCGCATGCGGCGTCACCCGCTGCGATGCATGCAATACATTCTCGGCCCAAGCCTCGCTGTTAAAAACCAAAATAACCGCAGCAGAACCTACTTTGAATCGGAAAAAGCATGCAATCTGTCTTCAACAAGATGGGCGTAGCCAAGCGCCTCTACATTGGCTTTCTGCTGATCGCCGCCATTCTGATCACGCTGTTGACAGTGGCGTATCTGAATTTCTCCAAATTGAACCAGGCCAATCAATGGAACGAGCATACCTACCAGGTGTTGCAGTCTGTCGAGCAGATTGAACAGGGGCTGATCAATATGGAAACCGGCGCGCGCGGCTATGCGCTGAGCGGGAATCCCGATTCACTCGCGCCGTACAAGGATGGCGCCGCTCAGTTCAAGACCGCCGCCGCAAAAGTACAGTCACTGACCGCCGATAATACGCAGCAGCAGCAGCGTGTTCAGGCCTTGCAGGAGATGCAGGAGCGCTGGCACGCCACCGCTGCCGAACCCCTGCTGGCCTTGCGTGCGGCAGTCACTGCGGGCAGCGCGCAGATGGAGCAAGTGGTCGCCTTCGAGCAAGCGGCCAAAGGCAAGACGCTGATGGACCAGATGCGCACCAACCTGACGGCCATGAGCGGCGCCGAGCAGACCTTGCTGGTAGCGCGCGCCAGGGATGCCGCCACGCTGCAGGAGAGCACCCGCTGGACGCTGGTCGGTGGCGGCATGCTGTCGGTGGCGTTGTCGGTGGCGCTGTCGTTGTTGTTGGCGCGCATGGTGTTGCTGCCCTTGCGCGCGATCCTGGCCGCGACCGAGGATCTGCGCTGCGGTGAAGGCGACCTGACCTATCGCCTGCCGTCGCTGAGCGCCGAATTCGGCGAGATCGCCGCCTCGCTCAATGGCTTTATCAAAAAGCTGCACGATATCATCGACGAGGTGCGCAATGGCACGCAGGGCATCGCCTCGTCCAGCCAGCAGATCGCCAGCGGCAACCTGGACCTGTCGGCGCGCACCGAGCAGCAGGCCAGCTCCCTGGAAGAAACCGCCTCCTCGATGGAGGAACTGACCTCGACCGTCAAACAAAATGCGGACCATGCGCGCCAGGCGATGGAAATGTCGGTCAACGCCGCCAATGTCGCCGTCAAGGGCAGCACGGTGGTGGCCGAAGTCGTCACCACCATGGGTGCCATTGACGATTCGGCGAAAAAAATCGCCGACATTATCGGTGTCATCGATGGTATCGCTTTCCAGACCAATATCCTGGCGCTGAATGCGGCCGTCGAAGCGGCGCGCGCCGGCGAGCAGGGGCGCGGCTTTGCCGTCGTCGCCACCGAGGTGCGCAATCTGGCGCATCGCTCCGCCACCGCTGCCAGGGAAATCAAGGAGCTGATCGGCGACTCGGTCGAGAAGGTTGCGCTCGGCAGCAGGCTGGTGGTGGTTGCCGGCGATACGATGGAGCAGATCGTCGGCAACGTGCGCAGCGTCAGCGAACTGATGACGGCGATCAGTGCCGCCATTGCCGAGCAGGAGGCGGGCATCTCGCAAATCAACCAGGCGGTCACCGAAATGGATGACGTGACGCAGCAAAACGCGGCGCTGGTGGAAGAGGCCGCAGCGGCGTCGCAATCGATGCAGTCGCAGGCGGCGCAACTGGCTGAGCTGGTCGGTGTTTTCAAGGTGAGCGGTGCGGCCCGGTCGGCAACCGTCGCCCCAGCGCGCAAACCGCTGCCCGTGCCGCTGCTGGCGTGACAAGGGCGCCCAGCAAATTCCCGGCGTCATGCAAGCAGGCCCGTTGACGCTGCTGTGAGCTGTTTTTACTCCGCCGCCAGCAGCGCTTTCAGGATATCTTCCGAGCGCCGCTGGCCATACGGCTTGCCGTAAGCGCGCGACGCCACCGCCACCACCATGCGGCGCGCGGGAATCACGTAGATCTTGTTGCCGCCATTGCCGGAGGCAAAAGACACCGTGATGGTTTCAGCGCCAAGCTGGTAGCTTTTGCCGTACCAGAAATAGCCATAGTGATCGGCATAACGGTCCACCTCGCCGATTGCCACGCGCGGCGCCAGCGCCGCCTCGAGCCAGCTGGCCGCGATCACACGCCGTCCGCCGGCCATGCCCTGGTCGAGCACCAGTTGCCCGATGGCCGCCATGTCGCGCGCGCGCAAGGACAGGTTGCCCTGTCCCTTGGCGTGGCCTGCCACGTCGCGGCCCCACTGCCAGCGCGTGATGCCCAGCGGCGCAAACAGCGCGCTGCCGGCAAAGGTGTCCAGATCGACGCCGCTGGCGCGCTCCACCACGCGCCCCGCGATATACGCGCCCAGCGAGTTGTAGCGGTACAGCGTGCCCGCCGGACCGGCGGCCGGCACGCCGCGCACGAACGCTGTTGGATCAAGCGCTTCGTCCAACTTGTCTTCATTGCCCGGCGAGGCCGCATCTTCGTCAAATGCGGCCAGGCCCGAGCGCATCGTCAGCAGGTCGTCCAGCACCGCGTTGCCGGCAGGGCTGCCGGCCACCTCAGGCCAGTACCGGCCGACCGTCCCGTTGACCGCCAGTTTGCCCTGCGCCACCGCCGCGCCCACCAGCAGCGCCGTAACGCTCTTGCCGGCCGAGCGCATGTCGTGCAGGCCGTCTTGCACCTGGCCGTTGTAATACCGCTGCGCTACCACCGCGCCATCGCGCAGCACCACCACGGCGCGCAGGTCGCCGTGGCCGTCGGCATCCTGCTGCTGCAGCACCTGTTCCAGCGTGGCGGCAAGGGCGCAAGGACTGTAAACGGCGGTAATCAATAACAGGCAGGCGGGCAAGCGGTGCATGGCAATCTTTCGTTGCAAGGTTAGGTCGCACAGTGTCGTGTATTTGCGCGTACTTGCGCAGCAAAGTTGGACTGAATGGCGCAATGGTGTCCTTCAAACGCAAAAAAGACAGCCTGAGCTGTCTTTTGATGTGATGCGCCAGCTGATTATTTTGCGGCGGCTGGCGCTGCTGGCGCGGCTTCCACTGCTTTTTCGTCAGCTTTTGCCTTGGCCTTGTTGGCCTTGTGATGGGCCTTGGCTTTCTTGACCTTGGCGTCGGCCTTGGCGCCGGCGACATCGGCTTTGGCATCGGCGGCGACGACCGCTTCTTTCGCGTCGGCTTTCACGACGGCCTTGGTTTCCTTGGCCTGGGCCTTGGCCACTTCCTTGGTATGGGTCGCTTCGGCTTTGGCAGGTGCTGGCGCAGGTGCTGGTGCAGCAGGCGTCTGGGCAAAAGCGGCGGTGGCGAAGACGGTAGCGATCAGGGCGGCGATGGTGTTTTTCATGTCAGTTCCTCAGTATGTAAGATTCGATGTCGGTACGGTAGTGCGTTGCTGGTGATTACTTGGCCGGTGCCGCTTCGGCAGTGGCCGAGGCCAGTTTTTCATCGGCCTTGGCCTTGGCTTTCTTGGCCTTGTGATGTGCCTTGGCCTTGGTGGTGGCGGCATCGGCCTTGGCATTTGCCACATCGGTCTTGGCGCCCATTTCGGCCTTGGTCTCTTTCGCATCGGCTTTCACGACGGCGGCGGTTTCCTTGGTATCGGCCTTGACGACGGCGTTGGTGTGGGCCGCTTCAACTTTGGCTTGCGCCTTGGCGGGTACTGAGGCGGCTGGAGTCTGGGCAAAAGCTGCGGTAGCGAACAGGCCGGCGATCAGGGTAGCAATTACTTTTTTCATGGTGCAGTCCTCAGTGGTGGTTTGTCTTTGGTGCCGGGATGATTCCCGTGTCACTGAGGAGAAAAACGCGGCCCGGCGCCTGGCCGTTGACGAGCATTACAAACGCTTACAACTGGATCGTTTTTACCAGGCGCGCGCGGCGCTTGCGCAGCCAGATGATCAGGCCCGTCGCGCTCAGCATGGCCACCATCAGCCCCATGGCGGAAATCAGGATGCGCCCCGGCAGGCCGATGATGCGGCCCGAGTGCAGCGGGAACTGCGATTGCAGGAAGATGTCACCGGCACTGCCGGTACCGGGAATCACGCCGCCGGCGGGGCTGCCGTCGCGGCCGTCGAAATACAGCCACGCATTGCCCAGGCCGCCGTCGCCGTGGTCATTGTCCGCTTCAAAGAAGCCCACGCCATACAGGCCATAGCCGGACGAATAAAATACGCCGCCGGCCGGCAGGGTCCAGCCCCGTCTGGTCGCCTCGGTTTTGGCCAGCGCCACCACCTGCTCGCGCGTGAGCAGCGGTTCGACCGGTTTTTCCGGCGGCTGCGGCGTACGGCTGTCAAACGCGTTCGGACTCAAGGTAGAAAATTTTGCCACCAGTGGCCGCATGACTTGCGTCGGCAGATTCATCGAGATGGATGTCACGGCCAGTATCAGCAGCAGCAGCCAGACCCACACGCCGCCCGAGCGGTGCAGGTCGAAGTTCAGCCGGTGGCCTTTTTCCCGCCAACGGAAGGCCAGCGACTTGCGCCAGCTGCGCAGATTTGGAAAAGACAGGTACAGCGCAATGAAACAGTCGACAAACCACACGATGCCGATCATCCCCATGAACCAGACGCCCAGCTCGATGCCCCGGGCATCGGGGATATGCATGGTGTAATGGAGCTTGTATAAAAACGGCAGCAGGTTTTCGCGCGCCAGCGATACTTCGCCCCACTGGCGCGTGCCTTGCAGCTTGCCGGTGACGGGATCGACGGCCAGCTGGTTGAAGCCCAGGGCATATGGCTTGCCGCTGGCCGGGTCCAGCCGGCCTTCGACTGACATCAGCGCCGCATGGCCTGGTTCGAGTGCGGTGAGCGTGTAATTGACGCGCAGGCGCGCATCGTTCGCCTCGACCTGGCGCGCCAGCTGCAGGCCGTTTTTTGTCCCCGCGCGGTGCTTGCCGCTGGCCGCCTGGAACAGTTGCGGATTGAGCCAGGCATCGAGTTCGTGGTCCCACGAAATCACGGCACCCGTCAGCCCGGAGATAAACAGGAACAGCGCCAGCGCCAGCCCGAACCAGCGGTGCAGCAGTACCAGCGGTGTACGCAAGCGCATGGCCTAGTACTTCCAGCTCAGGGTGGCGCTGCCATTGCGACCGGCCGCGTACAGCGACTGGGTCCAGTACAGGCTGGTCAGGTGCTTCTTGTCCGTCACATTGTTCAGGTTCAGCGCCAGGCTGACGTTGTTCGTCAGCTCGTAGTCGGCCATCAGGCCCAGTTGCGCATACGCGCCCTGGCGCAGCGTGACCGCGTCTGCGACCTTCAGGTCGATAGCGTCCTGCCAGGTCAGGCTGGCGCCCACCTTCAGCTTCGGTACGGCCGCTACCCGCCAGGTGGTCGACGCATGGAACTGTTTGCGCGGAATAAAGGTGCGCGCGTCGCCGCCGTCGTTGCCCGTGATGCGCAGCTGCGCATAGCCGGCGTTGACCTGCCAGCCCCTGGCCAGTTCGCCCGACGCCTCCAGTTCAATACCTTTCGATTCCGAATCGACGCCCTTGTAGACGGTCTTGAAGGTGGCGGTGGTGCCGGCCGCTTCGGCCAGGTTCTGCTGGCGACTCTTGAAGACGGCGCCCGACAGATTCAGGCGGCCGTCGAACAGTTCGCCTTTCACGCCCAGTTCCATGCTCTTGCCGGTGGCCGCGTCCAGTGTCTGGCCGTTGGCGTCGGTGTCGCTTTGCGGATTGAAAATTTCCGTGTAGCTGCCGTAGGCCGACACATGGCCGTTGAGCTCGACCACCAGGCCGACATATGGCGTGGTGTCGCTTTGCGACTTGGACTTGGCGACGCCATAGGACGCACCCGTGCCGTCGACCCTGGCGCGATTGACGCCGGCCAGCAGCCTGGTGTTGTCGGCCAGGTTGAATCGGGCGGCGACAAAGGCGTTCTTGCGCCTGTCGCTGTAGGCGCTGCCGTCGGTCGAGGCGTCGAAGGCGGGCAGCGGGTAGGAGCCGTCGAAGGCGCTGCCGTTCGGCAACGCCGTGCCGATGCCCTGGCCATACCAGGACACGTCATGCAGGCGCGACTTGGACCAGCTGGCGCCGAAGGTCAGGTCGTGCTGGCGGCCGCCCAGGGCGAATTTGCCGGTGGCCGACATGTCGGCCAGGCTTTGTTCATTGCTCGAATTGTATCTGGACGGGTAGCTGAAAAGCCCGTCGCCGGTGGCGCGGTCCGGCGTACCGTACACATAGAACAGCTGCGAATCCGAGTTGGCCCTGGTGTAGGTGAGGGTCGACTTCATGCTCCAGTCGGCGTTGAAGCGGTATGCCAGTTCGGCGAACGTGCTGTTCGTTTGTGTGTTCCAGCGCGACCAGTCGGCCGAGGTGGAGGTCGAAATCGGGTAATTGGTCTGCGTGCCGTCCGTGTAATACATCGGCAGCGCGCCCCACATGCCGCCCCTGGCCCTGGTTTTCTGGTACGTGTGGCCAAGCGTGAGGGTGGTGTCGTTCGTCAGCCTGGCTGCCACCACCGCATAGGCGATGTCTTTTGATGGCGAGTAGCGGTCCAGATAGGAATCGCCTTGCTGGTGCGCGGCGACGAAACGAGCCGCCACCTTGCCGTCGGCGCTCAAGGGGGTTGACACGTCGGCGTCGAGGCGGCGGCTGTTCCACGAACCGGCGGTGAGCGCCGCCGACGCGGCCAGGCCCTCGACGGGGCGCTTGCGCACGAAGTTGATGGTGGCCGAAGGATTGCCGGTAGAGGAAATCAGGCCATTGGCGCCGCGCACCACGTCGACGCGGTCGTAGATGGCGGTATCGAGGTCGCCCATCACATTGCCGAAGATGAAGGGGACGCCTACGCCGTCGTACTGGAAGTTGGTGATGTCGTAGCCGCGCGCCGTGTAGTAGGTGCGGTCCGTTTCCACCGACTCCACCGTCACGCCCGTGGTTTGCGCCAGCACCTTGTTGACATTGTCTAGCCGGAAGTCATCCATCTGCGCCCGCGTGACGACCGACACCGATTGCGGCGTTTCGCGCAGCGACAGATTGAGCTTGCTGGCCGAGTCACTCTTGCGTGCCGTGTAGGAATCTTCATGGGCGCCGGTGACGGTGATGGTCGGCATGGTGTTGTCGTCGGCCGCTGCCGGAGCATCGCCGGCCTGGGCCAGGCCGGCTCCTAGGGCCAGCGAGATGGCCAGGGCCAGGGGGCGCAGCGGCAGTGTGCGAGGGTGGGATGGAAGAGGGCGGGCTGGCACGGAAACGGCTCCTGAAACTTGAATGATAATGATAATAATTCGCAATTATAGTATGCTGCGCAGTGCAAGGCAATTGCCATTTATTTGCCCTCTTCGCGAGCCTTGACGTGACGCTGATGCCCGTTATCGCCGCACTCATGTCCAATTGGCCCGCGCTGGTCGCATCGTCGCCTGATACCCTGTGCAGCGCGCTAGAATAAGCGTTCCAGCCATGACCAGCCCCGCCATGCACGCTTCCTTCGCTCCCTTGCCAGACCCCGTTGCAAACGATCCGCGCCTGGTGCGCCTGTATCTGAAGCAGACACTGCTGCGTTTTTGCGGCGGCCTGTGCCTGCTGCCGATGGCGATCGTGGCCGCTGGCATGGTGATGCTGATACGGTACCCGCCCATCGGCGACGGTCGGCACTGGTGGCAACTGACCTTGCCAGTGCTGCCCGGGCTGCTGGCGCCGCTGCTGGGCGTCAACGGCATGGTGCGCCAGCAGCTGCGCGCCTTTGCCGACGAGGGCGTCGTGTTGACCGAGGAGCTGATCTCGGCGAGGGTCACGCGCGAGTTGACGTCGCCCTTCGATATCTTTACCACTTTTGACCTGTGCGCCGAAGCCTTGTCGGGGCTGGCCACCGGCCAGGCGCTGGGGCTGGCGGGGCCACCCGCGTTTGCCCATGATCCTTTCGACCGTATCATCTTGCTGGGGCGCGCGCGGCCGTTCCGCCTGTTCGGCGCGACCGAAGTGCGCCTGTTCGTGGCACCGGGAGAGGGCGTCCATGGCGTACGGATACGCGTGCGTCGCATCGTCAGCGGCGACTTCCTGGCGATGCAAAAGGGTGGCGCCCTGCGCGCGGTGGAAGCGGTCACGGCGCAGTTGCAAGCGGGCCTGGCGCGGCGCAGGGAGGCGCTCTATGCCAGGGCGCGGGGGCAGGCGGCCGAGCGCGCCGCGCTGCAGGCGAAGCTGTTGGCGCTGCAGGCGCAGGTCGAGCCGCATTTTCTGTTCAACACGCTGGCCAACCTGAAGTATCTGATGCGCACCGAACCCGCTGCCGCGCTGACCATGCTCGATCACCTGACCGACTATCTGCATAGCGCCTTGCCGGACTTGCGCGCCGTATCGTCGACGGTGGGGCGCGAACTCGACCTGGCGCAGGCCTACTTGTCCATCATGCAGATCCGCATGGGCAAGCGCCTGCGCTTTGCCATCGAGGCCAGCGACACCGTGCGGGCGCTGCCAATGCCGCCGGCCATGCTGATCTCGCTGCTTGAAAACGCCGTCAAGCATGGCCTAGAAGGCTGGCCGCATCCGGGCACGGTGCGCATCGAGGCGTGTCTGGAAGAGGGCATGCTGGCGCTGCGCGTGCAGGACGACGGCGCCGGTTTTGGCGGCAGCGCGGCGCAAGGCGCGGGCCTGGGGCTGTCGAATATCCACACAAGGCTGGCCTTGCTGTATGGCGGCGCAGCCAGCCTGGCGGTGGCGGAGGGCGAGGCGGGCGGCGTCAGCGCTTGTCTGCACCTGCCATTGGCCATGCCAGCAGCACGGGCGGGCGCATGATGGCGCGCGCCGTGATCGTCGAAGACGAACCGCTGCTGCGTGCCGAATTGCGCGACCAGTTGCAGTTGCTATGGCCGCAGCTGCAACTGGTGGGCGAAGCGGCCGATGGTGTCTGCGCCCTGGCGCTGATCGCCGCGCAGCAGCCCGATATCATTTTTCTCGACATCCAGATGCCGGGCTTGAACGGCCTGGAGCTTGCGCCCCATCTGCCCGGACACTGCCAGCTGGTGTTCGTCACGGCCCATGCGCAGCATGCGCTGGCGGCGTTTGATGCGGGCGCCATCGACTACCTGCTCAAGCCGCTGGCCACCGGCCGGCTGCTGCGGACGATCCGGCGCTTGCAGGAACGCGGGCCATCGGCTGCGCGGCCGCCGGCCGACTTGCTGCGGCAGGTACTGGCGCCGCCGCCGGCCAGCCTGAAATGGATCAAGGCGTCGACTGGCAACACGGTGCGCCTGATGCTGGTCGACGAGATCGATTATTTTCAGGCCGATGGAAAATATACGCGGGTGGTGGGCAGGAATGGCGAGGGCTTGATAAGGCTGAGCTTGAAAGAGCTGCTGGCGCAACTCGATGCGGCGCAGTTTGCGCAGGTGCATCGCAGCAGCATCGTCAACCTGCATGCGGTCGAGCGCATCGACCGGGATGGCTCTGCGATGCTGTTGTACCTCAAGGAGGGACGCGGCAGCTTGCCTGTCAGCGAGGTGTACAGCAGGCAGTTCCGGCAGATGTAGCATACAAATATGGCGCACATAGGCGAAAAGACAGCCTCGGCTGTCTTTTCGTGTGCGGGAAACGCAGGACGATTATTTGGCGGCAGGCGCTTCGGCCATGGCGGAAGCTTTTTCTTCTGCAGCCTTGGCCTTGGCTTTCTTGGCCTTGTGATGGGCTTTGGCCTTGGTGGCGCCGGCATCGGCCTTGGCGCTGGCAACATCAGCCTTGGCGTCGGCAACCTTGGAAGCTTCCTTGGCATCGGCCTTGACCACTGCCTTGGTTTCCTTGGCTTCGGCTTTCGTCACTTCCTTGGTTTGCTTGGCTTCGGCCTTGGCTGCTGCTGGAGCGGCTGGGGTCTGGGCAAAGGCTGCGGTAGCGAACAAGCCAGCGATGATGGTAGCAATAACTTTTTTCATGGTGCAGTTCCTCAAGGAGTGGGTGATGTGCAGAAGATGTTTCCCCTGTCACTGAGCCAAAAACGCGCTCGGCGGCAACTCGGTTGACAGCCAATTACAAACACTTACAACTGGCGGTGGTGCTGCGGGTTTTGTTAGCTGGCGTACCGCGCCCGGCCTTCGCCCGGCCTAGACTGGGGCATCGCCACAGCATGGGTCCGCCATGAAAGACGCCCTGAACACCTATCAAGCCAAGCGCAACTTCGCCATCACGCCCGAGCCCGCCGGTGGCGACGAGGCGCAAGGCGGGCAATTGAGCTTTGTGATCCAGAAACACTGGGCCAGCCGCCTGCACTACGATTTCCGGCTGGAACTTGATGGCACCATGAAAAGCTGGGCCGTGCCGAAAGGACCAAGCTATGACAGCCGCGACAAGCGCATGGCGGTGCAGGTCGAGGACCACCCGATCGCGTATGCCAGCTTCGAAGGCACCATCCCGGAAAAACAATATGGCGCCGGCAAGGTCATAATCTGGGACAAGGGCACCTGGCAGCCGCAGCCGGCCACGCCCGATGCGCGCCAGGCGCTGGCGGACGGCAACCTGAAATTTACCTTGCACGGCCACAAGATGCACGGCAACTGGGTGCTGGTGCGCATGAAGGGCAAGGGCGAAAAGCAGCCGGCCTGGCTGTTGATCAAGGAAAAGGACGACTATACGCGGCCTGCGCTCGAATACTCGGTGGTCGATGAATTGCCCGACAGCGTGAAAAACAAGCCCATGCCCAAGCGCAAGAAGGCTGTGGCCCACAAGGCGCCGCCCGCCAGTACGCTGCCGGCCACCCTGACGCCGCAACTGGCGACCCTGGTCGAGGCGCCACCGACAGATGCCCAAGACTGGATTTTTGAACTCAAGTTCGACGGCTACCGCATCATGGCCCGCAGCGATGGCAAACACCTCGCGCTCATCACGCGCAACGGCAAGGACTGGACTCATAAACTGTCCAGACTGCATCAGGCTTTGGAAAAGCTGGGCTTGCCTCCAGGCTGGTATGACGGCGAGATCGTCGTCAATGGCAGGGATGGCCAACCGAGTTTCGGCGCCTTGCAGCAGGCGTTCGACAAGGACAACACCAGTGATATCGTCTATTACCTGTTCGATGTGCCGTATTTCGATGGCCATGACCTGCGCGGCCAGCCGGTGGAAGCGCGCCGCGCATTGCTGCGGCAATTGCTGCAGCAACTGCCAAAGTCGCCACTGCTGCGTTTCAGCGAAGAACTTGATGCGACGCCGACGAAACTGCTGGCGCAGGCATGCAAGCTGGGCCTGGAGGGCGTGATCGGCAAGCGGCGCGGTTCGCGCTATACGGCGCGCCGCTCGAAGGAATGGATCAAGCTCAAGTGTGGCCTGCGCCAGGAGTTCGTCATCGGCGGCTTTACCGAGCCGCAGGGTGCACGCAGCGGCATCGGTTCCTTGCTGTTGGGCACGCATGACGAGGACGGCAAGCTGCATTACGCGGGCAATGTGGGTAGCGGCTTTGACCAGGACGCCTTGCGCGATTTGCGCCGCCAGCTTGATGCGTTGCGGGTCGATGCCAGCCCGTATGCGGGCAAGGCAGGCGGCGTGCGCCGGCCGATCTGGGTCAAGCCCACCCTGGTGGCCGAGGTCAGCTTTGCCCAGTGGACCAGCGCCGGCGCCGTCCGCCATGCCGTGTTCCACGGCCTGCGCACGGACAAGCCGGCCTCCATCATCGTGCGCGAGCGGCCGCAAGCGGTGAAACCGAACAAGGAGCGCTCCATGCCTGCCGACAAGCCCTCCGCCAGCATCGTGCCGGCCAGCCTGAAGATTACCCACCCGGACCGCGTGATCGACAAGGACAGCGGCGCCACCAAGATCGAGCTGGTGCGCTACTACGCGCTGGTCGGCAAGCTGATGCTGGTGCATCTGCGCGCCCGCCCCGTGTCGCTGGTACGCGCGCCTGCCGGCGTCGGCGGCGAGCTGTTTTTCCAGAAACATGCGGAAGTGTCAAAAATGCCGGGCGTAAAGCAGCTTGCTGAAAAACTGGACCCGGACCATCCGCCGATGCTGGAAGTGGCCAGTGCGCAAGGCCTGCTGTCGGCGGCGCAGTGGAACGTGGTGGAATTTCATACGCAAAACGCGCTGGACACCGCCTACGACACGCCGAACCGCATGGTGTTCGACTTGGACCCTGGCAAGGGCGTGGGCTGGGCGGCGATCCAGGAGTCGGCGGTGCTGCTGCGCGCCTTTTTGACCGAGCTGGGCTTGCCTGCCTTTCTGAAAACCAGTGGTGGCAAGGGCTTGCATGTGGTGGTGCCGATCCGGCCGACACACGACTGGGATACCGTCAAAGCCTTCTCGCAAGCCATCGTCGCGCATATGGCCGAGCTGATTCCGCAACGCTTTGTCGTCAAAAGCGGGCCGGCCAACCGGGTCGGCAAGATTTTTATCGACTACCTGCGCAACGGCCGCGGCGCCACCACGGTAGCGGCCTGGTCGGTGCGCACGCGGCCTGGCCTCGGCATTTCCGTGCCCCTGGCGTGGGAGGAGCTCGACAAGCTGAAGGCGGCCGATCAGTGGACGGTGGCCAATGTGCACAGCCGGCTGGACGTGGGCAATACGCCGTGGGACGGCTATGCGCGCAGTGCGAAGGGGATAGCTGCGGCGATGAAAAAGCTGGGGTTTGAAACACAGAAATAACGATCAGGCTGCCTTGCGTTTCGCCGCCGGCTTGCGGGCCGGTTTGACCGGTGCTTTCTTCCCCAGGCTCTGCTGCAACAAGGTCACCAGATCGATCACATTGTCCGGCTTTTCCTCTTCCACGGCATCGGGTTCCGGTGCGGTAATGGTCCTGGTCTGCCTGGCCTTGATTTTTTTCTTCACCAGCGCCAGCACGTCGTCGCGATAGGTGTCGTGGTATTGCTCGGGCTGCCATTGCTCGCTCATGCCTTCGACCAGGGACAGCGCCATCTTCAGTTCCTTGTCGGAAATGCCGGCCGTCTTCAGCGTGCTGCCAGGCAAGTCGAGGTCGTCCATTTCCCGGAGCTCGTCGGCGAAGCGCAAGGTGTTGAGCACGATGGCCTTGTCGATGCACACCAGCGCGCACAGGTGCTGGCGCGTGCGGATCACCACGTTGGCGATGCCGATCTTGCCCGACTTGCGCAAGGTTTCGCGCAGCAGGGCGTAGACTTTTTCGCCACCCTTGCCGGGCAGCAAATAATACGGGTGCTCGTAATAGGTCAGCGGCACGTCACCGGCATCGACGAAGGTCAGGATGTCGATGGTTTGGGTGGCCTTGACGTTGGCGCGTTTCAAGTCTTCGTCCGACAGCACCACGTATTCGTCGGGTTTGTATTCATAGCCCTTGATAATGTCGTCCCACGCGACTTCCTTGCCCGTCTGCTTGTTGTAGCGCTTGAAGCCGATCGGCGCAAAGTCGCGCCGGTCCAGCATGGACAGGTCGAGTTCGTGATCTTTGCTGCCCGAAATCAGCTCGACGGGGATATGCACGAGGCCGAAGCTGATCGCACCCTTCCACAACGCTCGCTGCATGGGCTCTCCTATTCGCCCACGCTGCCGGTCACGGGCAGCACGATGCCGGTGATGTAGCTGGAGCAGGCGGGCGAGGCCAGGAACACATAGGCCGGCGACAATTCCTCGGGCTGGGCCGGGCGGTGCATGTCGGTGTCCTGGCCGAATTTGGTGATCTCATCGGCGGACTTGTCGGCCGGATTCAAGGGCGTCCAGACCGGGCCGGGCGCGATCGCGTTGACGCGGATGCCCTTTTCCAGCAGGTTGCCGGCCAGCGCTATCGTGAACGCGTGAATCGCGCCCTTGGTGGTGGAATAGTCGAGCAGGTTTTTCGAGCCTTTCAGGCCCGTCACCGACCCCGTGTTGATAATCGACGCGCCTTTTTTCAGATGCGGCAGCACCGCCTTGGCCATATGGAAGTAACCGTAGACATTGGTTTTCATGGTGAGATCGAAACGCTCTTCGGACAGGTCGAGCAGGGACTCGGCATGCTCCTGGAAGGCGGCGTTATTGACCAGCACATCGATATGGTTGAACTTGGCCATGACCTGGCTGATGGCTTCCTGGCAGAAACGCTGCTCGCGCACGTCGCCGGGGATCAACAGGCAGCTCTGGCCTTCCGCTTCCACGTAGCGCCTGGTTTCGTTGGCGTCTTCGTGTTCGTTCAGATAGATGATGGCCACGTCGGCGCCTTCGCGCGCAAACAGCACGGCCACGGCGCGGCCGATGCCCGAGTCGCCGCCCGTGATGATGGCGACCATGCCGGCCAGCTTGCCGCTACCGCAATAGTCGGGCGCCAGAAAACGCGGCTTCAATTGCATGCGCGCTTCACTGCCCGGTTTGTCCAGGTGCTGGGCGGGCAGGGGCGGGGCGGGCTGGCTGCGCTGGCCGGTCTGCACGGCGTCCTTGCTTTCCTCGCTGGCGGGTCTGGCGGCGTCGCGCGCATCCTGTTCCTGCTGGATGCCGCGCTGCAGATTGCCGGCCGATTGGTTCAGATTGTCGCTCATGCTGGCCTCCATGATAGTCAGTCTCCAGTATTGGGGTAGCTGCCTTGCAACACGGTGCGCTTGCTAACAGAGTGGAAAAATCCGTCACAAAGTTATATGATGACTGTCATTATTGCAGGAGGCGACATGAAAGTGAGCAGGGAACAGGCGGCGCTGAACCGCGAGCGCATCGTCGAGGTCGCCGCAAAATTGTTCCGCGAAAAAGGCTACGACGGCATCGGCGTGGCCGACCTGATGAAAAACGCGGGCCTGACGCATGGCGGCTTTTATGGCCATTTTGCGTCCAAGGAAGATCTGATGATCGAGGCCAGCGAGCTGGCGCTGAAAAAGTCGCTGGCCGGCTGGCAGGGCAAGACCTTGCCGCAGCTTCTGGATTCCTACCTGACAACCCGCCACCGTGATGCCCCGGGCAACGGTTGCCCGGCCGCCGCCATGGGCGCGGACGTGGCGCGCATGCGGCCCGGCGCCCAGCCGGCCTTTACGCAAGCGACGCGCCAGCAGTTCGAGCTGCTGGCCGGCTTGCTGCCGGACGGCACGCCGGAACAGCGGCGCCAGCAGGCAATCGCCACTTTTTCCGCCATGGTGGGCGCCATGGTGCTGGCGCGCACCGTCGATGACGAGGCGCTGTCGGCCGAAATCCTTGCCGCTGTCAGGGCGCAACTGCTGACTTGATGGGCTTGCTTGCCTGCCTGCCCCTGTCAGTCGGCCTCGGCGCATGATAGGCTTCGGTTTTCAGATTTTGGGATCGCATCATGCTGCACTGGCTCAGGCATTACCGGCGTCCTCTGTTGGCGGGGGACATTACCGCCGGTATCGTGGTGGCCATGATGATGGTGCCGCAAGGCATGGCCTACGCGCTGGTGGCCGGCCTGCCGCCCGTGGTCGGCATCTATGCCAGCATCTTGCCGCCGGTGCTGTATGCCTTGTTCGGCAGCAGCATGACCCAATCGGTGGGGCCGATGGCCATCGTCTCGCTGATGACGGCCGCTGCCCTGGCGCCGCTGGCCGATCCCGGTTCTACCCTGTATATCGTGCTGGCCGCGCAACTGGCCTTTATCAGCGGCGTCGTGCTGCTGCTATGCGGCGTGCTGCGCCTGGGCTTTATGGCGAACTTTTTGTCGCGCCCGGTGATCAGCGGCTTCAGCAATGGCGCCTCCATCCTCATCATCTGGGGCCAGGTCACGCCTTTGCTGGGCGCCACCTGGCCGCACTGGCACGGCCCCAGCATGGCGCTGGGCCTGGTCAGCCTGGCGTGCCTGTGGCTGGCCAGACGCTACCTGTCGCGCTTGCTGCAGCGCTGCGGCCTGGGCAAGACGGCCGCCGAGGTCGGTGCGCGCCTGGCGCCGATGCTGCTCGTCATCACCGGCATTGTGCTGGTGACCTATGGCGGCCTGGACCGCATGGGCGTGCAAGTGACGGGTCATGTGCCGAACGGCTTGCCCGGCCTGAACCTGGCCACCTCCGGCGCCCACTGGCGCACCCTGCTGTCGCCGGCGCTGCTGATCGCCTTTATCATTTTCCTGATGAGCATGTCGGCGGCCCAGACCCTGGCGCAAAAGCGCGGCGAAAAGTTGCATACCAACCGCGAATTGCTGGGCCTGGGCGCGGCCAACGTGGCCAGCGCCTTGTCGGGCGGCTTTCCCGTCACGGGCTCGATTTCGCGTTCGGCCGTCAACTTCCAGGCCGGCGCCAACACCCCGCTGGCCAGCATCATCACGGCGGGCCTGCTGGCGCTGGCGCTGGTGGCGCCCACCGGCTGGCTGGCGCTGTTGCCGCTGCCCGTGCTGGCGGCCACCATCATCTTTGCGGTGGCCAACCTGATCGACTGGGATACCCTGCGCATGGCCTGGCGCTACGATCGCAGCGATGCGCTGGCGCTGCTGGCCACCACGGCCGGCGTGCTGGTGCTGGGTGTGGAGGCGGGCGTGGTGATCGGCGTGCTCTTGTCGATGGGCACCCTGATCTGGCGCGCCAGCCGGCCCCATATCGCCGTGCTGGGCCGTATCCCCAACAGCGAGCACTTCCGTAACATCGAGCGCTACGAAGCGCACACCGTGCCCGACCTGCTGTTGCTGCGCATCGACGCCGGCCTGTTCTTCGGCAATGTCGAAGCCGTCACCGAGCGCATCGAAGACGAGCTGCGCGGCCACCCGACGGCGCGCCACCTGCTGCTGGTGCTGTCGGCCGTCAACCAGATCGACAGCACGGCCCTGTTTGGCCTGATCGAACTGAACAGCTCCCTGGCCAAGCGCGGCATCAGCCTGAACCTGGCCGAAGTCAAAGGCCCCGTGATGGACCGCCTGCGCCAGAGCAGCCTGCTGAAAGAGCTGAGCGGCAAGCTCTACCTGAGCACGGCGCTGGCGACGGCGGACCTGAGCGCAGGCAAGGCATGATGATGGAATTGAATGTGCACGGCGAAGCCGTCGCCATCGCCTCGCTGCAGGATTTGCAGCAAGCGCTTGCCCGCGCGCAGTCGCTGGTGCAATGCGAATTGTGGCTGACCATGGCCGAGGATGCCGAGCAGGGGCCTGCCCTGTGCCTGCTGAAGAATGGCGGCAGCGCCTGGCTGATGTATCTTTCCGGCCAGGACGATGCCAGTTTTCACTCGCTGGGCGACGAGGAGGAAAAGGGCGATTGCAGCTACTGGCTGGCCAACGGTCAGGTCGATGCGTATCCGGCCGCCTGGTGTATCGACATGGCGCTGTGCCATCAGGCGCTGGCTGCATTTTTCAAGAGCAACGGCGCCAGGCCCGAAGCGGTCGCATGGCAGCGAGATTGATGGCTGTCAGCTGAAAGGCAATACCTTTTCCAGCGCCACGCTGGCCAGCATCAGGCCTATGGGATGCGCACAAGCCGCTTCCTGCACGGCCACAGTACGCAGCGCCCGGAGCTTGTCGATATCAAGTGGCAGGGCGGGGCGCAGTTCGGTCATGGGTATTGTCCAGAAAAAAATCGATGCTGGCAGCAAGGTTTTATCTTGCAAACGGGACAAACTCTGCGATGATCCATCCTTACTGCGCGGGTTTGTCCGGGTCGATATAGTAGGACCCTGGCGGCGCGCCCGGTACCTTGACGCGGAATTTCAGGCTGGAAAGGAGTTTGTCCCACAGGGCGATGGCTTCGTCATCGGTGAGCGAGGCGGCTTCAGCCGCGCCTACTCTGTTGTGTGCCACTTTGCTATACAGCTTGGCTTCCAGGACAGACGGGTTGGCTATATTCTTGGGCTTGCCGACCAGTGCCCATTCAAAATCATGTACGCCATCGGGGCGCCGGATCAGTGATTCTTCGCCCTTCCAATGTTGCACAGTGCGCTTGCCTTCACGCAACAAGTTACGCTTGGGGTAAGTTTCCCCCTGTATGTCCTTGGCACCTTGTATGCGATTGAGCAAGGATAATTCTCCACGCAGTCGCTTCTCAAATTCCTCCGGGGGATAGTCGCCGTATGCATCCTTGTTGGAACTGACCGAAAAAGTTATATCAGGAATGCTAGGGAAATAAATGCCGACATTGTCAATCTCTTGCTTTTTATATAAATTTTCTGCCAAGAATCCGTGTTCTACGCAAATTCCGGGATCCGAAGGAACTTCCTCAGTATCCCGTAAGCGTATGTTATTGGCGAGTTTTAGTTGTCGGTCAGCAATTTCTTCTTCTTTTTCTCCCTTCATTATACTTACAGCATCTCCTGCAATAAATGTAAAATCTCCTTTTGTAATATAGGTTTTAAAAAATAGAAATTTCATTTCTTTACCATGGATGCTGGTGTAGTAGCGTAATTGCCAGCTATTTACAATTGGGCCTTCTTTGTTGTAAGTAATTTCCGCGGTTTTATTTTTAAAGAATATTTCTTCTATATCTTTTTTTATTTTAATATGTAAATCATAAAATAATATTTTTTCAACATCAATGGTGTGGGTGCCAATAATTAGTTTTGACTCCGCTGGCACTTCCAAGGCATAGCGACCAAAGCATAGTAATTTTGTTTTTGAAAAAATATTAATTAATCGGCCATTTAACTTTATATTTCCAGTCACTACTTCCTCCTTGGGTGTGGTGTTTTGTGTGCAACTGTTTATGATGAAAAGTAGGAAAATTATTATAATATATCTTGTTGGGATAATTTTCATTTTTTATCCCAATCAGCCAGTTTTGCGATTTTAACTATGGAGTAGAGCATTGATGCAAGTACATTTTTATCCAAGTAGCTGTCCTGATGTTCGTAGCCAGTACCTGCTTCTACGCCATGGCGAAAAATTTTCCCGGTAACGTGACGAGCCGATTGCACTGCAGGCACCGTTTCATCTCCACTCTCTTTTGCAGGCTGCAATTTAAGTTTTAATATATGCGGTCCCGCTTTGACCTTTAGAATTCCTTTTGCGTCGTCGCTGATTAGAGTCCATTTTTCTGCGGGAGGAGGGGTAAATTTCTTGAAAAAGTCTATCAATCCTCCACCCATGCCGTCAGTAACTTTGAAAATAACCTCGCCATAAGATAGGTGCTTTCTTGATTCGCAGTAACTGGCATATGTTATTTTGTGGAAATATTTTTCAATAGACTGTGAAAATGCAAAAGCATCCTTTTGTCTCTGAATAACATTTTCTATTCCACCTCCATTTTCATTGGAAATATTTGCAGGGTTTACCCACAGTGGGTTGATAAGGCGCCACCAATTATTTTCCGGTTTCAGATAAATGCTATCGAGTGCATTTTTCCCTTCTTGCGGCCAGCTCCATAAAATCTGATCGTTATTGTCAACAACTTTGAGCCAATGTGCTCCGTAGGCGATGCCCGGCATCATTTCCAATGCAGCCGGTGCATTCGCTACCATTGCGGTCGCATGCTCTCCGTCAATACCTAGAACTTGTGCGGTCTTCTTGTTGAACGGTCCGGATTTTTCCAGAAAACCGAAACGCATGCGTTTATAGGCGCTTGCTGCTCCTATCGATGGCATGACGTTATGATAAATCCCCAGTACTTTTATTTCCTTGTCGTTGACAAGATTTCCATAATTTGGATGCATCAAGGCGCGGGCAAGCAGGCCTCCCATACTATGCGTGACGAGGATGATTTCGTCGCATTTGAATCCACATTCGACATAACCTTTGATAAGGCCCCGTATTCGTTCAGCGATGACGCCAGCGGACACAGCATTGCTCTGCAAGAAGTTGTAACCCATGGCATGCACCGGGTACCAGCAAGGAGAGATTTTTTTCAGGTCAGCCTCGGTAATTGCTGCGCCATTTGTGGCACCAAAAGCAGTGGGAGCTTGTATCAGTAGTTCTGAAATTTCAGGATACGGCCCTTGACTCTTCTTGGTGTTCATAGTTTTTGCCTGCCAGTGGGGGAGCACATTATTTTTTCTAACAATGTTATTCATGAAAAATTCTGCCGTCTTGAGCATTTCACCATAAGCTCCAATGAAAAGTATCTCGCTCCAACCGCGCCAACGTGCAATTTGTGCAGGAGTTTCACGCAAGTTCAGAGGCAAGTCGGTATCCAATACGCCGGGCATTTTATACGTTGAATTTTCTTTGCGTTTTTTAGCGCTTACCGCAATAAGAGGTGGCACACCTGCAAAATCATTTGGAATGTTGGTATGGCGAAGATCGAAAAGTCCGGTAAGACTGCCACTGGGATCAAATCTTCCTTTATTTGTGCTGTAAATATAATATTCCACCTCGGTTTCATTCGGGTCAAGAGCGAGTTGCCGGTCTCTTGGCGATGCATTTTTATACCATCCTCCTATGTTATAACCTTCGACGACGCTCCATTTTCCGGCGGCAGTCATCATGTCATCGGGCCGCCAGGAAATGTTATCGGTCTTATCCAGATATTTTTGACGCGTTTTGCTCATTCTTAAATTGCTGCCCATAACCCCTGGCAAAAAAATTATAGGAATTATTTTTTTGGGTGGAAGGGTCACGTCATGACGCACCGTATCTTTTATCTCCGTCAGATTCACCGTATATTCCGCCCAGCCGCCGACAGTCTGATGAAACTCACCCTGATGATTGCCATGCTCATTCAGGTCGTTATCGTCGCTCATGGCAATTCTCCCTTGTAACGTATCGTGTAGCTGTCCATGCCTTCTCCTTTTTGTACGGGCGTCTGTCCATCGGCGGTACTGGTGTCGCTGATTTTGTTGCCGTCGTCACGTATCAGCTCGAAAGCGATATTGGCTGCCGGCTTGCCGTCGACCTCCAGCAAACGGATGGCTTGATCAAAACTGGCATGGGGCCTTTCATTGAACTCCTGCGACACACTCTTGGCCGCCAGGGTTTCCAGATTGCCGTTGAATAGCACCGGCGATGAGGTAAAAAACTGCACCTTGTCGCTGATTTCCAGCATGTGGTTGGCGCCGTGCAAGCGGATGCCTTTCTTGCCTTTGATATTGACCCAGTCCGCTTCGCTGATCAGTGACAGCACTTTGCGGGCGATCACGTCGACTTCGTCGTTGTGGGCTTCGATGGCGATCTTGCCGGAGGCGGCGATCAGTTTCATGCCGGCCTTGTGGGCAAACAGGCGCAGGCTGTGGGCCACGCTGACGAACAGGCTGTGGCCGCTGGCCAGCGCGATATCCTTGCCGCTGGTCAGCGCCACATGGTCGCTGGCGGCCAAGTGGATGGATGCCGCGCTGGACAATTCGATGCCGGCCGGGCTGGCCATGACCAGGTGCGGTTCGGCCAGTTCCGGGAAATTCTCTCCGCTGCCCTTGATGGCGGCGTTTTGCTGCTTGATGGCGTCGGCCACGGCGCCCTGCCCGCCGGCGCTGTCCTGGGCACCGGCGTCGACGGCCATGTCGGCCAGGCCTTTCTGAACTTCCCTGGCTTGCGCCAGCCGGGCCAGGGTGTCGTCGAGCTGCTTGACCGATGCGGCGCCGTTTGGCGTTTCGGTACTGATCAGCATGCCTTTGCCGGCGCGCAGCGCGCCCCAGGCGTTGGTTGCCAGCTCAAAGCCGCTGCCGCGCGCTTCCTTGCGGCCGGCATGGTCGTCGATGCGGGCGATATTGCCGAGTGACAGGCGGCTGTCCTGGTGGCTGCTGCGCAGCTGGGCCTGGATCGCTTGCCGCGTATCGTCGAGCACCAGGTGATTGGCGCTGGTGGCGCCGAGCTCGCGGCTGCGCAGGCCGGACAGGGCGCGTTGCTGCGGCAGTTGCCAGGGTGGTGGATTGGCGCCGTTGTACACCACGCCGGTCACGATGGGGTGGTCGATATTGCCGTTTTGGAATTGCACCACCACTTCCTGGCCCACGCGGGGCAGGGCGATCTGGCCCATTTGCGCGCCGGCCATCGGCATCATGACCCTGATCCATGGCGAGCTGCGCTCGTTGAATTGGCCCAGGTGGTCCCAGTGGAACTGCAGGCGGACGCGGCCCAGCGCGTCGGTGTGGATTTCTTCCCCCGCTGGCCCGACCACCAGCGCCGTCTGCACCCCCGCTACGATGCAAGGCACGCTGTTGTAGCCCGGACCCGGCCGCCAGCGCTGGTCCTTGCGCACGCAAACGAAGCGGTTCTCATAATGAGAGGGAGCATCCTTGCCGTTTTGATAGTTGTTGCTGGCGACATGCTCGACCGACACGATCAGATATTCGCGCGCCTTGACGTCGTCGCCACGCGGCTCGCCCCTTCGGTACTGCCTTTCCCGCCCGCTGAAATGGCCGGCCAGGGTAAAGCAGCGGCCCGCCTGCGCCTGGCGCTGGTTGCCGGCCGCCTCGAAATACTGGCGCAGGCGGTCGCTTTCCTCCATGCGGCGCCGGGCCAGCCGTTCGCCGTCATCGCTGTCCCGGTAGCCGTAGGCGCCCGTGTCCTGATACAGCTCATGGGCTGGCACGTCGCCCTGGCGGTTCAGGGAATGGCTGGTCGCGCGCTGCGGCTGCGGGTTTTTATAGTCGAAGCTGGCCACGGTCAGCAGGCCGGAGCCAAGCTGGCGCACGGCCTGCCATTGCTGGACGCCGTCGTCTTCCATGGAGCCGGACCCGGCATGGAAATGCATGGCCCCTTCGGATTGGCCATCGATCGGCTCGGCCAGGGTGCTGTTGTCCGCCAGCCAGAGCGTATGGCCGTCAAGGCGATGCTCATACCAGTAGTGCAAGCCCAGCGCCTCCCAGCGCCGGTGCAGATGGTTGTAGTCGGTTTCGTTATGCTGGTTGGCCACGGACAGTTGCGGATCGTCGCCTTGCAAACAGGTCTTCCAGTCGCGCTGCAGGTAGTGCGCAAACGTGGCTTCCGTCAACTGCATCACACTTTGACCATGGAACGAGACATTATCCTGGCGCAGCCTGGCAAACGCCAGCCACGGCTGCAATACCATGCGGTACCAGGCAAAGCCGCCATCGGCGCGCAGCAGGCGAAATTCCCCCACATAGCCGTTGAAATAACGCAAGCTGCCGTCGTCGCGCACCATGCTGATGGTCGCCATGCATCCCATCATGGCCTTGAGGGCGACATGGGCGTCGTCGGACAGCAGCTCGACTTCAAAGCGAAAGTCGCGCGACAGCTCTTCCTTCGCTTGCATGGAATTGACCAGCAGTACCGTATCGGCGGGACCGTCGCCGTGCGGAAAGTCGAGGCGCAGCAAGCGCCGCTCCTGCGAGGCCGGTCCGAAAGCGGACAGTGCCGCCAATATGCTTGCGTTCATGGCGCGCTTCCTATAAAGACGTGATCAGCTTTGCGCCACAGGCGGTCTTGTCGCCATCGTAGGCATAAGGCTGGCCCTGGTGCCTGGCGCCGGCGCCATCGGCTTGAATGGGAAAGCTGCCCTTGCATTTGGGGCAGACCGTCATGTCGCCGGCCAGCGCCGCCGTCACACCCATGACGGTGGTGCTTGAGGATGCGCTGCTGACCGTGCCGCCATGATCGGTCTTGTCGCCCAGGCGTATCACGCCGCGTCCCTGGTGTTTCATATCGTCCTCGCCTCGCTCAGCAGATAGCGCACCTGGCCTTGCCTGGTTGGCAGGAAAGCTTTTCATCCCGCCAGCCTGCACCAGTACCGGTGTGATGCTCTCATTACTGCGCGGGCTTATCTGGATCGATATAGTACGAACCGGGCGGCGCGCCCGGTACCTTGACGCGGAATTTCAGGCTGGAAAGGAGTTTGTCCCACAGGGCGATGGCTTCGTCATCGGTGAGCGAGGCGGCTTTGGCTGCGCCTACTGTATTGTGGGCAACCTTGGTGTACATATGAGCCACCAGCACAGATGGATACGCGACATCGCGTGGCTTGCCGACTAAGGTCCATTCGAAGTCGTGCGCGCCATCGGTGCGTCGTATCAGTGACTCTTCACCTTGCCAATGTTGCACTTGTCGTTTGCCTTCACGCAGCAAGGTGCGGCTGGGATAATTCTTTCCTTGTCTTCTTTTGGCTATATCAATACGTCCCAATAGGGATAACTCATTGTGCATTTTTTCATATAATTCACTTGGATAATCCATATATGCATTTTTATTTGAACTCACTGAAAATGTAACGTCAGGAAAACTGGGAAAGTAAAGTCCTGCATCAATCATTTCTTGTTCATCATAGTTACCTTCCTTGATAAAGCCGTAAGGGATGCAATTTCCCGGTTCAGTCGGTATCTCGCCTTCCTCGCGCAAACGCAAACTATTTGCACGAACTGCTTGTTTGGCAGCGGCATCTATCCTGGTTTTTCCTTTAAGTGTTGAATCTCCTATAGTAAATGTGATATTTCCTTTGGTGATATACGTGTCGAAATATACATCGTTTTCCGCTTTAGCATATTTATCATCAAAATATTGAACCTGCCAGCTGCCTTCAAGCGGACCAGGCCCGTTATAGATAATTTCCGAAGTGGTATTTTTGATTTTTATTTTTTCAATATCTTCTTGGATTTGTTTGTGTCGCCCTGATATTCCATTGGTTATTATCCCAATCATCGATGGAAATGATGTGTCCCCAAAAATCAATTCTGCTTCTTGCGGTACTCTAAGAGTATAGCGTCCAAAACATGTCATTTTCGTTTTCAGAAAGAGCACTTCAAGACGTTTACTAAGAATAATATTTTTCGGCACGGTATTTTCCTCGATCGCGCTTCGCGCTTTGCAGGGATGAAATAATCCAAACACTGCAATGGCAGTGAAAAGAACTAATTTTTGATTTTTTTGAATGCCCATGATCAGGACCACTTTGCGGTTTTTGCGATTTGTATAATGGAATATAGCATTGAGGCAAGTACATTCGGATTCGAATAGCTATCTTGGTGCCCGTAATCAGTCCCTGCTTTCATCCCATGAACAAATAATTTTTCCTTTTTGAAACATTTTTCCAAATTGTTTGAGGGGACTGTATCGTCGCCAGCAGCGCTCGCTGGCATTAGGCTTAATCGCAATTTTCGAGGGCCGACTTGAACAACAAGCTGATTCTTGGCGTTGTCTTCCAATAACCTCCATTTTTCAGGGGAAGGTACATTGGCGTTTCCCTTAGGCTCTGGAAGCCCGCTGTTAAGTCCCTCGATAACTTTGAATACGACATTGCCATAACTTAAGCGTTGCGGTGATGCACCGTAGCTTGCATAAGTAAGGGAGTGAAAAGTATCTTTTATTGATTCCAAAAAATCAAACGCATTTTTGAGTCTTCGATTAACTCTGTTCATACCTCCACCATTTTTTTCTTCTGTATTTGCCGGATTTATCCAATCTGGATTTATCAACCTCCACCACGCATTAGGTGGCTGCAAATAAATGGCATCCAATGCCGTAGCACCCTCGCGCGGCCAGCTCCACAGTTCTTTGTCTTGCTGATCCACTACCCTGAGCCATTTTTCACCGTAGGCTACGCCGGGCATCATCTCCAGCGGCGCCGGGGCATTTGCCAGAATGGCAGTCGCATGAATGCCATTGATGCCAAGTACCTCTGCCTCGTATTCACCCGCAGTCGTGTCTTTTTCCTGAAAGCCGAAGCGCATGCGCTTGTATGCTCCCGCAGCGCCGATGGCTGGCATAACGCTGTGATAAACCCCAAGTATTGTCAGATCCTTGTCGTTGACTATTTTTCCATAGTCAGGATGTATCAAGGCACGCGCCAGCAGGCCACCCATGCTGTGCGTGACCAGAATGACCTCATGACATTGGAAACCCCGCTCGCGATAACCTTTGACCAGTCCTCTCAGGCGTTTGGCAATGGTCACGGCAGTAGCGCCATTGCTCTGCACAAAGTTGTAGCCCATCGCATGAACGGGATACCAGCATGCCGCGATTTTTTTCAAGTCATCTTCGGTTATCGGGTTGCCTGATACACCGCCAAACGTAGAAGGATCTTTCATCGCCGACGCACCCAAGCCGCTGGTCCCGCGCCAGACAGGATGCAGCTTTCCGCCTAATATCATGTTGTTCATGTGCTTTTCGGTGTGTTGCAGCATCGAGCCATAAGCACCATCAAACAGTACTTCGCTCCAGCCGCGCCATCGCGCCACGTGCGCTGGAGTTGCGAACGATTGCGGTTTTCCTTGTACAGGGCGGCTGCCGGGGTTGATTCTGTTCGAGCCCATCAGGGGCGGAATCGGGGTCAGACTGTCGGGAACATTTTGATGCCGTAAATCGGAAGCCATTGTTTCTGGTCCCTCCGCGTCAAATCGCCCATTGTTTTCTGTGTAATGGTAGTACTCGACTTCTGTTTCGTTGGGGTCAAATACCAACTGACGTTGTTGAGGCGTGGCCTCTCTGAACCATCCGCCCAAACCAGTTCCTGCGGCAACATCTGCCATTCCTCCCACCCCCATCAAGTCGTCCGGTCGCCATGATCGATTGTCCGGGCGCTCCAGTTTTTTCTGACGTGCCTTGGACATACGCAGATTACTACCCATTACTCCAGGCAGAAAAATAATTGGAATAACTTTACCTGGCGGCTTTGCGACTTCATGGCGAGCCGTATCGCTGGTCCTGGTCATCTGTACCGCATACTCAGCCCATCCACCCACGCCCTGTGTAAATTGCCTCGGATGATTGCCGCGCTTGTTCAGTTCATCGTTGTCACTCATGGCAGTTCTCCCTTGTATCGAATCACGTAGCTATCCATGCCAGTGGATTTTTGTAATGTCGTCGAGCCGTCGGCACCGCTTTTGCCTGACTGGTTGCCATCCTCGCGCAGGATCTCGAAATCGATGCCGACGGCTGGCGTATCGTCCGCTTTCATCAGCAACACTTCCTGATCAAAGCTGCTGCTTGGCCGCTCATTGAACTCCTGCGACACACTCTTCGGTGCAAGGGTTTCCAGATTGCCGTTGAATAGCACCGGCGATGAGGTAAAAAACTGCACCTTGTCGCTGATTTCCAGCATGTGGTTGGCGCCGTGCAAGCGGATGCCTTTCTTGCCTTTGATATTGACCCAGTCCGCTTCGCTGATGAGTGACAGCACTTTGCGGGCGATCACGTCGACTTCGTCGTTGTGGGCTTCGATGGCGATCTTGCCGGAGGCGGCGATCAGTTTCATGCCGGCCTTGTGGGCAAACAGGCGCAGGCTGTGGGCCACGCTGGCGAACAGGCTGTGGCCGCTGGCCAGCGCGATATCCTGGCCGCTGGTCAGCGCCACATGGTCGCTGGCGGCCAAGTGGATGGATGCCGCGCTGGACAATTCGATGCCGGCCGGGCTGGCCATGACCAGGTGCGGTTCGGCCAGTTCCGGGAAATTCTCTCCGCTGCCCTTGATGGCGGCGTTTTGCTGCTTGATGGCGTCGGCCACGGCGCCTTGCCCGCCGGCGCTGTCCTGGGCACCGGCGTCGACGGCCATGTCGGCCAGGGCTTTCTGAACTTCCCTGGCTTGCGCCAGCCGGGCCAGGGTGTCGTCGAGCTGCTTGACCGATGCGGCGCCGTTTGGCGTTTCGGTACTGATCAGCATGCCTTTGCCGGCGCGCAGCGCGCCCCAGGCGTTGGTTGCCAGCTCAAAGCCGCTGCCGCGCGCTTCCTTGCGGCCGGCATGGTCGTCGATGCGGGCGATATTGCCGAGTGACAGGCGGCTGTCCTGGTGGCTGCTGCGCAGCTGGGCCTGGATCGCTTGCCGCGTATCGTCGAGCACCAGGTGATTGGCGCTGGTGGCGCCGAGCTCGCGGCTGCGCAGGCCGGACAGGGCGCGTTGCTGCGGCAGTTGCCAGGGTGGTGGATTGGCGCCGTTGTACACCACGCCGGTCACGATGGGGTGGTCGATATTGCCGTTTTGGAATTGCACCACCACTTCCTGGCCCACGCGGGGCAGGGCGATCTGGCCCATTTGCGCGCCGGCCATCGGCATCATGACCCTGATCCATGGCGAGCTGCGCTCGTTGAATTGGCCCAGGTGGTCCCAGTGGAACTGCAGGCGGACGCGGCCCAGCGCGTCGGTGTGGATTTCTTCCCCCGCTGGCCCGACCACCAGCGCCGTCTGCACCCCCGCTACGATGCAAGGCACGCTGTTGTAGCCCGGACCCGGCCGCCAGCGCTGGTCCTTGCGCACGCAAACGAAGCGGTTCTCATAATGAGAGGGAGCATCCTTGCCGTTTTGATAGTTGTTGCTGGCGACATGCTCGACCGACACGATCAGATATTCGCGCGCCTTGACGTCGTCGCCACGCGGCTCGCCCCTTCGGTACTGCCTTTCCCGCCCGCTGAAATGGCCGGCCAGGGTAAAGCAGCGGCCCGCCTGCGCCTGGCGCTGGTTGCCGGCCGCCTCGAAATACTGGCGCAGGCGGTCGCTTTCCTCCATGCGGCGCCGGGCCAGCCGTTCGCCGTCATCGCTGTCCCGGTAGCCGTAGGCGCCCGTGTCCTGATACAGCTCATGGGCTGGCACGTCGCCCTGGCGGTTCAGGGAATGGCTGGTCGCGCGCTGCGGCTGCGGGTTTTTATAGTCGAAGCTGGCCACGGTCAGCAGGCCGGAGCCAAGCTGGCGCACGGCCTGCCATTGCTGGACGCCGTCGTCTTCCATGGAGCCGGACCCGGCATGGAAATGCATGGCCCCTTCGGATTGGCCATCGATCGGCTCGGCCAGGGTGCTGTTGTCCGCCAGCCAGAGCGTATGGCCGTCAAGGCGATGCTCATACCAGTAGTGCAAGCCCAGCGCCTCCCAGCGCCGGTGCAGATGGTTGTAGTCGGTTTCGTTATGCTGGTTGGCCACGGACAGTTGCGGATCGTCGCCTTGCAAACAGGTCTTCCAGTCGCGCTGCAGGTAGTGCGCAAACGTGGCTTCCGTCAACTGCATCACACTTTGACCATGGAACGAGACATTATCCTGGCGCAGCCTGGCAAACGCCAGCCACGGCTGCAATACCATGCGGTACCAGGCAAAGCCGCCTTCGGCGCGCAGCAGGCGAAATTCCCCCACGTAGCCGTTGAAATAACGCAAGCTGCCATCGTCGCGCACCATGCTGATGGTCGCCATGCATCCCATCATGGCCTTGAGGGCGACATGGGCGTCGTCGGACAGCAGCTCGACTTCAAAGCGAAAGTCGCGCGACAGCTCTTCCTTCGCTTGCATGGAATTGACCAGCAGCACGGTATCGGCGGGACCGTCGCCGTGCGGAAAGTCGAGGCGCAGCAAGCGCCGCTCCTGCGAGGCCGGTCCGAAAGCGGACAGTGCCGCCAATATGCTTGCGTTCATGGCGCGCTTCCCTATAAAGACGTGAACAGCTTTGCGCCACAGGCGGTCTTGTCGCCATCGTAGGCATAGGCCCGGCCCTGGTGCCTGGCGCCGGCGCCATCGGCTTGAATGGGAAAGCTGCCCTTGCATTTGGGGCAGACCGTCATGTCGCCGGCCAGCGCCGCCGTCACACCCATGACGGTGGTGCCAGACGATGCGCTGCTGACCGTGCCGCCATGATCGGTCTTGTCGCCCAGGCGTATCACGCCGCGTCCCTGGTGTTTCATATCGTCCTCGCCTCGCTCAGCAGATAGCGCACTTCGGCGCCTTGCACCTGGCCTTGCCTGGTTGGCAGGAAAGTGCTCCAGCCCAGCCGGCGCTGCCTTGCCGGATGGCTGTGCAGCACCAGTTTGGTGATGCAGGGCGCGCTTAATACCAGCCGTACTTCGAGTTGCAGGCCCGTCGCGCCAAACAGCGCCAGCATTTGCGCCAGAGCTTGTGCGCCGGCGCCGCGCGGCAGGAAGCGCTGCAAGTTCGCTTCGTCCACCGGCCCGATATGCAGGCGCACGCGGCGGTCGTGCCGCCATAGCCGCAAGCCGACGGTGGCGCCGCGGCCCAGCGTGAAATTGACGCTGCCGAGCCGGCTCAGGCGATTTTGCGGCAGGTAATCCCAGGCGCCGGCGAACTGCTCCAGCTCGATGGGAATGCGGCAATGGTCGGCCAGCACCTTGGCCATCGCATGCGCGCACGCGGGGCGGTTGCGCAGCAGGCCCGCATACCATGCCGCCGCCTGCTTGCCTGCCGGGGGTTGGCCACCCGGTGCCGGTATGCCAGCCAGCGCCAGCAGCATCGGCAGCTGCTCGTCTTTCGCTTCGACGTCAGCCTTGTGTTCCAGCCGGTATTTGCCGCAAGCCCGGTAAAACAGCGTCACCATGCGGTGCGAAAAAATGTCGAGGAAGGCTGTGGCGCCATCGTCCCCGGCGGCGGCCTGGCTGTTGGCGATGCCTTGCGTGTAGTGCAGGGGCAGGGCGCCGCTGCCGCCGAGCAGGCCGATAAAGGCCGGCGTGATGGCGATGCGGCCGTCTTCCTGCTGCGACAGGCGTTCGAGCTGGCTGGCCGGAAAACCCAGTGACAGGCTGTTTCGAAAGTGCAGCACCTCGTCCAGGGCTTGCTCGGACGGCACGCCTTGCTGGCGCAGCCAGCGCAAAAGCAGCCCTACCGCCTGCATGAACTGGTAGCGCCAGGGTTCGGCCATCAGATGCGCGATCACACCAGATATTGCATGCCGTTTCTCGGTTTGCATCGGATCAGCTCCTCTCCGCTTTGCAGCGACAGCACCACCAGTTCGACAAAGCTGTTGATTTGCACATACAGGCCCAGGAACTGGTCGATGACCCGTACAAACTGATGCAGGCTGGCGCCAACGAACGCTTCCTCGTCGAGCGTCAGCCGCACTTCGACGCCGTGCACCAGCGACGCGCCGCGCGGGTGGCGCAGCCAGGCGGTGGCCGGGCGCTGTTCCAGCGCCGCCATGCCCTTGATCTGGCGTTGCGAGGTGGGGCTTTGCGCCAGGTCGTACAGCACCAGCATTTCGCGCAGCGCCGGTAACCCTGCTTGCGTCAGCGCATGATGATTCAGCGCCAGGTGCGACACCAGGCGCCAGTGCATGCCGTGTCCGGGCGCGTAGCGGCGCGGTGCGCTGGGTCGGCGCAGCAGCCGCAGTAGCGCGCCGCCGCCGCAAGGCTGCAAGTCGCCTTGCGGCTGGCCGTGCCTGAGCGCCAACGGCAGGTCGCGGTTGCTGCAGGTGAGTGTCAGCGACAAGGTGGCTTTTTCCTGGAGCAGGGGATTGAAATCGCCATCGACCAGGCTGATGCTTTTTTCATGACCGGCGCCGGTGATCGCCAGTGCCGCATCGTCGCGCATGACCCAGTACGGCCCCGGCTGCGCCGCGCTTTCGCCGTGACGCAGGCTGTACAGCGGACGTACTTCGCTCACGCTGCTGTCTGCACCACGCTGGCGCAGCAAATGGACGGAGTCGATGCTCAGTATCTCGTAGCCCTGCGCGTGGGTGGCGTGCGCCAGCACGGGGTAGTCGGTTGTCTGCCGTGTCACCGTGATTGGCACGCCGGTTTGCGGGAACAGGTTGATCACGGGGCTGCAACCGGGCAGCAGGTTGGCGCTTGATAAGCTGGCCAGCATGCGCGCGCTGTCGCCGTCGGCCGGCATGCCCGTCAGCACCAGATGCAAGGTGCAGCTGCGGCTGCCGGCCGGCAACTGAACCTGTAAGGCCGCCAGGTCGATATCGAAGAAATTGAATTTTTCGGGATAGGCAAAATACTCGGACAAGATGCGGTAAGCGCTGTGCGAACGCGCGCCAAACGGCAGCAGGGCGTCGCTCTCGGCAAAACCGGCCGGCGCCAGCGGCGGCGCGGGCAAGGGCAGCCATTGCCCGTGCGCGTCTTCGACGAAGGCGCAGGCCGCATGCAGCAATAGCGCATCGTGCAGCGTGGCGGAAAATGACGGTTCGCCATCGATAAACAGGCGTAGCGCTGGTGGCGGCGCGCCGTGATGCGCGATGGTAATGCTGATCGCCGCACTGGCGCCCGCCGGCAGGCGCACGGCCGGCGGCGCCTTGATGCTGGTGTCGAAGGCAGCCGCCGTCAATGCCACCTCGCCGACCGCGATATCGTAGATGGTACTGAAACGGCAGCGCACGCCGTGCACCGGGGCCGAGTCCATCAGGGTGCCGGCCGGCAGGCGCAGCACAGACCCGTCCAGCGCGGCAGGCGGCAGGCGCACGATCGCGCAGGAGGGGAATGCTCGCAGATAGTGCGGAAACAGGGTCTCGAACAAGGCGTGCGTAAATTGCGGATAGTCGTCGTCAAGTCGCTTGGCAATGCGCGCCGCCAGCAAGGCCACCGACTCGATCAGATGCTCGACATGGGGGTCTTCGCAGGCTTCGCCCGACATGTGCAGCTTGCCGGCGATGCGTGGATAACGCTCGGCAAATTCGCGGCAATGGCGGCGCAGCACCACCAGTTCGCGTTCGAAATACGGCAGCAAGGTTTCCATGCCCGGGATGCGCCTGGAGGGCGCCGGTGTTGTCTGAAGTGGCCAGTATCGAAGTGTTTTCCCACAGGCAATTTGCGATTGCGCAAAATTCAGCAGCACTTGCTGCGCAACATCAATGACTTTCGTGCTGGCAACTTCAGACTGGCAACGTGACATTCAACCAGCACAGGGGAGAACAGCGTGACATTGCCGTCAAAATTATTGTGGTCGGAAGGGCTGGCCATCGGCCCGCAGCAGTTCCAGCAGCTGGACCGTTATCATGAAGCGCGCCTGCAGCGGCTGGTGTCCTTGATCAACCCGCACCTGTGGGGCGTGCGCGCCCTCAGCTGGAATGCCGATGCGCTGGCCAACAACAGCTTGCGCGCCGACATCCTGTCGCTGGTGTTCCAGGACGGCGAGATCTATGAAGCGCCGCTCGGCGATGCCTTGCCCAGCCCGGTCGACCTGTCGCGGCTGCCGTCCGACGAACACAGTTTTACGTTTTATGCGGCGCTGCCCGCCATGAAAGCCCATGGCGGCAATCTGGCATCAGGTGCGCGATATCAACAGGCCGATATCGATACGCCCGATTTGTACAGCGAAGCGGTCAGCGTGCCGGTCGCCTATCTGAAAAGCAGAGTCTGTTTGCTGTCGCACCGCGAACCGCTGCAGGACTACCTGGCCATTCCGCTGGTGCGCCTGCGCCGCGGCGGGCGTGGCGGCTTCGAGATCGATGCCTCGTACCTGCCGCCGTGCCTGGCCATCAATGCGGACGCGGCATTGCAAAAGATGCTCGATGCACTGATCGAGCGCCTGGGTGCAAAAATAGCCTCGCTGTACAAGCGTCATCGGCAGCCGGGCCACCATGCAGTGGAGTTTCACGGTGGCGACATGTCCTCGTTCTGGATGCTCAATAACCTCAGCACGGCGATTGCCACCCTCAGCCATTGCGCCAGCCATGGCCGCCACCATCCGGAGCAGTTGTTCGGCCAGCTGACCGCGCTGGCCGGCGGCCTGATGACGTTTTCCAGGAAGTATGCGCTGGCCGACTTGCCACGCTACCAGCACGACGATCCTGCGCCCGGCTTTGGCAAGCTGGACTTCATCATCCGCGACCTGGTCGACACCGTGCTGCAGTCGCGCTATTTTCCCATCGCGCTGGAGCTCGATCCGCAGAGAAGCACCCACTATCACGGCACGCTCGATGCGGCCCAGGTCAACCTGCAGACCACCTTGTGCCTGGCCGTCAATGCCGATTTGCCGGCACTGGAGCTGGTGGCCGTGGTGCCGCTGCAACTGAAGATTTCGTCGCCAGAGCAGATCGACGTACTGGTGGCCAGGGCCTTGCCAGGCGCCGGGCTGCGTCATATGGCGCAGGTGCCGGCCGAAGTGCCGGTACGGCCCCATACTTATTATTTTTCCATCGAGAACAAAGGCGCCATCCATGAAGCGATGATCAAGGCGCAGGCGATCACCATCTATGTGCCGTCGGGGATCAGGGGATTGCAGCTGGAACTGTTTGGCATCAGTGCTGCCAGTCCCGGGTAGGCAATGCCTTGAATGATTCTTTAAGCAATGGACTTGCCCCCATTGTTGACGTTATCATGTTTTTGCAAGTGTGGATCAAGCAAGACGGCACAGGATGACAGACGAAAGCAGGCATGGACATGGGCGTTGCAGGCGATGCGCCGCGTGGGCGGATGCCTGGCGGTGGAAAGACATGGGCGGCGCTGCGGCGCTGCGGCCGCGCATGGCTGTTCCTGCTGGCATGTGCCGCTTGCGCTCATGCCTCCGCCGTTTCCGCGCCCTCCGTCAGCCTCGCCGGCAAGCGCGTGCTGTTTCTCAATTCTTATGATTATGGCCGCGCCGGCGTCGAATCGTACACGCGCACGTACACACGGGCCATGATGGATGGCGGCCTGGCCAGCGAAGACGTGGTGGTGGAGTTTCTGAACCTGAACACCTTGAGCGAACCGGTGCTGCGCGCCAAGCTGCGTGAGTTGTTGCTATTAAGATACAGTCAGGGCTCGGGCCATCAGGTCGATCTGATCGTGACCATGCAGCAGCCGGCGCTCGACTATCTGCTGGGCGAACTGGCGCCGCTGGCGCACGCCGTGCCCGTGCTGGCCATCAACAGCGCGGGCGAGGCGCTGCCGGCCGGCTCGCCCGCCGCGATCTGGCAGCAGCAGGCCAATGTCGACTTTGCCGGCACCCTGGCGCAGGCGATGGCGCTGTTTCCGCAGACGCGCGAGATCGTGATGGCGGTCGGCGCCAGTGCCCCCGACCAGGCGCTCAAGCGGCGCATGCAGCAGGCGGCGCTGGCCTGGCAGGGCAAGGTGGCGATGCGCTACCTGGACGGCCTGACCCTGGCGCAGATGCGCGAGACGGTGGCGCACCTGCCGCCCGACGCACTGCTGGTGACGGGCAATGTCAACTGCGACGTGGCCGGCAATATCGCCACGCCGGTGCAGTTTGCCGCGCAACTGGCGCAACTGGCCAGTGTGCCGGCCTTTGGCATGTATAACACCAATGTGGGGCGGGGCATCCTCGGCGGTTCCATCCTCGATATTGAAAATGCGTCGCTGCAGGTGGCGCGTCTGTCGCTCGATCTGCTGGCCGGCCGGGCGCCGGGCGCGCCGGGATTATTGATACCGGCGGTCCGGCCGGTGCCGATGTATGACTGGCAGCAGGTCCTGCGCTGGGACGCCGATATCGGCCGCCTGCCGTCGCAAGCCGTGTTCCTGAACCGTCCGCCCAATGTGTGGCAGGAACACCGCGCCGTCGTGCTGGTGGTCGGCGGCGTGTTCCTGATGATGGCGTGTTTGCTGAGCGCCTTGCTGCTGCAACAGCGCCGCCTGCGGCGCGCGGAAAGCGAGGCGCGCGAAAGCGAGCAGCGTTTCCGCATCCTGGTCGAGCATGCGCCCGAAGCCATTCTTGTCTACGATGTGGATCTTGACCGTTTTGTCGACGCCAACAGCAGCGCGCAGCAAATGCTGGGCATGTCGCGCGCGACCTTGCTGGCCTGCGGGCCGTTCGACCTGTACAGCCGCGAGCAGCCGGACGGCCTGCCGCTGGCGCTGATGGTGGAAGAACATTTGCGTGTGGTGATGCTGGGCGAGACCATCCACGTGGAGCGCAATATCCGGCACGCCGACGGCAGCGTGTTTCCATGCGAAGTGCGGATGGTGCGGCTGCCGATGGACGGGCGGCGCCTGGTGCGCGGCGGTATCGTCGACATCAGCGCGCGCAAGCGCAGCGAGCAGGAGTTGCTGGGCTACCGCGACCATCTGGAAGACCTGGTGCAGCAGCGCACGGCCGCGTTGTCGGTGGCCGTGACCGAGGCGCAATCGGCCAACCGCGCGAAAAGCGTTTTTCTCGCCAACATGAGCCATGAGTTGCGCACGCCCCTGAACTCCGTGATCGGCTTTTCGCAGATGATGGCCGACTCAAAAAGCATGTTCGAGGAGGAAAAACATAACCTGGCCATCATCAACCGCGCCGGCCACCATTTGCTGACCCTGATCAACGATATCCTGGAATTGTCGAAGATCGAAGCGGGCCGCATGCAGTTGCAGACCGGGCCGGTCGACCTGAACGGCCTGCTCGACGAGGTGCTGGAGATGGTGCGCATGCGCGCGCGCGCGCAGGGCATCGCCCTGTGCGTGGAACGCGCCAACGTGCCGCCGCTGGTGCGGCTCGATGGCGCCAAGCTGCGCCAGGTGCTGCTCAACCTGTTGTCGAACGCGCTGAAATTCATCGAACGCGGCAGCGTGACCTTGTCGCTCGATTGCCGGATTGCCGGCGACGTAGAGGTGCTGCTGGCGTTTGCCGTGCGCGATACGGGCACCGGCATCGCCGAAGCCGACCTCGAACGCATCTTTGAACCCTTCGTGCAGGCCGACAGCGCCGCCGCGCAGGCCGGCACCGGCCTGGGCCTGAGCATTTCGCGCGAATTCGTGCGGCTGATGCAGGGGCAGTTGCAGGTCGAGTCACGCCTGGGCGAGGGTTCGGTGTTCCATTTTTCGCTGCGCGCGCCGGTGGTGGCTGCGGTCGCCGCCTTGCCCATGCTGCCGGGGCGCGTATGCTGCCTGCCGCCGGCCCAGCGCGGGCGAAAGCTGCTGCTGGTGGACGACGATGGCAATTGCCGCAAGCTGCTCGCCAGCCTGCTGGCGCCGCTCGGCTTCCTGCTGCAGGAAGCGGCCGGCGGCGCGCAGGCGCAAGCGATGCTCGCCGCGCAACGCTTTGACCTGGTGCTGACCGACTGGCGCATGCCCGACATGGACGGCCTGGCGCTCACGCGGTCGCTGCGCGCGCGGATGGACCTGCCGCAGCCGCGCCTGGCGATCATGACGGCATCGGCATTTGAAGAGGAAAAGCAGGAAGCACTGGCGGCCGGCGCCGACGCCTTTTTGCGCAAGCCGATCGAACAGGATCACCTGTTCGCCATGCTCGAGCAGCAGTTGGGACTGCGCTTCCTGCGCGAGGAAGCGTGCGCCGCGCCGGTGGTGGTGGAAAGCGGCGCGCCGCCGGCGCTGACGCCCTGCGAGCGGGCGCTGCTGGCCCCAGGCGAACGCGCCGCCCTGCTTGAAGCCGTCAGCGCGCTCGACCTGCGGCGCAGCGCCATCGTGCTGGCCGGCCTGGCCACGCGCCTGCCGCAGCTCGCTGCGCGCCTCGGCGTCATGCTCGAGCATCACCAGTACCGGCAATTGTGCCAGTGGCTGGCGCAGGATGTCGATGAAGGCCAGGCATGAGCGACGAACAAACCAGGGGCAAGGTCAAGCAGGGCCGCCTCGACCGCGTGTCCATCGTGCTGGCCGTCAGCATGGCGCTGACCTTTGTCGTCACCTTGCTGCTGCTGGTGTTCGCCGTGCTGTTCTACCAGTCCGAGCGCGCGCAGCGCTGGCAGCAGCTGCACCGCACGGTGTCTGTCAGCGCCGACCAGCTGGCCGTGGCGGTCGAACTGCCGCTGTGGAACCTCGATGAAAAGCAGATGCAGGCCATCATGCGCAGCATGCTCGGCAACCGCGAACTGCATGCCATCGCGCTTACGCCGGCGATCGGCAAGGACACCATCATTTTGCGCCGCGGCATTGGCGGCGCCATCGACAGCCTGCAACTCGAACCGGACGACCCCTCCTTGCTGGCCGAACGGCGCATGGTGACCCAGGACGGGCAGATCATCGGCGCTGTTGCCGTCTACGCCGAGCCGTCGGTGCTGCATGCGCAATTGCGCCAGCGCGCGCTGGCCACCGGCGCCATCATCGTCGGACTCGACGTGATCCTGGTGGCCAGCATCTGGCTGTTGATGTGGTGGCTGATGCTGCGCCCCCTGACGGCCATCGGCCAGTATGCGGCAGCGGTGCGCGCCGGCCAGCCGGTGGCGGCCGGCATGCCGCCCAAGACCTGGTTTCTGGGCGAGCTGCGCACCCTTTACCGCTCGATCCGCGACATGGTGGCGCTGCTCGACAGCCGCTACCGCGCCTTGCAGCGCAGCGAGGAGCGCGTGCAGATGGCCACTGGCGCGGCCAGCATCGGCATCTGGGACTGGAACGTGGCGGGCGCCGAACTGGAGTGGGACGACCAGATGTACACCCAGTTCAAGGCCGATCCTGCGGCGGGCCTGCCGCCGTCCATGATCTGGCGCGCCTCGCTGCTGGCGCAGGATATCGAACCGACCAAGCAGGCGCTGCGCGCCGCGCTCAGGCAAGGCAGCGCCTTCAAGCATGAATACCGCATCCTGTGGCCCGACCAGTCGATCCGCTACATCAAGGTCGATGCGGTGCTGTTTCGCGACGGCGACGGCAAGCCGCTGCGCCTGGTCGGCTCGAACTACGACATCACGGCGCACCGCGAGGCCGAACTGGAGCTGCTGCGTCACCGCCACCACCTGGAAGAACTGGTGGCCGAGCGCACCGGCGCGCTGTCGGTGGCGGTGAACCAGGCGCAGGCGGCCAACCGCGCCAAGAGCGTGTTCCTGGCCAATATGAGCCATGAACTGCGCACGCCCTTGAATTCGGTGATCGGCTTTTCGCGCCTGATGGCCGATTCGCCCCACATGCATGCCGATGAAAAGCGCAACCTGGCCATCATCCACCGCTCGGGCAAGCACTTGCTTACCCTGATCAACGAGATCCTTGAATTGTCAAAGGGCGAGGCGGGCAAGCTGTCGGCGCAGTGCGAAGTGGTGGCGCTCGCGCCGCTGCTGCAGGAAGTGATGGACATGCTCGAAATGCGCGCCGAGCCGCAAGGTCTGCTGCTGCACCTCGATTGCGCCGGCCTGCCGCTGGCGGCGCACCTGGACGGCACGCGCTTGCGCCAGGTGTTGCTGAACCTGATGTCGAACGCCGTCAAGTTCGCCGGGCGCGGCACGGTGACGTTGCAGGCGCGCGGTGTGCGCCTGGGCGATGCGCACGATGGCGAGGCGTGGCGGCTCGAGTTTGCGGTCAGCGATACCGGCGCCGGCATCGCCCTGACGGATCAGCAGCGCATTTTCGAGCCCTTCGTGCAAGCCGACAGCGATGGCCCCAAGGATGGCACGGGCCTGGGCCTGGCGATTTCGCGCGAATTCGTCCGCCTGATGAAAGGCGCGCTGACGGTGGAGTCGACGCCGGGGCAGGGCGCGACCTTCCGCTTTGCGATTCCCGCGCGCGGCGCCGATTTGCCGCTGGCCTCGCCGGCCTTGCCGGCGCCACCGGCTGCGGAGGTGGTGACAACGCCGCCTGCACGGACGCTGAGCGTACAAGACCTGGCCGTGCTGACGCCGGGCGAGCGCGCGGCGCTGCTGGCGGCGCTGCGCGAACTGAACCTGACACGCGTGGCGTTGCTGCTGGCTGCGCTGGCACCGGCCGCGCAGCCGCTGGTGGCGCCGCTGCAAGCGATGCTGGAACAGCACCACTACCTGCCCCTGTGCGCGCTGCTGGAACAGGGCGCGGCACCGTTGCCGGCGTGATTGTGGACTGACAACATCGGACTGGCAGAAAAAAATCGCGAAAAGCAGGCTGTGGAGTGGTGCTAATTTGCAATGAAGCTTATGATGATGGAGGTAGTTCACCGCAAAACGAGTCTTTTCCGGCGCGCAAGCTACCGCTACGCCTCATCCAGAGTTGAGAGAACTGCTACATGTATCGCGATTTTCCGGAAGTCAATACAAAGGGCGAAGTGCTGATCGTCGAGGATACCCCGGCCTCGCTCAAGCTGTTGAGCGACCTGCTCGGCGGCGCCGGCTATGCCGTGCGCCAGGCACCCAATGGCGAACTGGCCCTGTGGACGGCGCAAGCGCGTCCGCCCGACCTGATCCTGCTCGACGTGCGCATGCCGGGCCTCGACGGCTTCGAAGTCTGCCGCCGCCTCAAGGCCATGCCCGAGCTGTGCCAGGTGCCGGTGATTTTCCTGTCGGCCCAGCACGATACCGACGACAAGGTGCGCGGCTTTGCGCTCGGCGCGGTCGACTTCATCGCCAAGCCGTTCCAGGCCGAAGAGATCCTGGCCCGCACCGACGCCCATGTACGCCTGCGCCACGCCCAGCTGCAACTGGCGCAGGAGCGCGTTACCCTGGAGCGGCGCGTCACCGAGCGCACGGCCGAACTGGAACAGGTGGCCAGCACGCTGGCGCGCGAAGTGCAGATCCGTCGCGCCAACGAAGACCTGCTGCGCCTGTCCGGCCAGGTGTTCGAAGCGACCCAGGACGCCATCCTGATCACCGACCCGCAAGGCATCATCGTCACTTCCAACCCCGCTTTCACGCGCATTACCGGCTTTACGGCGCAGGACGTGCGCGGCATGGACATCATGCGCCTGCACGCCGGCGAGGCGGACGACGCGGCGTGCGCCGCGATGCACCAGGGCCTGCGCAGCAGCGGCTGCTGGTCGGGCGAGGTACAGACGCGGCGCAAGAGCGGCGACACCTATCCCAGCCACCTGAGCGCGACCACCGTGCATGGCCCGGACGGCGCCGTCATCAATTACATCGGCGTGTTCCTCGACATCAGCGAGCGCAAGGCCGAACAGCACCTGATCGACTTCCTGTCCTGGCACGACGCGTTGACGGGCCTGCCCAACCGCGCGCTGGTGCGCGAGCGCTTCGAACAGCAGCGCCTGGCCGTCATCCGCGACGGCCAGCAGATGGTGCTGATGTGCCTGGACCTGGACCGCTTCAAGAACATCAACGACTCGCATGGCCAGGCCGTCGGCGACAAGGCGCTGCAGGTGGTGGCGCGCTTTTTGACGGGTTGCGTGCGCGAAGGCGAGACGGTGGCGCGCCAGGGCGGCGATGAATTCCAGATCCTGCTGCAGGACGACGCGCTGCTGGGCCGCACCATGGCGCTGGCGCAGGCCATCCTGACCGGCCTGCGCGAGGAACTGAACGTGGGCGGCGATCGCCTGGTGTTGACCACCAGCATCGGCATTGCCATGTGCCCGGCCGACGGCGACACCTTCGACGACCTGTTGCGCCATGCCGATACGGCCCTGGTGCGGGCCAAGGAAATGGGGCGCGACCACTATGCGTTTTTCACCGAACGCATGGGCAGCGATATCCGTGCCCGCCTGGCGATGCAGCAGCAGCTGCGCGGCGCCGTCGGGCGCGGTGAATTCGAGGTCCATTACCAGCCGCAGATGTGCTTGCGCAGCGGCGCCATGCTGGGCGCCGAAGCGCTGCTGCGCTGGAACAATCCGGTGCTGGGCAAGGTGCCGCCCAACCTGTTCATCGCGCTGGCCGAGGAATATGGCCTGATCACGGCGATCGGCGAATGGGTGCTCGACACCGTCTGCGCGCAGATCCGTGCCTGGCAGGCTGCGGGCCTGGGCAGCATCAAGGTGGCCGTCAACCTGTCGGGCAAGCAGTTCGCGCAGGACCGCACCGTCCCATTCGTCGAGGCCACCTTGCGCAAATACGGCCTGGACCCCGCCTGCTTGGGCATTGAAATCACCGAAAGCACGGTGATGGGCGACCCGGACAAGGCGGTCGCCGCGCTCACCAGCCTGAAGGATATCGGCGTGAGCATCTCGCTCGACGACTTCGGCACCGGCTATTCCAGCCTGGGCTATTTGAAACGCTTTCCCATCGACGTGCTGAAGATCGACAAGTCGTTTGTCGACGACGTCACCACCAGCAGCAGCGACGCGGCCATTGCCCTGTCGGTGATCTCGCTGGCGCACAACCTGCACATGCGCGTGATCGCCGAGGGCGTGGAAACGCTTGCACAGGTCGACTTCCTGACCGAGCACGGCTGCGATGAAATGCAGGGCTACTACTTCAGCCGGCCGCTGGCGGCCGAGGCCTTCACGGTGCTGCTGCGCGAACAAGGTCCGCTCTGCCCCATCTGATTGCACCATGATGGTGCGACTGCCACACGGCGGTGCACCATTCTCACTATCCTTCTTCCCCTGCCGCCCCCGGCATTGGCATGCATCGTGCTTTGGTAGTGCTTATTTGCCAGCGCACACGCCACTGCCATGCCCGACTGCACCACCGCCATCCTGCCGCCAGTTGCCGAACCCTCCCACGGACCGTGGCAGGCGCACCTGACGCTGGGCTTCGCCCTGCATGGCGACGTCAGCCGGCTGGTCGAACGCCGCCACAGCGGCCCGCTGCGCGTGCAAAAACCCTTGTATCCGGAAGGCGGCGCGGTCTGCCACGCCATCATCGTGCATCCGCCGGGCGGGGTGGTGGGCGGCGACCAGCTGGCCGTCGACGCCACCGTGGGCGATGGCGCGCAGGCCTTGCTGACGTCGCCGGGCGCGGCCAAGTGGTACCGCGCCAACGGCCATGTCTCGGGCCAGCACATCGTGCTGCGTGCCGGCGCCGGCGCGGCCATCGAATGGCTGCCGCAGGAGAGCATTTTTTTCGACCAGGCTTGCGTGCGGCTGCGCCATGAGGTGGAGCTGGCGTCTGACGCCAGTTATATCGGCCTCGATATCGTTTGCCTGGGCCGCAGTGCGTCGGGCGAAACGTTCAACACGGGCAGCATCGGCCAGCACACGCAAGTGCGCCGCGGCGGCAAGCTGCTGTGGTGGGAGCAGGGCGTGCTGGCGGCCGGCGGGCCGCTGATGCAAGGCGCGCTGGGCATGGCCGGCCATACCGTGTGCGCCACCTTGCTGGCGGTCGGGCCGGTGCTGCCGGCGCCGCTGCTGGCGGCCCTGCGCGCGCTGGCCGTGCCCGAGGGAGCGCAGTTTGGCGCCACGCAGATGAAATCGGTGCTGGTGGTGCGATTGCTGTGCGGCGACAGCGAAGCGGCGCGCCGCGTGATGCTGCTGGCCTGGCAGTTGCTGCGGCCGGCCTTGCTGGGACGCGCGGCGGTGATTCCCCGCATCTGGAATACCTGAACCTACAAAGGACAACCATGGATTTGACACCACGCGAAAAAGACAAGCTGCTTATTTTTACCGCCTCGCTGCTGGCCGAGCGGCGCCTGGCGCGCGGCCTGAAACTCAATTATCCGGAAGCGGTGGCGCTGATCAGCGCGGCCATCATGGAAGGCGCGCGCGACGGCAAGTCGGTGGCGCAACTGATGTCGGACGGCGCGCGCATCCTCACGCGCGACGACGTGATGGACGGCATCGCCGAAATGATCCCCGATATTCAGGTCGAGGCGACGTTCCCCGATGGCAGCAAGCTCGTGACCGTGCATAACCCGATACCGTAGTCACCCCAGCATTTTTACAGGAGCCGGACATGATCCCAGGCGAATACAGATTGGAAGAAGGCGAAATCAGTATCAACGCGGGCCGTACCACGGCCACCGTGGTGGTGGCCAATCGCGGCGACCGGCCGATACAGGTCGGCTCGCATTTTCATTTTTTCGAAGTCAACCCGGCGCTGGCGTTCGAGCGCTGGCGCGCCTATGGCATGCGCCTCAATATCGCCGCCGGCACCGCCGTGCGCTTCGAGCCGGGCCAGCAGCGCACGGTGGAGCTGGTGGCGCTGGCGGGCGAGCGCAAGGTCTTCGGCTTCAACGGCGAAGTCATGGGCGAATTGAAAGATACTCCACCCGGAAAGGATTGAGATGGCCAGTATTCCCCGCAGCGCCTATGCCGAAATGTTCGGCCCGACCACGGGCGACCGCATCCGCCTGGCCGACACCGAATTGTTCATCGAGGTCGAACACGATTACGCCATCTATGGCGAAGAAGTGAAATTCGGCGGCGGCAAGGTGATCCGCGACGGCATGGGCCAGTCTCAGCGCAATGCGGCCGACGTGATGGACACCGTGATTACCAACGCCGTCATTGTCGATCACTGGGGCATCGTGAAGGCCGACATCGGCCTGAAAAACGGCCTGATTTTCGGCATTGGCAAGGCGGGCAACCCCGACATCCAGCCCGGCGTCACGCTGGCCATCGGCGGCGCCACCGAGATCATCGCCGGTGAAGGCATGATCGTCACCGCCGGCGGCGTCGACACCCACATTCACTTCATCTGCCCGCAGCAGATCGAGGAAGCCTTGATGAGCGGCGTGACCACCATGCTCGGCGGCGGCACCGGGCCGGCCGTCGGCACGGCCGCCACCACCTGCACGCCGGGGCCGTGGCATCTGCACTCGATGCTGGCGGCGGCCGATGCGTTCCCGATGAACCTGGGTTTCATGGGAAAAGGCAATGTGAGCCTGCCGACGCCGCTCGAAGAGCAGGTGCGCGCCGGCGCCATCGGCCTCAAATTGCACGAAGACTGGGGCAGCACCCCGGCCGCCATCGACAACTGCCTGTCGGTGGCCGAGCGCATGGATATCCAGGTGGCACTGCACAGCGATACCCTCAACGAAGGAGGGTTTTTGGAACACACCCTGGCCGCCTTCAAGGACCGCACCATCCATACCTTTCATACGGAAGGGGCGGGTGGCGGCCATGCGCCGGACATCATCGCCGCCGTCGGCCAATCGAATGTGCTGCCCTCGTCGACCAATCCGACGCGCCCGTTTACCGTCAACACGCTCGACGAGCACCTGGACATGCTGATGGTGTGCCACCACCTCGATCCGGCGATCGCCGAGGACGTGGCGTTTGCCGAGTCGCGCATCCGCCGCGAGACCATCGCCGCCGAAGATATCCTGCACGACCTGGGGGCCATTTCCATGATGTCGTCCGACTCGCAGGCCATGGGCCGCGTCGGCGAAGTGATCATGCGCACCTGGCAGACCGCGCACAAAATGAAGGTGCAGCGCGGCTCGCTGTCGCCAGACGGCGCACGCAACGACAATTTCCGCGTCAAGCGCTATATCGCCAAGTACACCATCAACCCTGCCATCACGCACGGTATTGCACATGTGGTGGGTTCGCTGGAGCCGGGCAAGATCGCCGATATCGTTCTGTGGAAGCCGGCCTTTTTCGGCGTCAAGCCGTCGATGATCTTGAAGGGCGGCATGATCGCCGCAGCGCAGATGGGCGACCCGAACGCCTCGATTCCGACGCCGCAGCCGGTGCACTACCGGATGATGTTCGGCGCCTTTGGCGGCGGCCTGAAAAAGTCGTTTACGTTTGTCTCGCAGGCGGCCTACGACCTCGATATCGGCCATCAGTTAAAGCTCAACAAATCGCTGATCGCCGTGAAAAACATGCGCGGCCTGCGCAAGCGCGACATGATCCATAACAGCGCCACGCCGCACATGGAAGTCGATCCCGAGACCTACGCCGTGCGCGCCGACGGCCAGCTGCTGGTATGCGAAGCGGCGAGCGTGCTGCCGATGGCGCAGCGCTATTTTCTGTTTTAGGACTCATTGGAAATGACCATGCTCACATTGCATACCAAACTGGCGGCCGACGATGGCCGTCCCGTGATCGGCCAGCTGGTGCTGCCGTATGATCAGCGTGAAAAATGCCGGCTGCGCGCCACCTTGTCGACCGGCGAGGAAGCGGCGGTGTTTACCGTGCGCGGCACGGTGCTGCGCGACGGCGAGCTGATGACGGGGCCCGATGGCCGCGTGGTGCAAATCGTCGCCGCGCGCGAACCGACCTACCTGGTGCGCTGCGAAAACGCCCACGCCTTGCTGCGCTGCGCTTTCCACCTCGGCAACCGCCACACGCAGGCGCAGGTGGGCGACGGCTTCCTGCGCATCCGCAAGGATGCGGTATTGAAGGAAATGCTCGAAGGCCTGCAGGCGACCGTGACGGAAGAAAACGCGCCGTTCGAGCCGGAATCGGGCGCTTACGGCGGCGGCCATGGCCACCACGAGCACGGCCAGCATCTGCTCGCGCCCGTGCCGCTGCGCCAGAAAATTCACCGTCCCGGCGACGCCGCCTGATGCAGGCGTCGGCATTGCTGCACTTGCTGCAGTTCGCCAGCCCGGCCCTGCCGATCGGCGCCTACAGCTATTCGCAGGGGCTGGAAGCGGCACTCGAGAGCGGCATCGTGCGCGACGCGGCCACCGCCCGCCACTGGATCGCCGAACACCTCGCTGGCGTGGTGGCGCGCTGGGAAGCGCCCCTGTGCTGGCGCCTGATGCAGGCGTTCGAACAGCAGGACTTTGACAGCGTGCGGCTGTGGAGCGAGCGCTTTGTCGCTTCGCGCGATACGTTTGAATTTCGCGCAGAGACCATCCAGATGGGCTTTTCGCTGACCAGGCTGCTGGCCGAGCTGGGCGTGGCCGACGGCGCGCTGATCGCCATGTTGCAAAGCGAACCCGAAGTGGCGTTGCCGACGGCCTATGCCTGCGCGGTGGCGGCGCTGCGGATTCCACGCCAGGAAGCCTTGCTGGCGATGCTGTTCGCCTGGGCTGAAAACCAGGTGCTGGTGTGCGTCAAATCGGTGCCGCTGGGGCAGGTGGCTGGCCAGCGCCTGCTGCTGTCGCTGCGCCCCGAACTGGAGGCGGCGGCCGTCACCGCGCAGAGCCTGCAAGACGACGAGATGGGCAACTGGACGCCGGGCCTGTCGCTGCTGTCGATGCGGCACGAAGTGCAGTACAGCCGGCTGTACCGTTCCTGAACCATGAGAGAACAACCAAGAGGCAATATATGACAACGATAACTTCCAATCCGCTGCGCGTCGGCATCGGCGGGCCGGTCGGCTCGGGCAAGACGGCCTTGTGCGAAATGCTGTGCAAGGGCATGCGCGACCGCTATGACATGGCCGTCATCACCAATGACATCTACACCAAGGAGGACATGGAGATTTTGCTGCGCGCCGACGCCTTGCCGGCCGAGCGCCTGATGGGCGTGGAGACGGGCGGCTGTCCGCACACGGCGATCCGCGAAGATGCCTCCATCAACCTCGAAGCGATCGCCCGCATGCAGGCCGATTTTCCGAACCTGGACCTGATCCTGGTCGAATCGGGCGGCGACAACCTGGCCGCCACCTTCAGCCCGGAATTGTCGGACCTGACGATCTATGTGATCGACGTGGCCGGCGGCGAAAAGATTCCGCGCAAGGGCGGCCCCGGCATCACGCGCTCGGACTTGCTCATCATCAACAAGACCGACCTGGCGCCGCATGTGGGCGCGGACCTGGACGTGATGGCGCGCGACGCCAAACAGCAGCGCGGCAGCCGCCCGTTCATCTTTACCAACCTGCGCAGCGGCGACGGCGTGCAGGCCGTGATTGATTTTATCCGCGAGCAAGGTTTGCTCGATCAACAGGAGATGCAATGACTATCTTTTCCCTGAAACACACGGCCGTGCTGGCCAGCTTGTCCTTGCTGGCGCTGCCTGCCATGGCTCACCCCGGCCACGGCGAGGCAGTGGGTTTCCTGGCCGGCCTGGCCCATCCGTTTACCGGGCTCGACCATTTGCTGGCAATGCTGGGTGTGGGCGCCTGGGGCGGCCAGCAGCGCTTGTCCCTGACGCAGCCGGCAACGTTTCTCGGCATGATGCTGCTGGGCGCACTGGCCGGCATGGCCGGGCTCGGCATTCCCGGGCTGGAGATGGGCATTGCCGCCACCGTCGCGCTGACCGGCATGGCCATTGCGCTGGCACTGGCGCTGCCGAACTGGCTGGGCATCGGTCTGGTCGGTTTGTTCGCGCTGGCGCATGGCAATGCCCATGGACACGAATTGCCGGCGGCGTCGGCCACCTTCGGCTTCATGCTGGCCTCCGGCATCTTGCTGATGAGCGGGCGTTTTATCGGCCAGGTGATGGCCGAACGCGTCGTGCGCGTGGCGGGCGCGGCCATGACGGCGGCCGGCCTGGTGCTGATGGGAATGAACTAAAGGGTTAACCAGGGCGTTTTTCCGACAGGACAATCGGCGCGGCATTTTCAGGATGCAAGCCCTGGTGCCCGGCATACACGGCGGCAATCGCCGCCATGTCGGCGTACTTGTTGCCCGTCAGATATAAATGGTCGACCACGCCCAGCACCTTGCTCGGGTAGTCGATATACACCAGCACCAGCGGCACCTTGGCCGCCAGCGCCAGGTGATAAAAGCCGCTGCGCCAGTTCGGGCGGTAGCTGCGCGTCGCTTCGGGCGTGATCGCCAGCCAGTACCAGTTTGCGGCCAGCATGCGCTCGGCCTGGCGGTCTATGGTGCCGCTGGTGGTGCTGCGGTCGACCGGCTCGCCGCCCAGGTAGCGCATCAGTTTGCCGATGGGGCCACGGAACAGCGAGTCTTTGGCCAGCCAGCGAAACGGCAGGTCGAGCGCCCATTTGCCGAACAGGCCGATCGGGAAATCCCAGTTCGAGGTATGCGGATAGACCACCACGATGCCGCGCGGGCCGGGCAGCGGCCGAAAGCGCAGGCGCCAGCCGAACAGGTTCAACACGCGCAAGGCGCTGCGGCGGCGCCAGGTGGGCAAATCGTGCGGCTGTACAAAGTGGTCTTGCATCGCTGTCCTCGTCTGGTGTGGTCTGTGTGTTTGCCGGCGGCCGGCCGCACTCACAGTTTCTACACAGCAAAAAACCGCGCAGGCATTCTATCCGCCTCAGCCGTCCCCGACAAGCAAAGCGGGCTCTGCCTTTGACCTGGCAGACGCCGCTGCCATCGCTTGCCCTGCGCCTGTGGTTTTTTTGTGCCCAAGTGCAGGTATCGCGGCACCAAATGCGCTGGCTGCTGTCTTACCAAATTGACAGGTAAAACGGAGGCCGAATGTCGATAAAACAGGTGTTGTGCATTGATCTGGGCGGCCATGGTTTTTTACGCGAGGCCGGAGCGCGCGAACTGGGCGCGGCATGGCAGGGGTGGCAGGTGTATCCCGTCAAGACACTGGCGGCGGCCGCGCGCGCCTTGCGCAGCCAGCCGTTTGCCGTTGGCGTGCTGATGTCCTCACTCGATGGCCTGGACGAAATTGACCGTTTCCTGCAGCAGCACTGGGCCACGCACTGGATCGGCGTGTTTCCGCCGCGCATATTGCAAAGCGCCGCCTGCCGCCGCCTGGTGCGCGATCATTGCTATGACTATCACACCTTGCCGATCGATACCGTGCGCCTCCAGCACACCCTGGGCCATGCCCATGGCTGGGCTTCGCTGCGCGACCAGGCCGAGCTTGCTTCAACTGAAGCGATCGAGGCCGACATGGGCCTGAAAGGGCACGGCGTGGCCGTCGAGCGCCTGCGGCGCCAGATCCGCAAGGTAGCCGGCGCCAGCGCGCCCGTGCTGATCTGGGGCGAGTCCGGCAGCGGCAAGGAACTGACGGCGCAAGCCATCCATGCGCACTCGCCACGCGCGGCCGGCCCCTTCGTGCCGATCAATTGCGGTGCGATTCCGGCCGGCCTGGCGCAGTCGGAACTGTTCGGCCACGAACGCGGCGCATTTACGGGCGCGGCGCGCGACAAGCGCGGGCTGATCGAATCGGCCGCCGGCGGCACCGTGTTTCTCGACGAAATAGGCGACTTGCCGCTGGCCTTGCAAACCAATCTGCTGCGCTTCTTGCAGGAAAAAACCATCCACCGTGTCGGCGCCTCGCACAGCATTGCCGTCGACGCGCGCGTGATTGCCGCCTCGCATGTAAATCTGCTGCATGCGGTACAGCAGGGCAGTTTCCGCGAAGACTTGTATTACCGCCTCAATGTGCTCGCGCTCGATGTGCCGCCGCTGCGCGAGCGCAAGGAAGACGTGCTGTCGCTGGCCAATCATTTCTTTGCCACCTACCTGACGGAACGCTCGCCACTGGTCAAGGGCTTCAGCAGCGCCGCCGCGCAAGCCATGCTGGAACACGGTTGGCCGGGCAATGTCCGCGAGCTGATCAACCGGGTGCGGCGCGCCATGGTGATGGCCGAGGGCCGATTGATCGTGCCGCAGGATCTGGGCCTGGCCGCCAGTGGCCCTGCCGCCACCGGCAACGCGCCCCTGGGCGGCCTGCGCCTGCGCGCCGACCGCGACGCGGTACAGGCCAGCCTGGCCAGGTGCGGCCGCAATATCAGCCAGGCCGCGCGCGAACTGGGCGTGTCGCGCATGACCTTGTACCGGCTGATCAAGAAACTCAATATCAAGTGCTGAGGTGGCGCGATGACCTTGCCGCGGGCAGTGTCCTGCGCCGGCGGCACTGTCACATCCGGGCGCCAACGTCACATTATTGAGTCAGCCGTAGCGCATCAGGATGCGATGGCAAGCCCTTGATTGGAAAGGGAATATGCGCCGACGGTGGCAACTGCGCCGCTTGCCGGGTGTCTCGCTGGGGTGACAGTTATGCCACGACGCGCGGGTACAGCAGCCTCGCCGCCTGGCGGCGCGTGCCCTGGACCCAAAAATATCATTGCAAATCAATGGCTTGTCATTAAGTCATTGTCCTGGCACCAAGCTTGCATTTGCACCCTGAGCCTGACCGTGATAGTCCGGCGCCGGCATTCTGATCAACTTCTAGACAGGGAACTGCAATGAAAAAAACTCTCCTCGCGGCAGCGATAGCGCTCGCTTTCGGCTTCAGCGCCCATGCGCAAGAAAAAGGCACGACGGTTGCCAACGACACCTTTGGCTATAACACGCAGACAGCAAACAGTTCGTCGAGCCAATCGGGCGCAGGGCCTGCAGCGTACGACAATTCGTCGGCCTCGCAAGACAATTCGGCCCAGAACAACAGTACCGGCGAAGCGGCGGCCAACGCCATGGGCGCTTCGGCGGCCAACAATGGCGCGACCAGCAGCGCCAGTTTCATGAACGCTTTCAATAACTCGACGGCCACGGCCTCCAGCACGCTCGACGGTTCCGTGTCGGGCAACACCGTCAGTTCGATCGGCAACTACGCCACCAATAACGGTTCGGTCAATGGCGGCGCAGGCTATGGCGGTGTCGGCGCTACCGGACAGGGCGGCACGGCGTACGGCACCGGCGGCACGGGCGGCACGGCGACGGGCGCCGCTGGCGCCGCTGGCGCCGTGGGCGGCGTTGCCACCAATGGCAGCGCCAGCGTTGGCGACGCATCGGTTGGCGCCAGCAACGGCGGCGCCGGTGGCGCCGGCGGCTATGCCCGGGGCGCGAACAGCGGCCCGGCTGGTGCCGGTGGCGCGGGCGGCGCCGGT
>NZ_NJGY01000003.1:568659-915286 GCF_002250505.1 Janthinobacterium sp. PC23-8
GTCGCGCACGGTCACAGTCAGGTCCGCCTGCTGGCCCGTGGTCAACAAGGACGGGCCGCTCAGTTCCACGGTGCTGCGGGCGGTGGCGGCGGCACGGGCGGCGCCGGCGGCAACGCCAGCAATGGCGCCACCAATGGCGGCGCGAGCACGGCGAACGGCGGCGGCGGCACGGCCGGCGGTACTGGCTCGTCCGGTGGCATTGCCACGGCCGCTGCCGGCGGCACGGGTACGGCGGGGGCGGGCGGCACCGATACCGCCGGCGCCGGCGCGGCTGGCGGTTCGGGCACTTCCGGCGCGGCCGGCGCCGGTGCAGCCTTGACCAGCTCGGGTGGCGCGGGCGCTGCTGCGACCGGCGGCACGGCGGGTACGGGCGGTGCGGGTGCAGCCGGTACCAGCACCGGTGGCAATGGCGCAGCCGGCGAGGCCGGTGGCGCGGGCGGCGCCACGGGGTCGGCGCAAAACACGGCCGGTACCGGCGCAGCTGGCGGTGCATCCACCGGCGGCAGCGCCAGCAATGGCACGGCAAGCAACGGCAATGCGACGGCCGGTGACGGCGGCGCCGGTGGCGCCGGCGGCAGCAACACGGCTGGCACGGGCGGCGACGGCGGCACCAATACGGCCGGCACCGGCACCGGCGGCGCTGGCGCTGGCGGCACCGGCGGCGCTGGCGGCACGGCCAATGTCAATGCGGGCACCTTCGACATGTCCAACACCATGAGCGGTACCGCCCAGTCGGCGGCCGGCCTCCTGGTCATCAGCCAGAACAGCGGCATTTCCTCGCTGATCCAGCAAAGCGTGACGGTGCAGGCCAATCTGTCCGTCGGTCCATAAGCCCCGGGCAGGCGACTGACAGCAAGCTCCGTCGTGGCCTGGCCGCGGCGGAGCCGTACGCGGAACCATATCAGGGGAACAGCATGCGAATTTTTTTGAATGCAATGTGCAGTGCCGGCCTGGCCTGCGTGTCGGCTGGCGCGCTGGCCGCGCCCGCACCTGCCGCCATGGCCGGTTTTGCGGAGCCCGATGCGACCGTTGCCGCTGCGCCAGCCGGGTCGCTGGCGCTGCTGCCGGTGCTCGCTGTGGCGCTGGGCGAGACCGGCGGCCTGGGCGCCGGGACGGACGAGGCAGTGCTGGAGCAGGCGCGTGGCGGCGCCGCTGTCGTCAATAACGAGGCAAAACTGAGCGGCTATGTCACCGGCAATTCCGCCACCTATGTCAACACGGGCGCCAACAGCATCGATGGCGGCGCGTTCGCCAACGCGTCCGGCATTCCGATCGTGATCCAGAATTCGGGGGCCAATGTGCTGATACAGAACGCCACCATCATCAACTTGCAGATGCGCTAGCCATGGCCGCCTTCCCATTTTGCCGGCACCGCGCGTGGGGGGCGGCCCTGGCCGGCCTGCTCGCTTGCGCCACGGCGGGCGGGGCTGACATCGCGGCGCTCGGCGGCGCGCGCTTCGACGTGCCTGTGGCCAGCATCCGCGAAGCGCGCTTCGCGCGCACCTTGCATCAGCAATATGATTTCAGCTGCGGCTCGGCCGCCGTGGCGACCTTGCTGACCCACCACTACGACGACCATGTCACGGAACGTTTTGTCTTCGAGCAAATGTATCAGCATGGCGATCAACAGAAGATCCGCCGTGAAGGCTTTTCCTTGCTCGACATCAAGCGCTTTCTTGCGGCGCGCGGCTTCCTGGCCAATGGATTTCAGCTACCGTTGGAAAAGCTGGCTGAAGCGCACTTTCCCGCCATCGTGCTGGTCGCCGATAAAGGTTACCGGCATTTCGTGGTCGTCAAGGGCCTCAGTCCCAGCCGGGTCCTGATCGGCGATCCTGCCGGCGGCACGCGCGCCATGCCGCGCGCCAGCTTCGACGCGATCTGGCAGGGCCGGCTGCTGTTTGTCATTCATGGACGCGTCGCCCGTCCCGGCCAGAATCTGGCGGCCGGGGCGGACTTGCGGCCCGCCCGTTTCAACGATGCCGACGACTGGCGCGTGGCGCCGGCGGCGCCGTTGGAGCAGGCGATCAGCCGCGGCGGCCTCGATCTGCTCACCATGCCCAAGCATGAAGCGGGAAATTTCTAGCGGCGCGGACCCAACTGCCGGCGCCGCAACGGAGGAACTATGCACAAGCACTATCGGAGGGCCGCTGTGACGCTCGCTTGCAGCCTGGCCATCAGCCCGGCCATGGCAGCGGAAGTTCCCGGTGACGACTGGCAGGCGGTCGACGACGCCATCCTGGAGCAGGCGCGCGGCGGCTTTGACATGCCGGGCGGCCTGAACCTGTCGCTTGGCATCGAACGCCTGGTCAGCATCAATGGCGAAGTGGTGGCCAGCACCTCTTTCATGATTGCCGATGTGGCGCGCCTGGGCGTCGATGAAGCCAAACAGGCGCGCGCGGCCCTCACGGCGATGAACGTGGTGCAAAACGGCAGCGGCAATCTGTTCGCAGCGGGGGCGCTGGAACAGACCATGGCCGGCACCGTGATCCAGAACAGCTTGAACGATCAGGTCTTGCGCAGCCAGACCATCATCAATACCAGCGTCAACAGCCTTGAACTGCTGAAGATCGCCAATTTCCAGGACACTTTGCAAAGGGCGCTCGATACCGTGGCCGGGCCACGCTAGGAGCAATCGAAACGACGCAGCAACCACCCACGCCGGGCATGCCGTCCGGCTTACCTTCAGGAGTAACGATGCGGTATCTTCATTTATTGCGTTTGGGCGCGGCCGGAGCCTCGTCCTTGCTGCTGAGCGCTGCGGCGCATGGGCAAAACGCTGCGGTCCCGGTCCCGGCCCCGGTCCCGGTCCCGGCCGCCAGCCAGCAGGCACTGGCGGCCCGCCTGGAAGACATGAAAGCGCAACTGGCCGAGCAGCGCCGCTTGCTCGACAGGCTGCGCGGCACGCTGCAGGCGCAGCAGCGCCGTATCGATGTCTTGCAGGGAGCGCCGATCACGAATGAATTGCTGGGCGAACAGCGTGGCCTGGGATTGCAGGAGGGCGCCGGCCAGGAAAGGCCCGGCCAGGAAAGGCCCGGCCAGGAAAGGCCCGGCCAGCAAGGCACGCCCGCCAGCGCCGCGCAGGCATCTGCACCCGCACCTGCACCGCCCACCACGCCGGCGGTGCCGCCCTCGACACCGGGACCGGTGGCGGTGGGTCGCCCGCCCGGGCGCGACAGCCGTCCGCCGGAAGTGGCGCCGATTTTCGAGCAGCCTGGCGTACTCACGCCCAGGGGAAAATTCGTGCTGGAACCGTCCGCGCAATTCGGTTATTCATCGAGCAACCGCGTGGCGCTGGTCGGCTATACCATCATCCCGGCATTGCTGATCGGCCTGATCGACGTGCGCGAAGTCAAGCGCAACACCTTTACGGCGGCGCTGACCGGCCGCACCGGCATCACCAACCGCTTCGAAGTCGAGGCGCGCATCCCGTATGTCTACCGGTCCGACGCCACCGTCAGCCGCGAGTTGTTCACGGGCACTGCCGTCGAGCGCGTGTTCGATACCAGCGGCAAGCACCTGGGGGACGTGGAACTGGCGGCCCGCTACCAGTTGAACGACGGCGGCGCCGACAAATCGTATTATGTGGCGGGCCTGCGCTTCAAGTCGCGCACCGGGCGCGATCCGTTCAGCGTCGTCACCGATTGCGTGCGCCGCTGCGTGGGCGAAAACGCCAGCGGCACCGGCTTGCCGCTGGACTTGCCGACGGGCTCGGGGTTTTACTCTTTGCAACCGAGCCTGACCTGGCTATTTCCTTCCGATCCGGCGGTGTTTTTCGGCAGCATCAGCTATTTGCACAGCTTCAAGCGGCACGATGTCAGCCGCCTGCTGCGCGACGGCACGCGCGAACCCTTGGGCACTGTCGAACCGGGCAAGATTTTTGGCGTGAACTTCGGTGTCGGCCTGGCGCTCAATGAAAAAGGCTCGCTCAGCCTGGGGTATGACCACAGCACCATCGGCCGCACGCGCCAGAACGGCACGGTCGTGCCGGGCGCCGTGCGCACCCAACTGGGTACTTTGCTGATGGGCTATTCGTACCGGCTCGCCAAGGACCGGACCCTGAATATTTCGATCGGCGCCGGCCTGACGCGCGATACGCCCGACGTATCGCTGGCGGTCAGGCTGCCGATGACATTTTGAGCATGGGAGGCATGATGCATAGCACATCGAGCAAGGACGATATCGGCGATGGCAACAGCCGCAACGATACGGCGACAGCGCAACTGGTGGAGCAGGGCGTGGAATTTCACAAGGTGCTGGGCAGGACGGTCGCCACCGCCTACCTGAAGGAGCACCATGTGCCGACGGAAGTCATTTACCGCATCCTCAGCAGTTCGGCGGCGCGGCGGCAATCGCCGCCGTCACGCACGCCGTCACGCTACTGAAGCGCCGGTGACGGCGGCGCTGTGACCTGACGGCAGGAATCAGGCCATGGCCGGATAGTCGGTATAGCCGGTGGTGCCCGGCGCATAGATGGTGGCCGGGTTCAGCTCATTGAGCGCGGCATCGGTGCGCAGGCGGATCGGCAGGTCCGGGTTGGCGATGAACCACAGGCCGAAGGCCACCGCATCGGCCTCGCCCTTGTCCAGCAGCGCCTGGGCGGCGGCCTTGTCCATTTTTTCATTGGCGATATACACGCCGCCGAACTGTTCCTTCAGGTAAGGACCGAGGCGGTCGTCGCCCAGCGCTTCGCGCGCGCAGATAAAGGCGATGCCGCGCTTGCCCAGTTCGCGCGCCACGTAGCCGAAGGTCTCGCGCGGCGTGGAGTCGCCCACGTCGTGCGAATCGCGGCGCGGCGCCAGGTGCATGCCGACCTTGTCGGCACCCCATACGTCGATGCAGGCGTCGGTCACTTCCAGCATCAGGCGGGCGCGGTTTTCGATCGAGCCGCCGTAGTTGTCGCTGCGCTGGTTGGTGCTGTCCTGCAGGAACTGGTCCAGCAGGTAGCCGTTGGCGCCATGCACTTCCACGCCGTCAAAGCCGGCTATTTTCGCGTTTTCCGCGCCCTTGCGGTAGGCGGCGACGATGCCGGGGATCTCTTCGGTGTCCAGCGCGCGTGGCGTCACGTATTCCTGCATCGGGCGCACCAGGCTGACGTGGCCGGCCGGCTTGATGGCGCTTGGCGCCACGGGCAGGTCGCCGTCGAGGAACAGCGGCGCGGAGATGCGGCCCACATGCCACAGTTGCAGCACGATCTTGCCGCCGGCCGCATGCACGGCGTCGGTGACCAGTTTCCAGCCTGCCACCTGTTCGTCGGACCAGATGCCCGGCGTATCGGCGTAGCCCACGCCCTGGGGCGTGACGGCGGTCGCTTCAGAAATGATCAGGCCGGCAGAGGCGCGCTGCACATAGTACTCGGCCATCAGGGCGTTCGGCACGCGGCCCGGATTGTTGGCGCGCGAGCGCGTCAGCGGCGCCATGATGACGCGGTTTTTCAGTTGCAGGCTGCCGATGGTGATGGGATCAAATAAGGTGGTCATGTCGTGTGCTTTCTGTTGGATGGCCGCAGGGCGGCCGAGATCGATCGTGCTTACAAACCTTGCTGCATATGCTCGAGAAACGCCTGGATGGTCGCTTCATCGCGCTTGAAAAAATTCCATTGACCGATCTTCGTGGTCGATACCAGGCCGGCCTTTTGCAAGGTGGCCAGGTGGGCCGACACCGTCGATTGCGACAGGCCCAGCCGACGGTCGATCAGGCCGGCGCAGACACCGAGGTGCAGCGGCAGCGATTGCTCGGCGAAATGTTGCTCCGGCTGTTTCAGCCATTGCAATATCTGCCGCCGCACGGGGTTGGCCAGCGCCTTGTGGATGGCGTCTATCTGCATGGTGTTTATCGGATTCTTTGGATTTCAATATCGTCATATTACGATATAAATGAAAAACTTGCAGGCCACGACGGTGTGGCCTGCAAGGTTCAGGCGAAGTGGTACAGCAGCAGGGCGGTCACGGCCGGCACGGTTTGCAGGTAGAGGATGCTTTTCTTGACGGTGGCTGCGCCCCACACGCCGGCCACGGCGATGCACACCAGGCCGTAGACGGTAAACGCGTGGGCAATCGCGCTGTCAGGGTGGAAAAAGCCGAGGGCCAGCGCGGCGACCAGGAAACCGTTGTAGCAGCCCTGGTTGGACATGCCGGCACGCACGATTTCGGCCTTTTCCTTGCTGAGGCCAAATACTTTGCGCCCGCGGCTATCGAACAGGACGGTTTCGATCAGCACGATATACACGTGCAGCAGCAGGATCAGTGCGGTAAGGATCTGGGCCAGCATCAACATGTTTACTCCTCGGGCAGTATAAAGATGTTGATTATCGGGCAAGCAGCGACAAAGGGGAATATTTTTACCTAGAGCAACAATACCAACGGACCATGGGCTTGGGTAATCCGCCGGCGCGGTGCTATACTTCCGGCACATTTTTGCTCCTGTGGCGACGACTCCACACGATGATGGGGCCGCATGGCGGGGACGACCCTGCCGCCTTCAGGAGAGAAAACATGGCGTGGTTTATCTTGGTATTGGCTGGCTTGCTGGAAGTGGCCTGGGCCATCGGCCTGAAATACAGCGCCGGCTTTACCCGCTTCTTGCCGTCCGCGCTGACGCTGGCGGCCATGCTGGGCAGTATCGTGATGCTGGGCCTGGCCTTGCGCACTTTGCCGCTGGGCACGGCGTATGCGATCTGGACCGGTATCGGCACGGTTGGCACCGCCATCTTTGGCATCATGGTGTTGGGCGAACCGGCCAGCGCGGCGCGCATCGCCTGCATCGCGCTGATCGTCTGCGGCATCCTGGGCCTGAAACTGCTCAGCCCGCAATAAGCGCTACCAGGTGGTCCGCATGAGGAGCTCTCTGTTTTCAGGGGCCGTCGGGCATTGAGCACGATAATTGGCAAGTTGATTTTATTGTCTGGAGATACATCCCATGGTGCCTGATTTTATCGGTGTGACCGGCCTGCCGCGCGCCGGCTCGACTCTGGTTTGCCAGTTGCTGGCGCAGCATCCCGATCTGTACTGCGAAGGCACCAGCTCCCCCTTGTGCAATACCTTGCAGGGCATGCGGCGCCTGGTCAGCGACGACCAGTTTTTCCTGTCCCAGCTCGACCAGTCATTTGCCTCAAGTTATGGCCATCTGGAGTCGGCGATGCGCGGCTATTTGCGCGGCTGGTACCAGGATTGCGGCAAGCAGGCGGTGGTCGACAAGAACCGTGGCTGGCTGCATGCGGTCGAATTGCTGCTCAAGCTGGCGCCGGAAGCCAAACTGGTGGTGTGCGTGCGCGAGCTGGGGCAGATCTACGGCTCGATCGAGGCGCAGCACCAGCGTACCATCTTGCTTGATTTTATCGATCACCTGGCCGATTACGACCGCCTGGGCCGTGCCGACATGCTGTTTGCCAAGGATCGCACCATCGGCGCACCGCTGACGTCCATCCATTCCGTGATCGACTTGCCGCTGGCAGTGCAGCAGCGCCTGTATTTCGTGCGCTTCGAAGACCTGGTCGAGCGGCCGGTCGCCTGTATGTCTCATCTGTATGCCTGGCTGGGCCTGGCGCCGTTCGAGATCGATCCCGCCAATCTGAAAATCGGTGTGCGCGAAAGCGACAGCCACTACCGGATGAAATATACGCACACCCAGACGGGCAGCATCGGCAAGCCGAAACGTCATCCGATCCCGCCCCGCATCCAGCAGCAGATCGAACAATCGTATCCCTGGTATTACGAGTTGTACTACCCGCAGCAGGCTCCCGCTTGAAGCGCCCGCTGCTGCTTGCCTGGTCTAAGCAAGTACGCATAAATTCTTGTCAATTCTGACTTCCATAACCGGCGCTCTGCGGTGTTGCCCGCTGCTAGCAGTGCTCGCACTGCGTCGCATCGGGCGCCTTTGCGGGAGTATCGCCTTGCAAGGCGATACCGTTGCGCAGGCGCGGGACAGGTCCCGCGAATTCCCTGCTCCGCCATCCGGTTCTGTTCGTCATAATTTCACAATAATTTCTTGGTACTTACTTAGCAGTATCAGAAACTCGGGCTGACGCGCGCCAGGTAGTACCACTCGGCATTGGCTGCCGCGTTGACGTCCGGGAACAGGATATAGGCGTCGAACTCGGCCGTCACCGGCGTGCCGTCCGCGCGCACGCCGATCTGTTCGCCTTCCTTGACGGTGTCAAAGCTGGACCAGCTCCTGATGAAGCGGTCGTTGGCATCGAGCTTGTCGTGCACCACCACCATGTTCAGCGCTTCCATGTCGGCGTCCGTGATCGGCACCGGCGGCGGCGCATCGATGCAACCCAAAAAGGCGAGGGTATTGATGATGGCGCGGTAGGCGACATCGGGCGCGGCCGGGTCGGCATGCTGGCCGCATTCCAGGGTCAGTGCATAGCCGCCCGCCTGGCGCATGTATTCTGTCGTGCCCACACCGTAGCGCAACACCAGGCCGACCTGGTCGCTGCCGGCCAGGCGGCGCTGCACGCCAGCGCCATAGGTTTGCAGCCAGCCATCGACAAAGCGGCGCACGCCCAGGCGGCGCGCCAGCGCGCGTTCCTTCTCTTCCTGCTGGAACGGTTGCAGCGGGCCGTCGTTGTTGCGCGGGCCGACCATCACGAAGGGCTGGCTGTCGGCATTGAATGAATGCAAATCGAGCAGCACGTCATGCCGGCCCAGCAGCGGGCACAGCCAGTTGGCGATGCGGTCTTCGAAGTCTTGCGGCTTGTCGTTGGGGAACAGGTTGCGGTTCAGGTTGCGCTCGCCGCTGCGCACGCCCTTGGCGTAGGCCAGCGGGTTGGTGACCGGCACGAAAGTCACGCTGCCGGCCAGGATGGCTAACGCTCCGCTGTCGATTTCCGCCATCACGCGCTGTATGCCTTTGGTGCCGCAGGTTTCATTGCCGTGCACGGCGCCAGTAATGATCAGGCGCGGGCCGCTGCCCTGGCCCGTGTAGTTGACGGATCTGAAGTGAAGTGCGCTGCTCATGCTGGATTCCTCTATGAAAAACGGGTCGCCATATTCTAGCGGCATTCGCGGCGCAAGCCCGTAAAAATCTGGCCATGGCCGCGTGCGGCATGGCATGATCGGCGCCATTGCGTCTTTTTGCCGCGCCTTTGCCGCCTTGTCATGCCTGCTTCTACCATCACTCCCCGCCTGTACGGTCTCGACACCTTGCGCGCGCTGGCCATCGTGCTGGTGTTTGCCAACCATTACGAGCTGTTCGTCAGCAGCGGGGTGTTCGGTTTCTGGGGGCAGATCGGCTGGACCGGCGTCGACCTGTTTTTTGCCTTGAGCGGCTACTTGATCGGCAACCAGATCTTTGCAGCGCTGCGCAGCAGCCAGGGATTTTCGCTGCCGCATTTCTATGGGCGCCGCTTCCTGCGCACCTTGCCCAATTTTTACTGCGTGCTGGCGCTGTATTACCTGTGGCCCGCGTTCCGGGGCGAGTATGCGCTGCTGCCGCTCTGGAAGTTTTTGACGTTTACTCAGAATATCAACCTGACGCCGGGCACGGCCTTCTCGCATGCCTGGTCGCTGTGCGTGGAAGAGCAGTTCTATGTCCTGCTGCCGGTCGTGGCCTTGGTCATTGCCGCCTGCCGCAAGTCCTTGCTGTGGGCGTGGGTGCTGGTCGCCGCCAGCTTTGCGGCCGGCATGCTGGTGCGCTCTTATTTATGGGATGAATATGTGCAAGTGCCGCGCGGCGGCCTCGGCTACTACAAATATATCTATTACGCGTCGTGGTGCCGCTGCGACGAACTGGTGGCGGGCGTGGCGCTGGCGCTGCTGAAGAATCATCATCCGGCTGCGTGGCGCCGCATCACCTCATACGGCAACCGCACCCTGCTGGCGGGCCTGGCGGGCGCGGCGTTGATGCTGGCGCTGTTTTACCACCATCACTTCGAGTACCGGGTGACCGTGTTCGGTTATCCTGCGCTGGCGGCCAGCATCAGCCTGCTGCTGGTGGCGGCCCTGAGTCCGGGCAGTGCGCTCCATCAATGGCGCGTGCCGGGCGCGGCCAGCCTGGCCCTGTGGTCGTACGCGATCTATTTGCTGCACAAGCAGCTGTGCATTTTGCTCGCTCCTGTCTTGCAGGGTCAGGGCTGCGCGCCGGACGGCTTGCCGGCGGTGCTGATCATGATTGCCGCCAGCATAGGCGCGGGCTGGCTGCTGTATAGCCTGGTGGAAATGCCATTCATGCGCCTGCGTACGCGTTACTTTCCCACCAACCACGCTTAGCTCGGCATATCGATCACGTCGATGCCGCGCGGCGTGCCGAGCAGCAGTTCCAGTATCGCGTGCACGCGCGGATTGGTCGCCTCGTCGCCGGTGGCGTGGATCAGTGCGCGCAGGCCGGGCACCGCTTCCATGATATGCGGGCTGTCGTAGGCATCGATCAGCAGCAGCACCAGGTCGGTGGCGCCGGCGCCGGGCTGGCGGCGCAGCCGGTCGTGGATCATGTTGAGCAGGGCGCGCTGCATGCGCGGCGTGGGATTGGTGATATACGCAAACACGCTGGGCGTGTTGCTGATGGCCGCGCACAAGCGCCGTTCGATCTCGTCGGGTTTCACGTCCGAGGCGATATCGAAATACGCCGCATCCCAGTGCGTGCGCGCATACGGGTGGCCGGGCGGGAAGGCGTCGGCCGTTTCAAAACCGCAAATGCGGCTTAACGTTTTGAGCCATGTTAATAAGGTCGATGATAGGGTGGAGTTCATGGGGCGATTTTAACGGCATTCGCTGTTCATCGGCATGGCGCGGGCCAAAACGGCTGACGCCCGGGAAATGTTAAAGTTTCCTGTAAAACAGCCCTTGTCATTCCCGGAAAGCCTCTCTATAATGCTGGTCTTCGGGGCGGTTAGTTCAGCTGGTTAGAATACTTGGTCGACATCCAAGGGGTCGGGGATTCGAATTCCTCACCGCCCACCAGAATGCAGTAATCAAGAAAGGGTCAACCGGTTATGACACCGCGAACTACTACCAAGCTTTGGGAGTGACGCTAGTCGATCGGGTTTGCTTTGTCTTAAAAAAGTGAAAAACGCGGCTAGTCCGCGTTTTTTTGCGTCTGCGTTTTCCTTCGGTCTTACACCTCATACATTGCAGTTTTACCTGGCGCCAGCGCCGACATGGAGATCAATATGCTTACAATCCGACTTCCCGATGGTTCCGCCCGTCAATTTGACGGCCCGGTCACCGTGGCCCAGGTTGCGGCCAATATTGGTACGGGTCTGGCCAAGGCTGCACTGGCCGGCAAGGTCGACGGCAAGCTGGTCGATACTTCCTTCCTGATCGAGCACGATGCCGAACTGGCCATCATCACCGACAAGGACGCCGACGGGCTGGACGTGATCCGCCATTCGACGGCCCACTTGCTGGCGCATGCCGTCAAGGAATTGTTCCCTGATGCGCAGGTGACCATCGGCCCGGTGATCGACAACGGCTTTTACTATGACTTCGCCTACAAGCGGCCGTTCACGCCGGAAGACCTGGTGGCGATCGAAAAGAAAATGGCCGAATTGGCCAGGAAGGACGAGCGCGTCACGCGCAAGGTCGTCACGCGCGACGAAGCCATTGCCTATTTTGCGAGCATTGGAGAGGCCTACAAGGCCGAACTGATCGCCGCCATTCCGGCCGACCAGGAAGTATCGCTGTATTCGGAAGGCGCGTTTACCGACCTGTGCCGTGGTCCGCACGTGCCGTCGACGGGCAAGCTGAAAGTGTTCAAGCTGATGAAGCTCGCTGGGGCCTACTGGCGCGGCGACTCGAAAAACGAGATGCTGCAGCGCGTGTACGGCACGGCCTGGGCGAAAAAGGAAGACCAGGAGCTGTACCTGCACAACCTGGAAGAAGCGGAAAAGCGCGATCACCGCAAGCTGGGCAAGCAGCTCGATTTCTTCCATTTCCAGGAAGAAGCGCCGGGCCTGATCTTCTGGCATCCGAAGGGCTGGTCGATCTGGCAGCAGGTCGAGCAATACATGCGCAATGTCTACCAGGTCAACGGCTACCAGGAAGTGAAGGCGCCGCAGATCCTGGACCGTGGCCTGTGGGAAAAAACCGGCCACTGGGACAACTACCGCGAAAACATGTTCATCACCGAGTCGGAAAACCGCTCGTATGCCTTGAAGCCGATGAATTGCCCCGGTCACGTGCAGATCTACAACAACAGCATGCGCAGCTACCGCGATTTGCCGCTGCGCTACGGCGAGTTCGGCCAGTGCCACCGCAATGAGCCGTCGGGCGCCTTGCACGGCATGATGCGCGTGCGCGGCTTTACGCAGGATGACGGCCATATCTTCTGTACCGAAGAGCAGATCGCCGGCGAAGTGACGGCCTTCCACCAGCAGGCGATGGATGTCTACACGGCGTTCGGCTTTACCAATATCGATGTCAAGCTGGCCCTGCGCCCGGACAGCCGCATCGGCACTGAAGAGTCGTGGGACAAGGCCGAAGAATCGCTGCGTTCGGCCCTGCGCGCCTGCGGCGTGGAATGGACCGAATTGCCGGGCGAGGGCGCGTTCTATGGTCCGAAGATCGAATACCACCTGAAAGACAGCCTGGGCCGCGCATGGCAAGTGGGCACGGTGCAGATCGACCCGTCGATGCCGGGCCGCCTGGGCGCCGAATATGTGGCGATCGACAATACGCGCCAGGTGCCCATCATGTTGCACCGCGCGATCGTCGGTTCGCTGGAACGCTTTATCGGCATCCTGATCGAGCACTATGCGGGCGCGATGCCCTTGTGGCTGGCGCCGATGCAGGTATCGGTGTTGAATATCTCGGACGCGCAAGCCGATTACGTGCAGGAAGTGACCACAAAACTACGCAAGGCAGGCATACGCGTACAGGCTGATTTGCGTAACGAGAAGATTACCTATAAAATACGTGAACATTCCGTACAAAAATTGCCTTACATCTTAGTAATTGGCGACAAAGAGCGGGATGCCAATACAGTGGCCGTGCGGGCGCGGGGCAATGTCGATCTGGGCGTGATGTCCGTCGATGCCCTGATAGAGCGACTCAAACATGAAGTCGACACCAAGGCCTGACGAGGAAACTCGCTGCACGACCGTCCTATCAGATTTTTAAAGGAAATTACAATAGCTACTGACAAGTCACATCGCATCAATGGCGAAATCACTGCCCCTGAAATGCGTTTAAGCGGGGTCGATAACGAGCCACTCGGTATCGTAAGTTTGGCTGAAGCCTTCCGCCTGGCGGAAGAGGCAAACGTCGACCTGGTGGAAATTGCGCCTACCGCGCAGCCACCGGTGTGCCGTTTGATGGACTACGGCAAATTTAAGTATTCGGAGCAAAAGAAGGCTCACGAAGCGAAATTGAAGCAAAAGATCATCCTCGTGAAGGAAGTCAAATTCCGTCCGGGGACTGATGATGGTGACTACAATATCAAGTTGCGTAATCTCATCAAGTTCCTCGAAGACGGTGACAAGACCAAGATCACCTTGCGTTTCCGTGGCCGCGAGATGGCGCACCAGGATATTGGCTTCCGCATGCTGGAACGTCTGAAGGCCGATCTGGAGCCGTTTGGCCAGGTTGAGCAGTTTCCGAAGATGGAAGGCCGCCAGATGATCATGGTCCTTTCGCCGAAGAAGAAAAAGTAAGATACAATAGCGTTTTTGCTGTGGTTCGATGTCGATGCGCCAGGTTTGGCGCAAGACGTGATACCAGGCAGTATTTTGAGCGGCCAGGCCAGCAATGTCCGGGCCGCTCAAACTGTAGTGGACTCGCATCCGCTGCACAAACATGTGAAAGCAGGCATCTAAGCGCAGCGTCGTGTTGCCACCTGCAATCCTGTTATAAATGGAGCTGTCCGTAAGAGGACAGATTGCTATGCCTAAAATGAAGACCAAAAGCTCTGCGAAAAAACGTTTTCGCGTGCGTCCGGGTGGAACTGTCAAATGTGGTCATGCGTTCAAACGCCACATCCTGACCAAGAAAACCACCAAGCTGAAACGCGCTCTGCGCGGTACTACCAATGTCGCTGCGTCTGACGTGAAATCCGTCTACCGCATGATGCCGACTGCTTAATCTCACACTCAATATAAGGAGTTACTATGCCTAGAGTAAAACGTGGGGTTACAGCTCGTGCCCGTCATAAAAAGATTCTTGTTCAAGCTAAAGGCTACCGTGGTCGCCGCAGCCGTGTATACCGTGTTGCCAAGCAAGCAGTCATGCGCGCTGGCCAATACGCTTACCGCGATCGCCGCAACAAGAAACGCGTTTTCCGCCGCCTGTGGATCGCCCGTATCAACGCCGCTTCCCGTGAGCATGGCGTGACGTACAGCGTATTCATGAACGGTCTGAAAAAAGCAAATATCGAACTGGACCGTAAAGTCCTGGCCGATATGGCTGTGATGGACAAGCCGGCATTCGCTGCGATTGTCAACGCAGTCAAGGCAAAAATCGCTGCGTAAGCACGGTCATTGCACAACGTCATCCGCAGGGTGACGTTATAAAGAGCGGGGCAGGGGTGTACAACCACCTTGTGCCCCGTTTCCGTTTTTGATTGTTGGGTTCTGAATTACCAAATCCAGGATAGATTTCCAAAACAGGAAAAGCCGCATGAACTCCCTAGAAGAACTCGTCGTCTCGGCCCAGGCTGACTTTATCGCCGCTGCAGACGCTGCCGCACTTGAAAACGCCAAGGCCCGCTACCTGGGCAAGACTGGCCAGATTACCGAAATGATGAAGGGCCTGGGCAAGCTCGACCCGGACGCGCGCAAGGCGCAAGGCGCCCTGATCAATGCCGTCAAAGTGCGGATCGAAGACGCGCTGACCGCGCGCCGTGATGCCCTGGCCGATGCACAAATGCAAGGCCGTTTGAACGCCGAAGCGATCGACGTCACCATGCCAGGGCGTGGCCGCATGCCGGGCGGCATCCATCCGGTGATGCGCAGCTGGGAGCGGGTCGAGGAAATCTTCCGCTCCATCGGTTTCGACGTGGCCGACGGCCCCGAGATCGAAAATGACTGGACCAATTTCACGGCGCTCAACAGCCCTGAAAATCATCCGGCCCGTTCCATGCAAGACACGTTTTATATCGATGGTAACGACACCGACGGCAAGCCGCTGCTGCTGCGCACGCACACCAGCCCGATGCAGGTGCGCTATGCGCGCACGCATACGCCGCCGATCAAGGTCATCGCGCCGGGCCGCACCTACCGCGTCGACAGCGACGCCACCCATTCGCCGATGTTCCACCAGGTCGAAGGCCTGTGGATCGCCGAAGACATCAGCTTTGCCGACCTGAAGGGCGTGTACCTGAACTTCGTCAAGGCTTTCTTTGAAACCGACGACCTGCAAGTGCGTTTTCGCCCCTCGTATTTCCCGTTTACGGAACCGTCGGCCGAGATCGACATCGCTTTCGGTTCGGGCCCGTTGAAAGGCCGCTGGCTGGAAGTGTCGGGCGCCGGCCAGGTGCATCCGACCGTGGTGAAGAACTTCGGCCTGGACCCTGAGAAATTCATCGGCTTTGCTTTCGGCTCCGGCCTGGAACGCCTGACGATGCTGCGTTACGGCATCAACGACCTGCGCCTGTTCTATGAAGGCGATTTAAGGTTCCTGAAGCAATTCAATTAAGCGTTGTTCCGTATGATTCATGGTGCTTGAGCGCCGCTTGCGCTCGCGCCGTGAGCTTTGACCCTTTGAAGGCTTGATTATGCAATTTTCCGAAAACTGGCTCCGTACCATGGTCGATCCGAAGATGACTTCGGACGAACTGGCCCATCTGTTGACCATGTCCGGTCTGGAAGTCGAGGACGTCGATCCTGTCGCGCCTCCGTTCTCGAACGTGGTGGTGGGCCTGGTCCTGGAGATGGAGAAACATCCGAACGCCGACCGCCTGAACGTGTGCAAGGTCGATGTCGGCACCGGCACCATGCTCACCATCGTCTGCGGCGCGCCCAATGTGCGCCCGGGCCTGCGCGTGGTGTGCGCCAAGGCCGGCGCCGTGCTGCCGCCGGGCGTCGACGGCAAGCCGTTTGAAATCAAGGTTGGCCAGCTGCGTGGCGTCGAGTCGCAGGGCATGCTGTGCTCGGCGCGCGAGCTGAAATTGTCCGAAGAAAACGCTGGCTTGATGGAACTGCCGGACGACGCGCCGGTCGGCCAGAACTTCCGCGATTACTATGCCTTGAACGATTTGAAATTCACCATCAAGCTCACTCCCAACAAGGCGGACTGCCTGTCGGTGCTGGGCGTGGCGCGCGAAGTGTCGGCGCTGACCGGTGTGCCCCTGAATGCACCCCAGTTCAGTGTCGTTCCCGTATCGAGTGACGAAGTGCTGCCCGTCACAGTGAGCGCACCCGACCTGTGCGGCCGTTTCACGGGCCGCGTGATCCGTGGACTCAATGCAAAAGCCGCCACGCCGGACTGGATGAAGCAGCGCCTCGAGCGCAGCGGCCAGCGTCCGCTGTCGGCCCTGGTCGATATCTCGAACTACGTGATGCTGGAACTGGGCCGCCCGAGCCACGTGTTTGACCTGGCCAAGATCCACGGCAGCCTCGATATCCGCTGGGGCAAGGCTGGCGAATCCGTCAAGCTGTTGAACGGCAGCACGGTGGCCGTCGACGACTGGATCGGCGTGATCGCCGACGAGCAGGAAATCGAGTCGCTGGCCGGCATCATGGGCGGCGACGCCAGTTCCGTGTCGGACGATACCGACAGCATCTACCTGGAAGCGGCGTTCTGGTGGCCGAACGCGATTCAAGGCCGCGCGCGCCGTTTGAATTTTTCGACCGATGCCGCGCACCGTTTCGAGCGCGGCGTCGATTTTGCCACTACGGTCGAGCATATCGAACGCATCACGGCGTTGATCGTGGAAATTTGCGGCACGCCCGCCACCACCGTCGGCCCGGTCGACGACCATGTGGTCAACCTGCCGCAACGCAGCCCGGTGGCCATGCGGACGGCGCGCGCGCAAAAAGTGATCGGCGTGCCGCTCAACGATGACGTGATCGCCGATATCTTCACGCGCCTGGCGCTGCCGTTCACGTTGCTTGATGGCGTGTTCTCCGTCACTTCGCCCAGCTACCGTTTCGATATCGAAATCGAGGAAGACCTGATCGAGGAAGTGGCGCGCGTGTATGGCTTTGAAAACATCCCGGCTTTGCCGCCGGTGGCCGCCAACGTGATGCAGATCGCACCGGAAAACACGCGTTCGTTGTTTGCCGTGCGCCATGAACTGGCCGACCTGGGCTTCCAGGAAGTTGTCAACATGAGCTTTGTCGACAGCGCCTGGGAGCGCGATTTCTCGGGTAATACCAATCCGATCAAATTGCAGAATCCGATTGCCAGCCAGATGAGCGTGATGCGCTCGTCCCTGATCGGCAGCCTGGTCGCCAATGTGCGCTACAACCTGAACCGCAAGACGGGCCGGGTGCGCATTTTTGAAGTGGGCGCCATTTACCAGCGCGACGAGGGGGTACTCAACGGCGCCCTGTCGGTGGCCGGTTACGCCCAGCCGAAACGGGTCGCGGCCATGGCTTATGGTCCGGTGGCCGACGAGCAGTGGGGCCAGCCGGCGCGCACGGTCGACTTCTTCGACGTGAAAGCGGACCTGGAAGCGCTGTTTGCGCCCCAGGTGCTGCGTTTTACCAAGGCAGAACACCCGGCGCTGCATCCGGGCCGTTCGGCCAACGTCGAACTCGATGGCAAGGTCATCGGCTTTATCGGCGAATTGCACCCGCGCTGGATGCAAAAGTATGATCTGCCGCAAGCACCGGTCTTGTTCGAAGTCGATGCCGAAGCCTTGACGCGGCGTGTGGTGCCGGTGTATGCGGAAATTTCGAAATTCCCCGGCGCCAGCCGCGACCTGGCGGTGCTCGTCAAGCAGACTGTGGCGGCGCAGGATCTGCTCGATACCCTGCATGCGGCGGCGCAGGCCAGCGCTGCGGCAAGGATCGTGCAAGCCATTGTTTTATTTGATGAATATCGCGGAAAAGGGCTGGAAATGGATGAAAAAAGCCTTGCTTTCCGGATTAGCTTGCAAGATACTCAAAATACCCTGCAAGACGATGTGGTTGACGGCCTGATGGCCGTGCTGATCGAGGCGGCAAAGCAGGGCCACGACGCGAAACTGCGTTCGTAATAGCGGTAAAAACAGCGGCAAACCGGGCCGGCGCGATGCGCTGGCCTGTTTGTCGTTCACTGATATTGTCCCGGGCATGCCATGCGGCGCGCGGGCGCACAGAAAAGGCAGGGCAGGAAAATTAATAATAGCGACGTTGATTCCGCCGTACTGCAGTCCGCACTGGCCGCTGATTTGCATCGGGCCATGCTGGTTGCCAAAGTGCGCCAGGAAGCGGAAAAAGATCTCCCCACCTTGACCAAGGCGGAACTGGCCGAACTGCTGTTCGAACAGGTCGGCCTGAACAAGCGCGAAGCAAAAGACATGGTCGAGACCTTCTTTGACGAGATCCGCAACGCGCTCGAGCGCGGCGAAGCTGTCAAGCTGTCCGGCTTCGGCAATTTCCAGTTGCGCGACAAGCCGCAGCGCCCCGGCCGTAACCCGAAGACCGGCGAAGAAATTCCCATCACGGCGCGCCGTGTGGTGACCTTCCATGCCAGCCAGAAGCTGAAAAGCATGGTCGAAGAGACCAGTCCGCTGGCCCGTGCTGCCTGAGTGAGTGGCGATGAACGAGCGCATCAGTAAGACCGAGTTGATCGCCTTGCCGCCGATACCGGCCAAGCGCTACTTCACGATCGGCGAGGTGAGCGAGCTGTGCGGTGTCAAGCCCCATGTGCTGCGCTATTGGGAGCAGGAATTCTCCCAGCTCAAGCCGGTAAAGCGGCGTGGCAACCGCCGCTATTATCAGCATCACGAGGTGCTGCTGATACGGCGCATCCGCGAGTTGCTGTACGAACAGGGCTTTACCATCAGCGGTGCGCGCAACAAGCTCGACATCCGTGGCGGCCTGCATGCCGCGTCCATGACCGATGCCGACACCGACAGTTCGGCGTTGCCGGCCATCGTGACGCCACCGACGGAAGCGCCGCTGGACCGCGACTGGCTGCGTGGTGAATTATTTGCGATACTTGCCTTGCTAAAACAAGACTAGGTCCAATATGGATGGGGGTGTTTGATAACGCTGTTTTTTTGACTAAAATGGTGTTATGCACGCCTTGTCAGGTGCGCCGTGCGCATTTTACTTATAATGTTCTAGTTGCGTTTTTGTTAGTGACGCTGAACCGGTGCCTGTAGATGCACCGGTAGTCTTTCCCAAGCCAGGAAAATTTAAGGGGAAACAATGATACGCGTTGCCATTTGTGATGATCACCAAATAGTACGAGCCGGATTCAAGCAGATTTTTTCATCGTCTGACGATTTTAATGTGGTGGCGGAAGCCGGTACCGGGCGCGAAGCGCTCGATATCGCCCGCCGCGAAATATGTGATGTGCTGCTGCTCGATATCGCCATGCCCGACCAGAGCGGCATCGATACCCTGCGCACGATCCGCCAGGGCCAGCCGGAATTGCCGGTGTTGATACTGAGCGGTTATCCGGCCCAGCAATACGCGCTGAACCTGTTCAAGATGGGCGCCAATGGCTATCTGAACAAGGAATGCGAGGCCGACGAACTGATGACGGCCGTGCGCACGGTGTACCAGGGCCGACGTTACGTCAGCTCGACCGTGGGCGAGTTGCTGGCACAGTCGTTCGACCGAGACACCAACGCGGCCTTGCACACGGAACTGTCGGACCGCGAGTTCCAGGTCTTCCTGCGCCTGGCGCGCGGCGCCACCGTGTCCGATATCGGCGTGGCGCTGTCGCTGAGTATCAAAACGGTCAGTACCTACCGCACCCGCATCATGGAAAAGATGGGCTTGCAATCGAATAGCGACCTCACGTACTACGCCATGAAAAACAATCTGCTCGACTGATCCCTGCAGGACAACTATGCCCGGTTGGTCTGTTTGCTTGCCCGCCGGCCAGATAGCGTGCGGAGCGGCACTTTGTAGCGGGGTTATAATTGGCCGGCGCTGGCGTTCTCTGCCGCGCTGAACCTTGCTAAGGACGCACATCAGGATGTATTTTTCCGTCGAACCGGCGCCGTCTCATCGCCTGCCCCTGTACAAGACCATCCTTTGTGTCACCTGCGCGTTGTTGCTGGTGCTCAATGGCTTCAGCCTGTCCCACAACCTCGAAACACTCAAGAGCACCAACGCCTTGCTGACGCAAAGCGCCAGGGTGGCCGACCGCCTGCAATATTTGAACGTGCTGGTGCTCGATGCGGAAAGCAGCTTGCGCGGCTATTTCATTTCCAATACCGATACCTATCTGGGGCCGTCGCGCACCGCCACCGCCGAAATCGATAGCGAATTGCGCGGCCTGGAAGCGTTATTGCAGGGTAGTCCCAGCCAGCTGAAAAACCTGGCCCAGCTCAAGACACTGATCCAGCGAAAAATGACGACACTCGATGAATCGATCAATGTCTACAAGCAGGGCGGCCTGTCCGATATCGTCAATATCGCCAGGGTCAGCGACGAGCGCGCCACCATGGATGAGATCCGCCTGCAGGTGGTGATCATGGTGCGCGAACAGAATGAGGCGCTGGCCGCCGGCAGCGCGGCGTTTTACCGCGAATACCAGAAAGCCGTGTTGCTGGGTATCGGTATCAACGGCGTGGCCATCTTCGTGCTGATCATGTTTTATCAACTGGTGCGGCGCAGTTTCCAGAACCGGGCGGCGGTCGAGTTCGCGCTGCAAAACGCCAACGACACCCTGGAGTCGACCGTTGTCAAGCGCACCGAACAGCTATCTGTCCTGTCGCGTCACTTGATCAGCGTCAATGAAGTGGAAAAGGCGCGGCTGGCGCGCGAATTGCATGATGAACTTGGCGCCAACCTGACCTCGATCAGCATGGACCTGGGCGCCGTCACCCAGCAGTTGGCGCATAGCCACCCCGAACTGGCGGCGCAACTGCGTCACGCCAAGGCCACCTTGCTCGAAACAGTGGAACTGAAGCGCCGCATCGTTGAAGACTTGCGCCCCAGCCTGCTCGACAATCTGGGCTTGTGCGCCGCCATCGAGAGCTATTGCGAGGATTTTGCGCGCATGAGTTCGGTGCGCTGCGATACCGATGTCGCCATCCATATCGACAACCGCGAAGCGACGCTGACGATCGCGCTGTTTCGCATCGTGCAGGAGTCGCTGACCAATATCCTGAAGTACGCCAGGGCGGGCACGGTCACGGTCAGCCTGAAGCGCAATGAAACGGGACTGGTACTGCGCGTCATCGATGACGGCGTCGGCATTACGGAAGACGCCTTGCTCAAGCCGATGTCGCACGGGCTGCTGGGCATGCGTGAGCGGGCCCTGCTGCTCGGTGGCAGCCTCACCGTCAAGCCCGGCCCGCAAGGCAAGGGCACGTGCGTCGAAGCGCTGATACCGTTGCCGTTGACGCCGGAACCGGATGACATCGTAGCCTGAGTTTCAAACCGGGGCCTGTAACAGAAAATGGCCGGGCATGCATGCATGCATGTCCGGCCATTTTTGCAAGCGCCAGGCGACGCTGATCAGCAGCGTGCGACGTCGCGCAGCAGGCGGTCGTATTCGGTCTTGGCAACCTTGTAGCACTCGCCGGCGTAGTCTTCCAGGCCGGCACGGTCCAGCACCGTGATATTGCCGCGGCGATAGTGGATCAGGCCTTCATCCTGCAGCTTGCCAGCGGCGGCCGTGATGCTTTCGCGGCGCACGCCCAGCATGATGGAGATCAGTTCCTGGGTCACTTTCAGTTCGTTCGATGGCGAGCGGTCCAGGCGATCCAGCAACCAGCGGCACAGCTTTTGTTCGATCGAGCTGTGACGGCCGCCAACGGCGTTCTGCGCCATCTGGGCGAACAGGGCGTTGGTATAGCGCATCAGCAGCTGGGGCAGGGCGCCGCCCTGGTTGAAGGCTACACGCAGGCTCTGCGTTTTCAGGCGGTAGCCGTAGCCGGCGCTTTGCACGACTGCCGTGCACATGGCACGCTCACCGGCCACCAGCGACACGCCGACCACACCTTCATGGCCGACCACCGCGATCTCGGTGGTGGCGCCGTCTTCCATTACGTACAGCAGCGACACGATGGCGGTGGTCGGGAAGTAAGTGTATTCCAGGCAGTTGCCGTAAGCATACAGTTCTTTACCGAAAGGTAGTTCGACCAGTTCCAGGTGCTCGAACAGCGATTCCAGTGCGGCGCGTGGCAGGGCGCCCAGCAATTCATTCTGCTGCGCACTGCTCAGGCTGATCCGCGACCCAAGCTTGATTTCGCGTCCGGTCGCAGACATGGCGTGTGGCAGCATCTGGTTCTTCTGGACCGGGGCGTTAAGTTGAGTTTGGTTCATTTTATTCCTCGCAGGCTTTTTACATCGGAGTGCGTCTGCTACAGCGGGTGGGTTTCTTTTACCACCGCGCAGTGCAGATCGCGATGTAGCTACTTTAAAGGCGTATGTAAGTGGCGAACATAAGATTAGCAGTCGCTACTTTGTAGTCTCATTTGAGGTGGCCTTGTAGTCCCAGTCCTACGACCGTTCTGTTGACCGCCATTCTTGCGACATCCGGCCCGAATTTGTGATAGCGGAAGCACTTGATTGACTCCGTGCAATATTGAAGCGAGCTGGGCAGAATTGCCCGGGATGCCACTTCGCTGTTGGCCGGAGTGGAACAGTTCACACGGAAGGGCGTTCCTTCTGTAAAATCGAGGGTTTTTTGCGAGGGCCATATCATGGTCACCAATATGGCCAACGAGAACGACAGCATTACCCCCGATTCCACCGCATTGCACGATGGCGCGGAGCCATCGACGGCGGCCGCAACGGGCAACAAGACGCCGGCCATGATCGCGCGCGAAGTGCGGCGCCGCCGCACGTTCGGCATCATTTCCCACCCCGACGCGGGTAAAACCACGCTGACGGAAAAACTGTTGCTGTTCTCGGGCGCGATCCAGATGGCCGGCACCGTCAAGGCCCGCAAATCGGGCCGCCATGCGACATCGGACTGGATGGAAATCGAAAAGCAGCGCGGCATTTCCGTCGCTTCCTCGGTGATGCAGTTCGAGTTTCGCGACCACGTCGTCAATCTGCTCGACACCCCCGGCCACCAGGACTTCTCGGAAGACACCTACCGCGTGCTGACCGCCGTCGATTCGGCGCTGATGGTGATCGATGCGGCCAAGGGCGTGGAAGCGCAGACGATCAAGCTGCTGGCCGTGTGCCGCATGCGCAATACGCCCATCGTCACCTTCATGAACAAGATGGACCGCGAGACGCGCGATCCGCTGGACCTGCTCGACGAACTCGAATCGGTGCTGAAGATCCAGTGCGCGCCCGTCACCTGGCCGATCGGCATGGGCAAGAACTTCCGCGGCGTGTATCACCTGCTGAACGACGAGATCATGCTGTTCAAGGCCGGCGAGGAAAAGGCCGACGGCGCTTTCGAGATCATCAAGGGCATCGACAATCCGCGCCTGCAGGAGATGTTCCCGCTCGAGATGGATCAGCTGCGCATGGAAGTGGAACTGGTGCATGGCGCTTCGAACCCGTTCAACCTGGAGCAATTCTTGTCCGGCGTGCAGACGCCTGTGTTCTTCGGTTCGGCCATCAACAACTTTGGCGTGCGCGAGATTTTGTCGGCGCTGGTCGACTGGGCGCCGGCGCCGCGCGAGCGCGATGCGACCGTGCGTTCGGTGGCGCCGTCCGAGCAGCCGTTTACCGGTTTCGTGTTCAAGATCCAGGCCAATATGGACCCGGCCCACCGCGACCGCATCGCCTTTTTGCGCGTGTGCTCTGGGCGCTTCGAGCGCGGCATGAAGGTCAAGCATTTGCGCCTGGGCCGCGAGATCAAGGTGTCGAACGTGGTGACCTTCATGGCCTCCTCGCGCGAACAGGTGGAAGAAGCGTATGCGGGCGACATCATCGGCCTGCCGAACCACGGCAACATGCAGATCGGCGACAGTTTTTCGGAAGGCGAGCTGCTGACCTTTACCGGCATTCCGTATTTTGCGCCGGACTTCTTCCGCTCGGTGCGCATCCGCAATCCGCTGAAAATCAAGCAGTTGCACAAGGGCTTGCAACAGCTGGGCGAAGAGGGTGCGGTGCAGGTCTTCAAGCCGGTGCAGGGCGGCGAGCTGGTGCTGGGCGCGGTCGGTGTGCTGCAGTTCGAAGTGGTGGCCAGCCGCCTGCTCAACGAATATGGCGTCGACGCCGTGTTCGAAGGCACCAGCATCAGCAGCGCGCGCTGGGTCAGCTGCGACGACAAGCGCATCTTGCAGGACTTCGAGAATGCGCTCGGCCACAATGTGGCCTACGATGCGGCCGGCAACATGGCCTACCTGGCCACTTCTGGCGTCAACTTGCGCCTGACCGAAGAGCGCTGGCCGAAGCTGACCTTCCACGCCACGCGCGAGCATTCGGCCAAGCTGGCCTGACGCTCCCTTGTGCAGGCCCTCAAGCCTGCAGTACCGCCGTCCTGCTGCTCCAGTCCCTGCGCTCGAGCAGCAGCGCCGTCAACTGCGCCGCCGTCATCGGGCGGGCGAAGAAAAAGCCCTGCACATTGTCGCAGCCGGCGCTGCGCAAAAATTCCACCTGCCGCATCGTCTCCACGCCTTCGGCCACCACTTTCAACTTCAGGCTGTGCGCCATGGCGATGATGGCCGTGACGATCGCTTCGCCTTCGCCGGGCAGGTCGTGCACGAAGCTGCGGTCGATCTTCAACTGGTCGATCGGCAGGCGTTTCAGGTAGGACATCGACGAGTAGCCGGTGCCGAAGTCGTCGATCGACAGGTGTATCCCGGTTTCCTGCAAGCGCCGCATCAGTTCCACGTTGGCCGGCACATCGTCCATCATGACGCCCTCGGTGATTTCCAGTTCCAGCAAGCCGCGCGGCAGCTGCGTTTCGTGCAGGATGGCGCGGATATCGTCCATCAGGCCCGGCTCGCGCACCTGGCTGGCCGACAGGTTGACGGCCACGTGTTCGAGCGAGTCGAGCAGGCCGGCCTTGCACCAGGTTGCCGCCTGGCGGCAGGCGGTCTGCAGCACCCAGCGCCCCAGTTCGACGATCACGCCGCTTTCCTCGGCCACCGGTATGAATTCGGCCGGGTTCATGGCGCCCATCTCGCGGCAGTTCCAGCGCAGCAGCGCTTCCACGCCGACCATGCGCCCACTGCGCAAATCGATCTGCGGCTGATAGTGCAGATACAGTTCCTCATCGTGCAGGGCGCGGCGCAGGTTCGCTTCCATGCGCAGGCGGCGTTGCGCGCGCAACTCCATCTCGGCCTTGAACACGGCGTAGCGGTTCTTGCCCTGGTGCTTGGCATGGTACATGGCGGTGTCGGCGTTGCGCGTCAGGGTCGCCACGTCGCGCGCGTCGAATGGGTACAGGCTCACGCCGATGCTGGCGCTGACGTGGAGCTGGTGGCCGTCCAGCGCGAACGGCTCGGCCAGCACGGCCAGGATCTTGCTCGCCACGCAGACCATCTCGGAGGCGTCATCGGCCGGTTCGACGATGACGACGAATTCATCGCCGCCGATGCGGCAGATCACGTCGGTGGTGCTCAGCACCGACACCAGGCGCCGCGCGACGAGCTTGAGCAAATGGTCGCCGCAATGGTGGCCCAGGGTGTCGTTGACGATCTTGAAGTTGTCCAGGTCCAGCAGCAGCAGGCCCACGCTGCTGTCCTGGCGGTCGGCACGCGCCAGCGCATAGGCCATCGCCTCGTTGAATTCGTGCCGGTTCGGCAGTTCGGTGACGGGATCGACATGCGCCAGGTAATGCAAATGATTTTCCGCCTGCTGCGCGGCGCGGCGCGTGCGTCGCACCATCAGCACGGCGACGCAGAACGCCAGCAGGCTGACCAGCGCCGTCCAGGCCGCGGACTGTAGCAGGCTGCGGTACAGCGGCGCCAGGCTGGCGCGCAGCAGCAGGGCGCCGCCGCCTGGCAGGCGCGCCAGCAGGGTGGCATGGCCGTCACGCCAGGCGACATGCATGCCGTGTAGTGGCGCTGCCGGTGCGTTATCGCTGCTGCTGCGGGCAAAGCGGGCAAAAGGCAGGCCGTCAGGGCTGTAGAGCAGCGCCTGTTTGATGGCCGGTGCCCCCGCCAGCGGTGCCAGCAACTGTTCGGCCGCCAGGCGGTCGTTGCGGCGCATGGCTTCGGCCACCGGCGTGGCCAGCATGGCCGCATGGATCTCCAGATTGCGCGTGAGCGCACCGCGCAGCGTATAAAACTGGAACAGCACCAGCATCATGCTGGTACACATCAGCAGCGCGGTGGCGGCCAGCAGGTTGAACCTGGCCACCTGGTCGCCGCGCATTGTCGCCGATGGCAGCGCCGCGCCTGCCATCATGTTATCCCTTATTCCTGGCGGCCTCATGCTGTTTGGCTCCGTGTCATCCTGCACTGCCATACTTTACGTTCCATTAATAAAGAATGCCAAATTGTAATCCTTTATGCTGCCGACCTGTGCTTTTTGTTGTCGACGCCGATTCTCAAAACCGGATTGAAACACACAGAAAAAAATTCTTGTTAGTCATGCCATATCGGGGCCGGGCTTGCGATTTTCATTCTTATTTCTTCGTAACTGCTTGATTTTAACGGGAGCCGGCGAACCCTCTGGCCTGGCCCGGCAAGTTCGTCCATAATCGCGCTGATAAAGACGGTCTTTGTCGCCGCGTCCAACCGGCAACCGTTTTTATATTCAACAGCGAGGATATCTTGGAAAAAAAACCGAAAATCATTTTGTCGTCCCGGGACCTGGAGCGACTGGAAGCATTGTTATACGCCTTGGGAAATAATTTGTCGCCCGACAAAGCCGCCTTGCTCGAAGAGCTCGGCCGCGCCGACGTGCTCGAGCCGCAGGAAATTCCGCCCACCGTGGTGACCATGAATTCGACTGTCCGCTTCACGGTCGAGAACAAGCAGGAATTTCGCCTGACCCTGGTCTATCCCAAAGACGTCGATGGCCAGCCGGACCGCATTTCGGTGCTGGCCCCGGTCGGCAGTGCGCTGCTGGGGCTGTCGGTCGGCGACAGCATGGCGTGGCCGATGCCCGGTGGCGTGGTCAATGTCACCATCGAGGAGCTGCTGTACCAGCCCGAGCGGGCAGGCGAGTTCCACCGTTGATCCCCTAGCTGTTTTTCTGCCTCCGCACCACCAGCCATCCGGCCACCACCGTAAATGTGACGATGATCGCAACGATGATGGCAAAGCCGTGCGGGTGCTGTGCCAGCGGGATGCCGCCGACGTTCATGCCCAGCATGCCGGCGATGATATTGATCGGCAGGGCCAGCACGGTGACGATGGTCAGCACATACAGGCTGCGGCTGTTCTCCTCGTTCAGGCTGGCGGCGATCTCTTCCTGCAGCAGCTTGATGCGTTCCTGCAGCGACGACATGTCGCTCAGCACTACTGAAAACTCCTCGGTCGACTGGCGCAGTTCCAGGCTGTCGAGTTCCTGCACCCATGAGGGCGGGCGCTGCAGCAGGCGGAACAGGGCTGCCGGTTCCGGCGCCAGCAGGCGTTGCAAGCGTACCAGCACGCGCCGCATGGCGCCCAGGTCTTCGCGCTTGGGCACCAGGCGCCCGGCCAGCAGATGGTCTTCGATATCGTCGACTTTGGCCACGGCGTCGCGCACGATATTGACCAGCACGTCGGCCTGGTCGCGCAGCAGGTGCACCAGCAATTCCACCGACGAGCGTATCGGTTCGCGATTCTTGATCACGGCCTGGCGCAGCCGTTCGATCGACTGCAGCGGCGCGCGGCGCGCCGTGATCACCAGGTCCTGCGCCACGCTGGCCCACATGGTGGAGATATCGGACGCCTCGAAACTGAAATTGTGCACCACATCGTTGACCACCGCGATCAGGGTATTTTCCGCCTGCTCGATGCGCGTCGAGCGTGAACCCTGGTGCAGCGTTTCATAGAACTCGTCGGCCAGGCGCGTGTGCGCATGCAGCCACTTTTCGCTGGCCGCGTGCGACAGGTTGAAATGCAACCAGACGAATTCGTCCGGCTGGCGTGCCGCGCCGGGCGCCAGCCAGGCGAGCGCCGCGTCCGAGTCCAGCGCCAGCGGCTGTGACTGGCGGCCAAACAGGAAGCCCCAGACCAGGCCCGAGGTGTCCGAACCATAGGTAAAGCCGGCATTTTCCATCGCCATTGTATATATGTCCCGCGCAGGTTATTGATCGTCGCGCGATTGTATTACATTTATGTGGCCGGATAATGACAAGGCCCGCGCATGCGCTGGCCCTGTCGGCCAAGTTTCAGGCATCAATAGCGGCGCGGATCGTTGGGGCGGTGGTCATCGCGGTTCGGTACGCCGTCATGGTCGTTGTCGCGGCCCGGGCCGCGGTCCCGGTCCCGGTCCCTGCCATTGTGGTTGTCATAGCGGTTCGGGATGCCGTCGTGGTCACGGTCGCCGTTCGGGCCGCGTGGCGACCAGCGCGCTTCCTCCAGGCGCCAGCGGCCATCGCGCTGGGTCCAGGCGGGCGCCGCATACACATAGCCGGGGCGTTCGGCGATCCATACGCCCGGGTTCCAGGCGTAGCGCTGGGCGCGCCATTCCCAGTGGCCGGGCGCCCAGACATAGCCGTTGCGTGGATGCGGAATGGCTTCGCGGCGCGGTGGCGGCGGCGCGATGCGGATCTCTTCATACGCCACCGGCTGCGCCACCGTGACCCAGCCGCCGCGGTTCAAACGCCAGCGGTTGTTTTCCTGTATCCATTCGGCGCGGCGGTACTGGTTGCCGCTGCGTTCGCGCAGCCATTCGCCGTTGTACCAGACATGGCGCTGGCCGTCCCAGTTCCAGTAACCTGGCGCCCAGACATAGCCGCGGCGCGGTGGCGGCACGCTTTCGAAGCGTGGCGGCGGAGGGGCGTTGCCGACCACGATGCTCACGCCGAGCTGGTTTTGCGCCATCGCTTGCGCGGGCAGGAAGGCGGCGCTGCTGATGGCGAGCATGGCTGCTGCATAGAAGGTAATGGGTTTCATGTCTGGCTCCATTTCGGTGATTGCGTGAAATGGACTATAGCGATTTGCCGGCGGCGTTTGCGCCTTTGAATTAACTTATTACAACTGACACAATGCTGTACGGCGGTGTATCTGCGGCGATACCGGCGCATGGCCTGGCGCGTGCGGGAGGGCGCCAGGCTCGATCATCGTCATGCGCCGCTCACAGCATGCCGGCGCTGCTGTTGTCCAGGCGGGCCTGTGCCTGCGCCTGGCGCTCTTCCAGCAGCGACAACTGCTTTTCCTGCGCCGTCAGGCGCCTGGCGGTGACGGTCACCACCGGCATGGCGGGGCTGGCCTGGGCGGTTTTTTCCGCCGGCGCGGCGGGCGACTGCAGGAAGCTGACGTAGCTGGCCGAGCAGGCGATGGCGACGGCGACGGTGAAAAGGGCTTCGAGGTTTTTCAGGGTTTTCATGATGCGTCCTTTCGGGTGGCGGGTGGGATTGGATGCACTTTAGCCAAGCGCATGGTGCGGCGCCACGCACTTGCGACCAGCCGCGATTTTTGCGGCATCAACGGCAAAAAAAGCACGCTGAAATGCGCTTCGGGGGCGCTGCCGGCGGCACGGCGCGAATTGAGGGGGAAACAGGCCTGTATCCTGCCTTATGAATTTAATTGCTATATGGCATCATTTACAACTGCACAGTAGTATGCGTGGTTGGCGCGCGGGCGTATTCGAGCGCCGCTGCTGCTAGAATCGACGTCGCAGCTTGCGCGGATCACCTATCATCAGGAGTCACACATGTTCCAATTGTTTGGTTTTGGCGGCGCCCGGTGTCCCCGTTGCGAGCACAAGAATGCCGCAGCGGCCGGGTATTGCGCGCAATGCGGCCTGGCGCTCGGTACACCCGGCAACGACACCGTGCTGCATGCCAACGAGTGGCGCCTCGCCGACGATCAGCTGGCCTTGTTCTTTGGCGTGCGCGAGCTGTCGTCGCTGTTTGGCGCCGCCGCCAGGCGCTTGCAGGTGCCGCAGCAGGCGCGCGCCTGGATCGTGCAGTCGGACGCTTTCACTTCGGTACCCTTTGGTGACTATGACAGCGCCACTTTCTTTGCGCGCCTGCCGCAGCTGCTGCCGGCGCGTCCGGCCGAAGTGCTGATCGCCCGCGCCGCGCCGCTAAGCCTCACGTTCGACCTGCCGGCGCTGGCCAGCACCGAGCAGTTGCAGATCGCCGCCACCTTCCAGGTCGATATTTCGCTGGGCCAGCCCGATGCGTTTGCACGCCAGTTCATGCGTGCGCCGGGCGCCGTTACCCTGGCCCATCTGCATGCCTTGCTGCTGCCCTCGGTACGCCAGATCGCGCTGGAATTTACCGGCAGCCGCGCGCTGCGCGAGATGGACGCCAACGCCGACCTGCGGCCGCAGTTCAACGAGCGCCTGCAGTCGTCGCTGACGCAGCGCCTGGCGCCATCAGGCCTGAGCGTTCCGCGCGTGGAGACGCTGGCGCTGCGCCACGACAAGCTGGCCGGGGATGACAGCTGCATCGGCACCTTGTGGCTGGGCGCCCCGCAGACACCCGGCGGTGCCGATGCGCTGGAACGCGGCAAGCAGCTCGACCAGCTCTACGATGAAGAAGAGCTGCAGCGCATCGCGCGCGAAGCATTGACACTGCGCCATGCGCAGCGCCGGATGGAACTGCAGCAGGACGCAAAAGTGGGGCAGGCCGAACTGGCGCACCAGGAAGCGGAGCGCCTGCAAGCGCTGCGCGGGCGCCAGATCGACCTGTACGGCCGCATCCTGGAAGCAAAGTCGCAGCGCCAGGCGCTCGACCATGGCGCCGCCGTGGTGCTGGAAGAACTCAAGCAGGAACTGGCCAAGAAGGGGGCCACACACGCCGATGAGGCGGCCCAATGGCAGCATCTGCGCGCGCTGGCGGCCATCAAGATGCGCAGCGAGCTGGAACTGTCGCAGCTGGACGGGCGCGAACAGCTGCAGCTGGCGCAGCAGCGCTTCACGCACCAGGTGCATCTGCAAGCGATTGCGCAGCAGGTGGAAAGCGCGCTGCTGATCGATGACGAGGCGGGCCGCCGCGCCCAGCTGGCGCGCCTGCACAAGACCGAGCAGGATGCGGCCCAGCGCGAGGCGCAGCTGGAAGCGGAGCAGCACAAGGCCGCCTGGCAGGGCGCCGTGCTGGCCACCGCCGCGCGCAAGCGCGAAGCGGAGCGGGTGCAGGAATGGGAAGACCAGATGCAGCTGGCGCGCCAGCGCGAACTGCTGCGCGCCGAAGCGCACAAGGACGAAGCGGCGCAGGTGCAGGCGGCCGAGATCGCCGAAAAAGTCGCCGTGCTGCGCCGTGGCGGCGCGCGTGACGACGCGATCGCCCAGCAGGAAAAACTGCTGCGCACCATCGAGGCTGACGGGGTCCATGCGCGCCAGTTGCAGCAGCAGGCGCACCAGGCGCAGCTCGACGCCCTGGCCGTCGAAGAACAGCGCCAGCAGCTGCGCCAGCTGGAGCAGGAAGCGCAATGGCAGCGCGACTTGCTGGCCATGTCGCAGCAGCGCGAACACGATTACGCGCGCTGGAAGAGCGACTACGAAGCGCTGGTGGCGCAGCAGGCGCATGCGGCCGAACTGGCGCGCATCGATATCGACCGCATCGACAAAATCGGCACCCTGAGCGATACGGGCAAGGTGGCGATGGCGGCCGCGCCGAATGCCAGCGTGCTGGCGCAGGTGCTGAAAACCCAGCTGCAGGCCGGCATGAGCGCCGAGCAGATCCACGCGCTGGCGGCACTGGCGGCGGCCGAAAACAGCATCGCGCCGCTGGACGCCATGCGCATGGCGCAGGAGGGCGTGGCGCAGGAACGCGGCTACCTGGAAGCGCAGGCCGAACGCGAACGGCGCCAGCAGCTCGATCTGATCGCCCTGCAGAACGCGGCGCACAGCCATGGCCTGAACGCGCAGGCGCAGTTGGGCGTGGCGGTGGCGCAGGCCGTTGCCGGCAGCACGCCGGCGCGCTGCTGCAGCAATGGCCATGCGTTGCGCTCCGGTCATCCGGAAGACAAATTCTGCGCCGCCTGTGGCGTGGCGCTGCAGCCTTGATCGATAGCCAGTACCCCAGATGATGCAAAAAGCACGAGACAAACTGCGAGAGTTGCGCGCCCTGCACGACGACGGCCTGCTCAGCGAGCAGGAATTCGAACGCCGCAAGAACGCCATCCTCGACGCCGAATACGCGCCGCCCGGCGCCGCGCCGGCGCCAGTCACGCTGCCGGTGCGCCAGGGCACGGAGCTGGGCTTCATGACGGGCCAGGAGATCGGCCCGCAGAACCGCCGCTACCGCCTGGAACGCCTGATCGGCACGGGCGGCATGGGGCAGGTGTGGCAGGCCACCGACCTGGCCACGCACGCCGAGTTGGGCAGCAGCGAAATGGTCGCGCTCAAAATATTGCCGCCACAGCTGACGCAAAGCGCCACCCATGCCCGGCTCCTGATCGAGGAAGCGACGCAGGCGCGCAAGCTGGCCCATGAAAACATCGTGCGCGTCTACGAGTGGGCGCAGGACCCGGCCACCTCGAGCTACTTCATCATCATGGAATGCCTCGATGGCGAGGACCTGGAACACTACCTGGGCCGCCAGGGCCCGTTGCCGCTGGCGGCCGTGCAGGCATTGCTGCGGCCGGTGGCCGACGCGCTGGCGTATGCCTGGGAAAAGCACAAGCTGGTGCACCGCGACATCAAGCCGGGCAACGTTTTTTTGACCAGCAAGGGCGACGTCAAGCTGCTCGACTATGGCATTGCCTCGCGCGTGCGCAATGCCGGCAGCAGCCTGGGGCTGGAAACGCCGAACGCCGGCACGGAAGGCTATCGCGCACCCGAGGCTGGCGCCCACCAGCGCCAGCCCAGCCCGCGCCTGGACGTGTATGCGGTGGCGGTGATGATCTACCAGATGCTCGAAGGGCGCATGCCATTCGACGGCGTGCGCACGGCCGGGCAATTGCCATCGAAGCCGCAGGCGCTGAAGGCGGCGCAGTGGCAGCAGCTGCAGAACGGTTTTTCAATGACGGCCGAATTGCGTCCGCAATCGGTGCTGGCGCTGCTGGAAATGCTCGAGCGCGCCGCCGGGCCGTCGCCCGAGGAACTGGCCGAACAGGCGCGCCAGGAACGCGCGCGCGCGGCCGAGCAGCAAAAGCAGGCGGCGCTGGCGGCCGAACAGGCCAGGGAAGAGGCGCGCCGGCGCGAAGAGGAACTGGAGCAGCGAAGAAAGGCCGAAGCGCAGGCGGCGGCGCTGGAAAAGCAGCGTCTGGACAAGCTGCGCCGCGAGCAGGAAGTGCAGCGCCAGTTCGAAGCGGAAGAGGCGCGCAAGCTGCGCAAGGAAGCGCTGCGCGGCCAGCTGCGCGCACGGCGCGAAGCCGACGCCGCCACCGCCTTGCAGGAACACTTGCAGCTGCAGCGCAAGGCGATCCAGGCAAAAGCCGAAGCGGCCTACCGCGCCGAGCAGGAAAGGGCGCGCAAGGCGCAAGCGAGCCGCGCCGCCGTGGCGGCTGCGCCTGCCGCAGTTGTAGCCGAAGCACCGGCGGCGGAGCCGCTCGCGCCAGTGGCCGCGCCGACCGGCCTGCTGCGCGACGATTTTCTCGACGGTTCCGGCCAGGGGCCGGAACTGGTGTGCCTGCCCAGCGGCCGCTTCCAGATGGGCGCGCATGAGGAAGAGCACAAGGCGGCGCTGAAGGCCGGCTCGCAGCAGGGCTGGCTGGAGCGCGAAAAGCCGCAGCACTGGGTCGGCATCGAGCGCGGTTTTGCGCTGGCGCTGCACCCGGTCAGCGTGGGCGAGTGGCGCGCCTTCGTCAAGGCCACCGGCTGGGAACGGGGCCTTTCGGAAACCGACTGGGACAATCCCGGCTTCGTGCAGAACGACCAGCATCCGGTGGTCGGCGTGAGCTGGAATGACGCCCAGCGCTATCTGTCCTGGCTGGGCGAAAAGACCGGCCAGGTGTATCGCCTGCCGAGCGAAGCGGAATGGGAATACGCCTGCCGCGCCGGCACCCGCAGCGCCTTCAATGTCGGCGACACCATCAGCACCGAGCAGGCCAATTTCGATGGCCTGTATGTGTATGACGGCGGTGCGCGCGGCCAGTATCGTGGCGGCACCAGCGCGCGCGGCACTTTCCAGCCCAATGCCTGGGGCCTGTACGACATGCATGGCAATGTGTGGGAATGGGTGCAGGACATCGTGCACGACAACTATGACGGCGCGCCGGTCGACGGCAGCGCCTGGGAGGACGGCGGCGACACCAGCCGGCGCATCCTGCGCGGCGGCTCCTGGCTGTACCATCCGCGCTATCTGCGTTCGGCCATCCGCAACGGCTTTTCCATCGTGCTGTCGAACGATATCGTCGGCTTCCGGGTGGCGCGCCAGCTCGCGTGACAGCTTGGCACCCTGCCATTGGGCAAGCTGCGCTGGCGCCGTAAACGGTGTAAATTGTGGTTTTCCCAAAAGCCGCAAGGAACGCCATGACCATCAAAGCCATCCGTGACCAGTCGCAACCCATGCGCCATATCGTGCACGTGCGCGACCATATCCTTTCCGCCGACGCCTCGGTGGCCGAAGGTGGCGGCGACTCGGGCCCGTCGCCGCACGACCTGTACGACGCCGCGCTGTCGGCCTGCAAGGCGCTGACGGTGCTCTGGTACGCCAAACACAAGGGCATCGCGCTTGACAACGTGGAAGTGTCGACCGAGCGCGACGCCAGCGAAGAACGCAAGGGCGTGTACCGCTTGGCCGTCAGCCTGCACCTGAGCGGTGACTTGAGCGACGCGCAGCGCGAGGAGCTGCTGGAGGTTGCCGCCAAGTGTCCGGTCCACAAGCTGATGACGGCCGTCACCACTGACATCACGACGGTGCTGGCATGAGCGCGGCCATCCTGAAAAGCCACGAAAAAGACCTGGGCGGCGGCTTCGTGGTGCGCCGTTTGCTGCCCTCAAGCGTCAAGCAGAGCGTCGGCCCCTTTATCTTTTTCGACCATTTCGGCCCGATCGACGTGGCGCCCGACGCCAACCACGACGTGCGCCCGCATCCGCATATTGGCCTGGCTACCGTTACCTATCTGTTCGAAGGCGCGATGGACCACCGCGACAGCATCGGCTCGTACCAGCGCATCGAGCCGGGTGCCATCAACTGGATGACGGCCGGGCGCGGCATCGTCCATTCCGAGCGCACGCCGCCGGACCTGGCTGGCCGGCCGCACCGTACGCACGGCCTGCAATTGTGGGCCGCGCTGCCCAAGGCGAACGAGGAAGACGAACCGAGTTTCACGCATACGCCGCAGGCCGATATCCCGGTGGTAAAGCTCGACGGCGCGCTGGTGAAAGTGTTGATCGGCACGGCCTTTGGCCAGACGTCGCCGGTGCGCACCTATATGCAAACCGTGTATCTCGACGTGGCGCTGCAGGCAGGCCAGGAACTGCGGCTTGAGGGCTTGCCGGCCGAGGCGGCCATCTATCCGATCAGTGGCGCGCTGCTGGTCGATGGCGTGGCGCTGGCGCCGCACACCATGGCGCTGCTCGGCTCTGGCGCCGCGCCGCTGGTAGCGGCGGGCGAGGGCGGCCCGGCGCAGTTTGTGGTGATCGGTGGCGAGCCGCTCGACGGTCCGCGGTTCATTTTCTGGAACTTCGTTTCGTCGAGCAAGGAGCGGCTGGCGCAGGCCGGCGAAGACTGGAGCGCCCAGCGCATGGGGCAGGTGCCGGGCGAGACGGAATTCATTGCGCTGCCCAAGCCACCGGCCAGGCCAGTGCCGCAGTTCCTGTAAGCGCCTGCTCAGGGACCGTCGCGCCAGTGCCTGAACCAGCTTGCCAGGCCATCCCGGGCGGCGAACATCCAGTCGGTCGACCACAGCGGCCAGCGCTGCACGAAGGCGGTGGCGCGCTGCAAATGGATGCCATCGAAAAACACATGGTCGGCCACGATGGTGGCGGCCAGCCAGGCAGCGCCGATCACGATCAGGTCGTGGCGGCCGCTCTTCCACCAGCGCAGCGAGTGGCGGCGGATAATCCACGGCACGCCCAGCGGATTGGGCCAGTCGGCCAGCAGATGCATGATGCCGCCGGCGGCAAAGCCGAACAGCGGCGGCGCCCACAGATGATGGGGCAGTTGCAGATAGGTGTAGACCAGCAGGGCAATCCAGGCCAGGCCCCAGTGGGTCCAGGTGCGGTGCGTGATCCACAGCCGGCGCGTGGGCGCCCACCATGCCACTTCCAGCCAGTCGGGCGCGGTGCCGCCCAGCGCGCCCATCGCGAACGCCAACATGCTCAGCAGTTGATAGGGACCGCCGGCGTCCGCGTGCGCGACCAGCGCTGCGGCGATCACGCCGGCAGCCCAACCAGTCGCATGATGCGCTTTATTTGAAGCCATAGGAAATGTAAAACACGCTGCGCGCGCTGTGTAAAACGTCGGGGATATTTGCTGGATGAATATACAGTATGCAAGGGCGTAGTGCGAGGCAATTTGCACAATAAGGGTGAATTATTTGTTAAATCAAGGATTCTTCAGCTGGTTTTAAGACGCTGGCATGAGCGTGCTGGACAAGAAACAGTGTTATGCGGCTGATAATGCATTTCGCGGTGCACGCGCTATCATGAAATCCTGGGTGCATATCGGGAGGCGAGACCATGAACATTCCGCGCGAAATACAGATTCCCGCCGTCGTGCTGACTCTGGAGGCGATCTTCCTGGTCGGCTTGTCGCTGATCTTTTTTGTGCTGGCGCCGAGCTAGGTTGCCGGGCAGGTGGCTGCTCAGGCGGTGAGCGCCGCGCTGTCGCACAGGCTGGCGCCTTCGGTGCGGATGATCCAGCATTCGGGATACGGTTCGCTGGCGAAGCGGTTGTGGCGGGCGAAGCTGGCGAGCTTGTCGAGCGCGGTGGCTGGCGAGAGCGCGGTTTCCTTGCCGCTGGCGCAATCGAGATGCCAGAAGCCGCCGTTGCGGTGAAACAGCATCGGCAGCGCCGCCGCCTGTGGCGCCAGGGTGTGCGGCGCCGGCACCACGACCGGGCGCGCTTCGGGCAGCAGCAGGTAAAAGCATTCCGCCTGGGCGCCCTGGTCGAGGCGGTGCAGGATCACGCCGTGCTGCAAGATGGCCGATACGCCCAGCACCACGATGCCCTTGATACTGGCCGTCAGTTCGATGCGCATGCCCTGGCGCAGCGCCACGGGCTTGTGTTTGCCTGGCCATACGCCGTCGAGCAGCACGCCATAGCGCGACACGTCTTCGATATCGAAACCTTGCGCGCTGCGGCGGATGACCGCATGGCGGCCGGACAGGCGGCGCGTCAGGCCGTTGTTGTCCTGGCCGTCGATGCTGAAATGGCTGAGCAGCACATCGGCTTCCGGATCGACCAGCTCGAAGCGGCCCAGCATGCATTCTTCCAGTGCGAACAGGCGGATCTGGCGCTGTTCGCCCGCTTCCGGCGCCGCGTTGACGATGCAGGCCGCCACGCTGGGGTGCGGATGGCACTCGCTGGCGGCGGGCAGATCGACTTCGATCAGTTCCTCGTCCCAGGCGATGGTGGTAAAACCCATGTCGATCTTGCCTTGCGGCGCGGACAGGTCGACGTGGGCGATGCCGGCATTGCGCGCCGTGACGTCGAGATTGCAGCCGTCGCCGCCGGTCACGCGCGCAATCGATGCGTCGTCGGCCATCACGCGCACGTTTTTATGGGTGCTGAGGAAAATCTGGTGGATTTCGGTCAGGGTGGCGTCGCGGCGCGGCACCAGGATGACAAAGGTACACACCCATTTGCGCGCCGCCGCGCCGTCCAGGTGGCTCAGTACGTCCACCTCGATCTGGTATTGCCCGTGTTCCTTGTTGCGCGATGAAAACTCGACAAACACGGGTCGCCAGTCGCCGCGCGTGGTGCGCACCACCTCGTGCCGGATCTGGCCGCGCGGGATCAGGTCCGAACGCAGGCGCAAGGTCAATTGCGGCGCACAGTGGGCGTCCAGGCCGCGCAGTTCCATTTTCAGGGTTTGCCGCCCGCCAGCGGCGCGTGGATCGAAGCCGCTGATATGCAGATGGGTAGCGACCGGCGTGCCGGCGGCCTGGGCTGGCGTAACTGGAGCGACGGCGGGGCGCATGCGCGGCATGCTGACCGAATTGACCGGGCGTGATACGGCCAGCGGCAGCGAAACCACGGACGCAGGCACTCCCGCCGTTGCCGATTGCTCGGAACGGGCGCTGCGCAAGGCGCTCAGCAGGTCAAAGCTGGTGGGCGCGAGGACTGGCTGCGGGTGATTGCCCGCGCAGACCTGCTCACCAGGCAAGACCCAGAACGTACAATGCGGGTGCTCCGGATTGCTGCATTTTTTCATGTAGTGAAAACTCGAACCGAGTGGGGAGCGTGGCGCTCCTCTGTTATACGTGAGAGCTTACGCCCTTTTGACCTTGCTTGGCAACAAGCATGACTGCACCGCTGCCTGTTTTTCCGGCAGATGTGCAGTCTGGCCAACGGCCTCGCCCGTATCGCCGAAAACCATTGCCTAAAATTATATTTTATGGATTTTAAGATATATTTAGCTGGCAATCATGTCGTTTCTTTCACGCCTCCGTTGCGGCGCTTGCCGAGCATCACGTCCAGGTATTCGGCCGGCACCACCAGCGCATTGGGTCCGGCCGTGCGGCCAGATCCTGCTCCAGCGCGTGCACGCCATCGGCCGGCAAGGCTGCAAACGCCTTGACATCAGCAAGCGTGCAGGGTTCGCGACCTGAGTGCCGGCATGCACAGACGCGGCCAGCCGGGCTGGCGTATGCTGGAGACACTTTGACCACCGTTGAGAGCCACCGATGCCCGTCCTTCGCCTGCCGCAGTTCGCCCTTGCCTATATGACCACCCTGGCCGCCTTTCTGGTCATCGACGCCATGTGGCTGGGCGTGGTGATGAAACAACGCTATGCCGCCTGGCTGGGGCCGTTGATGCTGGAGCAGCCCAAGCTGTTGGCGGCCGGCCTGTTCTACCTGCTGTACGTGGCGGGCTTGCTGGTGTTTGCGGTGCTGCCGGCGCTGCGCGAGCGCAACTGGCGCGCCGCCGCCTGGCGTGCTGCCTTGCTGGGACTGGTGTCCTACGGCACCTACGACCTGACCAATCACGCCACGCTGAAAGGCTGGCCGCTGGCGCTGACCCTGACCGACCTGGCCTGGGGCGCCGTGCTGTCTTGCCTGGCGGCCGTGGCAGGCTATGCGGCGGCCAGCCGGCTCAAGGCTTGACGCGCAGCGCCAGCAGGGTCAGGTTATCGCTGTGCAAGCCTTCGGGAGGGTGCGACAGGAAGTCGTCGAACAAGGCCGTTGTCGCCTGCGCCGCCGTACGCCCCGCGCACAGGGCGGGCCAGCGGGCCAGCGTGCTGGCAGGATCGGGGCAGGACCAGAAGCCGTCGCTGGCCAGCAAGTAGAGCGCATCGCGGCGCAGGCGCAGCGCACGGCGGTCGCCCAGATGGGCCAGGAAGGGCGGCAGGTTACCCTCGTCCAACGCATGCAGGGCGGTGCCCAGCACCTGCGGATCGACGATGACATTGCCCAATATAAAAGCTTGCGCAATTTGCGGTTGGTGTTCGCCGTAGACCCGCCTGCGCCATTGCGGTTCGTCGATCACGCCATGCATGGCGTACACGGTGGCCGGCACATGGTCGACCGTCAATGCTGTGACGGCGCCATCGGCCACTTCATACAGGCGCGAATCGCCCACGTGGTAGAGCAGCGGCGCTTGCTGCGGCGCCATTTCCAGCAAGGTCAGGGTGGTGCCGGGTGGGCGGGCCTGCGGGTCGCCCGTGTCGAAGGCGGCTTGCAGGCGTGCATGCAACTGGTCCAGCTCGCGCGCCAGTGTGTCAGGGTCGACACAGGCCGGTATCGCCAGCAATCCCTGCACGGTGGCTTCGGCCGCCTCGCGGCCATGGCCGTGGCCGCCCATGCCATCGAGCACGGCCAGGCGCACGTGGCCCTCTGGCCAGCCGGCGACCTGGCCGCGCCACGGCGTTTGCCCGACCAGGCAGGCGGCGTGGCCTTTGCTGTCGATCAGCAGGAAATTGTCCTGGTTTTCGCGCCGCGCCATGGGGCCCGCGCCCACGCTGCTGCCGGCGGCGGCGTCCAGTGCTGGTCCGAAGTCGAGTTCGTCGTTGATAAAGTGCATCGGTGATGGCGGTCCTGGCCGGTGTCAATGTTGAGTCTGAATGTTGATGATTAGTACAGCTTAGCCGATCTTGCTGGCAGACGATACCTTGCGCCCATATAAAAAACCTGCGGCAGCAAAACTGGCGCAGGTTTCGTTCGCAAGTTGCGATGCTTAATGCTTAGCGGCGGTGTCCCCAGCCACGGTCGTCGCGGTAGCCGCGGCGGTCATCCCAGCGATCATGGTCGCGGTAGTAGCCACGGCCCGGTTGCACATACACCACCGGCGGCGGGCCGTAGTAACGTGGCGGCGGCGCGTAGTACACGGGGCGCGGCGCAGGCTGATAGTACACAGGACGCGGCGCAGGTTGGTAATACACGGGCGGCGGGCTCTGGTAATACGTGCCGCGGTAGCCGCGGTCGTAACCACGATCATAGCCTCGGTCGCCCGTGCGCAGGCTGTTGCCGACGGCGGCGCCGATCACGCCGCCCACGATCGCGCCGTTGGTGCCGCCAGTGTTGTTGCCGATCGCCGCTCCGACGGCGGCGCCGGCAACGGTATTGAAGTCGCGGTCACCGGCGGCCGAGGCTGCCGATGAGACAGCGACCGCCGCTACCAATACCGCACTCAGGAGTTTCTTGTTCAACATGGCATTTCCTTCCAATCCGGCGAGATCACAATGATCCGCATGAAATGAACTATAGCGGCCGCACAAAACTTGATCCATGTCTAATACAACTTATTACAATCCGTCCATGTCGGTAACAAGTCAATCCGGCCGGTGCGGCGTGGCCCGCCGCGCCTGCCATTCGGGCCGCAGCAGGCTGTAGATCTTGGCGTCGCGCATCACGCCCTGGATAAAGAATGCCTGGCGCAGCAGGCCTTCCTGGGTAAAGCCGCATTTTTGCGCAATGCGCTCGGACGCGATATTGAGCGGATCCATCAGCAATTCCAGCCGGTGGTAGGGGTAGGCCTGGAACAGGTAATCGACCAGCAGCCGCGTCGCCTCGCTGGTATAGCCGCGCCCGTTGCGTTGCGGGTCGAACAGGCGGTAGCCGATTTCGCGGCTGGCTGCGGTGCGGCTCTTGAAATGGGTGATGCTGCCGATCATGGCCTGGTGCTCGTCTTCAATGATGAACAGTTCGCTGTCTTCGGTGACAAAACCCGTTTGCATGAAGTCGCGCCGCAGCGCCTCGGGCGACTTGAGCTGTGGCGAAAAAAACGCCCCGCGCGAAGGCAGGTCGTTGACCAGCGCGATATACGTGGCCAGGTCGGCCGCCTGCAGGTGGCGCAAGCTGCACAGTGTTCCTTTGATCATGATCTTTCCCTTGGGTAGGCAGGCCCCATGGTAAGCGATGGCGGCTGCGCCAGGCAATTGCCAGTTGGCAAAGTTGCTGCAAACACAGATCAAATACGCTATCGTGCCGGGCTGCGCCCCGGGTTTTTCCTGCCTGGCGCACCGGCCCCATTTACTTTCACAGGACTCGCATGCCTTCCGTCATCCTTCGCCGTTCCCTTGTTTTCATGCTGCTGGGCAGCGTCTTCAGCGCCGGCGCCCTGGCCGCCGCACCGGGCAATGACCCGGCCGCGCTGGCGCAAGTGCGCGACACCGCGCTGCAAAGCGACTGGGCTTATGCGCGCCTGGCCGACATGACCGACCTGATCGGCCCGCGCCTGTCCGGCTCGGCCGGCGCCGCCGCCGCCGTCGACCAGGTGGCCACCGCCATGCGCGCCCTGGGCGCCAGGGTCACCCTGCAAGCCGTCAAAGTGCCGCACTGGGTGCGTGGTGTGGAAACGGCGCAAATCGTCGACTATGCAGGCCGCCCGCAAGGCGTATCGCAGCGCGTGGTGCTCACTGCCTTGGGCGGCTCGGGCGCGACACCGGCCGCCGGCCTGACGGCGCCCCTCATCATCGTCAAAAGCTTCGAGGAACTGACGGTGCGCGCCGCCGAAGTGAAGGGCGCCATCGTGCTGATCGACACGCCGTTCGACCAGGAAATGGCAGAGCGCGGCCTGGCCGGCGCCACCTACGGCCAGGGCTCGCGCTTCCGTTACAACGGCCCGAAAGCGGCGGCCGAACTGGGCGCCGCCGCCGCGCTGGTGCGCTCGATCGGCGGCGCCGATTTCCGCATCCCGCACGCCGGCGCCACCGGCCTGGACGACGGCAAGCGCATCCCGGCCGCCGCCGTCACGGTCGAAGACGCGCTGCTGATTGGCCGCCTGGCCGCGCGCGGGCCGCTGAAAATGCATTTGACGCTGACGCCGCAAAACCTGCCAGATGCCGACAGCTACAACGTGATCGCCGACTGGCCGGGCACCGACAAGGCCGATGAAGTGGTGATCGTATCCGGCCATTTGGACTCCTGGGATCTGGCCACCGGCGCGCAGGACGACGGCGCCGGCGTGGTGGCGGCCATGGGCGTGATCGAGACCCTGAAAAAACTCGACTACCGTGCGCGCCGCACCATCCGCGTGATCGCCTGGATGAACGAGGAAAATGGCGGGCGCGGCGGCCAGGCTTATTTTGAGGCGAACCAGCGGGCATTGGATAAACAGTATGCCGCCATTGAAATGGACATGGGCGCCGGCCGCCCCTTCGGCATCCTGGCCAGCGTGGGAGCGAAATCGGAAAAACTGTTCACTCCCTTGCGCGCCGCCCTGCAAGCAATCGGCGCACATGCCTTTACCCGCCGCGACGTGCTGGGCTCGGGCGACCTGCATCGCCTGGAAAAAGGCGGCGTGCCCAGCTTCGAGCCGCTGGTCGACAGCCACAATTATTTTCACTATCACCATACGCCGGCCGATACGCTCGACAAGGTCGACCCGGCCAACCTGAAGCGCAATGTGGCGCTGATGTCGTCGCTGGCCTGGTACCTGGCCAATCTCGATGGCGAGATCGGCAGGGCGCCCGAGCAGGAGTAAGCGACTACTGCGACCAGCCCTGGAAATTGTCGGGGTGGTCGTGGCGGATACCCCACCAGGGCAAGTAGGCGTGGTGCTCGCCGCGCGCGCGAAACCAGGGTTTGCCGTGATCGATGGGGCGCACCCTGGCCGGCGGCGACACCAGCACGCCGGTCAGGCTGCCACTGTCGCTGGTGCCGGCCACCAGCACCGGCTTGCCCAGGTGATTGGCGTATCCGATCGCCAGCGCCACATTGGTCAGCGCCGTGCCGGCGCCCATTTCGCCCAGCAGGGCAGGCGTGTTGAAGGTTTGCGGCAGGAAATCAAAGCCGGGCACTTCCAGGGTCAGCGCATGCGCCAGTTGGCCGATCCGGTCCGATGATGAGGGCAGGGTATGGTTGGCGTCGTGGATCACATAGCCGATCTCCTCTTCCGTCTTGCCGCCATTGCGCGCCGCCTGCGCAAAGGCCGACTGCCAGGCCTGCACCGCGCGCGGCGGCAGCTCCTTGGTCAGGGCAAAGTCGGCGGCGTTTTTGGTGGCCGGATAGCCGACCCAGGCCAGCGCCGCGCGCTCGGTCTGGTAGTGTGGGCCGGCCAGCACCAGCAGCACCAGGTTTTCGTTGATTTGCGCAGGTTTCGGGCGGCTCGGCGCATCCCAGTTCATTACCCAGACGGTTTCGTTCGGATTGGCTTCCAGATAGGCGAGCGCAGCTGTCAGCGAAGTAAAGCCGGCGTTGTTGCCGCCCATGGTGATGCGCACATCGGGCGCGGTGGCGCGGGACCAGACAGTGGGGAACGCTGGATTGCCGATGTCGAAATTACTGATAATTTCGTCCCGTACAGTGTGATGGACTTCGGTTGGATCGAATTTGCCTTCTGGCAGGGCATATTCCACGCGTATACCGGCCAACTCGCGCCAGGTCTGCTTTTTATGGCGTGGGTAGACATGATAAAAATAGCTGGGACTGGAGAAATAGATATCATGGAAATTGGTCATCAATTCTTCCAAATATTTTTGGTGATAGCCTTTGAATGTTTCCGTGCCCCATAGATCATGGGCAATCGGTGCAACCGCTTGCAAAGTACTGAATCCTTTGGGGTCTGTCCTGACCATATCGTCGTTTTTATTGGGGCTGGCCAAACCCAAGGTCCACAACAATTGCCATTCGGTAGAATAGTCGCGCCGCTGCAAGGGATTGAGCCACTGCAGGCCGACGACCTGCGCCTGAAATGGTGGCTTTGGTGTTGCCGCTTCTGCCGATGCTATTGCAGGCTGAACTGGCTTTTCGGTGGTGGTACAGGCTGACAATAAAAAGAAAAGCGCCAGGCCAGCGAGGATGGGGATGGCAATAAAGCGTTTCATGATTTCTCCATTTGACGAGATACCGGAATCACCTTCTCTGCCTTGCCATGACAGCCACAGCGCGGCGGCGACCAGCAGGGCAACCATCAAACATAACAAAAAACGCTTGCCAGGGGAGCTGTTCAAGTCAGGCATCATCTGTCCCCAGAGCCGATATGCCAGTCGGAGCTGGACTTATAACAACGTTCTGGCGCTCATCAACTATCTTTGCAGGTTTCCTGGCAAGACTGTCTTTGGCATTTGCCCATTCGAACACCGATACATCTTTGAACTTTCCTTTGTTGAAATACTCAAAAAATTCTTTGTTATTGTCAGCAGCGCTCAAACCTTTTAATAATGTCCAATCCGCCGCCACCCTCAGTGTGCGAAGCTCCTCCTGCCTGATCGTGCATACCCCCACCGCCACGTCGTAGGCCAGCGCTTTTTCCGCATGCTCGGGATTGGTCATGATGGTCGAGTGATCGGTGGCGTGGGTGTCGATATTGGCCACCAGGTAGTTGCGGATTTCCCTGGTGCGCCAGGACTGGAACGCGCTGGACGCCTCCTCAGGATTGTCCACCCCCGTGACGGCGGGGTCGCCTTTTTTCACCAGGCTGTCGCGCCGGGCTTGCATGCGCAACATGCCGTTCTGTTCGTAGCGCAATGCCGCTTCGGTTTCCGCGTCGCCCTTGCCCAGCGGGCGATGCGATGCATACGCATCGTTGGCTTCGGCAGAGCGCTCCTTGTGCAGGGAGTCGGACGGTGCGTCGCGCTCCTCGTCAAACTGCTCGCTGACAGCGTCAAAACGTTTTGCCCGGGGGCGGAAGGTGGTGGGCAGCCCGGGCGCCTTCAGCGGCAGCAGCCAGGGATGGGGCGGCAGGGCGTTGATGCGCGTGCGTGCCGCTTTGGACAGCACGATCATCACCGGTGCGAACAAAAAGGTCAGTATCTTGCGGCCGATGCCCTGGCTGGCGCGCAAGCCTTTTTCGATCGAGTATTCGGCGACCAGCGAGCGCGGGTGCCAGAAATCGAGGCTGTCCGGCGTCAAGGGCTGGCCGTCGCGCTGCCAGATATCGTAGTCTTCTTCGTTTTCCTGCCCCACCGGATGGTTCTGCGCGAAGACGCGCTGGGTGAAGACGCCTTCGCCGCCGGTATCGGCGATCTCGCGGGCCGACATGCCGCGCCAGCCGATGCCCTGGACGGGCGTGGCGGAAATCACCTGGTCGTGCGGATTACAGTACAAGGTGACGCGGCCACAGGTGGAGCCGTTCAGGCCGTAGGCCGCCCGATCAAGCGCCGCTTCATAACCATCCTCGGACCTGGATTTCTTGTTGGCCGTGTATTTGTCGACCAGCGCGGCATCCTGTTGCAGGGCCTGGCGCGTGCGCAGGATGTCGAAAAATGCTTTCAAGGTCCTGGTGCGCGCCTCGTACTTCTGCCGGCCCGTGTTGCCGTGCTCATCCTTCAAATGGCCGCTGACCCAGTTCTCCGTAAAATTCTTGTCCAGCAGGCTGTACGGCGGATTGCACAGCACATAGCTGTCGGCCACGGCGTCGGCACCCAGCGTCTCGCCAAGGAAGGCGGCGGCCATCGCCACCATATTGCCCTGGCTGTGGCAGACGATGGTGACGGGTACGTCCTTCTGGCAGTCGCGTATCGAGCGCACCAGCCGCGCCAGGCGCCAGGCGGCAAACACGAAGTACGGCCGTGGCGGGCAGGCGTAGACTTGCCGGTCATCGGTGGGATTCATGTGCTGGATATGCATCCACAAGAACAGCTGTTCCGACAGTCCCTGGTTCCACAAGTCGGGCAGGGCGCTGCAGCCATTGGCAAACGGGCCGCCGCCCCAGTAATTCTTTTCGTTCAGGTAGATGCCTTCGCCGAATTCCTGCAACTCTGCACTGCTGGCTTTATAACCCCAGCGGAAACGGATCACGGGCGAATTGGCGTCATCTGTCTGCAGGAAGGTGCTGGCGCTGCGCCTGGGATTGAGAAAGCCGTCGTCGCTCAATTCGCGCTCGTAGCGCGCAGGCTTCATTTGCCCGCCGGCGGGGCCGGGGATGGCCAGGTCTTCGTTGCGGCGTTTCAGGCGCTGGTTCAAGCCTTCGCACAAACCCGCTTCTGCCGCTTCATACCATTCGCCATCGGAGTTGACGCCGTGCACGAAGATGATTATGCCGGGCCGTTGCAGGCGCTGGACGATCCTGAGATCGCCGTGGCTGAACAAGGCATGACCGTCGGCTTCACCGAGCAGTATGCAATCGGCGTCAAGCTTGAACTCATTCCACATGCGGGCGCTCCGTCAAGTCATGAACGAATCGGGAAGTTGCCCCAAGGTAATCCCGGGCAATCTGCACTTTAAGTCGATAGCCGGGAGCAGCAATTGTGGAGGATCAAGGAAGGAACGTTACAGCGCGTCGAGTGGTATCTTCAGATAACGCACGCCGTTCTCTTCCGGCTCGGGCAGCTTGCCCGCATTGATATTGACTTGAATCGCCGGCAATATCAATGTCGGCATCTCCAGGGTGGCGTCGCGGCCCGTGCGCAGGGCCACGAATTGTTCTTCCGTGACGCCGTCGCGCAGATGGATATTGCAGGCGCGCTGTTCGGCCACCGTGGTTTCCCAGCGCGCGGCGCGGCCGGCCGGCGGGTAATCGTGGCACATGAACAGCCGCGTCGCCGGCGGCAGCGACAGCAGGCGCTGGACGGAGCGGTAGAGCAGGGTGGCCGAGCCGCCGGGAAAGTCGCAGCGGGCCGAACCGACGTCGGGCATGAACAGGGTGTCGCCCACAAACACGGCGTCGCCGATCTGGTAGGCCAGGTCGGCCGGCGTGTGTCCCGGCACATGCAGGGCGCGCACTTCCAGCGCGCCGATATGAAACACCTGGTCGGGCGCGAACAGCTGGTCGAATTGCGAGCCGTCGTTTGTTGCGCCCTCCAGATGATAGATGTTGGCAAACGCCCGCTGCACCGCCTGGATCGCCGCGCCGATCGCCACATTGCCGCCCAGTTGCCGCTGCAGATACGGGGCGGCCGACAGGTGGTCGGCGTGGGCATGGGTTTCCAGCAGCCAGCGGCACTGCAAGCCGTGCTCGCGCACAAAGGCGACCACCTTGTCGGCCGAGGTGGTGGCTGTGCGGCCCCCCTTCGGATCGTAGTCGAGCACGGAGTCGATGATGGCGCAGGCGCCGCCTTCGCCCTCGTACACGACATAGGTGACGGTGGCGGTGGCGGGATCGAAAAAAGCGTGTATGTGGGGCGTCATCATGGAAGCAAAAGGGCGGGCAGGGATGCCTATTATATCGCTGTGATCGTTTGAAAAATATCTTCAATCACCTCTTGATATGTAAAAAACGCATATCGGCGAGGGTGCGCCGCCGCAGTGTGTGCGCCGCTGCCCGGGCTTCGTGCTAATCTGCTTGCCACAAGGAGGAAGTCCATGAACGATACCACTGCACGTAGCGAACAATACCGCGGTTTCACGATCTCCGTGACGCCACAGAAGGACCATGACGATCTGTGGGATTTTACTTACCACCTGCAGCGCGACGCCGGCGCAGGGGGCGAGGCAAAAGATATCGAACGCAGCCGCACCCTGGGCGGCTATTCCACGCCCGAGACCGCCTGTGTGGCCGGCCTGGAAGTGGCCAGGACCGAAGTGGACAATCTGCTGCGTCCCTGAGCCCAGGCTTGATCCACCGTAAATCGTTTGCCGTGGTTGCGCGTCGCCGCTGAAACTGATCGCGGCGTACGGCGCTTCATGCTACGATTTCCTTTATTGCGCAAGGAGGCACACCATGAACAGCAGTTCCAAGATCCACTATAAAGGCTGGGAAATCGTTCCCCTGGCCGTGCCGACCAGCGATGGCAAATGGTCGGCCAGTTGTGATATCGAACGCGCCACGGTCGAAGGCCTGGAAGTGTTCGAAGGCTCGACCATGCAATTTGTGCGCGACGACGAAGATGGCGCGATTGCCGCCGCCTGCGAAGAAGCCGTGCGCCAGATCGACAATATCATCGCCAACCCGCTGGTGCGCCTCGCCTGAGGCCAGCCACGCATCGCTTTGCCGTGCAGCTGGCGCCCGCCAGCTGCTGTTTTCATTGCTTCACTTGCGCTCAATGGTGTTTCATCGGTGTTTCAATGGCGTTTCAAAATATGTTTCAATATGAAACGTTGAGACAAAAATGAAACGTTTTGATGCGCAGCTGTGACATGCGCTGGTCCATTTTCTGCACCGCCATCCCACCCGCAAGCGGCCGCCATAGCGTCGTTTCACCTCTGATACAGACCGTTTGAGCCGCTAGCACAGCTGCCTGAGAGCTGCCTGGCACGGCATTTGCACTACTCCTGTGCATAGCAGCTCCATGAAACATTCGAAACCATAAGGTGAACACATGAGTCTTTATTCCGCAGGTGCCGCGTTCCGCAAGGCCGTCCAGGACGAATCTCCGTTGCAAGTGGTCGGTGCCATCAATGCCAACCACGCCTTGCTGGCCAAGCGCGCCGGTTTCAGGGCCATCTACTTGTCCGGTGGCGGCGTGGCGGCCGGCTCGCTGGGCCTGCCTGACCTCGGCATCTCCAACCTTGACGACGTGCTGACCGATATCCGCCGCATCACCGACGTGTGCGATTTGCCGTTGCTGGTCGACGCCGACACCGGCTTCGGCTCGTCCGCCTTCAACGTGGCGCGCACGGTGAAAGCGATGATCAAGGCCGGCGCCGCCGCCCTGCATATCGAAGACCAGGTGGGCGCCAAGCGCTGCGGTCATCGTCCGGGCAAGGAAATCGTCAGCAAGGAAGAAATGGTCGACCGCATCAAGGCAGCCGTCGATGCGCGCACCGACCCGGACTTCGTCATCATGGCGCGCACCGATGCGCTGGCCGTCGATGGCCTGGACGCCGCGCTGGAGCGCGCCGTGGCCTGCGTCGAAGCGGGCGCCGACATGATCTTCCCGGAAGCGATCACCGACCTGGCGATGTACACCACGTTCGCCAACGCCGTCAAGGTTCCCGTGCTGGCCAATATCACGGAATTTGGCGCGACGCCCCTGTTCACCGTGGACGAGCTGCGCGGCGCCGAGGTGGGCCTGGTGCTGTACCCGCTGTCCGCTTTCCGCGCCATGAACAAGGCGGCCGAAAACGTCTATACGGCGCTGCGCCGCGATGGCACGCAGCAAAATGTGCTCGATACCATGCAGACGCGCATGGAGCTGTATGAATCGATCAATTATCACGACTTCGAACAAAAACTCGACGCACTGTTTGCCGCGCAAAAAAAATAATCAACACTGGAGAACACCATGACCGCACCACAAGCCGCCACTTTCAAGCCTAAAAAATCCGTCGCCCTGTCCGGCGTTACCGCCGGCAATACCGCCCTGTGCTCGGTCGGCAAGACCGGCAACGACCTGCATTACCGCGGCTACGATATCCTGGACGTGGCCGACAGCTGCGAATTCGAGGAAATTGCCTATCTGCTGGTGCACGGCAAGCTGCCGAACACGGGCGAGCTGAAAGGCTACAAGGACAAGCTCAAGTCCCTGCGCGGCCTGCCGGCCAGCGTGAAAGCGGCGCTGGAAGCGTTGCCGGCCGGCGCCCATCCGATGGATGTGATGCGCACCGGCGTGTCGGTGCTGGGCTGCACCCTGCCTGAAAAGGACGACCACAATGTGCCGGGCGCGCGCGATATCGCCGACCGCCTGATGGCGTCGTTCGGCTCGATGCTGCTGTACTGGTACCATTACAGCCATAATGGCAAGCGCATCGAGGTCGAAACGGACGACGACTCGATCGGCGGCCACTTCCTGCATCTGCTGCACGGTAAAAAGCCGTCGGCGTCGTGGGAAAAAGCCATGCACACGTCCCTGATTTTGTACGCCGAGCACGAATTCAATGCCTCGACCTTTACCAGCCGCGTGATCGCAGGCACGGGGTCGGACATCCACTCGGCCATTACCGGCGCCATCGGCGCGCTGCGCGGCCCGAAACACGGCGGCGCCAATGAAGTGGCGCTCGATACGCAGAAACGTTACGACAGTGCCGACGAAGCGGAAGCGGACATCCGCGAGCGCGTCGCCAACAAGGAGGTGGTGATCGGTTTCGGCCACCCTGTCTACACGATTGCCGACCCGCGCAACAAGGTCATCAAGGAAGTGGCGCGCACCCTGTCGGTGGAGGCGGGCTCGACCAAGATGTTCGATATCGCCGAGCGCCTGGAATCGGTGATGTGGGAAATCAAGGCCATGTTCCCGAACCTGGACTGGTTCTCGGCGGTCTCATACCACATGATGGGCGTGCCGACGGCGATGTTTACGCCGCTGTTCGTCATCTCGCGCACATCGGGCTGGGCCGCCCACATCATCGAACAGCGTATCGACAACAAGATCATCCGCCCCAGCGCCAACTACGTGGGCCCGGAAGACCTGCAGTTCGTGCCGATCAACGAGCGCAAATAATGAGCGCAGTCATGAATACCTCCATGAATACACTGCACCGCAAACCCTTGCCGGGTACCGCGCTGGACTACTTCGATACGCGCGCCGCCGTCGAGGCGATCGCGCCGGGCGCCTACGCCGGCCTGCCCTACACCTCGCGCGTGCTGGCCGAAAACCTGGTGCGCCGCTGCGACCCTGACACCCTGGACGCCTCGCTGCGCCAGTTCATCGAACGCCGCCGCGACCTCGACTTTCCGTGGTTTCCGGCGCGCGTGGTCTGCCACGACATCCTGGGCCAGACGGCCCTGGTCGACCTGGCCGGCCTGCGCGACGCCATCGCGGCCCAGGGCGGCGATCCGGCCCTGGTCAACCCCGTCGTGCCGACCCAGCTGGTGGTCGACCATTCGCTGGCCGTCGAATGCGGCGGTTTCGATCCCGACGCCTTTGCCAAGAACCGCGCCATCGAAGACCGCCGCAACGAAGACCGTTTCGACTTCATCAACTGGACCAAAAAGGCCTTCAAGAACGTCGACGTGATCCCGCCCGGCAACGGCATCTTGCACCAGATTAATCTTGAGCGCATGTCGCCCGTGATCCAGGTGCACGATGGCGTGGCCTATCCGGACACCCTGGTCGGCACCGATTCGCATACGCCCATGGTCGACGCGCTCGGCGTGATCGCCATCGGCGTCGGCGGCCTGGAAGCGGAAAGCGTGATGCTGGGCCGCGCTTCGTGGATGCGCCTGCCCGACATTATCGGCGTCAGGCTGACCGGCAAACCGCAGAGCGGCATCACTGCCACCGACACCGTGCTGGCGCTGACCGAATTTTTGCGCAAGCAGAAGGTCGTCTCGTCGTATCTGGAATTCTACGGCGAGGGCGCCTCGCACCTGACCCTGGGCGACCGTGCGACGATTTCGAACATGGCGCCCGAATTTGGCGCCACCGCTGCCATGTTCTATATCGACGAACAGACCATCAAATACCTGAAACTGACGGGCCGCGAAGACGTGCAGGTGGCGCTGGTCGAAACCTATGCCAAGGAAACCGGCCTGTGGGCCGACAGCCTGGTTGACGCCAGATACGAGCGTGAATTGACGTTCGACCTGTCGTCGGTGGTGCGCAATATCGCCGGGCCATCGAACCCGCACAACCGCGTGCCAACGTCCGAACTGGCCGCGCGCGGCATCTCGGGCGTGGTGGAAAACGAGCCCGGCAAGATGCCGGACGGCGCCGTGATCATCGCGGCCATCACCAGCTGCACCAACACCAACAACCCGCGCAACATGATCGCCGCCGGCCTGATCGCCCGCAACGCCAATCGCCTGGGTTTGCTGCGCAAGCCGTGGGTCAAGTCTTCGCTGGCGCCGGGCTCGAAAACGGTGGAGCTGTACCTGCAGGAAGCCGGGCTGATGGACGAACTCGAACAGCTGGGCTTTGGCGTGGTGGCCTTTGCCTGCACCTCCTGCAACGGCATGTCGGGCGCGCTCGACCCGGTGATCCAGGACGAAGTGGTGGCGCGCGACCTGTACGCCACTGCGGTGTTGTCGGGCAACCGCAATTTCGACGGCCGCATCCACCCGTACGCGAAACAGGCTTTCCTGGCCTCGCCGCCGCTGGTGGTGGCTTATGCGATTGCCGGCACCATCCGCTTCGATATCGAAAAGGACGTGCTGGGCCATGGCCCCGACGGCCAGCCGATTTTGTTGAAAGATATCTGGCCTGCGGACGAGGAGATCGACGCGATTGTCGCCGCCAGCGTCAAGCCCGAGCAGTTCCGAAAAGTCTATATCCCGATGTTTGCCAGGCAGGCCGATGATGGCATCAAGGTCAGCCCGCTGTACGACTGGCGCCCACAAACGACGTATATCCGCCGGCCGCCCTACTGGGAAGGCGCGCTGGCCGGCGCGCGCCCGCTGAAAGGCATGCGTCCGCTGGCCGTGTTGGGCGACAATATCACCACCGACCACCTGTCGCCGTCGAACGCCATCATGCCCGACAGCGCGGCCGGCGAATACCTGGCGAAAATGGGCCTGCCCGAGGAAGACTTCAACTCCTACGCCACCCACCGGGGCGACCACCTGACGGCGCAGCGCGCCACCTTTGCCAATCCGACCCTGAAAAACGAGATGGTGATCGAGGACGGCAAAGTGAAAGCCGGTTCGCTCACGCGCATCGAGCCGGACGGCACGATTTCGCGCATGTGGGAAGCGATCGAGATTTATATGGAGCGCAAGCAGCCATTGATCATTATCGCCGGCGCCGACTATGGCCAGGGTTCTTCGCGCGACTGGGCCGCCAAGGGCGTGCGCCTGGCCGGCGTGGAGGCCATCGTTGCCGAAGGTTTCGAGCGCATCCACCGCACCAACCTGGTCGGCATGGGCGTGCTGCCGCTGGAGTTCCTGAGCGGCGTCACGCGCAAGACCCTGGGGTTGGACGGCAGCGAAACCTATGACGTGGTGGGCGAGCGCACGCCGCGCTCGATACTGACCTTGCTGATCCACCGCGCCAATGGCGACAGCGAGGAAGTGCCCGTGACCTGCCGCCTCGATACGGCCGAAGAGGTGTCGATCTATGAGGCAGGGGGCGTCTTGCAGCGCTTTGCCCAGGATTTCCTTGAGTCGTCGAAAGCCGCCTGATAACAATGTACCGGATGACGCGCGGCGAGGCCGCGCTGATCCGGCCTACCGGACCTGCCATGACCCATCTACCCCAACTTAAAATCCCCGCCACCTATATGCGCGGCGGCACCAGCAAAGGCGTGTTTTTCCGCCTGCAGGACTTGCCAGCGGCCGCCCAGGTCGCTGGCCCGGTGCGCGACGCCTTGCTGCTGCGCGTGATCGGCAGCCCCGACCCGTATGGCAAGCAGATCGACGGCATGGGCGGCGCCACCTCGAGCACCAGCAAGACGGTGATCCTGTCGAAAAGCGCGCGGCCCCACCACGATGTCGACTATCTGTTCGGCCAGGTCGCCATCGACAAGCCGGTTGTCGACTGGAGCGGCAATTGCGGCAATCTGTCGGCGGCCGTCGGCGCGTTCGCCATCAGCAATGGCCTGGTCGACTCTGCCCGCATCCCGCAAGACGGCGTGGCCGTCGTGCGCGTGTGGCAGGCCAATATCGGCAAGACCATTATCGCCCACGTGCCGGTGACGGCCGGCCAGGTGCAGGAAACGGGCGACTTCGAACTCGATGGCGTGACTTTTCCGGCGGCCGAAGTGAAGCTCGAGTTTCTCGATCCGGCGGCGGAAGAAGAGGGCGGCGCTGGCGCCATGTTCCCCACTGGCAACCTGGTCGATGAGCTCGACGTGCCCGGCATCGGCGTCTTGAGAGCGACCATGATCAACGCCGGCATTCCGACCATTTTTGTCGACGCCGACGCCATCGGTTATACGGGCACCGAGCTGCAGGACGCGATCAATGGCGATGCGCTTGCACTGGCCCGCTTTGAAACCATCCGCGCCCATGGCGCCCTGCGCATGGGCTTGATCGCCCACCTGGATGAAGCGGCCAAGCGCCAGCATACGCCGAAGGTGGCGTTTGTCGCCAGACCGGCCAGCTATGTGTCGTCGAGCGGCAAGCAAGTTAATGCTGAAGATATCGACCTGCTGGTGCGCGCCCTGTCGATGGGCAAGCTGCATCACGCCATGATGGGCACCGCGGCGGTAGCCATCGGCACGGCGGCGGCGATACCCGGCACCCTGGTCAACCTGGCGGCCGGCGGCGGCGAGAAAACCAGCGTGCGCTTCGGCCACCCGTCCGGCACCCTGATGGTGGGTGCCGAGGCGGCGCAAGTGAACGGCGACTGGAGCGTGACCAAGGCCATCATGAGCCGCAGCGCGCGCGTGCTGATGGAAGGGTTTGTGCGCGTGCCAGGGTGACGAGGCCAGGCGGATGAAAGGCGGATAGCCGGCAGGCTTGATTTTTTGCAGGAACGCAAGCTTCGCAGCAAAGGAAAATGGCATGGATGTACCCCTCAAGTCCGCGTATTGCCATCCCTCCTGGAGCCGCCATGCTGTTTAATTCCTGGATTTTCCTGCTGGGCTTCTTGCCCGTCACGCTCGCCGGCTTTTTTCTGCTGGGCCGGCGCAGCCCTTTCATGAGTGCGGCCTGGCTGGCCGGTGCGTCGCTGTTTTTCTATGGCTGGTGGGATCTGCGCTATGTGCCGCTGCTGCTCGCTTCCATCTGTTTCAATTACGGCTGCTCCACCTGGCTCGCCAGCGGGCCGGCCTGGCGCCGCAAAGCCGTCCTGACGGCCGCCGTTTGCGCCAACCTGGCGCTGCTCGGCTACTACAAATATGCGGGCTTCCTGGTTGCCAGCGTTGCGCACTTGCTGGCACAACCCTTGCCGGTGCTGCAAGTGATCCTGCCGGTCGGCATTTCGTTTTTTACCTTTACCCAGATCGCCTTCCTGGTCGATACGTACCGGGGCCAGGTGCGCGAGCGGCGCTTTGTCCACTATCTGCTGTTTGTCACCTATTTTCCGCACCTGATTGCCGGCCCCGTGCTGCATCACAAGGAGATGATGCCGCAATTTGCCGACCGCAAGGTCTTTCGACTATCCGCGGAAAACATGGCCGTCGGCGCCAGCATTTTCCTGATTGGCCTGGCCAAGAAGGTGCTGCTTGCCGACAACCTGGCACCGTTTGCCGGCGCGCTGTTCAACCAGCCGGGCGAACCATCGCTCCTGATCGCCTGGAGCGGCGTGCTGGCCTATGCGTTTCAGCTGTATTTCGATTTTTCCGGCTATTCCGACATGGCCATCGGCCTGTCGCGCCTGTTTGGCGTCAAGCTGCCGCTGAACTTCGATTCGCCCTACAAGGCCGCCAATATTGCCCAATTCTGGCGCCGCTGGCACATGACCTTGTCGCGCTTTTTGCGCGATTATCTGTATATTCCGCTCGGCGGCAACCGCCATGGCGGCGCGCGCCGCTATCTGAACCTGATGATTACCATGGTGCTCGGCGGGCTGTGGCATGGCGCGGGCTGGAATTTCCTGATATGGGGATTCCTGCACGGCGTGTTCCTCGGCATCCATGGTGCGTGGAGCAGCCTGCGCCTTTCCTCGCAATCGACCGCCTGGAAGATCTTCGCCACCGCGCTCACCTTTGTCGCCGTCTGCACCGCCTGGGTCTTCTTTCGCGCGCCTGACCTGGCCAGCGCGCTGGCCATTCTCGGTGGCCTGTATGGCGGCAATGGCCTCGCCTTGCCCGACGCGCTGGCCCGCCACCTGGCGCCGGTGCAGCCGCTGCTGGTGGCCATGAACGTGTCGTTTTACCTCGGCGGTGGCGCCGCCTTTATCGACAGCTGGGGCTGGATCGGCCTGGCCGCGCTGCTGGCCTTTGGCTGTCCGAATACCCAGCAGATCATGCGCCTGGTCGAACCGGCGCTCGATGCAAAACCCGCCAGTAGCCGCATGGCCTGGCGGCCGACACGCTACTGGGCGGCGGCGATGGCAGGGTTGGCGCTGGCCAGCATGCTGTCCTTGAACCGGCCCGCCGAATTTCTGTATTTTCAGTTCTAGGAGGCGGCGATGAACACCACCTCTGTTGACTACCGGCGCTTTTTGCTCGCCCTGTGCGCCTGCCTGGCTTGCGGCGCGCTGGCCACCATCGCCCTGGTCGTGATCGTCGACCCCTACGGCCTGTACAAGGTGGTTGACCGCCCCGGCTTCAATGCCGTCAAGCCCGGCTTGAGCCGCTACCAGGTGCAGATCAAGCAGGCGCACGCGCTGCGGCTGCGCCCGCGCGTGGTCATCCTTGGCAACTCGCGCGCCGAGATCGGTTTTGACCCCGCTGCGCCGGCCCTTGCCGGCGCGCGTGGCGCCGTCTATAACCTGGCCATCCCCGGCACGGGCCTCGCTACCGCTAACCATCAACTCGGGCAATTGCTGGCCGCCGGCGTCAAGCCGGAGACGGTGATCCTGGGTGTGGAATTCATGGATTTCCTGGCGCTGAAATCGCCGTCGAGGCCAAGCGCAAAACCGGCCGGCGCGCTGGACTGGCAAGCACCCTGGCAATTCGACGCGCTGTTTTCGCTCGCTTCCGTCAAGGACGCGCTGCAGACCCTGCGCATCGAGCACGATGCGCAAGCGGCCACGCTGTCGCCCGACGGCTTCAATCCCTTGCGCGAGTACGCTGCGCATGTGCGCAATGATGGTTACCACAAGATGTTCGAACAGCGCGCGCGCGAAAACGCCGCCACCTTGACAAGAAAATCCACCACCAGCCTGGACGCGGCCGATTTTACGCTGTTGCGCACTTTGTTGACGCAGGCGTCCGCCAGCGATGCGTCTGTCAAGCTGGTGATTTATCCGTATCACGCACAATGGCTGGCCATGCTGGAAGCGGCAGGTTTTTGGCCGCTGTTCGAGCAATGGAAGGCACAGCTGGTGCGCGAGATTGCCAGTATCCAGGCCAGTCATCCGGGCGCCTCGATCGCGCTGCATGATTTCAGTGGCTACGGTCCGTATAACTGCGAACGCATCCCGGCCGCCAGCGAGCGCGATGCCGCCACGCGGTGGTACTGGGAAGCGGGGCATTTCAAGAAGGAGTTGGGCGATGTGGTGCTGGAGCGGCTGCTGTCGCCGGCGTCAGTGCCGCCGTTGGGCCTGCGTCTCGATGCAGGCGCGCTGGCGGCCAACACGCGGCGCATTGCCAGTGAGCGGCGTGATTGCCTGGCGTTTCAGCCTGAACTGTTTTTAACGGCAGCAAAAATGTCCGCACCGCGTGATGTGAAGCACGTGGAAAAAACGCTACGGCAAGACTATAAAAACCCCAAGGAGAAGACATGAATTTTGCACAGTTCTACCAGCATTCCATCGACAACCCCGACGCCTTCTGGCGCGAGGAAGCTAAAAAAATCGACTGGCATACGCCCTTTGCCCAGGTACTCGACGACAGCCGCCCGCCATTTGCCAGATGGTTCGTGGGCGGCACCACCAATCTGTGCCACAACGCCGTCGACCGCTGGGTCGATAGCCGTGGCGATGCGCCAGCGCTGATCGCCATTTCCACCGAAACCGATACCGAGCGTACCTACAGCTACCGCGAGCTGCAGCGCGAGGTGGAACGCTGCGCGGCCGGCTTGCTGTCGCTGGGCGTGGGCAGGGGCGACCGCGTGCTGATCTATATGCCGATGATCGCCGAGGCGGCGTTTGCCATGCTGGCCTGCGCGCGCATCGGCGCCATCCACTCGGTGGTGTTTGGCGGCTTCGCTTCCAACAGCCTGGCCAGCCGCATCGACGACGCGCAGCCCAGGCTGATATTGTCCAGCGACGCCGGCTCACGCAACGGCAAGGCGATCGCCTACAAGCCGCTGCTCGATGAGGCGATCCGCATCGCCGCCCACAAACCGCAACACGTGCTGCTGGTCGACCGCCACCTGGTGCCAATGGAACTGGTCGCCGGGCGCGATGTCGATTATGGCGCACTGCGCGAACAGCATTTCGATGCGCAAGTGCCCGTCACCTGGCTCGAATCGAACGAGGTATCCTACGTGCTGTACACCTCGGGCACCACCGGCAAGCCCAAGGGCGTGCAGCGCGACGTGGGCGGCTATGCGGTGGCGCTGGCTTCGTCGATGCAATACACGTTTTGCGGCAAGCCCGGCGAGACCTTTTTTGCCACCTCCGATATCGGCTGGGTGGTCGGCCACTCATATATCGTCTACGGCCCCTTGATCGCCGGCATGGCGACCATCCTGTACGAAGGCTTGCCGATCCGCCCCGATGCGGGCGTGTGGTGGAGCATCGTCGAAAAGTACAAGGTCACGCGCATGTTCTCGGCGCCAACGGCGATCCGCGTGCTGCGCAAGCATCCGGTCGAACTGATGCGCAAATACGATCTGTCGTCGTTGAAGGCGCTGTACCTGGCCGGCGAACCGCTGGACGAAACCACCTCGCAGTGGATCGCCGGTGAACTCAAGGTCGATATCATCGACAACTACTGGCAGACCGAGACGGGCTGGCCGATTCTGTCGGTGGCCAGGGGCGTCGCCAATACGCCGACGCGCCTGGGCAGTCCTGGCCTGGCCATGTACGGCTACAAGGTGAAATTGCTCAATGAATCGACGGGCGAGCAATGCGGCGCGAATGAAAAGGGCGTGCTGGTGCTCGAAGGTCCGCTGCCGCCGGGCTGTTTGCAAACCGTGTATGGCGACGACCAGCGTTTTGTCGACACCTACTGGTCCACCTTCGGCGACAAACAGGTGTATTCGACCTTCGACTGGGGCTTGCGCGACGCCGACGGTTATTACTTTATTCTCGGGCGCACCGACGACGTGATCAACGTGGCCGGCCACCGCCTGGGCACGCGCGAAATCGAGGAAAGCATCTCCAGCCACCCGAATGTGTCCGAGGTGGCGGTGGTCGGCATGGAAGACAAGCTCAAGGGCCAGGTGGCGATGGCCTTCGTGATCCTGAAGGATGCGCGCCCGGTGGAAAGCGTCGAGGGCAGGGCGCTGCTGGAGCGCGAAGTGATGGCCGTGGTCGACCGCCAGCTGGGCGCCGTGGCGCGCCCGGCGCGGGTGCTGTTCGTGCCGCAGTTGCCCAAGACGCGTTCGGGCAAGCTGCTGCGCCGCTCGATCCAGGCCATCTGCGAAGGGCGTAGCCCGGGCGACCTGACCTCGATCGAGGACCCGGCTTCGCTGCGGCATATCGAGGAGGCGCTCGCGTAGAGATCACTTTAGCAGAGTTTATCATCGGATAAACCCTGCTCAGATACGCTCGCTTTCCTTGCGCACCACGCGCCCGACGATAATGCACTCCTTGCCGCGGCACATCTTGCGGTGGTATTTGCGCTGGTCCGGGTTGTCCGACGTCAGCCACCATTCGCCGATATCGCGCGCCAGGCGCTTGACCACCGGCTCGCCCTCGTAGTTGATGGCGTACACCACGCCATCGACGGGGCGGATATCGGCCGTGTTGATGATCACCACGTCGTCTTCATACAGGGCCGGCTCCATGCTCTCGCCCCTGACCTTGATGGCCACCAGTTTTTCAGGGTGGTAGCCATTGCGGTCGACCCAGCCGCGCGGCACGCTGATGGTGCTGCCGTCATGCGTTTCCGGCTCGATCGCAAAGCCTGTGATGCCGGCCGACAGGCGCAGTTTCACTTTGCGGATATCGTAGAAACGCTCGTCTTCGCCATCGTTGACGAACACCGCCTTGACGCCGGCCAGCGCGCGCGCCGCCATGGCCGCCTGGTCGGGCGCGGCGCCCTGGTCGAAATACATGCTGTCGAGCTGTAAATCCGCTTCCAGCTTGCGCGCGATCTTTTCGCTGAAGGCGCGTCCGTCGCGGTAGGTGGGCGAGAGGATCTGCGAAATGCGCGCCTCGCTCCAGCCGCTGGCGTCGGAAATTTTCTTGCGCGTGTGTTCATAGCGCTCGCTGATCAAGGCCAGCAATCGGTCGCGTCTGTATTGATACATATCCATCTCCACATTAAACCCGAAATTTACCGTTTGATAAATTACCAAATGCTTGACTTTAACATTAGCGATTGATAAAGTCCACTTGTTGCTTGTCGCAAATTCGCACACAGCGTTGCCCGGCAGGCCGGTACAGGGAGGATGGAGATGTTCAACAGCAGTCAGGTGGTGAGAAGCGCCGCGCCGCCGCAAACAGGGCGCCGGATCCTGGGGCGCAGCAAGAAGTCGCAGCTGCATATCGCCCATATCGCGCAGCATATCGCCGCGCACGGCCAGGCCAGCGCGGCGCAGTTGTCGGCCCTGCTGGGCCTGGACGCGGGCACCATGAGCCGCTACCTGCGTCATATGTGCGGCGCCGGCCTGATCCATCTGGCGCAGCGTCATTGCACCGAGCCGGGGCGCCAGCGGCCCGCGCTGTACGCGCCGGGCGAGGCGGACGACGAAGGCGACGCCTGGGCCGAGCTGCCGCCACAGGTGCGGCGCATAGCCACCTGGCCGGGCGGCGCGGCCAGCCGCGATCCGCTGGTGGCGGCCCTGTTCGGGCCGGCCAGGTCATCAACACAGTAATAATGAGGAAATGAGGAGAACATCATGGGCTTTGCAGAACAATTCATCGCGTCGCTGTCGTCGCATAATTTGCGCGACGACGCGTTTCACCACGACCTGGACGTGATCGCCGCAGCGGCGCTGGCCGGCGACATGGGCGCCTTGCTGTGTCGCGTCAAATATGCGGACGGTACCGTCAGCCGTCGGTTCGAGGGCAATGCCGGCAACCTGGCGCAACTGCTGCGCGCCTGGACCGCTGCCGTCACCAAAAAGGGCCAGGCGCGGCGCTGGGTCAAGGCCAGCACCGCCTGGGACGCGCAGGCGGCCCACACCCTGTATCGCCGCGTGGCCGAAGCGTCGCTGGCCCATTGGCTCGACAGCAAATGCAAGCTTTGCCATGGCACCGGCGTGGCCAGCGCCGGCGCGGCGGGCGCACCGCTGGTCTGCAAGGCTTGCCACGGCGCCGGCGAAGCGGCCATCACCTGTTCCGGCGGCTTTGAACTGGAGCGCATCAAGGACATGGTCAGCGAACTCGAAGCGATTTTCCAGTCGCACGGCCGGCGCGCCATGCGCCGTCTGGGCCGGTAAAATAAATTGTGCAAGATGCCTTGAGCTGAAAAAAACGCTCCTACAATAGAGTCTCGTTCAAGCAGCACACAAAGCGAACGCAGTAACCCAGTACAGTAGCACCACATGCTTATCCACTCGTAATAGACGCGTTTCCAGCGCGACACCGATAGGATAATCTTCAGCGACCCCGCCTTCACGGCATGCCTCGCATCTCTCCCGTTCGGCGCGGCCTCGCGCCGCCCGAACCGCCGCAGCCCGCCGACGCGACTCGTGCGGGCTGTTGCATTTCTTCTTTGTTTTTTCCAACGCACCCACCCAGACCGCCCTCGCGGTCTTTTTTTTCATCTCATGAAAGGCACTTCCCATGGCATCGACAGCAAACGGCATCGACAGCGTGATCGTCATCAGCAAACAGGGCGCCGAAGGCGTCAAGGCCGCGGCAGGCGGCGGCCAGGTCTACCCGCGTGTCACGGCCACCTTCGACACCGAAGCGGACAAGTACGCCAGCAGCGAAATCGACGCCAGCCAGCAGCAGGGCGACACCCGCCTGGGCAATTTCCGCACGGCCGGCGCCATCAAGGCCGAAGCGGCCTGCGGTACCTATGCGCCGCTGATGGCCGCGCTGCTGCGCCGCGACTTCACGGCCGGTGGCGTGGCCGCCGCCCAGACTACCATCGCCGCCGCCGCGACCGGCCTGGTGCGCAGCGCCGGCTCCTGGCTGGCCGACGGTTTTCGCGCCGGCAGCGTGGTGCGCATCAGCGGCCTGACGGCGCCGGCCACCGCCAACAACGCGAAGAACTTTTTCGTTACCTCCGTTACCGCCACCAACCTGAACGGCCAGTTCATGGACGGCTCGGCAATGGTCATCAAGGCGGCTGGCGACTCCGTCGGCGTGGCGGCTGTGGGAAAGCGCAGCTTTACGCCGCTCACCGGCCACACCACCGACTGGTTCACGGCCGAAGTGCAGGACCCGAATATCGGCGTGCACCGCAGCTTTGTCGATCAGCTGGTCAGCAAGATGGACATCGCCGTGCAGCCCAATGGCATCACCAGCCTGGACTTTACCCTGATGGGCAAGGCGGAAGGCCCGACCACCGCCGTGCCGCATTTCGCCACGCCAGCTGCGGCTGCCGGCAGCGGCAAGTTCTCGGGTGCCACGGCGATGATGTCGGTGAACGGCATCCCGTCGCAGATCTGCACCGGCATGTCGGTCTCGCTCGACGGCCAGGTCAAGGTCGACCCGGTGATCGGCTCCAGATTCGCCACCGCCGCCTCGCGCGGCAAGGTGCTTGGCTCGGGCCAGTTCACGGTGCTGCTGCAGGACGCCGTCTACCTTGACTACTTCAAGAACGAGACGGAAATCGCCCTGGCCTACGCCATGGCGTCCGGCACCGCCCCGAACGCCGACGTGCTGGCGCTGGCCATGGGCCGTGTCAAGATCACCTCGGCCAAGATCGACGATGGCGAGAAAAACAAGATCGTCACCTGCGCCTTCGACATCCTGCGCTACAAGGGCGCCGATGCCCAGCATGAAGCGACCACTTTGAGCATCCAGGACAGCGCGCTGTAACAGGCATTCGCCGGCTACCCCAGTGCCGCCCGCGTGGCGGCTTTTTTATTGTCTTTTACTTCATCCAGAAAGCAGCACACATGAACAACGCACAAAAAATCCAGGCAGGTTTCGACATCGGCAACCTCCACGCGGCCGCCACACCCGTCACCTTTGACGTGCCCGTCATTTTCGACGCCGACGGCGAAGCGGTGGCCGGTCTGACCATCGTCGGCAAGAATAGCGAACAGTATCGCGTGGCCAACAACGCCGTGCGCGCCGAAGGCTACAAAAAATCGGCGCGCCGCAAGACCGCCATCGACGCCTCGACCGACGAAGGCGCCGAACTGCTGGTGCAGGCCATCGACGGCAACCAGAAGCGCCTGGCGCTGGCCGTGGTCACCGGCTGGTACGGCTTTACCAGCAATGGCGCAGAAGTGCCGCTCGATGCGGCCCTGCTGGAGGCGGCGTTTGAAAAATACCCGACCTGGCAGGAAAAAGTGACGACCGCGCTGGAAAACGAGTCAAATTTTTTGAAACTCTGACAGCCAGCCTGCTGCAGTACGCCGCACACCAGTTCGAACGCGGCGCACGCGCCGCCGACGGCCACGCCAAGGGCGAGCATCTCGATGCGGCCCGCCGCCATCCCTTGTACCGGGCGCCACCGGAAGCCGTGGCGCCGCCGCCGCTGCCGTTCGAACTGGCCCACGTATGGGAGTGGTTCGTGCAACTGAACCGCAAGCGCCAGAATGGCATGGCCGTCAATCCTATCGCCAGCAGCGAGATCCTGGCATGGCAGGCGCGCCACCGGCTCGCCATGGAGCCGTTCGAGCACCAACTGCTCGACAGTCTCGATGCGCTGTTCCTGGCGCACCAGCAGGGCTGACCTGTTTGTCCAACCCGGCCGCCCTGTGCGGCCTTTTTTCAGAGGCCAACCATGCCAGAAATCAGGGAAATATTAATCGTCGTAAATACGGCCGAAGTGCGCGAAAGCGCGCAGGCCGTCAGTCAGCTCGCCGAGGCCTCCGAACAGGCCGGCCGGCAGGTACGCGAAACCAGCGTCGCCATCCGCATCTCGGAGCAGGCCACGCGCGCCCAGGAAGAGGCAACCAGCGCCGCGGCCGATGCCGCAAAAGTGCTGGGCCAGCAAAGCAGCGATGCGTCCGATGCGGTATTGAAGGCGGCGCAAGCTGTCGATGGCTTTGCCAGGGCGTCGCTGAAGGTAGGCGAAGGGGCCCTGAACGCCAACGTAGGACAGATCAAGAACGGCCTGGGCGAGATGGCCGATGCCACCGGCCTGACAGAAGCGGCCTTGACGCGCCTGGGCAAGGGACCGCTGCTGGCATTGCAGATGGCCGGCGATGTCGTCGCATTTGTCGCCGAAGCATTCGTGCAGGGCCAGCTGGAGTCGGACAAATTTGCGCAGGCCCTGGTGTTGACTGGCAATGCGGCTGGCATCACCGAAGGCCAGTTCAATACCATGGTGTCGTCGGTGTCCGAGTCGAGTAGCACCGGCCTGGGCGACGCCCGTAGCGCCATGCAGGCATTGGCGGAAACCGGGCAGTTTACACGCGAATCGCTCGGTTCCGTGGGCGCTGCCGCCATGACCATGTCGCGGATCAGCGGCGAATCGGCTGGCGCGGTCGCTGCCGATTTTGCCACCATGGCCAATGGTGTGATCAGCTGGGTTGATACGCACGACAGCAAGTACAACATCCTCACTGGCGCACAGTATCAGCATATCGCCGCGTTGGAAGAAGAAGGCAGGACGCAGGAAGCGATGGCGCTGACCAGTGATCTGATCAACGCCGGCCTGCAGAAACGGGCAGAAAAGCTCAGTTTGATCGGTGGGCTCCTGCAAAGCGGCAAGGGCCTGTGGTCGAGCTTCATGGATGGCATGCGTTCGATAGGACGCGATGATACACCCGAAGAAGAAATCAAGAAAATTCAGCGGCGTACGGCTGAGGTACGCGCCACGCGACAACTGGTTCCCGGCACCCATCCCGCAGCACTCCTGACGGATGGCCAACTGGCACAGTTCGAACAACAACAGGCGCGGGCGCTGGCCCTCGCGAATGACAGGAAGGCGCAAGCTGAAAAGAAAGCGCTGGACCAGCGACGGGAAACAAAGCGCAATGCCGATGCCAAGCAGGGCTTGATGGATATCGACGAGATGCAGAAGCGCTACGCGACCAAGGAGCAGCGTGAAACCGCCGCCATCAAAAAGGTGGATGAAGCGGTGAAAAATGCCCGCGCCGGCGGCGCCAGGATCAGTGACGAGGACGAGAAGTTGTTGCGCAAGAACGTTCAGGCCTCGTTTGCCGGACCGGACAAGGTTGCCGCGCCATCAAGGGCAAGCACCGCTGCCGCAGGCCTGGACCCCCGCGAAGCGCAGCTGGCGGGGCAGGTGCAGGCAATTCAAAGCCAGTTGCGCTTGAAGAACGAAGAGTATGACCAGCTGGCCAAGCTGGACGAAACGCGCCGCAAGAGCGGCACCTTGAGCGACGAGGCCTATTTTGCAAGCCGCGTGACAGCCATCAACGCGCGCGGTGAGGCGGAAATGCAGGCTTACCGGGACCAGGCGGCGGCACTGAAGGGATTCCAGGCGAAAACGCCGCAAGCACGTCAGGAAAATACCAACAAGATCGCCGAAGCGGGGGCGGCCGAGCTGCGCGCAAAGCAGAAGATGGATGCCAACCTGAAACAGATGGACGAAGTCGCCAGCCAGCAGAAGGCGGAAACGGCCAGGAAACAGGAAAAGGACGCTGCGGACAACTTGGCCAAGGAGACGGCGGCCATCAAGGCTGCCTATGAGCAGCAATGGAAAGAGGCAGCCGATGGCGCCAAAGCTCTCGGCGATGCGTTGGAAAAGGTCTTCGGCAAGGTGGGCGGTACGATCGGCAAGGTGACGTCGGCGTTGGTTGACTACAAGAAAGCCCAACAAGACATTCAAAGAACACTGACGAACTCGCAGGAGGATGCCGGTAAAGACGAATCCAAAAAAATCGCCGCCACGGCGAAGGCCCAATACGATTCCACGCAAGCGCAAATGAAAGGTTACGGGGACATGGCGGGTGCCGCAGCTGGCTTCTTCGACAAGCAGAGCACGGGGTACAAGATGCTGACCACGGTTTCTCAGGTATTCCATGCTGCCGAAACGGCCATGACGCTGGCCGAACTGGTGCCAAAGGCCATCAGTGCTGTACTGAGTCAGGGCCAGGGCGATCCGTATACCGCGTTTGGCCGCATGGCCGCCATGGCGGCAATCGTGGCGGGACTTGGCGTGGCGATAGGCGGAGGAGGCGGCAATGTCGATGTGGCGAAAGAACGCCAAAAGGCAAACGGCACCGGCACGGTGCTGGGCGATTCTTCGGCCAAGAGCGACTCGATCACACGCAGCCTGGCCATCATGGAAAAGAATTCCGGTCTGGGCTTGGCGTATACCATTTCGATGGATAGCTCCTTGCGCAAGCTCGTTGCCGGCATCGGCAACCTGGGCAATTTGCTTGCCCGTGAATCGGCAGCCGCGGGCGCGGGCGGCGCTGCGGCAGGCGTGCAGACCGGTACCGCAGTGCTGGGTGGCGGCATCGGTATCCTGGCCGGTACTGCGGCAGGCGGCTTGGGCGGGGCCATGCTGGGAACTTATGTTGGCATGGGCATGGCGGCAATCGGTGGTCCGTTGGGACTGGCGCTGGGCAGTGTCGTGGGCGCAGTGCTCGGAAATGTTGTATCAAAACTATTCAATACTTCCAGTACCGTGGTCGATCAGGGTATTACTGCCAAGGCCATGAGTTTCGGCCAGATCGAAGAAATGGGCTTCACTGCGCAATCCTATGCCGATGTCAATACGAAGAAAAAGGCCTTGGGCATCACCTACAGCAACAGAAACAGGACCGAGACTGCAGCGTTGTCCGACGATATAAACCAGCAGTTCACGATGATTATCGTCGGCATGGGAGACGCCGTCCGCAGCGCGGCCAAGGTCATGGGCCTGGCGGGGAACGATTTCAATGCACGGCTGGATAATTTCAAGGTCGATCTGGGCAAGATCAGCCTGAAGGGGCTAAGCGCCGAAGATCAGCAGAAAGCACTTGAAACGGCATTTTCCGCGCTGGGCGATCAGATGGCTGCCGCTGGGGTTGTGGGTTTGAACGGCTTCGCGAAGATCGGCGAGGGCGCCTTCGAAACGCTGAATCGTATCGCCAATAATTTTCAGCAGGTCAGCGACGTGCTATTCGTATTGGGCCAATCCTTCGGCGTGACCGGCATGGCTGCGGTCAAGCTCTCCGAGCATCTGATCGGTGTGGCCGGAGGTATCGACAAGTTGACGGAAGGCACCTCGTATTTCTACGAGAACTTTTTGTCCGATGCCGAAAAAATGGCGCCGATTACCAGTTCCGTCAATGATGCGATGGGCAAGCTGGGCCTGGGCGGTGTTACGACGATGGATGGTTTCAAGTCGGCGGTATTGTCAGCGGCTGAAGGTGTCGCGACAGGAAAAGATGGCGCGGACCAGTTGTACGTTGCGCTGTTGTCGCTGGCCGAACCGTTCAAGAAGGCGGCAGACTATGCGGCTGACCTGGCCGCTGCCACTGGTGAAGTGGCTGCAATGAACAAGACCGCCAGCGAAGTTGCCAGTGAGCGCAAGGATTTGCAGCAACAATTGAACCAGTTGCTGCAAAGTGAAACGGAACTGCTGGCCGCCCAGCGTACGGCGGTCGCCGACGCCAATCGTGGACTGTTCGACCAGATCCAGGCAGTCAAGGCCGTCACCGGCGCCAAGGATGCCTTGAACAAGGCCTACGAAAACGAATCGGCGGCGGCCAGATCAGCGCTCGACAAGTCGAAATCCTGGGTCGGCACGCTCAATGGCCTGAACGCCAGCATGGCGCTGGGCGCCCAGTCGACCCTGACGCCAGAGCAGAAATACGCCGAGGCGCGGGCCCAGTTCGAAAAGACCTTGTCGGCAGCCAGGGCCGGCGACGCGACGGCGCAGTCTGGCTTGTCTGCCGCCGAGCAGGCTTTCCTCACTGCGTCGCAAGTGGTCAACGCAGCCGATGGCCGTTACGCGGCAGACTATGCCCGCGTGGTGGCCGCCAACGAGGACGCCCTGAAATGGGCGGCAGCACAGGTCGACGTGCAGCAGGCCAGCCTCGACGCGCTCAACGCACAGGTGTCCGGCCTGATCACCATCAACGACAGCGTGCTGACGGTGGCCCAGGCCATCGCCGCCCTGCGGACGGCGATGGGCGGCGCGACGCAATTGGGCGTGCAGTTCAGCAATGCACCGGCCGCGCTGGCGCTGGCCGCTTCCATCAGTCCCGCTGCGGCGCTCGACTTTGATCCCGTGCGCTATTGCGCCGCCGCCAATGTCGGTGCCGACGCCCTGGTCGCCGAAATCCGCGGCCTGCGCGAAGACAACAAAGCCATGCGGGTGGAACTCGAAGGCCTGCGCGCCGACCAGCGCGTGCAGACCGGCGACACCATCCGCGCCACCGTCGAATCGAACGCCAGCGCCGCCCGCACGGTGGTCGAAGGCGTCGACAAATCGTCCAGGACCTCGTCCTGGGCCAATACAGTGAAAGGAGCATACGCATGACCGATGCGCAATTTTCAAACTGGCTGCAAAGCGCTGCGGCGGTCCGCATGGTGCTGGTCGAGGCACAGGTGAATGTGGCAGGCCAGGAAGCGACGCGCTATCTGGCGTCGCGGCCTTATGTCACTGGCCCGCTTGACACGCCACCCAATACCGAATACCAGCCCCTGGTGACCGGCGGCCTGGCTTTTACCGAACAGGTCAGCCTGACGGGCGAGGCGGGGCTGTCGGGTGGCGATATCGAACTCGATAACCGCGATGGCGCGCTTGATGGCTGGCTGGCTGACGTATGGATGAACCGCGCCATCAAGGTCTGGGCCGGCGACCCGGCCTGGCCGCGCGCTGAGTTTCGGCTGGTCTTCGACGGCATCGTCTTTGACGTCGGCAGCGCAGGGCGCGAGTCGCTCAACCTGGTCTTGCGCGACAAGCTGCAGCGCCTGAACACGCCGATCAGCGAAACCAAGCTCGGTGGCGCCACGCCGAACAAGGACGCGATGCTGCCGGTGCCGTTCGGCGAGTGCCATAACGTCACGCCCTTGCTGACGGATCCCGCGACGCTGGAATATGGTTTTCTCGGCGCGGTCGAAGCGATGGTCGAAGTACGCAGCAATGGCAAGCCGATCGAGGTGATGCACGCCGTGACGACCGGTCGCTTCCGGCTCGTTACCGATCCTTTTTCGACCACCATCACGGCCAGCGTGCAGGGCGACAACGGCGGCGCCTATGCGCCACGCATCGCGCCACTGGTGCGGCGCATCGCCACCGCCTACGGCAAGCCGGCCGACCGTTTTGCCGACGCCGACCTGGACCTGGCCAACCTGGCCGCGTTCGATGCGGCCCACCCGCAAACGGTGGGCCTCCATATTGCGGACCGCACGAACCAGGCGCAGGCCATCCAGCAGCTGGCGGCCAGCGTGGGCGCGCAGGCGGTGATGTCGCGTACCGGCCAGCTGCGCCTGGTGCAGGTCGCGCTGCCGGGCATCGGCGTACCGGTCGATGTGGGTCCGGCGCAAATGAAAGAGCGCAGCCTGCGCGTGGCGCAACGGCTGCCCGTGGCGGCCGCCGTGAAGATCGGCTTTGATCGCAACTGGACGGTGCAGCCCAGCTTGACGACCAGCATCCCGCCGGCCCATGCCGACCTGTATGCCACCGAGTGGCTGAGCGAAACCGTGGTCGACGAGGCGGTGCGTGCGCGCTATCGCCTGAGCGACGACCCGGTGCAGGTCGATACCTGCCTCAAGACCCGCGTGGATGCGCGGACGGAAGCGGCGCGGCGCCTGGCCCTGGCCAAGCTGCCGCGCACCCTGTATGAATTTGACGGAGAACCGGACATGATGATGCTCGAATTGGGACAGGCCGTGACGCTGCAGGGCGAGCGCTTTGGCTTGCAGGACGGCGTGCCGGCCGTGGTGATGCGCCTGTCGCGCTTCTGGCTGACGGGCCGCGTGACGGTCGGAGTGCTGGCATGAGCGCGGTGGTGGGGGAGCGCGACACGCTCATCATGGGTACCGTGCCGCGCTACGCGGCGCCGCTCGATCGCGCATTGATGCTGACGGCCAGCGCGACGATGTTCGAGATCTCGCTGTCCGGCACGCCGGCGCCGGCCACGATCACGTTTTCTGCGCTGATGCTGGGCGCCATCGGTGACATCGCGTTTTCCAGCGAGCCGCCCGTGGCGCTGACGGTTGGAAAAGGCAACGCGGTGCTGCGCTACGAAGACATGAGCGCCAGCATCGTGACGGTCACCGCCGCCGCGGTGGTGGAGGGCGTCAGGTATGCGGCGCGCCAGACGGTGGCCAAGCAGCAGGCGCTGGACCTGGCGCCGCCGCCGGCACCAACAGGCTTGGTCGCCACAGGCCATCCGGCGACGATCACCCTGGCATGGAATGCAGCGCCGGCCAATTACAGCAACCTGTCGCATACCGAGGTATGGCGCGCGCCGGTGAATAATTTTGCCCAGGCGGTGCTGGCCGGCCGTGCTGATGGTCGCGAATACACCGATCCGGTCGGGCCGGGCGCTTTCCGCTATTACTGGATACGCCATGTGTCGCGCGCGGCCATCCCTGGCCCGTACAACGCCAGCAGTGGCACGGTGGGCGCGTCGGATGCCGAGGTCGGGCATCTGCTGCAGGTGCTGACGAAGCAAATCACGGAAAGCCAGTTGTATGCAGACCTGGGCGCGAAAATCGATCTGATCGAGCCGACCCGGGATGCGGTCGCGGATCTGGAGCAGGTCTACGGCGACACGGTGAATGCTGCCACCTCGGCCGGCGCTGCGGCGCAGTCGGCTTCGGCTGCAGTTGCTGCGTCTGTCGCGGCCGATCTGGCAAAGGCTGCGGCCAATAACGCAGCTGGTGGCGCAGGCCAATACGCTGCGCAGTCGGCGCAGTCGGCAACCAACGCCAGCACGTCCGCCGGCACCGCGTCGACGGCAGCGCAGCAATCGGCGCAATCGGCAACCAACGCCAACGGCAGCGCCAGTGCCGCCGCCAGTTCCGCATCAACAGCGGCCGGCGCCGCCGGCGCTGCAGGGCAGAGCGCAAACGCGGCATCGACCAGCCAGGCTGCTGCTGCCGGGTCAGTCACCACAGCCGGCGCTGCAGCAACGGCCTCAAACGAGGCGAAATTATCGGCGCAAGCGGCGCGTGACGCGGCAGGAACAGCGCGCGACGCCGCTGGCGTCTCTGCATCGGCCGCGCTGATTTCATCCAATGTCGCTACCGCTGCCGCCACGGCAGCTGGCGACAGCGCGTCGGCGGCATCACAGTCGGCAATTACGGCAAACACCAGGGCGGGCGCCGCCAGCGCATCGGCAGGCAGTGCGGCAACGTCGGAAACGAATGCTGGCAGCTCGGCCAGCGCAGCAGCGCAGTCAGCGCAACTGGCGGCGCAATCGCGCGACGCTGCTGGCGGGGCTGCCAGTGCCGCCGCCGGCTCGGCCAGTACCGCCAATGCGAAATCCACAGCGGCTGAACAGAGTGCGGCGTCGGCCAGCGCGGCGGCCGTGACTGCCAACAGCGCATCTGCTGCGGCGGCACAATCAGCAGGGGATGCCGGCTATGTTGCCGGACAGGCCGGACTGGCGGCCCAGAATGCAGGTGGTTCGGCAGCAGCTGCTGCGCAGTCAGCCAGCAGCGCGAATACTAAATCAACAGAGGCGGCACAGAGCGCTACGGCGGCCAATAGCGCACGTACCGCTGCTGAGGCGGCGTACGGCCAAGCCCAAGGCGCGGCGCACGCGGCGTCAGGCTCGGCATCGACCGCTGACGCGCGCGCGACTGCCGCTGGCCAGAGCGCGACTGCGGCAAACAGCGCGGCGACCACGGCGTCAACATCCGCTGGCGAGGCCGGCTTCTATGCCACACAGGCGGCCAGCTCGAAAACGGCCGCCGACGGCAGCGCGGCATCAGCCGCATCATCGCTGCAGCAGGTGCAGGCCATTTATCGTGCGGACCTGACCAATCTGTGCCAGGACCCGACGTTCGCAAAAGGGGCGTCAAACTGGAATCATACCGGCATCATTGCTCTGGCTGGCGGCGGCGACGGCGTGTGGCCATTCGCTAACTGTGCATTGGTTACGGGGCGCAATAGCACCCAAATCGCGCCACAGGTGTTGGTTTCGCCTGGAGATACGCACTATTTCTCGGCGTGGGTTTGCAGCCAATCGGGCGCTGCCCCGACGTTCAGTGTGGGGGTGTATTTTACGGGGTCTAACGACTACCAGAGCGTAGTCGCCGCGGCCACCTGCACAGCCGCCCAGAGTAACTATGTCTGGATTCGTATCACAGGATCAGTGACCGTTCCTGCAGGGGCGAGAACGGCAAACCTCTGGATGGGGTTGGGCAGTGATGCTGCTATTTACTGGGCTGTGACTGGTATTGAGTGGCGCCCGTCGCAGGTGGTCCAGGCGCTCACTGCGGTCGTCAACACTGAAATTCAGACCCGCGCCGACCAGTACACAGCTACCAGTCGCCGCGTCGATAGTGTCCAGGCGTCAATCGAGGGTCCAGATGGTCTAGCCGGGAAATATGCGGCCGTCAAAATTACGGCGGATGCGACAGCAACTGCGCTGGGGAAGGTACAGGCAAAATATGGTGTCCAACTGGACGCTGACGGTGTATCGGGTGGGTTTGAGCTGCTTGCCGGCGGCGGTCGTCTCGACTTCGGCGTCCGCGCTGGCACCTTCTTTATCGCTGCGCCCGCTGGCAGCGGTATCGCCTCGTCGCTACCGTTCATTGTGCGCACGACGGAAACGGTGATCGGCGGCGTCACCATTCCCATCGGCATGTATGTTGCTGACGCGTTTATCCAGAATGCATCGATCACCAATGCCAAGATTGGCGGGGATATCTGGTCGAGCAATTTCGTTGCTGGTCAGTCCGGCTGGCGCCTGTATCGCAGCGGAGATCTGGAAATCAGCAATTTGCGTGCGCGGGGAAATATCGCCGGCGGCGCGTTCCAGAGCGGCCTGTGGCCAGAAAACGGTGGCACAGGATTCTGGCTCGGCGCAGATGCATTTCGGATGGGGAATTTCAACACGGGCCAGTATTTCGAGGTGACAGCGGCGGGTAATTTTTCGATGCCAGGCCTGCGCGTCTCTGGTGGGAACGCTACATTCGACGGCGCGCTGTCGGGGGCCACAGGGACGTTTGCCGGCAATTTGTCCGCAGCATCAGGCACGTTGGGTACGATCACGGCCGGCTATTTGCGGAATACTGCCAATACGACATATGTGGACCTGAATGCGACCGGCGGGCAAACGTTTTTGTACGCCGGCGGCGGCAAAATTCGGCTCACTGCCGATGGGAGCGGGGAGTTCGCCCGCGCGATTATTTCACCGCCGAATGTCGTGCAGAAGGGAACAGAGCCTCTGTCGGTGGGCTGGCGAGACAACACTATGCCGTTCACAGTCTACATCGACACTGGCGAGGCATTTTCCGATCTCTGGTATATCGCACCCTCTGCTACCTACATTGGCAATGCAACGCTCACTGGCGGATTGGCACGGTCAGGCGGGCTCTCCGGCTATGTGGAAACCACGATTGTCGTTGGTGGTGGTCTATACACCGGCGCGCAAACGCCAATCGGTCAGCAAATCTATTTGCGTGTCACATGGACGCCAGGCGATGGCTCGGGGAGCATTAACCCCGCAGCGATTGCATGGAAACTGGTGAAGGTTTAAAAAATGACGAATTTACGTATCCTCCACGACAACGCCGCCGACCGTGCGGTGCTGACCGCAGCGAGCCAGGCCGGCGCGCTCGGCCCGGCCAACTTGCAGCGCGACGCCAAGGGCGCCGTGCTGCGCGCCACAGGCACGGCACAAACTATCGTTGCCGCATGGCCCACCCAAGAGGCGATCGCCTGCGTGGCGCTGATTTTTACCAACATGACCAGTAGCGCGCGCATGCGTGTGCGCGGCTATGCCCGGCCGGCCGATGCCATCCCCGTGCTCGACACAGGCAGCATATTCCCATGCCCGGCCGCCGTGCACGGCTCGTTCCCGTGGGGTGTTCTACCGCTGGGCTGGAACGCCTACACGCCCGGCGGCGTAAATACTTGGGCGCGCGGCGGCGGCGCCGACGGCGTGGCCTGGTTCCCGTCGGTGCGCGTTCGCAAACTGGTGATCGATATCTCGGCGCCGCAAAGCCCCGAAGGCTATCTGGAAATCTCGCGCCTGGTGGCGGGTAATTACTGGTCGCCCGAGTACAACGCCGAATACGGCGCCCAGTTGCAGCTGCAGGACAGTAGCGAGGATTACCGCACCGCCGCCGGCGACCTGAAAACGGCCGTGGGCACCACCAGCGACAAGCTCAATATCAACCTGGCGCACCTGACGCCGATGGACCGCGCGCGCCTGATGCGCATCCTGCGCGAGAACGGCAAGGGCAAGGCGATGCTGTTCAGCCTGTTCCCGGAAAACCCGGATCCGCTGCTGGAACAGGATCACATGCTATATGGCAAAGCCGGCAACCTGGACGCGGTGGCCACGCCGTATTTTGAAACGTATTCCGCACCACTACAGATCGAGGGGATTTAAATGGCTGATTTTTTTTACGATGGCATGCCGAACGTCAACGAGCGGCTGAATCTGCTGTACACAGCATTTTCGACCGGACCATACAACGCACTTCCGCTCACGGGTGGTGCGCTCACCGGGCCGCTGACATCGGCCTCGACCATCACCGCAACCCGCGTCGGAACGGCAGGCATTGTCGAGCAGATGGCCCTGGTTACCAACTCAGGCGGCGCAGGTATTTCCGGTACAGCTATCCGATTCGGCTATCCCGGCACGAATGGCTACGGCAGTCGTATTGTTGGCGCAGGAGACCCCACCGCGAGCTCCGCCGGATATACCGCATTTGAGACAGGGACAGGCGCGGGCGCATCGGGGTACAGGGAGGTAGTCCGAATCACTGAAACAGGCGCCGTATTGATTGGGGCAAAAACGCTGGAGAATTCCGGGCAGCCGGATCTGCTCCAGGTACACGGGCCGATGCGCATTTCCTCACCGGTTTCCTCGGGCGCTTTCATCATGGCCGCAGGCTATAAAAATAGCCCCAGTTTTGTGTTGTACGGTGGCGATGGCGGAACATTTAATCAGCCAAGCTCGGTGTTGTACATGACAAAGGCCGAGGTAACGGCCCGGAGCATATCCGCAAATGGAACAGTCAATACAGGGGGCAACGACTATGCTGAATATGTGCATAAATGCCTCGGCTGCGGCATTGTCGCGAGGGGCCAGATCGTCGGCATCACGGCAGGCAATACAATCACCGATCAGTGGGCGGACGCCGTCATGTTCGCCATTAAATCGACGATGCCGTCATTCGTCGGTGGCGACACATGGGCGAGCAGTATCGGGCCGCGCCCGGACCCTCAAGCTGGCCCAGCGCCAGTCCAGCCACCGCGTCGTCTTGATGTGACCGAGCAGCAGCCGCTGCCCGACACCAATCCGCCGCAATACCAGGACGTGCTAACGCCCGGCGATACCGATGCCGAGTGGGCGGTAAAACAGGCCACCTATGCCGCAGCCCTGGCCGCGCACGCCGCCGCCGTGCAGCAGGATGCGGAAGCGCTGGCCACGTTCGAGGCCGCCCTGGAGGTCGCGCGCCAGAAGGTTGACCGCATCGCCATCGCCGGCCGCGTGCCGGTCAATGTGCTGGGCGCCCAGCCTGGCGATTACATTGTGCCGGTGCAGGATGGCGATGGCATTGCGGGCGCCGCCGTGCACGCGGACGATATCACCATGGCGCAGTATCTGCGTGCGGTCGGGCGCGTGATTTCGATCGAATCCGATGGCCGCGCCTATGTGATGGTCAAGGCCGTATGACAGGTCAGCAAACCAATATCGACCCGCTTCGGCGGGTTTCTTTCATTTCAACCACAAGAGAGGCAATCATGGCCATCGAAACCACCGCCGCTGGCGGCGCACTGATCAAACTGTTTGGCGTGCCGGTGCTGGCCGGCGCCGCCGCCACGTCGCTGGGCTTCATGTTCATGTGGCCCCGTTCGACCAGGGAGGCATTTATCCGTTTCTTTTCCAGCATTATCATTTCCACCTTTATCGGCCCGGCGCTGGTGGCGGCCGTGCTGTCGTGGTGGCCCAGCCTGTTCGACAGCGCGAAAACCGTGGCCGGCCTGTATGGCGGCGACCCGGCCACGGGCTTCCTTTTCATCGCTGCGCCGCTGATGGTGGCGGCCGGTTTGCCCGCGTGGTGGGTGCTGGGCGCCTGCGTGCGCTGGTTCGACAAGCGGCGCGGCAAGGATATCGGCGAGCTAGCGGCCGATGCCGCCGCCGTCGTCAAAGACGTGCGCGGTGTGCTGTGACGGGCGCGCAATTATTGGCCATCATGCCGTTTGCCGGCCAGCGCGCCGCGCTGTACCTGGCGCCCTTGACTGCCGCGATGCAGGAATTCGGCATCGATACGCCGGTGCGCCAGGCCTCGTTCCTGGCGCAGGTCGGTCATGAATCGGCGCAGTTGCGTTACGTGCGCGAACTGGCCAGCGGCGCGGCCTATGAAGGACGTGGCGACCTGGGCAATGTGGTGGCGGGCGACGGCGTGCGCTTCAAGGGGCGCGGCCTGCTGCAGGTGACGGGCCGCGCCAATTACGCGGCGTGCGGCGTGGCGCTGGGATTGAACTTGCTGGCTGCACCGCAATTGCTGGAGCAGCCGGTAGCCGCCTGCCGCTCGGCGGCCTGGTTCTGGCAGTCGCGCGGATTGAATCTGCTGGCCGACCTGGGCGACCAGGAAAAGGTCACGCGCCGCATCAATGGCGGCCGCAATGGCCTGGCCGAGCGGCTGGCGCTGTTCCAGGTGGCGCGCAAGGTGCTGGCATAGGGCTCGCCGCGTTTTGGTGAGCCACGCCAGAAAACAGTGCAGGCAGGCATTGCCGGCATGGCGGCATGGACATTTTTGCACCGTGCCGTGCACGGCGGGCTGGCACGATGCATGCATGGTGGCATACGATGTTCTTCTCGTCTCATGCTTGCCGACCTGGTGCGGCAGGCTTACCGGAAATGGAGCGTACCGTGGCAAAACCTCACCTGACAGCGATCCCCCGCAGCATCACGGCAACGCCTGGCGACACGCCGTCCCCCGTCGATGACATGCTGCCGGCCGGCAAATTGTTCACGCTGGGCCTGCAGCATGTGCTGGTGATGTATGCGGGCGCCATTGCCGTGCCGCTGATCGTCGGCCGCGCGCTCAAGTTGCCGCCCGAGCAGGTAGCCGCCCTGATCAGCGCCGACCTGTTCTGCTGCGGCCTGGTCACCCTGATCCAGTCGCTGGGGATCGGCAGGTATTTCGGCATCCGCCTGCCGGTGATGATGGGCGTCACCTTTGCCGCCGTCAGCCCGATGCTGGCGATGGCGAACAACCCCGAACTGGGCGTCACGGGCATCTTTGGCGCGGTGATCGGCGCGGGCATCGTTTCCATGCTGCTCGCGCCCTTGATCGGGCGCCTGCTGGGGCTGTTTCCGCCGGTGGTGACGGGCAGCATCATCGTCGTGATCGGCGTGTCGCTGATGCGCGTCGGCGTGAACTGGGCCATGGGCGGGCCGCCATCGATGGCGAAGATTGCCGATCCGGCATTTGTGGCGGCGGCGGGCAGTGGTCCTGCGCCGATGATCGCCAATCCCGCCTATGGCGCGCTGGACAATATGGGCATCGCGCTGTTCGTGCTGGTGGTCATTTTGCTGGTGGCCAAGTACGGCCGCGGCTTCCTCGTCAATATCGCCGTGCTGACCGGCATTATTGCCGGCACGGCGCTGGCCTTTGCGCTCGGCAAGACGGATTTTGCCAGGGTCGCCAGCGCCAAGGCGTTCGCCATCGTCACGCCGTTCCAGTTTGGCATGCCGACTTTTGACGCAGTCGCCATTCTGACCATGAGCCTGGTGATGATCGTCGTCATGATTGAGTCCCTGGGCATGTTCCTGGCGCTGGGCGAAATGACCGGCAAACGCATCGGCCGCGAAGATATCAGCCGTGGCTTGCGCGTGGACGGCCTGGGCACTTTGATCGGCGGCGTCTTCAATACCTTTCCCTACACCTCGTTCTCGCAGAACGTCGGCCTGGTCGGCGTGACGGGCGTGCGCAGCCGCTGGGTCTGCGTGGCCGCCGGCATCATTTTGCTGGTGATGGGCGTGATCCCGAAAATCGCCCAGGCCGCCGAAGCCGTGCCGGCCTTTGTGCTTGGTGGTGCGGGCCTGGTGATGTTCGGCATGGTGGCCGCCACCGGCATCCGTATCCTGGCCGGCGTTGACTACAAGGGCAACCGCAACAACCTGTTGATCGTCGCGCTGGCGATCGGTTTCGGCATGCTGCCCCTGGTCGCCGAGCAGTATGCACAGCATATGCCCAAGGCCCTGTCACCGCTGCTGCACAGCGGCATCCTGCTGGCGGCGATCGCGGCGGTCCTGTTGAACTTGTTCTTCAATGGACCAGGATCGCAGGAAGAAGCGCACACCAGGGCGTGCGACAGCAGCCACGGCAGTGAATAGGCAGGAGTGAAAAGAGGCGGCTCAGGCGTCGCGCCAGGTCGCTTCCAGTTCATCGCGGCGCGGCGCGTCGGCGATATGCAGTATCAATGTCGCGCGCAACTCGGCGGCATGCACGGCGCGGTGCCTGGCGAACCAGAACACCTCGCTCAATTCCTCGTCTTCGTGCCAGCTCGTGACCAGGGAATTTTCGGGCGCGACGTCGTCATAATTGGTCGCCTCCAGATACGCATCGTCGATGGCGTCATGCCACGCTTCGCACTGCGTACCCCAGACCGACGCGTACCGGCAACCGGCCGCAACCAGTGCGCGGCAGCTTGCCCACATCACCATTTCTTCCACCTCGGCGTCAACGATTACGATGGCTTTGAAGGGCGGCAAGTCTTCCAGCACGGGAAAATCGCTGTCGGGCGTCAGGTGGAGATAGCGCAGGGTTGGTTTTTGCATGGAGACAGAAGTGAGTATGCGCCACCGTTGCAGCCAGCATAAGCGCTGGTGCCCGGAGCCGGAATCGAACCGGCACGCCCTTACAGGCGGGAGATTTTAAGTCAGTTGCGAAATTCATATAAATCAACGACTTAGCGCGCTTTTTCGTTCCGCAAAAGTAACTATTATAACCGCCTGTAGGCCGCATGGATGCTCGGCCTCATTACTGTTTGCGGAACGATTCCAGCCTGATTTTATCGTGCCATGCCGTTCGCGCGCACGAACGCCTGGCACGCGCGCCCAGTGGCCGCCACCTCTTCCGTCTGCAGGATCAAGGCTTGAATATCTCGCTCCACCGCGTCAGGAAGTAGCCCGCCGGCGGGATCGGCTTCAATGCCGCTGGCGGCGCCGTCGGCATTGGTCGGGGCGGCAGGTCCTGCACTTGCACAGAAGGCAGGCTTGTGCATGCGCTCATCAGCAGCAAGGCGAGTGCGGACAGTGTTGATTTCATCGGCGTAGGCTTTCGTGATGGCCAGCGCGGTGGCGGCCTGTTGTTTGGCTTGCGCCAGGTTCTCGGCGACGCGCTGCGCCACCGCTTTCGATTCTGCTGTGGCGCGCGTGGTCTTCTCGGCATCCCACAGCGCCTGCACGGCCGTCCTGCCCCGCTCGACGCCATGTGCGTGCAAGAATACCGCTCCGATGGTGCCGGCCAGCAGCAGCGCCGCGGCGAGATATAGCCAGCCAGGAACCTTGGCCAGCGCGCTCACGCCAGCACCCCGCCGGCGGCAAGATACGCAGCCTGCAGCTTTGCCAGCGGACGCATGGGCTGGCCAGCGTAGTTCGCACCAGGTAGCGATGCCCACAGGTTGCTGACGGCGGCAACGGCCTCGGCAAAGAGCCCCGCCTCGATCAGCGGCAGCGCGCGCCGCTCGCGGATCAACTGGATCGCCCATGCATCCTGCGAGGCAGGGCCGAAATCTGGTAATTTGAGCTGCGCCTTGTAGTGCGCATAGTCGCGCAGCATGAACTGGTACCGGCCGCTGGCGTTCGACGTGAGGCCGCGGCTATTAATGACCTTGGACTTGCGGCCGCCAGCGAACGGGTGCGCGCGGAAATCCGTGAAAACCTCCGGCCGGCCATCGACGCCGGTCACAATCACGTCGTAACCGTTGCTGCGCGTCGCCGGGCTCGTGCTTGTGCCTTCGGCAAAGGCGATCATATCCAGAAATGCCTTGAGGTTTGAGTTCACAGGCCACCCCGCACATCCTTGACGATCGCGGCCGCATCGCGCGCCAGATCGCCGATATCCTTGTCGCGGCGCTTGTCGAGCCAGCGCACGCAGGCGCCCAGCACCCACCAGGCTGGCAGGCCGGCGGCCACCATCAGCGGTGCGGCGATGAACAGGAAGCCCAAGGCCGGGTCGCTGCCGTACATCACGGCCACGTCCTTGGCGTTGTCGAACAGGCTGGGCCACCACGAACGGACGGCCACCACCAGGGCCGGCCCCATCAGGACGGAAAATACAATCGTCACGAAAAACCGGACGAATGCTTCTTTTGCAGATTTTGGCCACATAAACATGAATCCCAGTGAGGTTGCGGCAGCGCCGGCCAAGACCGGGATGCCAAAAATTTTGATCAGTGCGCCGCCGGCGGCGGTTGTTTCGATGGCCATGAAAGCCTTTCAGGTGGTGGAAATGAAAAACCCGCCGAAGCGGGTTGGGTGATTACTGATAGATGGGCACATAGCCTATTTGAACGCCGGCCGAGTTGTAGATCGCCAGTTTCGACAGGTACGAGCCGACTGGCGCGCTACTCGTGGCGCCATCGACGACGATTCCATTTCCGTTACGGATGCCCATTCGCAGGTTGCCGGCGCTGTCATACAGTCCGGCCACTACGGCGCCGGCTGTCGACGTCCCGCGCCCCTGCAGGCCGGCAACCCCTCCGAAAATATCGATCGCGGCCGACTCGGTGGTGCCGTCCGAACCGAGTGCGAAGTTCACGCGCCCCGACAACGTAGGCGACCTGAGGCGGTAGGATGGGCCGATAATCAGCGTGTTATCGCGCGATGCCAAATAAAAGTCTGGATGCAATGTGGGGGACGTGGTTTGCGTGATCTCCAAGATGCTGTTAGATAAACCGTTACCGCCAAAATCGACAGGCAGTACATCAATCACACTCGCGGTGCCGCCAACATCCAAAAAGATATTGCAATGCTCCGTAGCACCATTCTGCCCACTGACGCCGGCCGATGTGCCGCCGATGGCGGCTTTATATGCGCAGTCCCCCTTGTTACCAGTAATATTGATTTGTGAGTTCTTCGCGTACGTGCAGCGCAACGCCTCGACAATCAGGTCGTCAGCATCCCAGAAGCTGCCGCGCGGGTCCAGGCGGCGCTCCGCTTCGGTCTTGGTAGTAACGATCTGCATATCGACCTGGACACCGTGCGCGCGCGCCAGGAAGACATCTTTCTGACAATTGATCGACTGACCTCGAACCCGCACCCCGGTATGCGTCCCTGGTGGAATCGGGCCTATTGCCGCCCCCGCACCAATAGCCACTGCAGTAAAACAATTCTCTGCCACAATATCGACATCCACAGCTATGGCTTTATCAAGGAAGTTGACAAGCCCGGCTTCAAAACCGAACCCTTGATAACAATCCTTGGCGAGAATTTTTAGCGTTATTGTTCCGAGTTGCAATGGGGTCGCATCAGACTGGATTGTGGCGCCTTTGCCTCCGTCGGAAAATGTACCTTTATCAATAGACTCGCAGTTATTCGGGGAGATTTCCAGGTAAAGATTCTTGCTGCCACCGGTGATGGAGCAGCCATTTGAGCCCGATCCCTCAGTGCCGAGCAGTGAGCCTGTCAGAGTAGGGTAGCCAAACACACTAAAATTTGAGACGCCATTAAATTGAAATACATCTGCGCCATGGACTGATAGCGTGCGAAATACGGCGCCTGGGCCTTGGCAAAAAAGCGTCACCCCTTTGCAGTCGAGTAATTCTTCGACAATAGATTGCCTCCAGGGGAAGCTGAATTCCCCCAATTCGTAGTGACCATTGGGGGCGTATAGGTTGTGCCGTCTCGTCAGCGCAGATTCCCATGCTGCATTTACCGCGATCAACATCTTGGCGCGTAGTTCGGCGGTATAGACGCCGCTGGCAACTGCCGCTCGCGTTTCCTCGTCCATAAAATCAAGCAACGACACGTTCTCTCGCAGCTTGCTTTGAATCGACCGACCGATTGCGCCAATGCCTGCCTGAATGAATCCCATCAACGCTGATCCAGACGACGACAGTATTTTGGCGATAAATCCCGCAACCGTTGTAAAAATGGTGCCCGCCTTGCCGTCATCTGCACCGACCATCAATGCGCCATTTGGTGCGCCGCCTACCGTAGGCTCAGCGCGGCGGGTCCACACTGTCGATCCATCCGCGCGTTTCAACGCAATGTCATACGCACCAAAGGCGAGATACAGCGGCGTCGGCAGCTCCCCGCGCGCATTGAGCGCGATGTATTGGCCGCCCAGTCCATCGGCCGTGTAGGTCTGCGGTACTGTGCCTTCGGGGTCGGTGTAGGCGGCCTTGAATGCGGTGGTGCCGTAGGCGTAGGTGTACAGGCGGCCACCTACCAGGGTGACGCCGTTGTCCGTGAATTCCTGGACGTTGAATAGTGCTGGCTGGCTTGCTGACATGGGGTTGGCCCTGGAAACAAAAAAGCCCCGCATCGGCGAGGCTGGAACAAAAAAGCCGCCTGGGGAGGCGGCCTGCGGTAGGGAATGGTGTTGCGGGTTACTGCTGCGGGATCTGGACCGGTACGAGTGGCGGCAAACTATTGGCACCGGCAGCGCCGCCCAATACGCCGACGCGCGTCGACAGCTGCAGGTTCTTGTCGTTGATCTGCTGCACCAGCGCGGCCAGCGCATTCATTTCTCGCTGCGCGCCGGGACCGCGCGAGAGCAGCATTTGGCCCATCTGATTGCGCACGGCTTCGGGCGTGGCCACGCGGTTCCAAGCGTTTTTGGCTGAGCCGGCGGCGGCCAGAATATTGCCTGTTTTGAGTCCAGCCACCGTGCCGGCTGCGTCTTTTACTGCTGAGACATCCAAATCAGCCATGGCCCCGAGTCGTTCTGCAGTCTTGGAGCCTGCTCCGATGCCTTGCAGTTGACGGAATTTTTGTTCGCGGTAAACGTCGCTGGTGAACTCGCGGAAGGCCCGTTCGGTGCCGAAGATGGGCTTGAGCCGCTCGCGCGTTGTCTGGTTTTTCCACATGCTCATAATGTCGGTTCGACCACCCTGCATGCCCAATTTTCCGCGCAGGCCTTCAAATGCTCCAATCCGAAACGCCTGCTTTTCGTTGTCGCTCATGCCACGAATTACAGAATTGATCGAGGCCTCATCCTGATTGATGGCGCGCTTACCGGCATTGGCAGCATCAATTAATTGCGAAGGACCGGCATAGGCGCGCCGGGCATTCGCATACAGCGATTGCCCGGTAGTGGCATTAGTGGTGGCGGAATCAAGGTGTTTTAACAGGTCGTCCTTCAGCTCCATGTACGCCCGGCCAAGCGGTGTCATCGTCCCATCTGCCAACACTGCTTTGCGGCTGCTAAGCACCTGATCGATACCCTGTTTCACATGATCGAGGTCGCCCATATTCCACTTGGCGGGCGAAGTATCGATCGTGAATGGCAATTGACGTGCCGTGGCGATTTCCTTGCCCAACTTGGTCACGCCGAGTTCATCGGCGTTCTTCATGAGGTCCTTCAGCGACTGCGACGGGACGATGTCGGTGCGGCGCAGCTCAGCATAAAGCGGAGCGGAATCCAATGTCCGGCGAGCAATCAGTGAATCGACCGTCGTGGGTAGGCGCTGGCCCGCAGTGTCAAGTGCGCCTTCGGCCGAAGTGCGCAAACGATCTCCCTCGGTCGCCATGCGCTGACGCTGGGCCACTTTAACGGCCTCCTTTGTTCTACCTGGGAGAATTGCCATCGTGTCGAGTAACTGTTGGGTATTGGAGCTCCCGGCATCGACGATTCGACCCTCAGGCCCGAGCTTGCTGAACCGGTTCGCGATCTGCGACAGCGGGTTCAACACACCGCCGGTGTACAAATCGCCAGTGGCATCGCGCGCAAAGGCTTGAGCTACTTTTTGTTTGGCGTACTCGGCTGCTGCTGTTTCCGAAACCCGGCCCTTGACGTTGCGCGCAATGGCGCCCAGGCCGCTCACCACCGGCGACGAAAGGCCGCCGAACGCCGCGCTGGTCGCGGCCGATGCGGCGGCATCGCCCAGCGATCCGGCGAAAGTATCAGCATTAGAGTTGGCGGCGCCCATCACGCCGCCGTAGGCAGCGCCCACGCCGGCGGCCTGCGCGGCGCGAGGCAGCGCGCCAATGACCTTGCCGGCCTGCTGGGTGATGCCTGCCATCTGCATCAGTTTGGCGCCGCCTTTCACCAAGGCACCCCCCACAGGGAGCGATGCGAGAATATCGCCGCTCACTTCGCCCGCCATGGCGGACAGCGGATTTTTCTCTTTATATGGCGCCATGTCGGCGGCTAAGCGCGCGCGGCCAGCCTCGGCGTCCTTGACCAGCCAGTTGCCGGCGCGGCCCACAAACGAATTCGGCGCGCCTGGTGCGCCGCCATCAATCCCGGCCAACCCTTTGCCCACCAGGCGTTGCGCGCCCAGGACGAAACGCCCGGTGCTGGTCCCGGCGCCGGCGGCGGCGGCCGTCACGCCATCTAGGAAGCCTCCGCCTTTTTCCTGAGCCGCAACCGGCGCGGCTGCAGCAGGCTGCGCGCCACCAAGATGGCTGACGATTTCCTCCGGCTTATAGCCGGCGCTCGTCGCGGCCTTGATCTTCTCGCCGTATTCGGGCGTAGCCGCCAGGTGGCTGGCGATGTCGGCATCGCTGTAGCCGGCGGCTTTTGCCTGGGCGATTTTCTCTTGAACGGTGGCCATAAGTTATTTGAAAATATCGTTGAGGGATGGCTTGGCTGCGCCGGCGCCCGATCCTGCCGTGAAAGCAGAGTTACCGGCGTTTCGTTTCAGGCCCTGGATGGTGATCTTGCGGGCGTTGGCCTTTTGCTGAATCACCGCCTTGCTATCGCCTGGTTGCGGGAAATACTGTTTTTCTGCATTGTCGAATTCGGACGCGCCAATCGCGGCACCAGATTCCTGGCGCAGCACCGCATTGATAAAGTCCCGCTGGGCCTGTTCGGCTTGCTGATCAGCATCGCTGAGCCGGTTATTGGCCATGGTACCCAGCATGCCGCCAATCAGCGGCGTGTCTGCCATTGATCGTTTTATGTTGACCGCTGCGGGGCTGTATTTCAGCTGACTGAGGATTTTGTCCGCTTCCTCGGCGCGGGCGCCGAAGATCGCCGACTTGCCCTCGAACTCGGTGGGCTTGCCTTTGACGATTTTCGGGTCAGCCGGGCCGCCGGGGATTGGCGCCAGGGAGCCGTCAGGGTTGGCGCGGTATCCCGTCGGGATGCGGCCTTGACTGGCCGCTTCGCGGGCGCGAGCGTCCACCTTGTTTTGGCCGGCGATGGTCACGCCACGATTTGCATCGCCTTCCGACTTGATGCGCTGATCGGTGATACCGAACTGGCGCACCTGCTCCCGTTGCTTCAGCTGTTCGAGCTGCTGCTGAAACTGCTCGGTGACCGATTGCCCGCCGCGCATTGCATCAGCCTTCCATTGCGCAAATGCTTTTGGATCTTGGGCGACAGCCTGGATGCGAGCGATACCTTGTTCGTACTGGCCTGGCTTCGAGAACAGCCCCAAGGCGTTGCTTTCGTCCGCCCAGGCCAGCGCATCAGCCGGGCTCTGTACGGTGGCCAGCTTTTGCGCCTGGAAATTGTGCAGGGCGGTCGACTGCGCCAGTTTCTTCACGGCTGTTTCGGCGTCGTCCTTGCTGGCAGCGGCAATGCCCTTGCGGCGCTCGATCAGCGACTTGTCGAGCGCGTCGGCGGCAGCGTAGCCTTCCGGCGAGGCCGTGCCGCGCATCGCCTGGATGCGCTGGTCGTCGGTGGCGCCTTGCGGCAAGCCCAGCAGCGCCTGGCGCAGCTGGTCGGCACGCTGGCGGGACTGCACGCCGTCGTCGTACTTCTGCTGGCCGGCGGCCAGCTCCAGGGCATTTTGGCGCAGCGCCTGTTTTCGCGCATCGGCTGCATCGTAGTCGGCCGCGTATTCCGTGACCGATTTTGGGGCCTTCAGATACTGCTGGAAAATATTGTCGTCTGCCATTTCAGTTCCAATCAAGGCGAGTAGCCGTAGCCGTATTCATTGAAATTGGCGGTCTGGTTGGTCGCGCCTTCGGTGATGCCCTGTCCGCCGGTACCGCCTGCGCTGCGGCCATACAGCGCGGCGATCTGGTTACCCGTATTACCCCAGATATTGCCCTGCGCCAGCGTTGCGGCGCCGGCATTGTTGGCGGCGGCGCGCGTCAGGGCATTGTTGGATGCCGTGTTTTGCTCACCCAGGGCGCTGACGTTTTGCGTGCTGGTCTGGCCGATCTGCGCCAGCGCTGCCAGGCGGTTCAAGCGATCGCTGCGCGCCTGGTTGGCGCGGTTGTAGGCGGTGTTGTAGCCGCTGGTTGCGTAGTCGGTGCCGTATTGCGCTGCTGCTTTCAGGGCCGCACCTGAGATGCGGCCGCCGGCCGCCGCCGTCTGGCGGTTGATGGCCTGCTGCCCCTGATCCAGGCCAAACTGGTAGCCGGGGTCCAGTTGCACCTGGCTCCGGTCGAGTGGGGTGTCGTTTTCGCTGGCGAACGTGCCGAGGGCTTTGGTGCCGGTTGCCAGGTACGGCGCATAGTCGGCGCGGTTTTGGTCGTACTGGCGCCGGTTTTCCGCCAGCGCGTCGGCAGTTCCTTGCGCCTGCTGGTCACCCGCTTTGCCGACCGCCTTCGAGTTGATCAGGGCACCGCCGAGCGTGGCCGCGCCGGCGCCTACTACTGCAGCGGTAGCTGCTGACATGCCAAACATTTAGGCCTCCAGTTTCAAAGGGTGGGTTGCGGTGATCGCTGGCGTGCTTGACTGCAACAAATGTGCGTCCTCGACAAGGGCGTTTTCCAGCTTGGCGATATCGGTTTCGTCGGTCGCGAAGAAGCCCGTGCACCAGGTGTCGGCATGCGCGTAGCCCACGCGCTTGGCGCCCGGCTTGCTGACGAAGGTATGGTGGCCGGTCAGGCGCTGCATGCCGCCATCGGTCAGTACGGTGATATCGCCAACGAACAGGGAGATATGCTCGGTCTTGTGCACGGCACCAGTCAGCACCGTGCCGGCCGGAATAAACATTTCGCGCGCATAAATGCCTGGCGAGAAGTAGTGGCGAATCGGCGTTTCGACCTGTGGGCACTGGAGAATATAGCGCTCGATGTCCAGGATCTGCGCTCTGGTCGGCGTGTGCGTTGCCTCGATCGCATCGAGAGCGTTATCCATGGCGGCATGCTGCGTATCCATCAACCTGCCACCCCAATCTCGCCTTCACCGGAGATGGTCAGCGCGCTGGCCGTGCCGGCGCCGCCCACCAGGAACTCGCCAGCATCCAGGCGCAGCATGCCGTACCAGTCGTAGGACTGGTTGGCCGGCACCTGCTGGCCGGCGCCGATTACCTCGGTACCGGCGGCATTCGCGCCGGTGGCACCCAGGAACATTGAGAATGCGGCGGCGGCGGCCGTCTTGTTGGTCACACGGATATGCTTGAGCACGATGTATTGCGGCGATGCGCCGGCGTTGACGCCACCGGTAGCGGTTGGCGGACTGAGTAGATTGGTGGTCAGTGTTGCGCTCAGTGCGATCGGGCCGAAGCGGAATGTCCTGTTCGAGGCCATGGATACCTTTCAGTTGGATTTGACGGGCCAGAACACGTCATTGGTTTCTGGCTCTTGCAGCATAAAAATTGCGGGGCCGGGCTGGCCGGGATCGCCAGGGCGGCCTTGAGGCCCGGGGATGAATTCGACATTGCCCCCCTCATCACCCAGAATCACTGCCGGGCCGGTGGCGCCGGTGCCGCCAGGCGGGCCGGCAGGTCCCGGCGGCGAGATCGACGAATCGGCGCCGTCGCCGCCCTCGGCCAGCAGGCCCATGAAGGCGCCGGTGGCGAAATTGTTGAAGCTGGACAGCGTGCTGTTCGACTGGTTGTTCAGCGATTCGAAGTAGCGCGCCCATTCCGTCGTCAGGTAGACCTCCAGCTGCTTCCCGTTGACGGTAACGGTACCGATCGCAATGCGGGTCGGTGGCGGAACCTTAATCATCGACGGCCACCGCGTGGATATTGAACGGTACCGGGTCCGAGCAGCGGATACGGAACACGCGGTCGTGCGCCGTACCCAGCATCATCCAGCGCACCTTCTGCATCCACTGGCCGACGGCGCCCAGCGAGCGCAGCAGCTTGGGACCGAAGGTGAAGCCGCCATTGTTCGACAGTTCAAGGGTGACGTTGCCGCCGTGGCCGGTGGTGCAAGCCATTTCCATGCCGGCGAAGGTGATCGGCTCCATGCTGGCCTTGACCAGGTGCGGCCAAGTGCGCTCGCGCACCAGCGGGTCACTGCCCAGCGTGTATGTTTCCGGGTCAATTTTGTACAGCTTCCCGGTGGCATCGCCAGCGTATTGCGCATCATTGGCGAAGCACACGCTGGTGGCGCGCAGCGGCGCCCATCCGTCGCTCCATTCGGCCCGCTCATGCCATTGCTGCATTGCCGCGTCGTAGACCAGCGTGGTCTTCATGCCTGGGGCGTTGATGCCGATGAACTCGTGCCCCTCGACCTGGTACGTCCACATGGTGGCGCCGGACAGGTCGGTCGACTTGGCCAGCAACTCTTCCATGGCGCGCGTCGAGATGCGCCGGGCAGCATGGCCTTCCATGCGGTAGACGATGCCGGTACCGTTGCGAGTCTGACCGATCCAGAACACTGATTCAGTGGCCACGACAGCCGCTCCTTTACCGACGCAGCCGATATCGATCTGTGCCGAGTTGTAGCGCACAAAGGGGAACATGCCGCCACCGCTATTGACCCATATCTCGGTCGTGTACTTCCCCAGCAAGATCAGCTCGCGGTGCAGCACCAGGGTGGTAACGATGTTGTCAGGCTGGGCGTCGGCCGACGTGAAATCGAGCGCATCGAGCTTGCTGGCATCGTCCAGGGCGGTGATATAAAACTGGTCGGTGCCGGGGGCAACGAAAATCATGTAGCCGTCGATGAAGTAGACGGTGTACGAGCCGCGCCAGCCGGCGGACGTGATGCTGCTGAGCGTATTGCTGGCCAGCGTGAATATCTGCCCGACAGCACCGGCCACGATCACCAGCTGGGTATTGTTGTGCGCCATGCCAACGGCGCCAGCGGACGACGCCAGTGTGCCGCGGCTGACGGCAGCGCCGGCGACGATTTCGTACAGCGTGCTGCCGGCCACCACGAACCAGCGGCCCTCAACATCGCGCTGGCCGCGAATCTCGGCGCCCAGGTCAAGGTATTGCAGCAGGCCGGGCGCCGATACCTGCGTGAGGATGCGCGTTTCGCCCAGGCCCTCGACCTGCTCCAGATAGCAGTTGATTGCGGTCTGCACGGCCGCCTTGCGGTCGTCCAGATGGTAGCTGGGGCCGATGGCGGCCACGTAGTTGCGGCCGGCCATCAGTTCCAGCCCTGCAAAATGTTGCCGCCGCAGTTCGGCGTCAGCGGACTGGCGCTGATCATGGCCGGGTTCACGTTGGCATTTTCGATGCGGAACATGGCGCGGCGCTCGGCCAGCACCAGGTCGTTCGTGACCTTGCCCAGCAACGCTGGCGCCATGGCCACGGCCAGCGCGGCGGAGAATGCGCCTTGATAGCCGGCGGGCAGCAGGTAGACGGTGTCCAGGTCGGCGAACTGCGAGAACGGCGCGCGCGACAGCGCGTTGATGGTGTTGCCGCTGGCGGCCGGGTGCAGGTAGATGGTGGCCAGGCCGTCGTAGGCCCACAGTTCCGGGCGGCCCGGGCCGACCTTTTCATAGATGTTGTTGTACTGCGCCATGGTGATCGGCGTCATGGGGTAGTCGTCGGCCTGCAGCTGCGCGACCTCGGTACCGGCCGGGATGCTGGCGAACGCGCCTTGGCCCAATGTCATGCTCTGGCCCGTAACGGCGCCAGACACGATCTGCTGTTGCGGCGGCATGGCGCGCCCGACCGACCAGTCATCAGCGATGCTGTTGAGCCGGCGCAGGCACACGGCGGCCAGGTCAGCGTCGACCGTCTCGCCGGGTGACAGCCGGTTCATGGCTTCAAGGGCCAGGCTGATGATGGTGCGGGCGGTGACCACTTTTATTCCTTCGGCAGCAATGCCACCAACTTGGCCAGGCCGGCGCCGTCCGGATAACTGATGCCGGCAGCATCGAGTTGGCCGCGAACACTGGCGGCGATATCCGCTTGCGTCGCTGGTGCGGCAGCAACGGCAGCAGCGCGGGCAGGGCCGTAGCCGGCGGCGGCCAGCGTGTCGTGTTCGGCTTCGTCGTTGGCGACGGCAAAGCCGATGCCGTCCTTCAGTTTCATATTGAGGGGGTACATGGTGTGCTCCGTTTGAATGGGTGGATGCGGCAAGGCCAGCACGTGGCTGGCCCTGGGCGCCTTAGTTGGTGCGGCGTACCGAGAAATTCGGCAGCGTCACGGCGGCGCCCCACAGCACGTCGAAGCGGCTGATGAACTTGTTTTCCTTGATATCGAAGCCGCGCACAAAGCGCAGGGAAATACCGCCCTCGTCGGCCATCGAGGCCTGGTAGGCCATATCCATGCCGCCTGGCAGTTCCTGCTTTGGCGACACGAAGGTCAGGGCGTCGCGGTGCCACACCATGTTCTGCGTGTAGGTCGTGTTGGCGGCGCCCGAGGTGATCGTCAGCGCTGCGTTATCCGCTGGGCGCGCAGTCACGTTCTGGTAAGCGCCGCCGGCAATGATGGCCGGGCTGCAGATGATGGTCGCGTTACCGGCCCCGTCGGACGATACGGCGGCGGTGACCAGGAAGGACTGCAGCACGCCCGTGGAGGCCTTCGTTTCAGGGTTGACAGAAAAGACGTTTGCGATGGTGAAGGTGTCGCCAGCATTCAAGCGCAAAGCGGCTGCAGCGGTCCAGGCGTCGGTGGCGAGCGACGTGGTCGCCGCATAGGGATTATCCGTGGCGCCCGCGTTGATAATGCCCTGGTTGGCGCCGTTGACCAGTGGCGCGCCGCCCAGCGGGCCGACCGTGTGCGACGGCACGTTCTGCGACATGGCGATGTCCAGGCCTGCGCCGGTCTTGATGACACCGGTTTTGTACTGCTCGCCCAGCACTTCCTTGTTGTTGAACAGGCCCGACAGGCCGGCCACGATGGTGGCATTGGCGCCCGGCTCGATGGCCGCCATGCGCTGGCCGTCGCGCGGCACGCTCATGCGGTCCAGCGGCACGCCGGCCTGCAACAGGTCGGCAAAGGTTGCTGGCGGCGTGCCGGGCGTGCCGACGATCTGGTGCGTGCCGTTTTTGAGCACCACGCCCAGGCGGTAATCGAGCAGGGCGGCCAGCTTCAGGCCGGCCGGCTTCAGGTAGCGGTCTTTAAACGCCTTGCTGACCTGGCCGTTACTGCCCACACAGGTGGTCAGCTCGGTCGACCCGATGGCGAAGTCGAGGCCCAACAGCGGCTGCAGGGTGACATCAACGCTATGCTCAGTGATGTCCTGCACAGCAGCAGTTTCGCCGTCGCGATGCATGAACTGGACCGGCGCGCGGGCGCTGATTTTCTGGCCGGGCTTCAGATCCTTTTCCCAGGCATCCTTGTAATCCGTGTTGGTGTTGCCAAGGAAGGCGGACGAGTTGTGCGCAATGCGCAACACTTCGTTGGTGATGATCTGCGAGGTGACGAGTGCGTTTGCCATGAGTGGCTCCTATTAGCGTTTTGCCTGTTCCTGGGCGTTGGCCCAGGCGATGTAGGCTTTGGTGTTGGATGGGTCGGGCATGCTGCTGGTCTTGCCGGCGTTGTTGCGTGGCGCTTCCAGCGGTGCTGCCGCGTTGCTGGGCTTGGGCTTGCCCGCCTTGCCGGCGACGGCGATCTTGTCTTCGATGCGGGCGATCGCGCGGCCGGCCTGGGTAGGCGACATGGTTGCGATGCGTTCGGCTTCTTCGACGTTGTCCGGGTCGGTGAGGTACTCGATCAGGCCTTTCGGGTTGTCCGATTCGAAGATCGCATCAGTGGCGGGCTTGGGCGCGCCGCTGCGATCTGCCAAACCGCCAAACACATCGTCCAGATCGGAAGCCAGGGTGTCGAACCTCTCGGCACCCCATTCCTTCGCCAGCGAGGCAACGATGCCCTGGCGGCGATCGGCCACGGCCTGCTGCTGCGTCAACGCTGGTGCAAGCTGCTTGGCTTGCTCTGCGATGTGACGCTTCATTTCGGCACGGGTCATCGATACGGGCTCGTCGTCGTTCTCGTCGGCGGGTTGTTGCTGCTGCGATGGCTGTACGGCCGCCATCAGTTCGTGCTTTTTGCGTGTCAGGTTGTCGACACGACGGCGCAGGCGCTCAATTTCACGCTGCTCGAAGGTCTTTTCCTTCTTTGGCGGATCACCAGCCGCGCCACCTTCTTCGCCACCCTCGGCGCCGGTCGTGTTGGCGGCATTGCCAGCGTCGTCCTGGTGGTGATCGTGTTCGGCGCCGGTGTGATCGTTGTTATTGGCGCCCGCCGCGGCGTCGCCGCCTTGTGGCAATGCGTTTTCAGTGGTCAAGGTCATGCTCCTGGTTGTGGTTCGGGCAAAGAAAAACCCGCACTTGGCGGGTTCGGTAGGGTCTGCATCGCGGCAGGGTCTTGCGGATCAAGCAGGCCGGGCGGCGCTTGCGCCTCCATCTGGCCGGGGTCATTCGGGTCTTGCTCTGGCTGCTGCACCTGCTCCATCTGTTCCTGATGTTCGGGCTGCATGGCGCCCGGCTCGGTCGTCTCGGGCTGTTCAGATGGCAGCGGCGTCGGATTGCTGAGCATGGCCTCGACGGTTTGCGCCACCATCAGCCGGATCTGTTCCGGGGTCATGGCGGCGCTCGTCAGCTGCAGGCGCTTCGTTTCCGCGTCGTAGGCCTTGATATTCAGTTCGCGCTCCTTGGCCTCGTTTTCCTCGCGCTTGTTGTGCACCTGCACCATGGCTTCGTCGGCCTCGGCCTGCGCGTCGTGCGCGTGCTTCAAGGCCTCCTTCAGCGATTCTTCCATCTGCTTCATCTGCTGCATCAGCTGCTCGGGCTTCGGTGCCTTGTTGGTTTCAGGATCGAGGATGGCCTGAACAGCAGCCGGCGCCATGGCGGTCAACACCTGGGCCAGCTTGTCGGCGTGCGGGATGTCCAGGTTGCGCGCCCACAGCGGCGCGATCGCGGGCGTCAGGTCCGGATTGGTGCGCATTACCTCGCCCAGGGCGGTCTGCGCCTGGCTGCGCTGTGTCGAAAACGAACTGCCGACTACCACGCGCACGTCATAGTCGCCGACATTCGGGTTGATGACGATGCCCTCGTCGGTCTCCTGCATCGCCTCCTTCTGCTCCGGGTCGATGGTGATCGTGCCCGGCTTCGCGTCGATGCCCATGATGCGCTGCTGCCGTTTGGTGTCAATCAGTTTGGCGGCCATCCGCACAGCCAGACGGCCCACCTGGCCCAGCGAAAATGCCAGCTGCTGCGGGAAATGGCTTGTCGACGCCTCGCCTTGCTGCTTGCGCGCATCAATGGCTACGCCGGACGACTCATTGCTCGGCGCGCCCAGGTTGGCCTGGTACATGCCGATGGAGGCCTCTAGGTCGTGCAGCGCCTCCGCAGCGCCCACAACGTGGTTTTGCAGGTTGACCGAGACATTCGGCCTTGTTGGCGCAGCAACGGGCTGGCCCTTATCGTCGACATCGTTGTAAGGCAGATAGGCGCGCGCGTCGAGCGAGGCGCGATCCCAAAGGCGCTCAAGGCCAGCAATGGCGCGCCGGGATGCCACCCATGGTGCTTTTGGCGCGCTGCCCATGTACGCCAGCTGCTCGCTCTTGTGGTAGTTGTAGGCCCGTTGCGGGTTCATGGCGCGGCGCGGGATACCGCAGTAGCGCATGACGCCATTCTCGACACCCCAGTAGCCGTACACCGGCACGATGCCGATGGAATCGGCCGGGTACAGGCCCTCGCTGTCGTCCTTGTTCTTCGGCGTCTCCAGGATACCGGCGCCCGACATGGTGCGCCATTTCACGCACTCGTATTTGTCCTTGTACACGCGCTGCAGGGGTAGTTGCACGCCAGCGGCCTTGCACGCGGCCCAGTATTCGTCCTCGCTGCCCGCCTGGTCTTCGCCATCGGTGCCGGTCCAGATGCTGACGCGCCGCGTTTTCTCTTCCTTGTACCACTGCTCGGCGACGATGATCGACTGGCGCTCGCCTTCGCCGCACGACTGCCGCTCGGCGCCGAAGCTCTTTTTCTCGGCCTTGGCACCATACTTGCGCTCGAACTCGCGCTGGCTCACGGCGGTCAGCAGGTAGCCGAAGGTGGCATCGCTACCGTCGAGCTCCACGCTCCATGGATCGAACACCACGCGCAGAGGGTCAGCGATGGCACTGATGCGTGGCTCCTGATAGCCGAGCGCGCGGTCGACGTATTCAGGGCGCACTACCAGGTAGCCGACGCCAGTGCGGGCCGCCGAGGTCAGCGCAATGCCGTAGGCGGCCTGGGCACGGCTGGCGTATTCGATGTGGCGCAGCATGCCGTCGAGCTGTTCGGACACTTTCACGTCCGCGCCAGAGCCGACCGGCACCGTGTGGATGGCCGGCGGCGACTTGGTGACCTGGCCGGCCACGTTGGCGACGTACTGGCCGACGTGGTCCATCACCAGGCACGGCCGCGCGCCACCAGGGTCGAGCTCACGCGCCCGCTTGAGGGCTTCGTCCCATTGCTGCGGGTTCGACGGGTCGGAAAAGCGCAGGTCTTCCTCAATCTGTAGCCGCTGCTCGCGAGTCGCGTTCATCGCGTCCTCGTACAGCTCCTGCGCTTCCTGAAATTCGTCCATTAAATTACCCTTGCTCCTGATGCTGCTGAGTTTGAAAAATCGTACATGGCGCGCTTCGGGCCGCCTTTCACGACGGCGAAGCGGCGCATCATGTAGGCGTAGCGCGTGGCCGACAGCAAGTCGTCGTCCAGCTTGATGATCTTGCCGTCCTTGCGGTGGTACATGCGGAACTCTTCAAACCAGTCGTTGAGGTGCGAAAAGACCTTGAAGCGGCCGGTCATCATCCGATCCAATATTTCGATGACGCCCGCCTCAACGCCGTTGCCGCCAGTGCCTTCCTCTTCGCCGTCTGCTGGCGGGTGAGTGGCCTTGTCCTTCAGCATCAGCAGGCCCTGCGCGGCGTATTGCTCCTTCAACGCCTCGCCCGATCCTTTATCGTGCTGCAGGCCGTCGTGCGGCCAGGCCCATGGCAGCCAATCGCCCCATGGCCGGATGGCGCCGGCGAACATCAACGGCGTTTGCTCGCGCTGGCGATGCGCGGCAGTGACATAGATCACATCCTCGTCCCGATCCCATGCGAGCCGCACGGCACCACTCGGGTGGTCCCAGCCAAAGTCGATGCCGCCCAGCTGTACCCAGTGGGCTGGAATCTCGAACTGCGGCACCTTGATCGCTTCCTCATCGATGGCGTAGATGCGCCCCGAACCAAGCGATGGCACGCCCTTGGTGCGCGCGTCACGCTCGTGTGCCGGGTAGCTGGCAATAATCGCCTGCCGCTGCTCGGGCGTGTAATGCTCGGCGTCGTGGATGGTCATGGTGGTCACGTGCGTCCCTGGTGATTTATCGATCAGAAACCGCTTGACGACCGACGACATGCCTTGCAGCGGCGTGAAGGTCATCAACAGCATGCCGTTGGTGGCATTGGTGCGCGTCAGACCTTCCATGTAAATGTCCTCTGGTGGTTCCTCATCAGGCCAGAAGAAGTCCAGCGTCTCGCCCTGGAACTTCTCGCGGCCCTGGTCATACGACTTGAAGCCGATCAGGCTTTCACCGGCCTGCACATCGCCACCACCGCCGAAACGCACCACCACGGTATCGATGGCATCGGCCACGCCGCGCTTGAGCGACTTGGACTTGATCGCGTCCTTCGGTATCGAGCCGGTGCCGATGGCGTTGATACGGCCGCACATGACGCGCTGCACCGTGTCGCGCGTGGCCTCACTGGTGACCCCTGCGGCCCAGCCGACAACCGGCTTTGCGAATACGCGGCCCGGCCAGTTGTTCGGGTAGCGGCCGGTCAAGTGCATCGCGCTTTCAAAGCCAGCCGACCAGGTCTTGCCCAGCTGGTTACCGGCGATCAGCAGGCGCTCGCGAAACGTTTTGCCTGCGGCGTGAAATTCGGCCTGCTTGGCATATGCGCAGTAAGTGGCAAGCTTGTTCTCGCTGGCGTAGCGACGCTTCAGCCTCAACAGTTCCAGCGCGCGCCGGCGCTGATCCGGGTTCAGTCTGGCGATGTTGATGCCAGACAGATCGATTTCAGCCACCGCCACTGCCCAGCAACAGGGCCAGCTCTTGATCAACCTCTTCTTGCGATGGCGGCGCTTCAGGCGGCTGGCCACGGCTCAGGGCAGCCAGGCGCCCGGGCATCTCGCCCGAAATGTTCGCCAGCTTCTGCAGCGCCGCGAACGATTCGAGCTGTGCCCTTGTCTTCATCGGGTCAACTTCATCGACCAGCTCGAGCTGCTGATTCGCCATCCTTGACAAGCGGTGCGACGATGCGGCGCTGATTTCGGCGGCCGACGCCATGTGCTCGCTGGTGTTCGTCAGCTTGCGCGCCAGGTCCGAAACGATCTGCTGCTTGGCAAACGGCAATGCGCCGAGCTGTTCGGCAAAATGCTTTGCCTTCGCATCGACCTCAACCTTCATTTCAGCTAGAGCCTGCAACGATTTCGCCGCTTTTTTCGGTTCGGCTTTATTCGGCTTTATTCTTCGGCGTAATGACGATTCGTTGACGCCGAACTCCTGCGCCAGCGCGTTAATCGAAATACCGTCGACCAGGTGGCGGCGCTCGATCTCCACCCACTGGTCATCGGTCAGCGACGATTTGCGACCCATGACCAGTTCTCCTATGAAAAATCACGCGCAGAATGCAAAAAGCCCGCGACCATTTCTGGTAGCGGGCTTATTTTCGGGCGCACGAAGCCCCGACAGGTCGAAATATACGCGGCTTTTTTCGCTAACGCAACAGTTTCAGCATATGACGCGGCTTTTCAAGCTGGCGAACAACGATTCAATGGCCAGGTCGAACACGGTTTCGAAGTCGGCGCGCCAGGCGTGAAACGTGTTGATTCCATAGTGCGAAAGCACCGCTGTGCGCTGCAAAACGGGCAGTTCCCATACTGCCGAATCGACGGCGCGCACTATGAGCTTGTCCACCTCCACCTCGATATCCTCAATCGAGTGAATGCGTGCGTCCGGCGCGCCCAGGCATTCACGCCGCGCGCCTTCTCCGACGGCGCCGCCGATACTCATGCTCTCGGCCCAACGATCCAACATGGTTTTAACGCTGTCGTAGTGTTCTTGTCGCATCGAAAATCCCTATTTTTGCGTGCTTTTAGTTGCTATTTTGTCTATTGTTATTGGCCGGTGCGCTGGCTTTGTACCGATGACTACCGATAATCGTGCTATTCAGGATTCATGCGGTTTGCCGGGCTGGTCTTCGCCAGTTTTTCGCCGTGGAGTGAATCCCATTTTTTCGGCCATGCGGCCCTGGGCTTGCACGGCGATGTCGAGGTTCTTTTCGAGGTAGGCCATGGTCGTGCTGGGGTTCTTGTGACGCATGACCTTCTGGATGGTCTGGATCGGCACGCCGGATTCCGAGAGGAGGGTGGCAAAGCTGCCGCGCAAACGGTGCGGGGTAATGCCTTTGGTTTTGCAGTGGGCGTTGGCGGTAGCGATCGGGCGGCGCGCGAAGCCGGGCGGCTGCTGGCTGCCGTCCTTGCGCGCAGTGATCAGGCCTTCTGCCTGGCGCCGGGGTTGCAGGTAGTCGACCAGCCACGCGGGCATCGGGACCGGCTCGGCCTCCTTGCCCTTGGTGATGCCGGGGGTGTAGGTGCGGCGCTCCCAGTCGATCCATTCCCACCGAGCGCTGGCGGCCTCGCTCTCGCGCAGGCCCAGGCCAAACATGAAGCGGATAGCGGTGCTGACGGCGAGCGAGCGGCGCCCTGCGTCGTCGATGGCTTCAAGCCACTGCATGGCCACGTCGAGCGGCAGGATCTTGCGCACGCGCTTTTGCGTGCTGAGCATGGCAACATTCCAAGGCCGGCGCACCAGCATTCCCTGCGCCACGGCCCAATTCGTCACCAGCCGCATCACGCGCAGCCAGTGGTTGGCCGTGGCCGGTTCGCGTGTGGACAGATGTTCGTTGCGCGCCAGCTCGATGTGGCGTGCGGTGATCTCGCTCACTGGCAAGTCACCCAGCTCGTACAGGTGCAGGCGCAGGCAGGTGTCGACGCTGCGCACGTGGGCCGGGCTCGACACCGGGCCGCGCACCAGTAGCCACTCGGCGAACAGCGCGCGCAATGTCGGTACCGGCTTGCCGCCGTTGGTGCGCACCACCTCTTCATCGTAGGCGCGGGTGGCCACGGCTTCGGCCCGGGCCTTGGCGCGCTCGCGCGTGCTGCGCTGCACGCGGTTGCCGGCCACCTGGAAGCGGTAGTGCCAGATTTTTTTTACTTTGAAGAGGGCGAAGGTCATGGGCGCCACCAGGCGGGTTGGTTGGGTGATTTCATCGTGCTGCTTCCTCTTGGGACTAAAAAAAATTGTTCATGGCGTCGCTACGTCAGGCCGAGTACTTCCTTGGCATTGGCGATCTGCAAGGCGTAGAGCGACTTGTCGCCAGCATCGACACGCTGCATGATCCGGCGCGCCCAGCGCAGATGGTCGAACTCGCCCGGCTTGGCGGCTTTGTTCATGCCCAGGGCGTCGAGCTCGCGCAGCATGCGCGCGGCGTCTTCTTTCGACAGGTTGGCCTGGCCGGGCGCTGGCAGCGCCGGTGCTGGTGGTGGAATGTCAGCCCACTCATTGCGCGCCAGCTGCGCTTTCAGCGCCGCGGCCCAGCGATCCTTGACCTGGCCGTAGGATTGCGTCATCAGGTCGCGCGCCAGCAGCATCGCGGCCCAGTAGATCGCCGGATGCGACCAGGCGCCCAGCTCGCCCTTGCGGCGCGCCTGGATTCCCTCGACTGCCTCGTGGTAGGCAGGCACTGGATCGGCAGACGGTTTGCAGGCCTGGATGAACTCGGCGCAGGATGGCGGTTTTTGGTAGCGCACACGGCAGGTTCGCAGGCCGACCGCGACATCTTCCGGCGTGATGCCCTCATCTTCGAACGCCTCGACCCACGACTCGGCCCAGTTGTCGATCGCCTGCTGGCTGGCGAAATTGGCGCTCCACCAGTGCGGGTAGGCGCCGTCGAGCCGGTTGTACAGGTGGTCGATCATCGAAATGCCGAGGCGTGGATGCGGGTCGAACCACTTCGAATAAGGCCGAGTGGTTGGCTCGGCAAGCTCGCCCCCGGCCATGCCGGTCAGCGCGTTCATGCCGGGCTCCCGGGTGTCGGACGATTGCGGTTCACGTGCGCGGTCGGATCGAACTTCGGCGGGCGCCCGCCACCAGCGCTTGGCGCGCCACGCTCATTGCGCACCCAGTTGCGCCAAGTTGCCGCCCAGTCGGCTTTGCGGCCCTTGGCGCCGGGCTGGGCGATCCAGTAGTCGCGAAAGCGTTGAGCAGTGGTCTCGACGGGCAAGTCGGGACGCTCGGTTTTGCAGAACGCGGTATCGGCATCCGTTGGCGACCAGTCCGCAGGCAACCGCGACGCGGGTGCGTTTGCCTCTGCTCTTGACTTTGCTTTTGTAGTTAACTTCTTCTCTTCTCTTTTCTTCTCTTCTCTAGCTAACGCTGGCGTAACGTTTTCAGCGTTACATGCAGCGTTACTCGGGGCGTCAGATCGATAATTCGCCACCCGTTTGGCGGTCTGAGCACGGCTTTTTGCCGTTGCGCCGTTGTGTCGATCAAAGTTTGGCAGCGCGACACCGTCCTCGGTTTTGAACAGCCAGCCTGCATCGAGCATCGCTTGCGCAAAGCCGGAGGCGCCCGAAATGTTATCGAGTAACGCGCAAGTAACGCCCTTGGCGTTACCGTCTATCGTTTGCTGGTCGAACCAGCGCCAGACGCGAAACAGCTTGCCCACCGTTAGATCGGGGTCGCTCCAGCCCATGCTGGTAGTGATCGAAAACACTTCCAGCTTTTCCGGCGTGGAGCATTCCAGCTTGAGCCATTCGCCAGCCATTACGCCACCCCTCCTGTCGGTACTTCACCAAACAATGCCGCCACCAGTGGGTCACGGCCATACTGGCCGCGCGGCCAGCTGCTGGTGCGCGTGCGGTACAGGTCGAATTCCGCCTGCTCGTCCAGGTCGACCGGGCCGTACAGGGCGCCAGAGCCCCAGCGGCTTTCCTCCAGCATCACCACGCGCGCGGCGGCCACCAAGTTGACCAAGTGGCGCCGGATCGTTTCGTCGGACAGGCGCAGCTCGATGACCAGGTCCTTGATCGATATCGCACCGAACTTGCGCACCGCGGCGACGATCTGCTCGACGCGCAGCAGGTCGACAGGGCGTGGTTTGCGCGCCGGCTTGGCAGCGGCTTGATGCGCCGCAAATGCCAGCGTGGGGGCATTGCTATGCTGGTGTTGTACAATCGATGCCATGATTTTTCTTTCGGAAAATTAGTTGTTTTAGGAAGCCCGCCTTGACCGCGGGCTTTTTTTCGTCGGGGCTATTCGCTCGATCGGCCTAGACCATCGCCCAGTCATCGGCCAGCGCTTCACTGCCGCTGGGCGCCCATGTGCTGACGGTGCCGTCGACATTCTTGATGGCCATGTAGGCGTTGTACGGCACCATGCCGTCGGCGCCAAAATGGTCTTTGGCCACTTGCGTCGCCGCTGGGTAGCTTGCGGCCGGTACCAGGTAGACAAACATGCCCTTGCCGTTCCAGCCCGCGCGCGCCACCCTGGCGCCTTTTTTCAACGCCTCGACCGCTAGGCCGAACGGCATGCCGTTCGTTTCGCGATAGGCGGCGTCGAACTGCTCCTTCGGCGACCAGCTGACGTAGCCAGCATGGCCGGCGACGTTCGGCTTGCCGCCATCCGTATATTCGACCAGGTAGCCGTCGTCGTTGCCGTCCTCGTTGGCGGGCAGCGACCAGCCGCGATATTCGTTGTAGGCCGCGCGCGTCATTGCCAGCGCGATGACAATTTTGGTTCCGATGTGGCGCATGATCATCCTTCGCTAGCGTCGTGCAGGCGCTGCTTGAGCGCGTAGCCTTCGAGCGCCCAGATCTTTTCTTCAGCGTTCTTGCGCGCCACCTGCTGGCCGATCTCGGGGTCGAAGTTTTCCGGGCTGGCGCAGGCACTTTCGCCGGTGACGGTGAAGCCGTTGCGCAACACCAAAACGCAGAACGTCAGCAACTGCAGCGGTGGCGTCGAGCCATCGTCGACGCCGTCAGCGACGGCGGCGCCACGCACGCCATCGGCAGCTGTGAAATAGTGCGTTTGCGCGATGGCCGCCTGGATATCGGCCGGCGTGATGCGCGGTGCGGTCTTGCCCTTGGCCTGGATTTGCTGCTCGATCTCTTGATCGTTCATAGTTTGCTTTCGATGTGTCGCCCGGCTCGGTGGGCGACTGCCCGTTAATTTTTTGAAGCCTTCAGGATCTCGTCAGCCGCATCGCGCAGGCGGTTTGTCTCGCGATACAGCCTGTCGCCGGCGCGCGCCTTGCTGGGGGCATCCAGGCCGGCCCTGGCCACGATGTCGGCCCGGTCAGCCAGGCGCCAGACGCATGCGGCGCGCAGCACCTTGTCTTCAAGCGTGACCTTTTTCCCCATACTTCCCTCTCGTTTCTGCCTCAATGCCATTCACCTGGTAGAGGACGTTGGGCGTGATGCCAAAATTCGCGCGGCATGGCAGCGACTGGGCCCTGCGCAGTGTGCCGTTGGGCCCTTCGCGGTAGCCGATCTGGCGCTTACCATGGTGTTGCTGGCGCGCCCAATGCAGCAGGGTGCGGCGGGCCTGGGTGCTGCGCGTGACGCCAGCGGCGGCGCAGGCCTGCAGGACGGTGTCCTCCTCTTCCGGCGAGAGGTAGGTTTTCAATAGCTTGGTGCGGGTGGTGCTCATTGGGGTTCCTTGTAAAAGTGGTTCTGGATTTCAGGGGTACTGGTGCTACAAATGGACGGGAGTTGCCAATGTGATAAATTGCTGTTTCCACACATCAATTCACTGCAACGGGAACTCCCATGGAAAAACAATTGCGAGAACAACTTTATGAAATCGAGGGGCGCCTGGCGGCCTATCACCAAGTGCTGCACGCCATTTGCCTATCCTTGCCGAAGCTCCAAGCTGATGCTGTCAGCGCAGTGCTCGAATTGGTCGAGAAACAGTCGTTGGCCCTCTCGCCACCAAGTGAAAGAATTCATACGCACTTGGCGAATGAGCATCTGGATACCTTCAAAGCAGCGTTGGCAGATCCTGTTCGGATAGGCGAGGCGGATTAGGGGCTCATTTGCCGGAGTCGCTCGCGAGATTTCATTTCGATTTCAACCGCCTTGTCCATGTGCGGACCAAGGGTGGCGATTTTTTCAGCCATGGATTTCGGCATCGAGGATGCGCGTGCTGTGGCGGCGCTGTCGCCGGTCACCGGCTCCCGTGTTTCTCTGAAAGCGGCCAGACCGGCGCGGAAGGCCACGGCGCTGGATTCGGCAGTGGCCGTCAGGCCGAGCCCAGCAGTGGCACTGGAATTCGTGATGACTTGCGTCAGCAGCATCACCAGTGCGTCACGGTCGCGATCAGGCGGCGGCGAGTTGCTGGCGGCACTGAGGCCGAACTGGTACCCGACTTGGCCGCCCGCGATCGTTTCCGGGCGCGGTGGGGCGGCAAGCTGCGTGCGGTTCGAGCCGTACGGGCGGCCTTCGACCTTGACCAGCACGCCGAACAGCTTGGCGACCAGGTGGACGGGGAGAGTGCGCCAGCGCGCGTGGATGGCAGTCATGGTTTTTCCTTTGCTTCGGTGGAGGGCGGGAGGGCGGGCAGCACCACGCTGTGGCGTGGGACGGTGTCCAGGATGTTGCTGGGGGAGGGGGGCTGGCGGCCGGCGTGGCCGGGATCTGGCACAGGGTCGGTGGCGCGGCGTGGCGACTCACGCTCTTTCGATTGACTGGCGCGCAAGTATGCCCAATCGAAGTCTGGGCATAGAGTTTCGCAACGGACTGCGCCGCTCGTCGCGATCTCTATCTTTGGACATTGCTTGTCCGGGATAGGACGAATACCTTTGATCCATTGATTTACAACCGCAGGGCTAACGCAGAGTATTTTTGCCAGAGCGGCTTGGCTCCCAACAATTCCGCAGGCGCGCGCAACTTCTGTTTGTGGTGTGCTTTTCATAAATAAAGCATAGCATTGCTACAGTATTTAGGCAAGCCATGCTACTGAAAAATTGAAATAGCATTGCTATATGAAGATTTGGACAACAGAGCAAGAAGCGGAACGGCTAAAAGGCCGTTTTTCCACGGTGAATCGGGCTGCCTTTGTGCGTGAACACAAGCTCAGAGGTGGTCAGTCAATGATTTATCAGCACATCAACGGACTTCGGCCCATCAGCTTAGACGCGGCACTTGTATATGCCAGGGGATTCGGCTGCTCGCTTGAGGAGATTAGCCCAAGGCTGGCAGAAGAAGCCATTATTGCTGCCAGCCACACAGCGCCTTCTGAGCGACGACAGTCAATCCGCGATGATGTCGAGGATGCACCAACGATCACTGGCCAGATCAAGGGCATTCCTATCGTCGGCCGCGTCCAGGCAGGCCCCGACGGTACAATCAGCATCGATGACTATGGATACAGCGACGGTCACATGATGTGGTACGCCAGTTCGCCGGACGCCTACGCGCTGCGCATTCGCGGCGAAAGCATGAGCCCACGCTACCTGCCTGGTGAGATAGTTGGCGTTGACCCAAGTGTCGAGGTGCAGTCCAACGACGAGGCGATCGTGATACTTAGGGATGGCCGCCGAATGATCAAGCGCTTGCTTTGGTGTCGCGATGGACAGGCGTGTTTCGAGTCGGTAAACAAGGATTTCCCAAATATTATTCTGGATTTCGAGGAAATCGACAAGATGCACTTGGTGTCAGGACACATTCCAAAAGCTGCGTTCCGGCCTGACTGAGATGTTTTGATATGAGTGAATCGAGAGGATTGTGATTATGGAATGGTTTTTTGGTATCGTCGCTCTAGTTTCCCTTTTTATAATCTATGGATCGCTTACGGCTAGTGAGGGCCGCTTGCAAGATATATCCATACTGATCCGTCACCAAAATGCGGATCGCATCGAGTTTTTGGAGGCGCTTGATTCCCACATGAAAACGATAACGAGCGATTTGGCCGAGCTGCGTCGCATTGCATACGAGTATGAGGTCGCACCTCCAAAGCCAACAGCTGAGCAATATGTTCGGGCATTGGCGGTTGTTAGTCGGTGGAACGCGGTAGGTGAGACCGAATGATCGAATGAAAAGAATAATCCCGCCCATTACGGCGAGGGGAAGGCGCAACGGCACGCCCTTATGCCGAAACTGAAGACTAAAATGATTGATAGTACACAGCAAAGTCAAGGCGATGATCTCTATTTTGGGGCCATGGAGCGCCACCCGAATGAGTCATCTTGGATAGGTGTTTTATTATGTGAATACGCAACGCTGGAGCACTCGGTGATTCAAGTTCTGGGTATTGGTCTTGGGGGCAACCTCGAGGCAGCGTACGTCATCTGCGCCAGCGTTCACAGTAACGACCAACGCATCGACATTACTGCCGGGGTTGTAGAGAAATCCTCACTATCTGTGGATATGAAGTTGCAAGCTCAAAATTTGTTGAGTGAGGCGCGGGCAATAAACAAATTTCGAAATATTTTAGTGCATGGTTTGTGGGGAGCTAAAGAGACTAGCGGTGAAGTGGTTTTGACCTCTAAACTCTACAGCAAAAAGATCGATCAGAAAACAGTGACTGTAGAGGATCTCCAAAAAAGGGTTGCAGAGATACGCAACTTGAATGGTCGATTCGCTAAAACACTTTTCCCTGATCAAATTATCCCTGCATAGTATAAATTTAAATGCAGTCTAATCATCTGCATCTCTAGGCAACTGAGATTCTGACAGTATTGCCTGGATTTGCTCAATAGTGGCCTTATCTTCAATCGTGGATGTGCCAGTTAAAACACGGCCATAGATCTCGGCTACTCGTGTAGGTGAGATCGTTTGAATGTCGCTGCTTCGGTGCGCGCTCATTTTTTGCTTGCCGACGCACTTGCCATTTTCATCATAGATAGCGAAGTGGCCGATCACATCCATTCCCTTCTCCAACGCTACCGTGACAAGCTTGCCTCCCTCCAAATGCGGGATTGACTTGCGGATATCGTCCAGATAATTTTCCATCACACTCTCCTGAACCCGCCCAGTGCGGGTATTTTTTGGCCCAAAAATTGGTGCGAGTGAATTGTAGCAGATAAATAGAGCAATGCTATTGCATTAGTTATGAAGCACTGCTATTCTTATTTGCGTTGGAATCAGCCTGAACAGGCTCACCTTACCCAACAACCACATCACAACTAGGGAGAACCAGATGAATCAAGAAAGCGCCATCGAACACGTTGCACCTACCACCGCCAGTATCGCCACGGCCACCGCCGTCGGCGCAACTTCCCGTGCTCTGCCAACTTTCGCGCCCGGCTTCTACCCCATCGCTATCGGCGCTGCTTTTGCCGAAGGTGTGTATGCAGGCGTCGTGCGTGGCGTCAACGGCGCGCCTGACCAGCACCTGCTGCTGATCGATGGCGAGGTCGACGGCGTGATCTGGGATACGGCTTGCATCTGGGCCGAATCCGTCGGCGGCTCGCTGCCGACCCGTGCCGAGCAGGCCGTCTTGTTTGGCAACCTGAAAGACCACTTCCAGCGCGACTGGTACTGGTCTTCGGAGCAGGCCGGCCCCTCTACCGCGTGGGATCAGTATTTTCTCGATGGCACCCAGAGCAGCCTCACCCGCTCGTACGAGGGCCGCGCCCGCGCCGTCCGCAGATTACCAATTTAATCCTTTATCAATTTCAACCTGAGAACCGCCATGTCGCTCGCAAATATTGCTCCTGATGCTCTCACTAGCACCCCGGCCGGCGCGTCGCTGACGGTCCGTCGCGTGGCCATGGTCATGTCGGATCGGCGGCTGCGCCTGGCCGTCGGGCCAACATTCAGCGTGACCAATGGCCGCGGCGAGCGCATCGCGCTGGTGTCGGTGGTGCAGCGTGGCCTGGGCAGCGCCCGGACCGCTGCGGCGCGCATGGCGTTTTCGGCCGAGACCACCGGCGCGCTGCGCCTGGCGAGTATGGATTACGAGCAGACCGGCGCCGTGTCGCCAGAAACCATCAGCCTGATGCGCCGGCTGCTCGACGATATTGGTGCCGCATGAGCTCCAGGGCCTTGCTCGACATGATCCGCCAGTGCGCCGTCGATGCGCGCGTCAAAGAATCGGGCGATGTGGAGGCGCGGGCGCATGCGTTCATCGCGATGCTGTCCGGATCGCTGGAGCAGTACGACGCGATCGGTGCGGAGGTGGTGTTTTCGCTTTTGCAGCCCGCCGCCGGTGGCGCGAAATGATCGCCTTCATCGTCACCGTGCGCCGTGATGGCCTGGCGCCAGCGACTTACAACGAGACGGCCATTGACAGCAGCACGGCCGTGATGAACGCGCAGACGCGGTACGGCGCCTGCAGCGTGTTCGTGCAGGTGGCATGACATGGCGCGCGTCGAGCCGGACCGGGCAGCGCTGCAGATTGCTCACAGCCTGCTGCGCAGCACCTGGTCACTCGACGACATGCTCAAGGTTCCCAGCCTGAAATTGGTGTTGTACGTCACGGCGCGCCGCCACATGAAGCGCCGTGACCGGTTCGACCCGAAAAAAATGCAAGCGAACGACAACGACTGACCCATCAACAGCAGTAATTTTTATGAAAGACCATCTCATGGCACAGAAAGCATTCGCCGTGTTCTTGCAAGACCTGCGCGACGGCCGCGCTCATTCGGAACTGTCCAGCATGCTCGGCGAGCTGCTGGCCAAGGTCAAGGAAACCGGCAAGGGCGGCGCCCTGAGCCTGAGCATCAAGATCAAGCCCGCCGGCCGTGGCCAGGATGTCGACAAGGTCACGATTTCGGACGAGGTCAAGCTGACCTTGCCAAAACCCGAGCGCGGCGACGACTTTTACTGGCTCACCGAAGACAACGATCTCTCGCGCAATCACCCGAAACAAGGAAGCCTGGAGCTGCGCGAAGCTCCAGCTCCAACCCCATCCACCTTTAAGGAAGTCGCCAAATGAACCACAACACTACCTCGGGCGCTGACGCTGCGCCGACATCCGCTCCAGCCGTCGAGCATCTGCATATCGATTCGTCGGTGATCGACAAGCTGGGCGCGCTGACGGCGGCCGCCAGCGCCGTGCGGAACGTCGGCGACGCGAGCTATATCCTGGTGCCGGAAGGTTTCGAGTTGAAGGATGTCACCGCTGCGCTGGAAAAAGTGCAGGCGACTCCAAACCGCAAGGCTGGCACGGTCCACCTGGGCGACCTGGACAGTTTCCTGACGTTTGTGGGCGTGCAGGGCGCCGCCAGTGACTGCTACATCTATGCCGACCTGGACACCCGCACCCTTACTGCCGTGCTCAACGATCACCGCCATCTGGCCGACCATGAGCAGCCGGGCTGGCGTGACTTCCGCGTCACCTACAAGGCCGAGCTGAGCCGCGAGGCCACCATCTGGCTGACGCACGACAAGAAGCTGAAAGAGCAGGAAGAGTTTGCCATTTTCCTCGAAGACAACATCGCCGACGTGGTGCCGGGCGAAGGCCTGCCTACCGGCGACACGCTGCTGGCGGTGGCGCTGACCCTGCAGGCGAAGACGGAAGTCAATTTCAGCTCGCACAAGCGCCTGGACAACGGCCAGACCCAGCTGGCCTATTCGGAAACCATCGACGCGCGCGCCCAAGGTGGCGCCATCGAGATCCCGCGTGAATTCGCCGTCGGCGCGCGGCTGTTCAAGGGTGGTCACGGCTACCGCATCAAGGCGCGCCTGAAGTACCGCCTGGGTTCCGGCAAGGTGAAGTTCTGGTACGAGCTGGACCGTCCGGAAAACGCCATCGAAGAGGCGTTCAGCGAGTACGTCGAACAGGCGCGCGCCAGCGGCTTTACGGTGCTGATGGGCAAGCCGTAACCCGGAATCAGTGATGCGCCGCCCACTTCCCGCAGGCAATGTGCCGATGATGACCGAAACCCAGCGACTACTGGCGCTGCAGCTGCGCATGGCTGTCGAGGCAGTTATCGGCGCGCCATCGGTCGACACGTTCAACACGCTGTCGAAGATATTTGCCGCTCTCTGCGCCTGCGGGATGGTGGGTGAGGCAATCGACCTGGCCACCGACACCATGTGCGTGATCTGCGATCGCTACGAGCGCGTGCAGCGTGTCGGCGTCAAGGAAGGCGAAGCAGCAGCGCTGCGCCTGGCCGCCGACGGCATCGACACCAAGCTGTCGATGATTCCGATCAACACGCTTCGCCGCGCGATCACGGAAGTAGAAATCTTTTGCGCCAGCGTTGGCGCGTGACATCAACCAATAGGACAACCATGAACACCACCACCGCAGCAGCACTTGCAACCATCCCAGCCGCCATTGGCGCAGCCTTCGCCGGCGGCATTTACGCCGGCATCATGCGCGGCGTCGACGGCGCGCCAGACGAGCACCTGGTGCTGCTGCCTGGCGCCGCCGAAGACGTCACCTGGGAGGCAGCTGACGAATGGGCCAAGGCCGAGGGCGGCGAGCTGCCGACGCGTCGCGAGCAGCGCCTGCTGTTCATCAACCTGAAAGACCAGTTTGAAGAGGACTGGTACTGGTCGAGCGAGCAGGCCGGCCCCTCTCACGCGTGGGGTCAGAATTTCTTCAATGGCGGCCAGTTCAACTACGGCTACCGCTCGTACGAGGGCCGCGCCCGCGCCGTCCGCAGATTAGAAATTTAACCCTTTAACCATTTCAACATGGCCAACCATACCGACCTGCCGATTTCCAAAGTTGCCTACGACCTGCTGGTGGTGGCGACCGAGCTGACCAAGAACATGCCGAGAGATTTTAAGGCATCGATTGGCAAGGAAATCCGCGACGAGTGCGTGCGATTGACGGTGCTGATCTTCCGCGCGAACGTCGCGGGCGACAAAACACCGTATCTCGACAATTTGCTCGAGCGCGCGCAGGTGATCGAGTTGCTGCTCCGGCTGTCCAGGGACTTGCGCTTTATCTCAGTCAAGCAGTATGCGGCGGCCATCGCACTGACCAGCATGATCGGCAAGCAGGCCGGCGGCTGGAAGAAATACACCGCATCGTCGCCTGCTGCTTCCCGGTCAAGGCCGGCTTGACTGTGCGATTTTTTTAATCTGGTCGTGCCGCTGGCTCACAAGGCCACCGCTATGCGCACCGCAGTAACCACCTGGCGGCGTCCAGGCAGGCCTGGCGCAGTTTCCCCACTGATCGGCATGGCCTTCGGCGGGGCGACGTAGATAGCACGAATTGACGCAGGCCGGCCCCTCTAACGCGTGGAATCAGAATTTCAACAATGGCAACCAGAACAACAACAACCGCTCGTACGAGGGCCGCGCCCGCGCCGTCCGCAGATCATCCCGATGCGGACTTTACGCTCGAGCAGCTGGCCGTCGCGTATTTCGACTGCCGCCGCACCAAACGCAATACCCCCAGCGCCCTGGTGTTTGAGCAGCACCTGGAGCGCAACCTGATCAATCTGTTCGATGACCTGCAGGATGGCAGCTACCAGCCCGGTCAGTCGATCTGCTTCGTCGTCACGCGCCCCAAAGCGCGCGAGGTATGGGCGGCCGACTTCCGCGATCGCGTGGTGCACCACCTGCTTTACAACAAAATCTCGCCGCGCTTTTACGCCTCGTTCATCAAGGACACCTGCGCCTGCATTCCGGGCCGCGGCACGATGTACGCGGCCAAGCGGCTTGAATCGAAGATCCGCAGCGTCACGCAGAACTGGGCCCGGCCCGCCTTCTACCTGAAGTGCGACCTGGCCAACTTCTTTGTCGCCATCGACAAGGACGTGCTGCGCGGGCAGATCGCCGCACGCGTCAGCGAGCCGTGGTGGCTGCGCCTGGCCGAAACGATCCTGCTTCATGACCCACGCGAGAACTACCAGCTGCGCGGCGCGCCCGAGCTGCTGGCGCGCGTGCCGGCGCACAAGCGCCTGGTCAATCAGCCGGCTCACTTGGGCCTGCCGATCGGGAACTTGTCGAGCCAGTTCTTTGCAAATATTTATCTGGATGCGCTGGACCAGCACGCCAAGCACCGCATCGGCGCCAAGCATTACATCCGCTACGTCGACGACTTCCTGCTGCTGCACGAATCGCCACAGTGGCTGGGCGCGGCACTGGCCAGCATCAACGAGTTCCTGCCCCGCGTGCTGCACGCCAACCTCAATCCCACCAAGACAATCCTGCAGCCGATTGCGCGCGGCGTCGACTTCGTCGGCCAGGTCATCAAGCCCTGGCACAGCCGCACGCGACGCCGCACCGTGCACGAGGCCACCAGCCGCATTGCTGGCATCCCGGCCGCTGATGTGTTCGCGGCGGCCAACAGCTACTTCGGCCTGCTGCGCCAGGCGGACAGCAGCCACGCCGACCGTGCGGCGCTGGCGCGCGCGGTGATGCGGCGCGGGCATTGCGTCAACGGAGCGCTTACACAAACCTATAGGAAATCACGATGATGTACGACCTCGCCCGCGTTGAGCGACAACATCTGGACAACAATAAAGCGCCAGTGTTTTCGTTGATCCGCAAGCGCTGCGCCTGCGGCAAGGCCAGCACGGCACGCCAGCTGCGCCAGTACGGCCGTTGCATAACCTGCGTCCGGAGCGCGCCATGACGACGGTGATCAATCCCGCGCTGCGCTACCACGGCGCCAAGTTCCGGCTTGCACCCTGGATCCTGTCATTCTTTCCTGAACACACATGCTATGTCGAGCCATTCGGCGGCGCCGCCGGCGTGCTGCTGCAGAAGCCGCGCGTGTACGCCGAGGTGTACAACGACCTCGATTCGGGAGTGGTGAATTTTTTTGCCGTGCTGCGCGATCCAGTGCTGCGCCAGCAGTTGATTGAGGCGCTGGTGTGCACGCCATATGCGCGCGCCGAGTTCGAGCAAGCGTGGCTGCCGACGACCGACCAGGTCGAACTGGCGCGTCGCCTCTGCATTAGGGCACAGATGGGCTTCGGCAGCGCCGGCGCCACCAAGGGTCACACCGGGTTTCGCATCGACACCAAACGTGAGTACGGTACCGCGCAGCACCTGTGGGCCACCTATCCCGCGTCGATCGCAGCAGCTGGCCAGCGAATGTCCGGCGTGCTGATTGAAAATCGGCCGGCGCTGGAGGTAATGCGGAAGCATGACACTCCGAGCACGCTTCATTTTGTCGATCCGCCATACATGCACGAGACCAGGGTGATGACTGGCAGCCAGCGTACTTACAACCACGAGTTGACGAACCTCGACCATGTCGAGCTGCTCGACGGGCTGCTCGAGCTGGAAGGTTTTGTGGTCCTCAGTGGATACGACTCGCTGCTGTATCGAGGCCGTCTCGACGGTTGGATCCGCCACACCACGACGGCACGCATCAGCGCCGCACGCGGAACGGCCATCCGCGAGGAAATGGTCTGGCTAAATCCGCGCTGCGCCGCCGCGCTCAGTCACGAAGCAGTGCAAGGGAGGATGTTTGCATGAGGCGCGACAATTTCACCATTCCGCTCGATCTCGGCAGCGAGCTGCTGATCGACAACTTTGCCGGTGGCGGTGGCGCGTCTGAAGGGATCGAGCAGGCGTTTGGCCGCCCAGTCGACGTCGCGATCAACCATAACGGCGAGGCGCTGGCCCTGCATGCCGCCAACCATCCGCATACCGCTCACTACCAAGAGGACGTGTTCGCCGTGCACCCAGGCTTTATCACTGGCAACCGTCCTATCGGCCTGGCCTGGTTCAGCCCTGACTGCAAGCACCATAGCAAGGCCAAGGGCGGGAAGCCGCGGGAAAAGAAGATCAGGGGCCTGGCCTGGGTGACGCTCAAGTGGGGCGCATTCCAGATGCCTCGCTGCATCGCCCTGGAAAACGTCGAGGAATTTCTCGACTGGGGCCCGCTGGACGACGAGGGCAACCCGATCGCCAGCGCGAAGGGGCGCACCTTCGCGGCATTTATCGATGCGCTGTCGACAGGCCTCGCCGCCGAGCATCCGGACGTGCCGGAAATATACGAGGCGCTGGGCGCCGACTTCCCGATGGAGCGCCTGTATCGCGGTCTTGGCTACAAGGTTGAATACAAGATCCTGCGCGCCTGCGACTTCGGCACCCCGACTATACGCAAGCGGCTTTTTGTGTTCGCGCGCCGCGACGGCCTGGCCATTAGCTGGCCGGTACCGACGCATGGTAATCCGAAGTTGAGCGGGTTCGCCAAGTCCGGTTTGAAGCCCTGGCTGACAGCCGCCGATTGCATCGACTGGTCGCTCCCGTGCCCCAGCATTTTCACGCGCAAGAAGCCGCTGGCCGACAAGACGCTGGCGCGCGTGGCCAAGGGCGTGATGAAGTATATCGTCAACGCCGAAGACCCTTTTATCGTGCCGGCCGCCGCCGCGCCGTTCCTGACGGAGCATGCGAACGGCTCCACCCAGCGCAACTTCAGCGCGGCCGAACCGCTGCGCACGCAATGCGCCGAAATCAAGGGTGGCCACTTCGCCCTGGTGAGCGCGATGCTGGCGAAGCACTACAGCGGCGTCGTCGGCACGGCGGTGACGGTACCGTTCGGCACGGTCACCACATCGGATCACCATTCCGTGGTGGCCAGCACCATCGTCAAGCTGCGCAACAATCAGTTTGCCCAGGACGTGCTGCAGCCCATCCCGACGCTGACGGCCGGCGGCGGCCACGTAGCCGAGGTCCGCGCCTTCCTGATCAAGTATTACAGCGAAGGTGGCCAGGATCAGTCGCTGACCGATCCGATGCATACCATCCCCACCAAGGATCGCATCGGGCTGGTGACCATTCGCGGCGAAGACTATGCCATCGTTGACATCGGCATGCGCATGCTGACGCCACGCGAGCTGGCACGCGCCCAGGGCTTCCCGGAGACCTACATTCTCGACCTGGTGCATAACGGCAAAAAACTGTCGAAGGAGGCGCAGGTGCGCATGATCGGCAACAGCGTTTGCCCGCCGCTGGCGCGCGCCCTGGTGGCCGCCAATTTCCAACACGAACAACAGTTTGCGAGGGCTGCATGAGAATTTACATCGCGGGACCGATGACCGGTCGATCGCAGTTCAACTATCCGGCGTTTCACCAGGCAGCGACGCTGCTGCGCGCCGCCGGCCATGTCGTGATCAACCCGGCCGAGAACCCGGCGCCAGCGTGCGGCAGCTGGATCGGCTACATGCGCATGAGCGTGGCCCAGGTGGCCAGCGTCGACTGTCTGGTGATGCTGCCAGGCTGGCCACGCAGCAAGGGCGCACGCATAGAATTCATCCTGGCCAAGCTGCTCGGTCTCGACACCTACCCACTGAAGAAAAAAGGGACCATTCCGGTATGAGCGCGACATTCCTTGAGCAGACAGAAATATACGAACTGACGGGCCGAAAGCTTAAAAGTCTGCAGGTCGCCGCACTTAAAAATATGGGTATACCATTTTTTATCAATGCGATCGGGCGTCCGGTCGTGCTGCGGAAGACCATAGAGGGCAGGGCCACTGCAGCGCCGCCAGAAAAAACGCCTTGGGTACCACCTGGCTTGAGGGCGAAGTAAGCATGGGCCGTGTTCCAACGAGAAACAAAAATCTGCCTACTGGCATGCGAGCCAGGCATCGAGGCCAGAAAACCTATTATTTCCTGGATACGGGCAAGCGGCCGCGCAGCGAGATATCGCTGGGTTCGGACTATGTCGAGGCCGTTCGCAAGTGGGCCGAACTGACAGCGAGCTCGATTCCTTCAGCGATCCGCCCGACGTTCCGCATGGTGGCCGAGCGCTATATCCGGGAAGTCATGCGTAAAAAAGGGACCGGCACGCAGCGCAAGAACATGAATGAGCTCGCGCACCTGTATCAGTTCTTTGATGACAGACAGGAGCCGATGGACTCAATTCAGCCGGTGATGGTCCAGCAGTACCTGGCGTGGAGGTCGGCCAGCATCGCCGAAGAGCGCCGGAAAAAGAACGCCAGCCTGGAGGCGCGCGGCAAACCGGTGCCCGAATGGACTGGAAAAGAAGGGGAGGTGGCAGCCAATCGCGACAAGGCACTGCTGTCGCATATCTGGAATTTTGCACGCGGCGCCGGCCTGACCAATCTGGCCAACCCATGCGCCGGCATCAAGGGCTTCAAGGAAGATGGGCGCGATGTATACGTCGACAACGCCGTGTTCGCCGCTGTGTATGCGGCTGCGTCGCCCGGTCTGCGTGATGCGCTCGACCTGGCCTATCTCACCGGACAGCGGCCGGCGGATATGCTGAAAATCACGCGCGCCAACCTGAAAGACGGGGCGATTGAAATTAGCCAGAATAAAACCCGGAAGAAACTACGGATCGAGATTGTCGGCGAGCTGGCCACTTTGTTGGCGCGCATCGACAAGCGCCCAGCCGTCGGCATAGGGCTGATCAACAACAACGATGGCCAGCGCATGACGACATACATGCTGCGCTACGCCTTTGAAGCTGCGCGTGAAAAGGCCGCTGGCGAGCACCCGGAAATTGAGAAGGACATCAGGAATTTCCAGTTCCGGGATCTGCGCGCCAAGGCGGCTACGGACGTGGATGACATCAGCGGAATTGCGGTGGCTCAAGCACAGCTGGGACACACCACGACGGCCATGACAGCGCGTTATGTGCGCCACCGGCGCGGCAAGCTCGTCAAGCCGACGAAATAGCTACAGAAGACTTTTTGCGGAACAGAGCCAGTTTTGCGGAACTGGCCGATGCTTGGAAATAGTGATTACTATCTCTGTGAGTGTGATAAGCGCTGGTGCCCGGAGCCGGAATTGAACCGGCACGCCCTTACAGGCGGGAGATTTTAAGTCTCCAGTGTCTACCAGTTTCACCATCCGGGCAGCGCGGCGAGATTCTAGCACAAATAATGCCTGTTACACCATTGGTCACGGCAGAGGCTGTCTTCAAACGGTCACAGGCGATTATCTTTCTTATTGTGTTTAAGGCATGTAAAGTTTCATACTGGAACTATCGTGCTACACTTCGGGCACGGTTTCAACCTTCGGTCCCCCGCCATTGTCTCGCCGTTCGCCGGCAGTGTCCGGCATGGCTTTTTCCTGTCATATCGATTGGGAAACATTTATATCTCATCGTAATCATGCAGGAATCAATCTCGATTTTGTGTTTCAGGATGGCCGCCATGCGCAGACAAGCACTGTCGAGCCTGTTGCTGGCGCTGGCCTGCAGCCAGGCGAGCTGGGCGCTTGGCGGCGAGATGGTCGTCATCGTTTCTGCACGCAATGCGACCGAGGCCTTGCGCGCCGACCAGGTCGCCGATATCTTTCTGGGCCAGAGCAGGCGGTTTCCGGATGGCGCACCGGCCAGCGCCGTCGACCAGCCGATCGGCGCTGCGCAGCGCGATGTGTTCTATCTGAAAGTGGCGGCCAAGTCGCCGGCATTGCTGAAGAGCTACTGGACCAAGATGATTTTCACCGGGCGCGGCCAGCCGCCAAGGGAAGTACCTGACAGCGCTAGCGTGCGCAAGCTGGTCGCCGGCAATCCCGGCCTGATTGGCTATATCGACCGCAAGGCCCTGAACGCCAGCGTCAAGCCGGTGCTGGTGGTGCGCTGATGGCCTTGCGGAAAAAGACGACGGACACGATCGCGCCACGCGCCGCGGCGCGCCGCATCGGCAAGCTGCTGCGCCGCAGTACCGACACGCATTTTTCGCTGCCGCTGTTCGTGCTGTTGCTGCTGGTGGCCATCTGGGGCAGCACCTTGCGCATCATCAGCGCCGAGCAGGTGAGCGCTCAAAACGCGATGCGCGACTCGGTGCGTGAATTGATGGACACCTACGAGGCGCAGGTGGCGCGCAATATCGGCGCCATCGAGCAGACCCTGAAGGTGGCGGCGTATGCCGTCAGCCTCAAGGGCGCCGACGGCGCATTGCCCGAACTGAAACGCCAGGATCTGTTGCCGCCGTCCATGATCTTTACGGTGGCGATTGCCGACCGCAGCGGGCGCGTGATCGCCAGCAGCCCCGCAGCGGCGCCCCTTTCGATTGCAGCCCAGGATTATTTCCAGCGCCATGCCGCGCGCTGCGGCGCCATCACCGATGTCAGCGCGCCGCTGCCCGAGCGCACCGGGGGCGCACCGCTGCTCCATTTTACGCGGCGCCTGGAAGATGCCGGCGGCCATTTCGACGGCATCGTGATGGTGCAGGTGGACCCCGCCTATTTCACCAGTGGCTACGAGCGCACGCGCCAGGGCGAGCATGGCTTGCTGGCCATCTATGGCGCCGACGGGCGGGCACGGGCCTTGCGCGTGGGCGCCCGCGAAGGCTGGCGGGGCAGCGCGCCGTCGCTGGCCCGCTTGCGCGCGCAGCCGGCCTGGGATGGCGTGGAGCGCGAAATCATGGTGCAGCCATTGCTGGGCGGCGGTTTGAGCGTGGTGGTGGGCCTGGCGCGCGATGAGCAAATGGCGCAATTCATGCAGCACCGGCAAGCCAACGTGGCGCTGGCCGCAGTGGCCAGCGCCGTGCTGATCCTGTTTGCGACGATGGCCTGGAGCTGGTTATGGCAGCGTGCCAAGGCGCAGCGCCTGATGCGGCGCGCGCAGGAAACTTATGCCGCCGCCGCCGAGGCCAATCTCGACGCCTTTTTCATGCTGCACTGCCTGCGCGACAAGCATGGCGTGCTGGTCGATTTCCTGGTCACCACCGTCAACAGCCGCGCCGAGGCGATGACGGGCAAGAGCAAGCTGGAGATGCAGGGCGCGAGCCTGTCGAAGTTGTTGCCGCTGAGCCGAGAGAACGGGCTGTTCGACAAGCTCAGGCACGCGGCCGAAGAGCGCGCCGTGCACGAGGAAGAGTGGCAAAACGACCGCGTCGAGGCAAAGGTCCGGTGGCTGCATCTGCAACTGGTCGGCGTGGAAGACGGCGTGGTGGCGATCGCGCGCGACATCAGTGACCGCAAGCAGGCCGAAGCGCGCATTTTGACCCTGGCCATGTACGATGGGCTGACGGGTTTGCCCAACCGTAGCCTGACCATGCAGCGCCTGGAAGCGGCGGTGAACCAGGCGCGTGACGGCGGCAGCACGCCGCTGGTCTGTTTTATCGACCTCGACGGCTTCAAGCAGGTCAACGATGGCCTGGGCCACCAGGCCGGTGACGAATTGCTCAAAATCACGGCCAAGCGCATGCGGCAATGCGTGCGCCAGCACGATACGGTAGGCCGCCTCGGTGGCGACGAATTCGTCCTGATCCTGCCATGGAACAGGGATGAGCTGGCCGCCGCCCACGCTCTGCTGCAACAGATCCTGGCCGCCGTCACGCAGCCGCTGCTGCTCGCTGGCCAGCAAGTGCGGATCAGCTGCAGCATCGGCGTGGCTCTGTATGCGCATGAGGGCGACAGCGCCGACAAGCTCCTGATGAATGCCGACGCGGCCATGTACCGCGCCAAATCGGCGGGCAAGAATAATTTCCAGTTCTTTGACGCCGGCATGAACCATGGCGGCGACTGACCGCGCCTGCCCGAAGGCAAGCGCATGAAATCCTGTTTGCGCATGATCAACGTCAGCTAAGCGGACTCGGCTACATTGAGTGACTTGGCGATAATTGCCTTGCAGCATCTCAGGAGCTGGCATGGGAAAAGACACTGGCGAAGGCGATAAATTCACGACTGCGGGCACGCGTTCACCGTTGGATTTGTCAAGCATCCTGTGCTGAGACATAACGCATGGCCAGACAGGTGATGTCGTCTGACTGCGGCGCGCCGGCAGCAAATGTCTGCACACAGGCAACCAATTCCGTGAGCAGCGGCTCGGTTTTCAGCGTCGCAGATTGCACGAGCTGCTCTGCCAATCGTTGCTCACCGAAGGCTTGATCGAACGGATTGAACGCTTCAGTGATGCCATCCGTGTAGAGGAGCAAGGTGGTGTCTGGTGCCAGAAACACGGTTTTTTCGGCGTAGACGATGTCTTCCATTACCCCTAGTGCCATGCCGCCGGTACCCTCCAGGGTAGTGACGGTGGCGTTGGAATGGATCAGGAACGGCAAGGTGTGGCCGCCGTTGGCGTAGACCAGTTGGCCGGAACGGGTATCGAGAATGCCGTAGAAGAGAGTGATGAACATGTTTTGCTCATTTTCCTGCACCAGCAGATTGTTGGCTCGCGCCAGACATTCGCCCGGGCCGCTTGCAGCGGCAGCAATCGCGCGCAGCAGCGTGCGTGAGACGGCCATGAACAGCGCTGCCGGCACGCCTTTTCCCGAGACGTCAGCAATGACTACGCCGATACGGGTCTCGCTGAGCCAGAAATAGTCATAGAAATCACCACCTACTTCCATCGCGGCAATCATGAGCCCGAACATCTGCAGTTCGGCACGTACCGGAAAAATCTTGGGCACGATGGACTGCTGCATGCGCCGCGCCACATCCAGTTCCTGCTGAATCGAGACCAGTTGCGTGTGAGCGTTGAAGGCAGCGCGGATGCTATGAAACCAGGGCAGCCATGCGGTCGGCACTACCGGCATTGGCTGCCCGGGGCCACTGCTTTCCAGCTGGATGTAACGCACCAGTTTTTGCGCTGGCAGCACCGCATCCAGATAGGTGAGCCGGTTGGCGACCACCAGCATGACCGTCAGTCCGATCACCAGCAGCAAGACAATGAGCACGCCAGTTTCCAGCGACAACATGATCAGTTCGTGCTGTGGCACCAGCAGTACCAACTGGAAGGGCGCATTGCTTATGCCGATTGTTTCCATGTAGTAGCCGTGCGCCAGCACCAGGTGGCCGCGCGATGCCAGTAGCGTGGCCGGCAGATCGCGTGCAATGGCTGGCGGGAAAGCCGTTTCGCGTGGCAGTATCTGTGGCGCCTGTGGCTGCACCAGGCTGGGGTGTGCCAGCAGTTGTCCGTGCGTATTGATGATGAACAGTGTGCCGGCGTTGGCGCGCCAGTTGCGGACGAAGGTATTGAGCCGCTCCAGCGTGACGTCGACCGCCACTACGCCTTGAAACTGGCCATTGTCGAACACCCCGGCCGAGGCCGTCACCATTGCTCCTTGACCTGCATCGTCGAGGTAGGCGGAGGTCCAGGCGACAGGTTGCGCCTCGTCGCGCGCATGTCTGACATCGCGGAAAAATGCTTTCTGCATCAGCGAATCGGCATAAAAATACTTCTTCGAGCTGACCCAGGGATAAAGATTGATGAAGCGTAGTTGCGAAATGTAGTACACCCACGCCGCTTCCTGCACCCTGTTGCCGATGCTGCGGAAGCTGTCGTTGAGGCTCAGCGCCATTTCCAGATCGCGTCTGAGCGCTGGCGTGAGCGGGCCTGGAACACCGGTAAGATTGCCGATGTCGCTGGTGCGCCAGGGCGGCGGCGGCGTATCGAGGCAGATGCCGGCATGCTCCCGGCAGTCCTGCAAGGCCTGCAGCAATGGCGACGGGGCGGGGGCTTGCGGGTGCAGGCGATACCATGTCTGGGCATGTTGACGCATGGTGTTGACACCGTCGGCGCTGCTTTTCATGATGGCATCGAGTGCACTTGCCTGTTCCTGCATTTGTCCGGCCAGTGTCGCGGAATGGGCGCTGAGGGTGTACTCAAAGCGCCGATAAACCAGTACGCAGGCGATAAGCACCACGCCGATGAAGGTGGCGCGCATGACCCAGTTGTAACGTGCAAACAACGTCGCACTCAGATCGCTCATTGCCATAGTTTCGTCATCGTGGCAGCGCTGTTGGCACGGGAGCCCGGGCACGCAACAGCATCAGCGCTGCTGGATTGAAACAGGCGGCAGCGCAGATCTCCCGTCCCGCAGGCAGTTTGCGACTGAAGCCGACATGGCCGGTCACCGTATGCCTGCGTCCTTGGCGCACAAGCGCATCGGCGTGTACTTGATGCGGGTGCACAATCGCAGGTTGAATCGTGCAGACTCACAGGTTGGCCACATCATGGCCGCAAATACGGGCTGGTCCATCGGTATTGTTTTTCGGCATCAAGTCCACAACGTGGTGCATGTTGCCGGCGTTCGAAATTGGCGATATCAAGTTCAATCCCATGCGCGTTTCAGTGATGATCGGGCGTCGGCGCGCCAGGCCTGCTGGTTTGCCTGCGGCACAGGGCGTCTGATGATCCTGGTTAATTTCCAGTCACACAATAGCTGAACCGGACACGCTGGTCTGTCGCCATAAATGGCGACAGACCAGCTGCCGCAGGACGCTGTCGCCAGCTGCAGTCTGTGGCACTATGAACGCACTCATGAGCAGCTTGCGCCACAGAGAGTGAAGCATTTCCAATAAGGAAGATCCGATGTCCGGAGTCGCAGAACTGTTGATCGTATTGCGTAACGAGATCACGCAAATCGATACCATGGCAGAAGCCGTGGATGACTTTTGTACCCAAAATGGTCTGCCCGCCAAGGCTGCGTTCAACCTCAATCTGGTACTCGAAGAGGTGGTCGTCAATGTGATCAACTACGCTTTTCCCGGCGGCGCAAGCGAGCCAATCTACGTGCGGATCAGACTGGAGGACGCCATCATCAGCGCCGAAGTGCGCGATACCGGTGTCGCCTTCGACCCGCTGGTCGCCGGCCCCCCCGATATGGCGCTGGATCTGGAAAAGCGTGTCGTCGGCGGGCTCGGGGTCCATTTTCTCAAGACCCTGATGGACGATGTCTCGTATCGTCGCCACGAGGGTCAAAATTATTTGCGTTTCAGCAAGCAGCTGTTTTGAATCTTGCTTTTTCTGCCGTGCGTACACAACCTGGTTTTCATTCCATGAACATGACTTGCGAAACACTTGGAGATGCGCTGCTGATCGCTCTCGAAGGAAAATTGAACAGCGTGAATGCGCCACAGACCGAGGCTGACATGCTGGCGCAGATCACGCGCGGCGCGCATCAGGTTTTACTTGACCTGACGGCGCTCGATTACATTTCCAGCGCCGGCCTGCGGGTGTTGCTGATCGTCGCCAAGCGGCTCAAGCAATGCGGCGGCCTGCTGGTGTTATGCGGCTTGCAGAGCCAGATCCGCGAAGTGCTCGACATCAGCGGTTTCCTTGCTATCCTGACCGTCGCCGATACCCGTGAACAAGGCTTGCGGCATTTTTCCTAGGCGTCAATTCAATTTGCTTGTGCTGCGCTTGTGCACAATCGGCAATGTCAGTGTCATGCGCGTGCCGTGTTGATCAGAGTGCCACGTCACTGTCGTGCCGATCGAAGCGGCGCGGCGTAGCTGGTTGTTCAAGCCTTTGCCTTTTGTCTGGAGACCTTTTTCTACTGAAAAACCACAACCGTTGTCACTGATCACGACCAGCACATTGTCGCCGTCGCGCAGGGTGGTCATACGTATTTCGGTGGCCTGGGCATGCTTGATGATGTTGCTGAAGGCTTCCTGGAAAATACGCAGGATGTGCAGGGTGTTACGTGGGTCGAGCCACTCCAGCGGCGGCACATCGGTGACTTCCCAGCGCAGTTTGATGCCAGCCTCTTCCAGCCGCGGTGCAAGACGAAAGCGCAGGGTTGCCATCAGCAGCAAGAGATCTGCCTGAACAGATTCCATCGAATCGATAGTCAATTTCAGGTCGTCAATGCAGTCTTTCAGTATGTCGGCCACCATGGATGCATTTGCCTTGCCCTCTTTGACCGCCAGCAGTGCCGTTATCAGGGAGGAGCCCATGCCGTCATGCATATCCTGCATCAGCCGGGCTCGTTCGTCATCGAGGACCTGGCGCTGGGCGCTGGTGCGCAGGCGCTGGTGATACTCATCCAACTCCGCCTCTTGCGATAGCAGGCGCTTCTGCAAGCGTGTATTGAATTGCACAACGTTTTCATTGGCCACGATATAGCGCAGGAAAATGATATACATGAAGACCAGGAAGGCGCTCACATTGCTGTAAGGACCGAGATACAGACTTTCGATACTCACGTGATAATTTTGCAGCAGCCAGTCGTAGCAGCCCAGCGGAATGCCCAGCATGGCCCAGGAACTGAGCACCAGGCCATCGTGTGACCGGCTGCGCCAGGATTGAACAAAGCCGTTGATGGCCACGGTTGAACCGGTGATGATCAACAGCAGATAGGCCAGTGGCGACAGGCTGTTGGTCATAATCCAGCTTGCCAGCGGCGGGGCGGTAGCGATGGCGACGACGACAATGATGCCGCTGATCAGATAGTTCCATCGCAGCTTGGGACGACTGTGCAGATGATTGAGGAAGAAATGCGTCACCAGCACCATCCAGAACACCGAATTGATGGTGATCCAGGTGAACCAGTTATCGGGGATGGGCAGTCTGTCTTCGCCTACGTAGTAATGCAAGGAGCGCAGGAAGGCGGCGGCCGAGATGAAAAACAGCAGCATATAAATATAATGACTGCGCAGCCGGTACCACACCATCAACGCGAACAGACCTACCGCCAAAAAGGCGGCACTGCTGGCATATGGTAGCTGCACCTGCAAAAGGTAGCGCAGCCGATAGCGCCAGCCTATTGCTTCATCCCCGCCAAACCACACGGAGGAAATGCCGCCGCCGACGTTGCGCGCCCGGTCGATGCGCACGTAAATTTCGCGCGGCAGGCGGGTATCGGCCGTTTCATGCAAGGCAATCCAGGCGGGAATGTTCCAGCCATTCCAGAGCCGGCTGGCATGGGCCTGGTACAGCAGCAGTGCATCTGCATAGATGGACACTTGTCCGCTGGTTTGCAGGCGCGGCAGGTAAAGGTAGTGCAGATCTGCGGTAGCGATCATGGGCGCCAGCTTGATCCGGTACCAGACTACCTCGGTGGCAGGCAAGGATGCATCATGTCTGACGCTTGGCAGCAGTTCGCGCGGCAAGGTATGCGGCAGTTGCACATGTATCCAGGGACCGGGCAGGGTGGCAGGGTCGAAGCTGGCTGGCGGCAGCGCATGCCCCTGTCCCGGGATGACCTGCATGTCCGCTTCTGTGATATGCATCGGCGCTTCGGCGCGTGCCTGTGGTAACCACAAAACATGGCAAAAAAAAATGAAGAAAAACAGTTTCGCCATGTGTCAGGGGTTGAGCAGACCTTGTTGGAACGCCTCGTGAATCGCCTCTGTCTTGGAACGCACCGCCAGCTTGGTGTACACACGACGGATGAAGGTTCTCACGGTATGGCGTGATACCGACATTAAAACCGCAATCTCGTCGGATGTGAAACCTTTGGTGATGTAATCGAGCACCTGTTGCTCTCGAGTTGACAAAACCGGACGTGATTTGGCCTGTAAATCGGCCGCCGGCGTGTTTTGCTGGCGAAATCGCATCAATATCTGACGCGCAACCAGCGGGCTGATCGGGCTGCCGCCCTGGTGCAGACTCCTGATTTCACTCACGATGCTGTGCGGCGTACTGTCTTTGAGCAGATAACCGGTGGCGCCGGCTTCCAGTGATTGCATTACGTGCAGCTCGTCGCCAAAAGCGGTGCTGACCATAATATTGCATTGCGGCCACCGCTGCGTGGCGGCACGGATGACGTCAATGCCGGAACCGTCCGGCAGTCCCAGATCGACCAGTAAAATATCGGACGGCTCCTGTTGGAGCATCTTGATGCCTTCTGCGCGCGAACTGACCTCTGATCGTAGTTGCATGTCGGGGGCGTCGCGCAGGGCCTCGCCGAGCGCGTGCTGAAAAGCGACATCGTCTTCCACGATGCTGACTGTGATGATGCCGCTGCGGATATCTTTAGCCATAGTGAGGGCGAGTGACCATTTGTCAGAATTGTGATGGACAGATGATGACACACTGCGCGCCATCGCAAGCTCCTTCTCGGCACACCTGTGTCGCCATTTATGGTGACAGACAGCAATTCCGGCCGGCGATATATTTCGCTCTGAAACTTTCAACTAGTCACGCCACCCACGGCCTCGGTAGAAGATTTCAGGGGCAAACATCTCGAAAGGAATTTATGTCAGCCGCAGGATCAGTAGCGCCCAAAGAGCGCGTCAATATTGTCTATCGTCCGGCCACGGGCGATGCCAAGTCGGAAGTCGAACTGCCCTTGAAGTTGCTGGTGCTTGGCGACTACACGTTGCGCGAAGATGAGACACCGTTGGAAGAGATGGCACCGATCAACATCGACAAGGATAACTTCAACGAAGTGCTCAAGGCACAGAAGCTTTCGCTTGATTTATCCGTTCCCAACAAGCTCGACGACAAGGCCGAGCCCGATGCGGTGCTGGCGCTGAACATCAAGTTTGATGAGATCAGCGATTTCACACCGGACGCCATCGTCGGTCAAGTGCCGGAATTGCGGCAGATGATCGCTCTGCGCGATGCGCTCAAGGCACTCAAGGGACCTCTGGGCAATATCCCGGATTTCCGCAAAAACGTACAGGCCCTCATCGAGGACGAAGGCGTGCGCGCGCGCCTGCTGGGTGAACTCGGCATCGCAGACAAGTAATCAGGCCTTCAGGGAGATAGCATGGGTGAAGAACAAAAGCAGGTAGAACCCGATACGGCACAAGCAGCAGCGGGTGAGTCTTTATTGGATCAATTGATCGAATCGGCGCGTATCAAGCCGGGCGATGACGCCTATCCCATTACCAAGCAGGGTATCCAGGCCTTCATCAGTCAATTGCTGGAGCCGCAGAATGCGGTAGAACGCATTACCCAGGCAACCGTCGATGGCATGATCGCCGCCCTCGACAAGAAGCTGTGCGCCCAGGTCGACGCCATCTTGCATCATGATAATTTCCAAAAGCTGGAATCGGCATGGCGTTCCTTGAAATTTTTGGTGGACCGCACCAATTTCCGCGAAAACGTCAAGATTCAATTGCTCAGCGTGAGCAAGACCAAGCTGCTGGACGATTTCCAGGATGCTGCCGATATCACCAGTTCAGGTCTTTACAAGAACCTGTACACGGCAGAGTACGGCCAGTTTGGCGGCCAGCCCTTCGGCGCCATGATCGCCAATTATGAATTCGGTCCCGGTGGACAGGATATCAAGTTGCTGCAATACGCCGCCAGCGTATCGGCCATGAGCCATGCGCCGTTCATCGCCGCCACCGCGCCTCCATTCTTTGGCGTTGACAGCTACGATCAATTGCCCAATCTGAAAGACCTGTCATCGATTTTCGAGGGACCGCAGTTCGTCAAATGGAATGCCTTCCGTGAAACCGAAGATGCGCGCTACATCGGTCTGACGCTGCCGCACTTCCTGCTGCGCGTACCGTATGGAAACGATACGGTACCGGCCAAGAAATTCAATTACACCGAAGACGTCACCGGCGGCAACGGCGATTTTCTGTGGGGTAATGCGGCCTTTACCTTCGCCTCCCGTCTCACTGACAGCTTTGCCTCTTACCGCTGGTGCGCCAACGTCATCGGTCCGCAGGGCGGCGGCACCATCTCTGACTTGCCGGTCTACACCTACGAGGCCATGGGTGAGCTGCAAAACAAGATTCCAACCGAAGTGCTCATTTCGGAACGGCGTGAATTCGAACTGGCTGAGCAGGGCTTCATCGCCCTGACCATGCGCAAGAACAGCGACAACGCGGCGTTTTTCTCCGCCAACTCGGCGCAAAAGCCCAAGTTTTTCGGCAATACCAAGGAGGGCAAGGAAGCCGAGCTGAACTACAAGCTCAGTACCCAACTGCCTTACATGTTCGTGGTCAGCCGTCTGGCGCATTACATCAAGGTGATCCAGCGCGAAAACATCGGCACCTGGAAAGAACGCGGCGAGCTGGAAAGTGAACTGAACAACTGGATCCGTCAATATGTTGCCGACATGGACAACCCGGCAGAAGGGGTGCGCAGCCGCCGTCCGTTGCGTCAGGCTGAAATTGTGGTCGCTGACGTTGAGGGCGATCCCGGCTGGTACCGGGTCGATATGCGGATTCGTCCACATTTCAAATACATGGGAGCCTCATTTACGCTCTCTTTGGTGGGCAAGCTGGATAAAAAATAAGTACGCAAGTTGTCAGCAACTTCGCCCATCCGCATGTACTACACGTCAAGCACTGACTTTATTCACTAAAAGGAATTCATTATGCCAATGCCAAGTTATCTGATTATCGAAGGCACCAATCAAGGAAAAATCGAAGGATCCGTAAAGATCAAGGGTCATGAAGGCAAGATTCTGGTACAAGCCGTCGACCATTCCATCACCATCCCTGAAAGCCCGCAAACCGGCCTGCCGACCGGCAAGCGCATTCACCGTCCGATGACCATCACCAAGGAAATCGACAAGTCCTCGCCAAAACTGTTCCAGGCCCTCACTTCCGGCGAACAGATGAAGACCGTCTCGCTGGAGTACTACCGCATCTCGCCCAAGGGGACGGAAGAGAAGTACTACACCGTCAAATTGAGCAACGCCATCATGACCAATATCCGCTCCTGGACGCCGAACTGCCTGACCCCGGCCAATCAGCAGATGGGCCATATGGAAGATGTTTCCTTCACTTACGAAAAAATTACCTGGACCTTCGAGCCGGATGGTATCGAAGCAGAGGATTCCTGGCTTGCACCGAAGGCTTAAGCGCAAGCGCCGATGAGAGAACGCCGCCTGCTCGAACGCATAGCCCACTGGCATGATGGACATGCCGACGAGCGCAGCAGCCAGACCGAGGTCGATATTTTGCTGCGCTCGGTCACCGAGCATCTCGGCTGCCTGCTCAATACACGCCAGGGTAGTGTGCAGATCGACCCGCTGTTCGGGGTGCCTGATTTCACTAACCTGGCCGGTGGCACCGGCACAGGTTCGGTCAGCAGTATCGTCGAAGAGATCCGGCGCATGGTGATCAGGTACGAACCGCGCATCAAATCGCCGCGTGTGACACTCAATGAGGAGCACAGCGACGTATTGTCGATCAGCTTTTCGCTGGAAGGCATGCTGGAAGTGGATCAGCATGTCATCCCGCTGCGTATTTCGACCACCGTGGGCGCCAATGGCAAGGTCAAGGTCGGCCGCCAGTAACGATGGATTTTTTACTGCGTTTCCACGGTTTTTTTTGAGTACAGCACCGACATGTTCAATCCCTACTACGAAAATGAATTGAGCAAACTCAAGGTGCTGGCGCTTGAGTTCGCCCAGAACAATCCGGCACTCGCCCCGATGCTGTCGGGCGTGAGCGCCGACCCCGACGTCGAACGTCTGCTCGAAGGCGTGGCCTTTCTGAGCGGCCTGACGCAGCAGAAACTCGATGATGAATTTCCCGAGTTCGTGCAGGAACTCACCCATTTGCTGTTTCCGCATTATCTGCGACCGGTACCGGCCAGCACCATGATCTGTTTCGCGCCCAAGACAGGGCTCAAGGAAACGATATCGATTGCCGCCGGCACCGAACTGTCTTCGCTGCCGGTCGATGGCACAGCATGCCGCTTTCAAACCTGTAATGCGGTGCAAGTGCATCCCTTGCAACTGCTTGATGTCAACCTGCTCAGCCATGCCGGTGCGGCGCCCATGCTGATTCTGGACTTTGAACTGCAGGGCATGAAGCTGGAACAGTGGCAGGCCGACAGCGTGCGCTTGTTCCTCGGCAGCGGATACAGCGAAGCGGCCAAGCTGTTGCTGCTGCTGTCCCAGTACGTGAGCAATGTGCGCATCGCCGGGGAAGAGGGTGCTCGCTTCGAGCTGGGCGCACAAGGTTTGCGCGCGGCCGGCTTCGAGCACAGCATGCTGCCGTATCCCAGTCATGCCTTTAGCGGATACCGTCATGTGCAGGAATTCTTTGTGCAGCCGGAAAAATTCCTGTTCGTCGAGCTGCACGGCCTGCAGCGCTGGCGCACGCGTGGCGGCGGCAACAGCTTCAGTGTTTATGTCACGCTGAACCAGCTGCCGGCCTGGATGCCGGAAATCCGTAGCGACAGTTTCATGCTCAACGTCACGCCAGCGGTCAATCTGTTTTCCCATCCGTCTGACCCGATCAGCCATGAGCATCGCGTCACGGAATACCGCATCACGCCCGAGGGGCGTGAGCGCAAGCATTTTCAGGTGGTGCAGGTTGATCAGGTCATCGGCTATCAGCAAGGTATCGGCAAGCAGCGCGTGTATGTGCCCTTCGGCTTGTATCGCCACGACGGTCGCGGCACACGGCTGAGCTATCGAACCACCTTGCGCAGCGCCGTCGTCGGCAGCGGCAATGAGGTCTATCTGTCGCTGAACTACCCGCCCGGCGAAATTCCTCGGCCGGAAACGCTCTCGCTGCAACTGACCTGCAGCAATGGCAGCTTGCCGGAAGGGCTCAAGCTGGGCGACATCAGCGTGCCCACCAGCAGCTCGCCCGACCGCATGAGCTTTCGCAACATCCGCATGGTTTCGCCGGCACGCAATCCTCCTACTGGCGAAGCCTTGCTGTGGCGACTGATTTCACATGTGTCGCTCAATTTCATGTCGATGGCCAGCGCGGCGAATCTGCAGGCGCTGCTCAATTTGTATGTTTTTCCTGATCGCCACGAACAAGGCCAGGAAGTCGCCAACCGGCGTCGTATCGATGGTATCGAAGAAGTCGTGGCCACGCCAGAGACCAGGCTTATTGGCCGAGGCGGCCTGCTGCGCGGACAGTTGATACGCATCAGGTGCCGCCAGGATCATTACGCCGGCATGGGCGATTTGTACCTGTTCGGCTGTGTCATTGAGCGTTTCCTGGCCGACTATGCCGGTATTAATTCCTACACCCGCGTCGAACTCGAAGACGTACTTTCCGGAGCAGTATTCAAATGGTTACCGAGACTCGGGCAACAGTCCCTGCTGTAAAGGACTCGCTGCTCGCCCACGGTGAGCGCTATTCTTATTTTCAGGCGCTGCGCCTGCTGCGCCTGTTTGAAAAAAACACCGGTGCCGCGCGCAGCGAAAATCTGCGCATTCGGCCCAAGCTGGCACTGAATTTCCCTGAAAACGACATCGATGCCATCGAAGTCCGGCCGCAGGGCGGCTATCGCATCACGGCCAATTTCTTCGGGCTCTATGGCGTCGCCTCGCCACTGCCAACCTATTACACCGAAGACTTGTTCGAGGAAGAGCGCAACGGCGGCCACGTCATGCGCGAATTCATCGACATCGTCCATTACACGCTCTATCCGCATCTCTTCGGCGCCTGGTCCAAGTACCGGCTGGAGCAGCGCGTGGTGGAAGACGACGACCAGTTGGTACTCAACCATCTGTATGCCTTCGTCGGCCTCGACGATCCCGAGCTACGCATCAAATTATTGCCCCATAGTGCCGAGTTGCTGCGCTATGCCGCCTTGCTCAATGTGCGCCCGCGCTCGGCGCTGGGTTTGCAGACCATGCTGGCCGACGCCTTCGAGGACGCCACCGTGCGCATCGACAGTTGCGTGTTGCGCAGCGTGGCCATTCCCGCTGATCAGCGCTGTCAGCTGGGGGCGCAGGGTACCAGCCTGGGAGAAGACAGTTACCTCGGCAGCCACGTCGACGACTACGCCGGCAATCTGCGCATCGTCCTGTCGGATTTGCCGCACGCGCTGTTCCAGCAACTGCTGCCGGCCGCCGCCGCCTGCCAGAAACTGAAATTTCTGACCCGCTTTTACCTCACCGACCCGCTTGAAGTCGAAGTGGAACTCAGGCTGCGTCAGGATGACGTGCGTGGTACGCGCCTCAATAGCCTGGAATGGTCGCGCCTGGGCCTCGATACCTGGCTCAGTCCGGAACAAGCACAGCGCGCGGCCTGCATCAGCTTTAACTTGTAGTCCTCAGAGACACGCATCTTCACCGGAGAAAAGAATATGTTGCTGGTTGAATTGAAACCCCTGGTTGGCCGTCTCAATCAGTATTGCAAACAAGCGCTGGAAGACGGCGTGGGCCTGTGCGTGGCCCGTGGCCACTACGAAATCACGGTCGAACACCTGTTGTCCAAGCTGTTTGGCGAGCTCTCAGCCGACCTGCCCTTGCTGCTGCGACAGTCCGGCGTTGATGCGGCCGTGGTGCGTCGTGCCATCGACCAGTCGCTCGATCAGATGCGCAGCGGCAATGCTGCCCGTCCGGCATTCTCGCCGCTACTGCTGGAATTGTTGCAGGATGCCTGGCTGATCGCCTCGGTCAATCTGCTGGAAAACCGCATCCGCTCCGGCGCCATTCTGCTGGCCTTGCTGGCCCGCGCCAGCTACTACGCCAGCGGTGATTACGCCGCTGCGCTGCGCACGCTCAATCGCGAAACCCTGATGCTTGAACTGGGCAAGATCGGTAGCGTCTCCATCGAAGCAGACACTACCGGCAGTAGCGCCGACCGCGCCGCGCCGGCAGGCGAGGGCAGTGCCATCGCCCGCTTTTGCGAAAACTTCACCGACAAGGCCAGAGCCGGCAAGATCGACCCGGTATTCGGACGCGACATGGAAATACGCCAGATGGTCGACATCCTGGCGCGTCGCCGCAAAAACAATCCCATCTGCGTCGGCGACCCCGGCGTGGGCAAAACGGCGGTGGTCGAAGGCCTGGCGCTGCGCATCGTCGATGGCGACGTGCCGGCCTCGCTCCAGGACGTCGCCATCCTCGGACTCGACATGGGCTTGCTGCAAGCCGGTGCCAGCGTCAAGGGCGAGTTTGAAAACCGCCTCAAGGGCGTGATCAGCGAAATCAAGGCGTCCCCCACACCGATCATCCTGTTCATCGACGAAGCGCATACCCTGATCGGCGCCGGTGGCCAGGCCGGCACCTCGGATGCCGCCAATCTGCTCAAGCCAGCGCTGGCGCGCGGCGAACTGCGCACCATCGCCGCAACCACGTGGGCCGAATACAAGAAATACTTCGAAAAAGATGCCGCCCTGGCGCGCCGCTTCCAACTGGTCAAGCTGGACGAACCCGACCTCGCCACCGCTGTACTCATCTTGCGCGGCCTCAAGCAAAAATACGAAGACGTGCATGGCGTGGTCATGCGCGACGACGCCATCGTCGCCGCCGCTGAATTGTCCAGCCGCTACATCACCGGCCGCCAGTTGCCCGACAAGGCAGTCGATCTGCTCGATACCGCCTGCGCCCGCGTCAAAGTACTGCAAAGCGCCAAGCCCGACGTGCTGGAAGACAAGGAACGCCAGATCCAGGCGCTGCGGCGCGAACACGGCGGACTGGAACGCGACCGCGACAATCTGCAAACCGTCGATCTGTCCCGCCTGCTGGAAATCGACGCCCAGGTCCTGACGCTGAGCGAAGAAGCGGCCCGCTTGCGCCTGCTCTGGCAGACCCAGAAAACCGCAGCCGACGCCTTGCTGGCAGCCCGCGCGGCGCGCGCCCAGGGCCGCACGGAAGGCGCCGACGATGCCGCCCTGGCGACCCTGACGCAAGTCATGGAAGCGGCCGGCGCCGCCTTCAAGGCCGCGCAGGGCGACCAGCCGCTGGTGCGCGTGGATGTCGATCCGGATGTGGTCGCCAAGGTCATCTCCGACTGGACCGGCATCCCCGCCGGCAAGATGCTGCGCGACCAGGCCGCCACCGTCATGGCGATGGCCGCGACGCTGGCCGCCCGCGTGCGCGGCCAGGACCATGCCATGCACCAGATCGGCGAAATTCTCAAGACCGCCCAATCTGGGCTGCGCGACCCGCAGCAGCCGCTCGGCGTGTTCCTGCTGGCCGGGCCATCCGGTGTCGGCAAAACCGAAACGGCGCTGGCGGTGGCCGACATCCTGTTCGGCGATGAAAAATCGACCGTCATCGTCAACATGAGCGAGTTCCAGGAAAAACATAACGTCAGCCGCCTGATCGGCTCGCCGCCCGGCTATGTCGGCTACGGCGAAGGCGGCGTGCTCACCGAAGCGGTACGCCAGCGTCCCTACTCGGTAGTGCTGCTGGACGAAGTGGAAAAAGCCCACCTCGATGTGCTCAACCTGTTTTACCAGGTGTTCGACAAGGGCATGCTGTCCGATGGCGAAGGCAAGGAAATCGACTTTTCCAACACCGTCATCTTTTTGACGTCCAACCTGGCTACCGATGTCATCACCGAACTGACGACCGGCGACGAACTGCCTGACGCCGACACGCTGCTGTCAGCGGTGCGGCCTATCCTGTCGGCTCACTTCAAGCCGGCGCTGCTGGCGCGCATGACGGTCATCCCTTATTTCACCCTGGCGCAGGACGCGCTGGCCGGCATCGTGCGGCTCAAACTCAACAAGATCGTGCAGCGTCTGGCGCACAACAACAAGATGGAATTCAGCTACAGCGAGGCAGTGGTAGCGCAGATCGCGGCGCGCTGCACCGAAGTCGAAACCGGTGCGCGCAACATCGATTTCATTTTGCGCGGTGCCGTCATGCCGCTGATGTCGCAGCAGATCTTGCAGCGCATGAGCGCCGATGATATTCCCGCCGGGGTGACACTGGATGTGGATGGGCAGGGGCAGTTCACGGTGGCGTTTTCAAATTAGCCCGGTGGCATCGGCACAAGATAATTTATCCGTTCGCTTTGCGTGGTCGGTAGCAGCACTATTTTTTGTAAAGGTTGAACATGGTTTCCTTACCCGCAAGCCTGGAAAATAACAATCGTTTTGCGTTCGTTTCCGAAGCGTACCCCGATGGCGCGACGTTTGCCGTGATAAAGATGAACGGTGTCGAAGCGATTTCGCGGCCATTTCGTTTTGAACTGACCATGTTCAGCGATAAGGCCGACATTGATTTTGACCAGATGCTGACACAGCCGGCCGGTTTCGGGATTTACGCCACTGATGGCAGCCAATGCCTGGCCCCGTATTACGGCGTATTGGCAGAATTTGAATATCTGTGCAATGTGGGTTCAAAACATTATTACCGGGCAGTGCTGGTGCCGCGCTTGTGGAAATTATCGATGGATTGTATCTCCAGGGTCTACCTTGACAAAGAACAGACGATACTGGACATCATCAAAAAAGCGCTCGATACCGGGAGCATTCTTAGTAGTGATGATTATGAGTTGCCTGACCATTCCATAAAGCCGAGTAAATATGTGGGGCGGGATTTTGTCTACCAATATCGGGAGTCAACCCTCGACTTTTTGTCGCGCTGGATGGAAAAAGAGGGCTTGTACTACTGGGTTGAACACGATGAAACAAAAAAAAAGGACAAGTTGATTGTTGCCGAAATAGCGAGCCGCAGTCCACTATCCGCACTGCAATTTTCTTGTCGGCCCATTGATGGTGGTGCCAGCAGCAATGTGGATCTGGAGGTGAACACCTTCATCCGTCGTCAGAAACCTCTCCCCAAACGGGTAATTGTGCAGGATCACAATCCGCTCAAGTCTGCTGTCCCGTTAAGATATTCCGCAGATGTCTGTGCCACAGGAACAGGCGATTTGATGATGCACGGCGAGCATTTTGGGGATGAGGAGGATGGCAAACGCTATGCCGCCTTGCGTGCCGATGAAATCAAGTGCGGCGGCAAGGTGTTTCATGGAACAGCGACGGCAGTCGGTATGCGTAGCGGATTTCTGATCACCTTAGCTAATTACGGGCCGAAAGTCGCACCCGATACGAGATACCTCATTGTCGAGATTGAGCACCAGGGTTTGCAGGCCGATACGTCGCTCCAGAACATTGGGCTTCCAATAGACATTATTCAGGAAAAGGACGCCAAGACTGTTTATCGCACCAGTTTCCGTGCCATTGATTCTGCGGTCCAGTTCCGTCCCCAGCGCATTACACCAAAGCCCTGCGTTACCGGCACGATGGAGGCCAGTATTGATGCCGATGCGGGCGTTGATAGCCCTTATGCCAATCTTGATGAACTTGGGCGATACAAGGTGAAGTTCCCCTTTTATCAGGACGACCCTGTCACGCAAGGCGCAGGTTCTGCCCGCATACGCATGGCGACTCCCTACTCAGGGGCAGATCACGGCATGCATTTCCCGCTGCACAAAGGCGCCTCGGTGTTGCTTTCGTTTGTGGAGGGCGATCCGGACCGGCCAGTGATCTTGGCGGCAGTGCCCAATTCGGAAAATCGCAGTGTGGTCACTAGTGAAAATAACACCGTCGGTCAGATCAAATCGGCAGGAGGCAACAAGATCAGTTTCTTAGATGAAAAAGGAAAGGAGGCGATCTGGCTGGAAACAACCAATAACAAGGCATCGATCAAAATCAGCGAGGGTAATAGCATCACAGTAAAAAGTGATAGCTATACCTCATCCACCAATGGGGCTTCCAACACTTATTTCAAAGGGATAAAAAACTCGGTCAGCTTGTCAATGGAGAATTCTGTCATGGTTGGTGTGACTAATAAATCCAGCATTGCACTGAACACTGCTTTTTCGGTCGGTTTTGATGCCAGTTTCAAAATAGGCGCTGGCCTTTCCTACTCGCAGAATAGTCTTTCCATGGCACCTACAGCCGGATTGACGGGGAACAAAAAAATTTCCATAAAAGCGGGACAACATGGATTTAAGAGTGTGATTTTTGAAAGCAGAGTGAAAATAGGATTAGCGGTCGTGGCTCTTGCTTCTGCTGCCAATGCAGTTATCGGACTTCTTAATGCTAAAGGAATTAACAGTGATGATTCTATTATCCATGATAAAGAGAGCAGTATAGTGGTGAAGCACTTTATCCCCGCCATGGTCATTTCGGCTGCCACGGCTGCTCTTGCGGCCTACATCAAATTGCAAAATAAATCTGAGGACTATACCAGTACGATTGATGCCAATGATGAAGGAATTTTTCTGAAAGCCAAGAAGGATCCGGGTCTCTTAGGAGAAGACGTAGCGCCGTCGTCGGAGGTGTTAATTGTTCCAGAAGGCATCGTTTTAAAGGTAAATGCCAATGGGATTGGTCCTGCTAAAGGCTCCAATATTCGTATTTTCCCCAATACCGTCAACATACAAGCGGATGGTGAAGCGTCGAGTATTTTTCTGAATAATGAATGTGCGGAACTGGTATTGGGCGAAGACAAAGGTTTTTACGCGACACACGAGAAAGTTGTGTCTGCATTCGGTGCGAATGTCGGGATTATTCAGAATCATCAGAAAATAACAATTTTCGTTAATAAGTCTGAGGCGGCTAAGGCGGCTGGCGATGAACTCAATAACGCTAATATGGAATTGAAAATAGTTGAAGGGCAAGCTGGATTCTTTAGTCAGCTTTTGGGAAGCGGGAAACGCGATGCGGCCATAAAAAAAGCAACGGAGGCGCTCAATGAGGTCAATGCCTTGCCAGGAAATGCCTCTATCAACCTCGATGGAAATGAGATCACGCTGGGCTTTGACGTTGCCAAGATGGTTTTGAAAAAAGATGGTGACGCAACGATAAACGGCAAAGCCATCAAGTTGGGTTGAACCATGAAAATATTCCGCCCCGATCAATTAGCCATCCTCTACCGCAGCTTTCGCCTGGCCCAGCGCGACACGCTGGCCATCGGCATGCTGGGTCTGTTTTCCTTTGAGGACAGCCGGCTGTCCGGCTTGCTGCCCGAGCAGCAGTTGTGGCCGCTGGCGAGCGAGGTGCTGGGCGCCGGCGTCATCCTCGACGAAGGTTTTCCCAAGCCGGCTGCCGAGTTCAAACTCTATGGCAGCGCTCATGCGCCCGCCGGCCAGCCGCTGCGCGAAATGGCGGTGGCGGTGCAGTTGGGCAGTTTGCACAAGCAGTTGCTGGTGAGCGGCGACCGTCATTTCGAGCGCAGCGGGCTGATCTCTGCCACCACGCCTTTTCAATGCATGCCGCTCACGCCGCAGCAAGCCTTCGGCGGTGCCGACTATCCGGCCAATCTGGCCGGCAAGGGCGCGCGGCAAGTGACCTTGGCCGATGGCAGCACGCACTGGCCCTTGCCGAATGTGGAGTCGCAGCGCCAGCGCATCGTCAGCCGCGGCGATGTGGCCGAACCGGCCGGGTTCTGGGGGCTGGCGGCGAATGCGCCTGCGCGCAGCAGCGAGCTTGGCCAGTTTGACGGTCGCTGGCTGCAGCACAGCTGGCCGCATCTGCCGGATGACACCGGCCTGGCTTACTTTCACAGCGCACCGCCGGATCAGCGTTTCAGCGCCTATTTGCAGGGCGATGAATGCTTTTCCTTGCAGGGCCTGCATCCGCAGCAGACCGTGCAGAACGGTCACTTGCCCGGCCTGCGCGCGCGCTGCTTCGTCAATCGCAGGCAGGCTGATGGCGTGGCCGTGTTGAGCGAAATGGCGGCCCGTCTGGAAACGGTCTGGCTGTTTCCTGAACAGGCCTGCGGCATCGTGCTGTATCGGGCGCAGTGTGACTTTGCCGAGGACGATGCCGCCGATATTTTGCATGTCATGGCGCAATGGGAAAACCTGCAAGACCCGCCACAGACATTCGCCCATTACCAGGCCCGATTTGCGGCCGAATTGTCGGGGCAGCCGGTGCCGCCGGTGGCCGCCCCGGAACCCGTGCCGCCGCCGCTAGCCGCCGATACGGCCGATGCCGCCGTCGCGCCGCCCGTTGCCGCCATGCCTGAAGAGGAAGTGACGCCCGAGTTATTGGCGTTGCAGCAAGCATTGGCGCAGCTGGAGCAGGAAACCAGTCAGACCATGAGCAAATACGGCATCACGCAGGCCGATCTGGCGCCTTACCTGAAACCGCCCGAAGAACCACCTGCGCCGACAGTCGAGCAGCTCGAGCAGGCCATCGCCGATTTGAACCGGGAAGTGCGCGCCACCATGGCGAAAAACAATATTACCGACGCCGATCTGGCGCCGTATCTGAAGCCGCCGGAAGAAAAGCCGGTGTCGCTCAAGGAGCTCAAAGCGGCGCTGGGCGATCTGGATGCGCAGACCAAGGCGGTGATGGCCAGGAACAGTCTGACGGCGCGAGACATCGAAGCCTTGCTGGGTTCGAAACCGGAGTTGGCGCAGTCGCTCAAGAGCTACCAGGAGTTGCAGGCGCAAGCGGTGCCGCTGAGCGATATTGGCGACGATGGGGAGGAAGAGCTTGCGCGCGAAATGGCGCCAAAAAGTATGCCAGAGAACGCCTCGCAAGCACCGCAGCCCGATGCACCTGTCACCCCGCCGCCTGCCGCATCGCCGTTGCGCGAGCAAGTGGTGGCCCGGCATGCCGCCGGACAAAGTCTGGCCGGCATGGAATTGTCGGGCGTCGATCTGTCGGGCCTCGACCTGAGCGGTGCTGACTTTAGCGGCAGCCTGCTGGAAAAAACACTGTTCATCGGCAGCGTGCTGGTCAAGACCAATTTTTCCGCATGCCTGATGCAGGGCGCCGATTGCCAGGGCGCGGACTTGTCCGGCGCCCGGCTCGGCGGCGTGAGCGCTGCCGGCAGCAACTTTGCCAAGGCCCGCCTGTCCGCCGCGCAGCTTGACCGGGGCGATTTCCATGGCGCCGATTTCAGCGACGCGCAATTGCCGCAGGCGGTGCTCGATGGCGCCAGTTTCGAGAACGCGGTGCTGACCGCAGCGCAGGCCGGTGCGTGCAGTGCCGTGCAGACGCAGTTCAATGGCGCCGATCTGCGCGGCGCGGACTTTGCCAAGGCGCTGCTGACCCAGGCTGATTTCAGCGGCGGTCAACTGGGCGCGGCCAATTTCAGCGCTGCCCAGTGCGAGCATGCGCGTTTTTTCGGCTGCGATGCCAGCGCGGCGCAATTTGGCAAGGCGGCGCTGGGCCGTTCGCGTGCTGATGACACCAGTACGTTTGCCGGCGCCGATCTGAGCGATGCGCAGTTGGGCCGCGCCGCCTGGGCCGGGGCCAGGCTGGACGGCGCCCGTCTGGCCGGGGCGAGCCTCGATGATGCCGATTTCAGCAAGGTCAGCGCGGCCGGCGCCAGTTTTCGCCTGGCTTCGGCGACCGGCGCAAAGTTCGCCAAGGCGAATTTGCGGGCGGCAGACATGACCGGCATCAATCTGTTCAAGGGTTCGCTGCGCAAGGCGCGGGTGGACGATGCGGCGCTCCATTTCGCCAATCTGTACGGCGTCGATTTCGAGGATGTGGCGGTGCGTGCGGCGGCGCTCGAAGGCGCCAATATCGACCAGACCATATTGCTGTTTCGCGCTGCGTCAGCGTAATCACCTCAAGGGATATCAATGGAACTGGAACAAGCCTTGCGTGCGCTGGCCAACAATAAAATCCTGGCAGATGCCGATCTGGCCGGGGCCGATCTGTCGGGCCGCGACCTGTCGGGATGCACCTTGCGCAATATCAATCTGGCCGGCGCCAATCTGAATGGCGCCAGTTTGCAGGGCAGTACGCTGGAGCAGGTCAATTTGCAGGGAGCCAGGCTGTGCGGGGTGCAGGCCGCGCAGGCGCGGTTTGATGCGCTTGATCTGCGCGCCACGCAGTGGCTCAACGCGCTTTTGCTGCAAGCCGTGTTCAGCAACTGCCGCCTGGACGATGCACAGTTTGGTGGCGCGCAGCTGGAGCGCTGCGACATGAACAAGGTCAGTCTGCATGGCGCCGACTTCAGCGCTGCCAACCTGACGCGCTGGGACCCGAGCGGACTTGATCTGCGCAGCGTGAAGCTCGATGGCGCTGTACTGCAGCGGGCTTTTCTGAAGGATTGCGTGCTCAGCGGCCAGCGTTTTGGCGGTTGCGATCTGAGCATGGCCAATTTCAACGGCGCACAGTTGCAGCAGGCCGATTTCAGCAATGTGGTGCTGGACCGCAGCAGCTTCATCGGCGCGCAATTGCAGCAAGTGAATTTTGCTGGTGTACGCGGCAAGTATGTGGCGCTGATGCGGGCGCAATTGCAGCAGGCTAATCTGAGCGGTGCCTGGTTTGAGATGGCCGACGCCAGCCATGCCGATTTCAGCCAGACGCAGGCGCAAGCTGTGCAGTGGCGCAGCTCGATGCTGCGCAAAACGCGTTGGAGCAAGGCCAGCCTCAAGAATGCGCACTGGATCGATTGCGATCTGGCCCATGCCGATTTTTCCGATGCCGATTGCACGCAAGCCGATCTGCGCGGCAGCAGCATCCACCGCATGACACAAAACAATACCCGTTGGGACGGCAGCAATTTCGACGGCGTGCGTCCCACGGATGCGGCGCTGGAACGCGCCGAGCGATGGCAACCGAACCCGGCCATCGCCCGTTGAGCGCATAGCAGCGACAACCGACGAGATCGTCAAGAACAACCACCGAGGGCACTATGCATAACAAACTGATGACCATGACACGCGCCGACGCCAGCGTGGCACTGAGCTACGCCACCGTCAGCGGGCGCGCCGAACAGTGGTATTTCCTCAGCGGGGCTGAAGGGCTGCGGGCGGTGCGTGCCGACAGTTGCCTGATTGAGCCGGAATGCGGCGACAGCGTGCTGGTCTGCCATGCCGGCAGTCAGACTTCTTACGTGCTGGCGGTGCTGGCGCGCGCGCAGCGGCAGGAGGCGTGCCTGCAATTGCCGGGCGGTGTGGCGCTGCATACGGCGCAGGGTGCGTTGCAGGTGCAGGCGGCCAGCATCCGTCTGCAGGCCAGCGAGGAGGTGACGCTGGAAGCGCCGCAGGTGAATTTGAGCGGGGTGGCCGGGCAGTTGCGCTTTCAGCAGATCAAGGTGACGGCGCAAGAGCTGCACGGCCGTTTCGGCACGGTCAGCAGTGTGGCGCAGAACATCACTTCCAGCGTCGGCCGCCTGGTGCAAAAGGCGCGCGACAGTTTCCGCTGGATCGAGCAGCTCGACGAAACCCGCGCTGGGAGGGTGCGCATGCAGGTGCGCCAACGCTTTGACCTCAAGGCGCAGGATGCCACGGTGCTCGCTGACGGCCAGGTCAGCATCGATGCGCAGAAAATAGATCTGGGCTAGGAGGCCGCCATGTATGCAGTAACCAAACAGGACGGCCAATGCCTGGCCGCCGCCGATGTCTGCAAGACACCAGCGCCGCCGGCGCCACCGGTGCCCTTGCCGTACCCGAATATCGCCATGCCGATGATGGGCGATCCGGCCACCGAAAAGGTCTTCATCACGGGCATGCCGGCGCTGACCATGGCGTCCAAAATCACCATCAGCAGCGGCGACGAGGCCGGCGTTGCCGGCGGCGTGGCGAGCGCCAAGCAGATGGGACCGGCAGAATTTACCCAGGGCAGCATGACGGTGAGTCTGGAAGGAAATATGGCAGTGCGTCTGGGCGACCCCACCAAACACAACGACGGCAATGCCATCGGTTCCGTGCTGGCACCGAGCCAGAACATTGTGATGATCATGAGCTGATGGCAGCGAAAAAATTGAGAGAAGCATGAAAACAATCTGGATTACCTCGCTGGAAAAAAACCAGGCGCGTGTGACGGCCGTCACTCAAGTATTGCAACGCTACGGTTTGCAGGTCAAAGGCCATTTCTGGGCCGATGCGCCGGACCAGATGGCGTGGCGCACCGCACTCGATACGCTGCTCGCCGACCGCGCCGATGTCTGGCTGATTCTCGCCGATGAGGCCGAGCTGGCCAAGCCGGGCGTGCGTTATGGCTTGTCTTTGTTATGCACCTCGCTGCGCGAACTGCGCGGCGCGGGCTTTCCGGTGGCCTTGCTGTGGCGCGACAAAGCGGCAGACTTGCCGTCTTTGCTGACGCACTGCCTGCAACTCGACGAGGCTGCTGCCGCCTGGCCCGCCAAGATTGTTGCCAAGGCCAACATGGCGGGCAAGGCGCTGGCGCCGGACTATCGATTCAGCGTCCTGGGCGACGAACAGCTCGGCCAATGGTTCGAGCTCGGCCCGCGTGCCGGCAACTGGGACGGTATCGTGTGCGGCATCAGCGGAGGCGGGGCAGAGATTACTTTTCAGGCGGTCGGTGCCAGCGGCAAGCTGCCTGAACGCAGTGTGCTGGAGTTTGCCCAGCAAGGCCTGCAGCTAAAGGTGGGCGCGATGGAGTACAGGGCCTGGGCGGTGCGCAATCAGATCGATGCCGCGCATTCCTGCTATGTGCGCGTCAAGGGTTGTCCGCAGTCCTTGCTGTTCATGCCCTACGCCGAAGAAAGTCAGGCCGAGGCAAACGTGATTGCACTATGTTGAGACCCGCTAACAAGGACGTGATGAAAATTGTCGATACAAACCTGCGGCGCAAACAGCGCCTTCTGGCAGGCTGGGTGCATGTGGCGGCTGTGGCGGCCATGGTCGGCAGCCTGCCGGGCTGCGCTTCTGTCAATTCCATGATGGGTGGCAATACGCGGGAACAGGCGTTCACCGAGGTCGTCTGGGACTATGCCAAAGAAGGCATCGTGCTGGACGCGACGGCGCAGCTCCAGCTCAACACCTACCAGGGTGAGCCGCATACCTTGCTGCTGGGTGTCTATCAGATGGCCGACAGCGCCGTCTTCCAGAAACTCATCGCCGATCCGGCGGCGCTGGCGCAGAGTCTGGGCGGCACACCCGGCAACGATGTCTTCTTGCAGTACAGCCATTATGTGGTGGAGCCGGGACAGCACGTCATCCTGATGATCGACAGGGTGCAAAAGGCCCGATTCGTCGGTGTGGTGGCAGGCTATTACGATATGCTCGGACCGGCTTCGGCGCGCCTGTTCGAAGTGCCCGTGACCTATGCCAGCAAGGGCATGCTGAGCTCCACCTGGAGCGTTGTGCCCAAGCCGCTGACCGTGCGCATGACGCTTGGCCCCAATGCGATTGTCGATGCAAAAACGCCGGCCGCCGCTGCCCCCAGGGAAAAACCGGCCGCGCCGCAACCGCCGACTTCCAACGGCACTGAAATCAAACTCGATGCCAGCGACCTGTGCTGTTCTGCACCGTTACCCCGTACATCGAATAACTGAGAGATTTGGCACGACATGGACGACAAACAAGCAATTTACTGGCATCAAGGCATGTTCATGCAGCCTCAGCATTTTCAGATAGCTGACTTGCATGGGCAATTTCGCAACAAGCCTTTGATGGAGGCCGGCTTGCCGCATTTCTGGGGCGTCGGCGCGCTGAGCTTGTCGGCGGCGGCGGTTGCCAACCGCACGATAGAAATTGAGCAGGCACAACTGCTTTTTGGCGAGCGCAGCTATATAGAATATCCCGGCAATGCCGCGATCGCGCCGCGTTCTTTCGACAGCAGCTGGGTGGAAGGCGACAAGCCGTTTACCGTTTATCTGGGGCTCAAAAAACTGAGCGCGCAAGAACCCAATGCCACGCTGGCGGCCTCACTGCACGAAGCGGCCGGCGCCACGACTCGCTATGCCTCGCTGGACAACCCGCCCGAGGTGCAGGACTTGTATTCGGACGGGCCCGTGGCGCAAGTGCGTACCTTGCTGCATGTGCTCAAGGTGTTTTTTGAAAGCGAAGTGGCGCAATTGGGCGGCTATGATCTGATTCCCGTTGCGCGCCTGGTGCGCGAGGGCGACAGTATTCGCCTGGACGACAAGTTCATTCCGCCTTGCTATGCAATGAGCGGCTCGCCGGTCTTGCTGCGGGTGGTCAAGGATGTGCGCGACGAGCTGGCCGGCAGGGCACGTCAATTGCAGGAATACAAGAGTCCGGGAGAATTGCAGAAAGCTGAATTCGACGCCAGCTACATCGTGTTCCTGCTGGCTTTGAGCGCACTGAACCGGGCCAGTCCTTATCTCTATCATCTGACCGAGACGCCGCAGGTGCATCCCTGGCTCGCGTATGGCGCCTTGCGCCAGCTGGTGGGCGAGTTGAGTTCGTTTTCCGAGCGCTTCAACATGTTGGGCGAAGCGGCCGATGGCAAGCCCGGTCTGCCGCCTTACGATCATGTCGATCTCCATCATTGCTTCGCGCGCGCCCATGCGTTGATCAGCAGTCTGCTCAACGACATTACGGTCGGGCCGGAATTTCTGGCGGTCCTGCAATACCAGGATGGTCAACATGTCTGCGCCTTACCGCACAATTTCTTCGATCGCCGCAATCGCTTCTATCTGGTGGTGCGCAGCGAGCACGATCCGGTCGATACGCTGTTGCGCGACGCCCGTCTGGCCACCGGCGAGGACATCCCCGGGCTCATCGCCCATGCGCTGCCGGGGCTGGAACTGATCCACATGGCGACGGCGCCGCAGGGCTTGCCGCGGCGCGCCCATTCCTATTATTTCCGTATCGAGCAGGTGAGCCAGCTGTGGTATGCGGTGGAGCGCCAGGGCAGTATCGCGCTGCAATGGCCCGATGCGCCGGCAGACATGAAGGCCGAAATTGTGGTGCTCAGAAAGTAAGTTGCTATGAAACTTGTCGATTGCTTTATTCCCTTGCTGACCCGGATTCGTCAGTTCCAGCGCCAGCCGGCCACGGACGTGCTGGTGTTGTCGGCGCAGCTGGACGCGGCCATCGCCGAGGCGCGCAGCGCTGCGCACGATGCCGGCCATCTTGACGATGATACCGAAACCGCCTTGTTTGCCGTGGCCGCCTGGGCCGATGAGGCGATTCTGGCTGCCGACTGGCCCGGCAACACCGAATGGCAGCGCCATTTGCTGCAACGGCGCTACTTCGACGTGAGCAATGCCGGGGTGGCGTTTTATAGCCGGCTGGAAGTGTTGCGCAATAACCAGCTGGGTGTGCGCGAAGTGTATTTTCTCTGCCTGGGACTGGGTTTTTCCGGCCGCTACGGGTATGACCGCAACCAGAAGGCGCTGGCCGATATCCGCCGCACCAGCCTGGAATTGCTGTTGCAGGGTGAGGATGGTTTGCCGGGCGCCGCCGGCAAGTTGCTGTTTCCTGACGGCTACGGCACGGCACCCGCAGCCGATGTACGCCACACGCGAGGCCAGCGCCGCTGGCCGATCTCCGCACTGACATTGAAAGCCTTGCTCATTCCGCTAGCGGCGCTGCTGGCGCTGTGTTGTGTCTATTACATCATCATCTGGCAATCGGTCGAGGCCTTGCTGGCACAGATAAAACTATGAAGACTTTTGGAAAATTTCTCTTGCTCGTTCTATTGCTGGGCCTGCTCGGGCTGTCGTGCTGGGGCCTTGCGCTGTATATGGCGTGGCCGCTGTGGGTAGCGGTGGCCATGTTTTGCGGCATGCTTGGCTTGTATTTCCTGCTCAAGCTCATGCGGCGCTGCTGGATCGTCATGCGCTCGCGCAGCAAGCTGGCACAGCAAAGCCGGGCCTTGCACAGCCATAGTCCGGCCTCGCCGGAATCGCTGTTGCGTGGCAAATGGAAAGCCGCCGTGGCGACCTTGCGCGGTTCCAGTCTCAGGCAGCGCGGCAATGCCTTGTATGTCCTGCCATGGTTCATGGTGATCGGCAAATCCGGCACCGGCAAAACCACGGCACTGACACGGGCACGGCTGTCCTCGCCGATCCAAAAGCTCAGCCAGCGCGCAGTGGTGCAGCAGACGGAAAACTGCGATTGGTGGTACTTCGACCAGGCGGTGGTCATCGACAGCGCCGGCCGCTATGTCGATGCCCAGGATGCCGAGAGCGACCGCCGCGAATGGGAACTTGGACTCGATCTGCTGGCGCGTTACCGTCCGCGCGAAGGTCTGGATGGCCTGGTGCTGGCCATCAGCACCGAGAGACTCCATACGCTGGACAAAGACAGTCTGGTCGAAGAAGGACGGGTGGTGCGTGCGCGCATCGAGCAGTTGATACAGATGTTCGGCAAGCGGTTTCCCGTCTATGTACTGGTGACCAAGTGCGACCAGTTGTACGGTCTGGAACAATGGGCGCTGCAATTGCCGGAGCAGGCGCTGGAACAGGCGATGGGATATCTGTCGGATGACGGCAGCCAAAGCGAAGCCGCTTTCCTCGACAGTGCATTCGGCAGCATAGGCGAACGCCTGCGGCAACTGCGCATCGCCCTGGTCGGACGCGCTGGCGTGACAGCCAGCCCTGCCGAATCGGTCGTGGACCCATCATTGTTGTTGTTTCCTGCAGAATTGCAGAATCTGCAACCGCGTCTGGAAATGTTTGTTCATGCTTGCCTGGCTGATAATCCTTACCTCGAGCGGCCTTTTCTGCGCGGCCTGTTTTTCAGCAGTGGCATGCAGCAGGGCGGGGCGGTGTCAAGTGTGATGGGGGCCCAGTTGCCACCGGTGCCGGCGCATCCCGGGTCCCATGCAGGACTGTTCCTGCATGATTTCTTCGGCAGCATTCTGCCGCAGGACCGTCATGTGTCGCGGCCGGTGGCGGTGCTCAATCGCTGGCGCAAGCTAACCCGGAACATCGGCGTGGCGGCCTGGTTACTGATCAGTATTGCCCTTGCCATCCTGCTCAGTCTTTCCTTCATTGGCAACCTGCAAACGCTGACGCTGGTACGCGAACAACACCCCTTTCATCCGCCACTGCGCGGTGTCATTGCGACCGATGTAGCGATGCTGGCCGAGGTCAACGATCTCCTGCTGGTGATCGAACAAAGGAATGCCAGCTGGCAGAACAGATGGATGGTGGCAGCGACCAATATCGGCGAGCTCGACAGCCGGCTCAAGCAGAGCTTTGTGAACGATTTTCGCCAATACATCCTGCCGTCGGCGCTGCAAGACAGGCCGCAGGATTTTACCCGCCTGGAACCGGACGACCATGGGCAGCAATTGCCCGGCATGATACGCAATCTGGTACGCGGCATCAACCTGATGCAAGCACGCGAGCACGGTGCAGACCGTCATGCCTTGCAGAAAATGCCGTCGCCGCTGCATATCGGCCGTGCAAGTGTGCAGTTCGATTTGCAATTGCAGCAGTTGCTGCTGTCCTATCTGGCATGGATGCCGGCTCGCGATCCCTTCCTCAATGAACGGACCGTGGCCGACCAGGCTCTGCTTGAGCGCGTCGCCTACGTTGATCCGCAGATGCGCTGGCTGATCGCACTGGTACAGGCCGATGGCATCAACGGCAGGGTCAATGCGGCTGATTTCTGGAGCGGAAGCAGGGCGGCAGAGACGAACAATAGCGATTCGGTGCCGGCGAGCTATACCCACGCCGGTCAGTTGCAGATCGCCGCTTTCCTGGACGAGATGCAGGCGGCGGTTGCTGACGCACCAGCGTTCCTTGTGCGGCGCGCAGCCTTCGAAGCCTGGTATCGCGATCAACGCATGCTGGCCTGGCAGAAATTCATCGTCAATTTCGCCTCCGCTGAAAGCTCCTTGCGGGGAGAAGTCGAATGGCGCAGCGCCCTGGGTGGCATTGTCGGTTCGCAAAGTCCGTATTACCGCGTGATTGACCGTCTCAACGCCGAGTTCCGTACGGAGGCGGACAAGGATTTGCCTGGCTGGCTGCTGCTGGCGCGGCAGTTCCAGCAATTGCGTGAACAGTCTGCCCGTGCCAGCGTAGGCGGTGCCACCGTCAAGGTGCTCGATGCGATCAACACGGTCGGCGGCAATGCCGTCGCGCAAACGCTGGCCAGCGGCCCGGCCAGCGGCACAAGCATCGTACGCGGCAACCTGTCGGCGGTCGATACTTTGGCCAGGTACCAGAATGAAATCAACCGGATGGCGGCCACTGCGGTCAGCGGTACGGCCCAGGCTTATCAACTGGCAGCCGAGTTCCATCAGTTTGGCAACGATCCGGCGGCAGCCTATATTGCCACCGGCACCCTGGTGCAGTTGAAACAACTGATCGGCCACCAGGATGCCGACGCCGATGCGGTGTGGAAGCTCATCGAAGGGCCGCTCAATTTCACCTTGTCTTATATCGAACAACAGGCTTCCTGCGAATTGCAGAAGAACTGGCAGGCACAGGTGCAGTGGCCCTTGCAGACGGTACCAGACAAGGCGGCGATGATTGATCAGCTATATGGCGCCAAGGGCTCGGTATGGGCGTTTGCAGACGGTATTGGCAAGCCTTTCCTGACGCGTGACGCGCATCGCTTCCGGGTGGTCGAAACCTCGGGCCACAGCGTGCCGTTTACGGCGGCCTTCCTGCCCATGCTCAATACGGCAGTCGACAAGCGGGTGACGCAATTGGTCACGCAGCAGAATCAGGACGCCGACAAACAGGCCCTGCAAGTGCAGCAGCAGCAACAGCAATTGCAGGAGCAGCAACGGCAATTGCAAGTGCAGCAAACACAGGCGCAGTTGGAAAGTAGCCTCGCGGAGCTGCAAAAAAAATCTGCGGCGCTCAAGGCCCTGGTCACGCAACTGAGCATCACGGCGCAACCGACCGGCGTCAATGGGGGCGCCAGAGCCAAGCCGTTTGAAACAGTACTCAGCATCCAGTGCGCGGCCGGGGCACAGCAATTGAAGAACTATAACTTCCCCGTCAGCGCCAGCTTTCCCTGGACCGTGGGGCAGTGTGGTGATGTCAATCTGCAGATCAAGATCGGTGCACTGGTCGTCAGTAAAAAGTATGCAGGCACGATGGGCCTGCCTGACTTTCTGCGTGACTTTCATACCGGAACACGGCAATTCGATGCCAGTCAGTTCCCGTCGGCCAAAGAAGGCCTGGAGGCATTGGGCGTGAAGCAATTGCTATTGCGTTACAACTTCCAAGGCCAGGACGCCATCCTGCAACAGGTGCAGCAGCTTGAGAGCATCGACAAACAGCAAAAGGAACTCGAGCGTGCCTTGCAAACGCTAAAACAGAGCCAGTCCCGCCAGGCCCAGGACAGCATCGCGCAAAAACTGGCGGCACAGATACCGTACAGCTCCGGCTCGCCACCTTCGACCGAACTGTTCTTGCCGCCGCAGATTGGTGTCTGCTGGGGGCAGGATGCGCTCAAGGACCGTTCGCAGAACATGCAGGCGATCATCAATACGCTGGTAGATAAAGAGGTCGCATCAGACGGTGCCATTGCCGGCAGCGCAGTGTCGACGCCTGTTCATAAAAACCGCCAACGTGACTGAAGATTGAAGAAAAAAAGCATGGATATTTCTCACTACGCCGCACTTGGCAAGCAGCCCGTCAGCACGGAACAACCGAGTGGCGCGGATGTCCGCGAAGACGATGAGTTCGACCGCTTGCAAAACGAGATCGCCAAGATGTCGAATCCGGCCGCCACCGACAGTGTGGACTGGGAGCAAGTGGTGCGGCTGGCGGCTTCGCTCACGGCAAGCAAGGGCAAGGATTTGCTGGTCGGCTGCTATCTTGCAGGCGGGCTGTTGCAAACGAGTGGCTTGCCAGGCTTGCTCGTGGGAATAAGCTTGCTTGACGACATGACTGCGCTGTACTGGAAAACGCTTTATCCGCCGCCAGCGCGGGCCCGGGCCCGCCGCAACGCGGTGCAATGGTTGCTGGAGCGGATCAAGGTGCACGGCGACGAAAGTGACTGGTCGAGCTTGCCCCCACAATCACCGGAACTGATCGCAGAACTGCAGACGCGTCTCAAGTCACTCGATACGTTGCTGGCCGAGAAAGATCCGGAGGCACCATCGCTGCGCGGCGTGCTCTCTCAATTGACTACCGTCGCGGTGCAGGAAGTCGTGGCACCACCTGTTGCCGGGGCTGCAGATGAACCTGCGTCAGACTTGGCCCATGCATCTGAACATAGCGTAGCGCCGGCGGGGCTGTCCAATGTGGCCATCGATTCCATCGATGCGGCCCAGCAGGCCGGTGCTGACGCACTGCAAAGATTGGCGGACATGGCGACCTATATGGGCGAAGCCGATCTGGCCGCACCATCTGCCTATCGCTTCAAACGCATGGCGGCGTGGGGCGGCATCGAACAATTGCCGGCCGAGCAGGGCGGCGCAACGATGCTGGCAGGACCGATTCCTCAGTTGCAGCAGGCGCTCAACAGTTTGCTCACTCTTCAGGCTGATGCTGACTTGCTGCGCTTTACCGAGGCGCAGCTGGAGAATTATCCATTCTGGCTGGACCTCAACTGCATCGCCGCCCAGGCGCTCGAGCGGATGGGTGAACTGTATGCCCCGGCCCGGCGTGAAGTGAGCGGCGCCACGAGCTGGCTGCTGACGCGTTTCCCCCGTATCTCCCAGCTTGCTTTTGCCGGCGGCATGCCGATGGCCAATGGTGCCACCTTGCAATGGATAGATACACTCACTGGCGGCGCCAGCACTGCGGCTCCGGCCAGCGACAATACGGTTGCGTCAATCATCGCCCAGGCCCGCGCTCAGGCCGCTGGTGGCGAGCTCGCCCTGGCTGTGCGCAGCGTGCAGAAAGCCATAACAGAAAGCGCCACGCCGACCCAGCGACTGCAATTGCGCATACAGCTTTGCGGCTTATTGCAAGCCGAGCGTCCCGGTGCCCATCTGCAGCCCCTGGCGCTGGCATTGATCGCCGAGATCGACGAGGCCCGTCTGCCGCAATGGGATCCGGTGTTGACACTGGCCGGTTTGCAAGCCGCCTATATGGTGCTGGCCACCGACGATGACAGAAAAGGGCAGTGCGAGGCCTTGCTGCAGCGTATTGCCATGCTTGATGCTGGCGCAATGGTGGCCCTGGTGACTTGACCGCCGGATGGTCATGCATCGACCCTGGCCGCGAATGATATGGGAGCTCCTTCGCAGCTTGCTGCGCTACTGAGCGCCACCACCGACCCTTGTCCCTCGCAGCGGGATCAACACATTACCTCGATGTCTGGTCGCAGCCTGAAAAGTTCAGGCTGCGTTGTCACGATCAGAACGTTGCCTTGAACTGCACCCCATAGGTGCGCGGCTCGTTGATGATGCCCGTCAGGTTGTCGAAATCGATCGCCCCCAGCGCCTGGATCCGGTTGGTAATATTGCGACCGTAGGCCGACAGTTCATAACGGTCCCATTTGTAGCCCGCGCGCAGGCCGCCTTCGAGCAACTCCTTGGCCTTGTATTCCTTCGCTTCATACAGGAAGAAATTGTAGCTGGTGCGGTAGGCCCAGTCGGTGTAGGCGTAGAACTCGCCGTTGGCGACGGGAATGCTGTATTTCAAGGTGAAGTTGCCCTGCCATTCGGGTGCGCGCGGCAGCGGGTTGCCGTCGATATAGGCGGTACCGCGGAAAGGGCCGACCGGATCGGTGACGGTGCAGCCGCTGGCCGGGTTGTTCTGTGCATTGCCGCAGCTTTGCACGAACAGGCTCTTGTCCTGGATTTGCGTGTGGTTGTAGCTGCCGCCCAGGGTCATGCTGAGCGAATCGCTGAGGTTGGCCTGGAAGTCCAGTTCCACGCCGCGGCCGGTGACCTTGTCGGCGTTGATCAGCTGGTTCATGTTGACGGCGCCGCTGCCGGCGGTCAGCTGCTTGTCTTTCACGCGATATTCGAACACTGCCAGGCTCAGGCGTGCGCGCTTGTCGAACAGATCCTGCTTGATGCCGGCCTCGACCGACAGCGCTTTTTCGGCGCCGGCAAACGACGGCCGGTCCGCCAGGCCATTCAGGCGGCCCTGCATCGACGGCGCGCGGTAGCCGGTGGCGACGCGGGCATAAGCATTGGTCGATGGCGTGAGCACATAGGTGCCGCTCAGGTCCCAGCTGACATTGTGCGAAGTGTCGCTGAGGGGGAAGGGGCCGGCCGTGGTCGCTTCCACGCGCTTGGCGGAAAAATCCTTTTCATCGCGCGTGTAGCGCACGCCGGCGCGCAGTTTCAAGGCGTCCGACACCGTGTAGTTGAGCGAGCCAAAGGCCGCGTAGGACTTCGAGCTTTGATTTTGCGTGGCGTAGTTCGGGCTTTGCGGATTGCCAGGCGCCAGGCTGTCAAAGCTGATGCTGTCGATCCGGATGTCTTCCTTGAAGTAGAACAGGCCGCCTATCCATTGCAGTGGACCCTTCGCACTCGACTCGGCGCGGAACTCCTGCGAGATCTGCTTGTGGTTCGGGATCACGTCGGCTGTTTCCACCACGAAGGGGATAAAGCCGGGGCCCATCGGCGGCGCGTAGACTGCGCCATAGCCGCCGTCAACGTCGGCGCGGCTGAAGAAATCGAGTTTTTCGTAGCCGGTGATCGAGTGCAGGGTGACACCGGGCAGGTCCCATTTCAGGCGCATGCTGCCGCCCTTGGTTTTCAGGTGCTGGCGGTTGATGCCGTCGGTCGGATAGTTGCCGTAGTCAAAGCCGTCGACCAGGTCGTTGCCGCCTTGTTTCAGGATATTGGCGCGGAACAGGGTGGCGGTGCCGTCGAGGTTGCGCGCATGCACATTGAACAGGGCGCTGAAGTCGCGCGTGGGCTTGACCAGTACCTGCAGGCGGGCGGCGCTGTCTTCATAGCCTTCGAAGTCGCGCGTGCCGGTCGGGCGCGGATTATGCACGCGGTCGTCGCGGCGCTGGGTCTGGCCCGAAAAGCGCAGCGCCACCGTATCGCTGACGGGCACGTTGAAGGCGCCTTCCACGTTCTTGAGGCCATCCTTGCCGAGGCCGCCGCTCAGGTAGCCTTCCGTCTTGAAGACGGGCTTGGCCGAATCGAACTTGATCACGCCGGCTGGCGAATTGCGGCCGAACAAGGTGCCTTGCGGGCCGCGCAGCACTTCCACCTGGTCGACGTCGAACACGGGAAAGCCCTTCAGCATGGCGTTTTCCATCACCACGTCGTCCATCACCAGGCCGACCGGCTGCGAAGCGTTCAGGTCGAAGTCGGTATTGCCCAGGCCACGGATATAGAAGCGCGGAAAGGTGCGGCCGTAGTCGGACTCGACCGACACGCTGGGCGAACGGCTGTTCAGGAAGCGGATGTCGGCGCCGCCGGCGGTCAGCACGTCGAGCTTGTCGCCTTTCAGGGTGGCGATCGACATCGGCACGTCCTTGATGTTTTCCGCGCGGCGCTGGGCGGTGACGATCACGGTTTCGAGCTGGCCGGCGCCGGCAGGGGCGGGCGCAGGGACGGCTGCGGGCGTCTCGGCGGCCGCTGGCGCCGCTTCCTGGGCCATGGCCTGCAGCGGAAAAGCGGCGGTAATTGCCAGGGCGATCATGGTGCGGCGTACCACGCCTGCGTGCTGTGTCATCATCAAAACAACTCCTGTTGGTCTGGTTTGGGGAGGGAACATACGGCGCTGGGCCGACATTGAAATCATGCTATCACGGAAAGTTTTGCTATTTGAACCAGTTTTGGTTGAGAGCAATTCATAGCGATTTCCTCTGAATCCACCAATAAAATCGTATTTGTCGTTGCCGGCAGGCTGATGCATAGTGGGGAGCGGACGCGTTTGCGCGGCCGGACCAAGCGCGGCGTTTTGCCCCTGGACGGTGGTTTGCATGGCGAGCGCGGCGGACTTTACAACAAAAAAACAACAACTGGCGCAGCGGGCAGGCACCGCGTTGAATGTTGCTGCGATGCCACATACTCCTGTCTTGAAAGTCATCCGGCCTGCCGTGTTCACGCTGCGTTGCGCGAGGCGCGGCCAGCGAGGCGCGGCTGAAGCGTGACCCCGCTGCAGTGTGACAACACATCGCGTAGAATAGAAAATAATTTCAATAAAGAAATTTATATTTCCATCATGTCAATTTCAAACGCCACCTCGCTCCCTGCCAGCAGCATCAAGCTGTCCGAACTGATTGCCGCCCTGAGCCAGGCGCTGGACATTACCGAAGGGCAGCCGGAGGGCCATTGCATCCGTTGCTGCTGGATCGGCATGCATCTGGGCCGCGAGATCGGCATGAGCGATGACGACTTGTGGAATCTGTATTACACCCTGCTGCTCAAGGACCTCGGCTGCAGCAGCAACGCGGCGCGCATCTGCGAGCTGTACCTGACCGATGATCTGGCCTTCAAGCAAGGTTACAAGACAGTGGGCGACAGCCTGCCGCAGGTACTCAAATTCGTGCTCAAGCACACGGGGCTCAAAGCCGGCCTGGCCGAACGTTTCCGCACTGTCATGACGATCCTGCGCGACGGCCCGCGCATCGCCCAGGAGCTGGTGGCCACGCGCTGCCAGCGCGGCGCCGAGATCGCGCGCCTGCTGCGTTTCCCTGAAAGCGTGGCGGCCGGCATCTACAGCCTCGACGAGCACTACAATGGCCAGGGCAAGCCCGACAAACTGGCCGGTGAAGACATTCCCCTGTTCGCGCGCATCGCGCTGATGGCGCAGGTGATCGATGTGTTTCACACGGCCGACGGCGCCCGGGCGGCGCGCGCGGAAGTGCGCCATCGCGCCGGCAGCTGGTTCGATCCGCAGCTCGTCGCTGCCTTCGAGCGGGTCGCCGATTCGCGCGAATTCTGGTCCATGCTGGACTCGGAAGCCATCGGTGCGGCGGTGGCGCTGCTGGAGCCGGCCGCGCATATCGTGCCGGTCGATGAAGATTACCTCGACGATATCGCCGCAGCCTTTGGCCAGGTGGTCGACTCGAAAAGTCCGTACACCAGCGGCCACAGCGAACGGGTGGCGCTGTACACCGACATGATCGGCGAGGCGATGGGCCTGTCGCTGGAGCGGCGGCGCTGGCTCAAGCGCGGCGCCTTGCTGCATGACGTGGGCAAGCTCGGTGTCAGCAATAGCGTGCTCGACAAGGCCGGCAAGCTCGATGCCGACGAGTGGCTGGCGGTGCAGCTGCACGCGGGCTATACGGAAAAGATCCTGTCGCGCATCGACGCCTTTGCCGAACTGGCCATCGTGGCGGCCGCCCACCATGAGCGGCTCGACGGCAAGGGTTATCCGCGCGGCATTTCCGGCGCTGCCATTTCGCTCGAAACGCGCATCATCACCACCGCCGATATCTTTGACGCCATTACCGCCGACCGGCCGTACCGGGGACCGATCCCGATCCCGAAGGCGCTAGCCATCATGGCCGAGACGGTGGGCACGGCGATCGATGCCGCGTGTTTCGCAGCGCTCAAGGCGGCGCTGGCGCGCCTGCCGGAACTGGATGCACCGGCGCCAGCGTCGGTGCCGCTGGCCGCCTGATGACCGTTAAATAGGAAAGGCGCCGGCGCCCGAGACATTCAGGCAGGCCACCTTGTCGCTGGAAAAATACTTCATTTGCCCCAGGCCGATGGCGTAGCAGCCCTCGGCCAGCGGCGTGATCGGCCCCGTGAGTTTTTCGCCACCGACCAGTGTCACCACCCATGGCGTGGCCGTCGTCTTGCCCGCATGGGCCAATGCTTGTTGTACCAGGTCCGACATGCTGCCTCCGATGCAAAGTTGAAAATCAGATCATAGCAGCCAGTGCCGATTTCCTGTGTTAAGTAAGTACCAAGAAATTATTGTGAAATTATGACGAACAGAACCGGATGGCGGAGCAGGGAATTCGCGGGACCTGTCCCGCGCCTGCGCAACGGTATCGCCTTGCAAGGCGATACTCCCGCAAAGGCGCCCGCTGCGACGCAGTGCGAGCACTGCTAGCAGCGGGCAACGCCGCAGAGCGCCGGTTATGGAAGTCAGAATCCACAAGAATTTATGCGTACTTACTTAGCCAGCGGCGATCACAAATCGGCCGGCAGGCCAAGGTCCGCCAGCTGCCACTCCAGCATGCCGCGCCGGCGCAGCACGAAGCTGGCCGCCGCATCACCGGCGCCGGCGCGGCGCAGCACCACCTCGTTCCAGGAACGGTAAGACAGGCGGAAATCGTGGCGGCTGCCGTCCATGCCTTCCTTGCCGTGCATGATCAACAAGGTCAGGCCCGGCGGCGAGACGATGGCGTCGAGCATTTGCCCGAGCTCATCCTCGCTGCCCGCATCGCCGGCCGCGCGCAGTTGCCGGGCCACGCTGGCGCGCAGTGCCGGCAGATCGGCCTGCTGCGCCAGGCTGGCCGTGCGGACCGAGCGGGCGGCCATGCTGATGCGGTACATGGCGATATACGGGCTGACATAGGTCAGGCCGACGGCGGCTACGGTAAAAATCGCCGCGACGGTGTGCTTTCTTTTCATGTCTCGGTCTTGGAATGATGGGAGCGGCCGTGATTTTACCCGGTGAGGCGCAGCAGATGGTGTAGCATGCGTGCCGGCGCGCGCCAAGCGCCGCATTACCGAGGACTCCATGAATATCATTATCAATCAGGTGCTGCAGTCGTATGTGGACCCGCTGACCGAGAGCGAATACGCGGCGCTCGAGCGCAGCTTGCTGGCCGAAGGCTGCCGCGATGCGCTGGTGCTGTGGAATGACGTGCTGATCGACGGCCACAACCGCTATGCCATCTGCCGCAAGCACAACATCGACTTCAACACCATCCAGAACAGCAGCTTCGAGTCGCTCGACGACGTGATGCTGTGGATGATCGACAATCATCTGGCGCGGCGCAGCGTGTCGGATTTCCAGCGCGGCGTGCTGGCGCTGCGAAAAAAAGAAATCGTTGCCGCGCGCAGCCCGGCGCCGGCCCCCGCCGATGCGTCGGACGGCGAAGCTGCGCCCAAGCCGGCCATGAGCACGCGCGAAGACGTGGCCAGGGCCGCGCGCCTTTCCAGCAACCAGATCAGCCAGATCGAAAAAATCCAGAAGGCGGCCACGCCGGAGCTGGTTGAAGCGGTGCGTTCGGGCACGATTTCCATCAATGCGGCGGCCACGGTGGCGTCCTTGCCGCAGGAAGAACAGGTGGCGGCCGTGGCCGGCGGCAAGAAGCTGCTGCGCCAGGCGGCCAAGGAGATCCGCGAACAGCGTGCCGCCACGCGCCCGCCGCGCGAACCGAAGACGCCGCATGTGTCCCAGGATACCGCTGAAACGGGCAATGAGCCGTGGGCGGAGGCTGCGGCGCAGGCGCCGGGCGAAGTGGAGCGCTTGCGCGGCGAGCTGGCGGTGTTAAAGCAGCGCAATGTGCAGTTGCAGGCGGAAAACAGGGAGCTGAACCAGCGGATTGCGGCGCTGATCGACGGCTCCTGATTACACCGCATCGCCAATATGCGCCGCTTCAACGGAGGCTGTCGCAACGCTGCCAACGGACTTATAATGGCGCCTCCCGGCACGTGGCAAATCGACTCCAGACAGGACAGGCAGCAGTGGCAAAACTTTATTTCCGGTATTCCGCAATGAACGCGGGCAAGTCGACGGCCTTGTTGCAGGTCGCGCACAACTATGAAGAGCAGGGCCAGCAAGTGCGCCTGTACACGGCCGCCATCGACAGCCGTTATGGCGTGGGCCGCGTCACTTCACGGCTGGGGCCGCAAAGAGTGGTCGATATTTTCGACGCCGACACCAATTTTCTGGTTGATATTGCGCAAGTGGCCTGCCTGCTGGTCGACGAAGCGCAGTTTCTCAGCACCCGGCAGGTGCAGCAATTGCATCAGCTGGCGCAAGTGAAGGGCGTGCCCGTCATCTGCTACGGCCTGCGCACCGACTTCAAGGGCGAACCGTTTCCCGGCTCGGCCTATCTGCTGGCGCTGGCCGACGATATCGAAGAATTGAAGAACATCTGCACCTGCGGAAAAAAGGCCACCATGAATATCCGCGTGGACGAGCAGGGCCGCCGCATCAAGGAAGGTGAGCAGATCAGTATTGGCGGCAATGAGTCGTACCGCCAGGCGTGCGGCCGCTGTTTTTACTCCTAAGCCTGCGTAGCACCGGTCCAGGGCTGAGAAACATTCGCACCGACGAACATGGCGTACATGTTCGTGAAGGCGACCAGGTTAATTGAGCAGCGCCACTGCCTGTGGCTTGTCCGGCGTACCGACGGTGAAACGCGCCACGGTGGCGCGCAGGCCTGTGGCCTGGTTGGCCAGGGCATGTGCGGCGGCGGTGGCTTGCTCGACCAGGGCGGCATTTTGCTGCGTGACATCGTCCATGCTGATAATGGCCGAGTTGACCTGCTCGACGCCAGCGCGCTGTTCCACCGAGGCCGTCACCACTTCACGCATGATACCGCTCACGTGGGAAATCGATTGCGTGATCTCGGCCATGGAGCGCCCGGCTTCCTGCACGGCGGCCGAGCCGATATCGATGTCGGATGCCGACCCCATGATCAAGCCGCGTATCTCTTGCGACGCAGCAGCGCAGCGCTGTGCCAGCGCACGCACTTCGCTGGCAACCACCGCAAAGCCACGCCCTTGTTCGCCCGCGCGAGCCGCTTCGACGGCCGCATTGAGCGCGAGGATATTGGTCTGGAAAGCGATGCCTTCGATCGTGGAGATGACCTCCGTCATGCGTTTGCTGCCACTGGACACCTTGTTCATCGCCGCAAGCACCCGCTGCACGACTTCGCCGCCACTATTTGATCTGTGCAATGCCTGTTCCGCCACGACCTGGCCTTGCAGCGCATTGTTGCTGTTGTTGCCGATGGTCGAGGTGATTTCTTCCATGCTGGCGGCCGTTTCCTCCAGCGCGGCGGCTTGCGCTTCGGTACGGCGCGACAGATCGTTATTGCCTTCGGCGATTTCGCCGGCGGAGTTGGCGATGGCGTCTGCCGAGCCTTTGATCTCGGTTACCATGAGGTTCAGGCTGATGCGCATCTGTTCCAGCGAGGCGATCAGGCTGCCACTCGGCACATTCAAGGTATTGACTGAAAATGCCAGGTTGCCATTGGCGATCTCGCGGGCAATGGCCTGCGCGTCATCGGGATCGCCACCCAGCTGTTTCATGGTACTGCGCGTCAGACGGATGCTGACGATCACGCTCACCACCAGGGCGGCCAGCGACAGCAGCAATATCGTCGAATAGATGGTCGATGCATTGCTTTTCGCCTCGACGCTGGCCTGCTGGTTCAGTGCGATTTCCTTGTCCTTCAAGGCTACCGCGGCGCCTGTCCATTTGCGTTGTTTTGGCCGCAGGTCGGTGAGCGCCAGATGGACCGCCCGTTCGACATCATTGTTCACCGCGGCCTCCAGCACTGCATTGAATGCAGGCAGCGCTGCGGCTTCATATTCCCCGAGTTGCGCAAACAGGCGCTTTTCTTCTTCGGTCGTGCCTTGCTCAAGCTCGAACATCCGCCCCAGTTTCAGATAAGCGTCGCGGTAGATGGCTTCCTGTAATCTGATGCGTTCGACTTCTTGCGCCACCAGTTGCGGATCGGTAAACAGGAGGACATTGCGCACCGCAATCAGGCGGTCCTGGATGGACACCTGCAATTGCACTGCGTACAGCATCTCGGGGTTGTTGATCTCGAGCGTAGCGACCATGTTCTGGTTGAGTCTTTTAACGCCGGCAATGCCGGTAGCGCCGATCAGCAGTGACAACACGGTCAGCAATCCCAGGCTCAGCATTAACCGGGTTTTCAACTTCAATTTCATTACCTTACCTTTTTTAACTATACTGTACGTATAGTACACTGTTAACCAAAGGAAATGACAGTTGCATAGTGTTCAGTAATATTGTTGGGTGTGATAGCGTTGTTAGGCAGCCGCATGCATAGTAGAATTACGCACTACTACTTGCCCCCTCTATCAATGGTCATAGCTCACGGCGCGCGTGCCAGCAATCGCGATGCGCTTCTCGATGCATTGGAATGCATTATTTCCGAAGGTAGCGTGCATGATGTCACCCTCGATGGCGTCGCAGCGCGCGCCGGCATTACCAAAGGGGGGCTGATCTATCACTTCAAGTCCAAGGAAGTCTTGCTGCACGCGCTGGTCGAGCGCATGCGGCTGCGCCTGCATGCCTATTGTGTCGACCCGATGCTCGATGCCCGCATGGCGCTCAAGAAGTTTTTGATTGCCCGTATCCATTACGCTTTTGCCATGGGGCCGCAGGAAAAGAAAGTCATGGCCAATCTGCTGGCGGCGGCATCGACCTATCCCTCCTTGATGGGGCCGGTCAGGACCATGTATGACAGCGGCCTGGACGGCCTGGCGCGTGTGGCCGATACGGCTGGCCTGGCCTTGTCCGTATGGACTGCGCTCGATGGCTTTGTGCTGCTCGAAATGCTGGGCGTGCGCCAGTTCTCGGCGGTGGAAAAGGAACAGATGCAGGCAACGCTGCTGATGCTGGTCGAGCAGCAGTTTGCCGCATCGGCCAGATGAAATGAAGTAGATCCTTCAATGGATGATCGCCCGGTCCGCCTGCTGCCATTTAATCACTTTCAGTGCAAGTTGTCATTCAGCGACCGGCGTGCCCACATCGGCATCATCCGACAAGGCCAGGTCGCCGCGCTCGAACGCGGCAAGAATCTCATTGGCGCGCGCCACATCGTGCTCGCGCACCAGGATGCGCGCACCGCCGATGGCTGCGGCCAACAGCATGTCGGCCTGCATGTGCTGGTCGTCCGTCAGCAGCACGTCGATGCCGGCGGCGGCCAGGCAGCCGCGGATGACGTGGGCGTCGGTGGGGATCATCAGGCGGGCAATCAAAACGTAGTCGTCGTGCATGGAGTCTCCCGGCAGTGGCTGTGCTTCGATCTTAGCATTGCCGGGTCGTTATCGCGTTTACAGCTTGAACACGCCGACGACTCTTTCCATTTCATGCGCCTGTTCCTGCAGCGCATCGGCGGCGGCCGCCGCTTCTTCCACCAGCGCCGCGTTCTGCTGGGTCACCTGGTCCATCTGGGCGATGGCCTGGTTGACCTGGTCGATGCCGCTGCGCTGCTCTTGGCTCGCTTGCGCCACTTCCGCCATCAGGGCGCTGACCTTGTGCACGCTGTCAACGACCTTGTCGATGGTGGCGCCGGCCTGGCTCACTTGCGCATGGCCCAGGTCGACCGTGCTGGACGAAGCCTGGATCAGGTCCTTGATTTCTTTCGCCGCCGCGCTTGAGCGGTGAGCCAGGTTGCGCACTTCGGTGGCGACCACGGCAAAGCCACGTCCCTGTTCACCGGCGCGCGCCGCTTCCACCGCCGCGTTCAGGGCCAGGATATTGGTTTGAAACGCAATACCGTCGATCACGCCGATAATGTCGGTGATCTTGCCCGACGAACTGCGGATCGCTTCCATGGTGCTGGTGACCTGCGCCACCGCCGCGCCGCCTTCGGCCGCCAGGCTCGACGAGGTTTGCGCCAGGCTGCTGGCCTGCCGCACATGGTCGACGTTCTGGCGCACGGTCGAGCTCAGTTCTTCCATCGAGGCGGCGGTTTCTTCCAGTGAACTGGCCTGCTGTTCCGTGCGGCTCGACAAGTCGAGGTTGCCGCTGGCGATTTCGCCCGAGGCGGTGGCGATCTGGCCTGAACTGCTGCGCACCTGGCCCACCACTTTCGACAGGTTGTCGCTGATATGGTTCAGCGCGCGCAGCAGGCGGCCGATTTCGTCTTCGCTGCTGGTGTCGAGGTGCACCGTCAGGTCACCGCCGGCGATCTGTTCGGCGGCCGCTTCGGCCAGCCCCAGCGGACGCGCGATCAGCTTGCGTACCAGCAAGTACAGCAGCACGGCAAACACCAGCAGGGCGATCAGGCCCGAGATGGCCAGCTGGTTGCGCATCTGGCGCGCTTCGAGCGTGATTTCATCGGTGAAGGTGCCGCCGGCAATGATCCAGCGCCACTGCTTGAATTCACGGAAGTACAGCTGCTTTTCGCGCGCGGTGGCAGCGGTTTGGCCGGGCGCGGTCCAGGTGTAGCGCATGGCGCCGTTTTTCTGCGCGATCATGTCCTGGATAAACAGGCGGCCGTCGCTGGCCTTGAAGTCGAGCGCGCTCTTGCCTTCGCTGTTCGGGTGCAGCACCAGCTGGCCATAGTTGGCGCCGGGCGTTGTGTCGATGATGTAGATATAGCCGGTCTGGCCGATCTTCACCTGGCGAATCTTCTCTTTGAGCATCGCCAGATTTTTCGTGATGTCGAGGCCGATGAACAGCACCCCCACCACCTTGCCGGCGGCGTTGCGCACCGGATCATACTGGGTGATGTATTGCTTGCCAAACAGGGTTGCCATGCCGACATAGCTCTGGCCGGCGCGCAGCAGGGCGTAGCTGGGGTGGCTGTGGTCGAGTTCGGTACCGATGGCCCGTTCGCCATCCTGCTTTTTCAGCGAGGTGCTGATGCGCACGAATTCGTCGCCGCTGGCGGCAAAAATGGTGGCGATCACGCCGGTTTGCGCGGTGTAGCGGTCGACCAGCGAGGTATCGAGGTTCAGGACATTGACGCCATTGGACAGCTGCGGCGTGGCCTTGCCGGCCACCGCCACCATGGTGGCGCTATCAATCGTGAAGGGACCCGGGAATTCGTTCGCGAACAGGCGCGCAAAACTGGCCGCTTCATTGACCATGGCCGTATGAAATACCTCGGTGGTGGTCATGACGCTGCCCAGTTCGCTGTTGACCGCCGCTGCCGCGCGCTGCTCCAGCACATGCGAGGTGCGCATGCTCATCAGGGTCGTCAGGCTGGCCAGGATCAGGCTCACCAGTGCAAACGTAAACACGGTGATCTTGCCGCCGACACTCCAGTGCCGGGGATGAATGGAAATTTTCTGCATAGATTGTAGGTTTAAAAAGTCAAAATGGCTGCGCGCGGCCCATGCGCGACACATCTTGCCGATCAAAAAACAGGCAAGGGCAAGCGGAGGAAACGCAGGTGCAAGTGGCGCTGTATGCTGGATAAAAGGGGTGGGACTGGCCGGCGGCTGTGTAGACAGGCGGGCAGCGGCATGATATCACGATAAGCACATTTTGTTTCCACGTGGAATGATAAAGGTCAATGAATGCAATAAGTGTTGATTAATATTGGCGCGCTTGCCAGATCCTGTCGCGGGTGAAAACCGGCCTTGCCGCAGGCGACATGCACTTGCGAATGTTTCAGTTTGTAATGAATCCGACATTGTCTTTAACGCGCGCTTAAGCTTCCGGGAAGAAACTGATATTCCATCGGAGACTGGCTCTGTGTATCCTGTAGAATTACAGCCAGACCAGTCGTGACATCCCCCTGTTTTACAGTCGTAGTGGCTGGCGCAAGCGATCAACGATCCGGGGCGCCGCCAGTAAATGATTTAACCAATTTTCGGAGAAGCCGATGAAGAAGCAATTAATCCTGGTCACCCTGGCGCTTGCGCTGTCAGCCCACGCTGGCGCAGCCCAGACCGACAAGAGCGCCGCTCCTCCGCCCGTCATGAAGCCATTGGCCCAGCAAACGCAAGCCGCCCTTTGGGCCTCGCGCGTGCTGTCGCGCTATCACTACAAGGCAACCCCGCTCGACGATGCGATGTCGGAAAAAACCTTCGACCGCTACTTCAAGTCGCTCGACGCCGAGAAGCTGTTTTTCGTGCAGGCCGATATCGACCGCTTCGCGCCCTTGCGCACCAGGCTCGACGATGCCATCAGCGGCGAAGACCTCACGGCGCCGTTCGCCATCTACAATCTGTACCAGCAGCGCTTCGACGAGCGCATGGCCTATGCGCGCGAACTGCTGAAGACCAAATTCGATTTCACGACTGATGAAAGCTATCAGCTCGACCGTGAAAAGGCCACCTGGCCTAAAAGTGACGACGAAGTGCGCGACCTGTGGCGCAAGCGCGTCAAGAACGACTGGCTGCGCCTTAAACTGGCCGGCAAGGAAGACAAGGCCATCCGCGAGACGCTCGACAAGCGCTATGAAAGCTACACCACGCGCGCGCGCAAGCTCAACAATGAAGACGTGTTCCAGATCTTCATGAACGCCTACGCCATGTCGATCGAGCCGCATACCAATTACCTGGGCCCGCGCGCCTCGGAAAACTTCGATATCGCCATGCGCTTGTCTTTGGAGGGTATCGGCGCCGTGCTGCAGACGCGCGACGAATATACGGTGGTGCGCGAAGTGGTGCCGGGCAGCCCGGCCGGCCTGTCGGGCAAGCTGAAAGTGGGCGACCGCATCGTTGGCGTGGGGCAGGGCGAAAGCGGCCCCATCACCGAAGTGCTGGGCATGCGCATCGACGACGTGGTGCAGCTGATCCGCGGCACCAAGGATTCCGTGGTGCGCCTGGACATCCTGCCGGCCGACGCCGGCCCGGACGCCAAGCACAGCATCGTGCCGCTGGTGCGCAAGAAAATCAGCATGGAAGAGCAGGCGGCGAAGAAATCGATCATTGAAGTGCGCGATAACGGCGTCAAGCGTCGCATCGGCGTGATTGCCTTGCCGACCTTCTACCAGGACTTCGAAGCGCGCCGGCGCGGCGACAAGGACTATAAAAGCGCCACGCGTGACGTGACCCGCCTGCTTGGCGAACTGAAGAAGGAAAAGGTCGACAATGTGCTGATCGACTTGCGCAATAACGGCGGCGGTTCGCTGATCGAAGCGGTGGAACTGACGGGCCTGTTCATCGACAAGGGACCGGTGGTCATGCAGCGCAGCGCCGAAGGCAAGGTCGATATCGAAAGCGACACCAACGCCGGCCTGGCCTGGGATGGCCCGATGGGCGTGCTGATCAACCGTGGCTCGGCTTCTGCCTCGGAAATCTTTGCCGCCGCCATCCAGGACTACGGCCGTGGCCTGGTGGTCGGGGAAGGCAGCTTCGGCAAGGGAACCGTACAGACCCTGATCAACCTCGACCGTTTTGGCGGCAGCGAGAAGGCCCGCTTGGGTGAACTGAAGATGACGGTGGCGCAATTCTTCCGCATCAACGGCGGCACCACGCAGTTGCGCGGCGTCACGCCCGACATCAAGTTGCCGGCCATGTCGGACACCGACAACTTCGGTGAATCGAGCTATGACAACGCCTTGCCGTGGGTCTCGATCAAACCGGCGCCCTACACGCCGACCGGCGACCTGAAGGAAATCGTGCCCTTGCTGGACAAAAAGCATGAAGCGCGCGTGGCCAAGGACAAGGACTTCCAATACTTGCAAGATGACATCGCCCTGGTCGTCAAGCAGCGCAAGGAAAACCAGCTGTCGCTCAATGAAACCGTGCGCCGCAAGGAGCGCGACGCCCAGGAAGCGCGCGCCAAGGCCCGTGAAAAACGCCTGATCGCGCAGATTTCGAATCCGGCCGACGACCTGGTGGTGATCCAGGATCCGAAAGATATCCTGAAAGGCGCGAAAGCCAACGCCAAGACGGCCAGGCAGATTGCCGCAGTCAAGGGCGCCTTGCGTACCGACGACGGCTTGCAGGGCGACGAGCGCGCGCTGAGCGCCGAGCTTGATGCGGAATCGGCCGCCAAGAGCGCGAAAGACGTGCTGCTGAACGAAACCGTGCGCATCCTGGCCGACGAAGTAGCGCTGATCAAGGGCGATACGCGGATGGCGGCCAAGGTGTTGCCGTATGGCGCCGATACCAAGGCGACGCCGGTGGCGGCGGCGAAGTAAGGCCGTACAACATCCGGCCCCGGCTTTGTCGCCGGGCCGGGACTGACAGTTATTTGGTTTGCGTATTTCTATCATTCCAACAATCAATTGGAATAATATGCCGCGATGCAGCATACTTCACTTGTCTCCTCTATTCTCCTCCAAGAAAATAGATTCAGCCCGCTCCCGCAGCGGGCTTTTTTTTGTCCCTTCTGCCGGGACCCTAGCGCATCTCGGGCTGCTGCAGATCGTCGTTTTGCGCCAGCAGCGCCGTCAGCCAGGCGGCAAACGCCCGCACCTTCGGCACCGCCAGGCGTCCTTGCGGCGCCAGCAGCGAGATCGGCATCGGTGTCGGCGGGCAGTCTTCCAGTATCGGCAGCAAGGCGCCGCTGGCCAGGTGTGCACGCGCCTGGTAGACGGCCAGCTGCGCCAGTCCCATCCCCTGCAGCGCGCACGCCAGGTTCGCTTCGGCATCGTTGACCGACACCATGCCCGTCATGGCGACCCGCGCCACTTGCCCTTTTTGCACGAAATCCCAGTCGAAGGCGCGGCCCGTGCGGCCTGAAAAATGCAGCACGCCACGGTGGCGGGCCAGGTCGGCCAGCGTCTGCGGCCTGCCGTGGCGTTCGAGGTAAGCGGGCGCGGCGCAGGTAATAAAACGCATGTTGCCGATGCGCTTGCCGATAAAGGCGGAATCTTGCAGTTGCCCCACGCGCAGCGCGCAGTCGATGCCTTCCTCGGTCAGGTCGACCAGCCGGTCCGTCAGGCTCAGGTGCAGCTGCACGGCCGGGCAGGCGTCATGGAATTGCCCGATATACGGCATGACCAGGGTGCGCCCGACGGTGCCGGGCAGGTTGACGCGCAGCATGCCCCTGGGCTTGTTGGCGTCGGGGCCGCGAAACGCCAGTTCGGCCGCGTCGACGGCGCCCAGGATGGCCAGGCAGTGGCCGAAATACTCCGCGCCATCAGGCGTGAGCGACAGCCGGCGCGTGGTTCGTTGCAGCAACTGCGTGCCCAGGTAGGCTTCCAGCTTTTGCAGGGTGGCCGTCAACGCAGCGCGCGGCAGGTTGAGCGTTTCGGCCGCCTTGGAAAAGCTGTTTGCTTCGACGATGCGCACAAAGGTCTGCATGGCCTTGATTTTGTCCATGAGCGGGCAGGGCTCCTCGATTGTTCATTTTATGTGAAAGGTGTGGAGTGATTATGCACTAATTATCTTTGCCAATAAAATCCCTACAATGGCCTTACTTTATCTTTTCAACCGAGGAAATAACATGAACAAGGCCTCCCGAAATCCCGCCATGGCCAGCGACCTGCCCGATATCTCGTCCGGCATGGTGCTGCTGCTGGCGATCGCCTCCGGCTTGATCGTCGCCAATCTGTATTATGCCCAGACCCTCGTCGGTCCCATCAGCGCCTCGACCGGCTTGTCACCCAAGGCGGCCGGCCTGATCGTTACGCTGACCCAAATCGGCTACACCCTGGGCCTGCTGTTCGTGGTGCCGCTGGCCGACTTGCTGGAAAACCGCCGCCTGATCATCACCGGCCTGGTCGTGACGGCGGCCGCGCTGGTGGTCGCCGCCCTCGGCACGAGCCCCGTCGTGCTCCTGGCCGCCGCGCTGGCAATCGGTCTCGGTTCCGTGGCGGCGCAGGTGCTCGTGCCGTTTGCCGCCCATCTGTCGAAAGAAGCGACGCGCGGCCAGGCCGTGGGCAAGGTGGTCAGTGGCTTGTTGCTGGGCATTATGCTGGCCCGTCCGATCGCCTCGCTGGTGGCGGACCATGCCAGCTGGCATGTGGTGTTTGGCGGTGCGTCGGTGCTGATGGTGGCGCTGGCGCTGGTCTTGCGCCGCGCCTTGCCGGTGCGCCAGCCGGTGTCGAACATGCGCTATTCTGCCCTGATGGCCTCGCTGTGGCACTTGCTGCTGGGCACGCCCGTGCTGCGCCGCCGCGCCGCCTATCATGCCGGCCTGTTTGGCGCTTTCAGCCTGTTCTGGACCGTCACGCCGCTGGTGCTGGCCAGCCCTGCCTTCGGCCTGTCGCAGACCGGCATCGCCATCTTTGCCCTGGTCGGCATGGCCGGCGCCGTGGCTTCGCCGATCGCCGGCCGCCTGGCCGATGCCGGCCACACCTTGCCGGCGACGGCCGTTGCATTGATCCTGGGCATGATGGCGTTTGCCTTGCCAATGGTGGCGCCGCAGTCGCAACATCTGGCGCTGGGCTTGCTGGTGATCGCTTCCATCGTGCTCGACATGGGCGTCGCCGCCAACCTGGTGCTGGGCCAGCGCGCCATCTTCAGCCTGGCGCCGGAAGTGCGGGGCCGCTTGAACGGCCTGTATTTCGCGCTGTTCTTCGCCGGTGGCGCAGCCGGTTCGGCCGTCGGCGCCTGGGTCTATGCCAGCTACGGATGGCAGGCAACGTTATTGACGGGCATGGCGTTTCCTGCGCTGGCGCTGCTGGTGTGGCTGGGTGAATTCATGACGGGCCTGTCACGCCGCACCGCCTGAAAAAAGCGAGCGTTCGCCCGATTATCATGAAAACGTATTTCTGTTATCATCAATGACAATTGGTTTTTTATGCCGCGATGCAGCATCATTCACCTGTCTCCTCTAACTCCTCAACGGAATTAGATTCAGCCCGCTCCCGCAGCGGGCTTTTTTTTACGCCGATTTTTGTTTATATGACAGAAATGCCCAGTTCTCGCACGAAATTGGCTGCTTGCGCATGGGTAATCACCGCGCCCTTGAACAGCGCCGCTTCCGTCAGCTTGAAGCCGTCGATCTCGGCGCCGCGCAGGTCGGCGCCCTGGAATTTCGCCAGTTTCAATACCGCATTGCGCAAGCTGCCGCCTTCGAAGACGGCCTCGCGGAAATCGCAGCCGGCCAGATACGCTTCGGACAGGTCGAGCTGTTTCAAGGTCGCTTTCCTGAACGAAAAGCCGCGCAGGTCGGCGCCGATCAGCAGGCACTCTTCAAACGTGATGCCCAGGTGCGCAGCTTCCTCGAAGGAGGCGCCGGTCAGCTTGCAGCCGTGGTAGCTGGCCGAGGCCAGCCTGGCGCGCCGCCAGATGGTGTTGTTCAGGTCGCAGGCTTCAAAACTGGCATCGACCGCGTCAACCGACTCGAAATCGGCGCCGCCGGCGCGGCAGCGGCGAAAGGTGGCGCGCGCCAGCTTGCAGGCAAACAGATTGGCACCCGTAAATGTGCAGCGTTCGAAGGTGCAGCCTTGCAGGTCGAGCCGGGACAGGTCGGCCTCGTCAAAAGCGCAGCCGTCAAAGGTGCGTGGCGATTGCGCCAGCAGTTGCTCGAATTCGGCGCGCTCGAGCGTGATGCCCGAAATGGTGGAGTCGTGTGTTGCCATCCGTAGATATCCTTGTAAAGCGGGGGAGGGATGGCGCGGCGGGAAGCAGGCACGAACCATAACGCCGCCCCGACTGGTGAAACAGCCAAGATCAGCGCCGTGGGTCCGCGTGGGCGGGAGCATGTTCTTGGACAATTGCCGGACTACCAACCGGCGCGCTCATTTTCGACTAGGCAACCATTGTAGCGTTTCAAACGCGCTCTTGCCAGCCTGAACCGGGCCGGGTTAGTATGGTCGCAGGCGCAGCCATTGCGCCAACGTCGCTCGGACGGATCCGGGCGCTTACGTACAGAGATATCATGACCGACAGCCAAACTCCGCGCAGCTTTTCGCGCATCAATCGCCTTCCGCCCTACGTTTTCAATATCACCGCCGAGCTCAAGATGGCCGCGCGCCGCCGCGGCGAGGATATTATCGATATGTCGATGGGCAATCCCGACGGCGCAACACCCAGCCATATCGTCGATAAACTCATCGAGACGGTAAAGCGTCCCGACACGCACGGCTATTCCGCTTCCAAGGGCATTCCGCGCCTGCGCCGCGCCATTTCCCATTGGTACAAGAAGCGCTACGACGTCGAGATCGACCCCGACAGCGAAGCGATCGTCACCATCGGCTCGAAGGAAGGCCTGGCGCACCTGATGCTTGCGACGCTGGACCGTGGCGACACGGTGCTGGTGCCCAATCCCAGCTACCCGATCCATATCTGGGGCGCGGTGATTGCCGGCGCCGATATCCGCTCGGTGCGCATGGGGCCGGGCGTGGATTTTTTTGCCGAGCTCGAACGCGCGATCCGCGAAAGCTATCCCAAGCCCAAGATGATGGTGCTGGGCTTTCCATCCAACCCCACCGCGCAGTGCGTGGAGCTGGAGTTTTTCGAACGCGTGGTGGCGCTGGCCAGGCAGCACGATATCCTGGTGGTGCACGACCTGGCGTATGCCGATATTACTTTTGACGGCTGGAAAGCGCCGTCCATCATGCAGGTGCCGGGCGCGCGCGACGTGGCTGTCGAATTCTTTACCATGTCGAAAAGCTACAATATGGCGGGCTGGCGCATCGGTTTCATGGTCGGCAATGCCGAGCTGGTCGCGGCCCTGGCGCGTATCAAGAGCTATCACGACTATGGCAGTTTCACGCCGGTGCAGGTAGCGGCGATTGCCGCGCTGGAAGCTGACCAAAGCTGCGTGACAGAAATCTGCGCGCAATATCAGCGCCGCCGCGACGTTCTTGTGAAAGGATTGCACGAAGCGGGCTGGATGGTGGAAAAACCGAAGGCCTCGATGTACATCTGGGCGCATATCCCCGCAGCGTATCGGCACCTGGGTTCGCTGGAGTTCGCCAAGCTGCTGCTGGAAAAAGCCAGGGTTTGCGTGTCGCCCGGCATCGGTTTTGGCGAATACGGCGATGAATATGTGCGCTTCGCGCTGATCGAAAACGAGGCGCGCGTGCGCCAGGCCCTGCGCGGCATCAAGAACATGCTGCGCGCACCGGCACCGGCACTGGAAGGGGAAGTGGGAAAATAATGCCGTCTGGAATCATTGATTGCCACTGTTATCACGGAGGCGTATTTCTCATATCATCAATATAAAGTGGTTTTATAGCTTGCGATCCGGCATTATGCTTCTGTCTCCTCTACTTCCTCACAGGAATTAGATTCAGCCCGCTCCCGTAGCGGGCTTTTTTTTTGCTGCCACGTCCCGTTGTCAGCTGCCGCCAACACCATCGCCATGCTGCCAGATCATAGGGCCAGGCCACGCCCCTGCAAGAAGATCAGGTGGCCGCCAAAGCGGTAATAAACGCCATTGTTGAGTGCTAGTATTTTGATACGCCTGCAGATGCCGGCATCCTGTCACTACTCTCAATATCGGGAATCATCATGAACTTATTCATCAAGCCCTTGTCCTTGGCCGCCGTCGTCGGCACCTTGTTCGCCAGCGTCGTGCCTGCCAGCCCAGCCTCGGCCGCCGCCGTCAAGCCCACCATCGTCCTGGTCCATGGCGCTTTTGCCGATTCGTCGAGCTGGGACGGCGTTACCGCCATCCTGGAAAAAGACGGCTATACCGTCATCGGCGCGGCCAATCACCTGCGCAGCGTCAACAGTGACGCCGATTCGGTGGCCCGTGTCGTCAAAAGCGTGCCCGGCGCCGTCGTGCTGGTGGGCCACTCCTACGGCGGTTCCGTGATCAGCGCCGCGGCCGAGGCAGGCGGCAACGTCAAAGCGCTGGTCTACGTGGCGGCCTTTGCTCCCGACGCGGGCGAGACGGCGGCCGGCTTGTCCGGCAAGTATCCGGGCGGTACCCTGGGCGCAGCCCTGGCCAAGCCGGTAGCGCTGGCCGACGGCAGCAATGATCTGTATATCGACCAGGCCAAATTCCACGACCAGTTCGCCGCCGACCTGCCGCTGGCCAAGGCGCGCCTGATGGCGGCCGGCCAGCGGCCGATCACGGATGCGGCGCTGAACGAAGCGTCGCCTGCGCCAGCCTGGAAGGCCATCCCGTCATGGTTTATATACGGCAAGGCTGACAAGAATATTCCCGCAGAAGCGCAGGCCTTCATGGCCAAGCGCGCCAGTGCGAAGAAAACCGTCGTCATCGACGGCGCCTCGCACGTGGTAATGACCTCGCATCCGGCGGAAGTGGCCAAGCTGATCGAGGAAGCGGCCGGCAGCGTCAAGTGATCGACAGGGGCAGGACGCCGAGATATTGATGAGGCTTATTTTGCTTATCACAACACTTGATTGGCGTTATATGCCGCAATGCATCAAGATGCACTTGTCTCCTCTACTTCCTCACAGGAATTAGATTCAGCCCGCTCCCGTAGCGGGCTTTTTTTTGGTTCATCGCGACACTTATTTTCCACCTTGGTCCCAAAGGTACTTGTCAAAAATTCGCTCCGCAAACCACTTTTGATTCACCACGGCAAGAAATTCCTTTCGTCCTTCGACGGGGATCACGGTGCAGTCAAGCTGTTCAATCAGTTTCACTATGGCGCTTTTAATTTGCAGTTCAGACTGTTTGTATTCAGCCGTCCACAGTGTGCAATAGTCGCTATACGTACCATTTGTAAAATGGAGCGCTTTGGTGGCACGCCTGTCAAGAATCTTCACCGGATTTTTGCTATGGAACCATAAGAATTTTGAGGCCGCTGATAGCAAATTGTGCTCGCTGCCGAGTTTCGATTGCCACTCTTCCACGGTCTGCACATAATTCGCGGCGGTCAGCTTGGGCAGATCACCGAGTTGATTGGCGATGCGCTGCCAGTGTGCCGAATTGCGGCCCCCGGGAATGCCACGAATGACACTATATGCTGATGCGATGTCAGGCAGAACAGCGCCCATGCCACCAGCTTTTTTCATGCGTTGAAGAAGCAGGCGATCTTGTTTCCACCACAAATTTGCATAGCTGATAGCGGCATGATTATATAAATGATTCATCTTGTTATTCTCTTCATAAGATATTGCAGCATAGCATCAAAGATAAAAAAATTACCATAATGAAATTTATTTTGTTATGGCTGACACTATGGTCTAGTCGTGTTGGGAATCATTTTCCTGAGTTATCTCGCAACGTCGAAAGCGCTGGCGAGTTGCCTATTCTGTTGTACAATTCTTGAGAACGGTCGTGCTTTTTTGTGCGCTCAATGCCTTGCGTGCATCCGGTTGCGACATATAACAAGGAGACAGCCATGGATTTACAGTACACACCCGAGGAAGACGCGTTTCGCGACACGGTGCGCGCCTTTCTCGACAGCCATTTGCCGGCGCAGTTGCAGCGCAAGGTGCGCGGCCACCTGCGTCTCACCAGGGACGACTATGTGCGCTGGCACAAGATCGTCGCGCAGCAAGGCTGGGCCGCGCCCAACTGGCCGGTCGAATATGGCGGCACCGGCTGGACGGCCGTGCAGCGCCATATATGGGAAGACGAGTGCGCGCGCGCCGCCACGCCGCCCATCCTGCCGTTCGGTGTCAATATGGTCGCGCCCGTCATCATGGCGTTCGCCACCGAAGCGCAAAAAGCCCATTATTTGCCGCGCATCCTGAACTGCGACGACTGGTGGTGCCAGGGTTATTCCGAGCCGGGCGCCGGCTCCGACCTGGCCTCGTTGAAAACCACGGCCGTGCGTGAGGGCGACGACTACATCGTCAATGGCCAGAAAACCTGGACCACGCTGGGCCAGCATGCCGACATGATCTTTTGCCTGGTGCGTACCGACACCACCGTGCGCAAGCAGGAAGGCATCAGCTTCTTGCTGATCGACATGAAGACGCCGGGTGTCCAGGTGCGCCCCATTATCATGCTCGACGAAGACCACGAGATCAACGAAGTGTTTTTCGATAATGTAAAAGTGCCGGTGGCCAACCTGGTGGGCCAGGAAAACCGTGGCTGGACCTATGCCAAATATCTGCTGGGCCATGAGCGCACGGGCATCGCCGCCGTCGGCCGCTCGAAACGCGAGCTGGCGTTCCTGAAACAACTGGCGATGCAGCAACTGAAAAAAGGCGAGCCGCTGCTGCGCGACCCGGCCTTTGCGGCCAGGGTGGCCGGCGTGGAAATCGAATTGCTGGCGCTGGAAATGACGGTGCTGCGCGTGATCAGCGAGGAAGGCAAGGGACCGGGGCCGCAGGCGTCGATGCTGAAAATACGCGGCTCGGAAATCCAGCAGCAACTGACGGAACTGATGGTCGAAGCGCTGGGGCCGCAAGCGCTGCCGTTCGATCCCGCTTACCTTGAGGGCGAAGAAGAACATGGCGCCGGCGGCAATGACCTGGGCGCGCCGCTGGCCGCGTATTACTTCAACTACCGCAAGACGTCGATCTATGGCGGCTCGAACGAAATTCAAAAAAACATCATCACGCAGATGATTCTGGGCCTGTAAGGCTGACTGGGCTGACAAGGCAGAAGGAGACAGCATGGACTTTACATTCAACCAGGAACAACAGCAGTTCGCCGATGCGCTGCGGCGCTGGGCCGACAAGGATTACCGCTTCGAGGCGCGCCAGGCCATCGTTCATTCCGACAGCGGCGTGTCGGACGCCGCCTGGGCGACATTGACCGAACTGGGCATGACGGCCTTGCCGCTGCCGGGCGAGCAGGGCGGCTTTGACGGCACGGCCGTCGACATGTTTCTCGTGATGCAGGAGCTGGGCCGCGCGCTGGTGGTCGAGCCGTATTTCGCCACCATGTTCGGCGCGCAGTTTTTAAAACTGGCCGGCGGCCATGCCAGCGTGCTGGAGCAGGTCGCGCAAGGCAGTGTCAAGCTCGCCTGCGCGCTTGGCGAAGCGCAGTCGCGCCATGAATTGCACGATATCGCCACCACGGCCACTGGCAGCGGCAACGGTTTTGTGCTCGACGGCACGAAAACCGTGGTGATCCACGGTGCGCAGGCACAGTACCTGATCGTATCGGCACGCAGCAGCGGCGAGCAGCGTGGCACGGATGGCATTTCGCTGTTCCTGGTGCCGCTTGATGCGCCGGGAGTGAGCGTGCGCGACTACCGCACCATCGACGGCCAGCGCGCCGCCACCGCGACCCTGATGCAAGTGGTGCTCGATGCGAGCGCCCTGATCGGTACTGCGGGGCAGGGCTGGGAGGTGCTCGACGCGGCGGCCGATTATGGCGCGACGCTGTTGTGCGCCGAAGCCGTGGGCGCCATGGACGCCATCTTTGCGGCCACCCTGGAATATGTGAAAACGCGCCAGCAGTTCGGCGCGCCGATCGGCAAGTTCCAGGCGCTGCAGCACCGCATGGCCGACATGTTCATCCACCTGGAACAGGCACGTTCGATGGCCATGCTGGCCGCCGCCAGGGTCGATAGCCCGGACGCCGCCGAGCGCCGCCGCATCGTCTCGGCCGCCAAGGCCAGGGTGGGGCAGGCGGCGACCTTTGTCGGCCAGCAGGCTGTACAATTGCATGGCGGCATGGGCGTTACCAATGAGCTGCCTGCCGCCCATCACTTCAAGCGCCTGACGATGATCGGTTTGACGTTAGGCGACGCCGAACATCATGTCGAGCGTTTTATCGCCCAGCCGGGCTTTTTGCCATCGGAGCACGCATGACTGCAATGCCACAAACATACCGCTACTTTGAAGACTTCACGGCCGGCCAGGAAATCTTCCTGGGCCAGTGCCACGTGACGGAAGAGGAAATCATCGCCTTCGCCACGCAATTCGATCCGCAACCGTTTCATATCGACCACGAAGCGGCGGCACAGACCATCTACAAGGGCGTGATCGCCAGCGGCTGGCATACCTGCGGCATGATGATGCGCCTGGTGGTGGACAACCTGCTGAAACACTCGTCGAGCATGGGCTCGCCGGGCCTCGACAGCGTGCGCTGGTTGAAACCCGTGCGCGCCGGCGACACCCTGAGCCTGACCTATCAGGTCAAGGAAGTGCGCGCCTCCGCCTCCAGGCCGGACCGCGGCATCGTCATTTCCATCTGGAGCGTGAGCAACCAGCATGGTGAAGTGGCGGCGACCGTGGAAGGCATGGGCATGTTCGGTCGCCGCCCCAGCGGCGACAAGCCCGATGCGTGAGATCGACGGCATCGCCGGCTTCCAGCTTCTTTCTGGCCAGCATGTGGCCGTCTCCGAATGGATCGCCATCACCCAGCAGCGCATCGACACCTTTGCCGACGCTACCGATGATCATCAGTGGATCCACGTCGATGTTGAGCGCTGCGCGCGCGAGTCGCCGTATGGCTGCACGGTGGCGCACGGCTTTCTGACGCTGTCGCTGCTGCCGGCCATGCTGCAAAACGCCCTGCACATGGCCGGCATCGGCATGGCGATCAATTACGGCCTGAACAAGGTGCGCTTTCCGGCGCCGGTGCCGGTAGGCAGCCGTTTGCGCGCGCGGCTCGATATCTTGTCGGTGGATGAGCTGCCGGAAGGCGCCCAAGTCAACTGGGCGGTGACCATGGAGCGCGAAGGGGACGTGAAACCCGTGTGCGTGGCGGAGTTTTTGATGCGGTGTTATCCGTGACTAGTGGCAGCGGTAATGTGGCAAGGCGCGATGGCCGGCAAAACTTCTGTTATCGCGTCAACACCTTGCATGTAAAATTGATCAATATGCAGGATGTGTTTGCTGTTTTCAATAATATCACCACGCTGCTTATTCATTCGCGGGAGGCATGGTACCTAGAGGGAAGTAGTCAGCTGTCCATTGATAAAATGTTACACCTTGCGTGTCCTCGCTGCGCCCTTCGCAGGTTGCCACTATCGGCCTGATGATGATCGATGTCGGGTGCGATGCATTGGTAGGAAAACGCTCATAGTTCCAATTTGGATCTCTGACTAGTCCTGGGCTATTCGATGCATTCGATCTTGCCGTCACCCTCAGTGTCGTAAAGTCGAAGTAGCGGCCAGGTTGTGAATCTAGGCGGGCTTGCTTGATTAGGCTTTCTTGGCAGCCTTTCTTGCTTCCTTGGCAACCAGCACGACAGTCGACGACAGCAGATCTACCGGAGGTATCTCCTGGTTTAGCTTCCATTCCAGGCGGTATATCTATAGCAGGCGGCGTTGACTGACAAGCGACGATGGAAAATAGTATCGGACTGAAAATCCATAATTTGGACATGTCACATCTCCAGAAGGGCATTACAATAAAATATTAAAATAAATATGTTTATTGCTACATCATCCTTCCTGTTGAATATTCCCACTTTGATACAAGACAACCAGCAAGCTCATCATGGCGACAGAGCCACAAATGTCTACCGTACTTGATGGCGATATTGTCTAGAAAAACACCGCCGTGCGCGCAATAATCGCCCCCGTATTGCCATACGGCTGAATGGCCCGCACGGAACCGGTGGTGGCAATCCCATCGTCGAGCTTGCTGTCGATCTGCTCGGCGTAGCCTTCGGGCAGGTTGTCGAAGCGGATGCCGTTGCCGGCGCGGCCGGCCACTTCGTCGTTGTACAGGTAGACGGCGCCACCCTGGGCGCTGGTCATGAAGTCGCTGGTGCCGTTGAAGGAACCGGTAATAAAGCCGCCCAGCGCCAGGTGCTGGGGCGCGAGGGTAAATTCGCGCGGCTGGCCGTCGCCGATCTGGCCGTCGCCATTGCCGTTGCCGGCCGAGTTCGGCACGTGCAGCGTGCCTTGCAAATCGTCGCCAGGCAGGGCACGGAATTTGTCCTGATAGGCGTTGACGGCGGCCGTCAGCGAGTTCGACTGCTGGATAATGTTCTTGACCTTGGCGCTGTCGATCAGGCCCTGGCCTTTCAATACGCCACCGAGCAGCAGGCCGATAATGACCAGGACGATGGCGATTTCTACGAGGGTGAAGCCTTGCTGGCGGCGTGGTGGCATAAGTGATCCTTGCTTGTTGCGCCGCCCGCTATATGGGGACGGCTGGTGGTGAAGTTTACTGTAATTTACTGTCAATGCGCGTTGCCGGGATACGCGTCTTTCTTTTTTATAGCCATTTCTTCCAGCCGGCGCGCCATGAATGCGAGCTCGTGCGGGTCGCTGATCTGCCCGCTGGCGATCAGGCCGCCCAGCACGATCTGCGCGCTATCGAACTGGTCCATGTCTTCCAGAATGAACGCTTCCATCTGCCGCACCCAGGCCGGAACGTCAGGGCTGGTCGCTTGCAGGCGCAACTGGCGCGCCAGGCTCAAGGCCAGTGGCAGGTCGTGCAGCTGGTGCCTGGCCATTAAAGTTGCCTGCGCCATCGCCGGCCAGCGGCGCGCCGGGTCGCGCGCAAAGCTGGCGCTGACAAAGCGCAGCATGCGCCGCGCGCGCGCCGGATCGGCCACTCCCGCATAGATCTCGCTGGCGGCCACCAGCGCATAGGCGCTGCGCGGGTCGAGCGTTTGCGCGGTATCGAGCCAGAGCGCCAGGCGGTCGTAGTCCAATGCGCGCCAGGAGACGCTGACGCCGTCCTGGTCCTCGAATGATTGCAGGTACAGCAACAGCCCTTTCGACATGGCCAGCGGCTCGCCCAGGCTGGCCAGCCGCACCAGCGACGCCGGAGGCGGTGGCGGCAAGGGCCGCGGCTGCGGTGGCCCTTGCTGCGCCAGCAGTTGCCAGCCCAGTTGCAGCAGCAGTGCCAAAGCCAACGCCAGCCACAGCGGACGCGGCACGGACGATAACGGTTTTTGCTCCATCAGAAACTCTTGCGATAAAAGTCGTACAGCGCGCAGGTGGCCAAGAGGCCGACGTAGATTGCCGTTTGCGCGGCCACCAGGCCCAGCGCGTGCCAGTTGCCGGTGGCATATAAAAGCCATTCGCTGCGCGTGAAATGGTCCAGACTGGGCAACAGCAAGGCCAGCAGGTCGATCGCGTACGCGATGGCTTGCCGGCTGCCATCATGCGCGCCGGTATTGCCGTGCGCCAGCAGTTGCAAGCTGCCCACGCTGCGCGCCAGCACATAAAAGCCGCCGCTGGCCGCCAGCGCCGGCAGGGCATGCGGCAGGCCGAGCGCGCACAGCAGGCTGAAGGCGGCCATGATCCACAGTTCGCCCAACAACGAGATCGCCCATAGCGCGCTTTGCGCGGGCGCCGCCCACCAGCACGTCAGCAGGCCGAACAGCAGCGCCGGCAGCAAGGCCAGCGCGCCAAAGCCGGCCAGCTTGCCCAGCACATACACGGCGCGCGGCATGGGCAGCGCCAGCAGCAGTTCCTGGCCCTTGTCGGCCGTTTCGCGCACCAGGCTGAAGACGACAAAGCTGACCAGCAGGAACACGGCCACCAGGCGCAGCAGGGCCGACAATATCGCCGCCTGGGTGGCGCCGCTTTCCGTCAGCGCCAGTTGCTGCAGGAAAGCGGCCAGTGCCAGGCCAGCGCAGGCGGCCAGCACGAACAGCCACGGCAGGCGGCTGCGCAACGCTTCTTGCACCGTGTAGCGCGCGATGATGAGGCCGGGGCGCCACATCAGCGCGGCAACCTTTGCGCGGCCACCATGCGGTTGAACAGGATATTGGGCGAGACCCAGGCGACGATATCGTCATAGCTGCCGCCGGCCTGCTGCGCTTCGCTGGCGGCGCGGCTGATAAAGATCTTGTCGCTCACGGCATTGCTGCGCTCGTCGACATTGTTGCCCTGCGCGCCAGCCTGGCGCTGGCCCTGCTCGCTGATGGCGCCAACACCGTTTTTTCCGTGCGACATGATCATCGCCGGTATATCGTTCAGGGCGGTGGCTGGCGCCAGCGCGCCGCCAGTGCGCGTGACGATGCTGATATCGCGCGGCGTGGCCAGGGAAAACAGCTGCTCGCTGTCGCTGAAGGCGGGCGTGACGCTGTAGCGGAACAGATTGTTCCAGTTGTCGCTCTTGCGCAGTCCCAGGGTGGCCCAGGGCAGGATGCCGACCCGTTTTTCGCCATTGCAGCGCGCGCCGCGCCGGTCTTCCAGTCCGTTCATGCTCGATACGGCCGGGCAGGGCAGGTAGCCATGCAGCAAGGCAAAACCGGTCAAGGCCTCTTTGGCCTCGTCGAGCGCCTTTTGCGTATCGGCTACCCTTCGCTGTTCCAGCTGCACCGTCAATGGCGTGACCAGGCCGCCTATCATCAGGCCGACGATCACCAGCACGATGGCGATCTCGATCAGGCTGAAGCCGGCGTGGCGGCGATGCTTGGACTTGTGCCTCATGGCAAGGTCCGCGCCGCGCGCATGCGCTGGTATAGCGCCGGCAAGGTGACCCACACCAGCATGTCGTCGACAGTATTGCCAGTGACAAAGGAGGTCGTGGCGGCCTCATTGGCCGCCTCATCGATATTGCCGCGTCCGCTATTGGCCAGCTTGACGCCATTGGCCGCCGTGCCGTAGCCTTCCTTGCCTTGCGAAAAGACAACGGCGGGCAGGCATTGCGCGCTGACATCGCACTGTTCCTGGCCCGCCACATAGGCCAGGCTGCCTTGCGCCTTGTGCTGCAGAACCGTCCGGTTGGCCACGGCGGAAAACGAGACGATGGGCGCGCGCGACATTTCCGGCGTCACGCTGTAGCGCAAGACCTTGCCCCAGGCGTCCAGGCCCGCCACGCCCAGCGCCACCCAAGGCAAGAAGCCGCTGCAGTCGGCGTCGCTGGCGCACTCGGCCGCGCGTTCGCGGCCATCGATGGCCGAGCTGGCCGGGCGCGGCAAACGGCCATTGGCGGCGGCAAAACCGATCAACGCTTCGCGCGCCTGCGCCAGGGTGGCCAGGGTGCGCTGCTGGCGTGCCGCTTCAGCATCCTGACGGCCGAAGGCGCTGATCAACAGCGAGGCCGCGCCCAGGCCCAGCAGGGCCACCAGCAACAGCAGGGCCGCACCGCGCTGCGTTGTCAGTGCGTGTGCGCGCATCATGGCCGCGCTTCCATCACGGTATGGCTGGCCGGATCGTATTGCTGGCCCGGTTTCAGGACCACGACTTGACCATTACTCAGGCGCAAGGTCAATTGGCCGCCGTTCGTCAGCTGGTTGTACGGTTCCTGCTGCGGCGTGCGGTTCAGCCAGACGGTGGAGCGGCCGCTGCTGCGCTGGACCAGACCATTGAGTTCCATCGGCGGGCCTGGTGGTGGCGGTGGCGGAACGGGGGCTGCCAGCGTCGTATTGGCTGGCGGCATGCCGCTGCGGGCCGCGTCGAGCTGGGCGCGTTCTTCGGGCGAGGAAAACAGCCGGCCCAGCTGGGCCGGCTGGGCCTGGGCCAGACCTGCCACGGCGCAGCACAGGATCAGCGACAGGCGCTTCATGGCTGTCCCGGCATGGCAAGCGGGCGCTCGCCAAGCGTCAGCCACAGCAGGCTGCAATCGGCGCTCAGGCTGGCGCTTTGACCGGCGCTGGCGGCGGCCCCGCCACGCTTGAGCGCGCAGTCTTGCACGGCGAAATAGCCGGACTGGCGCAAGTCATCAAAAAAGTTCAGCAAATCCATTTCGTGCAGCAAATCCATGTGGAGCCGCATTTTACTGCCGCGCAGCTGGTACTGGCCCATCCTGAGCGGCAGCGGCACCTTGAGTACCTGCTGCGCGCTGATGTCATAACTGAGCGGCAGCAGATGGCGCTGCTGCTGGCTCAGCCGTATTGCATCGATCCACGCCAGGCGGTTTTCCTCGCCGATCAGGCCGCGCCGTTGCAAGGCCAGGAAGCGCGGCGCAAAGGCGCGCATTTCCAGCTTTTCCGTTTCCACCTGATTGAAGCGGGTGGCGGCGGCCTGGCGCTCCTTTTGTGCCAGGTCCAGCCGCTGCGCCTGGCGGTCGCGATAGCCGCCGGCCAGGTGCAGGAAAAGCAGACTGAGCATCACGGTGGCGGCGCAGCACAGCAGGGCGCGCCGCACCAGATGCAATTCGCCCAGCCAGGTCGGCAGCGGGCGCGTGGTGGCGGCCTTTTTCATGCCGGGTGTAAACGGCGGCGTCATGGCTGCCACACCAGCAACACGGTAAAGCGGGCCTGGCCGTCTTGCGCGGGCGCGGCGCTCTTGCCGGACAGGCTGGCGCTGGGGCGCAAGTCCAGCGGCGCCTCCTCGATTGCCACCACCAGGCGCCGGTTGCGCGCCAGCGACTGCGCAAACGCCGTGATGGCAGACAAGGCGCCACGGTAATCATTGCCCGGCATATCGACGTCAAGCTCCAGGCGCAAGGCTTGCGGCGGCGCGGCCGGGATGCCGGCGTCACGACTGGTCGGCAGCGGACCGTTGGCCGGGTTGGCCTGGGCCGGCGGTGGCTGCGATGCGCTTGCGCGCGCCGGCGGTGGGCCGGCATTCCAGTGCAGTTGCGCCAGTTTCACTTGCGGCGCCTGGTCGAGCGCCGCGCTCAGCAGGGCCAGCAGCCGGCCTGGCTCGGGCGCCTGGGTGGCGATCATGTGTTCCAGCGTCACGGCGGCCTTCATGTTGTGTGTTTTCGCTGGCGCCGGCGGCAGGCTGGCCATCACATTGCGGTAGCGCTGCTGGTAGATGGCTGTTTCCTGGTGCAATTGCGCCAGGCCCGCTTCGTCGTCCAGCCCGCCCAGCAGCATGGCGGCGCACCACAGCAGGGCCGAGGCGCCGATCAGTACGCTGGAGCCATACAGCGTCTTGCGGGCGCGCTGGTAGTGGTAGTAGCGGGCGAGGTCGCCGGGCGGGTAGTGGCTGGCGGGCGGATGCCTGGCCAGCAGCGTCAGCAGCAACTGGTCGGCCAGGGTCAAAGTATGGGGCAGGCCCACGCGCTCGCTGGCGAACTGCAGGTCGATAAAGTGGTACGCCACTTCCACGCCGTTTTCGCACAGCAATTCGAGTTTGGGCAGCTGCGCCTGCGGCGCCAGGATCACGGTGTGGAGCACATCGCCGCGCTCCAGCATGCGCGTGCTGGTCAGGAATTGCCGGGTTTTTTCCGTTTCCAGCGCAATATTGACAGCCACGCCGTCAAGCGCGATGGCCACCGTCTGGCGCGAAAAGCGCAGCTGGCCGCCTTCATAATAACTTTGCCGCAAACCGCCCGACTGTTGCGTCACCAGCAGCAGGTGCCGCTGCGTGAGCGTCAGTTGTTTTACCAGGGCAATACTGAGCAGGCTGGCCGAATACAAACCGGCCACCGGGATCTGCAACTGTTCCAGCAGCGCCGTCCACGCTTGCAGCAGGGACGGATTGGTCAGCGCAAAAAACAGCCGCTGGTCATCGCGGCGGGCGGCGCTGTCGCGGCCCAGCAGGGTGCTGCCGCGATACGGCGTGTCACGGTAGAGCTGGCCCAGGCGCCTTGCCAGCAGGGCGCGGCCGGCCTTGCCGCGCACATGGGGCAGCAACTGGCGCTGGAAATCTTCCTCGATCAGGTCGACCAGCAAATAGGCGGGCACGTCCAGGCGCTGTTGAAACGGGTCTTCCAGCCAGGCCGCAAACGCCTCCAGCCCTGCCGCGTTCGCTTCAAAGGCCTGGCCCTCGCCCAGTTCGCCGTGCCGCCAGTCATAGGCGCACAGATGGTCGCTGGTGATATAAAACAGTTGTTTGCGGAACACGGCGGTCTCAGGTTTCAGGTCAGGTTTTGATTGTGCTGATGGTGTCGTAAATCGGCCCCAGCACCGACAGCATGATCCAGCCCAGCAGCAGGCCCAGGATCACCGTCATGGCCGGCTCTATCATCGCTTGCACTTTTTCAATCAGTTCCTTCACTTCGCGGTGATAGAAATAGCTGACATTGCGCAAGGCCGTGTCGAGCGAACCGGTCGCTTCGCCCACTTTCAGCATGCGGATCACCAGCGGCGGGAAGATGCCCGTGTGCTGGAATGCGCTGGTGACGCCATGGCCTTCGGCAATCAGCTGCGCCGCGCGGCGCAGTCCGGCCGCCACCACCCGGTTGCCGGCAATGCCTTCGGACAAGCGTATGCAGTCGAGGATGGTGATGCCCGAGGCATACATCAGCGCAAAAAAGGTGGCGAAGCGGGCCAGGATGATTTTATGCAGCACCGGTCCGACCAGCCACAGCCGCAGCTTGAAGCCGTCGAACAGATAGCGCGCGCCTTCGCTGCGCCGGAGCCAGGCGCGCAGGCCGACATAGGCCAGCGGCGGCAAGGCCAGCAGCACGGCCCAATAGTCAATAAATATGTTCGATATGAAAATCAGCGCGCGCGTGTGCAGCGGCAGTTCGCCGCCCATATTGCGGATAAACGCCGTCAGTTGCGGCACCAGGTAGATCATCAGGAAAAACGTCACGGCCGCCACCACGATGGCGACGACGACCGGATACAGGATGATCTTGCGCGTCTGAGAAGCGAGCTCATCTTGCCACTTCAGGCTGTCCGACAGATTCTTGAAGACCTCGGCGATCTTGCCGCTTTGCTCGCCAGCCAGGATCAGGCTGGTAAAGGTGGCGTCGAAAATAGTGCCATGCAGTGCCAGCGCGCCGGACAGCGGCAGGCCGCCTTCGATGCTTTCGATCAGGTCGGTGACCACTTCGCGCAGCCGCGGATGATCGGTACTTTCACGCAAATCGTTCAGGCCGTCGAGGATGGGCACGCCGGCGCCCGTCAGCTGCTCCATATGAAAACAGAAGTTGATCAGGTCGCGCCGGTGGATCACGCGCTTGCCCAGCAGCACCAGGTGCTGGCCCGTCAGCTTGCAGTCGATCAGGTCCAGCTGCATGCGGTGCAGGCGCGCTTCCAGGTCGGGCACATTGGCCGCTTCCATGCTGCCGGGAACGAGTTCGCCAGCGGCATCCATGGCGCGGTAGACGTACTGCGCCATCAGGCCAGCCTGTCCGTCAGGTCGACCACGCGCGCCACTTCTTCCAGGGTGGTGGTGCCGTCGCGCACGCGGCGCAGGCCATCGTCGACCAGGGTATGAAAACCGCCGGCGCGAGCCGCGCCTTTCAATTCGCGCAGGCTGGCGCGGCGTGATGTCAGTTCGTCCAGTTCCGGCGTCATTTTCAGCAATTCCATGATGGCCAGGCGTCCCTTGTAGCCCTGGTGGGCGCAACGTTCGCAGCCGGCAGCATGGCAGATATTGACCGGCGGCTCGTCAGGCTGCAAGCCCAGCAGGCGCCGTTCGATGTCGTCGGCCGCCACGGTTTGCTTGCAATGCGGGCACAGCTTGCGTACCAGGCGCTGGGCGATAATGCCGATGATATTGCCGGCCATAATGTCGGGCAGGACGCCGATGTCCAGCAGGCGCGGCAGTGAACCGATGGCCGAATTGGTGTGCAGGGTGGAATACACCTGATGGCCCGTCATGGCCGCCGCAAACGCCATCTCGGCCGTTTCGCGGTCGCGGATTTCGCCCACCAGGATGATGTCGGGGTCCTGCCGCATCATCGAGCGGATGCCGTCGGCAAAGCCCAGTTTCACCGATTCATTGACCGAGGTCTGCCGTATCATGTTCATCGGATACTCGACCGGATCTTCCAGCGTCATGATGTTGACGCTTTCCGTGTTGATATGGTTGATGATCGAATACAAGGTGGTGGTCTTGCCGCTGCCAGTCGGGCCGGTCACCAGAATCACGCCGTCGGGGCGCGCGATCATCAGTTTCAACAGATTGAGCTCGCGTTCGGCCAGGCCCAGCGAATCGAGCGGGACAATGCCTTTTTGCCGGTCCAGCACGCGCAGCACGACATTCTCGCCATGCGTGGTCGGCTGCGCCGAGGCGCGAAAATCGATTTGCCGGCCCGAGAAACGGATCGTGATGCGCCCGTCCTGCGGCGCGCGCGATTCGGCGATATTCATGTTCGAAATCACTTTCAGGCGCACGGCCATGGCCGGCCAGTACGATTTGTGCAGGCTGCGGATCTGGCGCAAGATGCCGTCGATGCGGTAGCGGATGCGCAGGAACGATTGTTCCGGCTCGAAATGGATGTCCGAGGCGCCGTTCTGCACGGCGTCGGCCAGCAGCGCGTCGATCAACCGTACCATCGGCTGGCTGTATTCGTCCGACGGCGACGCCATGCTCTGGTAATTGACTTCGCCCGTTTCGATTTCATGCAGGATGCCGTCGATCGACAATTCAAAGCCGTAATACTGGTCGATGGCGCGTGAAATGTCCGACTCATTGACCAGCACGGTGGAAATCGTGATGCCCTTGACCAGCATGGCGCTGATCTGGTCGAGCGCGACGATATTGCTGGTGTCGGCCATGGCCAGTATCAGGTTGTCGGTCTGCCGTTCATAGACGATGGGAAACACGCGATAGCGCCTGGCCACTTCCTTGGGGATCAGCTTTAATGCGATCGCGTCCACCACCAGGCTCGACAAATCCGCGCTTTCCTGTTTCAGGTTTTCGCTCAGCGCCATGCGCACGGTGGCTTCCGTCACGAAACCCAGGGTGATCAGGAGTTTACCGAGCGGCTCGCTGCTGCGCTTTTGCTCGATCAGTGCGATGCGCAACTGGTCTTCGCTGATCACGCCTTTCTGGATCAGCATTTTGCCCAGCGGAAGTTTGGTCTGTTCTGCCATGCCGTTTTATTCCTGACGCGTGATCACGATGCCGGAGCTGTCCGGCGCGCCGAGTTCGCCCAGCCTTTGCTGCGCGCCGGCGCGGTCGAACGCGGCCGGCGTGGTTTGCGCCAGCGTCAAGGCACGCTGGTAGTAGCTGGCGGCCAGCCTGGGCTGGTTCAAACGGTCCAGGCCGACAGCGAGGTTGAAGGCGTAGTCGGCATTGCCGGGCACGGCGCTGTAGGCGCGGAAAAACTGCTGCTGCGCTTCGGGCCAGCGGCGCTGCTGGGCGTACACATTACCCAGTGCAAACAGCACGGGGCCGCTTTCCGGCGTGCGCGCGAGGATCGCTTTCAGGCGCGATTCGCTCTGCACCAGGTCGCCCTGGCGCAGGCCGATCAGGCCGGCCAGCGCCACGCCATCGTCGGGGTTGATTTCCAGCAAGCGCAGATACAGCGCGGCGGCCTGCGCGCCCTGCTTGTCGCGCTGCGCCACCGTGGCCAGGCCCAGCAGGGCGTCGCGGTTGAGCGGGTCCTGCCGCAGCACGGCCTCGTATTGCTGGCGAGCGCTGCCCAGCTGGCCGCTGGCCAGCGCCTGGTAGCCTTGCTGCACGCCGGGAGCGATCTGCGGCGCCGCGTCGTTGCGCACCACCTGGATCTGCTGGTTGTTGGGCGCGACCACCGGCGCCAGCGCGGGCGGCGCCGGTGGCGGCATCTGCGCCAGCTGCGCCGCCACCGCCTGCTGCACGGCCGCCTGTATCAGCGCCTGCTGTTCGGCCGCGCCGGTGGCTGGCTTTTCCTCGCGGCGCGGTTCCGGGGGCACTTCGTTGGACGGCTCGCTGGCCGGCGGCACGATCACCATCGGGCCGGCATTGCTGGCCGTGCCGGGCGCGTCGGTCAGCGGCATCGGCACGCCGGGCAGGTTGGCGCCTGCGCCGGGGCTGCTGCTGGCGCGCCAGTACCAGTAGGCCATGGCGCAGACCACCAGCAGCAAGATACCCAGCAGCACGCCCAGGCGCACGGTAGCCGGATCGACGCTGACGGGCGCGCGCGGCGGCGTGCGCTTGCGGCTGGCGCTGGAAGACGACTCGGCCTTGGCAGAGCGGGGTTTGGGCTGTGGTGGTTCAGGTGGCGCTTCAGCCCTGGGGGGGGCTTGCGCCGCCTGGGCTTCGGGCGCCGGGGCGGCGGCCGGCGCGCCGTTCAAGGGCTCCAGGCTCAGGCCGGACGTCCATTCCGGCGCCGGCGGCACTGCCTGCGCCGGCGCCGGAGGCGCATCGGCCGGCGCCAGCGCCAGCACCTGGTCGTAGGCCTCGGACGGCTTGTCCAGTTCCTCTTCGTGCAGGCTGTTCTGTTTTGCGCGCTCGGCTTTCTTGAGCGCCTGCATCAGCAAGCTCATCGGGCTTCTCCTTGCACGCGCGCCACCGGCGCCTCGCGGTTTTCCGTATAAGGCTCGCTGTTGAGCGGCGCCTGGCCCGGCAGCAGGTAGCGGTAATCGCGGAAATCGCCCTCGATGCTGGCGTCCTTGACCACCACCGGGCGCATGAAGATCACCAGTTCCGTCTTGGTGCTCGCTTCATTGCGGTATGAAAACAGATTGCCCACCAGGGGCAGGCTGGACAGGCCCGGCACGCCATCCCTGGTATTGTCGACGGAGTCCTGCATCAGGCCGCCCATCACCGCGATCTGGCCGCTGTCGACCTTCATGATCGATTCCAGTTCGCGCGCCTGGATCACCGGCACGCGGCTTTGCACATTGGCCGCGGCCAGTGCCGGATTCGGGTCCTGCACATAGCCGACGATGCGCGTGATGGTGGGGCGCACATTGAGGGTGACGACGTCGCTGTCCGAAATTTGCGGCGTCACGCTCATCACGAAGCCGACCGGCACCGTTTCGAGCTTCGATTCATAGGTGGCCGGCGTGGTGATGGTGCCGGTCGAACTGATCACGGCTGGCGTGACCTTGATGGTAAAGAAGACGTTGTTGTCGACCACTTTCAGCATCGCCGTTTGGTTGTTCAGCACGCTGATCTTGGGGCTGGACAATACTTTGACCTTGCCGAACGATTCGAGCAGCTGGATGGTGGTGGAAAAGCTGTCTTTCAGGTAATTGAGCACGAAGATGCCGGGCGTGGCGCCGGGGGTGACGGCGCTGGGCAAGGCCAGGTTGCCGACCTGGCCCTGGTTCAGGCGCAGGCTGCCCGTCAGGCGCGACCAGTTGATGCCCTGCTGGTATTCGCGGTTCAGCCGCACTTCCATGATGGTCGCCTCGATCAGCACCTGCCGCTTGGCGCTGCTGGTGACCAGGTCGAGGAATTCGCGGATTTTTTCATGCTGGCGCCCGGTGGCGCGCACGGCGATCAGGCCGGCTTCGGTATTGACCACGACCGACGAGGAAGCGCCCTTGTTGGCCAGTTTCAGCAGCGGCAAGCCGTTGGCGTCGAGTTGCGCAGCGTTATTGTTATTGGCGGTTGGATGGGGCGCGGCATTGGGCTGCTGTTGCCCCTGCTGCGGCACTTGCGGCATCTGCGTGCCGTACTGGCCCGGCGGCAGTGCGGCGGGACTGCCGCCCTGGTTGCCCTGCTGGCCCTGGGCTTGCCCCTGCGCTGGCCCTTGCAGCGCCGTCAATTGCTGGTTCAGCTGCGCCAGCGGGTCGACCAGCGGATCGTTGAGGGTGGTGTCGCGCAGCAGGTCGCGGATATTCTTTTCCAGGCTATACCAGAAATTGTTTTCCGAACGGTTCACCACCAGGGTGGTGGAATTGTTGTTGCCGCTGCCGCCCTGGTTGCCGTTGGTGGCGGCGGCGCCGCTGCCGCCGGCGCCGCCGCCAGCGGTGGAAATCTGCGTGGCGATATTGACGCTGCTGTTGGTACTGCGCGCCATGTTCACATAGTCGACCTTGTAATTGCGCCAGACGGGCGCGTCCGGCATTACCAGCAGATTCTTGCCGTCGATTTCATAGCGCATGTCCACCTGGTTGGCGATGCGCGCCAGCAATTGCGGCAGGGTCTGGTTCAAGGCGTTGAGCGTGATATTGCCGGCAATATCAGGGTGAATATCGACATTCATGCCGGCGTCGCGCGCCAGCGCGAACAGCAGCGACTGCACCGGCACCTTGTGCACGGTCACGCTGTAGGTTTCTACCCTGGGCGCGGCCGATGGCGGGGGCAGGGCAGCGCTTTGCCGTACCGGCTCGGGAATCGCACCGGCCACGCGCGGTGCAGCGTCGACATGCGAGGCGGACAATGGTAGTTGCGGCGCGGCGCAGCCGGCCAGCAGGGTGCAGCAGACAGCGGTGACGCAGGAAGCGAGCACAGTGAGAGGGGATGTCATGCCGAGGTCGCCCGTGAAGTCATGTTGTGCTTTTGCAATTTTACCCATCATGATCCTCTAAAATCGGGCGCGCCGCCAGACGTTGCCGGCGAGTCGGGAAAATAAAGTGCCTTGTCGCCACGTCAAGTCGATTGACAAATTAATCATCAAATGCTGGTTCAAGCGCGATGCAATTGAGAAAAGCCTGCTCCAGGCTCGCTTGCGGGCCGCCGCCGTGGCGCTGGCGGCATTCGGCCGGCGTACCGACAAACACCATCCGTCCGCCATGCAAAATGGCCATGCGGTCGCACAGCTCGTCGATGTCAAGCAGCGCATGCGAAGTGAGGAACACGCCGCGGCCCTGGGTGCGCAACTGGCGCAGCGCCGCTTTGAACAGCGCGCGCGCCTTAGGGTCCAGTCCGCTCATCGGTTCGTCGAGCACCAGTTGTCGCTTGCCCGACAGCAAACAGGCAGCCAGCCCCAGCTTTTGCATCATGCCCTTGGAGTAGCCGCGCGCCTGGCGCTGCAAGGCTTGCGGCGCCAGTTCCAGCGCGGCGCACGCCTGGCTGGCGGCGCGCTCGTCCCACGGCAATTGCTGCAGGCCCAGCAGGTAGCGCAAAAAATCGCGGCCACTGAGGTAATACGGCGCCTGGAAACGTTCGGGCAAAAAAGATAGCGGCGCGCGCGCCGCGCTGTGCTGGTGGGCCTGGCCGTAGATGCTGATTTCACCCGCATCAAGCGCGCAGAAATCGAACAGGCAATGGAGCAGGGTGGTCTTGCCGGCGCCGTTGACGCCAGCCAGGCCGAACAGTTCGCCGGGCTCGAGCGCCAGGTCGACACCGCGCAGTACAGGCTTGCCTTTCAACTGTTTATGCACGTTGTGGTAGCGGATGGCGCAGTCGCTCATGAAGGCAGGCAAAGGAGATCGGTCTCCATTATTGCCACGGGCGTGCCCGGGCTGCAAGTATTAGTTGGAACGGTGTTGGATTGCGTGGTGATCAAGCTGGCAAATAGTTTTTCTTTAAGAAACAACAGGTTCTGGAATAAAATGCCGGTGCAATACCAAGCCGTCAGGCGCGTGGGCGTCGAACCTGTTGAGGAGCAAGCATGGCAAGGCCAGAGAAAGTCCGGCTCGGTGAAATTTTGGTGCAGCAGAAGTTGCTGACGGAAGAACAGTTGGGCCTGGCCTTGGCGGAACAGAAACGTTCGGGCCGCAAGCTCGGCCGCGTGTTCATCGAGCATGGCTATGTGACGGAAGAGCAGATCTCGGGCGCGCTGGCGCGCCAGCTCGACATTCCCTACATTAACCTGAAGTTTTTCAACATCAATGCCGAGCTGGTGCGCCTGCTGCCGGAAACCCAGGCCCGCCGCTTCCGCGCGCTGGTGCTGGAAGACCGCCGCGAAGGGCTGCTGGTCGGCATGTCCGACCCCACCGACCTGTTCGCCTATGACGAGATCGCGCGCCTGGTCAAGCGCAATATCGAACTGGCGGTGGTCAACGAAACGGAAGTGCTGGCGGCGATCGACCGCATCTACCGCCGCACCGAAGATATTTCCACCCTGACGCGCGAGCTCGAGCAGGATCTGGGCGATGTCTCGGTCGACTTCGGTGCGCTGGCCGCCAATCCGGGCCTGGAAGAAGCGCCCATCGTCAAGCTGCTGCAATCGGTGTTCGACGACGCCACCCAGGTGCGCGCCTCGGACATCCATATCGAACCGCAGGAAAGCCGGCTGCAGATCCGTTTTCGCATCGACGGCGTGCTGCACCTGCAGACGGAAGCCGATATCAAGATCGCGCCCTCGCTGGCGCTGCGCCTGAAACTGATGTCGGATCTCGATATTTCCGAAAAGCGCCTGCCGCAGGACGGCCGCTTCGCCATCCGCGTGAAAAACCAGCGCATCGACGTGCGTATTTCCACCATGCCGACGCAATATGGCGAATCGGTGGTGATGCGGCTCTTGAACCAGGGCGGCACGGCGCTGCGCCTGGACGCGATTGGCATGCCGCCGGCGCTGGTGAAGAAATTTCGCGCCATCGTGCAGCGCCCGAACGGCCTGGTGCTGGTGACCGGCCCGACCGGTAGCGGCAAGACCACTACCCTGTATTGCGCGCTGGCCGAACTCAATTCGGTCGAGAAAAAACTGATCACGGTGGAAGACCCGGTCGAGTACCGGCTGCCCGGCATCAACCAGGTGCAGGTCAACGACAAGATCGAGCTGAACTTTGCCAGGGTGCTGCGCTCGGCCCTGCGGCAAGACCCGGACATCGTGCTGGTTGGCGAGATGCGCGACCAGGAAACGGCGCAGATCGGCCTGCGCGCCGCCATGACCGGTCACCTGGTGCTGTCGACCCTGCACACGAACGACGCCGCCAGCACCCCGCTGCGGCTGATGGACATGGGCGTGCCGCGCTATATGGTGGGCAGCTCGCTGCAAGCCGTGCTGGCGCAGCGCCTGGTGCGCGTGATCTGCGAAAGCTGCACCACCCCCTATGCGCCGACGCCGACCGAGGCCGAATGGCTGCGCATGGAGCTGGGCGACCTGGTCGACCGCACCCAGTATCACCACGGCAAGGGCTGTTCGCACTGCAACGGCATGGGGTATCGCGGCCGTACCGGCGTCTATGAACTGCTGGAAATGACACGCGACGTGGTCGACGCCGCCAACCATGCCGATCCTTCGCACTTCCTGAAGGCGGCCAACGCCGAGATGGCCGGCGAAACGCTGCGCCGCCATGCGGTGCAACTGGTGGTACAAGGCCGCACGACGATTTCCGAAGCGATGCGCATCAGCAACCAGAACGAGGAGTAAGGTGCCGTTCTTTGCCTACAAAGCCCGCAACGCCAGCGGCGAACTGCTGCAAGGCGTGATGGAGGGCGCCGACAGCGGCGCAGTAGCCAACCAGTTGTTTGCCACGGGCGTGACGCCCGTCGATATCGTGCAGACCAAAAAAGCGGTGGCCGCCAGCAGCGATATCGGCCTGTGGCAGCGCCTGACCGAAAAGAAAGTCACGTCGATGGACGTGCAGCTGTTCAGCCGCCAGATGTACACCCTGCTCAAGGCTGGCGTGCCGATCATGCGCGGCCTGGCCGGCCTGCAGGAGTCGGCCATCAGCCCCGCGTTCGGCCGCGTGATCAAGGATATCCGCGAGTCGCTCGACGCCGGGCGCGAACTGTCGGCCGCCATGGCGCGCCACCCGGCCGTATTTACGCCGTTCTACCTGTCGATGGTGCGCGTGGGCGAAATGACGGGCCGCCTCGATGAAGTCTTCTTGCGCCTGTTCGATCACCTGGAATTCGACCGCGACATGCGCGCCCGCGTCAAGACGGCCACGCGCTATCCCACCTTTGTGATTGCGGCGATGATCATTGCCATCGTCATCGTGAATATTTTTGTCATTCCCCAGTTCGAGAAAGTCTTTGCCAGCTTCAAGGCGGAACTGCCCTTGATGACCCGCATCCTGATCGGCACCTCGGCCTTTACCGTCAATTACTGGCCCGCCTTGCTGGCGGTGAGTATCGCCGGCGTCGCCGGTTTCAAGGCCTGGCTGCGCACGGTGGCCGGCCGCTACACCTGGGATCGCATGAAATTGCGCTTTCCCGTGGCCGGCAAGATACTGCTCAAGGGCACCATGGCGCGCTTTGCGCGCAGTTTCGCCTTGTCCAGTTCCAGCGGCGTGCCCATCGTGCAGGCGCTGACGGTGGTGTCGCAGACGGTCGACAACGCGTATCTGTGCGCGCGCGTCGAGCAGATGCGCGACGGCGTCGAACGCGGCGAAAGCATTTTGCGCACCTCGGTGGCGGCCAAGGTGTTTACCCCGGTGGTGCTGCAGATGATCGCCATCGGCGAGGAATCGGGTTCGCTCGACGAACTGATGGATGAGATTGCCGCCATGTACGAGCGCGAAGTCGATTATGAATTGAAAACCTTGTCGTCGCAGATAGAACCGATCCTGATTGCCTTCCTGGGCGCGATGGTGCTGGTGCTGGCGCTGGGCATCTTCCTGCCGATCTGGGATCTGGGCCGGGTGGCCTTGCACAAATGATGCAGGCCCAAGCAGGACTTCGCCAGGCGGCCGGCCATCGAGACGGCGGCTTTACGCTGTTCGAACTGGCGGTGGTGGTGGCGGTCACCGGCATCCTGATCATCGTCTTGCTGAGCAGAGTGATGTTTTATCGCAACGAGGCCGAGCGGCTGGCCTTCCAGCAGACGCTGACGGCCTTGCGCGCCGAAACCAGCCTGCAGGCGTATGCGCGGCTGATTGCCGGCCGTCCCGGGGAAATCGCCGCGCTGGCAGGCAAGAATCCGGTCAATTGGCTGGCGCAGCCGCCGCCCAATTATCTGGGTGAATTTTATTCTCCAGACACCAAAAAACTTGCTTCAGGAAATTGGTTTTTTGACAGGAATGATGGAATATTGGTATATTTATTAGATAAGGGCAATACTTTTGACGTTAAGGGTTCCGAGTTGCTTAAATTCAAGGTAAGCTTGTCAAAGGGAGCAACAACTGGCAGCCCGACTAACATGCTTGAGTTGGCGCCGGTTCAAGTCCGCAAGCAATGACCGCAGCCAGGTCAGCAAGTTGATGCAAGCAGTTTTTTCTGTTTGTGATTGAAACATTCATGATTTTTGGAGATCCGCATGAACAAGTCGATTCGCAGTTTCAAACAAGGCACCCAAGCGGGTTTTACATTGATCGAACTGGTGGTGGTGATCGTTATCCTGGGGATACTGGCGGCGACGGCAATTCCGAAGTTTGTTGATATGGCAAAAGAAGCGCGTGTGGCCAAGATAAACGCGGTGTTCGGCACGGTGCAGGGCGCGGTTGCGCTGGCGCATGCGCGCTGGCTGGTAGATGGCATTGCCGATACAAAGGTTGTGTTGGAAGGCACGACCATTGCCATGACCAATGGTTATCCTACCGCCGCCAGCATTACGCAAGCCGTCAGCCTGAATGGCTACGATGTTTCGGGTAGCGCACCTTTGCTGATCAAGGAAAATGCGGCCCGCACCAGCTGCCAGTTGAGCTACACCACCTCCGCTGCCGCCAACACCGCGCCAGTGATCACGGTCGATACTTCCGGCTGCTGATAAACAAGTGTGCCCGCCTGCATCGTGCATGGCGGCACGATGCAGCGGGTTCAACATGATGTTCTGCCTGTTGGGCTTTTTATTGGTTATTTGGCATGCAACAGCAGGCAGCTTATCGCGACAAGACTGACAATGCCGAATCCGGGTTTACCGAATTATTTCAAACTGCGTGCTCGCTCACGTGCACGCGGCTTCACCATAATCGAACTGGTCACGGTAATTGTGCTCGTCGGCATCCTGGCCGCAGTTGCAGCACCGCGCTTTGTGCAAAATGAAGTATTCGACGCCCGCACCTTTACCGACCAGAACCTGAACATGCTGCGCTATGCGCAAAAGCTGGCCATCGCGCAGAGCCGGCCCGTGTTCGTCCTGATGAGCCCCAGCCGCATCGCCCTGTGTTTCAGTACTGCCTGCGAGGCAAGCAACCGCGTATTGGCGCCGGCCGGCGCCAATACGGGTAGCACGGCCACCATCGCCCAATGCGGTGCGGACCGCAGCTGGTTTTGCGAAGGCAAGCCCGCCAATGTCACGTATGGCGTGCAGAAGGACGGCATGATTTTCTATTTCAATGCGCTGGGCAGGCCCTTCCTGGGCACTGATATCGATCCATCATCCAAATTTACGAAACTTGATATTGCCATCGGCAGTAGCGGCGTACCTGCGCGCAGCGTACTGGTCGAAGCGGAAACTGGCTATGTCCACTTGTAAACAGCGTCGCGGCGACCAGCATGGCTTTACCCTGATCGAAGTCGTGATCTTTATTGTCGTTATTTTCATCGCGGTGGTGGGCGTGCTGCAGGTGATCAGTTTTACTACCAGCAACAGCGCCGACCCGCAGCTGCGCAAGCAGGCGCTGGTGCTGGCCGAATCCATGCTGGAAGAAGTGCAGCTGGCGCGTTTTACCTATTGCAATCCGCTCCTCGATCCGGCCGCAGAAACGGCCGCCAATGCGGGTGTTTGCACCGTGCCGCAAACTTTTCCCACCGACCGGGACAAGCTGGCGCGGCCGTATTACAACGTTACTGATTATGTGAACAAGTTTGACGAACCCGTTTATTATACTCAGGACGCTTCGCAGATCGATTTTCCAGGTGGCTACAAGGTCTCTGTGGCGGTAGCGCCCGAAGCGGCGCTGGGACCGGCCGCTGCGTTTGTCGCGCCGGCCGCCGGGCCGGTCAACGCCAGCCCGGCCAATCTGGAAGCGCTGCGCATCACGGTGGTGGTCAGCTATGGCGGCAACCAGTCGATTACCCTGGTCGGCTACCGCACGCGCTATGCGCCCAATCTGATATGAGCCACCTTTTCTCGCGCCGCAGCCAGCGCGGCTTTACGCTGGTCGAGCTGGTGGTGGTGATTGTCATCATCGGCATCGTCTCCGGCATGGTGGCGGTGTTTATCGGCGTGCCGGTACGCAGCTACATGGACACGGCCGCGCGCGTGGAACTGGCAGATATCGCCGATACGGCCACGCGCCGCATCGCGCGCGACGTGCGCCTGGCGCTGCCCAACAGCGTGCGCGTCGGCGGTAACGGCGCCTACCTGGAGCTGCTGCTGACCAAGACCGGCGGGCGCTATCTGTCGCTGGACGACAATGCCCCCGGCAATATACTGGCTTTTGACACCGACCCCGCGCCGGCCAATTCCACTGTGTTTACCGTCGTTGGCGCCATGCCTGCAGGAGTGCAAACCATCGTGCCCGGCGACTTTATCGTCGTTAATAACCTGGGGAACGATCCCCCCGTCAACGCCTATGACTGCAGCGTAAAATGCAATCGCGGCACGGTTGCGGCCGTCAATGGCAACGATATCACCCTGGCCGCCAATCCCTTTCTGGTGGTCAATGCCGCTGACGCCGCCATGCGCGCCATGCCATCGCTGGGCAGCCGTTTCCAGGTGGTGACCACGCCGGTAAGCTATTTTTGCGCGCCCAATGCCAATGGCGGCGGCACCCTGCAGCGCTTTTCCGGCTACACGATCCAGGCTGACCAGCCGGTGGCGGCCGGCAGCGCGCCGCTGTCCAATGCGCCGGTGCAAGCCGCCCTGGCCGGCCAGGTGGCTGCCTGTTCATTTACGTTTACCACCTTGCCGAACGTGCAGCGCGGCCTGGTCGGCATCAACCTGCTGCTGGGCACGGCCGGCAGCGGCGGTGGACAGATTTCGCTGGTGCAGCAAGCCCAGGTCAACAATACGCCATGACGCCATTTCATTCACTCAATCGCCAGCGCATCTGCCGGCCGCCACGCGGTTTCGGCATTGTCACGGCCGTTTTTTTGCTGGTGGTGCTCGCCGGTCTGGGCGTGGCGATGGTCAGCCTCTTCAGCGTCCAGCAGACGGCCTCCGCGCTCGACATCCAGGGCGCGCGCGCTTACCAGGCGGCGCGCGCCGGCATCGAGTGGGGCTTGTACCGTCAGTTGCGCGCCAGTAGTTGCCAGCCGACCAGCACCTTCGTGGTGCCGGCCAACGGCTTTACGGTCACCGTGCGCTGCACCTTGACGATTGGGCCGGGTACCTTGAAGCGCTACCAGGTGGTGGCCACCGCCTGCAACCAGCCGGCAGCCGGCGTGTGTTCCGCCGCCAGCGCCAGCAATAATACGGATTATGTGCAGCGCATGCTGCAAGCCGAATTTTGACAACAGTATTTTTGACAAGGGGTGACATGCGAAGGGATTTGCCACGGTGGCGGCGCTGCCGCGCTCTGGCCTGGCTGCTGTGCGCGCTCATCTGCCTGTTCGCGCTGCCGGCGCAGGCCGTAACCTACGCCAATACCAGCCAGGCCTTCAACTGGATAGACGCCAGCAGTCATAACAAGCTGGGCTACAACACCACGCCGTACAAGTTCAATTGGGTGAGCGGCTGCGGCACCACCCCGCCGATTATCGACGACACCATCAGCGACCAGATACCGATCGGTTTCAGCTTCATGTATTCGGGCGTCGCCTTCACGTCGGTGCGGGTAATGAGCAATGGCCGCGTGCATTTCAATAACAACGTCAGCTGCGGCTACGGCAGCCCGGTGCAGCAGCTGCCGTATCCGAACAATACGCTCAATTACACGATGCGTATTTACGGCAACGACCTCGATCCGACCTCGCGGCTGGAAGCTGCCAATTACAACACGCCTTGCGCCAGCCGCGCCTCGTGCTATGTCAGCTACGCCACCATCGGCACGGCGCCTTACCGCAGTTTTGTCGTGACCTGGAACAATGTGCCTGAATGGGCCACCAACAACAGAACCGGCTCCACCGCGCCCGTCGGCTCGTACAGTTTGCAACTGATCCTGCAGGAAAACGGCGAATTCGTCTACCAGTATGGCGACGACGTGCCGGGGCCACAGGCAGCGCTGGGCCAGGTGGGCTGGCAGGCCGACAGCAGCGACTACGATACGCCGCAGGTGGGCTTTCCGGCCAACAATACCGCCATCAAGTTTTACATCCCGCGCCCGGTGGTGGAATACCGCATGGAGCAGCCCAGCTGGAACAATACGGCGGGGCAGGTGCTCGACACCAGCGGCAACGGCGCCAGCGGCACGGTGCTGGGCGCGGTGCAGACCATCGCGGCGGGGCGGGTGTGCCGCGCCGCCAGCGTGCCGCTCAATACCAGCATCTCCACCGTCGCCGCCATTGACACGGGCTTGTCGGTGCCAGGCGTGATGGGCAACGCCGGCACCATGACCTTCTGGTACAAGGCCAACACGGCCTGGTCCGGTTCTGGCGCGCGTGATGCACAGTTGCTCGACGCCACGCAAACACCGAACGAATATTTCTTTCTGGTCCGGCGCAGCAACGGCGCCTTGCGCTTTGTCGTGACCGACAGCCAGGGTGTGGTGCGGGTGGTGGAAACGGCGGCCAATACGGTGCCTGCCGGCACCTGGAAACATATCGCCGTCAGCTGGAATTTCAATGCATTGGTGGCCGGCAACAGCGACCATTTGCGCATCTACATCGATGGCGTGGAAAAGGCCGAGGCCGCATTTACCACCAACGCGACCTTGTCGCCGCGCATAGGCGGCTTGTTTTTGGGTGACAACAGGGGGCTGGTGGCAGCTCAGGGCGGCACCGGCAATTCCACCGACGGCGCACTCGACGAGTTTCGCGCTTACAACACCGAAGGCATCGCGCTGATCGTGCGCGACATGAACCTGAGCCAGGCCGGCTGCCTGAGCCACTACGCCGTGTCGCACTCGGGCAGCGGCCTGACCTGCCAGCAAAGCACCATCACCATCACGGCGCACGACCTCAACCACGGCAATATCGTGATGCCCAATAACACCACGCAGATCCAGCTGGGCACCTCGAATGGTCTCGGCGACTGGTCGCTGGTGGCGGGCTATGGCCAGCTGAACAATGGCGTCGCCAATGACGGCGTGGCGACCTATCTGTTCAATGGCGAATACCAGGCCGTGTTTGCACTCAGCAGCGGCACGGCGGACAGTATTACCATCAATGTCACCGATGGACAGTTTACCGAAGCGGCGAGCGAGGACCCGGCTTTGCTCATCAAGGCCTGTGTGGCGGCGCGCTTCAATGCCTGCGAGGCCGCCACGCCGCGCTGCGTGCCGAACAACACTTCAATCAACTATGCGCGCTTGAATACCAGGCTGGCCGACACCGGGTTCAAGCTGGACCTGGTCAAGCTCAAGACGGACGCCACCCTGGAAAGCACCTTCAATGGCGCGGCCACGGTCGATTTGCTGGTCAATACGAATACCGGCGTGTCCCTGAGCGCCAACAACTGCCCGACCAGCCAGACGGCGGTGATACCACTGGGGTTGATTGCTTTCACCAACGGCTATTCAAAGGACAGCCTGACGGTGCTGGCCAACGCCATCAGCGCCGTGGCGCCCAATTACAGCGCCTACCGTGACGTGCGCGTGCGTGTCAGCTGCACCAAAGCGGACTGCGGCACGGCCACGGTGGGCTGCTCGACCGATAACTTTGCCATCCGGCCGCAGCAGTTTTCCGTCAGCTCGAACATGAACAACGCGGACCAGGCCGGTGCACCGAAATTGGCGGCCGGCGCCGGCTTTACCCTGAATGCAACGGCGGTGGCCGGCTATAACGGCACGCCACTGGTCGACAATACGCTGGACGGGCAAAAGATTGTCACCCATCTGGGCGCGACAGACTACACCGATCGCCTGCTGGCGGGCAACAGCGCGCCCTTTCCCCTGAGCCAGGCCAGTCTTGCCACCGGCGTTGCCAGCAATGCCAGCGTGACGTACAACGATGTCGGCAATTTCGCCATCCTGGCCGACGGCGTCATCGACAATTCCTGGACCGCGGTCGACCAGCCCAACGATTGCGTGGTTGGCAGCGGCAGCAATAGCGTCACCGGCAATAAAGTCGGCTGCAATATCGGCAACCGCACGCAAACCACGGCGTTCGGGCGCTTTTATCCCCATCATTATGTGCTCCATGGTTACCTGGACGCCGCCTGCCGCACGGCGGAGTCGAGCGGGCCACCGGCGGTGGCAGCCAGTGAATTTACCTACATGGGCTTGCGCGAGCTGGGCGTCGGCGTGGGAGCGGCGGCGCAAAGCAGCGGCAACCTGCCATTGCCGCGCTATACGGCGGGCTATCCCACGCTGGCCGTCACCAGTGTTGCAGGGCGCGATGGCAATACAGCGGTCGACCTGACCGGCCGCCTGACGCCGGCCTTGCCGGTCCTGAGCTGGTACAAGGGCAGCGCCGGGCGCTTTTTCCAGACCGACGGCGCCGCCTATGGCACCGGCGCCACGGCGATCAGCGTCACCGGCAGCGGCGGCATCGCCGCTGGCGACCTGGTCAAATTCCCGCCAGACGCCGCCATGTATTCCGTGCAGGGCTACGCGCCCGCCGCCGATGGCAGTGGCGGCGTGATGACGCTCGCCACCGGCTTGCAGCAGGCGATGCCGGCAGCCGTGCGTGGCCTGACCTTCCTGCACAGTTTTGACCGCCTGGCCAGCGGCCAGGATGGTCCGTATGATCATTTTGGCGTGCTGGTCGGCATCAACGACAGCGACGGCGCACTCATTTCCAGCGTGAACGGCACGGCCGTCACGCCAGCGGCCAGCGTGTTGCTGGGCGCCACGCGCTTGCGCCATGGCCGCATGCGCATCGACAATATGGTGGGCTCGGAACTGCGCAGTTTTCCGGTGCCGGTGGCGGCGCAGTACTGGGCCGGCACGCAGTACCAGGTCAATACCCTGGACAACTGCACGGCGCTGCTGCGCAAGAACTTCATCATGGAAGACTACAGGAACCTGCAGGACGCCCAGATGCCGGCGGCCACCTCGATTCCCGCCGACAGCAAGTCGCTGGTGGCCGGCAAGGGCATGTTGCTCCTGGATAAGCCGGTGTTGCCGGTCACGCAGAAGGGCAGTTTTCGCCTGCGTTCGCTGTTTCCTTACCTGCCGGGCGACGGCCGCGAAACCATCGGCATTTTCAAGAGCGGACCGGTGTTGTATATGCGAGAAGTTTACTGAGCTGACCCCGAGTGGTGTTTTCCAGAATAATTGTTGTCAATTGTTAATTTTTTGGCCTTGTTGTCGTCACGATGAATTAGAATTGACTCACCGCATTAGTCTGGTGGCAACATCGTTGTTTTTAATTTTATCTGTGGATTGGTCGCATGGGTTTTTTCGCAAGAGCAAAAAAGCGGGCAGGGTTGCTGGCGACGGCAGTCACGCCCGACGGCATTTGCGCGGCGCTGGTGGTTGCGCGTGCCGGTGACCAGCCGCAGGTCAAGGCCATCCTGTGGCAAGCCGCCGCCAGGCCGGCGCCAGCGATTGCGCTGGACAAGCTGAGCAAGGAGATGCAGGCGTCGGCGTATCGCTGCACCACCGTGCTCGGCGCGCTCGATTACCAGTTGCTGTCGCTCGAAGCGCCCAATGTGCCGCCCGAAGAACTGAAGACGGCGATCGGCTGGCGCCTGAAGGATATGCTCGATTTTCCTCTGGCCGAGGCCACCATCGATGTGTTTGACATCCCGCCCGACCAGAATGCGCCCGTGCGTGGTCAGTCCGTGTTTGCCGTCGCGGCGCGCAACAGCGCCGTGTCGCAGCGCCAGCAGATGTATGCGGCCGCGAAGATCGGCCTTGCCGTGATCGACATTCCTGAAATGGCGCAGCGCAATATCGCCGCCTTGCTGGAAACGCCGGGGCGCGGCCTGGCCATGCTGTCGTTCGACGCCGATGGCGGCTTGCTGACGGTCAATTTCAACACCGAGCTGTATTTGTCGCGCCGTATCGACGTCAAGCTGGCCCAGCTGGTCGAGGGCAGCGATGAGCAGAAAAGCCAGTACTACGACAAGATCACGCTGGAACTGCAACGCTCGTTCGACCATTTCGACCGTCAGTTTCATTTCATTAATGTGATCAAGCTGGTGCTGGCGCCCACCGGCGCCGATGGGCTGCACGGCTATCTGGCCGACAATCTGTACATGCCGGTCGAAGTCCTTGACCTGGCGGCGGTGATCGACGTGACGGCAGTGCCGCAGTTGCAGGAGGCCGCCTGCCAGGCGCGCTTTTTCCTGACCCTGGGCGCCGCCATGCGCGTGGAAACGGTCGCGCCATGAGCCAGCAAATCAATCTGTTCAATCCGGCGTTTGAAAAACAGAAGCAGGCGCTGGCGGCCGCCACGATGGCGCAGGGCCTGTTGCTGATCCTGTTAATGGGCGCCGGCCTGGCCTGGTACGGCACGCGCCAGGTGACCGTGCTGGAAAGGGCGGCTGCGCAATCGAAGGCGCAACTGGCCGTGCGCGAAGCGCGCCGCACCAAGGTGCTGGCCGACTACCCTGTACGCGCGAAAGATCCGGCCATCGGCCACGCGCTGGCGCAGGCCGAGGCCGAACGATCCGCCTTGCTGGCAGCACAAAAAGCGCTGCAGGGTGGCAGCCTGGGCAACACTCAAGGTTACTCTGCGTATTTCCGCGCCTTTGCCAACCGCAAGGTCGACGGCCTGTGGCTGACGGGGGTGAGCATCGCCGGCGCGGACAGCCAGATCGGCCTGCAGGGCCGCGCCTTGCAAGCGGCGCTGGTGCCCGCGTATATCAATGCCTTGGGCAAAGATCCGGTGCTGCGTGGAAAAACGTTCGCCCGGCTCGATATAGCCGCCAGCGTGCCGAAGATGCCGGCTACTACCGCGCAGCCCGCTGCCGCGCCCGTCGCGCCATCGGCGCCGCTGTCATCGCTGCCGGCGCTGGCAGGCTTGCCGCCCGATGTGTTGCAGGCGCTGGGGGCGTCGGGCAGCAAGGCGATTGCCACCGCCAGTCCTGCGGCGGTCCCGGTCCCGGTCCCGGTCCCGGTTCCGGCAGCGCCTGCCGCACGGCAGCTGCCCTTGTCGTATGTGGAATTTGATCTGCAATCGACCGCCGCGTCGGTCGAAACGGGAGCGAGCGCGCCATGAAGCAGAACGACTTGCAACAGCGCTGGCGCAAGCTGGCGGCAAAAGTCGATGCGCTGAGCCTGCGCGAGCGCGTGATGATGTTTGGCGCCAGCGCGGCGCTGCTGATCTTCCTGCTGTTTTCGTTGTTTCTCAATCCGCTGTTCGCCAGGCAGAAAATGCTCAACGAGAGCATCGCCAGCGAGCAGCAGATGATGGCCGGCATCGATGCCGAGATCTTGCTGAAAATAAGCGGCAATGGCGTCGATCCGGATGCGCCTGATCGCCAGGCGCTCGAGCGCTTGCGCCAGGAGGGCACGCGCCTGAGCCAGACCTTGCGTACAGCCCAGGCCGGCCTGGTGCCACCGGAGCGCATCGTGTTCCTGCTTGAACGCCTGCTCAAGCAGCATGCCCGGCTGCGCCTGGTATCGCTCAAGACGCTGCCGTCGGCGCCGGTGACCGATGCCGCCAGTGCGTCCGCCGCACCAGCGACAGCACCGCCGCCCGCCGCCGGCGCGCCTGCGTTGCCCGCCATCAAGACCGCGCCACTGTTGTATCGCCATGGCGTGGAAGTGGTGCTGCGCGGCAGCTACCTCGATATGGTCAACTACATGGAAGCGCTGGAATCGATGCCGACCGCTGTTTTCTGGGGCGACGCCAGGCTGGTGGTGGAGCAGTATCCGAACGCCACCGTGAGCCTGACCTTGTTTACTTTGAGCCTGGACGACAAATGGATTTCACTATGAAAGCGGGCGCGCCGGTGTGGTTGTTTGCCGTGCTGGGGGTACTGCTGTTGCCGCCGGCAGCGGCGCAAGGCCTGGTCGATCCGACCCGCCCGCCCGACGCGCCGCTGGCCGGTGGCGACAGTGGCGCCGGGGCCGGCGCTGCGCGCGCCGCGCCGCAATTGCAATCGGTGCTGGTAGCGAGCAGTGGCCGCCGCGTGGCGGTCGTTGACGGGCACACGGTACGCGTCGGCGACAAGGTGGGCGAGGCCAGCGTGGCCGCCATCGGCGAGACGACAGTAACGCTGCGCCGTGGCAAGCGCATCGAGACCATCAGGCTGTATCCGCAAGCCGCAGAGCAAACCAAGGCAGGGAAGACGCAAATTCATGCATATTAATCAAGACAAGGCGAGCATGCTCAGTTTAACCAGAATGGCCGCCGCGCTGGGCCTGTCCGCCAGCCTGTGCGCCTGTGTCGCGCCGGCGCAGCGCGATACCTATGACGCGATCAAGGCGCAAGTGGCGACGGCCAGCGCCACCACCAGCGCCGCCACCCAGTCGGACGCGGTCGCCAACGCCCTGTTGCCGCCGGTATCAAGCCTGGCTGGGCAGTTGCCGAAAGCGCGCGCCGTGCTCGACGAGCGCTTCAACGTGGCCTTCAACAATGTGCCGGCGCGCCAGTTCTACAATTCCATCGTCACCGGCACGCGCTACAACATCCTGGTCCATCCCGATGTGCAGGGCACCGTCTCTGCCAGGCTGAAGGACGTGACCCTGTTCGAGGCGCTCGACGCCGTGCGCGAGATGTATGGCTACGATTACAAGGTCGACGGCACGCGTATTTCGATCCGTCCGCTGACCATGCAGACGCGCATGTTCCAGGTCAATTACCTGACCGGCAACCGCAAGGGCAGCTCCAACCTGCGCGTCTCGTCCACCTCCGTCAACAGCGCCGGCAGCAGCAGCGGCGGCCAGAGTGCGGGCGGCGGCAACGGCCAGCAGCAACAGCAGCAACCGGGCCAGCCGGGTGTGGGCGGGCAGGGCGCGCTGCAGGACAGCGCCAACGTCAGCACCAGTTCCGACAGCGACTTCTGGAAGGAACTCAAGGAGTCGCTCGTTGCCATCGTCGGCGGCGACGCCGACGGCCGCAAGGTCGTGCTCAGCCCGCAGTCGGGCGTGGTGGTGGTGCGCGCCATGCCCGAAGAGCTGCGCAATGTCGACGCCTATCTGAAGGCGACGCAATTGTCGGTCGACCGCCAGGTGATCCTGGAAGCGAAGATCATCGAAGTGGAGCTGAACGACAACTTCCAGACGGGCGTGAACTGGGCCTCGTTCGCCTCCATCAAGAGCGGCCACACCAACCGCATCTCGACCGGCTTCCTGGCGCCCGGCAGCAGCCTGGCGCCGCTGCCGTTTGCCGGCGGACAGCCACCCGCCATCACCAATGGCGCCAGCGGCATTTCGGCCAGCACCGGCTTTGGCCTCAGTTCTGCGGCCACGGCGGCCGGCTCGATGTTCGGCCTGGCGCTGCAGACGAGTAATTTCGCCGCCATGATTTCCTTCCTGGAGTCGCAAGGCAGCGTGCATGTGCTGTCGAGCCCGCGCATCGCCACCATGAACAACCAGAAGGCCGTGCTGAAGATCGGCACCGACGAGTTTTTTGTCACGGGCGTGAGCACCACCGTCACCTCGACCGGCACCGCCAGCGGCAACACGTCCAGTCCCAACGTCACCTTGCAGCCCTTCTTTTCCGGCGTGGTGCTCGACGTGACGCCGCAGATCGACGAGAACGGCAATATCATCCTGCACGTGCATCCTTCCGTCAGCCAGGTCACCACCGTCACCAAGAATGTCGACCTGGGCAGCGCTGGATCGTTGAAACTGCCGCTGGCGGCGTCGAGCACCTCCGAGATGGACAGCATGGTGCGCAGCCAGGATGGGCGCATCGTGGCCATTGGCGGCCTGATGCGCCAGTCGACCACCAATGACCGTTCGCAAGTGCCGGGCGCCGGCAATGTGCCGCTGCTGGGCGCGTTGTTCCGCAATACCGGCCAGGTGGTGCAGAAGCGCGAACTGGTGGTGCTGATCAAGCCGACCATCGTCGAAGGCGCCAACAGCTGGAATGCGGACCTGCTCGATTCGGGCAAGCGCATCGAGGCGCTCGATCCGCGCCAGCCGGCGCAGCGGCCTTAAATGTACCAGGCCCATTTCGGCTTGCGCGAGGCGCCGTTCGGCCTTACGCCCGATACCACTTTCTTTTTCAACAGCCCGCAGTCGCAAAAGGCGCTCAACACCCTGCTGGTGGCGGCGCGCAATGGCGAGGGCTTTATCAAGATTACCGGTGAAGTGGGTACCGGCAAGACGTTTTTGTGCCGCAAGTTCATGCAGTCGCTGGGGCCGGGTTTTGTCACGGCCTATATTTCAAATCCCAACCTGCCGCCGCAGAGCCTGATCCAGGCGCTGGCCGACAGACTGGACGTGCTGCCGCAGAAAGAGGCCGACCAGCACCAGTTATTGAAATCGATCAATTTGCGCCTGCTGAACCTGGCGGCGCAGGGCAAGCAGGTGCTGCTGTGCCTGGATGAAGCGCAGGCGATTCCCGTCGACAGCCTCGAAGCGTTGCGCCTCTTGACCAACCTGGAAACGGAAAAGCGCAAACTGCTGCAGATCGTGCTGTTCGGCCAGCCGGAACTGGACGCCAAGCTGGCGCGCCCGGAAATCCGCCAGCTGGCGCAGCGCATCACCTTTCATTACCATCTGGGGCCGTTGTCGCGCGACGATGTGGAGTTTTATGTGGCGCACCGCCTGCGCGTGGCCGGTTTCGACGGCGCTCGCCTGTTCCGCCGGGGCGCAGTGGCTAGGCTGTACACGGCCAGCGGCGGCATCCCGCGCCTGGTCAACATCATCGCCCACAAGTCGCTGATGGTGGCCTATGGCGAAGGGCGCCAGCAGGTCAGCCGCAGCGACGTGGCGCTGGCCGCCAGCGATACGGTGACCAGCCGTAATCTGTGGAACGGCGCCTGGCGCGCTCGCTGGCAATGGCTGGCCGGCGCCGGTGTGCTGGCCATAGCCTGTACACTGGGCTGGACCTTACTGAACCGATGAAACGAGATTGTAGATGAGCCTGATTAACAAGATGTTGCAAGATCTCGATGCCCGCGGCAAGCAAGGCCAGGACCCGGGCGCCGATACGGGCGGCATCCGGTCGGTCCCCGAGCGCGAACGCGGCCTGCCGCGTGCGGCCGTGTTTGGCGGTGCCGCCGGCCTGACGGCGATTGCCATTGCGCTGGGCTGGATCTACTTCAAGCGCCCGCCAGTGCCGCCAGTGCTGGTCAGTGTGGCGCAAGCCCCGGTCCCGGTGCCGGTGCCGGTGCCGGTCCAGGCTACGGTCCCGGTCCCGGTTCCGGCGGCTGTTCCTGTGGTGGCGCCCGCGCCGCAACCCGTGGCCGAGCCGGCTCCCGCTGCCAGCGTGCCGATGGCGCGCACACACAAGGACGTCGCGCCCAGGCAGCTCGCCGCTCCAGTGGCCAGGCCGGTGCCCGCCGTCAGCGAAAAAATCGTTGAAGGCAAGCAGGTCACGCCGCAGCAAAGTATCGACAACGCCTACCGCCGCGCGCTGGCCGACTTGCAGGATGGCCGCGTGGACGAGGCGATGGCTGGCCTGCAGCGCACCTTGCAACGCGATCCGCGCCACCAGGGTGCGCGCGAAACGCTGGTGCGCCTGCTGCTTGAAGCGCAGCGCCCCGACGAGGCCATGCGCCAGCTGCAGCAAAGCCTGGCGCTGGACGCGAAACAGCCGGCGCAGGCGATGATGCTGGCCCGTTTGCAGCTCGACCGCAGCGGTGGCGGCGCGGCCGCGCTCGATACGCTCCAGCGCAGCCTGCCGTTTGCCGGCGAGCAGCTCGACTACCGCGCCTTCCTGGCCGGCGTGCTGCAGCGCGAACAGCGCTATCATGAAGCGGCCGAGCAATACCAGCTGGCGCTGCAGGCGGCGCCTGACAACAGCGTCTGGTGGATGGGCCTGGGGATCGCCCTGCAGGCCGACAAGCAGCCGGCGCAGGCGAAAGCGGCGTTCGAACGGGCGCAAGCGTTGCAGACCCTGTCGCCGCAATTGCAGGCATTTGTCGAGCGCAAGCTGGTGCAGCTGGCCGCTGGCAAATGATGGGGCGCTGGAACACGGCGTTCACCATCCGATTGGTCTACGCGCTGTGCCTGTCCGGCGCGACGTTGAACCATGCGCGCAGCGTGCTGGAACATGGCCTGGCGTGGGACTATGGCGGCGTGCCGCCTTTTGTCAGCGCTTTCTGGACCGCGCTGACCTTTATCGATGCGCTGGCGGTGCTGCTGCTGTTTGCCAGGCCCAGGGCCGGCCTGTTGCTGACGGTGGCGATCATGGTTGCTGACGTGGCGGTCAACGGATGGGTCGGCATGACTTACGGTTTTGACGTCGCCGCTTTCTCGGCCCAGTTCGTGTTCATGCTGTTCGTGCTGGGTACGGTGCGCATGGCCTGGCGCCTTGAGAGCGTTAGGCGCCGGCATGCGGGGCAATAGAAGCACCACGCAGGCACGCCATGGCGCTGCACTTTAATCTGGCGTTTCTTGCATGAGTAGGCAAGTATTGATAATCGCCTACTCGTCGTCAGTGCCATGGCTGGCAGCTCAGATCGTCCGAAGCCGCTCAAGCGCCAGGTTCAGGGTCTCGTCCTTCTTGGCAAAGCAGAAGCGCACGATGCCCGACTCCTTGCCTTGCGCGTAGAAAGCCGAGACGGGAATCGCCGCCACTTTGACTTCCGTGGTCAGCCATTCGGCAAACTGCGCTTCGCTGTCCTGCGAGATGGCGCCGTATTTCACGCATTGAAAATAGGTGCCGTCGGCCGGCAGCAGTTCGAAGCGGCTGCCGGCCAGGCCGGCGCGGAACAGATCGCGCTTGCGCTGGTAGAAGGCGGGCAGCTGCAGATACGGTTGCGGATCGGCCATATGGCTGGCCAGGCCGTGCTGCATCGGTGTATTGACGGTAAAGACATTGTACTGGTGCACCTTGCGAAACTCCGCCGTCATGGTCGACGGCGCCGCCACGTAGCCCACTTTCCAGCCCGTCACATGATAGGTCTTGCCAAAGCTCGAGACAATGAATGCGCGCGCCGCCAGTTCGGCGTGGCGGCTCAAGGATGCGTGCGGCGCGCCGTCGTAGACCATATGTTCATACACTTCGTCGGACAGCAGCAGGATCTGCGTGCCGCGCACGATGTCGGCCAGTTTTTCAAGGTCAGCGGCGCGCAGGATGGTGCCGGTCGGGTTGTGCGGCGTGTTGATGATGATCAAACGCGTTTGCGGGCTCACGGCACCTGCCAGTTTGTCCCACGGCACGCTGTAGCCGCGCTCGTCGACGTCCATGGCTACCGGCACCGGTATGCCGCCGGCCAGCGCGATGGCCGGCAAATAGCTGTCGTAGGCCGGTTCGATGACGATCACTTCGTCGCCCGGATGCACGCAGCACAGAATGGCGGTGGTCAGGGCCTGGGTGGCGCCAGCGGTCACGGTAACTTCGGTGGCGGCGTCGTACTCATGGCCGTACAGGCTGGCGACTTTCGCGGCGATGGCCTCGCGCAGGGGCGCTGCGCCCGTCATCAAAGGGTACTGGTTGTGGCCGGCGCGCATCGCTACGCTGACGGCCTCGACCAGTGCCGGCTCGCAGTCGAAATCGGGAAAGCCCTGGCCCAGGTTGACGGCGTCGTGGCGGGCCGCCAGCGCCGACATGCGGGTAAACACCGTGGTGCCCACGGCGGGCAGGCGGGTCTGCAGGACCGGGGTCAGGATGGGATGCGAAGATGGAGTCATGGCTATGCGCAAGTGGAAACGTTGCTTATTCTAGCGCAGGATGCCAGCCTTCCGGCAGCATGATCCTGAACATGCCGGCCCTGGCCGTCTTGCGCGCCAGTTTCAGCAGCGCCTTGTCTTTGGTAATCAACACGTCGGCGCTGGCGTCGCGCGCCAGTTCGAGGAATTTCTGGTCGTCCTTGTCGGTGCACACTGGCAGGCGCACCCCGGATACCGCTGGCGCCACCACCGTGATCAGGGCGTCGAAACGGGCGGCGGCGATGGCGCGGCTGTCTTCGTCGAGCGGCAGGTGCTTGTAGTGCAGCACCACCAGGTATTCGGCGCGGCAGTCTGCGCGCGTGATGGCCTGCACCGCGCCGCTTTCCATGGCCCCCAAGAGGCCGGCCCAGCGGGGATCGTTGAAGACGAACAGGTCCAGGCAGACATTGGTGTCGAGGACGAGTTTTTGTGGAGCAGGTATCATGTCGGCAATTCTATTTTGTAGTGAACATTATGTTGATCGTGCTTTCGCCCGCCAAGAGTCTCGACCTGGAGACGCCGCCAACGACTTCGTTGCACAGCACCCCCGATTTTCTCGACTATTCCGCGCAGCTGATCGAGCGCATGCGCCAGTTTTCGCCCGCCGAAGTGGGCAGCCTGATGGGTATTTCCGACGCCCTGGCCAGCCTGAACGTGGCCCGCTACGCGTCCTGGACGCCGCAACTGCAGGATGCGCGCCAGGCCATCATGGCCTTCAATGGCGACGTCTACGCCGGTTTTGAAGCGCGCAGCCTGCAACCGGCCCAACTCGACTATGCCCAGGCGCGCGTACGCATCCTGTCGGGCCTGTACGGCTTGCTGCGCCCGCTGGACCTGATCCACCCGCACCGGCTGGAAATGGGCACGCGATTGTCGACCGCGCGCGGCAAGGACCTGTACGCGTTCTGGGGCGACACCATCACCAGCGCCCTGAACCGCACGGCCGGCGAGAACAAAGCCAGGGTGCTGGTCAACCTGGCGTCGGAAGAATACTTCAAGTCCGTCAGGCCGCGCCAGCTGACCGTGCCGGTGATCACGCCCGTGTTCGAGGACTGGAAGAACGGCAAGTATAAAATCATCTCGTTCTACGCCAAGCGCGCCCGCGGCCTGCTGGCACGCTATGCGGCCGTCAACGGCATACGCGATCCAGAGCAACTCAAGCAGTTTGATGTCGATGGCTATGCTTATGTGCCCGAAGCATCGAACGACAGCAGCTGGGTGTTCCGGCGCAAAGTTGCAGAGTAAGAAAAAACCGGAGCAAGCTCCGGTTTGTTGATGCTTACTGCCAGAACTTCCACCACTTGCGTTCCTTGTTCACCCCTTCAGGGCTGAGGAAGGCGGTGGTCGGATAGTTCTTGGTCAGCACGCGCAGGGTGTCGTCGCGCAGGTCGGTCATGCCCAGCTTGTCATACGAGCGGTACATGATGAACAGCGCTTCTTCGATCGCCGGCGAGGCGGCAAAGTCGCTGACGGTCGTTTGCGCGCGGTTGGCGGCGGCCAGGTAGGCACCGCGGCGGTAGTAATAGCGGGCCACATGGACCTCATACTTGGCCATGGCGTCGATCAGGTAGTTCATGCGCGCCAGCGCGTCGGGCGTGTACTTGCTGTTCGGGAACTTGTCGACCAGTTGCTTGAAGGCCGCAAACGCTTCGCGCGTGGCTTTTGGATCGCGCTCGGTCGGGTCTTGCTCGTACAAAAAATTCATGAAGCTGATCTGATCGTTAAAGCTGATCAGGCCCCGCAAGTAGTACATATAATCCACATTGGCGTGGTTAGGATGCAACTTGATGAAGCGTTCGACAGCGGCCAGTGCCTGCGCCTGGTCTCCCGACTTATAATACGCGTAAGCGATCTCCATCTGCGCTTGCAGAGCGTAGTTGCCGAAAGGGTAGTTAGCCTCCAGCTTCTGGAACAGTCCGATTGCAGCCTCATAGTGCTGACCGGACATTTCTTCACGCGCCTCCGAGTATAATTTCGTAACAGACCAGTTTTTGGTCTCATCCACTTTTTCTGGCAACAAGCTGCAAGCGGACATGCCGAGCAGAACGACTGAAGCGACTACCAACGATAATTTTTTTTGCATGACGTTTTGCAAGAAGGTTTTAACCAAGATTTTACAATAGGCTGATTATAGCCGATGGGAATGCTGTGATATTAACTCCGAAGCCTAATTTGGCTGACCCCGTGTTGGACTCCCTTTCTGAACCTGACTTTGACGCCGTCCTTGACGGCGATTTTGGCGCCGACGAGATCATCGACGACATGGCGCCGATCGAACTCGAGCTGACGCCGGACGCCTGTGGCCAACGTCTCGACAAAGTCATTTCCACGCTGGTGCCGCAGTACTCGCGCAGCCGCTTGCAACTGTGGGTCGAGGCTGGTTTCGTTACCGTCGACGGAAAAGTTGCCAAGCGCAATATGACCGCCTATGGTGATGAAAAGATCGTCATTCTGCCGCAAAGCGCGCCGGAAGACGAGGCTTTTAAGCCCGAAGCGATGCAATTGAACATCGTGCACGAGGATGAGCATATCATCGTCATCAACAAACCGGCAGGACTGGTGGTGCATCCGGGGCCGGGCAACTGGTCCGGTACCTTGCTCAACGGCCTGCTGCATCACTGTCCGCAGCTGGCCGGCGTGCCGCGTGCCGGCATCGTGCACCGGCTGGACAAGGATACCAGCGGCCTGATGGTGGTCGGCAAAACCCTGGCCTCGCAGACCGACCTGGTGCGCCAGTTGCAGGCACGTACCGTCAAGCGTGAATATTTTGCGCTGGTGTGGGGCACGCCGAAGCCGTCCGGCACCATCGATGCCTCGATCGCCCGCCACCCGCGCGACCGCGTAAAGATGGCCGTGTCGGAAAATTTCTCGGCCAAACCGGCGATCACCCATTACGAGTTGCTCAATAGCGGCGAGCTGGACCGCCGTCCCGTCAGCTTGATGCAATGCCGTCTGGAAACAGGTCGCACCCACCAGATCCGCGTGCACATGCAGCACCTGGGCTTTGCGCTGGTCGGCGACGCCGTCTATGGCAAGCAGCACCTGGTGTCGGTGTTTCCGCGCCAGGCCTTGCAGGCGCGCCGCCTGGGCCTGGTTCATCCGGGCAGCGGCCAAGCGTGCGAGTGGATCGTGCCGGTGGCCGACGACTTTGCCGCGCTGCTCGCCACGGCCGGCATCCCCGAGCCGGAACAGGTGTAATGGCTGCCTTGCCCGTCATCCTTCCCCACTGGCCGGGCCTGCCCGCCAACGTGGGCGCACGCTCGACCACGCGCGCGGGCGGCGTCAGCCTGGCGCCGTATGATGACGGGCAGGGCGGTGGCGGCCTGAACCTGGGCGTGCATGTGGCCGACATTGACGCGCACGTGGCGCAGAACCGGGCGCGCCTGGCGGCCATGCTGCCAGCGCAACCTGCCTGGCTGAACCAGGTGCATGGCGTGGCGGTGGTCGATGCGGCCAGCCTGGCCGGACGGGTGCCGGACGCCGACGCCAGCGTGGCCTCGACGCCTGGCGCGGTGTGCCTGGTGATGACGGCCGACTGCCTGCCGGTGCTGTTCAGCTCAAGCGACGGCCAGGTGGTGGGCGCCGCCCATGCGGGCTGGCGCGGCCTGGCCGCTGGCGTCTTGCAACGCACGGTGCAAACCATGCGCGAGCGCGGCGCAACAGATATCCTGGCCTGGCTGGGGCCTGCCATCGGTCCGCGGCAATTTGAAGTGGGGCAGGATGTGCTGCAAGCCTTTCTCGACGGCGCGCAGGGTGGCGCCGAACGGCAGGCATTCGAGGCCGCGTTCATGGCCATCGCCGGCAAGCCGGGCAAATACCTGGCCGACATCTACGCGCTGGGGCGTTTGATGCTGGCGCGCGAGGGCGTGACGCAGGTGGCCGGTGGCGAGCATTGTACCGTCAGCGAGCCGGCCCGCTTTTATTCGTACCGGCGCGACGGCGTCACGGGACGACAGGCCAGTTTGATCTGGCGCAAGTAACCTTGGCACACTCCAGCGGCAGGCACTTATGTGTCTGCCGTTTTTGTTTTATCGTCTGTCTTTGCCTGTTGCAGGCTCTTGCGTTTGCGCCGCCGCGAACCGGTCAGATAGAATAGGATCGACAGCGGCAGCACGCAGTACAGCAAAAACGTCATCAGGCCGGCGACGACGGACGGTTCCGTCAGCGCCATCAGGCCGACGACATAGATCCAGGCGATGGCGGTCATCAGCATCATCAGCAAGGACGATCAGTAAAGTTTTGCATGCAGGACCCAGGTAGCGATTGATTTTTTAAATTCTTGAATGGACTTAACCATATGAATATGCCCGATCCTCAAGCAATGACCAAGGAGTGGATGGCGCAGATCAGCGACCCGAACCATTGGAAGACGTGGTTCAACATGGTGCCGCAGCCCGCAGGCAATCCGATTGCCGGCATTTTGCAGGATGCCGGCGCCAGTATCAAGCCGGAAGTGCTCGAACAACTGAAAAACGCCTATATGGCCAAACTGACGGGCTTGTGGACGGACTTTATGGCCGGCAAGACGCCGGCAGTCAACGACCGGCGTTTTGCCGCGCCGGCCTGGCATGCCAGCCCCTTGTCGGCCTTCAACGCCGCCGCCTATCTGCTCAACGCCGAATTTCTCGCCGCCATGGCCGACGCCGTCGATGCGACACCACACCAGAAACAGAAGCTCCGTTTCGCCGTGCAGCAGATCGTCGACGCCATGTCGCCGGCGAACTTTTTGGCCACCAACCCCGACGCTCAGCAGACCCTGATCGAAACCAAGGGCGAAAGCCTGGCCAAGGGCCTGACGAACATGCTGGCCGACATGCGGAAGGGCCGCATCTCGCAATCTGATGAGTCCGCCTTTGAAGTGGGCCGCAATGTCGCCACCACGCCCGGTACGGTGGTGTTTGAAAATGCCTTGTTCCAGCTGATCCAGTACACGCCGACGACCGCCACAGTACACCAGCGTCCGCTGCTGATGGTGCCACCGTGCATCAATAAATTCTATATCCTTGACTTGCAACCTGAAAATTCGCTGGTGCGCTATGCCGTCGAGCAGGGTAATACCGTCTTCCTGATGTCCTGGCGTAATGCCGACATGAGCATGCAGCACCTCACCTGGGACGATTACGTGGAGCAGGGCGTGATCGAGGCGATCAAGGTCACGCAGGATATTTCGGGCCAGGAAAAATTGAACATGTTCGGCTTTTGCGTGGGCGGCACCATCGTCTCGACTGCGCTGGCCGTGCTGAAAGCGCGCGGCCAGGACCCGGTCGCCAGCCTGACCTTGCTGACCACCTTCCTCGACTTCTGCGATACGGGCGCGCTGGAAGTGTTCATCGATGAACCGCAAGTGGCGCTGCGCGAGCAGACCCTGGCCCAGGGCGGGCTGATGTCCGGGCGCGACCTGGGCAGCACCTTTTCCAGCCTGCGTCCGAACGACCTGGTGTGGAACTATGTGCAATCGAATTACCTGAAGGGCAAGGAGCCGCCCGCCTTCGACCTGCTGTACTGGAACGGCGACGGCACCAGCTTGCCCGGCCCCATGTTCTGCTGGTACTTGCGCAACACCTACCTGGAAAACAGCCTGAAAGTGCCGGGCAAGCTGACGGTGGCCGGTGAAAAGGTCGACTTGTCCAGCATCAACGCGCCAGCCTTTATCTACGGTTCGCGTGAAGACCATATCGTGCCCTGGGGCGCGGCCTACGCCAGCACGGCGCTGCTCAATCCGAAAAAGCCGAAGGCCAACCGTTTTATCCTGGGCGCCTCGGGTCATATCGCCGGCGTGATCAATCCGGCCTCGAAGAAAAAGCGCAGCTACTGGACCAATGACCAGCCTGCCTCCGCACGGACCAAAGCCAAGGTCCTGAGCGCCGAGCAATGGCTGGAAGGCGCGACGGAACACGCCGGCAGCTGGTGGCCCGAATGGGCTGCTTTCCTGGCCCAGCACGGTGGCGCGGACGTCAAGGCGCCGGCCAAACCTGGCAACAAACGCTATCCTTCCATTGAGTCCGCACCTGGCCGTTACGTGAAGGTCCGGGCCGACTGAGTGCCTGGCTTGAGGATGGCAAGGCCGGGCAAGATGGCGGCCTTGTCAAGAACTTACTTGGTTGCGTTGCAATAAAACCGGGAAACTTCGGCTTGAATGTGCAACGTCGCCGTTTTCCACTCTATAATGCAAAAAGTAAGCAGGTGCGAAAGCGAACCTTGCGTTCGCTTTTTTTTCGGATCAACTCAGTATGCGCTGCGGCGCAATAAGTGGAACTTCTGATGAGCAGTGCAAAAAAAAGTATAGACCGCCTGATTAAAAAATACCCTAACCGCCGTCTGTACGATACCCAAACCAGTTCCTACATCACATTGACTGACGTCAAACAGCTGGTGCTGGACAACGAAGAATTCACGGTGGTCGATGCCAAGTCCAGCGAAGACCTGACGCGCAGCATCTTGTTGCAGATTATTCTGGAAGAAGAGGCCAGCGGCGTGCCGATGTTCTCCAGCGGCGTGCTGTCGCAAATCATCCGCTACTATGGTCACGCCATGCAGGGCATGATGGGCTCCTACCTGGAAAAGAACGTGCAAGCGTTTACCGATATCCAGCACAAGTTCACGGGCACCTCGGCCGGCAGCTTCGAAGGCAAGCCGTTCAGCCCTGAGATGTGGACCCAGTTCATGAACGTGCAGGGCCCGATGATGCAGGGCATGATGAACAACTATATCGACCAGAGCAAGAGCCTGTTCGTGCAGATGCAGGAGCAAATGCAAAACCAGAGCAAAAGCCTGTTCGGCAACTTCCCGTTCGTGCCGCCCGTCGTGCCACCGACCGACAAGAAGTAACTCTCTCAACCAAGCCTGGAGGTTCTCCTCCAGCACGCTTGCACCGCATGACGACCCGCCGTCGCCGATGTCCGGCGCTGCGCCGAATGCAACGGTGCGAAGGGATGGTTTCTCCGACTATCTGACAAGCGCTTGCGCGCGTAAAGGCGCTCTCGGGGCGTGTCAGGCGTCTCTGGGGCCGGCTTGACTGGCTCGACTATTTTATCAAAGTCGCAAGACCAGTTTGCGGCGCCTTTTTCTCTCGTTGACGACTGATATGACCATCATATCGTCGATGCGCAGCGCAGCGTTCTTTTACAATTTCATGGCAAGAAAAATCGGTAGAACATAGACCTGCCAATTAATCCTTTGTTTTCAATGTTTATAAATGGTGTGTTCCTCGCGCCTGCGGGGATGAACCGGCCCATGCTATCGCCTTGCCCCCACCTTGCACGTGTTCCCCACGCCTGCGGGGATAAACCGCCGTATGGTTTCCGTAGTCATGACAAATTGGGCAGATGAGTGCACTGTCAAAAGTTACTGTAAAAACTATTTTTTATTCATTTTTTTTGTGAGACACTAGTTTTTACATATAAAAAAATGACTTTACTCAAAAATGAGCACTTACCTTGGGTTGAAATGGGTGGCTGAGCACTTGGGCATCGAGCCGGTGCAACCTTTTGCCGTCGAAAGTCAGCTGGGCACACGACGCAAAACGATGGAGAGCGACGAGGTCCGGTTTGAGACTTATCCGGCGGCCACCGAGCCTGACGCCACAGTGCCTGCGCATCTCACATTCTCACTAAAGTACGAGACCGTCAACCTGGAATTTTTTTCGCGTGTGTTCAATGTGGTCCCCGCCGCAGTATTCGAAGAATGGATCCGTGGCGAGCCGACCGGCGCTTACGCGCGACGAATCGGTTTTTTCTACGAATGGGTGACGGGCCGTCTGCTCGACGTGCCGGACGCCCCTTCGGGAAATTACATTGAGGCATTGGAGTCTGACAAATATTTCGTGGCCACCCGTTCGATAAACGTTCAACGGTGGCGAGTGCGGGACAATATGCCGGGTACACCCGAATTTTGTCCGGTGATCCTGCGGACCGAAGCTGTGCGCAAGGCAGAAGGATATGATTGCGCCAATGCACTGAGGGACCTGGAGGTGGAATTCGGCGCTGATATTTTGATGCGAAGCGCCGTCTGGCTCACAATCAAGGAGTCCCGGGCGAGCTTTTTGATTGAACACGAGGAGAAAAAAGTCGATCGTGTCCGGCGCTTTGCTGCCGCCATGGAGAGCCGATGCGGCACGGCCAGGGAGCCGTTATCGGTCGACGCCCTCAGCGCACTGCAGGCCGAGATTCTGGGACCGGCTACACGGTATGGCGTACGGCAGTCGCCAGTATTCGTAGGCCATAGCGTGGGCTATCTCGACAAGGTCGACTATATCGCCCCACACTGGGATCGGACGCAGGCTCTGCTTGGCGGCCTGCAATCCGCATTGAGCAAGACACGGGGGGCATCGGCGATCGTGCGCGCGGCGATGGCGAGCTTCGGGTTTGTATTTATTCACCCCATGAGCGATGGAAACGGGAGGATCTCGCGGTTCCTGGTCAACGACGTCTTGCGCCGCGATGGCGCGGTGCCCGAGCCGTTCATACTGCCAATCTCTGCGACGATCACGAACAGCACGCATGAACGTGTTGGCTACGACAGGGCGCTGGAGCGGTTCTCCAAACCGATCATGCGAAAGTTTGCCGACCGTTATCGCTTCGAGGCGATGGTCGAGTATCAAGACGGAATCCGCAGCAATTTTCACTTTGACGACTACGACGACGCTTTGCCAGTATGGCGTTATCCAGACCTGACAGCCCAAGCCGCTTACCTGGGACATGTTGTGCAGATGACAATCGAGAGCGAAATGAGCAAGGAGGCGCTTTTTCTCCGTGACACAGAGCGTGCCCGCGCCGCAGTGAAGGAATATCTCGAGGGACCGAACACTGACATCGACCAAATCATCAGGTCGGTGCGCGAGAACCGCTGGGTGGTATCGAACAAGCTGAGCAAGGAATTTCCAATGCTCGCGGAGCAGGAGCTGGCTGGCGCGATTATTCAGGCGATACGTGAGGTCCTGGAGCCGCAAGCAAGGCCTGACACGGCGCCTGAGTTGATGGACGAGGGCAGCGGGCCCGCAGATCGACCTGGGGGCTGAACTGCGGCGCATGGTCCATCTCAAGCTCCAGCGAGGTCTTCACAATCTGATCGAAAAACGCCCGGACAAAGACGGTCGGATGCATGCTCTTGGGCAGAACGCCGTTGATCGACGGCGAATACACCGTGTTCCCCGCGCCTGCTGGGATGAACCGCACACTGGGGGAGCGCATCGGGCAGGGCGGTCCTGTTTAGTTGTATTGGCGGCATGAAGCAACTGTGATTGCAGCATAGTTGTGCAGGCCATGGGCGGCTCGGGGTACAATAGCCGATTCGCCTCACCATTTTCCAGCTGCCAACTATGTCTGAAATACACCGTATTCCCGTTTCTTCCGCCAAGCCAGAGGCCTTGATGGCCATGCCAAGTGCGGCGCCGAAAGTGGGCTTTGTCTCGCTCGGCTGCCCGAAAGCGCTGGTCGATTCCGAACAAATCCTCACCCAACTGCGCGCCGAAGGCTACGAAACGGCGAAATCCTATGCGGGCGCCGATCTGGTGATCGTCAATACCTGCGGTTTTATCGACGCCGCCGTGCAAGAGTCGCTCGACGCCATCGGCGAAGCGCTGGCTGAAAACGGCAAGGTCATCGTGACCGGTTGCCTGGGCGCCAAGAAAGATGCGGCCGGCGACGACATCATCATGAAGGTGCACCCGAAGGTCTTGTCCGTGACGGGCCCGCACGCGCTGGCCGAAGTGATGGATTCTGTACACTTCCACCTGCCAAAACCGCATGCGCCTTTCCTTGACCTGGTGCCGCCGCAAGGCGTCAAGCTGACGCCCAAGCACTATGCCTACCTGAAAATTTCCGAGGGCTGCAACCACCGTTGCAGCTTCTGCATTATTCCGTCGATGCGCGGCGACCTGGTGTCGCGTCCGATCGGCGAACTGATGATCGAAGCGGAAAACCTGTTCAAGGCCGGCGTCAAGGAATTGCTGGTCATTTCGCAAGATACCTCGGCCTACGGCGTGGACGTGAAATTCCGTTCCGGTTTCTGGAACGGCCGTCCCCTCAAGACTCATATGACGCAGCTGACCGAAGCGCTGGGCGAGCTTGCCAAGTCCTATGGCGCCTGGGTGCGCTTGCATTATGTGTACCCGTATCCGCATGTCGACCAGATCATCCCGATGATGAGCGGCGGCCATATTCTGCCTTACCTCGATATTCCGATGCAGCACGCCCATCCCGATGTGTTGAAGCGCATGAAGCGCCCGGCCAGCGGCGAGAAAAACCTGGACCGCATCCAGGCCTGGCGCGCCATCAACCCGGATCTGACGATCCGCTCGACCTTTATCGCCGGTTTCCCGGGCGAAACAGAAGCGGAATTCGACTACCTGCTGGACTTCCTCAAGGAAGCGCAGATCGACCGCCTTGGCTGCTTTGCCTATTCGCCGGTGGAAGGTGCGACCGCCAACGCCATCGCCAATCCGGTGCCGGAAGAGTTGCGTGAAGAGCGCCGTGGCCGCGTGATGCTGCTGCAGGAAGAAATCTCGAAAAAACGCCTGCAGGCCAAGGTCGGCAAGACCGTGCGCGTGCTGATCGACGAAGTCACCCGTACCGGCGGCGTCGGCCGCTCCAGCGCCGATGCGCCGGAAATCGATGGCGTCGTCTATGTCAAGCCGCCGTATGAGCCGCACCGCAAGCTCGCTGTCGGTCAGTTCGTTGACGTAAAAATTACTTCCGCCGATGCACACGACCTGTGGGGCGCTGCCGAGTAAAAAACGTCCATGCCGGCGTTGCGCTGCCTTGCCGTACAGTAAGGTACTGTCTTCGGCAGCGCGCCTAGGCCTGAACGTTTTTACGCAGGTGTAACAGTCGTACGGCTGAAAAGGGCGCTAGCCCTTACAATCAAGGCGGACCAGCAATATTGCGGTCCGCCTTTTTTATTGCCCATGCCATGACGACAAAAAAATCCATCCAGACTGCGCTGATCCACAGCGACTACCAGGCGCCGCCAGGCTTTGCCGCCTTTCCCAACGCCATACACCATGCGTCCACCGTGCTGTTCAAGGATGTGGCGGCCATGCGCTCGGGTAACTGGAAGGACAAGCACGCCTATACCTACGGCTTGCATGGCACGCCGACCACTTTTACGCTCGAAGCGCGGCTGGCCGGGATTGAAGGCGGCAAGTATTGCCTGCTGGCGCCGTCGGGCCTGGCGGCGATCGCCATGGCCAACTTTGCCCTGCTCAAAAGCGGCGACGACGTGCTGCTGCCGGAAAATGTGTATTACCCCAACAGCGAACTGGGGCGCTGGTTGTCGCAGGACTTCGGCATCAGCACGCGCTATTACGATCCGCTGATCGGCGCCGGGATTGCCGGGCTGATACAGCCGAACACCAGGCTGATCTGGACCGAAGCGCCCGGTTCCGTGACCATGGAAGTGCCGGACCTGCCGGCCATCTGCGCGGCTGCCCATGCGCGCGGCGTGCCGGTGGCACTGGACAATACCTGGGCTGCCGGCCTGGCCTTGCGCGGTTTTGAGATGGGCGCCGATATCGTCATGCAGGCGCTGACCAAATACCAGTCGGGCGGTTCGGACGTGCTGATGGGTTGTTTGACGACGCGCGACCGCGCGCTGCACGACCGGCTGGCGTTGGCGCACATGCGCCTGGGAATGGGCGTGGGGGCGGACGACGCCTACCTGGTGCTGCGCAGCCTGCCGACCATGAAACTGCGTTTTGACGCGCATGATGCGGGGGCGCGCACGGTGGCCGGCTGGCTCAAGGGCCGGCAGGAAATTGCCACCGTGCTGCACCCGGCCTTCGACGATTGCCCCGGTCATGACATCTGGAAACGCGACTTTACGGGCGCCGGTGGCTTGTTTTCCGTGCTGTTCGACGCCAGCTATACCGAAGAGCAGACCGATCGCTTTGTCGATGCCTTGAAATTGTTCAAGATCGGCTACAGCTGGGGTGGTGCCAACAGCCTGGTGATGCCGTATCGCATCGCCGGCATGCGCCGGGGCTGGCAGCACGGCGGCCAGCTGGTCCGGTTCAATGTGGGGCTGGAAGCGCCGCAGGACCTGATCGCCGATATCGCACAGGCGTTCGCGGCGATGTAGACCACGGCGGGCCGGCTGGCACGCCGTGAAGCCGGCTTACGGCATCGGGTTATTGTTGTTCAGGTCAATGAAGCCGCGCACCAGCCGGTAGGCCTTCCACAGCCAGGCCAGGCCCCACACGGCCAAGGCCACCGGGATGCCGATCAGCGTCAGCCAGAGGATGGCGCCGACGACGATCCAGAACACGTACCACCAGAACGAGCGGATTTGCCAGTTGTGATGGCTGTGCACAAAGGTGCCGGCCGACTCGCCGCGCTTCAGGTAGTTGATGATCAAAGGAATGAAGGAAAACGCGCCCAGCGAAAATACGAAGCTGGCGCCATGCACCAGGTACAACCACCAGGCCAGGGTCTTGGCTTGTTGGACATTGTTATCCAGAATAAGTTGTTGTGACATGTGTGCTCCCTTGCTTGCAAAGGTATTAATTGTAGCAAGCCGCCATGCGCAAGGGCGTACGCCATGCAAAGAAAGAGGAGTCACCATTGCGTTACAAAGAACCATTGACAGCCATCGGGCGCCGTCTGCGCCGCAGTTGCGGGGCGCCGCTGTTACTGCTGCTGTGCGCTGTGGCGCACACGGCAAACGCTGCAGGCGACACCCTGGCCGGCGATATCGGCGCCAGCCTGAGGGAAGAAGGCTTGAGCGGCGCCGTGTGGAGCGAAGTGCGCGACGATGGCGCCGTCAGCACGGGCGCCGCTGGCCTGGCCAATGCCGCCAGCAAGGCGGCCATGCGGGCCGATAACAAGGTGCAAGTGGGCTCGCTGGCCAAGGTCGGCGTGGCATTGGGCGTGCTGCGCCTGGTGACGGAAAACAAGCTGGCGCTCGATACGCCGCTGGCGCAGGTGCTGCCCGAACTCAAGCTCGGCAATGCCTGGAACGGTAGCGATCCGGTGCGCATCCGCCATTTGCTCGACCATACCTCGGGGCTCGATAATGTGCACTTCTGGCAGGCCTTCAGCAGCAAGGCCGCCGCCGACACGCCGCTGGCAGAGGCCTTCCATGGCAGCGGCAAGCTGCTGCGCGTGCGCGACCGCCCGGGCAGCCGCTATGTCTATTCCAACATGGGCTATGGCATCCTGGGCATGGTGATCGAAAAAGTCACGGGCCAGCCCTACGAGCGCTATCTGGACGCGCAGGTGCTGGGGCCGCTGGGCATGCAGGACAGCACTTTTGCCTTTGTTACGCAAACCGGCGCCAGAGCGGACGCACGCCTGGCCATGGGCCACTTCGAGCATGGCGTCACCCATGCGGCCATTCCCATGTATTTGCGCCCGGCCGGCCAATTGACCACCACCGCGCAGGACATGGCCAGGCTGGCGCAATTGCTGATGGGGGACGGCAGCGCGCGGGGAAAACCTTTCATCACGCCGGCGCTGATGCGGATGCTGTCGCACCCATCTGGCACCGAAGCGTCGCAGGCGGGACTCGACGCAGGCCACGGCCTGGCGCTGGCCACGCGCGACCGCCACAATGTGGTGGGAGTATGCCATCCCGGCACCAGCGCCGGCTTTCGCGCCATGCTGTGCATTTACCCTGAACAGAAAAGCGCGTTTTTCATCGGTTTCAATACCGATGCGGAAGACGCCGACTACGAACGCTTCAACCGCCTGTTGATGCGCGACCTCGAGTTGCCGCTGCGCCCGCCCGCCGCGCATGGCCTGCCCGCGCCGACGGTGGAAAACTTCCAGGGCGTGTACGTGCCGGCGCCCAGCCCGATGGCCAGCATGGCCTGGCTGGACGCGGTGTTCGGTTTCGTGCGCGTGAAATGGGATGGCGATTCGCTGTTCCTGATTCCGTTCCAGGGTGAACCGAAGGAGCTCGAACCGGTGGGCGGCTTTTTGTTTCGCGCCAGCGACCGCAGCGCGCCCTCGCATGTGCTGCTGCAGACCGATGGCCGCCATGTGCTCAGCGACGGCCTGCACAGCTATGAGCGCGTCTCGATGCTGCGCATGCTGGTGCTGTGGGGCAGCCTGGCGCTGGGCGTGGCTGGTTTGCTGTATGTGCTGGTAGTCGGGCTGTGGCGCGCCGCTGGCCGCAAGCTGCATCGCAAGGATCATCTGTTCGCGCCCTTGCTGTCCCTGCTGGCGCTGCTGCTGCCGCTGCCGTTGTTTTACTTTCAATCATTCATGCGCTTGGGTGACGTAACCTTCGCCAGCGTGCTGGCGGCCATCGTTACGGGCGCGCTGCCGCTGGCAATCGCCTTTGGCCTGGCGCGCTGCTGGCGCATGCGCGGCACCGGCACGGTGGAAAAGCTGGACGCGATACCGTTGCTGGCGGCGCTGCAACTGCTGCTGGTGCTGGCCTGGTGGGGGCTGCTGCCGCTGCGCATGTGGCAGCTCTAATCAGTGCCAGCGTTCCATCAGCCGGCGCCACCAGCTTTGCCGTGGTTTTGCATGGCGGGCATGTGCCGCGCGCTTGTGCCGGAAACTGGCGGCGGCCATCACGAGGCCGATACGGTCGATCGCCGCGAGCGCCAGGGCTTCCTGCGGCGACAAGCCATGCTGCAGCGCCTGCGCTTGCGGCGCCTGCAAAAAGGCGTGGCGCTTGGCCTCGTCGGTGTACAGCAAAGCCAGGTAGGCTTCGAGCACCGGGGAACTCACGCGTGTCTGCCTGCGCGCAAGGCGGCGCGCGCCAGTGCCAGCTGACCCAGCACATGGTCGAACGACGGATAATTGCCGTCGCGTTCAACGATCACCGTCAGCGGCTGCGGCGCCTGGCGCGCCAGCTGGGTCAATAGTTCGAAGACCTCCGGCGGCACATCGTGCAGATGGTCGTCCAGCAGGCGCCGGCCCGCGCCGCCAGGTTCGTCCATCCAGTGGCCGCCACTCAAGTGCACGGCGCCCACACTGGCCAAGGGCAGGCGCAGCAGCATGGCCTGCGGGTCCTGGCCGCTGTTGACCGCGTTCGCATACAGATTATGCAGGTCGAGCAGCAGCGGCACTGGCGCGCCTTCGATAATCCGCGCCAGCCAGTCGGCTTCGTCCAGGGTGCTGGCGGGCGGGTTGAGCAGGGTGGCGATATTTTCCATCAGCGGCGCGCTGCCGACGATGCGCGTGGCCAGCGCGATATTGGCCACGGTGCCGGCCACGCTGGCCGGCGTGCGCGGCGGTGCGGCCAGGTGGCCGATCTCGACGCCGCCGGCGCGCACGAAAGAGAGGTGCTCGGACCACGACTCGGCCGCCACCTGCCGCATCAGCCGCGCCATCGCCTGCAGCCGGCGAGGCTCGGCGGGGATGGTCGAGGCCAGGCCCATGCCCACGCCGTGCAGGCTGACGCTCACCTGGCGCGCCAGGCTTTGCAGTGCGCCGAGGCTGGCGCGACTGGTGCGGTAATAATCGTCGGCGATCACTTCCAGCACGTCGATGTGCGCCAGGTTGGACAGAATGCCGGCCGCCAGTTCGCCGCGCCAGCCCAGGCCGACGCGATCCCTCTTAACTTCCACAGCCGCCGCCGCCACCGCAGCCGCCGCAGCCGCTGCCGCACGAGGAACCGCCGCCGCTATCGCTGCCGGAAGAGGAATCACCGGAGCTGCTGGAAGAACTGTCGCTGCCCGGATTGTTCACTGGCTGCGGCACAGGGTACATTTCCTCCACATACGCATACACCGATAGCGGCAAGGCGGATACGCCAAAAATGGCCGCAAGCAGCGCCATGTCCGCCGTGCTGGCGCCGGGGATCAGGCGCGCCGAACGCAGGTTCAGACGGCCGAACAGCACGCGCAAATCGGTCAGCAGGCGCCGTGCGCCCCAGCTGCTCGCCTGCGTGCGCAAGCCGCGCAGCATCAGCAGGAACACCGCCGTCAATATCGCCAGGAACAGCAGGTTGTAATGGCGATTGCTGATGGCGATGATGGCCTTCGCACAGGCCACCGTCAGCAACAGGTAATGCGCGACCCAGGTGATGCGCTCGCGGCGGCGCAAGAGCGGCGGGCCGACCAGCAGTTCCTGATCCGTCAGGGTTTGCCGATAGTCGTTACAGGAAGGGAAGGCCTCGGCCCGCACCGCCAGTTCACGGCTGTGGCCCTGGCGGCCCAGGTAGAGCCGCAGCACGTCGCGTTCGATCTCGTGACTGGCGTAGCGCAGGCTGTCGGCACTGCTCGTCTCCAGCAGCGGGCCATCGGCGTGCAAGAGGCCGCGGTCAACCAGCACGATGGCGGCGATTTTCACCGCTTCCAGGGCGCCGCCGCGCAGAAAAGCGATGCGGTAAGGATCGTCTGCCAGGGCCAGTTGCGCATGCGGATTGCGCAATTCCCGGCGTATCAGCAGCTCGCGCACGCCGTAGTACACCAACAGTGCGAACACCAGATAGGCCGCGAGAAACCAGGGGCCGCTCCAGTAGAAGGGATTGGCGCCGGTCACCGCAGCTGCTCCGCATGCTTGCGCAGTTGTTCCGTAATCGTCATCAGGCCAATAAAGGCAGGCAGGGCAAGCCCTGGCGCCAGGCGCGCCGTTTCACGCGCCAGCGACATGTGCTGCAAGGCCGCGTGCAGCGCAGGCTCGCCGAGCCGCTCGACAAACGCTTCGAGGGCCTGCTTGCCCGCCAGCGGCGCCTGGCCATCGAGCTGCGCCAGCGAGGCGGCGGCCGAGCGCAGCGGCCCGGCCGCGTCGGCGATGGCGCCGGCCAGCTGTTCTTCGTTCAGGCTCAGCAGCAGATAGCGTTCGCGCATGCGCAGCTGCTGGTTCAGCAGCACCTGGCGCAGGCGCCGCAGCACCGCCTCGCGGCTGGCATGCAGGCTGGCGAAGGGATCACTACCGAGCAGCACGCGGTGGCGCGCGACGATATCGGCGAACTTGACGGCAAAGGCGTCGGCCGCCTGCGCCAGTTCGGTTTCCAGCAAAAACATCACCTGCAGCTCGATGGCGGCGTGCGCCAGGCGCAAGGGCGCGCGCAGCGCATCGGCCGATTGCGGCGCAAAGCGCCGCAGCAGCAGCAACAGGTTGACGTCGGAGGTGGCGCGCAACTGGCCGTCGGCGGCAGAGCCGAACAGCACCGCCGCTTGCAGGTCGGCGCCGAAGGCGCTTTGCGCGGCGGCGACAAACAAGGCCAGATGGCGTTCTATCTCGGCGGGCAAGGATGGCTGCATGGGGTCTTCTTTCACGAGGGGGCTGAATAGTCAGTGCGCCAGCATAAGCTGGCAGATTGTAGTTGATGAAAGTTCAATACAGGGAAGATATGGCGAATCACTCTGACCCCGAGTCATGCGTTACACGTCGTGAGGCGTGTGGCGAAGCGTTGACAGGGGACACCGACAGGCCAGCCATTGAGCCGCGAAATCAAGGAATCGGGATGCCGACGACGTTGACTGTCTCGGAAGGCAATATGGAGCATGGCGACAATCGCAAGTCATGTTCTGATCCCGCGCGGTCGGAGAACCTGCGCATGTCGGGAAGCAATCTGCACAGAAGCTGGGAGATCTCAACAGTGCCCGGGAAGTTGCCGGACGGGGTGGAAAAGGCCAGTGGCCGTAATGCCGCCATCGACGCTGTTGAGAAGTCGGATATGCCCATAGTACCGAAGAAGCCGTCGAACAAGGGGAAGCCTGCGGAGACGGTGGAGGGAAGGGGTGCAACCGAGGGAAACGCGCAAGAGCCTCCCGCATGCCGGACTCAGAGTCGGGAAAATGCGTTGATGGGACTTGAGCGCGTACGGGAAGCCGCCAAGAAGGGCGGGCGGATGAAATTCACAGCACTCCGCCACCATGTAACGCCATCGTTATTGGTGGAAAGTTTCTATGATCTGAAGCGGAACGCGGCGGCAGGCGTAGATGGAGTGACGTGGGGAGAATACGAGGAATTACTTTACACACGGGTGCATGAATTGCATCGGGAAATACATTCCGGTGCCTATCGTGCGCAAGCCTCGCGGCGCGTGTACATCCCGAAGGCGGACGGCAGGTTGCGGCCGCTGGGAATTGCAGCACTGGAGGACAAGGTCGTGCAACAGGCCGTGGTTAAGGTCTTGAACGCGATCTATGAAGAGGAATTTCTTGGATTCTCATACGGATTCCGACAGGGGCGCAGCCAGCACGATGCGCTCGATGCGCTTGATGTCGGGATCAAGAGCCATCGGGTGAACTGGATACTGGACGCGGACATACGGGCGTTCTTTGACACCATCGACCACAAGTGGATGATGCAATTTCTGGGGCATCGGATTGCTGACCAGCGCCTACTTCGGCTGATTGGCAAATGGCTCAAGGCGGGCGTGATCGAGGATGGAAGGCGTATCGAATCCTTGCAGGGCTGTCCGCAAGGGGCGGTGATTTCACCGCTGCTTTCCAATATCTATCTCCACTATGTGCTCGATTTATGGGCGCATCAGTGGAGAAAACGACACGCGACAGGACGGATCATCATCGTCCGGTATGCCGATGACAGTGTGGTCGGGTTCGAGCGAAAGGACGATGCCGGGCAGTTTCTGGCCGCACTGCGGGAACGCATGGCGAAATTCGGACTGGCGCTCCATCCAGACAAGACGCGACTCATTGAATTCGGACGCCATGCTCAGGAGCAGCGCAAGCTGCGGGGGGAAGGAAAGCCGGAAACATTCGACTTTCTGGGCTTCACGCACTGTTGCGGGAAGACCCGCCAAGGCTGGTTTGCGATCCTGCGTGTGACGGTGAAGAAGCGAATGCGGGCAACGCTAAAAGCAATCCGGGCGGAGTTGAGGAAAAGAATGCACGATGATGTACCTGCTGTTGGAAAATGGCTTGGTCGGGTCGTGCAGGGCTATTTCAACTACTTCGCAGTACCCGGAAACTCGCATCGTCTATGCAGCTTTCGCACGGAAATTTGTCGAACGTGGCGGCACACATTAATGCGTCGCAGCCAACGACATTGCCTGTCTTGGGAGCGTTTCAATCGGTTAGTGAAGCGCTACATCCCACCTTATCGTAATACTCATCCGTATCCAAGTGAACGGTTTCGCGTCACACACCCAAGGTAGGAGCCTTGTGCGGTAGTGCCGCTCGCAGGGATCTGTGCGGGGGGCAGGAGGAGACTTCTGTCCCTACCGCGACCAGAATCTTAATGTATCTTAAAGACAGAATTTGATCGACGAATGGTCTATCGACACGCCGCGCTCCTCCATTATCTCTTCCAGATGGCGGTAGTTCAGCGGATAAACCACATACCAGCGGAGGCAAACCAGGATCACATCGATACGAAAGTGCATCCCTTTCCCGGTTTACTGCCGCGAGCGGCGCGATCCCAGCCAGGTATTGATGTCGGTGGTCCGGATAGCGCGTTGAGCATTGTACGTGGTGGACTTGTCCCACCACATGCCATCGCCGCGACTGAATGCGAGACGGTAGCGTGCCATGCCATCGTCCGGATGCTCGGCGCACGCGGCGGCCAGCATCTCAGGCGTAAGCAACTGGCGCTCGAACCGGCGGCCCGTCACAGAGTCAACGATGTCCGCCAGTTGGCCGTACGAGACCGTGTCGCTGGCGACGTACACGACTCGATTCACGATTCGGGGTTCTTCCAGCAAGATCGCCGTGGTCAGTGTACCAATGTCCTCGGGTGTCGTCACGGTTATTTGCGTCTCCCAGCTTCCGAGGCCGCGCACGATACCCGCATCGAAGTCGACAAGACCGGTTGCTGGCTCGAACAGGAAGCTGGTAAACATCCCTGTCGACACAATCACCCATTCAGTTTTGGCCTGCCCGCGCAGCAGCAGACGCACCTCATGCTGTTCGTCGAAAACCGGCTGGCCGCTACCTTTGCCGACGACGTCGTAATCGACGCCGAATTGCCACGGGAAGTAGCGGAGAACGCCCGCCGCCAGTGCCGCGCGCGTTAGCTTCATCTGGGTGCCTGGCCCCGCCACGAAGCCGGTGCAGTTGATCACGGTGTGGAATTGGCGCAGCTGCGCGCTCAGTGCCTCTTCGGTCGCTGCCGCCAGGTCGAATGCGACCATACGAACGTTCATCGCATTTAGCTCATCTGCCGTCTGTTGCTGCGCTGCGCTTGGCTCGTGCAGCGACTGCGGCGACACCAGAACTGTTACCGTTCCAGGTTTTACCCGTGGTGCAAGCTGGCGCAGCACCGCCAAACCCAATTCACCGGCGCCTAGCACCAGAATACTCTTTTGCTCTGTCATTGTTGTTTCCTCTGTAAATTCGCAAAACTGAAATAATCATCAGCAACAACAGAGTGTAAAAAATCCCAAGGCCCTTTGTAAGCTGGTTAACCTTGACTTTAGAATTGCGAAAAATGGGATAATGATGGCAACGACAGCATTGGGGAGTACCGCTTGGACCGTATCCGGATGATGCAAATTTTTTCGCGGGTTGTGGAAGCACAGAGTTTTGCCGGTGCAGCAAAGGCCTTGTCGGAACCACGTTCAACGGTCAGTCGGGCAATCCAGAGCCTGGAATCGGCACTGGGCGCTACATTAGTGCAGCGCACGACGCGTGCGCTGCATGTGACGCCCAATGGCAGCCTGTATTACGACCACTGCCAACTGGTCCTGGGTGAAATTGATAGTATTGCTTCCGCGCTGTCCGGCAGCACCGTGAATGCGCAAGGCACGTTGCGCATTGACATGCCGGCTTCGTTTGCGCGCGCCATTGTGCTTCCCGCTATGCAGGATTTCCAGCTTAACTATCCGGACATTTCTCTGGTTCTAACGCTAGGCGACCGTCCCATTGACCTGATAGCAGAGGGCGTCGACTGCGTAGTACGCGCTGGCGTGCCCGCCTCGTCCGCCGTTCTGGTCGCGCGGCGGGTCGGCAGCTTTGCTTGGGTCACGTGCGCCGCGCCGACCTATCTAGCGCGGCACGGCGTCCCCGGCGCGCTGTCCGACCTCGACCGGCATCGCCTCGTCGCGTTTCAAACAGGAAGAACCGGACGTGCAACTGATTGGCACTTCATCGTTGATGGCGCCGACCATGCTGTCTCAGTGAATGCCAGCTTAACCGTCAACGATACCGATGCATATGTCACCTGCGGTCTCGAAGGGCTGGGTCTGGTTCGCATTGCCGACTACCTCGCGTCCCCGCACCTTGCCAGCGGATGCCTGATCAATGTCCTGCCGCAGTACGCAAGTCCCGTCGTGCCGCTATCGGTCATCTATCCCCAGGATCGCCATCTTCCGCACACGGTTCGGGCGTTCGTCGAATGGATCGCCGTCCGTTTGCACACCCTGCAATCGGTGGCGCTCGCACCATTGCAGCGGGAGTAGCGCCGGCACGAACAAATGCAGCGTGGATTCGGCATCTTCGACATACAAGCACTGGTATTTCTATCAGCCGACGTCACTGCGATCGTCCATCACGCTCAATGGCATCAAGTTCTGCACGCCCTGGTCCAGACGGTGGTACGAAGCTTTCGATTACCCATATCTTTCGCACGCCACATGACGATGTTTCCCGGTGGTCGTTGTCGCTTGCGAGGTACCCGCCCGGTTGCGCAATTTTTTCAAGATAGCGGGAAGGCGGCAACTGAACGCGCGATCTCTTGCTGTCTTTTAACAGGCAATCGAGGAGATCAATTTCCCGGTCGCCAATATGCACGCAACGCTCAGGGGTGGAGAAAAGCTCGGTTGACTGTCTCAAATTCTCCAGCCATCGATAGCTTTCCTTTTCCTTGATCGGTACGCGCGTGGGATCGATCGTCTTCTTGAGCGCATTGCAGCCCTTGAACGATGGTGCTCCCGGCAGGGCGCTCTCGCTTGGCGGTGCATGAGGCGACGTAGCCGGTGGCACGTAGCCGGTGGACATCACGCCACCGCCGCTACCGGTCGGGGGCAGCGGCTGTTTGGGTTTTAATTAAAGTCCGCCCAGGCAGATATATTTAATGACCAGATAGTCATCGAGCCCATGGCGCGATCCTTCCCGGCCCAGGCCCGATTGCTTTACGCCGCCGAATGGGGCAATTTCATTCGAAATGAGCCCCGTGTTGACGCCCACCATGCCGCTTTCGAGTCCTTCTGCCACGCGCCAGATGCGGCCGATGTCGCGCGAATAAAAATACGCCGCCAGGCCGAATTCGGTGCTATTGGCCAGCGCCAAGGCTTCCTCGTCAGTGTTGAAGCGCAATAGCGGCGCCAGCGGTCCGAAGGTTTCTTCGCCGGCCACGATCATGTCGGCGCTGACGTCGGCGATCACGGTCGGCTCGAAAAAGCTGTGGCCCAACGCGTGGCGCTTGCCGCCGGCCAGCAAACGGCCGCCCTTGGCCAGCGCGTCGGCCACGTGCTGCTCGACCTTTTGCACTGCCGCCTCGTCGATCAGCGGCCCTTGCGTGACGCCTGGCTCGACGCCGTTGCCGACTTTGAGTTTGGCGACCTCGGCCACCAGTTTCTCGGCGAATTGTTCATAAACTGCGTCCTGCACATAGATGCGGTTGGCGCAAACGCAGGTCTGGCCGGAGTTGCGGTATTTGGAAGCGAGCGCGCCGGCCACGGCCGCGTCCAGGTCGGCGTCGTCGAATACGATAAACGGCGCATTGCCGCCCAGTTCCAGCGACAGTTTTTTGATGGTGGGTGCGCTTTGCTGCATCAGCAAGCGGCCCACTGCGGTGGAGCCGGTAAAGGTCAGCTTGCGGACGGTGGCATTGGACGTCAGCTCGGCGCCGATGTCTTTCGGGTTGCCTGTGATCACGCTGAACACCCCGGGCGGCACGCCGGCCCGCTCGGCCAAGAGCGCCAACGCCAGCGCGCAGAACGGTGTCGATTCGGCCGGTTTCAGCACCATCGGGCAGCCGGCCGCCAGCGCCGGACCGGCCTTGCGGGTGATCATCGCGATCGGGAAATTCCATGGCGTGATGGCGGCGCACACGCCGATCGGCTCCCTGGTGACCAGCAGGCGCCGGTCGGGCCAGGGGGATGCCAGCGTTTCGCCCGACACGCGCTTGGCCTCTTCGCCGAACCACTCGATGAAGGAAGCGCCGTAGGCCACTTCGCCGCGCGATTCGGCCAGCGGCTTGCCTTGCTCGGCCGTCATCAGCAGCGCCAGGTCTTCCATGTTTTCCAGTATCAGGTCGTTCCATTTGCGCAGGATGGCGGCGCGCTCCTTGCCCGTCTTTTTGCGCCAGGCCGGCCAGGCCGCGTTGGCGGCGGCGATCGCGCGCCCGGTTTCAGTGGCGCCCATCAGCGGTACGGTGCCCAGTTGTTCGCCGGTGGCGGGATTGGTCACGGCCAGCGTGGCGCCGCTGTCGGCGTCGCACCATTGGCCGTCGAGATAGGCTTGCTGACGCAGCAGCGCCGGATCGTTCAAGTTCAACATGGGAGCTCCTTAAGCGCGCAGGGCGAGGTCGAGTATGTCGAGCGCTTCGTCGAGCACCGCGTCTTCTATCGTCAGCGGGCACAGGAAACGGATCACTTGTCCCTCGGGGCCGCAGGTGAGCAAGAGCAAGCCCCGCTGCAGCGCCTGGGCCTGCACTTTTTTGGTGAATGCCGGGTCCGGCGCGCCGGTAGCGGGATCTCGGAACTCGACTGCCAGCATGGCGCCCAGGCCGCGCACTTCGGCGATTTGCGGGACCACGGCGCGGGCCGCGTTCAGGCGCGCCGTCAGGCGCTGCGCGATCACAACCGCGCGCGCACACAGCTGTTCTTCTTCGATCACGTCCAGCACCGCATGCGCGGCCGCCACCGCCAGCGGATTGCCGCCGTAGGTGCCGCCCAGCCCGCCCGGGCCGGGCGCATCCATGATCTCGGCGCGGCCACACACCGCCGACAGCGGCAGGCCACCGGCCAGGCTCTTTGCCATGGTTATCAAGTCTGGCACGATGTCGTAGTGCTCCATGGCGAACAGCTTGCCGGTGCGAGCGAAACCAGTCTGTATCTCGTCGGCGATCAGCACAATGCCATGGCTGTCACACAGCGCGCGCAGGGCACGCATGAATTCGGGCGGTGCGATGTAGAATCCACCCTCGCCTTGCACCGGCTCGATGATGATGGCGGCGACTCGCTGCGCTTCGATGTCGGCCTTGAACAGGGTATGCAAGGCCGCCAGCGACTGCGCCACCGATACGCCTTGCAAGGCGCTTGGGAACGGCACATGGTATACCTCGGCGGGGAAGGGGCCGAAGCCGGCCTTGTAGGGGGCGACCTTGCCGGTCAACGCCATGCCCATCATGGTGCGCCCATGGAAGGCGCCGCTGAAGGCGATCACGCCGGCGCGGCCGGTGGCGGCGCGTGCGATCTTGATGGCGTTTTCCACCGCTTCGGCGCCGGTGCTGAAGAAGGCGGTTTTTTTTGCGTGCTGGCCCGGCGTGAGTTGATTGATCTTTTCGGCCAGCGCCACGTAGGAGCCGTAGGGCACGATCTGGTAGGCGGTGTGGCTGAAGCGCTGCAGCTGCTCGCTCACCGCCGCCAGGATTTTCGGATGGCTGTGCCCCGTGTTGAGGACAGCGATGCCGGCCCCAAAATCGATATAGCGTCTTCCCTCGATATCCCACAGCTCGGCGTTGCGCGCACGTTGCGCGTAGAAGTCGCACATCACGCCCACGCCGCGCGGGGTGCTCTGGTTCTTGCGCCGCTGCCAATCGAGATTCGAATCCATATTTTTCCTTGTTGCGAACAGTTGAAGAGAAGGCCCATGGTGGATTGCATTGGTCCCATTTGATAGTGCCAATATTAATTTCCAGATGGTGCCAAGATCTGGCGTGCGCTATACTGGGCCATGCGTTCCTTTATCGTCGCCGACTACCTGCTGCTGCAATTGAAGAAAAGCGCGGGTCTGCCGCGTAATCAACAGATTTACAGGTTGCTGCGCCAGGCCATCCTGGAACGCTTGCTGCCGGCCGCCACGCGCCTGCCGTCGAGCCGCGATCTGGCTGCGCAGCTGGGCATCTCGCGTAATACGGTGTTGTTTGGATACGAGCAATTGCTGGCCGAAGGCTATCTGGAAACGCGCGGCGGCGGCGGCACGCATGTCACCGACACGGTGCCTGAACTGCTCGGCGCGCCGCAAGCCGGCGCCGCCCGCAAGCCGGCGCCGCCCACCGTCCGCAGCGCCCTGTCGCGCCGTGGCCGCAGCCTGGTGGCCCAGGCCGGCGCCGCCCAGCAGCAGTGGGGCGCCTTCGTGCCTGGCGTGCCGGACGTGACCCAGTTCCCCCACAAAACCTGGAGTGCGCTGCAATCGCGGATTTGGCGCAATCCGCCGGTGTCCGCGCTGACCTATGGCGTCGGCGGCGGTTGCCAGCCGCTGCGCGAGGCGCTGGCCAACTATCTCAAGGTGTCGCGCTCGGTGAACTGCGTACCGGAGCAGATCGTCATCACGAGCGGCATCCACCAGTCGATCGATCTGTGCATGCGCCTGCTCAGCGATCCTGGCGACGCCGCCTGGGTCGAGGATCCATGCTACTGGGGGGCGCGCAATTTGCTGCTGGTCTCGGGACTGCAGGTGCACCCGATCGGCCTGGACGCGGAAGGCATCTGCCCGCGACCGGCCCAGCTCAAGCGTCCGCCGCGCTTCATCTTCGTCACGCCTTCGCATCAGTATCCCTTGGGGATGGTGATGAGCCTGGCGCGCCGTCGCATGCTGCTCGAATATGCCCGGCAACACGGCTGCTGGATCATCGAAGACGATTATGACAGCGAATTTCGCTATGGCGGCAGGCCACTGGCCTCGCTGCAGGGCATGGACCGCGACCAGCGCGTGCTGTACATGGGGACCTTCAGCAAGACCATGTTCCCCGGCCTGCGGCTCGGGTATATGGTGCTGCCGGAAGTGCTCGCGCCCGCCTTCGTCACCGGCATGGAGGAATTGTATCGTTCCGGCCAGATGCCGCTACAGGCAACCATGGCAGCGTTCATCGAAGAGGGTCACTTCAACGCCCATATCCGCCGCATGCGGCTGCTCTACGGCGCCCGTCTCGACTTGCTGCAGCAGGCCATACGCAGTCAGTTTCCCGATGATCGTGTACGCGCCGCCGGCAGCGACGCCGGCCTGCACCTGACGCTCCACCTGCCGCCGCACTGCGATGATGAAGCCGTCGCGCGCAGCGCGCTGGCGCTGGGCATCGCGGTGCGTCCGCTGTCGCGCTACTACTATCGCGCGGCGCGGGCGAGCCCGGGTTTGGTGCTTGGTTACGCCTGTGTGGCGTCCGAGCGGATCGCGCCGGCCTTCGCGCAACTGGCGCTGGCGATCAGGATGCATATATCATAAAGGCGCCTTGCGGGACTGCTTCGCCGCCTGGCCACAAAGATAGGTCCACACCAGCGTCGCTGCCACATTCGCGGTCAATTGCGCATGGTCGTAAGGCGGCGAGACCTCAACGCAATCCATGCCGCACCAGTTCAGGTCCGCCAGCTCCTCGATGAAGCTGAGCACCTGCGCCGATGTCATGCCACCGGGCTCGGGCGTACCGGTTCCGGGGGCAAATGCGGGATCGAGACAATCGATATCGAGCGACAGATAGATGCGGGGATTGCCGGCTGCAGCCATGCGGGCGCGGATTTCCTCGAACACGCTGGCGAGTTGGCTGGCGCTTTCCAGGCCGCGCAATTGGCGGGCGGTAAAGATGCGACCGCCGATATCATTGACGTATTCTCGGGCGTCGCGCTCGCCGGACGAGCGGATGCCGACCTGAATCGTTGCCTGGGGTATCAGCAACCCCTCCTGGACCGCTTCGTAGACCCACGTGCCGTGGCCCGATAATTCGCCAAAATGGCTGGTCCAGGTGTCGCAGTGCGCGTCGAAATGGATCAATGCGACCGGGCCATGCAGCTTGTGCATGGCGCGCAGCAATGGCAGCGTCACTGAATGGTCGCCGCCCAGCCAGACCATGTGATACCGACTCAATAGTTCGCAGGCGTGCGGCATCAGCGCTTCGCGCATGGCGTCGATGCTGGTGTTCGGCAACAACAGATCGCCGACGTCGGACAATTGGCCGTGGGGTGCGATGTCAAACAGAGGGTGGATGGCGTCGCACAGCATCTGGGAGGCCAATCGAATCGATTGTGGTCCGAAGCGTGCGCCCGGACGGTTGCTGACCGCGCCATCAAAATTAACGCCGGCGAGGCCGAAGGGCGCGCTCTTTACTGCGGGCGCGTTCAAAAACGTTCCCATGGAACGGTAGGCGAAGTCGTGGTTGGGCATTCGGGTTCGATTCAAATTAAAAATGGCGCCCCGCGTGACATCGGCGACGGCCATTGGTGGCACGGTATAACGCTCCGGAAATAGTGCCCGAAAGTGGTAGTGCTGCCTAGGTCCACAATGCCATTATGGATGGAGCCACTTTGGGCGTGCGCCACCGTCCTAGCGGATTCCCGTAGCGATGACGGCGGCCAGCAATCTGGCGTAATAGAGAATTTTCTCCGGTGGCACATAGGCGTATCCGATCAGCAGGCCGCTGCGCGCCGGCGCCTGCACATAATAGGTCGATAGGGCGCGCACCTGCATCCCCGACTCGGCCGCGAGTGCCGCGATGCCGACATCGTCTACGTTGTCGGGCAATTCCAACACCAGATGCAAGCCCGACTCCTCGGTTGAAATGGCAACGCGCTGGCGCAGGTGCGCCGACATATGCGTCATCAAGGTGCGGCGCAGCATCTCGCGCCTTGCGCCGTAAGTTTGCCTCAGTTTCCGAATGTGGGTCGTGAAATGGCCCAGCGCCATGAAATCGGCCAGGGTCGCCTGGGTCGTCAATTGTCCGGGACGTTGCAAATCATAAAGGGCGCCTTTAAAGCCGCCGGCCAGGGCCGGCGGGACGACCAGATACGCGACCTTGATACCGGGAAACAAGACCTTCGAGAAGGTCCCCATGTAGAGCACCCGGTCACTGGTGTCGAGACCCTGCAGCGCCGCCAGCGGCCGCCCGGTGTAGCGGAATTCGCTGTCGTAGTCGTCTTCCAGCACCCACGCCCTTTTAGCCGTGGCAACTTCGATCAGCGCGCGCCGCCGCACCAGGCTCATCACGACACCGGTCGGATACTGGTGTGACGGCGTGACGTAGATGATCCGCGGATTGGTGGCAAGGTCTGCCGGTCGCAGCGCCATGCCGTCGCCGTCGACGGGAATGGCATGGAGCTTCAGATCGCGCGCCTGGAATACCCGGCGCGCCGCCCAATAGCAGGGGTCCTCGATCCAGGCGGTGTCGCCTGCGTCGGCGAGCAATAGTGCGCACAGATCGAGCGATTGCTGGTTGCCGGAGGTGATCATCACTTGATCGACCGTCACATTTACCGAGCGGGACAGGCGCAAATATTCGACGATCGCCTGGCGCAGCGGCAGATAGCCGCCCGATTGCCCGTAGTCGAGCAAATCGGCGCGCGCATCGCGCCACACCCGGTTTTGCAGCCGCAACCACAACTTGATTGGGAACGAGGAAAAGTCGGCGTCGCCTGGCGCGAACGGCTGGATTTCGTAGCGCGGACCTGCCGCGAAGGCGGTCTGCTCGGCGCCGCGCGCCGACAGCAAGGCGTCCGCGCCGTGTTGCGTGTGGCGGGGCGCCAGCGCGCGCTGGCCGCCCATGTGTTCGCGGTGCGCCTGCAGATCGGCCACGTAGGTGCCGCTGCCCAGTTCACTCCTGACATAGCCCTCCGCCGCCAATTGTTCAAACGCCGCGATCACCGTGTTGCGGGCCACGCCCAAATCACGCGCGAGATCCCGGCTTGACGGCAACTTGCTGTCCGCTTTCAACACCTGCTGATAGATCGCGGCCTTGGCGGCCTCGTAGAGGCGACGTTGCTGCGGCAGACGTGGATGGAATTGGGCCTGGGACAAGGTTTGCGCAAGTAGGTCCGAGGTTGGCGACATGGCGGCGAGCTCCAAGGTGGTTCCATCAGTTATTGCAAAGTGGCACTCACAATGAGGCCAACTTCTGCATATGATGTCACATCCTTGTCACGAAGCAAAATAAAAATGACTACACCGCTCGTCCTCGTTTCCGCCTGTCTGAACCGGCAAGGCCGCCACGCCACGCATGGCGCGCAGCATAAATACGTCGAGGCGGCGACCGGCGCCGGCGCCATGCCGCTGATCTTGCCGGCGCTGGCCGCCGGGGCCGATCTGGACGCGGCGCTGGACGCCGTGCACGGCGTGCTGTTGAGTGGGTCGCCATCGAATGTGCACCCGGACCGCTACGGGCAGCCGTTGGGCGACGCCGACATGGAGCTCGATCCGGCGCGCGACGCGACCACCTTGCCGCTGATCGGCGCGGCGCTGGCGCGCGGCATGCCGTTGCTGGCGATTTGCCGCGGCTTTCAGGAGCTCAACGTGGCCCTCGGCGGTACCTTGCACCAGGCCGTGCATCGCGTCAGCGCAATGATGGACCATCGCGAAGACGAGGCGGACGCACTGGAAGCGCAGTACCGGCCGGTGCACCGGGTGCACTTGAGCGCCGACGGCATGCTGGCCAGGATGCTGGGTGGCCAGTCCACCCTCGACGTGAATTCACTGCATGGCCAAGGCATCGACCGCCTGGCCGACGCGCTGCAGGAGGAGGCGCGCGCCGATGACGGTTTGATCGAGGCGTGCAGTCTCAAAGGCGGCGCGAGCTTCGTGCTGGCGGTGCAATGGCACCCGGAATGGCGCTTCGCCGACGATCCGGTATCGCAGAAAATCCTGGCCGCGTTTGGCGACGCTTGCGCGCGCTACCAGCGTGAGCGAGGGGGCGGCAAGGCAAGGGGCGCGCAGGCTTGACGCCGGCGGCAAGCGCGGCCGGTTTACACCGATATCCGGCGCTGGAACACCCGGCGGCCGACACCAGGTCTTATCCACATCCTATGAGAGACGCAAATGGCAATACGTGAAAATTTCAGTTATACCGACATGGATCTGTGGCTCAACGAGAAGCACGTCACCGAGATCGAATGCCTGATTCCCGACTTGACCGGGGTCGCGCGTGGCAAGATTCTGCCGCGTGGAAAATTTACCCAGGAGCGCGGCATGCGCATTCCCGAGGCGGTGCTGGGCATGACGGTCACCGGGAATTACCCGCAGGGCAACTCCGCTTACGATCGCGCGATTTCGACCACCGACCGCGACATGATACTGAAGGCCGATCCCGGCACCATCACCATGGTCCCATGGGCGTCCGATCCCACCGCGCAGGTGATCCACGACTGTTATTTCGCCGACGGCCAGTTGGTCGATTTCGCACCCCGCTCGGTATTGCGGCGGGTGCTCAAGCTGTATGCGGACAAGGGCTGGCGGCCGGTGGTGGCGCCGGAGCTGGAGTTTTACCTGACGGCGAAAAATATCGATCCGGACTTGCCCTTGCGTCCGCCCATCGGCCGCAGCGGACGGGCCGAGACCAGCCGCCAGGTCTACAGCATCGACGCGGTCAACGAGTTCGACCCCTTGTTCGAGGACATCTATGATTACTGCGAACTGATGAATCTGGACGTCGACACCCTCATTCATGAAATCGGCGCCGGCCAGATGGAGATCAACTTCCTGCACGGCGATCCGCTCGCACTGGCCGACAAGGTGTTTTATTTCAAGCGCACGCTGCGCGAGGCGGCCCTGAAACATGATATGTATGCGACCTTCATGGCCAAGCCCATGGCCGGCGAGCCGGGCTCGGCGATGCATGTGCACCAGAGCGTGGTCGATGCCAAGACCGGCTTGAACATCTTCAGCAATGCGGACGGTTCGGCCGCCCCGATTTTCAGGCAGTACATCGGCGGCCTGCAGCGCTACATGCCGTCGGCGATGGCGATCGTGGCGCCGTATGTGAATTCCTACCGGCGCATCGTCCGCCATACGGCCGCGCCGATCAACATTCAATGGGGACTGGACAATCGCACGGTGGGCTTCCGCGTGCCGGAATCGGGCATGCAGGACCGCCGGGTGGAGAACCGCATCATCGGCGCCGACGCCAATCCTTACCTGGCGCTGGCGGTCACGCTGGCGTGCGGTTATCTGGGCATGACCGAGCAACTGGAGCCGGCGCCGATGATGCTCGGCAGCGCCTACGATCTGGAATTCCAATTGCCGCAGGGCCTGCCGGAGGCGCTGGCCGCTCTGCGCGCCGAGGACGCCCTGCGCGGCGTGCTGGGGGAGCGTTTTGTCGATGTCTATTCCGCCATCAAGGACCTGGAACACCAGGAATTCATGACCGTCATCAGTCCGTGGGAACGCGAGCACTTGTTGCTGCACGTTTGAGCACCTCGCCACGCTGACTTTATTTTGGAGCGAAAGCATGACAACACAAACATTGGCACCGCGCGACAGTTTTCCCATGACCAATCCAGACGGCGCCGGCGGCCAGCAAGTGGACACGGCGGCCATCCAGAAGTTGGATTCCGCGCACTATCTGCACCCGTTCACCGATTTCAAAAGCCTCAACGCCAGCGGCGCGCGGGTGATGGTGCGCGGCGAGGGGATTTATCTGTGGGATTCGAACGGCAACAAGACGCTCGACGGCATGTCGGGTCTATGGTGCGTCAACGTCGGCTATGGACGGACCAGCATCGCCGACGCGGTCCATCGGCAAATGGCGACGCTGCCTTTTTACAACAGCTTCTTTAACACCACCAATGTGCCGGCGGCGCGGCTGGCCGCCAAACTGGCCGAGATTTCGCCGCCGGGCTTCGAGCATGTGTATTTCACCGGCTCGGGCTCCGAAGCGAACGACACCAATGTGCGGATGGTGCGGCGTTACTGGGAAGTGCTGGGTTGTCCCGAGCGCCAGATCATCATCAGCCGCGACAACGCCTACCACGGCAGCACCGTGGCTGCGGCATCGCTGAGCGGCATGAGCGGCATGCACGCCCAGGGCGGCGCGCCGATACCGGGGATCGTCCATATCGGCCAGCCCAGCTATCTGGAGTCCGGGCGCGGCATGAGCGAAGACGCCTTCGGGATCGAGGCCGCCTCGTGGCTGGAGGCGAAGATCCTGGCGCTCGGCGCCGACCGGGTGGCCGCCTTTATCGGCGAACCGGTGCAGGGCGCCGGCGGCGTCATCATTCCGCCGGCCACCTATTGGCCGGAGATCCAGCGCATCTGCGACAAGTACGGCGTGTTGCTGATCGCGGACGAAGTCATCTGCGGCTTCGGCCGGCTCGGCGCCTGGTTCTCATCGGCTCTGTTTGGCATCAAGCCCGACCTGATCACCTTCGCCAAGGGGGTTACCTCCGGTTATGTGCCGATGGGCGGGGTGTTGGTCGGCGACCGCGTGGCCGAGGTGCTGATTGAGCGTGGCGGCGAATTCGCCCATGGTTTCACGTATTCCGGACACCCGGTCGCGTGCGCGGCCGCGCTCGAAAACATTCGTATCATTGAAGACGAAGGGCTGTTGCAGCAGGTTGCCGGCGTCACCGCCCCCCATCTGAAACGCCGGTTTGCCGAGCTGGCCAGCCATCCGCTGGTTGGCCATGCGGACAGCTGCGGTTTGGTCGCAGGCCTGAACCTGGTGCGCGCCAAGGGGCAGGTGGTGCACGACGACGAGTCGTTCGACCCGGCCTTGGGGGTGGGCATGGTGTGCCGCGGCCACATGTTCGACAACGGCATGATCATGCGCGCCGTGGGCGACCGCATGATCATCGCGCCACCGCTGGTGATGGACTGCGCGCAGATCGACGAGATGATAGGGCGGATACGCCATTGCCTCGACTTGACCTACGCCGACCTGCAAGCGCGTGGCTGGCTATGATGTTGACTCTTCACTATACAGCCCGGCGTAGCCGGCGCCTGGCCGCCGCCGCCGCCGTTGCTGCGCTCGGGCTGGCGCTGCCGGCGTGGGCACAGGAAGAGAAAGTACTCAATATTTACAATTGGTCCGACTACATCGCCAGCGACACCGTCAGGAACTTCGAGCGGGAAACCGGGATCAAGGTGCGTTACGACGTGTATGACAGCAACGAGGTCCTGAACGCGAAGCTCAGTGCCGGCAACACCGGCTACGACATCGTGGTGCCCTCGCTGAACTGGGCGTCGCTCCAATTGAAGGCTGGACTGCTGCGCGAGCTGGATAAATCCAAACTGCCGAATCTGGCCCATGTCGATCCGCAATTGCAGGCCAAGCTGGCCAGGGTCGATCCGGACAACCGCCATCTGGTGATCTGGTTGTGGGGCTATACCACGATCGGCATCAATGTCGATAAAGTCAGGGCGGCGCTCGGTCCGCTGCCGATGCCGGCCAACAGCTGGGAACTGCTGTTCAACCCCAGGTATGCCGCGCGGCTGCAATCGTGCGGGATATCGGTGCTCGATTCGCCTTCGGAAGTGCTGCCGGCGGCGATGGTGTATGCGGGAAAGCCGGCCTTTTCGAGCGTGGCCGCCGATTACCAGGCGGCAGGCCAGCTGTTGAAAAACATCCGGCCTTACATTACCTTGTTTAGCGCCTCCGGTTACATCAACGACATGGCGAACGGCTCGATCTGCCTTGCCCTGGGCTGGTCAGGCGATATCAACATCGCGCGCCAACGCGCTCTGGCAGCCGGCGCCGGCGTGCGGATCGAGGCGCTGCCGCCCAGCAGGGGGGCGACCATCGTGCTCGACTCGATGGCCATTCCGGCGGACGCCCCGCATCCGAATAACGCGCTGCTGTGGATGAATTACGTGCTCCGGCCCCAGGTCCAGGCCAGCCTGACCAACAAGGTGTTCTATGCCAACGCCAGCCTTGCGTCGTTCAAATATGTCGATCCCGCATTGGCGGCCAATACCAGCCTGTTTTTGAGCGATGACGAGAAGCAGCGCTTGATCGTGCCGGAAGCGTTCACCTTGCCCATCAGGCGACTGGTCAGCCGCACCTACACGCGCTTCAAGACCGGCTTCTAGAGCTTCTCCTTTTTCTTCCTTCCAGGTGCGACCTATGACGACTGTTTCCCCCGGCACAGCATCGATTGAACCCGATCGGCCATTTTTGTTGCTGCAAAATGTGATCAAAAGCTTTGATGGCATACATGCCGTCAACGACGTCTCGGTTGCCATCGAGCAGGGCGAGATTTTCGCCTTGCTCGGCAGTTCAGGATGCGGAAAATCGACCCTGTTGCGCATGTTGGCCGGGTTTGAAACGCCGACCTCCGGCAAGATTTTGTTGGAAGGGAAGAGCCTGACCGAGGTCGCCCCGCATGAGCGGCCGATCAACATGATGTTCCAATCCTATGCGCTGTTCCCTCATCTGACGGTATGGGACAACATCGCCTTCGGTTTGCGCCGCGCCGGCCTTCAGCGCGACGTCATCGCCGAGCAGGTCCGGCAGATGCTGGAACTGGTGCAAATGCAAGCCTATGCCCAGCGCAAGCCGCACCAGCTGTCCGGCGGGCAGCAGCAGCGCGTGGCCCTGGCGCGCAGCCTGGCCAGGCGCCCCAAGTTGCTGCTGCTCGACGAGCCGCTGGGCGCGCTCGACAAAAAGTTGCGCGAGCGTACACAGGTCGAGCTGGTCAATATCATCGAACAGGTCGGCGTGACCTGCGTCATGGTGACCCATGACCAGGATGAAGCGATGAGCATGGCCAGTCGCGTCGCCGTCATGAGCGAAGGCCGGATACGCCAGGTCGGCGCGCCCGGGGACGTCTATGAAACGCCATCCTGTGTGTTTGTCGCCGACTTCATCGGCAACATCAATCTGTTTGCCGGCCAGGTACAGGTCGACGAGGCCGATCATATCGTCGTGTCGACCAGCGAAGCGGGACTGTCCATGTTCGTTCCGCACGGCATCACGGGCACCTTGGGCATGCCGGTCCACGTCGGCGTGCGGCCCGAAAAAATCGTGTTGCAGCTGGAGCCGCCGCAGGCCGGGATGCGCGCCAAAGCGTGCGAGCATGGCCACAACAGTATTGAAGGCGTGATCGCCTCGGTCGCCTATTTCGGCAATCAGACCCATTATGTGCTGCGCCTCGACAGCGGCACGACGTTGAAGGTGAGCCGGGTCAACAGCGCACGCTTCGATAGCGCCGCCCTGGAACGCGGACAGCGCGCGCATGCCTGGTGGGATGGCAGCGACGCGGTCGTTTTGACGAGCTGAGGCGCCAATGATCTCTTCCTTGAAAAAGCTGTCCCGGGTGCGCGCGCTGAGCGGGCGCCGCCTGGTCATCGGCGTGCCGTTCGTCTGGCTGATCGTGACGTTCCTGGTGCCGTTCCTGATTGTTTTCCGCATCAGCATCAGCGAGACCGAAGGCGAAGATCCGTTCGGCACGGTCTTGAGCTATGCCGACGGTGTGATCCATTTGAAGGTGAAGCTCGCCAACTACCTGTTCATCTTCAACGACGATCTGTACCTGTACACGTATCTGAGCTCGATCAAGTACGCCTTGATCACCACGTTCTTGTGCCTGGCGATCGGCTATCCGTTCGCCTATTTCATTGCCCGCGCGCGGGCGGGCATCCGGCCGGTGCTGCTGATGCTGGTGATGCTGCCGTTCTGGACCTCGTTCCTGCTGCGCATCTACGCGTGGAAAGGCATCCTCGCCAACGACGGCATCGTCAACCGGGCGTTGTTGTCGCTGGGCTGGATAGTCGCGCCGCTGCATATGATGAACACCGAGTTCTCCTTGCTCATCGGCATGGTGTACGCCTATCTGCCGTTCATGATCCTGCCCTTGTACGCCAATCTGGTCAAGCTCGACGAGCGTTTTCTGGAGGCGGCGGCCGACTTGGGCGCGAGCCGCTGGCAGACATTCTGGCGGGTCACCGTGCCGCTGTCGCGCTCGGGCATCATCGCCGGCGCCATGCTGGTGTTCATCCCGGCCATCGGCGAGTACGTGATCCCGGAACTGCTGGGCGGGCCGCGCACCTTGATGATCGGCCATGTGTTGTGGGATGAATTTTTTACCAATAACGATTGGCCGATGGCGTCGGCGGTGACCGTCGTCGTGATTTTTCTTATCTTGGTGCCTATGATGATCTTTAATAAATACCAGGCCGAGCGAGGCCGCCCATGAAAATCCTGCAGCGCGGGCTGGGCCGCAGCTGGCTTGCAATGGGCTATCTGTTCCTCTATTTCCCGATCATCGTGCTGGTCGTGTTTTCCTTCAATAGCGCCCGCCAGAACATGGCGTGGAGCGGTTTTTCATTGATGTGGTACGGCGAACTGATGCAGGACGCCGAACTGCTCTCCGCTTTCGCGTTGTCGTTGAAGATAGCCGTTGCGAGCGCCTTCGCTTCCGTAGTCCTGGGAACGTTTTCCGCCTATGTGCTCGATCGTTACAAGCGCTTCCATGGTCGCACTTTGTTTTCCGGCATGGTCAGCGCGCCGCTGGTCATGCCGGAGGTAATCATCGGTGTGTCGCTGCTGCTGCTGCTGGTGTCATGTCAAAAACTGCTCGGCTTTCCCGCTCGCGGCAGCGCCACCATCTGGCTGGGCCACACCTTGCTGGGCATGGCCTATGCCACCGTGGTGGTGCAGTCGCGCTTGCAGGAGTTGAACCAATCGCTGGCGGAAGCGGCCATGGACCTGGGCTGCCGGGCCCATCAGGTTTTTTTGCTGGTCACGCTGCCCAATATCGCGCAATCGCTTGCCTCGGCATTTCTGCTGACATTCACACTGTCGCTCGATGATGTGGTGTTGTCAGCGTTCCTGTCTGGCCCTGGTTCGTCGACCATGCCGATCGTCATCTTTTCGCGGGCGCGCCTGGGCCTCGATCCTCGCGTCAACGCGGTCGCCTCGATCACGGTGCTGGTGGTGTCGTGCTGCATCATCGGCTCCAGTTACATGCTGGCGCGCGCCGCCCGCCGGCGCGCCAATAAACTTTAAGAGGAAATTAATGATGACTGATATTTCTTGGCATGAGCGCGCCGCCGCGCTGACGATAGACGGGCGCGCACTGATCGCCGGCGAACGCCGCTGGGCCGCGAGCGAAGCGCGCTTCGATGATGTGTCGCCCATCGACGGCCGGCTGCTGGCGCAGGTCGCGCGTTGCGATGTGATGGATGTGGAGACGGCCGCGCTGGCGGCGCGCGCGGCCTTCGATGATGGCCGATGGTCGGCGTTGGCGCCGGCACGGCGCAAGCGCGTGCTCTTGCGGTTTGCCGAACTGGTGCGTGAAAACGGCGTCGAATTGGCGCTGTTGGAAACGCTGGACATGGGCAAGCCGATTCAATATAGCCAGAGTGTCGATGTCGCGGCGGCCGCCAATTGTCTGCAGTGGTATGCCGAGACCGTCGACAAGACGTACGGGGAGGTGGCGCCCACCGATGCCGCCAGCCTGGCCCTGGTGACGCGTGAGCCGATCGGCGTGGTAGCCGCCATCGTGCCGTGGAATTACCCGATGATCATGGCGACATGGAAAATCGCGCCCGCGTTGGCAGCGGGCAACAGCGTCATCCTCAAGCCGTCCGAGAAATCCCCGCTGACCGCGCTGCGGCTGGGCGACCTGGCCTTGCAGGCGGGACTGCCGCCTGGGGTATTGAATGTGGTGCCCGGGTATGGCCACGAGACCGGGGTGGCGCTGGCACGCCACATGGACATCGATTGCCTGGCGTTTACCGGCTCGACCGGTGTCGGCAAGCAGATCATGCAAATGGCCGGGCAATCGAATTTGAAGCGGGTCTGGAGTGAGCTGGGCGGCAAGTCTGCCAATATCGTTTGCGCCGATTGCCCCGATCTCGACGCCGCCGCCGCCGCTGCGGTGGGCGCCATGTTCTTCAATCAGGGAGAAAGCTGCAACGCGCCGTCGCGCCTGTTCATTGAAGCATCGATCAAGGAGCCATTCCTGGAAAAAGCATTGGCGCTGATGCCGGCTTTTCAGCCCGGCGACCCGCTCGACCAGCACACCACCATGGGCGCCATCGTCGACGCGACCCAACTCGACTCGGTGCTTGGCTACATCGCCAGCGGCCAGTCCGATGGCGCCTCCTTGCTGGCGGGCGGGCGGCGCACGCGCGTCGCCAGCGGCGGCTATTACGTCGAACCCTGCATCTTCGACCAGGTGGACAGCGGCATGAAAATCGCCCGCGAGGAAATCTTCGGGCCGGTGTTGTCGGTGCTCAGTTTCACGGATGTGAACGATGCCGTGCGCCAGGCCAACAGCAGCGATTATGGCTTGCAGGCGGGGCTCTGGACTTCCGATCTGAGCAAGGCGGTGCGGCTCTCGCGTGCCTTGCGCGCCGGAACGGTGCATGTCAACCAGTACGACGGCGACGACATCACGGTGCCCTTCGGCGGGCGCAAGCAGTCCGGCAACGGGCGCGATAAATCCTTGCATGCGCTTGATAAATATACGGAGCTGAAAACAACCTGGATGCGGATCGCTTGACGCCGGCCTGCCGGCCGCGACCCGGTGCGGCTGCGCGCCTGATGGAGTGGTTCTATGAAGATGCACAAAGTGGAACTGATAAGACGCGAGGAATTCGAATAAGATAAATCGTTTGGTTTATATCAAAGAGCGTGTGGCGGAGACAAATTAGCTAGGGACGGTTTTTAAATTTTAATAATTTATATTTCAATCAATCGGGAGAGTATGTATGTCTATCGCACCACGACGCTTGACCTTGCTTGTTTCACTGGCCCTGGGCTCCATGGTCGTCACATCGCGCGCCAGTGCGGCAGAGCCCGACCCTGCGCAGGCGGGCACGCAGAGCAATGCCGGGGCAAACAGTAGCGAGATCACGGAGGTGATCGTTACCGCGCAAAAGGTCCAGCAACCGATCAGCAAGGTACCGATGAGCATCAGCGCGGTGACCCAGGCCGCGCTCGAGAAGCAGGGCGTCGGCAGCATCGCCGACCTGTCGCGCATCGTGCCGGGCTTGACCGTGCGCCAGGACAGCGAGCCGAATGTGTCGATACGCGGCCTGGCCTCGAGTGTCGGCGCCGCCACCACGGCGATCTACATCGACGATACCCCGATACAGATGCACAATGTGCTGGCGGCAACCGCCAGCGCATTTCCCCGCATTTTCGATCTCGACCGCGTGGAAGTATTGCGCGGGCCGCAGGGCACCTTGTTCGGTGCCGGCTCCGAAGGCGGCACCGTGCGCTTCATCACGCCGACACCGAGCCTGACCAAGCGCGACGGCTACGCCCGTTCCGAAATCTCCACCACCGCCGGGGGCGCGCCCAGTTACGAGGCCGGCGTGGCCTACGGTGCCCCGATCGAAGAAGGCAAATCGGGCTTTCGCGCCAGCTTGTGGCGCCAGCGCAGCGGCGGTTATATCGATCGCGCCGATATCAACAGCGGCGCGGTCACCGCCACCGATGTCAATTCCGTCATTTCCACGGTGGCACGGCTGGCGTTCCTGTACAAGCCGATGCCGCAGTTGACCATCACCCCGGCCATCCTGTACCAGCAGACCAGGCGCGGCGACAAGGACGTGTATTTCGAGGACGCGGGAGTCAACCGCAGTTATTCGAAGATCGCCCAGCCGGCCAATGACCGGTTCTCGCTGTCGTCGCTGACCGTGCAATACGATCTGGAGAATACGTCGATCAAATCGGTCACCTCCTATTTTCAGCGCAAGCAACATCGGACCGACGACTATTCGTATCTTGAAGCTGCCGCTTACCAAGGCGGCCATGCCACGGTTGACGGCCATCCGGATTACACGGCGGTAGAGCGTAACACCACGCCCCAGAACAATCTGGTGCAGGAGTTGCGTTTTTCGTCGATCAACAAGCCGGGCGACAAGCTGAACTGGATCGGCGGTTTGTATTATTCGCACAACAAGCAAAGCCTGCATCAGACCATCGTCGAGCCGATCGGGCAGATCACTCAGGCCATCGCTGGCACGACAGCGGAGCAGTTCTTCGGGGTGCCCAATACCGGCCCCTTTCAATGGATCGAGGATGAAAAATTCGTCCAGCGCGAAGTGGCGCTGTTTGGCGAACTCAATTACAACCTCACGCCCCAACTGAAACTGACCGCCGGGCTGCGCGTCGCACGCAATGCCTTCTCGTTCACCGACATCCAGGACGGCGTGGAAGCGGGGGGGCTACACCGATACGGCGGCAGCTCGTCGGAGACGCCGGTAACACCGAAGTTTGGCGCCAGCTACCAGCTCAGCCAGGACCATATGGTGTATGCCACCGCCGCCAAGGGCTACCGTCCAGGCGGCGCCAACTCCGCCATGGCCGGCAACCCGGCCTGCGTCAATGGTGCGCCCGGCTCCGTGAGCCTGAAAAGCCTGGGCTTGCAAGACGCGCCCGGCATCTACGGCTCCGACTCCGTGTGGAGCTATGAAGTGGGCGACAAGGTCAAGTTGATGGACCGCCGCGTGACCTTGTCCGGCAGCGCGTACTTGATCGACTGGAACAAGATCCAGACGGGCGTTTTTGTCAGCAGTTGTGGCCTGTCATACACCACCAACCTGGGCAAGGCGGTCAGCAAGGGATTTGATCTGCAACTGCAGGCGCGGGTCCTGCAAAGCACGACCCTGAGCGCCGCAGTCGGCTATGGCGACGCCCATTACACCGCAGACTCCAGGCGTCCCGACGGTTTGCTGTTGGCCAAGAACGGCGATCAACTCGTCAATACCCCCAAGTGGACGGTTGCGCTGGGCGCCCAGTACGACTTCCAGATCAACGAGGGCACCGACGGCTACGCCCGGCTGGACTACCAGTATTCCGGTCGCTATCGAGGCAGCCCCAGCGCCGATGTGGCGGGCTACGACGCCAGGCTGGCCGACGGCCCGTCCAGCTCCTTCGTCTCGAGCCGCGTTGGCGTGACGCGCGGCCCCTGGGAAATGACCGGCTTCGTCAATAATCTGTTGAACTCGCAGCCCAGGCTCAACCGGATGAACGATAACGTACCCGGCAACGATCGGCTGCGCAACGTCACCTTCCGGCCCCGCACCGTCGGCGCCAACCTCACCTACCGTTTCTAAGGAGAATTCGATGCACATATCACTTTACCGTAAGGCGTTATGCCTGCTCCCGCTGTGCGCGGCCATGGCGCTATGCCAGGCAGCCGCGCCGAGCGCCGATACCATTTACCGCAACGGCTATGTCTACACGGTCGACGCCAAGGACAGCGTTCACCAGGCGTTGGCCGTGCGTGACGGGCGCATCATCTATGTCGGCAACGACGCCGGCGCCGGCGCCCTGCGCGGCAAATACACCAAGGTGGTCGATCTGCGCGGGCGCATGCTCATGCCGGGCCTGATCGATGGACACATGCATCCGGTGGCCGGCGGCGCGCAGCTGCTTCACTGTAACCTGAATTACGAAGCGTTGACGGTTGCACAGTTTCAATCACGGATCCAGGCTTGCCTGGATCGCGAGGGCAAGAACGATGCGTCCAGCTTGTTAACAGTAGTCAACTGGTTTCAGCAGAATATGCTACCGGCAGGCACCGAGGTGACCTCCAAGGTGCTCGATGTGCTGAAGACCATGCGCCCGATCATGGTGCAGTCGTCGTTCGGCCACTCGGCCCTGGCCAATAGCCGCGCTTTGGAACTGGCCGCCATCACGCGCGACACGCCCGATCCCACGGCCGGCAAGATCACGCGCGACGCCGCCGGCAACGCGACCGGCATCCTGGAAGATAGCGCGCAGCAGCTTGTCGGCAAGTTGGTGCCACCGGAAACTGATGAAGACCGCGTGGCGGCGGCGCGGGCCGCCCTGGACGCCATGCGCAAGCAGGGCATTACCAATTTCCTCGACGCCGTGGCCGGCGAGGAGAGCATCACCGCGTTTGCGACGCTGCAGCGTCAGGGCGAACTGACTGCGCGGGCCCATTTCGCGGTGTTGCTGACGCCCGAGGATGCGAGCGCCGATGCGGTCAAGGCGGTGGCGGCGGTGCGGGCGCTGGCGCTACGTTACGACCAGGGCAAACCGGCGCCGGCGCCGGCGCTGAACGTGGGAGCGGCCAAACTGTTCATGGATGGCGTGATTGCCGCGCCGGCGCTGACCGGCGTCATGCTGCAGCCGTACAACGTCAACCAAGGTACTGCCGCCCATCCGCACTGGGTGCCCGGCACCAGCAAGGGACCGGGTATTTACTTTCAGCCCGAGGTGTTCAATTCGGTGCTGCTCGAATTGGCCAAGGCAGGGCTTGATGCGCATGTGCACGTCGACGGCGACGGCGCCGCCCGTGAAGCCTTGAACGGTATCGCCTACCTGCGCTCGACGGAAGCGGGCAAGAACGCGCGGCCTGCGCTGGCGCACAATGAGATTGTCGACGCCGCCGACTTCCCGCGCTATGCGGCGCTGGATGTTTCCGTGGTGCAGTCGTTCCAATGGGAAAAGCCTGCACCGGATACGCTGGGCGGCTTGCAGGGCTATCTGGAGCCGGCCCGTTACGACACCATTGAACCTGCCGCCCCGTTTCAACAGGCCGGCGTGCGCATCGCATACGGTAGCGACTGGCCGGTCGATCCGCTCGACGAATGGTTCGCGCTCAAGGTCGGCATGACGCGCACCAACGCGCCCGAGGCCGGGCCGCAGTTCGCCGGACGTCTGGGACGCGACGCCGGACTGAGCGCCGCCACCGTGATACGGGCCATTACCTGGAACGCGGCCTATACGCTGCGGCAGGAAAAGGAAACGGGTTCGCTGGAGCCGGGCAAGCTGGCCGATCTGATCGTCCTCGATCGCAATTTCTTCAAGATCAAGCCTGAGGATGTGGCCAAGACCAAAGTATTGCTGACCGTTGTAGGCGGGAAGACGGTATACCGGGATCCGGCCTTCAAGTAAGGGCTTCGGGCAAACTTGTTTGCGCGCAACATCTGCCGGAGGGGGCTGTCGACTGCGGTCGACGGCCCCCTCCGGCATTGATCAATTCGTGAAACGTCATAATATTTGATCACAAAAATATTTATTTACTTGGTTTTTCTGGAAATCGTTATGATTTATTGAAAAAAATATCAAGATGTGATCAAATAATGGTCTGCCAACGGGCTGTTTCACCGCGCGAGAAAGATCGCGAAGTCCGACGTTTGGAACTGTAAAACTAGCGAGTATGCACAATGACACAGGCCATGCAAGATTTCCTCAAGAGTAATAATATTCACGAAGTTGAATGCGTCATCGCCGACATGACAGGTATTGCACGGGGCAAGATCTTGCCGCGCGACCTGTTCCTCAGCGCTGGCGAAATGCGCCTCCCGAAAAGCGTCCTGCTCAATACCGTGAATGGGGAACAGCCGGGCAATGGCCCGTATGTTGGCCCGACCGACCCTGACATGATCTGCGTGCCCGATCCGACCACCGTGCGGATCGTTCCGTGGGCAGCGGAATCGGTGGCCCTGGTGATACACGATTGCCAGAATTTCGATGGCAGCCCCGTGAATTTGTCGCCGCGCGCCGTGCTGCGGCACGTGCTGCAACTGTATCAAGCGCGCGGCTGGCAACCGGTGGTGGCGCCCGAGATGGAGTTTTATCTGGTGGCACGCAACAGCAATCCGCACGAGCCCCTGACCCCGCCGTTGGGCCGCACCGGCAAGCCGGAATCTGGCCGCCAATCGTATTCCATCGATGCGGTCAATGACTTCGACCCATTTTTTCTCGAGCTGTCCTCGTTTTGCAACACCCACCAACTGGGCGTTGAAACCTTGATCCACGAAGCCGGCGCCGGCCAGATGGAGATCAATTTTTCCCATGGTAATGCGCTCGAATTGGCGGACCGGGTCTTCTTGTTCAAGCGCGCAGTGCGCGAGACGGCGCTCAGGCATGGCATCTTCGCTACCTTTATGGCCAAACCCATGGAGCAGGAGCCTGGCAGCGCCATGCACATCCATCAAAGCATCCTCGATACCGAAACGGGCGACAACATATTCTCCAATCCCGACGGCAGCGCCAGCACCCTGTTCTTCAACTATCTGGCGGGACTGGAACACTACGTGCCACAGGCGATGCTGATGTTTGCACCGTATGTGAACTCGTACCGGCGCCTGTCGCGCTTCATGTCGGCCCCGACCAATGTGCGCTGGGGTTATGACAACCGCAGCTGCGGCATTCGCATTCCCAATTCGAACACGGCCAACCGCCGCATCGAAAACCGCGTGCCGGGCGTGGACGTCAATCCCTACCTGGCGATGGCGGCCACGCTGGCCTGCGGTTACCTGGGCATGGTCAACGGGCTCACCCCGTCCGAGGCCACCGACGGCAGTGCCGAGCATGTCGACGATGAATTGCCACGCAATCTCGAAGACGCGATCATGCGCATGCGTGCCTGCCAGCCCCTGGGGGAAATCCTGGGCGAGTTATTCGTGCGCGCATTCTGCGAAGTGAAGGAACTCGAATTTGCCACCTACAGCCGCGTCATCAGCTCGTGGGAGCGCGAACATCTGATGCTGCTGGTGTGACTAAACGATATCGCCGCCTGCCGCAGCAACACACGCAAACCATAAACCGATAAGCAGTTGAACGATCATGACAAAAACGATGAACTCTTCACAAACAGGCGCCGAGCCCGTTCGCCACGGTGTCGACTGGTCGCGCGCGCTGGCGCTGCACAGCGCCGAGCGCGCGTCATTTAGCCTCAACAATCCGAACTCGGCGGCGCTGGCCCAGCGCGCCGCCCGGCACATGCTGTTTGGCGTACCGTTGCATTGGATGACCGACTGGTCCACGCCGTTTCCTCTGAGCGTGGCGCAGGCCAGCGGCGCGCAGGTGGTCGATGTCGACGCCCATGTCTACGCGGACTTTTGCCTTGGCGACACCGGTGCCATGTTTGGTCATGCGCCCCGGCCGGTGGCCGAGGCGCTGGCCCGTCAGTCCGAACTTGGCTACACGGCAATGATGCCGTCGGAGGACGCGGTCTGGGTGGCGGAAGAACTGACACGTCGTTTTGGCCTGCCGGTCTGGCAATTTGCGTTAAGCGCCTCGGACGCCAATCGCTTCATGCTGCGCTGGTTGCGGGCAGCGACCGGCCGCTCAAAAATCCTGGTTTTTAATGGCTGCTATCACGGCACCGTGGACGATGTATTCGTCGACCTCGTGGACGGCCAGGCGCGACAGCGCGACAGCCTGCTGGGGCAGGTGAGCGACTTGACTGCGACCACCGTGGTGGTCGAATTCAACGATCTGGAGGCGCTCGAGGCGGCCCTGTCGAGCGGCGAGGTGGCCTGCGTGCTGGCCGAGCCGGTGATGACAAATATCGGCATGGTCTTGCCGCAAGACGGATACTGGGCCGCCGCGCAGGAAATCATCGAGCGCCACGGCAGCTTGCTGGTACTGGACGAAACCCACACCATCAGCTCCGGTCCCGGCGGCTATACCATGCAACATGGGCTGCGGCCCGATGCGCTGGTGCTGGGCAAACCGGTTGGCGGCGGCGTGCCTTGCGCGGTCTATGGTTTCAGTCTATCGCTGGCCACGCGCATCGAGCAGGCCAAGCGCGCAGCGCCGCCCGGGCACTCGGGCGTGGGCACCACACTGACCGCGAACATGCTCAGCATGGCGGCCATGCGGGCCAATCTGGGCCAGGTGATGACCGATGAGGCCTATGAGCGCATGTTCGCGCTGGCCGAACAGCTCGCCCAGGGTCTCGTCGAAGCGATCGCCCGGCATCGCCTGCCCTGGTGCGTCACGCGGGTGGGCGCCCGCACCGAGTTTCAATTCTCCACGGTGGCGCCGATCAACGGCAGCGCCGCCGAACTGATACTCGACAGCCAGTTGGAGCATATCATTCACCTGTATCTGCTCAACCGCGGCATGCTCATCACCCCGTTTCACAACATGATGCTGGTGTGCCCGGACACCGAGCCGCACGACATCGTTCGCTTCCTGCAGATATTCGATGCCTGCCTTGCTCAACTGTGCGGCACCTGAACGGCGGCACATAGGGTAAAATCAGGCTGCGCGCCCGGTCCATTTGCAGGGTCGTCGCCATGTCGTTTTGTGGAGCACCGGTTTGCAAGAGAAAACAACTACCACCCTGCAGGACAAGACTTACCAGACCCTGCACCAATGGCTGACTGTGGGGCGTTTCCTTCCAGGCGAACGCTTGAAAATTCGCCAGGTCGCCGATGAATTGGGCGTTGGCGTCACGCCGGTGCGGGCGGCATTGCAGCGACTGGCCGCCGAGGGGGCCCTGCTCGATATTCCCAACTGCGGCATGATGGTGCCCAAGTTAAACCGCGCCCAGTTCGACGATATCCTGCAAATCCGCCAGTTGCTCGAAGGACAGGCCGCCGAACAGGGGGCATATCGGATGAGCGATGCCGGCATTGCCACGATGGCAGCGCTGACGCAGGAGATGGCGCGCGCCATCGCCGCATCGGACTGCAAAGCCTATCTGGAAGCGAACGAGGCGTTTCACGTCACCTTGTATCGCGCCGGCGGATCGCCGCTCCTGATGGAACTCATCGAAACAATCTGGCTCAAGGTCGGGCCGATTTCGAACCAGTTGTTTGAGGATGGCCGCTTCGCTCTCAAATTGAACGATGCCCATGAGGATGTTCTGGCGGCCCTGAAACAGCGAGACGGCGCGCGCGTGCGCCGAGCCATTGAGCAAGATATGTTTTATGCCGGGCAGCACCTGAAATCCGCATGCCTGTAGCGTCGGCGTTCGACCCCTGAGCGAGCAAGTGGCGTCGCTGCATGGTCAAAAAGCCGCAGGCGGCGATACAGAAGGTGGCGTGATGGTGAAGCCGCGCCAGCCGCGCCCCTCAGCGTGCCCGAGTCCGAATTCTTGCTGCAGTTCTCGATGGTCGCGTGTTCTCTCTGCTCGTCAGCTGTCCTCGGGCTTGCCGCCTGCGATCTGCTGTCGATTCACCTCATTCCACCGGCGTACCTGGAACGCCTGGTATTCGGTCAGTACCGCTGCCACGCGCACATAGCCGGGCGGCAGGCTGTTTGGCGCCTTGCCGCCGGCGAGCAAATCCAGCGATTCCTGGTCCAGGTCGGTAATTTCCAACAGGGCAGGTAGCGCGACGTCAAGCGCCTTGGCGATCGATTCCATGATCTTGAGCGAGGGGTTGGCCTTGCCGTTGGTCAGGTCGGACAAGAACGATACCGACATGCCCGCACGGCCGGACAATTCGTTCTTGGAGATGCCCAGTTCGTCGAGCAAGCGCAGGACGTTGGTGAAGAAGATTTGGTTGTACATGATGGCATGTGCCTTACTTGGGTATTGCTTTGTCAAATCAGGGAGTTTAGGCCTCCTTGAGCGACAAAGATACGACGACATTTTCTTATCAGCGAGATCAGCCAGAATACATTGGATTCAGCGGCAAGACCAATCAACGATGCACCACCGGGTAACATCGTCACGTGGCGCGGCATGCGCCGACTCGCCGATATGCAACTTGGGTTTCATCTGGCGTGCGAAAGATATGCATAATCGGAAGAAAGCCGGAGAACGTGGACACGGCGCTGGCGCAATCGTCGGTGACGATGTATGGCCTGGCCGACGCCGGCGTGCAGTCGTCGAGCTTTGGCAACGGCCGCAAGCTCACGCTCAACAGCGGCATCGCCGAGGGCTCGCGCATCGGCTTTCGCGGCGCCGAGGATTTGGGTGGCGGCTACCGCGCGGTGTTCACGCTGGAGGCGCGCGTCGAAATCGACAACGGCACGCAGGCGACCGCGCTGCTGTCGAGTGCTTCGAACCAGAACCTCACGCACGATCTCAGCCAGGCCGGCGCGCCGAACGCCGCCAGATGGATGTCACGCGCTGGGCAGCTCTGGCGCAGCCGTGGCGCATTTCTATCCGCGCTGGTATCGAAGGCCCGCCGGCGGCCCGGAGGGGACATAAGGCATAGGTGTCAAGCCTCGCCCTCTGATAAACACGCTTAACAAATAATCCCGGATTGTCGGCGCAGCCGGGGCCGGCCCGCGCCAACCGGGCAGCGCGCTTACAGCATGCGCTGGAAGACGTCATCCTTGTCCAGCACCAGGTGCTTGAGCCCGGCGATGGCATGCAGCACGATCAGGCCGGCCAGGGTCCAGGCGGCCAGTTCGTGCAATTCGAACCATAGTTCGGCCAGCGCGTGGTCGGGCGCGAACCAGCGTGGCAGCGCCAGGCCGAAGAAGGCCACGCCACTCTTGCTCAGCAGCGCACCGGCCAGGCCGGCCGCCGGTACCAGCAGCATGCCCGCGTACAGCAGGCCGTGGCCCAGGCGCGACAGGCTGCTTTGCCACGGCGCCACGGAAGCGGGCAGGCTTGCCGGCCTGTGGCCCAGGCGCCAGGCGGCGCGTGCGGCGAGCAGCAGCAGAAGCAGCAAGCCCAGCGATTTATGCAGCTGGAAGTACACCTCGCTGCCCGGATCGTCCTCGACCTCCATCATGTACCAGCCCAGGGCCAGCATGGCGGGGATCAGCACGGCCATCAGCCAGTGCAGCAGGCGGGCCGGGGCCGCATAGCGCCAGCCTTGCGTCGTCAAGTTGTGGGTGTTCATGGTGTTTCCTTTTCTGTCAGTTGGGTGGATGAATCGGGTTGGCGCCGCATCAGTCAATGGACCAGATGACGTGCGCGTCGAGCTGCAGGCGTGCCTGGGCCGCCAGCGCCTCGATCTGGGCCGTCTGCGCCGCCAGCGCCGCGCCTGTCGCCTGTCGCCTGCCGGCCAGCGCTTCGGCCAGCGTGCATTCGCCCGCCTGGTAGGCGCGCTGCATCAGTTCGGCCTGGCGGATGGTTTGTTGTTGTATCTCTTGCAATGTAGTCCATATCGCGTGGCTATGCACGCTGTCGCTGGCGGCACGCCGGGCCGCCAGGGCGACGCGCAGCTGCGTTTGTGCCACCTGTTCGCGCGCCATCGAGGCCTTGATGGCCGCCGCCGACCTGTCGGCCGCGCGGCCGGCACCCGGCAGGGGAAACGACAGGCTGACGCCAAATACCCGTTCCTGGCCATCGCGCTCGCGCGCCGCGCGCAGTATCAGCGTCGGGTCGGGCATGGCGTCGCTGGCCAGCCGGCCGGCGCGCATGGCGTACAGGTCCGCTTCCGCCTGGGCCAGCTGCAGTTCGTGGCTATCGTGCCCGATGTGTTCGATGCGCTCGGTCCAGCTCGATACGCTCTGGCCGCCTGCCTGCGGCAGGGGCAGCGAGTCGGCCTGCGGACGCGGCAGGCCGGGGTAGCTGACGGCCAGCAGCGTGAGCGTCTGTTCGCTGCGCTGGCGTGCCTGTTGCAGCAGGGCCAGCACGCGCCGCTGTTCCGTGTCGGCCTGCAGCAAGTCGAGTCTGGCGCCGTCGCCGGCCTGCACGCGGCGCGCGGCAATCGCCTGCAGGCGCTGTGTCACGGCCAGCTGTTCTTCCAGCCGCGCCACGCCGGACAGCTCGCGCAGCGCGTCGAACCAGTCGCGCAGCAGGGCGCGCCCCGCCTCGTGCCAGGCGTCGGCATGCAGCGCGTGCGCCACTGCCAGGCCTTGCTCGCCCAGCGCCTGGTCCTGACTGGCCTTGCCGAACCAGCGCAGGGGCCGCTCCAGCGCCACTTCCTGTTCCAGATAGCGTTCGGCACCGGGCGCGGTGCGCCGGCTGGCTCCCGCGCGCAGCGTCCATTCATAGGGGCCGGCGGCAAGCTTGTCGCGCTCGGCGCCAGCCAGTTGCGTGTTCAGCATCCCCTGACGCAGTGCCGGCAGGTTGGCCAGCACGCGCCGCACCTCGGCTTCGGGCGGCAGCGCGGATGGGGCAACGGGCGCCGCCTGCGCTGCCGCCGCGAACGCCAGCAGCACCAGCGCATGCGCCTTCATGCCAGCCTCCCGTGACACAGTACGGGGTTGATCCAGTAGGCAATGTCGGGCTTGGGCAGCTGTGCCGCCAGTGCCTGCACGAGCAGGCGCAGGTCGGTGTCGATGCCGGCGATCAGGACCAGCTTGCGCCGTCCACGTCCCCATACCTGCTCCATGCTGGAAATGAACGCTGTGCCCGGTCCCATGCCATGGGCGTCGAGTACGGAAAAGCCGGCCGCCCAGGCCGGGTGCAGCAGCAGGAAGTCGAGCACGTCTTCTTCAAGGGCGGCAGGGATGGCCAGGGTCAGCATGGCGTCGTAGTGGGCTTGGTCAGGGTGCTGCATGGATAGCTCCGGTCAGGGGGAGAACAGGGACAGATGGCCGCGCCACGCCGTAGCGGCGGAACAGCAGGGGCAGCAGCACGAGGGTCAGCACGGTGGCGCTGAGCAGGCCACCGATGACGACGATGGCCAGCGGTTTCTGGATTTCCGAGCCGGGACCCGAGGCCAGCAACAGCGGCACCAGGCCCAGGCCGGTGATGCAGGCGGTCATCATGACGGGCCGAAAGCGCCGCAAGGCGCCTTGCGATACCAGCTCGCGCAGCGGCACGCCGCGCGCATGCAGGTCGTTGAAGCAGGTGATCATCACCAGGCCATTGAGCACCGCAATGCCCATCAGCGCGATAAAGCCGACCGAGGCGGGCACCGACAGGTACTCGCCCGTCAGGGCCAGCGCATAGACGCCGCCGGTCAGCGCGAACGGGATATTGACCAGTACCAGCATGGTTTGCCGGATGCTGCGCAAGGTACAGAACAGCAGCAGGAAGATCAGCGCCAGCGCGACAGGCACAACCAGCGCCAGGCGGGCGGCCGCGCGCTGCTGGTTCTCGAACTGGCCGCCCCAGGCGATGCGGTAGCCGGGCGGCAGCGGCACCTGGCGCGCCACCAGCGCCCTGGCTTCATCAACGAAGCCGACCAGATCGCGGCCGCGCACGTTGGCGCGCACCACTACCAGCCGCGAGGCATTTTCACGCTCCACCTTGACGGGGCCGTCGACCGTGCGCAGGCTGGCCACCTGGCTCAGGGCAATCGCGGGGCCATCGGCCATGGGCAGGCGCAGCTGGCGGAACAGCTCGGCCGACAATTGCAACTGCTCGCCGCCGCGCAGCAGCAGCGCCAGCCGCTTGCCGCCTTCGATGACGATGCCTGCCTGGCGCCCTTCGATAAGGGTGCGCAAATCGCCCTGGATCTGTTCCACGGACAGGCCCAGGCGGGCGGCCGCCACGCGGTCGATATCGACTTGCAGGTATTGCACGCCCGAGTTTTGCGTGGTCAGCACATCCTCGCTGCCGGCCAGCGTTTGCAACTGGGCCACGATGCGCGCGGCCAGCGCGCCCAGCGCCTTGTTGTCCGGACCGTAGATCTTGACGGCGACGTCGCCGCGCACGCCGGACAGCATTTCCGAGGTACGCATCTCGATGGGCTGGGTAAAGCTGATATTGACGCCTGGGAAGCTTGCCGTGGCCGCGCGCAAGGCATCGATCAGCGCTTCCTTGTCCGCGCTGCGCCATTGCGCGCGCGGCTTGAGCACGAGGAAGGAGTCGGTTTCGTTCAGGCCCATGGGATCGAGTCCCAGTTCATCCGACCCCAGGCGCGCCACGATGCGTTGCACCTCGGGCACCTGCTCGAGGATGCGGCGCTGTATGGACTGGTCCAGGCGCGCCGATTCCTGCAAGTTCACGGATGGCAGTTTTTCGATCTGCATGATGATGTCGCCTTCGTCCAGCGCAGGCATGAACGATTTGCCCACGTGCAGGAAGACGCCGGCGGCCAGCAGCAGGGCCGCCACGGCCACGCCGCCCACCAGGCGCTCGCGGCGCAGGGCGCGTGCAAGCAGGGCCAGGTAGGCCGCTTCCATCTTCTGCACCAGGCGCGGCGTGCCCGCGTGGCGCTCGGACAGCAGCAGCGAGGCGAGCACGGGAATGACGGTCAGCGACAGCAGCAGCGAGGCGGCCAGCGCGAACAGGATGGTCAGCGCCACGGGAGCGAATAGCTTGCCTTCCAGTCCCTGCAGGGTCAGCAGCGGCAGGAAGACGATCATGATCACCAGCATGCCGGCGCTCACGGGCAGGGCAACCTCGCGCACGGCCCGGTAGATGCGGTGCAGGCGCGGCATGCCCGCTTGTGCGTGGGCGCCATGGGCCTCGATGTTTTCCACCACCACCACGGCCGCATCGACCAGCATGCCGATGGCGATGGCCAGGCCGCCCAGCGACATCAGGTTGGCGCTCAGTCCATACGCCTGCATCAGCAGGAAGGTGCCCAGCGCCGCCAGCGGCAGGATGCACGCGACCACCAGCGCCGAGCGCAGGTTGCCCAGAAAAACATACAGCAGCACGATCACCAGCACGGTGGCTTCGGCCAGTGCACCCGTGACGCTGGCCACGGCCCGCTCCACCAGCTTGCCGCGGTCGTAAAAGGTGCTGATGCGGGTCCCGCTGGGCAGGCTGGGGGCCAGCGCGTCGAGGCGTGCACGCACCTGCTGCACCACTTGCTGCGCATTGGCACCGCGCATGGCCAGCACCAGCGCCTGCACGGCTTCGCCGCGCCCGTCCTCGGTGACGGCGCCGTAGCGCGTCAACTGGCCGATGCGCACCGTGGCCACCTGGCCGACGTTTACCGCCATGTCGCCGCGCCGGGCGATGCCGATGGCGCGCACGTCGGCCAGCGTGCGGATGCCCGCGTCGCTGCGGATCAGCAGCGCCTCTTCGCCGCTGCCCAGGCGGCCTGCGCCATCGCTGCGGTTGTTCGCTTCCAGTGCCTGCTGCAGTTGGGCCAGTGACAGGCCGCGCGCGGCCAGCGCGGCCAGGTCGGGCACCACTTCGAAGCTGCGCACCATGCCGCCGAGCGAATTGACATCGGCCACGCCGGCGATGTTGCGCAGCTGGGGGCGGATGGTCCATTCGAGCAGCGTGCGTTTTTCCATCAGGCTCAATGGTCCCTCGATGGTGAACATGAAGACTTCGCCCAGCGGCGTGGTGATCGGCGCCAGGGTGCCGCTGACGGAGGCGGGCAAGTCCTTCAGCACCGTGGCCAGCCGTTCGCTCACTTGCTGGCGCGCCCAGAAGACGTCGGTGCCTTCCTGGAAGTCCAGCGTGATGTCGGCGATCGCATATTTGGACTGCGAGCGCAGTACGGCCTGGCGCGCAATGCCCAGCAGTTCCTGCTCGATGGGGGCGACGATGCGTGCCTCGACTTCTTCCGGCGTCATGCCGGGTGCCTTGAGGATCAGCTTGACCTGGGTGCCGGAGATATCGGGAAAGGCATCGATGGGCAACGTGCGGAAGGCTTGCACGCCGGCCACCGCCATCAGCGCGGCCAGCAGCAGCACCAGCAGACGCTGCGACAGCGACAGGGCGATCAGGCGGGCCAGCATCACTTGGCTCCCTGGCCGGGTGCATCCGACGCCGGCCCCAGGCCGCTCCAGCTACCCTTGAGGGCCGCCAGGCCGCGCACGGCCACTGCGTCGCCCGCAGACAGTGCGCCGCGCACCCAGGCCATGCCGCCGCCGGCTGGCGTGGCCTGCACGGGAGTGACCGCGAAGCCCCTGGCGTTGGCGACAAAGACGTAGTCCTGCTGCGAGTCCTGCCGCGCATCGCCCGTGCCGCGCACCAGCGCCACGGCCGGTACGGCCACGCCGCCGACCCAGCCGACCCAGCCGACCCCGCCCGCCTGCTGCGCCGGGCGCAGCAGGCGCGCCTCGACAAAGGCATTCACCTTCAGGCACGGCTCCTGTCCCACCTGTTGCGCACGCAGTTGCGCGCTTTGCGTGGCGGCGTCGACGACGGGGGAGATGGCCGTCACGCGCAGTTTGGCACAGCCGTCCACCTGCAGCAGGTCGCCCACGCGCAGCAGCGGCAATTGTGCGCGCGTCGCCTGCAACTGCACCCACAGGGGCCCGCTGGCGGCCAGGCGCGCCAGCAGCGCACCCGCTTCGACGTGTTGCCCCGCCTCGACCGGCAAGGCCAGCACGGTGCCGGCCCGGCTGGCGCGCACCGTCAGCAGCGGCGACAGCGTGCGTTGCTCGCGCAGGCGCCGCAGCGCGACGCCATCGAGGCCGGCGCTGCGCAGCGCCTGTTCGCGTTCGCTCGCTGCCAGCGTGGCCAGTTGCGCCGCATCGCCGCTTTCATCGAGACGGGCACGGGCGATAATGCCGTCGCCGTACAGCCCTTCGTCGCGCGCCAGCCTGGCATGGGCCAGTCGCGCCGCGCTGCTCTTTTCGAGGTAGGCCCGCTGCCACTCCAGCCAACTTTGGCTGTACAGGGTCAGCATCGGCATGCCGGCGCGCACCTGCTGCAGTGGCGTCACGTGCACCTGCTGCACCGTGCCCTCAAGTACGGCGCTGGCCACGGCGCCGGCGCCCGGCGGCGCCACCACGGTGCCCGACAGGTACTGGTCGTTGCCTGCCGGCGCTCCCTCGCCGGGAAGCGTTGTGACGGCAGGCGTGGTGGCGATGCCGGCACGGCTGATTTGCTGCGGGCTCAGGTGCAGTTGCTGCGGTGCGGCGGCCGACCATAGCGGCCAGCCGAGCAGGGCCAGTATTGTCCAGCAAGGCTGGCAGCGGTTAAGATGGGACGAAGCGGGCATGGGAGGCAGCCGGAAGTGGAAGATGGAACGATGGTGGCCAGCAGATGTTAAGAAGTTCTTAATGTCCGGCGCCTACGCTGCCAGCATGAAATCTCGGATACGACAGCCAGACAGGACAGGCCACGATGCGCATATTGCTGACAGAAGACGACCCTCAGCTGGGGCGGGCCACGCAGATGGGGCTGGAGCAGGCCGGCTATGCGGTCGACTGGGTGCAGTCGGCCGAAAGCGCGCATACGGCCGTGCGGCTGCACCGCTATGGCTGCCTGTTGCTCGACCTGGCCCTGCCGGGCGAGGATGGCATGCAGGCGCTGGCGACCTTGCGCCACGGCGGTTACGAGGGGGCGATCCTGATCGTCACGGCGCGCGACCAGATCGTCGACCGCGTGGCGGGCCTGGACGCCGGAGCGGACGACTTCATCGTCAAGCCCTTCGACCTCGATGAGCTGGCGGCGCGCATGCGCAGCGCCTGCCGCCGCGCGGCCGGGCGTACGCGCGAAGAACTCGTGCATGGCGATCTGGTGATCGATATCGCTGCGCGTCAGGTGCGCCAGGCAGGGGTGGCGGTGCCGTTGACGGGCAAGGAGTTCAGCATCCTGCTGATGCTGGTCGAGCAGCGCGGGCGCATACTGAGCCGCGCGCAGCTGGAAGAGGGCGTCTACAGCTGGGGCGAGGAAATCGACAGCAACGCGCTGCAGGTGCATATCCACCATTTGCGGCGCAAGCTGGGCAAGACGCTGATCCGCACCGTGCACGCGATCGGCTACAGCATCGACCAGCCGGACACGCAGGCCTGCCCATGACGGCGCGCCTGGCCACCGCCGGCGCCTGGTCGCTGCGGCGCACCTTGCTGGCCGTGCTGCTGGGGCTGACGTTGACGCTATGGGGCTTCAGCGCCGCCATCGTGTACCTGGAAGCGGGGCGCGAAAGCCAGGAGCTGTTCGACCAGTCGCTGGCCGAGACCGGGCATTTGCTGCTGTCGCTGGCCGAGCACGAGGTGCGCGAGCATGGCCCGAGCAGCGCGCTGGTGATGCCGGTGGCGCAGAACCGCAATCATCGCCCGTATCTGCTGTTCCAGGTGTGGGATGCGCGCCAGCGCCTGCTGTACCGCAATGCCGGCGCGCCGGAGCAGGCGTTCGCCGCGCCGGCCGATGTCGGCTACAGCTGGCGCGAGCACGATGGCCGCCTGTGGCGCATCTACTCAAGCTGGAATCCCGACGCGCAGTTGCAGATCCAGGTGGCCGAACCGGCCAGCCACCGCCAGGAAATCGGCAACCGCTTCGCCGTCAAGCTGCTGGCGATCGGCTTGCCGATGGCGGCTTTGGCGGCGCTGGCCATCTGGTGGAGCATCAACCGCGTGTTTCGCACCCTGCGTCGCTCGGCCGATGAAGTGGCGCTGCGCACGCCCGACGATCTGGCCGGTGTCAGCGTGACGGGCGCTCCGATGGAAGTGCAGCCGCTGCTGCAGGCGATCAACCGCCTGTTTCTGCGCGTACGCCAGACGCGCGAGCAGGAACAGCGCTTCACGGCCGATGCCGCGCATGAGCTGCGCACGCCGCTGGCGGCCATCAAGACCAATCTGCAGGTGATCGGGCGGGCGCGCAGCGATGCCGAGCGCAGCGAGGCCATCACGGGCCTGGGCCTGAGTGTGGAGCGTGCCACGCGCCTGGTGGGGCAGTTGCTGACCTTGTCCCGGCTCGACCCGCAGTCGCAGCCTGCACCCGAGCTGCCGGTGCTCGATATGGCCGCCGTGCTGGCCGAACAGCTGCCCGGCTGGATGGCGCAGGCGCGGCGCCACGATCTGCGGCTGCAGACGGACTTGGCCATGGCACCGTGCCGCCTGCAGCCGGACCATGTGCTGATCCTGGCGCGCAATCTGATGGACAATGCCATGCGCTACACCCCGGCCGGCGGCACGCTGGCGCTGGCATGCCGCGTCGATGCCGATGGCGTGCTGCTGCGCGTGAGCGATACGGGGCCAGGCATCGCCGAGCATCTGCGCGAGCGCGTGTTCGAACGTTTTTTTCGCGCCGCTGGCGCGCACCAGCCAGGCAGCGGCCTGGGTTTGTCGATCGTGCGGCGCATCGCCGACACGCATGGCGCCAGCGTGCAGCTGGCCGCCGGGCCGGATGGCACGGGCCTGGTGGTGACCGTGCGTTTTCCGGCGCCCGCCGGGGCGCCACTTCATGAGTAAAGAGGATACAACATGCCATTGCGACACCGTGAGTTTCACCAGTTGGGCAATATGGGCTGGCTGCGCGCCGCCGTACTGGGCGCCAATGACGGCATCGTCTCGACGGCCAGCCTGCTGCTGGGGGTGATCGCGGCGCACGCCACGCATCAAAGCATTCTGGTCGCTGGCGTGGCCGCTCTGGTGGCGGGCGCCATGTCGATGGCCACCGGTGAATATGTCTCGGTGCAGTCGCAGGCCGATACGGAGCAGGCGGCGCTGGCGCGCGAAGGCGGCGAGCTGCACGACGATCCGACTGGGGAGCTGCGCGAACTGACGCATATTTACATGGAACGCGGCCTGGCGCCGGCGCTGGCCGAACAGGTGGCGATGGCCTTGATGGCCCACGACGCCATCGGCGCCCACGCGCGCGACGAGCTGGGCATTACGGACAGCATGCGCGCGCGGCCGCTGCAGGCGGCACTCGCATCCGCGCTCAGTTTTGCCGTCGGCGCTGCGCTGCCGCTGCTGGTGGCGCTGCTGGCACCGATGCCGGTGCTGGCGCCCGCGATTGTCATCGCCTCGCTGCTGTCGCTTGCGCTGCTCGGTGCGCTCGCTGCCAGGGCTGGCGGCGCGCGCGTGGGCCGTGGCATGCTGAGGGTGGTGTTCTGGAGCGCGCTGTCGATGGCGGCGACAGCCGGCATCGGCGCCTTGTTCGGCGCCAGCGTGGGCTGAGTTCGTCAAGGTACTGCGTTCCCGAGCGGTTTGGAGCTGAGTATGGCTGAGAAATCAGGTAGTTAGCGGTGTTTTTGATAATCGATTAGGTGCATTTGCTGATCGTGTATCACCTCCAATTTGGTCTGGTAGCCTGGCGAACGCGATGCAACCTAGAGCCGCTGCGATTGGCATATTGGTTGAACATAAAAACGTGAAGATCGCTGCGGTGGCAAAATCAATGTATGAAAGAATTGCGAATCGAATCGAGCGCGAAAAGGAGCGTAAACAGCGACAGGATGAGGGCCGCGAACAGCGCTTTGAGTGACGGCGCTTTATTTGGGCTACTTATTAAATGTGAAACTGATGGCCGTTGGTGACGGGACTGATCATCAATGGCTCTTGTCATTTTTCAGATCGTTGCAAAGTCGCCGCGATTTTGCGCCAGCTTCACGCGTGATGCCCAAGCGCCGGCAACGGCGTCACCGTCACCTGCACCTGCACCTGCACATCGAGCTCCTGCTGCCCGCCGCCCAGCACGATGCCGCGCATCGGCGTGACGTCGCTGAAGTCGCGGCCCCATCCCAGAGTGATGTGTTCGAGGACCGGGGTCAGATCCTAATGCCGTTCAGTTAAGCTGTCTGATGCATTGAATGCGTAAGGCCTAAAAACGTAGAAACGGCGGGCCGGAGACGCGAGCCCGAGAAAATGCCGATGGCTGCGTTGCAGCTCCTAGCCGTACATGCGTACTGTCTTCGTCGCTGCGCCTTGCCCTCGACATTTTTCGGACCCGCTTGGCCCGGTGGGCCTGTGCTGGAGACCGAGGCCTCAATCCGTTTCGCGGGTTTCCTGGCAGCGTAGGCGCGCTAACTGAACGGCATTAGGGTCAGATCCGCCATTCGTGCACGATCTCGGCGCAGACCCGCCCAGTTGACTCTGGTCGCACTGGCGGATCGCCCCGGTGTATGGACAAGCGACTGCCGCGCAACGGCAGGCTCAGGCATCTGGCCGCGCCCGCGCGGACTTCTCGCGCGCTGCATCGCGCAAATGCAGGCGTATGAAATCGGCGGCAGCTTCCTGCCGGGAAGTCAGTAACAGCTCGATCAGGTCCAGATGCTCACGGCAGCGTCGGGCTGCAGCGATGCGGTCGACCGACTTGCGGTATTCCATCAGGCGCCGCAGGCTGTTCAATCGTTTCAGGGATTCGACAATAAAGGCATTGCCCGAACATTCGGCAATCGTCTCGTGGAGCAGAATGTTGGCGTTGAACAGGTCGGCGGCCGAGACCACGTTGATGTTGTCGAGCAGTTCACGTTGTTGTGCTTCGCAGCGCCTGAGCGCCGGTTCGTTGACGCGGAACGTCGGTTCGAGGATGCCAGCCGCTTCGATCAGTATGCGGAAGCGGTAGCTCTGATCGTAGGTATCGGCCGAGGTGAGCACGGGGCGAAATTGCCAGCCGTGGCCAGGCAGGCGCTCGATCCATCCCTCTTGCGACATTCGCCGCAACACCGCAGCGAGCTGGCCGCGCGTGACGTCGTAGCGCCGCGCGAATTCATTTTCCGTTACCCGCTCTGGCAAATTGCCGGCCAGACGGTCTTCTGCAATGGCGAAGTAGGTCTGCTCGATCGGATCTGGCGGCGCAGGCAGCTCTGTGGACTCGTGCCCGAGGGCAGTGCCAGCGCTCGAAACGACATAGCCGCCGTCTGCATGCCCCTCGATGATGCCCTCATCGGCAAGGCGCTTGAGCGCCTCTCGGACTGGAGAACGCGACACCCGGAAGCGTTCCGCCAGTGCGCGCTCGGTCAGCCGGGCGCCTGCCTGCAGGTGCTCGGCCCCGATGTAATGCTTGATATGGACAAGCAGCGAATCAGAGATGCGTCGGGGCATACGGAGTGGTTGGGCAGGTGATGGACATGGCGTCATTCTAGCGTAGACGCGGGGTTCGCCCGGGGGTGGTCAGAACTTAAAAATGCGCGACGTGCTCCGTGCCGCAGCTTCGGCGCGACCTGGCGTGATTGGAATGCCGCTCATCTCGAACATCATGATTGTCATTGCCTTGGGCTGGTTTTAGTGGTCTTTTGATTTGGTATAGTACCAGACTGTCCTTGTGCACAATGGCATTCTATTCAGCAAAAACGCCAGATAAAGCCAGTATCTGGTATTTTTTGAAGCGATGCTACACGTAAAAAACCATTTGACTTGGTATTTTATGCGTATATTATGCCAAACAGCTGTTTGCTTGCCAGCAAGCCGATCACTACAACAACAAAGACAATCACGAGACTAAGGAAGGCTGCAATGCACTTGAACCGTGCGATTGCGCGCGACGCCTACTGGCTGACCGCAGACAAACGCCGTGAGCTGCTCGTTATGCTGGAACAAGAGCCACGCGAGAAGCCCGTTTCTTTATTTGGCTTGATGGCCTGAACCCCCAGTGATAAGGAATCACCGATGATTATTTCTACCAATCCAGCCAATGGCACCGTCCTCGCGCAGTTCGACGAACATACCGAAGCCCAGGTCGAACGGATGTTGCATGATGCGGTCCAGGCGCAGCGCGAGTGGGCTCAACAACCAATGGCGGCCCGCGCCGCTGTCCTCACTACTCTGGCCGTTGTTCTGCGCGAACGCAAGGCGCAGTATGCGCGCTTGATCACCAGCGAAATGGGCAAGCCACTGGCCGAGGCCGAAGGCGAGATCGAGAAATGCGCCTGGACCTGCGAACACTTTGCGCAGCATGGTCCCGGCTATCTCGCCGACACCCCGGTCGCCAGCAGCGGCAGCGACAGCTACGTGGTCTACGATCCGCTCGGCGTAGTGTTGGCGATCATGCCCTGGAACTATCCGTTCTGGCAGTTCATCCGATTTGCCGCGCCGGGCCTGATGGCTGGCAATGGCAGCATTCTGAAGCATGCCAACAATGTGCCGCAATGTGCGCTGGCGTTGCAGCAGGCTCTGCTCGACGCGGGCGTGCCGGCCGGCTTGATGCCCACGGTCCTGATCGAGGCCGGCCGCGTGAAGGCCCTGATCGACGATCCGCGCATCGCTGCAGTGACGCTCACCGGTTCGACCGCCGTCGGCAAGCTGGTCGCTGCGCAGGCAGGCAGCGTGCTGAAGAAGCAGGTGCTGGAGTTGGGCGGCTCCGATCCCTTCATCGTGCTTGCCGATGCCGATATCGCCACCGCTGCCAGGACCGCAGTCAAGGCGCGCTTCGGCAATGCCGGCCAGAGTTGTATTTCGTCGAAGCGCCTGATCGTCGAAGAATCGGTGGCCGATGCCTTTGTGGAAGCCTTTGTCGCACACACGCGCGAACTGGTGGTCGGTGATCCGATGGCTCCGAGCACCACCATTGGCCCGCTCGCGCGCCCCAGCCTGGTAGCCGATCTCGACGACCAGGTCCAGCGCTCGATCGCTGCCGGCGCCCGCTTGCTGGTGGGCGGAACCAGGCGTGCCGGCGCCGGATGCTTTTACGAACCCACGGTGCTTGACCACGTTACCCCCGAGATGGCTGCCGCCGTCGAGGAAACGTTTGGACCCGCTGCGGCGATTCTCCGTGTCAAGGATGTGGAGGCGGCGATCGCACTTGCGAATGCTACCGAGTTCGGCCTCAGTGCCGCACTTTGGACAGCGGATATTGTGCGTGCCCGTACCTTGGTGCGCCGCATCGAGGCCGGCGCTGTTTTCGTCAATGGCCTGGTGGCATCCGATGCGCGCTTGCCGTTCGGCGGCATCAAGCATTCCGGCTACGGCCGCGAACTGGGCCAGGCCGGCGCGCGCGAATTTACCAATATGAAAACTGTGTGGATCGGGCCGGCACGCTGATCCCGCGCCAAGGAGAAACCATGTACCCCATCAAGACCCCATCGGGCGCCAAGCTGCTTCGTCCCGCCGAACTGCCCCATCACAATCGCGGCGGCGGCGCCCGCACCATCTCGCTGGTTTCGCCAGCGCTCGGCGCCACCACTTTCATTTCGGGAATCACGCAATTCGATCCGGGAACCGTGATCCCTTTTCACAGCCACAACTGCGAGGAAAGCGTGGTCCTGCTGGAAGGCGACGCGATCATGGACATCGACGGCCTCGAATATCGGCTCGCGCCGCTCGACACCACCTTCATACCGCCTGACGTGATGCACCGCTTCCGCAACATTTCGGACACCAGGCCGATGAAGATCCTGTGGATCTACGCTTCGCCTGAGGCCACCCGCACGCTGCGCGATACGGGCGAGACGCGCCTGGTTTCGGTCGAGCACGGCAAGAACCCAATTCAAACCTAATTTTTGGAAAACATCATGCATATTCTTGTACTTCCGGGCGATGGCATCGGCCCTGAGATCGTCAACGGCGCCATGCAAGTGCTGGACGCAGCCAACCACGCCTTCAACCTGGGCCTGCGTTTCGATCATGACGAGATCGGCTTCGCCAGCCTCGAAAAGCACGGCACTACGCTGCGCGACGACTTGCTTGAAAAAGCGCGCGGCTACGACGGCATCTTGCTGGGCACGATTTCCCATGCGGACTACCCAAAGCCCGCGCAAGGTGGCGTGAATGTGTCGGCAGCCTTCCGCAGCAAGCTCGATCTGTACGCCAACGTACGTCCGGCACGTACCCGCAGCTTTCTCGAATCGAACATGAAGCCCGGCAAGAGCATGGACCTGGTCATCATGCGCGAGGCGACCGAGGGTTTTTACCCCGACCGCAACATGCACCTTGGCTGGGGCGAAGTCATGCCGACGCCCGATCTGGCGTTGTCGACCCGCAGAATAACCCGTCATTGCAGCGAGCGTATTGCCCGGCGCTCGTTCGAACTGGCGATGAAGCGCAGCAAGAAGGTCACCGCGATCCACAAGGTCAACAGCTTCCACATGACCGATGGCTTGTTCCTCGAAGCCGTGCGGCATGTGGCCAAAGACTTTCCCGAAGTCGAGCTGGACGACATGTTGGTCGATGCCTCCACTGCGCACCTGGTGCGTTCGCCGGAGCGTTTCGATGTGATCGTCACCGAAAACTTCTATGGAGATATTCTCAGCGATCTGGCCAGCGAGCTATCGGGCAGTCTGGGCCTCGCCGGTTCGGTCATGGCCGGCGATCGCCAGTGTTGCGCGCAGGCCCAGCATGGCTCGGCACCGGACATTCAGAACCAGGACAAGGCAAACCCCACGTCGATGATCTTGTCCGCAGGCATGTTGCTGCGCTGGCTAGGTGAACACCACCGCAACGCGGCGCTGCAACAGGCGGGCGACGCCATCGAGACAGCCGTCGACGCCGTCCTGCGCAATCCGGACAGCCGTACTGCCGATCTTGGCGGAACGATGGGGACCCGCGCATTTACCGATGCCGTCGTGTTTGCGTTGACCGCAGTGGCCGGCCAGCCCGTGCGCTGAACCCCTGCCGGGCGAAACCAGCCCGACCCACGGGCTGCGTGCGACATCGTGCGCCGCCCAGGCCGCAAGGGGGCGACGTTCCATGCGATGCGGACGTTGTCCTCCTGACAGGCACCGGTGACCGCGAGATCGATCTGGGCATCAAGCATACTTTTTAACCCGCTGTCTGCCCTGGTAATGTCATGGTGGCGGTGTCATGCGTCAGATCGGGTATCGAAGCGACGTGCGTTGGTCTATCTTCCAGGAAGCGGATCGTCTTGCGCCGGGGTCGCCGCATGGCTATGCCGTTCCGTTTTACATTGCACTTCCTCAACACATATGCAAAGATCAATGATGAACGATCTGGATCGAGTCCCCCCAAGCTTTCTTGAGCACGACGGTGCAAGGCTTCAATTCGTTGACCTTCCGGGACTCTTCGGCGACCTGCTGCTGGAGCTGCCGCTTGTGATGCGCCTGCTGCTCGAGAACATCGTGCGCAACGGCTCAGGCACCGAACGCACCGCTTCGGTGGCGGCCATGTTCGACTGGCTTGAGCACGGCAGCAGCGACGCCGAAATCAGCTTCAAGCCTGGACGGGTGCTGATGCATGACACTACCAGCACCCCCGCGCTGGTCGATATCGCGGCGATGCGCGACACCTTGGCCGAAGCAGGACTGGACCCCACTGTTCTCAATCCTGTCCTGCCGGTTGATGTGTCGGTGGACCACTCGCTGGCGGTGGAATACTTTGCGCAACCGGATGCATCGACGCGCAATTTGCAGCTGGAGTTGCGGCGCAATGAGGAGCGCTACTGCTTCCTGCGCTGGGCATCGAAGGTCATGCGTGGCGTGCGGATTCATCCGCCGGGCACCGGCATCATGCACACGATTAACCTTGAGCAACTGGCGACGGTCGTGCAGACTGAACAGCGTGGGGACGTGCTGTGGGCGGTGCCCGATACCCTGATTGGCACCGATAGCCATACGCCCATGATCAACGGAATCGGCGTGCTGGGATGGGGCGTTGGCGGCCTGGAAGCGCAGACCGTCATGTTTGGCATGCCGACAATGTTGCGTATTCCTGAGGTTATCGGCGTGAATCTCACTGGCTTCCTGGCGGCAGGCGCTAGCGCGACCGATTTGGCGCTGACGGTCACGCATCGGTTGCGTGCGATGGGGGTGTCCGGCGAATTCATCGAGTTTTACGGTCCTGGCGTGAGCACCTTGTCCGCCGGCGAGCGCGCGGTGGTGGCGAACATGGCACCCGAGTATGGTGCCAGTACGGCTTACTTTCCGATCGACGCAAGGACGCTCGACTACCTGCGCGATACCGGCCGCGATTCCAATGCCATAGACCTGGTTGAAGCGTATGCAAAACGCATCGGACTGTGGTTCGATCCGGCGGCGGTGCCGCGCTATAGCCGAATACTGGAGCTGCCGCTCGATCGCATCGGCATGCACGTCGCTGGACCGCGCCGGCCGCAGGATCTGCTTGCGTTCGGCGAAACACGCTCGACGCTGGCCAGCCGCGCTTTCAAACCGGCGCATGCCGACACCGGCATGCCACGTCACCCGGTGGCCATTGCCGCCATCACGAGTTGCACCAACACCTCCGACCCGATGCTGCTGATTGCCGCCGGTCTGGTCGCGCGCCGGGCGCGGGCGCGCGGTTTGACCGTGGCTGCCTGGACCAAGACATCGCTTGGCCCCGGCTCGCCGGCGGCGGCGGATTATCTGCGACGTGCCGGCCTGCTCGAGGACCTGTCGGCGGTTGGATTCGATATCGTTGGATTCGGCTGCACCACCTGCATCGGCAATTCAGGACCGCTCACGGCGCCGATTCAGCAGGCACTGGCGCGCGGCGACATTCATCCCGTTGCGGTCTTGTCGGGGAACCGCAATTTTCCCGGCCGGGTCCATCCCGACCTGGATCTTGCTTTCCTGATGACGCCGTCTCTGGTGATTGCGTTTGCGCTGGCTGGCAACGCGGAGGTCGATCTGAGCGCCGAACCGGTTCAAATTGCGGCTGACGGGACCCCAGTTTTCCTTGCCGATATCTGGCCCAGCCGCGAAGAGATCGCACGCCATGTCGCCTTGGCTGTTCGTCCTGGAGACTACCGGCGCACCTTTGCGCTGGCGAGCGTGAATCCCTCATGGCATGCGCTGCGGGTACCAGACACCGCACTGTTTCCGTGGCATCCTGCTTCAACGGCGCTACGCCGCCCGCCCTTCGCCGCCTTGACCGAAGGCAGCCAGCTCGGACGTTATCTTGCCTATCCTTTGCTGGTGCTGGGCGACGACATAACCACGGACCATATTTCGCCGGCCAGCGCAATTCCGAAAGATAGCTTTGTTGCCGACTTCCTGGTCGGGAAGGGCGATAATCGCGACGATCTGAACGTGTTCGCTTCGCGCCGCGGGAATTGGGAAGTGATGGTGCGCGCTGCGTTTTACAGCAAGACGCTGCGCAATCTGTTGGTTCCGCACGCGCCGCTGGCGCACACCCTGCACGTGCCAAGTGGCACCATGGCGCCGCTGTTCGAGGTGGCCCAGCGCTACCGTGACGCAGGCGAGGCGGTGGTGCTGGTCGCTGGCGAACGCTATGGCACCGGTTCGTCGCGGGACTGGGCGGCCAAGGGCCAGCGCATGCTGGGGATTCGGGCGGTACTGGCGGTCAGCTTCGAACGTATCCACCGATCCAACCTGATCGGCATGGGCATCCTTCCACTGCTGCTGCCGGCCGGCGTGAACCCGGCCACCTTGCACGTCAGGCCGGGCGACAGGATCGAAATCGATGCGCCGGCGATTTCGTTGGCGCCAAGGTGCGCGATCGCAGTCCGGGTGCTGCGTGCCGCAGGGTCTTTTGAAACCTTTGAAGCGACTGCCGCGGTACAAACGCAGCTTGAATCCGAATTGCTGCGCCAGGGTGGCGTGATTCCGTATATCTTGCACAAGACCGTGGCCGACCAGGGCAAGCCGTAGATCATGCTTCAGTTTCGCCCCGCTAACGTTGGACTTATTGTATAAAAAACCTCACTTTTGGAAGAATGCTCCATGACGCCGACACCGAAGATCTGTTCCGCATTTTCCCCGACAGGCAAGCTGCGTGCCTCAATCAATCTCGGCAACCCGATACTGGCATCGAGAACAGCTGATGGTGCGCCGGGCGGGGTGTCGGTCGACCTTGCGCGGGAGTTCGCACGCGTGCTGGGCGCCGAACTGGAACTGGTGGTGTTCGATTCTGCCGGAGAGTCGGTCGAAGCTGTCGCGGCGGAGCAGGCCGACTTCGGTTTCTTCGCGATCGACCCGGTGCGCGGCGTCGACATCGCCTTCACCGCGCCATACGTCTTGATCGAGGGGTTTTATTTGGTCAGGGACGATTCGCCGATCTGCCGCAATGCCCAGGTCGATGCGGCCGGCAACCGCGTGGTGGTGGGCAAGGGCAGCGCCTACGACCTGTTCCTGACGCGCGAACTTGAACAGGCCGAAATTGTCCGCTCGCCGACGTCTCCAACGGTGGTCGCCACCTTTCTGGAAAGCGGCGCCGATGTGGCGGCCGGAGTCAGGCAGCAACTCGAAGCTGATGCCGCACAGCAAGGCGGCCTGCGCCTGCTCGAGCAGCGCTTCATGGTGATACAGCAGGCGATGGGCGTGCCAAAGAGCCGCGGCGCCGAGGCAGCTGCCTTCCTGGCACAGTTTGTCGAGGAAATGAAAGCGAGCGGTTTTGTGGCGAAGGCACTTGCTCGCCACCGTATCATGGGTGCCTCGCTTGCTCCAGCGGCGTAACTGGCCCGGTACTGCCCGGGCAGCCGAGGCAACTGTGCGACGCAAGCATGGCCCCACGGCGTCGGCCCGCGCTGGCCGCGCTGGAAAACCTCGCCCGTGCTGTAATTCACTCCTTCGAATGATCCCGGCCCGCTACGGCGGACCCGACCCTCGTTCCCTTGTGACCCTCGTTCCCTCTCGTGCACAGCCACCCCCCTGATGTACTAAAACAACATTCAATCGCGGGCCCCGCACAGGTGCTTCGACCACCGGAATAGGGCTATCTCGAAGGGGTTTGCCCCCTTTTTTTTCCGAAATTTATCATTTTCCTCTCACCCGGCGCATCGGCACATCGTCATTGCACGATCCCGTTTAGTTTCTTGATAGATATAAATTGTCAAAATTTGCCGTTTGCCGGATGATGATCCGACCATGGGCATCAATAAGAATGTTCAATATCAAAGGGGAAAACTATGCGTAAAATTAATATTTTTTTTTGCTACTGGCCGCCAGCGGGCCTGCGCTCAGCCAGAGCAGCACCACCATTTACGGTATCGCCGACCTCGGCGCACGCTACAGCAACGGCATGAATGCCAGTAACGCCCCGATAGCGTCGGGCAGCACCAGCGCCGTGACGAGCGGCGTCAACAACACCAGCCGCTGGGGTCTGCGCGGCCAGGAAGACCTGGGCAGCGGCTTGCAAGCCATTTTCCAATTGGAAGGCGGTATCAATCTCGATACGGGCAGCGCGGCCAAAGCCGACAAGCTGTTCGACCGCCTGGCGTGGGTGGGAATGAAAAACGCCTACGGCACCATACAGATAGGCCGCCAGACCAACGCCCTGGTCGACGCCCTCACGCCGGCCGACCCGCTGGCCATCCGTTTTGCGTCGTTCAACCCGAACGTCAATGTCGCCGCGCTCAGTAACACGGCCTTCGGCACGCACGCCTTCGGCCAGCAATACGGCACCAGCGGCTACGCGGACAATTTCTACCGCATCGACAACATGATCAAGGTCAGCGGCACGAACGGGCCGCTGCGGGCAGTGGCAGCCTATTCCGTCGGCGAAGTGGCCGACAGTTCAAGCGCCCTGTCCACGCGCGGCGGTGCGTTGATCTACCAGCAAGACGGCCTGGTGCTGTCGGGCGGCGTCACGCGCTTCTACAACCGCGACCGGCTGGCGCTCGACGCGGCCACCATCGGCGCGGCCTTCAAGTTCGGCCGCTGGCAGTTCAAGACCAACTTCGCTGCCAACAAGGCCGACACTGCGGTCAACAAAAGCGTTCACCAGCGTATCGCGTCGGCCGGCATCAGCCACGAGTTGAGCGCCGACCTGCTGCTCACCACCGCTTACTACCGCGTGCGTCGCGAAACGACGGGCAGGCTCGACGACGGCTTCGACCGCGCCTTCATCTTCCTTGAAAAGTCGATGTCCAAGCGCACCACCCTGTATCTCGAATCGGACTTCACGCGCTGGCGCGGCGATGCCGCCGGCAAAACGGGGGCGCTGGACAACGATACGCGCGCCGAAGCCTTGACGCTCGGACTCCTGCACAAATTCTGATGGCGCTGGAAACCGGTCGCCATCCGCGGCAAGAAACACCGTTGTTTAAACGGCATTAAAGGTGAGTATATGAACTGGCAATGGTTTACGAATATGAAGATCGCATACAAGCTGTTGCTTTCTTTTTTGATCATTTTGATCCTGACATTGGCGACCGGCATATTCGGCATTTTGCAAACCGAGCGCCTGAATGCCGCCTCCACCGGCGTGCTTAACAACACCTTGCCCAGCGTGCGCTACGCGTTGCTGATGAAAGCGACACTGAACCGCATGCGGGTATCGGAATTGCAGCACATTCTTTCCAGCGAAGTCAGCGATTTCGACTACTACGAGAAGAGCATCGGGTCACGCACCAAGGAATTTACGGGGTTCGTCGAAAAATTTACTTTATTGGTCGATACCGCCGAAGAAAAACAACTATTCGAGTCGTTGAATCAGTCGTTTGTGGATTATCGGACGGCCAGCAAGAAAGTACTCGCCTTGTCGCGCGCAGGAAATCAGGACGAGGCGCGAAAAGCCATCCGTGGCGATTCCGTGAAATTGTTCCGCAAGGTCAATGACCTCGTCGACAAGCTGGTCGACTTGAGCCAGGAGGAAAGCGCTCGCGCCCTGGTCACCAATGACTATCTGATGTCCTCGTCACGCGGCTGGATCATCGGGATTCTGGCAGCGGCAATGCTCATTAGCGTGACGCTGGCCTTGTTCATCGCAGGCATGATCAGCCGACCGCTGCGAGCCGTGGTCAGCGTCGCTGAAAGAGTCGCCAGCGGCGATCTGACCGCGTCGATGACGGTCGCTTCGACCGACGAGATCGGCCAGTTGCAGCGCGCCATGCAAACCATGACGGCAAGTTTACAGACGCTGGTGGGACAAGTGCGCGGAGGAACGGTCGCGATTAATATCGCGTCGCAAGAAATTGCCAGCGGCAATCTCGATTTGTCGTCGCGCACAGAGCAGCAAGCGGCGTCGCTTGAAGAAACGGCGGCGGCGATGGAAGAACTCACCTCCACCGTCAAGCAGACCGCCGTCAACGCCCTGGAAGCGAACAGCCTGGTCGCCACCGCTGCGGCGGTAGCTGGCCAAGGCGGCGCGGTGGTCAGTGAAGTCATTTCCACCATGAATTCCATCAACGAATCCTCGCGCAAGATCGTCGATATCATCAGCGTCATCGACGGTATCGCCTTCCAGACCAATATCCTGGCGCTGAACGCGGCGGTCGAGGCCGCCCGCGCAGGCGAGCAAGGCCGTGGCTTTGCCGTGGTGGCGAGCGAAGTGCGCAACCTGGCGCAACGCAGTGCCGCTGCCGCGAAGGAAATCAAGGGTTTGATCAATGACTCGGTGGAAAAAGTCGGCGCTGGCAGCAAGTTGGTCGATCAGGCGGGCAGCACGATGGCGGATGTGGTCGCAAGTGTCCGCAAGGTGAGCGATATCGTCAACGAAATCAGCTCCGCCACGCAAGAACAAAGCGGGGGCATCGAGGAAGTTAACATCGCCATCATCAAAATGGACGAGGTTACCCAGCAAAATGCCGCCCTGGTCGAGCAGGCCGCCGCAGCCGCCCAATCCATGCAGGATCAGGCCGCCCAACTGGCGCAGGCCATCAAGGTATTCCGGCTCGATAATGGCCCGGCCTCGAGGAGCGCCAGTCTTTTGATGAAGTGAGGCCGTCGCGCTTGCGTCCCGCGCTTGCGCCTCGCGCTTGCGCCTCGCGCTTGCGCCTTACACCTGGCCGGGCAGCGGCAACGGCGTCACCGTCACCTGCACATCGAGCTCCTGCCGCCCGCCGCCGAGCACGATGCCGCGCATTGGCGTGACGTCGCTGAAGTCGCGGCCCCAGCCCAGGGTGATGTGTTCGTGCTGCACCAGGCAGCGGTTGGTCGGGTCGAAATCGATCCAGCCCAGCGCGGGGCAATACACCGAGACCCAGGCGTGCGAGGCGTCGGCGCCGACCAGGCGCGGCTTGCCGGCGGGCGGGTGGGTCAGGATGTAGCCGCTGATGTAGCGCGCCGGCAGGCCGATGCTGCGCAGGCAGCCGATCATCAGCTGGGCGAAATCCTGGCACACACCACGCCGGCCGCGCAGCACCTGTTCGAGCGGGGTCGAAATCTCGGTGGCCTTGCTGTCGAATTCGAAGTCGTCGAAAATGCGCTGGGTCAGCTCCAGCGCCGCGTCGAGCTGGGGCCGGCCCGGCGTGTAGCTGACGCGCGCGTAGGCTTCCAGTTCCGGGAACCACTTGACATGGGGCGAGGCATACAGGTAGCGGCACGCCTCCAGGGTGGCGGCGCTTTTTTCCTTGCCCATCATGTCGCGCACGCTCTCCCACGGCAGCGTGGCCGCGATGTGCGCCAGGTCGGGGCGCGCGCGCAGCAGCACCGTCGATTCGGCATGCACCAGCAGGCTGTCGTGCGGTACGGTGATGGCCACGTGGCGGATGCGGTTGCCAAAATAATCGACGCCATCCTTGCCTTCACTGATGACCGGATCGAGCCAGGTCAGGTGCGATTCGGTCTGCTGCCAGCCAAACGAGCGCGGCGCCATGTGCAGGTATTGCTGCGACAAGGTGACCGTGCTCTGATAGCGGTAGCGCGTCTCGTGCACCACGCGGTAGCGGGCGCACGCTGCGGCGCCGGCGGGCCAGTCACTCATGATGTGCGTTTCCTTTGCTGGCCATTGTCGGTGTAGCTGAAAAATTGCACGCTGATGTGTTCGGACAGGGCCGCGCTGGCCAGCTGGATCCGGTTCAGCAGCGCGCTCAGGCTGGCGTTGCCGTAATTGAGGTCGGTGCCCGGCGCCAGCGCGTTCAATTCATCCTTCAATGGCGCCAGCAGGTGTTCGCCGCAGGCGCCATGGGTCTGCGCGATTCTGTGCAAGGTGCCAAGGATGCCGTCGATCTGGAACAGCACAGAGCGCGGATTGCTTTCGTCGCACAGCAGCAGGTCCAGCACCGGCAGCCATTCGGGCTGGGCGCGGTAGCGGGCGCGGTAGGTGACGATGCTGTCGGACAGTTCGAGCAGCCATTCCAGGTTGGCGTTCCGGTCCATCGCCAGTGCGCGCTGCAGCACTTCGCACTGGAATTGCAGGCGCTCGAGACGGCGGCCGATCGACATGAAGCGCCAGCCCAGGTCGCGCGTCATGCCGTCGAGCGCGAAGCCGGCCAGCATCATCAGCGAGGCGGCGGCGTCGTCGAGGATGGTCATCGCCGCCGACTGCGATGGCCGCTCGCCGGCGTGCACCGCCGGCTGCACCATGCGATTCAAGGCACGCCAGTTGTCGACCGAAAAACGCTCATGCAACTGGCCGGCCACCTGGTGCAACTGGCGCTGCTGCCGTGCCAGGCCGGGCACGGCCGGCGAGACCACCGCCAGCAGCAGGGCCGATTCGATTTCGGCGTCGCTGAAGATGGTGGCGGGCGGCACGCCGGCGGGCTTCTGGCTCATGACTTGCGCACCCTGGCTTTGCGACTGCGACTGCGACTGGCCAGGCTGCAGCGGCGCCGGCTTGCTGGCGGCGTCGAGCAGCTGGAAATGGATGCACAAGGCTTCGACGGTGGGCCACTCGGCGCCGCGCTGGTCGAAGCGCACGTTGAACAGGAAATGCAGCGCCACCCGCAGCAGGCGGCCGGTATTGTCGCAGCGTTCGGCGTGACGGCCGAACCACAGCAGGTTTTCCGCCACCCGGCTCGACAGATTGGTGTCTTCGCGCACCAGGTTTTCGCTGGTGATGCTGCGGTGCTGGGGCCGGTGCACCTCTACCCTGGCGCGCGCCTGCACCCACGTATCCTTGCTGGCGCCGCCCATGTGCATGGTCAGCACGCGCGCATCGTGGCCGGTAGCCACCCGCGTCAGCCCGCCCGGCATCACCACGTAGCCATTCGGCGTGGCGCAGGCGAACACGCGCAGGCCGATGGCGCGCGCCTGCAGGCCTGAGGCGGCGCCGCCTTTCCACACCGGCGCCTGCGACAGCCGCACCACTTCCTGGGCGATGAAGTTGTCGGGATTGGCGCGCAGTCCGGCGATAAACGCCTCGCGCGCCGCGCCGTCCAGGTCTTTGCCGAACACCGCCGATTGCGGGCGCTGGGAAAAACTGGGTTTGATGACCAGCCGGTCGAGCTTTTCGATCACGGCCTCCAGCGCCGCCGGCTCGCCGCACCACCAGGTGGCCACCGAAGGCATCTTCAATGGCTCGCCCAGCAGGCGGCGCGACAGCGCCGGCAGGAAGCCTAGCAGGGCGCCCGATTCGAGCAGGCTCGAACCGAGGCTGTTGGCGACCAGCACATTGCCGCGCCGGGCCGCCTGGGTCAGGCCCGCCACGCCCAGCATGGAGCCGTCCAGCTCCAGCGGGTCGCAGGCTTCGTCGTCGACCCGGCGCAGGATCACGTGCACCCGCTGCAGGCCGGCCAGGGTTTTCAAATACACCACGCCGTCGCGCACGGTCAGGTCGCCGCCTTCGACCAGCGGCATGCCAAGATAGCGCGCCAGGTAGGCCTGTTCGTAATAGCTGGCGGTGCGCGGACCGGCCGTCAGCAGCACGATCAGCGGCATGTCGCCGTCGCGCAGCGGCACCGGCTTGTCGCCGCTGGCCGCGCACAGCCGTCCCCAGTGCACCAGGCTGTCGTGCATGGTGCGGAAGAAGCGCGACAGCGGCTGCACTTTCAGCTCGCGCAGCAGGTCGGGGAAGGTGGGCGAGATGATGGCGCGGTTTTCCAGCGCATAGCCGGCGCCCGACGGCGCCTGGGTGCGGTCGGCCACCACCCACCAGCCGCCATCGGGCGCACGCGCCAGGTCCACCGCGTAAAAATGCAGGGCCACGTTGTCATGATGCGGGATATCGTGGCAGGGGCGCAAAAAGCCCGCATGGCCGTGGATCAGCGCCGGCGGCAGCAAGCCCTCGCGCAGCATCTGCTGCTTGCCATAGACATCGCCAAGGATCTGGTTGAGCAGGCTGGCGCGCTGGATCACCGCCGCCTCGATGACGCTCCATTCGTCGGGCGGCAGGATCAGCGGCAGGGCGTTCAGGTCCCACGGCCGCTGGCGGCCGTCGCGGTCGGCCGGCACATTGTAGGTGACGCCGTTTTCGCGCACCTGCCGCTGCACCATCTCGTTACGCTGGCGCATCATGCTCGGCGCTTCGTGCTCCAGGTTGGCCAGCATCGCGCGCCAGTGCGCGCGCGGTACCCTCGCCGCGTCCAGCATTTCATCGAAGCTGTCGGGCGCGGCCAGGTAATGAGCGAGAAGAGGAGAGGGCATGGGCACGCGTTGCGAGTAGATTGCAGGATCGCAACAATAGGTCAATACGGCTGCCAGCGCAAGTCCAGGGTCATCGGGAAGCTCGGATTGTGTGCCTCTTTCATCACAGTCATCGGGCCAGGCGTGTGGCCGTGTGGCCAGAAACGCGCAAAACGGCGCGCTTCGGCGGCGTTGGCGTTGACGGGCGAACCGACCTCGCTGCGTCCGCCCGGATGCACCACGTGGTAGGTGCAACCGCCGATCGCGCGCCCGCTCCAGGTGTCGACCAGGTCGAATGTGAGTGGCGCCTGCACCCGGATGCTCGGATGCAGCGCCGACCACGGGCTCCACGCGCGAAAGCGCACGCCGGCCACGTATTCGCCGGGCACGCCGGTCGGATGCAGCGGCAGCATGCGGCCGTTGCAGGCGACGATATGGCGCCCGTCCGTCAAGCCGCGCACCAGCAGCTGCATGCGTTCGACCGACGAGTCGACATAGCGGGCCGTGCCGCCGGCGGAGACTTCTTCGCCCAGCACGTTCCACGGCTCGATGGCCTGGCGCAGTTCCATTTCCACGCCCTCGTAGACCACGGTGCCGAAGCGCGGGAAGCGAAATTCGATGAAAGGCTCGAACCAGTGGTCCTCGAACTGGTAGCCGGCCTCGCGCAAGTCGCGCGCGACATCGCGGATGTCCTGGGCGACAAAATGCGGCAGCATCCAGCGGTCGTGCAGCGCCGTGCCCCAGTGCACCAGCTTGGCCTGGAACGGCTGGCGCCAGAAGCGGGCCACCAGCGCGCGCAGCAGCAGCATTTGCAGCAAGCTCATGCGCTCGTGCGGCGGCATCTCGAAAGCGCGGAATTCCACCAGGCCCAAGCGGCCGGTCGGGCCGTCCGGCGAATACAGTTTATCGATCGAAAACTCCGAGCGGTGCGTATTGCCGGTCAGGTCGACCAGCATATTGCGCAGCAGGCGGTCGACCATCCACGGCTTGTCGCCCGGGTGCATGGTTGGCAGCACCTGGTCCATCTGCTGGAAGGCGATGGCCAGCTCGTACAGATTGTCGTCGCGCGCTTCATCGACGCGCGGCGCCTGGCTGGTCGGCCCGATAAAGGTGCCCGAGAACAGGTACGACAAGGCAGGATGCACCTGCCAGTAGGTGATCAGGCTTTTCAGCAGGTCGGGCCGGCGCAGCATCGGGCTGTCTTCGGCGGTGGCGCCGCCGAGGGTGGCGTGGTTGCCGCCGCCGGTGCCGGTATGGCGGCCGTCGAGCATGAATTTTTCGGTGCCCAGGCGCGTCAGGCGCGCCTCCTGGTACAGGGTGGACATGTTATAGACCAGCTCATTCCAGCTGGCCGCCGGATGGATATTGACTTCGATCACGCCCGGGTCGGGGGTGACGCTGAGCAGCTTGATGCGCGGGTCGCGCGGCGGCGGATAGCCCTCGATCCACAGCTTCATCTTCAGCTTCGATGCGGTGTTTTCCACCGCCGTGACCAGCGCCAGATAGTCCTCGATACGCTTTAAGGGCGGCATGAAGATATGCAGGCGGCCGGCGCGCACCTCGATGCACAGCGCGGTATGGATCACGTCGCGCGCGGCAGGGTCTTGCGGCGTGCGCGCCCTGGCGGTATTGTCCGCAGTTTTTTCCGCCCCTTTGGCGGCGGCCAGGCCCAGCACCGGGCGCTTGTCTTTTTTCGCTGCCGGCAGCGCGCCGCGCGGCGCGAACGGATCGACATCGAACTCCAGATCGGCTTCGCGCTCTTCCGGCAGCACCCACGGCAGGGTGGCCAGCGGCAGGCGCAGGCCCATCGGCGAATCGCCTTCGATCAGGTACAGGTGCTCGCGCCGCAGCGGCCAGGCCGAGGTGCGCCAGTTGGTGCCGAGCATGACGGAAGGGTCGTAATCGGCCGCCTTCAACGGCAGCACATAGCCGGCCACCTGGCCCAGGCCGTGCTCCAGCAGCCGCGCCAGGCGGCGCCGCTCTTCGGGCGCCTTCAGGTCGGCCTGCAAGGGGTCGAGGTTGCGTGGCAGCGCCTGTTCGCGCTGGGCCTGCAACAGCACGTCCTCGTAGGCGGGGATGGCGCTGTGGGCGGGCAGGCGCAATGTTCTGGTCAGTTCGGCGGCAAAGCTGGCCGCCTCTTCGCTGCCATAGCCGTCATTGACGTGTTCATCGGAGAACAGGGTAGCGTCCAGCCACATCGGCTGGCCGTCGACGCGCCAGAAAATATTCAACGCCCAGCGCGGCAGCGGCTCGCCCGGATACCATTTGCCCTGGCCGTAGTGCAGCATGCCGCCCGGCGCAAAGTGGTTTTTCAGGCGGTGCATCAGGTTGCCGGCCAGTTCGCGCTTGTCGTCGCCGTGGGCAAGGGTGTTCCATTGCGCGCCATCCATGTCGTCGATCGACACAAACGTCGGCTCGCCGCCTTGCGTGAGGCGCACGTCCTGGCGTTTCAGGTCGGCGTCGACCTGCTGGCCCAGCTGGTCGATTTTCTGCCAGTCCGCTTCCGAATACGGTTTGGTCACGCGCGGGTCTTCGTGGATGCGGGTAACCGTCATTTCATGGAAAAACGTGACTTCGGCCTGGTCGGTATAGCCGCTGACCGGCGCGGCCGACGATGGCATGGCCGTGCAGGCCAGCGGAATATGGCCTTCGCTGGCCAGCATGCCGGAAGTCGGGTCCAGCCCGATCCAGCCGGCGCCCGGGATATACACCTCGGTCCAGGCGTGCAGGTCGGTAAAATCTTCCGCCGCGCCGCTGGGGCCGTCCAGCGCCTGCTGGTCGGCGCGCAATTGAATCAGGTAGCCGGACACGAAACGCGCCGCCAGCCCCAGTTCGCGCAGGATCTGCACCAGCAGCCAGCCGCTGTCGCGGCAGGAGCCGGAACGCTTCTCCAGGGTGTCTTCCGGCGCCTGCACGCCAGGCTCCATGCGCAGCAGGTAGGCGATGTCCTGCTGAAGGCGCTGGTTGATGGCGACCAGGAAGTCATTGGTCAACATCGGCTGCGCCAGCAGGGCCGCGCGTGCGGACGCCACCCATGCGGTCAGCAGCGGCCCGGCCGGTTCCGTGACCAGGTAGGGGCTCAGTTCCGCCGTCAGTTGCTCCGGGTAGGCGAACGGAAATTTTTCAGCGTATTTTTCAACGAAGAAATCGAACGGGTTAATGACCGTCATGTCGGCCACCAGATCGACCGTGAAGTCGAGCACGTCAGTTTTTTCCTGGAACACAAAACGGCCGATGTAATTGCCGTAAGGATCTTGCTGCCAGTTGATGAAATGGTCCTGCGGCTGCACTGTCAGCGAGTAGGACAGGATCGGCGTGCGCGCATGGGGTGCCGGGCGCAGGCGTACTTCGTGCGGCGACAGATTGACCAGACGGTCGTAACGGTAACTGGTCTTGTGGTGCAGCGCGATACGGATAGCCATGCGGAGTGCCTTTTCGATGTTGGGCGCGACCTGGAGCGTCGCGATAAGTTGGGTAAAGCATGTTTCATACCTGAACCGCAAGCGTAACATGCCGCGCACCGCAGGCACGCTTCTTGATAATAGTGGGGTGCTAAGATGCTTTATTGCCTGGACTATCCTGCAACGCACCGCGCCGACGCCAACCGCGCCGCACGGCGCACCATGATGGTGCAGGCCACTCCGATATTGAAAGCGATGACACCATGTGGCTGCGTACTGCCTGCAAGCTGGGCTTCACCCTCGACAGTCCGACTCCGTTCATCCTCATGTTGCGCCCACGTAGCGGCGCCTGGCAATGGGTGGCGCGCGAGGCCTACACGCTCACGCCAAGCGTGCCGGTGGCGGAATTTACCGATATGTATGGCAACCTGTGCCAGCGCCTGGTGGCGCCGGCCGGCGAATTTGCCATCGAGACCTCGGCCGACGTCATGACGGCGGACGCCATCGATGTGGCGTTTGGCGCGCCGTTCGACGCCGTGCAATATCTGCCCGACGCGGTGCTGGCCTTTCTGCTGCCGAGCCGCTATTGCGAAGCCGAGCAGTTCCCGACCATGGCCGGCGAGATCGTCGCCGGCGCGGCGCCCGGGTATGACCAGGTGGCCGCCATCTGCGACTGGATACGGCGCGAGGTGCGCTTCGATCCGGCCACGGTGTATGGCCAGATGACGGCCACCGAGGTCAACTTGCGGCGCGAGGGCGTGTGCCGCGACCTGGCGCACCTGGGTATCGCCCTGTGCCGCAGCCTGTGCATTCCGGCGCGCATGGTGGTGGGGTATTTGCACGATCTGGTGCCGATGGACCTGCACGCCTGGTTCGAGGCCTGGGTGGGCGGACGCTGGTACACCTTCGACCCCACGCAGGAACTGGCGCGCGGCGGGCGCGTCACGCTGGGCCTTGGACGCGACGCCGCCGACGTGGCGATCTTCAACCAGTTTGGACCGGCGTTGCCGCCGCATCGGATGCAGGTAACGGTGCAACTGCTGGAGGCGCCGGTGTAAACAGGTGTTTGATGCCGGTCTTCTTGCAGGAATCGACCACCTTGTGCACGAAGGTCAGCTTCTCCAGCACCGGCGTACTGAGCTTGAACGGATACGAGTCCGGCGTGCCGATGCTGCGATTCAAGCTATTGAGCACGTAAGTGAGGGAAAACCAGTCGGACAGGGTGTCGTCGAAGGTGTCGACCCTGGCCGGCAGGGTCACGCCGTCGATCGACGGTTCGTCGGCCTTGGCCGGCTTGAGCGACAGGCCGCAGGCGTGCGCCGTTTCCAGGGTGTCGATCATGTGCAGGTAATGGGCCCAGGTTTCGGCCCAGTCTTCCCACGGGTGGGAGCTGGCATAGCTGCTCACGAAATGCTGGTCCCAGTCGCTGGCCGGACCTTCCTTGTAGTGGCGCTGCAGCGCTTCGCCGTAATCGGCGCTTTCGTCGCCAAACAGGGCGCGGAAACCGTCTGTCCATTCGCTGTCGGCCACCAGGCGGTCGAAATAATAGTGGCCGCTTTCATGGCGGAAGTGTCCCAGCAGGGTGCGGTAGCGCTCGTGCATCTGTTCACGCGTGCGTTCGCGCTCGGCCGGATCGGCTTCGGCGATATTGAGGGTGATCAGCCCATTGTCATGGCCCGTCATCACGCATTCGTCGGTCACGCCGTCTTCCAGGAACTGGAACGCCAGGCCGGTTTCCGGTGCATCGTCTTTCGATGCCGGCGTCAGGTTCAGCGACGCCAGCGAAAACAGCAGCCGGCGCTTGGCCGTTTCCAGGCGCGACCACAAGACCAGGTTTTTCTCCGACGACAGCGACGGAATCACGACCGTGAACTGGCAAGACTCGCACAGTTCGTGCGGATCGTCGGCGGCGATCATCCAGTTGCAGACATTATGCTCCACATAATTGCCGCACTGCTTGTACAGCTTGCCGGCATCCCTGGTGTTCAGGCTGCGCCACAGGCCGTCGTCGGCCGCTTCGTAGCTGTTGATGGTGCGCAGCGCGGGCTCATAGCCGAGCATGCTGTCGCAGTTGGAGCAGTGGGTGTTTTCAAAAAATACCTGGTTTGAACATTTGTCGCAATGAAACGTTTTCATGGGGCACCGGTGAGAGGGGTTATGGATCTTCTGATGGCATAATCTAACAGCAAACACGGCGTTGCGAGGGGCGTGTAGGACAAGCACCCGTTATCGTGCGCCGCCGACGCGCGCGGTTCTCCCGGACGTGTGGTGATCGCCATTGATGCGACAATCGCATGTCGCCAGCCATCCACCCCACGAAAGCCAGCCCCACATGCCCACCCCCACGCCGCGCCGCGGCTCCTTGCTGCTGCTGTTACCGATTGCCCTGATTCTGCTTGCCATCGCCGCGCTGTTTGCGTGGGTCGGCGGCTGGTTCGGCAATTACCAGCTGACTCCGCAAAAAATGATGGACTTCGCCCAAACGTCGGGCAAGCAAGCGCCGGGATTCCGACGCGCCCACAGCAAGGGTGTCTGCTTTGCCGGCACGTTCGCGCCCATGCCCAAAGCGGCCAGCCTGTCGAAGGCGCGCGCGTTCTCGCAGCCGTCGATTGCCGTGATCGGCCGCTTTTCCGCGCCCTCCAACAACCCGTATGCGCCGGATGGCGCCTCGCCGGTGCGCGGCATGGCCGTGCAGCTGAAAACCGACGATGGCCAGGAGTGGCGCATTGCGATGAACAGCTTTCCCTTTTTTGCGGCCGCCACGCCGCAGGCATTCCAGGCGATGAACGAGGCCGGCAAGCCCGATCCGGCCACCGGCAAGCCCGACCCGGAGAAAATGCAGGCCGTGCTGGCCGCGCATCCCGAGATCGCCGCGTTCCAGGCGTGGGCCAAAACGGCGCCCAGGTCCGACAGCCTGGGCAGCACCCGCTTCAATGGCGTCAACGCCTTCCAGTTGACAAACGCGCAAGGCGAAGCTCGCATGGTGCGCTGGTCGATGCGCCCGCGTGCGGCGTTCGTGGCGATGACACCGGCGCAGCTGAAGGCGGCCGATGCCGATTTCCTGATTGCCGATTTGAACCAGCGCCTGGCCGCCGGCCCGCTGGCATGGGACATGGTGGTGCAAATCGCCGAGCCTGGCGATGCCGTCACCGACCCATCCAGGGCCTGGCCCGACACGCGCAAGGAGGTCACCATCGGCACATTGACGTTGGCGCATGCCGAGCCGCAGGCGAGCGGTCCTTGCCGCGACCTCAATTTCGATCCGTTGATCCTGCCGGACGGCATCAAAGGCAGCGACGACCCCATCCTGCGTGCCCGTTCGGCCGCCTATTCGGTCTCGTTCAACCGCCGCGAACGCGAAATCAGCGCGGGCAAGTCCGCTTATCCAGTCAGCCAGAACGCGAGCGCCCGATGAACCGCCCACGCCACTTCAATCTGCTCGCCCGCCTGCTGCACTGGGCCATGGCGCTGGCCATATTCGCCATGCTGTTTGTCGGCGCCGGCATGGTGGTTTCCTTGCAATACCGCGCCCAGCTGCTGGACCTGCATCGCCCGCTCGGCATCGCCATTTTGCTGCTGGCCATCGTGCGCCTGGCCAACCGCCTGAGCCGGCCGACGCCGGCGCTGCCTGCCGACCTGCCGGCCATCCAGAAATTGGCCGCGCACGCGTCGCACTGGCTGCTGTATGTGCTGATGCTGGCGATGCCGCTGATCGGCTGGGCCATGCTGTCGGCCGGCGGCTATCCAATACCGATGTTCGGCGGCGCGCACCTGCCGGCCATCCTGCCGCACAGCCCCGAGGTCTACGGCATGCTGCGCCCGCTGCACGGCGCGCTGGCCTATCTGCTGTTTTTCACCATCCTGGCCCACCTTGGCGCGGCGCTGTTTCACGCCTGGGTGCGGCGCGACGAGGTGTTTGGCCAGATGGCCAGGGGTGAAAGAGAGTAGATGAACCGGGGTTTCTGCTCCAGCGGCACGTAGATCGATTCGCTGGGCGCCGGTGGCGCGACATCGGACAGCAGCTTGCCGGTTTCGGTGTCGTAGCGGAAGGTCTCCGCTACCTGTCCGGTTGCCACCCGCATGATGCCGGCGTCCAGATCGTCGGTGACGCTGATGGTTACCGGTCGCTGGGTCGGACACGCCACACTGGCGCCGGTGTCAAATCCTTTGCCTGCCTGCGCCGGCTTGATCAGGCATCGCGCCGCCCCGGCGCGCCCCAGTTCCAGCCAGCCCTCTTGTGTGATGCGGTGCTGGTAGATCGCCCGGCCCCGCACATCCATCGTGGTGAACAGTTCGCCGCGTTGATAGGTGCGTCCCTGGCAGTCCATGCTTTTTACTCCCACCACGTTGTGCGTCAGCAGGCCCGCTTCGTCGATGTAGTAGTGGCCGATCTGGGTGCCGGCGTTGAGCGGCCAGCGCAGGTGCATATGCATGTGGGGTGGGGCGTCGGCATGGCCGTGCGGGAAGTTGGTGTCGAAGCCCATCGCCTGGATGGCGCCCAGCTTCTCCTGCGCCACGTAATCGCACAGACCGGTGCGCCGTATCACCTCGCGCTGGGCAAACTGCAGGTTGTCGGCCGCGCGCCTTTGCCGTACGGGGAAGGCGCCGTGCGCATAGGCACCAGCGCGGCGCGCGATGTCGGCGTGCTCGAAGCGCAGCACCATGCCCGGCTCCACGATATGGGTGGCGAATTCCCCGGCCGTGACAGCGTCGCTGGCGACTGGCGGCAGTGACACGGTGACGATATCGTCCGTGGTCGTGAACCGCAGGTCGCCGCTTTCCAGTACCACCCGTTTCACACCGTTGCGCGCGGCGCGAAAGCGCAGCTCCAGCGTGGTGGAATACGCCAGCCCGGGAAGATACTGGGCGGTGGTGGTGCCGGCCCTGGGGTTGGTATCGTACTTGATCATCTGGCGGTATTCGCGGTAAGTCGCCCTGGACGACGACGCGGTCACGCCCACGTCGGCATTCGCACCCGCTTCGAACAGGCTGTCCAGCGTGAGCAGCCTGGTGCGGCGCTTGACTGGCTGGTAGGTAAAACCCTGCTGGACGTCGCCCAGCGCAAAGCGCCCGCCGCTGGCGGTCGGCACCATCGCCGAACCGGGGCTGGTGAGGGTTTCGTAGCGGGTTTCGGTGTCCTTGTCGGCGTAGTGGCCGGCAAAGGCGGACAAGTAGCTGCGCTCGCCGAAGCGGTATTCGAGCTTGGTATTGAGGCTGGCGCGCTCACGCAGGTTATCGAACGCGTAGTCCTGGTTACGCACGGGCGCCTGCTGGCCGCTGGCCGTGTAATACGTCCAGCCGGCGCCGGTGGTGTCGCCGGGCAGTTCCGAGAAGGCGCTCGACGGCAGCCGTTGCAGTTCGGCCGAGACCACGATGCCGAACTGGCGCCGGTCGCCGAAGATGGCCGCGCCTGTGGCATCGGCCCGGCCCGAGTTCTTTTTGTCGGACAGGAATTTGCCGGCGCTCGAATTGCACCCGGCGAAAGCGTTGGCGACAAAGAAGCGGTCCTGGTCGCGGGCAAAGGCGCTGCGGCTCACCAGGTTGACCTGGCCGCCCAGCGCGTGCGGGTCGTATTCGGCGGTGACGGTCTTGATGGCCTGGATTTGCGACACCAGGCCCGCCGGCAGCATCTCCAGGCGCGCGCCCCGGTAGGTCTGGTCGGACGAGGCGATCGGCACGCCATCGACGGTGACCAGGTTGTAGCGGCTGTCCAGGCCACGGATGGTGGCACATCTGGTAGATGTCGCGGTTCTTGGTGGCGTCGCCGCCGCCCACCACCGACAGGCCTGGAATGCGGCGCGACGCTTCCACGATATTGAAGTCGGGCAGCTGGCCGATATCATCCTGGCTGACGGCGTCCAGGATTTGCCGGGTCGCCTTTTTGGTCTGCACGGTGGCGCTTTCGGCTGCCCGCAGGCCGCTGACGACGACCGTCTGCACTTCCGGCGCCGGTTCCTGGGCTTGCGCGGGCAGGGTCATCAGGACCGCTGCCGCGAGTGGCAGCAGGGGAAGGGAGGCAAGACTGTTCTTGATATGCATATGACTGCTCCAGAAAGGGCTGTTTCGATGTGGTCCGGTTGCTTTTCCGGTCTGTGGGGATCGGAGAAAATGGTAGCAACGATGTACCGGCTTCGAAGGCCTTTATCAGTCAGTTTTAACGGTGAAAAGTGGTGCTATCTGATGCGTGCGCCGATGACTTGCACATCGGTGGTGCCGGAGGCGCGCAGCGCACATTGCAACAGGATTTCAAACGGCCGCACGCTGCCGTCGGGCCGCACTGCCTTGGCCAATACGGCGCGCAGGCGTTCGCGGTTGAGCAGGAAATCCATGCCAGCCTCGGTGCCGACCGACGAGGTGCCGCCGATCATCAACCCATGGCCGTTGCCGCTCAGGTTTGGGGTACAGGCCAGCACCGCGAAGCCATGCGTTGCTCGCTCGGTGCCGGAAAATTCGTACATCGCGCTCACCTGCGGCAGGGGCATCGTTGCGCACCAGGATTTTGTCGTTGGGGACGTCGAGGTCGATGTGGTAGTTGAGGCGATCGCGAAACAGTGACACCCATGGGTTGGCGTCGGCCGTGCCCACCAGCACCGCGTTGGCCTGCTTGAGTTCATTGAGTTGCAGGCCGCGTGCATAGCGCACCCGCAGGCCATGCGGTGCGGTGGCCGCCAGCTTGCCCAGTTCGACGGCCAGGGTCACCGAGATCACGCCCGTGTAGCGCCGCCAGTGGAACGGCGATGCCGGGCCATGGGCGTTGTTGTCCGCAGGAGAGTCGAAGCGCTTGGCGATATAGTCGTCGAGCGAAATCTGGCGTCCGATGGCGCGCTGGTGCATCACCAGTTCGGAGGCGGCGGGAATGAACAGCGTTTCGTGGCCGGCGAACAGCAGCGACTTCCAGAATGCGTCCACCGGATCGGCGCGCTTGTCGGCGGCGGCGAACGCGCCGACGATGGCGATCAGCAGCAGGGCGGCAAAGGCTCCGGACAGGGCGCGTCATTTGCGGGCGACGAGCAGATCGCGCCAGCGTTTGGGCTCCACGGGCTGCGCTTCGGGAGCAGGATCGACGGGCGCCATGGGCTCGGGCAAAAATGGCGAGGGCGAGGGCGAAGACACCACAACCTCGTTGGCTACAAACACCGGGCTGTACGAGCCGCGCGGAATGGCGATGCGCACCGGGCCAAGCAGACCTTCGAGTTCGTAGTACCTGGCCAGGCGTTTTCTCAGCATGGCCGCCGTGGTGCGCACGATGGTGTCCTCGGCCGGGATGTAGTTGTCTGGCCGGCCAAAGATGTGGATGCCGATATGCTGCTCGGTCAGGCGTATGGTCTTCTGCGTGAGGGCAGCTTCGCAGACGTAAGCCAAAAACGAGGACAGCGGCTCGCTGCGGGAGAATCCGGCGCTTGCCAGTATCTTCTCCAATGCCAGGCGTTCGGCCGACGGTGCTTCCGGTTCCATTTCCATCGGCGCAGGATAACAAGCCAGTGTGACTGGCGCGCGAGCGGCGACGAGGTGTTCGGCCAGATGGCCAGCGGGGAGATGAATTGGATGGCGGGTCGTCGAAGCCGCCACCGCCGTGGCGAAATTCGATGCGCAGTTTTGCATTGCGCGATATTTTTCTTGATGTTTCAGAAATCCTCCGCCACGACGAAGGTTTTCATGTCCTTTTAAGCGGCGCCCTGGAGCGCTTTTTCAAGGTGCGCCAGGCCACCGTTCTCCTTGGTCAAGACGCAGGAAAAAGCACCGCAGCCCGCGAGCAACGGCGGCAGGCAGATCAGGAGGAGGACTTTTTTCATTTTTTATCATAACAAACCGGCGGACGAAGCTATGAACATCGGCCCGATGTCCCTTCGCCACACGCTGTCTGCAGGTCTGGCTTCGCCGAGAGTGAAACGGTCAGACGGATTTTTCTGCAAAACTGACCCGCGTGTAGTGCCTTGTAATGCCGTGTAATTGATATGCGGTGCCGGAAGCGACATGCTGTGGTCACGGGGCGAGCAAACAGAACCGGCGCGAGCGCGAGCGAGCTTCGAACCTGCAGCTGCCTCGCGAAGTGATCGCCCCGGTGCCTGTGCACCACGGGTCTTGCCCATAACCTCACATTCTCACGGAGCTTCACCATGACCATCGTCAGCTATGTTAATGACAGCAAGCAACTCACCGCCAGCGACACCGCCGCCCTCGGCGCCGGCACGCCATATTCGATCAGGCTGGTCAACCAGTCGGCCTCGCCCTTCAAATTCTATGTGTATCAGCAACTGCCGAACCAGCAGTCGGCAAATGTCTTCTCGTTGGCCTGGTTTTGCAGCCCTTACAATATCTCGCCGGGCAACCAGATCACCTTCCAGTGGAGTATCGATTACGGTTTCGTGTGGGGCGATTCGGGCGTGATCCAGCCCGGCGTGACCTTCAACGCCAGCGGCAACACGTCGGCCGATCCACAGAGTACCAACTCCACGATCTTTTCCAACTCGCAGTCCGCGGGTCCGAATCTGAGCGCTCCGATACCTGGCCAGCCGCAGGGCTCGCTGATCATCAGTGACGCCGCCAATGTACCGTCCAACGAGTTTTCCGTCGGCGTGAGCATGAGCGGCGCGGGCACCTTCGTGACCAACGCCGGCCCCAACCTGACACACACCTTTACGCCAACGCCGACCTACTGGATCGCCGCCGGCACCAACGTGCAGGTCGGTACCGTGATGGATATCACGACGGTCAACCAGAATGCCCAGGTCATCTTCCCGCCGAATGTCTACAGCCTGACCTACAATCTGAATCCCTCGAACCAGTGGGTGCGCGCCTGAAGCGGCGTCAGGGCATGACGATCATTTTCCACTTGCAGCGGAGTTGATATGGCATTCCATATTTTTTCAGGCATACCCGGGCGCGTGGTATCGGTGCAGGTTGACGACCAGGGCTTGTTCAACGTTGTGGGGCAGGGTCAGGCGCATGAGTTGTTGGTCAATTTGCACTATGCGCAGGTGCATGTGGCCGGTGCCCCGGCCGTCCGGCAGGCCCAGCGTCTTCCTGGCATTGCGAACGGATCGCGGCTTGAAGTGATCTTGCTGAACGACCAGGTCAGGCTGCAGCCACGTCCCTGACAGGGCGCCGCCGCTCGGCAAACGCAGTACCGTGTGCCCCGGCGGCTTCCCGCCCGGGGCACGCGGATCAGGAGGGGCAAGCCATGGGCAGCGTTCAACAGTATGATCTTTTTTTTCTCAACAAGAGCGGTAGCGGCGGCAATGTCTGCGTCTACCAGGATGCGGGCAATGTCAGTTGCAGCGATGGTAATCCTGGCGCCTTGGCCTGGATGGTCTGCGGCGCCAATCCGGATGTGCAAATCGATTTTCAATGGAAGGTGGCGTACGATTGCGCGTGGTTCAACGTCACCGTGCCCGCCACGCAGCAACTAAAGGCCGCCGATGCCATCACCGGCACTTCCGTCGTGCTTGCCCTGGGCCAGTACGGCTACCTTTTCACGCCGGCACCGGCGCCGCCCGTACCGGGCACGCTGTCGGTGCAGGGCGACTACACCATCCCTACGGTCAATAATGTGCTGCTGGGGATAGGCATGAGCGGGGCCGGGACGTTTGCCTTTCCCGCCCAACCCAATGTGAGCCATGGCTTCTCGCCGGCAGGCAACGAGTCGCTGGCCTATTGGGTGGCCTTCGGTGGCGACTTTCAGCTCAATCGGCCGGTCAGCCAGGTGACGCCGTCAATCAAACCGCTGTGCATCCGCTTTCCCGCCGGCGTGTTTGCCGTGACGGTGACGCTCACGGCCTCGAATATCCTGCAGTATGTTCCCGGTCCACCAGCGAGCACGCTGCGTGCAGGCGCGCCGGCGACACGCAATATGGTGTATCGGGCCGGCCAGGAGGGCTGACTTTACATACTGTGCGCTGGCAACGTCGCCGGCGCCGGCACGAACTCGCCTTCGAGAAGTGAGCCGCGCACAATGCGAAACGGCAGCGCGCCGATACGCACCTCGCCGCGCCGGCGCTCGAGGACCGCCTCGCTGTCGCTCGATGATGGCAGCGCGCTGGCCAGATGGCGGCGGGCGCGGTAGATGTGAATGTTCAGGTGACCCGTGTCGAGCCCCAGCATTTTCGCCAGCGCGTCGACTGCGATCCATCCTTGCCCACTCGGGTCGCCGCCACAGCGCGCATCCTTCAGCCTTTGCCGCGCCAGCGTGACGAGGAAATAATGATGGGCGCGTTCACCGAGGTCGATATGTTCGCCGCGTTCGAGCGCTACGTGCAGAAAAGTATGTTCCTCATCAAGGCTGACGTTGAACTGCAGCAGCGCCAGGCGGTTGACGGTGGCCGGCAGCAAGCGGCTGAAGAAAGGACCAGTGCGGTAGGTGTTCATCTCGATGACCTCTGTGGTGGAAAGTAATATTGCTTACTTATCAAAAATCGTGCCAGTCACCGTCCGGCTGGCCGCCCGCAGTTTCCTGAAGGAATAGTCAAACTGTGCGTCAATGGCGCTGCCACTGACATGTCAACAGTCCTGCCTTTACACGCCACCGCCAACCCGGCATCATGTTGATACCCACAACTTGCGAGGAAGCGCCGATGGTGTCGCTGGACAACGAGCAAACCCTGACGTCGGCACTGTCGATGCCGCAACATGGCGCGCATCGCCTGCTGGCGCTCACCATCCTCTGGCATCCCGACCTGGCACGGATCGGCGAGCAATTCATCGCTGGCCCTGGCATGCCGGAACTGGCGCTGAACCGCTATGCGCCGGCATTTTGTCACCCGGGCAAAGAACCGCTCCCGTTGGGCGAACGTTGCATTGCGCGCGAGCCGCTGCTGCTGCAGGCAGGCGCGGTGGGCGGCCTGACGCTGCGTCCGCCGGCCAGCCGCATGCTCGTCACGCTCGACGGCGTGCCACTGGCGGCGCCACTGGCGATCGACGCTGCGCGTCTCGATGGCGGCCTGGTGCTGGAGTTGGGGGGCGCCGTGCTGCTGTGCGTGCACTGGGCGCAGGGTTTGCCGAAACTCGAGCAGTACGGCGAATTGATTGGCGTCAGCAGCGGCATGCGAAAAGTGCGTGAGTTGATACGCCAGGTCGCCGCCACCGAACTGCCGGTGCTTTTGTTGGGCGAAACCGGCACCGGCAAGGAGCTGGCAGCGCGCGCCATCCACGCCACCAGCCTGCATCGCGACGGGCCGCTGGTGGCAGTTAACATGGCCGCGCTCAACGACACGCTGGCTGCGGCCGACCTGTTCGGTGCCGCCAAGGGCGCTTACACGGGCGCGGAACGCCTGCGCGACGGGTTTTTTGCCGAGGCGGCCGGCGGCACGCTATTTCTCGACGAGATAGGCAATGCGCCGGTGGCGGTGCAACCGATGCTGTTGCGGGTGCTGGACGGGGGTGAATATCGACCGCTGGGCGCCGCGCGATCGATGCAATCGCGCGCGCGGCTGCTGGCCGCGACCGACCAGGACTTGGCCAGCACGAATTTCAACCAGCCACTGCTGCGGCGCCTGGAAAGTTTTGTGATCGAACTGCCTGCGTTGCGCGCGCGCAGGGAAGACATTGGCTTGCTGACCGCGCACGCGATGCTGGCCTGGAATGCGGCGGCCGGCGTGCAAGTTTCCTTGCCGGTGGCGCTGGTGCGCGATATATGCTGCCATGAATGGCCGGGCAATGTGCGCCAACTGCGCAATGTGGTCGGGCGCGCACTGCTTGCCTTGCAGTCAGGCGTGGCTCCTTTGCTGTCGTCGCTGGTGCCGGTGGTGGCGTGCGCCGAAGATGCCGCCGCCGCGCCGCGCCGGAGCGACCTGGCCGGTATCGAGCCTGGCGCCGTGCTCGATGCGATGGATGCCAACGCCTGGCAGATCCGGGCTGCGGCACTGGCGCTGGGCGTATCGCGCCCATCGATGTACAAATTGCTGGCAGCCCACCCGCTGATACGCGAGGCGGCTGCGATTCCATTCGATGAATTGCGCCTTGCGCTGGCTGCGGAGCAAGGCGATGTCGAACGCTGCGCCGGAGTGCTGAGGACTCCCTGCGAGGCCCTACGCCGCCATCTGCGTAGCCAGGGCCTGATGGGTTAGTGGGCCATGTTGGCGTGTCGTGCAGGCTTTACTTGAGCGTGCCTGTACTGCCCACTTCCATTTCCGGATCGAACCAGAATACCCGCACCTCGCTGACGGCGCCGACCCCGCGTGTAATGCGCACGGTCACTACCATCGAAAAATCCCAGATGCCCGGGCTGACGCCGACATCGAGCGAGCCTTTCCAGGTCTGGTTGACGACGCGTTCGCCGCCAGGCTTGAGCGGATTGACGCTGGCGTAGAAATCGAGCGCCATCGGGTAGCAGGACCCGACCGCCTGCAGGAACGGCGAGGGTGGGGAATACAAGGTGTCCAGGCCCCGGCCGCGCTGGATTACCTGGGGCCGGGTGATGATCACGCAATCGATGACCTGGAAAGAGTCGAAAGCGTTGGTGCCGGTGGTCGCGCCGCTGGCGGAAATGCGCACCAGCAATTGCTCCCCCGGTGCAAAATACAGGCTGGCGGTGTGCACGCCTTCGACCGGTTCTGGCACGGGCGTGGTGGAGGAAACAGGTGTGAAATAGTGATCCAGCGCGCTGCCGTGCTGGTCCGCGTCAAAAGACAGGTGCAGCAGGGCCTGGGCAGGCGGCGTAAGCGAGATAGGATGGGTCATCGTTTATTTTCCATGGCGAGGGTTTGATAACGTGAGTCGCGCCGCAGCGCGACGAGCTCGGGTTCGCTCTCGATGGCAGAGAGCGGGTAGCCCAAGTCGGTGGCGCTCACCAGATGGGCAAGGGCGGCGTTGCGTTTGCCGCTGAGCTCATTGGCGAGCGCTGCGCGGAAGCGCACGTCGGGGTTGGTCGGCGCAACGGCTGCGCCGCGCTCGGCCCATTTCAGCGCATCGGGCACATTGCCCAGGTGGGCGGCGTACAGGCCCATGCGCGTAAGGAAAGTGGGGTCGTCCGGCGCGCGCGCCAGCATCGGCTGCAGCAATTGCATGGCGCGCCGGTAGGCATCGCGCGCGGCCTGCTCGCGCCCAGGCAGCCAGCTCAGCGCGTCGGCCAGGTTGGCCCATTTCAGGTAATCATTCGGGCCTCCCTTGACAGACGACACGGCATGCTCGAAGGCGGTACTGGCGCCGAGAAAATCGCCGCGCGCGAACAGTGCCGCGCCCAGGTTGGTATACAAGGCGCCGCTGGGCTGCATGCGCAAGCCTTGCTGCAGCACGCTCAGTGCCTCGTTGCCACGGCCAAGGCGGGACAGCGCGGCGCTCAGGTTGGCGTAGCCGAGCACGGCGTCGGGTTCAAGTTGCAGGCCTTGGCGAAAAGCCTGTTCCGCCCCCACATAGTCGCCCTGCTGGAAGTGCAGTGTGCCATCGAGGTCGGCGAAGGTGCGCTCGCGTGGCCAGCGTGTCCGCGCTCGGACGATCAGTTCGCTGGCGGCATCGTGGCGCTGCATGCGCAGCAGCACATTGATCTTGGCGTGCAGCGCGGACACGTCGTCGGGGTCGAGCGCCAGCGCGCGGTCGGCGGCGGCCAGCGCATCGGCGCCGCGGCCTTGCAGTGCTGCCACCCAGGACTGCGCCGCATGGGCCAGCGCCAGCTGGTCGTTTTCTCGCAGCGCCAGTGCGGCGCCGGTCGCCGCCCGGGTCAGCCAGGTCTCGTCGCGGCCGTCGCCGACATAGCGCATGCTGTAGGCCAGCGATTGCCCGGCAGTCGCCCCGGCATGGTTGGGGTGGTGCGCAAGAATGGCGCCAAATTGCTGCAACGCCTGTTCGATCGCGCCGTCGCGGTCGGTGTGGCGCAAGGACTCCAGGCCCGATTGCATCAATGCGGAGTCGGAACGCCAGGCGATCGGGGCTTGCCATGCTGGCGCCAGCGGCACCAGGGCGAAGGCGGCTGCGGCCAACAGCAAGACGCCGCTGCCCAGCAGCATGGCCCGCCGGGGCAAGCGCCTGGTTCGCCACCAGCGTGGCGTGGGGGAATAGGTGGGAGCCGGACCTTGACCCGGACCCGGTCCCGGTCCCGGACCCGGTCCCGGTCGTGGCGCTGCGGCGGCAGTGCCGCGCAGTACGGCGATACGCGCACGCACGGCACTCATGCTCTGCAAGCGCAACGATGTGTCGCGCGCACACATCGCCAGTATCAATTGCAGCAGATCAGGATCGAGGTGGACAGGGAATTGCCATTGCTGCGCGCTGGAATGCATGTGCGCGCTGGCCAGCGCCAGGCCATTCAGGCTGGCAAACGGACGCTCGCCTGTCACCAGTTGATACAGCACCACGCCGAGCGCATAGATGTCGGTCGCCGCGCTTGATGGGAGCCCGACCAGGCGCTCTGGCGCCATATAGGCGATCGTGCCTTGCGCATCTTCCGGCGCGCCCGACTGCGTGGCAAGCGGATCGATATGGCGCGCCAGGCCGAAATCGAGGATGCGTACGGTACCGCCCGGTTCGAGCATGAGATTACTGGGTTTCAAGTCGCCATGCACCAGGTTCGATGCGTGCGCTTCGGCCATGGCGGCGGCAACCTGGTCGATGATATCGAGCGCGCGCGTGATGTTGCTGGCGCATTCGGCGACATGGTCGCGCAGGGTGCTGCCGCGCACCAGCTCCATCACGATGTACTGGGAACGGCCGTCATCCTCGAAACCGAAGATATTGACAAAGGCAAGATGCTGCAGCGACGCGGCCAGGCGGGCTTCCCGGATCAACTGCTCGCGGCCCGCCTCGCCACCGGTAATGGCCAGACACTTCAGGGCGACGCTGCGATACAGCAGTTGGTCCCATGCTTCATACACCTGGCCATAGCCGCCTTCGCCGAGACATTGCCGCAATTCATAGTGTCCGACGCTAGCTACATTTGTATTGGGCGCCAGAGTATAGGCCATGGCACTGCTCCATGATAGGCGGTCGGTCACAAGGAAGACATTGCCTGAAGAGTATCATATTTAATATATTTATAGTTAACAATGTTCTTTTGAGAGAATATTTTCCTGATTGACCGATCCCGGCTTCGCCGCCAGCAGCCAGCCGCCAGCGGCGGATTATCGGTCTGGCTCACGTCCGTACCGCCGTAATAGGTGACGTGGCGTGGCTGGTTCATCGGCGCGCTGTTTTTCAAGGCAGCGGCGTTGCCGGCGCGGGCGCTGTTATCGCCTCGCGCATGGCCGCATGGCGCGCCTCACGGTGTCGTTGCCGTGGCCGCCAGCGTGACGCGAAAGCGCCGCCGCAGCCAGCGGATCGGCGCGCCCACCAGCGGCAGCTTTTGCAGCAGCTCCTCGGCCGCATCCCAGTAATCGCGGTGCAGCACCACCAGGCCTGCCTGGTTGAAGCGCAGGTGGCTGCCACCGCATATCTCGTAGGGCACGCCGCGCAGCCGGAACACGAAGCGCCAGGTAACGAAGGCCTGCTCGCCTTGCACGATGCGCTCGCCGATGAGGAAGCGCGGCTCTTGCGTGTTGACAAACATATGGGCGAAGACCGCTTCGATCGCCGCCACGCCGCGCACCTCGTTGAACGGATCGCGAAACTGCGCGTCTGGCGCATAGAAGTGGCCGGCCTGCCGCACGCTGTCGGCGGTGAGCGCGGCATACCATGCCAGCAAGGGTTCGGGGTCGCTCATTTGGGCACCAGGAAGCGGGTGATGAGGGCAAAGCGCAGCCGGTATGGGAGGGCGCCAAGCAGCTTGACCCATATCGTGAAGCGTTTCGGGAAATGGATTTCGAATTTGCCGCCGGCCAGGCCGCCACAGATGGCGCGCGCGGCCGCCTGCGGCGTTTGCAGGGCCGGCATGGCAAACGCATTCTGGTCCGTCAGCGGCGTTTGCACGAAGCCCGGATTGATCAGGTAGACGTCCAGGCCGCGCGGGTGCAGGTCGGCGTACAGCACTTCGGCCAGGTTGATCAGGGCCGCCTTGGTGGGGCCGTAGACGCTGGCGTTGGGCAGTCCGACATAGCCGGCCACGCTGGCGACGATGGCCACGCCGCCGGAACCGCGCGCCAGCATGTCGGGCAGCACCGTGGCCAGGCCCGTATACACGCTGCCCAGGTTGACCGCCAGCGTGCGCGCCGCGCCATCGGCGCTCACTTCCCAGCTGCGCTCGGGCCGGTAGGCGGCGGCGCAGAAGACGACCAGGTCGATGCCGCCGGCCTGCGCGCAGATGTCGCGGTAGCGCTCGCCCCAGGCCGCATGGTCGAGGATATCGAACGGCGCGACGATGGCCTGGGCGTGGCCGGCGGCCACCTCGCGCAGCTGCGCCGCGCGCCGTGCCGACAGGGCCACCACGGCGCCGGCCTGCAGCAGCTCCTGCGCCAGCGCGGCGCCGATGCCGCTGGAGGCGCCGACCAGCCAGATGCGCCGTCCCGCCCAGGACGCGATCGGACGGTTCAGGGCGCGCATGCGCGCCTCCGGAACATCAGCGTGACCTGTCCCAGTTCGATGCCGAACTTGCCCATGCTGGCGCGGTTGATCATGGTGCAGTCGTCGATCAGGAACATCCAGTCGTCGAAGCGCATTTCATAGGTCGTGCCGTCGACCGGCAGCAGCAGCGTGTACTGCCAGCGCAGCGCGTTGCCGGCCACTTCGCCCACCGCTTCGCCCTTGACGTCGTCCGCGCGGCCGCGCCACAGTCCGTCCTGGCCGCGCGCCAGCCGCCACACGCGTCGCGATTTGCTGCCGTCATCGTAGCGGAACTGTTCATCGAGGATCAGCGTGCCATCGCCCGGGGTGCCGGTGATGACCACGTGGAAGCGCTTGACCACGTCGCCGCCGCGGCGCTGGAACATGCCCCAGGCGTCCGTGGTGCCGCTGAAGTAGGCGGCCAGGTCGAGCGCCGGCTGCTGCGCCTTGTATTGCTGCACGTCGGGGCCGGCACAGCCGGCGATCAAGGCCAGCAGCAGCCCGGCCAACAGGTTTTTCATGGTGAACTCCGGTAAGGCGCAACGGGAAAAGTCGATGGCAGGCCACGCCACAGGGTGGCCATGGCCAGCAGTTTCAAGGTACAGGGCAGCGCCGCATACACCAGGGCCAGCGCCAGGCCGCCCGGCATGCCGGGGCGGTAGCCCAGCATGGCCAGCAGCGGCAAGGCCAGGCCGGACAGGGCCAGTGCCAGCTTGCCGGCCAGCGTCAGCACGCCGTAGTAGGCGCCGGCCGGCTCGTCGGCCGGGATCATGCCGGCCAGCAGCACCGGCGGCATCGCCAGGTCGGCGCCCAGCGCCGCGCCGGCGGCGAGGCAGACCGCAAAATAGGGCAGCACGTCGCCCTGGCCCAGCAGCGCGGCGCCGGCAAAGCTGGCGATGGCCAGGCCCATGCCCAGGCGCCAGCAGGACAGCACGCCGATGCGGCGCGCCAGCGCGGTCCACAGCGGCAGGGCGCAGGCGGCGGCGACGAAGTAGCAGCCCAAGAAGGCGCCGGCCAGCGGCGCCGAGCGCAGCTGGTCACTGATGAAAAACAGCGCCAGCGTAGCCGGCAGCGACACCGAGCAGGCGTTGAGAAAATACGGCGCCAGCAGGCGCCGGAAGCTGCGGTTGGCGGCCACGCGGCGCAGCGCGGCGCGCCAGTGCTGCGCCGGCTGCTGCGCCACCGGCCAGGCCGGCGCCAGCGTCAGCAGTGCCAGCAGCGCCAGCAGCAACAGCGCCGCGAACGCCAGGCTGTACAGCCCCATGCCGGTCGCGATGCCGGCGGCCGGTCCGCTCATCACGGCGGCCGGAATCACGCTGGCGAGAACCATGCCCGCCAGCCCCGCGCCCTCGCGCCAGGCCGCCGCCGGCAACAGCGCGGCGCCGGACGGCAGGCGAGCGCCCCACGCGAGGTAGGCGATATTGACCATGCTGTGGGCGCCGTAGGCCAGCGCCAGCATCGCCGCCAGCCACCAGCTTGCCGCCAGGACCGTGGTGGGCGGTTGCCACAGGCCGGCAAAGGCCAGCGCCAGCAGCAGGCCCGACAGCGCCATCCAGCGCGTCATGCCGCCGCGCAGGCGGTCGATGACGTGGCCGAGCAGCGGGTCCTGCAGCGTGTCGAACAGGCGCGCCGCAAACAGGATCCAGCCGACCTGCGCCAGGCCGACGCCGCGCACCGCACTGTAATATGAGGCCACTTGCACATACACGGGCAGCGCAGCCATGGCCAGCGGCATGCCGAGCAGGCCATAGGCGGCCAGGCGCCAGGCCGCCGCGTCAGGCCTTTTCGAGCAGGAACTGGACGACATCGGTTCTCCCCTCGTCAAAGGCGGCCTCGCAGTAGGCGAAGTACATCTGCCAGACGCGCATGAAGTGCTGGTCGAACCCCTGTTCGGCAATCTCGTGCTCGGTAGCGCGGCAGCGGGCGTCCCAGCGGCGCAGCGTTTCGGCATAGTCGCGGCCAAACGCATGGCGCTGCAGCGGGCGCAGGCCGCACAGGCCGGCCTGGCGCTCGAAGCGCTCGATGCTCGGCAGCATGCCGCCCGGGAAAATATACTGCTGGATGAAATCGGTGCTGCTGCGGTAGCGCTCGAAATACTGTTCGCCGATGGTGATCGTCTGCACCAGCGCCTGGCCGCCCGGTTTCAGGCGCGCCGCCACGGTGCTGAAATACTGCGGCCAGTAGCGCTCGCCGACCGCCTCGAACATTTCGATCGAGACCACGGCGTCGTAGTGGCCATCGAGGTCGCGGTAGTCGCACAGGTCGAGCCGGACGCGGTCCTGCAGCGCCAGCTCATCGATACGGCCACGGGCGATCTCGAGCTGCGACGGCGAGATCGTCACGCCGTGCACATGGATGCCTTGCAGCGCCGCATATTCGGCAAAGCCGCCCCATCCGCAGCCAATTTCCAGCACGCGCTGGCCCGGTTGCAGTTGCAGCGTATCGATGATGCGCTGGTATTTGCGCTGCTGCGCCACCAGCAGCGGCAAACTGTAGTCGCCGTCGAACAGCGCGCTCGAGTAGGTCCAGCTGGCGTCGAGCCACAGGCGGTAGAAATCGTTGCCGATGTCGTAGTGGGCATGGATGTTGCGCTCGCTGCCCTTGCGCGTATTTGGCCGCAGCCAGTGCCGCAGGCGGTACCAGCAGCGTGCCAGCGCGCCGCCGAACAGCAGCTGGTTCAGCGTTGCTTCGTTGGCAAGTGCCAGGCGCAGCAGCGCCGTCAGGTCGGGCGTGCCGACCATGCCGGCGGCATACGCCTCGGCAAAGCCGATGTCGCCGGCGCGCAGCATGCGCTGGCAGGCGCGCCAGTCGTGCAGTTGCAGGGTGGCGCCCGACACCGCATGGGCGTCGCCAAACACCATGCGCGTGTTGCACGGCGTGATCAGTTCGAGGTGCCCGTGGCGCAGATTGTTCAACAGCGAGAGGAACAGGCGGGCGCCGGCGGGCGCCGACACTGGTATGGTCGACAAGGTACGATTCATTGCTCATGCTCCTGACGCATGGTGATGGGACGGATGGGGGCCGGTGGTTTGCTGTAAAACGGTACGTGCTTGAGCCATAGCCTCAAGGCCTGCCAGTGGATGCGCACGACGATGCCGATGCCCAGCAGCGGGTAGCGCAGCAGCGCGCCGAGCGCGCCGCGATCGGTCAGCGGCACCGGGCGCCCGCTGAGCGCGGTCTTGAGCAGCAGGCCTGCGTCGTCGTGATAGTCAAGCCCCGTGTAATGGTGTGCGCCACCGAGCCGGAAACGGAAGCGGTAGTGGCCCTGTACCTGGCAGAACGGCGATACATGCAACTGCTTGACGCAGGCGGCGCGCTCCTGGCCCGCCTCGCCGGTGATGCGCAGCAGGTAGCGGTGCGACTCGCCAAATGTGTTGTTGACCTCCGCCAGCACGGCGCGCAGCCGGCCGCCGGCGTCGTGGCAATGCCAGAAGCTGACGGGATTGAAGACGTAGCCGGCCACGCGCGGGAAGGTCTGCAGCCAGATCTCGCCATCGGCGTCGATTTCGTGTTCCAGCAGCAGCGCGCGCATCCATCGCTCCAGGCTGGAGCCGTCGCGCGGACCATGATCACGGCGGCGGATCGACAGCGGCCGCCAGCGATCCACGCCGAACCAGCGGCCATTGCACTGGTCGAGCCGGGCCAGGTTCAGGCGCACATAGAACACGGGATAGACGAAGCGGTGCGTCACGGGGCGCAGGCGCACATGGACTACCTGGCCGCGTACCAGCTGGGCGGGGCTGCCGTTCATGCCAGCGTGGCCCACGCCGGCGCCACATCGAACGCCGTGGCGATGCGCAGCGCCGATTTCAGTCCGTCCTCGTGGAAGCCGTAGCCGGTCCAGGCGCCCGCGTACCAGACGCCGCCGCTGCCCTGGATGTGCGCCAGCTGCTGTTGCGAGCGGATCGTGGAATGGTCCATGATCGGATGGGCATAGTCGAATTTGTCCAGCACCGTGCCGGCTGCCGGCAGGACATGCGGGTTGAGCGTGACCATCACCGGGGTGTCGAAGGGCAGCGCCTGCAGCTGGTTCAGCCAGTAGCTCACGCACACCGGGCGCTGGCCGGCCGCTGCGGCGCCCGCCAGGTAATTCCAGGCGGACCAGACCTTGCGCCTGCGCGGCATCAGCCTGGTGTCGGTGTGCAGCCAGGCGGCATTGGGCTGGTAGCGCACGCCGCCCAGGATGGCGCGTTCGTTTTCGCTGGCGTCGGCCAGCATGGCCAGCGTGGTGGGCGCATGCGTGGCCAGCACTGCGGCGTCGAAGCGTTCCGTGCCGGCGGCGCTGGTCACGAGCACTGCGCCGCCCTTGCGCCGCACCGAACGCACCGCGCTGCGCAGCCGGCAGTCGGGCAGGGTGGCGGCGATTTTGTCTACATACTGGCGCGCGCCGCCGGCCACCGTGCGCCATTGCGGCCGCTTGCTGACCTGCAGCAAGCGGTGATTGAGGCAAAAGCGCAGGAAGGTCGCGGCGGGAAAGCGCAGGATGTCGTTCGGCGAACTGGACCAGATCGCCGCCGCCATCGGCAGCAGGTAGGCGTCGCGAAAGCGCGTGCCGTAGCCCTCGCGCTGCAGCAACTGGCCCAGCGTCAGGCCGGTCGCGTCCGCCAGTTCGAGGAAGCGCGCCGCATGGCCGTTGAAATGCAGGATGTCGCGCAGCATGGCCAGGAACGACGGCGACAGCGCGTTGGCGCGCTGGGCGAAGACAGTATCGATGCTGGTGCCGGCCCATTCCAGCGCGCCGCCGTCCATCGACACGCCAAACGACATGTCGCTGGCGATGCTGGCCACGCCCAGTTCGCCGAACAGGGCCACCAGGTTCGGATAGGTATGGTCGTTGTAGACCAGGAAGCCGGTATCGACGCCGTGGGTGCGACCTTCGAGCGTCACGTCGACGGTATGGGTGTGGCCACCCAGGTAGTCGCCCGCTTCGAACAGCACCACATCATGCTGGTGCCGGAGGAAGTAGGCGCTGGCCAGTCCGGCGATGCCGGAGCCGATGATGGCGATACGTTTGCGTGTGAGAGTCATGTGATTTTCTTTGTTATCATGGTCGCAGTTCTACCGGTGTGATAATATTACTACTGACCAACAACAAAAGCTACTGATTAGTAGCGGAAATTTACCGATGAGTATTCTTCCAAGACTGAGCTTCAAGAATCAAGCCTTCAAATTGCGCGAAAGCGCGATCCTCGATGCGACCACCTCGGTGCTCAGCCAGAAGGGCTATGACCTGATGACCATGGACGATGTCGCCGGCGCCGTCGGTATTTCCAAGCCCAGCCTGTACAAGCACTTCAAGTCCAAGGAGGAGCTGGTGGGGGAGGCGCTGATACGCCTGCTCGATGGCGCGCTCGATTACGTGGCGGCGCTCGATCCCTCGCACGGGCCGGTGCACAAGCTGTCGTCCCTGCTGGAGTGGGCCTTGCGCGTGCGCCTCGATGGCGGCTTGCCGTTCCTGCCGTCGACCAGCCCGCACGTGCGCGACATGTTGATCCGCAATGTGAAGTACATGCTGCGCATCATGAAGCTGAACCGGCAACTGGAGGCCCTGGTGAAGCAGGCGCAGCAGCAAGGACTGCTGAGCCGGGAGCTGCCGACCGACGTCATCTTGTACAGCTACTATGCGCGCACCTGCGATCCGGCCGTCGAATACCTGCAGAAATACAGCAAGATGGCAAACGACGATATCGTGCAGCACATGCTGAAGGTGACGTTTGACGGCTTCCATTGAAACTGGCGCTGCCCGATGAGGGAACGCTTACGCCCTGCGCGTGACAGTCATTCTGATATCAAAGGCGACCAAGGTCGCCTTCTTCTTTTCAACGGCCTCCTGGATCGGCTGTCCGAGCGTCGCATCCATGCGCCGCCGGGCCACTGTGGCGCGCCGTGTCTTTATTGCACCTGACCTCCCAATTGGTACATGACGCCGCGCCGGCGCCGTCCCTACACTGGACTGGCTGTATCCAATAAAAACTTAAATCAGGAGTAATCATGCAATTGAAAACACCTACGTTGCGCCACCTCGTCGCCGGGCTGTTCGGCGTGCTGGCGCTGGCGTCGGCCGGCGCGGCGCCACCCAAGCCGCAAGCGGCGGACCTGGTGGTGCGCAACGGCCAGATCCGCACCATGGCCAGGCCGGCCGAACAAGTGCAGGCGTTTGCCGTGCGCGACGGCCGCTACGTCGCTGTCGGCAGCAACGCCGCCATCGACCGCCTGGTCGGCCCCGCCACGCGCGTGGTCGATCTGGCCGGCGCCATGGTCATGCCGGGCATTAACGATGTCCACATGCATCCGCTCGACGGCTCTTACGAGGACCTGTTCTCCTGCAATTTCGGGCCGGAAAGCGGTCTGCCGCAAATCCTTGCCCGCGTGACCGACTGCGCCAGCCGCGCTGCGCCCGGCGACTGGATCGTCGGCGGCGCCTGGGGCGGCGCGCTGCTGACCAAGCTGTCGACGCCGGCCGCGCTCGCCGAGCTCGACCGCGTCAGCGCCGGCCATCCGGTGGTGTTGCGCGACGACTCCTTCCACAACCGCTGGGTCAATAGCGCCGCGCTCGGCCTGGCCGGCATCACGGCCACCAGCGTTTCGCCGGGCAACGGCGTGATCGAGAAGGACCCTGCCAGCGGCGCGCCGACCGGCATGCTCAAGGAATTCGCCGCCTTCGCCACGATCGAGCAGGCCATTCCGGCGCGCACCGAGGCGCGCCTGGCACAGGCGGCGGCCGCCGCCGGCGCCAAGCTGAGCGCCTTTGGCATCACCGCCGTCCAGGATGGCTACGACAACGCGGCGATGCTCAAAGTGTGGCGCCAGACCGACCTTGACGGCAAGCTGCCCTTGCACATGGTGGCCTCGCTGGCGTCGTCGCCGTCGGCCAGCCCGGACGATCCGGCCACGCTGGCGCTGCTTGACGCCCGCCCCGGCCTGGCCAGCCCCCATCTGCACCCGACCTTCGTCAAGCTGTTTCTCGACGGCGTGCCGCCGGCCCGCACCGCCGAGTTTCTCAGCCCCTACCTGCCCGACCAGGAGCACGGCGCCCACTTCCACGGCAAGAGCAACTACACCCGCGCGCAACTGGCCGACTGGCTCACGGCGCTCGACAGGCGCGGCATCGCCGTCAAGATGCACGCCACCGGCGACGGCTCGCTGCGCCTGGCGCTCGACGCCATCGCCGACGTACGCAAGCGCAACGGCATGCCGGGGCAGCGCCACCAGATCGCCCACGCGTCGTTCATCGCCGACAGCGACATCGGCCGCTTCAGGCAACTGAACGTGACGGCCGATATCTCGCCGATGCTGTGGTATCCGACCGGCCCTGGCATGGCCATGAACGCCGTCATCGGTCCCGAGCGCGCCAACCACATCTTCCCGGTACGCAGCCTGGTCAAGGCCGGCGCGCTGGTCGCCGGCGGCTCCGACTGGCCGGCCGGCCAGGCCACGCCCGACCCCTGGCTCGGCATCGAAGGCCTGGTCACGCGCCGCGACCCGCTCGGCCGCATCCCCGGCGCGCTGTGGCCGGAACAGGCGGTCGACCTCGACACCGCCTTGCGCATCTACACCATCAACAGCGCCACCGCGATGGGCCTGGGCGCCACCACCGGTTCAATCGCGCCGGGCAAGTCGGCCGACTTCATCGTGCTGAACCAGAATCTGTACGCCGTGCCGGTCGAACGGATCCATGACACCAGGGTGGAACAGACCTATTTCCAGGGCCGCCCCGTGTATATCCGACCACGCTGATACATAGCGCCACTCGATCGATCACCGCGCGGCGCCAGCCGGCGCCGCGCCCACCACATTCAAGGAATTATCATGCGTTCATTCGTTTCGCGCCACCGTGCGCCGCTTCGTCACGTCCCGACCTTCGCCATCGCACGGCTAACCCCGCAGCTGGCCGCGCTGTGCGCCACCTTGCTGGCCTGCGGCGCCGCCCACGCCGTCGAAGGCGGCACGCCGATCACCCCGTTCGGCATCTACGATTTCGGCGCCGGCATGTTGCCGCCGCCGACGGACCTGCCGGCCGTCGGCGTGCGCACCACCACGTATCACTCCAGCCAGTTGCGCGACAACCAGGGCAAGGCGGTGCCGATCGGCGTCGATCTGACCGTCAACAGTGTCGGCCTGGTCGCGATCAAAATGACCAGGGCCACCTTCCTGGGCGCCAACTATGGCTATGGCCTGATCGTGCCGGTGATGGACCTGAAGCTCGACCTGACCATCCCGACTCCGGCCGGTCCGATGCGCCAATCGGGCAGCAAGCGCATGCAGGGCGATATGCAGGTCATGCCGCTGGCGCTGCAATGGGTCTCGCCGGGCCTGTTCCAGTCGGCGGTGCTGACGGTGCAGGCGCCCACCGGTTCCTACGACAAGTCGCGCCTGGTCAACCCGGGCTCCAACCACTGGACCCTCGCGCCGTCCTACGGCGTCACCTACATCGGCGCCTCCGGTTTCGAGCTGTCGTCGAACCTGCAGCTGAACTTAAACAGCCGCAACCGCGATACCGGCTACCGCTCCGGCGCCGAGTTGCAACATGAGTTCGCTGCAGGCCAGCATGTCGGCGACTATACGTTCGGCGTGGGCGGTTTCATCTATCGCCAGATCAGCGATGACCACCTGCACGGCGTCAACGTGAGCAACCGCGCCAGTGTGAACGGGCTCGGCCCCAGCCTGAGTTTCGTGCGCCCCGGCTCGGGCCTGCCCGCCATCTGGCTGCACGCCTACAAGGAGTTCAACGGCAAGAACCGCTCGCAGGGCACGCAGGTGGCCCTGCGCTTGGCCTTCACGCTGTAAAGGCGCGGTGAACGCAGCGGAACGGCGCGGCAGCCGTTCCGCCCGGGCCGGCGCCGTCGAGCACGTAGGCGGCCGCCGATGTCAGCAGCAGCGCCACCAGCTCGGCCTGGCGCGTGGTGCCGGTCTTGGCGAATACCTGCTTGACCTGGCCGCGCACGGTGCCAACGCCGACGCCGCGCTGCGCCGCATACTGTTCCAGCGTGTTGCCGGCCACCAGGCCGACCGCCAGCCGCGCTTCGGCCCCGCTGAGGCCAAACAGGCAGGCGACGACGTCGGCCGAGATGGCGGCGCCGGCGCCGGCGCGGCTGAGCACCAGCAACACCTCGCCGTCGCCGCACGCCGCTTGCGGCCCCGGCGGCGCGCGCAACACCAGCTGCAGCCGCTGGCCCTCCTCGCCGACGGTCAGCATGGCGCTGGCGCGGCGTCCGTCGGCGACCTCGGCGATCAACAGGCGCAAACGCCCGGCGTCGTCGCGCCTGGTCAGCCGCAGCTGGCCGTCGCGCCGCTCGATGCCGTGGCTGCCGTCGAGCAGCGCTGCAGCGCTGCGATTGCACCATTGCAACCGTCCTTCGCCATCGCACACAAGCATGGCGGCGCGCAGCTGATCGAGATGCCGGTACAAGCGTTGCTGCCGTTCGGCCTGGGCGCCCAGCGCCAGCTGCAGTTCATACGCCTGCCTCACATGCGGCGCCAGCGCGGCGAAGCGCGCCGCCTGCTCGACCGAAAAGTCGGCGCTGTCGCCGACCGCCCGGTGCAGCACCAGCGCCAGATAGGTGCCTTCGCCGGTGGCGCACAGCTTGCCCATGAAGCGCCCCAGGCTGCGCTCGGCCATTTGCGCCTGCAGGCGCGCCTGTTCGGCGTCGCCCGGGTCGAACAGATCTTCGTCGCGCACCACCCGGTCCAGTCCGCGCACGATGCGGCGCATCGAGATGCGCGGATTGTCGGCGTTGGCCAGAGCGGTCTGTCGTCCTGTCAGCGTGGCGTGATCGGCGCTTGACCACGCCACCGCCAGGCCGTCGTGGCCGCGCTCGATGCGCTGCACCACGGCCGAGCGGGCGCCGGTCGCGCGGCAAAGCTGATCGAGCACGCCGGGCCAGCGCTCCGGTTCCCCGGGGCAGGCGTACAAATGGAGCAAAAGCTGATCCTGGAAGGTCATGCGAAAGTCCTGGGGCACAAGGGGGGAAGGTGGCAATGCGTGCATTGCTGTATGCAAGATTACAATAGCGGTGGCGACAATGCACCTGCCGATCGCGTCGCGGCCGGTTTTTTGCGTCGCCGATACCACAGCCGGCGCCGGACCTGCCCGGCACGGGCCGCATGGTGTATCATGTGAGCTACCCGGCACGTCGCGCGCGCACGATGATTTTTTGCGCCAGCGCTGGCGCCACCGCTGGCCCGGCCCCTGATTTTCAGGGGCTTTTTCGTTTTCCGGGCGGTGACTAACGGCGTCGCGCCTTCTACCCGCAATGGAGCATTGAACATGGCATTAAAAGACACGGTGCTGTCACGGCCCGCGATGAGCTCCGCCGTGACCATCGTTTGCGCGCTGGGCCTGCTGTACTTCGGCCGTCCGGTGTTGGAGCCGCTGGTGCTGGCGCTGATTCTGAGCCTGGTGATTGCGCCGCTGATCCGCGTCTTCAATCGCTGGGGTCTGGGTTTTTTGACCTCGACCGTGGTGTCGCTGCTGCTGGTGGGCGCGTCGATTGCGGCTGTCGGCGCCGTGCTGGCGCTGCAACTGGTGTCGGTCACAAAAGAGTTGCCGCATTACCGCGCCGCGATCCACACCAAGATCGAACGCATCCAGGAGCTGACCGAACGCCCGTTCGTGCGCCTGGCGGCGGAATTGAACGCCGTCTCGCCCCTGTCGAGGGGCGCAAACCACACGGCGTCCACCGGCTTGCCGCGCAATGCGACGCAAGCCGTCCCGGTGGAAATCCGCACGCCGGTGCCGGCCGCGCGCGATACGGTGGCGCGCTTTATTTCCGTCATTTCCGGGCCGGTCGGCGAAGCCGGGCTGGTGTTCGTGCTGCTGGTATTCATTCTGCTCGAACACGAGTCGCTGCGCGAGCGCGTGCTACGGCTGGCCGGGCAGAGCGATGTGAGCCGCACCATGCGCACCCTGGTGCATGCGGCCGAGGGCGTGTCGCGGTTTTTCTTCTCGCAGTTCATCGTCAATGTCATCTTCGCGCTGACCGTCTCGCTGGGCCTGTGGCTGCTGCAGGTGCCACACGCCCTGCTGTGGGGTTCGCTCAGCGGCTTGCTGCGCTTCGTGCCCTATGTGGGCGCGCTGGTGGCCGGCCTGGCCATCACCCTGTTTGTCGCCGCCATCGATCCGGGCTGGACCCTGGCGCTGTCGTGCATGGCGCTGTTCGCCGTGCTGGAAATCATCGTCGCCAATATCATCGAACCGAAGGTGTACGGCCACAGCTCCGGCCTGTCGCCGCTGGCCGTGATCGTCTCGGCGCTGTTCTGGGGTACCCTGTGGGGGCCAGCCGGCCTGCTGATCTCCACGCCGCTGACCCTGTGCCTGGTGGTGGCCGGCCGCCATATCCGCGCGCTTGAAGCGATCACCATCCTGTTTGCCGACACGCCCGGCGTGAGCGAAGCGGAGCGCTTCTATCATCGCGTGCTGGCCGGCAGCTCCACCGCTGTCATCGAACACGCCCAGGCCTATTTGCGCCGCAACAGTTTTGCCCGCTATTGCGACCATGTGCTGCTGCCGGGCCTGGACCTGGCCGTTGACGACCGCGCGCTGGGCCTGATCGACCAGGCCCAGCAGGATCGCATCCTCAGCACCGTCATGGCCTTGGCAGATACCGTGGCGCGGGCCTCGGGCGGGCACCGCTACGGCGCATGGCGCCGCCGCAAGATGTCGCTCGCCGACGCCAATATTGGCGCCCACCTGCGCCAGGCGCGTGAAGCGCGTCTGGGAACTTTCCAGGGTTCGCTGGACGTGCCGCTGCACTCGGTGATCCTGTGCGCCGGCTTTGCCAACGAACAGGACGAATTCCTCAGCGAATTGCTGGCGCTGGCGCTGCGCGAAGTGTGCGACGACGTGCGCAGCACCGTGCTCGGTCAGCCGCAGCCGCAACAGGTGGCCGACAAGGGCGCTCTGGTCGGCACCGCCTTCATCATGTACCCGGAGGCAGCGGACCTCGAGCAGTGGCGCGCGCTGGTGGCCGACATGCGCGAGCACCTGCCTGACGCCACCCTGGTGACTATCCGTCACAGCAACATCGTGGCCCCATCGCATCAGGCCGCCGTCGAGCAATCGGTCGATATCGTCTTGCGCTCGTTCGAGGAAGGGCTGGCGTTTGTCACGCCGGGAAAACCCGTGGCGGCCAAGCGCTGAGCGCTGAGCCGATAGCGGCATGAAAAACACCAACAAGGCAACCAACACCGGCCTGCTCGCGATTTTGTCATGCAGTTCGCGATCGAGCTTGCTGCTGCGCGCGCCGCTGTCGGCCGCTTTCTGGCAGGGCGCGCCGATGGTGTGCGGCGGCGCCATTCTGTGCTGGCTAGCGACCAGGGCAGTGACTGACTAGACGGCATCGCCACTGCTGTCCCTGCTGGTCCCGGCTACATTGTCGGGCGTGTTCGGCGGCTGGTAGAAAATTCTGCCCATTCGAGCATGAATGGTTGCAAGGTCGAGGAGCTGCAACTGTCGTCCATGGACCACATTGAGCGGGCGCTGGCCAGATATGGTTGTTGTAGCGTAACCCATTGATATCATCAAATTTCGTCGAGGTGAGATTTGGTGACTAATGAATCTTCCTGATATGTTAATGTTTAGAAAATAAATGTTTCTATAGTAAATAAAATTATTCAATTGGTATTGAATAATTGCTTCAGTCAATGGGGAAGTGTGTGGAACAAGTAGAAAACCTGGCGCAGCAGCCCGTCACAGCAGCGCCTCAATATGCGATTCGTATTTCAAATGCCGGCAAGTTGAACCTCGCGGATTTTCAAAATTCCATACCATTGCTGCGTGAGCTGGCGATCGTGAACGACAGCGAACATGAAATCACCGACTTGCAGTTGCGCCTGGAATCGTTTCCACCATTCCTCAGACCCAAGACCTGGACCATTGATGCCTGTCAGGCGAAGTCTGTCTACGGCATCATGGATTGTGATGTGCTACTGGATGGTATTTTACTCGCCAAGCTGACCGAGGCGGAAACCTCGATGATCACTTTCACGCTGCTCGGCAAGGCCGGATCGGCGGAAGAAAGTATTCTGGCCAGCGAAGCGCGCAAGGTCGAACTGTTACCTCGCAATCAATGGGGCGGTCTGTCTCACCTTCCTGATCTGGTGGCGGCATTCGTGCAACCGAATGAGCCGGCCATCGACCGACTGCTCAAGCAAACCGCCGAGGTATTGCGCCAGGCCGGCAAAAGCGCCGCTCTCGACGGGTATCAGGGTGGTGCAAAGCGGGCATGGGAATTGACTTCGGGCTTGTGGACTGCGGTAGCGGGCATCGGCCTGGACTACGCCTTGCCGCCGGCCAGTTTCGAGCATCGTGGCCAGAAGGTGCGCGGTGCCGCGCAGGTTCTCGACGCGCGCATCGCAACGTGCCTTGACCTGACCTTGTTGTTTTGCTCGGCGCTTGAGCAAATGGGTCTGAATGCTGTTGTGATATTTACCAAAGGACATGCTTTCGCCGGTGTCTGGCTACGCCAGGAAGAGTTCTCCACTGTGGTGGTCGATGACGTGACGGCCATCCGCAAGCGCGTCAGATTGAAGGAGCTGGTGCTATTCGAGACGACGCTGATCACCGCGCGTCCGGCGCCATCGTTTACCTACGCCGTGGAGCGTGGCGCTGGCCAGGTTGCCGAAGAGGTTGAAGATCAATTCGAATTGGTGGTCGATATCCGACGCGCCCGCATGCAGCGTATCAAGCCGCTCGCCAGTGGTGAAAACCAGTTTGCGCCATCAGTGGACGATGTCCCGCTCAAAACGACCGCCGCGACCTTCGATGACGGTGCGCCGGAATTGCCTGACGACCTCACGCTGGCGGCCGAAGCTCCCGTGCTCGATCCGAAGGACCGGCTGGCCCGGTGGCAACGCAAACTGCTGGATCTGTCGCTGCGTAACAATCTGCTCAATTTCAAAAATGGCAAGAAGGCGATGCGCCTTGATGCACCGGAACCTGGCGCGCTGGAGGATCTGTTGTCCGACGGCGCACCGGTACGCTTGCTGCCCCGGCCGGACCTGATGGACGGAAGCGACCCGCGCAGCCAGGCGATCCACGAGCAGCGTTCGCGCGAGGATGTACGGCGCGAACATGCCCTTGATGCCTTGAAGCGCCGCGAAGTATTCGTTGGCGTGGACGAGCAGGAACTGGAGGCAAGGCTGGTCGATCTTTACCGCAGCGCCCGCACCGTACTGCAGGAAGGTGGTGCCAACACGCTGTTTTTGGCGCTGGGCTTCCTGAACTGGACACGCGACGACAAGGCGGGCCAGAAATACAAGGCGCCGCTGATCCTGATCCCGGTGTCGCTGCAGCGCAAGAGTGCGCGCTCGGGCTTTACCTTGAGCCTTCATGAAGATGAGCCGCGCCTCAATCCAACTCTCATCGAGATGCTGCGGCAGGATTTTCAACTCAACCTGGGCGTGCTCGATGGCCAACTGCCGCAGGATGCCGCAGGCCTCGATGTCGGACAAATCTGGCGTACCGTGTCCCATGCCGTGCGCGATATCAAGGGGTGGGAGGTGTCCGACGAAGTCGTGCTGTCATCTTTCTCGTTCGCCAAGTATCTGATGTGGGTCGACCTGGTACAGCGCACCGAGCAGTTGCGCCAGAGTCCTGTAGTGCGGCATTTGATTGACAGTCCGCGGGAGCCTTATCCATCGACGTCCGCATTTCCATTGGCGAGACAACTCGACGCGCAATTTTCCCCCGAAAAAACCTTCTGTCCGTTGCCTGCCGATTCGTCGCAGCTGTCGGCTGTGATGGCCGGCGCGCAGGGCAAGGACTTCGTGCTGATCGGCCCTCCCGGTACAGGTAAAAGCCAGACCATTGCCAATCTGATCGCGCAATGCCTGGCTGAAGGTAAACGGGTGTTGTTCGTGTCGGAAAAGATCGCCGCACTCGATGTGGTGTACCGGCGCCTGCGTGAGGTTGGCCTGGGAGAATTCTGCCTTGAACTCCATTCCAGCAAGGCGCGCAAGCTCGATGTCATCACGCAGTTGCAAAGGGCCTGGGACGCGCAAGGCGACGTCGACCCTGATGAATGGCGCGCGCAGGCGATCAAGCTGAAGCGGCTGCGCGACGAACTGAACCGGTACGTCGAACGCTTGCATCATCGGCACCGCAATGGTTTGACGATTTATAAAGCGATCGGGATTGTGGTGGACGGGGCAGACGTGCCAAAGCTGGCGCTTTCTTGGGGGGCTGCCGACGCCCATGACCAGGCACACGTTGAACAATTGCGGGAGGTGACGGCGCGTCTTGAGGTCAACGCAGCTGCGGTTGGCATACATGAATTGCTCAGCGGCCCACTGATAGCGGTCGGGCAGCCCGATTGGACTCCTTCCTGGCAGCAGGCATTTATCAGCGCGGCCAGTTCGGTGGTGCCATGCGCCGAAGAACTGCAGCAGGCTATCACCGGTTTTGAAAATGCAACCAATCTTGCAGGATTGCCGACCGGACGGCGCGCGCGCATGGCGATAGCCGATATGGTACGAGTCTTGCCCGAGGCCTTTGACCAGCAATGGGGATTCGTGTTCCGTCCCGACGCTCGCGAACTGCTGGGCCTTCTGCGCGACGGCTGCCAGCTTGTCGCCAGGCATCGTGAGCTCAGTTCGCAGATTCTGCCTGCATGGGCGGAGTCTGTTGTCGCACGCTGCAAAAAGGGGCTGGCGCTGCTGGCCGAACGTGAGCGCGTGCTGTCGATGCTGGGCAAACCGTGGTCGGCAGACGTTGTTGCGGAACTGGAGGACGGAGTGCGGATGTTCGATGAACTGGCAGCGAGCGAAAGTGGACTGTCGGTACAGTATGGCGAACAGATTGAACGGCTTAATGTCCACCAGCTGCAAAAAGGCTGGATGGAAGCGGAACGCAGTACGTGGCCATTGTCGTGGATGCGCAAACGCCAGCTCGCCAAAACACTGACCGACTGCGTGACCGGCGATGGTGATGCCGATATTGTCCACGATCTGCCTTTGCTGGTCCGCATCCGCGACCTGAGAGTGTTGATAGAAAAAGTGGCAATGGGCCCGGTGACCGAAGGAGTCTGGACTGGCCTGAAGACGCGCCCCGAATTCGTGCGTACAGCGTTGCGGTTTCAGCAGGCACTGGAGCAGGCAAGCCGGCAGGAGGCCTGGGATGATCAGGCCTTCGACAGCATCGAAAACGGACGTTGCGGCAGTCTGCTTGCGGCAGAGTTGCTGCGCCTGCGGGAACTGCGCACGCTCGATGCCGGGATTGCCGACCTGCAGGCGCTGTCAGCGGAAACGGGTGGCTTGTGGAAAGGACCGGCAACACAATCGCATCTGCTTGCGGCGGCCATGCGGTTCAAGGTTGCCCTGCGCGCCGTGCAGGAGTCGGGTACGCTTCAAGGCGAACATGATGAGGTTGCGGCCTCCGACTGCGGTCCGGCGCTAGCGGAGGACTACCAGCGTTTGCGGCAGCGGGATCAGCTCGAAGACAGCCTGCGCGCCTTTGATCACCTGCGTGTGTCGGCCGGCGGTACCTGGACGGGACTCAATACGCGCGCGGACCATATCGAACGTGTGGCCACCTTTCATTCGGTGGTGTTGGCTGCCATCGCGAACCTGGCCGAAACGCCGGAGGACGCTGGCGTGCTGAGGCAAGCTTTTGAGCAATTGGTGGTCGATGGCAATGCCTTGCTCAACCCATCTGGCGTGTTCTCTGACGCTGGCAGAAGGTACCATGCTGCCCACGACGCCCTGCAGCCAGTGCTTGCCAGCCTCGGCAAGAATGGCGTCTTCAACGATGGCGTCGCCATGCAGTTCAACGAGCTGCCATTGATGGATCTGATCGCGTGCTCCAAAGAGATCGTTGCGGCAGAACCTCGGCTCAAAGCCTGGTGCGCCTGGCGCAAGGTACGCCTGCAAGCACAGTCGCTGTCGCTGGCGCCGCTGGTCGATGCGATGGAGAGCGGCGCTGTTGCGCCTGCAGAAGCGCTGCGGGCCTTTGAAACCAACTATAGCCGCTGGTGGCTGAACCGGGCTGTCGACAACGAGCCGGTCATTCGCAGCTTCGTTTCGGTCGAGCATGAAAAACGGGTAGGAGATTTCCGTGCCCTCGACCGTCAGTTCACCGACCTCACGCGTGCGTGGGTGCGCGCCTCGCTGTGCGCAGGCATGCCCCGGGCAGATGAGGTCACGCGGGCTTCGGAATGGGGCGTGCTGCGTCATGAGATCAGCAAGAAAAAACAGCATAAGCCGCTGCGTGAACTGATACAGAGCATACCGGCGGCGTTGACCAAATTGGCGCCTTGCCTGTTGATGAGTCCTTTGTCGATTGCCCAGTACCTGGCTGCCGATGCAAGCGCTTTTGACCTGGTGGTCTTCGACGAAGCCTCGCAGATTCCCGTGTGGGATGCGATCGGCGCCATGGCACGCGGCAAGCAGGTAGTGATGGTGGGTGATCCCAAGCAGTTGCCGCCAACCGCGTTCTTCGACCGTGCCGAGTCGTCGTCAGATGACGAGGAGGTTGAAGTTGACCTGGAGAGCATACTCGACGAATGCATGGGTGCCAATCTGCCAACCATGAATCTTTCCTGGCACTATCGCAGCCGGCATGAGTCCCTTATCGCGTTTTCCAATCATCGCTACTATGGCGGTAGCCTTGTCACGTTTCCCTCACCGGTGGCACAGGACCGTGCCGTCAGCTTCCATCATGTTGTGGATGGTGTTTATGAAAAGGGGGGAGCGCGTATCAACAAGGACGAAGCGAAGGCGCTGGTAGCGGATATCATCGCCAAATTGTGCTCGCCCAATTTCAAGGAGACGAAGCTGACTATTGGCGTCGTCACTTTCAACACCGAACAGATGAATCTCATCGAGGATCTGCTCGATGAGGAACGCCGCAAAGACCCGGCGCTCGAACAGTATTTCTCGGAGACGGAACTCGAACCACTGTTCATCAAGAACCTGGAGTCGGTACAGGGCGACGAGCGCGATATCATCTATTTCTCGATCACCTATGGTCCCGACTTGGGCGGCGCGATATCAATGAATTTCGGCCCGATGAACCGCGATGGCGGCGAGCGCCGGCTGAACGTGGCGATTACGCGCGCGCGGCAGGAATTGCGCGTGTTTTCAAGTCTGAAAGCGGAGCAGTTTGACCTGTCGCGTACGCAGTCTGCAGGCGTGCGTGACCTCAAGCATTTCCTGGAGTTTGCCGAGCGCGGCCCGTCTGCGCTGGCCGAAGCCACCAAGGGTAGCCTGGGTGGCTTCGACAGTCCCTTTGAAGAAGCAGTCGCCGCTGCACTGGCGTCGCGCGGATGGCAGGTGCATACGCAGATCGGTGCATCGTCGTTCCGGATTGACCTGGGGGTGGTGCATCCGGATGCGCCGGGCATCTATCTGTGTGGAGTCGAGTGCGATGGAGCGACCTATCACCGCTCGGCAACAGCGCGTGACCGCGATATGTTGCGTGAACAGGTATTGCGGGGACTGGGATGGGAAATCGTGCGCATCTGGTCAACCGACTGGTGGGTAGACCGGGCAGGCACACTCGACAAAGTCCATGCGATGTTGGCGCGCTTGCTTGAGCTTAGCCGCGCGGAACGCGACAAGGCTGCCGCACGCGAGGCCGTCGAAGCTGAGGCGCGCCACGCCAGCGACAGGGCGAAGGCAGAGATGAGGGTGGTGCCGGATGAGCGGGCCGATGCTGTGCCTGAGATGCAGTACGCCGGGCGTGCGCCAGTCGTTCCTGCGCAGTTCCCGACGCTCACGCGGCAAATGGAGTCAGGGCCGCAAGTTGCTGCGGGCGCAGTGGACGCCGATGCCTTCTTTGAGCCAGCCTATGACGGGAAACTGCGACAGCTGCTGGAGCAGATCGTCACGCTCGATGGTCCAGTGCGCGATACCGTGCTGGCACGACGGATTGCACGCGCACACGGTTGGCAGCGTACCGGTGCGCGTATCCAGGAGCGAGTGTCGTCGCTTGCACTATCGTTTCTGCCATCTACGCAAGAGGATGTCGGCGTATTCTTCTGGGCTGCCGATCGCGGACCTGACTTGCCTGTCGTGTTCAATGGAGACGGCGATACTGGCCGCAGTGTTGAAGAAATCAGCATGGCTGAACTGACTTCCCTCGCGCAACTGGTAGCCGCAGACGGGTTGGCAGGCGACGGCGCGGTGGCGGCGATGGCCAAGCGACTAGGCATGCATCATGTGAGAACCTCCAGTCGCAAGCGGCTGGAGCAGGCGCTCGAGAATAGCTAAGCAGGATTTTATCCTGATCGCAGCAAAAGTATGGCTATTTTTCTGTCCATATTTTTGCTCTCCTATTATATGTCTTATATAAGACTTGTTAGGGTATAATGAAGGTTCAAACAGGCGGCCAGGCGGCCGCCGCTTCTGCAATCAACCTTGATCGAGAGTATTTCATGCTAGCTGCTTATCGCAATCACGTCGCCGAACGCGCCGCCCTTGGTATTCCTCCGCTGCCGCTGTCGGCGGCCCAGACCACGGACCTGATCGACCTGCTGTTGAACCCGCCAGCCGGGGAAGAGCAGTTCCTGGTCGACCTGCTCACCCACCGCGTGCCGGCCGGCGTCGATGATGCCGCCAAGGTCAAATGCGCTTTCCTGGCCAGCGTTGCCAAGGGCACGGAAACGTCGCCGCTGATTTCGCGCGAACTGGCGACGCAGCTGTTGGGCACCATGCTGGGCGGCTTCAATATCAAGCCGATGATCGACCTGCTGGACGATCCGGTGGTCGGCGCGGTGGCTGCCGAAGGCCTGAAGAAAACCCTGCTGATGTTCGACTATTTCCACGACGTCAAGGAACTGGCCGACAAGGGCAGCGCGCGCGCCATCGAAGTGGTGCAATCGTGGGCCGATGCCGAGTGGTTCACCTCGCGTCCGGAAGTGCCGCAAAGCCTGACCATCACCGTGTTCAAGGTCACCGGCGAAACCAATACCGACGACCTGTCGCCGGCGCCGGACGCCACCACGCGCCCCGACATTCCGCTGCACGCGCTGGCCATGCTGAAAAACCCGCGTGCCGGCATCAACCCGGAAGAGCCGGGCAAGATCGGCCCCTTGAAACAGCTCGAAGCGCTGAAAGCCAAGGGCCACCTGGTGGCCTATGTGGGCGACGTGGTCGGCACCGGTTCCTCGCGCAAATCGGCCACCAACTCGGTGCTGTGGTTTACCGGCGAAGACATTCCTTTTATTCCGAACAAGCGTTTCGGCGGCGTCTGCCTGGGCACCAAGATCGCGCCGATCTTCTACAACACCATGGAAGACGCCGGCGCGCTGCCGATCGAACTCGATGTCACGCAAATGGACATGGGCGACGTGGTCGAACTGCGTCCTTACGAAGGCAAGGCGCTGAAAAACGGCCAGGTCATCGCCGAATTCACGGTCAAGTCCGAAGTGCTGTTCGATGAAGTGCGCGCCGGTGGCCGCATTCCCCTGATCATCGGCCGCGGCCTGACCGCCAAGGCGCGCGAATCGCTGGGCCTGGGCACGTCGTCGCTGTTCCGCCTGCCGCAAAACCCGGTCGACAGCGGCCGTGGCTACTCGCTGGCGCAAAAAATGGTTGGCCGCGCCTGCGGCCTGCCGGAAGGCACCGGCATCCGTCCGGGCACCTACTGCGAACCGAAGATGACCACCGTCGGCTCGCAAGACACCACCGGCCCGATGACCCGTGACGAACTGAAAGACCTGGCCTGCCTGGGCTTTTCGGCCGACCTGGTGATGCAGTCGTTCTGCCACACCGCCGCCTACCCGAAAGTGGTGGACGTCAAGATGCACCGCGAACTGCCGACCTTTATTGAAAACCGCGGCGGCGTGGCCCTGCGTCCGGGCGATGGCGTGATCCACTCGTGGCTGAACCGCCTGTTGATGCCCGACACGGTCGGCACCGGCGGCGACTCGCACACCCGTTTCCCGATCGGCATTTCCTTCCCGGCCGGTTCCGGCCTGGTGGCGTTTGCCGCCGCCACCGGCGTGATGCCGCTCGATATGCCTGAATCGGTGCTGGTGCGCTTCAAGGGCACCATGCAGCCTGGCGTGACCTTGCGCGACCTGGTCAACGCGATTCCGCTGTACGCCATCCGCCAGGGCATGCTGACGGTCGACAAACAGGGCAAGAAGAACATCTTCTCCGGCCGCATCCTGGAAATCGAAGGCCTGCCAGACCTGAAGGTCGAGCAAGCATTCGAGCTGTCCGACGCATCGGCCGAACGCTCGGCCGCCGGCTGCACCGTGCACCTCGATCAAGCGCCGATCATCGAGTACATGACCTCGAACATCACCCTGATGAAGTGGATGATCGCCAACGGCTACCTCGACCAGCGCACGCTGGAGCGCCGCATCCGCGCCATGGAAGCCTGGCTGGCCAACCCGCAACTGCTGGCACCGGACGCCGATGCGGAATACGCCGCCGTCATCGAGATCGACCTGGCCGACATCCATGAGCCTATCGTGGCCTGCCCGAACGATCCGGACGACGTCAAAACCCTGGCCGAAGTGGCTGGCGCCAAGATCGACGACGTGTTCGTCGGTTCGTGCATGACCAATATCGGCCACTTCCGCGCAGCTTCCAAAGTGCTGGAAAACAAGACCGACATCCCGGTGCGCCTGTGGATCGCGCCACCGACCAAGATGGACCAGCAGGTGCTGACGGCCGAAGGCCACTACGGCAGCCTGGGCCGCACTGGTGCGCGCATGGAAATGCCGGGCTGTTCGCTGTGCATGGGCAACCAGGCGCAGATCCGCAAGGGCGCCACGGTAATGTCGACGTCGACGCGCAACTTCCCGAACCGCCTCGGCATCGAAACCAATGTCTACCTCGGCTCGGCCGAACTGGCCGCCGTGTGCTCCTTGCTGGGCCGCATTCCGACCAAAGAGGAATACATGTCGCATATCGGCGTGATTGCCGACAATGCCGCCGACATCTACCGCTACATGAACTTCGACAAGATCGAAGCATTCCGTTCTGTGGCCGATACGGTGCAGGTTCCAGCGTAAGGCTGAGTGACTGAACTGACCCCGGCAAGCTAGCAACGGCTTGCCGGGGTTTTTTGTAATATGCTTTCAGTCAGACCGACTTTTCTCGTTCACCTGCTCTCGTCGTGTCGATATCAACGGCTGGTCACCAGCGTGCCAGACTGATCGAGATCATGCATCAGGTATTCGGCCACCAGTTCTTCGTCGATCGCCCGTCGAGCGTTTTGCATGCCCGAAGTCAGCTGCTCATCCCACAGGCAAAGAACCGTCACCTCTGGCAGCAAGCGGCACTGCCCTTGCACCAGATCCAATGCGGCGGCGTAATCGGCTGCGCCAAAGCGCCAAGGTCTGGCACCGTGCTCACGCAGCATGTGATTGCCGATATGGATGCCTGGCCAATCAAAATCGCCATGGTAGTACAAATTGGCTCCGGTGCGCGTCAGCTGGTTCAACAAAGTACGCTGGGCTGCAGACGGCATGCCGTCGGTGCAGACCAGTGGTGCGCATCGGCTGCCGAGGCAGTCGGCGGCGATGGCCAACAAGTTGGGATTTTCGCAAACGAAGACTTTGCAGTCCTGTACGGCGTAGCGGGGAGTAGCGCGCAGCAGGTTACGCAAGGACAAATATCCTGGCTCTCCCGGGATGCCGATGCCAGGCAGATTGAGGAACAGGGCAGGGCGGGCCAGTTCATTCACCAGTACCTGGGCACTTGCCCATAATTCACGATTGCTTGCACTTGCATCTTCAACGCCTTCCTGCGCCGATTGATATGGGAGATTCCGTGACTGTCTCAGCGCGGCCAGTACCAGTGTTGCCACCGGACGGCCGTCGTCTAGAGCATGGGCGTCTCCCAACGATATTGCGGCAAGTTGCGCGCGTGTGATTCCCGCTGCTGGCAAACGCCGCAGTACCGTGTGCACCTCCTTTAGCAAGCGCGCCGCGCTGGCATGTTTTGGCCCCGCGAGGCGTTTTAGCAGGCGCAGCCCACTTGATGTATTCAATAAGGAGCTCAGTGCTGGATGATCTTGGTCGTCGATTAATTGTTGCCAACCGGCGTGTATGGCTGCGCGCACGCCGGCACGATCGATGATGGGACCATCGATCGCTTCCAGGGCCGCGCGCAAGGAAGCGCATACTCCAGCCCTTTGCAATGCGAGGTCTATCATCGGCACATCGATTTGCATCGACGCAGAGAAACGTGAAGAGCTGCCTTGCAATGCTGCCAGCGCGGCGTGTTCGACTTGTGTTAGATCCACGATGCGGAACGCGGGCATCGGTATTTCTGCGGCCATCCGTTCATAGCGTTGTCGCAAACGCTTGCGTAGCGGTGCGAGCGACTCGCCGCCGAGCAGGCGTGCCAGGCGTGGTTCAAGGCATGTCATTTGGCATATCCTTGCCAGCGGCTAGCTGTCCTGGTTTGTCCGTTGTTTCAAATCGGCGGTCGGGATCGTCGTGGTGCGTACGAGCCCGGCCATCCCACGTCCAGCGCGAGACATGGACGGCATCGATGCCTTCGCGCCGCTGCAGCTGGCAGATAGCGACGCCTGGCAGTTCGGCATAACATGCCCATTCGCGCTCGCTGGTGATGACGAAGTCCAGATCGAATTCACGGATCAGCCCCATGCAGTTGGCCCGCGCGGCATCGTCAATGCCGGCGAAAGCTTCATCGAGCAACACCAGACGGGGCGCATGCGGGTTGCCCCCTTGTGTGTAGTAGCTCGACACGGCGGCGAACAGGGGAACCGTCAACCCCAGCGCACGTTCGCCGCTGGAGGCAGGACCGGACAGTGTGCGCCACTGATTATCCTGCCACCGCATCACACGGAAACGGTGCCAGCGCCGATAATCGAGCGCACGCGTAAGCTGATCGAGCAGACTGCCGTCGCCCAGGTCGTCGGAACGGCTGCGTTCGATGCTGATACGTTGATGCAGCATGTCGCCGATCACGCTGCGGTCCTCGGCCGACCAAAGGTCGGTACTGGTGTTGAGTAGCCTTTTGCGTGCCGCCTCCAGGCCGACCGGCGCGCCCTGCGTACCTTCCTGTAAAGGTTCCCATTTCAAGCGAAATCGTACGCCGGTTGAGGTCGGCCGTTTTTCCAATTCTTCGTTGATCGCCGCAACTTGCCGCTCCGCGTCCTGCAACAGCTTTTGAATCGCTGCCGCGATCTCCGCTTGCAAATGATTTTCCAGCACTTTGCGCTCTTCGGCCGTCAACAGCGCGCGCCGTTGCTCGATTTCAGCCTGCAATCGTGTGCTGAGCTGGTCCGGCCGTTCTGGGCGGTTCTGATAGACGATGGTGACGATCAGGCCATAATCGCTGGTGTCTCCCAGTGCCTGGTGGCCCAAGGCGCTGAGTGCTCTGCCGAGTTCGCTGTAGTCATGCGATATCTGGTTTTGCACGCGGTTCCAGGTGTCCTCATCGTCCTTGATGCTATTCAGTCGCTGCTCGGTATTGCGTGCCAGTGTCAGCGCCGGATCAATGGTCCAGGCGGTGTTGGTATCGGGAATATCGTCATCCGGCATGGCCACCGCCAACAGGCCTGTCGCCGCAAATTGCTGCAGTTTCACAATGGCATCCTGGCGCGCCGACAATCGGTCCGCCAGTAACGCTTGAGCAGCCTGGATTTTTTGGTCGTTACGACCGCGTTCTTCACTTGCGAGCCGGTAGGTTTCACGGCATCGCTTGTCGAGTTTCTCTCCGTCCCTCACCTGATCACGGGTATCTTGGAGGCGGCTTTGCAATTGCTGTACCTGCACGCCTACGGAAGCCAACAATGTTTCATGCCGGATGCGCGCTTCCTGAGCCTCGGCATCGCGCTCAGCCGATGCCTGGACAGCGGATTCGGCGTCAAGCCGTGCTTCGTCCTGTCGAATCTGCTGATTTTCCAGTTCGGTCATCGTCTGCCGCATTTCTCGAATGCCCTGAAACAGGTCAGACAGTGTATTCGCCAGTCTTTGCAGGTTGTCACCGACCGCTTTCAACACGTCGATGGTGGCAGGCAAGTGCAGGTCGGCGGCATCGCGGGCCAGGTCCTGACGAGTCATCTCCAGTTTTTTCAGGGCCAGCGATACCAGCCGGGTCGCCTGTTCGAGTCGTGTCCTTGCCATATTGAACTCGCGTGACCGGCTGATTGCTTCGGCATGGGCGTTGCGCAGCAAGTCATCGGTGGGTGCATTGCGCCATTCATCAAGTGCCTGCTGGCGCTGCCGTGCAAATTGCGCGAAGCGTTGCTCCAGCAGCGACAGTTCATTATCGATCTGGGTACACCTGTGTGCGATATCTTCAAGCCGGTGCTGGCGGGCTGCCGCACGGGCAGCATGGCCGATATGGATTGCTTCCGGCTTGGACCAGTCACCGGCAAGGGCACCGAGCCGGAAACGGCCATCGTATGATATCCAGGCCTCGGTATCGCCGGTATCGTTGGTGTTGCAAGCGATACCTTCGAGCAGGCGGCATACCGTTGACGCCGAGATGGGAGCGTTGGCGCTGTGCAAGTGGTCTGCAGCCTGCAGGCACGCTGCTAGTGACTGCGCTTGGGGGGGCCGTTCCAGCCAGAATGTATCGTGCAGAACAGTTTCGTTTTTTTCGTTGAATACCTTTCCGTCTGGCATCACCCAAGCGTCGAGCAAACCGGCAGCCTGCAGCGCCGCTTCGATGCCGGCTTGCGAGTTGGCATTGAGCGTATCGCGAAAATCGACCAGTTGCCACAAGGGCGCGCCACTCTTGCCGTCGCGTGCTTTGGTCGTTCGGTATGGGGACGCTGGCGGCGCCGTGTCCCCGCCAGCCGCGAGGCGCTGGCTTTCGCTTTGCAAGGTGAAGCGTTCGTCCAGCAATAACTGCCTTATGTTGGTCAAGTCCGCGTGAGTTCGAGCGTGGCGGTCACTGGTCATTTGCTGGGCGCTAAGCAATGCCAGGCGTGCCGGGTTTTCGCCTTGGGGATTGGTTACCCATGTTGCCAAGGATTCAAGAAAATCCTCGGGTGTGTCGGGTTGCAGTTGCTGCAGGCTGTCAAAGTGCGATTGCCAGCGATCGATCACATTGCTGCCTTCTTGCTCTACTTGCAGATCTGCTTGCGTGCGTTGTTCACTGGCGATGTTGACTTCCTCCTGCCGCTCGCCGTGGGCTTGCAGTTGCTGGCGCCAGGTTTGTTCGGCACGCTCGACGTCGCCGCAGCGTCGCTGTATCAGTACGATCTGTTCGCGCCGTGTTGCAACCGCATGGCGCAGCTCGTCATGCGCGCCATCGATGGCTTGCGTCGCCATTGCCGCCAAGGCGTAAAGGTCAAGGGCAAGCAGCGGGTTTTCCGTGCACGGCTTCGCTATTCCCGCGCCCTCGGCCGTGCTGGTGATGATTTCACGCGTTATGGCCAGTTGCCGCTCGGTTTCTTCGACGCGTGAGGCGCGTGACGAGCTGGCATCGGCTTCTCGCACCAGCCGTGCCTGTGCTTGAACAAGATTTTTCTGTGCCTCGATTGCTGCCTTCTGACGGGCCTGTGCGTCGCGCAAAGCGAGTTCAAGCCGCTTGGCATCTGCGGTAGTCGGGTCATCGAGTAATTGTTCAAGCGCAATCCGGCTGGCCGAAAGTACTTTTTCTGCCTGATCGCATGCCGTTTTTGCCTCCAGCTCGTTCGCCTGTGCAGCTTCCAGTGCCTCACGTCCGTCGTTCAAGCTCCGACTGGCCTTGTCGAAACCGGTCTGCGCAGCGCGCAGCAGGCCGGCCTGACGCCTGGCCTGGGTTGAAGCATAGACTTTGTAGCGTTGGTTGAACTGGCCAACCGCACGCTCCAGTGCTTCGTATTCCGTCAGTTCTTGCCGATATTCATCGAGCTGGTTCAGTGCCTCAGCGACATCGGTCAACAATTCGGACGACATCGGCGGCAGCGCCTCCGTCAAGGCGTTTGACAGGCTGGCCTCGTCCGGCTTCTTCGACAACTGTGGCTGGCGTAGCTGGATCAAGGTGTCCATCAGAGCCGCGTAGCGCACCGCGCCCAAATGGAACAGCCGTTCGTCGACTGCGCGGCGATAAACCTGTGCCGTTTCGTACACCTGGCCATGCCCTGCGAGTTTCTCTCGCAAGCGTTCTTTGGTCAGTACCACGCGCTGTGTACTGGTCAGCCACACATCCTGGCCGATGCGCTTGCCGTCGAGCATGAAAAACCAGCTCTCCACCTGGGGACGTGCTGCCGCAGCGAGCATGCCGCAGCCGAGGGTCAGATATTCGGGTATGTCATGCTCGGACATGCGTCCGAACTCTATCCAGGTATAGCCCATGCGGCGCTCATGACGGCCGAGAAGCAGGTTCCAGGCCATTTTTTTCCCAGAGTCACCATCGGGTTCGATGCGTGATGACTTCAGTTGGGCGTCAAATAAAAAGGGTAGGGTCAGCGACAATACCTTGGATTTACCAGTACCATTGTTGCCACGCAATAGCAAGTGGCCATCGCGAAACCAGAATTCCTCGCTATCGTAATGAAAAAGCTCGACGACGCCGATGCGCAGCGGCTGCCAGCGAATACGGACGGGTACCGGCAACGCCGGTTTGTCAGATAAGCTCATGTTGGCCCGAATAATGAAAGTGCGTCTTGTCCGACATACGCTTGATTTCGGTTTGTCCGACGGCGTAACGTGCCAGCGCTGGCAAGGGCAGCACCTTGTCGCCGGTGTAGGTGATCAGTTGCAGCTTTTGCAGCTTGTCCAGAGCGATGCCGGCCAATTCAACTTCCGCACCGGGTATCCTTGCCGATTTGCGCCAGAAGGTGCTGTAGGATTTTTTGGCTTCGGCAAGAAATGCGGTGATCTCGTCGAGTGCCGTCAGCACATCGTCAGCACCCCGGTCGCGGTGCCGGTTTGCAAGAAATTCGGCTACCAGCAAGGTCACGTGCGCTTCGGTTCCCTCCGCCGGCATGGCGATATCGGTCAGCGTCTCTTCCGCATCGATCAGTGCCAGACCCTCTGCGCGCTGCTCGGGGAGCAAATCCGTGGCGTCGCACAAGCGTGAAGCCATGGCACCGCGCTGGTTCATGAAGTAAGCCCGCAGTTCGGCATCGAGCGTGTCGAAATAAACCACAGGATCGTCGAGCAGGCGGCGCGACAGATGGTGGCGCAAGGCGGTACGCCGTCCCTCATCGCTGTCGGTGACGTGTTCTCCGACCATGGCGCTGATACGCTCGTCCAGCGTCACGGGAGCGTCCTGTGCGCTCCAGGTTGACGGGCCTCGCACGGCTGCTAGCATACCGGCCAGCGCACGCCGATGCACATCATACAATGCATCGGCGCCGCCATGGTCGCCGCCGCTGCGCAGAAAATCTTCCTCGTCTCCGGCCACCTTGTGCAAGACGCCAAGGTCAAGCAGGGTACGGCAGATCGCTACCAGTTCACGGCGTTCATGCTGGGCCTGCAAGTCAAAGCGGAACCCGCGCTGCAACAAAGTGGGTTCGGTGGCAAGCGACAACAGACGGTCGCCCAGCAAACGTAGCGTAATTTGCGGGTCTGCCCGTTCCAGCACGGCGCAAGCAAGGCACAGCAGCACGTAGCGCCGAACGTCATAGTCAGGTAGGCCGCGGCTTGCATCGCGGAGGTCGGCGGGGCGCTTGTACAGCCGCGCACAGTCGCGTTCGATGTGCAGCGGCCATCCTGTTTCGCGTGAGAACCATGTGCGCAGCTCGTCAGCATGACGGCGTACCAAAAGGAAATCAGGATGGGCAGGTGTCATGAGCGGTACCATCAGCAAGGCGCGCAGCGCGCGGGCGCGTTCTTCGTGATAGTGCCTTTCTTGTTGCTGTCCAATATGACGGTTCACTATGGTGTTGCCTCTCCAGAATGAGTTATTGTGATGACATGGTCCCGGCCCGAGAAAATGCCTGACGGCGTGCGCACTTCGGCATAAGAGCTTGCATCGAGTGGCGCCAGATGAATACGCAACAGGCCGTCGCTGCTTTGCAGTTCTACCGCCTGATCGGGTGTTGCCTGTGCCGTCAGTGCCTCGCCCAGCAAGCGCAGGAACAGCTCGAAGGCATGGCGGTCGAGTATGTCCAGCTCGGACAAGCGCGTCATTTTTCCATTTGCCAGCTGTGTTCTTGCCGCCTCGATCTGGGCGTGCTCCTCGCGGAACTGGGCTGCCAGCAAGCGACGTTCCTCATTACGTTCCTTGACGCGCGGCAGGGCGCTGCGCGGCGTCGCTTCGCCATACTCGCGCAGACGTGGATGAATTTGCATGGTCGGCGCATCGGCCCATCGGGTACTCGCCGGCAGATCTTCCGCCTTTTTGTCGCGTGCAGGATCAGCAAAATAATGGCGGGCGGGGTTTAGCGCAAAGGCGGCGCGTGCCAGTCTGTGGCTCTCCGCGTCGCTGGCGCAGGCTGCAAACCAACCGGCCAGCATGCGAAAGTCGGACGAGCGGTCGCTGCGTCCGCTGCGCCGCTCGTTCAGTGCGGATATGGCGGAGAGCAACTGGGGAATGGCCGAGCGTGCCTTGGATCGCAATAGCTCAGCTTGGGGCGCTTCCTGCCCCGCGCTGACGAACCAGCGGCGCAGGCCTTTCCAGCGTTCGCGCCATGCTTGCCATGCGCGCGTGACGGCATTGGCATGTTCAAACGTATCGCCTGGGGCCGCGTCGCGTGCTTCCCGCTGCGCCACCTGCCACAGCAATGGATCAATCTCGGATGACAAGGTGATGATATGTTCGGCGATGGTGCCGGAACGTACGACCAGATCGCCGATAAACCGCTCAAGATAGTCGATCAGACGATTTTTATAGGCGAGTATAGCGCCGGGTTCGGCGTGTTGCAGCTCTATACTACGTCCGATGCCAGCCATGAAAGCTTGGGCATTCTCTGCGAGGCTCTCGAATACCCGCACCAGATCGCGCAAGGTTTCGTGTACCTTGGCAACATCGAGCGACGAAGCGCGCGCTAGTAGTTGCAAGGTATGCAAGCGATTCGCAATGTCTTCCAAAGCAACAGTCTGGAGCTCGGCACGCTGGCGCAATGTCCGTGCAAATTCCGCCAATGCCGATTCCACTGCCTCGCCTCCGCGCGAAAAACGATACAGAAAGCGCGCCCGGTAGAAATCGTTGATGCTCGACACGCGGGCGGTATCTGGCTGAGATTCCAGATTACCCCAATCGGTCAATTGTGCCAGTGCCATTTGAATTTCGTCGATACGCGGTGGAGTTCCCTCCCATTGACCTTCTTCAAGGACTTCGTCTGGCCGCAGGTGCAATCGGAATTGCCGCTTGGCGGCGGCGAAGCTGTCCATGATATGACGGTAAAGTAATGATTTTTCTGCACTGACGTGCCTGAACAAGTCGGCTGTATCCGGAGTGACGCTCATGAGTGATTTCATCCCTTGTCATGGCACGGCATTATCTATCTCATCGAGGCGCGTATAGTTGTGGAATCGCATCAGCAAAAAGTGTACCTGTAAGTTACTTTTTTGGCAATTCATTTCACGCTGTTCAATGCATGTTTTTTTTGATCACCAGACTGTAACGATGCTGCAAGGTTAACGTTGGAAAATGCCAGCGCCTTCTGCCGCATCGCCAGCGCCGCGCCGACAAACAGCACCATGCTTGATGCCAGCAGGCCGTGCTCCAGCCCTGCCGGTCCATCGGCGATCCAGCCAACCAGCACCGGCCCGGCGATCTGGCCGAACGCGAACACGGCGGTAAAGGCGCTGATGCCGGCCGGCCACGATGGCGGTGGCAGGTTGTGCCGCACCAGCGCCGTGGTGGAGGCCACCACCGACAGGAATACGGCGCCGAACACCAGGCCGGACAGGAAGATCAGCGGCACCGCGCTGGTAAGAGCCGGGATCAGCGTGGCCGCGCCCAGCAGCGCGTTCAGGATGGCCAGCGACTGGCCGCCCTTGTTGCGATCTAACATGCGGGCCCAGATGCGCGAGGAGGCCATCACCGCCAGCCCCAGCAAGGTGTAGAACACGGTGATCAGTTGCTGCGACATGCCCTGCTGCCTGAGCAGGGCGACGACAAACGTCATGTAGCCGATATAGCCGGCGCCGAACATGAAGTAGGCGGCCAGGCCATAGGCAAAATCCCTGACGACAAAGCGTTGCGCCTGGCCCTGCATCAAGCGCGCTTCGCCGATGCTTCTGGCGGGCCGCGCCATCAGGGCGGTGGCGAGCAAACAGGCGGCGCCGAGCGCCAGCCAGGCCCATTGCCAGCCGTGCGCTGCGCCATGCTGCCGGGCCGACGCCAGCGCGGCCGGCACCAGCAAGGCCGACAGCGCGATGCCGACACCGGTACCGCCGTAATACAGGCCGATGATAAAGCCGGCCTTTTCGCGCTGTAGCGAGCCAAGCCGGGCGGCCAGCACGCCGCCGGCGATAAAGATAAAGGCGCTGGCCACGCCGGCGCACACGCGCTGCAAAAACAGGGCGGTGGTGTCGCTGACAAAGCCGGACATCAGCATGAAGAGGCTGGCCAGCACGCTGCCGGCCATCAGCACGCGCCACACGCCCAGGCGGCGCAGCAGGGCCGGGGTGGCCAGGGCGCCGAGGAAATAGCCCAGTGCATTGCAGGTGTTCATGGTTCCGGCCAGCAGGTAGGACCAGCCCAGGTCGTCGCGCATGGGCGGCAGCAGCAGGCCGAAGGAAAAGCGCGACAGGCCCAGCGCCACGGCGGCGCCCAGGGACAGGGCCAGCGCGGTGGCCAGCGGATGCGAAATGGTGGCGGAAGGTGTGTTCATGGCCCTCCAGTGTAGCCAATCAGGCGACGTTGGCGCGCGCTTTGGCGCTCTGGCGCCGGGGTTTGACCGCCGCCACCGTCAAACTGACGCACCATTGCCACACCGGCTATGCCGTCTGGCCCAGGCCGGTGAGGTGCGCCAGGGTGTCGGCCGCATTCATGGTCCTGGCCAGGGAGACGGCCGTCATGCCGCGGCTGTCGACGGCATCGATGCGGGCGCCGTGTTGCAGCAGCAATTGAACAATCGCCAGGCGGTTGAACATGGCCGCCATCATCAGCGGCGTCTTGCCGTCGGGGCTGCCGCCTTCGACGCTGGCGCCATGCTTGAGCAGCAATGCGGCGATTTCCGGGTAGCCCTTGTAGGCGACGCCGGCCAGCGGCGTCTGGCCGGCGTCGTTGGGGACATTGGCGTCGGCGCCCGCTTCGAGCAGCAGGCGCGAGGTGTCCAGGTGGCCGTGGTAAGTGGCCAGCATGATCAGGCTGTCGCCCTTTTCATTGCGGAAGTTGACGGGAACGCCTTTGGCGACGAGAACGCCCAGTTGCTCGGCGTCGCCCTCGCGCACCAGCGCGAACAGGCCGCGGATGAATTCCAGCGTTTCCGCATCCATGGCGGGTTTGGTCGGTGTGTCGGCGTTCATGGGATTCTTTCAGCAAAGGTCGAAGCGCGCAGTTTACTATGGGCGCGGCAGTGATGCAGGGTGCATGCCTGCATCGCTGCCATGCCGGCTATTTCACCACGCCGCAGGCCATGCGCGCGCCGCCGCCGCCGAGTTTTGCAGGGTGGTCGCTATGGTTGTCGCCGCCCACGTGCACCATCAGCGCGTGGCCCTTGAAGTCGCCCGCTTTCAGGCGCGGCGCCAGCACCGGGTAGGTGGCTGTACCATCGGCGGCGACATGGATGGCGGGCAGGTCGCCCTGGTGTCCGCTGTCGTCGTAAGGGCCCTTGTGGGCGCCGGTCTTGGCCGGATCCCAGTGGCCGCCGGCCGCGCCCGCCGGCGCGGGCTTGCCGTCGGTCATGCTGGCGTCGCACGACGGTTTTTCGTGCAGGTGAAAACCATGCGTTCCAGCCGGCAAACCTTTCAGGTCCGGGGTCAGCAGGGCGCCGTAGCTGGTCTGCGAAATGCTGACCGTGCCGGCCGGCTGCTCCACGCCATTGGGGCCGACGAACGATAATTCCACGGTTTGCGCGTGCGCCAGTTGTGCACCGAGCAGCAAGGCGGCTGTGAACAAGATTTTCATGTTTTTCTCCCGAAATTGAGTGGTTGAACAGATGGCAGATGCTGCGGTGATTGTCGCACTTCTTGTAGATGAGCCCCGTTCGGCAGGTAACAGAGCACTAGTCAGGGAAGCTTGTGCATCTTCGCCTTGCGCATGTCGGAGAGCCCCACTGTGTGATGGCCGCCGGGCTCGACGGTGACGGTCAGCAGCTCATAGGTTTTCACCATGTTCAACAGCCCAGAGTGGCCAAAGTTCGTCGGCGAAAAGCCGGAATCGGTGCGCTTCAGGTACTGTCCCAGCGCGGCCAGGCCAATTTTTCCCTCCGCTGCGTCGCCGACCAGTAGCCTGACCGCATCAACCACCAGCAGCGGGCGCTGCTTGACACTTTCCCTGGGTTTGGGTGGCGCGGCATCGTGTGGCGCTGGCGAGACGATGATGGGCGTGGGCTGCGCCGGGCTGGCGGCAGGTTCCGGCGTCCATTCGAAGAATTGATCGCTGGCGTTGCGCAGCGCCGACGGGGTCTTGGCTTCGCCGACGATGCAGATCGACGCGCCGCGCTCGCGCAGCTTGCGGCACAGGTAGGCAAAATCCGAATCGCTGGTGATCAGGCAGAACACGTCGGCTCGCTGGTCAAACATGGCTTCCATGGCATCGAGTGCCAGCGCGATATCGGCCGTATTCTTGCCGCTGGCATACTGGAATTGCAGGCAGGGCGTGAACGCCTGTTCCACCAGAGCCGCTTGCCATTTGGCGCTCAGGGTCGTATGGTTGCCATAGCCGCGCCGCAGGACGACGCGACCAAATTGGGCCACCATCCTGAGCGCGTAAGCGAGAATGGCGGGACTGGTGTTGTCGCAGTCCACCAGGACGGCGACACGGGTTTCTGCCGGGCTTGAAGGTACATTCACCGCAATTTCCTCTGCTCAATGGTAATGCCAGCCTGTGGCTGGCAGCGAAATTCCATTTTTGCATTGTAATGTGACAGTGCCGGTAGTTAAGCAAGTACGCATAAATTCTTGTGGATTCTGACTTCCATAACCGGCGCTCTGCAAGGTGGCCGACGAGGCGTTGCCCGCTGCTCGCAGTGCTCGCACTGCGTCGCATCGGGCGCCTTTGCGGGAGTATCGCCTTGCAAGGCGATACCGTTGCGCAGGCGCGGGACAGGTCCCGCGAATTCCCTGCTCCGCCATCCGGTTCTGTTCGTCATAATCTCACAATAATTTCTTGGCACTTACTTAGTTGCTGTAATTTAAGAATTTTTCAATATTGCGGAAAATGAGCAAAGACAAGAAATTTGAACGCGGCGGCACGTGAGCATCAAGCCTGGCCCGGCGCCGCAATCGAGCTGAGCAGTTTTCTGACCGCGCCATGTGCCATCACGATCTCGGGCGCGTCGTGCAGCAGCGCGTTGTACCTGGTCTGGAACTCCTTGTCGCCGTTTTCCGATGGTCCGATCAACGCTTCGAGCGCGCGGCGGTAGGTCAGGGCGACGGCGGGGGAGACAGGCTCCGGCTCGTCCAGGCGCTCGTCCATTTGCGCCATCAGGCCGGACAGCTTTTGCAGCCAGGCAAAATGCGGGTGGTTGGTGACCAGTTGCAGCAATTCCAGCGGGCTGCCGACGGCGCCAAAATATTGGGTTTCCACGTTGATCAGGTGTTTGTGCAGGTCGCGCAGGGCGCGCGCCAGGGCGATCAGGCGGGCGCGTTCGGCCAGGTCGTTGTCAAGAGAGGTCATGCGTGGCTCCATGGGTGGCGATGGCTCAGTGTAGCGGGAATGACGCTTGTTTGTGCCTGTCTTTGGGTCAGTTGGCATCATCTGACCTGGTCTTTTGGCAGGCGGCAAGCGCCTGTTTGTGCGTCAGCATGGTTTTATTTATGCAGACATCATGAACAAAAGCCGCGTGGAAGCGTTTACCGATGGGGTGGTGGCCATTGCGATCACCATCATGGTGCTGGCGCTGAAGGTGCCCACCGGCCCCCATTGGACCGAAGTGCTCGAGATGGCGCCGGTACTGTGCGCCTATCTGCTCAGCTTTGTGTATGTCGGCATCTACTGGGTCAACCATCATCATGTGCTGCAACTGGCGCGCCAGGTCAACGGGCGCATACTGTGGACCAATCTGCACCTGCTGTTCTGGCTGTCGCTGGTGCCGCTGGTGACTGCCTGGGCCGGCAACTATCCTTTGATCGCGGCGCCGATGGCGCTGTACGGCGTGGTGCTGCTGATGTGCGCGATTGCTTTTCGCATGCTGGTACGCTCGCTGGTAGACAACGAAGGGCCGGATTCGCCGCTGGCGCAGGCGCTCGGCCATAGCCGCAAGAAGGAATGGTCGATTGCGCTGTATATCGCGGCGATCGCCTTGTCGCTGTGGCATGCGCCGGCCGGCGCCGCCATCTATGTGGCGGTGGCCATCTTGTGGTTGATTCCGCAGCGCAGGAAGGAAACCCCGCAATGAACCTTTTTTCAAGGAGAACAGCATGAGCCAGGCTTGCCAGCATTTGCACGATATCCATACCCGTGGCGCCAATTCGGCGGGCTGCGAGGAATGCCTGAAGACGGGCGACGAGTGGGTCCACCTGCGCGTGTGCATGGTGTGCGGCCATGTCGGCTGCTGCGATGATTCAAAAAACAAGCATGCCACCAGGCATTTCCATGAAACCCATCACCCCATCATCCGCTCGAAGGAGCCGGGCGAGACCTGGGGCTGGTGCTATGTCGATCAATTGTTCTACGATCCGATCTGACCGCTCCGGTCTTGCAATTTCACGCCCAGCATGTCGAACAGGTCTAACTTCGCGGGAAACTTGTTATTGTTGGTGACGTCGGCAATCGAACCCTTCGTCGGCCCGGTGTTGCCGGGCGAGTGGTTGAAGTAATTGAAGTCGAGCTTGATCTTGTCCTGCAGGTCGCTGGCGTAGTTTTCGGGATAGGCGGCTTTTTCCAGCTGCGGCAGATTGTTGTAATGGTCCAGCACGGCGCTGAAGAACTTCGTCATCTTGCCCGTGTTGTTATATTCCTGCATGGCCTGGCTGACCACCTGCTGGCGCCAGGCTTCTTCTTCCCGATAAGCCTGGGTGGCGGCGGCGCGGCGCTCATTGATGGTAAACGTGCCGCTTTCGTCATGCGAAATGGTCGACAGCTGCTCGCTCGACAGGCCGGCAAACGGATTGGAGCCCTTGCCGTTGACAAACGCGGTGGCCGCCGTGGCCGAGCCTGCCGACGCTTTGTCCTCGGGCTGGGGCAGTTGCGCGGCGGCGGCCGTCTTGTGTGCCGTGTCCAGTTCGTAGAATACTTTTCTATCGTCGGCAATCAGCTGGTCTTGCAGCGCCTTGTGGTCGAGCCCCTTCAGGCGCTCGCTCGTATGTTCGGCCGCTGCCGACAGGCGTCCGGCCAGGGTGGAGATGGAGACGCCGTCCGCGACCGCGCCCAACGCCGCGCCCGCCAGAGTTTTCTGTGGCTTGGCCTCAAGGCTTTCCGTTTTGTTGACGTTCACTTGACGCGCAGTGTTTGCCGCCGCAGAGATGCTGACCATGTTGTTCTCCTGATTAATTTACAAAAAGGATAACATAAGGCAAGATCGTGCGGCGGGTGGCGGCCTGCGCCGCCGTCTGTTTTTTTGTTACTGCGCCTTGCCGCTTTGCGCCGCCAGGTGTTCGCCGATAAACCAGCTTTGCAGTTCATTGCTGCGCACCACCTGGCTGACGATCAGATCGTTGCTGCCGTCGTCGCCCACGTCGGCGGCAGCGCGCGCCAGCGGACGCGCTTCGAGCAGGATGGTCTCATGCGCATCCAACAGGCGCGACAGCTGCGCCAGCGCCGACTCGCGGCCGCGCGGCGCGCGCGCGATCGACGATTCATCGACCACGTCCTGCGCCAGCGCGAACGTCACGCCGCCCAGGGTCTGCACGCGCTCGGCAATCGCATCCATGATCAGCACTTGCTCGCCATAGTGCTTGTCGAACAGCAGGTGCAACTGATGAAAGGTGGCGCCCGAGGTCTGCCAGTGGGCCTTCTTGTAGGCGTCGCGGATGGCCATGGTGTGGGCCAGCAGGCGGTTCAGCGCGTGCACGCCCTGGGCGCGTACTTCGGCCGACAGGCCGATGCGCACGTTGGCGAGGGAACCGAAGTCTTGCAGGATGTCAGGTGAGGTGCTCATGATGTGCTTTCAAAAGTAGGTGATGCAAATGAAAAACAGCCGTCATAAAAATGTGCCGGGGTTTAATGCAATGCCATGCTAGCGCCACGGCAGGCTGGACACGACTATCGGAAGACCAGTTACGCCAGCTGCAGCATGCCGCGCCGGTTGGCCAACATCACCGCTTCGGTGCGGCTGGCGGCGTTGAGCTTGGCGAGGATATTATTGATATGGAATTTCACCGTGCCCACGCCGATGCCGGCCACGCGGGCGATCAGCTTGTTGCTCATGCCGGTCGCCAGGTGGGCCAGGATTTCATGTTCGCGCGTCGACAAGCCGCTGCCGTGCACGCGGCCGGCCAGCTTGGCCGACAGGCCCGGCGCCAGGTATTTTCCGCCCGCCAGCACGCAGGCGATGCAGTCGAGCAGCTCGGTGAACGGCGCGTTTTTCAGCAGATAGCCGCTGGCGCCGGCCTGCATGGCGCGGTGCACCATCTCGTCGCCTTCGTGGGCGCTCAGGATGATGATGCGTGCCTGCGGATGCTGGCAGCGGATGCGCTGTGTCGCCGCGACGCCGTCGCAGCCGGGCATGCTCATGTCCATCAGCAGCACGGCAGGGCGCAGCCGCTGATACAGAGCGATCGCCTGTTCGCCGTCCGTCGCCTGTCCCAGCAGGGCAAAGTTGCCTGTCGACTGCAGCAGCGAGGCCATGCCGGCGCGGATCAAGGGATGGTCGTCGGCGACTGCGATGGTGGTCAAGGTGGTGCTCAGTTCGGTGTGCATGATGAAGTCCGCGCGGGTTGGTTCGATGCAGCCATTTTGCGAAACGCCCGCGTGCTTGCCTAGTCATACGTGGGTATAGGTGGGGCGTGTGCACGGGCAAGCACCGGCTTTCCATCAACCTTGGTATGAGCAGGCATACCCAAGTTTGATGCCTTGCGGGTTTATTGTGTATTGGCCCGCCAAAACTATACTTTCGTATAGCGCGCTTATCTTTCTTGCCATATTAGAATGCCGGTGAAGAAGCTACGAAAGGTCAAACAATGGCACGTGTTCCCGGCAGTCCCTTGCTTTCCATCCTGCTGGTCTGCGTCACGCTGCTCATTTTCGTGGTCGACGCCTTTACCGAGCTCGATGTGGCCATCGCTGTCATGTATGTGGTGGTGGTGCTGCTGTCGGCCAGCGTATGGGCTCGCCGCGGCGTGATCCTGACCACCGTGCTGTGCCTGGCGCTGACCTTGCTCGCCTACGGCATGATCCATGTGTCGATCTTTTCCGGGCCCGCCTCGGGCCGGCTGATGGTCAGCCTGGCGGCGATCGGCATCACGGCCTTCCTGGCGCTGACTGGCCAGGCAGCCACCGAACGCCTGCTGGCGCGCGAGCAGGCGCTGCGCCGCAGCGAAGCCTTCCTTGCCGGCACCCAGCGCATCAGCAAAACGGGCAGCTTCAGCTTTGCGGCGCCCGAGGCGCGCCTGTACTGGTCGGACGAGGCGGCGCGCATCTACGGTTATCCGGCCAGCGATGCGCCCACCGTCGAGATGCTGGTCGAGCGCACCATGCCTGAGGACCGGCCGCTGGTGCGCGCGGCCGTCCGGCAGGTCATGCGCTGCGAAGGCGAACTCGATCTGCGCCACCGCCTGCAACTGCCCGACGGCGCCATCAAATACGTGCACGTGCTGGCCCAGCCCACCTACGATCAGGCCGGCCACTGCGAATACCTGGGCGCGCTGATGGACGTGACGGCCTCGGTGCTGGCCGAACAGGCCCTGCACGAATCGCAGGTGCAGTTGGCTCACGTGACGCGCGTGACCATGCTGGGCGAACTGGCCGCCTCGATCGCGCATGAGGTGAACCAGCCGTTGGCGGCGATCGCCACCAATGGCGAAGCGAGCCTGCGCTGGCTGAACCGCCCGCAACCGAACCTGGAAGAAGCCCGCGCGGCGATCGGCAGCCTGCTCGAAGCGAGCCGGCGCGCCACCGAAGTGATACAGCGCATCCGCGGACTGGCGCGGCGCAGCGATCCGCATCACCGGCCGCTCGACTTCAATGCCGTAGCCGAGGAAGCGGCGGCCCTGGTGCGGCGCGAACTGAGCAGCCACGCCGTCAGTCTGAAGCTCGACCTGGCGCCCGGCTTGCCGCCGGTGTATGGCGACAAGGTGCAGCTGCAGCAGGTGCTGATCAACCTGATGATGAACGCCATGCAGGCGATGCAGGACTGTGCGCCTGGCCAGGCGCAGCTGCTGCTGCACACGGCCATGGACGCCAATGCCGGCGCCGGTGACGCGGTGCAGTGCGATATCACCGACAGCGGTCCGGGCATCTCCAGCGAACACCTGCCGCATCTGTTCGAGGCGTTTTTCAGCACCAGGGCCGACGGCATGGGCATGGGCTTGCCGATCTGCCGCTCGATCGTCGAAACCCACGGCGGGCGTATCTGGGCCCGCAGCGCGCCGGGCATGGGTGCGACCCTGTCGCTGTCGCTGCCGACGGCCGCCACCTTTGCCACGCAGGCCGCATGAACAGCACGGCCTTGAGCGGGGCGCCGGCCGGCCTGGTACATATCGTCGACGACGACGCGCCGCTGCGCGCCGCCATTTCCAGCCTGCTGCGTTCCAGTGGCCTGGCGGTGGCCGACTACGCCTCGGTGGCGCAGTTCCTGGCTCAGCCGCGCGCGCAAGTGGTCAGTTGCCTGCTGCTCGACGTGCGCCTGCAGGGCGTGTCCGGCCTTGATTTTCAGGCCGAACTCAAGCGCGACGGCGTGCACCTGCCCATCATCTTCATGACCGGCCACGGCGACATCCCCATGTCGGTGCGCGCGATGAAGGCGGGTGCCCTCGATTTCCTGGCCAAGCCCTTCCGCGACCAGGACCTGATCGATGCCATCAACCTGGCCCTGGGCGCCGACCGCGAACGTCGCGCACGCGAGCAGGCCGCGCAAGGCCTGCACGACCGCTACGCCAGCCTGACCCCGCGCGAGCGCGAAATCATGGCCCTGGCCGCGAGCGGCCTGATGAACAAGCAGATCGCCGGCGAGCTGGGCACCAGCGAAATTACCGTCAAGATCCACCGCGGCAACGCCATGCGCAAGATGCAGGCGCGCACGTTTGCCGACCTGGTCAGGATGGCCGAGGCGCTGGGGATCGACACGGCAAGGCGCCAGTCATCAAAGTGAGCTCCCTATACCCTTGTATGATTTCGCGTTGGCGTACCACCCTGTATCGTTCTCCCATGCTTGAGATGGCTCTCCGTTGCCATCCTTACCAGGGAGTTTGCAGTGTCCGAATCCGTTACCAACCAGGTCCATATCGCCGTCATCGATGACCATGAATCCGTGCGCAGCGCGCTGGCCAGCCTGTTGCGCTCGTATGGCTACCTGACCAGCAGCTTCGATTGCGCCGAAAGCATGCTGGCCGGCGCGCCGTCAGAGCGTTATCAATGCATCGTCACCGACCTGCAAATGCCGGGCATGAGCGGCATCGAGCTGCTGGAGCAATTGCGCCGGCAGGGCAGCGAGACGCCTTTGATCATGATCACGGCGTTTCCCGAGCCGGCGGTGCGCCAACGCGTGCTGCAGGCGGGCGCCACCTGCTTTCTCGGCAAACCGTTTCAATCGAACGACCTGGTGCGCTGCATCCGCCAGGCCTGCAAAGCGCTGTAACACCCGAGTAACCACCCCAGGAACCCTTCATGCGTACGGTCTTTCCCCCTGCCGTCGCCCGTCTGCTGCCGCGCCTGCCGTATGCGCGCTGGTGTGTTCATGTCTTGCTGATGCTGGTGATCGCCGCCAGCATCGGCCTGTCGGTGGTGATGGAGCGCGCCAGCAGCGGCATCCGCAACAGCGTCGGGCCACTGCTGGAACAGGTCCGTGATGGCGATGGCCACGGTGTGCAGCAGGCGATCCATGCTGACGGCGAGGCGGCCGAGAAAAACGCGCTGGGCATCACGCGCCTGGTGCACCTGTTCGACCTGCTGGCGCTGCTGAGCAGCGGCTTTTTGCTGTATCACGTGCGGGCCCGCTACCGGGTCGAGCAGCAACTGGCGCACCAGGCCGGCCACGATCCGCTCACGGGCCTGGCGCACCGGCGCTCGTTCGAAGCGCGCCTGCGTGGCCTGCCGGCCACGCCGCACGCGGTGGTGCTGGGCACCATCGACCGTTTTGCGCGCATCGTCGGCGGCCTGGGACACAGCTTTGGCGACCACATGATCGTCGGCCTGATGAAGCGCATCGGCCAGGCGGCCGAAGGCAGCGGCGGCGAAGTGTACCGGCTCGACGGCGCGAACTTTGCGATCCTCTACCAATGGCCGCGCGACAGCGCCGAATTCGAGGCGGCCGTCTCGGCGCTGCGCGATGAAGTGAACCTGCCTTACAGCTGGCAGGGCCATGAAATCTTTACCAGCCTGAGCCTGGGTGCCGCCAGCTACCCGCTGCATGGCCGCGACCCCGAAGCGCTGCTGCGCAATGCCGACGCGGCGCTGCAACTGGCGCGCCGCGCCGGCGGCGATACCCTGGTGCATTACTCGGAAGAGATCAACGCCCAGGCCGCGCAGCGCATCGCTACCGAAGCGGCCCTGCGCCACGCCGTCGAGCGCGGCGAACTGGAACTGCATTACCAGCCGCAGCAGGCGCTGGACGACGACGCGCTGGTCGGTGTCGAAGCGCTGCTGCGCTGGCGCCGCGACGGCAAGCTGGTCGCGCCCGACCAGTTCATCCCCCTTGCCGAAGAGTCGGGCCTGATCGTGCCCATCGGCAACTGGGTGCTGGAAGCAGCCTGCCGCCAGCTGCAGGCCTGGCAGCGGCAGGGCGTGGCGGTGCCGGTGGCCGTCAATATCTCGCCGCGCCAGTTCGCCGCGCCCGGCTTTTTGTCGCACCTCGAAGCGCTGCTGGCCAGCAGCGGCGTCGATCCAAAGCTGCTGGAACTGGAAATTACCGAAGGCGTGATGATGGAGGACGCGGAAAGCGCGATTGCCCTGCTGCGGCAGTTGCGCGCGCTGGGCCTCGGCCTGGCCATCGACGACTTCGGCACCGGCTATTCCAGCCTCGCGTATCTCTCCCGCTTCCCGATCGACAAGCTCAAGATCGACCAGTCCTTTGTGCGCAATATGGCCAGCGTCGGCGAACAGCGCGCCATCGTGCAGGCGACCATCGGCCTCGGTCACAGCCTGGGCCTGTCGGTGATCGCCGAAGGGGTGGAAACGCACGAGCAGCGCAGCCTGCTGTGCGCCTGGCGTTGCGACCAACTACAGGGTTATTGCTACAGCCGGCCACTGCCAGCGGCGGCGGCCACCCGATTTTTACAAGACAGTTACCAGCAACACGCTGCATAAACCATGAAAGGGACACAGATCATGAACGCCACCTTACCTGCACCATCGTCGGCCATCGACGAACCCGATGATGAAAAGATCGAAGTGGCGCGCATCCGCATCGGCCGGCAGAACCAGCAAAGCGCCGTGCTGGGCGCGTTTCGCGAGGCCGACCGCCTGCTCGGATCGTGGGTGCACGGCGCCGGCGACCAGGTCGACATCGATTTCGAAGTGACTTTCAACGACGGCTATGTTTTCAAGGGCCGCTATGAATTCTGGCGCAAGTCGCGCCGCCGCCCGTCGCTCACGCGCCATGTGCTTGAATCATTCCTGGCCCTGTGGCAGGGCGGCGGGGGCGACATGTCGCGCTATGCGGTCAGCAATAGCTGAACCGGCTTCGTTGTTGAAGTACAGGTGCGCACGCTCTTTTACAGTGCGGTTTTGCAACTTTCGTGTTCGGCATACACCGCTTGTCCGTCAGGGAGCAGCACGGTGATGCGGCCCAGCGTTTCACCATGCAGATCGCCCGGCCCATCTGCCACGCGTGGCTCGAACTGAAACACCCGTGCTTCGCTGCCGCTGCCCGTTTGCAAGGTGGCGGCCAGGCTGGCGTTCAGCCATCCGGCGCTGCTCAGTACAGCGAGCAAGACGGCAGGCAAGTGCAATCGTTTCATGGAGTAATTGCTTTTGGGTAAAGGGGCAATGCTGTTATCAATCCAGGCGATTGCCGTCAGTTTCGTGCAAAAAGTCCCCGGACACGCCGCCAAACGCCAGCGCCAGCGCCTGTGCCTCCATCGGCCGCGCAATATGGTAGCCCTGCAGGTAGTGGCAGCCCATGGCCTTCAGGATAGCCGCCTGCGGCGCCGTTTCCACGCCTTCTGCCACCACTTGCATGCCCAGGCTGCGGCCCATGGAGACGATGGTGGCGGCCAGGTTGCGGCCCCGCTCGTTGTGCTCGATTTGCATGACAAAAGATCGGTCGATCTTCAGCGTGTCGAGGCGAAAGCGCGCCAGGTAGGCCAGCGAGGAATAGCCGGTGCCGAAGTCGTCCAGCGACAGGCTCACGCCCAGCGCTGACAAGCGCGACAGCGCCACCTGCACCTTGTCGGTATCGTCGAGCAGGACGCGCTCGGTCAGTTCGAGTTCCAGCCGCCGCGCCGGCAGGCCATGTTCGTCGAGGGCGCTGCGCACCTGATCGATAAAGGTGCTGTCGAGCAACTGCCGTGCCGACACATTAATGCTGATCACCAGTTCTCCCAGCCCGCCATCCCATTGCGCCAGCTGGCGGCAGGCTTGCCGCAGCACCCATTGGCCCAGGTCCACGATCAGCTCGCTGTCTTCCGCCACCGGGATAAAACGGTCGGGCGCCACCACGCCCAGTTGCGCGCTGTGCCAGCGCAGCAGCGCTTCGACCTTGCGCAGCTGGCCGCCGTCGGCCGTGACGATGGGCTGGTACAGCAGGTGCAGCTCATTGCGGGCGATCGCGCTGCGCAGCGCGCCGTCGATGGTCAAGGCTTCCCTGGCATGGGCCGTCATGGCGTCGTCGAAAAAGCGCAGCTGGCCGCGACCGGCCTTCTTGGCCTCGTACATGGCGATATCGGCATCGCGTATCAGCGCGTCGGCGCTGGCGCCATGCCGCAGATGGCAGGCCACGCCGATGCTGGCCGAGACCGACAGCGTTTGTTGTGGCAAGGCGAACGGGGCGGCCACGGCATCGAGCAGGCGCTGGCCGTAAATGCGTGCCATGGCCACGCCGGCGCCCGGCAGCACGATAATGAATTCATCGCCGCCGAAGCGCGCCAGGATGGCGTTCTCCGGCAGCAGGCCTTGCAGGCGCTGCGCGAACTGGCTCAGCAACTGGTCGCCCGTTTCATGGCCGAAGGTGTCGTTGATGCGCTTGAAGCGGTCCAGGTCGATGAAAAACAGTGCGCAGTCACCGGCCACCTGCCGTGCCTGTTCCACGCAGCGTTCCAGCGCCTGGATCAGGCCATGACGGTTGAGAAAGCCCGTGACCGGGTCATGGTATGCCGCGCGATACAGCAGCGCATCTTTTTTTTGCCGCTCGCTGATATCGAACAGTTGCACCATGCAATATAGCTGGCCGCTTTCGACATAGGGCGAGGCGATCATTTCCAGCGGCACTTGCTGGCCGTTCGCCAGTACGATGGTGGCTGTTTCGATGAATGGATACGCGCCGTGCGCCGCCTCGAAACGCCGGAAATAGGCGGCGGCGGCATCGCGCGAAGGGAACAGCCGCTGGTCGGCCACGTGGCTGCCGATCAGCGTGCTGGCGTGCGCCTGGCCCAGCAGCGTGGCGCAGCGTTCGTTGGCCACCCGGATATGGCCGCTGCTATCCTGGATCAGGAAGCCGCTGCTGAGACTGTCGATGGTGTGCACATAGCGGTGCTGGACTTTTTCCTGTACCGCATGGATCACGCACAGCATGGTAATGGTCTTGATGGTGATCGAGTAGGCGAACCAGGATTCGTAGGCGACCGGTACCCAGCCCAGCGCGTTGGCCAGGTTGAACAAGCCACGCACGATCAAGGCAATGCCCAGGAAACGGTAGCGGTTGCGATGCAAACCCAACCTCAGGCCCGACCACAGCATCGCCGCACCCAGCATGGCGGCCGTCATCCATTCCGCGCGCTGCGGCTGGCCGTGCCATAGTCCATACAGGCCGATGACGCCCAGGCCGCATGCCAGCGCCATCGGCCGCAGATGGCGCCGGTGCAGATGGCCAAGAAAATACTCCGTACCGCCGACAAAGCCCGCCACGGCGCCGCACAAGCTTATCGCGGCAAACAGATGGTGCATCGATGACTGCGCGCCCAGAATCCAGCTGGCCGAACCGAAGCTGAGCGACAACTGGCCGCAGGCCCACCACAACGCATGCCATTCGCTGCGCTGCCTGACCCACAGGAACAACAGGAGCGCGATCAGGATGGCGTCTGCCGCCAGGGAAAACAGGATATAGGTCTGTGGTGCCATGGATGATCGGATTAGCGCCAGGACGGCAGGAGGATGTCCATGACAGCCTCATCTTAACCCAGGCCATGGGCTTTCGGTAGGGCAACGTTGCCTATCCGGAGCAGTGGCGAGAAGCGCCGTTGGCCACTTCATACGGATCGCGAAGTGCCGAACACTTCTGCGTCATCCGCTCCTGCCTCGACACGCTGCGCGAACATGGCCATGGCATGCTCACTGTCTTGAACGGGCCTTCGCCGGAAACGCGATTCAGCCAGCCCCCGGCTGAACAGTTACCAATATTTCATATATTTAAAAACAAGTAATGATTGTAAAAAATTTATTTTTACAAGGAAATATTTAGTTATAATAATCAAAGATATTGAAAATAAATAAATTCATGATGAAATTAAACTTGACATTGACATGTCGGTGAGATTCCTTTTTCAATATTTTCCGTGCGTTTTCAACTTTCTACCCGCTGTATTTTGCGCTGTCCGATTTGCGGGCGGCCTACCGCACCTATTCAACTTTTACTGCTGCTGTTGCCAGCCGGCATGCACGCTTGCTCGCAGCCGGTGGCGCCGCGTGCACGGGACTCATTGCCTTGAACGCCAAACTTCTTCCCCTGACCTTGCTTCTGCTGATCCAGGGCGCTTATGCCCAGCAACCGACCGCCGGCAGCCAGCTGCAGCAGATTCCGGTGGCGCCGCAGTTGCCGAAAGCCGCACCGGAGATCCGTGTGCGGCAGGGCGAGGTGCCGGCCACCACCGTCGGCGACAGCACCCGCATCAAGGTAGCGCGGCTGCAGGTCGATGCGCCACCGGTCTTTGCGGAAAGTGAACTGCTTGCCGCCAGCGGCTTCGTGGCCGGCAGCGAGCTGACCCTGGCCGAACTGCGCACTCTGGCCAACCGTATCGCCAGCCATTACCAGACGCGCGGCTACTTCCTGGCGCAGGCCTTCCTGCCGGCGCAGGACATCGAGGATGGCGTGGTGCGCATCACCGTGCTGCCCGGCCAGTATGGGCAAGTGCAACTGCGCAATACCAGCAATCTGTCGGACGCTCTGGCCAACACGATCCTGGCGGGCCTCGACGGAGAGGTGATCGCCACCACGCCGCTGGAACGGCGCTTGCTGCTGCTGTCGGACCTGCCTGGCGTGCAGGTCAGTTCGACCCTGGCGCCGGGGGCGTCGCTGGGCGCGTCCGACCTGATCGTCGACGTACAGCCGGGTTCGCGTTTCAACGGCAGTATCGACGTCGATAACCAGGGCAACCGCTATACCGGCCGCAACCGCTTCGGCGCCACCCTCAACATCAATGAGCTGGCCGGTATCGGCGACGTCGCCACCGTGCGCGCATTTACCTCGACCGACGGCCTGAACTATGTGCGCGCCGCCTACCAGGGCCAGGCCGGCCTGCTGCGCCTGGGCACGGC
>NZ_NJGY01000004.1:0-59429 GCF_002250505.1 Janthinobacterium sp. PC23-8
GTTCGACTTGCATGTGTAAGGCATGCCGCCAGCGTTCAATCTGAGCCAGGATCAAACTCTTCAGTTTAATCTCTGTTTAATGTCATTTCTGACAGGTCGGACAGTATCACTACCATCCACATCTTTTGCATGCAAAAGATGCGCTCACTCAAAAAACTGACAGGCTACTTTCGTAGCGCCTATTTCATTATTTCTTGTGAACATTTGATATTTTAAGTTTGACAGCGATCCGAAGACCACTGCTGCACTTCATCAAATGCCCACACTTATCGACTGTTAATTGTTAAAGAACGGTATTCGGTGTTACGTTTCGCGCTATCGACAAAGCGTTGTGTTTGTCAGCTGCGAAGAAGGAAGAGTATGAAGCATTTAAGCTACTTTGTCAACCCCGTTTTTCAGCGCATTGCGCTTAAAAACTTTCTCTACCTTACTCAGCATTTGCATGCATCGTTCAGCGAGGGGGAGAATTATAGCCCTGACCTGAAAGGCCTGCAAGGGGTATTTTTGAAGAGCAACAAAGCATGCTTACCGACTACCCGGCTTCCAGTTCACTTCAAGCGCTCTTTTGCGCAGCCTGTCGCAAGCGACTGGTGCGGCTGCGCTGCTTCAGGCACAGTGGCAACATCAGATTTTGACGCTTATCCGCATCAGTTACACTTGCCCACGCGTCGTTTCATTCATTGCCAAGAAAGCGTCCCATGTTTCCGAGTTCCAGCCTGCCCCAATTGCTGAAAACCCTGCTCGCCTGGATGCAAAAGGCATTCGACGCGACCACCACCTGGGTCACCCAATTATCCTGGTGGAAGTTTTTCCTGTTTGCCGCCCTGGCCCTGATCGCCGGCTCGATCCTGCAGGACGAGCTGTTTTCATCGGGCACCGATGAAGAAGTGGTGATCAAATCGCACAAACGCGCCAGCAAGAACAGCGGCGACACCAATATCCTGATCGACGATACGGGCATCCACTTCAATCCGCGCAGCAGCAAGAGCCGCCGCAATACGGACAGCGCCAGCGCCGACGCCACACCCGCCGACGCCAGCCCGGCAGATGCCACGCCCGAGGAGCCGGCGCAACCCGTGCCACCGGCAACACCAGCAACACCGGCAACACCAGCAACACCAGCCAAGCCCAGCTATCCCGTCACCACCAACGCCTCGGGCGAAGAAGTCCATATCGAGTTGCCGCCGCAAATCGGCGAAGAACTGTCGAACGCCATCGAGGAAGCGGTCGACGATGCCGCCGAACAAAAGGTATCGCGCTACCACCAGCAGGCATCGACCTGGTTCAAAAGCTTCGTGTCCCTGCTGGTACTGGCCCTGTTTGCGATGAAGGCCCTGGTCGGCGGCAAGAAGCGGGCAGAAGCGGAAACGGTGACGGCCAATGAGGCGGCCGAGCGCGCCTCGATGCAGCGCCAGCTCAGCGAAGCGAAGATGCAGATGATGCAGGCGCAAGTGGAGCCGCACTTCCTGTTCAACACGCTCGCTTCCGTCGAGCACCTGATCCAGGTCGATCCGCCGCGCGCGGCCAAGATGCAGCGCAGCCTGATCCAGTACCTGCGCGCCGTCTTGCCGCAAATGCGCGACAACGCCCTGATCACCAACCTGGGCCGCGAGGCGGACATGGTGCAAGCGTATCTGAACCTGCTGAAAATGCGCATGGAAGAGCGGCTGACGGTCGACTTCCAGATTCCGGACGGGCTGCGCACTGCCGCCTTCCCGCCAATGATGTTGCAGTCGATGGTGGAGAACGCGATCAAGCACGGCCTGGAAGTCAAACCGGAAGGCGGCACCCTGCGCATCGTGGCGGAAGTGGCGCACAGCAAGCTGCGCGTGATCGTCACCGATGACGGCCTGGGCTTTGGCGCCGTGCCCAGCGACGGCACCGGACTCGGTTTGCCGACCATCCGTGAACGCCTGAAACTGCTGCATGGCGACCAGGCCAGCCTGACGATTACGCCAAATCAGCCGAGCGGCGTGTGCGCCGTGATCGAAGTGCCGTATCAACTGTCGAAATAAGGCCACTCTGCAGTTGATAAAAACGCTAATTCATTGAATAATCAATCTTCGCCAGTTCACACTTGAAGACCATGCCTACCGCTATTATTGCCGACGACGAAAGATTGATGCGCGACCAGTTGCGCTTGCGACTGGGCCAGGCCTGGCCCGAACTGGACATCATCGGCGAAGCCAAGAATGGCGACGAGGCGATCGAACTGGTCGACCAGCTGAAACCGGACTTTACTTTTCTCGATATCCGCATGCCGGGCAAGACCGGCATGGAGGCGGCGCAAGTGATCGGCAACAAGAGCCGCATCGTGTTCGTCACCGCCTACGACAGCCACGCCGTCGAAGCGTTCGAGCGCGGCGCCGTCGACTATGTGCTCAAACCCCCCGAGCACGAACGCCTCTTGATCACGGTCGACCGCCTGAAGACGCACCTGAGCAAACCTGCGCTCGACGTCAACAGCAGCGTCACCGCCATGCTGTCGCAGCTGGCCGAAAAAATCACCGCCAAGCCCACCTATCTGCAATGGATACAAGCGAGCATCGGCCAGGACCTGCGCATGATTCCCGTCGAAGAAATCCTGTTCTTCCGCTCCGACGAAAAATACACATGCGTGCAGACGGCCAAGTATGAGGCGCTGATCCGCAAACCGGTACGCGATCTGGCAGAAGAGCTCGATCCATCGCTGTTCTGGCAGATCCACCGCGCCACCCTGGTCAATGTGAACGCCATCGAAGGCGTGACGCGCGATATCCGCGGCCGCCACCTGGTGCTGATCAAGGGCAAGACCGACAAGCTGGAAGTGAGCCGCAGCTTCCTGCACCTGTTCAAGCAGATGTAAATCCGATGTCATCGCGCCGTGCCGCCCGGCACAGCGCGGCCCTGCCCGGCGCCACTGTGCGCAAGATCAAGCCACGCCGCCTCAATCAGCCTACGCTGCATGAAGTCCCGCCCGCGCTTCCCCCGCCCGCCTTTCTTTGATCCGACCGCAAGGAGCGCCCATGCCCGGCCGTGCCAGAACAGGATTGTTGCGCATGCTGCCACTGGGCCTGGCCGCCGCCTATTGTTTGTGGCGTCGATTAAGGGCCGCCCGGCAACAGCTGGCAGCCATACCAGCGACCGAAGCCACGCTGACCATCGACAGCGAGCAAGCCATCGTGCATGCCAGCGCGGCGGCGGCCACCCTGTTCGGCAGCACGCCGGAAGCGATGCGCGGCATGCCGCTGGGCCACTTCATCCTGCGCGACTTGCGCAGCCTCGATCACACCCCCCCCTTCCTCGACCTTACCCAGCAGTTGCGCCTGAGCGGCAGGCGCGCCACCGACGCCACCCTGATGGGCCGCAGGATGGACGGCGCCATGTTTCCCCTGGAAGGCTCATTGATGGCGCACAGCGACCACGCGGGCGCCATCGATACCGTGCTGGTGCGCGATATCAGTGCGCGAAAGCAAGTACATGAGCAACTGGCGCGCTCGTTCGCGCAGTTGCGTGAACTGTCGAGCGCGCTGCAAACCATCCGCGAGGAAGAGCGCAAGCATATCGCGCGCGAGTTGCACGATGACCTGGGCCAGTTGCTGGCCACCTTGCGCGTTGACCTGACCCTGGCGCGCCAGCATGCCGACATGACGGCGCCTTTGCTGGGCCAGCTGCGCGAGATGGATGGCCTGCTGGTCACGGCGATTTCCTCGCTGCGCCGCATCGCCAGCAATCTGCGTCCGCGCGCGCTGGACGAAGGCGGCTTGTATTTTGCGCTGCAACGCTTGCGCCACGATTTCCTGCTGCGCCATGCCGTGCATTTCGAGCTGCTGGCCGACGAGGGCGACCTGGTGCTGGACGACGAGCGCAGCACCGCCATCTACCGCATCGTGCAGGAAGCGCTGACCAATATCGCGCGCCATGCCGAAGCGAGCCGTATCACCATCGCCCTGCACCGCATCGATTCCATACTGGCTATCACGATCCAGGATGACGGCAGGGGCATTACCGACCACGACCTGGAAAAGGCCGCGTCGCTGGGTCTGCTCGGCATGCGCGAACGGGTCTGGGGCTTGAACGGCAGCATACAGATCGGCGCCGACAACGAACTGGGCGGCACCCGCATCGACATCATGCTGCCCATGCATGGCGCCACACCCCCATATTGAAAAAGGCGCTCCAAAGAGCGCCTTGTGTCATATCCCGACAGTGGTGGTGCTTAGAACTTGTGGGTCATGCCCATCTGGTACATCGACTTGTCGCTGAACTGGTCGCGGCCAGCGTAGGCGTACACGGCGGTACGCTTCGACAGCGGGTAGTCGTAGCCCAGACCGAAGGCCTTGGCGGTTTCCTTGCCGCTGACCAGGCTGCTGTCCTGCTTCTGCTTCACATAGCTGGCCTTGATTGCGCCGCCGCCGATGTCATACGCCAGGCCGATCAGGTAGCTCTTGAATTCGCCGTTGACAGCCACATCGGTATCGGCCTTCGAGTAGTCGAACGTGATCTTGGCAGGACCGAACTTGTAGCCGCCGCCCACCAGCCACAAAGTTGGCTCGGCAGCGGTGTTGGCCGCTGCTTGCACTTTTTTCTGGTAGCCGGCGTGGGCGCTGGCCGGACCCATGTCATAGGTGGCGACCAGGCTGTAACCGGAATTGGCATCCTTGATTTCGCTGGCGACGACCTGGCCGCTGACGACGAAACCGCTGAAGCTCGGGCTGTTGTAGGTGACGGCATTGCTGACGCGCGAAGCGCCAACTACCGATGCGCTCGGTACTGCCTGCGCGCCGTTTGGCGACTGGCCGCCGCGCATGACTGGCTCATTGATCTTGCCGATCACGCCGTAGGTATTGAATGGATCGACGCGCGCCAGGGTGCCATCGATCAGGTCCTTGGTGCGGCCCAGGTACACGGTACCGAAGTCGCCGGTCAAACCTACCCATGCCTGGCGATCAAACAGGGTGTTGGCCGTCGCTTGCGCGCCCGTGTCGGTCTTGAATTCGCTTTCCAGGTTGAAGATGGCTTTCAGGCCGTTGCCCAAATCTTCCGTGCCCTTGAAGCCGAGACGCGAAGCCTGGTTTTCGCGCTCGAGCATTGCACCGCCGGTGGTCTTGGCGATACCCAGATCGACCACGCCGTAGACGACGACGTTCGATTGCGCCTGCGCCGTAGCGGCGGCGAAAGAAGCGATGATCAATGCTGCCAGAGTAATTTTTTTCACTTGAGATTCTCTACATTAGGTTGGATAAGTTGTTGCTGCTCAGCTGCTGAACCGAATCATGCCAAGCAAATGCTTCAACAATATGACATCGACAATCTGTTGTTTTTTGACACTATTTTTCTCAAGACGAAAAAAAACCGCCCGCAGGCGGCAGTACGGCGGGCGCCGCTTACTTCAGGCGGCAGCTCAGCAACCAGTAGTATTCGAGGCGCTTCATGCGGATCTCGCGCGCCGAATGGGCGAACTTCTTGCGCAGGTGACTGTCCGATGGGAAATTTTTCAGCACTTCATAACGCTCGCCCGACTCCGTGGTGCGGAACTGGTGGGTATTGCCTTGCAGATCGGTACGGGCGATCACGGTGCTGCTGCCGTCGACATAGGAATTGTCGATCAGCACCAGCAAAATGTCCTTGCCCAGCTTGCTGCGCAACTGCTTCAGGTATTTGTCCTGGTCTTCGCGCTTGACGTGCGACCACCAGAAACCGGCGAACACGGCGGTAAACTTGCCCACCAGGTCGTCCGACAGCTTGAACGCGTCGAGCTTGGCGAAGGTCACATTCTCGGGCAAGCCACGCGCCTGGGACAGGGCCAGCATTTCATCGTTGAGGTCGGTCGCCAGCACGGAGTCGGCCGTCTCGGCAATGACTTCGGTCCAGTAGCCGGTGCCGCAAGCCAGTTCCAGCACAGTATGGCCTTCGAGGACGTCGGCCACTTTTTCGCGCAGCACTTCCAGGTCTTCCTGGCGTTCGGGCTTGTCGTAGACGCGCTCGTACTGCTGCGCGATGGTGGCGTAATATTGGGCAAGCTGATCGGTAATCATAGTTCTTCTCTTAAGTAATCTTGCCGGACACATCGTCCGGCCGGTTCCTGCATGGTCATAGTTCGTAATGCTCCTTATCGCCGCTCATCGCCTGTTCGATCAATTTACGGTTCAGGGTCGGGGTCAGCAACTCGATAAAGGTATAAATATAGCTGCGCAGATAAGCGCCCTGCTTGACCGCCACGCGCGACACATTCATGCCGAACAGGTGGCCAACGGGGATGGCGCGCAAGCCTTTGTCGCGCTCGGCGTCGAAGGCCATGCCCGCTATGATACCAATCCCCATGCCCAACTCCACATAAGTCTTGATCACGTCGGCGTCGATGGCTTCGAGCAGGATGTCCGGTTTCAGGCCGCGCAACACGAAAGCGTGGTCGATCTTGTTGCGCCCGGCAAATGCGCTGTCATAGGTAATCAGGGGGAAGGCGGCGATCTCTTCGAGCGTCACCGACTTCGATTTGAGCAGCGGATGGTCGACCGGCACCACCACCACATGTTCCCATTGATAGCAGGGCAAGGTGATCAGGCCATCGATGGCGGCGATCGATTCGGTGGCAATGGCCAGATCGGCCTGGTCGCGTTGCACCATTTCGGCGATCTGGCGCGGGTTGCCTTGCAATAAAGACAATCTTACTTTCGGAAACTTCAGCATGAAGGCCTGCACCACCTTGGGCAAGGTATAACGGGCCTGGGTGTGCGTGGTGGCAATCGTGAAACTGCCGCTGTCCTGGGCCGCATATTCCTTGCCGATGCGCTTCATGCTGTCGATTTCCTGCATCACCAGTTCGACCGATGCGAGCACCAGCCGGCCCGGCTCCGTCAGGCCACGGATACGCTTGCCGTGGCGCGTGAAAATATCGACGCCCAGCTCTTCTTCCAGCTCGATGATGGCTTTCGAGACGCCCGGTTGCGAAGTAAACAAGGCCTTGGCCGCGTCCGTCAGGTTATAGTTCTGCCGGACCGCTTCGCGCACGAAGCGCAGTTGATGGAGATTCATTGCTGGTTTTGCCTTAGAGATAAGCCGCTGCTCCACCCTACCGATGATTTTACATTCATGCTTATACGCATATCGCATATAAGCAAATGCGTACTTAGTAGTTTGGAATAAACACTAAGTTTATTACTATTGCGGGTACTTTGGGGGTGCAAGCATGACTTTGTCTTATATAGTCTCAGGATTTGCCGTAGGTTTACTGGTCGGCATGACCGGTGTCGGTGGCGGCTCGCTGATGACGCCGCTATTAACCTTGCTGTTTGGCGTCTCGCCGTCGGTGGCCGTCGGTACCGACCTGGCCTTCGCCTCGATCACCAAAAGCGCCGGCACCCTGACGCATCGCGTGCGCGGCACCATCCGCTGGGATATCGTCAAGCGCCTGTGCATCGGCGCCCTGCCCGCTGCCGTGCTGGCGACACTGGCCTTGAAAGCGTTCGGCACCGTGTCACCGGCAATCGGCCAGATCATCCGCTACTCGATCGCCGGCTCGGTGATGCTGACGGTGGTGGCCCTGATCTTCAAGGGCCGCATGCTGAACTGGATCAATGCCCATCCTGAAAGACAATTACAAGGCAACAAGCTTTCCGCCGCTACCATTATTTCCGGCGCCGTGCTGGGCGTGCTGGTCACCGTATCGTCGATCGGCGCCGGCGCCATCGGCGCGACCTTGCTGGTGATGCTGTACCCGCGCATGAGCTCGGCCGAAGTGGCCGGCACCGATATCGCGTATGCCGTACCCTTGACGGCGATTGCCGCGCTGGGCCACTGGTGGCTCGGCTCCATCCACTGGGAACTGCTCATGTCGCTGTTGATCGGTTCCCTGCCCGGCATCACCCTCGGTTCCTGGGTGGCGCGCTCGGTTCCGGAAAAGTTTTTGCGCGTGCTGCTGGCGATGACCTTGACCACCGTGGCAGTAAAGCTAATCTATTAATCAAAGAACACCCAGGCAATCTTCCAGTACCCCGGCTTATTTAGGACTTGATATGTACCACTACGATCAGTATGACCACCTTATCGTCAAAGAACGCATTGCGCAGTACCGCGATCAGGTTGCGCGCCGACTCGCCAACGAATTGACGGAAGAGGAATTCATTCCGCTGCGCCTGCAGAACGGCCTGTACATGCAGCGCCACGCCTACATGCTGCGCATCGCCGTGCCGTACGGCCTGCTGTCGTCAAAGCAGATGCGCATGTTTGCCCATATCGCGCGCAAGTATGACCGCGGCTATGGCCACTTCACCACGCGCCAGAACATCCAGTTCAACTGGGTCGAACTGGAACAGACGCCCGATATCCTGACCGACCTGGCCTCGGTGGAAATGCACGCGATCCAGACCTCCGGCAACTGTATCCGAAATACAACATCAGATCCGTTCGCCGGCGTTGCAGCCGATGAAATCATCGATCCGCGCCCGTATGCCGAAGTGTTGCGCCAGTGGAGCACCTTCCACCCCGAATTCATCGCCCTGCCGCGCAAGTTCAAGGTCGCCATCAATGGCGCAGAGCAGGACCGCGCTGCCATCGCCGTGCACGACATTGGCCTGACGGCCGTGCGCAATGAAGCCGGCGAAGTGGGCTTCAAGGTGATGGCCGGCGGCGGCATGGGCCGCACGCCGATTCTCGGCAGCGTGGTGCGCGAATTCTTGCCGTGGCAGCACCTGCTGACCTACACGCAGGCCATCATGCGCGTGTACAACCTGCACGGCCGCCGCGACAACAAATACAAGGCGCGCATCAAGATCTTGTTGAAAGCCATCGGCGTGGAAGAATTCACGCGCCAGGTGGAAGCCGAATGGGTCGACCTGAAAGACGGTCCGGAAACCCTGACGACCGACGAAATGCAGCGCGTGGCGGACTTTTTCAATCCGCCCGCCTACCTCGAATTGCCCGACGTCGACTACGCGGCGCAACACGCCGACAACAAGGCCTACGCCAACTGGCTGCTGCGTAATGTGAAGCCGCACCAGCGCCCCGGCTATGTGGCGGTGGTGCTGTCGCTGAAGAAAACCGGCGTGCCGCCGGGCGACGCGACGGCCGAGCAGATCGACTTCGTGGCCGACCTGGCAGACCGCTACAGCTTTGGCGAACTGCGCGTCACGCACGAACAGAATCTGGTGCTGGCCGACGTCGAGCAATCGAAACTGTTTAAACTGTGGCAGGAAGCCAAGGCGCACGGCCTGGCGACGCCGAATATCGGTCTGCTGACCGACATGATCTGCTGCCCCGGTGGCGATTTCTGCTCGCTGGCCAACGCCAAGTCGCTGCCGATCGCCGCCGCGATTGCCGAGCGCTTCGACAATATCGACTTCCAGCACGATATCGGCGAAATCGAACTCAATATTTCCGGCTGCATCAATGCCTGCGGCCACCATCACGTCGGCAGCATCGGCGTGCTCGGTGTCGACAAGGACGGCAGCGAATGGTATCAGGTGTCGATCGGCGGCGCGCAAGGCAATCAGGCAGCCATCGGCAAGATCATCGGACCGTCGTTCTCCGCCTTGCAAATGCCGGAAGTGATCGCCCGCCTGCTGCACGTGTATGTGCGCGAACGCCATGAAGGCGAGCGCTTTGTCGACACGGCCCAGCGCCTGGGCTTGCCGCCCTTCAAGGAACATGTGTATGCAACGCCGATCACCGTCGGCAACCTGGTCGGAGAAGACGAATATGTTTGAAGTACGCGAAGAAATCATCAAGAACGCCGCCGTGGTGGCCAATGACTGGGGCCTGCTGCGCCTGGACGAGGGCGAGTTGCCGGACAGCGTAATCGTTCCCGAAGGCAAGGTCATCGTGCCGTTGACCGTCTGGCAAGCTCAGCGCGAGCTCCTTTCCGCGCGCCTGCCCGCGATCGGCGTCTGGCTGGCCGGCGACGAGCGCCCGGAAGAGCTGGCTGACGTGCTGCAACAGCTGCACGTGATCGCCATCGACTTTCCAAAGTTCACCGATGGCCGCGGCTACTCGATCGCCTTCAATTTGCGCGCCCGCCTCGGCTACCAGGGCGAACTGCGCGCCATCGGCGACGTGCTGCGCGACCAGCTGTTCTCGATGCACCGGGTCGGCTTTGACGCCTATGCCACGCGCCCGGACCGCAGCATCCATGATGCGCTCAAAGGTTTATCCGTGTTTTCGGAAACCTACCAGGCGTCGTGGGACCAGAAGTCGCCGCTGTTCCGCCGCCACCACCGCGAAGGCCAGAATCCCGACCTCGACAACGCGGCCGGCATCTGAACAGGGCAAAGGTAAAACCATGAGCGACCTTTCTACTTTAGTCACCGCCACCCTACAAACGCTGGCACGGATCGCGGCCGATTTTTCGCCGGCCGTGTTCGCGTCCAGCCTGGCAGCCGAAGACATGGTGCTGACCGACATGATTTTGAAGGCGAAGCTGCCGATCGGCATCTTCTCGCTGGAAACCGGCCGCTTGCACCAGGAAACCCTGGCCGTGCTGGACAAGGTCAAGCACCGTTACGGCCATGACATCACCCTGTACCGTCCGCAGCCCGAAGCCGTGGCGCAGTATGTGGAACAGAACGGCCTGAACGCGTTCTACAACAGCGTCGAGATGCGCCGCGAATGCTGCCGCATCCGCAAGGTCGAGCCCTTGGGCCGCGCCCTGGAAGGCAACCAGGCCTGGGTCACGGGCCAGCGCCGCGCGCAGTCGAGCACGCGCGCAGAACTGCATGTGCAGGAAGAGGACGCCGCGCACGCGATGACCAAATTCAATCCACTGGCGGACTGGTCGGAAGAGGATGTATGGGCCTATATCCGCGCCAACGACGTGCCCTACAATGCACTGCATGACCAGGGCTATCCGTCGATCGGCTGCGAACCGTGCACGCGTGCCGTGCAACCGGGCGAAGACGTGCGGGCCGGCCGCTGGTGGTGGGAAAACCCCGATTCCAAGGAATGCGGCCTGCATATGGTGGACGGCAAGCTTATTCGCATCAAATCCGTGGCCGCCTGAACCCAATCACAGAGAACAAGACAGAGAACAGGAAAGCATCCCCTATGAGCAATATTTTGAACCAGCGTCACCTCGACAGCCTTGAGTCGGAAGCCATCCATATCATGCGCGAAGTGGCGGCCGAATCGGCCAACCCTGCGCTGCTGTTTTCGGGCGGCAAGGATTCCGTTGTCCTGCTGCGCCTGGCTGAAAAAGCCTTCCGTCCGGGCAAATTCCCGTTTCCCCTGGTGCATATCGACACCGGCCACAACTTTCCCGAAGTCATCACCTTCCGCGACAAGAAGGTGGCGGAACTGGGCGAACGCCTGATCGTCGGCTCGGTGGAAGATTCCATCAAGCGCGGCACGGTGCGCCTGCGCAACCCGGCGACGGACTCGCGCAATGCGGCGCAAGCGGTCACCCTGTTGGAGACGATTGCCGAACACAAGTTTGACGCCTGCATCGGCGGCGCGCGCCGCGATGAGGAAAAAGCCCGCGCCAAGGAACGCATCTTCTCGTTCCGCGACGAATTCGGCGCCTGGGACCCGAAAGCCCAGCGCCCGGAGCTGTGGGACCTGTATAACACCCGCGTGCATCCCGGTGAAAACATGCGCGTGTTCCCGATCTCGAACTGGACCGAACTGGACGTGTGGCAATATATTGCCCGCGAAAAGCTGGAACTGCCGCCGATCTACTTTGCGCACGAACGCCAGGTGATCCCGCGCAATGGCCTGCTGGTGCCGCTGACCGATTTGACGCCGCCGCGCGACGGCGAAACGGTGGAAACGCAAGTGGTGCGCTTTCGCACCGTCGGCGATATCTCGTGCACCTGCCCCGTCTCGTCCGATGCGGCGACGGTCGACGCCATCATCGCCGAAACGGCAATCACGCAAATCACGGAGCGCGGCGCCACCCGCATGGACGACCAGACCTCCGAAGCCTCGATGGAAAAACGCAAGAAAGCAGGGTATTTCTAATGAACGCAGCAGTGCTTACCACCACCAATTCCACCGATATTCTCGAACGCGGCATGCTGCGCTTTATCACGGCAGGTTCCGTCGATGACGGCAAAAGCACCCTGATCGGCCGTCTGCTGTTCGACAGCAAGGGCATCTTCGCCGACCAGCTCGACGCCATGTCGCGCTCCAAGCACAAGCGCACCGTCGGCGATACGGTCGACCTGTCGCTGCTGACGGACGGCCTGGAAGCCGAACGCGAGCAAGGCATCACCATCGATGTGGCCTACCGCTATTTCGCCACGCCGAAACGCAAGTTCATCATCGCCGACACGCCGGGCCACGAACAGTACACGCGCAATATGGTCACGGGCGCCTCGACCGCCGACGCCGTCATCATTCTGATCGACGTGTCGAAAGTCAAACTCGGTGACGACGGCAGCGTGGAGCTGCTGATCCAGACCAAGCGCCATTCGACGATCGCCCACCTGCTGCAGATCGAGCACGTGGTCGTGGCTGTCAACAAGATGGACCTGGTCGATTACGACGAAACCGTCTACAACCGCATCGTTGCCGCCTACCGCGAGTTCGCCCAGTCGCTGGGCTTGAAAGACATCACGCCGATTCCGCTGTCGGCTTTGACCGGCGACAACGTGGTCGAGCGCGGCGACAAGCTGGGCTGGTACACCGGCCCGACCCTGATCGAGCTGCTCGAGTCGCTGTCCGTCTACGACGCCTCGCATGACGCGCCGTTCCGCTTCCCGGTGCAGCTGGTGGCGCGCCACAACGGCCACGAAGCGAACGACTTCCGCGGCTACATGGGCCGCATCGAGGCCGGCAAGGTCAGCGTCGGCGACACCCTGGTGGTGCAGCCGTCGGGCCAGAGCGCCACCGTCAAGGAGATCGTCACGCTCGACGCCTCGCTGCCGTCGGCGGTGGTGGGCCAGTCGGTGACATTGCTGCTCAACGAGTACCTCGACATTTCGCGCGGCGACCTGCTGGCGGGAGCCGACCGTCCCGCCAGCCTGCTCAAGCAGGTGGTGGCCGACGTGTGCTGGCTGTCCGAAGATGCGCTGGACCTGCGCCGCAAATACTGGATCAAGCACGGCACGCGCCAGACGGCCGCCAAGGTGACGACGATCGACTCCATCCTCGACATCAACACGCAGCAGCGCCATCCGGCCGAAGGGCTGAAACTGAACGATATCGCCCGCATCGGCCTGAACGTGCAGCAGCCGCTGGCGGCCGACTCGTATGACGCGATCCGCGCCACCGGCGCCTTTATCCTGATCGATGAAGTGACGCACCAGACTGTCGCAGCGGGCATGATCCGGATCTGATCCGGCATCGACTGAGGAAGGCAAACATGAACCATTCCACATCCCTGCCAGGCAAGGTCTATCTGATCGGCGCCGGCCCCGGCGCGCAAGACCTGATGACCTTGCGCGGCGCGCGCCTCCTGGCGCAAGCCGACGTGGTGCTGCATGACGCGCTCGTGACGGGCGAGATGCTGGAGCTGTGTCCGCAGGCGGCAAAAATCCTGGTCGGCAAACGCTGCGGCCAGCTGTCGACGGCGCAGGCCTTCATCAACAAGCAGCTGGTCGACCAGGCGCGCAAGCACGCCGTGGTGGTGCGCCTGAAGGGCGGCGACCCGATGCTGTTCGGCCGCGCCGACGAAGAACTGCGCGCGCTGGAAGACGCGGGGATCGCGGTGGAAGTGGTGCCCGGCATTACCACCGCGCTGGCCGCCGCTGCCGCCAGCAAGCAGCCGTTGACCAAGCGTGGCGTGGCGCGCAGCGTGGCCTTTTTTACCTCCAGCACGGCGCCAGACGAGTCGCAGCAGACGGCGCTGCCCGACTGTGACACCCTGGTGCAATACATGGGTGGGCGCGAAGCGTCGGCCACCGCCGGGCGCCTGCTGGCGCAAGGCCGGCGCGCCGACACGCCGGTAGTGATGATCGAAAACTGCAGCCGGCCGGAACAGCGCGTCGTGCGCTTGACCCTGTCGCAACTGGCGCTGGGCCTGGGCGAACAGCAAGGCCCCGTGCTGGTAATGCTGGGCGAGGCGATGGCGAGGCGCGCGCGGCAGGCGGCGGACGGTGCGTTGCAGGCGCGGGCGAGCCGGGCCTGACGCAAGGCCGCCCACCTTACCGACTACAAAGTCAGTAATTGTAGTACATTGCTGAAACATGGTAGGATGCTCGCGCCGCAATATCGCGCAGTCCCAGCACCTATCACGCCAAACACCCATGAAGCATACTTGCCTGCGCGCCGCGCTGCCCACCCTCAGCCGCAGCAACGGTGCTCTGTTTGCCACCATGGTGCTCGTTACCGTGGTCCAGATCGGCCTGTGGCTGGTGTTTCCCGCCATCGACAATGAAAACCATCTGCTCGAATGCCTGCAGGCGCTGTGCCTGGCGCTGGCCTGCAGCGTGCATGGACAAAAGGCATGGAACGAGCCGGACCGCGACTCGCTGCGTTTCCTGATCCATGCCGGCCTGTCGGCGCTGATGTTCGGCTTTTTGCTGCGCGAGCTGGAAATTCGCGAAATGGGCCAGGCCCCTGCGTGGAGCGTGCTGGAAAAATCCCTGCGCGTGCTGGAACTGCTGGTGCTGCTGCGCCTGCTGGTATTTTTCGTGCCGCGCGCGCGCGCCGTGCTGGCGAACGTGCGCGCCATCGTCGGCATGCGCGTGACCATCATCACCGTGACCGGTGGTCTGTTCATGGTGGCCGGCTGGCCGTTCGACAAGAAGGTGATCCACGCGCTGCCGGAAATGATCTCGGAGCTGCTGGAAGAAGTGTTCGAACTCGATGGCTATCTGCTGCTGTTCCTGGCCGCCATGGCCGATACCAGCGCAGCTGCACGCATCAAGCTGCGTGTGCCGAAGGTGCGCTGACTTCAAACTCGAAGCGCGATGGCTGCGGCAGCAACTGCTGCAGCATCGCCGCTACCAGCGCCAGGCGCGGATCATCGGCTTCAGCCTCGTCGCAGGTATCGTTAATACAGAAAAACGGCAAGCTGCCGAATTGCGCGCGCAACTGCGCCAGTTTCGCCGGTGCGTCCGCGTCGCCGCTGGCGACATGCAGCGGGTCGAGCACCTCGCTGCGCGCCAGGCCCTGCTCCACCATCCAGCGCGGCACCAGGTCGGGCAGCAGTGCCGGCGCGCGCCACGAACGAAATACTGTCGAGCGCACCTGGGCAAACAGTTCGGGGGCTTGCCGCTCCAGCGCCTGCATGGCGCCAACGAGCATCGGCCGCGGCGCATGCGCGTACAGGCGCGGCTCATGGCGGTAGCCAGGATCGCGCGCCGCCAGCCAGTCGCGCGACAGCACGGCGCAGTTGATGGGCGCGGCCACGTCGGCCCGCGCCCGTGCCGGCAAGTCGACCAATCCAGACTCCAGGCACACGCGCAGGCAGTCGCCAAACCAGCGATCGGCGTCGAAAGGCTGGCCCAGGAACACATCGTCGTTGAAATACAGGAAGCGCTCGGCCAGGCCGGGAATCTGGTGCAGATACGATTCGATATGGGCCGAGTCGAACACCGGCAAGGCCGACTGCGGCATCAGCCGGGAGTGGTCGATCACGCTCAGGCCGGGGCAGATGCGCAGCCAGGATGGCACTTGCCGGTCGGTCACCAGATAGATATGGCCATGCTCGGGAAAGAAGCGTTCGAGCGCACGCAGGTTGTAGCGCAGTTCGCCGTTGTCGCGGTAGCGCCCCGCCACATTGCCATGCAGCGCCAGCTGGCCAGGGTGTTGTACCGCCCACTGTGCATAGGCGGCGCGGTGACGCGCGCGCCAGGCCGGATCCTGCCCGTCCACCCACAGGTAGACGATATCGACCGGCCGCTTCAAGACTGGCCGGGTGCGGCCACGCAATAATCGGCAATCGCCGCCAGCACGCTGGCGTTTTCACCCACCGCCTCGACCACCTTCAGGCGCAGCTGCGGGTGCGCCTGGCGCAGTTCTTCGACCAGCAGCGGCAGGTCGCGCAGCACATGGCCGCCCTGTCCCAGGAAGACGGGCACCACGGTCGCTTCCAGCAAGGCGCCATCGGGCAGTTCGGCCAGCAAGGCCGGGATCAGTTCGGGCAGGCGCGGCGTCATCAGTTCCAGGAACGCCAGGTGCACGCCGGTAGCGGGCATGCGCGCCTGGGTCAGCTCGCGCAGGCGCTCGAACGGCGCGGCCCAGGAAGCGGCGCGCGCGCCATGGGCGAACAGGATCAGGGCCTGCTGTGGATTGGTATCGGTAGTCGTCATCAGTGTCGCTCCACCCACCACAGCATCACCAGCGCCGCCAACAGATACAGCACGCTGGGCGCGGCAGCCGTCAGGAACGCCGGCCAGGTACTGAGCAGGCCAAGGTGGGAAAACAGGGTATTGACCAGCATGAAGCTCACGCCGATCATGATGCCGATGAAAATCTTCAGGCTCACGCCGCCGCTACGCGTATGCATGTAGGCAAACGGCAGCGCCAGCGCCATCAGCACGAAGATGGCCAGCGGATCGATCAGTTTTTTCCAGAAGGCGATGCGAAAGCGCTCGGTCTCCTGCTTGTTCTCGGCCAGGTGGCGCGTGTAGACAGCCAGTTCGCTGGCCGACATGCGGTCCGGGTCCGAGGCCGACACCGTCAGGATCTTCGGCGTCACTTCCGACACCACGTCCTTGGTGGTGCTTTTCACGGTGCGCACCAGGCTCGTTTCCTGGCCGTAGTAATTTTCCAGCTTGGGTTCGTAGCCGGGCCTGGTGGCGGCGCTGTTCGAAAACGCGGTTTCCGTCACGTCAGACAATCGCCACACGTTATTGCCCTGGTACGTCGCACTGGCCGCCACCGTCAGGCTGCGCAGGCGCATGCCGGTGTCGAACTCGTACAGCTTGACGTTTTTCAGCTGGCCATCGGGACCTGCTTCGCCGACGTTGAAAAAGCGCGAACCGGTAACGCTGCCCGTCAGGCCTGCGCTCTTGATCATGTCCTTGGTCCACAGGCCCGAACGAAATTCGCTCGATACCGAGGTGCCGCGCGAAGTGAGCTTCAGGCGTTCGGCCAGCGGCTCGGTATAGGGCGTGATGAATTCGCCGAACAGGAAGGTAATGGCGACAAACACCACGCCGATGCGCAGCAGGAAGCCGGCCGCCATGCCGGTCGACATGCTCGATGCACGCATGATGGTGAATTCGGAACTGGCGGCCAATTGCGCCATCGTGTAGATGGTGCCGATCAGCGCGGCGATCGGCATGACTTCATACACGTGGCCAGGCACCAGCAACAGCACGTAAAGAAAGGCGTACTGAATGGTATAGCCGTTGCGGCCCACCTTGGGCAGCTCGCCCGTCAGGTCGATGAAGGCCTGCAGCGCCAGGAAGGCGAGCAGCACGAAAAACACGGCCTGAAATATCGAGACCGCAAAATAGCGCTGTAAGATCTTCATTTCGTGTCCGCTTTACTCGGTTTGCCGGCGCAGCGCGCGCGCTTGAAGGACGCCAGCAAGACCAGCGGATGATAGCGGTGATTCACGTTCAGGCGCCAGGCGAATAGCACCACCACGGCCAGCAGCGCCAGCAGGTGCAGCGGCCACCAGGCCATGCCGAAGCTCAAACGGCCCTGCTTCACGCTCGCTTCAAACACCTTGGTCAGGTTGCTGTAGCTGAAGAAGATCAGCAGCGCCACGATCAGATTGGCCGAACTGCCGGCGCGCGGATTGACAAAGCCCAGCGGAATGGCCAGCAGGATCAACAACAGCGCGATCAGCGGCGCGCTGACGCGCCACATCAGTTCGGCCATGGTGAACTGATTGTTGGCGGCGATCAGGGCCATGGTGCTCATGGCGCGCACGCCCAGGTCGGCGCCCAGCTCCTGCTGCCGGCTTTCGATGCGCATGATGTACTGCTCGAATTCCATGGTCTGGAAATCGGCCTGGGTCGGAATGCCCTGGTAGCGCCGCCCTTCCTTGAGCACCAGGAAGCGGCTGCCGGTGGCGTCGGTATTGATCACGCCTTCCTTGGCGACCACCACCACCGCACTGCCGTTGGCGTCGACCGTGTTGACGAAGACATTCTGCACCACGTTTTTCTCGCCGCTGACGCCTTCGACAAAGAAGATGCGGTTGCTGCCGGCCGATTCGCGGAACTGGCCGGGCGTGACTTTCTGCAGGTCCTCGCGCTTTTCAAAGCGCGCCACATAGGCGTCGCTTTTCTGCTGCGCCCACGGCGTGGCGTACAGGCTCAGGGCGGCAATGGCGATCACCAGCGGCAGGCCGAAACTGAGCACCGGCGCGATCCAGCGCGCCAGGCTCAGGCCCGAAGCGAACCACACCACCATTTCGGATTCCTTGTAGCTGCGCGTGACGACCATCAGCACCGAGATGAAACCGGTCAGTATCAGGATGGTGGGCAGCTGCATCAGCGAGGAAAACAGCATCAGCGACATCACGTCGGCCGACGCGACCTTGCCGCCGGCGGCCTTGCCGAGGATACCGATCAGCATCCAGGTGAGCAGGATACTGAATAAAACAGTGAAGGTGGCCCCGGCGGCACTAGCCAATTCACGTCGAAGGGCACGTTGAAAGATCATTCGGAGTTTATAATTCGGGTCAGTTAGTTGAGTAACACGTTACTAGTAAATGAAAACGGAGAACCAAATGGACTTTAGCATAAAAGCATTCGATACCAAGAGCACCCTCGGCACGGCCAAAAGCGGATGCATCGCGGTTGCGGTATTCGAAAACAAAAAACTGTCGCCAGCGGCACAAGCGCTGGACAGCAAGGGTGCCATTTCGGCTGCGCTGAAGTCCGGCGACATTACCGGCAAGCCTGGCAGCACCCTGCTGCTGCGCGCCGTTGACGGCGTCACCGCCGAGCGCGTGCTGCTGGTCGGCATGGGCAGCGAAGCCAGCGTCAGCGAGAAAAGCTTCGCCACCGGCGTGCAAGCGGCCTTGAAGGTTTTTGCTTCGCTGGGCGCAGCGGACGCCATTATCGCATTACCGCTGCTTGAAGTGAAAGAGCGCGATGTCAATTGGGCGATCCGCTGCGTGGTGCAGGCGGCGCATGACGGGCAATACCGCTGCGACTCGCAAAAAAGCAAGAAAGACCCGGCCCCTGCCGGCGTGCGCAAGATCGTGCTGTCGGCGCCGGCCACTGCCGGCACGCGCGGCGCACTGGCGCAAGCGGTCGCGATCGCCAACGGCTCGGACTTCACCCGCAACCTGGGCGACCTGCCGGCCAATATCGCCAACCCGACCTACCTGGCCAACACCGCCAAGCAACTGGCCAAGGACTACAAGTTCGACGTCGAAGTACTGGACCGCAAACAGCTCGAAGCGCTGAAAATGGGCAGCTTCCTGTCGGTCACCAACGGCAGCGAGCAGCCGCCGAAATTCATCGTCCTCAAGCACATGGGCGGCAAGGCCAAGGACGCGCCGGTGGTCCTGGTCGGCAAGGGCATCACGTTTGACACGGGCGGCATTTCGCTCAAGGCCGGCCCCGGCATGGACGAAATGAAATACGACATGTGCGGCGCCGCCTCGGTGCTGGGCACCTTCCGCGCCATCGGCGAAATGAACCTGAAGCTGAACGTGATCGGCGTGATCGCCGCCTGCGAAAACATGCCGTCGGGCCGCGCCACCAAGCCGGGCGACATCGTCACCTCGATGAACGGCCTGACCATCGAGGTCCTCAACACCGACGCCGAAGGTCGCCTGGTGCTGTGCGATGCGCTGACCTACGCCGAGCGCTTCAAGCCGGCTGCAGTGGTCGATATCGCCACCCTGACGGGCGCCTGCGTGGTCGCGCTGGGTCACCACAACACGGGCCTGTTTACGCGCTCGGACGCGGCGCACGACCAGCTGGCCAACGAACTGCTGGCCGCCGGCAAGCAGGCCAGCGATACCGCCTGGCGCATGCCGATCGAGGAAGCGTATAACGAGCAGCTGAAATCGAACTTCGCCGACCTGGGCAATATCGGTTCGCCAGGCGGCGGCGCCGTCACGGCCGCCGCCTTCCTGGAGAACTTCACGAAGAAATATACCTGGGCCCACCTCGATATCGCCGGCACGGCCTGGAAATCGGGCGCTGCCAAGGGTGCCACCGGCCGTCCGGTGCCTTTGCTGACGACATTCCTCCTCAATCGCGTCCAGTAACGCCAGACCAGGATCAAAAGCCGCCACGGTCAATCGACCCTGGCGGCTTTTTTCATGCGTATCGCGTTTGCCGCGTTTGTCTAATAGACGACGGGATCGGGGATCGGTGAAGGCACGGGCCTGGGCACGGGTGCGGCCGGCGGCATGGCGACGCTGGCCGGTTGCGCGGCGACCGGCGCCGGCACCGCTACCGGCGACTGAGGCGCAGCCAGACGCGCCGGTTCCTGCATGATCACGGTCAGCGTGGACGGATAGTCATAGGCGGCGCCCGTGTCACGGTCGACGAAGTAGCCCACGCCCAGGGTAAAGATGACATTACTCCAGGCACTGCCGCCGTTGACGGTAGCGTCGAAATTGTTATCCATGACGACGGCCGGCGAGCCGCTCTTCTTGCAGTCGACCTTGAGCGGCTGGCGGCTTTTGCGGATCATGATGCGGCCCGGCGTGGTGACGAACCACTTGCCCATGTCGTTGCTGAGGATGCAGCCGGCGCCGGCCAGCTGGCGGTTGTCGAGTATGGTTTGCACCAGCACCATCTGCTCGGTCGAACCGGTCAGGGTGGCGCAGCCGGCCAGTCCGGCGAGCAGCATCATGGCGGCGAGCGGGCGGCGCATGGCGGACGCGCTAACGCAAGGGAATCGGCAAGTTGGCCGGCACCGGTACGGCCGTCACGCTGTTTTTCGGACTGCCTTCGATCAGGCGGTCCGAATACACGAGATAGATCAGCGTGTTGCGCTTGGGATCGACCATGCGCACCACGCGCACATGCTTGAAGAAGATCGAGGCGCGTTCGCTGAACACTTCTTCCTGGCGCGGCAGCTTGCCGTTGAATTGCAGCGGCCCCACCTGGCGGCAGGCGACCGAGGCGTCGGCCTTGTCTTCGGCCAGGCCGACGGCGCCCTTGATGCCGCCCGTCTTGGCGCGCGACAGATAGCACGATACGCCGCTGACGCGCGGATCGTCATGGGCTTCAACGACGATCTTGTGATCGGGACCGATCAGCTTGAAAACGGTGTCGACGGAGCCGACGGTTTCAGCCTGCGCCGCAGCGCAGGCAAGGCCCAGCGTGGCGCAGGCCAGCACATGACGCATGATGTTACTTGGCATGAAGTTTTCCTGGGCACGCGCTGGCGCGTGCCATCAGTGATCGGTGATCAGTTAATGGGGGCAAACCGCTGCACCATGACGCCATCGACCTCGATCAGCTGAAAGAACACGTCTTTCGGCCGGGTCCAGATCGAGCCGTCGGCGGCGCGGTAGACGATCATCGGGGTCAGGTCCGATTCCAGCGTGGCTTCGCACACCAGTTCATAGATACCGCCCTTGTAGTGCCGATAACGCATCGCCGTCTCCTCAAGCCGTTGAATCTTCGCTCTTGTCGCCAGCCACTGCCTTCTGTTTCATCTTCAGGCCCTGGATGACTTTCAGGATGCCTTCCATGCCGGCGGCGCCGTCGGCGCTGCTGAAGGCGTCGAGCACCTCATTGAGCACCTTGTTGCGCACGGCGGCCTCGTCGGATGACATTTCCAGCGCACGCTGCGCCCTGGCAGCCTTTTCGGCAGCGCTCACGCGCGGCTTCGGCGTGGTTTTGCCATGGGTCAAGGCAGCCTGCCAGATCACCCAGCGCCGCTGGGTTTCGAAAATCAGATATTCGTCCGGTTTGTCTTCTCGTCGCCGAACGATGTGGCCGTCACGCTGCGCCCACGCTTCAAATGCAGTTCGCATTTTCTTCCTTTGCAAATGCTACGCGCAAGTCTCACTATTAAAACCGCAACATTTCCAGATAGTATCATTTCTTATCGAAAAAAAACAATGTTACCGGAACCATGCCGCAGTCCTATAACGAGACCGGCGGCGCCGTCAGCGGAACTTGCGATCCGCCTCTTGCGCAATGGTCTGTAATTCAGAATCACACACGGTGAATTCCAATTAGTTCATCACATGGTTGACTCAGCCTGTATGACAAGGCTGTCACAATATGCCATTTTAGTAGTGTTTATTGCCTTGTAGCGAGAAACTTTACACCTTTATCGCGTTTGGCTTCCAGCACATGTCAGCAACACAAGCAAATTTGGCAAATCAATCATGTGGCTTGATGAATCATACACAAAAACCGAAACGGCATGCGCCACGATTGGTTAAAAATATATACTTTTTTGAACCTTATCTTCCCGCAGGGCAAATAAACCACACCTGCCGGCCCGCCATCGCGGCGCACCCGACGGCGCCATGCGGTAAGATGCGCCGCTATCGCCCTCCTCCTTAAGGATCTTCTCTCATGAAACTAGCCACCTGGAACGTCAACTCGCTGAAAGTGCGCCTGCCGCAAGTGCTGCAGTGGCTGGCCGACAATCCGGTCGACATCTTGTGCCTGCAAGAGACCAAACTGACGGACGACAAATTCCCTGCCGCCGAGATCGAAGCGGCCGGCTACCAGGTGGTATTCAGCGGCCAGAAAACCTATAACGGCGTGGCCATCCTGTCGAAGCTGCCCATGGTGGACGTGGTCAGGAACAATCCGCGCTACGACGACGCGCAGCAGCGCATCCTGGCCGCTACCATCGATGGCGTGCGCGTGGTGTGCGCCTATGTGCCGAACGGCCAGAGCGTCGATTCGGACAAATATGAATACAAGCTGGGCTGGCTGGCCGCCCTGCACGACTGGCTGGCCGAAGAAGCGGCCGCCCATCCGCAGCTGGCAGTGGTGGGCGACTACAATATCGCGCCCGACGACCGCGACGTGCATGACCCGGTGGCCTGGGCCGGCCAGGTGCTGGTATCAGACAAGGAACGCGCCGCCCTGCAGCGCCTGTTCGACATCGGCCTGGTCGACTCCTTCCGCCTGTTCGAGCAGGCCGACAAGTCGTTCAGCTGGTGGGATTACCGCCAGCTGGGCTTTCGCCTGAACAAGGGCCTGCGCATCGACCATATCCTGCTGTCGCCCCAGCTGGCCGGCCGCTGCAGCGCCTGCGTGATCGACCGCGTGCCCCGCAAGTGGGAACAGCCGTCCGACCATGCACCCGTGGTTGCCACCATCGACTAAGATTCTATCGGACTGGCCCGGCGCTCCAGCAGCATCTGCGCGTTCGACGCCGGCATCGGCGCCGAGAACAGATAGCCCTGGGCGTAGCGGCAGCCCTTGCTTTGCAACAGCGCGAACTGCTGCTCCGTTTCGACCCCTTCGGCGACGGTCGACAATTGCAGGCTGTCGGCCAGCGCGATGATGGCCGAGACGATGGCGCGGTCTTCGGCGCTCGTTTCCAGGTCCTTGATGAAGGCGCGGTCGATCTTGACCTTCTTGACGGGAAAACGCTTCAGGTAGGCCAGGCTGGAGTAACCGGTGCCAAAATCATCGATCGACAGCCGCAAGCCCATCGCATTGATCTGGCGCAGGATCTCCAGCGTCTGCTCGCCCTGCTGCATCAGCGCCGTCTCGGTAATTTCAAACTCCAGCAAACCGGGCGCGATGCCGCTGTCCTCGAGCACCGCCCTGATCGCCGCCACCAGGCCCGTATGCATGAACTGGCGCGGCGACAGGTTGACCGCCAGCGGCACCGGCCGCAAGCCCTGGACCAGCCAGGCCATGCTCTGCTCGCAGGCCTTGCGCATCACCCAGGCGCCGACCGGCACGATCATGCCGCTTTCTTCAAGGATGGGAATGAAGCGGTCCGGCATCACCAGGCCATGGCCGGGCCGGCGCCAGCGCAGCAGCACCTCCATGCCGTGCAGGGTGCGCGTGGCGATATCGATCACCGGCTGGTAATACAGCTCGAACTGGTCCTGCGCCAGGGCCGTGCGCAAGCTGCTCTCCAGGTCGAAATGGATCGCCGCCGCCTGGTTCATCTTCTGCGTGAAGAACTGGTAGTTGTTGCGGCCATTGGCCTTGGCGTGATACATGGCCGCATCGGCATGGCGCATCAGCGCGTCGACGTCGGCGCCGTCTTCCGGATACAGGCAGATGCCGATCGACGGCGTGATGTGCAGCACATGGCCTTCGAGCGGAAACGCGGGCGTGAGCGACTCGATGATCTTGCCGGCCACGGTGGCCGCTTCTTCGGCGCTGCGAATACCCGGCACCAGCACCACGAATTCATCCCCGCCCAGGCGCGCCACCGTGTCGCTGGCGCGCACCGCGCGGCACAGCCTTGCCGCCACTTCCTTGAGCAGGATATCGCCCGTCATGTGGCCCAGCGAATCGTTGATGTTCTTGAAGCGGTCCAGGTCGATGAACATCACGGCCAGCTTGCGGCTCGAGCGCTGCGAGGCCAGCATGGCGCGCTCCAGGCGGTCGGCCAGCAGCGCGCGGTTCGGCAAGCCGGTCAGGCTGTCGTGGTAGGCCATGTGGTGCACGCGCGCCTCGGCCTGGCGCCGCTCGGCGATCTCGCCTTGCAACAAGGCGTTGGCGCCAGCCAGTTCGGCCGTGCGTTCGCGCACCCGCAATTCCAGTTCGTCGCGCGCGCGCAGCACCGCTTCGGCCGCCTCGCGGCGCGCCGTCACGTCGTCGACCAGCCACACCGAGCGGCCGTGCGCGTGCGCCAGGTCGAACGGGCGCCCCGACAGGCGCGCCCAGAAGCGGCTGCCGTCCTTGCGCACCAGCTGGTACTCCGACATGTGCACGCGGCCGGCCCCGAAGTCGCGCGCCGTCTCGCGCCGCGCCGCCTTCCATGACGCCAGGTCCGGATACAGCGCCTGCACCGACAGGCCGTTGATCTGGCCGGGACCGTAGCCGAACAGCTCTTCCATCTTGCTGTTGGCGTGCAGGTTGTAGCCGTGTTCGATCACCGAAATGCCCAGCACGGCGCTGTCGAGGATGGCCTGGTTTTCCAGCAGCGCGTTGCGCAGGGACTCTTCGGCGCGCTTGGCCTCCGTGCGGTCTTCGATGATCCAGATGGTACCGGCCGAGGCATCCTGTGGATTGACGACATAGGCGATCAACTGCCCCCACAAGGTGCTGCCGTCCTTGCGCTGCATCTCCACTTCGGTCTGGAACGGTTTGCCCACCGACAGGAAGGGAAAGGCGGCAGCACCCAGCATCTCGTAGGCGTCTTGCGACGAATACAGCGCGCGCCCCGGCATGCCGAGCGCCTCATCGCCCTGGTAGCCGAACATTTCGGCAAAGCCCAGGTTGTATCGCGTGACCAGGCGGTTCTTGGTAAACAGGATGCTGATCGAGGCGTTGGTCATGATGGCCGCCACTTCCATCTGCGTCTGGCGGCTGGCGCTGACGTCTTCCAGTATCCAGATCGTGCCCTGCTCGCTGCTTCCCTGGTCGACCGCCTTGGCGCGGATGCGGCACCAGAACAGGCTGCCGTCGCGGCGCCGGAACTGTGTCTCGTCCCGCGCGTAGGGCAGGCCCTGCCCCAGCAGCGGCGTAGCCTGCGCGCCGAATTCGGCATAGGCCTCGGGCGACGGGAACAACTCGCAGGCAGGCATACCCGTCATCTCCTGCTGCGCGTAACCGAACATCTCGGCAAAACGGGGATTGCAGCGCAGGACCTGGCGCGAGCGCGAAAACAGGATGCCGACCGAGGCGTTGTCGAGGATGGCCTGCTGCTCGACCAGGGCGCGGCGCAACTGATCTTCATCGCGCCGGTGGTCGCTGATGTCCTCGACGATCCACACCGTGCCGTCCTGCGTGTTGAGCGGATCGATGGCGCGTGCGTGCAGCCGGCTCCAGAACAGGCTGCCATCGAAGCGCCGCAGTTCCAGCTCGGTGCTGAACGAGCGGCCGATCGACAGCAGCGGGCTGGCCTCGCGGCCCAGCGCCTCGTAGTCTTCCCGGGAGCGGTACAACGCCACGCCGGGCTGGCCGGTCAACTGGTGGCGCGCATAGCCAAACATTTCGGCGGCGCGGATATTGCACTCCTCGATCACGCCATCGCGCGAAAACAGGATGCCGACGGCCGCGCTTTCCAGGATCGCCTGCTGCTCCAGCAACGACTTGCGCAGCGCCTGCTGGTCGCGCTGCTGCATGCTGATGTCGGCAAACACCAGGGTCGCGCCGGCCAGGCCGGCGCCATCGGCCGGCAGCAAGGGCCTGGCCCAGACCTGCACCGCGATATGCGCGTCGACACCCTGCAGGCAGCTGTCCCAGTGGCGCTCGCGCCCGCCTGGCCCCAGCGCACCGCGCAGCATGCTGGTGCTCGAGGCGCGATACGCGTCGCTGAAGCAGTCGGCCAGCAGCCGGCCAGCCACATCCATGCCCAGCATGTCGGCCAGTGCGCCATTGGCGGTCACCACCATGCCGCTGGCGTCGCAGGCGCAGGCCGGCAAGGCAATCAGCTGCAAGGCGTCGGCGATGAAATCTGGGCTGGTCGGAACGCGGTTCATGAACACCACAAAGTTAAGAAGAAGGCAAAAGTATATATTCAAGCAACAAGATGCTGACAGATCATAAACCAGTTTCGCCCAATTATTGCATCCGCACCCGCAGCGGCGCCGGCAAGCGGCGGCGCGTGCCGGCGATACAACAGGCCAGCCAGCCGTTTCGCCGTCAGGCGCGCCAACAAATGCTTTACAATCGTCCCCATGCACCGCCCCTCCCTGCCCATGCTGGACCATCGCGACAAGCCCGTCATCTGGACCGTTTCGGTGTCGCGCCTGTTCGACCTGTTGCGCGATATCACGCTCGAATACGACGACCTGGCCACCATCGAGCCGATCAACCTGGGCTTTGACGACGCCGTGCGCCATATCCGCGAACGCATGGCCGTCGAGCGCTGCGACGCCGTGATCGCGGCCGGCTCGAATGGCGCCTACCTCAAAGGCCGGCTGTCGGTGCCGGTGATTATCGCCAAGGCCAGCGGCTACGACGTGATGCAGGCGCTGGCGCGCGCGCGGCGCATCTCGCCGCAGATCGGCGTGGTGACGTACCAGGATGCCATGCCGGAACTGGCCGAATTTGCGTCCACCTTCGGCTTTCGCATCTTTCAACGCAGCTATGCCACCGAAGAAGACGCACGCGCGCAGATCAATGAACTCAAGGCGGCCGGCGTGAAAGCCATCGTCGGCGCCGGCCTGGTCACCGACCTGGCCGAGGAAGCGGGGCTGGCGGGCGTGTTCGTGTATTCGGCCACGTCGATCCGGCGCGCCTTCGACGATGCGCTGGAACTGGCGCGCCTGACCCAGCTGGAGTCGAACCGCAGCAGGCGTGCCCCCGTCGGCGAGGCGCAGCGCGCGCGCCACGGCCTGCACGACCTGCGCGGCGAGTCAGGCGCCATGGAAGCGCTGCGCCAGTCGGTCATCCTGTTCGGCAAATCGCCGGCGACGGTGCTGATCCAGGGCGAGACGGGCACCGGCAAGGAACTGGTGGCACAGGCGATCCACCGCGAAAGCCCGCGCAGCCTCGGTGCGAACCGGCCCTTTGTCGCCATCAATTGCGGCGCGATTGCCGAGTCGCTGCTGGAATCGGAACTGTTCGGCCACGAAGACGGCGCCTTTACCGGCGCGCGCCGCGGCGGCCACGCCGGCCTGTTCGAGGCGGCCAACCACGGCACCCTGTTTCTCGATGAAATCGGCGAAATGCCCTTGCTGTTGCAAACACGCCTGCTGCGCGTGCTCGAAGAGCGCGAAGTGGTGCGCGTGGGCGGCACGCGGCCGATCGCCATCCAGGTGCGCGTTATCAGCGCCACCCATTGCGATCTTGAACAACGTGTCCGCGAAGGACGTTTTCGGGCCGACCTGTTCTACCGTCTGGCCGTGCTGCGCTTGCAGCTGCCGGCGCTGCGCGAGCGCGCCGGCGACATTATCGGCCTGATGGAGTGGTCGCTGAAAAACGCGCTGGCCGCGCTGGGCGCGCGTCCGCAGCCGAATTTGCAGGCGCAGTTGCTGGCCTGCGCGCCGCTGCTGCGCCGCTACGGCTGGCCCGGCAACGTGCGCGAACTGCGCAACCTGGCCGAGCGGCTGGCGTTGTTCCTGGCGGCCGAGCCGCTGCAGGCGCTCACGCCCGCCTTCCTGCTGGCGGTGGCACCGGAGTTGAGCGCAGAGGCGGGCGCCGATGCCGGCCTGCCGCCAGCGCCGGCTCTGCCGGCGGCCAGCGTTCCCGCGCGCGCCGAAAGCGCGGCCGAGGTGCTGGCCCGTTTTGGCGGGCGGCGCGACGCGGCGGCGCACTATCTGGGCATCAGCCGCACCACCTTGTGGCGCCGGCTGCGCGCATCTTGAGGGGTCGTGATGGATGACCTGGCGTACCTGCGCAGCCTGTGGCAACGCTGTACCGGCAACCACGCCGCCGACAATACGCCGGCGCGGCACCAGGAGCAGATCAAGGCGCTGTACGCGCGCGGCATCTTCATGGACGAGGCCCTGCAACTGCTGTTTCATCAGCGCCCGACGTTCGACGCCTTTCTGGCCTGGATCGCGGCGCGCACGCGCGAGCGGGCAGCCCACGCCGCTACCGTCGTCGAGGACGTGCTGTCGGCGGCCGACCTGCAAGCGTGGGAGCGGCAAGGCTATATCGTGCTGCGCGGCGCCGTGCCGCAAGAGCAGTGCCAGGCCGCGCAGGCGGCGATCTGGGACTACCTGGGCGCCAGCCTGGACGACCGCGCTTCCTGGTACCGCGATCACCCGGGCAAGTCGGGCTTCATGCTGCAGTTTTCCGACCATCCGGCGCTGGAAGCCATCCGCCACCATCCGCGCATCCGCCGCGCCTACCAGCAGCTCTATCGCAGCGACGCCATCTATCCGACGATCGACAAGGTCAGCTTCAATCCGCCGCAAGCACCAGGCAGCTGTTTCGCGGGCAGCCCGCTGCACTGGGATACCAGCCTGGCCTTGCCGATTCCGTTCAAGCTGCAAGGCCTGCTGTACCTGGGCGACTGCGCCGGGCACCATGGCGCATTCCACTGCGTGCCAGGCTTCCAGCACCGCATCGGCGACTGGCTGGCGACGGTGCCGCCCGGCCAGCATCCGCGCGACTGGGCGCCGGCGCAGCTGCGTGCGCAGCCCGTCCCCGGCCAGGCCGGCGACTTCGTCATCTGGCACCAGGCCCTGCCCCATTGCGCCACGCCCAATTTCGGCGATGTGCCAAGGATGGTGCAATACCTGACCTACCATGCCGACGATGGCGTGGACCAGGATGAGTGGATCTGAGGGCGGCGCCGCCGCTTGTCCCGTGCAACAGCCGTTCATCATCTTGCGGTGGCCAAGCGCAGCGCGCTTGGCCAAGATAGGCGCATCGATCACTACACGGAGCCTGTCATGACCCTCTTTACGCTACGCCGCTGCGCCGCTTTTTTCACTACCCTGGCCATTGCCGGCACAGTCCAGGCCACGCCGGCGGCGTCGCATCCGGCCTTCCGGGTCGACGTTACCGGCAAGGGCGCGCCCGTGATCCTGATTCCCGGCCTGGCGTCCTCTGGCGAGGTCTGGCAAGCCACGGTGGCGCGCCTGTGCGGACCAGCGCAGCGACGCCAGTGCCATGTCTTGAGCCTGGCCGGCTTTGCCGGCGTGGCGCCGATAGCCGGCGACCTGCTGGCGCAAGCGGAAAACCAGCTGGCCGCCTATATCAGCGACAATCAACTGGGCCGGCCGGCCATCATCGGCCATAGCCTGGGCGGCTTTCTGGCCTTGAAACTGGCGATCGACCATCCGCAACAGGCCGGCAAGCTGGTGATTGTCGACGCCCTGCCGGCACTGGGCGCGGTGCAGCTGCCGTCCATCACGCCGGAGCAGCTGCAGGGCATGGCCGCGCAGATGCGCGGTGCCATGCGCGCCCAGGACGACGCCAGCTTTGCGCAAAACCAGCGCCGCAGCGTCGCCGGCATGGCCAGCCGGCCCGATGACGTGGCGCGCATCACCGACTGGGGCACCGTTTCGGACAGGAGCACGGTGATCGAGACATTAGCCACCATTATCGGCACCGATCTGCGCCAGGACGTGGCGCGCATCGCCTCGCCCACCCTGGTGCTGGGCACCTGGATCGCCTACAAGGACTATGCGCCGCGCGCCGCCACCGAGGCCACTTTCCAGAGCCAGTACCAGAAGCTGCCCGGCGTGCGCATGGCGATTGCCGACACGGCGCGCCACTTCATCATGTACGATGATCCCGACTGGCTGCATGCCAGCATCGAACAATTTTTGGAATAATTCCTGAGCCACCTTTGCATGCAAGCTTCGCCGCCCCTGCTCGTCCGTTTGCCCTGGTACTGGATCTTCCAGCTCGCCGGCTGGAATGTCGCCGCCCTGCTGACAATGCCGAGCCTCAGTTTTGCACCTGTCACCCGGGCCATCATCGGCGTGAGCTGGTGGGGTGCGGCCAGCGCCCTGCTGCTGTCGATGGCGTGGCGCCGCGTGCTGCAAAGGCGCGGCTGGATACACGGCCGCTTTGCGTGGCCGTATGTGCTGCCATCGTTGCTGCTGCTGACGCTGCTGCAGTGCGCGCTGGCGGGACTGGGCTACGTGGTGCTGCAGCCGTTCGGCCCCGTCACCAGCCTGCGCTGGCTGCCGTCGGCGCTGGTCTCGTGGTTCGGCCTGTTCCTGGTCTGGACCGTGCTTTATTCGCTGACACAGTCGCTGCGCCGCGCCAGCCGCTTCGAGGCCGAAACGCTGCGCCTGCAGGTGCTGGCCAAGGACGCCGAACTGCGGGCGCTGCAGGCCCAGGTCAACCCGCACTTCTTTTTCAACAGCTTGAACAGCGTGCGCGCGCTGGTGTTTGAAAACCAGGAAGCGGCCGCCGGCATGGTCGACCAGCTGGCCGCACTGATGCGCTACACACTGCAATCGAACCAGCACGAGACCGTGCCGCTCGGCGAGGAATGGCAGGCGGTGCAAACCTATCTGGCGATCGAAACGATCCGCTTTGAAGACCGGCTGCGCGTGACCATGGCGCTCGATGATGGAATCGAAGGTGTACGCATCGCGCCGATGGCCTTGCAGACGCTGGTGGAAAACGCCGTCAAGCATGGCGTCGAGCCGAACGTGGCCGGCAGCGACATCGCCATCAGTGCAAGGCGTCACGATGGCGTGGTCACCATCACGGTGGCCAATACGGGAGCGCTGCGCGCGCAGTCAGGCTCGACCCGGGTTGGACTGGCCAATGCGCGCCAGCGCCTGATGCTCGCGCTGGGACCGGCCGCCAGCTTGAACCTGCATGTACAGGCGGGCAGCGTGCACGCCGTGCTGCAATTGCCGCAGCAGCCATGACGACCTTGCGCGCGCTGCTGGTCGACGACGAACGCCTGGCGCGCGCCGAATTGCGCCGCCTGTTGAAAGCCCATCCCGGGGTGGAGATCGTCGGCGAGGCGGCCAGCGCCGCCGAGGCGATGGCGCAGATCGCGGCGCTCGCGCCGGACTTGCTGCTGCTCGACGTGCAGATGCCGGGCGGCTCGGGCTTCGACTTGCTGGCCGCGCTGGACGCGGCGCCTGAGGTGATTTTCTGTACCGCGCACGACCAGTATGCGCTGCGGGCGTTCGAAGTGAGCGCCCTCGATTACCTGCAAAAACCGGTGCAGGCGCAGCGCCTGGCCACGGCCTTGCTGCGCGCTGGCGCACGCGTGCAGGCGCTGCCGGCGGCATCGGCACCGCGCAAGATCTTTATCAAGGACGGCGAGCGCTGCTGGTTCGTGGCACTGGCCGACGTGGTGCAGTTTGCATCGGAAGGCAATTACGCGCGCGTGCATTTCGGTGCCGGGCAGCCGTTGATGCCGCGCTCGCTGAACCAGCTCGAAGAACGGCTCGATTCCTTGCAGTTCCTGCGCGCCAACCGGCGCCAGATCGTCAATCTGGCGCATGTCACGCAGGTGACGGCCAATGCGGCCGATGGCCTGGACCTGCTGCTGACCGACGGCACGCGGGTGGAAGTGTCGCGCCGCCGCGCGCAGCAGTTTCGTGCCGCAGCGAGCCTCTAGCGCTTCAGCGCCGGTATCGGCTGCGCCTGGAACTGGCGCAGCGGCTCCTCCTGCAACTTTTTGCCGAGCATGTCCAGCGCCACTTCCAGCTGGCGATCGCCGCCATTGAAGGTGGCGTGCGGCAAATTGTCCACCTCCACATCGGGCACCACGCCCACGCCTTCGATCAGCCACTGGCCGTCGGCGCCGAACTGGCCGTTTTCGGCCACGCGCGCCATGCCGTTATCAAGCAAGCGCGTATTGTCGCTCAGCCAGACACCGGCGCCGGCCGTGCGCTTGCCCACCAGCGGCGCGAGCTTCAAGGCCTTGACGCCGGCGGCAAAGGTCTCGCCATCGGAATAAGTCAATTCGTCGACCAGCACCACCAGATGGCCGCGGAAGGTGTTCTGCATGTTCGACGACGGCTGCACGCCGGGCGGCGCCCAGAAGGCCCAGGCCTTGCGCAGCAGTTTTTCGATGATCCAGCTGTCGATATTGCCGCCGTTATTGCGGCGCACATCGATGATCAGGCCCTCGCGGTTGATATTGGCGTAAAAATCGCGCGCGAACGAGGCGATATCGCGCGCCCCCATGGCGCGCAAGTGCAGGTAGCCGATGCGTCCTTGCGAGCTGGCAGCCACCTGTTCGGCGCGGCTCAGTTCCCAGTCGCCATAGCGCAGCGCCGTCTGTTTCGCCATGTCGACCGGCGTGACGATCACGGAACGCGGGACGGCTGCGCCGCGCCTGACCTGCAGCAGCACCTGCTTGCCGGCCTGGTTCAGCAGCAGGTCGCTGATATCGCGCGCGCCGAGCGCCGGCTTGCCGTTGACGGCCGTGATCACGTCGCCCTCCTTCACGTCCACTTCCGGGCGCGACAAGGGCGCGCGCTCGGACGGCAGTTCCGGCTCGCTGCGGTAGATATGCTCGACCACATAACCGTCCTTGCCGCGCGCCAGCACCGCGCCAAGGCCGGCCGGCGTGCCTTCCTGTTCCGTGCGGCGCAGTTCCCCGGGACGGATCTGCGAATGCAGGGCGCCCACTTCGGCCACCATCATGCCCAGCAAATCATTGAGTTCGGCGCGGTCGGTCACGCGTTCGACCAGCGGCGCGTACCTGGCGCGCGCCCCCGCCCAGTCGACGCCGCGCATCTTGGCGTCATACAGGAAATCGCGGTGCAAGCGCCAGGCGTCGTTGAACATCTGCTTCCACTCCAGGCGCGGATTCGACACAAAGGTCCAGTCGTCGACTTTCACTTTCGCCCTGGACAGGTCGGTCGGCAGCTTGATCCCCGCCTCGATCACCAGCATCTCGCCGGGGCCAGTGGCTGGCGCGGCCACGGCGCTGCTTGCGGTCCGGTAATACAAATGTTTTTTATCGAACGCCAGGTCGAATTCGCGCACATTGGCCACCAATAACTCGGGCTTGGAACCGGTGTTCCCAATGGCCACAGTCTTCAGGCTGGCCTTGTCGCCTGCACCCTCGCGTTCGAGAAAGTACAGGCGCTTGTCGTCCACCGCCAGCGCCGTGTAGTTGCCGGGCGCAAGCGGTACTTCATACAGGCGCGCGGCCAGGCCTGTGGTGACAATCGCCGGCAAGGTGGCCGGCGCCTTTTTCACGGTGCCCTTGCCACCGGCTTTTTCCAGCACTTTTTCGGCCGCCAGTTCGGCCGCCTTTTCATCGTCCGTCTCCGGTGGCTTGACGCCGGGGCGGCTCAGCTCATCGTCGGGCTGGAACGGAAAGCGGTTGCCCGGTTGCAGCGCCAGCGCATACACGCCGACTCGCTTGTCGAATACGGGGCCCATGTTGCGGTCGCCCCAGGGCGAGCCATTGGCCAGCTGGAAATTGCGCGCCGACAAAAAGTACAGCCAGCGGCCATCGGGCGAAAACATCGGCGAGCCCGAGGTATAGCGGTCGCTGGTGACAAAATGCAGTTCCTTGCTGGCCAGATTGTACAAGCCGATCTGTTCGCGCTGCTCGTTGCTGGCCACGCGCACCAGCGCCAGGTTGCGGCTGTCGGGCGACCATTGCACCTCGTCATGCTTGTCGACGCCGGCCTTGCCTGCGTCGTCGATCAGTTCATTCGCCCTGGTGGCCAGGTTGAGCAGCCAGAAACGGCCCTTCTTGTCGCTGTGCGCCAACCAGCGCCCGTCCGGCGACGGGTACAGCTTCCAGCGGTGGCTGTCGCCCTCGGTGGTCAGGCGCTCGCCGGGACCGGAACCGTCGGCGGCATAGCGCCAGATCTCGTTTTCGCCGCTGGTGTCGACGATGGCGTAGACGAATTTGTCATCGCTGCTGAACACGGCGTCGCGCGCGCGGGCGCCTTCGGGAATGGCGATATCGACGCGGCGCTGGTTGCCGGTGCCGGCGATGCTGACCCTGCCGCGCGCGGTGAGGATGATGCGCTCGTCCTTGCCGGACAATTGCACGTTGGACAGGGTATCGAGCGGCGAGCGTACCTGGCGCGCACGCTGCTGGTCGAAGTCCGACACCAGGCTGATCGGCAATGGTGGCGAGTCGGTGCCAGCCGCCAGGTCCAGCACCCGCAAGTCGGCGCCCAATTGATAGACGATCTTGCCGTCGCCGAGCTGCGCATTGCGCACATCCCATTGCGTGTGGCGGGTCATCGCGCGGCGGTCGCTGCCGTCGGGCAGCATGCTCCACAGATTGTCGCTGCCACTGTCATCGCTGATGTAATACACGCGGCCCTGCCACCACATGGGGCGCTTGTTGTTGCCGGCCCGAACTTGCGCGTCGTGATGCATGGGCACCGCTTCGCTCTTGCCGTCGAGTTCATAGCGCCACAGCTGGGCGTGTGCGCCGCCGCGGTAGTTGCGCACATTGTCGTTCGTCATGGCCAGGCCAAAACGCGTGAAGAACAGGGTCTTGCCCGCATCGTCGAGCACGCCGTCATTGGCGTCGGCGACGGGGAATATGCGCCGCGTCAGCTTGACGGGATCGATGGCGGCGACGATACGCCGCGAGGCGGGACCATCGGTGTTTTGCGTGCTGATCAGCACTTCGCCCTGCGCCGTCCAGCCCAGCACCAGCACGCCGCCATTGTCATACGAGATACGGCGCGGCAAGCCGCCCGCCAGCGGCATCACATAGGCATCCTGCGCCCCTTCGTACGAAGCGGAAAACGCCAGCCACTGGCCGTCGCGCGAGATCGCCGCATGGGTTTCATAGCCGGGATGGGTGGTCAGGCGCTGAGCGGGGCCGCCGCGCACGCTGCTTTTCCACAAATCGCCTTCGGCGGTGAAGACCACGGTGTCGCCGCGCACGGCAGGGTAACGGAAATAGCTGGTGGCGGCAGTGGCGGCGGCGCTGCCGAGCAGGCCGGCGCACAACAGCAGCAGGGAGAGTCTACGGGAAATGGTCATGGGGGCATCCAGAAACGGTCAGGGCGGCAGCATGGACATCATGTCGATACCGGACAACAATTCTGGCATAACTACGACCGAAGAAAAGCTTCTTTATTGCCCATAAGGATGTAAAAAAACCCGCTCCATTTGCATGGGCGGGTTTTTTTGCTCAAGCCGGAGAAGCGCTTATTCCACTTCCACCGTTTCCGGTGCAGCCGTCGGCGCCGCGTCGGGCGGTTCCGGGAATTCCAGCAAGACCTGGTCCTTGTCGTCGAGGTCGACCGTGATCTTGCCGCCGGACACCAGGCGACCGAACAGCAGTTCGTCGGCCAGCGCCTTGCGGATCATGTCCTGGATCAACCGCGACATCGGCCGCGCACCCATCAAGGGATCGAAGCCTTTCTTGCCCAGGAAGGCGCGCAGCTTCTCGGTGAAGACCGCTTCGACTTTTTTCTCGTGCAGCTGCTCTTCCAGTTGCATCAGGAACTTGTCGACCACGCGCAGGATGATTTCCTGGTCCAGCGCGCGGAAGCTGATGGTCGCATCGATACGGTTGCGGAACTCCGGCGTAAACATGCGCTTGATGTCGGCCATCTCGTCGCCTGCCTGCTTGGAGTTGGTGAAGCCGATCGAGGCCTTCTGCAAACTCTCGGCGCCCGCATTGGTGGTCATGATGATGATCACGTTGCGGAAGTCGGCCTTGCGACCGTTGTTGTCCGTCAGGGTACCGTGATCCATCACCTGCAGCAGGATATTGAAAATGTCCGGATGGGCTTTTTCAATTTCATCGAGCAGCAGCACCGCATGCGGCTTCTTGGTGATCGCTTCGGTCAGCAAGCCGCCCTGGTCGAAACCGACATAGCCCGGCGGCGCGCCGATCAGGCGGCTGACCGCGTGACGCTCCATGTATTCCGACATGTCGAAACGGATCAGCTCGATGCCGAGGATAAACGCCAGTTGCTTGGCCACCTCGGTCTTGCCGACGCCGGTCGGACCGGAGAACAGGAAGGAGCCGATCGGCTTGTCCGTCTTGCCCAGGCCGGCGCGCGCCATCTTGATGGCCGAGGCCAGCGCATCGATGGCCGGGTCTTGCCCGAACACCACGTTGCGCAGATCGCGGTCGATGGTCTGCAGCTTGCTGCGGTCGTCCTGGTTGACCGTTTGCGGCGGAATCCGGGCGATCTTGGCAATGATGTCCTCGATCTCGGCCTTGCCGATGGTTTTCTTCTGCTTCGACTTCGGCAAGATGCGTTGCGCCGCGCCCGCTTCATCGATGACGTCGATCGCCTTGTCGGGCAAATGGCGGTCGTTGATGAAGCGCGCCGCCAGTTCCGCCGCCGTCGACAGGGCCGAGGCCGAGTATTTCACGCCGTGGTGCTCTTCGAAGCGTGATTTCAGGCCGCGCAGGATCTGCACGGTCTGCTCGACGGTCGGCTCGTTGACGTCCACTTTCTGGAACCGGCGCGACAGCGCATGGTCTTTTTCGAACACGCCGCGAAATTCCGTGTAAGTGGTCGCACCGATGCATTTCAATTGGCCATTGGCCAGTGCCGGTTTGAGCAGGTTGGACGCGTCCAGCGTGCCGCCCGAGGCCGAGCCCGCACCGATGATGGTGTGGATCTCGTCGATGAACAGGATGCCGTTCGGATTGTCCTTGAGCTGCTTGAGCACCGCTTTCAGGCGCTGCTCGAAGTCGCCGCGGTATTTGGTACCGGCCAGCAAGGCGCCCATGTCCAGCGAATACACGACGGCATTTTGCAGGATTTCCGGCACATCGTTTTGCGTGATGCGGTAGGCCAGGCCTTCGGCGATCGCCGTCTTGCCCACGCCGGCTTCACCGACCAGCAGCGGATTGTTCTTGCGGCGACGGCACAGGATCTGGATCACGCGGTCGACTTCGTCCTCGCGCCCGATCAGCGGGTCGATCTTGCCTTCGGCCGCAGCCTTGTTCAGGTTTTGCGTGAACTGGTCGAGCGGGCTTTCCTTCGGTTGGCCTTCAGCCCCGGATGCGCCCTCTTCCACGCCTTCCGACGCTTTCGCGCTTTCGGTCGACTGGTCCTTGCGCACGCCGTGGGAAATGAAATTGACCACGTCCAGGCGCGTGACGCCCTGCTGGTGCAGGTAATAGACCGCGTGCGAATCTTTTTCGCCGAAGATGGCCACCAGCACGTTGGCGCCGGTGACTTCCTTCTTGCCATTCGATGCAGACTGAACGTGCATGATGGCGCGCTGGATCACGCGCTGGAAACCCAGCGTCGGCTGGGTATCGACCTCGCCCGTGCCAGGCACGGTCGGCGTGTTATCGCCGATAAAGTTGGTGAGGGTCTTGCGCAGGTCGTCAATATTGACCGCGCAGGCACGCAACACCTCGGCTGCAGAGGGATTGTCCAGCAACGCCAGCAGCAGATGTTCAACCGTGATGAATTCATGCCGTGCCTGCCGAGCTTCGACAAACGCCATGTGCAAACTTACTTCCAATTCCTGCGCAATCATACTTCCTCCATCACGCACTGCAGGGGATGCCCCGCCTTGCGCGCATGCGTTAAAACGAACTCCACTTTGGTACACGCTATATCTTTAGAGAACACGCCGCACACTCCTTTGCCGTAGCGGTGAACACTGAGCATGATTTGCGTCGCCGTTTCACGATCCTTGTTGAAATACTCCTGAATGACGGCGACCACGAACTCCATCGGGGTGTAATCATCATTGAGCAAGGCTACCTGATAGAGCGGCGGCGGCTTGATGGCTTGCCGCTCCAGCAGGGCTTCTGTGTCGTGCTTGGTTGCCATACGCTTATTCTAATGCTTTCACAGTGGTTGTCATGCGCAATATCTGCGCCTTTCCAATTGTTTTCAATCTTACGCGTTTTCTCACTACAGCGCAGATGGCGTCCCTGTCGCCAAAATCAAGAGTTGCTTTTTTGGCGGCCATGAAGAATTTGGCAAGATGAGTGCAAAAGCGCTTGACTTCAATATTTATTCCGCCAACAATGCGGTATCGACTGTTGCAGTAATATGTACAGCTTGATAAGAAGTGAGACGTCGAGGAGGGGGCAAGAAGCTTCTTGCTTTTATGGCTCGTGTGATTTGTTTTAATTTTGAAAGTTCTTTTTATGGCAACAGGTACAGTTAAGTGGTTCAATGATTCCAAAGGTTTTGGCTTCATCACTCCAGATGATGGCGGCGAAGATTTGTTTGCTCATTTCTCCGCAATCAACATGAACGGTTTCAAGACCCTCAAAGAAGGTCAAAAAGTTCAATTCGAAGTCACGCAAGGCCCTAAAGGCAAGCAAGCTTCCAACATCCAGTCCGCCTAAGCTTCTTTCGGCCCTCAGATGTGAAAAACCCCGCCAGTGGCGGGGTTTTTTTCGTCCGCGCTTTTCCTGCCCCTTACATGTTCTCGACCATCACCTGGCCAAAGCCCGAGCACGACACCTGCGTCGCGTCTTCCATCAGGCGCGCAAAGTCGTACGTCACGCGTTTCGAGGCGATCGCCTTCTGCATTGCCGCGATGATCAGCCCGGCTGCCTCGACCCAGCCCAGATGGCGCAGCATCATTTCCGCCGACAGGATCAAGGAGCCCGGATTGACCACGTCCTTGCCCGCATACTTGGGCGCCGTGCCATGGGTGGCCTCGAACATGGCCACCGAATCGGACAGGTTGCCGCCCGGCGCGATGCCGATGCCGCCCACCTGGGCCGCCAGCGCGTCGGAAATATAGTCGCCATTGAGGTTCAGGGTGGCGATCACGCTGTATTCGACCGGACGCATGAGGATTTGTTGCAGGAAAGCGTCAGCGATCGAATCCTTGACCGTGATGTCGCGCCCGGTACGCGGATTCTTGAACTTGCACCACGGGCCGCCATCGATCAGTTCGGCGCCGAATTCCTTTTGCGCCAGCGCATAGGCCCAGTCGCGGAAACCGCCTTCCGTGTACTTCATGATGTTGCCTTTGTGAACAATCGTCACGGAAGGCTTGTCATTGTCGATCGCATATTGCAGCGCCTTGCGCACCAGGCGCTCGGTGCCTTCGACCGACACGGGCTTGATGCCGATGCCCGAGGTTTCCGGGAAACGGATCTTGGTCACGCCCATTTCATTCACCAGGAAATCGATCAGCTTTTTCGCCTCATCGGTGCCCTGCGCGTATTCGATGCCGGCGTAGATATCTTCCGAGTTCTCGCGGAAGATCACCATATCGGTTTTTTCGGGCGCCTTCAGTGGCGACGGCACGCCCCTGAAGTAGCGCACCGGGCGCAGGCAGACATACAGGTCGAGCTGCTGGCGCAGCGCCACATTGAGCGAACGCATGCCGCCGCCCACCGGCGTCGTCAGCGGTCCCTTGATCGACACCACATAGTCTTTCAGCACGTCCAGGGTTTCCGGCGGCAGCCAGGTGTCGGCGCCATACACGCGGGTGGCTTTTTCACCGGCAAAAATTTCCATCCAGCTGATCTTGCGCGCGCCGCCATAGGCCTTGGCCACGGCCGCGTCGACCACCTTGATCATCACCGGCGTGATATCGCTGCCGGTGCCATCGCCTTCGATAAAGGGAATGATGGGCTGGTCGGGCACGTTCAGTGAAAAATCGGCATTGACGGTGATTTTTTGTCCGTCAGCAGGTACTGTAATATGTTGGTACATCAAAATCTCCGAATGGGACTGCTTCACAAAACAAATCAGGGACAGAGCTAGGGCATCCAAAGGTCTTCTATAAGATAGAAGACGGCTGCGTTTCTCATTATGCACCACTATAGTACACGGCGCCACGCTACACCGGCGGCGGCATCTCTTTTGCATCAAGATAACACCATGCCACTCATACTCTTTAACAAACCGTTCCAGGTCCTGTGCCAGTTTTCGCCGCAGGACGGCCGCACCACCCTCGCCGACCATCTCGATATCCCCGGCATCTACCCGGCCGGCCGGCTCGACGCCGACAGCGAAGGCCTGCTGCTGCTGACCGACGACGGCCAGCTGCAGCACGCTATCAGCCACCCCGACCGCAAGGAAGCGAAAACCTACCTGGTGCAGGTCGACGGCGTGCCGGATGCGGCCAGCCTGGCGCGGCTGCAGGCGCCGCTGGACCTGGGCGACTTCATCACCAAACCGTGCCAGGCGGTGCGCATTGCCGAGCCGGACTGGCTGTGGCCGCGCCATCCGCCGATCCGCGCGCGCCAGGACCAGCCCACCTCGTGGCTGGCGATCACCCTGAAAGAAGGAAAGAACCGGCAAGTGCGGCGCATGACGGCGGCCGTCGGCCTGCCGACGCTGCGCCTGGTGCGCAGCAGCATCGGACCGTTCTCGCTGGCCAGCCATCCCTTGATGCCGGGCCAATGGTGCGAAGTCCCAGCGTCAGCACTGGCCAAATAAGCAAGCTTGCTTGACGGCTGGCGCGCCTGCATGGCTTAATCGCCGCTTCCACCGCTACCGTCGTGCACATGAAAAAATTGTTGATCTGCGCCAGCCTGGCCCTGGCGACGGCGGCGCAAGCGCAAAATCCGCCGCTCAAGACGGCGCAACTGTTGGTCGGCAAGCATGTGATCGTGGCCGAGGTGGCAGCCACGCAAGAGCAGCGCGAACTGGGCCTGATGTACCGCGACAGCATGGCCGTCAATGGCGGCATGCTGTTCGCGTTCGGCGCGCAGGGCGCGCAGTGCATGTGGATGCGCAACACGGCACTGCCGTTGTCGGTGGCCTTTCTCGATGCGGCAGGCAGCATTATCAATATCGAAGACATGCTGCCGCACACGCTCGACAGCCATTGCCCGACCAGGGCCGTGCCCGCGCGCTATGCGCTGGAAATGAACCTCGGCTGGTTTCGGCTGCGCAATATCAAGCCGGGCATGGCGATTGCCAATCTGCCCGCCGAAAAATAGCCGGCGCAACGCGACAAAACCCGCCAGAACAAGTCTGCGGGTTTTTGCTTTTCATCCAACGCCAGCGAACTGGCGTACGGGCGAATATTAAGCGGACAGTGCTTTCAAAGCAGCTGCCAGACGGCTCTTGTGACGAGCTGCCTTGTTTTTGTGGATGATCTTCTTGTCAGCGATACGGTCGATGGTCGACACGGAAGCCTGGAAGATTGCAGCAGCTGCTGCCTTGTCGCCGCCCTGGATCGCTTTGCGAGCAGCTTTGATAGCTGTGCGCAAGGTCGAACGCTGGGACGAATTGTGTGCGTTTTGCTTAACTGCTTGACGAGCGCGTTTGCGCGCTTGTGCGGTATTTGCCATGGAATTTCCTAAAACAGGGTCAAAGTGCGTTTGCAAACATTAGTGTTTGCCAACCGGTGCGTTCTGTGCGTCTGCCGAACCATGTGTGCCAAACCAGTGCCTGTCAAACATTAGTGTCTGCGTAACAGAATTCTGTACAGCCTTCGATTATAACGATATTTTCCGGCGAGGGCAATTCAAAAAAACCGCTATCGGCATCGGCAGGGCGAAAAACGGCACAGCGTGGGGGCTTGCCGCCGTGATTATTACGACATGTTAACCGTTTGCACGGGGCGCACCCAGCTATAATCTGCCCCCATGAACTTGCTCAGAACCCTCGCCGCCATTTCCAGCATGACCATGCTGTCCCGAGTCACCGGATTATTGCGCGAGAGCCTGTTCGCGCGCGCCTTTGGCGCCGGCGCCTATACCGATGCCTTTATCGTCGCCTTCCGCATCCCCAACCTGCTGCGCCGCCTGTTCGCCGAGGGCGCGTTCTCGCAGGCCTTCGTGCCGATCTTGTCGGAGTATAAGAACCAGCATGGCCAGGACGCCAGCAAGCAGCTGGCCGACCATGTCGCCACCACTCTGGTGTGGGCCACCTTGCTGGTGTCCATCATCGGCATCGTCGGCGCGCCGTGGTTTGTGTATGTGATCGCCACCGGCCTGAACAAGGACCCGGGCGCCTTCGATGCGGCGGTCTGGATGACGCGCTTGATGTTTCCCTATATCAGTTGCATGTCCTTTGTCGCGCTGGCCGGCGGCATTTTGAACACCTGGCGCGAATTCAAGATTCCCGCGTTCACGCCAGTGCTGCTGAACCTGTCCTTTATTGCCGCCTCGCTGTTGCTGGCGCAGCACCTGGCGCAGCCGATCTATGCGATGGCCATTGCCGTGTTCGTCGGCGGTCTGCTGCAGGTGGCGATCCAGATCCCGGCATTGATCAAGATCGGCATGCTGCCGCGCCTGTCGATCAACCCGGCCGTCGGCCTGTCCGACGGTGGCGTGCGGCGCGTGCTGAAAAAGATGGGACCGGCCGTGTTTGCCGTCTCGGCCGCACAGATCAGCCTGATGATCAACACCAGCATCGCCTCGCGCCTGGCCGAGGGCAGCATTTCCTGGCTGTCGTATGCAGACCGCCTGATGGAGTTTCCAACCGCCATGCTGGGCGTGGCCCTGGGGACCATCTTGTTGCCCAGCTTGTCGAAAGCCAATGTCGATGGCGACAAGGCGGAATACTCGTCGCTGCTGGACTGGGGCCTGCGCCTGACCTTTTTGCTGGCCCTGCCGGCGGCGGTCGGCATGGCGACCCTGGCCACGCCGCTGATCGCCACACTGTTTCATTACGGCAAATTCTCGGCAGAATCGGTCACCATGTCGACTGAGCCGCTGGTGGCCTACAGCCTGGGCCTGCTCGGCATCATTCTGGTGAAAACCCTGGCGCCGGCGTTTTATGCGCGCCAGGATATCCGCACCCCCGTCAAGATCGCCATTGGCGTGCTGATCGCCACCCAGTTGATGAACTGGCTGTTCGTGCCCTACCTGGCCGTCGCCGGCCTGGCCCTGTCGATCGGCCTGGGCGCTTGCCTGAACGCCAGTTTTCTCTACTGGGGCCTGCGCCGCCGCGGCATCTACACACCGAAACCAGGCTGGCTCAAGTTCTTCCTGCGTCTGCTGCCGGCACTGGCCGTGATGGGCGGCGTGGCCGCGTATGGCGCCACCCGCATCGACTGGATCGCCATGCAAGCCCATCCGCTGTTGCGGGCCGGCACCCTGGGCCTGCTGATCTGCCTGTGCGGCGCAGCCTACTTCGGCACCTTGTTGTTGGCCGGCTTCCGCTTCCGCGATTTCAAGCGCACGGCCTGATCGGCGCTGGCGTCATGGGCGCGCTTGCAACAGAATGCGCCGGCAACGAAAGCAGAAACCAAAGCAGGCTCGACACTAGACATCAAAATATGATACATTTCCTACAAATAAGTTTAATTCCTGATAACAATTAAACAAGACGCACTCGATACGGCTGCAGGCCTCATCCACACCGGGCCTTGAAAGGCCCGCTGCTCCATGCGCACAGCGGTCGCATGGAAAAAGTGGCTGCAATAGTGGCGGCAATATATGCAATATCAGCGTCGGCAGTGACGCGGCACACCCGCTTTTTGAGAGAATGATCATGTCCACATCGATTTCCCGCTTGCTGGTCACACGTCCCTTGCTGCTGGCCGCTGCCATGATGGCGTTTGCCGGCAGCGCCCTGGCGCAAACGCAAGCACAGCCGCGCGACAATCAGAAAAGCTGCCAAGCCAGCACGAAGGACGCCAACGGCAATGCCAAGGACGGCAACCTCGACGGCACCTACAGCGCCTGCAGCCTGGCCGACGGCTTTATCAGTGGCAGCACGCGCGCCAACGACGGCAAGAAGCCGACGCCGGAGTTTGCCGGCAAGGTGTCGGACCAGGAACTGCGCAAGTTCGATTTCGACGACGGCACGCACCGCCTGGCGATCAAGACCATTCCGGGCAAGAGCGCGACGACATCAGGCGGCAAGCTATTGTCCACCGATGACAACGGTTTTCGCTTCGGCACGCGCGATTTCGTCGCTGCCGAGCAAATCTATCCACTTGACGAGCTGGGAGCAAATGGCGCGGCCGGCCGGGCCCAGAACGGCCGCGCCGTCAGTACCAGCAGCAACGCCGACAGCGAGACGCCGCTGGGCAACGCCAGCGGCGTGGGAACGGGCGGCGCCGGTGGCGGCCTGATCCCCACGGCACCGGCGGTACCGGCCGTGCCGGAACCGGAAACCTGGGCCATGCTGCTGGCCGGCCTGGGCCTGGTGGTCCTGGCCGGGCGCCGCAAGCAAGCGCTCAAGGCATAAAACAAAAAGCTCGCAAGAGCTTTCGTCGGGAGATGGGCAGCGCCCGCTGTCAGCGCCGGAAACGTGCATACGGCGCGGCCAGCGGATCGCCGATAAACAGGCCCTGCGCCGGCCACAGCACGCTGCCCCAGTAAGCTTCGAGGGCGGTGCTGCCCGACAGGTAGCGGCGCAGCAAGACGCTGGGCTGGGGGAACTTCTGCCAGTAACTGCACGGCTCGCTCACCGTGCCATAGCTGGCCGTGGCGCCCGCTTCCAGCCAGCGCTGGCTGCTCATTTGCTGCGTACCCTGCAAGTCGCCGCCAAACGAGGTCAGGTGGTCGGCCAGCGCGCCGGGCAAAAAGCGCAAGGTGTCGAGCTTGGCCACCTTGGCCAGGCCGGTCTGGTAGACCATGATGTCCTGCGCGCCTTCCAGGCTGTCCGCCTTCAGGTGCCGGATGGCCAGCTTGCGCTGGGCCAGCATGCCGGCCGGCGGAAACAGCAGCGCGCGGGTGTTGCGCGCCGCATCCGAGGTCGTCAGGTAATAGGCGCTGGCCGCTGGCGGCGAAAAGCCGCTGACGGCGCCCCGGTCGGCCACCGCCTTGGCTTCCTCGACGAAATCGATGGGCAGCAGCATCGCCAGGCGCAGGCCCAGCTGGGTGTAGGGCTGCTCCACATTGCTGTTGAAATACGGGCTAGGCTTGCCCGGGTCGCAGGTCCTCGTGCACTGGCCCGCGTCGTAGCCGAGGGTAAAGGCCGAGGTGATGGAATTGCACTCGACGGCATATGGCGCGCTCCATACCATCAGCACGGCCTGGATGCCTGGCTTTAACTGGGCGTCGATACGCTCCTTGAGCTGGGCAAACTGATCCATGCTCAGCTTGCGCGGCCGGTTCGGGATATTGACGTGCACCACGTTGGCGGCGGCAATCGCATGGACCTTGCGATAATATTCGCCCACTTCAATGCTGTTCGGCTCGGCGTCGTTGATGACGATGGCCAGTTGCGACGGCTGCAGGCCGGCGGCGGCAACGGGCGCATCGGCGCGGGCGCCAGTGGCAATACCGGCGGCCAAGGTCAGGGTCAGACTTAGAAAAATACGCAATGGTTCTCCCTGTATTTATTTGCTCGCTTGCGGCACGGGCGCCGCACCGGGAAACAGGCGCGCATAAGCGGCCAGCAACTTCGGCGCCTCGTATTCCCACTCCAGCTCGTTGATCACGCGGTGGCGGCCGAACGCCCCCATCTGTTCGCGGCGGGCCGGGTCGTCGAGCAGCTCGACGATCTTGCGCGCCATGTCGACGGGGTCGTTCTTCAGCGCATACAGCGAGGCATCCTGGGCCGAGACCTTGCCCTCGGCCAGGTCGAACTGCACGATCGGCTTACCCAGCGCCATGTATTCCATGATCTTGTTCATGGTCGACTTGTCGTTCATGTCGTTGGCCACGTCCGGGTTGACGCACACGTCCGCCGTATTGAGCATTTCCAGCAGTTGCTGGTCAGGCACCCGGCCCGTGAACGTCACGTAGTCGGCGATGCCCATGTCCTGCGCCATCTGTTTCATCTGTTCCAGCGAGGTGCCGCCGCCGACCAGGCCGAACTGCACATCCTGGCGCCCCAGCGTCCGCACGATGTAGTGCGCCGCCTGCAGCAGCAGGTCGATGCCTTCCTGGGCGCCCATCACGCCGACATAGCCGACCAGGTAAGCACGGCCTTGTTTCAGTGTCGGCACCGGCGGCAGCACGCGCAGGCGGTCGAGCTTGGGGCCGCTGCGCACCACGTAGACGTCGCCGGGCGGCATGCCGCCGCGTTCGATGGCGATCTTCTTGTACGACTCGTTGGTGGCGATCGACACGTCGGCGCTCTGGAACGACCAGCGCTCGAACAGCACCATCAGCTTGTAGAAAAAGTCGCGCCGGCCGAACTTGGCTTCGTACAGTTCCGGGTTGATGTCATGATGGTCGAACAGAAAGCGCTTGCCCATGGTCAGCTTGAAAAAACCGCCGATCAGGAACAGCAGGTCGGGCGGATTGCAGGCGTGAATCACATCGAAGCCGCGCGCGAAATGCACCTTCCACGCCAGGCGGAAGGTGTGAAACAGCGCCAGCGAATATTCCACCAGATAACCCTTGGCGCCCTGCGCTTCCAGCGGCAGGTGGTAGCGGTAAATATGGATGCCGTCGATGGCTTCGTAGCGCGACTCATAGCCCTTGCCGGTGGGGCAGATGATCGACACGGCATAACCGTTCGCTTGCAGCGTGGTCGCTTCCTGCCACACGCGCCGGTCGAATGGCGAGGGCAGGTTTTCCACCAAAATCAATACCCTGCGGGCTTTACCAGCAGATGCCGTCATATTGCTCTCCACTTTGCTCCTTGCTGATACGTACCAGGTCGACAATATGCTGGTGCGGCTTGAGGCTGCCTGGCACGGTCTTGAATTCGGCCGCGCCGTTGCCGATGACGATAGTGTCGGCAAAGTCGAGCACGTCCTGCATCGACGTGACCATCAATTTGGAGATATGCGGGATATGGTTGAGGATGTAATCCTGGTTGGCGCCCGTCAGCGCGGCCAGGTTGACGTTCTTGTCGTACAGTTTCAGCTCATACCCCTTGCCCAGCAGGTACTCGATCACGTCGACCAGCGGCGACTCGCGCAGGTCATCGGTGCCGGCCTTGAACGAGAAGCCCAGGATGCCGACCTTGCGCGCGCCCTTGTCGACGATCATCTTGATGCCCTTCTCCACCTGCTTGTGGTTCGACGGCAGAATCGAATTGAGCAGCGGCAAGTCCAGGTCCAGCGTACGCGCCTTGTAGGTCAGCGCGCGCACGTCTTTCGGCAGGCAGGAGCCGCCAAACGCAAAGCCCGGCTTCATGTAGTACGGCGACAGGTTGAGCTTGGTATCCTGGCAGAAGATCTCCATCACCTTGTGGCCGTCGATGCCGACCGCCTTGCAGATATTGCCGATCTCGTTGGCAAACGCCACTTTCACGGCATGCCAGGTGTTGTCGGTGTACTTGACCATCTCGGCAGTTTCCACATCGGTGCGCACCAGCGGCGCGTCCATTTTTTCGTACAGCTGCACCAGCAGCGTGCCGGCCTTTTCATCGGACTCGCCGATCACGGTCTTGGGCGGATGGTAGTAGTCGTGGACGGCCGTGCCTTCGCGCAGGAATTCCGGGTTGTTGCACACGCCGAAGTCAACCCCGGCCACCTTGCCCGAGGCCGCTTCCAGGGTCGGGATCACCAGCGAACGCATCGAGCCGGGCAGCATGGTGGAACGCGCGACGACCACGTGGAAAGTGTCTTTTTCGGCAATCGCCGCGCCGATTTCCTGGCACACCTTGCGCACATGGCTCAGGTCCAGGTTGCCATTGAGCTGGGACGGCGTGCCGACGCAGATCAGCGACATGTCGGAACCGAACACGGCGTCGCGCACGTCCGCCGTGGCGCGCAGATGGCCGCTCTTGACTGTGGCGGCGATCATCTCGCCGATGTCTTTTTCGATGATGGGCGTGGCGCCCTGGTTGATCAGGTCGACCTTGGTCTTGTTCGGGTCGACGCCGATCACCTGATGACCGTCGGTGGCCAGGCAACCGGCGGAGACGGCGCCGACATAGCCCAGACCAAAGATACTAATTTTCATGTTTTTCCTCGTTAATTTTCTACAGGACCGATGTCGTCAAGTGTAATGTGGTGCGCAGCCTGGCTGCGCCGGTTAGCCGCGCGCGCCAGGCCAAAGTGGGCGCGGCCTGTTTTTCATCAAAGCGATGCGAGATCCAGCCCAGCACCGGCTGCTCGCCGCCGCGCACCAAGGTCATCGTGGCGCCGGGCGCGTCCGGCAAGTGCATTTCAAGCGAGAAAGCAGCGCCTTGCACCTGCAGCACACCACCGTCCAGCGCCACCTGGCATTGCTGATCGAGATGCCAGAACAGCTCCACTTCATGCGCGCCGCGGCATTCGAGCACGTCGTCGATGACGATGCGCGCCGCGTCCGGCGTCACGCTGACCTCGCGCCGGTGCAAAACAGGATCGTTCAAGGCCATATAGCCGTCGTGGCTGGCGCTCCAGAACTGCCCTTCGGCATCCTCGCGCCAGGCCTGGCAGCTTGCCCTGGCCTTGCGCAGCCATAAAAAATTGCCGCCCGATTCGGACTGGTCGCGGCCATCGATGCGCACGCAATTGTGCGCGCTGGTGCCACGGAAATAATCGCGCCACCGCTTTTGCGTGTGATAGGCGTAGGTGCCGGGGTCGACCAGCACCGCCTGGCCGGCCACCGACAGGCTCAAGGCCAGCGCGTCGGCGTGGCCATGGGCGGCGATGCCCAGGTAGCCAAGCGGGCCGGCATCGAGCACCAGCCGCACCTCGGTGGGCGTATCGAGACGCGCGCCCATGATGTAATAGCCGCCATCGGCGAAACTGCGCGGCAAATTGATGGCCGCAGCGGCCGGCAAGGCCTCGAATGCCTGCCGGCCCGCCTCGCCCAGCAGCCAGGCGCTCTTGTCGTCAAAAGCGCCCGCCTTGCGCTTGAAATCGCTGCGCGCGAACAGCGCCGCGCCGCTGGCCAGCAGCGAGCGATACTCATTGGCGCCCGGCGACTTGTCCCAGTTGGCCAGGCGGGCATCGTCGGCGTCGCCGATCATCGGCAGCTCGCCCGCCACATTCATGATGGCGGCAATAAACTCCAGCATGGCCTCCAACTGTTGCAGGAACGCCGGCGAACGGGGCCGGCCATTGGCGCGGCCGGCCAGCACGCACAGCAGCATTTCGTCGGCCAGCGTATGCTGATAATAAATTGCCTGCTCGCGGTTGACGCCGTCCGGGCCGTTCTGCAGCAAGGCCTGCTGTTCCAGTTCGCGCGCCGTTTGCGCCAGCCACACCACACTTTCCGGCCAGCAGGGCCAGGTCAGCGCCGCCACGTGCAAGCCCGTCAGTTCGCCAAACAGATGGTTGTTGGCCGACGAGTGGCGCGAAAAATGGCCGGCAATAAAATGGCAATGCTGGTAGATGCTGGCCAGCCAGCGCTGCAGGAAGGCCTGGCCGGCGGCACCGTGAAACAGCGGACACTCGACGCCGCCCAACAACTGCCAGGCATGCGACCAGCTGACCAGGCGCAAGGCCAGTTCCAGCGCGCTGCTCCAGTTCGCTCCAAGCGGATACGGACACTGTTGCCACCACGATTCCAGCAGCGTCTGCACGGCCTGGGCGTAGCGCATCTCGCCGCCGAGGCGGTACGCCATCGCCAGATCGGCGATGCACAGGTGCCGGTTCGGCTCCCACAGGCATTTGATATCGCCGACCACCGCTTCATCGCGGTAATCGAGGGTCTTGCCAAAGGTGAGCGGCGCCACGATGCCGGTCTTCGGGTCGCGGTTCCACTGGGGCGGACAGCCGAGCGCCATGTCGCGCAGCGCGAACACATTGTAGCGGCCGGCCAGGATGCGCTCGGCCGCCGCCAGGTGCGGCGCGCCATCCGCTGGCAAGCCCAGCCAGGGCTGGCCGAAGCACGCCAGCGACGGCGGCGGCGGCACATGCGCCAGACCGATGCCGCGCGCCTGCAAGCGGTGCCGCACGGCGTCGCACACGCGGTGCGCCACTTCCGGCGCCCCCATGGCGCGCAGACGGTTCAGTTTCCAGGACAGATTAGCCAGCATGGTGGGCGCTCACAGATACTGGCGATGCCAGATTTCCAGGGTCAGCAAGCTCCACAGCAGCTTTTCATGGTTTTGCCGCCCCTTTACATGCTCGGCCAGCACCTGCCCGAGCGCGTTTGCATGGTAGTAGTGGCGCGTGCGCGAGGAGGCGCCCGTCAGGTGTTCGTACAGATAGTCTTTCATGGGACCGCGGAACCATGCATTGACGGGCACGCGAAAGCCCACTTTCGGCCGCGCCAGGATCGCCGGCGGCAGCAGCTGCTTCATCGCTTCGCGCAGAATCCACTTGGTGGTGCGCCCGCGCACGCGGTAGTGGTCCGGCAGGGTCGAGACATAGGCGGCCAGCTCGTGGTCCATGAAGGGCATGCGCGCTTCGAGCGAGGCGGCCATGGTCATGCGGTCGCCGCGCTCGAGCAGGTTGTCGGGCAGCCAGCTGTGCTGGTCGAAACACAGGATGCGGCGCAGCGCGCTGTTGTCGCCGCCGCCACAGCCGAGACCTGTTTCGCGCGGGCGCCGTGGCGCCGGCATGGCCACCAGGCGCGCGCGTTCCTGGTCCGACATCATGCCGAACCAGCGCGGCATGCGCTCGTCGAACGCCTCCAGGCCCAGGTTGACAATGGCCGTCTTGGCGCGCCGAAAACGATACGGCAAGGCGCCGATGGCCGGCTCGATCAGGCCGCGCCGCAACCAGCCCGGCAACTGCTGGTAGCTGCCCGCGTAGCGCTCGTACACATGCTTGGGATAGCCACCTAAAATTTCATCGGCGCCCTCGCCCGTGAGCACCATCTTGACCGTCTTGCGCGATTGCTTCGCCAGCAGATAGATGGGAATGTCGGACGGTTCGGCCACGGGGGCGTCGCGAAAGCGCACCAGCTCGGGCAGCAGCGCGATCACCTGGTCGACCGACACTTCCAGCGCATGGTGGTCGGTGGAAAACTGGCGCGCAATGTCAGCCGCATAGGCCAGCTCGCTGAAGCCGCCCTCCCTGAAGCCGACCGAAAACGTTTTGACGGGCACGCCGGCATGGCGCGACATCAGGGCCACCACGGCCGAGGAATCGATGCCGCCGGACAAAAACGCGCCGAAGGGCACATCGGCAATCATGCGGATGCGCACCGACTCGTCGAGCTTGTCGAGGAAGGTGGCGACCGGGTCGGCCGGCACGCGGCAGGCCACGCGCGGGCGGCTATCGGGCGCAATGTAGTACACGCGCTCGCGCAGCACGCCGTTGTCCCAGGTGGCGCTCGAACCGGGGGCGAGTTTCCTGATGCCCTGGAACAGGGTGGCCGGACCGGGCGCGTAGCGGTAGGCAAAATAATCCCAGACCGCGCCTGCGTCGGCCTGCGCCGTCACGCCCGGCAAGGCCAGCAGCGCCTTGATTTCCGAACCGAAGGCAAGCCGGCCTTCGTGCTGCCACAGGAACAGCGGCTTCTTGCCAAACGGGTCGCGCGCCAGGAACAGGCGGTTGTGGCGCGCATCCCAGATGGCAAAGGCAAACATGCCGCGGAAGTGGCGCACGCAGTCCTCGCCCCACTGCACATAGGCATGGACAATGGTTTCCGTATCGGAGGCGGTGCGAAAACGGTGCCCCAGCGCAATTAACTCCTCGCGCAGCAGCTGGTAGTTGTAGATTTCGCCGTTGAAGATGATCTGTACGTCGCCCGCCTCGTTGCCCAGCGGCTGGTGGCCGGTGGCGATATCGATGATGGACAAGCGCCGGTGCAGCAAGCCGACCCGCCAGGCGCCGTCCAGCGTGGCGGCCTGCAGCACGCCGGTGTCATCGGGGCCGCGGTGCGCGATGGCGCGCCCCATGGACTCGAGCGCGGCCAACTGGCCGGCGTCGGACGAGGGAAAGATCAAACCGGCAATACCGCACATAATAGCTCGCTTGAAAAAACGGTTTACGCCACCGGCGGCGCCAGCATGGCGCGGTAGACGCGTCCGAAATCGTGCGCCAGGCGCTCGACCGCGTAGTGACTGTCGATGCGCTCGCGGCAGGCCTGGCCCATGCGCCGCAGCAGCGCGCGGTCGCCATCGAGCCGCGCGATGGCCTCGGCCAGCGCCTGCGGATCGCGCGGCGGCACGAACAGGCCGTGCACGCCATCTTGCACCACGTCGGGAATCGCGCCCACCGGGCAGATCAGCACCGGTGTGCGCGCGGCCATGCTTTCCAACAAAGCATACGGCAATCCTTCATGATGCGTGGGGAAACCGAACACATCGGCGCCGCGCCACAAGGCTTGCTTGGCCGCCCCAAACACCGGGCCCAGGAAGCGCACCTGCGCCTGCAGCCCCAGCGCCGCCACCCTCGCCCGCAAGGCCTTTTCGGCAGGGCCGCTGCCGGCCAGCGCCAGGGTCGCGGAGCTGCCGGCCGCGCGCGCCAGCGCCAGCGCCTCGACCAGTTCGAACAGGCCCTTGCTTTCGGCCAGGCGCCCGACATAGACCAGCGACAGCGGCAACTGCGGCAGCGACGGTTTCTCACCAGCATCAAGCCCGGCATCGATAGCGTTAGGAATCACTTCCAGCGGCAGGGCAGGATCGAAACTGCGGTAGCCGCGCAATTCGCATTGCGCCAGCAGCACCACCGCATCAGGCAGGCGCAGCACCCGGCGCAGCAAGCCCGTCAACAAAGGCTTGCCACCAAAAAACACCTGCGGCAAGGCGCCGCCATGCACCTGGTACAGCACGCGCTTGCCCATGGCCTTGGCCACCAGCAAGTAGACCAGGTCGCGCCAGTAGCTTTTCTGCTCCATCGAGGTATTGATATGCACAATCTGCGGCCGCGCCACGCGCAAGGCACGCAAAAACTGGAACGGGCTGCAGGCAAAGCGCAACAGCTTGTGCGGGCGCGATTCGCGCCGCCCTTCGCTGCCCACCTGGAAATGCACGAGTTGAAAGTCGCGCGCCAACGAACAATGGAACAATTGATTCAGATGCGTGGTCACGCCACTGACGGCATCGAGGGCGGGGCCAAGCAACATTACTGTAGTCATATTGGCATTATATTTTATAAATATGTAATTGTGCGATGGGAAACTGTTTTTCCGCCTCAGGATGCAACAGTGCCGCTCAAGCCGTGATAGCGCGCCGCCAGCTGGCGCGCCAGCACGCGGTAGCTGCGCTCGGCTTCGATATAGGCCGCGCCGCCGTTCGCGCGTGCGCGTGCCGAAGGCAAGTCGCGCAGGATCGCCACCATCGCGCCGGCCATGGCCGCCGGCTCGCTGGCCGCCAGCCAGCCGGCATTGCTGCTGGTGAGCACATGGACCTGGTCCGGGCTGTCGTTGCCGACGGAAGGCATGCGCAGGGCCAGGTATTCGAGCAGCTTGGTGGGCGAGCAGACGTCATGCACCAGGCCACGCGGAAAATACGACACGGCCACATCGGCGCCGGCCAGCAGCTGCCAGGCCTGGCTGGACGGCAACCAGCCCGTCACCCGCACGCAGTCGGCCAGGCCGGCGCGGCGCGCGTAGTCGAGCAAGGCATCGACATCGGACGGCGTATCGGACGCACCGATCAGCAACAGACAGGCATCAGGCACGTCGCGGCGCACGATCAGCAGCGCGTCGAGCACGCGTTCGAGCTGGCGCGACTGGTCCAGGGTGCCGAGGTAGGCCAGCAGCGGCACGCCTTGCCAGCCCTCGGGACGCTGCGGCGTAACGGTTTGCGGGCCCAGCACTTCCGTGTCGACGCCCATCGGCACGGCCGTCATTTTCCGCGCCGCGACGCCGTGCTCCTGCATCATGCGCAGCATGGCCTCGCTTTGCACGAACACATGGTCGGCGCGCGGCAGCAGCACGCGGTACAGCAGCCAGCGCTCGACCAGCCCTTTGCACAGCACGAGGCGGCTGCGCATGGTCGATTGCCGCGCCAGGTCGGCGCGCGCGCGTTCGACGCGCCCTTCGCTGATCAGGTAGGAGACCCAGTAATAGAAGGGAATGCCCTTGATGCGCGACGCCAGCAGCGCCATCAGGCCGGTCGGCACCATGTCGCGTACCTGGATCGCGTCGCAGTCGGCGCGGCGCGCCTTGAACAGGGCGCGCACGCACGTGGCCTGATACGCCAGTTCGCGCCGCAGCCGGCCTGCGTGAAAATGCGGCATGCGCACGGAGCGGAAGCCCTGCTCCCGCAGCGCCTCTTGCGCCGGCATGCCGACGATATCGCATTCGACGCCGTGGCGCGGCAGGTATTTGCCAAACAGCACCGCCACGTCGGGACGAAAGGTGGGCAGGCTTTCGGGCACAAATTGCAGGAGCTTCAAGGGCATGGGCGACGACATGTAAAATAATTAATCATCTTACCTGAACAGCATGGTTTTAGCGGCACGCCAGAGTCGAAAAAAAAAGCAATACCAGGCGGTATTGCTTTTCTCGACCTGAGGTGCCGCGATTACTTTGGCAGTGGCAGTGTCAACGTTTGCGCGCCAACGACCAGCTTGCGCAGGCCGTTGCTGGTGTCGAGCGTGACAGCGGTGCCCTTGCAGCCGACGTCGATCACGGTCAGGAATTCGCCGCTGGTGGCGGCGTTGGCCTTGACGAACACGCCATGGTCTTCAACCATGCCGCTTTGTGGCGGCGGGCCGGCGCGGCGCTCGAAACGCTGCGCCGTGGTGGCCAGCGGCACCACGCAGACCTGGCGGCCCTTGTTGCTCACGGAAATATTGCCGGCCGCATCAGTAACGATGGGAGCGTAGGCATGGAAGTTCCACTCGAACACGCGCGGCGTGGCCGACGCGAACTGGTCGAGGATGACGGCGGTGTCGCTGCCGCGCACATACCAGATCTTGCGCGTGGCCGATTGCAGCAGGCCGGCATACGCGGCAGTAGCGTCGCCTTCCACGTAATCGAGCGCCGGCGTGGTCGAGAAGGCATTGATGCGGCCATTGCGCGACAGCGGCTCGGCATAGCCTTCCACCACCTGCCCGACGCCGCCGTCAAAGGTCAGCGCATTGTGCGACTTCGACTGGCGGTACCAGGTATTCCACATCGGCGAATCGTACCAGTCATACCAGCCCGTTTCCGTCAGCAGCGGCACGCCGCCGCTGAACAGCACGAAACCGTTCTGGTCGCCATGACTGTGGTTGAACGAACCGTAGGGGCTGGCCTTGAAGTACAGCGAAGTGCGGCCATTGTCGGCCAGGTTGCTGTGCATGGCGGTCCAGCCGATGCTCGGATAGTAGGCGGCATTGGCCGGCGCCGTGGCGGCGGCCGTCACGGTCGCGACCGGCAGCGGATACGGCGCCTGCAAGGTGGCCAGCACGTCGTCGGGACGGCTCAGGTTTTTCACGTACCAGGCCGCCTGCGGCGTGGCGTAGCGCGAAGCAAAGCCTTTCATGAAGCGGTATTCGGGCGCATTTTCGTGGCCGTCGCCAAACACGTGGGTCTGCTGGCCGGGCGGCACGAAATGCATCAGGAACTGCGCAAAGCCGCGCGACCAGGGCTTGTCGAACATGTTCACGCCAGTCGCCTGCGCCAGCGCGGGCCAGATCTGCAAGGCAAAATCGGCTTCGTATTCGGCGTAGGCGGTGCCGTTGGCAAAGCCGCCTTCCGGACCGCTCCACACGCTGAACGAGCTGACAAAGGCGCGGAACGAGAAATCGAACCAGGCGGCCGCTTCGGGAATGTCGCCCAGCGCCAGGGTCGAGGTCAGGGTCAGGAAAGCCATGCTGGTGGCCGCATGCGAATCGAACGGCAACTGGTCAAGGCGCCCGCCGCCGGCCGACAGGTCGGCATACAGATCGCGGGTGCGGGAAGCCACCACCGACAGCCATTTGTCGCGGCGGGTGGTGTCGCCATTGACCACCAGCGCGCCGGCCAGCATGTCGATCGCCTTCATCAGGCTTTGCGCGATCATGCGGCTGCCCATGTCCTGGTTGGCAAAACTGGTCGGGCCGTTGACGTCGAGCGCGGCGAACTGGTCGCCGCGGCGGATCGCCTCGTCCAGGTAGGACTGCTGGCCGGTCAGGCGGTACATGGTGGCCGCGCCTTCCAGCTGGCGCGCATTCGGATTGACGCGCTGCATGATGTTCGCCTGCTGCGCCACCAGCGCCGCCGTACGGATCTTGCTTGGCGGCAGAGGCCATTCACTGTCGGACACGGTATTGAGCGAGCCGACATAGTAGTTCACTTCATACGCCAGGCTCGTCAGCGCAGCCTGGCGATCGGCGCGCATGGCGGCGCTCCATGACGAGAAAGGCTTCAGGCCGCTGGGCATCGCGCGTGGCCGCGCCTTGCGCATGACGGTGTTGCGCAGCGCCAGGTTCTCAGGCACTTCAAACAGCTGCGAGTTACTGGCGATCACGAAGCTGCGCGGGGTCGACCACTCCTGCGAGGTCGACGGCCGCACCCGCCAGGTATAACTACCAACAGGCAAGGCACGCGGCGGCAGATACCAGTTGCGGTTGCTGTTGTAGCTACGGTTCAGCACCCCGTTCAGGAATACCTGGATCACATAACCGGGCGGCGCCGACGCATGGCGCGACCACGAAAAGGTTGGCGGGTTTTGCGCCTGGGTCTGCAGGTTGTCCGGCAGTGCGCGGATGACCAGCGGATCGGTCGCCTGTACCCAGTCCGCCTGGGCGACACCGCACCATGGCAACAGCAATAGCAGGGCGGAACGCAACAGCGGGCGTTTGCTTGATTTCATGGCGGAGTTCCTTCGACGGGTATCAGATTGGGCCTGGATCAGAGCTGACCATCAAGGTTGCGCGGCGCTACCTTAACGCAAGAGAAATGGTCTTTTGGTGCAACAGCATGAGGTGTTTTTGTAACCAAGAAGAAACTTGGCTGACGCACGCAATTATACCGAAATGCCCATTGGCAACGACGATATTAAGAGGCAATGCGTGATTTTCGCCACAACGTCCAGCGTCTTGTCATGGACGGCGTAAACAGCATGCACATGACGGCCGTGCTCCACCAGTGGCGTGTGACGCCGTCGCGCAGGGCGCGCCCCATTTCGGCCACGGCCGCGCCACGGCGCCCCGCTTCAAGCAGTTCGCGCGCCACCACCACGCGCGCATTCGACACCAGCAGCAAGGCTGGCTGCCGGGCCCGGTTACTCGCCGGCCAGCCGCGCGCGCGCTGTTCCAGGCGCGCAAATACGGGCAGCACCTGGTCGCGGCGGTGGGTCGAGGTCAGGCTGCCGCCCACTTCCAGCCGGTACGCCACCAGTGGCGCCGGCGCCAGCACCAGGCGATGCCGCTCGGCCAGCCGGAACCAAAGGTCGAGGTCTTCGCCGAACTGTTCGCCCTCGGGAAAACACGGCTGCAAGGCCCACAGCGCGGTGCGCCGGACGGCGACCGAGCTGGTAAAGAAGGGGATCCAAGTCCGATTGCAACGCGCAAAGAAATCGTCGATCAGCAGCGCCTGCCCGGGCGCTGCCGGCGCCTCGGCCAGCGCCGTATCGCCGCCTGGCATGACGCCCTTGAAACCGGTGGCGAAGTACGATTCGGCGGGATAGGCCTGCGCCATGGCGACCTGCGTGCGCAGGTAGTCGGGCGCGTACCAGTCGTCGGCGTCGAGGAAGCACACCAGCTCGCCCCGTGCTTCGGCGATGCCGCGATTGCGCGCCCGCGACACGCCGCCATTGGCCTGACGCACCAGGCGCACGCGCGGATCGCGGCAGGCTTCCACGCGCGCGGCGCCATCGTCGGTGGAGCCATCGTCGACCACCACCACTTCCCAATTCTCATGGGTCTGCGCCAGCACCGACGCCAGCGTCGCATCGATATACGGGGCCTTGTTGTACAGCGCAATAATGACCGAGCAGCGCATCAGGCCATTCCCGGCATGCGCGTCCTGCGCGCCCTGACGGCCTGCCTGTCGGCCAGCGGATAATTGGCCGTGATAATGACCAGCAGCAGCACGTGCGTGAGCGCCTCGGCCGCAAAGCCCGTCATCGCCAGCGGCACTTCGCTCAACGAGCGGCTGGCGATCAGCACGAACAGCGCCATCGACAAGCCTTCGCTGGCCTTGGCCGTGCGTGCCGAGGCGTACAGCAGCACCACCGCGTACAGCACCAGGCCGATCGCGCCGATGGTGCCGGCGCTGGCCAGGCTCTGGTAGAACTGGCTGTGCGCATGGGTGGCGTACGGCATGCCGATGCTGGCGCGAAAAGCATCGTCCCACAAGGGCAAGCCGTAGCCGAAGACGGGGCTCTTGTGCCACTCCTGCACTGCCACCTGCCAGATCACGTCGCGGCCAGTCAGGCTCATCAGTTCAAAACCCTCGTCACTGGTGACGAAGCGCGACAGCGTGCCATCGAGGCCGCCGAACATCACGACCAGCAGGCCCATCGTGCATAGCAGGATAAAGCCGAAAATCATCAGGATCGACAGCTGCGGCCGGCGGTAATCGAACAGGCGCTCCCTGATCTGCTGGCGAAAGCCGAAATACGCGATGCAGGCAAAGCACAGCAGGCAGGCGATCCAGTTGGTCTTCGACTGCGACAGCAGCAGGCTGGCCAGGCCCAGCCCCCAGGCGAACAGATTCATCGGGCGCCAGGCAAACGGCTTGCGCCACAGGCACAGCAGGTACACCACCACCATCGGCCCCAGCACATTGGCATGACTGGCCAGGCCTGCATAACGAATGTTCAGGAACGGCAGCAGGCCATGGTAATTATTGACCAGGACCATGTTCGGCTTCCAGGCCAGCATGGCCGCGCTGAGCACCAGGAACAGCAGGTTGGCATTGCGCATCGAAATAATGCTCATGTCCACTTCCTTCGGCGTCATCAGCATGGCGGCACAGCCGGCCAGGAACACGTACAGGTATTCATGCGACAGTTCCGTGTGGCGGCCGAACAGCGCCGGGCTGACGATATTGCTCAGGAAATACAAGGTGAAGGACCAGAACAGCAGCATCGGCATGGCCTGCGGCTTGTCGCTCGACGTGATGCGGTGCAAGATGCGTTCGCCGCAGGCAAAGATCACAAACAGGGAAGTGAGCCGGCCTATCCAGGCGCTGGCCGGATGGCGCACCACGGCCTTGACCCCCAGCAAGATCGCGCTGACCGAAAAATCGCGGTTCGACAGGATGGCGATGATGGCGATCGACAGCATCACCGGGTAAAACACATAGGGCACCAGGCCGGTCACGCGCTTGCTGCCCCAATGAATGCTCAAGGCGATGAAGAATACCACCACCAGTGCGGCAACCAGCGCAACGAGGCCAAACAGTATTTCACTCATGTCATTCTCTTGTTTCGATCAGGTTGTCGCCCGCGCCGCAGCGCTCGCGCAAATAACGGATGGCGCTGGCCGGTAGCGGCGGACTGAAGCGCCCCAGCAGGCCCACCACTCTGGCGCCCAGCAAAGGCGGCCAGGCCAGCACGGCGGCCAGCAGCAGCGCGCCGCCGAGCAAAGCGCCCCCCAGGAAAGCGGCCAGCGGATGGCTGCCCGCCATGCTGCCCAGCAAGGTGCCGCCCCAGCTGCCGGCGCCGGCCAGCACGCCCATCACGCCGCCGCGCGCGGCCAGCGGCGCCAGCTCGC
>NZ_NJGY01000004.1:59452-175425 GCF_002250505.1 Janthinobacterium sp. PC23-8
CGGCCAGCGGCGCCAGCTCGCGCCGGCCCACCCGCAGGCGCCGGCAGGCGGCCGTGCCCACCACCAGCGCGCGCGCCAGCAAGGTACAAGCGGCGATCAGCGCCACCGTGGCCGCGCCCTGCCGCGCAAACAACAACAGCATGGCGCCGGCCAGCACAATCAAGGGCAGCTGCAGCAGGCTTTCCAGATGCTTGCCGCCGGTATTCCACAGGATAGGCGTCGACATGCCCCAGCTGATATAGGCCGGCATGGCCAGCGCCAGGATCGCCAGCACGATGCCGGACTCTTGCCAGACCTTGCCGTACAGCACGCCGATCAGGGCCGGCGCCGTGACCGCCAGCAGCACGAACAGCGGCGCGATGACGATCCAGATCGTCGCCAGCACCGACAGATACATGTCGCGCAGGCGCGGCAAGTCGTCCTGCAGCTTGGCGCCGGTGGCGAGAAACGCCGGCTGCAAGGCGCTCAGGAACAATCCGTTGGGCGTATTGGCCAGGTTGTAGCCGACCGCATACACGCCGACCGCGTGGGCGGCCAGGAAACGACCGAGGAAGACCCGGTCCAGATTGTTCAGGAACCAGTTGCACAGATTGGTCACGAACACCGTCAGGCCCACATGGGTGGAGCGGCGCGCGCCCTCGTACCACAGCAGCGGACGCAGCGAAAAGCGCGTGCGCGCATAGGTCAGCAGCAACGCCGTGGCGGCCTGGCCCAGCCAGGCCGCCACCAGGGTCCACACGCCGGCCCCGGCATACGCCATCGACAGGCCGATCAGCAGGTAGCCGACGATGTAACTGCTCAATTGGATGATGTTGAGGGAGCGGAAATCGAGCTGGCGGCGCAGCAGGCCGCTGCCGGTAGCGGTCAGCGCATTGAGCACGCAGGTCAGGCTCATCCAGGCGATCACGGGCCCGATGCGCGGCTCCCTGAAGTAGACGGCCACCCACGGCCCGACAAGGTACAGCAGCAGCATGGCCGCCAGCCCCGTCAGCGCCTGCCAGGTGACGGTAAAGCGCACGTCTTCCTCGCTCAGGGTCTGGTTTTGCACCAGCCCCCAGGAAAAGCCGAAATCGGCAAGAAAATTGCTGAACGTCATGACGAGCAAGCCCATCGCGAACAGGCCGTAGCTTTCCGGACCCAGCAGGCGCGCCAGCAGCACTTGCGTGACCAGTTGCAGGCCAAACATGAGGGCCGTGCCCATCGCCGCCCATTTGACGGCGCTGACGCTTTTTTGATTGATATCGCTGCCCATGATTCTCACTGTCTGCCCCGGGCGCGCGCGGCGCACCCTGGGCGCCTCAACCCGGCGGCGTGCCAATCAGGCGGCTGCGCTGTGCTTGCGGCATGCTGCCCAGCAGGCTGTTGACGAAGTTGGCCTGCAACTGATACGCGTGCGGCAAGTCGGTATCGATATTGGAAACACGAAACAGCATGGCGTCGGCGATGGTGCCCGTCAGCCCGTAGCGCAATTGCTCGAGCCGCTGCTGCAGGCCGACCTTGCTGATCTTGTTGCCAACCGTAATCCAGTACGTGATCGGTTCGCTGCGGTTGCCCGTCACCGCCAGCAGGCGCTTGACCGGCAACGGGCCATACGGCGTGGCAAGCGCGCCGTATTCGTCGCGCTCGACCTGGAAGCCTTGCGCCGCGTAACACACTTCCGGCTTGTGCACGCTCATGTTGTCGCTCTGGTCGCCGCCATAGGCGATCGACAGCATCACCCGTTCGCCGCGCGGATTGACATACGTGCGTGACAAAGTCTGGTTGTAGATCTTGTTCAGCCGCGACTGGGTTTCCGGATCGACCTGCAAGGGCACCATGGTGGTGTCGAGACGCCACTCGCCAAACGCCTGCGGTATCGCCGTTTCCAGCGAAAAGACGGGGCGCTGGTCCGACATTTTCACACTGGGCGCCACGGCGCGGCTGAGGACGGCTGCTGCCAGCAGCAAGGCGCCCAGCAGCAGGTTCATGCGTAACGAGGCATTCATGGCGATACTCCCGCAGCCGGCGCGCGCGGCGCGGCGCGCTTCCTGACGATCCATTGCAGCAAGGAATCAACGGCGAGGATCAACAGCAGGGCGCTGATGAACAGCACCATGCCGGCAAAGCCATGCAGGAAGCCCTGGCCGGCGGCGTCGCCGACGTGATAGGTGATCAGCGTCAGCACCATCACGCGGATGACGTTGGCGGTAAACGAAATCGGCACGATCAGCAGCGCCAGCACGATATTGCGAAACGGCGAGGTATGGCGCACCAGGTTCAGGTAAAACAGGCCCAGCGCCTCAAGCGTCAGCAGGGTCTGCAGGCCGGCGCAGGCGTCGGCCACCAGCAACTGGTACTGGCCGATCTGCAGGATCACGCCGGTGCGCGCGATCGGATAGCCGGCCAGGAAAAGGATGTGTTCGGTGACATAGGAGACGGCCATCTTCATCGGCATGGTCAGGGTGGTCACCAGCGGCAGCGGCAGCGGCACCATGAACAGCATGAAAAAGAAGGGGAACCACAGCACGCGGGCAGCGGCGCCGCCGCGCTTGCTCAGCAGCAGCGCCAGACCGGTGCCGATCAGGGCCAGCAGTTCCAGCGACAGGATCTGCTGCGAACGGCCCAGCACATACAGCAGCAAGAAGGCCACCAGCAGCGGCCAGCCGGCGCGGCTGCCGGACGCGCCTTCGCTCCCGGCCAGCATCTCGGGCCACTTGCGGTAGATCAGCCACAGCGACAGCGCCAGGATGATCGGGCCATGGGCCTGCTCTTCGGTGGACCAGATGCCGCGAAACAGGCCGAGCAGACTGGGTAACAGCATGGCCAGAAAGCCGGCCGCCAGCGGCAGCCAGTCGGGCAGCCGCTGGCGGCTGGCGCGGGCCGGCGGCATGGCGTGACCGGGGGCAACCATCAAAAATCGACCATCACGGAACCGACCACCTGGGCGCCGCTTTGCGTCATCTGCTCGGACATGGCGGCCACTTCGGCCATCGGCGTCTTGTTCTTGCGCGCCACCAGCAGCACGCCGCCGGCGCGCGCGGCCACCGCGATGGCGTCGGAACCGGTGGCGTAAGCCGGCACGTCGTAGAGCACCGCGTCATAGCGGCTTTCGAGCTGCTTGTTGAGCGTGACAAAGGAGCTACGGCTGAGCAACTCCTGAGGATTCGGCGGCAAGGTGCCCGCCGCCAGCACCGACAGGGCGACAAACGATTCCACCTTGGCGATGATGTCGAGCTCGGCACGCCCGGCCAGTACGTCCGACAGGCCCTGGCGCGTTTTCAGGTCGAAGATTTCATGCTGGCGCGGCTTGCGCAGGTTGGCGTCGACCAGCAATGTATGCTCGCCCAACTGGGAAAACACCACCGCCAGGTTGGCCGCGAACAGGCTGGCGCCGTCGCCCGGCTCCATGCCCAGCACCACCAGCGACTTGCTGCCGCGGGCAAACCAGCGCAGCATCAGCTGGCTGCGCACGGCGCGCAGGGTTTCCACTTGTGAACTGAACGGCTGGTAGGCGGCCACCAGTTCGGCCGGATACTTGCCGGCGCCCGGCTGCAGGTAGGGATAGTCGAACTGGCGCGCCAGCACCTGCTGGATATCCGCTTCCGTGATCAGACCCAGGCGCTGCGCCGCTTCGCCGAAACGGATGCCCAGTTCCTTTTGCATGCGCAGCACGCGCTCGGCATTTTCCGGCGTGATCTTGCCTGATTCGAGCAGCAGGCCGCCGATACTGGAGCCGGCGCCGCTGCTCTGGGGCGTACTGTTCAATACATGTGCACTTGATGTCATCTCGGTTTCCATCTCAATTGAGGCGCAGGCGGCGCGGCAGCATGCCACGCAAGCCCCGCATGCGGTGCCGCTTCGGTTTCCAGTCGATCACACCGAAGACGGGAATCTGCAACACGTCACTCAAGTCCTGGTCCGAACGGATGCGGCGGTCCAGCAGTTCGGCCAGCATGGCCAGGCCGCAGCCGAGCATGATGCCGAGGAAAATCGACAGCAGCACATTGCGCGGGATATTCGGGCTGTCCGGCTGGATCGGCGCGACGGCGGGATTGAGCATGGCGATATCGGACTGCTCGGCCTGGCCTTCGATGCGCGTCTGCGACAGGCGCTGCGAGGTCACGTCGAAGGCGCGCTGGGCGCTTTCCACATCCTTGCTCATCACGCCCATTTCATCGCGCGTGCGGTTCAGTTCCAGCACCTTGGCCTTTTGCGCGGCCAGGGCGGCGCGGATCGACGCTTCGCGCTGCTGCAGGATTTGCGCATTGTTGCCCACGCTCTGGGAGGTGGCGCGGGTCTGTTCGGCCAGGTCGCGGCGCAGCTTGTCCACTTCGGCCTTGGCGCTCTGGTATTGCGGGTGATTGCGGTCCAGGCGCTGGCCCAGTTCGGCCAGCTTGCCTTCGGCATTGCCCAGGCCCAGCTTGAGGCTCTGGATCAGCGGATTCGAGGCCACGTCGGGCGATTCGGAGGTGTTGCTGCCCGACGCCATGCGCTGGCGCGAGGTCGCTTCTATCGCCTGCGACTGGGCCACGACCAGCTGCGCCGACAAGTCGTTCAGACGGTTCGATTCGACGTCGAGACGGTTGTCGAGGCTGACGATGCCATTGTCCTGCTGGTATTTCGACAAGCGGCTTTGCGCCTGTTCGACGTTGTCGCGCAGCAACTTGGTCTGGTCGTCGAAATAGGTGGTCGCCTTGCGCATCGGATCGACCTTCAGCTGGATGCTGACCTTCTGGTATTGCTCGGCAAACGCATTCGACACGGCCGCCACGAATTGCGGATCGGCGCCCTTGAAGCTGATGTCGACCACGCTGCTTTCACGCGAGGGCATCACCTCGAGCTTTCTCAGCAGCAAATCGGCCAGCCAGTCGCGCACCGTGCCCCTGCCTTTTGCCGCCTCATTGAACTGGGCAATGACGGCCGGGCTGCGCGCCAGTTCGAGCTGGTCGACCACGCGCAAGGCCACGTTCTTGCTGCCGATAATGTCCACCTGGGTGGCCATGTAGCCCGGCAGCAGCTGCCCGGGCAAGGTCACGCCGGTCAGCGGATCGATACCCTTGTAGTTCATCAGCAAGGTGCTGGTGGCCTTGTAGGTCTTGGGCAAGACCAGGCTGACACCGAGCGCCAGCGCGACGGTGATCAACAGGGTCAGCAGTACAATTTTCTTGCGTGCCCGCAGGATCAGCAACAGTTGGGAGAGATTCATTTCAATGCTTTCAATACGGGCAAATACGGCGCAAAGGCGCGCTTAAAACAGGCTTTCCTGGACATACACGACATCGTCGACCAGCAGCAGATCGTCGTGCCTGGCCTCGATCACTTCGACCTGGCCGGCCGCATTGCGGCGCTTGATGCGCACGCCGCGTTCGGTGCCGCGCTGGGTCAGGCCGCCGCCGGCGGCCAGCGCCTGCAGCACCGTCATGTTGCGTTCCAGGCGAAAGGCGCCCGGACGCTGGACTTCGCCGTAGATATAGAAGCGCGGCGCGCGTTCGACGTAGATGATATCGTTGCCCGTCACGTCGACATCGCCCTTCAGGTCGCCACTGCGCACGATGTCGAGGATATCGATCACTTCACGCGAGGGCTTGCCTGCGCGCTTGCGGATCAGGCTGACCTGGTCGGCGCCTTCCGGATTCATGCCGCCGGCCATGGCCAGCATGTCCATCACGGTACGCTTGCCTTCCAGCGGATAGCGGCCGGGGCGGTTGACCTGACCCAGTACCGAAGCCTGCTGGCTTTGCAGGCTGGTGACGATGATGTTGACCTGTGCCTTGCGCAGGTAGCCACCGCTCTCCAACAGGCCGCCGAGTTTCTTTTCCGCCGCCGACGCCGACAGGCCGCCGACATCGACCGCGCCCACCAGAGGAAAGGTAATCTGGCCCGCCTCGCTCACGCGCGTCTCCAGGCCCAGGTCAGGGTTGCCGTAGACGGAGATTTTCAGGACATCGCCCGCACCGAGCGGCACATCGGCGGCCGATGCAAAACTTGCGGCCAGTGCCAGGAAGGCCGCCATCATCCAGTGTGCGAGTTGTTTCATGATTGCTGATACCCATTGGTAAGTACTGCTATTGAAGTAAGGAATGTCGAATCGCCTGGCGCGCCTATTTCAAGCCGGCCACGCCACGCTCATTGGATTCGCTGGTGCTGCCCGACGGAGCGGCCGGGACCGGGACCGGGACCGGGACCGGGGCCGGGGCCGGGGCAGCTGGCGCCGGCGCTGCCGCCGTGGCAGACGCATCCTTGTTGAAGTACTCGATCCTGGCGCTGGCGCGCAGGCGCTTCAACTCGGCGTCGGCGGCATCCTTGCTTTTCTTATTGACGAGAAATTGCTCGATTTGCGGCGCGGCCGCGTCCAGGCCCACCGGCGTGTCCTTCACATCGGACAGCGACACGAGCAGGCTGCGCTCGCCTTCGCGCACGATGAACAACTGCCCTTTCGACATCGCCGCCAGCTTGCGGCTCAGTTCCGGCGCCAGGTCGGCGCTGGTGCGCGACACCTGGCTGGGGGCATAGGCGACCTTGTGGCTGTCGAGCCATTGCGCCACGTCCCCGAGCGACCTGGCGCCGTCGATCACGGCCTTCAACTCGTCGTTGAGCGCGCTGGTCGGCAGGATCAGCTGGCGCATGTCGAACTGCTTGCGCTGGGTGAAAAACTGCGGATTTTGCGTGAAATACGCTTCCACTTCGGCCTTGCTCGGGCGCACGGCGGCGCCGATACGCTTTTGCATGTAGGCCTGGGCCAGGATCAGGGACTTGGCCCGCTCGATCGCCTGCATGACTTTCGGATCGCGATCAACCTTTTCCTTCTCCGCTTCATTTTGCAGCAGTTGGCGATCGATCAGCGACTCGAGCAACTGCTTGCTGGCCACCGCCTGCTGGGCCGACTGCACGCCGGCGCGCTGCAATTCTTCATTGAGCTGCAAGATGGTGATTTCCTTGCCATTGACGCTGGCCAGCGACTGGCCAGGTTTCTTGTCCTTGTCGCCACAGGCGGACAAGCCGGCGGCGGCCAGCAGGACGAGCGCGGCGCACAGCAGGCGTGGCGCGGGACGGGCGTAGATAGAGTGATTCAAGCATGCTCCTTGGCAAACGGGCCAGAAAATGGATACCTCAGTGACGAAATCAACTGGCAACCCGGCGCTGGTGCGCGGCACGGTGAGCGCCAGATGTTCTCCTCAGGACATGGATATACATCAAACAATTAACAATATTGTAAATATAATGCATCCAGCATAACTCAACAAGCAGAATATTTGCAAAAACAACTACTAACAAGATAAAAAAACAACTTTTTCCACCGTCTTTTTGATTGCAAATGATTATGCATCATATGCAGCGCGAGTGCGGCTGGACGATGACTCATCTTGCATTGCAAGCAATGCATAAGGCAACGCAAGCCCGGCAGGAGCAAGGCAGGCAATCAATGGGCATTATCGCGCGCCAGCACTACTTTCACGGTACGGATGATAATCCACAAATCGAGCCAGAGTGACCAGTTGCGCAGGTAATCGAGGTCGAAATGGATGCGCGCTTCCATCTTGTCGAGCGTTTCGGTTTCGCCACGCAGGCCGTTGACCTGGGCCCAGCCCGTGATGCCGGGCTTGACCTTGTGGCGCAGCATGTAGCCTTTGATCAGCTTGCGATACTGCTCGTTGTGCACCACAGCATGCGGACGCGGGCCGACGATGCTCATGCTCCCCTGCAAGACGTTGAAAAACTGCGGCAATTCATCGAGCGAGCTGCGGCGCAGGAAAGCGCCGAGGCGGGTCACCCGCAGGTCATTCCTGGTCGCCTGCACCACCTGGTCGCCATCCTCGTCCACCGTCATCGTGCGGAACTTGTAGACGACGATTTCTTCGCCATACAGCCCATAGCGGCGCTGGCGGAAAATCACCGGGCCTTTCGAGCTGAGCTTGACGGCAAGGGCGATCAGCAGCATCAGCGGCAGCAACAGGATCTGGATCAGCAAGCCCAGCAAGATATCACTGCCGCGCTTGATCATGCTGTTGTACCCGGTAAACGGCGACTCGCGTATGGCGATCACGGGCATGCCGCCCACATTGTCGAAACGCGCCTGCATCAGGTCGAAGATATAAATATCGGGCAGGAAATAAACCGAAGCCGTCGTGTCCGCGAGGTCGTCGAGCAATTTGCGGATGCGCGGCTGCGCCGAAATCGGCTGGCTGATGAAGATCATCTTGATATGCTGTTCGCGCACATAGGTGGCGATATCATTCATGCGCCCCAGCATCGGTTCGCGCATTGTTTCCGGCCAGCGGTCATCGGTACGGTCGTCGAAAAAGCCGCGCACGTTCATGAACAGGTTGGGATTGCGCGCCACGGTGGCGGCAAATTTCAGGCTGGCGTCATTGGCGCCGATGATCACCACCGAGCGCACTTCGCTATCGCCATCGGGGCGCAGGCTGAACTTGCGCGCCGCGAGGTGTGCAGCCAGCAAAACGAAGGGAGTCAGGATAAACCAGGCCATGACCACCTCGGTCTCGAAATGATAGGCCAGACCGGTGGCCGATCCGAGAAAGGCGAGGATCAGGGCAGTGATGGTCCAGCCGATCAGGATGTCGCGCGCATACGCCAGCATGCGTCCGCTGCGCCAGGTACGGTAGGGATCGATATGCGTAAACACGGTCGAGGAAATGAAAATGGCCAGTATCATCAGTACCAGCATGTAGCCGTTGAACGGTGAACCTGAAGCCAGCGTCAGCAAGTACAGCAGCCCCATGATGAGCAGGGGGTCGAGCACCCGTTGAAAGAAGGAAATCAAGGGAATATCGTTGACCGTCATGTTCATTGCTTAAAACTGTACATTGCCATTGAAGGAAAGTCCTTTGGCGCGGTAGTTGCCGCTGTCGACGATGGACACGCCGGTGCGCCGCTCGCGGAACAGGCGCACGCCCAGCCGTACCTTGGGATGGGGCGCATAGGTCAGGCCCAGCGAGGCGGTGCTGGTGCTGTCGCGGCCGTCGCCCGGCAAGACCAGGCCGCTGACGGCGGAAAAATCGCGCCGCACGCGGCGCAGTTGCGCTTCGGCGCTCACCTTGGACGTGACCGTCCAGACTGCGCCCAGGCTGGCGCCCGTATTGAGGCTGCTGGTGACGAGGGAATTGTCGACCGAGCCAAATTCGCGCCAGGCCATGCCCGTGACGCGCAGCTTGCCCAGCGGCTGCCAGTACACGCTGAGGCGGCCGTTATTGCCGCTGCTGTCGCGGCCGGACAGCACCTTGTTGCGGTGGCGTACCCAGCCGCCAAGAAACTCGATCTGCGTGATGCCGCTCAGCGCCCAGAAGATATTGGCCTTGATTTCATCCTGGCGATAGCCATTGCCAAACACGGCAGCGGTGTCGCCAGTGCGGTTCGGATAGCTGCCGTCGAGTTTGCGCAACTGCAGGCCGAGGCGGCTGCCGCTGGGCGCCAGGTAGTCCAGCCCCAGTTCGGCCGCCTCTTCGGTCCAGTTGGAAAACGCCTGCACCGGCAGATCGTAGGTATAGCGGTCGCTCGTGAGGCCGCTGCGCACGCGCCAGCTGGGATGGAAGCGCCAGGCGCCATCGACATATGCGCGCCGCTCGGTGCGCAGGTTGCGCACATTGCTCTGGAAATCGCTGAACGGCGTCAGGGTTTGCGCATAACTGGCGCCCGCATGGCCTTCCAGGTGATTGCCGAGATGCCATTCGAGATCGGCCAGGAAATCCTTGCCATCGTAATCGAACTGCTTGAAACGGTTGAAGCTGACCTTGGACCACTTGGCCTGGCCCGTCAGGATCTGGCGGCCGATGGGACGGTTGAACAGCAGACCGGCCTGCAGCAGACGCGAGGTATCGGAGCGCGGCGCGTCGAGACCCGTCATGTCGTCGGGCAAGCGCATCAGGTTGTCGTCGTAGGAATAGGTGGTGGCCACGAAAGGCTTGATCGTATCGCTGATATCGGCCCATGCGCAGGGGCTGGCCAGCGCGCCGAACAGCAGCGCCACGCCACTCAGGCCCGGCGCGGCCGTGATAGCGCTGGTAATTGCTTTTTTTTGCAAAAAGTTCAACATAGATTTAATCTTTGACAAGTAATCAGTTGACAAACAATACTACCAGTAATTTCAATGCCGACCAGAAATTCTCCAGAATGCCCCACTGCGCCAGCCATCAACAAGGCGCGATGCGGCCATCGTTACGCGGATTACCATCGCCTGCCTTGCCGATGCTCATCAAGCCTGCGCCGACAACGTTCCACAGCAAAAAAACAACAGCCTGCCCTGCAATGCGTGTGGCGCAGGGCCGCAGCGGCCTGGCACAGCGACGGAAAAGAGGAGGAACAGACAACCCGGGCATGGCGCTATCGGTGGCGGGGGCGCGCGCGGTCATGCCGGTGCGCAGGAGGGGAGCGTTGCCCGCGCCCGGCGCACTGGCCCGGGTCGCGCTTTCTTAATAGCAAACATACATCCCTTGATATAAAAAACATAATTATATCAAGCGCGATGGTTGGGCGGTAAACAATCGTGCTTCTAATTATAACAAGGGATAAAAACTGTTAACTGTTGCCGCGCGCCTCGATCTGCTCCCATTTTTCCAGCGCATCGAGCAATTCGCCTTCGATTTCGGCCACGCGCGCATTCAGGCGCTTGCCTTCGGCCGGCGTCTTCTTGTAAAAATCCGGATGCGACAGCTCGGCCGCCAGCACCGATTGCTCGTCTTCCAGTCTGGCGATCAGCTTGGGCAATTCCTCGAGTTCGCGCTGCTCTTTATAGCTGAGTTTTTTCCTGGCAGCCGGTGCGGCGGCCTCGGCCTTGACGACCGGCTTGCTGGCCGGCGCGGTGGCCACCGGCAAGCTACGCACGCGCTCCCAGTCCGTATAGCCGCCGACGAATTCGCGCCACTTGCCGGCGCCTTCGGCGACGATCACCTGCGTGACCACGTTATCGAGGAAGGTGCGGTCATGGCTGACCAGAAACACGGTGCCCTTGTACTCTTCCAGCAACTCTTCGAGCAATTCCAGGGTGTCGATGTCGAGGTCATTGGTCGGCTCGTCGAGCACCAGCACGTTGGCCGGCTTGGCGAACAGGCGCGCCAGCAGCAGGCGGTTGCGCTCGCCACCGGACAGCGACTTGACGGGCGAACGGGCGCGTTCCGGCGCAAACAGGAAGTCGTTCAGATACGTCATCACGTGACGGCGCTGGCCGTTGATCTCGACCCAGTCGCTGCCCGGCGCGATGGTTTCCATCAGGTTCGCCTCTTCGTTGAGCTGGGTGCGCATCTGGTCGAAATACGCCACCTGCAGCTTGGTGCCCAGGCGGATCGAACCGGTGTCCGAGGTCTCCTCGCCGAGGATCATTTTCAGCAAGGTGGTCTTGCCGGCACCGTTCGCGCCGATCAGGCCGACCTTGTCGCCGCGCAGGATGGTGGCGCTGAAGTCCTTGACGATCACCTTGTCGCCATAGATCTTCGAGACGTTTTCCAGCTCCGCCACGATCTTGCCCGAGCGCTCGCCGGCCGACACGTCCAGCTTGACCTGTCCCTGCTGGTCGCGGCGCGCATTGCGCGTCAGGCGCAGCGCCTCGAGGCGGCGCACGCGGCCTTCGTCGCGCACGCGGCGCGCCTTGACGCCCTTGCGTATCCATACTTCTTCCTGCGCCAGGAATTTGTCGAACTTGGCGTTTTCCACTTCCTCGATTTCCAGCTGCTCGGCCTTGCGCACCTGGTAGGCGGTGAAGTTGCCCGGATACGACAGCAAGCGGCCGCGATCGAGCTCGATGATGCGCGTGGCGACATTGTCGAGGAAGGAGCGATCGTGGGTAATGAACAGCACGCTGCCCTTGAAGTCGCGCAGCAGGCCTTCGAGCCACAGGATCGAGGTGAAATCGAGATGGTTGGTTGGCTCATCGAGCAACAGCACGTCGGGCGCCGAGACCAGCGCGCGCGCCAGCGCCACGCGCTTTTGCATGCCGCCGGACAAAGTTTTCATCAGCATGTCGCCGGTCAGGTTCAAACGGTCGAGCACGGTTTCCACCTTGTTCGGCAAGCTCCACGCATCGGCCGCATCGAGCTTGACCTGGATGTCGTGCATGCGTTCCATCAATTCATCGTCATTGCCCTGGCCAAACTGGCCCGTCAGCTCGTCGTATTCCTTCAGCCAGGCCTGCGACTCGCCCATGCCGGAAGCGACCGCATTGAACACCGACATGTCCGGGTCAAACTGCGGTTCCTGCTCGACATACGCGATCTTGATGCCTTGTTGCATGACCAGCAAGCCATCGTCGAGCTTGAACTTGCCGGAAATAACTTTCAGCAGCGACGATTTGCCGGTGCCGTTGCGGCCGATCAGGCCGACCCGTTCCGTGGTTTCCAGTGAAAATTCCGCGTGATCGAGCAGCGCGACGTGACCGAACGCAAGTTGCGCCGATGAAAGAGAAATGACAGCCATAATGAGTAAAGGTGCTCGGGCGCTGCGCATTGCGAACGCCTGGGCGTGCAAGACAGCTGCCGATTGAATGAATGAAGCACGCATTGTACCGATAACCGGGACCCGTATCACAGGCGATCGGAAATTTGCCGCTGGCAAGGAACAGGCTGAGGAGGTCCGTTGCGTGAATTGGTGTCGCCAGCAGGAATCGAACCTGCATTTAAGTCTTAGGAGGACCTTGTACTATCCATTGTACGATGGCGACACGCGAACCGGCATTATACAGCCTGCCGACCTGGATTGACAGTGCGCAGCCGGTGCCGGCGCGGCCGGTGCGTGGAGCCCCGGATAACCATGCCGTTTTTTGGGCAAAATGGCACGTCAGCATGGTGACGCCGATGAGCGGCCAGGAAGTGCCGAGATCCGAGACGCCAACTGATGACGCAGTTGCTTGAGGGCAAGCTGAGCCGAAAGGAGGCGTCAGAGCGGCTCGGCGTCAAGCGCCGCCGCCTCTCAGCATGAGTACGCGTCCGTTTTCGTCGATTGCTGAAGGCGACGCTGCTCTTCCTTGACGACGCGATGCAGCAATTTCCCCGTCAGCGTCCGGGGCAGCGTCCCGAACGAGACACGCCTGGGGCATTTGAAGTGGCTGAGGTGCTCTCGGCAATAGCTGATGAGCTCAGCCGCCAGCGCCTCATTGCCTTCGTATCCAGGCTTGAGTTCGACCACGGCAACGACATCTTCGCCAAATTCGGCACTTGGCACGCCGACCACCGCGACGTCCAGCACCGCCAGGTGTTGCTGCAAGACGTCTTCGGTTTCACGCGGATAGATATTTACGCCCCCAGAGATAATCAGGTCGGTTCTACGGTCCGACAGGAAGAGGTAGCCTTCGGCGTCAACGTAGCCATAGTCCCCCAGGGTGCTCCACCCCTTCCCGTTACGTACTGCAAGCGTTTTCTCCGCGTCATTGTGGTACTCGAACGCTGGCGTACCGCCGAAATAGACGGTGCCAATTTCGCCGGCAGGCAATTGCTCACCCGCATCGTCCAGGATATGAATTTGCCCGAAAATTGCCTTGCCGACGGTGCCGGGACGCGCCAGCCATTCTTGCGGACCGACTGCACAGAAGCCGTTTCCTTCGCTTCCCGCATAGTATTCATGAATGACCGGCCCGAACCATTCGAACATCCGGTGCTTGACGGCGACCGGACACGGCGCCGCAGCATGGGCGACCAATTTCAGGCTTGACAGGTCATAGCCGTTTCTGACTTCCTCCGGCAGGTTCAGCATCCGTACGAACATGGTCGGCACAAAATGCCCGTGGGTGACGCGGTAGCACTCGACCAGACGCAGCACCTCGACCGGTTCATATTTTTCCATGACCACCACGCAGGCGCCCAGGCGCAGGGCGCCCATGGCCCACACCAGCGGCGCGCCATGATAAAGCGGTGCCGGGCAAAGCAATACCACCGACGCATCGAACTGGTAGAGACCACCGACGATGCGGTCCGATGCACCGAGGGTTCCCATTGGCGCGCCAGAGAGCGGCCGCTTGATGCCCTTGGGCCTGCCCGTGGTGCCGGACGAATACATCATGCTCATGCCTTCGCACTGCGCCAGCGGCGCGACCGGCGCCGCAGCGCCATACACTGCCGCCAGGCTCTGATAGTTCGGTCGCGCAGCGCCTGACACCAGACGCAGCGTGACCTTTGGAAACCTGGCCTCACAGGCGTCGAGGACCGTAGCCAGGGTGGGCGAGGCAATCACGCATTTCGCATCGCAGTCCTCGATGATATACGCGATCTCATCGGCAGCCAGGTGCCAGTTGACGGGCGTAAAATAGAGTCCGGAGCGCTGCGCGGCCCAACACGCGATCAGGTAGTCCGCAGAATTTTCCATGACGATTGCAATATGATCGCCAGGTGCGTAGCCTTGGTCGCTCAGGAACGCGGCGAGTTTGTAAGAGCGCTCATCGAGCTGGCCATACGTTATGGTTTCACCAGAGGCGCCCATAATGATTGCCGGCCGCTCCGGGTCACGCTGCGCATGCGTGCCGACGTGCTGCAACGCGTTAAGGTCAATTGCCATCACTTGTCTCCTGTTGATTGTATTATTTGGCGTGGGCGGACATCGAACCGAGCAGACGTTTGCCGCCCGCGGCACGCTCCTTCAGCCATGGCGACGGCTGGAAGCGCGGACCATATAACAGCGCCAGGCGTTCCGCTTCGGCGACAAACGCCGTCAGGCCGACCGTCTCGATGAACGAGATTGTGCCGCCGGTCCAGGCCGGATAGCCAATGCCGAGAATGGAACCGATGTCGGCATCTTCTGCGCTGACGATGCCCTCTTCGACGCAGCGGGCCGCTTCCATCGCCTGCACATACAGGACGCGTTGCTTGACTTCGTCGACGTCGGGTTGGGTCGCCACTATCGGAAAATGCTGTCCGAGTTGCGGCCATAGAAACTTTTTCCCCTCTTTCGGGTAATCGTAAAAGCCGGCTCCCGATGCCCGCCCTTTGCGGTCGAAACTGTGCACCATGGTCTTGATCGCATTGACCGACAGCGCCGGCTCGAACGGCGGTGGCGTGCCATCACTTACCCATTGATCGTAGACCTTGAGCGTGATATCGAGCGACACTTCGTCGAGCACCGCCAATGGCCCGATCGGCATGCCGGCCTGGCGCGCGCCGTTTTCTATGAGCGCCGGCAAGATGCCCTCTTGCATCATCGCGACGCCCTCCTTGATATAGGTACCAAAGACCCGGCTCGTAAAGAAGCCACGGCTATCCTTGACGACAATCGGCGTCTTGCGCAATTGCTCGACAAAGTCCAATGTTCTCGCCAGCGCCACGTCGCTGGTTGCGGCCCCCGTGATAATCTCGATCAGTGGCATGCGCTCTACCGGCGAGAAAAAATGGATGCCAATGAAATTGCCAGGCCGCGCGGAGGTCTCGGCCAGCCCGGTGATCGGCAGCGTCGAGGTATTGCTGCCAAACACAGCATCAGCCCCGATGACAGCCTCTGCCTTCCGGGTTGCCTCAGCCTTGATGGCGCGGTTTTCAAATACAGCCTCGACGACATAGTCGCAGCCGGCAAGATCACTGTAATCGATGGTGGGCGCGATGCGCGCGAGGATGGCGTCCGCCTTGTCGCGGGTGATCCTGTTTTTGCCCAGGTCCTTTTCCAGCAATTTGGCGGAATACTGTTTACCTCGTTCGGCCGCCTCGATTGTGGTGTCGAGCAAGACGGTGTGTATACCGGCCTTGGCCGCGCTATAGGCGATGCCCGCGCCCATCATGCCGGCGCCAAGAACGCCGAGTTTTCTCACCGCCGACTTTGGCACGTGTGGCGGGCGCTTGACCAGCCTGTCGGCCTCTCCCTTGTTGACAAACATCGTGCGCATCAAATTGCGCGCCACCGGCCCGGCAAGCAACTGCCCGAAATAATTGGCCTCGATGCGCAGCCCCGTCCCGAGCGGTACCTGGGTCCCTTCAAACAGCGCGGAGGCAATCGCCAGCGGCGCAGGATAATTGCGCTGTGTTTGCTGGGCCAGAAGCGAGGTGCCGGCGGTGAACGTACGCGGCGCATGGCTGGCCAGCGGCCCGACGCCGCCGGGAATGCGAAATCCCTTCACGTCCCACGGCTGCGCGGCAGACGGGCGCCCGCGCAGCCAGGCCGCTGCGGTCTCGACCGTGTCAGACTCGCTGGCCAAGGCGTTGACGATGCCAAGCTTGAGTGCTTCCTGCGGCCCGATCTGCTTGCCCGTCAGCAGCAGGCCGGCCGCCTTTTCAATGCCGATCATGCGCGGCAGCCGCTGTGTGCCTCCGCCGCCAGGCAGCAAGCCGAGCCCGACCTCAGGGAGCCCGACAACTGCTTTCGGATGATCGGCAAGCACCCGATAATGGCAGGCCAGTGCCAGTTCAAGCCCGCCACCGAGCGCCAGCCCATTGATGGCCGCCGCAAACGGCTTGCCGCAGGTTTCCATCCGGCGCATCAGCCCCGACAGTTTGTCGCCTATCCTGGAGGCGTCGACGGCGCTGATGCCCTTCTCGAAGATATCGAGCAGGTGCGTGATATCCGCGCCGGCCACAAAACTGCCGACTTTTCCTGAAGTCACCACCGCTCCCAGCACCGTGGTATCGGTCGCAACCTGTTCCACTACCGTAATGAGTTCGTCGATGAGTTGCGGCGTCAGGACATTCATCGACCGATTTGGCAAATCGATCACGATGCTTGCTATGCCATCTTCCGCAATAGAAAATTTCAAGGTTTCCATTTTTTTCCTTCTCTATTTTTCGCCAACGCCAGCGTTAGACGCGTTCGATGATGGTGGCCGTCGCTTGGCCAATTGCTGCGCACAGGGTGATGACGGCAGTGTTGCGATCGCGGCGCTCGAGCTCATCGAGTACCGTCCCGAGTATCATTGCACCGGTGGCCCCAAGCGGATGCCCCATCGCGATCGCGCCGCCATTGACATTGACGCGGTCATGCGGCAGATCCAGCGCCCGCATATAGCGCAATACGACGGAAGAAAACGCCTCGTTGATTTCGAACAGGTCGATGTCATTGATCGACATGCCCGCGTTCCTGAGCGCCTTCAGCGTGGCCGGCGCGGGGCCCGTCAGCATCACCGTCGGATCACTGCCGATAGAGGCAAACGAGACAATTCTGGCGCGTGGCTTGAGGCCCGCCATCTGGCCGAATTCTTTGGACCCCACCAGGATCGCGGCGGCACCATCGACGATGCCGCTCGAAGAACCCGGCGTATGCCAGTGCCTGACCGCTTCGATCTGTGGATACCGTTGCAGGGCGACTGCGTCAAAGCCGCCCTGCTCGCCCATCACGTCGAAGGCGGGCTTGAGCGCCGCCAGACTCTCCGCAGTGGCGTCCGGACGAGGATACTCGTCGCGCGCCAGCACCACCTGTCCCAGCATGTCACGCACCGGCAACACGGACCGGTCGAAGCGCCCTTGCGCCCAGGCGAGCGCAGTGCGTTGCTGGCTGGCCAGGGCGTAGCCATCGAGCTGCGCACGCGTGTAGCCGTCCAGCGTGGCCAGCAGATCGGCTGACACCCCGGTCGGATTGAAATATGACTTCCAGATCGCCTGCGGATCGTTGGTCCACGCGCCCCCGCCCGACATCGGCGGCACCCTGGACATCGACTCCACGCCGCCAGCGACGATCGCCTGCGCCTGCCCCATGGCGATTTGGGCCGCCGCGAGATTGACCGCTTCGAGACCGGACGCGCAAAACCGGTCGATCTGCAAGCCCGTAACGCGTTCGTCGAAATTGGCCATGATCGCGGCCATGCGCGCAATATCGGCGCCTTGCTCGCCCACCGGACTGACGCAGCCGAGGATCACGTCGTCAACCAGCCCGGTATCGAACCGGTTGCGGTCGCGGATTGCGGCCAGTGTTTGCGCCGCCAATTGAACCGGCGTGATCTGGTGCAAGGCACCGTCCGGCCGGCCCTTCCCGCGTGGCGTGCGCACGTGATCGTAAATGAATGCTTCCTTCACTATTTCCTCCCTTTAGCAACGTCTCGGTTACTGTCTATGTGATGCGGAATGGATCGAATGCCGATTCACATCCGCCATCAATCCACCTTTTATTATACCGACGCGTCGGACTATTTATAAGTTACACCAACATCCGTGCCGCGTCAATCAACTCCTCAGGGCATCCGCCTCAGGCCGATTCCACCCGAGCCGGAATCGTGCTCGGCTTGCGACCGGACCCGGACTTACAGGCTGCGGCCAATCAGCTCTTTCATGATTTCGCTGCTGCCGCCATACACGCGCTGCACGCGCGCATCGGCCCAGGCGCGCGTGATCGGGTATTCCCACATATATCCATATCCGCCATGCAACTGCACACACCGGTCGAGGGCGCGGAACTGCATCTCGGTAGTCCAGTATTTGGCCATCGATGCCGTCGCCGCATCGAGTTTTTTCTCGAGCAGCAATTCGATGCAGCGATCGACGAACACCCGGCCCAGCTGCAACTCGGTCTTGATATCGGCCAGTGCATGGCTGACGGTCTGAAATTCGGCGATCGGACGCTGGAACGCCTTGCGCTCGCGCGTGTAGCGCAAGGTCCAATCAAGGGCCGCCTCGACGGACGCGATCGCCAGGATCGAGATCTGCAGGCGTTCCCACGGCAGATCCTGCATCAGATACTGGAAGCCGCGTCCTTCTTCGCCCAGCAGATTGGCAGCGGGAACGCGCACGTTGTCAAAGAACAGTTCGGACGTGTCCTGGGCTTTCATCCCGGCTTTCTTGAGACGCTTGCCTTTTGTAAATCCAGGCATCGAGGTATCGACCACGAACAGGCTGATGCCTTTCGAGCCCGCAGCCGGATCGGTCTTGGCGACCACGATCACCAGATCGGCATGCCAGCCGTTGGTGATGAAGGTCTTGGAACCATTCAAGATATAGCTGTCGCCGTCGCGTACTGCGGACGTGGTCACACCCTGCAGGTCGGAACCGGTGCCGGGCTCGCTCATCGCGATCGCACTGATCATTTCGCCGGTTGCCATTTTCGGCAAATAGGTCGATTTGAGGTGCTCATTGCCATAATGAAGGAGATAAGGCGCGACGATTTCCGAATGCAAGGGGAAACCGAGGCCGGAGGCGCCGATCCGCGATTGCTCTTCCATCAGCACCACGCTGTGGAGGATATCGCCGCCGGCGCCACCGTATTGCTCCGGCATGCTGGCGCAAAGAAATCCCGCCGCGCCCGCCTTCAACCAGATGTCGCGATCGACATAACCCTGTTCCTCCCAGCGCTCGTGGTGTGGCGCGACTTCGGCTTGCATGAAGTGGCGTGCGGTTTCACGCAGCATGTTGTGTTCTTCAGTAAATATCGTGCGTGGAATCATGTATCAGCTCCAGGTTTAACAATCGAACAAGCGTTCACGCCATCGAACGGGGCAGGCAGCGCTGCGGCCGATGGATGCCGGCACCATCATTGCAAATGACGACTTCAGCGTCCCATCCAGACCGGCGCCCTCTTTTCGAGAAAGGCGCGCAGACCTTCCTGGACATCGTCACTTGCGGCGATGGCGGCGAGTGCGGCCGCCGTGACGTCCCAGCCATGGGCGTCGTTGACGGCAAGCAGGCCGTTCATCGCTCCCAGGCACGCCTGTACCGACAGCGGTGCGTTTGCCGCGATGCGGTGCGCCATCGCCAGGGCGCCGGCCAGCGAGTCGCCGGGTGGCGCCAGCACGTTGACCAGGCCGAGCGCGTGGGCGCGCACGGCATCCATCGGCTCGCCGGTGAGCACCAGTTCGCGGGCGATATTGGGCGGCAAGGCATGCAAGGCGCGAAACAGCGCGCCGCAGGTCGGCAGCACACCGCGCACCACCTCGGGCAAGCCGAAGCGGGCGTTGTCCGCAGCAACGAGCAAATCGCACGCCAACACGATCTCCATGCCGCCGCCCAGCGCCGCACCCTCCACGGCCGCGATCAGCGGCTTGCGCCGGCGGCGCCGGATGATGCCGTACTCGCCGCCGCGCTCGGTAACGTAATCGCCACCCGAGGTGAGATCGCTGCCGGCACAGAATATCTTGTCGCCCCCCGTCAGCACGCCGACGAAGAGCTCGGGATCGTCCTCCAGGGTGTTGAAAGCGACGTCGAGTGCGTCGGCCAGCGCCCGGTCCACCGCGTTTCGCTTGTGTTCGCGCTGCATCGTGATCAGCAACACCCGGCCCTCGCGCCGCACCTGCACCAGGGCCTGCGGCGCCATGTCCGCGCCGCGCTCAACGAGCGGCTTCACGCGTCCACCCATCGAACGCTCTGTTCCAGGGTGGCGCGGGTCGTACGGAAACGATTGGCGGGATGCGCCGGATCTTCGTAGCCGAACGAGATGCCGCACACGATCTGGCGGTCCTCCGGAATCTCGAACCACTGGTGCAGGAACGGCGAGCGCATCGCGATCGCCGCCTGCGCGATACTGGCCACGCCAACGCTGCGCGCGGCCAGCATGAAGTTGTTGACATAGGCGCCGCAATCGACCGCGCCATAGGTGCCGAGCAAGGCCTCCGTGGTGATGAGCGCCATGTGCGGAGCGCCGAAGAACTTGAAGTTCTCCATGGTCTGCCGCATGGATGAGGCGCGGTCGTCCGCCGCGATGCCCAGACTGTCGTAGAGCTGCTTGCCGCATTCGCGCCGGCGCTCGCGATACACGCCGCGGTACTCGAGCGGCGGCGCAATATCCGAGCTGGCCTCGGCCTGCTCCAATTGCAGCGCCTGGCGCAGACGTTCGGTCGCTGTGGCGCCGGTCACGATGACCTGCCATGGCTGCGAGTTACACCAGGAAGGGGTGCGTTGGGCCAAGCCCAAAATCGCCTCGATGGTGCCGCGTTCCACCGGCCGGTCAAGGTAGCCGCGGCAGCTGTAACGTGCGTCCAGCACGGCTTCGAAAGTGAGCAAGGACGTTGGGGAGGAAGGTCTGTGTGTCATGGGCATCATCCGTAGCAGGAAAAGAAAACTGTCCGCGCAGGCGCGTTGCCGCAAGCGCGGACGGAGTGGTTCATGGGCACAGCAGAATCCGGCCGATGGTGTTGCGGTCCCGCACCCTGGCGGTCGCCTCGGCAAACTGCGCCAGCGGCAGCGCCGCAGCGACGCGCGGCCGGATCCTGGCGTCCCCGTGGAGCGCGGCGACTTCCTCCATCAGTGCGCTGGCCCGTGCCGGTTCGCGTGCTCCGAACTGCCGGATGTCCACCCCGACCAGGGACGCGCCTTTCATGATCGCGAGGTTGCTGCGCAGCGCGCCGATCTGGCCCCCAGCGAAGCCGACCATCAAATGCCGGCCACCCCAGCCAAGAGTGCGAAAGGCAGCATCGGTCATGTCGCCGCCGACGGTGTCGAAGACGACATCCACGCCGCCCGCAGCCAGCAACTTGACCTGATTCTTCCATTCAGGATCACCGGCGTCGACCACTTCATCGGCGCCGGATTCGAGCGCCGCCGTGCGCTTGAGCTCGCCAGACACGGCAGCGATCACCCGCGCGCCCAGCAGCTTGCCCAGCTGAACGGCTGCATGGCCGACACTGCCGGTGGCGCCCAGTACGAGCAGCGTCTCGCCGCGCTGCAGGTGGCCGCGCTCGCGCAGTCCATACAGGGCAGTGGCATACGGCACGTTGAGCACGGCGGCCTCCTCGATCGGCACGCTGGCGGCGACGCTGGTGAGCCCGGTTGGCGGCACGCAGGCATACTGCGTCCACGCACCGATGGCGCCCGAACCGCTGACCCGGTCACCGACGGCGAACCTGCTGCCGACGCCGTCGCCCAGGGCGTCCACCACACCGGCAAATTCACTGCCCGCAACAAACGGCAATGGCGGACGCAACTGATAGCCGCCGCCCGCCACCAGAAGGTCGACAAACGACACGCCACAGGCCTGCACCCGAACCCGGATCTCGCCAGGACCGGGGCTGAGCAGCGGCATCGTGTCGAGCCGTATGCCTTCATCGTAGTCATGAATTCGCAGTGCTTGCATTTCTGATTCTCTCTCGTTGGTTGTGATGTTGTTGCGCAGCGTCTGAACATTTCCCGACCGATTGTGCTCCGGCATCGGCGCACTCGCATCGTCAAAATTGATGATTCGTCTTTCCTGGCGGTCGAAGATCATGCCGTCCGATATGTGCTGCCCCGGCTTTGCATGTGCAAGGTGTCTCAGTATTGCAGCGCTTTGCGTGTATCCTGTCAGGCATCGCGAATGCATTACTTGTTACTGTCAACCTGACCGATGACTACTTCTTCCTGGAATTCCGCGCGCAAGGTTCTCGGCGCAAAACTGGCACCCCCGCCCGTCAACCCCGCGCAGGTCCTGCGCCAGGCGCTGATCAATCGCGTCTGCACCTCGCACACCACCAAGCTGGTGCTCATTCGTGCCCCCGCCGGCTTCGGCAAGACGACGCTGATGGAACAATGCCGGCACAGCTTCGCCGCCATGGGCGTGGCGACCTCCTGGCTCAACCTCGACGGCTCGGACAACGACCCGCCACGCTTCCTGAATTGCTTGCGGGCCGCGATCGGCCAGTTGACGGGCGATGAACCGCTGCCCGATGCCACTGACGGAGCATCGGAACGCGCCGTGGGCGAAACCGCGCTCTCGGTGCTCGACAGCTTGACCAGCGGCGGCCATCCCTATGCGCTGTTTCTCGACGAATTCGAGCTGATACAGGATCCGACCGTGCTTGGGCTGGTACGCCAATTGATCGATCAGTTGCCCCCCCAGGGCCGGCTGGTGATCGGCTCGCGCATGAACCCGGATCTGCCGCTCAGCCGCTTGCGCGCACGAGGACAACTGTTCGAAATCGATGCCCAGCACTTGCGCTTTTCCCTTGAAGAAACCGCCGCCTTCTTTACCGGCAACCGGCAACTGGCGCTCAGTGCCGAGGATCTCGCACTGCTGCACCGGCGCACCGAAGGCTGGGTCGCCGCGCTCTGGCTCGCATCACTGGCATTGGAGCGGCAGCAGGACCGGCACGGCTTTATCGTTCGCTTCTCCGGCTCGCACGACACCATCGATGCTTACCTGACTGACAGCGTGCTGGCGCACCAGGCACCGCAGATCCGGCACTTCCTGTTGCGTACCAGCATACTCAAGCAGCTCAGTGTGCCGCTTTGCCAAGCCCTGGTACCGGAGGCCGACGCCGAAAGCCTGCTGGCTGAACTCCAGTCGGCCGACATCTTGTTGACACCGGTGGAAGGCGAGGAACGCTGGTACCGTTACCACAGCCTGTTCTCGGGCTTTCTGCAGGCGCACCTGAAGCGCGAGGCGCCGGAAGAACTGCCCCACCTGCATCGGGTCGCGTCGGCGTGGTACGCCGAGCAGCAGCGGCCGGTCCCTGCGATCGACCATGCCATGGCAGGGGAGGATTTCGCGCGCGCGTCCGAACTGCTCGAAGGCCATGCGCCACGCTTGTTGGCGGAAGGCCGCATGCGGCTGCTGGCACGCTGGTTCGTCGACATGCCGCCTGAACTGCTGCGGCTGCAGCCGCGACTGCAAGCCATCCAGCTGTGGGCGGTGGCCTACACGCGCGGCGCGCAGGAGGCCACTGCGCTGATGAGCAGTACCGGCCTTGAACACACCAGGGATCCAGCGCTGCAGTCTTATGTGTTGCCGCTGCGGATACTATTGCCGGCGATGATGGACCGGGTGGAAGATGCGCTGGCGGTTGGCCGGCAGTGCATTACCGAATTGCCCACCGGGTCGGCGTTCACCGACGCGGTGCTGCTCAGCACCGTGGCCAGCATCTATGCCAACACGGGCGATTTCGACAACGCCCGCGCGTTGCTCGAAGTGGCACGCCGCACGCACTGGGACAAGCTGACGGGGTTCACGGAAATGTATTCCGAATCGGTCGAAGGCGTGATCGACATGCAGCAAGGCCGCTTGCGCCAGGCGCGGGCACGCATGAAGATGGCTCTGGCGGCCAGCCTCAGGGCTGGCCGCAGCGAATCGAACGGCAATGCGTGGGCCGGCGTGCTGTATGCCTGCACCCTGTACGAAGGCAATGAGCTCGATACCGTCGAACAGCTGCTACGCGCTTACGTGCCGCTGGTGTGTGATCTGGGCCTGGCCGATCTGGTGATTGTCGTCCACGTCATGCAGGCACGCATTGCCTTCCAGCGCGGCGACGTGGACCGGGCATTTCAGACGCTCACCGATCTGGAATATCTGGGGCGCCGGCGCAAGCTGACGCGTATCGTGGCCTGCGCCAAGCTGGAACGTTCCCGCGTGTTGTTGCTGCAAGGCCATGCGCAGGCGGCGCGTGAGGAACTCGACCGCGCCGAGGATGCGGCCTTGTGGGAACGCGTGGCCGGCAAGCGCATGTTCGCCAATGAGCTGGAGGACATGGCGATCGGGCGGCTGCGCTGGGAGGTCGCGGCCGGCGACGCCGCGAAGTGCCTGCCGCAGCTTGAGCACGCAATTGGCGAGGCCACCGCGACGTCGCACCATTTGCGCGGCCTGAAACTGCGCCTGCTGCAGGCTATGGCCCTGGTGCGCTCGGGCCAGCAACGGGCCAGCCACGCCGTGCTCGGCACGCTGCTCAGGCAGACCTGCAATGAAGGGTTCGTGCGCCTGATCGTCGACGAAGGTCCCGATGCCGGCTTGCTACTGAGCAACTTCATGTCAGCGATGCGGAAAGACGACATTCGCCGCACCTCGCCCATTTTTTCCGAGTATCTGCAGCGCCTGCTGCAGGCCTTTGGCAGTCTGTCGCACCTTGAAACGGCCGCCGCTGAGGATACCCTGCCCCCGCAGGGACAGCTCTCGCGCAAGGAAATCAGCGTGCTGCAGCTCGTCGCCGATGGCTACTCCGACACCGCGATGGCGGAAAAGCTGTTCGTGTCGGCCAGCACCGTGCGTACGCACTTGCGCAGTATCTACGCCAAGCTGGCGGTCCACAGCCGCATGCAGGCGGTGCTGGAAGCGCGCCGCATCGGCGCCATCTGACTTGCCGCCCCCTCGCGGGCAAAAAAAACCTTCTGAAAAACCGTCCGAAACGTCGACTAATGTGTATTATATATTTAGACCGTCGTGACGGTTTATAAATTAAATACGCACAATGCATGATTACTTCGAAGCAGTCACGGCGGAGAAATGCTCAAGGTGGGATTGCTGGCGCCCTGGCATGCCTGACCTTGGGTTTGCAAACACATCATGGAGGAGATATGTCGAATACCAGTCAAAGCCAGGTACAAGGAGCAAGCAGATGACAACCAACCATGTGCACGCCTCGCCGACCGTCGGCGCCTGGACGCTGCGGGTGCTGGCACGGCACCCGGCGGCGACCGCATTCGCCTGGGACGGGGGAACGCTCAGTTACGCTGCCGCAGCCCAGCTCATCGGCCGCATGCAAGCCGTGTTGAGCGGCGCCGGCCTCTGTCGGCCTGATCGGGTGGCGCTGCTGTCGGCCAATCGCGCCGATGTCTGGTGCGCCGGCGTCGCGGTGCAGGCGCTCGGCATGAGCACGGTCTGGCTGCATCCGCTGGGCGCATTGCCGGATCAACTCGGGCAGCTCGATCAAGTTGAAGCCGACGCGCTGATCGTCGATATCGCAAGCTTCGGTGCGCGTGGCGCTGAAATTGCCGCCCGCACGGCGCGCTTGCGCCACGTATTCACGCTCGGCCCGAGCGACTTCGGCATCGATCTGCTGGCCGCTGCGGAACAGATGGGCGACTGCCCTGCGCGCGATCTCGCGCAGCCGGATGACATCGCGACCCTCACCTTCACCGGCGGCACGACGGGCAAGTCCAAGGCAGGCGTGCGCGACCATGGTTCGATGGCCGCAATCTTCACCACGGTGCTGTCCGATTTCGACTTGCCGGCGACGCCGCGCTTTCTCGTCAACGCCCCGATCAGCCATGTCGCGGGCAGCATGGTCTTGCCGGTGCTGGCACGCGGCGGCACGGTGCATCTTGCCAGGGGCTTCGAGCCGGAACGGGAACTGGCTTACATACAGCGCGAGCGCATCAACGCCATGCTGCTGGTGCCGACCATGATCTATGCCCTGCTCGATCACCCTGCCCTCGACCAGACCGACCTCTCTTGCCTGGAGATACTGTACTACGGCGCCTCGCCCATGGCGCCGGCGCGGCTGCTCGAAGGCATCGAACGCATCGGTCCGGTATTCGCGCAGTTCTATGGCCAGACCGAATGCTATCCGATCACTGTCCTGCCCAGGCGCGACCATGATCCGCAGCGCCCGGAGTTGTTCCATGCCTGCGGCTTTCCTGCTACCGGCGTCGATGTGCGGCTGGTCGACGCCGACGACCGGCCGGTGGGCACGGGCGAGGCGGGGGAAATCTGCGTGCGCGCCCCCAGCGTGATCCGTGAGTACTGGGGCCAACCGGAGCTGACCGCCACGGCGATGCGCGATGGCTGGCTGCATACAGGCGACGTCGCACGAATGGATGCGGAAGGACGCCTGTACATCGTCGACCGGCGCTCGGACCTGATCATTACCGGCGGCTTCAATGTGTATCCGCGCGAGGTCGAGGATGCGCTCGCCACGCATTGCGCCGTCGCCATGTCTGCGGTGTTCGGCGTGCCGCACGAACGCTGGGGCGAAGCGGTGACAGCCTTCGTCGTACGACGCCCGGAGAGCGAGGTCTCCGAAGAGGACCTGATCGACTGGGTCCGGCAAATGAAAGGGAAAGTATATGCGCCCAAGCGCCTGGTTTTCGTTGCCGAGCTGCCGCTGACGTCGGTCGGCAAGATCGACAAGAAGCAGCTGCGCGCGGCCGCGCTGGGCACTGTGTCATGAGCGCCTTGCCACCCTCGATTGCGCGGCGGCTGCGGCTGCCGCTGATCGCCGCCCCGATGTTCCTGGTGTCGGGTCCGGATCTGGTCATCGCCGCTTGCAGGGCCGGCGTGATCGGCTCCTTTCCGACGGCAAACTGCCGCACCGTCGACGAGCTCGAACACTGGCTCGATCGCATCAACACCGCGCTGACGCCGCAGGACGCCCCCTTTTGCCCGAATCTGATCATGCGCCGCGAAGATCTGCGCCAGCATCTCGATTGTCTGCTGCGCCACAAGGTGGAAATGGTCATCACCAGCGTCGGCTCTCCGCAAGCGGTGGTCGGCCCGCTGCACGACATCGGCTGCCTGGTATTCGCCGATGTCGCCTCGGTACAGCATGCCAGGAAAGCGATCGCGGCGGGGGTCGATGGCCTGATCCTGCTCACCGCCGGCGCCGGCGGCCAGACAGGGTGGGCAAACGGCTTCGCGTTCGCGCGCGCGGTCCGTGAATTCTTCTCCGGTCCCATGGTGCTCGCCGGCGGCATTGCCGATGGCCAGGCGCTGTGGGCCGCGCAAGTGCTCGGCTGCGACCTGGCCTATATGGGCACCAAGTTCATCGCCACGCGCGAGAGCCTTGCCACCACTGCCTATCGCGAGATGCTGGTGCGCAGCAGTGTCGATGACATCCTGCTCACGACGGCCGTGACGGGGCTCGAAACCAATATGCTGCGTCCCTCGCTCGAGGCCGCCGGCCTCGACCCGGCGCAGCTATCAGGCGCCATCGGCCAGGAGCCTGCGGCCATGCTGTTTGCCAGCAAGCCCGAGGGGCCGTCGGGCGCCTCGCGCTGGCGCGATATCTGGAGCGCCGGGCACTCCGTATCCGGGGTGCGAGCCATCGGCGACGTGTCGGAACTGGTCAATTGCACGCGCGCCGAATACGAGGCCGCACGCGCCGCCACGCAACAACTGATGACCTTCGGAGAGGACGCCTGATCGCAGCAGCGACCGCACTGCGGCCGGTGTCGCCACCGCGCCGCATGCCGAAACTGTCTTATACCACCGCCGCAAGCCTGGATGCATGGTCGATTGCCCGCTTTGCATCGAGTTCACCGGCCTCGAAGGCGCCGCCTATCACCGTTGCGTGTATGTCCAGCGCCAGCAATTGCTCGTAGACGTCGCGCCGCGACAATTGACCGGCGCACACGATGACCGTGTCGACCTCAAGCAACCTGGCTTCGCCATGAACACGGACGTGCAGGCCAGCATCATCTATCTTCAGGTACTCCACCCCATTGAGCATCTTCACGCCGCGGCGGGTCAGTGCCAGCCGGTGCGCCCAGCCCGTCGTGCGTCCCAGGCCATTGCCCACCTTGTCTGTCTTGCGCTGCATGAGATAGATCGTGCGGTCCGTGCTCGCAAGCTGCGGTTGTATGCCGGCCACACCGCCGCGCGGGTGGCCACTGAAGTCGATGCCCCATTCCCTGGCAAACACTTGCACGTCGAGCGCGCCGGAAGGCCCGGCGTGCGAGATCATCTGTGCCACGTCAAACCCGATGCCGCCGGCCCCCATGATCGCCACGCGCTTGCCGATCGGCGCTCTGCCAAGGATGGCGTCGATGTAGCCGACCACCTTGGGATGGTCGATGCCATCGAGTACCGGCATGCGCGGTTCAATACCGGTGGCCACGATGACTTCATCGAACGCCATGGCCTTGACCGCTGCAGCGCTGACCGCAGTGTTCAGGCGCAGATCAATTCCATGGACATCGATCATCTTGCGGAAATAGCGCAAGGTTTCATGGAATTCCTCCTTGCCGGGAATGCGTTTGGCCAGGTTGAACTGTCCGCCAATTTCGTTGGAAGCCTCGAACAACGTCACTTTGTGACCACGCTGCGCTGCTACCGTTGCAAAAGCCAGGCCCGATGGGCCGGCGCCGATCACCGCGAGATTCTTGGGCGCTTTTGACGGCAGGTAATTGAGCGTGGTCTCGTGGCAGGCGCGCGGATTGACCAGACAGCTTACCTGGCGTAAGCCGTCGAACCCGTGATCGAGGCAGGCCTGGTTACAGGCAATGCAGGTGTTGATTTCGTCTTCGCGCCCCTGCTGTGCCTTGAGCATGATTTCCGGGTCGGCCAGCATGGGGCGGGCCATGGAAATGAGATCGGCGTCTCCGCGCGCCAGCACGGCTTCTGCCACATCGGGCATGTTGATGCGGTTGCTGGTAATCAGGGGAACCGACAGCAATTGGCGAAGCTTGCCGGTTACCTGGGTAAAAGCCGCGCGCGGCACCATCGTTGCGATGGTTGGCACCGGCGCTTCATGCCAGCAGAAGTGCGTGCTGACGATATTCACGCCGGCCGCTTCGACTGCTTTGGAAAGCTGGACCACTTCATCCCATGACAGGCCATCTTCCAGCATATCCATTGCGGGAACGCGATAGATCACAATAAAGCTGGGGCCGACCGCGGCGCGCACACGCCGCACGACTTCGACGGGGAAGCGCATCCTGTTGTCGAAGCTTCCGCCCCATTGATCGGTGCGCTGATTGGTCCTTTCAAGCAGGAACGTGGACAGCAGGTAACCCGCCGAGCCGATGATTTCCACCCCGTCGTAGCCGGCCTCTTGTGCCAATAACGCACAGTTTGCGAAATCGTTCAATTGCTTGTCGATTCCCGCCTCGTCCAGCGCGCGCGGGGAAAAGGCCCCGATCCGTGATTTGATCGCGGATGGCGCCACACAGTCCGGCGTATGGGCAAGCGAACCCATGTGCAGAATTTGCAGGCAAATTTTGACGTCGGGCGCTGCCGCGTGGACAGCCTCGGTCACGAGGCGGTGCCGGGAGGCGTTCACGTCCTTGTGCAGACCCATGCCGCCCTCGGCGTTGGGTGACATGCCGCCCGTAATAATCATGCCTACCCCGCCCCGTGCACGTTCCGCATAGTAGGCCGCCATGCGCGCGAAGCCGTCCTCGGCTTCTTCGAGCCCGGTGTGCATCGAGCCCATGATCGCGCGATTTTTCAATCGGGTGAAACCGAGGTCGAGTGGCGAGAAAAGTAGCGGGTAGGAAGTGGGTTTGTTCATTGATGCTCCTTGAGAATGCGTCGATTCCATTCCGAGTATGTGGCCACGACGCCCCCCGGGAGGAAGCCATCGCGATCGAGCGGACACTCGCCCGCAAGCAATATTAGACCGACGCGTCGGTTAATGTCAATAACTGCTCAGAATCTGACCGGCGCCGCAGTTGCGCCACATTGTCCTTGACTTTGACTTGCCACCCGATTAAGTTATAGTCCGACCAGTCGGTCTTATTATAAAATCAGATGGCGCCCCGCCAGACTGGCACGACCTGTCGTGATAATGAACAGATCAGTTCCGCCCGATCCTATCGAAGGGAATGAATATATATGCGCAATCTTTCCATCAAGCTGAAGCTGACCATGTTCGCCGGCGCAACGCTCGCGTTACTCTTGCTGGTGGCCATTTCCGGCCGGCTCGCCACGCTCGCGATCGGCGACAAGCTCAATGCGCTAAGCGAGCAAACACTGCCTGCGGTCACCAACCTGATGCACATGAGGACCTGGCAACTGACCTCCATCGCCGAAGGCAAGGCGTCCATGACCTGGGATGGCGCAGAATTCGACGCGCCGAATAGTCAGTCCGACGGCATCGAGGAGGGCCACGCCTATTTTGCCGAAGTGCTGAAGGCAAAGCTGGCTGCGGATCAACTGGCGCAACGGTACTTCGACAGCTACGCCAAATTGCCCAAGACGCCGGAAGAGGCAAAGACCTGGACATTGCTGCAGCACGCGTGGCAAGGCTATCTGACGTCGAACGCGGAACAGGTGGAGAACCTCAAGCGTGTCAGCGAAGAAGCGGACTGGAATCGCATGGCCACCGAAATCAAGGGCTTCTGGCGCGCGGACTATCAATTGCAGCGCTCGAGCAAACAGATCCAGACCTTGCTCGACACGCTGATCACACTCAACCTGACCTACGCCGAGCACGCCACGAGCGACGGCCGCGACACCCGGCAGCGCGCCGGCTGGCTGACGCTCCTGGTCGGCGGCGCCGCCTTGCTGATCTGCGCCGGCGGCTCATGGTGGGTCACGCGCAGCATCACGGTACCATTGGGACATGCCGTCAGAATCGCCCGCATTGTCGCCGATGGCGATCTCAGCACGACCGTCGAGGTCCTGTCAACGGACGAAACTGGAAGACTGATGCTTGCCTTGCGCGACATGAACGGCAGCCTGGAACGTATCGTCGCGGACGTGCGCTCCGATACCGAATCGATCGCGAGCGCCTCGCGTCAAATTGCCGCTGGCAACCTCGATCTGTCCGCACGCACCGAGCAACAAAGCGCAACCCTGGAAGAAACCTCGGCCGCCTTGCAAGATCTCACCGTCACGGTCAAACACAATGCCGATAGCGCGCACCACGCAAACGCGCTGGCGCGCTCGGCCACCGACGTGGCCAGCAGAGGCGGCGCCGTCGTCGCCCAAGTCGTCGACACCATGAACTCGATCCACGCCTCCGCCCAAAAAATCGTCAACATCATCGCCGTGATCGATGGCATCGCGTTCCAGACCAATATTCTGGCCTTGAACGCGGCAGTGGAAGCGGCGCGCGCTGGCGAGCAAGGACGGGGCTTTGCCGTGGTGGCAGCGGAAGTGCGCAGTCTTGCGCAGCGCTCGGCCAGCGCGGCAAAGGAAATCAAAGATCTCATTGGCGATTCCAGCGACAAGGTTGAGGCCGGCAGGAAACTGGTGGGCCAGGCCGGCATGACCATGACCGACATCGTCGACAGCGTCAAACAGGTCACGGACATCGTCAACGACATCGCGGTGGCGAGTGCCGCGCAAACGGACGGACTTGAGCAGATCAACCTGGCCATTCAAGGCATGGACGAAGTCACTCAGCAAAACGCGGCTTTGGTCGAAGAGGCGGCGGCCGCATCGAGTTCGATGCAGCAATTGGCGCAAAGGCTGACGCAAGGGGTGAGCCTGTTCAAATTAAAGCCAACACTGGCACTCGATTCTGTTCCCGCACTTGGGCTGCCAGGCGACCCAACCCGGTCGCATCTGGTGCGCGCGCTGGTATGACAGCAATGTGCATTCTTGCGCCATTAGTATTGTTTCGGAGAAAACATCAATGAAAATCCTGATTGTCCATGCCCATCATGAGCCCCAGTCATTCAACGCGGCACTGCTCCATCGCGCGCTCGACACGCTCCCGGCACTAGGACACGAAGTCAAGGTATCGGACCTCCATGCAATGGATTTCAATCCTGTCGCGACCGCCGCCGACTTTCATGCACGGCGCTTTCCCGAAGCGCTCCAATACGACCGCGAGCAAAAATACGCCCATCAGCACAACGGCTTTTCCGCCGACATACAAGACGAGATCGACAAAGTGATCTGGTGCGATTTTTTGATCCTTCAATTTCCACTTTGGTGGTATTCGGTCCCCGCCATCATGAAGGGCTGGATCGACCGGGTTTTCGTCAACGGCGTCGCCTACGGCAAAGGCATGCGCATGGATAGTGGTGGTCTGAAGGGGCGGCGCGCCATGCTGACGATGACTACCGGCTGTTACCCGGAGATGGTGGCACCGGGCGGATTGCTCGGCAGTCTGGATGTCCTTCTGTGGCATCTGCAGGCCGGCACGCTCGCCTACGCCGGATTTGAAGTCTTGCCGCCATTTGCTGCCTGGTCGATCCACTATACTGACCAGGAACAACGCGCCCAATATCTCGAACAGTACACGGCCCGCTTGTCCACACTCGCAACGACGGAATCGATGTACTTCCACCCGCTCGCTGACTTTGGCACGGATTGGCAGCTCAAACCGGGAATCGCGCCGCGCGCGGCAGGACAAAAATAGAGGCATTGCGGCGGCGCTTGCGGCAGCCGCCGCCCCGCTCCCGATAGAGAGTCGACGACGGCGCCAGCGCCGGGCAAGGGGAACCGTCAGGCAAGCTGCGCGGTCATCTGCGGCACGATATCAAACAAGTCACCGACGAGACCGTAGTCGGCAACCGCGAAGATGGGCGCCTCCGGGTCCTTGTTCACGGCGACAATGACTTTCGACTCCTTCATGCCGGCCAGATGCTGGATCGCGCCGGAAATGCCAACCGCGATATACAGCTGGGGAGCGACGATCTTGCCGGTCTGCCCTATTTGCCAGTCATTCGGCACATAGCCCGCATCGACCGCTGCGCGTGAGGCGCCTACCGCAGCGCCGAGCCGCCCTGCCAGGGCCTCGATGAGCGCGAAATTCTCCCCGCTCCCCATGCCGCGCCCGCCTGAAACAATCACCTTGGCGGCAGTCAGCTCCGGCCGGTCCGAGGTGGCCAGCGCATGGCTGACGAATGCCGACCTGGCAAAATCGGCCACCGCCGCGACCGATGCAATGGGTGCGGCGCCACCCGGGGCGGCGGCGGCGAAGGCCGTGCCGCGCACCGTGAGCACCTTGACCGTATCATCCGATTGCACGGTTGCGACGGCGTTGCCGGCATAGATGGGGCGCTCGAATGTGTCGGGCGCCACGACCCTGGTGATTTCCGAAATCTGATCAACGCCCAGCAGTGCGGCGACGCGCGGCATGAAGTTCTTGCCGAACGCCGTCGCCGGCGCCAGGACATGGCTATACCCGCTGGCCATCGCCAGCACCTGTCCGGCAAGATTTTCGGCCAGGCCATGGGCCAGGTGTGTGTCGTCTGCCACAAACACCCTGGCAACGCCGCTGATCGACGCGGCAGCTGTGGCTGCCAAAGCGCACTGGTGCCCGACGATGAGGACATGGACCTCGCCACCGCAGGCGAGCGCGGCGGTCAAGGTAGGGAGCGTACTTCCTTTAATGGAGACGTTATCGTGTTCAGCAATGACGAGAGCGGTCATGATTTCCTGGATTGGTGGGCTTGCAATGGAAGGGAACGGGTGGTTTACCCGTCAATAATTGAACGAATTGGCAGGCCGCGTTGCCTGGCGCCGACACGCCAGCACTGGGCGCCCTGATCTGCATTTGGAGTTGCGCCAAATCCGGCAAGGGCGCTCGCTGGGCCTGGCGCCGCATGAGCCATGCGCGCACTTCTTCCTTGGTCGGTTGCCGGTTCATGGCACACTCCTTTCATCACAGCGGTCAGATGACCTTGGCTTCGTTCCGCAACTTGTCCAACAGCGTGGCGACATCTTTCACGATCACGCCGGCAGGCCGCGTGGACGGCGCCGCGACCTTCAGCGTGCTGACGCGCGAGGCGACATCGACACCAAGCTCGTCTGGTGTCAGCACGGCCAGCGGTTTCTTCTTCGCCTTCATGATGTTCGGCAAGGTCACATAGCGCGGCACGTTCAGGCGCAAATCCGTCGTGACAATCGCCGGCAGGCGCAGGTTCAATGTTTCAAGGCCACCGTCCACTTCACGGGTGACGATGGCGGCGCCATCGGCCAGGGCAAGCTGCGACGCAAACGTCGCTTGCGGCCAACCGAGCAGCGCGGCGAGCATCTGGCCGGTCTGGTTGCAGTCGTCGTCGATGGCCTGCTTGCCAAGCAAAATCAGCGCCGGCTGCTCGCGCATGGCAATTGCCGCAAGCAAACGCGCCACCGCCAATGGGCGCAACTGGGCGTCGGTCTCGACCAGAATCGCGCGGTCCGCGCCCGCCGCCATTGCGGCGCGCAAGGTTTCCTGGCACGCGCTGGCGCCACACGACACGGCGACAAGTTCGCTCACCGCACCGGCCTCCTTGAGACGCAGCGCTTCTTCCAGCGCGATTTCATCGAACGGATTCATGGACATCTTGACATTGGCCGTCTCGACGCCGCTGCCGTCCGCCTTGACATGCACGCGGATGGCGGAATCGACGACACGTTTAACTGCGATCAATACTTTCATTTTTTAACCGTTCCAGATTGTTGATTCAAGAAGGCCGCCGAGCCACCGCCGGCCGTGCCCGCCAAGACGAGTTGGTGTCTCGCATGCCGTATTATAAATAGTCCGACGCGTCTGTCAATTAAAAGATAGTGATTGACTGCTGACATGCCACCGCTGGCGGCGCATGAGCAGCCGCTGCCGCCCCTTCAGGCGAATACAAGCATTGCATTTGCCTGCCACACGTCATACAATAAACCGACAGGGCGGTCTATAAATTAGATTGAAAAAAGCCCGGCCGCGCGCAGCGCAGCCGGGCTGGTGGCGGACCAAGCCGATTATTTCTCGGCAAGGAACCCGCGCAGAAACAAGCGCGATATCCGCTCAACGAGCTCTTGCGGCTTGATGGCTCCGGTGGGCTTATACCAGGTATCGGTCCAGTTCATCATGCCTATCAGGAGCATCCCGTAGGGCTTGTACAAGGAATCGTCCAGAGTGGGATTCACGGCGCGCAAATACTCCGTGACCAGATCGAGCACTTTGGTTTCCAATTTCTGAATCGGGTCGAGCATCGCTTTTGGCAGGAATTTTACATCGTTCATTGCAACAACATGTCGCCGGCGCGTCTGTGCCGACTTTTGGGTGAAGGTCTGCACCATTGCCAGGAAGCGTACTTGCGGATCGGATCCGCTCGTTTCGATGCTCATGATGGCGGAAATGACGGAATCGAGATGATCTTTGAGAATGGCAAACAAAATCTCGTCTTTGGTGGGGAAGTAATGGTACAACATCGATTTCGACGCTTTGCAGTTCTTGGCAATCTGCTCCATTTTCACGCCAGGATAGCCGGTCTTGGCGAACAAGGCAGCTGCCGCATCCATGATTTGCTTCATCTTGAGATCGTAATCATCAGCACGAACGCGTGACATATTCTAATTTCCTAACTTAAATTACAGAGTGGTATGCCGGTGCTCGACCGGGTAAATGTGCAAGGAAGATGGCTTCGCCATAGGCTGCGGTAACAGCGGACCGGCTCGGCGACAACGCGTAACGGCGGCCCATTCATAAACCGTCGCGGCGGTAGTTTATCATGAATTGCTTGACTTTCGCCCCGATTCTTGCATCGGATTCGCCAGCATGTCCGAATGCGCGCTACCGCCCTCTCCTTTTCATGCGGCCATACACATCGACTCAAGCTCTTTACGGAGAAACTCATGCAAACATTCGTTCCGACCAGCGCTGCTCCGGCTTCGGCCATGGTCACCGATCAATTCTACGCCGATCCCTATCCTGCCTATCAGGCTTTGCGGGTGGCGGGGCCACTGCACTGGAGCACGCAATTTTGCGGCGGCGCGTGGCTGTTGCCAAACTACTCAGACGTCGCTTCGGTGCTGCGCGATGCGCGCTTCTCGGTACGCCGCGCCGGCGGCTGGGCCAACAGCAGCGGGCCCGATGCCCTTGCCGAATTACGTGAATTCAAGCGTATTTTTTCGCGCTCCCTACTGTTTGTCGATGCCCCCCAACATACCCGCTTGCGTCAAGCCATGAACGGTGGCTTCAAGCCGGCGGCCATACAGGCGTTGGCGCCGCAGATTCAAGTCATCGTCGATGACCTGCTCGACAAGATACTTGCCACGCCGTCGGGCCGGTTCGACTTTATGCGGGACTTTGCCCGCCCCCTGCCGGCGCTGGTGATTGCGACGATGCTCGACATCGACGGCAACGACCGGGCCGCATTTGTCGCGTGGTCAGACGACATCGCCGCCTTCATTGGCAGCCCGACCCCCACCATCGAGATTGCCCGCCGCGCCCAAACCAGCTTGTTGGCAATGAATGACTATTTTCGCGCCCTGCTGCCGGCGCGCCGCGCGCGTCCGGGCCATGACCTTGTCAGCCAACTGATCCTTGCAGAAGCGCAAGGCGGCATCGTCACCACCAAGCAATTGCTGGCGCAATGCTGCACCCTTTTGTTTGCCGGGCATGAGACCACCCGCAACCTGCTCGGCAATGGCATGCTGGCGCTACTGCAGCATCCGCAACAGTGGCATGCGCTGCGGCACAATCCGTCGCTGCTGCCAAACGCGATCAAGGAGCTATTGCGTTTCGACAGCCCGGTGCAATACAGCGGCCGGCGCCTCGCCACGGACGTCTGCCTGCATGGGCAGACGATGAAGAAGGGACAGCTGGTGATTGCGCTGATCGGCGCGGCCAACCGCGACCCCGCAAAGTTCGCCGTTCCCGACGCCTTGAATATTGTGCGCAATGAGGGCAGCCACCTGTCATTCGGCCACGGCCCGCATGTCTGCATCGGCGCAACGCTGACCTATATGGAAGCGGAAATTGCGTTGCGCACTATCATGCGGCGCATGCCCCAACTGGCGTTGCACGGCGCCGTACCGGCGTGGGGGAACAATGCGGTTTATCGCAGCCTGCAGGCGCTGCCGCTGTGTTTTGCCGCAGCGCCTGCAATGGCGCAGCCGGAGTGCATGCTCCATGAGTAAGCTGACCCATGACATCGGCGCCCAGTTACAGCAGTTAAAGGAACAGGCGCTGTTGCGCCAGAGGCGCATCGTCGACGGTCCGCAAGGCCCCCTCTTGAGCATCGACGGCCGGCAGTATCTGGCGTTCAGCAGCAACGACTATCTCGGCTTGGCCAACCACCCGGCGCTGGTTGCCGCCGCCCACGAGGGCCTGCGGCGGTTTGGCGTTGGCGCCGCCTCGTCGGCGCTTATTAGCGGCCACAGCAGCATTTATGAGACGCTCGAAGTTGCCCTGGCAAACTTTGTCGGCATGCCAAGGGCCTTGCATTTTTCCAATGGCTATATGGCCAACCTGGGCATCCTTCCCGCCCTGGCCGGTCCCGGCGACACCATTTTTTCCGACCGTCTGAACCATGCATGTCTGATCGATGGCGCGCGCCTTTCCAGAGCCGAGTTTCGCGTCTATCCCCACAACGATGTCGGGCGCCTGGCGCAACAGCTCGGCAAGAGCCGCAGCGGCCGCAAGCTGATCGTGACCGACGGCGTGTTCAGCATGGACGGCGATCTTGCACCACTGGCCGAGCTGGTGGCACTGTGCGAGCGCCACGACGCCTGGCTGCTGGTCGACGACGCGCACGGCTTCGGCGTGCTCGGTCCGCAGGGACGCGGAAGCCTTGCGCACCTCGGGCTAAGCTCGCCGCGAGTGCTCTACATGGGAACGCTCGGCAAGGCCGCTGGCGTTGCCGGCGCCTTTGTCGCCGGGGATGCGGTGCTGATCGAATGGTTGCTGCAGCGCGCCCGCACCTATGTCTTCACCACGGCCAGTCCACCATTGCTGGCCAGTGCGCTGCTGGCGACACTGACGCTGCTGCAAACCGAAACATGGCGCCAGCAGCATCTGCGCCAGCTGATCGCGCAATTGCAAAACGGCCTGGCCGGTCTGCCATGGACCCTGCTTGACTCCGAGACAGCAATCCAGGCTCTGGTGGTGGGCAACAATCAATTGGCGCTCGATCTGATGGCGCGCCTGCGCGAGGCCGGCATTTGGGTTCCCGCCATCCGCCCCCCCACTGTACCGAAGGGAACTGCCCGCCTGCGCATTTCGCTGTCTGCGGCCCACAGCACCGACCAGGTGGCGCAACTCATCGCCGCCATCTGCGCGGCGGCCGCCGCCATGGCATGAGTCGCCAGCCGTGTTGCCTGGGCACCCAATGACCATGCCAGGCCGTGCCAGGCAATCGAGACAAGCCATTGACTTTGACCGACGCGTCGGTTTATTATAAATACGTCGCCGGATTGAACTCACGGCAGCGCCAGACGCCCCGCTACGACGTGCGGGGCGGCACCGTAGCGCCATGGACAGCAGCATGCCGGGCCGCCATACGCGCTGGCGTATCTTTACATTGTGGATTGAGAAAAGGTAGAAAAATGACTGAAGCCTACATTTTTGACGCAGTACGCACGCCCCGAGGACGCGGTCGCGCTTCCGGTGCCCTGCATGAAGTCCCGTCGGCCCGGCTGGCGGCGAACGTGTTGCGCGAAATACGTGATCGCAACAATCTCGACACATCGCAACTCAATGATGTCATCCTGGGCTGCGTCGAAGCGGTCAACGAACAGGCATCCAACATTGCCAAGGCCGCCGTGTTCGCCTCCGGCTTCGATCCCAAGGTCCCCGGCCTTCAGCTTAACCGCTTCTGCGGCTCCGGTCTGGAAGCCTGCAACTTCGCCGCTGCCATGGTGAAGGCCGGCCAGGCCGAGCTGATCATCGGTGGCGGCGTGGAAAGCATGTCGCGGGTACCGATGTTCACCTCGGGCGCGCCATGGGTGACCGATCCGCAGATTACCCTCGGCCATCGCATGATCCCGCAAGGTATTTCGGCCGATCTCATCGCCACCCTGTATGGGCACAGCCGGCGTGACGTCGATGCCTACGCCGTCGAAAGCCAGCGGCGCGCCGCTGCCGCGTGGGCCAACGGCTACTTCACATCGGTCGTGCCGGTACGCGACGTCAATGGCATCGTGATCCTGGACCGGGACGAACATTTCCGGGCCGATACGACGCTCGAGACGCTGGCGGCCCTCGCTCCCTCTTTCCTGACCCTGGGCGAAAAGCTCGGCTTCGACGGGGTCGCCCTGCAGCGTTATCCACACCTGGCGGGCATCGAGCATGTGCACCACGCCGGCAATTCCTCAGGCATCGTCGATGGGGCGGCGGCGGTGCTGATTGGCAGCGCAGAGGCGGGCAAGGCTCAGGGCTTGAAGCCGCGCGCACGCATCGTCTCGTTCGGCACGGTCGGCTCGGAACACACGATCATGCTGACCGGCCCCGCTCCCGCTGCGGAAATGGCGCTGCGCCGCGCCGGCATGAACGCCAGCGATGTCGACCTGTTCGAATGCAACGAAGCATTCGCTTCGGTGGTCCTGCGCTTCATGGACGCGCTTGGCGTCCCCCACGACAAGGTCAACGTCAACGGTGGCGCGATCGCCCTGGGCCATCCGCTTGGCGCGACCGGCGCCATGCTGATCGGCACCGTTCTCGATGAACTCGAACGGCGCGATCTCGCCACCGGCCTGATCACCATGTGCGTGGGCGGTGGCATGGGTTCGGTGATGGTGATCGAGCGCCTGTAAGGCGCACGCATCGCCCCCACTGACGAACATAATTTATTGAAGGAACAGGCATGATTGATTACCGAGTAGATGAGGATGGCATCGCGACCCTGGCATGGAACGTTGCCGATCGCCCCATGAACGTATTGAACGCCGCATCGATCCTGGCCTTTGGCGAGGCCGTGCAACGCGCGATCGCCGATGCCGCGGTCAAGGGTGTGATCGTCACGTCGAGCCGCCCGGAATTCGTGGCCGGCGGCGATCTGGCCCTGCTGGGCGCCATCAAGACGGCGCAAGAGTCGATGGCGACAAGCGGCCCGATCAGCCGCATTTTGCGCGATCTGGAGCGCTGCGGCAAACCGTTTGTCGCGGCCATCAATGGCACCGCACTGGGCGGTGGTTTCGAACTCTGCCTGGCCTGCCACCGGCGCATCGCGGCGGACAATCCCAAAGCACAGTTCGGTTTGCCGGAAGTGTCGCTGGGCCTGCTGCCGGCCGCCGGCGGCACGCAACGGCTGCCGCGCATGATCGGCATTCAACAGGCGTTGCCATTTTTGACGGAAGGACGCAAGGTGGCGCCGGCCGCCGCGCTGGCCGCCGGACTGGTCGATGAAGTGGTGCCGGCCGACCAGCTGCTGGTCCGCGCCAAGCAATGGCTGCTCGCCGAAGGTCCGCGCAGCGCCATCCGGCCGTGGGACGCCAAGGGATTCAAGTTTCCCGGCGGCACAGTCCAGACGCCCGCAGTGCAACAGCTGTTCGCCGCCATCGGCGGGGGCGTGCTCAACAAGACCCAGGGGCTTTACCCGGCGATCGAGGCGATCCTCGCCAGCGTCCATGATGGCTGCCAGGTCGATCTGGACACCGGCCTGAAGATCGAGCAGCGCCAGTTCGCGCGACTGTCCACGTCCGCCACCACCAAGAACATGATACGCACCCTGTTCTATTCGATCGGCGCCGCCAACGCTCTGGCCGAGCGTCCGCGCGACGTGCCTTCCATGCGCTACAGCAAGATTGCGGTGATTGGAGCGGGCATGATGGGTGCCGGCCTGGCGTACGTCGCCGCGCGCGCCGGTCTGCCCGTCGTCTTGCTCGACGTCTCGCTCGACGCTGCGGAAAAGGGCAAATCCTACGCCGCCAAATCCATGGACGCCCAAGTGGCGAAGGGCCGGCTGACCGCGCAGGCCCGTGACCAGACCTTGTCGCTCATCACCGCAAGCGCCGACTTCAGCACGCTCAAGGATTGCGAACTGGTGATCGAAGCGGTCTTTGAAAGCCGTGAGGTCAAGGTGGAAGTGATCCGCAAGGCCGAGCAATTTTTATCCGACAGCGCCATCTTTGCGACGAACACCTCCACCCTTCCCATCAGTAGCCTGGCCGAATTTTCATCGCGTCCACAGCAATATGTCGGCATGCACTTTTTCTCGCCGGTCGAGCGCATGCCGCTGGTGGAAGTCATCCGTGGCAAGCAGACCAGCGACCGCACCATCGCCCTGGCGATGGACCTCGTGAAACAGCTGCGCATGACGCCGATCATCGTCAATGACTGCCGCTCGTTCTACTGCAACCGGGCCTTTGCGCTGTTCCCCTACGAAGCCATGGCCATGCTCGACGAAGGGGTCAATCCCATCCTGATCGAAAACGCGGCGCGGATGGCTGGCATGCCCATGTCGCCACTGGCCCTGGTCGATGAATTCTCCATCGAGCTGATGTACAAGACCCTGCAGGCCGCGAAGGCCGACCTTGGCGAGAGCTACGTCCGGCAGCCGCAGGACCCGGTACTTGAAAAAATGATCGAGCAGTTCGACCGTGTCGGCAAGAAGAGCGGGCGCGGCTTTTACGATCACCCGGCCGGCGGCAAGAAGCAATTGTGGCCCGGCCTGGCCCAACATTTTCCGGTCGCCGATGAACAACCCGATGTCGACGAGGTGCGCAAGCGCATGATGTACGTGCAATCGGTGGAAGCGGCGCGCTGCGTGGCCGAAGGCATCGTCAGCGCCCGCAACGCGGACGTCGGCTCGATCCTGGCCTGGGGCTTCCCGGCGGCGCTGGGCGGCGCCATCAGCCAGATCGACACTATCGGCGCGGCCCGCTTCGTGGCCGAGTGCGATCGCCTGGCCGCCTTGCATGGCCCGCGCTTTGCGGTGCCGCCCCAGTTGCGCGAGATGGCGGCGCGCGGCGCGCGCTATCTCGACGACATTCCATCGTGATCTCATCAGAAAAGGACATACCATGGCTGGACCACTGACAGGAGTGACAGTAGTCGAATTGGCCGGCATCGGCCCTGGCCCCTTTGCCGGCATGATCCTGGCCGATATGGGCGCGACGGTGATCCGCATCGACCGCAGACCATCGAGCCAGCCGGGAGCGCTGGACGAGATGATGATCAATGACGGCATCGTCGACCGCGGCCGCGCCTCCATTGCCCTGGACTTGAAGGACCCGCGCGCCATCGATGTGGTGCTGCGCCTGGTCGAACGGGCCGACATCCTCATCGAAGGCTATCGCCCGGGCGTTACCGAGAAACTCGGACTCGGTCCCGAGCGCTGCCTGGAACGCAATCCCAAACTGGTGTACGGGCGCATGACAGGATGGGGCCAGTCCGGTCCGCTGGCGCAAGCGGCCGGACATGACATCAACTACATCGCCTTGTCCGGCGCACTGCATGCGATGGGCCCGGCCGACCGTCCGCCCGCCCCGCCCCTCAACCTGGTCGGCGACTATGGCGGCGGCGGCATGTTGCTGGCGCTTGGCGTGCTTGCTGCGGTGCTTGAATCCGGGCGCTCCGGGCAAGGGCAAGTAGTGGATGCGGCGATGACCGATGGCGCGGCTTTGCTGATGGCCACGCTCTATGGACTGAAAGCGAAAGGGCAGTGGCACACCGAACGCTCCAGCAACTTCCTCGACGGCACGGCGCATTTCTACGGCGTCTATGAATGCGCCGACGCCAAATTCGTGTCGATAGGCCCGATCGAGCCGCAATTCTACAAGCTCTTGCTACAGAAATGCGGCATCGACGATCCGCAATTCCGGCATCAATGGAATCCGGCCGAATGGGAGGCCTTGAAGGTCAAACTGGCCCTGCTGTTCAAATCGCGCACACGGCAAGCCTGGTGTGAGCTGCTCGAGGGCAGCGATGTCTGTTTCGCCCCGGTGCTCGATATGGACGAAGCGCCGCACCACCCGCACAATGTGGCGCGCGCGACCTTTGTTCCCTACCAGGACACCATGCAGCCGGCGCCGGCGCCGCGCTTCGGACGGACCCCGAGCGACGTGCCCGCGCCGGCGCCGGCGACCGGACGGGACACCGTGCGCCTATTGGAAACCTGCGGCTACTCGCCAGAGGAAATTGCCGCATTGCTGCTGGCCAATGTGGCGCACGCGGCGCAAGGCACGTAGCGGCACTGGCGCCGCATGCGACGCGGCGCCAGCGCGTACGCGGGCCGACACAACACGAAAGGCATCGAAGATGAATAGCACCGACCATAGCCCGGAACGCCGCGTATTGCACGTTCGACGTATCACCTGCATCGCCTATGCGCGCGACGATGACTGCATCGACGTCGAAGGCACACTGATCGACACCAAGCCCTACGGCGTCAGATTGCCCGAACGCGGCGAACTGCAGCCTGATGAAAAAATCCACGAAATGACGCTGCGCCTGACGATCGACAAGAACATGACGATCCGCGACGCGGTGGCATTGACCACGCACAGCCCGTACAAGATCTGCGGCGCCATCGCCGCCAACTACCGGCAACTCATCGGCATACGCATTGAACCGGGCTTCGTGCAGCGTATCAAGCGCCTGTTCCGGGGCACGGCCGGTTGCTCGCACATGACTGAATTGCTGCCGCCCATCGCGACCACCATGTTCCAGGCGCTCTGGGGCGACTCGACGCAGTTCGATCCCGACGCGCCAGGCGATGCGGGCCGCGGTCTGTCTCCGCTCAACGGCTGCCACGCTTTGCGCACTGACGGCGAGATCGTCAGGCAGTATTTCCCGAACAGTTACCGCCCCCTCGACAAGGCCCCGGACGAGGCTTGAGCACCGGCGATGGCGGCGCACCTGGCGCCGCGCGCGGCCGGTCAGGGCACGAAATCATGAGCGGCATCGCCATTGGCCACGGCCAAATTCGGGTAAGCGGCCAGCATTTCCGCTGAAAATTTCTCAAAGGGAAGGTCCGACCAGACACCGTGATCGGCGACATAGCTCATATGCTGCCGATGGTGCTGGTCGAACTCCTGCAAAATGGCGTCGGCGCGGCCATCAAATTCGGTCGGCATCACGCCAAAGCGCTGGCACAATTGGATGTTGAAGGCGGGAGCGGCCTTGCGCCACCTGCCGGCGATATGCAGCAAGGCATAACCATGATTGATGAACAAGGTCGAGCCGCCCATCCACTGCTTCAACTTCTCGCTCGTCAAGTGATTCGTCACGTCCGCCAGGCCGATGGCACTGGGAATGCCTGCGGCGCGCGCCGCCGCGCACAACAGCAGCGCTTTCGAGACACAGTAGCCGCGATCCCCAGCCAGCACCTGGCTGGCGACATGCGCGTCGGCGCTCATCGTCACGCCAAAGGGATCATAGCGCCAACCGTCGCGCACCCAGTAGAACAGGCGTACCGCGCGCTCGGTATCGTCGAGCGCTCCCGCGCAAACGGTGCTGACCGCCGTGCGCAGCGCCACATCATCGATATCAAAAAATCGCGTCGCGGCCAGATAACGGGGGCCAGGCTGCGGAAAAGCGCCAGACGGTGTATGAATCATCATATTTTCCTTGATTAATATTGTCGTGCATTGGGCCGCATCGGGTTTGCCTCGCTGCGCTCCTGGCCCCCACAATCGGACTTGCGCACTTCGCCCGGCACCGTGGCGCGGGTGTGCAGGCCGAGCTTTCCAAGCAGCGCACGGTCGTCATGCGCCTCCGGGTTGTCGGTGGTCAAGAGCTTGTCGCCATAGAAAATCGAGTTGGCGCCGGCCAGGAAGCACATCGCCTGCACCGCTTCGCCCATCTGGCGGCGGCCGGCCGACAGGCGCACGCGCGCCTGCGGCATGGTGATGCGGGCGACCGCAATGGTGCGCACGAATTCAAACGGATCGAGCGGCTCCAGACCGTGCAGCGGCGTGCCTTCGACCTGCACCAGATGGTTGACGGGCACCGATTCAGGATACGGATTGAGGTTGGCCAACTGGGCGATCAGGCCGGCGCGCTGCAGGCGCGTCTCGCCCATGCCGACGATGCCGCCGCAGCAGACCTTCAGGCCGGCACCGCGCACGCGCCCCAGGGTATCCAGGCGGTCCTGGTAGGCGCGGGTCGAGATCACGTTGTCGTAGAACTCGGGCGCCGTATCGAGGTTATGGTTGTAGAAATCGAGGCCGGCGTTTTTCAGGCGGTCGGCCTGGCCTTCTTCCAGCATGCCCAGGGTGGCGCAGGTTTCCAGGCCGAGAGCCTTGACCTGACTGACCATTTCTTCGACTTTTTCCATGTCGCGCTCCTTCGGGCTGCGCCACGCCGCGCCCATGCAAAAGCGCGTCGCGCCGTTGGCCTTGGCCTGGCGCGCCGCGTCGAGCACCGCTTCAATGCCCAGGATCTTGCTCGCTTCGACCCCGGTGTCGTAGCGCGCGGCCTGCGGGCAGTAGCCGCAATCCTCCTCGCAGCCGCCGGTCTTGATCGACAGCAGCGTCGCCAGCTCGACGTCGCCCGCCGGGAAATTGGCGCGGTGCGATTGCTGGGCCCGGAACATCAGCTCATTGAAGGGCAGCTCGAACAGGGCCAGCACCTCGGCCAGCGGCCACGTCGCCGCCTCCGGCAAGGTGACCGGTGCGACGCGCGGGTGAAAGGAGACAGCGTGGGATGGAGTCATGTGGGTTCCTTATGCAATCAAGTTTGAACGTGCGGCCGCAGCCGACCGCAATGTCGTCGGGCATCAAGTGGCGCTGGCAGCGGCCGCGCGGCCGCGCGTACCAGCGTCAGGTACAGCTGATCATGCACATTGCACCAGCGGCTCGATGACGATGGCGCCGAGCCGCTGTGCTAGACAGTTCTTGGTACTTACTTGGTACTTACTTGGTACTTACTTGGTACTTACTTAGACAGGTCCCTCCGGCACGATCTGATCCCTGCCGCGGCTGATCACGGACCGGCGGGTGGCGCCAAATCGGGCCGCGTCAAACCGGCGCACGGATTGCTTGGCCAGCTCGGCTTCGAGCAGCAAGCCTTGACAAACAGTCTGGTGCAGGCCAACGCGCATCGCGGCACGGACATCGCGCACCGTCCTCGGGTCGCAGCCGATGATGTCCCTGGCGAGCTTGCGGCAGTACGGCATCAACTCGCCGGGCGCCAGAACGTCGAGCACCATGCCCCAGTCCTTGGCCGTCGCGGCATCCAGATAATTTCCCGTAAAGCTCAAATAGCGGGCGCGCACCGGACCGATCAGCATGGCCAGGTATTGCGTCAGGCCCCAGGCGGGCACAACGCCAACGCGCGCATGGGTGTCGGCGAAGCTTGCGTTCGTCGAGGCCACCAGGATATCGCAATTGACCGCCAGCTCGAAGCCGCCGGTCACGGCATAGCCATTGATGGCCGCGATCGTGGGCTTGCGCAGCTTCTCGAATGCCTGCATGATCGGGCAGTCGACCCCCATCTCTTCCGGCTGCAGCGGCGCCACCTCAAACTCCTTCAGGTCGGCGCCGACCGAGAACGCCTTGTCGCCGGCGCCGGTAAAAATGATCACGGCGACGTCGTCGTCGTCATCGAGTGCCTGCAATGCAATGAGAAGATTGCCGCGCAGCTCGCGCGACAGCGCATTGTGTTGACATGGCCTGTTCAGGGTGACCGTTGCGATCTTGTCAAAAACATCGATCAGCAAGCTGTCGCCGGCCAGCGGGTAACGTTTCATAGTAGAACTTCCTTCAACGATTCCAGTTTATCCACGCTGGCGCAGTCTTTTCACATCCGCTTGGCGACCTCTTCAAGCATCACCTCGGTCGCTCCGCCGCCGAAGGTCAGAATGCGCGCATCGCGCGTCATGCGCTCGATCGGTGTGCCGATGATAAAGCCGGTGCCGCCATGCAGCTGCAGGCAACCATGCACGACTTCTTGCAGCGTTTCGCACGCATACGCCTTGAGCATCGACACTTCGCGCACCGTATCTTTTCCCTCGTCTATCATCTGCGCGCAGGAATAGACCAGCGCGCGCGCGGCCGCAGCCTTGGCCGCCAGCCAGGCAAGCTTGTTGCGCACGACGGGCTGATCCCATAGCGTCTTGCCAAACGCCTGCCGGGTCTTCATGTAGTCCGCAGTCAATTCGATTGCCTTCGCACATTGCCCCACGCTCATTGCGCCAGCGACCAGGCGCTCGTTCTGGAAGGTGCTCATGATGTAGTAGAAGCCCTTGCCTTCTTCGCCGAGCAGATTTTCCGCAGGCAAACGCAGATCGTCGAAGAACAACTCCGCCGTGTCCGATGCGCGCCAGCCATGCTTGTCAAATTTCGTCCCGACCGTGAAGCCCGGCATGCCCTTTTCGACGATGAACAGCGAAATGCCGCGACTGCCCTTGGCCTCGATGTCCGTCTTGGCGGCCACCACGTAGATGTCGCCATAGACGCCATTGGTGATAAACGTCTTGCCACCGTTGAGGATCCAACCATCGCCATCCCGAACCGCCCGCGTCTTGATCCCCGCCACATCGGACCCGGCATGCGGTTCTGTCACACAAATCGCGCCGATCTTGTCGCCTGCGCACGCCGCCGGCAAAAAGCGCTCCTTTTGCTCGGGCGTGCCACGGTGGGCAATGTGGGCTATCGACATGTCGCTGTGCACGGTGATGGCTGCGGCAACGCCGCCGTAGCTGCAACGCGCCAGCTCCTCGCCGAGGATGACCGACGCCATTGAGCCCATATCGCCACCACCGTATTGGCTCGCATGGCGCATTCCCAGAAACCCGAGCGCGCCGAGTTCCTGGAACAGTTCGCGCGGAATATGGCCGCTTTGCTCCCATGCATCGGCGCGCGGCGTAATGCGCTCGTCGACGAAGCGGCGAATCTGGGCCCGTATCATGAGCAATTCCTCGCTGAGAATATTCGGTTCGTTAAATTCAAAGATGTTCATATGATGGATCCTATTTTGAATGGAGCAGCGCAAGCCAATTCCCGCAATGTCGAAACGATTCCAGCTGGACGCCGGCCATCTTTATTATATACCGACACGTCGGTTTATGTAATGCGAATTTCAGCGCCTGCGGCAGCCTGTGATGACTTCGGGTTGAGCAAAAAATGGGACAGGGCCGGTATCAGCACCAGGGCGCCGAGCATATTCCAAAGGAACATAAAGGTGAGCAAGATACCCATATCTGCCTGAAACTTGATCGGCGACCATACCCAGATGATGACGGCGGTGCCCAGCGTGCATCCCACCAGCGCCACCACCCGACCGGTGAACTGGACCGCCTGCTTGTAAGCTGCAGCCAGCGGCCACCCTTTGCGCTGATAGGCCAGTTGCACCGATAGCAGATACAGGGCGTAGTCGACACCGATACCGACCCCGAGCGCGACCACCGGCAGCGTCGCCACCTTGACGCCCAAGCCCAGTGCGACCATCAGCGCCTCGCACAGCACGGAGGTGATCGCCAGTGGCAAAACGGCGACGACGACCGCGCGCCAGCTGCGAAACGTCAAAAAGCACAAAGCGATGACGGCGGCATACACATACAGCAGCATGGTGCGGTTTGCCTCCTTGACCACAATATTGGTCGCCGCTTCGATGCCGGCGTTGCCGGCCGCCAGCAGGAACTGGCGCTCGCCGGTGCCATGTTTTTTCGCGAAGTCGGCGGCGACGCTGGTGACCCGAGCGAGCGTATCGGCCTTGTGATCGGTCAGGTAGGCGATGACCGGCAGCACGGAACAATCGCGGTTGGTCAGGTCCGGATTATTCATCAGCGCCTGGTTACCGGCGAAATTGATCGTTTCCCGATTGCGCGGGATGGTCTGCCACTTCGGATTTCCCTCGTAGCCGCCGGCGGTCGTCAGGCGCACGGCGTCGGCCAGCGATACCGTCGCCTGCACGCCTGGCACTTGCTGCAGCGCCCATCCAAGCCGGTCCGCCTCGACCAGTGTCTTGAAATCGAGGCAGCCATCGCGCGGCGTCTTGACGATCACCGCGAATTGATCGCTCGATAGCGCGAAATGATCGGTAATAAAGGCATTGTCGCGGTTATAGCGCGATTCGGGACGCAGTTCGGGCGCCCCGGCATCGAGATCGCCGATCTGCAGATGCAGACTGACAGCAAAGCCGGCCGCAGTCGCCACTGCGGCGCCGGCGAGCACCACGCTCGCCCATTTGCGCTCCGTCAGGTGGTCGAGCGACGCCCACAGCCGGCCCATGCCCTTGCCTGCGGATTCGGCCTGTTCCGCCCGCAGGCTGCGCGCGGCGGCCCGGGGGCTGACACCGGTATAGGACAGGACCACAGGCAACAGGATCAGGTTGGTGAAAATGAGGACCCCCACGCCTATGCTCGCCGTCAAGGCGAGGTACCTGATGACCGGAATGTCGATCACCATCAACACGGCGAAGCCGACGGCGTCGGCCAGCAAGGCCGTCATGCCCGCCAGGAACAGGCGGCGGAAGGTATAGCGGGCGGCCACCAGGCGATGGGTGCCGCGTCCCACGTCCTGCATGATGCCATTCATTTTTTGGGCGCCATGCGACACGCCAATGGCGAAGATCAGGAAGGGCACCAGGACCGAATAGGGATCGATCTCGAATCCCAATGCCGAGATGCATCCCAATTCCCACAGGACGGCAATGATGGAACAGGCAATCACCAGTAGCGTACTGCGAAGGCAACGCGTATAAAAGAAAATGAACGCCATCGAAATGAGGACAGCGGCGCCAAAATAGGCCGCCACTTTGACCACCCCTTCGATCAAATCCCCCATCAGTTTGGCAAAGCCGATAATGTGGATACGGACCTCGCCGGCGGGCTTGCCCGCCCCCGCCCCTGTCTCGTATTTGGCGCGTATATCGCGTTCGAGGCCAAGCGAAAACGCCCGGTAGTCGAGACGCTCGGTAGCGCGGGCGCCCTTCTCGAGCAACGGGACCACGATCATGCTCGAGCGTTGATCGGCGGCGATCAAATTCTGCGCGGTCGCCGATTTGGCTATATTTGTCCGCAACAGGTCGATACTCTGCGGCGAGCCATTGTAACTCTCCGCGACCACCGGCCCGCCCTGGAATCCTTCCTCCGTCACCTCGGTCCAGCGTACCGACGGCATCCACAGCGACTTTACCCATGCGCGGTCCACGCCCGGCATCAGCGTCAGATCATCGGTGATGCGCCTGAGCGTGTCGAGATAGCGGGCATCGTAAATCATGCCGTCCGGATTTTCAACGACGACCCGCACGGCATTGCCCAAGCCCGCCAGTTCGCTCCGGTTATCCAGGTAATTCTGAATATACGGGTGCCCCTGGGGCAGCATTTTCTCGAAACTGGCGTTCAGTACCAGTCTGGTTGCCATGAAATACGCCGCGACAGCCGTCACGGCCACGCAGGCGAGAATCACCACCAGTCGGTTGTTGAATATTATGCGTTCGAGCCAGGAACCGGAGTTTGCATCAAAATCGTGCAATTGCGCCACGACCGGCATATCATCGAATTCAGTCATCGCATGCGCCATGATTGTGTCTCCCCAATTAAATTGCTAACAGTGCGCACAGTTTGCTCAGCGCTTCAGGCGTTCGGTGCGTACGCCGCCGGCGCCGACCACCACCAGTTCGTTGGCGCCGGTGGCGACCAGTGCGCTGGTCGGCAGACTGGCGGGCGTCACCAGGCGCTCAAACTGGCGGCCATCGGACGACACCAGCATCTCGCCCCGTTGACTGACGACCACAATGCGTCCGTCGGCAGTCGCGGTGGCGCCGACCAGGGCGCCGACGACATTGCTCGGCACCGCCTCCCAGCGTTCGCCGCCATCCTGACTCCTTAACAAGGTCCCGCGCAGCCCAAATGCCAGCAACACCTTGCCGGTTCCGGCAAGGCCGAAGAGTGTCCCTTTGTAGTCAACAGCAAGACGACGAAAGCGCCGCGCCGCCGGATCGAAACGCAGCACCATGCCTTGTTCTCCGCCGAGAAACAATTGACCGCCAATCCGGCGCACCGCATAAAAATTGAGTGCCTGCGGATTGTCCGTACTGTGCATCCACGGGCTCCAGTGCAGGCCGCCATCGCTGGTATGGAAGATCTGATTGAACAAGCCCACCGCATACCCGGTCTGCGCGTCATCGAACCAGACATCGAGAAACGATTTGTCGGCGCCGTCACTGACAAAATGCTCGGCATCGGCGCGCTGCCGTTGCCAGGCCTGGGCATCGACGCCCAATTGCGCCTGTGACGCAGCTGCGTAGTAGGCCGTCACGCTGGCCATCGCCATGCGCGCGTCGAATTGCCTGGTCCACGTCGCCCCACTGTCCTTGCTCACCAGGATCACGCCGTCGTGGCCCACCGCCCAACCCTGGGTGGGTGTCGGAAAACACACCGCAGTCAGATCGACACTGACTGGCACCTTGGCCTGCAGCCAATGCACGCCGCCGTCATCGGACAGCAGAATATGGCCACGCTGTCCGACAGCGACCAGGCGCGTCCCCGCCAGGACGATGGCGTTCAACTGTTTTTTAGGGGCGAGCGCGCTGGCGGCGGCGGGGACATCGAGCCGGTCTTCGAACGCCGCGCACGGACCTGCAACGCACAACATAACGCCGCCTGCGATCCACACCGCGCAAGATCGCCGCAGCGCCGCAAGCAACAAACGCAGACCCGTTCGCCACCGGGCCAGCGAGCCGGCGGCGCGGCCGCCGTGCCGCAGCTGCCAACACAGATTTATCATTCGCATAACTATCTCCTTTTATCAGGCGGCCACGCGCTGTCGCCGCCTGTGCAGTCCCGTGTATCGTCCACTTCCGGTCACAATGATGATCGGGGGAAAAACCGGGCTGCTTGTTTATTATATTAACTTATATTCCGTCGCGTCGGTCTATTTAATAAACCGGATAGTGGCACTTCCGATACCGCCTAACGACCGGTAAATGCCGGTTTTTGTTTTTTCAGGAACGCCCGAATGCCTTCGGCGGCATCGGCCGTCGCAAACGCCTGTGTCTGCGCATCGGCTTCGGCACGCATCATGGCGTGGAAGCTGCCGCCGGCCTGCAGCACCTGCTTGGACAAGCGAAATGCCGCCGTCGGGCCGCTGGCGATGCCATGGGCCAGTTTCAGCGCTTCGGCCACCACCGATCCGGTTGGCACCGCTTGATTGATCAAGCCAATTGCCGCCGCTTCCGAGCCTTTGAGAATTTTTCCGGTGTAGATCAATTCGAGCGCCTTGTTCAGACCTAGCCGCTCCAGAAAGTAATAATGCGCCCCGGTGTCGGGCACCAGGCCGATATGACGGAATGGACTGCCGAAACTGGCGTCGTCATCGGCAATGCATATGTCGCACGACAACGCCAGCCCGAGACCGAAACCGAGCGCCGGACCGGCGACGGCCGAGATGGTCGGAACAGGCAATTCGCGCAACAGCTGGCAAAATGGCGCCACGACATTGGTGATGACCTCGAAAGGATTGTCATCGGCCACGCTGACCGAGGCGAGATCCCATCCGGCCGAGAAGACGCTGGCGGCGCCGCGAATGACGATACAGCGCGCGCCATCGCGCATCGCCGCCTCCAGCTGCGCCGCAACCAGATCGACGTACTGGGCTTGAAAACAATTCATGCTCGTCGGCAGGTTCAGGACAATCTCGCTCACGCCATCGCGTTGCAGGCGTGCTACCGCATTTTTTTCTGTCATGGGACTGGTTCCTTTTCGATTACAAATTAAGCGCCCGCGCCGACGGCCGGCATGGCGTGTGCGGCGCGGCGATTTCTTTACTTCCGAGCACTTCCCTGGTACGCCGCCCGCAATTGCGCCTTGAGCAATTTACCCGTGGATGAAACCGGTAACGCGGACCTGAATTCGACACTGCGGGGGCACTTGTAAGCGGCAATCTGCGCCCTGCAATGCATCTGCAGCTCGCCGGCGCTGACCAGCGCTCCCGCCTTCAGCACCACCACCGCGTGCACCGCCTCACCCCACTTGTCGTCGGCGATGCCGATCACGGCGCACTGTGCGACGCCTGGATGGGTGACAAGACAATTTTCCACCTCGCAGGAATACACATTCTCGCCGCCCGTGATGATCATATCCTTGATACGATCAACCACATAGACGAAGCCGTTTTCTTCCATATAGCCAAAATCGCCGGTATGCATCCAGCCATCGACCACGGCCATATTGGTCTCGTCAGGCCGATTCCAGTAACCCGACATGACGGACGGGCCACGCACCACCAGCTCGCCCGGCTGCCCCCATGCGCACTCCATCCCATCCTGGTCCACCACTTTGAGCTCGGCGGCCGGGGTGACCAGTCCGGCAGCCTTGCGCACCGCGCGCCCATGCGGCCCCGGCTTGTGATAGCGCGCCGGCAGCATCACCGTCAACGCTGTTTCAGTCATGCCATAACCCTGCACGAAATCAGTCGTCGGCAGCGCCGCCATGGCCTGTTCGAGCAAGGCGTCGGTGATCGGCGCCGCACCGTAAAATATCGTTCGCAGGCTCGACAGATCACGTTGTGCGAGACCCGGTTGATCAAGCAATAGCCGCAGCATGGTCGGCACCAGCACGACGTCCGTGACCCGGTCGCGCTCAATCGCATCGGCGACCCCGCCCGGACTGAATCCGGGAATGAAGGCATGGGTACCCGCATGCAGGAAATGGCAGAATGCGAGCTGCAGATCCGCCATATGGAACATCGGCGCCGCGTGCAAGAAGATATCGGCGGTCGAACAGCCCGCCGCCGCCATGCCCAGTGCGGCCGCACAGAGATTGGCGTGGCTCAGCATGACCCCCTTCGGCAATCCCGTGGTGCCGCCGGTGTAGAGCACCATCGCCAGCTGCGCTCCGCTGCGCAGCGCGTCCTTGACCGGCGCGCACTCCTTGATGAGCTGCTCGATGGAACGCGCTTCGGCTGGAGCATTGCCTTCACCGGCATACAAGACGTGTCGAACGGAAGCCGCTTGCGCCAGGATCGCGGGCAGCCGCGCCACAAAATGTTCGTCAACCACCAGGATCGATGGTGCGCAGTCGGCTAGCGCATGGGAAATTTCGGCATCGCTCCAACGGGTATTGATGGGCATGACCGCCGCACCGCCCCAGAACGATGCCATCACGACTTCCAGATAGCGGTCCGAATTCATCGCCAGTATCGCCACGCGATCGCCCGGCGCGATCCCCGTCGCCAGGATGGCGCCAGCCAGGCGCGCCACACGATCAATAAAGGTCCGGTAGGTGTGTCGTCTTCCCTGAAAAATTGTTGCAATCCTTTCCGGGGCAGCCCGCAATGCCCGGTGCAAACTTTGAGTCAAATACAAGTCCATCACGCCTCCCCATCCCATCATCGGTCGCATCGCCGACCAGTTCTTCCGTGAACGACCCCGCCCGCGCCACGGCCAACACGTCCTCGCTGCCGAGAGACGCGTCGAGCCTGCATGCTGGTCTATCATACGCCGCCCGGCCATCACGGCCGAGCGGCAAATGGCGAATCAGCGCACCCCGCCACCGGCCAGTCCGTCAGCCGACCATGCACTTTCCGGCAAGCCATCGTTGAAACGGAAGCCCCCCGTCTCGGCGGTGTACATATTGAGGGTGTACACGCCAGAAATCAGATCGTAATGTCCGTGCAGATCCGCCGTCGGCGCCGGCACTTCATAGCTGGGCGTCATGTAGGCAAAGCCGGCGCGATACAGTTTCCCCTGCCCATCGTATTGATCGCTGGCCAAGGCCGCCCATGAATCCTCGTCAACATAGAAGATGCGTTTGCTATAGAGGTGGCGTTTGCCTTCCGCCAATGTCGCCTCCACCACCCACACGCGATGCAATTCCCAGCGCACATAATCGGGATTTAAATGATTGGGCTTGAACAGGTCCACCGCCTTCGAGCCATACGCCATCTTGTAGTCGTTATAGGGCACCAGCATCTCTTTCTTTCCCACCAACTTGAAGTCGAAGCGCTCCATTGATCCCAGGAAAATATAGATATCGTCGTACGTGGATGCGCCACCGGTCGATGCATTGGGCGTATCGAATGCCAGGCTGGGCGCCAGACGAACGCGGCGCTGGCCAGGCAAATAAATCCACGCGCGCCGCCCGGCCTCACCGTAGTTCAGCGGATCGTTCAGCATCATGATCTCGCCCGAACGGCGCGCCGGCCCCGTGTAGCTCGCCTTGGCCCGGTAAAACACATCGGACCCCGCCTTTTGGGGATCCCAGTAAGGGTAATTATTGTTCGCTATGCCTTGTGTCGACAGAATGTATTTCCCGGCGGCGTCAACGTAAGCGCCCTTGTATTCCTCTGTATTGTTCACGGAATTGAAGCGCGTGGTGTGATTCCACATGACCTCGAAGCCGGTCTTGGGAATCGGAAACGGAACGCCTGCGTGGCATCCCTCCAGCGAGCGCCCGCCATGCGTGGTCTTGGCGGCGAGCGCGCACTTGCGCGTATTGTCCTGCACATATTTCGGAAAGGCGACCGTGCGATGGGCCGGGTACACATCCATCCGGTACGACGGATATTTTTTCAGCAAGGCCTTGGCGCCTTCGGTCAGCTTGTCCGCATATTGACCGGCATTTTTCGCATCAACCGTAAACAACGGCTTTTCATCGGCAAACGGATCGGGCCGGATACCATCGCCCTTCTTGTAGGCGGCCGGCGCCTTCGTCAAGCCACCCGTGTATTCGGGTATCGTGCCTTCCTTGTTGCCGGCCTTTTCGGCGCCTGTCGCCGTCAGCGTGGTCCCCAGTTTTGCCGCCTCTTCATTCGTGACGGCGGCGTGCAGCGTGCCGGCCCAGCCAAGGGCGAGCGCCATCGCGCCGATTGCAAATTTATTGTGGTTCATATCTGTGCTTCCTCTCAAATCAGAAGGTGGTCTTGACGGTCATGGCGATGAAACCCCGGTCCTTTAACAGCGTACTGAGGCCGTTGACCGACGTCACCTGAGTCGTTCCCGGCACCACGCCCGGACCTTCCGTGACATGGCCAAAATAATCGACATACTTGATATCGATGCGATACTTCGCGTCAATATCGAATGCCAGACCGACGCTGTAGCTGCCATTGTCCTCGTTGCCCCCCAATTGCACCGGAGCGTTGCCACGCAAGGTACGCGAATAGGACAAGGGCGCGAAGACATCGACGCCCGGGAACACTTGCAGCCAGCTTGGTGTGAAATTGATCGCCAGCCCGGTCGAGTCGCGATTGGCGCAGCCATCCGACTTGTCCTTGAAGCGGGTGCCAAGCGCCGCCTTGCGGTCCGCATTGCACACACCGTAGCCCAGGCCAAAATACATATCCTGGTTGGCCGTGAGCTTGTTGAGGCGCACATAGGTGACCTCAGCGGCCCAGCTGGCAGCGTCGAACAACGGCGTATTGCCGATGACACCGACGGCGTTGATCAATGCATGAAAGGTGTTGCCGCGGGCTTGGTAGGTATTGCCGATCAAGCTCGGCTCCCCATGCGGGAACAGCAATGGAGTCAAGGCGGGCGCGCCGCCGGCAAAGCCCAGCGTCTGCGCGACCAGCGGCATATTGGTGCGGTAAGAAGCTTCCATGCCGACGCTGAGATCGCCAATTTGCTTGGCCAGGCTCAGGCCATACAGGTTGATCCCCTCCCCGAAGTAATCACCATAGCGGGTGCCGCCGGTCACCAGCATCCCCGGGATCTTGTCCGTCACCCTGCGATAGTAGAGGCCTGCCGTACCATCGAGCCAGGCCGGCGACCAGCGCGCATTCACCCCCCAGTCGCCCGCCTTCTTCGGTTCCCTGGCGTGGGTGTTAATCAGGGTCGCGCTGGCGCGGTCGCTACCGTACAGGAAAAAGTCGGCCGGCCCCAGATAGGTGCCGCCCTCGGGCATGCGCGTTGCGCCCCAATCAAAGAAATACTGGGCGCCAAGTGTCAACTCGTTCGATGCGACCAGCTGGGCAGAGAGCTGGTTCAAGGGGCGAAACAGCTCCTTGGCCTCAACGCCGGGGGTGGCGAATCCTTTAGCCAAATCGAGTGGCGCCTGGGAATAGTTAATGCCGTGCACTGCCGAGAACAGTGACTCGCCCCAGTAGACGGTGTGACGCCCCAGCTTGAGCGCCAGCGGACTGCCGCCGATGTCAAAGGTGCCGAAAATGAAGGCGTCGAGCCATTCGCCCGAAGGACCGCGGTAATAGCGCTTCGTATAGTTGCTGTATTGGTCGCCAATATAGCTGCCCGCAATGCTCGCGGGCAAATCCGGATTGCGCTTCGAACTGGTGTTCGAATATGCATTGTCATACCACCCTGCCGCGCTGACCCGAAAGCCATACCGCTGGCGCCATGTGAAATCAAATTCACTCAGAAGATCAACACGATTGGTAACGATGTCACCGCGATTGAATTTGTACTCACTCTCATCGAAATTGGGATTGTTGCCAATTGCGGTGCGCTGGTCGGCACGCACACCGAGGTTGTAGCGCACCGTGTTATCCCACCGCATCGAGATATCAGGATTGTCGGACGGGATTTCCACGGCCTGCGCCGCCCCACCGATCCCCGCTCCCGCCGCCAATGCCAGCAGCAAACGGCGCATATCCAGGGCGCCGGACGTATTGCAGCCCAAAGAATTATTTGACATGTCTCCTCCAGTTTTTATTAATTTTCATTTTCAGTGCCATTTGAATGGCATCTGCCCTCCCGCTGGCGCATTGCGCTGACCATCGACCGACAGTCGCCGCACGGCGCCTCCCAGCAATAGACCGTCGCGTCGGTCTATGTGAAGAATAGCAGACAAACCGACTCGACAGACTATCTTTAGTACAAATTAATTCCTTGCTTTTTTCGCCGCGCCATCCTGTCGTCAAGCGGCATCGCCCGTTGGTACGATGACAGCAGCACGCGTCATGCAATCGGGCCGGATTAATTGACCTTGCGCACGTGTTGCTTCCAGAACTGTTCCCGCAAAAGATGCTTTTGCAGTTTGCCGGCTGCCGACATCGGCAATTCGCATGCGAAATCCACGCTGCGGGGACACTTGTAGCCAGCGATCAAGGTCTTGCAATGATCAATCAGTTCCGCCGCCACCAGCTGTACGTGTTGATGCAACACCACCACGGCATGCACGCTCTCCCCCCAGCGTTCATCGGGTATCCCGATCACGGCGCACTGTGCCACGTACGGATGACTCGCAATTGCCTTTTCGACTTCAGCCGAATACACGTTCTCGCCACCGGACACGATCATGTCCTTGACCCGATCGACAATGTAGATGAATCCTTCGTCATCCATATACGCCAGATCCCCGGTGTGTATCCACCCCTTGCGCACTGTCGCCGCCATATCGGCGGGCCGATTCCAATAACCGAGCATTGCCGTTGCACCGCGCGCCACAATCTCTCCGACCTGGCCTCTCGGCAATTCTTCGCCAGCGGCATCGACCACCGCCACTTCCGACATCACTGCGGCATACCCCGCCGAACCGAGTCTGTCGGGGTGGCACGCTTGCCTGCCGTGGTATCGGGCCGGCAGAAACGTGACGCACCCACTGAGCTCGGTCATGCCAAATCCTTGCATCAGGCGCAGATCGGGCAACGCCTCCATCAATCGATCCTGCAGCGCCGGCGAGATGGGCGCTCCGCCATACACCACATGTTTGAAACTTGCCAGATTGAAGTCGGCCCGCTGTGGATGGTCCAGGATCATCTGGATCATCGTCGGCACGATCAGCGTGTCGGTCACCTGTTCGCGCTCGATCAGCGCCATCGCCGCGCGCGGCTCAAACGAAGGCAGAAATACGTGGGTGCCGCCCTTCGCCAGCTGTGACCACATGCCGAGCGCACCGGCCAGATGAAACAGCGGCGCGGCATGGAGCGAAATGGCGCCAGGCCCCTGGTCCGCCGCGATGCGGTTGATCACCGCTGCACCAATACTGCCGTGGCTGAGCATCACTCCTTTTGGAAAGCCGGTCGTACCACCCGTATAAAAAATGCCGGCCAGGTCATCGTCGCAGCGAAATGCATCCTCGATCGGCGCCGAATCGCGCACCAGGTCCTCATACGCATGCATGCCCGACGGCGTCGCGCCATCGCCCATATAGATGACGTGGCGTAACGTTGATGCGCTGGCGCGCAGCCGTATCCCCATGGCGCAAAACGCTTCGTCGACCAGCAGTATCGTGGCCGCGCAGTCATCGAGTGAAAATAGAATTTCCTTTTCACTCCAGCGCGTATTGACCGGGTTGACTGCGGCGCCGGCCCAGAACACGGCCAGCTGGGATTCGAGGTAGCGGTCGCAGTTGAGCGACAACAGCGCCACCCGATCATCCCTGTCCACGCCGAGAAGCTTCAATCCGCCTGCCAGCCGCGCCACCCGCTGGCCCAGTTCCGCATAGCTCACGCGGCGCTCATTGAATATCGTCGCGGTACACCGCGGTGCATGCCGCATCGCGCGATGCAGGTGTATCGTCAGGCTGCCAGCCATAATCGCAGTTTCCTCAGTTGACCACTCGTTGACGTCGATAAGTGCATGAATATGGGCCGCTACTCGAACCGGGGCGGGCGCTTTTCGATGAAGGCGGCGACGGCCTCTTCATGCTGCGACGTTTTGTGGGCCATTGCCTGAAACGCCGCCGACAACTCCAGCAGCGTGTCGAGCCGCACATGCTGGCCCTCTCGCAGCAGGCGTTTCGTCAGGCGCAGCGTCGGCCCCGGGTTGGCCGCGATGCGGGCGGCCAGCGCCCGCGCTGCGGCCATCAATTGGTCCTCTGGCACGACTTGGCTCACCAGGCCGCATGCCAGCGCCGCCTGGGCGTCGACGGCGTCGCCCGTAAATGACATCTCGGCCGCCTTTGAGGCGCCTACAATGCGCGGCAACAACCAGGCGCCGCCATCGCCCGGCACAATGCCGACCTTGATGAAGCTCTCGGCAAACTTCGCGCTCTCGGAGGCGATCCGAATGTCGCACATGCAGGCGAGGTCGCAACCGGCGCCGATTGCCGCGCCATTGACCGCGGCGATGGTCGGCACTTCCAGGTTATACAGGGCCAGCGGCAAGCGCTGAATGCCATGGCGGTATTCGTCGCGAATCGGCATGGGCGCTATCGCATCACGCGAATAGCGTTGCATGTCCTTGACGTTGCCTCCAGAACAGAACGCGGCGCCGGCGCCCGTGATGATGACCACCTTGATGGTCGGATCGGCCTCGATCTGCTGGCATGCAGCCAGGAACTCCGCAATCGCGGTATTGCCGGTCAGCGGATTGCGGTTCTCCGGCTGGTTCATCGTGAGCGTCATGACAGCCCCGTCACGCTCGCATTTCAAGAATTTTTCCATACAACACTCCAATTATCAGATAGGGGTCGTCGCGTGCCGATGCGCGAGATTTTTTTGAATAAACTGCAGCGCCGTGTCCTGCGCCTCCAGCACGCACTGGCCCAGCTTGGCGTTCCAGAACGACTCGCTGCCGTATTGCATGCGCCATTCATGCAGCCGCCGCGTGTAGAGCTGCAAGTCATATTCTTCTGTCACGCCGATGGCACCATGCACCGAATGGCTCAAGGCGGCGACGATGACTGCGGCCTCGCTGGTGCGCGCCTTGGCCACGGCGGCGCGCAGCGGATCGACGTGCGTATCGCCGCTCGCCAGGCCGAGCAAGGCGGCACTGCGCGCGGCAAACGTCTGTTCCGCCATCACGCTGATTTGCTGCTGAATGATCTGGAGCTTGCTGATCGGCTTGCCAAATTGCGAGCGCTCATTGGCATACGCGATCGTCATCTCGGTGAGTTTTTCCATGGCGCCGGCCATCTGCGCCGCCATCAGCGCGCCACCGATCGCCTGCCAATCGCAAGCCATCACTTGCCCGTGGCGGGACAACTCGATAGCCTGCTCCGGCAAGGTGTGCCACACCGCACTGGCCATCAGACTGCCGTGTCCCCCCGCCGGTATCCGCTCGGCCGCAGCGAGCGGCATCAACCAATCGTCGCCGGCGATGTTGAGCAGAACCCAGTCGGCGACAGCGCCATACGGCACGTTCGATGCCGTCACCGTGCGCGCGCTGTCCGTGTCCGTCCATGACACTTGCGACGCAATGCTGATCGAGCCGCTTGGAGACGCGATGCCGGCGGCACCGAGCGCCGCGCGCACCACCATCGTCTGGGCCAACGGCAGCGGCATGGCATGGCGCCCGCAGCACAGGACGAGGGGCGCAACGTCGGCCATGCACAGGCCGGCGCCGTCCTGCTCGACCACGACCAGGGCGTCGACAAATCCCGATTCCAGCATTTCCTGCCACAGCCTGTCAGCCGATTCACCGGCCTCGATGGCGCGAACCTGATGTGCAGTGCAATGACCTGAAAGAAATTGATCAAATGATTCAGTTAATAACGCATCCATACTATTTTTTCCTGGTCGATTATCGGAGGCCGAGTCCGCGGGCTATCATGCCGCGCAAAATCTCGCGGGTTCCACCCCGCAAAGAAAACGTCGGTGCCACTTGGGTCAAATAGGCCAGGGTCGCAAGCAATGGCGCATCGGCGCCGGCATCGGGCAGCGCCCCCAGCGCGTCGGCAATCAGGGACGGCACGCTTTGTTCGAATTCGGTGCCAAGGTCCTTCACCAACGCCGCTTCCACCACCGGGCTATCGCCATTGGCCAGCTTGCTGGTGACAGAAATCGACATTTCACGCAAGACGGCCAAATGGCTGATGAAACGGCCCATCAGCCGCACATTGGCGCTGTCGCGTGGCGCCGCCTTGCGCAGATAGTTCAACCATTCGTCGAGCAGGACAATGCTGGAATAGAGGCGTTCCGGACCGCTGCGCTCGAACGCCAGTTCGGCCGTCACCTGTTCCCAGCCAGCGCCTTCGGCCCCGATCAAGGCGTGTTCATCGAGTTCCACATCGTCGAAGAAGATTTCAGAGAAATGGGCGTCTCCGGCCAGGTCGCGTATCGGCCGCACCGATACACCCGGTGCGGCAAGATCGACGATAAATTGGGACAAACCCTTTTGCCGGTCGGCAGGCGAGCCCGAGGTACGCACCAGCACGATCACATAATGCGAATGCGGTGCATTGGTGGTCCAGATCTTGCGCCCGTTGAGCTTCCAGCCAGCGGCGGTTGGTTCGGCGCGGCTGCCCACGCTGGCCAGGTCCGATCCGGCATTGGGTTCGCTCATGCCGATGCAGAAAAACGCTTCCGCCTTGCAGATCTTGGGGAGATAGAACTGCTTTTGCGTTTCCGTGCCGTACTTCGCAATCAAAGGCCCGCTTTGCCTGTCGGCGATCCAGTGCGCCGACACCGGCGCGCCCGCAGCGAGCAGTTCTTCGACCACCACGAAGCGGGCAAAATGCCCGCGCGCCTGGCCGCCGTATTGCGTGGGCAAGGTCATGCCGAGCCAACCGCGATCGGCAAGCTGCCGGCTGAAAGCGGCATCGAAGCCCAGCCAGGTACGCGCCCTGACCTCGGGCGCCACGTCTTTCATGGCGGTGGCGAGAAACGCCCGCACCGGGGCACGCAAGGCCTCGTCGGCGGCGGGAATGGTTGCCAAAGGCAGTACACTGATCATGGCTCAAGTTCCGTACAAAAATGGTTAACGAATTCGCGTTCGAGTGCTTCGCGGCAGTCAGGATGGGCGATGGCGATCAGGCCGCGCGCACGCGCTTTCGGCGGCGTCCCGCGTATCGGTGCGATCCCGTATTCGGTGACGACATAGTCGATGTGTTCCGCACCGACCGTGACGGGCGTGCCGGCGCCCAGAGAGGCGACGATATTGCTATGCTGGCCATTGCGGAACGACGAACGCAGGGCGAGGATACTGAGGCCCCGCTTGGCCTCGGTGGCGCCGGCGGCGAAGTCGGGCAGACCGCCGGGCAGCGCAATTTTCCTGCCCTGCACCTGCTCGGCATTGGCACGCCCGGACAAATCCACCTGCAGCACGCTGTTGATGGCGCAAAAGCCCTCGATTCGAGCCAAGACGGCCCGGTCATGGGTGAGCGAACACGGGTGAAACTCGACTGCGGCATTGCAATTTAAAAAATCGTAGAAATCCTGCGTTCCAGCGGCCATCGTGGCGACGCTGACGCCTTGCCGCTCGCGCTTGCTGGAATTGTCGATCACGCCGCTTTCGATCAGGGGCCGCACCGCCGCCGTCACAATGCCGCTGTGCAGGCCCAAATGCCGCAAATGGCCAACCTTGGCCAAGACCATGTCCGGCAGGGCGCCTATGCCGATCTGCAAGACGGCGCCGTCGCGCAGCAACGATGCGACATGCTCGGCAATTCGACCGTCGACCGTGTCCCCTGCCGCAGCGAGCACGGTTTGCGGCGCCTCGATCGCGTCCACGAACCAGTCGATGGCATCGACATGCACGCGCGTATCGCCGCAGGTGTGCGGCATCGCGGGGTTGACCTCCGCGATAACGCGTGGCTGGCGCCGCAACGCAGCGTGCATATAGTCGACCGAGACGCCGAGCGACACATAGCCGGCGGCGTCGGGCGGCGACACCTGCAACAGCAACAGGTCGACCGCGCAGCGGCGCTGCGCAAACAGATTCGGGATGGCCGACAATGCATGGCGCTGCGCCGTCACGCGCCCGGCATTGAATGCCTCGCGCAGTCCGCGGCCGGGAAAAAAGGTGTTGAGATGCAGGTGCCGCGCCGGCGCTGGCGCCGCATACGGGGAATCGCCCATCGGCATCAAGGTATGCACCAGCACGCCGTCCATGAACGGCGCGCTGGCGGCCAACTCGCTGGCCAGGCGCTTCGGTTCCGCGCAGGCGGAATGGATCACGATCGATTTGCCGGCACCAAGATCGGCGAAATGAGCGGCAACATCGTGCAGATATTTCATTTTTATCAACCCCTTGAAATGGCCGGGCGCATTACTTCTGCGGGTAGGTGTAGAAGCCCTTGCCAGACTTCTTTCCCCAAGTGCCGCGCTCGTACATTTGCTTGAGTATCGGGTTCGGTTTGGCACTCTCGACGCCAGTCTCGAGGTACTCGTCCATCCGGGCAAGATAGGACACGTCGATGCCGGTCGCGTCGAGCAGGCGCAAGGGACCCATCGGATGGCCAAGCCCTTTCACCACCGCCAGGTCAATATCTTCCGCCGTCGCATAGCCGCCTTCATAGAGGCTGATCGCTTCGCGCGTCAGCGCACGGAAAATCCGGTTCACGATAAAGCCCGGAATCTCTTTGCGCATCAAGACCGGCGCCTTGCCGATGGCCCGGCAAAATTCCATCGCCGCGTCAATCACCTGTTCCGACACGGCCGGATGGACCACCACCTCGACCAGTTCCATGACCAGCGCCGGATTAAAGAAATGCAGATTGAGCATCCGCCCCGGACGGCCACATGTTTCAGCCAGGCGCGAGGCGCGAATGTTCGAACTGTTCGAAGCGAAGAGGGTATGTTTCGGACACAATCCATCGAGACGCCGGAACAACTCCGCTTTCGGTTCAAACTGCTCGACAATGGCCTCGATGACAAGATCGGCATCGCGCGCGGCGTCGGCCAGGTCGCTTGTGGCGCGCAACCGGGCCAGGGCGGCCTCCTTGCCCTCCTGGATCAGTTTGCCTTTGGCGATGCGTCCATCCAGATACTCATTGCAGAATTTGAACGCCTCGTCCAGCCCCTGCTGACGGCTGTCGTGCAACACCACGGAAAAGCCGCGCAGCGCACACTGCAGCGCAATCTGCCGGCCCATGGCGCCGGCGCCAATCACGGTGATTTTTTTGATGGACATCTTTATTCCTCGTTTTGTTGTGATCGCGGCGCAGCGCCGAAACGTTCCACGGCGCGCGATGAATAGCAATAATTCGACACCTCCATGTCAAATCGCGTGGCGGCCCAGGCATTGACGGCGTCGTCGATACAGCGCTTGGCGCCGCGCACGGCGTGCTGCATATTGCCGGCGATGCGCGACGCCAGGGCAATGGCCACCGCCATCTGCGTGCCGGCCGGCACCAGGCGGTTGATCACGCCCGCGCCGAGCGCCTCCTTGCCATCGATGGTTGAGGCGGTGAGTATCAATTCCTTGGCGCGCGCCGCGCCTATCAGCGCCGGCAACTTGCGGCAGCCGCCCGCAGCCGGGATCAGCCCCCATTTCACTTCAGGCAAGCCAAAGCGGACGTCCTCGGCTGCAACGATCAGGTCGCACGACAGCGCCAATTCGAAACCGCCGGCAAGCGTATGGCCAAATACCGCCGCGATCGCCGGCTTGCTGCGGCCATCGAGTTCCCGATACATGGGAAACAGTTCATTGGCGCGAAACACGGCCGCTTCGGCATCCGAGAGCGTCTGCCGTTCCTTGAGATCGATGCCGGTACAGAAGGCGCGCTCGCCGGCGCCGGTGACGATCATCACATCGACGGCGGGATCGGCCTCCAGATCCGCGATAGCGAGCCGCAAGGCACGCGTCATCGCCTGGTTGATGGAATTGAGCGCCTGCGGCCGGTTCAGCGTGATCACCGCGATGCGGTCATCGCGCTTCTCGATCAAGATTTCATTGTTCATTGGAACTCCTTATGCTTCGCGGCGTATGACCATCGCGGTCGTGACGCCACCGCCGCCGCAGATCGCGGCAATGCCCCACTCCTTGTCACGCTGACGCAAGATATTCGATAGCGTCATGAGCAGCCGGGCCCCGGAAAAGCCGGTCGGATGGCCCAGGGCGATCGCGCCGCCCCAGACGTTGAGCCGCTCCCGGTCCCAGCCGAGCGCCTGTTCATTGGCCAGCACCTGCGCCGCAAACGCTTCATTGACCTCGATAAAATCCATGTCGGCCAGCGTCATGCCGGCCCGTTGCAAGGCCAGCGCCATCGAGACCGATGGGCCGTCGCCCATCAGCGACGGCGCCACCGCCGTTTCGGCAAACGAGACTATCGAAAACAGCGGCTTGAGTCCGTGTGCGGCGGCATGTTCGTCGGTGCTAAGCACAATGGCGCTGGCGGCATCACCCATGGTGCAGGCATTGCCGGCCGTTACCGTGCCGTCCGCCTTGAAGACCGGACGCAGCAGCGCGAGCCGCTCCACGGTCGAGTCGGCGCGCCATCCCTCATCCTTGGAAAACAGCCGTCCTTCCGGACACGTCTTGCTGGCCGCGAGCCGGACCGGCACGATCTCGCCGTCAAACCAGCCGGCCTCCTGGGCCACGCGGGCCTTGGCTTGCGACTGCGCCGCGAAGGCGTCCTGTGCGGCGCGGCCTATGCCATATTTCTCGGCCTGGTTTTCGGCAGTGATGCCCATGCCATAACCGCACAGCGGGTCGATCGTATCGCTCCAGGAATCCATCAAGGTCTTGTCGCCCGAACGCAAGCCCTCCCAACGTGCCCCTTTGAGCAGATAAGGCATCGTGCTCATCGATTCCATGCCGCCGGCCATCACGAACCGGGCGTCGCCGGCCTGCAGTTCGCGGCTCGCCAACATCACCGTTTTCATGCCCGATGGACAAGCCATATTGACCGTCATGACGGGCGCCGCGATCGGCATCCCGCCCCGGATGGCGGCGGTACGGGCGGGATTGGGGCCGTTGCCGGCCTGGCGGCAGTTGGCATAAATGACCTTGTCGACAGCGGCGCCGTCAACCCCTGAGCGCGCCAGGGCGCCCGCGATGGCGACAGCGCCCAGGTCGTACACGGGCACGTCGCGCAATGTGCCGCCAAAGCTGCCGATCGGCGTGCGCGCGGCACCGACCGCCACGATTTTCGTTTTCATCTCTGTTCTCCGCCCCATTACAACTTGTAGACCCGCGCCGCGTTCTCATGCAGCACCTTGTTGGCGACTTTTTCCGACAGTCCCAGCTCGTTACGGATGATCTCGATGGCCTCCTTGTGCATCACGGCCGGATAGTTGGTGCCCCAGATGACCTTGTTCTGGCCGCGCGTCTTCATGAACTGGACCAGCGATGGCTCAAGGTATTTCGGGTTGTGGGCATCGATGCCCAGATAGACGTTTTCATGCTTCCAGGCCAGCGACATCATTTCCTCGGTCCATGGCCAGCCGGTATGGGCACCGATGATATTGAGCTCGGGGAAATCAAGGGCAATGTCGTCCATGTGGATGGGGCGGCCAAACTCATTGGGCATATGCTCGGCGGAGTGGCCGACCTGCATCGACACGGGCACGCCCAACTCGGCGCACTTCGCATACAGGGGATAAAACTGCCGGTGGTTGAGAGGAATGCCCCAGCCATAGGGGTGGATATAGACGCCCTTGAAGCCATATTCGCGCACCGCCTTTTCCACCTGGCGCACGCTTTCCATACCCAGCAAAGGATTGAATCCCGCCAGGCCCTGAATGCGTCCGCCCGACAGCTTGACGACCTCGAAGACTTCCTCCTCCGTGATGTTCCACACCAGGGTCTTCTTTTTGTACGAAAACATGCGGATCGCGGGAACCAGGGTTGTATCGCAACCGGCTTCATCCATCATGGCCAGGAACTCCGCGACCGTCTTGCCCTGCACGCGGTCCTCCATTTTCCACCACTTGATGAGCCGATACATCTCCGGCGCGTCGTACCAGTTCTTCTTGATCGCTTCCGGGGTAAACAAATTGCAATGAAAGTCGATGGCCATAGTTGTCTCCAATAACAGATAGATAATCGTCTGCGGCTACAGCGCCAGCGCGCCGCGCCGGTCGTAGTCGCGGGCCTCTTGGCCAAAGCGGATGAAATAGTCGATCGCCGCCGGGTTGCTCATCGCATCACGGCTGGCAATTTTTTCCAGCGGCAGGCCCATCAGAAGTTTGCGCACCGGCACCTCCATCTTCTTCCCCGTCAGCGTGTAGGGGACCGCATCGATGGCGTAGATCTTGTCCGGCACGTGGCGCGGACTGGCTTCGTGTTTCAACTGCGTGTTGATGCGCTCGATCAGCGCCTGGTTTAAGGTCGCGCCCGCCTTCAGCACCACGAACAGGGGCATGAAAAAGGCGCCCCCCGGCAACTCGCAACACACCACCAGGCTGTCGGCCAGTTCCGGCATTTTTTCCAGGGCCTGGTACACCTCGGCAGTGCCGATGCGCACCCCGAATCGGTTCAGCGTCGAATCGGAACGGCCGTAAATAAAGCATCCGCCACGCGCGTTGATCTTGATGAAGTCGCCGTGGCGCCAGACGCCGGGAAAGACGTCGAAGTAGGCCTCGCGATAGCGCCGGTCGCCGGCGTCATTCCAGAAGCGTAGCGGCATGGAAGGAAACGGCTTGCGTATCACCAGTTCGCCAACCTCGCCAACCATCGCCTGCCCATCGTCATTCCACGACTGCAGATCGATGCCCAATGCGCGCGCCTGAATTTCGCCGGCATACACAGGCTGGGTCGGCACCGCGGTGACCAGACAGCTGCAGGTCTCGGTGCCGCCCGATTGTGAACTGAACCAGCAATCCCGGGCCACGTTCTCATAGAACCACGCGAACAGTTCCGCGCCAACCGGCGAGCCGCCGGTCAAGGTAGCCCGTATCTTGAGCTGGAAATGGTCCTTGGGGACGACGCCATTCTTGCGCATGATCTGTAGGAACGCCGCGCTTGCCCCGAAGTACGTTACCCCGGCATCCTGGGCGATTTGCCATAAACGGTGTTGGTCGGGATGCATCGGACTACCGTCGTACAGCACGATCGCGGCACCCGACAGCAGCGACGACACGACCACGTTCCACATCATCCATCCGGTCGATGAATAGAAGAACATGACGGAGGCCGGCGTCAGGTCCATGTGCAGACAGACGAGCTTGTAGTGTTCCGCCAGGATCCCGACGTGGCTCTGCGCAATCGCCTTGGGCAGCCCGGTCGTCCCCGATGAAAACAGCACCCACAAGGTGTGGTCGAAAGGAACATATTCATATTCGAACGCGTCCGCCGGCACATCCTTGCCCTGGAACAGGTCCGACCAAAGGACGCCGTGCGCGACAAGGGCATCGGTGCGTCGCGCCTGCAGGATGGGCACGCAAACGACCTGTTCGACGCTCGGCAGCTGCGCCGCCAGATCGCGCACCTCGCTTTCGCGGGAAAATTCCTTGCCATTGAAACGATAGCCATCGCACGCGAACAGGACCTTGGGCCTGATCTGCGCGAAACGGTCCAGCACCGTTTGCACCCCGAACTCCGGTGCCGACGACGACCAGACCGCGCCGATGGCGGCGCTGGCCAGAAAGGCGATCAGCGTCTGCGGGGTATTGGGCATGTAGGACACCACGCAGTCGCCGGCCACCACGCCGCGGGCGCGCAGTTGCGTGGCCAGCTGGCGCACCTGCCGGCCCAGTTCATGCCACGACATCGTTTGCAGGGGCGTCGATTCCGAGGCAAAATACAGCGCCACCTTGTCGGCCGCGGCGCCACGCTCGGCACGCAGGATATGCTCGGCGTAGTTGACCCGGGAACCCTCGAACCACTTGCAGCCCGGCATCTGATGGGTGTCGAGTACCCGTTGATACGGCGTGATGGAATGGATCTCAAAATAGTCCCAGATCGACGACCAGAAGTCGTCGAGGTGGTCCACCGACCACTGGCGCAGCGCGCCATAGTCGTCAAATGCCAGCTTGCGCTCCTGCGCCAGCCAGCGCATGTAGGCAGTCAATTGCGACGCCTGGGCGAACGGCTCGCCTGGTGTCCACAGCAAGTCCCCTTCCTGGATCATGGTGTCCCTTCCGGCTCAAGTAATGATTGGGCGTACAACTTAAAACCAGGTCAGCACGACGCTGCCCTCGTCGACCACGGTGCCTTCCGGCGCCATGATCTTGTCGACCGTGCCGTCGACTTCGCTCTCGATCGGAATTTCCATTTTCATGGACTCGAGAATGGCCAGCGACTGGCCGGCAGCGAAGCGCTCGCCTTCCTGCACCAGTACTTTCCACATGGTTCCCGCCATCGGCGCCGTAATTTGCTTTGTCATGATCTGCTCGCTAAACGTTAAACTTGGTGGACCGCCGAACGGCGTTCGATAGGCTTGTTCTGCCGGCGGCTGTAAATGTTGAAGCGCGCAATGAGCTCATCGCGCAGATGACCTGGCTCGACCACCGCTTCGACGTGGAAGCGGTCCGCCGCCATGCCCATGACGTCGATGTCCTTGGCATATTCGGCCCGTTTGATCCTGACGAACTCATCGCGATCCTGCTCGGGCATTTCCGCCACCTGTTTCGCATACAAGGCATTGATCGCCGCTTCCGGCCCGACCAGCCCGGACATGCCGGTTGGCAACGCCAGCAAGGCATCGGGATGGGTCGAGGCGCCCGACATGGCGACATAGCCGCCGCCATATCCCTTGCGGACCACCACCGAAATGCGCGGCACGGTCGACTCGCAGACGGCCGACAACAGTTTGGCGCCATGGCGAATGATCCCGGCGCGTTCCATCTTGCTGCCAATCATGTAGCCACTGACATCCTGCAGGAACAGCAACGGTACGTTAAAGGCATTGCACATCCAGATAAACCGCGTCGCCTTGTCCGAACTGTCGACGAACAAGACACCGCCCTTCACCTTGGAATTGTTGGCGATGATGCCTACCGGCATGCCTCCCAGACGCGCGAAGCCGGTCACCAGTTCCGCCGCGAACAGTGCCTTGACCTCGAAGAACGAGTCAGCGTCGACCAGGCCGTCGATCAGCAGCTTCACGTCATACGGCACATTCTGGTTGGCCGGAATGATGTCTTCCAGGGGTTTGGCCAGCACCTTCGGCGCCAGCGGCGCGGCGCGCGGCGGCTTGTCGCTCCACACCGATGGCAGGTAGGACAGATAGGCGCGCACTTTGGCAATCGCCTGTTCGTCTGATTCGACCAATACATCGCCCAGTCCGCTGACGGCGCAGTGCATGCGCGCGCCGCCCAGCTCCTCCTCGCTGATGTCCTCGCCGATCGTCATTTTTGCCATCCGCGTCGAACCGAGCATGGCTGTCGCCTGCTTGTCGACCATGATGGTGAGATCACACAGCGCCGGGATATAGGCAGCGCCGGCCGGAGAGGGACCAAACAAGGCGCAGACCTGGGGCACGATGCCCGATGTCACCACCTGGTTGTAGAAGATGTTGCCCCAGGCGCGACGGCCAAGATAGCTGTCGGCCTGTTCATCGACCCGCGCACCGGCGGAATCGACCAGGTACACCAGGGGAATACCGGCTTCCTTGGCCACTTCCTGCATGCGCGTGAGCTTGAGAAATGTCGTATGGCCCCAGGAGCCCGCCTTGACGGTCATGTCGTTGGCAATGACGGCCACATCGCGTCCGTTCACCTTGCCGATGCACGTCACGATGGCATCGGCAGGCAGCTCGCGTGCGCTGCCTGCCAACAGACCATCCTCGAATGCCGCGCCCTCGTCAAACAGCAGTTTCAATCGATCGCGTACCATCAGTTTGCCGGCATCGACATGCTTGGCGCGCGCCTTGGCGGTGCCGCCGGCCAGCGCCAGGTCGACCTTGGCACGCAGCTGCGCCGTTTTTGTATTAGTCATTGCAGTTCCCTTCGCTGTGTGCAACGCGTACCCATGAGGGCTTGCGCTTCTCTACAAAACTGGACAGGCCTTCGATGGCTTCAGGCGCACTCCACATCTCGACAATGCGCTCGACCGTGTAGTTGAAGTTGTCCTCGATCTGATGACTCGAGACGTAGTCGATCAGGCGCTTGATGGTGCCCACGGCGGCCGGTGCGCACTGCAGCACCAGCTCGATCTCCTCATTGACCGCCGCGTCGAGTTCATCGACCGCCACGGCGCGGTCCAGCAGTCCCAGATCAACCGCTTCGGCCGCATCGAAGCGCCGCCCATTGAGGAAATAGCGGCGCGCCTTGGCCGCACCCATGCGCCGCAGCACGTAGGGCGAGATCATCGCGGGGATCAGGCCAAGGCGCGCCTCGGTGATGGAGAACACCGACGACTGCAGGCCGATGGCAATATCGCAGACCGAGATCAGCCCCAGGCCGCCGGCGTAGGCCGGCCCCTGGATGCGCCCGATCAGCGGTTTCGACAAGGTATCGAGATCGCGCAGCCATTGCGCCAGCTTGCGTGCCTCCAGAAACTTCGTGTCGCGCGATACGTTACCCTGCGCAAGCTGGTATTTCAGGTCGCCGCCGGCGCAAAAGCTCTTGCCCGCGCCGGTCAGCACCACCGCCCTCACATGCCGATCCTGTTCCAGCATCGCCGTCGCGTCCCGTCCCTCGTCCCACATCAGGCTATTCATCGCGTTGTGCACGTCCGGACGATTCAAGGTCAGCAGGCCGACGCCACGTTCATCGATGGAAACGGTAATTGTTTCGTATTTCATCTGATCCCTTTCATTACGATGGTTGACGAAAGCGCGCCAGGCTTCCACCTTTCATGACTTTTCCGGGCAGCGGATGGCCGACAATGGCTTCGGCCATCTGCGCGCATTCGATGAGACGCTCAAGGTCGATACCGGTTTCGATCCCCATTTCGTGGCACATGAAGACAAGGTCTTCGGTGCAAATGTTGCCCGCCGCTCCCTTGTGCGCCGCAAACGGGCAGCCGCCCAGTCCGCCGCAGGAACTGTCGAACTGATCGACTCCCATTTGCAGGGCCGCGTAGGCGTTGGGCATGGCGGTGCCGCGCGTGTCATGCAAGTGCAGGCCGATCCGCAAATCCGGCCAGCGCTCGCGCACGGCGCCGATCCGCTGCTCGATGCTCGCGGGATTGGCCCAGCCGACGGTGTCGGCCAGATAGAGGCCCTTGAGCGCCACGCCCTCGCCGGCGGCGAGCGCCAGCATGCGGGCGCACCGGTCGAGCACCGTCTGGACCGGCACCTCGCCCTCATAGTTGCAGCCGAATGCCGTAAAGACGATGCCCCAGCGGACCTCGACCTGATGCTGCTGATACAGGCGCAAGGTCGCCAACTGATCGGCGAAGGTGTCGTCTATGCTTTTGCCGGTGTTCTTGCTGCTGAAAGTCGACGAGGCGGACACCATCAACGAGCCGATCAGGTCGAGCGGCAGCGCCAGCGCCCGCTCGAAACCCTGCCGGTTCAACCACAGTCCGGTATAAGTGACGTCAGGCCGCTTGTGGATCAGGCGCGCGACGTCGTCCGCATCGGCCATGCCGGGAACCCTTGCCGGATTGACATAGGAAACGCAATCGATTTTTTTCAATCCCGTCTCGGCCAACGCCTCGATCAGGCGCACCTTGTCGCGCGTCGCAATGGGCGACTTCGCGATCTGGAATCCTTCACGCGGCCCCTCTTCCTGTATCGTCACGAACTTGGGCAAATCAGACATGGTTTCCCTCCCGCTGTACGCTCATACCAACTCCTTGATCGCATCATTGAGCCAGGTTGTGTGCACCTGCCCGGCCACAAACGTCGGGTGAGCCAGGATGTTGCGCAAGAACGCCACATTCGTCTCGATACCTTCGATGAGCACGTCGCCCAGTGCCGCATGCAGGCGGGCAATGGCCTGCTTGCGGTCGCCACCATGGGCAATCACCTTCATCAGCATCGGATCGTAGAACGGCGTGACCTTCATTCCCTCGCGAAAGCCCGTATCGATACGCAGGCCGTCACCGCTGGGCAGGCGCATGACATTGAGCGGCCCCGGCGAGGGCATGAAGTTCTTGGCTGGCCGCTCGGCGTAAATGCGCGCTTCAACTGCGTGACCGTGGATGCCGATGCGCTCCTGGGCCAGCTCGCGCGACAAATCTTCGCCCAGCGCCTGCCGCAGTTGCGCCACCACCAGGTCGACACCGGTCACCAGCTCCGTCACCGGATGCTCCACCTGGATCCGGGTATTCATTTCGAGGAAGAAGAATCGTCCGCTCTGCTCGTCGTACATGAATTCGACCGTGCCGGCGCCCTCGTAGCGACAGGCCGCCGCAAGGCGCACCGCGACCGCCGTCATTTGCGTGCGGATCGCGTCCGTGAGCGAGGGCGACGAGGCCTCTTCGATGACTTTTTGATGTCGCCGCTGCACCGAACAATCGCGGTCGAACAGGTGGACCGCCTTGCCGTCGCCAAAGCCGAACACCTGTACCTCGATGTGGCGGGCGCGCTGTACAAAATGTTCAAGATACACAGAGCCATCGCCGAATGCGCGCTCGGCCAACGAGCGGGTCGTCTCCACCGCCGCGGCCAGAGCCGCCTCGTCGCCGACCAGGCGCATGCCGATGCCGCCGCCGCCGGCCGCCGCCTTGACCAGCAAGGGAAAGCCGACACGCCGCGCCTCGGCCATGGCGACAGCAGCATCGAGTCCCAGCTTGCCGGTCCCCGGCGAGACCGGCACGCCCGCCTCGATGGCAATGCGGCGCGCCTGCTCCTTGTCGCCCATGGCCGTGATGACGTCCGGCGACGGACCGACGAAACGCACGCCTTCGTCGGCACATCGCCGGGCGAAACCGGCATTTTCAGCAAGGAAGCCATAACCAGGATGGAGCATGGTCGCTCCGGTGCGCCTGGCGGCATCCATGATCTTGTCCTGATCCAGATAACTCTGTCCCGCCGGCGCGGGACCAATGAGCACCGCTTCGTCGGCCATGGCCACGTGCGGCGCCCCCTCATCGGCCTCGGAATAAACGGCCACCGTCGGCAAGCCAAGACACTTGGCCGCGCGCAGGACGCGGCAGGCGATTTCACCGCGATTTGCGACTATCAATTTCACACTCATTGCTTTCTCCCATTCGGCAAATTAGCCCGTCCTGGACTTATAATAAACCGACACGTCGGTTAATGCAATGCCAGAAACGCGATTATATTTTTACTTTCTGGAAGGTAGCGGCCAGTATCTGGCGTCACATCCGTCTCATTGACAAATCCGACGCGTCGGTCTATTATAAAGGACAGATCAACTCGTGCCGGCACGCTCGTTCGCCCCGCACACCTGCCAGAAATCCCCCCACCCCCGATTGGAGAAAATAGAATGGATGCCACCGCATTTGACCTCACCCAACAGCAGCAAGAAATCAAGGAACGCGCCAAGGCGTTCGGCGACAAGTGGGCGCCCTTCGCCAAGGAGATCGACCGCAACGACGCGGCGCCGCTAAAGGAAATGGTGCAGGACTCGGTGGAGATGGGCCTGGCCGGTTTGACGATTCCAACGCAATATGGCGGAAAGAATCTGAGCGCGATTGAATTTGCCTTGGCCGTGGAGGAGGCGTGCCGGGCCATGAAATCGTGGATGGCGGGCGATATCCTGTTTTCCACCACCTGCACCGGTCCATCCGTCATCATGATGTCGGACAATGAGCTGGTCAAAGAAAAATACCTGCGCCAGATCGCTTCGGGACAAAAAACCGCAGCGATTGCACTGACCGAGCCCGATTTCGGTTCCGCGACGACCGATATCGAAACGACGGCCGTGTTTGACGGCGACGACATCGTCATCAACGGCGTGAAGAAATTCATCACTGGCGCCCCCCATTACGATCTGTACGCCACGTTTGTGCGCTGGAATGGCACGCCCGGGCTCAAAGGGATAGGGGCGATTCTGGTCGAAAAGGGAACGCCGGGCCTCACCATGGAAACAGGGCCCGAGTTCATGGGCGCCCGAGGCTCGCCGCACGGTGAACTGCACTTTACAAACTGCCGGATTCCGAAAGAAAATTTTCTGGTGGGCGAAGGCGGTTTTGGCAAGCTGATGCAAGCGTTCAACATGGAGCGCCTGTACATCTCCGCCATGTGCCTGGGACTGGCACAGGGCGCGTTTGACGAGGCAGTAGCCTACGCGGATCAACGCACCCAGTTTGGCAAGCCCATCAACGAATTTCAGGCCATCTATCACATGATCGCGGAAATGTGGACGCAGATTGAATCGGTGCGCTACATGACCTATCATGCGGCCTTGACGGCCGACGGTGGAAAATTCCCGAAAGCCCTCGCTGTGTCGGCCTGCAAACTGCATGCGGCGGACGTGGCGCGGGACGTCTGCTGGAAGGCGGTGCAAATCCTGGGCGGAAACGGCCTGGTCAGCGGGTTTCCACCGGAGCGCTGCTTCCGTGATGTGATCGTGTCGTCCATCGCCGGCGGCACCACGCAAGTGCTCAAGAACGTGATCGCTTCGCAGGTACTGGGGAAAAAGCTGGATCAACGGCGCAGCTGAGTGGATGGATGAAAGCGGGCGCGGCGGCAATCTTGCCGCCCGCCTCGCCTCCTCAGTATCGTTCGAATATCACGGCAATGCCCTGGCCGCCCCCTATGCACATGGTGACCAGGGCATACTTTCCGCCGATGCGCTCCAATTCATGGATGGCCTTGGTTGCAATGAACGCGCCGGAACAACCGACCGGATGACCGAGCGCGATCGCGCCGCCATTCGGATTGGTCCTGGCCGGATCGAGTCCCAAGCCCTTGTTGACCGCGATCGCCTGTGCGGCGAACGCTTCATTCGATTCGATCACATCCATCTGGTCGAGCTTGAGCCCGGCTTTCTTGAGCGCCAGCTTCGAGGCCGGTATCGGACCTTCGCCCATAATGTCATTTGGCACTCCGGCCACCGCATACGAGACCATGCGCGCCATCGGCGTGCGCCCCGCCCTGGCCGCCGCAGCCGCAGAAGCGAGCACGAAGAAGGCGGCGCCATCGTTGATGCCGGAAGCATTGCCGGCAGTAACCGTACCGTCCTTTTTGAAGGCCGGCTTCATCCTGGCCAATGCCTCGATCGTGGTGTCGGCCTTTACGTACTCGTCGGTATCGAACACGACCTCACCCTTGCGCGTCTGCTGCACGATCGGCACAATCTGCGACTTGAAGTGCCCTGCCGCGATGGCCCGCGCGGCACGGCGTTGCGACTCGAGCGCAAAGGCATCCTGCTCCTCACGTGAAATATGCCATTTGGCCGCCAGATTTTCTGCGGTGACGCCCATGTGGCCGACGCCAAACGGATCCGTCAGGATCGCCACCATCATGTCGACCGCCGCAGCATCGCCCATCCGTGCCCCTGAGCGCAAGGCCGGCATCATGTAACTGCCGCGCGACATGACTTCGACGCCACCGCCGATGCCAAACTCGAAGTCACCGAGCATAATGCTTTGTGCAGCGCTAACGATGCCTTGCAAACCAGACGAGCAAAGGCGACTCACTTGCATGGCGATCGACTCCATCGGCAAGCCGGCCTGAATCGACGCCACACGCGATACGTACGCATAGCGCGCATCGGTCGGTATGCAGTGACCGACCACGACGTTGCCGATCTCCATGGGATCGATACCCGAGCGGGCAACCGCCTCCTTCATCACGATGCCCGCCAATTCGGCCGGTTCCATGCTGGACAGCGAACCGCCGAATGCGCCAATCGCCGAACGCGCCGCACCTAAGACAACAACTTCCTTGTTCATGGGGATGATCCTTAAAGTATGTCAAAAAATGTCATCACTGCCTCAATTGATGAACCGATCGAAGGCCTTGCAGGTCTGGATGACAATCGGCGAAATTGGCCGGGCGCTTGCCTTGCATGGCAGCCATCGCCTCGCCTATGTCTGCCAGACTCACAAAGGCCGCCTGCACCAGTCGCTGCTGCGCCAGCCCTTCGTCCACCGAATGGTCGCGCGCGAAATTGAGCGCCGCCTTGCAGCCCGCCACAGCGAGCGGGGAACGGGCGGCAATCTCGTGCGCAACCGCCATGGCGCCGTCCAGCAGAGCGTGCGCATCGGCAAAGGTGTCGTTCACCAGGCCGAGTTCCCTGGCGCGTGCCGCCAACAGGCGGCGCCCGGTGAGGGCGTATTCGCGGGCGATGCCGTCCGGGATCAGCTTGGGCAAGCGCTGCAGCGTACCCATGTCCGGCATGGTCCCGATATTGATTTCCTGCACCACGAAGAAGGCATCGCTGGTGCTATAGCGCATATCGCAAGCGAGGACGAGATCGAAGGCCACTCCGAGGCACCCTCCGTGAATGGCGGCAATCACCGGAAACGGCGCCTTGGCCATGATGTCCAGATCGTCCATAAAGCCGGCCAACCAGCGTTGAAAGCGGAACCGCCCGCGCGGATCATCGAGTTCAAGGGCATCAAATGCCCCGGATAGCTGCTGCAAATCAATCCCGCTGGAGAAATGCTTGCCGGTGGAGGAAATGACCAGGGCGCGTGTATTTCCGGTTGCCACCATCGCCCTAACCTCGCCACCGATCGCGTGCAGCGTGTCCAAAGACAAGGCGTTCATGACCTCAGGCCTGTTCAGGACCAGATGCGACACGCCATTTTCATGACTGAGCGTAAATGCACACTGTGACATCAGCTGTTCTCCTTTCGTCTTACAGGGTACGCGAGATCAATTCTTTCATGATCTCATTCGTTCCACCGTAGATGCGTTGGGCGCGCGCATCGACATAAGCGCGCGCAATCGGGTATTCCCACATGTAGCCATAGCCGCCATGGAGCTGCACGCCCACGTCGACCACCTTGCACTGCAAATCGCTGCACCAATACTTGGCCATGGAGGCCGTGGTCGAATCGAGCCCGCCCTTGGCCAATTGCGCGATGCAGTGGTCGACGAAGATCCGTCCTATCTGGATCTCGGTTTTCAATTCCGCCAGAGAAAAACGGGTCGCCTGGAAATCGAGCACCGATTGGCCGAAGGCTTTGCGCTCACGCACATAGTCCACCGTCCATTGGAACGCGGCTTCGGCGGCCGCCATCGCGCTAATGGCGAGCTGCAAGCGCTCCCAGGGCAATTCCTGCATCGAATACGTGAAGCCCTTGCCTTGCTCGCCAAGCAAATTTGCCACGGGAATACACACGTCAGCAAAAAACAGTTCGCCCGTATCCTGGGATTTCAGGCCCATCTTCCTGAGCGGCGCGCCCTTGGTGAAACCGGGCATGTCTTTCTCGGCGATTAGCAGGCTGACGCCCTTGGCGCCAGCTGCCGGGTCCGTCTTGGCGACCACCACCACGAAGTCTGCCACCGTTGCGTTGGAAATAAATGTCTTGGCGCCGTTCAGAACATAATGGCCACCAGCCAGATTGGCCGAGGTGCGTATGGCTTTCACGTCGGAGCCGGCACCGGGCTCGGTCATGCCCAATGCACCGACCAGCTCGCCAGTGGCCATGCGTGGCAGGAAGCGCTGCTTGATCTCCTCGCTGCCGTAATGAAGAATATAATTCCCGACAATCTCCGAATGCATGGTCAGCGACAGGCCTATGTTCGAAAATGCGGCCCCCTCTTCCAGGACAATCGCGGAATAAAGAAAATCTCCGCCAGCGCCGCCGTACTCCTCGGGGAGCGTCGGGCAGAGGATGCCGGCCTCGCCGGCCTTTCTGAAGAATTCACGGTCGAAGTGACCCTGTGCTTCCCAGCGTTCCCGATTCGGCTCAAATTCCTTCTCCAGGAAATGCCGCACCGTCTTTCGAAACAACTCATGTTCCGACGAATAGATCTCCCGCTTGTTCATCCCTACTCTCCGATTCCCATTCAAGAAAACAGCCATGTTACGACTTGGCCACCACTGCAAGCGGCCCGGCCCCGCCCGGCAATCGTCAGTACAAAGCAGGATTGGGCGGCAACTGGCACGCCGCCAGATACTCGTCGCGCAGGCGCTCGACCAGCTCGGCGACCGTCGGGATGTCGTGAATGGTGGCCACGCCATGTCCGGCGCTCCACACATCGCGCCAGGCCTTGGGGCCATCGGAGCGCCGCTCGCGGGCCTTCGCCTCCCAATCGTCGCCATAGACGCCTTGCAGACTCTTGCGCAACATATTGGCGTGCGTACCGGAGACTGCGTCGGTATAGGCAACGTCATCCGCAGACGAGTCGACTATCATTTGCTTGCATTGGGCGGGAGCCATCGATTCCTGGGTGGCCAGGAAGCGCGTGCCGATATACGCCATGTCCGCCCCCAGCACCTCGACCGCACGAATCCCGGCGCCGTCACTGATGGCGCCACCCAAGACCAGCGGACCGTCCCAGAATTGGCGAATCTCGCGCGCCAGGCTGAACAAGCTCTGGGTACCCGCATGCCCGCCCGCCCCGCTACCGACGGCGATCAGTCCGTCGACGCCGGCCTCGATCGCCTTGCGCGCATGGGTCGCGTTAATGACGTCGCTGAACACCACGCCGCCGTAGCTGCGCACGGCGTCGACCACCTTGGCCGGATTGCCCAGGCTGGTAATCAGGAAAGGCACCTTGTGCGCTACCGCTGCGGCAATATCGTCGTCGCAGCGCGGATTGCTCTTGTGAAGGATGAGATTGATACCGAAGGGTGCGCACGCTTGCTTGCCGTCGCCGCTTTCAAGGGCCGCGCCGATCTGGCCGAGCCACTGCGCAAGGACGTCACCATTGCGGGCGTTGAGGGATGGAAAACTTGCCGCGACCCCCGCCTTGCATGCGGCAATCACCAACTCCGGGCCGTTCACCAGAAACATCGGCGCCACGATTGCCGGAAGCCGCAACCGGCCTTGGAACAACTTCAGCATTGTCATGATTTCTCCGTGTTTGCGCCCTGGCGCAATATTGTGTGGAATCAGCGCCGCAAACGAACAGCCGGCCCTGCATTCAGCGCGCCGGTCCCGCCATTGCGCGTTGGCACAGCATGAGCAACGCCGTCCGGCACCGTCTCGGCAATTGCCAATTAAAATATATCACAAACCGACACGTCGGTATATTTAAATGTGACGCAACGTGGAGAACAAGGCGCGGATGTTTGACAAAGCCGCCTCAATACAATTAAAATAAACCGACGCGTCGTTTAACTTAATGCATCGATAGCATCAATTTCAAGCACCAAGGAGACATGCAAATGCAAGCCACTGAACAACTTCTGGATGTGACGCAGCGCCTGACCCGATGCTGGGACCAGCGCGACGTTGAAGGCACCCTGCAGTACTACACGGAAGATGTCGATTACAGCGAACCGGGCGCCGGTGTGCACATCAAGGGACGCGATGCGTTGCGCACCTATCTCAATCGCTATTTCGAGGCATGGGATACGCGCTGGACCATCCGCGAACACTACCGGCTGGAAGGCCAGGACGCCTTGGTGGCTTTCTGGGACATGGAAGTCTGGCGACCAGGCTCCCTTGATCGCCTGATGACCAAAGGGATGGATCTGCTTGTCATCCGCGGCGACCAGATCGCGCGCGACACCGTGTATTACGATCGCACGCAGCTTAAGTCGCTGCTCAAAAAACCTGCCGCCTGAGCTGTTCATGATTCAAAGAAAAACCGGCCTCAGCCGGTTTTTTCTTTTCGTCTTGCGCCATCCGCGAGGGCCGGAGCAAGAAGCGTGCAGCCGGTGCCGGCGCATAACAGTGGCAACAATTGCTGCGCCGCCAGGCCGTGCGCCACCTTGTTCCAGTGGCCATCCATCGGCAGGAAATCGAGCCGCTCGCGCTGCACCGCCCAGTGCCGCGCAAAGACCGGCTGCATGTCGAGCACCGGATAGCCGTGTCGTTGCAACTGCTTGATCAGGAACTGCCGGTTGTCCGCCAGCCAGTTGAGCTGGCCATGGCGGGCATCGTAGAGTTGATTGCGCTCGCCATCGATGACGAAGATGTAGCGCATGCCGGCACTGCCCGGCACCGCGTTCAGCTGCGACAGGTAATAGTCAAACACCCGGGCGCGCGCAGCATTGGTGGCCGCGCTGACAGGTGCCGTGGCGGGGACGGCACTACGCCTGGCTTGCAGGGTCGAGGCAATCCAGTCCGGCAGTTTCAGGTTGTAATACACATAGCGCACCAGCGCGCAGTGCGACACCAGCTGTTTCAGCGGTGATTCCACATAGGCATTGTGCACCACGCGCACGCCGCGCACGCCCTCTTCGAACTGGCTGTGGCCGCGCGTGGCCGGCTGCAGCAGATGATTCATGCTGCCCGCATCGACCAGCACCACCACCGTGCGCGGATGCAGGCGCGGCACGTAATAGCGGGCCATCTCCAGGGTGTCGGCCAGGGTATTGCCGGAACTGGCGGCGGCCAGCACGGCGCCATTCAGTTGCCGCCCCAGCTGCCCCTGCAGGGTATCGGGCTGGTCGAGCATCAGGCTTTCCACAAAACTGTTGCCGAGCACCAGGACTTCCGGCCGTTCGCTGAAATCGGGCGAGTTGGCATAGCCTTGCCGGTTGGTCACGCCACTACGGGCATTGTCGAGCGCCCAGCCATACGAATAGACATAGTCCTGGCGCGGCAGGTAGCGGCTGAGCGGCATGCGCGCGTCGCTCGCTTCGAGGCGCAAGCCATTGGCCACCGGCAAGCACTGCAGCACCAGCTCCAGCAGCAGGGCCATGGCCAGGGCACCGGCGCCGATAAAAAGAGGAGTACGCATGGCAGAGCGGTCCATATCAGAAATTAAAGTACAAAAATTCGGACACGCCGCGCGTCTCGCTAACCGCCAGCAACAGCATGCACAACAGCAGCATGGCGCCCAGCAGCAGGGCGCCGCCCTGCCCTTCGAGCCGCTGTTCCTGCTCCGGCCGCAGGCCCCGGCCCAGCAACTGGTAGGCATTGGGCAGGCAGAATGCCGTCAGCGCGCAGGCCGCCAGCCAGGCCAGGCACGAGGGCAAGGCCATGATGCGGCTCATGCCCAGCATCGCGCCTTGCATGCCCGGGCTCAAGGTGCCGCCGGCCATGGCCTGCAGCACGTCGACGGCGACGGCGACCGAGCTGGCGCGAAAGAAAACCCAGGCCAGCACCACCGCCAGGAAAGTCGCGGCCGCGCCAGCCAGCCTGAGCGCCAGGTTGCCGCGCTGCCCCAGCACATGGCGCAAGGCGTGGTTGACGATCAGGTAGGCGCCGTGCAGCATGCCCCACACGACAAAGGTCCAGTTGGCGCCATGCCACAAGCCGCCCAGCAACATGGTGAGAAACAGGTTGCGGTAGCGCTGGAACGCGCCATGGCGGTTGCCGCCCAGCGCGATATACAGATAGTCGCGCAGGAACGTCGACAGCGTGATGTGCCAGCGGCGCCAGAAATCGATGATCGAGGTGGCCTTGTAGGGAGAATTGAAATTGATCGGCAAGACGATGCCGAACATATAGGACAGGCCATAGGCCATGTCGGAATAAGCCGAAAAATCGAAATACAGCTGGAAGGTGTAGGCCAGCGCCCCGGCCCAGGCTTCGAGCATGGTCAGGTGCTGGTGATGCAGGTCGAACACGGGGCCGACAAAGCGCGCCACGCCGTCGGCCAGGATGACTTTCTTGAACAGGCCGATGGTAAAGTAGCCCAGGCCCAGCACCAGGCGGCCACGCTGGAACACATGCGAGGCCGGCTGCGAGAACTGCGGCATCATGTCCTTGTGATGCAGGATGGGGCCGGCGATCAGGTGCGGGAAATACGTCACGAACAGGCCATAACTTTCCGGGTGATAATCCTTGACCTTGCCCGCATGGCAGTCGACCAGATAGGCGATCTGGGTAAAGGTGAAGAACGATATGCCGATGGGCAGGACCACGCCCAGCGGTGCGATGGACGCGCCCGTCAGGGCCGCCACATTGCCGAGCAAAAAGTCGGCATACTTGAAAAACACCAGCAGCGACAGATTGAACACCAGGCCGGCCACCAGCGCCCCCTTGGCCGCCTTCAGGCGGCCCTGGCCGTGGCGCAGCGCAATGCCGCGGCCGACGGCGAAGTTGGTGCAGACCGACACGGCCAGCAGCGGCAGGAAGCTGATATCCCAATAACAGTAAAACGCCACCGAGGCGAACAGCAGGAAAATGATGGACAGCCGCAGTGAGTAGCGGGAAAGAACAAAATATCCAAGCAGGGCCAGCGGCAGGAAAACCAGGAAAAACGCAAACGAATTAAATAGCACTGCACATCCCTGGCAAGGATGGATCGGCAGGCATGGCGCGCTTGCGCGCATACAGGCCGCCGAGCAGGGCCAGGCCCGCCAGCAGCATGCCGGCCGTGGCCGGCTGCGGCACCGCGCTGATGCTGTACACCTGCAGCGCGCCAAAGGTCAGCGCCGAGGCGTTGGCCGAACCGTCCACCAGGCTCAGGCCAGAGGCCGGCTGGCCAGCCGGGCTGTAGGTGTACAGATAGGAATAGCCACCGTTGGTCAGGTCGCGCGGCACGTACAGGTCGTGGCCGATGCCGAAGGTGGGGCCGAAATCGCGATCGTTGTAGGTCTGGCCGCTGCCGATGCCGTCGCCGCTGAAATACTGTTTCAGCTGCGGCAGCATCAAGCCCGATGTCAGGTTGAACAGAAAGGCCGTACGCTCGCTGTCGGGCATGGTGACATGCAGGCCGGCGCTGGCGCTCCAGCTTTGCGGATTGTAGCCGCCGACCAGCCAGGTCTGGCCCGCCTTGTTGCTCGCTTCCATGACGGAAAAGGTGCGTCCCTTGCCATCGGCCGCCGCGTGAAAGTCGAGCGAGGTGTCGCCCGCCGCCTTGGTGTAGATGGGCGTGAGCGACAGCGGGCCTTCACCCAGCCACGATGACAGTTGCGCCGTATTTTGTTCAGACAACAATATCGGCGTGGTCGCGGCCTGCGCGCCCTGGCCAGACGCCAGGGCGGCCACTGCCAGCGCCCAGCTGCTGATGGTCTTGACAACAGTTTGCATACGTCCCTCACCGGTGATTGTTTATCTACCAGGGCATTATAGTGTTACCAAACAAAACATCCTTGATAATATTTTTATATGGCTTGGCACAAGGCCGGAGGCTGCCGCCGGTGAGGCTGGCCAACAGCCGCTTCAGCCGTTTCAGCCGTTTCAGCCGTTTCAGTCGTTACCGGCATGCAGGCGCAGCAACCGGGCCTGATCGGCCGTACTGCGCACCAGCGTCGCCAGTGCGCCTTGCAGCGCCGCGCCGTCGAGCACCGGCGCTTGCAGCACGGCGGCCAGCTCGCCGGCTGCGGCGAACAATCCCAGGGTGCTGCAGCCCAGGTGCAGGCGTTCGACCTGCTGGCGCGCCTGGGCCGGCTCGCCGTGCGCCAGCAGCGTCTCGACCACGCTGGCGGCCGCCCCGGCCTGCTCCTGGAAGCCGGCCAGGTAGGCCTGCAGGCGTTCGCGATCGACGCCCAGCCGCCGCAAGGTCAGGCCCGGCGCTTCGGCCAGCGGCGCATCAGCGGCAGCGGCAGCGACAGCGCAGCAGGCATCGAGGTGCTGGCGCACCTGTTCCTGCTGGAACGGTTTGACGATATAGCCGGCGGCGCCGGCGCGCACCGCGTCGCGCACCGTGTCCTGGTCGTTGGCCGAGGACACCAGCACCAGCGGCATGGCGTCGAGCGCGCTGTCGGCGCGCACCTTGCGCAGCAACTCCATGCCGGACAGGCGCGGCATGCGCAGGTCGCAGAAACACAGGGTCGGGCGCAACCCGCCTTCGAGCTGCTGCCAGGCGGCGGCGCCGTCCTCCGCTTCCACGATATCGTGCACACCGCAACTGTCGATCAGGTGCATCAGCACCATGCGCGACACCACATCATCATCGACCACCAGTACTTTCATTGCCGTCTCCATCGCCGGCGCCTGCAATACGCCGGGTCCTTATTCTACCGAACTTCGCGCTGGTCGCAGCGCAGATTGTTTTTCATGCATCATGCTGGCCTGGCGCTGATTTCCGCCAGCAGGGCGTGCAGGCGCGGCAGCGCTTGCGCCACGCGCGCCCAGTGGCCGCCGTCGGCCGCCGCTTCCATTTCCGTGCACAGCAGATGCAGGGCCGCTTCGTCGAGATAGGCGGCGCTGCCCTTGAAGCCATGCAGCAGGCGCCCGGCAGCGTCGCTGTCGCGCGCGGCCAGCGCCACGTCGAGTTCGGCCAGCCGGCCGGCCAGGTCCTGCGCAAAGGCGCGACGCAATCGCCGCCGCAGCGCCTCGCTGCCTGCGCCCTGCCCCGCCGGGGGAGCGGTGGCGGCCGGCGCCACGCCGAACAGCGCATCGAGTTCGGCCTGGCCGCGCGCCAGCAGCCGTGGCGGCATGGATGGCAGGGGCGGCAGCAGATGGCCGCGCGCCAACTGGCGCGCGATGGCGCGTCCCAGCAGGCAGTGCAGCGCCGCCTCGTCGACCGGTTTGCTGAGAAAGTCGTCCATGCCGGCGCCCAGGTAGCGGCTGCGATCTTCGTCGCTGGCGTTGGCCGTCAGCGCGACGATCATCACCTGCTGGTCGCAGACCGGCTGGTCCGGCAGGCCGCCGGCGCGTATCAGGCGCGTCGCCGTGGCGCCGTCCATTTCGGGCATGCGGCCGTCCATCAGCACCAGGTCGTAGCGCGTTTGCGTGCAGGCGGCCACGGCCAGCGCGCCATTGGCCACCACCTCGACCCGGTGCCCCAGGTCTTCGAGCATCACGCGAATGATGATCTGGTTGGTCGGAAAATCCTCGGCGCACAGCACGCGCAACTGGTGGCTGTGCGGCGCGAGCGCCACCTGCGGCACCAACAGCGGCGCCACGCCGTCGGCCAGCGGCACGGTGAACTGGAACGTGCTGCCCTGCCCCGGCACGCTGGCCACGGCGATGTCGCCGCCCATCAGTTCGACCAGCTGGCGGCAGATCGCCAGGCCCAGTCCGGTGCCGCCGTAGCGGCGCGTGGTGCTGGCGTCAGCCTGTTCGAATTTCTGGAACAGGCGCTCCATCGCATCGGCTTCGATGCCGATGCCGCTGTCGCTGACGGTAAAGCGGATCAGATTGGCCTGGCGCGCGCCCGGCGCAACCGGCGCCAGGCCGCAGCGCTCGACGCGCAGGCGCACGCCGCCGCGCTGGGTGAACTTGAAGGCGTTGCCGACCAGGTTGACCAGCACCTGGCGCAAGCGCGTCGGGTCGCCCACCACGAAGCCGGGCAGGTCGGGCGCCAGGTCGATCGCAAAGCCGATGCTGCGCGCGGCCGCCTGTTCCCCGAACAGGCTGGCCACGTTGTCGATTGCCGCGCCGAGCGCGAAATCGATGTTTTCCATGGTCAGCTTGCCCGCTTCGATCTTCGAAAAATCGAGCAGGTCGTTGATGATCGCCAGCAGCGACTGGGCATTGGCCTGGCCGCGCAGGATCTGTTCGCGCGTCGCTTCGTGCAACTGGCCGTCGCGCAGGGCAAAGCCCAGCATGCCGATCACGCCGGCCAGCGGGGTGCGCATCTCGTGGCTCATATTGGCCAGAAATTCCGATTTCTGCCGCGTCGCGTCCTCGGCCTTGCGCTTGGCCAGGCGCAGGCTTTCCTCGTTTTGCGTCAGGCTGGCGTTGGCCAGCGCCAGCTCGTCGGCCTGGGCCCGCACCTCGATCTCCTTGGATTGCAGCTCCAGGTTTTTTTGCGACACCTCGGCCGTGCGCGCGCTGACCAGTTTTTCCAGCTTGCCCTGCTGGCGCCGCACGGCGCCCATGCGCTGGCGGTAGGCGCCGTAGATGGCGCCGACCAGCAACAGCACGGCCACGGTGCGGAACCACCAGGTCTTCCAGGTCGGCGGCAGGATGGTAATGGCCAGGGTGGTGCCGGTCTCGTTCCAGACGCCGTCCTTGTTGGCCGCCTTGACGCGGAACACATACTCGCCCGGATCGAGATTGGTGTAGGTGGCAAAGCGCCGGCCGGCGTCCGTCATGACCCAGTCCTGGTCAAAACCTTCGAGCCGGTAAGCGAACATATTGCGCTGCGGCGCGGCAAAATGCAGGGCCGCGAACTCGAGCGAAAACACGCTCTCGCGGCTGGTCAGGGTCAGGCTGCGCGTGTGGTCGATGGCCGTGTGCAGCAGGTGGGCAAACTCGCCGCGCCCCACCGCGACGTGCTTGTTGAACACCTGCAGTTCCGTGATGGCCACCAGCGGCGGCACGCGATTGTCGTGGATCTCGGCCGGCACAAAGGCGGTCATGCCGTTGAAGCCGCCGAAATACATGGTGCCGTCCTCGGCGCGCAAGGCGGCGCCGTCGAAGTAGGAGCCCTCGGCCGTGCCGTCGGCGCTGTCGTAGTTGCGAAACTGGCCGCTGCGCATGTCGAGCCGGGTGATGCCGCTGTTGGTGCTGAGCCAGAGCTGCTCGTTGTCGTCGCCGAGGATGCTGGCAACCGCATCGTCGGCCATGCCGTCCTTGCGCAGGAAGCGCCGGAAGCGGATGGCGCCCTGCGCATCGACATCCATGCGGTTCAGGCCATTGGCCGTGCCCACCCACAGCACGCCGCGTTTGTCCTCATGCAGGTAGTGCACTTCGTCGTGACTGAGACTGGACGCGTCCTTCGCATCGTGGCGGTAATGGCGGAAGGTGCCGGTGGCGCGCTCGAACAGGTCCAGGCCGTGGAAGGTGCCTATCCACAGCCGTCCCTTGCTGTCTTCCAGCACCGGGCGCACGGTATTGTCGGCCAGGCTTTCGGGCCTGGCGGGATCGTGGCGGTAGGTGGAAAATTTGCCGCTGGCGGGATCGAAATGGTGCACGCCGCCGCGCGTGGAGACCCACAGCTTGCCGCCGCGCTCGCCCGCCACATTGCGGATGGTGTCGCTGTTCGGGTCGCCCACGGCAAAGCGGGTGGTGGAAAAACGCCGCGTGGCCAGGTCAAAGCGGTGCAGTCCCGAACTGCCCCCCACCCACAGCGCGCCATCGCCGCGCGCGTACAGCGAGGTCACCTGCTCGTCGCGCGACACGCCGGGCGTGGACTGGAAATCGAACAGTTCGGTGGAACCATCGCGCGTGTCATACAGTTTCAGGCCGCCACTGGTGGCCAGCCACAGCTTGCCGGCGCCCGCATCGGCCAGCGCGCGCACTTTTTTATCGGCCAGCGCGGCCATGTCGCCGGGCGCGCGCACCATGCGCGAAAAGCCGCCGCTGCCCAGGTCGGCCCGGCTCACGCCGTTGTACCAGGTGCCGACCCACAAGGTGCCGGCGCGGTCGCGGAACAGCGAGGCCAGCTGGTTGTCGGCCACGCTGACCTTGTCACCCGTCTGGTGGCGGAACTGCTGGAAGGTATCGCTCTCGCACTGCCAGCGCAGCAGGCCGTCGGCATTGCTGCCCAGCCAGACGGTGCCGTCGATGTCCTGGTACAGGCTCGACACGCGCAGGGCCGCAAAGCCGTGCTGCGGCCCCAGGCGCTGGCGCGAGACGGGCGGCTGGCCCTTGGCGCCCAGGCGCCAGCGCTCGGCGCCGGCGCGCGTGCCGATCCACAGGTTCTGCTCGCGGTCGACCAGCAGCGCATGGATCAGGTTGTATTTCGAGGCCGGCGACGGATCGATCACAAAATGTTCAAAGCGTTCACCGCCGGGCGCCAGCATGTCCAGCCCCGTCACCGTGCCAATCCACAGACGGCCCTGGGCGTCGAGCGCCAGGCTCTTGATTTCGTTGTCGACCAGGCTGTCAGGATTGCCTGCTTCATGGTGCCAGCTGCGAAAGGCGCCGGTGCCAAGGTCGAAATGCTGCAGGCCGTCGGCAGTGCCGATCCAGAAACCGTGCACGCCATCGTCGACGATGGCGTTGATATGCCGGCTGCCGTTGCCGCGCTTGCCCTTGCCCTGGGCCTGGTAGTGGACAAAGCTCTGGGTGGCCGAATCGAAACGGTCCAGGCCATTGTCGGTGCCGACCCATAACTGGCCGCCGCGGTCGACATGCAGCACGCCGACCCAGTTGTCGGCCAGGCTGGCAGGGTCGCCTTCGATATTCTTGTAGACCACCGCGCGGTAGCCGTCGTAGCGGCTCAGGCCCGACTGGCTGCCGAACCACATGAAGCCTTGCGCATCCTGGGCAATGGCCAGCACCGATTCCTGCGCCAGGCCGTGTTCGACGCTGAGCTGGTCGAAACGCAAGGTGCGCGCCGGCGCCGCCCCGGCTTCCCCCCAGCCACCCACCAGCATGCACACCAACCACGCCACAGCGCATACACGTCGAAATACCCGCACAATCGTCCAGTCAAAAAAATGCGCGATTGCGCATCAGGCGGCGAAAAACGCCAGTACATCGTCCTTGCGGGCCTGCGTGTCGCGCTGTCCAAGACGAATCAGCTCGTTAGTATACGTTGATTCAAACAATAAATACGACGCCAGCGCCGCACCCCGCGCTTCGGCCGCGCCGATGCCCGACAACATGGTGCGTATCGGCCGCGGCAAGCTGCCGATATGGCGGCTGGCGATCGCGTCGAGCCGCTCGGACGGCGCGATCACCAGCAACTCGACCGGCCGCAGCGCTGTCTTGCCCAATAATTCGGGCGGCAGCATCGATAACGTCAGGTTGATGCGGTTCAGGCGCTCGATATCGACCGCCAGCCCGTCGAGGAAGATCGACGACAGCGCATGGCCGGCGATCTGCGCCAGGCTCGGGTAGCGCGCCGATTCGGCCTTGCCGGGCGCCGGTTCCGTCATGCGCCCGGCGCCCACCACCAGCACCTTGTTCGCGCCCAGGTGGATGGCCGGCGAAATGGGCGCCAACTGGCGCATCGAACCGTCGCCGCAGTATTCCATCTGGCCGCCGATAAACAAGGGCACGGCCGGGAAGATAAAGGGAATCGCGGCCGAGGCCAGCAGGTGCTCGACGCCGATCTGGTCCTGCAGCGCCAGGCGCTGGGTGCGCACCCAGGGAGCGATCTCGGCGCCGGTCTGGTAGAACGTCATGTGCCGGCTGCCCGAGTACGACGAGGCGGTGACGGCCAGCGCATGCAGGCGGCCGTCGGCCAGCGCCGCGTCCAGGCGCGGCAGGTCGAGCATGCGGTGCAGCAGGCTGACCAGCGGCGTGTTGTCGAGCAGGGAACTGGGCGGCGATGCATGCCACTGGCGCAGCAGCCAGCCGAACGACAGCAGCGACAGCCAGCGCGCGCCCGAACGGATCACGCCCAGCGAATCGGCGCGGTAGACCTGCTCAACCTGGATATGCTGCCACACGTCGAGCAGCTTTTGCACGCCTTCGCCGAAATGGTCGGCGCGGCAGGCCAGCGCGGTGGCGTTGATGGCGCCGGCCGAGGTGCCGCAGATAATGTCGAAGGGATTGCGCTCCGGCGCCCAGCCCGCTTCAAGCAGGATGGACGAGATCGCTTGCAGCACCCCCACCTGGTAGGCCGCGCGTGCCCCGCCGCCGGTCAGTATCAAGCCTGTTTTATTATTTTCCGTTCCCATGCGGGCAGATTAGCAGGCTCAAGATGCTTTTGGGAAAACTTGATGGCGGCGCTGTTGTTACGCCGCCATGGCCTGCTTGCCGCAAGGCAGCTTTTACTTCGGTTGCATGCGAATCGCGCCATCGAGGCGGATGGTTTCGCCATTGAGCATCACGTTTTCAACAATCGCTTTCACCAGCTGCGCATATTCGTCGGGCTTGCCCAGGCGCGAAGGGAATGGCACCATCTTGCCCAGCGCATCCTGCACTTCGGCCGGCATGCCGAGCACCATCGGCGTTTCGAAAATGCCGGGCGCCACGGTCATCACGCGGATGCCGCTGCGCGACAGGTCGCGCGCCATCGGCAGGGTCAACCCCGCCACCGCTGCCTTGGACGAGGCATAGGCGGCCTGGCCGATCTGGCCGTCAAAGGCCGCCACCGACGCCGTATTGATGATGATGCCGCGCTCGCCTTCGCTGGTGGCATCGAGCTTGCCCATGGCATCGGCCGCCAGGCGGCACATATTGAAGGTGCCGACCAGGTTGATGTTGACCACTTTCTGGAACAGCGCCAACGGATGCGGGCCATCCTTGCCGACGGTTTTCGCGGCCGGCGCCACGCCGGCGCAGTTGACCAGGCCGCGCAAGGTACCCAGTTCGCTTGCCGCTGCCACCACCGCCAGGCCGTCTTCCTCCGATGTCACGTCGCATCGCACGAAGACGCCGTTCAGTTCGGCAGCCAGCGCCTGGCCGGCGTCGACCTGCACGTCGGCCAGCACGACCTTGCCGCCGGCAAGCGTGAGCATGCGCGCGGTGGCCGCGCCCAGGCCCGAAGCGCCGCCGGTGATGATAAATACATTGTCCTGAATTTGCATGAAGTCCTCTGTTGGTTTGAATGAATGTGCTTACATTAACGTTTACGTAAACGTCATGCCAGCGCTAATTGTAGCGATTTTTTGCCTTGTAGCCAGCATTACTGCGGGCAGGACTGGAAGAATCAGCGCGACAGCACGAAAGCGCCTGCCGTGATCAGGACGATGCCGGCTATTTTCGGCAGCGTCAGCGCCTCCTGCAACACGACGCAGCCGAGCACGGTGACCAGCGCCATGGTAATGGCAGTCATGGCGGGATAGGCCAGGCTGATCTGCAGTTTTTCCAGCGCCACCGCGTAGCAGATGAAGCCCAGCGCATAGGCGCCGCCGGCGCCGCCCAGCCAGGCCAGGCGCTGCAGGTTGATGCCGCCGCCGTGCTGGCCGGACATTTTGATCAACAAGGTGGCGGCAGCGCTGGCGATGGCAGCCATCGCGCACCAGAGGTATCCTGCAAAAACAGTATTCATGGGCAATTTTCAGGTGAGTGCTGGCAGGCTGGCGCCGATGCCTGCGGCCTGGCCGGCTGCCCCCGGCCCTCGGCCGGCACGCGCACGGCGGCGGTGCCGAGGCGGGCACTGAGCGAACACAGCATCAATGCCATGGCGACAGGAATGAAAGCGTCGAACTGACGCGCTTCGTTGAACTGCCCCACCAGCGCCGTCATGACAAACAAACAAGGCAGGATGATGACGCCACGGCGCAGCGGCGACGGGGCATGGCGCCAGCCGGTGGCAGCCAGGGCATACCACAACAGCAAGGGCCACAGCTTGCGCACCAGCAGGCGCGGTTCGTCCTGCAGCAGATGGAGATTGAACATCAGCTTGCCGCCTTCCCAGGCCTGGTGCGCCGGCAGCACATGGAACAGCAGCAGGCGCACCAGGCCATACAAGAGCAGTTGCAGCGCAAGCCAGCCGGCCAGCGAGCGCAGCGGCATGCTGCCGAAAAACATGCAGGCGCTGGCGACGATCAGGAACAGCGTGATCTCGTGATTGAAGGTGCCCACCACCAGCATCGCCAGATAAGGCAGCCATTCGCGCCGCAACAAATGGTAGAGGCAAAAGGCAAACACAAAGATGATGCCGATATCATAAAAGGTGTAGTACTCGAGCGTCGGCGCCCACATGCACAGCGCCAGCGCCTGCCCCATAAAGGCCAGGTCGCGGCGGATGAACCGGCTGGCCAGACGGCGCACCGCCCACAGCATCAGCACCACGGCCAGCATCTGCGCGCACAAGAAAGCCGCGATCGCGCCCAGCTGCGGCATCGCGTAGTGCAGCAGTTGCGCCGGGAAAATGAACAGCACGCGATGCTGGAACGGCGGCCGGCCTTCATAGGCCATGATCTGCTCGATCACATACCATTGTTCTTCGGTGCCGTAATACGCCAGGAAACCCAGCGCCGCCGCCGCGTAGGTGGCAAAGATCAGGTAATCGCGCCAGTCACTGCCCGCAGCGAGAGGCCGGCGCAAACGATGCAGGGCCAGCGCTGCTGTGGCGGTCACGACCAGCCACAGGATCAGGCAAAAGGTCAGCAGCCCGTTGAGCTTGTCGAGGTAGAAATCGAGGGGATGCCTGCCGGCATGCGCCAGCAGCCGGTTCAATGCCGGCAGGGACAGCCCCTGGTACATCTGCGTCAGCAGCGCGCCGCCAGCCAGGAAGGACATAACCAGCAGTACCGCCATGCACAGGGAGAACAGCAGCAGTTGCCGGCGAAGGCGATCGAGGCTCATGGGGAGTAGCGGGAAAGTTTAATCACCATGCAATTATAAACTTTGCATGATGATTGTCGCATGATCTAGCCAAATAAATAACGATATAAACAGGCGCCCCTTGTAGCTTCTTTAGAAACACTGCAGGAACGCGCCATTGCGATGGCAGACGCGCCCATTGGCGTCGAGCGTGGCATTGCCGACGCCGCCGTCATGACGCATGCCCGAGGCGTCGCGGCAGCCGCCGCTGTCGCAGGAATTGATCGGCAAGGGCGCACCTGGCACCGGCGCATGGCTTGCCGGCGGCAGCGTTTGATGCTCAGTTTGATGCTCAGTTTGATATTCAATCACCGGTGGCGGCATGCGGGTGGCCGGCATGCGACCCATCACCTGCGGCACGGCCCGGCGCGGCGCCACCGGCGGCGCCGTGGCGCACGGTTCGATGGCCAGCCTGGTGGGGTCTTGCGGATCGAGGCGGCAGATCGGCAGCGCTGTGACGGGCACGGGATCGTTGGTCGCTTCCTGTCCGGCAGCCCAGGCGCCGCCGACGAACAACAACAGCAATAGGGTGGATCTCATCCGGTTCTCCCGCAAACGGTGATGACTGCATGGCAGGCCTGCGCGGCGCAAGACAGGGCCAGAGTAACGCTTTTTCAACAGTACCGGCGCGGGCCAGCCATCCGGACTCGTGGAGCCCGCCAGCAGCCTGGCTACCAGCGCGGCGGCGGCGTGTTCGGCGGCGGGGTGGCGGCATTGGCGGGCACCTGGCTCATCATTTGGCCGGCGACCGGCACCTTGTGGCCGCTGGCGTACATGCATTGCTGGTAGGCGCTGTCATAGCGCTGCTGCATGCCATACGCAGAACTGTCGGCCGCGCCGGTGCCGGCCAGGCTGCCGAACACCAAGCCGGTGCCGGCGCCCACGCCAGCGCCATGGCCGCCATCGATGGCGGCGCCCGCTACCGCACCAAGCACGGTGCCGAGCGCCGCGCTGCGCAGGCCACTGTCGACGCCGGCCTGCTGGGCCGAGGCGCCGCCGAGCTGCCCTTGCGCGTAGCTGCGGCACTGCAGGTCATCGCTGCGAAACTGGTCAAAGCTCTTGCCCGTGCCGGGCAAGACCATCACCGATGGTCCGTTGGGCGTGACCGCGCAGGCGGCCAGCACCAAAGGCGCCAGCAATACCATCACGTGCATTCGTTTCATGTTCCACCTCGCTGCTCAGGAAATCGCTAGCGCACGCTGCCGGGCGGCACGGCGCGCCACGGCGTTGCGCAACTGTTGACATACGGATAGTAGCCCTGGGGACGGGCGCAGTAGTACCACATCTGCGCCGTCGGCACGCCGCCCTGCTCGATATACACGGGCGGCGTCTGCACGATCACGGCCGGGCGGCCGTAGCGATAGGCGTAGGGCCGGTACCAGGGATCGTCATACCAGCCCGGACCATAGCGCCAGGACGAACCAATCCAGACGCTGGCATGCGAATGGTGGTGGCGGTGACCATGAAAATGACCATGGCCATGACCGGGACCGTGACCGCGATCAAAGCCCCAGGCCAGTGAAGGACTGGCCAGGGCGGCCAGCACGGCCACCACGGCGACGGCGGCCGCCACCAGCGGCGCCGGGCGGCGGCCGCGTGCTTGTTCAGACTTGTCCATGACCTCCTCCGTCGTCACTGTCTGCAATCATCTCCATTATTGACAGACAGTGAAGCGGACAAAAGGTGCCGTAACAATTTCTCACTTTTGATACGCGGCCGATATGGAGTACGAGAAATAGCGGCCGCTGGCCAAGCTACTGCGGCGGCGCCAGCTGGGCCGGCGTCTGCGGCGTCAATATCGGTGGCGCGGCGGCGGTCACGGGCGCCGGCGCCTTGACGGCCAGCCAGCCGGTGGCCGGCAGCAACGGCACCAGCAGCAGCGCCACGATATTGATGATCTTGATCAGGGGGTTGACGGCCGGCCCGGCCGTGTCCTTGTAGGGGTCGCCCACGGTGTCGCCGGTGACGGCCGCCTTGTGCGCGTCGGAACCCTTGCCGCCGAAATGACCGTCCTCGATATATTTTTTGGCGTTGTCCCAGGCGCCGCCGCCGGTGGTCATGGAAATGGCCACGAACAGGCCGGTGACGATCGTCCCCATCAGCAAGCCCCCCAGCGCCGCCGGCCCCAGCAGCATGCCGACCACGATGGGCACCACCACCGGCAGTAACGATGGCACGATCATTTCGCGGATCGCCGAAGCCGTCAGCATGTCGACCGCCTTGTCATATTCGGGCCGCGCCGTACCTTCCATGATGCCCTTGATGTCGCGGAACTGGCGCCGCACTTCCACCACCACGGCGCCGGCCGCGCGCCCCACCGCCTCCATCGCCATCGCGCCGAACAGGTAAGGAATCAGGCCGCCGATAAACAGGCCGACGATCACCATCGGGTTCGACAGATCAAACGTGATGTGCTGGCCCACCGATTCGAGCGCATGCGTATAGTCGGCGAACAGCACCAGCGCGGCCAGGCCGGCCGAGCCGATGGCATACCCCTTGGTGACGGCCTTGGTGGTGTTGCCGACGGCGTCGAGCGGGTCGGTAATCGCGCGCACGGAGTCGGGCAGGCCCGACATTTCGGCGATGCCGCCCGCGTTGTCGGTAATCGGGCCGTAAGCGTCGAGCGCAACGATAATGCCGGCCATCGACAGCATGGCGGTGGCCGCGATCGCGATGCCGTACAGGCCCCCCAGCTGGTACGACACCAGGATCGCCACGCACACGGCCAGCACCGGATAGGCGGTCGACTTCATTGATACGCCGAGGCCGGCAATGATATTGGTGCCGTGGCCGGTGGTCGACGCTTCGGCGATATGGCGCACCGGCTTGAAGTCGGTACCCGTGTAGTACTCGGTGATATACACCATCAGGCCCGTGAGCACGATGCCGACCACGCTGGAACCCATCATCTTGTAGCGCATCGCGTCGCTTGGCCACAGCAGCCAGGTGACCACGGCAAAGCCCAGCAGCGACAGGCCGGCCGCCCACCACAGCCCCGTGTACAGGGCCGACATGATTTTCTTGCCGGGCGCGGTTTTGACCATCGAGCAGCCGACAATCGACGCCAGGATGGACACCGCGCCCAGCAGCAGCGGATAGATGATGGCCGCGCTACTCGCCTCGCCCAGCAGCAGCGCGCCCAGCAGCATGGTGGCGATCAGGGTCACGACATAGGTTTCGAACAGGTCGGCCGCCATGCCGGCGCAGTCGCCGACGTTGTCGCCCACGTTGTCGGCGATCACGGCCGGGTTGCGCGGGTCGTCTTCCGGGATGCCGGCCTCGACCTTGCCAACCAGGTCCGCCCCCACGTCGGCGCCCTTGGTAAAAATGCCGCCGCCCAGGCGCGCGAAGATGGAAATGAGCGAGGCGCCAAAGGCCAGCCCGATCAGGGGCTTGATCAGCTCATGCTGCGACAGCCCGGCCGCGCCGGTCGAAGCCAGCAGCCAGTAGAACAGGGTTACTCCGAGTAAACCCAGGCCGACCACCAGCATGCCGGTAATCGCACCGCCCTTGAAAGCCACGTTCAGGGCCTGGTTGATGCCCAGGGTGGCGGCCTGCGCCGTGCGCACATTGGCGCGCACCGAGACGTTCATGCCGATAAAGCCGCAGGCGCCCGACAGCACGGCACCGATCAGGAAACCGAGCGCCGTGTGCACGCCCAACAAGGCATAGATGGCGATCAGCAGCACCACGCCCACAAACGCGATGGTGCGGTACTGGCGCGCCAGGTAGGCGGCCGCGCCCTGCTGGATTGCCAGCGCGATTTCCTGCATGCGCGCATTGCCCGGGTCCTGTCGCAAGATCCAGCTGCGCGAGAGCAAACCGTAAATGACTGCGACCACGCCGCAGGCTACCGCAAACCACAGACTGGCTGCCATATCGTCTCCTTCTGTTTTTATACGACGTTATTGCCAACGACCGCCACGCCCCGGATAAGGGCGCGCGGCCAGGAAAACACGACCTGCAAAAAACACCACTGAAAACGAGAGCAGCCCATCCATGAAAAAAGCGGACACCCTGGTCCGCTTTCTGTGCTGCCTTATTCCGACAGGGCGGCAAATGCGCTGTCGCGGATTTGCTCGACCGGGCCGACGCCGGCGATGCGGCGGTATTTCGGTGCGCCCGGCAGGCCGGACTGCGCCCACTCATTGTAGTAACCGAGCAGGACCTTGGTCTGGTTGTGGTACACATCGAGGCGTTTCTTGACGGTTTCGGCCTTGTCGTCGTCGCGCTGGATCAAAGGCTCGCCGCTGATGTCGTCGATGCCGTCAACCTTCGGCGGATTGAACTTGATGTGATAGACGCGGCCCGAACCGGGGTGGCTGCGGCGGCCATCCATGCGCTCGATGATGGACTCGTCCGGCACGTCGATTTCCAGCACGTAGTCGACATTGATGCCGGCGTCCTTCATGGCGTCCGCTTGCGCGATGGTGCGCGGGAAACCGTCGAACAGATAGCCGTTGGCGCAATCGGCGTCCTGCAGGCGGTTCTTGACCAGGCCGATCATGATGTCGTCCGACACCAGGCCGCCCGCATCCATGACTTTTTTGGCCGCCATGCCCAGTTCAGTACCAGCCTTGATCGCCGCGCGCAGCATGTCGCCCGTGGAAATTTGCGGAATATTGTATTTTTCTTTGATGAAGTTAGCTTGGGTGCCCTTGCCGGCACCGGGTGCTCCTAACAGTATGAGACGCATTGAAGTTCCTAAAAAACAGATTTTGGATGGGTATGTGTAATTATTCTTAGATGGTGCCGTCTTGACTATCTTTCCCTACGAAACTTACCACAAAAAATCGCCGGAGCGCCAGTTTGGTAGCGATTTGGCATGCGCTGATTGATCAAAGCCAGCAATTATAAAAGTTGGCGTTTGAAAATGTGGTATTTGTCACAAACGCACAAATTATATTTGCATGCTTGCCGTTTTGCGGGTAGTACTTACTTGGCGGCGGCCCGATAGTGCGCCTGCACCCGTGCCAGGTCTTGCGGCGTATCGACGCCGGCGGCCGGCGCATGGTCGGTCACATGCACGGCGATGGCATGGCCATGCCATAGCACGCGCAATTGTTCCAGCGCTTCGATCTGTTCCAGCGGCGACGCTTCCAGCGCGGGATAGGCCTGCAGGAACGCATTGCTGTAGGCATACAAGCCGATATGACGCAGCGGTGCGTAGCCTGGCGCCAAGCTGTCGCGCGATTGCGCAAAGCCGTCGCGGTGCCAGGGGATGGTGGCGCGCGAGAAATACAGCGCGCGGTTGGCCTTGTCGAGCACCACTTTCACCACATTCGGATTGAAGGCCTCCATCGCGTCGTGCAAGCGGTGGGCGCAAGTGGCCATCGGCACGCCGGGGCGTATCTGCGCGGCGCAGGCAGCCAGCAGCCTGGGGTCGATCAGCGGCTCGTCGCCCTGCAGGTTGACCACCACAGCCTCCATAGGCAAACCCAGCGCCTGCGCCACTTCGGCGATGCGGTCGGTGCCCGACGGATGGTCGCCGCGCGTCATGCACGCCTCCACCCCATGCGCGGCGCAGGCGGCGCGGATGTCCTCGTGGTCGGTGGCGACAATCACGCGCGCAGCCCCCGACAAGGCGGCCTGCTCGGCCACGCGCACCACCATGGGCTTGCCGCCCAGGTCGGCCAGCGGCTTGCCCGGCAGCCGCGTCGACGCCAGGCGCGCCGGGATGATGACGATGAAGGACATCGTTTATTCCACGGCGTCTTGCAAGGTGCGCGCCTCGTCGGCCCACATGATGGGGATGCCGTCACGGATCGGATAGGCGAGGCGGTCAGGGCGGCAGATCAGTTCCTGCGCCTTTTTATCGTATTCAAGCGGGCCCTTGCAAACAGGGCAGACCAGGATATCAAGCAGTCGAGCGTCCACGACATTTCTCCACAATTTGTTGGGCCAGCGCGGCATCGATTTGCGCGCTGACCGGAACCACCCACAGTCTCGGGTCGTCTTTGAGATATTCAATTTGCGCACATTTTACTGCATCCTTCTCCGTGATCAAGATCACATCCGTGTCGAGCGCGGCAAAAGGCTGGTCGAGGAAATCATGATGATCGGGCAAGGGCAGCTCGTCGAAGCACAATCCGGCCTGGCGCAGCATGGCGAAAAAACGCTGCGGATTGCCGATGCCGGCGGCCGCCACGATGCGCTGGCCGCCGGCGGCAAACTGCGCCAGCGGCAGTTGTTCGCGGCGGTCGGCAAGGCGTTCGGCCACGCCGCCGGCCAGGCGCATCTGCACCAGCAGGCCATGATCTGGCGCCACGGTGGCCGCCAGGGCAGGCGCTATCTCGGCCGCATTGATCACCGTCACGTCGCGGCGCCGGTGCGGCGGTTCGCGCAAGGGACCGGCCGGCAGCAGCCAGCCATTGCCCACGCCACGGCTGTCGAACAGCACGATTTCCACGTCGCGTTGTAGCGCGTAATGCTGCAGGCCGTCGTCGGTAAGCAGCACATCGACCTCGGGATGGGCCGCCAGCAGCGCCCGGCCCGCCCCCGCGCGGTCGCGTCCCACCATCACCGGGCAGCCGCCGTGCTGGAAGATCAGGAGCGGCTCGTCACCCACCTGCTGCGCCGTGGAGTCACTCGTGACGGCGCGCGCAGAACGGTCGGCGCTGCCATGCCCGCGCGAAATCACGCCAGGGCGCAGGCCAGCCTCGCGCAAGGCTTGCACCAGCCAGATCGTCAGCGGGGTCTTGCCGGTGCCGCCGATAAAAATATTGCCGACCACCACCACGGGCACAGGCAGGCGTGCCGATTGCAGTATGTTTGCCCGGTACAGGCCGCGCCGCACGGCGCCCAGGGCGCCGAACAGCAGCGACACGGGCCACAGGACACAGGCCAGCGGGCCGCGTTTGAGCCAGGCGCGGGTCAGGGTGGTTTCCAGCATGGGCGCTACTTGTTGCCGCCAGCCTGGGCCGCAAACGTCAGCTTTTCATAGCCGGCCAGGCGCGCCGCTTCCATCACGTGGATGACCATCTGGTGCATGGCGAGCTGGTCGGCGTTGACCACCACCACCGGGGTCTGCGCGGGCGGCTTGCCGCCGTTGGCTTTGCTGGCCGCATCCTGCAGCGCGTCGGCCAGGCCGGCCACGTCGCGGAACGACACCGGCTGCAGGTTGACCGTGTAATTGCCCTTGGCGTCGATGGTGACGTCGATCTGCTGCGGCTTGTCCCTGGCCTGCTCGGCATTGGCCGTCGGCAAGGTGATCTGCAGCTGCGTCAACTTGCTGTAGGTGGTGCTGACCATCAGGAAGATCAGGATCACCAGCAGCACGTCGATAAACGGGATCAGATTGATTTCGGGGTCTTCCCTGCCCTTGCCTTTACGAAAGTTCATTGGCGGCCACTATGGACGAGGTCGACGAACTTGACCGCTTGCTGCTCCATGTCGATGACAAAACTGTCGACCAGGGCGCGGAAATGGCGATAGAACACCAGCGCCGGCATGGCGATCACCAGGCCGAACGCGGTGTTATACAGCGCCACCGAAATGCCGTGCGACAGCGCCGAGTTCGACGCGGTGGCGCCCGGCGAGGCAAAGATCTCGATCATGCCGACCACCGTGCCGAACAGGCCCATCAGCGGCGCCAAAGTAGCAATCGTGCCCAGGGTGGTGAGGAAACGCTCGAGCGTATGGGCCACGCCGCTGCCCGCTTCCTCGATCGACTCCTTCATCACCTCGCGCGGCGCGTCGACATTGCGCAAGGCGGCGGCCAGCACCACGCCCAGCGGCGAATTGGCTTCCAGCTTGGCGATCGTGTCGGGGGTGATCTTGCCGCTGCGATAGACCTGCACCACTTCATCGAACAGCTTGCGCGGCAGGATGCGCGCACGGCGCAGATACAGCAATCGTTCGATGATCAGGGCCAGCGCGACGATGGAAGCGATCAACAACAGCCAGACAGGCCAGCCGGCGGCTTGGAATATAGCGAGCAAAGGAACTCCTGGAAAGAAAGTGTCGTGTGAAGCAGAGGCAAAACATCGAATGGCGCAATGTAGCGCTTTGCAGCGCCGTCGGCAAGTGGCGCTTGTCGCATCCGCGCCAGCTGCCAGCGCGGCACGGCGCCGACCCGTTGCCGCAGTTTTGCACATATTGTGTGGATAAGATTGTGCGCAAGCCCCCTCAACGCATAGCAAGTACTTGATTTCATTGATGATTCATGGCATGCGCAAAATACAGGCATAGCATCTTTTCACAGCTAGTCAATGTTAATTAATCAATGAAACCAAAGTTCTGCACATTTACTGTGGACAAGATTGTGCGCAAAGCCCTCAATCATCAGCAGGTCATTGATTTTAAAGGAAAAGTTTTCACTGCGCAAAAATGTGGCAGCACAAGCGCATTGCGGACGATTCGGCGGCAACAAGTTCTGCACACAATCTGTGGACAAGATTGTGTGCAAGCGCAGCGTCAGGCGCCAAGTACATTGATTTATATCGTTTTTATTGCATCGATTAAAAAACAGGCAGAAGCGGGAAACGGGCGTTACCAGCCACTGCCATCGCAAGATCAGCAGCGTTTTCCGAGCCAGTGGCAGTTCCGCACAAAAAATGTGGATAAGATTGTGAGCAAGCATCTTGGCTCTAATGAAGATCGTTGATTTTAAAGGATTTTTCATAACTGCTTAAAAATAGTGCAGCACATTTCCAGCATGCAACGGCAAAAAACCGCCGCGATCGGACAAACGATTTATCCAGTTCTCCCCATATTCTGTGGATAAGATTGTGCGCAAGCCTGTACCCATTTTTTTATGTCCTTGATTTGTAAGACTATTCTTACATTGCGCAAAAATCAGGCAAGGAGAAATAAACAGGCGCCGGTGGATAATATCGTCGATATCCACAAGTTCTGCACATTTTTTGTGGATAAGATTGTGCGCAAGGCCATTTGCACCGCACCAAGTCCTTGATTTACAATGCTTTTATTTCCATGCGTAAAAATACAGCAGCGCCGTATTTACCTGGCGAATGGCCTCGCCGAGTTGTCGTTATCCGCAGCAAATAGTTCCGCACAATTTCTGTGGATAACTTTGTGCGTAAGTGCCTGCCGGAATGCTGAGGTGCTTGATATATAAGGACTTTTTCCTGCTGCACGCAAATCAGGCATGGTTAAAATCACCATAAAATCAATGACTTGGAAATAAAACTTGTTGTTTTTCCTGATATATGACATAAGCATGACCTCGCCGACAAGATGTGGACAGATCCCTTTTCTTCCCCTGTGGAACGCCCGACCATGATGAACGAACCTGCCGCAGACAGCGGCTTTGCCGCCCCGCCCGTGCTGACCGTGACAGCCCTGAACCAGGCCGTCGCGCGCCTGCTCGAACGCTCGTTTCCGCTGACCTGGATTGCGGGCGAGATTTCCAACTTCACGCGCGCCAGTTCCGGCCACTGGTATTTCACCCTGAAGGATGACGCGGCGCAGGTGCGCGCCGTGATGTTCCGTGGCCGCGCCCAGTACGCCGGCTTTACGCCGCGCGAAGGCGACAAGGTCGAGGTGCGCGCCCTGGTCACCCTGTACGGCGCGCGCGGCGACTACCAGATCAATGTGGAAGCGATCCGCCGCGCCGGCGTCGGCGCCCTGTACGAAGCGTTCCAGCGCCTGAAGGACAAACTGTCGGCGCAAGGCCTGTTCGACGTGGAGCGCAAGCGCGCCATCCCGATGTTCGCGCGCACCATCGGCATCGTCACCAGCCCGCAGGCGGCCGCCCTGCGCGACGTGCTGACGGCCTTGCGGCGGCGCGCGCCGCACGTTTCCATCATTCTGTACCCCACCCCGGTGCAGGGCCAGCAGGCGCCGGAAAAAATCGCCCAGGCGATCCGCACCGCCTCGCAGCGGGCCGAATGCGACGTGCTGCTGGTGTGCCGTGGCGGCGGCAGCATCGAGGATTTATGGTCGTTCAACGATGAAGCTGTCGCCCATGCCATCGCCGACTGCAGCATGCCGGTGATCAGCGGCGTCGGCCACGAGACCGATTTCACGATTGCCGACTTTGCGGCCGACCTGCGCGCCGCCACGCCGACGGCGGCCGCCGAACTGGCCGCCACGCCGCGCGCCGACTGGCTCGCTTCCCTGCGCGCCGACGCCACCGATTTGCGCCGCGCCATGCGCCGGCGCCTGGACGACGCGGCGCAAACGCTGGACCGCCACAGCCGCCGCCTGCTCAACCCCAGGGCGCAGTTGCAACAGCAGCGCCTGCAACTGCTGGCCCTGTCGACCGCCATGACGCACGCCACGCGCGCGCCGCTGAACCAGTCACTCCACGCACTGGACCGCCTGCGCCACCGCTGGGCCGCCCTGCGCCCCGACGTGACGGTGCCGCGCGCCCGGCTGCAGGAAGCGCGGCGCCGAAGCGGCGCGGCCATCGTTCAGCTGCTCGCACGTCGGCGCCAGCAGCTGGGCGCCCTGGCGGCGCAGCTTGAACTGCTCAACCCGCAGCGCACTTTGGAGCGCGGCTACGCCATCGTGCGCGACGAAAAGGGCGCCGTCGTGCGCTCGCCCGCGCAGCTCAAGGCACGCCAGAGTCTCAACGTGCGCCTGGCCGAAGGCAGCGCCGAGGTGGGCGTCGCCAGCGTGCAAACGGTGATGGAATAAAAAAAGGCCGGGTGTCGCCACCCGGCCAAAACATGCTACTGAAGAACCTTCCCTGCCCTGCTGCCTAGAACTTCATCGACACCCTCGCGCCAAACGTGCGCGGCGCGTTGTAGAAGGCGCCGTAGATCTGCTGCGTCGGCTGGCATGGCATGCCCACATCGGTGCAGATTTCATTGACGTCGAGCTTGACTGCCTTGTCGGTGGCGTTCTGCACGAATGCCTCGACCGTATAGGCCTTGTTGGCCGGCTGGAAGCGCAGGCTCAGGTCCAGCGTGGTATAGGCTTCCTGGCGCTTGACGCCGGCGTGGCCCGGCACGTCGCCGTTGAAGGCGCCCGCGCCGACATAGGTCATGGTTTCGTAGTGCACCGAAGCGCGCGGCGTCAACTGGCCGCCGGCCACCGAAAAGTCATGCTCGTACTGTACCGTGGTGGAGAACTTCGGCGCGTGCTTCATGGTGCTGCCACCGACGTTCACCAGCGGCGCGGTGCTGCCGCAGGTGAGTCCCCTGGCGCGCGCCGCGTCGACGTCGCACGACAGGAAATCGTCGTATACGGCTTTCAACCAGGTGGCGTTGCCGGTCAAACGGTCGATGTTGGTCGGGCGCCAGACCCATTCCGCTTCCAGGCCCTTGACGGTGGCGCCGGCCGCGTTGAAGTTGGCCAGCACGCTGTTGACCACTTGCGATTCAAGCTTGTCCTTGTACTTCATCAGGAAGGCGTCGAGGTTCAGGGTCAGCTGACGATTGAGCAGGTCGGACTTGAAACCGATTTCATAGCTGGTCAGTTTTTCAGGCTTGGTGGTGGCGCCGCCGTCGCCGATGGCCGGCGAGTGGAAACCGGTCGTCACGGAACCGAACAGCAAGATGTCGGGCCGCAGCTTGTATTCGATGCGGCCCAGCCAGGTGGCCTGGCCGTATTTCAGGTCGGCCGTATTGTCGCCCGGCGTATTGCCGCAGGAAGCGGCCGTGATCGCGCCGCCCGGCCCGATATTGTGCGTGTTGGCCAGGCCCGTGCCCGGCTTCACCAGTTGCGCCATCTGGTCGGGCGTGAGCACGGTGGTGCCCAGCGGCGTGTTGGCCGGCCAGTTCGGACAGGCCCAGTTCTGGCCGCCGATATCGAATTTATGATCCTTGGTGTAGCGCGCGCCGGCCGTCAGCTTGAGCTGGTCGTTGACCTGCTGGCTGACCTGGCCGAACACGGCTTTCGATTTCAGCTGGCGGTCACCCTGGATGAACGACATCGACGAGGCGTACTGGCCAACGGTGGGCTGGACGAAAATCACCGCGCCGTTGGCGATATCCTGCTGCACCGCCGCCTGCGAAATCTGGCTGCGGTCGATATCGAAGCGCACCTTGTTCTTCTCGTTGAACAGGAACACGCCGGCCACCCACTGGAACGGCGCCTCGTCGTCCGAGCGCGCCTGCAGCTCGTGCGAATAGCTGTCGAACTGCGCCCAGTCGGTGCGGTTTTCCGACTTGAAGCCGGGGAACAGGCCGGCGTCGGCATCGTTGCTGTTCTGGCGCTTGTAGCGGCTCCAGCTGCCCAGGTAAGTGAAATCAAGCCCGTCGGTCGGCTTGTAATTGAGCTTGCCCTTGTAGGTCAAGATCGATTGATCGAGCGTGCCCGGGGTGTCGATCAGGGCCGAGCGCAGTTTTTCGCCCGCTTTCGGTTCGGCCGCCAGGTAGACGTTGCCGGCGCCCTGATCCAGAAAATAATCGGCGATAAAGGTGCCACGCAATTGCGGCGTGATCTTCCACAGCAGGGACGCGCGCACGCCCATCTGGTCACCGGCACCGTACTTGGCCGCGCCCGGCATCACGTTCGAGCCACGGCGAAAATCCACCGTGCCGTCGTGGCTGTCCTTGATGGCGGCGATCCGCAGCGCCACGTCGTCGGAAAACGGGATATTGAGCATGGCCTGCGTCTGCAGGTGGCGGTAGTCGCCCACCGTGATGCCGGCCGAACCCATCAGCTTGGTGGTGTTCGGCGCGGCCGACACCAGATTGACGGCGCCGGCGGTCGAATTGCGGCCGTTCAGCGTGCCCTGCGGGCCGCGCGCCACCTCCACGTGCGACAAGTCATACATCAGCGCCGTGGCGCCTTGCGGGCGCGGCGAATACACGCCGTCGACGTAAAACGCGACGGCCGGGTCGCCCAGCTCCGTGTGGTTGGCCGAGCCCACGCCGCGCATATAGACGTGCACGCCGCCCGAGTCGCCATGCTGCTCGACCACCAGGCTCGGTACCATGGTGGCCAGCGAGGCCAGGTCCTTGACCTGGTTATTCTGCAGGGTGTCCTGGTTGAAGGCGGTGACGGCCAGCGGCGTGTCCTGCACAAAGGTGTTGCGGCGCGTGGCCGTGACGACGATGCGGTCCATCTGTCCGGCTGCCGGCGCGGCTGCCGGCGCTGGCGTGGCTGCCTCTGCCGCGGGCGCGGGCGTGTCGGCCTGCTGGGCCATGGCGGCGCCACTGCCCAACAGAATCAGCTGGGCAAATGTGACGTGGGCCAGGCTGCTGGCGATGGTGTTGCGTGCTGGTTGTTTCATGATGTGTCTCCTCTACCTGCCACTGGTTGAATGATTGAATACATGGCTCTGCGGCCATTGCCTTCTTTTTTTCTGCTGCTGTTTTTAAGCCGCTGGTCAGCTCGAATTCATGACGCCTCCATCGCTTCAGTGCCTGGCGACGGCGCGGCCGCCGGCATCGAACAGAAATGCGTGCCCGTCTTCCGGCACAAAACCGATGGCGCTGCCTTGTGCCAGCGCATGGCGCGTCTCGCCATGGAGCTTGATGGCCAGGGCGTGGCTGCTGTTGTCCACCGTCGCGTGGACGATCTGCGCGTCACCGAGCTGCTCGATCAGGGTGACGGTGGCGCCGTAGCCATTACCCGGTGAAACCAGGCGCAGGTGTTCGGGGCGGATGCCGACCAGCATGCCTGGTTCGCCACCGAGTTGCGCGGCCAGGCCCGGCACGGCGGCGCACGGCAAAAAGTTCATGCGCAGCGCGCCGATAAAGCCGGCCACGAACTGGCTGGCCGGATGGCGGTACAGATCCAGTGGCGCGCCGACCTGCTCCAGGTGACCGCCATGGAACACGGCGACCCGGTCGCCCAGGGTCATCGCCTCGACCTGGTCGTGGGTCACGTAAATCATCGTCGTGCCCAGTTCCTGGTGCAGCTTGGCCAGCTCGATGCGGGTCTGCACGCGCAAGGAGGCGTCGAGGTTCGACAGCGGCTCGTCGAACAGGAACACCTTGGGCTGGCGCACGATGGAGCGGCCGATCGCCACGCGCTGGCGCTCGCCGCCGGACAGGGCCTTGGGTTTGCGCTCGAGCAGATGGGTGATCTGCAAAATCTCGGCCACCCTGCCCACGGCCACGCGCACGTCGGCTTCGGCCCGGCCCGCCATCTTCAAGGCAAAACCCATGTTTTCGCGCGCCGTCATGTGCGGGTACAGCGCATAGCTCTGGAACACCATGGCGATGCCGCGCTCGGCCGGCGGCACGTCGTTGGCCAGCATGTCGCCGATGCGCAGCTGGCCGGCGCTGATGTCTTCCAGGCCGGCGATCATGCGCAGCAGGGTCGACTTGCCGCAGCCGGACGGCCCGACAAACACCATGAATTCGCCGTCATGGATATCGAGGTCAAGTCCCTTGACGATTTCCGGGCCATCGCCATAGGTCTTGCGGATGCCGCGCAGCGAGATGGCGGCCATCTCAGCGCTCCCCGGCCGTCGCCAGCTGCGGCGCATGCAGCGCACGCTGCGCGGCGATAAAGTCGCGGTACCACAGGGCGCTGTCCTTCAGGCTGCGCTGCTGCGTGGCGTAATCGACATACACCATGCCAAAGCGCTTGGCGTAGCCCGAATTCCACTCGAAGTTGTCCAGCAAACTCCAGTAGAAATAGCCGCGCACGTCGATGCCCTGGGCGATCACGGCGCGCAAGGCGTCCAGGTGCAGCTGTACGTAGTCGATGCGCGGCTGGTCGTGGACCTTGCCGCCATCGAGCCTGTCGGCGACCGCCATGCCGTTTTCAGTGATGTAGACCGGTGGCAGCGGATACTCGCGGTGCAGGCCCACCAGCAGTTCCGTCAGCCCCTGCGGATAGGTTTCCCACCCCATGTCGTTTACGCCCAGCTTGCATTCGGGCTTGCGCGGCGGCGTCTCGCCGCTGACAAAGGCGCGCGTGTAGTAGTTCACGCCGAGGAAGTCGATCGGCTGTTTAATGTCCGTGAAATCGTTTTCAAAGATCGACAAAGCTGAAGCGTCGATATGTTTCAGGGCCAGCGCCGGGTAGCGGCCCTTGAAGATGGCGTCCATATACCACTGCACCGAGCGCGCATATTCGAGTTCGGCCAATTCGCGGTCACGGGCGCTGTCGGTGGCCGGCGTCGCCGTCCATTGATTGAGCACGATGCCCAGCTTGGCCGACGGCGCCACGGCGCGCATCGCCTGCATGGCCAGGCCGTGCGACAGCAGCAAATGGTGCGATACCTGCACGGCGGCCACAGGGTCCGCCATGCCGGGCGCGAACTGGCCCGTGCCGTGGCCGAGCACCGCCGTGCACCATGGTTCGTTATGGGTGGCGATGCTGCTCACGCGGTGGCCGAAGCGGCGCGCCACTTCGGCGCCATAGGCGGCAAAGTGATAGCAGGTGGCGCGATTGAGCCAGCCGCCTTCGTCCTGCAAGGCTTGCGGCAGGTCCCAGTGGTAGAGCGTCAGGTGGGCGTCGAGGCCCTTGGCGGCCAGCGCGTCGAGCAATCGGGCATAAAAATCGAAGCCGGCCTCGTTCCAGGCGCCCGAACCGGTGGGCTGCACGCGCGACCAGGACATGGAAAATCGGTAGGCGTTCACGCCCAGGTTGGCGATCAGTTCCACATCGTCGGCGTAGCGGTGGTAATGGTCGCAGGCCACGTCGCCATTGCTGCCGTCGGTGATCTTGCCCTCGGTGTGGCTGAAAGTGTCCCAGATCGACGGGCCGCGGCCATCGATGGCGGCCGCACCCTCGATCTGGTAGGCGCTGGTGGCCACGCCCCAGGTAAAGGTGGCGGGAAATTGAGTAACGGTATCGTCGTTATGCATGGTGGTTGGTGTCATGTTGGTGGTTTAAAAGGAACGGCTTAACCTTTGACGGCGCCTTGGGTCAAGCCTTCGATCAGGCGTTTTGAAGCGACAAAAAACATCAGCAGCAGCGGCAGCACGGCAATCGCCGCACCCGTCATCAGGGCGCCCCACTCCGTGTTGTTCGGCGCCTGCATGCTGCGCAGCGCCAGCGGAATCGTGTAGTTTTCGACCGAGCGCATCACCACCAGCGGCGTGATGAAGTTGTTCCAGGAGTTGATAAAGGTGATCAAGCCCAGGGTGCCCATGGCCGGCCCGATCAGCGGCAGCACCACGCGCCAGTAGATGGCAAATTCGCCGCAGCCGTCGATGCGCGCCGCCTCGATCAGGTCCTTCGGAATCGCCGTGCCGATATACTGGCGCATCAGGAAGATGCCCAGCGCGCCGGCGGCGCCCGGCACATACAGGGCGCGCGGCTGGTCCAGCCATCCCAGAAAATCCATCAGCATAAAGGTCGGTATCATGTTCATGAACGACGGAATGATCATCGACGCCATCACCAGCGTAAACAGCGGGCGCTTGAAGCGGAACTCGTACATGGCGAACGCATAGCCGGCCAGCGAGCAAAAAAACAGCGTCAGCGCCGTCGTCATCAGGGCCACGTACAGGCTGATGCCGATATTGCGCCAGAACGGCAGACGCTCCTGCAGCAGTTCCAGGTTATTCAGCAGCGCCGTGCCGAACCAGCGCGGCGGCGGCAGGCTGTAGATCTCGGCGCTGGTATGCGTGGCGAACACGAACATGAAGTAGAACGGCGCGACCATGATCATGGTGCCGATCGCCACCATGGCGTAAGCCGACCAGCGCGCGCTGGTGGCGGTGGCGGAAATGTTCGTGGCGCTCATCGCTGTGCCTCTTTACGTTCATTGCGGCTGAAGACGCGGTTGTTGACCCAGGTAGTGCTGGCGATGATCAGGAACAGCAGCCAGGAAATTGCCGACGCCGTGCCGAAGTCGCCCGAGGAGAACGCCGTCTTGTAGACAAAGATGGCGGTCGTCATCACCGACTGGCTCACGCCGCTGGACTCGGCCACCAGCACGAAGGGCTCCTCGAACAGCTGCAGATTGCCCATGATGGTGAGCGTCACGGCCAGGTAGATCATCGGTTTGAGTTGCGGCAAGGTGATGTACCAGAACTGCTGGCGTTTCGAGGCGCCGTCGATGGTGGCCGCTTCGTACAGGTCCTTCGGGATCACCTGCAGCGCCGACAGATACAGCACCAGGTTCCAGCCCAGATAGCGCCAGAAAATCACGAAGGCCACGGCCGGCTTGATGAACAGCGAGCTGCCCAGCCAGTCGATCGATTCGGCGGGAAACAGGCCGCCGATCACGGGCAGGCTGGCGCACCAGGCAATGAGCACATTGATCTGCCCGTAGTCGCGTGAAAACAGGGTATTGAACACCATGGCAATGGCCACGCTGGAGGTAATGAACGGTAAAAAGTAGATGCCGATCACCAGGTTGCGCGAGCGCTTGAAGCTGTTGTGGATAAACGCCGCCAGCGGAATTGCCACCAGGTGCTGCGGCACGCCCGAGGCCAGCGCCAGCCACACGGTATTGCCCAGCGAGCGCAAAAACCACGGGTCGCTCAGCGCGTACTTGTAGTTGTCCAGCCCCACCCACTGCATCGCCTCGACGCCGCTGGCCGCCTCCCACTGATTGAACGACAGGTAGATGGAAAACAGCAGCGGAAACAGGCTGAAAATGGCGAACAGGATAAAGAAGGGGCTGATGAAAATATACGGCGCCCACTTTTTCATATTGAAGCGTCGAGGCCGCAGCCGCGCCGCCGCTGGCGCGGCTGCCTCTTGCTGCGCCGGCACCGCCGACGAAGAATGAACAGTCATGACGGCTCCCTAGCGGCGCGCGCGGTGCGTGATCAAGGCCTTGGCGTCGGCCAGCGCGGTCTTGATATCCTTGTTCTGCGCCAGCACGCTTTCGAGCTCCATATTGACGATATCGCGCGCCACGGCGTCGAACTTGTCGACCCTGATCACGGGAATTTTCGCCGCCGTCTCGCGCGCCAGCAGCCGTGTTTTCTGGCCGCCGAAATACGCTTGCGGCTCGTCCATCATCGGATCAAGGTAGGCCGCCTTCAGGGCCGGAAAGGCGCCGATCTCCTTCAGGGAATGCAGCTGAATATCCTTGTTCACCGTCATGAACTTGATGAATTCCCAGGCCTGGGTTTTATTCGCGGCTTTTTTCGGGATGCCGTAAAACGAGCCGCCGTAGGAGGCCAGCGCGCCGGCCGGCAGGTTGGCCGCGCGCCACTGGCCTTTGGAATCGGGCGCCAGCCACTTTGCCAGGTGGCCGCTCAGCCAGGAACCCATCATCTGGCTGGCCACCTTGTCGCGCTTGAAGCCTTCGGCCCATTCGCCGGTCCAGGCCACGGTGCGCGCGTCGATGCCGGCCACCCGCGCCGCTTTCGCCAGCTCGAAGGCTTTCACGAAGCGGGGCGAATCGACCAGCACCTGGCCCTTGTCGCCAAAATAAATGCCTTCGCCGTCCTTCAGGTTGGCGCGAATGTAAATGTCGGCCAGGTCGCTGGCGCCGGCCAGCAGATAGGTGCCGGTGGCCGCCTTGAGCTTCTTGCCGGCGGCGATATACGACTCCCACGACTGCGTCAGGTCGGCCTCCTTGATGCCGGCCTTGTCCATCAGGTCCTTGCGGTAGAACAGGGTGCCCGGCCCCAGGTCGGCCGGCATGGCGCCCAGGGTGCCGCGCGAACTGGTCGCCTGCACGAACGTGAACGGCACGAACCTGTCGCGGTACTGCCCTGCCCCGTACGGCGGCTGCAACAGGTCTTCCATGCCTTTCGATTCGGCGAAGCTGCCCACATAGCGAAAGTCGATCGCCATCACGTCGGGCAGGCGCGCGCCGGCCGCCAGCGCCGTGGTCATGGAATTGTGATGGTCGTCGATCTGCAGGCTGACCAGTTTGACTTTCACTTGCGGATACAGTTTTTCCCACAGCGGCAGGGCCGTTTTCACGGCGCGGTCGAGGTCGGGAAACGAGGCGACGGTGATGGTGGCGGGCGCCAGCGCCGGGGCGGCAGCGGGCGGCGCTGCCGCGATGGCGCAGTTGCCCAGCAGTGACGTGACCAGTGCGCTCACGCCAAGGGTGATTGACTTCATTATTTCGTCTCCGTTTTTGAGCGTCTTCTATCTTGAAAACGTTTTCACAACATGCAGCCATTTAACACCGCAAAGAAAATGAAGTCAACCGAAAAAGTTGTCTTTTATTTTAAGATGGGCATTTGGCATGCCGCCAGCGCCCCTGTTTTCCCTATGAAAACGGGAAAAACAGCGCGGATGACGACTGTGGTTTTTTTATGAAAACGTTTTCAAGATGCTTGCCGCAAGCCTGCCGCCGGTTTATGGTAATCTTTCGTTGAAAAGGTTTTCAGAGCACTGAAGGCCGGCATCTTTGATCCAGGATAGACCTTGAACGACACCCATCACGCCGCCCCTCCCTCCACCCTGCTTGACGTGGCGCGCCAGGCCGGCGTGTCACCCAGTACCGTCTCGCGCATCCTGAACGGCACGGCCAGGGTCTCGGACGACAAGCGCGACGCGGTGCTGGCGGCGATCGCCCACATGAAGTTCGCGCCCAACCAGATGGCGCAGGGCCTCAAAAAAGGCCGCTCGATGACGATCGGCATCGTGGTGCAGGATATTTCCAGCCCGTTTTTCGACGAGAGCCTGCGCGGCGTCGACGATGGTTTGAAGGACACCGGCTACGCCTCGGTGATCGTCAGCGGCCACTGGAACGCCCGGGAAGAGGAAGACCGCATCCGCTTGCTGCTGGCCAGGAAAGTCGACGGCATCATTTTGCTGTCGGGCCGCATCTCGGACCAGAGCGTGCTCGATTTTGCCCAGCAGCGCCCGATCGTCTCGACCGGCCGCCAGATCGCCAGGCACAACGCGATCGGTTTCAAGCTCGACAATGAATACGGCGCTTATCTTGCGGTGCGCCACCTGATCGAACTGGGCCACCGCCGCATCGCCTTTATTTCTGGCCCGTCCAACAACAGCGACGCGGCCGAGCGCCTGACCGGCTATGAAAAAGCGCTGCGCGAAGCCGATATCGCGCTCGACCCGAAGCTGATGGCCGAAGGCGACTTCCACGAAGCGAGCGGCATGCTGGCCATGAACCATTTGTTCGACACGCAACAGCAGTTCACGGCCGTGTTCGCCGCCAACGACCTGTCCGCCTATGGCGTGCGCCTGTGCCTGTACCGCAAGGGCATCCGCGTGCCCGACGATATCTCGCTGGTGGGCTTCGATGACCTGCCCGGCTCGTCCTACACCACGCCGCCTTTGACCACCATCCGCCAGCCGCTGTACGATATCGGCCGCATCGCCACCGAGGCGTTGCTGGCCCTGATCAACGGCGACGCCGTACAGGCAGCCATCCCGCCACTGGAACTGGTCGTGCGCGAAACCACGCGCAGGGTGCGCTGATCCATGCACTGACACCCCTTTACGGTGTGGCCGGCAGCAGCAAAGGCGCATCCGCTTTACAATAGTGGCTCGTTCAGCAAGAATAACTGGCTCGACTGTCCGGCTCCGGCCGGATAACCCGAACAACCACCATAAAGGACATCACATGGAACATACCCTGCCACCACTGCCGTACGCAATGGACGCCCTGGCGCCGCACATCTCGCAAGAAACGCTGGAATACCACTATGCCAAGCACCACCAGGCGTATGTCACCAACTTGAACAACCTGATCAAGGGTACCGAGTTCGAGAACCTGTCGCTGGAAGAGATCATCAAGAAATCGTCGGGCGGCATCTTCAACAATGCAGCGCAAGTATGGAACCACACCTTCTACTGGAACGGCATGAAGCCGGCCGGCGGCGGCGCACCTACTGGTGCCGTGGCTGACGCGATCAACGCCAAATGGTCGTCGTTCGACAAGTTCAAGGAAGAATTCACCAAGTCGTGCGTCGGCAACTTCGGTTCCGGCTGGACCTGGCTGGTGCAAAAAGCCGACGGCTCGGTCGACATCGTCAACACCTCGAACGCCGGCTGCCCGCTGACTACCGGCGACAAGCCGCTGCTCACTTGCGACGTCTGGGAACATGCCTACTATATCGACTACCGCAACCTGCGCGCCAAGTACGTGGAAACGTTCTGGGGCCTGGTGAACTGGGAATTCGTTGCCGGGAACTTCGCGTAAGCGCAGTTTGCTGACAACGTAAAACGCCCGAGGCAGCCAAAAGCTCTGTTTGTCGCTTTTGGCTGCCCCTGAAAAAAGAAGTCACTGCCCCCGGCACTGGCTTCTTTTTTTATTTCGTCGTGAAAGATTAAAAGACTAAAAGCGGCGGGCCGGAGACGCGGCCCGGGGAGCCTGGGCTGGAGACTTGGGTGATGACATAGTTCGCTGGCGTGCTGATGATGCAGGAAAACTCCTGGTCCATTATTGTGGATCAGGAACCTTGGCCTCATCTTTCCAGCAATTAGCGCGCTCTAAAAATCACATTTATTGCACATAGACAATTGGCGCAAAAGAACTGCCGAGTGGGAAGCTTGGCACCGTCGTTGTAGACAGCAACGCCCCCGTACTGATGTTGAACTTATAGAGACGGCCGTCAATCATCGTCCGCAGTACGCCTGATGCATCGATATCAATATCGCCGAGGGTCGGGGCGATCTGCATCACGAAGGCAACCGAATTAACGCCGGTATTGGGATCGATGCGCAAAATTGCCCATCCGCCACCTGAAATGATGCCGATCCCATAGAGCTGCCCGTCCGGCCCAAAGTCAATTGCCTGCACATAGTTTGACGCACCCGACATATAGACGTATGACTGGGAAGCGCCGCTGCTGGTCAGCTTATGCAGACGATGCGCTGGGCTAGCACCCGCTGACGGCGTAAACTGGCTTAACGACATCCCGAGCAATTGACCTTGGGCGGACACCGCGAGGGCTCTCAATTGCTCGGCAGTGTTGCCACGAGCTGAACACACGCCCGACACCGGGTTCACCTCAAAGATTTGCGAAGAAGAAATTCCAATGACGACTCCATCGGGGCGGCTGTCGATGGCCATTAAGAATTGGCCGCAGCTGAAGTCAACCTTCTTGTTCATGGTTGGTTCATCAAAAGTCCAGAAATTCAATCCAGTCTGAACCACCAAACCGCTACCAGCGGGTGTTGGTCCGACCCCGTCTGCCACTGTAATCGTCACCCTTGAGGCTGTGCTGGAAGCACGCCCATCGTTCACGATCAGTGAAAGTACATAGGTACCGGAATCTCTGGCGGTGAAGGACGGCCGCACTGTGTTAGCTCCCGTGAGGGTGGGGGCAAAGAAACCGGCGTACGACTGAAAGCCCCATACATATGTCAAAGCATCGCCGTTGGCGTCAGTGCTGCTAGTGCCGTCCAAGCGAACTACATCACCCAGATAGGCCGACTGAGCGGGTCCGGCGTTGGCAACAGGCGCAGCATTAGCTGCAGTGGCAGTGATAGAGACGTTAGCCGTCTGGCTGCTGACTTTGCCGTCGTTGACGACCAGGCTGGCCACGTAGGTGCCGATAACGTCAGCTGCGAATGTCGGCTTCGCCGATGATGGGCTGCTCAGGCTTGCTGCGCTACCAGCAGGCTTGCCGGTCAGCGTCCAGGCATATGTCAGCGTGTCGCCGTTGGCATCGGAACTGGCGCTGCCGTCCAGCGTCACAATTGTACCGGTGACGGTGTTCTGAGCCGCTCCGGCGTTGGCAACAGGCGCAGCATTAGCGGCAGTGGCAGTGATAGAGACGGTAGCCGTCTGGCTGCTGACTTTGCCGTCGTTGACGACCAGGCTGGCCACGTAGGTGCCGGTTACGTCAGCTGCGAAAGTCGGCTTCGCCGATGATGGGCTGCTCAGGCTTGCTACGCTACCAGCAGGCTTGCCGGTCAGCGTCCAGGCATATGTCAGCGTGTCGCCGTTGGCATCGGAACTGGCGCTGCCGTCCAGCGTCACAATTGTACCGGTGACGGTGTTCTGAGCCGCTCCGGCGTTGGCAACAGGCGCAGCATTAGCGGCAGTGGCAGTGATAGAGACGGTAGCCGTCTGGCTGCTGACTTTGCCGTCGTTGACGACCAGGCTGGCCACGTAGGTGCCGGT
>NZ_NJGY01000004.1:175671-632196 GCF_002250505.1 Janthinobacterium sp. PC23-8
GCCGGTCAGCGTCCAGGCATATGTCAGCGTGTCGCCGTTGGCATCGGAACTGGCGCTGCCGTCCAGCGTCACAATTGTGCTGGTGACGGTGTTCTGAGCCGCTCCGGCGTTCGAAATCGGTGCTGCGTTTGTCTGTGCAGCACCTTGACCACTATTGTCTCCTCCCCCGCCACCTCCGCCACATGCGGTAATTCCGACAACTATAGATGTTATTACTGCCCAATCCCTTAAATTCATTTGTTACCCCTAGTTTTTTAATAATATTATCTTTATTGCACGTAATTCTACTGCGCAACAGTTTCATTTCCTATCTATTCTCGGCCATATCATTCGCGCTTATTTTGATGCACTGGTTTAACAATTCGACTGATCACTATCAGCGGGCTAAAGGCCCGCTTTTTCCGCCCCTGTAGTCCCTTGTCGGGTCGTTGGGACGTGCATTCTGAACTGCTGAGGTTATAGAGCCGGGAGCAATGTCCGCTTTTGGGCAGAAAGGAGACAAGTATCCATTGAAACTGCCAGTTTGATAAGATAGCATTTTTATATAGTTCACAGCAAGGTTTCCAATGCTCACTGCTTTCAACCACCTGACCCTCTCTGTCAGCAACCTGTCGCGCAGTTTCGATTTTTACTCGAATTTAGTTGGGTTGAAACCAGAGGCCATCTGGAATACTGGAGCTTACCTGTCTCTAGCCGAGCTTTGGGTATGCCTGTCACTGTCCGGGGGAGCGATCTCGGAGCGGACCACGACATATACCCACTATGCGTTTTCGATCCGCCCTGAAGACCTCGACCAATTCAAAAAAAGGCTTCTAGAGCACGGGGTGCATGCGTGGCAGCAAAATAGCAGCGAAGGAGATTCCTTCTATTTCCTCGACCCTGACGGCCACCAGTTGGAGGCACACGTCGGCACGCTCACGTCACGGCTGGTTGCATGTAAACGAAAACCCTACGACGGAATGAAATTTTTCAGCTGACCGCCTCTTGCGACAACATCCCCTCCGCACCCAATCCCGCCGCCCCCCTACGAAGCCTTGCGCGTCATCCGTTCAATCACCTTCACCATCCCCATAAATAACGCCGCATACACGGCCGCGCCGACGCCCCAGACCATCAGCGCCGTCAGGAAATCCCTGACCACCCAAGTAATAATGAACAGCACCGGGCTGCTGAAGACGGTCAGGTAGGCGCTGGTGAACAGGATAAAGCCGTTCGCGCCCAGGAAGCCGCTGCGCGCGCCGTTGATTTCGATCAGGCTTGCCAGCAACAGAAGGCCGACGACAACGCCAGCCCAGATGGTCCAGAACAGCTGCATGGTTGATTCCTTGTAGGGTAGACCGGGAACGCAGAGCGAGTGCCTTGTCATCCATGCATGATATTGCGTTATGGTAATGCAAACAAGCCCCTTCAGATTTGCCCGCTGCGCCAGGCTGCCCTCTTGTTACTCGACTATAATCATAGTCCAGCTCAACCGCTTCCACTCCTGCATCCACTCCATGCTTTTTCGCTTGCTGCGCCGCCTGCTCGCCGTATCCCTGGCGGCGCTCCATCTGTCCTGCGCGGCAGGCGCTCCCTCGCCCGCACCGGCGCCGGCGCCGCTATTGTCCGACTACAGCCATAGCGCCTGGGGCGCGGTGCAGGGGGCGCCGGTCGATGTGTTGAAGTTCGCGCAGGGCAACGATGGCTGGCTGTGGATTGCCACCGCCACCGGTTTGTACCGCTATGACGGCGTGCATTTCGAGCGTACCGACAGCGTGTATGGCCACCGCCTGCCCTCGTCGAATGTGCTGGGGCTGGCGATCGCACCGGACGGCGCCATCTGGATCGGCTACCGGCTGGGCGGGGTGACGGTGTTTCGCCCCGATGGCGCGCGCAACTATGGCGCGGCCGAAGGACTGCCAACGGGCGCCGTGCTGCATATCGAACGCGCGCCCGATGGCGCCATCTGGGTCGGCACGCGCGACGGCGCGGCGCGGCTGGCGCCGGGCGCGGAGCGCTTCGAGATGCAAGGCGACAACGTCGGGCTGCCGACGCGGCGCGTGTACCAGGTGCTGTTCGGCCGCGACGGCACGCAGTGGATGGGCACCATGTACGGCGTGTTCTTCCGGCGGCCCGGCCAGGCGCGTTTTTCACACGCCTGGCCGCGCACCATGCTCGTCAGCATGGCCGAAGCGCCCGACGGCGCCATCTGGGCGGTCGACAACGACAACCATTACTATCGCGTGCGCACCAGCGAGCCGCCGGGCAAGAGGCCGTTGCAGCCCGACGCCATCGGCAACGGCATGCGCTTTGACCGCGACGGCACCATGTGGCTGTTCAGCGCGGACGGCATCGAGCGCAAGTTCGTGCCCGGCGGGCCCAGCCTGCCGGCGCAGCGGCTGACGCGGCAGAACGGCATCAGCGGCCCGCTGCCGCAATCGAGCTTCCAGGACCGCGAAGGCAATCTGTGGTTCGGCACCTCTGCCGGGCTGGACCGCTTGCGCCCGAACCGCTTGAAGACCTTGCCGGTGGCCGAACCGTTCGACCATCCGGGCATGCTGCCGGGACCGGACGGCGACGTGTGGATCGGCGACTATGCGGGCGACGTCCGCAGCTTTACGGCCGACGGCGTGAAAAAGGTCGAATTGAAGGGGCATCTGGCGGCCAGCCACTGGGCGCCAGATGGCACTTTATGGCTAGGCAATGAACTGGGCCTGCATCAGCGCGCCGTCAATGGCGTGTTTACGCCGGTGGCGCTGCCCCCTGGCGTGGCCGGCCTCGATCCGCAGGCGCTGCAGCAGGACCGCGCGGGCAACTTGTGGGCCGCGTTTTCGGGCGGCGGGCTGTTCCGCCGCACCAGGGGGACCTGGGTCAGGGACGGCGGCTTGTCGGGCCTGCCCACGGTGCTGACCACGGCCATGGCGATCGATGGGCGAGGCACGGTCTGGCTGGGCCACGCCGACAACAGCATCAGCATGGTCGGCCAGGACCAGCACGACGGCGCCGTCAGGCGCCTGGGCGCGCGCGACGGCCTGCAGGTGGGCGCCGTGCTGCAGCTGTATCGCGATGGCGACACCATGTGGGCCGGCGGCGAGCGCGGTGTCGCGCTGTACCGCGCCGGCCGTTTTCATACGCTGCGCGGGAACCAGGATGAAACCTTTCGCGGCGTGTCGGGCATGCTGCGCCTGCCGGACGGCGAGCTGTGGCTGCATGGCGCCGACGCCATCTATCACATCACCGCCAGCAGCCTGGCAGCCTGGCTGGCCGACACCGCCAGGCCGGTGGAGTTCGAGCGTTTCGACGCACTCGACGGCCTGCAGGGCCATGCCACGCAACTGCGCCCGATCCCTTCGCTGATACGTGCGCCCGACGGCAAGCTGTGGTTTGCCACCGCCGCCACCATCGCCATGCTCGACCCGGCCCATATCGCCCGCAATACCATGCCGCCGCCCGTGCAGATCCACACCTTGCTGGCCGATGGCAAGCCCTGGCCGACGCGGCCCGGCCAGCCTTTGCGCCTGCCGCAGGGCAGCAAGAACCTGCAGATCGGTTTTACGGCGCTGAGCCTGTCCATGCCCGAGCGCGTGCGCTTGCGCTATCGGCTCGGCAGCGTGGACGCCGGCTGGCAGGAAGCGGTGGGGCGGCGCGAAGCGTACTACACCAATCTGGCGCCAGGCAGCTATCGCTTCGAGGTGCTGGCCGCCAATGAGGACGGCGTCTGGAACACGCAAGGCGCGCAGCTCGAGATCGTGATCGCGCCCACCTTCATGCAGACGCCGTGGTTCAAGCTGCTGCTGGCGCTGGGCGGCGCGCTGCTGCTGTATGGCGGCTACGTGCTGCGCATCGGCCACCTCAAGCGCAGCATGCACGCGCGGCTGCAGGAGCGCTTGCAGGAACGCCTGGCCGAGCGCTCGCGCATCGCCCGCTCGCTGCACGACACCCTGCTGCAAAGCGTGCAGGGGCTGATCCTGTCATTTCACGCGCACGCGCACATGCTGCCGCAGGGCACGCGTGAACGCGCGCGTCTCGATGGCACCCTGAACCTGGCCGACCAGTTGCTGATCGAAGGGCGCGACCAGATCATGGACTTGCGCGCCGTCGCCCCGCCCGACGAACTGCGCCTGGCGCTACAGCAATTCGGCAAGGGACTGGCCGAACACCGCGCCCACGCCTTTGAGGTGCGCGTGAGCGGCGTATGCCGCCGCCTGCAGCCGTGCGTGCACGACGAAGTCTATGCGATCGCGCGCGAAGCGCTGTTCAACGCCTCGCGCTATGCCGAAGCGGCGCATATCGTGCTCGAACTCGACTACGCCGAAAAAGCCTTTGTCCTGCGCGTGCGCGACGACGGCTGCGGCCTCGACGATGCGGTGGCGCAAACAGGACGGCCCGGCCACTGGGGCCTGGTCGGCATGCGCGAGCGCGCCGCCAGCATCGGGGCGACCTTGACCATCACCAGCCGCGCTGACGCGGGCACGCAGATCGAGGTGAGCGTGCCGGGCCATCTGGCATATTGAAAGGCCCCAGGCGTACACGGCAAGAACGGAGATTATTGTAGGATACGCAAGTGGCAGCTTCCCTCATCGCCATCGTCCCACTTTTTTGAAAGACCACCATGAAAAAATGCATGCTTGCCCTGCTGCTGTGCGCTTCCGGCTCCGCCTTCGCCAATTCCGCCTGCGATACGCCGCGCAACGATTTCGACGGCCTGTATTGCCTGAACAAGGTGTACCAGGAAGCGGACAAGGAACTGAACGACAACTACAAGAAACTGGCCGCCAAGCTCGACGCCAACGGCAAACAGAGCCTCAAATCCGGCCAGTTGTCGTGGATCAACGAGCGCAACCAGAGCTGCTCGAAAAAAGACAGCTCGGGCTTCTATGTGAACCTCGATTGCGCCACCAACACCACCATCAAGCGCGCGCAATTCCTGCAGGACCGCTACCGCGAGTGTTCCAGCTCGGGCTGCCAGAACAGCAAGCTGCAATAAGCTCGCCAACCACTCAGCCTGGCAGGCGCGCCGCCTTGAAGCGCCGCCAGGCACGCTGCATGCCGTGCGCGTCGCCCAGCCGCTCGTGCGCGCGCGCCGCCAGGTAGCCGCGCACAAACGACGATGGTTCCTGCAGCGCCGGCTGCCCGTGGGCCAGCTTGTGCAGCAAGCCGTCGGCCACCTGCAAGTCATTCAAACCGCCCAGCACGTCCTGCAAGCCCAACAGCGGTTTCACATACGCGCGCACCTTGCCGGCACTGAACAGCGAGGCAAAGAACTCGGCCGCATAGCGCGCTTTCTTGGCAGCGATGCGTATCGCATGGCGCTCGTCCGGCGTTCCCTTTGACAACAGCTTGCCGCGCTGGCGCAGGCGGCGCTGGCGCCGGCGCAACGCCTGTTTTGCAAAGCGCGGCAAGGGCTGCTCCAGTGCGCGGCGCTGGCGTGGCGTGATGCCCTCGCGCCAGCCACACGCGAGCAGCCAGCGCTGCAAGGTCAGCATCAGCTGCGTGTAGCGGGTGTCGGCCAGCGCTTCGGCCGCCTGCGCGTGCGCCGTGCGCGCTTCCTCTTGCGCCGCCTCGGCGAGTGGCGCCAGCAGGTCGGCAGCGACCTCGCCCTCGCATGGCGCCAGCGTGTCATGGCTCAGCACATCCCAGTCGCGCGCGGCGCCCAGCGTGCCCGCCAGCCAGTCGAGATCGGCCCGCAGCTCATCGGGCAAGGCCAGCAGCGGCTTGAACAGCGACAAGGCCGAGCGCAGCCGGCGCAAACCGACGCGCATCTGGTGCAGGCTTTCCATGTCCTCGCCGCCAGCCACGCCATCCTGGTTGGCGCTGATCTGCTCCAGGCAATTGGCGGCGATAGCCTGGAAGCCCTGCTGGACCGACAGCTTGCCGTTCAATGACAAAGGCCGCGCCTTGACGGCTTCGATGGCCAGGCCGGCGGCCAGGCGATAGCCGCGTTCGGCCTTGCTCGCCTGACCGATGTGCAGCGGCACGTCGCGCAGCAGCGCCAGCGCGATCTCGAACAAGGCGGCCGGCTGGCCGGCCTTGAGTTCGAGTTCGATCTCGCTGACAGGAACACTTTGTCCGCCGCTCTCGATCACGCCCTGGTCCAGCACGCATTCGACCAGGTCGCCCTGCGGCGTGGCCAGTTGCCAGGCCGTGCGTTCGATGCGCGTGCTGAACACCGTATGCAGCTGGTTGCGGATCGCCTTGCGGCGCAGCAGCGCGCGCACCGGCTGCCTGGCGCCGATCATGGCGTCGAGCCCATCGAGCTCGGGCTGCGGACCGGCCACCGCGCTTTCCCACTCATGGCGGCTGTGCAGGCCGCCGCGCACGCTGCCGCCCGCCTTCAGGGTCTGCACCCAGGCGCCGTCGACATGGCGCACGCGCAGGCCGGCCTGGTGGCGGCACAGCTGCAGGTCCACCGTATCGACATACAGGTCGTGCATGGTCAGTTGCAGCGGCGCTCCGCTCGCCTGCCGCGCCAGCAAGGGGTGCTCGCGCAAGCGCGCGGCGTGCCGCGCATCGAGCAGGAGTTTGAGTTCGACTTCCATGGCGTACTATATGGACGTCTCCCGTTTGCCAAGGTGTTTTTTGTGTGTTCCAGACAGGATAGGCTGCAGTTCTATATCCGGCCTTGCGGCAACGGTCTCTCCCCTGCCGGCCCCGATGAAATCCGCTGACCTACACCTCATTCTCCTGGCGGGCTTTGTGCCCGACTCGCCATTCAGGTTTAGTAAGTCCCGGTCTGACCTGTTTGTCATCACACGTTAATACCTTGCGCAACCTTTTGACATTCCATCCTTATGTTGATTGATATTTACGTTCGTTCCGGGCTGTTACGCTGGTCGGAGACTGACGTGTTCTTTGTCGTACTTCTGATCGTGCGCCAGCAGCGCCCAGATCGTCCTTGCTATTTTGTTCGCCAACGCCACCACGACCACGTTCGGCGGGCGGCGCTTGCCGATGTCCTGCAACCATTTGCCTGGCTCCTTGGTATGCATCAGCACTGACCTGGCACCATGAGTAAGCAGCGTGCGCAGGTAAGTGTCGCCGCGCTTGCTGATCCCGAGCAGCCGGACCTTGCCGCCTGTTCCGGTCTGCGCCGGCACCAGACCACGGAAGGTGTCAAACTATTTGAGACAGTTTTTGTAAATAGTTTAGAGGGCAATTTTAGCTGTGGTCTCGTCTCCTGACGTGTTCTTTGGCATATTGATTCCGGCCTCGGTGGGTAGCGCCGGCGGCTGCGGACGGCGCTGTTTGAAGCGGTTGGGATGACGCGCGAAGGCACCTTCTAAGACCATGTCGCGCTGTGCATGAATGGCCAAAGCTGTTCCTGTATGCATGGCCGCCGGTGTCATGTAGCCGATGCCGGAATGCCGATGTTCGTCGTTGTACCAAGCAAAGAACACCTGGCAGAAGGCGCGCGCATCGGCCAGCGAACCGAAGCGTTCGGGAAACTCGGGGCGGTATTTCATCGTCTTGAACTGCGCCTCCGAGAACGGGTTGTCGTCCGACGTGTAGGGACGGCTGTGGCTCTTGAGCACACCCATATCGACGAGCAGGTCGGCCACCAGTTTGGAACGCATCGCCGCACCGCGATCAGCGTGCAGGGTCAGCGTTCCCGGCACGATGCCTTCGCGGTCGCAGGTGGTGCCGATAAGGCTTTCGGCCAGCGCGTCCAACTCGCAGTCGGCGATCATCCAGCCGACCACGTAGCGACTGAAGATGTCGAGAATGACGTACAAATGGAAGTGCGCTGACTTGGCCGGGCCTTTCAGTTTGGTGATGTCCCACGACCACACCTGACGCGGTGCGGTGGCCAGCAATTCGGGCCGGGCATAGGCGGGATGGCGCAGCTCGTCGCGGCGTGCGCGCGTGCCACTGCTGGCGCGCAACAAGCGGTAAAAGGTCGACGGCGAGGCCAAGTAGAGACCGGCGTCGAGCAGCATGGCATAGGCCGTGCGCGGGGCGACGTCGACGTACTCAGGTGAATGCAACAATGCCAGGATGGCCGCGCGCTCAGCCTCGTCCAAGGCCAGCGGCGAGCGGCGCGGCCGTCGCACCGTGTGCTGCGGCACACGTGCCTGGCGGGCGCGGTAGAGGCTGGCGCGTGGCACACCCAAACCGGCGCAAGCGGCGCGCGCGCCCAGCGGCACCACGAGTGCGATGGCTGCCTGCATCACGGCACTTCCACTGCCGTGGGCAAGCCCAGCAAATCGCAAAGTTTTTTTTGGACATCGATGATTTGTTCGGCTCTGCCCAGTTGCTTGCGCAGCTTGTCATTCTCCTGCTGCAGGCGCGCCAGCTGGCGGTCGGCGGCCTTGGCGGGGTCAGGTTTCGGACCGCGCTTCGGGCTCTGCAACGCTGCGTCGCTGGCGGCCACGGCGGCGCGCCAAGTGCTCAAATGCGAGCTGTACAGGCCTTCGCGTCGTAAAAGCTCGCCGATGGCGCCAGGCACCGTGCAAGCGTCGGCTTCGCGCACGATACGCTGCATGTAGGCCTGGGTGAATTTGCGACGGCGCGCCACCGCGACGACCTCCGCGTCGGCTTTTTTGGAGGGCGCCTCTACGCTCGCCCTGCGGGCTCCCTGCGAGGCGCCCTCCAAAGATACGGCGTTATCGATATCCTGCTGCTGATGACTGATTTTCATTCTATGACCTGGGTGTGCAACTTCTTTAATTAGACTGCTGAAGTTGTCTCACGACAGTTTGACACAGGGGGCCAAGCCAAGCGGCGAACTCGCGCCCGGACTTGAACGCGTTCGCGTTGCCCATGGCTGCCACCGCCGCCGTCGCCGTCAGCAAGCCGACACCTGGAATCTCGGCGATCGCCTTACTGGCCCGGTCTTGCCGCATCCATGCCAGCAGCCGCTGCTCAATCTGCAGGATCTGTTGGTCCAGCCGGGCCAACATGTCCCACTGTTCGCGCAGGGTATCGATTAACAGGGCAGGCAAACGCTCAGCCAGTCGCGCCAGCGCGTCCTTCATGCCACGGTTCAGCGCGGTCCTGCCAATCGGCATCACTTCGCCGTACTCGCCAAGCAAACCGCGCAAGCCGTTGCTCTGCATCGTGCGAAACTTCACCAACTGCTGCCGCATCCGGTGCAGGGACAGCACCGCCTGCTGCATCTCGCTCTTCACCGCCACAGCCCGCACGCCCGGCTGTTGTAGCGCAAGCCAGATCGCGCGCGCATCGGCGGCATCGTTCTTGTTGCCATTGACAAAAGCCTTGACCGCCTTGCCCGCCATCATCCTCACTTCGTGTCCCAATGCCTGCAAGGCGCGCGCCCAGTGATGCGACCCTCCGCACGCTTCCATCCCGATCAGGCACGCAGGCTTGTTGACGAAATACTCCAGGAACTTAGCCCGTTTGATCTGCTTGTTCAGAACCTCTCCGGTTTCTCGGTTGACCGAATACACCTGGAACACGTTCTTGGCAGTGTCGACGCCATAAGCGGTAAAATTCATGGTGGGTTCTCCTTCCCTCAAGTGGTTTATTTGCACTTCCACTCTGGCACATTTGATGCCGTTGGCAAGCGAGAACCCACTCCTTGCCACGCGTCATCTGCCATCTATCTCGCCGCCAGTCACAGGCCGCCAATTCTCCCCACGTAAAACAAGCCAACCACCTCGTGATCCGTCGGCAGGGGCGATTTGAGCCGAGCGAAGGCGAGGTAGCCCGAAGGGCGTACCCCTGCGCATGCCCGGCGCTCCTCCAGAGCGTCCGGACGTTGCCCGCCGATTCGCGTAATTCGCTTTCAGTTCGATTCATCGCTGCGGCTCGTGTAGGAGGGAGACGTCCATTTCATTCTCCGTGATCAGGAAAAGAATCATTGTACGGCTGGGGAGCGGCTACGCACGCTTGCCGGATTTGCGCGAGAATAAGCGCTTCACCACCAGAGGAGACACCATGACCTATCACGCCGCCGAGAATCGTTATGAACAGATGCAATATCGCACTTGCGGGCGCAGCGGACTGAAACTGCCGCTGCTGTCGCTGGGCCTGTGGCACAACTTCGGCGACAGCACCAGCCTCGACGTCCAGCGCGACATGCTGCGCACCGCCTTCGACCTGGGCATTACCCATTTCGACCTGGCCAACAATTACGGGCCGCCGTATGGCAGCGCGGAAAGCAATTTCGGCAAACTGCTGCGCGACGACTTTTTACCGTACCGCGATGAACTGATCATTTCCACCAAGGCCGGCTGGGACATGTGGCCCGGCCCTTACGGCCAGGGCGGCGGTTCGCGCAAGTACGTGCTCGCCAGCCTCGACCAGAGCCTGCGCCGCATGGGCCTGGACTATGTCGACATCTTTTATTCGCACCGTTTCGACGCCGACACGCCTTTGGAAGAAACCATGGGCGCGCTGGCCACCGCCGTGCAGCAAGGCAAGGCGCTGTACGTGGGCCTGTCGTCGTATTCGCCGCAAAAGACGGCCGAAGCGGCGGCCTTGCTGCGCGGCTGGAAAGTGCCGTGTCTGATCCACCAGCCGTCGTACAACATGCTCAACCGCTGGATCGAGGACGACGGCCTGCTCGACACCCTGCACGACGAAGGCATGGGCTGCATCACCTTCACGGCGCTGGCGCAAGGCCTGCTGAGTGACAAATACCTGGACGGCGTGCCGCAGGATGCGCGCATCAACCGCCCCGGCGGCGGTTCGATGACCAGGGAGCACCTGAGCGAGGAGAACCTGGCCAGGGTGCGCGGCCTGAACCAGATCGCGGCAGTGCGCGGCCAGAGCCTGGCGCAGATGGCGCTGGCCTGGGTGCTGCGCGATGCGCGCGTCACCTCGACCCTGATCGGCGCGAGCAGCAGCGCGCAGATCCGCGAAAACGTGGCGGCGCTGGGGCAACTGGGCTTTACGCAAGCAGAGCTGGGCGCCATCGACCAGCTGGCGCGCGAAGGCCATATCAATCTGTGGGAAGGGCCATCGAAAGCCAAATAAGGCCAAACAAGCAAAACGGGCGTCTGATCGGCGCCCATTTTTTACGATCCCATATGCACCAGCGCATGCCCTACATGCTGCCACCAGTGCGCGCGCGACCTGACCTGTTGCAGGCAGGCGGTATCGAGCTCAGTGGGAAACACGCGGTCCTGGCATACCCGGGTCTGCAGGGCATGGCGCTGATTTTCCGCCGCCGCCAGCGCCAGCACCAGCCAGAAGGCCAGCGCCGCCAACACGATGAGCAGGCTCCAGGCCAGGTGGTTGGTGGTGCTTTTTTCGCCGACAAACTCGCGCGGCCGCGTCTCGCGGTACATCGACATCAAGGTTTTCTGTTTCTCTTGCCTGTCTGGTTTGTCTTGCGTCATCGCTGCTGCTTCCTGGTGAACTGGTGCCGGCTTGCCCCAGCCACCATTTTACGCTCAGTCAGGGCGATCGAGGTCTTCCTCTCCTTCGACATCGTCCACGGTGCGATCTGGCACCATGCGTTCGACATGATCGACATCGATATCGGCGCCATCAAGCTGCGCGTTTTGAGGTTCCACGCCGGCGCGCTCGCCCGTGCCGGCGGCATCGCTGTCGCTGTCCAGGCTTTCCTGGTCCTGGCCGGGGATGCCCTGCACATCGCTGCCGCTGTCGGAATTGTCGCTGGGGCCCAGGGCGCCCTTGCCATGGCCCGTGCCAAGCACGCGGTCCGGCAAGCCGGGCAGGTTGTCTGGATCGAGGCTGCTTGCGCTCATGCTGTTCTCCCGTTAACAAAATATTACTGTACTCCACCCTCGCCAGAAATGTCGCACGGCTGCGGCACCTGTTCTTTGAAAAAATTACTTCACAAATGTACTATTCATTGCTATAGTTCATTCAAGTAAGCACGCTTCTGATCCAGAAACATGTTTCATCGGCAGCAAGGCGCCACCCGCGCCCTGCTGCCGAGTCGACCGGTACGTGGCGATCCGGCCCATCCACCCAGCCATGCCCCAACAGGAGAGTTCATCATGCAAGTCAAATCCATCACAGCAGCCTTGCTCGTTGCCGCCGCCTCGTCGGCTTTTGCCCAGAGCACAGCGCCAGCGGCCAACACGGCGCAACTGACGCGCGCCGATGTCACGGCCGAATATATCCGTGCCCGCAACGCCGGCGAAATTGCCGCCAGCGCCGAAACCTATCCGACCACCCCTGCCACCAGCGCCAGCACCGTGACGCGCGAACAGGTCCTGAACGAGTTCTACGCCGCCCGCAAGGCTGGCCAGATCCCGCAGACGGAAGCCGACTTCGATTTCTCGCAAACGACCCACCATGTCGTCAAATAAAAACCCGTCAGCCGGTTTTTAGCACTACCGCGTTGCGGCGCAGCCTGCCCAGGCCACTCCTGGCGAGCTCACCGCAGCGAGCCTTGCCTCATTTACCGACTATTTTCCCTGGAGTGCCGCGCATGTCCCTGCCCCGCCGTCTGCTGGCCGCCTGCCTGGCCCTTGCCCTCGCCGCTTGCGCCGACATGGGCCATATCGCCCCGCAAGCCACATTGGCGGATGCGCACGCGCTCGACGGCGGCAACATCGATGACGCGGCCAGCGCCGCCATCGATTGGCCGCGCGCCCGCTGGTGGCAGGCGCTGCAGGACCCGCAGCTGAACCGCCTGATGGAGCAGGCGCTGGCCGACAGCTCCACCCTGCGCGGCGCCCAGGCGCGCGTGCGCCAGGCCGACGCACTGGCCGGCGCGGCCGAAGACAAGAGCCGCCCGCAGTTCGACGCCAGCGTGTCGGTCAACCGCGAACTGTATTCGCAGCATGGCGCTACGCCAGCGCCGCTGGCCGGCAACTATGCGTGGCGCAACCAGGCCACCGTCACCGCCTCGTATGACCTCGACCTGTGGGGCCGCAACCGCGCCGCGCTGGCCGCCGCCTTGGGTGATGTGCAGCTGGCCTCGGCCGAATCGCAGATGGCGCGCCTGGCTTTGGCAACGGCGCTGGTGCGCACCTACATCGCGCTGTCGTACCAATACACGGTGCAGGACGTGATCCGGAACAGCCTGGCGCAGCGCGCGCGCATCCTCGACATTACCCGGCGCCGCCGCCAGGCCGGCATCGGCACCGACATCGACGTGGCGCAGGTGGAAACCACCTTGCCCGCCGGCCGGCGCCAGCTGGAACAAACCAACGAAGCGCTGGCCCTGCTGCGCAACCAGCTGGCGGCCCTGTCGGGCAAGGGGCCGTCGGCAGGCGCCGCCATCAGCCGCCCGGTGCTGCGCCTGGACCGCCCGCTGGCCATGCCGCAAGCGCTGCCGGCCGACCTGATCGGCCGCCGCCCCGATATCGCCGCCCAGCGCTGGCGCGTGCAAGCGGCGGCCAGCCGCATCGACGCGGCCAGGGCCGAGTTTTATCCGAACGTCAACCTGGTGGCGTTTGCCGGTTTCCAGGCGTTCGGCTTCAGCCATTTTCTCGATGCCAATTCGCAAGTGCGCGGCGCCTCGCCGGCCTTGAGCCTGCCGATCTTTGCCGGCGCCCGCCTGCGCGCCCAGCTGGGCAGCCAGACGGCCGTGTACGACGGCGCCGTCGAGCAGTACAACGCCACCGTCATCAACGCCATGATGGATGTTGCCAATGCCGTGACAAAAGCGCAGTCGCTGCAGAAACAGCATGCGCTGACGCAGCAGGCGCTGGCCACGGCGCAGCGGGCGCGCGACCTGGCCGAGCAGGCCTACCAGGCCGGCATGAGCGACGCCATCAACATGCTCAACATGCAAGTGGCGCTGCTGGCGGAACAGCGGGAACAGGCACAGAATGGGGCCAGCGAACTCGATCTGTATGTCTCCCTGATGAACGCACTGGGAGGCGCAATCGAGGACTGACGGATGCAGGCCAAAATATTAGCGTTGGCACAACATGACAAGCTACAATCAGCGCTTTATTCATACGCAAAGGAACACGACATGACAGCATTTGACGCCACCTCGAAGCGGCTGCAGCATATCCGCACGCGCATGCCGGCGTTCCCGCTGGAACTGATGCGCTTGCTGCGCATGACGTACCACATCCAGAAAGGCATGAAAGACCTGACCAATGCGGCGTTGAAAAAATACGACCTGGTCGACGCCAGCTATATGGTGCTGGCCGTGCTGTATGGCACCGAAGACGAAACCTCGAGCGCTGCCGTGCTGGGCATGGCCTGCCATGAAAAGCCGGCCAACCTGACGCGCGTGTGCAACGACCTCGAAACGCGCGGCCTGATCCACCGCGGCACGCGCCCCGGCGACCGCCGCTCGGTGATGATTTCGCTGACCGACCAGGGCCGCGCCCTGATCGAAGCGGCGCTGCCCGACGTGTGCGCCGACACCTCGTCGCTGTATGAAGGCCTTACCGCCGAAGAGCTGCAGGTGCTCGACAAACTGTATGCACGCCAGTTGCGCAACCTGAATAACCTCAACCACCCGGACTGCTGATTTCCAGCCCCCCCTTTATCGATGACGCCAGCCACAGCAACCTCACACACAGGCCCCCTGCCACGGGCCGCACGCTGGCTGGCGCAAGCGCTGCGCGACTGGCGCGCGACCGAAGGCGAACGCTGGATCTACGTCGCCAAGACCCTCACGGCCGCCTTCTGCGCGCTGTGGCTGGCCTACCGCCTGGGCCTCGATTCGCCCAGCACGGCCATGACCACCACCATTATCCTGGCCTTGCCCAGCAGCGGCATGGTGCTGGAAAAAAGCTTTTACCGCCTGTGCGGCACCCTGCTCGGCTGCGCCGCCGCGCTGTGTCTGATCGGCTTTTTCCCGCAGCAGCCGGTGCTGCTGTTTGCCGGCCTGGCGCTGTGGGTGGGCCTGTGCACCAGCGGCGCCGCCCTGTACCGCAACGCCCAATCGTATGTGTATGTGCTGTCCGGCTATACGGCCTGCATGATCGTGCTGCCGGCCATCGAGCAGCCGACGCAGGTGTTCGCGCTGGCCGTCACCCGCGTGGCCGAAGTGAGCCTGGGCATTATCTGTTCGGCGGTGGTGTCAAGCGTGCTGCTGCCGCGCCACCAGGGCACGCAAGTGATGCGCGCGGTCGAAGCGCGCTACGCCAAATTGCTCGGCTTTTGCCAGGATGTGCTGCGGCAAAAGCTGTCCGCCGCCGAGGTGGAAGTGACGCACCTGCGCTTTGCCGCCGATGTCGCCGCGCTGGAGCTGGGCCGCTCGGCCGCGCTGTTCGAAGTGAGCGACGCGGTCAGCCATGTGCGCGCGCAAAACCGCAAGCTGCATGCCTTCAACACCACCTTCATGACGGCGCTGACCACCTTCTATACCTTTCACCGCCTGTTCGAACGCCTGCAGCGCGAGGGCCACACGCAGGTGGTCGAGGCCTGCGCACCGCTGTTCGACATCATCGCCGAGGCGCTGCGCTCGCGCCCGTCGCAAGACTCGCTCGATACCATGCAGCTGCACCTGCAGGCGGCGCTGGCGCAGGCGCGCGCGCGGATCGACGCGACCGACGTCCAACATGCGCAGCGCATCGATTTCGATACCGTCTGCGAACTGCTGGAACGCTTCGCGCGCGACATCAGCCGCTTTCACGAGGTCTATTTCAGCCTGGCGCACGACACGCCTTTGGTGGTGAGCACGCCGCAAGCGTATGCGCCGAAAACCCCGCCGGCGCTGGTGCTGGCCAGCGGCGCGCGCGCCGCCATCAGCCTGGCCCTGCTGGCGCTGGGCGCCTGGTTTCTGGCCTGGCCGTATGCCGGCACCGCCATGCTGATGGCCGGTATATTCTGCGCGCTGGCCTCGTCGGTGCCGCGGCCGATCGCGATGATACGCCAGGTGCTGACGGGCTCCCTGATGGCCATGCCGCTGGCCCTGGTGTGCGTGTATGGCGTGCTGGTGCACGGCGACGGCTTCCCCATGCTGGTGCTGAGCTTTGCGCCCTTCCTGGCCGTGGGCCTGTACCTGATGAGCAATCCGGCCAGGATGGGCATCGGCCTGGGCGTGGCGACCTTCATGACGCAGATGGCGCCGGCCAATCTGATGCACGTCGACGGCGCCGCCTTTCTCAATACGGGCCTGGCGCTGATCGTCGGCCTGGCGCTGGCCGGCGTGGTGTTTGCCGTGATCCTGCCCGAGCACACCATGGGCCACCGCGACCACGTGGGCCCGGCCCTGTGGCGCGAAGCGCTGCGCGCCTGCACGTCGCGGTTGTCAACAGGCAGCCATAACAAGCACCGCTTCGACAACCGCATGCGCGACCTGCTCAGCCAACTCAATGCGGCGGCCGGCCCGGCGCCGGGGGAGCAAGCGCGCGCCGTCGTGCGCCAGGCCTTGACCTTGCTCGAAATCGGCCACTCGGTGATCGAAGTGCGCGAACTGGTCGCCACCTCGACCGCGCCGGGCGCCGCCACCTGCGCGCTGGCCAACTGTGTCGACAGCATCGCCGCCTGGCTGCGCACCCGTGGCCCAGCCGAGCTGCAGGCGGCCATCGATGCGGCCCTGCAGGCCGGCGCCTGCGTGCGTGCGGCGCAGATCGATGCCGGTGCGGAGCGCTACGTGCGCTTGCAAACGGCGCTGGCCGATCTGCACTCCCTGTACACCTCCTTGCTGGACCATATGGCGCCTGCCGCCGGAGACCATCATGCCGCGTGAATTCGCCCTGTTCGGGGTATTGCTGCCCACCCTGCTGCCCCTGTTCATCCTCAGCATCGCGCTGCAAACCGTGTTTGACCGCGTGTTCGGCTGGCTCGGCGTATACCGGCTGGTATGGCATCCGTCGCTGGCGCGGCTGTGCATCTTCATCGCCATCTTCGGCGCGCTGTCATTGAGTCTCTACAAATAAAAAAACCGTTCAACCTGACCAAGGAAGGGCTACCGCGATGGTAACCAGACTGACCCGCTACGCAATCACCTTGCTGCTGCTCGCCGCCGCGCTCTGGATCGGCAAGACCGTCTGGGACCGCTACATGACATCGCCCTGGACGCGCGACGGGCGCATCAAGGCCGACGTGATCAATATCAGCGCCGACGTGGCCGGCACCGTCACCGAGGTGCTGGTGCGCGACAACCAATTGGTGCACAAGGGCGACGTGCTGTTCCTCGTCGACAAGGAGCGCTACGCCAGCGCGCTGGCCCAGGCCGACGCGGTGCTGGCCGCGCAAAGGACGGAGCAGGGCCGCCGCGGCAAGGAAGCGCAACGCCGCGCCAGCCTGGACGCGAGCATCATCTCGACCGAGAGCCGCGAGAGCGCCGCCTACGCCGCCAGTGCCGCCAACTCGCAGGTGCAGGGCGCGCTGGCCGCGCGCACGCTGGCGCAGCTCAATGTGCAGCGCACCACCGTGCGCGCACCCGTCGACGGCTACGTCACCAACCTGAACGTGCACGCCGGCGACTTTGCCGCCGTCGGCGCCGCCAAGCTGGCCGTGATCGACAGCGCTTCATATTACGTGGTGGGGTATTTTGAAGAGACCAAGCTGGCCATGCTGGCGCAGGACGACCAGGCGGAAATGACTCTGATGAGCGGCGGCACCCTGCACGGCCATATCGAAAGCATCGCGCGCGGCATCACCGACCGCGACGCCGCCACCGGCCGCGAACTGCTGGCCGACGTGAACCCGACCTTCAACTGGGTGCGCCTGGCCCAGCGCGTGCCGGTGCGCATCCATATCGACCAGCAGCCCAAGGGCCTGGTGCTGGTGGCCGGCACCACCTGCACCGTGGTGATCACGCCGCACCCAAAGGCGAGCAAGGTTTAACGCCCGCCCGACACGTCCAGCAGCACCCCGGTCACATAGCTGGCGGCAGGGCTGAGCAGGTAAAGAATGGCGTCGGCCACTTCATCGGGCTGGCCGCCGCGCTGCATCGGCACGCCGCTTGCCAGTCGGTCGACCCGGCCCGCTTCGCCGCCCGAGGCGTGGATCTCGGTGTAGATCAGGCCGGGCCGCACGCCGTTGACGCGGATGCCCTCCTGCGCCACCTCTTTGGCCAGGCCGATGGTCAACGTGTCGATCGCGCCTTTCGAGGCCGCATAGTCGATATATTCGGCGCTGCCGCCCAGGCGCGCGGCCGCCGACGATACATTGACGATGCGCCCGCCCTGCCCGCCGGTAGCGGTCGACATGCGCCGCACGGCCTGCTGGCTGCACAGGAAATAACTGATCACATTGGTGCGCATCACGCGCTCCATGCGCTGCACCGACATGTCGACCAGCCGGCATTTCTGCTCGAGCACGCCGACGTTGTTGACCAGCGCCGTGATGGCGCCCAGGCGCGCATCGACTTCAAGAAACAGTTTTTCCACCTCGGCTTGCTCGCCGACATCGGCCTGCACGGCGATCGCTTCAAAGCCTTCGTCCTGGATGCGCGCGCACAGCAGTTCGGCCGCTTCCTTGTCGCGCACGTAATTGATGCAGACGGCGTAACCCTGGCGCGCCGCCAACAAGGCGGTTGCCGCACCGATGCCGCGGCTGCTGCCGGTAATCAGGATGACTTCTTTCATTATTACTCCCATGCATTAAAAAGCCCGCTCGAAGCGGGCTGTTGAGTGATTATGAACGCACATGCGTCATCGCATGCGCCAGATGCTGCCACCAGTGCGCGCGCGTGCTGGCCGCCGCCAGGCACTGCGTGTCGGTTTCGGCGCAGGCCTTGCTGGCCAGCGCGTTGCGCTGGTTTTCCACGTTGACGACGGCCAGCGCCAGCCAGGCGACGAGCGCCAGGGCGGCTGCGCACAAGATCCAGGGCAGCTGTTTCATGGCGATTACTTCTTCGCCGGCGCAGGCACGGCAGCGCGCTCTTTCAGCACACGTGCTACCAGCTCATCCATCACGCGCAGCGTCGCTTGCTGGGTCTGCGGCTCGGACTGGCCCGGGCGCGACAACTGCGCCGGCGAGGTGACGAAACGGCCGTCGATGACGATGGTCGGCGCGCTGTCGATCTTGCTGGCGCTGATCACCTGCTCATTGCGTTTGAGCTTGGTCTGGACGCCGAAGGAGTTGAACATTTCCAGGTATTTCGCCTTGTCGATGCCGTTCTTGACCAGCAGGTCGAGGATGGCGCCATCGGTCATCAGGCGGTTGCGCTCGACGTGGATGGCGCGGAAAATCTTGTCATGGTATTGCTCCAGCACACCCATGGTTTCCAGCGTGACGTAGGCGTGCGCCTGCGGATCTTTCGGGCCGGAGAAGGCCAGGTGAACGCGGCGGAAGGCGATCTTGTCGCCCTGTTTCCGGACCCAGTCGTGCATCAGCGGATCGAGCGCGTAGCAATGCGGGCACGAGTACATGAAGTATTCGACCACTTCCACTTTCTTGCCGGTATCGGCGCGCTGCGGCGTGGCCAACGTGGTAAAGCCCGTATCGGCGGCCATCGCGCCGCCGGTTGCGGCAAGCAGGAAGGTGGCGGCAAGCACCGGGCGCAGCAGGGAACGCAGGAAGCGCGGGAAACGCATAATCATATCCTTCATCATAATGGTCGAAAACAGTGGCAGGTTACCATTTTTTGCGCGCCTGCACGGGGCATCGGCTTCAAAAAGGCCGCCATGGTCAAACCAGCGATGCCGCTTAAGTCCCGATTAAGTCACGATTCAGTTCCGCTTGAGCACTGGCGCGTGCCAGCCTCAGAACTGGTAACGGGCCGACAGGCGCAGCTGGCGCGTATCGTTCTGGTAAATGCCCGAACGGCAGGCGCGCGCAGCGCCGTAATGGCGGCGGTTGGTCAGGTTGCCCGCCGCCAGTTCCAGCTGCCAGGCGCCCGCCTTGTAGCCATAATGGCCATCAACGGTAGCAAAGGCCGGCACTTGCGCCAGGCAGCTATTGTCGAAGTCATTGCCATAGCGCAGGGCGCGCAGCCACCGCACGCCCAGGTCGGCCGAGATGCGGCCCGGCGGCGTCCAGTACAGGCGCGCCGACGCCAGCGTCCTGGGCACCAGCGCGATATCGGCGCCGTCATACGGATAGTCATCATAGCGGGCATGCACCTGCTGCAGCTGGCCCTCAAGCCGCCAGGCCGGCGAGAAGGTCATGCTGGCGTCGATGGCCACGCCGTCGCGCCGGGCCGGCTCGAAATTGCCGGCGTAGCCTTGCTGGTTCAGTTCCACCAGGCTCTGGTCGAACACGATCCTGGTGACCAGGCGTTCGCTGAACAGGCGCAGCGACACGCTGCGCTGCTTGCTGCTCCAGTTCAGCGCCACTTCGCGCTGGTAGCGCAACTGGCCCGCCAGCGGCCGGTAGCCGGCGCTGGTATAGCCATCGTCATCGATGCGGTAATGGCGCGCGGTCTTGGCGTACACGCTGATATCGGGACGCAGCAAAAAGCTGCCCTGCAGGTCCCAGGCGCGCTGCTGCTCCCAGTCGCCGCCGCCGGCGGGCAGGTCAGACGGATCGAGATGAAACTGTTCCTGGCGCAGGCTCACCAGCAGGCGCGGTGCATGCACGCCGCCAAAATCGAGTTCTTCGCGCAGCAGCAGCGCGCGCGCATGCTGGCGCCGCGTCAGGTCGCTGGTGCCAACTTCGGTCGAGCGCGATACATGGCGCTGCCATTGCATCAGGTCGACACCGATTTCGGTATCGGTGCCCACCGTGCCCAGCTTGCCCTGGTGACGCAGGCGCGGCGCCAGTTGCAACTGTCGGCTGCGGTACGACGACACATCGCTGCCGAGGTCGCCGGCATACGTGGCGGCAGCCCGCTTTTCGCGCAAGGTCGCCTCCACGCCCACCTCGACGTTGCCGAGCTGGCGCTGCACGAAGGCGCTGGCGCGGTCCACATCGTAGCGATAGCGGTCGTCGGGCCAGGTTGCCAGCACCAGGGCAAACGTGTTGAACGGCGCGCGGTAGCGGGTTTGCTGCTGGAGCGTGTCCAAGGTCCAGCCGTAGCGGCCCTGGCGCGAAGTCCATTCGGCGCCAAGGCTGGCGGCGCGCTCGACAAACACACTGCCGTCGCGGTAATTGCCGCTGCGCACAATATCGAGCGCGGCGTCGAGCGCCAGGCCGTCCTGCTTGCGCGCCACGCTGGCATGCGCGTTGCGCTGGCCAGACTGGCCCACCTCGGCGGACCATACGCCCGAGGTAGCGGCGGCGTGCGGCACTTCCGACTCGAGCTGCTGCGCCAGCGCCGGCATGGCCAGCGCCCACAGCAATGAAGACAGCCCCATCAGGCGCGGTGCGGACACGGTGGCGCTAATCACCGAGCCCGCCTTCTTCGGCCAGGAAATCGATAAAGGTGCGCACTTTCGACGACAGGTAGCGGCGGCTGGTGTAGACGGCATGGACCTGGCCGCCGATCAGGGTGGTGTCGCCGAACAGGCGCACCAGGCGGCCGCAAGCCAGGTCGGCGTCGGCCTGCCACGACGGCAACAACGCAATGCCCATGGCGTCGAGCGCGGCCGCATGCAGCAGGCTTTCATTATTCGATTGCAGCACCGGCTGGAATTTGACAGTGATGCCGCCCTGCAGCCCGTCGAAGGACAGTTCATTGCCTGAGGTCATCAGCGAATAGCTGATCATGGCGTGCGCGGCCAGTTCCTGCGGCAGGCGCGGCGTGCCAAAGCGGGCCAGGTAGGCCGGCGCGGCCACCAGGTAAAACCGCACCTTGCCGACCGGGCGCGCGATCAGCGTCGGCGAAGGCGCCTGGCTCACGCGCAGGGCCAGGTCGAAACCCTCTTCCACCAGATTGACCACCCGGCCACTCAGGTCGATATCGAAAGTGACTTCCGGAAAGCGCTCGCGGTAGGCGGCCAGGGTGCGCGTAAAAATCGGGTTGGCGAACCAGACCGGCGCGCTCAGGCGCAACATGCCGCGCGGCACCACCGTGGTGCGGCCGACGGTCGCCTCGACTTCATCGAGATTGTCGAGCATGTCGCGGCATTGCTCGAAATACACCTTGCCGATTTCCGTCAGGCTCAGGTGGCGGCTGCTGCGGTTGAGCAAGCGCGCGTCGAGGTGGCGCTCGAGGTGCATCACATGCTTGCTGACCATGGCCGGCGACAGGCCCAGGCGCTCGCTGGCGCGCACGAAGCTGTCCAGTTCCACCACGGCGCGAAACACGCGCATGCTGCGCAAGGTATCCATGCCGCCCCATCATCAACAAAACGGCAATGATATATCAATATTTGCCGTCTTGATCAACTTCGGGCGCATGACTATAGTAGGTGCATTCTCAGCCATCCATCAACGGAGCCGCCATGTCCAGCCACACTTTCCCCACCTATTTCCTGTCGCACGGCGGCGGCCCGTGGCCGTTCATGAAAGACCAGTTCGGCGGGCGCTACGACGTGCTCGAAGCGTCGTTGCAGGATATTCCGCGCCAGATCGGCGCGCGTCCGAACGCCGTGCTGGTGGTCACGGCGCACTGGGAAGGGCCGCAATTTCTCGTCTCGGCCAGCCCCAGGCCCGGCATGATCTACGATTATTCGGGCTTTCCGGCGCATACCTATCAGATCAAGTATCCGGCGCCAGGCGCGCCCGAGCTGGCCGCGCAGGTCAAAACCCTGCTCGACGCGGCCGGCCACCCTGCGCGCCTCGACCATGAGCGCGGCTTTGACCACGGCACCTTCAGCGCCCTGTTCCCGATCTACCCGCAGGCCGACATGCCATTGGTGCAGCTGTCGCTGAAACACGGCTACGATGCGCTCACGCATGTCGAGGTGGGCCGCGCACTGGCCAGCCTGCGCCAGCAGGGCGTGCTGATACTGGGCAGTGGCTTGTCTTACCATAACCTGCGCCAGTTCGGCCAGCCGGGCGCTGTTGCCTCACACCAGTTCGACGCCTGGCTGCGACAGGCCATGGCCTTGCCGCCGGCCGATCGCCTGGCGCAGCTGCTGGCCTGGGAGCGCGCTCCCGCCGCGCGCCAGGCCCATCCGCGCGAAGACCATCTGCTGCCCTTGATGGTAGCGCTGGGCGCGGCCGAGCACGAGGCGGCGCAGGTGGTGTATCACGAGGAGGATTTTTTCGGCGCGCTGGCGGTGAGCAGTTTCAGGTTTGGCACCGTCGCCGAAAAAAACTGAAATCAGGTCCCGCGCTTGCCCCGCGACGCGTTCTTCGCCTTCTCGGCCGCAATCTCGGCGGCCCTGGCGGCTTTTTCCGCCATCTCGGCCGCATGCTGGGCCAGCAGCGCCGCGCGCGTGTCAGGCGTTTCCAGCGAGATACGGCCCAGGATGCCGCTGCGGTAGTCGAGCAGCAGGGTGTGCGAGGCTTTTTCGAAATCGTAGTCGCCGCCCTTGATGCGGAAACCGCGCCTGGCGGCGATGCCTTCGACCACGCCGATGGCGTCAACTTCATCGACCTTGGTGCCGTAGCGGGCGGCCAACAGGCCAGGATAGCGCTTCAGCAGTTCCTCGGCCAGGAACACCGCCACTTCTTCCTCGATCAGCGCGTTCGAGCCGATCGCGTGGCTGGCGGCCAGCATCAGGCCGTCGCTGGGGATGGCGATTTTCGGCCACAGCATGCCGGGCGTGTCGACCAGGATGGTGTTCTTGTCGAGGTACAGCTTTTGCTGCATTTTCGTCACGGCCGGTTCGTCGCCCACCTTGGCCACGCGCTTTTTCAGCAGCGCATTCATCAAGGTCGACTTGCCCACGTTGGGGATGCCCATGATCATGATGCGCAGCGGTTTGGTCGGCACGCCACGGTGCGGCGCCAGCGATTTGGCCAGATCAGGAATGCGCGCCACGTCGCCCGGTTTCTTGGTCGTCATCGCATACGCGGTCACGCCTTCCTGGGCATTGAAGTACGCCACCCAGGCGCTGGTGGCGTCCGGGTCGGCCAGGTCGGTCTTGTTGAGGATCTTCAGGCAGGGGCGCTGGCGAAACAGGCGCAGCTCGTCCACCATGGGATTGCAGCTCGCTGCCGGCAGGCGCGCGTCGACCACTTCAATCACCAGATCGGTGTTTTCCATGGTCTCGGCCGCTTTCTTGCGGGCCGCGTTCATGTGTCCTGGGTACCATTGTATCGCCATGCTCTTGCCTTCAAAATCGTTCAGTCAATCCGCTATTTTACGTGGTTGGCGGCAACACGTCCCGCTTTCCGGCGCCCTCACCGGCCATTCGGCGCCAAACGAGACAATTGGTGATAATCCCATGCTGAGCACGATGCTACCATCCGCGTTGCCGTATCTGCGCCCGACGTCCACGACCCTGACCGCCCCGATCCATGCCATTTTCCCGCCTGCCCTTGCTTGCCCTGCTCGCCGCCTGCCTGATACCTGCCCACGCACAGGACGCCAGTGAACCCCAGGACCACCGCGCCGGACAGGTGGTCAACGTGCATGGCACGCGCGACCCCGACCTGCTGCCGTACCGCACCATGCTCAAGGGCCTCGATGCGTATGCCGACCATCGAGGCCTGGCGCCCGCCGCGCCGCTGCGCTTCAAGCTGATGGCGGCCACGCCGGCCGTCTCGATGGCGGGCGTGGCCTTGCGCCTGGAAGCGGACAATCTGTCGGTCGTCATTCCCCTGGCCGACGACGACACGTTTGCGCTGGCGCGTGACAAGACGGCCTTCGACGCGAACGCCGACCTGGTCAGCAACAGGAAACGCAGCACCGTGCGCTGGCGCCCGCATATCGTCACGCCGGGCTTGCCGGCCAATGTGCGCCGGCTGGGCGACCTGCGGCTCGAATGCGAAGTGCGCTGGGCGGTGGAACAGGACGCCCTGCCGTTCATGCGCCGCAATCTGTTCAAGCTCGCCGGCGGGCCCTGCCATTCGGCCATGATCAGCGTGCTCTACCCGACCGCCCGTCCCCTGGCCGGCATACTGCTGCAATCGGGCGAACGCAGCGAGCGCCTGCCCCTGAGCGAAGACCGCAGGCGCTATACGCCGCCCTTGCACGATAGCAGCTGGAATGACGACACCCTGCTGACGTTCAGCTATGCCCGGGAAGAACAGGCCGCCGCGCCGGCGCGCAACATCCTGTCGCCATCAAAGCTCGGCGAGCGCCTTGATATGGGCGGCAACACTGCGCCCCAGGGATGACAGGTTATAGCCGCCTTCGAGGCAGCTGACGATGCGCCCCTGGCCATATTGCCGGGCCACTTCCATCATCTGCTGCGTCAGCCAGCTGTAGTCCGCTTCGACCAGGCCCATGCCGCCCACGTCGTCTTCGCGGTGGGCGTCGAAACCGGCGGAAATGAACAGCATCTGCGGACGCTGGCGGTGCAGGGCCGGCAGCCAGTGGTCGAGCACCAACTGGCGCACCACGTCGCCCTTCGAGCGGGCCGGCACCGGCACGTTGACGCGCGTGTCGGTATAGGACTCGACATCGCTGTACGGATAAAACGGATGCTGGAAAAAACTGACCATCAAGATGCGCGGATCGTGCGCCACCGATTCGGCCGTGCCATTGCCGTGGTGGACGTCGAAGTCGATGATGGCGACGCGCTCGAGGCCGCGCACGTCGAGCGCATGCTTGGCGGCGATGGCGACATTGTTGAACAGGCAAAAACCCATCGGCTCGCTGGGCCGCGCATGGTGGCCGGGCGGACGGATCGAACAGAAGGCGTTGGCGATCTCGCCGTCGATCACGGCGTCGGTGGCGGCAATGGCGGCGCCGGCCGCCGCCAGCGCCGCCTGGTAGCTGTAGGCGTTGAGCAAGGTATCGCCGTCGAGCGGATAGTACTCGCCCGGCGCCGGCAGGTTGTCGCGCACCAGGCTGATGGCCGCAGCGCTATGGTTGCGCTCGATATCGGACAGTTGCGCGCGCTCGCCCGTGCGGTGCTCGACCAGGTCGCTGATATGGGCCAGGATCAGCTGGTCGCTGATCGCCTGCAGGCGGGCCGGCGCTTCGGGATGCCAGTCGCCCATTTCATGGCGCTGGCAATCGGGATGGGTATAAATAGCTGTGCTCATCTTGTACTGGTTCGCTTTGTCTCTGTCTACGCAGGTAAAATCACCGGCTGGCCTGCGCCGCCATGGTCTCGCTCTCTAATCTACCACGGACACGCCCGCTGCGGGCGCGGTGGCAGGCGCAGGACTTGATCGGCGCGAGCGATTGCACAGGAAATCGCTGTGCGGACACAGCCGTGCGCCACCTGAGGGGCCGCACGGTTATGCTGCACGGCTGGCGGCCAGGCCGGCGCCGCCGCGCGCGCACGAGGCGATGGCGCACTTTCTGGCTATCTATGCCGCGATGAAGTATGGTAACGCCAGCCCATACGAACACACCCGTGCGCGGCGCGCACTGCGCCGCCTGTTAACACTATGCCGATGAGACGCTTCTTGCCTACCACTACCTCGACCACCTCCGCCCTCCTGTTGTCCCTGCTGCTGGCCGGCACCGCCCATGCCGCCGAAAACAGCCAGATTTCCGCCGCCGACCGCGCCAGGGCGATCCAGGCCATCAAACAGGGCGCCAAACAAGACGCAAATCAACCCTCCGTCAAAAAGGCGGCCGCCAAATTCGACTTTGAAGGCGAATTCGTCAACTATGCCAGCTGGTCCGATGTGCGCGCCTTTCTCGATGACATGGCCGCCAGACACGGCTTCGACCGCGCCGAACTCGACGTGCTGATCGGCAAGGTACGCTATGTGGAAACGACGGTGCAATTGATGAAACCCGCGCCGCCGGGCAAGCCGAAGAACTGGCACGCGTACAGCGCGCGCTTTATCGAACCGGTGCGTATCAACGCAGGCGTGAAATTCTGGCGCGAAAACGCCGATGCGCTGGCGCGCGCGGAACGCCAGTATGGCGTGCCGGCCAATATCATCGTCGGCATTATCGGCGTGGAAACCGTGTATGGCCGCAATACGGGGCGCTTCCGCGTGCTCGATGCGCTCACCACGCTGGCGTTTTCGTATCCGGAAAGTCCGACCCGCGCGGCGCGCATGGCCTATTTCAAGGGTGAGCTGGAAAACGCGCTGCTGTTCGCACGCAAGGACGGCATCGATCCGCTGACCTTGCTGGGTTCTTACGCGGGCGCCATCGGTCTGCCTCAATTCATGCCTGGCAGCATCATGAAATACGCGGTGGACTTCGATGGCGATAGTCACATCGACCTGCGCAACTCGACTGCCGACGCGATTGGCAGCGTGGCCCACTTCCTGGTCGAGCATGGCTGGAAACGCGACGATCCGGCCACCAGCGTGTATCCGGTGACGGTGTCGCCCAACCGCGCCTGGGAAAAATTCCTCGGCCAGGGCCTGTCGGCAAAGTTCACCCTGGAAGAACTGCAGCAGGCTGGCGTGACCAGCGTGGCGGCCCCACCACAGAATATGTTGTACGGCTTGATCGACCTGCAGAATGGCTCTGAAGCAACAGAGTACAGCTTGGCAAGCAATAACTTCTTTGCTATAACTCAGTACAACAGAAGTTACTTCTATGCTATGTCAGTGATCGATCTGGGCAAGGCTGTCAGTGAAGCGCGCGCACGCCAGGCGGAAGTCGGTGTAAAGTTATAATGTTACTTGTAAGAAAGCGTAAGCGCGATTGTCGGTGCTCCTAAACACGTTTATGGTGCACTCGTCAGCATCGCGCTCGCCAAGCTCGCCAGCGATCCGGCAATGCCAGCATTGAACATGTTTTTCACTTAATTTTTTTCAAAATACAATTTTTGGGCTACCATGTAAATGGTAAAGAATACATAGGTGTTGCAGCAAGACAACGTCAATCAGGTGTGTCACACGATAGTCACACTTTCCCACCTGAAACTAAATCCTGCTGTACAATTGTGTATATATTATGAAAAACTGTATCCCGGATCGTAACATGTGTGAATTCGTTCCTTTTAGTAAAGAATGAACATGAACGCAGCAAAAGCGAGCTCCGAGTGTTTTTACTTTGCAGTGCAACTACAGAAGGAACAAACAACATCATGACAAATCAAGTCGGCATTGATATGAACAGCGATTCGGACTCCGACGATCTGTTGCAATATAATCCAAACAGATTGCTCGACACCCTGATCGAAAACCTGCGCCTGAAAAACGACGCAGCCCTGTCGCGCGCGCTCGAAGTGGCGCCGCCCGTCATCAGCAAAATCCGCCACCACCGCCTGCCGGTCGGCGCCTCGCTGCTGATCCGCATGCACGAGGTAAGCGACCTGAGCATCCGTGACCTGCGTTACCTGATGGGTGACCGTCGCAACAAATTCCGCATCAGCGACAAGCAATTCAAGCCAAAAGAAGGCGAAACGCCGCAAGGCTGATCCTGCCAGTTGCGCAGGTTTTCCCTCCCCGCCCGGGGAGGGGGTCTGTTTTGTATTTCCAGGCCGTTCTGGCCGACCTCAATCGCCCCTTACGCCGGGAACACGCCGGTTGACAAATATCTGTCGCCACGGTCGCACACGATAAACACGATGGTCGCATTTTCCACGGTTTGCGAAATGCGCAGCGCGATTTCGCAGGCGCCGGCCGCTGAAATACCGCAGAACAAGCCTTCCTCCGCCGCCAGGCTGCGCGCCATGCGTTCGGCCACGCCCTGGCTCACGTATTCGAGCTGGTCGACGCGCGTCTTGTCATAGATTTTCGGCAAATACGCTTCCGGCCATTTGCGGATGCCCGGAATTTGCGAGCCCTCTTCCGGTTGCGCGCCGATGATACGGATCGCCGGATTCTGTTCTTTCAAATACTTCGACACGCCCATGATGGTGCCAGTGGTGCCCATCGCGCTGACAAAGTGCGTGACCCGTCCTTGCGTGTCGCGCCAGATTTCCGGCCCCGTGCTTTCATAGTGGGCGCGCGCATTATCTTCATTGCCGAACTGGTCGAGAATGATGCCGCGGCCGTCTTTCTGCATCTGCTCGGCCAGGTCGCGCGCATATTCCATGCCGCCCGTCTTGGGGGTGAGCAAGATGTCGGCGCCATACGCGGCCATGCTCTGGCGGCGCTCGACGCTCAGGTTGTCCGGCATCAGCAGCAGCATCTTGTAGCCGCGCAGCGCGGCGGCCATGGCCAGCGCGATGCCGGTGTTGCCGCTGGTCGCTTCGATCAGGGTGTCGCCCGGCTTGATCTGGCCGCGCTCTTCGGCCCGCTTGAGCATGGACATGGCGGCGCGGTCCTTGACGGAGCCGGCCGGGTTGTTGCCTTCCAGCTTGCCCAGGATAATGTTGTTGCGCGCCAGCGCATCGGCTCCCGGCAAACGCGTCAGCTGTACCAGCGGAGTATTGCCTATCGTATCTTCAAGTGTCTTGTAAGCCATCGTGTCGCTTCGCGTAAATTCAACAAAGACCCATTCTAATATGAGATGCCAGCCTCTGTGTCGCTGTTCCTGGCCGCCCGGCCATGCCGTCACCGGACGGCCAGTCGCCCCACAAGCCGCATGGATGCTCGCTTTCGCGGCTTTTCACACGCCAGTGCGGCAAGCTTTTGGCACGCGGCGCGCCCTTGCGCTAGACTGGCGCCATCAGTTATTTTTCTTATTTGCTTATTCACTTGCCCGCCAATTGCCACCACGGACCCGCCATGACCAGCAGCGCACCTGAATTCATCCCTGAATCCACGCCCGATGATGCAGTCCAGGCCCACGCCTTCGACCCGCCTGGCCGCAGCCACCAGATTTCACCGGTCTTCAATGACGCCGAGCTCGAACGCCTGCGGCGCTATGGCCAGCTCAGGCACTTTGCCGACGGCGCCGTCCTGTTTGAGGCGGGCAACAGCAGCTTTGGCATGCTGGTCATCCTGGCAGGGCGGGTCGCCATCACGCGCCATGAGGTGATGGGACAAGATACGCTGCTGCGCGAAGTGGGCAGGGGCCACTTCATCGCCGAGGTGGCGCAATTGTCGGGCCGCCCCACCCTCGTCAACGGCAGCGCCGTCGGCGCTGTCGAGCTGCTCGACATCAGTTCGGAATCCTTGCGTGCGCTGATCGTGGCCGAAGCGGAGATGGGCGAGCGCATCGTGCGCGCACTGATCCTGCGCCGCGTCGGCCTGATCGAATCGAACTCGGGCGGACCGGTGCTGGTGGGGCCGCGCGGCAATGCCAATATGTTCCAGTTGCAAAGTTTCTTGAGCAGCAACGGCCATCCGCACACGGTGCTCGATCCGGACAACGACACGGCAGCCGCCGCCCTGCGCACGCGCTACCAGCCGGCGGCGCACGAATGGCCGCTGGTGGTCTGCCCCGACGGCAAGGTCATGAAAAATCCGGGCAACGCCGACCTTGGCCGCTGCCTGGGCATGCTGCCCGACCTGTCCGGCGACAAGATTTTCGATGTGCTGGTGGTGGGCGCGGGGCCGGCCGGCCTGGCCACGGCCGTGTATGCGGCCTCGGAAGGCCTGTCGGTGCTGGCGCTGGAACAGCGCGCCTACGGCGGCCAGGCCGGCGCCAGCGCGCGCATCGAAAACTACCTGGGTTTTCCGACGGGGATCTCGGGCCGCGCGCTGGCCGGACGCGCCTATGTACAGGCGCAAAAATTCGGCGTCGAAGTGGCCACGCCGGCCAATGCCGCCAAGCTCGAATGCGACAGCTGGCCGCTGCGCCTGACCTTGACCGATGGCGTCACCGTGTGCGCCCGCACCGTGGTGCTGTCGTGCGGCGCGCGCTACCGCCGCCCGTCGCTGGCCAACCTGAAAACCTATGAGGGACGCGGCATTTATTACTGGGCTTCGCCGATCGAAGCCAAGCTGTGCCGCCAGGAGGAAATTATTCTGGTCGGCGGCGGCAATTCGGCCGGCCAGGCGGCCGTGTTCCTGTCAGGCCATGCGGCCAGGGTGCACATGGTGATCCGCGGCGCCGGCCTGGCCGCCAGCATGTCGAGCTACCTGATCGAACGCATCGCCGCCACGCCGAATATCACCTTGCACACGCACACGGAAATCATCGCGCTCGAAGGCGATGACGATGGCTTGAGCGAAGTGCGCTGGCGCAATAATCAAACGGGCGAGGAAGCCGATTGCGCCGTGCGCCGCGTGTTCCTGTTTGTCGGCGCCGATCCGAACACGGACTGGCTGCAGGACTGCGCGGTGGCGGTTGACGCCCAGGGCTTTATCCGCACCGGCTTTGACGTCACGCGCGCCGAGTGCAGCAAGCTCGGCGACAAGCCGATCTCGCCGGCCGAGCTGCCGGAGCGCGCCGCGCTGGAAACGAGCGTGCCCGGCGTATTTGCGATTGGCGACGTGCGCGCCGGCTCGACCAAGCGGGTGGCGGCGGCCGTCGGCGAAGGCGCGGCCGTGGTGTCCCAGATCCACAGCTTTCTGGCCAGGCTGCCGGCAGACGCCGCCAGCTGATCAGCGCAGCGGCGTGGGATAGGTGGCCACGCTGACATTGCCGTCGCGGTCGATCGCCTGCACGCCAAAGAACACATTGTCTTTCGACAGAGGCAGCGTTGCTTGCGTCACATTGCCCACATCCTGCGCGCCCTGCCACTGGTCAGCCGTGGTGGCGCGCCAGACCACGCGGTAGCCGGCCAGGTCCGGTTCCGTGTTCGGCCGCCACTGCAGCGTGGTGGCGTTTTCCAGCTTGTCTGTGCGCACCTGCACCTGCGACGGTGCGGCCGGCGCCAGTGCCAGCGACGCCAGCGCGGCGGCGTTGATGCGCGTCACCTTCGCCACATACTCATAGTCGACAAATTGCGGCAGGTCACCATATTGCACGCCGTTTTCCACCCGCACATCCTGGTGCTGGTGCGCAAAATCTTCGTTCGGCTCGGTAAAGCGCAGCGCCGCATAGCCTTGCGCCAGGAAGGGCATATGGTCGCCGCCGCGCAGGTAGCGGTCGGCGCGCTGGATCACGTTGACGCGAAAGCCAGGTACATAGCGCTCGCCCACCTGTTTCACATGGCGCGCCAGCTGGCGCGAAATGGAATCGTTTTCGCCTCCCGTCGCCACCAGGCCGCGCACGCCGTCGCTCATCTCTTTCACCGCCGGGATGCCCTCGGCAAACAGGCGCACCTGGCCGCCATCGACCGTGCCGTCGTCGGCGCGCGAGCTGCCGATAATATCGTTGTTGAGCATGCCGGCGATATCGAGCTGTTTCGATTTTGCCTGCTGCGCCCAGTGGCCCGAGCCGAGCAGCCCCTGCTCTTCGGCCGCCACCGCCATGAACACCAGCGTCGCGTCGAACTGCCGGCGCGCCATCACGCAGGCCATTTCGATCACCGCCGCCGTGCCGGACGCATCGTCGTTGGCGCCGGGCGCGTTGCCGCTGGCGTCCATCACGTCGGTGGCGCGCGAGTCATAGTGGCCGCTGACCACATAGATGCGCTGCGCCGACTGCGGCTCGCTGCCGGGCAGGGTCGCCACCACGTTGACGATTTCGGTCGGGCGCGAGATACGTTTCGACACTGGCGTCACATGGCTGTCGAAAGCCACCTGCAAGCGTCCGCCCGCCTGCGCGCCGCAGCGCTCCAGTTCGGCCTTGATCCAGCGCCGCGCCGCGCCGATGCCCTGCGTGTCGGACACGGTATCGGACATGGTATGGCGCGTCTGGAAACTCACCAGCTTGCGCACGTGCGCTTCGATGCGCTGCGGCGAAATGTCGGCCACCAGCTCGGTGATGGCCGGCTGCATCCGGTCCGGTGCCGGCGCTGCCGCTGGCGCCGCCAATACGGCTGCGGCCGCCCCGCCAGACAGCAGCGCTGCCGTCACGCCCGTCAACATCCTGCTCATTGCCTGTCTCCCTAAAATGATTATGGCAGGCATTTTCGCACTATTCGCGACGGGCGTGGCTGACGGCGTCAGGCAACTCGGCGCCCCCCCCTCGGCGTCCCAACTCGTCGGGCTACTTTTTCTCCGCGACCTTGGTGGCCGGCTTGGCTGCGCCCGACTTGCCCTGGCCGTTGACCTGCAGTCCCGCCTCGGACAGCTTCACGGCGCTTTTCGGACCGATGCCCTTGACCCGGCTTTCAAAGTCGGCCCAGTCCTTGTAGGGTCCCTTGGCGCGCTCGTCGATGATAGCTTTCGAGGTGGCCGGGCCGATGCCTTTGACGCTGTCGAGCGCCGCCTGGTCGGCCTTGTTGACGTCCACCTGGGCCATGGCCAGGCCCATCGTCGCGGCAAGGGTTGCCACGGCCAATACAATTTTTTTCAACATGGGAAAGTCTCCGTGATGTGGTTGGATAACACGCAAACGGCAGACAAACAGCGCCTGGCCGTCATCACAGTGTAGCGAACGCGGCATGGCCCGGCGGAGGGCCCGGAGGGGAAGACCTGCGCCAGATCAAGCGAACTGGCGCAGGCGATACGGAAGATTTATTGCGGGAACAGTTCGGCGCGCGTGACGGTGGCCGTGCCCAACTTGCCCACCACGATGCCGCCGGCGCGGTTGGCCGTGCGCACGGCGTCGCCCAGGCTCATGCCGGCGCCCAGCATGGCGGCCATGGTGGCGATCACCGTGTCGCCCGCACCGGACACATCGAACACTTCGCGCGCGTCGGTCGGCATATGCAGCACCTCATCGGCCGTGTACAAGCTCATGCCTTCTTCCGAGCGCGTCAGCAGCAGGGCGTCCAGGCCCAGCTGGGCGCGCATCTGCTGGGCGCGCTGCGTCAACTGTTCTTCGGTGCTCCAGTTGCCGATAATGCGGCGCAGTTCCGACTTGTTGGGAGTGAGCACTGACGCGCCCGTGTAGCGCGAAAAATCGTCGCCTTTCGGGTCAACCATCACGATCTTGCCGGCCGCGCGGGCCGCCTTGATCATCTCGGCCACGTTGACCAGGCTGCCCTTGGCGTAGTCGGACAAAATCACCACGTCGCAGTCGGGCAGCAGGGTATTGAACTGCTTGAGCTTGTCGCGCAGCACCGTGTCGCTGGGCGCATCCTCGAAGTCGATGCGCAGCATCTGCTGCTGGCGGCCGATCACGCGCAGCTTGATGATGGTGGAAATGGCCGCATCGCGCTGCAAATGGCTGCGGATGCCGTCCTCGCCCAGCAGGCGTTCGACGTGGTTGCCGGCCTCGTCGTCGCCGACCACGCCCAGCAGACTCGTCTTGGCACCGAGCGCGGCCGCATTGCGCGCCACGTTGGCCGCGCCGCCCAGGCGCTCCTCGCGCTTTTCAATGCGCACGATGGGCACCGGCGCTTCCGGCGAAATACGGCTGACGTCGCCAAACCAGTAACGGTCCAGCATCACGTCGCCCACCACCAGCAGGCGCACCCTGGCCAGGCTGTCGGGCGCGCTCAAGCTTGCCAACGCAGGCGCGCTCATGGCGCCGCCTGCAGCGAGCGGCCGATGCCGTAGTATTCGATGCCGGAGGCCAGCATGATGTCCGGCTCATACAGATTGCGGCCGTCAAAAATCACCGGCTGCTTCAGGCGTTTCTTGATCAGTTCAAAGTCGGGGCTGCGGAAAGCCTTCCACTCCGTGACGATCACCAGGGCATCGGCGTCGACCAGCGCATCGGTCGGGCTGTCGGCGTAGCGGATATTGGCCAGTTGCCCTGGTGTCAAGTCCAGTTGCAGCACGCGCTGCGCTTCCGCCATCGCCACCGGGTCGTACACGGCCACGGTAGCGCCGCGCGACAGCAAGTCGGCCAGCAGCACGCGCGCCGATGCTTCGCGCATGTCGTCCGTGTTCGGCTTGAAAGCCAGGCCCCAGATGGCGAAGTGGCGGCCAGCGAGCTCGTTGCCGAAGCGTGTCACGACCTTGTTGCCCAGGATATGTTTCTGGCGGTCGTTGACCGCTTCGACGGCGCGCAAGATCAGCAATTCCTGGTCGTAGTGGCGGGCCGTGCGCTCGAGCGCCTGCACGTCTTTCGGGAAGCACGAGCCGCCATAGCCGCAGCCGGCATACAAAAAGCTGTAGCCGATGCGCGGGTCGGAGCCGACGCCACGGCGCACCGCTTCGATATCGACGCCGACCTTGTCGGCCAGGTTGGCCAGTTCGTTCATGAACGAGATGCGCGTGGCCAGCATGGCGTTGGCCGCGTACTTGGTGAACTCGGCCGAGCGCACGTCCATCCAGTAGGTGCGTTCGCGGTTGCGGTTGAATGGTGCATAGAGGCTGCGCAGCAAATCGCGCGCGCGCTCGCCTTCTTGTGTGGCGTCGACGCCGATAACGATGCGGTCGGGCCGCATGAAGTCTTCGACGGCCGCGCCTTCTTTCAGGAACTCCGGGTTCGAGGCCACCGAGAAGGTGGCGCTGGTGGCGCGCAGGTCCAGTTCGGCCTGGATGGCGGCGCGCACTTTTTCAGCCGTGCCGACCGGCACCGTCGACTTGTCGACGATGACCTTGTATTCCTGCATGTGGCGGCCGATGCCGCGCGCGGCGGCCAGCACGTATTGCAGGTCGGCCGAGCCGTCTTCGTCGGGCGGCGTGCCGACGGCGATGAACTGCAACACGCCATGGTGGGCGGCCGCTTCCACGTCGGTGGAAAAGGTCAGGCGGCCGGCGGCGCGGTTGCGCGCAACGACTTCTTCGAGGCCAGGCTCATGGATGGGAATGCCGCCGCTGTTGAGCAGGTCGACTTTTTTGGTATCGAGATCCAGGCAAAAGACGTCATTGCCCAGCTCGGCCAGGCAGGCGCCCGTGACCAGGCCAACATAGCCGGTGCCGATAATGGTGATTTTCATGGTTGTACCGTATGGATAAAAAGCAGGTCTTACATAGAAGTACACGCCACATTGCTCAGGGCAAGGCGACGTGTACGTATCAGTTCATGACGTTCAATTCTTCGGTGCGGCGCGGTGGATAAGTCTCCCACTTGTTGCAGCCCGGGCAATGCCAGTAAAACTGGCGCGCCTTGAAACCGCAATGGCTGCACTGGTAGCGCGCCAGTTTCTGCGTGTAGCCGTGCACGAGGTTTTTCACCATCGACAGTTCCGACCAGATTGCCGCCGGCGCGTCCATCATGCGCGCCTCGAGCAGCTTGTCGAGGCCCAGCAAGGTCGGCGTGCGGCGCAGTTCGGCGCTCACCAACTGCTTGGCGGCGTCAACGCCATCGAGCTCCAGCACGGCCTTGAACACCACTTCGATCAGGTCGATCGACGAGGCTTCTTCCAGGTAGGAACGCAGCAGGTTGATGCCCTCCTGCGCGCGTCCCACCCTGGTGTAGCCATCCATCAGGCGCTGTGCCACCAGGGCCACGTGCGGCACGCTTTGCTGCTCGACGCGGCGCCACGTAATGATCGCTTCTTCCACGTCGCCGCGCGCCAGCTGCACGTCGCCCGTCAGGATGGTGGCGCGCACGCTCTTGCGGTCGGTCTGCAGCGCTTTTTCCAGCAGCGGCATGGCTTCGTCGGGTTTCAGATGCACGAGCGCATCATGCGCCAGCTCGCAATAAAATTGCGCGATTTCCTTCTGGCGCGCGCCGGCACCCGACTCCTGCAAGCCCAGCGCCGCTTCGATGGCGCGTGGCCATTCTTTTTCACGCTGGAAAATTTCCAGCAGCGCGCGGCGGGCCTGCACCGCGTATTGGGTTTCGACCAGGCCATTGAAGGTTTCTTCGGCGCGGTCCAGCAGGCCGGCCTTCAGGTAATCCATGCCCAGTTCGTAGGCCGCATGCACCTGCTGCTCCTGCGGCAGGTCCGGGCGCGCCAGCAGGTTCTGGTGCACGCGAATGGCGCGTTCGGTTTCGCCGCGGCGGCGGAACAGATTGCCGAGCGCGAAGTGCATGTCGGCCGATTCGGGGTCGAGCTTGACGATTTCGATAAAGGCGTCAATCGCCTTGTCGTGCTGTTCGGTGAGCAGGAAATTCAAGCCCTTGAAATAATTGCGCGGCAGGCTGCGCGACTCCGACACCAGCTGATTGATGTCGACGCGCGCTGCGATCCAGCCCAGTGCGAAAAACAGGGGGATGCCCAGGAGCCACCAGAATTCAAATTCCATGCGATCGTTTTTATTCGTATAAGAGGAGAGAGGAAGGCCGCGGCATCAAATGCTCTTACGGCTGGGTGCTGACGCCATCCGGTTGCGGCTGTACGGTCGCCGACACGCCCACGGCATGCAGGGCGGCGATGGTGGTCTTTTGGCGGTTCGCTTCACGGCGGTGGCGAAACACGGTCGGCGTCAGGGCCAGTACACCCAGGCTGGCGCCGGCCACAAAAAAGCCCAGCAGCATCAAAACCAGGGGACCACGGATTTCATAATTGAGGAAAACATGCAGGTCGACCACCTGCGCATTCTTCAGCGCAAAGCCGAAGAACAGGATGAAAAGAACACAGCCAACGATGGTGGAGACGATTTTCATCGATAGGTCCAGAGCAAGAAAACAGGAATACAAAGGTTATTCATGCCACATGGCACGAACTTGGAACAGTTTAACAAAAAAAAGCGGCATCCAAGGACGCCGCTCTTTATTTTCCGCCTTCCAGCAGACGATTAATCCTCGATGATCGGCTGGCCGACCATCGCGTCCACGCGCTCGCGCAACTGTTTGCCCGGTTTGAAGTGCGGCACCCGTTTTTCGGGCACCATCACCTTGTCGCCGGATTTCGGGTTGCGGCCGATGCGCGGTGGGCGGCTGTTCAGGGCAAAACTGCCAAAACCGCGGATCTCGATGCGCTGACCGGTCGCCAGGGCGTTGGTCATCGCATCGAGAATGGTCTTGACGGCATACTCCGCATCTTTCGCCACCAGCTGAGAATAACGCTCAGCGAGGCGGTTGATCAGCTCGGACTTTGTCATCTGCCAGTATCCGCAGTCTTAGTTCTTGTTATCGAACTTGGCTTTCAACAAGGCGCCCAGGCTGGTGGTGCCCGAAGCTGCGTTGTTGTCGGTCGCGGCCATTTTCTGCATTGCTTCCTGGGTTTCAACGTTGTCTTTCGCTTTGATCGACAGTTGGATACCACGGGCTTTGCGGTCGATGTTCAGCACCATGGCTTCAACGGTGTCGCCGACTTTCAGGTGCGTACCAGCATCTTCAACGCGGTCGCGCGAGATTTCGGAAGCGCGCAGGTAGCCTTCGACTTCTTCGGACAGTTGGATCACGGCGCCTTTAGGCTCAACCGATTTGACGGTACCGGTAACCAGCGAGCCTTTGTCGTTCATGGCTGCGAAGTTGTTGAATGGGTCACCTTCCAGTTGCTTGACGCCCAGGGAAACGCGCTCGCGCTCAACGTCGATGGCCAGAACGATGGCTTCCAGTTCGTCACCTTTCTTGAAGCGACGCACGGCTTCTTCGCCGGTTTCGGTCCAGGACAGGTCGGACAGGTGCACCAGGCCGTCGATGTTGCCGGCCAGGCCGATGAACACGCCGAAGTCGGTGATCGATTTGATCGCGCCGCGGACTTTGTCACCTTTCTTATGGGTAACACCGAAGTCGTCCCATGGATTGGCTTTGCACTGTTTCATGCCCAGCGAAATACGACGACGTTCTTCGTCGATTTCCAGAACCATCACTTCTACTTCGTCGCCCAGTTGGACAACTTTGTTAGGAGCAACGTTTTTGTTCGTCCAGTCCATTTCGGAAACGTGTACCAGACCTTCGATACCCTGTTCCACTTCCACGAAGGCGCCGTAGTCGGTCAGGTTCGTTACTTTACCGAACAGACGGGTGCTTTGTGGGTAACGACGGGACAGACCGGTCCAAGGATCGTCGCCCAGTTGTTTCACGCCCAGCGAAACACGGTTTTTCTCTTGATCGTATTTCAGGACTTTGGCGGTGATTTCCTGGCCAACCGTCAGTACTTCCGACGGGTGACGTACACGGCGCCATGCCAGGTCGGTGATGTGCAGCAGGCCATCGATACCGCCCAGATCCACGAACGCGCCGTAGTCGGTGATATTTTTGACGACGCCGGTCACGACCGTGCCTTCTTTCAGCGTTTCCATCAGTTTCTGACGCTCTTCGCCCATCGAAGCTTCGATGACGGCGCGGCGGGACAGAACCACGTTGTTACGCTTGCGGTCCAGTTTGATGACCTTGAATTCGAGGGTCTTGCCTTCGAATGGGGTGGTATCTTTCACTGGACGGGTGTCAACCAGCGAACCGGGCAGGAATGCGCGGATGCCGTTGGTCAGGACGGTCAGGCCGCCTTTGACTTTGCCATTGACGGTACCGACGACGATCTCGCCCGATTCCATCGCTTTTTCCAGAGCCAGCCACGAAGCCAGACGCTTGGCTTTATCGCGCGACAGGATGGTATCGCCGAAACCATTTTCCAGCGATTCGATCGCCACGGAAACGAAGTCACCAACTTTGACTTCCAGTTCGCCGTGGTCGTTCTTGAATTCTTCGACAGGGATGAATGCTTCGGATTTGAGGCCGGCGTTAACGATCACGAAATTGTGGTCGAGGCGCACGACTTCAGCGGAAATAACTTCGCCGGAGCGCATATCTTGACGCGACAACGATTCCTCGAAGAGCGCAGCAAAACTTTCCATACCGGTAGATTCGTTAGTTGTAACAGTAGACATAGGGTTCACACAGGTTATCCAGCAGAGATCGCACCATGCGACTTAAACTGGGTTAGGTTTTTGACACACCCGGACAGGCCAGGAGCCGTCAACGGGCACCACATAGCTTGAAAATCACGCTATTTTGATACGGACGCATACCATTTCAGGACGGTTTCAACAGCTTCGTCAGCCGTCATCGCCGAAGTATCGAGGACATGCGCCCCTTCCGCAGGAGCCAAAGGCGCAATCGCACGGTGAGTATCACGTTCGTCCCGCGCCTGCAAATCCATCAGAAGGTCTTCCATACTAGCAGAAAAACCCTTGTCTATCAATTGCTTGTAGCGCCGTTGCGCGCGCGCAGGGGCGCTGGCCGTCAAAAACACTTTTAATTGGGCATGCGGAAAGATCACCGTGCCCATGTCGCGCCCGTCGGCCACCAGGCCCGGCGTCTTGCGAAAGCCCAGCTGCAAACTGACCAGCGCATGGCGCACGGTGGGCAGCACGGCGATCTTCGAGGCCGTATTGCCGACCTCTTCCGCGCGGATCTGCTCGGTGACGTTTTCGTTGGCCAGCAGGATCTCGCCATTGGCAAAATGGCAAGGCAGATGCTCGGCCAGCTTGGCCAGCGCATGCTCGTCGCGCAGGTCGGTGCCACGGCGCAGCGCCGTCAGCGCCGTCAACCGGTACAGCGCGCCCGAATCGAGATAATGAAAGCCGAGCTTGTCGGCCACGCGGTGCGCCACCGTGCCCTTGCCGGAAGCGGTGGGGCCGTCGATGGCGATGACTGGGATGTGGGGTGTGGACATGGCAGGCTTTATCAATTAAATCAGGGTGTCCCTGGCAATCCCCGCAAACGCGGCGAAATACTCGGGGAAGGTCTTGGCCACGCATTTCGGGTCATTGATGCGTATTTCGTTGCCACGGCGGGCGGCGCCGTCCAGCGAGGCGAGCGAAAAGCACATCGCCATGCGGTGGTCGTCATAGGTGTCGATGGTGGCGGCGGCGATTTCGGCCGGCGGCGTCACGCGCAGGTAGTCCGCGCCCTCCTCCACCTGCGCGCCGAGTTTACGCAATTGCGTCGCCATCGCCGACAGGCGGTCGGTCTCTTTTACGCGCCAGCTGGCGATATTGCGCAAGGTCGAGGTGCCGTCCGCATACAGGGCGGCCACCGCGATCGTCATGGCCGCGTCGGGAATATGGTTGAAGTCCATGTCGACTGCTTTCAAGGGGCCGTTCGAACGCGCCTCGATCCAGTTCTCGCCCATGGTAATGGTCGCACCCATCTGCTGCAAGGCTTCGACGAAACGCACGTCGCCCTGGATGCTGTCGCGGCCCACGCCTTCGACCCGCACCGGGCCGCCGCCTATCGCGCCGGCCGCCAGGAAGTACGACGCCGACGACGCATCGCCTTCGACGTGGATGGTGCCCGGACTCTGGTACTGCTGGCCGGGCTGCACGGTAAACGACTGCCAGCCGTCATGCTCGACCGTCACGCCGAAGCGCTGCATCAGGTTCAGGGTGATCTCGATATATGGCTTGGAGATCAGCTCGCCCGTGACATCGATGGTCACCGCATGGTCGCGCGCCATCAGCGGCGCCACCATCAAGAGGGCCGTCAGGAACTGGCTCGACACATTGCCGCGCACGGCGATGCGCTGGGCGTGAATATGGCCGCGGCGAATGCGCAGCGGCGGAAAGCCGTGCTCGCCCGTATATTCGATCTGCGTGCCGACGGCATTCAAGGCGTCGACCAGGTCGCCGATCGGCCGCTCGTGCATGCGCGACACGCCATGCAGGGTGTAGTCGCCGCCGATCACGGCCAGCGCCGCCGTCAGCGGACGGATGGCCGTACCGGCGTTGCCCATGAACAGGTCCGCTTCGTGATTCGGCAGCACGCCGCCGCAGCCTTCCACATGATGCACCTGGTGCAGCGTTGCTGCATCCGCGTTCAGGTCGATTTCATCCTGGGTCCATTTGACGCCCAGGGAAGTGAGGGCCGTGAGCATGACGAAGGTGTCGTCCGAGGCCAGCAGGTCGACAATTTTCGTCGTGCCCCTGGCCAGTGCAGCGAGCAGCAGCACGCGGTTGGAGATGCTTTTCGAGCCGGGCAAGCGCACCGTGCCTTCGGCATGCAGCACGGGTTTCAGATCGATATGGTGGGGGTAGTGTTTGCTCTGGGTCATGCTCAATCCTTCGGTATTTTATGATTTGGGCGCAGGCGGTTCTGCGGTCTCGATCGCCTCGATCCATTGCTGGCGCGCCTGCTGGGCGTTGGCGTAGACGGCTTCGATCGCGCGGCCGTCATGGGCCGCCAGGTGCGCGCGCAAAGTGCTCAGCTGCGCCAGGTAGGCGTCCAGCTCGGCCAGCAGCGCCGGCTGGTTGGCCAGGCTGATATCGCGCCACATTTCGGGCGACGAGCCGGCGATGCGCGTAAAGTCGCGAAAACCGCTGGCCGCGTACTGGAACAGCAAGCCCGCATGCGGCTTGTTGGCGATATCGTCGACCAGCGCAAAGGCCAGCAGATGCGGCAGATGGCTGACGGCGGCAAATACCCTGTCGTGCTCTTCGGGACTCAAGGCATGCAATACGGCGCCGCAGGCGCGCCAGGCGCCGGCCACCGTCTCCACGTCGGCTGCCGTGTTTTCCGCCAGGGGCGTGAGCACCACCTTCTTGCCCTGGTACAGGTCGACAATGGCGGCGTCGGGTCCATTGGTTTCGCGGCCCGCGATCGGGTGGCCGGGCACGAACTGCGCCACCTTGTCCTTCAGCGCCACGCGCGCCGCCGCCACCACATCGCTCTTGGTGCTGCCGGCGTCGGTGACGACGGTAGCAGCTTGCAAATGCGGCGCAAGCAACGCCAGGATGGCGCCGGTCTGCGCCACGGGCGCGGCCAGCAGCACCAGGTCGGCGCCGTTCAGGGCTTGCGCCATGTCGCCGCCGATCTGGTCGATGATGCCCAATTCGAGCGCGCGCACCAGCGATGCCTGCGAGCGGCCCATGCCGACCACGGTATTCACCGCACCCGCATGCTTCAGGGCCCGCGCGAACGAGCCGCCGATCAGGCCGACGCCGAAGATAACAACCTTGTTCATCATTCGACTGAAGCCAGCGCTTTTGTCAGCGCGGCGATAAAGATGGCATTTTCCTGCGGCAGGCCGATGGAAATGCGCAGCCATTGCGGCAAACCATAGCTGCCGACCGGGCGCACGATCACGCCCTGTTTCAGCAGCGCCAGGTTGACGCGCGCGCCCGCTTCATCGTCGTCACCGACCTTGACCAGCACGAAGTTGCCATGCGACGGCACGTATTCCAGGCCCAGCTTTGCAAACGCTTCGGTAAACTGCTGGTAGCCGGCGGCGTTGTTGCGCGCGCTTTTTTCCAGAAATTGCTTGTCGCTCAGGGCGGCAATCGCGGCCGCCTGCGCCATCGAATTGACATTGAACGGCTGGCGGATGCGGTTCATCAGGTCCGTCAATGCCGGCTGGGCGATGGCAAAGCCGATGCGCAGGCCGGCCAGGCCGTAGGCCTTGGACAAGGTGCGCGAGACCACCAGGTTCGGGTACTGGCGCACCCAGGCGGTCGACTCGTACTGCTCTTCGGCGGACAAAAATTCGTTGTAGGCTTCGTCCAGCACCACCACCACGTGCTGCGGCACTTTGCGCAAAAACGCTTCGATCTGCGCGGCGGTGAGGAAGGTGCCGGTCGGGTTGTTCGGGTTGGCGATAAACAGCAATCGCGTGTCGTCGCCAATGGCGGCGGCCATCGCGTCGAGATCATGGCCGTAGTCCTGCGCCGGCACCACGATATGGCGCGCGCCCAGGCCTTGCGTGGCCAGTGCGTAGACGGCAAACGAATACTGCGAATAGACCACGGCCTGGCCGTGCTGCACGAAGGCGTGGGCGGCGATTTCGAGGATATCGTTGCTGCCGTTGCCCAGCGTGATCCAGTCGGCCGGCACGTCGTAGCGCTGCGACAGCACGGCTTTCAAATCGAAACCGTTGGCGTCCGGGTAGCGGCCCAGGTCATCGATGGCGGCGATCATCGCCTGCTTGGCCGAGTCCGGCATGCCGAAAGGGTTTTCATTCGACGCCAGCTTGACGATGGAGGCCTCGTCCAGGCCGAATTCGCGCGCGACTTCCGCGATCGGTTTGCCGCTCTGGTAAGGAGCGATGGCGCGGACGTATTCAGGACCGATATTTTTAGACATGGTGTGCTTTACAGAGATAGGTAATAAAGGAAAGGCGGCGGCTTTACAGGCTGACGGGATACGACCCCAGCACCTTGAAGAACGCCGCATTGCCCTGCAGTTCGGCGAGCGCCTGCGCCACGGCGGGGTTGTGCGCGTGGCCTTCCACATCGACATAGAAATAATACTCCCAGCTGCCCATGCGGGCCGGGCGCGACTCGAAGCGCGTCATCGACACGCCATGTTTGGCCAATGGCGCGAGCAGCTGGTAGACGGCGCCGGCCTTGTTCGGCACGGCCAGCACCAGCGAGGTTTGATCCTTGCCCGACGGCGCCGTCTGCAAGGTGCCCACCACGGCAAAGCGGGTGCGGTTGTGCGGATCGTCCTGGATATGGCCCTTGACCACGCCCAGCTTGTACTGGGCGCCGGCCAGTTCGCTGGCAATCGCGGCTACCGTGCCGTCTTCGCCGGCCAGGCGCGCCGCTTCCGCGTTCGAGGCCACGGCATGGCGCGCAATGTGCGGATAGTGCTGGTTCAGCCATACCTGGCACTGCGCCAGCGCCTGCGAGTGGGCGCAGATCGACGTCACGCCGTCCATATTGCCGCTTTTCGTCATCAGGCTGTGGTGCACGGCGATCGCCACTTCGCCGGAAATGATCAGGCTTGTTTGCAGCATCATGTCCAGCGTGCGGTTGACGGCGCCTTCCGAGGAATTCTCGATCGGCACCACGCCAAAGTCCGCCGTGCCCGCTTCGGCCGAGCGGAACACTTCATCGATGGACGCGCACGGCAGGCCTTCGACGGCGCTGCCGAACTGCTGGTACACGGCCTGTTCGCTGAAGGTACCGGCCGGGCCCAGGTAGGCCACGGTGACGCGTTTTTCCAGCGAGCGGCAGGACGACATGATTTCGCGGAAGATGGTCTGCACTTCGCGGTTGCCCATCGGGCCTGGGTTGCGCTCGGCCACGCCGCGCAGCACCTGCGCTTCGCGCTCGGGGCGGAACACGGGCGCCTGGGTTTCGGCTTTCACGTGGCCCACTTCCTGGGCGATCAGCGCGCGGCGGTTCAGCAGGTCGAGGATTTGCGCGTCGATTGCATCGATCTGTTCGCGCAAGGGTTTCAATTTATCGGTCATGGTCTTGTTTCGTCAGCGGTACTTCAATCATGGCCGCGCGGCCTGCGCCGGCGGCGCGCCGGCGCTCGTCGAGGCAACGTCAGCGTCCGGCAAACTCGTTCAAGTAATTCACTAGCGCTTGCACGCCTTCGATCGGCATCGCGTTATAGATCGATGCGCGCATGCCGCCGACGGACTTGTGGCCCTTCAGTTGCAGCAGGCCGCGCTGTTTGGCGCCGGCCAGGAAGGCTTCGTTCAGGCTTTCGTCGCGCAGATAGAACGGGATCGTCATGCGCGAACGGTATGGTGGGGCGACACGGTTCTGGTAGAAGTCGTCCGCGTCCAGCGCCGCGTATAGCAGCGCCGCTTTCTCAATATTACGCTGTTCCATGGCCGCCACGCCACCCTGGCGTTTGAGCCACTGGAAAACCAGGCCGGCGATATAGATGCCATAGGTGGGCGGCGTGTTGTACATGGACTCGTGCTCGGCCACGTTGGCCCAGTCGAAGGCCGACGGGCAAATCGGCAGCGCATGGCCCAGGAGGTCTTCGCGCACGATCACCACCGTCAGGCCGGCCGGGCCGATATTTTTTTGCGCGCCGCCGAAGATCACGCCGTATTGCGACACGTCGACCACGCGCGACAAAATGTGCGAGGACATGTCGGCCACGATGGTGGTGCCCTTCGGTACCTGCGGCGCCTGCTGGAACTCCACGCCGTCGATGGTCTCGTTGGTGCAGACATGCAGATAGGCCGCGCCTGGCGTCAGCTGCCACTCGCTGACCGGCGGCACGCCGGCAAAACCGCTGGCCTGCGACGAGGCGGCCACATTCACGCTGGCGTATTTCGCCGCCTCCTTGATCGACTTGCCCGACCACGAGCCGGTATGCACGAAGTCGATGGTGGCCGGCTGCGCGGCCGCCAGGCCCACCAGGTTCATCGGGATAATCGCGTTCTCGCCCAGGCCGCCGCCCTGCAGGAACAGGATCTTGTAATTGCTTGGCACGGCCAGCAGTTCGCGCAGGTCGGCCACGGCCTCTTTGTAGATGGAAATGAATTCGGGGCCGCGGTGGCTCATTTCCATTACCGACATGCCGCTGCCATGCCAGTCCAGCATGTCAAAGGCGGCTTGCGCCAGCACTTCCTTGGGCAGCACGGCCGGGCCGGCGGAAAAATTATAAATCGGGTTGACGACTGGATCGGTCACGATGCATTCCTAATCAGTGATTGCGGCGGCGTGGCCGCCGCAGGACTTGTTCATGGCATTCGGTATTGTGCAGCGGTAAAAAGCGCGCGCCATAGCAATTGGGGCTCCCGAAAGAGCCCCAATCATCTTACTCCGGCTGCGCCGGGTCCGTCTCGTCGCTCGCCGGGTCGGCCGGATCGACGCTCGCCACTGGCGCAGCAGCGGCCTCGGTCGTCAGCTCGACTTCGTCGATATCGGTTTCGACCACGCGTTGCAGGCCGGACAGCTTGGTGCCGTCTTCCACCGCGATCAGGGTCACGCCTTGCGTGGCGCGGCCCATTTCGCGGATCTCCGACACGCGGGTGCGGATCAGCACGCCGCCGGTGGTGATCAGCATGATTTCGTCCGTCGTGTTGACCAGGGTGGCGGCCACCACTTTACCGTTGCGCTCGCTGGTCTGGATGGCGATCATGCCTTTCGTGCCACGGCCATGGCGCGTGTACTCGAGGATAGGCGTACGCTTGCCGTAACCGTTTTCGGTGGCCGTCAGCACCGACTGCTGCTCGTTCTCGGCCACCAGCAGCGCGATCACGTGCTGGCCTTCTTCCAGGTTCATGCCGCGCACGCCGCGCGCCGTGCGGCCCATCGGACGCACATCGTTTTCGTCAAAGCGCACCGCCTTGCCGGAGTCCGAGAACAGCATCACGTCGTGCTTGCCGTCGGTCAGCGCCGCGCCGATCAGGAAGTCGCCGTCGTCCAGGTCGACCGCGATGATGCCGGCCTTGCGTGGATTGCTGAAGTCCTTCAGCGGCGTTTTCTTGACCGTGCCCAGGCTGGTCGACATGAACACATAGTGGTCTTCCGGGAACGTGCGGTTCTCGCCCGACAGCGGCAGGATCACGGTGATCTTTTCGTTGTCCTGCAGCGGGAACATGTTGACGATAGGTTTGCCGCGCGAATTGCGCGAGCCTTGCGGCACTTCCCACACCTTCAGCCAGTACATGCGGCCACGGTCCGAGAAGCACAAAATGTAGTCGTGCGTGTTGGCGATAAACAGCTGGTCGATCCAGTCTTCCTCTTTGGTCGCCATCGCCTGCTTGCCGCGTCCGCCGCGCTTCTGCGCGCGGTACTCGGAAATCGGCTGCGCCTTCATGTAGCCGGTGTGCGACAAGGTCACCACCATGTCTTGCGGGGTGATCAGGTCTTCGGTTTCCAGGTCGGTCGCATTGAGCTCGATCTGCGAGCGGCGCACGTCCTTCTTGCCGGCGCCGTATTCGTTCATCGCCAGCGTCATTTCGTCGGTGATGATGACGGTCACGCGCTCCGGTTTGGCCAGGATGTCGAGCAGGTCGGCGATATGCTCCATCACTTCCTTGTACTCGTTGACGATCTTGTCCTGCTCCAGACCGGTCAGGCGCTGCAGGCGCATCTGCAAAATCTCTTGCGCCTGGTCGTCCGACAGCTTGTACAAACCATCGGCCTGCATGCCGTAGTGCTTCGGCAGGTTTTCCGGACGATACGCGTCCACGCCACCCGGGGTATTGCCGTCGCCGGTACGCGCCAGCATCTCGCGCACCACCGACGAATCCCATGGGCGCGCCATCAGCTCGACCTTGGCGATCGGCGGCGTTGGCGCGGCCTTGATGATGGCGATGAAGTCATCGATATTGGCCAGCGCGACGGCCAGGCCTTCCAATACGTGGCCGCGTTCGCGCGCCTTGCGCAGTTCGAACACGGTGCGGCGCGTGACCACTTCGCGGCGGTGCGACAGGAAGCACTGCAGCATCTGCTTCAGGTTCAGCAGCTTGGGCTGTCCATCGACCAGGGCCACCATGTTCATGCCGAAGGTGTCCTGCAACTGGGTCTGCTTGTACAGATTGTTGAGCACCACTTCGGGCACTTCGCCGCGTTTCAATTCGATCACCACGCGCATGCCCGATTTGTCGGACTCGTCGCGGATATCGGAAATGCCGTCGAGCTTTTTGTCGCGCACGTTTTCGGCGATGCGTTCCAACAAGGATTTTTTATTGACCTGGAATGGCAGTTCGTCGACGATGATGGCGATACGCCCGCCATCCTTGCCGTATTCCTCGAAGTGGGTCTTGGCGCGCATCACTACGCGGCCACGGCCGGTGCGGTAGCCGTCGCGCACGCCCGAGACGCCATAGATGATGCCGGCCGTCGGGAAGTCCGGCGCCGGGATCAGTTCGATCAGCTCGTCGATGGTGCAGTCGGGATTGCGCAGCACATGCAGCGCGCCGTTGATCACTTCGGTGATGTTGTGCGGCGGGATATTCGTCGCCATGCCGACCGCGATACCGGACGAGCCGTTGATCAGCAGGTTGGGGATACGCGTCGGCAGCACCGACGGCTCCTTTTCCTTGCCATCGTAGTTGGGTACGAAGTCGACGGTGTCCTTGTCGATATCGGCCAGCAGTTCGCCGGCAATCTTGTCGAGGCGGCACTCGGTGTAACGCATCGCTGCGGCGGCGTCGCCGTCGACGGAGCCGAAGTTGCCCTGGCCATCGACGAGCATGTAGCGCAGCGAAAAATCTTGCGCCATGCGCACCAAGGTGTCGTAGATCGACGCATCGCCGTGGGGATGGTACTTACCCATGGTTTCGCCGACCACGCGGGCGCACTTGACGTAAGGGCGATTCCACACGTTGTTCATTTCATGCATCGCGAACAGGACGCGGCGGTGCACTGGCTTCAAGCCGTCACGCGCGTCAGGCAAGGCGCGACCGACGATCACGCTCATGGCGTAATCGAGGTAGCTCTTGCGCATCTCTTCTTCGAGGGAAATAGGAATTGTTTCTTTTGCGAATTGATCCATTGGCGGTTCGACTGATCTCAGGCTGTGGTTAACTTATCTGCTACGCAATGTAATGACGCAATACTGCATATCCTAGGCGGCTGTCGTCGTGGAGTGGCTGGCAAAAGGGGCAGGACGGTTGCAGGAGTGCAGCGCCGCCATGGGCTTTTTGTCAGGCACGCCCAACAGTCAAGCGCACGATTTTAGCATGCGCGCCCTGCCGCAAGTGCAAAATGCCCGGCGTGCCGAAACACAAGACGCGCCGGTGGCGCACCGACGCTGTGCATAACTGCTTGGCAATAGTGCATAATGGCAATATCAGTTCAAGCCCCCTGCCCGAAAAGCAGGCACCAAATGTAACCAGATGTCACGGGCGCGTCATAATTGGGCATTTTCGTTGCGTAGTTACAACGTGCAGTCTAAAATCGCGGAAGCTTTGATTTGCCCACGGTCGTGCGCTACGGATGCGTGTGGCAAAATGAAGCAGAAGTTAATTGCTAGTTTCGCAATCTGATCGAGCGTTATGGTCTACATGATAAAATCCGGGCACGTAAGACCAGTAGCGCCGTGTTGTTCTGCGGATATCACCCCCCCGAAAGGAAAAAAGAATGAATAAATTTGTAACGCTGTTTTTCGCTGCATCCGCAGTGATTGCTGGCTCGGCTTCGGCTCAAACCCCAACCTCGCCACCATTCGCTCCAGTGACCACCGACATCAAGGCACCAACGCCGAAGAGCGCGTATGTGCAAGATGCCCGCGGCGTAATCGTGCGTGACCCATTCGGCCTGTGCTGGCGTACTGGCTACTGGACACCTGCTGACGCGGTGCCAGGTTGCGACGTGCCACTGTGCGTAGAACCAGAAACCCTGCAAAACGGCAAATGCGTGGCGCCTCCTGCACCAGTTGCACCAGCACCTGCTCCAGCACCAGCACCAGTCGTTGTGCCAGTACCAGTAGCACCTACCTCGGAAAAAGTCAGCTTCGCCGCTGATGCCTTCTTCGACTTCGACAAAGCCACCCTGAAACCAGAAGGCAAGTCGAAACTGGATCAGTTGACCACCCAACTGGGCGGCATCAACCTGGAAGTCATCATCGCTGTGGGTCATACCGACTCCGTCGGCACCGATGCCTACAACCAGAAACTGTCGGTACGTCGTGCTGATGCTGTCAAAGCCTACCTGGTCTCCAAAGGCGTTGAAAGCAACCGCGTGTACACCGAAGGCAAAGGCGAGAAACAGCCAGTTGCTGACAACAAAACCGCCGAAGGCCGTGCGAAAAACCGTCGCGTGGAAATCGAAGTTGTTGGTACCCGCAAGTAATTGCGCCAACGGCTGCGCCTGATCTGTCCCTCGGATCAAGCGCAAGCGATAAAAACCCCGCTACGGCGGGGTTTTTTTTCGTCCGTGGCTGCCGGTTTTTGAAAATGCCGCTATCATTCCATCCATGAACGCCGACCCTCTAGAAATCCAAAAATTCAGTGAGCTGGCCCACCGCTGGTGGGACCCCACTTCCGAGTTTCGTCCGCTGCACGAAATTAACCCCCTGCGCCTGGAATGGATCAACGCGAAAGTGCCGCTGGCTGGCAAGCGCGTGATCGACATCGGCTGCGGCGGCGGCATTCTGGCCGAATCGATGGCCCGCAAAGGCGCCGACGTGACGGGCATCGACCTGTCCGAAAAAGCCCTGAAGGTAGCCGACCTGCACAGCCTGGAGTCCGGCGTGAACGTGCGCTACAAGCTGATCGCCGCCGAAGCCATGGCCGCCGAAGAAGCGGGCCAGTACGACGTGGTGACCTGCATGGAAATGCTCGAGCACGTGCCCGACCCGGCCGCCATCGTGCAGGCCTGCGCCGCGCTGGTCAAACCGGGCGGTCACGTCTTCATGTCGACCCTGAACCGCAACCCGAAAGCCTATCTGTTCGCCGTCCTGGGCGCCGAATACGTGCTGCGTTTGCTGCCAAAAGGCACGCACGACTACGACAAATTCATCACCCCGGCCGAACTGTCGCAATTTGCGCGCAGCGCCGGCCTCGATCTCCACGGCATGCGCGGCATGGGCTACAACCCCCTGACCAAGATTTATTCGCTGAACAACGACACCAGCGTGAACTATCTGGTGGCCTGCACCCGGCCCCTGTAACTCAAAAGCAACACCCCAGGCGGCCGCGGCCGCCATTTTTCATCTTTTACTCATTTTTTACTCACCTTTACCGCCCCTGCGCCCGCCATGACCACCGACCACCTGCCAGCCCCGCGCGCCATCCTGTTCGACCTCGACGGCACCCTGGCCGACACCGCCCCCGACCTGGCGGCCGCCATCAACCTGATGCGCATCCGCGCCGGCCTCGCGCCCACGCCCTACGAGGTACTGCGCCCGACCGCCTCGTCCGGCGCACGCGGCATGATAGGCGCGTCCTACGGTATAGGCCCCGGCGAAAGCGGCTACGAGCCCCTGAAAAACGGCTTCCTCGACAACTACGAAGCCGCCCTCGCCGTGGAAAGCCGTCTGTTCGACGGCATCCCTGCCATGCTGGACGGCTTGACGACCCTCGGCCTGCCATGGGGCGTGGTCACCAACAAGGCCGCCCGCTTCACCGAACCGCTGGTGGGCCAGATTGGCCTGGCCGCCGCCGGCTGCGTGATCTCGGGCGACACCATGCCGCACCCGAAACCCCACCCCGCCCCCCTGCTGGAAGCGGCCCGCCGGCTGAACCTGGCCCCCGAGCAATGCTGGTACGTCGGCGACGACCTGCGCGACATCCAGGCCGGCCGCGCCGCCGGCATGCGCACCATCGCCTGCGCCTGGGGCTACTGCGGCCCGGTCGAGCCGCTGTCATGGAATGCCGATCATTTGCTGGAGACGCCGGCGGCGTTGCTGGAGCTGGTGAGTGCGGTGGTGGTGGCAGAGCGAGCCCCGGCGGCTTGAGCCGGCATCTTCTTGCGTTGCGTTCAATACAGTGAATGCACGATGCATGATCCCGAAGTTTGCGCTACAATGAAGGTTCTGTGGGGACGACCTGGTTTCGACGTGGGTTGCAAAGCAGCGCAGGGCATACCGAGGGCGGGCTACCTCGTAAATACAACCTGAAAAAACTTAACTGCAAACGATAACTCGTACGCACTGGCAGCTTAATCGCTGTTAGCTCTAGAACACCTCGTCCCTGGGGTGGGCCGTCAAAAGCTCTAGAGTCATTTACAGGGACTCGTCTGATGCTGGGTTACTTAGCATTCGACTAAATAATAGGTAACTCGCTTGTACACAGCGTGCACGTCCGCGTTGTACCGGTTAAATTAAATGGCAGTGCTAAGTATGTAGAACTGTCTGTAGAGTGCTTGCGGACGCGGGTTCGATTCCCGCCGTCTCCACCACTGGATAAAAAACAAAGGCCCCCGAGCGCAAGCGACGGGGCTTTTGTTTTTTATCCAAAGACGAAACAGCCGGAACCGAATCCGCGTCCGGCACGGACGCGGGGCGTAGCGGGGAATTCGCCCCGCATGCGGGGCGCCCGCGCAGCGACGTTGCGCTGCAGCGCAACGGCTCCCCGATTCTTCTGACCAGGGAAGCGCCATCGGCGCTTCTGCCCTTGTCTCCACCACTGGATACAAAACAAAGGCCCCCGAGCGCAAGCGACGGGGCTTTTGTTTTTTATCCAAAGACGAAACAGCCGGAACCGAATCCGCGTCCGGCACGGACGCGGGGCGTAGCGGGGAATTCGCCCCGCATGCGGGGCGCCCGCGCAGCGACGTTGCGCTGCAGCGCAACGGCTCCCCGATTCTTCTGACCAGGTTTTAGGTGTGCAGGCTAAGCCCCCAAACCAATACCGCTCAGGCCGTGTTTGAATGGCGGACCTGACCCCGGCTCACGCGAGTACCGCCTGTACCGGTCGTCGCAGTGACGACGGTAGTTTGGGGCCTCGGCCGAACCTGACGACAAGATCGGGCCTGCGCTTTCCGATACCCAGAAAATCGGCAAACTGCGGCCGCAGCGTCGATACCTCCACGGGTTGATTAAGCATCGCATTGCGAATACCCAACGCAGCCGACTGTAGCGCGAAACGTTCGTAGCAACGTCCCACTTCAACCCACTGGGCCGGAACTGGGGTGTCCGAGACGAATATCGCGATGCCGGCCGAACTTCGCACGTATTTCGCGTACTTGTCGTTTTCGTTCTTCGGACTAAAGAACAAGCTGAAAAGCAGGCTGCCCAGCCATGTTGGCGCAGACGGGTTACCGGACGATGCGGCATATAGCCCATCTCCGGCTCGAACCGCCTCGTCGCCACTGAAGCGTATCCATTTCTTCAATTCATCGACGAAGGCGGGATCGTTCATCTGGACTGTGTTGCCTTGAACGACATACTCAAGGACCGTCTCCATGGCTTTGCGTTCGGTCAGGACAATCACCTGAACGCCATTGCCGGTACCGGCCTGCTCCAGCAGCTCAAGTTCATGCCGGTCGAGGGCTTGCCCGTCATACTCGCCGCGTGTGCTCTGGCGCTCGGGGATCGCCTGAAACAGCGATGATGCGATGGGTTTTGTCGGCTCAAAAGCCACACGCAGTGCATTGCCCGCTGCGGCGTCGAAGCCAGAGTGTCCCATCAGCCCATTGGCCAAAGCTGCCTGATACAGGTTCTCGGCGGCGCACCCGAGGGAGACGAAAAGGTGGTGATCATCCGGGTCGACCGCGGGGCACCGGCGCGACAGGTCCGGCAGTATCGAAATGGCGCCATCTTCAAGGTGGAATTTCCAGCATTGAGTGTTATGGCTTGACGGTGCCAAAGTCGCGTAGCGCACAAGTTCATGTTGAAGAGCGGTCTTGTCGCCGACGGCAACCTTGCCGTGACGCCATGTGCGATCCGTCACAGTTTCGTAACTGTCTGCACTGGATCCCGACGAGCAGGATGGCAAGCCTGCCATTGCGCCGGCGGCGGCCAGCGCGGTACCAACGAATTTTCTTCGAGAAGTCATGGCCCAACTTCCTTGTCAGAAAGCCCAGTTGTGCTTAAAAGGCCTTGGGGTCCGTGTAACAGATGATATTGATGACGCGAGGAAAGCTGTTCTTTGTCCATGGCTGTCAGTCACTTGGAATTATTGCTGTCATTATAACGCTCCAATATGCCGATCACCCTTAAATTGTTTCCTGGGCCGGGCGACGGTTACCCGAGAAATGGGGCCACGAACGGCCGCTTTCCGGCGATGGCCCGAAGGTCCGCTGGTGGCCGAACACGGCCGTTAGACACCATTACTCTTTGTTCTGCGATCTACGTATCGCATCTTCGAATTGACCGATAAATTCGAGCACCGCATCAAAATCCGGCGGCGCGTCCGTAAACATTTCCGCCTGCATCGCCACGTAATCCTGCCGCCAGCTTTGTTCTTGATTTGGCAATGGTAACAGACGTAAAGTTTCCGGCGCCATTGCCTGGTAGTCGATACAGCTCTGTGCAAAAAAGACACTTCGATGCGCCAATACATTTTTGAACAGATCGCTGTCCTCGACGGCCTTGGCCGCAATACCGCTCTGTATCAAGCGGTACAGGTCGTAGTAATGCCTCGCCATCCTCGCGCGTCTTTGCTTGTCCGCTGGCCTGTACGTTTCCTCATGCAACAGCATGGCCTTTTCCCAGAAAGTCCTCTCTGGGGCCAAAGCATGGACGATCGTTTCTGGCCGGGTGAACAGCTGGGGGAAAACCTCGGCGATGACAGGATGCACTAAGCGCTCATGCGCGGGCCAGGGATCAGATCGCGCGCCGAACTCAATCTTGACGATCGGACGTACATAACGCGCCTGCTCTGCGCCGAAGTGAGTCGGGTACAGGAAGAGCAGCGTCTGGCCGTCAGGATCATCGCCGTCCAAGGTAAGTTGCCAACCATCTGCGCCGAGTTGAGCAATAAAGCAATCGCTCAACCCAGGCAGCAATGTGTTCCTCACGAACGTCCCGCATGCGTCACGTAGCGCCTTGAGCCGTTTCGCTTGCTGCTTTGCGCTTGGTGCCCGCTCAGGGCTATTGTCGCCGCCAAAACCGAGGGCATCGCGCCCAATGGTTAAATCGACATCCTCGGAGAATCTGTCGATCAGCCCCCATGCCTTTGACAGCGATGTTCCGCCCTTGAAGGTCAAATGGCCCTTGAGCTCGGGCAGCGCAAATAACTGTTCCAAAGTCCAGCATACCCAGAAGTCCTTTTCCGCGCTGGAGGCCACCCAGCCGTTGCGGGCTGCAGTCTGCTCGATGGCCAGCTTCTGGTCTTCCCTGGATAATTTCAAAAACTCTTGCATGGCTCAACCCTTGTCTTGCGCTATCCGCCGCATGACATCTGCAATCCATACCGGGGCCAGTGACGCATCGGCCAGCAGCACGGCCTTGTCTTCGGCGGTCAACTTGGCTCTGAGCGTGGCGACAACCTGGTCATCGATATGCGCCTGCTTGAAATGTCGCAATGCCTGGATCACCAGACCGCTGATGCGTCCGGCGGTCGCCATATTGCGAGGCGTAGTGTGCTTCAACAGAATGCTCTGATTGCCGATATGGACTGTACGCGATACGCCATCGGTCAGGAAGGCCAGCTTCATCGGCACTTGCTCCGTGAGCCCGAGTAGATTGGCGGCGTAAGCCCCTGATGGTTGCAGGCGCAAGCTCCCTTTGCCTGCAATCGCCTTGGCGATATCGTCGGCGGACGGTAATAGCGGTCCCAGAATCGCGTGCGTGCGCGGGACATCGTACAGTCCTCGGGCGACTCTTCGAAGTGCCCCAGTGGACGTTAAACGCGATAGCACCTTATCGACGGCCGCACGGCTACCCAAGTGGAGAAAATCCACGGGGCTAAAAACTTTCCTCGGCTCGCTCGCAGCCAGTTTGGCGCGGATAGCCGCGTCCACGCTGCCGTGGGACGGTGGCGTTTGCTGAGTAGGTTGGCTTTTGCCGGAGGAGGGGGAAGTGGTGCGCATGTCAGAAAATATAGCACGTTTTTCTGACAATACAATCGTGAAATGTGGATTTATAAGGCTTTAGCAAACGCAGCGAGGATGGCCCCGCCGGGCAAGCCGGTTTGAGCGAAGCGAAAACATGGTTTGCTCCTCACCGGCGAGCTGACTGTCGCCCCCACCGTAGCCTGTATGCGTCGGCCTGCGCCGCTGGGCAACCCTGCACCGCCACGCCAATCAGCGGCTATTGCGTGAGCTGGACTATGCATAGCCAGCGCTCTACGGCATACGCGCTGCACTGGGGGCGTTTTCAGGGTAACTGGGCTGGCCAATGACGCCGCTTTTCACGCTTTCCGCTATGGCGCCACTTGGCGATTCAATTGACGCCGTCCACTGGATAAAAAAGTAAAGGCCCCCGAGCGCAAGCGACGGGGCCCTTACTTTTTTATCCAACGCGAAACAGCCGAGAACCGAATCCGCGTCCGGCACGGACGCAGGGCGTAGCGGGGAATTCGCCCCGCATGCGGGGCGCCCGCGCAGCGACGTTGCGCTGCAGCGCAACGGCTTCCCGATTCTGAGTAAGCGCAACGTCAGTCCAATCATTGACTTTTTCGCCTGCCATTAGCCTGTCGGCACACAAGCGCCAGATTATAAATCGATGATTTTCCGCAGCAGTGCCGGCGACACGCGCCATTGCTCGCCATCGCACAACAGGGAGCAGGTTTTGGTGTTGATGCGTACGATGTTGCCGACGCGTTCGCGCAGGTGCTTGTCGGTGAAGGCGACGGTATCGCCGAGTTTGAATATGGGCAAGTCCGGTGCTCGCGGCCGCAGCGGTGGCGCCGCCGGCTCGCCACGCTGCGCTGGGTCGGCCACGATGGCCACATAGGGCAGCTTCCATTGAGTACGCGTGATATCGTCCTGTACTATTGCCTGCGTCGGCAGCAACTGCAGCACGCGGCCCGGCGCGAGCGTACCGCGGCGGTGATCGAAGTACATCACGTGTGCGCCCAGATGCACATGGCGGCGCACGTCAAGAATGCGTTTCGGGTCGGTCATCATCTGGTTGATGGCCAGGCTGAGTTCGTACAAGTCAAGGCTGGGCGCGTTGCGTAGCGCGTCGAGAAGGCGCTTATCCATGGCGTCAGTGTAGCGCAAATGCCACCGTCTTATCCAACTGGCAGGCTCAGCTTGGAGCCGTCTCCGGGCTTTTCAGACCTGCCCCGCCTTTTTTTGACCACCGCCTTTTTGACACACCGCAACTGCCTGACAGGATGCCCAACAGATACTGATCATGTTTATCAGGAAGATAAACCAGCAACGCCTCGATCACACAGCTGTTCGACAGTCCACGCCATGCCCCTTGAACTCCAACCAAAAGATCATTATTGAAATCCGGGAGCATTAATGAACCTCCGTTTGCTTATCTTTGCAGCCTTCTTGCTCCACATCGTCTCCGTCATGGCGGCCGATACATCCCCACCAGGCACGTCCAAGCCCTTGCGCGGCGATTATCAAATCTATGGCGGAACCTTGTCGGAAATGCTGCCGCCCACGCCCAGCGACAAGAAGGTAGCGTTCATGGTGACGGGGCCAGCGGCGAAAGACCTGTTCCTGCAGATCGGGCCGGATGTAGCCAAGGAAAATGCCTGCAGCGAGGCAAACGACTACCGGGAGCGTCGCCGCGGGGATTTATCGTGCGTGCACATGAAAGGCGAAGGCTACAGCTGCTATTTCGGCCTCGACCTCAAGACGGGAAAAGGCATGCATGGCGCCATCTGTTAGCAACAAGCCACTCTGCCTTCTCAAACAGCGCCTCACCCGCATCGCGGAAAAAGGTGCCAAAAGCCTCAAGAACCTGCATCAGAAATCCACCTTCGCCGACAACCGCAACCGACGTCCATCCACGCGAGTAGGGGTCCGCCATTCTTCAATTCTCCGCTCCAGTTACAGGTCGAACTTCAGCTCGGCGATGAACGTACGCTGTGGGTAGGGATGGAAGTTCCAGTACTTGTAATTGTTCAGGTTGTCGATGCCCAGCGCAGCGCTCCACTGCTTGTTGAAGCGATAGGTGGCGCGCACATCCGTCGTAAAATACTTGCTGGCGCCCTGGTAGGCGAAGCCGTTCGGATCGGAATTGTCCAGCGTCGAGAACTGCGGGCCGCTGTAGCGCGCCGCCAGCGTCACGGCCAGCTGGTCGTTGACGTGGTACGACGCAACGCCGGTTGCACGCCATTCAGGGATGCGCGGCTGCCATTTTCCCACGCTGGCCGGGAACTTCTCGTTGCCGGTGATCTTCGAGTCGGTCCAGGTGGCACTGGAACCGAGATCCAGGCCGCGCAGCAGTACGTCGCTGGCCTCATAGGCGGCCTCCAGGCCCTTGGTATGGATTTCGTCGATGTTCTGGATGTTGGTCACGTTCGGTGTCACCAGCACATTGGTCTGTGAATACAGGCCATCCCTGGTGCGCTCGCCGAACGCTGTCAGACGCAGCAAGCCCTTGTTCAGCTTGCGTTCGGCCGTCAGCTCGCCCGTCCAGGATTTTTCCGGTTTCAGGTTCGGGTCGTTGTTGGTGGTCACGCCTTGGGCGTTGACACCGCCCTGGTACAGTTCGGACACGGTCGGCATGCGCACCGCGCGGCCCAGCGATGCCTTCAGCACCCAATCGTCAGATGCCTGGAAGGCCAGCGCAGCCTTGGGCGAGAAATAGTTTTCATGGCGCGAGCCCAGTGGGGCCGCGATCAAGACACTCCTGGTCGGATCGAAGTTCTTCGAGATGACCCCGTCGCGCGCGCCCCAGTGTTCGAATCGCATCCCCAGTACCGTCTTCCATCGAGGCGCGAATTTCCAGCTGTCCTGCGCATACAGGCTGTTGATCTCCGTCTTGCCGCTGAAAGCCGAATTGGGATTGCCGGCCGTGCCGTCGATCCAGTTGCCGGTGGCACTCTCGATGCTCGACAGCCTGTAGGCCTCGCGCTGGTAGCCGAATTCCGCGATATGAGCGCCGTTCATGCCGTCCGGGCGCCAGACGCCCTTGGCGGCGAAGGTATTCCAGCCCGTGCCGCCCTGGTTGACGACGCGGCCGGCACCGGCGGTCGCGGCGCCAGGCAGCGGCACGGTCGGTGCTCGCAGTTCGTCTTTATGATAATCGTACAGGCTCGCTGCCACTTCCCAGTCGAATACTCCTTTGGTGTTGCTCTTCACCGACAAACCATGCATGTAGTGTTCCAGCGCCTCGTTGGACAGATTGAAGTCAGTCGCCGCCAGGGTGTAGCTGCGTCCGCCAAGGTTGATCGCGCCGCTGTAGAGGGGCTGGCCGGCCGCGCTGGTCAAGTAGGTGGCCGGGCGGTTGACCGAGTCGTTCTTCCACCAGCCCAGCGTATAGCTGGCGCGGATCGTCGGCGTGAAGTCGTAAGCGATCTTCGCCTTAAGGTGGTCCTGGATGGTGTCGTATTGCGTGCCGGCACCCAGGATCAGCCAGTTTTTGTTGGTACGGTCAAGACCCGGCACCGATCCTGTCACCGGCACGCCGGCGCTGCTGGCGGCGGTGGCCAGCGGTTTGGTCACGAAAGTCAAAGGCTGGCCGTCGCTGTCGTTGCGGCTGACGTCCACGAACCAGGACCATTGCCCCACGTGGTCGCCAATCGAGAAACTCCCTTGCTTGCCGGCATAGTGGTCATTGGTGTTATACAGCTCGAAATGCTGGCGCGACAGCGTCAACTTGGCATGCGCTTCAAACTGAGAGGGCATGCGCGTGACATAGTCGACCACGGCGCCAACCGAGTTGCCGCCGTAAGCAGCCGAGAACGGACCGTAGAGGACATCGACGCGTTCGATCTCCTCCGGGCTCACCATGCCCCAGCGCGGCGCGAAGGTAGCGCCGTTGCCCAGGTAATTGGACAGCAAGATGCCGTCAGCGTACACCGCCGAACGGGCGCTATTGCCGGTGCCGGAGGCGCGAGTCGACAGCACGGCGTGGTTGTAGTCGCCAATGTAACGCTTGCGCACCAGCAGGCTTGGCAGGTATTTCAGCGCATCTTCGGCGTCGGTGGCGTTGATGGTGCGCTCGATGTCTTCGCGGGTGATGCCTTCGATGGTGGTCGGAATTTGAGTCGGCAGCGAAGTCGGACGGTTGCCTTGCACGATCACCGTGCCCAACGATTTGACAGCACTGTCGGCCGAGCCACTATCGTGCGCAATGGCGTTGTGGGCGAACGCGGCCGCCAAAGCGGTGATGAGCGGGGTGTAACGAAGGTTCTTCATGTAAATCCTTAAACTTGATACGGATGGTCGCAGGCCTGCGAGGGGCGCAACGGCGCGACGCAATAAAGTGGCAATCTCGGGGATGGGCGACAGCGCCCTGGGTCAAGCCCGTGGCGGCGCGCGCCATCTGGCGGCCAGCACAGGCCTCCGCCGTAGCGGAAGCGACCCGGCAATCGCACCCGCATTGCCTGCGAGCGCATTGCCTGGACGATCAGGAAATAGTGGGAGGGCCGCGCGGCTGCGCGGCGGACCAAACGAATAGCGGCGCCGGCGCCTGGTAATAGAGAGAGGGGAACAGATCGTGTCCGCCCACCGCCGCAAAGGTGATGGGTACAGGCGGCAACAAGGCGAAGCTGCCGCCGTGCGTTGCGCAATATGGGCAGTGTTCCATATTGTGCTTCACATCCTTTAGCGGCTTGTGCGAAGTATCGGCGGCGAAAGCAGGCAACTGCTTGACTCCACCTGCGCTGCATATTGCCGGCAAGGCCGAGTCGCTGCGGCTCATCGATAAAGCATGCGATATCGACGGTGCGAGCGTACTGAACAGGATGGCCAACGCGGCAATCCATGTGGTCAGTGTTCGTCGATCCAGGGCATTTGGCATGCCGCCATTATAATTCATGAACGTTTCAGGTAGAAAAGTTCAAGTGCGCACACATAGATACGCCCAGGTCGCAACGCAGCGCCCTGACACTTTCATTGGCGCAATATCAGGCCCGCTTTTGCGACAGGGACGAAGCGATGGCGCGGGCCTGTCTTTCGACCGCCTTTGGCATGTCTGACATCGCCGCCGCTTGCCACGTACCGAGCAGGACAGTCAGTCGAGCCATATCCACATTTGATAAGTCTCAGCTTGCCGCATACATGGCCAACCAGGGCCGAGGTCGTGTACAAATGGCGGACCTGACCCCGGCCACCCCATTTATGGCAATTTGCTGTTAACACATTGATCGTTGATTTGAGGAAGTTCTTCGTCCAGTGCCCATTGCACTACGTCCCTTAACAGACCCGGCGCGGCGGAAATCGGTTTTCCGTCGAGCAGTCCATAAATGCTGTCTGCTCCGGTATATACGCGGTCCAGCAGCATGGTTTCATGGGTGCCACCCTTCCTCGTAAGGTACAGTGCATACCTTGGTTCCACCATGGCGTCGTTAGTTGCCTCGCCATGCAGAGAAAATTTATCAAGAATATCGCGCAACTTTTTGTTCTTTTCCTTGTTTTCAGTGACGTGTGTGCAACCCGCTTGAAGCAAGGTCGTCTCAGTCAGCCGCACTCTGAACAACATTGAATCGGAAACATAGACAAGCTTGCTGCGGACGATTTCATCGTTAGCACTACCGGTATCCTTCAAGGCAGGCGCTGCGCCAGAAACCCCGGCAGCAGCCATTCCCACCGCAAAGACGGTGGCGCCAAAAATTCCATGAAATACCATGCGTGGCGCAGTTGGGCTAGCGGAATTACCTATTTTTGTCGACATATCACCTCCATAAACAAGTTTGAACCAATCAAAAAAATTTCATTCAACGGTACCCGCCACTCTGACCAGGTTTTGGTCGCAATCTGAGCACTAAAACCACTAATGCTCAGGCCATACCTGAACCCTCGTCGAGCGGCGGCAGGAAGGGAGCGCACATCGTTTGCCATAGATCGGTGCAGGGGAAACGTTCGCGCCGCCGTGGTCGAAGCGAACATCGCCACGTTGGGCTGATCCTGACAGGCACGATGGGTTGCGACAGCGCAATCGACACAATCGCTTGCACAATATATGAATATGCCAAATGAATCGTTGGTTTTGGCCGCTGTTGTCAATAGTATCCGTGCCTTACGCCAACTCCATCGTGCCCAAAAAAATGAAAAAAACACAACTCACACTTTCGTACCTGGTCGGGGGAATGTTGATATCGTTGGCTGCCGCAGCAGCTGAAGAGCCATCGGAGTCGCTTGACAAAGTGATCGTGACCGGCACGCGCAGCGCGGGCAAGACAGCACGCCAAAGCCTGACACCGGTTGACGTCATCTTCGATAGCGACCTCAGGGCGACCGGACAAACCAATCTGCTTGATGCCCTCAAGAGTATCTTGCCTTCCATCAATACACCTGCCGTCGGCTACGATGTGGGCGCACTGGCCCGCACATTTCAACTGCGTGGTCTGAGTCCGTCCTACACATTAATTCTGATCAACGGCAAACGGCGCCATCGCTCGGCCAGTCTGTATGCCGACTCCGATCCGGCACAGGGTTCGAACGCGGTGGATCTCGATTTCATTCCGTTAGCGGCGATAGACCACGTTGAAGTGTTACGCGATGGTGCGGCGGCGCAGTACGGTACCGATGCAATCGCCGGTGTCATCAATGTCATTCTTAAAAAGAATGCGCAAGGCGGGACGGCCTCGCTTTCCGGCGGACGCTACATCAACGGTGGCGGTGCCACGAAACAGGTCGATCTGGAGTCTGGCTACAAACTGGGGGATGACGGTTTTCTGGATCTGAGCGCGAGCTATCGTACGCACGACTTTTCCAATCGCAGCGGTGACAGCGGCGGTACGGAAACGGCCAAGGTGCAGGGCGACCCCAAGCTCGCCATGGCCACGCTGGGCTTGAATGGCGAGAAAAAAATCAGTGCCGGTGTTACCTCGTATTTCTCGGGGTTTTATGGCCATCGCAATGCCAGGGCTTACGAAAATCCCAGACAGCCGGGCGCGCTCAGCGCCGCGGTAGACACTCTTTATCCGAACGGGTTTTCGCCGATAGAACGCATTAGCGAAGACGATTTCAGTGCGACTGCCGGGTTCAAGGGAACCACCGTGGCAGGCCTGGAATGGAGTCTGTCGAGCACCTACGGCCACAACAAAGCGAAGCTGTTTAACGAAAAAACCATCAATGCAGACCTGCTCAACGATACCGCGAACAAGCAGCGTGATTTTTACGTCGGCTCATTTACGTCGTCGGAGTCAACTACCAACCTCGATTTCAAACGCACTATTTCCCTGTTCGGCCTCGCCTCGCCTTCGACGCTGGCGTATGGATTGGAACACCGGCATGAAGCTTTCCGCATTGGTGCCGGGGAAGCAAACTCTTACTATCAAGGCGGTTCTGCGGCCTTTCCGGGCTTTCGTCCATCCGATCAGGCGTCAGCCCAACGCAACGTCGAGGCGGCTTATCTCGACTTCGGTGGAAAGCTCAACGGGCAATGGGAAATCGGCGCGGCGGTGCGTGGCGAGCGCTATAACGATGTCGGTAATACACTGTCGGGGAAATTGTCGAGCCGCTACGATGTCAGCGACAAGTTCGCCATTCGCGGCGCCATCAGCAATGGCTTCCACGCGCCTACGCTGGCGCAACAATCTTACTCAGCGACAACAGTAACGACTGGCTTTGCTCAGATTCAGCTCCCCGTCAATTCGGCCGGTGCGCGCTTGCTGGGCGCTCCCGAGCTCAAACCGGAAACTTCACGTAACCTCAGCGCCGGCTTTGTCTTCGAACCGGTGCGCAACACGCATCTGACGGTGGATGCCTACCGCATCGATATCAACGGCCGCGTCATCGAGTCAGCCTCGCTGGCCGGCGCCATTGCAGCGTCGGCGATCACCGCCAACGGGGCCGTGATTCCGGCGGGGGTTCCTGCAGGCAACGTCAGCGCTGCGTTTTTCACCAACGGCGTCGATACCCGCACGCAAGGGATCGATGTCGTACTCGACTTCCGCACACGCGTCGACGAGTCAAGTTCGATCAAATGGGTCTTGAGCGAAGGATATAATCAGACCACAATTCGTAAAATTCATGCCGCGCCTGCAGCACTCGCCGCTGTCGGCTTGACTCTGGTCGATGCGGTCATCGCCTCCAACCTGACCACGGCGGCGCCACGAAACAAGGTATCGCTGGCGGGAACCTACGCGCGCGGCAACTGGGATGTGACGCTGCGCGAAACCTACTACAGCAACACCAGCCAGGTGCAAGGTTATGCGCCGGGGCCGTACTATACGATCGAATCCGCCCCCGCCTTTATTACCGATCTCAGCGTGGGCTATACGTTTGCCAGGCAAATCAAACTCAATATCGGCGCGAATAATTTATTCAACAAGTATCCAAGCAAGATCGCGCCATCGGTCTATCAGAACCTGAACTATGATCAGTATTCGCACGTTTCGCCTTTCGGCATCAATGGTGGATATTTCTATGCCAATGCGAGTATTACGTTCTGATATAGTGGCGTGAAATTTTCAGGAAAACAATATGAATTCATTAATTATTCTTGACGGCGGCACCGGGCGCGAGCTGGCCAGAATTGGCGCGCCCTTTCGTCAACCGGAATGGTCAGCCTTGTCGCTGATCGAAGCGCCGCATTTCGTCTCTCAGGTCCACCAATCGTATGTGGACGCCGGGGCCGATGCGATTACGACGAATAGCTATGCGCTGGTGCCGTTTCATCTGGGCGAGGCGCGGTTTGACGCGCAAGGCGAGTCGCTGGCAGCACTCGCCGGCCAGTTGGCCTACGATGTCAGTCGTCAGTCGGCGCGTGCCGTCGCCGTCGCCGGCTCGCTGCCACCGACTTGTGGCTCGTACCGGCCCGACCAGTTCAGCAAGGCCGAGGGCCGCCGTATTCTCGGTCCGCTGGTCAAGGCACTGCGTCCGTTTGTCGATCACTGGCAGGCGGAAACCCTGAGCGCGCTGGAAGAAGCCGAGTTGGTGCGTGAAATGGTGGGCGACGACGGCAAGCCATTATGGCTCTCGTTCACCTTGCAGGACGACGAGCTTGCGGCAGATGGCGCCCGCCTGCGCTCCGGCGAGTCGGTCGAAGATGCCGCTCGCCTGGCCATCGAACTGGGCGCGGCGGCGCTGCTGTTCAACTGCAGCCAGCCGGAGGTCATGGCGGCGGCGATTGAAGCGGCGGCGCAGGTAGTGCGCTCGAAAGGCGCAGCGCTGCGAATCGGCGTCTATGCCAATGCATTTCCGCCGCAGCCCAAGGACGCAGAAGCCAATTCCGGCCTCGATGACATTCGCGCCGATCTGACGCCACCACATTACCTGGACTGGGTGAAAACCTGGCATGCAAAAGGGGCGTCGATCATCGGTGGTTGCTGCGGTATCGGACCGGAACATATTGCCGCGATAGCACAGGCGCGACATACACTGGAAGGCAAGGCCGCATGAGCCGGCGCTGCCTGCTGGCCTCGATTTTCACATTGCTTGTTTCCGCCCTGGCAACCGATGCCGCCGCCGGCGAAACGCTGCAACGGGTGTTGACGCGGAAAACGCTGGTTGCCGTCGTCGACCCGAGTTATCCGCCTTTTTCTTTCCTCAATGACAAAAACCTGATCGATGGCTTCGATATCGACATCGCGCGCGCAGTGGCAAAAAAACTCGGCGTCAGCTTGCGCACAGAGACGCCCTCCTGGGAGATCATCGCCGCAGGTCATTGGCGCGGGCGCTGGGACGTGTGCATCTGTTCGATGACCCCGGATCAGCAAAAAGTGCGGGTACTCGATTTTGTCGCACCCTACTATGCCTCGCCTGCGGTGATTGTGACGACGGCGGTCAATAATCAAATCAACTCGCCGGGCGATCTGACCGGCAAAAAAATCGGCGTGCAACAAGGCTCCTCGTACGAACGCTATCTCCAGCACGATCTCGATCTGGGCGTGGCCGGGGGCAACAAACTGGCCTACCTGTTCAAACAAGTGCGCATTGCGCCTTACGCCAGCGAAGATATGGCTTTTCAGGATCTGGCGCTGGGCGCCGGAAAAAGAATCGATGCCATCGTTTCCAACCAGATTACGGCGAAATATCGTATGGCCAGGCTTCCCGGAAAATTTCGGATCGTTGGCCAGCCGCTGTATCAGGAACCGAACTGGGTCGCCATCGATAAAGGCGATGCGGAATGGCGACTCAAGATTGCCTCCATACTCGCCGGTTTGAAAGAGGATGGGACATTGGCGGGAATTTCGCAAAAATGGTTTGGCGTGGACGTGACTCGTTGATCAATCAGGAAACGTATGCGATTGTTTAGTAATGTAAAAAGAAAAAAGCAGTTTTTGTTTAACCTGAACGTGCTGTTTGTATGGGCTGGCCTGTTGGGCCTGTTCTGTTTTTTCATCAGCCATTTCGATCTTGATTTTTCGATTGTGCGCGCCAGGCTAAGTACCCTGTTGGGCGCGGAGTTCACCCCCGATGGCGATCTGCAGGGCGTGCCTCTGACGCTGCTGGTCAGTGTCGGCGCCATGGCGGTCGCTGTGCTGCTGGGATTGCTGGCAGCGTTAGGCAAATTGTCGTCGAATCCGATTGCGTATGGATTGGCAACGTTCTATAACTCTTTTTTTCGAGGTATTCCCTTGCTGGCCCAGGTGTTGTTGATCTACCTTGGTCTACCGCAACTCGGGCCGGTTCCCGCAGCCATCCCGGCAGGGATCGCCGCCCTCGCTCTGTGCTATGGCGCGTATCTGAGTGAAATATTCCGTTCGGCGCTGCTGGCCATCGACAGCGGCCAGAAGGAGGCCGCACAGGCCTTGGGCATGGGGCGCTTCGTGATATTCTGGAACGTCACTCTGCCGCAAGCCGCACGCATTGCACTGGCCCCCACCTGGGCCATGTTTATATCCCTTTTGAAAGACTCTTCGCTGATTTCGATCATGGGACTCTGGGAAGTGATGTTCCTTGCGCAAAGCTATGGCCGTTCTTCCTACCGATATATCGAGTTTCTGCTGACGGCCGCCGTGATTTATTGGGTGCTGTCGATTCTTCTTGAATTCATACAGTCCCTGCTCGAACGCAAATACAGTCGAGGATAAGCCACTTATGCCATTAATTGAAGTCAAGCAATTACAAAAGCACTATGACGATCTGATCGTTCTGAACAACCTCAGCCTGGCCATTGAGGAGCGTCGCGTCATTGCCCTGATTGGACAAAGCGGTTCAGGGAAAAGCACGCTGCTGCGCACCTTGAACGGACTGCAATCGTTTGACAGCGGCACCATCACAGTCGATGGCATAGACCTGCATGCTGGGGAACATCGGCGCGAGACGCTGTTAAAGCTGCGCTTGCGCGTAGGCATGGTGTTTCAGCGCTTTAACCTTTTTCCCCATCTGACTGCAACGCAGAATGTCTCGCTGGCCTTGCGCAAGGTGAAGGGATTTTCGCAACATCTGGCCGATACTCATGCCAAGGCGGCCCTGGCGCGCGTGCAGATGGATGGCAAGGGCGCGTCCTATCCCTCACAGTTGTCCGGTGGGCAGCAGCAGCGGGTCGCGATTGCACGGGCGATTGCGATGGAGCCCAAGGTATTGCTGTGCGATGAAATCACTTCCGCGCTCGATCCTGAACTGACCAGCGAGGTACTCGACGTGCTGCGCAGCCTGGCCGCAGATGGCATGACGCTGATTATGGCGACCCATGAGATGGGCTTTGCCCGCGAGATCAGCGATCTGGTTGTCTATTTGCGAAGTGGAATAGTTCATGAGTCAGGCCCACCTGAGCAAATTTTTTCCAATCCGGGAACGCCCGAACTGGCCCGCTTCATCCGCGCGATGCCCCTGAACTGAACCAGGTCGCACTTTTAGTTTGAATCTGCGCGGATAGTTCAGCCGCCCACCGCGACTGCCCCGTTTTAGCACTGCGTCCATTTTGGCTCCCATCAAAAATCGTGAGAACCACTTTGAACTACAGACAGCCTCGCTTGCCTTGGCTCAGCCGTATGCCGTGATGGCGACCGTGTCGTATAGCCCTTCAGCGCAGGCAACTGACAACAGCGCAGGTCAGCGACAAGCCGCTCAAAGCCAGCTACGCCATCTATTCCGGCCTATTGCACGAGAAACAGGTAGCAACCCGCCGGGACCGCAAACTCGCCATCGAAGTCACCGGCCCCGCCGCCAGTTGCCAATCAACGGCAGCTCAATTCGCGTTCAAATAGACCATCGCCCTGCGATACTTCGCCACCCGCTCCAGATCCTTCTGCGACGGCTCCGCGATCCTCGACAAATCGCTATTTTCCATCAAGTCCGCCAGCTTGACCTTTTTAGCCACGGGATCTTGCGCCGCGCGCGCCACGAAATCGTCGTACGATTCCCCCGCGATCCGGGTCACCGCGCGCAAGCCGGCAATCACCTCGGCAGAAAACCCTTCCCGCTCCAGATCCTCAAACGTCACCTCGCTGTCCTCCACCACGTCATGCAGCACGGCAACAATCTGCTGCGCGCCCGGCGCCACGCGCAGCATCACGCGCAAGGGGTGCAATATATAGGGCGCGCCGCCCTTGTCGACCTGGCCCGCATGCGTCCTGGCGGCAATCTCGATCGCGCGCTCCAAGTTTCCCTGCCCAGAAAGTTCTTTCATCTTCACTCCTTTACAAGCACATCCTGCGAGATGGCGGCCGGCCCGCTGGCCAAGGTACCTACGCCATCGAGCACACCCACGCACAACAGGCGGGCCACGGACACCAGCGTCAGCACGCCGCTGAGTTCAAGCAGACGGATACGGTGATCCGCGTGTTGATGATTATGCATGGGCAACAGATACCGGGCACGGCCCCTGCGCATCCAGATATGCCAAGGCTGACGGTCACGCTAACGTGCCCGCCAGCCCGGACGCAGTGCGAAGAGGAATCAGGAAAGATTCTGCCGCCGCGCCAGCGACACATATTCGCCGGGCAGGCCGGCCGTTTCGAGCGCATCGGCAAACGCCAGCAGGAACTTGGCCGGGCCATGCTCCGATACCAGCAAGGAGGCGCCCTTGTGCCGCAACAATTTGAGCACTTCCTGCTGATGTGCCTGGTATTCGGGCGAGTGACCGTAAAAGGTCTGGTACATTTCCAGCGTTTCCATGGCCTTGGCGGCCAGGATGAATTCGGGTTTGTCCATGATCTCTCCTTGTGGTGATATCGAAAGTACTGCGTAGCCATCATACGCCTGAACTCGGCCACCCAGCAACACGGCGCAGGCCGTCAAGGGCGGTAAGGCTGGCCCGACAGGATGCCTTCGTACGTGCTCAGGGCCGCGCCCACATGCAGTCCTTCCTCATCGATCTCGTAGAAACGGATATCCTTGCTGTGGCCGCTGCCACGCACCTTGACCACCGACACCACGCGCCTGAACTGGCCGCCCAGCTCGACGTAGCGCTGCATGACGATGGCGTCGGCCAGGAAGGCGTTGCCGTAGGAACTGAAGCGCAGTTGCGTGTACTGGTCTTCCAGTTCGGCCGTCATCAGCACCGACACGCCCATGTCCGTCAGCGCCGCCACCAGCCGGTACAGCGACTCGCGGAAATCCTCACGGAACATGGACGCCAGCGCCATCTCGAAGCCGGACAGCGAATCGATCACCACGCGCTTGGCTTTCATGCGCGTGATCATGGCCACCAGGTCGTGCAGGATTTCGTCGAGCGACAGGTCGAGCGTGCGCGTATTGATCACGCCGACCTGGCCAGACTTGATCAGCCCGTTCAACTGGTGGCTGAGCAGTTGGTTCGGGCTTTTTTCAAACGCGGCGATCACGCCCGGCTCGCCGCGATTGACGCCTTCCGTCAGGAACTGCGTGGCCAGCACGGTCTTGCCGGAGCCGGACGGCCCCACCAGCAGCAGCGAATAGCCGGCCGGCAGGCCGCCGCCCATCATGGTGTCGAGCTCGGGCACGCCCAGCGACAATCGTTCGTTGCCGGAAATGGTGACCTCTTCCAGGGCGCTCGCTTTCAACACCGCGCGCGAAAAAATTTCCACGCCGCTGTCATTGATGCGGAAGGTATGCACGCCCAGGCTTTGCGACTGGCCGCGCATCTTGACCACCTGGATCTTGCGCACCATGGCGTCGCGGTGCACCAGTTGCGACAGCCACAGGATGCCGTCGGCCACCGTGAACACGGCGCTGGACTCGGCCTCGGGCGCCAGGTATTCGCCGATCAGGAAAGTGGTGGCCAGCCAGCTGGTCATCTGCGTACCGAGTTGCTGCACGAAATGCTGCAGTCCGGCCGCGCCCACATCCATGGTTTTTGCCGATTGCACCACCGAACGGAAGGAGTCGACAAACACCAGGCTCGGCGAAAAGGCTTCCACTTCTTCGGCGATGCGCGCCAGCACGCGGTCGAAATCGCCTTCGAGCAGATCAGCCGACAGGTTGACGAACTTGATCGACTGGTTGATTTTCTCGACATCGAAAAATGGAAACTGCTGCTGGTAGCGCAGCATCTTCAGCGGCGGCTCGCCCAGCACGGTAAAGAACAGCGCCTTGCGTTCGGGGCTGGCCAGCGAAAACATGATCTGGTGCGCCAGCGTGGTCTTGCCGCTGCCCGGCGTGCCAGCCACCAGGTTGAAGGAAAATTCCGGGATGCCTCCGCCCAGCAGTTCGTCCAGGCCGGGCACACCAGAGGCCAGGCGTTGGATGGTCACTTTGTTCATGCGTTCGGCTCCGTTCCAGCTTGATTTACTAACTCATCGCCCCAGGCTTGCCGGAGGATGCTATTCGTTAAAAGTTCGCCGATCAGCAAGATCAGCGTAGTGATAAAGTGCGTCAGCATCGCTGTGCTGGCCGCGCAGGCCTGCGGCGCCGGCTGGCCCAGCAGGTCGCTGCGCAGCATGGTCATGGCCGCTTCCAGGGTTTGCGGCGCATGCCGGGTCAGCCATGAAAAATGCTTCTGGCTCTGGAGCAGGCTGCGCGCATACATCGACTCCACGCCGCGCTCGCCGATAATCTGATTCAGGGCCGTGGCCAGTTGCTGCCACAAGCCAATACTGACCTCTGCCACCGCACCCGGGTCGCGCAACAGGGCATGCTCAATCATGCGCCGGCGCCGTTCATGGACTGTGGCCATCATCGATTCTTTCTATACAGTATTGGTGCTGGGACCAGGTTGAACAAAAACACTTCCGCACACCTCAGCGCGGCTTCTGTGCCGCGATGATTTTCGATAAGGCATCGATATTGATGGGCTTGACCAGATAGTGATCGAAGCCCGCCTGGCCCGCCAGGTTGACCTCGTCCGACTGGCTGTAGCCGGAAGCGGCGACAAAACACGGCAACGCTCCCTGCAAGGCGGCGCGTGCCGAACTGATGACCTGATAGCCATCCATGCCGGGCAAGCCGATATCGCAGATCACCACGTCATACGGCGTGTCGAGCACGGCGCGCAAGCCGCTGGGGCCATCGAGGCGCATATCGACCAGATGGCCAAGATGTTCCAGCAGCATCGTCAGCAACTCGGCCGCATCGGCGTTGTCTTCGATCAGCAGGATGCGGCGCGGCAAAGATGGATCCGGCTGTGCCTGCGCGGCGCCGGCGCCTGGCATGGGCAAGGGCGAGATCGGCAGCTTCAGGATAAACTCGCTGCCCAGCCCCACGCCCGCACTGAGCGCATCGATCGTGCCGCCGTGCAGCTGCGTCAGCGTGCGCACCAGCGACAAGCCGATACCCAGGCCGCCCTGGGCACGGTCCAGCGAGCGATAGCCCTGGGTGAACAGATCGAAAATGAATGGCAGAATATCGGGCGCAATGCCGGTGCCATCGTCGCTGACGGAGATTTCCACCACGGCACCATTGCGCCTGGCAACGATAGCGATATGGCCGAATTCCTGCGTGAATTTGCTGGCGTTGTTGAGCAGGTTGGCAAACACCTGCGTCAGGCGCACCAGGTCGGCCTCGATCACCAGCGGCTCTTTCGGCAGGTTCAGGCTGAGCACCTGCTGGCGCTTGTCGATGCTCGCCTGGCCCACTTCGACGGCGCTGGAAAGGATGTCGCTGAGCAGCACGGGCAGCAGCTGCAGCGTGATCTTGCCGCTGCTGACGCGCGACGCGTCGAGCAGGTCGTCGATCAGGCGCGCCATATGGCCGACCTGCCTGCCGATCACGCCATGCACATGGGCCAGCGCCGGATCGAGCGCAACTTTCTTGCCCAGCAGGTCATTGGCCATCGCCAGCGGTTGCAAAGGGTTGCGCAGCTCGTGCGCCAGCATGGCCAGGAACTCGGTCTGGCGTAAAGCAGCGGCCTCGGCGCTGGCCTGCATGTCCTGCGCGCCGAACGTGGCCAGCACCAGGTTCTGGTTGGCTTCGCGCAACTGCGCAATCAACAGCGCGAAGGCTTCGCTCTTGTCTTTTTCCTGCACCTGCATTTTCGCCATCACCAGCAGCTGGTTGATGGTTTCGCGCAGCAACTGGACTTCGCGCTCGTGCGCGCCGTGCAGACTCGCTTCAACGAAAGACGTTTCGGTGGGCGCATGCCCCGGATCTGGATCGGGAGGGGGAGCGGTGCGGTGCATGATGACGGATACGCGGCTTGGGTGAACAAGCCTCAAAGACTACTCTTCGCCCACCGGCGCTCACTCAGGCATCGCCGTGCACGTCAGCTCAATTGCTGCAAACAGTGATTTATAACTAACGAGCACAAGATACTCCATTTTACCGCCCGCACGGGAGCAATTCCATCATTTATGCCCCGAAGTGGGCACGGCGATCACATAATTGGCTAGCTGCCAGCCCATGGCCAGGGCCGATTGCTCCGCTTCCTGCCGGGTGCTGCAATTTTCCAGATTGGCTTCGCAGACGTCGTCATGGCCAGATTTGCTCAATACCAGCTGGCCCTGCCAGCAGCCCTCGGGCAACTCGCGGGCATAGGCGGAAATGACAAAACCGTTATGGATGGTGGGGTTTTCGTAGCGCATGATAGCTCCTGGTTGGAATGCGCACGCCCGATACGAAAACCGCGCGACGACAAGCCATCGCCCATGGTACGCCGATTATGGCAGCAACTGCATTCAATTGAACGGCATCGTCTGCCTATGCGCCACGGCAAGGCAATATTGTCGGGTAAGATGTGGCACTTTCGCTCCACAGGATCACCGATGCCCCGTCCATTCAGCACCCTGCCCTGCTTGGGCAACGTAGCCTGCGCCATCGCCCTGCTACTGCCACTGGCCAGCCTCTGCGCCAGCCCGCCAGCGCCGGAAACCCTGTTCGTGGCCAGCGCGCTGACGGCGCCGCACTCGTTTACCAAAGGCATCGAAGGCCCGGCGGTCGACGCGGATGGCAATATCTACGCCGTCAATTTCGCGCGCCAGCAAACCATCGGCAAGGTCACGCCAGGTGGCCAGGGCGAGGTGTTCGTCACCCTGCCCGGCACCAGCATCGCCAACGGCATCCGCTTCGGCAGCCGCGGGCAAATGTATCTGGCCGACTATATCGAGCACACGATTTACGTGGTGGACCCGCTCACGCGCGCCATCAGCATCCACGCGCGCGACGCGCGCATGACGCAGCCCAACGATATCGCCATCACGCAGGACGACGTGCTGTATGCGAGCGATCCGAGCTGGAAGGAAAACACGGGCCGCGTGTGGCGCATCGCGCGCGATGGCACGGTGACGCTGGCGCTGGACACCATGGGCACGGCCAATGGCATCGAGGTCAGCCCCGATGGCAAGACCCTGTATGTGAATGAAAGCGTGCAGCGCAATATCTGGGCCTACGATATCGGCGCCGACGGCGCCTTGACGGGCAAGCGCCTGTTCCAGCGCTTTGACGACTTTGGCATGGACGGCATGCGCGTCGACGTGGATGGGAATTTGTACGTGACGCGCTACAGCAAGGGCACGGTGGTCAAGCTGTCACCGCAGGGCAAGCTGCTGCGCGAGATTGCCGTGCCGGGCGCCAAGCCCAGCAACATCAGCTTCGGCGGCCCGGACGGGCGCACGGCGTATGTGACGGAAGTGGTGCAAGGCAGGTTGCTGCAGTTTCGCGTCGACCGCCCGGGGCTGGAGTGGCAAAGGGGGCAGGAGCGCAAGGCGCATCCGCTGGCCGTCAAACCGCTCAGCGCGGAATGATGCGCTCCTGCTTCAGGCGCTCAAACAGCCTGAAGAACGCCTCCGGCGTATCCTGGTAATCGAGAAAACCCGCCTTGCGGCTCTTGCCCATGTCGGTCATCACCTCCATCGGCCGGCCAAGATCGGCGTCCGTATGCCACCATGAAGCGAGGCGGCCGACATCGGCCTCCACCAGATTGTGCTGCGCGGCGATGGCGCGCCACAGGTCGGCAGCGCCGTCCATGCGCCCGGCCAGTGGCGACATCGTTGCCGGCAGGTCCGCCGCCTCGATCCCAAAATAGGCGGCCAGACGCGGCCACAGCCACTTCCAGCGGAACACGTCGCCGTTGACGATATTGAAGTCTTCATTCGCTGCGGCCGGGCTGTCGGCGGCCCACGCCAGCTGGCGCGCGATCTGGCCGGCGTCGGTCATGTCGGAAATGCCGTGCCACTGCGCGGAAGAACCGGGGAACACGAACGGCTCGCCGCTGGCCTTGCACAGGCCCGCATACACGGCCAGGGTCAGGCCCATGTTCATGGCGTTGCCCAGCGCATAGCCGATAATCGTGTGCGGCCGGTGCACGCTCCACGTAAAACCATATCGCGCGGCCGCCTCGAACAAACGGTCTTCCTGCTCGTAATAAAAATTCTCGACATCCTGGCGGCCCTGCTCTTCGCGAAACGGCGTCACCGGCACACTGCCCTTGCCGTAGGCGTCGAACGGTCCCAGGTAGTGCTTCAGGCCCGTCACCAGCGCCGCGTGGCGCAGGTGGCGCTGGTGGCCATTCTGTCCCAGCGCGGCCAGCACATTGGCGACCATGGCGCCGTTGACGCGGATATTTTCCTTTTCAGTGTCCTGGCGCGCCCATGCCGCGAAGAACACATGGCTGGCGTCGATGTTGGCCAGGCCGCTGGCGACGGCCTGTGCATCGGTGGCGTCCAGCCGCAGGGAAACGCAGCCGTCTGGTACCGGCGTGCGCCCGCGCGAGACGCCCGTCACCTGCCAGCCTTGTGCCAGCAAGTGGCTGGCCAGGTTGCTGCCAATAACGCCGCTGGCGCCGATAATCAATGCGTGCTTGTTCATGCGTGCTCCGGAATAAAAATCCATCATATAACGGACATAAATTCTTATCCGCGATAGTATTTCATCTTATTCATGAAAAAATCTCCGCAATCATGTCCGATCACCTGAAAGGCATCGTCCCCTTCCTGGCCACCGCCGACGCCGGCAGTTTCACCAAAGCGGCCGAGCGCCTGCACCTCACCAGTTCGGCCGTAAGCAAGAGCGTGGCGCGCCTGGAAGCGCGGCTCGGTGCGACGCTGTTCGAGCGCAGCACGCGCAAGCTGAAACTGAGCAGCGCCGGCCAGGCCTACTACGCCACCTGCAAGCGCGTGCTGCAGGAACTGTCTGACGCGGAAAACGTGCTGGCCGAGCAGGAAGGCGAACTGGCGGGCACGGTGCGCATCGGCGTGCCGGCGTCGTACGGGCGCATGCGCGTGATGCCGGCGCTGATCGCGCTGTGCGAAAAATATCCGCGGCTGCAGCCGTCGATCGGCTTCAGCGACCGCTTTGTCGACCTGTTCGAAGAGCGCATCGATATCGCCGTGCGCATCGGCGCGCCAGGCCACTGGCCGGCCGCGCTGGGACAGATGCAGCTGGGGACGGAACGCCTGATCTTTTGCGCCTCGCCCGCCTACCTGGCGCGGCATGGCACGCCGAACGATATCGAGACACTGGAGCGGCACGACTGCATCGCCTATGGCCGTGGCGACGGCACGGCCTCGCCGTGGCTGTTTGCACATGGTGAAGGCGTGGAACGGCGCGCGGTCAGAGCACGCCTGACGGTGGGCGACGCCGAAGCGCAGACGGCCGCCGTGCTGGCCGGCCTGGGCATCGCGCAGCAGGCGACGTGGCTGGTGCAAGAGCACCTGGCGGCCGGCGCCATCGTCGAAGTGCTGCCCGGCTTTGCCACGCCAGGCTTGCCGCTCTACCTGGCGTGGCCGCTGGCGCGCCAGCTGACCATCAAGACCGGCACGCTGCTGCATGAACTGAAGCAGCGCCTCAGCATCGACAATTAATTCATCGCCGATCAATACAGGACGTTTTTCGCTTCCGGCAGGTCCACATTGGCCTTGGTGACGATCACCACGCCGGTGTTGACGAAGGGCTCGACCTTCTTGCCTTCGATCAGGCTGACGATGGTTTTCACGCCCAGCGCGCCCATCGAGTAGGAGCCTTGCACGGCGGTCGCGTACAGGGTGCCGTCCTTGACGAAGTTTTTCAGGTCTTCGTTGCCGTCAAAGCCGACGGCGATCACCTTGCCGGCCTTGCCCGCCTGGGCGATGGCGCGGCCCATGCCGACAGCCGTCGGCTCGTTGGCGCCAAAAATGCCTTTCAGGTCAGGATTGGACGCCAGCACGTCGGTGGTCTGGTTCAGGGCGGTGGCCATCTGCGACTGCGAATAATAGGTGCCGACGATCTGCAGTTGCGAGTTCTTTTCGATATAGCGCTTGAAGCCGCCCACGCGGCCCGTTTCGGAACCGGCGCCGGCCACATACGACATCACGGCGATCTTGCCGGTCTTGCCGACCTGCGAAATGAGCGCCTTGGCGCTGGCCTCGCCGGCCGCTTCATTGTCGGTCGACAGGAACGATTGATAGTAACGCTTGCCGCTGTCGGACACCATGGAGTCGATCAGCACCACGGGGATCTTCGCTTCCCACGCTTTTTTCAAAGCCGGCACCAGCGCGTCCGGGTCCGAGGCGGCCAGCACGATGCCGGCCACTTTGCGCGTGACGGCGTTTTCCACCATGCTGACCTGGTCGGCAATCGCCGACTCCGAGGCCGGGCCCTGGAAGGTCAGGTTGTAACCCTTGGCGTCGGCCGCGCTGGCGGTGGCGCCCTTTTTCACGTTCTGCCAGTAGTTCGAGTTCGTCGTCTTGACGATCACGGCGATCTCTTTTGGCGCGGCGAATGCGGCGCTGGCGCTCAGTGCGAATGCTGCGGTCGTCAAGCCGAGCAAGATGGTATTGAAGGTTTTCATTGTCGTCCTCGTTTAATTATAGATTTATGGGTTTTGACTACCGGTTCAACGTTGTTACGGTACTGCTTCAGGCGCGGTTGCGCTTCTGATCGATCCAGACGGTCAGCAGAATGACCAGTCCGATAATGATTTGCTGGATAAAACTCGATACGCCATTCATGTTCAAACCGTTGCGCAGGATGCCGATCACGAACGAACCGATGACGGTGCCGGAAATGGTGCCGATGCCGCCGATCAGCGAAGCGCCGCCGATCACGGCGCTGGCGATCGCGTCCAGTTCATACATCACGCCTTCGTTCGGCTGCGCCGTCACCAGGCGCGACATCAGCACGCAGCCCGTCAGGCCCGACAGGGCGCCGGACAGGGTGTACACCATCAGGGTCACGCGGCCAACCTTGACGCCCGACAGGCGCGCCGCTTCGGCGTTCGAACCGACCGCGTAGATATGGCGGCCAAAGGTGGTGCGGCTGAGCATGATGGACACCGCCACGGCGATCACCACCATCAGCACCACCGGATACGGAATACCGGGGAACACCACTTCCGGGAAGGTGCCGCCCGTGTCGCGCTCGATGCGCCACAGCACGCCGTTACCGAGTTCGCCGAACGACTCGCCCAGGCCCGAGATCGCCCGCGCGCCGGTCACCTGCAGCGCCAGGCCGCGGGCGATCAGCATCATGCCCAGGGTGGCGATGAAGGGCGGCAGTTTCAGTTGCGTGATGCAGAAACCGTTGACGGCGCCGCACATGGCGCCCACTACGATGCCGCCCAACATGGCGACCGGCACCGGTATGCCGCTCTTGACCAGCAGGGCGGCGGCCACGCCGGCCAGCGCCAGCACGGAGCCGGAACTCAGGTCGATGCCGCCGGTGATGATGACGCAGGTGGCGGCAATGCCGAGATACGCAATCGAGGTCACCTGCAGCGCCACGCTCATGCCATTGCTGACCGAGAAAAAGGCATCGCTGGTCAGCGAAAACACCAGCAGCAGCAAGGACAGGCTACCCAGCGCGGCAAACTTTTGGATCAGTTCTTTATTCATTTTTTTATGGCTTTCTGATGTTAATGCATTGCTGCCTGGCGGCCCGATGCGAGATGCATGATTTCTTCCTGCGACGACTCGCGCGTGTTGACGATGCCGCTGATGCGCCCTTCGTGGAACACGGCCACCCGGTCCGTCATGCCCATGATCTCGGGCAGCTCGGAGGTGATCAGCACCACGCCGATACCTTCCGAGGCCAGCTTGTCGAGCAGCTGGTAGATGGCGAACTTGGCGCCCACGTCGATGCCGCGCGTGGGCTCGTCAAAGAAGATGATTTTCGATTCGCGGTACAGCCACTTGCTGATGACGATCTTCTGCTGGTTGCCGCCCGACAGATTGCGCGCGATCTGCTTCGAGGTCGGCGTCTTGATGCCGAGCGCGGCGATGTATTGCTGCGCCACCGCCTCTTCTTTCGCAAAGTCGATGAAGCCGAAGCGGTTCGCCAGCGCCGACACATTGGTCAGCGTCAGGTTGGCCGCCACCGACATGCGGATCGCCAGGCCGTGGCTCTTGCGGTCTTCCGACAGATAGGCGATGCCATGGTCGATGGCGTCGATGGGCGAGTCGATGACGACCTCGGTGTCACCCAGGTGGATGGCGCCGCCGGTGAGCGGATCGGCGCCGAAAATGGCGCGCGCCACTTCCGTGCGGCCGGCCCCCATCAGCCCGGAAAAACCGAGGATTTCGCCGCGTTTCAAATCAAAGCTGAGCGGTCCGAATACGTCCTTGCGGTGCAAATCGGTCACGCGCAGCAGCACGTCGGCGGTCGGTTTCGAGACGCGCTCGGGGAATTTTTCATCAAGCGTGCGGCCGACCATTTTCGCCACGATGGCGTCGAGCGAGATCGAATGAAAATCGTCGGTGCTGACGAATTTGCCGTCGCGCAGCACCGTCACCCGGTCGATAATATGCTGCATCTCTTCCAGGCGGTGCGAGATATACACCACGCTCACGCCATTGCGCTTGAGTTCATTGATGATCTCGAACAGCTGGCCCGTTTCGCTTTCCGTCAGCGACGACGTGGGCTCGTCCATGATCAGCACTTCCGTGTTGAGCGACAGGGCCTTGGCGATTTCCACCATCTGCTGCTGGGCGCAGGACAGGTTTTTCACCAGCTGGCGCGGATCGATGCGCAGCTTGAGCCGGTCCAGCAGCGCCTGCGCATCAAGGCGCATCTTCTTGCGGTCGATGAAAAAGCCGCGTACCGGTTCACGCGCGAGAAAAATATTTTCCGCCACGCTCAGGTGGGGAATCAGATTGAGTTCCTGGTGGATGATGGCGATGCCGGCCGCCTCCGCGTCGACGCTGCTGCCAAAGCTGCACACCTTGCCCTTGTAGACCAGTTCCCCCTCGTCGGCCTGGTACACGCCGCTCATCACTTTCATGAGGGTGGACTTGCCGGCCCCGTTCTCGCCGCACAGCGCATGGGCTTCGCCGCGGCGCAGGCTGAAACTGACGTCGTCCAACGCCAGCACGCCGGGAAAGCGTTTGCTGACGCGATTGAGCGCCAGTATCTCTTCGGATTGATTCATGGTGTGTCTCCTCCACTGTACTGCCATAAGCCGGCGCGCCGATGTCTGTGCATCGATCAACACCGGTCAGGTACTGCTTTTTAACCGTCGATCAGTTCCGGATTCCACGCATGCACGGTCTGGTGTTGTTCACCGAGGCCTTCGATCCCCAGGCGCATGGTGTCGCCCGGTTTCAGATACACGGCCGACGGTTTCTGGCCCATGCCCACGCCAGGCGGCGTGCCGGTACTGATGATGTCGCCCGGGTACAAGGTCATGAAACGGCTGATGTAGCTGACCAGATTGGCCACGCCGAACACCATGGTCCTGGTATTGCCGTCCTGGACGCGCTTGCCGTTCACTTCCAGCCACAGGCCCAGGTTTTGCGGGTCCGCCACCTCGTCGGCGGAGACCAGCCACGGGCCGATCGGCCCAAAGGTATCGCAGCCCTTGCCCTTGTCCCACTGGCCGCCGCGCTCGAGTTGATATTCGCGTTCGGACAGATCGTTGACCACGCAGTAGCCGGCCACGTGCGACAGCGCGTCCGCTTCCGACACATAGCGCGCGGTGGTGCCAATTACCACGCCCAGCTCCACTTCCCAGTCGCTCTTTTTTGAATCCTGCGGCATCACCACCGCGTCATCGGCGCCGATAATGGCGCTGGTCGCCTTCATGAACAGCACCGGCTCCGGCGGCACCGCCATGCCCGATTCGGCTGCATGGTCGGCGTAGTTCAGGCCCACGCACAGAAATTTGCCCACGCCCTGCCAGGGCGGCGCGATGCGGCCGGGGTTGGCCACGACAGGCAAGCTGTCGATATCGACGGCGGCCAGGGTCGCCAGGCCATCGCGGCTCAAGGTGGCGCAAGTAATGTCGGGCAGCGCGCCGGACAGGTCGCGCACGGCGCCATTCGCATCGATCAAGGCAGGTTTTTCGGCGCCCTTGGGGCCATAACGCATCAGTTTCATTGCTGTCTCTCGTTGTTGTAGTTAATTGGACCAGCCGCCGTCGATGACGTGCGTCATGCCGGTGGTAAAAGCGGCTTCGTCGGAAGCCAGGTAGACGGCCAGCGCGGCGATTTCATCGGCCTTGCCGACCCGGCCCATCGGCTGGCGCGCGACAAAGGCCGCTTGCACTTCATCGATGCTCACGCCCGTCGCTACGGCCTGGGCGGCGATGCGTTCATTGAGCGACGGCGACTCGATGGTGCCGGGGCAGATCGCATTGCAGCGGATGCCGCGCGTGACAAAGTCGGCCGCCACCGATTTCGTCATGCCCACCACGGCCGCCTTCGAGGTGCCGTAGATAAAGCGGTTCGGCGCGCCCTTCACGCTCGACGCCACGGAAGACATATTGACGATGGAGCCGGCGCCCTTGACCAGCATGCCGGGCAACACGGCGCGCATCAGCCGGTACATGGAGCGCGCATTGATGTCGAAGGAACGGTCCCAGGCCGCGTCGTCGCAGTCGAGGATGGTGCCGCCGTCGACGAAGCCGGCGCAGTTGAACAGGATATCGACAGCGCCGATCTCTTTCACCAGCGCAGTGATGGCCGCGCCATCGGTGACGTCGAGCAGGCGCACGGTGCAGCCGGTCGCCTCTTTCAAGGCATCGAGCTGGGCCTGGTTGATATCGGTGGCGATCACTCTCGCGCCTTCGCGCACGAAAGCTTCGGCGGTGGCGCGGCCGATGCCCTGGCCGGCGGCGGTCAGCAGTGCGGTTTTGCCTTGTAGTCTGGCGGTCATTTTTTTGTCTCCTGTTTTTTTGGGCTTATGCCATATGAAATACGTGTTCCATCATCGCCCAGTGCTCGCCTTCGGCGCGCGAGGCCAGCGGCTGCTGGCACGGTGCGCAGAAGGTCCACCAGCGCTGCGTTTCGGGGTCTTCGGCAATCGCCGCCATATCGGCTGCAAAATCGGCGCCGTGGTATTCCCAGTAACCGAACAGCAGGTTTTCCGGCTCGCGCAGGAAGATCGAATAGTTCCTGACGTGCGCTTGCGCCAGCCGCTCCAGCACCTGCGGCCAGACGGCCGCGTGCAGGGTTTTATATTCGGCGATGCGGTCCGGCGCGATGCCGATGACCATGCCCATTGTTTGCATGACGGTTCCTAAGCGAGGCGGTAAAAACGGTGGGCGTTAAGGCCGAAGATATCGTTCCTGTCCTGCTGACCCAAGTGCGCCAGCAGCGCCTCGCTGGCGGCCAGCCAGGCGCCGTAGCCGCCGGCGAGATCCACCACCGGCCAATCGCTGCCCCAGATCACGCGCTGAGCGCCAAACACGTCCAGCACATGCGCCACATACGGCTGCAAATCTTCCACCGCCCAGCGAGGTTTGGCTTCCGTTACCAGGCCGGACAGCTTGCAATGCACATTCGGCAGCGCGGCCAGCTGCGCCATGTCCTCGCGCCAGTGGCCAAATTGAGCATCGGCAATCGGCGGCTTGGCCGCATGGTCGATGACGATGGGGAGCCCTGGAAAAGCACGCGCGCATTGCAGCAGCGCCGGCAGATGGCGCGGCAGCACCAGCGCGTCAAGGCGCAGGCCATGTTCCACCATGGCCGTCAAGGCCGGCGCCAGCGCAGGGTTGGCGATCCACTGCTCGTCGCTTATATCCTGCAGCATGGGCCGCAGGCCTTTCAGCTTCTTGTTCGCTGCCAGGCGGGCAATCGCCGCCGGTGCGTCCACCGCCAGCAAATCGGTCCAGCCCACCACGGCGCGGATAAAGCTGTTCTGTTCGGCCAGCGCCAGCAGCAACTGCGTATCGTCTTCGGACGGCAGCGACTGCACCAGCACCGTGCCTTGTACGCCATGCGCCCCCAGCAGCGGCGCCAGGTCGGCAGGGGCAAAATCGTGGTAAATGGCACCCAGGGAAGGCGGCGGCCAGCCACCGCCGCGCAGGGCCAGTTGCCAGAAGTGCTGATGGGCGTCGATGCGCATCATGCGGCTCCCTGGGGCACCGGCGCGCGCGCATCGATCAGGCCTGCAGCTTGCAATGCCGTCCACAAGGCGTCCGGTATCAATGTAGCGAACCAGTCGAGGTTTTGCCGCAGCTGCGCCAGGTCCTGGCCGCCGGGAATGCACGAGGCGACAGCCGGATGGGCCAGCGGAAACTGCAAGGCAGCGGCCGGCAGCGGCACATGGAATTGGCGGCAGATGGCGTCGAGCTGCGCCACTTTTTGCAAGATGGCGTCAGGCGCATCGGCATAATTGAACTTGCCGTTGCCGGCCAATACGCCCGAATTGAACGGGCCGCCGATCACGATGGCGTTGCCGCGCTCGGCGCACAGGTCCAGCAGCGGCGACAGCGCAGCCTGTTCCAGCAAGGTGTAGCGGCCCGCCAGCAAGGTGCAGTCGAGGTCGAATTCGGCCATGGCACGCAGCACGATCTCGCATTCGTTGACGCCCAGGCCCACGGCGCTGACCTGGCCCGATGCGCGCAGTTCGTCGAGGGCGCGAAAGCCGCCGCCGTCTATCAGCTGGCGCCAGTATTGTTCGTCATTTTCGCCATGCGTGACGCTGCCGATATCGTGCACGAACAGGATATCGATGCGCGCCAATCCAAGGCGCTGCAGGCTGTCGTCGTGCGAGCGCAGCACGCCGTCGTAGGTGTAGTCATACTGCGGGCGAAACGGCAGCGGCGCGGCAAAGCCGTCGTCGCCGGGGCGCACGGAAGCGTCGGGCCGCATCAGCCGGCCGACCTTGGTGCTGATCACGAACTCATTGCGTGGCCGCTCGCGCAGGGCCGCGCCCAGGCGGTGTTCGGAGCGGGTGTAGCCATAATAGGGGGCCGTGTCGAAAAAGCGCACGCCGGCCTCCCAGGCGCCATCGAGGGTGGCGCGCGCCTGCGCGTCGCTGACACTCTGGTACAGGCCGCCGAGCGGGGCGCAGCCCATGCCGATGCAGGGCAGCGACAGGCCGCCGCGCGGCAGGATTTTTCTCTGTTCAACTTTCATACAGAAATCTCCATGGCTTTTTCTTGTTCAGGCAGCGCGCAATGGGAAACAGCCTGGCCCCACCGCGTCGAATTGTTTATAGGTCAGCACGAACTCCTGGTGGCCCAGGTCTTCCGAGCGGCTCAAGGCGCCGTTGGCCACGTTCAGCACGGCGCTAACGATTTCGGCGCCCACCTCTTCCAGGCTCGCTTCGCCGGTCAGGATCTTGCCGGCATTGATATCCATGTCGTCGGACAGGCGTTCAAAGGTTTGCGGATTGGCGCAGACCTTGATCACCGGCGAAATCGCCGAGCCGACCACCGAACCGCGGCCGGTGGTAAACAAGGTGATATGGGCGCCGCAGGAAATCAGTTCGACGATTTCCGCGTTGTCCGACACGTTCGGAAAGCCGAAGCGCGGCTCGCCGTCGGGCACCACGTCGAGCAGATACAGGCCGCCGCCGGCCGGCTGGTCGCCCGGCTTCAGGATGCCGACAATTGGCGACGATCCGCTCTTGGCGTAGGCGCCCAGCGACTTTTCTTCCTGCGTGGTGAGGCCGCCATCGGCGTTGCCCGGCGAGAAGCTGCCGTGGCCCATGATGGTGTAGTAGCGCGCGGCCTTGGCCACCGTTTCGACGATGGCGTTGCCCAGGTCCGGGCTGACGGCACGGCGCTGCATATGGTATTCGCAGCCCACCAGTTCGCCAGTCTCTTCAAAGATGCACGGGCTGCCGGCGGCGATCAGGGTGTCGAAGGCCACGCCCACGGCCGGGTTGGCGCTGATGCCGCTGGTGCTGTCGGAGCCGCCGCAGATGGTGGCTACCACCAGTTCATCGATGCCCATCGGCACGCGGGTCTGCTGCGCCAGGTGCTCAAGCGCCCAGCTGATCCACTCGACGCCGCTGCTCACGCTGGGGCGAGTGCCGCTGTTTTCCTGGATGGTAATCGTGTGCACGGGGCGGTCGCTGTCGGCTACCGCGCTCGACAGGCCATATTTGTTGAAGCCTTCGCAGCCGAGCGACACCAGCAGCACGGCGCCCACGTTCGGGTGCGTCAGCAGGCGGCGCATCACCTGGTCCGCGTATTCGTTGGGGAAGCAGCCCGTAAAGCCGATCAGGTGCACCGGCTGGCCGGGAAAGGCGTTGACCATCAGGCGCGCCACGTGGTGCGCGCATTCGACCATATAGGCCACCACCACGATATTGCGGATGCCCTTGCGGCCGTCGGCGCGCAGGTAGCCAGAGAGGGCCGGAACCGGGACCGGGACCGGGGCCGGGGCCGGGGCCGGGGCCGGCGTTGTCGTTGGAGCGTTCATTGTTTGGCGTCCTTGTCCAGGAAATGGTGGCCGTCCTGGCCCAGGGTAAACGTGGGGATGTAGTCGCTGGCCAGGTTGTGCGTATGGATATGCTCGCCGATGGCGACGGGGGCCGTGATGCTGCCGATCAGGGCGCCATAGCGCAGCACCTTGTCGCCGACGGCCAGCGCGCGGCGCGCCACCTTGTGGCCGATCAGGATAGCTTGCGTCAGGGTGACGGGCACGCCGTCGATGGTGACGATGTCGCCGATGGCCAGCGCGGTCCTGGCGATCATGCAGTTGTCTTCAGGCGACATCAGCAGCAGGCTGGAAACGGGATTGGAGAGGGGAGTGGCGTGGCTCATTGCGCACCCTCCCCGCCAACGCTGCGACTTACGACTGCATCAGTTTTTCGCGCAGGCCGATCGACGCCAGCATGGTGCTGCGCGAGGAATTCAAGTGCGACTTCATGCAGTCCAGGGCTTTCGGTATGTCGTGCTCGGCCAGCGCCCGCAAAATCGCCAGGTGCTCCTGCACTGCGTACTTGTTGCGGCCCTTTTCCTCGCCCTTGTCCCACTGGTAGTGATAGTGAAACACGAACGAGACGATATCGTAAAAGCCCTGCGCGAAGCGGTTGTTGAGCAAGCCGATCAAGAAGGTGTGGAACTCGCGGTCCAGCGCCGGAAACGCATTGTGGCGCGTGTCGATCTTGGCCGCCAGCTTCTCGTGCTGTTTGATCAGCCGCGCCAGTTCCGCATACGCCGGATCGCCGTGCGCCAGATGCGCGAAGTGCTCCACGGCCGCCATCTCGAACATGCGCCGCATGTCCGCCAGCTCGGTGGCGAACGAACGGTCGAACGCGCACAGGCGCCAGCCGCCGCGCGGTTTCTTTTCGATCAGGCCGAAGCGTGAAAAGCCGATCAGAAATTCGCGCACGCTGACGGTACTGGCGCCCGCCTCGCGCGCCAGTTCGGCTTCCGAAAACTCGGCGCCGGGCGGCATGTCGCGCTGGTAGACGCGCTCCATCAGCACCTGCTGGATGCGCTCCGCGCCCGACTGCAGCTCGGCGATATCGAAGTAGTCGCCCGGTATCGGTTTCCTCAGCAAGCGCCGCTCGGCCGGGCTGCTGATCAGCCGCCGCGTCGACAAGTAGGCAATCGCGCTGCGGATCGCCGTGCGGCTGCCCTGGCAGATGGTGGTCAGGAACTGCTCCGTCGGCAGCATTTCGCCCACTGCGACATTCTCGGCGAGAAATTGCAACAGCAGATTGGTGCTGCGCTTGAAGACGGTGGCCGGTTTTGACATGGATGGGGGTGTTCGCTATGTCGGCGACAAGGAAAGTGGGAAAGTGGGCCATTTTAGTCGATATCGTGTCAAGCCGGCATGCGGACCGGGTGCTCATTTTTGTACTCCTGGTTGAACTGCTTGCGCGATCATGGCGCGCAGGCGCGGCTGGGCCAGGCCTGGGCAAAGCTGCTGGGCCAGCGCCACTACGGGCGCCATGCGGCGGCCGATTTTTTCGCCATGGTTCTGCGCGATGTCGCCCAGGCGGTGCGCCAGAAACGGATTGTTGAAGCGCTCCTTTACCTGCGCCAGGTACGATGTGGCGGCCGCGCCTTCGCGCGCGCCCATGGCGGCAAACACGGGCAGCACTTCGTCCTGCCACAGCGATTCGAGCGCGTCTGGCATGGCGCCATCGCGCATCGCTTCCTTCACCGTCATGGCGGCGGGGCTGCCTTTTTCCAGCCACAGCTGCGCCAGATACGTGTGTCCCAGGTTCAGCAAAAACAGCTTGCGCTGCTCGTATTCGCGCAGGCTGGCGGTGACCACCAGTTGCGCATGGCTGCACGGCAGCACCATGCCCGCTTGCGCTTCGATGGCCCATAGCGCATACGGTTCGGCCACTGCGCCGATCGGTTCGATGGGCTCCGAGACGATGCGGTCGACCAGTGAATTGATCCACACACAGCCCGTTTCCAGGTAAGCGATAAACCCGGCATCGAGCCGCCATTGCCGCGCCAGATTGACGATCAGCTCGCGCAGCACCGTGCCGTTGTCGACCACCAGTTCGCACGGGTAAATCGTGACCGCCTCCGCGCCCGCCAGAAAGCGGTCACGCAGCAGCACCATCAACTTGGCGGGAAAACTCTGTGGCGCCACGTCGCCATCGACGAGGCCGGGATGATCGGCTTCAAACAGCTGATAGCCGCTGTCGCCGGTATTCGAGATGATCACGCGCGCGGCCACGGCCGCCGCGCGTACCTGCTGCCAGTCGCTGCCCGTTTGCCACGCTTGCGTGACGGCGTGCACGCGGCGCTCGTCGTCGACCTGCGCGCCATCGTGCCAGCCGCGGATGCGCACCGGATAGCCGCCGGCCTGGCGAAACGCCGCCACCCGCGCCGCGCCCTGGGCGCTGTTCGTCGTTTGCACGATGGTGATCTTGCCCAGCGCCTGGCCGGTTTGCGCCGCTTCGCTGACAAACAGGTCGGCATGCGCCTGCAGGAAGCGGCTGGTGCCGAACTGCAATATAGGATTATGCAGCGGATTGTGATTGGTATCGTTCATCTCAGACCTCGACGATGGCCTTGATGACGCCAGTCGATGGCTGCATCCAGTGCTCCAGCACGTTGGTAAATTCGTCCAGCGTGGTGCGGTGCGTGTTGAGCAGCGCAGTCGGCACTTTGCCCGCCTTCATGGCCGCCACCACTTCCTCGAAATCGTCGACGGTGGCGTTGCGGCTGCCCAGCAAGGTCGTTTCGCGCTTGTGGAACTCGGGGTCCGAAAACGACAGGCGGTCGCGCACGATGGACACCAGTACGTAGCTGCCGCCGTGGGCGACGAAATCGAGGCCGCGCTCCATGGCGGCGATATTGCCGGTGGCGTCGAACACCACGTCGAAGAACTCGCCATCGGTGGCGTCGGCCAACTGTTCCTTGTCGCCCTCGCCCAGCTGCACCGTGCGGCTAATTCCCAGCGCGTCGCGGCAGAACTGCAGGCGGTCGGCGCGGCCATCGAGCACCGTCACCTCGGCGCCTTTCAGGGACGAAAACAGCATCACCGCCATGCCGATCGGGCCGGCGCCCACCACCAGCACGCGCCTGGCTGCATCGACCGCGCCGCGCTTGACGGCGTGCGCGCCGATGGCGAGAAATTCGATCATGGCCGCGTCGTCGAGCGAGATGCCTTCGGTCTTGAAGACAAAGCGTTCGGGTAGCGCCAGGTATTCGGTCATGCCGCCGTCGCGGTGCACGCCCAGCACCTCGATGCGGGTGCAGCAGTTGGTCTTGCCCTGGCGGCAGGCCACGCAAGTGCCGCAGGACAGGTAGGGCATCACGTAGACCTGGTCGCCGACAGCCAGGCGCGAGCCGGCTGGCGCGCTTTCGATATGGCCGGACAATTCGTGGCCCATCACGCGCGGGTAACTGAGGAAAGGCTGGGTGCCGCGGAAGATATGCATGTCGGTGCCGCAGATGCCGATGCGGCGTATGCGGACCAGCACTTCGTCGCCGGCGGGGACAGGCACGGGCCGCTGCTCCATGCGCAAGCTGCCCGGCGTATCGCAAACGATACTTTTCATCATGGTCGTCTCTCTCGCCACCCGGTCGTTGCCGGTTGGCATATTATATTTAACGTACAAACCAACTGTGAAAAAAATCCGTCTGCGCGGATTGTCTTTCCAGTCCTGCCGATGGCGCTTCTTGCTGCGCCGCACAACGATTGTTCCGTGTTTCCATGTGGCCCGAACGCGCTTCTTTTACCGCAGCCGTCGTTCGGTTTTATAAATATACCGTACAAAAAAATGCGGGTCAACGGATTCTTTTGCCGAGTTTTTTTCGTCCTCTGCTACATTCCTGCTTGACCCTGACGCAGCGTCAGGCGCCATCGTGGTTGGTATGCACCGAAGACAAGGAGAACGATGATGCTGTTGAAAATAGGCGAGCTGGCCAGGCTGACGGGCTTGACCGTGCGTACCCTGCACCACTACGACAACATCGGCCTGCTCTCGCCTTCGGCGCGCACGCAGGCCGGCTACCGCCTGTACCAGCGCGGCGACATGGACCGGCTGCACCGGATCATGGCGCTGCGCAGGTTCGGGCTGTCGCTGGCCGAGATCGCAACTTCACTGGCCAGCTCCGACTTGCCCTTGTGCGCCATCGTGGCAAAACAGATCGCCATGCTGGACCAGCAACTGGCACAGGCGACCAGCCTGCGCGCACGCCTGCTGGACTTGCAAACGCAACTGGAACAGGGGCAGGAACCGGAACTGGCCGACTGGCTGACCACAATGGAGCAGATGACCATGATCGACAACTATTTTACGCAGGACGAAGTGCGGCAGTTACCGATGCTGTCCGATACGGCGGTGGAACAGGAATGGCAAACACTGGTGGCGCGCGTGCGCGCGCTGATGGACGCGGGTGTCGCCGCCACCGCGCCGCAAGCGCAGGCGCTGGGCACCGAATGGATGGTCAAGCTGGTGCGCGACACCGACGCCCACCCTGGGCTGTTTGTGCGCTTGAACAGCATGCACGAAAAGGAGCCGGGCATGCAGGCAAAAACCGGCATCGACGAAGACCTGATGCGCTTCGTGACGGGCGCCTTTGGCGCCTCGCGCATCGCGCTGTACCGCCCCTTCCTGGACGACGCCGAATACGCGCATTTGCAGGCCAACTACGGCAAGCGCGCGAAAGAATGGCCGGCCCTGATCGCAGCCGTGCGCGCGGCGCTTGACAGCCACACGCCGCCAGACGATCCGGCGGTGCTGGCACTGGCGCGGCAGTGGCGCGAGCTGTTCCAGTCGTATACGGGCACGGACCCGGCCACGCAGCTGAAATTTCGCCAGGCGCACCAGCAGGAACCGCGCCTGCTGCAGGGCAGCTTTGTGACACCGGCGATGATCGCGTATCTGGCGCCGGCGATGGCCATCGTGGCGCAGGAAAGCCGGGGCGCCCTGTAGCATCGGCGCTTGCTCAACGCCTGAGGAAAATCGATGCACCGCCTTGCTTTCTGTTTGCTGCCCCTGTCCGCCATGCCGCCTGCCAGGACTGGTCGGCGCGCAGGGTGATTCAAGTTCTATCGCAGGGCGGTCGGCTATGGCAGCAACGATGACGGCGCGCTCGACGACAAGAGCGAGCTGCACGGGAGCGCGCCGCACTCAGCGACGTTTTGCCGAAAACCTGGTCACGGCGTCACTGACCATTTCGGCAGTGGCGGCGGCCAGGGTCCAGCCCAGATGGCCATGGCCGGTGTTATAAAACACGCCGGCGGCCTGGCCCGGCCCCACTTTCGGCAGCATGGCCGGCAGCATCGGGCGCAGGCCGGCCCAGGGCACCACGCGCCGCGTATTGACCTGCGGGAAATGCTGTTCGACCCAGCGCAGCAAAGGCGCCACGCGGTCGGCGCGGATATCGCGGTTCTCGCCATTGAATTCGGCCGTGCCGGCCACGCGCAGGCGATCTTCACCCAGGCGGCTGCTGACCAGTTTGGTGGCGTCGTCCAACAGGCTGACGGTGGGCGCCGCCGCGCGGCTGGCGGCGTCGTCCAGGTGCACGGTGATCGAATAGCCTTTGACGGGATACACATTCACATGGTCGCCCAGCATGGCCGCCATGGCGCGGCTGGCCGTGCCGGCGCAGATCACCGCAACGTCGAATACGCTGCTGGCGGCCTGCGTCGTGACGCGCACGCCGCCGCTTTCACGCTGTAACGAGGTGATCGACTGGCCATACCGGCAGGCCACGCCACGGCGCAGGCAAGCCTCGGCCAGGCCGGTGGCAAACTTGTGGATGTCGCCGGTGGAATCGCTGTCGGTGTAGTAGCCGCCGTAAAATTCGCCGGCCAGGGTTGGCTCGATGGCGCGCATTTCTTCAAACGTGACGGCGCGGCGCGCGAGACCCGCTCTGGCCAGCAGCTGCGACACGCCGGCAGCCCGTTCAAAGCCGGCGCGTTCGCGGTAGACATGCAGGATGCCGGCGCGGCGGTGGTCAAAATCGATGGCTTCGTCGGCCGCCCATGCAAACAGGTGCTCGCGCGCGGCAATCGCCATGCGCGCGGTGGCGATCGTGTTGCGCTCGTAGTGCGGCATGGCGGCCAGAAACTCGGCAAACCACGACAGCTTGTGCCAGCTTGGGCGCGGGTGCAGCAGCAGCGGCGCATCGCACCTGGCCATCCATTTCAGGGCGTTCATGATCGTGTAGCGGTGGTTCCACACTTCCGCGTGCGAGGCCGACAATTGCCCGCCATTGGCAAACGAGGTTTCCATGGCCGCATAGCGCTGCCGCTCGATCAGGGTCACGTCCGCGCCGCGTCTGGCCAGCGCATAGGCGGTGGTCACGCCCGTGATGCCGCCGCCGATCACCGCCACCCGCGTCATGGCGCTACCTTGCGTACTTGCGTGTCGCCCGCCTGCAGCACGCGGCCATCATCGGCCTGCACCCGCAGCGCGCGCAGCGGCGCGTCCGAGCCGCGTTCAAGCAAGGTGGAATGGGCTTCGCCCGGATCGAACAGCTGCGCCTCGCCCCACTGGCGCAAACCAACTACCACCGGAAACAGTGCCAGCCCCTTGGGCGCAAGCACATATTCCTGGTAGGCCGTGCCGTCGGACGCTGGCGCAACCGTGAAGATGCCCTCTTCCACCAGGCCCTGCAGGCGGTCGGCCAGGATATTGCGCGCCACCCCCAGGCTCTTTTGAAATTCGCCGAAGCGGCGCATGCCGCCGAAGGCGTCGCGCACGATCAGCAGCGCCCAGCGCTCGCCAACCACGTCGAGCGCGCGCGCCACGGGGCAGGAATCGGACCGCAAACTCTTGCGCTTGGCCATCAGGGATCTCCGGAAATGAGTGGTTGCATTTTAAAACTTGTCGGCCTAAACTCCAACTGGTTTTAATTTAAAACCACTTTACAGGATACCTATGCGCGATACCGGCTCTCCCATTTCCACTGTTTCCAGGCCGCTGGTCTGGCTGTTCGCCTGCGCCGCCGGCTTGTCGGTAGCCAATGTGTATTACGCCCAGCCCCTGCTCGACACGCTGGCGCAGCAATTCGGCATGTCCCGGTCGGACAGCGGCATGGTGATCACGGCCACCCAGGCCGGCTGCGCGCTGGCGCTGCTGCTGGTGGTGCCGCTGGGCGACATGCTGAACCGGCGCACTCTGACTTTGCTGCAACTGCTGCTGCTGGCCGTGAGCCTGGCGGCGCTGGCCTGCGCCGCCTCGACTGCCGCCCTGCTGGCCGGCATGCTGCTGGTGGGGCTGCTGGGCACGGCCATGACGCAGGGGCTGATCGCCTATGCGGCCAGCGTGGCGCCGGCCCATGAGCGGGGCCGCGTGGTCGGTACCGCCCAGGGCGGCGTGGTGATCGGCCTGCTGCTGGCGCGCACCTTGTCGGGCCTGGTGACCGACCTGGCCGGCTGGCGCGCCGTCTATCTGTTGTCGGCCGTCTTGTCGCTGGCCTTGCTGTTGCTGCTGTGGCGCATGCTGCCGCCACCCGTGCCGCTGCAGCGAAAACTGTCTTACGGCGCCCTGCTCGCGTCGATGCTTGAGCTGCTCAAAAGCAACCGCGTGCTGCAGGTGCGCGGCGTGCTGGCGCTGCTACTGTTTGCCGCCTTCAGCATTTTCTGGAGCGCGCTGGTATTCCCTTTGAGCGCGCAAGGCTACAGCCACGCGGCCGTCGGCGCTTTCGGGCTGGTGGGCGTGGCGGGGGCGCTGGGCGCGGCGCGCGCAGGGGCAATGGCAGACCGTGGCCGCGCGCAATGGAGCACCGGCGCGGCACTGTTGCTGTTGCTGGCGTCGTGGCTGCCTCTGGCGTTTGCCGGCAGCGCGTTATGGCCTTTGATCGTCGGCATTGTCGCGCTGGACCTGGCCGGCCAGGCGATTCACGTGACCAACCAAAGCCTGATCTTCAGGCACGACAGCGACGCGCACAGCCGTCTGGTGGCGTGCTACATGCTGTTTTATGCGGTCGGCAGTGGCCTGGGGGCAATCGCCGCCACCAGCGTGTATGCGCTGGCAGGGTGGCATGGGGTATGCGCACTGGGCGCGGCGGTCAGCTTGCTCGCCTGGTTGTTCTGGCGCCTGACCTTGCCGGCTGAAAAAGCTTAAAAAAAAGACCTAATTCAGCAGCGCCGTGGTGGCGCCGTGACGATAGGTTTTCAGGGCGTCGGACTCGATCTGGATCAGCGAGCCACTGACCTTGATCAGGCGCAGGTCGGTCAGCTGGTGCAGCACGCGCGACAGGGTAGCGGGCGCCAGGTTAAGGAACGACGCCAGCAGGCTTTTCTTCAGGTCCAGCTTGACTTCGTTCGAGCGCTGCTGGTCCGACGCCTGCAGCAGGTATTCGACCACGCGCTGGGTGGCGTTCTGCACCGAGCAGCGTTCCACGTTGCGGATAAAGCCCATCAGGTGGTGCGACAGGCTGTTCATCATCTGGCGCGCGATGCGCGGCGACTGGTCCAGCAGGCGCAGCAGCGCGTGTGGCGGGATGCGCAGCAACAGGCAGTGTTCAAGCGCTTCGGCGCAGAAAGGATAGGGTTCGTCGAGGAAGATCATGGCTTCGCCAAAGCTTTGGCCAGGGCGGATCAGTTCCAGTACCTTGTCGGTGCCTTCCATCGAAAACACGCTCAGCTTGACGAGGCCAAACACCACCACGTAAGCGCCTTCGGGCACTTCGCCCTTGCGGAACAGGACCTTGCCTTTTTCCAGTTCGACGCGCACCACATCCTGGCGCAATTGCTCGAGCTGCGAAGGGGAAATATGACGAAACAGAGCTTGGCTCGACAACAAGCCGTCGACGTTGACCTTATGCATGACACTCTCTTCATTGGATTAGCGATTAACTAAGTGTAATGGGAGGCCAAGGTCAAGACCATACGTCAAAGGGAGTAGGGGTAACTAGCCAAAAGCGGCATGCAGATCAATTTTTACGCCTTTGGTTCACGCAGCTACTTGCCCAGGTTGCGCTCGACCGCATATACGGCGATCTGCACCCGGCTGCTGAGCTTGAGCTTTTTCAGGATGTTCTGCACATGGATCTTGACCGTGCTTTCGGCCACGTCGAGCTGGCGCGCGATTTCCTTGTTGCTCATCCCTTGCGCCAGGCAGGCCATCGCCTCGCGTTCGCGCGGCGTGAGCTTGTCGTAATCGGCTTCGGGCGAGCTTGGCCCGCTGCGAAACTGCGACACCAGCTTGGCCGTCATGGCGTCGGCGATCACGGACTCGCCGGCGGCGGCGCGCAGAATCGCCTGGCCCAGCTGCTCGGCCTCGATATTTTTCAGCAGGTAGCCGCGCGCACCGGCACGCAGGGCCGCGCCCAGGTCGGCCGCGTTCTCGGACACCGTCAGCATCAGCACCACCATCGCGGGCCATTCCAGCAAAATCTGCCGCAGCGCGTCGACGCCCGACAGGCCCGGCATGTTCAGGTCCATCAGCACCACGTCGGGCTGCAACTGGCCCGCCAGCGCAATGCCGTCAAGGCCATTGGCCGCCTCGCCCACCACCTGGAATTGTGGATTGCGCTGCAACAGCAGCTTGACGCCGCTGCGCAGCAAGGTGTGGTCGTCGACCAGCAGGATGGTGATGGGTGCGTTGATTGTATCGTTCACTGTGATGAGTTACCTGATTATCTGTTAGGCCGTCTGGCGCCGTGCTTCCGGCAAGGCCAGCGAGATCGTCGTGCCGCCGCCTGGCGTGCTGTCGATGGCAAAGCGCGCACCGAGCCGCTCGGCCCTTTCCTGCATGATGCGCAGGCCGATCTGCACTTCCGTTTTCCTGTCGCGCAAATTGGCCGCAAAGCCTTCTCCATCGTCGCGCACGCGCAGCGAAAAATCGCGGCCATTGTCGACACTGACCTGCACGCTGGCGGCCTGCGCATGCTTGCGGATATTCGACAGCGCTTCCTGCACGATGAACAGCACTTGCAGCTGCTGCTCGGGCGCCAGCGGCGCGCCGTTGCCCGTCATCTGCAAGGCGCTGGCGATGCCCGTCTGCAGTTCGAATTTGCCCAGCACCTCGGCCAGCTTGCTTTCCAGGTCGCTGCCATGCCAGCGCGTGCGGAAATTGACCAGCAATTCGCGCACATCCTGGTAGCTTTGCTCGACGCCCATGCGCATCAGCGGCAGCACTTCGGCCGCTTCACCGAGCTCGCCGCGTCGCACGGAGTCGTCGAGCATCTGCACCTGCAGGCTGATGAAATTGAGGCTTTGCGCGATGCTGTCGTGCAGGCCTTCGGCCAGCAGGCTGCGTTCGCGCGCGACGGCAAATTCCTTTTCACGCGCGATCAGGCGCTGGTTGTCGATGGCGATGCCGAGGCTGTGGCCCAGGGTCGCCAGCCAGTCGTGCTGCTGTTGTCCCAGCACCGTGGTTTTCACAAAATGCAGGGAAAAACTGCCGATCGGCTGCGCCCGCACCACGATGGGAAACACGGCAATCGCGCTGAAGCCTTCTTCCTGGCAGCGGAAGCGCTCGATGGCCTCGACCTTGCGAAAGTCGCGGATCTGGATCACGCCCTGCGCCACGGCCGCGCCGCACAGGCAGTCGTGATTGCGCATGCAGTGCTCTTCTTCGAGCATGGCGTCCGAAATGCCTTCATGGACCACGATATGCACGGTGTCGTTATGCGGATCGAGGATGCGCACGGTGCCGCCCACCGCTTCCGAGAAATCCATCACATGGCGCAGAAAGCTGCGGCACAGCGCATCGATGGCGTGCTGCCCGGCCAGCAAGGTGGAAATGGCTTGCAGGGTCGCCAGTTGCCGCTCCTGCGCGGCGCTCAGGGCGGCCGGCGCCTGGGCCAGGCGGCGCTGGCGCCAGCGCGAGGCGGGCAGTTGTCGGCGGGGGGAAGGGCTACGCGGCACATGCATGACAGAATCGATTCATCCAAAAAGTCCCGGCGCGGCGGCACGCCGGGAGCAACAACATTACAGGCGGATCTCGGTACCGAGCAGCGTGACGAATTGCGCCAGCCAGGCCGGATGCGCGGGCCAGGCCGGCGCCGTGACGAACTGGCCGTCGGTGACCGCATCGGTCACCGCAATGTCGGCATACTCGCCGCCGGCCAGCTTGACCTCCGGCGCACAGGCAGGGTAGGCGGAAATGCGCTTGCCGCGTATCACATCGGCGGCGGCCAGCAATTGCGCGCCGTGGCAAACGGCGGCCACCGGCTTGCCGCTTTGCGCAAAATGGCGCACGCAAGCGATCACCTTGTCGTTCAGGCGCAGGTATTCGGGCGCGCGGCCACCGGCGATCATCAAGGCATCGTAGTCGTCTGGCGACACCTCGTCGAAGCTGGCGTTGAGCACAAACAGATGGCCCGGCTTTTCGGTGTAAGTCTGGTCGCCCTCGAAATCGTGGATGGCCGTCTTGATCGTGTCGCCGCTTTTCTTGCCAGGGCAGACGGCGTGCACGGTGTGGCCCAGCATCAGCAAGGCCTGGAAAGGCACCATCGTTTCATAATCTTCCGCAAAATCGCCGGTCAAAAACAGAATTTTTTTCGCTGCCATTTGGTTCTCCCATGAAGTAATCGTCAAAAAACCATGCACCACCAAGGTGCGCCTGCCCACGTTACCCGTATCTTACTGCGATCGGGGCCGCTTGCCTGTCTTTTCCAACATTATCAAACAATGACGTTGCACTGCACAACAGCCAGCCGCCGCCAGGCCTGCGCAGAGAGCGGCAAGTTATGGCAACATTGTGCTCCCTCAATCTTTCAGTGGAAATACCATGATTTTTGAAATTGCCCATATTCAGGTCAAGAGCGATACGCACGCCGCCTTCGAAGCGGCCGTCACCCGCGCCGTGCCGCTGTTCAAAGGCGCGCAAGGCTGCATCTCGATGCGCCTGGAGCGCTCGATCGAGAATACGGATGGCTATCGGCTGGTGGTGGGCTGGAATACGCTGGAAGACCACACCGTGCATTTTCGCGGCAGCGAAGCATTCCAGTCCTGGCGCGCGCTGGTGGGAGAGTTTTTTGCCGCGCCACCACAGGTCGAACACATGACGACCGTGGTGACGGGTTTCTAGAAAAGGTGGGGACTGCGGGGGAGGATGCGGCCACTTGTGCCGCCCTCCCCTTTTTTAACGCATGCCGTACAGGCGGCGCGCAAACGTGGCGATGGCGTCGCCCATGGCCACCGGCTGTTCCGGCGCCATGGCGTGGCCGGCATTCGGGATCACCACCACCGTGACCCGGTCGCCCAGCATGTTTTTCAGGACCTGGGAGAAGCGGCGCGGCGCCACCGCGTCATGTTCGCCTTGCAGGTCGAGGATGGGCGCGGTGCCGGCGGCAAAGTAATCGTCCACCAGCGTGGTGTTGCGGGCGTGGCCTTCCGCATGGTGGGTTTCCTCATGCCAGCCATTGAGCCAGACCCTGGGATCGTTGCCCGGCGCAAAAAACGCGATGCGCAGGTATTCCAGGCGCTGCGCTTCGGACAGCGAGGGATCGCCGGCGCCATCGATCGCCTTGCGCATCTCCGGCCCGATCGGCTTCTCGGTCGAACCCGGCGGCACCTTGCCGGCCGAGGCAGCGGCCAGCACCACGCCTTTTACCAGCTCGGGCCGGTCGGCGGCCAGCTGGCGGGCCGGGAAATTGCCCCAGGCGTGGCCGACCACGACCGCCGGTCCCTGGTGCGCCTGCTCCACCACCGCCGCCACGTCGGCCGCGAAATCATGCACGCTCAGGTTTTCCATCGGTCCGCGGCTCTTGCCGACGCCGCGTGGTTCGGGGCGCAACACGCGAAAGCCGTCTTCGGCCAGGCGCGCGGCAACGCCGTCATAATCACGGCCGGAGCGGCCCAGCGAAGGCAGGATGACGATCAGCGGGCCTTTGCCCTGGGAGGTCACTTCGATCTGGACATTGCCGCGTTGTACCATCGTGTGTTCGAGCGGCGCGCTCTCGGCGGCAAAGGCGGGAGCCATGGTAACGGCGGCAAGGGCAAGGATCATTTGACGGACAGTGGTTTTCATAATCAGGTCTCGGATATTATAGGTTTAGAAAAATACAAGGTCAGGACTTCGGGGGCGCGACCGGATCAAGGCCGCTTTCAAGCAACATGGTTTGCGCTGCGGGCGAGACCAGGAACGCCATCAGTTCCCTGGCCGGCGCGGAATCAAACGCCTCGCGCGCCAGGGCGGCCGAGATCAGGCTGATTTTTTGCAATGACGCCGGCAGCGGGCCGACATAGTCGACGCCGGGCACCACGCGCAGTTCGCTGATCTGCTGCAGGCCGATCGCCACTTCGCCGCGCGCGATGACTTCACCGACCAGTTCCTTGCCGTGCACCAGATGCGTTTTGCCCGCCACCTGCTCGGCAATCCCCATCTGTTTGAGCAAGGTGCCGGAAATATAGGCGCCGCTGGCGCCTTCCGAATAGCCGATCGACGGCGCGGCCAGCAGCGCCGCCTTGAGCGCGGCCTCGCTGCTGATGTCGGGCCGCGGCGCGCCTTTGCGCACGCCGACGCCGACGCCCGACTGGGCCAGATTGGCCCGGCTGCCGGCGATAAAGCGGCCATCGAGCAGATGCTTGTCCAGTGCCGCGCCGACCATGATCAGCACATCGACCGGCTCCTTGCTTTTCAGGCGCGACGGGATGGCGTCGGGCGAACTGCCGTACGACGGCCCCCAGGCGATCAGCAGCTTGTGGCCGCTGGCCTGTTCAAAGGCGGGCGTGAGCCGCTCAAACGCGCCTTTGAGCGCGCCGGTGGCGATGACATGAATGTCGGCGGCTTGGGCGGTGCTGCCCAACAACAGGCCGACGCCGATCGTTATCGCTTTCAATGCTGCAATTTTGCTACGCATGATGCTCCTTCACTTGTCAATGGCGGGCCTGCCGCCGCATGGCAGCAGGCCGCCGGGGTCAGGCGTACAGGCGTTTTGGGTTATCACTCAGCACTGCCTGCGCCGTTGCCTGATCGCCACAGGCGTCCAGGATAAAATCGAGCAGGGCGGCGTCCTCTGGTGCGGCGCCCGCGATATTCGGATGAGGCCAGTCGCTGCCCCAGATGCAGCGCTGCGGCGCCCAGCCGATCAACTGGCGCAGCAGCGGCAAGGCGCCGCCCCAGGCATCAGAGGCGCCGCCCATCATGCGGTCGACGCCCGACAGTTTGATCCAGCCATTGGGCTGCGCCAGATGCCGTTCCAGCAGCGCGAGGCTGGCGCTGTCGGCGGCCATGGCCGGGCTCAGGCGCGCCATGTGATCGATCACCAGCGGCAGCGCCAGGCCGTCGAAGGCGTCGAGCACCGGCGCCAGTTCGCGCGGCTGGCCGTGCAGCAGGATGTGCCAGCCCATGGGCGCGATGCGCTCGGCCAGCTCGCGCAAACGCCGCGGATCGCGCTCGCCGGGCAGATGGCCGAGAAAGTTGAACCGCACGCCGCGCACGCCGCCGGCGTGCAGCCGCGCCAGTTCAGCCTCTGAAATCCCGACGTCGGCCAGCGCCACGCCGCGATAGTGCCCGCCGCTGCCCGCCAGCGCCGCCAGCAAGGCGCCGTGATCGGCGCCGTAGCAGGCCGCCTGTACCAGCACGCCATGCGTCACGCCGAGCGCTGCGTGGCTGCCGCGCAAGGCCGCGAACGGCGCGGCGGCGGGGTGATACGCGGCATCGGGCGCCAGCGGAAATTGATCCCAGGGGCCGTAAATATGCGTGTGGCAGTCCCACGTCTCAAGGGGCAAGGTGGGACGCATGTCAGTCGCACCGCGCGGTCATGCCGCCATCGACGATGATTTCGGTGCCGGTAATGAACTGCGCTTCGTCCGAGGCGAGGAACAGGGCCGCATTGGCGGTATCGCGGCCGTCGCCCATGAAGCCGAGCGGGATGCGCGCGAGGCGGCTGTCGAGCAATTTGTTGACGTCGCCGCCGACGCGCTGGCCCGCCAGGCGCGCTTCCACCATCGGCGTGTGCAATTGGCCGGGCACGACGGTATTGACGCGGATGCCCCTGGACGCATATTCCACCGCCACCACGCGCGACAACTGGATCACGCCGGCCTTGCTCGCCGCATACGCCACCTGCGCCGAACCGGTCCAGCGGATGCCCGAGGTGGACGCCGTGTTGACGATCGCGCCGCCGCCTTGCGCCTCCATCAGCGGCAGTACGTGTTTGCACGTCAGGTACACGCTTTTCAGGTTGATCGCGATCTGCGTATCCCATTTGTCCTCGTCGAGCGCCACCGGGCCGCCCGGCGACGAGCCGCCGACGTTGTTGACCAGGATATCGACGCGGCCATAGGTCTGCCGGCACTGCTCCACCATGCGCGCGACGGCGGCGCTGTCGGTCACGTCGCAGGCATGCGGGGTAACGTCGCCGCCGGCTTCTTCGATGCGGCGCAGCGTCTCGTCCATCGCGCCGAGATCCTTGTCGACGGCAAAAATGCGGGCGCCCGCCTGGGCGAACAGGACGGCGATCGCCCGGCCGTTGCCCCAGCCGGGTCCGACGCAGCCGGCGCCGATGACGATGGCGACTTTGTCCTGCAGGCGCCCGCCGGGCGTAGTGTTCGTGGTGCTCATGAAGTTTCCTTTATCGATTGTGCGTTATGCGGTGTGGGACGGCAGCTCGGGCGCTACGCCGGCCGGTGGCGGCACCTCGAAGACCTTGATGGTCATCGAGATCAGGGTGTAATAGCCGGCGATGCCGACCAGGTCGACCACGCCGTCCTGGCCCAGCAGGGCGACGGCTTCGGCATACAGCGCGTCGTCGATGCGGTGCTGCTGGTGCAACTGGCCGATGAAGGCGTACACCAGGGCCTCGTCGGCGGCGGCGAAGGGCGGCGCGGCGCCGTCGCGGATGGCGTCGATGATCGCCGGCGCCAGGCCGGCCTCGAGCGCAAACGGCTTGTGCGCCGCCCACTCGTACTCGGCCAGCCAGTATTTGCCCAACATCAGGATCGCCAGTTCGGACAGCCGTGGCGGCAGGCTGCTGTCGTAACGGCAGTAGCGGCCCAGCGCCTGGGCGCGGTCGGCCAGCTTCGGGCGCCGCAGCCAGACGGCCAGCGGGCCGCGCACACCCTTGCGGGGGCCGCTGGCGATGGCGTCGTAGACGACGCGCTGTTCGGCGTCCAGCAATTGTGGGTCGATGGGAGGGAGGCGGGACATGGATGGGTATCCTTTCGTGATGGATCAATTTATTTGGCAGGGATGGCCGGTTGCGCTACCTGGCCGTCGGCGGCCGGCGAGCGCGGGCCGTTGAGCAGGCTGCGCCCCGGCGCATGGCCGGTCAGTTGCTTGAACTGCGCGGCGTCGAAGGCCCCTTCCCAGCGCGCGATGGCGAACACCGCCATGGTGTTGCCCACCACGTTGGTCAGGGCGGTGGCGATCGCCATTACCCGGTCGATGCCAAACAGCAGGCCCAGGCCGCCCAAGGGCAGGCTGCGCACGGTTTGCAGGGTGGCCGCCAGCTTGATGAACGCGCCGCCGGCGACGGTCGTGCCGCCCTTCGAGGTCAGGCTCAGCAGCGCCAGCAAGGCGGCCTGCTGGCCCAGCGAATACGGGGTATCGGTGGCCTGGGCGATAAAGCCGACGGCGATCGCCATGTAGATCGAAGTGCCGTCCAGATTGAAGCTGTAGCCAGCCGGCATGACAAACCCGACCACGACTTCATCGCAACCGGCCGTCTTGAGCTTTTCGATCAGGCGGGGAAACACCACCTCGCTCGACGCCGTGCCGAACACCAGCAGGATTTCATCGCGGATCAGGCGCAGAATCACAAGGAACGGCAGGCCGATGCACATGCTGATGCTGCCCAGGATGGCGAACACGAAGAACAGCGAGGCGCCGTAATAGACGGCGATCAGCTTGAGCAGATACAGCAGGGTGACGCCGCCGTAGCTGCCGATCGCGGCGGCCATGGCGCCGAACGCGCCCAGCGGCGCCAGGCGCATGATGAAGGCGAGCATTTTGAACAGCACGGCCTGGGCCTCGTCGATGCCGCGCAGGATCACCGAGTCGGGTCCGACGGCGCGGTTCAGCGCCAGGCCGGACAGCACCGAAATGATCAGCACCTGGATAATGTCGCCCTTGGCAAAGGCGTCGACCAGCGTGTGCGGAATCAGGCTGAGCAGATAGCTGATGGCAGAAATGCCACCCGCCGCCGAGGTCGCCTTGAGCGCTTCGGGCGACTCGGCCAGGTTACTCGCATGCAAACCTGCGCCGGGCTGGAACAGGTTCACGGCCAGCAGCCCCACCACCATCGCCACGGTGCTGACGACTTCGAAGTACAACAGCGATTTGAAGCCCATGCGGCCCAGCTTGCCCATGTCCTGCACCTGGGCCAGGCCGTGCACCAGCGTGCAGAACACGATAGGCGCAAGCATCATTTTGAGCAGGGCGATAAAGCCCTGTCCCAGCGGTTTCATGGCCATGGCCTGGGTCGGGAACAACAGGCCCATGATGACCGCCAGGGCCAGCGCGAGCATGACTTGTATATGGAGTTTGCGCAAATGTTTCATATGGTCTCGTATGCCGGATAGAGATCCGGTCGTTATGTGATGGGTCGGGATACGGGCGCTATGCCGTCGTTGGCGCGCCGCCATCGGCGCCGGTGCCGCAGCCGGTCGGTGGCCGGGCCCGCTGTTGTCTCCCATAATTGATCTTATGGCGTTAATATAGCGGCCTTGAATTGGCCTGACTAATACCTTTGTATACGTGAAAGCTATACCTTTAAAGCATGGGACGATTGCATGGACATCCGGGAACTGCGCACTTTCATCCACGTGGCGCGTTCTGGCAGCGTCAGCCGCGCGGCGGCGGAACTGTTTGTGGCGCAACCGGCGCTGAGCCGGCAGATCGCCAAGCTGGAAGCGGAAATTGGCGTGCCCTTGCTGGTGCGCCACGGCCGCGGCGTGCGCCTGACCGCCGCCGGCGCGCGCCTGCTGGAACGGGCCGAGCTGATCACGCATATGGTCAGCGCGACCGGCGCGCAGGTGCGCGCCAGCGCCGACGAGCAGGGCGGCCATATTGCCATCGGTCTGCCGCCCGCCGTCGGGCTGCTGATCGGCGAACAGCTGGTGCGCGCCTTCCGGGACAGATGGCCGCGGGTCTCGCTGCATGTGCGCGAGGGACTGAGCACGTATCTGCAGGAATGGGTGCTCGACCGCCGCGTCGACCTGGCAGTGGTCTACAACCAGCCGCTGCTCGACAGCGTCGATGTCCAGCCGCTGTTCAGCGAACCGATGGTGCTGGTGGGACCGGCAAGGCCGGAGGGAGGACGCGACCGCGTCTGGCGCATCGCCGAACTCGGCGACGTGGCGCTGATCCTGCCGGCGCTGCCGCACAGCAATCGCCTGCTGCTGGAGAAAATCGCGCTGCAACACGGCGTGCGGCTGAGGGTGGACATGGAAGTGGACAGCGTGGCCTTGACCAAAAAACTGGTGGCGGCCGGCTTGGGGTATACCATTTCTACTGCCACCGCGATCCAGGCCGAGACCCGGGCAGGCACGCTGATCGCCCATCCGATCGAGCGGCCCGCCATCCGCTCGTCGGTGGCCATCACCACCCTGCGCGAACAGCGCGCCAACCGCCTGGTGAGCAGCATGGCACAGCTATTGACCGAAACGATGCACGAGTTGATCACGCACTCGGCATGGCGCACTGACGTGCTATGGCTGGGAAAGTAACATCATGCGCCAGCCGCTTGCGCGGCCGGATGGTGAAATACCTGCCGCAAGTAGGCGAGGAAGGTCTCGTCCTTGCACAACGTCTTGCCCGGTGAATCGGACAATTTCGCCACCGACTGGCCATTGCAGCGCACCAGTTTCATGACGATGTTGAGCGGCGTCAGGCCAAGATCGTTGGTGAGGTTGGTGCCGATGCCAAAGCCGGTCATGATGCGGTCGGCAAAGTGCTGGTACAGCTCGATGGCTGTTTCCAGGTCCAGGCCGTCGGAAAACACCAGCCGCTTGGTATTGGCGTCGATGCGCAGGGCCGCATAGTGGGCCAGCGCCTTTTCGCCCCATTCGACCGGGTCGCCCGAATCGTGGCGCAGGCCGTCGAACAGTTTGGCGAAATACAGGTCGAAATCGGCCAGGAAAGCGTCCATGCCGACCACGTCGGTCAGGGCGATGCCGAGGTCGCCACGATATTCCTGCACCCAGTCCTCCAGCGCGGCTTTCTGAAAATCGCGCAGGCGCACGCCGAAGGACTGGAACGACTGCATGTATTCATGCGCCATGGTGCCGATCGGCACGATGCCGAGCTGCCTGGCCAGGTAGACGTTCGAAGTGCCCTTGAAGTATTCCGGCACCTCGCGCGCCAGGCGCTGCACCACTTCGTCGTGCCAGGCGCCGGAAAAACGGCGGCGCACGCCAAAGTCGGAAAACTCGAACGGATGCTTGCGGCGCGGCACGTTGCCGAAAGCCTTCAGCGCGGCCACCTTGGCCGTCAGGCGCGCGCGGCCTTCGGCCAGCGCTGCGTCGAGATTGAAGCGGCGAAAATACAGCTCGTTGACGATATACAGCACGAAGATTTCAAAGCCCATCACATGCACTTGCGGCCCGGCCGCATGCACGATCAGGTCGTCGCCATCGGTGCTGACGTCGATGAATTTGCGCTGGAAGCGAAACACCGTGAGAAAGTCGACGAAGTCGCTTTTCATGAAGCGCAAGGTGCGCAGATAGGCCAGCTCGTCTTCGGCAAACGACATCGTGCACAGGTGGTCGAGCTGCTCTTCGACTTCCTGCTTCAGTTCGGCCAGCGGAAAGGCCGGCGTATTCCTGCAGACGAATTCGTATTCGGTATGGGTGTTGGGATGACCGTGCAGCAAGGCTTGCCACATCGTGAATTTGTACAGATCGGTTTCCAGCAAACTGCGTACTATCGGGGTCATGTATTGTTTCTCCACGTTACTGTAGCCAGAATAGTACGCCTTTGCCGTTATTTCGGTTGCGTTCGACAGATCTGTCCCCTCAGGCCGCCTGATTGGCCTGCCATTCGGGCAGGATGTCGTTCGAGGTGGCCAGCCGCGCGCCGCGCGCCAGCATGGCGGCCAGGAAGTCGCGCTGCTGGGTTTCGAAGCCGTGAACCGGGCTCATGCAGTCGGTCAGCAGCACCAGCCTGGCCAGCGCCGCCCTGCCCTGCCGCGCTTCCAGGTAGTCGGCGATATGCTCGGTGCTGGCCTTCACGCAGTGGCTGCCGGCTTCGCCGCAGATATAAATCTGCTCTGCCGAAACAAGCGTGTCGAGGAAGCTGGTATTGAGTCCGGTGGCCGGGTCTTGCGGGTCGGGCACTTCGGCCATCACGGCCGAGTAATGCTCGGTCCACGGATTGGCCCCCTTGGACAGCTTGGCCACCACCTGCCGTTGCTCCACTTCCCAGCCGTTGTAGGCGGCGCGCACGGCGCCGTGGATATTCTGGCCCCAGGAGCCGATCTCGCAATGCACGGGCCACACCATCAGCTGGTAGCGCCCGGCGCTTTCCAGCGCATCGAGGTAGGCTTGCGCGCGCGGCAAGGCACCGTCGGCAGCCGGTACATAGGCGCCGCTTCGTAGCTGCTGCGCGCTGATCTGCGTAAACGGCGGGACAGGGCCTTTGTTGCCCGTACGCCAGAAGGTCGGGTGGGCGATATCGTAGCGGTGGTGGGCGTCGAGCGTGACGCTGATGTGCGTGAGGCCGCCGCCGCCGTCGCGGATCAGGCCGGCTACGCGCAGCATATCCTGGTGCGCGCCGGTGACCGGCAGGCTGGGGGCAACGCCGTCCGGTATCAAGTCTGCAGGCAGGTCGCAAAAATCGTTTTGCGGGTCGATCACAAGCAGGTGCAGCTGGCGTTTCATGGCGATCCTCGTGCGTGGCGGGAATGTCCATGATAATAGGAACTTCGCCACCACGCCAACGCACGGACACCCCCATGAACCTTCCCGCACGCAACCGCTTGAGCGCCAACAAACTGCTCAACAGCAAATGGACGGCCGCCGCCCCCGTCAACAAGGAAAAACATTTTATGGTCACCAGGGTGATCGAACCGGCTACGCCAGGCGCACCGGTAACGCAGGTGGAACTGCAGGCCGTGCACTCGCAGCGCATCGAGACCTTGCCATGGCGGGCGTTGCAGGACGCCACCGTGTGGCGCCAGGGCTGGGTCTGATCAGACGCCGGTCGAGAACTTGCGCTGGCGCGATGCGACCAGCAATTGGGCCGCATCGGCCGCCTGCTCCTGCGCCTCGGCTTCGGAGACAAACAGCTGGTCGGCCCTGACCCGCTGCTTGCTCGTCACATTGTGGCGGTGCATGGGATTGGACGACTGCGTAAAGATGGCGACATACGCGCCCCAGCCGCCGCAGCCGCGCAGGCGTTCGGCGGTGTAATCAATTTCATAGCAACCAACATATTTGATCGGCACGAGGTTTGCTCCATAAAAGAAGATGGATTAATTCCGGTCGCGCGCGCGCAGGAAGTTTACGGAAAATCAAGGGTATATAAAATACATCAATTTTGCATTGCAGCAAAACTTTACCACGCCAGCAATGTGCATTTTCTTGATCTGGGAGCGTGAAATGGAAAACAGGTACAACTATAGGCGCTATGGAGGGAAATGGGCGCCGTGATCACGGCGCCGCAGGGTATGGCAAAAAACGGCGATCAGGCAGCCAGCGCCTCGATGGTGCTGCGGCCTTTGGCCAGGGTGGCGGCCAGGGCTTCTTCGCCCATCGCCACGCCTTCGGCTTGCACGAAGGTGACGTCGGTGATGCCGATAAAGCCCAGCACCGCGCGCAGATAGGTGCTCAGGTGGTCATAGGAGCCAGCGTCGCCTTCGCTGTACACGCCGCCGCTGGCCGTGAAGATATAGGCTTTCTTGCCGGTGGCCAGGCCAACCGGGCCGGTGGCCGTGTACTGGAAGGTGCGGCCGGCGCGGGCGATATGGTCGATCCATGCTTTCAAGGTCGACGGCACGGAAAAGTTGTACATCGGCGCAGCCAGCACCAGCACGTCGGCGGCCAGCAGTTCATCGACCAGGGTGTCGGAAATTTGGATGTCGCTGCTCGCTTGCGCGCTGCGCTGGTCGGCAGGCGTAAAGAACGCGCCCATCATCGCTTCGGTCAGGTGCGGCACCGGCTGGGCCGCCAGGTCGCGCGTGACGATGGTGTTGCCTTGCGCGGCCAGTTTGGCGACAAATTCGCCCGACAGCTGGCGCGACAGGGAACCGTTGTTGCGCACGCTGCTATTGATGTGAAGTACGTTTGCCATGATGAATTCCTTTAAACGATGTGGGGATGCGCTGCTGCGCTTGCACTTATCTTAATCCGCATCTACTATCGATGAAACCGTGTAAATTTTGATTGTTATTATCGATTTTATAGATATGGATTAGTCATGAGAGAGCCAGGCCAACCATCGCTCGACCAGTTGCGCGTGTTTGTCGCCGTGATCGACGCGGGCGGCTTCGCCCATGCGGCGCGCCAGCTGCACCGCACGCAGTCGGTGATCAGCTACACCATCGCCAACCTGGAAGAGCAGCTCAACGTGGTGCTGCTCGACCGCAGCAAGCGCAAACCGACCCTGACCGACGCCGGCAAGGCGCTGCTGGCCGACGCGCGCACGGTGGCGCTGAAGGTCGACGCCATGCGCGCGCGCGCCAAGGCGCTGGCCGGCGGGCTGGAAGCGGAAGTGTCGGTGGTGGTCGACGTGATGTTCCCCACCTGCGTGCTGGTGCGCATGCTCGAAGCGTTCCAGGCGCAATTTCCCACCGTCGCGCTGCGCCTGCGCATCGAAGGCATGGGCATGGTGACGCAACTGGTGCAGGACGGCAGCTGCCATCTGGGCGTGGGCGGCTGGATGTCGTCCGGCGCCGACGCCTTCGAGCGCCTCGCGGTCGGCTATGTGCGCCTGATCCCGGTGGCCGCGCCGGCGCATGCGCTGGCGCAGATGGCCGGCCCGATCCCGCCGGCGGTGGCGCGCGAACATGTGCAACTGGTGCTGAGCGACCATAGCAGCCTGACCGAGGGCCAGGATTTCGGCGTGCTGGGCCTGCGCAACTGGCGCCTGGGCGACCTCGGCTCCAAGCACGCCCTGCTGCGCGCCGGCCTGGGCTGGGGCAATATGCCCGAATCGATGGTGCGCGACGACCTGGCAAGCGGTCGCCTGGTGCATCTGCCCTTGTCGGTCGACCGCGGCGAGGATTATCCGATCTACCTGATCCAGCGCGCCGACACAGCGCCGGGGCAGGCCGGCAAATGGCTGACGGAGCGCTTTGCGGAGCAATTGCCGCTGTTGCTCGAACGCGGCTTTTAAGACGGGGCGCCCGGCGGTATCATGCTGGCTTACTTCAACAAGGCAACAAGGAATCAACATGGCCGGCATCGACGACTTCGTCAACAGACAACCACCGGGCGCGCGCTTTGTCATCACGGCGCCGATGCTGCGCATGACGCCGCAGCAGTTCGACAGCGTGGCGCAGGAATGGATGGAAGACGGCGGACCCGGCTTCGATATCGCCGGCATCCCGCACCGCGTGGTGATCGACGGGCAGTTCTATATCGCCCGCCTTACCGTGCAACGGCACCGCGAAGCGCAATAACTACGTCGCGCCCAGCACCTGCAGGCGCCGCCGCAGGCGCGCCACTTCCTCCGACAGGTCGACCACCAGCGCCGCCAGGTCGGCGTTGGCGTCGAACACGGCTTCGACTTCGCGCAGGCGGCGCGCGCGGGCCAGGTCGACGCTGGTAAAGCGCCAGCCGGTGAGCTGCACGGACGGCGGGCCGCCATGCAGCAGCACGCCCGTTTGCACGCGCTGCACCACCCAGTCGGGCTCCACGGCGCAGGCGCGCGCCAGTTCTTCCAGGCTCAGGGCCGCGTCTTCCAGCAGTACGCCGATCACCTTGTTTGTCGCGAGGTTTGCCATGCGGTTTGTCATGATTAAGCTCCCAGCTTCTGGCGCGGATTGAAGGCCATCTCGCGCGCCATGGTTTCATACAGTGCGCGCGCTTTTTCATCACGCGCGGGCGGCAGCACCACTTCCAGCAGCAGGTACAGGTCGCCAGGCGTGGCGGCGGGAATGCCGCGACCTTTCAGGCGCAGCTTGCGCCCCGTTTGCGAGTCCGGCGGCACCGTCACCGACACCGTGCCCGAGGGCGTTGGCACGTCGATGGACCCGCCGAGTGCCGCTTCCCATGGCGTGACGGGCACGGTTTCGAACACGTCGCGCCCTTCCACCCGGTAGCGGGCGTCGTGCTCGAAACGGATTTCCAGGTACAGGTCGCCGGCCGGCGCGCCGCCGCTGCCGGGGTTGCCCTGGCCTTTCATGCGCAGCTGCTGGCCGTCAAGCACGCCTTTCGGAATCGTCACTTCCAGGGTGCGCTCGCGCGTGACGACGCGCCCTTGCGCATCGGCTTCCGGCACGCGCAGGACGATGGTGCGCGTGGCGCCGTGATAGCTGTCGCGCAGCGCGATGGTCATGGCGGCGTGGCTGTCGTCGCCCTGCATCTGAACGTTGCTGTTGGCGCGGCGCCGCCCGCCCACGTGGGCGAACAGGTCGGCAAAGAAATCGTTGTCGTCGGCGCCGGACGATTCGAAGCCCGCGCCCCAGTCGGGTGGCGGACGAAAGGCCCCGCCGGCGGCGCCCTGGGCGCTATGCTGGCGGCCAAGATCGTCATAGGCGGCGCGCTTTTCCGCGTCGCCGAGCACGCCATAGGCTTCGTTCAGGGCCTTGGTGCGCTGGTCGGCATCGGCTTCCTTGCTGACGTCGGGATGGTATTTGCGCACCAGCTTGCGGTACGCCTTCTTGATGTCGGCCTCGCTGGCCGACTTGTCGACGCCGAGTTCCTTGTAGTAGTCCTTGTATTCCACCGTGCCTGCTCCCCATGGTTGAACCGCTTGCTGGAAAGAGTACACGAATTGCCCCGGCCATGCAGTACGTCTGCATGGCCGGAACAGCGGCAAGTCAAGGAAAGCTGACGCAGGCGGCCAATCTCGGCTCAGCGCACGCGGCGCAGCGACGAGATCTTGTTGTCGAGCGCATTCAGGCGCGCGTATTGGCCCGGCCCGATCACTTCGCAGCGGCCGCGGAAGTTCGAATCGCTGCACACTTCCCACTGCCCTTCGTTGACGACGATGGAGCCGGCGCGGTCATTGAAATTCTGGCGCACCAGGTCTTCCGTGTCGCGCTCGAGCGCCAACGGTTCACCGCCCATATCCGCATCGGGGAACAGCAGGATGGCGCCGCGCTGCTGGTATTGCTGCCGCGGATACTGCTGGTACTGGTTCTGTTCATACTGCTGCTGGCGCCGCGCTTCGCGCTCGTCGACCATGCGCGCCGACGATACGCGTCCGTCGAGGCCGCGCCCCAGGTCGTCGTGGCGGCCCGGCCCGAAGATGCGGCAGGTGCCCTGGTAGTTGGAATCGCTGCACAACTGCCAGTAGCCGCCGTCGATCACGATGCTGGTGGTGCGGTCGTTGAAGCCGATGCTGGCGAAGTCGCCGTTGTCGCGGTCCAGGCGCGCCGCGCCGCCATTCTGGCCGGCGCCGGAAAAGACTTCCAGCGAGCCGCGGCGGCCGTAGTTGCCGCGATCGGGACGGCCGTCGTTGCGGCCATCATTGCGCCAGTCGCCACGCCCATCGCCACGGCCAACCTCGCGCACCGACGAAATGGCGTCATTCATGCCCGGCATCGAACGGTATTCGCCCGGCGTGAGCGTCTTGCAGTTACCGCGAAAGCCGGAGTCGGTGCAGACATCCCACGTGCCCGAGCGCACCAGGATACTCGAGGCCTTGTCGTTGAAGCCCACGCGCGACAGATCGTCCGTGGTCTCGCGCACGGTCACGGCGCGGCCGCGGAAATTGTCATCCTCGAACAGGGTCAGTTCGCCGGCCTGGGTAGCGGCATGGGTGAGGAAGGCGGCTGCGCACAGCAGGGCGTGGGTAAGCGGGCGGTTCATGGGGGTGTCTCCGTTGATTGTCAATACTGCCAGACGTGAGTGTAGCCGTCCGGTGAAAAAACGGTGTAACAAAGTAGAGTAAAAACACCATCAATTGTTACCAAAGGAAATAGAAGCCAGCACAAGGCGGCCGGACAAGTCGTTGGAATGCCAGTACAATCGCGGGTTCGATCCAGCAATTGTCCTTCTCATACATGCCCCACACCACTGCGTTTACCGTGCCCGCCATCCGCCAGGAAGTCTCGTCTTTGTGGAAGCTGGCCTGGCCCATCCTGATCGGCCAGCTGGCCACGGTCGGCATGGGCGCGGCCGACGTGGCGATGACGGGCCACACCACGCCCGACGAGCTGGCGGCCGTGTCGCTGGGCGCGGCCATCTGGTCGATCGTGCTGGTAACCGTCAGCGGCATCATGATGGCGATTAATACCCTGGTGGCGCATGAAATCGGCGCGGCCCGCCACGACCAGGTGCCGCATATCGTGCGCCAGTCGCTGTGGAAGGCGCTGGCCGTCGGGCTGGTGGCCTGCGTGCTGACCAATATGGCGGCACTGGTGTTCGACCACCTGATGCTCGAAGCCCATGTGGCGGCCAGGGCCAAGCTGTTCGTGCACATCATCAGCTGCGCCCTGCCCGCGTTTGCCGCCTACCGCGCGCTGTACGGCTACAGCACCAGCATCAACCAGACCAAGCCGGTGATGGTGATCGCGCTGGCCGCGCTGGCGCTCAATATTTTCGTCAATTACCTGCTGATCTACGGCCACTGGGGCATGCCCAGGCTGGGCGGCATCGGCTGCGCCGTGGCCACCACCTGCTGCGTATGGATGATGCTGCTGGCGATGCTGGCCTGGATCAAGCTCGCGCCGGCCTACCACGCCACCTATCCGTTCACGCACTGGGAATGGCCGCAAGCGTCGGCCATCGGCCCCATGCTGCGCCTGGGCCTGCCGATCGGCGTGACGTATTTTGCCGAAGTGAGCGCCTTTGGCGTGATCAGCCTGCTGGTGGCGCGCTTTGGCGTGGTGCAGGTGTCTGCGCACCAGATCGCTCTCAATTTTTCGTCTGTCGTGTTCATGGTGCCGCTGACCTTCGGCATTGCGCTCGTCACGCGCGTCGGCCATGCAGTGGGCGAAGCCAATCTGCGCCGCGCGCGCTTCATTTCCTGGGTCGGCGTGGCCATGTCGCTGACGGCCGCCGTCGTCTCGGCCGCCTGCATCGCGGTGTTTCGCCACCAGATCGCGCAAGCATATACGTCTGACCCGCAAGTGCAGGCGCTGTGCGCGCAGCTGCTGCTGTTCGCGGCGCTGTTTCAATTGTCCGACGCGACCCAGGTCGCCACCTCGTGCGCGATTCGCGGCTACAAGGTGACGCGCCCGCCGATGCTGATACAGCTGCTGGCCTTCTGGGGCTTTTCGCTGCCGATCGGCTATGTGCTGGGGCTGGCGCCGCAAGGCTTCATCTGGTCACCCAACGCGCCGATGGCCGCCACCGGTTTCTGGATCGGCCTGGTGACGGGGCTGACGGTGGCCGCCGTACTGCTGACCTGGTATCTGAACCGGCTGTCGCTGGAACGGCTGCGCGCGACCATATAAAACACGGGGTACTCCCCAAATCTGCCGAAGGAAACCCGGTAATTGGCGACTTATTCCGTGGTCGCCCCTATCGCATTGCGCCTCACGCTCTGATATTGTTTGCCGTCAAGAATACACTTGACCTCTTTCATATCACCGAGACCTCCATGCGTTTTATTCTCTGTTTTCTGGCCGCCATGGCCAGCGTTCCCGCTGCGGCTGAAAAGCTCACGCTGGAGCGCATCCACGCCGATCCGGCGCTGGCCGGCCCCGGCGTGCGCAACCTGAAGGTATCGCCCGACGGCGAGCGCGTCACGTTCCTGCGCGGTCGCGCCGACAATCAGTTCCAGCTCGACCTGTGGGAATTCAAGCTGAAAGACAAGAGCACGCACCGCCTGGTCGACTCCAAGGCGCTGGTGCCCACTGAAACGATCTCGCCGGCCGAGCAGGCGCGGCGCGAACGCGAACGCACGGCCAGCCTGAACGGCATCCTGAACTACAGCTGGTCGCCGGACGGCAAGCAACTGCTGGTGCCGCTGGCCGGCAATCTGTACCTCGTCGACGCGGCCCACCCCGACCAGGCGCGCCTGGTCGCCAAGGGCGATGTGCTCGATCCGAAAATCTCGCCGAAAGGCCGTTATCTGTCCTTTGTGCGCGGGCAGAACCTGTATGTGATCGACCTGAAAAGCGGCCAGGAACGCCAGCTGACCAGCGACGGCAAGGACACCATCCACAACGGCGAAGCCGAATTCGTGGCGCAGGAAGAAATGAGTCAGCGCACCGGCTACTACTGGGCGCCCGACGACAGCGCCATCGCCTACAAACGCTACGATGAAGCGCCGGTGCCGGTGGTGCGCCGCTTTGAAATTTTCGCCGACCGCACCGACGTCGTCGAACAGCGCTATCCCGCCGCCGGCGACCCGAACGTGCTGGTGCAACTCAAAATCGTCTCGCCGGCAACCGGCGTGCAGCGCCAGGTCGACCTGGGCGGCAATCCCGATATTTACCTGGTGCGCGCCGACTGGAGCGCGGACAGCAAAGCCTTGCTGTACCAGCGCCAGTCGCGCGACCAGAAAACCCTGGACCTCGTTTCAGTCGATGCGGCCACGCTGGCGCAACGCACGGTGCTGACCGAAACGTCAAAAACCTGGGTCAGCCTCCATGACGACCTGCGCTTCCTGGCCGACGGCAAATCGTTTTTATGGTCGTCCGAGCGCACCGGCCGCAACCACCTGTATCTGTACGACATGAGCGGCAAGCTGCTGCACCCGGTCACGTCCGGCGCATGGGGTATCGACAGCGTGCTGGCCGTCAATGAAAAAACCGGCAAGGTGTATGTGGCCTCGAACCGCGACGCGGTGATCGACAAGCAGACCTACGCGCTGGCACTCGACGGCAGCACGGCCGACAAGCCGCAACGCGTAACCAAAGCCGACGGCTGGCACGACACCACGTTCGCGCGCAACGGCGCCGTGTTTGTCGACACGTATTCCGATCCGGCCACGCCGCCGCAGGTGAGCATCCGCCGTCCCGACGGCGCGATGGTGGGCTGGCTGGAACACAATGAACTGAACGCCAGCCACCCGTATGGCAAGTATCAGGCGGACCACCTGCCGACCGAATACGGCACCATCCAGTCAGGCGATGGCCAGACCTTGTATTACTCGCTGGTGAAACCGTCGAACTTCGATGCGTTGAAACGCTATCCGGTATTTTTGTCGACCTATGGCGGGCCGCACTCGCAGCACGTGGCGCGCCGCTGGGGCAACACCTTCGACCAGTATATGGCGCAGCAGGGGTTTGTCGTGTTTCGCCTGGATAACCGTGGCTCGTCGCGCCGCGAGCGCGCGTTCACCGACGCCATCTACCATAACCTGGGCAAGGCCGAAGTGGCCGACCAACTGGCCGGCATCGCCTGGCTGGGCCAGCAAAGCTTTGTCGATGCCAAGCGCATCGGTGTGTTCGGCTGGAGCTATGGCGGCTTCATGAGCTTGCGTTTGCTGTCGGCCGCCTCCGATAAAATCGCCGCCGGCGTGTCGGTGGCGCCGGTAACCGACTGGTCGCTGTACGACACCCACTACACGGAACAATTCCTCGGCATGCCGAAGGAAAACGTGGAAGGCTACCAGGACAGCACCGTGTTCGCCCACCTGGGCGGCTTGAGCTCGCCGCTGCTGCTGGTGCATGGCATGGCCGACGACAATGTGCTGTTTTCGAACAGCACCCGTTTGATCGACGCACTGGTCAACCGTGGCGTGCAATTCGACCTGATGACCTATCCGGGCGCCAAGCACGGCATCTCGTCGCGCGCCGGCCAGCGCCATGTGTACGCAAAAATCGCCGCCTTCTTCAAGAAGAACCTGCAAGTGGACGACGCCAGATAAAAGCGCACGCGCAATGAAAAACCGCCGCCTGTCTTGCGACAGGCGGCGGTTTTTTACTGGCGCAAGCGATTAAGGTTTGCGGGTAATGGTTTCTACCGCATCCTTGACGTCGCCGACCTTCTTCTGCACCTGGCCTTCGACCTGGTTTGCCAGGCCCTTGGCTTGCTGTTCTTCGCTGCCGACGACTTTGCCAGCTGTTTCCTGGATTTTACCGCCGACTTCTTTCAGTTTGCCTTCAACTTGATCTTTGTTCATGATTAGCTCCTCAATGTAGTTGGTCCATCTGTTCTCCAGCCCAAGGGCCGGTACTGCGGCTCACACGCTGCGTTTTGCTTGCCGCGTGTCGATGAATGGATACTACGCCTGAGGCGATAAAAACTATGTACGGTTCCTAACACATGGGAAAATATTGCTATCTTTCATTTATCCTTGCGCCAGACGGTAGCCAGCCACGGTTGCTGCTCGCGCGGCAAGCCTGGCGGCCGGTAGTAATGGTCGAGCAAGGTGAAACCGGCCGACTGCAGGTGCGCGCTCCAGGTATCGAGATCGTAATAGCTCCCATAGCGTGCGCCATTCCAGCCCTCCTGGTTGTGCCCGCGCGGATTCGAGCTGAACAGTACGCCACCGTCTTTCAGGCAGCCATGCAGGGCGCGCAGCACGCCGGGCAAGGCGCTGCTGGGCACGTGGAACAGCACGGCATTGGCAAACACGCCGTCAAAGCGCGCGGCAGGCAGGTCGAGGTCCAGGAAATCCTGCTGCCATACGGTGCAGCCGCTCCAGGCGCGCGCCATGTCGACAAAACGCGCCGAACCGTCGACGCCGGTGGCATGGTGGCCCAGTTCGGTAAACGCCTTCAGGTCGCGCCCGGGACCGCAGCCCAGGTCGAGAATTTCCAGCGGCGCCGCACCGCCGATGGCGTTCAGCAGCGCCGCCATGTTCTGGCGCACATCGTGCTCGCGCGTGCCCTCGAAGAACTGTTCGGCGCTGGCGTCGTAATGATCGAGGGTGCGGCGGGTGATTGCATGCAGCGGGTCGTGCGCGGTATCGGACATCGTGGGCTCCCGTAAAAGATGCCGCCATTTTAGACGTTCGCCAGCATCCATGCGGGTTTGCGGGCAAGTCCGGGAAACTTGAAAACTATTTTGAATTATTTTCAAAAAAACCCTCAAGTTCTGGCCGGACATGCCGTTAATCTGGACAAGCGTAAAACCATTGATAAAAATACAGGTGTGCTCATGAACTCCAACGACGTGCTTTCGATGTATGAAAATATTGCCGGTTTGACCAATCAAATGGTCGTGGCCGCACGTTCGGGGGACTGGGATCGCTTGAGTGCGCTGGAAAACCAGTGCGCCAGCGCCGCGAGCGCCACCCTGGTCGGGACCGTGCCGGCCCTGGCAGGCAACTCGCGCCTGCACAAGCTCGACCTGTTGAAGCAGATCCTGGCCAATGACCGCGCCATCGGCAATATCACCGAACCATGGATGGCGCAGCTGGCCAGGACCATGCCGGCGCCACGCGCCCACCGATAAATCCCGGCATCAGAAGACGACAGCGCCTGCGGGCGCTTTTTTACGTCCGCACCGCCTTATCCGGCTCAGCGCGAGAACGGTTCGGGCTCCGGCTCCAGGGCCGGCTCATCGCGTGCAGGCGGAACTTCGCCGACAGGTGGCGCCGCCTTGCGGCGAAACGGCTTGCGCAGCAAGACCCAGTATTTCGATGGCGGCTTCGGTTCCGCCGCCGCGCTGCCCTTGCGCTTGCGCACGAGATACACGATCGTCCCCGTCACCAGCAGCAACAGCAAGGCGCCCAGGCCCAGCCACAGCGCGCCATTGCCAGCGGTTTTCTTTTCCACCGCCTTGGCGCTGGTCTTCGCACGCGGCAAGCCCGAGGCCGCCGCTGCGGCGGCCGCTGCGGGAACGGGCGCGGCCAGCGCCTGCTGCAGCGCCGAGATCCTGCCTTCGAGCACGCCGATCTTGTCATTGAGGACCATGTTTTGCCGGTCCAGCGCCACGCACGCTTCAGCCGGCATGCCGGCCGCTTGCGGCGCGCAGGCGGCCACCGGCGCGGCGGCACGCCGCAGCGGCGGCGGCGGCGACACCGGCACGAAGGCCGGCTTTGCAGGCACAGCAGACGCAACGGCCGGCGGCCGCAGCATACCTTCGGCGCGAGCGCGCGCCGCCAGGGCGGCAGCATTGGGCACGTCAACGAGCGCGGCAACGGGCTTGGGCACCATCAGCGGCGCAGCAGACGGTGGCACGACTTTCGGCACCGGCGCCGCGACCGTTACCGGCGCGGGCGGTGCCGGCGTCAGCCACACAGTGGCCAGCCGCACCACGCCGCGATTGACATTGCCCAGCAACAAATACACATGCACATGAGCGGCATCGATGGCCTGGCGGGTAGCCAGGTGAACGAAGCGCCGGCCGTCGCGCTCCACCTGGCTGATCGTCAGGGTGTGCAGCGCGCCATCCATGCTGATGCCGCCGCCCTGGTAGACATTGTTCGAGGCCAGGCGCACCGGCAGGCCCTGCAGTTCGTCAGGCGCCAGCGCCGTCAATTCGATATCGGCTGACAAGGGTTGGCCGATATGCGACTGTACGCTGATCTCGCCCAGCTCGGCCGCAAAGGCGGCCGGCATCGCCAGGCAGGCGGTGGCGCACAGGCTGGCGCTCCAGCGGGAAAAGACGGGACTGGTCATGAAATAATCGCTTTGACAACTGGAACGGAAGAACACGTTCTTTATTAACGGCAAGAAATTGAAAAAGCTGAGGGAACTGCGGGTGCGCGGTGCGTTTTTTGGCCGCTGGAGTACACTCGATCCACCAAAAGCGATGAAAGGAATGCCATGAGCAGCAGAATCGAACGCGACAGTTTCGGCCCGATCGACGTACCCGCAGGTCAATTATGGGGAGCGCAGACACAGCGCTCGCTCGAGCACTTCCATATTTCCACGGAGAAAATGCCGCCCGAACTGATCGCCGCCCTGGCCACCGTCAAGCGCGCGGCCGCCCACGTCAACCTGGAGCTCGGCTTGCTCGGCGGCGACAAGGCCGTCGCCATCACCCGGGCGGCCGACGAAGTGCTGGCCGGCCAGCATGCGAGCGAGTTTCCGCTGGCCGTCTGGCAAACGGGCTCTGGCACGCAAAGCAATATGAACATGAACGAAGTGCTGGCCAACCGGGGCTCCGAACTGATGGGCGGCCTGCGCGGCGCAGAGCGCTTGCTGCACCCGAACGATGACGTCAACCTGGGCCAGTCTTCGAACGATATCTTCCCCACCGCCATCCATGTGGCCGCCGCCCTGGCCGTCGCCAACACGGTCCTGCCGCCGCTGCGCCAGCTGCGCGCCACGCTGGACGCCAAAGCCGCCGCCTTTGCCGACATCGTCAAGATCGGCCGTACCCATTTGCAGGACGCCACGCCCTTGACCCTGGGCCAGGAATTTTCGGGCTATGCCGCCCAGCTGGAATTTGCCGAACACATTATCGCAGCGTCGCTGCCGCCGCTGCTGCAGCTGGCCGCCGGCGGCACGGCCGTGGGCACGGGCCTGAACGCGCACGCCGAATTTGCCGACCGTATTGCGGCGGAACTGGCGCACCTGACAGGCCAGCCCTTTGCCAGCGCCGGCAACAAGTTCGCTGCCCTGGCCGCCCACGATGCGCTGGTGGCGGCCCATGGCGCACTGAAAACCCTGGCCACGGCGCTGATGAAAATCGCCAACGACGTGCGCTGGATGGCCTCCGGCCCCCGCTCGGGCCTCGGTGAAATCACGATCCCCGAAAACGAGCCTGGCAGCTCCATCATGCCGGGCAAGGTCAATCCGACCCAGTGCGAAGCACTGACCATGCTGTGCTGCCAGGTATTCGGCAACGATGTGGCCATCACGGTGGGTGGCGCTTCGGGCAACTTCGAACTGAATGTGTTCAAGCCGCTGATCGCGCACAACTTTTTGCAAAGCGCGCGCCTGCTCGGTGACGGCATGCGCAGCTTCGACGAGCATTGCGCCCATGGAATCGAACCGAACCGCGAGCGCATCGCCGAACTGATGGAGCGCTCCTTGATGCTGGTCACGGCGCTGGCGCCGCATATCGGCTACGACCGCGCCGCGCAGATCGCCAAGCAGGCGCAGCACGAAGGCACGACCCTGAAGGACGCGGCGCTGGGCCTCGGCTTCGTGACGGAAGAACAATTTGCCGAGTGGATCGTGCCACTGGACATGACGCGTCCGAACAAAAGTTAACGCGCCTTGCCGCATCGCCGCTGCAGTCATGTAAACTGTGCTTTTGGCCCCTTCCCGGGGCCATTTAGTGTTAAAAACACATTATTGCAATTGAGGATAGAATGCAAAAAGTAAGCTTTGATTTGACATCCGAGTTCGTCGAGCTGAACCAGCTGCTCAAGCTGGTCGGCTTGTGCGACAGCGGCGGCGCGGGCAAGGTCATGGTCGACAGCGGCGTCGTCAAGGTCGATGGCAAGCAGGAATTGCGCAAGACGGCCAAGATCCGCGCAGGCCAGGTAGTCAGCGTGGCCGATATCCGCATCACCGTGGTGGCGAGCGCCTGATATCGTTGTAGCCTGGCCCTGTGTCAGATCAAAACCTGCCCGGCTGGTTTGCCTATGTTTATATTATTGCCATATATTCATCAATTAGCGGAAAGGGATACCATGGACAACTCCGAGCACGGCACACGCAGCCAGGAACGCCTGATCGCCGATTTGCGCCAGGTCATAGAAAACGCGGAAGACCTGCTGCGCAGCACCGATAAATACACCAGCACCTTGTATCAGGGCGCGCGCGCCAAGCTCGAAGTCGCCCTGGCAGCGGCCACGGCCGAACTGGCACACTTCGAAGACGAGCAACTGGCGCGCATGATGGAAGCGACCCTGGCGGCCAACGCGGCCTGCGGCGACCGGACGGGCGAAGCGCGCATCCTGCGCGCCTTTCAATAGCCTTGTTCAGTAGCGCTCACGGCCGTCAATACGGCCCGCTCGATCCACCGCCGCAATTGTCCGGCGAGATCAAAATCGGCGTCCAGCTCGAAAGCGGCGTCCAGCGCCGCGCCAAAATGTCCCCCCTCCATCAAGCGCCGCAGCGCCGCGTGCGCGGCCGCGTCCAGCGGCAGCACTTGCGCCTGCCAATGCGGCCGGCATATCAGGGCGTGGCTGGCCTGGGCCAGTTGCTGCGGAAACGCTGCTGCGCCGGGCTGATGCGCCTGCCAGAGCGCCACCACCTGCCACTCTGAATCGATCAGGGCGCAGGCCGGATGCAGGGCAAAACGACAGTCTTCCAGTTGCTCCGGCGTCAGGCTGGCCAGCGTTGCGGCCGGCAAACCCGCCGCGTCCGGCGCGTAGTGTGCCTGGTGCAATGACCACTCCAGCCGCGCCATGTCAGGCAAATAAGGTAGTTGCGCCGCCGGCGCAAAGGCGGCCAGAAAAGCGGCAAAGCCGTCGCCGAAGCGGTTCAGGTCGGCGTCTTGCGAGGGCTGCTGACGGCCGTATTCGCGCGCCAGGCCGGCAAAGAATTCCTCGCCCACCAGCGCCAGCACCACCGGGTACGCCTGCCCCAGCACGCGGCGCCAGGTAGCGAGCAGATTGCCCCGGTACAAACCCAGGCGTTCTTCAATCAACAGCCCCCGGCACAGCTTGAGCGCGGCGCCGGCCTGGCTTGTATCGACCAGCGCGGCAGCAAATACCTGCTGGGTACGCACCAGTTGTTGATCCGGCGGCAATGCCAGCAGCGTATTGACTGAACCTTGCCATGGCGGCACAGCATGATGGCACCGCAGCATGGCGCGCGCGCGGTCGGCCTCGCCCAGCAACACCGCCAGTTCGGGCACGTCCGTGTCCCACTCAACCAGGGTCGGTACCTGGCCAAAACGTTGCAAAGCCGCCCCGTACAAGGCCCAGACCGGTTCAGCCACGGTGGCGCCATGGTGGTCGATCACGGCGCGCGGCGTGACCAGGTGTCCGCCCAGATGCATCTCGCCCACGATGCCGACGGGAATATCGAGCAAGGCGGCCAGCGCGTCTTCGCCGTGATTGCACTGGTTCACATACAGATTATTGATGTCGAGCAGCAGGCCACAGCCGCTGCGGCGCGCCAGTTCGGCCAGGAACTGCGCTTCGCTCATGGCGTCGGCGTGAAAGCGCAGGCTGGTCGAGACGTTTTCCAGCAGGATCGGCCGGCGCAGGACATCCTGCACCCGCCCTACCCTGGCGCACAGCAGGTCCAGCGCGGCGTTGTCGAGCGTCAGCGGCAGCAGATCGTTCAATTGCCGGCCCGCCACCGCCCCCCAGCACAGGTGTTCGGACACCTGCGCCGGTTCGATACGTTCGACCAACTGGCGCACCCGTTCCAGATGCTCGTCGGAAAAGCCGCGCGCCGAGCCCAGGCCCAGGCCCACGCCGTGCAGGCTCAGGGCATAGTCCTGGCGCACGGTTCGCAGCACATGCCAGTCGCGGCCGGCGCAGGACAGATAATTTTCGGTGTGCACTTCCAGCCAGTCCACGCGGGGGCGGCCGTCGAGAAAGTCGCGGTAATGCGCGGCGCGCAGGCCGATGCCCACGCCGGCCAGCGCATGGGCGCGATGGACCATGGGCTGGCGGTTTATGACAGCTGTTTGGCCGGCGCGGCTTTCTTGCCGGCCTTGACAGGCTTCAAGGCGCCGCCCGCCTGTTCGCAGGTGCCCTTGGCAACATACGCCCATTCGGTCGGCAGCTTGTCGCTGGCGGCCTGGCCGGCGCAGGAATGCGCGCCGTCGGACGAGGCGCAGTCATTCTGGCCTGCCTTGGCCACGCCATAGCATTTTTCCTTGTCGCCGGCAGCACCGGCAGCGTGGTCTGCGGCGCTGGCGGCCGAGCTGGCGCACAGACCGGCCAGGGCGGCGGCAACCAGAGCGTGTCGTTTGTTCATGGAAGTCTTTCGTAAAATAAGCGGTAACCGATTTTACGCTGTCGCCAGAAAAGAAGGGGAAACCGTTCAGGCAAGTGCTCGCCGCAGCCAGGGCGGCAGCGGCGGATCTGTAGCAGTAGCAGCCTGAGCGGATCAGGCGGTGGTATTGATGCGGTTGCCCAGGTGCGAAGGCAGGCTCGGTGCGGCCGTTGGCGCTGGCAAGGCGTCGATCAGGGCGGTCGCGGTCGAGCTCTGGATTTCCTGGGCCTTCTTCAGGACAGCCACGCCGACCTCTTGCCGTATACCGGTTTCGGCCATCGTGGTTGACAGTTGTGAAATGCTTCCGACGTCCATAAGTCTCTCCTATCAGGGTCTACCAGAATTAACGGCAAGCCGGCAAAATACTTGAGAATTATTTTACCAGCGGTTTTTCCAGCCGCTGCAACAACCAATTTAGCACGCTGGCGCGATCGTTCAAGTCCAGCCAGGCAACGCCGGCGCGCAAGTCGTGCGGCGACGGTGCGTCCGACGCCACGGCGACCACGGTCACGTCATGCAGGTACAACGGCGCCTGCCCCACCTCCGGGCGAAACACTTCCAGCTTGGCGATCGGGTCAGTCTTGAAGCCTTCCACCAGGGTCAGGTCAGCCGGACCCATGCGCGCCAACTGCTGCGACAAGGTCGGCTCGGGCGCGCCGCGCAGTTCATGCACGATGGCAAAGCGGTATGGCGAGGCGACCAGCACTTCGGCCGCGCCGGCCATGCGCAGGCGGGCGCTGTCCTTTTGCGGTGGCTCCAGGGCCAGGTCATGGTGGCTGTGCTTGATCAGGTTGACGCGCAAGCCGCGCGCCGCCATTTCGTGCACCACATATTCCAGCAAGGTGGTCTTGCCGCTGCCGGAACGGCCGACCACGCCCAGTACCGGGTGGGCAGGCGCGCAGGCCGATGTCGCTAGATCCATCGTATGGTTCCTTCCGTGAGATAGCCGCATTATACCGGCCACATCACTGGCAATCAGGCAGCCACTGCGCTACAGGCGACTCGCTGGCAACTTGCTTGCTGCAGATGCCATATCAGCAGCTGTCGCGTCGCGCGCCGTCCAACCCGGCATCATCGACACGATGGTCCTTGCGGCGGCGGCGCGCAATCGACTGCGGCACTTTTTTACCATGGGTCGCCAGCGCGTTGCGGGCGCTACGGGCCAGGTGCCGGTGCGCGGCCACCACCCCGGCTTCCGCGTCGGCCATGACGGCGCCTGGCCTGGCCGCATCCGGGCTGTCGGGGGCGCGCTGCTCGTCCTCACAGCGCGCGCGCTGCGCATGCACGCTGGCTGGCAGCGCGGGCGCCGGCCGTGGCTGCTCCAGGTCCAGCGCCACGCCCAGCCCTTTGGCGGCGGCCACGCGCGCGCCCATGGCTGGCAAGCTGCCATCGCTGCCACGGCAAAAACGCTGCAAGATGGTTTTCAGGAGGGAGGCGTGGTCGAACAGTTCATGGCAGACACTGCCGGGGCTGACCAGCGGCGACACCAGCAGCATGGGCACGCGCACGCCATACTGGCGAAAAGCGGCGTCATCGTCGACGGCGGCGGGGGGCGGCACATGGTCGAAAAAGCCGCCATGCTCATCATAGGTGATCACCAGCAAAGTGCGCTCCCAGGCCGGTCCGCGCGACAGCGCCTGATAGACCCGGGCCGCCAGCGCCTGGCCGGCGCGCACGTCGGCCGGTGGATGGTCGCCGTTGGCAAAGAAGTGCGGATCGATCCAGCTGACCGATGGCAAGGCGCCGGCCAGCGCGTCACCGACAAAGCCGTAGCGCCGGCCTTGGTCGCCGAACGGCTCGTAGAACTCGGACGAGCGGTAATGCTCGTCCGTCAGGGCCAGGGTCCATGGTTTCCAGAAAGAATAGAATTTCCAGCTGACCATATTGCGCTCAAGCTGGCGCACAAACGATTTATTCGCATACAGGGGCACGCGCTTGCTGTCCTTGCTGCCGGCCGCGCGCCCGCTGACGGCGTACAGGCGGTTCGGCCAGGTGCCGCCCGGCACCGAACTGTGGCAGCGGTCGCAGACACAGAATTGCCGCGCCAAAAAATCGTACATGGGCAGGTCGGCGCCGTTGTAATACCCCATCACCAGGCCCGGATCGGGGTCGTCAGGATGCATCAGCGCGTAGTCGCTGACAAAACCGCCGTTATGATCCTGCAACTGCCGCGCCACGGATGCAGCCGTATGCCCGGGATCTTGCCCGGGTTGCAAGGCCGTACGCTGCAGATGATGGATGGAATACACCTTGCCGGCATGGGTATTGAGATGCTCGCTGCGCAAGCCATCGATATCGCCGCGCCCGCCTTCCAGGCTCAGATAGCCCAGCATATGGTCGAACGAGCGGTTTTCCATCATCAACACGACGATATGGTCGATACGGTCCAGCTGCTTGATTGTCATGCCTGCTCCGGTATACGCCCCCTCGGGCCTCCCGGATTCGACCGCGGCAGTGCCAGCGGGTTCAGACGCTCATGGCATTGCTTGACATACAACAATTAACGCCCAGCCGTCAATAGGGCACGCGGTAGCGATAGCCCTTGAAACTGAAGATGGCGGCCTTGGGCTGCAGTTTTTCCAGCACCAGTCCCGGCGCCACCTCTTCCCCTTCATGGCGCAGCACCTTGTCGATCAGCAGCAGGCGGTCGGCCGGATCTTTCGAATAGATATAGCCGCCGAGGGCGATCGGCGGTATCTGCCGCTGTATCGGTTCGGGCAGGTCGCGCAGGCCGGGAGGGGCATCCTCGGACGGCGCCGGAGCTGCAACTGGCACCGGGACCGGGACCGGGACCGGGACCGGTGTAACGGCCCTGACCACGGGCGCAGGTGCGGGCGGCGCAGTCTTGACGACCGCCGGCGCCGGCATGGGCGCAGGTGCTGGCACGACAGCCGGCGCCGGAAGCGGGACCGGGACCGGGACCGGGACCGGGACCGGGACCTGAGCGGGCGCCGGGGCCGGCACGGCAGCGACTGGCGTCACGCTCGTCTTTGCTTGCCAGAACCACCAGGCGGCGGCCACGGCGCAGGCGGCGCCCACGCCGAGCCACAGCGGCCAGCGCCGCGCGCCGCGCGTGTCCGGCGCCGGCTGCAATGGCAGTTGCGGCGCATGGATGGACGGCAACTCACCGAGCTGACGCTCGGCTTGCGATTTTTTCAGTGCTTCCAGGATATACGACATTTATTTCCCCGCCACGGTGGCCGTCACGCCGGACTGGGCCACGGCTGGAGCGGCGCGCGACAGGCGCGGCTCCGTGTTGTCGCCCAGTTGCATCAGGCGCATGAATGTTTTCGGTCCCGCCAGGCCGTCGGCTTTCAGGTTCTGGCTGAGCTGGAACTCGCGCAGCCGCCGCTGCAGGTCGGCATCGAGCGGCAAGTTGGCAGCCGGCACCGGCAAGCCGTGCAGTTGCGCCAGGCGCGCCGCCAGCCAGTCCACGTCCGCGCCGCGCGCTCCCAGCGGCACTTCATCGCGCCAGTTGCGCGGCGCGCGCCAGAAGGTGACAAAATCGCCGTCGCTGCGCCGCGCCAGTTCAGCCACGCTGATGCTGACGCTGTGGCCCTCAAGCTGCACGCTGGCCGTTTCGCCCTGCACGCCAAACAGCAGCGCCAGCTGCTCGCCGCCCCCCTCCTTGCCACGCAGTACCAGCATGGCGGGACGGTCGAGCACGCGCAACTCGGCCACACCGCCCCGGCTGTGCATGCAGCGCAGGCCGGCGCGGGCGGCGGCCTGGCAGGCGTCACCCGCCGGCAGGTGTTCGCCCCACAGCGCCGCCAACTGGCGCAGCACGGCGTCGCGGTCCGCTACAACAGCGGCCGGCGCTGCGACCGGCGCCGATGCGGCGGCCCTGGCAAGCGGCACGCTCGCCACCGGCGCGACAACTTGGTTGACAAGCATAAAATGCCAGGCCAGCGTCCCGGTCACCACCGCGCCAGCCAGCACGCCGCCGGCCAGCTGCAGCCAGCGCCAGCGCCCAGCCGTGTCCGGCGCAGCGCCGCCCGCTTCGGCAAACACTTCGGCGGCCGCGCGACGCAGGATGTGACGCGTCACTTGCGGCTGGTTTTCCACATAGGCACCCAGCAGCGCGCGGTCGCACAGCAGGTTGATGCGGCGCGGCACGCCATGGCTGAGCTTGTGGATCTGCGCCATCAGGCGCGGCCCGAACGGTGAGCGCGAGGTGCTGCCGGCCACGGCCAGGCGGTGGTGGATATAGCTGGCCGTCTCCGCTTCCGACAGCGAACCCAGGTGATAGCGGGCGATGACGCGCTGCGCCAGCTGCTCCAGCTCGGGCCGCGCCAGCATGGCGCGCAGTTCGGGCTGGCCGATCAGGATAATCTGCAGCAGCTTGCGTTCGCTCGTTTCCAGGTTGGTCAGCAGGCGCAATTGCTCCAGCACGGCGGCCGACAGGTTTTGCGCCTCGTCGATGATCAGCACGTTGTTCTTGCCCTGGGCATGACTGGCCAGCAAGTGCACATTGATGGCGTCGACATAGGTCTTGACGCTGGCCGTCGCCAATCCCACACCGGCCGGCGGCGCGATGCGCAATTCTTCACAGATCGACAGCAGCAATTCCTCGACCGACAGCTTGGGATTGAAAATATAGGCCAGCTGGCAATTGTCGGGGATCTGCTCCATGAAACAGCGGCAGACGGTGGTCTTGCCGGCGCCGATCTCGCCCGTCAGCAACACGAAACCGCCACCGCTGCCGACGCCATACAACAGGTGGGCCAGCGCTTCGCGGTGGCGCTCGCTCATGAACAGGTAACGGGGATCGGGGGCGATCGAAAACGGCGATTGCTTGAGCTGGAAATAAGGCGTGTACATGGAGACCCTGCGGTGGGACGATCAAAATGCGCTGAAACAATGGCAAACGGCCATCTCTAACGGGTTCGTGCCGGCGGCAATGGCTTGTACTTGGCGCAATAGACTTTTGCCTTGCTGCGAAAGTAGACAATTTTACTGCCAGGCACGGAGCCACGCACCGGAAAGGCGGAACGATCGAGTTTATCGAAGCGCAGGCCGGATGCGGCGCGGATCGCCGGCTCCAGCTTTTCCGGGGTCGAGTCGGCCACCACGCCCATGAACACCAGCGCGCTGGTGTCGTCGCTGACGATGACGTCCGTCACCGGCGCGCCCCACAGCACGGCGTCGGTGCGGAACCAGTAGGCGCCGCCCTCATGCTTGTAGGCCGGGCCGAAGGCCGTCAGCAGATAGGAATAGAAGGACTTGTTGTCGATCTGGTCCAGGCACAGCACGGCATTGCCCACCACCTGCCCGAAGGTCGATGGCGGCGGCATGGGCTGCGCCTGGGCGGCGCATGCCGGCAGCAGCGCCGCCAGCACGGCCAGCGCCCGCCAGGCGCAAGGCAGGCGGTACGCGCGCATGCCTAACGCTTGCGCTCTTCTTTCTTGACCTTCTTGGCTTCCTTTTTTTCCTTCATGGATTTGGCCGGTTCCTTCTTGGCTTCCTTCTTGCTGTCTTGTGCCTTGCTCATGGTCTGCTCCGTACGTGGGCGGGGATGCCTCGGGCATTATGACACCGCGCCGTGGAAATGCACATCTTAAAAAGACGGCCACACAAGGCGGCCGGTTGATCAGTGCAGGCAGAGGCGCCGCTTGGTCTTTTCGATCAGCGCCGTATCGTAGGGATACAGGTTTTCGATAAAGAACAATTCCGTCTCCGCCTCGTCCTCCAGGCACATCGCGATCATCACTTCGCCATCGCTTTCGCGGCCCAGGAAATCCTTGGGCCAGCGGTTCTTGCGATGCGTGCGCATCAGTTCCATGCCCAGCGCCGCCAGTGGCTTTGAGACGCCGGCGGCCAGCGCCGCTTGCTGCCAGTCATCCCAATATGCTGCTGCCTTGTCGTTCATGTGCTCTTCCAGCTTCGGTGTAAAAGGCGGACTGTACTCCTGACGGACCGCTCTGCCAAGCAGGGATTTGCGCGGCGTGCGCGGCAATGGGCATGAACAAGGCCACTTCAATACCATATTTAATACCAATTAAATACCTGTTGACAGACTATCACCCCAACCCTATAGTGTTTTCAGCATTTTCGCCGCCTGCGAAACCAGCGGGCAGGCACCTCCACCATGGACAACACATGATCGAATACCTTATCGGCGTCGACGGCGGCGGCAGCGGCACCCGGGTGCGCCTGGCGCGTCCCGACGGGCAGGAACTGGCGCAGGGCCAGAGCGGCCCGTCGGGTCTCGCGCACGGCATTGCCAAGGCCTGGGCGGCGGTGGCGCACGCCGTCGCGCTGGCCTTTCATCAGGCAGGCCTGGCGCCACCGCCGCTGCAACAGATGGCCATCGGCCTGGGCATGGCTGGCGTGCACAACAAAGAATGGGCGGCCAGCTTTATCGAACACAATCCCGGCTATGCCCAGCTGGCGCTCGAATCGGACGCTCTGACCACTTTGCTCGGCGCCCATGGCGGCCAGGCCGGCGCCATCGTGGCGATCGGTACCGGCAGCGTGGGCGAAGTGCTGCATGCCGACGGCAGCCGCCGGGAAGTGGGCGGCTGGGGCTTTCCGTCCGGCGACGAAGCGGGCGGCGCCTGGATCGGCATGCGCGCGGTCAACCATGCGCAGCAGGCCGTCGACGGCCGGGTGCCCGCCAGCGCCTTTTCCAGCGCCATCGTCAACGCTTGCGGCGGCCACCGCGACGCCATGCAAGCCTGGCTGGCGGCGGCCAACCAGACCACCTACGCGCAACTGGCGCGCCTGGTGCTCGAATACGCAAGCGCCGATACCGTGGCGCACGGATTGCTGACGCAAGCGGGCCGCCAGGTCGCGCTGATCGCCAGCGCACTCGATCCGCAAGCGACCTTGCCGCTGGCGCTGTGCGGCGGCCTGGCAGCGCCCCTGCGTGCCTACCTGCCCGCAGCCCTGCTGCACAGGGTGGTGCCGGCGCAGGGCGATTCGGCGGCCGGCGCCCTGCTGCTGGTGCGCCAGCGGCTGTCATGCTGCATACTTAACGGAGCCAACAGATGAACCATACTACTATCGGGGGCAATATCCTCACTCCCGCCGGCTGGGTCCACGGCGCCATCGCCTTCGGCGAGCGCGTGACCGGCATCGACGGCGCCGCCGGCCATCCTTCGCAGAACAGCGACGACTATATCCTGCCCGGCTTTATCGACCTGCACGTGCATGGCGGGGCTGGCCGCGACGTCATGCAGGGCGGCGACGCGGTGTACGCGATTGCCGCCATCCATGCGCGCCACGGCACCACCAGCCTCCTGGCCACCACCATGACGGCGCCGCCGGAAGACATCGAGATGGCGCTGGCCGCCATCGGCGCGGCGGCAAAACAGCGCCGCCCCAATACGGCGCGCGTGCTGGGCGCCCACCTGGAAGGCCCCTACATCAACGCCGGCAAGCTCGGTGCGCAGCCGGACTACGCGCGCGCCGCCACGCTGGCCGAAATCGAACGGCTGCAAACGCTGGCGCAGCTGCGCGTGATCACGGTGGCACCGGAAATCGACGGCCACCTGGACCTGGTGCGCCAGCTGGCCGAACGCGGCGTGCGCGTGCAGATCGGCCATACCAGCGGTTCGTATGAAGATGGCGTGGCAGCGCTCGAACACGGCGCCTCGGGTTTTACCCACCTGTTCAACGCCATGAGCGGCCTGCACCACCGCGCGCCGGGCATGGTGGGCGCCGCGCTGGCCCATGCGCAATACGCGGAACTGATCCCCGATCTGCTGCATGTGCATCCGGGCGCCATCAAAACGGCGCTGCGCGCGATTCCCCACCTGTACTGCGTGACCGATTCGACCGCCGCCACCGGCATGCCGGACGGCCAGTACATGCTGGGCCGCCAGGCCGTGCACAAGTGCCTGGGCGGCGTGCGCCTGCCCGACGGCACCCTGGCCGGCAGCACCCTGACGCTCGACCAGGCGCTGCGCAACCTGGTCGGACTGGGCCTGGATCTGGCCGACGCCTCGCGCCGCGTGTCGACCAACGCCGCCGATTACCTGGGCTTGCAGGAACGCGGCCGGCTGGTCCCCGGCGCCTGGGCTGACCTGGTGGTGCTCGACCGCGACCTGAACCTCAAAGCCGTGTATATAGAAGGAGAACGCTGTGACCTCGATGATGCTTGAAGAAGCCGTTTCCGCCGCCGACTGCGTCGCCCTGCAACTGGCCAGCGACACGCAACGCTATGCGGAACTGGGCCGCACCTTGAGGCGCACGCCGTTCTCCACCGCGCTGACGATTGCGCGCGGCAGCTCGGACCACGCCTGCAATTACCTCGCCTACCTGATCATGGCGCGCCTGGGCCGCGTGGTGGCGTCGCTGCCGATGTCGCTGGTCACGCTCAACAAGTCGCCCTTGCAAACACGCGACACCCTGGCCATCGCGATCTCGCAGTCGGGCCAGAGTCCGGACGTGGTCGAGCCGATCCGGTATTTCCGCGACGGCGGCGCCACCACCGTGGCGCTGGTCAACGATAGCGATTCGCCGCTGGCGCACGCCGCCGAATGGGCCATGCCGCTACGCGCCGGCCAGGAAAACAGCGTGGCCGCCCCATCCTTGCCATCGAGTGCTTCTATGTGATGGCGGCCCGGCTGGCGCAAGCGCGCGGCATGGACCCGGACGCGCCGCGGCATTTGAGCAAAGTCGCCAGGACCAGTTGAGCGCCTGCGCCGGGCATGCCGGCGCACACGCCAGGCGCCCGGCCCGGCCCGTTTATGTGACAATAGACCATGTTGATCATGCTGCCACCCTTGGCCTCGCGCGTACGGAGTGGCAGAATGCCTGTTTTTCCCATTATCCCTGCCCCCAGGCATAGCCGCCGCGCGATCCGCAGCAGCGCGTGCCGGAGCGCCTTTTTGTTATTGATTGAAGGATTGACCATGTCCAATTTCCGTCTCGCCCGTATCAGCTTGCTCCTGGCCGCCATCGGTCTCAATGCCCTGCCTGCGCTGTCGCACGCCCAGGACGCCAAGCCAGCCGCTGGCGCGCCTGCCGCCGCGCCAGCCGATACCGTGCGCCCTGAAATCTTCAAGCTGCTCGATCCGACCGCCGTCAAGGCGTCGATGGATGCGAAGAATTACGCCGATGTGCAAAGCCGCATCGACCAGGCAGCGGCCACCCCTGCCTTGACGCCCTATGAAACCTTTGTCATCAACCGCCTGCGCGTGGCGCTCGCGTCGACCACCAACAATGCGGCAATGGCCATGCCGGCGCTTGAAGCGGTGATCGAATCGGGCAAGCTGGACAAGAAATCGCAAGGCGACTTCATCCAGGCCCTGGCCAACTATCACTACAACGCCAAGGATTATGCAAACGCCATCAAATGGTTCACCCGCTACCAGACGGAAACCGGCGACGTGGCCAGCGTGCGCCCTTACATTATCCGCGCCTATTACTTCAACAACGATTTCGCGCGCGCCAAGCAGGAACTGATGACCGACCTGGCCGCCAAGCAGCAGGCGGGCCAGGCGCCGACCCTGGAAGAGCTGCAATTGCTGGCCAACACGGGCTCGAAAAGCAAGGACCCGGCGACCTACCTGATCGCCATGGAAAACCTGGTTCGGTACTACCCGTCGGATGACTACTGGACCGACCTGCTGGGCCGCGTGCAAGGCAAGGCCGGCTATTCCGACCGCTTCGCGCTCGACGTGCTGCGCCTGCAATTCAAAGCCGTGAGCAGCATGCCCGAGCGGGACTACAGCGACATGGCGGAAATCGCGCTGGCCAATGCCTTCCCCACGGAAGCGAAAAAAGCCCTCGACGCCGGCTTTGCCAAAGGCCTGCTGGGCACGGGCGCGAACGCCGCCAAGCACAAGAAACTGCGCGACCAGGCCAACAAGGCCGCCGCCGACGATGCGAAAAGCATCGCCAGCGGTGAAGCGGCGGCCAACAAGAGCAAGGACGGCACGGGCCTGATCAACCTCGGCTACGCCTATGTCACGATGGACCAGTTCGACAAGGGTATCGAGCTGATCCAGAAAGGCATCGCCAAGGGCGGCCTGAAGCGTCCTGAAGACGCCAAGCTGCGCCTCGGCTATTCGCTGGCGATGGCTGGCAAGAAAGATGAAGCCATCAAGGTGCTGGAAACGGTACAGGGCGGTGAAGGCGTGAGCGACCTGGCCCGCTACTGGATCTTCTGGCTGAACCGTCCGGCCACGGCGGCAGCAGCACCGGTGGCAGCGGCAGCGGCCAAGTAAGTTTCAGGCATTAGCTGCAAAGCGGCCCGGTCACCACCGGCGCCGCTTTTTTCACGCCTTCGTTGAAGAAACGGCGAGTTCATTCCAGATACTCTGTCCGGCGCAGGCGATCAACCATCACGACTTGCTCACAGACCTGCACGATTTGCCATACGGAGGGCGAGCAGTGGAACGAAAACGCGAGACATTGGCATCGATTCAAGGACAATCCTTTTCCGGTATTCGCAGACCATGGCTATTACCTGGACGATGCCGTTTGGCCTGCCGGGTATTTGACGGACATACGGTCGCCATCTGCTTGAGGTCGGGCGGTCAACTGTCGGCCAATGGCAGCCCCTCACCAATGACCACTTCTAACCAGTTCGATGCCTAATGTCGGCTGGTCTATTGATGTTCGTGTTCACACCCAGTCCGGTTTCTTTAGCAGGAATCCGGCGTTGTTCAACACGACCTCACGCGATAATTTCTCGGTTATCTCAGCCATCAATTGCAAGGCCACGTCGTAAATCGCTACCACGTCTGCAAGCGCCATCTCGTCCTGCGAATACCGACTACGGCTGGCTTTTTTCCAATGGGGCAATTTCTTTAAAGCAGAGGGGTCGACATTCAGTCCTCGCGCCTCAGCGGCAGTATTCAGTTGTGCCATGTCATGACCTAAGGCTTTTAGGTTGGGATTGCCGTGCTGAAGCAGAAAAACTTTGAACGCTTTTTCGACAGCAAGATGAAGCTCCCATGCACCAATAGAAGCTACCGCAGAATTTAGGCCCGCGATATTGTTCACCGCTTGTTCAACGTGCACCCATACGCCATCACGGAGTCTCTGTCCCTCAGGAGTTAGAATGTCAGCCGATTGTAGCGCCAGGTTAATTCTTCTAGTTCGAGAAACGATTGTCGCAACGTTCGCCACCAGTTTGGCTTGGTCAGCAGTTGATAGCGAATCGAGTTTGGGCTTCGATGCGAAAAACGTGAGCGTGCTTTCGGACTCGTGAATAGCGTCCGGATAAATCATCCATGCGGTCTCACCCTCAATCTGGACTTTGTCGACTATCCGACGGATATCCAGCCTGACAGGTGTTCCCCTCAGCAGTATGACGCCACCTAAATAGTCCTTCTCAGACGCAAATGCCGCCGCACCGTAACGGTCCTTGTACCACGTCGTTATACTTATGACGATTTCAGTGAACCAAGGCTGCGACCAATATTTCTCCTTTGAGCTACCGGAAATTTCCAGAATTCCATCCTTTACAAGCCACATCGCAGCTTTTAGCGGCCGCTGCTGGAACGGCACGCCTTCCTGCCCAAATGCTTTGTCGAACAGCTCCAACCAATGCGATGATGCCTCGACGACATGCTGCAACCCGACAGAAATCACATCGTCGCCTTCTTCGTTTGCGTTCATCGTTCCCCCATAGAAAAAATCCATTTTAGGGCAGTTACGGAAATATTTTTTGAACGCGATAAAAAATCCAGGTAGCAGTTGCTGGACGTGATGTACCGCTTAGGGATTTCACGTAGAAGCAGTGCGCAGTAGCAGAGTCCAGAAGAGTTTTTGCACGGTTTTTATAATTTCTGATGAGCGCACGTCTGTCTCAATTTCCAATGCACACTGAGAGCGGTACATCGCGACATTCTACGGCACCCAACAGCTGTTCCGCTGGCACTTGAACGCTGCTGCTCATGAGACGGAAGTACAACCTGGTCGCTCACGGCGCAAGGTCCGCAATGGGGTGCAAGCTGACTTTCAGCAATAACCATGGAGTTTTCCTGCTTCATCAGCAAACCAGCAAAATATGCAACGCCCCTGATCGCCAGCAAGGGCTTTCCGGGCCAAGCGGGCCTGAAAAATGTCGAGGGCAAGGCGCGGCGACGCAGACAGTACGCATGTACGGCAAGGAGCCGCAACGCCGCCATCGGCATTTTCTCAGGTCCGCGTCTCCGGCCCGCCGTTTCAAGCTTGAATTGCATACTCACCTGACAAGCAAAACCCTCAGGCCCGCGTCTGCGGCCAGCTGTTTCAAGCTTGAATTTTTTCATGTATGCGCGCGTGGCGCGGCGCTGACGGCAGGCGAAAGCTGCTTACTTGCCTTCTTTGGGCGGCAGGAAGCAGGCTTCGACGATCTGCAGGTCGTTATCCTTGGCAAACTCGCGCACGAAGTGGAACGCCATCGGTTCGATCTCGCGCAGCCTGGTGTTGACCACCACCGACTTGACGCCGTTGACGATGGTCGGGCGCACGTAGGGAGAATATTGCAGGTGCGCATTGCGCCCGCCACCCTCGGGATTGAAACAGGACATCACTCCGCACAGGCGTTCAGCCCAATCACTGGGGCGAAATTGCTTGCCATTGCTGGTAAGACCAAGGATGAAGAACTCGTCTGAGAGTTCTCCGTTGTTTTGAGGTAACTCGGCCATGTGGCTTGTCGGGACTGGATTGCGTGAATGGCCCCGGCGGGTAAACCGGGCTGGTGGTTCGGTGCGTCTTGCGGACAGTGAGTATTATATCTTATAGAAGACTTGGGTTCTACCTCGATCTGCGCCCCTCGCGCCGGCCGCATGCAAAAGGGGCCGGCACACCTGTCGCGCCGGCCCCTTATTCTAATCGAATTGCGCTTGCCGCATGACGCGCATCAGCCGAGGAAGATCGCGCCCGATAGCAACAACAGCAACAGCATCCACAGCAGCAAGGCACGCCAGACCAGGCCCACCGTGCTTTGCAGGGCGCGCGCGCCGGGCTCTTCGCCAGGCAGGATATCGCTTTCGCTGTCGCTGTCGTCAACCGCCATGTCGGGCGTGATGAGCATGCGCGCCGCCGTCTCGACCGGCGTGCCCAGGCGCACGCCCATGGCGCCGCCGCCGGCCGTCAGGATGATGCCGATCGCTTCGTCATGCCAGCGGTGCGCGAAATTGCGCCAGGCATAGATGGCATCCTCGAAGTTGCCGACCACGGCAAACGCCACGGCCGTCAGGCGCACGGGGATCCAGTCGATCCAGTAAAAGGCGCGCGCGGCGAACTGGCCGAACGCTTCATTGCGCATATGCTCGGGTTCGTTCCAGGCGCGCGCCAGGTATTCAGCCACGCGGTACATCACGGCGCAGGCCGGGCCGAGCGGCATCATGAACCAGAAGAAGACGCCGAATACATTGCGATGCGTGGTGATCAGGGCGCGTTCGACGGCGATGCGCGAGATTTCACTGGCGTCCATGCCGACCGTGTCGAGCTTGGTCCAGTCGGCCAGCAGGGTGCGCGCGGCCGGCTCGTCCCCGGCGCTCAGGGCCAGCTGGATCGACGTGAAGTAATGGCTGTAGTGGCGAAAACCGAGAGTCAGGTAGACGATCAGCACGTTCCAGGCAAATGCAACCAGGGTCAGCTCGTAATATTTCAATGCCCAGTAAATGCCGGCCGTGGGGATCATCAGCAAGCCCATCATCAGGAACCAGCCGATGCGGCCGTGGCTGGCGTGGCCAGCATTGAACCAGGTCTCCATGCGCATCGCCATACTCTTGATTTCGGCGTAGATGATATTGTCCGCGCGCAAGGGCTTGAGCTGCTCGATCAGTAGTGCGCAAAGTATGGAGAAAAATGTCATCAATGGTCCTTTTTGTCTTTTACAGCAATACCGCAATGCCCGCTACGATAACGCAGTGCCGTGCTGGAATCAAACTTATTACAATTGAAGCGGATATTTGGACAGTTGTCCACTTGCGTCAGGCGCGCAGCAAGTGAAACAAGTTGCGCAGCATGCCGGCGGTGGCGCCCCAAATGTAAAATCGCTCGTACGGCATGGCGTAGAACGAGCGGCGCCCGCCGGGCAACTCCACCGACAGGCGCTGGTGATGGAGGCCATCCATCAGGAAGGCGAGCGGCACTTCGAAGATCTCCGCCACTTCGGAGGGGTCAGCGCGCAGTTCGAACGGCGGCGTGACCAGGCCCACCACGGGCGTGACCTGGTAGCCGGTGCCGGTCAGGTAATCGGGCAGCTGGCCCAGTACCTCCACATGCTTGCGCGCCAGGCCCACTTCTTCTTCCGTTTCGCGCAGCGCCGTGGCCACTGCCGAGGCGTCATACAGTTCGCTGCGGCCACCGGGAAAGCTGACCTGCCCGGCATGGCTGCTCAGGTGCTCGGTGCGCATGGTCAGCAGGATGGTCAGGCCTTCGGCGCGTTGCACCAAAGGAATCAACACGGCGGCCAGCACCGGTTCGGCGCGGGCCGACAGAAAATCCTGGGTAATCTCGGGCCGCCAGTCGGGCGGCGAGGACAGGCGCTGGCGCAAGGCCTCGGGCGTCATGCGCGCCGCATCGAGCGCGGCTTCGCCGGCGATCGCATCGATGGCCAGTTTTTTTGGATCAAACGCAATTGTTGCCATGCTAGCAGCCTCCAGCTCCAGAAATAAAAAGGGGGCACCCATAGGCACCCCCTCTTCCAAACGCAGGCGCTGGTATTAAGCGCTTGCTTTCGCCACAACGCGGCGGTTTGGCAATTTTTCTTTGATACGCGCCGATTTACCCGAACGCTCACGCAGATAGTACAGCTTGGCGCGGCGAACATCACCACGGCGTTTCACTTCGATCGAAGCGATCAGCGGCGAGTACAGCTGGAACGTACGCTCGACGCCTTCGCCGGACGAGATCTTGCGAACGATGAAGTTCGAGTTCAGGCCACGGTTACGACGGGAGATCACGACGCCTTCGTATGCCTGGGCGCGCTTGCGCGTGCCTTCGACCACGTTGACGCTGACGATAACGGTATCGCCTGGTGCGAAGTCAGGAATCGATTTACCCAGACGGGCAATCTCTTCTTGCTCTAATTGTTGAATCAAGTCCATTTTAACACTCCGAAAACCATCATGCCGGCGCACTGTGGATAGTTGACTATCCGCCCGGTAGAGGATGGGTATGACACAAAAGGGCAACATGCCCGGCACTGCAAAGCCACCCTGCTTGCCTTCCGGAGAAGACTTACAGGCTGGCCAGGAATTGTTCGTCGGTCTTGCTGAGCAAGCCGGCGGCGCGCGCGCTGACCAACAGATCAGGACGCTTCTTCGCGGTCGCTTCCAGCATGCGCTGGCGGCGCCACTTGCCGATCTCGGCGTGGTTGCCCCCCATTAGCACGGGCGGTACGGCCACACCTTCATACGTTTCCGGCCGCGTATAGTGCGGCGAATCGAGCAAGCCATTGACAAAGCTGTCCTCGACCGCCGACGCCTCGGTGTTCAACACACCGGGCAACAGCCGGATCACCGCGTCCATCAGCGCCATGGCGGGCAACTCGCCGCCCGACAACACGAAGTCGCCGACGCTGATTTCCTCGTCGACGCAACGGTCCAGCAAACGCTGGTCCACGGCTTCATAGCGGCCACACAGAATCACCAAACCCGGTTCGGCTTTCAGTTGCGTGACGCGCTCATGTGTCAGGGCGCGGCCTTGCGGCGACATGAACACCACGCGCGGCGCGGCCAGACCGAGATCCTGCTGGCGCTGCGTTGCGGCGTTGATGGTCGCTTCGAGCGGCCGGGCCATCATCACCATGCCGGGGCCGCCGCCATACGGGCGGTCATCCACGGTACGGTGATTGTCGGTCGTGAAATCACGGGGATTCCACAAGGACAAGCCACATTTTTGTTGCTCGAAGGCGCGCCGGGTCACTCCCGACTGCGTCAGCGCGGCAAACATTTCCGGGAACAGGGTCACGACATCAAATTGCATCGCAGTCCCATGCAGAAAGTTTGCCTGTCGCGATCAGCGCAGCCGGCTTAATAATCGAGGCCCCAGTCAACCGTGATCTTGCTGGCGGCTTTGTCAACATTCATGACAAACTGGCCGACAAACGGGATCAGGCGCTCGGGCGCCTTTTCAGCTGACGCATCGGCAGTGGCGACAGGAGTGACGCGCAGAATCGACTGCGGACCATTGCTCATCATGTCATGCACCGTGCCCAGGCACTCGCCTTGCAAATTCTCTACTGTCAGCCCGATCAGATCGGACCAGTAAAACTCATCGGCATCCAGCGTCGGGAAATGGCTACGCGGAATTTGCACGGATACGCCTTTCAGCGCCTCCGCGGCATCCCGCCCGACCACACCCACCAGCTGGGCCACGACGTCGCCGCCGTGTAACTTCGCCTGCCTGACTTGAACGTCATGCAAGGTCGGTTTATCAAGCCACCAGGTTTTAACGCTTAACAATGCATCCGCGTCGTCGGAGAAAGGAGTGATCCTGACCCCGCCAGCGATGCCATAGGCACCGGAGACATAGCCTACCTGTACCAGGTCATCGGGGAGTTTCACCCCGGATGCAGTCTTGACCGTCAAACCAGTGATCTGAATTAAGCTGCTGCTTTGTTGTTGCTGGCAACCAGGCGAGCAACGGTTGGCGACAATTGTGCGCCAACGCCTTGCCAGTAGGCCAGACGGTCTGCGGTGATACGCAGTGGAACTTCGCCACCTTGCGCCATCGGGTTGTAAAAACCGATACGCTCAATGAAGCGACCATCGCGGCGATTGCGCGAGTCAGTAGCGACGATGTTGAAGAAAGGGCGCTTCTTGGCGCCTCCACGAGCTAAACGAATAACGACCATAATATTTCCAAAAAGTGTGCTGAGGCGGAAAAAGCCGCAAATTATAGCGCGCTTTACCGCCAGGCAGCAAGCGTTATGATGACGGGCGTGTAATTTGGGCTAATCAAACATTATGACGAGTCAGGGCCGAAGACGCAATAGGCGCGTGCATCCGTGGCCCATCGCGCCACACCTTGCCGGCGATTTTAATTGCCACAAGCGCGGCGCTTTGGCCGATACTTGGCCTTCCTTATCGCAGCCCATCCGGAACGCCATGACCACCACGACGATCTTGCAACATTCACACAAGAACAAGGCTTTTACCTCGCTGCTGGCCTTCCTGCTGGGCTTGCTGGGCGCGCACCGCTTCTACCTGCATGGCGCCACGGACCGCTGGGGCTGGCTGCACCTGGCCGCTCTGCCCGCCAGCCTGGCGCTGCGTCAGCTGCTGCCCGGGGCCGACTGGTTCTACCAGCTGCTGCCGTTGACCATTTCCGCCCTGATCGGTTTCCTCGAAGCACTGGTGCTGGGCCTGATGCCCGATGAAAAATGGGATGCACGCTATAACGCCGGCTCCGGCCGGGCCTCGGACACGGGCTGGCCGCTGGCCGTGGTGCTGGTCGCCACGCTGATGCTGGGCGCGGGCACCCTGATCGCCACCATGGCGCGTTTGTTTGACCTGCTGTACACGGGCGGCGCCTACGGCTGAGCCCGCATAAGGGCGCGCACGCCCGTGTTGGCAAGCAATTATGCTTTTCCTCTATACTGTGGGATTACCAGCCTCGCTGGTTGCTTATTGGAGAAGATCATGATTCGTCGCCCTGCTATTATCGTTGCCATGACATTGGCCGGCCTGCTCGCCACGCCCGCCTTTGCCCAGAACAATATGTCGCCCAAGGCGCAGTACGCCTACGACAGCAAACAAGCCAGCACCCGCTATGCGGATGACAAAAAACTGTGCGCCGAAGAAACCTCGTCGAAAGCGCGCATGCAGTGCCTGCGCGACGCCAAGACCGAATACGACCAGGCCATCATCAACGCCAAGGCCGCACAAAAAGCCGGCAACTCCTACGCCAGCCAGCCGTCCAAACAGCAGCAGCAAGTGTGCGCCGATTGCGGCAAGGTGGTTGCTGTCAATGTCACCGAGAAAGCCGGTGAAGGCGGCGCGCTGGGCATGATCGGCGGCGGCGTGGCCGGCGCCCTGCTGGGCCGCCAGGTCGGTGGCGGTCTGGGCAAGGACCTGGCCACCCTGGCCGGCGCCGCCGGTGGCGCCTACGCCGGCAAGCAGGTCGAAGGCCACGTGAAAAATTCCAAGGTGTGGACCGTGACGGTGCAATACGAAACAGGCGCGCGCGCCGATTTCGCGTTTGACCAGGACCCGGGCCTGCAGTCGGGCGACCTGGTGCGTAATTCCGGTAACGGCATTACGCGTCGATAAAAACACCCCTTAAAGCGAAGACTGGGGTCGGACCCTGAGGGTCCGACCCCGGCATTTGCGGTTGGGGTTGGTTTAACTTAAAACTGCTCTTCCGACAGCGCCATCACGCCCGCACTGCCATCGACAATGGTCGCCCGCAGTCCCGGCGCCTGCGACAGGATGTGGTCGGCAAAGAAGCGCGCCGTGCTGATCTTGGCCTTGTAGAAGGCCGCGTCGCCACTGCCCTCGCCCAGCTTCTGCTGCGCCGCCACGGCCGCGCGCGCCATCTGCCAGCCGCCCAGCACGATGCCGGCCAGTTTCAGGTAGGGCACGCTGCCCGCAAACACGGCCTTGATGTCCGTCTTGATATTGGCCACCATATATTCCACCACCGCCTCCAGAGCCGCACTGCCCTCGGCCAGGTGCCGCTGCATGGCCTGGAAGTCCGCGCCCGTCAATTCGCCCAACTGGGCTTCGGTGGCGCGCACCTGGGCAATAATGGCTTTCGCCACTGCGCCGCCGTCGCGCACTGTCTTGCGTCCCACCAGGTCGTTGGCCTGGATCGCCGTCGTGCCCTCGTAGATCGTCAGAATCTTGGCGTCGCGGTAATGCTGGGCGGCGCCCGTCTCTTCGATGAAACCCATGCCGCCATGCACCTGCACGCCGTCGCGCGCCACGTCCTGCGACATTTCCGTCGACCAGCCCTTGATGATGGGCACCAGGTATTCATAGGTGGCCAGGCTCTCCGCACGCACCTGCGCGTCCGGATGGTGATGGGCAACGTCGCTGATGGCCGCGCCCACATAGGCCAGCGCGCGCGCCGCCTCGGTTTGCGAGCGCATCGACATCAGCATGCGGCGCACGTCCGGATGGTGGATGATGGAGACCGGAGCGGCAGATCCCGCCAGGTCGCGCGACTGCACGCGGTCTTTCGCAAACGCCACCGCCTGCTGGTAGGCGCGCTCGGCCAGGCCGATGCCCTGCAGGCCGACGCCGAAGCGGGCCGCGTTCATCATGATGAACATATATTCCAGGCCGCGATTTTCCTCGCCCACCAGGGTGCCGATGGCGCCGCCATGGTCGCCAAATTGCAGCACCGCCGTCGGGCTGGCCTTGATGCCCAGCTTGTGCTCGATCGACACGCAGTGCGCGTCATTGCGCTCGCCCAGGCTGCCGTCCGCATTGACGAGGAATTTCGGCACGATGAACAGCGAAATGCCTTTCACGCCAGCGGGTGCGTCGGGGGTGCGCGCCAGCACCAGGTGGACGATATTCTCGGCCAGGTCGTGCTCGCCATAGGTAATGAAGATCTTGGTACCGAACACCTTATAAGTACCGTCGCCCTGCGGCACGGCGCGCGTGCGCACGGCGGCCAGGTCCGAGCCGGCCTGTGGCTCGGTCAGGTTCATGGTGCCGGTCCACTGGCCCGACACCAGCTTTTCCAGATAAACCGCTTTCTGCTCGTCGCTGCCGGCCGTCAGCAGCGCTTCGATGGCGCCGTCCGACAACAAGGCCACCAGCGCGAACGAGATGCTGGCCGCATTGAGCATTTCGATGCATGGTGTCGCCAGCAACTTGGGCAGGCCCTGGCCGCCAAATTCGGTCGGGTGCTGCACGCCCTGCCAGCCCGCCTCGCCATAGGCCTTGAAGGCTTCCTTGAAGCCTTTCGAGGTGGTGACCTGGCCGTCGTGCCAGAAGCTCGGCTCCTTGTCGCTGGGCCAGTTCAGCGGGGCCACTACGGCGCCGCAGAACTTGGCGTTCTCTTCCAGCACTGCCTCGGCCGTATCGGGCGTGGCGTCTTCGCAGCCAGGCAAGGTGTGGATGTCGGCCAGGCCGGCCAGCTCGTTCATGACGAACAACATGTCTTTCAGCGGGGCTTGATAGCTCATCTTATCTCCAAGAAAAAAGCCACGCGCGGCTCGCCGTGTGGGGCGGGCCGGCGTGGCTTTGAATAAACAAAACCTGAGGCGGGTACGACTTGACCCCGTTTTTAGCCCAACTCTTTGACCAGTTGTGGCACCAGTTCGAACAGGTCGCCCACGATGCCGTAGTCGGCCACGGCAAAGATCGGCGCTTCCGGATCCTTGTTGATGGCGACGATGGTTTTCGAATCCTTCATGCCGGCCAGATGCTGGATCGCGCCCGAAATACCGACGGCGATATACAGCGCTGGCGCGACGATCTTGCCGGTCTGGCCCACTTGCCAGTCGTTCGGCACGAAGCCGGCGTCGACGGCGGCGCGCGAGGCGCCCATGGCGGCGCCCAGCTTGTCGGCCAAGGGCTCGAGGATCTGGAAGTTTTCGGCCGAGCCGAGGCCACGTCCGCCGGAGACGATGATTTTCGCGGCGGTCAGCTCGGGACGGTCCGACTTGGCCAGTTCGCGGCCCACAAAAACCGACTTTCCGCTATCGGCCACGGCCGTGATGGCGTCGGTGGCAGCCGAACCGCCGGTGGCGGCAGCCGAATCGAAACCGGTGGTGCGCACGGTGATGACCTTGATCTTGTCGCTCGACTGCACGGTGGCGATCGCGTTGCCGGCGTAGATCGGGCGCTCGAAGGTGTCCGGGGAGTCGACCTTGGTGATTTCCGAGATCTGCGCCACGTCCAGCCTGGCGGCCACGCGCGGCAAAATGTTCTTGCCGTAGGCGGTGGCTGGCGCCAGGATATGGCTGTAGTCGCCGGCAATCGCCAGCACCTGTTCGGCCACGTTTTCGGCCAGGCCGTCGGCAAAATAGGGCGCCTCGGCCACGATGACCTTGGCCACGCCGGCGATTTGCGCGGCGGCGGCGGCGGCAGCCGAGGCGTTCGAGCCGGCGACCAGCACGTGCACGTCGCCGCCGCACTGGACGGCCGCCGTGACGGTGTGGTGGGTGCTACCTTTCAAGGTAGCGTTGTCGTGTTCAGCAATAACTAATGCGACCATGATATGTCCTGTAATTGTTCTGGAGAGGCGGCAAAGCCGCTTAGATGACTTTGGCTTCGGTGCGCAGCTTGGCGACCAGCGTGGCCACGTCCGGCACCTTGATGCCGGCCGAGCGCTTGGCTGGCTCGGCCACTTTCAAGGTTTTCAGGCGCGGGCTGACGTCGACGCCCAGGTCTTCCGGCTTGACGGTTTCCAGCGGCTTTTTCTTCGCCTTCATGATGTTCGGCAAGGTCACGTAGCGCGGCTCGTTCAGGCGCAGGTCGGTGGTGACGATGGCCGGCAGGGTCAGGGCCAGGGTTTCCAGGCCGCCGTCGACTTCGCGCGTAACGGTCACTTTTCCGTCTTCCAGCACGACTTTCGAGGCGAAGGTGGCTTGTGGCCAACCGAGCAGGGCCGCCAGCATCTGGCCGGTCTGGTTGCTGTCGTCGTCGATCGCCTGTTTGCCCAGGATAATCAGTTGTGGCTGTTCCTTGTCGGCCAGCGCCTTGACCAGCTTGGCCACGGCCAGCGGTTCGAGTTCGGTGGTGGTTTCGACCAGGATGCCGCGGTCGGCGCCAATGGCCATGGCCGTGCGCAGGGTTTCCTGGCACTGGGTCACACCGCAGGAGATGGCGACCACTTCGGTGACCTTGCCGGCTTCTTTCAGGCGCATGGCTTCTTCGAGAGCGATCTCATCGAAAGGATTCATCGACATTTTGACGTTGGCGGTATCGACGCCAGTGCCGTCACTCTTGACGCGTACTTTGACGTTGTAGTCGACCACGCGTTTGACGGGTACCAAGACTTTCATAGCTATGCCTTTGGGAAATTATAAAAATGACGGATCAGATGCTGAGTGTGAAGACGATTATAAGAGAAATTTGAAACTTGAACCGAATTTAAGCACGATCGTGCGATTTTTAATTAGAGCAAATCGTCTAATTTGCTTGCGATGACGGTGAACAGGGGAATGTGGCGCTACGCTGCAGGGCAGCAAAACTGCCGCGCCCAGCGCCGTGCGGACCGTCAGTCGTGACGATCCCGGTAAACAATTACTTGCGCTGCATCAGGAAGACAAACTCGGTGCCCGTCTGCACATGCGACAGCAGGGCGTTGCCGGTCTGCTTGGCAAAGGCCTGGAAGTCGCGCACGGAACCGGGATCGGTTGCCATGATGCGCAGCACTTCACCGCTTTGCAGCTCCGACAAGGCTTTCTTTGCTTTCAGAATCGGCAAGGGGCAGTTCAAGCCCCGCGCGTCGAGTTCTTTATGAAATTCCATAATCTCGGTATCAAGTAGTGTGTCGCTCATCAATATCCCACCATTGTTTTGTTGTACTGATTTTCGACATACTACGCTAATTCGCGGCCAATGACGCGCTGCACCAAAATAGTTCACAAGCTGTTGTGGGGTCACAACGAGATGCGTCAAAGCAAAACGGCCCGCCAACCAGGTTGGCGGGCCGTTTTCAGGCAATGACGGGGCACGCACCCCGCATGCCTTCTCGCCTGGCGCTTATTTCACCTTGTCGCCGACCCAGGCCGGCACACCGGCCAGGGCGGCCGGCAAACCGCTGGCGTCGGTACCGCCGGCCTGCGCCATATCGGGGCGTCCGCCGCCCTTGCCGCCCACTTGCTGTGCAACGAAGTTCACCAATTCGCCCGCTTTCACGCGCGCGGTGGCGTCGGCCGTCACGCCGGCGATCAGGCTGACCTTGCCATCGGTGACGCTGGCCAGCACGATGGCGGCCGTCTTCAGCTTGTCCTTCAGCTTGTCCATCGTTTCGCGCAGGCGCGCCACGTCGGCGCCTTCGAGCACCGCTGCCAGCACCTTGATGCCGTTCACGTCGACCGCTTGCGTGACCAGTTCATCGCCCTGGCCCGACGCCAGTTTCGATTTCAGGGCCGCCAGTTCTTTTTCCAGCGCCTTGACATGATCCTGCACCTGGACTATGCGCGCCGTCAGCTCTTCGGGATTCGATTTGAGCGCGGCGGCGGCGTCGAGCAGGCGGCGGTTCATCGCTTGCACCAGCGCCAGCGCACCCTCGCCCGTGACCGCTTCGACGCGGCGGATGCCGGCCGCCACGCCACCTTCGGCGATGATCTTGAACAGGCCGATGTCGCCCGTGCGCTGCACGTGCACGCCACCGCACAGCTCTTTCGAGGTGCCGATATCGAGCACGCGCACTTCGTCGCCGTATTTCTCGCCGAACAGCGCCATCGCGCCGTGCTTGACGGCGTCGTCGAACGACATGTGGTGCGATTGCACCGCGTGGTTTTCCAGGATCTCTTGGTTGACGATGGTTTCCACGGCCGCGATCTGCTCCGCCGTCATTGGCGCATTGTGGCTGAAGTCGAAACGGGTTTTGTCGGGGTCGACCAGCGAACCTTTTTGCGCCACGTGGCTACCCAGCACTTCGCGCAAGGCCTTGTGCATCAAATGGGTGGCCGAGTGGTTGCGGATGGTGCGGCCGCGCTTGCCCGTGTCGACGTCGGCCGATACGGCATCGCCCACCTTCAGGGTGCCGGTAACGAGTACGCCATGGTGACCGAACACATCGGCCTGGATCTTCAGGGTGTCGTCGACCTTGAAGGCGGCGGCGCCCACCGTGATCACGCCCTGGTCGCCGACCTGGCCGCCCGATTCGGCGTAGAACGGCGTGGTGTCGAGCACCACGATGCCGGCCTCGCCTGCATTGAGCTGCTGCACTTGCGTGCCGGCTGCGTACAGGGCGACAACCTTGCTGCCGAAGGTAAGCTGCTCGTAGCCGACGAAGGTGTTTTTCTCGCCGGCATACTCAACCTTGCTATCCTTGTGCGACTTGCCGCCCTTGCGCGACAGCTCCTGGCTTTCTTTCAGGGCCACGTCATAGCCTTCCTGGTCGAACGCGATATGGCGCTCGCGGCAGATATCGGCCGTCAGGTCCGGCGGGAAGCCATAAGTTTCGTACAGGGTAAAGGCGGTGGCGCCGTCGATGCCGGTGGCATCCCTGGCCAGCTGGGCTTCCAGCACTTTCATGCCGGTTTCCAGGGTTTCGCCGAAACGCTCTTCCTCGGCTTTCAACATGTTGGCGACGTTGACCTTGGCTTCTTCCAGCTCCGGATAAGCGGCGCCCATCTCGATGGACAGGTCCTCGACCAGTTTGTAGAAGAACGGTTTCGTCTGGCCCAGCTTGTGGCCGTGGCGCAGTGCGCGGCGGATAATGCGGCGCAGCACATAGGCGCGCCCTTCGCTGCCGGGAATCACGCCGTCGACAATCATGAAGGCGGCAGCGCGGATATGGTCGGCGATCACGCGCAGCGACTTGTTTTCCAGGTCCGTGGCGCCGGTTTCACGCGCGGCGGCGCGGATCAACTGCTGGAACAGGTCGATCTCGTAGTTCGAATGCACGTGCTGCAGCACGGCGGCCAGGCGCTCCATGCCCATGCCGGTATCGACGCACGGTTTTGGCAGCTTGTGCATCACGCCCGCTTCGTCGCGGTTGAACTGCATGAACACCAGGTTCCAGATTTCAATGAAGCGGTCGCCGTCTTCGTCAGGCGAGCCAGGTGGACCGCCCGCAATGTCGGCGCCATGGTCGTAGAAGATCTCGGTGCACGGGCCGCATGGACCGGTGTCGGCCATCTGCCAGAAGTTGTCGGACGCATAGCGCGCGCCCTTGTTGTCGCCGATGCGGATGATGCGCTCGACCGGGACACCGATTTCTTTTGCCCAGATGTCATAGGCTTCGTCATCTTCGATATAGACGGTGACGGTCAGCTTGTCGACCGGCAGGCCATAGACACGGGTCAGCAGTTCCCAGGCATAGTGAATCGCGTCGCGCTTGAAATAGTCGCCGAAGCTGAAGTTGCCCAGCATTTCAAAGAAAGTATGGTGGCGCGCCGTATAGCCGACGTTTTCCAGGTCATTGTGCTTGCCGCCGGCGCGCACGCAGCGCTGCACCGAGGTGGCACGGGTGTAGGGACGGCTGTCCGTGCCCGTAAACACGTCCTTGAATTGCACCATGCCGCTGTTGGTCAGCAGCAAAGTCGGATCATTGCCTGGCACCAGCGAGCTGGAACGGACGATGGCATGGCCCTTGGACTCGAAAAACTTGAGGAACTTGTCGCGGATTTCAGATGATTTCATGTTTTTTTGGCAAAAGGTGGCGGCAGCTTGAAAAGGAAGATTATACGTGATATGGCTGCCTGCAATTAAGGCAGGCAAGGGCCTGTTGCGTACAGGCCCCTGTCAAATCCTGCTGACCAAGGACTCAGGCGTGATCAGCGCAGCTGTGCGCGGCCGGACTGGCAGGAGTCGACGCCGCCGCGTCGGCTCCATTGCAGTCGGCGCAGCGGCCGTACAGGGTCAGTTCGTGGCGCTCGACCACGAAGCCCTGCGGCGCCATGCGCTTCAGGTCGCCAGGGCAATCATGCACGTCGAACACGCGCTGGCAAGTGGTGCACTGGAAATGGTGGTGATGGTGATTGGCCACCGCATTCGATTCATAGCGCGGGTTTTCACCGGGCAAGGTGACCACCTGCACTTTTTCTTCCAGCAGCAGCGACTTGAGGTTGCGGTAGACCGTGGCAATGCCCAGTTGCGTGACCTGCAAGCTGGCTTCTTCCAGGATTTCCTGTGCCGACAGCGGACGCCGGGCCGACTCGATGGCGGCCTGTATGGCGGTTTTTTGACGTGTTGTGCGTTCCATGGCAACAGAATACACCACCCACTCGCTATGTAGTGGCTGGCGGTTAACATATTAATGATAATGGTTTATCATTATCATATAATTGCTTGCCCAATCCCTGCAAACACCGTCACACGACAAGGATCTGACCCATGACCGCACCGCAACACGCACCATGCCCTCTTCACCGCCCGCCCCCTTTGATGCTGGCGCTGATGCTGGCCTTTGCCGCCCCCGCCACCGCGCTGGCCCAGCAAGCGCCCACCTTGCCGGCCGTGACCGTGTCGGCCAGCGCCCTGGCGCTGGGCAGCGACGACATGAGCACGCCTGTCACGGTGCTCGACGGCGATGAACTGGTGCGCGTGCGCGAAGCAACGCTCGGCGAAACTCTGGCCGGCCAGCCCGGCATCCACTCCAGCCATTTCGGCGCCGGCGCCAGCCGCCCCATCATTCGCGGCATGGATGGCCCGCGCGTGAAAGTGCTGTCCGATGGCGCCGAAGTGCAGGATGCGTCCACCATCAGCCCGGACCACGCGGTGGCGGTCGAACCCATGCTGGCCGAGCAGGTCGAAGTGCTGCGCGGCCCGTCGGCGCTGGCCTATGGCGGCGGCGCCGTCGGCGGCGTGGTCAATGTGATCGACAACAAGATTCCGACCCGCGTGCCGGCCAAAGGATGGGAAGGCAGCGCGGAGGTGCGCGCCAATTCAGGTGCCCGTGAAAAGGCCGGCGCCTTCGAGATGACAGGCGGCGCCGGCAATGTCGCCTTCCATGCGGAAGGCGTCAGGCGCGATGCGAAACAATACAAGGTCGGCAGCGGCTGGCAAGGCGGCTCGACAGTGGCCGGCAGCTACAACGACACCGATACCGGCAGCGTCGGCGCGGCGTGGGTCGGCGCGCGCGGCTTCCTGGGCCTGGCCTTTACCAGCCAGCGCGCCGAATACGGCCTGCCCGGCCACAACCATGAATTCGAAAGCTGCCACCCGCATGGCACGCAGCTGCACTGCGGCGAGCATAAGGCAGGCGAGGAACATGAGCATGAACAGGAAGCGGGCGCCGTGCCCTACGTGAAACTGAAAAGCGAGCGCTGGGACGTGCGCGGCGAGCTGCGCGACCCCCTGCCCGGCTTTACCCGCTTGCGCCTGCGCGCCGCCGTGACCGATTACAGGCACGATGAAATCGAAGGCACGCAAATCGCCACCACTTTCAGAAACAAGGGCCATGATGCGCGCCTGGAAATGGAACATGTGCCGCTGGCAGGCTGGCGCGGCGTGGTCGGACTGCAGACGACCAGGCGCGATTTTTCGGCGCTGGGCGAGGAAGCCTATGTGGCGCCGACCCTGACCAGGAAGCACGCCGCCTTCCTGGTCGAGGAATACACGCTGGCGCAATGGCGCTTCGAAGCGGCGCTGCGCCACGAGTGGCAGGACATCGATGTCGACAGCGCCACCTTGAAGAATCACAGCGCCAAAGGCATTTCGGTCTCGCTGGGCGCCGTATGGAAATTCGCGCCGCAGTTTTCGCTCGGTTCGACCGTCTCGCGCACGCACCGTTTGCCAAGCGCCGAAGAGCTGTACGCCAACGGCGTGCACATGGCCACTGCCACCTATGAACTGGGCAATCAAAACCTGGGCAAGGAAACCTCGAACAATATCGATGTGACGGTGCGCAAATACGCGGGCGCCACCACCTTCTCGCTGGGCGCCTACCGCAACCAGATCGACAACTACATCTTCGGCTCCACCCTGGACAGCCATGAAGGCTTCCAGCTGATCGAATACGCCCAGCGCGACGCCACCTTTACGGGCGTGGAAGGCCAGATCCGCCAGCAGCTCAATCCGATCTTCGGCGCCAGCGTATTCGGCGACTACGTGCGGGCCAGGCTGGCCGACGGTGGCGCGGGTAACAACAATAATCTGCCGCGCATCCCGGCCCGGCGCCTGGGCATGAAACTGGACGCCAACTGGCAGAACTGGAATGGCGTGGCCGAGTTCTACCGCGTCGGCAAGCAGGACAAGGTGGCAGCCTTTGAAACGTCCACGCCTGGCTACAATATGCTGAACCTGTCGGCCAGCTACAACACGCGCCTAGCCGGCACGCCGACCCAGTTCTACCTGAAGGCCAATAACCTCACCAATGAGCTGGCGTACAGCCACACCTCGTTTATCAAGAACGCGGCGCCGTTGACGGGGCGGAATTTGACGGCGGGGGTACGGCTGACGTTTTAAGCCATCGCCGGCACGGGCGCGATGAGATCGATCCTGTCGGTACAAAACCCATCCACCCCCCACCCCAGCAGCTCGCTGGCCCGCTCCACCGTATTGACGGTATAGCAGAACACCCCGAAGCCTTCCGCCTTGATCGCCGCTACCCGTTCGCGGGTCAGCGGCGTGTGGTCGCAATGGATCGCCACCACCCCCAGCTGTCTCGCCTGCGCCAGCCAGTCCTGCGGCAGTTCTTCGACCAGCCAGCCGCGCGCCAGCTCGGGCGCCGCGTCGCGCGCCGCCACCAGCGCATCGATGCTGAACGAGGACAGCAAGGGCGACAGTCCGCCGTCAGCAAAATGCTGGCGCGTGCGCTGCGCCACCACCGTCCCGGTCGCCGCCTCGGCACCGGGCGCCGGCTTGATCTCGATATTCATCCAGATGCCGTGCGCCTGACAATAAGCGACGACCGCGTCGAACGCCGGCACGCCCTCGCCCGCGAATGGCGCGCCGAACCAGCTGCCCGCATCCATCGCCGCCAGTTGGGCGCTGGTGTAGTCGGGTATGGCGCCGCTGCCGGCCACGGTGCGGCCCAGTTCCACATCGTGCACCACCACCGGCACGCCGTCCCTGGCCAGCATGACGTCGAATTCGACGGCGCGGTAACCGTGCGCCAGGCCGCAGCGCAGGGCGGCAATCGTGTTTTCAGGCGCCAGCGTGCCGCCGCCGCGGTGCGCCAGGGTGCGTGGATAGGGCCACATGCTCGTCCTTGATTGATGATGATGCTTGCATCATCGCGCGCACGCGCGGCCATGTAAAGCACGCACTGGCGCGATTGGCGCCGCGCCAGCCTGGTTTCGTCGCAGCGGCGTTGCGCTGGCGGCGCGCAGCGCACACAATGGTTTATCTGATTAACTGCGAACATCACACAACGACCATGTCCAGCCCGACCATTTCCCCCGCCAGCCGGCCGCGTTCACGCTATCACCGCATGCTGCACGATATCCGCTATGCGCTGGCGATCAATGTACTGTGCGCGCTGGTCATTACCTACCTGCTCAATCCGGGCAGCCACCTGGGGCAGAACCTGATCGCTTCCATGTGCATCGGCGGCATAGCCTTCGTGCTCATCGATGGCGCGCGCCTGACCTTGTGGGACCCCGGCCAGCGTCCGAAGGCACTGCCGCTTATCGCGATCATCGTGGTGTCAGTGCCGGTGGCGCAGTGGCTGGGCCTGCAGTTATTTACCTGGCTGACCAACGTCAAGGTGAAGGCCATGACCACCCTGGAGCCGGCCGAAGTGGCCGCCAATCTGCTCTTTACCCTGGCCGTGACGGGCGCGGCCGTGCTGTTTTTTTCCAACCGCGAACGCATCTCGCGCCTGCAGACGGCGGCGGCGCAAGAAAAAGCCCGCGCCGAATCGGTGGCGCGCCAGGCCATGCAAGCGCAATTGCAACTGCTGCAGGCGCAGATCGAACCGCACATGCTGTTCAATACCCTGGCCAACCTGCAGGGCCTGATCAGCTTTGACCCGGACCGCGCCCAGCTGCTGCTGGACCAGTTGATCCAGTACCTGCGCGCCACCCTCGGTTCGTCGCGCGCCGAAGCGACCACCCTGGAGCAGGAATTTTCGCTGATGCAAGCCTACCTGGGCCTGATGGCGATTCGCATGGGCGCGCGCCTGGCTTACACGCTGGACTTGCCCGGCGACTTGCGCCGCGCCCGGCTGCCGCCCATGCTGCTGCAGCCGCTGGTGGAAAACGCTATCCAGCACGGCCTGGAACCGAAGATCGAAGGCGGCCATATCAGGGTGCAGGCCAGCATCGACTGCGGCCAGCTGACCCTGACGGTGATGGATGACGGCCTGGGCCTCGATCATCCTGGCCAGACCAAGGGCACACAACTCGGTGTGACGAATATTCGCGAACGGCTGCAGGTCATGCATGGCGACAGCGCCAGCCTGTCGCTGGCCGCCAACGATGCCGGTGGCGTAAGCGCCCGCTTGACCCTGCCACTTCAACTTTCCACGACCACGCCATGACATACTCAGCCAACGCCGCCGCACCCGTACGCGCCCTGATCGCCGAAGACGAACCGATACTGGCGGCCGCCCTCGCCCACGCCCTGCGCCGCCTGTGGCCGGCGCTCGATATCGTCGCCACCTGCGCCAATGGCGTGGAGGCGCTGCAGCAGGGCCTGGCCCTGCGCCCCGACATCCTGTTCCTGGACATCAAGATGCCGGGCAAGACGGGCCTGGAAGCGGCCGAAGAGCTGGCCGAGCAATGGCACGAAGGGCAGGACGGCACGCCGTTTCCGCAGATCGTGTTTGTCACCGCCTACGACGACTACGCGCTGGCCGCCTTCGAACACGCGGCCGCCGATTACGTATTAAAACCCGTCAACGATGCGCGCCTGGGCAAGACGGTGGAACGGCTGCAGCAGAGACTGCAAACCGTCACACCGGCACCCACGCCAGAACAGGCTGCGCCCGCCGACGACAACCTGGCCCGTTTGCTGACACAGTTGCAGGCAATGACGCCAGCGGCGCCGCGCCTGCAGATGATACGGGCAGCCGTCGGCAACAGCGTGCGCATGATCCCCATGGCCGACGTAGTCTACTTCGAAGCGCTCGACAAATACATCAACGTGGTATGCCGCGACGGCGAAGCGCTGATACGCACCAGCCTGAAGGAATTACTGCCGCAGCTGGACCCGCAGCAATTCTGGCAAATCCACCGCGGCACCATCGTCAACGCCAGCGCGATCGCCAGCGCCGTGCGCGACGAGGCAGGCAAGCTGTCACTGACCTTGCGCCAGCATCCGGCGCAACTGCGCGTCAGCCCGCTCTACGCCCACCTGTTCCGCCAAATGTAATCAGTGTAGTTGATGCTTGAGGTCCGACAATTCATCGTGGACCCTGAGCACCGCTTTTTTCATTTCCGGCGTCAGCTTGGCCGCCGTGCCGCAGGCGCGCTTGGCGCGGTCGCCCAGCGACTCCAGATTGTCCACCGCCTGGCGGATGCGCGCATCGTCGTGCGAATCGATCGCCTGGCGTACCGACAATTTCTGCTGGTCCAGTTGGTTGATGCAATCCTTCAAGTCCATCGGCATTTCCTGCGCGCTGCCGCACAGCTGCGCCGCCTGGCCGATAGATTGCTCAATGGCGCCGAAGCACCGTGCCACTTCGTTAGCTTGCAACATGATATGTCCTCCCAAGATGTAGGAAGTTGGATCGTGGCGACGTCCAACAGTTCCATCGGCGGCGCAATTGATTTGACATCACCGCAGGGGATTTGTAAGGACCTGTGACATTCCGGATAATTATCAAATGACTCAGATACAGTGGCTCACCTCGTTCACCATGCCGACCATGACGCCATCGACACTGTCCCGCCACGCGCCCAGCCTGTTGCTGGTTGCGCTGCTGCATCTGTTTGTAATTTATCTGTTGCTGCAATCGAAGACCCGGCTCGCGACAGACGCCCCGGGTCTACAGGGGCCGCGCATACAATGGCTGCGGGTGTCAGCGCCAAAGCCGGCTCCCGCACCCGCATCGGCCGCCACGCCTGCCGCGCGCCTGGCCGTGCGGCAACCGCGCGCGCCGCGCCAGGCCGTTGCGGCGCCCATCAGCCAGCCGGCGCCGGCTCCGCTGAGCGCGCCCGACAGCACGGCAGAACCAGCGCCAGCAGTACCATCGAAACCAAATGCGCCCAGCGCGGCCGAGATCCTGGCGCAGGCCAAGCGCGACGTGGGCCAGATAGACAAGGATTTGCGCAAGCAATTTCCGCAGCGCGGTGAACAAAAAATCGACGATACGGCGTTCAAGCGCATGCAGCAAGGCTTTGCCGATGCCTATGCGGCGGTGCCGCCGAAATGGTATGAGGCGTCAAGAATCGAGGAGCTCGGCGCCAATACGCCCAGGGGCGGCCACACTTACAAGATCACCAGCCCGCTGGGCACCCTGTGCGTGACCACAGGCGCGGGCAAGAATGGCGAAACGATGATCGGCAATTGCCCCAAATAGCCGCGTCAGCCGGCCGCTTCGCGCGCGCCCAGCGGCTGCAAGTGGCGCAACTTCAAGGCGATCAGCAGGCCGCTCCCCATGCACAGGACCAGCATGGCGATGACGCCAGTCCAGCCGTCGAAGCCCCACATCATGCCCGAGATGGAGCCGATCAGGCTCGCCCCCAGGTAATAGAACAGCAGATAAAAGGCCGACGCCAGCGCCTGCGGCGCGCGGGCACGGCGGCCGACCCAGCTGCTGGCGATCGAGTGCGAGGCAAAGAAGCCGAAGGTGGCCAGCGCCATGCCGGCCACGATCAGCGGCAGGGAGTCGAACAGCGTCAGGACGATACCGGCCAGCATGACCACCAACATGATCCACAGCACGCCGCGCCGGCCCAGACGGTCCGCCAGGCGGCCGGCCCAGACGGAACTGAAGATACCCATCAGGTACAGAAACGCCAGCAAGCCCACCGTGCTCTGGCGCAAGCTGAAGGGCGCGGCCAGCAGGCGGTAGCCGATATAGTTGTACAGGCTGACAAAACATCCCATCAGCAAGAACGCCAGGCAGAACAGCCATGGCAGGCCACGGTCGGAAAAATGCTGCTTGACGGCATGCGGCAGCGCCTGCCAGCCACGGGTGGTCGGCACGAAATGCTTCGACGCCGGCAGGCTGCGCCAGAACTCAACCGCCGCCAGCAGGCCGACCACGCCGAGCATGCCGAGCGACCAGCGCCACGACAGAAAATCGCTCAGCATCGACGAGATCAGGCGCCCCGACATGCCGCCAAAGGCACTGCCGCCGATATACAAGCCCATCGACAAGCCCAGCGACGGGCCTTCGATTTCTTCGCCCAGATAGGCCATGGCGACGGCCGGCATGCCGCCCAGGGCAATGCCCAGCATGGCGCGCAGCGCCAGCAGCTGGCCATAATCCTGGGCAAACGCCGACAAGATGCCCAGTATGGCGGCGCAAAACATCGACGCCACCATCAGCGGCTTGCGGCCCACGCGGTCCGATACGGCGCTCAGCAGCACCAGCGAAATGGCCAGCAAGCCGCTCGACACCGACAGCGACCAGCTGCTTTGCGCCGGCGTCAGATGAAATTCGTGCGACAGCGCCGGAAACAGCGGCTGTATGCAGTACAGCAAACTGAAGGTGGAAAAGCCGCCAAAGAACAGCGCGCGGTTGCTGCGCCTGAATTCGGCCGTGCCTTGGGCGATCGCCGCACGGTGAGCGGGAGCGGCCGGCGGGGCGGGCGGGACTGCGGCGGCGGGGGAAGCGGCGAGCGATGAATCGGACATGGCGGTGTTTTGAGAGAGGCGAGAAGCCATGATAGGATTGCCAACTCATATCGTCCAATATATATTTAAGGATCAACTCATACTTTAAAACGATTACTGGAGTGACCATGGAACTGCGCCACCTGCGTTACTTTGTCGCCGTCGCCGAAGAGCTGCACTTCACGCGCGCGGCCGAACGGCTGCATATCGGCCAGCCGCCGCTGAGCCAGCAGATCCAGGCGCTGGAAGCGGACGTGGGCGCGCAGCTGCTCGAGCGCAACAAGCGCTCGGTGCGGCTGACGCAGGCGGGCCGCCTGTTTCTGGAGGACGCGCGCCGCATCCTGGCCCTGTCGGAACAGGCCGGCGCCACCGCCCGCCGGGCCCAGCGCGGCGAAGCGGGCGAACTGCGCATCGGCTTTACCTTTTCCACGCCGTTTACGCCCTACTTCGCCACCGTCATCAACCACTACCGACAGCTGTTTCCGCACGTGACTTTGACGCTGCGCGAAGTAGCCACCCAGCATCAACTGGAAGAGATTTCCGCCCACACGCTGGACTTGGGCTTCGTGCGTCCACCCGAACTGGCCTACCCGGACGACATCAAGCTTACGCAACTGCGCCAGGACCCGCTGCTGCTGGTGCTGCCGGTGGCGCACCGACTGGCGGCCAAGCCGGCCATTGCAATTGCCGACCTGGCCGGCGAAGGCTTCGTGATGTACCCGAAAGATGCGGGCACCGGCATCCATCCGCAGATTTTCCGCCTCTGCAAAGCGGCCGGTTTCGTACCAAACGTGGCGCAGGAGGCGGGCGAAGCGTCGACCATTATCGGCCTGGTGGCGGCCGGCTGCGGCATCTCGGTGCTGCCGTCCTCGTTTGACCGCATCCGCATGGACGGCGTGTGCTACCGGCCGATCGCCGACCCGCAGGCGAGCACCAGTTTGCTGCTGGCGCAGCGCGAGGAAGAGACCTCGCCGCTGGTGGCGGCGTTTGTCAAACTGGCGCAAGAGGCGACGCTGGAAAGCGGCGCCTAGCCGCCCCCGCTGCCCAGGCGCAGCTCGATCAGTTCCAGCATGCCGCGCGCCGCCACCGACAGGGTGCGCGGCATGGCCAGCAGGATGGGGCGTTCGGGCTGGCCGGCCGCCAGCGGCACGGCCACCAGGTCGAGTTTTTTGAACTGGAACAGGGTCAGGGCCGGCACCAGCGCCACGCCCAGGCCATGCTCGATCAGGCCGGCGACGGTCGCCAGGTGCTCCACTTCCAGGCCGCTGTCGCGCACGACCACGCCTTGCATCAAACGGTCCACATGCTGGCGCACGCTGGTCGATTTCGCCAGGTGGATCAGCTCGCAACCGGCCAGGTCCGCCAGTTGCACGCGGCGCTTGCGCGCCAGCGCATGATCGCGCCGGCACACCAGGTAAAACGGGTCGCTGCACAGCACGCGCGTATCGAATTCGGCCAGCCGGGCGCTGGGCGCCGTGATCGCCAGGTCCACTTTCCCCTGGCGCAGCAGGTGCAAACACTGGTCGGACAAGGCGTCATGCAACTGCACTTTGACGCCTGGATAGCTGGCGCGGTATTCGGCGATCACGGCCGGCAAGCCATTGGCCGCCAGCGACGGCAGCGCCGCGATCGCCACGCGGCCCTTGCGCCGCGCCACATGGTCGCTCAGGTTGCCGAACGCCGCTTCCATGTCCGCCAGCAGGCCGCGCGCGACTTCCACGAACATCTCGCCTTCCACCGTCAGCATCACATTGCGCGTATCGCGCTCGACCAATTTGGCGTTCAGCGCCGCTTCCAGCTTCTGGATCACGGCGCTGAAGGCCGATTGCGACAGATGGCAGCGCTCGGCCGCACGCGTGAAATGGCGGCAGTCGGCCAGCGCGACAAACGCTTGCAGCAGTTTGCTGGAGATATTCGGCAACATTCTGATTGACCTGAAAAGCAGGATAATCATCCTGAAAAATCGATTTTACAATATAAATCACTGGCGGCAGAATGTCTGCAAACCCCGCATAGACGGGCACCATAAAACTCTGGAGACAAACCCATGCTGGCCCTGCTCGGACTGTGCACCATCGCCATATTACTGGCCGCCATCCTGACCAAGAAAATGTCGCCGCTGGTGGCATTGATTACCATCCCCATCATCGCCGCCCTGATCGGCGGCTTCGGGCTGGAAACCTCGAAATTCATTATTGCCGGCATTACCAATATCGCGCCGGTGGCCGGCATGTTCGTGTTCGCCATCCTGTTCTTCGGCATCGTCACCGACGCCGGCATGCTCGACCCCGTCATCAGCGCCATCCTGCGCGTGGTCGGCAGCCGGCCCAGCCGCATCGTGCCAGGCACGGCGCTGCTGGCGCTGCTGATCCACCTCGATGGTTCGGGCGCCGTTACCTTCCTCGTCACCATCCCCGCCATGCTGCCGCTGTACACGCGGCTCGGCATCGACCGGCGCATCCTGGCCTGCGTGGCGTCGATGGCGGCCGGCGTCAACTTCCTGCCGTGGACGGGGCCGATGATACGCGCCTCGGCGGCGCTGCATATCCCGGTCAGCGACATTTTCATGCCCTTGATCCCGGTGCAGCTGATCGGCCTGGCCTTTGTATTTGGCGTGGCGTATTACCTGGGCCGCAAGGAAGAAATCCGCCTGGGCCTTACCGCTGGCGCAGCGGCCGGCTTCGTGCAGATGCATGAGCTGACCGATGCCGAACGCGCGATTCGCCGGCCGAAGAACTTCTGGATCAATATCGTGCTGACGGTGATCGTGCTGGGCGTGATGATCAGCGGGAAGGTCGATCCGGTGGTAATGTTCATGATCGGCGTGGTGCTGGCCCTGATGATCAACTACCCGAACGCCGACATGCAGCGCGCCCGCATCGACGCGCACGCCAGGGCGGCGCTGCTGATGGCCAGCATATTGTTCGCCGCCGGGGTCTTCACCGGCATCATGAACAAGTCCGGCATGCTGTCGGCCATGGCCAAGACGGCCGTCGGCTTCGTGCCGCCGGAAATGGCCTCGCATATCCCGGCCGTGCTGGGCGTGCTGTCGATGCCGCTGTCGATGCTGTTCGATCCCGACTCGTTCTACTTCGGCGTGCTGCCGGTGGTGGCCGAAGTGAGCAAGATGCTGGGCGTGGAGCCGATACAGGTGGCACAGGCGGCCCTGCTGGGCCAGATGACGACCGGCTTTCCCGTCAGCCCGCTCACGCCAGCGACGTTCCTGGTCGCCGGCCTGGCTGGCGTCGACCTGGCCGACCACCAGAAATTCACCTTCAAATACCTGTTTGCCGCGTCGATCGTGATGACCATCAGCTGCATCGTGCTGGGCATCTTTCCGCTCTAAGCAGCGAACAGCGCCACTTCAAAGGAGCAAGCATGAAAACCATCCGTATCGGCGCCGGCGCCGGCTATTCCGGCGACCGCATCGAGCCGGCCGTGGAACTGGCCGAACGCGGCGAGCTCGATTACCTGATCTTCGAATGCCTGGCCGAACGCACCATCGCGCTGGCCCAGCAAGCGAAGCTGAAAGACCCGCAACAAGGCTACGATCCGCTGCTGATGGATCGCATGCGCGCCGTGCTGCGCCCGTGCAGCGAAAACGGCGTGCGCATCCTGACCAATATGGGCGCGGCCAATCCGCTGGCCGCCGCCGCAACCATACGCGCCATCGCCCGCGAACTGGACCTGCCGCACCTGAAAGTGGCGGCGATCACCGGCGACGACGTGCTGGAGCTGGTCACCAGCGGCGACTACCTGGACGACACCGGGGCGCCGGTCACGCAGCTGCAAGAGCGGCTGCTGTCGGCCAATGCCTATCTCGGCGCGCAGCCGCTGGCCGACGCGCTGGCGCAAGGTGCGCACGTGATCGTCACGGGCCGGGTGACCGATCCGGCACTGGTGCTCGCGCCCCTGATCCACGAATTCGGCTGGGCCATGGACGACTGGCACAAGCTCGGGCAAGGCACCCTGGTGGGCCACCTGCTCGAATGCGCGGGCCAGGTCAGCGGCGGCTATTTTGCCGACCCTGGCTACAAGGATGTGAGCAATCTGGCGCGCCTCGGTTTTCCCATCGGCGAGGTTGGCCAGGACGGCAGCGTGGTCATTACCAAGGTGGAAGGCTCCGGCGGCTGCGTGACGGTGGCCACCTGCACCGAGCAGTTGCTGTATGAAATCCACGATCCGGCCGCCTACCTGACGCCGGACGTGGTGGCCGATTTTTCGAACGTCTCGATGACGCAACTGGCGCCGGACCGCGTGGCGATCAGCGGCGCCACCGGCCGCCCGAAAAGCGGCATGCTGAAAGTGACGCTGGGCTACCTGGACAGCCATATCGGCGAAGGCCAGATCTCGTACGCCGGCCCCGGTGCGCTGGCGCGGGCGCAACTGGCGCAAGCCATCGTCGCCGAGCGCCTGCAACTGTGCGGCGTGCAGACGCAGGAACTGCGTTTTGACCTGATCGGCGCAAACGCCATCCATGGCGCGCAGCTGTCACGCGAGCATGCGGAGCCATACGAAGTGCGCCTGCGCGTCACTGGACGCACGGCCAGCCTGCAGGAAGCGGTGCGCATCGGCAATGAAGTCGAAACCTTGTACACCTGCGGGCCGTCGGGCGGCGGCGGCGCGACCAAGTCGGCGCGCGCCGTGGTGGCCGTGCGCGCCACCCTGATCGACGCCAGCCAGGTACACGCCACCATCCATTTCGGGGACGACTGAATGAACACCATCAAACTGCACGAACTGGCGCATGCGCGCGCCGGCGACAAGGGCGATATTTCCAACCTGTCGCTGATCGCTTACCAGCGCAAGGATTATGCATTGCTGTTACGGGAAGTGACGCCCGAGCGCGTGCGCGCGCATTTTGCCGGCGTGGTCCACGGTACTGTGACCCGCTACGAACTGCCGCAACTGGGCGCGCTGAATTTCGTGATGCAGCAGGCGCTGGGCGGCGGCGTGACGCGTTCGCTGGCGCTCGACGCGCATGGCAAGTGCCTGGGCGCGGCGTTGCTGGCGATGGAAATCACGCTGCCCGCAAGCTGACACGGCGCTGCGCCACGGCCCGCGCAATGTGTTCGTCGTGGGTCACCAGCAGCACCGCGCAGCCGCTGTCGCCGGCCGCCTCCAGCAGCAGGTTCAAGGTCTCTTGCTGCGTGACGGGGTCGAGCCGCGAAGTCGGTTCATCGGCAAAGATCAAGGCCGGTTGCAACAGCAGCACGCGCGCCAGCGCAAAGCGCTGCAGCTCGCCGCCCGAGACCTGCGACGGCAGGCGGTCCAGCAGTTGTTCACCCAGCCGCAAGCGCGCCAGCAAGGGCGGCACCGCCTGCCACTGCAAACCATGCAGCGCCAGCACATCGGCCAGCGCCGTGCGCAGCTTGACGCCCGGGGCGAAGGCAGCGGCCGGGTCCTGGTACAGCTTTTGAAACGCCGTGCGCGCCAGGCCCGCCGCACGCGTCACCGTGCCCGCATCGGGCTGCAGCAACCCCAGCAGCAGGTTGCCGAACGTCGTTTTTCCGGCGCCGCTGTCGCCCGTGATGGCCACCACTTCGCCACGATGGATATCAAAGCTGATACCGTCGAACAAACGCTGCTTGCCGAAGGACTTGGCCACTTTGCCTGCCTGCGCGACGAGCTCGCCCGGCGCATGCAAGCCGTGCCGCACCGACCGCACCGGCCAGCTTGCCGGATCGGCCGCCAGCAGCGCACGCGTATAAGTGTGTTCTGGCCGCGACAACAACTGCTGCGCGGCGCCCTGCTCGATGACGGCGCCGTCCAGCATTACGGCAATGTCCCCGCCCAGCGCGCGCGCCAGCCACACATCATGGGTAATGCACAGCACCGCCATGCCATCGGCCTGCGCGGCGCGCAGCATGGCCAGCAGCTCGCCACGCTTGCCGCTGTCCAGGCCCTTGCTCGGTTCGTCGACAATCAACAGCTTCGCACCGGCCGCATGGGTGGCCAGGAAGGCCACGCGCTGCGCCATGCCGCCCGAGATCTGGTGCGGATAACGCAGCGCCGCGTCCTGCAGGCCCAGTTGCGCCAGGTCGCGCAGGGCCGCCTCGCGCGCTGCCTTTGGCGCCTTGCCGGCCACCAGTTCATGGGTTTCGGCCACCTGCTGGCACACGCGCATGGTAGGGTCCAGCGCCAGCCACGGTTCCTGCGGCAGCAGCGCCAGCGCCCTGCCCCACAAGCGCCGGCGCGAATGCTGGTCGGCTGCATCAAAACGTTCGCCACCGATGACAATGGCGCCTTCGGCGCGCAATCCTGGCGCCAGCGTGCCCATGATGGCCTGCGCCAGCAGGGATTTGCCGGAACCGCTTTCGCCCAGCAGGGTCAGTGCGCCGCCGGCCGCTACGCGCAGGCTGACGCCATCGACAATCGCCTTGCCGCTGACGGCGTCGATCACGCGCAGGCCAGCCACGTCCAGGAAGGCTTCACGCATGACGGCCACCAGAGAGCATCAGCCCCAGCATGGTGAAACACAGCAGCGCCACCGGCGCGCCCACCAGCCATGGCGCTTCGCTGTAATACGGCAGCAGTTCGATCATCAGCACCCCCAGTTCGGGCGTGGGCGGCTGCAGGCCGACGCCGATAAACCCCAGCGCCGCCATCGCCAGCACGGCGCCACCCAGGCCAAAGCGCATCAGGGTGGCCAGGCGCGGCAGCAGCACGGGCGCCAGGTGACGGCGCACGATATACAGCGGGCCAAAACCGAGCAAACGCGACGCTTCGACCTGCGGGCCGGCCAGCAGCAGCGCGCTAGCGCTGCGCGTGACGCGAAAATATTCGACCCACAGCGCCAGCGAAATGCCCACATATAAAGGCCAGAACTGGCCCGGCGCAAACGCGGCCAGCAGCAGCACCAGCAACAGGCCCGGCAAGGCCAGCACGGCGTCGGCCAGCGCGCTCGCCCCACGCTCGAACCAGCCGCCGCGCCACGCCGCCAGCACGCCCAGCACCGTACCGGGCACGGCCGCGCTCAACACGCTCAACACCGCCATCGCCAAGGAGAGCTGCGCGCCGTGGGCCAGGCGCGAGAGCATGCTGCGGCCCAGGTGATCGAGGCCCAGCGGATGGGCCAGGCTGGGCGCTTCCAGAAAACGCCACAGACTCTGGCTGGCCGGGTCGATGCCGACGAGCGCCGGGCCAAACAAGGCAAAGCACGCGATCGCCAGCAGCAGCACGATGCCGAAGCGTCTCATGCGCGCCTCGCGCGCGGGTCGAGCGCCGCGCAGGCCAGGTCGACCACGCAGTTGAACAGCACGAACAGCATGCCCAGCACCAGCGCCGTGCCCTGGATCATGGTCACGTCGCGCGCAAAGATGGCGTGCACCAGCGCGTGGCCGATGCCGGGCCAGGCGAAGATGGTCTCCACCAGCACCACACCTTCGACCAGGTACACCAGCTGCACCGCCGTGTAGGCCACCACCGGCGTGGCGACATTGCGCGCGCCATGGCGCAGCAGGGCGTCGCCGGCGCGCAGTCCTTTGCTGAGCGCAAACGCATAGTAGCTTGACGCGCGCACGTCCCGCATGGCGTCGCGCGCCACCCGTGACGACACGGCCGCCAGTCCCAGCGCCAGGGTCAAGGCCGGCAGCAGCAAGCTGCCATGGTCGGCGTGGCCGGCGGCCGGCAGCGCCCGCAGTTGCACGGCAAACGCCAGCACCAGCAGCAGCGCCAGCACGAACGGCGGCAAGGCGCGCAGCAGTACCGACAACACCAGGTTGACCCGGTCGAACCAGCCGCCGGGGCGCAAGCCGGCCAGCACGCCAGGCAAAGGCCCCAGCGGCAGCGACAGCAGCACCGCCATCAGGGACAGGCGCAGGGTCTGGCCCAGCTGCATGCCGATTTCATCGATGACCGGTTGCGCGGTGACCAGCGACACGCCCAGGTCGAAGCGCAACAGCCTGCCCCACCAGTGGGCCAGCGCGGCCAGCGGCGCGCGGTCCAGCCCCAGTTCGATGCGCACGGCCTGCGCGGCGGCCGCGTCGACCATCTCGTAGCCATAGCGGCCGGCGGCAATCCGGTACGCCGTATCGCCGGGCAGCATGCGCGTCATGAAAAAGCACAACGTCCCTACCAGCAGCGCCACCAGCAGCGCCTGTATCAGCGCTTTGAATATCGTCTTCATGCGACCTGCCAGGTCAATGCGGAAATACGGTAGCTGCGCTCGAACGGGTCGATGCTGGCGCCGGCCACGCGGCGCGAGACGGCCATGGTCTGGCGGTACCAGACCACGGGAATCACGGGCAGGCCCTGCTGCAGTTCGCGCGCAACCTCGGCGCGCAGGCTCGCCGCTTGCGCGCTGGCGGCCGGTACGCCGCCGTTCGACAGCCGCGCCAGCGCCTCGGTCAGGGGTGCGCTGTGCCAGCCCATGGCGCCCCAGTCGCCACCTTCGACGCCGTAATCGTCGGCCAGGGTGGCGACCGGATCGGGCAGGCCGCCGAAATTGCGCGCCACCAGGCCGATTTGCAGCGTGCCGCTGCGGTGGCCGGCCGGGATATCGCTGGAGTTGCCGACCACGACTTTGACCGCGATGCCGACCTGGCGCAGTTCTTCCTGCACCGCCGTGGCGATCAAAGGCAGCTCGGGACGGTCGACAAAAGTGGTCAGGTTAACTTCGAAGCGCCGGCCGTTGCGCAACAAGATGCCGTCGGCACCGGGGACAAAGCCGGCCTGGCGCAGCAGCGCGCGCGCCGCCGCCGGATCGCTGCGCAAGGGCGGGAGCGCCGGCTGGTGCCACAAGGCCATCGCCGGTGGAAACAATTGAGTCGCGCCCAGGTCGTCGTCGCGCAGCAGCGCGCGCGCAATGCCGGGGCGGTCCAGCGCCAGGCTGATGGCACGGCGCACGCGCACGTCGTGCAGCAAGGGATGCGCGGCGTTCAGTTTCAGGAAGGTGGTGCGCGGCAGGGGCGCGGCCACCAGTTGCACCTCGCGCCGGCCCTGCAGGCGGCGGATGCTGGGCGGGTCCAGTGTAAAGGCCAGGTCGGCCTGGCCGCTTTGGAGCATCAGGGTGCGCGTTTCGGCGCGCGAGACGCTGATATAGCGCGCGCGGCGAACGGCAGGCGGCGCGCCGCGCCACTGCTCGAAAAACGCCACGTCGAATTGCTGCGGCAGCGAGATGGCCGTGATGGCATAGGGGCCGCTGCCGACGATGCGCAGCACGCGCCCGTCCGGGCCATACGACGAGGGCGCGAGGAGCTGCGTGCCCGAATGCGTGAACAGATAGGGCAATGGCGCATACGGCCGCGCCAGGGTGACAACAATAGCGCCACGCGACACCGCCATGCTGCGGATGCGGGCCAGGCGCAATACACCGGGCACGGCCAGCGCGCGCCTGAGCGAGGCCAGCACGGTGCCGGCCGTCAGCGGCGAGCCGTCGTGGAACAATCTGCCCTGGGCGATGAAGAAGCGCCATTCCAGGCCGTCGTTCGACACTTCCCAGTCGCTGGCCACCGCCGGCAGCAGCCGGCCCTGGTCATCGGCGTCAAGCAGGGTCTGCACCACTTCCATGCGGGTAAACATATAGCCGCCGCGCGACGGTTCGAGGCCCGTCAGCTCCCACGGACCGACCACGGTGAGCGTATCGCCGCTGGCCGGGGCCAGCGCCGCATGCTCGCTCAGCGGGCCGTCATGCGCGCATGCAAGCGGCAAGGCGACAGACAGCAGCGCGCCGGACAAGCGCTGCAACTGCCGGCGCCGGCCGGGCGAACGGGCATCACTCATGGCGCCGCGAAGATCAGGAGTAATCGGCGTCGAGCTCGGAACCGGCATAATTTTCCAGATCCTCGAACAGGCTTTTCATGCTGGCGCGCGTAAGGATCTTGTGCACCACGGTGCAGCTGCGGCGATAGGATTCGATCCGTTCGAGCAGCACCGGATGGTGCTGCACCGGCACCTTGGCCACCAGCGCCGCCCAGCCTTGTTCGAAGTCGGGCTTGTTCTTGCGTACCGAGCGCACGAAGCGTTCGAATTCCTTCTGGCCGGTGCGCGCGACGATGCGCCCGCCGCCTTCGATGGCGAAGATGATGGCCAGCGCGATCACGCCCTCGGCGTTCAGGTCGCTGTCGCTGACGGGACCATGGTCATGGTGGCGGCGCAGCCAGCCGGCCAGGCGCACCACGGCCTGCACTTCCTTGCGCTGGCGCAGCTGCAGCGCGTATTTTTCAGCGCCGGACCAGTTCTGGTTCGGATCGGCCTGGCAGATGTCGACAAACAGCTCGCGCAGGCGGCGCGCCAGGTAAACCGGGTCCTGGTCGTACTCGCCCACCAGCGCGTCTTCGGGCAGCTGCGACAATTCCTTGATCAGGCGAAAACCCACCTGGAACGCATGTTCGGCGCCATGCTCGACGAGAAAATCGAGCGCGGCCTGGTCGTTTTCCAGGTGCAGCGCATTTTCCAGGCCCAGCGAAACGCAACCCACCGTCAGGTACAGGGCCTTCTGGATGCCGTCGGCGGTGCGCTCGTTGGTGAACTTCTCGGCCACCATCGCCGTGATGCCCGTCAGTTCGTCGGCCAGGTTCAAGCCCGCATCCTCGCGCGGGTCGCCCGGCAGCAGCTTGATGGCGCGCACCAGGCGCGGCAGGTTCTCTACAACTATTGCTGGCAGCATCGATGATTCCTTGCTTTACTTACGTTCACTTGCGTTCATCACGAGAAAATGCCGGTGCCCAGGCTGCGGCGCGCACCGGCGCGTGGCGCGCTGCGGGTGCTCGGCACTTGCTTGCGCAGGCGGTACAGCAGCTCCTTGGTACTGCGCTGCAAAATCGTCGGCTCTTCGTCCGGGTCGTCCGAGTATTCCGCGTCGGCCAGGTCGGCACTGTGGCGGAAGTCGGGGAACAGTTCGAACAGCGCGCGGTCCCAGCCGTCTTCATTGGCCTGCGCCAGCTCGATCGCCAGCGGCACCACGTCGTTGTCGGACGAGGTCACGCCCGTCACATACGGCCCCTTGATGACGATCTCGCCCGCCACTTCAAGGATTTCCTTCGGCGCCATCGAAAACAGGATGGCAAAGGCAGTCGCGCCCCAGTCGGTGGCCGAGGCTTCCTGCAGCAGTTCGCGGCGGCGCTCAAGGTCGTCGGTGGAAAACACCACGCCGTGGATATGCGCGAACAGCGACTCGGCGATGCGTTCCGGATCGTCCTCGATCTGGTCGTCGCTCCAGGTGGCGGCAATAAAGGCCAGGCTGTCGGCCCAGGCCTTGGGCGGCACCAGCAAGGTCGCCAGCGACATCTTGCCGCCGTCGAAACCGGCCAGGTGCAGGGCCGTCACTTGCGGCGGAATCGCGTTCAGCACCTCCACCACGGCCAGGTCGCCGTACTGGTCGGCCGCGTCGGCAAAGGCCTGCTCGGCGTGGCCCAGGGAACCGGACAGCACCAGCTCCATCACCTGTTTTGTAAGCGCGGGCAGGTTGCTCTTCTGTTCTGCCTTGTCCTTGTTATCGGCCATGGTCGTCTCCATCCTGGTCAAACATCTGGGCGAAATCGTCGGTCGCCTGGTCGTCGTCATGATCGTCGTCGCCGTCGTCATTGGCGGCCAGCTGGTCGAGCGACTGGTCGTCGTCGTCCCACAGGCGCGGGTTCTTGTGCAGGAAAGCGGTGATGATGGCCTGGCGGGCCAGGTCCGGGAAGCTCTCTTCGATGGCGGCGTACATTTTCGCCGCTTCGGGCGCGGCGCACGAGGCCATCGCAAACACGCGGGCGTTGTCGCCCATTTCATAGTCTTCGCTTTCGGCCAGCAGGCCCTTCGGATCGCTGAAGGTGATATGGTCGACCAGCGCAAAGGCCAGCATGTTCACGTCTTCGATGCCGCCGCCGCTGGCGTATTCGCCGACCAGCGCATCGACCATGCTCTTGTAGTTCTTGCGGTTCGGCGGATCGCCCAGGATGCCTTCGATCTGGCCTTCGAGCTCACGCGACTGATAGGCGAATTCGGGGTGTACTCTTCTCATTATGTGCTTTCCAATATGCTGCGCGGCGCTGGTGGGTGGAAGCGCCGTTGTTGTTGTTTTCAGGGTGTGCGGCCGCAGCCGCGCGCGCTCAGTCCGCGGGAAGTACCGTGCCGTGCAGGCGAAACACGCCGCTCCACAGGGCATAGGCTTCCGCTTCGGGATCGATGATGATGCGGTGGTTGACGCTCTGGTCGTACTCCGCGCGCTTGGCCGGGTCGGCCAGGATCTCATACGCCTTGGTCACGCTCTTGAAGCGCGCCTCGGCGCCGGGAGCCTGGTTGCGGTCGGGGTGAAAGCGCATCGCCAGCGAACGGTAGACCTTCTTGATCTCGTCGTCGCTGGCATTGGGGGCGACACCGAGGACGTTGTATAAATTTTCCATGGCAGGCTCCGAAGGCACGTTTTTTGCAAATTAAAGTGGGATTATCCTATAGAACGGCGCGCACGTCGCTGGCACGCCGCTTTCCGGCCGAAAATTGCGCCCGATAAAGCGGCGTCGGTACGGTAAAATGCTCTTTACTGTCACTCTTCCAGCATTGATCAATGAGCAACGATAAATCGAATACCGCCGCGCCGGCGCTGGCGCCCAATTTTTTGCGTAACATCATCGAAGCCGACCTGTCCTCGGGCGCCCACGCGCGTCCCGGCCTGCCGCAGGTGATCACGCGTTTCCCGCCGGAGCCGAACGGCTATCTGCACGTGGGCCACGCCAAGTCGATCTGCGTCAACTTTGGCCTGGCGCGCGATTACGCCGGCCAGTGCAACCTGCGCTTCGACGACACCAACCCGGCCAAGGAAGAGCAGGAATACGTCGACACCATCATGGACAGCGTGAAATGGCTGGGCTTTGACTGGGAACCGAAAAATGGCGACGGCCACAGCCATCTGCATTACGCCAGCGACTATTTCGACCAGCTGTACGCGATGGCCGAATACCTGATCACGGCCGGCTTTGCCTATGTCGACAGCCAGAGCGCCGAAGACATGGCTGCCAACCGCGGCAACTTTGGCCAGGCCGGCAAGAATTCGCCGTTCCGCGACCGTCCGCGCGAGGAATCGCTGGCGCTGTTCCGCGCCATGAAGGCGGGCCAGTTCAAGGATGGCGAACACATTCTGCGCGCAAAAGTCAGCGCAGACGCGATGAGTTCGCCCAACATGAACTTGCGCGATCCGGCCATCTACCGCATCCGCCATGCCCACCACCACCGTACAGGCGACGCCTGGTGCATCTATCCGATGTACGACTACACGCATCCGATCTCGGACGCGCTGGAAAACATCACCCATTCGATCTGCACCCTGGAATTCCAGGATCACCGCCCGTTCTACGACTGGCTGCTGGCGACCCTGTCCGACGGCGGCTTCTTCGCCTCGCCGGTGCCGCGCCAGTATGAGTTCTCGCGCCTGAACCTGACGTATATTGTCACCAGCAAGCGCAAGCTGCGCCAGCTGGTGGAAGAAAAAATCGTCGACGGCTGGGACGACCCGCGCATGCCGACCCTGGTGGGCATGCGCCGCCGCGGCTATACCCCGGAAGCGATCCAGCTGATGTGCGAACGCACGGGCGTGACCAAGTCCGACGGCTGGATCGACTACAGCGTGCTCGAAGGCTGTTTGCGCGAAGACCTCGATCCGAAGGCGCCGCGCACGGTGGCCGTGCTGCGTCCTTTGAAACTGATCATCGACAATTTCCCCGAAGGCCAAAGCGTGGAATGCACGGCGCCCGTGCACCCGCACTTCCCCGAACGCGGCCTGCGCACTTTCCCGATCTCGCGCGAGCTATGGATCGAGGAGGACGACTTCATGGAAGTGCCGAACAAGGGCTACTTCCGCCTGTATCCGCCGCTCGACGGCAAGCCCGGCAGCCGCGTGCGCCTGCGCTACGGCTATGTAATCGAGTGCACGGGCTACGACAAGGACGACAACGGCAAAGTGATCGCCGTCCATTGCAATTATTTTGAGGACAGCAAATCGGGCACCGAAGGCAGCTCCACCTACAAGGTCAAGGGCAATATGCACTGGGTCAGCGCGCCGACGGCGATCGCCGCCGAAGTACGCCTGTACGACCGCCTGTTTACCGATCCGCAACCGGACGCGGGCGGCAAGGACTTCAAGCTGGCCTTGAATCCGCTGGCCAAGGAAGTGGTGCAGGCGTGGCTGGAACCGGGCGCGGAACTGGCGCAGCCGGAAGAACGCTTCCAGTTCGAACGCCATGGCTACTTTGCGGCCGACCGGGTCGACAGCCAGCCGGGCAAGCCGGTGTTCAACCGCATCGTGACGCTGAAGGACGCCTGGCAAGCGACGAAGCAAGCTGTTAAATAAGCTGTTGCTTGTACAACGAAAAAAAACCGCTGCGGCGGTTTTTTTTCGTTTCAGGCACGATTTTCTTGATCAAAATACTACTAGTTGCCTACACCATCAGTTTTTTATATATCATTGCACGGTTGAGCAATTTACAATGTTCGTGGCGCTGGCGCAGGCGCTCCGCAGGCCGCGCCGCCACCCGATACCACCTTCGACTTCGATGCGGATTGCGATGCCTGCTGCTGCCAATGGCGAGACCCTGCGTACCACTGACAAAAAACCGCTCTGGCTGCTCAGTTGCGTGCTGTCGCTGTGCGTCGGCCTGCTGTTCCATATGGCGGCGTCGATATCGATCGACAACGATGCGCGCGCGCTGTTCGACAGCCTGGCGCAGGCCACCAGGCAAAATATCAATGTGCGCGTCAAGTCGTACACCGATTTGCTGCGCAGCGCGGCCAGCCTGTTCCTTGCCAGCGACCAGATCAGCCGCGAGCAATTCCGCGCGTATGTGAGTCACCTGGACTTGCGCAACAACTTTCCCGGCGTGATGAATCTCAATTATTGCAAGGCGCTCGACGAGGCCCAGCACCGCGCGTTCGAGGCGGCCATGCAGCGCGACTATCCGGCCGGGCACGATGGTTACCCGGCGTTTGCCATCGACCCGCCGGGGCCGCGCGAGCACTATTGCGTGCTGCTGTATATCGAACCGATCGCCAGCGCGCCGGAAAAATATGGCCATGACATCGCCGTGCGCCCCGCCGTCGCCGCAGCGCTGGCGCAGTCGCGCGACTCGGGCGAGATCAGCAATTCCGGCCTGCGGGTGCCGATGCCGGGCCGCCCGCAGCTGACCGGCATGGCCATGCGCCTGCCCGTCTACCGCAATGGCATGCCGGTCGGCACGGTGGCCGAACGCCGCGCCGCCTACCAGGGCTCGGTGGGGCTCGGCTACGACCTGGGACTGATGGTGCACGGTCTGCTGGCAGAGATGCCTGTACGCAACGTTCGCCTGACCCTGTTCGATATCGGACCGCAGGCCACCTCGGCACAGGCCCTGGCGCACGATACCCATCCCGTGTTCGACAGCGTGCCGGCCGCCCCATCCGTACCCTGGTGGCAGCCGGGCGGCTCGCACGACTACCTGAGCAGCACCATGCTGATCGACTACAACGGGCGGGTGTGGCAAGCACTGTTCAGTGTGCGCAAGAGCGAGCTGTACACACAGTTCGAAACCTCTCTGCCGTGGCTGGCCCTGCTGGTGGGCTTTACCGGCAGCATGCTGCTCTACACCGTGTTGCACACGCTGGCCTCGTCGCGCCTGCGCGCCATCCGCATGGCTACCGGGATGACCGAGGAATTACGCGCCAGCCAGTTGCGCCTGCAGCAATCGCACCAGAAACTGCGCCGCCTGGCGGCCCACGCCGACCATATCAAGGAGGAAGAGCGCAAGCGCATCGCGCGTGAAATTCATGATGACCTTGGGCAAAACCTGCTGGTGCTGCGCATCGACGCCGACATGCTGGCCTCGCGCACGCAGCAACGCCATCCGCGCCTGCATGCGCGCGCCCGCGCCACCTTGCGCCAGATCGACGCCACCATCAAGAGCGTGCGCCAGATCATCAACGACTTGCGCCCCACCGTGCTGGACCTGGGCGTGAACGCCGCCGTGGAATGGCAGGCGGCGCAGTTCCGCTTGCGCACGGGGATTGTCTGCGAGATCAGCGAAAGCCATGGCGACATCAGCCTGAGCGACCAGTGCGCCACCGCCCTGTTCCGCATCCTGCAAGAATCATTGAGCAATATTTCACAGCACGCCAAGGCCAGCCGGGTACAGATCAAGCTGGAAAAATACCGCGACAGCATCTCGATGACCGTCAGCGACAATGGCGTGGGCGCCGGCGCCGACAGGCGTAACAAGCAGGGCTCGTTTGGCCTGGTCGGTATCGAGGAGCGCATCAAGCTGCTGGGCGGCACCTTCCTGATCGACAGCAGTCCCGGCGCGGGCATGACCGTGCAAGTAACCGTGCCGCTGGCGGCCGGCACGCAAGACCTTCCGCCAGGCGCCGCCAGGTAACTATCAAGATGCCAGTGACCAGCCCGACCCGGGCGGCGCCACTGGCTTGCGCCAAGCTCGATTCGATGCAATATTAATGCTTTCTCAACTGACTTTTCCAGGAGCCGCCGCGACCAGCCAGCCCCACGCCACCCCCTTGCGCAGTATTTCCAATGACACTATTAAAGGATATTCATGGATATGAACGATGATTTCAAGGTAATTGCCGATCTGAATCTGGACGCAATCAAAGTCAAACTGATGCACCTGGAATCCGGCGAAGGCTGGAGCCTGGAAAAGGCCAATGCGGTGGAGTTCGAATACCGCCGCTTCCTGATCCTGATGAAGCAGTTTCCCGACGAGGAAACGGCGCCATTGATGGATGTGGACACCTTCTGGCACTACCATATCCTCGACACCCTGAAATACGCAGCCGATTGCGAACAGGTGTTCGGCTACTTTCTGCATCACTTCCCGTATATCGGCTTGCGCGGCGAAGACGACGAAGCGGCCCACGCGCGCGTGGGCGAGCGCATGAAGCAGTTGTATGAGCAGACCTTCGGCGAAGACTATGTGCGCGCCGAAACCGCCTTTTCGGGACGGGCGGTGCAAGCGGCGTTTTCCGGGCGTGCGGTGCAGGCGGCGTTTTCGGGACGGGCGGTGCAAGCAGCGTTTTCCGGACGGGCGGTGCAAGCGGCCTTTTCCGGGCGCGCGGTGCAGGCAGCGTTTTCGGGACGGGCAACTGGTGCCGTCACGGCGTTTTCCGGCGCGGCAACCCCGCTCAGCGCGGCGCTGATCGCCACGTCGGACGCAGCGTTTGCCGCTGGCGACGTCAAGCGTTTCTATGTCGATAGGCCGGTGTTGCGCCAGGACATAGCCTAAAGGCGGATGGCGGATTCACCATCGCGGCTGCCGCACGCGGCAAGCCTGTCTGAAACCCAGACGGCAGCTCTCAGTTTGCCGTCTGTCCGGCGTTATCAGGCCGCCATCAGTTCGCGCAGTTCGCGAATGCTGAAGTCGCTGATTTCGTGCATGCGGATCAGGATGGTGGCGCCGATCGGCAGGGTGTTGTGACGAATCTTGCTGATCACGGGCGGCGCCACTTCCAGCGCACGCGACAGGGCCGCGTCGTTTTTCAGCTGCAGCTTGTCGATGATGGCATCGAGCACGCGGTTAGGGTTGTAGGTAGGCAGGGAGGTAATTTGTTTGAGAGACATGGTGAGAAATCCGTACTTGTTGTATTAATGCAAAAAAAGACTGGTCGTCGCTTTTGCGCTAATTCAGGGTCAACACACTAAAAAGCGCCATTGCTTGTGCGGCTTTTAGCCGACAGGCAATATAATACACTTATTTGTTGATTTTTGCTTAACTCAAAGCAAAAATGTGACAATTGAAGAGAATTTGCGCGTTTGGAATGTGTTAGAGGATAACTCAAAACCGTTTGCTTTGCTGGAAGTCATCCATTTTTGGCAAATTGAAGGCTGTCATCGAGATAGCAGGCCAGCAGCAGCAAGGCGCCCAGCCAGGCCAGGTCGACGGACAAGCGCCAGCCCTGCAGCGCGATGCTGGCCGGACTGGAAGGCGTGAGGTGGCCGTGGCGTCCTGCCAGCTGGCGCCGGATTTCTTCGGGCGCCGGCGGCGGCTGGCGTGCATGCAGGCGCCGCCGCATGTAGGCGCGCACCTGCTCCTTGCTTGGCTGGTTCACTCCGGGCATGGCATGCTGCCGCCAGCCTGGCGGCACTCGGGGAGAAAGGAAAGTGATCGTCGCATGACGGCCACCATAGCGCCGGCAAGGCGCAGCGCGTTTGCGCCAGCTCAATCGAGCATCGGCATGGACCGGGCGCCGGGGGCCGGCTTGGCTTACTTGTTCTTCTGGCGCACGCGCTGCTGTTGTTTTTCCTGCGTTTGCTGGCGGTTCTGCTTGCGCTCGTACAAGGTGACGGCGTCTTTCCTGGCCTGCTCCACCGTGCGCATGGCTTCGTGGTCGTCGTGCGGCACGAAAAATTCGGCGTCCTGGGCCGCCATGACCAGTTTGATGGCGGCCTCATCGTCGAGGTCATACAGTTCCGTCAGGACAGTGGTGACTTCGTCCAGGAATGCTTCGTAGGTCAGGGTGCTCATGGTGATCCTTAGGTAGTCAGGCGCGCGGCAGACAGGCCAGGCAAGCTGGCGGCCTGTGAAAAATGCGAAAACAACCGGGCATTTTAACTGATGCCGGCCTTGCCGTCAGTGAGCATTTGCAAGGCGTCCGCCACGCGCACGTAGCGCAGGCGCACGCCGAGCTCGCGCTTCATGCGGCCATTGTCCAGGCGCCGCGATTCGGACATGAACGACAGCAGCATCGGCGTGACCCGCTGCCTGAGCTCTTCACGCGGCAGGCGCGGCGGGCGCGCCAGGCCGAAGGCGTCGGCCACCGCATCGAAATACGCCGCCATCTTCATGTCACTGTCATCGCTGGCGTGGTAGACGCGCCCGCCCGCCCGCATGCGCCACAGCGCGCGTTCGACGATGCGCGCCAGGTCGTCGGCATGGATGTGATTGGTATACACATCATCGCCTTCGTTCAGCGCCGGCGTACCTTCGTGCAAGCGTTTGAGCGGCAGGCGGTCGGCCGCATAGATGCCGGGCACGCGCAAAATCGCCAGCCGCGCGGCGCGGCGCGCGCCCCAGGCGCGCAGCACCGTTTCGGCGTCCAGGCGGCGCCGGGCGCGCGCATTCGACGGCGCCGGCGTGCGCGTTTCGTCGATCAGGGCGCCGCCGCAATCGCCGTAGACGCCGCTGGTGCTCACATATACCAGACGCGCACGCTCAGGTAAAATGGCGGCCAGATTGCGCGTGCGCCGGTCCAGCAGGCCGCTAGCCTGCGGCGGCGCCAGGTGCACGACCCAGGGCGCCATGCCGGCCAGCCGGCGCAGGCTGGCGCGGTCGTCGAGGTCAGCCACGATGGGCACGGCGCCGGCGGCGCGCAGAGCGGCGCAACGGCCGGGCTGGCTGGTGACGGCAAACACGCGAAAACGCGCCGCTAGCTGCGGCAACAAACGCATGCCGACATCGCCACAGCCCAGTATCAGCAGGCGCGGCAAGCCCAGCGGTTTGCGCAAAGAAAGCTTCAACATATTTTTCACCTCAAGGATTGTATGACTTTTCAAGTTACTGTTCAGCCCAGCGGCCACCAATTCAACTGCGAAGCGGACGAAACGGTGCTGGCGGCGGCGATCCGCGCCGGCGTGGGCTTGCCTTACGGCTGCAAAAATGGCGCCTGCGGTTCCTGCAAGGGCAAGGTCGTGTCCGGCAGCGTACAGCACAAGGCGCACCAGCAGCGCGCCCTGACGCCCGAAGAAGAAGCTACCGGCATGTCGCTGTTCTGTTGCGCCACAACGCAAGGCGACCTGGTCATCGAGGCGCGCGAAGTAGCCGGCAGCAGCGATTACCCGATCAGGAAAATGCCGTCGCGCGTGACCACCCTGGAAAAAGTCGCGCCCGACGTGATGGTTCTGACCCTGCAGTTGCCGGCCGCCGAACACCTGCAGTACCGCGCCGGACAGTATATCGAATTCATGCTGCGCGACGGCAAGCGGCGTTCCTACAGCATGGCCAACGCGCCACAGGACGGCGGACCAGTCACCCTGCATATACGCCACCTGCCCGGCGGCCTGTTCACCGACCAGGTATTTACTACCATGAAGGAGCGCGACATCCTGCGCTTCGAAGGCCCCTTGGGCACCTTCTTCCTGCGCGACGACTCCGACAAGCCGGTGGTGCTGCTGGCCTCCGGCACCGGCTTTGCGCCGCTGAAAGCCATCGTCGAGCACATGATCCACGCGCGGTCGACACGCCCCATCACCCTGTACTGGGGCGCGCGCCGCCCGCACGATCTGTACATGGATGGTCTGTGCCGCCAGTGGGCGGCCGACTTGCCACAGTTCACCTATGTACCTGTGGTATCGGATGCGCTGCCGGAAGACGCCTGGCAGGGCCGCAGCGGTTTCGTGCACCAGGCGGTGATCGCCGACCTGCCCGACCTGTCCGGCTACCAGGTCTATGCCTGCGGCGCGCCGGTGATGGTCGACTCGGCCAAGCGGGATTTCGTGCAGCAATGCAGTTTGCCCGACGAAGAGTTCTACGCCGACGCCTTTAACACCGAGGCTGACCTGGCCAAATAACGCCATCCGGAGTACAGGGCGGCACGGCCGCCCCGGCCCGCCCCTGCCCTACCACTGGAAAGTCTGCATGTCCACAGCAATCTCCGGCAACGGCTTCAGTGTCCTGCGCCACCGCAATTTCGCCTTCTATCTGTCCGCCCGCGTGCTGGGCACCCTGGCCGTCCAGATGCAAAGCGTGGCCATCGGCTGGCAGGTCTACCAGATGACGGGCAGCCTGTTCGACCTGGGCCTGATCGGCCTGGCGCAATTCGCGCCCTTCCTGGTGCTGATTTTGCCGGCCGGCCATATCGCCGACCGCTACAACCGCCGCAACATCATCGCCTGGTGCCTGACGGCGCAACTGGCCTGCGCGCTGGCCCTGCTGGCGTTTACCATTGCGGGGCTGGCCATGGTCTGGCCCGTGTTCGCGGTGCTGGTGCTGTTCGGCAGCGGGCGCGCCTTCATGATGCCGGCCACGCAGGCGGTGCTGGTCAACATGGTGCCAAAGGAAAGCTTCAGCCGGGCCCTCGCGCTCAGTTCGTCCAGTTCGCATATCGCCATCATCCTCGGCCCCACACTCGGCGGCCTGCTGTATATCTTCGGCCCCAAGGTGGTGTATCTGATCGCCTCGGCGCTGCTGGTGCTGTCGGTGCTGCTGATGCGCGCCACCACGCCGGCGCCGCAAGTCGTCAGGCGCGAGCCGGTCAGCTGGTCGACCCTGCTCGAGGGCCTGCGTTTCGTCTGGTCGCGCCCCATCATGCTGGGCGCCATCTCGCTCGACCTGTTCGCCGTGCTGTTCGGCGGCGCGACCGCCCTCTTGCCGGCGCTGGCGCACGATGTGCTGCAGATCGGCCCGACCGGCCTGGGGCTGCTGCGCACGGCGCCCGGCATGGGCGCGGCCGTCTGCTCGGTCGCACTGGCGTTTTATCCGATCACGCGCCGGGTTGGCGCCTGGATGTTCGGCGGCGTGGCCGTGTTCGGCCTGGGCACCATCGTGCTCGGCTCGACCACCACATTCCTGGTGGCGCTGGTGGCGCTGTTCCTGATGGGCGCCGGCGACATGGTCAGCGTGTATATCCGCCACCTGCTGGTGCAATATGAAACCCCGGACGAAATCCGCGGCAGGGTCAGCGCCGTCAATTCCGTATTTATCGGCGCCTCGAACGAGCTGGGCGAATTTGAATCGGGGGTCACGGCCGGCTGGTTCGGCCTGGTGCGCGCAGTGCTGTTCGGCGGCGCCGCCACCCTGGCCGTGACCGGCATCTGGGCAGTGTTGTTCCCGGTGCTGTCGCGCATGGACCGCTTCCCCCACCACGAAAAGGAAGAGGCCGCCAAAACAGCCGCCGGCAAGGCCGCATAAGGACTACCATGTGCGCTCTTCCACTACGCCGGCTTGCATCATGAAACTATCCCTGCCCTTCCACGGCTTTGTGCGCAGCCGTCCCCACCTGAGCCTGGCCATCGTGATCGGCGTGGCGGCCGGCGTGCTGCTGCCGTCAAGCTGGGCGCCGATGACCCGAGTGCTGACGGCATGGAATGTTGCCGTCTGGCTGTATCTGGTGACGATGGGCGCGATGATGGTGCAGGCCAACCATCACAAGGTCAGACAGATGGCCAGGCGCCAGGACGAGCGGGCGTCGATGGTGCTGTGCGCGCTGTCGGTGGCGTCCGTGATGAGTTTGCTGGCCATTTTCTCGCAGCTGTCCTCGATCAAGAGCATGGGCGAGGAACAGCGCGCGCTGCACTATGGCCTGACCATCCTGACCCTGGTCGGCTCGTGGTTCCTGGTCGGCACCCTGTTCTGCTTTCACTACGCCCACCTGTATTACCGCGCCGAGGCCGATCGACGGCCTTTGAGATTTCCCGACGACGAGCAGGAACCCGACTACTGGGACTTCCTGTATTTCGCCTTTACGCTGGCGGTGGCGGTGCAGACCTCGGACGTGACGGTGCAGACGCGCATGATGCGCCAGATCGTGCTGGGCCAGTCGATACTGAGCTTTTTCTTCAACCTGGTGGTGCTGGGCCTGTCGATCAATATCGCGGCCGGCCTGATCAACAACTGAATCACTTGACCTGGCTGAACCGTTAAGCCCCACTTAATTGTACGGCGCCCTTGAAATCGCGCAAACAGGAGTAAGATAAGTCTCATGCAACGGTCAATGACAGGCAAGCGCCGCGCCAGTGACCGGGCACAGCATGACGCCCGTGTTGGGTTTTTTTCGAATTGACAGGAGATAGCATATGCAAATCAATATTCAAACCGACAGCACCATCGCCAACAACGCTGGACTGAACGAACATGTGCAATCCGTACTGGAAGCAGCGCTGAGCCGTTTCCGCGATAACATCACCCGCATCGAAGTCCACCTGAGCGACTCCAATGGCCCCAAAAGCGGCGCGGACGATATCCGCTGCGTGATGGAAGCGCGCGTGGCCGGCTACCAGCCGATCGCCGTGACCGAGCAGAACGCCTCGGTACACCAGTCGGTCAGCGGCGCCACCGACAAACTGAAACGCGCCATCGACAGCGCACTGGGCCGCCTGCAGGACAGCAAACGCCACGCCACCGGCAAGCATGCCGTGAATGAAACGGCGGATGTCGAAGAAGCCGCCGAATAATCATCCACTTTTTTCTGAAGAGACCTGGGCAGCCGATCAAGGCTGCCTTTGTTTTTTTGCAACACATTTCTAAGGAAACTGCTCGGCATTGGCTTCCAATCCAGCCATAGTCGTTACTCCCAGGAACGCTTTAAGCTATCATGAGGCGCATCGCCCGCCGCTCGCGTGGCGTCGTCCCTGGAAAGAATATCGTGGAAAACATCGGCAATTTTGGCGCTTCAGGCTGCAACATCGGCGATTTGCAGCTGTTCTCCCATGCCGCAGACGACACCACGGCGGCCATGCTGGCGCCTTGCCCGGTGCTGCGGCTTGACGCGGGCGAAGCGCTGAGCGACACCAGCGGCGCCTGCCTGTATATCGTGCTGCGCGGCTCGCTGGCCGTGGCGGCCGACACGCATACGGGCATGGACGACGGCACCGTCAGCAAGGTCTTGCCCGGCGAAAGCGTGGGCGAGCAATCGGTGCTCGATGAAGCGAGCAATCTGGCCGCCATTTCCGCGCTGGAAGAAAGCGATGTGCTGGTGATCGACGCGGTGCTGGTGTGGGAACTGATCGAACAGTCGAACGGCCTGGCGCGCAACCTGTTGCGGCTGATGTCGTTTCGCATCCGCGCCGCCAACGCCTTGCTGCGCCGACGCCAGAAACTCGGCGAGTTCTACCGCCAACTGTCGATGGTCGACAGCCTGACAGGCCTGTATAACCGCGCCTGGCTCAACGATTTGCTGCCGAACATGATTGCCACCGCACACGAGAGCGATGCGCCGCTGTCGCTGGTGATGATAGACCTCGACCATTTCAAGCGTTTCAACGACCAGCACGGCCACCAGGCCGGCGACCAGGCGCTGCGCATCGCCGCCCAGGTATTGGGCGCGGCCCTGCGGCCGACCGATTTTGCCGTGCGCTATGGCGGCGAAGAAATGATGGTGATTTTGCCCGACACGCATCAGCAACTGGCTTTGCTGGTGGCCGAACGCCTGTGCGAACGCCTGCGGCAAGCCGTGATTTTCGAGGACCTGCGCTGTCCCCTGCCCCATATCACCGGCTCGTTCGGCGTGGCCTGCCTGGCGCAGCGCCAGGATGACCAGGGCCTGATCGCCACAGCCGATGCGGCGCTGTACCGCGCCAAGGATGCCGGCCGCAACCGGGTGGCCGTTTAAGCTGCAGGTTCAGGCTGCCGTGTCCGCCTTCTTGCTGCTGTGGGCGGCGACGAAATCGGCGTAGCCTTTCTGCACCAGTTCATGGGTCTTGTCGATATTGCCGGCGATATCGCCCTGCAGCACATTCAAGCCTTTGAGGATGTCGCGCGCTTCCGAAAACCCTTTTTCCATGCCACCGGTAATGGTGCCCATGAACTTTTCCAGGGCGGCATCGTTGTCCATGCCGGGATTTTGTTTCTTGAACGCATCAAAAAAGCCGGTCGACAACGACACGATGCGCTGCGCCGTCGCTTCCGCGCTATTGTCCTGCGCTGCCGCGTTCTGCACGGCGTCGTCGCCGAAATCGGCTTTCAGCGCCTCGTTGATGCTGGTGATGGCCGATTTGTAGACCAGCGCCAGCGGATCGTTCTGCGAGCTGATCGAGACATTCATCGAGGCCTGCAAAATGGCGGCATTGAGTTGCAGTTTCGAACGGTCGTTGACGCTCATCTGGGCGTTGCCACCCTCGGCCTGCCTGACTTTGTCCTCTTTTCCGGCAACGGTGCCGGTGGTGGAACTGGCCGCATTACTGACGGAACTCAGGGAACTGCCGGAATTGCCGCTTGCAGCGATGGGAATTGACACGATAGGTCTCCTTGAATGGGGAATCTATGACACCATGCGAAAATGCGCCGCACAGCTAAATGCGCCGCACAGCTGGTGCTCTCTTTGATAGTATCGGCAACTATTCTGAAAACTGAAGCGGCGACTTTTTTTCGCCGCCAACAACGCAAGCACCATCCATGACAAACCAGACTTTTCTTTGGCACGATTACGAAACCTTTGGCGTGCAGCCGCGCCGCGACCGGCCGGCCCAGTTCGCCGCCATTCGCACCGACGCCGACCTGAACGAAATTGGCGAACCCATCATGCTGTATTGCCAGCCTGCCAATGATTTCCTGCCAGATCCGCAGTCATGCCTGATTACCGGCATTACGCCACAGCAATGCCTGGCCTTGGGCGTGCCGGAACACCAGTTCGCCGCCACCATCGAAGCGGCCTTTTCGGAACCGGGCACCATCGGCGTGGGCTACAACACCATCCGTTTCGACGACGAAGTGACGCGCTTTTTGTTCTGGCGCAATCTGATCGACCCGTATGCGCGCGAATGGAAAAACCATTGCGGCCGCTGGGACCTGCTCGACGTGGTGCGCATGACGCACGCGCTGCGCCCCGAAGGCATCAACTGGCCCAAGCGCGACGACGGCCAGACCAGTTTCAAGCTCGAGCACTTAAGCAAGGCGAACGGCTTGCTGCATGAGGCGGCGCACGATGCGCTGTCCGACGTGCGCGCCACCATCGCCCTGGCCCGCCTGATCAGGCAACAACAGCCCAAGCTGTTCGATTTCTGCCTGGCCCTGCACAAGAAGGACAAGGTCGCCAGCGAAATGGGCATGCACCTGGCCGCCGCCCAGCGCCAGCCCTTCCTGCATGTGTCGGGCATGTTCCCGGCCGAGCGCGGCTGCATCGGCGTGGTGTGGCCGCTGGCCCCGCACCCAAGCAATAAAAACGAAATCCTGGTGTGGGATTGCCAGTACGATCCAAGCGAATTGTTCACGCTGGATGCCGACACCATCCGCACGCGCCTGTTCACGCGCAACGACGCCCTGCCCGAAGGCATGACGCGCCTGCCCGTGAAAAGCGTGCACCTGAACAAGTCGCCTATGCTGGTGGGTAATTTGAAAACCCTGTCGCCGGCCATGGCCGCGCAATGGGGCATCGATATCGCCGCCGCGCTGGAAAACGGCCGCCTGGCCGCCGGCGCGCCCAATATGGACGCGATCTGGGCCGAAGTGTTCCAGCGCCCCGCCGCCGAAGGCCGCGCCGACGTCGACGAAGACCTGTACAACGGCTTTGTCAGCAACGACGACCGCCGCCTGCTCGACGCGCTGCGCCGCGATACGCCCGCCAGATTGGCCGCCGCCCGCCCCTCGTTTACCGACCAGCGCTTGCAGGAACTGCTGTTCCGCTACCGCGCGCGCAACTTCCCGCAGACCCTGAGCGAAGCGGAAAACCAGCGCTGGGAAGAACACCGCGCCGCCCGCCTGTTCGACGGCGAAGCGGGAGCGCGCACCATCGAGATGCTGTTTACGGAAATCGACGCCCTGTCGGAATCGGTCGATGAGCGCGGCGAGGAGATTCTCGGCGAGCTCTACGATTATGCGGAAATCGTCGCGCCGCAGAGAGACTGAATGAAAAATGCCGGGCTTGCCCGGCATTGTTGATGGTGCTGATTACGCCGCGCGATGTTGATTGATGGCGTCGCGCGTTTCAATTGCTACCCTGCGCGCCGCATCGGTCCAGTCTTCTCCGTCTTGCGGCTTGGCATAGATGATGGCGCGCGAAGAGCTGATCATCATGCCCATGCCATTGGCCGTCTGGCCGGCACCGACGGTGGCGGCAATATCGCCGCCCTGGGCGCCGATGCCGGGCACCAGCAGCGGCATGTCGCCGACGATGGCGCGCACCTGCGCCAGTTCTTCCGGGAAAGTGGCGCCGACGACCAGCGCGCACTGGCCGTTCTTGTTCCATTTATCGGCCGTCAGGCGCGCCACGCGCTGATACAAAGGTATGCCGTCGGTGTCGAGGAATTGCAGGTCCGAGCCGCCCGGGTTCGAGGTGCGGCACAGGATGATCACGCCGCGGTCCGGCCACGCCAGGTAGGGATCGAGCGAATCTTCGCCCATGTAGGGGTTGACGGTGACGGCGTCGGCGCCGTAGCGCTCGAACGCTTCGCGCGCATACTGGGTGGCGGTGGCGCCGATGTCGCCGCGCTTGGCGTCGAGGATCAGCGGGATGTGCGGATAGTGCTCGCGCAGGTAGCGGCAGATATCTTCCAGCTGCTTTTCCGCGCCCAGCGCGGCGAAATAGGCGATCTGCGGCTTGAAGGCGCACGCCAGGTCGGCCGTGGCGTCGATGATGCGCGTGCAAAAGGTGGTGATGCCATCGGGCGCGTCGCGCAGTTCGGCCGGCAGCCTGGCCAAGTCCGGGTCCAGCCCCACGCACAGCAGGGAATGATTGGCCGTCCATGCGGCGGATAATTTATCGATGAAATTCACGGCACACCTTTTCTGTATTCAGTTGCAAACCCCATATTGTAACGCGCCGCGCCACCATCAAGGCCGGCGCGGCGCGGCTCAAGGCGCCACTGAAGCAGGTCTAATTGCCGTTTCCAGGCCCCGTGTTGCCGTACTCAAACAGCCGGTTGGCAGGCAAGGCACCCGAGGGCACCGAACTGTAAGGACGGGTGGCGGTCGAGTCCGCCCACGGGTCGAGCTTGCGGATATGCGCGCCCAGCACCGAGTTGCGGATCAGCACCTGCCCGTTCGGCGACGTGGCGCCATATGCGGCCAGGTTGCCCACGCCCTCATCCCAGGCGCGGCCCAGGTAAATCTGGCCGGCCGGCGTACCCGTTTCCGCCGTCAGGCGACTGTTGCTGATCAAAAAACCATAGCTGTTGCGGTAATCGCTGCTGGCCGCCGTGACAAAACCTGTGCCATTGCCCGTGTTCAGGGTATGGATGGTGCAATTGTCCAGCACCGCCGTGGCGCGGCCGAAGATGAAATCCACGTCACCTTCGATATAGCTGTTTTTCACATACACGCGCGCGACCTGGTCCACATTGGCGCTCTTCATGTAGAACGTGTCCTGGTGGCCCAGCAGGCGCACGTTCTCCAGCACGATCTTGTCGCCCTGGGTCATCAGCGCCACGGCCGACTGGTTGCTGCCGGCAAAGCTGCCTTTGACGTAATCGTTGGCGATGGTCAGGTTCTTGGCCTGGAAGTCGGTGGCGGTCACGGCAAAGGTGGCGCTGCCGCTGGTGCCGACCGGACTGGCCGGCGAGCCGCCGCACTTGTTGCCGAGCGTTTTAGATGGATCGATGGTCGGATTGGCGTTGTTAAACACGATCACCGTGTGCGAGGCATCGCTGTCCAGGCTGTACAAACGGATGGCCGGCGCGCCGGTGGCGGGCAGGCACACGGTTTCGCGGTAGGTGCCCGGCTTGATGCGGATATACACGGGTGCCGCCTTGCTGCCGAGGGCGACGGCGGCGTCCATGGCCGCCTGCACCGTGACAAAGTTGCTGGCGTCGCTCTTGCCGGCCGCATCGATCGTCAATTGCGGCGTGAACGTGGCGACGTCGCCGACGCCGGCCGTCGGGTCCCAGTTATCGACCGTCAAGCTGGCGGACGGCAAGCTCTTGCCGCCCTGCGCCAGGTAGCGCAACGGGGTCAAGTTGGCCGCCGTGGCCGCATCGAGTTGCGGCCGCCTGGCTGTCGAGGCAACGATGGGCACCGCCACCACCGTGCTGGTGCTGCAGGCGGTGCAGACCGGCGCATCGACGCCGCTGGCCGAGACGCTGCCAACCAGCGTGGCGGCACTGGCGGTGCTGGCCGACAGCAGCACCGTGGCGCTGGCGCCGGCGGCCAGGCCGGCGGGAATGGTGCAGGTCAGCGTGCTGACGACCGGACCGCAGTCGGCGCCCTTGGCCGTCACCTGCAGGCCGCCGAGATTGGCCGGCACGCTGGCCAGCAGGGTGACGGCGCCGCTGGTGGCGCCCGGTCCCTGGTTGCTGGCCGTCATGGTCCAGGTGATGCGGTCGCCGACCGAGGCCGTGGCACGGTCCACCGCCTGGCTGACGCTGACGGCGGCCAGCGCTGCCGCCGGCGCGGCCGCAGGATGATCGCCGCCGCCGCAGGCGCCCAGCGCCAGCAGGGCAGGCAAGGCCGACAGGGTGGCGGCACGCCGCATTTTCTTCACTTCGACAAACATGGGGGTCTCCTCTTGACTTTTTTATGGTGGTGCTGCGCGATGCGGCGTCTGCGCGCCGTTGGTGAAACAGGCTTATTTGTCAGGCTGGGACATCGGTGCATTTGCGGCTGGAAAGTCGACAAAGGCGGCGCCGCAGTCGTAGGCCGCCGGCGATGTGGCGCGCTGGTCCGTCACGCTGAACTGATTGCTGCCGGCGGCGGCCGTCAACACGCTGGCAAACGACACCGGGCCCGGCCCCATGCTCACGGTGGCGCTGGACGGCACGGCCTGGCTGATTTTTGTGACTGCCCAGCCCGGCAAGCTGTCAAACACCACGTTGTCGAAACGCAGCTTGTAGAGCGGCTTGCTGATGCCGGCCGACTGGTAGCCGCGCAGCAGCAGCAAGGCCTGCTTGCCGTTGTAGCGGGAACCGGCCGTGTCGAGATAGCGGAAATTGCGCACCGTAATGTCGTGCAGGTCGGGCAGCAAGCCATTTTTCGCCTCGGCCGCATCGCCGTAATAGCTGTCGATGGCGATCGGCTGCTGCACCCGGCGCACGCATACGCCATCGGCCACCACGTTCTTCACTTCACCGCCACGGCTGTCATCGCTCTTGATGCGCAGGCCGCTGGTGGCGCCCATGTCGTAGCCGTCGATGGCCAGGTCGCGGATGCTGACGCCGTCGACGCCGCTGTCCGTTTCGCTGCCGATCGACATGCCGTGCGTAAAGTACATGCGGTTGTGCCAGATACGCAGGTTGCCGACCGGGCCGGTCTTGCCGCCGTGCGACTTGACGGCGATGCCGTCGTCGCCCACGCTGATATGGCTGTAGGCGATCAGCACGTTTTTCGACTGGCCCGGATCGATGCCATCGGTGTTCTTCACCGTTTCGGGCGTGAAGCAGGTGCTGGGCCGCTCGAGGTTGGGGGCGCCCGACACCACCGGCGTACTGCCGGCCGGGCAACGGTAGCCGGCCACCGCATACTCGAGCGATGGCGACAGCAGTTTCGCGCCCCACACCGTGACGCCATCGACGCCGCTCGACACCAGGTGAAACTTCGGCGCGTTCTGCAAGCTCAGGCGGTAAAAAGTAAAAGCGCTTCCATTGTTGACCTGCACCAGGCGCGGATTGTTCTGGCTGCTCATGGCCTTGCCGCCGGTCTTGGTCAGCGCCCCCACGTCCCACCAGCTGAGCCGGCCGGCATAGGCGCCCGACGTCAGCACGGCGCCGCCGCGGCCATCGATCACGCCGTCACCATACAGCCCGTTGCCATCGGGCGTGGTGGTGATCAGGGCCAGGCAACCGTTGTCGCTGGCCGACGCTTCACCACAGGCATTCTTGCCAGCAATCTGATAATCGGCCGGCCGGCGCGAGGCAAACACAGTCACGCCGCCGTCTATCCACAGGCTGACCTTGCCCGGCAAGGTCAAGGGGCCGGACAGGAAGGCACTCTGCCCCTGGCTGCCGGCCACCAGCTTGACCGCCTGCCCGGCAGGACAGGTGTCCAAAGCGGCCTGGATGCGCGCCGCGTCCGGCTGCGAGGCAGCCGCTGCGTCATCGAGCCTGGCGTCGAGCAGGCCAGCGGCGTTGCGCGCCAGGTTCGCGGGCAGGCTGGCGCACACGGTGGCCGGCATGGCCGGCTCGAGACCGGTCAGCGCCGCGTCATCGAGCGCGGCGGCCGGCCACAGGGCGGCGGCCGGCGTGGCCGGCGGCGTCACGGCGACTGGCACAGCGACGGCAACCGACGGCGGCGTCCCGGCAGCCGCCGGCACCTCGGTGGCGGCGGAACTGCCGCCACCGCAGGCGATCAGCAGCACACTGGTCACTGCCAGCGCGGGTAAGTGCAGCAGAGCGCCAACTGTGCGCGGCAGCGATGTTGTCATGCCCGATCTCCATGTTTACGTATTGATATCGACTTGCCATTTTTTGTAATATATCACACAGGAATATCTGATATATCAATTATTTACAAGGCAGCCAGCATGAAGGACGGTGGCCTTATTAAACCAACACCGTGCAAGGATTCAGGTATATTTGCCCCATTCTCTTTCCTCTCACGCACGGAACCCATCATGCAAATTACCCAACAATTCACCAAATGGCTGCGCCTGGTCCTCTCTGTCACCGTAATGGCCGGCGTGCTGACCGGCTGCGGCTACAACGAGTTCCAGAGCAAGGATGAAGCGACCAAGGCCGCCTGGGGCGAAGTCGTCAACCAGTACCAGCGCCGCGCCGACCTGATCCCCAACCTGGTCAATACCGTCAAGGGCTATGCCAGCCACGAACGCGAAACGCTGGAAGCGGTGACCAAGGCGCGCGCGGCCGCCACCAGCTTCCAGATCACGCCCGAAGTGCTGAACGATCCGGCCGCCTTCGCGAAATTCCAGCAGGTGCAAGGGCAGCTGTCGTCGGCCCTGTCGCGCCTGATGGTGGTGTCCGAGAAATATCCTGACCTGAAAGCCAATACCAACTTCCGCGACCTGCAGTCGCAGCTGGAAGGCACGGAAAACCGCATCGCCGTGGCGCGCCAGCGCTATATCGTGGCGGTGCAGGACTACAACGTGCACGCGCGCAGCTTCCCCAACAACCTGACAGCCATGATGTTCGGCTACAAGGTCAAGCCATCGTTCACGGTGGAAAATGAAAAAGCCATCTCGACGGCACCAACCGTCGACTTCGGCAAATAAACATGGGCATCCGGGCCTATTTTGCGCCGCTGCTGTGGGCGCTGGCGCTGCTGTGTGCGACGGCGCTGCCGGCCAGCGCCCAGCTGGCTGCCGTGCCGCCGCTGGCGGCGCGCGTGACCGACCAGGCCGCCATGCTGGACGACAAACAGAAGGCCTCGCTGGAAGCCGTGCTGGCCGACTATGAAGCACGCACCGGCAGCCAGATCGCCGTACTGCTGGTCAAGTCAACCGAGCCCGAAGCGATCGAGCAGTACAGCATCCGCGTGACGGACGCCTGGAAGCTGGGCCGCAAGGGCGTCGATGACGGCGTGCTGCTGCTCGTTGCCAAAGACAATCCCTCGTCCCTGCGCCGCTTGCGCATCGAAGCGGGCCGTGGCGTGCAAGGCGTGCTGACCGATGCGCAATCGAAACGCATCTTGCAAGACGTGATTGCGCCCCATTTCAAGCAGCAGGATTATTATGGTGGCCTGGTGGCCGGCGTGGGCGCGATCGCCACCCTGCTGAACCAGGAGCAATTCCCTGCCCCCGCCAGGCAAGCCGCACCTGCAACGGCAGACGCAGGCGGCCTGGGCTTCTGGCTGCCGCTGCTGTTCTTCGGTTTCCTGGTGGTACTGACCATGTTCCGTTCGCGTGGCGGGCCGAATCGTTTGCAGCGCGGCAGCAACTGGACCAGCGGCGCCACCGGCGTGGTGCTCGGCAGCATCCTCAGCCAGGCCATGCATCAGCGTGGCGGTGGCGGCGGCTTTGGCGGTGGTGGTGGTGGTGGCGGCTTTGGCGGCGGCGGTGGCGGCTTTGACGGCGGCGGCGCCTCGGGAGACTGGTAATGACTGAACAGCTGACATTCGGGCAGCGCTGCGGGCGTGCCCTGAAACACTGGCGCACCAGAGCGGCCACGGCCAGGGCGGCGTTTCCGGAAACCACCCTGAAAGCGATCGAAACGGCGATTGCCGAAGGCGAGCAAATCCATCGCGCCGAAGTGCGCCTGATCGTCGAGGCGGCGCTGACGCCAGGCATGGCATACAAGGGCGTGAGCAACCGCGACCGCGCGCGCGAATTGTTTGCCCACTACGGCGTGTGGGATACGGAAGACAATTGCGGCGTGCTGATCTATATCAATCTGGCTGCGCACCAGGTCGATATCGTGGCCGACCGCCATGTGGGGCGCCGCATCGCGCCCGAACAGTGGCAAGCCATCTGCCGTACCATGACGACCGGTTTTGCCAGTGGCAACTACCACGACAGCAGCTTGCAGGCACTGGGAGAACTGAACAGCTTGCTGCAGCACCACTTCCCGGCTTCGGGCGAGCGCAGCAATCAATTACCGAACGAAGCCATCCTTCTCTGACAGCGTACTTATGAAACTAAGCAATAAAACCGCCATCGTCACGGGCGCCACGCAAGGCATCGGCCTGGCCTGCGCCAGCCGCCTGATCGCCGAAGGGGCGCAAGTGATGCTGGTCGATATCAAGGAAGCGGGCGCCGCAGCGGCCGCCGCGCTGGGACCGCAGGCGCACTTTTTCTGCGCCGACGTCAGCCAGAAAGCAGATGTCGACGCCATGATGACGGCCACCCTGACGCGCTTCGGCCAGGTCGACATCCTGATCAATAACGCCGGCGTAACCCATGCCGCCGATTTCCTCGACGTGACCGAAGACGATTTCGACCGCGTGCTGCGCATCAACCTGAAATCGATGTTCCTGTGCGGCCAGGCCGTGGCGCGCGAGATGGTCAAGCGCCGCAGCGGCGTCATCATCAATATGTCGAGCGTGAATGCGGAACTGGCAATCCCGAACCAGGTGCCATACGTGGTGTCGAAAGGCGCGATCAACCAGCTGACCCGTGTGATGGCACTGAACCTGGCGCCACACGGCGTGCGCGTGAACGGCATCGGCCCCGGCACCATCCTGACGGAACTGGCGAAACAGGCGGTATTGTCGAGCCCGCAAGCGCGCCATACCATCCTGTCGCGCACGCCGCTGGGCCGCTGCGGCGAACCGGAAGAAGTGGCCGGCATCGCCGCCTTCCTGGCCAGCGACGACGCCAGCTACATGACGGGCCAGACGATTTATGCCGATGGCGGGCGCATGGCGCTCAACTACACGGTGGCCGTACAGGAATAGAGGGCTGGCGCAGTTATATCAAAAAACGATAATAGATATCTGAAAATACCATTAGACATATATCGTGCAGCGCAGCATAATGCACCTGTCTCCACTATTCTCCTCCAAGAAAATAGTTTTAAGCCCGCTTTCACCAGCGGGCTTTTTTTTGTCCTGCGTGCACCCCACTTTTCTTTCAAAATATCCGCAACTGTCATCAAGCGGTCATCTTCGCTGGCTATACTTGCTTCATCTGCAGTACACGCAACCGATATGCGCGACGGCGGACAGGTGTGCCTTCACTGGTGCACCACTCCCATTTTTACCATGGCGCGCCGCATCGCACGACATGGCAAGCAACCGTCACTCTTGACCCTTTTGGGTTTTCAGCCCGCTCACCAGCGGGCTTTTTTTTGGACGATGCTAGCGTGCCAGCATGGCTCCTGTGCCTGCCTGCATGCTATTGTTGCTACCTTTTCCCTCCCTCACTGATCATGCAAGCTACCCTGTCCCAGCTTTGTTTTGCCGAGCGCCATGCGCGCCTGCGTTTTCGCACCGCCCTGTTCCTGTACGCGCTGGTGATCATCATCGGCGACATTCCCGGCGCGCGCGCCGATGTCGGCCAGTACGCCTCGGGCGTGGTGCTGCATTCCTTCGGCTATGGGGTGCTGGCCTTGCTGCTGTTCAGCGGCATTCAAGGCGGCATCGGCCGCCGCGCCGTGCTGTCGGTGCTGCTGGTGGCGGCGATGGGCGCGCTGGACGAATTCATCCAGAGTTTTTTGCCCTACCGCCGCGGCGCCGTCTCCGACTGGCTGGTCGACATCACGGCCGCCGCCGTCGTGGCCGCACCGCTGTATTTTCTCTGGCCGCGCATGGTTGCCGCCGCCCTCAGGAAATCGCCTGCCTGAGCGGCATCGCAAGGTGCAAAATACAAAGCTCGACAGTTTGAAGACTTGATACATCTCAACACAAAATAAACCACACCGAACGTCTTGCCATCACAGTGCTCTTACATGCAGTAGTGACGGCCAGTTCCGGCATGCGCCACGCATGCGGAGCTGCACGATACTCCACCATACCTCCACCATATTGTGATGCTTGAAGGAGAATACAGATGAGAACAAAAACCTCTTCAGCGCTGACAGGCCTGTTGTGCCTGCTGTTAAGCGCTTGCAGTTCGACCGGTAGCGACACCACCTCGATGAATCGCAACGGCGAGAACTACAGCAGTACCGCCGGGTCGGGTACGAGCGGCACCAGCGGCAGCGACGACCGCAGCGCCACCGCCAACAATGCCGCCAGCATGGATGGCAAGCAGTCGGACATCACTATAGCCTCGGCCACCGTGCAGTCGATCGAACCGATGGCGCGCGGAATGGACCAGAGCGACGGCGAGGCGCAAGCGGGCAGCTCGGGTACTGCCGGCGCCACGGCGGGCAGTACTGGCAACATGATGTACCGGGTCACGCTGCGACTGGACGACGGCAGCACGCGCGCCGTCATGCAAAATTCCCAGCCCGCTTACCAGGTCGGCGACAAGGTCAAGATGGTCAATGGCCTGGTGCAAAGTTACTGACAAGCAGGACGACAGGCGGCTCAAGAACCCGACCTTAATTCATTGACAACAAGGCCGGCGCGATCTGGCTTGAGCCGCCTCAAGCCATGCCAATTCTCCAAGAACTGGCTGAGCCCCGTTTACGCTAACTCCAGACTGAGCGGACGGCGCCGTCCCTGTACCGAGATCGACGGCCAGGCGGGGTCGAAGGTCAGGTTGCGCAGGCGCTCCGCGCTCAGCATGAAGGTGTCTTCGACCATGCCGCCCGGCAGGCCGGGATGAAAGGCCAACGCCATGCCGTCCTTGAGCAGCAGTTCCGTGCAACTGCCCGCCGCCAGCTCGGGCGCCTGGTAGCCGGTGATGCCGCCCTGGCGCTGCCGCAGCACGGCGTCGGGCTGGCCGGCGTAGGCATAGGCGCTGTCAAGCGCGTGGTAGACCATGCTCAGCGCATTGCCCACCTCGCAGGCATCGAGCGCCACCGCTTCAAGCGCGAGCAAGGCGGCGTCGGCCTCGTCCACGCCGGCCTGGGCCGGGCGGAAGCGGCGCTGGCGGCACAACGAGGCGCACAGGCCGAAACGCCGCGCGCACAGCGCCAGCACCACGCTGTCGCCGAGCGGCGTGCTTGACGGCGGCGCGCGCAGGTAGTGGTGACGGCGCTCGGCGCCCACCGCCATCACATGCATGGTCAGCAGGCCACGCGCCCACAAGGCCCGCGCACAGGCGCCGGCCAGTTCCTGTTCGGTCCATTCGGGGCGGGCCGCGCGCAGCGCCTCGCTGGCGGCGCTGGCGGCCAGGCGGCCCACGGCCCGGTAGCGCAACTGTTCCGGCGGCAGCAGCGCCAGCCGCTCTTCGCGCAAGGGCATGGGCAGGCTGCGCTCGAACATGCCGGGGCGATCGCACAGCACCGGCCGGCCACCGGCCGCGTGCTGCACGAAATGCTCGCGCAGCTCGGCCAGCTGCGGCTGCGTCCACGGCGTCACCTGCCAGGTCCAGGGGCCATGCACCTCATCGTGACGCAAGCGCCGTACTTCAGCCTCGTCGGTCAGGATATAAGCGGCGTCATGGGTGACCAGCACTTCGGCATGACCGCACTCGGCGGACAGGCAGTGGCCGCCCGAGGCGCCGGCTGTGGCCCAGGCAAACCAGTCCACGCCGCGCAAGCGCAAGGCGCCGGCCCCTTCCTGCTCCAGCCAGCGGCGCATCTGCGCCAGTTTATGGGCAATTTCCTGCTCGACGGTCCAGTTCATGCGCGCTCCCATCCCCACGTTGACATGGTGCTACAGAAACTCTTATGACTGACAACCTTGGAAAAGGTTCAGCGACAACGACAAGTTTTATTTGAACAGCTCAAGTTTGCGTGTTTTTTCAGCATGGCTGCAACCCTGCCGCCATCAGGGGATAGACAAATTGTCCATTGTGTTTTCCCAAGCCGGCCCGATATCACTTGCATGATCCCATTTTCCATACTCGACCTGGCGCCGATTGCCGAAGGCAGCAGCGCCGCCCATTCCTTCCAGAACACCCTGGATCTCGCTCAGCATGGCGAGCGCTGGGGCTACAACCGTTACTGGCTGGCGGAACACCACGGCATGCCCGGCATCGCCAGCGCCGCTACGGCGGTGGTGATCGCCCATGTGGCGGCGGGCACGAGAACCATACGCGTCGGCGCCGGCGGCGTGATGCTGCCGAACCATTCTCCGCTGGTGATCGCGGAGCAGTTCGGCACCCTGGAAGCGCTGCACCCGGGGCGCATCGACCTGGGCCTGGGCCGCGCACCCGGCTCCGACCAGACCACGGCACGCGCGCTGCGGCGCGACCTGCAGTCCGACGCCGACCAGTTCCCGCAAGATGTGCTGGAACTGATCGACTATATGTCGGACGAGCCGCGCCAGCGCGTGCTGGCCGTGCCCGGCAAGGGCGCCAAGGTGCCAGTCTGGATCCTCGGTTCGAGCCTGTTCGGCGCGCAACTGGCGGCCCAGCTGGGCTTGCCCTACGCCTTCGCCTCGCATTTCGCGCCGCAGATGATGATGCAGGCCGTTGCCTATTACCGCGAACATTTCAAGCCATCGAAGCAAATGGCCAAGCCGTATGTGATGCTCGGCTATAACGTGTTTGCCGCCGATACCGACGCCGAAGCGCAGCTGCGCGCCACCTCGATGCAGCAGGCCTTTGTCAACCTGCGCACCGGCCGCCCGTCGCGCCTGCAGCCGCCCGTGCCAGGCTACCTGGAACAGCTGGGGCCGCAGGAACGCGCCATGCTCGACTCGGTATTGTCCTGCAGCGCCATCGGCTCGCCGGCCACGGTCAAGGCCCGCATGGCCGCCTTTATCAAGGAAACCGGCGCCGACGAACTGATGATCACTTCGCAGATTTTCGACCACCAGCACCGCCTGCGCTCGTATGAAATCACGGCCCAGGTACATGCCGAGCTGGCCGGCCAGCCCTGACTCTTCTCCCCCGGTATATCCTCAACATATACCCTTTTCCCGGCCGTCCGCATGGACCGCCGGGATTTTTTTGGCCTGCGTCAGCAGGAAAAACCCATCCCCCGTATCATGCATGGCCTTGAGCATCATTCGAAAGCCGCAGCGCATGTCATCATCGTCTTCTCCCATCAACGCCAGCGCCCTGCTCACATCCACCCGCATTGTGCTGTTTGCCCTGTCGGCCGGCGTGCTGGTGGCCAGCTTGTACTACGTTCAGCCTTTGACCTCGATGCTGGCCGCCTCGTTCGGCGTGGGCGTCACGCAGGCCGGTTATCTGGTGACCGCCACGCAGATCGGCTATGTGCTGGGCATCGTGTTCCTGGTGCCTTTAAGCGACGTACTGAACCGGCGCAAGCTCTTGAGTTGGATGCTTGTCGCCAAGATCGCGGCGCTGCTGCTGGCCGCCGCCAGCCAGAATATCGTCGTGTTTGCGATTGCCAGCGTATTGATGGGCATTACGGCCAGCGCGCTGATGGTGGTCACGGCCATGGTGGCCTCGTATGCGCCCGACCATAGCCGGGGCCGCATGGTGGGCACCGTGATGACGGGCTTGCTGCTGGGTATCTTGCTGGCGCGCACCGTGTCCGGCACGGTGGCGCAGATCAGCGGCGGCTGGCGCACCGTGTATGTGCTGGCCGCCATCGTGGTGGCGCTGCTGCTGGTGATGCTGCGCCGCATCCTGCCCGACGAAGCGCCGCGTGGCACCTTGCAATACGGCAAGCTAATGGCCTCGCTGTTTGAAATCATCCGCCAGGAGCCGCTGCTGCGCCAGCGCGCCTTGTTTTCAGGCCTGGGGCTGGGCACCTTCAGCGTGTTCTGGACCGGCCTGACCTTTTTGCTCAGCGGCGCGCCCTACCACTATTCGGAAATGCAGATCGGCCTGTTCGGCCTGGCCGGCGCCACCGGCGCGCTGGCCGCCAATACGGCCGGCCGCATGGCCGACCGCGGCTATGCAAGGCAAGCGACCTGGCTGCTGGTGCTGGCCTCGCTAGCGGGCTGGGCCCTGATCGGCTTCGGCGCGCAATCGTTGACCTTGCTATTGATCGGCATCGTGCTGCTGGACATGGGCGTGATGGGCCTGCAAGTGACGCACCAGTCCATCATCTACAAACTGGCGCCGCAGGCGCGCGCCAGGGTGACTACCGTGTTCATCGCCGCCGGCTTTATCGGCGCCTCGGCAGGGTCGGCTTTGGCCAGCGCCAGCTTTGCAGCCGGCGGCTGGCTGGCGCTGTGCGCGGTGGGCGGCGCCATGCCGCTGCTGATGTTGCTGGTGTGGAGCAAGTACCGTTACCAGCAACGGCGTTTGGCGCGGGCCGCCTGATTTATTGGGCGGCCGCCTCGCGCACCTTGCCAAACGCATCGCCGGCCTTCCACGCCGGCATCGTCGCCGCGCTGGCCGGTGCCACGGCCTTCGAGCATCGCAGGTACTACAAAAAAGAACTACACCAGCAAAGCGGCGGCCAGCGATTCGATCTCTTCCGCCGATTCGTCGAGGATGGTGTGCAGGGTGGAGCCGCCGATGCCGAAGTCGATCAGGGCCGCCGCGCGGCGCCGCGCGGCCTCTTCCGGCGCATGCAGCGGCGAGGCGACGGGCGCCAGGTCGTTGGCCAATACCAGCGTCGCGCCCAGGGTGCGCGGCGGGAACGGGTCGCCGCCATGCCACAAGCCTTCCACCGCCTGCAGCACCTGGTCCGGTATTTCGAGCTGGCGCAGCACGCCGCGGCCGATCAGCTTTTCGCCGTATTCGAGCCAGTCTTCGGTATTGTCATCGAGCAGGCCCGGATATTCCTCGGCGCGCGACAGCAGATAAAAACCGCCCACTTCATGCACGATGGCGGCGAACATGGCCGTTTCCGGGTCCACGCGCGTCACTTTTTTGGCGATCACCTGGCTCAGCGCGGCCACATGGGCCGTGTGCTCCCACAGTTTCGCCGTCTTGGCGCGCAATTGCGGATCGGTAATCTGGCTGCCCAGCTGGCGCACGATGACCGAAGCGACCATCGATTTCAGGGTGGCAAAGCCGAGCCGCGACACGGCCGCGCGCACATTGGCGATTTCATTGCCGGAACGGTTGTAGGCGGCCGAATTGGCCAGCGCCACCACGCGCGCCGACAGCAGCGGCTCGGCCATCACCATATGGGCGGCCGTTTCAATATGGCAATCAGGATTGTCCAGCGCTTCCTGCAGTTTCAGCGTCGCATTGACGTTGGCGGGAAAGGTCAGCTCGCCCTTGCCGGCCTGGTGCGCGATGATCTTGAATACTTCGAGTCTGTCCATGTCTGTCTCCGGTACGGCCCTGGGGGCTCTGCTGAGTGGATCGTACCGGTAATACTACATCAAGTTTGTGTTACTTGCCGGAAACCTTTCCAGCCACACCCTCGACAAAATAATCCATCTTCGACAAGGCCGCATCGTCCAGCACGCCCTTTTCCAGGCGTACTTTGCCGCTGTTGTCCTTGATCGGCGCGGTGAACGCATTGAGCTTGCCGTCCACCATGTCTTTTTCACGCGCGGCGACGAACTGCTTCACGTCGGCCGGCACGCTGTTGTTGATGCCTTCGAGCTTGACCATGCCGTCCTTGATGCCGCCCCAGGTGCTGCTGGTCTTCCAGGTACCGTCCAGCACAGCTTGCGCCTGTTTGGTGTAATACGCGCCCCAGTGGTGGGTCACGGCCGCCAGCTGCGCTTTCGGACCGTATTTTTTCATGTCCGAATGGTAGGCGATCGCATACTTGCCCTTCTCTTCGGCGGCCTGCACCACGGCGGTCGAATCCGTGTGATGCGTGATCACGTCGGCGCCCTGGCCGATCAGGGTGATGGCCGCGTCGCGCTCCTTGCCCGGATCGAACCAGCTGTTGACCCACACCACCTTGACTTCGGCTTTCGGATCGACGCTGCGCATGCCGAGCGTAAAGGCATTGACGCCCTGCAATACTTCCGGAATCGGGAAGGCCGCCACATAGCCCGCCACATGGGTCTTGCTCATCTTGGCCGCCAGCACGCCGGCCAGGTAGCGGCCTTCATAGAAGCGCGCATTGGTGTTGGCCACGTTGACGGCCGTCTTGTAGCCGGTCAGGTGGATGAATTTTACGTTCGGAAACTGCTTGGCCACTTTCAGGGTCGGATTCATGTAGCCGAACGAGGTGGTGATCACCAGCTTGCTGCCGGTTTGCGCCAGGTCGCGGATCACCCGTTCCGCATCGGCGCTTTCGGGCACGTTTTCCACATACCGGGTGGTGATCTTGCTGCCCAGCGCCTTTTCCATTTCCTTGCGGGCGATATCGTGCTGGGTGGTCCAGCCGGCGTCGCCGATGGGGCTGATATACACGAAGCCGACATTGAGCGGCGCCGTTGCGGCGGGAGCGGCGGCGGCCATGGCCACGACCGGCATCAGGACAGCGCCGTACACAGCGGCACGCAGCATTTTCTTGGACATGATGGACATGAGTTTCCTTGTGGTGAGTGATTAATGACCTGGATTGAAGTTTTTGCCCAGCGAGGCCGGCATATTGAGCTTGATATAGTTGGCGTTGCTGGAAATGAGCACCAGCACCACGATCGCCGCCAGGTAAGGCAGCATCGACAGCAGTTGCGACGCCACCGGCACGCCGATGGCCTGCGCATGGAAGGTCAAAATCGTGATGCCGCCAAACAGATAGGCGCCGCCGACCACGCGCGCCGGGCGCCAGGTGGCAAAGGTGGTCAGCGCCAGCGCGATCCAGCCGCGCCCGGCTACCATGCCCTCGACCCACAAAGGCGTGTAGACCAGCGACAGGAAGGCGCCGGCCAGGCCGCAGCAGGCGCCGCCGAACAGCACGGCGGCCAGGCGAATGCGGCGTACCCGATAGCCGAGCGCATGCGCCGACGCTGGCGACTCGCCCACCGCGCGCAGCACCAGGCCGGCGCGCGTACGGTACAAAAACCAGGCAATCGCCGCGCACAGCAGCAGCGACAGGTACACCATCGGATGCTGGCGAAACAGGGCCGGCCCGACGAAGGCAATATCTTCCAGCCAGGGTATGCCGAAGCGGCCGTTCTGCAGGCTGTGGGAGACATAATTCAAGCCGATATAGGTCGAGGCGCCGGCGCCGAACAGCGACAGCGCCAGCCCGGTCGCATACTGGTTGGTGCCGAGCCAGACGGTCAGCCAGGCAAAAAAGCCCGACAACACCATGCTGGCCGCCGCACCGGCCAGGAAACCCAACGTGACGCTGCCGGTATTGACGGCCACGGCAAAGCCGGTAATGGCCGACACCAGCATCATGCCTTCGGCGCCCAGGTTGACCACGCCCGCTTTTTCATTGACCAGCAAACCGAGCGCGGCCAGCATCAGCGGCGTGCCGGCATTGATGCTGGCGGCGATCAGGGGCGCCAGCGTGAGAGCCAGGTTGTCCATTATTTTCTCCAGCGCAGTTGGTATTGAATCAGCACGTCACAGGCCAGCAAGGCGAACAGCAAGATGCCCTGGAATACGCCGGTAATCGCACTGGGCAGGCCCAGGCGCGACTGCGCCAGTTCGCCGCCGATATAGAACAGCGCCATGACGAAGCTGGAAAAGAGTACGCCCACCGGATGCAGGCGGCCGACAAAAGCGACGATAATGGCGGCAAAGCCATAGCCTGGCGAGACCGTGGGCGTGAGCTGCCCCATCGGCCCCAGCACTTCACACACGCCGGCAAGGCCGGACAGCGCGCCGCAGATCAGCATCGACGACCACAGCGCCTTGCGCGAGGAAAAGCCCGCATAGCGCGCCGCAGCCGGCGCCATGCCGCCCACCCGCAGGCGGAAACCGGAAATACTTTTCGACAAAAACAGCCAGCCGCCCAGCGAGGCCAGCAAGGCGAACACGATGCCGATATGCAGGCGCGTGTCCGCCAGCACCATCGGCAGCAGCAAGGTGTCCGACAGCAGTTTCGATTGCGGAAAATTGAAGCCATCGGGGTCGCGCAGCACGCCATACACCAGATAGCTGAGCAGCAATTGCGCGATATACACCAGCATCAGGGACACCAGGATTTCGCTGGCGTTAAAACGGTCGCGCAGCCAGGCCGTCAGCGCCGCCCACGCCATGCCGCCGGCCATGCCCGCCAGCAGCGACACGGCAATCATCCATGCGCCGTGGGCGACATCGCCGGTGTCCAGATACAGCGCAGCGGCGCCGCCGCAGATGGCGCCCAGGGTCAGCTGGCCTTCGGCGCCGATATTGTAGACATTGGCGCGAAAGCACATGGCCAGGCCGACGGCGATCAGCAGCAGCGGCGCGACCTTGATGCCCAGCTCCGACCAGCCATGCAGGTCGCGCAGCGGTTCGACAAAGAACACGGCCAGGCCCGCCAGCGGGTCTTGCCCGAGGGCCAGGAACAGCAGCGCGCCGCACAGCACCGTCAGCAGCACCGCCAGCACCGGCGAGAGCCACGACATCAGCCGCGACGGCGCCGGGCGCGCTTCCAGCCAGGGTATGAACTTAGGCATGTGCCGCCTCCTGCGCCTGCGGCCACAAGCCGCTCATCCATTCCCCTACCAGGGTCACGCTGGCATCCTTGACGGCCAGCGAAGGCGACAGTCTGCCTTTTGCCATCACCAATAAACGGTCACTGATTTCAAACAATTCTTCGAGCTCCTCGGACACCACCAATAAAGCGCAGCCGGCGTCGCGCAGCGCCAGCAACTCGGCGCGGATCTGCGCCGCCGCGCCCACGTCCACGCCCCAGGTCGGCTGCGCCACCACCAGCACCGTCGGCTGGCGCATGACTTCGCGTCCGACGATATATTTCTGCAAGTTGCCGCCCGACAGGCTGCGCGCCAGCGCCTGCGGCCCGCCCGCCTTCACCTGGAAGCGGGCAATGATGTCGGCTGCGCGTTGCACCATGGCGTGGCGGCGCAGGAAACCGTGGCGGATGGTGGCCGGGGTCTGCAGGCTCAACAAAATATTGTCGGCCAGCGACATATCGGGCACGGCCCCGCGCCCCAGCCGCTCTTCCGGCACAAAGCCGAAACCGAGCGCACGGCGCCGGCCCGGCGGCAAGCGCCCGGCCGCCACATCACAGAGTGCGATGGCGGCGGGCAGCGCGCGCAGGTCCTCGCCCGATAGCGCCGCCAATAACTCCTGCTGGCCATTGCCGGACACGCCGGCGATGCCGACGATCTCGCCGGCGCGCACGTCGAAACAGATATCGCGCAGTTCGGTGGCGAACGGATGGCTTTTCGGCAAATTCAAATGTTTCACGCTCAGCTTGGCCGCGCCCGGCGTGCGCGCCTGGCGCGTGACGGCCGGCGGCTCGGCGCCTATCATCATGCGCGACAGGCTGGCCGAGGTCTCCTGCGACGGATCGCACACGCCGACGTTCTTGCCGGCGCGCACCACCGTGCAGGTATGGCACAGCGCGCGGATTTCATCGAGTTTATGGCTGATATACAGGATGCTGCAGCCCTGCGCGGCCAGCAGGCGCAAGGTGTCGAACAGTTTTTCGACGGCGGCGGGCGTGAGCACCGAGGTCGGCTCGTCGAGGATCAAGAGCTGCGGCCTGGCCAGCAGCGCGCGCACGATTTCCACGCGCTGGCATTCGCCGACCGACAAGGTGTGCACGTGGCGCTGTGGTTCCAGTTCCAGGCCATAGGCGCGCGCCGTTTCCTCGATGCGCTGCGCCAGCTCCAGCAAGTTAGTGTCCGCGGGCAAGCCGAGCGCGATATTTTCCGTGACCGTGAGCGTATCGAACAGCGAAAAATGCTGGAACACCATGGCGATGCCCAGGGCGCGCGCGGCCGACGGGTTGGCGATCTCGACCTCGCGGCCATTCCACACCACCTGGCCGCCGTCGGGCTTGACGGCGCCGTAAATGATTTTCATCAGGGTCGATTTGCCGGCGCCGTTTTCGCCCAGCACGGCGTGGATCTGGCCAGGCTCGACGGTGAGGTGGATGCCGTCGTTGGCCACCACGGACGGGTAGCGTTTGCTGATATTGATGAGTTCCAAACGTGCCGTCATCGGTATTTTCTGCCTGCAACAGGCACTTGCATGGGTTGATCGGGAATAGCAGCCTGGCTGGTCGCTTGCTGCGCTATTGCATCTATCGTATCGGCATCCGCGCGACAGGGGGGGAGAGGTTTGCGGGGTGCACTTGACGTTTCCACAAAAAAACAACACCGCTGCGCGGTTTTGAAAAAATATTGCCCCCTGCGCCATAGCCTGTGGCCCCGGAGCGTGCCGATAATGCGATCATTATATTCAAGAAATGATAGTGAGTATGCAAATAATGCATATCGCCAGCGCTGTTGCATCTCGCATCATGGTCTGAACAGAGCACATATGGCAGGCATTGCGCCGCATCGTGCTCCGTACCGGCACCGCCATCAAGACCCGAAAAATAACAACCTTTTTTTAACATCGCTACCAGGAGTTCAAATTGCCTAAATTCACCTCGTCTCTGTTGCCATGCCTGTGCCTCGCCACCGCCTTCGGCCTGGCCACCACCGCGCAAGCGGCCGACTGGAGCGACACCGCGCTGAGCTGGCGTGCCGGCAATGACTATCGCGAGCCCTTCAATCCCGATGACATCAAGAAGAACATCTTCGCCATCACCCACGCCAGCGGCTACAAGTACGGCAGCAACTTCGTCAACCTCGACTTCCTGATGTCCGACAGCAAGGACCCTGGCGCCTTGGGCAAGACCTCGGGCGCGCAGGAAGCCTACTTGGTCTACCGCAACACCATCGATATCGGCAAGGTGCGCGGCAGCGACATCAAGTTCGGCCCGGTGCGCGGCGTCGGCGTCACCTTGGGTTTCGATGTCAACACCAAGAACGACGTCGGCTACAACTCGCGCAAGCGCATGCTGGTGGCCGGCCCGACCCTGATGTGGGACGTGCCCGGCTTCTTCAACACCAGCCTGCTGCTGCTGCGCGAAAGCAATGCCCCCAGCGGCGCGTTCCCGCCGATCTCGCAAGTCACCGGCCGCTACACCTATAAAACCCACGCCATGCTGACCGGCGCCTGGGGTATTCCGCTGTCGCCGCTGTTTGCGTTCGAAGGTTTTTTCAACCTGATCGATGCCAAGGGCAAGGATGAAGTGGGCCGCGACACGGCGGTGGAAACGAATGTCGACATGCAGCTGATGTTCGACGTGGGCGCGGCCATGGGCAGCGCCAAAAACACCTTCCGCGTCGGCCTGGAATACCAGTACTGGAAAAACAAGTTCGGCAACTCGGCCGCCACCACCGGCAACAAAGGCCAGACGGCAAAAACGCCGATGGTGCGCGCCGAATACCATTTCTGAGGTCGATTGCCGTAAATCAATATCCACGATCGCAGCTGATGCCAGTATGGAACTTTCCAGCTGGCAAAGAAGGCGATCGTGGAACAGCTCCTGCCGTATTACGAACGCGAACTGGGCTTGTTCCGCCAGTACACGCGTGAATTTTCCAGCCGTTTTCCGCGTGCCGCCGGCCGCCTGCTGATCGCCGGCGACGCGTGCGAAGACCCGCATGTCGAGCGCCTGGTGCAGTCATTTGCGCTGCTGACGGCGCGCATCGCCAAGCGCCTCGACGACGACTATCCGCAGTTCACCGAATCGCTGTTCGAGGCGCTGTACCCGCATTACTTGCGTCCGTTTCCCTCGTGCTCGATCGCGCGCATCGCCGGCAAAGTCGCCGGTGACCAGCTCGCCACCATCGCGCGCGGCACCGTGCTGCGCTCGCCGCCGGTGCAGGGCGTGGCCTGCAAATTTAGCACCAGCTTTGACGTGACCATCGCGCCGCTGGCCATCACCGAGCTGCGCTTTGCGCCGATTATCGACGCCCCGCCCGGCTTGCCGCTGCAAGACGGCGCCAGCGCCCTGCTCAGCATCAAGTTTGCCAGCACCAGCGAGCAGTTTGATTTGCGGCACCCGGGCCTGCAGCAACTGCGCCTGTTTGCCGATGGCGAGGCGTCCTTGCGCGCGGCCCTGCTCGACGCGCTGTTCCTGCGCGGCGCCGGCGCCTATGTGGCGCTGGACGCGCACGGCCCCTGGCTGGCCGTCGATGGCGCGCTCTTGCAGCCGGCCGGTTACACCGACGACGAAGCCTTGATCCCGTGTTCGCCCCGTTCGCATCCGGCGCAGCGCCTGCTGACCGAGTATTTTGCGTTTCCCGACAAATTCCATTTTGTCGATATCGCCTGGCCGCGCCTGGCGGCGTTAATGCCCAAAGATACGCGCCAGTTCACCTTGCACCTGCCGCTCAAACACCTGCGCAGCGACAGCCATGCGGCGCGCCTGCTGGCAGGTGTGAGCACCAGCAATTTGCTGCTGGGCTGCACCCCGGTGGTCAATCTGTTCGCCAGGCCGGGCGTGCCGATCCGCCTTACGCATACCGAAGCCGATTGCGCGCTGCTGGCCGACGCCACCCATGCCGGCGCCTACGATATCTACAGCATCGACCGTGTCACCATGCTGCGCAAGGACCAGGCAGGCGAGCGGCTGACCTCCTTCCTGCCGCTGTATGACGCGCGCGCAAACGACCTGGGCCACTACTGGCTGGCGCGCCGCGACGAAGCGGTGGCGGCCGTCAGTCCCGGCCATGAAGTGCGCCTGACCCTGATCGATCCGCAGTTTTCGGCCGAGTCGACCGCGGTTGCCACCGTTTCGACCGAGCTGCTGTGCAGCAACCGCGACCTGCCCAGCCGCCTGTCCTGCGGCTTGCCCGGCGGCGACCTGCAGGCTGAAAATGTACCCGACGGCATGCCGATCCACCTGCTGCGCAAACCCACCGCCAGCCACCGTTTCGACACCGGCAACAATGCGCACTGGCGCCTGATCGCGCATCTGTCGCTCAATTATTCGGCGCTGACGCAGGCGGGCCTGGCGCAGTTCCAGAAAATGCTCAGCCTGTATGACCTGCCGCGCAGCCCGGGCACGCAGCGCCTGATCGAGGGCATCACCAGCCTGGAACACGGCAGCACGCGCGACTGGATAGACACGGTGCCCTTCCCCACGTTGATGCCAGGGGTGGCGATACGCGTGGGGATCGATGAGCAGGCCTTTGTCGGCAACAGCCTGCACGTGTTCGCCCAGGTCATCCAGCGCTATTTCGCCATGAACAGCCAGCTCAACTGCTTCAGCCGCCTGTCGCTGGTGTCGCAGCGCAGCGGCGAGGAACTCGTACAATGCCCAGCCCGCTACGCCGACAGCACGCCAGCGTGATCGCCCAATTGCTGGACGCGCCGCAGCGCTTCGCATGCTGCCAGGCGCTGCGCCTGCTGCTGGGCTGGCTGCAGGCGCACGGCGTGCCACCAGGCGATGCGCTGGCCAGGCTGATCCGCTTCGACAACAGCGTGTCGATGGCGTTTCCGGCGGGCCAGATCGAATCGTTGTCGGCTGAATCGTTGTCGGCCGCCGGCCTGCATGACGCGCAGGAACTGCTGCAAGCGTTGTTGTCGAGTAATCCACCGCAACTTCACCTGACGCCCACCTTCATGGGCTTCCTCGGCGTCCACGGCAGCCTGCCCAGCCACTATTCGGAACGTATCGCCGGCGAAGCCGACGCTGGTGCGCGCGCCTTTCTCGACCTCTTCTCCAGCCGCGCCGTGACCCTGTTTTACCAGGCCTGGGAGAAATACCGTATCGAACACGCCCCCGTGGGCACCACCTTGCTGCCCTGCCTGCTGGCGCTGGCCGGCACGTCGCACGAAGCGATCGGCGTGCCGGCCGACCTGATCGGCCTGTATAGCGGCCTGCTGCAGCAAAGCAATGTCTCGTCGCTGGTGATGGCGCGCATCCTGACCGAGCACTTCGGCGTGCCCATCCATATCACTGAAAACACGGGCGGCATGGAAGCGCTGGCGCCGCGCGAACAGACCGCGCTGGGCGGCAAGCATGCGGTGCTGAACCAGCACGCCATGCTGGGCGAACGCAGCTATCGGCCCGACCTGGCCGTGCGCGTGCGCATCGGTCCCCTGAGCGCCGCGCGGCACGCCAGCTTCCTGCCGGGCGGCGCCGCCAGCGCGCAGCTGCAAGCCATGCTGAGGCTGTTCGGCCAGCCACTCTTGCGCTACGACATCACGCTGGTGCTGCGCGCCAGCGACGTGCATGGCGTGACCCTCGGTGATGCGCAGGCGGGCCTGGGCTGCGACAGCTTTCTCGGCCATTGCGAGCCGGGCGAGGATCGCGACGACATGCGCTACAGCATGCACCTGATGGACAGCTTCGATGCATGACGCTTGCGTCCGCTCAAAACGGCTGTGTTCGCCATTGCTAAAGTCGGCGCTCCGGCCATCCCAACCGCATATCAGGAGGCAAGCATGAACCTGTTCCAGGACGCGGCTGAACGCCTGGCAGCGCTGCTCGGCGACAGGCAGGGCGACCGCCTGCTGCGCCTGCACTTTCCGCAGGGCGACGCGCCCGCTGGCGCGCTGCTGCTGGCCAACGCCCTCGACGCCAGCGAAAGCCTGTCGCGCGACTTTTCCTATGTAGTGGAAGTGCTGTCCGATAACGCTTCCATTCCACTGACGGAACTGATGGGCAAGATGGTCAGCATCGAACTGGTGCGCGAAGACGGCAGCCTGCGCTACTTCAACGGCCATGTATTCGAGTTCCGCTTCCTGCGCACCGACGGCGGCTTCGCCTTCTATGAAATGGTGCTCGGTCCCTGGCTGCGCCACTTGCGCCTGCGCCACAACAACGTCGCCTTCCACGGCAAGACGGTGGCGGACCTGACGGAACTGGTCTTCAACGACTATCTGATGCGCGACTACAGGCTGGCCGCCGGCGGCCCGGACCCGCTCATCACGTATATTTGCCAGTACAACGAAAGCGACCACAACCTGCTGCACCGCCACTGGGAGCAGCTGGGCTGGCACTATCGTTATGAACATCGGCGCGATGGTCATACGCTCTGGCTATCCGACGATACGATCAGTAGCTGGCCCATCGATGGCGAAATCAGCAGCATGCCCTTCCAGCACCAGGCCGGCAGCCTGGAAGACGATGGCGTGCACGACTGGAGCCCGGTGCGGCGCATGGCGCCGGGCAAGATGACGCTGGCCAGCTTCAACTTCAAGAATCCGCGCAGCGCCCGCGCCAGCGGCGACTCGCTGAACCGGCAAGGCGCCGTGCCGCAGCTGGAAGTGTATGAAAACACGGGCAGCTACGGCTTTAAAAATATCGACGATGGCGAACTGCTGGCCCGGCGGCGCATGGAAGAGATCGACGCGCAAGGCCAGTTGTATGAGGCGCACGGCAACGACCGCACGGCCCAGCCCGGCCGCTGGTTCACCTTGAGCGGCCATTTCAATGGCGGCGCCGGCAAGGCCGCTGCCGAATACCTGATCGTCTCCGTACGCCACCACGCCAGCAATAACTACCAGCAAGGCCGCAACGCCACCTCGCACTACAGCAACAGTTTTACCTGCCTGCCGCGCGACACGCCCTGGCGCCCGGGCCGCCATTTCCACAGCCACGAAGTGCGCATAGCCGGCGTGCAAACGGCAACCGTGGTCGGCCCGCCCGGCGAGGACATCCATACCGACGGCTACGGCAGGGTCAAAGTGCAGTTCCACTGGGACCGCCTGGGCGCCTTCGACGACAAGAGTTCGCCCTGGATACGGGTCGTCTCCAGCTGGGCCGGCGCCAACTTCGGCCACATCAGCCTGCCAAGGGTCGGCATGGAAGTGGTGGTGCAGTTTTTGGACGGCAATGTCTCCATGCCCATCATTATCGGCTGCGTCTACAACGCCCGCAATATGCCGCCCTGGGACCTGCCCGCCAACAAGACCCAGAGCGGCATGCTGAGCCGTTCGTCAAAGAGCGGCACGTCATCGCACGCCAACGCGCTGCGCTTCGAGGATCGCAAGGGCGCGGAGGAGCTGTGGCTGCACGCCGAAAAAGACCAGCGCATCGAAGTCGAACACGATGAATCGCACTGGGTCGGCAACGACCGCAGGAAAACCATTGACCGCGATGAGGTAGTGCAGGTCAAGCGCGACCGCACGGAAACGGTGGGGCACGATGAGACCATTACCATCCACAACAACCGCAAGGAAACGGTCGACCGCGATGAGCATATCGACATCGGCGGCAACCGCCGCGAACACGTGCACGGCAACGAGCAGGTGCAGATCGACGGTTATCGCTCGGAGCGGGTCAAGCTGGCCAAGGAGGAGAGCATCGGCCTGGCCAAGACATTGACCGTTGGCGCGGCTTACCAGACCACCGTGATCGGCGCCATGAATACCACCGTGGTACTGGCGCAAACGGAACAGGTGGGCATGGCGAAAGACGTGAGCGTCGGCGCCGCCAGCACTTTGACGGCCGGCGACTCCCACACCGTCACCGTGGGCACGTCCACCATCACGATCACGCCCGGGCGCATCGAACTGGCCGCCGACGAAATCATCATCCGTGGCCGCAGCAAGGTGCAGCTGCACGGCGACGATATCGACAACAACCCGGGCTGACCATGAGCGCACCGGGCACGCCGCATTTCAATATTGCCAACCTGGTTTTCGACAATCGTACGGCGCATGCGGCCAGCCAGTTCGACATGGTCGACCAGTTCGGCGCAGCGTTTCATGTTGTCGTGGCGCGCGTGGCTTACACGCTTGGCGATTGCGGCGCCGATGGCATGGCCAGCCTGAATGCGCTATCCCTGCCCGCGCCCTTGCTGACCGAAGACCGCCACCTCGATGGCGACACACAGGGCGGCACCGTGCAGGAAAGCGATTTTGCGCCGTACAAGCCGCGCTGCGACGTGATCGTCAATGGCGCGGCCCATGCGCCGCAGGGCCTGGCGATGGGGCAGTTCCTCGTCAATCTCAGAGTAAGTGCAGGCGCAAAACTCTTGATCGACAAGACGCTGCAGGTATGCGGCGAGCGTTTCTTTCGCAGGAAAAGCATCGTCAAACGCCTGCTGCAGGGCTGTGCCAGGGTCGCCACCCTGGGACTGCTGCGGCCGAACCCGTGGCGCTTGAGCCCCCATGAAAAATTTGTGCAGTTGCCGCTGCACTATGCGTTTGCCTGTGGCGGCCAATGCCGGCTCGATACCAGGGACGGCAAGCGGCACGAATCCTGCGACAGCAACCCGCTGGGACGCGGCTTTGCGCGGCACTGGTACCTGGACGCGCAACAACTCACCACGGTCCCCGCGCCGCGTATTTTCTATCCGAAACAACCGTGTACCGCCGAACAATTCTGGCAAGGCATGGCCGGCAAGGACTTGCCACCGCCGGCCGGGCTGGCGCCGATTGGCCGCGGCTGGCTGCCGCGCCGCACTTTGGCCGGCAGCATCAGGGAAAAGGAACAATGGGACCGGGACGAAGTCCCCATGCTGCCGGAAGACTTCGATTTTGCGTACTGGAATTGTGCGCCGGCCGACCAGCAATGTGCGCATCTGGCCGGGCTGGAGCAATTTACCCTCACCAATCTGTGCCGCCACGATCATCCGGCCGCGCGCGCCGACCGCATCGGCAACACCGTGCTGCGCTTTGCCTTGCCGCAGCAGGCGCTGTTCCTGCTGCTGGCCGATGCGCACGACAAGCTGCTGGTGCTGCGCCTGAAAATCGACACGGTGCTGATCGATACCGATGCGGGCACCGTTGAACTGGTCTGGCGCGCGATCGTGCCGGCCGACGCCGGCCAGGTCGCGGCGCGCCTGATGCATGTTACCGAGCCGGAGCAGATCGCCCGGGTCGAGTTGCTCGAACAAGCCCAGCAAGCGCTGGCCGGGGACGCCCATGACGAATGAAACCGTCACAAAATCGGCGCGCTTCTACTGCGTCAGCCTGACGCCCGACATCTGCAAGACGCCGGTCGGCTCCAGCACGCCACCGCTGCCCTATACCATTATCGGCGAATTTTCCGGCGCACAAAATGCCTCGCCCAACGTCAAGTCGCATAGCGAGCCGGTGATCCTGCACCAGCGCAGCACCATTCCCAGCGTCACCGGCGACGCACCGGGCAAGGCCGGCGGCATCAAGAGCGGCACGGTGGGCAAGCAGGTCGACACCAAGGTGGCCAGCCCCATCCACCACGCCAATGGCGCCGACCTGGTGCAGGTGGGGCGCGAAGTGTGGATGAATGCGCGCAATACGGTGGGCAAGATTTATGAGCGCGGTGGCGAGGTGGCAAGGCCGGCACTGGCAGCCTTGGGCCAGAAGGTGCAAGAGCTGGCGCAAGACTACAAGAATCATGGCTCGAAAAAAATGCATGGCGCGGCAGAAGACATGGTGGAGGCGGGCGGCACCGTCCTGACCGGCAGCGCAGTGGTGGGTGTGGCCGGCGCGGCGGTTGCGGCAACCGGTGTTGGCCTGCCGGCCGCCGCCGCGATGGAAACAGCGGCGGCAAGCGGCGCGGTCGTCGGTGGCGCAACGGTCGCTGGCGGCACCGCCGTGGAGGCCTCGGCCACGGTGCTGGACCAGGCGGCTGACTATATTTTGACCGGCAAGACACCGGATGTGCTCGATACCGCAGCAACGCTCGGCATCAATGCGGCAGATGCGCTGCTGCAAAACCTTGTGTTGAGCAAAATTCCAGGCAGCAAGCTGCTCAGTCAATTCCTGGGCAAAAAACTCGCACCGTCGATCAAGAAAATCAAGGACAGGCTGGCAGGTAAAAAACCGGCCAAGCCGCCGCCCCAGTTTGACAAGCCGCCACCCGGCGGCGATGACGGCAAAAGCCGTGGCAAGAAAGAACCCAAATCCGAGGCGCCGTCCGATTGCTGCCCGAAAAATAGCGGCCCCGGCAACAAGCCGGCCAAGAGCCGCAAACCCGTGCATTTCGGTACCGGCCAGGAAATCCTGTACCAGACCGACTTCGCGCTGGAAGGCGCCATTCCCATCGTCTGGACCCGCTGCTACCGCTCCGGCGCCGACTGCGAAGACCAGGGCTTGCTGGGCGCGCGCTGGGCCACGCCCTACACCACCGCCTTGTCCGTGTGCGCCGCCGGCATCGTCTACCACGACGACAGCGGCCGCGCCCTGCGCCTGCCGTCGCTGTCTATCGGCCAGCAGCACGACAACCGCAAGGAAGGTTTTGTGCTGTCGCGCGACAGCGCCGATCTATTTACCGTGCTGTGGCGCGACGGCAGCCGCGACCGCTACGCACGTGGTGCAGAAGGGTGGCTGCCGCATGGCTACGATGGCGTCAACGCCATGCTGGCGCCAACGGCGCCGGTCGAGACAGAACGCTTTGAGCTGGTCCGCAGCGAAGGACGTGACGGCCGCGGCGTCAGCATAACGCGCTTTCCCGATGCCAAAGCGGGCGCCGTGCTGCTGCGCCTGTGCACCGATGACGAAGCCATGGTCGAGGCCATGCGCGCGGACGAACACTTGCCAATGCGCATCGGCAGCGTCGAGGAAGTGCTGCGTGACGGCAGCCGCGTCTGCCATGTGCGCTACCGCTATGGCGCCGATATCGGCACTGGCGAAGAGGCAAGGCGCTTCGATCTGGTCAGCCAGGAAAATGTACTGGGCGACGCGCGCCACTACAGCTATCGCCACCATCTGCTGACCGCCTGCACCAGCTACACGGGTTTTGCGTACGAACTCGAATGGATCAGCCTGGACGCCCTGCGGGCGCGCTGGGGCGGCAACCGCTTGAGCGACCGTGAGTTGCTGGAAGCGTATCCGATTACCGTGAACAACAGCTACCAGGCCCGCGCCACCGCCACGCGGGCCGGCGATGGCGGCGAACGCACGCAGATAGCCTACCTTGATGCCGATACCAGCCGCGTCACGGAAAACGGCAGCACGCGCGACTATGTGTTTGACGCCAACTGGCTGATCACCGAAGTGCGCCGTATCGAGCATGGCCAGGCGGTGCCGCTGGGCCGGCGCGAGTGGGACCGCGACGGCATGCTGCTGGCCGACATCGACGCCAACGGCGCCGCCACGCGCTATGCCTACGACGCCTTTGGTAACCTGGTCAGCAGTACCGACGCCCTCGGCCACCGCAGCACGATCGCCTACGACGAGCACCATCAGCCGGTGCGCTTTACCGATGCGCTGGGCAACAGCACGCACAGGGTCTACGACAGCGTGGGCCGCCCGGTCAGCATGACCGATGCGCTGGGCCACGTCACGCAGTGCCGCTACAACCAGCGCGGCCAGCTCAGCGAACTGATAGACGCCAAAGGCGGCAGCAAGCGATTGCGCTACAACCGGCAAGGCTTGCTCACCGCTTACACGGATTGCTCGGGCCACACCAGCGAATATGCGTACGACAAGCAAGGGCGCTTGATCTCCATGCAGGACGCGATGGGCCACGCCACGACCCATGACTATGACGCCCTGGGCCGGCTGATACGGCTCGTGTCGCCCGGCGGTGCAAGCGAGCAATACCGCTACGACGCCGACGGCAACCTGGTGCTGCACACGGACGCCGCCGGTCACCAGACGCACTACCGCTACAACGGCCAGGGCCTGCCCGTCGAACGCACGGACGCCATCGGCCAGAGCTTGCGCTACCGTTATGACGACGCGCTGCAACTGACCGAGTTGATCAACGCCAAGGGAGAAAGCTATCGCCTGTGCTACCACGCCGAAGGCTGGCTGGCAGCGGAAATCGGTTTCGATGGCAAGCGTACCGACTACAGTTATGACCGCGCCGGCAATCTGACCGCCTTTCAAAGCGGCGCGCAGCGCACGCAACTGCTGCGCGATGCGCTGGGCCTGCTGCAGGCCAAGACCACGGCGGACGGCGTGGTGCGCTACGCCTACGATGCGCTCGGCCGCTTGACGGCGGTGTCGTCGCCGCAAGCGGAGCAGCGCTTCTTCCACGATGCACTGGGCCAGCTGATCGAAGAGCGCAGCAGCTACTTCCTGCAATCCCTGCCCGCCACCGGCAGGCTGCCCAACGCCCCGCGCACGCCGGACGCCAGCGTTGTCATGACGCACGCTTATGACGAGCTGGGCAACCGCATCCAGACCATCCTGCCGAACGGCCGGCGCATCGATACCCTGCGCTACGGTTCCGGCCACTGGCATGGCGTACTGTGGCAGGGCCAGACCGTGGTCGACGTCGAACGCGACAGCCTGCACCGCGAAAAACAGCGCACCCTGGGCAACAGCGGCCTGGTCGCCACGCGCCAGTACGACGCCCAATCGCGGCTCACGCAAATGACCCTGGCGCGCGGCCTCGATGCGCCCTCTCCCCTGCGCGAGCGCCGCTTTCACTACGACGACTCCGGCAACCTGACCACCATCGCCCAGACCGGACAGACGGCAAACGGACCACTGGGCAAGCTCCACTACACCTACGACCCGGTAGGCCAATTGCTGTCGGCCGTGCAACCGGGCCTGGTGGAACGCTTCGCCTTCGACCCCGCCGGCAATATGATCGACGCCGCCCCTGCTCCGGGTGCCCAGCTCGCCGCCATCACCGGCAACCTGCTGCGCACCTTCGGCGACTTCAGCTACGACTACGACGAACAGGGCAACACCACGCGCAAGCGCTTCCACCCGCCCGGCAGGCAATCGGCCTGGAGCGACCTGCAACTGGAATACGACGCCGAAAACCGCATCAGCCACGCCACGCGCACGCAGCGCCAGACCCGCCACCGCGCCGAATACTTCTACGACGCTTTCAGCCGCCGCATCGCCAAGCGGGTTGCTGTGGAGCAGTGGGGCAACAGACAAAACATCGAAACAGATTCCGCTGCGATCAACGCCACCACTACGACATTTTTTGTGTGGGACGGAGATAAATTAGTGCAGGAACTACACCAGCTGGCAACGGTCACATTTCTTTATGAGCCAGACACTTTTGTGCCATTGGCAAATGTAGTATCTACTGAAGTCTACAATACTAGATTGACAGCATCACAACCGGTCGAGACCTGCTATTTCCCCTTCAATACGGAAAAAATCAATCTTCAATCAAGGATCGACTCACAAACATCAAGCGAAAAGTTATTTAATCAATATGATCAACAAGCTCAGTTGGGCGCTAATGAAAGTATCAGTCACTACAACTGCGATCATTTGGGCACGCCGCGTGAACTATTTGACGAACAAGGAATATTGGTTTGGGGTGCGCGATACAAGGCTTGGGGGAATCTTTTCCAAGAGTATAGTAAGATCATCGGCCAACCGTTACGATTTCAAGGTCAGTATAAAGATGAAGAAACTGGACTATATTTCAATCGCTCAAGATTTTATGATCCCGATACTGCAAAATATTTAACTCCAGACCTCATAGGTCTCCTCGGAGGAATCAATATTTACCGTTATGCTGAAGGAAACCCTGTTAACAATATTGACCCCAAAGGGTTAGCAGCAGGTCGGTTACCACCACAACCTAAGCCTAAACCAGGGATTCCACAAAAGCCTATTCCGGAGCAAGTACCTCCTCCTACCCCAAGTAAACCGTCATGCGATGTGGTTTTTAAACTCTGCTTGGCAGCATGCGTAAAAAAATGTCCGGGTCCAGTTGTAGTTAAAGCAGGAGTCTGCGGTATCAGCTGCATTATCGTTTTTCTAACTTGCAAAAATTCAAATGATTCAAATGACTAATATGAAAATTTTCACCTATCCATATAAAAAATTTTTTTCGCATGTTAAATTTGAAATAAAAAAAGGAAATGATATTTACATTGAAATATCCAATTCATGGAAGACAAAATTAATTACAGCAGAAGTAATTAAATTAATTATCAATGAGGAGTCAGAAGAGAAAAGCTGGAAATTTGTTTTTTGCATGATCCTCAATCCCGGGTTTTTTTCTACTTATTTTTATGCGTATTCTGAAAACTATAGAATTGATCTCATTGACGAAAAAAAAAGATTGATAAAATTTTACAAAATAAAAAATATTGAAAATTAAAACAATATATAAAACATTAAACAAATATAAAATGAAATATTTTTACGCTGAAAACTTTGAGTGAATTTGCAATGACTTGGCGTTTTCAAAGAGCAAGCGCAACACTGGGTTAATTAACAGTGGTGGTTGGTGCTTGTAGCAACGTGATGTGCTGAGTATAAATGACGAGTGGCGATTCGTAATTGAGGCGGGCACACGGTCTGAATTGAGGCGGGCACACGGTCTGGTTTCTTGCAAAACCAAAAACATCAAAACTTGGAATTTGACTACCACTCCCAGTATCTGATCTTTTAAAAAATGGTTCATTAATAGAAGTGTTTCCATGCGGTCCAACACCGTGAGAAAAAATGAAAATTTCTGAAATTAAAAAAGAATTAAAATCAAAAAAAATCCCAGAATCAGCATATTCTATTAATAAAGTAAAAGAAGAAAGTTTATGCATTTTAAAAAGGAAAGAATTTTTTGAAATTTTTTACTACGAAAGAGGTCTAGAGAACAATAAAATCTCCTTTAAAGAAGAAGATGATGCCTGCAATTATTTCATTAACGAATTAAAATCTTGGTTTTAATTAAAAGTTCAATATTTCATAAAAACAAATGGGGAATCACAAGGCAAAGCATATTGAAATAAAAAATGGAGTGCTAAAAAGATGAAAAAATAAGAAATTGAAATTTTAAATAAAATAAAAATTGGAAAGACAAAAGATATTGAAATTATACTATCCGAATCGGAAGAAAAACCACTGACACACCAACAACTTTTAGAAATACTAAATCAAATTAAAAAAATACGAACAAGAAAAAATATAAAAAGCTTGTTATGAAAAATAGCCTTGAAAAATAAACCAGTAGAGGAAATATTAGAATTCTCAATTGAAAAAATAAAAACATTATCTAACGAAGAGGAGTACCCTTCAATATCGGAGGAATTGCGATTTTCCATATATTACTTAATCAACAAATCAAATAAAAATATTTTTCAAAAAACGGTATCGAAACTATTGCAATCAAGATCGGGAGAAATACGATTGATCGTTTCCGAATACTATTTTGCGAAAAATCAACCAGAAAAATCCTTGCCAATAATAATTGAAATTTTAGATTCACTGAATATTGATCACAATGTTTCTGATGCGATTGACATGGACGTTGCACATTATGCAGACGCCCATATGCTTGAAACTTTAAAAATTAATCATAGAAATAATGAGGTAAATATTTCGCAAGGATTAAAACACATAATTTCCGTTATGAAGACAGCTATTCTACACTCGACCAATCATGGATGCTAACTTTCAAGACCCGCCCGGTTATAAACACGTTTAACGAATAATTCCAGCTTTTTCACCTGCCATTTTTTCATCGCCTGAATCGGCGTTTGGCTATTGAGAGAACACTGCGGAAGAAAACCTCTTGGATTTAAAATAAGGACAAATATAAAGATATAAGAAATAAGAAATAAGAAATATGGAAATTACCAATTAACCAATAATTACCTGGAATTTTATTCAAAGAACCATAAAATGAGCATAGACAAGAAAACAGGCGACATAAAAATATCGAATGAAATTAAAATAAATAAAAACACATCAAAAATTGAAGTTGAAAATATAGAAAATATAGAAAAATATGGAAATATAAATGGATACGAAACTTATAGCATAAAAGATACAACTTTTCTCAACTTAAAAATGAGAATAAATTTCAGATTCAAAGATAATTACTTATTCAAAATTGAACTAATATGGACAGATGGGAAAGTTAACATTTCAGGATATAACGTAACCAATTTAGACTTATCAAATGAAAAAGAATATTTAAGCAATAAAATATCACAAGCAGTAGAAGAATTAGCTGAAATTACCACTACCTACGAAGATTGCTTCTCGTTTCCATGGGGGTACATATTAATCAAAGCTGACCAGAAATCGCTATCATGCTTGATAGATATAATTTATAAATAATTCCATATATTAACAATAGATAAAATTGAAATATCGTGTTTTTTGAGAGTGGAATTATAAAATATGAATTAAAAATTTTGTGATTTAAAATTCAAAAAACCTATCTCCATCAAGCTAAGCTAATTTTTCTCAATTTATTAACAAGATTTATGGTTTTTAATCCACATTTCATACGAAAAAATATGGCTTCATGTCGATTAAGTCCATAAAATTAAAAATATTTTTAATATGAAAGAAATTTATTTCAATACAGAGTCTGGGCAGCTCATGCTCAACAATATCCCTGTAGCGCCACTTGATGGACAAAAATTTATTGCAACTATGAAAGAAAATGCTATTGATATCGAAAAGCATACAACAGGCACGCACATAAGAAATTTTTCGACATCAGGAAGTCTGAAGGGACTGGAATTTGGTATAAATTTTATTTTTGACTGTGCACATATGCAGACAGTATGGATGTCATGGGATGGAGGAAATACGAAGAAGTATGGATATGACACCACCGAAAGCCAGTTGCTTTCCGACAAAGATACTCTTGTCAAATTACTTTCAAAGTCTTTCAACAGAAACCCTGATGAAATAAATAAAGCAAGCTCCACATTCCAATTCCCATGGGGCCATATTTCAGCGTCAGCATCCATTCAGTCCAGCACGGCTGCAATAGGAATATCCTGGAATTTTTTGGAAATCATGATACTGAAAATTGAAGATGGTTATTTCTTTGCAACTGAATCAATTTCTCTCTTTAGAGGAATGAAAAGAGAAAAACTATCCTCGATAGATCAGGATTGGAAAGTGTGGATCAGGCACGGGAATGAAGAAATCGCCTACAAGACCAGTTTCGAAATCAAAAAAAACAAAATGATAATTATTTGCTTTTTTGAGGAAAATGATGGACCTATAAAATTTTGGGATTTTGGCCCTGCAAAAGGCATGAATGGTTTCCAGTCCAAGCCTGAAGGAAAATATACAAGGAAAGTGAGACGGTGGTTTCTAGATGAGTTTGGCATCATGCTGCCGCAATCAGGAACTTGGGGAGAAATAGACGCTTTTCACGACCCACATAATCACACCACATCTGTTTTTTGCATCTACAAATAAACCCAAACTTTAATTCGAATAAACAGATACATGAATATTTCAGATATTTCACAAGAGATGTCTATTTTAAATATACCAGCAGATGCCTTCTCAATTGAAGATCCAGTTCAGGATGAGAGTCTATCCATCAGAGAAAAGAATGAGGATTGGGAGGTTTTTTTACCATGAACGAGGAATAAAAACTGATCTTCGAATTTTCAGGGAGGAACATGATGCTTGTGAAAATTTTTTATTCAGAATAAAAACCTGGTTTACGTGATTTTAGAACAATAACAATTTAACATTTATCCTTGTTGAATAGGGCTGACATGAAATCTACGGAGAAATTGCCTATTTTAGATTCCATCAATATGGGAATACTCTGCCTGAATTTTGACGAAGCAAAAAAATTCTATAATGATAATCTTGGATTTTTTGTTACGATGGATAGCATTATTCAGTTTGATTCTGGTACCAGCCGGCGCCTGACGATGGCGCACAGTTGTAACAAAAATTTCTCAATAGAATTCATGCATGCTTCAAGTATTGAGCAGGCAAGTCGCGTAGGCGCCAAAGGTGGCACCATCAATCTCTTTACCTTGCCAACGAAAAACATTGATATTATCAAGGAACGATTGGAAAAAACTGCTTTTTTCATCGATTATGTAGAGGCGCCATACGCAAGTTTTCTGAACCTGGAAGATCCGATGGGAAACAATATTTGCCTTTACGAATCGTGCCAAACCAATGCAACAACTACATCAAGATGCATCAATAAAAAGCAGACAGAACAAAAATGAAAAAATTTAAAATTCCAAGTTATGCTTTTGATTTTATCAATGGATCACTGCGCATCAATGAGGATATTGCATTATCTAGCAAAACTCCAGCAAACGATGTCATAAACAGCATCGTCAACATATTTCTTGCAAAACCGAAAACATCAGAACCTGGAATTTTTACTTTTGATATTAATGGATGGATAGGTTAGCATGTCGTCGAGTTAATTACTTTCAAAGAAAGCTCCTAAAAAATAGATTATATAATAATGCACTACTTTGAAAATAACTCTGTAAGCAACGGCATCAGTGAATCATCGCTAGTCAAAAAAATTCGTAACTGTTCAGCATGAACGCTTTTTCATAAAACAGTTGTAAACCTTTTCAAGCTGGCTCATCATGCTGGTTATGGCAAAAAAACGCACCTCTCCCGACTTCTCCGCCCTCACACGCGGCGAGCTTGAGGGCGTCGTGTTGACCCTATGGGAACGGCTGGAGACGCTGGAATCGAAGGTCTCCAAGAACAGCAGTAACTCGAGCCAGCCGCCGTCTTCCGATGGCTTGCGCAAGACCAATTCGCTGCGCGAACCATCCGGCAAGCCGCCCGGCGCTCAGCCTGGCCACAAAGGCAACACGCTCAAGCGGATGGCCGAACCGAGCCAAATCGAAACTCACCAACTGCCCGAGCAATGCGAGCGCTGCGGCTGCGCGCTGGACCAGGAAGCGGCGGAGATCGTCGAGCGACGTCAAGTGATCGACACGCCCGTCGTGGCCTGCGACATCGTCGAGCACCGCGTCCTGGCGCTGCGCTGCACGTGCGGCCAACGCCACCGCAGCGTGTTCCCGACCACCGTCACGCAGGCGGTGCAATACGGCCCCAATGTGCGGGCGTTGGGGGTGCACCTGACGCAAGGACAATTACTGCCGTTCGCCCGCGCCGCGCAACTGATCAATGACCTGTACGGTATCGCCATCTCGCCGGCCACGCTGCTGGCCTGGGTCGACGAGGCGCGCGTGGCCCTGCAGGCGACAGCGGACACGATCGCCGACAGCCTGCGCGCCGCGCCGCTGGTGCACGCCGACGAATCGGGTCTGCGCGTACAGGGCAAATTGCACTGGCTGCACGTGGCGGCCAACGATAGCCACACCTGGTATGGCGTGCATGCCAAACGCGGCATGGAGGCGATCGCCACGCAAGCGATCCTGCCGCAGCGCCTTGGCGTACTGGTCCATGATTGCTGGGCGCCGTACTGGCAACTGGCCGGCAGGCACGCCTTGTGCAACGCCCATTTGCTGCGCGAACTGCTCTACGTCCAGGAACTCACCGGCGAGCGCTGGCCCGCCAGGATGAGCGAACTGCTGCTGCGTGCCAACGAATTGTGCGAAGCTGCGCGGCACAAAAACATCGCCCTTGGCGCCGCCGACGTGGCGGCCTTGCGCACCTTCTACGATGCCATTCTGTCCGAGGGCGAACGGCGTCATCCCGCCCGACTCAAGCCCAGTGGCAAGGCCGGCCGCGTCAAGCAGTGCGTCGCTTTCAACCTGTTGCTGCGCCTGCGCCGGTACGCCGACGCCGTGCTGCTGTTCGTGTCCGATCCTGCCGTGCCGTTCACCAACAACCTCGGCGAACGCGCCATCCGCATGCCCAAGGTGAAGTAAAAAATCTCCGGTTCGTTCCGCACTTTGCTGGGTGCACAAAACTTCTGCGTCATCCGCTCCTGCCTCGACACGCTACGCAAACAAGGCTATGGCATGCTTGCCGTCCTGCAACGCGCTTTCGCTGGAAACCCGATTCAGCCTGCCCCAGGCTGAACAGTTACAAAAATTCAAAGGAAATCTGGCATTCCCGGCCAGGCCAAAGGCAGATCAAAAATAGCATTCAAATTTTCATGGGGAAGCATTATCGTACAGCACGACATAAAAATATCCGCCTCATGCCTGATTTTGCAGTACAAAAAATAACTTGAAATCAACCTTATTATGTCGAAAAAAAATTCCACTTCAGAATCACTTATCACTATAGATAAATCCATAGAAGTACAGCAACGAATAATGGAATTTATGAAAAATAGTGATATTTTTTTCCAAAAAGAGAACGAGATAGGATGGTTGGAATTATTGAAGAAGCTGCCAGAAAAATTAAAAATATGTATTTTTAATGAAATTTCTTTGGGGAATTCATTGATTGCACTACATTATTTAAACTGGCCGGAACAGGGCAGCGTTGTAGCACTGCTAAGTAAAAATTTCATAACGAAGGAATTCGACAAGGATTTACATTTCAGAGAACTCAATGATCCGCATTATTGCAAAGAAGAACTTTCATATGTTGAAGGTAGCGTTACGCATCTGATTATCAACTAGTTCAACGCAAGAACAGTCCAATATTTGACTTGCCCACCGCCCTGCCCGATACTTGCCGCTGTCGCCAAGCTCCTACCCTCAGCAACACAGCACCAGCATCTGTCACCACCATGCCCTCCTCCACCGCCCCCTATATCGGCCGTTTTGCCCCCTCCCCCTCCGGTCCCTTGCATATGGGCTCGCTCGTTGCGGCCATGGCCAGCTATCTCGATGCCAAGGTGCATCACGGCGCCTGGCTGCTGCGCATCGAGGACCTGGATTATGACCGCAATGTCGACGGTGCCGATGCGGCCATCCTGGCCAGCTTGCGGCGCTGCGGCATGACGTGGGACGGCGAGGCGACGTGGCAGAGCCGGCGGCTACCGCTGTATGAGGCGGCGCTGCAGCGGCTGCGCGAGGACGGTCTGGTGTATGCCTGCGGCTGCTCGCGCAAGGAGATACACGATTCGGTGCTGCGGGCGGGGGCGGCCGGGAATGGCGCGATGGTGTATCCGGGCACCTGCCGCCATGGCCTGGCGCCGGGCAAGGTGGCGCGCGGATTGCGGTTGCGGGTGCCGGATGGCGAGGCGGCCGTGTATGGCTTTGTGGATCGCTGGCATGGCGCGCTGCGCCAGCACCTGGCCGATGAGGCGGGCGACTTTATCGTGCTGCGCGGCGATGGCTACTGGGCGTATCAGCTGGCGGTGGTGGTCGATGATGGCGAACAGGGTGTCACGCAGGTGGTGCGCGGGGCGGATCTGCTCGATTCAACGCCGCGCCAGCTGTATCTGCAGGACGCGCTGGGTTTGCCGCATCCCGGCTATTTGCATGTGCCGGTGGTCAATAATGCGCTCGGTGAAAAGCTGTCGAAGCAGACCGGGGCGCTGGCCTTCGATACGGGCACGCCGGCCTTGGACCTGCTGGCGTCGGCCCTGCTGCCGGCAGCGCGCTTTCTCGGTCTCGATGTGCAAGCGAACAATCTTGATGATTTCTGGCGGCGGGCGATACCGGCCTGGGCGCGGCGGCTTTCCGAGCGGCCGTAAAAAAACCCGCTGCGGCGCAAACCGTAGCGGGTTCAGGCAGATGCCAGCCGAGGCCGGCATCCGAGATCGGCAATTAGAAGTTGCCTTTGAACTGTACGCCAAACTGGCGCGGCTCGTTGATAAAGCCGGTCAGGTTGTTGAAGTCGATGGCGCCCGTCACGCGCTTGGTGTCGGTGATGTTGCGGCCAAATGCGGCCACTTCATACTTGCCTTCTTGCCAGGTGTAGCCTGCGCGCAAACCGCCTTCAAGCATGGCCTTGCCGGTGAACTCGGTGGACTCATACAGGAAGAAGTTGATCTGGCTGCGATACGACCAGTCGGTGTAGACATAGAACTCGCCGTTTTCCATCGGGATCGAATAGCGGCCGGTGGCCGTCACGGTCCATTTCGGCGCTTGCGGCAGCGGGTTGCCGTTGATAATGGCGTTGCCGGCGGCGTTCTTCGGATCGGTCACGGTGCAGCTGCGGCAACCGCCCACCGACAGGGTCGGGTCCTTGATTTCCGTAAAGTTGTAGCTGCCGCCCAGCGACATCTTCAGGGCAGGCGTCACAAAACCTTCCAGTTCCAGCTCGGCACCGCGGCCGTTGGTCTTGGCGGCGTTGATCAGGCGCGTGACGTTCGAGTTACCGCCCACCACCGTCAGTTGCTGGTTCTTGACCTGGTAGTCATACAAGCTGAAGGCAACGCGGGCGCGGCGCTCGAACAGGTCGGCTTTCACGCCGGCTTCGTACGAGGTGATGGTTTCGGCGTCGGCCACGGTGACAGGCACTCTATCACTGGCTGGGGCAATACTTGGCGCACGGAAACCGGTCGCGACACGGCCGTAGAAGCTCACGTCTTTGGTGTATTTATAGGTGCCGCTCAGGTCCCAGTTGACCTTCGCTTTGCTGACATCGGCGCTGGTCGGATTGACCTGCGTAATACGGTCAGCCAGGACGGTATTGAAGTCTTTCTTGTCCTTGGTGTAGCGCAGGCCGGCGCGCAGCATGAAGTCGTCGTTGACGGCGTAATTGACGGAACCGAAGGTAGCCCAGGCGGTGTTTTTCTGGCGGCTGGCCAGGTGCGAATTCAGTACATGCGTAGCCGGATTGAAGCCGTCCGAGAAGCCGTTGGCATCTTCATTGAAGTAGTACACGCCTGCCTGCCAGTTCAGCGGGCCAGCGTTTTTCGACTCGGCACGGAATTCTTGCGAGTACTGTTTCACGCTGGTGATGCCGCCGGCCGTTTCCACGTTGAATGGAATCGCTGGCGTCATGCCTGGCGCGCCGCCGTCGATATCGCCATGCGACAGATAACTGGCAACATGCTCGAAACCGGTGATCGAATACAGTTTCACGCCGTCCAGGTCCCAGCTCAGGCGGGCGCTGGCGCCATTGGTGCGCAGGTTCTGGAAGTTCGGTGCATTGGTGAACGATTTGTTCGCATCGAAGCCGTCGACCAGGTCATTGGTGCCCGGCTTGATGGCGTTGGCGTGGAACAGGCGCGCGCTGCCGGCGGTATTGCGCTGGTGTACGTTGAACAGGGCATTGAAGGTGCTGTTCGGTGCGTACAGCAATTGCACGCGTTCGGCGTGTTCGTTGTAGCCGTCCAGCGCATCTTTCTGGCCCGTAAAGCTGTTATCGACGTAGTCGTCGCGGTGCTGGCGCAGGGTCGAGAAGCGCATCGCCCATTCTTTGCTCAATGGCACGTTGACGGCGCCTTCGGCATTGATGGTGTTGTGGGTGGCGACAGAACCGCTGTAATAGCCTTCGACCTTGTCCAGGTTCGGCTTGGCCGATTCGAACTTGACCACGCCGGCGGGCGTGTTGCGGCCGAACAGGGTGCCTTGCGGGCCGCGCAGCACTTCCACGTTGGCCACGTCAAAGATCGGGTAACCCTTGAGGATCGGGTTTTCTTGCACCACATCGTCGTAGATCAGGGAAACAGGTTGCGATGCAAACGTGTTGAAGTCGGTATTGCCGTAGCCGCGGATATAGAAACGCGGGAAGGTACGGCCGTTCGACGACTCCACGTTCAGGCTTGGCACCTTGCCGGCCAGCATGCGGATATCCTGGCCGCCGGAGACGATGACGTCGAGCTTTTGCGCCGTCAGCATCGATACGGAGACGGGCACGTCGCGGATGTTTTCCTTGCGGCGCTGGGCCGTGACGGTCACGGTCTCGAGCTGGCTGGCGGCAGGCGTTGCATCGGCAGCGGCTTCGTCGGCGTAGGCCGTGCCGATCGGCAGGGCTGCGGAAAGGGCAAGCATGGCGGCGCTTTTGGCGCACAGACGCTTGTGCATCTTGGACATTTTAATCATTGAGTTCCCCATAAGTTAAAAAGTAATGCGAATGATGTCCTGCGGTCTCCGGTCTTCTTGTCGGCGCCATGCATGCACCCGCACCTTTCTGGTGCAGCAGCGCGAGCGGCTGTGTCCCCGCTCCCGGCGTCGCTGGCTCCGTCCCTGCTGCCGCTTGCCGGCAGCGGTCATGGCCGCATCGTCTCGATGTCTCGCAGACGCCAACGTTAAAAACAAGGCGCCAATTTAATTCATGCCTGTCTTGGGCCGCAAGAATATTGTTGCTACGCACAATCCATTCATTCAAAGTAGCACACTGATAGTGGTTATTCAGCCACAAAGACCTCTTTTTCGCGCATTTCATGGTGATTTTCACACTTCTCAAAAGAGCTACAGAAAAGCGCGCTGCGGCTGCAAGCGAAAATGCCCGAGCGGTGTAAATGCCTGTAATATCGCAACAATTGCAAGCGCGGCGCTGCCCCATACCGGTGCAGCTGCGGTCCGCGCACCATAGCCGACAGTCTCCATGCCCGAACCCCGTCCGAACCCGCCTGCCAGTGCCGCCGATGCGGCACCGTTTTTGTTCGATCTCACGCCGGACCTGGTGTTTGCCATCGCCGCCGACGGCACTTTGAGCGACCTGAACCCCAGTGCACGGCAATTGCTGCATGGCCGCAGCTGGGACCGGCTCTGGATCCCCGGCGACAATCTTCAAACGCACACGGCGCTGCAGACGGCGCGCGAGCTTGGCCAGGCGCAATGCGAGGCCACCCTGCTCGGCGGCCCCACCGGCAACGGCTGGCAAGTGATGCTGCACCGCCTGCCGCTTCATGAAACCTCGGGGCAGCCGGTGCTGGCCATGTGCCGCGACATCAGCACGCGCCTGGAAGCGGCGCGCCAGCTGGCCGACAACGCCCTGCGCGCACGCACGCTGCTAGGCGCCCATTGCGACATCACCTGGAGCACCGGCCAGGCCGGCCATTTTGACGCTGACCAGCCCGCCTGGCGCGCCTACACGGGCCAGAGCACGCCGGAGCTGATGGGCAAGGGCTGGTTGAACGCCGTGCATCCCGACGACCGCGCCATCGCCGACGCCTCGTACCCGCAGCCATCGGACATGCGCACTACCGAATACCGCTTGCGCCATGCCGATGGCGACTACCGCAACGTCGTCGCCCGTATCCTGCCCGTGTATGGCGGCGACGGCGCCGTCAGCACCTGGGTCGGCTCGCATACCGACGTGACGGCCACGCGCCAGGCGGAACAGCGCTTGCGGCTGGCCATGCAGGGTGGCAGCATGGGCACCTGGGATATCGACCTGGGCAGCGGCGGCATGGACTGCTCGGCCACCTGCAGCGCCAGCTTCGGCTTTGCCGAGGGCGAGCGCGTGGATTATCAGCGACTGAGCGCGGCCATGCTGGAACCGGACCGCCAGCGCTGGCGCGCGGCGGTGCACGCAGCAATCGCCAGCGTCGGCGACTTCGAAATCGAGGTGCGCGTGCGCTGGCCAGACGGCTCGCTGCACTGGGTCCACCTGCGCGGCACCTGCACTTGCGACGCGGCCGGCACGGCAATCGGCCTGGCCGGCATTTCGCTCGATATCACCGCCAGCAAGCACAACGAGGAAACCTTGCGCCTGACCCTGGCCGCTGGCGATGTCGCCACCTGGAACTGGGACATCGTGGCCGACAAGGTCACCGTCGACAGCAATATGGCACGCCTGTTTCCAGTCGATACCAGCAGCTCCGGTCCGGCGCCGCTGGCCCGTTACGTGGACGTGATCCATCCCGATGACCGCGAACGGGTCGCCAAGCAGATCGAGCAGGCGCTGCAATCGCAGCAGCCGTTCGAGTCGCGCTACCGCGTGCGCGCCAGCGACGGCGAGTACCACTCGGTGCTGGCGCGTGGCCGCGTCGAATACGGCGCCGACGGCACGCCCTTGCAGTTTCCGGGCGTAATCCTCGACATTACACGCCAGAGCCTGGTGGAAGACGCGCTGTCCAACAGCGAAGAACGCTACAGCACCTTGATCGAGCTGATGGACCAGGCATTTTGCGTGATTGAAATGCTGTATGACGATGAAGGCAAGCCGGTCGACTTCCGCTACCTGGAAACGAACCCGGCTTTCGTCAAGCAATCGGGCCTGGAGAACGCCATCGGGCGGACCATCCGCAGCCTGGTGCCCGACCACGACCAGTACTGGTTCGATGTCTACGACGAGGTGCTGAAAAGCGGTCATCCGATGCGCTATGAAAACGAAGCGCACGCCATGGAGCGCTGGTTTGAAATCTTTGCGGCGCGCCTGGGCGGGCCCGGCAGCGTCAAACTGACGGTGTTGTTTGCCGATATCAGCGAGCGCAAGCGGGCCGAGAAAAAACTGCGCCAGCTGGCCGACGATCTGTCGGAAATGGACCGGCGCAAGACAGAATTTCTGGCCACCCTGGCGCACGAATTGCGCAATCCGCTCGCGCCCATCCGCAACGGCTTGCAGATCATGCGCCTGGCGGCCGACAAGCCGGCCACGGTCGAGCGTGTGCGCGACGTGATGGAGCGGCAGGTAAACCAGATGGTGCACCTGGTCAATGACTTGCTGGATGTGGCACGCATCACGCGCGGCCAGATCGAACTCAAGCTCGAACGCACGGACCTGAAAACCATTATCGCCGGCGCGGTGGAAACGAGCATGCCGCTGATCGAAGCGAACCAGCATCAGTTGCTGGTCAATATGGACGAGCAACCTTTGCCGCTCGATGCCGACCCGACGCGCCTGGCGCAGGTGGTGAGCAATCTGCTCAACAACGCCGCCAAGTACACGCCGGCCAAAGGCCGGATCGTGCTGACGGCGCGCCGTGCCGGCGACGAGGCCGTGATCGAAGTGCGCGACAGCGGCGTCGGCATACCGGCCGTGTCCTTGCCCACCGTGTTCGAGATGTTCACGCAAGTGGGGCAGAACATGGGCCGCGCGCAAGGCGGGCTTGGCATCGGCCTGTCGCTGGTGCGCCGCCTGGCCGAGCTGCACGGTGGCAGCGCCAGCGCGGCCAGTGCCGGCGCCGGCCTGGGCAGCACCTTTACGGTACGCCTGCCGCTGGCGGCGCCGGCGCAAGCTGTCAGCGACGATGGCGCACCGCCCTTGTTGGCGACAAAGGCCGTGCCGTTTCGCGTGTTGGTGGTGGACGACAATGTCGACGCCGCCGACACCCTGGCCGACGTGCTGGGCATCATCGGCCACCGCACGCAGGTGGTGCACGATGGCGTAGAGGCGCTGGCCGTCACGCCGCAATTCCTGCCCGAGGTGGTGTTTCTCGATATCGGCCTGCCCGGCATGAACGGCTACGAGGTGGCGCGCGCGCTGCGCCAGACGACGGCCGGCAAGCGCGCCGTGCTGATCGCGCTGACGGGCTGGGGCGCCGCGAACGACCGCAGCCAGTCCAGCGCGGCCGGCTTCGACCATCACCTGACCAAACCGGCCAATCTGCAAGCCATCAGCGACTTGCTGGCCACCATCGCCACCAACCAGGCTAAAACCGACCATGACTGAACAACTCGACCAGACCCGCCGCCACCTGCTGATACTGGCCGGCACCGCCCTGCTGTGCCCGGGCGCGCTATTGCATGCCGCGCCCAACACCACCACGGTGGCGCAGGCGCAAGCGCAACTGGCGGCGCTGGAACAGGCGGCCGGCGGACGCCTGGGCGTGTCGGCCCTGCATACGGGCAGCGGCGCGCGCGTCGAACATCGTGCCGACGAACGCTTTCCCATGTGCAGCACCTTCAAGGCCATGCTGGCGGCGGCCGTGCTGGCGCGCGGCAGCAGCGAGCCGCAACTGCTGGACAAGCTGGTGCGCTATGAAGCAAAAGAGCTGGTCAGCTATTCGCCGATCACGGAAAAACACGTGGCCACCGGCATGCGTGTGGCCGAGCTGTGCGCAGCCACCGTGCAATACAGCGACAACAGCGCGGCGAACTTCCTGATGAAATTATTGGGTGGCCCGCAGGCGGTGACGGCCTACGCACGCAGCATCGGCAATCAGGTATTCCAGCTGGAACGCTGGGAAACCGAACTCAATAGCGCCATCCCCGGCGAAGTGCGCGACACCACCAGCCCGGCGGCCACCGTGCACAGCCTGGACGGCCTGCTGCTGGGCGCCAGCTTGCCCGCGCCGCAGCGCCAGCAGCTCGACATCTGGATGCGCGGCAACACCACCGGCGACCAGCGCATCCGCGCAGGCGTGCCTGCCGGCTGGCAGGTGGCCGACAAGACCGGTTCGGGCGCCTACGGCAGCGTCAACGATATCGGCGTGGCCTACCCGTCGGGCGACGCCAGCGCGCCGCTGGTGATCGCCATCTACTACACGCGCGAACAGAAAAATGCGCCGATCAACCAGCACATCATAACAAAGGCCACGCGCATCGTGGCGGCGGCCCTGGGCTGATCAGCCTTGCGGAAGAGCTGTCATGAAGCCGGCATAGGTCGACCAGGCGGGGTCGGCCGCGCTGCGGATTTCAATCGGGAACTTCGGCCGTGGCGCCAGCGCCGTATTGAGGCGGTTGAAAAATTCCTCGCCCGAGCGCGTGTAATAAATCCACTCGCGCAGGTTTTCGCCGGTCGACACCAGCGCCAGCGTGGCAAAGCCGTCTTCCTCGACCACCGGCGCCAGCGCCGCTTCCAGCTCTTCCATATGCTCGCGCTCGTTCGGTGACGGCATGCCGGTTTCGTCTTCATAACGCCAGGCGATAATGATGCGCTCAGGCTGCGACGACAGATCCCAGTCGTCATGGAAGGTGTCGACGTAGCGGTAGATGATGGCCATCTCGTCGCTATGGGTGACGACGGTGCCCCAGCTGCGGGCGGAAGTGGAATTCGGGTTCATGGCGGGCATTCAGAGAAAAAACAAGAGGCGCAGTTTACAGCACCGGCGGGCAAGTCACCGTCCAGGCGTCATATTGCCGGCCGCTCTGGCGCAGCCAGACGCGGGCATAACTATTGCGGTCGCTCCTGCGGTCGCTCCTGAACACCAGCGCATACTGCTCTTGCGCCTGTGGCCGCGAGGCGCCGACATCGACGGCGGCCAGGGTAAAGTTCAAGGCCCGCAGCGGCGCGCATTCGGTATTGCCCGCCATCAGCAGCCGCGCCCGCGCCAGCAGCGGCTTCTGGTACAGCAGCACACCCTCGAGTTCCGCATCGGGCACGCGCTGCAGCAGGCGCACCGGCTCGGCCACGGGCCGGCAGGCGCCACGGTCGAGCCAGGCGTAATAGGCCAGTGCGCTTTGCTCCCAGCGCGCCTGCTTGCCCGCCCCCTTCAATACAAAGCTGGTGCGATGCGTGCGGCACAGCGCGCCCTGGCCCCGGTGCGGCGGCGCTTCCGTAGTGGCGCTGACGGTCCAGCCACGCCCCGATGCATCGCGCCGCACCTCGAACAGGGTGCGGGCCGGCTTGTTCCCGGGATAGGCCAGGGAATAAAAATCCTCGAATGACTTGCGCTCGTCGGCCGTGACCGCGCGCTCGGCAGCGCTGGCGGACCAGCCGCAGGCCAGCAAGGCCAGCAGCGCCAGCGAGCGCAGGGGTGTAATTTGCATGCCCGTCCTTGAAAAATCGGTCGGGCAATTATAGAGGAGCGGACGGACGATCAGGTGTAACTCTCAGGTGCAACCCTCAGGTGCAACCATAAGTGGCGCCGCCGGCAATCAGCGTCGCGCCGCAGCTGGTACGGTCGCCCTCGAACGCCACCGCCACGCCATTGATAGTGTGCCGGCCAGAGCCGCTGGAAATGGTGCAGCCGTTGTGGCCCTTGACCGGGCAGCTGCACAGGTCGCCGACGCAGGCCACCGCGACGCCTCCCACCGTGAAGTGGCTGGCGGCGCAGGAGACGACCTTGCCGCCGTGCGTAGTGGCGTCACCCTGGCGAATGATTTTGCGCATGAAATGCTCCTTTAATGTGCGCTCGCCTGTTCCAGCAGCGACTCCACCGCTGGCGCCGCATAGTTGGCGGGGTCGACGGACGGCGTGACCCGGCTGCGGAAGATCTCGAATGGCGCCTGCTCCTCGCGCACGGCGCTGGACGGCGGCGTGATGAAAACGATGCTGGCCTCGTCCCGGTCGCGCAGATTGATGGCCGCGCTGGCGCCGCCGTCGCGGTAGCTGCCCATCACGCCGAGGGCCATTTGCACGAAGAAGGTGGCCGCGCCGGTATTGCCCAGGCGATGGTCGGTATGGATGAACTGCGCCGACTTGCCGCTGTCGATCTCCGGCCCGCCCTGCGCCGCGTAATCGTGCAGCATGCCTTCCAACATCAATTGCTGCGCCGGCTGCTTGCCGGTGGCGGCAATAATGCGCGCCGCCCCCTGGCTGCGTTCGCCTTCCGGCAAGGTCAGCAGCGCTTCCTGCCAGCCCGCATTGAAGATCTTCTGCCGCGCGTCACGGCGCGTCACCGGCTTGCCATTCTCGTCCTTGAATTTGACGAACACGGGGCGGTGCACGAAGCCGTATGACGGCAAGCGGTCGAAGGTGTCCATCTGCTCGCGGTTCCACGGAATCGGAAACCACGGCGTCGGCTTCCAGGTTTGCGGCGGACGGTGGATCCACGGGTTGATGGCATTGAACTGGTACAGGCCAACGCCACGGACATCGGGACGCTGGGCGAACTTGGCGGTGGCGGCCAGCCATTCGGGGACGGTGGGTTGGCGGGGCATCATGGCACTGGACCATATTAATTTGACCAGGTGCGCGGCAAGCCCGTCCTTCAGGGCGTGGTCAAGAGCGCGGACGGCACAGCCGTCCGGTTTGGCGCATCTGGTGAGGCGTCTGCTGCTGCTCGATGTACTGGCGGATAACGGCAATGGGCGCACCACCACAGCTGCCGGCGAAGTAGGACGGCGACCACAGCGCGCCGCCCCATAGCTTCTGGCGGATGCTCGGGTAGTTCTTCTTCCGAATCATCCGGCTGGACACGCCCTTCAAACTGTTAACAAGATTCGAGACGGAAATTTTTGGCGGATAGTTCACCAGCAAGTGAACGTGGTCATCCTCGCCGTCGAATTCCACCAGTTCCGCTTCAAAGTCCGCGCAGACGCTGGCGAACATCGGTCGCAAGTCGTCAAGAATCTCTTTTGTGAAGACTTCGCGACGGTATTTTGTCACGAAGATCAAATGCACGTGCATGAGAAAAACGCAGTGTCTTCCGTGGTGAATGTCGTTATCATTACTCATAGACCAAACTATGATTGAACGATGCAACGCTTACAAGCCTACAAATACGAACTGATGCCAGACGGCGAGCAAGAGCGCGATATGCGCCGCTTCGCTGGGTCATGCCGGTTCGTCTACAACAAGGCGTTGGCGATGCAGAAGGAGAATCACGAGGCAGGTAACAAGTTCATCGGCTTCGCTGGGCTGTGCAAGGCGCTCACCGGCTGGCGTCATGGCGTCGAGACGCCGTGGCTAAAAGACGCGCCCTGCCACCCGCTACAACAGGCGCTCAAAGACTTGGAAAAGGCATACAAGAACTTCTTCGAGAAGCGCGCCGACTTCCCCAGCTTCAAACGTAAAGGCAGCGGCGACAGCTTTCGTTACCCGGACCCGAAACAGATCAAGCTCGATCAGCCCAACAACCGCCTCTTTCTTCCCAAGTTGGGCTGGCTGCGTTACCGCAACAGCCGTGACATTCTCGGCGAACTGCGCAACGTCACCGTGAGCCAGTCTGGCGGCAAGTGGTTCGCGTCGATTCAGACGCAGCGCGAAGTCGAACAGCCGTTGCCCACGGCGACGACTGCCATCGGTATCGATGTCGGCGTGGCCAGGTTCGCCACCATGAGCGACGCCAGCTTCATCACGCCGCTCAACAGCTTCAAGAAACACCAGCAACGCCTTGCGCACTACCAGCGCCGCATGAGCCACAAGGTCAAATTCAGCAACAACTGGAAGAAGGCGAAAGCCCGCATTCAGAAGATTCACGCCGGCATCGCCAACGCCCGGAAAGATTTCCTGCACAAGAGCACAACGACGATCAGCCAAAACCACGCGCTCGTATGCATTGAGGATTTGCAGGTACGGAACATGTCCAGGTCTTCCAAGGGCAACAGCGAACAGCACGGCAAGATGGTGCGCCAGAAGTCCGGCCTGAATCGTGCCATTCTCGACCAGGGTTGGGGCGAGTTCCGCCGCCAGCTTGGCTACAAGGTCGCATGGAACGGCGGCATGATGCTAGCCGTTCCACCGCACCACACCAGCCAGACGTGTCCGGCCTGTGGCAATGTCTCAAAAGATAATCGGCAGACTCAGGCCAAATTCCTGTGTGTCGATTGCGGCTACGAAAATCACGCCGATGTGGTCGGCGCGATCAATGTTTTAGAGCGGGGATACCGCTTGTTAGCCTGTGGAGAGTCGGCGCAGTCAGGCCGCTCGATGAAGCAGGAACCCACCGAAGCGACTGCGCAAATTACCGCGTAGCGCCGTAGGAATCCCCTTCCTTCAGGGAGGGGAGGATGTCAATTCAAACGCTGATTGCGGCGCCAGTTGTGCTTGCTGCTGGCCATCGCCGTCTTCATATAATTGCGCCGCCATGCTTTGCGCGTCGCCAAAGGCAAAGCTCGGTGCATTGAACTTCAGTGGCGACTCGCTGCCCAGGGTGATGCCATCGGCGATGCGGATAAAGGCGCCATGTTGGGAGATCAGCACAATCTCGTCGGCCATGGCCGTGATCTTGCCTTCGCTGGCCGTCAGCTTGAGGTTTTTCCCTGCATTGACATTGGCGGCCGCTGCCCGGTCCATTGCCAGCCCAGCTCGACGCCACGCGCACCCAGGCCGAATCGGCGTCCGTGTCCTTGGCGCCGGTGCCGCTCGCATGCTGATGGTCGGCGGGGCGCGTGGCGGGAAAGCGCACCTTGACACGGCCAAACGCATCGCAATGAACCTCTTCATTGGCAGGCCCGACCACCACCGCGCTTTGCATGGCCAGCGGCGGCAAGTCGGTGCGGGGATCATAGGCCGGCACGATGGGCACGCCACGGCGCACGGCCGTCAGGGCCACATGCATGCGCAAGGGGCCGTGCGCCACCACGGCATCGAAATCACGTTGCATCAAGGCATAGTCTTGCTGCAACCAGCGGTTGCGCTCGAACAGACGCGCCACGCGCGCGGCCAGCGCCAGCGGCAGATTGTTCTGCGCCGCCACCTGCAGCGAGGTGACGACAAAATCGCGTTCAAGCGCAGGCAGGCGGTCAATATCGGGATGGCCAAGCAAGGTGAAATACTCGCCCGCGCACAGGTCGCGCACGCTGCCTTCGGCATGGAAACAATGGCTGGCGTAATCATGGCGCCGCATCGCCAGCATGCCGAGATGGCACAACGCTTCGTGGTCCGAGGCGCCCGTTTGCGCCGTGCGTGGCGGCAGCACCAGGTAATCGTCGAGCGTGGCGGCCAAGGCATTGCCGTGCACGCCACCCCGGCCCTGCGCCGTCACCTCGGCCGACATGAAAGCGCGCCCGTGCGGACGCTCTTCATTCCAGCGGTGGCGCGTGACCTTGCCCGCTTGCAAGGTGCGTACCTCGCTCCAGGCACTCAGGGTATCGCGCTCTTCCGTGGCGCGCTCGGCATGATAGCGCACGCTGCCCGCCGCATTTTGCCGCAAGCCATCAACATGGTTGAACAACACCAGGGTGTGCGACGGTACGGCCGGCGCATGGGCCGGTCCAAGGTCGCCTGCACGGAAAAGCCAGCCCACGCCGCTGCGCGCCAGCAACCTGCGCACGAAGGCCGCATCGGACTCGTTATGCTGCATCACGAACTCGCGCTGCGGATAGCTTTCGGCATCAAAAAAATCCGCGTACTCGTACTGGAAGGCATGGGCCAGGATGCTATTGCTGCGTATCCACTCATCCAGCAGCAGCTGGACGATCTCGATATCGCTCTGGCGGCGAAACACGCGCGTATTGATGCGCTTTTCCATAATGGAAAATACATCGGTCAATACCAGTTGATAGCTGGCCAGGCCGCCATCGCCGTCACCGGCGCTCGCTTCGGTGATGATGCCGCACACGCTGCACAACTCCCCCTGATCGGTGACGATATCGAGCGCGGCCGGCAAGGCGATCAGGCTGGCCAGCGGCAAGCCGGCATGGCGCGATACGCACAGCAGGCGATACTCGATGCCACCGCAGATGGATTGCCGGCCAAACACGGTCTGCGGTAGCAAGCCGCCCGCTGGCAGCCCGGGCGTGGACGCCAGGCGCAAGCGCAAGGGGCGGTTTGCGCCCATCAGTTGGTCTTGCTCGAAGTAACTGGAAAAATCGCCATCGCCGCCATCCATCGCCGCCTCCCGTTGCATGCCTTGGAGAAACGACAATGCCATGGGAGGGACAGGCAATACTTGATTTTTAGCAACTGATCACGCGCCCGTAACGGTGGCGCCAGGCACACTGCTAAAATCGCCGCTGTTTGTCCACTCTTCCAGGTTTGCCATGTCTTGTTATTCCCTGTTGCTGCGCCGCGCGGCCCTGTTGCCGATTTTTCTCACCAGCATGCTGTTGCCAGGCGCCGCCAGCGCCGCGCCAGCCGCGTCCAGCGCTCCCCATAAGGTCATCGTCGATATGGATATCGGCGACGATATCGACGACGCCTTTGCGCTGGCCCTGTTGCTGCAAAGTCCAGAGATCGAGATTCTCGGCATCACCACCGCCTGGGGCGACACGGCCTTGCGCACGCGCCTGCTGGAACGGTTTCTGCGCGACACCGGCCATGCGGGTATTGCCGTTGCGCAGGGCGCCGCCACCGCCAACCCCACGCCATTTACCCAGGCGCGCTACGCGCAGCGCGGCAATGCGCCAGCGAAGGCACCGCAAGACGCGGCCGATTTTATCCTGCGCGAAGTGGCGCGCCAGCCGGGCCAGGTCACCTTGCTGGCGCTGGGGCCGCTGACGAATATCGGCGCGGCCATCGCCCGCGACAAGGCGGCGTTTGGCAAGGTCAAACAGGTGGTGATGATGGGCGGCTCGGTGCGGGCCGGCTACCGCAAATCGCAGTATGTGCCGGTGCGCCCGGCGGACAAGGAATACAACATCGTCTCCGATATTGCCGGCGCGCAGGCGCTGTTTGCTTCAGGCGTGACTATAGTCATGATGCCGCTGGACTCGACCCAGATCCGCCTCGACGAAGTCGAACGCAATGCGATCTTCGGCCACGGCTCGCCGCTGACCGACGCCGTCACCCTGCTCTACCATCAATGGATAGACAGCTACCAGCCATGGTCGAGCAATATGCCGTCGCTGTTCGACGTGGTGCCCGTCACCTGGCTGATCGACCCGGCAAGCTGCCCCACCGCGCCGCTGCGCATTGCCGTCACTGACGACGGCTATACGCGCGAGACGCCCGGCCAGCCCAACGCCCGGGTGTGCCTGGCGTCGAACCAGCCGCGCTTCTTTGAGATCGTCATGCAGCGCTTGCTGCAATAGCCTGGCGGCGTCATGCCGATCAGTTCTGCCAGGCGAACGCGCCACTCGCCATCGGGGCGATGGCGTTTACTCAATGGTGGGAAATGCGTATGCTATGGATGGCAGTTCCTCCCATAAAACACATCAAAGAGACACATGGCCTCCCCTGAAATTGCTTTCGCACGCCCGCTGAGCCAACAAGACTACAAAACCCTGTCGCTGGCCGCCCTCGGCGGGGCGCTGGAATTCTACGACTTCATCATCTTTGTCTTCTTCGCCAACGCGATCGGCCAGCTGTTCTTCCCGCCGGAAATGCCGGACTGGCTGCGCCTGCTGCAAACCTTCGGCATCTTTGCCGCCGGTTACGTGGTGCGTCCGCTGGGCGGCATCATCATGGCCCACTTTGGCGACTTGCTGGGTCGCAAGCGCATGTTCACCCTGTCGATCCTTTTGATGGCCGTGCCGACCCTGCTGATCGGCCTGCTGCCGACCTACGCCGCGATCGGCCTGGCCGCGCCGATGCTGCTGCTGTTGATGCGCATCCTGCAAGGCGCGGCTGTCGGCGGCGAAGTGCCGGGCGCCTGGGTGTTTGTGTCGGAACACGTGCCGAGCCGCTACACGGGCCTGGCCTGCGGTATTCTGACGGCCGGCCTGACGGTCGGCATCCTGCTCGGCTCGCTCGTCGCCACGGGCCTGAACACCGTCTATACACCGGCCGAAGTGCTGGACGGCGCCTGGCGCTATCCCTTCCTGTTGGGCGGCGTGTTCGGCTTTGGCGCCATGTATCTGCGCCGCTGGCTGCATGAAACGCCGGTATTCGCGGAAATGCAGCAGCGCAAAGCGCTGGCCACCGAAATGCCGTTGAAATCGGTGCTGCGCAGCCACCGCGGCGCCGTGGCGGTGTCCATCCTGCTGACCTGGATGCTGTCGGCCGGCATCGTCGTCATCATTTTGATGACGCCGGCCCTGCTGCAAAAAATCCACCATATCGACGCGCGCACCACCCTGATCGCCAATACTTGCGCCACCCTGTGCCTGGCCTTCGGCTGCGTGATCGCCGGCTGGCTGGCCGACCGCCTGGGCGCCAAGCCGGTGATCCTGGTCGGCGCGCCGCTGCTGGCCATTGCCACCTGGGTGTTCTACACCACCGTCGGCAGCCGCCCCGACCTGTTGCTGCCGCTGTATGCGGTGACCGGGCTGTGCGTCGGCGTGGTGGGCGCCGTGCCTTGCGTGCTGGTGCAGGCTTTCCCGGCCCAGGTGCGCTTCTCGGGATTGTCGTTTTCATACAACATTTCGTATGCGATTTTTGGCGGCCTGACCCCGGTCGTCGTCACCCTGATGCTCAAAAACAATGTGCTGGGCCCGGCCTATTATGTGATCGGCGTGTGCGTGGTCGGCATGCTGACGGCCCTGTTCGTCAGAAACGGGCACCACACGGCGCATTGATGTCGCTCGGCGGGGCTGGCAAACAGCCCTGCCTGCCGGCGCCTCTCCCCCCAACTCCCATCACCTGCTGAGCGCCATTGCTGCAGCGCGCTGGCGCCCTGCTGTATCACGCAAAGAACGCCGGGCCCGAGCGGGGCAGCAAATGAGCAGGCAATTGCCCGCATTGTTGCGGCATAATCGTTGCACCGCACCAAAATCCGAAACCCCATTTCACATTGCGAAATACCGGTGGTGCGGCGCCTGCCTGTATTGTCTCGCTTTTTGAAAATTCATTTCGCATCATGGAACGCAACAATCAAGTCATTGAAAAACAAGGATAAAATTTAAGTTATATGTCTTATATAAGACTTGATGAACTTCATAAAAATAGCCTACTATTTAGTCATGCAGTTTGCTTCAACAAGACGCGGCGGCACACTCGACGATTTTCTTACTTCGCTTTTTTTTCAGGAGATTCACATGTCCCAATACCAAGACGACATCAAGGCAGTTGCAGGTTTGAAAGAGCAACAAGGCAGCGCCTGGAACGCCATCAATCCCGAGTCCGCCGCCCGCATGCGCGCCCAGAACAAGTTCAAGACGGGCCTGGACATCGCCAAATACACGGCGAAAATCATGCGCGCCGACATGGCCGCCTACGACGCCGACTCGTCCAAATACACCCAGTCGCTGGGCTGCTGGCACGGTTTCATCGGTCAACAGAAGATGATCTCGATCAAGAAGCATTTCAACAGCACCGACCGCCGCTACCTGTACCTGTCGGGTTGGATGGTGGCCGCCTTGCGCTCGGAATTCGGCCCGCTGCCAGACCAGTCGATGCATGAAAAAACCGCCGTCACCGACTTGATCCGTGAACTCTATACCTTCCTGCGCCAGGCCGATGCGCGCGAACTGGGTGGCCTGTTCCGCCAGTTGGATGCCGCCGAAGGCGATGCCAAGGCCGCCATCCAGGCCAAGATCGACGGCCATATCACCCACGTAGTGCCCATCATCGCCGACATTGACGCTGGTTTCGGCAATGCCGAAGCGACCTACCTGCTGGCGAAACAGTTCATCGAAGCGGGCGCCTGCTGCATCCAGATCGAAAACCAGGTGTCCGATGAAAAACAATGCGGCCACCAGGACGGCAAAGTGACGGTGCCGCACGAAGACTTCCTGGCCAAGATCCGCGCCATCCGCTACGCCTTCCTGGAACTGGGCGTGGACGACGGCATCATCGTCGCCCGCACCGATTCGCTGGGCGCCGGCCTGACCAAGCAGATCGCCGTGACCACCACCCCGGGCGACCTGGGCGACCAATACAACGCCTTCCTCGACTGCGAAGAAGTGTCGGCCGATGCGCTGGGCAATGGCGACGTGATCATCAAGCGCGAAGGCAAGCTGCTGCGCCCGAAACGCCTGCCAAGCAACCTGTTCCAGTTCCGCGCCGGCACCGGCGAAGAGCGTTGCGTCCTGGACTGCATCACCTCGCTGCAAAACGGCGCCGACCTGTTGTGGATCGAAACCGAAAAACCGCATATCTCGCAAATCGGCGGCATGGTCAGCGAAATTCGCAAGGTCATCCCGAACGCCAAGCTGGTCTACAACAACAGCCCATCGTTCAACTGGACCCTGAACTTCCGTCAGCAAGTGTATGACGCGATGAAAGCCGCTGGCCAGGACGTGTCCGCCTACGAGCGCGGCCAGCTGATGAGCGTGGAATACGACGAGACGGAACTGGCCGCCATCGCCGACGAGAAAATCCGCACCTTCCAGGCCGACGCGGCCCGCGAAGCGGGCATCTTCCACCACCTGATCACCCTGCCGACCTACCACACGGCGGCGCTGTCGACCGACAATCTTGCCAAGGACTACTTCGGCGACCAGGGCATGCTGGGCTACGTGGCCGGCGTGCAGCGCAAGGAGATCCGCCAGGGCATCGCCTGCGTCAAGCACCAGAACATGTCGGGTTCGGACATCGGCGACGATCACAAGGATTACTTCAGCGGCGAAGCGGCGCTGAAGGCGGCGGGCAAAGATAACACGATGAATCAGTTCTGATTGTTTGAGGCTGGTTTATGAATGGAAAAGCCCGCTTCGGCGGGCTTTTCCATTCAGTTGAGGAAAGTCATAGGGCGTTGCTCGCAACGCCGCCTGCATCGCGTCATTGATCCAGTACGCGAAACGTCAAGGTGTAATTGTGGCCGTACATCGGCGCGGCTGCGCCGGCCGGCGCCGGCGCCTGATAGCGCACCAGGGCCAGATACAGTCCGGACTTCGTCAAGGGCAACGAGACTTTCCCGTCGGCATCGGTGGACAGATGTTGCACCGTGCTCTGGCTGGCCAGATCCATCGCCGAACGATACACGCTGACCTTCTGATTCGGCAAGGGCTTGCCGTCATATTGAACGGCGAAGTCGAATTTTTCATTGACGAACAGATCGCTCGGATGCGTGATGGCGACGATTTCCAGTCCCTTGCCAACGGGCGTGAGCGCCTTCGTCGATGGCTTGCCGGCAGTGACATAGGCCTCGGCAATAGACAGCGACTGATAGTGGCTCAGCAACTTGGCGTCTGCCGGAACGACTTGCTTCGGATCACGTGCGGACTCGGTCTTGCCGTTGCGCTCCCAGGTGCGAAACACGGCGCCCAGCCGGGGGCCGGTGCTGAGGCGATACGTCCCTTTCTCGTCGGGCAGCGTTTGTTCGGCCACCGTACGTTGCTTGAACTGACGGATGTCGCCGAACGCCATGCGCGCGCCTTCCGGCGTCACCAGCGAAAAGGCCGTCTCGCCAAACGCCACGGCGGGGATAAAGAATTTCTCGGTGAACCCCGCATCGACCCCGATCGTCTCCTTCGGCTGCACATCGAAGCTGCTCGGCAACAGGTAGGGTGTATGGGCGTGTGCCGTCAGCACGACAAGGGACGAGGCGGCAACGAGCGCGCGTAGCAGCCGCATCACTTCTTCTCCCCATCGGCTTGATCGATCTTGCCGTCACTATTGGTATCGGTGCGCTTGAAAGTTTTCTCGGCAATCGCGTTTTCCTCTGCCAGCGTCAGCTTGCCGTCATGGTCGGTATCGAGAATCTTGAAGCGCACATGGGCCTGCTTGATCGACCCGGCGTAACTGTCGTCCTGGGCACGGCCGGCGTACTGCTGCTGCAGGCGTGCTGCGAATTCGGCCACATATTCATCTTCGCTGAGCACGCCATCGTGATTGGTATCGGCTGCCGTGAAGCGCTGCGCGCGTACCGCATCGTACTCTTGCCGTGTCACCGTGCCGTCGCGGTTGGCGTCGAAACCGCCGATGAATGCCGACAGGCCATGGCCGCCGGCGGGCGCCGCTGGTCCTTGCGCTGCTGTTGGCTTCTGTGTTGCTGACTGCTGCGTTGCTGACTGCTGCGTTGCTGACTGCTGCGTTGCTGACTGCTGCGTTGCTGACTGCTGTGCCGCTGGCAGTGGCGCCGATGTACAGGCGGCCATCATGGCCGCCACCATGGCCGCCATGGCGAGACGGCTGGCGCGCGCGCCGCGTTGGGTTTTCTGATATTGCATGCTTACCTCTGTAAATAAGATGTGGATAGCGTCAAGCTGCACCCTGCCGGCCTGGCCTGGCCCTGCATCAGGCCGGCAAGGCACCCTAGAACGCCAGGTTCAATGACACCGCTGCAGTGCGACCCGGCTCGGTCAGCAGTTCGATGTCGCGCCGGTCACGGGCGACCGACGGTTGCAGGCTGCGTGCGCTGGAATAATCCCAGTAACGTTTATCGCCGAGGTTGTAAATGCCGGCATCGAGGCGCACGTTCTTGTTGATCTGCCAGTAACTGACCAGATCGAACAAGGCATGACCTGGCACACGGAACAGTGCCGTCGTGGCATCGGCCAGCGCCGGCCCCGCGTTATTGTAGGCATCGCGGTTGGTCGCCACAGCCTGCTTGCTGCCGACGAAGGTGCCGGTCAGATTCAGTCCCCACGCTTTCATCGGCGCATCGTAGCCGGCACCGATGATGGCCTTGCGCGGCAACACGGACTCGAGTGGAACGTCCTTGTCGCCAGCGTAGCTGGATTTGGCGGTGCCGCGGCTCAGGCCCATGGCCCAGGTCGTGTAGATGCCTTTGGCATGCGGACTCCATTGCCCGTGGTCCAGCCGTGCGCTCAGTTCGAAGCCGTAAATCCTGGCGTCGTCGCGGTTCTCGGCCTGATAAATGGTGCCGATATGCGCCGGCACCCTGGCAAACATGGCCGGGAACATCGCGCGGCCGTAGCGGGTGTAGGCGATGAAATCGTGGTATTTGGTGTAGAACAGCGATGTATTCAGGCTCACGCCCGGCGTTGGCTTGCCCTTCAGGCCGATCTCAAAAGCATCGCTGGTTTCCTGTTTCAGGTGTTGATTGCCGATCAGTGCGTACTGATTGTTGGCGACATAGTTGCTGGCCAGGTTCCATGAGCCGAAAATCTCGCCGGCCGATGGCGCACGTCCGCTGCGCTTGTACTGCGCATACGCGGCCATGGCCGGCGTCAGGTCGTAGCTCAGGCCCAGGCTGGGGCTCCAGATGGTGGTGCTCGGGGTGCCGTACATCTTTTCCACGTCGGCCGGCGTCAGGACGCCCGAGACAAAGTTGTCCAGGTCACGCGTCCTGATTTTGACGTAGTCGCCGCGCAGTGCCGGGATCAGCACCAGGCGATGGCCGCCAAGGTCGAATCCGATATGATCCTGCAAAAACAGCCCGGCCCGCGTGGTCGTCGTGTCCGGTTGCGGCTTCATGTAGCCGGGCACGTTCCATGGCCGCTCCACATCCTGCGTCGACGCGTTCAAGCCATAGCTCAGATAGTGCCGGCCCAGCCGCTTGTTGACCACGCTCGACAGCCCCCAGGTGCGCGTCTTGTTTTCGGAAACATTGCGCACACTGGCGTTGGTCGACAGCGTCTTCGTGTCGGTGGTGTCTTTCGTCCCGGTGCTCTGGAAATACAGACGCGTATCGGCCTGGTCGGCCCAGGCGTTGTTCGGTGTCCACTGGTGCATCAACTGCAGCGTATTGCGGCTGGTATCGCTATGTTGCTGCGAATCTTCGGTGATCAACGTGCTGGTGGTGTCCCAGCCAAAGAAAGACGTGTCGTTCTTGCGCCGATACAAATCCAGGGACAGCTCAAGCCGGTTGGCCGCATCGAGGCGCAGTGCGCCCTTGAGCAGCAAGGCATCGGAATTGAAGTCGTTGGCCATGCTGTCGACGATATCGCTGTTGTTGCGCGTGGCATGCCCATCGCGCCGCGAATAGCTGACCAGTCCGTCCAGCTTGCCGCTTTTGCCGGCGGCGGTCACGCTCTCGTTGCGGGCGCGGTCGGCCGAATCGTAGCCCACTTTGCCGCCGAAATACGACACCTTGTCGCCGCGCAGATAGTCGTCCGCCGACTTGGTCTTGAAGCTGACGGCGCCGCCGATGCCACCGGCCGAGCGCGTGGCCGAGGTGGTGCCGGAGAGGATATTGACCGACGTAAACATCTCGGGATCGATGAAGTCGCGACCGACACCAAACGAATTGACGCCGGCCCGGCTCACGTAAGGACGGGTCGTGGCATCGGGCATTTCAATGCCGTCCACATCCATGCCGACCCGATTGCCTTCGATGCCGCGAATGTTATAGCCGGTCGTGCCGGAACGGTCAAAGCTGCTGCGGTTGCGGGTCGTGCCCGCGGCAGTGCCCGGCGCGGACACCAAAGGCTGGTTGCGCACCACCTCCTTCATATTGTTGGCGCGATCGAGTTCGTCGCCACTGACCGTCGTCGCCGTGCCTGGCTCGGCCAACGCCTGCTCGGTCACCTCGACCGGCGCCATTGTCTGCATGAATGGCGGCTGGCTGCTGCTGTTTTCCTGGGCCAATGCCGGTGCCAGGAACATGGTGGAGATGGCGCAGGCCAGGGAGGTGCGAACCAACAGGGGGGTGCAGCGATGGCGTGCAGCCAGGCGCCGCTGCGGGAGCGAATCCCGTAAAGCGTATCCGGTCATAAAGTCTCTTCGAGCTTGTTTTTGGCTGGATACCTCCTTTGTTGGTGTTGCGGGGATTTCTGGCTGGCAAGTAAGTGTACTTTAAATGGGAATGATTTTCATTAACTTTTTTGGGGGGAGGTCTGTGGCACGACATTCGGTGACTTGCGACAGCGGCTTGTCAACTTTTCCGAATTCGTACGTGCCGGGGGCAGGTCTGCCATTCGGACAGCGCGGTAGGCTGGTGACGCGGGCGCTGTTGCGGTTGATGGATGAGGAGGTTAAAAACGATTTCGGCACGAGAAACTAAGTGTCTAGAGATGGGTGATCATATTCCAACTCGCAGCCTGCCATTTTTCAGAGCCAGGTTGCTTTTGAGTACACTGTTGAATCCTGTCACCCAACCACCAGCGCCATGAGTCAAGCCCTTCACAGCCAAGCCCGCACCACCCATCTGATCCGTGACGAAATCCGCAATTCGACGCTCTCTCAACGGGAACTGGCTGAGCGCTACAACGTCAGTCGTCTGACGATCCGCAAGTGGCAAAACCGCGACAGCGCCGAGGATCTTTCGCACCGGCCGCACACCATGCACACCACGCTCACGCCTGCGCAGGAACTGATCGTCGTGGAGCTGCGCACCACGGCTGCGACTACCCACCGACGACCTGCTGGCGGTGGCCCGCGAGTTCGTCAATCCGGCGCTTTCGCGCGCCGCCTTGGCATCTCCAGCCTGCTTGAACTGGCCGCCCGGGAAAGCGACAAGCCGGTCACCAAAAAGTCGTTCAAGGACTACGAGCCTGGCTTTTTACATATGGATATCAAGTACTTGCCGCAAATGCCCGACGAAACTGAGCGCAGTTACCTGTTCGTCGCGATTGACCGTGCCACGCGCTGGGTCTTCATGGAGATATATGCCGACCAGTCCGACAGCAGCAGCATTGACTTCCTGATCAAGCTCAACAAAGCCTGTCCGATCGCCATCGTCAAGCTGCTCACCGACAATGGCAGCCAGTTCACCGACCGCTTTACCAGCAAGAAAAAGGACCCGGAAACCGGCGACCGGATTCCCAGCGGCAAGCACGCGTTTGACGTGCTATGCCAGCAGCTGGCGATCGAACATCGCCTGATCCCGCCACGTCATCCGCAGACCAACGGCATGGTTGAACGCTTCAACAGCCGCATCAGCGAGGTCGTCAATCAGCCACGATTCGCGTCCAGGGCCCAGCTCGAATCAACACTGCGCAATTATCTGAAAATCTATAACCACAACATCCCACAGCGTGCTCTCAACAACGAAACGCCGATTCAGCCAATGAAGAAATGGCAGGCAAAAAAGCCAGAATCATTCGCAAAACCTGTTTATAACCAAGCGGGTCTTGACACCTAGGTCGCATGCACTGTGACAATGCGTGACTTTTCCACATAGGAAATTTGCTACAGTGGAGTGCCGCATCCCAAGAAAAACATGTTGACTTCTCTAAAAAAAATAATAGGCTTTACTACATTAGTTGAAGGGAAAGCAAACCCAATTAAAGAGAAGAGTGTCTTATTATTTTAGTGCCAGAAAGAAGTGATCGATGTGGCAATCCTGGATATTATTTGATGGTAGTATATAGTTACCATGATCGATTAAGAAAAATTTTGGAATTACTCAAAATTTTCAGCAACATTCTTCAAAGACACCTCCGTTCCGAAGCTTTATTATAGGCTCGCCATTCAGATTACACCCAACTACGCAAAACTGGTTCCGTTTTCGCTGTAATCAAAAATTTACCAGATGATATTTAAAACTCGGAAAAACCTCATACTTTAAATTATATAATTTATGCCGAGTTTATTTTTATTTTATATATACATTTTCAATTAAATAATTTACTTTATTTTAAAAACTAAATATTAAATATTAAATAATGAACTTAACATTAGATGAACTAGGCAATCCAATTTATCCATTTCAACATTCAAATGGATTTCCCATATTTCCGGAAGTCAATTTAATCGACAGACAAGGTTTTGTTGAAACAATTGAAAGAATGCTTTCTGAAGTACAATTGGTTTTCCTAGAGGGTGAAGAAGGATTTGGAACAACAACCACAGCAGCGCAATTTTGCCTATCTTATCCGGAACGGAGCTTTTGCCTATTCATCAAGCCTTCCAGCCGTACAACTTACAGTCCGGATTATATAAGATTGACGTTAGCAGAACAAATAACTTGGTTTCTTGACGGTAAAGAGATGGCGGAAGACGCCACGGGACCGAATGAGTTTAGAAAAATAATCATTCGCCTTGGCCGCAAGATAACTCGAAAAAATCCAGTATATTTCGTTATCGATGGTTTACAGAAAATTCAAAATGCTGAACCTATAATTGAAGAAATTTTTCGAGATATCCTTCCATTTTGGCAAGACAACATCAAGTTTTTGATTTGCGGAAAACAAAATACATTTGAAAAATATTTTTCTGATATATCTTGCAAGTACATACAGCAGCTCACCCTCTCATCGCCAGAAGTGGAAAAATTCATGCTCCCCTTCGTTCTTGATGGAAGTGATGTCAGGACATTGCATTCACTAACACAAGGGATTCCAGGAAGACTAGCTGCTGTCCGTCGCCTGATGTTAGGGAAAAAAACTTTAAACGAAATTTTAAATTCCAGTCCGGAAAAATTTCCCACCTTCATAAAGCTAGAGTTCGCACAGGTCGAGTATCTTTCAGAAATAGAAAAGAAGATTTTAGCAACCATAACTTTTTCGGGTAGGGAATTAAGCCGCGACAATCTTCTCGAAATGACAAACGCCAGCGAGAAAAACATAGATGAAGTATTGTCTTCATGTCAATTCATCAATGAAACCGGGAGCGAAAGAAGGATAGACTTTGTTTCTGAAGCGTTGCGTCGTTTTTCCTGCACAATGCTAGAAAAAACTAAAAATGAAGTTATCGCAACGAATATTGAATATCTTCTAAAAAGTCCCGAAAGTCGGGAATCAATCAACTACCTCCCTATATATTTTCAACAGCTTAATCAAGCGGCAGAGATAATTCGATTTTTAACACCAGAACACTTCTCCCACCTTTTACAGCAGACCTCTTCCATAGGCGCAGTGAGAGCTAGGTCTCAGATCGGAATGAAATCCGCAGTTGCATTGGAGCAACCAACAGATGTTCTAGGATTTTCTCTCTTACAAAGCATATTCTTGAGTATCGCTAAGTCTGAAGGAAGCATTGCCCAAATTCGGGCTTTAGTCGCTCTCGGCGAACATCAAACTGCACTCGCAATCGCGTACAATTGTGTTACGAATGAAGAGCGGCTTAAATTTCTAGCAGCTTATGCTAAAAAATGCAAAGAACTTACAAATACATTAAACGATGAAGTAATTTCTGCCATAAAGTCGACAGCGAAAGAAGTTGATTTCTCTCAGCTTGGCGATACTGCTATAGATATCGCTTCCGAAATAGTGTATGTCGACCAGGATATCGCACTGTCCATCATTGACGATGTTCTGAAAGGCGCATCTGTTTCTGAACGCGACGCGGCAATGGTTAGACTAAGCTTAGCAACGCCTGTAAAAAAAGGAACTCACTCAAATAATAGAAGTCACGCTCAGATAAGTGACACTAAGCTACAAGAATTCGTTTCTTCGATATTAGCTGTAGTGTCAGACTGGACTCATAAAGATATTATTGACGTATGTGGAAAGCTCGACCAGAGTAGGCAGCTCTTATTTCTTGCATACTGGATTACAGAGCATAAGCATAGTGAAAATGCAATAGATGTTATCGAACACGGGCTAAACTTAATGATTAGCAACTCTGCTCACAATCCACGAATGCGTGAATTTCGGGATTTGGCACTTGCGCTTCCATTTTGCTCCGACTTGATAAGAGTTGAAGCCTTGGTTAAAAGATTTGATGGTCAGCGAGGCCTCATTAGTGATGTAGCGATTTCAACTGAACTGGTTGGTCTTCAAATGATTCTAGCGCATGCTGAGACCCGATATAACGATAAAGCCGCTGCGTTAAGGATATTAGATTGTTACGTACAACTTAGTGATACTAGTGATGCTGATACGAAGCTGCAAGGTTTTTCCTCAATGCTAAGAGCTCTCAGTGAAATGGATGCTGATGACATCCTCGAAAAAGAAAACGGATTTAAAAAAACCGTACAGATGGAATTCTCAACACTTTTCGAGGAAGTTCTAAATAACTCAGCTGATCATTTCTTAATAATGAAAAATGTTATTTCAGAATTTTCACATATTAGCTTATCACATGCAGTAAATATTGCAAAATCATTAAACATCGAAGGTCGCAGAGACCAAGCATTTTCCAGAATATGTATCTCATTGCAAGAGGGTGAAATTTCGTCGAAAATGGTCAGTGAGGTCTGCGAAACGCTTCCTAAAATATCTGACGTTAATGAACGAAATATTATATTTTCAGATTTCCTTCATAATATTTCCGTGAGAAAGGCGAAGTTAGAAAAATCATCTTTGGAGAAAATAGAGGTACTTCTTGCAGATGTTAGAGACAGTTATATTCGTCCAAAAATAATTATCTCCACTTATAAACTAAGGATACTTTCTGGGTTAGGCGAGGAAGAAAAACTAATCGATTTGTTTTCGAGTTCAATTAATAATGTAATCACTAGCTATTGTCAGTCTGACTTCTATTTTGATATGGCTGAAGCTTCCTCAAGTGTAGATAACGCAGCGGCAAAAAAATATTATCTTTTAGGCACCGAAATAGCGGCATCTTCGTTACCTACACAGGCTTATACTCAGATCCTTGCTTGGTGCCTTACTTTCGCTGCAAGAGCAATTGGTGGCGCAGTGGGTGGAGGAGGATTCAAAGAGGAAATGGTTCGTCGATACCTGCAACTAGTTGAAGTAGCGCCGTCCTTACCCACAAAGGTATCGGCAATTTCCGACCTAGCTTCGAGAATGTGGATCGCGGGGCGACAGGACTTAGCAAAGTCTTTAATGGGTCAACACATTATTCCATTACTTGAGTCAACACTTATAAAATACCCTCCGAATGGAATGACACTGGTAAGTATATGCGCACCAGTTCTTTATTGCACTCATCCTCAAATCGCAATTGCTAAGATTCATCTTTTAAGCCGTCAGGAACGAGAGCCCGTGTTGGCTATCGCATTCGATTTGCTTCTCACCAAGACTCCAAGAACCGATCCCTGCATTACAGATATAAAAGAACAATTTTTTATTACTTATGATGAAGTTCTTGGCGCCGCAGCATTGATGGAACTTATGGAAGAAGATTGGAATATATATTCTTCCGTTCATCAACTAGTTAGCTCCATTGTTCATAAAAAAAATGCTGTAAACTTTACCGCTCAACAAAAAATTGATATTGCGGAAAAATTAAAAATTATTTTTGAAAAGGGCCTGCCCGACAAATTTAATATTCAGCACGATGGTTACCTAATATTATGCGAAGCGCAGGACCTGCGACTCCGATCTTCAGTTTCAATTCCAGCTTGGGAAAAATGTATAACAGAAGCATATCAAGTTTCAAACGTGGCTGACCGTGGATTCATCCTCTGTGAAATTTCTGCCCTACTCCCTCCCAAGATGGCTGCCCGGAAAAATGAAGTCCGTTTGGAAGCGCTGGCACTTTTTAGTCAAGTTCCTTCAGTGATCGATCGCATTAATCGGCTAATCGCACTATCTACCGGCACGTCGAAAGATGCAATTTCGATAGCAAAGCAATCGCTGAAATCAGCGATGTCAATGACGCTTTATATGCAGGACGAACAAGTTGCTCGCGACTCTAGGCGTAAGATAATCGACATTGCGGATAAAATTAAACCAGAGTTTGCGGATGAGTTAGCTGATTTAATTGATCAGGATACAGCTAGGAAATCTGCTCGGGCGGAAGTGAAGCAGCGAATTGAAATGCTGGCAGTAAAGAAAAAAATATCTGACGTAAAATCAAATCAGATGATAAGCAATTCAGAAATAAAACATTTATCCGAAGCATCCTGGAAAAACCTTCATAGCCTTTTAGGCGACAGGTTAGAAATTAAAAATCCAACGCTAATGATTGATTATTTGGACCAGTCATCTCGCTTTACGCTACACGATGCAGTACCGATTATATCGTGGTTTATCGAGAATAATTCAAAGAAATATTCTACTGGAAAAGACTCAAACGGAATTATTCGGACCTTAGCAGAGAAGCTATTAACCATAGCAGAATTTTCGGCTAACTCTATGATATCGATGGCTGAAAAGAATAGCAACTTTACTAAAATTTCGATAGGCGACTTTCCCTCAGAAACCCTCTTGGGACTAAATAACCGTACTGATTCTTTAAATTACATTGAAAACTGGTTGACTGAATGTGATGAAGAGATTATTTTGTGTGATCCATACTTCGGATGTAAAGAAAATGATTTAGAATTTTTTAGGCTAATACTTCGAGCGTGCCCAAATTGTGAGGTAGCAATCCTAACAAGCAAAGAAATTTTTCAGAAACAGGGAATATCTTCCGGGGATGTCTTTGTAGAGAAGTGGAGGCAAGTATGCGAACTTGATCTTCCGATAGGTCGAGTGATAAGTATCGGAAAGTTGATTAATTCGGCGTCCCTTATTCACGATCGATGGCTAATTAGCGGAAATAGAGGTCTTAAGCTTGGTACGTCTTTCAATGGAATAGGGACAGGTAAGCTGTCTGCCATTTCCATTCTCTCCGATGGAGAGTTGCTTCAAACAAAGAACCAAATTTTGCGGTTCGTAAACGGGGATCGATTTATTGACGGTGAGCGCATAAGCTCTTCAAGCTTCACGATTTAGATGCTCGCTGTCGGTGTAACCCGTCTCCACGTCAGGCTGTTCTCAAATGCCACTGCGTCGGGGTCAGGTCTGCCATTCGGACACGGACTCATGCATTAGTCGCCGTAGAAGCATGCTCAGCCACAAACCTAATCAGAACCACGAACGCGCGCCGCAGGCGCGCGAGGCTGCCGCGTAGCGGCAGCAGTGTGCCGATCGGCATAGGGGGTAGCCAAAGGCTACTCCCCTGCCACACCACCCGGCATGCGGGTCCGCACCGGGCGGTTCGAGAAGTTGAGGTCAAAGCAAGCGTGGCACGCCCAGCTTGTCGAAGTACGCGATGGTCAAGACGTATTTCAAGTGCCTGTTACTGTTGCGCCACCAGCCTAGACGCTTCGCGGCAACCCGTCGAGCAATGGGCGCAGGGGCACCAAGTTTCAGCAACGCCTGATAGATACGATGACTGTGCTTCCATTGTTTGAGCTGTATTGCCCGCAACCGGTGCCTTAGCCATTCATCGAGTCGTCGCCAGATACCCGGCGTCTGCGCCAATCGAAAGTATCCTCGCCATCCATTCACGTACGAGCGCAACCGTGCTACTACCTCTTGCATACCGCGTCCCCCGACGCGGCTGGTGAGTTCACGGATGCGTCGTTTGTATGCCGCTAATCGAGCGCCGGGGTCAGGTCTGCCATTCGGACACGGACTCATGCATAGGCCGCCGTAGAAGCATGCTCAGTCGAAACCTAATCAGAACCACGAACGCGCGCCGCAGGCGCGGGGCGCCGGGGTCAGGTCCGCCATTCGGACACGGACTCATGCATTGGTCGCCGTAGAAGCATGCTCAGTCGAAACCTAATCAGAACCACGAACGCGCGCCGCAGGCGCGCGAGGCTGCCGCGTAGCGGCAGCAGATGGGCGATTCGAATAGCCTCGCGCCCTTCAGGGCGCTCCGTCTTCGAATCCCCCGCGCAGGGCGCGCAGGCGCCCTGCTTCTCTCCACCGGCAGACGAAAAAAAAGCTACCCTAGGGTAGCTTTCTTTTTTTCGTCTTTGGCGGAGAGAGGGGGATTCGAACCCCCGATAGAGTATTACCCTATACACGCTTTCCAGGCGTGCGCCTTCAGCCGCTCAGCCATCTCTCCTGCGTTCAATGCTGGCGGACTACTTGCATTGACACTATTTCGCTTGTCGCGAAGCCGTAGATTATAGCAAAGAATCTATGTACTGCCAAAGATATTTACCGTGGAGTAAAAGTCTCTTTATAACCCAAGACCCCGAAGCCGTTCTAGCGTCCTTGCTCCACAAGCACATCAGCAAACATTTTAAACCCCCAAACCCCGGCACAGGCACTTCGGGCCAAGCGGGCCTGAAAAACGTCGAGGGCAAGGCGCAGCGACGACGACAGTACGAATAGTACGGCTAGGAGCTGCAACGCCGCCATCGGCGTTTTCTCAGGCTCGCGTCTACGGCCCGCCATTTTTAGGCTTTTACGCCTTGCTTTACGACGTCTCTTTCAGCTGATCCAGGATGGCCGGATTTTCCAGCGTGGAAACGTCCTGCGTGATCGTCTCGCCCTTGGCCAGCACGCGCAGCAGGCGGCGCATGATTTTGCCGGAGCGGGTTTTCGGCAGGTTGTCGCCGAAGCGGATCTCTTTCGGTTTTGCGATCGGGCCGATTTCCTTGCCGACCCAGTTGCGCAGCTCCAAGGCCAGTTTCTTCGCTTCCTCGCCGGTCGGGCGCGCTTGCTTGAGCACCACGAAGGCGCAGATCGATTCGCCTGTCGTGTCGTCCGGGCGGCCCACTACCGCCGCTTCCGCGACCAGCGGGTTGGCGACCAGGGCCGATTCGATTTCCATCGTGCCCATGCGGTGGCCGGAAACGTTCAGCACGTCATCGATGCGGCCCGTGATCGTGAAGTAGCCGGTGTCCTTGTTGCGGATCGCGCCGTCGCCGGCCAGGTACATCTTGCCGCCCAGCTCTTCCGGGAAGTAGCTCGACTTGAAGCGCTCGGGGTTGTTCCAGATCGTACGGATCATCGATGGCCATGGGCGTTTCACCACCAGAATGCCGCCCTGCCCGTTCGGCACGTCATGGCCCGCTTCGTCGACAATGGCAGCCATAATGCCTGGCAGTGGCAAGGTGCACGAACCCGGCACCATTGGGGTGGCGCCTGGCAGCGGCGTGATCATGTGGCCGCCGGTTTCGGTTTGCCAGAAGGTGTCGACGATCGGGCATTTTTCGCCGCCGATGTGTTTGTAGTACCACATCCACGCTTCGGGGTTGATCGGCTCGCCCACCGTGCCCAGCAGGCGCAGGCTGGACAGGTCGTAGTGCTGCGGATGGACTTTCGGGTCCACGTCGGCCGCCTTGATCAGCGAACGGATGGCCGTCGGCGCCGTGTAGAAGATGCTGACGTTGTGCTTTTTGATGGTTTCCCAGAAGCGGCCCGCGTTCGGGTAGGTCGGGATGCCTTCGAACACCACTTGCGTGGCGCCGACGGCCATCGGGCCATAGGCGATGTAGCTGTGGCCCGTCACCCAGCCGATGTCGGCCGTGCACCAGAATACGTCGTCGGGCTTGATGTCGAAGCTCCACTTCATCGTCAGCGCGGCCCACAGCAGGTAGCCGCCGCTCGAGTGCTGCACGCCTTTCGGGGTGCCGGTCGAGCCGGAGGTGTACAGAATGAACAGCGGATGCTCGGCATCGACCCATTCCGGCTCACACTGCGCGCTCTGGCCTTCGACCAGCTCGTGCAGCCAGGTGTCGCGGCCCTCGACCATGTTCAGGGCGCTGCCGGTGCGCTGATAGACGATCACGTTTTTCACGCACTCGCAGCCGCCCAGCGCCAGCGCTTCGTCGACGATGGATTTCAAGGGCAGCTTCTTGCCGCCGCGCAGTTGTTCGTCGCCGGTGATTACCGCCACGGCGCCGGCGTCGATAATGCGTTCCTGCAAGGATTTGGCCGAGAAACCGCCGAACACCACCGAGTGGGTGGCGCCGATGCGCGCGCACGCCTGCATGGCGGCCACGCCTTCGAGCGACATCGACATATAAATAATGACGCGGTCGCCCTTGGCGATGCCCTTGGCTTTCAGGCCGTTGGCGAACTTGCAGACTTTTTCGTGCAGTTCTTTATAGGTTGCCTTGGTGACGGTGCCGTCGTCGGCTTCGAAGATGATGGCGGTCTTGTCGCCCAGGCCGTTTTCAATGTTGCGGTCCAGGCAGTTGTACGACACGTTCAGCTGGCCGTCTTCGAACCATGTGTAGAACGGCGCGTTGTCTTCGTTGAGGGTGCGGGTAAAGGGCTTTTTCCAGCTCAGGTTTTCGCGCGCCAGCCTGGCCCAGAAGCCTTCGTAGTCGCGCTCGGCCTCAAGCACCATGGCGTGATAGGCGTCCATGCCGGAAATGGTGGCCTGCGCGGCAAATTGCGGCGAAGGATCAAAAATGCGGGACTCTTCCGGTCCCTGCTGCTGCGTTCCTTGGTTTTCTGTAGCGGCCATGCTGATCTCCAATGTAGTAATTGTTTGCAGATACCATATTCCCGGCGTCTTACGGACGCCTTACAGCCGGGTTTTTTTCACGCTCCGACACTTACCATACTCGCCCCCATTGACGAGCGTCAAGCGCGCCACGCCACGCCCTTCCCCGCAAATGCCGGTCTGTCAATTTATCTTGGGCCGGCTTGTGTTTCATCAAGACCAAGAACTCGACATGGGGGCATGCGCAGTGACTGGCAGCAAGTGTAAAATGTCGGGCATGCTGAAAAAAGCATTAATCCCGGGACTCTCCTCATGATCGACCACTCAAACAAGCCCTCCCATACCAAGCTGCACCCCTTGTCTGCTTTTATCTTCATGTCGCGCTGGCTGCAATTGCCGCTGTACCTGGGCCTGATCCTTGCCCAATGCGTGTATGTATTTCATTTCTGGGTAGAATTGTCCGACCTGATCGGCGCCGTGTTCGGCAACGATGCGGCCTTGCAGCATATCCTTACTGCCGTCGCCGTGCCGGGCAACCCGCTGCCGACCAAGCTCAATGAGGCGACCATCATGCTGGTGGTGCTGGGCCTGATCGACGTGGTGATGATCTCGAACCTGCTGATCATGGTCATCATTGGCGGCTATGAAACGTTTGTATCGCGCATGCACCTGGACGACCATCCGGACCAGCCGGAATGGCTGTCGCACGTGAACGCGTCGGTGCTGAAAACCAAGCTGGCCATGGCCATCATCGGCATCTCGTCGATCCATTTGCTCAAGACCTTTATCAACGCCAGCTCCTACAAGATGGACGTGATCATCGCGCAAACCGTGATCCATATGGTCTTCATCCTGTCGGCCATGGCAATCGCCTACACGGACCGCATCATGACCGTGACGCAGAACCAGGCCCGCCCACCGCATTAAGCAAGCACCAGTTTTATCCTTCTTATCTATCGCGAGAACACCATGACTGTCATAAAGCAAGAAGACCTGATCGAATCCGTCGCCGCAGCGTTGCAGTACATTAGCTACTACCACCCTGCCGATTACATCGAACACCTGGCGCGCGCCTACGAGGCCGAGCAAAGCCCGGCCGCGAAAGATGCGATCGCGCAAATTTTGACCAATTCGCGCATGTGCGCGGAAGGCAAGCGTCCGATCTGCCAGGACACGGGGATCGTCAACGTCTTCCTGAAAATCGGCATGGGCGTGCGCTTCGAAGGCTTTACGGGCACGGTTACCGACGCCGTCAACGAAGGCGTGCGCCGTGCCTACAACTTCGACGACAACAAGCTGCGCGCCTCCATCGTGGCCGACCCGCATTTCGACCGCAAGAACACCAAAGACAACACGCCAGCCGTGGTGCACATGGAACTGGTCGAAGGCAATACCGTCGACGTGAAAGTGGCGGCCAAGGGCGGCGGCTCGGAAAACAAGTCGAAGATGATCATGATGAACCCGTCCGATTCGCTGGTGGACTGGGTCATGAAGACGGTGCCGACCATGGGCGCCGGCTGGTGCCCGCCCGGCATGCTGGGCATCGGCATTGGCGGCACGGCCGAAAAAGCCATGCTGATGGCGAAAGAGGTGTTGATGGAAGACATCGACATGTTCGAGCTGAAACAACGCGGCCCGCAGAACAAGCTGGAAGAACTGCGCATCGAACTGTGCGACAAGATCAACTCGCTGGGCATCGGCGCGCAGGGCCTGGGCGGTTTGACCACCGTGCTGGACGTCAAAATCATGATGTACCCGACGCACGCCGCCTCGAAACCGGTCGCCATGATCCCGAACTGCGCCGCCACCCGCCACGGCCACTTCGTGCTGGACGGCTCGGGCCCGGCCTACATGACGCCGCCACCGCTGTCGACCTGGCCTGACGTGAGCTGGGCGCCGGACACGGAAAAATCGAAGCGCGTCGACCTCAACACATTGACCAAAGAAGAAGTCGCTTCGTGGACGCCGGGCCAGACCCTGCTGCTGAACGGCAAGATGCTGACCGGCCGCGACGCCGCGCACAAGCGCATCCAGGACATGCTGGCCAAGGGCGAAGCGTTGCCGGTGGACTTCAAGAACCGCGTCATCTACTACGTTGGCCCGGTCGATCCGGTGCGCGACGAAGTGGTCGGCCCGGCCGGCCCGACGACGGCCACGCGCATGGACAAGTTCACCGACATGATGCTGGAAAAAACCGGCCTGATCGCGATGATCGGCAAGGCCGAACGGGGACCGGTCGCCATCGAAGCTATCCAGAAACACCAGTCGGCCTACCTGATGGCCGTCGGCGGTTCGGCCTACCTGGTGTCGAAAGCCATCAAGGGCGCGAAAGTGCTGGGCTTTGCCGACATGGGCATGGAAGCCATCTACGAGTTCGACGTGGTCGACATGCCGGTAACGGTGGCGGTGGACGCGAAAGGCACCTCGGTGCACAACACGGGGCCGAAGGAATGGCAGGCCAAGATCGAGCAACTCAATAGCGTCAGCAAGATTCCTGTGACGGTTGCTTAAACAGGCACTACCATATACGCCGCGCGGCAACTCCAGCGCGGCGTTTTTTTATCTTTCCCGCTCTCTATGACTTTGACTTTACGCGACGCCGCCATCGGCGTGTTCGACTCCGGCGTCGGCGGCTTGTCCGTGCTGCGCCATATCCGCGCGCAACTGCCGCACGAAGACCTGATCTACGTGGCCGACTCGGGCTATGCGCCGTATGGCGACAAGACGGAACAGCAGGTGATCGACCGTTCGCTGGCGGTCGCCGCCTACCTGGTGCAACAAGGCGTCAAGGCGCTGGTGGTGGCCTGCAACACCGCCACAGTTGTCGCCATCAGGGCGCTGCGCGCGCGCTACCCGGAGCTGCCCATAGTCGGCGTGGAACCGGGCCTGAAACCGGCCGCCGCCGCCAGCCACAACGGCAAGATCGGCGTGCTGGCCACCGAGCGCACCGTGCGCGGCGACAAGCTGCTGGCCCTGCGCGAGCAGGTCAGCGCGGCCACCGGCGCCACCTTTATTTTGCAGCCGTGCATCGGCCTGGTCGAACGCATCGAGCAGTGCGCCGTGGGCGATGAACCGGGCGACGCCACCAGCGCCATGCTGGAACACTATATCGCCCCGCTGCTGGCGCAAGGCGTCGACACCCTGGTGCTGGGCTGTACCCACTACCCTTTCGTGCAGGACGCCATCACCCGCACCGTGCTTGCGCATACGCAGCAAGCGGTTACCCTGATCGACACGGGCGACGCCGTGGCGCGCCAGCTGGCCCGCCTGCTCGACGCCAACGGCCTGCGCCGCGACGCCAACCAGGCGCCGCAACTGCACGGCTACACCACCGCCAGCGTCGAGGCATTGCACACGGCCTTCGCCGGTTTGCTCGGCTGGCATCCGCCGCTGGCGCAGCTGTCGATCCAGGTGGAAACTGAGGTTTGAAGGCAATCTTTCGAAATATTAAAAAAGACCGCATTTAGATTTGCCACTTCGCCGAGTTCTTTGTATAATTCGGCACCTGTTCAGCAAAACACGCGCTGAACTAGCAGTAAGACAGTGGTGGCTGTAGCTCAGTTGGTAGAGTCCAGGATTGTGATTCCTGTTGTCGTGGGTTCGAGCCCCATCAGCCACCCCACAGAATGCGCAGGAAAATCAAAGGGTTACATGCTTCGGCTTGTAACCCTTTTTTTGTTTTCCGCTGTTAAACAGGCATGCGCTTGCGATAGCGCAGCAGCCCGAGCAGCGCCAGGCCGGCCACCAGCATCATGGCGCTTGCAGGCTCCGGCACGGCCGACAGGTTGCTGCTGTAGACAGCCGCGCCATCGACGATACTGAAACCGCTGTCGATACCTTTGCATCCGCTTGCGCCGATGCTCGCGCCATCGCCGCTCGATACATACGATGTCGCAGAGAACACACCCCCGCAGCCGCCACCGAGGCCGGCCACGCTGGCGTTGGCGCCGATGCTGATATAGTCCCTGGCCAGCACGGTACCGAGAAAGGCGGCGCCGGCGCCCAGGCTGGCGTAGCCGCCGCTGTTCCAGATGACGCGGTCACTGCCATCGGAATTGATCAGGACGATTTTGGTCGAGGCGCCCGCCACCAGATAATCACCGATATTGAAGACCCAGGCTTGATTGCCCTTGTTCTGGCCGTCAAGCGTCAGCGTAATGCCTGCCGTGGTCGACAGGTTGGCGGCGCTGAACACCCCCGCGTAGAGCGTGGTGTCGGCAATCATGGTGGTGGCCAGCGCGGTGCCTGTGCCCATGCCATTCAATGCGGCCTGGGCATTACCCAGTTGCTGCGATTGCGCCAGCACGCCGCCCGGCATGCCGGGCAACACCGGCACCGCCGACAGCGTGTCGACGCCATTGGTCCTGCTGCTGGCCGACAGGGTAATCGCGCCCATGGACTCGACCTTGCCGATCACCTCCGCATTGGCGCCAACCGTGGCCGCCCCGCCGGTGCGCAAATAGCCGCCTACCGATGAGGTGTCGCCGGTGCTGCCGGCGCCAACGCTCACCATATTGCCAGCCACCCTGGCGTTGGCGCCGATGGTGGCGGCACCGTTGGCGTACAGGCTGCCGCCGACAAGGGAGTGCGCACCCGTCGTGGTCACGCCGCCCGACAGCATGTCACCGATGACTGTCGAGTTGGCGCCGGTGGTGACATACGTCTGGCCGAACACCGTCAGGTCATTGAAGGAGTTGCCCAACAGAGGCACGGCAGTGCTCTGGGCATGAGCAGCGGTACTGCCCAGCACCACCAACAGTAACAGGGTTAATTGAGACGGTTTCATGAATATCTTTTTGCGCAACTTGCGCTTGAACAGACGGACCTGCGTGGACCATGGCGGTCTTGAATGGCCCGCGCCGCGAACAGGCGCACGCAGACAAGCCGGCATGGCTGAGTGATGATGGTGGTTGCCGGATTACATAGCAATCAGGAGAGGCGACACACCTGGCATGAACGATAAGGGCCAGGCCGGCCAATACGACGGCTGGTCATGGAGGGCACCGGAAGTACCGCGAAGAGTGGGCGGCAAGCTGCGGGAGGTATGTCAGGTATTCCGGCAACGGGGCGAGGTTGCGCAGAGAACGATCAAGACCATAAGCTGCTCAGAAGCAACAATACAGTAAGCATGGGTTATTAGATATATAAATCCATTGCCTACACTATATTTGGCAAATGAATCGATTTTCACGCCACACTAACGGCGCGGCGCAAGGGTCAAGCAGTGTGCCATCAGGTTCGGAGAACGGTTCACCAACGCGATTGACCAGTTTTTTTTATGCCATGCACATCCATGTAAAAAAAGCCGGCATGCAGCCGGCTCTTCGTCTTTTACTTCACGCTGCTTATCCCGCCAGCACCGACTGCACCGTCGTCGCCAGGTCTTCGATCCGCACCGGCTTGACGAGGAAATGGCGGAAGCCTACCGTCAGCGCGTCGTCCATGTACATCGGCAGGCTGTGGCCTGTGACGGCGACCAGCACGGCGTTGGCCGTGTCGGGGTTATTGCGCAGGCGGCGGCCGATTTCGATGCCGCTGATACCGGGCATTTCGATGTCGAGGTACACGGCGTCGGGCACGCATTGCTTGACTTGCTCGACCGCCATTTGCCAGTTGCGCACCACCACCACGGAATGGCCAAAGGTCTCCAGCAGCATGGCCAGCGATTCGCCCACTTCCTGGTTATCGTCAACCACCAGCAAATTGAGCTTGCGCGGCGGTACTGTTGTCGTGTCTCTACCCTGGCGGCGTTCCGTGGACTGGTTTTCGATGGTTTGGCTCATGTCGGTGTATTTTCTGGCGTCGTCGAAAACGGCAGTATACAAGAAGGCGCGCCCGGACATCGCACGCGCGTCTTCTGCCGCGCCAGCAAGACGCGTACCACCGCCGCCATCGGCGCGCTTTGCCGCATTGACAAAGAGAATGAGAATCACTACCATCCAGACCCCTACCCTCCGGAGTCAGCACCATGTCACGTCATCTTCCCTGTTCATTGCGGCCGTGCTCACTGGCCATTACCCTCGCCTGCCTGGGCCTGTCTCCGGGGGCGCAGGCGCAGCAGGGCGGCTCGGCCGACGATGCGGGTCCGGTGCTCGAAACAATACAGGTCAGCAGCAACCTGCTCGGCACCAGCATGGCGGCCAGCACCAAAAATTTCGCCGGCGCGCGCAGCGTGGTGCAAAAGGAAGAGATTGAAAATTCAGGCGCGTCCAGCGTCAGCGATGTGATGCGCCGCATCCCGGGCGTGCAGATCAGCGACAACTCGAGCAGCGCCGGCAGCGCCGTGTCGCTCAATATCGGCGTACGCGGCCTGCCCGGACGCTTCTCGCCGCGCAGCACGGTCTTGCTCGACGGCATACCGATGTCGGTGGCGCCTTACGGCCAGCCACAGCTGTCGTTCGCTCCTGTCAGCCTGGCCAATGTGGAAACGGTGGACGTGGTGCGCGGCGGCGGCGCGGTGCGCTTCGGCCCGCAAAACGTGGGCGGCATCATCAACTTCAAGACGCGCCGCATTCCCGGCACGGCCAGCATCACCGGCGACGCCAGCGTGCGCCAAAACAGCTACAGCGAAGGCGGCCACAATACCCAATACAGCGTGTTTGCCGGCAGCCAGCAGGACAGCGGTCTGGGCCTGGCACTGCTGTATTCAGGCATGACCGGCAGCGACTGGCGCGTGGCCAGCGATGAAAAACTGAACGACTTTGCGCTCAAGTTCCGCTACGACCTGAGCCCGACGGCCGAGGTCTACGGCAAGCTGTCGTATTACGACGTCACCTCGCGCACACCGGGCGGCCTGACGCAGGCGCAATACCGCCTGGACCCGTTCCAGAATACGCGCCGCCTGGATTTCTGGAACGGCGAGCGCAAGGCGTTTGACATCGGTTATTTGAACAGTATCTCCGCCACCGAGGAACTGGAAGTGCGCGCCTACTACAACGACAGCTCGCGCCAGAGCACCCTGATCAATGCAGCCGGTACCGGCCTGGGCCACCAGCCGCGCAACTACGAAACGGCCGCGTTCGAGCCACGCTACACACAGCGCTTCAGGACGGGCGCCGTCACGCAGGACGTCACGGTGGGTTACCGCTACCTGCGCGAGCGCGCCGACGAGACGATTTACAACGTGGTGGTCGCCACCGGCGTGCAACAGGCGCCGACGCGCTTTGCCGACAACAGCACCGACGCGCAAGCGATCTATATCGACAACAAGATCGCGCTCAACGCCTGGCGCCTCACGCCGGGCGTGCGCTACGAACATATCAGGACGCAGCGCATCAATCATTTGCCGCAGGAAGAGCAGATCGAACTGCTCAACAACCAGGCCCTGCCCTCGCTGAACGTGGCCTATTTGCTGAACAACAACGTGACCGTATTCGCCAACTACAACAGTTCGTTTGGCGCCGTGCAGAACATCCAGCTCAATGCGCAATCGGCGAAGAACCCGCTGCAGCCGGAACTGGCGAAAACCATGGAACTGGGCGGGCGCTGGAAGAGTGCCAGCCTGGCGGCAGAAGCCACCCTGTTCAACATCAAGTTCGACAACCAGATCCAGTCGGTGGGCAGCGGCCTCAACACTACCTTCTTCAACCGTGGCGCAACGCACCACCGGGGCCTGGAAACGGCGCTCGACTACCGCTTCGACGAGTCCGGCCCCTGGCGTGGCCTGAACGCCTACGCCACTTATACCTATACCAGGGCAACCCTGAAGGAAGGCGCCAACGCCGGCAATGACGTGCCGTATTACTCGCGCAATACCGACACGGTCGGCCTGCATTATCAGCGTGGCGGCGAGCGCGGCGGCCAGCGCGGCGGCCAGCGCGGCGGCGAGCGCGGCGGCTGGAGCTTTGATTTGTCGAGCACACATCAGACGCGGCAGTTTGCCGACGATGCCAACACGGTGCTGGAAAACGGCGCCGGCGACCTGGGGCTGATACCCGGCTACCGCACCTGGAATATGCAAGTCAAATGGCAGGTGCCGGGCCAGCCTGGCCTGGAACTGCTGGCGGGCGCAAACAACCTGGCCGACAAGCGTTACTTCACGCGCACCTCGGATGGCAACCTGGGCAAGATGGTCGGCGCGCCGCGCATGGTCTATCTGCAGGGGCGCCTGGCATTTTAATGATTTCCAAATGGCAATAATTTGTTGTTGAAAGTATACTATACATTTCAAATTTGAAAATAAATTGTCCGGCTAATTGCTTGTCCGCACAGTTTTAATGCTACTATTTGCATATCAATCAGGAAATAAGATTATTCTTAACATAACAAATGGAACGCCCATGAAATTGCCAGCCACCCTGTTGAACCTCGCCGCCATGACAACCCTGCTGTCGGCCGGCGCCGCCAGCGCCGCAACCGAGTTGGTGGTCAACGGCAGCTTTGAAAGCAACCCGATCAACTCGGGTGTGGAACAGGTCAGCAGCGTCACGGGCTGGACCTCGTCGATCAGCGGCAATTCGGCATTCGAGATCCAGAAAGGCACCACCCAGGGCGGCAACGGCGGCTTCATGCCGGCGGCGGCCAACGGCGTGCAATACCTGGAATTGAATACCGACCGCCTGACCTCGATTTCGCAAACCCTCAACACCACCGCCGGCGGCACTTACCAGCTGTCGTTCGCCTACTCGGGCCGCCCCGATACGGCGGGCAATGCCAGCAGCCTGATGAATGTGTACTGGGGCAACACACTGCTGACCGCCAGCCCCCTGGTCGGCACCACCACGCCAACCTGGCAGAGCTTCAGCCAGACCGTCAGCGCCGTGGGCGGCTCCACCGTGCTGCGCTTTGAATCGGTCGGCCCGGCCTCGGCGCCCAGCTACGGCTCCTACCTGGACAATGTCTCGGTGACCTCGGCGGTGCCGGAACCGCAAACCTGGGCCATGATGCTGCTGGGCCTGGGTTTGATGGGTTTTATCACCGCACGCCGCAAACACCAGGCATAAGCGCTCAACGCTGACTGACCGGCCACCCCGCAGCAATGCCGGGTGGCTTTTTTCATGGGAACGCGCTCATAAAGTCCGTCCCCGCTGCCCAATAGAATTAGATTGAGGCTACAATACTTTACCTATATAAAACAATGCCAAGTGCGCATTGCTCCGCCAAGGCAGCCCTGCGCCTTGATCACTACTATGTATGACAGAACAGGATGGCGCTTGCCATCAGTACCGACCATGGCTGAAGAAAAACCGATTCATGAAACGAGTTCCTACGGCAAGGACACCCCTGTGGGCCGTCCCGATATCGATGGCCGCGCCGGCGTCTTCGTGCCGACGGAAGAGTTTGACATCAATAACAGCACCACCTTCCGCAAGGGGGCCGGCATCGTCGGCTTCGGCAATCATGACGGCACGCTGACGGTGTATTACGAATCGAACCGTTTCGATGAAAGCAGCCTGCACAAGTGGGAAAACAAGGCGCGCAAGGCGTATGACCGCATGGTGATGAGTGCGCCGACGGTGTCGAAGGCCAAGTTCGATGCGCGCTTCCTGGAGCAGGTGGGCACCATTGACGGCATGGGCATCAACCTGAAACACCCGGAGCGGCTGACGCACTGGCTGGCCGTGTCGAACTTGTCCGACACGGCGCCCGAAGAGCCGGTGGTGCGCTGGAAAAATCGCTGAAACGGGCTGTCAGCAAGCTATAGATGGGTTCGCAAGCATTTGTCCTACAGGGTGACGGACATTCATCTGATTCCTGTAGGAACTATAGCTGCCTATGATGGAGTCATGCCGTTAGCGCGGATGCGCTCAACCTGCCACCATCTGGAGTCCATCATGTCCCGCTTTATCCCCATCAGCTTTGGTGCCTTCCAAATCAGTCTGGCTGGCGCGGCAATATATCTCCTGTGTTCGGCAGACGTGTTGCACCAAACCGCCATCTACTTCCATTAACTGGCCGGGACCAGCCCGGGCAGCTTACCAGCGGCGGCCGCCATGATAGCGGCCGTAGCCACCCCATCCGCCACGCGGACCACGGTAGCCCGAGCGCCCGAAGCCAAACATGAAATCGAGTCCGATCGACACGGGCGGGTTGTAATAATACGGCTGCGGCGCATACACGGGCGCCGGCACATACACCGGTTGCTGCACATACACCGGCTGCTGCTGCACATACACCGGCTCACTCGTATATTCCACCTGCGGCTCGCTGACCACGCGCGAGGTATGCACCGGCTCGGCCGAGACCGTATGCCATTCATAGGGATTGTAGGCCGCCTGCGGCGCACGCGTGCCATAGTAGGCCGGGCCGGGCGGCGCCACGGCGCAGCCACCGAGGGCGGCCATCGACATTACTACCAATAAGGTTTTCATCAGACACTCCTTTTGCAAGCTGGTAGTGTAAGAAATAAAACGACCATCGACTGCGGATTTACCGAATGTTACACCCCGAAGCAGAGCGCAACATGAAACGTGGCGCGCCCGCCACAAGCGGCGATGGTGGCCACGGAAATATCCTTAAATAAAGGGGATGTCGCACTGGTCGATCGCCTTGCCGGCGGCGTCAAGGCGCTGCGCGCACACCTGGTAGCGCACGCCGAAATCGAGTTCCATCTGCTCCACCTTGCCATACTTCAAGCCGATGGTGTGCTGTAGCTGCTGCGTGCCGGCCAGCGCCGCCACGTCCTGCGGGATCGCCATCGCGGTCTGCACTTCGCTCTGGCGCACTTCCTGGCGCCGCGCCACGTCAATCGCCAGCGCGAAGGTCATGTTGACGCCACCGTCGGCATAGGTGAACGACGGCGCGCTGCGCTGGGCCCGCATGACGCCCCAGGCGCACTGCTTCTGCTGCGCATCGCAGCGTTTCAACTGTGCCAAGGGATAATATTCGGCGGCCACCTTGCCATGCTTGATGGGCCAGCTGGTACGCACGCCATCGCGCTTGCCACTCATCGGATTGACCCAAGTCAAGCTATTGACCAGCGACACCGTCTGCCCCGCGTCGAGTCCCGGCGCGGTGCTGAAACCGGCGCAAGCCGACAGGGAAAGAACGGTGGCGGCGAGAGTTAGTTTCAAGATGGAATGCATAATGGCCTCTAGGCATGGAAAAACACGGCGGTATAGTGCCGAGCGTAACAGATACGGTACCCGAAAGCATGTCGTTCTTGACGAAAAGGTGCTATCAGCACAATCTTGGTGATTATGCTTTCGATGACTTGCCTTAACAGCCCCATCTTCCGACAGCATATCGCCAACGCGTGGCGCTCTGTGACCTCGCCGACTCGCATTCCAGCCAACTGCTTAATCAACAACATTGCGCAGCTTATAGAATATATCAATAATTCATGACTTGAATGACCAGAAATATTAAAATAAATTTATTTATTAAAATACACCAAGGACAATCGATGAATTTTTCATTGGCATAACGAGACTGGTTTGGCAGTTCCAGCAAGAATTCTCTCATAGCCATAAAAACTATTGAAAAAAAATAAAAATAGCAGGATAATAAATTACTAAAAATAGCTTATCACAGAAAAATTATTACTTTTTTATTTTTTATAAATATACATTTTTTTTAAAATAGGCTAGGCAACATAGCTGACCGAGGCTCTGTGTTTAAATAAAGACTACGGGTGGCGCTCACATTTATTTCAACCAAATACGCCGCAGCTATATTTATTTTTAACAGAATAAATTCAACCAAAATTATTAAGATTCCGATAAATGATGCTTAAAGTAAATAAGAAAAATAGCGATAAATTAATTCTTGAAAGAAAATACAAATTTATTAATTGGGGGATTCATGTCGAAAAAGTGGAAAAATATTTTCAACTTGTCATTATAGAAGCAAAAAATAAAGGTTATACAGAGAATTTTTATATCTCGCGAAACGACGAAGAAAGACAGATTCAAATTTTTTCGGGACGACGCCCAATGGAATTTAAACAAACCAACTACAATGCTTCGAATGACGCAAAAAAGCGGGAACTCTCTTATGAAAATGGTGCTGCAATTGTAATTTCTCAAACGGAACTTGGGGAAGTTGCAGTAATTCTTTACCCATACTCGTCCGAGAAAAGAAATAGAGTTCAGCAATATATTATTTGGAAAGTATTTTCAGATCCAACACACATAACTGATTCAGTATTAAAATCCGCCGTACGTGATTTTTTTCGCTACGTGCATGTATCTAGCGCATTTTTATCTGAAAGCTTTGTTGATAAGTCGAGAATTAGATACCTGGAATTTATAAGTAAACGCTATTCTGCAGATAACGGCATGGCAAAAATTTTGTTCGCCCATTGGATTTGGATATTTATTGGATCAATTGGATCCATTGCAAGCATTTATGGTATATGGCCAAATTCACCAAAACCTGATTCTTTCGTTCCAATCCCAGAGAGCAACAATCTGGAGCGTGCAATTTTAATGGCAAAAATGGAAGGTGTTGCATTCAAAACGCCAAGCGCTCTAGATGTAGTAGCAAAATTTTATGTTTCACCTACTATAAATTTCCCACTTAACAAGGATTCAAGCGTTTTTGCATTAGTATCAGTCAGCCCTTTCAGACCATCAGATTCCGATTTTACATTTGATGCCGGCGATTGTCGATTTTTGGGAAATGTAACAAATTTTGACCCCGCGTCGAATAAAGCTTATTTTTCCATTCAAACAATTTCCTGCACTGACAACTCAAAAAATGCATTTTCATTAAATAACACATACGCCCAGGATGATTTTACCGGGTTTCTGGCAAACTTAAAATATCCCACTGAATCCAACCTGCAAGTAGTTAAAGAACAAGACGGAAGTTATTCAGTCCCCGTGTTTTCTAACGCGTTGATAAAATTCTCCAATCCGATCAAGATGATAAAATACGTTGGGCAAGTTAATGAAAGATTTTAAAGGTGGATAATATCGTCTCTTGGCGCGGTATAACTACATTCGAAGTATTTGAATCGCAGATCTGAATTCAGACTACTGTCAGCTTATCTCCGAAAACAATCAGTCCTTGATCGCGATCCTGCGCCACCTTTTTACACTCGATATCGCCCTTGTACTGGCAGGACGGGCATATTGGCTGTCAATCACTGTTGGCAAAAACGGGCGGTATCGCCATCGCGATACCGCCCGTCAGGGGTAACCAACATCGTGACGGCCAGGGCACGCCTGGCCGGCGGCGATCAGTCCAGCTTCCAGGCGTAGTCGACCTTGGTCCAGGTCTGCGCCGGGCTGCCGTCCTTGGTGCCCGGTTTGAACTTGCATGCCGACAAAGCCTTGATGGCGGCCTTGTCGAGGTTCTTGAAGCCGCTGCTTTTCTCGATCTTCGAATCGGCAACCGTACCGTCGGCATTGACCAGGAAGGACATCGAGACCGTACCTTGCTCCTCGTTCATCAGCGATGCTTTCGGATAATCGGCCTTGCAGGTCTTGGCATCGAAGGATGCGGAAACCTCTGCCGCAAAGCTAGCGGACGAGACAGAAAACAGCAATGCTGCTGCAACACCCAGATGACGCATACTTTTAGACATGTGCTTCCCCATAAAGATCAAACAGAGTGATTACAGCTTCCAGGAATAGTCGACCTTGGTCCAGGTCTGGGCCACGCTGCCATCCTTGGTGCCCGGCTTGAATTTGCAGGCAGTGATGGCCTTGATGGCGGCCTTGTCCAGGTTGCGAAAGCCGCTGCTTTTGTCGACTTTCGAATCGACGACCTTGCCGTCGGCCGACACCAGGAACGACATCGTCACCTCGCCCTGCTCTTCATTGACCAGCGACGCTTTCGGATATTCCGCCTTGCAGTTCTTTGCATCGAAAGTCGCTGGCACTTCGCTGGCCAGGACAGTGGCGCTCACGCCGGAGAGGAGTACTGCTGCGATAACATTACGCTTATTCATAATTACACTTTTTCAACAACGTTAAACAACATCGTAAAACCGGCTGCGCGACTGGCCGCGCAGCCCGGCACTCTACTGCCACCATGGCACTACTACCGCTGCAACTTAAAACTCTTCCCATTCGTCATTGCCGGGGCTGGCCGCCGCCGCACGCTTGGGCGCCTTTGGCGCCTTTGGTGCGGCGGCCACTTCGGTCTTGCGCGTGAGCGACTTGACCGGGCGCAAAGGCGCGGCCGGCTTGCGCGCGGCCACCGGTGCGGCAACGGCGACCTTCGCGGCCGGCGCCTGGGCTGTCACGCGCTGTTCGCCTTCGACCAGCTTGAAGACGCTGACCACATGCGACAGTTCGGCCGCCTGGTCCTGCAGGCTTTGCGCCGCGGCGGCCGCTTGCTCGACCAGCGCCGCATTTTGCTGCGTCATGCCGTCCATCTCGATGATCGACAGGTTGACCTGCTCGATGCCGGCGCTTTGCTCGGCGCTGGCGCTGGCGATCTCGCTCATGATGTCGGTCACGCGGCGCACGCTGTCGACTACTTCACCCATTGTCACGCCGGCCTGGCCGACCAGGCGCGTGCCGCGTTCGGTCTTCTCGGCCGAATCGTCGATCAGGATCTTGATTTCCTTGGCGGCGCCAGCCGAACGCTGGGCCAGGTTGCGTACTTCCGAAGCGACCACGGCAAAGCCACGGCCCTGTTCGCCGGCGCGCGCCGCTTCCACGGCCGCATTCAGGGCCAGGATATTGGTCTGAAAGGCGATGCCGTCGATCACGCCGATGATGTCGACAATCTTCTTGGCCGATTCGTTGATCGAGCTCATGGTGTCCACCACTTGCGAGACCACCGAACCGCCCTTGATGGCCACGTCCGAGGCGGTGGCGGCCAGCTTGTTGGCTTCACGGGCATTGTCGGCGTTCTGTTTCACGGTCGAGGTCAGCTCTTCCATGGCGGAGGCGGTTTTTTCCAGTGCGCTGGCCTGCATTTCGGTGCGCGAGGACAGGTCGATAATGCCGTCGGCGATTTCATGCGAGGCGGTGCCGATGGTTTCCGTACCGACCCGCACCTGGCCGACGACGCCGACCAGACTGTTGCGCATTTCTTTCATTTCCGCCAGCAGGCTGGAATTGTCCGAGCTTCGCGTATGGATGCCGATCGACAGGTCGCCCTTGGCGATGCTGCCGGCAATCGAGGCCGTGTAGTCGGGTTCGCCGCCGAGCTGCTTGAGCAGGCCGCGGGTAATGGTCAGTGCCGCCGCCACGCCCAGCGCAACGGCCAGGGTGCCGAGCACGATCATGAACAGGCGCGCGCTGTCGAAAGCCTTGCGGGCGTCCGCCTGCATTTGCTCGTTGAGCTTGTCTTCCAGGGTGGCCAGCTGTTCCAGCGCATCGATCCATTTTTTCTGCACCGGGCGGATTTCCTTGATCATCACGCGCGTCGCGCCTTCGGCATTGTTGGCCATCCACAGCGCCGAGGCCTTGGCAATCGCCGGCATGGCGGTCGCTTCATATTCCTTGATCGAAGCGAGCAAGGTTTTTTCTTCGGCCGTCGATTCGGCGGCGAACTTGGCTTCGAGTTTTTTCTGGGTTTCCTGGTAGGTATTGGTCTGCGTCTTGATGCGCGCCATTTCCGGCTCCATGTCGCCCGCATCGGTCATCAGGGTCAGGATACGCAGCGACGTGATGCGGTCGCTGACATTGCCACGCATGTCGATCACCAGGCGGGTGACCACATTGTTGACGTTAATCACGTGATCGAGACGTTCCTGAATTTGCGCCATGCGCGCAATGCCGAGTATCGTCACAGCCACCAGCAGAACCAGTACCAGGGCGAACCCCAGGCCCAGGCGTGTACCAACCTTCATTTTTGCTAAATTCATTTCGGCTCTTCGTAAATGAAACTATTGATAAGAATTTTGCCCGGTACGACAAGACGAACGCTACGCAACGCCAATATCCGCCAAGGGCTTGACCAGCCCACCAGCGGTACCCGGTTGCGCGCAACACGGTGTGGTTCCTGCCTCCGGCAGCCCCGTCGATCACCCGATGACTGCGCATGCAAATTAGCCTCTCATATTGCTTTTTATTTACGATTAATTCCACCGTGACACAAAAAATTCGTATGAGAAATATTTGTCTATAATCAATTATAGGTGTAAGTTTTGCCTCAGAGCAAGCGATAACTGCCTGAATAAGTTGCAGATTAACTTTCTTCGGGAAAATGACAACATCACCGTTTCTTGCACCGTGAAAACGCCCCATGACTGTGCAACGATGTGCCAAAACAGCACATTGCCAACATGTAATGGTATGCAAAAAGACGTTTTTTCACCACAAAAAGGCAAAAAGAAGAGAACTGGGAAGATAGATGAAAAGCGGTATTACGGGCCTGATAATGGCGTAAAAACGACACTTCAGCCATCCCGACCACAGCGCAAGAAACCAGGCGCGAGCCTCAGGCCTGCGCCGGCGAAAGACGCGCCGCCGCTTCGAGCAGCAGCCGCGGATCGCCCGCGGCCAGCTTTTTTGAGTCGGACAAGGTCTGGCGGAAACCGCGCGCACCGGGCAGGTTCTGCATCAGGCCCAGCATATGGCGCGTGATGCTGTTGAGCTTCATGCGATCCTCTTTGGCCAGCTGCGCAGTGATATAAGGAATCATCGCTTCGAGCACCTGCTCGCGCGTTTTCACTTGCGTCTCGTCGCCGTAATAGCGCTGGTCGAACTGCGCCATCACATACGGATTGTGATAGGCCTCGCGGCCCAGCATCACGCCGTCCAGGTGCTGCAGGTGCAGGTCGATCTCATCGAGCGTCCTGATGCCGCCGTTGATGATGAATTCGAATTGCGGAAAGTCGCGCTTGAGCTGGTAGGCGTACTCGTATTTCAGCGGCGGCACTTCGCGGTTCTCCTTGGGGCTCAGGCCTTTCAGGATGGCGTTACGCGCATGCACGATAAACGTTTTGCAGCCGGCCTCGGCCACCGTGCCGACAAAGTCGCGCACGAAGCCATACGACTCGCTGTCATCGATGCCGATGCGGTGCTTGACGGTGACGTCGATATCGACCACGTCGCGCATGGCCTTCACGCAATCGGCCACCAGTTGCGGCTCGGCCATCAGGCAGGCGCCAAAGGCGCCCTTCTGCACGCGCTCGGACGGGCAACCGCAGTTCAGGTTGATCTCGTCATAGCCCCATTGCTGGCCCAGTCTGGCGCTGCTGGCCAGGTCGGCCGGATCGCTGCCGCCGAGCTGCAAGGCCACCGGATGCTCCTCCTCGTTGAAGCGCAGGTGGCGCTCCACGTCGCCATACACCAGCGCGCCGGTGGTCACCATCTCTGTATACAACCAGGTATGGCGCGTGATTTCGCGGTGGAACTTGCGGCAGTGGCGGTCGGTCCAGTCCATCATCGGGGCGACGGACAGGCGGCGGGAAGGCAGAGAAGAGGAAGTCATGGTGTGTATGAAAACAGGGGCTGCAAATGACAAACCCGCTGCGCGCATCACCGGTAAAAGTGAAGCTGCGTAGCGGGCTGGAAGCAGCATGGCCGAGAGGCCATGCTTGCACTACATATTACGCGTCACGCGACGCTTTTTTACGCTCGTGCTCTTTCAGGAAGCGCTTGCGCAGGCGGATCGATTTAGGCGTGATTTCGACCAGTTCGTCGTCCTCGATGAATTCGACCGCGTATTCCAGCGACATCTGGATCGGTGGTACCAGGCGCACCGCTTCGTCGGTACCCGACGAACGCACGTTGGTCAGCTGCTTGCCCTTGATCGGGTTGACGACCAGGTCGTTGTCGCGCGAGTGGATGCCGATGACCATGCCTTCGTAGACCGGGTCATTGTGCGACACGAACATGCGGCCGCGGTCCTGCAGTTTCCAGATCGCGTATGCAACGGCGGCGCCGTCGTCTTGCGAGATCAGCACGCCGTTGCGACGGCCAGCCATTTCGCCACGGGTGTTGTCGACCGGTGCGTATTCATGGAACACGTGGCTCATCAGGCCGGTGCCGCGGGTCAGGGTCATGAATTCGCCCTGGAAGCCGATCAGGCCACGCGCCGGGATCAGATACTCGAGACGCACGCGGCCCTTGCCATCCGATTCCATGTTTTGCAGGTCGCCGCGACGACGGCCCAGTTCTTCCATGACGCCGCCCTGGTTGGCTTCTTCCACGTCGACCGACAGGTTTTCAAACGGCTCGTGGCGCACGCCATCGACCATTTTGAAGACCACGCGTGGACGCGATACGGCCAGCTCGAAGCCTTCGCGGCGCATGTTTTCGATCAGAATCGTCAGGTGCAATTCGCCGCGGCCCGACACTTCAAAGATCGTGTCGTCGTCGGTTGGTGTAACGCGCAGGGCAACGTTGGCTTTCAGTTCGCGGTCCAGACGGTCGCGCAGCTGACGGCTGGTAACGAACTTGCCTTCGCGGCCAGCCAGTGGCGAATTGTTGACCATGAAGTTCATGGTCAGGGTCGGCTCATCGACGGTCAGCATCGGCAGCGGTTCCGGGGTATCCGGCGCGCACAGGGTCGAACCGATACCGATTTCGTCGATACCGTTGATCAGGCAGATGTCGCCGGCAACGGCTTCGTCGACCAGCACGCGCTCCAGGCCCTTGAAGTTCAGCACCTGGTTGATGCGGCCTTTGACTGGCGTCGCGCCTGGGCCATTGATGACCAGCACGTCCTGGCCGACCTTGACGGTACCGCGGTTGACGCGGCCAATGCCGATCTTGCCGACGTAGGACGAGTAGTCGAGCGAGGTGATCTGCATCTGCAGCGGGCCTTCCGGATTGTCGTCACGTACTGGCACGTGTTCCAGGATGGCGTCGAACATCGGCTTCATGTCGCCGCTGCGGATATCTTCGGTCAGGCCGGCGTAGCCGTTCAGGCCCGAAGCGTAAATGATCGGGAAGTCCAGTTGTTCGTCGGTCGCGCCGAGTTTGTCGAACAGTTCGAACGTCTGGTTGATGGCCCAGTCCGGGCGCGCGCCTGGACGGTCGATCTTGTTGACGATGACGATAGGCTTCAGACCCAGTGCCAGCGCCTTGCGGGTGACGAAACGGGTTTGCGGCATCGGGCCTTCCTGGGCATCGATCAGCAGCAAGACCGAATCGACCATCGACAGCACACGTTCCACTTCGCCGCCGAAGTCGGCGTGGCCCGGGGTGTCGACGATATTGATGTGGGTGCCTTCGTACTCAACGGCGCAGTTCTTCGACAAAATCGTAATGCCGCGCTCCTTTTCCAGGTCGTTCGAGTCCATGACTCGGGTGTCGACCGCTTGGTTTTCACGGAAGGTACCGGACTGGCGCAGCAGCTGATCCACCAGCGTGGTTTTGCCGTGGTCAACGTGGGCGATAATGGCGATGTTACGAATTGCGCGTTTTGTAGTAGACATGGTCGTTATATTTGCTGAAAAACTGCAGGGTGCGTACGGGGTGTACGGTGCGTTTCGGTAGTGGCTGAAACTGGAACCGCGTAGTATAGCATGTTGCGTTACGGCGCCATTTAAAATTGCTGGCGGTTCCAGGCTGCAGGAGTGGATGGGTTAAAATGCAACACAGATAATTATTGGTGGGCGGTAGCGATCAGGCGCTCCGGCGCCAGGATGCTGTACTCCTGCAACTGGCCGGTGCCCAGCAGTCTGGCGTCGTGATACACGCGCACCCTGCCCGGCCCGGCTGGCACGACGACCTCTTCCTTGCCCAGCGCAATGCGCTGGCCATGCAGGAAGCGCCTGGCCAATTCTTCGCTCAAGCGCACCGCCGGAAAACTCGACAGCAAGGCGTCCACGGGGGCAAGCAGGCTCAACGGTTCGGCATGCGCCGTCAGTTCGTCGAGCGTGATCACGCCGTCCAGCGTCAACTCGCCGACCCGGGTGCGGCGCAAGGCGTTCAGGTGCGCGCCGCAACCGAGGGCGTTGCCGATGTCTTCGCCCAGCACGCGGATATACGTGCCCTTGCTGCACATCACCGACAGTTTCAGGAACGGCGCTTCGTAGCTCAAAAACTCCAGCTGGTGGATGGTCACCGGGCGCGCTTCGCGCTCCAGGGTGATGCCGGCGCGCGCATATTCGTACAGCGGCTTGCCGTCGCGCTTCAAGGCCGAATACATCGGCGGCGTTTGCAAAATCGGTCCACGGAACTGCGCCAGCACAGCTTCGATCTGTTCGACCGTCACGTCGACGTCGCGCGTGGCGATGACGGCGCCTTCGGTGTCGCCCGTATCGGTCGCCACGCCCAGGTGCACCAGGGTTTCATAGGTCTTGTCGGCTTCGAGCAGATCCTGGGAAAACTTGGTGGCCTCGCCAAAGCACAGCGGCAGCAAACCGGTGGCGAACGGATCGAGCGTGCCGGTATGGCCCGCCTTCTTCGCGTTCAACACGCGCTTGGACTTGATCAGCGCATCGTTGCTGGACCAGCCGACAGGCTTGTCCATCAGCAGCACGCCGTCGACCAGGTCGCGTACGCGCTTGAGGCCTGGTGGTCGTTTCGGTCCCGCCACGTTTATTGCTCGTCCGCTTTATCAGCTTCCGGCTTGGTTTCCACCTTCTCGTCCGGCTCGGCGTCCGCCGCACGGGTGGCGTTGGCCTTGTCGATCAACAAGGACATTTCCATGCCGCGCGAGGTCGAGCTGTCGTGCACGAAATGCAGCATCGGCAGGGTGTGGATATGCAGGCGCTTGCCCAGCAGGCCACGGATAAAACCGGCCGCAGCCATCAGGCCTTCGGTGGTGTTCTTGATGGCTTCCTTGCTGTCTTTCAACATCGTGAAAAACACCTTGGCGTGCGCGTAGTCGGGCGTGATCTGCACTTCGGTGATGGTGATCATCGTGCCCACGCGCGGGTCTTTCAGTTCGTAGGCGACGATTTCGGCCAGATCGCGCTGGATCTGGTCTGCCACGCGCAAGCCGCGCGCCGGCATGGTTTTGCTATGTTTGGCCATGATTATGCTGTCCTGAGTGCCGCAGGGCGCATGGATCAAACGGTTGCCCGTAGCCCCATGCGCCCCGCGTGTTGTGCGCGGACAGATCACTGTCCGCGCTGTTCTTCCGTAATTACAAGGTACGAGCGATTTCCTGCACTTCGAACACTTCCAGGGTGTCGCCAACCTGGATGTCGTTGTAGTTCTTCAGCGACAGGCCGCACTCGAGGCCGGCGCGGACTTCTTTGGCGTCGTCCTTGAAGCGTTTCAGGGACTCGATCTCGCCACTCCAGACCACGATGTTGTTGCGCAACAGGCGCACCGACGAAGCACGCTTGACGACGCCATCGGTGACCAGGCAACCGGCAATCGCGCCGACTTTCGAGACCAGGATAACCTGGCGGATCTCGACCTGGCCGATGACCGTTTCGCGTTTCTCTGGCGCCAACATGCCCGACAGCGCCGAACGGATCTCGTCGATCGCATCGTAGATGATGTTGTAGTAGCGAATGTCCACGCCGTTCGACTCGGCCAGCTTGCGCGCCTGGGCGTCAGCACGGGCGTTAAAGCCGATGATGACCGCTTTCGAGGCGACCGCCAGGTTGACGTCCGATTCCGTGATGCCGCCAACGGCTGCGTGTACAACCTGCACGCGCACTTCCGAGGTCGACAGTTTCTGCAACGAGCCCACCAGTGCTTCTTGCGAACCCTGCACGTCGGTCTTGATGATCAACGGCAAGTTTTTCACTTCGCCTTCGGCCATCTGGTCGAACATGTTTTCCAGTTTCGCGGCTTGCTGCTTGGCCAGTTTCACGTCGCGGAACTTACCTTGACGGAACAGACCAATTTCACGCGCCTTGCGCTCGTCGGCCATCACGACCACTTCTTCACCGGCGACCGGCACTTCGGTCAGACCCTGGATCTCGACCGGGATCGATGGACCGGCTTCGGCAATCGACTTGCCGTTTTCGTCCAGCATGGCGCGCACGCGGCCATACGAAGAACCGGCCAGGATCACGTCGCCACGGCGCAAGGTACCCGATTGCACCAGGATCGTTGCGACCGGGCCACGGCCCTTGTCCAGACGGGCTTCAACCACCAGGCCACGGGCCGGCGCATCGACGGGCGCTGTCAGTTCCAGCACCTCGGCCTGCAGCAGCACTTGCTCGAGCAGCTCGTCGATACCCTGGCCGGTTTTGGCCGACACCGGCACGAATGGCGATTCGCCACCGTACTCTTCCGGCACGACCTGTTCGGCAACCAGTTCCTGCGTCACACGGTCAACGTTGCCACCCGGTTTGTCGACCTTGTTGATCGCCACCACCAGCGGTACGCCGGCAGCTTTCGCGTGGGCAATCGCTTCTTTCGTTTGCGGCATCACGCCATCGTCGGCGGCAACCACCAGAATCACGATGTCGGTTGCCTTGGCGCCACGGGCACGCATGGCGGTAAACGCTTCGTGACCCGGGGTGTCGAGGAAGGTGATCATGCCGCGTGGCGTGTCGACGTGGTAAGCGCCGATATGCTGCGTAATGCCACCGGCTTCGCCCGACGCCACTTTGGCGCGGCGGATGTAATCGAGCAAGGAAGTTTTACCATGGTCGACGTGACCCATGACGGTGACCACCGGTGCGCGCGGCTTGGTTTCGAAGTGCGCGTGTTCGCCCACATCGGCCAGCAGGGCTTCCGGATCGTCCAGTTCGGCGGCAAACGCCTTGTGGCCCATTTCCTCGACCAGTATCATGGCCGTTTCCTGGTCCAGCACCTGGTTGATGGTGCACATCTGGCCCAGTTTCATCAAATGCTTGATGACTTCGGAAGCCTTGACCGACATCTTGTGCGCCAGTTCGGCAACCGTAATGGTTTCCGGCACGTGCACATCCTTGATGACGGCTTCAGTTGGCGCCTGGAAATTCGTTTCGCGGTCGTCATGGTGCGTCGGGCGACGGCCCTTGGCGCCACCACGCCAGCTGTCACGGCCGGCAGGGCCGCTATTGCCGCGTGGCTTGGGACCGCCGGTGGTGCCGCGTTTTTTCGCGTCATCGGACCAGGTGGACGATACATTGGCCGACTTGATCGATTTCTTGTCTGCCACGGCAGGCTTCTTGTCGGCTGGCTTGTCGCCAGGCTTCTTGTCGGCCGGCTTGTGCAGCGTGCCTTCGGGCGCCTTCGGCTTGACCGGGACAGGCACTGGTTCAGGGGCCTTGATGGCGCGGCGTGGCGCGTTCATCATGGCCTTGATCTGGGCGACCTCGTCCGCCACGGCCTTGCGGGCACGATCGGTGGCTTCGGCTTTTTCAGCGGCTTCCTTGGCGGCGACTGCGGCAGCGGCAGCTTTTTTCTTCGCTTCTTCGGCGGCGGCGGCTTTTTTCGCTTCGGCGGCGGCGTCGTCAGCCACTGGCGCGGCAGCGCTGGCAGCAGGCGCGGCGGCAGCCTTGGCGGCAGCTTTCTTCGCTTCGGCGTCGGCTTCTTTCTTGGCGGACAGTTCAGCCTGTTGCGTGGCTTTCGCCTGGGCTTCTTTTTCCGCGTCGAGCTTGGCCAGACGTTCCTGTTTCTCACGCAGATCGGCTTCCTGGCGTGCGATCAGTTCAGCTTGCTTGCGAACTTCTTCTTCACGACGCGCCACTTCGGCGGGATCGATCACCGGTGCGGCAGGCGCAACCGGTTCAGGCGTGGCGGCAGGCGCCGCTTCGTCACGCTGGACGAAGGTGCGTTTCTTGCGCACTTCCACCTGGATGGTGCGCGATTTGCCGGTTGCATCGGCTTGCTTGATCTCAGTCGTTTCCTTGCGGGTCACGGTGATTTTCTTCTTTTCTGTGTCAGCCGCTGCGCCATGGGTGCGGCGCAGATGATCCAAAAGCTTGTCCTTATCATCTTTCGACAATGGATCTGACGTCGAACTTTTCTCGACGCCGGCAGAACGCAGCTGCGTCAGCAGCAAATCTGCAGGCATCTTCAGTTCGGTGGCAAATTGGGCTACGTTGTTACTCGCCATTCAGTCCTCTTTTCTATGTGTCGCGGAGATGATAAAGATACTCAAATTAAGCCTTTGCGGATTCAGCCAGACTCCATGCCTTGGCTTGCAGCGCCTTGGCACGATCGTCATATTTCGAGTCAACCAACTTCATCTCATCGTCGGTCACATCTTTAAATTCACTTGTAATCAGTTCACGCGCACGGTCCGCAGACAAGGCCAGGATTGCGCCAACTTCGTCATATGCCAGTGCTGCAAATGCTTCAACGGTCTTGATACCAGCCAGACCCAGCTTGCCAGCGGTGACGCGGTCCATGCCTTCCAGACCCACCAACGCCTCGTCCATGCCTTCCAGTCCCTCTTCCGAAGCGATCGCTTCGGTAACGAGCGCATCACGCGCACGGGTACGGAGTTCATTGACGGTATCTTCGTCAAACGATTCGATTTCCAGCATCTCGGAAATTGGCACGTAGGCGATTTCTTCCAGACTGGCGAAACCCTCTTCCACCAGAATGTCTGCAACTTCTTGGTCCACATCGAGCTTTTCCATGAACAGGATGCGCACGGCAGCCGTTTCCTGGGCAGCTTTGTCGGCCGATTCTTCGGCCGTCATGATGTTGATCTTCCAACCGGTCAGGTCGGCGGCCAGGCGCACGTTCTGGCCGGAACGGCCGATCGCGATGGCCAGGTTCTCTTCGTCGACCACCACGTCCATCGCGTGCTTTTCTTCGTCGACCATGATCGACGACACGTTCGCCGGCGCCAGCGCGCCGATGACGAACTGCGCCGGATCTTCCGACCACAACACGATGTCGACGCGCTCGCCACCCAACTCACCGGTGACAGCCTGCACGCGCGAACCGCGCATGCCGACGCAGGTGCCGATCGGGTCGATGCGCTTGTCGGCCGTGTAGACGGCGATTTTGGCGCGCACGCCGGCATCGCGGGCGGCCGATTTAATTTCCAGCATGCCTTGTTCGATTTCCGGCACTTCCAGTTCGAACAGCTTCATGATGAATTCCGGCGCGGTGCGCGACAGGATCACCTGCGGGCCGCGCATGTTGCGGTCGATGCGCAGGATGAAAGCACGCACGCGGTCGCCGATGCGCAGATTCTCTTTCGGGATCATCTGGTCGCGCGGCAGGCGCGCTTCGATCTTGCCGGACTCGACGATTGCATCGCCGCGTTCCATGCGCTTGATGGTGCCGGTGACGAGCGAGTCGCCGCGTTCCAGGAAGTCAACCAGGATCTGTTCGCGCTCGGCGTCACGCACGCGCTGCAAAACGACCTGCTTGGTGTCTTGCGCAAAGCGGCGGCCGAATTCGACGGACTCGATCGGCTCTTCGATATGGTCATCGACTTCGATGTCGGCGATCTGTTCTTTCGCTTCGAAGTGCAGGATTTCCTGATCCGGCAGTTGCAGGCCGGCTTCGTCAGGCACGACGTGCCAGCGGCGGAACGATTCAAATTCGCCCGAATCGCGGTCGATCGAAACGCGGATGTCCACTTCACCCTCATATCGTTTCTTCGTGGCTTGCGCCAACGCGAATTCGAGGGCGCCGAAGACGACATCTTTATCGACGTTTTTTTCGCGCGCCAGCGCGTCTACCAATAATAAAACTTCGCGACTCATGCTTTGCGTCCCTTAAAAACCACCTGCGGCACCAAGCGTGCCTTATCCACATCGGCGAGCGTAAACTCCAACATCGCCGGACCATCCTTACCTTCGAATTCCAACGACAAATTCTCGCCCACGGGTTCTTGCAAGATCCCCTGGAACGATTTCCGGTTGTTCGTACCCGGCATCGCCACGCGCAGCTTGACGATGATTTCCTGGCCTGCGAAACGGACGAAGTCTTCCAGCTTGCGCACCGGCCGGTCCAGGCCCGGGGAAGAAATCTCGAGACGCTCGTAAGGAACGTTCTCTACCGTCAACACATGCGATAACTGGTGACTCACCGTGGCACAGTCTTCGACCGTGATCGGACCTTTTTCAGCGGCATCGGCGGCGCTGAAATCAATAAAGACGCGCAGCATTCCGCGCTCGGCACGTTCGACATCAACGAGCTCATAGCCCAGACCTGTGACTGTCTTTTCAATTAATCCCAACTGCTGCAAGAAATTCTCCAGAAATAAGGCCCGTTTTCGCCCGATATCGCGCCTGGCAGCGCCAGACACTGGGCAAAAACACGCATTCAATCATATATGGCCCCTCGCGGAGCCATGACAAACGGTTCAACAAAAAAAAAATGGGCATCTGCCCATCTTCTTGTATTTCCCCAACCAGATGAAAGCACTCTCTACCGAACAACCCTGCGGAGAACTTTTATTAGGCTGCAGATTATAACCTCTTATTAACTTCGCTGCAATGCCGCACATGCGACCATGGCCGACTTACAACAGTTACAAGAGCGCGCACCCACGCAGAAAAGCGGGTGCGCTACAAGTATTAATTAACCTTTGGTGCGGCGGCGCGGCATGCCATCCATGCCACCGCGCGGCTGGCCACCGGATCGCACCTGGCCGGCACCACCACCACCACCAGTACGGCGCGGGCCGGTATTGGCAAAGCCGAACGTGGTTTGCAACGGATCGGGCTGGCGTGGGCCGCGCTGCGGTGCGCGGTCAGCGCCACCGGGACGGCCCTGGCCACCCTGGCCGGCCACACGCGGAGCGCGTCCCTGCGGCGCACCGTCGAAGGCAGCGGCCGAACGCGGCTGACCGCCCTGGAACGGGCCTTGCGGCTGGCCACGGCCAGGACCGCGCGCTTCGCCGGGACGGCCCATGCCGCCCGGGCGGCCCTGGCCCTGGCCTTGTGGGCGGGCAAACTGACCGCCGCCTGGCTGGCCACGGCGCGGCGCGACCGGGAACGGATCGGCGTTGCGGTTGCTGACATCGATGCGGTTGCCGTTCGGCTCGTCATCGCGCTCCTTGCGGTCGACCTTGCGCGCGTCGCGCCCTTTCGCGGCGCCAGCGGCGCGTGGATCACCGGAAGCCGGCATTTTCTTTTCGATGCCGTAGGCGGCCAGCAGGTCGCGTACGGTATTTTCTTCCATCTCTTCCCAGCGGCCGCGTTTCAGGCCACTTGGCAAGGTCATCGCGCCGTAGCGGGTACGGATCAGGCGCGAGACGGTCAGGCCGATCGCTTCGAACATGCGGCGCACTTCGCGGTTACGGCCTTCGCCGATCACCACGCGGTACCACTTGTTGATGCCTTCGCCGCCACCATCGGCGATCTTCGAAAACTGCGCCAGGCCGTCTTCAAGTTCGACGCCGGCCAGCAGTTTCTGGCGCATGCCTTCTTCCAGTTCGCCCAGGGTACGCACGGCGTACTCGCGGTCGATGCCGTAGCGCGGGTGCATCAGGCGGTTGGCCAGGTCACCGGAGGTGGTAAACAGCAGCAAGCCTTCGGTATTGAAATCGAGGCGGCCGACGGCCAGCCATTTGCCGGCCTTCATGGTCGGCAGGCGGTCGAACACGGAAGGACGGCCGTCCGGGTCGTTGTGGCTGACGATTTCGCCGGCCGGCTTGTGATACACGAGCACGCGCGGCGGCTTTTTGCTGACGCGGCGCTGGATCAGTTTGCCATTGATGCGGACATGGTCCGACGGCAAGATGCGCTGGCCGATATGGGCCGGCTCGCCATTGACGGACACGCGGCCCGAAATGATCAGGTCTTCCATGTCGCGGCGCGAACCGAGACCGGCTTCGGCCAGCACCTTGTGCAGCTTGGGTGCGTCGTCGTCGGAGGTCAGGTCGCGGCGCACGGCGGTTTTCTGCACGCGGCCGGTGCCGCCCTCTTCGCTGTCGAACGCGTCGGAGGTGACGAACGAGAAGATCGCATCGGCTTCGTTCAGTTTGCCTGGCGCAGCCTGGCGGCCCTTGCCCTTTTTACGGCTCTTGCCGGCGTTCTTGCCGGTGCCCGGCAGATCGTTGCGCGGCTGGCGCGGCTGGCGCGCTGCGGAAACGAGGTTGCCTTCGGCGTCGAACACATCGGCGACCGGCGCGGCGGGTTCGGCTGCAGCTTCCTGCGGTGCGGCGTCAGCTTGTTCCGCCTTCCCGGCCTTCTGGCGCGGCGGCTGGCGCAACGCGCGTTCGGCTTGCCGTTCGGCTTGCACGCCGCGCATCTGGCGCGGCCCACGCGTGGCGCGGGTTTCCTCGGTTTTTTCCACGACTGCTTGCGGCGCGGTTTCGGCCTCAACCGCAGCGGCCTTGGCGGCGGCGCGCGCGCGCGGTGGGCGCGGCGCCGGCACGGCAACGTCGGCAGGCGCGTCGGCGGCGGCAGCGTCAGGCGGCGCTTTCGGCGCGGCCTTGGCGCGGGCTTTCTTGACGACTGGCGCGGCCTCGACCACCTCGGCGGCGGGCGCGACGATAGCAGCGGCGGCGGCGATCTCGGCCTTGGTGCGGCGCTTCGGCTTGGCGGCCGGCACGGCATCGGCTATGGGCGCGGCGGCGATGCTGCCGGCAGCGGCGTCCGCTTCGATCTGAGCCTTGGTGCGGCGCTTGGGCTTGGCAACGATGACGTCGTCGCTGGCGGGTACTGTCTCGGGTGTGTTCGGATTATTCATTGTTCGTTTCTTGGCTGTGCTGACCTGGCGCAGCGTCAGCCGTTAGTTCTGGCGCAGGGTCGTGAGTATAGGCTTCGCTCGCGGGCGAAGCATCGGGGCCGGCATCAGGGCTTGCTGTCACTATTGTCACAGCCGTACTGCTACCCGCACCAAGCGGTACTGCAACGTTATTGGTTGCTTTGTCAAAATTTTCCTGCAGGGCCGCTTCCAGGGCTTCGAGCCCGTTGCCCTGCATGTCGCTGATTTGCTGCAACGGCGGCAGCTGGGACAGCGAACTCAAACCCAGGTCATCCAAAAACTGTCTGGTGGTGGCCAGCAAGGCCGGCCGCCCCACCACGTCGCGGTAGCCGACCGCATCGACCCAGCCGCGGTCTTCCAGCATCTTGATCGTCTGCGAGTTGACGGCCACGCCGCGAATTTCTTCGATATCGCCGCGCGTGACGGGCTGGCGGTAGGCGATAATGGCCAGCGTTTCCAGGGTCGCCCGCGAATACTTCGGCGGGCGCTCCGGGGTCAGCCGGTCGAGGTAGATCTTCATTTCAGGACGGCTCTGGAAGCGCCAGCCCGACGCCAGGCTGACCACTTCGATGCCGCGCCCTTCCCATTCCTGCCGCAACTCCTCGAGCAACTGCTTGATCGTATCGGCGCCGACGCCGGCGCCGCGTACGCGGCCATTGTCGTCGGCATCGACGAACAGCTTTTTCAGGCTGTGGATCGTCAGCGATTCACGCGCGCACAGCAGCGCTGTTTCGAGGACTCTTTTGGCCTCAATGGTGTTCATAGCAATTCTGTGCGGATATGTGTTGCAATTCGTGTGCAGAGAAAGAAATCAAAACGTTCATTTCAACGTAACAGATGGCAGGCATCACTGACGATGTCATGCTGGGTTACAAGTTGAGGCTGTTTTTCCGACGCCTTGGCCTAAGCGCGCAAAGCGGGAGTCTTGCGGATGCGATGAATATCCTGCGATCCATGGCGCTGGCCTTAAATAACCAGCAATGAAACGATTTTCCGGAGCAGCTGCTTCATCTGTGCCGGCGCCGGGCGCCGGGCGGGTGAGACAGTCGTCGTTTCATCCAACGATGCCAATTGTACCTGATAAAAAGCGGAAAAGCGCAAAACCGGGCAAAACAGCCATTTGCCCGGCGTAAACGCTACAGATCAGTTCACCTTATTGTGCGGACAGTTTTTCGGCCAGGATGGCCGAGGTGCCGAGAAAAGCCGGGTATTGCGCGGTAATGACGAAAGTGGGCACCTGCGACACGTAATTGGCAAAGCGGCCCTTGCGTTCGAAACGGGCGCGGAAGCCCGAACGGTCGAAGCGCGCGCCGAGCCGTGGCACGATGCCGCCGCCGATATAGATGCCGCCCAGCGCGCCCAGGGTCACGGCCACGTTGGCGGCCACGGTGCCGAGCATGCAGCAGAAGGTTTCGATGACCTCGTCGCACAGCGTCGATTCGCCGGCCAGCGCGCGGCGCGTGATTTCGGCGGCCGGCAGTTGCTCGTCGGCTACGCCAGCGCGGTCGGCCAATGCGCGGTAGATCAGCTCCAGGCCATCGCCGGAAATCAGGCGTTCGGCCGAGACGTGCTCGAATTCGCGCCAGGCAAACTGCAGAATCGACACTTCGAGTTCATTGAAGGGGGCAAAGTTGACATGGCCGCCTTCGCTTTGCAGCGCGATCCAGCCGCCGTGCGACGGAATCAGGCCCGACACACCGAGGCCCGTGCCGGCGCCGATCAGGCCGATGGCCGTATTCGGGCGCGCGGTGCCGGCGCCGACCTGGCGCTTTTCATGGTCGGACAGCATCGGCACGGCGCGCGCCAGCGCGGTGAAATCGTTGACCACCTCGAGCGTGACAAAACCGCACTCTTCGCGCATGGCGCGGATCGAGAACGACCAGTGATGGTTGGTCATGCTGAGGAAATCGCCGGCGACCGGGTTGGCAATCGCAATGACGGCATGGCGCACGGCCTGGCCACCGGCGGCGGCCACTTGCGGCAAGGCCAGATAGGCTTGCAGGGCGGCGGCCAGGCTCGGGTAGTCGGCGCACGGCAGCACTTCCACCTGGCCGATCTGGCCGGCAGCCACTTCCAGGGCAAAACGGGCATTCGTGCCGCCTACATCGGCCAGCAGGCGCGGACCATCGGCGTAGGCGGAAGTGGGCAATGCGGGAGTAGACGGAGCGCTCATGATTTTAAGTGTAAGTGGGACGCATGGGACGCCCAGCTTAAAGGATGAATGAGCTTCGAGGCAAGTAAAGTTTGTAGTTTAAGTACATCAAAAGCCGCATTTATCGGTAGTTCCACTCCAAATACGACAAGCCAGCTGGCAGCACCAAGTCGACGCAAGTGCTCACACTCAGAACAGCCATCAAATCATGCTGCATAGCAGCAGAAACCAGGCACCACAACACCGCTGCCCACTGCCCCGCGTGGCGCCGTGATGCATGACGGTTTGTTCGTATTTTCGTAGGATTACTACCAAATTCCGACAACGAAATCAGGAGGCCATGCCTTCCTTGAGCAGGCCGGCACTGGCCGGCTCATCGGAACGGTAGACGGCGTTCCAGGCGTCGAGGCCGCCATGGAGCGGCTTGGCGCGGTGAAAACCATGTTCGTTGAGCAGCTTGGCCACCTGCGCAGCCGTCACGTCGTTGGGGCAGCTGCAATAGACGATGATATGGCGGTCCTTGTCGAGGCCGATCAGGGCCGGCACCGGCTCCTTGCCATTGAAAAACAGGGCGCCCGGCACGGCAGGGGCCAAAGCTTGCGCCGTGACGCTGCGCGCGTCGACCATCAGCGGCTCATGGCCCTGCTCGATCAGGTCCAGCAACTCGCTGATGCTGATGCGTTCGATCTGCAAGGCCTGGCGGAAACGGCGGCGCTCCAGGTACTTATACAGCAGGAACAGACCCAGCAAGGTCGCCAGCACCAGCAAGGCCGTGCTGCCCATGGTGCTGAGCAGGTCCAGCACTTTTTCCACGCTGGCGTGAAAGATCACGCCGATCAGGATGCCGGTGCCGCACCACAGCAAACCGCCGAGACCGGCATACAGGAAGAAACGCGACGCGGGCGTACCCATGGCGCCCGACATCGGCGCGGCAATCGTATTAAAACCAGGCACGAACTTGGAGACGATCAGCGCCTTCGGGCCCCAGCGCTTGAATTTGTCTTCCGTCTGGCTGACGCAATAGTCGGGCGACAGCGAAATGCGGCACAGCAGGCGCAAGATGCGCTTGCCGAAATGGCGCCCCGCCCTGAACCAGGTCAGGTCGCTGATCAAACACGCCGCCAGGCCGGCAGCCAGCACCAGCGCGCCATTCATGTCGCCATCGACCGACAAGGCACCCGCCACTACCAGGATGGGAAAGGCGGGAATCGGCAGGCCGAGCTGCTCCACCAGCACGATCCCGAAGACGATCAGGATGCCGTAATGTTCGAGCAGGAAGATAAGGTTGGGCATGGACGCTATCTTACCGCAAAAGCTCGCTCAGATTTGCACGCCTCTCGGTATGGCGCTGAGCAAGGTCCGTGTGTACGGATGCACCGGATTGCGGTACAACTCGTCCGAATCGGCCAGTTCCACCACTTTGCCCTGATGCATCACCATCACCTGGTCGGCGATATATTTCACCACCGACAAATCGTGCGAGATGAAGATGTAGGACAGGCCGAATTCGTCCTGCAAGTCCTGCAGCAGATTGAGCACCTGCGCCTGCACCGATACGTCGAGCGCCGAGACGGACTCGTCGCACACGAGGATTTCCGGCTGCATCGTCAGGCAACGGGCAATCGCGATGCGCTGGCGCTGGCCACCCGAGAACTCGTGCGGATAGCGGTGAAACGCCTGCTCCGGCAAGCCGACCTTATCGAGCAGCCAGTAGGCCTTGGCGATGCGCTCCTGGTCATTGGCGCCGATCTTGTGGATGCGCATCGGCTCAAGCAAAATCTGCCCCACCGTAAAGCGCGGGTTGAGCGACGCATACGGGTTCTGGAAAATGATCTGGATGCGGCGTTTATAGGGCAGATACTCGCGGTTCGGCATGGCGATCAGATCCTTGCCGTGGAACATGGCGGTGCCGCCGGTGGCCTGGTGCAGTCGCAATAGCGTCAGGCCCACGGTGGTCTTGCCGGAACCGGACTCGCCCACCACGCCCAGGGTCTTGCCACGCGGCAGGGTAAACGACACATCCTTGACGGCCTGGAACTCGCGCTTGCCGAACAGGCCCTCGCGCATGTAAAAGCTCTTGCTCAGGTTCTTCACCACCAGCACCGGTTCGTCGCCCGGCGTATAGCCGCGCGAGCGTTGTTTGATTTCCACACCGGGGCCGGCCTTGCCTTCCATATAGTCCGCAATCACCGGCAAACGCCAGGGCCGCTGGTCCAGCGACGGGCGGCAATGCAGCAGCGCTTTGGTGTACGCATCGTTTGGCGCCTCGAATACCTGGCGCACTTCGCCGGTTTCGCGCACTTCGCCGTGGCGCATGACGATCACCTGGTCGGCGATCTCGCCCACCAGGCCCAGGTCGTGGGTAATGAACAGCACCGACATCTGGTGTTTCTTTTGCAGCGCGGCGATCAGGTCCATGATCTGTTTCTGGATCGTCACGTCGAGCGCCGTGGTCGGCTCGTCGGCGATCAGCAGTTTCGGCTCGCAGGCGATCGCCATGGCGATCATCACGCGCTGCTGCTGGCCGCCCGACATCTGGCTCGGATAGGCGTCGATCTTGTTGGCGGGGTCGGGAATGCCGACTTCATCGAGCAGCGCCAAAGTGCGCGCCCGCGCCTGCTTGCGGTTCATGCCCATGTGCTGGCGCAGCACTTCGGCGATCTGGAAACCGACCGTAAACACCGGGTTCAAGGAGGACATCGGCTCCTGGAAGATCATCGAGATATCCTTGCCGCACATCTTGCGCCGCTCGCCGATCGACAGCTTGAGCAGGTCGCGCCCGCCAAAGAAAATGCTCGATTGCGGGGCGATGATGGTGTTGTCCGGCGGCAGCAGGCCCATCACGGCCAGCGAACTGACGGACTTGCCGCTGCCCGATTCGCCCACCAGCGCCACCGTGCTGTTGCGCGGCACGTTAAACGAGATGCCCTTGACGGCTTCAAACGTGGTCTTCTTGTCGAGGCGGAAGGTGACGCGCAGGTCGCGTACTTCCAGCAGATTATTCTGGTCCATGGGCACTCCTATTTCACTTTGGGGTCGAGCGCGTCGCGCAAGGCATCGGTAAACAGCGAGAACGCCGTCACCAGCACGGCCATCGCCGTGGCGGCGGCTGTCAGCTGCCACCATTTGCCCAGGATCAGTTCATTTTGTGCCTCATTGAGCATGCTGCCCCACGAGACGGTGCCGACCGGCACGCCAAAGCCAAGGAAACTCAGAATCACTTCGGCCTTGATAAAGCCCACCACCAGGATCGACATCTGCACCAGCGCCACGTGGCTGACGTTGGGGAAGATATGCGAAAACATCTTGCGCCAGTGCGAGGCGCCGATGGCGTCGGCCGCCATCACGTATTCGCGTGCCTTGTGCTTGATGTATTCGGCGCGGATCAGACGGTACGGCCCGGTCCAGCCGGTCAGCCCCAGGATCAGCACGATGGTCAGCACGCCCTTCTGCTGCAACACGGCCGCCACCGTGAGGATCATCAGAATCGAGGGGATCGAGGTAAAGATGCTGTAGAACCAGTTGAAGAAATCATCGACCAGGCCGCCAAAGTAACCGGAAACGGCGCCAAAAATCGTGCCCAGCACCACGGCCAGCAGGGCCGCCACCAGGCCCACCACGATCGAGGTCTCGCCGCCCTTGATGGTTTTTTGCAGCACATCGTGGCCCCATTTGTCGGCGCCGAACGGCAGGGTTTGCGCCTTGTGGGCGATGACTTTCTTGGTCTTGCCCATGCCCGCGCGCAAGGCGGTGAGTTCGGCGGCCAGCGGATCGGCCACACCGTACATCTCGACGCCGGCCGGGGCACTGTTGCCCATCTGCGCACGCAGTTCGGCGATATCGCCGGCCAGGGGGTCGAGCACATTGACCGGCGTAGGCAGATTGTTCTCGTCGCTGAGGGCAATCGCGCCGTCCGCACCGGCGACGACCGGATCGGCGCCGGCAAAGGTTGGCGGCGCATAGCTGACGGCCACTTCATCTTCCCAGTTGGCGCCCACCAGGCCGCCGGCGGACGCCAGCACCAGCAGGAAAAACGCGCCGACCACGGCCAGCGATAGCATTGCAATTTTGTCGCCGCGCAAACGGCGCCACGCCAGGGCCCACAGGCCCGGCGATGTATGAGGTTTCGACATCGTCACTTCCTACTTCAGTTGGACACGTGGATCGACCGCCTGGTACATCAGGTCGGTCAGCAGATTGAAGAGCATGGTGGCGGCGGCAACATACACGGTGATCGCCTTGATCACCGGAAAATCGCTGCGCTCGACCGCCAGGATCACTTCGCGTCCGATGCCGGGAATGCCGAAGAAGCGTTCCAACAGGAATGCCCCGATCAGCAACGCCGGCAGGTTGGACATCACGTAGGTAATGATGGGAATGGCGGCATTGCGCAGCACGTGGACCCACATGATGCGCCCTTCCTTCAGGCCCTTGGCGCGCGCCGTGCGCACATAGTCCTGGTTCGCTTCGTCGAGCACAAAGGTGCGGAACAGGCGCAGGGTCGGCGCGATCGACACGGCCAGGCCGATCAGAATCGGCAAGGTGGAATAGCGCAGCAGGTTTTCCCAGAAGCTGTCGCCCCAGCCCTGCACCGGGAACAGGCCCAGTTTGTAGGCAAAGCCGTACTGGAACACGATGATGTAGACCAGAATGGAAATCGACATGCCGACCGTGCAGGCAATCATCACGGCGCGGTCCGTCAGCGAGCCGCGCACGAAGGCGATGGCCAGCGCCAGCGCCACGCCGAAAAACGTTTCCAGCACCGTCAGCGGGATCAACACCATCATCGACGGGCCAAGACGCGAGGTGATGATATGCGAAACGGTCTCGCCGGTGGCCCAGCTCTGGCCGAAGTCAAACGTGACGATCTGCTTGATGAAGATCCACAGCTGTACGTAATACGGCTGGTCGACGCCGAGCTGGCGGCGGATATTGGCGATGCTCTCGGCACTCGACATTTTGCCGGCGAGGATATACGCCGGGTCGCCGCCAACCCAGTTGAACAAGATAAATACCAGCAGCACCACGCCCAGCATGGTCGGCAGCATCTGCCACAGGCGGCGCAGGATATAAGCAAACATAATGATTCCTTGTTGTTATAAATTGCGCTTATTTTTTGGCGGGCGCGACAGGAGCGACCGGTGCGCCCGTGCTGTCGATATCCATAAAGGCCCATTCCTGGAACAGGATCGGATGCTTCTTGTAGCCCAGCACCGTTTTTTGCGCCAGCATATTGCGGTAGCGCGCGTAGCCGATCAAAGCGCCCGCATTGACTTCCAGGCGGCGCGCCATTTTATGGTACAGCTCGTCGCGCTCGGGGCTGGCCGGCATGGCCTGGCTGGCCGCATACCATTTGTCGTATTCCGGGTCCTGGTAGCAGCCGTTGTTGTTCTGGTGCGTGTTGGGACCGTAGAACAGCTGCATGAAGTTGTCGCCATCCGGATAATCGGCCAGCCAGGGCGCGGTGCGCGTCTGCATCTTGCACTGCTTTTCCGTCTTTAAAATGTCGGAAAAGATCATGCGGTCGTTTTCCATGCGGATACCCAGCGAGTTATACGTCTTGCGCCACATTTCGGCCTGCAGCACGCCATTGGCTTCGTTGCGCGAAGCATAGCGGATCACCAGCTGTTTGCCGTCCGGCAACGTACGCCAACCGTCGGCGCCCTTCTTGTAGCCGAATTTGTCGAGCAGTTTGTTGGCCAGCACCGGATCGTATTGCAGCAGGCTTTTATAGTGCGGATCGTAGCCGACCACGCCCGGCGGAATAGGATAGTCGAGGCGCTTGGCCTGGCCGTTCCAGATAATGCGGATTTCCTCGTCGATATTGTGTGCCATGGCAATGGCGCGGCGCAGGGCGATTTTTTCCTTGCTGAAACCACCGAGGACCGGGTCTTCCATATTCCAGTAGTAGTAGCTGATTTCCGGGTCCAGCAGGCGCGACAGTTGCACGCCCTTCTCGGCCAGTTCCGGGCGCAGCTTGCCGTTGAGCATCGCTTTCGGCGCCAGCGGGCCGTCGAGCCAGAATACATCGGTGCCGCCGCTCTGGAACGACAGCCAGCGCGACTGGTCTTCGATCATGACGGTGATCTCGATGCGGTCGATGGCGGGAATCGACTTGCCCTGCATCTGGCGCACGATGCGCTGGTCGTCCGGATCGTCGCCGGCCAGGAAATTCCAGGTTTCAGGCAGGTGCTGCGGGTTCTTGTTGAGGACGATGCGGTTGCCGCGCGTCCACTCCCCCAGCGTGTAGTAACCGGTGCCGACCGGGTTCGAGCCGACCTCGCCCTTCACGTCGCCGTACTTTTCCACCACTTCGCGCGCCACGGCGGCGGTCGGCACATAGGCCAGGATCATGGGGAAATTGAAGTCGGTCTTGGTCAGCGTGATACGCAAGGTATAGGGATCAAGGACTTCCAGCCCGGCCACTTTCTTGCTGTAGTCAAACTTGTTGGTCCTGGCTGCCTCTTTCGCCAGCTCATCGAGGCCGACGATCTTGCCTTCGAACAGCCAGCTGTGCGGCGAGGCCAGGCGCGGATCGAACAGCCGCTTCCACGAATACACATAATCGGCCATCGTCAGTTCGCGGCGCTTGCCGCCAAAGGCTGCGTCGGGCGTGTACAGCATGCCTTTTTTCAGGCGGATGGTATAGGTCTTGCCGTCGCTCGACACTTCCGGCATGGCGCTAGCGGCTTGCGGCACCACCTTGACGGGGCGCGCCAGATAATCATAGGTGTACAAGGTATCGAACACGGCTTGCGTGACGTGGTTCGAATACAGGTCGCGCGCGGTGGCCGGATCAAAGCCCGTCTCGGCGGCCGGCAGGATATAGCGCAGCGTCTTGACTGGCCTGGCGCTGGCCGGGGCGTCGGCAGCGGCCAGCAGTGGCAGGGAACTCAGGCAGGCGAGCAGCGCCAGGCGCCGCATCCATGGTGACTTCATGTAATACCCTTCATCTCGATTATCTGTCGCACCGTATTGGTGCGCTTGTACTGACTTTCCCCTGGGATACAGGAGTCCACCGCCAAAACCAGTCCATCCACGCAAGATCTGTGCCTTGTCACCAGCCATTGCGTCGGCCGTCTTGGCTGACCATCCTGACTGTCCGAAAAACGCGTAACGATAACGCATATTGCGCATGCCAGGCAAAAAGCTGCACGGCCGGGGCCGACATGCGCCAGTGCAATCGCCACTGCCTGAAAAATATTCCGCACTGCAACAATGAAAACCCTGGCGGGCGAAATGGCATGTATGTAGAAACTCGCACATGCAAGAATAAAAAGAATTTCAGGCAAAGGAAAGAAACCCTGCATTGCACTGCAACATTCATTACATTGTAAAAAATGAACGAAAAAAATATTCACACTTGGCTGTTGTTTCCATGATGAATAACCATTGTTCCACTGTTGACAAGGTTTCTCGCCAGATGGTCTGATGACTCTCGGTGTTTTAAAAAACACCGTGCAACATCAACGACTGCCGACGCAGCAGTCATGTTCATAACAAGCAAAAGTTGGCCGTACACGGCCGATCAGTGACACTTCAGGAGAAAGAATGATGATGGAAAAAGTGATGTCCCGCTCGGTACGCCTGATCTGCTCGGGCAGCGTGGCAGTGGCCAGCCTGGGTCTGATGGCGCCAGCAATGGCACAGGACGCCAGCATCCAGCGCGTCGAAGTGACCGGCTCCAGCATCAAGCGCGCGACGGCAGAGACCGCCTCGCCCGTGCAGATCATCGGCCGTGACGACTTGATGAAATCAGGCAAGGCCACCGTCGCCGAATACCTGCAAACGCTGACTGCCGACGGCGCCGGCTCCCTGCCTACCGGTTTCGGCAACGGCTTTGCGGCCGGCTCGACAGCGATTTCTCTGCGCGGCCTGGGCGCCACCTCGACGCTGGTGCTGCTCAATGGACGCCGTATGGCGCCATTCGCGCGCGCCGATGATGGCCAGAAGAGCTTCACCGACCTGTCCACCGTGCCGATGCAGATCGTCGAACGGATCGAGATCCTGAAAGACGGCGCCTCGTCGACCTATGGCGCCGATGCGATCGCCGGCGTGGTCAACATCATCCTGCGCAAGGATTTCCAGGGCGTGGCCCTGAAAGCGGACACCGGCATCTCCGGTGATGGCGACGCGAAGCAACATCGCGCGTCGATGACCTTCGGCAAGGGCGACCTGGAAAACGACAAATACAACTTCGTCTTCAATGCCGAATACAGCAAGTCGGACATGCTGATGAACCGCGACCGGGCCGACCGCAAATGGATAGGCCAGGCAGACCTGCGCCCCTATGGCTATCCGATCGGCACGCAGTTTGCAGGCGGCTACATCAACGGCACCAACGATGCGAATGCATCGCCGACGGGCCTGATCCGCGATCCGAATACGCTCAACTACGTGTCGTTGCCAGGCTGCGCCGCGCTGTCGGCGTCCTCGCCGCAGGATCCAAAAGGCGGCTGTGTGTGGCACCACGACCAGTTCCGTTCGATGCAGCCGAAGATCGAGTCGATCAACCTGTACACACGCGGCACCTGGCAAGTCAATGCCGATACCCAGGTGTATGCGGAGGCGGGCTACTCGAAACGCGATACCGCCTTCACCCTGATCCCGCCGTCGATCACGCCGACCATCGCCTTCCCGCCAAACGCGACCAATCCCACCGGCGTGATCAACTACGGTTCGGGTGACGGCACTACCATGGTGCTGGCGGCCAACCATCCGCAAAATCCGTACGGTGTGCCGGTACGCGTGCGTTACCAGGCCTTCGACGTCGGCGCCAGCACGCGCCAGGCTAACAACGAGTTCAACCGCATCGTGCTCGGCATCAAGGGTACGGCCGCCGGCTGGGACTATGACGCCGGCTACACGCACTCGGAATCGAAGCTGCACCTCGACTACAGCAACATGCTCAACATGGCGGTCGTCAAGGATGCGCTGGGCAATCCGAAGAGCCCCTACTTCCCGTACTACATCGGTGCGCAGGCCGGCAGGAATCCCGCCTCGCTGTACGCCGCGATGGTCACCAACGCCACCTCGGACTCGACCACCAAGCTCGACATCATCGACTTCAAGGCCACGCGCGAGCTGATGCAACTGCCAGGCGGCGCCATGGGCCTGGCGGTTGGCGCCGAGCACCGCCGCGACAAGCTGGACAATCCATCGCTGTCCGGCACGCAAACGGGCCAGATCAACTCGAACTATGTGGCCGCCAAAGGCGACAGCAAGGTCTCGGCCGTGTATCTGGAAGTGCTGGCGCCGGTGATCAAGACGGTGGAACTGTCGGGCGCCGTGCGTTACGACAAATACGACCGTTTTTCGTCGACCACGCCGAAACTGGGCGCCAAATGGACGCCTTTGAAAACCTTCGCCTTGCGCGGCACTTATTCGGAAGGTTTCCGTGCGCCCGGTCCGGCAGAAAGCAATGCCGACTCGCAATCGACCGGCACCTCGACGGTACGCGATCCGGTGCGCTGCCCGAATGGCACGCCGCTGCCTGGCGCAACATCGACCGACTGCTCCGCTTCCGTGGCGGCCGTCAAGATTGGCGACCCGAGCCTGAAGCCGGAACAGTCGAAGGGCTACACCCTGGGCCTGGTCTGGGATCCGTTCGACGGCACCAGCCTGTCGCTCGATGGCTGGAAGATCAAGCGTGAAAACGAGATCAACCCGCTGCCATACATCCAGGCAGCCGCCCTGCCGACTGCGATTCGCGCCGACAACAACCTGACCATCAACGGCGCCGTCGTGCCTGGCACGGGTACCTTGTTGATCACCAAGGCGCCGTACCGCAATTCCAGCTTCACGGAAATCAAGGGCGTCGACCTCGACCTCAAGCAGCGCGTGCGCCTGGGCGACTACGGCCGCGCCATGTTCGGCCTGACCTGGACCCATGTAGCATCGTGGGTGCGCGCCGAGTCCGATACGGTCCGCTACCAGTACGCCGGCACGCATGGCAACTGCGACACGTCGAACTGCGCCGGCACGCCAAAGAACAAGATCAACCTGACCGGTTCCTGGGACATCGGCAACTGGAATCTCAGTGGCGTCGTCAACTACCGTTCGGAGATGAAAAACACCTTGTTCAGCGGCAATGGTTGCGCTTCAACGCTGGCCAGCGGTGCAGGTGCGCCCAACGGTTGCAAGATCGCGTCGTTTACCACGCTCGACCTGTCGACACGCTGGAACGTCAGCAAGCACGTGCAGCTGTACGCGTCGATCAACAACGTGACCGACAAGATCGCGCCGCTTGACCCGCTGACGTATGGCGGCATGAGCTACAACCCGATGGACGCCAGCGGCGCCATTGGCCGCTACTTCAAACTGGGCGCCAGCTACACCTTCAACTAAGCACCAGGCAGGTAGTTGCCTCTTCCAGAGGCGGTGAGCGATCACCGCCTTTTTTATTGCGTTAACGCAAGCCCTCCTGTTGTCGCGGCTGTTAAAAGTCTTCCCTGGGCCATCCGGCCGACAACCCGCACCAGGAGAGTCGCATGACATGCAAACACATCCCCTCGCCCTCTTTACGACTGCTGTGCACGGCCATGCTGGCGGCAAGCAGCCAGGCCGTACTGGCGCAAACGGCCGACGACACCGCCGCGCCGGCGATGCAACGCGTGGAAGTGACGGGTTCCTCGATCAAGCGGCTGGTGTCGGAAACGGCCACGCCCCTGTCGATCTTCAAGGCCGACGATTTCGCCAGGCAGGGTTTGAGCACGGCGCAAGAAGTGCTGAGCAAGATACCGTCGAACGCGTCGAGCATGGGCAGCGGCAACGCCGTTGGCGGCAATACCAGCGGCCTGCCCACGGGCGGCCAGGCCAGCGCCGACCTGCGCGGCCTGGGCGGCGACAAGACGCTGGTGCTGCTCAATGGCCGGCGCATCGCCAACCACCCATATGACGGCGCCAGCGTCGACCTGAACATCATCCCCATCGCCGCGCTCGACCGGGTCGAAGTGCTGCGCGACGGCGCCTCGGCCATCTACGGCACCGACGCCATCGGCGGCGTGATCAACTTCATTACCAAGCGCTCGGTCAACACCACCAATATCACGGCCGAAGCCGTTGCGCCCCAGCATCGCGGCGCCGACGAGCAGCGCCTCAATTTGTCCAGCGGCGTGGGCCAGTTGAATACCGATGGCTACAATCTGTTCGGCGTGCTCGACTATCACAAGCAGGATGTATTGACCTCGCAGGACCGCAGCTTTTCCAGCACCGGCATCATTGCCGGCCGCGGCCTGTCGGTGACCAGCGGCACCACCTTTCCCGGCAATTATTTTGATGCGGCCGCCAATGGCGGCGCCGGCCTGGCCGGCAATCCGTATGCGGCCAGCGGCTGCCTGCCGCCCTTGTCGGTCGCCGCCGCCAACGGCACCTGCCGCCAGGATTACACGCGCCAGATCGACGACTTGCCGGCGCAGCGGCAACTGGCGCTGTTTGGCAAGGGCAGTGTCAAACTGGGCGGCGGCCACCTGGCCACGTTTGAATATTTGCATTCCGAAAACAAGGTCAAGGCGCGCACGGCGCCGCCGCCGCAAATCGGCTTGATATTACCCAATAGCAGTCCGTATTATCCGGGCAATGCGGGCGGCGTGCCGGCCCAGGCCGGGCTGTCGGGCCAGCCGCTGAGCGTCAACTGGCGCCCGGTGGCAGCGGGCCAGCGCCAGATCGATTCGCGCGGCAAGGCCGACCGGCTGGTGCTGGCGCTGGAAGGCGAACTGGCTGGCTGGGACTACCAGGGCGCGGTCAGCCGCGCGGTGAGCCGCTCGTCGGAGGATTTTACGGGCGGCTACGTGCAGGACGCCGCGTTTGCCGCCGGCGTGCTGAACGGTATTCTCAATCCGTTTGGCGAGCAAAATGCGGCCGGCAAGGACTACCTGGCCAGCACCGCCTTGCGCGGCGAAGTGCAGAATGCCAAAGTCACCACCACCGGCCTGGACGTCAAAGCCAGCCGCGAGCTGATGCAACTGGCCGGCGGCCCGCTGGCGCTGGCGCTGGGAGCGGAGTTGCGGCGCGAAAAGGCGCAATTCAATGTCAACCGCGAGATCGCCGGCCAGGCCAGCAGTTCGGGCTTGTCCGGTTCGCTCTCCAAAGCGGGCGAGCGCGATATCGAAGCCGTGTTTGGCGAATTGAACTTGCCCTTGGTAAAAAATCTGGAAGTGCAGCTGGCGGCGCGCTTCGACCATTACAGCGACGTCGGCAGCACCACCAATCCCAAACTGGGCCTGCGCTACCAGGCCAGCGACAAGCTGGTGCTGCGCGGCTCGGCCAGCACCGGCTTTCGCGCTCCGACCCTGTTCGAGAAAAACGCGCCGCCGTCGCGCAACGACACCAACGACAGTTATGACGACCCGATCCTGTGTCCGGGCGGCGTGCCGCAGCCAGGCGCCAATCCCCTGCGCGACTGCGACCTGCAGCAGTACAAGCTGCAAGGCGGCAATGCCAACCTGAAGCCGGAGAAATCCACCACCTTTGCTGTCGGACTCGTGTTTGAGCCCGTGCGCGAGGTCACCGTTGCGCTGGACTACTGGAACATCGGGCTGAAAGACAAGATCGCGTCCTTGCCCGAGCAGTCGATCTTCGGCAACTATGAAAAATACAAGGCGCTGTTCCTGCGCAACCCGGACGGCTCGCCCAACGCCATCCTCGACCTGAACGACAACCTGGGCAAGGTCAAGACGGATGGCGTCGATATCAGTGTCAACGCCCGCCTGTGGCGCGGCGCGTATGGCGAAGTGAGCCTGGCCGTCGACGGCACCTGGATCCACAAATATGACTATCAGAACGAGCGTGACGGCGAATTCATCCACAACGTGGGCCGCTATGCCGACAACAATCCGGTATTTCGCTGGAAACATACGGCCACCCTCAACTGGCGTTCCGGCGCCTGGGGAGCCACCGTGTCGCAGGCCTTCAAGTCCGCCTATACCGACCAGAACAGTGTCGATGAACCATATCGCCACGATGTGTCGTCATACAGCCTGGTCAATGTGTCAGGCAGCTATGCGCGCCAGGGCTGGCTGCTGACGGCCGGCGTGAAAAACCTGTTCGACCGCGAGCCGCCATTCTCGAACCAGGGCACGCTGTTCCAGAAAGGCTATGACCCGCGCTATACGGACCCGGTCGGCCGCGCCTGGTACTTGCGCGGCAGTTATACGTTTTAAAGGGAGAGGTGCAACGATCAGGCAGAAAGACTGAACAGGACAACGGCGCCAGCAGCGATGCCAAGCGCCGTTTTATTTTACGCCCCTGTGCTCGCCTGACAAGGGAATACGATACTTTATTACTGAAGCAATGCAAAACAAACAAAAAAATGTTGCATTTCGTCCAAAAATCCGACATGAATTTGACAATTTCCGACATGAATGTTTTGATGACGAGCCTGAAAATGATCCGAATTTTCATTGGCCTAATTGAACTAAAGCAAATTAATTATCAATCGGCAACAAGTTATCTCGAAATAATTGCCGCATTTATTACAAAAACAAGGAACAAGATGATGGTCGAAAATGTAATGTCGCGCACCCTGCGCCTCATGTTTGCCGGCGGTATCGCCCTGGGCATGCACGCCGCCCATGCGCAGGAAACAACAGAAGCGCCTATGCAGCGCGTGGAAGTGACCGGTTCGAGCATCAAGCGTATCGCTTCCGAAGCATCGCTGCCAGTGCAGTCGTTCAATCAAAAAGACATCAAGAAATCCGGCGTCACCACCGTGACCGATTTCATCCAGCAAATTCCGGCCATGCAAGGCTTTTCCGTGGCGGCCGATTCGGTCGGCGGCAGCGGCGGTGGCGTGACCACCGCCTCGCTGCACGATATCGGTGCTGCCTACACTCTGGTGCTGTTGAACGGTCGCCGCCTCGCGCCGTCGAACTCGGGCACCACCATCGATTTGAATTCGATTCCACTGGCCGCCATCGAGCGCGTCGAAGTGCTGACCGACGGCGCCTCGGCCCTGTACGGCGCCGACGCGATTGCCGGCGTGATCAACTTCATCCTGAAAAAAGGCGCAGCGCCACTGGAACTGAACGCCAAGTACTCGCGTCCAGAGGAAAAAGGCGGCGCCAGCAACTCGTTCTCGATCAGCAAGGGATTCGGCGATATCGACGACGATGGCTACAGCATTTTTGTGTCGGCCAGCCATGACGAACAAAAAGCGCTGAAAGCATCGCAGCGCAGCTTCGCACGCAGCGGCATCATCAATTTCAACGATCCGAAAACCGGCCAGGCGCTGCAGTTCATCAATGGCTCCGCGCGTTCGGCCCCGGCCAATGCCTCGCTGACCTACAAGAACGGCTACGACGCCTCCGGTGCGCCAGCCAAGCTCAATCCCTACGCTTTGGCCCATGGCGGCAAATGCGCCGCCAGCAATATGGATTTCTATGGCGACGGCAATTGCTACTTCGATTCGCCATCGACGATTGAAATCAATCCCGAATCGAAACGCGACTCGCTGTTCAGCTCGGGTTCCGTGAAACTGGGCAAGACCGGCTGGCAGGGCTTCTATGACCTGGCCTACACGGAAGCGAAAATCGTTGCGAGCATCGCGCCCTACCCGGCCGACTTTTCGATCGCCAAAGGCTCGGCGCTGTACAACAAGTACATCTCGCCTAACCTGACGGCCGACCAGAACGCGAATGTCGATTCGGTTGCCGCTACCTACCGCCTGTCCGAAATGGGCAACCGTACTTACGACTACGGCACCAAGGCAAGCCACCTTGTCGGCGGCGTGGAAGGCAATGCATTCGGCTGGGATATCAATTCCGCCGTGACCTACTCGAAAAACAAGCAGACGCAGAAATACGTCAGCGGCTTTCCGTTGGCCAAGCAGTTCAACGCGCAGGTCGACGCCGGCAATATCGATCCGTTCGCCTACCCGGTTGGCAGCATGCCTGACGCCATGCGCCAGACACTGCTGGGCACCGGTTTCAGCGGCACCTACAACACGCAGACGGTGGAAATGAAGGGCATCGATGGCCGCGCATCGCGCGACGTCTTCAAGCTGCCAGGCGGCACGGCCATGCTGGGTGTGGGGGCGGACTACCGCAACACCTCGTACAAGGTGCGCCAGGCCGCTGTGGCAAAACAAGCGCAGATCCTGTTCGATAACCCGCAAGTCGACAGCGATTACTCGCGCGACAATGCCGGCGCCTATGCCGAGCTGATGATGCCTGTCACCAAGAAACTGGAACTGACCGGTTCGGTACGCTACGACCAGATCAGCGCCATCGACAACAAGCTGACCGGCGTCAAGGTCGGCAAGAAGGAAGATGCGGCCACCTGGAAAATCAGCGGCAAATATTCCGCCACCCGCAACCTGATGTTCCGCGCCGCCGCCGGTACCGGCTTCCGCGCCGCCAGCATGCAGGAAATCGCCGGCCCGCTGGAAGACTGGGGCGTCACCGGTGGTAACTACCAATGTCCACTGACAGCGGCCAACGGCATGGCAGGCCATCCGCTGGCCGGCTATTGCAACAACGTGGGACGCCAGCAATTTGAAGCCTTCCAGGGCGGCAATCCTGACCTGAAGCCGGAAAAATCGAAACAGTGGAGCATTGGTACCGTCTTCGAACCGTTCGACAGCCTGTCGATGTCCTTCGACCTGTGGAACGTTGAAATCCGCGACCAGGTAACCGCCGTCTCCGAAGGCCTGATCTTTGCCGCCCCTGCCAAATACGCCTCGCTGTTCACCACCAAGCATATCGGCTCGACGGGCCGCGACGTGCTGGCCATCAAGCTGCTGCCAATTAACATCGGCAAGGTGGAAAACCGCGGTATCGATTACGACTTCACCCACAAGATGAAGTTGCTGGACGGTCGCCTGACCAGCCGTCTGTCGGGCACCTACCTGCTGCGGTCGCGCTACACCACGCCAGGCACGGACGACCAATGGGAAACCAGCTTGAACCGTTATGGCTCGAACAACAAGGTCAGCTTCCGCAACATCATCAAGGCCACGACCTCGTATGAAACCGCGAAATTCACGCATACCCTGAGCGCGAGCTACCGCAACGGCTACACCGACGTCAACCAGAGCGCGAATGATTGCGCCGTGATCGTCGCTGGCCAGCCAGGTGCCTGCTACGGCGTGCAACTGGACGTGCCCAGCTACACGACGTTCGACCTGCAAAGCGCTTACCGTCCGGCAAGTAATGTGGAAATCACGGCCGGCATCCTGAACATGTTCGACCGTAATCCGCCGTTCACGCTGCGCAATACCGGTTCGCACCAGATCGGCTACAACCCGGCATACTCGAGCGCCCTGGGCCGCCAGTTCTACCTGAGCGGTTCCTACAAGTTCTAAGCTTTGATCAAGGCTGAAAACTGAAAAGCCCGGAAAGCTGCACGCTTTCCGGGCTTTTTTCATGCCGCAGCCACTTTACTCCTTGTCGCCGCGCAGGCGGCGCTGCCGGACGGCTTGTGCCAGGTTTTCCAGCACCGCCACGCTGGCGCTCCAGTCGATGCAGCCGTCGGTGACCGACTGGCCATACACCAGTTCCTTGCCCGGCACCAGGTCCTGGCGCCCCGCCACCAGGTGCGATTCGACCATCACGCCGACGATGCGCTCGTCGCCGCCCGCCACCTGCGCGGCGATGTCGGCACAGACCGGTACCTGGTTTTCCGGCTTTTTCGAGCTGTTCGCATGCGAGGCGTCGATCATCAGGCGCGACGCCAGGCCTTGCGCGGCGATCGCCTTGCAAGCCTCTTCCACGCTGGCCGCGTCGTAGTTGGGCGCCTTGCCGCCACGCAGGATGATATGGCAGTCTTCATTGCCGTTGGTCGAGACGATGGCCGAGTGGCCGCCCTTGGTGACGGACAGGAAATGGTGCGGCTGCGAGGCGGCCTTGATGGCTTCGACAGCGATCTTGACGTTGCCGTCGGTGCCGTTCTTGAAGCCCACCGGACAGGACAGTCCCGACGCCAGTTCGCGGTGCACCTGCGACTCGGTGGTGCGCGCGCCGATCGCACCCCAGCTGATCAGGTCGGCGATATATTGCGGGCTGATCACGTCCAAAAATTCCGTGCCGGCCGGCAGGCCCAGTTCATTGATGTCGCGCAGCAGCTCGCGCGCCATGCGCAGGCCGTCGTTGATGCGGAAGCTGTTGTCCATGTACGGGTCGTTGATCAGCCCCTTCCAGCCCACCGTGGTGCGCGGTTTTTCGAAGTACACGCGCATGACGATTTCCAGTTCGCCGGCAAAGCGCGCGCGCTCCTTGACCAGCAAGCGCGCATATTCCATCGCCGCTTTGGTGTCGTGGATCGAGCAGGGGCCGATGACCACCATCAGGCGGTCGTCCTGGCCGTGCAGGATGCGGTGCAGCGCCACGCGGGAGTCGGCAGCCGTCCGGGAGGCGGCTTCCGAGCAGGCAAATTCGCGGATCAGGTGGGACGGCGGAGTCAGTTCCTTCATTTCGCGAATACGCAAATCATCGGTGCGGGGCATTATTTTCTCCAAAATTTGAACAGGGGTAAAACATCCAGGTAAAAAAAAACCGCCTTCAGTGGCGGTTTTTCAGAATTTGCTGGGATCTCGTTTTTTGCTGCTACGTGAACCGACCGCTACTCCACCGCCTTGGGGTTGGAATTGCTAAAGTAAAAATAGGCGGTAAAAAAGTGGCGAGCGAACATGCGAGTCATCCCTAAGTGATGAACGACTATAAACCCATACGGCAAAGCTTGGCAAGCATATTTGTCGGCAAAGGCGCAGATGGCGGTCGTTTCAGGCGGCAAAGCGGGAAGAAAACCGCAAAAAGTTGCGCAGCACCCGCCCTCCTTACATAACTTTACATTGTCGCCAGCCACCGGTCACCGGCAAAAAATCAAGTGAAGTGTGTCTGAATGTAAGCGTTGTATTTCACACATTGAAGTGCCCTTGCAGGCCGCATGGTGCCTGGCCAGCTATCGGGCCAGGCTTGAGCTTGCGGCCACGCGCTGGACATGGCCCACGGATTCGTCTTTACAACTGTGATGCTTGGTGAGTGTTGTTCCTTTTCACACTTGATTTTTCGGTCATTGCCGCGTCATTTACCCCATGTTTTGATGGCTGCGCTCGCTGTCCCAGGAGGACCGCGGGCATACCGCATCGGCGACGTATCCGCCTAGCCGAACAATCAAACACAAGAATGACCTCAGGAGTGTTAGCCATGATGATAGAAAGCGTGTTGTCCCGATCCCTGCGCCTGATGTTCGCCGGTTCCCTGGCGCTGGGCATGCATGCCGTCCAGGCGCAAGCGCTGGCCGGCGATGCCGACGGCGAGATGCAGAAAGTGGAAGTGACGGGTTCGAGCATCAAGCGCCTGTCTTCGCAAACGGCGCTGCCGATCACTTCGATCAAGGCCGAGGACTTCATCAAGCAAGGCTTGACCACCGCGCAGGAAGTGATGAACACCATCCCGATGAACCAGAGCTCGAACGGCAGCAGCCAGTCGGTGGGATCGGGCACGGGCGGCATGTCGAGCGCCGACCTGCGCGGCCTGGGCAGCGACAAGACGCTGGTGCTGCTCAATGGCCGGCGCATCGCCAGCCACCCGTTCAACGGCGAGGCCGTCGACCTGAACATCATCCCGTTGTCGGCGCTGGACCGGGTCGAAGTGCTGCGCGACGGCGCCTCGGCCATCTACGGCACCGACGCCATCGGCGGCGTGATCAATTTCATCACCAAGCGCTCGGTGCAGGGCGCCACCGTCAGCGTCGAGCACTATGCGCCGACCAGAAGCGGCGGTGGCGAAGAATCGCGCATCAACCTGTCGGGCGGCTTCGGCAACCTGTCCACCGACGGCTACAATTTCTTTGGCGTCGCCGATGTGCACCAGCAGTCGGCCCTGGCGGCAGCCTCGCGCGCGTTTTCCAGCACCAGCGTGATTCCCAGCCATGGCGTGGACAACAGCAGCGGCACCTCGCAGCCGGCCAATTTCTTTTCCGCCAATGGACTGACAGGCAATCCTTACGCGGCGTCCAACTGTCCGGGCAAGGGCTTGATCACCACCGCCAGCGGCACCTGCCGCACCGATACCGTCGCTTATATCGACGACATCCCGAAAACCCAACAGGAATCCCTGCTGGGCAAGGCCACCTTCAAGCTCAGCGCCGACAATATCGCCACCCTTGAATACCTGCACTCGCGCAGCACCAGCACCACCAGCATCGCGCCGTCGCCCTTGACCGGCATCAGCATGACCTCGGCCAGCCCGTATTACCCGGGCAATGGCGCGGTTCCCGGCGTGGCGGGACTGACCGGCGAAGACCTGACCATCAACTGGCGCACGGCGGCGGCCGGCAGGCGCACCGGTTTCGACACCAGCACCTCGGACCGCCTGGTGCTCGCTTCCGAAGGGTTGATCGGTGGCTGGGACTACAACGTCGGCCTGACCTATGCCGTCAGCAAGGCCGCCAGCGCATTTGTCAACGGCTACACCAACGACAGCCTGGTGAAAGCCGGCGTGCTCGACGGCACCCTGAACCCGTTCGGCGACCAATCCGCCACCGGCGCGGCCTACCTCGACGCAGCCCAGCTGCACGGCCAATACCTGGGCGCGAAGATGAACAGCACCGGCGTCGACGCCAAGGTCAGCCGCGAAATCTACACCTTGCCGGCCGGCGCGGTCGGCTTTGCCGTCGGCACGGAATTTCGCCATGACCAGGCCGAATACAACGTCAACCGCGCGCTGGCCTCGCAGGCGCAAAGCTCGGGCTACGCCGACGCGCAGGACCAGCAGGGATCGCGCAATATCGCCGCCGTGTATTCGGAGCTGAGCGTGCCGCTGCACAAGGACCTGGAACTGTCGCTGGCGGCCCGCTACGACCACTACAACGACGTCGGCGGCGGCTTCAACCCAAAGGTGGGCCTGCGCTGGCAACCGATCAAACAAGTGCTGCTGCGCAGCTCCTACAACACCGGTTTCCGCGCGCCGACCTTGTACGACCTGCACGGCCCCGCCACCGCCACCTTTACCGGCAACTCGTATGACGATCCGGTGCTGTGCCCGGGCGGCACGGCGGTCGCCGGCGCCAACCCGAACCTGGCCTGCGGCCAGCAGCAATATATCCGCAGCGGCGGCAACGCCAACCTGAAGCCGGAAAAATCGAAAACCTTCAGCGCCGGCATCGTGTTCGAACCAGTCAGTTCGGTGACCATGTCGCTGGACTATTTCAACATCAGGCTGCGCGACAAGATCGGCACCGTGGCCGAACAGACGCTGTTCGCCAACTACGACAAATACAAATCGGCCTTCGTGTATTCGGCCGACGGCAGCACCTTGCAGTACGTGAACGCCGTGCTCGACAACCTGGGCGAAGTGCATACCTCGGGCATCGATACCAGCCTGACCTGGCGCCTGCCGCGTAGCAGCTACGGCAGCTTCACCTTCCAGTTCGACGGCAGCTGGGTGCGCAACTACGAATACCAGAACGAAACGGGCGGCGCATATATTCAGAACGTCGGCGTGTATGCCGACAACAATCCCGTGTTCCGCTGGAAGCACAACGCCTCGCTGACGTGGGCGCTGGGCGACTGGAGCGCCAACCTGTCGAACAAATACATGAGCGGCTACCGCGACCAGAACTTTGTCGACGCCGGCTTTGAACAGAACGTGAAAGCGTATTCGACCTTCTCGCTGTCGGGCGCATATACGGGCTGGAAAAACACCGACATCACCGTCGGCGTGAAAAACCTGTTCGACAAGAACCCGCCGTTCAGCAACCAGGGCACGGTGTTCCAGACCGGCTACGATCCGCGCTACACGGACCCGCTGGGCCGCACCCTGTACGTGAAAGCGTCGTACAAATTCTGATGCCGCCTGCATGATCGCCATGCCCGCAAGGTCTTGCCTTGCGGGCACTTTCTTTGAGGCTACGACTGTGGCCGTTGTGGCTGAGGAGCCACATGTCACCGCCCATGCGCAGGTCAAGCGGCGTACAACTGATACAGATCGAATCCCGGACCGGCTGCGCCACCGAAACTCGAAGGTACATCGACGGTTTTTCCCGTCCGACCTTTTTCGGAGAACAGCATGATCCACAATCTGTCCGCACGTCCGCGTTCCCTTCCAGCGCATCTGCCAGCGCATCTGCCAGCAACGCCGCTGGCTCTGGCGCTGGCCAGCACCCTGCTGGCCCTGCCGATCCTGCCATTGCCAGCGCTGGCACAAGACGCCCCCAATGCCGCACCGATTGCCCGGGTTGAAATCACCGGCTCGAATATCCGCCGCGCCGAGGCGGAAACGGCGTCGCCCGTACAGACCCTGAACGCGGCCGATATTGAAAAATCGGGCAAGTCCAGCGTGGCCGAACTGCTGCAAACCCTGGCGGTCGACAACCAGGGCTCGGTGCCGACCACCTTTGGCGGCGGCTTTGCCTCGGGCGCGTCCGGCATTTCGCTGCGCGGCCTGGGCACCTCCTCGACCCTGGTGCTGCTCAATGGGCGCCGGGTAGCGCCGTATGGCCTGGCCGACGATGGCCAGAAGGTGTTTGCCGACCTGAACATCATCCCGCTCGAAGCGGTGGAACGGGTGGAAATCCTCAAGGACGGCGCCTCGGCCATCTACGGTTCCGATGCGATCGCCGGCGTGGTCAACGTGATCCTGCGGCGCGACTTCCAGGGCACCACCGTGCGCGGCAACTATGGCAAGACTGGCGACTGGGACGGGCGCGATGCGCGCGCGGCCATCACGCACGGCTTTGGCGACCTCGACAGTGATCGCTACAACGTGCTGCTCAACCTCGAATACAGCGAAAAGGCGGCCATCTGGCACCGTGACCGCGCCGGGCGCGGCGCCGTCGGGCGCGGCGACTTGCGCGATCTCGGCTTCAGCGCACAGGAGTCCCTGAGTGGCGCCGGCGCCATCACCACCAATAACGCCGCTGGCAGCGCCGTCAACGGCAATGTGCGCAATCCCGCCACGCTCGACTATTACAACCGCGGCAACCTGGCTGGCGCCGGTTTTACGCGTACCTTTCCGGGCGCGGCCTGCGGCAATTTCACCAATCATCCGCAGGGCGACCCGGGCGGCGGCTGCCTGACGGACCCCGCGCAGCAATACGGCCAGATCCAGCCCAAGCAGAAGAACATCAACTTCTTCGGCCGCGGCGCCTGGCAGCTGACGCCGGCCCTGCAGACCTACGCCGAGCTGAACCTCTATCACAGCGAATCGACCTCAAGCACCACGCCATCGACCATCAGCGGCTCGGTCGGCTATCCGGGCGGCCCGGTCAGCAATGCGGCCGTGGCGCTGGGCGCGGCCCACCCCGACAATCCGTATTTCGGCACGGCGGCACGCCTGCGCTACCTGGCCGCCGACGTCGGCCCGCGCGTGTCCGATATCGAATCGACCTTTTCGCGTTTTGTCGCCGGCATCAAGGGCACGGCCGCCGGCTGGGATATCGACAGCGCCCTGCTGTACTCTGAAAACAAGGTCTCCAACGACCGCAACGGCTACCTGCAGCGCGATGTCGCCTTTGCCCTGCTCAACCCCAGCGCCGCCAATGTGGCCGCCGCCAGCCTGAACCCGCGCTACGCCGCCCTGCCGCCCGGCAGCCTGTGGCGCATCGCCGAAAACGCCGGCTTGAATACGCCGGAACTGTACGGCGCGTTGTCGCCGACCATCTCGAACGACGCGCGCACGCGCATCGCGCAGCTCGACTTCAAGGCCAGCCGCGCCATGGGCAAGCTGGCCGGCGGCGACCTGGGCGTGGCGGTAGGCGCGGAATTTCGCTATGAGTCGACGCGGCTGGAGCCGACCGCCGGTACCGAACGCGGCAATATCATCGGCCTCGGCTACTCCGCCTACCGCGGCAGCCGCCGCGCCTCGGCCGTGTATGGAGAAGTGCTGGCGCCGGTGCTGGCCAACCTGGAGCTGTCAGCCGCGCTGCGCGCCGATCATTTCTCCGGCATCGGCAACTCCTACACGCCCAAGTTGGGCGCGAAATGGACGCCGGTGCGCCAGCTGGCGCTGCGCGGCACCTTTGCCAAGGGCTTCCGGGCGCCGAACGCGGCCGAAAACGGCGTCGGCGGCCTGGCCGCGTTTTCCACCGCCTCCGACCCCGTTCGTTGCGCACTGGGCGTGACAGTGGCGTGCGACCCGGCCTCGATCGCCGTGATCACCTCGCCCAACCCCAACCTCGCGCCAGAACGCTCGCGCAGCTATTCGCTGGGCGCCGTGTGGGACCCGCTGCCGCGCACCAGCATCTCGGTCGACCTGTGGCAAATCCGCCGCAAGAATGAAATCAACCAGGAACAGACCGACGCCGCAATTGCCGCCGGCAACGTGGCGCGCGACCCGTCCACCGCCACCGGCATCCCCGGCGACCCGGGCGCCATCACGGCCGTGCTGGCCAGCTATGTCAATTCGGCGCAAACCAAGGTGCGCGGCATTGACGTCGACGCTCGCCAGCGCTTCGTGCTGGGCGGCGACATGGGCAACCTGACGTTTGACGTGAAATGGACCCACCTGTTCAAATGGCTGCGCATCGAGCGCGACGGCACCGAGCGCGATTTCGCCGGCACCCACGGCAACTGCGACGTTTCGAACTGCATGGGCACGCCCGACGACAGGGTCAACCTGGGCGCCACCTGGGAACGGCGCAACTGGCGCGTCTCGGCCAACGTCAACTACCGCGCGCCGCTGGACAACGTGCTGTTCAAGAACGACCCCGACGGCTGCGCCACCCATTACGCCAACGGCAACGACGCACCCGGCGGCTGCCGCATCGCCTCGTTTACCACGATGGACCTGACGGGCCGCTGGCTGGCCACGCCGCAACTGGAAGTGTTCGCGTCGATACAGAACCTGTTCGACAAGGTCGCGCCGCTCGATCCGCTGACCTATGGCGCGACGGGCTACAACCCGCTCGATTACGCGGGTGCGGCCGGTCGCTTCATCAGTGCGGGCTTGAAGTATAAATTTTAAGCCGTGCCGCCGACGGTAATACCGTCCAGTCTTAACGTCGGCTGCCCCACCCCCACCGGCACGCTTTGCCCTTCCTTGCCGCACACGCCTACGCCCGAGTCCAGGCGCATGTCGTTGCCGATCATGGAGACCCGGTTCAGCACGTCGGGGCCATTGCCGATCAGGGTCGCGCCCTTGACCGGGTAGCTGAGCTTGCCGTTTTCGATCATGTACGCTTCGCTGGCCGAAAAGACGAATTTGCCGTTGGTGATATCGACCTGGCCGCCGCCGAAATTGACGGCGTACAAGCCGTTTTTCACCGACGCCAGGATCTCTCCCGGGTCCTGCTCGCCACCGAGCATATAGGTGTTGGTCATGCGCGGCATCGGCAGGTGGGCGAACGATTCGCGGCGCGCGTTGCCCGTCACAGGCATCTTCATCAGGCGCGCGTTCATGGTGTCCTGGATATAGCCTTTCAGGATGCCGTCTTCGATCAGGGTGGTGCACTGCGTGGGATTGCCCTCGTCGTCGATATTGAGCGAGCCGCGCCGGCCTTGCAAGGTGCCGTCGTCGACCACGGTGACGCCCCTGGCCGCCACCCGTTCACCGATGCGCCCGGCAAAAGCGGACGAACCCTTGCGGTTGAAATCGCCTTCCAGGCCGTGGCCGATCGCTTCGTGCAGCAAGATGCCGGGCCAGCCCGGTCCCAGCACGATGGTCATCGGGCCGGCCGGCGCGGGCCGCGCTTCGAGGTTGACCAGTGCCGAGCTGACGGCGTCGGCCGCATATTGCTCCAGCACCGCGTCGGTAAAATAATCGTAGCTGCAGCGCCCGCCGCCGCCGGCCGAACCGGTCTCGCGGCGGCCGTTCTGCTCGGCGATCACGGTCAGCGACACGCGCACCAGCGGGCGGATATCGGCCGCCAGCACGCCATCGCTGCGCAGCACCAGCACCACGTCGTATTCGCCGGCCAGGCCGGCCATCACCTGCACCACGCGCGGATCTTTCGCGCGCGCCATTTTTTCCACGCGTTCGAGCAGTCGCACCTTGGCCGTGGCGTCCAGCGAGGCCAGCGGATCGTCGGGCAGGTACAGCGAACGGCCGCCCTGCGGCTGCATGCTGCCGGCGATTTTTATTTTACCGGCGCCGGCTCTGGCGATCGTGCGCGTGGCGGCCGCCGCTTCCAGCAGGGCCCGCTCGGAAATCTCGTCGGAATACGAAAACGCCGTCTTGTCGCCGGACACGGCGCGCACGCCCAAGCCCTGGTCAATGGAAAAACTGCCAGTCTTGACGATGCCTTCTTCCAGGCTCCAGCCTTCGCTGCGGGTAGCCTGGAAATACAGGTCGGCGTAATCGACCTTGTGCGCAAACATCGTGCCCAGCGCCTTGAGCAGCTTGGCTTCGTCGAGGCCAAACGGCGTGAGCAGGATATCGCGCGCCACGGCCAGGCTGGACAGATTCGGTTCGAATGGGATCATGGCTTTACTCCAACAGGATTACATGGTGCGGTGGGCGAGCGCAGGTAAAGACTCGCGCACGCCGGCAAGGAACACCGGATCGATCTGGCCTGTGACCACGCCCTCGCCTTCGTCCAGCACGGCTTTCACTTCGCCCCAGGGGTCGATCAGCATGCTGTGGCCCCAGGTACGGCGGCCATTCGGATGCACGCCGCCCTGGGCCGAGGCCAGCACATAGCACTGGTTCTCGATCGCCCGCGCGCGCAGCAGCACTTCCCAGTGGGCGCGACCGGTGGTGTGGGTAAAGGCGGCCGGCACCACGATCAGCGCGCACTCGCCCAGCGCGCGGTACAGTTCCGGAAAACGCAGGTCGTAGCAGATCGACAGGCCGACCCGGCCCAAAGGCGTATCGATGCTGCGCACCTGGGTGCCGGCGACGATGGTGCGCGATTCGTTGTACGACTCGCTGCCGCGCGTAAAACCGAACAGGTGGATCTTGTCATAGCGGCCGGCCGGCTCGCCCTGCGGGTCATACACCAGCGTGGTGTTGAGCACCTTGCCGGCTTCAGGCGACACCAGAGGCAAGGTGCCGCCGATCAGCCAGACGCCGTGTTCGCGCGCCATCTGCGCCATGCCGTCCTGGATAGGGCCGCTGCCCGGCTGCTCGGCATGGGCCAGCTTGTCCGTTTCGTGCTGGCCCATGATGGCCCAGTATTCGGGCAGCACCACCAGCATCGCGCCCTCGCCGGCCGCCTGCGCCACCAGGCGTCTTGCCGTGGCCAGGTTTTCCGTGATCGACGGCGTGGAAATCATCTGTATTGCGGCCACTATGTGCATTCCTGTCTCCTGTGTTCGATGATTGCCTGGCCTATTGCGCCGCCGCTGCCGGTACCGGAACCGGAACCGGGACCGGCACCGGCGTGCGTGCCGGCGTCGCGACGGGCTCCAATTTACCGCCTTCAAGCTTGGTCACCACGGGCGACTTCCACGGTCCGGCGATCTGCATATGATAGGTCAGCGCCTTCATCACGGGCGCACGCAGGAACAATTGCGCGAGGAAACTGCCCAGGCCGATCACGGGATTGACCGCCAGCGCATATACCAGCGGCCCCGTGCCAAGATTGAATTCCGGGATCACCACCACGTGCAGGTTGGTGGTTTCATTGGCGATATCGGCCGTGCCGTCCATCAGCACGGTGGCCGCCACGCCATGCATTTTCAGGTTGTCGGTGGTCACCACGCCGCGCTTGATGCTGGCGTTGGCCGTGATGCCGTCAAACGCCAGGCCTTCCGAAAACACGTCGTGGAAATCGAGCTTGAGCAGGCGCGGCAGGGCTTGCAGGCTGAGCACGCCCAGCAGCTTGGCCGCGCCCGGGTCCTGCTTGAGGAACTGGCCCGACTCCACATTCATCTCGATCTGGCCCGACAGGGTCGGAATGTCCAGCACATACGGCAAGCCGTTCCAGGCGATGTCGCCGCTGAGCTTGCCCTTGCCGCGGCGCACGGTATCGGCAAAGCCGAAGCGGTCGAGCAGCTTGCCGGCGTCGGTGATGTCGAGGCCAAAACGCAAGCTGGTGGTGCTTATTCCGTCCTTGACCACCCATTTGCCGTTGCCGCTCAGTGCGCCATCGGCATTGGCCAGCAGCAGCTTGCCGACCCGCCACTCACGCCCGCTGGCGGCCATGGTGTTATAAGCCTGCAATTCCAGGCGGCCGATCTGCTTGTTGAACAGTTCAAAACGCTCGGCGATGATATCGAGCGAAGGGATCGATTGGGCGCTGCTCTTGCCTTCGAGCAGGCTCTTGACGTCATTGGCGGCCGACTCGGGAATGATCAGCGACGACAGCCGCGCCGTCATCTTGCCCAGGCCCGACGGCGTTTCCAGCCAGGTCACGTAACCCGACACCTGTTTGGCGTCGATATTGGCCTGCCACACATCTTTTTGATGGGTCGCGCCCACCACCACATTTTCCAGCTTGCGCTCGCCCAGCATCAGTTCGCCGGCGCGCGCGGCCATCATGTCGGGCACGATGTATTGCGCGATATCGGGCGCGTCCTCGCTATCGGTCCCGCTGTCGGCGCTGCCGCTGCCGGCGATGCTGTTGCCGGCGGCGATCCAGCTGTCGACATCAAAACTCTTCAGGTTCACATTGAGCATCATGCCCGCGTCCGGTTCGGGCGCGGGGCTGTTGACGCCGATGCCGCCGCGCACCAGCCGCCACGGCTCCTTGCCCTGCTTCTGGCGCTGGTAGCGTGCGGCCAGGCCGGTTCCCAACGCGATGCGGATCTCGTCGCTGCGCAGGCCGGCCGCGTTGGCGCCATTGCCCGTCATGATGAACTTGACCGGCATGCTTTCGCCTACCGGCTTTTTCAACGGCGCCGGGAAGTCCAGGCCCAGGCCCGTCAGGGGGCTGTCGACGCTGACCACCAGTTGCTGGTCGCGCGCCGTGATCAGGCCGCTGTAGCGCGCGCCGCCAGTCAAATGTTTTGCCAGGCGCTGCACCACGGGAGTCGGATACGTCTTGCGCAGGCCGTCGACCGTCATGGCGCCGGCGAGCTTGACCTGGATCGAATTGTCGGGCTGGCTGCCACCGGAAATGGCCAGCGGCCCGCCGAGGAAATTACCGCTCAAGCCATTGAGGTTGACGCCTTTTTCATTGAATTCGATGCGCCCCTGGGCGCCGAGCACGGGCGGCAGGTCGTTGAACAGCACCACGTCGTTGCCGGCCAGCTGCAAGCCACCCTGCACTTTCGCTTCCATCATGCGCTCGATCGGCAAATGCAGCCTGAGCGCCAGCCTGGCGTTGCCGGTAGCTGTCGTTTCATCGGTGAAATGATCGATCCAGGCCAGCACCGGGCTGGCCGTGACGTATTTGAGAAACTCCTGCATCGGGCCGACCGCATTGCCTTCGATATCGAGCAGGGTGTCGAACACGGTCAGGTCGGCAATCACCGCTTTCACGTTCGTCAGCGCCACCCCGCCGGTGGTGGCCGTGTCGCCGCGAATTTCCATGCGCGCGCGCTCGAAGAGAAAACTGCCCTGGATTTTTTCCGCTTGCGGCCACAGCGGCGCCTTGCCCGCCAGCGGGCCGCTGTCGGCAAATTCACCGGGTGCGTAATTGAGCGTGCCATTGTCGATCTTGCCAGCCACGCGGAACTCGCCCTGCTTGCGCTGGGCGGCATTCCGCTGGGCGGCACTCCGCTGGGCGGCGGTATCGGCCTTGAACGGAAAGTGTTCCAGTTCGCCGCGCAGGCGCAAGCTGACGTCGCGCGCCACGCCGCCGACCAGGGCGCCCGTCAGCCAGTGGCGCAGGTGTTCGGGCGTTTGCAGTGGCAGGTAGCGGCCGATGCTGTTGATTTCAACATTGTCGAGGGTGCCGGAAAGGTCGACCTGGCCCAGGTTTTTGCCGTCGAGCGGCATGCGGTGCGTGCCGCGCAGGCTGGCGCGCAAGCCTTGCTGCTTGAACGCCAGCTGCGCCAGGTCCACCTGCAGCATATTGTCCGCTTCGAAGGCCCAGCGCGCCTTGAGCTGGAATTGCTCGAACGGCAAGGCGGGGTCCAGCAGGTAAGTCGGGAACTGCAGCACCACGTCGCGCGCATCGATATCGATCTGGCCGCCCTGCTCGCTGGCGTCGATGGTGCCGCTGAGGTTGTCAAAGCCGGGAATCGCCGGCGCTGCTGCCTGCGCGGCGCTGGTCGCGGTTTTTTCCACCGCCAGATGCGCCGGCCGGGCGTTCAGTCCCAGTCCCAGCAAGCGGCCGCGCAGCCGATAGCTGCTGGCGCTGGCGACATCGCCCTGCCACTCGGCCGAAAAATCCTGCAGGCGGCCGCGCGGCGCCAGCGCCGCCAGTTGCTCCCGCTGCGCGACGCTCAAGGGCAGTTTTTCGGCCAGCGCGGCCAGGGTTTGCAAGTCCAGGTCCTTCGCGGTGATCTGCGTCTGCGCCGGCCCGCGCCTGGTGGCGGCCACATAACGCTCGGACAAGGTGGTCGGCGGCAGGCTTAGGCCATCACGCGTTTCCAGCGCAAAATCGGCCAACTCTACCTGGTGGCCGTTGGCGCCAAAGGTCGGCTTGCCATCTGGCGAGGCCGACAAGGTCTCTTTGGCCGAGACACGCCCGCTGACACTGATCAGGTCGAGCGCGGGAAGTTCCTTGCCCAGACGGGCCTGCACCTCGGTGAGACTGGCGTCAGCCGTAAAGCCGGCCAGGCGCGCATGGTCGAGGTTGAGCCAGGCGCGCAGCGCGCCCTTGCCCTGGCTCAGTTCGAACGGGTAATCGAGCCAGGCGCGCCAGGCGGCCAAGTCGGCATTCTTCAGGTCGGCATACAGCTCGCCCTTCCACATCGCCACATCGGAAATGCGCGTGCTGAAGGCCGGATGGGTGAAGTGGGCGCGCACATCGACCGGTGCGGCCAGGCTGGCCGGCGGCGTGGCCTGCAGTCCCAGGCGGTGGCTGCGCCAGCGGTTGCGCAGCAACAGGTTGACCTGCTCGAGCGCCAGTTCGGGCGTGCCGCGCAGCTCGTCCGTCCAGCGCACGCGGCCGTCGCGGATGATCACGTCATGCTGCGACAGCAGCCAGTCGGCGCCCCTGCCATCGCCCTGCTGCCTGCTGTCGACCAGCACGCCGGCCACATACAGGGCGCCGTCCTTGCCGCGCCGCACGGCCAGGTCGGGGCGCGTGATTTCCAGCCGCTCGAAACGCACCGAGCCGAGCACGCTCCACCACGACACCGTGGCCGAAATGCTGGGCACGCTCAAGGCCGGCCGGCCGGCCTGGTCGCGCAGGGTGACGTCGCCGAGGAACAGATTGGGCCGCAAGCCATGCCAGGAAGCATACACGCGCGCAATGCTGACGGGGTTGCCCAGCGCGCGGCTGGCGGCCTTTTCGATATCGCCTTTGTAATAATCGATATTCGGCAGGATGACGTAGCGCAGGACCAGGAACAGCACGGCAAACGCAAAATACGCCAGCACCACCGCCTTGACGGCAAAACCGAGCAGGTGATGCGTGGCCAGGTTGGCCATGCGCCAGGCGGCCCGCAGCCGCCGCCAGCGCAGGGCCAGCGGCATATGTTCTGTCGGGCTTGCTTCTGGCGGTTTTTGCATCGATAAGCTAATAAACTGGCCTGGCGTCAAATAATGGCAAAAATCGCCTGGTTTCCGGGGGGTGCCATGGGGTTGGCGTCATCCCTGCGCTTGCGTCCGGGCTGCGCCTCCCTTACCATCGTCCGGGAGACTGCCGGGCAAACTGTGCAGGCGGCCCAATTTTACCGCATCCCCTGCCCTGCGCAGGCAAGCCCGGCGACAAAGTACGCAGTTTAGCCACGATAACCGATCAACACCATAGAAACCGCCCCCATGAGCCACTCGTCCCTGACCTCCGCCTCGCGTTTTTACCAGCGCTGGAACAATGCCGCCCCGGAACGCGCCGCGCAAGCAGCGCGTCTGGTCGCGGCGCCGCTCGACGGGCTCGACTTTGCTGCGGAACTGGAGCGGCTGGCCAGCGCCGCCACGCCGCCCCTGCCGCTGGCGCGCGCCATGCGCCAGTTGCGCAACCTGCTGGTGTGCGGCCTGATCGCGCGCGACCTCGATGGCCAGGCCGACTTGCACGAGGTGGTCACCGCCATGACGGAGTTTGCCGACTTTGCCATTGCCCGCCACTGCGCCGCCATCATGGCCGAGATGGTGGCCGCGCACGGCATGCCGGTGGGCGAGGAGTCGGGCCAGGAGCAGGAACTGATGGTGCTGGCGATGGGCAAGCAGGGCGGCGGCGAACTCAATGTCTCGTCCGACATCGACCTGATCTTTGTCTACGCGGAAGATGGCGATACGCAAGCGACCCAGGCGGGCCAGCGCAGCCTGTCGAACCACGAGTTTTTCATCCGCATGGGCAAAAAACTGATTGCCGCCCTGGCCGAAATCACGCAGGATGGTTTTACCTTCCGCGTCGACATGGCGCTGCGCCCGAACGGCAACTCGGGTCCGCTGGCCGCCAGCCTCGGCATGGTGGAGCAATACCTGATCGTGCAGGGGCGCGAATGGGAGCGCTATGCCTGGGTCAAGGCGCGCGCCGTCACCGGCAAGCCCGAGGACATTGCCGCGCTCGACGCCATCGTGCGTCCCTTCGTGTTTCGCCGCTACCTGGACTTCGGCGTGATCGATGCGATCCGCAATATGCACGGCCAGATCCGCGCCGAGGTCAACCGCCAGGAGCGGCTGCACCCGGACCGCAGCAACAACGTCAAGCTGGGCCGGGGCGGCATCCGCGAAATCGAATTCCTGGCGCAGGTTTTTCAATTGATACGCGGCGGGCGCGACGCCGAGCTGCGCGAGCGCTCCACGCGCGCCACCTTGCGCACGGTCGCCGACAAGGGCTACCTGGAGCCGCTCATTGTTGAAAAACTGCTGGCCTCCTACACATTTCTACGCAATCTGGAACACCGGCTGCAATACCTCGACGACGCGCAAACCCATACCCTGCCCGCCAGCGAGGACGACCGCCTGACCGTGGCGCGGATGATGGGCCTGCCCGATACCGCCACCCTGCTGGCCCAGCTGGAGGCGCACCGCGTGTTCGTGGCCGGGCAATTCGATGAAATGTTCAGCGACAAGACCAGCGGCGCGGCGCAGGCCGACACCGGCATCGACCCGCAGGCGTCGAACGAGTGCGCCGCCTCGGACCAGCAGGAAGCCATCGAGGCGCGCTTTGCCGCCATGGGCTTTCATGAACCGGCCGCCTGCGCGCGCCGGCTGCTGGCCACCTGGCAGGCGCCGCGCCTGCAATCGTTGCCCGAAGCGAGCCGCACGCGCCTGGTCGCACTGGTCAATTCGGCCCTGCCGTTGATCACCGACTGCTCCATGTCGAACGGCAACGCCAGCCAGCTCGCTACCCTGGGCCGGCTGCTCGATTTCCTCGAGGCCATCGCGCGCCGCTCGGCCTATCTGTCGCTGCTGACCGAATATCCGCATACCCTCGAGCGCGTGGTGCGCATGGTGTGCGCCAGCGGCTGGGCCGCCACTTTCCTCACGCAACACCCGATCCTGCTCGACGAACTGCTGGACGAGCGCATCCGCCACAGCGTGCCGGACCCCGCCGCGCTGGCGCAAGACCTGCAGCGCCAGCTCGACGACGCGCCCGGCGACACCGAGCGGCAGATGGATATTCTGCGCGAAACTCACCATGCGCAATTGTTCCAGTGCCTGGCGCAGGACCTGGCCGGCGACCTGAGCGTGGAAAAGCTGGCCGATTACCTGTCGCAGCTGGCCGACCTCATCGTCGCCGCCACCGTGCAGGCGGTCTGGCAAACCTTGCCCACGCGCCACCGCGAGGTGCCGAAATTCGCCGTCATCGCCTACGGCAAGCTCGGTGGCAAGGAGCTTGGCTATGTGTCCGACCTCGACGTGATCTTTTTGTTCGACGACGACGACCAGGAAGCGCCCGGCCTGTACGCCAAGCTGGCGCAGCGCTTCATTACCTGGATGACCTCGTACACCTCGGCCGGCATCCTGTTCGATATCGATATCGCGCTGCGCCCCGATGGCGCCTCGGGCATGCTGGTGTCGAGCGTGCAGGCCTTCGAGCGCTATCAAAGCAGCGCAGCCTGGGTGTGGGAACACCAGGCGCTGACCCGGGCGCGCTTTTGCGCCGGCGACGCCAATATCGGCAAGCATTTCGAACGCATCCGTAACAATATCCTGCGCAAGGAGCGCCCCGAAAACGGCCCGCTCAAGGGCGAAGTGGTGACCATGCGCAAGCGCATGATCGACGCCCATCCGCCGCGCCCGGGCAGTTTTGACCTGAAGCAGGACCCGGGCGGCATGATCGACATCGAATTCATGGTGCAATACCTGGTGCTGCAGCACGCGGCGCGCTATCCGCAACTGACGGCCAACTCGGGCAATATCGCCCTGCTGCGCCTGTGCGGCGAGCTAGGCCTGATCGACCCGCTGCTGGCCGCCGGCGTGGCCGACGCCTACCGCGCCCTGCGCAAGCTGCAGCACCAGCTGCGCCTGCAGGGGCAGGACCTGGCCCGCGTGGCGCCCGAGCGCGTGCAAGAGCATGCGGACCAGGTGACGCGTTTATGGCACACCATCTTTGCCAGCGTGATTGCGTAAATGGTATAGCGGCGTATGATACAAACAGGCAACTCCTCCTCCCAATAGTGCCGCACAGGCCGCAGGGGTTGCTCATCGTTACAGGAGACAGCAATGAACACATGTATCAAAGCGGGCGTGCACGCCCTCCTCGCCGGCTTCATGGTGTGCGCCGGCGCGGCGGCGTGGGCGGCGCCGAAGGGCACGGCCGATGAAGCCGTCGCCATGACCAGGCGCGCGGTGGCCATGATCAAGAGCGACGGCAAGGAGAAGGCCTTTGCGGCGATTGCCGACCCGGCCAACACCAGCTTCCATGACCGCGACCTGTATATCTATGTGTACGACATGAATGGCGTGACCCTGGCGCATGGCAACAATCCCAAGATGGTCGGCAAGAACCTGATCGACCTGAAGGACAACGAGGGCAAGGCCATCATCCGCGCGCTGATCGCCACCGCCGACAGCAAGGAAGGACGCGGCTGGGTCGACTTCAAGTGGCCCAACCCCACCACCAAGGTGGTCGAGCAAAAATCGGGCTATATCGAACGGGTCGACAACATGATTGTCGGCTCCGGCATTTACAAATAGGCGACCAGGCCAGCACGTACCGGCACCCATCCCGCATGCCCTTCCATTACCTGTCACGCCTGAGCGGTGCAACACGCGACACGCAAGCGAACCTGCAGCTCGGCTGCGTGCTGGCGCTGGTGGCCGGCGCCGTCAATGCCGGCGGTTTTCTGGCCATCGGCGGCTATACCTCGCACATGACGGGCATCGTCTCGGGCATGGCCGACGACCTGGCGCTGGGCAATGTGACCCTGGCGCTGGCAGCGCTGGGCGCCTGGCTGGCGTTTGTCAGCGGCGCGGCCGTGACCGCCATCATGGTGAACTGGGGCCGCCGACGCCGGCTGCACAGCCAGTTTGCCATGAGCTTGCTGCTTGAAGCGGTGCTGTTGCTGCTGTTCGGCCTGACCGGCAGCTACCTGGCGGCCATGCCGAACGTGCTGGGACCCGTCACCATCTTGCTGCTGTGCTTTGTGATGGGACTGCAGAACGCCATCATCACCAAGATCTCGGGCGCAGTCATCCGCACCACCCATGTGACAGGCTTGTCGACCGATATCGGCATTGAAGTGGGCAAGATGCTGTATTACAACCGTCGCCCACTTGGTGCGCGCTCGGTGCGGGTCAACCGCAGTAAACTCGTCACCCACAGCCTGCTGATCAGTTGCTTTTTTACCGGCGGCGTGACCGGTGCCCTGGCCTTCAAGCATATCGGCTTTCCAGCCGCCACCATCATCCTGGCCGTTTTGCTGAGCTTGCTCGCCGGCGTGCCGGTACTACGCGATGCGCGCCTGCTGTGGCGTTTTTACCGGCGCCAGCTACAGGCGAAAAAAAACGCCTGAGGAAAGCTCCCCAGGCGTTTCTGATGGCTAGCCAGGAATTACTTGGCCGACATCAGCGCCACAGTGGTGTCGAGCATGCGGTTCGAGAAACCCCACTCGTTGTCGTACCACGACGACACTTTCACCAGGCGGCCCGACACTTTGGTCAGGGTCGAATCGAAGTTCGACGAGGCCGGGTTGTGGTTGAAGTCGATCGATACCAGCGGTTCGGTCTGGTAGGTCAGGATGCCTGCCAGCGGGCCTTCGGAGGCGGCCTTCATCAGGGCGTTGACTTCTTCGACGGTGGTGTCGCGCTTGGCGATAAAGGACAGGTCGACCAGCGAGACGTTGATGGTCGGCACGCGGATGGCAAAACCGTCCAGCTTGCCGTTCAGCTCAGGCAGCACCAGGCCGACCGCAGCGGCAGCGCCGGTCTTGGTCGGGATCATGCTCATGGTGGCCGAACGGGCGCGGCGCAGGTCTTCATGCATCACGTCGGACAGCACCTGGTCGTTGGTGTAGGCGTGCACGGTGGTCATCAGGCCGGTTTCCAGGCCGATGGCGTCGTTCAGCGGCTTGACCAGCGGGGCCAGGCAGTTGGTGGTGCACGAGGCGTTCGAAATGACGGTGTCGGTCGATTTCAGCACGTCCTGGTTCACGCCGAACACGATGGTGGCGTCAACGTCCTTGCCGCCTGGCGCCGAAATGATGACTTTCTTGGCGCCGCCCTTCAGGTGGGCCGAAGCTTTTTCCTTGGTGGTGAAGAAGCCGGTGCACTCGAGCACCACGTCCACACCGAGCTCGCCCCATGGAATTTCAGCCGGATTGCGCTGAGCAAAGACGCGGATCGGATCGCCGTTGACGATCATGTTGTCGCCTTCGACGGTGACGGTGCCGGGGAACTTGCCGTGCGCGGTGTCGTAGCGGGTCAGGTGGGCGTTCGATTTGGCATCGCCCAGGTCGTTGATGGCAACGATCTGGATGTCCTGTTTCTTGCCGCCTTCGTAGAAAGCGCGCAACACATTACGGCCGATGCGGCCGTAGCCATTGATTGCAACTTTGATCGTCATACTCTGCTCCTGATTAAAAAAAAAGGTACATAGCACAGCATCCGGCACGCAGTGCCGGATGCCGCAAAATCGTCTTAACCGGCGATGACAGCCTTGACCTTGGCCACGACGTTTTCAACGGTAAAACCGAAATGCTTGAACAGCACGCCGGCCGGAGCCGACTCGCCGAAGGTATCGATACCGACCACCGCGCCTTCCAGCCCCACGTATTTGTACCAGAAGCTGGTCACGCCCGCTTCGATGGCCACGCGCGGCACGCCTTTGGTCAACACGCTGGCCTTGTAGGCCGCGTCCTGGCGGTCATACACGTCGGTCGACGGCATCGACACCACGCGCACATTGATGCCTTCCGAAGCGAGCGCGCTGGCGGCGGCAACCGCCAGTTCCACTTCCGAACCGGTGGCGATCAGGATCGCCTTGGCATCCAGAACGTCGTTGAGCACATAGCCGCCGCGGAAGATGTTGGCGATCGTTTCATTCGACCGTTCCTGGTACGGCAGGTTCTGGCGCGAGAAGATCAGGGTCGACGGACCATCCTTGCGGCGCACTGCCGCGCCCCAGGCTGCGGCCGATTCCACCGTGTCGCATGGACGCCAGTTGTCCAGGTTCGGGATCAGGCGCATCGACGAGACATGCTCGACCGACTGGTGGGTCGGGCCGTCTTCGCCCAGGCCGATCGAATCGTGGGTAAACACGAAGATCGAGCGCAGCTTCATCAGCGCGGCCATGCGCAGCGCATTGCGGCTGTAGTCCGAGAACGTCAGGAAGGTGGCGCCGAACGGGATATAGCCGCCGTGCAGGGTAATGCCGTTCATGATGGCGCTCATGCCGAATTCGCGCACGCCATAGTTGACATGGTTGCCCGGTTTGCCCGAACGCACGGGGATCGATTCTTTCCAGTTGGTCAGGTTCGAGCTGGTCAGATCGGCCGAGCCGCCCAAAAATTCCGGCAGCGACGAGGCCAGCGCCTGGATCGCGTTCTGGCTGGCCTTGCGGGTGGCGATGTTTTCTTTTTTCTCGACGCAGGAAGCGATGGCTGCGGCCAGCGCGGTTTCAAACGCTTCCGGCAAGTCGCCCTTCATGCGGCGCGACAATTCAGCCGCTTGCTGCGGAAACTCGCGGCCATAGGCGGCGTAACGCTCGTTCCAGTCGTTTTCCAGCACGGCGCCTTGTTCTTTGGCATCCCATGCCGTGTACAGCTCGGCAGGAATCTCGAACGGGGCCGCATCCCAGCCGATGTATTCGCGCACGGCGGCGATTTCCTTGTCGCCCAGTGCGGCGCCGTGGACCTTGTCGCCGCCTTGCAGGTTGGGCGAACCCTTGCCGATGATGGTCTTGCAGCAGATCAGGGTCGGTTTCGAGGCGGCCTTGGCGGCGGTAATGGCGGCGTCGACGGCGGCGACATCATGGCCGTCGACGGCGCGGATCACGTTCCAGCCATAGGCTTCGAAGCGGGCCGGGGTGTCGTCGGTAAACCAGCCTTCGACCTTGCCGTCGATCGAGATGCCGTTGTCGTCGTACAGCGCGATCAGCTTGTTCAGGCCAAGAGTGCCGGCCAGTGCGCATACTTCGTGCGAGATGCCTTCCATCAGGCAGCCGTCGCCGACGAAAGCATAGGTATGGTGGTTGACGATATCGTGGCCGGGACGGTTGAATTCGGCGGCCAGCAGTTGCTCGGACAGCGCCATGCCGACGGCGTTGGCCAGCCCCTGGCCCAGCGGGCCGGTCGTCGTTTCAATGCCGGGCGTGACGTCGACTTCCGGGTGGCCCGGGGTTTTCGAATGCATCTGGCGGAAGGCCTTGATGTCGTCCATCGACAGCGCATAGCCGGTCAGGTGCAGCAAGGAGTAATGCAGCATCGAGCCGTGGCCATTTGACAGCAGGAAACGGTCGCGGTTCGGCCATTTCGGATTGCTTGGGTTGTGGCGGTAGTGACCACTCCACAGGGCAACTGCGATCTCGGCCATGCCCATCGGCATGCCTGGATGGCCGGAGTTGGCCTTTTGTACAGCGTCCATTGCCAGTGCGCGGATCGCATTGGCCATTTTGGTAGTCGGGAGCGTAGAGTTCATCGTGTGTGGTCGATCGCGGAGTTTAAATTCGTTTGCAGCGCAGCTGGGCGCAGTCAGAGCTGCGTATTTTACCAGACCAACAAGGGGAAAAATCAAACCGTGCTTCGCCGCCGCTGCAGGTTGTGCCCCCTGCTCCCGGCAGGGGCGAAAAAAAACCGGGCCAGGCCCGGTTTTTCGCAACGTGCGCCGCTGCGGGGCGCGCCGCAAATCGGCCCGCCCCGCCCGTCAATGTGCCCTCACGTCATTTGAAGGAGTACGACGCCGACACGTAGAGGTAGCGGCCACGCGGATTGCCGAAGGCGTTGTCGTAGCCGATGTTCGACGATGGATCGAACGCCGGCGCACGATCGAACACGTTATTTACGCCACCGCGCAGCACCAGGTTCTTGAAGCCGCTGTAGGACAGCGAGGCGTCAACCAGGGTCGCGCTCGGGATCATCAGGCCGTTCGCGTACTCGTCGTAGTACAGGTTGATCGACGCCGACGGTGTCCGGTCCACGTGGTAATGCGAGGTGAAGTTGGCGCTCGTCGTCGCCGCCCAAGCACCGCTGTCCCAGTTGACGCCCAGCTTGGCCAGCAGCTTGGGATAGCCGTATTCACCGGCCTCGCAGGCCGTGTTGTTGCCGCAATTGATCGCCGGATCGTCAGGCAGCAGCACGCGGTTGTAGGACAGCGTGTAGGTCGCCTCGCCGAACACCTTGAAACGCCCCATCTCGGCCGTGCGCAGCGTGTACGACGCATCGACATCCAGACCGTCGGTGACGACCTTGCTGCGGTTGATCAGGCCAACCTGCAGCTGCTTCAGGCGACCCACCAACGGACCCAGCGTCGCGCGCTGGGCGGCGCTCAGCGCGTTATAATTCTCCTGGTCTTCCGCCGTCACGGCGTAGCGCGTGACGGCGTTCTTGTACTGACCATCCTCGCCCGCCAACACGGTTTCGTTGTCAAGATTCTCGACCCGATCGCTCCACTTGATATTCCAGTAGGTTAAACCCAGCGTCAGGTTCTTGATCGGTTCGGCGACCACGCCCAGGTTGAACTGCTTCGATTTTTCGGGCTTCAAATCCTTCGTGCCGGACAGCAGGGACAGCGCCGAACTCTTGCAACCGATGTCGAAATACGCATCACCGACGATGCAACGCTTCGGATCCTTGGTCGCGACGAAACCGCCGCGGCCTTCGTTAAAGCGCTGCGACAGCGTCGGCGCGCGGAAACCGGTGCTGTAGCTGGTGCGGAACATCAAGGTCGGCAAGGCGGTCCAGCGCAGGCCAAGCTTCGGGTTGGTGGTACCGCCAGCCAACTGGTAGCGGTCATAGCGGACGGCCGCCTGCGCTTCCAGGTTTTTCAGCAGCGGCAGTGCCAACTCGCCGAACACGGCGCCGAGCGACTCAGAGCCGTCGATGCCGCGCAGGGTCGAATAGATGCCGATCGCGCCATCGCGCCAAGCCTGCGACGGATCGTAGCTGAGCTTCTCGCGCTTGTACTCGGCGCCGACGGCCACACCAACCTTGCCGCCGGGCAGTTGGCCAAATTCGCTGGAAGCGGTCACCTTGGCAAAGTCCGTCGAGGACTTGGTCTTGGTGTACTGGTCGGCCGTCAGTTCGTTGATGACCTGCTCCGAATTGTGGTTGCCGCCGAAGGGGTTGAACTTGCCCTGCGCCAGGTAACTCTGCAATTTATCGTGCAGGAAGGAGCCGTAGACGCGCGTTTCGCCCTTCTCCTGGCTGTGGCCCACAGACACGGTCCAATCCCAGTTGGCTGCGCGGCCGGTGGCGCCGCCGACCAGCCAGGTGGTGTCAACATTGGTGCCCGTACCGCCCTCGGCGGCAGGGAAGAAGCGGCGGATCGTGACCGGCACGCCGTAGGTATTGAAGGGGTTGTCCGCCGCCACACGCAGCACGTTGGAGCGGTCGGCGTTTTGAATCCAGGCCGGCGAACCTTGGACGCGCGTGTCGAAGTGGTTGTAGAACAGATTGGCGAACAGCGACACATCCGGCGTCAAATCCCAGTTCGCCGTGACCGCCCCGCCGTAGCGTGTGGACGGGCGCACCAGGTCTATCGACTCAGCGACGGAATACATGCAGCCGTTGCGATTCGGCGCAGCTACCCATTCCGGCGCGTCCGGGTAGGGCTTGCGGTGGGCCGCGTCGCACTCCGGATCGGGCATGCGCTGCGAACCGCCCAGCGATAAGGTGCCGGGATCGCGGCCCTTGGCGCCGTACAGACTACCCTGATACAGGCCGCCCTTGTGGCCGGTGAAATCGGTACTGTTCGCCCAATCGCGGTCGACACCGTGGATGGCCTTGGTTTTTTCGTACGAGGCCGAATAAGTCACGTTGAATTTCTGCGCGTCGCGGTCGCCGAAACCGCCGGACACGGACATCTTATGGTTTTGCCCGTCGCCATAGGTGGTCGAACCGGTGCTGGCGTCGAGGGTCAAGCCCTGGTAATCCTTGCGCAGGATGAAGTTGATGACGCCGCCGACGGCATCGGTGCCGTAGATGGCCGAGGCGCCGTCCTTGAGCACATCGATGCGCTCGATGGCCGACAGCGGAATGGCGTTCAGATCGACCGAGGTCTCGCCGCTGTAGTCGTCCGAACCGGACGCCGGCAGGCGATAGCCGTTCAACAGGATAAGGGTCGGCAGACCGCGCAGCGAGACGCTGGTGGCGCCGTTGCGGAAGGAGCTCGACGTCGCCAGCTCACCGCCGTTACCGCCCGCAGCAGTCAGGTTGCGCATCAGGTCCAGCACCGACGTCGCGCCCGAGCGGGCGATCGATTCGCGCGTCATCACGGTAATCGGGGAAATACCTTCGGCTGCGATGCGTTTGATACTCGAACCGGTGATTTCGACGCGCTGCACCTTAGGCACCGGCGCATCGATCGCTTCCTGCGCGTGCACACTCATCGTTGCGACGCCGGCGAACGCGGCCAACGCCAATCTCACCACCTGCACACCCTTTTTTTCGCGACACATCATAACTTATTCCTTTTCATGGTCCCTGATATCACTTGATAAGCGATTAGTTTTCATTTTTATAATTATTTAAGCGATTAGTTGGTATTTTTATAATCACTTAAATCTCTCATGGTCATGCAAAAAACTGCAAGACCCTCCCGCTACAGCTATGGTGTCATGCTTTTCCAAGCAATTTAAGCTGGCCGCAACGTGCCCAGGGCCATAGGCACAGGCATTGAAACGTGCGGCGTCTCCCAATACCATACCGAATCACCTCACGGACGGCATTGCCGGAAACAATTGATGTCGTTCAACACAACTTGTATAGTCATCAAACCACGCTGAAAGCTTCACTGTCAATAAATGCAATGGTTTATGAAATCGAAAAACAACATTTTGTTTTTAGTCAGTTTGTTATCTCCACGCAATTTCCCGCCCGGATGCGCCGCGCGCAGGCCGGCAGCAAGAATTTCACCCGACCGCGCGCAGCGGCACTAAAATTGCACTCTCGAGTCGCAGCCGCACGCGCCCTACCCGCGCGCAGCGCGGCACCTCCCTTTGTTTCTCTCCGCCAGGATGTTGCATGCCGCGTTTTTTCTGTCCCCAGCCACTCGCCATAGGCGCCACCATCGCTCTGCCCGACGCCGTCGCCCACCACGTCCATGTGGTGCGCCTTATGCCGGGCGAGGCCATCACCGTCTTCAACGGCGAGGGCGGCGAGTACACGGCTGTCTTGTCCAGCGTCGAGAAAAAACGCGCCAGCGCCGAACTGAAGTACCACACGGCGCGCGAAGTCGAGCTGCCGTACGCCGTGACCCTGGCGCAAGCCTTGCCGGAAGCGTCGAAAATGGACTGGATCGTCGAGAAGGCGATCGAACTGGGCGCGGCCGGCATCGTGCCGCTGGCGGCGCAGCGCTGCGTGGTGCGCCTGTCCGCCGAGCGGGCGGAAAAGAAGCAGGCGCACTGGCAGGCCATCATCGTCTCGGCCTCGGAGCAGAGCGGACGCAACCGGTTGGCGCAACTGGCGCCGCTACAGGAGTTCAATCAGTGGAGCCGCCAGCAGGACCTGCACCAGCGCATCCTGTTGACGCCACGCGCCGAGCAGTCGCTGGCCGGCTGGGCGCGCCACCAGCCGCCGCAGGCTTTGAGCGTAATGGTCGGGCCGGAAGGCGGGTTTACCGAGGCGGAAGAAACAGCGGCCATCGCGGCCGGCGCCATCGGTTTATCGATGGGGCCGCGCATTTTGCGCACGGAAACGGCCGGACTGACGGCGCTGGCAACCCTGAGCGCATTATGGGGCGGCATGTAGCACTGGCGCGCCGCCCATGAAAAAACCCGCCGGCTCACGCCGGCGGGTTTTTTTGTCGCCAGGCGCCGGCGGCATCGCTGCCGTCCGCGCCTTGGCGCAAGTCGCTTAGAACTTGTAGTTGTACTCAGCGGTCAGCTTGACCGAACGCGGCGCCGTGTAGCTGATGACGCGGCCGTAGGTTGGCGAGATGCTGGTTGTGCTGTCGACGTTGTAGGTCTCGTCGATGGTCTGCGCGGTTTGCTTGTTGAACAAGTTGAAGACATCGACCTTCAGGCTCAGCCCCTTCACCAGTTGCGGACGGTAGGACAGATTCATGTCCAGGCGCACGTCCCACGGCAAACGGCCCGAGGTGCCGCGTGGAACAGGCTTATCACAGTAGAAGTAGACCGAGCTATAGTCCACCTCGCCAGGTACGTTCGGATTCCAACCGAAGCAATTCTTCGGCCGACCCGAGGCAAGCAGACCATTCGCACCGACGGTCCATTCAGTAGCAAACTCGTAGAAGCCGAATGCCTTGATCTGATGTTCGCGGTCGTTAGGCAGCAAGCCGTTAGCGCCGACCATCAATTCCGGGTTATCCCAGGTCGATGTGGCGGCGACATCGGTTTGCGCGTTGTCCGAACGGGTTTGACCTTCAGTATTGCCCTTGCTGCGCGACCAGGTGTAGTTGACGCGGCCATACCAACCATTACGGAATGGGTGCTCAGCGAACAGGTCGAGCGCCGTGTAGGTGCGCTTGGCGTCATCGAAACCAAGTTGTTGCTTGGTAAGGTGGACCGCCGTGTAGTTCGAACGGGTACCGGCGTAATCGACCAGGAAGGTATTGTCCTTGCCAGGGTTGAACGACGCGCAGGTGAAGCCGGCATAGTTGCTCGTATTGATTTTATGGTCCACGGCGTAGGCGTCGATCAAGCGCGTGTCGCAATAGTCATCGATAGTCGCCTTCAACTGGCGATAGGTCACTTTCGCGCCGAAATTCAGGCTAGGCGAAAACGCCTTTTCAAAGCCCAGCGTAATCTCGTCCTGGTAGGTTGCCTTGATGTCCGTCGCCGTTACGGTCTTTGGATCCTTCGGCTGACCCAATTCATTGTTGACCGAATAGGCCGGCGCCATCGAAATCAAGCCGGTCGGTTGGCCATACTGGTCGGTGCCTGTGTAGGTAAAACCTTGGCGCGTCAGTACCGAGGCGCTACCGCCGCGTACGGCCAGATGGGTTGGGATCTGCAACGCGTAGCGGCCGGCGCTGCCGAATACTTTGAGCGAAGCATCGCCATTCACGTCCCATACGGCGGACAAACGTGGAGAAATGATGCTTTTTACTTCCAGGAATGTTTCACCTGCACCGTTGACGTTCTTAAAGCCTTCGTTACGCAGGCCGGCCGTCAGCAGCACGTCCTTGGTCACTTGGTAGCGATCTTCCAGATACTGGGCAGTTTGCTCGGACTTGGCGTCGGTCAGGCTGTTTTGCAAACGCTTGCTGACATAATAACCTTGCGCCGCCAGCGCACCGGCATTCGGATTGGTGGTGGTGGTGGTGACGACAGGGCCCAAAGCGACTTTCGCCGTTCCGCTTGTAGCCTTGGCGTAGCGCCAAATTCCGCCACCGCCGTAGTAGTCGCCCACGCCGCTGGAAGTCAGCTTGTTGTTGTCCAAACCGGCGCGCAGGGTGTGGCTTCCCACCTTGTATTCGAGATCCAGGCGATTCGAGGTGATTTTGCTGGTCGAATCGTTACTGGCGACGGAGCCGCTCAAAAGTTGCGGGCTGGAATAGTTCAAGCCGGGCGCCTGGACGTTACTGTTGGCGATGACCTGGAACTTGTCCACAGGGGCAGAGCCGACCTGGTCGTAGCGGTTGGTGCCGGGCGTCTTGCTGCGTCCAAACAGGGCGTTGACGGTCAACGCGTCCGTCAGATTACCCGTGTAGCGGAGGATTTCCGTGTCCGCGCCCACCGACGGGCCATAGGCCGAGTTGTTCTTGTAGTGCTGCGACGCGGTCATGGGACCGCGCTGGCCGGTGGCGTAGTCGTAACCAGACAATTGACGGTCCTCTTTGCCCGTGTCGCCCATCAGCGTCAGTTCGAGACGATGGTTATCGGTCATGTTCCAGTCGAACTTTGCCAGATAGCGGTCCACCGTGTCCTGGCGCGACTCCCAACCCGTCGAGCCGTTCGCTGGCGAGGTACGGATGCCCACCGAAGCGCTGTCAGCGTTGGTGTTTTCCTTGTTATTCTTCTTCGCTTCTATGGCCAAGAACATGAACAGCTTGTCCTTGATGATCGGACCGCCCAAATAGGCGCCGTAGCTTTTCTCGGTCTGGCTATTCGTCGAGTTTCTCCGGAACAGGGTGCCGTCGGTGTCCTTGTTTTCGGCCGCGCCCGTGACCCGATAATAGCTATCTTTTTGCTTCGAGCGCAAGCTATCCGGAGTGATACTGGCGCTGACGCCAAATTCCCAGTTGTTGGTGCCGCTCTTGGTGGTGACGTTGACGACGCCGCCGACCGAACGGCCGAACTCGGCACCGAAGCCGCCGGTCAGGATCTGCGCCTGGGCAATCGCGCCAAAGGGCAGTTCCGAAGCACCCAATTGGGTCAGTGGATTGGTGGTCGGAAAACCGTTGATGTAGTACGCGTTTTCGGACGCGCCACCGCCGCCGAAGGAGGCGCCAGCAGAGTAACGGGAGTCGGCGCGGGTGGTGTTCGGTGCCAGTTGAATGATGGCGTCAACCGTCTGGGCGATCGGCAGCTTGGCCAATTCCCTGGCGGTGAAGGTGGCGCCATTGTTCGAATTGGAAACGTCGATGCGACTGCGCCGGCCCGTCACTTGAACCGCTTGCACGGCGGCGGCGGCGGCGAACGAAGCGTCCACGCCCTGACCAACAATGACGTCGGTTTCGGTGGAGGAAACGACCGCGCCATCGCGCATCAGGTCAATCTTGTAGTGGCCCGGGGCCATGCCGCTGGCCGTGTAGCGCCCGGCAGCGTCTGGCGTCACCGAACGCTTCGCGCCCGTGTCCGTGTTCAGCAAGACGACGGTTGCACCGACCGGCGAGTCAACGCGGCCGAAAATCGTCCCAGCCGCGTTCGACTGAGCCATCGCTGCAGGCGTCACTGCCGTGCTCAGCGCCGCAGCGCTGAATGCGATCGACAATGCCCGTACCAAAACAGTTTTTCTTAACATGTGGTTCCCTATATATATTTATGAGCGCAGCATTACTACTTTGATAAAGAAGTTTTGCTGTTGCCTTGTGCGTTTTTACGCGTGTGTGTTACCGCCACTTGTTACCAAGACCATTACATCCTGTCGTGCTTTACAGCATGACATTCAATCGGTTTTATTTGCAATGCAAATACAACCAAGGACACATCGGAACATATTGAAACGAACTGGTCAATAAGGAACAGGAAACTGTTTCAATTACGCAACACTAGAATAGGGAAGGCGAGCGGACAGGAAAAGACAGATGCGCGCGGCAAAATAACCCGGCATCTATGAATAGAAGAAATACAGCGACCATGCGGCATTGAGCGGGTATCGCAATGTACTGACAATATCAAATCGAGGACAATATGCTCAAAAATGGAATGAAATAGAAATCGGCGATTCGCAAAAATAATTACTTATATCGATATGCATTTTTTAAAATGGCTTTTCATCACAGAATAAATCAATCCAGCGCCAATCTCACTCCATCAAATCATGAACAGGGATGAAATGTCAATGAAACAAATTGATACATGTGTAAAAACAACAGTTGTTGCAATGCAAAAAAATGCGCCGCTTTATGAAGGTGCGAAATTCACTATTAAAGCACTATTATGGATAGTACTTTCACTAAATTGGTGCAATGCATCAGCAGATGGAACCATCGTTTCAACCATGCTCACACGATGCTGGCAATGGCGCATTTCCGGGCACCGGTGCTTGCGGTTAAAATAGCGGCACTGGACCAGGATGCGGCGCGGAGTGCGGCGGCAAGCCCCGGTCCACAGATTCTCCGCTAACTACGGGGCCCGGCAATTTTTCAGATATCTCCATCATGTTGCGACTCAACGAAGTAAAACTCCCTCTCGAACACGACGAAGCGGCCTTATCCGCCGCCATTCTGGTGCGCCTGGGCATTGCCGCCGCCGACCTGCTCGGCTTTACCGTTTTCAAGCGCAGCTATGACGCGCGCAAGCGCAGCGCCGTGGTGCTGATCTATTCGCTGCATGTCGAGGTACGCAATGAAGCAGCCGTGCTGGCGCGCCTGCAACACGACATCCACCTGATGCCGGCGCCCGACACCGAATACAAGTTCGTCGCCGGCGGGCAGCAGCTGGCCGGCCATAGCGAGCAACCGCGCCCGATCGTCATCGGCACCGGCCCGTGCGGCCTGTTCGTGGCACTGATCCTGGCGCAAATGGGACTGCGCCCGATCATCCTGGAACGGGGCAAGCAGGTGCGCGAGCGCACCGTCGACACCTTCGGCTTCTGGCGCAAGCGCGAACTGAACCCGGAATCGAACGTGCAGTTCGGCGAAGGCGGCGCCGGCACCTTTTCGGACGGCAAGCTGTACAGCCAGATCAAGGACCCGAAACACTATGGCCGCAAAGTGCTGACGGAATTCGTCAAGGCCGGCGCGCCCGAAGAAATCATGTACGTCAGCAAACCGCATATCGGCACCTTCCGCCTGGTGAAAATGGTGGAAGCAATGCGCGCCAATATCGAGCAGTTGGGCGGCGAATACCGCTTTGAAAGCAAGGTGGTCGATATCGCCATCGATAACGCGGCCGGGCCGGACGGTGGCCAGGTGCGCGGTGTGGTGCTGGCCAGCGGCGAAACCATCGCCAGCAACCATGTGGTGCTGGCGATCGGCCACAGCGCGCGCGACACGTTTGAAATGCTGCACCGCCGTGGCGTGTATATCGAAGCCAAGCCGTTTTCGATCGGTTTCCGCGTGGAACACCCGCAGTCGCTGATCGACAGCTGCCGCTTCGGCCCCAGCGCCGGCCACCCTATTCTTGGCGCGGCCGACTACAAGCTGGTGCACCACGCCAGCAATGGCCGCTCGGTCTATAGCTTCTGCATGTGCCCTGGCGGCACGGTGGTGGCGGCCGCCTCCGAACCGGGCCGCCTGGTCACCAACGGCATGAGCCAGTATTCGCGCAACGAACGCAACGCCAACAGCGCCATCGTGGTCGGCATCACCCCCGCCGACTACCCCGGCGATCCGCTGGCCGGCATTGCGCTGCAGCGCGAGCTGGAAGAACGCGCGTTTGCCTTGGGTGGCGGCAACTACGATGCGCCGGGCCAGCTGGTGGGCGACTTCGTCGCCGGCCGCGCTTCGACCGAGTTCGGCAGCGTGGTGCCGTCGTACAAGCCGGCCGTGCATCTGACCGACCTGGCTTCCGCCCTGCCCGAGTATGCGATCACGGCGCTGCGCGAAGCGTTTCCGGCATTTAACAAGCAGATCAAGGGTTACTACAAGGCCGACGCCGTGCTGACGGGCGTGGAGACGCGCACCTCGTCGCCGATCCGCATCAAGCGCCGCGACGACAACCTGCAAAGCCTGAACACGCGCGGCCTGTTCCCGGCCGGCGAAGGCGCCGGCTATGCGGGCGGCATTTTGTCGGCCGCCGTTGACGGCATCAAGGTGGCCGAAGCGGTGGCGCTGTCGATCGCCGCCGGCAAATAGCAACCGTCAGCCGGCCAGCGGCAGCCGGATATGAATATGGCAGCCGGCCGCGCCGTCGATGGCGCGCACCTGGCCGCCCAGCTGCTGCACGATGGTGTGCACGATGTGCATGCCCAGGCCCGAGCCGCCCTGGCCGCGCTTGGTGGTAAAAAACGGTTCGAACATGTGCTCGCGCACGGCGGGCGCCAGGCCGATGCCGTCGTCGCAAAATTCCAGCTGCAGCCACGGCTTGCCGTCGGCCGGCTCCTCAAGGCTGGCGCGGATGGTGATACTTCCCGGGCCACCGTGCGGATAACCGTGGCGGGCGCTGTTCATCAGGAGGTTCGACAGGATCTGCGACAGCTTGCCTGACGCCAGGCGCACGCGGCACGCCGGGTCGATCTCGATCCGCACTTGCAAGGCGCACTTGCGCAGCTCGGGGCTGTGGGCCGAGACCAGGCCGTGCACATAGTCGTGCAGCACCAGGTCGGCCACGTATTCGCTGGCCTGGTCCACCGCCAGTTGCTTGAAATTGCCGATCAGTTCGGCCGCCCGCGCCAGATTGCGCTCGATCAGCGCGGCCGCGCCCGTCAGCGCCTCGGCGATCTCGATCAGCTCGGTACGGCTGACCTTGGGCGCCGACAACATGCACACCAGCTGGTCGGCATAGCTGCCCATGCTCGACGCCGCCGTCAGTGCCACGCCGATCGGCGTGTTGACTTCATGCGAGACGCCGGCCACCAGCGAGCCGAGCGCCGCCATTTGTTCCTGTTCCAGCAAACTGGCCTGGGCCGCCAGCAGCGACTCGCTGCGCTGGCGCACGGTTTCCTCGAGCTGGCGCGTGCGCTCCTGGTGTTGCAGTTCGGCCGCGCCACGCGCCGAAAAAATCGACAGCAACAGCAAGGCCAACAGCCGCTTCTCTTCGTCGATGGGCCGCGTGTCGATAGCCGACAGGATGCCCAGCGTGCGCCCCTCCGTATCGATCAAGGGCATGCCGACATAGCTTTCGGCGTGCATGTCGCGCAGCACGGTATCGAGCGGAAAATGGCGCTGGATGCCGCTGCCGTGAAAACACATGTCCTGGCGGGTCACGTCCTGGCAAGGGGTATGTTGCAGGCTGTATTCGATATTGTCCCGGTAGCCCTCGCCCGCCCACAGCGCCAGCGTGCGGATGGCTTCGCCACCATCAATCTGGTGCACCAGGCGCCCTGCGACAACGTAGCGCACATCGAGCGCTTCGGCCAGCTCGCGCACCAGAATGCGCAGGAAATCATCGCCGCGCGCATGCGCCGTCGAGGCGGTGATCGAGCGCAGCGCCGCTTCGGCCAGCGTGCGCCGCTGCGCCTGGTCGAACAAGGGTTCTTGTGAATTGACATCAAACAGCGGAATACTCATGCATGCTCCTGCACAGCCCGGCAAGCGGTTACTCCTCGCGGGCCGGCAAAGGCCGACCCTCGCTGATTGTACCCTTGGATATTGTCCAATAATACAGATTGCAGGAAATTTTTACAGCCAGCCCGAGCGCTTGAACAGGTAATACATATAGCCGCAAGCGCCGCACATCACGGCCACGGCAGCCGGATAGCCGTAATGCCACTCCAGTTCCGGCATGAATTTGAAGTTCATGCCCCAGATGCCGGCAAACGCGGTAAATACGGCAAAGATGGCCGCCCAGGCCGCCAGTTGCTTGTTCACTTCGCTCTCGTCGATGGCCACCATCGACAGGTTCACCTGGATCGCCGTGCTGATGGTGTCGCGGATCGAGTCGAGCGTGCCGTTGATGCGCGCCAGGTGGTCGTGCACGTCGCGAAAATATTCCTGCGTGTCGTGCGCCAGCGGCGGCACCCGGCCGCCGTGCAACTTGCCGACCGCCTCCATCAGTGGCCCCACCACATGGCGCAGCACCATCACCTTGCGTTTCAACTGGTACAGACGTTCGATATTGACGCGCTCGCTGCCGGAATCGAACATGCGGTCCTCGATCGCCTCCAGTTCCGACTCCAGGGCGTCGAGCACGGGAAAGTAGCGGTCGACGACGGCGTCCATCAGCGCGTACAGCACGAAGGCCGAGCCCTGGCGCAGCAGGTGCGGCTCGCGTTCGGCGCGCGCGCGCACGCCGAGGAAACCTTGCGAGCAATTGGTGCGCGACGAGAGCACGTAGTTGGCGCCGACAAAGATATCGACTTCGCCCAGCACCAGCTCATCGCCCACCATTTCCACGGTTTTGACCACGGCAAACAGGGAGTCGCCATATTCCTCGATCTTCGGGCGCTGATGGCCGCGCTGGGCGTCTTCCACCGCCAGTTCATGCAGGGAAAATTCATGCTGCATCTGTTTCAATTCATCGGGCGCGGCGTCGAGCAGGGCGACCCACACGAAGCAGTCGGGCCGCTCCACGTAATCGCTGATATCGTCGATCGGCAAGTCGGCCAGTTTCTTGCCATCCTGGTAGGCCACACAGTTAATCAGCATACAATTCCACAGTTCAAGTTGACGCCGGACGACACAGTCCGGCAGGCGCCAGCTTACCCTATTGTTTGCGCTGTGTTGTGGCCTGTAAAGAAACACGCAGGAAGAAAAGCGGGCGGAGCGCAATGCCCCGCCCGGAAGGACCAGCTGGCATTCGCGCTCAGTCTTCCTTGGCGCCGTCGATGCCCAGTTCCGAGATTTTGCGGGTGATGGTGTTGCGGCCGATGCCCAGGCGTACGGCGGCGTCATTCTTGCGGCCATGCGTATGCTTGAGCGCCGTCCTGATCAGGGCCGACTCGAACTGGCGTCCCAGCACGGCCATCACTTCCTGCTGGCCGGCGCCCAGCATGCCTGCCGCCTGCAGTTCGAGCAAACCGATCCAGCCCGGCGGCGCGCCATTGACGGGCGCGGCGGCGTCGAACACTTGTCCACCATGCGGCGCGCTGGAAGGCAGCTCGCCTGGTTGCGGCGCCGGCGCCGGCGGGTTGAGCATGCCGGACGACTCGCCCTGCCCCTGCGTCAGCTCCAGCGGCAAGTCCTTGATTTCCACCGTCTGACCCGGCGCCATCACGGTAATCCAGTTGCACAGGTTCTCCAGCTGGCGCACATTGCCGGGCAAGTCGAGGCTGCTCAAGAACTGCATCGTCGGCTCGCTCATGCGTTTGGCTTCCACACCCAGCTGGCGCGCGCTCTGCACCAGGAAGTGGCGCACCAGAATGGGGATGTCCTCGCGCCGCTCCCTCAAACTGGGCAGGCGCAGCCGGATCACGTTCAGGCGGTGATACAAGTCTTCGCGGAACAGCCCGTCGCGCACGCGCTGCTCGAGGTTCTGGTGGGTGGCGGTGATCACGCGCACGTTGGCCTTCATCGGCTGATGCCCGCCAACCCGGTAGAAATGCCCGTCGGACAATACCCGCAGCAGGCGCGTCTGCAGGTCGAACGGCATGTCGCCGATTTCGTCCAGGAACAGGGTGCCGTTCTCGGCCTGTTCGAAGCGGCCGCGGCGGGTGGTCTGCGCGCCCGTGAAGGCGCCCCGTTCGTGGCCGAACAGTTCCGATTCAAGCAGGTCCTTCGGGATCGCCGCCGTGTTCAGGGCGATGAACGGTTGCGCTGCGCGCGGGCTGTGTTTATGCAGCGCGCGCGCCACCAGTTCCTTGCCGGAACCGGATTCGCCGGTGATCAGTACCGTCACGTTCGATTGCGACAGGCGGCCGATGGCGCGAAACACTTCCTGCATGGCCGGCGCCTGGCCGAGAATTTCCGGCGTTTCCGACGGACCCGACTCGACGCTGGTCTCGCGCAGGCTTTCTTCGAGCGCGCGGCGTATCAGTTCGACCGCCTTGTCGATATCGAAAGGCTTGGCCAGGTATTCGAAGGCGCCGCCCTGGAAGGCGGCGACGGCCGAATCGAGGTCGGAAAAGGCGGTGATGATAATCACGGGCAAGCCAGGAAAGCGCGTCTTGACCATTTGCAGCAGGTCCAGGCCCGACGCGCCCGGCATGCGGATGTCCGACACCAGCACTTGCGGCGTGTCGAACTCGAGCGCGGCAATGGCGTCACGCGCATTGGCAAAGCTCTTGGTGGCCAGGTTTTCACGGGCCAGGGCTTTTTCCAGCACCCAGCGGATTGATTCGTCGTCGTCAACTATCCAGATTGGCTTCATTAGTGTGTGCGTCCCGCAATGGATTTCATGAGTGGGATACGACGGCAGGTGCTTCCCGCGCTTATGGCAGAGGCAAAACAATCCTGAAATCGGTATATCCAGGCCGGCTTTCGCATTCGATCACGCCCAGGTGCTGTTGCACGAAGGTCTGTGCCAAGGTCAGTCCCAAGCCGCTGCCGCCTTCCCGTCCCGACACCAGCGGGTAGAAAATCCGGTCGCGGATCTGGGGTGCGATGCCCGGTCCATTGTCGATGATATGCAAGTCTAATGCCAGGCCGTAACGCACCTTGGCCAAGGTCACCTGGCGCGCCACGCGGGTCTTGAAAATGAGCTCCGCGTCGCCCGCTTCGATACGGTCCGACAAGGCTTGCGCCGCGTTATGGGCAATGTTCAGCACGGTCTGGATCAGCTGCTCCTTGTCGCCGCGAAACTCGGGAATCGAGGCGTCGTAGTCGCGCAAGATGGTCAGGCCACTGGGAAACTCGGCCAGGATCAGGCTGCGCACACGCTCGCATACTTCATGGATATTGACGTCGCCGACGATGTGCGGGCGGCGGTGCGGCGCCAGCAGGCGGTCGACCAGGGTCTGCAGCCGGTCCGCTTCCTTGATGATGACCTGCGTGTATTCGCGCAATTCAAGCAGGTGCAGCGCCGGCAATTCGAGTTCCAGCAATTGCGCCGCGCCGCGGATGCCGCCCAGCGGGTTCTTGATTTCATGCGCCAGGTTGCGGATCAGCTCCTTGTTGACCTGGCTCTGGTCGAGGATGCGCTCTTCGCGGTCCAGTTTCAACTGCTGCACGTTTTCGCGCAATTCGATCAGGATGCTGTCCTCGGGGCCGTCCAGCGCGCTGATGATGCTGTGCACGCGCAAGGGCTCGCGCCCGATGCGCTCCAGGCTCAGGTCCTGGCGCAGGTCGGAAAACTTGTGCTCGCGCGCCTGGGCGCAGATGCCGGCCAGTTCGTCGGGATTGACGAACAGGGCCGTCATTTTTTGCCGCGACAGCGCTTTCAAGGAACTTTCCAGCAGGTTTTCCGCCGCCGCATTGGCGTAGCTGATGCGCCCGTCCTGGTCGAGCACGATCACGGCTGAAGCGAGCAGGTCCAACCCGGCCAGATGCGGCGGGCGGCGCGTGGGAATGTGGGAATCGGTCATCGGATATTCGCAATCTCGCGTTTCAAGGCCTCGACGTTTTGCTGCGTCCGGCCGAGGTTGTCTTTCAGTTGGGCCACCCGCTCCTGGTATTTGGCGTAGTTGCGTTCGTTGCCCTGGCGTTCAGGCTGGCCCTCGTTCAATTCCTGGCGCTGCGCGGCCAGCTTGCGCTCTTCGCTGCGCAACTCGTCCTGCAGGATCTGGCGCCGGTCCAGGTCGCGCGCGCGCTGTTCAAAACCATCGACGCGGGGAAAGTTAGCCGCGCCTGTGACGCCCGCCGCACTGGCCGGCGGCAGCGACGCCCTGGCGGCTGGCGCGACTGGCTGCGCGCTCCTGCGCGGCGGCTCGGTCATGGCGCCGGGCAAATCGAGCAGCTTGCACGCCGCGTTTTCACGCTTGTCGGTATAGGTTTTATGGCCTTGCCCATCGCTGCAGACATACAATTGACCCTGCGCCTGGCTTGCCGCGCCCAGCAAGGCCGCCGCCAGCGCCATCCTGTAATGCTTGTTCACTTTCCACTCCTGTCAGCTGTCACGATACCGGGCCGACTATACAACATCGCAGTGGTGCACTACATGAAAAAACGCGGGCAAGACCGAAAGCCTCACCCGCGTTTTTATTGATGCCGGCAGTGGTGCCGGCATGGCGCCAGATTACAGCGAGTAGTACATGTCGAACTCGGCAGGATGCGTGGTCATGCGCATGCGCTGCACGTCCTGCATTTTCAGTTCCAGGTAGGCATCGATCATCGAATCGCTGAACACGCCGCCACGGGTCAGGAACTCACGGTCCTTGTCCAGCGCATCGAGTGCTTCTTCCAGCGAAGCGCAGACGGTAGGGATCAGTGCATCTTCCTCAGGCGGCAGATGGTACAGATCTTTCGAGGCGGCTTCGCCCGGATGGATCTTGTTGGCAACGCCGTCCAGGCCAGCCATCAGCAGTGCGGCGAAGCACAGGTACGGGTTCGCCAGTGGATCCGGGAAGCGCGCTTCGACGCGGCGGCCTTTTGGATTGGCGACGTGCGGAATGCGGATCGAGGCGGAACGGTTTTTCGCCGAATAGGCCAGTTTCACCGGTGCTTCGTAGCCTGGTACCAGGCGCTTGTACGAGTTGGTGCCCGGATTGGTGATCGCGTTCAGTGCCTTGGCGTGCTTGATGATGCCGCCGATGTAGTACAGGGCGAAATCGGACAGGCCGGCATAGCCGTCGCCGGCGAACAGGTTCTTGCCGTCTTTCCATACGGACTGGTGCACGTGCATGCCCGAACCGTTGTCGCCAACGATAGGTTTCGGCATGAAGGTGGCGGTCTTGCCATAGCTGTGCGCCACGTTCCAGACCACGTATTTCAGGTTTTGCGTCCAGTCGGCGCGCTCGACCAGGGTCGAGAACTTGGTGCCGATTTCGTTCTGGCCGGCGCCAGCGACTTCATGGTGATGCACTTCGACCGGGATGCCCAGGGACTCCAGGATCAGGCACATTTCCGAACGCATGTCCTGGAAGCTGTCCACTGGTGGCACCGGGAAGTAGCCGCCCTTGACGGTCGGACGGTGGCCGCTGTTGCCGCCTTCGATATCCTTGCCGGTCGACCACGAACCTTCGTCCGAACCGATCTTGACGAAGCAGCCCGACATGTCGATCTTCCAGCGCACGCTGTCGAAGATGAAGAATTCAGGTTCCGGACCGAAGTAGGCAGTGTCGCCCATGCCCGACGATTTCAGATAGGCTTCGGCGCGTTTCGCGATCGAGCGCGGGTCGCGGTCATAGCCCTTGCCGTCAGACGGTTCGATCACGTCGCACTGCATGAACAGGGTGGTTTCTTCCATGAACGGGTCGATATTGGCGGTGCTTGGGTCCGGCAGCAAAATCATGTCGGACGCTTCAATGCCCTTCCAGCCAGCGATCGAGGAGCCGTCAAAGGCGTGGCCCGATTCGAATTTGTCCATGTCGAAGTGCGACACGGGCACCGTTACGTGCTGCTCTTTACCACGGGTGTCGGCAAAGCGGAAATCAACGAATTTGACTTCGTTCTCTTCTACCATCTTCAAGACTTCTGCGGCTGTCATTGCCATGCGTATCTCCTAAATGAATGTGGGGTGAGCCGACCTGAATGCGTCTGGGCTGATGAAGCGAAGCAAAGATTGCGTGCCACCAAAACTCACAGGAATCATAGCAGATTCCATGCCAGCTTATAAGAGCATAACAAGGAGCAGGGCAAACGCTGGCTACCCCTGTGAAAGTTTAAATACGGTTATTTTCCAGCAGGTATTGCGCCAAATCACAAACGCACCATGCAAGTGCGAAAAACAAATAATGCACCATTTTTGAGCGCAATATTGAAGAATTTAAAAAATGCACTGCGATGGTGCATTGCATGCCGTCGTTTGCGCTGCGCCGCCGGCACACTATAATTGTCCATATCGTCATCCCCACCTTTACCACCACAGGAGCACGCCATGAGCACCGCCGCCGACATCCTGGACCTTGCCCGCAGCCGTGCCAATGAAGGCACGCCGTATGCGGGCGCCGTCACGCCACAGGAAGCGTATGACTTGCTGCAACTGGACCCCGCGGTCAAGCTGATCGATGTACGCACCAATGCCGAGCGCGACTGGGTCGGCCGGGTCGATATCGCCGACACCCAGCATGGGGCGGTGCAATGGGCCACCTATCCGGGCGGCGTGCCCAATCCCGACTTCATGCCACAACTGGCCGGCCAGGCCGGCAAGGACGAGGTGCTGCTGTTCCTGTGCCGCTCGGGCGTGCGCTCGCGCCACGCGGCCAAGCTGGCCACCGAACATGGCTACGCGCACTGCTACGACATCCTGGAAGGCTTTGAGGGCGACAAGGACGCCGACGGCCACCGCAAGGCAATCGGCGGCTGGTGCAAGGCCGGGCTACCCTGGCTGGGCGCCTGAAGCCACAGGTGTTTGACATGGCAGGCCATCGCCCGCCCTGAGATCGCTTATAACCATCCATGGCCGCTGTTAAAAAACAGCGCAAATTCTCCTTGTGAGAAAGTACCTTTTATAGTACAACGTAGAGGTGCGTCATGGATGCTTCCGACTTGCGGCAGATTACTCTGCTGTTCTATGCGAATGGCCATGGCGGCGAACCGGTGCGCGACTGGTTGAAGTCGCTGCCTGCCTTTGAGCGCCACGTGATCGGGCAAGATTTGATGCATGCGCAGTGGCGCTGGCCGGTCGGCATGCCGCTGTGCCGGCATCTCGGACAGGGCTTGTCAGAAATTCGCAGCAGCCTGCCCGGCAACCGCATCGCCCGTGTATTGATCTGTCAGCACGGTAATTGTCTGGTGGCGCTGCACGGCTTTATCAAAAAAACCCGCACCACGCCCGACGACGACCTGGCGCTGGCGCGCAAACGACTGAAGGAACTGTGATGACCCACGCCAACCCCCATCTCGGCAGCAGCCTCGACGATTTCCTGCAAGAGGAAGGCATTTTCGAGCAGACGCAAACCCAGGCCATCAAGGAAGTGATTGCCTGGCAATTGACCCAGGCAATGCAGGAGCAATCGCTGTCGAAAACCCGCATGGCGGCCATGCTGCAAACGAGCCGCTCGCAGCTCGACCGCTTGTTGGATCCCACCAGCGACGTTACCCTGTCCACCCTGGAACGGGCCGCCGCGCTGGTCGGGCGCAAGCTGTCAGTCACGCTCGTGTAATCATTCCGGCACGGCGTCCGGCGCCGGCACACCCATCAGTGTCAACACCCGCTTGCGCACGAAGTTGATATGGCTGCGCAAGCCATACAGTCCATCGGCGAACGACAGCGGGATCGAGATCTGGTTGACCATCTCCTCGATCTGGTCCAGGCGCTTCAATTGCTCCGCATACACCTGCGCGCGGCGTTCAGGCGGCACATCCTCCAGCGCCTGCTCCACCGTGCGCAACTGCCCATACCAGCGGTACACGCGCGAGCGGATGCGCCACACATACAGCGGCGGCACCACGCGCGACAGCGGCAGGATCAGCGCGCCCAGCGCCACTACCAGCACCCACATGCGGTCAAAGAAATTGGCCAGCCAGAAACTCATGTAGCGCTGCAGCACCGGCGCGCCATCCTTGTAGAATTTCAGCGCTTCGGGCGCCACCGGGATTTCCGTATAGCGCGCCGACGGGAACTGCCCCTGCTGCTGGAACCAGCCGGTGCCGCCATGGATCGCGGCGGCCGCCTGCACGAACAGGTCGACCAGCGCCGGATGCAAGTCCGCGCGCGCGACCAGGGTGGCGGTCGGCGCGATCAGCTGATAATCCTGCGCCGGGATATTGCGGCCCAGGTCGACGATGCCGCGCGGCAGCACCACATGCGTCAGGAAAGGCAGGCGCCGCGTGTACGCTTCGGCCTGCGAGAAATCGAACAGGCGGATGCCCGGCGTTTGCAGCAGCATCTGGATCAGCGGCGCTTCCGGCGCCGAGCTGAACACGAGGCCATCGATGCGCCCTTCCAGCAACTCCACCGTGGCCGGCGTGTTTTGCAGCGCGCCCGTCGTCAGTTCATTGGGCTCCACGCCATTGGCCGACAGCAGTTGCCGGAACAGTCCCGGCACGCCCGTGCCTTCCGGCCCCAGGTTGATCTTCAGGCCGCGCAACTGCGTCAGTTCCGTCACCATCTTGTCTTCGCGCAGGAACAGCCAGACCGGTTCCGTAAACAGGCTGCCGAGGGAAATCAAGCCATGGCGCTCGGCGTCGGCGTGTTCGGTCGAGCCGCTTTGCACAAAGGCGATGTCGGTCGTGCCGGCGTTCAGGCGCTGCAGGTTTTCCTGCGACCCCAGCGAGGGCTGCAAGCTGACCTTGACGCCGTGCCTGGCCAGCGTGGCCGCGTATTTCTTGCCGAACTCTTCATAAGCGCTGTTGTCCTGCCCGGTCGACAATTTCACCTGGCGCGGCGGCGCCGGGTCGACCAGCCAGTAGGCCAGCGCGCAGACGGCGGCGATCAGCAGCAAGGTGGGGCCGGCGGTGGCGAGAAAGTCGCGGACGGAAAAACGGCTGAACGCGAGGATTTTGGACATATGGTGGCGCATGGGTTTCATAGGGGGCTAAGTAAGTGCCAAGAAATTATTGTGAAATTATGACGAACAGAACCGGATGCGCTGCAAGGCGCCCGATGCGACGCAGTGCGAGCACTGCTAGCAGCGGGCAACGCCGCAGAGCGCCGGTTATGGAAGTCAGAATTCACAAGAATTTATGCGTACTTACTGAACATGCCAAGAAACGGGCAACTATGCAAGCAGCTTCGCGTGCGCTACATTAAGACCAAACCACCAACCGGGAGCCACGCATGTTGCACATCCTCGGCAAAGCCGCCTCGATCAATGTCCGCAAGGTCCTGTGGACCTGCGAAGAACTGAACCTGCCGTATGAACGCGAAGACTGGGGCAGCGGCTTTCGCGCCACCAACGATCCCGCCTTCCTGGCGCTCAACCCGAACGCCATGGTGCCGGTGCTGGTTGACGGCGACCTGGTGCTGTGGGAATCGAACACCATCTGCCGCTATTTGTGCGCACGCGAAGGCCGCGACGACCTGCTGCCCCCAGACCCGCGCGGCCGCGCCGAGGTTGAAAAATGGATGGACTGGCAGATGGGTGAGCTGAACAATTCCTGGCGCTACGCCTTCATGTCGCTGGTGCGCCAAAGTCCGGCGCACCAGGATGCGGCGCTGCTGGCCGCCGGCATCGCCGGCTGGAACGCCATGATGGGCATCCTGGAGCAGCAACTGCAACGCACCGGCGCCTATGTCTGCGGCCAACAATTTACCCTGGCCGACATCGTGCTGGGCTTGGCCGCCAAGCGCTGGCTGATGGCGCCGATGGAACGTCCCGACTATCCGGCAATCGCCGCCTATCATGCGCGCCTGGCGCACAAGACGGCGGCGTTTGCCGGTTAATTGGCACACTGTTTCGCCGCGCCTTGCGCTGGCGGCCCCTGCTCGATCAGCGGCATCAGGCTGGGCGCCAGCGACACCAGCAACTGCACCGGCAAGGCGCTGGTGAAGTCGTAGTTTTTCGATTCCGGCCCGCGCACGTAGGCCGTCATGCTGCCATAGAAACGCTCGCCGATATTGAAGACAAACGTGGCCGAGCGGTTCACGTAGCGCGACTCGATCAGCCGCCCGCCGGCGCCATACACGTCGAAGCGCTGGTCGCCGGTACCCGTCTTGCCGCCCATGGCAATGGGCACGCCGTCGGCGCCGACAAACGCAGTCTTGGCGCGCTTGGCGGTGCCGTCCGAGACCACCGCGCGGATCGCCCTGGCCACCGCGCGCGCCACCTCCGGCGACAGCACCTGCTCGGCCTTGCCGTTGGTGGCGCGCTTGACCATGGTGTCGTACGGCGTATTGGCGGCGAAATGCATGGAGTCGATGCGCACGCTTGGTTTGCGCACGCCATCGTTGATAATAATGCCCATCAATTCGGCCAGCGCGGCGGGCCGGTCGGCCGAGGCGCCCAGGGTGGTGGCGAACGACGGCACCAGGGAATCGAACGGATACCCCATCTTCTTCCACTGACGATGGATTTCGAGAAAACCTTCGACTTCCAGCAGGTCGGCGATGCGGCGGTCCTGGGCATGCTTGCGGTGCGTATTGAACAGCCATTTGTAGACTTCCTGGCGTTGCTTTTCGCTGGCCGCCACCATCTGCGACAAGGTCGCTCCCGGGTTCTGGCGCAAAAAGGCCACCATCCACAGTTCGAGCGGATGCACATTGGCCAGGTAGCCGCGGTCGGCCAGCGACCAGTTTTCCATCGCATACTGGTCGTACATTTTCGCCACGCGCTCGGGCGGCACTTCGTTCTGCGACGTCAGGTTGACGTTCAGGAAGTCGGCGAACTCGGCGCGCGTGCCTTTCGGATTGATGGTGCGGTAGATATTGGCCAGGCGCACCGGGGTTGGCCTTATGCTGGCCAACAACACCTTCTCCTGCTCGTCGACGCTCTTGCCGCGGTACTTCTGGTAGAAGCGGTGCAGGAATTCGCGCCCTTCCTTGTCGGCAAAACGGCTCAGGTACTGGGCGCGGCGCGGATCGTCGGCATCGGCCAGCAGCGAAGCCGAAGAGTCTGGCCGCGAGAACATGTAGTAGCGCGCCACGTCGCGCATCAGGCGCACGAAGACCAGGTTGGTCGACTGCTGCAAGGCGTGCTGCACCGTCATGATGCGGCTGTCGTCGAGCTTGGAGAAGTTACCGAAATGATGCAGGCCGCCGCCCGTGAAAAAGCCTTCGGCCGGGTTGCCCGAATACTTGCGCTCCATCGCCGCTTCCAGCATGGCCGGCAGGTTGCGCGCCTCGCCCACCGGTTTTGACGACAGGTAGCCGATGCCCCACTGCGTCAGCATGTCCTTCGGATCGACCGCCACCTTGGACAACTCGCTGGCGCTCATGGCGCCGTAGCGCTTTTGCAGCTGATCGACGATATCGAGGTAGCTGACCAGGGTGCGCAGCTTGGCGGTGGAACCGAGATCGAGCTTGGCGCCTTCGTTGATGTCGAGCGGCTGGTCGAAGTTATCGGTCTGCACGCGCAGCAGGTTGGCCTTGTCGCCCTTTTGCAGCAAGGTAAAGCTGTACACCACATTGGCCGGATCGCCATTGCCCAGCATGCCCTTGCCCGTCAGGCCGGCCGCTTTCGCCACCGCCGGATCGCGCAATTCGCGCAAGACCTTGGTGACGGCGTTTTGCGCCTGTGCGTCGAGCGTGCTGACCACGCTCAGGTCGAGCCGGTCGAGGTTGTACAGGCGCGGGTCGCCCAGCATCCCGGCCAGGTGGTTGCGCACGGCATTCGAGGCCTTGCGCGTGACAAACGAGGTGGCCGCCTCCGACTGCGCGCCGGACGCCGTCGATGGCCGCAATGGCTGGGCCAGCGCGGCATCGCGCAGCTGCGGCGTGATCACGCCGGCCTGCGCCAGCAGGCGCAAGTGGCTGTTGGTCAGCGCTTCGAGGTCGGCGCCGCCGGCCACCAGATAATGCGAGGGACGGCGCTGTGCGATCAACAGGCTCAGCGCCTGCTTGTAGGCCAGCGCGCTGCCCGGCTGGTCCAGCCTGGGCGTCAACTGCGCCTTGACGTCGTCGAAGTTGCGGCCATACCAGACCCACATGCCGTCGCCGATGCCGTTGACTTCGCCAAAGCCGCTTTTTGCCGACAGCGGCACCGTATTGAGGTAGTTGACGACGATCTTGCGCCGCACCGCCATGGTGTTTTCGCCATCCTGGTACGAACGCAGGCTGGCCGACAGCATCTGCAGCAGCTTGTCTTTCATGGAACTGGTGCGGCCGTCTTCGGAATGGCGGTATTTTTCGATCTGCGTGGCCAGCGTGCTGCCACCGCCGCCGCGATGGCCACCCACCATATTGAGCGCCTTGTCCAGCACGGCCTTGCTCAGGCGGTCCCATTCGACGGCCGGATTGCGCTCGGGCGTGCCCGGGTCGAGCAGTTCGCGGTTTTCGATAAACAGCAGGCTTTGCACCAGCGCCGGCGGCGCTTCGGCAAAACCGTTGAAGGCACGCTCGGGATAGACGGCCGAAAACAGCGGCGCGGCGCGGCAATCGAGGATGGCGAGGCCGGCGCGGTTTTTCTCGTGGTAGGTGGCAAACACGCCCATGTCGACCAGTTGCACCATCTTCGGCGACATGCGCGACTGCGCCGTGACGGTGTAGTCGCGCGCATTGAGCTTGCCGATGAAGTCGGGCAGGCTGGCGTAGCCGAGCCGCTCGTCGTACGGGCCATGCTGCGGATAGCGGATCGCGCCGGCAGGACTGGCGCCGGGCTCGACCTTGTATGTCAGTTGCCGGCTCAGGCGGTTGAAAAACTCCGCCTGCAAGGCCGAGCTGCGCACTTCACGCATGACGAACCAGGCCGCGCCGGCGATCAGCGCCAGCAGTATCAGGACAAAGATCGGCCAGACGCGCGAACGGCGCTTCGGGCGCGGCCCCACGGGCGGCGGCGCCTCGGGTCCGGCCACGGGTTCTTCGGGAGGCCGCACTTGTGCATGGGCCAGGTTGTCGCCTGTGTCTTTCATGGGATGCTGGAGTCAGTTTGAATAAGGGGGTGGTTGGCGCGCACCAGACGGCGACGGCAAATGCAGCCGGCGTGCTCTGCGCAAGATAAGACGGTGGCCAGGCGAGGCCGGTAATACTGCTGCTTGCTTGACATGATATCCAGACCGGTGAATCAACAATACGCAACAGGACAGCGCCCGCGTGGGCAGAACGGCAATGACGCAAAAGTCCTGTTCACCATTGCACCACATCGGCACGAGCAGCATTGACGAGCGCGCACAAAAATCTTTCTTCCATAAAGATTTTCGCAAAAAAACAACGACCGGACTGTACGCTTGCATACATAGCTGCAAGCGGGTTGGCAACCTTCAGATGGTGGTGTATTCGGCGCGCAAGGCGTCGAGCGCGGCGCGCATCTCGGCAAAGGCAGCCTGCGCCTGTTCCGGCTCGCCCTTGACGCCCAGTTCGATATGGCGGCGCGTGTTGGCGTCGCCCACGCTGGGCAGGCTGAATACCTTGATCAGGGGGAACTGCGCTTCGAGCCGCACCATCAGCGGCGTGAGCAGGGATTCGGCCGTTTCGTACACCAGCAGCGCATGCTCCGCATGCGGCACCTGGTTGAACAGGTGCGCATAATGGGTGTCGAGCACCCACTCGATCATCGGCCAGGACATGACGGGGAAACCGGGCACGAAATAATGTTCGCGCACGGCAAAGCCGGCAATCTTGTTGTACGGGTTCGGGATCAGCTCGGCGCCTTCGGCAAACTCGGCCATTTTCAGGCGGTGCAGGTTTTCCGGCGAATCCAGGTCGACCGCCACGCCCGCTTCCAGGCCCATTTCCGTGATGCGCTGCTGGATGTTGAGCTTGCCTTGCGGATGCAATACCAGTGGCAGGCCCAGCGCGCTGGCTGCCGCCTGGCGCGTATGGTCGTCGGGCGTGGCGCCGATGCCGCCAAAACACAGCACGATGTCGCCGCTGGCAAAGGTGCGCTTGAGCAAGGCGACGATGCGCTCCGGCTCGTCACCTACATATTCCGCCCAGCTCAGCTGCAGGCCACGCGCCTTGAGCAGCTGCACCACTTTCGGAAAATGCTGGTCCGTGCGCTTGCCCGACAAAATTTCGTCGCCAATGATGATCAGTCCGATAGCCATGTCACTTCCTTTGTTCGATTCAATATGATAATGGGTGTTACGCGTCGGCGGCCGGCACATCCTTCATGCCCTGCACGGCGCGCAATGCCGCCAACGCTTCCAGGCAGTAGTACTGGAACCACAGGCCGGTAAAAATAAAGATCAGCACATACAGCCAGATGGCGAATCCCGCCAGGAAGGGGAAGAACACCACCGACATCACGCCGCCCATCCACAGCATGCCGGGCACGGCGCCAGCCACGCCCGAGACCAGGCCAATGACAAAGAGCTGCGTGCGGCGCGCGCGCATGATGGCCTGGCGCTCTTCCACGCTGGCGTAGTCGGCCATCGCGTCATAGGCCATCACGCGGTAAGTGAGCCAGCCCCACAGCACGGCCTGGCCCACCAGCGCGGCCGGCGGAAACGCATACAGCGGCAGCATTACCACCCAGGCAATGATGAACAGCAAGAACGTGGCCAGCGAAGTGCCGACGCTGCCCAAGAGGCTGCCGCCATGCTTTTGTTGCAACTGCGGAAAGTGGCGCCCGCCGACATGGCGCGCAATCGCCGGCATCGCAAACAGGCCCATGAAGATCAGCGCCGTCAAAATCATCAGCGGCAGCAGCATGAACATGGCGATCAGCGGCACGATCACCGCTTTCAGCATGCCCAGGCCAAAGGTGGTCAGCACGGCGCCGCTGGTGCGGAAGAAATCGTATTCGGTAAACCACGCGTGCAGGCTGTCGATCAGCGGCTGCAGGCCGAACCACAGCAAGGCGCCCCACAGCAGCAGCGACAGCAGAAACGGCAGCGCGCTCAGCAGCAACATCTTGCCGTGCAGCTGGGACAGCAGCGCGCGGCCATAGGAATTGATTACATTGCGCATCAGTGCGGCCCTTTATGTACGTCGTCAAACAAATCGGTGCGAGGCGCGATGATAGCAATAATCGACGACACGCTCATGACAAAATGGCGCGCACCACCGTCGAGCAGCACGATAGCGGGGCCCGTGGCGCATTCGCGGCCCATGCTCTACAATCTGTAGCTTTCATCGTCTTCAAAAGGAATCTCATGTCCATCACCACCACCGCCTCCGGCCTGCAATATACCGACACCGTGATCGGCGACGGCGCCGAAGCCAAGGCAGGCGACAATGTTGTCGTGCATTACACGGGCTGGCTGCAAAACGACGACGGCAGCGCCGGTTCGAAATTTGACTCGAGCAAGGACCGCAACGATCCCTTCGAATTCCCGCTCGGCGCAGGCCGCGTCATCCAGGGCTGGGACGAAGGCGTGCAAGGCATGAAAATCGGCGGCAAGCGCCAGCTGATCATTCCTGCGGCACTGGGCTATGGCGCACGCGGCGCCGGCGGCGTGATTCCACCGAACGCCACCCTGATTTTCGATGTCGAACTGCTGGGCGTGTAATTCCCCGCTCAACCGCAGCATGCGCCGCCTCTTCAGGCGGCGTTTTTTTTGAGGCTGCACTCTAATGCAGCGCGCGGTTTTTTTACTATGATGTCTGGCATTGCGGCAAGCAGGGTGGCCACTCCGCCAGGCTTGCCGCATATCCACACCATGATCCATCCAGCATTGAGGAGCACCCATGAACTTGCAAGAGCAATTTGACCAAGCCCAGCTCGATTCCAAGACCCTGTCCGAACGTCCGGACAATATGACCTTGCTGAAGATCTATGCGCTGTTCAAGCAGGCATCGAGCGGCGACGCCACCGGCGAGCGCCCGGGCATGACCGATTTCGTCGGCCGCGCCAAGTTCGACGCCTGGGCCGCGCTGGCCGGCACTTCGCAAGAAGATGCGCAGCAGCAATATATCGACCTGATCGAGGATTTGAAGGACTGATCAGTGCGTTTTGGCAGGAAAACCGGCCAAAACGCCTGAAAAACTCACCAATAACCACCGCAACAGGCGGTTAACGCAAAAGTGGCTACCCAATCGGTAGCCACCTTTTTATGGGTTTAGTTTTTGGCTGCGGCCAGCGCTTGCGCGATCCAGCCGTCAAACGCCTGCTGGTGGACTTTGATCCAGCCTGCCGTGTGGCGCGCGATATCGGCTTGCGTGTTTTCGCCGGAGCGCATGCGCTCGTTTTGCGCATTGATATCGTCTATCGGCAGCCGCATCACTTCAAACAGTTTCAAGGCCGCCGGGTTCTTTTCGGCCCAGGCGCGGTTGACGACGATGCGCGTGGTATTGACGGCAAAACCGTAGTCGCTGCCGTCCATCATGCGGGTATTGCTCTTGTCAGGATTGGACGAGAACGGCACTTTCAGCCACACCACATCCTTGCCCGGCACCAATACGCCGCTGACCCAGTACGGCGTCCACGTGTAGTACAGGATAGGCTCGCCACGCTGGTAGCGGCCGATGGTGTCGGCGATCAGCGCCGAATAGCTGCCCTGCACATGCTGCACGGTTTTGCGCAACTGGTAGGCATCCATATGATTTTCGATCATCGCCTCGCAGCCCCAGCCAGGGTTGCAGCCGGTCAAATCCGCCTTGCCGTCGCCATCATGGTCGAACAGCCTGGCCAGGGCCGGGTCGCGCAGCTGGTCGATATTGGTGATGTTGTACTTCTCGGCCGTCTTTTTATCGATCAGGTAGCCCTGCGCGGCCGGGCCCGCATACTGGCCCACGCGCATCAGCTTGGCGTCGCCGCCGGCATGGTCGTAATAGTCCTTGTGCAACGGGTCCCAGTGCACGGCCAGGAAGGTCGCGTCGCCATTGGCAATGGCGATATGCGCGGTCGGATATTCCACTTCCTTGACCGGCTGCATTTCATAGCCGAGTTTTTCCAGCGCGCGCTCGACCAGCATGGTCTGGAAAGTTTCTTCCGCGATCGAGCTTTGCAGCGCCTGCACCTTGATGCCCTTGCCGGGCAAATCGGCGGCGGGCGTCTGCGCCATGGCCAGGCTGGTGCTCAGGGCCAGGGCGGCAATGCCCAGGAATGACAGCCACTGGAACTTGCGTTGCGATTTTTGTGTCACTTTAAAATGTTCAACTTGATGCATAGAAATCCTTTATTGTGCGGTTGCCAGCGGGGCCGGTGCGGCGTCTTCCTTGCGCGCCGCGCTGGCGCGCACCAGGCGCATGACGAAGCCGGCCGGGCCCGTCTGATACCAGTGACGCACGCCGCGGCGGGGCTGGCCCATCGCTTGCGTCAGGCGGTCGAGGGTAATGGCCAGCAGCACGATGCCCAGGCCGCCGACGGTCGCCAGGCCCATGTCCAGGCGGCCAATGCCGCGCAACACCATCTGGCCCAGGCCACCGACGGCGATCATCGAGGCGATCACCACCATCGACAGCGACAGCATCAGCGACTGGTTGATACCGGCCATGATGTTCGGCATGGCCAGCGGAAACTGCACGCGGGTCAGCAACTGCCACGGCGAGGCGCCATAGGCGCGCGCCGCTTCGATCAGGTCGGGACGCACCTGGCGAATGCCGAGGTTGGTCAGGCGCACCAGCGGCGGCAAGGCGAAGATAATGGTGACGATCACGCCAGGCGCATTGCCGATACCAAACAGCATCACCACCGGCACCAGGTACACAAAGGCCGGCGTGGTCTGCATGGCGTCGAGCAGCGGACGCAGGAGGTTTTGCGCGCGGTCGCTGCTGGCCAGGAAGATCCCCAGCGGCAAACCGATGACCATGCAGAACACCAGCGAGGTCAGCACCAGCGACAAGGTGATCATCGCTTCCGGCCAGATGCCCAGCATCGCCACCACCAGCAGGGATACGACGGTGCCGACGGCCAGCGCGCGGCTGGTCAATTGCCACGCCAGGAGGCCAATGATGGCGATCACCGTCAGCGACGGCGCGGCCAGCAGCACATCGCTGACACCGGTCAGAGTAGCGTCGATCGGCGCACGCACGGCCTGGAAAAACGGCCGAAAATTGGCCACCACCCAGCCCAGGCCCTGGTTGATCCAGGCCTCCAATGGCAGCGAGCCGTCGACGATCTGCGTCAGGTGAAAGCCGCCGGCGGCATGCTCGGGCGCGACGGCCGGCGCGGCGGCGTCGAGCCAGGCGGTATCGGTCGGCGCGGATGGCAGCCAGGGATTGATCTGCGCCGCAGTTTCTGCGACGGGTGCTGCTGCGGTAACGGTAGCTGGATTCATGCTTGTCCTTTCTGTGCTTGTGGTTCGGCAATGGCTGGCGTATCGCGGTCCAGGAACTTCAGCAAGGTGGTCTTGCTGATGGCGCCGCGGAAGCTGCCGTCGTTGGCCACCACAGGGACGGCGTAAGGCAGTTGCGCCACCTGGCCGAACAGGCCGGCGACGGGCTCGTCCGCATCGATGGTCGGCACCTCCGGCAAATACGCATGTGCCAGGCCCAGCGGGCCGACATGGCCGTCGAGCGCATTGCGCAAGGAATCGGCCGACACCACGCCAAGGAATTTCTTCTGCGGGCTGACCACGTAGGCGTAGGCGCGATCCTGCTCTTCCAGCATCGACAGCGCGGCGCGCGAACCGCGGGTGGGCGACTCGGACACCACGATCTGGCTCTTGCGGGCGATATCGCCGGCCTTGAAGACGGCCGCTGCATCAACGCCGCGCACGAAGTTGCGCACATAGTCGTTGGCCGGTTTGCGCAGGATTTCTTCGGGCGTGCCCACTTGCACCACATGGCCATCCTTCATGATGGCGATGCGGTCGCCGATGCGCATCGCTTCATCGAGGTCGTGCGAAATGAAGACGATGGTGCGGCGCTTGATCTGTTGCAGGCGCAGCAGTTCCGATTGCATTTCCGTGCGCATGATCGGATCGAGCGCGGAAAACGCCTCGTCCATCAGCAGGATGGACGGATCGCAGGCCAGCGCACGGGCCAGGCCCACGCGCTGCTGCATGCCGCCCGACAATTCGTCAGGGTAGCTGGCACCATAGCCGTCGAGGCCCACCTGGGACAACGCTGCCAGTGCCAGCGCGTGGCGCCGAGGCTTGGGCATGCCGGCCAGTTCCATGCCGAAGGCGGTGTTGTCGAGCACGGTAATTTGCGGCAGCAGTGCGAACGACTGGAACACCATGCTGATGTCCTTGCGGCGCAGCGCGCGCAGCTCCTTGTCGGGCAGGGTGTTGATGTCGTTGCCGTCAATCATGATGCGGCCGTCGGTCGGCTCGATCAGGCGGTTGAGCATGCGCACCAGAGTCGACTTGCCGGAACCGGACAAGCCCATGATGACGAAAATCTCGCCCGCTTCTATGGTAAAAGTGGCGTCGAACACGCCGATGGTGCAGTCGGTCCGGGCCAGGATGTCCTGCTTGCTGGCGCCCTGGCGTACCAGTGCCAGCGCTTCTTTCGGCTGGTCGCCGAATACCTTGAATACATGGTCGATGATGATTTGTTTTGCCACGTTGTGGTTCTCCCTCGGTTGGACGAATGGATTGAAACCCGGCAGGCATGCAAACCTGCGGCGGGCATCAGCAAACCTTTTTCCGTCGGCCAGGCAGCGGCGCTGACAAGCGCGCGGAAGCGACAGGAAAAAGGGGGGTGACACGCGTGTTGCCGGCAAGGCTAGCCTGCGCCGGGGTGTCGTCCGCGCGCTAAAAGAGGCTGGGGTTCAGGACTTTTAACGACGCGCGGTACCATGCAAATACATGGAACCAAATGTATTTGACCGAAAAACAAGGGTCAAAATGCTTGCTGGGTGCGGGCGCAAGGCCCTGAGATGATTTTCCACTGTGTCGGTGAAAAATACCTGCGGAGCAGAGGTGTTGCAAAGGTGCTGCGGGGCGTAGCTGTTGTAAATATGCGTCAAGTATAGCGCAAAAAGACACCAAAGTCCAATAGCTTTCCAAATTGAAATATGCTAGCAATGTTCGCCAGCACACATAAGGCGGTGGCATCCGGTGCGCAACGGGCGGCCAGACCAGGCTGGCCGCCCGTTGCGCGCCGTGCTGAATCAGGCCGCTTCGGCAAACACCTTGCGCATCTTGTCGGCGATCTTGCCTTCGATCATTGGGGCGAACGCGCTCAGCATGAAACCGAGCTTCAGGTTGAGCTGGGCCTGGTCTTTTTCCAGGGTCAGCGCGCCATCGACGCCGCTGCGCTCGAAGCGCAGCACATCGCCATCCCAGGCGCACGACAGATCGTATTCCTGGGCCAGCTTGTCGGCCACCTGCTGCGCCGCCGCGCGGGCTTTTTCCGCTGTCAGCTTATGTTGCTGAACTATATTTATATCCGCCATCAAACCTTCCTTTTCATCAAAACGGGCAATACCAGGGCCGTCATGATAGCAGCCGGCGATTTCCCGCACATCGTTTGCGCGCCATCAATCCCCTCATGGCCACGCGGGCCGACTATTCCAGTTCCAGTCGTCCCTGTCGTGGAGAGCCATCATGGACCAGAAAGTCATCGTGCCGGTCGAAGCCGTGCTGACCAAATGCGTGTCGCTGCCGGTCGGCTATGTACCGACGCCGTCGGCGCCCTACCGCCAGCATCGCAAGCAAGCACAACTGACACTGCAGCCGGGGCCACCGCGCTTGAGCGAGTCGACCGTGCGCAACACCGCCGCGCTGCCGGTCGGCGCGCGCGTGCTGGTCTGGAAGCAGGACCCGTCGGTCAGCGAACTGGGCACGCGCAAGGCCTTCCTGCCGGGTCTGATCCTCGAAGGCCCAAGCGACGCGCGCATCACCTTTGGCGAACCCGGCATCGCCCAGGTCAGCCCGAACGCCTTTGGCGACTTTATCGTCTCGCCCAACACCGACCAGTTCGACGCCGTGCATACCTTTGCCATCGTGCGCATGACCCTGACCATGTTCCAGCGCGCGCTGGCACTGGGCGGCACGGCCGCGCCGTTGCCCTGGCAATGGAACAGCGCCAGCAATACCGATCCGCTGCGCGTGTTCCCGCACGGCTTGCCGAACGTCATGAACGCCTATTACAGCCGCCGCGAACGGGCGCTGAAATTCGGCGACTTCGTCCCCAGCGGCGCCACCGAACGCGTCTACACCTGCCGCTCGCTCGATATCGTGTCGCATGAAACCGGACACGCCGTGCTCGATGGCCTGAAACCGAATTGGCTGCTCAACAGCAACCCGCCGCAAACCGGCGGCCTGCATGAGTCGTTCGGCGACCTGACCGCCATCTTCCTGGCCCTGTCGCAGCTGGACCAGGTCGAAGCGGTGATCACGCAAACCAAGGCCAACCTGCACGACAAAACCTTTTTGGCCGACCTGGCCGAACAATTCGGCCTGGCGCTGGGCCGGCCCAATGGCCTGCGCAACGCCGACAACGACATCAAGCTGTCGCAGGCAGGTACCGAGGTGCACGCCATCTCGCAAGTGTTTACCGGCGCCATTTACGACATCCTGGCCGACATCTTCGACCATGAACGCCGGCCGCAGCTGAAAGACGACGCGGCCGTGCTGCTGGCCTGCGGCGACTACCTGTGCGGCCTGGTGCTGCGCGCCCTGCTGGCCGCGCCCGCCCGTGCGGCCACCTACGCCAACGTGGCCAACCTCATGTTGTCGCTGGCCAAGTCCGATGGCAAGGATGCCTACCTGGACTTCATCCGCAACAGCTTTACCGTGCGCGAAGTGCTGGGCGCGCAACGTGGCGATGGCGGCGATGGCGACGATGGCGCAGGCAACGGCATGCCCGGGTTTGCGCCGGCCACCGTCGACGAAGACGGCGCCGCGCAGGACCGCCACGCCTGCTGCGGTACCATGAACAACGCCCAGTACAGCGCGGCCGACCAGGCCTTCGATGCGGAACGCGAAGCGCTGGCCGCCTGGTGCCGCGACTACGGCCCACGCCACGACTGATCGGCCATTCACCCCAACCACAGGACACCCCATGAAAATTTCCGCCACCAGCAGCGGCGGCTTTGCCGGCCTGCGCGAACATTACGAGATCGATACGCGGACCCATCCCGCCGGCCAGGCACTGGAGGCGGCGCTGGCCGGCTGCGACTTTTTCACGGCGCCGCCGGCCGCCGACCTGGCCGACAGCGAACCGCTGGGCGCAGATATCGCGCAATGGCGCATCACCGTCGAGGCGCCCGACAGCCAGCATACCGTCACCTTTGCCGACGATGGCAGCGCGCAGACGGCACGCTGGCAGCAGCTGGTGGCGAAAATCCGCGCCAACGCCTGATTTCCCTGAAAAGATTGAGCTGAATAAAGCGACAGCGCCCTGCCTGTGGTTTTTTCGCCCGTTGCGGCGGCACCATTGACGCAGGAGCGCCCGGCCCTCTCCCCGTGCGGCCCGGCGCCGTCCCGAAATGAATTTGCTTATACATATTGTATATAAGCGGGATTTGTGAGAAATAGCGAATTGCCTTAAAATACGGTGCTTTGCTTTAGTACGCGCCGTTGAAGTTCCTGCAGGCGCTACAGCACCTCCCCCATTTGATAGGACTGTTATGACCCACGTTGTCACCGAATCCTGCGTCGCCTGTCGTTACACCGATTGCGTCGATGTCTGCCCGGTAGATTGTTTCCGGGAAGGCCCGAATTTCCTGGCGATCGATCCGGACGAATGTATTGACTGCGCAGTGTGCGTGGCGGAATGCCCGGTGAACGCGATTTTCGCGGAAGAAGACGTGCCGGGCGACCAGCAAGCCTTTATCAAGATTAACGTCGACCTGGCCCGTAACTGGCCTTCGATCACCAAGACCAAGGCGGCCTTGCCGGACGCCGAGGCGATGAAGGACGTCAAGGACAAGCTGCACCTGCTGGTCAAGTAAGCGCAGCCGGCAAGCCCTTGGAAAAGCAGCGGAAACGCTGCTTTTTTATATTAAAGACATGATTTCCGAATTGCCATGCAAGTGTGGCGCGATAGGGCACAGAAGCTGCAAAGTGTGGCCCTATGCGCGTTAAAGAACATTTTGCCCTCAACAAATGGCTTAGAATTGGATTATGATATTTGAGCCGCATTGGCGCTTGGAATTAAACAAGGACTCTATATGCTTTACCAACTGCACGAACTGCAACGCTCTTTCCTCACTCCGGTGATGCAATGGGCAGACATGTCCTCCAAGTTATTTACCAACCCGGTTTCACCACTGGCCCATACCCCGTTTTCGCAACGCATCGCAGCCGGTTACGAGCTGATGTACCGCCTTGGCAAAGACTACGAAAAACCCCAGTTCGACATCAAATCCGTGCTCGTCAAAGGCGAGAGCGTTGACATCCGCGAACACGTGGTCGTGACAAAATCATTTTGTCGCCTGATCCACTTCAAAAAAGAAACACCTGGTTTGCAACAGCCCAAAGTGCTGCTGGTTGCCCCCCTGTCCGGTCACCACTCGACCCTGCTGCGCGACACCGTGCGCGGCCTGCTGGCCGAGCATGATGTCTACATCACCGACTGGACCGACGCGCGCATGGTACCTTTGAGCGAAGGCCCGTTCCACCTCGACGACTACATTTACTATGTGCAGGAATTCATCCGCCTGCTGGCACCCGACCTGCATGTGATCTCGGTCTGTCAACCGACCGTGCCGGTGCTGGCCGCCATTTCGCTGATGGCGACGGCCAACGATCCGCACATGCCGAAAACCATGACCATGATGGGCGGTCCCATCGATCCGCGTCGCTCGCCGACGCAAGTGAACAACCTGGCGACGGAAAAGAAATTCTCGTGGTTTGAGAACACCGTGATCTACGCGGTGCCGCCGAACTACCCGGGCTTTGGCCGCAAGGTCTATCCCGGCTTCCTGCAACACGCCGGCTTTATCGCCATGAACCCGGGCCGCCACGCGCAAAGCCACCGCGAGTTCTACATGCACCTGGTGACGGGCGACGACGAGCCGGCGGAAGGCCATCGCCAGTTCTACAACGAGTACAACGCGGTGCTGGACATGCCGGCCGAGTACTACCTGGAAACGATCAAGACCGTGTTCCAGGAATTCAGCTTGCCGACCGGCACCTGGAAAGTGGGTGGCCAGCTGGTGCGTCCGCAAGATATCACCAATGTAGCGCTGTTTACCGTCGAAGGCGAACTGGACGATATTTCCGGCGCCGGCCAGACCCAGGCTGCGCATGACCTGTGCAGCAGCATCCCGGCCGAGATGCAAGAGGACTTCGTGGCGCCGAAATGCGGTCACTACGGCATCTTCTCGGGCCGCCGCTGGCGCGAGATCATTTGCCCGAAAATTGGCGAATTCATCCAGAAGCATTCCTGATCAGCTACGCTGCCTGGACAACGGCGCGCCCGCATCACGCGGCGCGCCGTTTTTTCATGGCGCCAGCGGCAGGCCAGCCGGTATCTGTTCCAGGCGTTTCCAGTAGTCACGCTCGAGCCGGGCCAGGTCGACCTCGCGCGCGGCCTCGTTGAAGCGTTTTTGCAGCAGCGCGCCGTCCGCGTCGCGCTTGAAGCACACATGCACGGGGCGCTCCCTGAAGGCAGTATCGACAAAGCCGATGCGCTCACGCTCGGCCTTGCTGAACTCCGGCCCCATCACCAGGTGTTGCAGCACATGGCGCTCGATAACGATCACGCGATAACGCCGGATCAGCAGTTTCTTGAGATTGGTCGCGTCATTCAGGCCTTCTTCGGTGTGCAGCTCGCCGCGCGCCACCATGGCGTCGAACTGCTCGCCATTCGCATAGCCAGCCACCGTGCCGATGCGCAACTTGCCCAGTTCCTGCAAGCTGGCGCCAGGCGAGCCATCTTCCTTCAGATAAGCCAGCACGCCATGGGTATTGCCGATCGGAACAGAAAAATGGCAGAGCTTTTCCCGCTCCGGCGTGCGCCACACGGCCATGAAACCCGCATAGCGCGGACTGCCGAGACCCAGCTGCATGGTGCGCTTCCAGGGGAAGTACTCATATTTGACCAGATAACCCATGCGCTCGAACACGGCGCTGACCATGGCGGCCGACATGCCCTCGGCCGGCAGCCTGGGCGAAACAAAAGGCGGCCAGTCATCGGTGGCAAAGCGCACAATGCGCGTGGCCGGCACCACCTGCGCCTGGACGGCTGGCACGATGCAGCAAGTGAGCAAGGACAAAGCAACTGTCCGGAGGAAAGGCATATGCTGCTCCTGTCGCCTGGCGTATCCACGGGAAAGTCATAGCACGCGGAAATGTGGTCGAATTCCAGCAATAAAACTTCATCTTTATCCTCCCATAGAACCGCCATTTTTTAAAGTTGTTTATTGAAAGTCATTAATTCCTGTTGGAAATACAATACACGATCAACCGCAGTGTCCCCTGCGCCAGGCAGGTTTTTCACTTGTGCGCGGGCCAGATGGCCGATAATACTGTTTTACTGTATTGAAGATCACCGTGCCGCACCCAGCTCCCCCCTCCCTTGCCGACCAGATCGAAGACTTGCTGCCGCAAACGCAGTGCACCAAGTGCGGCTACCACGGCTGCCGCCCGTATGCGCAAGCGATTGCCGAAGGCAGCGCCGACATCAACCAGTGTCCACCCGGCGGCGTGCAAGGCATCGCGCGGCTGGCGCACTTGCTGGGCAAGCAAGTCATTCCGCTCAACCCCGTGCATGGCCTCGAGCGCCCCCGCTCCGTCGCCTATATCGATGAATCGCTGTGCATCGGCTGTACCCTGTGCATCCAGGCCTGCCCGGTCGACGCCATCGCCGGCGCGGCCAAGCAGATGCACACGGTGGTCACCAGCCTGTGCACCGGCTGCGACCTGTGCGTGGCGCCTTGCCCGGTCGACTGCATCGTCATGTATCCGGTCAGCGGCGAGGCCACCGGCTGGGACGCCTGGAGCCAGCTTGATGCCGATGACGCGCGCGCGCGCCATGATTTCCGCGCCGAGCGGCTGCGCCGCGAAGCCGAGGAAAACGATGCGCGCCTGGCCGCCAAGGCCGTCTCCAAGATGCAGGAACTCAAGCAGGAAGTGCCGGCCAGCGAGGCCGAAGCGGCCGAAAAAGAACGCAAGCGCGCCATTATCGCCGCAGCCATGGAGCGGGCACGCGCCAAGGCGGCCGCCGCCAGCGCGCAACCCGCCGCCGACACCCCGGAAAACGACGCATGAACGCCGCCAAACGCCTGGAAATCTTCAAGCGCTTTCGCGCCGCCAATCCTGCGCCGAAGACCGAACTCGAGTACACCACGCCGTTCGAACTGCTGATCGCCGTGCTGCTGTCGGCGCAGGCGACTGATGTGTCGGTGAACAAGGCCACGCGCGTACTGTATCCGGTCGCCAATACGCCGGCCGCGATACTCGCGCTGGGTGTCGATGAACTGAGCCATTACATCCGCACCATCGGCCTGTTCCGCACCAAGGCCAAAAACGTCATCGCCACCTGCCAGATCCTGCTGGAGCAGCATGGCGGCGAAGTGCCACGCGACTGCGCCTCGCTCGAAGCGCTGCCCGGCGTGGGCCGCAAGACGGCCAATGTGGTGATGAATACGGCGTTTGGGGAAGCAACGATGGCGGTCGACACACATATTTTCCGCGTCTCGAACCGCACCGGCCTTGCACCGGGCAAAAATGTCGAGATCGTCGAGCAAAAATTGCTCAGATTCGTGCCCAGGGAATTCCTGCACGATGCCCACCATTGGCTGATACTGCATGGGCGCTACACCTGCATCGCGCGCAAGCCGCAATGCTGGAACTGCATGATTGCCGACCTGTGCGACTACAAGGAAAAAACCGTGACACCGGCGCTGACCTGAAAAAAGCGGCCCATCGGGGCCGCCTTGCGCATTACAGCAACACCAGATTGTCGCGGTGAATCAGCTCATGGCCTTCGATAAAGCCGAGGATGGTTTCGATCTCGCTCGACCGTTTGCGCATGATGCGGCGCGCTTCGCCGCTGGTGTAGTTCGACAGGCCGCGCGCCACCGCCACCCCGGCGCCATCGAGGCAGGTGATCACGGCGCCGCGGCCAAATTCGCCCTGCACGGCCACCACGCCGATCGGCAGCAGCGATTTGCCTTCCAGTGTCAGCTTTTGCACGGCGCCCGCGTCGAGCACCACCGCGCCGGCCGTCTGCAGATGATCGCTCATCCACTGCTTGCGCGCCGTCAATTGACCGGTCTGGGCGCGCAATTCGGTGCCGATCGCCTCGCCTTGCGCCAGACGGCTCAGCACGTCGCTGTCGCGGCCCCAGGCGATGATGGTGTGGGCGCCCGACTTGGCGGCGCGCTTGGCGGCCAGGATCTTGGTCAGCATGCCGCCACGGCCCAGGCTGCTACCGGCGCCGCCGGCCATCGCTTCGAGGGCCGGGTCGCCGGCCACGCCGTGCGTGATCAGGCGGGCGTTCGGGTCCTTGCGCGGGTCGGCAGAGAACAGGCCGTGCTGGTCGGTCAAAATCACCAGCGCGTCCGCTTCGATCAGGTTGGCCACCAGCGCGCCCAGGGTGTCGTTGTCGCCGAACTTGATTTCATCGGTGACCACCGTGTCGTTTTCATTGATGATCGGCACCACGCCCAGGCGCAGCAGGGTCGTCAGGGTGGAGCGGGCGTTCAGGTAACGTTCGCGGTCGGCCAGGTCGGCGTGCGTCAGCAGCACTTGCGCCGTGCCCAGGCCGTGCGCGCGAAAGCTGCTTTCGTAGATTTGCGCCAGACCCATCTGGCCGACGGCGGCGCAGGCCTGCAACTCGTGGATATCGGTGGGGCGGCGCTCGAAACCGAGGCGCAGCATGCCTTCGGCGATGGCGCCGGAGCTGACCAGCACCACTTCCTTGCCCACGGCACGCAGGCCGGCGATCTGCGCGGCCCAGCGCGCGATGGCGGCATGGTCGAGGCCGCGGCCGTCGTTGGTCACCAGCGAGGAACCGACTTTGATGATGATGCGGGTAGCTTTTTGAATCACGGAATCCATGGAGGCTCTTATCGGTCAGCGCGCAGGACGCAGCAGCAGCAAGGCCAGCCCCGCCGTCAGCTCCATCGCACACATGTACAACACCAAACCCTGGGGCAAGCCGAAGCTGATGGCCGCGAACAGACGGCCGGCGGGCTGCGCCAGGACCAACATTGCAGTGATATCGCTGAAGACGGGCGTTTCGCCCCGCCGTGCCGCGAACAGCGCCAGGAGCGCGATAGCGCCCCAGAGGCCGACATGCGTGGCGTAGAACTGGCTGTAGCCGTTCACACCATTGAGAAAGATGCCCATGCCGGACGCCATCTCATCGGCGAACAGCAGGCAGGCAAAAGCGCCCAGCCCGTAGGCGGCGGTAATCAACTGCAATACACGGTGCTGCCACGCCAGCTTGCGCGCGGACGTGACAGCAGCCGCCAGTACCGGCATCAGGATAAAACCTTAGTCCAGGATCTTGAAGCGCGGATCGTCCGGATCGATCGACGAGATGCCGCGTGCTTCTTCGGTCATCTGCGTTTCTTCGGCACGGCTTTCGCTGTGTTTCTTCTCTTCCAGGTGCTGGTAGATGGCGTTGACCAGTTCCGGGCAACCCTGGTGGTTCAGCGCGGAGATCTCGAACACGGGACCTTTCCAGCCGAAACGCTTGAGGAAGTCCTTGACCAGCTTTTTACGGTCGTCTTCCGGCACCATATCGAGCTTGTTCAACACCAGCCAGCGCGGCTTGTCGACCAGCGACTCGTCGTATTTTTTCAGTTCCTTGACCAGCGCCTTGGCTTCCTTGACGGGGTCGACGTTGGTTTCAAACGGCGCCAGGTCGACGATGTGCAGCAGCAGGCCGGTGCGCTGCAAATGGCGCAGGAATTGATGGCCCAGGCCCGCGCCTTCGGAAGCGCCTTCGATCAAGCCGGGAATATCGGCGATCACAAAGCTCTTCTCGTGCGACACGCGCACCACGCCCAGGTTCGGGTGCAGGGTGGTAAATGGATAATCGGCAATTTTCGGGCGCGCGTTCGAGACGGCCGAAATGAAGGTCGACTTGCCGGCGTTCGGCATGCCCAGCAGGCCGACGTCGGCCAGCACTTTCAGTTCCAGGCGCAGTTCGCGGCGTTCGCCTTCCTTGCCCTCGCCTTTCTGGCGCGGGGCGCGGTTGGTCGAGGACTTGAAGTGGATATTGCCCCAGCCGCCTTCGCCGCCCTTGGCCAGCATTTCGATCTGGCCGTGTTCGGTCAGATCGGCCAGGATTTCACCGCTGGCATGGTCGACGATCAGGGTGCCGACCGGCATGCGCAGGTGGATATCATCAGCGCCCTTGCCATAGCAATCGGCGCCGCGGCCAGGTTCGCCATTGCGAGCCTTGTGCATTTTGGAAAAACGGAAATCGACGAGCGTATTGATATTGCGGTCGGCGACTGCCCAGATGGTGCCGCCCTTTCCGCCATCGCCGCCATCGGGACCGCCAAAAGGTCGGAATTTTTCACGGCAGAAAGAGGCACAGCCGTTGCCGCCATCGCCCGCGATGACTTCGATTTTTGCTTCGTCGATAAACTTCATAATTTTGCCGCCATAAAACTAAAAAGGCTCTACCTTGGGCAGAGCCTTTCGATTGAAGGCTTGCGCCTTACATCATGCGTGTTGCAGCGGAGCACATTGGCTCCGGTCTGGAATTACGCTGGTACTGCTTCGTTTGCTACAACGGTGACGAACTGCTTCGAGCCGGCACCTTTGACAACGAACTTCACTTTGCCAGCGATCAGCGCGAACAAGGTGTGATCCTTGCCCATGCCTACGCCTTCACCAGCGCGCACCGGGGTGCCGCGCTGACGAATGATGATGCCGCCGGCATTGATGGTTTGACCGCCGTAGACTTTGACGCCCAGACGTTTTGATTCTGAATCACGGCCATTTCGCGTTGTGCCGCCGCCTTTTTTGTGTGCCATTTAAGACTCCTTGATAGCTGATTAATTCAAACAGCGGCGATTAGCCGTTGATCGAAACGATTTGGATTTCGGTAAAATTCTGGCGATGGCCCTGATGCTTCTGGTAGTGCTTACGACGACGCATCTTGAAAATTTTGACCTTATCATGGCGACCATGCGCCACAACCGTAACCAGTACCGTTGCACCTTCGACCAATGGCGCACCAAATTTAATGGTGTCGCCCGCGCCTACTGCGAGAACTTGATCGATGGTGAGTTCGGAACCAATGTCTGCCGGTATCTGTTCTACTTTAAGTTTTTCGCCAGCGACAACTTTATATTGTTTGCCACCGGTTTTTATGACCGCGTACATGATTTGAAACCTCATCAAATGTTGAAAGAATTTGTCCCACTGCCATGAAAAGCAAGCCGTGCACAACAGGGAGAACCAGCGATTATACACGGACTGAGAAAACGCGTCAAAAACTATGCACAAAGCTTGGCGGTCGTGGTATGTCGACAACCCGCACACGCTGCCAGGCCGGCGCTCCGATGGCCGGACAGTCAATCATTGCTCTGTAACCATGCTCAAACGGCACGCGGGCGCAAGCCATGTCGTATAATCGGCGCACCCACAATCTATTGCAGGTTCGCCTTGTCTGACGCTCACAAACACGTTAACCAAAACACCATCGTGGAAACGATTGCCGCCGATATGAGCGCAGTCAACACGGTGATCCGCCAAAAATTGCATTCCGATGTCATTCTGATCAACCAGATTGCCGAATACATCATCAGCGCAGGCGGCAAACGCATCCGCCCGGTGTTGATCTTGCTGGTGGCCAATGCCCATGCCTATCGCGGCACGGCGCACCATGAACTGGCGGCCGTGGTCGAATTCATCCATACCGCCACCCTGCTGCATGATGACGTGGTTGATGAATCCTCGATGCGCCGTGGCCGCCAGACGGCCAATGCCCTGTTCGGCAACGCCGCCTCGGTGCTGGTGGGCGACTTCCTGCACTCGCGCTCGTTCCAGCTGATGGTGGCGCTGGACAATATGCGCGTGATGCAGATCCTGTCGGACGCCACCAACGTGATTGCCGAAGGCGAAGTCCTGCAGTTGCTCAACATGCATGACCCGGACGTCACGCAAGAGAGCTACCTGACCGTGATCCGCTCGAAAACGGCCAAGCTGTTCGAAGCGTCGGCGCAACTGGGCGCCCTGATCGCCGGCGCCAGCGAAGCCGATATCGAGGCGGCGGCCGAATATGGCCGCTCGCTGGGCACCGCCTTCCAGCTGATTGACGACGTGCTCGACTATGCCGGCGACGCCACCGAAATCGGCAAGAACGTCGGCGACGACCTGCGTGAAGGCAAACCGACCCTGCCGCTGATCTACCTGATGGAAAACGGCACGCCGGAACAGCGCGAACTGGTGCGCAGCTGCATCGAGCAAGGCGACGAGCAGCATTTCGACGCCATCCTGGCAGCCATCACCAGCAGCGGCGCGCTCGACTATACGCGCCAGCAGGCGGAAATCGCCGCCCGGCGCGCGGCCGACGCCATCGCCGGCTGGCCCGACAGCGTCTATAAACAGTCGATGCTGGAACTGTGCTCGTTTGCCGTGGCCCGCAACCACTGATCGCGGTGACAGCATGATGAATGGAAACGGCGCCGATGGCGCCGTTTTTCATGCCACGTTGGCTGGTGCCCGGTCGATTAAGTATGCTACCGAACCGACTTGCATGCACATTTTCCCTACATTGATTTAAATATCATGAGGATCGGGATCTGTTATGGCGCGTGCAAAACCTTTGAAAATCGTCGGCTGGACACTGGCCAGCCTGTTGGCGCTGATTGTACTGGTCATTATCTTTATCATGACCTTCGACTGGAACCGCGCCCGTCCCTATATCAACCGCAAGGTGTCGGAAAGCACGGGCCGCGAATTCGTCATCGGCGGCGACCTGCAAGTGACATTTCACCAGGGCTTGACAACGCAAGCCGGCTGGCGACGCTACGTGCCGCGCCCGACGATCACCGCCAACGATGTGCGGATCAGCAATCCCGACTGGGCCACGGCCGGCAAACAGATGGCCAGCGCGCAGCGCATCGTGGTCTCGACGCATCTGCTGCCCCTGCTTCGCCACCGCCTGGTGCTCACCGACCTGGCGCTCGATGCCCCGCAAATCGCCCTGCAGCGCCGCGCCGACGGCAGCAACAGCTGGACCCTGAGAAACAATGGCCCATCGCAATGGGACGTGGACATCGAGCGCATGGCTTTTGCGGCCGGCACCATCCGCTACCTGGACCAGGCCATCGATCTCGACATGCACGCCAAGGTCAGCTCGACCGCGCCGGACGCCACGCCGAACGATGGCGGCAATGACGCCAAAGCGGGCAACACGGTAGAAAAATACGGCATCGCCTTTACCCTGGGCGGCAGCTACCGCAAGGCGCCCGTCACCGGCGGCGGCAAGGCCGGCGCCGTACAGTCGCTGACGGACGACCATACTGTCTACCCGATCCAGGCCCATGCCGTGCTGGGCAAGAACAAGGCCAGCATCGACGGCACCCTGACCGATCCGCGCAGCCTGTCCGGCATCGATTTCCAGCTGAGCCTGGCAGGCGCCAGCATGGCCGACCTGTATCCGCTGACGGGCGTGCTGCTGCCGGAAACACCGCAGTACGCGACCAGGGGCCGCCTGCTGGGCAAGAAGGAAGGCGGCACCTGGAACTGGACCTATGAAAAATTCAAGGGCAAGGTGGGCGAGAGCGACCTGGCCGGCACCTTGCAGTACCTGCCGCGCAAGCCGCGCGCCCTGCTGCGTGGCGAACTGAGCTCGCAGCAACTGCGCCTGGAAGACCTGGGACCGACCATCGGTGCCGAAAGCAATGCCAGCAAAACATCGCGCGGCAAGGCAGCCAACCAGCCGGCCGGCAAAGCCTTGCCAGTGGAACAGTTCAACACGGCCAAATGGGATGCCCTGGATGCCGACGTGAAATTTACTGGCAAGAAACTGGTGCGCACCCACGATATTCCGCTCAATGATATTGTTGCCGAAATTCACATGAAAGACAAGGTACTGAGCCTGACGCCATTGAACTTCGGCCTGGCCGGCGGCGACATCACCGCCAACATCACGCTCGACGGCCGCCAGAAAACCATCGCCGCGCAAACCAAGGTGGCGGCGCGCCATCTCAAGATACGCGAGCTGTTCCCGAAACTGCAATCGATGCAGGCCAGCTTCGGCGAAGTTTATGCCGACGCGGCCCTGACCGGCCACGGCAATTCCGTGTCGTCCATGCTGGCCAGCGCCAACGGCGAACTGGCGGCCACCGTCAGCGAAGGCACGGTCAGCCAGTTCATCCTGGAACTGGCCGGCCTGAACCTGGCCAACGCCGTGTTCGTGAAAGTGTTCGGCGACAAGCAGGTCCAACTGAACTGCCTGGCCAGCGACTTCGCCGTCAACCACGGCGTGGCCAATGTGCGCCGCTTCGTGCTCGACACCGACAACGCCGTCGTCAACGTGACGGGCAACGTCAGCCTGGCCCGCGAAACGCTGGACCTCGACATCCGCCCGAAAACCAAGGGCGCCCGTGTCTTCTCGCTGCGCACTCCGCTGTATGCGCAAGGCACCTTCAAGGAGCCGAAGATCGGCCCGCAAAAAGGCCCGCTGGCCCTGAAAGCGGGCGCCGCCGTGGCCCTGGCCACCATCGTCGCCCCCGTCGCCGCCATCCTGCCGCTGATTAACATCGACCGCGCCCCCGACACCGACTGCGGCGCCGTGATGGCGCAAGCGAAGGCCGTGCGCAAATCGGCAAAGTCGCCAACCACCAATGCCCCGGCGAAAAAAGTGACGGAAGCGGAAATCCGGAAAGCCCAGCAAGCGAAAAAATAAACCAGCTTGACGCCAGCACTTGCAAGCCACCGCGCCATCTGCTGTAATTCAAGAGCAGTCGGCGGGGTGTGGCTCAGCCTGGTAGAGCGCTGCGTTCGGGACGCAGAAGTCGTCAGTTCAAATCTGGCCACCCCGACCAGATTTCCCTTTTCAATCAAGGTTTTCCAGACCCGCCAAGCGGATTTCAGCTGCTTGCGACCACACTCAATAGCTTAATTTGACCAACTTGCAAACGCAGGCTGCAAGCCGGGCAACTTAGATCAACTTGCTATCACCAGATCGGAAACCTTGAACGCCGACACTGTGTGTTCAAGCCGGCCAGCCTGCTCTTCCAACAACTGCGCCGTCGCCGCAACCTGTTCAACCAGCGCCGCGTTTTGTTGCGTGGTCTGATCCATCTGGGTAATCGCGGCACCGATCTTTTCAATATCGTGACGCTGTTCGACCGAACTCGCACTCATGGCGCCGACGATCTCGGACACGGCGCTGATCGATTGCTGCACCTGATTGACCATGGTCCTGACTTCCTGCGTTTGGCGCAAGCCGTCCTGCACCATTCCCGCCGAAGCATCGATCAGCGCCTTGATCTCTTTCGCCGCAGTGGACGAGTGCTGCGCAAGATTGCGCACTTCGCTGGCGACCACCGCAAAGCCGCGCCCCTGCGCACCGGCGCGCGCCGCTTCCACTGAAGCATTGAGTGCCAGAATATTGGTCTGAAAAGCGATGCCGTCGATCAGAACGGTAATTTCGGAAATCTGCTTTGAGCTTTGAGCCAACCGCGCGATGGTGTCGCTCATGGTTTGCATCGCCTTGCTGCCCGACAGTGCTTGCGTGGCGGCTGCGTCGGCAAGCGTGTTGGCCCGGAGGGCATCATCGCTGTTGCGGCGTATCGTTACTGTGAGGCCGTGCATGCTTTGTGCGGTCCGCTCCAGCGACGCCGCCTGCTGCTCGGTGCGGATAGACAAATCCACGTTGCCGGCCGCGATATCGCGTGTCGCCATTGCCACCGAGCCGGTGGCGTGAACCACGCTAACCACCACGTCTTCGACGCGTTGAAGGAAGCCGTCGAAGGCACGCGCCGAAGTGCCAAATTCATCCTTGCGCGGGCTGGCCGTGCGCTTGGAAAAATCGAGGAAGGAAGCCATCTCGCCGAACTTCGCAGTTTGCCGGTGCAGGCCGCCGCACACCACCGTGATCAAGTGGCGCGCCGCGATCAGCGCGACGATGACGCCGGCGATCATCAAAGCGGCGGCGCTCCAGATTAACAGCGTCGCCAGTCGCTGCGCATGTTCGACCACGGCGTCGCTCTGCAGCGAGATCGCACGCAATGGCTCGATGTCTTGCTGCAGTATGAGCGCGACGGCGATGGCGCCGACGCCAAGGCCCGACAGAATGACGACAGACAGGAAAAACGCCAACGTTACCTTGAACTGTATCGAGCGAAAGTAGTGGGATTTCATGTGATCTTCGTCCGTAAGATGTGTTCGCGCCTGCCCGGACTTCACGCCATGCAAGCAACAACGAAGGGGTGTCGCGCACAATGCGCGCAGCGTTTTCCAGCGATGATCTTAGCGTGGCGTCGGATAAAAAAATATCCGGCGCTTGCGGATGCGCCGGGGTGCTTTATCCATTTACTGCATAAAGCGGCGTCAAGAACAGAAAAAGTACATCTACTGCACCCTATGCATCAGTCCGTGTCCGAATGGCGGACCTGACCCCGGCGCCTCCTTTGCCGCTGGTGGCCTGCGGCCACACGAAGCGCCCGTGTTCGAGCCGCTTGGACAGCAGGCACAGGCCGTCGCCGGTAGACCATAGCAGTTTGATGACGTTGCCGCGTCGACCGCGAAACACAAACACGTGCCCGCTGAACGGGTCATCGGAAAGCGCCGACTTAAAGTGGACCCATCCGTCAAGACAGTTTTTGCCTGAATTTAAGCTATGGTCTTGATCCTGCATGCAGCAGATCAGCGCTGCCCTGTCTTGCTTAATTTTACCCACCCGTGAGCATGGGAGTCATCTCGGTCGGCTCCCGGCAGGGCGGGGTTTGGGGCGGAGCCCCATGCTCCCCAGCACTGCTTGCATCGTGCCCTGGTTTTGTCTCAGGTGATTCCAGCGCAGGCACGCTGCCGTATTTATCGAGGATCAAGGCACCACCGCCTTCGCCACTTTTGTACACTACATCCGGCGTCTGATAGTTCAACGCCTGGTGCGGCCGCTCGCCATTGTAAAAGGCGAAGTACCGCGTCAATCCTGCATGCAGGTCGCCCATCGTGGCGTAGCCGTTCAAGTACACGTCCTCGTACTTGACGTTGCGCCACAGGCGCTCCACGAAGATGTTGTCCAATGCACGGCCCCGCCCGTCCATGCTGATGTCAACTCCTGCACGCTTCAGGACCCCTGTGAAGGCCACGCTCGTGAACTGACTGCCCTGGTCGGTGTTGAAGATCTCAGGCTTGCCGTGATCGATCAATGCCTCCACCAGACAGTCCACGCAAAATGACGCGTCCATGCTGTTGCTGATGCGCCAGGTCAGCACGCGCCGCGAGTACCAGTCGATGATCGCGACCAGGTACGCAAAGCCGCGTGCCAGCCTGATATACGTGATGTCTGTACTCCAGACATGGTTTGGCCGCACGATGGCCACGCCACGCAGTAGATACGGATACACCTTGTGCCCTGGATGTTGAACTGCCGTGCCCGGCCCCGGCGCCATCCCCGCCAGCCCGAGCATGCGCATCAATCGCTGCACATGCTTGCGGTTAACCATCCAACCTTGCCGCGTCAGAATCACCACCATCCGCCGGCTCCCGTAGAACGGATGCCGCGTGAATTCTTCATCGATCAGCGCACACAAGGTCAGCTCATCGTCATCAGGACGCGCCGCCTCCCGTGGCCGGTACACGGTCGCCCTCGAGACACCCGCCAACTCGCATTGTCGCGACAGCGATATCTCGCCGGCGACGATCCATTCCAACCGCACCGCGCCGCTTACAGGCCTGACTTTTTTTTAAGCCAATCTAACTCCATCTTAAGGCGACCAATTTCGCCGTACAGCCGGTCTTCGTCCTCGTGTGCCGCCTCCACTTTCGGTCCCCGCTTACCTTCGAACAGGGTCCCAGCTCGGGCAAGGATCTCCTTCTTCCACTGGCTGACCATCACAGGATGGACACCGTGATGCTGCGCGATCTCGTTCACCGTTTTGATACCACGCACGGCCTCAAGACCGACCTTTCCCTTGAACTCCGCGCTGTGCACTTTCCGCTTCTTTATCTCCGCCATTCGCCGCCATCCTCCTGTGAGGACCATAGCTTAAACTGCTGTCTCAAATCGTGGGTCCACTATAACTCGACCTTGGCGGCGAGTCCGTTGAAACCGGCCCGCATATCCGTGAACCCGGCCGAGATCCAGATGCGTGTGCCCGCCGGCAGGCCCATCATGCGCGCAAACTCGCGATGACCAGGCGCAGCGTGTCGGCATCGACCGTTCCCTCGATCCGTACTACCGCGCCGCCCAACTCGATGGCGATACTGCCGCGCTGGCATGGCGGCGCCGGTGCCGGTAGCACCGCCGGCGGCTCTTCCTGCTCCGTCACGAGGACCACCGGCAACAAGGCGCTCTCTTCGGTGTCAAAGCCAGCGAACAGTCCGGCCAGGTACTCGCGCCGCCACTTGAACACCATGTTGGCATTGAGTTGATGCTGCAGCGCCAACTGAGATACCGATATGCTTGGTGTGCATGCCTCAAGCGCCACTTTCAGTTTGAAGCTGCGCGGATAGTTTAGTCGCCCGCTGCGACTGCCCCGTTTTAACACTGTGTCCATTTTGGTTCCCATCAAAAAATAGTGGGAACCACTTTGGACTATAGAGTGAACGACGTACAGACGGTGCAGGCACCTCGCTTACACTCCATCTGAAATTACAGTCGCATTACATTGTGAAGCGACTGTGCTCATTTCCCTTCGCAACTTTGAGTGCTGCTACAAATGATTTTAAAGTTACAAGGAGTAACCGAGCAGAAATCAGGGCCTGTAGTGTAGCCAGGCTTAAAACTGCCATCTTCATTCGTGCATCCAGCGTAAACACGTCTCCCCACTGCATAAACTGTATGTAATTTATTGGTACATGTTGTTGGTGTTGGTGTTGGTGTTGGTGTTGGTGTTGGTGTTGGTGTTGGTGTTGGTGTTGGTGTTGGTGTTGGTGTTGGTGTTGGTGTCGGTGTCGGTGTGACGCATACGCCGTTTTGCAGCACTTGCGATGACGTGCAAGTTGGTGTTGGTGTGACGCACACGCCGTTTTGTAGCACTTTCGGTGACGTGCAGGTAGGCGGTGGCGTTACACATACGCCGTTTTGCAGCACTTGTGGCAATGTACAGGTTGGTGCTGGCGTTACGCATACGCCGTTTTGCAGCACTTGCGATGATGTGCAAGTTGGTGTTGGTGTGACGCACACGCCGTTTTGTAGCACTTTTGGTGATGTGCAGGTAGGCGGTGGCGTTACACATACGCCGTTTTGCAGCACTTGTGGCAATGTACAGGTTGGTGCTGGCGTTACGCATACGCCGTTTTGCAGCACTTGCGATGATGTGCAAGTTGGTGTTGGTGTGACGCACACGCCGTTTTGCAGCACTTTCGGTGATGTGCAGGTAGGCGGTGGCGTTACACATACGCCGTTTTGCAGCACTTGCGATGATGTGCAAGTTGGTGTTGGTGTGACGCACACGCCGTTTTGCAGCACCTTTGGATAAGTACAGATTGGTGTTTCAACAGGCGCTGGTGCAGTCGGCGCTTGTCGTTCAGTATAGGTTGTGGTTCGGAGATCACTTGTGTATTGGTTCGTTGTTGAAACGGATGGTTCCGACTCAGTAATGACCAAAGCACTTCGCCTATCTGCATAGTCTATCGCCATTGAGCCGATCACATAACCTGCAGCAACTACTGTAACTACAGGCAATGAGGCTACAATTGCTGTGGTAACTGCTGCACCACCAGCAGCAATGGCTCCCCCCTCGCCTGCAGCAATAAGTGTCGATAAGGCACCGCCACTTACTGCCACCACGCCGTTCCATCCAATGGTCCTGAAATTGTCCCAATGGATGCCAAGGATAGTTCTTCTGCTAACGAGATCCACTTCTTGGGCGTTGGCCTCTGACATCAGGCTAAATCCACGTATACGTTTGATAGCCATCCCTGCCAATGTCATTAATGCGCCTGATGGCTGAGTAACCACCGAAGTAACGTCCTTTACCCCAATAAGGTTGTTGTAACCCGAAAAACTCTCGGTGAGCATCCATCCCTGCAGCCATTTATCAGCATTGGTATAAAGCACCGCACCGACGGAAAATCGGCCATTCATGTCATACGTTCGATATTCGATACGTTCAACCCCCACATAGTTGACAGTTGTTCGGTGGCCTTTATCCATCGACATAATTTCTTGGAGGCCACCGGTATCCGTAAAGGTCACGCGGGTGCGGTCATTCGTTGGACCTGTGTACATTACCCATTTCCCCTTGCCTATTTCACCCTGGTGGGTATAGCGAACAGAATTTCCTTTGTAGGTTCCTGTAAAAAATAATGTTCCATCCGTTTGGCTGGTTGCAGTCAGATTCTGAATCGAAGCTTTTGATGCAGTAACTGGCAAGGGAACCGCAGGCGCTCCAGATGTACTGCTGCCCGAACTAGGAACGCCATCACTGCTACCGCCACCGCAGGCTACCAATGCGCATGCGACGGTTGCACATAAAATGTAACGAAGACGACTTAGTGCGATCAATTAGAAACTCCAGAATGGTTAAGGTGTTTATTAGGAAGACAAAGCTAAATTAAAAGCTTCTGTGAAAAATATTTTTTGGCAAAAATCTCATTCACTTGCATGTGCCAGAAACCCGGACAATTTATCCTACTTGGTTTTTTAATTTTTAACATCCCATAAATGGGGGATATGAATTGATAGCAAATGCTTGGATCTATGCCGTTACTGTGAAAGGTAGAGACTTCGGGCGCGCAGCTTCCCTTCCCGCATGAAGCGAGTTCAAGGAAATTGCCGCTAGGCACTCCCCCTCGTTGTGACGGCCCGGCGAGCGTACTGCACCGTGAGATCGCCGAGCGTGGTTACCTGGGAGGGTTGAGCCAATTGCGCGCCTTCATGCGCTCACTGCGCCCGACGTTGCCGGTTGAGCCGGAGGTGCGCTTCGAGACGGCGATGGGCGAGCAGTTGCAGGTGGATTGGGTCGAGTTCCGCAAAGGCAGCGCGCCGCTGCACGCGCTCTGCGCCACGATGGGCTACAGCCGCGCCAGCTACGTCGAGTTCGTCAGTGACATGAAGGTGGCCACGCTGATCGCCTGTCACGAGCGGGCCTTCGCCGCGTTCGGCGGCGTGCCACGTAAGGTTCTGTACGACAACATGAAGACGGTGGTGATCGAGCGCGACGTGTACGGCGAAGGGCTGCATCGCTACCACGCTGGATTCCTCGACTTCGCCAAGCACAGCGGCTTTCGGATCGCCGTACCGTGCCCAGACCAAGGGCAAGGTCGAGCGCTTCAACGGCTACCTGCGCCGGTCGTTTTACGTGCCGCTGGCGAGCCGCCTTGGCCAGGATGGTTTGCAGCTCGATGTCGTCACCGCCAACGCCGAAGTAGCGCGCTGGCTGCGCGAGGTGGCGAACGACCGTGTGCACGGCACGACGCAGGAGAAGCCGGCCGCCAGGATGACGCTGGAAGCGCCACACTTGCAAGCGCTAGCGGCGCCATGGCGCGGCGATATCGCCGCTGCCAGACCGCAGGGGGAAGCGACGGAAGCGACAGAGCCGGAGCAGGCGTCTGCACCGCGCCCGGCCATCGTGGCCGAGCGGATCGCCGAAGCGGCGCCGGCACAGCACCCCCTGGCGGTCTATGAACAACTGCTGATGAACGTCAAGCAAGGAGTGGCGGCATGAACCTGTAACATGAACGGATCGACCAGATGTGCGACACGCTGAAGCTGGCCTTCGTGGCACAAGGCTACGGCGCGGCAGCCCAGCAGGCTGCCAAGGACGAAATCGCCTACAGCGACTTCCTGGAAGCGCTGCTGCGCGAGGAAATGGCGGGGCGGACGGTGCGTAAGCAAAGCATGATGACCCGCCTGGCGGGCTTTCCGGCGATCAAGACGCTGGAGCAGTTCAACTACGACTTCGCCAAGGGCGTGAAGCGCAGCCAGATCGAGGAGCTGGCCGGACTAGGCTTTATCGAGCGCAACGAGAACGTGGTGCTGGTCGGCCCCAGCGGCGTCGGCAAGACGCATCTGGCGATGGCATTGGGCTACAGGGCAGCGCAAGCCGGTATCAAGACGCGCTTCATGACAGCGTCGGACTTGCTGCTGACTTTGAGCACGGCGCACGCGCAAAATAAATTGAAGACGGTCATGCATCGGGCCATCAAAGCATACCGGCTGCTGATCATCGACGAAATCGGCTACCTGCCGATGAACCGCGAGCAGGCCAACCTGTTCTTCCAGGTGATCGCCGCCCTGTACGAAAAAGGCAGCCTGATCGTGACGAGCAACCTGCCATTTGGTCAATGGGATGCTACGTTCGCCCAAGACGCGACGCTGACGGCGGCGCTGCTGGACCGGTTGCTGCATCACGCTCATATCGTGCCCATCGCCGGCGAGAGCTACCGGCTCAAGCACCAGCGGCAGGCCGGAATCGTCCAAGGCATCAGGACCGACAGGACTGCTTGAGAGAGCTATGCGAAAAGTGAAAAGCCAGCGCGTGCTGGCAACGGAGGTGTATCAGTTTTAAATCGCTGCAAGCGCCGAAACTGTATCAGTTTTAAATCGCTGTTGACAGTTGTCGAGATTGATCTCGGGATGGGCCACAAAAACGGTCAAGCCAAGCCAGTGTTTGCGCAGGCTCACCATGACCTTGACAGCAGCCGGGTGCAACGTCCCATCGCGTAACTCGGCATCGCGCAACTCGGCATCGCGCAACTCGGCCATCGATTGCAGATGCCGTTCGATCGCCACCGTGCCCAGGGTAAAGGCGGCGCTGTCGGTCCGCACGGCCAGGCGCTCGGCGTTGAGATGATACAAGGTGCCGATTCGTTCGACCCAGGCCAGCGACCAGCTCAGCAGTTGGGGATAGCCCAGCGCCAGGGTCAGGAAATCGCGCCGTAAGTGGGCCCAGCAAAAAGCGAGCCGCAGCCCGAGCCGGCGCGCCATGGTCTGATATGCGCTGTAGCGGTCGCAGACGATGATGCCGTCTGACAGTCCCTTGAAGTGGGCTTGCGGCACGGTCGCGGCACGGCTGGGTTCGAGGTCGAAGTAAATCACGCTCGTCGAGCGATAGACCCATCAATACCAGCGGTTCGTTTTCCGTACCTCGACATGCTCGAAGACCCGCCAGCCGGTTTCGTCGGCGTACCAGTGGGTGTCGGTCAGTTGCCGCTCCCGGAACGCCGACATCAGTGGATCGAACAGCGGCGCCAGATAGGCAAAGCCGCCGGCCACCGTGCCCGGCGCCACGTCCAGACCGAGGGCTTTCCACGATTGCAGCAGGCGATGCGTGGGGCGGCCGTACAGGAATTTATCGAGCATCAGTTCGGTCCAGATCGAGATACCGTACTTACCCTTTGGGATGATCTTCGGCGGCGCGGGCGCAGTCACGATGGCAGGCAACGCGCAGCACTGGCAGACCGGTTCGTATTGTTTGCGCCGGATCAGGCGGCGATACGCCCTGACCTCGATTTCGATGACTTCACTGTCCTCGCTGCCGGCATACGGCGCCAATGCCAGGCCGCACTGCGGGCAGCATTTATCCACCGCCGGCAAATCCACCACTTCCAGCACTGCCGGCAACGTCGTTGGCGTTGTGCGGCCATGGCCGGGCTGCCCAGGCTGATGCCCGCGTGGTCGTCCCGTTCCGGCCAGCTGACCAGGCAGCTTGCCTCGCTGTCCCTTCGATTTTTCACTTTTCCGGCCGAACAAGCGTTGCTGGAAGTCCTTGACCTGCGCTTGCGCTTTGTCCAGCGCATCCTGTAGCGCCAACAGGGCTTGCGCGGCACGTTCGTCACGCCGCGCCATCTCATCCTTGAGGCGCTCGATATCTCGATTCCGATGATCGCTTAGCTTGCTAAACTGCACCTGCCAGTAATGCGCATCCCATTTGAGCTCGATGTACTCTGCCTTGCTGATGCTGACCATTTGCCGCTCGAACGGCGTGCCGCCAGGCCGCCCCGCAGGTGGCGCGGTTTCGCTATCGACAGGAGGGGCGGTAGTGGAGGTCATGCCATCAGAATACAAACATCCAACGGCGACGCCATGGCCAGATCAAATCAGTTTGATATATCGCAAAATGTGGGTCTGGAGGGAGTGATATTGATTTGCCGAATTTTTACTCAAAAAAGAACACAATACTTCCAAGTCTTTGATTTGTAATGATTTACTAGCAATCTGTGGCACGATAAAAGTGGTGACAAGCGCGTTCTGAACGCAGAGGCCAGAGGTTCGAATCCTCTCCCCCCGACCACTTCACCTCACGCGGTCCTTGTCCAAACCCGCTTCCACATTACAGATAAGCAAGGTGCACCAAATCACCTTGCTCGCTATAAAATCCCCGCTAACATAAGCCCTGGCCCTACTGGAACCCTGCCATGACCATCCGCATGAAGCTGTCGAAGCTGCTGTTTTTCAGCCTGTTTTGCCCGGCGGCGCATGCCGCCGATTGCCTGAAATATGAACCCGATACCGTGGCCCTGAGCGGCACCTTGCATCGGGCAACGTTTCCTGGCCGTCCGAACTTTGAAAGCATCGCCGAAGGCGACGAAGCCGAAACCGGCTTTTACCTGACGCTCCGGGCCGCCATCTGCACCCAGGGCGATGGCGGCCCGGAGCGTGAGCCGCACAAGGATGTGCGGGAAATTGAGCTGGTGCTCACGCCAGCGCAGTACGCCACATTAAGGCCGCAACTGGGCCAGCAGGTCCAGTTGCGCGGCCAGCTGTTTTCCAGTTTTACCGGACACCACCACGCTGACGTCTTGCTGCGGGTAGCGCAGTAGCGAGGTCAAGGCCGTTGCAAACGCGGCGCGACCTTGCCGGTTTGCGAGGCGGCAAACAGGGCCACGCGGGCTTGCTCGTGACGTTCGATCAGGCTGGCGTCGGCCACCGATGGCAGGGTCAGGCTCTCACCCTGGTCGAGCGCGAACAAAGCTGCATCGACCATGGCGTCGGCCGCCATCACGGTGTCGGGCGCCAGCGCCGCCAGCGGCACGCCGGACGCATCCCACAACTCGGTGGCGGTGGCGGCCGGCAGTACCGCCTGGACTTTCACGCCCGTGCCTTCCAGTTCCTGTTCCAGACCGCGCGTAAAAGCCACCACATAGGACTTGGTGCCGCTGTAGACGGCGCTGATCGGCAAGGTATGCAGGCCCAGCACGGAAGCGATATTGATGATGGTGCCCTGCTTGCGCTCTTTGAAGCCAGGCAAGGCCGCGTGCGTGAGGCGGGTCAGCGCCGTGATGTTCAGCGCCAGCTGGGATGCCAGGTCCTGCTCGGTGCTGGCGGCAACCGGCGCCAGCCGTGCACTCCCGGCATTATTGACCAGCACGCTGATCGCCGGGTCGCTGGCCAGCAATTGCACCACGCTGTCCTGCCCCGCTTCGGTGGCCAGGTCGGCGACCAGCGGCTCGACTCGCACGCCATGCTTGACGGAGATGGCGTCAGCCAGGGACTGCAGGCGGTCGGCGCGGCGCGCGACCAGCACCAGGTCGTAGCCGCGCTGGGCAAGACGGTCGGCGTAGATGGCGCCGATGCCCGAGGAGGCGCCGGTGATGACAGCAATATTGCGGATAGTGGCAGACATGTTTGTTTCCTTTATGGTGAGCGGCGCACAATGCGCCGCAGGTTGGCTTAATATGATGGTCATCATATTATTGTGCAAAAAAAAGCGCCGACATTACCCGGCACCTGGTGAAAACTGTTTCATGGTTGCGGCGCACAGGGCGGCTGACAGCCTGGGATCGTCCACCGCCCGCGCCAGCATGGTGGTGCCGATCAGCGCGCACAGCAAGGCCATCGCTTCTTCATGGGCGCGCGCATCGCCCCAGTCGGGCATCTGGCGCGCCAGCAGGTCGATCATTTCCTTGATATGCAGGGTGGCGGCATGGCGCACTTCGGGCGCCTGGCGCGGCATTTCACAGGCCAGCGCCGCTACCGGGCAGCCGGTTTCGACGGCGGCGATATGTTCGGGCGACAGATACGCCTTCATGATCGCCTGCACCGACTGCCCCGGCGGCGCGGCGGCGGCCAGGCGCGACGCCAGCGCCACCGAGTCGCTGCCGGCACGGTCGCCGGCCTCGGCCAGCAAGGCGTCGCGCGACGCAAAGTGCGCGTAGAAGCCGCCGTGCGTCAGGCCCGCTTCCTTCATGATGTCGGCCACGCCGGTGCCGCTGTAACCGCTGCGACGGATCGCGCGCGACGCCACTTCGACGATGCGTTCGTGGGTGGCTTCCTTGCGGCTGGCAGCGGGGGGGCGCGATGATTTATTATGCATGACGATCATCATATATCATTTTCAGGCCTGCTGCATGCTGGCGTTACAATCTGTGTCGTCGCACAGGATGAGTATATGCCTGCCATTCGGTGGCTATCACACCAAGCCGGTCAGATAATACGTCGCAATCACCAAAAACACGACCCCCGTCTTGATGATCGTAATCCCGAAAATATCGCGATACGACTGCCGGTGCGTCAGTCCCGTGACGGCCAGCAGCGTGATCACGGCGCCGTTGTGCGGCAGGGTGTCCATGCCGCCGCTGGCCATGGCCACCACGCGGTGCATCACGTCGAGCGGAATGTTCGCCTGCTGGGCGGCAGCGATAAAACTGTCGGACATGGCGGCCAGGGCGATGCTCATGCCGCCCGACGCCGAGCCTGTGATACCGGCCAGGGCGGTGACGGAGACGGCCGCGTTGACCAGTGGGTCGGGCACGCTGCGCAGGGCGTCGCGCACCACGATAAAGCCGGGCAGCGCGGCGATCACGCCGCCGAAACCGTATTCGGAGGCCGTATTCATGGCGGCCAGCAAGGCGCCGCCGACCGCGCCCTTGGTGCCTTCGGCAAAGCCGTCCCTGATACGCTTGAACGCGGTGGCGCAGACCAGCAAAATCCCCAGCAGCAAGGCGCCCTCCACGGCCCAGATGTCGACCACGGCGCTGATCGATGTGCTCACGGGCGCGTGCAGGCCCGGCAATTCATCGCTGGTGATGACATGGCTGGCGCCGTACCAGCGCGGTATCCACTGGGTCAGCAGGAAGTTTGCCACGCCGACCAGTATCAGCGGCGCGACGGCCAGCAGCGGTGACGGCAGGCTGGACGGATCCCTGGGCCACCGGCTCGGTGTCGCCGCCATAGCCTTCGCCGCTGGCCATCACCGAGCGCCGCCGCCATTCGAGGTACGTCAAGCCACAGACAATCATCAGGAAGGCGCCGATGGTGCCCAGCCACGGCGCGGCCCAGCCGGTGGTCTGAAAAAAGGTGGTGGGAATGATGTTCTGGATCTGCGGCGTGCCGGGCAAGGTGTCCATGGTGAAGGTGAACGCGCCCAGGGCGATGGCGCCCGGCATCAGGCGCTTGGGGATATTGCTCTGGCGGTAGAGTTCGGCCGCGAACGGATAGACGGCGAACACCACCACGAACAGCGACACGCCGCCATAGGTCAGCGCCCCGCATACGGCGACGATCACGGCATTGGCGCGCGAGCGGCCGATATGGCGGATCGCCGCCACCACGATGGACTGCGAAAAGCCGGACATTTCAATCAGCTTGCCGAATACGGCGCCGAGCAGGAAGACGGGGAAATACAGCTTGATAAAGCCCACCATCTTTTCCATGAAGATGCCGCTGAATACGGGCGCCACCGCCGACGCATCGGTCAGCAGCACGGCGCCCAGAGCGGCCACGGGGGCGAACAGGATCACGCTGTAGCCGCGGTAGGCGGCCAGCATCAGGAAGGCCAGGGCGGCCAGGACGATCAGGAAGGACATGGCAATTAGCCTTTGGCGAAGTAATCGATGGAAAACATGCCAAAAATATCATGGTTTGAATAAATTACCAATCCACAATATCAAGTTCTCCGCACCGGCTGCCTTTTTTCAAGGCCCAGGATCAGGCAGCGTCGACCAGCAAAGACGGCTGCAGTGCGCGGATGCGCAATTCGGTGAAATAGCCGCCCGCCTCGTTATAGCGCAAATAGTAGCGGCCACAGTTCAGGCAGCGCGCCACCTGGCTGAGGTTGGCCGGATAGTAACGCGGCGCAATCGGCGCAGCGGCGCTGTCGTAGCGCGTGCCGTGCGGATGGTATTCGGCAAACGTTGGTTCTTCGTAGGGATCGGCGCGCAAGGTGCCGACTTCCTCGAAGCGGTCCAGCTCAAGCGACATCGGCAGGCGCTGCCATGCCAGCAGCGGCACGGCACAGCAACTGCACGGCTGCGTGATCGCCGCCGAGGTGGCGGCAAAGCGGGACAAGGCGGGAAAATCGATCCATATCATCAAAAGTACCTGCAATAAATATGCTGCCGGGCACCAAGCCAGGCGGCGTAGCTGATTGTAGCGCAAGCCATCAGGCTAAAGACGCATACCTTTTGAGTATCGACTGGATACCCAATCGGTGTTGGACGCCACCGCACTAGTTATCTAACCTGCGTATATCTGATAACAGCAGGAGTGATGACTTGTCGCACAGCACACAAGCACGGCCGCGCAGCACCGCCTGCCCGCCGCCAGGCCAGGCACCGGATGACAAGCCGGCAAGCGCACTGCGGCTGGGCGACTGGTCGGTGTCCGCAGTGGCTGCCGGCTTCATGGCCGTACTGGTTTCCTACGCGGGACCGCTGGCGATTTTCTACCAGGCGGCACAGGCGGCGCAGATGAGCAATGCGCAGTTTGCGTCGTGGGTATGGGGCATTTCCATCGGTGCTGCCGCCGCCGGCATTTTCCTCAGCTGGACGCTGCGCATTCCCGTCATCACCGCCTGGTCGGCACCCGGTACGGCGCTGCTCATCACGCTGTTTCCCGCCATGTCGATCGGCGACGCCATCGGCGCCTACCTGAGCGCCGCCGCCATCCTGCTGGTGATCGGCTTGTCGGGCCAGTTCGAGCGGCTGATGAGCGCCATCCCCAAAGGCGTGGCGAGCGGCATGATGGCCGGCATCCTGCTGCCCTTCGGCCTGAATGCGTTCAAGGCCATCGGTTCGCTGCCCCTGCTCAGCGGCGGCATGATCATCGCCTACCTGCTCTTCAGGCGCATGCTGCCGCGCTATTGCATCGTGCTGCTGCTGGCGACCGGCGCGCTGCTGGCCTGGGCCGGCGGACTGACCCACTTTGACGGCTTTACCGTGGAACTGGCAAGGCCGCAGTTCATTGCGCCAAGCTGGTCCTGGGCCAGCACCTTCAGCCTGGCGCTGCCGCTGGTGCTGACCACCCTGACAGGACAGTACCTGCCCGGCATGGCCGTGCTGCGGGGCGCAGGCTACGACAGCCCGGTGCGGCCGATACTCACCGCCAGCAGCGTCGCCTCGCTGGCCGTGGCCTGCACCGGTGGCATCACGATCGCCATTGCCGCCATCACCGCCGCCATGTGCACCGGACGCGATGCCCACGATGATCCGGCGCGCCGCTACATCGCCGGTGTCGCCAACGGCCTGTTCTACCTTGCCGCTGGTCTGTGCGGCGGCTCGCTGGTGATGCTGTTTGCCGCGCTGCCGCGCGAACTGGTGGCCACGCTGGCCGGCATGGCCTTGCTGGGCGCCATGACACTCAACCTGGTTGGCGTGGCTGCGGCCGAAGACCACCGCGAAGCGGCCGTCATTACCTTCCTCGCCACGGCCTCGGGGATGCGCTTCCTGGGCCTGGGTTCGGCCTTCTGGGGCATCCTGATCGGCATGCTGGCCTGCTGGCTGCTCCATGGCAAGCGGCGGCAAGCCACGCCGCCCTCCTGACGCAACACCACCATTTTTCATGAATCACGGCTGCCGGCTGCATGGCCGGCAGCCGTTCGCACCCACAGACCAAAAAACACCAAGGAGACCAGCATCATGCGACAGATCGATGTACACGAATTATCCGACCAGGCCCGTTTCAACCGCTTCCATGCAGGCGTGCTGCTATGGTGCGCCATCATCATCATCTGCGACGGCTACGACCTGGCCGTGGCTGGCATCGCCCTGCCCTCGATCATGAAGGACATGGGCGTGACGGCGCAGAACGCCGGCTTCATGGTCAGTTCGGCCCTGTTTGGCATGATGTTCGGCGCCATCTTTCTGGGCACCATCGCCGACCGCATCGGCCGCCGCAAGGCCATCGCCATCTGCATCGCGCTGTTCAGCATCTTTACGGCGGCGGCGGGCTTCACCCACGACCCCTACACCTTCAGCGCCATGCGCTTCCTGGCCGGCCTGGGCATCGGCGGCGTGATGCCCAACGTGGTGGCGCAAATGACGGAATACTCTCCCAGGAAAATCCGCGCCACCATGGTCACGCTGATGTTCAGCGGCTATGCGGTAGGCGGCATGCTCGCTGCGCTGCTGGGCAAGGGGCTGCTGGAGACTTATGGCTGGTCATCCGTCTTCCTGGCCGCTGGCCTGCCGGTGCTGCTGATCCCGGTGATCCTCAGGACCCTGCCCGAATCGATGCCTTTCCTGATCCGCGAAAACCGCCTCGATGAACTCAAGCAGATCGTCGCGCGCATGGAGCCTTCGTATCGTCCCGATGCCGGCGACCGCTTCGCCCTGCCGGTGCGCGAGCGTGCCGAAGGCGCACCGATCGGCAAGCTGTTCCAGGATGGGCGCGGCTTGAGCACGGTGATGTTCTGGATCGCCTTTTTCATGTGCCTGTTCATGGTCTATGCGCTCAGCTCCTGGCTCACCAAGCTGATGGCCAGCGCCGGCTACAGCCTCGGTTCCGCCCTGACCTTCGTGCTGGTGCTGAACTTCGGCGCCATGATCGGCGCGGTCGGCGGCGGCTGGCTGGCCGATCGCTTCAATATCAAATATGTGCTGATGGGGATGTACGCGCTGGCGGCAATATCGATTACCTCGCTGGGCTTCAAGGTGCCTGCCGAGGTGCTGTTCCTGCTGGTCGGCCTGGCCGGCGCCTCGACCATCGGCACGCAGATCGTCACCTATGCGTATGCGGGCCAGTTCTACCCGATGGCGATTCGCTCGACGGGCATCGGCTGGGCCTCTGGCGTGGGCCGCAGCGGCGCCATCCTGGCGCCCATCGTCATCGGCACGCTGGTCGGCATGGCGCTGCCGCTGGAGCAGAATTTCATGGCCATCGCCATCCCGGCTGTCATCGCCGTACTTGCCGTGTCGCAGATACGCCATGGCAAGTCGGCATCGGCCCATGCGGCGCCAGCACCACGCGCAGCCGCCACCCATTCGTAACGCCACCATGACCATCAGGGAGAACAATATGAATCACACCACAGCCGTCGCGGCACTGCTCGCGGCAGGATGCTGCTGCACAGGCGCGCAGGCCCAGCAAGTAACAATGTACGGCCTGCTCGACCTGGGCGTGGCCTACACCACCAATGCCAATGCCGGCGGCGACAGCGTCTTCAAGATGCCGTCGCTGACGGCCTCGCTGCCTTCACGCATCGGTTTTCGCGGCAGCGAAGAGCTGGGCGGCGGCACGCAGGCCATCTTCGCACTGGAAACCGGCATCGGCGCCGACACGGGCACGACCGGCCAGGGCAACCGCCTGTTTGGCCGCGCCGCCTGGGTGGGCCTGAAAAACCATTACGGCCAGCTGATGCTGGGCCGGCAGGTCAACATGACCTTTCTTGCCACCGCCAAGGCCGACATCATCGGACCGAACATCTTCAGCATCAGCAGCCTCGACCTGTACCTGCCCAATGCGCGCAGCGACAACGCGATCGGTTACCTGGGTGTCTTCAAGGAGCTGACCGTGGGCGCCACCTACAGCTTTGGCCGCGACGCCTCGTCGGCGGGCGGGCCGGCCGCTACCGGCTGCGCCGGCGAAGTGGCGGGCAATGCAAGGGCGTGCCGGCAAGTGACGGGCATGCTGGCCTGGGACACGAAAACCTGGGGTGCTTCGGCTTCGTACGACCAGTTGCGCGGCGGCCCGGGCGCGGCCAATGGCCTGACGCGCGCGGCAGACACCGACCGCCGCATCTCGCTGAACGGCTACGCGGTGCTGGGACCGGCGAAGATCGGCGGCGGCGCCATCGAGCGCAGCATCGACGCGGCCAGCGCTACCCGGCAGGGCCTGTACTACCTGGGCGCCGCCTACACCTTCGACGGTCCGTGGCAGCTCGACGCGCAGCTGTCGCGGCTCGACGTCAGGCACACTGCCAGGGTCTCCAACCTGGCGGTGCTGCGCGCCACCTATCACCTGTCCCGGCGCAGCGCCGTCCATGCCTCGCTCGGCCGCATTCAAAACAGGGGCGGCGCCGCCATCGCCCTGGACGCCGGCGGCACCGTCGGCGCCGGCTTGAACCAGTCCGGCGTGCTGGTGGGCGTGCGCCATATGTTCTAGCCTGTCCCTTGCCTGCAGGCAGATCGGTGAAGCAGTGCCTGAGCAGGTCCATGCAGGCCTGCACACACGCTACAGCACTTCCTTGACGTGGACCAGGCCGAGGGCGTCGTAGATTTCATAGATCACGGCGAGCATGTTGGCCAGTTCTTCCGCGCGGTCCATTTCGCGCACGCTGAAGATGATGGGCGAGACGGCGCGGCGGTCGTCGATGGGGCGATACACCACGTCAGTGCGCTGCATGCCCTGCAGGCTGTCGGGCACGATGGCGATGCCCTGGCCGGCACCCACCAGGCCGATGGCGATCTGCAGTTCGCGCACTTCGATCACCTGTTCGGGAACGATCATGCGGTCGCGGAACGTGGCCAGTACCTGGTCGGCAAAGCTGGGGCGCGGCGACTTCGGATAGACGATCAGGGGGTCATGCAGCAGGTCAGTCATCTTCAGCGGCTCGTTTTGCCTGGTCAGCCGGTGCCCCAATGGCAGCGCGACGATCAGCGGCTCTTCACGCAGCACGATGCGGCGGATCGCCGCGTCGTCGCTTTTCAGGCGACCGAAACCCACATCGATGCGCCCCTCCTTGAGCGCCTTCAGCTGCTCCATGGTGGTCATTTCGTGGAAGGCGATGTCGACAGCCTGGTAGCGCTCGCGAAAACGCCGCACGATTTCAGGCAGCAGGCCATACAAGGTGGACGCGACAAAGCCGATCGACAGCGTGCGCTCGATCTTGCCGACGCGCCGGGTCATGGTTTTCAGGTCGGCTGCCTTGGCCAGCAGCTCCTGCGCATGCGCATGAAAGAACCGCCCCGCCTCGGTCAGGCGCAAGGGCCGCGAGCCTTTTTCAATCAACAGCACCTCCAGTTCTTCTTCCAGTTGCTGGATCTGGCGGCTCAGCGGCGGCTGGGCGATATGCAGTCGCTCGGCAGCCCGCGTGAAATTCTTTTCTTCGGCGACAGCGACGAAATAACGCAAATGACGCAGTTCCATATTCATACCTATAAAGTATTGAATCCATACCAAAACAGTGTTGGACGCGGGGTGTGACGGGGAATATCGTACATATACCTGCTCACATTATACAAATTAAATATGATACTCAGTATAGAAACCATCCTTGCAGACGTGCCCACCATCCGCGCCCACAAGATGTCGGTCGCCACCATGCAGTCGCAAACGCTGGTCCTGGTACGCATACGTTGCGCCGACGGCATCGAGGGCTGGGGCGAGGCCACCACCATCGGCGGCCTCAACTACGGCGAGGAAAGCCCGGAGAGTATCAAGGTCAATATCGACACGCATATCGCTCCCCTGCTCGTTGGCATGGAAGCGACGGCCGTGGCCAAGGCCATGGCGAAGCTGCGCAAGGTCATTCAGGGCAACCGCTTCGCCAAATGCGCGATCGAGACGGCCCTGCTGGACGCGCAGGGCCAGCGCCTGGGAGTGCCGCTGAGCGAATTGCTGGGCGGCCGGGTGCGCGACGCCCTGCCTGTGGCCTGGACCCTGGCCAGTGGCGACACGGCGCAGGATATCGCCGAAGCGCAGCACATGCTGGAACTGCGCCGCCACCGCATCTTCAAGCTGAAGATCGGTTTGCGCAGCGTGGCCGACGACGTATCGCACGTGCTGGCCATCAAGCGTGCCCTGGGCGACGCCGCCAGCGTGCGGGTCGACGTCAACCAGGCCTGGAGCGAACTCGATGCCGTGCGCGGCATCGCCGCGCTGCAGGACGGCGGCGTGGACCTGATCGAACAACCGGTACGCGCCGACAACCCGGCCGCACTGGGCCGCCTGGCCGCCCGTTTCGACGTCGCCATCATGGCCGATGAAGCGCTGCACGGTCCGGCCGATGCCTTCCGCCTGGCCTGCGCCGGCAGCGCCGATGTGTATGCCGTCAAGATCACCCAGTCGGGCGGCCTGGTGCCGGCCCAGCAAGTGGCCGCCGTGGCGCAACTGGCCGGTATCGGCCTGTATGGCGGCACCATGCTGGAAGGCAGCATCGGCACGGCCGCCAGCGCCCACCTGTGCTCGACCTTCGCCGACCTGGCATGGGACACCGAATTGTTCGGCCCCCTGCTGCTGACGCAGGAAATCCTGCGCGAGCCGCTGGTCTACCGCGATTTCATGCTGCAAGTGCCTACCGGCGCCGGTCTGGGCGTGCAGATCGACACCGACAAACTGCGCCGTCTGGCGCGCCACTAAGAGGAGATTGCCATGCTGTTTCACGTCAGGATGGATGTCAGGCTGCCGCCCACCATGCCGGCCGAGCTGGCAGACACACTCAAGCAGCAAGAGAAAGCGCTGGCGCAAACACTGCAGGACGCCGGCCAATGGCGCCACCTGTGGCGCATCGCCGGTCAGTACGCCAACGTCAGCATCTTCGACGTGGCCGGCAACGAAGAGCTGCATGCGCTGCTGATGTCGCTGCCGCTGTATCCCTACATGCAGATCGACGTGATGCCCTTGTGCCGGCACCCATCGTCGGTCCGCGCAAACGATCTTTAACCACCGCAGCACCTTCCCCACAGAGGAGACACCATGACACACAATGACATCGATACCCTGGTAAAAAGCTGGATCGTCGACGCCGCCACCGGCCCCGCCAACCCGCGCGTGCAAGCGATCACGCTGCGCCTGGTAAGCGACCTGTGCAAGGCGATGGAAGACCTGGACATCCAGCCGGCCGAATTCTGGACCGGTCTCGATTTCCTGTCCAGGGCGGGTACCTCGCATGAACTGGGCCTGCTGGCGCCTGGCCTGGGCCTCGAGCGCTTCATGGACATCCGTGCCGACGAAGCCGAAGCGAAGGCGGGCCTGAACGGCGGCACGCCGCGTACCATCGAAGGTCCGCTGTACGTGGCTGGCGCGCCCGAAAGCGACGCTTTTGCCCGCCTTGACGACGACAGTGAAAGCGCGCAGGCCGAAGTGCTGCTGATGCAAGGCATCGTATACGATCAGCAAGGCAAGCCGCTGCCTGGCGCCAAGGTCGAGGTCTGGCATGCCAATCTGCTGGGCAACTACTCGCATTTCGACCAGAGCCAGTCTGCCTTCAACCTGCGCCGCACCATCTACACCGATGCGCAGGGACGCTACCAGTTCCGCAGCATCATGCCCAAGGGCTATGGCTGTCCTCCCAACGGCTGCACACAGTACCTGCTTGACCTGCTGGGCCGCCATGGCCAGCGTCCGGCCCATATCCACTTTTTCATCAGCGCCGATGGTCAGCGCCAGCTGACCACGCAGATCAACATCGACGGCGATGAATACCTGTGGGACGACTTCGCCTTTGCCAGCCGCGAAGGCCTGGTACCGGCGGTAACGCGCATCAGCGAGCCGGCGGCGATCGCCGCGAACGACCTGCGCCAGCCGTTCGCATCGATCGACTTCGATTTCCACCTGTATGCGGACACCACGGCGGCGCCAACGTCGCAAATCGAGCGCAGCCGCGCAGCCGCCTAGAGAGCACGCCATGATTCCCATCCATCCTTGCCGGCCCGCCAGCGCGCCGGCCCCCGACCTCGACGCCTTGCTGGTCGAAGACCAGGCCACGGGCGACCATCGCCTGCACCGCAGCGCCTTCACCGATGAAAGACTGTTCGAACTCGAGATGAAGCATATTTTCGAGGGCAACTGGATCTACCTGGCGCATGAAAGCCAGGTCGCCAACAACAACGACTACTACACCACCCACATCGGCCGCCAGCCCGTCTTCATCGCGCGCAACCGGCAAGGCGAGCTCAATGCCTTCATCAACGCCTGCAGCCATCGCGGCGCCCAGCTGTGCCGCCACAAGCGCGGCAACAAGGCCACCTATACCTGTCCCTTCCACGGCTGGACTTTCAATAACAGCGGCAAGCTGCTGAAGGTCAAGGACCCGGAAAACGCCGGCTACCCGGAATGCTTCAACAAGGAAGGCTCGCACGACCTGAAAAAAGTCGCGCGCTTCGCCAACTACAAGGGTTTCCTGTTCGGCAGCCTGAACGACAAGGTGGCGCCGCTCGAACAATTCCTGGGCGAGGCCAGCAAGATCATCGACATGATCGTCAACCAGTCACCGGATGGCCTGGAAGTGCTGCGTGGCGCCTCCACCTATACCTTCGATGGCAACTGGAAGCTGCAGGCTGAAAATGGCGCAGACGGCTATCACGTCTCGGCAGTACACTGGAATTACGCCGCCACCACCAACCGCCGCAAGGAGCAGGTGGCCCAGCACGAAGACAATATCCGCGCCATGGATGCCGGCAACTGGGGCCGCCAGGGCGGTGGCTTCTACGCCTTCAAGCAGGGACACATGCTGCTGTGGACGCAGTGGGCAAATCCGGAAGACCGGCCGAACTTTTCGCGCCACGCCGACTATGCGCGCCAGTTCGGCAAGCCGACGGCAGACTGGATGATCAGCCGTTCGCGCAATCTGTGCCTGTATCCGAACGTTTACCTGATGGATCAATTCGGCTCGCAGATCCGTTTGCTGCGGCCGATCTCCGTCGACAAGACGGAAGTGACGATCTACTGCATCGCGCCCAAAGGCGAGGACGCCGAGGCGCGTGCACGGCGCATCCGCCAGTACGAAGACTTCTTCAACGCCAGCGGCATGGCGACGCCGGACGACCTGGAAGAGTTCCGCGCTTGCCAGCAAGGCTATGCGGGCAGCGCCATGCCATGGAACGACATGTGCCGCGGCGCCACGCACTGGATCACCGGGGCCGACGCGGCGGCGCAGGAAATCGGCCTGCAGCCCCTGATGAGCGGCGCGCGCACCGAAGATGAAGGCTTGTACACGGTACAACACCGTTACTGGCTCGACGTCATGAAACAGGCGCTGGCGGCCGAAGGAGAGCAGCCATGAGCGCCATCGCATCGCACGACATCGCCAGCTTCCTGTACCGCGAAAGCCGCTTGCTCGACGATGAACAATGGGATCAGTGGCTGGAATGCTACCACCCCGACGCGCAGTTCTGGATGCCGGCCTGGGATGACGACGGCACCCTGATCAGCGACCCGCAGCGCGAAATTTCGCTGATCTTCTATCCGACCCGCCAGGGGCTGGAGGACCGCGTCTTCCGCATCAAGACCGAGCGTTCCAGCGCCACCATGCCCGATACGCGGACCAGCCACAATATCGCCAATATCGAACTGGAAAAACAGGAAGGCGCGGTGTGCACGGTGCGTTTCAACTGGCATACGCTGAGCCACCGCTACAAGCGCGACTATGGCTACTTCGGCATGTCGCGCTACGTCATCGATTTTTCCGGCGCGCAACCGCAGATCCTGAACAAATATGTCGTTCTCAAGAACGACTATATCAACCAGGTCATCGACGTGTACCACATTTGACATGCTCTAGCGAGCAAGGAGACCGACGATGAGTCATCACATCGCCCTGCAATTCGAAGACGGGATCACCCGCTTCATTTCCTGTAACGACAATGAAAAGCTGGCCGACGCCGCGTATCGCCAGAAGATCAATATCCCGCTCGATTGCCGCGATGGCGCCTGCGGCACCTGCCGCGGCCAATGCGAATCGGGCAGCTACGATTTGCCCGCATCGAGCTATATCGACGATGCGCTTACGCCCGAAGAAGCGGCCCAGGGCCATATCCTGGCCTGCCAGATGCGCCCGCGATCGGACTGCGTGATCAGAATCCCCGCCACGTCCTCGGCCTGCAAGACCGGCGTGGCCAGCTACGCCGGCACGGTGGCGGCGGTGCGCCACCTGTCGCCGTCGACGATCGCCTTTGCGATCGACCTGGCCGCTCCGGAGGCGCTCGACTTCCTGCCCGGCCAGTACGTCAACGTGGCCATTCCAGGCACCACCCTGACGCGCTCGTATTCCTTCAGTTCGGTGCCAGGCGCGGCGCAGGCGCAGTTTGTGGTGCGCAACGTCCCTGGCGGGCAGATGAGCGGCTACCTGTCGCACACTGCCCAGCCAGGCGCGCCGGCCAGCTTCACCGGCCCGTACGGCAGCTTCTATCTGCGGCCGGTACAGCGCCCGCTGCTGATGCTGGCGGGCGGCACCGGCATCGCCCCCTTCCTGTCGATGCTCGGCGTGCTGGCGGCGCACGGCTTCACGCAGCCGGTACGCCTGGTCTATGCGGTGACCAATGAGCACGACCTGGTGGAGCTGGAACAGCTCGACCGCATCGCCGCCGCCCACCCGCAGTTCGCGTACATCACCTGCGTGGCGGCCAGCGACAGCGCCCATGCGCGCAAGGGCTACGCGACGGCGCATGTGGAACCATCCTGGATGAATGCGGGCGATGTCGACGTCTACCTGTGCGGCCCGGCCGGCATGGTCGATGCGGTCCGCAGCTGGCTCACGCAGACGGGTATGGTGCCCGCCAACTTCTATTATGAAAAATTTTCGGCAAGCAGCGGAGCGTGAACAATGAGTGATCGTCAACGATTTTCCGGCAAGGTGCTGCTGGTGACCGGCGCGGCGCAAGGCATAGGCCGCGGCGTTGCCCTGGCCGCCGCGCGTGAAGGCGCGCAACTGGTGCTGGCCGACCGCGCCGACCTGGTTGAACAGGTGGCGGCCGAGGCCGTTGCGCTGGGTGCGCGCGTGAGCGTGTGCAAGGCCGACCTCGAACAATACGCCGGCGCGCGCCAGCTGGCAACGCAGGCCATCAATGATTTTGGCCGTATCGATGTGCTGATCAACAATGTCGGCGGCACCATCTGGGCCCAGCCTTTCGAGGCCTACCAGGAGGAGCAGATCGAAGCGGAAATCCGCCGTTCGCTGTTCCCTACCCTGTGGTGCTGCCGGGCGGTGCTGCCGGCCATGCTGGAACAAGGCGCCGGCGCCATCGTCAATGTCTCCTCGATCGCCACGCGCAGCATTTACCGCGTACCCTACGCTGCGGCGAAGGGCGGAGTCAACGCGCTGACGGCCAGCCTGGCGCTCGAGCACGCGCAGCACGGCATCCGCGTCAATGCGGTCGCCACCGGCGGCACCGAAGCACCGCCTCGCACGATCCCGCGCAACCAGCAGCCGCTCAGCGAGCAGGAGCAGCTGTGGTACCAGGGCATCGTCGAGCAGACCATCGCCAGCAGCGCCATGCACCGCTATGGCAGCATCGCCGAACAGGTAGGCGCGATCCTGTTTCTCGCGTCCGACGAAGCGTCCTACATCACGGGCAGCGTGCTGCCTGTCGGTGGCGGCGACCAGGGCTAGGAGCAGCATATGCCACAGGCATACATCAAGGGCTATCTGCGGCATTACCGCAGCGAAGGTGATCCGCGCAAGCCGTGCGTGATGCTGTCAAACTCGCTGGGCACTGAGCTGAGCATGTGGGACGCCCAGGCCGAAGCCCTGGCGCAGCACTTCCATGTGCTGCGCCATGACACGCGCGGCCATGGCGGCAGCGCCAGCCACGCCGGCACCGCACCCTGCACCATTGCCATGCTGGGCCAGGACGCGCTCGACCTGCTCGATCACCTGGCGATCGGCAAGGCGCATTTCTGCGGCCTGTCGATGGGCGGCGTCACGGCACAGTGGCTGGGCGTGCACGCACCGCATCGCCTGCACAAGCTGGTGCTGGCCAATACGGCAGGCCGGATCGGCACGGCGCAAGGCTGGCTCAGCCGTGCGCACACGGTGCGCACCGGCGGCATGGCCGAGATTGCGGCAGGCGCTGGCGCTCGCTGGTTTACACCAGGCTTCATCGCCGCGCAGCCGGCCATCGTCACGGCCATGCTGGCCAGCCTGGCCGCCCAGGACGCCGATGGCTATGCCGCCTGCTGCGAGGCCCTGGCCAGCGCCGACTTGCGCGGCGACATCGGGGCGATCAGTGCGCCCACCCTGATCATCGCCGGCAGCCAGGACAGCGTCACCACGCTGGCCGACGCCAGGCAAATGCAGCAGGCGATTGTCCATGCCGAGGTGGCGACCGTGGCAGCGTCGCACCTGTCCAATATCGAAGCCGAACCGGCGTTTACCAGGCTGCTGCTGGCATTCCTGCAGGCCTGAAATGCGGGCCGCTCAGGCGGCAGGGCAGGCCGCGTCACCGGCGGCAAAGCCGCGCACCACGTTGGCCATCTGCGTTGATATCGCCTGCACGGCGCGGCGGTGGCCCAGCACCATCTCGTCGTAGCCGGCGCCGACCTTTTGATTGGCGACGGTGCGGCAGGTCACCACCTTGTTGCTGGCCAGTTCGCGCACGCTCCAGACGGCGTCGATCAGCGCGTACTGGTCCATCACCGATTCAAACCGCTGCACATTGGTGCTGATGCGGTAGACCGGCAGCTTGTCGGGATACGGCGTGCGGAACACGTCGATGGCGCCCAATTCGCCCGTGACGGCCGTCGACAGGGCCTGGCCGATTTCGCCGGCCAACGGTCCGGCCCAGCGCTGCTGCTCGAGCAGTTCGATGCGGCCCGACGGCGCCGTCACCACGAACTGGTTGCGGCTGACCTGCTGCGGCACGCTGACGGCCAGCATCTCGACATAGTACCGCACCGGCTTGGCGGCTTGCGCCGCCATGCCGCCGGACAGCGTGTAGAAATGCTCGGGCTGGGGCGCGGCACAGCCGGCCAGCAGCAGCGCGGCGGCCAGCGTGGCAGCCAATGCGGAAACGGTCATCTTCATTTTTTCTCATCTCCTTGTTTGCCACGGATCAGCGATTCGGGGTGGCGTTCCAGGTAGTCGGTCAGGGCGTTCAGCGACTGCAGGGTTTGCGTCAGCTGCTGCAAGGCCTGGCGCACGTCGGACTGCAGCGGCGAATCCTTCTGCAGTACCTGTTCGGCCGTGCCAAAGGTATTTTTGGCCGCCGTCAGGGTGCCGCGCATTTCCGGCACCACCTGGCTGTCGAGCTGTTTGAAGAGCGCATTGGCCTGTTTGATGGTGGCGTTCAGGTTGTCGCCGATCTCGCCGAACGGCACCTGGTCGAGTTTGCGGGCGATGCTGGCCACCTGCGTCTGCAATTCGTCGAGCGTGTTCGGCACGGTCGGCACTTCCACCGGATACTTGCTGGTGTCGAGCGCGATCTTTGGCGCTTTCGGGAAGAAGTCGAGCGCGATATACAGCTGGCTGGTCAGCAGGTTGCCGGTGCGCAACTGGGCGCGCAGGCCGCGGCTGACCATGCGCTCGAGCATCTGGTTACTCCTGGACTCTTCCGCATCGGCCACCGCCGTCTGGAAGCGCATGCCCAGGCGCGCCGGATACAGGTTCACCGTGACGGGCATGCGGAAGTTTTTCTTGACCGGGTCGAACTCGATGCCCACCGAGCGCACTTCGCCAAGCACGATGCCGCGGAAGTCCACCGTGGCGCCGGGCTGCAGGCCGCGCAGCGACTGGTCGAAATAGAACACGGTGGTAATGGCTTCGCCATCGGGCTCGCGCATGGCGCTGGCCTCGTCGGCGGCCAGGCGGAAGGCGGTATTGGCCGGCGCCGGCGCGGACGGCTTGCGGCCGTTTTCCGCCTCAAAAGCGATGCCGCCGATCAGCAGCGCCGCCAGCGACTGCGTGTTGAGCTTGAAGCCGTTCGAGTCGAGCCGCACATCGACGCCGCTGGCATGCCACCAGCGCGCTTCCTTGCCGACGAATTGATCATAGGGCGCATTGACGAACACCGTCATCGAAATGCCGTTGCCGTCCTTGTCCAGGCTGAAGCTGACCACCTTGCCCACCCGCAAGCGGTGAAAGAACACGGGCGAACCCACGTCGACGGAACCGAGGCTTTCGGCATGCAGGGTAAACAGTTTGCCCTTCTGGTCGCCATCGACGGCGGGCGGGCTTTCCAGCCCCGTGAAGCTGTCTTTCTTGGCTTCCGACTTGCCGGTGTCGACGCCGATATACGCGCCCGACAGCAAGGTGCCCAGGCCCGTCACGCCACTGGCGCCGATCTGCGGGCGCACCACCCAGAAGCGCGAATCGGCGGTGGCGAAGCGGCGCGCCTCCTTGCTCATTTCGATGCTCACCAGCACGCGGCTCAAGTCGTCGCCGAGCTTGATCGCGCGCACCTGGCCGATCTCCACATCCTTGTACTTGACCTTGGTTTTTCCCGGTTCGAGCCCTTCGGCGCTCTTGAAGCTGACGGTGACCGTCGGCCCCTGGTCGAGGATGGACTTGGCGGCCAGGCCGGCGCCGATCAGCGCGGCCAGCAGCGGAATGAGCCACACCAGCGAGGGCAGCCAGCGGCTGGCCCTGTCCACGTCCGGTTCCGGCAATTGCCGCGTATCGGGCGCACGCACGCCCTCTTCCTTGTCAGACATCATGCTCTCCAGTTGCCAGGTTTGTTACAGCAGGTTCATGTGGTTTGGCGGCGGCGTCGACCGGGTCCCAGATCAGGCGCGGATCGAACTGCATCGAGGCCAGCATGGTCAGCACCACCACCGCGCCAAAGGCCAGCGCGCCCGGGCCGGCCGTGATCACGGCCAGCGCATCGAAGCGCACCAGCGCCACCGTCAGGGTCACCACGAAAATATCGAGCATCGACCAGCGGCCGATGAATTCGACCATGCGGTACAGTTTGGTGCGCTGCACCGGACGCCAGCGCGAACGGCGCTGCGCCGTCAACGCCAGCAGCGCCAGGGTACCCAATTTGAGCATCGGCACGACCACGCTGGCGATAAAGATGATGATGGCCAGGCCTTTTGAACCGCTGGTCCAGAAAAACACCACGCCGCTCATGATGGTGTCGTCTTCGACGCCGAACAGCGAGTGCGTATACATCACGGGCAGCAGGTTGGCGGGGATGTACAGGATGGCCGCAGCGATCAATAGCGCCCAGGTGCGGCCGATGCTGTCCGGGTGGCGCCCATGCAAGGCAGACCCGCAACGCACGCAGTGCGGATGCTTCGCCGTGCCGCCTGGGGGCGCCACCAGGGCGCAACTGTGACAGGGCAGCAGCGCGTCGCCGGGCTCGAAACGCTTGTAGCGGATGCCGGGCAAGGCCTGGCGCGTCAGGTCGTCGCCCGCGTTCCACAGCGCCTTCGGGTCGAACGAGACGACGATGGCCAGCATCATGGTCAGCGCGCCAAAGGCGAACAGGCCCGGACGCGGCACCACGGTGGCCAGACTGGTCATCTTGACGACGGTGATCAGGATGCCGATCATCAGCACCTCCGTCATGCCCCAGGCGCGCGCCGTGCGCACCGCGCGCAGCACCAGGTTGAAACCCGGCACTTTCACGCCCAGGCGCAGGCCCAGCGACACATACAGCAAGGAGCCCAGTTCGATCGCGGGAAACAGCATGGTGAACAAAAATACCATGGTGGCCACCACCTGCATCTGCTCGTGCCACAGCACGCGTATGGCGCCGAGCAAGGTGGCACTGGACGTGAGGCCATTGACGTCGAGTTCGACGATGGGAAAAAACTGGGCGATCAGAAACACCAGGGCCGCGCCCAGGGTCAGCGCCACCACCCGGTTCAGGTCGGCCGAGGTGCCGCGGTAAAGGACCGAGCGGCAACGCACGCAGCGCGCCTTTTCACGCGGGCGCAACGGCCGCTTTCGGTACAGCACGCCGCATTCATGACAGCTGATCAGGTCGTATCGAAGCACAGTGTGTAGTTGGCCGGCACGCCGTGCGCGGTTATTCCATATCAATGCCCGCTATCATATTACAAACAGGCGCCACTTGCGCCTGCTCAAGGCGAAGCGGCATGCAGCAGCGCCTCCACTGCGCGGGCTATCGCAAGAATACGCTCATCCATGCCATGCACGCCGCAGATGGACAGGCCCACCGGCAACTCGCCCCTTGCCTGGCAAGGCAGCGACAAGTCGCAGCCATCGAGGAAATTGATCACGCTGGCATTGCGCAGCACCAGGCCATTGGTGGCAAAGAAGGCCGCATCGTCCGCCTCCAATGGCGCCACTTGCGGCGCCACGATGGCCACGCTGGGCATCAGCCAGGCGTCAAACAAAGCCAGGCGGTCGCTGGCGATGGCGCGCAGGTGCGCACGGGCGTCGAGCAGGTCGAGGTATTCGGCCGCGCCCTGCTGCTGGCCACGGCGGATGCGGGCCGCCACGCGCGGGTCGTACTGCGCGCCCTGCTGTTCCAGCAAGTCCCGGTGCCAGTGCCACGCTTCGGCCGCCACCAGGCCGCCGCCGCTATTGATGGCGGACAGCTGCAGCAACTCGGGAAAATCAAATTGCTCGACCAGCGCGCCGGCCGCGCCGAGCATATCGAGCGTGCGCTCGAATGCCTGCCGCACCTGCGGCTCCAGGTTCGCGCCCACGTAATCGGCGGTGTAGCCGAAGCGCAGGCCCTTGAGCGATGGCGCCGGCGGCGCAGGCGCGTGGCCCGACAGCGCCGCATGCAAAATGGCGCAGCAATCGACGCTGTTGGCGATCGCGCCTGCCGAGTCCAGCGAACGTGACAGCGGCACCGTGCCGGCCAAGGGCACGCTGGCGGCGGTCGGCTTGAAGCCGGTCAGGCCGCAGAAGGCCGACGGGATGCGGATCGAGCCGCCCGTGTCGGTGCCCAGCGCGCCGGCCGCCATGTCAAGCGCCACCGATACGGCGCCGCCCGAAGTGGAGCCACCGGCCACCCGGCTGGCATCGTGCGGATTGCGCGGCGTGCCGTGATGGGGATTCAAACCGAGGCCGGAAAACGCGAACTCGCTCATATTGGTGCGCCCCAGCAGCACGGCGCCGGCCGCACGCAGCCGCGCCACCGCCACCGCGTCGCGGCTGGCCGCTGGCGCATCGGCCAGCACCCGCGATGCCGCGCTGCTGACCTGTCCCCGTACGTCGAACAGATCCTTGATCGAGATCGGCATGCCGGCCAGCGGCGAGGCCACCATGCCGGCCGCGCGCAGCGCGTCGCTGGCGCGCGCCTCTTTCAAGGCCTGTTCGCCATCGAGGCTGACATAGGCATGCCCGCCGTGCGCACGGTGCGCTTCGGCGCGCGCCAGCATATCTTGCGTGAGCGCCACGCTGGTGAGGCGGCCGCTGGCAAGGTCGGCAGCCAGTTGACGGATGGTCTTCATTGTTATCCTTACAAAGGCAGGGGTTTGCACTGCATTGGCGATGTAGCCCTCGACCCAGCCAGCGATGATCATCCAGTCCATATCGAAGGTGACGGGTATTTATCGGCCAGTTCAACTGTGAGCTTTGCCTACGTTTCGATCACCAGTTTCTGCGCGATAGCGGTGTACAAGTCGACCTCTGTTTCTTCTGTAAAAATAGAAACAATCAGACTGTAACGTGCTGGCAGATTGTAGCGTTCCAATGCTGGTCTGGTTCGCCACCATCCAGCCGATGGATAGACGGCCAGGAAGCTGCGGCTGGCAAGTTCCGCAGCAGTACCTTCCCATATATCCTGATGCAAGGAGCCCCTGTGACGATGCCGCTCACCCAAGTGCCAATGAGGATCTGCCGGATTGGTCGGAGCACCCTCATCCTCACGCTGAGCTGCAGCATTGACGCGAGCGACGAAATCATCTGTCGTTGCATCCAGGGGACGTTGAACATCAAAGCGTAAACGATGCGAAGGATAGTGATACTTGGAAGTGCTACCCCTTGCCGACGGATTCGGTTCGATAAAGTATGAGAGCGTAACCCGCATTTGAACCTTCGCCGCCTGCAATGCCTCTAACTCCTCGCGCGGCCAAGGCAGAGCATGCAGATTCATGTCACGACTCGACGGCGCTTGCCCCTTATCCTTTTTAAAAGGGTATAGCTGATCTTCGATTACCAGTGTCAAGGAATTACCTGCGCTCCAAAGTGCCCGTCCCAAGTCTGGCTGTCCCCAGCCGCAATGCCGTATTAAGCGTATAAACGCTGTCTTGGTAGCATCAGCCGGCGGCAAGTACATGGCACGCATCGCCTCTGTCCATTGAGCAGAATGGACAATCAGCGCACGAATTGTTTCTGGACGTAATGCAGGATAAACGGCTGCAATCTGCGCGGCCATCTTCGCACACAAAGCCGAGGCTGCACTAGTTGCATTGAAAGTCGTGAACAAACGGTCTTGAGGTCGATAGTTCGTAGAGAGCAATTGCAAGCTGTTCATGCCAATTGGACCCAAACCATCATTGCCTAGATTACCACCTTCAAGTACGACCTCAGGCTTTAGTGGCCAGCCACTTTCCCAGGCTGCCGAAGTCGACGTATATGGACTAAGCCCGCCACTAGCCGCTACAGCTTGGTAATTGGGATCTTGGGTATCTGTTTTGGTGGAGAACGCGCCAACTGTCAATGCATTCCAAGCTTGCCCTGGATCATGTATGAGGTTAGTGGACAGGCTGGCAGGATAGTTCGCCCAATCCGCAGGATCATCGGTATTACCTGCGGAAAGAACGAACAAACGTGGAAAATATCCGGCACCGTCTGCATCGGCAGCCAGACTGTCGACTTCGGACGACCAAGACGACGGCTTGCCACGATCACGATAATCCGCTGCGGTCACAGCGGAACAGAAGACACGCTTTCGGTGCGGAAAAGCGATTTCCGGACGCGCGACGGCTTCGGCGAATAACTGGGCATGTAGGGTAGGTGGGCCAGCATTGGCCCCACCAGCAGCAATCAGGCGTACCGACTCCAGTCGGTGCGCGACTCCGATCAGCCCTGCGCTGGCAAGCGCATCGGTCAGATCTCCATAAGCAGCAAGACCGGCCATGCCTGTTCCGTGGTTGGCTGTATCATCGGTTCCGCCGGTCGGATCAACCGTATGCATGTCGGCTGGCGCCATCAATGGCAGCAGCAATGGATGACCGCGGTTCACTCCGGAATCAAGCAGACAAATTCGTGGAATGCCTTCATCCTCTTCTGCGAAACCCACTCGTTGCAATAATTCGTCCTGCCATTCGCGCTGTTCAACGACACCCATCTGGTCGAAAAATTCCGCTGTTTCCTTGGCCCGGCGTAGCTCGGCAACACAATTCAAGGTCAACACGCAATCGGCAAACTGGCGCTCTGAACCGAACATCAAAACTACTGTTCTCTCAGGAAATCGCACTTGTTGAGAACCGACCTGACAACCAACAAGTTCTGCAAGTTTACGGAAGTCGGACAGTACAGCGTCACCATTGCCTCTCACCGGTAACCAGACTTCCCACCAGAAGGCTTCGGTGGGATCTTCCGGCAGCAGACTTGAGTCATCGGTCCAGAGCGCCCGTAGTTCAGCTTTGCGTATGGCTTCAATCGTGTTGAGCAATGGTGTGTTATCGCGTGGATTGCCCTTTGCATCCTTCTTTTCCGCCAAATATTCAGCGACATATTTTTCAAAGTGATCAAGCTTGCCATCGGGAACGAAAACATTGGCGTAGGTATGCTCGCCTTCCTGCTTCACGCTCAACAGTTCAATCTTTTTACGGGGATCTTTGCCGCGCTCTTCCGCAAGACTTTGAAAAGCCAATGCCACATTGGGCTGACTGACGAACTGAATTTGAAGGCCAAGGCCACTTTCAAACCCATGCGCCTGCTGCGCTGATGCTGCCTCAACAGCCAAAACTTTCAGCTGCGCCAGTTGCCGTTCCAACATCTTCCCATGCTGCTGACGTGGCAAATCAGGAACAACAGGTTTCTTGCCGCCCTTTGCGGAATGCGCTGTGAAGGCTTTCGAGGTCGAGGTATTTTGCAATAAAAGATGAGGATGCTTATTGCGAGGTGGCACCGGCATTTTTCGACAATTCCCTGTTTGTTATTCTTTTATTGAGTTGACTGCGTTCGAGCAGTGCATTCCCCAATGCCTCCGACTTAACGCGGCTTTCATCGTGCATCAGTGCTTCCTTGATGGCCTCGTCTACCGCACGACGAATTTCCGCGTAGCTCAAGCCCTCGACTTTAGACATCACAGACTTCAATGGAAACGGCTTTGGCAAAAAATGGCCCATACGTGAACGAATCAGGTCTACCGCTTGGTCAGCGGTCGGAAGATGGTATTCAATGACATCGTCGAACCGACGAAATAAAGCATAGTCCAAGATTTCTGGATGGTTAGTGGCGGCTACGATCAAACTATTTGAATGGTCCTGCTCGATCATTTGCAGAAAGCTGTTCAGCACACGCCGTATCTCGCCAACATCATTGCCCAGTCCGCGTTGTGAGCCTATCGCATCAAACTCATCAAAGAAATATACGCCACGAACTTCGGTAATTGCATCGAACACTTGACGTAGCTTGGCTGCGGTCTCTCCCATAAACTTCGTAATCAGTGCGTCCAAACGCACTAGAAATAACGGCAGTCCCAGTTCACCCGCAAGGACTGAAGCTGTCATCGTCTTGCCTGTTCCTGGCGGCCCCACCAACAGCAGTTTGCGACGTGGCGAAAGACCATGTTCGCGAATGCGCGCGAACATGGCTTGTTCCTTCAAAATGCGGCGCAGTTGCTCATGAATTCCTTGAGCCAGTACCATGTCCGCTAAACGGTGCTCTGGATGGCTAACTTGTAATAAGGCCGCGACCTCTCCTCGTGGACGAGCTAAGGTTACGGCGGGAGTTGACACTACACTCAATGTACGTATCTTTGCAGCATCAATTATTTCACGAAGCTCGACTGCCAGTTTCCCATGTCCGACCTTTGCTTCATGAGCCGCGACCTGCATTGCCACGGAAAAAAACTTTCCGTCGTCCCGCTCAATGTGGGATCTCACAAGCGCCTTGAGCTGGTCTGCGCTAGCCATATCGTTACCTTTATACTGCCTGCTGCATTTTGATTATCATACCTGAGCCGAGGATACCATAATGACCAACGCACACTCAGAGCCCATCCCAGTAGACGAATACATCTCCTGCTGGTGCCCCGCAGAAGCGGGGACCGCGTTGCTCATGTTGCATGGCTCGCCATGCCGCCTTGTCCGCGCCCCTGATGAGCTGCAAGCAGAAAACGCTCCCTACTGTGACACGCCATTACAGTGAGTTCGCCCCATTGTATGCCAAAGCCCCCGCCTATTTCGCTGCCAGAAAATCGAGCAAGGTCAGCGCCACGATCTTGCTGGCGCGGCGCAAATCATCGAGCGCCAGCCGTTCGTCGGCCTTTTTCGCATTCGACTCGGGCACGGTGCGCGGGCCGGCGCCATACAGCACGGCCGGAATGCCATGCTCGCCGTACAGGCGCGCATCCGCATACAGCGGCGTGCCCTGGGCGGGAATCGTCTCGCCGAGGATCGCCAGCGCGTTTTTCTGCAAATTGGCGACCAGCTGTTCCGAGCCGGGCAAGGGGCGCAGCGCATGCGACAGCAGCAGGCGGCGGATCTCGATGCGGATGCCGGGCTCGCCCTGCACGGCGTCTTCGATCAGCGCGCGCACCTGCGCTTCGACCGCCACCGGATCTTCCTCGGGAATCATGCGGCGGTCCATCTTCATCGTGACTTTGCCCGGCACCACATTGGTATTGGTGCCGCCGTCGATGCGGCCGACCAGCATGGTGGGCGAATCGATGCCCGGCACTTTGGACTTGATCTTTTTCAGCTCGGGCAGCTGGCCGTAGATGGCGTTCAGGATCTTGCTGGCCGCCTGCAGCGCATCGATGCCCGTCTCCGGCATGGCGCCGTGGCCGGACTTGCCATGCACCGTGATCTCCAGCTGCAAGCAGGCGTTGTGCGCGGTGACGATGTTGTAGCTGAAGCCGGCCGCGATCACGAAATCGGGCTTGGTCAGTTTCTGCTCCAGCAGCCAGCCCGGCCCCAGCAGGCCGCCGAATTCCTCGTCATACGTAAAATGCAGTTCCAGCTGGCCCCGCAAGGGGATGCCCAGCGCTTCGAGTGCGCGGGTGGCGAAGACATAGGTGGCGAAATCGCTTTTCGACACGGCTGCCGCGCGCCCGTACAGGTAGCCGTCGACGACCTGCGCGCCATACGGCGGATAGGTCCAGTTGTCGCCGGGCGGCACCACGTCGCCGTGGGCATTCAGGGCCACGGTGGGTCCGCCGGCTGCGTAGGGGCGGCGCACGATCAGGTTGGTAATGCTTTGCATGCCATAGGCCTCTACCTGCGCGGACGGCACGGCATGCTGCTCGGCGTCCCAGCCATACGCTTCCAGCAGTTGCGCCACTCTGGCCGCATGCGGCGCGTTATTGCCCGGCGGCGTATCGGTCGGTACTTGCACCACCTGTTGCAGAAAAGCGACTTCCTCATCGAAGTGCGCGTCGATCCATGCCGTAATTTGTTGTTCTGGAGTGCTCATTTTGTTCCTTGCAGTGTCTGTTGCAGCCAGGCGCCCAGTTCGGTGCGCTCGGCGTCCGTCATATTGGTCAGGTTACCGATCGGCATGGCCTTCAGTTCGATGGCCTGCTTGTAGATTTGCGCCGCGTGCTGGCGAATTTCCACCTCATTATCCAGCATCATACCGGCAGGCGCGGTGGCAAAGCCAGCTTGCGTGGGTTGGGCGGAATGGCAGGTGGCGCAGCGCTGGGCAATGATGGCCTGCACGGACTTCCATTGCGCGGCCTGGTCGACCACCGGCGCGGCGGCCACCGCCACCGGCGCCTTGGGCGCAATCGCCACTGCCACGGCCAGCAGCAGCGCCAGACCCAGCACCGGATAGCGCCATTCGACGCGGCCCTTGTGGCGCAGATTGAAGAAGTGGCGGATAAACACGCCGGCGGCCATGATCAAAGCCAGCACCAGCCAGGCGTGATCGTTACGGTAGGTCATCGCGTAATGATTGCTGATCATGATGAACAGCACCGGCAAGGTAAAGTAATTGTTATGCACGCTGCGCTGCTTGGCTGTCAAGCCATGCCTGGGGTCAGGCAGCTTGCCGGCCGCCATCGCTTCGACCATCTTGCGCTGGCCAGGAATAATCAGCATCAGCACATTGGCCACCATGATGGTGCCGATCATGGCGCCCACGTGAATGTACGCGGCGCGCCCGCTGAGCATGTGTGTGAGCGCATAGGCAGCGCCCACGATCAGCGCGAACACCACCACGCCGAACCACAGTTCATGTTTGGCCAGCGGTGAGCGGCACAACAGGTCGTACACGGTCCAGCCGATTACCAGGGTGGCGATGCCGATGCCGATCGCCTGGCCGCTGGCGAGGTCCATCACGGCTTTGTCGACCATCATGGCCTGGGCATTGAAGTAATAGGCGATGCTCAAGAGCGCAAAGCCGGACAGCCAGGTCGAATACGCCTCCCATTTGAACCAGTGCAGTTCCTTCGGCAGTTCGGCCGGCGCCACCAGGTATTTTTGCGGATTGTAGAAGCCGCCGCCATGCACGGCCCACAGTTCGCCTGACACGCCCTTCCTGGCCAGTTCGGAACCGGGCGCGGGCGGGCGGATGGAATTGTCGAGCCAGACGAAATAGAAGGAAGCGCCGATCCAGGCGATGCCGGTAATGACGTGCAACCAGCGCACGATCAGGTTCAGCCACTCAAGGCCGTAAGGGATCAGGTAGGCAAACACTTCCATAGTATTCCTTGAATTATTCTTTGAACGACAGCAGCACCAATATTCGTGCCAATTTACACAAGATAGCTGGATTCAGCGCCCGTCACATGAAATATATCGTATATTTGACATATCCAAATCGATATACAACAGAGGCGCCGCCCATGTCCAGCCTGCCGCAACACCTCGATCTGCACCTGATCCGCATCCTGTATCTGCTGCTGGTGGAAAAGAATGTCTCGCGCGTGGCCTTGAAGCTGAACCAGCCGCAGCCGTCGATTTCCGCCTCGCTGCGCAAGCTGCGCGAGCTGACCGGCGACCCTTTGCTGGTGCGCGGCGCGCGCGGCATGGTGCCGACACAGCACGGTGAAAGCCTGCTCAACCCGGCCAAGCGCATTCTCGACCAGACCGAAAGCCTGTTCGTGCGCAAAACGCCGTTCGTGGCGCAGGAAGAGGCGCGCACCTTCCATATCGCCGCGCCCGACTACCTGGACAGCCAGTTCCTGCCCAACGTGGTGGCGCTGCTGCGGCGCGGCTCGCCCAAAAGCCGCGTGGTGCTGCACAGCCTGGGGCCGGGCATCGACCATATCCGGCAGTTGTCCGACGGTGGCCTGGACCTGGTGATCGCCAACTGGGACGAGCCGCCGGCCCACCTGCACATTTCAAAACTGTTCGAAGACCCCATCATCTGCGCCATGCATGCCGAAAACGCCTATGCGCGCCGCACGGCCAGCGACGCGATGACGCTCGACGATTATCTGAGCCTGCCCCATGTGGCGCCCTCGCCCATGATGCCCGGCTACCACGGCGTGATCGACTCGTTTCTGGAGCGGCAAAACCTGCAGCGCAATGTGGTGGTGGAATCGGCCTACTTCGGCCTGATCCCCTACATGCTGACCCAGACCGACCTGGTGCTGACCACCGGGCGCCAGTTCATGCGCTTCTATGAAAAGACCCTGCCGCTGAAAACCTATACGGTGCCGCTGAAATTTCCGCCGATGCGCTTCTACCAGTTGTGGCACCAGCGCGTGCACCAGGCGCCCGAACACAAATGGCTACGCGACCAGGTCAGCGCGGCGGCCAAATTGCTGGTGCAGCGATGACACTGCGATAAACATTATCAACCACCGCATATGGCGCCCGCTGCGCCCGCGCGCTATCATTACCGCTTCCATGATTGGATCTCCATGACCTCACTTTCCGACCTGAACGCCAGCAGCACCGAACAGTTTGTAGAACAGCTGCACGGCATCTATGAACACTCGCCCTGGATCGCCCGGCGCGCCGCAGCAGCACGGCCGTTTGCCAGCCTGACGGCGCTCAAGCGCGAACTGCAGCGGGTGCTGGACGAGGCCTCGCCCGAAGAACAGCTGGGCCTGATCCGTGCCCACCCGGAGCTGGCCGGCAAGGCGGCGATTGCCGGCCAGCTGACGGCCGAGTCCACGCGCGAGCAGGCCACATCGGGCCTGCACCTGTGCAGCGCCGAACAATTCGCCTCCCTGCAGCGGCTGAACCACGACTACAAGGCCAAGTTCGGCTTCCCGTTTATCCTGGCCGTGAAAGGGCCAACCGGCGAAGGCCTGACGCGCCAGGACATCATCGCCACGTTTGCGCGGCGCCTGAAAAACCGCCGCGCCGACGAGCTGATCGAGTCGCTGCGCCAGATCAAACGCATCGCCGAGCTGCGCCTGAACGAACTGTTGGACGTGCGCCTGGCTTTTGGTCCGGCCATCATGCGCCACTGCGAAACCATGGCCGAGCACAGCGACAGCAGCGACAACCTGACCTGCGCCTACATGACGCCGGCCCACCGGCAGACGGCCGCGCAACTGGCCGACTGGATGCGCCAGGCGGGCATGCAGGTCACCATCGACGCGGTCGGCAATGTGGTGGGACGTTATGAGTCTAGCGTGCCGGGGGCGAAAACCCTGATGACCGGTTCGCACTATGACACCGTGCGCAATGGCGGCAAATACGATGGGCGCCTGGGCATCGTGCTGCCAATTGCCGTGGTGCGCCATCTGCATGAACAGGGCGAACGGCTGCCCTTCCACTTTGAAATCGTCGGCTTTGCCGAAGAAGAAGGGGTGCGCTTCAAGAGCACGTTTTTAGGCAGCACGGCTGTGACGGGCAATTTCGACCTGTCGCTGCTCGAGCAGCGTGACGCCGATGGCGTGAGCATGCGCGAGGCGCTGGCTGCGGCCGGCCATGACGCCAGCACGATAGTGTCCATCGCACGCGACCCGCACAATCTGCTCGGCTACGTGGAGGTGCATATCGAACAGGGCCCGGTGCTGTTGGAACGCGATTTGCCGCTGGGCGTGGTGACGGCGATCGCCGGCAGCTCGCGCTACCTGGTCAGATTGAGCGGCACGGCCAGCCATGCGGGCACCACGCCGATGACCATGCGCCGTGACGCGGCCAGCGCCGCCGCCGAAATCATTTTGCTGGTCGAGCAGCGCTGCGGCCAGGGCGAGGCGCTGGTCGGCACCGTCGGCCAGTTAAACGTGCCCAATGGCTCCGTCAACGTGATCGCCGGCGCCTGCCACTTGTCGCTCGATATCCGCGCCGCCAGCGACAGCGTGCGTCAAAGCGCCGTCGACGACATCCTCGCCGGCATCACCGCCATCTGCGCGCGGCGCCAGATCGACGTCGAACTCGAACTGCTGCTGTCGGCCCGCGCGGCGCCGTGTGCGCCATGGCTGATGGCGCAGCTTGAGTCAGCCGTGAGCGCCGTCGATGTTGTGCCTTGCAGCCTGCTGTCCGGCGCCGGCCACGACGCCATGGCCATGGCCGCCATCACCGACGTGGCCATGCTGTTTACGCGCTGCGGCAATGGCGGCATCAGCCACAATCCGCTGGAAACCATGACGGCCGACGACGCCGATATTGCGGCGCAGGCGCTGCTGCATTTCTTGCGCAATTTCCAGCCGAAAAGCTAACCGTGTAGCTGGCGCCAGTGCGCCAGTTCCGCCGCAACGTGCGTGATCAACGGCGCCCAGCCACCGATCGAAGGCTGGCGAAACAGGCGCATGGACGGATACCACGCAGTATCGCAGCGTCCCGCCAGCCAGCGCCAGTCGGCGCGATAGTCGGGCAGCAGCAGCCAGCACTGCTTGCCCAAGGCGCCAGCCAGGTGGGCCACGGCCGTATCGACGCTGATCACCAGGTCCAGGTTGGCGATCACAGCGGCGGTATCGGAAAAATCACGCAAGGCAGCTACCGGATGGAGCATGTCCAGAAAATCCGAGCGGTCCTCCTGGCCTGCTCCTTTTTGCAGGCTGATCAGGGCCAGTCCCTGCAGCGCACCGAGCGGCGCCAGCGTATCGAGTGACGGCAGCGAACGGTCGGCATCGTTTTCGAAGGCCGGGTTACCCTTCCAGGCCAGGCCGACTTTCATGCCATTGGAAGGCAAGCGTGTCTTCCATCGCGCTGCCAGCGCAGGGTCGGCGGCCAGGTAGGGAACAGGCGCGGGAATGGTGTGAAGGCGCGTGCCACACAGGCCAGGCAAACTAAGCAATGGAACCCAGAAATCCCAGCGCGCGCCAGGGATGGCTTCTGCGGAAGAAAACACCTGGTCGACGCCGGGCAAGCTCGTCAACAACGTTTTCAATGCGGGATGGCAGACCAGCGCCACATACGCGCCAGCCTGCTTCAACACGCTGCAATAGCGGCAGAACTGGATCATGTCACCCTGCCCTGCTTCCAGGCAGACGACAATCGCACGGCCGGACAAGGGCTCGCCGGACCAGCGCGGACAGTTAAAAAACGCGCCGAAGATATCGGGCAATGCACGTCCCTCCAGCATCTGCCAGCCTTCCTCCAGACGGCCCTGGCGCAGCAGCAGATACGCGAGGTTGAAGCGCGCCTTGCCATGCAGCGGATCGCGCTCCAGCGCCGCGCGATAGCATTGTTCGGCCTGTGTTTCGCGCTGCAGGCAAGCAAGCAGCACGCCCAGGTTCGACCATGCGCCGGCCTCGTCCGGCTGTGCTTGCAGCGCGCGCCGGCACAAGGCTTCCGCTTCGACAAATTGTTTGGATTTAAGCAGCAGCATGGCCAGGTTCTGCATGATCTGCACGCTGTCATGGCGCAGCGCCAGCGCCTGGCGGTAACTGTCTGCAGCTGCGGCCCACATGCCCGCCTGCTCCTGCGCATAGCCGAGATTGGCCAGTATTTCGACCTTATCGGGAGCCAATGCATGGGCGTGCAAAAAACAGCGCACGGCGGCGACAGCGTCGCCTTTGTTCAAGTGGTCATTGCCCTCGGCAAACAACATTGCATGCTGGCCTGGGGCGGAGCGGGGGAAGTGCTGCTGCATGGCATAGTCCGACAAAAATCAGCGCCAAGCATAGCATTGTCTGCCTGTCCAGCACGGTAACCACATCGATACGACATTCGGTTTCAATCTAGATCTGGCGCAAAGACCTGCAGAAGACCGCGCCCATACTTTACGTCCCTATCACCGACATTCCTGTTGTTGCACGTAGAACATATCACCAGGAATTCAACAGGAGACAAACATGAACCATGAAAAAATAGCCCCCGGTTTGATGGTGGCGATGGAAAATTTTCAGTCACAAGGAGAAACCGGACTGATGCCGCAAATGCAGACCATGGGTCTGGTGCCTTCGGTCGGCACCAGCAAACCCATGCGCACGGTCGTGTTTCTCGACTGCGACCCGAACGCCAGCCTCGATCACCTGGCGCAGCACGACATCCGCATCAACCAGTCCGAAGGTCGTTTTCGTACCGCGATCCTGCCATTCGCCAGCCTCGACGCGTTATCGCAGGACGCAGCCATCAAGCGCATACTGCCGAGCCGCTACCTGCAACCCAAATTGGATGTCGCAGGGGAAATGACACATGTAACGCAATGGCGCGGCGAGGCACAGACAGGAGGGAAGAATGTCATTGTCGGCATTATCGACACCGGCATCGACGCCAGCCATGAGGCATTCAAGGGACGCATCCTGCGTATCTGGGACCAGCAGTTGCGCGGCGATGGCGTCAAGGAAGGCGGGTACGGCGCCGAGCTGACGCCCGGCCTGTTCAGCATCTCGCGCGACGATCATGGCCATGGTACCCATGTCGCCGGCATCGCCGGCGGAGCCGATGCGATGTTTTGCGGCGTTGCGCCCGAGGCGGAATTCATTATCGTCAAAACGAGTTTCATGAACGCCCATATTGCCGATGCCGTGCGCTATATCTTCCGCATCGCCAGCGAGCTCAATCGTCCAGCCGTCATCAACCTGAGCCTGGGCGGACATTTCGACGCCCATGATGGCAGCGATCCGCTGTCACGCATCATCGATGAGCAATCCGGTCCGGGCCGACTCGTTTGCTGTGCCGCCGGCAATGAAGGCACCGACGATATCCATGCCACGGCCGTTGTCGCGGCACTGGCGACACAGGAAATACGCTTTCGCGTCCCCGCGACGATTCGCAATATCACGCTGAACGGCTGGTACGATGGCGACGCCGGCATCGAGATCGCACTGGTCTCCCCGCTGGGCGTCAGTACGCCATTCCAGGCAGTCATCCGCCAGGGCAATAACGCAAAATCGTACCAGTTGCCCGACGCGGCCGTCACCGTCGCCTCCCCGCCGCCAAATCTTGCCAATGGCGATCATCAGTTCGTGGTCGACCTGCAGGGCCAGCGGCAAGCCGATGTGAACAGCGGCGTATGGAAACTGCTGCTGCGTAACGTGGCGAAAAAGCCAGCCACGATCCACGCCTGGATAATGGACGACAGCCAGGCTGCGAGCGTCATTTTCACGGGCGCGGCAGTCAGCGACTCCATGAAGATCGGCTCACCCGGCGCCGCTGCCTCGGCCATCACTGTCGCTGCCTATACCTCACGCGCGCAATGGAATGACATCGACATGCAGCATCAGGACGTCGGTTTCGCGCCAGATACCATTTCCGAATTCAGCAGCGAGGGGCCATTGCGCAACATGCAGGCAAAACCCGATGTCACCGCCCCCGGCGCCATGATCGTGTCTTGCCTGTCGAAGGACAGTCCGGCCAGGCGACGCGATATCTTCCGCGAACATTTCCGTGTCATGGCGGGGACCAGCATGGCCACACCGTTCATCACAGGCCTGATGGCATTGCTGCTGCAACAGGATGCCGAACTCGATCCCGCGCATGCCAAGGATATCTTGCGCAAGATCAGCAGTATTCCAGGCCAGTCCGGCACCACGTTTGACAACAAATGGGGCGGCGGACTGATCGACGCGGCTAAACTACCCTTTGTACTGGGTAGTAAACAGGAGAACGCCGGCTGACGCTGATTTCATCCTGCTGCTTGGCAATCTGCCTTATGGTTCGGAATCCATTTTCGGGAGCTCGCGTGAATGATCATAAACTCGACAGCGCCCTCGCGGCAGCCCTGCTTGTGCCCGATGAAGCGGGCGGGCTGCCGCTGACGGTGTTTCTCGATGTTGCCATTCCCCTGGACGATCAGCAGAAGCAGATGCTGGAACGATGGGGCATCAATACCGCAGACGGCGCCGCAACGCTGACCGCCCGTGTACCGCGCGCCGCGATCACCGAACTGGCAGCGCAGGCCTGGGTCCTGGGCCTGTCGCTATCGGCGGTATCGCGGCCCTTGCGCATGCCGCGCATGCCCTGATAACGCCTTGGTCCTCAGGAAACCACGCGGGCCCGCTCCAGCATCGCCAGCAGCAGCACATTGCAACCCGCTTCCAGGTGTTCGGGCTTGGCGTCCTCGATTTCATTGTGGCTGATGCCGTCCTTGCAGGGCACGAAGATCATGCCGGCCGGCGCCAGGCGCGCCGCATAGATGGCGTCGTGGCCAGCGCCCGAGACCACGTCCATCACGGAATAACCGAGCTTTTCGGTGGCGTTGCGCACCGCGCCCACGCAGTCGGGGTGGAACGGCGTCGGCGCAAAATACGACACCTGCTCGATGGTGATGTCCAGGCCGGTGGTGGCCTGGGTGCGGCCGATAAAGGCGCGGATATCGGCGTCCATGGTACCCAGCAGCTCGTCATTCACATTGCGCAGGTCGATGCTGAATTTGACTTCACCGGGGATCACGTTGCGGCTGTTCGGGAATACCTGCACCATGCCGACCGTGCCACGCCCATACGGTGGGTAGCGGTGGGCAATCGCCACGACTTCCTGCATGATGCCGGTGGCGACCTGCAGCGCATCCTTGCGCAGGCCCATCGGCGTGGGGCCCGCGTGCGCCTCCATGCCGTTGACGGTGCAGTCGTACCAGCGCAGGCCCATCACGGCCGGCACCACGCCGATCACCTTGTCGGCGTCTTCCAGCACCGGACCCTGCTCGATATGGGTTTCAAAGTAGGCGCCGATGGGATGATCACCCGGCACTTGCGGGCCCTTGTAGCCGATACGTTCCAGCTCTTCGCCGACCGTCTTGCCTTCGGTGTCTTTCGCCGCATACGCGGTCGCTAGCGAAAACGCGCCGCAGAACACGCCCGAACCCATCATCACGGGCACGAAGCGCGAACCTTCTTCGTTGGTCCAGAAGGCCACCTCGATCGGCGCCTGGGTCTTGATCTTCAGGTCGTTCAGGGTGCGCACCACTTCCAGGCCCGCCAGCACGCCATAGTTGCCATCGAACTTGCCGCCGGTGGGCTGGGTGTCGATATGGCTGCCCGTCATCACCGGCGGCAATGAATTGTCCACCCCGTCGCGGCGCATGAAGACATTGCCGATCTGGTCGATGGTGATACTCATGCCGGCCTCGCGGCCCCAGCGCACCACCAGGTCGCGGCCCTCTTTGTCGAGGTCGGTCAGCGCCAGGCGCTTGACGCCGCCTTTTGCTGTCGCGCCGATCTGCGCCAGTTCCATCAGGGCCGCCCACAGTCGTTCGCCGTTGATACGTGGTTCAGTCATCAATAACTCCTTTGTTATACGGTGGCGGCGGAAAAAGCCGGGCGTTCGATATAGCGCCCCGCTCCTTCCACCGCCATCAGTTCGCCCTGGTGGAACACCACCTTGCCGGCGGCAATCGTGGTGACGGGAATGCCGCGCACGGTGCGCCCTTCGAAAACATTGAAGCCGCCTCGCGCAAACTGGGTGGCGGCGGAAATCGTGCGCGTGGCCTGCGGGTCCCACAGCACGATATCGGCGTCGCTGCCGACGGCGACTATGCCCTTGCGCGGATAGATATTGAAGATCTGCGCCGCATTGGTCGAACTGACCTTGACGAATTCGGATGGCGTCAAGGTGCCGGAATTGACACCGGCGTCCCACACCACCGCCATGCGTTCCTCGACGCCGCCGCAGCCGTTCGGGATGCGCGTGAAGTCAATCTTGCCGGCCGCTTTCTGCCCGGCGCAGAAGGTGCAATGGTCGGTGGCGGTGGTGTGCAGGTTGCCGCTTTGCAGGCCGTGCCACAGCGCCGCCTGGTGGTGCTTGCCGCGAAACGGCGGGCTCATGACGTGGCCGGCCACGTAGTCGAAATCGTCGCCCTGATACACGCTGTCGTCGATCACCAGGTGGCCGGCCAGCGCCTCGCCATACACGCGCTGGCCATTGGCGCGCGCGCGCGTGATCGCGTCGAGCGACTCGGCGCACGAGACATGCACGATATACACGGGGGTGTTCAAGACATTGGCGATGGCGATGGCGCGGTTGGCCGCTTCCGCTTCCACCGCCGGCGGGCGCGACAGCGGGTGCGCCTGTGGCCCCGTGATGCCTTTTTTCAGCAGGTCCTGCTGCAGCTGGTAGACCAGTTCGCCGTTTTCCGCATGCACGGTGGGTAGGGCGCCCAACTCCAGCGAGCGGGTAAAACTCTTGATCAGGGTTTCATCGTCGGCCATGATGGCGTTCTTGTAGGCCATGAAATGCTTGAAGCTGTTCACCCCATGCTCGCGCACCAGCACACCCATCTCTTCATGCACCTGCTCGCTCCACCAGGTGATCGCCACGTGAAAGGTATAGTCGCCGGCCGCCTTGGCCGACCACGCGCGCCACTGGTGATAGGCCTCGATCAGCGACTGCTTCGGCGCGGGAATGACGAAATCCATGATGGTGGTGGTGCCACCGGCCAGACCCGCCGCCGTACCGGTGAAAAAGTCGTCGGAGGTGACCGTGCCCATGAAGGGCAGATTCATGTGGGTGTGCGTGTCTATCCCGCCCGGCATCACATACAGGCCGGCCGCATCGATGACGGTGGCGCCCGCAGGGACGGCAAGATGGTCGCCAACGGCGGCGATCAGATCGCCTTCGATCAGCACATCGGCGCGAAAGGCCCGGTCGGCGTTGACGACGGTGCCGCCGCGTATCAGTGTAGTCATGCTTGTCTCCTCCATGGTGAAACTGATCAGGCCAGCGGCGCCTGCTGCACGCGCACCGGCGACTTGCCCTTCATCATGACGCCGTAGACCACGGCGGCAATCGCCACGCCGACAAACCAGGCGTAGGTGTAAATGGTTTTGAACGTCTCGCCCACGCCCGGAAACGCGGCGGGGAAAGCAGCGTTCAGGAAGCCCGGAATGTTGGGCAGCACGGCGATCACAAAAGCCACCAGCGCGGCCATGTTCCAGCCATTGCCGTACGAGTAGACACCATCGTCGCGGTACAGCTGCTTGACGTCGAGTTCGGTTTTACGGACAAAGTAATAGTCGACGATCAGGATGCCGGCGATGGGACCGAGCAGCGCCGAATAGCCGATCAGCCAGGTGAAGATATAGCCTTGCGTCGATTCGAGCACCTTCCACGGCATCATGACGATGGCGATAAAGGCCGTGATATAGCCGCCCATCTTGTACGAGATCTGCTTCGGCGCCAGCGACGAAAAGTCATACGCAGGGCCGACCAGGTTGGCGGCAAGGTTGACGCTGACGGTATCGATCAGCAGGATGATCAGCGCGATCAGCACGGCGGCGCCCGTCATGCGGCTGGCCAGGTCGACCGGGTCCCATATGGCCTTGCCGTACATGACGACAGAACCGGCAGTGACGATCACGGCCAGCATGGCGAGCAAGCCCATCGGCACCGGCAAGCCGACCGACTGGCCGATGATCTGGTCGCGCTGGGTCTTGGCAAAGCGCGTGAAGTCGGGAATGTTCAGCGCCAGCGTGGCCCAGAAGCCCACCATGGCCGTCAAGGACGGCCAGAACACGATCCAGAACTGGCCGGCCTTCTTGCCGCCTTCGACGAATTGCGAGGGCTGGTCGAGCAGGCTGCCCACGCCGCCGGCCTTGCTGTGCACCCAGTACAGCAGCACGAAGCAGATCAGGATTTTCAAGGGGGCGGTATAGGTTTCCAGTTTGCGGATCGCCTCCATGCCATGCAGGATGTAATAGAACTGGATGGCCCAGAACGCCAGGAAGCACAGCAGCTGGCTGCCGTTGATGCCCAGGCCGGCGATCTTCTCGCCGCCCAGCTCATGGCCGGCCAGCACGCCCATCAGCGTATAGATCATCTGGCCGCCGAACCAGGTCTGGATGCCGTACCAGCCACAGGCGACAATCGCGCGCATCAGGGCCGGCAGGCGCGCGCCGCTGGTGCCGAACGAGGAACGCGCCAGCACCGCATACGGAATGCCGTATTTGGTGCCTGCATGGCCGATCAGCAGCATCGGCAGCAGCACGATGGCGTTGGCCAGGAACACCGTCAGCACGGCCTGGTAGCCGGACATGCCGCTGTCGATCAGGCTGGCCGACAGGGTGTAGGCGGGAATGCACATCACCATGCCGACCCACAGGGCGGCGAAGTGATACCAGCGCCAGGTACGCTGGGCCGCCGTGGTGGGCGCCAGGTCTTCATTCCATAGCTGCGTGTTGCCTGAATAGTCGTGGTTCACGGGTAGACTCCATCGGTAGCGGATACGGGATACGGGAAAAGGATTTGCGACAAAGACGATTGCATCAAGCAATCGAGCTTACCGCAATCAACGGGGAATGTTTATAAATAAACACACGCAAAAATCGTGCCCTATACCGTTTCCAGCACCGCCCGCGGGTTTCTGGGGTCTTGCGTCCAGTTCATGTAGGGCTTGCCTGTTGCTTGCGGCACCATGGTGATGCAGCCCTGCACCGGACAGGTGATTTCGCACAGGTTGCAGCCCACGCATTCTTCCTTGATCACCTCGTAGGTGCGCGTGCCGGCGGCGTCGATCAGCTGCGCGATCGACTGGTGCGAGGTGTCTTCGCAGGCCACATAGCACTTGCCGCATTTGATGCAGTCGTCCTGGTTGATCTGCGCGATCACCTGGTAATTCATGTCCAGGTATTTCCAGTCCGTCGTGTTGGCCACGGCCTTGCCGGCAAAGTCGCTGATGCGCGCATAGCCTTTCTCGTCCATCCAGCGCGACAGGCCGTCCTTCATCTCGTCGACGATACGGAAACCATGCAGCATGGCGGCCGTGCAGACCTGCACGCAGCCGGCGCCCAGGGCCAGGAATTCGGCCGCGTCGCGCCAGTTGCCGATGCCGCCGATGCCGGAAATCGGCAGGCCGCGCGTTAGCGGATCGCGGGCGATTTCGGCCACCATATTGAGCGCGATCGGCTTGACGGCCGCGCCGCAATAGCCGCCGTGGGTGCTGGCGCCGCCGACTATCGGCAAGGCCACCATGCGGTCCAGGTCCAGCGAGGTAATCGAGTTGATGGTGTTGATCAACGATACCGCGTCGGCGCCGCCGGCCTTGGCCGCACGCGCCGGCATGCGCACGTCGGTGATATTGGGCGTGAGCTTGACGATCACCGGCAATTTGCTGTGCTTCTTGCACCAGGCGGTGACCATCTGCACGTACTCTGGCACCTGGCCCACGGCCGCGCCCATGCCCCGCTCCGGCATGCCGTGCGGGCAGCCGAAATTGAGCTCGATGCCGTCGGCGCCCGTCGCTTCCACCTTCGGCAAAATATCGGCCCAGTAGTGCTCTTCGCACGGCAGCATCAAGGAGACGATCATGGCGCGGTCGGGCCAGTCCTTTTTCACCTGCGTGATTTCGCGCAGGTTGATTTCCAGGGAGCGGTCGGTAATGAGCTCGATATTGTTGAAGCCGACCACTTCGCGGTTCTTGCCGTACAGGGCGGAATAACGCGACGAAACATTGACGGCGGCCGGGTCTTCGCCCAGGGTTTTCCACACCACGCCGCCCCACCCCGCTTCAAACGCGCGCACCACATTGTAGGCCTTGTCGGTCGGCGGCGCGGAGGCCAGCCAGAAAGGGTTCGGCGCCTTGATGCCGCAAAATTCGATGCTCAGATCAGCCATTATGCAGCCTCCACTTTGTTGAGAAGATCGGCATGGATGGCCAGTGCGGCCAGCTTGCCATGCTGGACGGCTTGCACCGTCAGGTCCTGCCCCGGCGCCACGCAGTCGCCGCCCGCATAGATGCCCGGCAGCACCGTGCGAAAACCGGCGTCAACAAAGATCTTGTCGCCTTCGCGCCGCAAGAGCGCTGCCATCGGGTCGTTCAGCACCTGCGTATCGAGGCTCTGGCCGATGGCCTTGAAGATGGCGTCGGCCACCACGTCCATCGTCTCGCCCGTGCCCATCAAACGCGCGCCGTCCATGCGGGTTCTTTCAAAGCGCATGCCGGCCACCTTGCCCTCGCTGTTCAACAGCACCTGCTGCGGCTGGGCCCAGGTCAGCATGCGTACCTGGTTGGCCTTGGCGATCTCCTGTTCATGGTGGGTGGCCGTCATGGCGTCGAAACCGCGGCGGTAGACCAGCGTGACTTCTTCGGCGCCCAGGCGCTGGATCTGCACCGCCATGTCGATGGCCGTATTGCCGGCGCCAATCACGATGGCGCGCTTGGGCACCGGCAGCGCGGCCAGGTCGTCGGCCTGGCGCAGCGCGCTGATATAGTCGACGGCGGCCAGCAAACCCGGCGCATCTTCGCCCGTCAGGCCCAGCTGGCGGCTGGCGCCCAGTCCCAGCCCCAGGAACACGGCGTCGTACTGCGCATGCAGCTCGCGCAGCTGCACATTTTCACCGAGCACCTGGCTACATCGGATGCTGATGCCGCCGATCCCGAGCAAAAACTCCACTTCCTTCTGCGCGAAGTTGTCGGTCAGCTTGTATTTGGCGATGCCGTATTCATTGAGGCCGCCGGCCTTGCCTTCCTTTTCAAAGATCACCACGTCATGGCCCAGCATGGCCAGGCGGTGCGCGCACGACAGGCCGGCCGGGCCGGCGCCGACAATGGCGATGGTCTTGCCGGTGGCGGCGGCGCGCTTGAACGGATGGCTGGCGAACCGCATGTGGTCGACCGCATAGCGCTGCAAGAGGCCGATTTTCACGGGCTGGCCTTCGGCGTCGTGGTTGCGCACGCAGACGTCTTCGCACAGGATTTCTGTCGGGCAGACGCGGGCACAGCTGCCGCCCAGGATATTGCTTTTCAGGATGCCGACCGCCGCGCCATTGATGTTCTTGTCATGGATATTGCGGATAAAGCTGGCCACGTCGATCTCGGACGGACAGATGCGGCTGCACGGCGCATCGTAGCAATACAGGCAGCGCGCGCTTTCGATGGCGGCCTGGCGCGCCGTCAAGGGCGGCGCCAGGTCGGTGAAGTGGCCGGCCAGTTCAGCGCCGGGCAGCTCGGGGGGCGGCAAATAACGCAGGGATTCGATCATCACGCTTTCCTCTTGTTCGCTACGGTCAATGGTGGGTGACGGGTGACGCCCTTACTTCATCTGTGGAAAAGCAAATTCCACACCAGCGCTGGCGGTATTGGGCCAGCGCTGCATCACGGCCTTGTGGCGCGTGTAGAAGCGCACGCCTTCGGGGCCGTACGCATGGTGGTCGCCGAACATGCTGCGCTTCCAGCCGCCGAAACTGTTGAAGGCCATCGGCACCGGCAGCGGCACATTGACGCCAACCATGCCGACCTGGATCTGGCGCACGAATTCGCGCGCCACGCCGCCGTCGCGCGTGTAGATGGCCACGCCATTGCCGTACTCGTTGGCGTTGATCAGCTCTACCGCATGCACCACGTCGGGCGCGCGCAGCATGCACAGCACGGGGCCAAAAATTTCTTCCTTGTAGATGCTCATGTCGGGCGTCACATGGTCAAACAGCGTGCCGCCGACAAAGAAGCCGTTTTCGCGCCCCACCACCACGTGGTTGCGGCCATCGACGACCAGGGTCGCGCCCTGCTCCACGCCCGAGGCGATCAGTTTTTCGATGCGCTGCTTGGCGGCAAGAGACACCACCGGACCCATTTCCGCACCGTCGGCCATGCCATCGCGTACTTTCAGTGCGGCCGTGCGCGTTGCCAGTGCGTTGATCAATTTGTCGCCCGCGTCGCCGACGGCCACCACCACCGAAATGGCCATGCAGCGCTCGCCGGCCGAACCGTAGGCCGCGCCGATCAGCGCGTCGACCGTCATGTCCATGTCGGCGTCGGGCATCACCACCATATGGTTTTTCGCGCCGCCCAAGGCTTGGACGCGCTTGCCGCTGGCGCTGCCGCGCGCATAGATATATTCGGCAATCGGGGTCGAACCGACAAAGCTGATGGCCTGCACCACCGGGTGATCGAGCAGGGCGTCAACCGTGACCTTGTCGCCCTGCACCACGTTGAACACGCCATCGGGCAGGCCCGCCTCTTTCAGCAATTTCGCATGCAGCAGCGAGGCCGACGGATCGCGCTCGGACGGCTTCAGGACAAAGGTATTGCCGCAGGCAATTGCCACCGGGAACATCCACATCGGCACCATCACCGGGAAATTGAAGGGCGTGATGCCGGCCACCACGCCGAGCGCCTGGCGCATCGACCAGGCGTCGATGCCGCGCGAAATCTGGTCCGTGAATTCGCCTTTCAGCAATTGCGGTATGCCGACGGCAAACTCGACCATCTCGATGCCGCGCGCCACCTCCCCCTGGGCGTCGGCAAAGGTCTTGCCATGTTCACGCGTGAGCATGGCGGCAAATTCATCGGTGTGCTGCTGGCACAGCTGCAGGTAGCGAAACAGCACCCGTGCACGGGTCAAGGGCGGCGTGGCCGACCACGACGGAAAGGCGGCGGCCGCCGCTTGCACGGCCGTGTCGACGTCCTCAAGCGTGCCCAGCGCGACCCTCGCCACCGGCTCGCCCAGGGCGGGGTTGTACACGTCGCCGTAGCGCCCGCTCCGGGTGTCGACTTTGGCGCCGTTGATAAAGTGGGTAATCGTATCGAGATCGTTCATGGGTGTTCCTAGTCGAGATTTTTGAGTACGGTGGCCAGCTTGCCGAACAGCTCGTCGATATGCTGCTTTTCCAGCACCAGCGGCGGCGACAGGGCGATAATGTCGCCGGTGGTGCGGATCAGGACGCCGTCGGCAAACGCCTGCTTGAAGGCGCTAAAGGCGCGCGCGCCGGGTTTGCCGGCGATGGCGTCAAGTTCGATGCCGGCGATCAGGCCGATGCTGCGCAGGTCGATCACGTGCGGCAGGCCTTTCAGGGAATGGACCGCATCCTGCCAGTAAGCCTGCATGCTTTTTGCGTGACCGAGGATGTCCTGTTCCTCGAACACCTGCAAGGTCGCCAGCGAGGCGGCGCAGGCCAGCGGGTGGCCGGAATAGGTGTAGCCGTGGAACAGTTCAATGCCGGGCGGCGCGTCCATGAAGGCGTCGTGGATATGCTGTTTGCTGAACACGGCGCCCATCGGCACCATGCCGTTGGTGAGACCTTTGGCGGTGGTCATCAGGTCCGGTTCGACGTCGAAATAGTCGGCGGCAAATGGCGTCGTCATGCGGCCAAAGCCGGTGATCACTTCGTCGAAAATCAACAGGATGCCGTGTTTGGTGCACAGTTCGCGCAAGCGTTTCAAGTAGCCCTTGGGCGGGATCAGCACGCCGGTGGAGCCGGCCACCGGTTCGACGATGACGGCGGCAATGGTGGAGGCGTCATGCAGGGCGACGATGCGTTCGAGTTCATCAGCCAGGTGGGTGCCGTATTCGGGTTCGCCTTTGGTGTAGGCGTTTTTTTCCAGGTTGTGCGTGTGCGGCAAATGATCGACGCCGGGCAGCATGGGGCCGAAGGTCTTGCGGTTGCCGGCGATGCCGCCCACCGATATGCCGCCAAAGCCCACGCCGTGATAACCGCGTTCGCGGCCGATCAACCGCGTGCGACCGCCCTCGCCGCGCGCCTTGTGGTAGGCCAGTGCGATTTTCAGGGCCGTGTCCACCGCTTCGGAACCGGAGTTGGTATAGAACACATGGCCGAATTTATGGCCCGTGTAATCCATCAGTTTTTCAGCCAGTTCAAAGGCGGCCGGATGGCCCATCTGGAAGGTGGGCGCGAAGTCGAGCTGGCCCACCATGTCGCGGATGGCGCCGACAATCTTCGGTTGCGCATGGCCGCAGGGCACGCACCACAGGCCGGCCGTGCCGTCGAGAATGCTGTTGCCGTCGACGTCCTTGTAATACATGCCTTCGGCCGACACCAGCAGGCGCGGATTGGCCTTGAAGTCGCGGTTATTGGTAAAGGGCATCCAGAATGCCGACATCGATGCCGGCCTTGCTGTATGACTGAATTCGCTCATGAATTTCTCCCAGGAATGCTGACATGCCGCCAAACATTGTTTTTGACGGCGCGTAAAATAATTTACCGGTTGGCAAAAAGCTGATGTAATAATAGGCAGGCCATCACCGATAAGCACAGATACACAAACGGCAAAAAACCCCAACCGTACAGGTCATGAAACCACTACAGTTTTTGTGCAGGCAGCATAAGGAGCCACCGTGAAGCACAAAGCAAGCGAAGACGCGGACGAGGTGCAGGAAACCGTGCCGGAAACCGCACCGGAAGCGGGCAGCGGCTGGCCCGTGCTGGAAATCGGCCGCCACAAGAAAGGCGGCCTGGTCGAGCAGATCGTGACCGCCATCAGCGTGATGGTGGGCAGCCGCGCGCTGCGCATCGGCACGCGCATGCCCTCGGTGCGCCAGTTTGCCAAATGCAATGGCGTGTCGACCTTCACGGTGGTCGAGTCGTATGACCGGCTGGTCAACCTGGGCTTGCTGTCGTCGCGGCGCGGCTCCGGCTATTTTGTCGCCCGCCACGACGTGGCCGGCTCGCCGCAGACGCCAGCCCATGCCAGCGCCACCCCCAGCGCCATCGACGCACTGACGCCCGACCTGTATTCGGGCGTGTCGGAGGCGCTGCCGGTGGGCGCCGGCTGGCTGCCGCCGGAAATGTATGGCGAAGCGACCATCCTCGACGCCGTGCGCCAGGCCATGCGCATCCCCGCCAGCCGCCTGCGCGGCTATGGCCATCCACTTGGTTTTGCCTCGCTGCGCCAGCACCTGGCTGGCAGCTTGTCCGACGAGCTGTTCCAGGTCGAGCCGGACCAGGTATTGCTCACCCACGGCGCCACCCATGCTTTTGACCTGATCCTGCGCAGCCTGACCAAGCCGGGTGATACGGTGCTGGTGGAAGAGCCCGGCTACAGCAATCTGCACTCGCTGATACGCCACCACGGCTGCATCCCGGTCGGCATTGCACGCGGCGAAGCGGGGCTGGACCTCGATGCGCTGGCCCTGGAAGCGGCGCGCACCCAGCCGAAGATCATGTTCGTCAATACGGTGCTGCAAAACCCGCTCGGCACCTCATTGAGCCAGGCGCAGACGCACCGGCTGCTGGCGCTGGCCGAACAGTTCGATTTCTGGCTGGTGGAAGACGATATCTACCGCGAACTGGCCGCGCGCGGCGAAGCGTCGCTGGCGGCCATGGACGGCTTGCGGCGCGTGATCCGCGTCGGCAGCTTTTCCAAGACCCTGTCGCCGGTGCTGCGCGTGGGCTCGATCTGCGCCTCGCCCTCGCTGGTGGCCGAACTGGTGCGCGTAAAAATGCTGGCCGGCCTGACAACCTCGGAAATCAATGAGCGCGCCGTGCTGCACGCGGTCTCGGCGCGGCCCTACAAACGCATGATCGAGCGCCTGGTGGCGCAGCTCGATGCGGGGCGCGAGCGCAGCATCGACTGCCTGGCGCAGGCCGGCCTGGCACCGGTGGCGCGTCCGCGCGGCGGCATGTTCGTCAGCGCCGGCTGGCCCGACGTGCAAACGCCGCAGTGGAACGGCAAGCTGGTGGCCGAGCAGGCCTTGAAGGCCGGCATTTTGCTGTCGCCGAATGAATTTTTCATGTTGCGCGCGCCCAGCACCGTGTGGTTCCGTTTTAACGTCGCCTACACCGATCACCCGGTGCTGCAGGCATTCCTGCAATCGATACGCCCACGCTAAAGGCACGCCCATGGCCAGCGACAAATCCCCTGCCCCGCAGCTGAAAAGCGCCAGCGGACGGCGTCTGCAAAACCGCGACCGCCTCGAGAGCGACATCCTGCTCCAAGCCGTGCGCGTATTCGCCGAAAGCGGCTACGAGGGCGCGTCGATCGCCACCATTGCCGAACGGGCCGGGCTGTCGAAGCAGAACCTGATGTACTACTTCCCCAGCAAGCAGCAGTTGTACCAGCGCGTGCTCGACGATGTGCTCGACGACTGGCTGGCGCGCATGGACCTGCTGGCCCATCCCGACGACGAACCGGGCGACGTGCTGCGCGCCTATATCAGCGCCAAGCTGCGCTTTTCGCGCGAGCAGCCGTGGGCCTCGCGCGTGTATGCGCTCGAGGTGATCAATGGCGCGCCGCTGTACGGCGGGCAGATACGCGACAGAGTGGTGCCGCTGCTGCGCAAGGATATCGCCGTGTTCGAGCAATGGATCGCCGCCGGCAGGATCGCGCCGGTCAACGCCACCCACCTGATGTTTACCATCTGGGCCATGACGCAGTCGTATGCCGATTTTTCGGCGCAGATGGCGCTGGTGCTCGATCGCAAGCAGCTGCTGCGCCGCGACTTCGACGAAGCCGAACAGCTGATCACGCGGATGGTGCTGGCGGTCGTGGCCGTGCCGGATTTGACGGGCGAAAAAAAACCGCCCTGAAGACGGTTTGCAAAGCAGGTGGCGCAAGCTTACGCTGCGGCCTTGTTCTTGCGGCGGCGCGCGACGAAACCGACCAGGCCCAGGCCGGCCAGCAGCATGGCCCAGGTGCCTGGTTCCGGCACCGGCGAGACGGCGGCCGCAAAACCGGCCACATCGGTGGCGGCAAACGCCTTGTTATTCAGGGTCAGGTCGGCGTTCCAGCCACCGGCCACCACGGTACCGAGGATTTTGCCACCGCCTCCGCCGATCACCGCATTCGGCGCCAGCACGCTGCCCAACACTTCGATGCCGCTGAAATTGACGCTGGTGGCATCGACAAAGTTGAACAGCACGTTGTAGCCATTCAAGGCATTCATGCTCATGTTGCCCCAATTGGCATTACCGGTCAGGTTGAAGATCAGGGTCTTGGTCACGCTGCTGTCGAGCGTGGACTGCAGGTTGTTGATCGATGCAAACGCGCTGGAAGTCATGTTGAACACTTCCACTGACTTGGCGCCGCCGGCACCGCTGGTCAGCGTCACCTGATTCGGCGAATACTTGTCGAGTACCTGAGCGCTGCCGGTGGCCGACAAGGTGGAAATGGCGCTCGATGTCTTGGTCACATTGCTCGATGTGGTGGCAAACGACATCGCTGGCGCCGCCGAGGCCGGCGTGTGGGACAGGTTGGTGTTGGCCGCGATATTGGTGGTGGCGGCGTAATAGCCGCCAGCCAAGCTCCCATTGGAATACGAGAAATTGCCGCTGGAGATCACCGAATAATTGCCATAGGCGCCAGTGCCGACATTATACGAGCTACCCGATACATTGCCGTTTGCGACGATACCGCCGGCGATGCTGTTGTTGCCGACCGAGATATTGCTGAGGGAATAAAGATTCGCCTTGCCGACCAGGCCGGACAGGTCAAGCACATCGGCCTGGGCGGCGCCCGCTGCCATTGCAGTGGACAGTATCAGCAACGCTGGCACTTTCGACAAGGTTTTCATTTTATTTCCAAAATTAACATTAACTTACCTAGAGGATATCATATTTACGTCTTTTGACTTGTCTCAAAAATAGATTATCTGTACTAAATAAATAACAATTATTTTCCAAAATGCAACTATCGAGCTATGCGGCACAAGCAGGCCAACAGCCCCTGCCCGCAACGAAATTCCCAAAGAACAATAGTCCAGTGATAGCATGGCGCGCTCACTACAGACAGAGGACAGGCATGAAACAGTTACCATCGCTGCGCCAGGCAGCCTGCGCAGCATTGCTGGCACTGGCGCCGGCGGCGCAAGCCCAGACCGCGGGCCTGATCGAGAACCGGCCACTGAGCGAAACCTGGCTCAACGCGGGCTTTTATTCCTACCATTTTCAGCGTGACAAGAACCTGAACGACAGCAATCCGGGCCTCGGTGCCGAATACCGTTTTTCCACGGTGGCGTCGGCCACGGCGGGACGCTTCTACAATAGCGACCGCGCCTATTCGAACTACCTCGGCGTGTATTACCAGCCCTTGCATGTCGGGCCGCTGCGCGTGGGCGCCGTGATCGGCGGCTTCAACGGCTATCCGAAGATGCGCGACGGCGGCTGGTTCCCGGCCCTGATTCCCACCGTCAGCTATGAATACCAGCGCGTCGGCATCAATCTCGCCATCGTGCCGTCCTACAAGGACCGCCTGTATGGCGCGCTGAGCTTCCAGCTGAAGCTGAAGGTGTTCGAGTAGACGTTTTATCCTGTCCTGCCGTCGTTCATGCCGGCGATTCTGCAATCCGTCGCAGGCTTGATGCCTGCCGGCAAGGCGCTGGCTATAGTGCTTCATCGCCAGGCCAGCAGATGGCCGCCGGCACTCGACAACGACAGGAGAAACAGCATGAAAGACATCAATTCGGCAGCGGGCAATGCAAGTTTCGACAGCTTCTGGCAAGGCTTGTCCGGCCTGGCGCGCCAGGGCATGGACGCGCTGGGCGCCATGTCCTGGCCCATGCTGCTGGCCTGCGCCATCGGCCTGGCCCTGTTCATCACCATCCTGCCGCTGGTACTGACCCTGTTCCTGATCTTCCTGCTGGTCAAATGGGCCAGCAACAGCGGCGGCTTCGGCTGGGATAAAAAAACAGCAGCGCAACAACCGCCGCAATAGTGCCTGCCGGTAACCATGCAAGGGAATCATTCTTGCCGGGGTAGCAAGGGTAGCCTATAGTGAGATGGACCGCGCGGCATGGAACGCAGCGCGCCATCGATGATCGAAGCTACTCCATCCCCGTTACAGGAGTGTTCCCATGAGCAGCACCGCAAAGGCCACCAGGGCCACTACCATTGCCTGCCTGCGCTACCACGACGCGCCGGCCGCGATTGCCTGGCTGTGCCAGGCGCTGGGGTTTGAAAAACAACTGGTCGTCCCCGACAACGACGGCGGCATCGCCCATGCGCAGCTCAGCTTCGGCAACGGCATGATCATGCTGGGCTCCGTCACCGACAGCGAATACGGTCGCCTGATGCGCCAGCCTCGCGAGCTCGACGGCGCCAATACGCAAAGCTGCTATCTGGTGGTCGAGAACGCCGACAGCGTCTACCGGCGCGCGGTCGAGGCCGGCGCCGAGATCGTGCTCGACATCAAGGATGAAGAATACGGCGGGCGCGGCTTTACCTGCCGCGATCCCGAAGGCCACATCTGGAGCCTGGGCACGTACGACCCATGGTAAAACGGAGCACCATGATCATCAGCATCGCCGCCACCGGCCTGGTCCTGCTCGGCGGCTTCCTGGCCACCCCCGCACTGGTCGACAAGAACATCAACCAGATCTACCCCGTCACCGCCCCGGCGCCATCAAAGCAGGCGCTCACCTTGCACCGCAGCCTGTGGATTGCCGACCTGCATGCGGACAGCCTGCTGTGGCAGCGCGACCTGAACCAGGCGGGCGGGCGCGGCCATCTGGACTTCCCGCGTCTGGCGCAAGCCAATGTGGCGCTGCAGGCATTTTCCGTCGTCACTAAAACGCCGCGCAAGATGAATATCGAGCATAACGACGGCGACAGCGACAATATCACCGCGCTGGTGATGGCGCAGGGCCTGCCGCCGGCCACCTGGCACAGCCTGTTGGCACGCGCACTGTACCAGGCCAAGGAGCTGCGCCAGCTGGCCGATGCCAGCCACGGCACCATGCGCGTGATCGGCAGCCGCGCCCAGCTGCGCGCTTTTATTGCCGCGCGCGAGCAGGACCCGCGCCTGATGGCCGGCTGGCTGACCCTGGAAGGCGCGCATGCGCTCGAAGGCCAACTCGGCAATCTTGATAGCTTGTACCGCGCCGGCTACCGCATGGCCGCGCCGACGCATTTTTTTGACACCGAATGGTCCGGCTCGCAGCACGGCATGGTCAAGGGCGGCCTGACGCCGCTGGGACGCGACTGGCTGCGCGCCATGGAACAGCGCAAGATGATCGTCGACCTGGCCCACGCGTCCGGCGCCACCATCGAGGACGTGCTGACGCTGGCGCAACGCCCGGTGATGGTGTCGCATACGGGCGTGCGCGGCACTTGCGCCAATGGCCGCAATCTCAGCGACGCGCAACTGACACGCATCGCCGCGCAAGGCGGGCTGGTGGGCATCGGTTTCTGGAACACGGCCGTCTGCGGCAAGGACGTCAAGGCCATCGCGCGCGCCATCGTGCATGCGGTGGCGGTAATGGGCGTGGCACATGTGGCCTACGGCTCGGACTTCGATGGCGCCGTCACCACCGCCATCGACGCGGCCGGCCTGCAGCGCTTGACCCAGGCGCTGCTGGACGCGGGCCTGTCGCCGGCGCAGATACGCCGCATCGCCGGTGAAAACGTGCGCGACTTTTTGCTGAAAAACCTGCCCGATGATGATGCCTGACTGAGCGACGCTCAGGAGAGCGCCGCGATCAGCGCCTGGTCCGCCACCTGGCGCGGCTCGATTTTGATCAGCTTGCTGTACAGCGGCGGCAGCGCCTGGCACAGCGCCAGCAAATCAGCCTCAGGCATTGCTGCGCGCACATACTGGAACTGCGCCGGATTGTTTTCGGGCAGCGCCCCTTCCATGGTCGAGCCATACGCGCCCAGGGTCATGAAGCTGGCCGCACCGTCATCAAGTCCGCCGGACAGCACGAAAGTGCCGTGCTTGGGGTGGCCCAGGTAGCGCTTGATGTCTTCCTGCTGCGCACTGTCTTTTCCTGCCATCAATTCATGGCGCAGCTGCGCATACTGGCGCGTGCATTCCATGAACGGCGTGCGTATCAGCGACTGCGACTGCCGACCCGGCAGGCACAGCAGCAAGTTGCCAAAGGAATCGAGCAGGGCCGCTGCCTCGCCCGCGCCGCCGTCGCGCCTGTCCTGCTCCATGGCCGCTTGCAAAAACGGTGCCAGTCCCGCGTCGGGCGCATGCGGCGTACAGCGGTAGCTCAAGGCTGCGCGATAACGCTGGCGCAGCGCGACCACCACGGCGTGATCGGGCGGCAAGCTGGCCGGATCGCACAGCGGACCGGCATCGCCGGCGTGCAGCAGCCGCATCACCTGTGCGACCATCGATTCGAACACCAGCGTGCACAGCGCCTGCGTCGCCTCGTGGATGCTCTTGCCGATAAAAAAAGGTTTTGGTGGAGCGCCCGAGGCGGCGCGCGCATACTCGGTATCGCCGCGCACGGCCGGATAGCAAAAGCGGCTGGCCGCCTGCGCGCGCAGCGGCGCCGGCAAGGCCGTGAAACTGGCGCGATTATCGTAATTGATGCCGGCATTGCCATCGGGCGCGGCCACCACCACATGGAAGCCGGCCGCCAGGATGGCGCCCGTGCACATGCAGCAGGGGTCGAGCGAGGTGACGAGGGTCAGTTCCTGCGGCGCTGGCAGGACGGCGCCTGCTGATACTTGCGCAAAATACCAGTCGACCAGCTGGCGCTCGCCATGCGCGGTAGGGTCCGCCACCAGGCCGCCCTGCACCACATTGTTGTGCATCGATTGCAGCACGTTGCCAAAGCCGTCGAGCAGCACGCCGCCGACAGCGAAGGTGCCCTGGGTCCTGGCCGCCAGCGCTTCGGCCGCGGCAATCGCCACGGCGGCCTGGATATCGATGGTCTTGTTCAACTTGACCTTATTTCATATCCAGGTCGGAGCTGCCAAAACCATGGGGCAGCAGCCAGCCGGCCGTCACTTCCATGATGTCGTTGTTCAGGTTGGTCAGCAGCACCGGCAGGTCGGCGCCGCCCAGCTCGAACATCACCTGGCGGCAGGCGCCGCAGGGCGAAATCGGCTGGGCCGTGTCGCCGGTGACGGCCAGCTTTTCAAAATCGCCCGGCTGGCAGCCAGCCGCGATGGCGCTGAAAAACGCGGTGCGCTCGGCGCAGTTGCACAGGCCGTAAGCGGCGTTTTCCACATTACAGCCACGAAATACGCGGCCATCCTTGCACAGCAGCGCCGCGCCCACCTTGAAGCGCGAGTAAGGCGCATAGGCCAGTTCACGGCCGGCGTTGGCTTCGGCGATCAGTTCTTCGTTGTTCATTATTTCCCCATGATTGTTACGGACGTATCGTACGATAAATCACCGGCCTGGCCGTCAGGGCCACCGCACTGATCTCATACGCCGCCTGGATTTCCTTCACGGCCTGCTGCGCCGCCGCTTGCGTGCGCGCATGCACTATCGCCAGAGGCTGACCGACGGCGACCTGTTCGCCCAGGCCCACCAGATCCGTCAGGCCGACGGCAAAGTCGATCGCGTCGCTCGGACGGCGGCGGCCACCGCCCAGCGACACCACGGCAAGACCGATGGCGCGGCAGTCGCGCACATGGGCAAAACCGGCGGCCAGCGCTGGCGCCGGCACCACGAACGGCGCACGCTCCAGGTGCTGGTCCGGGTTCTCGATCAAATCCGCCGGGCCGCCCAGGGCCGACACCATGCGCGAAAAACGCTCGGCTGCCGCGCCCGAGGCGAGCACCGCTTCGAGCTGGACGCGCGCTTCTGCTTCGCTGGCGGCCAGGCCGCCCAGCACCAGCATTTCGGCGCACAGCGCCAGCGTCACTTCATGCAAGCGCGCCGGGCGCGAACGCCCCGTCAGGTAATCGATGGCGCCGCGCACTTCAAGCGCATTGCCGGCGTACGGCGCCAGCGATTCGTTCATGTCGGTCAACAGGGCCGAGGTCTGCATGCCGGCGCCATTGCCGACGGCGACGATGCTCTCGGCCAGTTCCACCGACTTGTCGTAGGTCGGCATAAAGGCGCCGCTGCCCACTTTCACGTCCATTACCAGCGCGTCGAGCCCGGCCGACAGTTTTTTCGACAGGATCGAGCCGGTAATCATGGCCACCGATTCAACCGTGGCGGTAACGTCGCGGATGCTGTAGAAACGCTTGTCGGCCGGCGCCAGCTGCGCCGTCTGGCCGATAATGGCCACGCCAACTTCCTGCACCACCTTGCGGAACAGTTCATTGTCCGGCACGGTGCAGTAGCCGGGTATGGCGTCGAATTTGTCCAGCGTGCCGCCCGTATGGCCCAGGCCGCGGCCCGAGATCATCGGCACATAGCCGCCGCACGCGGCGATCATCGGCCCCAGCAGCAAGGAGACCACGTCGCCCACGCCGCCCGTCGAATGCTTGTCGAGCACGGGGCCGGGCAGGTTCAGCGAGCGCCAGTCCAGCACCTGGCCCGAGTCGCGCATGGCCAGGGTGAACGCCACGCGCTCGTCCATGTTCATGTCATTGAAAAACACCGCCATGCCCAGCGCGGCGATCTGGCCTTCGCTGACGCTGCCATCGGTAATGCCGCGCACGAAAAACGCGATCTCCTCGGCGCTCAGCACGCCCTTGTCGCGCTTCTTGCGGATGATTTCCTGGGTTAAGAACATTGAAACTCCAATCCGAGAATGAAGACGTGCTTACAGTACATTGACGCCATTGGCCAGCGGCGCGACGCCCAGATGATGGGCCAGCGTCTGGCCGATATCGGAGAAGCTTTCGGAAATACCGAGCGCGCGCGGCGCCACGCCAGGGCCGAAGAAGATCATCGGAATATGTTCGCGCGTGTGGTCCGAGCCGTGCCAGGTTGGGTCGCAGCCATGGTCGGCGGTGATCACCACCAGGTCGCCTTGTTTTAGTTTCGCCATGAATTCCGGCAGGCGCGCGTCCATTTCGCGCAGCGCGTCGGCGTAGCCTTCGGTATTGCGGCGGTGGCCGTAGGCCTGGTCAAAGTCGACGAAATTGACGAAGGTGAGCGACTTGTCCCCGACTTCGTCGGCGGTTTTCAACAGCGCTTCGAACAGCGCCATATTGTCGACGCCTTTCACCACGCGCGAGATGCCTTGGGTGGCGAAAATGTCGCTGATCTTGCCCAGGCCGACGACTTCGCCGCCGGCGTTTTTCACATGATCGAGCAGGGTCGGTGCGGGCGGCGCGACAGCGTAGTCGTGGCGGTTGCTGGTGCGCGTGTACTGGCCGTTGCTGCCCGTGAAGGGGCGCGCGATCACGCGGCCGATATTGTAGGGTTCGACCAGCTTGAAGGCCATTTCGCACACTTCGTACAGGCGCTCCAGGCCGAACGATGCTTCGTGCGCGGCGATCTGCATCACCGAGTCGCCCGAAGTGTAGATGATCAGCTTGCCGGTGGCGACATGTTCGTCGCCATGCTTGTTGATGATGTCGGTGCCCGAAGCGTGGCAGTCGCCAAGGAAACCGGGCACGCCCGACATGGCCTTCAATTTGTCGGTCAGGTCTTGCGGGAAGGACGGCGTGGTGCGGGGGAAATATCCCCAGTCGAATTCGACCGGCACGCCGGCGATTTCCCAGTGGCCGCTTTGCGTGTCCTTGCCGGTGGAACGTTCGCGCGCGGCGCCATAGGCGCCCGTAAAGCCGTCGCGCTGGTCGAAGCCGGTGGCCCATTCGCCGCTGGCGAGGTGGGCGGCGGCGCCCAGGCCCAGGCGCTCCATGTTCGGCAGGGTCAAGGTCTTGCCGCTGTTGGCGACAGTGCTGGCGATATGGCCAAAGGTGTTGGCGCCTGCGTCGCCGTACTTGGCGGCGTCTGGCGTCGCGCCAAGGCCGAAGGAATCGAGCAGGAGGATAAATGCGCGTGACATGATAAGGCTCGCTGTAGAGGTAATGCCGATAGTGTAGGCCGGATCGTCCGGCCTCGCCGCGCAAGGCTCAATACACGCCTGGCGCGCGGCGGGGACGATGCTCAAGCTTGGGGTGTCGCAGCGACGTTGGCCAAAAACGCCAGAATCAGCTTGACCAGGTCTTTCGCGCCGATGGCCGCGTATTTCAGCGTCTGCTCGTGCGACAGTGCGAACGGCGACATGCCTTCGGCCAGGTTGGTAATCACCGACACGCCCACCACTTTCAGGTCGCAATGGCGGGCCGACACCACTTCCGGCACCACCGACATGCCGACCGTGTCGGCGCCCAGGCGGGCCATCATGCGGATCTCGGCGGCCGTCTCGAAGTTCGGCCCAGGGTAGGCCACGAACACACCTTCGTGCAGCGTGATGCCGTTGGCGGCGGCGGACTCCTTGACTTGCTGGCGCAGTGTGGCGTCATAGGCATTGGCCATGCTGAAAAAGCGCGGGCCGAAACGGTCGTCGTTCGGGCCGACCATCGGCGTGCCCGGCAACAGATTGATATGATCGGTAATGGCCACCAGGCTGCCGGCGTCCACTTCGGGACGCAGGGAACCGGCGGCATTGGTGACGAACAGCATTTCGCAGCCCAGCAGTTTCAAGGTGCGGATGGCGCTGGTCATCACGCCCATGCCATAGCCCTCATAGAAATGGCCGCGGCCTTTCATGCACACCACCGCCACGCCCGACAGGGTGCCGACCACCAGTTCTCCCGCATGGCCATGCACGGTGCTGATCGGGAAACCCGGCAATTCGTCAAAGCTGATGCTGACGGCGTCGGTCATCTGTTCGGCCAACACGCCCAGGCCGGAACCGAGAATCATCGCCACGCGCGGCTTGAAATGTTCAGGGGCGCGGGCACGGATGATTTCGGCGGCGTGGAAAGGGGCGTTGTTCGACATGAGGGTCCTCGTGGTTGATGAGTTGGTATGCGGATCGGTGTTGGATCTTTTGTGTGCAGCCTGCAGCGCGCGTGATACGGGCGGTCTGTGCAGGACTATCGAATGCGCTTGGGTGCTATCAGGCGCCACTATGCATCAAGCGCAATATGTATGGCAAATACCATTTTTCTTGCACATTTATACAAAAGATATATAAATGGCCGGCATTATAAAGCAGCCGGCCTTGCCATGTCAGCGATGCCGATTGACAGCCACTCGACAAAAGTTTAACCTCACAAACAATTGTCCAAACCAGGCCTGCCGTGACCGACCTCTCCAAAAAAGACCAGCTGTACGCGCTGATACGCAGCAATCCTTTCATTTCGCAACAGGAACTGGCGAGCGAACTGGGCTTGTCGCGCTCGGCCGTGGCTGGCCATATCGCCGGACTGATCCGTGAACGGCGTCTGCTGGGCCGCGCCTATGTGCTGCCCGACAGCCGCCCCGTGCTGTGCATCGGCGCCGCCAACCTGGACCGCAAGATGCGCACCCTGGCGGCCTTGCAGATGGGCACCTCGAACCCCGTGCGTTCGACCGAAGTGTTTGGCGGCGTCGGCCGCAATATCGCGGAAAACCTGGCCCGCCTGGGCTTGCCGGTGGCGCTCTTGAGCGCTCTGGGCGACGACGCGGCCGGCCACGCCCTGCAAACCCATGCGGAAAACGCCGGTATCGACCTGCGCGGCAGCTTGCATCTTAGCAACACCGGCAGCGGCACCTACACGGCGGTGCTCGACGAACATGGCGAAATGCTGCTGGCGATGGCCGACATGCAGCTGTACGAACAGCTGACGCCGGCCTTTCTGCACAGCCGCCAGCCACAGCGCGCGCAGGCGGCGCTGACCGTCTGCGACCTGAACCTTGGTATCGAGAGCGTGGCCTTTCTGCTGGACGAAGCGAGGACGGCCGAGGCCAACTCTGCGCCGCTGGTGATCGTGGCCGTATCGCAACCGAAGATGGCGCATTTGCCGCACGACCTGACGGGCTTGCGGCTGCTGATACTGAACCGCGGCGAACTGGAAACGCGCGTGGCGCGCGCCCTGCCGACCGACGACGCCTTGCGTGAGGCCTGCCGCGAGGTGCTGCGCCAGGGCGTGCGCCAGTTACTCGTCACGCTGGGCGCAAACGGCGTGCTGTTCACCGAGGGCGCAGGGCCGCACGCGGCCATGGTCCACCTGCCAGCGCTGGCCGTCGAGACGGTCGACGTGACCGGCGCCGGCGACGCCTTTTCCGCCGCCGTCTGCTGGTCGCTGTACCACGACAACGATAATCTGGCGCTCGCCTGTCGGCGCGGCCTCAAGCTCGCCGCCATGACGCTGGCGTCGAGCGCCACCGTGTCACCATTGATTTCCGCCAGCGTCCTCAGCGATGTTGAAGATGCTCCATCCCCTCTTTCCTGACAGGATAAACTCATGACCCAACCGCACCCTTCCCTGTTGTTCTCGCAAGAAGTGCTGGACGCGCGCGCCGCCGGCAAGGCCATCGTGGCGCTGGAATCGACCATCATTTCGCACGGCATGCCCTACCCGCAAAACGTGGAAATGGCGCGCGAAGTGGAACAGATCATCCGTGACGGCGGCGCCGTGCCGGCCACCATCGCCATTATCGACGGCCGGATCTGCATCGGCCTGTCGCCCGAGCAGCTCGAACTGCTGGCCACCTCGCCCGACGCCATGAAGGTCAGCCGCCGCGACCTGCCGTTCGTGCTGTCGCAAAAGAAACTGGGCGCCACCACGGTGGCCGCCACCATGATCTGCGCCGAACTGGCCGGCATTGCCGTGTTCGTCACCGGCGGCATCGGCGGCGTGCACCGCGGCGCGGAAACCAGCTTCGATATTTCGGCCGACCTGCAGGAACTGGCGCAAACGTCGGTGGCCGTCGTCTGTGCCGGCGTGAAATCGATCCTCGATATCGGCCTGACCCTGGAATACCTGGAAACCCATGGCGTGCCGGTGATCAGCGTGGGCCAGGAAGGTTTCCCCGCCTTCTATACGCGCGAAAGCGGCTTCAAGGCCGATTTCCGCCTCGACAGCGCCACCGAGCAGGCGGCATTTATTGCCACCAAATGGCAGCTGGGCTTGAAAGGCGGCGTGGTGGTCAGCAATCCGGTACCGGCCGAACAAGCCATGCCGCAGGAAGAGATAGCCGCGATCACCACCCAAGCCCTGCAGGAAGCGGACGCGGGCGGCGTGAAGGGCAAGCAGGTCACGCCATTTTTGCTTTCCCGCATCAAGCAACTGACGGACGGGCGCAGCCTGGCGACCAATATCGCGCTGGTCAAGCACAACGCCCAGGTCGGCGCCCAGCTCGCCATTGCCATGCAGGGGCTTGCGGCACGATAATAGGACTGCTGTAAAGAAACGCGCGGGCGCGCTCTGGCCCGCGCGTTGTTCCCTCCAGGCACCACGCACGGCAAGGAAAGCATGTCCATCGATCTGAAACAGTTAAAGTATTTTCTCGCCGTCGCCGAGGAGAAAAGCTTCAGCCGCGCGGCCGAGCGCCTGCATATCTCGCAGCCGCCCTTGAGCCAGCAGATCATGAAACTGGAAAACGAACTGGGCGTGCGCCTGTTTGCGCGCACCACGCGCACCTTCGAGCTGACCGTGGCGGGCAAGGCGCTGATGCACGAGGCGGCCGACTTGCTGGGCAAGATGCGCATGACCATCGACACCATCCGCCAGATCGACCGGGGCGAAGTGGGCCGCTTGCGGGTCGGCATCGTCGGCTCGGCCATGTGGGGACCGATTCCCAGCCTGCTGGAACAATTCCAGTCCAAATTTCCCCGCGTCACCTGGACCATCCATGAACTGGGGCCGACGGTGCAATATGAAGCGCTGCGCAGCAAGCAGATCGATGTGGGCTTCTGGCGCGAACCCCGGCTCAACGACGACGACCTGCGCCACGACAATCTGCGCCAGGAACTGTGCTTCCGTGAAAATGTCTGCGTCGCTGTCAACGAACACCACCGGCTGGCCAGGCACGCATCGATCGAACTGACCGATATCGCCGACGAACCGATGCTGAGCCTGGCACTCGACAAGTCGGCCTTTCCCCGCTACCTGGTGCAATGCTGCGTCCATGCCGGCTTCGAGCCGATGATTTTCCAGGAAGCCAACGAACCGCAAACCCTGCTGGCCATGGTCGGCGTGGGGCTGGGCGTGACCCTGGTGCCGGAAACGACCAGCCGCATCGGCTGGCCCGGCGTGGTGTTCCTGCCGATCAAGACCAATCCGCCGTCGGCCAATCTGTATATCAGTTACACCACGCTCGACGATGCGCCGGTGGTACGCGCCTTTCTCAATATCATCAACCCGCCGGCAGCCTGATGGCGCGCTTGATTTATATTCGATACATATAAATCCCTAAACAAAAACGTATTTGCCATACATATCGACCATGATGCATAGTGGATCGAAGGTCCAAAGCGAACTGTTGCATGTGCATCACACGGCCGACGGCAACACCGGCGGCGACAGCAATATTCTTCTGCGATCCGGTGCAATGTTGATAAGGAACCATCGAATTATGCAGGCCTGACAGGCTAAATCGGCTCCAAATTTTCTGTTTGCCCTATAAAAAATATACAATATCGATCTTCCAGGAGCCAATTCATGAAACTTACACAATTTAGTTTGACGATCGCAGCCGCTTTTCTGGCTGCCCAAGCGTCCGCGGCAAACCCAAAATTGGGTGTCGTGTATGACGCGGGCGGCAAGTTCGACAAGTCGTTCAACCAGTCCGCCTTCGAAGGCGCCGAGCGTTTCAAGAAAGACACCGGCATCTCCTTTATCGAAGTGCAGGCGTCCAGCGATACGCAAGCCGAGCAAGTCATGCGTGGCCTGGCCCGCAAGAAACTCGACATGATCGCCGCCATCGGTTTTGCTCAGACGCAAGCCGTACAAAAGGTCGCCAAGGAATTTCCCAACGTGAAATTCGTGCTGATCGACGGCCAGGCCGCTGGCGCCAACGTCAACTCGGTGGTGTTCAAGGAAGAAGAAGGCTCCTATCTGGTGGGCGTGGCGGCAGCCATGGCCAGCACGAGCAAGAAAATCGGCTTTATTGGCGGCATCGATATTCCCCTGATCCGCAACTTTGCCTGCGGCTTTGCGCAAGGCATCAAGTCCGTCAATCCGAAAGCGGAACTGACGCAAAACATGGTCGGCACCACCTCGAGCGCCTGGAATGACCCGGCCAAGGGCGGCGAACTGGCCCGCTCGCAATTCGAGCGCGGCGTCGACGTGGTGTTCGCGGTGGCCGGCGGCAGCGGCATGGGGACTTTGCAGATGGCCAAGGAAAAAGGCAAGCTGGCCATCGGCGTCGATTCGAATCAGAATCATCTGTACCCGGGCACCATGCTGACCTCGATGGTCAAGCGCGTCGACAACACCGTGTATGACAGCTTCATGCAAGTGAAAAACGGCACCTGGAAAGGCGGCGTCAGCTATAAAGGCCTGAAAGAAGGCGGCGTCGATTGGGCGCTTGACGCCAACAACCGCAAGCTGATCACGCCGGACATCGAAAAGCGCGTGCTGGGTGTGCGCAAGGACATTATCGATGGCAAGATCAAAGTGATCGATTACCGCGTCGGCAGCAGCTGCCCGGTTTAATTTAGTACGCATCGCTGAACGCGCCGCCGGGGTTGATCTCCGCGCGGCGCGTTTCCATGAAACTATCGAGTTATGAGCCTATGCAGCCAGCAGTAGAATTTCGCAGCATCTCCAAGCATTTTGGACATGTGAAGGCGAACACCGACGTCAGTTTCTCCATCGCCAAGGGCAGCATCCACGGCCTGGTGGGCGAAAACGGCGCCGGAAAATCGACCTTGATGAGCATCCTGTACGGGTATTACCGTGCCGACGGCGGAGAAACCCTGCTCGACGGAAAAGTGCAAGCGATCCGCAACAGCCAGGAAGCGATAGCACTGGGCATCGGCATGGTGCACCAGCACTTCATGCTGGTCGAAAATTTCACGGTGCTCGACAATATCATGCTGGGCACGGAAGGCGGTTTCCGCCTGGCGGGCCACCGCGCCGAAGCCGAAGCGACGCTGCGCGAGATCTGCAAGCGCTACCGCCTCGACGTCGACCCGCTGGCGAAAATCGAAGACTTGTCGGTCGGCGCCCAGCAGCGCGTGGAAATTCTCAAGCAGATTTACCGCAGCGCCAATATCCTGATCCTCGACGAGCCGACGGCCGTGCTGACGGCCCAGGAAACGGCCTCGCTGTTCGAGATCCTGCGCCTGTTCAAGGAGCAGGGCAAGACCATCATCCTGATCACGCACAAGCTGCAAGAGATTTTGGAAATCACCGACAACGTCACCGTCATGCGCGGCGGCACGGTGGTCGGCGCGGTGGCGACAGCCGGTACCTCGAAGGAAGAACTGGCCAACATGATGGTGGGCCGCCCGATCCAGAGCCATTTGCCGCGCGCGCCCTACAAGCCGGGCGCGACCGTCCTGGAAGTGGACGGCTTGCAGCTGGCCGACGCGCAGCAGGTCAAACTGCTGGCCGATATCGGCTTTACCTTGCGCGCCGGCGAGATCGTCGCCATTGCCGGGGTATCGGGCAATGGCCAGAGCGAGCTGCTGGAAATTCTGTCGGGCATGCGCTTGCCGACTTCGGGCAAGCTGCGCTTTCAGGGTACGGACCTGCCGTTCGGCAAGCGCCATGACGCCGACGGCCTGCCGCGGGTATTTCGCGATCTGGGCATTGCCCATATCCCGGAAGACCGCTTGCGCGATGGCGTGGTGAAAAATTTCTCGGTGATGCAGAACACCATCCTCGGCTACCAGGATCACCTGAAAAACCGCTGGGGCCTGTTCAACTTCAAGGCCATCGGCGCGCGTTGCGCGGAACTGCTCAAGACGTTTGACGTGCGTCCGGCCAACCCGGACCTGCGCATTGGCCTCTTGTCCGGCGGCAACCAGCAGAAGGTGGTGATCGCGCGCGAAGTGCTGGCCAGGCCGAAACTGATGCTGGTCGGGCAGCCGACGCGCGGCGTCGATATCGGCACCATCGAAAGCATCCATACGCAATTGCTGGCCCTGCGCGATGCGGGCGTGGCGATCCTGCTGGTGTCGGTCGAACTGGAAGAAGTGCGGGCGCTGGCCGACCGCATTCTGGTCATGTGCGGCGGACGCATCACCGGCGAACTGAACATTGAAGAATTCGATACCACCCGCATCGGCCTGCTGATGGGGGGAATGCACAAATCATGAATAACGACTTGCCACGCTGGGCGACAGCCTTTGTCATGCCCCTGTTAAACCTGCTGTCGGCCTTGCTGGTCGCAGCCTTGGTCATCTATCTGCTTGGCGAAGACCCGGGCGAATCGCTGGCCATCCTCGTCAACAGCGCCATCCTCAATCCGGAAGGCCTGAGCTACACGCTGTTCTATGCCAGTACCTTCATCTTCACGGGGCTATCCGTGTCGGTGGCGATGCAGGCCGGGCTGTTCAATATCGGCAGCGAAGGCCAGATGTATATCGGCGGCCTGGGCCTGACGGTGGCCATGCTGGCTTTCGACCAGACCCTGCCCGCCTGGCTCTTGATCCCGGCCGCCATGCTCGGCGCCGCCCTGTTCGGCGCGCTGTGGGGCTTCTTGCCCGGCTATCTGCAAGCCAAGCGCGGCAGCCATATCGTGGTCACCACCATCATGTTCAACTTCATCGCCGCCAGCCTGATGAACTTCGTGATCGTGAAATACCTGATCCCGGCAGGCGAACAGAACACGGCCAGCCGCGTGTTTGCGCAAAGCGGCGAAATGCCGCGCCTGTCGACCTGGTTCCCGGCCCTCGGCGACACGCCGCTCAATATCAGCTTTATTCTGGCCATCATCGCGCTGGCCATCTATGGCGTGATGGTATGGCGCTCGTCGTGGGGCTTCAAGCTGCGCGCCACGGGCCTGAACAAACATGCGGCCCACTATGCGGGCGTGTCGATCAGCAAGATGATCATTATCGTCATGCTGATCTCCGGCGCGCTGGCGGGCCTGGGGTCCGTCAACTCCATCATGGGTTCGACCCATTACCTGTCGCTCAATTTTGTTGGCGGCGCCGGCTTTATCGGCATCGCGATCGCGCTGATGGGCCGCCAGCATCCGGTCGGCATCTTCCTGTCGTCGGTGCTGTTCGGCGCGCTGATACAGGGCGGCTTTGACCTGTCGCTGGAAAAACCGAATATTCCGACCGAGACCTTCATCTTTATCCAGGGCCTGATCATCCTGTTCTGCGGCGCGATGGAAAACTTCTACGCACCGGCCATTTCCGCCCTGCTCAAGCGCACCAAAGGCTAACCCCATGACACTCGACGACTTTCATTTCGCCAGCATCCTGGTCTCGACCGTGCGCAACGCGCCGGTGCTGATCTTTGCCGCCATGGCCGGCCTGTTCGCCGAACGCAGCGGCATGATCGATATCGGCCTGGAAGGCAAGATCCTGGCCAGCGCCTTTGCCTCCGCCGCCGTTGCCTACACCACGCAAAACCCGTATTACGGCATGGCCGCCGGCATGCTGGTGTGCGTCGCGCTGGCCCTGCTGCAGGCGTATGTGAGCATCACGCAAAAGGGCAACCAGTTGGTGGCCGGCATGGCCATCAATATCGCCATGAGCGGACTTACTTTTGTCTTGGCGCAGTTTTTCTTCCAGCAAGGCGGCCGCACGCCCGACCTGGGCGCCGCGCGCCTGTTCGACGTGGTATTGCCCGGCACCCAGTACGTGGAAAACATCCCCTTTATCGGCTGGGTCTATGCCCATTTGATCGGCGGCCATTCCATCCTCGTCTACGTTGCCTTCCTCTTGATCCCGCTGGTGCACTGGCTGCTGTATCACACGCGCTTCGGCCTGCGCCTGCGCGCCTGCGGCGAAAACCCGCATGCGGCCGACTCGGCAGGCGTGAGCGTGGAAGCGACGCGCTATATGGCCATGCTGGTGGCCGGCATTTTGTGCTCGTTTTCGGGTGCGTATCTGGCCATCGTGCAAAGCGGTTTTTTCCTGCGCGATATGTCGGCCGGCGCCGGCTACCTGGCGCTGACCGCCATGGTGTTCGGCAACTGGCGCCCCGTCTACACCTTCCTCGGCTGCCTGATGTTCGGCTTCTTCGGCGCGATCCAGATCCAGATCGAAGGCGTCGACCTGCCGGTGGTGGGCCGCATTCCGGGCTCGCTGATCCAGATGGTGCCGTACGTGGTGACGGTGATCGTGCTGGCCGGCCTGATGGCCAAGTCGGTGGCGCCAAAAGCGATCGGCATTCCGTTCGTCAAATCGCGCTGAGCTTCAGTTGGCGTCAAAAAAAAGCGAAGCCTGCGGGCTTCGCTTTTTTTTACACTGCGGGAATTTCTTCCAGCGAAAAATAGATCGGCAGTCCCAGGCTACGTGCCACCGCCACCATGCGGTCGGCGCCGGAGGAATCGCCTTTGAGGCGCAGCACCGCATCGCAATGCGCGAGCAATCGTTCGCAATGCGTATGGAACAGTTCCTCGTACACGGCGTCCCCCACTTGCCGCGAACCGGCCAGCGCCAGCATCGGCAGGGCCAGCCATTCTCCCAGCACCGGCATATGGCCGGCCGCGTACAGCGGCATGCACTGCGCTTCCATGGCCGCCACATTGGCCGCCATCTTGACCGGATCGTCGCCCGTGCCCGAACGGTAAGGGCCAGCGACCAGGATCTGCAGGCTTTTTTTCGCCGGCATCAGGTGCAACTGCGCGTATTGGAGCAGCATGATGGTCTTGCCGTCGCAGATGCGCCCGTCGGCCACCATCCGCATGGCCTCTGCCAAAGGCAGTTCCAGCACTTCAATATCTTCGCCTTCCTGGGCCAGGCCGCCGCCGTCGTTCAGGCGGCTCGATGGCTGATACTGGGCGGCAAAGAAATGCAATCGCTCGGTGACGGAACCGGGGCTCATGAAGGCGTCGAATACCTTGTGCACCTCGCCGACCCGGTAGCCGGTTTCTTCCTCGACTTCGGCGCGGATGCGCTGTTCCGGGCTGGCCTGTTCCAGCAAGCCAGCCGCCGCCTCGATCAAAAAGCCGTCATGGCCTTCGCGATAGGTGGGAAAACGGAACTGGCGCACCAGGATCACCGTGCGCTGCTGCAGGTTGTAGAGCAAAATGGTGGCGCCATCGCCACGGTCATAGGTTTCGCGCGTCTGCGTCTGCCACTGGCCGTCGCGGCGCAGATAATCGAAGGTGGTTTTCTGTAACAGATACCAGCTGTGCGACAGGGTCGTCACATTCTGGATACGAACGCGTTCATGCATAAGGTCTCCTTGTGGGTCTTGCGTAGGCCGACTTTATCATGCAAACTCGTGCAACGATAAGGAATTTCGAGAAAACTCAAGAAAAATGCTGACTCATCAACGCAAACAGTATCTGCTGGACCTGCTGCAACGCGACGGCCAGATCGTGGCCAAAACCGTCAGCGAGATGCTGGGATTGTCGGAAGACACGCTACGGCGCGACCTGCGCGAACTGGCCAAGGAGGGATTATTGCAGCGCGTGCATGGCGGCGCCATACCGACGCTGCCCGCCTCGCCAGCGCTGGCGCCTTACGCCAGCCGCGAGCAACTGTCACCGGACGCCAAGCCGGCCATCGGCCGCGCGGCCGGCGCCATGATACAGCCGGGGCAAGTGGTCTTTGTCGATGGCGGCACCACGTGTTTGCAACTGGTGCGCCAGCTGCCGCGCGAGCTGCGCGCCACGATGGTGACGCACAGCCCGTCGATTGCGGTGGAACTGGTCAGCCATCCTGGCATCGAGGTGGTGATGCTGGGAGGACGACTATTCAGGCATTCCATCGTCAACGTCGGCGCCGCCACCGTGGCAGCGATAGCCCGCATCCGCGCCGACCTGTATTTCATGGGGGTATCGAGCCTGCATCCGCAGGCCGGCATTACCACCGGCGACTACGAGGAAGCCGGCGTCAAGCGCGCCTTGAGCGAGGCGGCCGCGCGCACAGTGGTGCTGGCCTCGCCGGAAAAGCTCCACACTTCGTCGCCGTTCCAGATCGCGCCATTAAGCGAAATCAGCGATATCGTGGTGCTGCGCGACACGGACGAGGCGCTGGTGGCGCCCTATCGCGAGATGGGCATCGCCATCACGCTCGCTTGAACATCAAGGCCAGATCGCTTGCAGCACCGCCGCCAGGTGATAGCCGCCATTGATCAGCTGCGTTTTCGCCAGCGCCGAGCTGGGCACGGGGTAGTCATCAGGCACGCTCAGGGACCACACATAATATGGCTCACCCTTGCGGCTGGTCTGCTGCGTGGCCGGCCCGGCCACCACACCGGCATACGCGATTTTTGACGCGGCCAGCGAGACATCGGCCCACTGATACGGCCAGGTGGACGGCTCGCCGCTGTTGCCGGGCACCTCAGGCTGGCCGGCGATCACGGTCTGCGCAAACTGGCGCGGCGTGCGCGTCGACAGGCGCCGCATCGCATAGTCGACCACGGTGCTGTCCCAGTAAGAGTGCAGCGGCCGGGTTGGCGACTGCGGATAGGCGGCAGGTTTCGGCGCCGCCTCTTGCACAGGCAACGCCGCGGGGATCACAGCCTCTGACAGCGCCGTGATCCGCGCGTCATCCAGGAGCAAATTGTTGCCGCCGCGTGCATCGAAAATCGCCATGCCATCGATCTGTGCCTGGGTTTCCGGCACCACAAAATGGCCGTCTTTGGCCAGATACGCGGCGCCCACATGCAAAGGCTGGTGGATATCGCCAACCATATGCGTGAGCAGGATCAGCGCCTGGCGCGGCGTGAACTGGTGCGGATTGCTGGTCGCATCGCTTTTTCCCTGCAACACCAGGATCGCCTGTTTCAAGGTCTGCACGATATCGTTGTCGGCGCTGCCCACGGCGCCATCGCGATAGTGCGCGTTCTGGAAGGCAATATCGGTGTAGTGGTATTCGCTGTGCCTGGGGTTTTGCGCCACATAGGCCAGCATTTCGGGCGTTTGCGGGCCGCAATACGTCCCCTTCACGCAGTCGGGCCAGTTGGCAATCGATTCAAGCGTCTCGCCGGGCAGCAGCAAGGCGGCAACATGCGCCTGGGCCGCGCTACCCTTGAGCAACTGGTCGGCAATCGCTCCCACGGCGCGGTGGCCGTCAGTGCCCCAGGCCAGCGCATTGCCGGTCATAAAGGTGCCAGCCAGCGCCAGCGCACAGCTCAGTTTCTTCATCACTGTGGCGTCCCCTTGGCTGGTTTCGGATACTGCTTGTTGATATCGAGCGGCTGGGCGTAGCCGGAACTCCAGGTTTGCTCATGCAAGGCCGCCAGGCGCTGCGCCATCGCCTCGCTGCGCAGCACCACTTCCAGGTTGCGCGACAGGTCAAAATAGCCGCCGGCCCAGTTGCTGGTGCCGACCCAGGCCAGCTTGCCGTCGATGGTCATGGTCTTGCTGTGGATCACGCGTGCAAACGGAATAAAACCGGTCGAGGCAGCGGGAATCGTCACGATGCGGATCTCGACGTTGGGCACCAGCGCCAGGCTTTTCAGGTAGGCGATCGCCGGCGCTTCCGTGTTCCAGGCCGATACCATCAATTTGATTTTCACGCCACGCTGGGCGGCCGCGCGCACGGCGTTGTCGATCACGGCGTAATACGGCCGCGTGCGATTCGGACCATACGACAGCGGGGCGTAGTCGAGCAACTGGATGCGCACTTCGCTTTTGGCGTCGGCCAGCAAGGCCGGCAAGCCGCTTTCCGAGTCGCCGACGCCAAGCGGGTTATACGCGTTCGGGCTGGCCAGCAAGAAGGCGTTCTGCGCATAGTTGGCCGGCACCGTTTTGCTGTTGAGCACGGTGGCGCGCCCGCCTTTGGCCGTCAGGGCCTGCGCCTGCCAGTCCTGTTCGAAAATCGCCTGCACCTGGGAAACGATGGCCAATTCGGTGATTTTCAAGCCCGTTTCATGGATATGCTCGAACGAGCGCCAGTCGAAATTCTGGCTGCCGATATACGCGACCTTGCCGTCGACGGCCAGGTATTTGGCATGCACGATGCCGTTGCCGGTGATTTTATTAAAATCGATAATGCGCAGTTCCAGGTTGGGAATCGCCTTCAGTTGCTCGATGGTGGCCGGCTCCGACAGGCCCACGCCTTTCAAATCGAGCAGGAAGCGGATCTTCACGCCGCGCTGGCCGGCGGCCGTCAGGCTGGCCAGCACTTTTTCAAAGGCCGTGCCTGGTTTAGTGACGGCGTAGAACTGGGCCAGGACGATCTCGTTTTTTGCCGAGTCGAACAGTTCGCGCCATACCGCAACGGGTTCGCGCAGGTCCGGATTGGCCAGCGTGGTTTCCACCGGCGAGGTGTGCACCAGCTCAAAGCCGGGAATCGTGAAATCGGCGTGGGCGCTGCCCGCGAACAGGCTGCTCAGCAGAACGGAAACGAATAAACGACGCATGGGTTTTCCTTGTAGTGATTAGTTGACGCGCACGATGCGGCCCGCCGCAGTGGCGCTGCCGGCCGGCTTGCCGGCGCGCGCGCGGGCAATCAGGTAATTGCTGAAGGCGTCGATATCGCGCACGCCCGTCTCCAGGCGGCGCGTACCGTTGGCCAGCACGGTAAAACGGTCGCCGCCGCCGGCCAGGAAACTGTTGACGGCGACCCGGTATTGCTGCTCATCCTGGAGCGCCACGCCATCGAGCATAATGCTGCCCGGCAGCACGCGCTGGCCTTGCGGGCGGGTGCTGTCCCAGCGGTAGCTAAAACCTTCGGAGACCTGCAGCAGATTGCCCTCGTCGGCTGTGGCATCGGGCCATTGCTGTTCCAGCAAGCTGTGGATCTGCGCGCCCGACAGGCTGACGACGATCAGGGTATTGCCGAACGGCACCACCGCCTGGTTCTGGCCCACATTGGTCATCAGGTCGGGACCCGCTTCCAGGTCCTTGCGGATGCCGCCATTGTTCATCAGCCCGATCTGGGCACCAAAGGCGCGCGCGCCGGACAGGGTACTGTCGGCCACCAGGTCGCCCAGCGCCGAGGCGCCGCTGCCCTTGGTGCTGCGGCCGACCAGCGGCACGGCAATCTTTGCTACCGGGCGCGACAGTTCAGCCAGGCTGCGCTGTTTGACTGCGGCCAGGTAGGCGGCCACTTGCTGGTCCGGTTCGAACATGCCGGGCAACATCACGACGTTCTGCGCGCTGGCGTCGAGCACCGCATTTTTATCGGTATCGACCTTGAGCTTGATGCGCGTGAGCATATGGCCGCCCATCTGCGCCTGCGTGACCAGCCGGCCATCGACGCGGCACAGATAGCCCTGGTGCGAATGGCCACTGATCACCAGTTGAATGGCCGGATCGAGGCGCCTGACGACATCGATCACGGGGCCATGCAGCTTGCCGCAGTCGGGCTGGTCGATGAATTCTTCCGTCTCGCCGCCCTGGTGCAGCAGCACCACGAACACGTTGACCCCTTGCGCCCGCAGCGCCGGCAAGGTGGCGTTGATGGCGTCGGCTTCGTCACCAAACTGCAGGCCGGCAATGCCGGCCGCCGTCACCACGGACGGCGTGTCTTTCAGCACGGCGCCGATCAGGCCCACTTTCACGCCATGCGCGTGTTCAATCTTGTACGCGGGCAACAACGACTTGCCTGTTTGCGTGTCGATCACATTGGCGGCCAGGTAGCTATAGCTGGCGCCGGGAAACTGCGGGCTGTATTGGCAGGCCTTGTCGGCGCGTGCGGAGTCGCAGCCGCCGCGCTGCTGGCGCAGCAATTCCGCCTTGCCCTGGTCAAATTCGTGGTTGCCGACCGAGCTGGCCGTCATGCCCAGCATATTCATGGCAACGATGCTGGGCTCATCGGCCCACAGGGACGACATGGCGGGGCTGGCGCCCACCAGGTCGCCATTGCCGACAAAAATCAGTTGTGCATCTTCACGGCGCCAGGCCTTGAGGGCGCCGGACAGCACATCGATGCCGCCGGCCTGCACGGTGACCTTGCGGGCGGGATCGTTGACGCTGGTGTAAGTGAATTTGCTGCTGTCGAGATTGCCATGGAAATCATTCAGGGCGACCAGGTTGAGTTCGACCGGGCCGCGCGGCGGCGTGGCGCAGCCAGCCAGCGTGGCAAGTGCCAGGATCAGGGCCGCGCGGGCCAATGGAGTGCGTGGAAAAATCACCATGGAATCGACAGTCTTGAAAAAATAAAAAGGAAAAAAGGGAAAAACATCTGGTCGATAAAAAACGGCTGGTGTCGCCACCAGCCGTTTCGAGCTTGCTAACTTACAAGGCAGTCACGATCAGAATTCGTACTTGACCGTTGCTTGCAGCGCCCATTGGGACTCGCCTTTTTGTTGACGCACGGTGTAGTCCTCTACCTTGTCACGCACCTGGTAGATATAGCGACCGTTTGCATCGAGGCCGGCAAAGTCAACGAAGTTGCGCGTCTGGCCACCGGCGGAGCGGAAAGCCATTTCATTGATACGCCCCCACTTGCGGTTGATCATGTTGCCCACGTTAAAGAAGTCCATGGTGAACACGCCTTTGTTGCCCTTGAAGAAGCCTGGCACTTCTTGACTGATGCGCATGTCAAAGCTGTTGGTCCATGGCGAGAAGCTGCCATTACGCTTGGTCACGCCGCCAGCGGTATTGCGCAGGTCACCATTGCCGTTCACAAATGCCCAGAAACGGTCTTCATTGGCATGGCTGGTGGCGGTATCGCCACGGAAGACCACTTCACCGGAACCTGGACGCGATGGAATGTACATCAGGTCATTGCCGTTGACGCCGTCGCCGTTCAAGTCATTGTTGTAAGTCCAGCTGTATGGCTTGCCCTTGCGGCCTTCATAGAACAGACCAAAGGTGGTCTTGTAGTTGTCGAAAAAGCGCTGCTGCCAGTTGAAGACAGCATTGAAACGGTCTTTAACCAGATAGCTTGAATTGGCTGCAATGTTTTCATTCGGGTTGAGAATGGCGCGGGCATTGAAGTTCGAATTCGACACGGACGACGTCAGTGGCGCAACTTCGGTTGCATCGGTATAGGTATAAGCAACCGACCAGCCAAAACCCTTGCTCATCGGCTGGGTCAACGACAGCGTGACCAGATTACCTGCACCTTTGTCAGTTTTCTTTGCAAGCAACACATTATTGTAGTTGATGTTCTTCAACGCGCGGTTGCTGGCGTTAGCGCAGCTTGCAGCGGCAGTTGTGCTCAGACCGCCATTGGAAGTCCAGCAAGCGGTGTTATAGGCATTGGCGGTGTAATACAGCGCACGGCCATCGGTACCGGTACGGGTTGCTGTGCCCAGATTCAAATTCTCGTAGTAAATCGCGTCTTTGTTCTGTGTACGCAGGTATTCAGCGCCGAATACCAGACCCATCCATGGCAACTCATGCTCGAACGCCAGGTTGCCTTTCCAGATCGACGGTTGACGCAGCTCAGGCGACAGGAAGTCGACGTTGTTGGCAGGCGTTGCGCCAATATTGGTCGGCTGGTTGTTTGGATCAGGATTGAAGGTACCGCCAACGCTTGGGCACGCTACGGCGAAGCCAGTACCGCAACCGATCACTGCCGTGGCAACGCCAGGATTGGAGAATGGGTTGGACAGCCAGACCGAAGCGGCCGCGCCCTGGAACAGGCCGAAACCACCACGCAATTGCGTTGGGCGGGCGCTCTCGAACTTGTAATTGAAGCCGACACGTGGCTGTACCAAAGTCTGTCCATCGATGGTCTGCGTATTGTCCAGACCAAAACCACCGGTCTGCGCGGTACCGCCACGACGAGTGTCAGCAAGGTTGACGACACCTGCGACGGTCGGGGCGGCTGCTGGCACATTGCGCAACGGACGATCGCTGATGCCCGCCTTATCGACGCGCACGCCGTATTGAATGGTCAGCTGCTTGTTGATGGTCCAGACATCTTGCGCGAAGAAACCATAGTTCTTCATGCTGAAGTCGGAGATGGCGTTTTGCAGGGAACCGCCAGGCACCGGTACCTGTACCTGATAGCCATTGGGGCGACCTATGCGGAAGTTTTCCAGCACAGCTTGCTGATGAATCGCAGAACTTGCAGTACTGCAATTGAACGTGGTCGTGCCATCGGGATTTTTCGGCACAAACGAATACGCTACGTTGTTAATACAGGCAAAGTTATAGTTGCCATTGATGTTCTGCAGATACGCATTGTAAATGTCGTTCTTGCTGAAATCGCTACCGAATTTCACTTCATGGTCACCCAGAGCCCAGTTAGCGCCCAGATAGACATCCTTGGTCTTGGTGCGCAGTTCGTTATGCTGGTAGGACTGGTCAGTACCAAAGTTCAGGTAACGGTTGCTGGTCGACACGCCCGCAGGCGAGCCGGCTGGCAATGCGCCGGAAAACTGCAGCGCCATGGTCGGCAGCGTGGAATTGTTTTTCGGCAAACTTTCATAGTCGCGCGACGATACTTTGAACTCGGTCGAGAACGTTGGCGTCCAGTCGGCAAACCATTGACCGACCGTCGTTTCGATTGTCTTGTTTTGTTGACGCCAGGCGCTGTTCAAGGCGATGCCACTTGACGTTACGCCGGTAAACATCGGCTCGGACTGATCGGTTTTCGAATAACGGACCATCGCGCGATGGTTGTCATTGATATTCCAGTCCAGTTTCAGCAAAGTATCGTCCACCGTCATCTTGGTACCGGCCGGCACCTCGGTCGTGCCGATGTTCAAGCCATACTGACTCTGGGCAATGGCGCGCGCCTGGTCGATCGCCGACTGGGTGACACCGACGTTGGTCATGGAACTGCCCAGCGGGCCAAAGCTCGGTGCGGTACGCGTGCTTTCCAGCTTTTCTTTGTTGGCAAAGAAGAACAGTTTATCCTGGATCAGCGGGCCGCCAACGGAAGCGCCCTTGGTGGTTTCGCGGAATTTTTCTGGCGAGTAATAGGTGTCTTTCGCGTTGTTATAACGATCGCCTGCCATCTTGTCATTACGGAAAACGTAATAGACGCTGCCCTTGAATTCATTGGTGCCGGACTTGGTCACGGCATTGATATTGGCGCCGGTATAGCCTTTTTGCGTAACGTCGTAATTGGCGACGTTCACCTGGACCGACTGGATCGCGTCGATCGAGATAGGCTGCTTGGCAGTCGGGCTGCCATTCGATTCCAGGCCGAAGGTGTCATTCACCGCCACGCCATCGATGGTCATCGAGTTGTAGCGCGAGTTCTGACCAGCTACGGACAATTCGCCGCGCTCTTTGTCGGTCTGCGAAACACGCGGGTCGGCGCGGGCGTAATCTTGCAGATTGCGCTGGATCGATGCCTGCATCGCCAGTTCATTCGCGCCGATATTGGTGCCGGCACCCATATTGCTGCGATTAAAAATTTGCGCGCGCGCGCCTGTGCCGGTCACGTTCACGGTCTGCATCTGCGCGCCCAGGGTGGCGTCCACACTGGCCGTTTCCGCCAGTTGCACGTACACGCCTTCGCGCTTTTCAATCTGGCCGTCCTTGGTGACGGTGATGGTGTAAGGACCGCCGGCGCGCAGGCCGCGAGCGACGTAGCGCCCTTCCGCATCGGTCGTCACATTGCTGACGGAACCCGATTCGGTGTGCACGATGGTGACGGTAGCGCCGGCCGCAGGCTGGCCGTTGCTGGAGGAAATGCGTCCGCCGATGGAGGAAGTCGTATTCTGTGCGAACGATGGTGCGGCCGCCAGAGCGATAGACAGGCTTAGCGCGATTTGCGTCAGCCGAAGTCGTTTGTGATTGATCATCTTGTAACCCCAAAAAAGACTATTATTTTGAAATACCGGATAGGCCTGCCGCTCGGCAACACCACCACGCTATTTCCTCTTTACTATATTGCAACTGTTACGCCGGCCAGGCTGGACAGGTTTTGACGGGACCTGTCTACCTTGTGTTTCCACCATCACAGCCATTTCGATTCAGTCAAAACACTCCCGCAGCAATGCCATTTGGTCCATGACACAAGGCGCTAGCTCCTGTGACACGGTGTTGCTGCATGACCGGCGATACAGTTTAGCCGGCAAGTGTAATTGTTAAATATTTCAGGACTGTGACACGGCCAAGACACGTCGTGAATTTGGAAGCAGAACAACAAATCTGTTGTTTTCACTGCGCATGTCATCTGATCTACTGCGAAAAACCGTTCTATTTGCCGCAACCTCAAAGCAAATTGTGACTTTTTACGTTCAGCCTCATCTCACTATGCATCATCGAAAAATGGATGACAAATACGTTTTTTCTTATACATTTATATATTTAAAGTATAAATTACAGGAAAGTTGCAGGGAAAAAATTGTGTGACATGGCGGCATAAGCTGATGGCGCGAGATTATAAGTGAGCAAATTGTGCTTGAAATTGATTCATATAAGAAAACAGAAAAAGAGCGATATCTGTCCAAGATTGTGTCGCTTGACAGCCACAAAATTAGCAGAAAAACAGCGGGAAAAGCGGGGAAGGGAAGCGTCGGGCGACCGGAGAACCCGGCCGCCCTGAGAGCGTCAGTTTTAATGTAAAGGCAAGTTACGGCTTGATGGTCTTGCCCGCTGCGTCCGAGGCGGCAATTTGCGCTTCGAATGTGGCAAAACGCGCAGCCAGCGATTTCAACAACCGTTGTTTATCCGCCTCAGCCAGGAAGGAATAGCGCAGGCTGTTGTACGACAGCTGCTTGATTTGCGCGTAATCGGTCTTGTACTGGCTGGCAAACAGCACGTACTCGTTCGACAGGGTATTTCGAGACACACCGGCATCGTCGGTCGAGATCACGAACGGCACGCCGTACTTGCGGTACAGGGTGACGGGGTGGGCCTGGCCTTTGACGCCAAGAATATAGTCATTGCTGGTCAGGTTCACTTCCACCGCGATGCCGCGCGCGCGCATCTTTTGCATGGTGGCCAGCGCATGGGTTTCATACGCGATATCCATGCCGTGGCCGATGCGGTTGGCGCCAGCCACGTCGACCGCTTCGGCGATATGGAAAGCCATACCTTCGGGCGGCACCATGCCCAGCGCCAGCTCGCCCGCATGCAGGGCAATTTTGACGTTCGGATACTTGGCCTTGAGAAACCTGAACATTTCCATATGCAGGCTGTAGTCGCGCATGGACACATTCACGCTTTCCTGGCCGACGATATTGACGCCGACCACCAGCGGGTTCAGGCTGGCCGCCTTGAAGCCGGCCAACATCGACGAGTACACTTGCGACGGCGACAAAAAGCGCAGCACATAGGCCTGGTAGCGCATGGTGAAGTTGGCGTCGTCGATGCCGGCGCTGCTGGTGTTCACGTTGTCGTTATAGGCAGCGATGCTTTTCTGGAAGGCGCTATCTTGCTCCAGCTGCTGCGTCCAGTTCGCCAGCACGGTCTGCAGGGCCTCGGGCTGCATGCCGGGGGTCAGCACTTGCTGGTCGAATTGCGGGTTCGACACAAAAGGCGACAACTCGAAAATGGTTTCGATATAGCTCAGGTTTTCGGCTATCGCGCGCAGCTTGAGCGTTTTCAGGCCTTCACCAGTATTGCTCGATGCGACCGGGCCAAAATAGCCGAAAGTGTCGAAGAAGGTGCGGTCGGGTGGCGTTTGCTGGCCGCTATGGTTGTAGAAATCCTTGGTCGACCAGCGCTGCAGCAGTTCCGCATACAGGCCCGCATCGGCAAACACTTCGGTCGAGGACAGGCAGGTGCGCTGGCCGGCCGGCTTGGCGCGTTCAAACGCGACCACCTCTTTGCGGCTTTCGATGCGGTACGTTGTTTTGTTGACGCAGTATTTTTCCTTGTCGACCCACTCCAGGAATTGCTCGGCGTAGATGGCGCCCGAGTAATGGTGATGCAGGTCGCCGCCCTTGGGCATCATGGAAAAGAACAGGCTCAGCTCGGCTGTTTTGGGCTGGCTACCGGACACCAGCGCGGCAAAATGGCGGGCGGTGGCCGCTTCGTTGGCAGCCGGACTGGCGGCGTGGGTGGCCGCCGACGCGGACAGTGCCAATGCCACGCTCAAGGCCAGGCGAGTAAATTGCTTTTGCATCAGGAGTCCCGATCAGGGTGGTAGGGTTGAAAATGTAAAGCAAGTCCGGCTCAGCCCTGCCCCCGCACATGCACGCAGGCCCCGCCCGAATAGGTCGCGGCCACGGCGCGGTCGTCGCCGAGCAGCGCCAGGGCAAACAGCAGCTCCTCCAGGCTCTGGCAGGCGGCCGTGCGGCGCTCGAGCAGCGGCGTGGCTTTCTTGTCGAGCACGATAAAGTCCGCTTCCGTGCCGGGCGCGAAATTGCCGATGACACCCTCGAGCTGCATGGCGCGCGCGGCACCCAGGGTGGCCAGGTAAAACATGCGCAAGGCGGGCAGGTAACTGCCTTTCAAGCGTGCTACTTTATAGGCTTCGTTCATGGTTTGCAACATTGAGAACGAGGTGCCGCCGCCCACGTCAGTGGCCAGCGACAGCGGCACGCGCGCCGCATCGGCCTTTTCAAAATCGAACAGCCCACTACCGAGGAACAGGTTCGAGGTCGGGCAGATGGCCGCCGCCGAGTCGGTTTCGGCCATGCGCGCGCGGTCGCGCTCGTCGAGCCAGATGCAGTGGCCAAACATGGCGCGTGGGCGCAACATGCCGTAGTGGTCGTACACGTCCAGGTAGCTGCGCGCCTGCGGATGCAGTTCGCGCACCCAGCGGCACTCGTCTTCGTTTTCCGACACATGGGTCTGCAAAAAGGTGTCAGGATAGGCGCGCGCCAATTCGCCCGCCAGGTGCACCTGCTCATTGCTGGAGGTGGGCACAAAACGCGGCGTGATCGCATACAGCGAACGGCCGCGCTTGTGCCAGCGCAGGATCAGCGCCTCGCTGTCGCGCGCGCCGGACTCGGCCGTATCGCGCAGGAACTCGGGGCAGTTGCGGTCCATCATCACCTTGCCGGCCACCATGCGCAGGCCGCGCGCTTCGCTGGCGCCAAAGAAGGCGTCGACCGATTGCGGATGCACGCTGCCATACACCATGGCGGTGGTGGTGCCGCAGCGCAGCAACTCATCAAGGAAAAATTCGGCCACATTGCGCGCATGGACCGGGTCTTCAAACGCGCGCTCGGTGGGAAAGGTATAGGTTTCCAGCCACGGCAGCAGGCCTGGCGCCGGCGAGGCGATCATCTCCGTCTGCGGGAAGTGCAAGTGGGTATCGATAAAGCCCGGCACGATCAGCTTGCCGCGGTAGTCGATCACCTCGGTACCGGCCGGCAAGGTAGGCAACAAGCGGTCGTGTTCGCCGGCCGCCACCACCTTGCCGTCGGCGACGATCAGCAAGCCATCAAGATGGAAAGTGTGGGCCTCCTCGCTGAACGCGGGATCGGCGTGGAAGTGCAGCAAGCTGGCACGGTAGGCTTGCAAGGAAACTGGAACGATGGACATGACGACTTTCTATGACGGGTAAAACGCGGCGCGCGGTACGCGGCGCGATGGCGTACTGGCATTGACCAGCCGCAGCGGCGTGGCCCAGGCCGCTGCAGCAGCCTGCTCCCACACCATTAATAATTGACAGGCCACCGAGGCGGCAATCACGGCCGGCGCCTTGTTGGCGATGCCGGGCATGCCGATCGGGCAGACCATGGCGGCGATGCGTTCATCGGATACGCCCTTGGCCTGCAGGCGGTGTTCGAACTGCTTGCGTTTCGTATGCGAGCCGATCAGCCCGAACCAGCCGGCGGCGTCCCGCGCCATGATCGCTTCCGTCAAACGCTGGTCCAGCGCGTGACTGTGCGTCATGACGAGGAAACTGCCGCCGGCCGGCGCCAGGGCCACAAATTGCTCCGGCGTATCGGTGGCGGCGATGCGCACATTATCCGGTAATTGCGCCGGGAACATGTCCTCGCGTTCATCGACCCAGGTGACATTGCAGGGCAAGTGCGCCAATGCGCGCACAATGGCCGCGCCTACATGGCCGGCGCCGAACAAGGTCAGGTGGGCGCGCGGCGCCAGGCAAGGGTCGACCAGCCAGCGCCGGCCATGTTCATCTTGCGCCACATGGGTGCCGCGCTCACGCGAAAAGGTGGCGGGCGCCTGGCCCGGCTTGCCAGCCAGCCATTTCCCATCAGTATCGAACAACATCGAAGCCGGTTCGCCATCGAGCGCACTGACACGCCAGCTGTCGTGCTGGCGTCTTGCGCGCAAGGTGTGCAGCTGGGCATGGATGCCGTCGCCGACCGGCTCGAACGCCAGGTACACCACGCCGCCGCAGCACTGGCCCAGGCTGGGACCAAGCGCAAAGCGTTCCAGTTTCGCCCGCGTGGCACCGGTCGCCAGCATGGTCCTGGCAATTTCCACCGCGCGTAATTCCAGGTGGCCGCCGCCGATGGTGTCCAGCTGACTTTCATTGGTGACGCGCATCCTGGCGCCCGCTTCGCGCGGCCCCGAGCCTTCGACCAGGGCCACCGTCACCAGTACCGAAGGGACCGTGTCGTTGGCCAGTGCTGTCAGCCAGTCATGCATGCCTTACTCCTGCGTAGCCACGGTGGACGCCGCTTGCACCGCCATCACGGCCTTGAGGATTTCCTCGCTGGTGGCCGGTGCGTTCAAGGGCGGTTGCACGGCATGGCCGCCGACGCTGGAAATGGCGTCGCGGATCGCAAAGAAGACGGAAAACGGCAGCAGCAGCGGCGGCTCGCCCACGGCTTTCGAGCGGTGGATGCTGTCTTCCACATTGCGGTTCTGGAACAGCCGGACACGAAAATCTTCGGGGCAATCGGAAATGCCGGGAATCTTGTAGGTCGACGGCGCATGCGTCATCAGTTTGCCCGCTTCATTCCACCACAGCTCTTCCGTCGTCAGCCAGCCCATGCCCTGGATAAACGCGCCTTCCACCTGGCCGATATCGATGGCGGGATTGAGCGACTGGCCCGCATCGTACAGGGCGTCGGCGCGCAGCAGCTTCCATTCGCCGCTCAATGTGTCGACCACCACTTCGGCCACCGCCGCGCCATAGGCGTAGTAGGAAAACGGGTGGCCGGTCATGGTCTTCGCGTCCCAGTGCAGGCCGGGCGTGGCATAAAAGCCGTCCGACCACAGCTGCACGCGGGCCAGGTAGGCTTTTTGCACCAGCTCAGGAAACGGCAGCACATGGCCGTTGACGTGGATATGGTTGTCGAAGAAACGCACATCGGCCGCCGCGCCGCCATACAGTTTGACGGCGTAATCGCGCATGCGTTCGCGGATCTGGCGCGCCGCATCCTGCGCCGCCTTGCCGTTCAGGTCGGCGCCGGTGGAGGCCGCCGTGGCGGACGTGTTGGCGACCTTGCTGGTATCGGTGGCGGTAGCGCGCACCCGTTCCAGGTCCAGGCCCAGTTCATGCGCGACCACCTGCATCACCTTGGTATTGATGCCCTGCCCCATTTCCGTGCCGCCATGATTGACCAGCACGGAACCGTCGACATACACGTGCACCAGCGCACCGGCCTGGTTCAGGTGGCTGACATTGAAGGCGATGCCAAACTTCAATGGCGTCAAGGCCAGCCCCTTTTTCAGCACCGGACTCGACTCGTTGTACGCATCGATGGCGATGCGGCGCGCGCGATAGTCGCTGCTCTGCTCGAGTTCGGCCACCAGTTCATGGATCACATTATCGACAATCACCTGGCCATAGGGCGTGACGTTGCGTCCTTCGCTGCCGTCGCGCCCATAGAAGTTGAGCAGGCGGATATCGAGCGCGTCGCGCCGCAGATGGCGCGCGATTTCGTCGATCACATACTCGATGGCAATCGCGCCTTGCGGCCCGCCAAAACCACGAAACGCCGTGTTCGACTGCGTATTGGTCTTGCCACAGGCGGCGCGGATATCGACGTCGGACAAATAATAAGTGTTATCGAAATGGCAGACGGCGCGCGTGGCAACCGGTCCCGACAGGTCCGCCGAATAGCCGGCGCGCGAGGTCATGTCGACTTTGGCGGCGAGTATCTTGCCGGTCTCGTCATAGCCGACTTCATATTCATAATAGAAGCAATGGCGCTTGCCCGTGACCAGCATGTCGTCGTCGCGGTCGGCACGCAGCTTGACCGGGCGTTTCAATTTCGCCGCTGCAATCGATGCCGCCGCCGCCCACAGCGCCGACTGCGACTCCTTGCCGCCGAAGCCGCCGCCCATGCGCCGGCATTCGACCGCGATGTTATGCGAAGGCACGCCCAACGCATGCGCCACCACATGCTGCATCTCGCTCGGGTGCTGGGTCGAGCACAGCACCAGCATGCCCTGCGCTTCTTTCGGTATGGCGTAGGAAATCTGGCCTTCCAGGTAAAACTGTTCCTGCCCACCAACATAGAGCTGCCCCTTGACCATATGCGGCGCCCGCTCGAACGCCGCCTGGCAGTCGCCGCGCGTCAGCCGCATCGGCGGCAGCACATACGATTGCGCCGCCTTCGCCGCCTGCGGCGTCATAATCGCCGGCAACTCTTCATACGTCACTTGCGCCAGCCGCGCGGCGCGGCGCGCATGGTCGTGGGTGTCGGCCACGACGATAAAGAGGGGCTGGCCCACATACTGCACCAGAGCCTCGGCCAGGATGGGGTCGTCATGGATAATGGGGCCGCAATCGTTGGTGCCGGGAATGTCCTTGGCAGTGAACACGGCGGTGACGCCCACGCTGGCGCGCACTTTGGACAAATCCATGGCGGTAATGCGCGCATGCGGCTTTTGCGACAGGCCCAGCGCCGCGTGCAAGGTACCCTGCAGTTCGGCAATATCGTCGGTATAGGTCGCTTGCCCCAGCACATGCAATTGCGCCGATTCATGCGGGCTCGGTTTGCCGACGGCGGCCCAGGCGGCCGCTTGCAGTTCAGGCGTGACAGGATGGTTCATGCTGGTCCTTTCAAGCGCGGCAAGCGTAGGCGTTCAATGCACTGCGCGGCAGCGGTGCGCTGCTGCGCGTTTCCAGCCAGAAGCGGCGCAACAGGTTTTGCGCCGTCGTCATGCGATAGGTGTTCGAGGCGCGCATGTCGGACAACGGCGCGTAGTCGTCTGCCAGCAGGCCCATGGCGATCACCAGGTTTTCTTCCGTCCACGTTTGATTGCGCAAGAACGTTTCCGTTTGCGTGGCGCGCCGCGGCGTGGCCGCCATGCCGCCAAAGGCAATGCGCGCGTTGACGATGCGCTCGCCGTCGAGCTCGAAAGCAAATGCGGCGCACACGGCCGAGATATCCTGGTCAAAACGCTTGGCCAGTTTATAGGTGCGAAATTTTACCTGCTCGCGCGGCAGCGCTACCCTCAGCGCCTCGACAAATTCATCGGGCCGCAAATCCTTCTTTTGGTACCCGAGGTAAAAATCTTCCAGCGCCATGGTGCGCTGGCCGGCTGCGCCGCGCAGCACGATCTGCGCACCGAGCGCGATCAGCCACGGCATCGAGTCGCCGATCGGCGAGCCATTGGCGACATTGCCGCCCAGGGTGCCGGTATTGCGGATCGGCAAGGAGGCAAAGCGCTGCCACAGTTCGGACAATTCCTCCGGGTAATGCTCGCACAGGGCCGCATAGGCGTCGTTGAGACTGGCGCCGGCGCCGATTTCCAGCATATCGTCCTGCACAGCAATGGTTTTCAATGCCGCCACATTGCCCAGGTAAATGATCTCGCCCAGGTCGCGCATCTGCTTGGTTACCCACAAACCTACATCGGTGGAACCGGCCAGCAGGGTGGCCTGAGGTTTTTCCGCACGCAATTGCGCCAATTCATCCAGGGTGCGTGGCGCATGGAATTGCTGGCCGCGCACGGCATAAGTATGCAGGCTGTCGCGCCGCAACCCTTGCAGCTGCAGTGCCAGGGCATTGCGGTCAAAGTCCACTTTCGGCAATTCGCTCATGCGTCTGGCCGCATCGATAATCGGGCGGTAGCCGGTGCAGCGGCACAGATTGCCCGACAGGCCATCGTCGATCTCGCAGCGCGTGGGCGTTTCGCCATTTTTATCGAGATACATGCCCCACAGCGACATCACGAAGCCCGGCGTGCAAAAGCCGCATTGCGAGCCGTGGCATTCCACCATCGCCTGCTGTACCGGATGCAGGGTGCCGTCCGGCTGTTGCAGGTCTTCCACGGAAAACAGGGCCTTGCCGTCGAGCGTGGGCATCAGCTGTATGCAGGCGTTGACCGTCTTCATCTCCACCTGGCCATCAACCAGGCTGGCGAGCACGACCGTGCAGGCGCCACAATCGCCTTCGGCGCAACCTTCCTTGGTGCCGGTGCAATGCAAATCCTCGCGCAGATGCTGCAACACCGTCTGCGTGGGCGCGGCATCATGCACTTCCTGTATGGCGCCACGGTAATAAAAACGAATCGGTTCTGACATGCTGGCCTCGGTCTGGTCCTAGTGGTACAGATTAACACCGGCACACCGGACAACTATATGCAAATACTGATTTCACTTATCTATCTTAATGAATAAAGTCAGGCGATGAATGGATGTGTTGCATGCCAGTGCTCGGCAATATCGATGCGGCGCGTGATCCATACCTTGTCATGTCCTTGCACATAGTCAAGAAAGCGCGCCAGCGCCGCCGCGCGGCCAGGCCGCCCCACCAGGCGGCAATGCAGACCGACCGACAACATCTTCGGCTGGTTCAACCCATTCGGGTCGCCCTCCGCATACAGCACGTCGAACGCATCTTTCAGGTAATCAAAAAACTGCGTGCCGGAGTTAAACCCCTGCATGGCGGCAAAGCGCATGTCGTTGGTGTCCAGCGTGTACGGCACGATCAACTGCGGCTGCACGGCGGGCGCACCATAGCCATCCGTATAAGCGACTTTTTCCCAGAATGGCAGGTCGTCGCCATAATAGTCGGCGTCATAGCGAAAGCCGCCGTGTTCTACCACCAGTTTGCGCGTATTGGGCGAATCGCGCCCGGTGTACCAGCCTTGCGGCGCGCAGCCCGTCAGTTCATGGATGATCTGCACGGCTTCGCGCATATGTTCACGCTCGGTCGCCTCGTCCATGTTCTGGTAAGAAATCCAGCGCAAGCCATGACAGGCGATCTCATGGCCCAGTTGCTGGAAGGCAGCCACGGCTTCGGGATTGCGCTTCAAGGCCATCGAGACGCCAAACACCGTCAGCGGCAAGCGACGCTCCTCGAACAGGCGCAGCAAGCGCCACAGTCCCGCGCGCGAGCCGTATTCATAGATCGATTCCATGCTCAGGTGGCGCGTGGGAAAGGCGGCCGCACCGATCATTTCCGATAAAAACGTTTCCGATGCTGCATCGCCATGCAGCACGCTGTTTTCTGCGCCCTCTTCATAGTTGAGCACGAACTGCACAGCGATGCGAGCCTGGCCCGGCCACTGCGGATGGGGCGGCGTGCGGCCATAGCCGATCAGGTCTCGCGGATAGTTATCATAAGTGCTCATGCGGCTCGCCTTGGGAACAATGTGAAATATATGCCCAATCATATAGCCAGGCGCGGCGACAGGTATATCATTTGTGCGATAAGCACATTCACTGTTAACGTATAGGATAAGAAATGGGAAAACTCAGCACGCACGTACTCGACATCGCCCACGGCCGCCCCGGCGCCGGCGTCAAGGTCGCCCTGTTTTCGGTGGCGCCCGAAGGCAAGGTCCTGCTGAAGATGGATGTCACCAACCACGACGGCCGCTGCAGCACGCCTTTGCTCGAAGGCGATACCATGAAAGCGGGCCAGTATGAACTGGTCTTCAACGCCGGCGACTACTTTGCCGCCCAGGGCGTGCAATTGCCATCGCCGCGCTTTATCGACCTGGTCACGCTGTCATTCGGCATTGCGCATACCGATGAAAATTACCATGTACCGCTGGTAGTATCGCCGTGGTCGTATTCGACTTATCGCGGTAGCTGATATTTAACCCACCCCAGCCTTCCGAAGTTGGGGTGAACAGCTGCACCAAACCTGCAGACGAAAAAAAACCCCGACCATTGCTGGCGGGGTGTTTTTCTACTGCGAATAACAAGCCTGACGATAACCTACTTTCACACTGGTTGCAGCACTATCATCGGCGCAAAGTTGTTTCACGGTCCTGTTCGGGATGGGAAGGGGTGGGACCAACTTGCTATGGTCATCAGGCATAACTTGTACTGGCGTTTGTCCTCTGTGGAGCGACAAAGCCTGAATCTGGAAGCAGCAAAGATTGGGGTAATGAATGGTATCAACACACATGCAACGTTGTACTGTCTTATCCTCTGCACCTGCTAAGGTTATAGGGACAAGCCGTACGGGCAATTAGTACTGGTTAGCTTAATGCATTACTGCACTTCCACACCC
>NZ_NJGY01000004.1:632392-633763 GCF_002250505.1 Janthinobacterium sp. PC23-8
GGCACCTGCTAAGGTTATAGGGACAAGCCGTACGGGCAATTAGTACTGGTTAGCTTAATGCATTACTGCACTTCCACACCCAGCCTATCAACGTCCTGGTCTCGAACGACCCTTCAAAGAGCTCAAGGCTCTGGGAAATCTCATCTCAAGGCAAGTTTCCCGCTTAGATGCTTTCAGCGGTTATCTCTTCCGAACTTAGCTACCCGGCAATGCCACTGGCGTGACAACCGGTACACCAGAGGTTCGTCCACTCCGGTCCTCTCGTACTAGGAGCAGCCCCCTTCAAATTTCCAACGCCCACGGCAGATAGGGACCAAACTGTCTCACGACGTTTTAAACCCAGCTCACGTACCACTTTAAATGGCGAACAGCCATACCCTTGGGACCGGCTACAGCCCCAGGATGTGATGAGCCGACATCGAGGTGCCAAACTCCCCCGTCGATATGAACTCTTGGGAGGAATCAGCCTGTTATCCCCAGAGTACCTTTTATCCGTTGAGCGATGGCCCTTCCATACAGAACCACCGGATCACTATGTCCTACTTTCGTACCTGCTCGACTTGTCAGTCTCGCAGTTAAGCACGCTTATGCCATTGCACTATCAACACGATGTCCGACCGTATCTAGCGTACCTTCGAACTCCTCCGTTACACTTTAGGAGGAGACCGCCCCAGTCAAACTGCCTACCATGCACTGTCCCCGATCCGGATAACGGACCAAGGTTAGAACCTCAAACAAACCAGGGTGGTATTTCAAGGTTGGCTCCACGAGAACTGGCGTCCCCGCTTCAAAGCCTCCCACCTATCCTACACAGATTGGTTCAAAGTCCAATGCAAAGCTACAGTAAAGGTTCATGGGGTCTTTCCGTCTAGCCGCGGGTAGATTGCATCATCACAAACATTTCAACTTCGCTGAGTCTCGGGAGGAGACAGTGTGGCCATCGTTACGCCATTCGTGCAGGTCGGAACTTACCCGACAAGGAATTTCGCTACCTTAGGACCGTTATAGTTACGGCCGCCGTTTACTGGGACTTCAATCAAGAGCTTGCACCCCATCATTTAATCTTCCAGCACCGGGCAGGCGTCACACCCTATACGTCCACTTTCGTGTTTGCAGAGTGCTGTGTTTTTATTAAACAGTCGCAGCCACCAGTTTATTGCAACCCTTTCACCCTTCTGGAGTAAACCAGTCAAGCTACCGGGGCGTACCTTTTCCCGAAGTTACGGTACCAATTTGCCGAGTTCCTTCTCCCGAGTTCTCTCAAGCGCCTTAGAATACTCATCTCGCCCACCTGTGTCGGTTTGCGGTACGGTCTCGTATGACTGAAGCTTAGAGGCTTTTCTTGGAACCACTTCCGATTGCTTCATGCAC
>NZ_NJGY01000004.1:634325-635589 GCF_002250505.1 Janthinobacterium sp. PC23-8
ATATCCGCAGCTTCGGTGACTGGCTTAGCCCCGTTACATCTTCCGCGCAGGACGACTCGATCAGTGAGCTATTACGCTTTCTTTAAATGATGGCTGCTTCTAAGCCAACATCCTGACTGTTTTAGCCTTCCCACTTCGTTTTCCACTTAGCCAATCTTTGGGACCTTAGCTGGCGGTCTGGGTTGTTTCCCTCTTGACGCCGGACGTTAGCACCCGACGTCTGTCTCCCAAGCTCGCACTCATCGGTATTCGGAGTTTGCAATGGTTTGGTAAGTCGCAATGACCCCCTAGCCATAACAGTGCTCTACCCCCGATGGTGATACTTGAGGCACTACCTAAATAGTTTTCGGAGAGAACCAGCTATTTCCAAGTTTGTTTAGCCTTTCACCCCTACCCACAGCTCATCCCCTAATTTTTCAACATTAGTGGGTTCGGACCTCCAGGGCGTGTTACCGCACCTTCATCCTGGCCATGAGTAGATCACTTGGTTTCGGGTCTACACCCAGCGACTGATCGCCCTATTCGGACTCGATTTCTCTACGGCTTCCCTATACGGTTAACCTTGCCACTGAATGTAAGTCGCTGACCCATTATACAAAAGGTACGCAGTCACGGAACAAGTCCGCTCCTACTGTTTGTATGCACACGGTTTCAGGATCTATTTCACTCCCCTTCCGGGGTTCTTTTCGCCTTTCCCTCACGGTACTGGTTCACTATCGGTCGATTACGAGTATTTAGCCTTGGAGGATGGTCCCCCCATATTCAGACAGGATGTCACGTGTCCCGCCCTACTTGTCGTACGCTTAGTATCACCGGTCCAATTTCACATACGGGGCTATCACCCGCTATGGCTCCTATTTCCAGAGGATTCTGTTATCGGTCCGACTATCACGTACAGGCTCTTCCCATTTCGCTCGCCGCTACTTTGGGAATCTCGGTTGATTTCTTTTCCTGCAGCTACTTAGATGTTTCAGTTCGCCGCGTTCGCCTTGCAACCCTATGTATTCAGGTTGCAATACCCTAAAAGGGTGGGTTGCCCCATTCGGAAATCTGCGGATCAAAGTGTGTTTGCTCACTCCCCGCAGCTTATCGCAAGCTACTACGTCCTTCATCGCCTGTAATCGCCAAGGCATCCACCATGTGCACTTATTCGCTTGTCCCTATAACGTTAGCCTCTGTCTACCTAAGTGAACAAAGAGCGCTACAGGGATAAGAAAGTACAACGTTGTTGCTTGTTTGTTGATACATACAATCATTACCCATC
>NZ_NJGY01000004.1:635998-637721 GCF_002250505.1 Janthinobacterium sp. PC23-8
AACTGGTAGGGCTGGTTGGACTCGAACCAACGACCCCCGCGTTATCAACACGGTGCTCTAACCAGCTGAGCTACAGCCCCAACGCGGTGCTACATACGACTACTGTTTCTTCTTCAGCTAACAGTCGATAAGTGTGGACATTTAATGAGTGAATCATTGCTGATTCGTGCAAACTCTAGAAAGGAGGTGATCCAGCCGCACCTTCCGATACGGCTACCTTGTTACGACTTCACCCCAGTCACGAATCCTACCGTGGTAAGCGCCCTCCTTGCGGTTAAGCTACCTACTTCTGGTAAAACCCGCTCCCATGGTGTGACGGGCGGTGTGTACAAGACCCGGGAACGTATTCACCGCGACATGCTGATCCGCGATTACTAGCGATTCCAACTTCATGCAGTCGAGTTGCAGACTACAATCCGGACTACGATACACTTTCTGCGATTAGCTCCCCCTCGCGGGTTGGCGGCGCTCTGTATGTACCATTGTATGACGTGTGAAGCCCTACCCATAAGGGCCATGAGGACTTGACGTCATCCCCACCTTCCTCCGGTTTGTCACCGGCAGTCTCATTAGAGTGCCCTTTCGTAGCAACTAATGACAAGGGTTGCGCTCGTTGCGGGACTTAACCCAACATCTCACGACACGAGCTGACGACAGCCATGCAGCACCTGTGTACTGGTTCTCTTTCGAGCACTCCCTGATCTCTCAAGGATTCCAGCCATGTCAAGGGTAGGTAAGGTTTTTCGCGTTGCATCGAATTAATCCACATCATCCACCGCTTGTGCGGGTCCCCGTCAATTCCTTTGAGTTTTAATCTTGCGACCGTACTCCCCAGGCGGTCTACTTCACGCGTTAGCTGCGTTACCAAGTCAATTAAGACCCGACAACTAGTAGACATCGTTTAGGGCGTGGACTACCAGGGTATCTAATCCTGTTTGCTCCCCACGCTTTCGTGCATGAGCGTCAATCTTGACCCAGGGGGCTGCCTTCGCCATCGGTGTTCCTCCACATATCTACGCATTTCACTGCTACACGTGGAATTCTACCCCCCTCTGCCAGATTCTAGCCTTGCAGTCTCCAATGCAATTCCCAGGTTGAGCCCGGGGATTTCACATCAGACTTACAAAACCGCCTGCGCACGCTTTACGCCCAGTAATTCCGATTAACGCTTGCACCCTACGTATTACCGCGGCTGCTGGCACGTAGTTAGCCGGTGCTTATTCTTCAGGTACCGTCATTAGCAAAGGATATTAGCCCTCACCGTTTCTTCCCTGACAAAAGAGCTTTACAACCCGAAGGCCTTCTTCACTCACGCGGCATTGCTGGATCAGGCTTGCGCCCATTGTCCAAAATTCCCCACTGCTGCCTCCCGTAGGAGTCTGGACCGTGTCTCAGTTCCAGTGTGGCTGGTCGTCCTCTCAGACCAGCTACTGATCGATGCCTTGGTAGGCTTTTACCCTACCAACTAGCTAATCAGATATCGGCCGCTCCACGAGCATGAGGTTCTTGCGAATCCCCCACTTTCATCCTTAGATCGTATGCGGTATTAGCGTAACTTTCGCTACGTTATCCCCCACTCCAGGGTACGTTCCGATATATTACTCACCCGTTCGCCACTCGCCACCAGAGCAAGCTCCGTGCTGCCGTTCGACTTGCATGTGTAAGGCATGCCGCCAGCGTTCAATCTGAGCCAGGATCAAACTCTTCAGTTTAATCTCTGTTT
>NZ_NJGY01000004.1:638150-665940 GCF_002250505.1 Janthinobacterium sp. PC23-8
CTTACTCAGCATTTGCATGCATCGTTCAGCGAGGGGGCGAATTATAGCCCTGGCCTGGAAGGCCTGCAAGGGCTATTTTTCGGCTTGTTTTTTTTGGCTGGCACTTAGCTTGCTTATTACCGTTAAAGCAACAGCAGACAAGCCCGCTTTTGCTCACTTCCGCTGCAGGTGCTACATTATGGAACACCTGTGCAGGTACAGACAGAGCCGCGCCCAAGAGCGACGGCCAACCGAGACTAGGGACCATCATGCACCGTCCAACTGTGACAGATCTGAACAGCTCCGCCCCCGCCCCCTCCTGGCCGGAGAATATGCCTTTGATTATCGAAACCTCGCGCCGGCGTTCCGTCGACTACGGCTTGCGGCCCGAATCGGTGGCCGACTTCAGCCCGCTGGCACGCAGCGACCTGTCCGTGCTGATCGAACAGAACCGGCTGCTGCACGCGCACGCCGTGCCGGCGATGGAAACGCTGTACCAGCAGATCGTCAACACCCACAATATGGTGATTCTGACGGACGCCACCGGCGTGATCGTCCATTCGCTCGGCGATGACGATTTCCTGGAGAAAGCCAGCCGGGTCGCGCTGCAGCCGGGCGTAGCCTGGTCCGAAGCGAGCAAGGGCACCAACGCGATCGGCACGGCGATTGCCGAAAATTCGCCCACGCTTGTGCACGCGGACCAGCACTATCTGGCGGCCAACCATTTCCTGACCTGCTCGGCCGCACCGATTACCGACCACCTGGGCAAGGTGATCGGCGTACTGGACGTTTCGGGCGACCAGCGCAGCTTCCACAAGCACACCATGGCGCTGGTGCGCATGTCGGCGCTGATGATCGAAAACCAGTTGTTTTCGGCCACCTTTGAGGATGCGATCACCCTCCACTTTCATACGCGACCCGAATTCATCGGCACCCTGATGGAAGGCATCGCTTCGTTCAGCCCTGGCGGGCGCTTCCTGGCCGCCAACCGCAACGGTTTGTTCCAGCTGGGCCTGCCGTTTTCAGCGCTGCAGTCGCACACTTTCAGTTCCCTGTTCGGCCTGCCCGTGTCGGCCCTGTTCGAACACTACCGTACGGCCGCGCCCGGCCTGCTGACCCTGTGCATGCATAACGGCGTGCGCGTGTATGGCCGCGCCCAGCTGCGGCTGGCCAACAATGTGTTCCAGCAATCATTGTCCGGCGAACGCACGGCACCGGCCAATCCGGCCACTGCGGCGGCAGGCGCCAACCAGGCCGCCGCGCAAGCGCGCCGCCTGTCCGGCCTGCGCTATCTGCGCACCGGCGACCCGCAGCTGGAACTGGTGATCGACAAGGTCACGCGCGTGCTGGGACGCGATATTCCCATCATGATCATGGGCGAAACCGGCACCGGCAAGGAGCTGCTGGCCCAGGCCATCCATAACGATTCACCGCGCGCCATGAGTCCTTTCGTTGCCGTCAACTGCGCCTCGATCCCGGAAACGCTGATCGAGTCCGAACTGTTCGGCTATGAAGACGGGGCCTTTACCGGCGCGCGCAAGAAAGGCGCGGTCGGCAAGATTTTGCAGGCCAATGGCGGCACCCTGTTCCTCGACGAGATCGGCGACATGCCGTTCAGCCTGCAGGCACGGCTGCTGCGCGTGCTGCAGGAACGCATGGTCACGCCCTTGGGCAGCGACAAGTCGATCCCCGTGAATGTGGAACTGATCTGCGCCACCAACCATAATCTGCGCGAGCGCATGGCGCGCGGGCTGTTCCGCGAAGACTTGTACTACCGGCTCAATGGCCTGGTGGTCAAGCTGCCGCCGCTGCGCGAGCGCACCGACCTGGAAACGGTGGTCAAGAAAATCCTGTCGACGCAAGCCGAGCACGGCCGCTACTACGTCTCGCCCGAGATCCTGGCGCTGTTCCGCCAGCACCGCTGGCCCGGCAACTTCCGCCAGCTCACCAATCTGCTGCGCACCGCCATCGTGATGGCCGGCGACGAGATGGAAATCTGCCTGCGCCATATGCCCGACGACTTCCTCGACGATATCGAGCAAAGCCCGGATCCAGATACCACAGTGGACGCCGCAGCAAGTACCGAGCGCTTGCTGGCCCAGGGCGCCAGCCTTGACGAAATGGAGCAGTCGGTGATCGCGAAATCGCTGGCGGCCAACGGCGGCAATGTCTCGGCCACGGCACGCGCGCTGGGCGTGTCGCGCAATACGATCTATCGAAAAATCCCGGGATTGAAGTAAATAGCGTCACGAAGCTTGCGGCGGAAAACCGGCCGAGCGCCACTCGCGGCCCTGCTTGTCGATGGCCAGCAGGTCCACGCCGGGCAGGCTGGCCGCCAGCAGCGCAGCCCTTTCACGGCCCAGCACCATAAAGGCGGTCGACAGGCCATCGGCCAGCATGCCGGTCGGCGCCATCACGGTGACGCTGGCCAGTTCCTGCGGCGAGTCGCCGACGGCGGGATCAAAGATATGGTGATGCAGATGGTCGGGCGTAAAGCTCGTTGCATAGTCGCCCGAGGTCGCCACTGCGCAGCCGTTGATGAACAGGGTCGCCGCCAGGGCTTGGGGCTCGCGCGGGTCACGCACGCCCAAGGTCCATGGCTGATGCGCGCGCTTGCGTCCGCAGGCCACGAATTCGCCCGTATCGAGCAGCGCATGGCGCACGCCATGGGCCTGCACGGCCGCCAGCGCCATGTCGGCCGCGTACCCTTGCGCCAGGCCGTTCAAGGTGATCGCCATGCCGGGCGCCAGGGTTACCTGCCGCGCGTCGAATTCGACCTGGCGCCAGTCCACCCGCGCTTTGGCCTGGCGCCGCTGCGCCGGCACCGGCAAGGCGCCGCGCGCGACCGCCTCGCTCCAGGCGCGCCACAAGGGCTGGACGGTGATATCGAAAGCGCCGTGCGTCAGTTGCGACAAGGCTCGCGCCTGCGCCAGCACGGCCAGCAACTGCGCATCAGGTTGACGCAGCACGCCATCGCGGTTCAACTGATAGACTTGGCTGCCCGGCTGGTAAATGCTCATCAGGCGGTCGACCCGCTGCGCCGCCGCCAGCGCGTCGCGGATCGCCATGCGCGCCACCGGTTCGTCGGCATGCATGAGCGCGATCTGGATGGTGGTGCCAAAGGCGAGTGCGACACCGGTATGCACCGGTGCATGACGTGGCCAGGCGCAGGCGCCGGCGGCGATGGCGCCCAGCGAGGCACTCAGAAAACTGCGGCGCTTCATGGGGCAACTCCTGTATCGGGAATAATAGGGATGCGGGCGCGCTTGAGCTCAAACAGGCGCGGCGCGCAGCGCTGTTCGCTTTCATGGATCACCACGCAATCCATGCATTGAAAGCATTCCGCGTACGCCACCTTGCCATCGGGCGCGATGGCCTGGTAGTCGCAGCGGTGGCGGCAGGTCTGGCAAGGCGTGCCGCATTCGCTGCGGCGCGGTATCCAGTCCAGCAGACGAAACCTGCCCAGCAGCGCCAGCGAGGCGCCCAGCGGACACAGATAGCGGCAAAAGAATTTATGTACAAACGCGCTGATTGCCAGCAGCACCAGCGCGTACGCCGCATACGGCCAGGCGCGCACGAAGTTGAGCGTAATGGCCGTCTTGAACGGCTCCAGTTCCACCACCGTATCGACGGCAAAGCCGGTAAACGCGCTGGCCAGTATCAGCGCCAGCGCCGCGTATTTGACGCGTTTGAGACGCGCATCCATGACACCGCTCAGTCGCACCTGCGGCACTCTGCACTGGCGCGCCAGCTTGCCGGCGAACTCCTGCAGCGCGCCGAACGGGCATAGCCAGCCGCAGAAGGTGCCACGTCCCCACAGCAGCAGCGAGAGCAGCACGAATGCCCACAGCGCCACCGTCATCGGGTCGTGCAGCAAAAACGCCAGGCTGCGCCCGGCCACTAGCGCCTGGATCACGCCAGTGAGATTGACAATCGATAGCTGCGCCTGGGCGTAGTAGCCGATAAAGCCGACCGTAAACAGCAGATAGGCGCCGCGAAACGACTGGAAGCGGCGTGCATGGGCACTCAGTTTGCGCGGCCGCGACAAGGCCAGCACCAGCACCGAGAGGCCCAACGCCAGTATCAGCAAGTCAAGGCGCCGCGCCTGCCAGGCTTCATGCCAGGCTGTATCTGCCGGCGCGGCAATCAGGAAACGCGACGGTACGCGGTAAGTGATCGGCAACTCGCGCGTAATGCGCTCCGGGTAGAACTGGCCCTTGTTGCGCGTGACGGGCACGGTGAAGTCAAACGCGGCGCCGGGATCGAGGCCTGCCTCTGCGGGAATGCGAAATACCGTCAGGCTGGCGTCCGCTGGAATGGGAGTGCCGGCCACCAGTTTCAGCTCCAGATCGAGGTCGCGCATATCGATGGCCAACTGATGCTGGCGCAGCAGCAGCCGCTGCGGGATGCCGCCGCGCGTAAAATCCTCGCCTGGTACCAGGTGACGTCCCGACGACATGACAAGGATCGCCTGGTCGCCCTGCTCCAGCCACGGTTTCAATTTCGCCAGGCTCGCTTCGGAGAGCAGGCTGCGCGCCACGCCAGGCACGGAGACACAAGCGATATACAGGTCGATAAAGATACCGTCCGGCTGGCGCAGCCCTTCTTCATCAAGCCGCGCGCCGTCGCTGCCCGCGTACAGCTTTTCCATCTGGGCGTTGCTCATGCGCAGATGCCGCACCAGGCCATCGTCCAGCAGGCGCTGGAAAGTCATGGCATCGGGGAGGTCCGGTCGCACGCGGGCAATACCGCCCGCGCCCCTGCCAGCACCAAACCCCAGCTTGCGGCGCGACACCAGCAAGGCGGCTGCCAGCACGCTTTCATTAATGATGCGCACCGATACCGTCGCCTTGGAAATACCGTCGATCGCCACGCGCGCCGCATCAGGCTGGCGAACACGCCGGCTATTGGTCTCGATACCGATATTCTGTTTGAGCGATACGCCCTGATACTGCTTGACGAACTCAAACAGCGGCGCTTCACCGAGCCCATACTGGAACACCGGCTCGTGCTGCGACAGCACCTCGACGCCGATAAAACGCCCACTTGGATCGATTGCCACCAGCAGGTTGACGGGCACGCCCGAGAAACCTGGAATCGGCGCCAGATCGCCTGATTCAAATACATAGCCGGCCAGTTCGCCGCCACTGGCATTCTGGCGGAACAAGGGCCAGATCGGCAGTTCCGCATCGCGCTCGCCCACCAGCAAGGGCGCAGGGAAACGCCGAACCAGTTCGGCATGCGTCATCACGCCCGCATGGGCGCAGGCGGCGCCGATCAGCAGCGCCAGCACGCCGGTCGCCAGGCACAGGACAAGCGTTATCGCGCGCCGGCAGCACGCCGCTGTATTCATCATGGTCTCCAGTCATGTCGTCAGGCAGGCGTAAAAAAAGCCGACGGCCGCAGCCGTCAGCTAAAACCGTGTCCGGGCGAGCGGGGAGATGACGCCCGCTGGTTCCAGACCGGGTGGCAACAAACTAGGTGCTCGCTGCCTTCGAAGGATGCCGCAGCTGCGCCAGTTCCTCGTCGGTGAACAGGTGCGAGCGGGTCAGGAAACGGCGGCCGGTGCCGTTATCGAGCGAGAACATGCCGCCATTGCCATTGACCACGTCGATGATCAGCTGCGTATGCTCCCAGTACGCGAACTGCTCGATGCCCATGTAGAACGGCGTGCCGTCCAGGTTGCCGAGGTAGACGTCGGTGTCGGACAGATTGAACTCGCCGGCCGCGTAGCACATCGGCGCGCTGCCGTCGCAGCAGCCGCCCGACTGGAAAAACATCAGCGGTCCATGCTTGGCCCGCAAGGTGGCCAGCATGTCGAGTGCGGCTGGTGTCGCCGTCACGCGTTCCATGGTCATCATGCCTCCTTAGAAGAAGCCCAGCGCGTTCGGGCTGTACGACACCAGCAGGTTTTTCGTCTGCTGGTAATGATCCAGCATCATCTTGTGGTTTTCGCGGCCGATGCCCGACTGCTTGTAGCCGCCGAACGCGGCGTGGGCCGGGTACAGGTGGTAGCAATTGGTCCACACGCGGCCGGCCTGGATGGCGCGGCCGACGCGGAAGGCGCGCGAACCGTCGCGCGTCCACAAGCCCGCGCCGAGGCCATACAAGGTGTCGTTGGCGATGCGCAGCGCGTCGGCTTCGTCCTTGAAGGTGGTCACCGACACCACCGGCCCGAAGATCTCTTCCTGGAAGATGCGCATGCTGTTGTCGCCCTTGAACACGGTAGGGCGCACGTAATAGCCGTTTTCCAGGTCGCCGCCCTGCGTATTGCGCTCGCCGCCGGCCAGCAATTCGGCGCCTTCCTGCTTGCCGATGTCGATATACGACAGGATTTTTTCAAGCTGCTCCTGCGAGGCCTGGGCGCCCAGCATGGTGGACGCGTCGAGCGGATTGCCCTGCTTGATCTTCGCCACCCGTTCCAGGGCACGGGCGATGAATGCTTCGTAGATCGACTCCTGGATCAGCACGCGCGACGGGCAGGTGCACACCTCGCCCTGGTTCAGCGCAAACATGGCAAAGCCTTCCAGGCATTTGTCGAAGAAGGCATCGTCGGCGTCCATCACGTCGGCAAAGAAGATGTTCGGCGATTTGCCGCCCAGCTCCAGGGTGACGGGAATCAGGTTCTGCGCCGCGTACTGCATGATCAGGCGGCCGGTGCCCGTCTCGCCGGTGAAGGCGATCTTGGCAATGCGCTTGTTCGAGGCCAGCGGTTTGCCCGCTTCCAGGCCGTAGCCGTTGACGATATTGAGCACGCCCGGCGGCAGCAGGTCGCCTATGATCTCGATGAGCACCAGGATGGAGGCCGGCGTCTGCTCGGCAGGTTTGAGCACCACGCAATTGCCGGCGGCCAGGGCCGGCGCCAGCTTCCACACGGCCATCAGGATGGGGAAATTCCACGGGATGATCTGACCCACCACACCGAGCGGCTCGTGGAAGTGATAGGCATAGGTTTCGGCGTCGATCTGCGCGACCGAGCCTTCCTGGGCGCGGATGCAGCCGGCAAAATAGCGGAAGTGATCGATCGCCAGTGGAATGTCGGCGGCCATCGTTTCGCGGATCGGCTTGCCGTTGTCGATGGTTTCGGCGGTAGCGATCAGCGACAGGTTCGCTTCCATGCGGTCGGCGATTTTATTGAGGATATTGGCGCGCTCGGTCTGCGAGGTCTTGCCCCATGCATCCTTGGCGGCGTGGGCCGCGTCCAGCGCCAGCTCGACGTCTTCCGCCGTGGAACGGGCTACTTCGCAAAACACCTGGCCCGTGATCGGCGTGATATTGCCGAAGTATTCGCCCTTGACGGGAGCGACGAATTTGCCGCCGATATAGTTGTCGTAGCGTTGTTTGAAGGGATTGGCTACGCCCAGTTTGCTGATGTCTGCCAGATTCATGTCGTCCTCTTTCTCGTTGGTCTTAGCTTCGATGAAAGCCGCCGCGAAGCGGCCCTTTGGATTATTCGTCAGGTGATCCTGATCTCTTGTTTTGCAAATGCCGTGCCAGCATGAAAACAGCGGTGTTCGGTGCGCAAAGCCCGGGGGGCTGCGTCAAATGGGATCAGGCAAGCGCGCCGGTTGTTCCGTTTCTGAGCAATGGCACAGCCCTCGCTGCAAGCGGCCTTGGTGGTGGCCGCGATGGCATACCGATTGCTATCTGGTCATGGACGCAATCAGCGCATAACCAGAACGGAGACTATCATGACCCCACGCATTCCCACCACTACCAACGCCCGGCGCCGGCGTGCCTTGCGCCTGGCCGCCGGCGGCCTCGCCGGCATGCTGGCCGCCGCTGTCTGGGCGCACGGCAATATGACGCCGCAGGCGGTCGACACATCCACACTGCCACAATTGGGCGCCGAGTGGCGCACGGAAAACCCGTACCGTAACAATGCGGAAGCGATACGGATCGGCAACTCCGCCTTTACCCAGAATTGCGCGCGCTGCCACGGGCTCGAAGCGGTGTCGGGCGGCATGGCGCCCGATCTGCGCAAGCTCGACAATGACTGTGCCGCCCTGGCCGACGCCAAGAAAAAGGATGCTTGCGCACAAGAAATTGATCAGTACGTGCTGGACACGGTGCGCCACGGCCGCTCGCGCAATGGCGCCGTGTATATGCCGCCGTTCGAAGGGGTATTCAGCCAGGAAGCAATCTGGGCCGTGAAGGCGTATCTGGAAACGCGGCGCGAGATGCCTTTGTAACGGCGTCCATCGAGCACCAGCAGGCGCTGCCATGGCAGCGCCTTTTTTACGTTCTAGCCAGGAAGCTTGGCCCAGGCCAGGCACCAGCCCGGCGCCGCGATCTGCTTGCGGCCAAACATGGCGCAGCCGGCCCAGGCATCGTCCTTTTTCCCCTGGAAGAAAGAGCAGTTGGCACAGTGCTGCACCGGCTGGTGTTGCGGGTATTTTTTCGTATCGACCTTGCTGCTGTCGTGGCGGTAGCCGAGCGCGCTGGCCTGGTCGCTGTCCTCGTCGACCTTCGGTGCGCTCGACTGGGCGCCGGCCAGCGAGGCGGCGCCCATGCCGCCGACGGCGAGCAGTTGGCAAATAAAATGGCGGCGTGGTGCTTGGTGCATGGTGGTCTCCTGTTGTGGTTAAAAAAAGGCACCTGTCGGCCTTCACGCTGCTGACAGCAACCCCTGTGCCAGCAGGGTCCTGCCACGGGCAACGACCTCACCCTGTTGCAAAACAGGACAGCGCGGCACCGCTGACTGTGGCAGGACGGCGCATGCGCCATCACCGCCCCTGCTGAAAGCCGCTGGCACGCATGTTGCTCAAATACCCACAGCGACCATGTCGCACCACCATAAAAAATCTGTAAGGGAGACCAGCATGCAGCCACAATTTCCACGTCCGATCGCTTTCGCCATCCTTGCCCTGATCGCCGGCGCCGTCTCGGCGGCCGACACCAAAGTCACCTGGGACGATATCGCCAATGCCGACAAGGGCACAGCCAACGTGCTCAGCTACGGCCTGGGCCTGAAGGCGCAGCGCCACAGCCTGGCAAAAAAAATCAACACGAAAAATGTCGACCAGATCGTGCCAGCCTGGACTTTTTCTTTCGGCGGCGAAAAGCAGCGCGGCCAGGAAGCGCAGGCGCTGGTGCATGACGGCATCATCTATGTGACGGCCTCGTACTCGCGCATTTACGCACTGGACGCCAAGACCGGCAAGCAGCTGTGGGCCTATGAACACCGGCTGCCCGACGATATCCGTCCCTGCTGCGACGTGGTCAACCGTGGCCCGGCCATCTTCGGCGACAAAATCTATTTCGGCACGCTCGACGCGCGCATGGTGGCGTTGAACAAGAAGACCGGCAAGGTGATGTGGAACGAAAAATTCGGCGACCAGAAGCTCGGCTACACGATGACGGGTGCGCCGTTCGTGATCCGCGAAAAAGGCGGCCGCGTGCTGCTGATCCATGGCAACTCGGGCGATGAATTCGGCGCCCAGGGCTGGCTGTTCGCGCGCGATCCGGAAACCGGTGCGGAAGTGTGGGCGCGCCCGCTGGTCGAAGGCCATGTGGGCCGCACCGACGGCAAGCCGGGCACGCCGACCGGCGACGCCAAAGCCCCCAGCTGGCCGCGCGACAAGGACGGCAAGCTGCGCGAAGCGTGGGAACACGGCGGCGGCGCGCCATGGCAGACGGCGTCGTTCGACCCTGAGACCAACACCATCGTCATCGGCGCCGGCAACCCCGCGCCATGGAACACCTGGGAGCGCACCAAGGAAGGCGACGACCCGCGCAACTGGGACAGCCTGTTCACCTCGGGCCAGGCCTATGTCGACGCCAGCACGGGCGAGCTGAAAGGCTTTTACCAGCACACGCCGAACGACGCCTGGGATTTTTCGGGCAATAACTCGGTGGTGCTGTTCGACTACAAGGACAGCAAGACAGGCAAAGTGGTCAAGGCCTCCGCCCACGCCGACCGCAACGGCTATTTCTATGTTACCGACCGCACCAAGCTGGCCACGGGCGCCGGCTATCCGAACAAGCCGACTTCGCTGATCAACGCCTGGCCTTTTGTCGACGGCATCAACTGGGCTACCAGCATCGACATCAAAACCGGCCGGCCGGTGGAAAACGGCAAGCGCCCGCCGCTGCCGGAAGCGGGCGCCGACAAAGGCAAGGCCGTGTTCGTGTCGCCGCCATTTTTGGGCGGCACCAACTGGATGCCGATGTCGTATTCGCCCGACACGGGCCTGTTCTATATCCCCGCCAACCACTGGGGCATGGATTACTGGACCGAGCAAATCCACTACAAGGCCGGTTCGGCCTACCTGGGCCAGGGTTTCCGCATCAAGCGCCTGTATGAAGACCATATCGGCACACTGCGCGCCATCGACCCGAAAACCGGCAAGATCGTCTGGGAAAACAAGGAGAAATTCCCGCTGTGGGGCGGCACCCTGACCACTGCCGGCGGCCTCTTGATCACTGGCACGTCGGACGGCTTCGTCAAGGCGTTTGACGCCAAGACCGGCAAGGAACTGTGGAAATACCAGACCGGCTCGGGCGTGGTCTCCGTGCCCATTACGTGGGAACAGGATGGCGAACAATATATCGGCCTGTCCAGCGGCTATGGCGGCGCGGTGCCACTGTGGGGCGGCGACATGGCCGAGCTGACCAAGCAGGTCACGCAGGGCGGCAGCTACTGGGTCTTCAAGCTGCCGAAAGCACCATCGAGAGTGGCCAGCAAATGAGGACGGCGCCGGTTCGCTTGACGGCGTCCGGCACGCTGCTGTGCTGGGCTTTGTGCCTGGCACCGCATGCCGGCGCCCAGCTCGCCCAGGGCGCCAGCGCGCCCGAAGTGACCATCATCAACGGTTGCCATCTGTGGCCGTATGCGCAATGCGCCAACGCCGACCTGCGCGGCGCCAACCTGGTCGGCAAGGACCTGCACGGCGCCGATCTGCGCGGCGCGCGCCTGATGCGCGCCAATCTGCGCAGCGCCAACCTGGCCGGCGCCCTGCTCGACGGCGCCGACCTGACCGGCGCCATGGCCTATTCGCTCAATGCGCCGGGCGCCTCGTTCAGGAACGCCATCATGGCCGGCATCAATCTGGAAACGAGCCGGCTGATGCGCGCCGACATGGACGGCGCCGACCTGCGCGGCGCCAGCCTGGAAGCGGCGCGCCTGAACCTGACCAGCCTGGTGGGCGCCAGCCTGGTCGACGCCGACCTGCAGGAAGCGAAATTCTGGGGTTCCAACCTGAAAAACGCCCATCTCGAGCGCGCCATCCTGCGCTTTACCATTTTCCCTGACGCCAACCTGGAGGGCTGCAGCGGCTGCCCTTCCGGCTGGTAATACCGGAGAGCGCCATGCATCGTCTGTTTTTGCTCCTGTTGTTCTCGCCGTTGGCCGCGCACGCCGCCGAAACGATGCCGTCGCGCGGCGACCCGGCCGCCATCAATCTGGGCGCCACCGTGTTCCAGGCCAATTGCGCCCGCTGCCATGGCGAGCAGGCAACGCAGCCCTCGGCCGAAGCGCCCGACCTGCGCCGCCTGAACGCCTTTTGCCTGCAACTGAAGGACAGCGCACTGCAGGCGCGCTGCCTGCAGGATGTCGATGCCTACTTTATGATGTCGGTCAAGGCAGGCAAGGTGCGCGCGGGCATCGTCTACATGCCGCCCTGGCGCGACGTGCTGACGGCGCAAGAAATCTGGGCCGTGCGCAGCTTTATCGACAGCCGCCCGCCGGCCACGCCGCGCCTCAAGACCAGCGTCGACATCGACCACGCGGCGCACTAGCCGCCCCCCCACTGGAGAATTCATGCAGCCGTACCGTTACCGTTTGAACGCCGTCGCCGCGCTGTTTGCGCTGAGCGCACCCGCCGCCGTGCTGGCGGCAGAAGCCGCAGCCGAAGCGGCAAACTTGCCCATCGCCGACGTGGTGGTGGTCAGCGCCACCCGCGTCGGCCACCCCAGCTTCGCTCTGCCGGCCGCCATCGACGTCATCGACAGCGCGCGCATCGGGGATGGGCAGATCCGCGTCAACGCCTCGGAAGCGCTGGCAGCCGTGCCGGGCCTGGTGGTGCAGAACCGCCAGAACTATGCGCAGGACCTGCAGATTTCCTCGCGCGGCTTCGGCGCCCGTTCAGCCTTCGGGGTGCGCGGCGTACGCCTGATCAGCGACGGCATCCCGGCCAGCATGCCCGATGGCCAGGGCCAGGCCGCCACTTTCAATCTCGACACGGCCGAGCGTATCGAAGTGCTGCGCGGGCCGTTTTCCGCCATCTACGGCAACCACTCGGGCGGCGTGATCCAGCTGTTTTCCAGGGACGGAAAAAATCCGCCGTCGGTGGAACTGAACGTCACCGGCGGCAGCGACGGCACCAATAAGGCAGACCTGAACGCCCAGGGCGAGGCGAACGGCATCGGCTATGTGCTCGATGGCTCGCGCTTTCGCACCGACGGTTTTCGCGACCACAGCGCCGCCAGGCGCGAACAGGCGTTCGGCAAGATCACCGTCAAGCCGACGGCCGACAGCAAGCTGACCATCGTTGCCAACAGCCTGCACCAGGGCAATACACAAGATCCGCTGGGCGTCACCTGGGCGACTTTTCAGCGCGATCCGCGCGCCGGCGAGCTCGATGCGAGCGACACGCAAAATCCGAAGCGCACCCTGGCCGAGCGCTACGACACGCGCAAGAGCATCGATCATCAGCAGCTCGGCGCCACCTGGGAGCAGCGCTTCGGCGACGACCGCCTGCGCGTGATGGCCTATGGCGGCAACCGCGACGTGATCCAGTACCAGGCATTTACCAAAGGCTTCCAGGCGCCCGCCAGCCATTCGGGCGGCGTGGTCGACTTCCAGCGCGATTTTTATGGCGTCGATACCAACTGGACGCACATGAACCAGCTGGCCGGCGGCAAGCTCAGTACCACCATCGGCATCGACTATGGCCGCTCGAAGGACGCGCGCACCGGCTATGAAAACTATCTCGGCGATGTCTTCGGCCTGAAGGGACGGCTGCGCCGCGACGAACAGAATGTGGTCTCCAGCCTCGACCCCTACCTCCAGGCGGAATGGCAAAGCGGCCCGTGGATGCTGAGCGCGGGTGTGCGGTACAGCAGGATGAAGGTGTCGGTGGACGACCATTACCTCGGCAACGGCAACGACAGCGGCAGCGTCGAATACAGCCACACGACGCCGGTACTGGGCCTGCTGTACCAGCTCAACCCGAACCTGAACGTCTATGCCAGCGCCGCGCGCGGCTTCGAGGCGCCGACCTTGAATGAACTGTTTTACTCGGGTTCCGGCAGCGGCTTCAATTTCAAGCTCAAGCCGGCCACCAGCACCAACCTGGAAGCGGGCGTCAAGGCGCGCATCGCCAGCAGTACCCATCTGAATGCGGCCGTGTTCCAGGTCCATACGGATGATGAACTGGTGGTCGATGTGTCCAGTGGCGGGCGCACCAGCTATAAAAACGCCAGCAAGACCGTCCGCCAGGGCGTGGAAGTGTCGTTTGACTCCAGCCTGCCGTACGGCTTCACGACCAGATGGGCGCTGACCAGCTTGCACGCCGTCTATGACGAAGCGTTCGGCGCCGTCGCCAGGGGCAGCCGTTTGCCGGGCGTGCCGAGCGCCAATCTGTTTGCGGAACTGGGGTGGAAAGACAGCCTGGAGCGCTTCGGCGCCGCGTTCGAAACAGTGGCCAGCAAGCAGGTCTACGCGGAAGACAGCAACCGCGAAAAGCCTGCCCCTGGCTACACGGTGTTCAATGCGCGCGTCAATGCGAAACAAAGCGTGGGCACCTGGCGCTTCAAGCAGTTCGCGCGCCTGAACAACCTGTTCGACAAGACCTATGTGGGCTCGGTCATCGTCGGCGACAGCAACAAGCGCTATTACGAGGCGGCGCCGGGACGCAACTGGCTGCTGGGCGCCAGCGCGCAGTACGTGTTCTGATCGAACAACCGGGGCTGGTGCCTAGCGTCTATCCCAGCAGATGAATACATCTCCTGCTGGCGCCCCTCGGAAGGGAGCCACGGCCATTTCGTCAAGGCCAGCGGCTTGCGTTGGCTGTGCCTGATATTGGCGACTGGCCCGGCCTGGCAGAACAGTCGGAGCCGCCGCTCAGATCCACAGCATGACGGTATTGGCGCTAGCCTGCAACGCCGGCACGCAGCGCGCGGTCGCCTCCGCGCGCGAGCAGTTGGACACGCTCATCGAGACCGACAACGCGCCCACCAGGTCGCCGCGCCGGCTCTTGATCGGCACCGAAATGCCGCGCATGCCCACCTCGTACTGGTTCTCGGTGACGCCAAACCCGGCTGCGCGGATCGCCATCAATTCGCGCAGCAGCACCTGCTTGTCGGTGACGGTCATGTGGGTGTACGCCACCAACTCCACCCGCTCCAGGTAGGCGTGCAAGACGTCCTCGGGCAGCCCCGAGAGCAGCACGCGGCCGGCCGTGGACGTGTAGGCCGGCAGCCGCGTGCCCGGATCGAAACCGGCGGTGAGCACGCGCGGCGCGTTGACGCGGCTGACGTACACCACGTCGTCGCCTTCCAGTACCGAGTAGTTGCTGGACTCTTGCAATTGCGTGGTGAGGCGCTGCAGGAACGGCACGATGGCGCGCGGCAGCCGCGCCGAGTCCAGGTAGGAGTGGCCCAGCGACAGTACCTTGGGCGTCAGCCAGAACTGCCGGCCGTCGGTCTGCGCCATGCCCACGTGGACCAGCGTGAGCAGGTAGCGGCGCGCCGCGCTGCGCGTGAGCGGCACCTTGTCGGCCAGCTCGCTGGCGCTCAGGCGCATCGATTCGTCGCTGAACGCGCGTATCACTTCCAGTCCCTTGACCAGTCCTTCAATGACGTCGCGCTTGTCGACCGCCACGTCCTGTAACGCCTGCCGTCTCATCAGCCCCCCGCATCATTCCACGATGATTGCGCGATAATCGCGCACTACGGGCGATTATTGCACTATTTGCGATTTTGGGGTCTGTTTTTCATCGCAGTCGTTTTCTACACTCGCTGCATCAGTTCACAGCGAGGAGACCATGAACACACCGCAAGCCCATCCCGGGCCAAGCAATCCGCTTGGCATCGACGGCATCGAATTCATCGAATACGCCAGCGCAGAACCGCTGGCCTTTGGCGCGCTGCTCGAGCAGCTGGGCTTCGTGGCCACCGCCCGCCACCGCTCACGTGAAGTAACGCTGTACCGCCAGGGCGGCATGAACGTGATCGTCAACGCCGATCCGCGCGCCCTGCAGCAATCGGGCACCGAGCCACGCTCGACCATCGTCAGCGCCATCGCCCTGCGCGTGCGCGACGCCGACGCCGCCTACCGCCACGCAGTCGACCAGGGCGCCTGGCCGATTCCGACCCGCGCCGGCGTGATGGAATTGAACATCCCGGGCGTCCACGGTCCGGGCGACTCGATCCTGTATTTCGTCGACCGCTTCCGCGACTTCTCGATCTACGACGTCGACTTCAAGCCGCTTGCGCACGCGCCCGCAAGCGCCCCCACCCCCTCCTTGGCCGGATTGCACTTTTTCGGCGTGGTGCAGGCCATCGGCGCCGGTCGCGCGCCGGAGTGGATCGCCTTTTACCAGCAACTGATGGATTTCCGCGCGCTGCCGGAGGGCCGCTACTTCGGCGTGGTGCCCAAGGGCACGCTGCTGGAAAGCCCGTGCCACCGCTTCTACCTGCAACTGGTGGAGCCGCCGGCAGATGCAGCAGGCCTGCAATGGGGCGAGCAATTGATCCGCGTGGCCTTCGGCGCGCCGGACGTGCCGGCCGCCGTGCGCGCGCTCGGACAGCGCGGCATCGTCTTCATCGACCGCGAACCGGTACAGGCCAGCGAGAAAGGCGCGCTGACCCAGTTGTACAAGGGCGGCGTCAGTTTCGAACTGGTGCACAGCCACCTCGGGGAGCAGCCATGACCGACATTTCCGGTACCACGCGCATCTTCCCCGTGATCGGCTGGCCGGTCGAACAGGTGAAGGCCCCGGCGCTGTTCAACGCCTACTTCCAGCGCCACGGCCTCGATGCGCGGGTGGTGCCACTCAAGGTGGCGCCAGCCTCCTATGCGGCGGCGGTGCGCATGCTGATGTCGTTCGAGAATGTCGGCGGCATCTTCGTCTCGATTCCGCACAAGCCGGCCAGCGTGGGGGCGGTGCAGGTGGCAACGCCGCGCGCCGCGCTGGCCGGCGCCTGCAACGCCATCTACCGCGACGCCGACGGCGTGCTGACGGGCGACCTGATCGACGGCGAAGGTTTTATCCGCGCCTTCGACCGCCTGTGCGCCGGCCACGCCCCCAGGCCCGCCACATCGCGGGCGCTGGTGGTGGGCACCGGCGGCGTCGGCTGCGCGATTGCCTATGCGCTGGCCGAACGCGGCTACGCCGAGGTGGCCATCTGCGACACCCGTCCCGAACCGGCGGCGGCGCTGCAAGCGCGCCTGCGCCAGGCCTTCCCTGCCGTGCGCATCGTGCTCGGCACGCCGCAGGCGGCCGGCTACGACGTGGTGGTCAATGCCACCCCGCTCGGCATGCACGCCGACGACGCGGTGCCGATCGACCTGCAGGACGTCTCGCCCGACTGCGTCGTGGCCGACTGCGGCATGAAGATCGAGATGACCGGCCTGCTGCGCCAGGCGCAGGAACGCGGCTGCCGCATCCAGAAAGGCAAGGAGATGCTGATCGAACAGGCGCCCTTGTACCTCGAGCGCTTCGGCTGGACCGGGGTCTCGTCCGACGCCTTTCGCGCACTGGAGGCCTTATGAATCTCTCCAACTTCGGCATGGACAGCATTACACTGGCCGGCCCGCTGGAAGCGAAGCTGCGCGCCTCGCAGGCACTGGGCTTTTCGCAAATCATGCTGTGGGCGCGCGACCTGGCGGGCCATCCCGGCGGGCTCGATGAAGCGGTGCGCATCGTGCGCGCCAGCGGCGTGCGGGTGACCGGCATCCAGGTGATGCGCGACTACGAGGGCTTGAGCGGCGCGCTGCACGACTACAAATTCGACATCGCCCGCGAGCTGCTGCGCGTGTGCCACGCGGTGGGCGCACCGCTGCTGATGGTGTGCTCTACCACCTCTGGCCACGCCAGTGACGATATCGACCTGGTGGCGCGCCAGCTGGCCAAGCTGGCCACGGCGGCGGTGCCGCTGGGAGTGCGGATAGGCTTCGAGGCGCTGTCCTGGGGCCGCCATATCAACCAGGTCGAACAATCGTGGCAGGCGGTGGAGCTGGCCAACCATGCCAACCTGGGGGTGGTGATCGACTCGTTCCACATGCTGGCAAACCGCGCCAACCTCGATGACCTGGCCGATATCCCGGCCCACAAGATCGCCATGGTGCAGCTGTCGGACTTCATGTGGCGCGACATCCGCTCAACCGAGGAGCGTCTGGAGACGGCGCGCCACCTGCGCGTGTTCCCCGGCGAGGGCGCCCATTCGGCGGAGCTGGCCGACCTGCTGCGCCGGCTCGACCGCGGCGGCTACAGCGGCGACTACAGCTTTGAAGTCTTCAACGACGACTACCTGCAACTGGCGCCGGAAATCGTCGCCGGGCGGGCGCACCGTTCGGCCAAGTGGGTCACCGACCAGGTGCTGCGCCGCAGCCTGGAAGTGCGGCGCCCGGTCCACGGCCAGCCGGTGATGGCATGAAGCAGACCATCCTGGTCCTGAACGGACCCAACCTCAATCTGCTCGGCCGGCGCGAGCCGGGCGTGTATGGCGCGCACACGCTGGACGAGGTCGAACGCTTGTGCGGCGACGCCTGCGCCCTGCACGGCACCACGCTGGACTTCCGCCAGTCCAACCACGAGGGCGTGCTGATCGACTGGCTGCACCAGGCCGGCGCCGCGCAGGCGCGCGGCGAACTGGCCGGCGTGGTGTTCAACGCCGGCGCGTATACCCACACGTCGGTGGCGCTGCACGACGCCATCAAGGGCGCGCAGGTGAAGGTGATCGAGCTGCATATCACCAATGTCCATGCACGCGAGCCGTTCCGCCATCACTCGTACCTTTCGCCTGCGGTGCACGGCGTGATGGCCGGCTTCGGGGTGCAGGGCTATGCGCTGGCGATCGCGGCGCTGGCGCTCGGTCCGCCATCGGACAGCGCCAGCAAGGTGAAATAAAAAAACAATATTCACACAACAATCACAACAACAACGGAGACAAGAAATGAAAAGACAGCTATGCCTGATGGCAGCGCTGGCGGGCGGCGCCATGCCCGCGCCAGCCCTGGCCCAGAGCCAGACCACGCTTTACGGCAATATCGATCAATACATCGGCTACATCCGCAGCAGCAGCGGCGCCAGCATTACCGGCCTGAACGACGGCGCCATCCTGCGCAGCCGCCTCGGCGTGCGCGGCGGTGAAGATCTCGGCGGCGGCTACCAGTTCAGGTTCACACTGGAACAGGGCTTTGCCACCGACAGCGGCGTGATGGCCGACAGCAGCCGCCTGTTCGACCGCCAGGCCTGGATCGGCCTGGCCGGCCCCTACGGCGAATGGCGCATCGGCCGCCAGAACACGGAAATCTTCACGGCTGGCGGCGCCATCGACTACACCGAGCGCACCACGTTCGGCTCGCTGTTCAACACCTTCGGCATCCCGTCGCGCTACGACAACGACCTGTATTACAAGTCGCCGCGCCTGCAGGGCGCCCAACTGACGCTGCATTACGCGCTGCCGGAAAACACCAGCAAGTCCGACAACGGTCCGGTGGTGCAAGCCATGCTAGACTGGCAAGGCAAGCTGTGGCGCGCCGGCTACGCGGGCCTGGCCGCCAGGCCCGACGGCGCGACGGCCACCGTGCACAAGCGCATCGTCTATCACAATGTCTATCTGAATTATCAGTACAGCCAGGGCAAGGTCTACCTGGCGCTGGGCCGCAGCAATAACACGACCGCCAGCGCCAACGGCCTCAACACGGCGGCAATCCTCAGCAACGTCAGCAGCCCGAACAATTATTTCGCTGGCACCGACCCCCACGCCGCGCGCTATTACAACCTGGCGCAGGTGTCGGCCGACTACCGCCTCGGCCCGCAACTGCGCGTCGGTGCGCTGTACGGCGTGCTGCACGACACCTCGGGCGGCGGCGCCAGCGCACGCGGCTTGAATGTCGGCGGCTACTACGACCTGTCGCGGCGCACCCAGCTCTACTCCTTCGCCAGCCGGCTGAGCAACGAGCGCAACGCCGGCTTCCGTTTCAGCGGTTCGGCCGGACCGTCGGCCAACCTGGCCGGCACCGATGTGAACGGACAAAAACTGACCGGTCTGCAGATCGGCATCGTGCACAAGTTCTGATTCGCTGTTCACTCTATACACTATGATTCCTGGAGAATACAATGTCGACCGCAACCGCACAGGCCAGGCAGCAAGCTGCCACCGCCGCCCCTGTTTCTGAACGTTCCCCGCGCAAGGCGGCCCTGGCCAGCTGGATCGGCAGCGCCGTGGAGTACTACGACTTTTTCATCTACGGCACCGCCGCCGCGCTGGTGTTCGGCAAGATCTTCTTTCCTGCTTTCGATCCGGCCACCGCAGCCATCGCCGCCTTCGCCACCTTTGGCGTGGCCTATATCACCCGCCCGTTCGGCGCTGTCATGCTCGGCCACATCGGCGACAAGTACGGCCGCAAGAAGGTGCTCACGTTCACCCTGCTGCTGATGGGCGTATCGACCTTCCTGGTCGGCCTGCTGCCGACCTACAACCAGGCCGGCATCGTCTCGCCCATCATGCTGGTGGTGCTGCGCATGTTGCAAGGCATCTCCGCCGCCGGCGAGCAGGCCGGCGCCAACTCAATGACGCTCGAACACGCGCCGCCGCACCGCCGCGCCTTCTTCACCAGCTTTACGCTGAGCGGCACCCAGGCCGGCCTGATCCTGGCCACGCTGGTATTCCTGCCGATTTCTGCGCTGCCGGAAGAGCAATTGCTGGCGTGGGGCTGGCGCATTCCGTTCTTCCTCAGCGCCATCGTGGTGGTGGTCGGCTTCTGGGTGCGCCGCACGCTGCCGGAAACCCCGGCCTTTCAGCAGAACTCGGCACAGCAGGAGGACGACCGCATGCCGCTGACGGTGCTGCTGCAACAGCACAAGGCCAACCTGCTGCGGGTGATCTTTGCCGCGCTGGTGTCGGTGGTGAGCACCATCTTCAGCGTGTTTACACTGTCGTATGCGGTCAATACCGTGCACCTGCCGCGTGCGACCATGCTGACGGTGCTGGTACTGGCCAACGTGGTGGCGCTGGGCGCGATTCCGCTGTTCGCGGCGCTGTCGGACCGCATCGGCCGGCGCCCGGTGTTCATCTTCGGCGCGCTCGGTTCGGCAGCGCTGGCCTGGCCATATATGTGGGCCATCAGCACTTCCAATATCGCGCTGATCTTCGTGTTCGGCCTGCTGCTGTCGGGCGTGGTGTACAGCGCCGCCAACGGCGTGTGGCCGGCGCTGTACGGTGAAATGTTCAGCACCCGCGTGCGCCTGTCGGGCATGGCGATCGGCACCCAGATCGGCTTCGCGCTGGGCGGCTTCGCGCCGACCATCAGCGCCGCCATCCTGCGCCCGAACGATGCCCTGGGCTGGGTGCCGGTGGCGATCTTTGTCAGCTGCACTTCGGTCGTTTCCGCCTTCGCCGTGTTCACCGCGCGCGAGACTTTCCGGGTGCCGATGCAGGAGCTGGGGACAAAGTAAGGCCAGGGTGGTGGTGGCACCATCGGCACCACCACCTTGCCCCCCCCACGCCTTGTCCGCGCTCCTGATGCGCTGCAAGCACAAGACGCTCACTACTGGGATAGACTCTTAACGTCAATCACATTGCTCAGCGTTCTGGACGGCAAAAATCGCCGCGCGCACCCAGTGAAATCCGAGGCGCTCCTGTTCCATGCGCAGGCGTTCACCGAGGATGTCGCCACGCAGCACTTGAAATAATGCATGCTCGTCCGGCGTCAATCGGCTCAAGTTGCCGGTATAACGTTTGTGCGCCTCTTCACTGCCCCACAAGGGGCGATGCGCTTCCAGGGTCGCCAGATCCATCAGCATGGAACGCGCTTGCGGCAACAAGCCGCGCAAGCGGTCGAGAATGGCAAAGCCGTGCGTATCGATATCGCCCCAGTAGACAATCTGCCTGTCATCGAGCCAGCGTACATCGGCCAGGCGCTCGATGCCATAGCCGCCGCCAAAGATCACCATGCTGTCCGGCACATCCGGAAACGCCAGGCCGTTGATTTCGTTCTCGGTAATGAATACCCGTTTGACCGTGGTGCGCAAGGCGGCGAACTGCGCCACCGGCACGCTCAGGTCGGACAGGCCGCCGATATGGTGGCGGGCGTCGAGCAAACGAAAGCGTATCAGCGCCGGTTTGGCCAGCAAGCCATAACGCGCTTCAAATTGACGCGCGCCAATCGCGTCTGCATTGACCGCTTCGGGCGGCAACAACTGGTCCAGCAGTTCGGCCAGCAGGGCCTTGCGCGTTTCAATGAACTTGCCATCGACGCCGGCAATATCGAGTTCGCGCAAATACAGCTGCGGCCGTGGATGGGCGACAAACCATTGCAGGATCGCCAGGATGCGTGCCCATGCACCCGCCTGTTCCAGCACCGTCATCGGACGGCGCTCCAGCCAGCCGGCCAGCGCAGGAAACAGCTGCAGGGTAATGCTTGCGAGCTGCTCGAAACACCGCTTGTCCGCTGCCTTGCCAATCAGTTTCAAGGCATCGGTTTCGTCGGCCAGCAGCACTTGCGTCGGTACCCGGTTGCGCCCCAGTTGACGATGATTGATTTCACGCCATTCGATCACATAGCCATAGCCTTTGTGACTTTTGCCGCCTTCCTCCAGTTGCCGTATCCAGCGCCGCACCGCATCGAACTGCTCACCCATCGTCGCGGCACCGGGCTGGCGCACCGGCAGGGTCATGGGAAACAGTGGCACACCGCCGACATGTGCGGCCAGCCAGCGGCCGCTGTCCCACAGGCGCAGCAAATGCGCCTGGATGGTCGCTGGCGTGGTCCAGTTCATGCGCTGCGCGCCTGGCGCTCGGCCTGGTACTGCTCGATGCTCAGGCAACGCAACATCGATTGCCGGCCCTCTTCGCTGTGCACGAAGCCCAGGCCGGCGACATAGGGTTCGATGATATGGATTTTCTGCAAGGGCGTGACGATCAGCAATTGCAGATTCATGCGCTTGAACAGTTCCAGCCCATAGCGGGCGGACTCGTCCGAGCCACGGCCGAACGCTTCGTCGATCACGACAAAACGGAAGGAACGCGAGCGCACGACGCCCCATTCGAGACCAAATTGGTAGGCCAGGCTGGCGGCCAGCACGGTATAGGCCAGCTTTTCCTTCTGGCCCCCGGACTTGCCGCCCGCATCGGTGTAATGTTCATGCTCACGGTCGTCTTCACGCCAGCGCTCGGACGCCGAAAAGACAAACCAGTTGCGCACGTCGGTCACCTTGCGGGTCCAGCGCTTGTCCACCTCGGCGCTGCCGCTGCGGCCACGGAAACGCTCGATGATGGTTTTCACTTGCAAAAATTTGGCTTCCGAGTACTCCTCGTCGCTCGATCCGGTCAACGCGCCTTCGGTGCAGGCACGCAAGTCGGCCTGGAAATCGCGCAGGTCGGCGTCCAGATTGGGCTCGGCTTCGAGCGCGATATAGCGGTTGGGGTTGTAATCGATATCGTGCAGCGAGCGGTTGATGATATCGATGCGTTCGCGGATGGTTTCCCGCTCGCGCTTGAGCTGCGACTGGAAGCCGGCAATTTCGCGGATCGTGTTTTCATTGAGCAGCTCCTTGAAGCGCTGCGCAAAGCGTGGCAAATCATCTGCCTGCAGCGCCGCCAGCATCTTGTCAAATTCGCCAGCGGCGTTGATGCTCACATCGACTTCACGCGTATCGAGCGGCCAGGCCGTGACGTAATCGCGCATGGCGCTGATGATACGGTCGCGCAAACCGGCGATTTTCTTGCTGTCGGTATCGATACGCGCCTGCAAGAAACTACGCATGTCTTTTTCACGGTTGTCGCACGACTCCACCGTCAGCTTGTGTTCTCCCAGGGCATCCACCTGCAACTGCTGCAGCAAGGGAAAATACCGCTCACGCGCGTGCACTGGGGTGGCGTCCAGCAACTGTGCGCAGTCGGCCAACTGGCGCCGCGCCTGATCCTGTCGCTCGCTGAGCTTGGCATGTTCGATGGTGTAACGGCTGAGGTCCTCGTCCGTGCCGGCTTGCGCCTGCGTCAGCGCCTCCAGTTGGCTCTGCAGCTCGCGCAGCATGTCGGACGCCGCTTCCAGCGCCTCTTTTTCACGCAGCAATTGTTCGATCGCCAGCAGCAGCGGCTTCCAGTCCAGTTCGCCGAAATGCTGGAACACCGCCAATTGCTGCCACTGGCCCACGCGATCCTGATGCGTTTTGAATTCCAGCCCCAGTGCGCTGATGCGCGCAACGTGGGCAGTAATGCGCAACGACAAGTCACGTGCGTGCTTTTCCAGCGCCGCGATCTTGGCCTGGTTGGTCCAGCCCAGTACATAACGGGTACGGTCTTGCAACTGATGACGGTCATCCTTTTCGTGGCGCTCGCCACCCGCCTTGATCTGGCCATTGCGCGTGATGGCCAGTTTTTCGCGTTGAAATTGCTGCAGCGAGTCACAGCAGGCATAGTCGAAACGCCGCGCCAGTTCCCCTGCGATCCATGGATAAAACGCCGAATCGGGCTTGACGGACAGCTTGCGCACCAGCGAATCGGGATGCAGCGGACGCGCTTCCGGCACGCTGACCGCGCGTATCCGAAAATACACCAGGCGCGCCCCAAGATGGCTGCGGTCGACCCACGCCGCCACCGCCGCATAATGGACTTCCGGCACCAGCAGTGCCAGGCCGAAATTGTGCAGCAGGCGTTCGACCGCGCCCTCCCACTCGCCGGCATCGTCGCGTACCTGGATCAGCTCGCCAACAAAGGGCAGTTCCTCACCATCGAGATCCAACGCTGCGCACAGCAAGTCGCGCAGCTTCAGCATCTGGCCCGGAATATTCGAGCGGCGCTGGCGCAACGATTCGAGTTCTCCCGTTAATTCCCCATGGCTGCTGCGCAGTTCACGCAACGTCACCCCAGCCTCGGTCAGGCGGCTATTCGATTCGTCGCGCTGCGCCACGCATTGCGCCTGGCCACTGTCGATGGCGCGCAGATTGGCACGAAAGCCTTCGTCATCGGCCGCCCCCGGCAAGCCCAGTGCTTGCGCCAATTCATCATATTGCGCCGCACGACGCGCGCGCTCATCCTTCAACGTTTGCTGGTGCGCGATCTCGGCGTCGATCTGCGCCAGGCGATTGCCGCCGTTGGCCGAAATCGCTTCCCGGATTGCATCGCGGCGCAGGCCTTGCTCGATGCGCAACTGTTGCAGCCGCTGCAGGCGCGCGGCGGTTTTTTCCAGCTCCAGCGCAAGTTGTGCCAGACGGCTTTCCAGCAAATCACTTTTCAAGACAGCAAACCACGGCCGCAGCGCTTCGCGGCAGCCGCGCAATTGCTCATCGTGCTGCTGCAAGCTGGCATGGCGTGCGCAATCGGCAGTCAGCGGCAGCAATTGCTCGATCTGTTGTTTCGCCTTCAGTACCGCTTCGTGTGCACGATGCAAATCATCGAAATGGGCGATCAGGGCGGCGATACGCTCTTCGACAGGAAAGGCTTCCAGCATGTGCTCACGCACGAAGTCGGTCAGGTTGCCGACCGACTTCATCGACACCGTCTGGTGAAACAACTCCATCGCCTGTTCATTGCCGATGCCGAAGCGGCGGCGAAAATCAGCGCCATACGGTGGAAAGCTGTCGTGCAGGGTCACGCCCTTGCTGGCGCGCAGGCGCTTGCGCAACTGATTGATATCGGTGCCAAAACCGGCAAACTGGTCCGCGATCGACAAGGCGCTGTCCGCCACCACATAAAAACGCTCGGGCTGGCCGCGCGCATCCTTGAGCCAGAATACCTGCGCCAGGGTCACGGTCTGATCGTAGCCCTCGTTATAAAACACGCCGAGGATCACGGCATAGGTATTCTGGTCGCGCAAGGCAACCGCGCGCGCCGTGCTGCCAGTGTCGCCGCGTTCCGATTTGTAATGGCCAAGCACATAGGTGCGCAGGCTGCGCTCATGGGCATCGGCGCCAGCGGCCTTGTTGTAGGCAATCTTTTGTGCGGGAACCAGCAAGGTGGTGATCGCGTCGACCAGCGTCGACTTGCCCGAACCGATGTCGCCGGTCAGCAGCAGATTGTCGCCGCCCGGATGCAGTTTCCACACGCGCGCATGGAAGGTGCCCCAATTGAAGACTTCAAAATGATGGAGGCGAAAGCCGGCGCGCTCCAGGCTCGCCGGGTCGGCGAAGTCAAGCTGGGGCGTTACACCGTCCTCAGGATCACGCGCCGTCATTGACCATCCTCCGACAAACCCACGCCATGGTTGGCGTAATCGTTCAGGCGCTGCTCGAAATCGCTGAGCCATTGCGCATCGACAAAGGCCTTCAATATGCGCCGCACTTCAAATTGCTGGTCCTGGCCACGCAAACGATACAGGAAACCCAATTCGACCACTTTGTTCAAATGCGTCTCCATGCGGTCGAGCAAACGCGCTTCATTGGCGGTATCGGGCAGGAACAGGCGCAATTGTTCGGTGATCTGCTCACGGCTGACGATCAAACGCGTGTCGCCGGCATTGCTGTCGAACTCCGCCAGCTTTTTACGCAACAGCACCAGGATCAAACTGACCGGATAACTGAGCTGGCGTCGCGGCACCAGGCGCGGCAGCGCAACTTCCCCTTCCGGCGTGGCGCGCTGGCGCAGATAGGCATAGCCCTCGGCTTCATCGAGTATCAGTTCCAGGCCGATGTGCTGGCAATAATCACGCACGCGTGCTTGCAACAGCAGCAGCGGCTGCCACAAGGCGACATCGTTTTCCTGGTACAACACGCCTTGCATCAAGGCAATCAGGATCTGGCTGTAATGGGTTTCGCTGGAAGCATTCATCATGTGCTGAAAATCAGGAGAGGCACCGTGGCAATACGCGCACGACCTTGGGTGTCGGTCCAGTGTATCGTTTCTTCTTGCGTATCGTCGATCACGCTGGGCAATTCCTGCGTCGCCAGGCTCAGATAAGTAGCCAATTCCGCCAGTCCTTGCTCGAGCGGATACTCTGTGATCAGCGCGGCGAGCGATACTTGTTTGCGCTCCTGCAGCGCGCGCCGGATATTCGACGCCAGCTTCAGGCGATCGACATGGACCTGCTCGAACAAGGCATCCGACGGTACCGGCTCGGCCGCTTCCTCAAGCACGCCATGCAGGATGACAGGCTTGAACGGTGGCGTAAACAAGGTGCGGTCCATCGGCGCCAGCACATTCGGCGCTGCGGCGTCGATGTCGATAAAGGCGGCATGCCCGACCAGCGCGCGCGCATCGAGCGCCTTTTTTTCGATATCGCGTATCAGCTGCATGATACGGCGATTTTCCAGCCAGGCCTGGTCGTCGAGATAGCGCCGCAGCTGCTCGGACAAACGCGCTACCGTGCGCTGCGTCACTTCGCCCGCCTCCAGCCAGTCATAATGTATCCGCAGCAAACGGCCATCTGGCGCCAGTTCGCGCACCGGATCGAGCGCCATTACCGCATTCAACAGCGCCGTCAATTCATCCTGGCGCGATGGCGACATCAACAGATCCCAGAAGGCACGAAAGCTTTTGCCTTCATCGGTATCGGCGATCATATCGCGCTTGCCAAAAACTTCCTGCAGCAATTCACCCTTGCTGCCTTCCCAGGTAGCAATACGCTCACGTACCGAGCGGTCCAGGCTGCGAAAATTATGCTCGACGGCGCGAAAGTCGGACAACAGTTCGCGCGCCGTGGACGACATTTGCAGGAAGCGTTCGCGTATCTGGGTCGGCTCCATCATGTCGAGCCGGCCCTGGGCGATTTGCGCGATTTCCGCATCGATGGCCGCCTTGCGTTTTTGCAGCTCGGCGATACGGGTGCGGGGATTCAATTCCGTGCCATCGATAATCTGCCGCAGCAAATCGAATACCGTCATCAGGCGCGATTCGGTACCGATGAATTGGCGCTGCCCCAGGCCGAGCAGCCATGCGATCGCCTGTTCGGTCGGCGACGTCAAATCATAGTGCGGCTCATCCTGGCCGCCCGGATAATATTTGCGCAGCCAGCCGCGCTCGTCGGAAGCCCAGTCGTCGAGATACGCCGTCGCGCTTTTCGGAAACAAGACCTCGCCAGCCAGTTCATGCAGATGATACAGATGGTCGTCCAGATGGGACGCCAGTTGCTGGCGCGCGATGGTGCGGATATTCGGAGCAATAAAATGACGATGCAGGAAACTGGCGATCATCGGTGCATGATCGGCGGCAAGTAGGCGCCACGCCGGATGGCTGCGCCGCTGGGCTGAGAGCTGTTGATAATCCATCTGCATGCGTTTTGTGGTGTATGGAACACTGTAGCACTGAACGATATGCCCGTTGATGCCAAAGCCGTCAGACGAAAAAAAACCCCGACCATTGCTGATCGGGGTGTTTTTCTACTGCGAATAACAAGCCTGACGATAACCTACTTTCACACTGGTTGCAGCACTATCATCGGCGCAAAGTTGTTTCACGGTCCTGTTCGGGATGGGAAGGGGTGGGACCAACTTGCTATGGTCATCAGGCATAACTTGTACTGGCATTTGTCCTCGGTCGAGCGACAAAGCCTGAATCTGGAAGAAGCAAAGATTGGGGTAATGAATGGTATCAACACACACGCAACGTTGTACTGTCTTATCCTCTGCACCTGCTAAGGTTATAGGGACAAGCCGTACGGGCAATTAGTACTGGTTAGCTTAATGCATTACTGCACTTCCACACC
>NZ_NJGY01000005.1:0-87133 GCF_002250505.1 Janthinobacterium sp. PC23-8
CAGGACCGTGAAACAACTTTGCGCCGATGATAGTGCTGCAACCAGTGTGAAAGTAGGTTATCGTCAGGCTTGTTATTTAGAAAAAGCCCCTCCAGAGAAATCTGGCGGGGCTTTTTTGCATTAGTCACTATATACTTGATACTCTTCTGTCCACCGGCAAATTTTCCTTCCATTATGAAATCTTCACAGCTAAAGCTGGCCCACCGCTTCGCTTTATTGATGGTGATTATCGTCGCCGGTTTTGCGGTGTATGGCGCGTGGTCGTTCAAGGTGCTCGATGAACTGAAGGTCAATGGTCCGATTTATCAGCGTGTGGTCCAGGGCAAGGACTTGATCGCGGATATTTTACCGCCGCCCGAGTACATCATCGAATCCTATCTGGTCTCCTTGCAGGCCATGGCTGCGGCGCCCGCCGAGCGCAAGGCGCTGGTCGACAATCTCACCTCGCTCAAGAACGATTACGACACGCGTCATGCTTTCTGGGAAAAGGAGGGGCTGGAAGCCGATCTCAAGGATTTGTTGCTCAACGGCGCAGACAAGCCGGCGCAGGCGTTTTACCAGGTCGCTTTCACACAATTCATACCGGCGTTGCAACGCGATGATAGCGCCGCTGCCGCCGCCGCGCTGGAGGTGATGAAGCAACGCTATGCACAGCATCGCGCCGTCATCAACCAGCTGGTCGAGCGTGCCAGCAAACGCACCGCCGAGGACGAGGCCTATGCCAAGTCGCAGATCGCGTCCTCGTCCGCCGTCATGCTGGCAATTCTGCTCGCTTCGGTAGGCCTGGCGGCTGCCGTGTTGTACGCGCTGGCGCGCAGCCTGATATCGCAACTGGGTGGCGAACCGCGTTACGCGGCCGACATCGCCGGCAGTATCGCCGCAGGTAACCTTGGCGTGAAAATCCATACTGCACCGGGTGACCGGCATAGCCTGTTGGCGGCGATGAAAGCCATGCAAGATGGGCTGGTGCAGATCGTCGGACATATCCGCAACGGGACCGGCACCATCGCCAGCGCATCGGTGCAAATCGCAACGGGCAACCAGGACTTGTCCGCGCGTACGGAGGCCCAGGCCTCGGCGCTGGAGCAAACCACCTCGTCGGTCGAGGCGTTGACGCAATCGGTCAAGCACAACGCCGGCCACGCGCACCAGGCGCAGCAGCTTGCGCTATCGGCATCCGATGTGGCGATGCGCGGCGGCGTCGTGGTGGCGCAGGTGATCGATACCATGGGCGCGATCAACACCTCGTCGAAGAAAATCGTCGACATCATCGGTGTCATCGACGGCATCGCGTTCCAGACCAATATCCTGGCCTTGAATGCGGCGGTCGAGGCGGCGCGCGCCGGCGAGCAGGGCCGTGGCTTCGCCGTCGTGGCAAGCGAGGTGCGTAACCTGGCGCAGCGATCGTCCGCCGCCGCCAGGGAGATCAAGGCATTGATCGATACCTCCGTGCTGACGGTCGATGCCGGCGCGCGCCTGGTGAACGAGGCCGGCGCGACGATGAACGAGGTGGTCGTCAGCGTGCACCGCGTCACCGATATCATCAGCGGCATCAGCGCCGCCAGCAACGAGCAGACCAACGGCATCGAGCAAATCAGCCTGGCGATCCGCCAGCTGGACGATGTGACCCAGCAGAACGCCGCGCTGGTCGAGGAGGCATCGGCCGCCGCGCACAGCATGCAGGATCAGGCGCAGCAACTATCAGCATCGGTCAGCACGTTCAAGCTGGCTTAGCTATTGCCGCCCTGGCCGGCCGATCTGGCACAAAAAATGCTGAGTGGAAAACGCGCGCCTGCTACACTTTGATTTTATCGATTTGAAAGCATGCCTTGTCCACCACTTTGGAACAGTTGCGCGCCGGCCAGTTGGATGGCGCGCAGCGTTTGAGCCTGTCCTGCGGCCTGACCTCCTTCCCGCCTGAAATCTATGACCTGGCCGACAGCCTGGAAATCCTCGACCTCTCTAGCAATGCCCTGTCGTCGCTGCCCGACGATTTGCCGCGCTTGCACAAGCTGCGCATCGTGTTTTGTTCAAACAATCTGTTTACCACCTTGCCTTCCGTGCTGGGCAGCTGTCCGGAACTGAGCATGATCGGTTTCAAGGCCAACTGCATTGGCGAGGTGCCGGCCGCGTCGCTGCCGCCCAGGTTACGCTGGCTGACCCTGACCGACAACGCCATCGAGACTATTCCGGAAGAACTCGGCGATTGCAGCCAGCTGCAAAAACTGATGCTGGCCGGCAATTGCCTGCGGTCGCTGCCCGACTCGCTGGCCCGTTGCAGTCGATTGGAACTGTTGCGCATATCCGCCAACCTGTTGCCGTCGCTGCCCGCCTGGCTGCAGGATTTACCTCGCCTGAGCTGGCTGGCCTGCGCCGGCAACCCGTTCAATGAGGCACGCGAGGCGGCCGCGCTCGACGCCGCTGGCATGGCGCATATTGATTGGTGCCGTTTGCAGCTGGGCCGGCAATTGGGCGAGGGCGCCTCGGGCGTGATTTCGCAGGCCACGCTCGACGGCCAGCCGGTTGCCGTCAAGGTGTTCAAGGGCGCCATGACCAGCGATGGCTTGCCGCGCAGCGAGATGGCCGCCTGCGTCAGCGCCGGCCCGCACGCCAGCATGATCCCCATCCTCGGCACCGTAAGTGCTCACCCACAAGGATCGCCCGGACTGGTGATGCCCCTGATCGATGCGGCCTATGTCAACCTGGCCGGGCCACCCAGCCTGGCCTCGTGCACGCGCGATATCTATGGCGACGCAGTGCGCTTGAGCTTGCCGCAACTGCTGGCCATCGCCCACGGCGTCGCCTCGGCCGCTTGCCAGCTGCACGCGCATGGCGTCGTGCATGGCGACTTGTATGCCCACAATATTGTGCACCATCCGGACGGGCGTTGCCTGCTGGGCGACTTTGGCGCCGCCTCGCTGTTTGCGCCCGAGGCGCCGGTTGCCGCTGTGCTGCAGGCGATCGAAGTGCGCGCCTTTGGCGTGCTGCTGGCCGAATTGCTGGCGCGCTGCGAGACGCGCTTGCCGGGGCTGGATGAATTGGCGAGTGCTTGCTTGCAGGAACGGCCTTTGCAGCGGCCCCGTTTCGACCACATTGCCAGCCGCCTTGCCGTCGCGCTGGCAGCATAAAAAATGGCGCGGCCTTCGCAGGCTGCGCCATGTTATTTCAAACCTCGTTCATTCAGGCTTGCACGATTTTTTCCGGCAGGGCGATCTGGTTGTCGACGCTGAACTGATAGTCCTTGAAGACATGTTCGGCCGACAGGATCTGGTATTCGCCATTGTCGAGCTTGTGCGTGGTGTCCTTCAGGCGGTAGGTGTAATGACCGCAGGTCCAGCAGTTGAAGTTGCGCATATGCGTGCACAGGCAGGTCTTGTCCATCACCGACACGACTTTCAGCTCGGGATGGGCCGCCACTTCGCGGTTGTACGAGTTGATATAGGCGCAGTTGCCGGTGGCGTCGAGCAGGTAGCCGTACGATTCGCAGCCCGGACGGATGCCGGCGCCGATGGCCGGCGTGCTTTTCAGCATGCGCATCGGGTAGCCGGTTGGCGAGACGCCGTTGACGATGATGTCTTCTTCCGAGGCGCGGTAGTATTCCTGCTTGACCTTGTCGGGCAGGCCGCATTCGGTGGTGACAGTAAAGCGGGTGGCCACTTGTACACCGGCCGCGCCCGCTTCCAGGAAGGAGACAGCGTCGCTGCCCGTGAAAATGCCGCCGGCGGCGATCAGCGGAATATCGAGCTGTTCCGCTTTCAGGTAGGCCAGCACTTCGGCGGTAATTGTGTGCAGGTCGTAATTGGCCCAGTCCATGCCGAAGCCCAGGTGGCCGCCGGCCAGCGGGCCTTCGACGATGACGAAGTCGGGCAGGCGGTTCAGCTTGGCGTTCTTGCGCAGGAAAATTTGCAGGGCGCGCACGGACGAGACGATGATGCCCAGCTTGGCATCGCGGAAACGCGGGTGGTCGGCCATCAGCGCAAACGAACCGAAGTGCAGGCCGGCCGACAGGGTAATGCCGTCGATGCCGGCGTCGAGCGCCGCGTTCAGGCGCACGCGCAAGGTTTCGCGCGGGCCGTTCATGGTCAGCTTTTCCATGCAGTTGACGAAAATCAGACCATCGCCTTTTTTCGCTTCCATGGTGGCGCCGATGTGGCGGCGTTGCGCTTCGGCCAGGCGGCCCAGGTCGAACTGCACCACGGCCTTGTCGCTGTTATTGATGTTGAATTTGTACAGTTTCGTCTTGTCCTTGACGAAGGTGGTGTCGAAACGGCGGTCCGACACGTCTTCCACCATGGCATCGGAGATATGGCCGATACCGTTCAGCCGGGCCGCTTCCAGCGCCAGCTCCGACGTGGAAATATCCACACCCATTCCGCCAATCATGATGGGCACATACTCTTTTTTGCCAAATCTCAGGCGGAAATCATCAACACGTTTCATTGCTATCCTTAGACTACCGTCGTTATTACTGTGCGCAAGCCCAATTCTACCGCAAGCGGGCAAGGGTCTTGGTGCGGCACCCCACTGTTACGGGACCAGTATCAGTCGCGGAAATTGTTAAATTCCAGCGGCATGTCCGGCACATCCTTGCGCAGCATGGCCATCGCCGCTTGCAGGTCGTCGCGCTTGGCGCCCGTGACGCGCACGGCTTCACCCTGGATGCTCGCTTGCACTTTCATCTTGCTATCCTTGATGACGCGCACGATTTTCTTGGCGTCATCGGTCTCGATGCCATTCTTGATCTTGATGATCTGCTTGACCTTGTCGCCGCCGATCTTCTTGATATCGCCTTCGTCGAGGAAGCGTACATCGACCTTGCGCTTGGTCAGTTTGTTGGTCAGCACGTCGCGTACCTGGCTGAGCTGGAAATCGGAATCCGCAAACGCGGTCAGTTCATTTTCCTTGTGCTCGACGCGCGCGTCGCTGCCCTTGAAGTCGAAACGGGTGGAAATTTCCTTGTTGGCTTGTTCGACCGCGTTTTTTACTTCGATCATATCGGCTTCGGAAACTACATCAAATGACGGCATGGTCAGTCCTTTCGTGTTGGAGCGGTGCGCGCGGGGCGCGCCGGGCACGTGCACTGGCGCAAGTGGCGCGGCCCTGTTAAAGATGCGACATTTTAACGGACAACGGCCAGCCTGCCCTTGTCTTGCGCTGGTTTTTTGTCGTATTCACTCTATAATCGAGCAAAATAAACGGTATCCCATGTCTCCAGAGCTCACCATCGAACCCAATTATCCGCTGCAAGCACTCAATACCTTCGGCATTGTGGCCCAGGCTTGCGCCTATGTGCGCATTACCTCCACCTCCCAGTTGCAAGCGGCGCTGCAAGAACCGGCGTTGGCCGGCATGCCGCGCCTGATCCTGGGCGGCGGCAGCAATATCGTTTTGACCGGCGACTTTCCCGGTGTCGTGCTGCATATGGCGACGACCGGCATGCGCCTGGCGCAAGCGTCGTTCGACACCATTCTGGTGACGGCGGCGGCCGGCGAGAACTGGCACGCCTTCGTGCAGTGGACCCTGGCGCAAGGTGTGGGCGGGCTGGAAAACCTGTCACTGATCCCGGGCACGGTGGGCGCGGCGCCGATCCAGAATATCGGCGCCTACGGGGTGGAAATCAAGGATGTTTTCCATAGCGTCAGTGTGATGCACGCCGGCAGCGGCATGGTGTTCGACATGGACCGCGAGGCCTGCCGTTTCGGCTACCGCGACAGCATCTTCAAGCATGCCGACGGCGCCGGGCTGATCGTGCTGGAAGTGACCTTCGCCTTGCCGGCGCAGTGGCAGCCGAATCTGCGCTATGCGGAACTGGCGCAGGCGCTACTGGAACAGCAACTGGAGCAGCCCACGGCGCAGCAGGTGGCCGATACGGTGATCGCGATCCGTCGCCGCAAGCTGCCCGACCCGGCCGTGATCGGCAATGCCGGCAGTTTCTTCAAAAATCCCGTGGTGTCAAAAGCGCATTGCGCGCAGCTGCTCGAGCGCTATCCGGCACTGGTGCACCATGCGCAAGCCGATGGCAGCGAGAAGCTGGCGGCGGGCTGGCTGATCGATCAGTGCGGCTGGAAGGGGAAAAACCTGGGGCCTGCGGGAGTGTATCCCAGGCAGGCACTGGTCCTGGTCAATAACGGCGGCGCTCGTGGCGCCGATATTACCGGGTTGGCCGAGGCGATCCGCAAGGATGTCGAGGCGAAGTATGGGGTGGTGCTGTCGCCGGAGCCGGTGTTTGTTTAAATCAACCGAAGTGGCAGACGTAATCTAACGTTTCGATGGTTTCGATATCGAAATGGCTGTTGCCCGGAATGGTGAACTGCTCTCCCGCGCCATAGCTGGCCCATTCGGTGGCGTCGGCCAGGCGCACCTTGCACAGGCCGCCCACAATTTCCATGATTTCCGGCGCGCCCGTGTTGAAGCGCAGCGAGGACGCGAAAATCACGCCCACGCTTTTTTTCGTGCCATCAGGAAAGATGACATTGTGCGAGATGCACTTGCCATCAAAATAGATGTTCGACTTCTTGACGACGCTGACATTGTCCAGTTGCGTGCTCATGCTTGCCTTTCTTGTGGTTAAAAATCGGTACTCGTGTCTTCGGCCGTCAATACGCTGTTGCGCCCGCTGCGCTTGACGGCGTACAGGGCCTGGTCGGCACGGTTGATCAGTTGCTCGACGGTCGATTGCGGCGAGGGCACCACGGTGGCCACGCCGATCGACACCGTGACGATGCCCAGCGCGGCGCCCGGGTGCTCGATCTGCAGGCTTTCCAGGTGGCGCCGGCACGCTTCGGCGATTTTCATCGCGCCTGCGACGTCTGTTTCCGGCAGCACCAGCGCGAACTCCTCGCCGCCGTAGCGCGCCGCCAGGTCGGCCGGGCGCTTCAGGTGCTCGGTCAGCACGGCCGCCACTTTCTTCAGGCACAGGTCCCCGGCCAGGTGGCCGAACTGGTCGTTATAGCACTTGAACAGGTCGATATCGCAGAACAACAGGCTCAGCGGCGCCTTGTCGCGCTGGCCACGTTGCCATTCGATTTGCAAGGTCTCATCGAAGCGGCGGCGGTTGGCGATGCCTGTCAGGCCATCGAGGGCCGCCAGTTTCTGCAATTCGATATTGGCCTCGGCCAGGTTTTTCTGGCTTTCGCGCAGGAAGCGGAAGGCCTGGTCGCGCTGCAGGCGGCTGATATGGGCGTTCGAGTGGTAGCGTATGCGCGCCAGCAACTCCAGCCGGTCGGGCAGCTTGACGACATAATCGTTGGCGCCCACGGCAAAGCTGTAGGCCTTCAGTTTCGGGTCATCCTTGGCCGACAGCACGATCACCGGCACATGCGCCAGCACCGCGTGTTCGCGGTACTGCTTGATCAGCGCGAAGCCATCGATGCCGGGCAGCACCAGGTCTTGCAGGATCACCGTCGGCTGCATGCGCACGGCCGTCTCCAACGCCAGCGCGGCGTCGGTGACGTAGTGAAACTCGATATCGAGCTGGTCGCTCGTCATGCGCCGGATCGCTTCCGCGATAATCAATTGATCGTCCACCAGCAGGACGCTGACCTTGAATTCGGTCAGGGCGGTTTCGTGGGGCAGGGAGCGGGTGGAAAATTCGGGCATTGCGGTCTTTTCAGAGGTTGGTGAAAGGGGCCTGGCCATTGTTGAGCCGGCTACCCAGTCGATTGCGCAAGCTTGCGCCTATCTTGTCGAGCGGCAGGATCAATTGTGCCGCATCGAGTTCCGCCGCCGCGCGCGGCATGCCGTAGACGGCGCTGCTGGCCTGGTCTTGCGCGATGGTGGTCTTGCCGGCGCGGCGCATGGCCAGCAAGCCGTCGCCGCCATCGCGGCCCATGCCGGTAAGCAAGACGCCGACCGCATCGCCGCGCCAGTGCTGTGCCACGCAATGGAAAAACACATCGACCGAAGGACGGTAGACATAGTCGCGTGGAGCCGCATCGTAACGCAAACGATAATTTTGATCCAGCAACAGGTGGTCATTGGTCTTGGCGATCAGCACCGTGCCGGCTACCAGCTCGTCGCCTTCGCCGATCACGCGCACCGGCACGTTCAACTGGTCGTCGAGCCATTTGGCGAAATGCGAGGCAAACTTTTCATCGATATGCTGCACCACCACGATGGCGCAGCCGGGCGGCGCGGTCCAGTCCGACAGCACTTTCGCCACCGCCGACGGGCCGCCGGTCGACGCGCCGATCGCCACCAGCGTCTGCACCTGGCCGTCGCTGCGTTCACCAGGCTGTTGCTGGCGCGGTGGCGGCGATGTTTCGCCGTTGTGGCGTATCAGCTTGCCGATGGTCTTGATCTTGGCCAGCAATTCGCAGTCGCCGTCTATCTTGCCTTGCAGCACAGGCGTGGCGGTGACGTCGAGTGCGCCGGCGCCCAGCGCGCGAAACACATGGTTGACATTGTCCTGCGGCCGTCCCGTCACCACCAGGATGGCGCACGGGCATTGCTCCATGATCTGGCGCGTCGCCTCCACGCCGTCCATTTCCGGCATGTTCAGATCCATCAGGATCAGGTCGGGCCGGTTGTCCAGGCACATGCGCACCGCTTCGAGGCCCGTGCGGGCGATCCACAGCACCTGGTGCTCCTGCGTGCTGGCGACCACGCGCCGCAGCGCCTCGGCCGCCATCGCCACATCGTTGACGATGGCTATTTTCATGTCTTCGGTCTCATATGCGGGCGTCTCCTATCAGGTCGGCCACGGCATCGAGCAGGGTCTCGTCGTGGAAGCTGCCTTTGGTCAGGTAATAATCGGCGCCGGCGGACAGGCCGCGCGCGCGGTCCTCCGGGCGGTCCTTGTACGACACGATCATCACCGGCAGCTTGTGCAGGTGCAGGTCCTTCTTGACCAGCGAGACCAGCTCGATGCCATCCATGCGCGGCATGTCGACATCGGTGATCAGCAGGTCGTAGTCGCCGCTGCGCACCATGTTCCAGCCGTCGATGCCGTCGATCGCCACGTCGACCGCAAAACCGCGTCCCAGCAGCAGCTTGCGTTCCATTTCGCGCACCGTCAGCGAATCGTCGACCACCAGGATGCGCTTGGCGCGCCGCTGCTGCGCCGGGCCGCCCTGGGCCAGCTGGTGCAGGCCGCCCTCGTGCAGCAGCTTGTCGATCGACAGCAGCAGGTCGGGCACGTCGAGGATCAGCACCGGTTCGCCGTCATCGAGCAGGGCGGCGGCGGAAATGTCGCGCATCTTGCCGAAGATCGGGTCGATCGCCTGCACCGCCAGGCTTTGCTCGCCGCGGATCGCGCCCACCACCAGCGCATAGCTTTGCTTGCCGCGCCCGATCACCACCACCGGCAGGTCCTCGCCGCTGGCGTCGGCCTCGCCCAGTTCGAGCACCTGGGCCGCCGACACCAGCCCCAGGTGCTCGCCCTTGAGCTCGAAAAACTGCTTGTTTTCCAGCGTGTGGATGGCCGATTGCGGCACCCGCACCACGCTTTCCACCTTGACGATGGGAATCGCGTACGCTGCGCCCCGGATATCGATCACCAGCGCGCGCACGATCGACTGCGTCAGCGGCAGGGTGATCAGGGCGCGAAAGCCGCGTCCCGCTTCCGATTCCAGGCGCACCGTGCCGTTTTGCTGGCGGATGGTTTCATGCACGATGTCCAGGCCCACGCCGCGGCCCGACAGTTCATTGGCTTTTTCCTTCAGGCTGAAGGCGGGCAGGAACAAAAACTCCAGCAATTCGCCGCTCGACAGCGCCGCCGCCATGGCCGCACTGGCCATCTTGCGGGTAATGACCGACTGGCGGATTTTTTCCAGGTCGACGCCGCGTCCGTCGTCGCTGATCTCGATACTGAGCATGCCGGCGCGGTGGCGCGCTTCCATGCGCACGGTGCCCAGCGCCGGTTTGCCCGCATCGAGGCGTTCGTACGGTCCTTCCATGCCATGGTCGATGGCGTTGCGCAGCATGTGGTTGAGCGGGCTTTCGATCCTGGCCAGGATATCGCGGTCGACCAGGGTGTCTTCGCCCTCGATCTCGAGCCGCACTTCCTTGCCCAGGCTGCGCGCCAGGTCGCGCACCATGCGCGGAAAGGCGTGGACGCCGTCGCGGAACGGGCGCATGCGCAGCGCCAGCACTTCATCGACCATGCCTTGCGAAACGGCCAGCAGGCGCCGCTCATAGCTTTCGATATCGGCGATATGTTCCAGCACGAACTGCTTGAGCGGCTGGGTCTTTTGCAGCGCCAGCAGGGATTTTTCGATCAGCCCTGCGTCGCCGGTGCGCGCGATCGCCTCGTGCAACTGCTCGACGTCTGAAAACAGGCTGCTCTGGTTGCGCTTGAAGCGCTGCAGCGCACCGATCAGCGGATGCATCTGGTGCGCATTGATGCGCGATTCGCTGGCCAGCGACAGCAAACGGTCGAAGTTCTGCGCCGGCGCCCTGGCGGCAGGCGCGTGACCTGCGCGTGGCACGCTGGCCGGCGCCTCGTCGATCGCTTCAGACGGCGGGGCCGAAGCGAGCAGCGCGGCCATCTCGCCAGCCAGCGCGGCCTGGATATCGTCGGGCAGGCCGGACAGGCACGGGGCGGCCGGCGCCGGCATCGGGGACTTCGACGGCAGCGGTGGCAATTCCGGCAGTTCGGCAATGCGAATGATCGCGTTCAGGGTCTGCTCGATCCCGATGGCGTTGGCGGCCAGCCATGCTTCGGCGCCTGCGTCGTCCAGGCGCGACAATTGCACGATCAGGTCGACGCCCGACAGCAGCACGTCGACCCGTTCGGGCGTGAGTTTCAGGCAGCCGTGCTGGGCGGCGACAAAGCTGTCTTCCATGCCGTGCGCCAGCTGCACCACCACTTGCAGGCCGACGATGGCGGCGGCGCCCTTGATCGAGTGCGCCGCGCGCATCATCGCCTCGACGGCGGCGGCGTCACCGGCGTGGCGCTCCATGGTCAGCAGGCCGTCGGTGAGGATCTGGGTCTGGCTGTCCGCTTCCATGCGGAACAGGTCCCGCATGGAAAAGGCGCTCAGGTCGCCGTGCTGGTCCTGGCTCATCGTAATAGTCTCGCAAGTTGAAAGCCGATCAGCGCCGTATCCAGGCAGCCGATGCGCAGCTCGTTTTCGGTGATTACGCCCGACAAAAAGCGCGACAGGCCCTTGTTGAGGGTGGCGGCCGGCGCTTGCAGCGCGCTGGCAGCATGGCGCACGATGCCGTGCAGGTCGGCCACCGGCAGCGCGAACGACTGCTCTTCCCAGCGCATCAGCAGCAATCGCGCAAAGGTGTGGCGGCCCCTGGCCGCTGGCGCAGCGTGTTCGTCGATCCCCAGGAGGCTGGCCAGCGACATGCAGGGATAGAGCTGGCCGCCGATATTGACGATGCCCAGCAAGCCGCCTCCGATGCGGTGCGGCAGCACATGCGGCGTCGCCTGCGGCGCGACGCAATCGAAGACACGCGTGGGCAGCGCCAGCCATTCGCGGCCGATGCGAAACACCAGCACCGAACTGTCCTTCGCGTCACCGTCGGCCTGGCGCGCGCTGAAGTGGCTGGCCCAGTGCTGGCGGTATTGCGCGTCGATCGGGCGCTGCAGGTTGCGCTGCGCTGCACGCGCATACACATCGCAATTGCGGCAGTGGATATGGGCCGGCAGCTTGTCGCAGCTCTGGTCGCCGACCACGCCGATCCGGTTCCAGCAATCGCTGATGGCGTCGTGCAATTCGATGACAGAAGGACTGGTCACAGGGGGGCTGGTCATGGTGGCGTTTTCCGCATGTTAGTGGCCCGCGCTGGCCTGGCGGCGCTGGTAGATGCGCGCCGCGCGCGACTTGAGCGTGGCGGCGGCCGTATGGTTGCCATTGCGCTCGGCCAGCAGCGCCAGATGGCACAGCGCCTCGTAGTGGTCGGGCCGCAGGTAGATGCAGCGGCGCCAGTAATTGTCGGCCAGGTCCATCTTGCCGGCCAGTTCGTTGATCAGGCCCAGCAGATAATACGCTTCGGCCGCCTCGGGCTCGCGCGCCAGGTGGGCATGGCAATTGTCGCCCGCTTCGCGCAGCAGGCCACGGTCGGCCAGCACGCGCGCTTCGGCCAGCAGGTCGGCCGCTGCCGCTATGGGCGCAGGTGTCGACGGTGGCCCCGGGCGTGCGGGCGTGGGCGCTGCCGCTGGCAAGGAAGGCACGCTGCGCAGTTGCGGTTTGTTGCGCACTGGCTGCGGCAGCGGCGCCGGTCTGATGGCAGGCGGCTTATCGTCCTTTTTCAGCGCAAACGCCTGGCGGTACTGCAGCGGCGCAAAGCCGTGCTGGCAGAAAGCGGGCACTTCGGCATAGCCGGCCAGCAGCATGCCGTCGTCGGCCAGCAGCGCCGACAGCTTGGCAATGGCCGCGCGCGTGGTGGGCTTGTCGAAATAAATCAGCAGGTTGCGGCAGAAGATCACGTCGTAGTGCTTGCCCAGGGCGTCGGTATCGAAGCGCAGCAGATTGCCCTGTCTGAACGTGATTTGCGTGCGCAGCGCGTCGACGATGCGGTAGGAGTCGTCGGCCACATGCGTGAAATAGCGCTCGCGAAAAGCCACGTCCTGGACGCGGAAGGCGTTGCGGCCATACACGCCCGCTTGCGCGCGCTCGATGCAGGCCGGGCTCAGGTCATAGGCGTCGATGCTGACGGCGGCGCGCGGCAGGTCGGCGTCGCGCAGCGCCATCGCCATCGAATACGGTTCTTCGCCGCCGGCGCAGGGTATCGAGGCGATGCGCGTGGTGCGGCCGCGCGACCAGCGTTCCCGCACCAGTTCGACGGTGGCGTAGAACGCCTGCGGATCGCGGAACAGCCACGATTCGGGCACCACCACCAGTTCCACCAGCTGCGTCATTTCTTCCGGCGTGATGCCGGCCAGGTAAGCTGCGCTGTCATCCTGGCCCGTGCGCTCCATGCGCTGGCGCACGGCCCGCTCGGCCATCGCTTTGGACACGGACAGGCCGGTGGCGCGGCGCAGCAGCGCCTGCGCCGTCATGCCGCGCTCCTGCGCGGGAACAGCAGCGCGCGCACCTCGGCCGTGAGCAAATGGTCGAGTTCGACCAATTGCAGCATGCCGTCGGCGTCGCTGGCCACCTGGCCCAGGAAGGGCGCGCCGGCCACGCCGCACTCGCCGAGCTGCGCGGGGTCGAAGCCGGCGATGCCGCGCACGCGCGAGGCCATCAGCCCCAGCACATGCTGGCCGCCGTCGGGCGCCCGGTAGTCGACGACGACGATGCGCGTGTCGAACTGCGCCGCGGCCGGCGCCAGGCCCGCCAGGCGCGACAGGTCGATCACGGGGACGGGCAAGCCATGCAGGTCCAGCAGGCCGGCCACGTAATCGGGCGTGAGCGGCAGCTGCTTGAGTTCAAGCAGGGGCAGCACGCGCACGATGGCCGCCAGTGGCAGGCCGTAGCGATCCTTCCCGATATGAAAAACCAGTACTTTCATGGATCAGATCGTCACCGCAAAGTTCGACACGCTCGATTGCAGGTCGCCGGCCGCATATTGCAGCTGGTGCACCGCTTCGCTGGTTGCCTTGAGCGACTCCACCGTTTGCTGGGTGGCGTCGTTGAGCTGCATCATGGTGTCGGAAATCTGCGAGGCGCCGATCGCCTGCGACTGCATGCCCTGCAGCACGGCGTCGAACTGCGGCGCCAGTTTCTGCACCTGGTCCATCACGCCGGAGAGCTGGTCGGTCACTTGCCGCACTTCGCCGACGCTGCGGCGTATCTCTTCCGAGAACTTGTCCATGCCCATCACGCTGGCCGACACGGCCGACTGCATTTCCTTGAGCATCTGCTCGATATCCCAGGTCGACACCGACGTCTGGTCGGCCAGGCGGCGGATCTCGGTGGCCACCACCGAGAAGCCGCGGCCCGCTTCGCCGGCTTTTTCCGCCTCGATGGCGGCGTTCAGCGACAAGATATTGGTCTGGTCGGCCACCTTGGTAATGGTGATCAGCACGCTATTGATATTGCTGGCTTTTTCCGACAGGGCGGCCAGCTTGGCGTTGATGGAATCGGTGGCCGAGACCATGTGCTGCATGGTCGAGTCCATGCGCTTGAGGTTGTTCTGGGCTTCGGCCGTGGCATTGGTCGTGTAGTCGGCCACGGCGGTGGCGTCTTCCATGGTTTTCAGCAACTCGCTGGTATTGGCCGAGATTTCCCTGGTGGTGCTGAGGATCTCGACGCTGGTTTGCGCCTGCTCGATGCCGGTCGCTTCCTGCTGGCGCGCCGAGGCGGCGATCTCGGTGGCCGAAGTGGTCACCTGGATGCCGGCCTTTTGCACATTGTTGAGCAGGCTGCGCAGGTTCTCGAACATCTTCGCCAGGCCTTTGCCCAGCTGACCGATGGCGTCGCTGCCGGTAATGCTGACCTTGCCAGTCAGGTCGCCCGAGGCCGCTTTCGACACCACTTCCAGCAGCGAATCGACCTTGGCGCGCAAGGTATTGGTGGCCGCCAGTTCATTGGCCTGGTTGTCTTCGATGGTTTGCGCCATGCGGTTGAATTCCTCTGTTACCTTGCCCAGTTCGTCACGCGACAGGATCATGGCGCGCGCGCCGTGCTCGCCACCGGCGATGCGGCCCACGGCGTCGGTCAGGTTGTTCAGCGGTCCCAGGATGGATTTGCCCAGGATGTAGGAAATGCCCAGCGCCAGCACCATGCACAGCAGGCCGCCCAGCGCCAGGGTCAGCATCATGGTGCCCTGTAGCCTGGCCGAGGTGGCCGTGCGCTCGGCCAGCAATTGCGTTTCAGTGGCGGCCGCCTCGTCGAGCAGTTTCCTGGCCTGCACGATGGCCGGATAACCGCCAGGCGGCAAGCTGCGCGCCACGGTTTCGGTGGCGCCCGGCGCATTGCCCAGCGCGCGGCGTTTTTCGATCTGCGGGTTCATCCAGTCCTTGACCCAGGTGGTGGTCAGCTGATCGATCCTGCGAAAGCGTTCCGATTGTTGCTTGTTATCGACCGTCATGGCGATGGCTTTTTGCGTGTGCTGGGTCAGCACGGCCATTTCATCGGTTTCCGGGTTCAGCGACGCTTCGCTGCCGGTCAGAATGTAGCCGCGCGCCTCGACCTGGACCTGCAGAATGGAATTGTGGATCTTGCCGATTTCACTGAGCACATCCATCGTGTGGCGGTCCCACTGATTCGCTTCGGACAGGCGCGAAAAACTGCTGTAGGCGACAGTCAGCAGGACCAGGATGATCGCCACGATGGAGCCGAAGCCCAGGTACAGTTTATTCTTGATGCTCAGGTCGTTGAACATGGGGGCTCCGGTTCGGTAAGGTCAGCTTGCTGGTATTGCAGTTCATTGCACTCCAGCATTTTGCCATGCGGGCACACACAATGGGGTGTTCCGGCCCTGCCGTGCGGCGGCAACGCGGCGGGAACGGCTTGGCGTGTGCATTGCGGACACAAAAAAACCGCCCGCAGGCGGTTTTGGCGAGCGCAACGGGCGCGATTACTTCTGGCCGCGCTTTTCCCTTGCAATGGCGGCGATGCGCATGCGCAGGGCGTTGAGCTTGATGAAGCCGCCGGCATCGGCCTGGTTGTAGGCGCCGCCGTCTTCGTCGAAGGTGGCGATGTTCATGTCGAACAGCGAGTCGGTTTTCGAATCGCGCGACACGACGATCACATTGCCCTTGTACAGCTTGATGCGTACCCAGCCGTTGACGGTCTGCTGCGTGTGGTCGATCAGGGTCTGCAGCGCGACGCGCTCGGGCGCCCACCAGTAGCCGTTGTAGATCATCGACGCGTAGCGCGGCATCAGGTCGTCTTTCAGGTGGGCCACTTCGCGGTCCAGGGTGATCGATTCGATGGCGCGGTGGGCTTTCAACATGATGGTGCCGCCCGGGGTTTCATAGCAGCCGCGCGACTTCATGCCGACGTAGCGGTTTTCCACCAGGTCCAGGCGTCCCACGCCATGCTTGCCGCCAACCTTGTTCAGTTCGGCCAGCACGGTGGCCGGCGACATGCGCACGCCGTTGATGGCGACGATGTCGCCTTGTTCGTATTCGAGGTCCAGGTATTCGGCCTGGTCCGGGGCATTTTCCGGGCTGACGGTCCAGCGCCACATGGTTTCTTCGGCTTCGGCGCTCGGGTTTTCCAGGTGGCGGCCTTCAAAGCTGATGTGCAGCAAGTTGGCGTCCATCGAGTACGGCGCGCCGCCGTTCTTGTGCTTCATGTCGATCTCGATGCCGGCGTCTTGCGCGTACTGCAGCAGTTTTTCGCGCGACAGCAGATCCCATTCACGCCATGGCGCGATGATCTTCACGCCAGGCTTCAGGGCGTAGGCACCCAGTTCGAAACGCACCTGGTCGTTGCCCTTGCCGGTGGCGCCGTGCGAGATGGCGTCGGCGCCGGTGGCGTTGGCGATCTCGATCAGGCGCTTGGCGATCAGGGGGCGGGCAATCGAGGTGCCCAGCAGGTATTCGCCTTCGTAGACGGTATTGGCGCGGAACATCGGGAAGACGAAATCGCGCACGAATTCTTCGCGCACGTCTTCGATATGGATGTTTTCAGGCTTGATGCCGAACTTGATCGCCTTGGCGCGCGCCGGTTCCAGCTCTTCGCCCTGGCCCAGGTCGGCCGTGAAGGTGACGATTTCGCACTGGTAGTTATCTTGCAGCCATTTCAGGATGACGGAGGTGTCGAGTCCGCCGGAATAGGCCAGGACCACTTTTTTGATGTCGCTCATAATGCTTCCAGTTGTCGTTGAGGTGTGTGTGTCGGTACTGCGGTTTACGCGATTTTGCCCAGCAACAGATATTCGATCAGCGCTTTTTGCACATGCAGGCGGTTTTCCGCCTCGTCCCACACCACCGATTGCGGGCCGTCGATCACTTCGGCGGCCACTTCCTCGCCACGATGGGCGGGCAGGCAGTGCATGAACAGCGCGTCGGGCGCGGCGCGGGCCATCTTGGCGCTGTCGACGATCCAGCCGTCGAAAGCGGCAATGCGGGCCGCGTTTTCCGCTTCATAGCCCATGCTGGTCCACACGTCGGTGTTGACCAGGTGCGCGCCTTCGCAGGCCTCCAGCGGGTTGTCAAAGAACGTGTAGCGTTGCGTTTTGACTTGCGCCAGGTCGATGTCATAGCCTTTTGGGGTCGACACATTGACGTGGAAGCCGAATACTTCGGCCGCCTGCAGCCAGGAGTACAGCATGTTGTTGGCGTCGCCGATCCAGGCGATGATCTTGCCGGCGATCGAGCCGCGGTGCTCGATATAGGTGAAGATGTCGGCAAACACCTGGCAAGGGTGGTGTTCATTGGTCAGGCCATTGATCACCGGCACGCGCGAATTGGCGGCGAAACGCTCGATGATGTCCTGGCCGAAGGTGCGCACCATGATGATGTCGCACATGCGGCTCATCACCTGGCCGGCGTCTTCCACCGGCTCGCCGCGGCCCAGTTGCGAATCGCGCGTGTTGAGGTAGATGGCGGCGCCGCCCAACTGGTGCATGCCGGCCTCGAACGACAGGCGGGTGCGGGTGGAGTTCTTTTCGAACACCATCACCAGGGTGCGGTCGATCAGGGGATGGTAAATCTCGTAGTTCTTGAACTTGCGTTTGATCAGGTGGGCGCGTTCAATCACATAGTCGTACTCTTCCAATGTGAAATCGGAGAACTGGAGGTAGTGCTTGATCGGTTTTTTTGTCGACATAAATGACCACTAGAAGATGCGCAGGCCGCCGGCGGCGTGCCTTTCCCGCCGGCCTGCCTCCGTGTCGATGACACTGTACGGATGGCGATCCTGCCCGGCGCGCTGCTGTGTGCGGTTTGCAAGGTTGTAAATAATGCAATTGCGGCTACGTCAGCCGTTCAATTATAAGGGTTTTGCTTTTAGATTGGAAAGACTGGCGGGCACACGGGCCACGCGTGCAACACGGTCTCAGCAAATCAGCGGCGGCGTGGCGGCGTCGAATTGCGGCGCCACCAGTGGCAGGTCCAACGTAAAACGGCTGCCGGCGCCGCTGCTGGCCACCTGGATCGTGCCACCGAGCAGGGCCGTGACGATATTGTAGCTGATCGACAAGCCCAGTCCGCTGCCGCCCTGGCCCAGCCGGGTGGTAAAGAAGGGGTCGAAGATGCGCGACAGGTGCTGCTCGGCGATGCCGCCGCCGTTGTCTTCGAACACGATGGTCACCCTGGATTCGCTGGCGCTGGCCTGCAATCGCATCAGGCCGCCGCCAGGCCGGCTGCCGGCCTCGCCAAAGGCATGCACCAGGGCATTATTGATCAGGTTGGTGATCACCTGGCCCAGCGGCCCCGGATAGCTGTCCATCGCAATGCCGAAGGCGATGTCCGTGTCGATGCGATGGCTTGAACTGCGGATGCGGTTCATCATGGTGGCGATGATTTCATGGCTGACCTGGGCCAGGTCGAAAGGGCGGCGCTGCTCGGTGGTGCGGTCGACCGCCACCTGCTTGAAACTGTTGACCAGGTCGGCTGCGCTGTGCAGCCCGCGCATCACCAGCGTGGCCGCCTTGCCGGCGTCGTCGATATACGTGGCCAGCTCGGAGCGGCGCAGGCCGGGGCCGTTCATCAGGCGCGCCACGTCGTCCGTCTTTTGCTGCATGGTGCTGGCGATCAAGAGGCTGTTGCCGATCGGCGTATTGAGTTCATGCGCCACGCCGGCCATCAGCGCGCCCAGCGCCGCCAGTTTTTCCTGCGACACCAGCTGCGCCTGCGCGTCCTGCAACTGGCGGTAGGCGTGGGCATTGTCGAGTGCGATGGCGCCATACGCGCACAGGGTGCGAAAGATCAGCCGTTCGCGCTCGCCATAGGCGTTGGCATGGCAGGCCTGTACCGTCATCACGCCCAGGATGCGCTCGCCCACGGTCAAAGGCACGTACAGCACGCTCCGGTTATGCAGGGTGCCGGGCAGGGTATGGGCGTGGCGCCCGGCGGGCACTTGCGCGATATACACTTCGCTGCGGCTGTCCAGGCAGCGCACCGAGTAGGCGCGCCGGTTCGATAGCGCGATGACGTTGTCGGGCAGTGGCCGTCCCGCTTCCATGCCGTGCGCGCGGCGTAGCGCCGTGCCGGCCGCGTCCAGCATGTAGACGGCGAAGGTCGTGACGGGCAGCAGGGCGTGCACGTGGCGGTCCAGCACCTGGAACACGGCGCCGGCGTCGAGATGGGTGGTGATTTCCTGGCCGATGGCCGACAGGCGCTCGAGCGTGTCGCTGGTCTGCTGCAGCACTTCGGCGCGGCGCGCTTCGGCCGCAGCCAGTTCACGGTGATGGTCGCCCTCGGAGCGCGCATGTTCGCTCTGGTGGCGCACCTGCATGGCAATGGCCCGGTTGGTGGCCTGCTGGGTATGGCTGCGCTCGCGCGCCGCGCCCGCTTGCAGGGAGATATCATAGGCGCGCGCATAGTCGCCCGCATGCGCATACTCGCGCGCCAGCGCGTCGAGCAATTCGCCCGGCGGCCAATAGCCGTCGATGATGGACGCGGCCTGCAGCGCGCGGTGCAGATAATGCAGCGCCGCATTGGGCTCCTGCATGTCAGGCGGCGCCGGCAGTTCGTGGCGCGCATGCAGCATCGCCAGCACGCGCAGCGCGGCCATCTGGTTGACGGCGTCGCCGCGCGCGCTGGCCAGCTGCAGCGCCCGTTCGGCCGCCAGCAGCGCGTCGTCGGGCCGGTCCAGGTAGGACAGTGCATGGGCGCTGCCGCGCTGGGCCTTGCAGCGAAAGTCGCCCTGGTCCAGCGCTTCGGCGCGTTGCGCCAGGCGGCCGAAGGCGTCGAGCGCCATGTCGTAGTCGCCCGTGTCCAGGCACAGTTCGCCCAGGAAAAACAGCGCGTTGGCATAGCTGCGCGCACCCGACACGGGCGCGAGCACCTGCAGCGCTTCGCGCAGCAGTTCGCCGGCCGCGTCCAGCCGGCCCAGCTTGCGCATGGTTTCGGCCGTATGCGTCTGGCAGGCGCCGATGCTGCGCGGCCACAGTGTCGGGCGTGCCAGGTCCAGCGCGCACTGCATCCATTCCAGCGCCGACTGGTGGTCGTTCAGGCTGCCGAAGCAGTCGCCGATATTGATGGCGGCCGTAATCGCCGGGCGCAACTGGCCGCTGGCCAGCGCCGCTTCATAGGCTTGCATGTAATGGCCGACGGCGGCACCGAGGTCGTGCGAAGCATAGGCCAGGCCGCCGCGAAAATCATGGACCCAGGTCGCCAGCGGCGCCGCCAGCGGCCGGCCGGTGTCGTCCTCGCCGAGGCGCGATCCCCACATTGTTTGCGCCGCCGGCGCGTCGCGCAGTACGGCCCAGCGCGCCGTCGCCGCATCGGCCAGGCTGGCGCGGGTGCTGTCGCCGGCATTGTTGGCCTGTCGGATTGCCGCCTGCAGTTGCGCGGTGCAGCGCACATGGTCGCCGCGGTCGACCGCGATCGACGCCAGCAGCCAGTGTGCGTCAAAGCAGGCGGCGCCGTCGCCATGCGCGCGCAGCACGGCGTGCGCGGCCTCGGTCAGGGTTTCGGCTTCATCGAGCGCGCCGCGCAGCCATTGCACTTCGGCCCGCACCAGTTGCAGGCGCGCCAGGCTTGACTGCCGCGCCTGTGGCGTCAGTGCCGCATGGGGCAGCCACTGGCGCGCTTCTTCGGCCAGTATCAGGGCGCGCGCGCCGTCGCGCTGGCGCAGATGCCAGCACAGCGGCAGCAATACCGGCAGGCGCGCCGCGCCGTGCAGGGCCGGCAAGGCGTTTTCCCACTGCGCGATATCGTGATCGAGCACGAACATATCCATATGGCAACCTCCCGCAAAAGAGCCGCGCCAGCCTGTCATCAAGCCGGCCATGCGTGTCGCATTGTAAGCTGCAATGCGCGGGAAAGGTTCAGGACAACAGGGGCGCCGCGCCTGCCGGAGATGGTTTGCAGCGACAGATGGCAAGGAAGCAAAACAGGGGGGGCGCAGGCGAGGCGCCGGCGACGAATGGCAGCGTTGGCGGAATGAAGTGCACAAAACCGCGGATGGACGGTTTTGATCGGATATATGGGAGCCGGCCTTCTCGGCGAAACTAAATTTCGTAAAGATGGCCGTACTTTTGATTAAGTTTGACTATCGTCGCTGGCGATCAATACAGCGTCTGCGCCGACTCATGCAGCAGCTGGCCATACAGGGTATGGCGCATTTTGGCGATCTTGCCTTCGGCCACGGCTTGCAGGATGGCGCATTGCGGCTCGATCAGGTGACGGCAGTTGTAGAACTTGCAGCCGCCCAGGTAGGGCTGGAATTCGCGGAAGGCCCGTTCCAGCATCCCTTCGGACAAGTGGTACAGGCCGAATTCCTGGAAGCCGGGCGAGTCGATGATGGAACTGTGCGCGCCCAGTTCCGGCAGCGTGTACAGCCGTGTAAACGTGGTCGTGTGCTTGCCCGTGTCGAGCGCGGCCGAAATTTCGCGCACGGCGATATCGGCGTCCGGCACCAGCAGGTTGATGAGCGACGACTTGCCCATGCCGGACTGGCCGATCAGGATCGAAGACTGGCCGGCCAACAGCGGCGCCAGGGTCGCCACGGCATGCTCCGGCGCGGCGCGCGCCGACACTTCATCGACCGGGTAGCCCATCGACGAATACGGCAGCAGGCGCTCGCGGGCCCGCTCCAGCGACGCGGTCACGTCGGTTTTGTTGAGGATGATGCGCGCCTCGATGCCGGCCGCGTCGGCCGCCACCAGCGAGCGCGAGATCAGGTCGTCGGCAAAGCCCGGTTCGGTCGCCACCACGATGAACAGTTGGGTCAGGTTGGCGGCCAGCAGTTTCGACTTGTACTGGTCCGAGCGGTACAGCAGGGTCTTGCGCTCTTCGATGCGGTCGATCACGGCCTGGTCGTTCGAGGTGCGCGTCAGGTGCACGAAATCGCCGACGGCCACATTGGTCTTCTTGCCGCGCGTGACGCATTGCAGCTTGGCGCCATCGACGTCGGCCAGGTAGTGGCGGCCATGGGCGGCGATGATCACGCCGGTCAGCCTGGTTTCCGTCCTGGTCTCGCTCATCGTTCCACCTGTCGGCCAGCGTAGAGGGCATCGGCCTTGGCGGCGCAGACGAAGTCGTTTTCCGACAGGTCGCCGGCGCCCTCGTTGACCGAGTGCGTATCGTAGCGCACGGTACAGGTTTTATAGGTGATGATGAGCTCCGGATGATGGTCTTGCGTGTGGGTCATGTAAGCGAGGGCGTTGACGAAGGCCATGGTCTGGTAGTAATTCTTGAAGTCGTAGCTGCGGCACAGCTTGCCGTGCTCCAGTTGCCACTGCGGCAGCAGCGGCAGCAGGACGGCAATGCCGGCCTCGCTCAAGGCGTGCTGCAGCGGCGCGCAGGTTTGCTGTGTCAGTTCTTCGATGGTGTGTGGCAGGTTCATGCGATTGCCCCTTTCAGGTGGCGGATGCGTACGCTGGCCGGCGGATGCGAGTCGTAAAAGGCCGAGTGCAGCGGGTCGGGTGTCAGGGTCGAGGCATTGTCTTCGTACATTTTCACCAGTGCCGACACCAGGTCGTCGGCCTGCGTATGCCTGGCGGCAAAGGCATCGGCCTCGAATTCATGCTTGCGCGAGCTGAGCGAAGTCAAGGGCCCCAGCAGGAAAGTAAAGACCGGCAGCGCCAGCATGAACAGCAACAGGGCGATGGCGTCCGTCGGCTGACCCGTCAGCGCCAGCGCCATCGGATCGATGCCCAGTCCGGCATAGAACCACGGCTGGGTTTTCAGGAAGCCCAGCAGTGCCAGAAAGCCCAGCGAAATGGTGAACATCATGGCGATGCGCTTGACGATATGCTTGAGCTTGAAGTGGCCCAGCTCATGCGCCAGCACCGCTTCGATTTCATGTGGCGCCAGGCGCGACAGCAGGGTGTCGAAAAACACGATGCGCTTGTTGGCGCCAAAGCCTGAAAAATAGGCGTTGCCGTGGGCGCTGCGCCTGGAGCCGTCCATCACGAACAGGCCTTTCGATGCGAACCCCACGCGCTGCATCAGGCCCTCGATGCGGCTTTGCAGCGCTGCATCGGCCAGCGGCGTGAATTGATTGAACAGCGGCGCGATCACGGTCGGGTACAGCACCATCATCAGCAACTGAAAGCCGCTCCACACGCACCAGGCGTATAACCACCACAGCGCACCCGACCTGTCCATCAGCGCCAGCACCACCCACAGCAGCGGCAGGCCGATCACGGCGCCCAGGCCCACACCCTTGAGCATGTCCATGAAAAACAGGCCACGGCGCATGGTGTTGAAGCCATAGCGCTGTTCCAGCACGAACTGGCGGTAGTAGTCGAAGGGCAGGTCGATCAGGCCCGAGATCGCGACAAAAGCGACGATCAGACCGATCTGATACGCCATGCCCGGCCCCGTCAGCTCCTGCAGATGCAGGGCCAGCCATTGCAGGCCACCGAGCAGGGTAAAACCGATCAGCACCGCCGAATTGACCAGCAGGGTCAGCAGGCCAAACTTGGTTTTCGCCACCGTGTAGTCGGCCGCTTTCTGGTGTGACGCCAGTGAAATTTTTTCGGCAAATTCGGCGGGAACGGCAGCGCGGTGCGCCAGCACGTGACGGATCTGCCGCGACGCGAGCCAGAAGCGCACGAGCAGCGTCAAAATGAGGATGGAAACAAACAAAATCGAAAACGCGAGTGAATACATTCTGTGCCTGTGAGAAAATGGCCGATTATTCAGTTGATTAGGCCAAGAGAGAATTATGTCACAAGCGACCGACTTATCCACATCCTCCCCAGTACCGGCCGTGCCGGCCCGTCCCAACGAGATGAACCTGGTCTGGGTCGACATGGAAATGACCGGCCTGGAGCCCGACACCGACCGCATCATCGAAGTGGCCGTGGTCGTCACCGACATGCACCTGAACCTGCTGGCCGAAGGCCCCGTGTTCGTGATCCACCAGTCCGACGAAACCCTGAACAAGATGGATGCCTGGAACAAGGGCACCCATGGCCGCTCGGGCCTGATCGACAAGGTTAAGGCCTCGACCGTGACGGAAGCGCAGGCCGAAGCCGAACTGATCGCATTCCTGAAAAAATACGTACCAGCCGGCAAATCGCCGATGTGCGGCAACACCATCGGCCAGGACCGCCGCTTCATGGTGCGCGGCATGCCGAAGCTGGAAGCATTCTTCCACTATCGCAACGTCGACGTATCGACCCTGAAAGAGCTGTGCAAGCGCTGGAAGCCCGAGATTGCCACCGGCTTCAAGAAGCACCAGAAGCATACGGCGCTGGCCGATATCCTGGAGTCGATCGAAGAGCTGAAGTACTACCGCGAGCACTTCATCAAACTGTAAGCAGTCTCAGGCGCCCACCGTCGGCCAGACGGCTTCCTGGTCGGCGCGCGCTTCGGCGATCAGCCATTCGCAAAAAGCGTGCACCAGCGGGCGCGTTTCGGCCTGGGGCGAGCGCAGCAGGTAGTAGCAGTGCGGGCCCTGCACCTGGTGCTCGAACAGGCGCACCAGGCGGCCCGAGCGCACGTCGTCGCCGATCAGCGGGCTGGCGGCAATCGCCACGCCCTGGCCGCTGGCGGCCGCGTCGAGGCACAGATAGGTGTGCGAAAAACGCGCGCCGCTGTTGCCGCTATAGGCCACGCCGCAGCTGTGCAGCCAGCGGCCCCAGTCGATTGCGCCGGGCAGGTGCACTTCCGGTTCGTCGTGCAGCAGCGGATAGCGCAGCAGGTCGGCAGGCAGCCGCAGCTTGGCGGCGCTGGCCCGAAAGCCGGGACTGCAGACGGCCGAAAACCGCTCTTCCATCAATAAATCCACCTTCAGGCCCGGATAGCGGCCCGGCCCCAGCCGGATCGCCACATCGACCCCGTCGCGCGCCAGGTCCACCGGATGCATCGAGGCCAGCACGCGCAGTTCGATCTGCGGATGGCGGTCGCGCAGCCGGCCCAGGCGCGGCATCAGCCAGCGCGACACCAGCGAACTGGTGGCCGTCACCGTCACGACCTTGTCGTCGCCCTGGCGCCGCGCCGCGTCCGATACCTCGGCCAGCTGGTGCAGGATGGGGGCGAGTGCTGCCGCATAGCGCTGGCCGGCGCCGGTCAGGGCCACGCCGCGCGGCAGGCGCTGGAACAGCATGAGGCCCAGCCAGCTTTCCAATTGCTTGACGTGGTGGCCGATGGCGCCGGCCGAGACATGCAGTTCTTCGCCGGCGCGCTGGAAGCCTTCGTGGCGGGCGGCCGCTTCAAACGCGTGCAGGGCGGCCAGCGGGGGCAGCGATCGTGACATATAAGCCTGAATTAAATTGAGTCTATCGGTAAATAGTATTGGTTTGTTTCAATTGGCGCAAGCCCCTATGATGGCGAGCATGCATGGAGTGCGCCCATCGATTGCGTCCGTAAGTTGCGCCCGCAAATTGACTGATGCATGTCCATCGTTTCGCCAGGCCAGCCTGCGGCCCGGTTTTCGTTATTTGAAGAGGTAAGTCATGTCTGATCGCCGCGCTGTTGCGCTGGTGTTGTTGTCGGCCGCCGGTTTCGGCAGTTCCGCAGTCTTTGCCAGGGCGGCGTATGCGTCCGGGGTCAACCCGTCGACCATGCTGGCCTTGCGCTTCGTGATGGCCGCCATGCTGCTGCTGCCGCTGATGTGGCTCGGCGGCTGGCGCCTGCCGCGCGGCCGCCTGCTGGCTGGCTATGTGCTGATGGGACTGATGTACACGGCCCAGTCGCAAGGTTATTTCAACGCCTTGCTGTATGCCAGCAGCGGCCTGTGCGCCATGCTGCTGTATGCCTATCCGGTGCTGGTGACGATCCTGGCGCTGGCGCTGGGCTGGGAAAAGCTGGACCGCCGCATGCTGGTGCTGATGCTGCTGGCCATTGCCGGCATGGCCGTGACCCTGGGCGGCAAGCTGCAAGGCCAGCCGATCGGCATCGCGCTGGCGCTGATGGCCGCCGGCGTCTACGCCGTCTATATTTTGTTTGGCAACAGCCTGGCGAAAAGCGCCGTCATCGTCCACCCGCTGGCCGCCTGCGTGGTGATCCTCGGCACGGCCGGTCTGGCCAACAGCGCCATCGCGGTGTGGCAGGGCGTCTCGCTGCCGGGCACGGCCACCGGCTGGCTGGCGGTGGCGGCCATCGCCCTGTTTTCCACGGCGATTGCGATTGCAGCGTTTTTTGCCGGCGTGGCGCAAATCGGCGCGGCGCGCGCCTCCATCATTTCCACCTTCGAGCCGGTGATCACCATGGCCTTTGGCGTGGGCATGCTCGGTGAAAAGATCAGCAGCACGCAGTTGCTCGGTGGCGCCATGGTGCTGGCGGCGGTGGTGATGCTGGCCAACAAGCAAAAACCGAAACCTGCGGCCAAGGCGTCCGCCATGCCGGGCGTGCAGGCCAGCGCCTGATTGTTGACGACTTTTTCATTTTGCGGCCGGCTACGGTCGGCCAGCAAAAATGCAATCCTGCACAGCATGATCAGGCATAAAAAAGCACACCGAAGTGTGCCCGAAGTGTGCCTTATGCTGGTCGTGCTATTGAGCAAACTATCACTTGCTCATTGTAGGTGTATCCGATCACTTCCATCTGGGTTCCGATGTCATCGATGACAATCTGGAAGCCATATAGTGCATTTGCCCCTGGGTAAGTATCCGAACCTGTAATCGATAATGCTTGCCATTTGAAATTCCTCGCAAAATCATCCCACAAGAATGCGGCTTGTTGAATCTGCTGGAGTGTGTTGATGACTTTTACTGCTTGTGACTTGTGCAGTGACTCCAGCGACGTTTCAAATCGTGCATCTTCTTCCAGGTTGAATGAGACTGGCATCAAGCGAATTTCGCGCGTAGTTTTTGGTATTGCTTGTCGGTGGTCGCTGCAATGCTCCGGCCCGACGTTTCTCTTTCATGCATCAGCGTGATGTGATGTTGAGGGTTGAAACCCTCTGGCAGTGCTTTGCTGGCCACATTTTTTTTTGGGGCAAACTTTTTTATAATTAGCTTCTGAACACTTTTCTGCTGTTCAATCTTGGTTTTTGTAGTGTCACGCTTATCTGCGCGCAAAATTTTTTCCGCGATATTGTCCATAATTACCTCCTTGTAATTGAAATCCAATTACTCACAATATACCTTATTGAAAGACGTCGGACCTGTCAAGCGCCGCTGTGTTTGTGCAATCGAGCAGCCACAGGCAGCCGATGGCTTTAGCTGTATCGATGTCCATGGCTGGCATGCAAAATAAATCTTCAATTGCGAATGATTCTCATTTATAATGTACCATTCCCCATCAGCCAGCTTGCCGCCAGCCAGTGTTCGCCTTGAAAGGAGACCACCGTGCCCATTTCGTTCCCATCACGCAGCATCGAGATCACCGAAGCGTTCGCCCGCCTGCGGCGCGAAAAAAACGCGCGCCAGTGCGATATTGCCGAGCAGTTGCATATTTCCGAAGGCGAACTGATCGCCGCGCATGCCGGCCTGTCGCTGGACAACGGCGCGTGGTTGGGCGCCGAGCGCCTGCGCGCCGAATGGCCGGCCATTATCGCCGCCCTGGAACCGCTGGGCGAGGTGATGGCCCGGACCCGCAACGCCTGCTGCGTGCATGAAAAAACCGGGGTCTACCGCCAGGCCTGCCACAACCCTCATGTGGGCCTGGTGCTCGGCGGCGAGATCGACCTGCGCGCGTTCTACCGCCAGTGGGCGCAGGGTTTTGCCGTGCGCGAGCTGAAGGACGACACCGTGCGGCGCAGCCTGCAATTCTTTGATGCCGCCGGCAACGCCGTACACACGATTTTGTTGCTGCCGCAAAGTGCCCCGGCCGCGTATGAAGCGCTGGTGACGCGCTTTGCCGACGACGACCAGGAGCCGGACATGACCGTTACGGCGCCGCCCGCGCCCGCGTTGGCGCTGCCCGATGCGCGGATCGACGTGGCCGGTTTTCGCGCCGGTTGGGCCGGCCTGCGCGACAGCCACGATTTTTTCGCGCTGCTAAAAACATATTCGGTCTCGCGCCTGCAGGGCCTGCGCCTGGCCGAGCCGCGCTTCGTACAGCAGTTTGAGGTGTCGTGCGTGCTCGATTTGCTGGGCGAAGCGGCGCGCGAACAGGTCGCCATCATGGCCTTTGTCGGCAATCCCGGCATGATCCAGATCCATTCGGGAGCCGTACACAAGATTCTGGTGGCGGGGCCGTGGATCAATATCCTCGATCCGCGCTTCAAGCTGCGTCTGCGCGAAGACCGGGTTGCCAGCGCCTGGGTGGTAAAAAAGCCCACCGTCGACGGACTGGTCACGTCGGTCGAGCTGTTCGACGCCAGGGGCGACACCATCGTCATGTTCCTGGGCGCGCGCAAAGCGGGCAAGCAGGAATGCTGCGAATGGCGCCAGATCGTCGACAACACGGTGCGGGAGGCGCAACTATGCGCCGCATGATCGCCGCCAGCGTGGCGCGCCGCATCGCGCTGAAAAAAATGCAGATGGACGCCGCGCGTGAAAAAAACCGGCCGGAAAGTAACAACGCCGGGACAGTGCCCGGCGTCGAGGTGCGGATTACTCGGCTACCGGCTCGGCTCCCGCCTCGGCACCGCAGCATTTCTTGAACTTCTTGCCGCTGCCGCAAGGGCAGTCGTCGTTGCGGCCCACTTTCGGCTCTTCGCGTTTGATGGTCTGCACGGCCGGTTTGCGGCGCGGCACCCAGAAACGGTGGATGGCCGGCAGGTTTGCTTCCAGTTCCTGCGCCAGCTTGTGCGCCTTGACCGGGTCTTCCACCAGTTTCAGCTCTTCTTCCTCGATCTCGTCGGCGCCCAGCAGGTAGACCGGCTGCATCAGCTCACCCACTTCCGAGTCCCAGATCTCGTCCCACGACCCTTCGCGCAACTCCATGCCGTCCCAGAAGCCCCAGCACCAGGCTTCGGCGTCGATCAGCGTCTGGCCTTCATGGTCGTGCTCGACGAACAGCGGCTCGAATTCCTTCGGCGCCACTTCGAACGTCACCAGCACTTCGTTCATGAAGCGCATGATCAGGTTGACGATGCGTTCTTCTTCCTTGCTGTTCTTGAACTTGGGCGCGTCCTTGATATCTTCGCCCCACACGCGCGGCAACCACTCGGCCGGCATGATCGGTTCCGGACCGATGGCCACGGCCGTCAGATAGCCGTGCAGCATATCCATGGTCATGGCGTCTTCGGAGCACCGGTCCGACAACAGGAATTGGTCTAATTCGTCAAATTCTTTTTCTGACAAGGGCTGTTCGAGTTGCATGGCTTGCTCTTTATTGAATGTAAGCGGACAGTATACGCTGTGCGGGCCGGCACCGCCGAAGTGTTTATGCCGCGCGCCCCGCTGCGCCGTACAATGGCGCGTATGCACAACGAAAACCAGCCGCAGCAGGACGACAGGCCCGTCCACCCTTATTCCGAACTGAGCCCCGATTGCGTGCTCGACGCGTTGGACAGCGTCGGCCTCCATGGCGATGGCCGGCTGCTGGCGCTGAACAGCTATGAAAACCGGGTCTACCAGGTCGGCATCGAGGACAGCGCGCCGCTGGTGGTCAAGTTTTACCGCCCCGGGCGCTGGAGCGACGCGGCCATCCTCGAAGAGCACGCTTTCGTGTCGGAACTGGTCGAGCGCGAAATCCAGGTGGTGCCGGCGATCGAGATTGCCGGCGCCACCTTGCAGCAGTACCGGGGCTTCCGCTTTGCCGTGTTTCCCCGCCATGGCGGGCGCGCGCCCGAGCTGGACGACCCGGCCACGCTGGAATGGACCGGGCGCTTTATCGGCCGCATCCACGCCGTCGGCGCCTTGTCGGGCTACCAGGAGCGCCCGGCGCTCGATGCGCAGACCTTTGGCGTCGAGCCGCGCGAATTTTTGCTGGCCGGCAGCTTCCTGCCGCCCGAACTGGTCGCTGCCTACTCCAGCGTGGCGCAGCAGGCGCTCGACGGCGTCAGGCGCTGCTATGACCGCGCCGGCGACGTCGCGCTGCTGCGCACGCATGGCGATTGCCACGGCGGCAATGTGCTATGGACCGACGCCGGCCCCCATTTCGTCGACTTCGACGACAGCCGCATGGGTCCGGCCATCCAGGACCTGTGGATGATGCTGTCGGGTGAGCGCGGCGACCAGCTGCGCCAGATGAGCGATATCCTGGCTGGCTACGAGGATTTTTGCGATTTCGAGCCGCGCCAGCTGTACCTGGTCGAAGCGCTGCGCACCCTGCGCCTGATCCATTATTCGGCCTGGCTGGCGCGCCGCTGGGACGACCCGGCCTTTCCCGTCGCCTTTCCATGGTTTAACACGCAACGCTACTGGCAGGACCGCATACTCGAATTGCGCGAACAGGTCGCCCTGATGGACGAACCTCCCTTGTGGCCGATCTAGTCAACCGGGGAAAAGCGCGGTAAACAGGCCTCTGCTTGCCGTGCTGATCCTTGCGTGACAACGCGATAATGGTGTTCATCATTTTTGCACTCACCCGTTTCAGCGAGAAATCATGTCAGCACAGCACAAACAGCAAGCCGCCCTCAACGACGACGAGTTCGACCAGGACAGCATCGTCTCGCTGCATGATTTCCAGGATCTCGACCAGGTAGCCAACACGCCGGTGGCCCAGGCCAAGGCCGTGCCGGTGTCGCCGGCGCCCGAAATCGATAGCGATGGCGACATGCCCGAAGTGGCTCCCGAAGCGGCGGGCGGCCGCCAGCAGATGGAACTGAAGGCCATCCACGAAGCCATTGCCAGGGTCGAAGCGGAAGCGAAAGCCACCTGCGCCGCCGAAAGCCGGGCCCTGGCCGAGGCGCGCGTGCGCTCGCTGGCCGAGGACCGCGCCGCCATCGATGCGGCCGCTACCGTCGCCGCCCAGCAAAACGCGAAAGCGGCCGAAGAGGCCATCGCCGCCAACCGCGACCGCCTGGAAACCATGCGCGCGGCAGCGCAAGCGAGCGTGGCCCGTCTGGAAGCGGTCAAGCTGGAAACGGCCGAACTGCGCGCCCGCGTCGAGTCCGACAATGCCATCCGTCTGGCCGCCGAGCAGCGCACGCGCGCCGAGCAGGAAAACCGCCTGCGCGCCAGCGAACAGGTGGCGGTACAGTCGGAGCTGGCCGAACAGGCCGCGCGTGCGGCCGAAGAATTGCAGGTGCAGACCGAACAGGCCCGCCTGCAGGCGGTCGAGCGCGTCGCCGCCGTGCAGGCGGCCAAGGACGAAATGGTCGGCATCGCCTCGGCTGACGCGCGCGTGGCCGTGATGGCGCGCGAACGCGAACGCCATGCCCACGGCGCGCGCAAGACGGCGCAAATGCTGGCCGAAGCGGAAAGCGAAGCGCTGGACCTGACGGTGCAGCGTGAGCGCGCCGACCAGATCGCGCTGGAATCGGCCTTCAACCGCGCCGCCGCCGAAGTGCGGGCGCTGGAAGAGGCGCGCGCGCTGGCGCACCTGGAACAGGAACGCGAAGCGATTGCGCTGGCGCAGGCCGAATCGGAACGCCATGCGGCCCAGTCGCTGCACTTGCGCCTGCAGACAGAAAAAGAACTGCGTGACACGGCGATCCACCGCGAACGCCTGGAAATGGTGGCCGCCGCCAGCGCCCAGGCGCGGCGTGACGCCGACGTGCGCATTTTGGCCGCCACCGAAGCGCGCATCGAAGTGGACCGCCAGCTGCGCGCCGTGGCGCTGGCCCGCATCGCGGCAGAGCAGGACGCGGAAATCGCCGGTCATGCGCGCATGGAAGCGGAAACGGCGGCGCTGGAGGAAACGCGCGCGCGCGAAGCGGCCGAGCATGATGCCAGCCTTGCCGCCGGGCGCGAACTCGAAGCGCAGCAGCAGGCGGCCAGGCTGGCGCGCGAGCGCACGCAAGCGGCGCAGGCGGCAAGCGACCTGGCCGAACGCCAGAACGCGGCCGAGCAGCAGGCACTGCACCGCGCGCAGGAACAACTGGCGGTGCAGCGTCAGGCGACCGAACTGCTTGAAGAAAAAGCGCTGCAGGCCGAGCGCCTGGCGCTGCGGGAACAGGAAACAGTCAAGGCGGAGCAAGCCGCCATCGCCGCCCTGAAGGCGAAACTCGAGGCCGAAACGCTGGCCTTGCAGGCGACGCAAGAGCGCACGCGCGCCGAGCAGGCGCAGCTTGAGGTGCTGCGCGCGCAGCAGGAAGCGGAACTGGTCCTGAGGGACGCGGCGGAGCAAGCAGCGGCCGCCACCCGCATCGTGCTCGAGCAGGCGCTGGTCGACGCCGAACAAAAAGCCGCCGCCGCGCAGGCGGTGCAGGCGCAGGCGCGCCTGGCGGTGGAACTGGGCCTGGTGCATGGCGAGCGCGCCCGCGTGGAAAGCGACAAGGCGCAGGCCGCCGAAGCGTTGCTGGCGTCCGAGCGCGCCTTTATCGCCTGCGAGCGCGAATCGCTGGCGCTGATCGATGAAAAGCTGGCGCAGCAGCGCCAGGCCACCAGCGCCGAAGAACGCGCCTCGAAGGCCATCGCCGGCCGTCTCGATGCGGAAAAACAGGCCGCCTTTGCTTGCGAAGCGCGCGCGCTGATGGAACAGCAGGCCGAGGACGCGATGCGCCTGCGCGAACAGGCTGAAATGGCGGCCCGCCAGGCGGCCCAGGAAAAGCTCGAAGCCCAGCAAGCCTTGCTCGACAGCGCACAGGCCCATGCGGCCATGCAGCGCAAGGCGGCCGAGACCACGCGCGCGATGGCGGTGGCCAAACAGCAGCTGCTGGAACTGGAAATGCGCCGCGCGCAGCAGCAGGAGCGCGAACTGGCCGACCTGCGCGCCAGCCTGCGTGAAAAACAGGGCGAGTTTTCAGCCGCCTTGACGGCCGCCCGCGCCAAGGCCGAACAGGTGACGTCGGAAAGCATGACGCGCGAAGTGCTGGACCGCCTGACGCACACCAATGCCGTGACCGGCACCGTCTGGCGCACGCACCAGGAAGGCTAGCCCGCTTACGGGCTCAGCACGACCTTGCTGGCGTAGTATTCGGTCTCGCCGAAGCACTGCGTCGGCACGCCCTTGTGCTGGTTATAGCTGATCAGGATATGCTTGCCGGCGGCCGCCGTGAGCTGTTTGGCGACGGCTTCGTCACGCACGCTGAACTGGAATTTCTCCGGTATCGTGCCCGGCAGGGCCGTCAGCATCAACTCCCCCTCCCAGGTCTTGCAGACCCAGCCCCGCTTGGAAAACTTCAGCAAGTGGCCGGCCCGTTCGCCTTCGGAATACGAAAAGCTCAGGGCCAGCCAGGTATAGGCCGCCAGCAGCAGGCTGCCCGCCAACAGGAAGATGACAAAGGCGATGCTGACTTTTTTGGTGGTTGGGGTCATGGTGGTCATGTAGTGAATGGAGGGGCGTTAATCTTTTCTGCCGGCTTTCCAGTTCAGGCCGAAGTTATACCGTTCGTCCATCGCCTGGTGCGCCGTGATTTTACCTTGGCCGCCGAAGTATTCCACCAATTTTGTGACCTGCAGGTTGCCGCCCTGGTTTTCCAGCATGGCAATCGCGCACATGGCGTGCTGGCTGTCGCTGTCGAGGCGCACTTCGACGCTCGGCTGGCCGGGAATCTCGATTGTCACCACGCCATCGGTGGCGGCCCAGTTGGGAACGCCCTCGTAGATGAAGGCGTACACCAGCACGCGCTTGATCTGGTCGAAATGGGTGCCGTTGACAAAGATGTTTTCGCCGCTGCTGATGCTGCCCGTGCGGTCGTCGCCTTCGAGGTGGATATACGGCGGACGGTCGAACGCGCCCCAGCTGTTGCCCAGCGCCTGCACGGCGCTCTTGCTGCCGTTGCTCAACTCGAACAGGCAACCGATATCGAGGTCGATGCCGCCAGTGCGCCCGGCCGGCCTGGCGAACAGCTTGCCGAGGAAGCCCGTATCGGGTTTCGAGGCCGGCGCCTGGCCTTGCGCGGCGTTCTGGTTCCAGTTCAGGTTGACCTTGATGCGGCCATAGCCGCCGCTGTCGCGCTTGTCGAGCGAGATCTTGTCGCCGCGCTTTTCCAGGCGGATTTTCGACAGCGAGATTTTACTGGCCGGCGGCGCTGCTGCTGGCGCAGGCGCAGGCGTTGGCGCCGGTGCAGACGATCCTGCCTCGCTGCCGCCAAAGTGTTTCAGCAGCGCGGCCAGGCCGCCGGCAAAACCCTGGCCGACGGCGCCGAAGCGCCAGCTGCCGTCGCGGCGATACAGCTCGCCGATGATGACGGCTTTTTCGTCCTGGAAATCAACGCCGGCAAACGCAAACGTGGCGGCGGAACCCAGCGCCAGGCTGGAGTTGCCCAGCGCGCGCATGCTGCCCTGTTCCGTTGCCGCCGTGAAGACCAGCTTGTCGATGGCGGCGGGCAGGCGCGCCAGGTCGATCTGGAACACCGAGCGCGGGCCGTTCAGCTCTACCGTGACGGCGTTGTCGGGTGCGCTTTTCTGGTTGTAGAACACCATGTAGCGGTCGTCCGACAGCTTGCCATTGGCATCGACGCCGAAGCAGCTGACATCGACTTCCATCGAACCGGAGGCGATGTCGAGGGTGACGGCAAACGGGCCGGTCAAGCCCAGGTCGGCCAGCTTGCCTTTTTGGCCGCGTGTAAAATTGGTCATGGTCGTGCGCTCCCTTCGTCACTGGTGAGTGGATTCAAATGGTGGGGCAGGGCGGCGCCGTCGACATGGCGGATGCCGAACAGGCGCGCCTGCTCGATCACGCGCTGCGCCCAGCTGCTGTGGGTGGCCACTTCGCACATCGATTCCTGCATGCGGAACACGGCCGGACTGTCGGGATCGATGATGCGCAGCGCCAGTTCGATGTCCGACTGCGCCACCTGGTAGTGGCGCTCGATCTGCGGCACCTGGTCGGGGTGGATGGCGGTCTTGGCGATCATGCCGTGCGCCATGTCCTGCGCCACTTCGGCGGCCAGCCAGTCGTCCTGCGTCAGGTGCTCGAACACGGGCGCCGTCAGCTCGAAGCCGTGCGGCTTGAAGATCGTCACCAGGCGGCCAATTACCTGGCCCAGCGGCGTTTGATAGATGGTGCCGCTGGTCGGGCGGCGCAGGCCCAGGAGGGCCAGCAGGTCGTTGCCGCCGATGCGCAGCGCCAGGATGCGCGCGCGCACGTCGGGCGCGGCCAGCGTGCGTCGGAACAGTTTCATCTCTTCGTCGTCGAACACTTCCACCGTTTCCAGGGTCGGCATCAACAGATGATGGGTATGGCGCACCTGCTCGAAATACGACGAAAAATTGTGGCGCGTCGATTTGGGCAGCACGAAGCCGGCCAGTTTTTCCACGCCGGGCATGAGCAACACGCGCGCCATGACTTCGACATTGCGCACGCGCACGAAGCGCAGCGTATCGGATGCTTCGTGCATGTTCTGCAGCGCCAGCGACAGGTTGAACAGCGCGTAGCTGAGATCGCGTTCGGCGATCGCGTCTTCGGTGCAAAAAATCACGGAGCGTAAATGGCCGAATTTGTCGCCATTGGCAATGGCCAGCAAATCCTTGTGCGTGGTGGGCACATACATCGATGCGCCGAGTGCCGCCTTGTGTTCACTTCGTGGGTGTATGGAGTTATCCATCGACTGCGCTCCTGATAAGGGCGACCGCCTGGTAAGGCAGCGCCGGTTGTACGGTAACGGGGATGGCTTTTTCTTTTGCCAGGAGCAGCAAATGTGCCACGTCCGGCGCATTCGTGTCGCGCACGATCAGTCGCTCGGGGACCCGGCGCAGCAGCACGCGCGTCGCTTCGCCGATACCGGGCTTGATCAGGTTGATGTCGGTGATGCCGTAGTCGCTTTGCGCCTGCGCCATATAGGCCTGCGAACGGGCCGCCATGGCCGGCGCATCGGTCGCTTCGGCCAGTGGAATGCCGCTGCTGCCGGCAATCGCGTTGGCGTCCGCCACCAGGCCATCGGCGAACTGGCGCGACTGGTCATGGGCTTCGAACTGCGCGTAATACACGCAGCCGTGAAAGTCTTCCGGGCCGATCGCTTCGTTGAGCACCGAGCGGCTGATCAGGCCCGATACGGTGGCGTTCAAAATGCTCGACGGGATCAGGTAGTCATCGGACGAGGCGGCGCAGGCGGCCGTGCCGGCCAGGTCCGACAGCACGAACAGGCCGCCATCAATGCTGGTGCCGTGCAGCGCGTTGTAGTCGTTGATGCTCTGGCGCAGCTCGCGCGAGATCACGCCCTTGCCGGTCCAGCCATCGACAAACACGATCGAGTCCGCAGCATGGCCGTGCGTCAGGATATGCGCAATGGCGTTGCTGTCGATGCCGCGGTCGCGGATGATGGAGACCGAATAATGACTGCATTCGCGCTGGAATACCTGGCGCAGCAAGTGCGCCAGGATCACGCCCACCGGCGTGCCGGCGCGCGCCAGCGACACCAGCGTGATGGCGCCATCGCGGCGCGCCGCGATCAGCGCGGCCAGGCGCAGGCAGTCGCGCGCCATCTGCAATCGGTTGGCCGCAAACGCGCTCTGGAACAGCGCCAGGTAGGCCGGCGAGGGCAGGGACTCGGGCGACAGCATTTCGCTGTAGTGGCGCTGGCCGGACTGGATCAGCCGTTCTTTCTCGGCCAGGTCGCGGATCGGCTCCAGGGCCATCGGCGTGAGCAGGAATTCGACGTCCTGCTGGCGGTAGCTGCCGCTGAAATGCTGCGTCGTCGTCATGCTCATAGCGCGCCTACCGTCAGTGCCGCCAGCTGGGTGCCAGTGGGGATGATGGCGTAGTCGCAGGCGGCCATGAAGCGCGCGTCCGAGCGGCTGTCGCCCATGCCGAAGCTCAAAATGGGGCCATGTTCGGCTTCCAGTTCCGCGCGCAGGTAGGCCACCGCGCGCGCCTTGTTCAGGCTCTTGGGGAGCACCGCCAGGTTGTTGCCGTTGCGGTGAATGAAGTAGTCCGAACCTTCCTTCGCGATCCAGTCCAGCAGCACCTGTTGCTCGATCTCGGCCAGCCGTTCGCCGCGCGCTTCATGGTCTTTCACGACCACGTAGAACGGCGTGTCGTAGTCTTCGATCAGGCGCGCGCGCGAGGGCATGCCGGCTTTGACTTGAAAATCGTCGATGATGCGCATCGCGTCCCGCAAACCCGGCAAGGCGGTCTGCATGTCGTGCTGCATCAGCGCCAGCCAGCCCGTGTCGAGCGCGCCGCCCGGCTGCAGCACGATGCCGCCGTAATCGAGCACGCTGTAGCTGGCAAACGGCAGGTCGACGCGGCGGAAGGCGTCGCCATTCCTGGCCGTGGCCGGGATCAGCGTCATGCCGCTTTGCGCGAATTGAAAAAACGCGCGCTGGCGCGCCGTCGTGAACGAGCAGGCGTCGCCGTTTTTCAGATAGGCCGCTGGCTGCAGGTCGGTTTCGCCAGGTACTTTTTTCGGGGTCTGGAACAGTGTGTCGTCCAGATCAACAAACAGGAATTTCTTCAATTGTGGTCTCTGACTGAAAGTGGAACAGGCGGCCATGGAGCTGGCCGGCGAGTTGCATGAGGGCCGGACTGGCCGGCGTTTCATGGCAGATGAAAACGTGGCTGTACTGGCCAGGGGCCACGTTGTACAGATAGTTGGCGATGCCTTCGCCGTAGTTGTCGTCGCAGCAGACGATATGGCCGACCGAACCCCACGAGAGGATCGGCGAGCGGGTGGTCGATTGCACCACCACCTGCTTGCCCAGCTTTTCGAGCTCGCGCCCGAGCAGGAAGGAAGGGTGCATGAATTCGCCGGTGCCCAGCACCAGCACGGATTCACCGTCGCCGATGTTTTGCGCCAGTTGCGCGGCCAGCGTGTGCGGCGCCGCCAAAGCTCGGTCCACACCGATGCGGCCAAAACAGTCGCTGGCGCCGCGCTCGGCATGCTCTTCAAAACGCTGGGCGCTGGCGGCGACGGGCGCCGGCGTGTCGCCCATCTGGAAGGCGTATTTTCCGGACAAGGCCGCGCCGACGGTGGTGGGCAGGCCGAAGCGCTCGCTCAAACCGGCATTGGCCGCTTGGCCCATGAAGTTGGTGATCACGCCCAGGTGCAGTTGTTGCAGCTGCGGGTAGCGCGCGCGGCAGACCGCGATCAGGTTGGCGAAGGTGTTGCCGGTTGACGCTTCGTCGTCGATCAGCACCAGGCTGCGCGCGCGCGCAAACGCGGCGCTGGCGGCATCGGACAGATGCAGGAACTGGCGCGGCGCATGGCTGTGCGACTCTTCGAATTCAAAGAAGGGCACCGTGCCGACGCGGTAACGCGAGCTGTGAAGGAACAATCCTTCGCTGCCGGCATGCGCCTTGAGCCAGGCTTCGAACACGCCCTGGCCCAGGCCCACGGCGGTTTCCGCCATGGCGATAAAGACCACCGGGCCGGGCAGGTCCGATGGAATCTGCGCGGCCAGATCCGTGTGGATCGCCTGCATCGTGCTGGGCGTGACGGGCCAGTGCTTGCCCAGCACTTTCGATAAAAACAGAAAGCCGCGCTTGGCGTTGGCGCGCGCCGCGTAGCCGATCAGGTCGTCGAGCGCAAAGCGCGCTTCGTCGACCTGCAAGGTCAGCTCGCCGGTCGGCATGGACTGGCGCACGAGCGTCATGGCAGTTCCACCGGATAGGCCGCTTCGGCCACGCGCATGCCCTCGCCAATGGCAGGGATCGTGAGGTTTTCATAGCCCTGGTCGAAGCCGGCCAGCGCGATATACGGCAAGTTGGGACCGGCCGCGCAGGCCATGCCGATGCCGCCCGACATGCGTGGATTGATCTCCAGCAGCGCCAGGCCATGCGCGCCTTCGCGGAACTGGATATTGAACACGCCATTCAACTGATAATCGCGCGCCAGTTTTTCGCAGGCCGCCAGCAGTTCCTCGCGCAGTTCGATCAGCTGGCCGCTGCCCGGCGCATGCAATTTTTTCCGCGGAATCGCGCACTTCAAGCTGCCGTGGTCGGCCACGCAGTCGGTGCTGTATTCATGGCCGTCCAGGTATTCCATCAGCAGCAACGTTCTAAAGGTTTCCATTCGTGCCAGCCCATCGCGCAGTTCCTGCGTGTTGACCTTGTAGGCGGCGCCGGCCAGCAGCAGCTCGGCGCTCGAACGTTCATCGAGCACGGCAAACCCGAGGCCATACACGGATTCGGACGGCTTGATGCACAGGCGTGCATGCAGCGGGCGCAGTTCGGCGTAAGCCGCATCGTATTCGGCGATCGTGTTGACGGCGCGCGTGTCGGCCACCGGCGCCATCGGCAGGTCCAGCCCGGCGCAAAAACGCGCCTTGTCGTGCATCAGGCTCAACACTTCTTCGGTCGCCACGCTCAGCACGCGCGTGCCGATGGCTTCAAAGCGCGCGCGCGCGCTGGCGATCCTGCCGGCGGCGCGGCCCGGCCAGAAGATCGTGATGGCGCGTTCGCGGCAAAATGCCAGGCACCATTCCAGGTAGTCTTCGCCTTTCAGGTCGGTCGGCTCGAGCGCATATTCGTCGGCCTCCAGGAAGGGCGCCGCATGTTCGTTCGGATTGGTATAGATCAGGTGATAGCGGCGTTGGCCACCGGGGCTGGCCATGTCGGCCTCGCGTATCAAGCGCATGGCGGTGGCGACCGAGGAAAATGTTTTGTTGAACCAGACTCTATGCATGTACGGGGACCGGGTAAAAAAGAGGGCAGTCGCGCGCAAAAACGCGCGCGACCATATGGCCAGGCAGGCTAGCCCTGGCCCTGGAGGTGCTGCCGGGTCAGCCGGCTTTGCCGCTCGCCGTCCATTTCAGGAAGGCGTCGCGGTTGCGCGAGCAGATGAATACCTTGCCCGAACCGGAAAAGCGCAGCACGATGCCTTCGCCGCTGGTCACGCTGTTGACGATATTGCCAAGGAAGCCGCCGATGCCGCTGCCGCTGGCGCCGCCGCCGGTGGTGACCGAGATTTCGTATTTCAGGCTGTTGTCCCAGCAGACCACGTGCGAATTGTCGATCACGACATCCTTGCCCGGCTCGACGTCGAGCTGGAACATGGAGCCGAAACCGGACACCACCACCTGGCCGCTGCCGGCTGTCTCCATCACGAAAAAGCCGCCCGACTGCGCGAACAGCGCGTTGCCGATGCTCTGCGTGCGTACCTTCATTTCGGTGCCCGAGGTAGCGGCGACAAAGGCGCCGTCATTCAACAGGTACTGGCGCGCGCCGACATCGACCACTTCGATGGCGCCGGGCAGGGTCGGCGAGAGCAGGCAATCGCCGCTGCCGCGCACCGCTTCAATGTGTTGCTGGAAGAATGATTCGCCATTGGCGAAGCGGCGCATGATGGCGCCGCCCAGGCCGCCCGTCATCTTGCCTTTCAGGTCGAGCGCTGTTTCCATCATCACCATCGCATCGGACTCGCAATAGATGGTTTCGCCCTGCTTCATGCTCACGTGCAGAAAGGGATCGACGTCACCCGTGACACTAAATACTGGCATGATAAATCTCCAAAAAAAAGCCGCCTGCTATTGTTCCAGGCGGCCGTGACGATGTGTTGTTGTCTGATCAGGCGTTGACGCCGAACGAGCGTGCCAGAGGCCCCAGGCCACCGTTGAAACCCTGGCCGATGGCCTTGAATTTCCATTCGCCGTTGTAGCGGTAGATTTCGCCAAAGATCATCGCCGTTTCCGTCGAGCTGTCTTCGGACAGGTCGTAGCGGGCGATCTCGCGTTCGCCTTCCGCGTTCAGGCAGCGGATAAACGCTTTCGACACCATGCCGAAGTTCTGGCGGCGCGCATCGGCGTCGTGGATCGTCACGGTGATGCTGATGCGTTCGATATCGCCTGGCACGCGCGACAGGTCGATCTCGATGCGCTCATCGTCGCCTTCGCCTTCGCCGGTCTGGTTGTCACCGGTATGGACCACGGAGCCGTCGGTCGATTTCAGGTTGTTGTAGAAGATAAAGTCGGAATCGCCACGTACTTTGCCGTCGTTTTTCAGGAGAAAGGCGCTGCCGTCAAGGTCGAAGGTGGCGCCGTCGGTCGAACGAGGATCCCAGCCGAGGCCGATGATGATCTTCTTCAGGTTCGGTGCTTCCTTGCTCAGATTGACGTTGCCGCCTTTTTGCAAACTGATTGCCATGTGGTGCTCCTTTGAGAGAGGTGGATTGCTTTCATGCCCATATGGATCAAGTGCACTCACTTGCTCCATGCGACTCATATGGTGACGAAGACGTCTATATCAAGCGCTCGCCTGGTGGCGTTTGCGATAGCGCAGCGACGACCACAGCGACACCAGGATAAAGGCCACGCCGGACAGGCCGGTGAACCATTCCGGGATATGGTACTTGACCGAGCCCAGCATGATCAATGCCAGGATGCCGATCGCATAGTGGGCGCCGTGTTCCAGGTAGACGAATTCGTCCAGCGTGCCCTTGTGCACCAGGAACACCGTCATCGACCGCACGAACATGGCGCCGATCGCCAGGCCCAGCATGATGATGACGACGTCGTTGGTAATGGCAAAGGCGCCGATCACGCCGTCAAAGCTGAACGAGGCGTCCAGCACCTCCAGGTACAGAAAGCCGCCGATGCTGCCGCGCGCGACATTCTTGACCAGTTCGCCATTGCCATTTTTCACCGGCGCCACGGCGCCGTCTTCCTCGTCCTGCAGGTCCGGTTCGCCTTCTTCCAGCAAGCCGCTGATCCAGTTCACGCCCAGGTAGACGGCGATGCCGACGATGCCGGCGGCCAGCACGCTGTATTTTTCATCGACCGGACCCATCGCCACGCAGGCGGCCACGGCGCCCATGGTGATCAGTACGGCCAGGCTTTCGGTGCCGAGCGCGTTGACCTTTTCCTCGGCCCAGCCCAGCCAGTGCAACTCCTTCTCGTCGTCAAACAGGAAGTTCAGGAACACCAGCAACAGGAAGGCGCCGCCAAAGGCCGCCACTTGCGCGTGGTTGTCCGTCAGGTGTTTGGCGTAGATGTCGGGGGTGGTGGTGGCCATGGTCCACACATCCATCAGGCCAAGACCCGTGGCCACCGACACGATGACCAGCGGGAACAGCAGCCGCATGCCGAACACGGCCACCAGGATGCCGACCGTCAGGAACAGCTTTTGCCAGAATTCATTCCAGTGGCGCAGCACGGAGGCGTTGACCACCGCATTGTCGAACGACAGCGACACTTCCATCACACCCAGGACGGCCGTGATCCACAACGCCTGCAGCATGCCGTTGGTGCCGCCGTGGGTATAGCCCCACCAGCCCGAGACCGCCATCAGGACGAAGGTCACTAAAAAGGAAATTCTGAAATGCTTCATGAGGACCCCGTTACATGTTATTCGAGACGTGTTGTTTTACGTCAATTGTTGTATACGCCATGATTTTATATTAGTTGCCGCCGCGCGCCGCGTTTTATACGCATGTAAATGGCGGTTCTTCTGGCTTGCCCTATCTGCGATAATTGCGGCGCGCCCTCGCCGGCATCTGACCAACATATATAGAAGGAACACCCGTGGATATCGCTTACCTCGTCACGCCCCTGATTACCTGGATACTGGTCGGCCCGATCAAGTTCCTGATCAACAGCGCCCGCACGCGTCAATGGGCGTTCGGCCTGGTGGGCAATGGCGGCTTTCCCAGCAACCATAGCGCCGTCGTGTCCAGCATGGCGACCCTGATCGCGCTGCGCGAAGGCATCGGCCATCCGGCCTTTGGCGTGGCCGTGACGCTGGCCTTTATCGTCATTATCGACGCCAACAGCCTGCGCCAGCACGTGGGCAAGCAGGCCGCCGCCATCAACCGCCTGGCCAGGGAAGCGGGCAGCGCGGCGCACAGCCATTTGCGCGAGCGCATGGGCCATACCCTGGTGGAAATCGCCGGCGGCCTGTGCACCGGCGTGGCGATCGGTTTCCTGGTCAACGCCGTCTTCAGATGATCCGTTTTATTTCATCTGTCAATACCCAACCCCGCCGCCTGGCGGGGTTTTGCGTTTCAGGGCGTAAAAACTACGTTTCAGCCCCCGATTCCGGCATTACAGGAATCGGCTGATTGACATCGCCAGAGACGCTCATGGATACTCTGCGGCTTGCGGTTTTAATAAAAAAATAATCGTGCGTGTCGCCAGCGCCTTACCCGGTTGCCAGATTGACATGCACTGCCTTCTATCCGGAGAGTTACCCATGTTGCGCAAAACCCTGTTTGTCCTGGCCATCGCTTCCGCACTGGCCGCTTGCGGAAAAGAATCCAAAGATCCAGGCAAGGGCGGTGGCAAGGACGGCAAGGATGGCAAGACGGCGGCCGGCGCGCCAGCCAGGCTGATCATTTCTCCGGAAGACGTGCTGACCATCGAAAGCAATGCACTGGCCTCGGGTCCGGTCATCACCGGTTCGGTGCAGCCCGAGCGCAATGCGGACCTGCGCGCCGAAGTGTCGGCCGTGGTGATTCAGGTGCTGAGAGAAAACGGCGAAGCCGTCAAGCGCGGCGATATCCTCGTCAAGCTCGACGAAACCTCGATCCGCGACAGCCTCAATTCGGCCGAAGAAGCCAGCCGCGCCGCCAGCCAGGTGCTGGAGCAATCCGAACGCATGTTCCAGCGCATGAAAACCCTGCGCGCCTCGGGCATGACCTCGACCCAGGCTCTGGAAGACACGGAAATTCGCCGCAACAATGCGCAAAGCGATCTGTCGGCCGCGAAAAGCCGCGCCGCCCAGGCACGCCAGCAACTGCAGCGCACCCTCGTGCGTGCGCCGTTCGACGGCATCGTCAGCGAGCGCAAGGTGTCCAATGGCGACACGGCGCAGATTGGCAAGGAACTGATCCGCGTGATCGACCCGACCAGCATGCGTCTCGAAGGCCTGGTATCGGCCGACAAGATCGGCGTCGTCAAGGTGGGCCAGGCCGTGCGTTTCCGCATCAATGGCTATCCTGGCCAGGATTTCCTGGGCAAGGTGCGCCGCGTCGATCCGGCCGCCAATGCCGTCACGCGCCAGGTGGCGGTGCTGGTCGATTTCAACGACAAGACCCAGCCGCGCGTGGCCGGCCTGTATGCGGAAGGGCGCATCGAAGCCGACACGGTCAGCGCCGTCATGATCCCCGACTCCGCGCTGGTCAAGGCCGGCGACCAGACCTACACCTGGACCGTCAAAGACAAGGCGCTGCACAAGAAGGTGCTGCGCATCGGCGCGCGCGATATCCGCACCGGTCAATGGGAAGTGCAAAGCGGCCTGGCCAGCGGCGACACGGTGCTGCGCACGCCCGGCTCGACCTTCAAGGATGGCCAGCCGGTGGAGCTGGCGGCGCCGAAGAAGCTGCCGGCCGCCGTCGCCAGCAGCGCCGGCACGCCTGCCGTCGCCAAAGGAAACTAAGCCATGTTCCTTTCCGATTTCAGTATCAAGCGGCCCACCGCCACCATCGTATTGATCCTGGCGATGATGTGCGTCGGCCTGCTGGCGCTGTCGAAACTGCGCGTCAACCAGAACCCCGACGTCGAAGTGCCGTTTATCGTCGTCAGCATTCCTTACCCTGGCGCCTCGCCCGACACGGTCGAGCGCGAAGTGGTCAACCGCCTGGAAAAGTCGCTGCAAAGCATTTCCGGCGTGACGGAAATTAACAGCGCGTCCAACGAGGGCTCGGCCAGCATCTTCCTGAAGTTTTCCTTCAAGACCAATCTGATCGAAGCGTCCGACGATATCCGCAACGCGATTGCCGCCGTGCGCTACAAGCTGCCGCTGGAAATGCGCGAACCGATCCTGCAGCGCATCGATCCGAGCGCCGAACCGATCATGCAGCTGGCGCTGTCGTCAAGCTCGCAAAGCCACGCGGAAATCTCGCGCCTGGCCGAAGACGTGCTGTCGGACCGCTTCCGCGCCGTCGATGGCGTGGCGCTGGTCAATGTGGGCGGTTCCTTGAAACGCGAACTGTCGGTGCTGTTGCGTGCCGAAAAACTGCGTGAATACAATGTCTCCGTCAGCGACGTGGTGACCGCCTTGCGCAACCAGAACACCAATGCGCCGGTGGGCAAGGTGCGAGGCAACCTGGATGAAAAAAGCATCCGCCTGGTCGGCCGCATCGAGTCGCCGTCCGACTTCGAGCAGGTGGTGATCAAGCGCCGTGGCGACGAAATCGTGCGCCTGGCGCAAGTGGCGACCATCGAGGATGGTTTTGCGGAAGTGAGCAGCATGAGCGTGCGCAGTGGCAAGCCGAATGTGGGGATGTCGATCACGCGCGTGCGTGATGCTTCCACCGTCAGCGTGGCCAACAAGATCCGCGCCATGATGGTGGAAATTAACAAGACCCTGCCCGAAGGCACCAAATTGGAAGTCACGCGCGACGGCGGCGAAAACGCCCAGCGCAGCCTGAACAATGTCATCGAATCGCTGGTGCTGGGCGCCGTGCTGACCATCTTCGTCGTCTACGCCTTTTTGAACTCCTGGCGTTCGACCCTGATCACGGCGATGAGCCTGCCGACCTCGGTGATTGCGGCATTTATTGCCGTCTGGCTGTGCGGCTTTACCCTGAACTTCATGACCCTCCTTGGCCTGTCGCTGGCAATTGGCGTGCTGATCGATGACGCCATCGTGGTGCGTGAAAACATCGTGCGCCACATGCAGATGGGCAAGGACCGCCGCACGGCGGCGCTGGAAGGCACGGCCGAGATCGGCCTGGCGGTGGCCGCCACCACCTTCTCGATTATTGCCGTGTTTATTCCCGTGGCCTTTATGCCCGGCATTTCGGGCGAGTGGTTCCGTCCGTTCGCCTTGACCGTGACCTGCTCGGTGCTGGTCAGCCTCGGTATTTCGTTTACGCTCGACCCGATGCTGTCGGCCTACTGGGGCGACCCGGCCGATCACCATACGGCGCCGAAAACAGGCATCAGTGCCGTGCTCGACCGTTTCAATCACTGGTTCGACCACCAGGCCGACCGCTATGGCAATGTGATTGCATGGGCCTTGCATCACCGTCGCTCGATGGCCTTGATCGCCGTGCTCAGCCTGGCGGGCGCCATCGTCCTGCATGCCACGCACGGCGGCACCAGCTTCCTGCCGGCTTCGGACTCGGGCAATCTGATGATCAATGTGCGCACGCCGTCGTCGAGCAGCATCGAATACTCGCGCCTGAAACTGGAAGCGGCGGCCGTGCTGGCGCGCACATTGCCGGAAACCAAGGACACCAACAGCTCGGTCACGGCCGCCGGCGGACGCATCTATGTCGATATCGGCAAGCGCAATACGCGCAAGCGCTCGGCCAAGGAAGTGGCGGTCGAACTGCGCGAGAAAATGTCGCGCCTGGTGGGCGCCGAATACGTGGTGCAGGACGACCTCAGCAATGGTTCGCAAAAGCCGATCCAGGTGGAGTTCACCGGACCCGACTCGCGCAAACTGATGGAAATCACCAACGCCTATATGGAAAAACTGCGCCTGGTCGCGGGCGCCGTCGATGTGGGCTTGTCTGAACAGGATCCGAAGAACGAGCTCAAGATCGAACTGAACCGTGGCCTGGCCAATTCCATGGGCATTTCCGTCAACGATGCGGCGCAGTCGCTGCGCGTGGCGTTTGCCGGCGTGGAAGTGGGCGACTGGGTCGATCCGACCGGCGAGACGCGCGATGTGGCCGTGCGCCTGCATCCTGACGACCGTGTCGCGTCCGAGAATATCGAACGCCTGCCGATCAGCGTGACCGGCACCAGCCAGATGGTGCCGCTGGACCAGATCGCCAGCATCACCATGGGCAAGGGTCCGTCCGGCATCGAACACAAGGACGGCAAGCGCACCATTACCGTGTCGGCCAATGCGCAAGGGCGCTCGAACGGCGAAGTGACGACCGACGCCATGAACCTGGCCAGGTCGATCGACTTCCCGCCCGGCTACGGCCTGGCGCTGGGCGGCGCCGGCCAGGACCAGCAGGAACTCTTTACTGAAATGCTGATCGCGCTGGTGATGGGTATCGGCCTGATGTATCTGATCCTGGTGATGCAGTTCAATTCCTTTACGGCACCGATCGCGGTGATGATGTCGTTGCCGCTCAGTTTGATCGGCGTGGTGGTGGCGCTGGTGATCACGAGTAACACCCTCAACCTGATGAGCTTTATCGGCATCATCATGCTGATGGGCCTGGTCGCCAAGAACGCCATCTTGCTGCTGGACGCGGCGCGCAAGCGTGAAGAGGAAGGCTATGGCCGCGAAGACGCACTGATGCACGCCGGCCGCATGCGTCTGCGTCCGATTCTGATGACGACCTTCGCCCTGATCGCCGGCATGTTCCCGGTCGCGCTGGGCCTCGGTGAAGGCGGCGAGTTTTATCGCCCGCTGGCCATCGCCATTATCGGCGGCACCATCACTTCGACCATTCTGACCTTGCTGGTGGTGCCGACTTTCTACGACAGTATCGAGATCTCCCGCGATGGCGCGATGGCCAAGTTCCACTGGCGCGCAGGGCGTATGAACGTGGCGTTCGCGCTGGTGCTGACCCTGATCGAATGCGTGCTGACCTTGCTGCTGATCCGCTTTATTTACCGCATGTTGAAACTGGCCGTGCTGTTTCTGATGGGGCGGCGTGCAACCGCATCCACGGCCACGGTCGACTTGCATAAATAAATACAACTTGCTGCCGGCATGACAAGGAGCCTTCTTCGGAAGGCTCTTTTTTTAGCTGCCGCTGGGCGGTGGTGGCGTGGTACCGGTTCCCGTACCCGACCCGCCCGCGCCGTCCGTGCCCGAACCACCGCTGCCACCGGTCCCGCCCGTCCCCGGCGTGGTGGTCGTACCGGGCGTGGAGGGCGTGGTGGTGTCAGCCGGCGGCGTGGCAGGCGTGGCGGTCGTCTCGGCTGGTGGAATGGCTGGCGCCGGATTGGTGGCGGCTGGCGAGTTGGCCGTGCCGGTATTGTCGCGCTTGTTGCAGCCGACCAGCAGCGCACATAGCATCGCACTGCCGAAGACAAGTTTGCTGGTGGTGGTCAATGTTGCCGTCATGATTTTCCCTTTCGGTTGAGAGCCCGTTGTTGGAAGCCGGCTGGAAGCCGTTGCGGAGCTGAAACAAGGCTGGCATCGCTTGCCAAAATTAGAGTGAACGGCTAGCCGCAGGTTCACGGCTTTTCGGAAACTACAGGCATGGCGCAGAGGGACACGCGATTGTGTTTGCGCTGGCGCAAACAACAGCGTGAAATGGAAAAGCGGGCCGGAACGAGTGTCCTGGCCGCAGGGTTGATTGGCTATTGACGGGCTGTTATTTGCTGCTGACCTTGCTCACTTCCACTTCCCAGTCCACACCCGACCCGATATGGTGCTTGGCGGCAAAGTCGCCCTGGCTGATGGCCACCGCCACGTCCAGCAGGCTGTTCAGGTAGACCAGGGGCTTGCCCTTGGCCACGCCGCCAAACGTGTGTTCGAACGGCGCCGTCACTTTCGCCACCTGCTTGCCCTGGTGCAGGATACGCACTTGCAGCGGGTCATGCGGTTTGACTTGCAGTTCATCGAGCAGCGCTTTCGGGATATTCGTCCATACATTGCCATACTTGACGTCCAGCACCGGCACGATGCCGCGGATAGTATTGCCGTTACGCACAGGTTTTTGATAGGCAATTTTGACCACCGACTCGCCTGGCAGCTGTGGCCCCACCTGTTCATAGGTGATGGCATTCGATGCCAGGCGCGCGCCTACATAGGCGTACACGTCGCGGCCATGGAAGGTATACGACTCGTTTGATCCGGCCAGGCGGTTGACCTGTTCATCGATCTCGCGCAGCTCGGCCACGCCGTCGCGCTCGGCGATCAGGGTAAACAAGCCATTGTCGGGGCCGACGAAATAGCGGCCGTTTTTGGTTTTCAGCACCACCGACTTGCGCGTCGTGCCCACGCCGGGATCGATCACGGACACGAACACCGTGCCTTCGGGCCAGTAGTTGGCCGTCTGGTACAGGCGGTAGGCGCCCATCCAGATATCATAGTCGGGGATCTGGTGCGTCAGGTCGGAAATGGTCAGGGTCGGGTCGACGCCATAGGCCACGCCATGCATGGCCGAGACAGCGCCGTCGGCCGTGCCGAAATCGGTCATCAGTACCAGCGGTGTGGCGGCCTGGGCGGTGGACAGCAGCAGGGCGCCCAGGCAGGCGCCGGCAACGAGTCGTGACAGTCTTTTGATGATCATGGGGTCTTTCAGTGCGGGTTAAAAAGTAAAAATTGTAGGGCAGGGCGGCGCCATCGGTGGCGTTGTTGGTCTGGCGCACGCGCTGCGGGTAGCGGTCCAGGATATCGCTGCGCCCCAGATGGGCGCCGACAGCATGGTGCAGGCAATCACGATGCTGCGCAAGGGCGTGGCCGTGGTGGGGCGTGGGCGGAAAAATGGCGGGGTGGCACGGCAGTCCTTCAAGCTTGATCATGTGGAAACTTTGTCCGAAGCTTAAGGGATGCGTGCGCCAGCGCTAACAATTCTTTCCGGATATGCTTATGCTGTTGCGTATTGACGTCGTCTCAGGCAGCCAAATGGCGCAGCAAGGCGGGTACCTCGGCCGGTATCTCGCGCGCCAGATAACCGAGTATGCCAAAACGCAAGGCCAGCTGCTCGCCGGCCAGCGCATGCAGGGCGATGCCCCAGGCGCATGCTTGTTCGAGCGGCGCGCCGCGCGCGACCAGGCCGGTGATGATGCCGGCCAGGGTGTCGCCGGAACCGGAAATGGCCAGGCCCACATTGCCGCCTTCGTGCGACCAGCACTGGCCGTCGGGCGTGGCGATGATGGTCAGCGCCCCTTTCAATGCCACCACGGCGTTCCAGTTCTGCGCCGCTGCCAATGCCGCGCCTTGCGGGTCGGCCAGTATCGCTTCCTTGCTCTGGCGCGTCAGGTGCGCCATTTCGCCCGCATGCGGCGTGATCAGTACCGGCTGGGGGAAGCGGAACTGGGCGTGGTTGGCCACCACGTTCATGGCGCAGGCGTCGATGATCAGATGGCTGTCGGCAAACACGGGCAAGAGATTGCGCATCAGTTCGCAACTGGCAGCGTCGTCGCTCATGCCGGGTCCGACCAGTACGGCGCCGACCTTGCCGGCCAGCGGCGCCAGCCGGTCCTTGGCTTCGCGTCGGAAGCCGCCGTGCGCGGTTTCTTCGAGGGCGATCACTTTTGCTTCCGGCATGGCGATCGCCACCTGCGGCGCCACGCTGGCGGCCGTGGCCAGGGTCAGCTTGCCCGCGCCAGCGCGCAGGGCGGCTGTTGCGGCCAGCAAGATGGCGCCCGGCATTTCGCGCGAGCCGCCGATGATCAAGAGGTGGCCGCGCACTTCCTTGTCGCCGTCGGGCGTGGGCATGGGCAGTGGCCAGCCGCGCAGCAGGGTGGGGGTGATGGCGATGGCGTCCATGGATGCTCCTTGTCAGGCCTTGGGCGCGGCGGGCATGTCGGGCTGGGCCGTGATGGGCGTGCCCGATGCCTCCAGTGGCGCGACAAAATTGCACAGGTCCAGTTGCAGCTTGCCGTGCTTGCCCAGCGCGGGATTGAAGGCGTACGAGGTGACGCTGCAGTTGGGCACGTCGGCCGCCTTGTCGATGGCCAGGATGGCTTGCTCGTCGCAGCGTTCGAGCAGGTAGCGCAAGCAGTTGACGATGACCTGGTGGCCGACGATCAGCACGCGCTCGCCCCGGTATTCGCGGGTGACAGTATCGAGCACGCTGCGCAGGCGCAAGATCACGTCGCACCAGCTTTCGCCACCGGGCGGGCGAAAATAAAACTTGCCCACATGCTGGCGCTGTTCGTGCAGTTCCGGATATTTGCTGGCGATGCCATGCACGGTGAGCCGGTCGAGGATGCCGAACTCCTTCTCGCGCAGGCGCTCGTCGGCCACCACGGACACCAGCGACGATTTGTCGAGGCGGGACAAGACCGCTTGCGCCGTTTCACGCGCGCGCACATACGGCGAGTACAGCACCACGGTCGGTTGTTGTTCCAGGGGAAGAGTGAGGAACCAGTCGCCCAGCGCCTCGGCCTGCTGTTCGCCCAGGCCGGACAGGGGGACGTCGATATCGCGCTCGGCGATGCTGATCAAAAGCTGTTTTTCTGCTTCGGCGGTATCGCGCGCGACATTGCCGGCGCTCTGGCCATGACGCACGATCCACAGCTGTTGCGGCCATTTTTGTTCCATCGCCTGCCTCTTTCGTTCATATCAATTCATTATCAATATAGACGAAAGCGGCAAACGATGGCGCTCAGGTGCTGGCGCTTACACGGCGTGCTCGGCCTCGTCCAGGTCTTCTGCCGCATCGCTGTTGTAGACGGCCAGGTCGGTCTGTCCCATGACGCGGCTGGTGACGGTGCCAGCCGTGATCGAGCCGCTGACATTCAACGCCGTGCGGCCCATGTCGATCAACGGTTCGACGGAAATGAGCAGGCCAGCCAGGGCGACTGGCAAGTCCATCGCCGACAGCACGATCAGTGCGGCAAAGGTGGCGCCGCCGCCGACGCCGGCCACGCCGATCGAGCCGAGGGTGATAATGGCCAGCAAGGGCAGCAGGAAGCTGACGGTAAACGGATCGACGCCGACGGTGGGCGCGATCATCACGGCCAGCATGGCCGGATAGATGCCGGCGCAGCCGTTCTGGCCGATGGTCGAGCCGAACGATGCGGCGAAGTTGGCGATGCCTTCGGGCGTGCCCAGGCGGCGGGTCTGCGTCTGCACGCTCATCGGAATCGAACCGGCGCTGGTGCGCGAAGTGAACGCGAACGCCAGCACGGGAAACACTTTTTTCACGAAGCGCAGCGGGTTCAGTCCCGTGCCCGAGATAATCGCCAGGTGCACCAGGAACATCAATATCAGGGCGCTGTACGAGGCCACCACAAAATTGATCAGTTTTAGTATGTCCGTGTAGCTCGAGCTGGCCACCACCTCGAACATCAGCGCGAACACGCCATATGGCGTCAGGCGCAGCACCAGGGTGACCATGCGCATGACGATGGCGTGCGCCACTTTCATGAATTGCTCGAAGGAGGCGAAAATCTCGGGCTTTTTCGCGGCGATGCCGGTGGCCGATATGCCGATAAAGATGGCGAACACCACCACCGCGATGGTCGAGGTCTTGCGCGCGCCCGTCATGTCGAGGAAAGGGTTGGCCGGCACAAAGCTGATCAGCAGTTTCGGCAAGGACAGGGCCTTGGCCGTTTCCAGCGAGCCTTGCAACTGCACCCCGCGCGCCACTTCAGCCGCGCTGGAGGTCAAACCGATGGCAGTGAGGCCAAACAGCTTCGCCATCAGGATGCCGATGGCGGCCGCCACGGTAGTGGTGAGCAGCAGGATGCCGATGGTCAGCAAGCTGATCTTGCCCAGCGAGCTGGCGTCCTTGAGTTTCAGAATGGCCGAGATGATCGACACCATAATCAAGGGCATGATAATCATCTGCAGCAGTTTCACATAGCCGCTGCCGACGATGTCGAGGTACTCATTGGTGCCGGCGATGGCGGCCGAGTCGGCGCCATAGATGGCTTGCGCTGCCGCACCGAGCAGTACGCCCAGGCCCAGGCCGGTAAATACGCGCACGGTAAAGGTGGCGTGGCGGCTTTGCTGGCGGAACATGAAGGCGAAAACGATCAGCGCGACGATCAGGTTGAGAATGATGGGGATTGCCATAGGAAGGCCTTATCTTGGTTTTATTGGGGTGCTGCACACGGCATTTTATAGAACTTTTCTTCAAGGAACATTGCACGTGTCTGGTCCGTATCATGGGGGCGAAGCGGTAGAACTGGCTGCGAATATTACGCTATATGAATATGTTTGCCTGTTATAAGCCTTCCTGCGGATAGTAGAATGGTACGCTGCGTGCCAACATGAGCCACTTGCCTGATGCATGAAGGGCGTACTTTTCAACCAGGAAAACATGAATCAACTGAACGAAGCACAGGTACTGAATGCGGAAGAACGGCTGCGTCTGGCCATGATGGACTCCGATGTGGCACAATTGACGCTCTTGCTGGCCGACGACATGCTGTTTACCAATCACCTGGGCCATCAGATCAGCAAGGCGGTCGACCTGGCCGCGCATGAGCAGCGCTTGCTGGCGATTACCGAACTCCAGGCGTCCGAACAGCAGGTGCGCCTCCAGGGCAAGGTGGCCGTGGTCTCGGTGCGCATGCGCTTGACGGGTTCTTATCACGATGTCGAGACCCATGGCGACTTCCGCTTTACGCGCGTGTGGGCGCAAGGCAGCGATGGCACCCTGCAGGTGATTGCTGCCCATTCTGGCATCGTCGCGTAAGGCAGGCCATGGATCATCGTTCCAAAGGCTGGCTGGTCGAAGCGCTTATCGCGGCCGGGCCCGCCACAGTGGCTGTCACCGGCGGCTTTCCGGGGTTGTTCTACAATCTCGTGCGCAGCTATTCGGACGCACCCGAAGCCAGTACCGTCACGGCATTGCTGCTCGCTGCCAGCCTGTGGACCCTGGTGGAATTCTGGCGTATCGCGCTGGCGACCGTGGCGCGCAAGGCGTATGCCTTCGACGGGCGTTTCTGGATGGCGGTCGCCGGTTTGCTGGCCGCCGGCGTGCACTTCCTGCCCACCATGCCAGCCGGCCTGGCGCTGATACTGGTGGTGTTGCCGGCACTGGCCTGGATCCATTTCATCCTGTTGCAAATGAAACGCCCGAAGGACGCATGACGCCGCCAGCCATGCTCATCACCGACACGCTGGCCTCGCTGGCCATGGTGATACAGGCTAGTCCGGCTCGTCGAGCCAGGCGATGCGCCCGTTGCCGGCCTCATGCAGATGCGCCAGCAGGGCGCTGGCCGCCCCTTCGGCCAGGCTGAAATCGAACAGCACCACCTCGCTGTGCGCCACTGCCAGCAAGGTCGCGCCAGCCGCATCGAGTTCGCGCCGCAGCATGCCTTCCATCGCATACGGCACCGTGCAGCGAAGCTGGCGCTGGCGCACGATGGCGGTCTTTTCCGCCAGCAGCAGCGCCTGCGCCACGCTGTCGGTATAGGCGCGCACCAGTCCGCCCGCGCCCAGTTTCACGCCACCCCAATAGCGCACCACGGTCGCCAGCACGCCTTCCAGGTCCTGGTGGCGCAATACGTCGAGCATCGGCCGCCCGGCAGTGCCGCTCGGCTCGCCATCATCGACGGCTGCCGACTGTCCGCCCGCCAGCAGCGCCCAGCACACGTGCACAGCCCCCGGATGCTGGGCTTTCAGACCGTTGACGATTTGCTGCGCGCTGGCGCGGTCCGTCATCGGCTGCACGCAACCGATAAAACGGCTTTTCTTGATGATCAGTTCGCTGTGAACGGGAGTGGCGATAGTGAAGGGCATGGGCTTGAGTTCGACTGGAATGCGGGCATGATAGAACATCACAGGCGAAATGCAAAAAGCCAACCGCGAGCGGTTGGCTTTTACATGCAGCAAATTCTTGGTAGGCCGTGCGGGATTCGAACCTGCGACCAACGGATTAAAAGTCCGCTGCTCTACCAGCTGAGCTAACGACCCAAGGGCGGCTATTATGACCGGCGGCAAGCAATTTTGCAAGGCATGCCGCGCGATTGTTCGATTACGTTGCCAGCTTGCGCTTGATGTTCAGCGGACCATAGCCCTGGCAGGTCGGCATCATCTCGATGCGGTTGACATTGATATGCGCTGGCAGGGTGGCGATCCAGTAGGCGGTATTGGCGATGTCGTCGGCCGTCAGAGGCTGCGTACCCTCGTAGACCTTGGCCGCCGCTTCGTCGTTGCCTTTCAGGCGCACATTGGAAAACTCGGTGCCGCCGCACATGCCCGGCGCCAGATTGGTGGCGCGCACGCCCGTGCCGACCAGGTCGGCGCGCAGGTTCAGGGTGAACTGCTCGACGAAGGCCTTGGTGGCGCCATAGACATTGCCGCCGGGGTAGGGCGTGTCGCCGGCCACGGAGCCGAGGTTGATGATGGTGCCGCTGCCGCGCGCCACCATGGCCGGCAGCAGCGCGCGCGTCATGGCGACCAGGCCGCTGATATTGGTGGCGATCATGGTGTCCCAGTCTTCCAGCGACGCTTCATGGGCCGGCGCCACATTCAGCGCCAGGCCGGCATTGTTGATCAGCACGTCGATGGTTTGCCAGGCGGCGGGAATGCTGTCGAGTGCGGTGTTGATCGAGACCTTGTCGGTTACGTCGAGCAACAGCGGCAGGGCGGCCTCGCCCAGTTCGGCGGCCAGCGCCTGCAGGCGGTCGGCGCGGCGTCCGCTGATGATCACCTGGTGGCCATGGCGAACAAAGGTGCGTGCCATTGCGGCGCCGAAGCCGGCAGTGGCGCCGGTAATAAAGACGATCATCGTGTGTCCTGGTGAAGTAAACAGTGGAGGAATAAATTGTAGCCGAAGCGTGTGATTGCCGTGCGACTCGTACGGCATGGATTTTCTTGTCAGATAACAGCAGGCGGCCGTTTGCCGGGCGCGACAGGGCCTGCCCATACCGTGGCAAGGCCCTCCTCCGGCTGTGCCTGTTGCCACTCCAGCCAACAATTTTCACATTCCTTGACCTGGGTGAAGCGAGAACATGGTGCGCATTGATTTATTAAATTCAAAATGAAATAATGAATAAAACAAAAAAACCATTTAAATGTTTAAATCGGTAATATTGACGCAAATGCATTTCATTTTGAACTGGAGAAATTTTGAAACACTTTGGCATAGCTAAAAAGCTCTACGTCTTTTCGAGCATCCTGATCTTGCTGCTGGCCTTGCTGGCCGCGATGTCCTGGAGCCGGCTTGGCGATGCGGGTCAGTTGGCAAAGGATGCCGGTCTGGTGAAAGTCAGACAATTGCAGCTCATCTCCAGCACCGAACTGAGCGTCACCACGGTGCTGCTGCAAATCAGGCAGGCCTTGATCTTCAGGGATGCCGAGAAAATCAATGCAGCGTTACAGCAAATTAGGAAAGAAAAGGAGAATATCGCAAAAAATGATGCCGTGTTCGACAGCGCGCTGCCGACGCAGCAGGCCAGGGTCGCCTTTCAAATCTGGCTCGACATGCAGAAGCTGGCCTGGCCGGTGGTGGAAGAAAACATGCGCATCGTTGCCGCTGGCGATACGGAGCAAGGCATCGCCTTTTTGACGGCAAAGACGATACCGGAATTGCATAAAATGCAGGCCTGGCTCGATACGGAACGGGCAAATCAAGGCAGCTATCTGGCCGCAGAAGTAGCGCAGATCGAAAGTCTTGCCGACGCCACGCGCACCCAACTGAGCATATTGACCCTGTGCATTGCTGCGGGCCTGATGATTTTTTCCTGGTATATTTCGCGTCTCCTGCGAGAACGAATTGCGGTTTCTCAACAGGTCGCTGAACGGGTGCGCGATGGCGACTTGTTCACCCGCCAAAAAGATGATAAGAGCGATGAATTTTCGCCTCTGCTGGCCGCATTGGCGGCGATGCAGGAGTCGCTGGCGACGGTGGTGGGGACGGTGCGCGAGAATGCCGAACTGGTGGCGCTGGCGTCGAAGGAGATTGCCCAAGGCAATATTGATCTGTCGCAGCGCACCGAATCGCAAGCCAGCGCACTGGAAGAAACCTCCGCCTCGATGGAAGAGCTGGGCAGCACGGCGCAGCAGAACGTCGTCAATGCGGCAGAAGCGAACCGGCTGGCCATCAATGCCAGCGAGGTGGCGACGGCGGGCGGTGCGGTGGTTGCCAACGTGGTATCGACCATGAAAAACATCAATGAAAGTTCAAAAGAAATCTCCCTGATCGTCAGCGTGATCGATGGCCTGGCTTTCCAGACCAATATTCTCTCGCTCAACGCTGCGGTGGAAGCTGCCAGGGCAGGCGAACAGGGCAGGGGCTTTGCAGTGGTCGCTTCCGAGGTGCGCAGTCTGGCGCAGCGCAGTGCGGAAGCGGCAAAGCAGATCAAGACCCTGATCGAGACCAGCGTCGCGCGCGTGGAGCAGGGTGTCATCCTGGCCGACGAAGCCGGCACGACGATGGGCAAGATCGTTTCATCGATCAGGGATGTCACCAACATCATGGTCGACATCAGCACGGCGGGCGCCGAGCAAGGCTCGTCCGTGGCGCAGGTGAGCCAGGCAATTGTCGAGCTCGATGCGACGACCCAGCAAAATGCCGCACTGGTGGAAGAGAGCAGCGCGGCGGCGGAAAACCTGAAGATACAGGCGGAGCAACTGGTTGGCGTGGTCGCCATTTTCAGGCTGGGGCAGAATGGCGGGGGAAATCCCGCTCTCGCTTCCCGGCCATCTGCTGCAAAAGCAAGGAGGGCAACGCTGAAGTTGCCGTTGGCTTGACGTTTGCACGCCATGGCGGGTCATGCGGCGCTGGAAAGGGTGTCGCGCAATGGTCCGCGCCAGCGAGCACGGCGTCAACGTCAGCGTCAGCGTCAACCAGAGCTTGACGCGGGCGGATTTTTTGCGCCCGGACTAATTTCTAACGGGCAACTGCGCGTCACCCCATTGCCCAGCTCGGCTATCATGTCGGCCTTTCGGGATCATCATCGTCCACGCGCCAGTTCGCGCGAGGGGCGGCGAAAAGTACCTGGCAAGGCAAGGATAGGGAATGACGGTAGCAAAGGCAGTTCAGGCGGACCTGAAAAATCGTCCGCAGTTTGGCTGGATCAATGGTTTGAAAGCGGGCGCGGCGCAACTGATCGTGTTGCACCACCTGGCGTTTTACGGTCCGATGTCGGACTATGTGCAGCCCATGTGGCCAGCCCTGCTGGACTGGCTGGGCGACAGTGCGCGCATCGCCGTGCAAGTGTTCCTGGTGATCGGCGGCTTCCTGGCCGCCAGGTCGCTGTCGCCCGCCGGTTTGCCTGGCCTGGCATTGGCCGCGTCGCCGTCGCCGTGGTCGGCGATCTGGCGCCGCTACGCCAAGCTGGCGCCGCCTTTTGTCGCCGCCACCCTGATCGCGGTGCTGGCCAATGCGCTGGCCGCCAGTGTCATGACCCACGAGTCGATTTCGGCGCCGGCCACCTTCAGCCAGATCGGCGCCCATGCCTTGCTGCTGCACGGCGTGCTCGGCTATGAATCCCTGTCGGCCGGCGCCTGGTATGTGGCGATCGACTTTCAGCTCTATGCGCTGGCGGCGCTGCTGTTCTGGAGCACGGGCCGCATCGCCGGCCAGCGGCGCCTGCCGTGGCTGGTGCCGGCCATCGTCGCCTTGTGCGTGGCCGCTTCGCTGCTGTACTTCAACCGCGACGCTGGCTGGGACAACTGGGCGCCCTATTTCTTCGGCAGCTATGGCCTGGGGCTGTTGGCCTGGTGGGCCAGCGATCCGCGCCGCCAGGGCCATGCCGCCACCATCATGCTGCTGTTGCTGATCGTACCGGCCTGGCTGGCGCTGGCGCTGGCGTTTCGCACCCGCATCGAACTGGCGCTGGCGGTGGCCTGCGTGCTGTTCCTGTGTGGACGCAGCGTCAAGGTCTTGACTGGCCCGCTTGGTGCCGCCGTCAATACCCTGGGCCGTATTTCCTATGCCGTGTTCCTGATCCATTTTCCCGTCAGCCTGCTGGTCAACACGGCCTTTGTGCGCTACGCGCCGCTCGAACCCGAATGGCAGGCGCTGGGCATGCTGACGGCCTGGGCCGCCAGCCTGGCTGCCGGCACGGCTTTTCACCGCTGGGTGGAAGTGCCGCTGGGACGCATGGTGCAGGCGCTGCTGGGCAGGGCGCTGGTGCGGCCGATATCGGCTTGAATATTGTCATGATTGCTTGTCCGTAAGGTACAAGCCTGTGCGGCTTTTACCTTGTACATTAGGTGCATCTTCAAGGAGCATCATGATGGCAAAGAACACGATCTGCCTCTGGTATGACCATGAGGCGCAAGAGGCCGCCAATTTTTACGCCCGCACCTTTCCCGACAGCAGCGTTGGCGCGATCCACCATGCGCCATCCGACTACCCGGGCGGCAAGGCCGGCGCGGCGCTGGTGGTCGAGTTTACCGTCTGCGGCGTGGCCTGCATCGGCCTCAATGGCGGTGCCACCTTCAAGCATAACGAAGCATTCTCGTTCCAGGTCGCCACCGATGACCAGGAAGAAACCGACCGCTACTGGAACGCCATCGTCGAGCATGGCGGCGCGGAAAGTGAATGTGGCTGGTGCAAGGACCGGTGGGGCGTATCGTGGCAGATCACGCCGCGCGTGCTGACGGACGCCATGGCGCAAGGCGGCGAAGTCGCCCGGCGCGCCTTCGCGGCGATGATGGACATGCGCAAGATCGACGTGGCGGCGATTGAAGCGGCGGTACGGGGAGATGCTGCGCCGGTGTAATCGTGCAAGGCCTGGCTGATACTGACTGTGAACAAGATGCTATGCTGTAGAACTTGCTAACAGTCAACATCAGTTCTCATGTCCGTCTTCTATAAAAAAATACCGGTGCGAGCTAGCGTGGCCCATGGCGGCCCGGCACGCATCATTGGCCTGGTGCTGTCCGTCCTGCTGCTGCTGGCGCTGGGCTATTTCCAGGCGCCGACCCTGGGCCTGGACTTTGCCGGCATCTATGTCGTGGTGCTGATCGCGGGTCTGCCGGCAGTCGCCCTGATGGGCCGCAAGGCTATCGCCGCGCTGTGGCTGTTTCTCGCCGCGCTGTTCGGCGCGGTCGTCTTCCTGACCAGCGCACCGATCCTGCATGCCAACGCCTATTACAAGATGCTGGGCGCGGAAACGCCGGCCAACTTCCATGACGCCTTGCCGCCGATTGATATCGACCAGGCACCGCTGGTGTCGCAGGACATGGCGCTGCAGGCGATGCAAAAACGCCTGTCCGAAATCGCTTCGCTGGGCTCGCAAGTGGCGGTCGGCACGCCGGTGAAGCAACTGGTCAGGGACAAGTTGGTGTGGGTAGCCTTCCTCGAACACAGCGGTTTTTTCAAGTGGTTTGCGGACGGCGCCACCCCGGGCTACCTGGTGGTGTCGGCGCATGACCCGGCCGACGTGAAGCTGGTGATGGAGCTCGACGGCAAGCCCCTGAAGATGCGCTTTCTGCAGTCGGCCTATTTTGGCGATTATGTGGAACGCCATGCCTATCTGTCCGGGAATTTCACGGTCGGCCTGACCGACTTCGAGCCGGAAATCGATGACGATGGCGTGCCGTATTACGTCGGCACCGTGTACGAACACAGGGTGGGTTTTTCAGGCAGCGAGTCGAGCGGCATCATCACCGTCAATGCCGTGACCGGCGTCGTCAAGCGCTACAAGATGGGCACGGAACCGGCATGGGTGGACCGCATTCAGGCCGAGGAATTCATCCTGGAACAAATGCAGGACCGCGGCGAATACGTGCACGGCTACATCAACCTGAACAACGAAGGACGCTTGCGCGTCGATGGCGTGCTCGACCTCGTCTATGGCTCCGACCAGCGCCCGTACTGGGTCGGCGGCATGACCTCGAAAGGCCAGAACAACGGCCTGTCCGGCTTCTACTTTGTCGACTCGCGCACCAAGGTAGTGCGCTGGTTCAAGGTGCCTTCCGTGTCGCAGGCCACGGCCGCCCACGCGGTGGAAAACGTCAACCCCGAAAAGCACTACAGGGCCACCAACCCGCTGCCTTTCCTGGTCAACGGTGCCCCCACCTACGTGATGGCGCTGCGCGACGTGCAGGGCGTCTCGCGCGCGTTCGGCATGGTCGACATGCGCAACAACCAGGTCATCGGCGTGGCCGACACCCTGAACGCGACACTGCGCAGCTACCAGTCCAGGCGTTCGAGCAACCGCCTCGCCGCCGACATCGGCAGCGAAGCGCGCGAAGTGGCCATCAAGGGTGCGGTAGTGCGCATCGCCGCCGAATTTCGCAACAACCAGACCATGTACTACCTCACCATCAACACCGGCGACAAGACGCTCGCCACCATCTTTACGGGCAGCTCGGATCTGTCGGAAGAACTGGTGCTGACCAAACCCGGCGACCAGATCGAGCTGAGCTATGCGGACAGCAAGACCCGCGTGGTGGGGATGAGCAGGTTCCACAATACGGAGATACCGGGGGTGGAGTGAGCGTAGTCATCATGCTGCGGCTTGATTGATAAACCGATGACAGGAGCATGAAAAATAACTGGTTCTTCGATTATTTGTTACTACAATAAATAATGAGGATCACTTTTGATGGCATCAAGCGTCGTGTCGCATCCGCAAGCGGAGCTTGCCAGGCGGCGTGGCCGGCCAGCCGGTGGTGGCAGCAAGGTCAGCACCACGATACGTTTTGATGCCGAGATTGTCGACGCGTTCAAGGCGACGGGGGAGGGCTGGCAAACACGCATGAATGATGCGCTGAAAGAGTGGCTGCGTACCAGGCAAGTCTAGAAAACAAAAAAGCCCACGAACCGCAATTCGTGGGCTTTTTCAAGTATTTGGTAGGCCGTGCGGGATTCGAACCTGCGACCAACGGATTAAAAGTCCGCTGCTCTACCAGCTGAGCTAACGACCCAAAAACTTTTTACAACAACTTCGGTAACACTGTGCAGTAAAAAAATGCTTGCGATAACTTCTGCAAGCAGAACAGGACTGCGTATTCGTGGTAGGCCGTGCGGGATTCGAACCTGCGACCAACGGATTAAAAGTCCGCTGCTCTACCAGCTGAGCTAACGACCCGAAGAAGAAAGATTATAGGGCGTGCCCGGGATTCTGTCAAACGCCACGGGCAACTTTTTGCTATGGTGCAGGCTTCAGCTTACTTCTTGCCGCCGCGTTCCTTGGCCGCCTGCGCGGCGCTGGAGTCCGGGTAGCGCGCGATCAGGGCGTTCAGCGTCTTGGTGGCGTTGGCCTTGTCTTTCAGCTCGGTGTAGCAGCTGGCGATATTGAGCATGGCGTCCGGCGCTTTCGGGCTGTCCGGGTAGTTCTTCAGCACCACTTGCTGGGCGCTGATGGCGCTCTTGCAGTCGCGCTGGGCGTAGAAGGCGTTGCCCAGCCAGTATTGCGCATTGGCCGCGTAGGCCGATTCCGGATAGCGCTTCACGAAGGCGTCGAGGGCAGTGGCGGCGGCCTTGTAGTCGCCCGACTTGAACACGCCGAAGGCGGCGTCGTAGGCGCTCTGCTCGGACACGCCGACGGCCGCTTCCTGGCCGTCGATGGTGACCTGGCGCGGCTCGAGCTTGCGCAGGCGGGCGTCGAGGTCGGTGTAGAAATCTTTCTGGCGTTTTTGCGTATTGGCCAGGTCATTGCCCAGCACTTCGATCTGGCCGCGCAGGCGGGCGATCTCTTGCATGGTCTGGTCGTGCTGGTTGATCAGGGACAGCGTGCTGGTCTTGTCGGCCTTGGTTTCGACGCGCTCGTTGAGGTCGCGCGCCAGGGCATCGACCTTGCTGCGCAGCTCCAGGATGGCTTTGCGGGCTTCGTCGTCGTCGAACAGGGCGGCGTTGGCGTGCAGGGGCAGCGAGGCGAATGCGGCCATCAAGGCGGCGGCGAGGCCGGCTTTTGAGAATGTCATCATGGGTCGGGCTTTCAAAAGTTACGCATACATGCAAACAGGGCGCCAGGCGGTATTGCCGCGCAGCGCCCCATTATCATGCCTGTGACTGGCCCCGGGCAAGCGATACGCTTATCGCGCCCGGGCCGTCAGCGGCAAACCATCAATAAACGATGTCAGCGCGGCGGTTTTCAGCCCATGCTGCTTCGTTGCTGCCTTGTGCTTTAGGCTTTTCCTTGCCCAGCGATACGGCTTCCATCTGGCCTTCCGATACGCCCAGGGCCGACATCGATTTACGCACGGCTTCAGCACGTTTCTGGCCCAGGGCCAGGTTGTACTCAGCGCCACCGCGTTCATCGGTGTTACCTTGGATCAGGATCTTGCGCGCAGGGGTTTTGACCAGGTAGGCAGCGTGGTTTTGCACCACGGCGGTGTCGGCTTCACGGACGACGTATTTGTCGAAGTCGAAGTAGACGCTACGGTTGGCCAGCACGCCTTTCGGATCGTCCAGCGGATCGACCGAACCGGTCGTCACTGGCTGTACCTGGCGTGGGTCCGCAGGCGCTGCTGGTGCTGCCTGAGGCGCGCGCTCGACAACTGGAGTTTCCGCCAGTTTCACTGGGGTGCTGCAAGCGGACAGCAGTGTAGCGGCGGCGGCGATGAATGCCAGGCTTTTGAAGTTACTCATTTTTGTATTCTCCGGGTCAATGGTTAAAGGTGCAACTGTACAGCATTTACTTCATGAAAGGACCCCAGGTGGGCTCCTTGATATTGCCAGCTTGCGTAGTCAAACGCTGTTTGACGCGGCCATCCACCGATACCACTGCCAGCGACTTGCGTCGTCCGGATTCGGTCGCGTACATGATATATTTCCCGTTGGGCGAAAAGCTCGGTGATTCGTCGTTGGCGGTGTCCGACAGGCGCAGTTCCTGGCCACTGGCCAGGTCGAGCGCGTAGAGCTGGAAATTGCCATCCCGACGGGAGATATAAGCGAGTGTCTTCCCGTCGGACGAGATCCGCGGGCTGATGTTGTAGGAGCCGCCAAACGTCACGCGCTTGGCTTCGCCGCCGCTGCTCGACATGCGGTAGATTTGTGGTCCGCCGCTGCGATCGCTGGTGAAGTAAATGCTTTGGCCATCGGCCGAAAACTGGGGTTCGGTATCGATGCCGCTGCTGTTGCTGACGCGGCGCAGGCCGCTGCCATCGGCATTGACGGTATAGACCTGAGTGTGGCCGTCGCGCGACAGGGCCACGGCCAGGCTGTTGCCGTCCGGGCTCCAGCTTGGCGCCGAGTTGCTGCCTTTTTCATTCGAGACGATGGTGCGCTGGCGCGTCACCAGGTTCTGCACGTAGACGATCGGTTTTTTCTTTTCAAACGACACGTAAGCCACCTTGGTGCCGTCCGGCGACCACGAAGGCGAAATGATCGGCTCGTTCGAGCGCAGCGCGACCTGGATGCCTTCGCCGTCGGCGTCGGCCACTTCCAGGCGGTATTCGCGCCCCGTTTGCGTCACGTAGGCGATGCGGGTGGCGAAAGCGCCCTTGGTGCCGGTCAGTTTTTCATAGATATCGTCGGCGATCTTGTGCGCCAGCAAGCGATTGAACTGCGGCGCGGCCGCGTTGTTCATGCTCGACAGCTGGGCGCTCTTGACGGTGTCGTACAGCTTGTAGCGCACGTCGAGGCGGCCGTCGGCCAGGGCCTGCACGCTGCCGGCGGCCAGCGCGTCGGCGCCGCGCGACTTCCACTGGTCATAGCTGACGGGTGCCGTTTCCGACATTTCCGCGCCGTCGATAATCTTGAACACGCCGCTGCGCGCCAGATCGGCCTTGATGATGCCGGACAGCGATTGCGGTGCTGCCGATTCGTTGGCAAAGTTGGCGATGGCGACCGGAATCTGGTTGCTGCCGATACCGGTAATTTCCACGCGCAGCTGCGCCTGGGCGCTGGACGCTCCCAGCAGCAGGCCGGCGCACAGCACCACGTAACTCATTTTTTTCATGATCATCATTGGCTATTCCTTCATCTCGAATATGAGTTCAATTTCGCGTTCCACGCTGCCGTCTTTTTTCTTCGGCAGGGGCGACGATTTATTAATGGCGTTTTCCACCGAGCTGTCATAGGCCGGCAGTCCGCTGCTCTTTATCTTTCGGACAGAAATAATTTCCCCAGTTGGCAGTTGCTCGATCTTGAACACGGCGCGCGGGTTGCCCGGCACGTCGGTGCTGCCGCTGTACGCGATATTGCCCTTGATCTTGCTCGTCAGGGCAGCGACATAGCCGCTGTCCTTGCGTGGCGCGGTCGCTTTCGCGGCCGAGCCTGCCGTGCCGTTGCCTGCCTGATCCATCATCCGTTTCAGGTTGTCGGCACGTATCTTGTCGGCTTTATCTTTTTCCGCCGCCGCTTTCTTGGCCTTGGCCGCTTTCTCGGCCGCCTCTTTTTTCTGGGCTGCTTCCTTCTCGGCTTTTTCTTCCGCCGCTTTTTCCGCCTTCTCGGCTTTTTCCTTGTCGGCCTTTTCCTTCTTCGCCTTTTCCAGCTTGTCGGCTTTCTCTTTTTCTTTCTCTTTTTCCAGCTTCTCGGCCTTGGCTTTTTCTTTCTGCTTCTGTTTTTCCAGTTCGCGCTTTTCCTCCTCGCGTTCTTTCGCTTCCTCTTTGCGGCGCTCTTCGGCGGCGGCTTTTTCCTTCTCTTCCTTCAGCTTGGCTTTCTTGCGTTCGAGCGCAATTTCCGCTTCGCGCAAGTCGACCTTCGGCTCGGGCGCTGCCACCGGTGGCGGCGGCGGTGGCGCCGGCTGTTCCACTTCCGGTTCGGGCGTCGGCGGCGGGGCCGGGGCCGGTTCCGGGTCGGTCGTCACTTCAGGCGGCGGCGCGGCCGTCTGCACCTTCAGGTCCCACACTTCCGCTTCCACCGCCACCGGTTCCGTATTTTGCCAGTGTACGCCGACCCACAGGAAAAAGAGCAGGCCAAGATGCATCGCCAGCGCCAGGCCCAGCGAGGGCCAGCGGCTGCGTTCGCGCGGCACCCGATAAGGGGTGCCGAGTACATGGTCGGTAGGTTTCGTCTGCAAGGTTCGGTCTTTAAAACGTCAGGTTCGTGTATGCGCTTGCTGTTACTTGGTGGCCAGGCCGACGCGGTTGATGCCCATTTTTTTCGCTTCGGAAATGAGCTGGATCACATCGTCATACTTGCTTTCCTTGTCGCCGGCGATCAGCACCGGATAGTCCGGATTGCTTTCATGCAGGCCACGCAGATTGCGCAGCAGGGCGTCGCGGTTCGGTTCCGTTTCCGGCGCCAGTTGCTGCTTGCCGATCACGCCGATCGACAGCGAGCCGTTCGGCTTCAAGACGATCTGGATATAGTCATCGGGCGGTTTGGTGGTTTTTTCCGCGTTTGGCAAGTCCACCACGCTCGGATTGTTCGACGACGGCATCACCATGAAAATGATCAGGAGCACCAGCATCACGTCGATATACGGCACGACGTTGATTTCCGACTTGAACTTGCGGCCACGGCCGCCGCGCATGCCGCCGCTATTGAATGAGGAACCCATCAGCAGTCCTTCCGGTTAGCGCGACTGGCGCTGCAAGATGTTGGAGAATTCTTCGACGAAGCTCTCGAAGCGGATCGCCAGGCGGTCGATATCGTGCGAAAAACGGTTGTAGGCGACGACGGCAGGAATCGCCGCGAACAGGCCGATGGCGGTGGCGATCAGCGCTTCGGCAATACCGGGCGCGACCGCTGCCAGGGTGGCTTGCTGCACGTTGGCCAGGCCGCGGAAGGCGTTCATGATGCCCCAGACGGTGCCGAGCAGGCCGATGTAGGGTGACACGGAGCCGACCGACGCCAGGAAGGCCAGGTGTGATTCGAGCACGTCCATTTCACGCTGGAAGGCGGCGCGCATGGCGCGGCGTGCGCCGTCGAGCACGGCACTGACGTCCAGTGCTTCGCGCGAACCGTACGAGGCCTTGCCCTTGATGAATTCGCCCATGCCGGCGTCAAAGATGCGCGCCAGCGCGCCGCTCTGGTCGCGGTTGCCGCTGGCGCTCTGGTGCAGCGCGTGCAGGTTGCCGCCGGCCCAGAAACTGCGTTCGAATTCGATGGTCTGCTTGCGCGCGGCGCGCACGGCGAACATCTTGCGGAAGATATAGGTCCAGCTGGTCAGGGAGATCAGCAGCAGCAGGGCCATGATCAGTTGCACGATCAGGTGGGCATTGGTGATGAGCGCGAGGAAAGAAAGATCTTGTGTAACGTTCATTGGCGGGCAGTCTGTGGTGAATTATCCGGGAGTGGGGCGGTTCAGGCGGCGCGCATGCGTTCGGCTACTGGCACGGGCACGGCGCGCGGGCGCATGCTTGAATCGACGCAGCCGACCTTGACCTGGGCGGTATTGAGCAAGGTCTCGCCACGCCAGGCTTGTTGCAGGAAAACGATGGAAGCGCGTCCCATTTTGGCGATGTTTAACGTTAATCTTACCGTGTCATCAAGTCTTGCCGGCGCATGATAGTCGACACTGACGCTTTTGACCACGAACAGCGCGTCGTGCTGCTCCAGCAATACTTGCTGGCCAACACCGATCGCGCGCAGCCATTCGGTCCGTGCGCGTTCGAAAAACTTCAGGTAGTTGGCGTAGTAGACAATGCCACCGGCGTCGGTGTCTTCATAATAGACCCGTACTTCCCAGTGAAAGACTGAAGGCATGTTGATGGCGCCAGTAGTGAGATTGAGCAACATTTTACGCGATTTTTCTGATCATGACGGGAATCGCTTGCTGAAAAGCCAAGTGCATTCCCCCAAACATTGCAATGCAGCATATTCCCAGATCACTGAATACAATGACAAGTCCCGTAACATACGCTTACAAGGTGCCTCCAGGTTTAAGCGAAGCTTAAATAAAAGCAACTATTCCCGCAAAGCGGCCTGTGATCACGTTGTCGCGGCCTGATGCGCGGGGATTATAGCCGCAGCACGGGCGATCCGCAGCTTTCCTTGCTCAATTTGGGTACTTAACTTACAATTTGACTTCCATTACGTCTCACGTGACTGGCGAAAAGCCGCAATTATCCCCATTATGGTGCGATGATTGCCGGCGAAAGGTGGGCATCCACCGGGAAACGTGAGATTTCATCAGCCGTTCGCCTGGGCAGCCACCGATGGAATTGCGCGAAGAGGCTGCCTATCCGTTCTTGTTATTCAGTTAACGCCGGCTCCCCTCATTCGATCCAACCTGCCAGTACAAGCACCCACATCCTTGGAGTTTTTACATGTTTGCAAAAGATCACAACCTCGCCAACGTCGATCCTGAACTGTTCGCCGTTATTCAAAAAGAAAACCAGCGCCAGCACGACCATATCGAACTGATCGCGTCGGAAAACTATACCTCGCCGGCCGTAATGGAAGCGCAAGGCTCGCAACTGACGAACAAGTACGCCGAAGGCTATCCGGGCAAGCGCTACTACGGCGGCTGCGAATACGTCGACGTTGCCGAGCAACTGGCCATCGACCGCGTCAAGCAACTGTTCGGCGCCGAAGCGGCCAATGTGCAGCCGAACTCGGGCTCGCAAGCAAACCAGGGCGTGTTCTTCGCCGTACTGAAACCGGGCGACCTGATCATGGGCATGTCGCTGGCCGAAGGCGGCCACCTGACCCACGGCATGCCGCTCAACATGTCCGGCAAATGGTTCGATGTGGTCTCCTACGGCTTGACGGCGGAAGAAGACATCGACTACGAAGCCATGGAACGCCTGGCCCGTGAACGCAAACCCAGGCTGATCATCGCCGGCGCCTCGGCGTTCTCGAAAAAGATCGACTTCGAGCGTTTCTCGAAGGTCGCCAAGGAAGTTGGCGCTTACTTCATGGTCGACATGGCCCACTACGCCGGCCTGATCGCCGCCGGCCTGTATCCTAACCCGGTGCCGTTCGCCGACTTCGTCACCTCGACCACGCATAAATCCCTGCGTGGCCCGCGCGGCGGCATCATCCTGATGAAGGCCGAGCACGAAAAAGCCATCAACTCGGCCATCTTCCCTGGTATCCAGGGCGGCCCGCTGATGCACGTGATCGCCGGCAAGGCCGTTGCCTTCAAAGAAGCGCTGAGCCCAGAGTTCGTTGCATACCAGACGCAGGTTGTGAAAAACGCCGACGCGCTGGCCAAGACCCTGATCGCGCGCGGTCTGCGCATCGTTTCCGGCGGCACCGAATCGCACGTCATGCTGGTCGACCTGCGCGCCAAGAACCTGACGGGCAAGGAAGCCGAAGCCATCCTCGGTTCCGCGCACATCACCTGCAACAAGAACGGCATCCCGAACGACCCGCAAAAACCTTTCGTCACCTCGGGCATCCGCCTGGGTAGCCCGGCGATGACGACGCGCGGTTTCAAGGAAGCCGAAGCAGTGCAAGTGGGCAACCTGATCGCCGACGTGCTGGACAACCCGCATGACGCCGCCACCATCGAGCGTGTGAAAGCGGCTGTGAAAGTGCTGGCGGACGCCAACCCGGTCTACGCTGCATAATTATTTGTCCAGTATGTGTCTTCCAGAGTAAGATTCTGGCTGACACATTCCTGTCATGCCTGCGGGCGCGCCGAGTGGTTCGGCGCGCCCGCGCTCCATTTGAACCAGAAGGCTGCCCCACTGCCCATGAAATGTCCATTCTGCCACCATGACGAGACCCAGGTTCTCGATACGCGCGTCTCCGAGGAAGGCGATGCCATCCGCCGCCGTCGCCGCTGCGGCAAATGCGACAAGCGTTTTACCACCTACGAGCGGATTGAACTCATTATGCCGGCCGTGGTCAAAAAGAATGGCAGCCGGACGGAGTTCGCTGCGGATAAGTTGCGCGGCAGCCTGATGCTGGCCTTGCGCAAGCGTCCCGTCGCGGCCGCCTCGCTGGACATGGCGATCGCCACCATCGAAGAAAAACTGCTGACCAGCGGCAAGCGCGAAGTCGATTCCGGCTATATCGGCGAACTGGTGATGCAGGAATTGAAGCGCCTCGACAAGATCGCCTATATCCGCTACGCCTCCGTGTACAAGAACTTCGAAGACCTGGCCGAGTTCCAGGATGCGATTGCCGAAGTGGGCCAGCCGCGCAAGATTTGAGCATCACAGTTGTTTTCCTTCAGCAAGCGGCCTGGTCAATCCAGTTGCCGCTTTTTTTCTGCCTCTTCCGTTTATCCGCGCGTCGTTTGCGCTGCCTCATCCCTGACCCCGAGGCACAGCCTATCGTGTAGCAGGGCCGGCTGATCCTGGCCCGTCACTCTTCTCTTTCCCTGAAAGCGGAGGCACGCATGCGCCATCCTGTTCATGCCCAAGGCAGCACCCTGATCGAAGTGCTGGTGGCGCTGTTGCTGCTGGCCGTGGGCCTGTTGGGTGGCAGCGCGATGCAGTTGTCTTCCTTGCGCGCGCGCCATGAATCGGCCTTGCTGTCGGCGGCGACGCAACTGGCCGCCAGCATGGCCGAGCGCATGCGCGCCAACAGTGCGCAACTGCAATTGCCTGACGCCGACAATCCCTATCTGGGCCTCGATTATGAGGCTGGCCCGGTTGAAGAAAGCGGCGGCGCACCCGACTGTCTTGGCGACACCGCCTGCGGCGCCGCGCAACTGGCGCAATTCGATATCGCCGAATGGAAGCAGCAGTTGCGCAAGGACTTGCCCGCTGCGCGCCTGCGCATCTGCCGCGATGTTGCCGCCTGGGATGCCGCCGCGCAGGGCTTGCAATGGAGCTGCAGCGGCGGCAACGGCGCGCCGGTCGTCATCAAGCTGGGCTGGCGTGGCCGGCAGGCGCGGGACCGCGCCGCGCAGGAGGCCGCTGCCATGCCGAAAATCGCCATGCAACTGGCGGCGGGTGCGCCATGAGCGGCCGTGCGCAGCGCCACTGTGGCATGACGCTGGTCGAGCTGCTGGTGGCGCTGGGCCTGGGCGCCATGCTGATGCTGGCCTCGAGCACGGTGCTGTTATCAAGCAGCCGCAGCTACATGGAGCAGCTGGAGTCGGCGCGCCTGGCCGACAATGGCCGCTACGCCTTCGACGCGATTGCACGCGCGCTGCGCCAGACGGCCTGGGTGAACTGGGACGCCAGCGCCGCGCCGTTGACCCCTGCGGCGCACGACAGTGCCAATATCGCCGGCCTGGACGCGCGCGGTCTGAACAAAAACAGCGAAGGCATCAGCGCGCCTCTGGCGGGCAGCGTCAACGGCAGCGACGTGCTGGCCCTGCGTTTTGACGGCAGCGGCGAGGGCGAGGGCGGCGATGGCGCCGTGCTCAATTGCGCCGGCTTTGGCGTGGGCGCGGCAAGCAATGAAGCGCAGCGCGGCTGGAGCATTTTCTATGTGGCGCAGGACGATGGCGGCGACGGCGAGGCGGAACTGCGCTGCAAATATCGCAGCAGCGCCGGCACTGGCTGGGGCGCCGACGCCCTGATCCGTGGCGTCGACAGTTTCCAGGTGCTGTACGGCCTCGACACCGACAACCCGCCCGATGGGATTGCCAACCAGTATGTGAACGCCAGCGCGCTTGAGGCGCGCGACGCGGCGTTGGTGCTGGTGGGCGCCGATGAGGCCGAACGCGCGCGCGATTTGCAGCGCCGCACGCACTGGAAGCGCATCGCCAGCGTGCGCGTGGCGCTGCTGCTGCATGGTGGCGGCCATGGCGGCACCGAATCGGGCCCGGCGCAGTTCGACCTGTTCGGCGCGGCTTATGCCAACGCGCATGGCGCGCAGGACCCTGGCGTGCGCATCGTGCCTGCCAGCCTGCCGCCGGCCCAGCGCGCGCGGCTGCGCCAGCTGCTGCAAGCGACCATCGTGCTGCGCAATGGGCCGGCCTGAGCAGTGGCAAACGCATGAGCGCGGCGCAACACTGGTGTTTGCGCTGTGCCTGCTGGTGGCCATCTTGCTGCTGGGTGCATCGGCCGCGCAGATGGCCCTGCAGGGAGAAAAGGCGGCGCGCGGCGAGCGCGACCGGCATATCGCTTTCCAGGCTGCCGAGGAGGCATTGATGGATGCGCAGCACGATATCGAAGGCTTGCCCGGCGCACCTGGCCGCAGCACCTTGTTCGCGCCCGACAGCGCGGCCGGCTTTGCACCCGCTTGCAAAGGGGAGCCCGGGCTGTGCCTGCCGGCCGCCAGCGGCGCGCCGCCCGTCTGGCTCAGCACGGACCTGGGCGTGGCGGACTCGGGCACCGTCGCCTATGGCCAGTTCACAGGGGCGGCAATGCAGACCGGACAGGGCTTTCTGCCCTTTAAGAGGCCGCGCTACATGATCGAATTGCTGCCGTTTCATCCTCCTGGCGAAGAGGCCGGCGCATCTGCCGATGCACCGGTCGGCGTGCCGTCCGGCGCCGGCTATCTGTACCGCGTGACGGTCATCGGTTTTGGCGCGCAGGAAGACACGCAGGTGGTACTGCAAACCTACTACAGGAAGCAGGGACAGGCGCCGGGAGAAGCGCCATGATGGCGCGCTGGCTGGCTGCCCTGCTGATCTGGTGGATGGCCGCGGCTCAGGCAGGTGCCGCGTCGCCGCTGGTCGACTTGTCGCGGGCGGATACCGGCTTGCACGGCGCGAGGGTGCCGCCCAATCTGCTGCTCAATCTGTCTTTTTCCCATGCCGCCGCCGGCGCCGCCTATGCCGGCGATTACGATGCCATGCACGCCTATGCCGGCTACTTCGATGCGCGCAGGTGCTACGGCTATCCCTACCGCATCAGCGAGGGCGTCAGCGTGCCGGACTGGCGCTTGTCCACGGCCCACTTTTTCGCCAGCAAGATGGCCGATGCGCGGCACAGTTGCGGTGGCGACAGTTTCAGCGGAAACTTCCTGAACTGGGCGGCGACCAGCCTGCTCGATATCGTGCGCTATGCCTTGACGGGCGGCGACCGCGTGATCGACGAGGTGCGCAAGACCGTCTTGCAGCGCGCCTATCTGCCAGACGGTCACAACGGCGTCGATTTTTACGCCCATCCCGATTATTTTCCCCGCAAGCTGTTGCGCGCCGGCGTGCGCGAGGCCACGCCATTTATGGTGGAGCAACTGGCCATCGTCTCCTGCCGCAACCGTCTGCTGTTCGGCGATGGCGCGCAGCCGCTTGAGGGCAGTTGCGAGGCGCCGGGCACGTCCGGCGCGCTCGGTGTTTTCCTGGCGCGGGTGCAGGTGTGCGATGGCGCCGAAGGGCCGTCGCGTCCCGATCTGTGCATGGCTTACGGGAAAAACTACAAACCGGCGGGCGCGCTGCAGCGTGAAGGCGAGCGTGTGCGTGTTGGCGTTTTCGGCCATGCCAGCGGGGCGCCGGCATATGGCGGCTTGCTGCAGGCGCCGCTGGTGTATGCGGGCGCGCAGCGCTGGAGTGCGCCCGATTTTTTGCCTGAAGAGAACGCCGAGGCGCAGTGGCGTGCGGCAACCGGAGTGGAGGCCGGCAACCAGGGCGCGATCGCCTATATCAATACACTGGGACGCAGTGACGAGGCCAGCCTGGGTGCCTATGCGGCGGGCGCGCCGCAAGCCGAATTGCTGTACGAATCGTTGCGCTATCTGCAGGGGCGCCAGGCCAGTAGCGTGGCTGCAGCGCCGGCGTCATGGCGCGATCCGCGACAGGCCAGTTGCCAGCGGCAAGTCGTCATCACGCTGGGCGATGCCGGCGCCGCCCAGGACCGCTATGTGCCCGGCCATATTCCTGCGGCCAACTCGGGCGAGCGTGCGCGCGGCGTCGATGCCTACGCCACGCCGCCGTTCGATGTGATGGCCTGGACGCGCGCCGTTGGTGTGCTGGAAAGCGATGCAACGCAAGGCAATCCACAGCCGCTGCCGGCCCTGGCGGCGCTCGAGCGGCTCGAGCATGGCCGGCACGGCGCCAGTTTTTATGCGGCCGGCCTGGCCTACTGGTCGCATCGTCAAACGCTGCGTGCTGGCGGCGAACCGGTCGAGCATTATGCGGGCGATCTTCATGCAATGACGGCCAGCCCCGATGCCGCCACGCTGCCTTCGCCGCTGCTGTTGGCGGCCAAGTATGGCGGCTTTGCCGACGACAATGGCGACGGCAATCCGTTTCGCGCCACCGCTGGCGACGCCTACTTTGAATGGAGCGTGGATGGCCGCTGGCCCGCCCGCTATTTGCCCGGCAACGATCCGCCGGCCCTGATCGCGCTGCTGCGCGCCGCCGTCAGGCAAGCGCGCCGCGCCACGGTCGCTGCCACCATCGCCGGGCCGTCCCTGATGGCGCTGGCCAGTGGCGCCGAGCAGGCCTACTTGTTTCAGTCGCGCATCAACCTGGCCGATGGCGCCATGCGCGTGTCGCGTGACGCTGTTCGCCTGGGCGTGGATGGCGACGTGGCGGCCGGCAAGCCGGTATGGCAGATCAGTGGCGGCTCGGTGTCAAATCGGCCCGTCCATACGCTGGACGCACAGGGCGCCCTGATGCCGCTGGCCTGGGACCGTCTCGACAAGGAACAGCGCCGCGCGTTTGATCTTCACGATGATGGGCAGGGAGCGGTGAGACTCGATTATCTGCTGGGCCAGCGCACGCACGAGGTGGGCCAGCCGGGCGGCTTGTTGCGCCGCCGCGCAGGTGGCCTGTCGGCAGCGCCGCATGGCAATCTCGTGTATGTCGGCACGCCAGGATTGGGCTTGCCCGGTGTTGACTATCTGCAGCATCGCCAGCGCGCCCGGCAGCGGCGCAAGATGCTGTACCTGGCGACCGGCGACGGCCTGCTGCGTGGGATTGACGCCGGCAACGGCACCGAAGTGTACGCCTATCTGCCGCAAGCCTTGCTGGCCAGGGCGGCGCTGGCCAGCGGCACCGATGGCGATGCCGGACCCTTGCTCGACGGCGCGGCGGCCAGCGCGGAGGTGCTGGCGGCGGGCCGCTGGAAAACCGTGCTGGCGTCAAGCATGGGCGCCGGTGCGCAAGGCGTGTTTGCGCTCGATGTGACCGATCCGGCGCGCTTTGCGCAGGACGGTGCGCTGTGGGAATTTACCGACCGCGACGATGCCATTATCGGCAACCTGCGCGCGCCGCCCGCCTTTGCGCGCCTGAATATGGGCGGCAAGCAGGGCAAGCCGGTCTACCGCGACATGGTCGTGGCGACCAGCGGCTATAACAATACGCAGGACGATGGCAAGGACAGCGCTGCGGCCAGTCCCGCCGCTGCCATCTTCCTGCTGGCGCTGGACAAAGCCGTCGGTACGCCGTGGCTGCTTGGCAGCAATTACCATCGGCTGAAATTGCCGCTGCGCAATGACGAAGGCGCAGCGGGAGCGTATGCCCTGGCGCCGCCAGCCCTGGTGACGGGCAATGACGGCGCGCTGAACTATCTGTACGCAGGCGATCTGCAGGGCAATATCTGGCGCATCGACATGAGCACCGGTCCGCCGTGGAAGGACGAGATGGGGCGCAAGCTGGTGTTTGTCGCGCGCGATGCGCAGGGCCGGCGCCAGAGCGTGACGCAGCAGTTGAAGGTGGCGTATGCGCCGGGCGGCGGCTATCTGCTGCTGTTCGGCACCGGCAAGCTGATGGAATCTCCTGATACCTGGCCGGCAGCCTTGCTGCCGCAATCGTTTTACGCCGTGCACGACGACCTGAGCGAACAAACCCCCACGCGCGGCCGCGACGATCTCGCGGTACGCAAGGTGGGCCTGGTGGCGGACGCGGGCGGCCTGGCCATCGACGGGGAACCCTTGCACTACACGGGCGGCGGCGCCAGGCATGGCTGGTACCTGGATTTTATCGGTACGGATAAAACCGGTGAGCGCAGCGTGCACGGCGCCGTGCTGGCGGCGGGCCGGGTGGCGTTCAACACCGTGCTGCCGGGGCGCGACGCCTGTGCCCGGCCGGCAACGCGCCTGTATGTGCTCGACGTGCTGAGCGGTTTTGCGGCCGACGCCACCGGCACGGTGCAGGCGGGCGAGGAAACCGGCCGCTTGCAAGATGGCCTGGCGCGCGCGCCGCCGCAAATGCTCGAAGTGGGGCGCCAGGTCGGCGTGGCCGGCGCGACGGGACGCGCCGAAGGGCGCAAGCAGTTTGCGGTGGTGCAACCCGGCATGCCCGGCGCGGCTGCCGTCAAGGCTGCCAGCGGAGCATTGCCGGCCAAACGCCTGGGCTGGCGCGAAGTGGCGAACTGGCGCGAGTTGCATGAGGCGGCGAAAAAATAGCCGATGGAAAGGAAGGGCAGGTCATTCATGTCAACGAGCCTATCGATTCGCCGCCGTACCTTCGGCTTCAGCCTGATCGAACTGATGGCCGTGCTGGTGATTATCGCCTTGCTGCTGGCGCTGGCCTTGCCGCTCTACCACGGCCAGGTGGTGCGCGCCAAACGGGTGCAAGGGCAGGCCAGCTTGCTGAAACTGATGCAGCAGCAGGAGCGCTATTACACGCAAAACAACCGCTACCTGGCGTTTTCGGCGGACGCGCAGGATGCGCAAGGCATGCAGTTTCAATGGTGGTCCGGCGACGAGCCGCAAGCAGGCGCGGTGCGCAGCGCCTATGAAATCGACGCCGTGCCTTGTCCCGAATCGACGCTTGCGCAATGCGTGCTGCTGCGCGCCAGGCCGGGCACGGCCAGGGTGGACCAGCGCTTCACGGACGCCGACTGCGGCATCTTGAGCCTGAGCAGCACGGGCGAGCGCGGCAGCAGTGGGCCGGCCGCGCGGTGCTGGCCTTGAAGATGCGCGCCATGGCCGGCCCGCGCCAAAGTGATCAGCATGGCCATACCTTGCTCGAACTGCTGGCGGTGCTGGCGATGACCATCCTGCTGGCGGCCGCCGCCTTGCCCAGTCTGCAAGAGATGCTGGCGCGCCAGCGACTGCGGGCCGCGTCGAACGATTTGTATTCTGCAATCGAACTGACGCGCGCGCTGGCCATGGCGCGCGGCCAACGAGTGCTGCTGATGCCGGCCGGTAGCGGCGGCCTCGACTGGCGCCAGGGCTGGCTGGTCTTTGTCGACCGCAACGCTAATGTGGCTTACGACGCGGGCGACGAACTGCTGTTTCGCCAGGGGCCGCTGGCGGGCGGCATCGACGTGCGTTTTGGTTTTACCTCGGCAACCAAGCCGCTGTATATCGCCTACAATGGCGCGGGACGCAGTTGCAGCGCCACGAATAGCCTGGCGGCGCGCTGGGGCACGATGTCCTTGATTTTGGGAAATCAGGCACGACATATTAAAATCAATATGCTGGGCCGCGTGCGCGTGTGCGATCCGCAACGCGATACGGCCAATTGCGGCGGCGTCGGCGACAGCTGACATTGCCGCACTTGCCATACCCGTCAACCATGATCGAATTGTAGAAGCCTGTGGACATACTCAATGATACGGACGGCATGCGCCTGGCCCTGGAATGGGCACGCAAAGGGCTGTATGCGACCTCGCCCAATCCCCGCATCGGCTGCGTGATCGTCGCCGATGGCAAGGTGATCGGCGCGGGCGTGACCCAGGCGGCCGGCCAGAACCATGCAGAAATCCAGGCGCTGGCCGACGCCGCCGCGCGCGGCAATGATGTGCGCGGCGCCACCGCCTATGTCACGCTGGAGCCGTGCAATCACCACGGCCGCACGCCGCCGTGCTCCGATGCGCTGGTGCGCGCCGGTCTCGGCCGCGTGGTGGCCGCCATGACGGACCCGAACCCGCTGGTGGCGGGGCAGGGCCTGGCCAAGCTGGAGGCGGCCGGCATCGCAGTGTCCGCCGGCGTGCTGGCCGACGAGGCGCGTGAACTCAATATCGGCTTTTTCTCGCGCATGGAGCGCGGCAGGCCGTGGGTGCGCATGAAGTCGGCTGCCAGCCTTGACGGCATGACGGCCTTGCATAACGGCCGCAGCCAGTGGATCACCGGGCAGGCGGCGCGCGACGACGGCCACGCCTGGCGCGCGCGCGCCTGCGCCATCCTGACCGGCATCGGCACGTTGAAGGCAGATGATCCGCAACTGAATGTGCGCGCCGTCGACACGCCGCGCCAGCCGCGCCGCATCGTGGTCGACAGCCGGCTCGACATCAGCCTGGACGCACGCGTCCTTGCCGGCGGCGGCACCTGGATCGTGGCGGCCGTGTCCAACCCTGAAAAGGAAGCACAGCTGCGCGCGGCGGGCGCCGAAGTGATCCTGCTGCCGAACGCGCAAGGCAAGGTCGACCTGCCGGCGCTGATGCTGGAACTGGGCCGGCGCCAGATCAATGAACTGCATGTCGAGGCTGGCTCAAAACTGAATGGCTCGCTGATACGCGAGCTCTGCGTCGACGAATTGCTGCTGTACCTGGCGCCGAGCCTGATCGGCGACGCGCAAGGCATGTTCGGCTTGCCGGCGCTGGCTGACCTTGATCATCAATACCGTTTGCATTTTCATGACATCAAAAAAACCGGCGACGATCTGCGCATCCTCGCCCGTTTCAACACCGTTACTCCTACTCACTGACAGGTCCATCATGTTTACAGGAATTGTTGCCGCCATTGGCAAAATTGACACCGTTCAACCGCTGGCAGGCGGCCTCGACGCAGGCGTGCGCCTGTCCATCAATGCGGGCGGCTTGCCGCTGGCCGACGTGGCGCTGGGCGACTCGATCGCCATCAACGGCGCCTGCATGACGGTGGTGGAAAAGTCCGATACCAGCTTTGTCGTCGACGTCTCGCGCGAAAGCCTCAACTGCACCGTGGGGCTCGACACCACCACCGAAGTGAACCTGGAAAAAGCGCTGACGCTGGCCGAGCGCCTGGGCGGCCATCTGGTGTCCGGCCATGTGGACGGCCTGGGCGTGGTGCGCAAGTTCGAAGCCGTCGGCGAATCGTGGGAGCTGGTGATCGAAGCCGGCCAGGACCTGGCGAAATACCTGGCCTTCAAGGGCTCGGTGGTGGTCAACGGCGTGTCGCTGACGGTCAACCGCGTGGAAGACCTGGGTGCTGGCGCCGTCCATGGCTGCCGTTTCTCGATCAACCTGATCCCGCACACCATTGCCATGACCACATTGAAACACTTGACGGTGGGCGCCAGGGTAAACCTGGAGATCGACCTGATCGCGCGCTATGTCGAGCGCATGTTGTCGCTGGACAAAGCTGTCGCCAAGGTAGCCGCTTAAGCCTGCAGGCCGGAGGGCCGGCAACGCCCCTCAACCGTGTGATCCTTTTTCGCCAGGCGCGCATAATGGGGTTTTGGGCGCTTTGCGCTGTAAAGGAATGCCATGGATCCCGTTTCGACTGCGACGCTGGCCAATGTGGTGCCAGCGTCTGCCCGGGTCGGCAATGCCGCGCCCGTCACGCCTGCGTCTGCCGCCATCCTGGCCAATGCGGCGCTGGCCAATCCCCTTGTCGCGTCGACCCAGGTCGATATTTCACCGCTCGGCCAATACCTGTCGGGCGTGGCGTTATCGCGCCGGCAATTGCTCGCTTTGCAAGGGCTGGACGATGAGGTGGCCACTCCCGCGAACCCGGCGCTGGCGGCCAGCGACGCGCTGGTGGCGCTGGCCCGGCAGCTGAGCGACTCGTTTGCCCAGCTGCGCGCCAGCGGCGTCGATGCGGGCCAGTTGGCCATGACGGACGGCTCGCAGGACGACCTGGCGCAGCGCTTTGCCTTGCTCAGTGGCCAAGTCGCACCAGGCGCGTCCGAGGCGCTGGCGCAAAATACCGATGCCTTGACGCAAGCTGACCTGGCGCGCATCGGCATCGACCTGCAAAACAATCGCCCCGTCGACGTGGCCGCCCTGCAGGCGGCCTTCGAGGCCGACCGCGCGGGCACGCTCAATATATTGCAACAAGGTACGGACGTGCTGGCCGAAGTGGGCGCCGCCCTGACCTTGCGGCAGGGCGCGCCGGCCAATAGCGATACCACCGACTTTGACGCCGCCACTGTCACGCAAGCCGCGCAGCCCGATCAGCCCGCACAAGCGCCAGTCCTGGCCCAACAGCAGGCTTTGACCCAACACCCGGAGCTCGCCCAGCAGCAGGCACTGGCGCAGCGCCAGCTGGAAGTGCAGCAGCAGCTGGAAACGGAAGACCTGACCCAGGGTTTGCAGGAACTGCGCCAGCAACAGCAGTTGCAACAACATTCCACTTTGCAAGCGGCACAGCAGTTACAGCAGAACCAACAAGTTCAGCTCGGCAATCCGCCGGCGCAGGCGCAGCAGCTTGACGGCGAACAGGGCCACCTGCAAACCGGGCGCATCGAGCGCGAAGCGGCGGCAGCGCAGACGGTGGCGCAGGAGCATGCGCAGCAACAGCAGGATGCAGCGCAGGTGGAAGGCGAGCGGGTGGAAGAGGTACGGGCCGGGCAAACGCGTCAGGCGCAGTTGCAGCAACAGGTGCAGGAAGCAAAGGACGAGGCGGCCAGGGCGCAGCTGGCTGCCAGCGAAGCACAGCGGGCGGCCCTGGCGGCCACCGAACGGGCGCAAACCGTGGCGCGCGAGGCGCAGGTGCAGCTTGATGCGGGCTTTGCCACCACCGCCCAGGCACTGCAGGCGCAGCAAAACGCGCAAGCCCAGCAGCAGGCGGCGCTGAACGCCGCCCTGGCCGTGCAGCAGCCGTCCTCGCAAGACCCGGCGGTGGCGGCGGCGATTGCCGCCTATAACATCAACAACAGCGCCTTGAATCCGGGCCTGATGAACCGTCCGCCGCCGGCGAGCGACGCGCAGCGGCCTGCGGTGGCGCCCGTGACCCGGGTGACGGCCGCGACGCCGCTGAAGGAACTCAAGCCAGGAGTGTAGCGTCCAGCGTGATGTCGGCCTTTAACAGTTTCGATACCGGGCAACCGGCCTTGGCCTTGGCTGTCAGTGCCTCGAATGTGGCCTGGTCGGCGCCCGGAATCCTGGCTTTCAGCACCAGGTGCACGGCGGTAATGGCAAAGCCGTCGTCCTGCTTGTCCAGCGTCACTTCGGCGGTGGTGTCCATCTGCTCGGCCGTCAGGCCCGCTTCGCCGAGGATCAGCGACAGCGCCATGGTGAAGCAACCCGCATGGGCGGCGCCGATCAGTTCTTCCGGATTGGTGCCGGGCTTGCCTTCAAAGCGGCTGGCAAAGCCGTAGGGGGAGGCCTGCAATGCGCCGCTCCTGGTGCTGATGGCGCCCTTGCCATCCTTGATGCCGCCAGACCAGGCGGCCGAACCGCTTGTTTTCATGGTAACTCCTGTCAGTGTGCATAGTGGGGGCGCGAGGGCAGTGCCTGCGCGCTCAAGGTACTGCGGCCCTGTCGCTGGCCGCCCCCTGATCTTATGTGATTTGCAATCCCCGTGTCGCCTGCCATGGGGCCAGGTGTTGTGCAGGCGCAGATGGCCGCCGATTGTTCTTATTTCAGGCCTGAAGCACGTAAATCCTTTAAAATAGCAGGTTATAAGAAAATTCCCGGGAATTCGGGCAATGTTCGCGCTCCCTGTATCAGTTTCAGTTTATCAAGAGGATGAAGATGTCTATTTCAAGCACCGAAGAGATCGTCGCCGAACTGCGCGCCGGCCGCATGGTGATACTGGTCGATGAAGAGGACCGGGAAAATGAAGGCGATCTGGTGCTTGCCGCCGATTTCGTCACGCCTGAAGCAATCAATTTCATGATCACCCATGCGCGCGGCCTGGTGTGTCTGACTCTCACCGAAGAGCGTTGCGACGAGCTGAACCTGTCGATGATGACTTCGCGTAACGGCACCGCCTACGGCACCAATTTCACGGTGTCGATCGAAGCGGCCGAAGGCGTGACGACCGGCATTTCCGCCGCCGACCGCGCCAGGACCATCGCGGTGGCCGTGGCCAAGGGCACGCAGCCGACCGACATCGTTCAGCCTGGTCATATCTTCCCGCTGAAGGCGCAAAAGGGCGGCGTGCTGATGCGCGCGGGCCATACGGAAGCCGGTTGCGACCTGACCGCCATGGCCGGCCTCACGCCGGCGTCGGTGATTTGCGAAATCATGAAGGACGACGGCACCATGGCGCGCCTGCCGGACCTGCTGGTGTTTGCGGAACAACATCAGCTGAAGATCGGCACGATTGCCGACCTGATCCATTACCGCAGCCAGACCGAGTCCCTGGTCGAGCGCGTTGCCGAGCGGACCCTGCGCACCGCCCATGGCGAATTTCGCATGATCGCCTTCCGCGACAAGCCCAGCTCCTCGGCCCACCTGGCGCTGGTGCACGGCGAGCTGGACGCCAGTGTGGAAGCCCTGGTGCGCGTGCACCAGCCGGTGTCCCTGCTGGACGTGCTGGAAAGCGAAGCGACCACCCACTCCTGGACCGTGGCCGCGTCGATGGCCGCCATCAAGCAGTCCGAACGCGGCGTGATGGTGTTGCTGAACTGTGGAGAAACGTCCAGTGAACTGTTTGCCCAGTTCGCCGCGCTCGATACGCCGCAAGCCAAACCGAAAGGCCGCGCCGCCAGCATGGACCTGCGCAGTTACGGCATCGGCGCGCAAATCCTGCGCGACCTGGGCGTGAGCAAGATGCAATTGCTGGCCAGCCCGCGCAAGATGCCGTCGATGGTCGGTTTCGACCTGGAAGTAACGGGTTTCCAGTGCCATCCCGGCCAGAGCAATACCTGATTGAACTGATCCAACTGATAAGGGGCACAAGATGACCGTAGGAACCTATGAAACCAATTTTGCCGGCGAAGGTTTGCGCGTCGGTATCGTCCAGGCACGATTCAATGAAATCGTCGGTGGTGGCTTGCTGTCGGCATGCCTGGAAGAGTTGAGCAAGCTGGGCGTGGCCGATGAAGATATCCTGCACGTGACCGTGCCGGGCGCCCTGGAAATCCCGCTGATTCTGCAGAAGATGGCGGAAACCGAGCAATTCGACGCCCTGATCGCACTGGGTGCCGTGATTCGCGGTGAAACCTATCACTTCGAGCTGGTATCGAACGAATCGGGCGCAGGCATTACGCGCATCGGTCTCGATTACGGCATCCCGATCGCCAACGCCGTGTTGACGACCGAAAACGACGAGCAGGCAGAAGTACGCATGCTGGTCAAGGGTGCGGAAGCAGCGCGGGTAGCAGTAGAAATGGCCAATCTGGCGCAAGCGCTGGAAGAGTTGCAAGACACAGACGAGGACTAATATCGTGCTTGCGCCGCGGTTGCGCCAGGATCGGGCACTGCGGTATTCGTCACTATTTGCAGTAAAGTAGTATTTAGAACAGGTAACAATCATGACTGAGAAAAATTTGCTCGCCAATCCCAGCAAAAACCGCACGCCGCGTCACCGCGCGCGCGAGTTTGCCTTGCAGGGACTGTACCAGTGGCTGCTGAACAATGAAGATGCGACCACCGTCGTGAACAATATTCGCGCCGCACACGGCTTCGACAAGGCGGACGGCGATCATTTTACGGTGCTGCTGTACGGCGCCATCAAGGATTCGCAAGCGCTGCGCGACAGCATGGCGCCGCTGATCGACCGCAATATCGCCGAGCTGTCGCCGATCGAACACGGCATCCTGCTGATCGGTGCTTTCGAACTGAAGAACAACATGGAAATTCCTTACCGCGTCGTCATCAACGAAGCGGTGGAATTGGCCAAGTCGTTTGGCGGTATCGACGGCCACAAGTATGTCAATGGCGTGCTGGACAAACTGGCGGCGAAGTTCCGCGAGGACGAAGTGGCCAGCAAGCGCAAGTAATCCATAGTATTACGTTCTGCGGCTTCGGCTGCATTCAATGTAAAAAGGGCAGACTGTAAAGTCTGCCCTTTTTTTGTTTTTGAGTTAATGTTTCGGCGCTACTACAGCCCAGCGATCTCGTTGTGCGGCAATATTTTGATGCTCAGGCTGCCGGTTTCCGCGACAGTCATGGCGGCGGAGGCCTTCGCTGGCGCTGGCGTGTTCGAGGCCATCACCGGCGTATTGGTCGGCACGCGCTGGCCGGCCGACACTTGCTTGAGACGGCGGTATTCGGCCAGCACGCGCGAGCCATAGCCCGAGTCGCTGGCGAAGTTGGCGGCGCCCACATAGGTTTTCAGGCCGGCCTCTACCGAGCCGCCGCGGGTGACGTAGTCTTTCAGGATCAGCGAGCCGACGCGGATATTGGCGACCGGATTCAAGGCAGCTTGCACGCCGCCCATTTCCTGGAAGCGTTCGTGGTGGACTTTCGACATGACCTGCATCAGGCCTTGCGCGCCCACCGGGCTCTCCGCGAACGGGTTCAGGCCCGATTCGATGGCCATCACGGCCAGGATCAGGAGCGGGTCGAGCTTGATTTCGCGCGCCGTCAGGTAAGCCGTCGAGACCAGCATATTGGTCGCATCATTGGCCACGCGGTAGCGCTTGGACAGCCAGTTGGTGACCCATTGCTGCTGCTTTTGCGTGCCAAGCAAGGCTTTTTCTTCCTTGGTCAGTGGCGCGGCGCCGGCGGCTGCGGTCTGCACGGAAGCGGGCGCTTCCATCAAGGCCGACAGGGCTGGCGCTTCGACTGCTTGCGCTTGCGTCATTTGCAGCGGGAACAGGCTGTGCGTCAGTTGCTTGCCCAGGTCAGGGCGGAACATCAGCAAGGCGATCAGTGCCAGTGCGGAAATGCCGAACACGGTCAGCGTGTGCTGGGCGGTGGTCAGCACGCCACGTGCCGAGATTGCCGATGCGCGCGCGCGCAAACGCGCCAACGCTGGCTGGCTGGCCACGGTTGAAACAGGCAATGCTGCTTCAGTGCTACGATGAGTCATAGAGTTTCCCCGAAATGTCGCGTCAACAGACAGCCCCTCCGCGAACTCGCGGTCATGGGTGCTGCCAATGCCGTGCATCAGAAATATCATCGTCTGTCGCCGCGTATGGATGCGCGCGAGAGACGCCGTCATTGCTTGCTTGAGCTGACCGGTCCCTGTGGTATTGGATCAGTTGCAATACAACTTCTACCGGGGGTAAGGCAGACGCCTTTTGAAAACACTCCTTAAAATGTCATGTGGAGCCCCGACTCCGTGAATGAATGAGAAACGCTAAAATCAAGCGCTGGGCCGTCGTTCTCGTTCAAGTTGGGCGAATTGTAAGAGCCGTTTTATATCAAGTCAATACTAACGAATTCATTCTTTATTACTTTTATGTCTTACATTTAGTCTTGCATTGTGCCAAAAGCCAATAAAATCAATTACTTGGCATGGTTCCTTCAGCAACGGCGTCCGACGTCAAAAAAATTTAAAAACACATGAAATATTCAGATTTAAGAGATTTTATTTCTCAACTGCAACAAATGGGCGAACTTAAGACTATTTCGACCCCTGTTTCCCCTTATTTGGAGATGACGGAGGTGTGCGACCGCACCTTGCGCGCGGGCGGACCGGCCTTGCTGTTCAAGCATCCGACCAACCATGACATGCCGGTGCTGGCCAATCTGTTCGGTACTCCCCGCCGGGTGGCGTTGGGCATGGGCGCCGAGGATGTCAGCGAACTGCGCAAGATCGGCCACGTGCTGGCGCGCCTGAAGGAGCCGGAGCCGCCGAAGGATTTCAAGGATCTGCTCGGTCTGGGTTCTCTGGTGAAATCCGTATGGGACATGTCGCCGAAAGAGCTGCGCGGCGCCAAGTGCCAGGAAATCGTCTGGGAAGGCAATGATGTCGACCTGGCGCGGCTGCCGATTCAGCACTGCTGGCCCGGCGATATCGCTCCCCTGATTACCTGGGGCCTGGTGATTACCAAGGGGCCCAACAAAAAACGCCAGAACCTGGGCATTTACCGCCAGCAGGTGCTGGGCCGTAACAAGGTCATCATGCGCTGGCTGGCGCACCGGGGCGGCGCGCTCGACTTCCGCGAGCACGCGCTGCAGACCAAAGGCAAGCCGTATCCGATCGCCGTCGCGCTCGGCGCCGATCCCGCTACCATATTAGGTGCCGTCACGCCGGTGCCCGACAGCCTGTCCGAATACCAGTTCGCGGGCCTCTTGCGCGGCAGCCGCACGGAACTGGTGAAAGCGATTGGCAGCGAGCTGCGCGTGCCGGCTTCGGCCGAAATCGTGCTCGAAGGCCATATCTATCCTGACGAAAACCATCCGAGTGGCTACGAGCATGCGCTCGAAGGGCCGTATGGCGACCATACCGGCTACTATAATGAGCAGGACAGTTTTCCGGTATTTACCATCGACCGCATCACCATGCGGCGCGATCCGATCTATCACTCCACGTATACCGGCAAGCCGCCCGACGAGCCTGCCGTGCTGGGTCTGGCACTCAATGAAGTGTTCGTGCCGCTGCTGCAAAAGCAGTTCAGCGAAATCACCGATTTCTATCTGCCGCCCGAGGGCTGCAGCTACCGCATGGCCGTGGTGCAGATCAAGAAACAGTACGCGGGCCACGCCAAGCGCGTGATGTTCGGCGTGTGGAGCTTCCTGCGCCAGTTTATGTATACCAAGTTCATCGTGGTGGTCGATGAAGACGTCAATATCCGCGACTGGAAAGAAGTCATCTGGGCCATCACCACCCGCGTCGACCCGATCCGCGATACGACCCTGGTCGACAACACGCCGATCGATTACCTCGATTTCGCGTCGCCAATCAGCGGCCTGGGCAGCAAGATGGGCATCGACGCCACCAATAAGTGGCCGGGCGAAACAACGCGCGAGTGGGGCACGACGATTGCCATGACGCCCGAGGTCAAGGCCAGGGTCGATAGTATCTGGCAGGAACTGGGCCTGTAGAGGGGCATGGGGAGGGCGCTTGCACGGCTACTTCCCCAATCTGGCGCAGACCGGTTATAATTGTCCCCGGCGGGCCCCTGCGCATCGTGGCATGGCTAACCTGGTCAGGTCGGGAACGAAGCAGCCACGGCTATTAACCATGAGTGCCGCAGATCAGGCTCGCCTCCTTCGGGAAATACATCGCAAAGCTGCCCCAGGGCGGCTTTTTCGTTTTGGCGATGGATTCCTGTCATGCGATACAATTGCCGCCTTGGCTGGCCCGGCCATGAGGCTTGCGCCCGCCGCGCAGGATCACCGCAACATCGCATGGTAAAATCTCAGCATGTCCTATCAAGTCCTCGCCCGTAAATACCGCCCCAAGAATTTCGAGACGCTCGTCGGCCAGGAGCACGTCGTGCGCGCGCTCACGCATGCGCTGCACAGTGGCCGCTTGCATCACGCCTATCTGTTTACGGGCACGCGCGGGGTCGGCAAGACCACCTTGTCGCGCATCCTGGCCAAGTCGCTCAATTGCATCGGCCCCGATGGCACCGGCGGCATCACGGCCCAGCCTTGCGGCCAGTGCGAAGCGTGCACGGCGATCGATGCGGGGCGCTTCGTTGACTATATAGAGATGGATGCGGCGTCGAACCGCGGCGTCGATGAAATGGCGCAGCTGCTGGAGCAAGCGGTGTATGCGCCCAGCAATGCGCGCTTCAAGGTCTATATGATCGATGAGGTGCACATGCTGACCAATCACGCCTTCAATTCCATGCTGAAAACCCTGGAAGAGCCGCCTGAACACGTGAAGTTCATCCTGGCCACCACGGACCCGCAAAAGATCCCCGTCACGGTGCTGTCGCGCTGCCTGCAATTCAACCTCAAGCAGATGCCGCCCGGCCATATCATCAGCCACCTGGACAATATCCTGGGGCAGGAGGGCATTGCCTTCGAGCAACCGGCCTTGCGCCTGCTGGCCCAGGGCGCCCACGGCTCCATGCGCGATGCGCTGTCGCTGACCGACCAGGCGATTGCCTATGCGGCCGGTGAAGTCACGCTCGACGCCGTGCAGGGCATGCTGGGCGCGCTCGACCAGTCTTACCTGGTGCGTCTGCTCGATGCGCTGGCGCGGCAGGATGGCGCCGACTTGCTGGCCGTGGCCGACGAAATGGCTTCGCGCAGCCTGTCGTACAACAATGCGCTGCAAGACCTGGGTACCTTGCTGCACCGGATCGCGCTGGCGCAAAGCGTGCCGGCCGCCGTGCCGCACGATTTGCCGGAATACGCCGACATCAATCGCCTGGCGGCCGCCTTTGACGCCCAGGAAGTGCAATTGTTCTACCAGATCGCCGTGCATGGCCGCAATGAACTGGGCCTGGCACCCGACGAATACGCAGGCTTTTCCATGACCTTGCTGCGCATGCTGGCGTTTCGGCCCGGCATGGGCGGCGCCGAAGGCGTGCCTGCCGCCGCGCCTGCGGCCGCCCCGGTGAGTCGTCCGGCCTTTGTTGCCGCCGCGCGTGCCGCCGCCCAGCCGGCGCC
>NZ_NJGY01000005.1:87156-313032 GCF_002250505.1 Janthinobacterium sp. PC23-8
CCGAGCGCCCGGCGCGCGCCACGCCGCCGGCCGCCGCCAGGTCGCCCGCGCCATGGGACGATGAACCGGTCCCGGTACCGGTCCCGGTCCCGGCGCCAGCCGTGCTTGTGATGGACACGCCTGCGCCCGCGCGTCAGGCGCCGCCGCAAGCCGAGCCCGATGACGAGTTGCCGCCGTGGGTCACCGAATTTTCCGACGACAGCGCCTCGGCCGCCGTGCAAAGCGCACCGGCCCAGGCCAGCTGCGAGCAGCCTGCGGTAGTGATGCCGCAGCGCGCGCCCAGGCAGGCCGCGCCCAGCGCGCCGTATGTGATCACGCCCGTGCCGGGCCTGGACTGGGACGGCAACTGGCCGGCCGTGGCGGCCGTGCTGCCGCTGCGCGGCGTGGCCCAGCAGCTGGCCGTGCAGGCCGAGCTGATCGAATGCCTGCACGATGGCGACAGCACCACGTTTCGCCTGCGCGTGCCGATCGATACCTGGCGCAGTCCTGCCAACGTGGAAAAACTGGCGGCGGCGCTGGCCGAGCGCTTTGGCCGCAAAGTCCATGTCGATACGGAACTGGGCGCCGTCTGGTACACGGCCAGCGCCGAAGCGCAGGCGCACCGCGAAGCGTGCCAGCGGCAAGCTGAAGAAACGATTGAAACCGACCCCTTTGTGCTCGATATGAAGCGTGCCTTCGACGCCTTCGTGGTACCGGGGACGATTACACCCGCACCGGCCGGCACGGCGCCGACCTTGCATTGATTAACTTAATTAAATAATACGGAGCATTTCTCATGATGAAAAATCAACTGGCTGGCCTGATGAAGCAGGCGCAAGCAATGCAGGACAATATGAAAAAAGCCCAGGAACAACTGGCGCTGGTGGAAGTGGAAGGCCAGTCCGGCGCCGGTCTGGTGAAAATCGTGATGAGCTGCAAGAACGACGTCAAGCGCGTGTCGATCGACCCGTCGCTGCTGGCCGACGACAAGGACATGCTGGAAGACCTGGTGGCCGCCGCCTTCAACGACGCCGTGCGCAAGGCTGAAGCGACCTCTGCCGAGAAAATGGCAGGCCTGACCGGCGGCATGAACCTGCCAGCCGGCTTCAAAATGCCATTCTGATGACCAGCCGCATGCGCCCGATCATTGCGGCCGGAGTGGTGTAATCCATGTCCAAGTCGCTGGAATTTCTGACCGAGGCGCTGCGGCGCCTGCCCGGCGTCGGCCCCAAGTCGGCGCAACGGATGGCGTTTCATTTGTTGCAGCACGACCGGGAAGGCGCGTCCATGCTGTCGCGCGCCCTGTTCCAGGCCGTCGATGCGGTGCATCACTGCGCCCTGTGCAATACCTTTACCGAACATGAGATCTGCGAAAATTGTCTCGACGAGGCGCGCGACAAGCGCCTGCTGTGCGTGGTGGAAACCCCCGCCGACCAGTTGATGATCGAGCAGACACTGACCTACAAGGGCCTGTATTTCGTGCTGATGGGGCGCTTGTCGCCCTTGGACGGGATCGGCCCGAAAGATATCCATCTTGAAAAATTACTGGGCCGCGCCAACGACGGCGTGGTCACCGAAGTGGTGCTGGCCACCAACTTCACCAATGAAGGCGAAGCGACCGCCCATTACATCAGCGAAATGCTCAAGGCCCGTGGCCTGCGCGTGAGCCGCCTGGCACGCGGCGTGCCGGTGGGCGGCGAACTGGAATACGTCGACGCGGGCACGATTGCCCGCGCGATGCTCGACCGCAGGGCGACATAACACATGGAAAAAACCACCTCCACGGGACCGTTGGCCGGCATCAAGGTGCTGGAACTGGGCACCCTGATCGCAGGCCCTTTTTGTGCCCGCATGCTGGCCGAATTCGGCGCCGACGTGATCAAGATCGAGTCGCCCGACGGTGGCGACCCCATCCGTTCCTGGCGCGTGCTGAAAGACGGTACTTCGCTGTGGTGGTCGGTGCAGGCACGCAACAAGAAAAGCCTGACGCTGAACCTGAAGGCGCCCGAAGGGCGCGCCATCGCCCGCCAGCTGGCGCTCGAAGCGGACATCATCATCGAGAATTACCGCCCCGGCGTGCTGGAAAAGTGGGAGCTCGGCTACGAACAACTCAAGCTGTTGAAGCCCTCCCTGATCATGGTGCGCCTGTCCGGCTTTGGCCAGACCGGCCCGATGAAAGACTTGCCCGGCTTTGGCGCCATCGGTGAATCGATGGGCGGGCTGCGCTATGTATCCGGCTTTGCCGACCGCCCGCCGGTGCGCGTGGGGGTGTCGATCGGCGACTCGGTGGCGGCGCTGCACGGCGTGATCGGCGCCATGATGGCGCTGCGCCACCGCGACGTGACCGGCGGCAGGGACGGCGGCGAAGGGCAGATGGTCGACGTGGCCCTGTACGAGGCCGTGTTCAACATGATGGAGTCGCTGGTGCCCGAATACGACCAGGCCGGCGTGGTGCGCGAACGCACGGGCGGCTCCTTGCCCGGCATCGTGCCATCGAACACCTATACCACCGGCGATGGCGAGAATATCGTGATTGCCGGCAATGGCGACGCCATCTTCAAGCGTTTGATGCTGGCCATGGGCCGCATCGACATGGCTGGCGATGCGCAACTGGCGCGCAACGACGGGCGCGTGGCGCGCACGCAGGAAATCGACGACGCCATCGGCGCCTGGTGCGCCACCCACACCATAGACAGCGCGCTGGCCGTCTTGATGGCGGCAGATGTGCCGGCCGGGAAGATTTATTCGGTGCGCGACATGATGAGCGACCCGCAATTTCTCGCGCGCGACATGTTCGAACAGCACCAGTTCGCCGACGGCACCCCCGTCAAGCTGCCGGCGATCACGCCGAAGCTGTCCGCCACGCCGGGCAGGACGCAGTGGCTGGGGCCGAGCCTGGGCCAGCACAACGACGAGGTGCTGGCGTCGCTGGGGTTTGATGCGGCGGCAATTGCCAGGCTCAAGGCCGATGGGGTGGTGTGACTTTATTTCAGCCTCGGACCTAAAGCTGGGGTCAGACCTGCCGGGTCTGACCCCAGATTTTACGTTGTGGTATTAACCGAGCTTAGGAACATCCGTGAATTTGCCCCCCCTGTGCGCCGTCTTCGCGCTAGCCGCGTCCCTGCTGCTGTCTGCCTGCGCCAGCATTCCCGCTGACGCCCCGATCACCAGCCTGCGCCTGATCGGCGAGCAGCGCATCGCCTTGAAGCAGCCGTTCAATGGCACCCTGGTCGGCGGCCTGTCCGGCATCGATTACGATGCCGCCAGCGGCGACTGGGTGCTGGAAAGCGATGACCGTTCGGAATTCAATCCGGCCCGTTTCTATCGCGCCAGCCTGAACTACGACAGCAAGCGTTTTTCCGGCGTGACGTTGAACAGCGTGCATTTTTTCCAGCAGGCCAGCGGCGGCAATTATCCGAACCTGGCGCACGCCAAACTGGACCGTGGCGAGCAGGTACCCGATATCGAAACCATCCGCGTCGATCCGCTCGATGGCAGCCTCTGGTATGGCAGCGAAGGCAACCGCAAGGTGGGGCTCGATCCCTTCGTGGCCCATGCCGGCCGCGACGGCCGCTTTATCGCCACCTTGCCGACGCCGCCCATGTTCAAGGTCAGCAAGGAAGAGCTTGGCTCGCGCAACAACATGAGCTTTGAAGGCCTGTCGTTTTCAGCCGACGGCAACAGCCTGTGGCTGGGCATGGAAGCGTCGCTGTACCAGGATGGACCGCTGGCCACCCCAGAGCACGGTTCGGTGCTGCGCATCACGCAACTGAGCCGCGCCGGCCAGGTACTGGCGCAATATGCCTACGAGATCGAGTCGATCGCATCGAAACCTGCGCCGGGGCGCAATGCGGACAATGGCGTGTCCGAAATCCTGGCCATCGACGAGCACCGCTTGCTGGTGCTCGAGCGTGCTGGCGTGGAAGATGCCGAGGGTGTGTACGTCAACCATGTACGCATCTATGAAATGGATGTCACCGGTGCCACCGATATCAAGGACTTGCCGGCGTTGAAGGGGGCCAATTACGTGCCGGCGCGCAAGCGTTTGTTGCTGGACCTGGAAAAGATCGGCTTGCCGCGCGTGGACAACCTGGAAGGGATGGCCTGGGGGCCGCGCCTGGACCATGGCCGGCGCAGCCTGGTGCTGGTGTCGGACGATAATTTCAATACCCAGCAAGTCACGCAACTCCTCGTCTTCGAAGTCCAGTAAGGTCGAGCTTGCCGCCTGGCGGCGGCGCCTGCCGCTCCAGCATGGCCGTGATCGCATCGTGTGGCGACGGGTGGCCCAGAAAATAGCCCTGGGCCATGTCGCAGCCGTATTCTTCCAGCATCAGCAACTGCTCGTCCGTTTCCACGCCCTCGGCCACCACCACCATTTTCAAGCCGTGCGCCATGGCGATGATGGCGCGCGTGATGGCCGCGTTTTCCGCGTCCTGCGGCAGGCCGGCGATAAAGCTGCGGTCGATTTTCAAGGCCCGCACGTCGAAGCGTTTCAAGTAATTCATCGATGAGTAGCCGGTGCCGAAGTCGTCAATCGACAGGTAGACGCCGATGCCGCGCAGTTGCTCCAGGGTCACCATGGTGGCGCGCGCGTCGTCCATCAAGGTACCTTCCGTCAATTCCAGTTCCAGCAGGCGCGCGTCCAGGCCCGTGTCGGCCAGCGCCGAGAGCACGATCTGCATCAGGTTTTCATCCTTGAATTGCTTGGCCGACAGATTGACCGCCATGCGGATGGCCTGCTGGCCGCCGCGCTGCCAGGCCTTGGCCTGGTTGCAGGCCGTGCGCAGCACCCATTCGCCGATCGGCACGATCAGCCCGGTTTCCTCGGCCAGCGGGATGAACTCGGTGGGCGAGATGATGCCCCGTTCCGGATGGCGCCAGCGCACCAGCGCTTCCACGCCGACGATCTGGGTGCTGGGCACGTCGATCTGTGGCTGGTACAGCAAGTACAACTCGTTGTTGCGCAGCGCTTTCCTCAGTCCCACTTCCATCTTCACGTGGCTCATGATTTCCATGGTCAGCGAAGAACTGTAGAGCTTGGCGTTGTTCTTGCCGCAGTTTTTCGCGTGGTACATGGCCGTGTCGGCGTATTTGAGCAGCGAATTGCAGTCTTCGCCGTCCTCGGGATACAGCGAAATGCCGATGCTGGCGGTGACGAAAATTTCATGCGCGGCTATCATGAAGGGCCGGCGCATGGCTTCCTTGACCCGGTGCGCCACATTGAGCGCGTCTTCCACCCGTTCCAGGTCGGGGATCAGGATGGTGAATTCGTCGCCACCGAGGCGCGCCAGGTTGCTGCCGCCCGGCTGGCCGTCGAGTTCATGTTCGGCGCGCAGCACCAGGTCGCTGGGGCGGATGGTTTCGCGCAAGCGCTCGGAGACGATTTTCAGCAGATGGTCGCCGACGTCGTGGCCCAGGGTGTCGTTGACGCGCTTGAAGGCGTCGAGATCCATGAACAGCACGGCAAATTTCTTGTTGTGTTCTTTCGAACGCACCAGTTCGCGTTCCAGGGTTTCCAGAAAGGCTTGCCGGTTCGGGATGCCCGTCAGGCTGTCGCAGTAGGCCAGGCGCCGTATCTGTTCTTCCGTGCGCTTGCGTTCGCTGATATCGCGCACCAGGCCCAGCACTTCGTCCGGCCCGGTCGACACCAGCCGTGCTTCGAAGTGGCGCGTGCTGTCGGCGTGCGTGAGCGTGTAGTCGACCGAGCCGATATGCTGGGTGGCCAGCACCTTGTGCATCTGCTCGACCAGGCGCGCGGCTATCTCTGCCGGCAAGACTTCGCTGATATGGCTGCCGACGCAATTTTCTATGGAAAAGCCGGCGCTGGCGTCGTGGCCCTGTTCGTAGTCGAGATAATAACCGTCGCGGTTCAGGCGAAAGAAGGTGTCGGGAATCGCGGCCAGCACGGCGCGGTTATGCGCATCGGCAATGCGCAGGCGGGCAATGGCGTCGCTGGCACGCAGCACGTATAACACGCGGTGCCCCAGAATCGGCCAGTTGATCGGCTTGGAAATGAAATCGGTGGCGCCCACTTCGTAGGCGTGCGTGACGGCCTCGATTTCGTCGCCGCCCGTGACCATGATGATGGGCACGGTGACGTTGCCTTCCTGGCGGCGGATTTCGCGGCACACGTCAAAGCCGTCCATGGCCGGCATGTCGACGTCGAGCATGACCAGATCCGGGCCCTTGAGCTTGTAGCTGGCCAGCGCCTGCACGCCGTCTTCGGCCTCGATCACGTCCAGGCCCACTTGCGTGAGCATTTGGCGCATCAGCATGCGCATCACGGGGTCGTCGTCGGCCACCAGTACCAGGCCGCGCTTGTTGGAAAGAGGCGCTGTCATGTCAATCTTCCTTCACGAGGAGGCGCTCCAGGGCGTCGCGCACCGCCAGGAATTGCTGGTCCATGGTGTGCAGCAGCCCGATCGCGCCATCGGTGCTACCGGCGCGGCCCAGTTTTTCCATCTCCTTGCACTGCAGCGCCAGCGCATCGGCGCCGACGTTGGCGCTGCCGGACTTGAGGCTGTGCGCGATCTTGCGCATGGCCTCGGTATCGTGCGCGGCGATGGCCGTGCGCAAGCTGGCCAGCTGGCGTGGCGTGTCGGTCGTAAAGGCGTTGATGACTTTTTCCAGCAAGGTATTTTCCACGCCGTCACCGCCCGCGCCCGACAGGGCGCGGATATTGTCCAGCGCCTGCCGGTTCAGTTCGTTCGAAGGTGCTGCCGACGCTGCCGCCGGAGTCAGGTTCGCCGCTTGCGGCCTGGCCGGCGGCGTGTCGATGGCCTCGTCCGCATGGTGCACGGTGGCCGCGCGCGGCAGGGCGATCCAGCGCGCCAGCGTGCTGGCCAGTTCCTGCTGGGTAAAAGGCTTGCTCAGGTAGTCGTCCATGCCGGCCGCCAGGCACGCTTCGCGGTCGCCCTGCAGCGCGTTGGCGGTGATGGCCACGATGGGCAGCATGCGCGCGTGGCCGTGGTGCTGTTCGTGGCGGCGGATTTCCGCCGTGGCCGCAAAGCCATCCATGACCGGCATCTGGCAATCCATCAGCACCAGGTCGAAGTCCCCGGCCTGTGCCGCATGCAGCGCTTGCTCGCCATTGTGGACGCACACCACGTCCAGGCCCAGACTGTCGAGCATGGCCAGCGCCACCTCGACATTGACCGGATTGTCCTCGGCCAGCAGCACGCGGCGCCGTTGGCGGCGGCTGGTTTGCCTCGGCGCATGTGGCGGATGGACGCGCAGGCTTTCGCTGGCGCGCGGCGGCGTGACGATGCAGTCGAACAGGTCGCATTCGCGCGCCGGCTTGATCAGCTGGAAGGCGACACCGGCTTCGCGCCGCTGGACCGGATCGGCCGCACCCCGTTCAGTGCTGAGCAACAACAGTTTCAGATCGGCCAGTTGCGGGTCGCTCTTGATGGTGGCGGCCAGCGCCAGGCCGCTGGTGCGCGGCAACTCCATGTCGAGCAGGGCGACGGTATAGGGCAAGCCGGCGTCCACGGCGGCGCGCAGCCGGGTCAAGCAGTCGCCGGCCGAACTGGCGCTGTCGCTGGCGATATGCCAGTTGGCCAGCTGGCGTTCGAGTACGGCGCGGGTAGCGGGTGTGTGGTCGACGATCAAGGCGCGTAACCCTCGCGTAGTGTTCAGATTGAAAGATGGATCGTCACTGTCGACGCGCCGTTTATCGAAATTTACGTCGAACCAGAAGATGGAGCCTTGCGTTAGAGCATTATCGACCCCGATAGTGCCGCCCATCAGCTCCACCAGCTGTTTCGATATTGTCAGGCCCAGGCCGGTGCCGCCATGCTTGCGCGTGGTCGAGCCATCGGCTTGCGAAAAGGAGTCGAAGATGCGCGAGCGTGCCTCGCTTGACACGCCGATGCCGGTGTCGTGCACCTCGAAGCGCAGGCCGACGCTGGGATTGTCCTCGCGGCATACTTCCACTTTGACCGTGACCTTGCCGGTTTCCGTAAACTTGATGGCGTTGCCCAGCAGGTTGACGATAATCTGGCGCAGACGGTTCGGGTCGCCGCAGATGGCGATCGGGATATCGTTGGCGATATCGAATTCCAGGCAGATATGCTTCGCTTGTGCCTGCGGCGCGAACACATGTTCGATATCGTCGAGCAGCTCGCGGAAATTGAAGCGGATATATTCGACGCTCAGTTTGCCCGCCTCGATCTTGGAAAAGTCGAGGATGTCGTTGATGATGACCAGTAAATTCTGCCCCGAGCGCTGCACCATGCTGGTGTAATGGCGCTGCTGTGGCGTGAGCTGGCTGGCCAGCAGCAACTCCGTCATGCCCAGCACGCCATTCATGGGGGTGCGGATTTCATGGCTCATGGTGGCCAGGAACGCGCTTTTCGCCTGGCTGGCGGCCTCGGCTGCATCCTTGGCTTTTTCCAGCTGCTCGGTGCGCACGCCCACCTGGCGTTCGAGCTGGTCGCGGTAATTGGCCAGGGTGGCGTCGCGGCTGTCGATCTGCGCCAGCATGTCGTTGAAGCTGTCGATCAGCACGCCGAGCTCGTCGCTGCGCCGGTGGGCGATGCGGTGGCTGTAGGTCTGGCTGCTCGACACTTTTTTTGCTGTCTCGATCAGCTTGGTAATCGGTTCGGCGATCAGGCTCTTGAAGCGCCGCGCCAGTATCAGCGCCACCAGGAACGACAGCAAGGTAGCGCTGCTGATGGCGCCCAGGTGGCGCGCAATATCGCGCCACATCTGGTACAGATCGGTTTCGATCATGATGGCGCCGACCACCTGCTCGTGCTGCCACACCGGACGGTACAGCCGCATCGAACGGGCCAGCGCCACCCGCGCACCGGGCAGCACGGGCGCGTCGATCAGCTCGGCCAGGCGCTCCGGCGCCATCGCCTCGGCCGGCGCGCTGTCCAGGCGCGGATGCCCGGCGCGGTAGAGGGCAAAGATCTTGCCATGGCGGTCATACAGGGCCGCCTGCACGATCTCGTCGCGCGCCTGCAAGGCGGCCAGCATCTGCTGCGCCTGGCCCGTCTTGCCGGTCAACAGGGGGCCAGCCCCGGCCGCGCCGATCACGCCGGCCAGCGACAGCAACTGGCGGCTCTCGTCTTCCTTGTGGCTGATCACGGCGGTGGCGGCAAACGCCATGAACACCAGCAGCAAGGCGCTGCCGGAGGACAATACCGAAATCATGGTCAGTTTCTGGCTGATGCTGGCGCGTTGAAAGTTGAACATGGGGACGGACATCCTCCGGGGTAATTATTGCTATTCTTTAATTAATTCCCATAGGAAAAATATAAGCGTGATGACGGAGCATCATGTTGATGTGAGTCTAAGTATGGGAAAGGTGGCCGGGGGGCGGGCAAGCCAAAAGAAAAGGCCAGTCTGGAACGACTGGCCTCGATCAATACTGCTACATCAGCAACAACCACCACGCTTGCCAGCGCCACCGTAGCGCGCTTCCTGGCGTTCGCGGAAGAATTCCTCGTACGTCATCATCGGCTCGCCGGGATGGGTCACTTCCCGGTGCGCCACGTAGGTATCGTACTCGGGCAGGCCGCACATCAGCCGCATGCTTTGCCCCAGATAGCGGCCCGCCTTGAGGATTTCATCGATCATCAGGGCACCGTCGGCATGGCCTGGTATGGGGTTTCCCTGGTGCTTGGGCGGCTGTCGGCGCGCGCCTTCATGATGGTGCGGATGCCGAACAGCAGCACGCTGATCACCACGATCACGAAGAAGCCGGCCAGGCCCGCATCGAGGTAATCGTTGAAGATAATCTGCTGCATCTGCGCCACCGACTTGGCTGGCGCCAGCAACTGGCCGGCGTCGAGCGCGGCCGAATATTTGTCGGCATGGGCCAGGAAGCCGACGCGCGGATTGGCGTCGAAAATCTTTTGCCAGCCGGCCGTCAGGGTGCACAGCAGCAGCCAGATGGTCGGCGTGATCGTCACCCACGCATACTGGCCGCGCTTCATCTTGAACAGCACGCAGGTGCCGAGGATCAGCGCAATGGCCGCCAGCATCTGGTTGGCGATGCCGAACAGCGGCCACAAGGTATTGATGCCGCCCAGCGGATCGACCACGCCCTGGTACAGGAAGTAGCCCCAGGCCGCCACGCACAGGCCCGTGGCCAGCAGGTTGGCGATCACGTTTTCCGTCTGTTTCAGCGCTGGCACAAAGCTGCCCAGCAAGTCTTGCAGCATGAAGCGGCCGGCGCGCGTGCCCGCATCGACGGCGGTCAGGATGAACAGCGCTTCGAACAGAATCGCGAAGTGGTACCAGAAGGCCATCATGGCCTTGCCGCCCATGGCGCCGGACAGGATTTGCGCCATGCCCACGGCCAGCGTCGGTGCGCCGCCGGCGCGCGAGATGATGGTGTGCTCGCCGACGTCCCTGGCGGTCTGCGTCAGCATGTCCGGCGTTACATAAAAGCCCCATTGCGAGATCGCCTGCGCGGCCGACTCGGCCGTGGTGCCGATCAGCGCGGCCGGGCTGTTCATGGCGAAATAGATGCCCGGCTCGATGGTCGAGGCGGCCACCAGCGCCATGATGGCGACAAAGGACTCCATCAGCATGGCGCCATAGCCGATAAAGCGGGCGTGGCTTTCGTTTTCGATCATCTTCGGCGTGGTGCCCGACGAGATCAGGGCATGGAAGCCCGACACGGCGCCGCAAGCGATGGTAATGAACAGGAAGGGGAACAGATTGCCCGACCAGACCGGGCCGGAGCCGTCGATGAACTTGGTCATGGCCGGCATTTTCAGGTAGGGCGCGACGACGATGATGCCGATCGCCAGGCCCAGGATGGTGCCGATTTTCAGGAACGTGGACAGATAATCGCGCGGCGCCAGCAGCAGCCACACCGGCAGCACGGAAGCGATAAAGCCGTAGCCGATCAGCATCCAGGTCAGCTCGGTCCCGGTAAAGGTGAACATGGCGCCCAGCACGGCGTGTTCCTGCACGTACTGGCCGCCGATAATGGCCAGCATCAGCAACACAAAACCGATGACCGACACTTCGCCGATGCGCCCGACGCGGATAAAGCGCGAGTACACGCCCATGAACAGCGCGATGGGAATCGTCGCCATCACGGTAAAGCTGCCCCATGGCGAGCCGGTCAGCGCCTTGACGACGATCAGGGCCAGCACGGCCAGGATAATCACCATGATCATGAAGCAACCAAGCAGGGCGATCAGGCCGGGAATCTCGCCCAGTTCGGCCTTGATCAGGTCGCCCAGCGAGCGGCCGTCGCGGCGCATGGAAATGAACAGCACGATAAAGTCCTGCACTGCGCCGGCAAACACCACGCCAGCGAGAATCCACAGCATGCCGGGCAGGTAGCCCATTTGCGCGGCCAGCACGGGGCCGACCAATGGGCCGGCGCCGGCGATGGCCGCGAAGTGGTGGCCGAACAGCACATATTTATTGGTGGGCACGTGGTCCAGGCCATCGTTGTGCTTGAAGGCCGGGGTCATGCGGCGTGCATCGAGTCCCAGCACCTTGTCGGCGATAAACAGGCTGTAGAAACGGTAGGCGATCAGATAGACGCAGACGGCGGCGATGACGATCCAGATGGCGCTGATCGGTTCGCCGCGCTGCAGGGCGACCACGCCCAGCGACGCCGCGCCGGCCAGCGCAAGCGCTGCCCAGCCGAGCTGTTTGAAAATGCGGTTCATGCTTCCTCCAGAAATTGACGGGTGCTGCACCCTGTGTCGGTTACCCTGTGGTGCACTGGTCGTTGCCAGTTTGTTCAGTCAGCGCAGCTTATGCCGAGTATTCACCAATCGTATAATGCTGGCAAGCGCACCACTACGCAGTCCGCCTCAGTATTACTACGCAGAGCCGGGCCCAGTAGCCGCGTAAAATCGCAGTTTCGATTGTTTACTTCCACCTCCATTGCGCCAGGTCATGAAACTACGACAGAAAGTCATCTTCCTGGCCATCACGCCGCTGATCCTGGCCATGTGCGCGATCGCCTTTGCTGTGCGTCACCAGGCCTTGATCCTGGCCGAGCAGCAGCGCGCCACCATCGAGCAGGCGTATCTGGCCAGCAAGGAATCCGAACTCAAGCACTATGTGACGCTGGCCAGCCACTCGATTGCCAAGCTGGTCAAGTCGGGCCGCAAGGACGCCGCCACGCAAGAGGAAGCCAAGCGCATCCTGGCCGCGCTCAGCTATGGCGACGACGGCTATTTCTTTATCTACGATCTGCAAGGCAACTCGCTGATGCACCCGCGCCAGCCCGAACTGGTGGGGCAGAACCTGTGGCAGCTGCGCGATGCGGACGGCAACCTGACCATCCAGCGTCTGATGCAGCGCGCCAGGAGTGGCGGCGGCTTCGAGCGCTACAACTGGGTCAAGCCGTCGAGCAATAAATCGGCGCCCAAGCTGGGCTATGTGATCCTGATGCCGGAATGGGGCTGGATGATGGGCACCGGCATTTATATGGACGATGTGGACCAGGCGCTGGCCAAGGTCGGCGCCCAGCAGTTCGCCAATATCCGCTCGACCATGCTGTGGATCGCGGCCATTGCCATCCTCGGTTCGCTGGTGGTGGCCGGCTGCGGCCTGGTACTGAATATCCGCGAACTGCGCGTGGCCGACGCCAAGCTGAAAGTGCTGGCGCAAAGAGTGGTCGAATCGCAGGAGGAAGAGCGGGCGCGGCTGTCGCGCGATCTGCATGACGGCATCAGCCAGTGGCTGGTATCGATCAAGCTGCAGATCGAGGCCGGCATCGCGCGCCTGGCCGGCAATGCCGACCAGCAAGCCCGTGCGCCGGCCACTTTCGAGCGGGCCGCCGAGCAACTGAACAAGGTGCTTGGCGAAGTGCGCCGCATTTCGCACAACCTGCGCCCGGCCATCCTGGACGACCTGGGCCTGGGCGCGGCGCTGGACCACCTGGTGCACGAATACAATGACAGCAGCCGCGCCCAGGCCGGCTTTGCCGCCAGCCCGCCAGGGGCCGGCGAAGGCTTGCCCGACATGGTCAACACGGTGCTGTTCCGTATCGCCCAGGAAGCGCTGACCAACAGCGAGCGCCACGCCCATGCCAGCACGGTCGCGGTCAGCCTGCGCGAAGCGCAGGGGGCGGTCGAGCTGCGCATCGAGGATAATGGCGGCGGTTTCGACGCCGACGGCATCGCCCTGCATCCGCAGCGCGGCATCGGCCTGCGCAACATGACCGAGCGCATGGAAGCCATCGGCGGCAGCCTGCATATCGCCTCGTCAGCCAGCGGCACGGTGGTGCTGGCGCGCCTGCCCTTCACTCATAAAGAGATCACAACATCATGACCGAAACAATACGCATCCTGCTGGTCGACGATCACCCGCTGGTGCGCGACGGCTTGCGCGCGCGCCTGGAAGCGGTGCCGCATTTCGATGTGGTGGCCGAGGCCGGCGGTGCGGACGAGGCATTGGAACAGGCGCGCGCGCATCAGGTGGACCTGGTGCTGATGGACATCAATATGCGCGGCACCAACGGGATTGAAGCAACCGGCCTGTTCAAGCGGGCGTTTCCGCAGATTGCCGTGCTGATCCTGTCCATGCACGACAAGCTCGAATACGTATCGCAGGCGATCGCCGCCGGCGCGCGCGGCTATGTGCTGAAGGATGCGCCGGGCAAGGATATCGTCTTCGCCATCGAAACGGTGATGTCCGGCGGCATTTATTACAGCGCGGCGCTGGCGCGGCAATTGTCACGCCCGCAAGTGCAAGACACTTTCCTGACCCTGCGCGAACAGCAGGTGCTGCAGCATATCGCGGCCGGCCAGTCGAACAAGCAGATCGCGCGCGAGCTGGACCTGAGCGTGCGCACGGTGGAAACCCATCGCCTGAACATCAAGCGCAAGCTCGGTATAGAAGGGCAGGCCGAACTGATCAAATATGCGGTCGAGCACGCGCAATTCGATGGCGGCGGCGCCTGATGGAGACGGCGGCAGATGGTCGTGGTTTCTTGTTGGAATGTTTTCTGAACATTTATTGCTAATATAAAACTGTTTCATTCGTGAGATTCGGATAGAATGATTCTTGCTGTCGAAGTGTCATGCCTGATGGCAGTGGCTTATTTGCGGCCAGTTCATGAACACTTTTTGCCTTATCCACACGAGATGATCGATGTCAGCGTCTGAATCAAACCTGTTTCCTTTGGTGGGATTACAAGCAGTTGCAAATGCGCACAACGAGTGGGTCGCCGTCAGCTTCCATCTTCCGCCGCAAGCCGGCGAGGCGTTGCTGAGCGCACTGGCTGCGGCCGATGTCTACGCTCACCTGGCGCCGCTCGACTGCATCATTCCCCTCAGCGAGCCGCACGGCGCCGATGAACCCTTGCTGGCCCGCTTGTTGCCGCAGCTCCCGCCACAGCGCACCATTTTCCGCTTGCCCGCCGCCGCTGCCGCCAACGAGCAAGTACAACAACTCTGTTTGCAATGGCGCGAGGCTGGCTACCGCATCGTGCTCGACGGTCCTGGCGCCGGCCCTGTGGCGGCGGCCCGGATCGACGCGCGCGCGCTGGGCATCGATGCGGCCGGCGAATTGCCGGGCCTGCATCAGCTGATGACATTGCCGGGTCCGCACCTGGCCTACAATATTGCCGACAGCGACAGCCTGGCCCGGCTGTCGGCGCTGGGAGTGAGCTGGTTTGCCGGCGACTATGCGCTGCATGGCGCGCGCCGCCAGAGCGACGCGGAAGAGGGCACCTCGCGCCGCCGCGTGCTGGTGCTGCTGGGCCTGCTGGCGCGCGACGCCGACGTGCAGGAACTCGAAGTACCGTTGAAGCAAGATCCCGAGCTGGCCTATCATCTGCTCAAGCTGGTCAACTCGGCCGCCTTCGGTTTCACGGCGACTATCACCAGTTTTCATCAGGCCATCACCCTGCTGGGCCGGCGCCAGCTGCAGCGCTGGCTGCAATTGCTGCTGTATGCGCGTCAGCAGGACGATGGCAAGATCAATGCGCTGTTGCCGCTGGCGGCCGTGCGCGGGGCGCAGATGGAGTCACTGTGCCAGTTGCGCGGCGGCGAACGCGCGGCGCAAGACCTGGCCTTCATGACCGGCGTGTTTTCCCTGCTCGACACCTTGCTGGGCATGTCGATGGCCGACATTATCGCCACCCTGAACCTGGACCCTGCCGTCGCCGGCGCCTTGCTCGAACGCAGCGGCGAACTGGGCGCCATGCTGGCGCTGGCCGAAAGCGGCGCCACGCCGACGCCCGCCAGCCTGGCGCGCGCCGGCGTCGATGGCGCAAGCTATTGGCGCAGCCTGCTGCAAGCCTATCAGTGGGCCATCACGGTGAGCCGGAACCTCTGACATGACCATGCTGCCGGTATCGAATACGCTGAGCGACAGCGCCGCCCTGTGCGACGCGGTGGTACGCCTGCGCGGCGCGGCCCTGGTGACGGAACTGGGCCGTATCGCCGGCAGCGTGATGGCCAGCGCGCACGGCGAGTTCCTGCCGTGCGCCCTGGGCGACGCACCTGCCGCACTGCTTGTCCCTGAGCCCTCAGGATTACTGCAGGAAATCAGTTTCGACGGCCATTGCTTCGGCCACTATCGCGTGGCCGGCAAGCACAGCTATAACGAGAGCGACCGCCGCCACCTGTCCAGCCTGGCGTCGCTGACGGCCGGCGTGCTGCAGGTGCACTCGCTGGCGCAGCGCTCCACGCATGCGTTCGCGCAGGTCGAAGCGTTGCTGGCGCAACAGACGCAGATCCTCGACCAACTGCACGAATCGGTGCTGACGATGGACTTGACGGGCTATATCACCAGCTGGAACAAGGGCGCCGAACGCTTGTTCGGCTACTCGTCGGTGGAAGCGGTGGGCCGCAACATCCTGTTTTTATATGACGACGAAGACACCGGTTTCCACGACGCCTTCCTGGAGCAGGGCGGGCGCCTGATGGAAGTGCGGCGCAAAAAGAAATCCGGCGAAGTCTTCTGGGCCAGCCTGTCGCTATCGCCGCTGCGCGACCTCGACGAGCGTCCGGTGGGCCTGATCGCCTACCTGACCGACATTACCGAACGCAAGCTGGCCGAAGAGCGCCTGCATCATCTTGCCTATTACGACGCGCTGACCAGCCTGCCGAACCGTACCTTGCTGACCAAACTGGCGGACCAGGCCCTCTCCGTGGCCCTGCGCAGCAAGATGCTTGGCTGCATGCTGTTCATCGACCTGAACCGCTTCAAGCTGATCAACGATACGCTGGGCCGGCGCATCGGCGACGAACTGCTGCGCCAGGTGTCGGTCCGCTTTCGCAAGGTGCTGCGCGACCAGGACCTGGTAGCGCGCCTGGGCGGCGATGAATTCGCCGTTGGCCTGTTCGACATCAGCCAGCATTTTGAAGCGAGCACGGTGGCGCAAAAGCTGTTGGCTTCACTGGTGGAACCGTTCCTGATCGAAGGCCACGACCTGCGCGTGGGCGCCAGCATCGGCATCAGCGTCTACCCGCAAGACGGCCACGACGCCGAAACCCTGCTGCGCCTGGCCGACATCGCCATGTACCGGGCCAAGCAGGACGGCGGCGGCGACGCCGAAAGCGTGGCCTTCTACAGCCATGACATGAACCTGGGCATGCAAGCGCGCATGCGCCTGGAAACCGGCCTGCGCCAGGCCCTGGCGGAACATCAATTGCTGCTGCACTACCAGCCGAAATACGCACTGGGCAGTGGGCGCATGATCGGCGCCGAAGCGCTGGTGCGCTGGCGCCACCCGGTGCACGGCATGATTCCGCCGGCCGACTTCATCCCGCTGGCCGAATCGACGGGCCTGGTGGTGCAAGTGGGCGAATGGGTGCTGGAAGCGGCCTGCGCCCAGGCGCAAGCGTGGAAACAGGCCGGCCTGTCCCCGATCCGCATCGCCGTCAACGTTTCCGCCCGCGAATTCACCTCGGCCCTGCCAACCCGGGTGGCCGCGATGCTGGAGCGCTACGGCCTGGACGCCGCCTGGCTGGAACTGGAAATCACCGAAAGCACGCTGATGCACAACATCGAGCGCGTGATCGGCATCATGGACCGCATCACGGCGCTGGGCGTGGCGCTGTCGCTGGACGACTTCGGCACCGGATACTCGAGCCTGTCGTACCTGAAGCGTTTCCCGATCGACACCTTGAAGATCGACCGGTCTTTTACCACCGGCATCCCGTCGGACGCCAGCGACTGCGCGATTGCCACCACCATCATCAGCATCGCCCAGCAGCTGCATCACAAGGTGATTGCGGAAGGCGTGGAAACGGCGGAGCAGATGGCCTTCCTGAACAGTGCTGGTTGCGACGAAGTGCAAGGCTACCTGTTCTCGCGCCCGCTGCCGGCCGAAGAGTTCGAACGGGTGTTGCGGAAAAACTGGGACGTGTAAGCCCCGCCACCGAAGAATTGCCTCGTTCCTCGTCCATCCATTGGTAAGCCCGCAAGCTTTATGTATAATGCAGGCTCCGGAAGCGTGGCCGAGTGGTTGAAGGCACTAGTCTTGAAAACTAGCGACGGGTTACACTGTTCGTGAGTTCGAATCTCACCGCTTCCGCCAGGCAATAAGAAACCGCCTTCGAGGCGGTTTTTTATTGCCTGGCGGAAGCGAGCAGGGCGCCTGCGCGCCCTGCGTGTGAGATTCGAAGGGCTGGGCCTACCAGCCCAGTCCGCCCCGAATCGCCCATCTGCTGCCGCTGCGCGGCAGCCCCGCGCGCCGTGGGCGCGCGTTCGTGGTTCCAATCAGGTTTTCGGCTGAACCCGCTTCTACGGTGCCCTTGGCATTACGGATGAAGCGCAGTTTCCCGGACACTTAAACCACCGCAGCGCTGAACGACTCGGGCCGTCGCGCAAGCAGCTGAGACAGTCGTTGAAGACCTGCCTGCAAGCGTCCACGGTCCTTGATGCACCCCAAAGAGATCCGAATGGCATTGACCGATCCGCTGCCGGTGGCGAAGGCTTCCGCCGGCGTGACGGCGATGCCGTAGGTAGCGGCCGTACGCGCAAGCTGGGAGGAGTTCCAGTACGCCGGCAACTCGAGCCATACATGCAGGCCGTCATCAAAGCCGCTGTACCGCCCCGCCAGAATATCGCGCGCCATCCGGTGGCGCAGGCGCGCTTCCTTGCGTACGCCTTGCACCAATTTGTCAGCCGAACCGTCGAGTATCCACTGCGTGGCCAGTGCGGCCGTCAGAGGCGCGACCATCAGCGCAAAGGATCTGAGCGCGACGAGGAACCGTTCGCGCTCAATCGGGTCGCGTATCAGCACGAAGGCGACGCGCAGGCCGGGCGTCAGGCATTTCGACAGGGTCGAGATGTAGACCACCTGTTCCGGGGCAAACGTGGCAATCGGTGCTGGCGGGGCATCGGCAAGGAGCCAGTAGGGATCGTCCTCGACGATGCGTACATTGCAGCGCTGCGCGATGCCTGCGAGCTCCTTGCGCCGGCGTTCCGGCATGGTGATGGCGGTCGGGTTCTGTAATGTCGGATTGAGGTAGACCAGCCCGGGCTTGTGCTGGCGGCATGCTTGTTCGAGCATCTCGGGCACCATCCCGTGCTGGTCCGCTTGCACCGCAATGAGGTGCCGGCCGAATTGGCTCGCCGCAACACGCAAGCCGGGATAACTCGCTGGCTCTGCCAGGATGACATCGCCAGGCGCCGTCAGCGCAAGGATCAATGCGGCGATAGCCGCCTGCGCGCCCGGACAGACAAGCAGATGTCGGGTATCGAGCGGTCCGAACATCGGTGCCAGCCATTTGGCGCCAGCCTTGCGGTCGGAGTCGCTGCCCCCGCCCAAGTGGTAAGTCATCAGCAATTCATTATCTGCCCGCATCAGTACTTGAGACAAACCCTGTTTCAGCATGTCGTCGAAGTCCACGCCATCGGGCGGTGGTGGCGTATTCATGGACAGGTCGAGGATGGCGGTCAATTCGACTTTCGGCGCCGCGACATAAGTGCCTCGGGCGCCGCGTCCTTCCAGCAAGTTGCGGCGCCTGGCTTCGTCGTAGGCGCGCGTGATCGTCGTCAGGTCGACGTCCAGCCGTGCCGCCAACTGGCGCTGCGCAGGCAGACGGTCACCAGGTGTCAACGATCCATCTGCCACCGCCGCCTGCAACGCATCGGCAATCTGCAAAAAACGTGGCCCTTTGTTTGCGGCCAAGCGCGGCAACCAGTGCGGCATATTGTCATCTTGTATGGTTTTCAACTGGGACATTTTGTCTCAATGTATGGAAATTGTTTTAAGGTAGTATGCCTCAGCGCGCGCGGCAACACCATCGTTGCATGGCCGTTGCTGACGTTGTCTCCTCTCTCATCCGCATTGGGCAAATCACTGCGCAAGATGCCATGGCTATTTCATGGCTCGCTATAATGAAAGATTGAACAGGATGCCAGGGGATGGTTCGAACAAAAAAATGAAGCTGCGCAAGCAGCGTTTTGAGGTAGCGATCCTCACGATAGATAGTGTCAAGTAATAGCCTGGAAATACTCAAAATGATGGATTGGATTCCTGTAGTCTTCGTTACGTTCAAGGCTCTCGTGCTCGGCACGGGCATGTTCTTTGCCATCAAGTGGCATTACGATCAAGGCAAGAAGAAGGGCAGGCGCGCGGTGCTGCGCTCGAGTGGCAAGGTGGTTGCAGTCTTCGTGCTGTCGCTGCTGGCCCTGGGGCTTGTCACCTTCCTGCTTGTCAGCAGGCTCGGCATGGAAATAGCCTTTTCATGATGGCAAAGCATCGTCGGCAGTCAGCCAGTGATGGGGCGGCAATGCCGCGCTGCGGCTAGGGGGCGGCAGCGGCAGGCGCTCCTTGCCGGTGGACCTGAAGGCGTGCCAACACGCCGTCCATTGACCTGTCAAGTGTCGTGTACTGAGCAAGTTCCAGATAGCGAAGCTGCCCCGGAAGCAGTTCCGCCAGGCGCAGCTTGCCTTTCTGGTGACGAGGATGTTCCTGGCGAAACGGATGGCGACCATGGACCAGTCGCAGGATGGCGAGGACATGGTCCCGATCGTCCAAGAGATCAATCCCTTCCCCCCACAACCGTGGCGAACCGGCGCCGCTGGCGGTTTCACTGTGCCCATCACCGCATTCTCCCTCCGGCGATGCAGGCGTTCACCGACTTGACCCATGAGCTGTTCAGCGACGCCACCTCAAGGCTTCCTGAGCAGTTCTCCCATCAAACCATCCAGTTGCTCGCGCTCTTTGTTGCCGATCTTATAGGTAGACAGTAAATCCGATAGCCATAAGCCGTCTGCCGCCAGACGAACGAGCAAGGCATTTTCAGTGGGAGCCTGGTCGAGAGAGCGCTCAATTTCTGCGCGCTCGCTCCACCGCGCCGCCAATCCGCGATCAATGACGGTTGCCACGACCATGGCGCGCCAGCCTTCGGTGTCCTCGTACGAAGTGGTATTGAGCGACATGCGTGCGTAGCGCAATGCTGGCGGCGCCGACGCATCTTCCAACGCCAATGCTTCGTTGAATTGATCCATATAAAGGTCGAAAAGTGCGGCAAGCAGCTGTTCTTTGGTGCCGAAATGATGTTGTACCGCACCTTTGCTGACACCGGCGGCACTGGCAATTGCGCCGATAGAAACCGGCTGCCCGGTACTTAACAGGACAGTGGCGGCGTGAAAAAGCCTCTTTCTGACTTGGTCAGGTTGTTTCGGAGGCCGGGGAGTGTGTGCTTTAGAAGTCATACCTCAATTCTACAACGCAAAAAATAAAGTACAATACGATCGTATTGTAAAAAATCGTCCTGCGAAACAATGAGGACATGAACAACGCCATTCACAATTGCAAAATTAACCACGTCAAACAAGAGAAGAACATGCTTGCAACACACTATATCTGGCTAGGAGCCGCAATCGTATCGGAGGTTGCCGGCAGCGCCTTCCTGGCCAGGTCCGAACAGTTTTCACGATTGGTGCCAACCGCGCTGGTGGTTATTTTTTACGGATTCGCATTCTATGGACTCGGCCAGGCACTGAAAGGCTTACCGCTGGCGATCGCCTACGCCATATGGGGCGGCTTAGGCATCGTCCTGACCGCGCTGCTCGGCGTGCTCGCGTTTAAGCAAAGGCTGGACTTTCCGGCAATCATCGGCATCGTTCTCATTGTCACCGGAGTGATCGTGATGAACCTGTTTTCAAAGACAGCCTCGCATTAACCAGGCGACATTCACTGTCAATTCAAGGAGTCATCATGAACAACACACCGCGTACCACCTTCGCCCCGTCCAACGGCGGCCGGCCATGAAGATCGGCGATATTGACCTCAAGCGCAGCTGGCCGGCCCTGGCCGGCATCGGCGCGATCGTCGCCGTGCTGGCCACGGCCTTTGCCTGGGCTGCCGGTTTGCTTGGCCAGCGCGTGACCAATACGACTTTCCTGGAAGACACGCAACATAATTTTCCTGCTGGCTACCGTCGCGCACACGGCAAGGGAGTGTGTTTCGACGGCGTGTTTCGCGCCAGCGGCGCAGTGGCAAGGTACTCCGATGCCAGGGTTTTCGCTCAGCCGGAGACACGGGCCACAGGACGCTTCTCGATTGGGCACATGAGCCCTTATGCTGCGGATAACTCCACCAGCACCGTCAGCATGGCCATGATGCTCACTGCCGATAACGGGCAGCAGTGGCGCATGAAAATGAACAACGAGCCGTATTTCGCCACCCGCGATGCCCCCGGCTTCCTGGCGATGGTCAAGGCTACTGCACCTGATCCGGCCACCGGCAAACCCGACCCCCAACACGTGGAGGCTTTCCTCAAGGATTATCCGGAGGCGCGCAAATACATGGAGGCCGATGCCGTGAAACCCTGGGCCAGCAGCTTCGCCGGCGCCACGTTCTACGCCATCCATGCCTACTTTCTGGTGGCCGAGGATGGGCGACGGCAAGCCATGCGCTGGTCGCTGCGGCCGCATGCGACATTCACCGCCTGGAGTGCTGAAGAGCGTGCGCGGGCCAGTCACGATGCCTTGTTCACAGATGTAGCGCAACGCCTGACAAAGGCGCCGTTGCATTGGGATATGGTGATGCAACTGGCCGCGCCAGGCGATCCGGTGGATGATCCATCGCAGCCCTGGCCGGAAACCCGCCAACAGGTAGTGGCCGGAACGCTGGAAGTGCAGCGGGTCTTCGAGCAGACTGACGGCGTGTGTCGCGACATCAATTTCGATCCCACCTTGATACCGGCCGGCATGGCACTGTCGAACGATCCGGTATTGGCAACGCGGGCAGGTATTTACGCCCACTCGTACAACGCACGGCTGCACGAAATCGGCTACGGCAAGGCCACCGATGCGGTTGGAAAGAAGGCAGCACAATGACGACCGAAGCCCGCACCGCAAGCAAAACTTTACCAGGCCATGAAGCTGGCCTGCCAGCACAATTCAACCTGCTGGCGCAGTTGTTGCATTGGACGATGGCGGCGGCCATTCTGGCGATGCTGTTCATCGGCGTAGCCATGATGACGTCGCTGACCTGGCGGCCCTGGCTGCTCGACCTTCACCAGCCGCTGGGCATTGCCATCTTGCTGTTGGCGATAGTGCGTTTGCTCAACCGGCTGCGCCATGGTGCGCCAGCGTTGCCCGCCGACATACCACGCTGGCAAGTCATGTCAGCCAAGGCATCGCACTGGGTGCTGTATGGCTTGATGGTCTCGCTACCGCTGCTCGGCTGGGGTGTACGCTCGGCGGGCGGATGGCCAGTGACGATGTTGCCGGGTGTCGCGCTGCCGCCCATCGCGCCTGCCGATCCGGTCTGGTACGCGGTGCTGCGTGACGCCCACGGCCTGCTGGCCTGGCTGCTGTTCGCCGTCGTGCTGATGCATCTTTCCGCCGCACTCATGCATGCCTGGGTGCGCCGTGACGGGGTCTTCTCCAGCATGACGCCAGGTGGCCTTCAGAATCGTCGTTACCGCCGCAACAGGACATAGATTGGCATCACATTCTGGCGTTTTTATATCGCCTGAACCGCGCGCTTTTCCTCAAGGGGAAGCGCATTATTGAAACGTATGGAGCCCACAGAATGAAACTCTACTACAAGCAGGGTGCCTGCTCGCTTTCTCCCCACATCGTTGCAAACGAACTTGGTCTTGATGTTGAATTCATCAAGGTTGATCTCAAAGACCATACAACGGCAGAGGGTAAGAATTTTTACAAGGTCAACCCGCATGGCTACATTCCTGCGCTGGAGCTTGATAACGGCGACATGCTGATGGAAGGCATTGTCATCGTTCAGTATCTCGCGGACCTGAAGCCCGAAAAGGACCTCGCTCCCGCCAACGGAACGTTTGAACGCTACAAGCTTCAGGAGATGCTCGCCTTCCTCTCGACGGAAATCCACAAGGGCTTCATTCCGCTTTTCTATGCACCTTCGGCAGGCGGCTATATCGAGATCGCAAGGCCGAAGCTGGAGCAACGCTACGCCTGGATTAATGACCATCTTGCGGACAAGCAGTTTCTTATGGGCGACAAATTCTCGGTCGCCGACACCTATCTGTTTGCTGTGACCGGTTGGGGCAAGGCGTCGTGGCTGAAGTCGTACGAGGATACGTCTATTCATTTTGACCATCTTCAGCACCTCCAGGCCTGGTATGAGCGTGTCAAGAGCCGTGCAGCCGTGCAGAAGTCCATCCTCGAGGAAGGCCTCGACTTGTAAGTAAGTGCCAAGAAATTATCCTGATGCCTCGTTGCCTGTGCAGCGAGGCATGGAACGGCCGGTCTTGGTCCATTCACGCCCTTGGGCAGGAGTTCCAGCATCTCGTCGTTGCGCTGGAAGGGCGCTGCGCTGCAGCGCATCAGCACCATGTCCGGGGGCTTTTCGTGCCGATCCCGGCTTGTCCGCAGTCGCCCCAAAGCACCGTGTTCAGCCTTGAATGCCGCCCAGGATCTCCCTTCGCACAATCTCCGCTCCCGCGCTCAGGGCATTCAATTTCCCCCTCGCCACCTCCCTCGGCAACGGCGCCATGCCACAGTTGGTACACGGATACAGCTTGTCCGCATCGACAAAGCGCAGCGCTTTGCGCAGGGTGCCGGCGACTTCCTCTGGCGTTTCAATGGTGTGGCTTGCCACGTCAATCGCCCCCACCATCACTTTTTTGCCGCGAATCAGTTCGATCAGGTCCATCGGCACCTGAGAGTTATGGCATTCCAGCGAGATGATGTCGATACTGGATTTCTGCAGCTTCGGGAAAGATTCTTCATATTGGCGCCACTCGGACCCCAGCGTCTTTTTCCAGTCAGTATTGGCCTTGATGCCGTAGCCATAGCAAATATGGATGGCGGTTTCGCACTTGAGCCCTTCAATCGCCCGCTCCAGGGTGGCAATCCCCCAGTCATTGACCTCATCAAAGAAAACATTGAAGGCCGGTTCGTCAAATTGGATGATGTCGACGCCAGCGGCCTCCAGTTCCCTGGCTTCCTGATTGAGGATCTTGGCGAATTCCCAGGCCAGTTTTTCGCGGCTCTTGTAGTGGCTGTCATAGAGCGTATCGATCATCGTCATCGGACCTGGCAACGCCCATTTGATGGGCTGACTGGTTTGCTGACGTAAAAACCTGGCGTCTTCGACAAACACCGGTTTCTGGCGGCTCACTGCGCCTACCACCGTCGGCACGCTCGCATCATAGCGATCACGAATTCTGACGGTTTCACGTTTTTCAAAATCAACGCCGTTCAGATGCTCAATAAACGTGGTGACAAAATGCTGGCGGGTTTGTTCGCCGTCGCTGACAATATCGATGCCCGCTTGCTGTTGTTCCTGCAGCGACAGGCGTAAAGCATCGTGTTTGCCCTCAATTAATTGCTCGTCCTGTAATTTCCACGGCGACCAGAGTTTTTCAGGTTCCGCGAGCCAGGAAGGTTTGGGCAAACTGCCGGCCGTCGACGTAGGCAATAATTTTTTCATGATGATTGATTTCTTGTATGGTGGTTGATCAGAGAGCGTAATTGGCAGCCCATTGTTCCAGCACGTTTTTGTATGGCTTGATGAAGTGCTCTTCTGTATATTTGCCCTGCTTGATGGCCAGCTGGCTGCGCTCTTCCCGGTCATACACAATCTGAGTCAATGAATAATCCTGGTTCTTCAGGCTGGGCTGATAAATTTTCCCCGCTGCGGAATTGGCATTGTAAATCTCGGGCCGGTAGATCTTTTGAAATGTTTCCATCGTGCTGATGGTGCCGATCAGTTCAAGATTGGTGTAGTCGCCAAGCAGGTCGCCGATAAAATAAAAAGCCAGAGGGGCAGAGCTGTTTGGCGGCATGAAGTAGCGCACCTGCATGCCCATTTTTTCGAAATATTGATCGGTCGGGGAAAACTCATTTTGTTGGTATTCAACGCCCAGGATCGGGTGCTGATTTTCCGTCCGCTGATAGGTCTTGCTGCTCGAGGCGCTGATGCAAATGACCGGCGGCTTGCTGAAGTGCTGCCGGTAGGTCGTCGATCTTACAAAGTGCTTGAACAGCTTGCCATGAAAATCGCCGAAATTATCGGGAATGTCGAAGGCGGATTTATTGTTGTTGTGTTCCGGCAGCAGCACGCTGAAGTCGTAATCGCGCACGTAAGACGAGAAGTTATTGCCCGCAATGCCGTCAATGCGCTCGCCGGTTTTCTTGTCGATGATATTCGGCTTCAAGATCTCGATCAATGGCAGTGCATTATTGCCGCCTTCGCCATCGATCGTCATTTCAACGGAAATGATTTCGAGCTCGACAGAGTAGCGGTCGCCCTTGGGGTTGTCCCAGTGGGCCAGGTTGTTGAAGCGACTGTCTATCATCCGCAGGGTATTGCGCAAGTTCTCCTGGCGGCTCTTTCCTCTGGCCAGATTGGCAAAGTTGGTCGTCAGGCGCGTACTGTCCGAGGGGTGATAGTTTTCATCGAAACGAATGGTCTTGATGCTGAATGAAAAATCGTTGCTCATGGTGATCTGGTGTCCTGACTGTTGCGAAAAATATGAATGTTGCTGCTGTGGTGTTTTAGTCTTTTTATGTCCGCCGGAAACCGCGACTGGCCGAAGTGGACGTGTCATTTTTGCTTTCTGCTGCGGTGAATGCGTGCGGGCCGAACAAGGTCGACAACAAGGGATGGATGATAGCGCCGGGAATCGATGAAGTATAATGGTCTTATTTCATACATCCATGAATATGGCGCATATACATGCTTGAACGCATCCACCTCAGCATCGTCCAGCAGGTCGAGAAACAAGGGTCACTGACGGCTGCGGCCAGCGTGCTGAACCTGACCCAGTCGGCCCTGAGCCACAGTATGAAGAAACTGGAGCAGCAACTGGGCACCGACGTCTGGCTGCGCGAAGGGCGCAGCCTGCGCCTGACGCAGGCCGGCCAGTACCTGCTGGCGGTGGCGAACCGGGTGCTGCCGCAACTGGACCTGGCCGAAGAGCGTCTGGGCCAGTTCGCGCAGGGCGAGCGCGGCGCGCTGCGCATCGGCATGGAATGCCACCCTTGCTACCAGTGGCTGCTCAAAGTGGTGTCGCCCTATCTGGCCGCCTGGCCCGACGTGGATGTGGACGTCAAGCAGAAGTTCCAGTTCGGCGGGATCGGTGCGCTGTTCGGCTACGAGATCGACCTGCTGGTCACGCCCGACCCTTTGTTCAAGCCGGGGCTGAAGTTCGAACCGGTGTTCGACTACGAGCAGGTACTGGTGGTGGCCAAGGGCCATGCGCTGGCATCCGTGGATTATGTGCAGCCCCAGCAGTTGAACCAGGAAGTGCTGATCAGCTATCCCGTCGATATCGAGCGCCTCGACATCTACAATCAGTTCCTGTTGCCGGCCGGGGTCGCGCCCAGGCGCCACAAGGCCATCGAAACGACCGACATCATGCTGCAGATGGTGGCCAGCGGCCGCGGCGTGGCCGCGCTGCCGCGCTGGCTGGTGGAGGAATATGCGGCCAAGATGGAGGTGGTGCCGGTGCGGCTGGGCGAGCGCGGCATCGCCAAGCAGATTTTCCTCGGCGCGCGCGAGGCCGACATTGCCATCGACTACGTGCGCGCTTTTATCGAACTGGCGTCGTCCTGACCGGTGCGCCGCGCCCTGGCGTCACCGGCCGGGGCGCGTCAGAAGCTGTGCCGGACCCCCAGGTTGGCCGCGCGGTCGCCGCTGCCCCTCTCGGTGGCGCTGCCCACCGTGAAGGCCGCGCCGTTGTCGTTGCCGATCATGGCGTACGCCGCATAGAGGTCGGTGCGCTTGGACAGTGCGTATAGATAACCGACACCCCATTGCCGCGCGTCCTGGTTGGCCCTGGCCTTGTCGTCGTGGCGGACATGCGACAGCATCACCTTGTGCCGGCCGAACGGTACCAATACGCCGGCCAGGGTGTCGTGGCTGTCGGCCGTGCCGAGCCCCCGGTTGCGCGCGTGCGAGACGTAGGCCTTGACCGTGCTGAAGGTATAGCTGGCGGCGAGCAGCGTATTGCGGGTGCGGTCGGTACCGGCCGCATTTTCGACCCGGTGGTGGGCGCCTCCCAGCGCCAGCGGGCCGTTGGCATAGGCCAGCGAGGCGCTCAGGGTGCGGTTCTTGCTGCTGTCGCCGGCCACCTCGCCGGCGCCGTAGGCGAGATCGGTGCGCAGGCCGCTGATAACTGGGCTGACGTATTGAACGACGTTGTCGGCGCGGGTGTTGAGCGTCATGATGTTGCCGGCGCGCCCAGCCAGGCTCACCGCCGCGAACGGGTCGCCGACATCGCGCAGCGTCTTGTAGTAGGGCGTGTACTGGCGCCCCAGCGTCAGCGTGCCGAAGCCGCCGCTCAGGCCGACATACGCCTGGCGCCCGAACAGCACGCCGCCCTGGCCGACGGTGCCGGTGTCGGTATTGAAGCCGTTTTCAATCGCGAAGACGGCGGCCAGGCCGCCGCCGAGGTCCTCCCGGCCCCGGAAGCCGAGCCGGGAACTCGATGCGACGCCGCTGTTGAGTTTGGTCACGGTGGCGCCGCCGGGGCCGCCACGTTCGTTGACCATGCCGGCATCGACGATGCCGTATATGGTGACGTTGGACTGGGCCTGCGCCTGCACGGCCGTCGCGCAAAGCAGCGCCGTGGCGAAGGTGGTCATGGTTTTTTTCATTGTGTCTCCTGGTGGTGGTGTGGTGCTGAAAATGTGTGCCGGGTTCAAACCCGTTCGAGCACGATGGCGATGCCTTGTCCGACGCCGATGCACATCGTGCATAGCGCGTAGCGCCCGCCCGTGCGGTGCAGCTGGTTGACGGCGGTGGTGACCAGGCGGGCGCCGGACGCCCCCAGCGGGTGGCCAAGCGCGATGGCGCCGCCATGCGGATTGATGCGAGTATCGTCGTCGGCCAGCCCGAGTGCGCGCAATACCGCCAGGCCCTGCGCGGCGAAGGCCTCGTTCAGTTCGATCACGTCGAGCTGGTCCAGCCGCAGTCCGGCCATGGCCAGCACCTTGAGCGTGGCCGGATGCGGGCCCATGCCCATGATGCGCGGCGCGACGCCGGCGGTGGCCATGGCCACCACGCGTGCGCGCGGGGCCAGGCCGTGGCGGGCGGCGGCGGTGCTGCTGGCCAGCAGCACCGCGCAGGCGCCGTCGTTGATGCCCGAGGCGTTGCCGGCCGTGACAGTGCCGCCCGGGCCGACCACCGGCTTGAGCCCGGCCAGCACGTCGAGCGTGGTGGCGCGCGGGTGCTCGTCCTGAGCGAAGACGACCGGAGCGCCTTTTTTTACCGGGATCGCGACGGGCACGATCTCGCTGTCGAAGATGCCGGCGCGCAGCGCGGCGAGCGCCTTGGTCTGGCTGGCCAGCGCGAAACGGTCCTGGTCGGCGCGGCTGATCTGGTATTCGGTGGCGACGTTTTCGGCCGTCTGCGGCATGCTGTCGACGCCGTACATCGCCTTGAGCTGCGGATTGACGAAGCGCCAGCCCATCGTCGTATCCTCCATGACCTGGTTGCGCGAGAAGGCGCCATCGGCCTTGCCGACGACGAACGGCGCGCGCGTCATGCTTTCGACGCCGCCGGCGAGCAGCAGCGACGCTTCACCGCTCCGGATGGCGCGCGCCGCGCTGCCGACAGCGTCCATGCCCGAGCCGCACAGGCGGTTGATGGTGCTGCCCGGCACCGACACCGGCAGCCCGGCCAGCAGGGCCGACATGCGTGCGACGTTGCGGTTGTCCTCGCCGGCCTGGTTGGCGCAACCGTACAGCACCTCGTCGAGCGCCTCCCAGTCCAGGTGCGCGTGGCGCGCCATCAGGGCCCGGATCGGCAGCGCGCCGAGGTCGTCGGCGCGCACGGACGACAGGGCGCCGCCATAGCGCCCGAACGGCGTGCGCAGGGCGTCGCAGATGTATGCGTCTTGCATGGAGTCTCCTTCCAAATATTGTTATGTGCGCGCCGATACGGCCGTCGCATGCCAAAAAGTCTAGGCCGATACGTCGCGGCGCGCATCTACCGGTTTCCATTGGGTGGAATAAGGGCTGGCATGGCGGGCGCCAGGAATTGCATGTCAAATTCCACTGTGTGGAATAGTGGGGGTGTGTCACCCGATGTTAAGGGATAATCTGCATCACATGTGGCAGTTTGCGAAGACAAACGACCCAAGCCGGCCCCTGGCCGGACCCGACACCCATCAAGGAGACACCATGTACCAGCGTTCCCATTCCCGTTCCCGTTCCCGTTCCCCATCGCCGGCGCGCCGCGCCATCGTCGCCGGCCTCGCCATCATCGCCACCGCCGCCGCCCTGCCGGCGTTCGCGGCCTTCCCGGACAAGCCGATCCGCATCGTCGTGCCGTTTTCGCCCGGCGGCGGCACCGACATGGTCGCCCGCGTCGTCGCCGAAGGCATGTCCAAGGATCTGGGCAAGCCCATCATCGTGGAAAACAAGCCGGGCGCCGGCACCATCATCGGCAGCGACTATGTTGCCAAGAGCGCACCCGACGGCTATACCCTGGTGATGGCGACGTTTGCCCACGCCGTCAATCCGAGCATGCAGCCGAAGATGCCGTTCCAGACCGACAAGGCGTTCGCTCCCGTGATCCTGGTCGGCCGCTCGCCGAACGTGCTGGTGGTGCGTGCCGACCGTCCGTACAAGAGCGTCGCCGATATCCTGGCCGCAGCACGGGCCACGCCGGGCAAGCTGACGTTCGGTTCCCAGGGCAACGGCACCTCGGCCCACCTCGCCGGCGAGCTGTTCAAGATAACGGGCAAGGTCAACCTGGTGCACGTGCCGTATCGCGGCGCCGGGCCTGCCATCACCGACATGCTGGGCGGGCAGATCGACATGATGTTCGGCACCGTCGCCGCCGTCGCGCCGTTCATCGCCAGCGGCCAGATGCGCGCCATTGCGGTCACTACGGCCGAGCGGGCGCCGGCGCTGGCGAAGGTGCCGACCATCGCCGAATCGGGCCTGCCCGGCTATGCCGCCGAAAGCTGGTACGGGCTGTACGCGCCGGCCGGCACGCCGCCGGCGGTGATTGCGCGCCTGAACGCGGCAGCCAAGCGCGCCGTCCAGAGCGAGCTGTTCCGCAAGAAGGTGGAGGGCGAGGGGCTCACGGTCAGCGCCGGCGCGCCAGCCGAACTCGATACCTATGTGCGCGCAGAAACGGCGCGCTGGGAACAAGTGGTGCGCAGCGCCAACATCAAGGCCGAATGAGCCGTCCCGGGAACAACACCATGAAAATCATCAATCACAAGGACTTCTGGGCCGGGGTCCTGTTCCTGGCCTTCGGCGCCTTTTTCGCCGGCGAAGGGGCCAGCTACACCTTCGGCAGCGCCGCCCGCATGGGGCCGGGCTACTTCCCGACGATACTCGGCATGCTGCTGATGCTGTTCGGCCTCATCGTCGCCGTCGGCGGCATGCGCGCCGGCGCCACCCCCGAAACCGTCGAGCGCTTTTCCTGGCCCACGCTGGCGCTGATCCTCGGGCCGATCGTGCTGTTCGGCCTGCTGCTCGAACCGCTCGGTCTGATCCTGTCGCTGTTGATGCTCGTGGGCATTTCCAGTTACGCCAGCCACGAGTTCAGCTGGCGTGGCGCGCTGTACAACGCCGCCTTTTTGATCGGCCTGTGCCTGCTGGTGTTCATCTACGCGCTCGGCTTGCAATTTCAGCTGTGGCCATCGTTCGTTGGTGTTTAAGGGATAGACCATGGAAGCTTTTCTCTCTCATATGTCGATCGGTTTCGGCGCGGTGCTCGCGTTTGAACCGGTCTCGCTGCTCGGCATGACCGCCTCATTGCCGATGAACCTGCTGTACTGTTTCGTCGGCGTCGTCATCGGCACCCTGATCGGCGTGCTGCCAGGGCTCGGCCCGGTCGCCACCATCGCCATGCTGCTGCCGGCCACTTACGCGTTGCCGCCGCTGGGCGGGCTGATCATGCTCGCCGGTATCTATTACGGCGCCCAGTATGGCGGCTCGACCACGGCGATCCTGGTCAACCTGCCGGGCGAGACCTCGTCGGTGGTGACCTGCCTGGACGGCTACCAGATGGCGCGCCGCGGTCGCGCCGGCGTGGCCCTGTCGACCGCCGCCATCGGTTCGTTTTTCGCCGGCTGCGTCGGTACCTTGCTGCTGGCCGCGTTCGCCGTGCCGCTGGCGGCGCTGGCCTTCAAGTTCGGTCCGGCCGAGTATTTTTCGCTGATGGTGCTCGGCCTGGTCGGCGCCGTGGTGCTGGCCTCGGGCTCGCTGCTCAAGGCCGTCGCCATGATCTGCCTCGGCCTGCTCGGCGGCCTGGTCGGCACCGACGTGACCAGCGGCGTCTCGCGCTACGCCTACGATATCCCGCAGTTGTCGGACGGCATCGGCTTCGTGGCGGTGGCGATGGGGGTGTTCGGTTTTGCCGAGGTGATCAAGAACCTGGAACAGAAGGGCGACCGCGAGGTGTTCACCAACAAGGTCACCAGCATGCTGCCGAGCAAGGAAGATTTCCGCCGCATGATAGCGCCGATGTTGCGCGGTACGCTGCTCGGCTCGGTGCTGGGCATACTGCCCGGCGGTGGCGCGGCGCTGTCGTCGTTCGGTTCCTATTCGCTGGAAAAGAAGGTCGCCAGGAACCGCGACGAATTCGGCAAGGGCGCCATCGAGGGCGTGGCCGGGCCGGAAGCGGCCAACAACGCGGCCGCGCAAACGTCGTTCATTCCGCTGCTCACGCTCGGCATTCCACCCAACGCCGTGATGGCGCTGATGGTCGGCGCCATGATGATCCACAACATCCAGCCCGGGCCACAGGTGATGACCAGCAACCCGACCCTGTTCTGGGGCCTGGTGGTGTCGATGTGGGTCGGCAACCTGATGCTGGTGGTGCTGAACCTGCCGCTGATCGGCATCTGGGTCAAGTTGCTCAAGGTACCGTACCGTCTGCTGTATCCATCGATCCTGGTGTTCTGCTGTATCGGCGTGTACACGGTCAACAACAGCGCCTTCGACGTTTTCATGACGGCCGCGTTCGGGTTGCTCGGCTATGTGTTCAACAAGCTTGGCTGTGAAGGCGCGCCGCTGTTGCTCGGTTTCGTGCTGGGGCCAATGATGGAGGAGAATTTCCGCCGCTCGCTGCTGCTGTCGCAGGGCGATTTCTCGGTCTTCTACACGCGCCCGCTGTCGCTGGGCTTGCTGTGCGCCGCCGCCGTGCTGGTACTGGTGGTTACCTTGCCGTCGATCAAATCGAAGCGGGAAGAGGCCTTCCAGGAAGAGTGATGAAGGGCATGGCCCGTCCGCGCCGTCGGTGCGGACGGGCTTTCTTTTTTTCTGCTATTAATTTGACTGTTGGTTCCTGGTAACAGAGTGCCCAATTGCACATACTTACCGGCTAAGATGATCGCCTTGCCGCGCGGCCGCGGCGTGTTTTCCCATGGAAAGTCCAGCATGATTGAATTATTCAGCAATATCAGCGTCAAACGGCGCCTCGTCTTCGGCTTTGCCAGCATCCTGTTGTTGTCGCTGATCGCCATCGTGGTCAGCATCGCGCGCCTGAACGGCGTGGCCGCAGCCACCCGCACGATGATCGACGAGCCGATGGCCACCGAGCGGATCTTGCAAGACTGGTATCGCAATATGTTCGCGGCGGTACCGCGCGCCACCTCCATCATCGTCAGCAACGACCCCGGTGTGGCCGAGTTTTTCGCCGCCACCGCCAAGGCCTCGGCCGCCGCCTCGGAGGGGTTGCAAAAGGAGGTCGAGGCGCGCATGGATACCGACGTCGAGAAGAAGCTGTTCGCAGAACTGGGCGCGCGCCGCAAGGATTTCCTTGGCACCCGCGACACCATCATGGCGCTCAAGAAGGAGGGCAAGAGCGACGAGGCGCGCCAGATGCTGCGTGAGATCTACACGCCGAAGAGCGTGGTCTATCTGGCCGCTGCCGCCGCGCTGCTGGGCGAGCAGCGCCGCCAGATCGACGAGGCTGGCCAGCATATCGAACAAATCAACGTCGCCAGCCGTAACCTGATGATCGCGCTCGGCGTCACGATCCTGCTGCTGGGCAGCACGCTGGCCATCGCGCTGGGCCGCTCGATCGTGCAGCCGCTCGAACGCGCGGTGGCGCTGGCGCGCCGCGTGGCCGCCGGCGACCTGACCTCGCGCGTGGAGAACCGGGCGCGCGACGAAACCGGCCAGTTGCTCGATGCGCTGGGCGAGATGAACGGCAGCCTGTCGCAGCTGGTTGGCGACGTGCGCCTGTCGACCGACACCATCACCGTGGCGGCCCAGGAGATCGCCAGCGGCAACGCCGACCTGTCGGCCCGCACCGAAGCGCAGGCCGGCGCGCTCGAGGAAACGGCCAGTTCGATGGAGGAACTGACCAGTACCGTGCGGCAGAACGCCGACAATGCCCGCCACGCCAACGAGCTGGTGGTCACTGCCAGCGGCATCGCCGTGCGCGGCGGGGCCGTGGTCGGCAAGGTGGTCGAGACCATGGGCTCGATCAAGGCCAGTTCCGGCAAGATCGTCGACATCATCGGCGTCATCGACGGCATCGCCTTCCAGACCAATATCCTGGCGCTCAATGCCGCCGTCGAGGCGGCGCGCGCCGGCGAGCAGGGCCGCGGTTTCGCGGTGGTGGCGTCCGAGGTGCGCAACCTGGCCCAGCGTTCGGCCTCGGCGGCCAAGGAGATCAAGACGCTGATCAACGACTCGGTCGACAAGGTCGACGAGGGCGGCCGGCTGGTCGACCACGCCGGCCAGACCATGAGCGAGGTGGTCGAGAGCGTGCGCAAGGTGGCCGAGATCATGGGCGAGATCACGCTCGCCAGCGAGCAGCAAAGCGAGGGCATCGAGCAGGTCAACATGGCCATCGGCCAGATGGACGAGATGACCCAGCAGAATGCCGCGCTGGTCGAACAGGCCGCCGCCGCAGCAGCGAGCATGCGCGAACAGGCGCAGGCCCTGCTGGGCCAGGTGGGCCGCTTCACGGTGGCCGACACGCCTGCGGCACTGCTGGCCCCGGCGCGGCGCGCGCCGGTCAGCGCGGCAAATCGACTTCGATAAACACCGCCGGCTCCTGTTCCAGGTTTTGCAGCGCGTGGCGGCGCGCGCCGTGGGTCTCGTAGGACTGCCCCGCGCTCAGCCGTCTCGATTCGCCCGTGTCCTCGAACGTCTCGGTCACCGTGCCGCGCAATACATACGACACCGACGGGCGGTCTGCATGGCTGTGCAAGGGCAGCAGGCCGCCGGGATCGATGGTGACCTGGCGCATGCGTAGGCTGCGCGCCGCGCCGCCGTCGAGCATGTTGGCTAACGGGATGCTCTCAAGCACTTTGCCGTTCACGCCGACCCGCTGCGCATCGGCGCTTTGCGCCGCCGCCGGGGCGCTCATGAGGGACAGGGCGCAGGCCAGGGCTGCGGCGGTTGCTGCAAGTTTATAATTTTTCATGGTATTGAGTCGATGGTCGATGGAATGGGGGCCGGCAAATGGGCCGGCCGGCGTTACTTGACGTTGTCGGCCAGCCAGCGCTCGAGGCGTTCGGCGATCAGCAAGTTATTTTTCTCCAGCATCATCAAATGCCCGTTGCCGTGGATGCCTTGCTGTTCGAGGCGCCAGTGCGTGGCGGGCACGCCCGCTTGCCGCAGAAAGGCGGCGCTGCAATGGTCGTACGGGGCGTGGTACGACGCCTCGCCCGTCACCACCAGCACCGGCGTGGTTTGCAGATGCGTCAGTTTGCGCGCCGGGCTGCGCTGCAGCCAGCACTTGACCAGATCCTCGCCGTCGGCCGCGCTCTGCTGCTCGATCGCGATGTCGGCCGGATTTGTCACGGCCGGCGTGTAGGTCACCGCGATATTGGTCAGTCCCCAGGCCAGTTCGCGCACGCTCTGCGTGGCATTCTGAAACGGCGGCCCCGACGGTTCGATGGCGACGATGGCCTTGACCAGCGCCGGCCGCGCGTCGGCCACCGACCAGCCGAACAAGCCCGCCTGCGAATGCGTGAGCAGCACGGCCGGGCCGATCTTGTCGAGCAGCGCGACCATCGCTGTTTGCACCAGTTGCTCGCTCTTCGCGTTATCGGCTACCGACGGCACGATGGCGCGATAAAAATCGTCGAACACCGGATCGCCCCGGGTGGCCGGCGCTTCGCCGCCGCCCGGCCACTGGGTATGGCGCGCTGCCTGCGGCCAGGCCCGGTAGCGCTCGGAGGCCGTAAACAGCCGCTGCACCAGCGCCACGTCGCTGGTGCGCAGTTTGTCGGCGCCGGGCAGCGCCGGCGAGCGACCGCGGCTGGGCTGGTCGATCAGGTAGACCACATAACCGTGGTCGACGAAATAATCGGCCCATCCCTTGCGTCCGTCCGGCGTGGCCATCCAGTTGACGCCGGTTTGTCCCAGGCCGTGCAGGAACACCAGCGGGTACTTGCGGGTGATCTTGCGCGGTGCCCAGCCCTCCACATACATCTGGCCGGCCATCAGGTCCTTGCCGTCGGCGCTGACATATTCGCCGCCGACGTAGAACGCCGCATGACGCGCGACGCTGGTTTCGATAAACTGCTCCGGGCCGAAATCGGCGCCGCTGGCGGCGCCGCCGACGCCCGCAAGGGTCAGTGCCAGGCCGAACGTCAGCGTGGTGAATTTTTTCATGATTGCTCCTGTTGAATGTATGGTGGATCGCGTCAGTCGCGCAAGCCTTGCCCCATGCGGGTGGCGAGCTGGCCCTGTGGCGCCGGTACGGTGATCGACAGCGGCAAATCGTAGGGCAGCCGGCCTTCGAACGGCCGCTCCCCTGTCAGCATGTCGAACAGCGCGTCGGCCCCGAGGCCGAAATGGACGACGATGGCCGCCGCTGCTGGGATCAAGGCGCTCAGGTCGGCCGGCCGGTCCATATACACCGACACCACCGTGGGCACTTTGGCGCTGATGCGCCTGAAGGCCTCGTAGCTGGCGCCGCCGGCCTTGAAAGCGGTGTCGCCTTCGCGGTAGCGCGAGCCGAAAAAGTGTTGCGGATGCAGCACTTCGCTGGGCGTGGCGATGGCCATGATGGCGAAGTCGGCCTGCTCGACGGTGTCGACCACGTTGAAACCGCGCCGCCGCGCGCTGGCCGGATCGATCTGGTACAGGAAGACCTTGCGTGCGGCCGGCGCCTTCAGCGGCAGCGTGTGGGCCTGGTTCTGCACCAGCACCGCCGAGCGGCGCTGGGCGTCGAGCGCCATCGCCTGGAAGCCGGCGTTGCCGACCACGCCGCTGGCGGCGTCGACATCGACGTAGGGGGCTTCAAACAGTCCCAGCTGGAATTTCTGCAGCATGATGCGGGTCACCGCGCGGTCCAGCGCGGCAAGCTGCAAGCGGCCGTTGCGCACCGCCGAGATAATATACTGCGGATCTTTGGCGCCGCCGAACTGGTCGACGCCGGCCTCGACCGCCTTGGCGAAGCGGCTTTCCTTCGACAGCTCCTCCACGCCCCACGGCATGGCGATGTCGGCCGGGTTGGGTTTCTGGCCGGCGGGTGCGCCGTCGCGGCAGCCGGCGAGGCAGTCGTCGGTGATCTGCCAGTCGCTCAGCACCACGCCGTCAAAACCGAAGCGCCCGCGCAGCACTTCGCCCAGCATCTGCCGGTTAAAACCGATGCCGACCTGCTCGATTGGCCCATCGGCGCCTTGCACCATCAGGCCCGGTCCCGGCTGGCCGTAGGTCGGCATGACCGCGCCCACCTGCGCGGCGAAGGCGCCGGTAAACGGATAGATATGGTCTTCGATGGTATCGGTCCCGACCTGCATGTGGCGGCCGTAATGGTTGTGGGCGTCATAGCCTTGCGGCCCGGTCGCGCCGTAGCCGACCCAGTGCTTGACCACCGAGACGACGCTGTCGGCATGCAGCCCGGTCGCGCCGGACTGCATGCCGGTGACGTAGGCGTTGACCAGCCGGCGCGCCGTCTCGCGGTCGCCGCCAAAGGTGCCGTTGCTGCGGTGCCAGCGCGGATTGATGGCCAGGTCGGCCTGCGGCGACAGCGCCATGCGGATGCCGACGGCCAGGTATTCCTGGCGTACGCTGTCGGCGAAGCGTCGCACCAGCTCGGCGTCGCCGGTGGCGGCCATGCCGGCCGGATCTGGCCATTGCGTGAAGCTGCCGGCGCCCACGCTGATCCCCTGCGAGGACTGGAACTGGTTGCGCGGGTCCGAGCTCAGCGTGACCGGAATGCCGAGCCGTCCCCGTTCGGCCGTTGCCTGCAGTTCATTGGCTTGCCGCGCCATGGCGGCGACGTCGGTGTTGAGGCGGTTTAGGAACGCGGTGATGTGTTGGTCGAGCAGTAACTGGTCGATCCCCGGCCGCTCCCATGCGGTGCCCGCGCCAGGGATGGTGCCGGAGGCGGTCGACGGCGGATTGGCATGCATCATGGCGCCGGCCTTTTCGTCGAGCGTCATGCGCGCCACCAGGTCGCGCGCGCGTTGCTGGGCACTGTTGCGCCAGTCCTCGTAGCCGTCGAGCACGCCGTTCTTGTTGTGGTCCTTGAAGCGCAGGCCGTCGACCGTCAGCACGGCGATCGTGCGGGTTTGCAGCGGTGCTTGGGCCGACCGGCCGGCCGGGGTGGTGCACGCGCAAAGCGCGGCGATGGCAAGCGCCGGCAAAGCCAGGCGCGTGGTGTGCAAAATCGGATGGCGGGAGGGCATGGTGATGGTCATTGTCTGTCGAGATGGGGGAGGGGACGGCGGCGCGCTCAGAAGCGATGGCTGATGCCGGTTTCGGCGCCGCGCGAGCGCCCGCCCGCGCCCAGTCCCTGGGCGGTGGCGACGGCGAACCTGGCGTTGCCCTGGTTGCGCAGGTCGACGTAGGTGGCGTACAGCGTGGTGCGGCGCGATACATCGACGGTGTAGCCCACGGCCAGTTGGGTGGCGTCGTCGGCGCCAACCGGCACGCCGGCCAGCGTTCCTGTCGAGCCGATCCAGGTGTAGTTGGCGCGCAGTTTGCCTACCGGCAGCGGCACGACCGCGCCGATCTGGGTCACCAGTCGCGCCGCGCCCAGGTATTCGTTGCGCACCGTCGAGGCGATCAGGGTGGCCATCGGCAAGCTGTACGAGGCCGACAGCGAGGTGCGCCGCAGCATGCCGGCGATGCCGTCGAAATTGCCGATCGCGGCGCTCAGGTTGAGCTGCTGGTCGGCATAGCCGATACGCGTGCCGCGATACTTTTGCGCCGGCTTGCCCTCGCCGGCGGCGACCGCGACATTGGCGTAAAAACCGCCCAGGGTGTCGGGCGTGAAATAGCTGACGATATTGTCGGCGCGCGCCCACAGGCCGGTCGCCTCGATGCCGCTGCCGAACGCGGTCGAGTAGAATTTCCCCTGGTCGGCCAGGCCGCTGACGCCGAACACGTCGAATTCGCCGAACGCGGTGTAGCTGGGCGTCAGATCGTGTCCCACGCGCAGTTCGCCGAACTTCCCGCCCAGGCTGACGGTCGAGCGGCGGTTCCACAGGCGCGCGCTGTTGCCGGTGCCATTGTTGTAGTTGACGGTGCCCTCCATCCATGCGCCTGCGTAGAGGCCGTCGCCCAACGCTTCCGTGGCGCGCACGCCGATCCGGCTCGCCGCATAGCCGCCGCTGCCGATGGTCCAGGTTCGGGCGCCGTCGTTGTCGAACACGCGCATGGCCGCGTCGGCCACGCCGAAGACGTTGACGCTCGATTGCGCCGTGGCCTGGCCGCAGGCGAGCGCCGCAGCGGCAATCAGAAAGGGGGACAACTTCATGCCATTTTCCTCGGGTAATGTGGTGGAGATCCCGATTATTGTGGCAGTGTCAATTGATTGGCAATGATGTAATTCCATGCAGTGGAATTGGGCGCCATGGCGGCGCTGGCGCTGGCGCTGGCACTAGCGGTGCCAGGCAGCCTGGATCGCGTCGCGCAGCGCGAGCAGGGGGCCGCGCAGCTCGTCGACCACCGAGTCGAACGGTTCGGCCGTGGTCACGCTCATGTTCAGGATGTGGATGGCGCAGTGGGGCATGGCGATCGGCGTCGCCAGGGCGACCACCTCGGGCTGCCAGGCGGCCGCGCAGTAGCCATGGCGCTGCACGCTGTCGATCGCCGCGAAGATCTCTCCTTCCATCGTCTCGCGGTCCTGCGCCGGCGACTTGGCCGAACCGCGCGCCTTGAGCCGCGCCAGAAAACGTTCGCGCGCCGGCACCGGCGCCACCGCCAGATAGGCTCTTCCCAGCGACGTCAGTTCGATCGGGATGCGCTGGCCCGAGACGATGGTGCGCAGCACCACCTTGCGGTTGTAGCGTATCGATTCGAGATACACCATCTCGTCGCCGTCCGCAATGGCCAGGCCGACGTTGACCCGGAACTTTTCCGAGGCCTCGCGCATCAGCGGTTTGGCCACCTGCAGCGCCTGATTGCTCAAGCGCATCGCCAGCGCCAGACTCAGTACCGCGACGCCGAGCCGGTAGCCGCGTCGCTGCGGATCGTATTCCAGCATGCCCTCGTGCACCAGCGTCTGCGTCAGGCGGCTCACGGTCGAGCGCGCCAGGCCGGTCTTGTCGGCGATATCGCCGTTCCCCATCACGTCCGATCCCGGGCGGAAGGCTTTGAGGATCGCCAGGCCCCGTTCGAGCGAGCGATTCTGCGATGGCCGCTCCTGTCGCGTGACCGCGTTGGCGGGCGTGGAAAGCTGTTTCATGGTGTGCTCCTGTTTGACCGGCCGATGCGATGGTGAGGAATTTCCCGGCCTGTTGTTGTTTGTTCTGACCCATGGTAGCGCATGAACGAGTGAGAAAGCAATTCCATTAGATGGAATCTGGCTGATGCGCTCGCAAGAGAATTCACTACACTGTATCCATCACCGCACGCGCCGTTCCCCGATGACCGGCGCGCATGAAGAGAGCCGGAATCGGCCCGCCAGGAGATATCACGTGCCCCAATTATTTAATCGAAGGAACATCCAATGACTGCTCTCACCCTGATCGACCTGCGGGTCGACGCCGGCATCGCGACCATTTATTTCAACCGCCCGGAAAAGCGCAACGCCATGAGCGACGCCATGCGCAGCGAGTTCATTGCCGCGCTGGAAACAGTTGCCGCCGACAAGGCCATCAAGGCGCTGGTCATCACCGGCAACGGCAAGGGCTTCTGCGCCGGCGGCGACATCTCCGGCATGGAGCAACGCATGCAGGCGCCGGCCGGCGATATCGCCTACAACGGCTGGCACCGCCAGCAGCGCGTGCACCACACGCAAGGCCTGCTGTTTACCATGCCCAAGCCGGTGATTGCCGCCGTCAACGGCGCCGCCTCGGGCCTCGGCGCCGACACCGCGCTGGCGTGCGACTTCATCGTCGCCGCCGACGACGCCAGCTTCACCTGGTCGTATATCAACCGCGGCATCATCCCCGATGGCGGCGGCATGTATTTCCTGCCGCGCCGCATCGGCCTGTCGAAAGCCAAGGACCTGATTTTCTCGGGCCGCAAGGTCGCCGCGCCCGAAGCGCTGCAACTGGGCATCGCCGACCGCCTGGTGCCCGCCGATCAACTGGTGGCGTCCGCGCAAGCCTGGGCGGCGGAACTGGGCAAGGGATCGGGCACCGCGCTGGCGCTCGGTAAAACCATCCTCAACCAGAGCTTCGAGCTGTCGGCCACGCAGGTGTTTGCGATGGGTAGCCAGGCGCAAGGCATCTGCTACACCAGCACCGAACACCGCGCATCGGTGATGGCCTTCCTGGCCAAGGCCGCCGAGAAAAAATAAGCGAAAACAGGCAAGCGCGCACCGCGCGCAGCCTTTCAAAGATCAACGACGAGACCAGACATGAACGCCATTTCCCTTCTTTTCAAACCGCGCAGCGTCGCCATCATCGGCGCCTCCGGCGACGCCAGCAAGACCGCCGGACGTCCCATCGCCTACCTGCGCAAGCACGGCTACGCGGGCGAAATCTATCCCGTCAACCCGCGCGTCGACACCATTGACGGCCTGCGCTGCTACCCCGACATCGCCTCTCTGCCGGCCGCGCCAGACGTCGCCATGGTCTGCGTCGGCGCCGAGCGCGCCATCGGCGCGGTGCGCGAACTGGCCGCCAGGGGCTGCGCCGCCGCCATCGTGCTGGCCAGCGGCTTCGGCGAGACCGGCGAGGCGGGCCTGCGCCGCCAGCAGGAACTGATCGAAGCGGCGGGCAGCATGCGCCTGCTCGGACCGAACACCATCGGCCTGGTCAACCTGACCGACGACATTCCGCTGTCGGCCAGCGGCGCGCTGGAAATGGATCGCTTCCCGGTTGGTGCGGTGGGACTGGTGTCGCAAAGCGGCGGCATCCTCGGCGCGCTGATGTCGCGCGCGGCCGCGCGCGGCATCGGCATGTCCAAGCTGGTCTCGACCAGCAACGAGGTCGACCTGGAACTGGCCGACTTCATCGACTACCTGGTCGACGACGAGGCCACCCGCGTCATCGCGCTGTATGTCGAAACCGTGCGCAACCCCGAGAAATTCCGCGCCGCCTGCCTGCGCGCCGCGCAAGCGGGCAAGCCGGTGGTGGCGTTCAAGATCGGCCGCTCCGAAGCCGGCGCCCGCGCCGCCGTGTCGCATACCGGCGCCATGGCCGGCGCCGACCGCATGTACGACGCCCTGTTCAGGCAGGTCGGCGTGATCCGCGCGCAGACCTTCGCCGACTTCCTCGACATTCCTGCCGCGCTGACCAACGGCCGCGTCTTGCGCGGCAAGCGCGTCGCCATTCTTACTTCCACCGGCGGCGCCGGCACCCTGATTTCCGATGCGCTGGGCGTGACCGGCTTCGACGCGCCGGCGCCCGACGAAGCCACCGCCGCACGCCTGCGCGCGCTGCAGACGGGCGAGGAGGCGGCGCTGGACCGCAATCCGATCGATGTCACGCTGGCCGGCCTCAAGCCGGACCTGCTGCGCGGCGCCATCAACGCCTTGCTCGACAGCCCGACCTACGACGCGCTGATCATCATCGTCGGCTCGTCGGCGCTGGCCATGCCGGAACTGATGGCCGGTGCGATCCAGGACTGCCTGGCCAACAGCGACAAGCCGATCCTGGCCTACGTCAGCCCGCACGCGCCCGAGCTGATGGCGCTGTTCAACCAGCGCGGCGTGCCGGCCTATACCGCGCCGGAGAGTTGCGCCGCCGCGCTGGGCGCGATGCTGCAACTGGCGCGCGCGCCGGCGCAGATCGACAGCGGCGAGCCGTGCAGCCCGGTCGCCATCGACGACTTTGGCTCCGGTTCGCTCGACGAGGCACAGGCCAAGGCCCTGTTTGCCCGCTTCGGCGTGCCGTCGGTGCGCGAACAGATTGTCACCACGCCGGCCGAGGCGCAGGCCGCCGCCGCCACGTTCGGCGACAAGGTGGTGCTCAAGATCCTGTCGTCCGAGATCACCCATAAAAGCGATGTCGGCGGCGTGGCCGTGGCCGTGCCGGTGGCGCAGGTCGGCGAACGCCTGGCCCTGATGATCGAGGACGTGACGGCCAGGGCCGGCGTCACGCCGAGCCGCTTCCTGGTGCAGGAGATGGTGTCGGGCGGCGCCGAATTCATCCTCGGCGTGCACCGCGACGCGCTGGGTACTGCCGTGCTGCTGGGCATGGGCGGCGTGATGGCCGAGCTGTTCAAGGACACCACCATGCGCCTGCTGCCGCCGTCCGGCGGCTTGAGCCGCGCGGACGCGCTGGAGATGGCGCGCGAACTGAAAACCTGGCCGCTGCTCGACGGCTTCCGCGGCCGCCCGAAGGCCGATGTCAATGCGCTGGTGGACGCCATCGTCGCGTTCTCGCGCATGGCCTCGCAACTCGGTGAACGCCTGGTGGAAGCGGAAATCAACCCGGTCTTCGTGCTCGAGGTCGGCCGTGGCGTGCGCGCCGCCGACGGCGTGCTGGTGCTGGGCGCGTGATGGGAGCCCCATTGAGCACAGCACAGGTTCGGCTCGAGCGCGATGGCGATATCGCTGTCATCGTGATCGACAACCCGCCGATCAATGCCGGCTCGGCCGCCGTGCGCGCGGGCCTGCTGGCCGCCATCGACACCGTGGCACACGATGGCACCCTGCGGGCGGCGGTGATCATCGGCGCCGGCACCACCTTTATCGCCGGCTCCGACCTGAAGGAATTCGGCCAGCCCTTGCAGGACCCGCAACTGCCGGCCATCATCAAAGCCATTGAGGGTTGCGGCAAACCGGTGGTGGCGGCGCTGCATGGCGCCGCGCTAGGCGGCGGCTACGAGCTGGCGCTGGGCTGCGACTACCGTATCGCCGCGCCGGGCACGGTGGTGGGGCTGCCGGAAGTGACTCTGGGCATCATCCCCGGCGCCGGCGGCACCCAGCGCCTGCCGCGCCTGGTCGGCCTGCCCAAGGCCATCGACCTTGTTTGCAGCGGTGAGCGGGTGGCGGCAAGCGAAGCGCTGGCGCTGGGCATGCTCGACGCCATCGCCGCCGGCGACCTGCGCCAGGAGGCGCTCGCCTGCGCGCGCCGGCTGATCGGCACCAGGTCGCTGCTGCGCGAGCGCACCGCACCGGCATGCACCGCCGAAGAGCTGGCCGCAGCCTCGGCAGCCGCCTTGCGCGCCGGCCGCGAGCGTCCCGCCGTGCGGGCCGCGATCGAGGCCGTCGGCCAGGCGGCGCTGGCGGACATGGAGCCAGGCCTCGCCGCCGAGCGCGCCATGTTCCAGCAATTGCGCCTGTCGGTCGAGGCGCGGGCGCTGCGCCACCTGTTCTTTGCCGAACGGGCCTCGGCCAGGCATCCGGCGCTGGCCGGCGTGGCGCCGCGCCCGGTCGAGCTGATCGCGGTGCTGGGCGCCGGCACCATGGGCGCCGGCATCGCGATTGCCGCGCTCGATGCCGGCTACCGGGTGTTGCTGGTCGAGCAGGACCCGGCCGCGCTCGAACGCGGCGGCAACAATATCGCCGACCTGTACGCCGACCGCCTCAAGCGTGGCCGCTTGAGCGCCGAAGCCGCCGCCCAGCGGCTGGGCAGCCTGGAGCGCAGCCTCGACTGGAGTCGCCTGGCCGAGGCCGACCTGGTGATCGAAGCCGTGTTCGAGGACCTGGCCGTCAAGCAGCAGGTGTTTGCGCGCCTGGACGCCGTCATGCGCCCCGGCGCCATCCTGGCAAGCAATACCTCCTACCTCGACCTCGACGCGATTGCCGGCGCCACCTCGCGCCCGGGCGATGTGCTAGGGCTGCATTTCTTCAGCCCCGCCAACGTCATGCGCCTGCTGGAGGTAGTGCGCGGCGCGGCCACCGCGCCCGAGGTGCTGGCCACCGGCCTGGCCGTCGGCCGGCGCCTGCGCAAGCTGCCCATCCTGACCGGCAACGCCTTCGGCTTTATCGGCAACCGCGTGTACGCCGCCTACCGGCGCCAGTGCGAATTTTTGATCGAGGAGGGCGCATATCCGGAACAGGTGGACGCCGCGCTCGAAGCCTTCGGCTTTGCCATGGGGCCGTTCGCGGTGGCCGACATGTCCGGCCTCGACATTGCCTGGCGCATGCGCCAGAGCCAGGCCGCCACGCGCGATCCGCGCGCCCGCTATGTCGACATTGCCGACCGCCTGTGCGAAGCCGGACGCCTGGGACGCAAGACCGGCGCCGGCTACTATCGCTACCAGGCCGGCGCCAGGGGCGGCCAGCCCGATCCCCTGGTGCGCGAGGTGATCGAGCAGTCGCGCGCCGCCAACGGCATCGCCGCCCGGCCGCTCGACGATGCCGAAATCGTGCGCCGCGCGCTGCTGGCCATGGTCAACGAAGCGGCGCTGCTGCTGGCCGAAGGCGTGGCCGGCCACGCGGCCGATGTCGACCTGGTGCTGATCAACGGCTACGGCTTTCCGCGCTGGGAGGGCGGCCCGGTGTTCTGGGCGCGCGAACGCGGCCGCGCGGCGCTGGAGCACGATCTCGACTGGCTGGCGGCAGTGAGCGCAGCCGGCTTCGTGCGCGGCGACGCCGCCTGCCTGCTGGCGAAGGAGGACTGAGCATGCATGCAACCGAGGTATTGGCGCGCTTCGGCGCCGCCTTCCACGCGCGCAGCGTGGCGCCGGAGGTGATCCATGCCGCCAAGCGGGCGGTGGTCGACTGGTACGCGTCGGTGTTTCCCGGCTACGCAACGCCGCCGGTGCAGCTGTTGATGGCCACCCTGGCCGACGACCTCGATCGGGGCAAGTGCCGGCTGGCCACTAGCCAGGCGGCCACGCCGCGCACGGCGGCGCTGATCAACGGCGCGGCGGCGCACGCCGCCGAGGTCGATGACAGTTTTCGCGGCGCCATGTACCACCCGGGCGCGGCGACCATCGCCGCCGCCCTCGCTGCAGGGCAGGAGGTCGGCGCCGATGGCGCCGAGTTCCTGCGCGCGGTGGTGGTCGGTTACGAGATCTCGACCCGCATCGGCGTGGTGCTGGGACGCTCGCACTACCGCTACTGGCACAACACGGGCACCGTCGGCGTGTTCGGCGCGGCCGCTGCCGCAGCGTACCTGTACCGGCTCGACGCCACTGCCTTTGCCCATGCGCTGGCGACGGCGGCGACGTTTTCCGCCGGACTGCAGCAGGCTTTTCGCATGGATTCGATGTCCAAGCCGCTGCATCCGGGGCGGGCCGCAGAAGGCGGCCTGCTGGCCGCCGCTCTTGCGGCCAGGGGCGCGACCGGCTCGCTGGACGTGCTCGACGGTGAAAACGGCCTGGGACGCGCCATGAGCGACGGCCCGAACTGGTCGCGCATCGGCGCCACCCTGGGCACGGTGTTTCATATCGAGGGACTGACGTTCAAGAACCATATCGGCTGCGGCCACGTGTTTCCATCCATCGACGGCGTGCTGGCGCTGAGGGAACAATACGGTTTGCGGCCGGACGACATCGAAAGCGTGAGCGTGGGCACCTACCAGGCCGCCCTCGATATCGCTTGTTACGGCGTACCGGCCAGCGCCAACGAGGCGCGCTTCAGCATGCCCTTCATGCTGGCCACGGCGCTGGTGCACGGCAGCGTGCGCATGCGCGCCTACGAGGCCGCAGGGCTGGCCGACCCCGGCGTGCATGCGCTGATGCCGCGCATCGCCACGGCGGTCGATGCGGAGCTCGACGCGCGCTTTCCGGCGCAGCGCGCAGCGCGCATCGAGATCGTGTGCCGCGACGGCCTGCGCCTGGCGCACTTCCAGCCCAACCGCAAGGGCGACCCCGAAGATCCGCTCGACGACGCCGACCTCGGCGACAAGCTGCTCGAGCTGGCGACGCCGGTGATCGGCGGCGCGCGCGCGGCAGCGCTGCTGGCGCGCTTGTGGCAGGCCGACAGCGCTGGTGCGCTCGACTGGTAGCAACTCGCGGCAACACCGTCCCGCGCGCCGCGTGGGACGTATTTCAATATAAAAACTCAGGAGATCAACCATGCTGTCCCGCAAACTCAACAAAATCGTGCTCGCCGTGTGCGGCGCGTGCGCCTTCGCCAGCGCCAGCGCGGCCCGCGCCGACGAACTCAAGGTGCTGACCACCGGCATCATGAAAGGCTCGTTTGCGCACATCGCCGCGCAATTCGAACGCGAAACCGGCCACACGCTGAGCATGTCCTGGGGCCCGTCGTCGGGCAATTCGCCGGAGGCCAGCCAGGTGCGCATCAAGAGCGGCGAGCAGGTTGACGTGCTGATCATGGTCGACAAGGGGATGGACGAGCTGGTACGCGGCGGCTATTTCGTGCCCCTGAACCGCCGCGACGTGGCCATCTCGAAGATCGGCGTGGCCGTCAAGACGGGCCACCCGCTGCCCGATATCAGCAGCGTCGACGCCGTGCGCAAAACCATGCTCGCGGCCAGCTCGATCGCCTATTCGGAAGGCGCCAGCGGCAGCTATATTGCCAACGTCATGCTCAAGAAGCTGGGCATCGCCGACCAGGTCGCGTCCAAAAGCAAGGTCATCCTTGGCAGGAAATTCGTCGGCGAGGCGCTCGCCAGCGGCGAGGCCGAACTGGGTCTGCAGCAGCTCAGCGAGCTGCGCCTGGAACCCGGGGTGAGCGTGGTCGGGCCGCTGCCCGACGAACTGCAAAAGGCCAGCCTGGTCACCGCCGCCGTGTCGTCGAAGGCCAAAAACATCCCGGCGGCGCAGCAGTTCGTCGCTTTCCTGGCCACCCCCTACGCCACCGACGCGATCCGCAACAGCGGCCTGGAACTGCCTGCGCACAACCCGGCCATAAAGTAGCCAGAGCGCTGCGGCGATTGCGGCCGCGCCGGTGCAAGCCGGTAGCAAGCCGGTAGCCAGCAGGTAGCCAGCAGCTGAGGCGCATGCCAATGCCGGACCGCGTCCTCATGGCACCCGCCAGGCCACAGCCTGGCGGCCAGGAGTCATTCCTGAATCCGGCCGCGACAGGTGCCAAACACAAGCGTGCATGCCCTCCCCCGGAAGTCTCCTTATATTCATGCTTTCGCCAGCATACGACACTTCAACATGCCCACTTTGCAATCGCGCTACCTCGCCACCCTCCTGGGCCTGGCCACCGGTGAGGCCATCGGCATGACAGTGCGCGCCGCGCTCGACAGGTTCGCCGACGCGGGTAATCCCTACAGTGGCGACACGTCCCCGCGCACGGCCGGCAACGGTTCGCTGATGCGCCTGGCGCCCGTGGTGCTGTTCGCCTGTCCCGATGTCAAAGAAGCGATCCAGCTGGCCGCCGACAGTTCCCGTACCACGCACGGCGCACCGGAAGCGCTTGAAAGCTGCCAGTTATTCGCAGCTCTGCTGTGCGGCGCGCTGGCGGGAACCAGGAAAGAAGACCTGCTGGCCAGCATCACGTTCCGGCCAACGGAGCCGAAGCTGAGCGAACTGGCTGGCGGCAGCTTTGTCGCCAAGCCGGAACAGGACATTCGCGGCACCGGCTACTGCGTCGATTCGCTGGAAGCATCGCTGTGGTGCTTTTTCAATACCGACAGTTTTGAAGCGGCCGTGCTGCGCGCCGCCAATCTGGGCGACGACGCTGATACCACGGCCGCGATCACCGGCCAGATCGCCGGCGCCTGGTATGGTGTGGAAGCGATTCCGCAAGCCTGGCTGGAGCCATTGGCGATGCGCGGCGATATCGAGCAAATGGCGGTCAAATTGCTGGAGCGGCAGAGAGCGTAGCTGGCGCTGCCATATGTTAAGATCGCCGCTTGGCAATTGCCGTGGACGCAGCGTCATGCCAGAAATTTCAATTGGCTCTGCTTCGCCCATCCGCATGGCTGTCGCGCAGCCACCGCGCGAGTAACCTCACCGGCACGGCCCATGAAATCGATTTTATTTTGCACCAGTTATATCAGGAACGAGCAGCAGTGGCAGCAGCGCTATCAGCGCTGGCTCAATTATTACCAGGATGGGCCGATCGAGGCGGTCAGGAAGATCATGATCGACGACGGCTCGCCATGGTTGCCGACGCCCGACATCATCAAGACGGTTCCCTCGACGGCGTCGCTGTCGCTGTTCAATGACGACAAGGTGATCGTGCGCTTTGCTGATAACCTGGGGCGGCAAAGCGTGTCGGCCTATCCTGGCTGGTGGCGCAGTTTTTTGCATGGCGTGACCCTGGCCAGGGAACTGGGCGTCGACAAGATCGTTCATATCGAATCGGACGCGTATATCTTGAGCCAGCACCTGGCCGATTTCATCAACGGCATCGAGTCCGGCTGGCATGTGCTGTGGTGCCAGCGTTATCGGTTTCCCGAAACGGCGATCCAGGTCATTTGCGGCGATCAGTTCGAGCTCTTCGAACAATTCAAGGCGTGCCAGCCCGATTTGAATGACGGTGACCTGGCGGAAAACCTGCTGCCATTTACGGCGGTCCACCGCCAGTTCAAGGGCGAGCGCTATAGCGAAGTGCAAAAGAACCGCGGTTTTTTGCGCTCGAAGAAATTCGATTTTATCCCGTTTCTCCAGCGGCCGTTCTTCCGTGAATCGATTCCGGACGACGCCGATTTCGTTACGCAAGCCGTGATTTCCCAGCAATTCGCCTTCCGCAAGAACAGCTGATCAGCTGATCTCAGCTGATCAGGACGTGTCCCGCCTCCTTCAGCAAACCCACGGCCGCTGGCAGGTCGCAGGTCTTGAGCAGCAGATGGTCGCCATCGTAGGTGGAAACGACAAACACGCCCAGGCCGCCTTGCGACAGTGGCCGCACCACCGACAACACGATGCCGGTGGCGCCAAAGGCAAATGGCCCCACGAAGCGCCAGCAAGTCCACTCCTTTTCCGATACCGTGCCAGCTGGCACGCGCGCGGCCATGCACACGATCGACAACTCATGTGGCGAGCGGCTGATGCTGACAAAGCCGTCGCCATCGGCCCAGGCCGGAATCGCCGCATTGGCGTCGAGGCGGCTGACCGCATACTCGCCGCCGGCCTGTTCCAAAGTAATGCTGTGTATCTCTGTCGGGACGTTCATTTTTTTCCTTAGTGTATGAAAAGTGAGGCGGCAATCGCCCACATGGTCAGTGCGACCAGGCCGTCGAGCACGCGCCAGGCGCGCGGATTGGCGAACACGGGTGCCAGCAGGCGGGCGCCAGCCGCCAGTGCGCCGAACCATAATGCCGAGGCGGTCATGGCGCCTGCCGAGAACCAGGCGCGGCCGTGTTCCGGTTGCTGCGCGCCTATGGCGCCCAGCAACACCACGGTGTCGAGCCAGGCATGGGGATTGAGCAAGCTGAGCGCGATCGCCGCGCGCAGGGCCGGGCCTGCTTCGCTGACGGCGCCGCTGGCCGCTTGCAGCGCGCCGCCTTGCCCGCGCCAGGCGGCCCAGGCCGCGCGGCGGCCGTATTCGAGCAAAAACAGCGCGCCGGCGATGCGGATCGCGCCCAGCAGCCACGGCGTGGATGCCACCAGGCGCCCGACGCTGCCGGCTCCCAGGCCGATCAGCAAGATATCGCCGGCGATGCAGGCGGCCGCGCACAGCAGCACGTGCTGGCGTTGTATACCCTGCCGCAATAAAAACGCATTCTGCGCGCCGATGGCGATGATCAGTCCGCCGCCCATGGCCATGCCCTTGAAAAAACTGCTGCTCAACATTGATGTTTCCCACGTAAAAGATGGCAGCATAAAAGATGGCAGCGTATTAGTATAATGAATATTATTCGTCATTCATTCGAAAAATTCATGAGGTGGGAACAATGAGCGTGCTCGATTACCGGGGCCTGGCAGCCCTCGATGCGGTGGTGGAACAGGGCAGTTTCGAGCGTGCCGCGGCCGCCTTGTCGATCACCCAGTCGGCCGTATCGCACCGGCTGCGCGCGCTGGAGGAGGCAACTGGCGAACTGCTGGTGATCCGCAGCCAGCCGCCACAGGCGACCGCGCGCGGCCACCGCCTGATCGCCCATTACCGGCAAGTATTGTTGCTGGAAGCGGGCTTGCAGGCGCAAGCGCCCGAGCCGATGGCGCTGCCGCGACTGGCGATTGCCGCCAATGCCGACAGCGCCGCCACCTGGCTGCTCGACGCGCTGGCGTCCGTGCTGGCGGAACCGGCTTGCAGGGTCGAAGTAGTGCTGGACGACCAGGACCAGACCCTGCGCCAGCTGCGCGAGGGCAGGGTGGTCGGCTGCATCACCAGTTCGCCCGATGCCGTGGCCGGCACGTCGGTGGTGGCGCTGGGCACCATGTCGTACCGCTGTGTGGCCACGCCGGCCTTTGCGCGGCGCTGGTTTCCCGATGGCTTGAACCCGCAGTCCGTCGCTATCGCGCCGGCCGTGATCTACAACCGCAGCGACAGCCTGCATGCGCGCTATCTGGCGCAGATGGGCCTGGATCACAAGGTGCCACACAGCTACTTTCCCAGCGCCGAAGGCTTTGTGGCGTTTATCCAGGCGGGGTTCGGCTACGGCATGGCGCCCGAGATCCAGGTGCGCGAAGAACTCGCTGACGGCAGGCTGATCGATCTGGCGCCGGGCACGCAAGTGGACGTGGCCCTGTACTGGCACCGCTGGAATATCCAGACGGCGCTGACCAGGACGCTCAACGACGCCATCGTGGCGACGGCCGGAAAATGGCTGGCGGCAGCAGCGCAGTCCCAGGGAACTTCCTGCTGAGTCGGTGTCTAATCATTATTCTCGGTTTGCATGTGGCGCGGCTTCAATGTTATCGGGGGCAATATGGTCTGTCTGCTTTGGGGCATTGGCATCGTCATGTTTGTCGCCGGAATGCTTGGTGGCATCGTAAATTATTTTCTTTCCGAGCCGGCAGAAGAAAGACCCATGCCATGGTGGAAGCACGCAACCATAGGTGTCGCTGCCGCCTTCATGGTTCCGTTGTTCTTGAATATGATTTCCGGAGATCTGATCGATAAAATATGCGGCACGACAGATTCTTTGCCTGACTACTCCAAGATTTTTGTTTTGGCAGGTTTTTGCCTTGCAGCATCTGTCTCTTCCAGGGCTTTTATAGGATCAATGTCGAATCGCTTGCTTCAGGCCGTGAAATCGGCCAACGAAAAATCAAGTGATGCGAAAGAATTGGCCGAAGAAGCAAAAGTAGAAGCAGTGAATGCAGCAGCCCGAGCGGCTGAAGCGAAGGCAGTCGTCGATCCGCTTATCGAAGAAGACGAAAAACAGATCGAGACTGGTCATCTGATGATGCCAGCATCCATGATGGAATATGCCCCTACCAAAGACGAGCTTGATGTATTGAAAGCGATGATAGAAAGCCGTTTTACCATGAGGTCCCTAAGTGGTATTTCAAAAGATAGTGGTGTACCCAAGGAGCGGGTAAATAGTGCCATCTCTACCTTGCTACAAAGCGAACTGATCGGACAGACGATGAGTAACGGCCAACCACGTTGGTATCCAACACCAAAAGGTAGAGCCGCGCTCGTGGGAGCCGTCTGATGCTCAGTATAGTGGACCCACGATTTGAGACAGCAGTTTAAGCTATGGTCCTCACAGGAGGATGGCGGCGAATGGCGGAGATAAAGAAGCGGAAAGTGCACAGCGCGGAGTTCAAGGGAAAGGTCGGTCTTGAGGCCGTGCGTGGTATCAAAACGGTGAACGAGATCGCGCAGCATCACGGTGTCCATCCTGTGATGGTCAGCCAGTGGAAGAAGGAGATCCTTGCCCGAGCTGGGACCCTGTTCGAAGGTAAGCGGGGACCGAAAGTGGAGGCGGCACACGAGGACGAAGACCGGCTGTACGGCGAAATTGGTCGCCTTAAGATGGAGTTAGATTGGCTTAAAAAAAAGTCAGGCCTGTAAGCGGCGCGGTGCGGTTGGAATGGATCGTCGCCGGCGAGATATCGCTGTCGCGACAATGCGAGTTGGCGGGTGTCTCGAGGGCGACCGTGTACCGGCCACGGGAGGCGGCGCGTCCTGATGACGATGAGCTGACCTTGTGTGCGCTGATCGATGAAGAATTCACGCGGCATCCGTTCTACGGGAGCCGGCGGATGGTGGTGATTCTGACGCGGCAAGGTTGGATGGTTAACCGCAAGCATGTGCCGCGATTGATGCGCATGCTCGGGCTGGCGGGGATGGCGCCGGGGCCGGGCACGGCAGTTCAACATCCAGGGCACAAGGTGTATCCGTATCTACTGCGTGGCGTGGCCATCGTGCGGCCAAACCATGTCTGGAGTACAGACATCACGTATATCAGGCTGGCACGCGGCTTTGCGTACCTGGTCGCGATCATCGACTGGTACTCGCGGCGCGTGCTGACCTGGCGCATCAGCAACAGCATGGACGCGTCATTTTGCGTGGACTGTCTGGAGGAGGCATTGATCGATCACGGCAAGCCTGAGATCTTCAACACCGACCAGGGCAGTCAGTTCACGAGCGTGGCCTTCACAGGGGTCCTGAAGCGTGCAGGAGTTGACATCAGCATGGACGGGCGGGGCCGTGCATTGGACAACATCTTCGTGGAGCGCCTGTGGCGCAACGTCAAGTACGAGGACGTGTACTTGAACGGCTACGCCACGATGGGCGACCTGCATGCAGGATTGACGCGGTACTTCGCCTTTTACAATGGCGAGCGGCCGCACCAGGCGTTGAACTATCAGACGCCGGATGTAGTGTACAAAAGTGGCGAAGGCGGTGGTGCCTTGATCCTCGATAAATACGGCAGCGTGCCTGCGCTGGAATCACCTGAGACAAAACCAGGGCACGATGCAAGCAGTGCTGGGGAGCATGGGGCTCCGCCCCAAACCCCGCCCTGCCGGGAGCCGACCGAGATGACTCCCATGCTCACGGGTGGGTAAAATTAAGCAAGACAGGGCAGCGCTGATCTGCTGCATGCAGGATCAAGACCATAGCTTAAATTCAGGCAAAAACTGTCTTGACGGATGGGTCCACTTTACAGTCCACTAACGCGATATGCATTATTTTGTTGGCGTAGTCCATGAAATTACTCATCCTTGACCTCGGGCAAGTCGACGTTCCAATTTCAATTGCATCGCCCACGTCGCAAGCCTAGAGTGAACGGTGTCGCCTCCAGCCCGGTGCCCTATCATGGCCAAGCCCTTTCCCGTCAACCCCAAAAACCCCGAACGCATCTGCTGGGGCTGCGATAAATATTGCTCACCGGACGCCATGGCCTGCGGCAATGGCTCTGAGCGTACCCAGCATCCGATTGAACTTTTCGGCGAGGGTTGGAATGAGTGGGGGTTGAGCGCGCCGGAGCAGCAGGACAAAGCCAACAAAATGCCGTAGGCAAAGGCAGCTCAGGAAATCCCGGGACGCGCAATGCGCGGCCTGACTACTGCTTGCTGAAGGCAAACTCCAATACTTCATCGCCATGGGCGTCCGTCTCGCCGGTCGCTGTCCAGCCCAGGTGGCGGTAAAAACCGTGCGAGCGCGACGCAGGGTCGCTGGAACAGCCGAGGAACAAGCGCTCATGTCCGTGCGCGCGCAGGTCCTGCATCACCAGGTTCAGCAAGGTCTTGCCGGCGCCCCTGTTTTCCACTGCCGGCAGCAAGGCCAGCACAATGATTTCACCCGTTTCGCGGTCGCCGAAACAATAGCCGGCCAGCACCCCATCAGTGTGGCAGGTGTAACCAGGCAGATTGCCTGATCGCATCATTTCGGCCCAGGACTCGGCTGTGATGCCGAACTCGGCCAGGCGCTCCGCTGACACCGCGTTTTGCCGGGTCTGGCCGCGCAGGGTGATAAAGGCGGCCGCGTCTTGCGCCAGGGCCGCTTGAAAGGTCAGAGTGGGGAAGGATGTCGTCATAAGGTCTCTTGCATGTAATGCGTGCAACTTTACCCGGCTTCAACAGAACACTCAAGCCTTGCGCCTGCGTCTGAATATGCCGGCCTGTACGGCAGCGATCCGTACTGATCAGTCGGGTTTGCGGCCATCCACCTGGCTCAGCACGCCTGCGGCATCAAGTGCATAACTGTCGAAATCGTTCGCCAGGTACAAGCTGCCCGCATAGTGCCGGCGCGCTTCCGCCTCCAGCTCGGCCATGCCGTCGCGGTGGTGGTAGCGTGCGCTGAAGTGCGTCAGAATCAAATTCGGCATGCCGCAGCGCTCGGCAAACTGCGCCACTCTTTGCACCGAACTGTGGGTCGGCCCCGGCCCGGCCTTGATCAGCATCGCTTCCGTGTAGGTCGCCTCATGCACCAGCAGTTGCGCACCCTGGCAGGCCTGCTCGAGCAGGCCTGGCGTGTCGTTGTCGCCGCCGACCACGATGGCGGCCTGGTTTGTCTTCGTGAGGCGAAAGTCGGCGCTGCGCAGCTGGCGGCCGTCGTCCAGCACCACATCGTGCCCCGCCTGCAACTGTCCCCACACGGGGCCGGACGGCACGCCGTGCGCCAGCAGGGCCGCCTTGTCCAGTGTTGACTTATGCGTTTCCAGCGCGAAGCGAAAACCCACGCTGGCGGCGCGGTGCGACAGCGGGTGCCGAGTAATCGTCAAGCCCGCCTCGCTGTGCACGACCTGCGCGCTATTGACGTCGACATGGATCAGCGGGTAAGTCAGAAACAGTTCCGTATGCAGCAAGGTGGCGTCGAGCCAGGCGCGGATGGCCGGCGGCGCGATGATGGTCAGGGGCCGCTTGCGCCCCGTCATCGAGGCGCTGGCCAGCAGGCCCGGCAAGCCATAGCTGTGGTCGCCATGTACATGGGTGATGCAGATGCCGGCCAGGTCGTGCACGGACAAAGCGATGCGCTGCAGGCGGTGCTGGGTGGCTTCGCCGCAGTCGACCATCCACCAGTCGCGCCCCAGGGCGGTTTGCACGGCCAGCGCAGTGACGTTGCGGTAGCGGGTGGGCACGCCGGACGAGGTGCCGAGAAAAGTCAGTTTGAACATGCTGCGATTATGCTTGACGGCGGGCCACTTGTGTGTAATTACAACGAAACGTAACGGTGCGTGCAATCCGCGAGTCGAAATGTACAATGAATAAAAACCAGGCAGACGGCGTACGAGCGCCGCTTTTGATGTTTAATCATATCCCCCCAAGGAGTACACCATGAGCACCCCCACCAAGAAAATCCTCACCGTGCTGGCGTTGACCGCCCTGGTCGTTGCTACCGCAGCCGGCGTCGGCGGTTTGTAGGTTTGTCATAACAGCACCGGCGCAAGCTGTCTTGTCCAGGCACCGGCTGTCCATGGCCTGTGCCTGTTGCCTGTCCCGCAGTACGCCTACTTTCTCGTAGGAAGCCCCCGCACGCGTTAGAATCACGCTTTCCCTTTCGATTCTCCATGCGCATGCAGCAAAGCCACCACTTGTTTTTCCGTCTGGTCAGCCAATTCTGGCGTTATGGCGGCAGCCTCCTCGTTACCATGCTGGCCGTGGGTGTCGCTTCGGCTACCGATGTGCTGCTGATACGCCAGCTGCAAAACGTGGTCGACGCCATGCGCGCCGGCGCCAGCGAGCATCTGGCGCCGGCCACCACCGGCATCATGGGGCTGCTGCAGGGCTGGGTCGACCGCTTCCTGCCGGCGCAGGCGGGCCAGGTCGAACTGTGGGTAATCCCGGCCACCATCCTCGGCCTGTCGGTGATGCGCATGGTGTCGAGCTTTGCCGGCGACTACGGCTCCGTCTGGCTGTCGAGCCGGGTGCAGGCCGATTTGCGCGAACAAATGTTCGCTACCATCATGCGCCTGCCCAGCCGTTTTTTTGACACCACCACCACCAGCCTGACGCAGTCGCGCGTGGCCTTCGACGCCAGCCAGGTGTCGCAGGCGGGCCTGAACGTGCTCAACGTGGCGGTGCGCGATTCGGTGGCCACCGTCGGCTATCTGGTATTGCTGTTCAGCATAGACGTCAAGCTGGCGCTGTTCTGCATGGCCACCATGCCCATCGTCGCCATCGTCGTAACCCTGGCCGGGCGCCGCATGCGCCACCTGAGCAAGAGTTCGCAGCAGGCGGTGGGCGAGCTGACCTCGGTGCTCGACGAGAGCATCGGTGGCCAGCGCGTGGTGAAAATTTTTGGCGGGCAGGATTACGAGCAGGCGCGCTTTGTCGACGTGGTCAAGCGCAACCGCCAGCTGGCCGTCAAGCATGCGGCCACTTCGGCCATGAATTCCGGCATTATCATGATGCTGGTCGGCATTACCTTGTCGTCGGTGATCTATTTCGCCCTGCTGCGCGCGCAAAGCGGCGCCATTACGCCGGGCGCCTTTGTCGCCTTCATGGGCGCACTGATGGCGATGCAGTCGCCGATCAAGAGCCTGACCAAGATCAATGAACCACTGCAGCGAGGCCTGGCCGCCGCCGAGTCCGTGTTCGACCTGATCGACACGCCGCTGGAACCCGATCCGGGCCAGGTCGCGCCGGTCGCGGTGCAGGGCAATCTGTCGCTGCAGAACGTCAACTTTCGCTATAACACCGACGACCCCGACGCGCCGACCGCACTCAGCAATGTTTCGCTCGAGATACAGGCCGGTGAAACGGTGGCGCTGGTGGGCGGCTCGGGCGGTGGCAAGACGACATTGCTGGGCCTGCTACCGCGCTTCTACGACGTGAGCGGCGGCCAGATCCTGCTCGATGGCGTCGATGTGCGCGACTATCCGTTGCTGGCCCTGCGGCGCCAGTTCGCCCTGGTCAGCCAGGACGTGATCCTGTTCAACGACACGGTAGCGGCCAATATCGCCTATGGCGATCCGGCGCCGGACCAGGCGCGCATCGAAGCGGCCGCGCGCGCCGCCCATGCGCACGACTTCATCATGCAGATGGCGCACGGTTATGCAACACAAGCCGGCCAGAACGGTTCGCGCTTTTCCGGCGGCCAGCGCCAGCGTCTGGCGATTGCCCGGGCGCTGTACAAGGACGCGCCGATTTTGCTGCTCGACGAAGCGACCAGCGCGCTCGATACCGAGTCGGAACGGCAAGTGCAGGCGGCGCTCGAAGTGCTGATGCGCAACCGCACCACCATCGTGATCGCCCACCGCCTGTCGACCATCGAAAGCGCCGACCGCATTGTCGTGATGCAGGGCGGGCAACTGGTCGAGTCCGGCAGCCATGCGTCCCTGCTGGCGCGCGGCGGCGCCTATGCGCGCCTGCATGCGAGCCAGCTGTCGCGCGAGCCGGCAGCCTCGGCATCGGCCGGCGTAACAGGAGGCGCTCATGGAGCCTGATGAAAAGCAGGCGCGCAGCCTGGCGCTGCAAAACCTGCGCGTGGTAATGCGCGCCGCGCAGCGCCATTCGATGCGGATCGAAAAGCAGTGCGGCGTGTCGGGCGCGCAGTTGTGGGTGATGCAGGAAGTGTTCGACCAGTCGGGCCTGCGCATCGGCGAACTGGCTTCCAGGATGTCGATCCATCAGACCACGGCCAGCAACCTGGTCGATGCGCTGGTAAGAAAATCGCATCTGCGCAAGGCGCGCGACCAGCCTGATCAAAGGGTGGTGACCTTGCACCTGACCGATAGCGGCCAGGCCGTGATCGGCGCCGCACCTCAGCCGGCGCGCGGCTTGCTGCCCAGCGCGCTGGGCCGGCTCGACGCCGCCAGCCTGGCGCAACTGAACGCTGGACTGGCGGCCTTGCTGGCCGTGGTGGCACCCGACGACCGCCAGGCGGGACTGCAGCCGCTGGCGTTCACGATGTAGCTGGCGCGTCTGGCGCGGGCACGGCTGTCTTCGGCAGGCGCTGCAATTGCAGCTGCGCCAGCGCGCCATACAGCGGTTCGCTCAGCACGCGCGAGACGGTGCTGGCCACCACCGCGCAGGCCATCAGGCTGAGCACCATGCCGTGGCCGTCGACCATTTCCATCACAATAATGAACGCCGTCAACGGCGCCTGGGTGGCTGCCGCCAGGAATCCCACCATGCCCAGCGCGATCAGGGCCGGCGCGTGCGGATAGTGCAGCAGCAGCGCGATATCGTGGCCGATGCCGGCGCCGATCGCCAGCGATGGGGCAAAAATGCCGGCCGGCACGCCCGACCAGACCGTCAGCCAGGTCGCCACATATTTGAAGGCGACAAAGGCGGGGGGCACCTCGGCCGCACCGTCGAGCATGGCGCGGGTGGCCACGGTGCCGCTGCCGAACGTGGCGCCATGGCTGGCCACGCCGATCACCGCCACCGCCAGGCCGCAGACGGCGGCAAACAGCACTGGCCGGCCCTTGCGCCAGGCCGACAATTTGCCCAATGGATTGCCGCGCGCGGAGGCCAGCAGCAGGCGGGCGAACAGGCCGCCGGCCACGCCCGCCACCAGGGTCACCAGCAAGCCGGGCAGGGCCAGCGCCAGGCCGATCGGCCCCGGGTGGATCACGCCGAAGTGGGTGGCATTGCCGTGGATGGAGACGGCCATCATGCCGGCCAGCACGATGCCTGCGACGATCAGGCCGCTGTTGCGCTGTTCTGGCGAACGCGACAATTCTTCGATGGCGAACATCACGCCGGCCAGCGGCGTATTGAAGGCGGCGGCGATGCCGGCCGCGCCGCCGGCCACCAGCAGGGAATGGGGCGACACCGCCGACTGGCGCGGCAGCCAGCGCCGCGCCGCCAGCATCACGCCGGCGGCGATCTGCACCGACGGGCCTTCGCGGCCCAGCGACAAGCCACCCAGCAGGCCGCCCGCCGTCAGCGCGATCTTGGCGGCCGACAGTTTCAACGACACATACAGCGAGCGCTGTTCGGCGCCCACCGACGGGTACAGCGCCGCCATCACTTGCGGAATGCCGGAGCCGGCCGCGCCGATGGCGTAGCGGCGCGTCAGCCACACCAGCACGGCGGCGCACAGGGGCGTCCACAGCAGGGTGAACCACCAGGCTTTGGCATTGAAAAAGTGAAAGACATCGAGCGCTTCTTCGGCCAGCCAGGTAAAGCCGACCACCACCAGGCCGGCCATGGCCGCCATGCCGACCACGACAAAGCGCGACCACCACAGGCGTGGGTCGGCAAATTCATGCTTGAAGGCAGAAGGAATATCGTGCAAGTGCTTCATGGTGGCAAATCCGGGGAGGGGTGGCGCGTGGCGTCGGGAGAGTTGTAATTGTACCGATATATTTGCGCGAATGTATTTCGCTGGCTTATTTTGTGACGCACAGGAAACAATATTACACAAACAGCTCGCGCCGCGCGCTCTGGCTGATGGCTACGGTGGCCGGGTGGCTCAGGCGGCGCTCGGTGGTGATCGCATATACCTGCTCGACCAGGCTGTCGACCCTGCCCAGCGGCACCACCGCGTATTGCTGGCAAACCTGGTGCGCAATCACGGTGGGGGCGAAGAACAGGCCGGCGCCGGACTGGCCGAAGGCCTTCATCATGGCGCTGTCGTCAAATTCGCCGACGATGCGCGGGTGCAGATTGTTTTCGCTGAGCCACTGCTGCAGGCGCGCATGGATGGCGAAGTCTTCGCCCGGCAGCAGCAGCGGCGCGCGGTGCAGGCAGTGCGGGAAGTCGCCGCTGAGGGTCGCGGCCAGCGCCCTGCTGCCGAACACGGTCATGCCGCTTTCACCGAGCAGATGGTTAAAGCCGCGCACACTCAGGTGGGCTGGCATGGGGCGGTCGGCGATGATCAGGTCCAGCCGGTGCACGGCCAGCTCGGCCAGCAGGCTGGCCAGCCGGCCTTCGCGGCAGATGAGGCGCAGCGGTTCGGTCAGGCCCAGCGCCGGTTCCACCAGGCGGCAGGCGATCAGTTTCGAGACGGAATCGGCGCAGCCGACGCGGAAGGTGGTGGTCGTGGTGCGCGATTGGTCGCGCACGATTTCCAGCAACTCGTCGCCGGCGCTGAAAATCTCTTCGGCGTGGGAGAGGATGCGCCGGCCCGTGTCGGTCAGTTCCAGCTTGCGCCCTGCGCGGCGGAACAGCGCCACGCCCAGCGTGTCGGCAAACTCGCTGAGCTGGCCCGAGATCGATTGCGGCGTCAGGTGCAGCTGCTCTGCCGCGCGGGCGATGCTGCCGGTTTTGGCGACCATCCAGAAATACCGCAAGTGTTTGAAGTTCAATATGGACATGGTTGGCGTGCCGACTCTCTATAGATCGGTTTTTTCGATGTATCATTCAATTATATTCGATTTGTTCGATGTTCTGATTCGTCCTATGATGGCTGCTCATGCATGGATGCTCATGCGTTACATGTATTTATCAGAGGAGAAACATCATGTGGTTCAGTATTGATCAATTTGAGCAGGGAGGCTGGCGATGAACGGTTTGGAAAGCATTGCGTCTCTGCCCATGTGGGCCGGTTTTATCGCCTTCGTGCTGCTGATGCTGGCGCTCGATCTGTTTGTCTTCGGCGGCAACAAGGCACACAAGGTGAGCGTCAAGGAAGCGGCGATCTGGTCGCTGGTCTGGGTCAGCATGGCGATGATCTTCAACGGTGGCTTGTGGTGGTACCTGAACGGTACTGTCGGCGCCGAGGTCGCCAACCAGAAGGCGCTGGAGTTCTTTTCCGGCTACCTGATTGAAAAGGCCTTGTCGGTCGATAACGTGTTCGTGTTCCTGCTGATCTTTTCCGCCTTCCAGGTGCCGATCCAGTACCAGCGCCGCGTGCTGATCTATGGCGTACTGGGCGCGATCGTGATGCGTGCGGTCATGATTTTGGCGGGCGCATGGGTGGTCAGCGAATTTAGCTGGGTGCTGTACCTGTTCGGTGCCTTCCTGTTGATTACCGGTGTGCGCATGCTGGTGGCGGCCGATTCCGAGCCGGACGTGGCGAACAATCCGGTGCTGCGTTTTGCCCGCCGTCACTTGCGGGTGGCCGACGGCGACCATGGCGAGAAGTTTATGGTGGTTAAGGATGGCTTGCGCTATGTCACGCCGCTGTTCCTGGTGCTGATCCTGATCGAGGTGACCGACCTGATTTTCGCGGTCGATTCGATCCCGGCGATCTTCGCCATCACGACCGACCCGTTCATCGTGTTTACCTCGAACCTGTTTGCGATCCTGGGACTGCGGGCCTTATACTTCCTGCTGGTGGACGTGGCTGACCGTTTTCACCTGCTCAAGTTTGGCCTGGCGATGGTGCTGGTGTTTATCGGCGCAAAAATGCTGATCATGCCGTGGTACCACGTGCCGGTCGAAGCGTCGCTGATGGTGGTGGCCGTGCTGATCGCGTCGAGTTGCCTGGCCAGCGTGTTGATCGCCAAGAAAGAAGATAAGTAATAACGTCATCCAGCGCGTCCGCAGTGGCGGGCGCGCTCCCTTAATAATTTATGAATGGAATCAAAATGCGTAGCTACCCAAAAAACAGTCCCCAGGCAGCCGGCCGGCTGCTGGCAGTCATGATGGTGGTCGACGGCAACCTGGCCACCTCCGAGCTGCAGGCGCTGGACCGCAGCAAGATCCTCGACCATATCGACCTGGAACTGGTGGCGTTCCGGCGCCTGCTGCAAGATCTGTGCGACGACCTGCTGACTTCTACCGTGCACGGTTCGGTACAACTGAGCAATACCGTGATCGACAGCCTGCTCGAAGAAATCGATGATCCAGACCTGCGCCGCAAGCTGCTGCAAACCATGTGGAAGATCGCCGACGCCGACGACTGGCTGGCCGATGGCGAAGCGGTATTGCTGGCGCGTGCCGGTACGGCGTGGTCGTCGGAAACCAATTTCCGTGAACATGGCACGGTGTAAACTGGCTGGTCTCATCACGCTATCGAGGAGCCCGACATGAAGCCAGACCAGCGCCCGCGTGACTTGCTGCACGCCATGTTCACGGCGGCGATCGCCGCGGCCCAGCCGGCCCACTGCGTGCCGCCCCATCTGCCGGCCGCGCCCAAGGGCCGCCTGATCGTGATCGGCGCCGGCAAGGCCTCGGCCGCCATGGCGCAAGCGGTGGAACAGCACTGGCCAGGGGAATTGTCCGGCCTGGTGGTCACGCGCTACGGCTATGGCGTGCCATGCGCGCGCATCGAGATCGCCGAAGCCGCGCATCCGGTGCCGGACGCGGCCGGCATGGACGCCGCGCAGCGCATGCTGGCGCTGGTCGGCACTTTGAATGCCGACGACACGGTGCTGTGCCTGATTTCCGGTGGCGGTTCGGCGCTGCTGGCCTTGCCCCTGGCAGGCATCACGCTGGCGGAAAAACAGGACCTGAACCGCGCCTTGCTGGCCTCGGGCGCGACCATCGGCGAGATCAATTGCGTGCGGCGCCATCTGTCGGCCATCAAGGGCGGCCGCCTGGCCGCCGCCTGCCATCCGGCCCGGCTGCTGACGCTGGCCATTTCCGACGTGCCGGGCGACAAGCCCGGCGATATCGCCTCCGGTCCCACGGTGGCCGACGCCACCACCTGCGAGGACGCACTCGATATCGTGCGCCGCTACGGCATCAATCTGCCGGCGAGCATCCGCGAAGCCCTGGAGAGCGGACGCGGCGAATCGGTCAAGCCCGGCGATGCGCGCCTGGCCCATGCCAGCATCGAGCTGATCGCCACGCCGCAAATGGCGCTTGAAGCGGCGGCCGAGGTGGCGCGCGCGGCCGGCGTGACGCCGTATATTCTCGGCGACAGCCTGGAAGGCGAGGCGCGCGATGTCGGCAAGGTGATGGCCGGCATCGCCCAGCAGGCGGCGCGGCGCGGCCAGCCGTTCGCCACGCCCTGCGTGCTGTTGTCCGGTGGCGAAACCACCGTGACGGTGCGCGGCGATGGCCGTGGCGGGCGCAATGTGGAATTTTTGCTGGCGCTGGGCATTGCCCTCGATGGCGAAGCGAATGTGCATGCGCTGGCCGGCGACACCGATGGCGTCGATGGACAGGAAGAGATCGCCGGTGCGTATCTGGCGCCCGACACCTTGCGGCGCGCCTGGGCGCAGGGCAGGCGCCCGCGCGACAGCCTGGATCGCAACGACGGCCACGGTTTTTTCCAGGCGCTGGGCGACAGCGTGGTGACCGGCCCCACCTTGACCAATGTGAATGATTTCCGGGCCATCTACATTACGGCAAGCGCCAGCTGATCAAAACCCTTCCAGCACGATCTTGCCGCGCGCGGTATTGCTCTCCAGCATGGCGTGCGCGCGTTTCAGATTGGCCGCATCGATCTTGCCGAAGCGCTCGGCCAGCGTGGTCCTGATGATGCCGGCGTCAACCAGTTGCGCCAGCTCTTCCAGCAGTGCGTGCTGTTTGAGCATGTCATCGGTCTGGAACAGGGAGCGGGTAAACATCAGTTCCCAGTGCAGCGACACGCTCTTGCTCTTGAGTTTGCGCACGTCGATCTGCTCGGGATCGTCGATCAGGGCGAACTTGCCTTGCGGCGCGATCAGTTCGACGATCTGGTCGAAATGCCTGTCGGTCTGGTTCAGGCTGATTACGTAATCGACCGGCGGCAGCCCCAGGCGCGTGATTTCGGCTGCCAGGGGCTTGCCGTGATCGATCACGTGATGCGCACCCAGTTCCGCGACCCAGCTTGACGTTTCCGCGCGCGAGGCGGTGCCGATCACCGTCACGCCCGTCAGCTGGCGCGCCAGTTGCACCAGGATGGAGCCGACGCCGCCGGCCGCGCCGATCACCAGCAGCGACTTGCCGCTGGCAGCGGTAGTACGGCTGATTTGCAGGCGATCGAACAATAATTCCCAGGCGGTGATGGCGGTCAGCGGCAGCGCGGCGGCCGGCGCGAAATCGAGGCTGTTGGGCATATGGCCGGCGATGCGCTCGTCGACCAGCTGGAATTGGCTGTTGCTGCCGGGGCGATTGATGGCGCCCGCATACCAGACCTTGTCGCCGACCTGGAACAGGGTGACGTCCGCGCCGATGGCGGTGACCACGCCGGCCGCATCCCAGCCCAGCACTTCCGGCTGGCCGTCTTTCGGCTGGCGGTTCTTGCGGATCTTGGTGTCGACCGGGTTGACGGACACGGCGTGCACGGCCACCAGCAGGTCGCGCCCGCTGGCAAGCGGTGTTGGCAGCTCGATGTCGAGCAGGGCGTCGGCATCGGCGATAGGCAGGCTGTGGTGGTAGGCGATGGCTTTCATGGCGGTCCTTGTCGGGTGAACGATGCCGTATGATGGTGGCTTTACTGCCCGGGAAAAAGCGGGCATATACTGAAACACTTTCAAAGGAATCCTGAAAATTGCTGCGCCTCGACGATTTGCAGGTATTTGTGCGCACGGCCGATTGCGGCAGCCTGTCAGCGGCGGCGCGCGAGCTCGGCATTTCGCCAGCCCTGGCCAGCGCCGCCGTCAAGCGCCTGGAAGGGGAGTTGGGTTTGCGCCTGTTCTTGCGCACCACGCGCTCGCTGAGCCTGACAGCCGACGGCACACATTACCTGGACCCTGCGCGCGAAGCGCTGCGCTTGCTGCGCGCGGGCAGCGATGCGCTGGCGGCGAGCAAGGACAGTTTCGGCGGAACCTTGAAAATTGCCATGCCGTCGGACCTGGGCCGCAATTTGCTGCTGGGCTGGCTCGATGCCTTCCAGCGCCGCCATCCCAAGCTGCATTATCAGCTGAGCGTGAGCGACCGCCTGGCCGACATGGTGCGCCAGCAGGTTGATGTGGCCATCCGCTACGGCGAGCAGGATGACTCCTCGCTGATCGCCCTGCCGGTCGCAGCGGCCAACGACCGCGTGCTGGTGGCCTCGTCCGCTTATCTGCGGGAACACGGCCCCGTGCTGTCGCTGGACGACTTGCAACGGCACAACTGTTTGCGCTTTGCGCTCGAAGACGGCCTGCACGACCGCTGGACCTTTTACCGCCTGCCGCAGCGCGAACAGGTCAGCGTGCAAGTGAGCGGCAACCGCAGCGCCGACGATGCCGACCTGGTGCGCCGCTGGGCCGTGGCGGGCCTGGGTATCGCCTATAAATCGCGGCTTGATGTATCAGCCGACCTGGCGGCCGGGCGTTTGCAGAGATTGCTGCCCCAGATGGCCGGCGAGGCCGCGCCACTGCATCTGGTATGCATGCACCGTGCCCAGGTGACGCCCGTGGTGCTGCAGTTGCGCGACTTTCTCAGAGAGCAATGCAACTTGCTAGCTTGATCATTATTCAGGCAACTCGCATACAACTCGTTGCAATTGGCAATGATGTGGCGGCGTAAGCGGGGTAAGCTTGCGTTCCTGATCAAGCCGCTTGAGGAGTGACCATGCGACAGAAGCTCATGATAATTTTGCTTGCCGGTGCGGTATTGGGCGGATGCGCCAGCACCACCGAGCCTGTGCCTTCCGCGCAGTCCGCCCAGCCGACGAGTCCGGCGCAGGCGCTGGCCATGCAGCAGCGCATCAGCTGGGGCATCAGTGCCGGCAGCGTGCGCCAGTTGCAGCAACAGGGCTGGGACCGCTACCTGCAGGCGCAGCTGCATCCCGGCAAGGCGGTCTTGCCGCCGGCGATACAGGCGCAGCTCGACGCCATGACCATCAGCCAGACGCCGATGGATCAAGTGGTAATGAGCACTGAACAGCGCCGCAAGGATGCCAGTGCCGTGATGGATGATGCAGCCAGGCAGCAGGCGCAAAAAGATTACCAGCAGGAACTCAATCGCCTGGCGCGCGAGGCGGCCACCCGCTCGCTGCTGCTGGACGTGTATTCACCGAACCAGTTGCAACAGCAGATGAGCTGGTTCTGGCTCAATCATTTCAGCGTGCACCAGGGCAAGCATAATTTGCGCGCCATGGTGGGCGACTATGAAATGAACGCCATCTCACCGCATGCGCTGGGCAAGTTCCGCGATCTGCTGGCCGCCACCGTGCACCATCCGGCCATGCTGCGCTACCTCGACAATGAAGCGAACGCGGCCAACCGTATCAATGAAAACTATGCGCGCGAACTGATGGAACTGCATACGCTGGGCGTCAATGGCGGCTACAGCCAGAAGGACGTGCAGGAACTGGCGCGTATCCTGACCGGCGTGGGAGTGAACCTGGGCGCCGAGATGCCGAAAGTCAAACCGGCGCTGCAAGCCCAGTATGTGCGCCGTGGCCTGTTCGAGTTCAATCCGAACCGCCACGATTATGGCGACAAGCAATTCCTGGGGCAGCCGGTCAAGGGCCGGGGCCTGGCCGAGCTGGACGAAGCGCTGGACCGTCTGTGCCGCAATCCGGCCACGGCGCGCTTTATCAGTGGCAAGCTGGCGCAGTACTTTGTCGGCGACACGCCGCCGCCGGCGCTGGTGGCCAGCATGGCGCAGACGTTCCAGAAAACCGATGGCGATATCGCCGCCGTGCTGCAGACCCTGTTTGCCAGTGACGCTTTCAAGCAGTCGCTGGGCCGCAAGTTCAAGGACCCCATGCACTATGTGGTCTCGGCCGTGCGCCTTTCCTATGACGACAAGCCGATCCTGAACGCCGGTCCCATGCTGGGCTGGCTGTCGCGCATGGGCGAGCCGCTGTATGGCCGCCAGACCCCCGACGGTTATCCGCTGCAGGACACCGCCTGGGCCAGCCCGGGGCAAATGACGACGCGCTTTGACATTGCCCGCACCATCGCCTCGGGCAGCGCCGGCCTGTTCAAGACCGACGGCCCGCAACCTCTGGAAAAACCGGCCTTTCCGCAACTGTCCAGCGCCGTGTATTTTCAGAGCATCGAGCCGACGTTGAGTACCGCGACGCGCCAGGCCTTGCAGCAGGCCGGCACGCCGCAGGAATGGAACACATTCCTTTTGTCTTCGCCAGAAATGATGCACCGCTAACCGGGAGAAACACCATGAATCGTCGTGACCTGTTGAAAGCGCTGGCCGCCGCTCCCTTGTTCGGCGCCGCCGGCAGCCTGATGGCGGCGCCCGCCACGGACGCCAAGCTGCTGTTTGTGTTCCTGCGTGGCGGCTATGACGCCAACAACCTGCTGGTGCCGATCGGCAGCGATTTTTACTATGCGTCGCGGCCCAATATCGCCATCCCGAAGCCGGGCGCAGACAACGGCGCACTGGCCCTGAACGGCGACTGGGCCCTGCATCCGGCCCTGCGCGACACCATCTACCCGCTGTACACGGGCGGCGACGCGGCCTTTATTCCGTTTGCCGGCACCACCGATTTGTCGCGCAGCCATTTCGAGACGCAGGACAGCATCGAGCTGGGCCAGGACCTGGCGGGACGACGCGACTTCCGTTCGGGCTTTTTGAACCGTCTGGCACAGGCCCTGAACGCGAAGGGCGCCATTGCCTTTACGGACCAGTTGCCCTTGATTTTTCAGGGCGGCCTGCAAGTGCCGAACATGGCGCTGCGCTCGGTGGGCAAGTCCGGCATCGACGCGCGCCAGAGCCAGATTATTGCCGCCATGTACAAGGGCACCGCCTTGCAGGCGCCGGTCAGCGAAGGCTTCGTGGTGCGCGACGACGTGGCCAAGGGCTTGGTCGCCGAAATGAACGAGGCCAACCGCAACGCCATCAGCCCCAAGGGCTTCGCGCTGGAAGCGCAACGCATTGCGCTATTGATGAAGGACAAGTACAACCTCGGCTTTGTCGATGTGGGCGGCTGGGATACCCATGTGGGGCAGGGTGCGTCGAGCGGCTACCTGGCCGGGCGCTTCGAGGAACTGGGGCGCGGTCTCGCCACCTATGCCCAGGAAATGGGCGATGCCTGGCGCAATACCGTGGTGGTGGTGGTCAGCGAATTTGGCCGCACTTTCCGCGAAAACGGCAACCGCGGCACCGACCACGGTCACGGCAGCGTGTTCTGGGTGCTGGGCGGCGCGATCCGCGGCAAGCAGGTGGTGGGCCAGCAAGTGGCGATCACGCAGGCCAATCTGTTCCAGAACCGCGACATGCCGGTGCTCAACGAATACCGCGCCGTGCTCGGTGGCCTGCTGCAGCGCACGTTCGGCCTCAATACGGCGCAGCTGGGCCGGGTGTTTGCAGGCGTGAAACCGGTCGACCTGGGGCTGGTGTAGCCGGTGTCGTAACGGCAAGCTCCGTGTTACGCTACGGCTGCGCAATCGGCGCGTAGATAATCCCGGCCGCGCGCGCATGCGGCGCCGGGCGGAATGGAGCAGTATGAGTGATACCCGGCGCGATATCGGGCGCGATAAGGGACGCGATAAGGGACGCGATATGGGCCGCGAGACCCGGCGCGACCTGGTCGGCGCAGGATTTTCCCTGGCGCTCATTGCGCTGGCGGCGTTCGTGATGCAGCGCTTTTTCCTGCCGCTGGTGTGGGCCGGCATTTTATGCGTGGCGACCTGGCCGCTGTATGCACGCCTGCGCGCCGCGCTGGGGCAGCGCCCTATCCTGGCGGCGGCCTTGCTGACCCTCGCTTCGGCCTGCATCTTCATTGTCCCGGTCATGCTGGGCGTGGCGCAGGCGGCGCGCGAAGTGCCGGTGCTGGCCGATTTTCTCATGCGCGCCAATGCCGACGGCTTGCCCGTGCCCGGCTGGGTGGCCAGTATTCCGCTGGCCGGCAACGCCATCAATGACTGGTGGCAAGTAACCTTGAACCAGCCCCATGGCCTGGCCCATGTCATGGCCGGCAGTGCCGTGGGCGGCTTTCATTCGGCGCGCGACATGGTCAAAATCCTCGGCGCCGACATGCTGCACCGGCTGGTCGACTTCGGCCTGGCTTTTTTATGCCTGTTTTTCTTCTACAAGGACGGCGAAGCGCTGACGCGCCAGATCACCCGCATCGGCAGCCATTATCTGCGGCCCGAACGCTGGGTACGCTATTCGCAGAAAGTGCCGACCGCTATCCGCGCCACCGTCAATGGCCTGGTGCTGGTCGGCCTGGCCGAAGGCGTGCTGATCGGCATCGCCTATGCACTGGCCGGCCTGCCGTCGCCGGCCCTGTGGGCGTTTGCCACCGGCGTGCTGGCCATCATTCCCTTCGGCGCGCCGCTGGCCTACGCCAGCGCGGCGGCCTTGCTGGTCATGCAGGGCAGCGTACCGGGCGCCATCGGTGTGGCGGTTTGGGGCACCATGGTGCTGTTCGTGGCCGACCATTTTGTACGGCCCGGCATGATCGGCAACGCCACCCGCTTGCCGTTTCTTGCCGTGCTGTTCGGTATCCTGGGCGGCGTGGAAACGCTGGGCCTGGTGGGCCTGTTTATCGGCCCGGTCGTGATGGTGCTGTTCGTTACCTTGTGGCATGAAGCCTATGTGGCCGGCGATACCGCAGTGCCGGACACTGCGGATAGCATTGACACACCTGCCGGCCCGGCCGCGCCGCCACGCACACGGTAATGAGGGGGTGGCCGGCGCCATGGCGCTGGCCAGTACCGGTGTGTGGCGGGCTGGGCCGGGTGGAGACTGTCGCCAGTCTCTTAATGCGCCTTGGAGAGAATTAACAACCAGCGGCGCATCAGCAGCACTTCAACATAGCCCGGTTCGATGCCCGTGCCGCATTCGATCAAAGGATTGACGGTATAAAAACGCTTGCGAAAGTCGCGGCAAACGAGGATTTCGCGCTTGCCCATGCGGACCAGGAAGGAGCTGGGGGCGTATTCCAGGCCGAACCGTGAGCCAAAACCGCTATTCAATGTTGCCATGACAATTCCTTTGAGGGAGATGTGTTGAACGAGTCATCAGAATAGCACAACTACTGTATGAAAACACAGCTACTGTATGGATAAACAGTATATTTTTCTGACCGTGGTTTTTTTGATCATGCTGTAACAGACAAGGAGAATGTAGTTTGCCGCACAACAATGACACGCGCATGACCACCATCTGGGGCGGCCGGCTGCGCCGCTTTGTCGAGGCGCGGCTGTCGCCCGAGGGCGAGCTGGGCCTGCACATGACGGTGGGCGTGGCGCTGATGCTGATCGCCATCGTGGTGTTTCATGGAATCGCCGACGCCGTGATGGGCATGGAACGGATCACCGTGATCGACCAGCAGGTGGCGCACTGGTTCAACCAGCACGCCATTGCGTGGCTCACCTGGTGCCTGCTGGTAATTACCCATATGCATGGCGTGCTTGGCGCCATCACCATGGCCTGCGTGCTGGGCTGGTATCTGCACCGCCAGCGGGCCACGTACTGGCTGTTTACCCTGGTCATCACCATGCCGGGCGTCATGTTTCTGAACGTTTTGTTAAAGTCTGTTTTCGGCCGCGCGCGGCCCAGTTTCGACGAGCCCCTGCTCGCTGCGCTGAGCACCTACAGTTTTCCCAGCGGCCATACCGCCACCGCCACGGCGCTGTACGGCCTGCTGGGCGCCTACCTGGTGTGCCAGCTTGACCACCGGCAATGGCGCCGGCGCATCGTCATCGCGCTGGCGGCGTTCGCGATGGCGGCGCTGGTCGGCTTCAGCCGCATCTACCTGGGCGCGCACTACCTGAGCGATGTGCTGGCGGCGATGGCGGAAAGCTATGGCTGGCTGGCGATCTGCATCGCCGGGGTGTCGACCCTGCGCCGCCGCCGGCATGTGCGTCAAACCAAATAGGAAGGAGAATATTCTGGCAACCAAGGTCGCAGTCATCATCAACGCCGGTGCCGGATGCGGTTATGCATCGGACTGGGCGCAGCAACTGGAAGCGACTTTCGCCGGCGTCGGACTCGACGCCGCCATTACCCTGGCCGAGAGCGGCGAGGTCATGATCGCCACCGCCGAACAGGCGCTCAGGGACGGCGCGCCCATCGTGGTCGCGGGCGGCGGCGACGGCACCATCAATGCGGTGGCCTCGGTGGTGGCCGGCAGCGGTACGCCGTTTGGCGTGCTGCCGCTGGGCACGCTCAACCATTTTGCCAAGGACCTCAACATTCCGCTCGAACTTGACGCGGCGATCGCCAACGTGGCGCGGGGCGTGCCGCACAAGGTCGACGTGGGCGAAGTCAATGGCCGCATCTTTTTGAACAATTCCAGCCTGGGCCTGTACCCGGATATCGTGCGCGACCGCGAGAAGCAGCAGCGCCGGCTGGGGCGCGGCAAGTGGCTGGCCTTCGGCTGGGCGCTGGTGGCGGCGCTGCGCCGCTATCCCTTCCTCAGCGTGCAGCTGAGCCTGAATGACAAGGTGCATGCGCGGCGCACGCCGTTTGTGTTTATCGGCAATAACGAATACCTGATGGAGGGCTTGAACATCGGCGAGCGCGAGCGTCTCGATGGTGGCAAACTCAGCCTGTATGTGGCGCAGCGTCCGGGCCGCCTGGGCTTGCTCAAGCTGGCGCTACACGCGCTGTTCGGCAAGCTCGGCCAGGCCAGGGATTTCGATGTGCTGACCACCACCGAGATGGAAATCGCCACCCGCCACCGTCGCCTGCGCGTGGCCACCGACGGCGAAGTGACGGTCATGAATACGCCGCTGCGCTACCGCCTGCGCCCGGCCGCGCTCGAGGTGCTTGTGCCCAGGCCTGTGCCGGCGCCAGTCGCTATCGAGGAAAACTGAATTGCGTACCATCGTCCATTTATCCGACCTGCATTTCGGCAAGGTAGACCAGGCCCTGCTGGCGCCGCTGCGCGCGCTGATCGACCGGCTCGAACCGCATGTGGTGGTGGTCTCCGGCGACCTGAGCCAGCGCGCGCGCAGCGCCGAGTTCCAGGCCGCGCGCGCTTACCTGGACAGCTTGCCGGGGCCGCAGATCGTGGTGCCCGGCAATCATGACGTGCCGCTGTATAACGTCTTGAGCCGCTTCCTGACGCCGCTGGTGAAATACCGGCGCCATGTGACGGACGATTTGTCGCCCGAATATGTCGATGATGAAGTGGCCGTGCTGGGCATCAATACGGCCCGTTCATTGACATTCAAGGATGGCCGCATCAGCCATGAACAGATCGCCGCGCTGCGCGCACGCCTGGCGACCTTGCCGCCAGGGCTGACGCGGGTGATCGTCACGCACCACCCGTTCGACCTGCCCGAGCACTTCGACAAGAATGACCTGGTCGACCGCGCGCCGCAAGCGCTGCAGATGTTCTCGGAATGCGGCGTCGATTTATTGTTGGCCGGCCACCTGCACGCCAGCGTGTCGGGCAACACGGCCCAGCGCTACAAGATCGACGGCTATGCGGCGCTGATGGTGCAGGCAGGCACAGCCACCTCCACGCGCGGGCGGGGCGAGTCGAACTCGTTCAATGTGATCCTGATCGAAGACAGCGATATCCGCGTCGAGCGCTACAGCTGGAATGAAGAAACCGCCGACTTTGAAAAAGCCAGCACGGAAGCGTTCGAGCGCACGGGCGGGGTGTGGGCCAGCATGCGGCCGCTATGACATCGACATGGCTTGCGCCTACAGATAGCGTTGTGCATCCATGCGTTGGTGCAAGATACGGACGATGGCGATGCCGTAGTGCGTGATGCGCAAGTAAATCATATGCCGCCCCACACTGCGACGACGATAACCGGGACGGATATCGTCGCAGGCCGGGGCCGTTTTGGGATGATCCGCCAATTCGGCAAAGGCCGCTGTCATGAGGTCCGTATAGCGGCTTGCCTGTGCCACGCTCCAGCGCTGCGCCGTATAGGTCCAGATCGCTTCCAGATCCTGCTCGGCGGCCGGCGTGAGCCAAACCTCAGCCATGTGCGGCCAGCATCCTTTGCTTGAAAGCGGCGGCATCGAAAGGTCGCGGCTCGCCGCTGGCTTCACCTTCCATCAATGCTGCGCGGATGACATCGAGTTCGGCGCTGCGTTCCTGTTCACGCCGGATCAGGTCGCGGATGTATTCGCTGTCGTTGGTGTAGCGACCGGCCTCGATCTGCGCCTTGATCCAGTCGTCCTGTTTATCCGTCAAAGTGATGGTCTTGCGCACGGTGCTCATGATCTGAACTCCCTATAATCGCCATGGTGCGATGATTGTCATACTATTGATGCAATATAGCGCAAGTATGGGTAAATTTCCAGTGACAGGACGGATAGTGCAACCGTTCAAAGCCAATAGTGCATGAACTGCGCCGCCCATTCCTTCATGCGGTCGGCCCACGGCCGCGCTTCCCATTTGGCCCTGGTGATTTCTTCCGAATCGCGCAAGTCTTCCTGGAAGGCGTTTTCCATTTCGCGGCCAAAACTGTCGCCCAGCACCACCACGTTCAGTTCGCTGTTATGCAAAAAGCTGCGCATGTCGATATTGGTCGAGCCCACGGTCGACCAGGCGCCATCGATGACGGCCGTCTTGGCGTGCAGCACCGCCAGTTTCAAATGGTAGATGCGCACGCCGCCGGCCAGCAGTTCGTCGTACAGTGCATGGCCGGCATGGAACACCAGGCCGCTGTCTGACACGCCCGGCAACACCACTTTCACGTCGACGCCGCGTTTGGCAGCGGTCGTCAGGGCGTCCACGGTTTGCTTGTCCGGCACGAAATAGGCCGAGGTGATGTGGATCGATTTTTTGGCCTCCTGGATCGCCAGGATGTACGCCTTGTAGATTTCGAAGCCGCCGCCCGGCTCGCTGGCCACCACGCGCACCAGCTTGTCGCCCATTTCGGCAATCGCCGGGAAGTAGGGGGCGTCGGGCAGGTCGGCCTGGTCCTGCTGGGCCCAGGTGCGGATAAACAGCCACTGGAAAGCGGCCGCGGCCGGGCCTTCGATTTTCACATGGGTGTCGCGCCAGCCGACGTCGCTCTTGTCGGACGGTTTGGCCTTGGAGCGGAACAGCGAGCTTTTTGAATAGGTATTGCTGATATTGATGCCGCCCGTAAACGCCATCGTGCCATCGACGATCAGTACCTTGCGGTGGTCGCGGTTATTGATCTTCCAGTCCTCGCCCTTGAGCTTGGTCGGATTGACGGGGTTGAAGGCCACCAGACGGATGCCGGCGGCGCGCATGCGCTCGAAAAACGCCTGCGGCACGCCCAGCGTGCCCACGCTGTCGTAGATGATGTTGACGGTGACGCCCGATTGCTGCTTGTCGATCAGCGCATCGGCAAATTTCAGGCCCATCGGGTCCTGATCGAAAATATAGGTTTCCAGGTTGATGGTCGATTTGGCTTCCGAGATGGCCTTGAGCATTTCCTTCATGGTTTGCGGGCCATCGAACAGCAGCGTCACCTTGTTGCCCTTGATCAGCGGCACGCCGGTGGCCGCTTCTTCCAGCGCGGCCTGGGTTTTCAGGTCCATGCCGGACTTGGCCCAGCGCTTGTTGAGCAAGGCGGCGCGGCTGTTGACGTTCAGCAGGGCGCCTTTGCCAGTGATCACCTTGGGCGTAGCCACCGGTTCCAGTTCGGTGTTGAGATTCTTGACGTCGGGCAGCGAAGCGCATGCCGCCAGGGTCCAGCACAGCAGGAGGGCGGAAATACTGGGCTGCAGGCGCTTCGCGCTCATTTGTGGCCTTTTATCGGTAGGGAGTCAAGCACGTCATCGGCCAGCGCCAATGGCGGTGGGTTGTTGGAACCAAAGAAAAACATGATCGGCGACTTCACGAAACGCTTGCCGAGGATCTTGAGCAACTGCAAGCCATGCTTGAAGCGCACCTGGCGCGAACGCAGCGCCACCCACAGCGCCAGGCCAAAGCTGACCAGCAAGTTGGCGGTGCCGATGGCGAAGATGCCGGACAGCGACTTGACGGCCAGCTGCCAGCTCATATTGTGGTCGAGTCCGACAAGCGCTGTCGCAAAGTTGGCGGCAGAAAAGGTAATGTGGCGGATATCGATCGGCAGGCCCAGCAGGAAACCGAGGGTGCCGATGGTGCCCAGCAGGATACCGAAATAGAAGTTACCCATCAGACCGCCCAGATTATTTTCCAGATACAGGCCCAGCCGCTGCAGCCGTTCCTGGCCGATGACCCGGCCCAGGCCGCGCAATTGCGCGATGCGCTGGGCCCAGCGCGTGTACAGCGCCTGGTTGTCATAGTAGCCTGAAATCAAGCCTGCCACGAACAGGCACACGCCGGCGATCATGGCGTAGAAAATGGCCGGGCTGCCGATCGGATCGATATCGTGCAGCAGGTGCATGGCTTTCTCGGGCGACACCAGATGGTGGCCGGTAATGGCGTGGTAACCGAGCGCGATCAGCCAGGCGGTGGGAATCGCGGTGGCCATATTGCCCAGCACGGCCATGTTTTGCGTGCGGAATACCTTGTTGATCAGTTCGGCCATGCTGTCGAGGTCGATATTGCGCCCGTCCTTGCTGTGCAGGCCGGCGGCAATGCGCGAGGCCGTCATGGCCGGCTGCTTGGTAGCCACCGTAAAGTGCAGCAAGTGGATGAACATGAAGCCGATCGAATAATTCATGCTGAACATGAAGGCTTCGACCAGCGGCGCCGAGCGCAGGTAGGACATCAGGATCTTGAACAGCGCCATGAAGCCGATGATGACGCCGGCGCCGGCCGACGACAGGAACATGGCGCCCATGTCGCGGCGGTTTTCCGCGATGTAGTGCTCGCCGGTGCGGCTGGCGTTTTCCGTCACGTTGCGCGCGAGCAAGTTGATATTGTCGGTAAACAGGTCGCTGACCTTGTACTTGTGGTTATGCGCGCGTATCAGTTCCAGCGCCAGCGCCACCGCGCCCGCACGGCGGCGGCTGACGGGGCGCGCGTCGATCAGGTCCGGCGTGGCGTCAACCGTGATGGCGGCGATATCGACATTGATCGAGCCGGGCAGTTCGCCGCTGGTATCGACCAGGAACAGCAGCTTGCGCAGCCGGTCGATGCTTTGCGCCAGCGCCACCAGCAAATAGGTCAGCGCAATGCTGGTGCCCTGGTACAGCGCTTTCTTGCGGATCTTGACGATCACGGCGTCACACTGGTCCAGCATCACCAGCAGATGGCGCGCGTCCTCGATATGCTCCAGGCTGCCTTGCAGCAGTTGCGTGTAGGCGTCGAGGTAGGCGTTCACTTCGGTATTCTGCACCATGAACGGCGACTGGAACACTTCGATCTCGTTGTGAAAGCGCGTCAGCTCCGGCTCCAGGCCCATGGCGCAGACACGGTAGGACAGGGTGCGGATGGCGTCGAGCATGCCGGGCAGCATGATATTGCCGTCGCCCACGGCCAGTTCGATCTCGTCGGCCGTCAGCACGTCGAGCAGTTCGAGCCAGTCGGTGGCCGGCACATTGCTGATCCACAGGTGATCGGTTTCCAGGTACAGCACCTGGTCGAGCGCGTCGCTCAGATATTCATCGCCGAGGGCGGGCGGCAGCATGCGGTAGGCGATGCGGCGTTTCAATTCGGTAAAAAAGCCGCTATTCGACAGCACGCCGATATCGGTGTAGAGGCTGGCATGGCGGCGTGCGGCCAGCACGCGCAGCACGTATTCGTGCAGGGCGCGGGCCTGGGCGGCATTGCCCTTGAGCAGTTGGCGCAGGGTGCGCACATTGGCGATGGCGGTGGCGTTGTCGTGGGGGCGCTTGGGACGCAATGAATTAAAGAGTTCGACCAGCAAATCGATATTGCTGGTGTAGGGATCAATGCGTTCGAGGATAGCTAGCATGCAGAAAAACGGGCGGGCCGCTGTCGGTAAAACCAGTAGTGTACCTTTTGTGCAAGATCGTGCAACGTGCGGCAGCGTACACAGACATGCTTGAATCGGACAGAAACAGGCGTTTGTTGTTTTGCAATCTGCGTTGACAAAAAGCAACGAAGGGTTTGTTGCCAGTTGGCGACGCCGAGCATTTTCTTTCTGTTGTACATCGCACAGATCGCTTGCTTAAAAACGGGGATAAGGTAATAGTAGGTCAGACACCTGGCGCGTGTCCTGATCGGTACCGGCAATTTTTTACCTGACAATACCGAGATAGCTATCATGAAGACCTCGTACCTGGCGCTAGTGGTAATGGGATCGTGGGCCACCGCGATCGGGCCGTGGGCGCTGCGTGCGCAGGCCGAAACAAGCAGCGTGCCTGGCGGTGCCCCCGTGTATGGCATGCTTGACACCGGCGTGGTGGCCGGGCGCGGCTGCGTGGTCGATTGCGGCGGCACCAGCCAGTACCTCCGGCAGACTGTGACCCTGCCGGAGGTGGCCGATCCCTTCAGGGGCGACATGGCCGGCAGCGCCAGCAACCTGGCCGGTTACGGCGTGCAGCGCTACGACAACACCGTCAAATATGCGACTCCCTCCCTGCGCGGCATGAGCGCCGCCGCCATCTACAGTGCGGGCGAATCGCCTTACAGCCGCGTGCAGAACCGCGCCTACGGCGCCACGCTCGGTTATTCGGCCGGCGCCGTCAATGTCAGCGTGTCGCACCAGCGCAAGAACAATTTCATCCAGGCAGCCGGCACGGTGCCGGCGATCGACATGTCGGCGCGCAACACGCTGGTAGCGGCCAACCTCGACCTGGGTCTGGCCACCGCGTTTGCCGCCGTCGGCATCAACAAGGGCTATGGCAACTCGCCGTGGGACCCGAGCAACGCCTACAGTTCGCTGGCGTTGTCGAGGTCATCGTCGGACAGCCGCGATACCTTGCTTGGCGTGTCGGTGCCGGTGCGCGGCTTCAAGCTGCTGGCCTCGTATGTGCGCAAGGATGACCGCGATCTCGCCAACCGCGACGCCAGCCAGCTGGCCCTGGGCATCACCTATGCGTTGTCAAGACGCAGCGATTTTTACGCGTCCTACGCGAAGATCCATAACAAGAACGGCGCGCGCTATACGGTCGGCAACGCCAGCGACAGCGGCCGTGGCGACGCCGCCTTCAACCTCGGTTTTCGTCACGGTTTCTGAGCCGCCGGCGAGGTTGCGGAAGCTGGGCAAGCCGCGCCCAGCCACTTGCCGCTGCTGGCCACATTGACCTGTTCTGGCGTGCCGCGCGCGCTGGTGGTCGCATTCAACTGCATGGTAAAGGCCTGGTCGCCCTGGAAGGTTACTTTGCCGGTGCCGCTGGACTTCGGGTTGGCGCAGGTGAAGGACACATTCATGCCGCCCGGAACGGCCACGTTGTCCGACTTGCAGTCGCCGGGCTGGCCGGTAGGAATCTGCTGGCGTGCCGCCATCTCGGGCGTCACGCAGGCCGTCACGCGCACGGCGCCGTCGGCGCCCACGGTGGGCATGGCCATGCCGCGGCTGGCGGCCATCGTTTCGAGCTGCTTGCGCTGGTCGGGCGGCAAATTGCCCAGCTGCTGCAGCACCATGTTCATGGCGCTGTCGGTGGCGACGTCGGGCGAGGCCATCTTGCTGTCGATTTGCCACAGGCCGGGCCTGATCGGCGGCGGGGCGTCTTTCGCCTGAGCCTGGCAAACAAAGGCCGCGCAGGCGAGGACGGTAAGGCGGGAAAGAGTGCGATGCATGGCGGGGTCTCCGTAAAAGGCAGGCCCCAGCATACGCGATGGCGGACGGCGCACGCTTGCCGTGTTGTTACAAACTGTATTACAAGCTGTGATCGGGCTCGATGCGGCGCACGTCGACGCAGGCGATGCGGCGCTCGTCCGCTTCAAGCACTTCGTAGCGCAGGTCGTTCAGTTCCAGCACCTCGCCGACGGCCGGCATGTTCTCGAAATGGGCCAGCAGGAAGCCGGCCAGCGAATTGTATTCGCCGTCTTCGCTGACCAGGGTTTCCGTATCGAACACTTGTTCCAGGTAATGCAGGTCGGTCGCGCCGTCGATGCGCCAGTGGCCGGGACCGAGCACCTCGACGTCGGGCTGTTCGTCCTCGTCGGGAAATTCGCCGGCGATCGCTTCGAGGATATCGATTGGCGTCAGCACGCCCTGCACGGTGCCGAATTCATCAACCACCAGCACCAGCTGGCCACGTGAGCGCCGCAAGGTTTCCATCGCTTTCAATACGCCGGCCGCTTCCGGCACCACGATCGCTTCGCGCATACTGGCCGCATCGATCTGGCCGTGCGAGACCAGGTCTTCGATCAGGTCCTTGCTGCGCGCCAGGCCCACCACGTTATCGAGGTCGTCGTTGCAAACGGGGATCATGCTGTGCGGCGTGTCGCGCAGCAAAGTCAACATCTTCTCGCGGCTGTCGTTCAGGTTGACCCACGACACGTCGCCGCGCGGCGTCATCACCGAGCGGATCGAGCGCTCGCCCAGGGTCAGCACGCCGCTGACCATATTGCGCTCTTCCACGCCGAACGCCGGGATGTCGGGCGTTTGCTTGACTTCATCTTCCTGCACCGCTTCGCGGCCCTTGCGGCCCCCCAGGAGGCTCAGCACGGCTTGCGCGGTGCGGTCGCGCAGCGGCGTCGTCGATTGCAGTTTGAGGAAATTGCGGCGCGCCAGCTGGTTGAAGAACTCGATCACCACCGAGAAGCCGATGGCCGCATACAGATAGCCTTTCGGGATATGGAAGCCCAGGCCTTCGGCGATCAGCGACAGGCCGATCATCAGCAAAAAGCTCAGGCACAGCACCACCACCGTCGGATGGGCGTTGACAAAACGCGTCAGCGCTTTGGAGGCGAGCATCATCACGCCGATGGAAATGATGACAGCGGCCATCATCACGCCCAGGTGCTCGACCATGCCGACCGCCGTAATCACGGCGTCGAGCGAGAACACGGCGTCGAGCACGACGATCTGCGCCACCACCAGGCCGAAGCCCGCGTAGACCTTGGAACCGGTGGCTGCGTGCGTCACGCCTTCGAGGCGCTCATGGAGTTCGGTGGTGGCCTTGAACAGCAGGAACAGGCCGCCGACCAGCAGGATCAGGTCGCGCCCGGAGAAAGTAAATTGCCAGACGGAAAACAGTGGCGCGGTCAGCGTCACCAGCCAGGAGATCAGCGACAGCAAGCCCAGGCGCATGACGAGGGCCAGGGTCAGGCCCAGCACGCGCGCCCTGTCGCGCTGGTGCGGCGGCAGCTTCTCGGCCAGGATGGCGATAAAGATCAGGTTGTCGATACCCAGTACGATTTCCAGTACAACCAGCGTCAGCAGGCCGACCCAGATTGTCGGGTCAAATAACCATTCCATGGTGGTTTACCTTGTCAAATCAAAAAGTTTCAAGCATGCCCGGCTGCAGCGTTGCCCCGGACGTGTCGGTGTGATCCATGCCGTTCAGCTGCGAACGCGTGGCGGGCGCATGGCCTGCCACACGTCCGCTTCGGCAAGTGCGGCGGGTCCCGTCCGCCAGACGATGGCGCAAAAAGAAAGCGCCTGGCGACATGCGCGATACAGGGTGATGGGGTCGTTGTCGCACTCTTCGGCGTCGCAGCTGGCAAGTGCGGCATCCGGAGCGCTGTCGGCGTGCGCGTAGACGTTACGGCAATCTGCGCTGGCCGCGTGCACGCCAGCGTGCTGGAATGGGGAAGTGCTGGCGTACGCCATGCTGGCGTATGCCTGGGGTAAAGCGATGAAAACAAACAGGCAGAGCAGGACGAGAGCTCGTCTCATATACAGGCGGATAGTTCTGGAACGGTCGAGTATAGCACGCGATGATTGCCGCTCCGTGACCTGCTGCTTGCGGAATTGATAAGTTTGTCGTAAATTGCGTTTTAGTAACAATTTCACCATCCGGCGCATACGCGCCCGTGTCGTGAGCATTGTTGCGTTTGTTATTCGTTGCTTATTCGCTGTCGAGTGTTTTTTCTTATAACGCAGTCTCACCAGGACCATGCTTTGAAACCAATCACCGCTCTCTTGCTTGCCGCCGGCATTTTGTCGCCTTCCTTCGTGCTGGCCGCTACCCCTGTACCCGCCGCCAAAACCCAGAAAACCGGCGCGCCGGCCGCCGCCGTGAAAGTCACCTCGGTCGAAGGCATTACCGAATACAAGCTGGCCAATGGCTTGCGCGTGCTGTTGTTTCCAGACGCCAGCAAACCCACACTGACTACCAATATCGTCTACATGGTCGGCTCGCGCCATGAAAACTACGGCGAGACGGGCATGGCGCACTTGCTGGAACACCTGCTGTTCAAGCCCAGCGCCAATTTCGGCGTCAGGAAGGGCAGCAAAACCCCGGTCGAGATCCTCAATTCGACTGGGGCCCAGTTCAATGGCACCACCTGGTACGACCGTACCAACTACTACGCCACTTTTCCGGCCAACGACGACAACCTGCGCCAGATGCTGGCGCTGGAAGCGGACCGCATGGTCAACGCCGCCATCGACCAGAACGACCTGTGGAACCCGAAGACCAGCAAGGGCGAAATGACGGTGGTGCGCAACGAGTTCGAAATGGGCGAGAGCGATCCGATCAGCGTGACGAGCGAGCGCATCCAGGCCGTCGCGTACGACTGGCACAACTACGGCAAGTCGACCATCGGTGCGCGTTCCGATATCGAACAGGTCAATATCCCGCGCCTGCGTGCGTTTTATCACAAGTACTACCAGCCCGATAACGCCGTGCTGATGGTGGCGGGCCGCTTCGACGAAGCAAAAGTATTGAAGCAGATCAATGATTTGTTCGGCAAGATACCGAAACCGACGCGCGTGATCGAGCCGACCTACACGGCTGAGCCGGTGCAGGATGGCGAGCGCGCCGTGACGGTGCGCCGCAGCGGTGGCACGCAGTTCGTCGGTGCCGGCTATCACGTGGCGCCGTCGGGCCATCCGGACGCGGTCGCCCTTGAAGTGCTGGGCCATGTGCTGACGGATGCGCCTGCGGGCCGCCTGCACAAGGCGCTGGTGGAAACCAAGCTGGCCAGCAAGATTGAATACAACTCGGTCAGCAACCTCGAACCGGGCTACAACCTGTTCGGTGCGCTGGTGCCGCTCGATGGCAAGCTCGACGCGGCGCAGGACGCCATGCTGAAAGTGCTGGAGGACCTGAAATCGCAACCGGTCACCGAGGCCGAAGTGGCGCGCGTCAAGCAACAGCTGAACAAGCAGATCGAACTGGCCACCTCGAACACGGCGCGCCTGACGATTGCGCTGACCGAATCGCTGGCGGCCGGCGACTGGCGTCTGTTCTTCCTGCAGCGCGACCAGCTCGACAAGGTCACGGCGGCGCAGGTGCAGGCGGCAGCCGAGAAATACCTGAAGAGCTCGAACCGCACCCTGGGCCGCTTCATTCCGACCGACGCGCCGGACCGCACCACCGTACCGGCCTACGCCGACGTGGCGCCGCAGCTGGCCGGCTACACGGGCCGCGCAGTGGTGGCACAGGGCGAAGCGTTCGATCCCAGCCCCGACAATATCGAAGCGCGCACACAGCGCTTTACCTTGCCCAATGGCCTGAAGGGCGCCTTGCTGCCGAAGAAAACCAAGGGCAATACCGTCAGCGTGGTGCTGAAGCTGCACTTCGGCAGCGCTGACAGCCTGGCCGGCAAGGCTGGCGTAGGCAGCTATACGGCCAATCTGCTGTCGCGCGGCACCGATAAGCTGTCGCGCCAGGAGGTCAAGGACAAATTCGACCAGCTGGGCATGCAGGTCAGCATCAGCGGTGGCGCCGAAGGCGTGACGGCGGCCCTGAGTGGCAAGCGCGACAACCTGCCAGCGGCAATGGACTTGCTGGCGCAAGTGCTGCAGAAACCGGCCCTGTCGGAGATGGAATTTCTGGAACTGCAGCGTGAACGCGTCGGCCGTGCCGAACAGGAACTGCCGGAACCGATGCCGCTGGCCTCAAACGCGTTCATCCGCCTGCTGGACGCGACCCCGCCGGAGCACGTGCGCCACGTCAAGACGCTGCCGGAACAGCTGGCCGTCTGGAAAAGCGTGAACGTGGCTGACGTCAAGGCTTTCCACGCCGGCTATTATGGCGCCGCCAGTGCCGATTTTGCGGCCGTGGGCGACTTCGATCCGGCAGCGCTGAAGGCGCAGGTAGCCAGCTTGTACGGCAACTGGAAATCCGCCCAGCCGTACTTGCGCATTGCCGACACCGTCACGTCGGTCAGCGGCAAAAAAGTCAGCCTGGAAACACCTGACAAGGCCAACAGCGTGCTGTTCGCCATCGTGCCGCTGACGCTCAAGGACGATGCGCCGCAATATCCGGCGCTGGTGCTGGCCAACCACATGCTCGGCGGCGGCGCGCTGCGCAGCCGCCTGGCCGATCGCATCCGCCAGAAGGAAGGCCTGTCATACGGCGTCGGTTCGCAGCTGAACGTGCCAGCACGCGATCCGGCCGGTTTCTGGATGGCTTACGCCATCAGCGCGCCGCAAAACACCGGCAAGGTGGAAGCGGCGCTGCGCGAGGAAATCGCCAAGGTGCTGGCCGAAGGCTTCACGGAAGCGGAACTGGTGGAAGCGAAAAAAGGCTGGCTGCAGTCCGAAGAAGTTCAGCGCACGCAGGACACGTCGCTGGCGCGCACGCTGGCCACGTATCTGGACGATGGCCGTACCATGGCCTACGACAAGGATCTGGAAGCCAAGGTATCGGCGTTGACGCTGGCGCAGGTCAACCAGGGCTTGCGCGAGTACCTGAAATCGGACGCCGTGTCGGTGGTGACGGCAGGCGACTTTGCCAAAGTGGCGAAAGAGTCCGGCGCTGCAGCGACGACGTCGAAATAAACCATTGCACGTAAAAAAACAGCCGGACCATGCAAGTGGCCCGGCTGTTTTGTTTGGTGCTGTTGAAAATTAACGTGGCGCCATCTCGGCCACATAAATTTCCACGCGGCGATTGCGGGCGCGGCCGCTGTCGTCGGAGTTCGAGGCGATCGGTTCACGCGCGCCGCGGCCTTCGACCACCACGCGGGTCGGCGAGACGCCGCGCATGGACAGGTAGTCGCGCGTATGGGCGGCGCGCTCGACCGACAGCGGCTCGTTGATCGAGGCGCTGCCGGTACTGTCCGTATGGCCGATGATGCTCACGGTGGTGCTCGGGTTGTCGTTCAGGGTAGCGGCAAAGCGGTCGAGGATGGGACGGAAGTTGCCCTTGATATCGGCACGGTTGGTATCGAACGAGATATCGCTCGGGATTTCCATTTTCAGGCGGTTGTCCGCCGTCTGCGTCACTTGCACGCCGGTACCCTGGGTGGCTTGTTCCATCGTGCGCTTCTGGTTTTCCATGCGGTTCGACCAGATATTGCCGACCACCGCGCCGGCAGCCGCACCGAGCAGGGCGCCGCCAGCCGTACGGCCGCTGCTGCCGCCGCCGGTGGTGCCGCCGATCAGTGCGCCCAGGCCGGCGCCGATGCCGGCGCCAGTGGCCGTGCCGCGTTGCGTGGACGACATGTCGGCACAGCCGGAAACGGCGACCGTCAGGGCCAGCATGGCGATCACGGATTTGGCGCCTGGGCCGGTTTTAAATGGATTCATGGAGTTTCTCCTAGTGTTGTTCTTGAAAGTACCCGGGGGGATTGCCCGCACACGTTACTGCAAAAAGGCCGGTCTTGCCAGTCCAGGCGCCAATGGAAAGACGGCGCCCGTTTGCACGTGCGCCGCCCGCCAGCGTCAAGCCTTGCCGGCTGCACCGAAGCACAGCCTCTATAGACCGCGCCCGCTGATCAGACGCAACAGAATCATGATGACTGCGACGACCAGCAGAATGTGGATGAAGCCGCCAATGGTGTAGGAAGTTACCAGACCCAGCAGCCAGAGAATGATGAGTACTACTGCGATTGTATAGAGCATGATGTGTTCTCCGTGAGTAATGTGTGCATGGCGGCGAGGTGATGTACCCGCCGTCATCGGTTTTTTTGCCATTTGCGTTGCTGCCGGAGTGACACTCCCTGCAAAACGCTGATGCCATGACGCATAGTCTCCTTTGCCGCCGACGCCATCTGTACGGTGTCGTACACAACTCCTACTTATTTGCACTGCCTTGCACATTGGCATGTTCCGCGTCCGCCATGCCTGGCAGCCAGGCCAGCATGCCGGCCATGCCGACGGCGCCGGCCAGGCAACTGAGCATGCCGCCGGTCAGCAGCAGCATCACGCCGAACACGGGAGCGGCGGCGCCGCCGGGCGCCAGGTCCAGCGCGCAAAAGCCCAGTAGTGTCGCCAGCATGCCGCCGCCGATAAAGCTCAGCCATATTTTGTTGCCAGCCTTGTTATTTTCCACGTCTGCCTCCTTTGATGGGTGACTTTGTAAATTTCCTTAGTGCATCATCTCCTGTCGGCCCGGTCTCATCTGTGCGCCAACGAACATGATCAAAAAGAAAACGCCCGGACTGGCCGGGCGCGTGTTGGTACCAGCCTCGATCGGCGGTTAGCCGGCGCGCAAGCCGCCGTTGACCACGCGCACGCGGTCGCCCTGGCGCCAGTTCGGCGCGGCGCTTTGATGCACGGTGCGCGTCTTGCCGTTGTCCAGGCGCACCACGATGTTATAGCTGCGCGTGGCGCGTACGCTGCCTTCGATCTGGTTGCCGGCCACGGCGCCGCCAACGGCGCCCAGCACGGTGGCCAGTTCCTTGCCATGGCCGCCGCCCACCTGGTTGCCCAGCAAGCCGCCGACCACGGCGCCGCCAGCGGCGCCGACGCCACTGCCGGAAGCGCGCGTATTGACTTCATTGATCGACTCGATCACGCCGCAGTTGTTGCATACCTTCGGTGCCGGCGCAGGTGCCGCTGCGTATTGCTCAGGCTCCGGTTGCGGCTGCGGGCGCTGCACCGGCTGCACGGCCAATTGCTGCGACTGGGGCGGGGCGGCCAGCGGCTGGGCGCCGGCTGGCGGTGCGATCGCCTGCAGGCTGGCCAGTTGTTCGCCGGAGGCGGCGCTGCTCAATGGCTGAGCCTGGCGGCTTTGCGAGGTAGGCAGCCAGCCCATCAGGGCTGCCGTGCCGACGCCGCAAAACAGCAGTACTGCAACGGCGGCGGCCAGGATCAGGGGATGCAAGGATTTGGTGTTAGTGGTCATGAAATGCTCCTGTTTTAATTTGAGTGAATCCGGATGGCTGGCGCCGGGAAGGCCTGGCCTGAATCTGTTTATTGGTCTCAACGCCGAGTGTGCGTCGCCACGTCATTCGCTTCCGTGCGTCACCGTACATACAGCGCCAAGGTGGCCCCGTAGGCTAAGTAAAAATTATGTCGAGTTGTAACGACACCAAGGAAAAGGCAATGCCATCAATGACCGCTACCATCAACCTGCCCCGCGATGCAGGCCGCTCCGCATTGGCTTCGGCCGCTGCAGGCAACCGCCTGCTGGCCAGCCTGCCGGAGTCCGACCTCAAGCATCTGTCGGCGCTGTTCGATACCGTGACGGTCGACGTCGGCGACATACTGTACGAACCGGGCCAACAGATCGGCCATGTTTATTTTCCGGGCGACTGCCTGATCTCGCTGCTGGCCGTGGCCGAAGGCCGCATGACGCTCGAAGTGGGTTCGGTCGGCCGTGAAGGCGTGCTGGGCGCGTCCGTTGCGCTGGGCCATGAACTGGCGCAGGTGCGCGCCGTCGTCCAGCGGTCCGGCAGCGCCAGCCGCATTGCGCGGGCCGATTTCTGCGCTGAATTTGCCCAGCTCGATTCCTTGCAGCGCTTGCTGTACCGCTACACCGACACCTTGCTGGCGCAAGCGATCCAGATTGCCGTGTGCAGCCGTTTTCACGTGCTCGAAGCGCGCCTGGCCCGTTCGCTGCTGATCACGCGCGACCGCCTGCAGTCGGAAAAATTTCACCTTACCCATGAATTCCTGGCCCATACGCTTGGTGTCAGGCGGGTTGGCGTGACCAAGGCGGCCAGCGCGCTGCAGCAGCAGAAACTGATTACCTACAGCCGTGGCAATATCGAGATCCTCGATTCGGCCGGGCTGGAGGCGGTATCGTGCCGCTGCTATGAGCTGGTCAAGGATGCGGGCACGGCCGGCATGGCCAATGTCTTCGTGTAAAGGCCCGCTTATTTGCGCGGCGGCGCGGGACGCAAAAAAGCGGGGCGGCCATTGAAATGGCCGCCCCGCTTTTATATTGCCGACAATTACTTCGGCTTGACCTGATTGCCGATCACGCCGCCGACGGCTGCGCCGCCAACTGCGCCAACGGCGCTGCCGCCGGTCAGCACGGAACCGGCAACGGCGCCGATGCCTGCGCCGATGGCGGTGTTTTTATCCTGGCCGGACATGTTGGCGCAAGCGGTCAGGCTCAGCACCAGTGCGGCGATGGAAGTGGTTGCGGCGAGTTTTTTAATCGTTTGCATGGTAGATCTCCTTTGGATTCGGTCCCGTGGCGCCGGCAGGGAAAAAGCCGTTTGTAACGTACGCCAGTTCAAGCACAGTGACAGAATAGAATTTCAGAGAGATAAGATCTGTTCGGCAACGCACATAGGCGTGTAACAAATGTAAAGACAACATCCCGGCCCTCAGCGTGGCACGGCCCGTTCGCCCGTCGTCGGCTTGGCGCCCTGGCGCGCGCGGGCCTTGCCCGGCGGCGGCGCGACTGGCTTGCGCCCGGCCTGGTTCAGCAAGGCCGCGCATTCGCTTTGCTCGCCGGGGCCGGCATTGACCAGCGGCAGCAGGGCGGCAAACGGCGCCACCGCCGCCAGCGCCAGCGCGCCGCCGGCGCGCAAGGCCAGCACGCCCTTGTCGACGCTGACGTCAGGATCGCTGAAAGTGCCCTTGACATACAGCGGCGAGCGCAGCGAGAAGATGCGCACGCCCTTGCTGTCAGGCCGCAAGGTCAGGTCCAGCCGTTCATTTTCCAGGTTGACGGTGCCATCGACGTGCAAGGTGGCGTCGTCCGTGTCGACGATGAACTGGCGCGTTTGCATCAGGCCATGGGTGACGCCGAAATCGGCCGCCATGCAGTTGAGCTTGACTTGCTTGTCGCCCGATAATTTCGCCAGCACCACGCTGCCGATATTGAGGCCCATTTCCTCAAGCAGCAATTTGCTGATGCTGCCGCCATTGATCAGGGCCTTGACTTCGCCATTCGCGTTGCCCAGCAAGCTGGCCACCGAGTTGCCGGTGGCCGTCAGGGCGGCATCGCCATTGATCTGGCCCACGCTGGCCTGCAACGGCGGCAGCCTGGGGAACAGCTGCCTGATCTGCATGTGGCGCGCGCTCGCCTTCAGCTCGGCGGCGATGCCGCCGGCCAGCGTCCTGCCGCTGCCGTCCAGCCTGATCTGCGTGGCCAGCGTGCCGCCAGCGATATTGAAGTTGAGCGGGTTGAGCGACAGCACGCTGTCTTGCAGCACGATATGCGTGTCGACCTGGCTGATCGGCAGATCGGCGTCGCGCGTGATCTGGTCGGCCGTGTAGCGCACGTCGGCGTCCAGGCTGGTCCAGCGTTCCGTCCTGAACGCTTCCACCGGCAAGACGCGGCCGGCCGGCTGCAGGTAGCGCGCGCCGCGCTGCTCCTTGCTGGCGCGGTTGTCGGCGCCCACCAGAGGGCCCAGGTCGCTGAACTGCAGCAGGCGCGAGTGGACGTTACCGGTCAGGAAGTTGCGTGGCTTGCGCTCGGAAAACGTCATCTTGCCACTGATGTCGCTCGAACCAACCTTGCCGCTGAACTTGTCATACACCCAGTCGCCGCCGCCACGCTTGATGACGCCCGTCAGCCGCCCCTGTGCGCTGAACGGCGGCGTTTCCGGCAGCAGCACGCCCGTCAGCGGGTACAGCTGCGCCATGCTGGGGCCCGCTATTTTCAGCAGCACGTCAAGCGCTGCCAATTGGGTCGGGCGCGTCAGCGTGCCGTCGATGGCCAGCATGGTGCCGCCCGAATGCATTTCGGCCTGCAAGGGAAACGGCGTGCCCTGCTGCTGCAGCGACAGCACGCCGCCGGCCTTGCCGCTGCCTTTTACCGGTGCGCCGCGATACGTGCCGGCCAGTCTCCAGGCGATGCCATAGCGGCTGTCAGCGATGGTGTCGACATCGGCCCGCATGGCGGTATCGGTGACGCCGTCCGTGAGATAAACCGTGCCCTTGCTGAAGACCACGCTTTGCAGCTGGAACTCCCATTTCGAGTCCGGTTTCTGCTTTTCGAATGTCCAGTTGTTGTTGCCGTCCTTGCCGCGCAGCAGGCGCACGTCGGGGCTGTCGAAACGCAGTTCCGGAATCACGATTTTCTGCTGCAGCAAGGCCAGCGGATTGAGCGAGAAGGCCAGCCGGCTGACGCTGGCCGCATCGGGGTGCGCCGGATCGGGCGTGATGCCGACTGGGTTGCCCATGCGAACATTTTGCGCCTGAAGATGGGGCCAGGGCAGGTAGTCGCGCCAGCCGTGCCGGCCAGGCGCCGCAGCCGGTTGTTGCCAGGTCAGCGTCAGGTCGCCGTCGATGACGAAGGGGCGTCCCAGCGCTTCGCTGGTGCGGGCATTGAGCCAGGGCCTGGCGCGGTTCCAGTCGGCATTGATCAGCACGACGATGGCGACGGCCGGCACGGCGACGAGCAGGCCGGCGGCGGCGAGGACGATCTTGGCGCGGCGCGACTTGGGGAGCGGCAGGTGAGGCATGGATCAGTTCTTTCTGGATAATGGGGACGGCGCGGGGCGGCGGCAGTATGCCCGATGCTACCGCAAAGCGCCGCGCCACACGTTCGTTTGTGCGCTGGCGCACCTTGTCGGCAGGGTTGTTGTCGCTTTCTTACGCTATGTGCGGCACCGAACTGATAGTGCCGGTGCCAGGGGCTATAACGTCATACATCAGGCGCCGCTTCATGCATCGAAGCCGGCGCGTCAAGACCAGTGTTGATGCAAACCCCGTTATCCGATTCATGTTCTCCAGGAGAAAAAAAATGACAAACCGAGATCTTTTCAAAGCCCCCCTGAGCGCGCTGGCCGTCTGCGCCACCGCCGTTGTGTTGATGACCGGCTGCGCCAGCCAGAAAACCCCGGCCACGGCCGATGTGGCCGTCTCGCGCGCCGCGCTGGACAATGCCGCCAGCGCCGGTGCCGCGCAACTGGCCCCGGACGAAATGCGTTCTGCCCGCGAAAAAATGATGCGTGCCAACCAGGCCCTGAAAGAGCACGACTACAAGCTGGCCCGCGAGCTGGCCGACCAGGCGCAAGCTGACGCCAAACTGGCGCAAAGCAAGGCCAACTCGGCCAAGGCCACCGCTGCCGCCGACGAAGTCAACGAGAACATCCGCGTCATGCGCGAAGAACTCAACCGCGCCAACATGCAAGCTCCCCAACAATAAGAACAGGAATCACACATCATGAAAAAAGCTACTTACACCACCATTCCCGGCCTGCTGGCCATGGCCGCCCTGGTTGCCGCTTGCAGCTCCGCGCCGACCACCACCAGCCTGCTCGACCAGACCCGCGGCGACTACATGGCCGCGCAGGCTAACCCGATGGTGTCGACCTATGCGGCGCGCGAGTGGCGCGACGCCAGCGCTGCGCTGGAAGCGGCAAACGCCGCCGCCACGCGCCAGGAAGACAAGGAGCAGGTCGACAAGCTGGCCTATCTGGCCAAGCAAAAAATCGCCACCGCACAAGAAGTCGCCAAACAGAGAGCCGCTGAAGCTGATGTGGCCAATGCCGGCAAGCAGCGCGACGAACTGCGCCTCGAAGCGCGCACGCAGCAGGCTGACCAGGCCACCGCCCGCGCCCAGGCTGCGCAAGCGGCTGCCGAAGCGGCCAAGGCCCAGGCGCAGAGCGCCGAAATGGCGACCCGCGATGCCCAGGCACGCACCGCCGCGCTGGAAGTGCAACTGGCCGACCTGGCCGCCAAGAAAACCGAACGCGGCATGATCATCACCCTGGGCGACGTGCTGTTCGGCACCGACAAGTCCAACCTGACGGCCGACGGCATGAACACGGCGCGCAAGCTGGCCGACGTGCTGAAAAACAACCCGCAGCGCACCGTGCTGATCGAAGGTTTCACGGACAGCACCGGCAGCTCGGCGCATAACCTGGAACTGTCGCAACGCCGCGCCGAAGCCGTGCGCAATGCCTTGATGGAACAGGGCATCGCCCGTGACCGCATCGCCACGCGCGGCTATGGCGCCGCTTACCCTGCGGCGGGCAACGATACGGCGGCCAATCGCCAGCTCAATCGTCGCGTGGAAATCGTGCTGTCGGAAGACAACACGGCCATTCCCGCCCGTCGTTAATCAGAACTGATTGGTGTCAAGCGCGGCGCAGGCAAGCGCCTTTGCCGCAGCAGTACCAAGGCAGCGCCGGCCCGCTTGGCCGGCGGATACCCACGCTAGCATTGAGAGGAAAATTATGTCCGATACTTCAGTTGCCACTCCTTCGGGAATCGATACGGCCGCCATCCGCGCCGCCGCCAGGAATCTTGACGACGGTGCTGTCACCGAAGGCTACCAGGGTAATCGCCAGGAAGTGATCACCATGTTGAATGGCGCCCTGGCTACCGAGCTGGTGTGCATTGCACGCTACAAGCGCCATTACTACACCGTGAGCGGACGTGATAACGGCACCATCAAGGCCGAGTTCCTTGAGCACGCCCAGCAGGAGCAGGAACACGCCGACTGGCTGGCCGAGCGCATCGTTCAATTGAATGGCAAACCAGATTTTAATCCGGCAACATTGCTTGAGCGCAGCCATGCCGAGTATGATGACTCCGACGACGTGCAAAGCATGGTCAAGGCCAACCTGATCGCCGAGCGCGTGGCGATCGAATCGTACCGCCAGATGATCGTCAAGATCGGCGAAACGGATCCGACCACGCGTCATTTGTTGATCAAGATCATGGCCGTCGAAGAAGAGCACGCCGACGACATGCGCGATCTGATGGAATAAATGTCCGTCATCGTCACAAGAAATTACATTCATCCACAGCTGAGGAGTTTAACCATGTTGGAAAACAATATCACCACCGTCAATAACGATGTCAAAACCCTGGTGAAAGATGCCCAGGCATTGTTCAGCGCCGCTGCCGCCCTGACCGGCGAAAAAGCCGACGAAGTGCGCGTCAAGGGCATGAAAACCCTGGACGCCGCCCTGGTCAAGGCACAGGAAGCACAAGCTGCGGCCATCGTTTCGGCCAAGGAGCTCGCCTCCCAGGCTGATGGTTACGTGAAAGAAAATCCATGGCGCACGGTGGCCCTCGCCGCTGGCGTTGGCGTACTGATCGGTTTCATCCTGGGCCGCAAGTAATCAAGTCGGGAGCGATATGGACAAGTCCGCTTCGTCTCACCAGGGGCCGGGATTGATCGCTTCGATCGCCGGCCTGGCCAGGAACGCAGTCGGACTGATGTTGTCGCGGCTGGAACTGGCAAGCATCGAATTGTCGGAAGTGCGCAATCATCTGTTGCAACTGGTCGTCATTTTCGCCCTGGCGATGGTGGCAGGCCTGTTCGCCATCGCCTACGGCAGCGTGCTGGTGGTCTTTCTGGCCTGGGATAGCCTGGGCTGGAAGATACTGCTGATCATGACGGCGGTATTCGCGCTGCTGGCTGTCTGGCTCGTCATGCATGCGCGCGCGATGCTGCGTCAAGGTAAGCTTTCATTGCCGGCCACCATGGCTGAATTGAAGGCCGACCGCGACATGCTGATCTAGTACCAGCTGACAAGGCCCGCACGGCATCACGTCCCTGCGGGCCTTGTCTTTGTCATGCTGCCCAAGGAGGAACACCCATGTCGGAACACGACAAAATGACGCTGCAAGCGGCGCGCAAGCGGCAATTGATCGCCGAAGGCGAACTGTACCGTGTGAGCATCGTGCATGCCCGCGCCAATGTGGGCCATGCGCTGCGCCCGGAAACCATGTTGCAGGGCGTGATACACACGGTCAGCGGTTTTGCCGGCAATCGCGTCGAGTCGCTGCTGGCGCCAGGCGGCTTTCGCCTGCAGGCCCTGATGCCGTACGCCATGACGGCGCTGTCGTTTATCGGCCGCAAAAAGCTGGTCAAGCCGGCGCTGGTGCTGGTGATCGTCGCCGCCGTCGCTGCCGGCTGGCTGCGCCGCAAGCACTGAGTCACCGCTGCTGTCCCGAACGCCGTCATTGACGGCGTTTTTTTTGGGCGCGCGCCTGCCTGCGCCGGTTCGCGCGATCCCTTACAATGCATCACGGTGCAGCCTTGCACGCCAGAGCCTGGAGCTATCTTGACGACCATGATCAATCCCTTGAATCCCGCGCGCCTGCGCATCGTGCTGGTGCTGCAGGGCGGCGGCGCCCTGGGCGCCTACCAGGCCGGTGTTTACCAGGCGCTGCACGAGCACGCGCTGGCGCCGGACTGGGTGGTGGGCACCTCGATCGGCGCCATCAATGCGGCCATCCTGGCCGGCAACAAGCATGAAGACCGGCTGGTGCGCCTGAAGGAGTTCTGGCGGCGCGTGTCGCATCGCGACAGCATCGACATGACGCGCGTGGGCGACTCCCAGCGCCGTTCGAATATCTGGCTGGCCACGCTCGATACCGTCTTGCGCGGCGTGCCCGGCTTTTTCAAGCCGCGCCTGTTCAGCCTGTTCCCGGCCGGCTGTGCCGTGCCGCCCGAAGAGGCGAGCTTCTACGATACCAGCGAATTGGCCACCACCCTGGAAGAACTGGTCGATTTCGATTACCTGAACCAGCCCGGCGCGATGCGGCTGTCGGTCAATGCGCTGCGCGTGAAATGCGGCAGCCTGCACAGTTTCGACAGCCATCACCAGCGGCTTGGCGTCGACCATATCCGCGCCAGCGGCGCCTTGCCGCCCGGTTTTCCCGGCGTGCGCGTCGATGGCGATTTGTACTGGGATGGTGGCCTGTATTCGAACACGCCGCTCGAGACCGTGCTCGACGATACGCCCCACGTCGATACCCTGGTTTTCATGGTCGACTTGTGGAGTTCGGAAGGGCCCGAACCGACCACGCTGGACGAAGTGCAGACACGGCAAAAGGATGTCACTTTCGCCTCGCGCTCGAAGCGCCATATCGAAGACTACGTCAATACGCACACCCTGCAGCGCAAGCTGCGCGAACTGTATGCCAAGCTGCCCGACACGGCCCACAACCACCAGCAGACCGAAGAGCTGATCGGGCTCGGCTGCGACAGCACCATGCATATCGTGCGCCTGCCGTATGCGGGACGCGACTGGCATATGGCGGCCAAGGACATCAATTTTTCCAAGGGTTCGATCGAATGGCGCTGGGAGCAGGGCTACCAGGATGGCCTGCGGGCCGTCAAGGCGGCCGGCTGGCTGGCGTTGGTCACGCAAGACACGCCGCTGGTGGTGCATGAGCTGCCACCGTACGAGCGTACCACCGTCTGACACTATTTCGGATGGGCCGCCTCGCGCAGTGCCTGCGCGTTCGCCATATCCTGGCGATAGGTCTCCTGTGCCGCTTTCAGGCAGGCGCCACGTGCCGCTGGTGCTGCCTGGCGGCAGGCTTTTTTTGCTTCGGCGAGCGCGGCCGCAATCTCCTTGTGCAAGGTGCGCAGCTGCGCTTGCGGCGTGCTGTCAGCCTGGTACCAGCGGGCCGGATCGCCTGGCTGCGGCGTGCCGGTGGGCGGCGCGTCCTGGGCCATGGCCAAGGGTGCCAGGCAGGCGAGCAGCAAGGCGGACAAGGCGCGTGTCATTGTTTGCTTCATGATATTTCCTTTTAGAATGGAAAAAGGCGCCGTAGCGCCTTTTTGTTATAGCCTGCCGGTCAGTAGCAGCAGGATCAGGATCACGACGATCAGGCCGGCGACGCCGCTGGGGCCGTAACCCCAGCTGCGGCTGTGTGGCCAGGTCGGCAGTACGCCGATCAGCGCCAGGATCAAAATAACCAGAATAATGGTACCCATGATAACTCCCTGTATTTTTTGTTGTAAGGCGAATGGCCGGCGAGGCCATCACGCATTGATCGGAAAATGATTAATAACGGTAGACGCGGCCATCGATGACGCGCACGCGGTTACCCGGGTTCAGGTCATAGATGCTGTCCTGCACCACATTGCGGTACTGGCCATTGTCCAGGCGAACATTGATCTGGTAGCTCGGTGCCTGCTGCTGGCGGCCTTCGACCTGGTTGCCGACCACGCCACCGGCAACGGCGCCGGCAACGGTGGCGGCGGTGCGGCCACTGCCCGAGCCGATATTGCTGCCCAACAGGGCGCCGGCGATGCCGCCAACCACCGCGCCCGCGCCGCTGGTCTGGCTACGGCCCTGGACGGCCTGGATCGAGTCGATGGTGCCGTAGGTGGCCGACTCGGGCTGGGAACCGTTGTAGTTCTGCGATGGGGAGGTATTGGCGCAACCGCTGAGGACGGCAGTAGCGGCAAGCATCAGTGCAGCCAAGGTGGCGTTGGTTTTCATTTTATTCTCCTGACGTTGTGAAAGAGTGCATGAGGCGATCTTAGGCACCGCCGCCATTGCGGTCTGTACGCTGCCGCACGTACTTATTTGCTGCCTGATTTCCATATCAAACGCTGTTAGCTGTTGTTATTCGCCCCATCTTTGCGTCGTCGGGCGAAATGTGCAGGCTTATGTACGGCAGCGTACAGAACCGCGTTGATGATCCACGTAAAACGGTAGTCATGCCACACAGATAGGCAAAAGATCATCACCACCAGGGAGCATCAGATGAATAACAAGAACATCCGCAAGACTTTCGCCGCAGTTATCGTCGGCATCGCCTGCGCCGCATGGGGCAACGCCGCCCTGGCCGCCACGCCGGAAGCGAAGGCTGCCTACAAGAGCGCCAATGAACAAGCCGGCGTCAATTACAAGGCCGCTCATGCCGAGTGCGAAAAAATCTCCGGCAACCCGAAAGAGGTCTGCATCGCCGAAGCGAAAGCCGTGCGCGCCTATGACGAAGCGGTGGCCCAGGCCCAATACACGAACACCCTGCGCGCCTACACCAAGGCCCGCGTCAAGATTGCCGACGCCAACTATGACGTTGACCACAAGCGCTGCGATGCGCTGACCGGCAACGACAAGGATGTCTGCATCAAGCTGGCCAAGTCGACCAAGGTCGCGGCCCTGGCCGATGCCAAGGCCGACAAGAAAGTCATCGAAGCGCGCAGCGATGCGCGTGACGAAAAAAGAAAAGCCGAGTACAAGGTCGCCGCTGAAAAGTGCGACGCCCTGGCCGGCGCAGCCAAAGACGACTGTGTGAAGGCTGCAAAACTCCAGTTTGGATATTAAATCCAGATTGGTTACAAGAAGCTCCCCCGTGAGCACCCTGATTGACCACTCCTAAAAGGAAAATACCATGAAATTCACCAAATCTATCGCTACCGGTCTGTTCGTCGCTTCCCTGTTCGCCGTTGCTGGCTGCGCGTCGACCCCAACCAAAGAAGGCACGGGCGAATACGTGGACGACACGCTGGTCACCACCAAGGTCAAGGCCAGCATCATCAATGAGCCGACCCTGAAAGCCACCGAAATCAATGTGGAAACCTTCAAGGGCGTGGTCCAGCTGAGCGGCTTCGTCGCCCAGCCAGGCGATGCCGTCAAAGCCGGCGAAATCGCCCGCGGCGTCAAAGGCGTGAAATCGGTCAAGAACGATATCCGCGTCAAGTAATTGCCAGTCCCGCCAGAGCGCCTGCCGTTGCCGCAGGTACTCTGGCCATCCACAGAACGTAGCGGGAGTCTCATGAACCACCCAGCCGATATTCCTTCCCAGTCGGTTGTCGCCGGTACCGCCGAGCCTGCCGCCAGCGCGTCCGTGGAACATCCCGACCCGGTCTTGCGCCTGCCGCTGCACGTCAATGCGCGCGGCCTGGCGCTCGGCATCATCGCCACTGTGAGTTTTGTCTATGCGCTGCAGTGGGCGCAGAAATTCCTGATTCCCGTCATTTTCGGCATCTTCCTTGCCTATACCCTCAATCCGCTCGTTGCCTGGCTGGAAAAAATCCGCTTGCCGCGCGCCATCGGCGCCACCGTCGTCACCGCCCTGATCCTGTTTGGCTCCATCGTCGTCATCGAACGCGTGCAGGGCGAATTCGAAGCCATCGTCGAAGAACTGCCGGCCGCTACCCACAAGCTGGCGCGGCTGATCGCCGCCAACACGGGCGGCAAGGCAAGCACGTTTCAAAAGATGCAGGCCGTGGCCAATGAAATCGAGCAGGTGGCCGCCGGTGCCGAAGCGCGCCGCAACGTGCGCCGCGCCGCTGCCGCCGAAGGCCCCAATTTCAAGATCATGGACTGGGTCTGGGCCGGCTCGCTGGGCCTGATGGGCTTTGTCAGCCAGGCCACCATGGTGATCTTCCTGGTATTTTTTTTACTGCTGTCGGGCGACACCTTCAAGCGCAAGCTGGTCAAGCTGACCGGGCCATCGCTGAGCCGCAAGAAGGTCACCGTGCATATCCTGGAAGACATCAATACCTCGATCCAGAACTATATGTTCATGCTGCTGGTCACGAATGTCTTGCTGGCCCTGCTGATGTGGGTGGTACTGCACCTGATCGGCCTGGAAAACGCTGGCGCCTGGGCCATCATGGCCGGCTTGCTGCACATTATTCCGTATTTCGGTCCCTTGCTGATCACGATCGCCACCGGCCTGGTTGCCTTTCTGCAGTTCGAATCGGTGGAAATGGTGGTGCTGGTGATGGCCGCCTCGCTCGGTATCGCCACCCTGGTCGGCACCTTTGTCACCACCTGGATGACGGGGCGCATCGCCCGCATGAATCCGACGGCGGTGTTTGTCAGCCTGCTGTTCTGGGGCTGGCTGTGGGGCGTCTGGGGCTTGCTGCTGGGCGTGCCCATCATCGTTATCGTCAAGGTGGTGGCGGAGCGGGTGCAGGGGATGGAAGTGGTGGCGGAACTGCTCGGCGAGTAAAGCGACCATCATCATGCAAAACGGCGCCCGAGGGCGCCGTTCTTGCCTGAGGTCGAGAGCGGCTTACGACTGGTGCCGCTTCAATATCTTGGTCACCAGGTCGCCATCTTCCGTCTTCGGCGCGTGTTTCATGCTGCCCAGTTGCAAGGTAAACTGGCGCGTGAATTCCGCGCCCAGGAAAAAGATCTGCGCCGAGTAATAAATCCAGATCAGCAGCGCTACCAGCGAGCCCGCCGCGCCATAGCTGCTGGCCACGCCGCTGTTACCGATATACATGCCGATCGCGTATTTGCCCAGTGAAAACATGAAGGCCGTGCCCAGGGCGCCGATCATCACGTCGCGCCAGGACAGGCGCACCCTGGGCAGCATCTTGTAGATCACGGCAAACAGACAGGCGATCACGGCAAAGCCGAGCAGGTTGGAGAGGATGGAAAACAGCACGGCGGCATCTTTCCAGTGGCCTTCCCAGTAGTTTTCCAGGATGGCCATGGCCGCGCTGATCACCAGCGACACCATCAGCAAAAACGCCAGTACCAGCACCAGGCCAAACGACAGCAGGCGCGTGCGTATCATATCCCAGGCGCCCGCTTCCTTCAGGGGCGGTACTTGCCAGATCTCGTCGAGGCTGGCTTTCAATTCGGCGAACACGCTGGTGGCGCCAAACAGCAGCAGGGCGCCGGCGATCAGGGTGGCGATGCGGCCCTGGTCATGGTTGCGCGCGCCGGCCAGCACCAGCTGGATCGCTTCGGCGCCTTGCGTGCCCAGCAAGCCCTGCAGCTGGGACATCAGCTCGCCGCGCGCGGCGGCCTGGCCATAAAAGAAGCCGGCGATGGCGATCACCAGCACCAGGATGGGGGCAACGGAAAACAGGGTGTAGTAGGCGAGGGCGGCGCCCTTGCTGGACGCGCGGTGTTCCAGCCATTCGGTGACGGAACAGACGATAACGCTGCGCATCGTCTTGCCAAGCGGTGCCAGTTTGGCCAGGCGGGGATTGCGGCTAGAAAAATTCATGCGTGGCTTTCAATGAAAAAAAGGGGCCGCGGCCCCTTTCTTTTTAACAGTGGCGTACCACTCACAAGGTGATTATCGTACGCGGCGCTCGATCGTGATCTGCTCGACTTCAACGCGACGGTTCGGTTCCAGGCACTTGATCAGGTCAGCACGTTTCTTGTTATCGCAAGTAACGACTGGATTGGTCGAGCCCTTGCCTTCGGCGCTCAGGCGGTTGGCGGCAATTCCTTTGTTCACCAGGTAGACCTTGACCGCGTCAGCGCGTTGCTGCGACAGCTTCTGATTGTACTTGGCCGAGCCGATACGGTCGGCGTAGCCGCTGATGACGACGTTGTTGACATCCGGTGCGGCGGTCAGCACGCGAGCGATTTCGTCGAGCTTGGTCTGGGTCGGTGCCAGCTTGGCGCTGTCAAACGCGAACAGTTCGGTCGCGGACATCGTCACTTTTTCAAAGCGTGGCGCCGGTGGCGGCGGTGGTGGCGGCGGCACGATCACGACGACTTCTTCACGCACTGGCGGCGGTGGCGCTGGGCGCGCTGCCACTGGCGGCTTGTCGAAAGCGTAGTTCAGGCCAACGTTGACGTACCAGTTGCTCGATTTGCTTTCCGGGAATGTGTTGCCGCGCAGGAAGCCGTGCACATTGCGCACGTCGAGCTGGGTCGACCACTGGTCGGTCAGCTTGCTCTGGAAACCCAGGCCCAGGTTGGCGTAAGGCGAGCTCTTGCTGCGTTCGCCCAGAGGACCGTTGTCCTTGTCGCGCTGCATGCCGGCGCCGACGACGACGAACGGAGCAAATCCTGGGTTACGGTTAAAGAAGTACAGGCCATCGACGCCCAGCGTGTTTTGCTGGTAGCGGTTGCCATTGTCTTTCGAGCGGGTGTAGGTGGTGCCGAACTGCACGTCCCACTGTGGCGAAACAGGCTTGCCAAAACGCAGACCAGCGCCGTAGCCGGTTTTGTCGGAAGAAAAACTCGAATCTGGTTTCGAAGCATTGATGCTTGGTTGAATGTACCAGGATGGATTGATTTCCTGAGCCTGTGCGCCGATTGACGAGCACAACACGGCGGCGGCAACGGCGATTTTTTTTAAATTATTCACAAGTAACTCCCAACGTTAATAGAGATTTTTTTCTTAATACATCAAACGGTTAGATGGTCTGCGTTCTACTGCAACAACAATTCCAGATGTGCATGTTTTTTATCGGATGCACTGCTGTTGGATTGGAGAATACGTTTCCAGGTTCAAGCGGTCGGTGCGTTAGCGCACAAAGGATTGTTGTATATCAATGGTGTTGCTGAATCGAGACAAATACAACACTTGACGCACTCAATTGTTGACTTCGCTGCACGCCGCAGCGCTGAAATGGATAGTGGATAGGGGCGGCTATCGTACGACTGGCGCCATGCCGACAGCTGTATATTAGCAACGATGGTCAGCTTGCTAGCTTATACCTCAGTGTGATTGCCCGCTCGACTGTTCAGTTTGTTTTTCCCTGCGCTGTACGCTGCCCAACCAGGAGCCATTCCGTGCCCAAGCTGCCTTCCCAGTCCATGCTGCTGAGCAAAGTATTAATGCTGTGCCTGTCTGCTGCCGTGCCGCCCGCCGTCTGGGCCGACGCCGGCGTGGCCAGTTTTTCGCCCAGCGGCACCATCAAGGCCGTGCGCCAGGTGCGGGTGCAGTTCGCCACGCCGATGGTGCCAATGGGCGACATGGCGCTGCCGGCGCCGTTTGCCGTCGATTGCGGCAAGGCCGAGCCTGCCGTGGTGGCGGGTACCGGGCGCTGGGCCGACGAGCGCAACTGGGCGTATGACTTCGCACGCGACCTGCCCGCTGGCGTGGCGTGTACCTTTGCCTTGAAAGCGAACCTGAAGGACCAGGCCGGCCAGGCCGTGCGGGGCCAGGCCAGCTACCGCTTTTCCACCGGCGGGCCGGCCATCGTTGAGGCGGCGCCTTATGACGGCCAGCCGCGCATCGATGAAAACCAGATTTTCGTGCTGGGCCTGGACGCCGTGCCCGACGAGGCCAGCGTTGTCGCCAACGCCTACTGCCGCGCCGACGGCATCAATGAAAAAATCGGCGTGCGCCTGTTGCAGGGCCAGGACCTGGAGCAGATCCTGGCCTTGCGCAAGGGATTTCTTGAGCGTTATTTCGGCGCGTATTTCAAAAAACGCGGTGGCGTGTGGAAAACCAGCATGCTGGTGCGCAGCAAGGGCGCGCCGCCGCTGCCGGTCGCCGTTCTGCAATGCAAGCGCAGCTTTCCTGCCAATGCCAAGGTGTCGCTGGTATGGGGCGCGGGCATCGCTGGCGCCGGCGAGCCCGGCATCGTTAGCGACAAGGCGCAGACCCTGAACTTCAAAACGCGGCCCGACTTTACGGCCCGCTTCAACTGCCAGCGCAGCAATCCGAAAGCACCATGCATCCCGTTCCTGCCCATGCGCGTGCAGTTTTCCGCACCGGTGAAAGCCGAACTGGTGCGCGCATCGACCTTGACAGGGGCTGGCCAGACCTGGCGGCCGAGCGTGGCCGAAGGCGATGAAAAAGCCGAATTCCTGACCGAAGCGACGTTCAAGGGGCCGTTTCCCGAACAGGCCAGCCTGGTGCTGGCGCTGCCGCCCAAATTGCAGGATGACGCCGGCCGCGACTTGCTCAACGGCGCGCGATTCCCGATGACGGTGCGCACCGGCGAGCAGCCGCCACTGCTGAAATTCCCGGCGCCGTTCGGCATCCTCGAAGCGAAGGGCGATGGCTTGCTGCCGGTAACGGTGCGCAATATCGAACCCGTGTTGTCCGGCAAGGAAGTTGGCAAGGAAGTCGGTGCTGCCGACGGTGCCACCCTGCGCGTGCCCGACAATGACGACCAGTTCATCATCGAATGGATGCGGCGCCTGGCCGGCGAAGGCAAGGTCAATGAATATTGGCAGCCCAATGCGCAGTATGCGGGCAGCATGAAAAAATCCGTGCTCGAAGGTAGCCCCGGCGCGCGCGCCATCAAGCTGCCGCGCCCGTCCGGCAAGAAAACCTTTGAAGTGATCGGCATTCCACTGGCCAGGCCCGGCTTTTACGTGGTGGAACTGGCCAGCCCCATCCTGGGCAAGGCCCTGCAGGGCAAGCCGTCCACGGCGTATATCCGCACTGCCGCACTGGTAACGAACCTGGCGGCCCACTTCAAGCATGGCGCGCAGTCGTCGCTGGTCTGGGTCACGTCGCTCGACCAGGGTGCGCCGGTAGCCAGGGCGCAAGTGGCCGTGCGCGACTGCGCCGGCAAGCTGCTGTGGCAGGGCGTGACGGACAATCACGGCGTGGCGCAAATCCGCGAAGAACTGGCCAAGTCCAGCTGCAAGAACAACCCCCATTACTTTGTCAGCGCGCGCAGCGGCGGCGACATGACCTTTACCTTGTCGGACTGGGTGGGCGGCATCGAAGCGTGGCGCTTCAACCTGCCCACCGACGACACGCGCGCCGACAACACCTTGCTGGCCACGGTATTTGACCGCACCTTGCTGCGCGCCGGCGAAACCGTGCACATGAAGCATTTCATCCGCAAGCATACGCAGCAGGGCTTCGAGCTGGCCGGCAAGGGCAATGGCCCGGGCAGCGCCACCTCGGTGGTCATCGCGCACATGGGCAGCGCGCAGAAATACGAGCTGCCGCTGCGCTGGTCAGCCAGCGGCTCGGCCGAGAACGACTGGGTGATCCCGGCGGACGCCAAACAGGGTCAATACGAGGTCACGATGGCCGGTAAACCGTCGGGAACGTTTCGTGTCGAAGCGTTCCGCGTACCGACCATGAAGGCGGTGCTGCAAGGCCCGAAGGCGCCGGCCGTGCAAGTGTCCAGCATCAGCCTTGACGCGCAGATCAATTACCTGGCCGGCGGCGCCGCCACCAATGCGCCCGTCAAGCTGCGTACGCTGCTGCAGGACAAGCAAGTCACGTTCGCCGATTATGCAGACTACAGTTTCAGCAATGGCGATGTGAAGGAAGGCCTGGTCAAACAGGGCACGCAACAGGAGGACGATGGCGAAAGTGGCGGCCCGTGGCAGGATGAAAGCCATGGCCGGCCTGGCGCCGCACAGGCGGCGCGCACGCAAAGCCTGAACCTCGACAAGGCCGGCGGCGCGCGCATCGTCGTCGACCAGTTGCCGAAACTGTCCACGCCGCGCGACCTGGTGGCCGAACTGGCCTTCCAGGACGCCAATGGCGAGACGGCCTCGGTCGCCACCCGCGTGCCGCTGTGGACCTCGAATGTGGTGATCGGCATCAAGCCCGACGCCTGGGCGCTGAGCCGCGATCAGTTCAAATTTACGGTGGCCGTGCTGTCGCTTGATGGCAAGCCGGTGGCCAACGCAGCGGTGGCGGTCGACTTTTTCCAGCGTAACAGCTATTCGCACCGCCGGCGTCTCATCGGCGGCTTTTATGCCTATGAAAATTCCAGCAATATCGTCAAGCTGGGCCAGGCTTGCACGGGCCAGACCGATGCCAAAGGCTTGCTGTTATGCGACGTCAAGGCGCCCGCCAGCGGCAACCTGATCCTGCGCGCCAGCACGCGCGATGGCGCCGGCCGCGCGGCGGTGGCCAACCGCGATACCTGGGTGGCCGGCAGCGGCGACTGGTGGTTCGACGCCAGCGACAACGACCGCATCGACTTGCTGCCGGAAAAGAAACGCTATGAACCGGGTGAGCAGGCCAGCTTGCAGGTGCGCATGCCGTTTCGCGCCGGCACGGCCCTGATCACGGTCGAGCGCGAAGGCATACTCGACACCTATGTGCGCCAGTTGAACGGGCGCGAACCGCTGGTGTCCATACCCGTCAAGCCCAACTACGCGCCCAACGTGTATGTCTCGGTGCTGGTGGTGCGCGGGCGGGTCGATGGCGTGCAGCCCACAAGCCTGGTCGACCTCGGCAAGCCGGCCTACAAGATGGGCATCGCGCCCTTGAACGTAGGCTGGCAGGCGCATGAACTGCGCGTGATGGTAGTGTCGGACAAGGACGTGTATCAAACCCGCGACAAGGCCGAAGTGTCGGTGCGCGTGCGCCGCGCCGATGGCCAGCCGCTGCCGGCGGGCGCCGAAGTGGCGCTGGCCGCCGTCGACACGGGCTTGCTGGAACTGATGCCCAACGACAGCTGGAAATTGCTCGACGCCATGATGGCGCGCCGCAGCCTGCAGGTGGAAACGGCGACCGCGCAGATGCAGGTGATCGGCAAGCGCCACTTCGGCCGCAAGGCTTTTCCGGCCGGCGGTGGCGGCGGCAAGGGCGCCAGCCGCGAGCTGTTCGACACCCTGCTGTTCTGGAAAGGCACGGTCAAGCTCGACGCCAAAGGCGAAGCGACGGTGCAAGTGCCGCTGAACGACTCGCTGACGGGCTTTCGCATCGTCGCCATTGCCAGCGCCGGCCAGCAGTTCTTCGGCACCGGCAGCACCGACATACGCACCTCGCAAGACCTGATCATCCTGTCGGGCCTGCCGGCGCTGGTGCGCGAAGGCGACCAGCTGCGCGCAGGCTTTACGGTGCGCAATACCTCCAGTGCCTCCCTGAACGTGGAACTGAACGCCACTGCCGCCGGCAAGGCGCTGCCGCGCCAGCATCTCGCTTTGGCTGCTGGCGAAGCGCGCGAGGCTGGCTGGGATTACCCGGTGCCGGTGGGCGCGACCAGCGTCGTGTGGCAAGTCAGTGCGAAAGCGGGCGGGCGCACCGATCAGCTCAACATCACGCAGAAAGTGGCGCAGGCCACGCCCGTGCGCACCTACCAGGCGACGCTGGTGCAGCTGGACCAGCCCATCAATATTGCGGTGCAGCAGCCGGCCGGCGCCTTGCCGGGCCGTGGCGGTATCCAGACCAGCTTTGCCGCCAGGCTCGGGGGCGAGCTGCCCGGCGTGCGCGAGTACATGCAAGCCTACCCGTACACCTGCTTCGAGCAGAGCAGCTCGAAAGCCATCGCCCTGGGCGACCATGCTCTGTGGCAGGCGACAGTCGCCAGGCTGCCGGCCTATCTCGATGCGGACGGCCTGCTGAAATATTTCCCGTTGATGGAGCAGGGCAGCGACAGCCTGACGGCGTATATCTTGTCGGTCGCGGCCGAAGCGGGCTATGCGATACCGGAGCAAGCGAAGAACCGCATGGAGGAAGCCTTGACCGCCTTCGTGCAGGGCCGCATCGTGCGCCATTCGGCGCTGGCCGCCAACGACCTGGCCGTGCGCAAGCTGGCCGCGCTGGAAGCCTTGTCGCGCTCGGGCAAGGTGCCGCCCGACGCCCTGGAGTCGATCAGCATCGATCCGAAGCTATGGCCGACCTCGGCCTTGATCGACTGGTCGCTGTTGCTGCAGCGCACGCCGAAGCTGGCGCGCCGCGACGCCCTGCTGGCCGAGGCGCAGCAGATACTGCGTAGCCGCCTGAACTTCCAGGGCACGACCATGGGCTTTTCCACCGAGCGCAAGGATAACTGGTGGTGGCTGATGGTGTCCGGCGACGTCAACGCCAACCGCCTGCTGCTGGCCGTGATGGACGAGCCGGCCTGGAAAGACGATATCGGCCGCCTGGCGCGCGCCAGCCTGGGCCGCCAGAAAAAGGGCCGCTGGGATACCACCGTGGCCAATGCCTGGGGCACGCTGGCGATCGCAAAATTTTCGGCCAAATTCGAGTCGACTCCTGTGACGGGTGCCGTTGCCGCCAGGCTGGGCAGCGACACGCAAACCCTGCTGTGGAACCAGGCCGCCAAACTCGGTCCCGTGTTGCAGCCCTGGCCGGCCGGCAAGGATACCCTGGGCCTGGCCAACAGCGGCACCGGCAAGCCCTGGGCCACCGTGCAAAGCCTGGCGGCCATTCCACTCAGGGCGCCCATATCGAGCGGCTACACGGTCAAAAAAACCATCACGCCGGTCGAACAGAAGACCGCCGGCACATGGTCGCGCGGCGACATCTACCGCGTGCGTCTGGACTTGTCAGCCCAGGCCGACATGAGCTGGGTGGTGGTCGACGACCCGATCCCGGCCAGCGCCAGCGTGCTGGGCAATGGCCTGGGCCGCGATTCGGCACTGGCCACGGCTGGCGAAAAAGTGGCGGGCCGGGTCTGGCCCACGTTCGAGGAACGCGCGTTCGACGCCTTCCGCGCCTATTACGCTTATGTGCCGAAAGGCACGTGGAGCGTGGAATACACGGTGCGCCTGAACAATGCCGGCGACTTCAGCTTGCCGGCCACGAGGATCGAGGCGATGTATGCGCCGGACATGTTTGGCGAGAGCCCCAACGCCAGCGTCAAGGTGGGGCAGTGAAGCAAGTTGCGATGGCTGCGTTGCTGGCCAGCCTGGCGCTGCCGGTCTGGGCGGTAGCTGCGCCCATCCCGACGCCGGCGCAAGTGCAGGCCGCGTATCGCAGCTCCGAAGCGCAGTTGTTCGATCGTGGCGGCGCCGGCCTGCAAGCGCTGCGGGTCGATATGCAGGCGCGCCGCCTGCCCTGGGTGGCGCTGGCCGATATCTCGCCGGCGCTGCAGCAGGCGGTGCTGCTGGCCGAAGACCAGCGCTTCATGCGCCATGGCGGGGTGGATATTGCGGCGGTGGCCACGGCGGCCTGGGACAATCTGTTTTCCAGCAAGGCCAGGGGCGCTTCGACCATCACCATGCAACTGGCGGGCCAGCTCGATCCGGCCCTGCAAGGGTCCAGAAACGGCCGCAGCGTGGGCCAGAAATGGCAACAGATGCGCGCCGCGCGCGAGATCGAGGCCAGCTGGAGCAAGGCGCAGATTTTTGAGGCGTATCTGAACCTGGTGTCGTTTCGCGGCGACCTGCAGGGCGTTGCCGCCGCCTCGAATACGCTGTTCGGCAAGGCGCCCTCGGGGCTGAACCAGACCGACGGCATTATCCTGGCCAGCCTGGTGCGCGCGCCGAATGCGCCGCTGGCGGCGGTGACGCGGCGCGCCTGCGCGCTGGCGCACGAATGGCGCATGGACAGCAGCTGCCAGCTGATCGGCCAGCGCGTGCAGACGGCCTTGCAGCGCGGCAACCAGTTGCTCGAGCCGGCCCCGGCGCCGCAAGTGGCGCGCCAGTTGTTGAAGCAGGCCGGCGCGCAAGTGGCCAGTACGCTCGACGGCGCGCTGCAGCGCTTTGCGCAGGACACTTTGCGCCAGCAACTGGCGTTTCTGCGCGAGCGTAACGTCAACGACGGCGCCATTATCGTGCTCGACAATCGCAGCGGAGACATTCTTGCCTATGTCGGCAACGCGGGCGGCAGCGAAGTCGATGGGGTGACGGCGCCGCGCCAGGCCGGCTCGACCCTGAAACCCTTTTTGTATGGCCTGGCCATCGAGCGCCGGCTGCTGACGGCCGCCTCCGTCATGGACGACACGCCCCTCGATATCGCCACCGGTGGCGGCATGTATGTGCCGCAAAACTATGACCGCCACTTCAAGGGCCATGTCAGCGCCCGCACCAGCCTGGCCAGCTCGCTCAATATCCCGGCCGTGCGCACGGTGCTGCTGACGGGCCAGGACAGTTTTTACAATCGATTGAAAGATGTCGGGCTGGCCAGCCTGAGCGAGCCGGCCGAATACTACGGGCCGTCGCTGGCGCTGGGCTCGTCCGAAGTGACCTTGCTGGAGCTGGCCAACGCCTACCGGGTGCTGGCCAATGGCGGCCTGTACAGCACGGCCAGCGTACGGCCGGGGCAGGCGGGCGCCGGCAAGCGCCGCGTGATGGATGCGGGCGCGGCCTTTATCGTCAGCGATATCCTGTCCGACCGCGCCGCGCGCAGCATGACCTTTGGCCTCTCCAACGAGCTGGGCACGAATTTCTGGAGCGCCGTGAAGACCGGTACCAGCAAGGACATGCGCGACAACTGGTGCGTCGGCTATGCCGAACGCTATACGGTGGGGGTGTGGGTCGGCAATTTCGACGGCCAGCCGATGTGGGATGTGTCGGGCGTGACGGGCGCCGCACCCGTCTGGCATGACGTGATGGCGTATTTGCACCGGCAGGTGGCCAGCCACGCGCCGAAGCCGCCGGTGGGCGTGCTGCAGCAGGCGGTGAGTTACCGGCCGGCGTTCGAGGCGCCGCGCCGCGAGTGGTTTATCGCCGGCACCGAAAGCGCGGTGATTGCCGTGCTGGATGACGCCTCGCGCCCGCCCGCCATCGTCTATCCGGCCGACGACAGCATCCTGGCCATCGATCCCGATATTCCCCAGCCGTTGCAGCGCGTGTTTTTCCAGGCGCAGGCCGGGCACGGCTTGCGCTGGCGGCTCGACGGCAGGGACCTGGGTCCGGCCGACGACAGCCTCGGCTGGAAGCCGGCGTCCGGCAAGCATGCGCTGGAGCTGGTCAACGGCAAGGGCAAGGCGGTGGCGCAGTCGGCCTTCGAGGTGCGCGGCAACGCGCTGGCGCGGCGTGACTGAAAAAGCGGGCAGCTGTTCAAGGCCAGTTGATCAATATCGCGTTCAGCGCTTGCGCATTTTCGACCAGGCGCTGGGCTGGGGATCGGCCAGCCGCCTGTCGGCCAGGCCAGGTGCCAGCCATAACAGCAGCAGCCAGGTCATGAACGACAACAAGCGCTGCAGTGCGCCGGCGCACAGCGAGAAAATGACAAACCATGCCAGCGAGTATGTGTGCGGCACTCGCGCGCTCTGGAACAGGAAAAACGTAGCAAGGGCTGCCAGCAGCAGCATGGGAAGTTCAAACCACCATTTGCGTTCGATCGGGGACATGGTTTCATCGGGAAAGTTGCTTTCCTTGATGATAACGCAATATGGACGTAGCGTTAAATTATTGCATGGTCGCCGGCGTGGTCGGCGGCACCGGTGGCATCGGCGGGACTGGCGCGCCTGGAATGGACGGCGGGCTCAAGGTGCCGGGCACGGGCTGAGTGTTGGGTGGGGGGGCGGGCAACGGTGCGGGACGATGCTGCTTGTCGCGTTTTATCGCCCGCTGGTCCCTGGCAGGGCGTTCATGCTGGCGCATCTTGCTGCCTGGCATGGGTTTGCCCTTGTTGTCGAGCTTGTCGGACTCGTCGGATTGTTGGCCCGGGTCGCGCTGGTTGTTGACGTGGTTGCCGGTCTGGTTGAGGTTGGTGGTCGACTGGGCTTGTACCCAGGCGCCGCCGACGGTCATCAGGGCGGCGGAAAGCAGAAGAGCGGCGGTTTTCATGGTGCGTGTCCTGTCGTGATTGATCGATGCGGCATTGTCACATATAGAATCCATCAAGCAGGTAGGAGCACGCCTCAGCCCCATGTCGGCGCATGACTGACAAGCGTGCCAGCGTCAGCGAAACTGCTCGGTGGAAATATCGAACCGCTTGAGCTTGTCGTACAGGGTTTTTTTCGGAATATTCAGGCTGGCCGCCGCCTCGATCACATTGCCGTTATGGCGCCGCAGCGCCTCTTCGATAATCGAGATTTCGAACGCATCGACCTGCTCGGCGAGCGAGGCCTCGCGGCAGCCGGCCGGGTTCAAGGTATCGTCGAGCAAACCGAGCACGAAACGGTCGGCCACATTGTGCAGTTCGCGCACATTGCCGGCCCAGCGCTGCGCCATCAGCGAGGCCAGCAGTTCGCCGCTGACGAGGGCCGCCGGCTGGCCATAGCGCAGCGCCGCCTGCAGCACGAAAAACTCGAACAGCAGCGGAATGTCTTCGCGCCGGTTGCGCAAGGAAGGCAAGGTAAGGCTGGCGACATTGAGGCGGTAATACAGGTCGGCGCGGAACTTGCCCTGTTCGGCCAGCACATTCAAATCTTCCTTTGCGGCGGCGATCACGCGAAAGTTCACCGAAATCAGTTTATTGGAACCGAGCCGTTCGACCTGGCGCTCCTGCAGCACGCGCAGCAATTTCACCTGCAGCGCCAGCGGCATGCTTTCGATCTCATCGAGGAACAGGGTGCCGCCGTTGGCGTATTCGATCTTGCCGATGCGCTGGCGCTGGGCGCCCGTAAACGCGCCTTCCTCGTGGCCGAACAGTTCCGATTCAAAGATCGATTCGGGCAGGGCGCCGCAGTTGATGGCGACAAACGGATGATCGCGCCGCTCGCTGAAGTCGTGCAGGCAGCGCGCGACCAGTTCCTTGCCGGTGCCGGTCTCGCCCAGGATAATGATGTCGGCGGATTTGGGCGCCAGGTTCAGCACCAGCTGGCGTACCTTGGCCATGGCCGCACTGCGCCCGACGATGCGCGCCTCGATGCCGACGCGCTGTTCGAGCTGGCGCCGCAAGTTCATGTTTTCCAGCACCAGGTGGCGTTTGTCGAGCGCGCGCCGGCACACTTCCACCAGCAGGTCGGCCGAGAACGGCTTTTCGATAAAGTCGTAGGCGCCGCGGCGCATGGCGCCCACTGCCATCGATACATCGCCATGGCCGGTGACGAGGATGACCGGCAGGCTGGCGTCCTGCGCCACGGCGATATCGAGCAATTTCAAACCGTCGATACCGGGCAGCTTGATGTCGCTCAATAAAATGCCGGCAAATTCCGGCACCAGGAAGGGCAGGGCTTCCTCGGCCGTGGCAACGGCGGTCACTTGCAGGCCGGCCAGCTCCAGCGACTGGCGCGCGCCCTTGCGCACCACGGCGTCGTCCTCCACCAGCAGCACTTGCATGCCATCGAAGTTGTTCTCATGCATCCGTCTGATCCTTGGTTTGCTCACGCGTGAGCGTGATTGTAAACTGCGCGCCGCCGCCTTCGGCCGTCGAGCGGTTGCGCACGGCCAGCGCGCCGCCCGCCGCGCGCACGATGCCGGCGCTGATCGACAGGCCCAGGCCCAGGCCCTGTTCCCTGGTGGTGTAGAAGGGATCGAAGATGCGGTCCAGCGAGGCCAGCGGGATGCCGGGGCCATTGTCGGTCACATGGATCACGGCCAGCTGCCCCTCGCTGCGCACCTGCAGCCAGATTTGTACCGGCTCGTGTTCCGGTACGGCGTCCATCGCGTTGGTGATCAGGTTGCTGAACACCTGTTCCAGTCCGATGGCATTGCACAGCACGATGAGCTCGTCTTCAGGCCAGCTTTCATGCAGGGTGAGGCGCTGCGAATGCTTGCGTGTGCGCACCTGCAGCATGGTTTGCCCGAACGCCTGGCGCACCGACACGGGTTTTCTGGCATCGTCGCTGCGCCGCGCAAAACCCTTCAGTTGCGAGGTGACGTAACCGAGGCGCTTGACCAGGTCGGAAATCGTCGACAGGTTGTCGAGCGCGTCATCGACGCGTCCGCGCGCGAGCAACACCCTGGCGTTGTCGGAAAAGGTTTGCAGCGCCGCCAGCGGCTGGTTCAGTTCGTGCGTGACGCCGGCCGCCATCTGGCCGATGGCCGCCAGCTTGCCGCTTTGTACCAGCTCGGCCTGGGCGTAGCGCAAGGTCTGCTCGGCCCGTTCGCGCTCGGCCACTTCCGCCTGCAGCCGTCCATTGGCATGGAGCAGGTCGGCCGTGCGCTGGGTCACCTTGATTTCCAGCTGTTCATAGGCCAGCGCCAGGGTCTGCTGGGCCTTGAGCTTGTCGGCGATGCGGCGCCGGCGCTGGCGCGCATACATCAGCGCCAGCATCAGAATCGCCCAGCCCAGGGCCGCGCCGATGGCGGCATTGCGGGCCGCCGCGTCAACCTGGTCCAGCTCGGCCAGCACCGTGATCTGCCATTGCAGCGGCCCCAGCGGACGATTCACGGCCAGATAGTCGGCCGTGCCCGGCAGGGCCGGCAGCTGCTCCGTTTGTACATGCTCGAGCGTCATCACGCTGGCGCCATCGGCGAACTGGCGCTGCAGGCGGTGCGGCAGGATGGGCAGGTTTTCTTGCAGGAACTGGCGCTGGCTGCTGATGTCTTGCTTGGCCGCCGCCGACAGGGCCGCCAGGGTATTGAATTTGAAGGACGGCGTGCTGGCCAGGATGATCACGCCATTGGCGTCCTTGACCCAGATCTGTTCGCCCGCGCCCGGCGAGCGCCACGACTGCTCGATCCAGTCCAGGTTGACCTTGGCGGCGACGATGCCGATGATGCGCCCGTGGCGCAGCACCGGCTGGGAGATAAAATAGCCGGCCTCGAAAGTGGAGGCGCCAATGCCGTAAAACCGGCCGATGCCGCCGGCAATCGCGTTCTTGAAATACGGCCGGAAGCCATAGTTGACGCCGACATAGGAACTGGCGTCCTGCCAGTTGCTCGACGCCAAAGTGGTGCCGTGGGCGTCGAGCACATACACGGCAAAGGCGCCGGCGCGGCGGTTGATATCGACCAGGTAGGCGTTCAGTTCGCTGACCTTGCCTGGCGTGGGCTGTTCGAGCAGCTGCGCCACGGCCTCGCTTTGCGCCACCGCCAGCGGCAGGAATTCGTATTTGTTGAGGGCGCCGCCGATCGACGCCGCATACAGCTCGGCGCGCGAGTCAAGGGTGCGGTGCAATTCATCGAGCTGGCGCTGCCGCACCCAGGCATGGGTGGACCAGGTCAGCGCCACCAGCAGCACCAGCGAGGCGCCGGCAAGCAGGGCGCTGGCCGGCGGTTTCAACAGGTACAAGCGCTTGAACAAGTTCAATCTGCGGTGCTGGCCATCGTTTCCGCGTTATGGTGCCTCTGCTGCTCTTCCATCACCATCTCGCCCAGCATGCGTTTGATGCGGTTGAACTCGGGGTCGCTCGGGTCGCGCGGGCGCGGCAGGTCGATCGCCACGTCGCGCTTGACGGTGCCGGGGCGGTAGGTCATGACGATGGTGCGGTCGGCCAGGTAGATCGATTCCTCGATCGAGTGCGTGACGAACACGATGGTGGTGCCGAAGACTTTCCAGATCTTCAGCAACTCGTCCTGCAGGTTGCGCCGCGTCAAGGCATCCAACGCGCCGAACGGTTCATCCATCAGCATGACCGGGGAATCGAGGGCCAGCACGCGGGCGATTGCCACGCGCTGGCGCATGCCGCCCGACAGGTCTTTCGGAAAGCGCAAACGGAATTCCGTCAGGCCCAGCATCTTGAGCAGCATGTCGACCCGTTCGCCGATTTCGGCGGGCGACTTGCCGGCGATTTCCAGACCGAACGCGATATTGCTTTCAATCGACATCCACGGAAACAGCGCATACTCCTGGAACACCATGCCGCGGTCGGGACCGGGTTCCGTGATCAGCTTGCCGCCGGCCAGGATCTGGCCGGAAGTGGGCTGCGAAAAGCCGGCGATCGCATTGAGCAGGGTCGACTTGCCGCAGCCGGACGGTCCCAGCAGGCAAATGAATTCGCCACTGGCGATATCGAGGTTGATGTCTTTCAAGGCGACGACGTCGCTGCCGCCGGTGGTGAAGATCTTGTTGACTGCGTTGATATGGATGGTGGTCATGGCCGTTCCTCTCAGTGTTCCAGGCCGCGGTGCCACTGCAGCAGATGGTTATTCAGGGCATTCATGGCGATATCGATGGCCAGGCCGAACAGGCCGATGGTAAACATGCCGGCGATAATTTTATCGGACCAGAAATACTCGCGTGCTTCAAGGATGCGAAAACCCAGGCCGCTATTGACGGCGATCATTTCCGCCACGATCACGACGATAAACGCCGTGCCCATGCCGATGCGCGCGCCGGCCAGGATATACGGCGTGGCGGCCGGCAGGATCACGCGGCGAAACATGGTCATCTGGCCCGCGCCCAGGTTGCGGGCGGCGCGGATATAAATGCCGTCGACCTGGCGCACGCCGGCGATGGTGTTCATCAGCACCGGAAAGAAGGAGCCGATGCTGATCAGGAAGAAGGCGGGCGGGTTGCCCAGGCCAAACCACAAAATTGCCAGCGGAATATAGGCGATCGGCGGGATCGGACGCAGCACCTGCACCAGCGGGTCGAACAGCTTGTAGATGGTCTGGTTGGTGCCCATCAGCAACCCCAGCGGCAAGGCCAGGCCGGCGCCGATGGCAAAGCCGCCCAGCACGCGCGACAGGCTGGCCCAGGCGTCGTGCGGCAGTTCGCCCGAGAACATCCACACCAGGTAGTTGCCGGCTTCGGGGGTGTACGCTTCCATCGGAATCAGGTATTCATACCATTTCACCACCACCGCCACCGGCGAAGGCAGGATCTGCGGATTGATCCAGCCAAACGTGGACAGGGCCTGCCAGAACAGCAGCACGGCCACCGGCACGATGGCGCCGTGCGCAAAGCGTTTCATCATGTGTATATTCATCGTCAGCCTTCCAGGGTTAGCGTGGTGCGTAGGATTTCTTGGCTTTTTCCAGCAGGTCCAGCTTGACCCAGTCGCTGGCGGCCGGCGGCTTGGCCATGCGACCCACGCCGAACTTCACCATATAATCGGTGGTCAGTTGCACGTGGCTCTGGCTAATGTCTTCCGTAAAGATGGCGTTGTCGATGGCGTCGCGGTAATCCTCGCTGGTGATCTGGTTCTTGAACATCGATTCACGCACGTATTTTTCCGCCAGTTTCGGGTCGGCCAGGAAGGCGCGGGTGGCGGCGACAAAGCAATCCATGAAGCGCTGCGCCACTTCCGGTTTTTCCTTGTACATTTTTTCCGTCATTACCAGGGCGCGCACCGGTTCGCCCAGCGGCGTGTCGTAAGGTTTGATGATGGCGGCGCCATATTTCTTGTGGATCGCCTGCGTCGAATACGGCTCGGACTGGCTCATGACGTCGATGTCTTTTGTCAGCAGCGCCTGGTTCAGGTCGGGGTAGCCCATGTACAGGATCTGCACGTCCTTGCCCGGTTTGTCCGACCAGCTCAGCTTGGCCTTGGTCAGTTCGGCAAACAGCAGGATCTCTTGCGGGCCGCCGCGCGTAACGCCGATCTTCTTGCCTTTCAGGTCGGCGATGCCCTTGATATTGAGGTCGGGGCGGCCGACGATCTGTACGCCGCCCTTGGCAAAGCCTCCCACCAGGTAGACCGGCAGGCCGGTGGCGCGGCCGGTAATGGCCGCTTCGAGCGCGCTGGCCGAGACGTCGATCTCGCCGGCGATCATGGCCGGCACGATGTCCAGGCCCTTGGCGAAGATGCGTTCCTCGATCTTCAGGTCGTACCTGGGTGCGATTTCCTTCATGTAGGCCACCGCGCCGTAGTGGGCGAATTTCAGGTTGCCCAGGCGCACCAGGTCGGCGGCATGCGCGGACAGCGGGAACTGCGCGGCCAGCGCCACGGCGACGGCCAGGGCCCTGGTATTGAAAAAGGATGAAAAAGACGAAATGCGGGCAGGGTGGGTCATGCTGTCTCCAGATATAGATGATGTTTGCGGGCTGCTCTGACGGCGGCCATCACAACACAACAGCATCTTTCGTGCCAGTGAAGCGTATTTTGCCGCGGATGGCAAGTGATTGTTTATAAACGCTAATTTTTAGCGTGCACAAAGCGCTTTTCGGGTGATGTCGGTTTTTCCGCACGCGCGGGTGAAAAGCTGTGCGGATTGCCGCATTGTTTGATACGTCCTTGACGCAGATCAAGACGAAAGCGGTGAACCTGCTGCCCGGAATCGACTCCAAGCATAAAAAAACGCGTTGGATCGCTGATCGCAACGCGTAACTCCCCCGAGGAGTGGGGGCGCGGCCCGCGCTGGCCTTGATGTTCTTGCCGCGCGGCGCCGGATGGAACGACTACCTTGTGCCGGGGGCTTACTTCGCTGGCGTGGCCGGCGGCACGGCCGGCGTGGTGGCCGGATCGGTCAGCGGCGCCGGTGTCGCGCCAGGCGCGGTTTCAGGCGTGGTGGCGGGCGCGGCCGGATCAACCGGCGTTGGCGCCGGGGTTACCGCCGGGGCGGTGGCGGCCGGCGCGGCTTCCGGCATCGGTGCGTCGGCAGGTTTCTTGCACGCGGAGAGACTGATCAGGGCAGCGGCGGCCAGCAGATAAGGCATTTTCATCATCATGATTCCTTTGCAAAGTCAGGTTGGAAGATGCTGGCTGGTGCCGGCGGCTTCTATGCTTGATATGCCGGGCCGTGCCAGTCATCGGTCGTGGGCGCCAGGCAGCACAACGAATGCTTGCCTGACGATCGGCTTTATCTTATGTCAAGGCAATTGCTGCATCTGTTCGCCATCGCACGTTAAGAAAGCAATGGAAGTGCAATACTGGTTTCAGACCATGAGACAAGTCAGTAACTGATTACGCGTGAAAATTCCACACGGAAATATTTTTAACTTTCTTGATCTTACTGCTCACTAATGTTCGTTAACGCACAGACCAAGATCGCCCAGACGGGCATTCTGTGGTCAGACGTCTGGAATTAGTGATGTCCTGGCACACACCAGGCACTCAGCAATTCAGGCTACCGGCAATCGTTTACAAGGAGTATTCAAATGCATGCAATGACCCAGTCTCACGTGAAGAGCGAAATGAAGGCAGCGCACCAGGAACTTCGTGGAACCCAAAAAGGGTCCTCAATGGCAATGGTAGAGCGTGCGGCGCCGATCCCCCCGGAGCGCATGAACCCGATTTCCATGGCTCCCATCGAGCGCGTACGTTCCACCTCGGCTACGCTGCGCCGTATTGAAAACATGCAAAAGCTGATCGGTGAATTGTCGATGCACGAAATGCTGGCCGATGAAATTGCCTGGTTCCTCAAATTTTCGCCGTCGGGCGCCCGTAAATACATCCGCGACCTGCGCGAAGCGGGCGTGATCGAACTGGCCCGCTATATCGAAGGCACCGCCACCTACCTGGGCAAGGCCGTATATCAGCTGACCCCCGACCCTGAGCGCGTGCGCGCCTTTTTGGCCGCCATCGTCCAGCCGAAACGCGAAGGCGCGCCACCGCGCAAGGACCGTCCAGGCCTGCGCGAGCAAAGCATGGCAGGCAGCGGCCGGCATTTCCATATCCTGGCCGATGACACGCACTACGCAATCCGCGTCAACCGTGGCCCGGTGATGCGCGATCCGCTGGTCGCCGCCTTGTTCGGCGCACCGCAGCAAAAAAGCGAGGCGTAAATCCTGCCGGCAGTGCAATGGCAGGAACGACGACGATCATTGCACTGTGCGGTGGCAAAAACGAAAGCCGGGTTCGCGCCCGGCTTTTGGCGTGGCGGCGGTGGTTTGCGCGCGATTGAAAAGATGGCAATGAGCCCCATCTGTGTCGGACTGCCTCAACCAGGAGTTCCCGCCGTGTCCGATTTCGCCTGCCTGCCTTCCACTTGCCCGAGCCGGGTGCCAGCATGAATCCCCTGCTGTGGATTGCTCTCGTCACCGCCGGCATCGTGCTGTCGCTGTGGTTTCCGCGTTGGCGCCTGAAGCGCGCCTTGTCGCGCCCGCTACCGCCCGACGGACTGGCCATTATTGAAAACAATATTCCCGTCTACCGCCATATGCCGGCGCCGCTGCAGGAGCAACTGCGCCGGCTGGTGGTACAATTTCTATATCAAAAGAAGTTTGTCGGCTGCGGCGGGCTGGAAGTTACCGACGAGATGCGCTACACCATCGCCGGCCAGGCCTGCCTGCTGCTGCTCAATCGTGACACCGGGGTCTATCCGGAACTCGACACCATCCTCGTCTACCCCAACGAATTCGTCGTCACGCGCAATGAGGTGGGGCCGGGCGGCGTGGTCACGCCGTCGGCCAATGGCCTGCTCGGCGAATCGTGGGGCGATGGCCGGGTGGTGCTGGCCTGGGACCATGTGCAGCGCGGAGCAAACGACTGGACCGATGGCCAGAACGTGGTGCTGCATGAATTTGCGCACCAGCTCGACAGCGAATCTGGCGCCGCCAATGGCGCGCCGTATTTGCCCAGCATTACCAGCTACCGCAGCTGGGCCACCGTGTTGTCGCGCGACTTCGACAACCTGCGCCATGACGCCATCTACCACCAGCACAGCGTGATGGACCATTACGGCGCCACCAATCCGGCCGAGTTCTTTGCCGTCGCCACCGAAACGTTTTTTGAAAAGCCGTACCAGATGGCCGAGCATCACGCCGAGCTGTATGCCGAGTTTCTCAAGTTTTATCAAGTCGACCCGCGCGACTGGGCCGAGCCGCCAGGCGAGGCGGAGCATCTGCACTCGCCGTTCCGCACGCAGTCTCCTGATTATGCGCCGCAATGGTGACGCTGTTGTTTACGTCCTGAACTCTGCCACCAGGAAATCGATGAAAACGCGCGTCTTGGCCGGCAGGTTGCTGCGGCTCAGGTAGTACAGATACAGGTCGGCCGACGGCAGGGTGTAGTCCGGCATCACTTCCCTGAGCCGGCCGCTGTCGAGGTATTTCGCCACATCCCACTGCGAGCGCTGCACGATGCCGTGGCCGTCCAGCGCCCAGTTCAGCACGATATCGCCATCGTTGCTCGACACGGCGCCGCGCACCTTCACCAGCTCCACCGAACGCCCCTTTTGCAAGCGCCAGGTGCCGTATACATCGTCGTTCTGCCGGTGCAGGATGCAGCGGTGGCGGTGCAGTTCCTGCGGCGTTTGCGGTTCGCCCGCCTGCTTCAGATAGGCCGGCGAGGCACACAGGAAACGCCGGTTGCTCATCAGTTTCCTGGCGGTGAGGCGTGTATCGGGCAATTCGCCAAAGCGTATTGCCACGTCATACGCTTCTTCCACCAGGCTGATCGGCCGGTCCGTCAGGTGCAGTTCCACTTCCACTGCCGGATAGGCATGGGCAAAGCGCGAGACGATGGGCGCGATGCGGCTGCGGCCAAAACCGGGTGTGCCATTGACCCTGAGCAAACCCTTCGGCGCGGCGCGGCCGCTGGAAACGGCTTCCTCCAGGTCGCGGATCTGATGCAGGATCTGCGCCGCCTGCGCCAGGTACAGCTCGCCTTCATTGGTCAGGCTGATGCGGCGCGTGGTGCGGTTGACCAGGCGTACGCCGAGGCGCTGCTCCAGCAGGCTCAAGCGCTTGGTAATGGCCGGTGGCGTCACGCCCAGTTCGCGCGCGGTGGCCGCCATATTGCCCAGTTTGGCAAGCAGCACGAAAAACGCCAGGTCGGGTGCGGTTTCAGTATGCATTTACACTCTTCACTTGAATTGAATAATGGTTTTAATTGAGGTGAATTATAAGTGTCAAATTCAAGAGTAAGCTCGGTTTCACTTAATCAGGAGCCACTCTTATGAACATCCTTGAAATCCGCGAAAAGACCGTCCCCATCAGTTCCCCCATCCGCAACGCCTATATCGACTTCAGCAAGATGACACTGAGCCTGGTCGCCGTGGTGACCGATGTGATACGCGACGGTAAGCCCGTGATCGGCTATGGCTTCAATTCGAATGGCCGCTATGGCCAGGGAACCCTGATGCGCGAGCGCTTTATCCCCCGCATCCTGGAGGCCGATCCGGCCAGCCTGGTCAATGACGAGGGCACCAATCTTGACCCGCACAAGATCTGGAACTGCATGTTTACCAATGAAAAGCCGGGCGGCCATGGCGAGCGGTCGGTGGCGATCGGCACCATCGACATGGCGGTATGGGATGCGGTCGCCAAGATCGAAGGCAAGCCATTGTTCCAGCTGCTGGCCGAGCGCTACGGCAACGGCAGGCCGGACCGCCATATCTTTGTCTATGCGGCCGGCGGCTATTACTACCCGGGCCAGAACCACGACAAGCTCAAGGACGAGATGCGCAGCTATATCGACCGCGGCTATACGGTGGTGAAAAAGAAAATCGGCGGCGCCGATCTCGACGAAGACTTGCGCCGCATCGATTCCGTGCTCAGCGTGCTGCAGGACGGCCAGAAACTGGCGGTCGACGCGAATGGCCGCTTCGACCTCGACACAGCCGTGAAATACGCCAAGGCGCTGTCGCAATACGATCTGTTCTGGTACGAGGAACCGGGCGACCCGCTCGACTTCGAGCTGCAGGCCACCTTGCGCAATTACTATACCAATCCGATGGCCACCGGCGAAGACCTGTTTTCAATGCAGGATGCGCGCAACCTGATACGCTACGGTGGCATGCGCGCCGACCGCGACTGGCTGCAGTTTGACTGCGCCCTGAGCTACGGCCTGGTGGAATACCTGCGCACGCTCGATATGCTGAGGGAACACGGCTGGTCGCCGAAGCGCTGCATCCCGCACGGCGGCCACCAGATGTCCTTGAATATCGCCGCTGGCCTGGGCCTGGGCGGCAATGAATCATATCCGGACCTGTTTCAGCCGTATGGTGGTTTTCCGGATGGCGTCAAGGTCGACAACGGTCATATCGTGCTGCCGGATTTGCCGGGCATCGGCTTTGAAGGCAAGGCCGATCTGTACCACGAAATGCGCAAGCTGGCGTAATCGGCCCCTGCGTTGGCGCCGCTTGATGTGTGGGCAGTGTGCGCGAGCGTACAGTCGCGATCGGGCCGCAAGCGCAGGCTATGTACGGGGGCGCCTTGCGCCGCTCATCGACAAGCGACCAGGAGAACCATCATGTCACGTATTCTTGCAGGGCATTTCCAGTTACAGGACGAGGTCGATGCGGCGCGCGTGGCGCTGCGCCAGGCGGGTTTTCCCGACAGCCGCATCAGCGCCTTCTTTGTCAACCAGCCGGGCCAGCATGATCTGCACGAGTTCGGTGGCGACCGCGACATGTCGCCGGGTGCCAGGGAAACCCCGGAAGGCATCGCCGAAGGCGCCGCCGTCGGCGCTGCGGTGGGCGCCGGCGTTGGTGCGGCCACGGTGCTGGCGACCGGTCCGCTCGGTCCGGTGGTGGGGGCGCTGGTGGGCGCCCACGTGGGCTCGCTGTACAGCTTGAACAAGATGAAGGGCGCCGGCGAATCCGAAGAGGTGCCGGCGGGCGAAGGCAGTGGGCACGAAAACCGGCGCCGTCCGCGCCAGCCCGGCATGCTGATCGCGGTGGCCGTCGCGGGCGACGACGAAGCGCAACGGGCGCTGGCCGCCTTGCGCCAGCTGGGCGCGCAAAACCTCGAGCAGGCCGAAGGCAATATCGTCAACGGCGACTGGGAAGATTTCGATCCGCTCAGCATTCCCGTGCGCGTGGCTTGAGCCGGCGATAAATAAAAACGCGCCGCGCTTGTGCGCCTTGATCCCTGTTACTATTAATCGCATGAATAGTGCCGACAGGGATGGTTCCCATGCGCCAGAGTTGCTTGGCGTCACCGTTACTGTCCGCCATCTTGACAGCCGCACGCTAACGAGTATGGACAGGGGAGCGTCATGACACAAGCATGGTTCATTCTTACCCGGCCCGACGGGCGCGACATCAGCGCCCCCACGCCGAGCCAACTGGCCGAAGCGCTGGATCAGGTGTATTGCAATGGCGGCATCGGTGCCGACGGCGGCCCGGCCAGCGCCGTGCTGCGTTTCGGCTACGACGACGGCCTGATGTACCAGGTCGAGGTGGCTAGCGGTGGCGTAGTCACTTTCGAGGAATGGTCGGACCGCGATTGCGAGATCGCCCTGGCCAGCCCGCGCCGCATGACGGCGCTGCGCCAGGACGATGCGCTGCAGCTGTGGCAGTGGCTGGCGCAGCGCCAGGTGGCCAAGATCCGCGCGCAGAGCTGGCATTCCGAAGGTGGATGAGAAGGTAATTCAGTGCGCCATCAGCACCGGGATCGTCATGCTTTGCAGCACCGTGCGCGTGACGCCGCCGAGGATGGTTTCGCGCAGCCGCGAGTGGCCGTAGGCGCCCATCACCAGTAAATCAGCCGACAGTTCCGCTACCTGCGTCAGCAAGGCTTCGCCGATATCGCCGCGCCGCGTGGCGCCGCCATCGAGTAACAACAGTTTTGCCTGCACACCATGGCGCGCCAGGTATTGCAGCAGATCGGCGCCCGGATGGTCGCCATGCTCGGCCGCATGCAACTGGGCGTCGAACACGGCCACATGTACCTGGCCGGCGCGTTGCAACAAGGGCAGGGCGGCGCTCACGGCGCGGCTCGCTTCCTTGCTGCCATTCCATGACACCAGCACATTGCGCGCCGCCGCCGGGTGATGCGCCTGAGCCAGCTGCGCCTGCGACAGCGCATACGGCACGATCAGCACCGGCTTGCCCGAATTGAGCAGCACGTAGGCGGGAAAGTCACGCATCACCGATGGTGATTTGTCGGCCGCGTTGTACTGGCTGATCACTACCAGGTCGGCATAGCGTGCCAGGAGGCTGATGCCGCCTGCCGCTTCGTCGTCGACCACCCGCTGCTCGAACGAGGCCACGCCGGCGCTGCTTGCCTGCTGCGCGAAACCGCCCAAGGCGCGCGCCGCGCGTTCACGCAAGAAATTGAGGTGCAGCGACAGGTTGGGGTCGGCGTCCAGGTCGGGCTGGTGCTGGTACAGCAGGCGCGACACGCCCGTCAGCGCCACGCCCGTCAGGTGGCCGCCGCAGGCTTGCGCCACGCTGGCCGCCAGCGCCATGCGCGCATCGCGCCCAGCGCCGTCATCGATATGGAGCAACACGGTTTTATAGCTCATGAGCCGGCCTTTCAAGGAGAACTGGCCTCCATTCTGGCACAGACCAGCAGCTTGCCTGCGCACGGCTGCGGCAGTCTGAGCCTTTGATATTGCGCAAAGTCGCTGATAAAAACTGCTTCTACACTTGATCCCACTCAGAAAAACAATTCAAGAGGGAGGCGAGATGAATCAACAATGGGCTGAACAACGCGTGGCGCTGGTAACCGGTGGCATGGGCGGCCTGGGCACGGCCTTGTGCCGCCGGCTGCACGGCGCCGGCTTTGCCGTGGTGGCCATGCATACCCCCGGCAACCCGCGCGTGGCGCACTGGCTGGAAGAGCAGCGCGCCGCCGATTTCAACTTTCATGCGCTGGCCGCCGATGTCGCCGATTTCGACGCCTGCCGGTCGGCGGTCGGCCATGTGCTGCAGCAGTTCGGCCGGGTCGATGTGCTGGTCAATAATGCCGGCATCACGCGCGACCAGAGCATGCGCAAGATGGAGCGCGCGCACTGGCGCGAAGTGATGCGCACCAATCTCGACAGCGTCTTCAACATGAGCAAGCAGGTGCTCGAACCGATGCTGCAGAACCGCTGGGGCCGCATCATCAATATCTCGTCCGTCAACGGCCAGAAAGGCGCTTTCGGCCAGTGCAATTATGCGGCCGCCAAGGCCGGCGTGCACGGTTTTTCCAAGTCGCTGGCGCTGGAAGTGGCGCGCCATGGCGTGACGGTCAATACGGTGTCGCCCGGCTACCTGCGCACGCGGATGGTCACCGCCGTGCCGCCCGACATCATGGAAAAGAAAATCCTGCCGCAAATTCCGCTCGGCCGCCTGGGCGAACCCGAGGAAGTCGCGGCGCTGGTCGCCTACCTGGCCTCGGACGAAGCGGCGTTTGTCACGGGCGCCAATATCGCCATCAATGGCGGGCAGCACATGAGTTGATTTCAGGTTGGTGGAGGAGACCCGGCATCGAGTGCGCACACAGAGGCGGAGCGGTGCCGGAAGTAGCGCGGTAGTGGCGTGGTTGCAAGGCAAGGGGCAGGGCAGCGATGCCCTGCCCTTTGCCTTTGTGGCGCACTGGCTGCGCTCGATCGCCCTCAATCGCCGGCCATGTCCTGCAGCCGTTCGTGCACCGTCGCCAGGGTCGACAGGATGCGTTCGGCACTGCGCGCCAGCACGGCGCGGCCCAGGTTCAGCAGGCTGGTCGCCAGGCTGATCCAGTCGCTGACCTTGTCGTGACGGGCGATGCGCTGGCGCACGGCGTCGAGCAGGCCGCTCAGCTGGCGCTGGGCCGTGCCCAGGCCCATGATGATATGGCCGGCGGCGTCGGCGTACAGGGCATTGGCCTGCTGGCGCAGTGCCACCTCCAGCGCGAACACGGTTTGCGCCTGGGCCTGGGTGATGCCGGCCTCGCCCAGGCTGGCACGTTTGCGGATCGCGCGCATCACGGCGTCGTGCAGGGCGGTGGCGGCCTGCGACAGGCTGTCGCCCAGTTGTTCGACCCGGATTGCGCTGCTGAGGGCGGCTTCCCGTCGTTCGCGCTCGCTCATGGCAGTGCTCCCATGCTGGCCAGGCGCGCATGTTCCAGCGCCAGCGCCGCCAGTTGCCGCTGCGCCAGGGTATGGCGCAGCCCGTAGAGCCGATATTCGTCGACCTTGCTCTGCTGCACGGTTTTCGCCAGTACCGCCAGCAGGCGCTGCGGCGGCGTGTCGGCAAAGGCGATATCGGTCTCCAGCAGGCCCAGCACGATATCGCGCTCATTGTCGCCGGCCTTGTCGTACAGGCGCAGCAAGCTGTTCAAGGTCGACACCAGCGTTTGCAGCGCGGCGTCGCCGTCGCGCATCAGCTGGCCCAGCAACTGGCGCTGACCGTTGTCGCCTTGCATGCGTGCCAGCAGCCGCAGCAAGATGGTGTATGCGCTGACCGCGTGGTCGTCGATACCGGTGCCAGGCCAGGCGCGGATCGCCACGCCGGCCGCATTGATTTCGCCGGTGTAGGCAAAGCGGTCCTGGCGCGCCAGTTGGCCCAGGCCCTGCAGGTATTGCGTCACGCCCAGCTGTATCAGCGCCACGTCGGCATGCATGGCGCGGCGCTGGCGGTCGAGCAGTTTTTCGCTGGCCTCCTGCTGCTCGTTCAGATAGGGCCGCAGGCGATCATAGCTGTCGCGATGGCGCAGCGCCAGTTCGGCGAATGACTGCAGGAATTTGGCGTCATCGGCCAGCGCCACCACTTGCGGCGTGGCCGGCAGGCGATCGGATGATGTGGCGCAGCCGCCCAGCAACAGGCATAGCGCAAATGAACGGGACCAGCGGGACAAGCGGAACATGGTGGTAGCCGGAAAGGGAAAATACCTCGATTGTCCCCTCAGGCGGCGGCACTGATATTGTGATGGAGCAAGCGTACAGACGTAAAAAATGCGCTCGCAACAGAGTTGCGGAGCGCATTTTCAGTCAGCAAGACAAGGTCTTAGCGGCCGCGGCCGCCGGAACGATGCGACGCTGCCGAACGCGGCGCATTGCCGGAACGGTTGCCGCCGCCACCGCCGCCCGCTGGGCCGGCGCTGCGTGGCTTGGCGCCGCTGCCACCGGTTTTGACACGTACCACGGCGCCGGCTGGCGCGCGGCTGTTGTTGCGGTGGCCGCCGGTGCCGCTGCGCAATTGCACAGGCTGGGCGCGGGCGTTCAGGTCCGGTTCGAAGCCTTCGATGACTTCGCGCGGCAGGGTCTGCTTGATCAGCTTTTCGATGTCTTTCAACATTTCGTGCTCATCCACGCAGACCAGCGACACGGCCTCGCCCTTGGCGCCGGCGCGGCCGGTACGGCCGATACGGTGGACATAGTCTTCGGGAATGTTCGGCAGGTCGTAGTTGACCACGTGCGGCAACTGGTCGATATCGATGCCGCGCGCGGCGATGTCGGTGGCGACCAGCACTTGCAGGGTGCCATCCTTGAACTCGGACAGCGCGCGCGTGCGCGCCGACTGGCTCTTGTTGCCGTGAATGGCCAGCGCGCCGATGCCGTCCGCGCCCAGTTGCTCGACGAGCTTGTTGGCGCCGTGCTTGGTGCGGGTAAATACCAGCACTTGCGTCCAGTTATTCGACTTGATCAGGTAGGACAGCATCGGGTGTTTCTTGTCGCGGTCGACCGGATGGATCTTCTGCTTGATCACTTCGACGGTCGAATTGCGGCGCGCCACTTCGATCATGGCCGGCTTGTTCAGCAGGCCATCGGCCAGGGCCTTGATCTCTTCCGAGAAGGTGGCCGAGAACAGCAGGTTCTGGCGCTTCGGCGGCAAGACGGCCAGCACTTTCTTGATGTCGCGGATAAAGCCCATGTCCAGCATGCGGTCGGCTTCGTCGAGGATCAGGATTTCCACTTTCGACAGATCGACCGTGCCCTGGCCCATATGGTCGAGCAAGCGGCCCGGCGTGGCCACCAGCACGTCAACGCCATGTTTCAGCTGCTTGATTTGCGGGTTGATGCCGACGCCGCCGAAGATCACGGTCGAGTTCAGCTTGGTGTACTTGCCGTAGGTGCGCACGCTTTCCTCGACCTGGGCGGCCAGTTCGCGCGTCGGCGCCAGGATCAGCGCGCGGATCGGACGCGTCGAGGTGTTGCTGGTGATGGCCGCGCCATTGGCGTCGGTCGACAGGCGGTGCAGCACGGGCAGGGTAAAGCCGGCCGTCTTGCCGGTACCGGTCTGTGCGCCGGCCAGCAGGTCGCCGCCAGCCAATACGGCGGGAATCGCCTGGGTCTGGATCGGGGTCGGTACGGTGTAGCCGTGTTCGGTAACGGCACGAACGATAGCGTCGGACAATCCGAGGGAGGAAAAGGACATGGTAACTTTATTGTGAGATCGGCCTGTCGCCATCGGGAGGCGCCAGTCGCAGGCAATCAGATTAGGGTCGAAAGACAGCGGCAAGGGGACTGGTCATATGTGCCGCACACGCGAAGTATAACAGCATGGAGAAAAAGCGCTGTAACTGATTCAGATCAAGGCATCCGTGGTGGCGCTGATGGTGGCCGTCCTGGTTACCATCGGCACCCTGAATTTCTCGAAGCTGTCGAATGCCAACGCCATCAATACCCATACTCACCAGGTGCTGGGCAAGGCCGGCGAACTGCTGGAAAGCCTGATGAATATGGAAACAGGTGAGCGTGGATATGTGATCACGGGGGGGGGGGGCAGCTCGCTGGAGCCCTATAACAAAGGCAAGACGGCGTTTGCCGAACAGTTGGGCCATATCCGCGTGCTGACCAGTGACTATCCTGCCCAGCAACAGCGCTTGGAGCAGCTGGGAACGGCGCAGCAAGCCTGGCTGGCCGGCGCGCTCGATCCCGTGATCGCCATGCGGCTCGCCGTGGCGCAGGGCGCGGCGCCGATCGAACCCATGCTGGCGCTGGAACGGCAGGGCAAAGGCAAGCAGGGCATGGACGCCATGCGCCTGGCGCTGTACGCGCAGGACGAATGGGCGGTGTCCGCGCGCTGCTCGCTCTGCCTGGGGCTGCGCCGGGAAGGCTTGCGCACCGCCAGCAACATCGTCGGCGGCCAGGTGCATGTACGCTCGCAAGTGTGGAGCCCGCTGCTGCAAAGCCTGTGGAAACTGCGTGGCGTAGACCAGGTGCGCCTGGCGCTCACGCGCACTTACAAGGCGCCCGAGATGTTCGAGCTGATCCCGCGCCGCTATACGGTCGACAACGGAAAAAGCGCCAGCAGTTCGGGGGCGCTCAAAGCCGAGATGACTAAGCCGCGCAAGCAGCGACGCAATTTGAAGCAGATCCATGAGGACCTGAAATAGCTGGGCTATTATAAGGGTCTTACGATCGCGTGGCAGCGTTTGCCAGACAGTGGAAGGCGGGTCAAACAGACTGGGTCAATTCTGCGAGCAAACGAACACGCGCCGACAGGCGACTTCCTGGTGCCTGTCCCGGAAGCGGTCAAAGTAATCCCCGTGAACAGTTGAACGATCAAAAATTACCTTGGTCATTGATGCCTTCTTAGTAAGCGTCATGCTTGACCAGCAGATTGAAGTCAGCAAGCGCCAAAAGATCCATAAGTGTTCCAATATTGAGACAATGTGTCCCAATATTATCATCTATGCATCAGAAAACGGATCATCTAAGATGGCATCTCACCTGACCACCAAGGAGTGCATCATGACCATCCTGGTTACCGGCAGCACCGGTCGCATCGGCACACAAGTCATCCATGCATTGGCACGCAGCGGCGCTGAGGTACGCGCGCTGGCCCGTTCGCCGGAAAAGGCCCGTTTTCCTGAAGGCGTCAGCGCTGTCAAGGGTGATCTGCTCGATGCCGACGCAATGCGGCAAGCGCTGGCCGGCGTCAAAACGCTGTTCCTGCTCGTTAGCAATGCGCCGGACGAGTTGACGCAAGCGATCAACACGCTGGGCCTGGCCCTCGAGGCGGGAGTGCAGGGTATCGTATATCTATCGGTCACACGCAGCGCTGAATTTACTGACGTGTCGCACTTTATCGGCAAATACGCGTTCGAACGGATGATCGAGCAGCTCGATTTGCCGGCTACCATCCTGCGGCCGTCGTACTTTTTCCAGAATGACACCATGCTCAAGGATCCGCTGACAGATCTCGACGCGTTCGAGAAAAACATCAAGGCGAATGCACCGGCGTGGAAAGCCTGCGACAGGCGAGCGATGATGCGGCGCTACCAGATCGATGGCGCTGTCGCGGCCGAGCTCGACGTCGTACGCCTGACCGATCTCCTGGGCCGGCCACCGCGCAATTACCGCGACTTCGCGCAAGAAACCTTCCGCCAATGGCAATAACGCCAACATCACACAAGGAGCAGAACATGAACGCATCGAACAGCACGAAGAAGGTCTTGTTTATCGGCCAGCAGCCGGAGACGGTCGATTTTTCCGATCCCGCGCTGCCGCCGGGATTCGACGCGGCCAAGATCCATGCCGGCATCGCTGGCGGCATGGCGCAGATGGCCGAGCGCGGCTGGCACGCCGACCTGTGCCTCGTTCGGCCCGACGACAGCGCCGCCATCGAAATCCAGCAGCAACTTGGCAGCGTCGATTATGACGCTGTGGTGATCGGTGGCGGCATCCGTATTCCGCCGAAAAGTCTGCTGCTGTTTGAACAGATCGTCAATGCCGTACACCGCGCCGCGCCCGCCGCCGCCATCGCGTTCAACACTACGCCACAAGATACAGCTGCAGCAGCGGCGCGCTGGTTTAAGTAGACCAATCTAAGGCTGCTAGGTCCGGAATGCTCATCGGAAGACATTTCGGGCGTTTCCCCGTTCAAGGTCGGCGAACTGCTGGAAAGCCTGATTAATATGGAAACAGGTGAGCGAGGCTATGTGATCACGGGGGGGACAGCTCGCTGGAATCCTATAACAAAGGCAAGGCGGCGTTGGCCGAACAGCTGGGCCATATGCGCGTGCTGACCAGTGACTATCCTGCCCAGCAACGGCGCCTGGAGCAGCTGGGAACGGCGCAGCAAGCCTGGCTGACGCGCTCGATCCCGTGATCGCCATGCGGCTCGCCGTGGCGCAGCGAGGGTGAGTGGGAAGAGTTCTGAGGCATGAACAGGCTGTGTGACACTTGTCGCAGAAACTGCTTGCGCAGCATGTGACAGTTGTCGCATAATCGCTGTTCATCTTTCTGCAAAGGACAGCCGTGGCCACGCCCTCCGTTACCGAACTGACGTTATTGAAAGCCCTGTGGAAAGGGCAACCGCTGTCGGCGCGCGCGCTGCACGCCAGCGTGCAAGAAGAACTGGGCTGGTCGTTTTCATCGACCCGCAAGACGGTCGAGCGCATGCTGGAAAAAGGCCTGCTGGTGCAGCGCAGCGAGCAGGGCGTGCTGGTGTATGAAACCGGCGCCGACAAGGTGGCGACCCTGGCCGCCTTTGCCCATGATTTCGGGCGCCGCGTGATGGAGCTCGACAGCCCATTGCCAGTGACCATGTTTACCGGCAGCAAGCTGGTCGACCGGCAGGAACTGGCGCAGCTCGAGCAGCTGCTGCAGGACTGGCCCAGCGACGCGAAGGAGTAAGCATGTGGTTCTCCTTGACCCTGAGCTTGCTGCAGGCCAGCGCCGCCTGCCTGCTGACGGGGCTGCTGCTGTGGGCCATGCTGAGCGTCGCGCAACGCTACTGGCCCGCGCTGGCCGCCCAGCGCAGCGTGTGGCTGGGCGCGCAACTGGTGCTGGCCGCCGCCTTTTTGTTGCCGCTGCTGCCAGAGACGCGGCAGTTGAGCGTGGTGCCGGAACTGACCGTGCCGGCGCACTTGCTGGCCGCTGCCTCAGCCGCTCGATTGCCCGTCGCGCTGTTTGCCATCGATGTGCCAGATTCCGCCATGCCATCGGGCACGCCGTGGCTGGCGCTGGCGCCGGCCGCGTGGGGCCTGGTCTATCTGCTCGGCGTCGCTTTGACGGCATGGCGCTGGCGGCGTGGCCGCGCGATGTTGCGCGCCTTGCTGCAACTGGCGCAGCCGCGCCGCCTGCACGGCCTGGACGTGCTGGAAGTGGACGCGCCAATTTCTCCGATGCTGGTCGGTATATGGCGGCCGCGTTTGCTGTTGCCGGCGCACCTGGCGCAATTCACGCCAGGGCAGCAGCAGCTGGTGATCGCCCATGAGCTGACCCATGCGCGCCGCCGCGATCCCTTGCTCCTGCTGCTGGCCACCGTGCTGCAAGCCTTACTGTGGTTCAATCCGGCTGCGCGTTGGCTGGCCGGCAAGCTGGCGTGGGCGCAGGAACTCGGTTGCGACCGCCAGGTGCTGGAAGGTCGCCCCCAGCGCGAGCGCCAGCAATATGCGGCGGCGCTGGTCAGGCAATTGGGCCTGCAGGCCCAATCGCTGCCGGGGCTGGCCTTTGGTGGCAGCAGCGGCATGGCCGAGCGCCTGGTTCGGATGCGTGACGGGCCAAGGCAACTGCATCCCTTGCAGCGGATGCTGACGGCGCTGCTGCTGTGCGCCATCGGCGTGGCCAGCCTGGCGCTGCAGCCGGCGCTGGCGTGGACAGTGAACGACAAGTCCCTGCCTGTCAGCACGCCGCCGCTTGCCCTGCCTGCGGCGCCAGCCGCCTGGCGCAATCCGCTCGACAGCATGTACGTCACCGGTTTTTTTGGCGTAGTGCGCCCGATGACGCCGCAGGGCCATCGCGGCATCGATCTGGCCGCGCGGCGCGGCACGCCAGTCCATGCGGCAGCCGACGGCATCGCCAGCGTCAGCGAGGATGCGCGCCTGGGCAAGGCCGTGCGCATCGACCATGGCGGCGGCGTCGAGTCGCTGTATGCCCATCTCGACCGGGTTACCCTCGCCAATGGCACGGCCGTCACGGCCGGGCAGGCCATCGGCACGGTGGGCGACACGGGTCTGGCGACGGGACCGCATCTGCACTTCCAGGTCAGCCGCGACGGGCGTTTGCAGGATCCGCAACAGTGGCTGGCCGGCCTGGATGCCCATGCCAGCGCGCGTGCCCTGCGCATGCGCAAGGAGCAGTTCGGCCACTAAAGAGCAACCCGTCACATGCCGGCCTGGAGTCCCGGGCCGGCACCACCACTTCCAAGAGTCCTCATGCGATACACCTTACTGCTATGCAGCCTCGCGCTGCCATGGCCGGCCGCCGTGCGCGCCGACGATGTTGTTCCCTCGGTCACCATCAGCGTTGACCGCACCGCCCAGCGCCGCAACGACACGGTCGCGACCATCACCGTCGGCCACGATGAACTGGTACGCCAGGGCGACCGCGCCCTGCTTGACGTGCTCAAGCGCCTGCCCGGCGTGTCGGTGGGCGGCGCGCCTGGCGCCGGCCAGGGCCAGCAAATCGCTCTGCGCGGCCTGGGCCAGGGCTATACCCTGATCATGCTCGATGGCGTGGCCGTACCGAACGGCTTTGCGCTCGACAGCCTGGATCCGGAACTGGTCGAGCGCGTCGAGATCCAGCGCGCCGCCACCGCCGAATTTTCCGCGCAGGCGATTGCGGGATCGATCAATATCGTGCTGAAAAAGGCGGGCGCCAAAGCGCCGCGCGAGTTCAAGCTGGGCGCATCGAGCAGTGCCGGCCGGGGCGCAGGCAGTGCCACGGTGCAGTGGTCGGGCAAGCAGCGAAAGTTGACGTATGCGCTGGCCGGCACCGTCAGCCGCACGGCGCGCGCCAGCGATATCGACGAGTGGGTCCGCAACTTCGATATCGACGGCGAGGCTACCCTGCTGCGCCATGTGCCGCAGCGTGAAACGGTGGTGGTCAACGGCCTGGAACTGGCGCCGCGCCTGAGCTGGGCGCTGGAAGGCGAAGCCAGTCTGGCCTGGCAAAGCCTGCTCAGCGTCAAGCGCCTGGCGACCCGCCACCTGGGCATGGAAACGGCGTATGTGGGCGGCAACAGCAGCTATCCCGATAATCACAGCGACTTCGACCAGGCCAGCACCACCGTGCGCAGCGACCTGCAGTGGCTGCGCAAGCTCGACGCCGGCGCCAGCCTGGATGTCAAGCTGGGCGTGAACTACAACCACCGCAGCAACGATTTCGTCTTCGAGGGCCGTGGACAGGACCGCGGGCTGCGCGCGACGCACCTGGTCGACTCCGGGGTCGACGATGTGGGCGCGACCTTCAGCGGCAGCTACCGGCGCCCGCTGGGCGAGTACCATCTGCTGGCAGCCGGCTGGGATGCCGGCCGGCGACGGCGCGCGGATTTTCGCCGCGAGCGCCAGTTCGCGCCCGGCGAGCCCCCCTTGCTGTCGGACGAAGCCCATGCGGCCACCGCCATGCGCCTGGCGCTGTACGCGCAGGACGAATGGGCGGTGTCCGCGCGCTGGTCGCTCTACCTGGGGCTGCGCTGGGAAGGCTTGCGCACCGCCAGCAACATCGTCGGCGGCCAGGTGCATGTAAGCTCGCAAGTGTGGAGTCCGCTGCTGCAAAGCCTGTGGAAGCTGCGCAGCGTAGACCAGGTGCGCCTGGCGCTCACGCGCACTTACAAGGCGCCCGAGATCTTCGAGCTGATTCCGCGCCGCTATACGGTCGACAACGGCAACAGCCCCACCAATCCCGACAATCAGGGCAATCCGGCGCTGCGCCCGGAACTGGCCTGGGGCGTCGATGCGGCCTATGAATACTATCCCGCCAAAGGGGCGCTGCTGGGCGTGAGCGGCTCCCTGCGGCAGATCAGCGGCGTGATGCGCGAGCAGTTATTTTTCGCTGGCGAACGCTGGGTCGCCACGCCCGTCAACGGCGGCGACGCGCTGGTGCGCGGGCTGGAACTGGAGGCAAAGTTGCCGCTCGGCGCCTTCGACGTGCGCGCCAACCTGGCGCGCAACTGGTCGCGCGTAACGGGCGTGCCGGGGCCTGACAACCGGCTCGACAGCCAGCTGCCGTGGCGCGCCAGCGCCGGTGGCGACTACCGGCTGGCGCGCCTGCCACTGTCGCTCGGCGCCAGCTTTACTTACCAGGCCGGCGTGCGCTCGCGCACGTCAAACAACTTGCTGGCCTATGCCGGCGTCAAGCGCGAACTGGATGTCTATGCGCTATGGAAATGGAGCGATCGCCTGCGCCTGCGTGTGTCCGGCGCCAATTTGCTTGGGCAGCGCTACGCCACCCGTAGCCTGTACGACGATCGCAGCGACCGCATGCTGCGCAGTATCACGACGGGCAGCGAGCGCAGCTGGCGTCTGATGCTGGAAGGCACTTTGTAAGCTGCGATCTCAATGAACTGCAGCGCGACTGGGCCCGTGGCGAGACCTACAATGCAACTGTGGCCACCGCCGTGGCGCATGGCGGCGGCTATGGCCTGGGACTCATTTACGCCAAGACCATGTTCAACGCCAGCGAAGGGCATTGATGCCTGGCGTTCAGCAGGCGTAAAAAAACCGGCCCTGGCCGGTTTTTTTACATTCGCGATTGCTGTTAAGCAAACGGCGCCAGCAGGCTGACCATCTGGCCAAACACTTTCGGGCTGGCGGCGATCACGTCGCCCTTGTACAGGTAGTCCGACTCGCCGGAAAATTCACCGACGATGCCGCCCGATTCCGTGATCATCAGGGCGCCGGCGGCGATGTCCCACGGCTTCAAGCCTTTCTGGTAGAAGCCGTCCAGGCGGCCGCAAGCGACATAGGCCAGGTCCAGCGCGGCCGAGCCGGCGCTGCGCACGCCCTGGCTGCGCTCGCCCATGATGGCGTACATTTTGAGGTATTCGTCGAGCGCGCGCGGGCCGGCGCCGTGGCCGGTGCCCAGCATGGCGTTCGATACGCGGTCCAGTTTGGTCACGCGGATGCGTTTTTCATTCAGGAAGGCGCCGGCGCCTTTGCTGGCCGTAAACAGGTCGTTGCGCACCGGATCGTAGATGACAGCTTGCGTGACGATGCCGCGCTGGGCCAGCGCCAGCGAGATGCAGTATTGCGGGAAGCCATGGATAAAGTTGGTGGTGCCATCGATCGGGTCGATGATCCATTGAAATTCATTCTCGTCGTGCGAGTTGGCGGAAGCGCCCGATTCCTCGCCCAGGAACGCGTGGTCCGGGTAGGCTTTGGACAGCACCTCGATAATGGCTTGTTCGGCCGCCTGGTCGACGTCGGTGACGAAATCGTTATGTTGTTTTTCCGTGACGACGACGCGGTCGAGGTCGAAAGACGCGCGGTTGATGACGGTGGCGGCGCGGCGGGCGGCCTTGATGGCCGTATTGAGCATTGGGTGCATGTGAGCTTCCGTTAAAAGCACGCGAGCGCCCGGCAGTACCGGTGTGTACTGGAGCGCAGGAGTGCAAGAATGAATTAAAGAGCAAAGCGGTGGCGAACTGGTTAAAATCCCGGGCTGGCGTCAGCGTTGTGTGACGTCTTGCTCCGACATTTCCTGTATCGATACCGCGCAATGGCGCTATTTTAAATGAATCTGCCCGAAATCAATACGTCTCTTTTCACACGCCTGCGATTTATTCTCGTCGAGACCAGCCGCTCCGGCAATATCGGCGCCGTCGCGCGGGCCATGAAAACCATGGGCTTTTCCGACCTGGTGCTGGTCAATCCGCGCTTTGCCGATGCCCTCTGCGACCCGGAAGCGGTGGCCTTTGCCAGCGGCGCGCAGGATATCCTGGCCGGCGCGCGCATCGTCGGCTCGATCGCCGAAGCGCTGGAAGGCTGCAACTACGCCGCCGCCGTCTCGGCCCGCCTGCGCGAGTTTTCGCCGCCGGTGACGGCCCCGCGCGCGATTGCCGCCCAACTGGCGGCCGGCACCGAGCTGCATGCGGCCGTGATTTTCGGCAACGAGCGTTTCGGCCTGCCCAATGAGATCGTCGAGCAGTGCAATGTCCTGATCAATATTCCCGCCAATCCCGAATACTCTTCGCTGAACCTGTCGCAGGCGGCCCAGGTGATCGCCTATGAGTGCCGGGTGGCCGCCCTGGGCGACTTTCAAGCGGCCAGCCCGGTCGGCTTTCAAGGTGACGCGGCCAGCCTGGCCCAGGTCGACGGCATGTATGGGCACTTGCAGGAAGCGCTGGTCGCCATCGATTTCCTCGATGCCGATAACCCGAAAAAGCTGATGCCGCGTTTGAAACGCTTGTTCTCGCGCACCGGGCTGGAAACGGAAGAAGTCAATATCCTGCGCGGCATCGCCCGCCATATCCTGGTGATGGCGAAAAAACCGCGCTGAACGATAAACCGCTGGCAGAGTAGTTAGACCATGCGCTCTATTTTTTGAGCGCGCCAGCTTTTGCTCCTGGCTTACACTGGCCGGAAAAAGCAGGTCACAGGAGATGTAACATCATGCGACGCAATGTCAACGGCTGCTGGAACCTCGGCTACTGCGGCATGGGCTGCCCCACCAATGCCAAGCAGTCGATGCTGGTCACCACGATTCCTGCTGCATTGCGCCTGGGTGCCTGTCTGCTCACGCATGCCAGGGCCGAGCGCTTCGTGCTGCGGGGCGAGCGCATCGCCAGCCTGCAGGTCACCGCCCTCGATGCAGCAGGCCAGGCAGCTACCGGCATCGAGTTGACCTTGCTTGCGAAACACTTTGTGCTGGCCGGCGGCGCCATCAATTCGCCGGCGCGCCACTACACCAGCTGGGCCCAGGCGCGGCAGGCCATCGATGCCTTGCCGTACCAGGCCTTGCTGGCGCGCGTGGTATCGGCCCATGTGATGAAAGGCTGCGCCATGTCCGACGATGCGCGCCTGGGCGTGTGCGATGCGCTGGGGCGCTACCGTGGGCTGGCCAATCTGTCGGTGCATGACGGTTCCCTGTTTCCCACCGCGATCGGCGCCAATCCGCAGTTGTCGATCTATGCGCTGGCCGCGCGCCTGGCCAGCAGCCTGGCGCGCGAGCTGACCGGCAAGGCCTCGCCCGGCTTTGGCGCGGACGGGGACGCTGCGCCATGATCGCGCGCGCCCTGCGCTGGCTGATGCTGCTGCAAGTGCTGGCGGCCCTGGGCCTGGCCTGGCTGCTGTGGCAGGCCGGCGTGCGGCCGACGGCGCTGGCGCTGTTGCTGGGCGTGCTTGGAGTGCTGCTGCTGCGCGCGCTGATCGTGGCGCGCAATTTCTGGCAGAGCCGGCGCTTGGCCGGTGAGCCCGCGCCGCAGCGGCTGGAATGGACTGCGGCGGCGCGCCTGTTCGCGGGCGAACTGGGCGCCAACCTGCGCACCTCGTCCTGGGGCATGTTGCACCCGCGCCTGAGCACAGCTGGCGCGCCAGGAAAGGGCATGCTGCCGGTTTTATTGATACACGGTTATGTCTGCAACCGGGGCTTCTGGGCGCCCATGAGCTGCCAGTTGGCGCGGGCCGGCGTGGCGCACGGCGCGGTGGACCTGGAACCCGTCGGTGCCGGCATCGACGACTTCGTGCCGGCCGTCGAGCAGGCCATCGCTGCGCTGCTGGCGCGCGCGGGCGCCGGGCAGGTGGTGATCGTTGCGCACAGCATGGGTGGCCTGGTGGCGCGCGCCTATCTGCGCCGGCATGGCACTGCGCGTGTGGCGCGCGTGATCACCATCGGCACGCCGCATCATGGCACGGCGCTGGCCAGGCTGGCGCCGGGCAGCAATGCGCGCCAGATGAGCCGGCCGGGCGGCCAGCCCAATGCCTGGCTGGCGCAACTGGCGGCGGACGAGACTGCGCCAGTACGCGCCCTGATCACCTCGATCTATTCGTATCACGACAATATTGTCGCGCCGCAGGATTCGGCCCGGCTGCCGGGCGCGCGCAACAGCGCTTATGCCGGCCTGGGGCATGTGGCGCTGGCGTCGGATGCGCGCGTGCTGCACCAGGTGTTGTCGGAGATCACTATCATTTCGGAAGTCGGCGCGGTGCTCCTGGCGCCCCATGGCGCTTGAGTTTTCGCGCCATTGATCAAGCCGGTAACGCTGTCGTTTTAACGCTATTGTTGCCTATTTAAAATAGATTTCCCTTCATAAAAACCTGTTTTCCAGACGCTTACTGGTTTAAGCTGACAGCTGCCGCGCACGCCAGGCGCGCGGCTGTCAGGTGGACACTACTGTGGCGAAACTGGCGGCTGCCGATTTATACTGAGAATCTCCATCCGCTATTGTAGGATGGGCCTGTCACGCAATTGAACGTTGTGCGCTGAACCGTACAGACGCATTCTGGTGAAAGGGTTTTAATGGTGAAATGTTACCTGGGTGGGAGTGCCAATTGTCCGCACGTATCCTGATTATTGAAGATAACGCCACCAATATGGAATTGATGGTGTATCTCTTGCGTGCTTTCGGCTACACGCCGCTGGCGGCCTATGATGGCGAAGAGGGAGTGCGCATGGCGCGCAGCGAGGTGCCCGACCTGATCATCTGCGACGTGCACCTGCCCAAGCTCGATGGCTATGGCGTGGTGGCCGAGCTGAAAAAAGATCCGGCGCTGCGCAAGATCCCGGCGCTGGCCGTCACCGCGCTGGCCATGGTGGGCGACCGCGAGCGCCTGCTCGAAGCGGGCTTCAATGGCTATATCGGCAAACCAATCGAACCCGATCTGTTCGTGGCGGAGCTGGAATCTTTTTTACCCGTGGCGCCGTCGACGCCAGTTAAAAACGACATCTGCACTATCCTGATCGTCGATGATCATGTGCTCAACCGCGAGTTCCTGACCGCGCTGCTGGGCTACGGCGGCCATCGCCTGCTGCAAGCGTCCAATGGCGCCGAGGGCCTCGACATCATGCGCACCGAGCGGCCCGATCTGATCATCTCCGACATCCTGATGCCCAATATGGATGGCTATGAATTCGTCTCGCGCGTGCATGCAAATCCTGCGCTGGCCGACGTGCCCATCATTTTTTATACGGCCACCTACCGCGAACAGGAAGCGATTTTGCTGGCGCAAGCCTGCGGCGTGCGCTGGGTGCTGCCCAAGCCGTCCGACCCTGAAGTGATTGTGCGCACCGTCAACGAAGCGCTGGGCCTGGTCGCGCCTGGCGCGCCGGCCAGCGCCAGGCTGCGCGCAGCCGAAATGCCTGAGGCCGGCAAGCTGGCCGGCATCGAACAGCATGTCAGCGGCTATCTCGACGAACTGGAAACGAGCAGCCAGCAGATCTCGCAGCTGGCCGGGCAGGGCGAAGGCAGCCCGCCCGTGCCGGAAGACCTGGCGATCATGACGCAGCGCTTGTCGCGCTCGCTGGCCAGCCTGCAGGCGGTCAGCCTGCGCCTGACGGCCCTGATCGAGCTGGGCATGGAGCTGGGGGCCGAACGCGATCCGCGCGCGCTGATCGCGGCCGGCTGCAAGGTGGCGCAGAACATCTGCGTGGCGCGCTATGCCTGCATCGGCGTGCTTGAAGAAGGCGCCGACAAGCTCAGTTACTTTTCATCGTGCGGCACTGAAAAGAACATCAGGCAGATCGCCGCTGCGCCGCGCACGGGTGTGCTGTCGCGCTTGCTCGAACAGCAGCGACCGCACCGCGTCAATGGCCTCAAGGGCGACCCTGCCGCGCTGGGCCTGCCCGACACGCATCCGCCCGTGCACTCTTTTCTCGGCGTGGCGATCGCTTCGCGCGAGCGCGTGCACGGCTGGCTGTACCTGGTCGACAAACTGGGCGCGCCCGAGTTTTCCGAAATCGACGAGCGCGTCGTCGCCACCGTCGCCGCGCAGATCGCGGTAGCCTATGACAACCTGCTGCTGTACGACGAAATCAAGCGCCATCACGAACAGCTGACCCTGGACATGGCGGCCCGCATCCGCCTCGACGAGGACCTGCGGCGCTTTCGCCTGGCGATGGACGCCACCGCCGACGCCATCTTCCTGGTCGACCGCGCCGGCGCCTGCTTTGTCGACGTCAACCAGACGGCCTGCCGCATGCTCGGCTTCGAGCGCGAAGACTTCCTGCAGGTCGGCCCTGGCCGCGCCCACGACGGCCCGTCGCAGCTCGACGAGCTGTATGAAAAACTGCTGGCCGGCGACCAGGGCGCGCCGATGGCCGAACTGCAGTTGCACCGCAAGGATGGCTCGCCGCTGGCGGTTGAAGTGCAGCGGCGCACCCTGCGCTCGGGCCAGAGCTGGATCCTGGTGGCGGTGGCGCGCGACATCACCGAGCGCAAGGAGGCCGAGCAGCGCCTGTTGAAACTGGCCCATTTCGACACGCTCACGGGGCTGCCCAATCGCAGCCAGTTCTACGATTCGCTCACGCACGCGCTGTCCCAGGCGCAGGAACATCAATGGTCGGTAGCCGTGCTGTTTCTCGATGTTGACCGTTTCAAGAATGTCAACGATACGCTGGGCCACACCATCGGCGACGAATTGCTGCGCCAGTTTTCCAGCCGCCTGGTCGATTGCCTGCGCGTGCGCGACACCATCGGCCGCTTCGGCGGCGACGAGTTCGCCGCCATCCTGATCCTGCCAGACGGCGTCCAGCATTCGGTGAGCGTGGTCGACAAGATCCGCGAAGCGATGCGCAAGCCGTTCGATTTGCAGGGCCATGAGGTGACGGTCACGGCCAGCATCGGCATCGCCGTCTATCCCGACGACGCGCTCGATGCCGACACCCTGATCCAGTACGCCGACACGGCCATGTACCGCGCCAAGGAGGCGGGGCGCGACGCCTTCCGCTTCTTCACGGCCGAAATGAACGCCCAGTCGATGGCCCGCCTGGACATGGAAAACGCGCTGCGCCGCGCCATCGACAACGAGCAATTCGTGCTGTTTTTCCAGCCCAAGGTGCATATCGGCTCGGGCCGGGTCAGCGGCGCCGAAGTGCTGATCCGCTGGCGCCGCCCAGGCCACGGCATGGTGTCGCCGGCCGTGTTCATTCCCTTGCTTGAGGAAACCGGGCTGATCGTGCGGGTCGGCAATTGGGTACTGGACCAGGCCTGCCGCATGATCGCCGACTGGTGCGCCAGCAGCATCGGCCCGGTACACCTGTCGGTCAATGTCTCGGGCATCCAGTTCTTTGTCGGCGGCCTGGAAGAAGAAGTGCTGCGCGCCATCCGCAAGCACGCGATTGCGCCCGATCTGCTGGAACTGGAATTGACGGAAAGTTCCCTGATGTCGAACGCCGAGGAAACCATTGCCGTGCTGCGCAACCTGAAGGCGCTGGGCATCCAGATTTCCATCGACGATTTCGGCACCGGCTACTCCAGCCTGGCCTATCTGAAACGCTTTCCGATCGACAAGCTCAAGATCGATATCGCCTTTGTGCGCGAGGTCACCAGCAACCCCGATGACGCGGCCATCGTGCTGGCCATTATCAGCATGGCCCACAGCATGAAGCTGCAGGTGATCGCCGAAGGCGTGGAAAACGATGCGCAACTGGCGTATTTGCGCCGCCATGGCTGCGATGAAATGCAGGGCTATTATTTCAGCCGCCCCGTGCCGCAGGACGAGTTCGAACAGATGTTAATGAAAGGCAAACATCTGCAGGCGCCGGGCGACGACGGCAACGAAGAGCAGCAAACCTTGCTCATCGTCGATGACGACGTCTTCATGCTCGACGTGCTGAGCGACTTCCTGGCCCAGGATGGCTACCGCATCTTCACCGCCCAGACGGCCGCCGAAGGCTTCGACATCCTGGCGCGCCACCGGGTGCAGGTGATTCTGTGCGACCAGTGCATGCCGGCCATGAGCGGCACGGAGTTCATGGAAAGAGTCAAGCACCTGTGCCCGGATACCTTCCGCATCATGCTGTCGGCCCATGCCGACCTGACGCCCATCATGGCGGCCATCAACCACGGCGCCGTTGACCGCTTCTATACCAAGCCCTGGAAGGGCGCGGTGTTGCGCGAAAATATACGCGAAGGCTTTCGCCTGCATGGCTTGCTGCACGGCCCGGCACCAGCGGCCGCCTGATCCTTCCTGGTGCTTGCCATTGCCTGGAATGGACAGCAAGGCAGACTATCGCGCGGCAGTCAGACCCGCCAAAAAAGTGCTGCAGAAGAAAAAGGCGGGGCTGGCCGGCAAGGCGTCCTGGCCCGGCGCCCGGTGTTTCATCAGGGCTATCTTCGGTGGTATGCTTGGGGCAGAACAAAGAGAGATTGCCCGCCATGCTACAAAAAGCACCACGCCGTACCCGCGAACGCATCCTGGAATTGTCGCTGCGCCTGTTTAATGAATTTGGTGAGCCGAATATCACGACCACCGTGATTGCGGAAGAGATGAATATCTCGCCCGGCAACCTGTATTATCACTTTCGCAACAAGGACGATATTGTCAATTCGATCTTCGTCCAGTTCGAGGCGGAAATCGAACGCATACTGACCGTGCCCAGCGGCCGCCGCTCGAATATCGAGGATGTCTGGCTGTACCTGCACCTGATGTTCGAGCTGATCTGGCGCTACCGTTTTTTCTACCGCGACCTGAATGACTTGCTGTCGCGCAACCGCAAGCTGGAGCTGCATTTCAAGCTGATCCTCGCGCACAAGATCAAGGTGGCCACCCAGCTGTGCGAAGACTTGCGCAGCGAGCAATCGCTGGTGGCGTCGGACATGGACATTGGCGCCATGGCGACCAATATGGTGGTGGTCGCCACCTACTGGCTGTCGTATGAATACGTGCGCAATCCGCGCAAGTACAGCGAACAGCAGTCGATGTCCGATGCGCTGGCGCGCGGCTGCTACCAGGTGCTGTCGCTGATCGGCCCGTATCTGCGCGATGAGACCCATCTGCTGTTCCGTAAGCTGTCTGAACAATACCTGACTACACTGCAAGAAGATGGTCGGCTGACCGACGGCGCGATTTGAACTAGGAGACCGTGATGGCTTGGAAAAAATTTCCGTATCCCGACAATACGTATGTCTACACCCCCTTGTCGCTGGAAGCGGCCTGGCAGCGCCTGCATGCGGGCGATGTCGAGCCGTTTCCCCGGCAGGCGGCGCTGGTGCAAGCCTGGATCGCCTGCCATGCGGGCGACTTCGAACGGGCGGCCAAGCTGGGCCTGGCCGTGGGCGTGCCCGGTTATAGCGTGGCGCACAAGGCCACTTGCATGCATGCCACCCATCTGGAAATGCATGAGGCTGACAAACTGGCGCTGTTCGAGGAAGTGGCAGAGCGCTGCGAGCGCCAGCAGACCGAGCAGCCCGACAATCCGGCCGGTTTTTACTGGCATGCCTACAGCCTGGGCCGCTATGCGCTGGGCATTTCGGTGGTCAAGGCGTTGGCCCAGGGCATGGGCGCGAAGGTGCGCAACAGCCTGAACCGCACCGTGACCTTGGCGCCGCTGCATGCCGATGCACATATCGGCTTCGGCATTTACCACACGGAAATCATCGACAAGGTGGGCGCCCTGATCGGCGGCCTCAGCTATGGCGCCAGCAAGGACGATGGCTACCAGCACTTCAAGACGGCGCTGGCCCTGAATCCGGACTCGGCCTCGGCGCACAGCGAATACGCGCGCGCCTTGACCATGCTCGAAGGAAATAAAAAACTGGCCGAAGCGATGGCCTTGTATGAACAGGCCGCCGATTGCGTGGCGGTCGATGCGAAGGAGCGTCTCGAAGTCGAGGCTGCTATTGATGAACTGAAGAAATAGAGGGTCCTGTGATCAAGGCTTTATGTGTGTACTGTGGCGCCAATGCTGGCGTCACCCCCCAATATGCGGTGGCGGCGCGCGAACTTGCGCACGTGCTGGTGTCGGAAAATATCGCGCTCGTCTATGGCGGCGGCAATGTGGGCCTGATGGGCGTGATCGCCGATGAAGTGCTGCGCCTGGGCGGCGAAGTGACGGGCGTGATCCCCACCGCGCTGGTCGAGCGCGAAGTGGGCCATACGGGCCTGACGCGCCAGTTCGTGGTGAAGGACATGCATGAACGCAAGGCCATGATGGCCAGCCTGTCCGACGCCTTTATCGCCATGCCGGGCGGTTACGGCACCCTGGAAGAACTGTTTGAAATGCTGACCTGGGCCCAGCTGGGCATCCACGCCAAGCCGATCGGGCTGTTGAATGTCGACCATTTTTATGATGGCTTGATCAGCTTTGTGCAAAACGGCCGCGAGCAGGGTTTTGTCCGCCCGCAGCACGCCGCCTTCCTCAATGCCGATGCCGATCCGGCCGCGCTGGTGCAGCGCCTGAAAGACTGCGCCCCCTGATCCTGGCGCCTTGCTTGCAGACCAGCCATGTACCGTGAAGGGCATGGCTGTTTTGTTTTTGGTGCGACAAGTTAACACGGTGTAATATTGTAATTTTTATAGTTGCAAAAATTCCACATGTGCATGTTTTTTTGAGCACAAAGATGATTTTTCGACATGGATGTGTTCTACTGACCCCTGTCAAGCAAGCTGTGCCGAATTTGGACCATGTCTTGCCGACGTTCTCCCCCATGGCTCCGACTTTCCTCAACGTTGGCCCCGATCTTGCGGCTCCATTTCTCAAAGGTAAATATTTTGAAAACCCTGACGATCTTGCGTAGCGCGGCGATTGCCGCTGTGTTCGCCGCTGGCGCCGCCCAGGCCCAGCAATCCGTCATCACCTTCAATGCGCTCGAGCGTTCCGGCTTCGATACCACCTTCCTCGATTCCTACAGCGAAGCGGGCTACAAGTTCGATAATAACCTGTGGTATTCCCTGAGTTCGCCCAAGCAGAATAATTACACCTATGCCGGTTCGGCCGGCCTGAGCGCCGAAGTCGGGTCGATCACTACCATGGCGCGCGCAGATGGCGCCGCCTTTTCGCTCAACAAGATCAGCCTGGCCGATTACATCAGTGCGCCGGGTGCATATGATGTGACCTTTGTCGGTGCCAAGGTCGGGGGTGGCACCGTCAGCCAGACCTTCACTGTGGGCGGCGTCAACAACTTGAACAACAATTTCAACAACTACACCTTTACCGGTTTCAATAACCTGGTATCGGCGTCGTGGCAGCAGGGCTTGTTGCATACCTATCAGGTCGACAATATCGGCGCGTCCGTCAGCGCCGTGCCGGAACCGGGCGCCTGCGCCATGCTGCTGGCCGGCCTGGGCTTGCTGGGTTTTATGCGCCGGCGCAAGAATGCCGCCTGAGCAAGCAATGTTCGTAAAGTCCGTAAAAAAAGCCGCTGTCAGCGGCTTTTTTCATGACCACAGGCGCTGGCCGGAAAGGTCGAGCTGTGTCAGGTACAGGCGCACGTCGAATTCATACTGGTGATACTGCGGCTCCATGTAGGTGCACAGCTTGTAGAAGGCCTTGTCGTGCTGTTTTTCCTTCACGTGCGCCAGTTCGTGCACGGCGATCATGCGCAAAAATTCCAGCGGCACTTCCTTGAACAGCGTCGATACGCGGATTTCATGCTTGGCTTTCAGCTTGCCGCCCTGCACCCTTGAAATCGAGGTGTGCAAGCCCAGTGCATGCTGGATCACATGGATCTTGCTGTCGAACGCGACCTTGCTGATCGGTTCGGCGTTGCGCAGGAATTCATGCTTGATCTCTTGCACATACTCGTACAGCGCTTTGTCGTTGCGTACATCGTGTGCTTGCCGATAGCGTTTTTGCAGCACCTCGCCCAGTTTGTCCTGGGCAATCAGTTGCTGTACTTGCGCTAACGTTTGCTCGGAATAAGCGCTCAGGTATTTCAGGGCAGGCATCAAGGGGCAGGGTAGGGATCGGTCGAGGCGAGAATGTACCACACTGTGCCTGCTGCCACAGCGAGGGCCATGCCCGCCTCAGGCGGCGCCGCCAAGTGTCGCCGCGCCGCCAGGGCCTCAGGCGTCGTCTGCGTCCTTGTCTCGGCTCGTTTTCTGCGATGTCTTGCTGCGGCTATCAGCGTCGCGATTGGCCGATTGACGGCTCTCGCCGCCTTTGCGGCCGATCTCGGCCATGTGCTCGCGGTTGCGGCTGACGGCCTCGCCCCCTTTTTGTCCGGCCCGGCGTGCTTCTTCCGAGTCGAATTCGTGGGCGGTGCCTTTCTGGTGCGCGGCCTGGCCGCCCTTGCTGGCGATTTCGCGCTGCTGTGCTTCGCTCATGGCGGCAAAGCCTCGCTTGCCGCTGCCTTTCTGGCTGGCCTGGCCTTCGCTTTTCTGGCTGCTGCCAGCGCTCTTGCCCTGCTCGTTGCCCTGCTCGTTGCCTTGTTCACTGCCTTGATTGGTAGCCATGCTGTTCTCCTTGCTGTCGGTGCCTGTGGTAGGGGGCGGATGCGGGGAGGGCGGTTCAGTGGGCCTGTGCCTGGTCCTGCCTGCCGGCTTCGGGCTTGCGACTGGCGCCATCGCTGTGGGCGTCCACATGCATCCTGGCTATCATGTCACGCTGGCGCTGCGTGGCTTTTTCGGTTTCTTCGGCCGTCTTGCGCACCAGTTCGTCGGCAAAGGCAACGGCGGTGCGGCTTGCTTCGGGCAAATGGGCTTCGGCCGTGCGGTTCATTTCGACATTGGCGTCGGCCATCAGGTGGGTCAGTTGCTGCTGATACTGGCGCAGCTTGTCGGTGCCCGGCGGTACATGGCTGGCCGCCGCCGACAGCGCTTCGCTGCCGCCGCGCGCCGTCAGGATGCGGTGGTTGGCGCTGGCCATTTCCTCGAGCATGTCTTGCGCCATGCGCATGTTCAATTGGTTCACGCGCATGGCCGTGTCGAACATTTTGCGCGACAGTTCGGTGACAAAGTTAAGCTGTACGTCCAGGTGGGCTTGCAGGGCGGGGCTGATACTGTTTGTGAACATGTTCTACCTCAATAAGGACTGGTTCGGGAAACATCCGGCGGATCCGGATGCGCGTTCAGATCAAGCAAAGAGATAGACGCCGCGAATGGCGGCAGGTTCCATGCCGGTGCCATGTTTTCGGCGCTGCGGGCGGGCGCATGTCTGAAAAAAACGTCGGAGTTGTGGCAGATCAAGCGATGCGTGGATCGTGACCCAGACCAGGGTGGCCTGGAAAATGCTGAGAAAGTGGCCCAGCCGTGCGACAATACCGGCCTCGCGGCAGTGCGGCCCAGCGCCGTTCGCCACGGCTTTCGCGAATTGTCGCGAAGGTTCATCGACTACTTATTGACCTGCCTTTCGCGACCATGACGCATCCCGAATATATACTGACCCTGTCCTGCCTGGACCAGCGCGGCATCGTGCACCGCGTGTCCGGCTTCCTTGCCGAGCATGGCTGCAACATCATCGATTCGGCCCAGTTCGGCGACCAGGAATCGCAACTGTTTTTCATGCGCGTGCATTTCGCGCTGGAAGACGCCGCCATCGGCGACGGCGCGCTGCGCGCCGATTTTGCAGCCCTGTCGCAGGCCATGCAGCTGAACGGACAATTACATGACGCGCACGCCAAGCCGCGCGTGATGCTGATGGTGTCGAAGATCGGCCATTGCCTGAACGACTTGCTGTTCCGCTACAAGAGCGGCCTGCTGAACGTGGAAATTCCCGCCATCGTGTCGAACCACATGGAGTTCTACCAGCTGGCGGCCAGCTACAATATTCCATTCCACCACCTGCCGCTGGCCGCCGGTGCGCCGGAGGCGGCCAAGCTGGCGCAGGAAGCGAAAATCATCGAGCTGCTCGACGCTCACCGGATCGACCTGGTGGTGCTGGCGCGCTACATGCAAATCCTCTCGCCGGGCCTGTGCCAGGCGCTCGACGGGCGCGCCATCAATATCCACCATTCCTTCCTGCCCAGCTTCAAGGGCGCCAGGCCATATGCCCAGGCGCATCACCGCGGCGTCAAGCTGATCGGCGCGACGGCCCATTTCGTCACCGGCGACCTCGACGAAGGCCCGATCATCGAGCAGGACGTCGAGCGGGTCGACCATGCGATGGACGCCGATACGCTCACGGCGATCGGCCGCGACGTCGAATGCGTGGTGCTGGCGCGCGCCGTGAAATGGTTCGTGGAACACCGCATCTTGAAAAATGGCAACAAGACAGTCGTCTTCCGCTGACCTCCAACTTCCCTGACCCAGACACAATGGCACTCAAAGCAACAATATTCAAAGCCGATCTGCAGATCGCCGACATGGACCGCAATTACTACCAGGGGCATGCGCTGACCCTGGCCCGCCACCCGTCGGAAACCGACGAGCGCATGATGGTGCGCCTGCTGGCGTTCGCCATCCACGCCGACGAGGCGCTAACCTTTACCAAGGGCCTGTTCGATACCGAAGAGCCTGACCTGTGGCGCAAGGATTTGACGGGCGCCATCGAACTGTGGATCGAAGTGGGCCAGCCCGACGAAAAGCGCATCCTGAAAGCTTGCGGGCGTTCGGAGCAGGTGATTGTCTACAGCTATGGCGCGACCAGCCATATCTGGTGGAAGCAGATCGCCAACAAGCTGGAACGGGCGAAAAACCTGACCGTCATCAACCTGCCGTCGGACGCGGCGCAGGACATGAGCAAGCTGGCCCAGCGCAACATGCAGCTGCAATGCACGATCCAGGATGGCCAGATCTGGCTGACCGACAGCGTCAATACGGTGCTGATCGACCGCGAGCCGGTCAAGCCGGCGCGCTGACCGGTTTGCCCTGCCTCAGTTGGGTGCGGCGCCCAGGCGCCTGATGCTGCTCGAGCGTTGCATGCTGCGGCTGACCTGCGGGTCACCATAGTAGCTGACCTCGCCCGAGCCGCCGATGCTGATGGCCAGCTTGTCTTTCGCCCATACTTCGGCTTCGCCCGAGCCGCCGATGCTGACCTGCACCTGCCTGGCGGCCAGGCGGCCGGCGTCGATATGGCCCGAGCCGCCGATCGAGGCCGTCAGCTGTTCCGTCTTGCCGCTGGCCTTGAAATTGCCGCTGCCGCCGATGGCGACCGAGACGAGGCGCACGTCGAGCTGGCCCGCATCGATCGAGCCCGAGCCGCCCACGTCAAAACGCAGTTTTTCACCGCGCAGGCCGCTGGCGTTGACGGCGCCCGAGCCGCCCACGCTGACCCTTTCGATATTGCTTGCATACACCACGATGTGCAGGGTCGTCTGGCGCAAATTGGTGTTGCGCCTGGCCGGGCGGATGCGCAGGGTGCCGTTTTCGACCACCGTGTCGATCAGCGGCAGGAGATTGTCATCGGTTTCGATGGTGAGGCTTTCCGTGTTGCCGATGCGCAGTTCCACGGTGCCTGGCACATTCAGGGCCACGCCGTTGAAACGGCCCACCTCGCGCTGTTGCTTTTGCAGCTTGCCGCTGCCCTTGACGCTGTTGCCGGCAATCCAGTCTATCGGCGAGGCCAGGGTGGGCGCGGCAGGCGCGGCCAGGGCGAAGACGCTGGCGGCCAGCAGCAGGGCGGTGGTGGCGCGGCGCGCTCGATAGTGGGGCGATGTCATGGCGGTTCCTTGTTCAATGGGGTTGACTGCATGGTAACCGCTGGGTGGCATGCGGCCCAGCGTCGTGCGACAGACTGCGCCGTGGCGGGCACAGAATGCAGGCGGTGGCGACCACGGGGCATGAGGTATCATGCCGGTATTGCATATAGAACGAGCACTGGAATGACATGTTGATTATTACCATCAAACAAGGCAAGGAAAAAAGCTTGCTGGGCCAATCGTGGATCTACGCCTCGGCGATCGACAAGGTCGAAGGCAAGCCGCAGGAAAAAATGAAGCCGGGCTCGACCGCCATCGTGCAAAGCTCGTCCCGGCAATTCATCGCCCGCGCCGCCTACAACTCCAAGTCGCAGATCCGCGCGCGCATCTGGAGCTTCAGGGAAGACGAGCCGGTCGATCACGCGCTGATCAAGCGCCGCGTCAAGGCCGCCATCGAAAAGCGCTTGCCGGCCATCAGGAAGGCCGGCGACAACCAGCTGCTGACCCTGATCAAGGGGGAAGACGAGGGCTTGCCCGGCCTGGTGGTACAGCTGTTCGGCGGCGCGCAAGGCTACCTGATCTGCGAATTTAACGCCGGCGGCGTCGATGCGTGGAAAGTGGCCATCGTGCAATCGCTGATGGCCTCGACCGGTTGCGCCAACGTGTATGAGCGCTGCGACGAGCTGCTGCGCAAGGGCGAAGGCTTGCCTTTGATGGACGGCGCGCTGGCCGGCGAAGAGCCGCCCGATGAAGTCATGCTGACCGACAACGGCGTGCGCTATGCGCTCGACCTCAAGACCGGGCACAAAAGCAAGTTTCGCTGATCATTCCAGCGGCACGCTGCGATACTTGTTGACCTCCAGTGCCGTCACCGCCGGCGCATCATTGCCCCAGCTGGCGCGCAAATGGCTGACCACGGCCGCCACTTCCCCATCGTTCAACAGCGGACCGTACGGCGGCATGCCCCAGGGGCGGGGATTGCCGGCCGTGCCGGGCGCAAAGCCGCCGTTGAGCACGATGCGGATGGCGTTCACGGGTGAATCGGTCAATAAAGCGCGGTTGCCGGCCAGCGGCGGGTAGCCGGGCGGCACGCCCTTGCCGTCCGCCTGGTGGCAGCTGGCGCAATGCGTCTCATACAGTTTGGCGCCCTGCGCCAGTTGCGCGGTGGCCGCCTCGGAGCTGTCGCGCGGCGCCGGTTTTGCTGGTGGCTGGGTGTCGGGCAGGCTTTTCAGATAGACCGCCATCGCCCGCACGTCCGCCACTTCCAGGTGTTGCAGGCTTTGCCGCACCACCTCGGCCATCGGCCCGAACACGGTGGCGCGCGGCGATACGCCCGTGTGCAGCAGTTGCACGATATGCTCGGTATCCCAGTCGCCCAGGCCCGCTTCCGCGTTCGAGGTCAGCGCGGGCGCATACCAGCCCAGCATGGGAATCAGGCCGCCCGACAGGCCCTCTTCGCTGCCGCCCAGGGTCGTGCGGCTGCTATGGCAGGCATTGCAGTGGCCCAGGCCCTGCACCAGATAGGCGCCGCGGTTCCACTCCACGCTTTGCGCCGGGTCTTGCTGGTAGACGGCCGGCCGGAAATACAGCGCGCGCCAGGCGGCCAGGGCAATCTGCTGGTTGTAGGGAAAGCGCAGGGTGTGCGGCAGATTGGCCTGGCGCCGCGCCGGCACGGTTTGAAAATAGGCGTACAGCGCGTCGCTGTCCTCGCGTTTTACCTTGGTGTAATTGGTATAGGGAAAAGCCGGATACAGCAGGCGGCCGTCTTTCGACTTGCCGTTATGCATGGCGCGCCAGAAATCGTCGGCGCTCCAGGCGCCGATGCCGGTTTCCTTGTCCGGCGTGAGATTGGGCGACATCACATTGCCGAACGGCGTAGCGAGCGCGCGTCCGCCCGCATAGGGCACGCCGCCGCGGGTGGTATGGCAGGCCATGCAGTCGCCGGCTTTGGCCAGATAGGCGCCGCGCGCCACCAGCTGCTCCCGGTTCAAATTGTTGGCGGCGGCCGGCGGACCCATATCGTCTGCCGGCCACAGCAGCATTTTTGAGGCCACGCACACCAGCAGCAGCACACCGACGGCGATCAACGATTTTTTCACGGCGCGACCTTGTCTGTGGAGCCCGGCACGCTGCCGCAGTGCAGCGGCAGGGGCAAGGTGATGGTCTCTGCGGGACGCGCACCGGCGTCGGCCGCCTGCGTGCCCAGCCAGGCCGACACGGCGCCGACATCGGCGTCCGACAAGCGTTCGGCAATCTGCGCCATGCAGTCGGGCGCATGGGCGCGGCGCACGCCGTTTTTCCAGGCGCCGAACTGGGCGTTGATATAGTCGCGCGGCAAGCCCAGCAAACCGGGAATGGCGGGCGCCACGCCGGCCAGCTGCTGGCCGTGGCAGGCGACGCAGGCCGGGATTTTTTTCACGCTGTCGCCCGCAAGCACCAGCTGCTTGCCACGCGCCAGGGCGGCCGTGCCCGCCGTACTGGGCTGGGCCGGTGGCGCAGCAGGGTGTTGCTGCGAAAAATAATCGGCGATTTCTTTGAGGTAGGCGTCGGGCAGGTGCTCGACCATGTAGGTCATCAAGGGATAGCGGCGCCGGCCGTCGCGGAAATTGAGCAGCTGGTTGTACAGGTAGCCGGCAGGTTTGCCGGCGATGCGGGGAAAGAAGGCGTCGTGGCGTTCGTCCTGCGCATGGCAGGCGGTGCAGGCCTTGATGCGCTGTTGCAGCGTATCGGGCACAGTGGCGGCCACCGCCGTGCTGCCGGCCATGCCGGCCAGCGCCATTATCAGCCTGGAAATAGGTCGCCGCATGCCGTCCACCCGTCTATGCTTGTTTAGTTGCCTAGCATATACTGTTCTCGTCTGTTGCGACAGTACCAATGAGGTGTGAAGTGCCAGGTATCGGCGCAATGACGTCGCGTGGCTGCGGCGCCACCTTGCCGCCGGTGGCGATCCAGCGGCGGTACACGCGCAGGGCCACCTGCGCGTCGTCGGCCGCATACAAGATTTGCTTGTCGGACAGGCGCACCGAGGCCCAGTTGGTGGTGGAGATTTTTTTGGACTTCTGCAGATGCAGGCCGAAGAACTTGGCCACCGCCGTCTTGGCGCCCAGGTCGTTGCGCTGGCCGCCGCGCAGGGCCACTGACAGGTCGAGCACGCCAGCCGGCGCAATGCCGAGCTTGTTGCGCAGACGCTTGACGTCATCGGACAGGCCGAATCCCACTTTCAGGGGACTGCTGGCCTCGAGGATGGCTTTCAGTTCGGCCAGCGCCGGCGTCGGCTTTGAGCCCACCTGGAACAGGTAGGCGGTGTCGTCGGTGGCCAGCTGGATCAGGTGCGGGCCGGTCGACGACTCGCCCTTGACGAAGGTTGGCTTCGATTCGGTATCGAAGCCGATCGCGTCCGCCGCCAGCAGGGCAGCCATGGCCGACTTCGCTTCGTCAGCGGTGCGTACCAGCCGCACGTCCTCCAGGCGGATCCCCTGGTAGGGCGGCAACGCGGGTGCAAGCGGCTGGAGTGGCGCAGCAGCATTATCCATGAAGCCGGATCAGCCTTTGCGCGAGAATTTCGCGGTCAGCAAATTGAGCTTTTCAAGACGCAGGCGGTTCGCTTCCTCGGCTGCCGCCGCTTCGCGCTCGGCCTTCTTGCGGTCGGCTTCTTTCTTGAAGCGCTGCTGCAATACTTGCGTGGCGTGTTCGCGGTGGGTGGCCGTGACTTCCGCGCCGGCTTTGCCGTCGAGGTCGTAACGCAGCTTGGCTTTTTCCATGACGCGCAGATAGCGCAGCGAACCGGTGTGGATGCCCAGCGCCGTGCGCATCAGCTTGCGGTCCAGGTCCGGCAGGCGGGCCAGGATCTGCTTGTCGATGCCGATGGACAGGGGCAAGCAATCGCGGAACGGTGGAAATTGCTCCTGGAACTGCTTGAGCAGCGCGCGCGCTGTCAGGCCGGCCGGCGCTGGTGCGGCTGCCGCGGCCGCCGGTGCGGGCGCGGATGCTGCCGCGTCTTGCGCTTGCGTGTCAGGAGTGGTGGCTTGCAGGTCTGGCGTGGAGCTGGTCATCGACATCGTGGGGTTAGGCTATAAAAGGGGAGCATAGCACGCGCCACAGGCGAGCGCATTGTCTTTTTTGGCAACTTGACAGGCATTTGACATGCATCGTCGTAATGAAGGCAGGCGCAAAAACCGTTAAATGTGTATAATGTCGGCTTGCGCTGATGGCTGCACCGTGTTTTTACGGGGCAAATCAGGTGTGCAGAGGGGTAAAAGCAGCGTGGCAGCCTTGATATTCGGACGATGGATGGCAGATGGTGTGCTTGTCAACTCGGGATTATCGGCAATCATGCATGAGCTTGCTCTTCGCTGTGTCTTCACTGAACAACAACAAGCCCGTTCTGGTACGGGCTTTTTTTCATTCCGCAATGTACATCGCCTGTTTATCTGACCCGGCTTCGGCCTCGCCGTCCGGTCCGCCGCTCGCGCAGCATGCGCGGGCCTTGAACGTTCTGATCGACAGGCGCCGCTGCCGTTAGAGGGCAGCCGCAACAATACGCTCCATCGAGTCCGGTTTCGCAGGCTTAGGTGGAATCATTCACTTCGCGCCGACACCATCTGGTCTCGCATTAAGAGATATCTCATGAAGAATACGCCAAAAACTTTAACGTTGTCCGCCAAGGCGCCACGCCCGGCCTCCGCGCAATTAGCCGTTCCAAAAACGACTCTATCTTACTTCATCGATAATGCGCAAGCGAATCCGGAAGCGACCGTGGTCACGCCGACCGTCGTCACGGTGGTCAAGAAGAGCCGTTCGCGCCTGGCCGCCGTGCCGCCGCTTGACATTGCCGTGGAAGCGCCCGCCGCCGCCGAGCCTGCCGTAGCGGAAAGCGCCGCCGAGCCAGCGCCGGGCGTCAAGCTCGCGCCGGTCGTGAAAGTGGCCGCCGCGCCGCGCAAGGTCAGCGAAAGCGCCGCCACCAACAAGGTGGTGACGGCTGCCCGTTCGAAAGTCGTGCGCGCCAAGGTCGAAGTGGCGCCGGTGACCATCATCAGCGGCACCCAGGCGGTCAGCAAGACCACCGACGCCGACGCCCTGGCCGCCATCGATACCTCGAACTACTTCCTGCCGACCGTCAAGGTGCCGGGCCGCCGTGGCCGCAAACCGAGCGAATTCACGCCGGAAAACGATGAAGTGGCGGCGCTGAACGCCGTCGAACGCGCCGAACTGAAGGCCGTCTCGAAAGCGCGCGACCGCAAGGCCAAGGGTGGCGTGGCCGATGCGCTGGGCGATCCGGAAGCGTCGGCAGCGGATCTGGAGCGCCGCCGCAAACAGATCACCGGCCTCATCAACATGGGCAAGGAGCGCGGTTTCCTGACCTATGCCGAGATCAACGATCAACTGCCGGAAAATATCATCGATCCGGAAGCGATCGAAGGCATTATCGCCACCTTCAACGACATGGGTATCGCCGTCTACGAGCGCGCCCCTGACGCGGAAAGTTTGTTGTTGACTGACAACGTCGCCACCGTCACCAGCGACGATGAAGTCGAAGCTGCGGCCGCCACCGCGCTGTCGACGGTCGACTCCGACTTCGGTCGCACCACCGACCCGGTGCGCATGTACATGCGTGAAATGGGCGCCGTGGCGCTGCTGACGCGCGAAGGCGAGATCGAGATCGCCAAGCGGATCGAAGGCGGCCTGAAAGACATGATCCAGGCCATTTCCGCCTGCCCGACCACGATTGGCGAAATCGTCGCCCTGTCGCAAAAGATCGCGCGCGACGAAATCAAGGTCGATGAAGTGGTCGACGGCTTTGTCGACCTGAACGAAAGCAATGCCCCTGCGCCGGCCGCCGTGGTGGTGCCGGCTGCCGCCACGGGCGACGACGAGGAAGAGGAAGAAGAGGCGGAAGAAGAAGACGGCGACGCCAATGGCGGCGCAGCCGGTTTCTCGAGCGAACAGCTGGCGCAGCTGAAAAAGAATGCCTTGGAAAAATTCAACGTCATCTCGACCCAGTACGAGAAGATGCGCAAGGCGCCCGAAGGCTACAACTCGAAAGTCTATGTCAAGGCGCAGGAAGCGATCTCGCAGGAATTGCTGGGCATCCGCTTTACCGCCAAGGTGGTCGAAAAGCTGTGTGACACCCTGCGCGGCCAGATGGAGGAAGTGCGCCATATCGAGCGCGCCGTGCTGGAACTGTGCGTGAACAAATGCGGCATGCCGCGCGCCCACTTCATCAAGGTGTTCCCGGGCAACGAGACGGACCTGGAATGGGTCGACCGCGAAGTCGATTGCAAGTATCCGTACAGCGCCATCCTCAGCCGTAACGTGCCGGCCGTGAAAGAGCTGCAAAAGAAAATGATCGACCTGCAGGCCCGCGTGGCCTTGCCGCTGGCCGACCTGCGCAAGATCAACAAGCAGATGGCCGCCGGCGAAAAGCGCGCGCGTCACGCGAAACGTGAAATGACGGTCGCCAACTTGCGCCTGGTCATTTCGATCGCCAAAAAATACATCAACCGCGGCCTGCAATTCCTCGACCTGATCCAGGAAGGCAATATCGGCCTGCTGAAAGCGGTCGACAAGTTCGAATACCGCCGCGGCTACAAGTTCTCGACCTATGCCACCTGGTGGATACGCCAGGCCATCACGCGTTCGATCGCCGACATGGCCCGCACCATCCGCGTGCCGGTGCACATGATCGAAACGATCAACAAGATGAACCGCATCTCGCGCCAGATCATGCAGGAAACCGGTAGCGAACCGGACCTGGCGACGCTGGCCGTCAAGATGGAAATGCCGGAAAACAAGGTGCGCGAGATCATGAAGATCGCCAAGGAGCCGATCTCCATGGAAACGCCGATGGGCGAAGATGGCGATTCGCAACTGGGCGACTTTATCGAAGACAACACCACGCTGGCGCCGCTGGACGCCGCGCTGCATGCCTCGATGCGCAACGTGATCAAGGAAGTGCTCGATTCCCTGACCCCGCGCGAAGCGAAAGTGCTGCGCATGCGCTATGGCGTGGAAATGTCGAACGACCACACGCTGGAAGAAGTGGGCAAGCAGTTCGACGTCACGCGCGAGCGTATCCGCCAGATCGAAGCGAAAGCCATGAGCAAGCTGCGCCAGCCTTCGCGTTCGGACAAGCTGAAAACGTTCCTGACGCAGAACTGAGAGTCAGTCCGGTAAAGAAGGGAGGCCATCAGGCCTCCTTTTTTTATTGATACAAAAGCAACAGCCTATTTTTTCCACGGCGTCTGGCCGGCGGCGCTGGCCTTCGCGAACACCTGCTGTTCATAGTCGAGGTAGGCGCGCAGCATGGGGCGGTAGGTCGCTTCGGCAATGTCTGGCGACAGCCCGTTCTCTTGCGCCAGCGACATCGCCTTGCGCACCACGGCCTCGGCGCGCGCCGGCACTTCCACGTGGGTGGGGTCGGCCTTGAAGCGCGCCGCCTCGTGCACATAGCGGCCGCGCTCGGCCATCAGGCGCACGATATCGTGGTCGATGCGGTCGATATGGCCGCGCACCTCGTCGAGGCTCTGGCAACAGGCGCCGTTATCGACGGTCGGGCTGCCCCAAGGGGCGGGCGCCGCCGCTGCGCCTTGCTGGGCGTGCGCGGCACTGGCCGCGAGCAGTAAAACAGTCGTCAGGAATAATCGCATGCGTCGCTCCGGTTGGGATGAGGGCGGTTGCCGTCATCGATGGGCGCGATTCTACCGGCTTTTGCTGGCCGGCCCGGTCCGCTTCAGCGCTGGCCACGCCCGGCGGCCAGCCAATTCGACGGTCGTGACCTGGCCCTGCTGATGATTGCCGTGGCGCAATAGTGCTATGGCCGCTTTGGCTTACAATCGATCGTACTCATCAATCGCTGCTATCCTCTGGAGCACACTGGTCATGACGATATGGAAGGCGCACCCTCGCGCGATCACGATGCTGACACTACTTACCTGCCTGGCCGGCCACGGCCAGGCGGCCCTGCCGCCGGGCGTACACGATGCGCTCGATAGCCAGCTGGGCCTGCATCGCGGCCAGGATTTTCGGCTTGCCGATGGCCAGTGCCGCGATTGCCCGACGATCCCGCAGGCGCTGTTTTACTTTCGCGATGAAGTCATCGCCGTGCCCAGGGCGGGGCTGCCCGTGTCCGGCCATTCGAGCGTGGCGCGCGGCAAGGACGATGTGCGGGCCTGGGCCGCCAGTGCCGAGGCGCGGCAACTGGCCTATCCGGGCCTGGTCTGGCTGGGTGCGCCGCAGTTGCTGCCAGATGCCATGTTTTCAGCGGGCGGCGCCAGCCTGCGCCTGCCTGGCGGCGCCGTGCTGCCAGCGCGGCTGGTGCCGAAGATCGCCACCAACCTGGCGTATTTCGACGCCAGTTCACATGCTTTTTTCGACGCCAGATCCGTGCGCGTGCGCGGCCGCCTGGAGCAGGTGGACGGCGCGCAGCGTTACACCGCGCGCACCATCTGGCCCAACGACTTCGTGATCGCCGCCCAGCCGCTGGCGCTCGAGCCATTGAAAAGCAAGGACGGCCTGGTCGACTATGTGCGGGCGCACGATGGCGGCGCCAGGAGCGCCTATTCGAACCGCCTGATCTGGGAGCGCCAGCCGGGCGCGGCCAGCCAAAGCCGGGGCCGGCCCGTGCTGGGCGTCATGCTCAACGGCGCGCAGGGCGATGACGATGAAGCCTACGGCGGGCATTTTGCGATCGCCACCGGCACCATGGGAGCGCGCGGCGAATTTGCCGACTGGATCGTGAATAATTTCTATGGCCTCGACGCCTATGGCGAAAAGGGTATTTTGGCCGCCTCGGTGCCGATGGATAACTACCTGGCCGACCTGAACAGCGGGCAATCGTATTACCGGCCGTCGTACATGCTGGTCGCGGTGCTGAATAATCCACGCACCGCCGTGGCCTACCAGGGCGGCGTGCAGCGCCTGTACAACCAGTATTACCGGCACGATATCGCCTACGACGGCGCGCTGAACAACTGCGCCGGCCTGAGCATGGATGTGTTTGATGCGCTGGGCTGGAACATTCCGGCGCGCGGTCCCACCCATGCCCTGATGGCCCTGGCCGGCTATCCGTACAAGGCGATCAGCAAATGGAGCTTGAAGGAAGGCCGCAAGGCGTATGACTACCTGAGCGAGGAACAGACGCGGCTGTATCCGGCGGTGGCGTTCGATGCGGCCGGCCAGGACCTGCTGCGGCTGGTGAGCGGCGCGCCGGGGCGCGTCCTGACGCCATTCGAGCAGCAACTGCGCAGCGACGTGGACGCGTTGATCCTGGTGCGCATTCCGCAGTTCCCGTCGAGCCGCGCCTTCGGCTCGGCACCCGTGTTTTCCTATGACGAATACATGGCGCGCACGCCGGCCGACCATGCCGACTGGAAGATCGTGCCGGTCGAACCGAAGCCATTCCCGGCGGCCTTGCGCGACGGCCTGGCCCGCGAGCCGCTACCGCGCAGCGTGATGCCGTGGCCGGTGGCGCTGGCCGGCGTCACGCTGCTGGCGCTGCTGCTGGGCGCCGGTTGGCTGGCGCGCCGGCGCTGGATGCAGCGCCGGCGCTGAGCGCCCTGTCAGCCGGTATTGCGCAAGCCTGCCGCCACCCCGTTGATCGACAGCTGGATGCCGCGGTGCACGCGCTCGTCGAGCTGCTTCTCGGTCGACAATGCGCGGTGGCGTTTGATCAGTTCCACCTGCAAGTGGTTCAGCGGATCGAGGTAAGCAAAACGGTTCTGGATCGAGCGCGCCAGCAGCGGATTGCCGGCCAGGCGCTCCGTGTTGCCGGTGATCAGTTCCAGGCATTGCAAGGTATTGCCATGCTCTTCCGTGATGCGTTTGTAGATACGTTCGCGCAAGTCAGGATCGGCCACCAGTTCCGCGTAGCGCGAGGCGATCGCCAGGTCCGTCTTGGCCAGCACCATATCCATGTTCGACAGCAGGGTGGCAAAAAACGGCCATTCGGCGTGCATGCTGCGCAAGGTGTCGATTTTCTCGTCCTTTGCGCCGTTGCCGTCGTTGATCCAGGCGCCAATCGCGCTGCCGAAACCGAACCAGCCCGGCAGCAGCAGGCGGCACTGGCCCCAGGAAAAGCCCCACGGTATCGCGCGCAAGTCTTCGATGCGCTGGTTGGCCTTGCGCGAGGCGGGGCGCGAACCGAGGTTCAGTTCGGCAATTTCCGCAATCGGCGTGGCCGCAAAGAAATACTCCGTAAAGCCCGGCGTTTCATAGACCAGTTGGCGATACGCCTTGTAGGCCAGGTGCGACAGTTCGGCCATCACCGTTTCAAAGCGCGCCAGTTGCCTGGCTTGCTGCGGATTTTCCGTCTGCGGCGCCAGGCTCGCTTCCAGCGTGGCGGCGACCAGCAATTCCAGGTTGCGCCGGCCGATTTCGGCGTTGGAAAACTTCGAGGCGATGATCTCGCCTTGCTCCGTCAGGCGGATCTGGCCGTTGACGGTGCCCGGTGGCTGCGCCAGGATGGCTTCGTAGCTGGGGCCGCCGCCACGGCCCACCGTGCCGCCGCGGCCATGGAACAGGCGCAGCTTGACCCCCGCCCGCTGAAAGTCGGCCACCAGCGCCAGTTCGGCCTTGTACAGCTCCCAGTTCGAGGTGAGAAAGCCGCCATCCTTGTTCGAGTCGGAATAGCCGAGCATGACTTCCTGCAGTTGCCCCTGCCTGGCGATCAGCTGTTTGACCAGCGGCAGGGCCATCGCGCGGCCCATGATGCCGGCCGCGCGCTGCAGGTCGGGGATGGTTTCGAACAGCGGGATGACCATCAGTTCGGCGCTGGCGCCGTCGCCGCCGTCGCCGCCATCAATGCGCAGCAGCCCGGTTTCCTTCTGCAGCAGCATCACTTCCAGCAGGTCGGACACGGTTTCCGTGTGCGAGATGATGTAGTTGCGGATCGCCCGCGCGCCGTAGCGCGCGCGGATATCGCGTGCCGCGCGCAAAATCGCCAGTTCGGCATCGGTCACCTCGTTATAAGTGATGAAGGGCGAATACAGCAGGCGCGGCTGCGACAGTTCACTCAGCAGCAGCGTTTCCCGCGCGTCCTCGTCCAGCGCGCAGTAATCGCTTTCCACGCCGCTTCTTGCAAACAGGTCGGCCAGCACTTTTTCGTGCACGTCCGAGGTTTGCCGCATGTCGAGCGAGGCCAGGTGAAAGCCGAAGATATCGGCCGCGCGGCGCAAGGTGGCCAGGCGCGGGCGCGCCAGCGCGGCGCCGTGATGGGCCGTCAGCGAGGCGTTGATCACTTTCAAATCGGCCGCAAACGCGGCCGCGTCAGGATAGGACGCGGCCGGACCGACTTCCTTGCGCAGGATATTGGTCGCGCCCAGGGCGCGCGCGGTGGCCGCCAGGCGCGCATAGATGCCGATCAGGGCGCGCCGGTACGGTTCGTCGCTGCGGTGCGGCGAGGCGTCCGGCGACTGCCCGGCCAACGCTTCGAGTTCGCCGCTCACGCCGACGAGCAGGGTCGAGACCGACAATTCGGCGCCCAGCGCGTGCACTTCGTCGAGATAAAAGTCGAGGATAGTGGTGGCGTGGCGCGCCAGCGCATGCTGCATGGTGCCGGCGTTGACGTTCGGGTTGCCGTCGCGGTCGCCGCCGATCCAGCTGCCCATCTGCACATGGGCCGCGTCGATCGGCGTGACGGTGCCGTCAGGGTTCGGATATTCGGCGGCGATATCGTCCTCGATATCGTCGTACAGGGCCGGCAGCTCGCGCAGGAAGGTGATGCGGTAGTAGGACAGGGCGTTTTCGATCTCGTCGGCCACCGTCAGCTTCGAGTAGCGCAGCATGCGCGTTTGCCACAGGGTTGCCACGCGCGAGCGCAGCAACTGCAGGTTGGCCTGGCGTTCCTTCGGCGTTTGCGGCGTGTCGCGTTCGGCCAGCAGGCGCGCGATATCGTGCTCGGCGTCGAGGATGCTCTTGCGCTGCACTTCGGTCGGGTGGGCTGTCAGCACGGGGGCGATCAGCGCGTCGCGGAAAAAGGTGTCGACGGTGGCGCGCGTCACGCCGGCGGCGCGCAGTTTTTTCAGCGCAAAGCCCACGCTGCCTTTTTGCGCGCTGGAGCCGGCCAGCAGATGGGCGCGGCGGCGGCGGATATGGTGCTGGTCTTCGGCGATATTGGCCAGGTGCGAAAAGTAGGAAAAGGCGCGCACCACGGAATTGGTCTGCTCGCGCGTCAGTTGCTTGAGCATGGCGTCCAGTGCCAAAGCGGCGCCGGCGTCTGCTTCGCGGCGAAAGCGCACGGAGGTCTGGCGGATGGTTTCGACCACCTGGAAGACGGCCTCGCCTTCGTGCTCGCGCAGCACGTCGCCCAGCAGGCGGCCCAGCAAGCGGATATCTTCTTTCAGTGGCGCGTCCTTGTCGGAGCTGGAGGCGGCGTCTGTTTCTGGTGCACTGGCTTCATTGAGCATGATTGATACCAAAGTAGGTGTAAAAGAAAAGAATCGGTAAAGGCGCCGGGCGTTCAGCCGTAGCGTGGAGGGGGCGCATGATAAAATTTATGATCTTGAACATGGCGTGTGACCGGTTTTGCCGAGTAGGCAAAGGAACAATAATTATAGCGACGCCGCGCGCTCTGCCCGCAAAACAGTGGCATAGCCAGCGGCGAAACAACAACGACAGCGAAAGAACTTGTTTTGAACTCATCCGAAATGCCCCCCGAATTGAATGTCCCGGCCAAGCTGATCATCGCCTCGCGCGAAAGCCGGCTGGCCATGTGGCAGGCCGAGCATGTGCGCGCGCGCCTGGCCGCGCTGTATCCGCAGTGTAGCGTTGAAATCCTCGGCATGACCACGCGCGGCGACCAGATCCTTGACCGCGCGCTGTCCAAGGTGGGCGGCAAGGGCCTGTTCGTCAAGGAACTGGAAGTGGCGATGGACGAAGGCCGCGCCGACCTGGCCGTGCATTCATTGAAAGACGTGCCGATGGAGCTGCCGGCGGGCTTTGCCCTGGCCGCCATCCTGGAACGCGAAGATCCGCGCGACGCGTTCGTGTCGAACGACTACGCCAGCCTCGACGCGCTGCCGCATGGCGCCGTGGTCGGCACCAGCAGCCTGCGCCGCCAGTCGCTGATCGCCGCGCGCTACCCGCACCTGACCATTTTGCCGCTGCGCGGCAATCTCGATACGCGCCTGGGCAAACTCGACCGTGGCGACTACGCCGCCATTATCCTGGCCGCCGCCGGCCTGAAACGCCTGGGCCTGGAAGAGCGCATCCGCGCCGTGCTCGACCCCGAATACAGCCTGCCGGCGGCCGGCCAGGGCGCGATGGCGATTGAAATCAGGCGCGAACGCGCCGACGGCGTCGACCTGGCCGCCTTGCTGGCGCCGCTGAACCACACGGCCACCGCGCAAGCCGTGACGGCCGAACGCAAGGTGTCGAAAATATTCGGCGGCAGCTGCCAGATTCCGCTGGCCGCCTTTGCCACCGTCGATGGCGACCAGATGCGCCTGCGCGCCATGGTCGCCACGCCGGACGGCAAGCGCATGGCCAGCGCCGACGTCAGTGGCGCGCCTGACGCGCCCGAGCAGCTCGGCGAGGCCGTGGCCGAACTGCTGCGCACGCAGGACGCCGCCGCCATCCTGGCCTCGTGCGCGGTCACGCCGGACCAGCACGAAGGGCTGGCGCCGCATGCCTGATGTGGCGACGGTGGTGATCACGCGGCCGGCGCAACAAGCCGGGCCGCTGGCCGCGCGCATCGCCGCACTGGGGCGCAGGGTTGCATTGCTGCCGCTGCTGGAAATTCATCCGCTGCATCAGCCGGACGAATGCGCGCACTTGCAGGGCGTGCTGGCGCGCCTGGCGGACTATGACCTGGTGGCCTTTGTGTCGCCCAACGCCATCGACTGCGTATTTGCGCACCTGCCTGCCTGGCCGGGCGGCGTGGCGCTGGCGGTGGTGGGCGAGGGCAGCCGCCTGGCGCTGGCCGCGCACGGTGTCAACCAGTCCAACGCCAGCATCACCAGCCCCGGTGAGCATGCGCGCAGCGATTCCGAACACTTGTTGCTGGCGCTGGACTTGCCGGCCCTGCGCGGCAAGCGCGTGCTGATCGTGCGCGGCGACGGCGGCCGCGATTTCCTGGCCGACGGCTTGCGCGCGGCCGGCGCCAGTGTCGACTTCGTTACCGCCTACCGGCGTGCCGTGCCAAGCTTGACGCCGGCCTTGCGGGCGACTCTGGAACAGTTGTTGCAGCATAATAATGACTGGGTCATCACCAGCTCGGAAGCGCTGCGCGGCCTGCTGTCCTTGCTCGCCGAAATGGACGCGGAGAGGCAGTTTGTTGTAAAAATGAAACAGCAGCATCTGATCGTGCCGCATGCCCGTATTGCACAGTCTGCGGCACAGCTGGGCTTTGCCCATGTGACCTTGACAGGATCTGGCGACGCAGGCGTGCTCGCCGCGTTACAATCACGACCATGAACGAAATGCCTACACACTCAGAACCGACTCCAACGCCTGGCAGCGCCGTCTTGACGACGCCGCCGGCGGCCGATCAACCGGGCGCGTCCCCGCATGGCCGCGCGCCGACCCTGCTCGATCAGCTGCAAAAGCCGATGAGCATCGCCGTCATCGTGCTGGCGGTGCTGCTGGCGGCGCAAAGCTGGTCGAGCAGCAAGCAGATCCGCAACCTGCGCGAGGAAGTGGCCAAGCGTTTGCAAAAGGGCGATATCAGCAACGCCGAAACGGGCGTGGTGGCGCGCAATGTGCAAGAAAGCAACAAAGAACTGCAGATCAAGGTCGGCGCGCTGGAAAACCGCCAGAGCGAAACGCAAAGCCAGCAACTGGCGCTCGAGCAGCTCTACAACGACCTGTCGAAGAACCGCGACGAGTGGGCCCTGACGGAAATCGAGCAAGTGCTGTCGACCGCCAGCCAGCAGCTGCAACTGGCCGGCAATGTGCCCGGCGCGCTGATCGCGCTGCAAAACGCCGACCGCAGCCTGTCGCGCTCGGACAAGCCGCAATTCATCACCATCCGCCGCGCGATCGGCCGCGACATGGAAAAGCTCAAGGCCCTGCCGAGCGTCGATTCGACCGGCGTGGCGCTGCGCCTGGACGCCGTGATCGCCCAGATCGACGCCTTGCCGATGCTGTCCGACGAAAAGCCGGCGCTGCCGGCCGCGCCTGAGAGGGCGCGCAAGCCGGTGCCGGTGCGAAATGCGGCCGGCAAGCTGGTCGGGCCACCGGCGCCCGAACCGCTGCTGCTGCAAGTGCGCAATGGCTTCGATACCTGGAGCGGCGACATGTGGAACGACGTGCGCCAGCTGATCCGCATCCGCCGTGTCGACACGCCCGAAGCGCTGATGCTGTCGCCGACGCAGTCCTATTTCCTGCGCGAGAATATCAAGCTGCGCCTGCTTAACGCGCGCATGGCGCTGCTGTCGCGCAACGAGACAGCCTTCCGCAACGACCTGATCGCTGCCCAGGATGGCCTGGCCAAGTATTTTGATACGCGTGCGCGCGCCACGCAAACGGCGCAAGGCCTGCTGCGCCAGGTACAAGCGAGCAACCTCGCCATCGACATGCCGACCTTGTCCGACAGCCTGACCGCTGTGCGCAACTACAAAGCGAAGTCCTGAGCCCATGCGTCTATTTCTCTGGTTACTCGCCCTGATGGCTGCGGCGATCGGTATCGCCGTAACGGCCCGTTTCAATCCCGGCAACGTGGTGCTGTTCTATCCGCCGTACCGCATCGACCTGTCGCTGAATTTTTTCGTGCTGCTGCAGGTGACCCTGTTCGCGGTACTGTACTTCCTGTTGCGCGCCCTGCGCGCCACCGTGCGCATGCCGGCCGAAGTGGCCGCTTACCGCCGCCGCAAGCGTGAGCGCGACGGCAACAAGGGCTTGCGGGAAGCCTTGAAGGCGCTGTTCGAAGGCCGCTTCGGCCATGCCGAAAAAGCCGCCCTGCGCGCCGCCGAACTGGAAGAAAACGCCGGCCTGGCCGCCCTGATCGGCGCACGCGCCGCGCATCGCATGCGCCAGTCCGAACGCCGCGACAGCTGGCTGGCCCGCATCGAAGGCGATACGGCCCTCAAGACCGCGCGCCTGATGACGGTCACGGAACTGCTGGTCGACGACCACCAGCCCGAAGCGGCGCTGGCCGCCGTGCGTGAACTCAACGCCAGCGGCACGCGCCATATCCATGCGCTGCAATGGTCGCTGAAAGCCGAGCAGCAGGCGAAAAACTGGCCGGAAGTGCTGCGCCTGGTGCGCTCGCTCGACAAGCACCGCGCGCTGCATCCGGCGCTGTCGTCGCGCCTGCGCGAACTGGCTTATGAACACTTGTTGTCTGACCGCACGCACGACGCCGAGTCGTTGATGCACGTCTGGTCGACGGTGCCCACCAGCGACCGTGTGAAACCGTATATCGCCTGCCGCGCCGCCACCGCCCTCAATACGCGCGGCCTGCACGACGAAGCGCGCCTGGTGTGCGAAGAGTCCCTGGCAGCGGACTGGGACGACCGCGTGGTGCGCGCCTACCGCGAAGCGGCCGCGCCCTACGGCACGCCGGCCCTGCTGCTGCAGATCGAGCATTGCGAACAGTGGCTGAAACAGCGTCCGCTGGACGCCGAACTGGCGCTCACTTTAGGCTCCCTGTGCCTGAAACAGAAATTGTGGGGCAAGGCCCAGCGCCACCTGGAGCAGGCCCTGTCCGACGCGACCGACCCGCGCATGGTGCGCGACGCCCATCTGAAACTGGCGCAGATGCACGACGCCTTGCAGCAGACGGAGCAGGCTGCGGCGCATTACCGGCAGTGCGCGCTGGCGACCATCCTGTAAAGCAAAAAACCCGTCGCGAGACGGGTTTTTTGTGGGTCTTGCGTGCCTTAAAACTTGAAATTAAAACTTGAAATTGGCCGTCAGCAGCGCATTGCGCGGGTCGCCATACACGCCGGTGCCATACGAGCCCATGCCCGGCATATAGGTTTTATCGAGCACGTTGTTGACGTTCAGCGCCAGCGACAGGCGCGGGCCCACCTGGTAGCGCGCCATCAGGCCCACCACCGCGTAGCTCGGCTGCGTGGCGCGCCAGCGGGCAGCCGTCGACAGCTGGTACCAGGTTTCGCTTTGCAACGTCAATGAAGCGCCAACCGTCCAGCCGGCCGGCAGGGTGTAGGCGGTGCCGAGCTTGAACAAGTGCTTCGGTTGGTTGGTGTTTACTGCGCTCAGGATCAGGTTGGGCTGCGGCGGAATATGCGAGGTGCGGAAAGTATAGCCGCCGGCCACGTTCCACGCCGGCGTGAGCTGGCCCGAGGTCTCCAGTTCCACGCCCTTGCTGGTGACGCCGGCGATCGGCCGGTAGATTTCGCCGCCCGTGATGCTGTTGATGCCCTGGTATTGCGGCGCGTTGTCCTGTTCGATCTTGAATATGGCCAGGCTGGCGTTGATTTTGCCATCGAGCCATTCTCCTTTTACCCCCGCTTCCATGCTCTTGCCCGTCAACGGGTCCAGCGAGCTGTCGCTGGCGTCCCTGTAATAGGTTTGCGGCTTGAAAATGTCGGTATAGCTGGCGTAGAGCGACCAGGTGTTGTTCAAGTCAAACACCACGCCCGCATATGGCACCACTTTCGCGCTCTCGTTCAGGTTGTCCGATACGGTCCGCACGCCCGCCACCGTCACCTGGTAGTCATACAGCTTGTACCAGCTGGCGCGCGCGCCGAGGATCAGCGACCAATCATCGATCGGGCGCAGGCGCACGGCGGCGGACACGCCTTTTTCCGTGATGGTGGTGTCGCGGTCGGCGCGCCTGGTTTGCGTCGGCAATGTCAGCACGCCGTCCCACAGCCGATAGTCGGGCACCGCCACCAGGCTGCTGGTATGGAGCTGGGCGTCCTTGTCCTGGCGCGAATAGCCGGCGCCCAGCATCAGTTCGTGCTGGCGGCCAAACAGGGTGAAGGGGCCGGTGGCGGCAACATTGGCGCTGTCGGTGCGCGCTTGCGTCGGCAGCGGGCCACCGAGCAGGCGGATGCCGGCGCCGGTCTGCTGGTTCATGTAGCCGTTGTAGGCCGAGCCGTACAGCACGTCTTTCGACTGTTTCAAATGGCTGGCGGCGGCATCAAACTGCCAGCCGTTGTCGAAGGCATGCTTGATGGTGGCAAAGGTATTGGTGCTGTTGTTGTTCCAGTAGGACCAGCGCGCGGCCGGGTTCAGCGAGCGGCGAAAATGCGTTTGCGCGCCGTCGCTGTAGAACAGCGGCAGGTGGCCGAAGGTGGCGCCGTCGGCGCGGCTTTGCATATGGTCCACGCCCAGGCTCAGGGCATAGGTTTATACACATCTCCGCGTCAGCCCGCCAAGTTTGCTTGGCGATAACAGTGGGGCGGAAAAATCCGTTTACATTCAAGCACTTGCGGGAGCAGTTGTAAACTATTGATTTTTCAGGTTTACTCTCGTCTTTTGGCTCGCGAAATAATGACTAAATCGACGCACTGGACGGGCCTGGAATTTGCTGAACTTGACCTTGGGGACTCCCGCCTTGACAGTCGCGCCAGGAAGATCGTGGCGCGATTTGCCGACAAGCCCTCGTCCAGCATTCCTAAGTCGTGCAATGGCTGGGCCGAGACGATCGCCACATACCGATTTCTCGAGAACGACGCCGTCGAGTGGCGCGACATCATGGCACCGCACTGGGCCAAGACGCAGCAGCGCATGGGCGAACACCCCGTCATTCTGTGCTTGCAGGACACGACCGAACTCAATTTCAACGGGCAGCAGATCGAAGGTCTCGGGCCGCTCAGCTATGAAGTCCAGCGCGGCATGTATGTCCATCCAACGTACGCCGTCACGCCGGAACGGTTGCCGCTAGGCGTGCTCGACGCCTGGATGTGGGCGCGCGAGAAGATCAACGCTGCCGGCGTTCGACCGGGAATCAAGGAAAGTGGCCGCTGGATCGAAGGCTACGGGCGGATCGCCGAGATGGCCGCCGAGATGCCGGCGACGCGACTGGTGTACGTGGCCGACCGCGAGGCCGATATGATCGAGCTGATGACCTACGCACAGGACTGCGGCACGCCGGCCGACTGGCTGGTGCGCGCGAAGACCGACCGGGCACTGCCAGAGGGCGAGCGATTGTGGGCGCACACGCTCGATGGTGCGCCGGTGGGGGAAATCAGTTTCGTCATCGGCGCGCGCGACAAACAGAAGGGCCGCAAGGTGCGCCAGCAACTCTGGGCCAGGCGTGTGGAACTGCCGGCGCGGCGCGGCGTCAAGATCGCTGCGACCTGCGTCATCGCGCGCGAAATCGATGCGCCCGCCGGCATCGAGCCGATCGAATGGCGCTTGCTCACCAATCGAACCGCCACCACCGTCGATGAGGTGATCGAGTTGATCGACTGGTACCGCGCGCGTTGGGAAATTGAGATGTTCTTCCATGTGTTGAAGAACGCCTGCAAGGTCGAGGCGATGCAGCTCTCCCACATCGACAATCTTGAACGCGCGCTGGCGCTGTTCATGATCGTGGCGTGGCGCGTCTCCTATCTGATGCGCATCGGGCGCATCTGCCCGGATCTCGACGCCAGCCTGTTCTTCGACCCAGATGAAATCCGTGGCGCTTACCTGCTCACGAAGGAGCGACGGCCGGATCAGCCTCCGACACTTAACGATGTGGTGCGCTTGATCGCGCGCATCGGCGGCTTCCTTGGACGAAAAGGCGACGGCGATCCGGGCGTCAAGACAATCTGGCAGGGCATTCAGGATGTGCGCGTGGCTGCACTCACCATCAAAGCGCTACGCGACGAAGCTGGGTGATTTGTGTATAAACCTATGGGCTCAGGGTGGTGCGCGGCGCCAGGTCGGCTTCGACGATGGCGTACAGGCTGCGCGTATCACGTTTGTAATAGTCGATATACGAGTCGGCGTTCTGCACCGCCGCCACCACGCGGCCACGCAGGCTACCGCTGGCGTTCAGGGGGCCGGCGACATCGGCCACGCCGCGCAGTTTGTTCCACGAGCCGACGCTGCCGTTGAGCGAGCCGGCAAATTCGCTGGTCGGGCGCTTGCGCACCAGGTTGATGGTGGCCGACGGATTGCCGGCGCCCGTCAACAGGCCCGTCGCGCCTTTCACCACTTCGACGCGATCATAGACGGCGCTGTCGCCAATGGCCGTGGTGTACTGGTTCGAGCTGTCGAGGGTATTGGGCATGCCGTCGAACTGGAAGTTTTCGATGGTATAGCCGCGCGCATAAAACGTGGCGCGTTCGCTGTCGTTGCGCCCGACGGTGACGCCAACGACTTTCTCCAGGATGTCGGGCACGCTGTTCAAGGCCTGGTCGTCCATCTGCTGGCGCGTGACGATGCTGACCGATTGCGGCGTTTCGCGCATCGACAATCCCATGCGGGTGGCCGTGCCCATCACGGGCGTGGTGTAGCTGCCGCTGTGCTCGGTGACATCGGCTGCTTGCGCGCTGGCCGTCACGCTGACGGGCGCCAGCGTCTGTTCGCCGCCGGCGACGCGGCGCAGCGTATAGCCGCCATTGCCCTGGTCGACCGCTTCCAGGCCACTGCCGGCCAGCAGCGCGGCAAAACCGGCGTTCGGTGTATGCGTGCCCTGCAGGCCGGGCGAGGTGCGCCCGCTGGCCAGCGCCGGATCGTAGGTCAAGGCCACGCCGGCCGACGCAGCGAACAGGTTCAGGGCCGAGACCAGCGGGCCGGCGGGGATCTGGTAATGCTTTGCGGAGGCGGCGGTGGCGGCGACCGGCGCGGCCATGGCGATGGCGAGAGGTAAAAGAGTATAGCGGTGATCAAGCATGATGGGCCCAGGTAAAAGATAGACAGGTGGTTTTTGTTGCTCCTGTCTTGCAGGCCGTGCGAACAGCAAAAAAGATGAAAATTTTTCTGAAAATTTTTTCAAGCCGCTTCCAGGCTGACCCAATAGCGCGTCATGCTGCGCAGGCGCAGCGGGAACGATTGCACCAGCAACAGCAGCGCGCGGTCGGTGTCGGCCAGTGGAAACACGCCGGAGATGCGCAGCTGCGCCACGTTCGCGGCGCACACCAGGCGGCCGCGCCGGTAGCGTGCCAGTTCGGCCACCACTTCACCGAGGCTGCGGTCGTTGACCAGCAGGCTGCCGGTATGCCACAGGCCGGCGTTGTCGTCGGCCTGGCTTGCTGGCCCGATGGCGCTGGCGCTCAGGCGGGCCTGCTGTCCGGCGCGCAGTCTCACTGGCCGGGCAGGCAGCCGTGCGGCGCGCAGTTCGACGGCGTCGTCCAGCACGGCCACCTGCGCATGATCGTCAAACTGGCGCACGGCAAAGCGCGTGCCCAGCGCGCGCGCGGTGCCTTGCATGGTCTCGATGATGAAGGGGCGCGGGTCCGGCTGCGCCGCCGTGCCCTGGCCTTGCCGGTGGCGTGCCGTCTCTATCAGGATTTCGCCTTTCAACAGCCGCACGCACCGCTGCGCCGTATCGAAACGCACGTCGACGGCGCTGTCGGTATTCATGATCAGCAGCGAGCCATCGGGCAGTGCCACCCGCCGCTGGCTGCCGACCCCTGTGCTGTAGTCGGCCAGCAAGGGCCGCAGCAGGCCATGCTGCTGCGCACTCTGCCAGGACAGATAGCCGACAGTGCCGCCAGACGCCAGCAGCAGCACGCTGCGCAGCACCTGCCGCCGTGCTGGTCCGCCTGCGGCCAACCGGGCGCGCAGCACGGGCGAGGCGATTGCGGCCGGCGCCTGTTGCAAGGTGGCGCGCATCGCTTCGATGCGCTGCCAGGCGCGCTGGTGGTCCGGGTGCTGCTGGTGCCAGCGCAGCCAGGCCGCCTGCTCGGCCTCGCCCGCGCTGCCCGAGCACAGCCGTGCATACCAGGCGACGGCTTGCTTGCGCACGGCCGCTTCGTCGCGCGACTGCGCTGTCGTTTGCTTCATGGCGCCAGCAGCTCGCAGTGTGCGACGCAATGTTCAATGGCCGTGCACATGTAATTGCTGACCGTGCGCTTGGTCACGCCCAGCTGCGTGGCGATCTGTTCGTAGGTGAGGCCGTCAAGTTGCGACAGCAAAAACGCCAGTCTTGCGGCCGGTTTGAGGCCATCGAGCATGGTGTCGATGGCCACCAGCGCTTCCAGGACGATGGCGCGTGTTTCGGGCGACGGCGCATGGGTTTGCGGCAAGGCCGCCAGTGCCTCGAGGGAGGCCCGTTCGATATCCTTGTGGCGGAAAAAGTCGGCTACCAGGCCGCGCGCAATGGTGCCCAGGTAGGCGCGCGGCGCCAGCAGGGCCGGCGTGTCGCGGCGTGCCAGTACGCGCAAAAAGGTGTCGTGCGCCAGGTCGGCGGCATCGATGGCATTGCCCATCTTGCGGCGCAGCCAGCCTTGCAGCCAGCCGTGGTGGTCGCTGTACAGGGCGCTGATGTCGGGCATAGGCGGGGAGGGGGCGGAAGGCACGGCGCTTAGATAATAATGGTTCTCATTTACAAATCATAGCATTGGCCAGCCATCAATGCTACTGTTGCGCGATTGCTTGACAAGATAGCCACATTGGGCCTGCTGCATGGCACAAGGCGCGTGTACTTCGCTATAATTGCGCGGTTAAAACACTGTCAGCACACACGAGGAAACCCCATGAGCTTGAACAAAGTGCCTTCGGGCCGCGATTTGCCGAACGATTTCAATGTGATCATCGAAATTCCGATGAACGCCGATCCGATCAAATATGAAGTGGACAAGGAATCGGGCGCCATTTTCGTCGACCGTTTCATGGGCACCGCCATGCACTATCCATGCAACTACGGCTATGTGCCGAACACCCTGTCGCCGGACGGCGACCCGGTCGATGTGCTGGTCATCACCCCGTTCCCGCTGTTCCCTGGCGTGGTGGTGCGCTGCCGTCCTATCGGCGTGCTGAAAATGACCGACGAGTCGGGCGAAGACGCCAAAGTGCTGGCCGTGCCTGTCGACAAGGTCCTGTCGATCTACAGCCACTGGCAAAAACCCGAAGACCTGAATGAACTGCGTTTGCGCCAGATCCAGCATTTCTTCGAGCACTACAAGGACCTGGAAAAAGGCAAATGGGTCAAGATCGACGGCTGGTATGGCGCCGATGAAGCCCGTGCCGAACTGCTGAACGGCGTTGCCGCTTACAAAAAAGAGGCGGAAAGCGCCGCTTCGTAATTTGCCGCGCTCCACCAAAAATGCCCCCGTTGCCAATACTGGCACGGGGGCATTTTTATTGCTGCAACAAGATCAGTGGGCGGCGATCACGCCCATTTGCAGCGGCGCCTGCACGAATAGTTCCGGCACGATGCGCCAGGCCACGAAAGGCCAGTAGCTGCGGCGGCTGACGATGCGCAAGAACACCACGATCACGCCATTGCCGACAAAAAACGTCATGCTCGTTGCCAGCAGGGTCGGGCCGGCCAGGCCCCCAGCACTTGCACAACTGCCAACAGCCAGAAACGAGCACGGCCGGCAGGGCGGACAGTGCACGCCCGCATCTTCCTCGGGCATGACTTTTTCCGGCTTATCACAGCCACCATGCTGATAAAACAGGCAGCATGGGCCGACTGGTGCCTGCGCATGGCGCGCGCTGACAGCGCCACCATCGTTGCCGGCTTGCCGCTGCCGCAGTCTGAACGTCGATGAACGCGCTGCTCCTCTTGCCTAATTACAACAAATTCAATAAGTTTATTGATTATTTGCAACGCTATCTATACAATCAAATAAAACAAAAATATGCTTTAATAAACAAATATATCAAATAAAATAATTTAGTGCGTTTTTAAAAATAGTGTTTTAAAAATAACGATAACATCAGACCAGGCAAACGGAGAGAAAAAATGAGTTCCTTCAAGATCAGGAAAGCGGTAGCGGGTATGGCGGGTTTCGGTACAGTGCCCCTGGCACTGATGCTGGCGGCAGGCGCGGTGCACGCGCAGGATGCCGACAGCATGTTTTCGTATAGCGGTTTTGGCACGGTGGGCGCGACGCGCTCGTCGTCGGGCCAGGGCGATTTTGTCAGCAGCCTGTATCAGCGGTCCGGCGCCGGCGCTTCGCGCAGCTGGGATGTTGGCACCGACACCAAGCTCGGCGCCCAAGCGGTCGCCAGGTTCAGCGACAAGCTGACCGGCGTGGTGCAGGTGGTGGCCATGGCGCGCAGCGACAATACCTACAATCCGCGTTTCGAATGGGCCAATCTGCAATACGCGTTCACGCCAGACTTCAAGGTGCGCGTGGGGCGTACGGCGCTGCCCACCTTCATGGTCTCCGACACGCGTCTGGTGGGCTACGCCAATACGTGGGCACGTCCGCCGGTGGAGGTCTACAGCGATATTCCGATGACCAATCTCGACGGCTTTGATGCGTCGTACAGGAGCCACTTCGGCAGCGTCATCAACACCTTGCAAGTGTATGCGGGCAGAACCGATATCAACACCGTCGATGAACGGGGTCAGAAGACGCCGACCACCACCATCAGGAAAGCCATCGGATTTTCCGATACCATCGAAACGGGCGCCTGGACGGCGCGCATCGGCTATCTGCAGTCCGATGTCACTTTCGCTCTGGCTCCTGGCTTTGACTTGAAGGTGGCGCAAAAATCGTACAGCGTCGGCGCGGCCTACGATCCGGGAGCCTGGTTTATCCAGGGAGAATTCACCAGCGTGCGCCTGCCAGGTTTCACGCCAACGGTCAATGGCAGTTATGTGACCGGCGGCTATCGCCTTGGCAACTTCACCCCCTATGCCATCTACGCGAAAGGCACCTCGTCCAACACGCCGGCGCTGGTTTCCTATGATCAGAAAACCGCCTCGGTGGGTGTGCGCTGGGATGCGATGAAAAATGTCGCTGTCAAGCTGCAGGCCGACAGGATCGAGCCGCTCAAAGGCACGACAGGCTACTTTACAAACGTGCGGCCGGGGCTCACCGGCAGCAAGGTCAATCTGGTGACTGTTGCAGTCGATTTCGTATTCTGAGCGGGGGATTAAATCGTGTTCATTTCCAAAAAAACCAGTATTTCCATGATGGCGGCCGGTCTGCTGTTCTTGTCGCTGCCTGCGTTCGCGGAGGTTGTCGTGATTGTTTCGGCGAAAAGTACGGCCACGGCGCTGAGCGAAGAACAGGCGTCCGATCTTTTCCTGGGCAAAAACAGCAGCTTGCCCGGCGCAGGGCAGGCGGTGCCGGTGGACCAGGCCGAAGGCTCGCCGGTGCGCGAGCAGTTTTATGCCAAGGTGTCCGGCAAGACCGGCGCGCAGTTGAAGGCCTACTGGTCGAAGCAGATTTTCAGCGGCAAAGGCCAGCCGCCGAAGGACGCCGGCGACAGCGCGGCGGTCAAGACCCTGGTGGCGGGCAACCCCAACATCATCGGCTATGTCGATAAAAGCGCGGTCGATGCGACGGTGAAAGTGCTGCTCACCATCAAGTAAGTCTGAATCGCCACACGGCGATGCGAGGCGCGATGGCGCGCGTCGCCGTGTGGGATGTTCAAGAATATAATCATTTCACAAGAGGCTCAAGATGAGCATCAAGCAGAAAATCTGGGCCTTGCCCTTGATTTCAACCGCTGTCTTTGCGCTCGGCCTGGCGGTCAGCACCTACCTGGTGTTTGAAACACAGAAGTCGATTCACGCCACCGAGACCGTCGACTATCCGCTGCTTGATACGGCCAAGGCGCTGACGGCCGACATCGGCGCCATTTCCGATGCGCTGCGCGACTCGGTGGCCGAAGGCGACAAGAATCGCCTGTCCCAATTGCCCGAACAAGCGGCCAGGCTGCGCGTGAAACTGAAAACCTTCGGCCAGATCGATGGACAAAGTGCCAACGGCGCGCAATTGACGCAGCAATTCGAGGCCTATTTTGCGCCGGCGCTCAGGGCGGCGCGCATCATGCTGGAAGTCGAGCAGGGCGATCCCGCCAGTGCCGTGACCAGCATGCAAAGCGCGCTCAAGACCTTGAACGCCAACCTGCTCAAGACGAATGAGGAGGCGCGCCATCGCTTCAGCGCCGGCATCGTGCAAAGCCAGACCAGCGTCGGCCGCATTCTGGTGAGCAGTATTGCGGTGGCGCTGATCGTCATCGGCACCCTGGCGGGCGCGTCGTTCTTCGTGGTGCGCACCATCTGGCAGCAACTCGGCGGCGAACCCGAATATACCCGCGCCATCGCGCGCGCCGTCGCCGACGGCGACCTGTCGATGGAGATCCACACCGATCCGAAAGACAGCGGCAGCCTGTTGCTGGCCTTGAAGGACATGCGCGACAAGTTGGGCAGCATGGTGTCCGAGATCAAGCGGTCGGCCGAGACGATCAATGTGGCCAGCCATGAGATTGCGGCGGGCAACGCCGACCTGGCGGCGCGCACCGAGTCGCAGGCGGGCAGCGTGGACCAGACGTCGCGCTCGATGCAGACCTTGACCGTGACGGTGCGCGAGAACGCCGACAATGCCAATCAGGCCAATTCGCTGGCCCTGTCGGCCAGGGCAATTGCCACCAAGGGCGGCAAGCTGGTGCATGAAGTGGTCGCCACGATGGGCGCCATCAACGGCTCGGCCACGAAAATTGTCGACATCATCGCGGTCATCGACGGCATCGCCTTCCAGACCAACATCCTGGCGCTGAACGCGGCGGTGGAAGCGGCGCGGGCGGGCGAGCAGGGGCGCGGCTTTGCCGTGGTGGCCAGCGAGGTACGCAACCTGGCGCAGCGCAGCGCCGGCGCGGCCAGGGAAATCAAAGAATTGATCGGCGATTCGGTGGCGAAGATCGGCATCGGTTCGAAGCTCGTCGACGAGGCCGGCGTGACCATGGGCGATATCGTCGAGTCGGTCAGGAAGGTGGCCGACATCATGTCCGATATTACCGCCGCTACCCGCGCGCAGACCGGTGGCATCGAGAGCATCGGCCAGGCGATCGAAAGCATCGACGGCATGACGCAGCAGAACTCGGCGCTGGTCGAGCAGGCGTCGGCGGCGGCCGAGTCGCTGCGCGAGCAAACCGCTCACCTGAGCGAGGTCTTGTCGGTGTTCAAATTGGACGCGCGGCACGCCAGCGCGCCAGCGGCCATGAGCGTTGCACCCGCAAGCACCGGCAAGGTCGTGGCGTTACGCCCGGCGCCAGCCGGCCGCACACTGCTTACGGGCCGGCGGTCTTGAACGGTACGTGTTCGCTTAACTCATCAATATAGTCATTCATCGACGCCGTTTCCTGTGCCAGGAAGTCGGCGATGGCGTCGGCGAAGCGCGCGTCCGCAATCCAGTGAGCGGACCAGGTAGGCGTTGGCACCAGGCCGCGCGACATCTTGTGCACACCCTGCGCGCCGCCTTCGAAGCTGGCGATGCCGTGCCCGATACAGTACGCGATGGACTGCATGTAGCAGGTCTCGAAGTGCAGGCCGGAGACAAATTCCTGGGCGCCCCAGTAGCGGCCATACATCACATTGCCGCCCACCAGGTTCAGTGCCACCGCGACCGGCGTATCGCCGCGCTTGGCCAGCACGATCATCAGGCTGTCCGGCATTGCGGCCAGCAGGCGTTCGAAAAAATCCAGGGACAGGTAGGGTTTGGAATAATGTGCCTGATAGGTGAGCACGTAACAACTGTAGAAGAAGCGCAGTACCTCGGCCGTGATGGCTGTGCCGGCCAGGTGTTCGAAGTGAATGCCGGCGTCCTGCACGCGGCGGCGGTCCTGGCGCAGCTTCTTGCGTTTTTCCATTTTCATGGTGGACAGGAAAGCGTCGAGGTCGGCGTAGCCGTGATTCTCCCAGTGAAACTGTACCCCTTCGCGCAGCATATAGCCTGCCTCGACCAGCGCCTGGCGGTCCTGCTCGGTCGGGAACAGGACATGCAGCGACGACGTCTCCATCTGCCGCGCCACCTGCAGGGCCGCGCGCGCCAACAGCACGCGATCCTGCGCCGTGCCGGCCAGCAGGCGATTGCCGGTCACGGGCGTGAACGGGATGGCCGACAGCAGCTTGGGATAATAGGCAACGCCATGGCGATGAAACGCGTCCGCCCAGCCATGATCGAAGACATATTCGCCCATGCTATGGTGTTTCAGATAGAGCGGCATGGCGCCGGTGAGCTCGCCGCGTTCTTTCATCAGCAGGAAGCGCGGCGACCAGCCCGTCGCCTCCGATGCGCAACCGGTCTCATGCAGAGCATTCAGAAAGCGGTAGCTCAAGGTCGGGTTGTCTCCCGCCAGCGACGCCCATGCGGCCTCGGAAATGTCTGCGAGAGAGTCGACGATGGAAAATTCTTTTTCGGGCAATTGCCGCTCCTGCGCTCTGGCTGTGCTTAACTGGTGGGAATCCATGGCCGACATTGTCGCAGAGTTCACCCTGGCGTGCATGGGCGCGCACTGGCAGAGACCATAGCCGTGCGATAATTCAGTGTTGTGGCTGGCATTGATCGCTGCCGGGTCGCCGCCATCGCCGTATTCCCGTCTTGTCTAGAAAATTAATAAAACGAAATATTCCATATCATGACAGTCAAAGTCGCAATTGCTCAAATGAATAGTACGGTCGGCGATCTGGCCGGCAACCGTGCCAAAATCGTCGACCTGGCCCGCCGCGCCCATGCGGCCGGCGCCGATATCGTGCTGACCCCCGAACTGTCGCTGGTCGGCTATCCACCGGAAGACCTGTTGCTGCGCAATGCATTCCACGTAAAAACCCGACAAACGTTCGCGGCGCTGGCGCACGATCTGGCGCAGTTCCCCGACCTGCACGTGGTAGTCGGCTTGCCGCTGCAGGACGATGCCGGGCTGGTGCGCCATAACGCCGCCGCGGTGCTGGTCAACGGCCAGGTGCTGGGCACCTATCGCAAGCATGACTTGCCGAACACCACCGTGTTCGATGAAAAACGCTATTTTTCATCCGGCGACCAGCCCTTCGTGTTTGCCGTCAAGGGCGTGCGTTTCGGCATCAATATCTGCGAAGACACGTGGTTTGCACACGCTCCCCAGCGCGCCCGCGAGGCCGGCGCCCAGGTGCTGCTGGTGCCGAACGGTTCGCCCTACCATATGAACAAGCAGCATCTGCGCTATGAGACCATGCGCCAGAATGTGTGCGCGCAAGGCATGGCGCTGGTTTACGCCAACCTGGTCGGCGGCCAGGACGAGCTGATCTTCGACGGCGACTCCTTCGTGATGGATGCCGATGGCGTCATTTGCGCCCAGTTGCGCCATTTCGAGGAAGATTTGCAGGTTGTCGAGTTCGATGGCGCCAAACCGGTGCCGCAGCCGGTCGCGGCGGCCCTGCCGGTGGAAGCCCAGGTCTATCAGGCGCTGGTGCTGGGCGTGCGCGACTATATAGGCAAGAACGGCTTTCCCGGCGTGCTGATCGGCATGTCGGGCGGCGTCGATTCGGCCCTGACCCTGGCGATCGCCGTTGATGCGCTGGGCGCCGACAAGGTGCGCGCCATCATGATGCCATCGCAGTTTACGGCCGATATTTCATGGATCGACTCGCGCGACATGGTAAAACGGCTCAATGTGCGCTACGATGAAATTCCGATCAAGCAAACCTTCGACGCCTTCCGCGCCACCTTGGCTGAAGAATTCGCCGGCCTGGCCGAAGACGCGACGGAAGAGAACATCCAGGCGCGCATCCGCGGCACCTTGCTGATGGCGCTGTCGAACAAGCATGGCAGCATCGTGCTGACAACTGGCAACAAGAGCGAGATGGCGGTCGGTTATTGCACCCTGTACGGCGACATGGCGGGCGGCTTTGCGGTGATCAAGGATATCGCCAAGACGCTGGTGTATCGCCTGTGTGCATACCGCAATAGCGTGTCAAGCGTGATTCCCGAGCGCATCCTGACGCGCGGTCCGTCGGCCGAACTGCGTGCCGACCAGCTGGACCAGGATTCCTTGCCGCCATACGATATTCTCGACGGCGTCATGCAGTTGTATATGGAAGAAAACCGGCCGATCGCCGAGATTATCGAGGCCGGTTATCCACCGGCCGACGTGGCCCGTATCACGCGCCTGATCAAGATCAATGAATACAAGCGGCGCCAGTCGCCGGTCGGCATTCGCGTCACGCATCGCGGCTTTGGCCGCGACTGGCGCTATCCGATTACCTCGAAATTCTTTGAGTAAAGAGTCACCTGTTCGACCCAGCCAATTATTAAGGAGTAGCCATGAAACAGATTACCGCCATCATCAAACCATTCAAGCTCGATGAAGTACGCGAAGCCCTGGCCGATGTGAATGTAACGGGTTTGACCGTGACGGAAGTGAAGGGTTTCGGCCGCCAGAAGGGACACACCGAGCTGTATCGTGGCGCCGAATACGTGGTCGATTTCCTGCCGAAGGTCAAGGTGGAAGTGGTCGTCGACGACAGCGTGACCGAGCAGGTGGTCGACGCCATCATCAAGGCCGCCCGCACCGGCAAGATTGGCGACGGCAAGATTTTCGTGCGCAATATCGAGCAGGTCATCCGTATCCGCACCGGCGAGACCGGCCCGGAAGCGGTATAAGCAGGATGGGGCGTTGTGTTCAGCGCCCCAGTCGCATATCGAATTTCCAGCTGATCAGCCGCATGATGGTAATGCCGCTGGCGCTGGTCCAGAGCGCAAAGTCGTGGGCGACGCCGAAGTGCTTTTGCAGCAGATAGGCCCAGCAGCCGATAAAGGCGCAAATCGCATACGGTTTGCCATCGCGAAACACCATCGGCACTTCGTTGCACACGATGTCGCGCATCACCCCGCCAAAAATTCCCGTGATCACCCCCATCATCGAGGCGATGAACAGCGGCATGCCCGCGCGCATCGCTTCGGCCACGCCGGCAATGGCGAACATGCCCAGGCCTATCGCGTCGGCCACCACGATCAGGCGTTCGGAGACGATCTGGCGCAGGTGCTGGATCAGCGGGGCGGCCGTCAATGCCAGCACGAAGATCAGGATCGCGTATTCCTGGTGCGAGACCCAGAACAATGGCCGCTTGTCGAGCAGGATGTCGCGCAGGGTGCCGCCGCCAAAGGCGGTAATGAAGGCCACCACGAACACCCCCACCAGGTCCATGCGCTTCCTGCGCGCCTCGATAAAGCCGGAAAAGGCGCCGACCAGGATGGCGATCACTTCGATCAGTTTGATCAGCGAGCCGGGCGGTAATTGGGGTGGCATCATGGGGGGCGGCGGCCGGGCTTGCCCGGCAAAAAATAATAGCCACAGGTTAACATGACACGGCCCCGCATGGTGGCAAACGGGGCCGTGTTTTAAGGCAACTCTTTATCGAGGACAGAGCAAAGCTAGCGCACCACCTGCAGCGCTGCCGCCAGCAGCACCGTCAGCGCGCCGTCGCCGCCTTCGGAACGGCGCGACTGGCAAAAGGCGATCACTTCCGGTTTTTGCACCAGCCAGCTGTGCACCATCGATTTGAGTACCGGTTCCTGGCCTTTCGAACCAAAACCCTTGCCGTGGATCACGCGCACGCAGCGCAGCTTGCGCCGCGTCGCATGGGCGAGAAAGGCGCCGATGCCGTCGCGGGCCTCGTCGCGGCGCAAGCCGTGCAAATCGAGCTCGTCCTGGATGGGCCAATGGCCCTTGCGCATTTTTTTCACCACGTCAGGACCGACACCGGGCGCCGCATAATTGAGGGCCGGATCGTTTTCCAGGTAATGGTCGACTTCGAACAGGTCCGACAGCGACTCGCGCAGCACGGCCGCGTCGTCTTCCTCGCGCGACAGCTTGCGCGCCGGCTGGCTTGACGTCATGGCGGGCGTCTTGGGCAGCGCCGGCACGTAACGGTTCGATTCGGGCAGGCGCTTGACGCCGCCGATGCTGGCCTTGAACAGATTGCCTTCCAGCGCCTGCACTTGCGCCTTTTTGGCGCGCTCGGCCTGTTCCACCGCGCGCGCTTCGGCCTGTTCCCTCAGCTGCTTGCTGACGGCTTTCAGGTCGGCAAAGTCTTTCATCGACGCCACCAGAATTACTCCTGGCCTTCCAGGTAGCGCTGTGCGTCCAGTGCTGCCATGCAACCGGTACCGGCGCTGGTGATGGCCTGGCGGTAGATATGGTCCTGCACGTCGCCAGCGGCAAACACGCCCGGCGCGCTGGTGGCGGTGGCCATGCCATCGAGGCCGGTTTTCGTCTTGATATAGCCGTTGTGCATGTCGAGCTGCCCTTCGAAGATGCTGGTGTTCGGCTTGTGGCCAATGGCAATGAACACGCCGTGCACGTTCAACGCTTCGACCTTGCCGTCGATGGTGGACTTGATGTTCAGGCCCGTCACGCCGCCTTCGTTGCCCGTCACTTCGTCCAGCGTGTGGTTATATTTCAACACAATCTTGCCTTCGGCAACCTTGGCGTTCAGGCGGTCGATCAGGATCGCTTCGGCGCGGAACTTGTCGCGGCGGTGGATCAGGGTCACTTTATCGGCGATATTCGACAGGTACAGCGCTTCCTCGACGGCAGTGTTGCCGCCGCCGACGACCGCCACTTCCTGGTTGCGGTAGAAGAAACCGTCGCAGGTGGCGCAGGCCGACACGCCCTTGCCCATGAAGGCCGCTTCCGAAGGCAGGCCCAGGTATTGGGCGGAAGCGCCGGTGGCGATGATCAGGGTGTCGCAGGTGTACTCGTGGCTGTCGCCTTTCAGACGGATCGGTTTTTCGTTCAGGAACGTGGTGTGGATATGGTCAAACACGATTTCCGTATTGAAGCGCTCGGCGTGCTGCAGCAGGCGCTGCATCAGGTCCGGTCCTTGCACGCCCATCGGGTCGCCGGGCCAGTTTTCCACGTCGGTGGTGGTCATCAACTGGCCGCCCTGTTCCACGCCGGTCACCAGCATCGGCTTCAGATTGGCGCGCGCGGCATAGACGGCGGCGCTGTAGCCGGCAGGGCCGGAGCCAAGGATCAGAACGCGGGCGTGTTTGGTAGTGGTCATGATGGGGCTTCTCTATATTGGGGGGTCTATCCGAATTGGGGGCAATCACGTCAAGCACAAGGGAGTGTTGTGCTTGCGCAAGGTATGCCCGGATTATAGACCAAGCCGCCCACGCAGACGAATCGTGGGGTCGTCTGCGACCTATATGGCTTAGAATACGGCTTATGATGGGAAATTCCCTTACAGAAACATTTTACCTTGCAACGCTTCCCAGAATGACTAAACCAGCCCAGGCCAACCAGAACAGTTACACCCGCAAGCCGGTCGAGCGCCGGCCGCTGCCCAACCGGCTGGTGAGGCTGTTGTCCGAGGCGCGCTGGTTTGCCTTTGCCGCCTTCGCCCTGTATTTCGTGCTGATACTGGCCAGCTTCAACAAGCTCGATCCGGGCTGGTCGCATGCGACCAATGTCGACAAGGTGGCCAACCTGGGCGGCAAGCTCGGTGCGACCCTGTCCGACCTGTTGTTGTATATCTTCGGTTTTTCCGCCTGGTGGTGGTGCGTCTGGCTGCTGCGCACGGTGTGGAGTGGTTATCGCCGGCTCAGCAGACGATTTCTGCTGGAACAGGAGGACGAGGTCGAACGCGAACACCATGTCGAGATGCTGATCCGCATCGTCGGCTTTTCCATCATGCTGATCGGCAGCATGGGCCTGGAATACCTGCGCATGGCAAAAAGCCTGCACGTACAGTTGCCGCGCGAGCCGGGCGGCGTGCTGGGCCAGTTGGTCGGCCATTCCAGCCATGTGGCCTTCGGCTTCACGGGCGCGACCTTGCTGTTGCTGCTGCTGTTCGCCCTGGGGTTTTCCCTGTTTTTCCATGTTTCCTGGCTGCAGGTGGCTGAGCGCATTGGCGCTGCCATCGAAGACGCTGTCAACTGGTTCGTGCTGCGTTACCGCGACCGCGAAGACCGCCGCCAGGGCGAAGTGGCGGCCGTGCGCCGTGAGGAAGTGGTGGTGATCGAACGCGCCAAGCACGTGGAAAAACACGTGGCCGCGCCGCCGGTGAAAATCGAGCCGCAAATCATGACGGTGGTCAAATCCGAGCGCGTGGAAAAGGAGCGCCAGGCGCATCTGTTCGAAGGACCGGGTGACGGCAAGCTGCCACCCTTGTCCCTGCTCGACGAGGCGCCGGCGGTGGTGGAAACCGTGTCGGTGGAAACGCTGGAATTTACCAGCCGCCTGATCGAAAAGAAATTGTCCGATTTTGGCGTCGATGCCAAGGTGGTGGCAGCCTACCCGGGGCCGGTGGTGACGCGCTACGAGATCGAGCCGGCCACGGGCGTCAAAGGCAGCCAGATCGTCGGTCTCGCGCGCGACCTGGCCCGCTCGCTGTCGCTCACCTCCATCCGGGTGGTGGAAACGATTCCCGGCAAAAATTATATGGCGCTGGAGCTGCCCAACAGCAAGCGCCAGATCGTGCGCCTGACGGAAATTCTCGGCTCCAAGGTCTATAACGATGGCGTATCGAGTTTGACGATTGCGCTGGGCAAGGATATCGCTGGCAAACCGGTGGTGGCGGACCTGGCCAAGATGCCGCACTTGCTGGTGGCCGGCACCACCGGTTCCGGTAAATCGGTGGGCATCAACGCCACCATTTTGTCGCTGCTGTACAAAGCCGATCCGCACGATGTGCGCCTGATCCTGATCGACCCGAAGATGCTCGAAATGTCGGTCTACGAAGGCATTCCGCACTTGCTCGCGCCCGTGGTGACCGACATGCGCCAGGCCGGCCATGCGCTGAACTGGGCTGTGAACGAAATGGAACGCCGCTACAAGCTGATGAGCAAGATGGGCGTGCGCAACCTGGCCGGCTACAACACAAAAATAGCCGACGCGGCCAAGCGCGAAGAACATATCCCGAATCCGTTCAGCCTGACGCCGGACTCGCCCGAGCCTTTGGAAAAACTGCCGACCATCGTCATCATCATCGACGAGCTGGCCGACCTGATGATGGTGGTCGGTAAAAAAGTCGAGGAATTGATCGCCCGTATCGCGCAAAAAGCGCGCGCGGCCGGCCTGCACTTGATTCTGGCGACACAGCGCCCATCTGTAGACGTGATCACGGGCCTGATCAAGGCCAATATTCCGACCCGTATCGCGTTTCAGGTGTCATCGAAAATCGACTCGCGCACCATTCTCGACCAGATGGGTGCGGAAACCTTGCTGGGCATGGGCGACATGCTGTACATGCCGCCCGGCACCGGCCTGCCGATGCGGGTGCACGGCGCCTTTGTCTCCGACGAGGAAGTGCACCGCGTGGTCAGCCACCTGAAGCTGCAGGGCGAGCCGAACTATATCGAGGGCATCCTCGAAGGCGGCACCCTGGAAGGCGAAGGCGGCGAAGCGGGCGCGCCGGGCGAGGGCGGTGGCGAAGCTGACGCCCTGTATGACCAGGCCGTGCAAGTGGTCTTGAAAAACCGCCGCGCCTCGATTTCGCTGGTGCAGCGCCATTTGCGCATCGGCTACAACCGCGCGGCACGCCTGCTCGAACAGATGGAGCAAAGCGGTGTCGTCTCAACCATGCAGTCCAATGGCAACCGGGAAATCCTGGTGCCGGCGGCCAGTAGCGAACCAGGATAAGAAGAATGAAACAGTGTATCGCAACAAAATGTATCATCGGCGCGGCCAGCGTCGCCTGCAGCCTGCTGTTCGCGGCCAGCGCCTCGGCCAGTGCGTTGGAGCAATTCAAGACCTTTGCCGCCGGCACCAAGTCGGCCAAGGGCGAATTCGTGCAGCGTCAAGTCAAAAAGGCGGAAGCGGGCGGCAAGGCGAAAGTCTCCACGCCAGCGAGCGGCACGTTTGAATTTGCCCGCCCAGGAAAGTTCATCTGGACCTATCAGAAGCCGTACGAGCAACTGCTGCAAGCCGATGGCGAACAGTTGTATATCTACGACAAGGACCTGAGCCAGGTCACGATCAAGAAACTGGGCGATGCGCTGGGCTCGTCGCCGGCCGCCATCCTGTTTGGCAGCAACGACCTGGAAAAGAACTTCACCCTGGCCGAAGCGGGCACGCGCGACGGCCTGGAGTGGCTGAAAGCCACGCCGAAAGCCAAGGACACGACCTTCGATGAAATCAATATCGGCCTGCGCAACGGCGTGCCCGAAGCGATGGAGCTGCGCGATTCGTTCGGCCAGACCTCGATCCTGTCGTTCAAGAATTTCCAGAAAAATCCCAGCCTGGCCGCCAATCACTTCAAATTTGTCATGCCCAAGGGCGCCGACGTGATTAATAATTAGATTAACGCGCGCTTGCTTGTGACCGGCCTCGCAGCGATGCGGGGCTTTTGCTTTTTTTACTGGACCTTATGATGGCGGATCTGTTTTCCACTGAACCACGCCAGCCGCTGGCCGAGGCGCTGCGCCCGAAAATCCTGACCGAAGTGATCGGCCAGACCCATCTGCTGGGCGTGGGCAAACCCTTGCGCCTGGCCTTCGAGGCGGGCAAGGCCCACTCGATGATCTTGTGGGGGCCGCCCGGTGTCGGCAAGACCACCCTGGCGCGGCTGATGGCCAACGCTTTCGACAGTGAATTCATCGCCCTGTCGGCCGTATTTGCGGGAGTGAAAGATATCCGCGCGGCCATGGACCAGGCGCGCAACAACCTGGACCAGTTCGGCAAGCATACCTTGTTGTTTGTCGATGAGATCCACAGGTTCAACAAAGCAGTCAACTACTTTATAAAACAAAGGCTTAGAAAGCTCATTGTGCAAATAATTGTGCTTACCCCTGGTTCAGTGGAGGTAAAGCATGGCTGATTTGTTCTCTCAAAAGCCTGTTGCACCACTTGCTGAAGCCCTTCGCCCCAAGACCTTGGATGAGGTTGTAGGTCAGTCCCACCTGCTCGGAGAAGGTAAGCCTCTGAGACTGGCTTTCCAGTCGGGCCAGCCACACTCCATGATCTTCTGGGGGCCGCCTGGGGTGGGTAAGACGACCTTGGCACGCCTGACGGCCTCAGCGTTCAAATGCGAGTTTATAGCCCTCTCAGCCGTGTTCTCAGGCGTTAAAGACATTCGTGCCTCAATGGAGCAGGCAGAGCAAAATTTAGCTCTTGGCAAGCACACAATCCTGTTCGTAGACGAAATTCACAGGTTCAATAAGTCCCAGCAAGATGCCCTTCTTCCTTATGCGGAAAGCGGCTTGGTGACGTTCATTGGAGCTACGACAGAGAACCCTTCCTTTGAAGTCAATTCGGCCTTGTTGTCGCGTGCTCAGGTCTATGTTCTGAAATCGCTCACCGACGAAGAACTGAGGCTGTTGCTAAAGCGTGTTCAAGAGGAAAAGTCTCTTGGTGATCTCAAGTTTGAAGAACAAGCAGTTGATACCCTGATTGGCTATGCAGACGGGGACGCAAGGCGCTTCTTGAACTTATTGGAGCAGACCAATACAGCAGCTAAAACCTCTGGCATAGCTACTGTTACCGCTGACTTTCTTCAAAATGCACTGACCTTGAATAGCCGCCGCTTTGATAAAGGCGGGGACAATTTCTATGACCAGATATCGGCTTTGCACAAGTCCGTGCGTGGCTCGAATCCTGATGCGGCTCTCTACTGGCTGACAAGAATGTTGGACGGTGGTGCTGATCCTCGTTACCTGTCACGACGAATTGTTCGTATGGCTTGGGAAGATATTGGTCTTGCCGATCCAAGGGCCATGCAGATTGCCAATGATGCAGCGTTAACGTATGAGCGCCTTGGCAGTCCAGAAGGAGAGTTAGCTTTGGGCCAGGCAGTCATCTATCTGGCAGTTGCTGCTAAAAGCAATGCTGGCTACAACGCATACAACCAGGCTAGGGCGTTTGTAAAGAAAGACAAAAGCCGTGAAGTACCCGTTCACTTGCGTAATGCTCCGACTAAGCTGATGAAGGAACTTGGCTACGGTCACGAGTATAGGTATGCTCACGATGAGCCACACGCCTATGCTGCTGGCGAAACCTACTTCCCAGACGATATGCTGGAACCAGGTTGGTATAAGCCTGTGCCGCGTGGTTTGGAGGGTAAGATTGCCGACAAGATGGCATTTCTACGAAAGCTTGATGAGGATGCAGGAAAGTAATAATTTACCTTAACAAGAGCAGTTACTGCACTCGATAAATCAAAGGAGAGAGAAAATGGAGGAGAAAATTATTTCTTTGTCTTATGATGAAGGAACAATTGCTCTAAATGGCGAAGTGATTATTGATGTGGGCGTTATCAAGCAGATTGTCTTTGATAGGGAAAATCAAAAAGGAAAAATAATTATAGAAAATGGTGGTCAGCTTTGTGAATTCTCGATTTCTTTGAAGTCCGCATACGCGCTCATTGTTTTTCTGGGAACTTCGTCATGGGTGAATTTATAGATCTGGATTTATGGATATGACTTTTTTGAAGAAGTGAAAATAGTTAGCGACGATTTTAAAGTCAGCATCATCAGTTTTTGACTCTAGATAGTCGGCGTATGTTCTGTGCAGAGTAGCGAGCAACGCCTTAGAAAATTCTTCGTAAACTTCTTCTGGTGTGGTCTTGTCGCCTTGATTCATATACGTGTCCTTGAAATAAGATAGATATATCAAAAAATACAGCAATGTCAATCTCGGTGGCGATATGGACGTTAAGAATTTACCTTCGTGTAGTTAGGTTATTGAAAGTGATACTCTGTGTGGACTAAATCTCAATTAGCGAACCCTGTCAATGTCGGAATTATAGAAAACTATAAATCATATTGGGCAAGTCATTTCTATTCTGTTTTGGAATGTCTGCATTCCCACAAAACGATGAATCATTCCCCAATGAATTTGCGTAGCTATCCTAATTGGTCGTTAAGTGAGATGAGAGGAGATTTGCCATTAAATTTTTTCAATGAGTTGGAAAGCTATATTCGCAATTGGGGTTTTCAATATTTCTTGTCTGTTTTTATGAACAATAAGATGTCGTCGGAAATTGTTGAGCAGTTAGTTAAGAATCTCTCCGATCTATACAATGCTAATTTTTCAACAAATTTCAATAACTATGCTTTCTACATATCTGGTCACGATAGCGCATTGAGTCATGGTTTGTTAGATCGGTTTACCGAAGTGTTTCCTCCAGAACTAAGGGAAAATAAGCCTGATTCAAGCATACTTATCGCACAGTCAGATCTTTGTCTCATCCTTACTAGTCCAAAGACAAATAATAAGGTGGCGATATTTGGTGAAGTTGAAGGGACATATGGGAACGACATGTCAAATCAAAGTTATTGGCGTAATAAACTAGATTTTTGCGTATTTACAGTTGGTGTGATAGAAGGATCTGGAAAGGGGACCTATGTGGCAAATTCATGCCTAAATGGAATTGATAGGGTTAATATTTTATTCGAGAAGAAACATCCCGTTGTGGCTGATTTTCAAACTGTATTAAATTTTATGAAGATTCTCTTTGTTGAGGGGCCGTCAACTAAAATTCAACTTCGAGATGAAGAGTTTGATTATTTTTTCAATAAAGTAAAGAGTTATTGGAAGAGACCAATTTTGGATCTAATCAACGACATGCAATCCTATTTTGAAAGAAGTCAAGTTATTGGGTTTATGAAAAATAAAATTTCAATCATTACCGACATTCAAGCGTAGTAGTAACGGTGGCATGATCAGCAGCAGGGCTATCCTCACAGTAAGTCTGACCATTTTGGTACCAGTGGACTTCCCCATCGTCCTCATGGTTTCTATTATTCATATATTGTTTTTCTTCTTTGCAGTAGGTTTATTCGGCAATTTGGAGTTAGGTTTTTTATTGAGTTTCTTTTTGTCGAGCCATTGACCGCGAGTTTTTTGTTAATTAATTTTATGTTTTCCGTTCGATCTACTAGGAGTCTGCGCGGCAGAACGATTTCGCTTCATTTTCCGACATTTTCAGGGGTGCTTTACCCCTTACCAATGTCGAGAAAAACGATTCTAGAGCGTTCTGAGAGGTCGAAAAATCGAGCCGTGATTTTCATTTCTTCTGCCGCGCACACTCCTAGCAGATAGCCAATTTTTTCAATGCTATATTTTTCTGTCGCATTTCTCAGTTTTTGCAGTTAGTAAAATTATAGACTCCCAAGAAAAAAATAGCTGCACGAAATATCTTTGATCCATCTTCTCTTCTGCATGAATGATTGGCCCAGTAGTTTTTTCATCTTTGATTGCCTTTTTTTGCCGTCAAATTTTTCTACCTGAAAGAACTTAGGCGTGATGCCCCAGTATCCGAGTACGACATAGATCAGAGACTTCTCATTATCCTTTTTATATTCCATAACTGTTCTTATCGTTGAGATAGTTACCCAATGAATTGGGAATAAATCAATAGATGGAGTGATGGTTTCGGATTCAAATTAATTAAATTACTTCCAATAATATTGCGGTTGTGATAAAATGGATACACATTGTGTGTCCATTACTTGCGCGGAGTGCTCATGAAAGATGCGGGAATGCGTATACGGGTAGAGCCCGAATTGCGCGAAGCTTTTATTCGGTTGTGTAGAGATAAGGATATGCCTGCTGCTCGCGTTTTACGTGCCTTCATGAGAGACTTTGTGGAGAGAGAGGGCGATGATCAGCAATTTCCGCTCTCATTTAAAGAACAGGTCACTGAAAAAGTTTAGGTTAGGAATGCAATATGGTTCAAATGGGAAAATATGAACGCCTTAAGTTAGGCAAAGGTATTAGGGTGATCAGCTTCTTTACTGGTGCTGGTGGATTAGATTTGGGTTTTGATTTGACGGGGTATGATGTCGTCTATGCCACTGATATCGACGCAATGTGCTGCGAAACACTCAAGGCTAATTTGGGTGGAGTGCTATCAAAAAGCACGATTGTCGAACAAGCTGATATTCGAAAAATTGATCCATCGACGTTGCCCAAAGACATTGACCTGATAATTGGTGGTCCGCCGTGCCAATCATTCTCTGCATCTGGCAGGCGTGCGGGCGGAGCTTCTGGGCGTCTCGATGACCGAGGCACGTTGTTTGAAGCTTACTGCAAAATTATTGATTATGTGAAACCGAAGGCGTTCCTTTTTGAGAACGTGCGGGGTATTTTAGGAACCAATAAGGGTGAAGATTGGAATGCAATCGTAGAATCATTCCGTGATATTGGTTACACGATTAGTTATCGGATTTTAGATGCTCTTGACTACGGCGCACCTCAGCAGCGTGAGCGTATGATTATGGTTGGGCATAAGCTCGACAGCGAGTTCCTATTTCCCCGACCATTATTTGGTCCCGACTCAGAGAATGATGCTCCTTACATTACATCGGCGCAGGCATTGGATGGGATTGTCGCTGACAACGAGGATAGAAATAGTCTGGTGCTGCGAAATGGGAAGTATGCTCATTTATTACCGTTGGTCCCACCAGGTGAAAATTATCTTCATTTCACGGCGAAACGAGGCTATCCGAATCCCATATTTGCCTACCGTTCTAGGTTTTCTGATTTCTTATATAAAGCAAACCCTGATACCCAAATTAAGACTCTCATTGCTAGCCCTGGAAAATACACTGGTCCATTCCACTGGGATAATCGTTGCTTTACGGTGCGTGAATACATGAGGTTGCAAGGCTTCCCAGACAACTACATCTTTGTTGGTGATCGCACTGATCGAGTGAAACAAATTGGAAATTCAGTAAGTTTGAAGTTGTCGTATCAATTGGCAATTGCGATTGCCAAGCAAGTATTTGGTCGTAAAAGTGATATCAAGTTGTTGCCTAGTGATTATGTCCTTTCGTTTGATAGTAGGAAGGGCAAGAAGGCGGCTAAGACGCGCGAAATTCATACGGCGGTTGCTCACAATTCAAACGAAACGCCAACGTCGATGTTTAATTTTGTCGAGTATGAAAGTAGCGTTATTCCTAATGAGTCTTTAAGTTCTAGGAATAATGTTTCCGTTAAGGTGACTGGCAATACTGCAAAAATAACGGTCAAGGCAGATAACTCAAGAAAAATTTTTGCCAGACTACGGATGGAAATTCGAAAATCAGAAATTGGAGCTGCGAGTGACTTGCTGCCTGCGGATGCTATTTTAGATGTAACGGCATATGGAGAGTCCGAACATACAGTTCAAACTATGTGGAATGCCATTGATGATTGGGTTATTCGCTCAAGTAATTTTCACTCTTTATTTGAGTTGTATGGGCATTTTACTGAACCACATCCAGTTTTTCGCATCACCAGTTTTGTTGCAAAATCTGATGCACCAATTGCAGCCTTTGCAAAGCACGTATCTGATTTTGAAAACTGTTCGCACTATTTTCCACGAGAGCACTTAACAAAGTTATTCGGCGTAAAATTTGGCACGTCGAGTTTTATTGAATTGGTTAGGATGCTAAGAAGCTATAGGTTTGATATCAGGTGTCATGAGACAAATATAGCCATTCCTAAAAATGTTTACATGGTTTCATATCCATTTACTTTGCCTTTTGGTAAGCAGATGAATTTCTCAATTAGACCGCAGATTTTGGCTGAGCATAATACTTCAAATAATAGAATGGTGGCTGCATAAAAATGGCAAAGAAAAATCAAGAAGCAGGTCAAGATGTTCAAGAGAAAATAGCTGATGCTTTAAATGTTGCATTAGCGAGAGCTGAAGTCAATTTTTTAATCGCTAAAATTGATGATTATAATCTTTCCGATGATTTTTTGGCGGCGTTAAAGGAGTTGTCTGAGAAGTCGCAGAAAGCGGCAACTGGATTTACTAATATCATTACTTGCTTGGCAATCAAGGCGGCAATGCCAGATGTTGATATGCGATATCATCAAACGCAGATTCAAACTCAGACCGATAGACCAGCAGGTTTTAACTTTCGTGGGGTGAGTGAGCGAACGGTTGCCCCTTGGCTAACTGATCATACATTTGAATCCGCTAAATCTGGTTGGCAGACTAGGACTTTTGAACGCCCAAAGCCTTATATGTTGAGCTACGATGAGAACATAGCTGATATTAAGACCCCTTTCTTGGCGACTTTTAATGAGGTAGAGGTTCTTGAGCAGTCTGCCGTAGAAGCATTGGCATATCTAATTCATCAGCAATTGATTCTTCGAGAGTCCAAGAAAATCGTATTGTCGATTCCCAAGACCAAGGATATTCAATTAATTGTAAAAGTTTTTAGAGAGCATTTCTTCCATTCCTATAAGGCATCTAAGGGTGCGTCCAGGTTGCCAGTGTTGGCGCTCTATGCTGTATATAGTGTGCTAATGGAGCAACTTAACAGATATGAAGGAATGGAGTTGAAACCGTTGGAGCAGCATTCAGCTGCGGATTCTCAAACTGGTGCAATCGGTGACATTGAGGTAATTAACTCTACGACCAAGGAAGTGTACGAGGCGATTGAAGTAAAGCACGACATTGCGTTGAGTGAGCGGATTATTCAAGATGCAGCAGCGAAGATTATGGATAAGTCAGTAGATAGATACTATATCTTGACAACACACTCCATGTGTGAGCCTGACGATGTGCTTTATAAAAAGATTGCTAATGTTAAAGCTTTGTATAATTGTCAGTTGATCGCTAACGGTATGATGCCATCATTGAAATACTATCTTCGTCTTCTCTCTGATCCAAGTTTGGTTTTCCCCCGCTATGTAAAATTGCTGGCAAGTGATAAGGCAATAAAGCATGAACATAGAGAGGTTTGGAATAAATTGGCAATTGAGGGATGAACTAATAAAGATTTTGTTCACAGAAAAGAAAAATCCAGCTACGTGCTGGATTTTTTTGAGCTTGTCTGCAACTCTCAATTACTGCGCATACTTTGTCTTAATTTCTTTTGCCACTTTATCGGGAGTCTTTCTGGCATCTGTTCTTTGACTTGCTCAACAGACTGGGCGACATACCTATTTTTTTCGATTTCAAAGCTGTTGGAGTGCTTCGACGGATCAGTTTAGTTAGTGCAGTCCTGCGCGTATCGTGGAAGTGAAGGCGGGTTGTCGCTTCATCGTATAGTTCCAATGCCTTCAATGCATCGACCCAGTATTGACGGAAATTCCAAGGTGTCAACTTGAAGACTTGTCCCTTCGCCAAACGGTTCATATTTACCCGCAAAGGCCGTCCGAACTATCCGGCCGACTTCAAACGGCGCCTTGCCAGCGGGGCCTGCACACCTGGCATCTCGGTGTCAACGCTGGCCCGTCAGCATGCCATCAACGCCAGCGAACGGAATATGCGCGAGAGCGTTGTTTTGCCAGAATAGTTCCGGCCATAAAGGATATTCAGTCGTTTGAAATTCTGTACAGTTTTTCCGCTATCTTTAACGGATTTTTTCCACTCCAAACCACTGAAGCTGCCAAAGCTTGCTATGTCTATCTGATTAATCACAGATCCCATCCCTTCAATATTCGCCTTGCGGAAGGTTGTAACAGAATGTTACTGCGAGTCTACAGCGGATGGGTAGGTGATGCCAGTATGGAATATCAAAAAAGCAATTTTTCATGATCGCCTTGGCTGTCGCCGGCCCCCGGACCTCATAGCTTAGAAGAACGTCGCAGCGTTCTAGCCTACCGGCATTTCTGACTGGGATAAGTGGATTTTTACCAGGTGGTAAAGGCTTATATCTTGATCACCTTCTTCTTCGCTACCTGTGGTTTAGGTTGTAGTTTAATTTCGAGCCTTTGGTTGGTTTTTATCTTCATGATATCGATATCTAATTGCTTGTCATTGAGAATATTCGTTGCATACAATTTAATGGCGTAAATGGCGCATATCACTTTCTCCATCATGAATCCGGGTGCTTGATTGAAGTAGTCGTAATGAACAATATCACCTATCCAATGCTCTACAGAGATCTTTCCCAATCGTTGATTTCTCAATGCCTTCTCTTTCGGTGACATGCCTGGCGTGATTGGGTGGACCTCAATGAAAGCTTTACGTACAAATTTCTTTAGTATCGCTTCCTCGTTTCGGTAGTCAGCTATTAATTCGTTATAGTTATACCCGAAGTATTCTTTGCTCAAGTATGCTGATTTTAGAAATTCAAGCATAAGGATAAAGCTATAATTAGACTGCATTTCCCTGCGATATTTGGCTGACTGCCTTCCGAAGTATTTGTAAGCTGTTTTGTCGGCTAAGTCCCAATTCCAGTATCCCTGTTGAGTCTTCTTCCTTATGTGAAGATTTTCTTCTTCGACAGTGGAGAGGAAGATTGCTGTTAGTGTTTCTGGTGATATGCTTGTTACCTGCTGAATGAGAGTTAGCTTGGCGATGTTGTCTTTTATGTGCTTATATGTATTGTTCTTTTTCTTGATCATGATTTCTCCTGTTTTTGTACATATAGCAGGAGCAAGGAGACTGTCAAGTTAAAATCATATGATTTTAACTGTATAGTAAAAGCACGGTTAAGTGCTTAGTGCGTTAATGAATGATTGGTTTGTTAGAGTCGGTCGCTTGTAATTTCTTTTTCTCAAGCTCAAGATTTAATGCTGCCAGTTTTTGTTCTATGATCATAATCTGGGACTTGAGCTTGGAAGCTCTTGGCCCCTTGGCACTTGCCAGCATAAGAAGCAGACTGTGGTACTGCATGGACATGCTGCCTATCTGCGCTTCCAATCCACCAAGAGCCGAACCCATGACTGAAGGCAAGGCGCTGGCCTGCTTCTTATCGTCGTTGCGGCGTGCTACTCGGTGCGGAAGGTTCGCCTGTGGACCAGTCGTGGCAGGATCTGCTTGTTCCCTCAATGTGACTAGGTGCTTGTCCAAAGTGCCGGCGCTGTCCTTGCCAGGTTGATGTTCCTTGACTTGCTTGTGCTTGGTATCAGGACGTGGTTGCGAGCTCTTGGCGGTGGCTCTATTGCGATTCGCACAAGGTTTGGGAGTTAGATAGCGACGCTGATTGAAAGCCGTTCTGGCTTCGATTCCTGCTACCAGCTTGTCCTTCTGTTCTTGGGCTTCAGAATAGGACAGAAACCTTGGGATCTTGGCTTGGTGATGATCGGCAACGATTGCTGCATAATCGCTGTCCTTGGCAAACAACGGGCCCTTCAAGCGGGTATTTTTCTGTGCGCCAGGTAGCCGCACGGTTATGAAGTCGGTGCCTACCTTGTCCACGTCCACACCGTTGCGCTTCATGAAGCCAATGAGTTGGTTGCGATTGCTGACAAAGCCATTGGTGATTTCTGAGTGGAGGACCTTGGCGAAGTCGTTCTTAGCCTTCTTATCCTTCTTGCCGTTTGGGGACTTGGCCTCAAAAGGCTTAAGAGAGATTTTGAGAGGATCGGCCACAACCTGGGCGAAGCCCAAGCTGTCGTTCATGACGGCAGAGAATGCATTGAAAAAAGCTATGTTTTTCTCACCAGGTGGATGAATGTTGAGCTGCTGGCCGGTGGTCAGTTCTGTATTGGCAACCAGGAAGTGGAGCTCAAGATTGCCCTTGTCCCTGTGGGCCACCCAGAAGTCTGCAAAATTCTCGTCCACCTTCAGACCAGGCATGAACGTCGAGCGGAAGGTTTCAATGACTGTGTTGATCTGTTCAGGTGTTACTGATTCGTTATCGCGGAAGGCGACGACACCAGAGGTGTACTTGTGCAGCCTGTTGGTAGCATTGGCTATGGCCTCAAACGAATTGGGATCGCCAGAAAGTATTTCAGGTGGCACAGAGCGTTTCTTGCCTTCATGGTCGGTGTCGGAAAGTAAGTAGTTGACTGCTGAAGCTGCACCTCCTTTACCAGTTGGAAAAATCGTTATATTCATATCTTTGACCTCTTCTTTGTAGGTTTATTTTTGAGAGTGGTATGAAGCTTGTCGTTGACATTCTTCATATCTAACCACTGCTGATATTCTTCTTTTTTGAGCTAAATTTCGTTTAGCCATCATTCTTTATGATCAATAGCAGGACCGTCTTGACGGTAAAGCTGATCATTGTTATACCAACGGATTGCTCCATCTTCGTCATATTTCCCATTTTTCATTTTCGTTCCTTAAATATTGTTGTTATGGTGGAAACGCCATCTTGAATTTTTGTCAGTTCTTCGAACATTCCCTGTGTTGTAGAGTTCCAAACCTTCATGCGATTGAGAGCACGGGCAATCTGATTGATATTGCTACCTATTTTTCCCAAGGAAGCGAGAAGCTGAAGACGAAGCTTATGTTCTACCTTTGTCTCTTTGTTAGCCTGGTGGTTACTTGGTAGAAGCAAGGCGCGAGCATGGATGGCTGTAGAAGAAGCTCCTGCTTCGATTGCTCTTTCTTGAAGAGCGGCCCACTCTTCAGGGGTGAATCTGATTTCAAAGCGCTTCGTCCGTTTTGATTTATTGGCTTCGACGCCGGTTTGTCCTGAGCGTTGTTTGACTTTAGGGTCAATATTCTTTTTTTGATACTTCATTTAACGATCCTATTATTGTTAATTTTTCGAGCCTCGTGCAACAGCGGGTGTGGGTGAAACCCACAATATTCAACCTAAAGTAGCCATGAAATGGGTAACGTAGGATTGATTGACCTTGCTTTAACTAAATTTCTTTGTTTTTTCCTGTTTGTAGGGGGTAGGAGTAACGACCCTCCTTTAAAGATTAGCGTAACGATTTTGGATGTCAAATTTACTCACGTCTCATGAGTAAATATTTCATGTCTAAGAATTTGCATGGAAGTAATATTAATGAATCATAATTTGTATGGAAGTTAATGTTGGTGAGTCATAATTTCTATGTGCAATCGTGTTCATGAGACACGAATGAGTCCACGCTACATGAAACCAATGTGTTGTAATTCCTATGTGGTTTCGCGTTCATGAGACATGCTTGTGTCTATGAGACATGAGCGCAATGAATAGTTATTTCTATTTGTGATAAATCTCATGCGACATACATGTGTCTATGCGACATGAACTGATTGTGCGATTTTGTTTTTTATCCATGACGGCTATGACTCAGTGCCTATTAAAGAAGATGATTTATTGGGGTTGACTTCAGTAAAGCTTACGCTTAAATGATTTGTGAACCACTAGGAGAATGCATCATGGCAAAAGAAACAATTAAAGCTGTAAAGGGTACGGTGCGTATAGGTCCACGTATTTCCAGAGCGACATACATGCAGGCAAAATATATTTATGCGACGAAGGGTATGAGCTTTGAAGAAAGAATTGAAGAGCTACTTGATAAAGATATTGAGTATCAGATGAAGCAGAAGTGGTTTCTCGATGGATTAAATAAGAGGGAACATGAGAAGTTTGACGGTCTTAGGAAGGCGGTCAAGAATTCAGGTGATATTGATAGCAGCCTCTTTGATTCCAATAATTTAGATCGTGGAGGCGATCAAGATGAGTGAGTCTGAAGATAGGTTGATATATTTAAAAGCATGTGGGGAAAAGCCTCTGAATTATTATCTTCCTTTAAACGTTTTGGAAGTCATAGACGATGGAGGTAAGTTTAGTTTTAGTGCCACCTTTTTGACGTTTATGCTTAAAGCTAAAAGCAACGAAATAAAGCTTGAGAGGAAAGCCAAAGAATGGGCCGATGGAAAAGACTCACTTGATCGAGAGGTTTTAAAATTAACTAAGGATTTTTATGCAATGAAAAAAGAGAGGGACAAGCTCAAAAGGCAGTTGGCTAGTGCCAAGGTAAACGAGGGTGCGGAGAGTGACGACGATGGTGAATAACCTTCAAGAAGCACCCTTGGCTTGCGCCGGTCCCTCAAAGGGACCTCATGCTTAGAAGAGTGGCGAAGCACTCTCACTGACGTGGATATGTCTTGAAGAAGAAATTTCACTAGTAATTGACTTATTAAAATAAATTGCTAAGATAAAAAAGCGAAGCGGCATTAGTTCGTTTTGTGTTTTTTCATGATGGAATGTTAAGATAAAAGGCACCAGGAAGGTGCTTTTTTTATTGCTTGGCTGAAGAGTAAAATCTTGCGTGTCACTCTAAAATCTCGCTAAAGTCGATACTGGATTTCTATTGATATTTGCTTGCAATACGCTAGTCTCGTTCTAGGGGTAAATTAGGAGATTCCCCTTTGAAGAACGGACGGTATGAAGAAGATGGCTTGGAACTTTGGTATTTTAATGATCAACTGCATAGAGAAGATGCCCCTGCGTGTATAGAGAGTGATGGTTCAAAATCCTGGTATCACCTGGGGGAGCTGCACAGAGAAGATGGTCCTGCCGTCATATGGGGCGATGGTGCTAAGGAATGGTGGGTTGGTGGCCTTAGACACCGTATCGGCGGTCCTGCAGTCGTCAATGCAGACGGTAGCTGCTCTTGGTATAGAGACGGTCAGTTGCACCGTGTCGACGGGCCAGCCGTAGAAGCTGGCAGTGGGGCGAAGGCTTGGTACCAAGAGGGAAAGCTGCATCGTATGAAGGGGCCGGCTGTAGAGGGTTCTGACGGCGTAACGGAATGGTACCGATATGGAGTCAAGATTCCAGACCAAGACTTCCTACCGAAGCCGTTTGACTCCAGGAAGCTTGCCTATGTTAGTGGTTATTACGGCAAGTCAGTGAAAGTTGTAGAGAACAGAATTTTGGCTCTCAGAAAAGAGTTTTTTGATGAAGGGGAAACGTCTAGAGGTGTTAAACCCAAGTGGTAATCCTCGCCATTTAGATCTTCTTCGTTTATTTCGTTCTATGGTGCTAGATTCTCGGCCCGAAAAAGAAGAACGTACGTTAAAGTTGGATATCAATTCTGAACACTCGGTTTAAGTTCTGAGTTGATAATGCCTTGGCCGGTTGGCAAGGTATTCCGACGAACGACAACTGCACGGGGAATTATGAAGAAGCTGCACCAGGGGTATGGAGGCAAATGTATTGGCGCCGCAAGGAATGGCTTGCTGGTCATGGTGTTGGTGTTGACAGGCTGTGCAGCAGTTCGTGGAGAACCGCCATTGGTGATCTACGGCCAAGTCGTTGCGGCACAGCCTCGCCAGGTGTTGGAGCAGCATGCAAACCCGACTGGCGCTGTAGTCGGTGGTTTGGCCGGTGGTGTGTTGGGCAATCAGTTTGGCAAGGGCAATGGCAAGAAGGCCATGACGGTCTTGGGTGCTCTCGCTGGTGCTGCGGCCGGGAGTCAGGTCGGAAAACGGGAAGATGTGAGATCCGTCATGGATTTGCAAGTAAGGATGCCTGACGGTGCGGTAGTGCCGATCACGACCAGTGATGTGGGTTTCAGGATTGGTCAGACGGTGAAGATTACTCAGCAAGGAAAGCAGGCAACGATTGAAGCGGTAAATTGAACAAAGAAGGAAAATAGTAGATAGACCACTTAAGTGGTCTGACTGTTTTGGTGTTTCATGGCTTTAAATTGAAAAATTCATCAATTTTAAGTGTCTTTTTTTGTTTAATAAAATCTTCTCTTAGCTCGCTAATCGTCTCTTTGGTTTCAGCAGAACTTCTGATGTTAGGGCTGTCATGTTGTTCAGAAGAATATTTAGATGCTGGAAGATACTCCTTTGCTTTCGTTCCTAAAAATTCAATAGCATGATCGGTTGCGACAGCAGCGTTATGAAATGCAACCCAAATTATCATTAATGCATCCATGCCAAGTCTTAAAAACTTATTTTTCTTCAAGCCGTTGCTGTTTGCCAACTTATCTTTGATGTCAAAAGCAAGCCCCATGCTTGGACTGCCTAGCTTACCATCTGTTAGGTTTTTGTTTGAATCTTGAGAGAATTTCGTTTCTTTTGATTCTTCTGGAAATTGTTCTGTGACGCTTTTCTCAACGGCAGGGATTATTTCACCTGTGTATCTGGATAATTTCTTGTTGGATATTATCTCATTGAATTCACTTTCTAGATATTGTCTTCCATTTAAGTACCATGATACTGTTCCGTCAAAGTATTCATTTGCGGGCCCATCTTCCCTGTGCCTTAATCCATTTCTATACCAAAACTTAGAACCGTCTGATAATTCACAAGCGGGACCATCTTCTCGATGCTTTTCCCCATTGGCGTACCAGAGCATTGTTCCGTCTTGATATTCGATGGCAGGTGCATCCTCGCGGTGAAATGTGCCGTTTACATACCAATACACATCACCAAACTCTACATGTCTTCCATTTTTCATACTTACTCTCCATTAAACTATACAATGCTATTGAAGCGAAGAGTAAAGTCAATGAAAAGTATGATGAATTTATAGGTATGAAAACATTACCAAAATAAGTGTGCTTTATTAAGGATTCCTTTTTAGTTTTTTAGTATCTACTGCTGCGTTTAAATTTTTTCTCAGTGCCAGCATAGCTGAGACAATGGTTGACACATCACTAAGTTGACTGTCATCAAGTGTTTCAAGCGCTGACTGAACACTCTTGACCTTGTTAAGCGGAAAATCCGATTTAGTGTATTCCACGCCGTTTAAGAACCATTCAGTCATTCCGTCAGGATCTTCAATCGCTGGGCCATCATCACGGTGGAGCTTTCCGTGCTGATACCATTCTTTTCTACCATTAGCAGATTCAAAGGCAGGACCATCATCACGGTGAAGTTTTCCATTAATCCACCATTCTCGGCTACCATCTACATCCTCAATCGCGGGGCCATCTTGACGATGTATAAAATTTTTTAACATCCAAACTATTCTTCCACCTCTTTTTGTTACTGGAATAGATTTCTCCACTACTGCTTCATTGATATTTTTCATATTTCCTCCATAATAATTAATCTTATTAAATTGAAGGAAGAAATCAAGACTGTGAGTGCAATAAAAAAAGCTCCATGAGCGAGCTTCCTTGTATGCATAGGCGAAACGATCTATATTTATTAATTTTATCGCTCGTTCTGAACCGTTAGATGTCCACTGGCAATTTTCTTGTTCGTGACTTGTTCCAAGCGATCTTGCAGACCTGTTCTAGTACCTGCATGATGCTCTCGCGGTCGTAGACCGAAACGTCTTCCAATGCCAAATAAATACGCTTGGCTTGGTCTTCAACGCGAACGCTGCTATCCATGATCAGTTCATCCAAGCCACATTCAAAAATGTCGGCCATATCGGATAGCCTGGTGATCGACGGCTCTGCCGTCCCCTGTTCGTATCTTGCATAAGCTGCTGTTCCTATGCCAAGCCTTTGAGCCACCATGTCCTGCGTGTAGCCGGTCGCTTCTCTCCGCCTTTTGATCCTGGAACCAATCTGTTTCTTCAGCTTTTCGTGCTTTGTTTTTTGCTTCACGCTGTCATTGGTCATCACTGTAGGTAGTGGTAGTTAAATTCATATGATTTTGACTGAGAACAGGGCAGAGTTCAAGGTGCAAGAGCGCACTAGAGCGACGATCTAGTGTTGAGGTGCGAGTAAAGTGTGATTTTTCCGTTGCTTACAAATTTCAAACGCTTTGTTGAAATATAAGCAATTCAAAATTATCATTTTGTATTGAATCCCGAAAAAAAGTTAATGAATTTTTAGAAAAAAAGCACCCAGGAGGGTGCTTTGATTTAATGAACGAGCGCTTCAAGCCTACGCTTTTGCTTATTCTTCAGGCAAGACATCAGCAGTGGGTAGTTATCCAAGATTGTCTTGGTCAGTTCGTCATGCAGCTTCGTGAAGTCGTCTGAACTCATGAATTCAATCACTGAACGTGGCGTTTTCGGCATACCACAGAGCGTCATTCCCGCTTGAACCATGAAGTAGCTGTTGTAGCCAATCAGCAGTTCCTTGATACGCTCGTCATGATTGGAGCTCCACTTCTTGAAAACCTCGAGCAGAGCCTTTCCCTCATTGGTCTTGGCAAAGCTAAAAATCCTGTCATTCATTCCGTTGATGCAGTATTGAAGGCAGTTAATATTTTTCATATCCGCTCTCCTTATGCCGCAACCAGATAGGTCATTTCTTCATCCATGAGCTTATCGAGCTCCCCCACGATGGTTGCTTCATCCCCAAGCGCGGTGAAGCCAAGCTCAAGTTGCTCTGCTTCGATGCGTGCCTTGGCCATCTCAAAAAACCGTGTGTCCTTCTCAAAGCCAATGGCATTCCTACCGTGCTTCTTTGCGATCACCAGGGTAGTTGCCGAACCTGCAAAAGTATCGAGCACCACGTCTCCAGGTTTACTGTGGTTCTTGATCAGGGGCTCAATCATCCAGGAGTACTTTTCGGTTGGATGCTTGGTGTCTTTCCTGCCGATTGGACCCTCGTAGACCTGTGTCATTTCGGACTGCTTACCGAAGTTGAAGGTGTACTGTTTGCCTTTCGTAAACCACACGGCTTCTTCGATGGTGGACCTGTAATTCCAGCCAGTACTTGGAATGGGGTTTTTTTTCTTGAAATAGATCTTGTTCTTGAAGTTCAAGTGGAAGTCACGCTCGATGTAGTGAGCAATCAATCCAGTATATTTACGGTCCAAGAAGAGGATAACGGAACCGTTGTCTTTGAGAACCCGGACGAACTCAGCAATGAAGGGCTTGAGCCATTCATAGTAGGCTTCAATGCACGGCCAGCTATCTTTGAAGTCGTGACCCCATGCGTCTTCGGTGGAAACGATTTTCCCACCTACCATTGTCAGCTTGTTCTTACTCGCAATGCCGTAAGGAGGATCAGTAAGTACCAGGTCAATGGACTGGTTTGCAACTGCTTTGATGCCAGCTTGGCCGTCGATGTTAAGAAGATAGTTTTGTTCGGTGATATTCATAGTTATTCCTTTATTTTTAATTTATGTCATATGTTTTTCCCTCCTTCTAAGTGGACCATCCGCTTAGTTGGCAGTTAGTGGGTTAATCGCTGTAGGTAATTTCTTACCTATTTGTATGTCGTCGCTGTATGGTGAGTATTATGTTTTAGGGAGGAAATTTTGTACAGCCACGCGAAGGTAGTAACCTAACGTTTGACGTTTAGCTCATTCCTGCTCTTTGATTTCTAGATATTTCACACTATCGGTGAAGACCATGAATAAATTAATAAGGAATTTATTTATTGAAAGATGTAAAAAAATTTGATAAATGTATTGACAATTTAATATATTAAATTAGATTGATTGATGAGCAAGAGACTCCCCAGGTTGTGAGGCTTACTAAGCAGACGGTTTATCCGTTTGCTTTTTTATTAGGCAATCGTCATTGAAGAATGGAATTTATTATCTTGCTTGATATCCCGGAGGAAGGTCGTAGCCTTCCTAACCCTTGCCTACAGCATCTAATATTAATGGTATAAATGCAATTTTTCTTGCCTTTTGTTTTTTGTCTTGTAAATTAATAAGATAAATATAAAAAAGGGGAGTAGACATGAAAAAGATGTGGATTTTATTCTTGGTAATGATGTTGCCAAGATTGGCGTTTGCAAGTGGCCCATTTGAGCCAGTTGCCGACGACATTAGTGTAAAGGTGCTAGGGCAAATATTTGGCTCACTAGTCTCTAGCGGTGGCAATGATGCGTTTGGCAGCGCCGTCGCAACATTTAATGGAGCAATCTTGCTCATTGGCGGCATTCTTGCTACATATACTTTACTAGCGGGTACCTTGGGGACGGCGCATGATGGAGAGATGCTAGGGAAAAAGTTTTCCTCTGTCTGGATACCAATACGTTATTCGCTTGGTACTGCTCTGGTGCTGCCAGTTTTACCAGGAAATTACTGCATGATGCAGCAAATGGTTATGTGGTTAGTGTTACAAGGTATTGGCTTGGCCGATCTTGTATGGGACTCATACATAAAAACCCCAGGCATATCAGCAAATTTGAGTATCAATAAAAATACTGAAGACAAAGTGAAGCTACTAGCCGAAAATATTTTCATGGCTCAGGTCTGCGTTGAGTCTAATAAGAAAGCTGTCGGAGAGACTGATAGTGTGTTGAAGATAAAAAGCCGATATAACTATGCAACGGTGTATGACGATAGCAATAGAACCTACAACTTTGGTGATCAAAAAGGTATCGCTTCAGGCTGGTCAAAAAATGATTGTGGCGAAGTGACATTTGGGGAAAAGATTGAAAACTCAACTGTAGTCGATGGTCCTACTACAACAAACAGAGGATATTTGGGTCCGTTAGATGACTTGTTCCAGCCAACTGACATTCAACTAATCAATAAGGCACACGAGCTTGCAACTGCGGCAATGATTGTAGTTGCAGAAAAAGCGGCCCAAGAGCTTGTTAAAGATGGGGACAACCTGGATGTTGAAGCTGCTGCAAAGTTTTATGCGAAAGCTGTAAAGGTAGCAACCATGGAATACATGGCTGCTGTGAAGACAGCCGCTAACGCGGTTGCTATGTTACCGAGTGACACTACAAAATCTGCTCATAAGTATGGTTGGTTCATGGCAGGTGCCTACTTCATGAACACCGTTGTGACCAATAACAAGATTACTAATGCTTTAGCTGCGGTGCCAGACAGCAAGTTTTCAAAGTCTGCCTTCAATGATCAAGCTGAATCGCTGCAAGCTACCGGATTGAAGGTCATTGCTGCTGGAAACCCTGACTATGGTTCAGCAGCAAATGCAATTAATTCTAAGAAGGATAACCAAGCTTCTAAAGCGACTCAAGAATTGGGATATAGTGGGCGCATCATGAATGCACTTACTCGTGGCTTGACTTCCATTGATCTGTATAACTTGAAAAATGACACCAGGCATCCAGTCATCGTTATCAACGAAATGGGTTCCAGACTTCAAGCGTTCTGGACAGGAATGATTCTGACACTCATTGGCGTAACTGGCGCTGCTGGTATTGCATCACTCTTTCCTTCAGCATCTGCGATAGCTACAACTGTATCTAATGCACTCTTCATTATCATAGGATTCTTAGGTTTGCCAATCATGGCCTTGGCCGCAACTTCTTTTACAGCGAGCTACTTGATACCAATGTTGCCATTCATGATGTGGCTAGGAATCTTGGGAGGATGGCTGATAGCTGTTGTAATTAGTATAATTGCTGCACCATTATGGGCGATTATGCACCTTCACCCAAACGGCGACGATTTGACTGGTAAAGGTGGAAATGGATATATGATGGTTCTTGGACTTCTGTTAAGACCTTGTTTGGCCATCTTCGGTTTCATAGCTGCGATTGTGATCTCTTCTGTAATGGGTGAATTCATCAATAAAGTCTTCTTCCAGGTATTCTCATTTAGCCAGGGTGACGGAAAAGGATTAGGCTTCTTCATAGGTATGATCGCTGGCACAGCTATCTATGTAGGTATTATGTTTTCATTTATTAAAAAGACATTTGGCTTGATGCATATTATTCCTGATGAGCTTATGAGATGGATCGGTGGTGGTGGAGATCAGCTTGGGCAATATGCAGGTAAGATGGGCGAAGGATCACAAGGCAGTCTTGCAGCAGTTGCGTCTTTCACTGCTGGACGTGGTCTTACTCAAAGTATGCAAAATGGTGCAAGACAGTTGGGTGACATTGGTAAGAATTTCAAAACAAAGAAAGACAATGAAGCTAATGAGGCGAAGAATAAGGATTTTCAAGGCTTGAAGAACAGAAAAGAATTTGACGGTCTTAAAGCCGGTATAGATAAATCTCTAGGTGGTGGCGGTGGTGATCAGGTAGCTTCCATGATGGGTATTACGGCTGACAATATTGATAGCTTTGAAAGCCAGGAGAAGATGCATCATTTGACCAATGCTATTAATTCATTAGAGCCTCATGGAGAGGATGCAGGGGCTGCATTTTTTGGTGCTATGCAAAGTGCATCTGGTGAAGGATTCGCTTCTTACGGTGGCGCAAAAGAGGCTGCAACTGAGATATCTAAAGGGGTCGTAACAAACTCTTTACTTGCTCACGCGAAGGAGCAGTTTGGCGAAGGCGCCAATGACTACATTCGGTCAGTGGCAAACAACGAGACTGGAGGGATAGACAACGGGAAAGCAGCAAAGGCTGTCAGTGATCTGAAAAAAGCTAAAGATGCTCTTGGCCCCCAATTCCAGGATGTATTCAATAAGGCAGTCAGCGAAAACCCTAATAATGGACCTGCAATGATTACACATATGGCTAAAGCTTATGGAGCAGTAAATGTGGGAAAGAAGAAAGAGGTTGAGCCAGAACTGATTCCTGAAGGTAATAAAAACGATGTTTAAAAAAGCACCCTTCGGGGTGCTTTTACTTAGTCTTGATATTTAAGAGAGTTTCAGCTTTCTTGATCTGATCATCAAGGAAATTTTTACTGGCATCTGAGTTAAGAAGTTTCTCCCAAATTTTCTCAATGTGCTTCTGTCTTTCAAAGGGTGAATGAGAGTACGTTGTTGGGTAATTATTCTTTCTCATGTGGAAGGGATATATTTAATGCCAGTAGTTATGTGAGTGAAAGACAAGTGCATACAATAGTTAAATATTTTAAGATTGGAATATTATTTTATCTTGATATTAATTTTGCTTGGGGTTAAGTTATTTAACTCTCGCCATCTATCTCGTTGCTCACTTACGAGTTTACTCTCTAGAATTTCTTCTTCGATGAGTAGGAGGTCAGCATTGTAAGTTCTTTCTGTTACCATGCAATAATAAACCAGTTGGCCGATATTAGTGTTGGTCTTCGGGACGGTTTCCGAAGTACCATCCGTCTTTGTAATCTCTATCATGTTACCCTTTATGACAGCGAATACTGTATCTATATGCTTCAAATCACTAACAACATTTTGGCCATTAAAGACAAAACAGGATATTAAAAAACCTTTCAATTTTCTAAGAAAATAATATACCCACTTCATATGCCGTCCTCCTGTTTAGGATCAACATATGAAATGAAAAGTTAAAGTCAACAGTGATGAGTGAAAAAAGCACCCGAAGGTGCTTTAGTGTATGAGTTAAAAATTATGCTTTGCCGCTCTTCTTACGGGCTTCCAGGATTGCTGAGGCATACTCGGCAAGCAGTGGGCTGGTTGTTGAGTTGTTACTATGCTCAGTGCGATTCTCAAGTACCGCGTTCGCATTTTTGGTGGCAAGCTGCTGAATTTCGTCGGGAGATTTTCCTACCTCAATCCCAAGTTGCATAGCTGTTTCTTTGTAAGCTTTTTGCCCCATGATCCATTCAGCCAGCATTTGCTGTTGGAGCTCGTATGTCTTCTTGAAGTCGCTACTCACGTCTGCGATTTCCTTCATAGGGCGGGAAAGCAGCTCTCTATGCACTTGCACCTCTTGCTTACTTTGACGAAGCTCATTCTCAAGTCGCTCCACACGGAGACTCAAAATATCAGCCACCCTAGCTGCATTTTCATTCATGCGAGCACTATGTTCAGCATCTGATGCCCGGCGTTCAGCAGCGTGTGACTTAGACTCGTAAGAGCGGACCAAATCGTTTTTGCCAATGTTCTCAGCCAGGAGGCCATTAATCACTGCTGTTTGACGTGTGCTCATGCTTTTCTCCAATTGATGAGTCAACTATAACAAAAACGAAAAGGAAAGCAATATTTGTACGCCACATCGTGAGAGAAACGCGAAATTTTGCGTCTATTTTCGATCTGAGTATCGAAAATCGCTCCACCAGCGCTGCTTGTAGAGGTGGGGTATTTTCCAGAAACGGATTGGCGAGAGACTGCGGTGGTGCATTAAATATATTTATGTTGCAATAATGGCTTTTTTTGCATGAGAATTTTGTTCGATTTCGATGACGTTCTGGTTTCGCTGCGCCTTCGAAACGTCATCCGTTAGCTGTCAACCCTGATTGACTTTCTTAATTGTTTTGTCAAAATAGAAGAACAATGGAAAAGGAAAAATATGGGTGAAATATTAAAGACAATAACAGGTCAAGTATGTGGTAATGGCATTGTGACTAATGAAGGACAATTCTTGGTCTATGAGTATGTTGAGATAAAAAATGATCAAGAGACAGTTAGGTTTGAAAGTGTTGCTATGAACAAAGAAATGGCTATTGCTATGAAGACTGGCAGAGCTTTCCAGTTCGCTGACTCAAATAATTTCAATACTCATTTTAAGCACCAGTTCCTTTGTGCTGTACAAGCTAAAAACGGCGATGTGATATCAGATGACAGAGTCTTAAAAGGAGCATTTAAAGTAAGACGATTTCTTGCATTTCTATCTTTAATACCACCGGCTACTATAGTCGCTCCATTTGTTTTCAAAAAGGCAGGAGAGATCAAAGCAGCTTCTGAGAAGGTGGGTGAATTTGATCCCATAGATAAGAACTTTTACAGAAACGTGAAGAAGAAAAAGATGTAAGGAAGAGAGTTTTTATAACCGATGAATGAGATCCTGGAAGAGTGTCGTAGCACTCTACACTCGCGTGATCAATCATTGAGGAAGGTTTATTGGCATCCAGGTGGGTGCTCATCGTCATTTTGCTGCATGGTTTACTTTCCCTGCTTTGTTTGCGTAGCAAATGAAGTAGGTGCTCCCAGCCGGGCCACTGAACTTTTATTATCTACAGCAGAAAGAATTAAACAGCAATTTTCTGTTTCGCCAATTTTTCTTTAATTCTTTGCAGCGCAGTCCTTCGGACAATCATTGTGCATGAAAAGCCCATTCAGGATCATGATTTTTGTTATAAGTCCTTCGGAATTTCCTTTGCTTTAAACCACCCATACATGGGTATATATCTGATAGACACCGTATTGCATATTAGTTGTATTTTCCAACTAAGTGCATCATCAAATATGAATTAATAGTACTACAGCAGAAAAGATCTATTTGCGAGAGCAAATACAATCCCCGCGCCGAAGAATTTATGCCCATCTTCTATTTAGACCAACCTCTCTATCGATTTCTTTCCAATAGCTTGCAACCGTCCTGGGAGATACTTCGGCACGAAGAGCTACTGTTTTCTGTGTAAGTGGCATTCCTGCGGTCTTGAGTCCCATTGCTGCCTCTATAACAGCCTCGCGGGTAGATTTAGCTCTAGTGTCATTTGTATGTGTTGCCCCAGCAGCCTGCTTGGCCTTCAATGACATCTCTGGTAGCAATTTCATTACCCCACGGTTCTTTCCACCATTTCCGATGGTTGCTTGATTTCTCCATGTCCAGGTGCCAACTGACTTGGAAACTGTTAGGGCTTCTTTTGCTGGAAGAACCCCATATTGGCAGTCTACGAAGGTTTTGTTGATAGACTGTGCCTTACAATCAACAACATGCTGAAAATCAATATAGGAATATGGTTTTTTGACTTCTATGTAAGACCATTCCCGTAGGCTATCAAACAAAGATGTATTTCTACCTCCTAGCTCACCCTCAACCTTTCTTTTTTTCTTATGACCTGTTAAGTCCAGTCCCCACTCCTGAAAATCCTCTAGGTCATATTTAACGTCGTGATAAATCGTCTTCCAGGAGTCATGCATAGGGTTCTTGGCAAACTTTCCAAGGTATGCTGTATCTGCCTTTAAAACACTCGTTAAAGCAAGATCGGTATTTTCATAGTATTTCTGTGGTGCTCGCCTAGCGTTCTCAGTGTAATAGACAGGTGTTCTCAGTTCATAGAAATAATGGCAACGTGCATTGTAGGGATTGATGACTATGTAGGTTGGTGGAGGTAGTTGTTTTTCTTCCCAAAGAAAAGCTGAACCAAGAATATCAGGGCTTCCGTTTGTTTGGTCAACGTCATCTATGTCAATGATTATGTATTTTTTATACAACTGATGAACTTCAATGTAACGATGAAGAAGAGCATTCTCTTTTTTTCTAAATCTTGTCCCGTACTCAAAATCGTTGGTGCTTCTAACTTTGGCTGGCAATGACTCAATAAAATTATCAAACATAAATATTCCCTTATTTTTTGCAAAATCCAGGAGTATTCTTAAATTCCTTATTGACATTTTAATCTAAATAAGTTTTAATATCTAAATCAGGTCAAGCCGCCACAGCTTATAGAATGTTCCTAGATTTTAAATGCTCAAGTTTAGTCGCTTGGGCATTTTTCATTTATATAATAGTTTTAAGAAATATTTTATTAAATGTCAAATCGGCTATTTTATTTTTATCTATAATTATCTTGTGATCGACGTTCTATGTTTATCATTGACATGTGAGGTTGCTTGTGATAGCGTATGCGATGAATATCTCTATCTGGAGAAAATATTATGAGTAAGCCACAGAGCACATTGAAGTCTTGGAGTGGGAGACAAGCCATAGCGATATTGGCCGTAGACAACATTAAAGTGTCTGATTTTGGCTATGAAATTTTAAAGCGCAGCGAAGAGGGAACTATTAGCTATAAGGAGGCTAAGGAAGAGATCTTAGCCAAGGCTAAAGCTAAAGTGTTAGCTGCTCAAGGCACGAAGAATGAGGTCATAGTTAAGAATCAACCTAATCGTCTGGTTTTCAAAGGCACGAAAGCTGAGGTTATAAAAGCCATAGCCAAGGAAGAAGACAGTGTTGTAATTGTGAAAGCAGCTAAGGTAAAAATTAAATGAGTGATGAAGATCACTACTATGTAGCTGGATACTCTGCCGAAGACGACCCGTACAGTGAAGCTAACGGTGTTCTCAAGAATAAGCTTGGTATCACTAACACCAGGGACTTGAACGAGCTTGAAGCTGACCTAGCTGCCCTTGCTGTAAGGGAGCTTTTGACTAGGCCAATCCCCAAAGAGTTTTCTGTTGCCGTTCTTCAGGCTATCCACAAGGAAATATTTGGAGAAGTCTATCCTTGGGCTGGGCAGTTCAGGAAGGTGGATATTGCCAAGGGTGATACCTTCTTTGAAACGCATAAGGACATTGGAAAGAAGCTCGATCTGCTCTTTGACCAGTGCAAAAGCAAGGATTTCTTTGTCGGTCATTCTCAAGACCAGTTTGCTCAAGAGTTAGGTGATTTTTTGTTGGAACTCAACAGAATTCATCCCTTTCGGGAAGGCAATGGCCGGACCCAAAGATTGTTGTCGTCGCAGATGGCATTGAATGCTGGCTACAGTATAAGTTGGGAGTCGGTCAGCAATGATGCCATGAAGAGAGTCTGTATTGAGGGTGTGGAAGGTGACAGTCTGCCCATGAAGAAGCTTATAAAGCTCAATTTGTCTGTGGCGCCGATAGTGTCGCTTGACCAGGAGAAGGCTCAGGTCATGCAAAGGAAGGCAGCATTGAGAGAGCAGTATTTCGTACCAAGCAAGAAGTTCAAGAACGAACCGTAAGCGCCTGTGGGTGCTTTTTTTTCGTCTGCTTGGTTTCCTGGAAGAGTGTCGTAGCACTTTCACTGACCAGGTGCAGAAGTGGAAATGGGCTGGAAAAATTGTGCTCTCCAGCAACACCAACGTACACTTGTCATAATTGAATGCCTGATGTTATTCAATTGCTCGCGTAAACATTAGTGACCGGGAGGGTTCGGGTTCAGGCTGCTAGGTCGCGTTCCTTTTTTATTTACTGTCGAAAATGAATACCCACTACGTGATTATCTTGTTGTTATGCTCTTTATTATTGAAGATCGATGATGTTTATTCTATCTTTGTCAAGCATATTCGCTCATTCGTTTCACTCATTCACTACTAAGCTTGACAAAGATTTACCCTAACCAAAATTTTAAAATTTTGAGGTTTTACGCTTAATCAGTTAGTAGTGCTACATACCTGAACAAAAATCAATATAAGTGTTTTTGTGTTGAGAATTCACTGTCTTAATACAGCTTGAGCCGGGTTCCTCTGATTGCTTTCCGTGTGTCTTTGCTCAAATACCATTCATTGACTACTTATCATTTTACTGATTTGCTACCTATCACTCGTTACCTTTTTCAGTTGCTAAATCGATATTAAATCAATCTAGTTATTTTTACCTGTGTATGTATTGTGATTATTTGCATTCGTTTGAGCCGAATCGAGAACCGCTACGGTTGACGCATAAACTCAAATTACTCTCAAGTATTAAAATAAAAATAAATTAAAAGTCAATGGTAAATAAGAAATAAAAATGCCACCGATTAAGGTGGCTTTCTTATTTGAGTGATTGGCCTAAACCAATTGCGTCAACCGTAGCATTAATCAATATAAAAGATTGAAAATTAAAGTCAAGATAAATCGGAAATTTTAAATTGATAATTATATTTAACATTAATATTAAAGTAGAATGAATTGATCTTCGGTGACTTTACTCGTCTAGGGTAAAGAAGAACGGAGGCATTTGATCAAGAGAAGGCTCAGGTCATGGATAGGAAGACGGTATTGCGAGAGCTATACCTAACACCAGGGAAAAATCCGAGAGCAAACCGTAAGCGCCTGTGGATATTCTTTTCGTCTGCTTGGTTTCTTGGATGAGTAGTGATGCACTCTCACTGACGTGACTAGGTGCAGAAGTGGGCATAGGCTGGAAAACCTGTGCTTTCTAGCAACAACAACGTATACTTGTCAGACTTGAATGCCAGATATTGCTCAATAGCTCGCGTAAATTTTAGTGACCGGGAGGGTTCCGGATGCTAAATAGTTATTTAAATATAATTATTATTGTTTTTTGCAAAGGATTTTGAATGCCCGTAAAGAAAGTTAATGACGCGCACATTAAGGCTGCTGCGAAATTTTGGAAGAAGAATCCAGGGTATAGGGGATTTCGAGACAGCCAAAATTACGACGTGATCATCAATGGAGAACCATATCCGCCTAAAGCAATAGTGTCCATTGCTCATGAGATCTCAGGGACTGCGGATATGGAACCATCAAGTTTCAAGGGAGCCCGTAGGGGGCCTTGGCATGACATGCTGAGAGGTCTTGGTTTTCAGGTGGTCCCCAAAGGCTTGGTTGTGACAGAATCCAAAGACATTGGGGAAAGTGCCACAACACTTCAAGATATTGAGGATATCGAGAAGCAAACTGATTATAGCCCGACTGAGCGAGAAACCTTGATCTTGGCAAGGATAGGTCAAGGAAAATATCGTAAAGAACTCTTGGAACTTTGGGATGGTAAGTGTGCGGTTACTGGGTGTTCTGTATTGCCAGTGCTAAGAGCTTCACATGCAAAGCCTTGGCGTGATTCTGACAATCAGGAACGTCTTGATCCAAATAATGGTCTTCCGCTTGTTGCCAATCTTGATGCCTTATTCGACACTGGCCTAATCGGTTTTGATAGCGATGGAAAAATGCATGTATCAAAGAACCTACGGGACAAAGAATTGATCAGTGGTGTTCCACGTGCTTTGCGAAAAAAGCCAACAGGTGAGCAATCCAATTATTTAGAAGAACATTTTAGTTTTATTTTTCAAGAAGACTTACCTTTTTAGTCGTAAGCAGGTGCCGTATAAACAAATTATTGCAACATGGTTTGTCGTTAATCATCATGAGAGGATTATAAATGAAGAATATGAACTGGGATAAATTTTACTCTGATATTGAATTTAAAGAACTGGCGCTCCTTGCTCCAGAGTTTCATTCTCGCGGAAATCCCACTACATACAGTCGGGATAAGAACGTCATATATCTATCGTCGCTGGATATTGACGTGGAAGTAACGAATGAAAGTGTTTTGCGCACTTTGCTAAAAAGCGTTAAGGAATCTTACGTTTCAAGTATCAACCAAGGTCGCCTGAATATAAAAAGAGCTTATCTTGCGCAAGTAGATTTTTTGGAGCTTTGCAAGATCCTATACACGCTCACTGGCGATGAAGAATTTGCCGATCCTGATTTTGCTTTAAATGAGTAGGGTTGGACATGGTATTACGGCAACAACAGTGAATAATTGGTCCTGTTAGGAAGCTGGCAAGCAGGGAGGGTATGCGTTTTGTCGGGTAGGCATACCTTCTCTTTGACGGGGCCACAACGCTACTAGTTGCTTGATAGGTGCCGTGAGGCTAGATGCGGCTACGACCGTCTTCCTATGGTGCCAAGAAGACTGCATTGAGGTCATGGATGGTAAAGGGTTATGGCAAAGAAAAAGCACCCGCAGGTGCTCTTCACATTTTTACCTACTGGCTTGGACATACCTCCTCCCCCAGGATAATCGTTACCCTTGAATCACTTGATCAAGAACTGATTCTTGTCTTTGCCGTCCAGCCAACGTGGAGGACGTCCACGACCTGTCCAAGTTTCGCCAGTGGCATCATCGCGATACTTTACAGCGACTGACTTGAGAGCTTTGACAGGCTTCGTTTTGGTATCTTTCAGGTCTTCAATGCTCAGACCATATGTCCTCATGATAGAGGCGATTTCTGCCTTGGCGCCTGTAATTTCGTTCTTGCGTGCAGCTTCGGCAAGTTGTTGTAGTTCAGCGATTTGCGCTTGGTATTCCTGATAAGTAGGCATGAGTTCCTTCGATAGTTTGATGATAGATAGTACTTTACGCGATTTTTGTAAATTCACCAAACCTAACAAGAAGAATTCTTGAATCATCCCCACATCGGCTGGTTTTTCATTATATGCATGTTTGCCAGAAGAGTGGCGAAGCACTCTCACTGACGTGACCAAGTGCAGAATAATAGAAGAAGAGAAAACTATGGAGTTATACAACTAAGTGACCACGTTTTTTATCGTCTTTTTCCTGCCCCATAACTCCCAGGTAGCATGAGTCGTGAGTCCATCAAGTCCTCGCTCACTTCTCGCTTATTGTCGTATATCTTTGCTTGTTTAGGTGGTGGATTTTTAACGGCAATCGGTTTGGCCGTAGGTTGATTTGCAGCTTGTGTTACTTGGTACAGAGTCGCATGCTTGAGTTTACGTGGTTTTGTATCGGTTAGGGTAAAGTTGAGCCTTGGCCGAAGAGCGGTGATGAAGTTAATTTCATATGGCGTGTCATCGATCAAACCAAAAATGCTGTTTAAATACATGTAATTTTTGTGCTCAATCGCATGCTCTGTGGCCATCTGCACGGCGAGAGTGTAGATACCTGACTGGCATAGTTTCTTGAGATCAATGAGAGGACCGATCCTGGAATCTGCCAAAGTGTTTATAAATTTTTTAAGTTCTGCAATCTTCTTGTCATCCATGCTCTGTTCTCAGTCTTGCTCTAGTGTTAAAATATTTCTCGAATTATTGAGATCACTATTGCCTCTACAGAATTAATGCCGATTCAATACACCTTTAATCGTCGGACCGATATCCTGCGTAACCATCGCAGTGTTCGCAACCAGTACTGTAGGTATCTTCTGCACAGCCTGTCATAGAGGCACCACAGGACTGGCATCTTGCCACCGAATCAAAGTGGACGAGACAATTAGTGCATAAATATCCACCTTGGTACTCGCACACTGTTTCAAAGCCTTGGCACTCATCACAGTTAGCAGGTGTATCGGAATCAAAATCGTGCTTGGTTCCGCGAACTTGATTCTGGTCAAGCAGATCAAATGCATCCTCGTTGGGAAGTTCAAATTTGCAGTTGGTACATGTGAGGCCGTCATAAGCTACCATATGCTGATTTGAGTCATTGCATTGTGGGCACTCCAATTGTACCCGTTTCTCACTATGAAAACAGACCATGCAGTCGCTTGAAAATAGACGATCAACTTCTTCTTCTACTTTTAAAGCATTCATCGTGCATACCGGACAATCTTCAAAAATCGCTCCACCAACTTTCATCCCTTCAATCTTAGGCTTCAGATCTTCATATTTTACTTTTGCATAGTGGTTATTTGCGATGAGAGTCCGTTCCATTTTTCGGAAATCGTTTTCAAATGGCTTAAATTGTTCTCGCCAAGTGTCTGTGATAAAGCGGTTAAGCTCAAACCATGCTTGCGCCTGTTCAAGTTTGATCTCGTCTCGCTGTTTTCCGTTAATTCCACTATGATAGAAATGCACCATGCGATTTCGATGTTTCCTAACCTTATCGAATGCCTCCTTGGCACTTTTTCTTAATGGCTTGTTCAGGGCATTATCTAAGCGTGTGCATGCGTCAGAAAATGAAACCGACTGAAAGTCCCCTGCCTCATAATTTTTCCGGTTTGCGTCTCGGTCAACGACCACAAGCGTCCAATGCTCATGTACAAGAGGCGCCTTGAGAAAAATCTCTACTGCTGTGTGGAAATTAATAACCGAGTGTTTAGCATCGCTATCAAGCTGGGATATTGCCTTCGCCAAAAAATCTATTCCATTTCGAACCAAGTTATTAAAATCTGATTCAAGCTCTTTTTTAATGGAAGGTTTAGACATTTTTCCCTGCATTTTTAGAGTTATTAATCGAAAATTCAAATGAAAAATTGGAGTTTTACGACAAAAAAGCACCATTAGGTGCTTTTTAATTTATTGCTATTAACCTTAGACTGCTTTGAATTCAGCTTCAGTAATTTCACCCATCTGGTCCTTGTTAGGAACCTTGCCTTCACGGCTTGCCAGCTTCTTCAAGAAGTTGATTTTGGCCTTTTTGTCGGCAGGAGTGACCAGCCATGCATCAACAGACTTACCAGCCTTGTAACTTGCAAAAGCACCTTCAGCTTCCAGGAACTTCGGAGGGTGGGCCAGCCACACACCAGTCTCTTCGCCCTTGGTGGATTTAAGCGGCTTAGTCATGACGCGAGTACCAGCGGCTTTGTTTGATGCGTTGGCTGTAGAAGCACGTGCGACAGGCGCGGCGTGAAGACCGAGTTCAGAAGCAGTGAAGTTAAACAGCTCGATTTGCTCCAGGACACTTGCCAGAGCAGCAGGGCGTTCGGATTGCAACTGAGCGGCTACCATTTCTTCAAATTCTTTGCGTTTTGCAAGGATGTCAGCCAACGAGAGTTTTTTTGCTTCTGCCATGAATTTCTCCAGTAAAAAGGTAAGGACTGTAGATTCTTGAAGGTTTTTTCAACAAGTTTTTACAATGATTGTTAATAGATGTACTTTATGATCAAGAAGCAGATGCGTCAACTATCTTCTTCTTATTTTCTAATAATTTATATTTTAAGAGTCAGTTTCTGTCGCCATAGTACACATTGGTCATTGTTGAAGAGCTATGACCGGCCAACATCATGATTTCGTCTTCAGACAGTGCCTGACCGGATCGCAACTTGGCAAACAGGGCAGCCAGGCGATCAGGCATTGCTTGGATTGTGGTTTCAACCGTTTGAGGTGACACTCCCATCTCCTTGGCAATCTGGAAGTTGTTCAGTCGTTTTTGACGAATGAGCTTGGTCAGGGCTGTCCTTCGTGTGTCATGAAAATGAAGCCGTGTCGCGGCATCGTCATAAAGACCAAGCGCTTTCAGCGCATCAACCCAGTATTGACGGAAATTCCAGGGTGTCAGTTTGAAGATGGGACCTCTGGCAATGCGATTAGATTTCAGCCATTGCCTGAATTCGTCGTCGTCGGGGATCATGATGTCCCTTGGTTTACCATTCTTGGTTTTTGGCAAGTGGATGGACCAAAGATCTAAATTCACGTTTTCCCATTGAGCATTGAGCACTTCGCTTTTTCGTGCGCCAGACTCAAGGCAGGAAATGAAGAGGTAGTAGGGCTCTTGGTTGGCTTTGAGCTTCAGCCACTCAGCAATCTGTACTGCCTCATCATCGGACAGAACCCGTTTTCGTCCAAGAAAGGGCTTGGGCTTTTCGCCTTTTGGAAGCATCTTCACTGGGTTCATCAAGCCGTTTGGGAACTGTTCAGGATAGAGCTTATAGACCTTTTCAAACGCCGAACTGATCGTGGAGATTTCACGAAGAATGGTGTTATCCTTGATTCCTGCCTTTCTTCTTGAGTCCATGTAGGCAATGAGCAGCCAGAAGTTGACAGTGTCGATTTTGAAGCTGCCGAACTCAATGAAGTCTTTGTCGTAAGTTCGGCCCAGCATGGCATCGACAATCGTATTCTTGTAGCGATAATTATCAAGCTTCGCCCCAAGGTCGTTGATGTACACTGGAATAGCTGGAATCGCCTGAAGGCAACGGTTATGGTTGCTCTTGAGTGAAGAGGCGGCGTGCTTGCTCATGTATTGTTCGAAGTAGTCCCTCAGAAGCCGTCGCATGTCAGGCATCTCAAGTTGGTACTTCATGTCAAAAATGAGGTTTTGAGGAACCCCAGTGTTGATACGGTGAAGTTCCTGAGTTTCCCAGGACCGCGCAACGGCCTCGTCCTCAAAGAGCTTGGAGATGTTTTCACCGCCTTTGCGAATCTGGACTCGCCAGCGTGTGACACTGACTTTGCGGCCAGTTTCCTTGTTCAAAACCTTGTATTTGATCGGGTACACCGACATGTTGAACTCCCTATTCGCACAATCATTTTCCGTGGTGCATTTAATTGTGCATGAAAACCTAGGTTTTGTGCAATATCACGGTCTATTGGAGATGTAACTCATTGATTTTTAACGAGTCCAAATAAGTGTATCGCGCTTCAACAAGTCGCAGCAGGACGCCTTGCTGCCCTTCGTGGAATCGGGCCTGGTGACGTTTATCGGCGCCACCACCGAAAACCCCAGCTTCGAAGTGAACTCGGCGCTGCTGTCGCGTGCGCAAGTGTATGTACTCAAATCGCTGACGGAAGACGAGCTGAAACAGTTGCTGGCCAAGGCACAAACGACGGCCTTGTCGCACCTGGTGTTCGAAGACACCGCCGTCGATACGCTGATCGGCTATGCCGACGGCGACGCGCGCCGTTTCCTCAATTTGCTGGAACAGGCCGACACGGCCGCCAGCTCGACCGGCACGACGAACATCGACGCGGCGTTTGTCGACAATGCCCTGACCCTCAATTCGCGCCGCTTCGACAAGGGCGGCGACAATTTCTATGACCAGATTTCGGCCCTGCACAAGTCCGTGCGCGGCTCGAACCCGGACGCGGCCCTGTACTGGTTCTGCCGCATGATCGACGGCGGCGCCGACCCGCGCTATCTGTCGCGCCGCATCGTGCGCATGGCCTGGGAAGATATCGGCCTGGCCGACCCGCGTGCGCTGACCATGGTCAACGACGCGGCCGAAACCTATGAACGCCTGGGTTCGCCCGAAGGCGAGCTGGCGCTGGGGCAGGCAGTGATCTACCTGGCGATTGCCGCCAAGAGCAATGCCGGCTACAACGCGTTTAACACGGCCATGGCCTTCGTCAAGAAAGACAAATCGAAGGAAGTGCCGGTGCACCTGCGCAATGCGCCAACCAAATTGATGAAGGAACTGGGCTACGGTCACGCCTATCGCTACGCGCATGACGAGCCCGACGCGTATGCTGCCGGCGAAACCTATTTTCCGGACGGCATGGCCGAACCAGGCTGGTACCAGCCCGTGCCGCGTGGGCTGGAAAGCAAGATCGCCGACAAGCTGGCCTGGCTGCGCGAGCTGGACCGCAAGGCCGGCAAGGGCTGAAGCCTACAAGCCCAGCAGGATAAAACCGTCATCCTGCGGCGCGTAGCCGACCAGCTTGCGCGTCGCGTCGATGGCCAGCCGTTTGTAGCGGTTGTCCGATACCCCATGCACCACATGGTAGCCGGCCGGCACCTCGGCGCTAATGCAGCGTGCCAGCAGCTGCACCACGTCGCGTTCGCTGACAAAGGCGGCAATATCGCGCGCGCTGTGCTGCTGGCCAGGCTCGAAGCGCGCCACATTGGCGATGCGCACGGCAAACGCCGTCATGCCGTACTGATGTGCAAACGCCGCCGCCACGCCCTCGCCAAACGCCTTGCTGGCGCCGTACATGTTGGCAGGCCGCGCCGGCATGGCTTCCTGCACTTGCACATCGAGCGGATAGCCTTCCACCGCTTGCGCGCTGCTGGCCAGCACCACGCGCCGCACGCCTTGTGCCTGCGCCGCGCGAAAGATATTGTGCGTGCCGACGATATTTGGCTGCAACAATTGGGTATCGAAGTCGGCGCCGGCATGCGGCACGCCGGCCAGGTGCAGCACCACGTCGATGTCCGTGCAGGCGGCCAGGCAGGCGTCGTAGTCGCTGACATCGAGTGCAATGGCGGGGCAGGGCGCCTGCGCCAGCCTGGCTGTGTGCAGGTCGGCCAGGCGCAGGGAGAATTCGCCGTGCCGGCTGTGCCAGAAAACGGTACCGATCACGCCGGCTGCGCCCGTGACCAGCACGCGCGGTAAAGATGAAGTCATGTCGTCCTTGTGCTCAATAATGTCGGGATATGTAACGCCCACCAGGCACGTCGTGGCGCCGCCGCATGGACACGGATGCGCCCGCTGCCCACCGCCTCCACCAGCACCAGGCCATGGTTTGGTATCGTGTAGCGCTGGCCGGCCTGCAGCACGGTGTCGGCGAACTCGGCATAGGCCGTGACCCAGGCGCGGCCTTCGATGCATTCGATGACGCCAGCGCCGGCGTGTTCCAGCCGCAACGGCATGTTGCTGTGTAAGTCGTGTTCGGTGGCCATCGTGTACTCCTGCTGTGCGGACAGGAACAGCTTAAGCGCCCGGCGTGAACCGAAACAGATGCACTCAATCGAAATTGTCATGCATACAGTGTGCTGGCCGCTACACTGTGCTTGTCAAAAAATACGGCAACTGTATCTGTCTCGGCCTGGTCTTGCCGCCGCATACTGGCGCGGGGAAGAACACAAGGAAGTCCATGCAAATCAATCTGTACGAGCACCTGGCCAACGAACTGGGCGCGCTGATCGACACGCGCGTGTTTGCGCCCGGCGAGCGGCTGCCGTCGATTCGTCACTTGGCGCAGCAAAAGCGTCTGTCCATCAGCACCGTGATGCAAGCGTTGCGCCTGATGGAAGACCGCGGCCAGGTCGATGCGCGCCCGCAGTCCGGCTATTTCGTGCGCCACCGCGCGCCGCGCCGGCCGTGCAGCGCGCAGGCCCTGCATCTGAAGGAGCCTGCCTTTGTCGGCATCAACAATCTGCTGATGCGGGTGCTGAAGGACAACGAAACGGCGAATATCGTGCAACTGGGCACGGCCTGGCCGCCCGATGAGATCCTGCCCATCAAGCGCATGCAGCGCACCATCAGCGCGGTGGCGCGGCGCGAACCGGCGCTGCTCGGCAAGGTCAGCTGTTACGACAGCAGCGAAAGTAACTTCCTGCGCCAGGTAACGCGCCGCGCGCTGGACTGGGGCAAGCTTGATCCCGGCGAAATCGTCGTCACCAATTCCTGCACCGAGGCGATCAGCCTGTGCCTGCGCGCCGTTGCCAGGCCGGGCGACACCATCGCCATCGAATCGGCCACCTACTTCGTGCTGCTGCAGATGATCGAAAGCCTGGGCATGAAGGCGCTGGAAATTCCCACCGATCCGAAGACGGGGCCGTCGCTCGACGCGCTGGAACTGGCCTTGCGCGCGGGGTTGGCGCAAGCCTGCCTGTTCGTGCCGAACGCGAACAATCCTTTGGGCTGCGTGATGCCGGACGCGAACAAGCAGCGCCTGGCCGGCTTGCTGTCGCAATTTGATATTCCGCTGGTGGAAGACGATGTCTATGGCGACCTGTGCTTTGCCCAGCAGCGGCCCTGGCCCGTGAAAGCCTGGGACACCAGCGGCAACGTGCTGCTGTGCTCGTCGTTTTCCAAGGCGGTCACGCCCGCCTCGCGCGTCGGTTATGTGCTGGCCGGGCGCTTCGCGCAGGAAGTGGCCTTGCTGAAAACCGTGTCCAGCGGCGCCACCAGCCATTTTTTCCAGGCCGTACTGGCGGACTTCCTGGAAGGCAGCAGTTACGACCAGCAATTGCGCAAGATGCGGCGTACCCTGGTGCAGCGCATCGCGCGCATGTCCGATGCGGTGGTGGCAAGTTTCCCGCCCGAGTGCCGCTTGTCCGAGCCGCAGGGCGGTTTTGTGCTGTGGGTCGAGATGCCGGCCCAGGTCGATGCGCTGGCGCTGCACGGCACAGCCATCGCCCAGGGCGTGGCGTATATGCCGGGCCAGCTGTTCTCGGCCTCGGGCAAGTTCGGCAATTACTTGCGCCTCAATTGCGGCAATGCCTGGACGCCGCGCATCGAACAGGCCATCACGTGCCTGGGCGGCCTCGTCAAGGACGCGCTGTAGCGTCTGTCGCCGCTTCAATCCTTGTTTTTCACCGTTCGCGCCGCGTTTTTCGCCGCTGGTCGCAAGCCGGTGGTGTTCGCGGTGGCCGCTGGCTAAAGTAGCACCATACCAGCAGCACTCATCGACACCACACACCACCGGGAGCCACATCATGAACGCACTGAAAAACATGGAAATCGCCTTTGTCGCCGCCGCCGTCCTGGCCATCGGTTCCAGCTTTGCCACCGCCGACAGCCGCGCAGTCAGTGTCAGCGCCGACTCGGCCGTGGTGGCTCAAGCATTGAATACCTCGATCCCTGTGGTGGCGGTCAGCGCCCGCCGCCTGAGCGCTGCCGAAAAAGCCGCTTTCATCTGATGCCGCCGGCCGCCAAAACGGCCAGCGCAAAACTCGGAATGAAACGAACGGGTCTTGGTACAATGTGTGCTTCCCTACATCAGCACCGCCACGCACCCCATGATAGATATTCAATTACTCCGTAAAGACATCGCCACCGTTGCCGCCCGCCTGGCGACGCGCAAGTTCCAGCTCGATGTGGCAGGTTTTACCGCCCTTGAAGCCGAACGCAAGGCGATCCAGACGCGCACCGAAGAATCGCAGGGCAAGCGCAATGCGCTGTCCAAGCAGATCGGCATGTTGAAGGGCAAGGGCGAAGATACTTCGGCCGTGATGGCGCAAGTGGCCGGCCTCGGTGACGAACTGAAAGCCGATGAAACGGCGCTGGCGCTGGTGCAAGCGAAGCTGAGCGAGTTCATCATGGCCGTACCGAACCTGCCGCACGAATCGGCGCCGGTCGGCGAAGATGAATCGGGCAACGTGGAAGTGCGCAAGGTCGGCACGCCACGCAGCTTCGATTTCGAAGTGAAAGACCATGTCGATGTTGGCGCCGCGCTGGGCCTCGATTTCGAAGTGGCGACCAAATTGACCGGCTCGCGCTTTTCCGTCATGAAAGGCGGCATCGCCCGCCTGCACCGCGCGCTGGCGCAGTTCATGCTCAATACCCACGTGGACGAGCATGGCTACACGGAATGCTATACCCCTTATATGGTCAACGCCGATTCCCTGCGCGGCACGGGCCAGTTGCCGAAATTCGAAGCCGATTTGTTCTCGGTGAAAAAAGGCGGCGTCGAAGGCGAGGGCGAGACTTTCTACCTGATCCCGACCTCGGAAGTGACCCTGACCAATATCGTGCGCGACGAAATCCTGGCGCAGGACCAGCTGCCCCTGAAGATGACGGCGCACACGCCATGCTTCCGTTCGGAAGCGGGCAGCTACGGGCGCGACACGCGCGGCATGATCCGCCAGCATCAGTTCGACAAGGTGGAAATGGTGCAGGTGGTCCATCCCGATACCTCGTATGCCGTGCTCGACGAAATGGTGGGCCACGCCGAAACCATCTTGCAGCGCCTGGGCCTGCCATACCGCGTGATGTCGCTGTGCACCGGCGACATGGGCTTTACGGCCGCCAAGACGTTCGACCTGGAAGTATGGCTGCCGGCGCAAAACACCTACCGCGAAATTTCGTCGCTGTCGAACACGGAAGCCTTCCAGGCGCGCCGCATGCAAGCGCGTTTCCGCAACCCCGCCGGCAAGCCTGAACTGGCCCACACCCTGAACGGCTCCGGCCTGGCAGTGGGCCGCACCCTGGTGGCGGTGCTGGAAAACTACCAGCAAGCCGACGGCAGCGTGGAAATCCCGGCAGTGCTGCGCCCGTACATGGGCGGCCTGACCCATCTGAAAGCATAAAAAGTCCTTTCCTTTTTTTCGCTGGCTGCTATAATCTTGCCTTCTCGCAGCAATGCGGGGAAAAGACCGCAGTAAAGTGCAGTACCTGGAGAGGTGGCAGAGTGGTCGAATGTACTTGACTCGAAATCAAGCGTACGTTAAATCGTACCGTGGGTTCGAATCCCACCCTCTCCGCCAGAACAAATAAAAGAAGCTCCCGCAAGGGAGCTTTTTTTATTTGTGCGGCGGAGAAGAGCACGCCCCCTGCGGGGCGTGCGCGTGGGATTCGAAGACGAGCGCGTACTCGCGCGAGGCTCCCCGAATCGCCCATTGAGGTTTTAAAATCGCCCAAAGCGCGCCAGCGCAAGGCGATTTACAGGTTCTGAAGCAACTCGCCCAAAGCGCGTCAGCGCAAGGCGATTTTCAGGCTCCCCGAATCGCCCATTGAGGTTTAAAATCGCCCAAAGTGCGCCAGCGCAAGGCGATTTTCAAGTTCCCCGAATCGCCCATATTGTTTTGCAAAACCCCTACCCAACCCAAAACCCCCATGCTAAAATAGCGCCTCGCTCAAACAGCCCCGGCAGTTTGAGCAGACCGCAACAGCAAAGCAGTACCTGGAGAGGTGGCAGAGTGGTCGAATGTACTTGACTCGAAATCAAGCGTACGTTAAATCGTACCGTGGGTTCGAATCCCACCCTCTCCGCCAGAACAAATAAAAGAAGCTCCCGCAAGGGAGCTTTTTTTATTTGTGAGGCGGCGAGGAGCAAGGCGCCTGCGCGCCTTGCGGGTGGGATTCGAAGACGAGCGCGTACTCGCGCGAGGCTCCCCGAATCGCCCATTGAGGTTTTAAAATCGCCCAAAGCGCGCCAGCGCAAGGCGATTTCCAGGTTCTGAAGCAGTTCGCCCAAAGCGCGCCAGCGCAAGGCGATTTCCAGGGGTGTGATTTGCTCGTTCATGGCAGAAGCCTCCTCATGGTGCGATAAATGGTCCTCGCTTTTGCCGGGGTGTCAAACAGTGTCCCAAGGGTATCGTGCATGACCTGGCAATTGGCGGCCAGCCGTTCCTCCAGCGCCATGATGCGTTGCCGTTCTGCGCCGCGCAGGTCGCTGGCGCCCTGCAGTTCCGCGACGATCTGTTCGCTCACGCTGACTGCTACCGCAAGCCAGGCATCGCTTTTGCGCCGGCGCGCTCTTTGTGCCGGCAAGCCATAACTGATTCTTCTTTCCGCAGCCCTGTGCATGCTGTCCATGGTTGCCCTCCGTCAAAGCGCTCACATGACACGCCGTGATCAAGAGCCTGAACGCCCGCTCAGCCGCCATCATGATCCTGCTCGGCACTATGGTAATCTAGCCACAGTTCCTCCCTCCCATCCCCTGATACCCAATTACAAGCAATGAGCCAATTCTGGAGTGCCATCGTCAGCCAGCTGACCCCCTATGTTCCCGGCGAGCAGCCAAAACTGCCTGGCCTGGTCAAGCTTAATACCAATGAAAATCCGTATGGTCCGTCGCCGCAGGTGATCGCTGCCTTGCGCGAGGCCGCCACCGACAGCCTGCGCCTGTATCCGGACCCCACTGCCAGCGAACTGAAGCAAACCTTGGCCGACTACCACGGCGTGGCCAGCGCTGAAGTGTTTGTCGGCAATGGTTCCGACGAGGTGCTGGCGCTGGCCTTCATGGCCTTGCTCAAGCACGACGCGCCGCTGCTGTTCCCGGACATCAGCTACAGTTTCTACCCGGTCTATTGCAAGCTGTACGGCATCGATTACCGCACCGTGCCACTCGACGATACGATGCGCATCCGCCCGCAAGACTACACGGGCCCATGCGGCGCCATCATCTTCCCCAACCCGAATGCGCCAACCGGCGTCAATTTGCCGCTCGCCGGCGTGGAAGCGCTGCTGCAAGCCCATCCCGGTGCGGTGGTGGTGGTTGATGAAGCGTATGTCGATTTCGGCGGCGAGAGCGCGATTCGGCTGGTCAGGCAGTATCGCAACTTGCTGGTGGTGCAGACGCTGTCGAAGTCGCGTTCGCTGGCCGGCCTGCGCGTCGGTTTCGCCATCGGCCACCCGGACCTGATCGACGCGCTCGAGCGCGTCAAGAACAGTTTCAATTCCTATCCGCTTGATCGTTTGGCGCTGGCCGGCGCCGTGGCATCGTTCCGCGACGAAGCGTATTTCCAGCAGACGCGCCAGGCGGTGATCGACAGCCGCAGCGAACTCACGCATGCCTTGACGGTGCTGGGCTTCGAGGTGCTGCCTTCGGTGGCCAACTTCGTGTTTGCCCGCCACCCGCAGCATGACGCGGCGCAACTGGCGGCCGGCCTGCGTGCGCGCTCGGTGATCGTGCGTCATTTCCAGGCGCCGCGCATCAGCCAGTACTTGCGCATCAGCATCGGCAACCCGCAGGAATGCGCGGCCTTGCTGGAGGCCCTGCGCGCGCTGGTCTGACCGCTTCAACCCGCTCAAGTTGTGCCACAATCGGCGGCTTGATTCATCAATAAAAAGGGGACGGAGAATATGGCAAAAGTGGCATTTATCGGCCTGGGCGTGATGGGTTTCCCGATGGCGGGCCATCTGGCGGCGGGCGGGCACGACGTTACCGTGTACAACCGCACTCGCGCACGCGCGCAAGCCTGGCTGGCGCAGCACCGGGGCAGAAGCGCCGCCACGCCGGCCGAAGCGGCTGTTGGCGCCGAGTTTGTCTTCACCTGCATCGGCAACGATAACGATCTGTACCAGGTGATCCTGGAAGAGGGCGGCTTGCTCTCGGGCATGGCGCCTGGCAGTATCCTGATCGACCATACGACGGCATCGGCCGAAGCGGCGCGCACCATTCATGCTGCGGCAAAAGAGCGCGGCGTGTTTTTTCTCGATGCGCCCGTCTCGGGCGGCCAGGCGGGTGCCGAAAACGGCAAGCTGACGGTGATGGCCGGCGGCGATGAGGCAGCCCATGCGCGCGCGCAAAGCGTGATGGCGCTGTACGCCCGCGCCGTGACCTACATGGGACCATCGGGTTCTGGCCAACTGACCAAGATGGTCAACCAGATCTGCATCGCCGGCCTGGTGCAGGCGCTCAGCGAAGGCATCGCTTTTGCCGAAAACGCCGGCCTCGATGCGGCGCTGGTGGTGGACGTCATTTCCAAGGGTGCGGCGCAGTCCTGGCAGATGGAAAACCGCGGCAAGAGCATGATCGAACGCAAGTTCGATTTCGGGTTTGCCGTCGACCTGATGCGCAAGGACCTGGGTATCTGTCTGGCCGAAGCACAGCGCAACGGCAGCGATTTGCCCGTGACCAGGCTGACCGACCAGTTCTATGGCGAAGTGCAGCAGGCCGGCGGCAACCGTTACGATACCTCCAGCCTGATCACGCGCCTGGGCAAGAAGTAGGCGTTCCTTGCGATATGGCGGCGCTGCCGTCATATCGGGGCTATCCGCAAGAACCTCCTCCGGCAGGTGCTCGTCATGTCGGCTTTGCAGCTGCGCCGCAATGGCTGGCGCGATGCTTCTTTGCGTAACAAGAAGTTGCAAGCGATGTTGTGGCTATGGAATATCCCTTTGCCACAGAAAGCGCAGCGGCGACGTCATGACGTGTCCCGAGCCAGCCATCATCACTTTCCTGTTGTAAATCCCCAACGTTTGCAGGGCGTCCTGGCAGCTCAGGCAAGATGATATCGGTTTTTTTTCAATCTCGTTCCGACCGCCGGACAGTCGTCTGGGCGGCACATGATCGCCCAGTTCTTTTGACAGTGCTTGCAGTCGCCAAGGTGTGCTCGCATGGGCACAATGTAAATGCAAATATCACTTTGTTGTGATGCGATGCCCTTCAAATGTTAAATGTATGATGCAATTGATATTTTTTGTGACAAGGAAACAAATACATAAAATATAAAAATGCAAAATAATACGATGTTTTATTTATTTATTTTGTGAAAATATTTTCAATGGAAAACTGTTAAGTCATATCGGTTTGACGCGACAGAGAAAGCAGAAAAACAAAGGCCATCGCTCAGTTTGGTGATTATGTGAGAGTAATTCTGTATGGAAAATGTGTAAGCTCAAGAAGCCCTCAGTAGCTTGTTAGTTTAAAAATTTTTCCTTGATGATATTCTTGATGAGAAAAAATAAAAAAAAGTAATTGTCAGTTTGTCGACATTAATACTATAAAAACTGTTTTCTTGAAACCATGCCATTTTTGCTCTGCTTATCGCGACCGAGAGGATACTTTTGCGCTCCACACTTCTTCCCCTGACCTTGCTTCTGCTGATCCAGGGCGCTTATGCCCAGCAACCGACCGCCGGCAGCCAGCTGCAGCAGATTCCGGTGGCGCCGCAGTT
>NZ_NJGY01000006.1 GCF_002250505.1 Janthinobacterium sp. PC23-8
CGCCGTCGCGCAAGGCCTGCGCCTCGAAGCCGCGCCACAGGTCGGCCACCGCGCCCGCAGGCAGGGCGGCCTGCGGCATCGGCGCCGGCGCCAGCGCCAGGTTGATTACGCTGCGCGCAGGATCGGCGCATACGGCGAGCACCCAGGCGTGCCAGGCCTGGCCCAGCGCCAGCGCCAGCGACGGCGGGAACCGGCTGGCGCGATATTCCAGCACCATGCGCGCCTGGCCGTCGCGCGGCTCGATGCGCATCGCCAGGTCGGACTTGGCGCCCAGGTTTTCCAGCGGGCGCGGCGTGGCGCGCAGTTGCGGGCCCCAGTCGCCGTCCATCGCGGTGGCGTTTTGCAGCACGAACAGGGCCGGCGCATGGGCGGCGCCATCGTGCGCTGCTTGCCGGCGTGCCAGCGCGGCGGGCGCGGCGGGCGACAGGGGGCCGGCAGCCAGGGCCGCGCGCATGGCCGGCGCCAGGCGCGCCAGGTTGTGCGCAAACGGCAGTTGTGGCGACAGCGACAGGTGCAGCGTCACGGTTTGCACCAGGCAGCCGACGGTATCGGCAAACTCCTCGCGATCGCGGTTGGCCACCGGCACCGACAGCAGCAACTCATCGACCGCGTACAGCCGGGCCAGGAACAGGCCGAACAGGCTGCCCAGCCATTCGAAGGGCGTGACGCCATGCTGTTGCGCACGGCGCCGCAGTTCGTTCCACTGCGGCGCCGTCAAGTTGCTGTCGACCGAGGCGGCGACCCAATGCGGCGGCGCCGGCACCGGCGCCGCCAGTTCCAGCACACAAGGCGGCGGCATGGCGCAGGTCTCGTCCCGGCAGGCTTGCGCGGCCGGCTGCGGCGCCAGGGTGGCTTGCCATTCGCTCCAGTCGACAAACTGGTAGGCGGGCGGCGCCAGTGCGTCGGCGCCCAGCCGGTACAGCGCACGCAGTTCGCGCGCCAGGATGGACAGCGACCAGCCGTCGCAGACCAGGTGATGCAGGCACAGGAACAGGATATGGCGCTGCGGCGCCAGCACAATCAGGGCCACGCGCACGGCGCCGCTGGCCAGCTCGAACGGCCGCGCCGCCAGCGCGGCAAGCAGCTCGCCGACGGCCGCCTCGCCGGTATCGCGGGGGGCGATATGCTCGATGCAGGGCATGGCATCGGACGCGACCACCTGCCGCGCACCGTGTTCGCGCGCGACAAAGCTGGTGCGCAACGCTTCGTGGCGCGCCACCAGCGCCGCGATGGCGGCGCGCAAGGCGGGTTGATCGAGTTCGCCGCACAGTTCGATGGCGAGCGGGACATGAAAGGCCGAGGTGCCGGGATCGAGACTTTCGGCGATCCACATTTCATGTTGGGCGGTAGACAGGTCAGCTTCGAAGGATGGCATGGAGCGGTATGTAGGTAAAAGGGGGCAGGCGGCGCACGGTCCGCCTGCACTCGATGGGAAGGCGGCGTCAGTGCACCGGACGACGTGCGCGCGGGATCGGCGCCATGCTGACGAGCGCGGCGCCGGTGTCGATGGCGCGCGCCATGCCGGCGATGGTCGGATCGCTGAGAAAGTCGCGCAGTGGCAGTTGCACCGCAAAATGCTGCCGCGCACGCGCCACCAGCCGGGTGCCCGAAATACTGTCGCCGCCCAGCGCAAAGAACGAGGCGTCGAGCCGGATCTGCTCCGTCTGCAAGCTATCGCGCCACAGTTCGGCCAGCGCCAGCTCGGTGGCCGACCAGGGCCGCGATTCCGGCGGCGCCGGCGCTGCGGCGGCTGGCGCCGGCGCCGGCGCCGGCGGCGCGACATGGCGCGCGGTGAGCTGGCGGCTCGTTGCCAGCGTGTCGAGCGCCAGACGGCCCGGCACGGCCAGCGCTTCATCGAGCGCCTCGGGGTCGGAACTGACCAGCGCAGCCAGGCTGGCCAGGTAGATCAGGGCCATGCGGTTGAGTTCTTCCCAGTCGATCGATTCGCACTGGGCGATCAGCGTCAGCTCCAGCGACTGGTCGCGCGGATCGAGCGAGAACTGCGCCAGGAACGGAAAATCGGTCTGTTCATACACTTCCAGTTGCTCCACTTCGACCTGCCCGCCCTCGATGATCGGGCGGTAGGCATGGAAGTGCACAAAATTGAGGGCCGAGGAGAACGGCAGCCGCCCGCCGGCCAGCTTCTTGATTTCGAGCAGCGGCAGCCAGCGCTGTTCGAGCAGGCGCGCCTCTTCGAGCGCCACCGACTGTATCCAGCCCACCAGCGAGGCGCTGATGTCAACGTGCGCGCGCAACGGCAGGGTGTTGAGGAACAGGCCGATGGCCTGCTCGGCTTGCGCCACCTCGGGCCGGCAATGCACCACATAGCCGGTGCAGACGGTATCGGATTCGCTCACTTCGGCCAGCGCCAGGATATGCGCGCCCAGCAGCACGGTTTTCAGCGGCACCTGGGCGCGTGCCGCCAGGCGCAGCGCGCCACGCAGCAGGCTCGGGTCGACCGGCACGCGGCAGCGCATCGGCGCCTGTCCGGCGCTCGAGACGAAGCGTTCGAAGCCGTCGGCGGCGGCGACACCCGACACATAATCGCGCCAGAAGTCGCGCAAGCGCGGATCGGCGATGGCGTCGCGCTCGCGCCGCACCTGCAGCTCCTGCAGTGCCGGCGGCGCCGACGGCAGTGACGGCAGGTCGAGATAGCACGCCAGCAGGCGGGCGACCAGGGTGGCGAAACTCCAGCCATCGAGAATGGCGTGATGGAAGGCGCAGGTCAGCCGGATGCGACCGTCATCGAGCAGGTGCACCGCCAGGCGCAGCAGCGGCGCGCGCGTGGTGTCGAACGGCTGGCCGCGCTGCGCCAGCAGGAAGGCGTCGAGCGACTGGCGCACCATGGCAGCCTCGACGCCGCGCAGGTCGATCACCTGCAGCGGCACGCTGGCGTGGGCATGGACCTGCTGCGCTGCGGTTTCGCCGCGCTGCCAGTCGAAGCCGGTGCGCAAGGCTTCCACCTGCGCGGTCAGCGTGGTCAGCGCGGCGCGGAACCGGGTCTCGTCCCAATCGATCCGCAACAGATAGGAAAACACGTCGAGGAAGATGGCGTTGCCCTGCTCCAGCTCCGAATGGAACAGCATGCCGCCCTGCAGCGCCGCCAGCGGGAAGGCGCGCTGCACGCCAGGGGCGAGCGCCTCCGCACCGGCCGCCGCCGCATCGGCATCGGCATCGGCATCGGCGGCGAGCAATGGCGTGTTTTCAAGCGCGGCGGCCATGGCGCGCAGCGATGGATGGCGGTAGATCAGCGCCAGGCTCAGCGCCAGACCCTGCTCCCTGATGCGCGCCACCAGGCGCAGCGCCAGGATGCTGTCGCCGCCGAGCGCAAAGAAATTGTCGTCCCGGCCCACCTGCGTGCGCCCCAGCACTTCCTGCCACAGGCCGGCCAGCAGCCGTTCCAG
>NZ_NJGY01000007.1 GCF_002250505.1 Janthinobacterium sp. PC23-8
CGGGTGCTGGGCAACGATGGCACGACCATCCTTGGCAACCTGTCGGCCAACGGCAAGGTGTTTATCGTCAACCCGAATGGCGTGCTGTTCGGCCACGGTGCGTCGGTCAATACGGCCGGCCTGGTGGCTTCCACGCTCGACATCAATAACGCCGACTTTATGTCGGGTAACTACAAATTTTCAGGCAATGGCAGCGGCCGGGTGCTGAACCAGGGCGCGCTCAACGCGCCGGGCGGCTATGTGGCCTTGCTGGGCGCGCAGGTGTCGAATGAAGGCACGATCAATGCTCGGCTCGGTTCGGTGGCGCTGGCGGCCGGCCAGGCGATCACGCTCGATGTGGCTGGCGACGGCTTGCTGAAGGTGGCGGTGGACCGCGGCGCGGTGGGGGCGCTGGTGCAAAATGGCGGCCTGATCCAGGCCGATGGCGGCAGCGTGGTATTGACGGCGCAGGCGGCCGGCAACCTGCTCAAAACCGTGGTCAACAACAGCGGCGTGATCGAGGCGCACACCATCGACACGCGCAGCGGCACGATCAAATTGCTGGGCGACATGCAGACCGGCACGGTGAACGCGGCCGGCACCCTGGACGCCAGCGCGCCGACGGGCGGCAACGGCGGCTTTATCGACACCTCGGCCGCGCATGTGAACATTGCCAAGGGCATCAATGTGACGACCAAGGCGGCCAACGGCCTGTCCGGCACCTGGCTGATCGACCCGGTCGACTTCACGATCGCCGCGTCCGGCGGCAATATGACCGGCACCGACCTGATGACCGGCCTGAGCAATGGCTCGGTGCAGATCCTGAGCACCGACGGCACTGGCGGCACGGCTGGCGACGTCAATGTCAACGAAGCGATTGCCTGGTCGGCCAACAAGCTGACCCTGACCGCGCAAAACAATATCAACATCAACAAGCCGATGACCGGCACCGGCACGGCCAGCCTGGCGCTCGAATATGGCCAGAGCACCGTCGCGTCGAGCAATGCCGCGAATATCACGATCAAGGCCGAGGTCAATCTCCCCTCGGGCAATAGTTTCAGCACCAAGCAGGGCAGTGACGGCACCACCAAGGTCTATACGATGATCACCAGCCTGGGCGCGGCCGGCAGCGTCACTGGTACCGATTTGCAAGGCATGAGGAACCTCATGTCGGGCAACTATGCGCTGGGCGCCAATATCGACGCCAGCGCCACGTCGTCATGGGGCGCCAACGGCTTCATCGCGATCGGCACCAATACTACGCCATTTACGGGGCAGTTCGAGGGTCTGGGCCACGTGATTACTGGCTTGACCAGTAACACCAGCACGAGCAACGTCTCGGCCGCCCTGTTCGGTACGATCACTACGGCTGCGCAGATCCGCAATGTCGGCGTGCTCGACGTCAACCTGAGTGCCAGCGTGCCGGGCAGTGGTTCCTATGGTAATGCGGCAGGGGTGGTTGGTTCCAATAGCGGCTTGATCAATAATGCCTATGTGAGCGGCAGCCTGAGCACCCCGGGCTATGCGTATATCGGCGGCCTGGTTGGCAAAAACAGCGGCACCATCCTCAACAGCGGCAGCAGCGCCACGATCACTGTCACCAACGCGACGCTCGATACCGTGATTGGCGGCCTGGTGGGCCTTGGCACCAAGGCCAGCAAGATCACCGGTAGTTACAATACGGGCGCCGTCACCGCTACCGCCAAGCATACCGGTGGCGGCCTGGTCGGCATCAATTACGGCGCCATTACCAACAGTTTCAATACTGGCGCGGTAGCGGTCGGTATCGACGCCGGCGGCCTGGTGGCCAGCAACCGTGGTTCGACTGCCGTGATCAACAACAGCTTCAGTACCGGCGCCGTGTCGGCCAACGGCCATGTTGGCGGGCTGGTGGGCTGGACCACCTCCTCGGCGCAGATCAACAACAGCTATGCCACCGGCACGGTGACGGGCCTGGGCCTGGGCGGTCTTGCCAGCGCCAGCGTATCCACGGGTGGACTGGTCGGCAATAACCGCTCGTCGATCAGCAACAGTTACGCCACCGGCGACGTCACGGGCGCCACCAGCTCGGTGGGCGGCGTGGTCGGCGCCAACGGCACCAGCACTGCGGGCGCCTCGGTCACCAATGTCTATTCTTCCGGCAAGGTCACGCTGACCGGCACCGTCGCCGGCACCACTGTGGCAGGCGGCGTCATCGGCTTCAACAACGCAACCGCGACGATCACCGGCGGTTACTTCAATTCCACCGTCAACTTGGGCTCCGCCATCGGCGACGGCACTGGATCGGCCACCAAGGTGAGCCCCCTGAGCGCGACACAAATGCGCACGGGCGCCAGCTTCGACAACTTCACTTTCACCACCAGCACCGGCCAGTCGGGCAACAACTGGGTCATGGTCAATACCGACGGCACGCTGAACAATGCGGGCGGCGCGCTGGGTGCCACCGGACCGATGTTGTCGTCCGAGTACAGCACCACCATCAAATCGCCGCATCAATTGCAATTGATGGCGATGAATCTGGCCGGCAATTACACGCTGGCCCGCGACCTCAATCTGGCGCCCACCGGCACCACGGGCGATGTCTGGAATGGCGCCACGTTCGTGCCGGTTGGCACCAGCACGGCGGCGCCATTTACCGGCACCTTCGACGGCGCCGCCCATGTCATTTCCAACCTGAGCCTGAACCGTCCGGGCATCGACAGTACCGGCCTGTTCGGCGCCACCTCCAGCACGGCGGTGATTCGCGACGTGGGCCTGGACGGCGGCAGCGTCAACGGCGCCACGGCTACCGGTACGCTGGTCGGCAACAATGCCGGCACCATCAGCGGCAGCTACAGCACCATGAGCGTGACCGGCACCGCCAACACGGGCGGCCTGGTCGGCAACAACAGCGGCACTGTCAGCAACAGCTACGCCTCGGGCGCCGTGACCGGCACCAACACGGTGGGCGGCCTGGT
>NZ_NJGY01000008.1 GCF_002250505.1 Janthinobacterium sp. PC23-8
ACCAGGCCGCCCACCGTGTTGGTGCCGGTCACGGCGCCCGAGGCGTAGCTGTTGCTGACAGTGCCGCTGTTGTTGCCAACCAGGCCGCCGGTGTTGGTGGCACCGGTCACGCTCATGGTGCTGTAGCTGCCGCTGATGGTGCCGGCATTGTTGCCGACCAGGCCACCGGTGTTGGCGGTACCGGTCACGCTCATGGTGCTGTAGCTGCCGCTGATGGTGCCGGCATTGTTGCCGACCAGGCCGCCGGTGTTGGCGGTACCGGTCACGCTCATGGTGCTGTAGCTGCCGCTGATGGTGCCGGCATTGTTGCCGACCAGCGCCCCCGTATCATCCTGGCCGCCGATGCTGCCACCTTCCAGGCCGATATTGCGCACGATCGCCGTGCCCGACGTGGCGCCGAACAGGCCGGCGACATTCGTGCCGGGGCGGTTGACGACCAGGCCAGAAATCACGTGGCCGGCGCCGTCGAAGGTCCCGGTAAACGGCGCCGCCGTGCTGGCGCCGACCGGAACGAAGGTCGCGCCATTCCAGACGTCGGTCGAGAGGCCCGTCGTCGCCGCATTGAGGTCGCGGCCCAGCGTGTAATTGCCGGCCAGGTTCATCGCCATCAATTGCAGTTGATGCGCCGAGTTGATCGTGGTGCTGTACTCGGAAGACAACATCGGTCCGGTGGCGCCTGTCGCGTTGCCCGCGCCGTTGAGTGTACCGTCGGTGTTGACCATGACCCAGTTATTGCCCGACTGGCCGGTGCTGGCCGTGAAGATGAACGCGACGAAGTTCGCTGCGGTTTGCATTTGCGTCGCTGTCAGCCCGCTGAGCGAGGCGACGGTTCCACTGGTGCTGTTGACGCCGAGGGCCGATATCGTCGAGTTCACCGTCGCATTGTAATAGCCGCCGCTGATCGAACTGGTATTGCCCATGTTCCCGACCACCCCGCCCGCGGTACCGGTGCCGTTGGTGATCAAGCTCACCGCGCCGGACGAATAAACATTGGTGATCGTGCCGCTGGCCGGGCTCGAACCCACCACGCCGCCTGTCGCGACCGTGCCGCTGACGGCGCCGGTGGCATAACTGTTGGTGATGGTGCCCCGGTTTTCGCCGACCAGGCCACCGTAGGCGCGAACGGTGCCGGTCGTAGCTGCGGCCATCACCGATCCGGTCGAGTAACTATTGGCGATGGTCCCCTTCAACATATTGCTACCAACTACGCCGCCGACTTGCCCGGCGCCGGAGATGGCGCCGGTGTTATAGCTGTTGGTGATAAGGCCTATGCCGGAGCTGGTGCCATTGGAGGGGGTGATGCCGCCCGCGCCGGTACCGGCAGTCACGGCGCCGGTGTTGAAACTGTCGGTGATGCTGCCCAGGTTGGTGCCGACGAGGCCGCCGGCAGCGGCTTTATTCGAGGTCACCGTGCCGCTGTTATAACTGTTGCTGATGCTGCCGCCGCCGCCGGCTTTGCCGACCAGCCCACCGAGAGCGCTGGGGCTATTTGTCGTCACCAGCAGCGCGGCGTTGTTGTAGCTATTGCTGATGGTGCCGGAATTTTTCCCGACCAGGCCGCCCAGCGCCACGATACCGGGGCTCGTCAGGGTACCGCTGCCGACATAGGCATTATTGATGGTGCCGCCATAATTGAAGCCGACCAGCGCCCCCACATTGCCGTAGCTGCCGCTCGCCACGTTGGACGTGATCGCAACCCCGAGCAGGCCGATATTGCGCACCTTCGCCGCAGAGTTGATCGTGCCGAACAAGCCGACAGAGCTGTTGCTGGTGGTGGTGCCGCTGCTCAAGCCGGTGATAACATGGCCCAGGCCGTCGAACTGGCCCGTGAATGGCACGGTGGTGGTGCCGATCGGCGTGAAGCGGTTGGCGCCCCATACCGCCGTGTTCGACGTGCCGGTGGCGTCGATATTGGCGCCCAGCACGAAGTTGCCGGACAACGCATTTTTCAGGCCCTGCAAATCGGTGCCGCTGGTGCTGCCGGCCGCGCCCAGGCTGGTGATCACCGTGTAGGTCGTCGCCGTCACCGTATCGCTGCCCAGCTTGGTGCTGAAGTTATCGCCCGCTGGCAGGTCGATCTCGGCCTTGACATTGTAGGTGGCGTTGTTGCCCGACGCGACCGCCTTCTGCCCATATTCCAGCGCCAGGCTGGCCGTGCCGGAACCGCGCAGCGGCTGGTTGATGTTGATATTGTTTTGCGCCGTCAACGTCAGTTTATTCGCCGACCATGAGACGGTATCGTTGACATTGATGTCGCCGGCCGTGCCGCCGGTGCCGTTGGTGCTCAGGATCTGCACGACACCGTTTTTCAGGTTGTTCGACAGCGTCGTTCCTGTCATGTTGCCGCCGGACGCGGCGATGTTGAAGTCGACCGGGTCGATCAGCCATGTACCGGACAAACCATTGGCCGCTTTGGTGGTGACGTTGATGCCGTCGGCGATATAAACGTGCGCGGCCGAGGTATCGACAAAGCCGCCGTTGCCGCCAGCCGGCGCGCTGGCGTCCAGCGTGCCGGCCGCGTTCACCGTGCCGGTCTGCATGTCGCCCAGCAATTTGATGCTGCCGCCGCGCGTGTCTATCGTGTGCGCCTCGATCACGCCGGTGTTGTTGACCACGGTTTTGAGCAGCTTGCCGGCGGC
>NZ_NJGY01000009.1 GCF_002250505.1 Janthinobacterium sp. PC23-8
TTGTCGGCGAAAGCGCCCGACAGCGCGCCCAGGTTGAGCGATTCGCCGTTGATCATGCCGCTCAAGGTGCCGCCGGTAATGCTTGCCGCCAGCGTGCCGTCGTAGACCTTGCTGCCGGCCGCCGCGCCGGTCACCGTCAACGCTTTTGGCGTGATGCTGGCCAACACGGTGGTATCGGCGAGCGTGTAGTTGGACGCCAGCCCACCACCGCCGCCATTGCCCAGGGTGGTGTGGACGGTGACCGTCTTGTTATTGCCGGCGTTCTTGTCGGCAAACGCGGCCGTAGGGCCTGATGCCAGCGTTTCGCCGCTGATCAGGCCGGCGGTGATGCTGCCGTTGTTGATGGCGGCCGTCGCGTTGCCATCGTACTCTTTGTTATCCACCGCCAGGTTAGTCCAGGTCAGCGTCTTGGCCGTGATGGTGCCGGTAACGTCGGTCGGCGCGGTCACCGTATAGTTGCTGGCCAGACCGCTGCCATCGGCGAGCACACCGGCCGTCACCGTCACTGCCTTGCCCGCGCCGGCGTTCTTGTCGGCATACGCACCGGCCGACGTGCCCAGGCTCAACGTTTCGCCGCCGATCAGGCCAGTCAAGGAGCCGCCGGTCATGGTGGCGGCGGTGCCGCCGTCATATTGCCGGGTAGTGGCGGCCATGCCGGAAACGGTCAATGCTTTCGGCGTGATGGTGCCCGTCATTGCGTTGGCTGTCACGGCATAGTTGCCGCTGGCGCTGCCGGTGACGATGGCCGTCACGGTCTTGCCGCTGCCGGCGTCCTTGGTGTCGAAGGTACCCGTGGCGAACGCGACGTTGCCGTTGTCCTGCGACAGCAGGCCGACCAGCGAGCCGCCGGAGAGCGTGGCGGCCGTGGTGCCATCATAGGTGCGCGTGTCCACCGTCGCGCCGCTCAGGGTCACACCCAGCTTGTTGATGGTCAGGGTGGCCGCGTTGGAATTGATGGCATACCCGCGCTGGCCGGAATACAGGCCGCCGGCCGTAATGGCATAGGTGCCGGCGTTGACGGCGCTGCCCGCCGCGCCGTAGTTCAGGGTGCCTGACAGCACGGCATTCGGGTTCGAGAAGGTGGCGCCAAGCGCCGCCCAGTTACTGGTGCCGTCATAAGTCTTGCTGGCGTTCGAGGCAAACGTCACCTGCAGCGGCGTCATGAAGGCGCGCAGCAAGGGGTAGGTATTGCTGTCGTAGACGATCCACGTGCTGGACAGGTCCCAGGCCGCCGCAGTGTAGCTGGCCGTCGATTTCATGGCCGTGGTGCTCAAGCCCGTGCCGGCGGCGCTGGTGTTTATGCTGCTGGTGGTGAGGTCCCAGAAGTTGCCGCTGTCGCTGCCGCCACTGGCGCCCGCCAGGCCGCCCGTATTGCTGCTTCCCGTGACCGCGCCGGTGGCGTAGTTATTGGTCAAGGCGCCGGAGTTGACGCCAACCAGGCCGCCCACCGTGTTGGTGCCGGTCACGGCGCCCGAGGCGTAGCTGTTGCTGACAGTGCCGCT